>NZ_PVZC01000022.1 GCF_003002095.1 Allonocardiopsis opalescens | reverse complement strand
GTGGCGCGTGCGGTTGGTATTGATCTTGGTACGACGAATTCGGTGGTGGCGGTGCTGGAGGGTGGGGAGCCCACGGTGATCGCTAATGCGGAGGGGTCGCGTACCACGCCGTCGGTGGTGGCGTTCGCGAAGAACGGTGAGGTGTTGGTGGGGGAGGTGGCCAAGCGGCAGGCGGTGACGAATGTGGATCGTACGATCCGGTCGGTGAAGCGGCATGTGGGCACGGACTGGTCGGTTCGGGTCGATGAGAAGTCGTTTTCGCCGCAGCAGATCTCGGCGTTCGTGCTGCAGAAGTTGAAGCGGGACGCGGAGGCGTATCTGGGGGAGAAGATCACGGATGCGGTGGTGACGGTTCCGGCGTATTTCTCGGATGCGCAGCGGCAGGCCACCAAGGAGGCCGGGCAGATCGCGGGTTTGAACGTGCTGCGGATCATCAACGAGCCCACCTCGGCGGCGTTGGCGTATCACTTGGAGAAGGAGGAGGAGTCCACGATCCTGGTGTTTGACCTGGGGGGTGGCACGTTTGATGTGTCGCTGCTTGAGGTGGGGGATGGTGTGGTGGAGGTGAAGGCCACCAACGGCGACAACCACCTGGGTGGGGATGACTGGGATCAGGCGGTGGTGGACTGGTTGGTGGAGCGGTTCCGCAATGCCAACGGGGTGGATCTGGGCAAGGACAAGATGGCTTTGCAGCGGCTGCGTGAGGCGGCGGAGAAGGCCAAGATCGAGTTGTCGTCTTCCAGTGAGACCCAGATCAACCTGCCCTACATCACCGCTAGCGCGGAGGGGCCGCTGCATCTGGATGAGAAGCTGACCCGCGCGGAGTTCCAGCGCCTGACCAGCGGTCTGCTTGAGCGCACCCGGGTGCCGTTTCAGAAGGTGATCGATGACGCGGGGATCACGGTGGACCGCATCGACCACGTGGTGCTGGTGGGGGGGTCGACCCGGATGCCGGCGGTGGCCGATCTGGTGCGGGAGTTGACCGGGGGCAAGGAGCCCAACAAGGGCGTCAACCCCGATGAGGTCGTGGCCTTGGGGGCGTCGCTGCAGGCGGGGGTGCTCAAGGGCGAGGTCAAGGACGTGCTGCTGCTGGACGTCACCCCGCTGTCGCTGGGGATCGAGACCAAGGGCGGCATCTTCACCAAACTCATCGAACGCAACACCACCATCCCCACCAAGCG
>NZ_PVZC01000021.1 GCF_003002095.1 Allonocardiopsis opalescens | reverse complement strand
GGGGTGATGGTGTTGTGGAATTCGGTTTCGATCCAGCGGGTGTGGATGGTGAAGGGGGTGTGGTCGGTGGGGGCGAAGGCGGGGTGGTTGACGATGGTTTGGTGGAAGGGGATGACGGTGGGCATGCCGTCGATGTGGAGTTCGGTGAGGGCGCGGCGGGCGCGTTGGAGGGCTTGGTGGCGGGTGGTGCCGGTGATGATGAGTTTGGCGATGAGGGAGTCGAAGGCTTGGGGGATGGTGTGGCCCGCCTGGTATCCGGTGTCGATGCGGATGCCGGGGCCGGTGGGGAGGGTGAGGGTGGTGATGGTGCCGGGTGTGGGGAGGAAGTTGCGGCCGGGGTCTTCGGCGTTGATGCGGAATTCGATGGAGTGTCCGCGTGGGGTGGGGTCGGTGTAGTTCAGGGGGTGGCCGTCGGCGATGCGGAACATCTCGGTGACCAGGTCGATGCCGGTGACTTCTTCGGTGACGGGGTGTTCGACCTGGAGGCGGGTGTTGACTTCCAGGAAGGAGATGGTTCCGTCGGATCCGATCAGGAATTCACAGGTTCCGGCGCCGGTGTAGCCGGCTTCGCGCAGGATGGCTTTGGATGCGGAGTACAGCAGTTCGCGTTGCTGCTCGGTGAGGAAGGGGGCGGGTGCTTCTTCGATGAGTTTTTGGTGGCGGCGTTGCAGGGAGCAGTCGCGGGTGGAGGCGACGATGACGGTGCCGTGGGTGTCGGCCAGGCACTGGGTTTCGACGTGGCGGGGGTGGTCGAGGTAGCGCTCCACGAAGCATTCTCCGCGGCCGAAGGCGGCGACGGCTTCGCGGACGGCGGATTGGTACTGGTGGGGGATGTCGTGGAGGGTGCGGGCGACTTTGAGGCCGCGTCCGCCGCCGCCGTAGGCGGCTTTGATCGCGATGGGCAGGCCGTGGGCTTTGGCGAAGGCGACGACTTCGTCGGCGCCTGACACGGGGTCGGGGGTGCCGGCGATGAGGGGGGCGCCGACGCGTTGGGCGATGCGGCGGGCCTGGACCTTGTCGCCCAGCGCCCGGATCGCGCTGGGGGGCGGTCCGATCCAGGTGAGGCCGGCGTCGATCACGGCCTGGGCGAAGTCGGCGTTTTCGGCCAGGAACCCGTAGCCGGGGTGCACCCCGTCGGCACCCGAGCGCCGCGCGATGTCCAGCAGCTTGCCGATGTCGAGGTAGGAGTCGGCCGGGGTCCGCCCGCCCAGGGCGAAGGCCTCATCGGCCAGCGTGACGTGCAAAGCATCGCGGTCGTCCTCGCAATACACCGCCACACTGCCAAGACCCGCATCCCGGCACGCCCGCACCACCCGCACCGCGATCTCACCACGGTTAGCGATCAGCACCTTGCGCA
>NZ_PVZC01000020.1:0-3615 GCF_003002095.1 Allonocardiopsis opalescens | reverse complement strand
GGTGGTTCTTGGGTGGCAGCGCCGGCTGCTTGGTCATATCGGATCGTTGTTCTGCCTGTTTGGGTGGGGTGATGGTTGGCTGATGGTCGGGTGTGTTGGTGGTCTGTGTGTGTTTTGAGATTTGTATAGTGAGCGCGAGTGTCTTTGTGGTGTTTGTAAGTTGTTGAGGGCATACGGTGGATGCCTTGGCACCAGGGGCCGATGAAGGACGTGGGAGGCTGCGATAAGCCGCGGGGAGCTGTCAACCGGGTGTTGATCCGTGGATTTCCGAATGGGGTAACCTAGCTCGAGTTATGTCGGGTTGCTGCCGTCTGAATGTATAGGGCGGTGTGTGGTGACGCGGGGAAGTGAAACATCTCAGTACCCGTAGGAAGAGAAGACAATATGTGATTCCCTGAGTAGTGGTGAGCGAAAGGGGATGAGGCTAAACCATGTGCGTGTGATACCTGGCAGGGGTTACGTGTGTGGGGTTGTGGGAGCTGCGTGTGGGGGTCTGCCAGCCTCCAGCGGAGTGAGAAAACACTGTGCGAGCCGAAGCCGTTGGAATGCGGTGCCGTAGTGGGTGAGAGTCCTGTAGGTGGTTGTGTGGTGTCTCCGTTGCGTGGTGTCCCGAGTAGCGCGGGGCCCGTGTAATCCCGTGTGAATCTGGCAGGACCACCTGTCAAGCCTAAATATGTCCTGGTGACCGATAGTGCACGAGTACCGTGAGGGAAAGGTGAAAAGTGCCCCGGTGAGGGGTTGTGAAAGAGTACCTGAAACCGTGTGCTTACAAGCCGTCAGAGCAGCGCCACTCCTTTTTGGGGTGGTTTTTTGTGATGGCGTGCCTTTTGAAGAATGAGCCTGCGAGTTGTGGTGTGTGGCGAGGTTAACCCGGGTGGGGGAGCCGTAGCGAAAGCGAGTCTGAATAGGGCGTTTTTAGTCGCATGCTGCAGACCCGAAGCGGAGTGATCTACCCATGGGCAGGGTGAAGCGCGGGTAAGACCGTGTGGAGGCCCGGACCCACCAGGGTTGAAAACCTGGGGGATGATCTGTGGGTAGGGGTGAAAGGCCAATCAAACTCCGTGATAGCTGGTTCTCCCCGAAATGCATTTAGGTGCAGCGTTGCGTGTGCTCGTCTGAGGTAGAGCTACTGGTTGGCTGATGGGCCCGACAAGGTTACTGACGTCAGCTAAACTCCGAATGCAGGTCGAGTTGAGCGTGGCAGTGAGACTGCGGGGGATAAGCTTCGTAGTCGAGAGGGAAACAGCCCAGATCATCAGCTAAGGCCCCTAAGCGTGTGCTAAGTGGGAAAGGATGTGGAGTTGCTGAGACAACCAGGAGGTTGGCTTAGAAGCAGCCACCCTTTAAAGAGTGCGTAATAGCTCACTGGTCAAGTGATTCTGCGCCGATAATTTAGCGGGGCTCAAGCACACCGCCGAAGCTGTGGAGCCTATGCCGTTGGGTGTGGGTTGGTAGGGGAGCGTCGTCCTTTGCGGTGAAGCCATACGGGTGACCGGTGGTGGAGTGGGGGCGAGTGAGAATGCAGGCATGAGTAGCGTTAACGGCGTGAGAAACGTCGTCGCCGATTGACTAAGGGTTCCTGGGGCAGGTTAATCCGCCCAGGGTGAGTCGGGGCCTAAGGCGAGGCCGACAGGCGTAGTCGATGGATAACGGGTTGATATTCCCGTACCCGTGGGTGTGCGTCCACGCTGAACCTCCGGATGCTGACCATGGTGAAGCACCATTACGCCGGCCCTTCGGGGTGGGTGGGTGGTGTGGATGGTGGGACCCGATGGGGTAGTAGGTGAGTGATGGGGTGACGCAGGAGGGTAGCTCTACCGGGCGGTGGTTGTCCCGGGGTAAGCGTGTAGCCCGGAGGGTAGGCAAATCCGCCCTTCTTGTGGGTGAGGCGTGATGCCGAGCCGTTTTAGGTGAAGTGAGTGATCCCATGCTGCCGAGAAAAGCCTCTAGCGAGTGCGCTCATGGCCCGTACCCGAAACCGACGCTGGTGGTCAGGTAGAGAATACCGAGGCGCTCGGGTGAACCATGGTTAAGGAACTCGGCAAATTGTCCCCGTAACTTTGGGAGAAGGGGAGCCCTGTCTGGTGATCCAACGTGCTTGGTGAGCTGGGTGGGGTCGCAGAGGCCAGGGGGAAGCGACTGTTTATTAAAAACACAGGTCCGTGCGAAGTCGTAAGACGCTGTATACGGACTGACGCCTGCCCGGTGCCGGAACGTTAAGAGGACCGGTTAAGTGGCCTTGTGCTGCTGAAGCTGGGAATCTAAGCGCCGGTAAACGGCGGTGGTAACTATAACCATCCTAAGGTAGCGAAATTCCTTGTCGGGTAAGTTCCGACCTGCACGAATGGCGTAACGACTTCCCCGCTGTCTCGACCATGGGCCCGGTGAAATTGCACTACGAGTAAAGATGCTCGTTACGCGCAGCAGGACGGAAAGACCCCGGGACCTTCACTATAGCTTGACATTGGTGTTTGGGGCGGCTTGTGTAGGATAGGTGGGAGCCGGTGAAGTCATCACGCTAGTGGTGGTGGAGGCGTTGGTGAAATACCACTCTGGTCGTTTCGGGCATCTCAACCTGCGACCCTTATCGGGTTGGGGGACAGTGTCTGGTGGGTAGTTTAACTGGGGCGGTTGCCTCCTAAAGGGTAACGGAGGCGCCCAAAGGTTCCCTCGGCCTGGTTGGCAATCAGGTGGTGAGTGTAAGTGCACAAGGGAGCTTGACTGTGAGACGGACGTGTCGAGCAGGTGCGAAAGCAGGGACTAGTGATCCGGCACCACCGTGTGGATGGGGTGTCGCTCAACGGCTAAAAGGTACCCCGGGGATAACAGGCTGATCTTCCCCAAGAGTCCATATCGACGGGATGGTTTGGCACCTCGATGTCGGCTCGTCGCATCCTGGGGCTGGAGTTGGTCCCAAGGGTTGGGCTGTTCGCCCATTAAAGCGGCACGCGAGCTGGGTTTAGAACGTCGCGAGACAGTTCGGTCCCTATCCGCTGCGCGCGTAGGAGACTTGATGGGGGGCTGTCCCTAGTACGAGAGGACCGGGACGGACGAACCTCTGGTGTGCCAGTTGTACCGCCAGGTGCATGGCTGGTTGGCTACGTTCGGGAGGGATAACCGCTGAAAGCATCTAAGCGGGAAGCCTGCCCTGAGATGAGGTCTCCCACCCACTTCGGTGGGGTAAGGCTCCCAGGAGACGACTGGGTTGATAGGCCGGATGTGGAAGCACTGTGAGGTGTGGAGCTGACCGGTACTAATAGGCCGAGGACTTACCCACCACGAATCTTCACGATCCCTTGCTGGTCTTCGGGCCGGCGGGCGCGCTCACTATACGAAATCTGAGAACACACACCACCCCCCATCCTTGGAGGTGGCGGCCGATCCCGTACCGGGGTTCGCCGCACCGCGAGGGGATGTTGGGGGTGGCCACCCCACAACTTCCCACCCCCCGGGGGATGGCTTTCGGGCTTCCCGGTGCGGGTTGGGTCTATAGGGTTTCGGTGGTCATAGCGGTAGGGGAACACCCGGTCACGTTCCGATCCCGGTCAGTTAAGCCTGCCAGCGCCGATGGTACTGCCCCCGAAGGGGGGTGGGAGAGCAGGACACCGCCGAACA
>NZ_PVZC01000019.1 GCF_003002095.1 Allonocardiopsis opalescens | reverse complement strand
CCGATCCCCGCGTCGATCGCCTCGATCACCGCGTCCTTGGTGAACCTCGGCGGCACGAAGATCACCGATACGTCCGCGCCCGTCGCCTTCATCCCGTCGGCCACCGAGCCGAACACCGGCACCTGCGTACCGGAGAAATCAACACTGGCACCCGCCTTACGCGGATTCACCCCGCCCACGATGTTGGTACCGGCCGCCAGCATCCGCGCGGTGTGCTTGGACCCCTCCGACCCGGTCATACCCTGCACCAGCACCCGGGAGTCAGCGGTCAAGAAAATCGCCATCGCCCAACCATCCTTCTCGAATCACGTTCTCTTGCCGCTACCGGGACGCCAGCTCGGCGGCCCGCCGCGCCGCGCCGTCCATCGTGTCCACCTGCTGCACCGCACCGTGGTTCCGCTCGGTCAGGATCGACCGGCCCAACTCCGCGTTGTTGCCGTCCAAACGCACCACCAGCGGCTTGTCCACCGACTCACCGCGGCTCTCCAGCAACTCCAGGGCCTGCACGATCCCGTTCGCCACCGCGTCACACGCCGTGATCCCACCGAACACGTTCACGAACACACTCTTCACCGCAGGATCACCCAGAATGATGTCCAAACCATTGGCCATCACCTCCGCCGACGCACCACCACCAATGTCCAGGAAATTCGCCGGCTTCACCCCGCCGAACTCCTCACCGGCGTAGGCCACCACGTCCAGCGTCGACATGACCAGGCCCGCACCGTTGCCGATGATCCCGACCTCGCCGTCGAGCTTGACGTAGTTCAGCCCCTTCTCCTTGGCGCGGGCCTCCAGCGGGTCGGTGGCCGAGGAGTCGGCGAAGGCGGTGTGCTTGTCCTGGCGGAACTCCGCGTTGTCGTCCAGGGTGACCTTGCCGTCGAGCGCGACCACCCGGCCGTCGCGGGTCAGGATGAGGGGGTTCACCTCGACCAGGGTGGCGTCCTCCTTGACGAAGACGGTCCACAGCTTCTCGATCAGCTCGGCCGCGCCCGCGGCCGCCGCCTCCGGCAGCCGGGCCTGGCGGACGATCTCAGCCGCCGCGGCCGCGTCCACCCCGGCCAGCGCGTCCACCGCCACCTTGGCGACCGCCTCGGGATTGGTGTGCGCGACCTCCTCGATCTCCATCCCGCCCTCGGCGGAGGCGATCGACAGGAAGGTGCGGTTCGCGCGGTCCAGCAGGAAGGAGAAGTAGTACTCCTCCGCGATGTCGCTGGCCTCTTCGACCAGCACCTTGTGCACGGTGTGGCCCTTGATGTCCATGCCCAGGATCTGGCGCGCCTTCTCCTCGGCGTCCGCCGGACCGTCCGCGACCTTCACACCACCGGCCTTGCCGCGCCCACCGGTCTTCACCTGCGCCTTGACCACGACACGCGCGGTGCCCGTCGCGGCGAAGCCCTCGGCGATCTCGCGCGCCTCCTCGGGCGTGTGCGCCACTTTCCCCTGGGGCACCGGGACCCCGTACTCCGCGAAGAGCTCCTTCGCCTGGTGTTCGAACAGGTCCACGAGGTCCGTCCTTGCGACTCGGCGTGTTTTACGGATCGGGTGGCCGGCCCGCACGCGGGGCGGCCGCGTAGGTGAGCCTAGTGCGCGCCGCCGGAGCACGTGCCCGCCGGGGCGCCGTTGCCCCTGCGCAGCGGCGGCGCCGCCGTCAGCCCGCCATGAACTGGTCGTAGCCCAGTCGCAGCACCAGCGCGACCACCACGACCAGCAGCACCACCCGCACGAAGGCCGAACCGCGCCGGATCGCCATCCGCGCGCCGATCTGCGCGCCCACGATGTTCGCCACCCCCATGAGCAGCCCCAGCTGCCACAGCACGTGCCCCTGGAGGCCGAAGACCAGCAGCGCGCCGAGGTTCGTACCGGTGTTCACGATCTTGGCCGACGCCGAGGCGTGCACGAAGTCCAGGCCCATGACCAGGGTGAAGGCGATGATCAGGAAGGTGCCGGTGCCCGGCCCCAGGATCCCGTCGTAGAAGCCGATCACGCCGCCGGTCAGTAGCACGGCCAGCACCATGCGGCGCCGGGTCGCCAGGTCGGCGTGGGCCGCCGCGCCGAACTGCGGGCGCACCGCCACGAACACCGCGACCGCGGTCAGGCCGATCATCACGATCGGCCGCAGCATGTCCGAGGAGATCATGCTGGCACAGGCCGCCCCGGCGCCCGCCCCCGCCACGGCCAGCAGCGCGGCCGGCAGCGTCACCCGCCCGTCGGGCCGGGTGTGCCGGCTGTAGGTCACCGCCGCCGATGAGGTGCCCATGATCGCGGCCAGCTTGTTGGTGCCCAGCACGGTCGCGACGGGCAGCCCGGGCGCGGTGACCATGAGCGCGGGCAGCAGGAGCAGCCCGCCGCCGCCCACCACCGCGTCGATCCAGCCCGCCGCCAGGGCAGCAGAGACCAGGATGAGTACCTGTTCGAGGTCCAAGGGGGCGGCTGCTCAGCTTCCGGCCGCTGCGCCGTCCGACGCCACATGCGTGCGCACCCAGTCGACGATCTCGCTGGTGGGCGCCCCGGGCGTGAACACCTTCGCCACCCCGACGCGCTCCAGCGCCGGAATGTCGTCGTCAGGGATGATGCCGCCGCCGAACAGCACGATGTCGGCGGCGTCGCGCTCGGCCAGCAGTTCGGTGACGCGGGTGAAGAGGGTCATATGGGCGCCCGAGAGGACCGACAGGCCGATGGCGTCGGCGTCCTCCTGCAGCGCGGCCTCGACGATCTGCTCGGGGGTCTGATGCAGGCCGGTGTAGATGACCTCGATCCCGGCATCGCGCAGCGCACGCGCGACGACCTTGGCGCCGCGGTCGTGGCCGTCGAGCCCGGGCTTGGCGATCACCACCCGGATCGGAGCGGTAGCGCCCATCAGGCCCTCCTTCTCCGCCTTCGCACCCTTCACCGACGATGCCCAGTTAATCATGGCTAACTTCCCCCGGAGTCATCGGAGCACCGCCGGGTACAAAGCAAGCCATGACGGATGCGGCAGGCGACCCGAACCCGCTGTCCAGGCTGCCCACCGAGCAGCTGCACGACCGCGCCATGCGGCTCGCGGCGCGCCGCCTGGACGCCGCCTTCCTGTGGAAGGTGCTGCGGTCGCTGCCCGCCGCGGAGGCCACCACCGGCAACATCGACCGGGCGAACGCCGACACCGCGCAGCTGTCCACCCTGATCAGCGACTTCCTCGCCGCCGGCGAAGGCGACATCGGCGAGGTCCTGCGCCCCCTCTACATCGACTACCTCACCCGACACTCCGACGACGAGCCCGGGAGACGCTGATGGCCACCGCCGCGATCAAGACCGTCCGAGTGGAGCGCACCGGCCCGGTCACCACCGTCGTGCTGGCGCGCCCCACCGTGCGCAACGCCGTCGACGGCCCCACCGCCAAGGCGCTGGTCGGCGCCTTCCAGGACTTCGAGGACGACCCCGAGGCGCGGGTGGCGGTCCTGTGGGGCGAGGGGCCGTCGTTCTGCAGCGGCTTCGACCTCAGGTCCCTCGGCACCTCCGACGAGCCCGCGATCGCCGCCGACGGCGACGGCCCGATGGGCCCCACCCGGCTGCGGCTGTCCAAGCCCGTCATCGCCGCCATCGCCGGCCACGCCGTGGGCGGCGGCCTGGAGCTGGCGCTCTGGTGCGACCTGCGGATCGCCGAGCAGAACGCCGTGTTCGGCGTGTTCAACCGCCGCTGGGGCGTGCCCCTCATCGACGGCGGCACCGTGCGCCTCCCCCGTCTCATCGGCGAGAGCCGCGCGATGGACCTCGTCCTCACCGGCCGCCCCGTCGACGCCGACGAAGCCCTCGCCATCGGCCTGGCCAACCGCGTCGTCCCCAACGGCCAGAGCCGCTCGGCCGCCGAGGACCTGGCCGCCGCGATCGCCGCCTTCCCGCAGACCGCCCTGCGCGGTGACCGCCTCTCCCTCCTGGAGCAGTCCGGCCGCGACGAAGCCGAGGCCCTGGCCGGCGAGTTCCAGCACGGCCAGATCGCCCTCCAAGCCGAAGCCGTCCAGGGCGCCGCCCGCTTCGCCTCCGGCGAAGGGCGCCACGGGGCCTTCGACTGAACCGGTCCCCGCCTGCGTCGGAGGGCGGCCCGGTGTGCGACGCTCTCAGACCGCACCGTGCGGCGGCACCGCCCCCGCAGCCGTACGCGCCCACCTGTCGACGGCCGCGTAGTCGGCGTCGGTGAGTCCCCGGCGGGGATCGACGCGGTGCAGCAGGGCGCTGCCGCGATGGTGCGCGGAGACCCAGTCCCGGTCCGCCGCCGTGATCTCGTCGTCGACCCAGGCGAAGGGGCGTCCGGCCGCCCACTCGACCAGGGTGCGCGTCTTCCAGTGCAGCCCGGCCCGCGCGTCGCGCTCGTCGGTGTCGGACGGCTCCGGCCAGACCACCACGTCCAGCCGTGGCAGGCCGAGCCGCGGCGCGACGCACACGTTCGCGTCCTCCAGCCAGGTCGTGGCCCACACGGGTTCGCACGGCAGCGCCGCCAACCGGCGCCCGTGCCCGGGATCGACCCGGTCCAGCAGCGGATTCGAACCGCCGTCACGCGGTCCGCCGTCCACCCGGAACGCCGGATACCACTCCGCGCCGAAGGGAATGAGCGGCCCGTCGACATCGAGAAAGAGCAGCGGCAGCCGCCCGGAACCCACCACACCCGCACGATAGCCGCCCCGGCCGGCCCCGCCGGGCCGCCGGCACCCGGCCGGCGCCCCATCGGCGCTAAGCTCCGGCCATCACCCGGCTCTGCCAGGCCCAGGCGGCGATCTCGACGCGGTTGCGCATCCCCAGCTTGGTCTGGATGCGCGACACATGGCTCTTGACCGTGCTCAGCGAGATGAACAGTTCGGCGGCGATCTCCTGGTTGGTGCGGCCGCGGGCGATGGCCCGCACCACCTCCAACTCCCGCTCCGACAGCGGCGGCGCCTCCCCGGGCGCGGGCGCCTCCTCGGCCGCCGCGATCCGGCGCAGCAGCCGCAGGGTGACGGCCGGGGAGACCAGGGCGTCACCGGCGTGCGCGGCGCGTACCGCCTCCACCAGCAGGTTCGGGCCCGCGTCCTTCAGCACGAAGCCCACCGCGCCGCTGCGCAGCGCGCCGTACACGTACTCGTCCAGGTCGAAGGAGGTGACCACCACCACCCGCAGCGGCTCGCGGACGCCCGGCCCGGCCAGGGCCAGGGTGACCTCGATGCCGTCGAGGGCGGGCATCCGGATGTCCACCAGGCACACGTCCGGGCGCAGCCGCCGCGCCAGCGCCACCGCCTCGGCGCCGTCGGCCGCCTCGGCGACCACGCTGATGCCGTCCTGGTCCTCAAGGATGATGCGCAGGCTGGCCCGGATCATCGGCTGGTCGTCGGCCACCAGGACCCGGATCGTCACCGGGACGTCCCCGACGCCGCCGCCCCGGCCCGCCGCCGCGGGTACGGCAGCGGCAGCACGGCGCGCACCGACCAGCCGCCCTCGGCCCCGGGCCCGGCGCGCAGCGTCCCGCCCAGCGCCTCGACGCGTTCGCGCATCCCGAGCAGCCCGAAGCCGCCCCCGTCCGGCGCCGGACCGCGTCGGACCGGCTGGGCGTCGTCGACCACCTCCACGGTGACGGCCCCGTCGTCCTGGCCGACGGTGACCGTGACGGCGGAAGCGCGCCGAGCATGGCGGACGACGTTGGTCAGCGCCTCCTGCACCACCCGGTACACGGTGCTGGTCACCTCGGGCGGCCACTGCGGCTCCCCCTCGGGCAGCCGCAGGTCCACGGCGGGGCCGCGCCCGCCGAAGCGGCCCACCAACTCGCCCAGCCCTTCCGGCCCCGGCCGCACGGGCGCCGCGTCGTCGCTGTCGCGCAGCAGGCCGACGACCCGCCGCGTCGCGGCCAGCGCCTCGGCCCCGGCCGCCTCGATCCCGGCGAAGGACGCCGCCGCCGAGTCCGCCCCCTTGCGTGCGGTGATGGGCGCGGCCTGCGCCATCAGCACGATGCTGGCGATGTGGTGCGCCACGACGTCGTGCAGCTCCCGCGCCAGCTCCAGGCGCTCCTCGCGCCGCACCCGCTCGGCGGCCGCCCGGCGGCGCGCGGCGAGCAGCCGCAAGGCGAGCCCGAACGCGACGGCCGCCGCCCACGCCACCCCGTTCAGCACCGCCACGGCACTGTTCGCCGCGGCGAGCGCCGCACCGAGCAGACCCCCCAGCGCCACTACAAGTCCCCCGACCGCGACGGCCACCGCCTGACGCACCGGCAGCACCCGCACGGCGGAGCCGACCAGTACCGCCAGCCCCATGGCCATGGCCGGACTGGGCTCGCTCGGCAGCCCGGCGAGACGGGCGACCACGATGGCGGCCGCCGCGACGGCCAGGCCCGCGGCCGCCGTGCGCACCCGGTCGCGGCGACGCGCCAGCGCCAGCGCGCACACCACCGCCCCGGCGGCGAAGTCGAAGGGCCAGGAGGCGCCGCCCCAGGTCTGCGCGAGCCCGGCCGCCTGGAACACGAGCGCCGCCGCGAACAGGGCGCCGAGCCCCGCCCCGAGGGCCACCCCGGTCCGGACACCCCTCCTGACCTGCCCGGTCACCCACCCGCGAAGCCTCATGGCCCTCAGACTAGAGCCGCCCGCCCGCGCGCAGAACCGGCCGAAAGTACGCCGCCTCCCTCGCGAAGCGTCCCTTCGGCCGATGCCCCCGCAGCCCCGGATCCCGAGGATGGGACCCCATGCGACCTGAACCCTCCACCGCCGCGGCGCCGAGCCCGGCCGGACCGCCTCGGCCCCGTATCGCCGCGCTCGATGTGCTGCGCGGCTTCGCCTTGTGCGGCATCCTGCTCGCCAACATCCAGCTGATCGCCACCGCGGGCACCGCCGTCGTGGCGCCGCCCTTGGGGGACGCGGCGCCCTGGCTCGGCCTGCCGGTGTTCTCGCTGCTGTTCGGTATCGGTTTCTCGCTGCTGCTCGACTCCGCCGCGAGCCGCGGCGCGCGCCCGCGCCTGGTGCTGCTGCGCCGACTGCTGGCGCTGCTGGTCTTCGGTCTGGCGCACATGCTGCTGCTGTGGCCGGGCGACATCCTGACCTTCTACGCCGTCGTCGGCATACTGGTGCTGCTGCCCTGCTCCTGGCTGCCGCGCTGGGCCGTGGCCGTCCTCGCCGCCGTGCTGGTCCCGACGGCGCTGCTCACCACCGTGGGCGGCCCCCTGATGATCGCCGGGCTGCTCCTGGCCGGCTCGTCGCTGGCCCGGTACGGGCTGGTCGAGCGGATCGAGCACTCCACCCGGGGGCCGATCCTGCTGGGCCTGGTCTTCGCGACGGGCGCGGCCATCACCCTGTGGCTCCAGGCGGCCGAGCGGCCCGTGGCGGGCCCGGCGCTGCCTTCCGTCACGTCCTCCGTGGCCGATCTGATGCTCACCGGTGTGTACGTGTGCGTCCTGCTGGTGCTGCTCAGGACGCCGCTGCGGCCGTTGCTGCGGGCCGTCTTCGCGCCGCTGGGCCGGATGGCGCTGACCAACTACCTGACCGCCACCGTCCTGGTCCTGGCGGCGAGCCGCCTCCTGGGCCTGCCGATCGGCCAGTCCCTGACGGCGGCCCTGTGGGCCGTCGGCGCCATCCTCGCCATCCAGTGGCTGTTCTCCGCCCTCTGGCTGCGCCGCTACCGCTTCGGCCCCCTCGAATGGCTCTGGCGCTGGGCCACCTGGCTGCGCCGCCCGGCCCTCCGCCGCGAGACGCCCTAGGCGCGGTCGGCGGTGATGCGCGCGAGCCAGTCGCGCAGCAGCGCGAGTTCCCGGCCGCTCAGCCCCGGCACGTCGGTGTCGGCGAGGGAGCCGAGCAGCCGGCGGGCGGCGGGCACGTGCCCGGGCCCCTCGTCGTCCGCGACACCGGTGAGCCGCACGATCACCGCGTCCCTGAGCTGCCGCACGTGGGGCGCGTCGGCGCTCCCGCCGTTCCGGATGAGGTGCAGGGTGGCGCCGGTCGCGGCCGCCTCCAGCAGGGCGACCGCCTCGTCGGCCGGGACGACGAGCAGCCCCGCGTCCTGGAGGGCCCGCAGACTCGCCCGCAGCTCCTCCCGCGCCGTCCTGGCCGCCCCCGCCTCGCGCCCGCCCTTGGCGGGGGCGTACATGAGGCTGTACAGGACGGGCCGGCCGATGCCGAACTCGACGTGCATGTCCCAGCCGGCCCGCAGCGCGCTCAGCGGGCTGAGGCCGGCCGTCAGGGCGCGCTTCTCGGCGAGGTAGCGCTGGAAGGCGTCCTCGATGACGGCCTCGATCAGCCCCGTTTTGTCCTTGAAGTGGTGGTAGAGCGTCGGCGCGGTGACCCCGGCCAGGCGCTGGACCTCCCGGGTCGAGACGTCGGAGGTGTTCGCCTGCTCGAAGAGCAGCCCGGCCGCGCGGAGGATCCGCTGCCGCGGCGGCAGCTCGGCCAGGGGGACGTCGTCGGGAGCGGTCATCTCGTCGGCCATTGTACGGAGCGGTGCCCCCGGACTCCGGTGGACGGGTCCGCGGGCGCCGCTCGGCTCAGCCCATGTGCCGCGCGAACCAGTCGAGCATGGGGGCCGGCCGGCGCTGGAACTCCAGGTAGCCGTCCCAGCGGGCCGTGGTGCCCTCGATCCACATCAGCCGCTTCGCCGCGATCGGAATGGCGTCGAACATCGCCTGCACGTCGTCCGGAGTGGTCATCAGGTCGTCGCGGACCTGGTACAGGAAGGTCGGCACGCGTACGGACCCGGCCGCCCGGATCGGTGTGGTCACCTCGCGCGTCAGGCCGCTCACCAGCTGGATCTCGCGCTCCGCCTGCGCCAGCCGCTCCGGCAGGCCCATCGACTCCAGCGCGCGGGCCAGCGCCGCATGCACGGACAGCGGCTGCGGGGCGACCATGCACCGGACGTCCGCGAACTCCCCAGGACTGCGGTGCATCGCGTACATGGAGGCGTTCGCGCCCTGGCAGCGGCTGAAGAGGCCGATTGCCAGGCCCCGGGTCCGTGCGTCCGAGCGCGCGAAGCGCAGGGAGCCGACGACGTCCCGCGCCATGAAGCCCTGGCCGCCGACGCCGCCGTTCCCCGCCCCGGACTGGCCCTGGTTGCGGAAGTCGTAGGTCAGCACGTGGTAGCCCGCGTCATGCAGGATCCGGTAGTCCGCCATGTAGTCCACCTCGAAGGTGTTTCCGCCGGCGGCGCCGAACGACCGCCAGGGGTCGAGGTGCGAGGGGTAGCCGTAGCGGTTGAAGTTCAGCGGGTGGTTGGCGATCACCAGCTTCTCCGAGCCCGGGCACGGGATGTACCACGCTTCGAGCGGCACGCCGTCGGCCGAGGGGAAGGTGACGTCCTCGTAGTCGAGCCCGAGGTCCTCCGGTGTGCGCAGCACCGGGGAGCGCAGCGGGTACGAGACCTGCCGCGCCAGCTGCTGGAGCGCTTCGTCGATCTGGTCTTCGGACATTCCGGTCGCGGTGCCGGTCGCCATGGCGGCCTCCTCGATGGTCGAATATAGCTACGCTATATTGAACTGACGACTCTGTCTAGCGTTGCTATATCAACCGTCCCACCCTCGGATACGCTCGCCACGAAGCAGGGCTCCGCGCCCCGCCCCCGTCCAGGAGGTGAACCGCCATACCGCCGACGACCCGGACGGCACGGCTCGCGCACGTACTCCCCTCGGTGCGGGCGCCGGCGGCGGAGCCGGTGCCGCTGCCCAGCGACTCCAACGACACCTGGCGGATCGGCGGCACGGTCCTGCGCGTCTGCTGGCGCGGCGACCTGGCCCGGTTCCGGCGCGAGGCGGCGGTCGCCGCGGCGCTCCCACCGGGCTTCCCCTATCCGGAAGTCCTCGACGCCGGCTCTGACGGCGAACTCGCCTGGCAGCTCACCCGCGCCGTCGAAGGCGTCCCCCTGGTCGAGGTCTGGCACACCCTGACGGCCGCGCGGCGCCGGGCCGCCGTCCACCGGCTCGGCGCGGCGCTGGCCCTCCTGCACGAGCACCGGTTCCCCGCCCAGGTCGTGGAGCTGCTGACCGCGCCCCGCCGGCTCGACGGCATCACGGACGTGATCGGCGCCGACATCGTGCCCCTCCCGCTGGACCGCGCACTGCGCCTCCTCGACGCCGCCCGTGGCATCGACGGCGTGCCGGCCGCGCTGCTGGACCGGGTGGCCGAGCGCCTGCACGGCCTCACCCGCACCGACCCCCTGTCCGCACCGCCCGCCGGATCCGCCCCGGCCGGCATCGGCTGCCTGCACGGCGACGCCCACCCGGGCAATGCGCTCTGGCACGAGGATGAGGTGGTGGCGCTGCTGGACCTCGAATGGGTCCGCTTCGGCCCGGCCGACCTGGAGCTGGAACCGTACCTGCGCGACAATCTCGGCACCCCCGCGTGGCGCACGGCCGACACCCGCGAGGTGCTGCGGCTGCTGGCCGAGAGCCACCCCGCCGCCTTCGCACCGCCCGACCTGGTGGACCGGCTCAGCCTGTACCGGCTCGTCGCCGCGGTGCGCAGCCTGGTCATCGCCGGCCGCACCGCCGACGCGGACCCGCGGCCCCTTCCACTCGCCCCGCTCAGCCGCGCGGCCGACGGTGACGCGCACATCCGCCGCCTGCTGCCCGACGGCGGACGGCGCTGACCACGCCCACGACAGCGCCGCGAACAGGGTCCAGCCGAACCCGGCGGCCGGTCCACGACCGCGGGGACGGTGGCGAAGGCCGCCGACCCGGTGAGCGGCCGTCCGGACGCCGGGTCATCGCGCCGGGCCGCGAGCACGGCTCAGCCCCTGCTGCCACCGATCCGCGCGGCGCGACCCCGATGCCCCGATCAGGGGCGTCCGCTGATCGCATCGGGGGCTCATCACCTGCCCTCGGTCCGGCCGGCCGCCTTGTTCCGCGCTCCGGCCAGCCCCGCTCTGCGGTTGAAGTCGCCGGCGAGGCGCGCGACCGCGGCACGCGGCAGGACGCGGGGCGCCAGGGTGCTGAGGCGGCGCGACGCCTTCCCGGGATAGGAGTTCGTCCGGCCGCGCGTGAAGTCGTCGAGCGTCCTGGCGGCGACGCTCTCGGCCGAATCGGCCTGGGGGTCGATCTCCGCTGTCGTCGCGTCGAAGAACCCGGTGTCGACGGGACCGGGGTGGGCCGCCATGACGCGGACGCCGGTGCCGCGAAGCTCCTCGGCGAGCGCCTCGGTGAAGGAGAGGAGGAAGGCCTTGCTCGCGGCGTAGGTGGCCTGGAAGGGCATCGGCTGGAACGCGGCGAGGGAGGCCACGTTGATGATGCCGCCGCGCCCCCGTGCCCGCATCCGGCCGCCGATCGCATGCACGAGGGCGACCAAGGCCGTGACGTTGAGGTCGATCGACCCCAGGTTGGGCCCCAGCGGCTCGTCCAGGAACGGCCCCACCGCGCCGATTCCGGCGTTGTTGATCAGCAGGTCGACCGGGCGACCGTCCTTGTCGATCTCGCGCAGCAGCGCGTCGACGCAGGAACGGTCGGCGAGGTCGGCCGCGATCACATCGACGCGGACGCCCCGCTCCGTCCGGATCTGCCGCGCCACCCGCTCAAGGGCGTCCGCGGACCGCGCCACCAGCACCAGGTCCGCTCCGCGCGCCGCGAGTTCACGCGCATAAGCCTCTCCCAGCCCCTTCGACGCGCCGGTGATCAGGGCCGTCGAGCCTGCGTAGTCGTCCATGGGGAGCAGCCCTCCGAGGTCACCAAAATAGTTCGAGACTTGAAGTTAACACATGATTCGAGTCTCGAAGCTTTGCGGGCTACCCTGGAGCCATGGCACGGAGCGCGTTGGAAGTGGCGGTGGTGGCGAGCCAGTCGCTCGTCATGCAGTCGGAGTCACTGCTCTCGGAGGCCCTGGCCGCGAACCGGCTGACCTACGCGACCGCGCAGGCCCTGTGGGCGATCGACCCGGACGAGCCGGCACCGTCGATGAAGACCGTGGCGGGCCGCCTGTTCTGCAACAGTCCCAATCTCAGCTTCGTGATGAACCAGCTCACCGAGCGCGGACTCGTCGAACGCTCGGTCGATCCGAACGACCGCCGCTCGCGCGTGGTCACCCTGACGCCCGAGGGGCGGCGCGTGCGGGCCGAGGTGATCGATGCCGCGCTGAAGGTGACCCCGCTCGCCCGCCTGACACCGCGCGAACTGGAGCAGTTCAGCCGGTTGCTCGCCACCGCACTCGACGCACCCGCGGACGCCACCTGAGCACGGCCGACGGAAGGCGGCGCGGAACAGCGGCCCTGAACCCGGGAAGGCGCAAAGGACGCACAAACATAAAAGGCCCGCCCCGAAGGGCGAGCCTTTTATTGTGTTTGTTCGGCGGTGTCCTGCTCTCCCACCCCCCTTCGGGGGCAGTACCATCGGCGCTGGCAGGCTTAACTGACCGGGATCGGAACGTGACCGGGTGT
>NZ_PVZC01000018.1 GCF_003002095.1 Allonocardiopsis opalescens | reverse complement strand
CTGGGGGTCAAGGGGTCGCAGGTTCAAATCCTGTCATCCCGACAGGAAAGCAGCAGGTCAAAAGCCCGCCACCTGGAAAGGGTGGTGGGCTTTTCCATGCCCACTGGGAACAGAATGGGAAATGATCTGCGCACCGCACAGGTCGACGACCGTCCGATACCGGCGATACGCCGACCGGTACGACTCCAGCAGACCGTCGAGCATCACCACCCGCGACCGCGGCCACAACTGCGCGCGCCGCCTCAACGCGTCCTCCCACCGCCGGGTCAGCGCATCCAGCAGCTTCCTGCGCATCGCCGGGGTCACGTGGGTGTAGGTGGCGCCGATGCCGTCCATCTCGTGGCCGAGCCGGTCGTGCTGGAGGATCTGGTGGATCTCATCCTCCTGCATCCAGGTCTTGTGGGAGTGGCGCAGGCCGTGCACGGTGAGGCCGGGCGTGATGGGCAGCCAGGACTCGGTGGCGCGCTTGGACGCCCCTCGGCCGCGCACCGGCACCCCGTCCATGACCGGTACGGGATGGGCCGGGTGCTTCCCCTTGGCGGGATACCGGCCCTCGGTGGCCGGCGTCATGACCCAGGTGCGGAACCCGTCGCGCCGCCAGTGCGGACTGTGGGTCTGCTGCGTCTGTTGGCCGGTGAACCCGACCTCTTTCATGATCTGCCGGATGCGGGCGACCGTCTCGGGTTTGACGATGTCGGGGCGGTTGAAGACGTTGGAGACGGTCGTGGCTGACACACCAGCGATCCGGGCGACCTCCGACATCGGCACCGCTCCGAGGCGGGGGCGCGACACCGCGGGCCCGCGGAACAGGTGGACGTCCACGGGGTGGCCGAACTCGCCGGGTTCCATGTCCTTGACGCACGCACAGATCTCGCGGCTCTGCGTTGCTGGTCCCGGGTTGGCCTGGCGCTGGCGGGAGAGCAGGTCGGACAGGAACGGCGGGATGTCGAGGCTGCGGCGCGACCCGTCCTTGGGGGGCGTGCGGATGATCGCCCCTGAGTTGAGCTGGTAGAGCTGCCACTCCACGCGAATCTGCGACAGCCGCACGTATTGGCGTTCCAGGCCGATCAGCTCACCGAACCGCATCCCCGTGTAGGCGTCGGTGATGAGCATGACGAACTCATCGTCGCGGCCCGTCAGGAGCGCGGCGCGTTCGGCGATCAGGAGGGCGCCCAGCGGGTCGGTCCACGCCTCCTCCTTCGCGTCCTCCAGCCGGTTGTCGCCCTTGCGTCCGCGTCCACGCTGCCGCTCGGCGGGGTTGCGGGCGATGAGGCGGCGTTTGGCTGCGTCGCCGAGCATGGTGGCTAGGCGGGCGCGTGCGGCTGCGGCGGTGGACGCTGCGTACTTGGTGGCGACCTGCTTCTCCCAGGCGTTGATCTCGTTGTCGGCCTCCGCGAGGGAGGTGAGGGACCGGCTGCCGAAGAAGGGGAGGATGAAGGTGCGGATCAGGTACCCGTACTGGTCGAGGGTGGAGCGGCGCACGTCTTGCGCGGGGAGCCACGCCTCGGCCCACTCGTGCAGCGTGGTGTCGCCCTTGCGGGGGTCGACCCACTCCTTGCGACCCATGGCGATGATCGCTTCCCAGCCGGCCTGCTCAGCGTCTTCGGCGGTGTCGTAGCCGGATCCGAGCGGGATGAGTTTTCCGTCGTCGCCTCGGGCTCGGACACGGTACTTGGCGCCGCGCTTCTCGACGTAGGGCCTCATGATGGTCCTGTCTGCCGGGGGATGCGTGCAGGGGGCGCGGCGAGGTCGCGCCCCCTTGGGGGATGGTAGGGGAGTGGGCTAGTTCAGGCGGGCGCGTGTGAGTTTCCGCAGGTCGATGCAGCCACTCCACTGCTGGATCCAGGGTGGCGCGGCGTCGGGTTCGGCCCGGTAGTCGCGGCCGAACATGTCCAGCGCGAACTCGACCGTGGCGCCCGCGGGGCAGCCCCATTCCATGGTGTAGAGGGCCTGTTTCCACTCAGCGAGGAGGTCGAAGTGCCTGAGGATGGGCCCTAGGCGCTCGCCGCGGCGGAGCTGGGCGACGCACAGGCCGGGGATCGGGTCGACGATCATGATGGGTTCTTCTAGGTGGGGGACGAAGTCGAACACGAGGGCGGCTTCAGTCGCCAACTCCTGCCAGTCCGCCGGATACGCCCGGATGTCCGGCCGGATCTTCCTGACCGGAAGTCGTGACACAACGTGCTTTCCCCTGGGTGCCACTAGCGCCACTGGGCCCCTCCTCCGATTGCGATCTCCCCCTCGAATGCTTCACATTAAGGGGCAAAACGGCAGGTGGGAAGTGGATCACAGGCAAAGATCGAACTGGTTGCCGATTGGCGTCTCCAAAGTAACTGAACGTAGCTGATCTTTGGGTTTCCTAACCTAAATTCGGACGGCGGGGTACTAGACGTCCGAAACCGGCGCGGGTTTACACACCCGCATCGAAACCCGCCACCTTACGCTCGTACTCATCCAGACCGTCCTGGATCGCACGCTCCACGTCGCGCGGGGTGCGCCCGTCGAGCACGGGATGCTTGCTGACCGCCACCTGCCGGTCGCCGTCCCACCGCGCGACGTACACCCAGTGCAGGCCGGCGTCGTCTTTCTCCCAGATCTGGTCGACGCGCTCGACGAGCTTCCCGTGGAGGTCTACCCGGCGGATGGCCATGCGGGGCGCCGACGGGGCGGTGTCGAGGGGCGCGAATGCGTCCGCCAGCAGGCGATTGCCGTCTGCCGGCGTGGGCGCCTGACCGTCCTGGGACGCGATGGCGGGTTCGCCTCCGGCGAGGGTGGCGTCGATGCTGCCGCGTTCCCAGCCCAGTTCGTCCTCTAGGGCGCGCATGGTGGGGATGCGGGGCTGGGTCTTGCCTTTGCGGAGTTCGCGGATGCCCTGGTCGCTGAGGGCGGCCTTCTTGGCGAGGTCCTTCCACTGCAGGTGGAGTTGTCGGCGTCGCTGGTCGAGGTATCCGTCGAGTCGGGCGTGCTGAGGGTCCGTGTACCACGACGTGGCGTTCGGCGGTACCGGCGGGGAGCCGTGCGGGTTCGCGCTCACGTCGGGCAGCCTACCGTCTTTGGCCCAAATTTAGGCCAAGTAAGGGGGTCGCAGCTCTAGGTAACTTGACCGTCACGCGTCTCAGACCTGCGGTTGTGACCGAATTTGGACCAAGAAAATTTGGTTGAAACGCTAGAACTTGGGCCAAACCTGTGCCACGGTTGATCCATGCGGAACTACACCGTCGACAAGGACGCACTACGCGCCCGGGTCAAGGCGCGGGGCTACAGATCCGTCGAACGGCTCGCCTCTGACGTCGGCTGGTCCCACGGCCACCTCCAGCGCATCATGCGCGGCGTCCGCCAGCCGTCCAGAAAGCTCTACCTGCGGCTCATCGACGTAGACGTGCTCGACTGCCGCGACGGCGACTTCCTCATCCCGAACCGCGACGAGGACGCCCGATGACCCCGCCGCGCGTGTGGACCCCAGAGCAGGTCTGCGACGAGTTCCTACCCGGTACCACTCCAGGCGCCCTCCGCAAGCGCGCGCAACGCCGCACAGTAGCGCACCACCGAGACGGCCGACGGATCGTCTTCACCGCCGAGGACATCGCGGACCTGGTGGAGCAGACGGCTGTCCCGCGCGCTGCCGATCCGACGCCGGCTGCGGAGAAGCGGGAGAGGACGTCGAGGCGTCGGCGGCGGTCTGGCGCTGCAGCTGCGGAGTCGACGGGCGGCCAGCGGATCCGGTTGGTGCCGAGTCCGCCGCGGCGTATGAGCGCCTGAGATGCGTCCGCCCCACCAGGTTGCGACTGGCGGGGCGGCTGATCCCGAACCACTCAACCCAAGAAGGAAGGCATCGGGACCGTGAACAACGGTAACACCAAGTACACCCAACTCTCCGCCCGTGAGATCGGCGAAGCCCTCGAAGAGGCCATCGCGGTGCGCGACGATTACCACGAGGACGCTGACCCGGATGTGCCCGTGCGGCTGGGGCTGCTGCGGGATCTGATCGACGCTCTGGAGCAGGAGGCGCGCCGCGCGGACGGCGCTGAGGCTGCGTTGGCGGAGAGCCGCTGGAAGGTCGCGGACGCCGAGCGTCGGGCGGCGGCGGACTTCAACCTCGGCGCGGTGGCGTGATGGGAGCGCCGCAGACCCGCCGCCAGAACGCTGGCCGTGGCCACTACTACATGCTGGACGGCCACAAGTCCCGAGGAGTGACGACCCTCATCGGACAGGGCCTCCCCAAACCCGGATTGATCGACTGGGCGGCGCGCACCGCCGCCAACTACGCCGTCGACCGCTGGGACGAACTCGCCACCCTGCCACCCAGCAAGCGCATCGCCGCCATCCAGGGCGCCCACCGAGCCGACCGGGACCAGGCCGCGAACCGGGGCACCGAGGTCCACAAACTCGCCGAACGCCTCACCGCAGGGGAAGAGATCGAAGTCCCCGAGTCGCTGGCTGGCCACGTCGATTCCTACGTGCGATTCCTGGACGAGTGGGAACCCGCCCCGGTGCTGGTCGAGCGACCAGTGTTCAATCGCCGCCACAACTACGCAGGCACCCCTGACCTCGTCGCGGACATGGACGGCCGCCGCTGGCTGCTGGACATCAAGACCAACAGGTCAGGCCCCTTCGGTGAGGTCGCCCTCCAGCTGGCCGCCTACCGGTACGCCGAGTTCTATCTCGATGCGGACGGCGCCGAGCAGCCCATGCCCGTGGTGGACGAGACCGCCGTGGTGTGGGTGCGCTCCGACGGCTACGACCTCTACCGATTCACCGCCGGGCCCGACCAGTTCCGGGCGTTCCTCTACGTCGCCCAGGTCGCCGAGTTCCGCGCTTCTGCCACTGACTTGAAGGGCGACTCGCTGCGCCCGACTCCCCGAAGGGTTGCCGCATGAACGAGATCGCTACCCGTGAGTCCCGCGACATCGTCGACGGCTGGGTGCATGTCGCCACAGACATCCTCAAGTTGGCCAAGACCATCGCCGACACCCAGTTCGTCCCCAAGCAACTCCGGGGCAACGCCCCGGCGGTGGCAGCGGCGATCTTCGCCGGTCGCGAGGTGGGTGTGGGGCCGATGACGAGCCTGCAGCACATCCACGTGATCGACGGACGGCCCTCGATGTCGTCGGAGCTGATGCGGTCGCGGCTGCTGGCCGCCGGCCACGAGATCGTCTATGAGGAACTGACGTCGACCCGGTGCCGAGTGAAGGGGCGCCGCAAGGGCGCGCAGTCGTGGACGACGGTGGAGTGGTCGGCCGACGACGCCCGCAAGGCGAACCTCCTCGGTAAGGACAACTGGCGCAAGTACCCGGGTGACATGCTCGTCGCCCGCGCCACCGGCAAGTTGGCGAGGCTCATCGCCCCTGACGCCCTGGGTGGCATCTCCTACACCAGTGAAGAGCTGAGTGACGAGGGCGGCGAGGGCACGGTCGTTGAGGCGCAGCCGAAGCGCACGGCCCGCCGCAAGTCGGCTGCTCCGAAGGAAACCGAAGGCGCCCCAGTCGAGGCGCCTGTGGTCGAGGTGGCCGCTGTGGAAGCGCCTCCGCTGCCAGGTGAGGACGGCTACAGCGATGTGGTGGCCGAGGGCCATCACGAGCATGTGGAGCGGCCGCTGCAGCTGACCCCGGAGCAGGACGCGGCGTGGCTGGCGGGTCAGCCGGTCGACTCGGTTGCCCCTGGCGGTGCGTCATGACGCCGGGGTGGCCGCCGCAGCCGGGCGACACCTGGACCGCTGGCCCCGACGGGTGGTTCGCGCGGGCTGGTGACGGTGTGCGGATGCTGCCGGTGGTCGGCGGCACACCGTCGCTGTCGGTGGAGGAGTGGCAGGCGGAGGCTCCGGCGCCGTTGCTGCTCGCCCACCGCCTCTACTGGGGCGACGGCAGCCTGACGGCGGGTTCGGTTCGTGATGCTGAGCGGGCCCGGATGCATCTCGCCCTGCTCATCCAGCTGCTCACCGCGAACCCTTCGCCTGGTCGGGGTGTGGTGGAGACGGCGACGCTGCTGATCGACTGCACGGTCTCCCATATCCGCGACGCCCTGAACGGGCTCCCTGCGCCTGCCCGTGTGGCTGTGGGCGCTGACCCATCCCCGTGACATTGCGGGACCCCCGCCGGTAGCCGCCGGCGGGGGTCCCTGGACCCCGACACACAACCCTGCAAGAGAAGGAGATCGGGATCGTGAACAACATCATCCCAGAGCTGTCTACCGACCGAACGCGGTGCGGAGTCCCGTGTCCCAACCAGGAGCACACCCACGACTGCGACCGCTCCCCGCTACACCTGGGCTATCACCGCGATGCCCGCCAAAAGGAAAGCGAGACTTGCGACTGGCCTGACCGCAGCGACCTGCGTGACAGCCTGCTCGGATTCCTGTCCGTAGAACTGCTGGATCATGACAGCGCGGTGGAATTCTTCCAGGCACTCGATCAGTACGTGGCAGCCGAGTTGGCACCACTCCGGGTGGAGATCCGGCGCTTGCAAGCTATCGAATCCGACTCGATGGCCAAAGTCCGGGACTTCGTGCGGACCATGCGTCTTGTGCATCGCACAGACCAGGTGTGCATGTACTGCGCCACTGATGACGAATGGCGTGACGCCATTTCCGGGGACGCACCGCACCCGACACTCACCGTGCAGGTGACACAGGAGATGTGCCCCCGCCACATGCACGAAGGCGGTGAGTCCCGGTGAGCGCGACCACCGAGCCCTCGGGTGTGCAGGTCATGCGCGCCGCCGTGGAGGGGCTGACGATCGCCGCGGTGGAAGCCGACATCGCCGACCGGCCCGAGAAGGCGACCGTGCTGGACCTTGCGGCTCGCCGCGCTGCGCGGCGTCTCCGCCGCCTGACCGAGCGTCCGGATGGGCCGGATGACACCGAGCCCAACACCGCCGGGAGGGCCGCCTGATGGCCGCTACCCAACGAGACATCCGCGCCCTAGCCAAAGCCATCATCGACATCGTCGACGTCCCCCGAGCCCCCTACGGCGACCCTGACGCCCGCGAGGCGGAACTGGACCTGCGGCGGACCCGGACCAGCGTCATCCTCGGCGCGCTGGGAGTACTAGCCGAAGACCCGACCCGCATCAAGACCGTCCCGGAGACGCTGCGCGAGATGCGCACCCGCTACCCGGTCGCCTACCGGACCGCAGGCGGTGAGTCGCGATGACCCGCATCGATTTCCCGGTCGGCCCTCTCGCCGACGCCCCCGTCCCCTGGCTGTGCATTCCGGCGGGCACGGACTTCTGGACGATCACCCGATCGGAGCGGCTGGCTGCGCTCACTGAGCTGCTGGACGGCGTCGAGCTGGGTGCTGGTGACCGGACCGCTCTGGCCGAGGTCGCCGCCATGGAGGACCGCCTCTACTTGGCGCTGGGCAGCCTGCTGGCCCGCGCCCGAGGAGGTGCGTCATGAGCACGTCTCTAATCATCTGTCGGCCGTCGGAGTTCCTACGGCGCACCGTCCAGTACTGCCCGACCTGCAAGCGGCGTCGCCGCTTCTCCATCCGCACCGCCGCTTGGTACGGCGCGCGGGTGACGTGCTGCGGCTGTGGCGACTCCTGGGCTGATGGGGAGCGCATGGAGCGCCCCTTCCGCCGGGGTTGGCGTGCTGAGGCCATCGAAAAGGCCAAGGCGGACTGGGTGGCGGCTGGCCCCTTCAACCGTCAGGCGTGGGACCGGTGGTTCGCCGAGCAGATGGGCGCGGCCGAGGACGGAGGGGCGTCATGAGCCGTCTCCGCTTCTTCGCCGACCTTCTGTTCGGCCGCTACGGGGTCTTGGACGACGCCCTCACCCGGCTCCGGGAATGGCTCCGCGACTCCGACCACCACTGGGCCGACAGCCCCGACGACGACACCCAGGGGAGGGCCGGACGGTGACCGATCTCCGCCCTCTGGTGGGCCACCACGTGCTTGTCACCGGTGAGTCCGGCGGTGTGCCGTTCTCCGTCCCCGCGACCGTCGTCCAGGCATCGCCGACCATCTACCGCCTCGTTCCTGACGCCGGTGTGCCGTGCGGCCATCTGATCTGCGGCCCTGACACCTGCTGGCGTGTCACTGACCTCCCCGAGGAGACCCCCAATGTCTGACCAGATCACCATCCGGTGGCGCCGCTACGGCAAAGGCCGCCGATACCGCGCCGACCTTCCCGATGGCTACCTGGAAACCAACCGCCTCAGCGTCATGGAACTGGCGATCCGCTCCGCCCTTGCCGGCGGCCACCACATCACCGACCAGACCGGCCACTTCACGCACCTACTCGGCGGTGAGTCCGATGGGTGACCTCCGCCGCCTGATCCCCGCCGCTGTCGTGGTGGCCGCCGCAGTTTCGGCTGCGGTGGCCGCCCGGCCCCTCACCCGCCACACCAAGCGCGTCTACAGGGACCGCCAGTGGCGCCGCTTCTTCACCGGCCACGAGGTCGACATGGTCGAGATCGACCTCCGAGGCGGACGGATCATCCGTGAGCACGAACGCCTCCACGACGGGGGTGACCTGCTGTGACCCAGCTGTCCTACTACGAGCCCGACGACGAGGCGTGGTCCTGGTGGGGGCGGCCCCCGGCCGCCGAAGAGGAGGAGCCGCCAGCCGACGACGTGCACTCGGTGCGGTGGGGCTACAACATCCTCGACATCGACCGGCTGGCGCGGCTGGCTGTGCGACGAAGCCTGTTCGCGCACGTCGGATCGTTCATCGACCGATACACGGCCGCCCGCGACGGAGTCATCGACGCCCTCTACGCCGCGCAGGAGCGGCCGACTCCCCGAGACCTGGTCACGGGCGGCTGGCGTGCGATGGCGGTGGCAGAACAGGCCGCCACGCGCCTGTACGGCCGCACGAGCAAAGGTGAGACACGGCCCTCCTACGTGGCCTACTGGGACGCGTCGTCGACCGTGACCGGGTCGCACGAGAGCGGCGTGGTGGACCGCATGGCGCTGTGGCAGATCTGGCCCACGCTGACGGACGGCGACCGGGACGTCCTGCTGGGACTCGCAATGCTGCAGGACCGCGAGGACATGGACCTGGCGGCGGCGCTCGGGGTCACCCCCGCAGGGCTGAAGGACAAGCTCGTTCGGGCGCGGAGCCGGTTCGCCGCCCTGTGGTACGAGGGGGAGACGCCGCGCAGGCACAAGCGCGGACGCAACCGCGTGCGCATCCCCCTGGACAACCGCGGCCGGCCCCGGATCACCGAATCCCAACTGGAGGAGATGCGCGCCCGCAGGGCGGAGGGCGCCCTGCTGAAAGAGATCGCCGCCGAATACGGCATCTCCACCCACACGGCCAGCGCCCTGCTGCGTGGCAAGTCACGCCCCGCTCCCGATCCACGCCCTGGAGCGGACGGTGAGGCGGCATGACCCCCGACGAGAAGCAGCTGGTGAAGGGGCTGCGCCGGTTCGTGGACGTCTTCGCCGACGACATCGCCGGCGGGCCCAGCGCCACCACTTACCGGGTGTTGGAGGTGCGGCCCAGCGCGGTGGCGTGGGTGTACTACACCGCGCTGCTGGCCTGGGCGCAGGACCACGCCCTGATCGACCCGGTGCTGCGCGCCGAGGGCGAGGCGGTGCGACGCACGGTGCCGGTCACCGCGGGCGGCTGGCTGGCGATGTCCATCGCCTCGCTGTGCGTGCATCCGGCCACCGAGTGCCTGCTCGACCCCCGCTACAGCACCGCGCTGCGCGCCCACCAGCCCTCCGACGCCGCGCTGGAGCGGCTGCTGGAGTGGTGGACCACCGCCCCCAGCCTCGCCTACCCCGACCCCGATGGCGACGCTCCCCGCTCGATCACCGGGTGGATGGTCGGTGACCTGCTGCAGTTGGTGTCCGTTGAGCGCCGCAAGGGCTTCGCGCTCGCCCAGTCGCCGTGTTTCATCGCCGACTTCCTGCTCTACCGCACCCTGTACCCGGCCGCGGCCGAGTTCCGCGACGAGACCCTGCTCACGACGGACCCCTGCTGCGGCACCGGGCATCTTCTGATCCGCACCGTGGAGACCCTGTGGGAGCTCTACACCACCGGCCGTCTCCCGAGCCCCAGCCGCGGCGGCGCCCCGCACGCCGTCACCGGCTGGCGGCCCGTGCAGCCCCTGGAGGCGGCGCGCCGAATCATCGCCGGAGTCGACGGCTGCGAACTCGACCCGCTCACCGCCGCCGTCGCACGGCTCCGTGTGGTCGTGCGCATCGGCGACCTCCTCCACCAGGCCGGCGCGATCCGCTCCCGCCGCCTGGACGCCATCCCGGCCTTCGTGCCGCGCATCGCCGTCGGCGACTCGTTGCTGCTCGGCAAGGTCAGCAAGGAGGAGTACGCCCGACTCCACCCCCGCCTCGCCGAGATCTACAACCCCGGCCCGATCTACGTCGACGCCGAGGCCGCGGCCGAGCAGCCGAAGAAGACGACGCGCAGGGCCAAGAAGAAAGAGAAGAAGGCGGCCGCGAAGACCACGAAGCGGGTGCTCCTCCAGGACAGCCTCCTGCACGAGGAGATCATCGCCAGGATCCAAACCAAAGCCGCTAGGCGCCGCAAGAAGGCTGCGCCGCTACCGCCGCGCCCCGCGACCGCGCCGACCGAGCAGCCCGGTCTGTTCGGCGAGGAGGTGGCCTGATGGACGCCTCCCTGCTGTGGCTAATCGGCCCCGAACTCGCCGCCCTCACCATCGCGGGCGCGGTCATCGCCGCCGTCACCATCCGCCGCCTCATCCACGGGCCACGCCCCACCACCTGCAACTGCGAACGCCACCGGAGGCAGCCATGACCCGCCGCACCCTCCCGAGCTGGGAGTTGACCGCCAACCGTGTCGCCGCGCTCATCTTCGTGCTGATCGGCATCGCGTTGGCGAACGTCCTCGGGATCACCCCATGACCACGCGCCGGGCGGACCCGCCTACCGCCCAGCGCGGCCCCCAAAGGTGGTGCGGGCCGTCTCGGGGGTCGGCCCGCACCACCCACCCCGAACAGAACGGAGGAACCCGATGACCACCGACCTCGCCGCCGCCAGAGCAGCCCGCGACGCCGGGATCGCCCTCGCCGAGGACGCCGACACCGACGGTTGGGACTCCGCCGTCATCGACCAAGCGATCAGGGAGCGCGTTGAACGAGGTGAGCCGTTCAGCGCGAACGACATCCGGGACCGTCTCCCCGACGTCCGCTCGGCCCTGATGGGTGCCCGGTTCATGGCTGCCCGCAAGCGGGGGCTGATCGTCCGCATCGGCTACGTGCCGTCCACGGACCGCCGCACCCACGCCCACCCCATCACCCTCTGGCAGGGGGCGACATGATGCACTTCCGCTTCGACCCCCACCGCTGGACCCCCGCAGGCGCCACCCCACACTGCAACATCACTCCACCCGTCGGCTCCATCATCGGGCTCAAGCGCCGAGCATGGCGCGTCATTGAGGTGCGTGCACTCGCCGACCACGAATGGAATGACGCGGAACGCGAGCACGTCGCCCGCAAGACCGCTCAATGGGCAACGTGGAAGATCCCGTCAAGCTCGGAGATCCGCGAGATCCGCCGCCAGTCCACGCCGCACCAAATCGTGCTCCAGCCTCTCCCCGAGGGGCCGCTGCACCAGGTTCGGACCCGCGACGTGGAGCGCTGGTATGTGCTGCCCGAGCACTACCCCGTGTGCTCGGTCTGCGGGGAGTTGTACCCGTGCAGGGAGATTGAGTTCGACGCCCGTGCCGCCGAGGCGAAGAAAGAGCTGGAGCGGGCTGAGTCGATCCTGCCGGGCTGCTGCTGGGAGTGCGGAGAGCCCGTCACCAGCAGGCAGAAGTCGATCCGTTTCGACGGCGACAACCTCGACCTGCCCGGCGGCCCTGAGGTGGTCTTCCACACTCGGCAGAGGTGCGCCGGGTCCGCCGACGCCTACGAGAAGCGGTGGGTCGCCGTGGACCCCGACCGGCGGCGCTGGCGGCTGCGCTGCCCCGGGAAAATCGTGCTGCACGTCGACGGGCCCGACTGCACTGAGGGCCCGCACTGCCCGGGCTCGGACGTGCCCCACCGGTTGTGGATGGACCACTGCCAAGGCCACTACAGCGGGGTCCCGTGCCTGCGCTGCGAGGACGAGTCGGCTCGCCGCCTCGGAGGTGCGGCGTGACCACCTACACCGTCACCATCCCCACCGATGTGAAGCTGCTGAACTCCAACAGCCGCCTCCACCGGCGGAAGCAAGCCCAGCTCACCAAGGGCATCCGTGAAGCCGCCGGATGGGTCGCGAAGGCCGCGAAGATCCCCACCCTCGACCGAGTCGAGATCACCGCCGAGATCCAGCCCGGCAGCAAACAACGCCGCGACCCCCACAACTGGCAGCCATCGGTGAAAGCCGCGATCGACGGGATCGTCGACGCAGGCGTGCTGATAGACGACGACGCCAACCACCTGCTCAAGGTGTCGTTCGTCCTCGGCGAGCCCCACAAGCCCACCCGGCTCGTGCTCCGCATCCATGACCTGAGCGGCGCGGTGGTCCATGGCCACTGACCGGGAGCCCGACGACTGGTGGGACCGCGCAGCCTGCGCCGGTCTGCCCACCAGCCGGTTCTACCCGGACCCCGAAGACAAGCGCCGCATCCGAGCAGCCAAACGGATCTGCGCCCAGTGCCCCGTCCGCGCCGAATGCCTGAACGAGGCTCTGGCCCTTGGCGACATCGAGTTCGGCATCCGCGCCGGCCTCCCACCCCGAGAACGCCGCAAACTCCACCGCCAAACCAACCCCCAGCACGAAGCCGAGGAGACCGCAGCATGACCACCACCACCGCCGCCCTCCCCGCGGCGCCCACCTACACCCACCACCACGGCGCCCCCGTCGCCTGGCGCCCCTGGACTCGCGCCGACCCCGTCGCGGCCGTGGTGTTCGCCTGCGACTGCGGGTCCACCGATTTGCTCCACACCATCGCCGCCAGCGACGGCGACGAACTCGCGGTGTTCCGGTGCCTCGACTGCGGAACTGAGAGCCACCCCTACACCACCGCCACCCACTGGGCCGAACAGGCCGCCGCCTAACACCGCCACAACGACCAGAAGGGAGGACCCGTGAACGTCAAGCACGGCACCCGCTGGGCCTACGGCCAAGGCTGCCCCTGCGGCCCGTGCCACCAGGCCCAGACCGCCTACGACACCACCCGCTACCACGCCATCAAAGCCGGCACTTGGCAGGGCCTCACCGACGCCACCGCAACCCGCAACCACGTCCTCAAACTGCTCACCCTGGGCCACTCCAAGAAGGGCATCGCGCGGGCCGCGGGACTCACCCACGTCGCGATCATCCACCTGGCCAGCAACAACCCACCCAAGAACGTCCTCCCTCGGACCGCCGCAGGCATCCTCACGATCCCCCTCACGGTCGCCCCACCACGTCCCACGCCCGCACGCACGGCACCGTCCCAACCCAAGCGCACACGGTTCGGGGGCCCCTCCATTCCCGTGGACGGGACCCGGCGCCGCATCCGCTCTCTAGCCGCCGCCGGCTGGTCCATCCGACACCAGGCCGAACGGATGAACGCCTCACCATCCACGCTCGTGGACATCGCCCGCGGCCGCACCACACAGGTCCGAGCCGACATCGCCGACGCCGTGGCCAGCCTCTTCCGCGAACTGCACATGGTGCCGCTACCGACGAGCAGCGAAGCCATACGGGTGCGCACCAACGCGCTGGCTCAGGGGTGGCTACCGCCGTTCGCATTCGAAGAAGACTGCCTCGACCTGACCGACGCCGAGATGGACGCCGAGATGCGGCGCCGCGCCCAGCAGATGACGGTGGACGAACTCCGCCTGTGCCAGTTGGGCTACCAGAAGGGCGAGAGGTCCCCGCTGATCGTGGCGGGCTACCTGGAACGCCGACGGCAGCTCACCCGGCGCGCAGCGGAGCGGTCGGCCGGACGTCTGCAGGTGGCGGCGTGAACACGTCAAGCGTCGGGGGAGGCGTCGCGCAGACGCGTCACTTCCTCGCGGAGCGCTCGTACTTCTTCCCGGTCACGCCGGGCCTGTTCCACACACTCGGGCGTGACGAGGTAGATGCGGCGGCGCCCACGAACGGTCAAGGCGCTCATCAGCCCGTTCTCCCGAGCCTGCTCGATCATCCGGGTCAGCAGGGGGCGCGCGATCGTCAGCGGCACTTCCTGCACGCCGTCGTCTGCGATCTGCGGTTCCGGGTCCGTGGCCATGGCGAGATTGTAAAGCATGTTCAATCTTACCACTCTTGCCAAAGTTTAAAGATTGGTGAGATGATGAGGTCGAACGAGAACGGCAAGGGGGAGAAGTGACCAGGCAGCAAGCGCTGTACCGCTTCTACGACGACGGAGGGCAACTCCTCTACGTCGGCGTCACCAACGATCCGCCCCGGCGGATCGGAGAGCACGCCAAGGACAAGACCTGGTGGACCGCAGTCCGCGGCATGACCGTCGACTGGTACAGCGACCGCCCCACGGTCCTGGCAGCCGAACGACGCGCCATCACCGTGGAGAACCCCCTCCACAACATCCACCACAGGGGCGCCGTCGAACAGTTGGACGAGGAGATCTCCCGCGAGGACAACCTCCACATCGCGGCAGCCGTGCGCTACTGCCAAGGCTGGAGCCCCGAGGAGGACTGGAAGCCCTTCATCGGCAGTGTCCAGCGTGCGATCGACAGCGGCTTCAGCTCCTGGGAGATCCTCGAAGCGGCCACCCATGCCGGCCGACTCAAGGATCCACAGATCGACGGGTACCTACCGGCCTACCCGGGACACCCCAGCGAGGAGACGATCAACGCCACCGCTGCGGCCATGCGCTACCTCTCCCAGTTCGTCCAAGACGAGGTAGAGCACTTCCGCGCTATGGCCGAGGCCGACTCGGACATGTGGCACGCCCACTGGCATGAGGTCATGATCCTCGCCGCGCACCTGGCTCGCACCGAGATCCGAGAGGGCGAGGGGCGGGACGTGGAAACCCTGAAGCGGTTCCTCTCCCGCTTCCCTTACGGCCAGGAGGCCATGAACCGCGCCTACCGCGAGTGGGAGTTGAACGACCCTCGCCCGCCGGGTCCCGACTCTCCCGAAGTGGTTGAGCTGGCCGTCAGCAGCGTCCTGGGAACCGAGGTGCCCGATGGCGCGTAACCACGGTCGCATCCTCACGACCATCTGGACGGACACACAGTTCCTGGCGGTGTCCCCGGCCGCCCAGCGGATGTACCTGTTCCTCCTCTCCCAGCCCCGGCTCACCCACGCTGGCCTGCTCGACATCACCCTGTCTCGGTGGGCCAGCAAAGCTCCCGGGCTCACGGAGGTGAGCGTGGCTGCGGCTTTGGACGAGCTCGCGGAGGCGCGGTTCGTCGTTCTGGACGCCGACAGCGAGGAGTTGCTGATCCGCACCCTCGTCAAGAACGACGGCGTGTGGAAGCAGCCCAAGGTGATGATCCGAATGGGGGAGGACGCGGCTGAGATCAACTCTCCGGCGTTGCGGTGGGCTCTCCTGAAGGAACTGGAGCGGCTCCCGCTGGATGAGTTGAAGGGGGAGACCCGCGCGGTGGTTGCGGGAGTCATCGACCGAATTCGGGCTGCGTTTGGGCCGCTGCCCAACCCCGACCCGGAAAGGGTATCGGGAAGGGTATCGCCAAGGGTTCCCGGTACCCCTGCCGGAGGGTATTCGGAAGTGGCTCACGCCAGCGAATCGCGCACCTTGGCCGTCCGAAGTGCCTCCGCCCCCGAGAATCTGGCAAACGTGCAGGTAGATACCCCTAGCGAAGGGTATCGCCAAGGGTTCCAGGAAGGGTTGCCGATACCTTCCGCGGGCGTGCGCGCGGCCCCCGCCCCCACCCCCACCCCTTCCGTTCCTTCGGAACGGGCGGCTGAACCGCCGCAGCCAGCGACCGCTCAGACGCTCGTCGCCGAGTGGATCGACCGCTGCGTCAAGCGACCCCCGAGCAACGTCATCGGCCAGACCTCGAAGCAGATCAAACAACTGCTCGATGAAGGCATCGACCCCGACGACATCCGGCGTGGCCTCGCCGAGTGGATGACCAAGGGGCTCCACCCCTCCACGCTGCCCAGCGTCGTCAACCAAACCATGAACCATCGCCCCGTTCTGCGTGCGGTGGGCGCCTCCGGCGACACCCGCGACTTCCGGCAGCGCGCCACCGACGACCAGTTCGCACGCGCCATGGAGCGTGCCCGAGCACGAGAGGCCGGTGCCTCATGACCCCCTCCGAGACCGTGGTCCTCACCCGCTACGTCAAGGCCCTGTTCCCCCACCAGCAGATCGACGAGTACACGCCCGACGCCTGGCATGACGCCCTCGCCGACATCGACGCGTTCGACGCCCGAACCGCGGTCGCCGACCTCGCGAAGTCGTGCCGGTTCATCGGCCCCGCAGACATCGTGTCGCGGGTCCGAGCGATCCGGAACGAGCGGCTGTCCCGGACGCCGTTGCCGCCGCCGCCTCCGGATGCCCGGGACTACCAGCGGCAGTTGCAGGAGTCGATCCGGCGGATCGCGGATGGCAAGCAGGTGTCAGCGATCGGCGGTGGTCGTCGGGGGTCGCAGCCGTCGGCGGAGTATCGGGCGGCGCGGACTCAGGGGTCTCGGGATGCGGCGGACGCGTTGGCTGCGGCGCTGACGGTCCCGTGCCCGGCCCTTGGCTGTGGGGCGCAGGCGGGCGCGCGGTGTGTGTCTTCGACGTCCGGTCGGCCTCTGGGTCGCGGCTTCCACCCCACCCGTTTGGACCGTGCGGTTCAGCAGTCCGGCGGCGTGGCTTAACCCCCTTTGAACTGATTCGGAGGAACCTCTGATGAACCCCGAGATCGCCGCGCTGGTGCGGCGGCTGGAAGCGGAGCGGCTGCGCCCGACTCCACCGCCCCCGACCCCTGAAGCCGGTACCGATCCACTCCCCGCCGATGCCGTCGCCAAGCTGCTGGAGGGCATCCGTCGCAAGCCCACCGGAGCGCCGGTCAACCACGGCGGTATCCCGAACCGTGCCGTAGAGGAACTGGTGTGGGACCGCGACGGTGGGACCTGCGGGTGGTGCGGCAAGCCCGTGAAGGGGCCCCGCCGTCTGCACCGACGCAAGGCCCGCCACGCGGACGGCAGCTTCGACCTCGCGCTGGTCTCGCCCGCGAACCTCGTCCTCGTCCACGCCGGAACCGAGTGCGTCACCGAGATCGACACGCACCCGATCTGGGGCGCTGAGACCGGGTTCCGGATCAACCCCTGGGACGACCCCGCTGCGCGGCTGATCCAGTACGCGCACCTCGGATGGGTCGAACTCACCGATGACGGTGGCCTGAACGTGGTCCTGCGGGAGGTGCGCGATGTCGCGTAACCCGATGCCCGTGGTGCTGGCGCCCCTCAGTCGCTGGGACGGCCGGGGCGCCGCCTGCGCCGGCGAGGACACCGAGTTGTTCTTCGCACCCGACGGTGAACGCCAGCCGGTGCGGGCGATTCGCGAGAAGAAGGCCAAGGAGGTCTGTGGCCGGTGCCCGGTGCGGGCGGAGTGCCTGGCGTCGGAACTGTGGCGCCGCCCTGGTCTGCAGCACGGGATTTTCGGTGGGTTGACCGCGGAGGAGCGTGTGGCGCTGCGTAAGCAGCTGATGCGCCGCGACGGTCAGGGTGTGTTCGTGGCGGTGCGCGATGCGGCGTAGGAAGCCGCTGGAACGGCGCAGCGAACTCAAAGCCAAGAAGCCCTGGACCCGCAAGGTCCCGCTCGCCGACCCGGAGCGGCCCACGGCGGAGCTGGTCGAGTTGGAGAACGGGATGACGCTGCGGCGGATGCCGCTCGCCCCCCGTTCCGCCAAGCAGACCGCCCTCTACGTCGCGCGTCGGCTCCTCGTGCGCCGGCTGCTGGAGGAGCGGCCCTGGTGTGAGATCCAGTGGGACGACCGCTGCCAGGGCCGGTCGGTGGACGCGGACGAGATCGTTCTGCGCTCCCAGGGCGGCTCGATCCTCGACGAGGCGAACCTCCAGACGGCCTGCCGGGCCTGCCACGACGCCAAGCACGCCCACCCGAACGCCGCTGAGGCGCGCGGGGTGTATCGGCGCGGCACCCATGGGGAGGCGGCGTGAAACCCCCGATCGCCTACTACGGCTCCAAGATCAGCGTCGCGTCGGACATCGTGCCGCTGCTCCCGCCGCACGAGCACTACGTGGAGCCCTACGCCGGGTCGCTTGCGGTGTTGCTGGCCAAGCCCAGGTCGAAGATGGAGACCGTCAACGACCTCGACGGGCGGCTCATGCGGTTCTGGCGGGTACTGCGGGACCGCGGCGAGGAACTGGCGCGCGCTTGCGCCCTCACCCCGCATTCGCGCGCCGAATATGCGGCCGCACGCGAACCCGCCGACGACGAACTGGAGGACGCACGCAGGCTGTGGGTGCTACTCACCCAGTCCCGCACCGGCACCACCCGGCCCGTCGGCTGGCGCACCTACGTCAACCCCGCCGGGTCCGGTATCGGGATGCCCCGCTACCTGGAGACCTACGTGGACCGCATCGCCCCTGCGGTTGAACGGCTGCACGGGGTGTCGTTGGAGGCCCGCCCCGCCCTGGAGGTGATCGCCTCCTACGGGGCTCACCCCGGTGTGCTCCTGTACGTCGATCCGCCCTACCTCGGCTCCACCCGCACCCGCAACTACGCCTGCGAAATGGGTGGGGAGACCGCCCACCGCGAACTCGCCGACGCCCTGAACGCCTGCCGGGCCGCGGTGGTCCTGTCGGGGTACCCGTCACCGCTGTACGCGGACCTGTACGCGGGCTGGCGCCGCTACGAGATCCAGTCGGTGAGCACTCAGGGCGAGCGGTGGGCTGGCCGCACCGAGGTGTTGTGGTCCAACCGGGTGCTCGGCGCCCAGCACGGCCTGTTCGACAGCGAGGTGGCGTGATGTGCCCCTTCCCTGACAAGCCCCGCCACCGGACTCGCGGCCTTGCGATGGCGGCGACCACTACCACGTCATGCGCGGCGGACGCCGCCGATGGAGGACCCCGTGAACACACGCGCACACACCCGCTGGCTGGCCGACGGCTCGATACAGGTCCGCGGCGAGTCGTTCGTCGGCGCCCGGGTGATGATCCCCTACCCGACTCCGGCCGGCTGGGAGTCGGTCAACGGCGAGGTCGTGGACGTGGTGGACACGGTTGGTGGCCAGTACGCGCTGGTGGACCGGCGGGACGGCAGCCAGGTGGTCGTCTTCTACCGCTCAGATTTGGAGGAGTCGTGACCACCCGAACGGTGCTCCTGGCCGCCGGCTACATGGCCACCATTCCGGCCGCGAACCTGCTCATCACCCACATCGGCCCGCTCCCGGTGGGTTTCGGCCTGATGGCTCCGGCCGGTGTGTACATGGCGGCTCTGGCGCTGGTGCTGCGGGACCTGCTGCAGGAGGCGGCGGGGTGGCGGTGGAGCCTGGTGGCCGTCCTGGCCGGCACGGCGCTGTCAGTGTTCGTGAGCCCGGCGCTGGCGTTGGCCTCGGGCGCGGCGTTCCTGTTGTCGGAGCTGGCGGACCTTGCGGTGTACACCCCGCTGCGTCAGCGCGGCATGGTGGTCGCGGTGTTCGCCTCCGGCGTGGTGGGGCTGGTCGTGGACTCGCTGGTCTTCCTGTGGCTGGCGTTCGGGTCGCTGGACTTCCTCGCCGGCCAGGTCCTCGGCAAGACCTGGATGACGCTGGCGGCGATCGTCCTCCTCCTGCTCATCCGTCTTGTGCGACTTGTGCGTACCCGTCCGGCGGTGGCGTCGTGACCTTCACCTTCTACCTCGGCGCCCACCACCCCAACTGGCTGGGCGACGACCGGTTCGCCGATGTGCCGCTGTGTGTGAGCCGGGCCCGGCTCGTGGGTCGCAAGACGTTCCCCCGCGCCAAAGGCCGCTGGCTGTTCGACTCCGGCGGGTTCAGCGAGATCAAGCAGCACGGTAGGTGGAGAGTCACCGCCACCCATTACGTGGCCGAGATCCGCCGCATCATCGACGGCGTCGGCATGCCGGACTTCGTGGCGCCGATGGACTGGATGTGTGAAGAGGAAGTCATCCAGGGGCGCCGGGATGTCGAGCCGGGTCCGAAGTGGTATCACGGCACCCGCGAAGCCCGGGGCATCCCCGAGGGTGAACCGGACGAGTCCCTGGACGCGGCGACCTTCAAGCATCAGACGTGGACGGTGGAGAACTTCGTCCTGGTGCGTGCCCTGGCACCTGAACTTCCGGTGTTCCCGGTGCTCCAGGGCAGCGATGTGCCCACCTATAGGCGGTGCGCCGACATGTACGCCGCCGCCGGTGTGGACTTGGGGGCTGAGCCGCTGGTCGGTTTGGGGTCGGTTTGCCGTTTGCAGTCCACCACCAAGATCGTCGCGATCGTCACCGAGTTCGCCAGTCGGGGCTGGAACCTGCATGGCTTCGGGGTGAAGACGAAGGGGCTAGCCCAGATCGGGGGGCTTCTTCGGTCTGCTGACTCGATGGCGTGGTCGCGTGCCGCGATGAAGCTGCCGCCGCTGCCTGGCCATGAGGTCCGCCACAAGAACTGCGCGAACTGCCCGGAATTCGCGCTGATGTGGCGCGATCGGCTGCTGGGGGAGCTGGCGAAGCTTCGGCCGACGACGGAGTCGCCTTGGTATCAGCCGTCGCTGGACGAGGCGGCGTGACCACGGTGAGGGGTGTCCCGCCTGCCTCAATCAGGCGGGACACCCGTCCTTACCCAACCACAACCACCTGGAGGAATCGATGAGTGCGGAGTACGTGCGCAGCTACTACAAGGTCCCGGCGGCGCGTGGCATGCGTGTCTGTGTGGACGGCAGGCCGGGTGTGATCGCCGGTTTCTCTGGAGCGCATCTGAAGGTGCGTTTTGACGGTGACCGGGTCTCGAAGTGCTGCCATCCGACGTGGCGGGTCGAGTACCTGACCGGAGATGCCCTTACGCGGCCCCGGTTCGCCTCCTGATCCTCGAACACCCGTTCGCCTATAGCCGGGACATCCCCGAACCGGCACAGGCCATCTCAGAGCCGCACACCACCACAGGAGGAGCACGTGACCGACCCCATCAGCGAGCAGACCGACCATGCCTGATCGCCGCTTCTTCATCCTCCACCTGCCCGACGGCCGCGCCCTCGACGGCGCACAGTTCCCCTCCGGCCGCGTCGTCACCGACGACCCGGCCGCGGGCCTGGCCCACGCCGCCGTCTCTGTGGACGCCCTGCTCGACGCCTACCCGGGCGCCCGCCTGGAGTACTACGTCGGCGGAGCCTCCGATTCCGCCGCGTCCGAGCCGTGCGATTGCCCGGGATGCCGAAGCCCGACCGCGGCTCCCACAACCGCTGACCCCCCGAACACCAAGGAGTCCTGACATGGCAGGCGACACGACCATCACCATCTGCGGCAACCTCGTCGACGACCCTGAACTGCGTTTCACGCCCAGCGGCCAGGCGGTCGCGAAGTTCCGCGTGGCCTCGACCCCGCGGTTCCTGGACCGGCAGAGCGGTGAGTGGAAGGACGGCGAAGCCCTCTTCCTCACCTGCAACGTCTGGCG
>NZ_PVZC01000017.1 GCF_003002095.1 Allonocardiopsis opalescens | reverse complement strand
AACCCATGCACCTCACCAGCGGCCACCGACAGGTCCAAACCATCCACAGCACGCACCCGACCGAAACACTTCACCAAACCCGAAACAGAAATCGCGTCAGTCATCGCTCGTCCCTACCTTCGGCGTCCGGGGCGGACGCCTCGCTCTCGCGGGTGACGGCGTCGCCGATGCGCGCCCCCTCGGTTCCGCCGAAGAACTCGGCCATCGCGCCGTACACCGCGACCATCGCCGCCGGTGTCCGGGCGGCATGGGCGCGCGCCAGCACGTCGGCGCCCATCAGGCGCGACAGGTGCGCGTGCAGCACGAGGGGCCCCAGATGCATGGCGCCCATCACCGCCGCGGCGTCGCGCACGGCCGCTGAACCGGGCGGGAAGCGATCGGGCCAGCGCTGCGACAGGAAGCCCTCGGCCGCCCGGGTCCCCTTGTCGAACAGCGCGGACGCGGCCGGCGAGCCCTCGATGAGCGCCCGGGCGAGGTAGCGGCTGCTCGCCTCGCTCTCGTTCAGCATGCCCGTCATGAACCCGGGCTCGGCGGCCTCGTCGCCCAGACTCCGGTCGGCCTGGTCGAGCAGCGCGCCGATCGCGAAGGCGTCACAGACCTCGCGCAGCCCCTCCTTGGAGCCGAAGTGGTGCCGGATCAGTCCGGTCGACACCCCGGCGGCATCGGCGATCAGCTGAACGGTCGCGCCCTTGAACCCGCGCTCGGCGAACACCCGCAGCGCCGCGTCCCGGATCCGGGCACGCCCGGTGAGGTCACCGGCGGCCGTGCCGCCGGGATCAGTCGAACTCTCCATGCCAAGGAGGCTACATGCTTATGTAGTTTACTATCAATCCGTGTAGCCCTCGGATCGATGACTGGCGCAGTGGTGTGAATCGGTGCTGGCCACCGCCCCTGGAACCGCCGCAGTGGGCGGCGGCGATGCCGCGGCGGCGCGAGGCCATGCGGAGTTCGATGGTGGGCCACCTGGGGAGCGAACCCTGAACCCGCGGATCGTGATGCTCGTGGTTGGCTGACCTTGCATGCGCGTGTACGGGCCGTCCGACTCCGCCATTACCGCTGAAGCGGTGCCTGCCAGCCGGTGGTGAGCAGGAGTCTCGTGGCTCTCTGATGCGAATGACACCCTTTTGTAATTGCGGTACGCGAACGGACCGCGAAGCATGCCCTTACCAAGGGTGATGATCTGAGTGTGATTGGTGCAGGTGGGCGGCGGTGTCAGCGCCTGAGTCGGCCCTGCGGTGCGTTATGCGAGGAGCCGGTGCTGTGCGCTGCCGCTGTGCTCGGTTGGCCCGTCGCTGCTGTGCTGTCGTGAGCGAAACCGGATTCCGTCGGTGAAGTTGATCACAACGCGCGTTTACGCAGCTTGTGACTCTATTGAGGTGCGGACATTGACTTCTGGGCTATTTTTCTATTGATCCTCTTTGGGGCTTCTGGTTAGTTTGGGCCGCGATAACTGGTCAGGTGCGCTCCGGTTCACGGGTTCTTCGGGGAAGACCTGCGTGGCTGTTGCTCGTGCGGGTTGCCGTTCCCGGGTGGCGGCCTTGTGAGCTGCGGAGGTGGCTGGTCCATGGCGGCTGGTCGAGTTCGGCGTGCGCACCTTTCGGGCGTCGGCGGAGTGGGTCGGTCGGCTTCCCGGGTGGGGGCGGTCGTGCTGGCGCTGGCCGTTGCCGTGCCGATCTCTGTCGTTCCGATGCCGTCGTGGCCGGGGCTGGATCTGCTGTCCGGAGTCGCGTTCGCGGATGTGGAGACGCCTGAGCAGCGGGACGGCTCGGCGTCCGGACTCCCCCATGAGGCGTCGGCGGAGTCGACGGCGGCGAACGCGAGCGGTGCGGGCGCCTCGGCGGACGTTCCCGACAACGCACTGCCGCACGAGTGGCCGACTCTGCCCGAGGACACCCCGTCCCTTGAGCCACCCGTCCCCGAAGGCACTGCCGAGACGGAACCCGAGATCGTCGAGGAGCCCGCGGCCCCGGAGATCGCCGGCTTCGACGAGGACACCAGCGTCGAGCTGGTGGAGGAGCGCTCGGAGTTCTCGCGCACCTTCGAGAACGCCGACGGCACCCTCGCCACCCAGTTCTCCACCGAGCCGATGCACTTCGATGCCGGTGGCGGCGAGTGGGAGGAGATCGACACCTCGCTGGTCGGCGACGGGGACGGTGGTTGGACGAACGCCGCCGACAGCGCCGACATCTCGTTCGCCCCCGACGCCGCCGCCGAGGAGTTGGCGCGGCTGGAAGTCGACGAAGGGCGCGTGCTGTCCTTCGGCCTGGAGGGTGCGACGGACGCGGAGGGCGTGGTCGAGGATTCGGCACCCGACACGATCACCTACCACGACGCTCTCCCGGGCGTCGACGTCGAACTGCAGACCCAGGTGGGCGGGAGCGTCAAGGAGACCATCGTGCTGTCCGCACCGCCCGCGGACGCCGGCGAGGCGAGCTGGCGGTTCCCCCTGGGGATGGAGGGCATCCGCCCCCGGCTGGACGAGCGGGGCGCGGTCGAACTGCTGGACGAGGAGTCGGGCGAGGTCCTCGGCCACATTCCGGCCGGATACATGATCGACTCCGATATCGATCCCCGCTCCGGGGAGGGCACCTCTTCCGAGGAGGTCTCCTACCGCCTGGTCCGGGAGGCCGACGGATGGGTGCTGGTCGTGACGGCGGACCACGACTGGCTCACCGACGACGCGCGCGTGTACCCGGTGCGGGTGGACCCGACGGCGGCGTGGAACTACAACGCCACCTCCGACACCTACGTGCAGACCGGCTACAACACCTCGCGCTACTCCGAGCAGGAGCTGAAGGCCGGAACCTACAACGGCGGCTCCGACCGCGCCGCCTCCTACCTGCGGTTCAACTCACTGGTCGACCGGCTGGAGCACGCACGCATCTACAGCGCCGAGCTGTACCTGTTCAACCACTGGTCCTATTCATGCCAGGCGTCGCCGGTACGGGTGCACGCGGTGACCCAGTCGTGGAACCAGACCCAGATCTCGAACTTCCCGGGCCCGAATTACGAATCGCAGGAGCTCGGGTCGCGCAGCTTCGCCCGCGGCTGGATCGCGCCCGGTTCGACCACCAGCAGCTGCCCGGCCCGCTACGAGGGCATCGACCTCGGCACGCGCGGCCGCGACCTGGTGCAGGGCTGGGTCGACGGCACCCGCGCCAACTACGGCATCACGGTCCGCGCCTCCGACAGCGCCAGTTCGGGCTGGAAGCGGTTCGGCAGCCGGGAGTCGTGGGGCGCGCCCTACATGACGGTGGTCTACAGCCCTTACCGGGCCGAATACGCGTTCGCCCAGGACCCGCCGGTGCTCGACCCTGCGCCCACGGCCAACCGCGCCACCTACGTCGACGTGCGGGTGACCAACCGCGGCGCGCAGACCTGGACGCCGACGAACAACTTCCGGCTCAGCTACCAGGTGTACGACACCGAGGGCGAACGGGTGTACCACCAGGCCGCCACGACCGCGATGCCGCGCAACGTCGCCACCGGCCAGAGCGCCACCGTCCGGGCCCGCATCAACCCGCTCCCGCCCGGGGAGTGGGAGGTCCGCTTCGACATGGTGCACGGCGTCAACGAGTTCTCCGCCTGGGGCGTGCCCCGGACCGCGCAGCTGTCATTCGAAGTGCCTGATCTGCCACCCCAGCTCATCGACTACAGCCCGCGCAGCGGCGCCCGAGTGGCCTCACTGACACCCGACCTCACGGCGGTCGGCCGCAATAACGACAACTGGCCGACCGACGACATGCAGTTCTACTTCTACCTGTGCGACGGGGTCTGGCCGGACTGGGAGTGCACCGAGTCGGGATGGCAGTCCTCGACCTCCTGGCGGGTCCCCGCGGGCACGCTCCAGTGGGGACGGCAGTACTTCTGGTCCGTATGGGTCAACGACGGCGGCGAGCCGACCGGGTCGCCGTGGCTGGCGATGACCCCGGCCCCGGAGCAACCCGCGATCACCTCGCGCCTGGCCGGCGGTACCGCGGGACCGCAGGCGGCCTTGGGACGGGTCGATCCCTCCATCGGCAACTACACCCAGACGGTGACGGACGCGTCGGTGGAGGCGGCCGGGCCGCCCCTGTCGGTGACGCGCAGCTTCAACTCCCAGGACCCGCGGGGAACCGGGATGTTCGGCGCCGGCTGGTCCACCCGCTTCGACATGCGCGTCGTCCCTGACGGCGACGGAACCGGCAATGTCGTCGTGACCTATCCGGACGGCCGTGCGCTGCGGTTCGCCGCCAACGGCGACGGCAGCTACGAGCCGCCGCTGGGCGAGTTCGCGACCCTGGCCGAGGTGGACGGCGGCTGGCGGCTGATGGACAAGGCCGCCACCTCCTACCTCTTCGACGCCGAGGGACGGCTGGAGTCGGTGACCGACCACCGAGGCCGCTCCCAGACGCTGACCTACGGAACCGACGGACGGCTTGAAACGGTGACCGGGCTCGGCGGCCGCGCCCTGTCCTTCGACTGGACCGGCGGCCACGTCGGCGCCGTCTCCGTCGACCCCGGAACCGGTGGCGAGCTGACCTGGACCTACGGCTACGACGGTGATCGGCTGACCGAGGTCTGCGATCCGGAGGGCGGGTGCACCTCCTACGGCTACAGCGCCGGCTCGCACTACCGCTCGGCCGTCATGGACGCCAACCCCGCCGGGTACTGGCGCTTCGAGGAGCCCTCGGGCACCGTCCTCGCCAATGAGGTCCCGACCGCGCTCGGCGGCGAGGCGGCCGCGAACGCGGGCGCCGCTCTGGGCGCTGCCGGCGCGCTGGCCGGGGTGACGACGAGCAGTATGTCCAGCGGACCCGGGGCCTTCGCCCGGCTGCCCGAGCGGGCCCTGTCGCGGCTGGGCACGCACGTGAGCGTCGAGGCGTGGTTCCGCACCACCGGCAGCGGCGTCATCGTCAGCTACCAGAACACCGCCACCGGCGCGCCGACGAGCAACGTCCCGCTGGTCTACGTCGGCACCGACGGCCGGCTGCGCGGCGGCATGTGGACCGGGCTGCCGGCCAGCCCCATCACCAGCGACGGGGCCGTCAACGACGGCCAGTGGCACCACGCGGTGCTGTCGACCTCGGGCACCTCCCAGCGCCTGTACCTGGACGGCGAACTGGTCGGCACCAAGTCCGGGCAGATTCTCTTCCGCGACAACGCCCACACCTTCGTCGGCCAGGGTTGGACGTCCTCCGGCTGGCCGGGCACGCCCGCCACGTCGGGGCAGTTCGCCTTCACCGGCCAGATCGATGACGTCGCCCTCTACCAGCGCCCCCTGGGCGCTCAGACCGTCGCCGACCACTACACGGCCGGTGCGGACGCGGCCGACCGGCTCACCTCCGTGACGACGCCCGAAGGCCGCGTCCAGAGCCGACTGGTCTTCGACGAGACGACCGGACGGGTCGCCGACCACACCGACCACAACGGCGGAACCTGGCACTACACCGAACACACCTACACCGGGTCGGTCGACGACGAGGAACCCCACGTGCGGTCCACGGTCACCGTCACCGACCCGCGCGGCGGCACCGCCGTGTCCGCCTATGAGCCGCTGGAGAGCCACCGCCTGGTGCGGACCGTCGACCAGCTCGGCCATCCCACCACGATGAGCTACGACGTGGGCGGGTTCCTGGCGACCATGACCGATCCCAACGGCGCGACCACCAGCTTCTACAACGACGAACGCGGCAACCGGCTCGGCGAGCGGGCCTGCCGCGACGCCGAGGGCCAGGTCTGCTTCACCCAGTGGTACACCTACCACCTCGACTCGGCCGATCCCTTCGATCCCACCAACGACCAGCTCCGCAGCCATCTGGACGGGCGCTCCGCCCACTTCCTGGACGGCACCTACCAGACGTGGTGGACCTACAACGAGTTCGGAGACCAGACGGCCGAGGTGACACCGGCCACCGCCGACTTCCCTGAGGGCCGTGTCACCCGATTCACCTACACCGACGGAACCGAGCAAGCGGTGGGCGGCGGCACCGTCCCGGCCGGACTGCTGGAGACCGAGACCGACCCCAGGGGCGGGGTGACGACCCACGGCTACACCGCCGCGGGCGACACCGCCTGGACGCGTGAGCCCTCCGGGCTGCGCACCGAGTACACCCACGACGGCATCGGCCGGGTGCTGACCGAGACCGTCATCTCCGACAGCGACCTGGACGGCGCCACCACCGAGTACGCCTACGACGGCGCCGGCCGTCTCGTCCGGACCACGAGCCCGGCGGTGACCAACGAGATCACCGGAGTCACCCACACCGCCCAGGTCGTGCAGACCTACGACGCGGACGGCAACCGCCTCACCGAGACCCTGGAAGACCCCACCGGCGGCTCCGCGCCGCGCACCACCGAGTGGATCTACGACGCCCACGGCAGAGTCGCCCAGGAGATCGACGCCCTGGGCGCCGCCACCGCCTACGGCTACGACGCCACCGGCGCCGTCACCTCCCGCACCGACGCCGACGGCAACCTCTGGCAGACCGAGTACACCCTGCGCGGAGAAGTCGCCGAGCAGCGACTCCACAACTGGACCGGCAGCCCGGACGAACCGGTCGAACCGACCCCGGTCGTGCTGGAGTCGATGTCCTACGACCCGGCCGGACGCCTGGCCACCCGCACCGACGCCGTCGGCCGCACCACCGCCCACACTTACTACGCCGACGGGCAGCCCGCGCAGACCATCGCCCAGGACGCGATCGTCGACGACAGCGGCGAACCGCGCGACGTGGTGGTGGAGTCCCGCACCTATGACGGCGCGGGCAACCTGACCCGGCTGGTCACCGGCAACGGCGCCACACGTATCGACTACACCTACGCGGCCGACGCCCGGCTGGTTTCGGAGGTGCTGGACCCCGAAGGGCTGGCACGCGAGACCCGCTACGGCCACGACGGCAACGGCAACGTCACCAGTGAACGCCGTACCGACGGAGGGGAACGGACCGAGGAGACTCGCTACCTCTACGACGCCGGCGGCCACCTGATCGAGGAGACCGTCGTCAACGACGGCGGCGAGGAGCTGACCACCACCTACACCGTCGACGACCGGGGACTGACCACCGAGGTCGTCGACCCGCGCGGCAACGCCGACGGTGCCGATCCGGCCGACTACACGGTCTCGATGCGCTATGACGCCGTCGGGCAGCTGGTGGAGGAGACCGGTCCGGCTGTGACCATCGACCGGTACGGCGAACCCCGCACCACCCGCCGCACGACGATCCAGTACGGCTATGACGTCGCGGGCAACCAGAGCAACACCGTCGACGCCGAAGGCCGCCTCACCTCCACCGTGCACGACGCGCTGGACCGCGCCGTCAGCAGTACCCAGCCGTCCTTCACCGGCGCTGACGGCCAGACGATCACGCCCACCGCGAGCCAGGAGTTCGACGCGCTCGGCCGCAAGGTGTCCCAGACCGACGCCAACGGCAACGTCCGCCGCTACACCTACGACCAGCTGGGCAACCTCGTCCGCATCACCGATCCGCCGCGCCAGGTCGGTGCCGAGCCGGGAGAGTGGCTCTTCAGCCACAATCTCGCCGGCGAGCAGATCGCCGCGGTCGATCCCGAAGGCGGCCGGATCGAGGCGACCTACGACGACCTGGGCCGCCAGGCGTCGGAGACGCAGATCGAGCGGCTACCGGAGGCGGCCGCCTTCACCACCCGCTACGCCCACGACGACGCCGGCAACACCACGGCCGTCACCGACCCGCTCGGAAACACCCGCACCACCGACTACAACGCCGCCGGCGAGATGACCTCGGTCACCGACGCGCTGGGCAACACCGCCGAATTCGACTACGACCTTGCCGGGCGCCTCACCCGCGTCACCGACCCGCTCGGCGTCCAGGCACGCACCCGCTACGACCTGGCCGGCCGGGCGGTCGAGACCTCCGACCACGCCGCCGACGGCACGCGCCTGCGCGGCGAGACCGTGGACTACGACGAAGCCGGCAACCCCGTCGCCACCACCTCCGCCCTCGGCCACACCACCACCCGGGCCTTCGACCCGCAGAACCGACTCGTGCAGCTGGTCGAACCGGTGGCCGACGGCGAGGACATCACCACCACCTTCGGCTACGACGCGTTCGGCGACCGGACCCGTGTCACCGACGGCCGGGGCAACGCGACCTACACCACCTACCACGCGGCCGGGCTCGTGGCGTCGGTCATCGAACCCGCCACCACCGCGCACCCCGACGCGGCCGATCGAACCTGGACCACCTACTACGACGCGGCGGGCAACCCTGTCCGCGAAGTGCTACCCGGGGGAGTGGCCCGCCGGCGCAGCTACGACGGCCTCAACCAGCCCGTCGCCGAGACCGGCACGGGCGCGGAGGCCGCCACCACCGACCGTGCCTGGGAGTACGACGCGGCGGGCCGCCTGGCGTCCATCAGCAGTTCCGCCGGTGACATCTCGATCACCTACAACGACCGCGGCGACATCGCCCAGATCCTCGGCCCCACCACCACACCCATCGGCCAACCAGTCGCCACGTCGACCTTCACCTACGACGGAGCCGGCCGGCTCGTCGAGCGCGAGGACCTGGTGGGAACCGCCGCCTTCGGATACAACGCCGCCGGATGGATCACCAGCCGCACCGACCCGCTGACCGGAGAGTCTCAGCAGATCGAGCACGACGCGGTCGGGCGCGTCACGCTGATCGAGTCCGCGAGCGGCGCGGTGGAGGAGCGCGACTACGACGACCTCGGCCGCCGCACCGGCCACACCGTGCGCAACGCCGGCGGAACGGTAACGGCCGCCACCGTCTCCGAGTACGACCTGGAGGACCGACTCACCGAGACGACCATCACCGGCGGCGCCCACGCCGGCACCCACACCTACGGCTACGACCGCGCCGGAAGGCTGACGTCGTGGACGGCGCCCGACGGCACCCTCACCGACTACGAATGGGACGCCGCCGGCAACCGCGTCCGCGCCGGGGACGAGACCTACAGCCATGACGAGCGCAACCGGGTCACCGCCTCCAGCGGCGGCGACACCTGGACCTACTCCGCCCGCGGCACGATCGACACCCAGATCGTGGACGGCGTCGTCACCACGATGCGCTTCGACGCCTTCGAACAGCTCATCAGCGACGGCCGCGTCCACTACGGCTACGACGCCCTGGGCCGTATCACCACCCGCACCGACAACCCCAACGCCGTCATCGACCCCGAGGGCGGCCTCACCTCGACGCTCACCTACGCGGGCCTGGACAACAACCCTGTCGCCGTCGTCGACCCCGACGGCAACCTGATCAGCCAGTACGGACGCGACCCCGACGGCGAGCTGCTGTCCACCCAGGAAGGCGGCACCGACCCGGCGCTGGCCTACACCAACACCCACACCGACCTCGCCGCCACCTTCACCCCGCATGGCGAGCTCGCCGCCACCGCCGCCTACACCCCGTTCGGCGAACCCGTCGCAAGCACCGGCACACCGCAGTCGCTGGGCTACCAGGGCGAATGGACCGACCCGGCCAACGGCAACGTCAACATGCACGCCCGCTGGTACCAGCCCCACACCGGCCGCTTCACCAGCCGCGACACCCTCACCCTCGAACCCGACCCCTCCGTCCAGGCCAACCGCTACACCTACGCCAACGCCGCCCCCACCACCCACACCGACCCGACTGGGCACTTCACCTGCTTCACCGGCTTTGGCTGTGCCAGGAGGACAGCACGCTGGATCTTCCGGCAGTTCCAGCCCAAGCCGTCGCCGCGGAGGATCTACACCCCCTTCCGGCCCAAGATCCGCCCGCCCATCACTTGGCCCAACACTCACTCCAAGGGCCGTGGAAGCCTCTACCAAAGCGGCGGCGGAGGAGGCGGCTGGGCCCTCCCCGTCCTCGTCGGCATCGGCGCCGGAATCGGCGCGGGCCTCGCCTCCGGCCTCGGCACCGCCGTCAGCCTCGCCCCCATCGTCATCGTCGACCCCCGCATCGCGATCCTCAACACCATCCTCAACACCCCCCAACCACGCCCACCCATCCGCAACAGATTCGACCAGCGCCGCGTCAACGAGATGCGCGACCAGGAAGAAAACAAGATCGACCCGGTCGCCGTCCCGGTCGACATCGTCGACCTCTATGAGGAATACGGCTACGAGGACGCCCTCGACCAGGTCCGCAACGACCTCGGCCACACCCCCACCGACGACACCAACGACCAGCAGTGCGAACCGTTCCGCGACTACGGCACCATCCGCCCGAACGGACAGAGAACCGGTATTGTCGCCCGATTTTGTGACCATCGTGATCTTGGAGGTGGAGCCGATGCCTTGCGTGATCCTCCGGGATACCAGGCAATCCGCGTGAGGCGCGATTGGTTGTACAATCGAGGGCACCTCCTGGGTCAGCAATTCGGTGGAGATGGTAGAGACGAGAATATCGTCACGCTCTATCGGCATGCCAACGCCCCGACGATGAGCGGATATGAAAACCGTGTTGCGGACATCGTTTCTCGCGGGAATGAAGTGTTGTATCGAGTCACTCCAGTCTACGTTGGAAACAACGACGTTCCAGCGGCGATTCATCTGCAGGCGGTGGGTCGATCTTACAGTGTCGACATCTGTATTACTAATTCGGAAACCAGTTTGGCTTTGCCTGGCTATGCATGCCGATTGGTTCCATCCTGATCTTCGAAGCTATTGGAGGCGGCGTGTCTGCTGTCGATGATTTTCTTAGTATTGCGGGCGAGTCGACATTTGGATCGCCGAAAGTCAACTGGGGGGCTGTGGTTGACTATTATGGAGTAGAGTTTCCGGGTGATTATAAGGCAATATCTGAGCGTTATTTCAGTATTGCTATCAATGGCCGGCTGCTGGTTGCATTGCCTTCGGCGTTTGGTGGTACTGAAGAGGACTTCCTTGGAATTGACTTGTTGCGTCGGGATATAGAATCCATGAAACGGGGTTCGGAATTCGATGGTGTAGAACATCCTGTCGGTGTGACGACTGGCGTTAGAGTGCCGTATCCGCTCCATCCTGAAGTTCCAGGCTTGCTGCCTTGGGGGGAGACCGATACAGGGATAGTCTGTCTTTGGCTGACTTCGCAGGCGGCCGGCGACTGGACTATTGTTGTCACTGACTACGCCCGCTGGGAGCATTACGAATGCTCGCTGAGCGAATTCCTGGTCTCCTTGATGCGAGGCGAGATTGTCAACTCGATAATATCTGGAAGCTGGAGCGTTCAAAAAGGCGTCGAACAGTTCTCTGTGTGACACTTCGGGCGGTGATTGGGCCGCATCCGGCACCGCTTCCATGTCCTGCCCCTGCTCACCTTCGACGTATCGCCCTGGCAGCCGCTGGACGGTATCGCGCCCGGATCGACGCCGCTCAAGGCCTCCCAATCAACGGACTCGGAGCGGCTGTAAGAGCGCTGTGACCAACTCCAGACCGACCTCGACTAGCGGGATCCGCGACAGGCGCTGTGACGGTGCAGGGGGCGTCTGGACCGTCGATGGACGTCGGTCGGCGCAGTGCTCCTCCTGCGCTGCGGCGGACGTCCCCTGCAGCGGATCGGTCTCAAGATTCAGGTCCCGTCCAAGTCATCGGCTTCCAAACCAGGATCACCACTTGCATCGCCGCCGACGCCGGCACCGTCCGGAACCGCTACGTCCCCAGCGTTCACACCGTGACCAATGAATGCAGCTCACACTGACCACCGATCAACGGCCCTACCAGACCTGGCGCTCTGGAGGAGTCGCGGCGATTGCAGCGTGCACGCTGATATGCCGCTTACGAGTTGCTGAGCCCGGTGAAGCTCATTAAAAGCATGTCGCGATGGCCGGTGGGACCGTCGGGGCCTAGGACTACGGGCGTGACGTCGTGCAGGATGCGAGAGTCGTCGGCGTATAGGCTGTCGAGCCGGCCGGTGAAAGTGTGAAATTTCAGCAGTGCGCCCTCGATGTCGTAGATCTTGGTGCACCCGCCTGTCACGTTTTCCCGGTCAGGGGCGAGCGCCCGCACCGGTGCGGTACTTCTCCCGGTGCGGGCGCGGAAGTGTCCTCAGCAGCCCGATCACCCCGGCTGCGGGGAAGACCAGCGACGTGATGACGGCGGTGTTGGAGATCAGCACCGTGTCGCCGTCCCGCCACAGCTCCGGCGGCGTCCCGGCGGCGATCCCGAAGATGACCGCCCCGACCAGGGCGCACAGGATCGACAGGTAGCTGGCCTGCCGCAGGACGCGTGCCCGGTCCCCATCGGATACCGGGCGACGGACCCGCAGGAAGACGACCGTAGCCGGGGTTCCCACGGCGTACGAGGCGAAGACCACCCAGAACCACGGCGGGACCGCGTTCTGGTAGACGATCACCATGAAGCCGACAGCGGCCAGCCCTTCCATGAACAGGGCGATCACGGCGACCGAGTAGGCGATCAGGCGCGAGATCCTCAGCAGGTCCTCCGCCTTGCCCTCATACACCTCCAGCAGCACGGCGATCCCGCAGAAGATGCCGAGCGCGCCGACGCAGAACAGCCCGCTGCCGACCATCCCCTCGGCGTAGGCGCGGAAGCAGATCCCCTCGCCCGCGACGACGCTGGATATGTAGCTGCACACCTCCAGGGCGAAGAACGCCGAGCAAAAGAGCATCAGCGCCGGGACTCTGCGCCCGTCGGACCGCTTCGTGGTGAGCAGCAGGATGATCCCCGCGAAGAGGAAGCCACCCACGACTCCCGATAGGGCCGACTGGGCCTCGGCAGCGCGGATGAAGCTCCAGTCGATGCTGTCGCAGTTCGCCTCCACCGATGACTCCCGTCGCCGCGCCGTGGAGCCATGCTCACATTCACAAAGATCATCCTCCGCGAAACGCTCGAAATCCCTACTCCGCCCGCATTTCCCGAGGGGACTGCCCGAAAGGCACGCACGGGCACGCCTCTCGCGTTCCTTCGAAGGAAGCGGCGATGCCCTACGGGTGTGGACAGTGGGCGGGAATCGCGGACGGTCGCCGAGCGGATCATCGCGGAACTGCAGCTCACCAGCCAGGCGTTCGGCGACGACGAACTGGCCCACCGTGTCGGAGTGGGCCCCCGCCAGACGGTCAACTAAGCCTGCCGCCGCCTCGAACGTGCAGGATATCCGCGCCGCCGCCCGGGACCCGACGGCACAATCGTCAACGAACTCCTGCCCGCATCACCAGATAACGGGGGCGCCGAAGAAGCGGCGACGTGCACAGCGGGAGAGGGAACCGCGTCGCCGCCGCCTCGGAAGGTGAGCCGCCGCTGCCTCCCAGGCACAGCCTGGAACAGCGGCGGGCCGAACGCGTCATCCTCGTCAACCTGCCCGACCAACTCCGCGACGTGACCACCGTGCCCACCGAACCCGCACGACCAGCCCCCGCTGCGTGTGGACCCGAACCGCACACCACGCCGACGGACTGCCTGGAATATGTTGTCGTGCACGAGATGGTGCACCACATCGAACGCAACCACGGTCCGCGCTTCACTAAGCTGATGAATAGAGTCATGCCGAACTGGAGTGCTCAAAAAGACCACCTAGACAACGCCCCATTGGCTGAAGAAGCCTGGCCGCGCTGACGCCTGTAAGGCGTATGGGACTCAATGAACCGACGGCCTAGGCGCCAAGGCTGAGTCGCATCAGCGATAGTCGGCTTCCATGAGTTCGACGCTGAGCGGGCGAGCGGCCTATACGTTCTGGCGTGCGACTATGACCCGATCCCGACTGAAGAGCACGTTTGGAGCATCCCACGGGCGCAGTACCCCAGTGCCAGCATAGGAAACAGGCGCTGACCTGGTGTTCGATGGTGGGCCACCAGGGGATCGAACCCTGAACCCGCGGATTAAAAGTCCGCTGCTCTGCCAGTTGAGCTAATGGCCCGGGCGGGGTTGGCCGGGAGGCTGGTCCGCGGGTGACAGCCTAGCCGGTCAGGGGTGGTTCTTCCGACAGGTTAACGGGTGTGGGGCGGGGTGGCGTGCGGTGGGGAGGCATGTGGTGGGCGGCTCTGCGGGGTGCCGCGGGCGGCGTCCTGTGTGCGGGGGTGTCGGTGCTGCACCGGGAGGCTTACGAACGAGGGCCAGGGGTGAAGCGTTCGCGGCGGACCGTCGCCTTCTTGCCCTTGACGGTGCTGTGGCGGAGGGCGGAGATGACGTCGTCGGCGGCGGATTCGGGGACTTCCACCAGGGAGAAGCGGTCGGCGATCTCGATGGCGCCGATCTCGCGGCCGCCCAGGCCGGACTCGCCGGCGATGGCGCCGACGAGGTCTTGGGGGCGGATGCCGGCGCTGCGGCCGATGCCGAAGAAGAGGCGGGTCATGCCGTCGGCGGGGGTGCGGCCGCGGTGTGCCCTGCGGTCGCGGGGGCCGCGGCCGGGGTGGTCTCTGCCGTCGCGCTGGTCGCGGTCGAAGCGGTCGTCGCGGTCGGCGCGCGGGGCGATCTGCGGGATCTCCTCCTCGTCGACGGCCGCGCCGCCCGACTCGTAGGCGAGCTTCACAGCGGCCAGCGCGACCTCCATGATGTCGAACTCCTCGGCGAGGGGTTCGACGGCGGCGCGGAAGCGGTCGAGGTCGTCCTCCATGAGGCTTTCGTGCAGCGCGGCGCGGGTGAGTTCGAGGCGGCGGGCGCGGAGGTCGGCGACGGTGGGGACCTTCTCGACGGTGATGCGCTGCTTGGTGGCCCGCTCGATGGCCTTGAGCATGCGGTGCTCGCGGGGCTGGGCGAGGGTGACGGCCACGCCCTCGCGGCCGGCCCGGCCCACCCGGCCGATGCGGTGGACGTAGGACTCGGGGGCCGAGGGGACGTTGTAGTTCACGACGAGGGTGAGCTGTTCGATGTCGAGGCCGCGGGCGGCGACGTCGGTGGCGATGAGGAGTTCGGCGGTGCCGTTGCGGAGGCGGCCCATGACGCGCTCGCGCTGCTCCTGGCCCATGCCGCCGTGCAGGGCCTCGGCGCGGTAGCCGCGGCCGTTGAGGGTCTCGGTGAGCTCGTCGACTTCTTCGCGGGTGCGGCAGAAGACGATCGCGGCGGTGGGGGTCTCGACGTCGAGGACGCGGCTGAGCGCGGCGGGCTTGTGGGCGCGGGCGACCACGTAGGCGGTCTGCCGGACCAGCGGCGTGCCGGCCGTGTCGGTGGTCGCGCGGCCCATCTGGATGCGGACCGGGTCACGGAGGTAGCTGCCGGCCAGGGTCTCGATGCGCGGCGGCACGGTGGCCGAGAACAGGACCGTCTGGCGGGATTCGGGGGTCTCGGCCAGGATCGCCTCGATGTCCTCGACGAAGCCCATGTCCAGCATCTCGTCGGCCTCGTCGAGCACGACCGTCTCGACGTCGTTGAGGTTCAGGGTCTCGCGGCGGAGGTGGTCCAGCGCCCGGCCCGGGGTGGCGACGACGACGTCGACGCCGCGGTCGAGGGCCTTGACCTGCCGGCCGATCGGCTGCCCGCCGTAGATGGGCAGGACGCGTACGCCCAGCTCGCGGCCGTAGCGGTGGAAGGCCTGCGAGACCTGGACGGCGAGCTCGCGGGTGGGGGTGAGGATCAGGGCGGCCGGGCCGGCGGGCCGTTCGCCGGCGGGCATCCGCTGCAGGACGGGCAGCGCGAACGCGGCCGTCTTGCCGGTGCCCGTCGCCGCCTGCCCGAGCAGGTCGCGGCCGCGCGACAGCGGCGGGATCGCCTCGCGCTGGATCGGCGTCGGCTCCTCGTAGCCCAGGGCGGCCAGGGCGCGCAGGAGTTCGGGGCGCAGCTCCAGGTCGACGAAGCTCGCCGCACCGTCGGATGCGTTCATGGTCATCGTCGGATCCTCCTCCGCCACCCGCTACCTCAGGGCCTGTCGGATGACACACGTGTGCCCGCGCCCTTCCGCGCGCGGCGGCGGGGCACGGGCGTCGGCGAGGTCGTCAGGGGCGCGCGTCGCCGACGGTGGGGGCATGGTCGACCCGGACAGGGTCACGGCCCATCTTCGCAGACGGTACAGGTGGTGCGGTCCCTTCGCATTTGAACGGCGTCCGGACGCCGGCGGCCGTGCGGGCGACCGCGGGGTGGGCGCTGTGAGGGGGTGGGTGGCGTGCGCGCGGAGCGGCGTGCGGGGGTGGACGCGCGTGGGGGCGGGCGTGCTGGATGTGCGGACGGTCTGTGCGGGTGCCGTCCGGCCGCCAGGACGCGGCGGTAGCGGGCATGGCTCCGCCCAGGTCGCAGGGGGAACCCCTTGTTCAACATCGTGCCAGGTGGGCGTGCCTGCGGGCCTGTCCGTTCGTGCGCCTGTGGATGAGAGGGGTGCGCGGACCCGGGTTGTCCACGGTTTCGCGGTCGGGGTTGACGTGGAGCGGCGCTTGGGGGCGCGCGTTCCGCGTACGGAGGGAGCGTCGACAACAGGGCCATGTGGAGAGGAGCCGAGGGCGTTGGCGCCGGTCGTCGCGTCCGGCGTGGCCGTCGGCCCTGTCGATGCGGCGGGGGTTGTCAGCGGGGCCGGTACGGGTGCGTGGTCGGGGCCGGGCTTCGCTCCGGAGCGCGCGGACCGTGTCCGCGCCGATGGTCGGCGGCCATGTCTGCGGGTGGAGCAGTTCGGGTGGCGCAGCTGGTCGTGTCCGTGGTGGTCCGGACGGATGGTCGTCGGCAGTGCTTGCGGGGCCGTTGGAGTGGTGCTGCCGGCGGGTGGTCCCTTCGGCGGCGCGCCGGTCGTGTTTGCAGGTGGTCCGCTCGGGCGGCGTGCAGGCCGTGTCTGCGGATGGCTCGCTCGCGTGGCGCCGGTCGCGCCTGCGGGCGGCTGGCTCCTTCGGGCGGCGCCGCCGGTCGCGTCCGTGGGCGGCCCGTTCGGGCGGCGCCCGTCGTGCCTGCGCGTGGCCGGCTCGGACGGCGCCGCCTGCCGTCCCCGCGCCGATACCGGATGTTGGCCGCGCGGGAACGCGGGCAGGCGCCGACGGGACGAGGGGGTGGTGGCGGTGCCGTCAGCGGCCGACCGCGGGGCCGAGCGGGAGGAGATGGTGCGGCGCCAGCTCGCGGCGCGCGGGGTGGCGGACGCGGCGGTGCTGGCCGCGATGGCGGAGGTGCCCAGGGAGGTCTTCGTGCCCGAGGACCTGGCCGCGTTCGCCTACCAGGACGGGCCGCTGCCGATCGGGTACGGGCAGACGATCTCGCAGCCCTACGTCGTGGCGAGGATGGCCGAGGCCCTGGAGTTGCGGCCCGGCGACAGGGTCCTGGAGGTCGGCACCGGCTCCGGGTACGCCGCGGCCGTGCTGAGCCGGGTGGCGCACGCGGTGTTCACGGTCGAGCGGCACGCGCCGCTCGCGGCGGCCGCCCGCGAGCGGCTGCGGCGCCTGGGCTACGACGGGGTCACGGTACGGCACGCCGACGGCACCGGGGGCTGGGCCGAGCACGCTCCCTACGACGCGGTCATGGCCGCGGCCGCGCCCCGCGAACTGCCCGCCGCGCTCAGCGAGCAGCTGGCGGTCGGCGGCCGCCTGGTCGCCCCGGTCGGGGACCCCCTCGGCGGGCAGTCGCTGCTGCGCGTCCGACGCGCGGGCCCCGCCGACTTCCGCACCGAGGACCTCGGTCCGGTCCGCTTCGTGCCGCTGCTGCCGGGGACGGGCGAGGAGCGGCGCGAGTGAGGCGTCGCCGCGGACCGAGCAGCCGAGCGATGACGGCCTCGGTCCGGCTTGGGCGGTGGACGGTGCGCGCTGGTGCTGTGCGTGTCGGCGTGCGGGTGGCCGTCGTGTCGGCCGTTGCGCGGGTCGGGTTCAGCGCGTGCCGCTGCCGTCATGGGCGGACGCGCCGCATCGCACTGAGCGGTGGCGGCCTCGGGTCGGATCCTGGACGGTGGACGGCGTTCGCGCTGGTGCTCTGCGTGTCGGCATGCCGGTGACCGTCGCGTCGGCCGTTCTGGGGTGGGTTCAGCGCGTGCCGCTGCCGTCATGGGCGGACGCGCTGCCTTGCATCGAGCGGCAACGGCCCCGGTCAGGCACTGGACGGTGGGCAGTGTTCGCCTGGTGCCGTGGGTATCGGCGTGCCGCCGGCGCGTCGGCAAGGCGCGTTGCGGGAGTCGGGTTCTGTCATGGGCGAACGCGCTGCCGTGCACCGAGCCGTGGCAGCCTGGGTCGAGCTCTGGGCGGGGGACGGTGTTCGCACTGGTGCATCGGCCTCGGCATGCCGGTAGCCGTCGCGTCGGCCGGACGCGTTGTGGGGGACGGGGTCGGCACCTGCCGCCGCGGTGCCGCGGGTGCCGGTGACCGCCGGGTCGGTCGGGTCCGACCCCGTCACTTCACCGCCCCCGCTGTGACGCCGCGGGTGAGGGTGCGCTGGAAGATGAAGAAGAAGACGAGCATCGGGATGACGCCGAGGAGGGCGGCGGCGCTGAGGCCGGTGGGGTCGCTGGTGTACTGGCTCTCCATGACGGCGAGGCCGATCGGGACGGTGTGGTTGTCGTTGGAGATGAGCAGGACCAGGGGGACCAGGAACTCGTTCCAGCTCCAGACGAAGAAGAAGACGCACATGACCGAGAGGGTGGGCCAGCTCAGCGGGAGGACGACCCGCCACAGCACGGTCCAGCGGCCCGCGCCGTCCAGTTCGGCGGCCTCCAGGAGTTCGCGGGGGAAGCTCGCGAAGACCGAGGACAGCAGGTAGGTGCCGAAGGCGCTGTACACGACGCCGATCAGGATGGTGTAGCCGATCTTGGTGTCGTAGAGCCCGATCTCGCGGAACAGGTAGTAGACGGGGTAGATCATGCCCTCCTGCGGCAGCACGTTCGCGGCGAGGAAGAAGATGAGCAGGGACACCCGGAAGCGGCTGCGGCCGATGCCGATGGCGTAGGCGTTGAACAGCGCGAGCACCACCGCGATCGCCACCACGCCCAGGCTGGTCTGGACGCTGTTGACGAGCTTCTGGGTGAAGTCGACCCGCTCCCAGACCTCGGCGAGGACGGCCCAGTCCCATTCGGCCGGCCACGACAGCGGGCCGTTGGTGCGGAAGTCGGCCGAGGTCTTGAAGGAGTTGAGCAGGATCACGGCGAAGGGCGCGAGGAAGACCACGACGGCGACGGTCAGCACCGCCGCGACGCCGTAGGACGCGAGGCCCGCGAGGCCCCTGCGGAGACGCCGGCGCCGCGGCGCCTGGGGTGGCGGGCTCGCCGGCTCGGCGACGACGGGGGCCATGCCGCATCACACCTCTCGGTCCGCGCTGTTCTGCCGGAAGAGGAAGACGGCCGCGATGACCAGCACCATCACCGTCATCAGGGTGGAGATGGCGGAGGCGTAGCCGACCTGGGCCCGTTCGAAGAAGTTCTGGTAGGCGAAGTAGGACGGGACCAGCGTCGCGGTGCCGGGGCCGCCGCCGGTCAGCACGTAGATCTGCGAGAAGACCTTCAGCGCGGCGATCGTGGTGGTCACCAGCACGACGTAGAGCTCGGGGCGCAGCAGCGGCACCGTGATGGCGGTGAAGCGCTGGAACCAGGAGGCGCCGTCGATGTCGGCCGCCTCGTACAGCTGCGGGTCGATCCGCTGGAGTCCGGCCAGGAAGAGCACCAGCGGGTAGCCGAGCTGGATCCAGACCAGTACCGCGAGCACGCTCCACAGCGCGAGGTCGGGGTCGCCGAGCCAGTTGCGGGCCAGCCCGCCGAGGCCGACGGCGGCCAGCATCCGGTTGAGGGCGCCGTCGGGGGCGAGGATCCAGCCCCACATCAGCCCGGTCACCGCGACCGGGATGACCTGCGGCAGGTACAGCCCGCCGCGCAGCCCGCTGACCAGCCCGCGCCGGATCCGGGCGACGTGGTCGAAGAGCAGGGTGGCCACGACCAGGCCGAGCAGGGTCGGCACCACGGCCATGCCGATGATGATGAAGCCGATATTGCGGAAGGACGCCCAGAAGGCGTCGTCCTGGAGGAGGCGGAGGTAGTTGTCGAGGCCGATGAACTCGGCGGGGCCGATGCCCTGCCAGCGGGTGAAGCTGTAGCCGACGGTCATCGCCAGCGGGACCACCAGGACCAGCACGCACAGCGCCAGTCCCGGAAGGAGGTAGATCCCGTAGCCCGCCACCCGGTGCGACCGGGCCGGCCGGTGTGCGTGCTGCGTCACCTTCACTCCTTGGCGCGGACGGCGGCCGGCCGCCGTCCGCGCGTGTCGTGGGTCGGCCGGGCCGCCTCAGTCGAGGGACGCGACGTGCTCCTGGTAGGGGACGGCGATCTGGTCCAGCACCTCGTGCGGCGGGCTGCCGTTCATCAGGTTCTGGACGGCCGCCATGTAGGTGTCGTAGTAGCCCGCCACCGGCCAGTCGGGGTAGAAGGCGAGGTTGCCGGTGCTCTGCAGCTCGTGGAAGCCGGCCACGACGCCGCGGGTCCGCTCGTCCTCGATGGCGTCGATGTCGGCGGCCAGCGGGATGTTGCCCTCGTCGCCGATCAGCTCCTGGATCTCCGGCGACATGGTGATGTCGATGAAGTCGTAGGCGAGCTCCTGGTTCTCCGAGCGCGCCGGGACGACCCACATGTTGCCGGCGGAGCCGGGGGCCAGCTCGCTGCCGGGGAAGGGCACCGCGCCCCACTCGAAGTCCTGGATGTCGTCGGCGAAGCCGCCGTACCACCAGTTGCCGCCGACCATGATCGGGTACTGGCCGGAGACGAAGCCCTCGGTCATCTCGGTGCCCTCCAGACCGACGGCGTCGGGGTCGAAGAAGCCCCGGTCCAGCCAGTCGCGGTAGGTCTCGGCGGCGTAGCTCCACTCCGGGCCGTGGAAGTCCACCTCGCCCTCGAAGAACTGGTAGTCGCGCACCCACTGCTGGTCGGCCTGGGAGAGGGCGAGCAGGTAGAGCCAGTGCTGGGCCGGGTGGTCGCCGCCGGCGTTGGCGATGGGGGTGACGCCGGCGGCGGCGAAGTCCTCCAGGGCCGCCTCGAAACCGGCGGCGTCGGTGGGCACGTCGATCCCGTGCTCGTCGAACAGGTCCTGGTTGTAGTACATGAGGACGTACTCGCCGTAGTTCGGGATCCCGTACCAGGTGTCGCCGTCCATCAGGCCGTTCTCGTCGTAGCGGGCCGTGGCGGACAGGTGCTCGTTGATCTGCTCCGTCCAGCCGCGCTCCTGCGCCACCTGGGTGAGGTCGGTGAGCAGCCCCTGCGAGGAGAGCAGGCCGGCGGTCGCGTTGCCCTTGTTGTACTCCATGACGTCGGGCGCCTCGTCGGAGTTGAGCACCATGCCGGTGGTCTGCTGGATCTGCTCGAAGGTCCGCAGCTCCAGCTGGACGGTCACCCCCGGATGGGTCCGCTCGAACTCCTCGATGGCGGCGTCCCAGGCCACGTCGAGCGCGCCGCCCTCCTGCTCGTAGTGCCAGACGGTGAGGGTCTGGCCGTCGGCGCCGTCCGAGCCGCCGCAGCCGGCGGCGGCGAGCGTCAGCGCGGCCGCCGTTCCCACGGCCAGGCAGCGGGTCCTGTGTCTGCGTCTCACGCTTCCACCTCTCTCGGCCGCGACCGCGCCGCGGTCACGGGATGTCGCGGCGGTGTACTCGTGCCTCCCAGGCGGACAGGGTCACGGCGGCGGCCGCCGGGGAGCGGTCCGGCACGTTGGCGATCAGCGTCTCGGCTCCGGCCCAGCCCTCGGGCGGCTCGAAGGTGACGGCTTCGCCGGTGAAGTTGCCGAGGACGAGCAGTTCGGTGCCGCTGCCGGGATGGCGGCGCACGAACGCGTAGACGCGTTCGTCCTCGGGGGCCAGCATGGTGAAGTCGCCGTGGGTGACGGCGGGTTCGGTGTGGCGCAGCTCGATGAGGCGCCGGTAGTGGTGCAGGACCGAGTCGGGGTCGGCGAGCTGGGCCGCCGCGTTCACCTCCTTGTGGTCGGGGTTGACCGCGATCCAGGGCCGGCCGGTGGTGAAGCCGGCGTGCTCGGAGCCGTCCCACTGCATCGGGGTGCGGGCGTTGTCGCGGCCGCGGGCGCGCAGGGCGGCCAGGACCCGGGCCGGGTCCTCGCCGGCGGCGACGGCCTCGCGGTAGTGGTTGAGCGACTCGATGTCGCGGAAGTCCTCGATCGCGCCGAAGGGCGCGTTGGCCATGCCCAGCTCCTCGCCCTGGTAGACGTAGGGGGTGCCGCGGTGCAGGTGCAGCACGGTGGCCAGCATGGTCGCGGAGCGGGCGCGGTGGGCGGGGGAGTCGTCGCCGAAGCGGGAGACGGCGCGCGGCTGGTCGTGGTTGTTCCAGTACAGGCTGTTCCAGCCGGTGTCGGCCAGGCCCTGCTGCCAGCCGCCCAGCGACGCCTTGAGGTCCGTGAGCCGCAGCGGCCTGGGGTCGAACTTGCCGCCGGGGCCGGCGTCCAGGCTGACGTGCTCGAACTGGAAGACCATGTCCACCTCGGCCCGCGCCGGGTCGGTGAAGAGCCTGGCCTCCTCGACGGTGACGCCCGGCATCTCGCCCACGGTGAGCAGCGGCTCGGGCCGCCCGGCCACGACCTCGCGGTGCGTTTCGGCCAGGAACTCGTGGATCCGCGGGCCGCAGATGTAGTGCGGGCCGCCGTCGGCGAACCTGGCGCCCGTCTGGTCGGGCCGGCCGTCGGGCAGCCGCGGGTCCTTGGAGATGAAGTTGATGACGTCCATCCGGAAGCCGTCGACGCCCCGGTCCAGCCACCAGCGCATCATCGTGTGGACGGCCGCCCTGACCTCGGGGTTCTCCCAGTTCAGGTCGGGCTGCTTGCGGGAGAACAGGTGCAGGTAGTACTCGCCGCTCGCTTCGTCGAACTCCCAGGCCGAGCCGCCGAACATGGAGCGCCAGTTGTTCGGCTCGGCGCCCGGGGTGCCGGGGACCGTGCCCGGGCGGGCCGGGCGCCACCAGTACCAGTCGCGCCGGGGACCGCCTGGGCCCTGCCCGCGGGAGGCGGTGAACCAGGGGTGCTCGTCGGAGGTGTGGTTGACGACCAGGTCCATCACCAGGCGCATGCCGCGCTCGTGCACGGCGGCCAGCAGCGCGTCGAAGTCGGCCAGGGTGCCGAACACGGGGTCGATGCCCTGGTAGTCGCTGATGTCGTAGCCGTTGTCGTCCTGCGGCGAGGGGTAGACGGGCGACAGCCACAGCACGTCCACGCCGAGGCGGGTGAGGTGGTCGAGCCGGGAGGTGATGCCGGGGAGGTCCCCGATGCCGTCGCCGTCGGAGTCGGCGAAGCTGCGCGGGTAGACCTGGTAGACGACGGCGGACTTCCACCACGGCTCGGCGTCGGCCGCGAAGACCTCGGACACGTCAGGACCTCATACCGCCCGGTTCGCCGCGGTGCGCGGCGGGCCGGCGCGGTCTCGTAGCAGGGGCTGAACCGCGGGTCGTGCGTCGTGCGCTGCCGTTATTTGTAAGATGAAATTATTCGTGCGTCAACCCTGGGGCGGCGGCGGACGGGCCCGTCACCGGGCGGCCTGGACGACCTCCCTGATCGCCAGGCAGGCGGCGCCGCGCGCCCACATGTAGTCGTCGGCGCGGTGGACGACCACCTCGCAGTCGGCCGCCGCGGAGGAGAAGCCGTGCGCCGCGAGGGTGTCGCGGCAGGCCGGGCCGAACAGCTCGTAGGACTGGGCGGCCTCGCCGGTGAGGACGATCTTCTCGGGGTTGACCAGGTTGCACAGGGTGGCCAGGGCCCGGCCCAGCGCCGCGCCCATCGCGGCGAAGGCGCCCAGCGCCGCCGCGTCGCCGGCCTGCGCCCGGGCCCGGGCCTCGGCGATGGAGGTGCACGGTGCGCCCGAGGCGGCGGAGACGGCCGCCAGGACGGCCGCGTCGGAGGCCAGGGTCTCCACGCAGCCGCGGTTCCCGCACGAGCACGGCGGCCCGTCGGCCTGGACCGGTATGTGGCCCAGCTCTCCGGCCAGGCCGGTGGCGCCGGTGAAGAGGTCGCCCTTGAGCAGCAGGCCGCAGCCGACGCCCGCGCCGACCGTGACCACCGCCAGCGACTCGTGGCCGCGGCCCGCGCCGAACCACGCCTCGGCGACCAGCAGCGCGTTCGTGTCGTTGTTCACCACGACGGGCAGCCCGAGGGCCGCCGACAGCGGGCCGGCCACGTCCACGTCGGCCCAGCCCATGACCCCCGACCACACGCAGCGCCCGGTGGCGGCGTCCACATGCCCGCCGATCCCGACCCCGACGCCCAGCAGGCGCTCGTCCGAGCGCTCCTCGGAGGCGAGCAGGTAGCCCACGGCCTGCGAGGCGAGCGCCAGGACGTCGTCGGGGCCGGCGCCGGCCGCCACGGGCAGCCGGCTCTTGGCGATCACCGTCGCCTCCAGGTCGGTCAGCACGGCCGTGACGCCGTTGGGCGCCAGCTTGACCCCCACCACGAGGTGGCGGTCGCGCGCCACGGCCAGGATGCGCTGCGGGCGGCCCCCTGAGCTGCGGAAGCCGACCTCCACCAGGTACCCGGTCTGCACCAGCGGGTTGACGGCCCGGGTGACGGTCGACTGCGACAGGCCGAGCCGCCGCGCCAGCTCCGTGCGCGAGGAGGGGCCCGCGGTGAGGATGTCGGCGAAGATCGCCGCCCGGGTGCCGTCGGCCACCACCCCCGACGGCTCGGGACCGGCCGCCACCCGCCGGAAGCCGACCGCGCCCCCGGAGGCGGGCGCCGCGGCGGGGCTGGGCACGCGCGGCGCCGGACCTGCTGTCATACCCGGATTGTAAGTGGCCCCGCGGCGGCGCCTTCCGGCCGCGCCGCCGTCCGGGACCGGGCCCGGCCGGCAGCGGGAACGGGACCAGCGGCAGGGCGCTCAGCCCGGTGGCGCCGAGGACGAGGGCGCCGCGGCCGCGCGGTCTCGCCCGGTGCCGTCACCGCGGGTCCGGCGGAGGAGCGGGGCGCTCGGGCGCCATGGCGCACACCGGGCAGCCCGGGTCCCTGGGGAAGGGGGCCCACTCGGGGACGAGGCCGGCGCGAAGGTCGACGTGCACGTAGCTGCCGGCGGCGCGCGGGGACTCGAAGCCGGTCAGGTAGCGCAGCGCCTCGCAGGCGATCAGCGAGCCGATGTGCTGGGCCAGCGGGGCGATCAGGCCGTCCGCCGGCTGGAGATCGCCGGCCAGCCGCGTCGCGATCCAGGCGGAGTCGTGCTCCACCGGATCGAGGTCCTCAGACGCGGCGCAGTTCAGGCAGGCGCTGCGGCCCGGATCCACCGAGTAGTAGCTCAGCCGGGAGTGGTCCATCCGGCCCGCGACCAGGGGCAGTCCGGCGCGGACGGCGGCCTCGTTCAGCCAGAAGTGCGCGTCGGGGCGGCCGTCGAGGCCGCCCGTCAGCACGTCGGCGTCCCCGACCAGGTCGAGCAGGTCCTCGGGGCTGGAGATCCACCGGTCGACCGCCCGCACCTCGATGGCCGGATCGTGGTCGCGCACCCACTCGGCGGCGCGCTCCGCCTTGGACCGCCCGATGTCGGCCCGCCGGTACAGGAACTGGTGCGCGAAGTCGCCCGGCTCGACCTGGTCGTGGTCCACGATGGTGAAGTGGCCGACGCCGAGGCCGGCCAGGCACTGGATGATCGAGGAGCCGATACCGCCCGCGCCGAGGACCAGGACGTGCGCGTCGCGCAGCCGCTGGACGAAGTGGGTCCTGGGGCGGTCCAGGCCGGTGAAGGCGCCGAAGAAGGCGAGGCCGGCGGCGTGCCGCTCGTCGGTCTCCGGGACGCCGAAGCGGCGGCACGCGGGTTCGACCAGGCCGAGGGTGTCCAGGCCGCGCAGGGCGGACCGCACCTCGGCCTCACTGAGCCGCACGCCCCGGTCGGCGAGGGCGCCGCGCAGCTCGGCGACCGACTTCGGTCCCTCGCTCAGCTCCTCCAGGTACGCGGCGATCCGCCCGCGGGGGTCGGCCACGATGACGGCCTCGCGCGGGTCGCTGACCACGATGAGGTCATCGCCGAACGGCTCCCAGAGGCATTCCTTCAAGGCGACGCGCATCGCTTCCCTCGATCGGTGCGGACGGGGGAGGGGCGGCACGGCGGACCGGGGGGATGTGGCCCGCCATGCCGCCCCACGGGGACGGGGCTGGAGAACTCGGGTCGCGGCCGGCCGCCGGAGCGGGTCCGACACGCGGATTCCCGCCGGCGCGGCTACCGGATCACCATCCGGGCGGTCGCCTTGACGGGTTCCGGTTCGCGGACGCCGATCCGCGCCGGAGGCTCCTGCCGGGGCGAGATCAGAGCATGATCCACTCGTAGCCCGTCGCCTTGAACGGCTCGGTCTCGCGGCTGCCGATCGTCACAGGGCACCTCCTTCGCGGAGCGGTCGGGACCTGCGGGCGGGGACGGACATCTGCGATCATTCACTGCGTCCCCACACGATCACCACAATGGCCGTCGGGCTGCGCTGGCGAGCGGGCGTCAGGAGGTGCCACCGTGGACTTCGCCGTGCTGGGTCCGGTCCAGGTCCGCCGCGAGGGCGCGGTGGTGCCGCTGAGCCGCAAGCAGCGCGCCGTGCTCGCCACCTTCCTGCTGCGGCCCGGCACCGTCGTCTCCCGCGACGAGCTGGTGGCCTGGGTCTGGGACGAGCCCCCGCAGTCGGCCGTGTCCAATGTGCAGACCTACGTCGCCCAGCTGCGCCGGGCGGGCGTGCGCGAGCTGCACACCCGGGGCGAGGGCTACCTGCTGGAGGTCGAGCGCGAAGGGCTCGACCTGTCGGCCTTCGAGGACGCCCTGGCGGAGGCCCGCCGGGACGCCGAGCGCGGCGACCTGCTCCTCGCCGACAAGCGCTTCGGCGACGCGCTGGAGCTGTGGCGCGGGCGCCCGGCCGAGGACGCGCCGCTGAGCGCCGCGGCGGCGCCGCGGATCGCCGAGCTGGTGGAGCGGGCGGCCGGCGCCAGGGCCGACTGGGTCGACGTCCGCCTCGACCTCGGCCTGCACGAGCCGCTGATCGGGGAGCTGCGCGCGCTGACCGCCACCGAGCCGCTGCGCGAGCGCGCCTGGTACCAGCTGATGCTGGCGCTGTACCGCGCGGGCCGGCGCGGCGAGGCGCTGGACGCCTACCATCGGGCGCGCGAGGTCCTCGTCGCGGAGCTGGGCATCGAGCCGGGGTCCGAGCTGCGCCGGCTGCACGCGGCGGTGCTGGACGGCGCCGCCTCGCTGCTCCCGGCCGCGCGCACCTCGGCCAGGAAGCCGCCGTCGTGGCAGGGGATCTGCCTGCTGCCCCGGGACACCGCCGACTTCACCGGCCGGGCCGAGGAGCTGGCCGCGCTGACCGCGGCCCTGCGCGCCCCGGCCCGCGGCGGCCCGGCCATCGCGGCCGTCACCGGCGCGCCGGGCGTCGGCAAGACCACCCTGGCGGTGCGCGCCGCGCACCTGCTGCGCGCCGCCTTCCCCGACGGCCAGCTGTTCGCGCGCCTCACCACGGCCGCCCACGTCCCGCGCGAGCCCGCCGCCGTGCTGGCCGAACTGCTGCGCGCCCTCGACGTGGACGGCGCCGTCATCCCGGAGTCCGCGGCCGAGCGCGCCGCGATGTTCCGGGCCAGGATCGCGGACCGCGCCGTCCTCCTCGTGCTCGACGACGCGGTCGACGAGGCCCGGCTGGAGCCGCTGCTGCCGGGCACGCCGGGCAGCGCCGCGGTCGTCACCTCGCGCGGCCCGCTGCCCGCGCTGCCCGGGGCGGCGGCGCTGCGCCTGGACGTGCCCGCCGAGGCCGACGCGCACGAACTCCTCGCCGCGGTGGCCGGCGGCGACCGGGTGCGCGACCGCCCCGAGGCGGCCCGGGCGATCGTGCGCGCCTGCGGGCGGCTGCCGCTGGCCATCAGGATCGCCGGGGCGCGGCTGGCCACCCGGCCGTCCTGGCCGCTGGACGACTTCGCGGCCCGGCTCCGAGACACCTCGGCCCGGCTGGACGAGCTGGCGACCCGGCGGCAGGACGTGCGCAGCACCTTCGCGCTCAGCTACGACGCCCTGCCCGCCGACGCCAGGCGCGCCTTCCGGCTGCTCGGCCTGGCCGACCTGCCCAGCGCGGCCGAGTGGTCGGTGACCGCGCTGACGGGAACGTCCGGTCGGGCCGCCGACCTGGGCATCGAGTCACTGGCGGCCAGCGGCCTGATCACCGCGAGCGAGACCGACGCCGCCGGGCAGCCGAGGTACCGGCTGCACGACCTGCTGCGGACCTTCGCCCGCGAGCGGGGCAGGGCCGAGGAGGACGAGCGGGCGCGCTCCGGCGCCCTGCGCCGGCTCGTCGCGGAGTCGCTGCACCGGGTCAGGCGGGCGTCGGCGGCGCTGCCGCACCCCTTCGCGCCGCCGCCGCCCGGCAGCCCCCCGCGCGCCGCGCCGGACCCGCACAGCGGCGCATGGCTGGCGGCCGAACGGGAGAACCTGATCGCCACCGTGCCACTGGCCATCGACTGCGACTCCGCGAAGGCGGCGGCCGAACTCGCCTACTTCCTCACCGGCTTCCTCGATCCGCACGGCTATCTCGACGACGCCGTGCGGATCTGGCAGGCGGTGCTCGACGGCGCGCGGCTGGCCGGCGACACCGCGACGGCGATGCACTCCCGGCTCGTGCTCGCGGACCTCGCCGTCGAGCGCCGGCGCTTCCGCGACGCGATGTCGGAGTACCGGGCGCTGCTCGGCTACTTCGAGCGCTGCGGCGACGAGCACGCCGCCGCGTACGCGATGAGCGGCCTGGGCACCTGCCGGCGCCTCACCGGCGCCTACGTCGACGCGCTCTCCGACGCGCTCTCCGACGCCAAGCGGGCGGTCGAACGCTTCGAGCGGCTCGACGACGGCGACGGCCTCATGTACGCCTGGTCGAACGTGGCCGCCATCCACCTGGAGCGGGCCGAGTACGACGCGGCGGTCGACGTGTGCCGCCGGATGCTGGAGCGGGTCGGCGGCGGCGAGCACGTGGCCTTCCACGCGCGGACCTCCCACGTGCTGGGGATCGCGCTGTACGAGCGGGGGGACGTGCGGCGGTCGATCCCCCACTTCGAGAAGGCCGTCAGCGGCTTCCGCGCCCTCGGCTGGCAGCGGCATGTGCTGCCGCCCCTGCGCCGCCTCGGCACCGCCAACAGCGCGCTGGGCCGCCACGACCGGGCCGCCGCGCTGCTCGACCGGTGCAGGCGGATGACGCTCGAAGCCGAGGACCTGCACGGCGAGGCCCTGACGGCCCACGCCCTCGGCGAGTTCTGGCTGCGCAAGGGCGACCACCGCGCGGCGCTGCGGCACTTCAGCACCTGCCGCGAGCTGCTGGGCCTGTACGGCGAGCCGGTGTGGCGGGCCCGCGCGCTGCGCGGGATCGCCGAGTGCCACCGCCGCCTGGGCGACCCGGCCGCCGCTGCCGAGGCGTCGGCCCAGGCCGACGTGCTCTTCTACGGGCCCGCCGCCGGCACGGCCTGACGGCCGCACGGGCACGGCGGGCCGCGGCGGCCGCCGCGGCCCGCCGCACCGGAGTGCGGGCGGTCAGACGAAGTTCACGTCACTGCAGATGTAGTAGGACTGGTCCATGTGCGACGCCTGCCAGATCGTGTAGACGACGTGGTGGCCCCTGCGGCCCGGCGCGTTCACGTTGACCTCCATGTAGGAGCTGGGCGCGAAGCGGCCGGTGGTGGTGATCAGCTCCAGGTCGCTCCAGCGCAGCCGCTGGGTGGCGGGGTTGAAGCCCTGGCGGGTGACGTAGACCTGGAGGTAGTCGGCGCCGTGCAGGGCCTGGTCGTGCAGGCGGACCCGGAAGCTGCTGCCGACGTTGGTCGTCCGCCAGGCGCCGGGGGTGTCCATGGCGCGGTAGCGTCCGTCGCCGGTGAGGCCGCCGCTGCACAACTGGCCGTCGGGGACGGCGCCGCGGTGGTTGCCGGCGACGTTCTCACGGTAGAGGCCGTTCCAGTTCCACATGGCGTTGGTGTCGGTCTGCCACGCCTGCCAGCACATCGGGTCCTGGGTCTGCATGATCGGGTTCTGGAAGTCGCTGCCCCAGCGCTGCCAGCAGCCGTAGTTGCGCGAGGCGGGGTCCACCACGGAGCCGTGGGCGGAGGCGGTCCCGGTCCACGAGAGGAAGCCGATCGCCAGGGCGGTCAGCACGGCGAGGACGCGGAGCGGTAGTCGGAGGGACAGGGCATGACGGTTCATCGGGAGGTCACCCTTCAAGCGGGGGGAAAGGATGATCTGGGAGCGCTCCCACAGGTACCCCGTCTGTTCCCGGCCGGCATCGGCCCAAAACTTGCGATCTGAAAGAAAGTAGGCCGATCGGCGCCGCGGAGCGGACGCGGCCCGGAACGGGGGAGTGGACGGGCATGGGTTTCCACATCAAGCGGGTGTACGACGAGCCGGATTCGGGCGACGGGTTCAGGGTGCTGGTGGACCGCCTCTGGCCGCGCGGCCTGTCCAAGGACCGGGCCGCTCTGGACCTCTGGCTCAAGGACGTGGCGCCGAGCCCGGAGCTGCGCACCTGGTTCGGCCATCGCGCCGACCGCTTCGCGGAGTTCGCCGAGCGCTACACGGCCGAACTCGACCGGAACCCGGCGGTCGACCGGCTCCGCGAGGCCGCCCGCGCGCACCCGGCCGTGACCCTGCTCTACGGGGCGAAGGACCCCGAGGTCAACCACGCCGCGGTGCTGGCGCGGTTCCTCGGCGGACGGGACTGACCGGCCGGGCCGGCCCTCGGCGCTAGGCGGACTTGTCGCGGCGCTCGGGCTCGTCGGCCTGGTGGTCGCGCGGGATGAGGGTGGGGTTCACATTGTCGAGGACGGTGGCGCGGTCGACGACGACGCGGGCGACGTCGTCGCGGCTGGGGACCTCGTACATGATGTTCAGCAGCACCTCTTCGAGGATGGCGCGGGTGGCGCGGGCGCCGGTGCGGCGGAGCAGGGCCTGCTCGGCGATGGCGTCCACGGCGTCGGGGGTGAACTCCAGTTCCACGCCGTCGATCTCGAAGAGCCGCTGGTACTGCTTGATCAGCGCGTTGCGCGGCTGGGTGAGGATGCGGGTCAGCGACTCGCGGTCCAGCGGGCGCACGGTGGACACGACCGGGAGCCGGCCGACGAACTCGGGGATCATGCCGAAGGCGAGGAGGTCTTCCGGCATGACCCGGGCGAAGGAGTCGGTGGCACCCTCGGCCTCCCTGGGGCGCAGCTCCGCGCCGAAGCCGATGCCCTGTCTGCCGACGCGGGCGTCGATGATGCGCTCCAGCCCGGCGAAGGCGCCGCCGCAGATGAACAGCACATTGGTCGTGTCGATCTGGATGAACTCCTGATGCGGATGCTTGCGGCCCCCCTGCGG
>NZ_PVZC01000016.1 GCF_003002095.1 Allonocardiopsis opalescens | reverse complement strand
CAGGATCGTTTGGAGTGTTTCCACGCTATACCTGCTCCGTTGCTGCGACAAGGGTCTCTGGGGCCGTCATGGGGCCGTCAGCCCTCTGGTTCTCAAGATCGTATCTATACGCCATATCGATGACGCCACGCCCTCGACCGTCGCTGTCGGGCATCAGGTGGCTGTAGATCCGCAGCGTGATGGACGGGTCCGCGTGGCCCAGCCATTCCGCCAGCGCGCGGATCGACGTGCCGCCGTCGAGCTGCACGCTGGCGAAGCTGTGGCGGAGCTGGTGGAACCCGTAGTCCCGCATCGAGCCCCGCTTCTCGCCCTCGATCAGCACGGGCAGGACGCCGGCCTTCACCAGGACGGGCTCGACGGCGGGGCGCCAGACGTAGGGGTTGTAGTAGTACCGGCCGATCGCGCCGCCGCGCTGGGTGGTGAAGACGAGCTTGTGCGTCACCAGCACCCCGTCCGGCTCCTCCCACGGCAGGGTGACCGGCACCGCCGGGAAGCGCTCCAGGTGCGCGTCGAGGCGATCGACGACCAGGTTCGGAAGCGGCGCCTCTCGCTCGCGCCCATGCTTGGGCGGCGCGAAGACGAGCCGGTTACCCACGATCTTGACCTGGCGGCGGACGCGGACCATCTTCCCCTTGCGGTCGAGGTCGGCCACCGCCAGGCCGAACACCTCGCCCTGGCGGTGGCCGCAGCAGGCCCCCAGGTCCACGGTCGCCCGATACCGCTCGGACATCCCGCCGCGGATCGCTTCGACTCGCGACGGCGTCCACGGCACCACCTTGCGGGGCACCGCCTTCGGAGCCTTCACCGAGCTGGAGTCGCACGGGTTCCGCGCGACCAGGCCGTCGTCCACGCCGGCCTTCAGGACCGTGGAGACATGCCCGAGGATCGCCGCGATGTAGGTCGGCGCGAGGCCGGCCGCCTGGAGGCCGCGCACCCAGTTCTGGATCAGCGACGGGCGGCGCGCCAGCTGGGCGAGCGAATGCGTGCCGAGCGTCGGCCACACGTGCAGCCGCAGGCGCGACTCGACCACCTCATACGACGACCGGCCGAAGCTCTGGTTCTCCAGCCATTCGGCGCTGTACTTCCGCAGCGACACGTCGCCGGCCTTGGGGTCGTTGAAGACGCCCCGCGCCTCGTCGGCCTGCACCTCGGCGAGGAACCGCTTCGCGGGCGTCAGCTTCTCGAAGGACTCGTTGTGCTCGTTGCCGTCGAGGTCGTAGTACCGGACCCGGTACCGCTTGCCGACGCCGTACCGGTCCTTCTTCTCCTTGTGGACCTTCCCGTCGGCGTCGCGCACCTCCCGGTACCAGCGGTCCTCGATGTGGGCCACCGTTACTCCTCCTGCCTGTCCGCCTCTTCGGGCGAAGGCGAGTGCTCGTCCTTGAGCTGCTGCAAGACATCATCCATGTGTGAGTGCGTTCGCGTCACGTCACCAGGTGCTCGAATGGCGAGCGCAGCGTAGACAGCGTCTGAGTCTGCGGACACCTTGCTGTCGAAGACCTCGCCGTGGACCAGCGCCCGTCGCAACGGCAACGGCAGTTTGTTCAGGGCTCGGATGGCGGTCCGTTCATACCCCGAGCCACTGGCCATGCGGTGCAGCATGACGCGCAGCTCGTTCACGGAGGCCGTCAGGTGCGCTACCGATGTCTCGATGCCGGATATCTGGGCTTCGAGATATCCGGGCATCATCGTCGGCGGCACAGTCAGGCGACGCTCCATCGCCGCTCGGGACTCGGCTGTCGGCGGCGCGTATGCGGCTGACTCGGCCCCAAGGCCGTCAGCCACAGAAGGGCCTGCGGACGTAATGGGAGCGCGCCCGGTGAAGGGCCTCCACTTAACGCCGCTGAGGCGATTGAGCAGATCAAGGACTGGCCAGTCTTCCGCGCGGTCTTCGAGGTGCTCGGCGAAGGCTTCCTGAAGTTCCTGCACTCGGAACCGACGCATGGACTTCTCGGCTTCGCTGTCACCCCTGAAGGTGGGCAGGTCTCGCGCCAAGCCGCCGTAGAGCGAGGCGAGCACCCTGGCAGTGGATGAGGACTCGTCACGCACTGCCTTGATAATCTCGATCATGCGTCGGAGAGCGGGCACATCGATAGCCTCGACCAGACTGATCGGCCCCGTGGCGATGTCGTACCCGGGGTTCTGGGAGACAATGGACATTCCCAGCGCGTTGGCGATCCGGCGCACGGTCCGGAGCTCCGGATCTCCGCGGCCCGCCTCTAGGTTCGTGACGGTCCCCCGGGCCGTGCTGGACAACCACGCCAAGTCGCCCTTAGTGATCTTCAAGCCCTCCTGTCGCCTTACGCGCAGCTGTTCATTGATGGACGTCAAGCCTTCGTTCACTGGTATCAACTCCGTCAGTCGCAAGGCCGTGAGCTGGGCTGATGCCGGACGGCAGTACGGCCGGACTGCACATCGATTGGACAACGCTAGCCCAACGATGTCAACGCTATGCGGTACTTCTCGGCAACAGTCGGCAGGTCTCAGCAAGACCAGAGGGCGGTCTGGCTCAATCTGTCCCGTTCTGTCCGCAGGACAGACACTACATGTTGTGCTATGTGGGGTCAGTCGGAATCGAGCGTCGCCGGTAGTCGGTCGATGCGCGCCGCGCTCCACGGCTGGCGATCAGGTGGTACCTTGGTCTCGACACACGAGCACCATGGGTCACTTTCTCCCGTAGGAGAAGGTCGGGCCCCTTCGCGATCTCCCCCGAGACGCAAATGGGCCCCCGCGACTGGCATCGCGGAGGCCCTGTGGACAGCTCCTAGGCAATTTGGAGTGAAGCATGCCCGCGTCTCAGGGTAGCAACCCCCATGTGAATCGGCGAACAAACGCTCGCAGAATCACATCCTCGCAGGTCAAGGCCCCCGCTGGAGCAACCCAGCTCGCGGTGGGCACCAAGGGCGACGCCCTGCTGTCCATGCCGGAGATCTGCGACCTGGTGCGTCGCCCCGAGGGGACCGTCAGGGACTGGATCCTGAAGGGCGGCGAAGACGCGCCGCCGATCTGGAAGCTGCGCGGCCGCCGCGTCGCGTGGAAGTCCGAGCTGATCGCGTGGCTGAACGCCCAGCGCGCGGCGTCGCTGTCGGACTGAGCGCTGGCAGGTCATCGACCCGGCCTTTGGGTCCGGCGAATCTCCGTAGACGCCTCCGCCCCATAGCGGGCGACGTCCCCAGCGGTCCCTGCCCCGACCGCCACCCTCACATCTGACTTCAGGCCATGGCTCCACAGGGCCAGCGGTCTGGCTTCGCACACCCTCTTGGGGTTCCCATGTATCACCTGGCTTCCAGTCTCAACCTGTCCGGTCTCGACCGCGAACCGTCGACGACCCTCGTCATCCTCGCCGCCGTCGGCGCGACCGCCCTGATCGTGGGCACCATCGTCCTCGTCTTCAACCTCGTGTTCCTCCTCATCGACCTCGCCGACGCCTCCAAGGTGCGGGCGCAGCTGCGCACCACCGAGAAGGAGTTGGCCAAGGTCCGCGCCGAGCTGGTCGAGCTGCGCGCCGACCGGGACGGCGGTGTCCGATGAGCGCCCGCGTCCTCGTCGGCCAGCTCGGTATCGCGGACGTCTTCGCGGTCCCGGCCGACACGATGCCGCCCGGCATGGTCGGCGTCCTCACCAACGACGGCGCGAGCATCCAGGCCGAGATGCCCGCCCCGACCTGGCCGGAGTTCGACCGCGCCGAGCTGATGCGGCAGGCCCGCGCGTTCGTCGGCCTGCTCATCCCCGGGGGCACCCGATGAGCGCCCCCGACGTCCAGGCGGACGAGCGGCCGTACTGGCAGACGCGCCCGTGTCCGACCTGGTGCTCCAGCGGCCATGCGCGCGACGAGAGCATCGCCGATGCCCTTCACATGAGCCACGACTTCTTCGAGATCGTCGCGACCACCGAGCCGCCCATCTGCGACACCTACGCCGGTGAGCGCTACGTCGAGGCGCAGGCGTTCGACGTCTCCCTGTCGCAGTACGAGCTGGAGCGTGAGCCCCGCGTGTGGCTCGGCCTGAACCAGACCTCCACCGGACTGAAGCTCACCCTCGGCGAGGCGTCCGCCCTCGCCGACGCCCTGCGCAAGCTCGTCGACGCGGCGGAGGCGACCTCATGACAGCCGTGCCCTGGACCGAGCTGGCCGATCTCGTCGGAGGCGAGCGCGTCCTGGTCGCCGACCTCGGCCGCGTGGACGGGGTTCCCGTGCAGGCGATCCACGGGCCTCCGTTCCCCACCTCGGCGCCGACCCGCTGCGTCGTCTACAGCCGCACCGACGCCGCCAGGACGCCCGTCGGCTCCTGCGTGCTGGCCGCCGTCGCCGACCCCGACGCACGTGCCGAGGACATCCGCGGCGCCGCCGCCGTGGTGCTCGGAGTCCTGGCCGCCGCCGGGTACCGCGCCGCCGGATACGCCCCGGCACCGCAGCTGGAGGAGGCCGCCCCCGACTGACCCGCGCCGGGCGGCGCGCCCGCTCCGCGCCGCCCCCTCCGACCTTCACCAGCACGACCGACAGGGGGTCCCCGGAATGGGGAGCAAGGCAGCACTGCACGTCGGGGTTCGAACTCATGCTCGGATCTCGGAGTTTCGACGGGGGGCGGCATGATCTCGCTCCGCCCCTACCAGCAGGAGGCCATCACGGCCATCGAGGCGGCGGCCGCCGCCGGGACCATGCGGCCGCTGTGCGTAATGCCGACCGGCGCCGGAAAAACCGTGACGTTCGCGCACCTGGTGCAGCGCCGCGGGGGGCGCGCGCTGATCCTGGCGCACCGCGACGAGCTGATCCAGCAGGCCGCCGACAAGCTCCGGCAGATCGCGCCCGAGCTGCGCGTCGGGGTGGTCAAGGCCGGAGACGACGAGCATGACGCCCAGGTGGTCGTCGCCTCGGTCCAGACCCTGGTCCGGCCGTCGCGACTGGAACGGCTCGACGCCGACTTCCGCACCATCGTGGTCGACGAGGCGCATCATGCGGTGGCCTCCACATACCGGACGGTGCTCGACCGGTTCGGGGCCTTCCGGGACCGCGGGGGTCCGCTCGTCGCCGGGTTCACCGCGACGGCGGGGCGCTCGGACGGCGCGGGACTGGGGCACGTCTGGCAGGACATCGTGTACCAGCGCGGCATCCTGCAGATGATCGCCGAGAAGTACCTGGTCAACGTCCGTGCGCTGGCCGTCAGCAGCGAGATGGACCTGGGCAACGTTCGCACCCGCGCCGGCGACTTCGTCGACGGGCAGCTCGGCGACGAGCTGGAGCGCTCGGGCGCCATCGACGCGGCCGCCGTCTCCTACAAGCGGTTCGCGCCCGAACGCCCCGGGATCGCGTTCACGCCGACGGTGGCGACCTCGCAGGCGCTCACCGAGGCGCTGCGCGCCCAGGGCATCACGGCCGACCACATCGACGGCGCCATGCCGCGCCAGCAGCGACGCGACGTGCTGGCCCGGCTGCGCAAGGGCGACGTGCAGGTGGTCACCAACTGCGCCGTCCTCACCGAGGGCTTCGACGAGCCCGCGGTGTCGTGCGTCCTGATGGCGCGGCCCACGAAGTCCGCGCCGCTGTTCGTGCAGATGGTCGGGCGTGCGCTGCGGCCGCACCCGGGCAAGGACGACGCCCTGGTGCTCGACGTGGCGGGCGCCTCGGCGGCCGGGCTGGCCACCATCGCAGACCTGGCCGGGCTGCCGCCCAAGGCGGTGAAGCCGGGCGAGAAGCTGACCGAGGCGGCCGAGCGGGCCGTAGCCGAGGGCACCGCGCCCCCGGCGGTCGCGGCGGCGGTGCGCGCGAAGTCGGTGGACCTGTTCAAGGCGTCGGACCTGCGCTGGCTGCCGGTCCTGGACTGCTGGATGCTCCCGGCCGGCCGCGACACCACCATCCTGCTCATGCCCGCCGACGGCGACCTGTGGAACGTCTGGGAGTGCACGCGCACCGCCCGGCCCAAGATCGTTTCCCCGGGCCTGGCGCTGGAGTGGGCGCGCGGGGTCGGCGAGGAGGTCGCCCGCGCCAAGGGCGGCGTGCTGTCGCGCGCCGATGCCCGGTGGCGGGCGCGGCCGCCGTCCCCGGCGCAGCTCCAGGCGCTGCAGCGGATGGGCTACGCCGAAGTGCTGCCGAAGGTTCAGACCTGCGGGCAGGCGTCGGACCTGATGAGCGCGCACAACGCGGCCCGCATCATCCGCAGCCTGCGGGCGGCGGCATGAGCGACGTCCTGTACGAGGTGGTGCTGCCCCGGCTGGAGGGCATCCGCAAGCAGGCCGGGTACTACATGGCCCGCTGCCCGGCGCACCCCGACCGCCAGCCGAGCCTGTCGGTGTCGGTGGGCAAGGAGCACCCGGTCGTCTTCCACTGCCATGCCGGGTGCGAGCGCGACGCCATCCTCGACGCGCTCGGCCTGACCTGGGCCGAGCTGTGCAAGCCGCGCGAGGAGCGCCCCCGGGGCGGGGAGTGGACGCCGCGCGGCGACGCCATCGCGGTCTACGACTACTTCGACGAGAACGGCGAGCTGCTGTTCCAGGTGCTGCGCACCGCCGACAAGCAGTTCCCGTGCCGCATCCCGGACCGGTCGAAGAAGTCGGGGTGGGCCTGGCGGCTCGGCGACACCCGCCGCGTCCCCTACCGGCTCCCCCAGATCCTCGCCGCGGTCCGCGCCGGGACGACCGTCTACATCGCCGAGGGGGAACGCGACTGCAACACCCTGGAGCGGCACGGCCTGGAGGCCACGTGCAACCCCGGCGGCGCCGGGAAGTGGCGCCAGGAATACGCCGAGCACCTGAGCGGCGCCGACGTCGTGGTCATCGCCGACCGCGACGACCCCGGCCTCGACCACGCCCGACACGTCGCCCGCACCCTCGCCGGGGTCGCCGCACACGTTCGCATCGTCCAGGCCGCCGCGGGCAAGGACGCCACCGACCACTTCAACGCCGGGCACGGCGCCGGCGACTTCGTCGCGCTCGACGCCGACCAGGCGCCCCCGCGCGCCGACGAGCCGCCCCCCGCCGACGAGGAGCCGCCGCGCGACCCCTTCGAAGACACCTGGGTCGGCGACGCCGAGTGCAGCGCCGAGGAGATCCTGTCCGGCGTCTACCCGACGCCCGAGGACGGGCAGGCCCGGTTCATCGAGCCGCCCGAACCCCTCGGCGGCATCGAGGCCGAGCCCAAGCCGCTCGACGTCGACCAGGCGCTGCCGCCCCGCCTGGCGGAGTTCGTCCGCGCCGTCGCCGAGCACCTGGAGGTGCCGATCGAGGCGGTGGCGAGCATGGCCATCGCCGCCTTGTCCGTCGCCGCCGTCGGGCGGCACATGGTCGACGGCGGCGGCGGATGGCTGCAGCCCCTCATCCTGTGGATGGCGGCCGGGCTGCCGCCCGGTGAGCGCAAGTCCGACCTGATCCGCATCACCGCCGGGCCGCTGCGGCTCGCCGAGCGGGGCCTGGCCGAGTTGCACCAGGCGAAGATGGACGAGGCCGCCGCCGAGCGTGAACTGCTCGATCCGGAGCTGAAGCGCATCAAGGAGGACCTGCGCAAGGGCAACGGCGACAAGCAGACGCTGGAGTCCGACCTGGCCGACGTCCAGGACAAGCTCAAGGCGCTGCCCCCCAAGGACGCCTCGCCGCCCCGCCTGCTCGTCGAGGACACCACGCCCGAAGCGCTCTCCCAGCGCCTGAAGGAGAACGACGAGGCGCTGGGGATCATGACCGCCGAGGGTGGCGTCTTCAACATCATTAAGGGCCGCTACAGCGACGGCAACGCCAGCTTCGAGATCTACCTGAAGGCATACGACGAGGAGTACATCCCCTTCGACCGCGTCGAACGCGGCACCGTGATCCTGCACAACCCCGCGCTGGCCATGGGGCTGTGCGTGCAGCCCGACGTCATCATGGACGTCGCCAAGATCCCCGGCATCCGCGAACGCGGCTTCCTCGGCCGCTGGTTCTACGTCCTGCCCAAGTCGATGCTGGGCTACCGCAAGAACCGGCGCACCCGCATGCCCCAAGACCAGCTCGAATGGTGGAGCCAGACCCTCCAGGGCATCCTCAACTACACCCCGCACGGCCCCAAGCGCCCCTACCTCACCCTGGACGCCGACGCCGACAAGCTCCTGCAGCACCTGCTCGACAACATCGAGCCCAACCTGGAGGAGACCGTCGGCCGGTTCAACTACATGCGCGACTGGGCGTCCAAGCTCTGCGGCAAGGTGCTGCGGCTGGCCGGCCTCTTCCACCTGGCGCAGGGCTACGGCGAAGGCCGCCCCATCAGCGCGGCCACCATGACCTACGCCGTCGCCTTCGGCCTGTGGACCATCAACCACGCCGAGCGCGTGTACAAGGCCTGGCTGCGGCGCGACATCGAGCCGGGCGTCGAGCCCATCCTGGCCTGGATTCGCAAGCGCAAGCCCGACACATTCGCCGCCGGCGACCTCAAGACCTCGCTGCGCAACGCCTCCTGGTACAGCTCCGAGGCCCGCGACGCCGCCCTGGTCAAGCTCTACCGCGACCGCTGGATCACCTCCGTCATCCAGTACGACGGCCGCGGGCGGCGCCGCAAGACGGCCGTCTTCATGCCCCACCCCGACCTCATCAAGGGGCAGCGGTGAACCCCCGCCGCCCGAACCGACTGCGGGTACACGCCATGTACCCGCAGTGGTCCCCCGGTGCCCCCGGTCCCGAGACTGGGGGTACCAGGGGTACACCACGGGTACCCGCGTGTACCCGCAACGAGATGCCCGCCGACCTGCGCAGCTACGGCCACCGACCCCCAGCAGGGGCACCAGGGGCACCACGGGTACCTCCCCCCGCCTGCGCACACACCCCAGGGGCACATTTCACGGTTCGCCTTAATGGCTCCATTAGTACCTATACCTATACCTATCCAATTCTTCGACCATTCCCACCTGCGGAAACGCCGGAACGGGGACGCGTGCGAGCGCCCGGGGGCACGCACGTACCCCCGGTACCCCCAGTCGAATTCACGTCCAACCCGAACGGAGTAGCCATGATCGAGTTCGGCCAGCTGGCCACCGCCATCGTCACCAAGCACGAGCCCCACCTGCTCGACTACGGGCCCGAGGAGCAGATCGCCCGCGCCGTCGCGGCGCTGGAGCGCTTCCACGCCCACACCCCGCTGACGCCGGTCGCCGGCACCGTGGTGGACCTGGCCGGGTTCGGCAAGGCGCCGGTGTACTTCGCCAGCGGCGAGGACCGCTACCTGCTGCTGTCGGAGGTCGGCGAGCAGCTGGGCATGTCGCTGCCCGCGGTGTGCGCCTGGGCCGACGGCGACCACCTGGAGGGCCTGCGCGCCCAGCGGGAGGCCGACGAGCGGCGCGGCGACGGCCGGTTGGGCTACGACTGCCTGCGCGGCCTGCTCAACCTGGACCTGTGGCTGTGCGTGGACGACCCGCAGGCCAGCCCGGACGCAGGAGGACGCCGCTGGTCCTTCGCCGGCGACTGGTTGATCAGCACCGACCGCATCCCGGCCCTGTTCACCGCCAGCCCGTGGCGCGAGGAGTTCATCGCCAACACCACCGACGTGATGCGCCACGCCTTCCGCCGGTTCTGGGGCGACAAGGCCGCCGGCAATCCGCTGTTCCACAGCGACCTCACCGAGGACGAGGCCCGCCGCAAGGCGCGCCGCGGCCCGCACCTGCCCGACACCACCGAGGAGAACTGACATGACCGACCGGCCGCTCTACACGCTGCTCGACGGGGAGCCGGTGCTCTCCCACGAAGCCGTCGCCCTGCTCATCGACATGCCGCCCGAGACCGTCCGCGCCGAATGGCAGCGCCAGGCCGCCCAGGGCGAGCCCGGGATGACCCTGCCGACCTCCTGGGCCAAGCGCGGCAAGCGCATCCGCAAGGAGGTGGCCGCCGCCCTGGGACATGAGCCCGGGATGAAGGAGGCCATCGACTACCTGGCAGCGAAGAAGGGGAACTGATATGACCGACTACGCCGCGGCCGTCGAGGCCGCCAAGACCCTACTGAAGGCCGCCGGCGCCTCCAGCGGCCTGCTGGTGCTCGACTTCGACGACGACGGCCGCCTCGACGACCCCGCCGCCCTCGCCGAGGCGATGCGCGCCACGGTGGAGACCAAGGGCCTCGCCGGCCGCATCGCGGTGGTGGAGCTGGTCGACGGCAGCCCCGAGGCCGAGCTGGCCCGGGAGCTGGCCGAGGAGCGGATGCTGACCCGAGAGCTGGCCGACAACCTGGACCGGGCGAACGCGCGGCTCGACGGCGTGCGCGCGGCCTTGTCTCCCCACACCGCCCCATCGCGTCGCTGCGGCGCCCAGGTCATGGTCGGCACGCGCGTCGGCCGATGCGAGCGAACCGCCGGGCACCCCCGGGGCCAGTGCGGCTTCGGCCCCAAGTAGAGGAGTTCGATGGACGACGGGGGCCTGTGCGCGGTGCCGGACTGCTACCGGCGGGTGCGCGACGCGACGGTGTGCACGCCGTGCATCGCCGAGCTGCGGCGCGCCCTGGGCCGGGTGCCGGAGCTGGCGGCGGAGCTGGACACCGCGGTCACGCGCGGGGATCGGATGGGCGGCGGCAGCGGGGGCCGCCGCTCGGCCGAGGCGCCGCTGGTGTTCAACGCGGGCGCGAGTGAGGTCGGGTGGGTGCTGCGCAACGCCCTGGTGACGTGGGTGCGGGTGCTGGCCAATGCCTATGGTGAGGACCAGCCGCCCCGCCGGCCGCCCCGGTACGGACCCGTCTGCCGCCGGTGTGCGCACGCCTCCTGTGCGGAGATCCGCCGGGGCGGCGCCGGCCTCCCTGAGGACAACCTGCCCGCGATGGCCGGGTGGTTGTCCGCGCGTGCGGAGCGGGTGAGGCTGCACGAGGCCGGCGGGGAGTGCGTCGATGAGGTCCTGGCCGCCCTGGCCGAGGTGCTGCCCGTGCTCGACCTCCCCGTCGAGCGCGCCTACGTCGGCCCCTGCGCGTCGTGCGGCGCGGACCTCTACACGCGCCCCGGCGCGCCGACCGCTACGTGCCGCGACTGCGGCCACGCCCACGACGCCGATGCCCGCCTGGGGCTGCTGCACCGGTGGGCCGACGCCCACCTCGGCACGGCCGCCGAGGTTGCCGGGGCGGTCAGCCGGATGGGGCGGCCGGTCACGGCCGAGCTGCTGCGCAAGTGGGTCCAGCGTGGAAAGCTGGCGCAGTACCCACCGGACCCGCGCGACGACCGCCGGCGCCCCCGCTACCGGGTGGGCGACGTGATCGGGCTGCTGCCCGAGACCGAGAGGGCATGATGAAGATCGTCAAGTTCATCGCGCTGGGGGCATTCGCGGTCTGGCTGACGCTGCTGATCGCCGGAATCGACTGGTCGGCTCGCCCCTGCGACGAAGTCGATGACGAGGTCTGGCACGCCATCGACATGGCCGAAGCAGAGGGCAGCCTGTTCTCAGCCGACGTCGACCTGATCGATCACTACCACCGAGAAGCGACTTCGCTGATCGTCGACAACCCCCACTGCTACCCCGAAGACGAGGTCCAGTACGCCCAAGACATGCTGGCTAGGCTCCAGCGCTAACACTCCGCTTGCGTAGCCGCGCTACACGTGTCACACTGGCGTCGACTTGAATGGCGCGAACTGGCCCTGGAGGACATCCCCTCCGGGGCCTTCGTCATGTCCAGACCCCGCCCGGCGCGCTCGTCGGGGGCCGCGCCGGGCGGGCACCATCACACCCGCCGCAGCAGCTCGGCCTTCTTCGCGTCGAACTCATCGGCCGTCACGATCCCGGCGTCGCGCAGCTCGCCGAGCTTGCGCAGCGCCTCGTACACGTCGTCGGCCGCAGCCGCGGCCGCCGGCGCCTGGGGCGCGGGGGCTGCCGGTGCCGAACCGCCCGACAGGCGGCCGCGGACCGCGTCGGCGATCGCCCGCCCGTCGGTCTTGTCGAGCTGGCCGATCTCCGCCTTGTTGCCGCTGGCGAAGACGACGAGCTTGCCGAGCAGCAGGCCGCCCGCCCACTGCACCGACGAGATCTTCTCGAACGGGAAGTCCTCGGAGACCTGCCCGGTCCATCCATCGCGGATGAACAGCAGCCGGCGCCCGGTCAGCACGAGCAGGCCGGTGCCGCCGCCATAGGACCCCGCCGCCAGGCGCTCGACGGTCTCCCCGTCCCACAGGTGTTCGACCAGGCGCCGGATCTCGCGGTTCGAGCCGAGCCGCGTCGTCATCCGGTCCCGCGCCGCTTGGATGTCCGGCCGTAGCGCCTCCGTGGCCATGATCGCCCCTCCCTGGGAATCCCCGACCGCTGGTGAAGGTCACCGTAAGGCGCCGATGGCTCGGGCGCCCCCGGACGGCCGACCTCGGCCAGCACGGCAACCACGTCACGAAGGAGTACGTCATGGCGCTGAGCGAAGCGGCTTGGAACGCGATGTTGAACGAACTCGGCCCGCTGGCGGTGTACGCGAGCCTGCACGACGCCGACCCGGGCGCCGCCGGCGACAACGAGCTGAGCGGCGGGTCGCCGGCCTACGCGCGGCAGAGCGTCACATTCGGCGCGGCCAGCGGCGCCCAGATCGGCATCACCAACGACCCGATCTTCGCCGTCCCGGCCGGGGCGACCGTGAGCCACTTCGGCCTGTGGAGCGCGTCCAGCGGCGGCACCTTCTACGGCGGCGGCGCGCTGAGCGCCAGCGAGGTCTTCGGCGCGCAGGGCACCTACACGCTGACGGCCGCGACGGTGACGGGCTTGTGAGCGCCCTCTCCAACTACATCGCGCTGTGTGCTCTGTGCGCGTCGCTGGCCCTGGTGCACCGCGACTGGCAGGTGCTGGTGTGGATCATCGCGGCGGCGTGGTGGGCGTCGCACGCCGAGGAGTACCGCTCCCAGGCGATCGCCGGGATTCGGCGGTGACCGCTGGACAGGCCGCGGAGAAGGCGGCAGAGGTGCTGGAGCGGGCCGACATGGAGCCCAACCCCGCCATGGTGGACAGCAAGGTCCGCATCGCCGAGGGCTGGATCGCGCTGGCGTCGGCCCTGGCCGAGATCGAGAGGGTGTGACGCTGGTGAGCAGCTGCGCGCCGACGCTGCAGCGCGACGTCCGCGAGCTGGCGCCGGTCGACGGTTGGCGCGTCATCGAGCCCGCCGGCACCGGCCGGGCCTGGTGCCCGTGCGGCACCGACACCGGCACCGTGGTGTGGGCCGACGCGCTGAGCGCCCACCAGTGGCACACCCCGGTCCGCTGAGGACCCCCATAGGCGGGGACGCCGTCGGCACGCGGAGGCTGCCGCGCGACGCTGGCCAGTACCGGTTCGAATCCGGAACGGCGGCGGTCCCTGAATCCCCCTGGTAGGAAGAGACGGCACGGGCGCGCGCCCGCCGAGTCCGAGGAGCGAGCATGTCCGACCTCACCGTCGTTGCCGCCGCCGTGGTGTTCACGGGCGTGCTGGCGTTCGCCTATGCGGCGTGGATGCACGGTGAGGAGCACCGCCCGGCCGATGAGCGGTCCATCGGTGCGCGGATCGTCATCGCTGCATGGGCGGCGCTCGCCGCTCCGGCGCGGTGGCTGATCGGCCGCGTCGGCCGCTGATGGCGCGCCGGGCCCTGCAGGTGTGCCCCACTCCTGGGTGCCCGCGCCTGACCAAGGCGGGGCGCTGTGCGGACTGCGTGGCGAAGGCGGCGGCGTCACGGCCGAGCGCCAGCGCGAAGGGCTATGACCGCGCCTGGCAGCGCACGCGTGCGGCCTACCTGATGGCGAATCCCTACTGCGGGTGTGAGGAGTGCGCGCGGTTTCCCGAACTGCTGCGGCCGCGCGCCACCGAGGTGGACCACAAGGACGGGCTCGGGCCGCTCGGGCCGCGTGGGCACGACTGGAGCAATCTGGTCGGCATGACCAAGAGCCACCACAGCCGCAAGACCGCACGTGAGCAGCCCGGCGGATGGAACGACCGCGAACCCCGCTGACCTGCGTGGATAGCGCTGCGCAATGCAAGCCGCTGACCTGCGCGGACACGGAGCGGGCATCACGAGCCCCCGACCTGGGGGTATACCCCTGACCTGGGCTTATAGGGGAACGCCGGGGAGGGCTCCGAGAAGTCCGTCAAGTTCAAAAGGTCCCCGCCGTCACGCAACGTGACGGCGACCGGTGCCGCGCAACGCGGCGAGGAGGCGAGGGCCGATGTCTCGTGGAGGTGCCCGCGTGGTGTCGGGTCCGGCACCGGACCCCAACGCGCTGCGGCGTAACCGCAAGGACGACAAGGCAGGGTGGGTGACGCTGCCCGCCGAGGGGCGGGCGGGTGATCCGCCGGAGTGGCCGCTGATCGACCTGCAGCCGCGGGAGTGGGACCTGTGGCTCGACCTGTGGTCGCGTCCGCAGGCTGTGATGTGGGAGCGGCTGGACCAGCGCTACGAGGTGGCGATGTTCGTCCGCAAGCTCGCCGAGGCCGAACTGCCGCGTGCGAGCGTGGAGCTGCAGAAGGTCGTGCGCCAGTACCTCGACAGCCTGGGGCTGTCGGTGCAGGGGATGCTGCGCAACCGGTGGAAGATCGCCCCGGCGGCGGCCGCCATCGAGTCGGACGAGTCCGCGCCGGCGCCGATCGTGCCGATGCGGCGGTCGGTGCGCGACCGGATGAGGGTCGTGCGCGATGGCGAAGGCGGCTGACGCCTCCGCCGAGTTCGTCGTCGACTTCCCGACGCTGTGGATCGTGCCGGAGTGGATCGAGGCGCACTGCCCGGTGCCCGGCGGGTTCCGCGCCGGTGAGGACCTGGAGCTGTACCGGTGGCAGCTGTGGTGCACGGTCAGCCACTACCGGGTTCGGCCGACTGCGGTGGTCGGGCAGCTGGCGACCGCGTTCCACTGCCGGCGCTCCCTGGTGGTGGCGCCGCAGAAGACCGGCAAAGGGCCGTGGTCGGCGTTCATCTCGCTGGCCGAGGCGGTGGGCCCGGTGGTCTTCGCCGGGTGGGCGGTCGGCGGTGAGGTCTACCGGTGCGCCGACCACGGGTGCGAGTGCGGGTGGTGGTACCGCTATGAGGCAGGAGAGCCGATGGGCCGCCCCTGGCACGACCCGCTGATCCAGCTGCTGGGCGTGAGCAGCGACCAAGTCGAGACGAACGTCTACGGGCACCTGAAGGCGACGGTGGCCGCCGGGCCGCTGGCCGACGTGCTGACGGTGGGCGAGGAGTTCACCCGCATCCGCACCGGGTCCGGCGGCGGCCGCATCGACGTCGTCACCTCCTCGGCGCGCAGCCGGCTGGGCAACCCGATCGTGTTCGCGCTGCAGGACGAGACCGGGATCTACACCCCGGCGAACAGGATGACCTCGGTCGCCGAGGCGCAGCGCCGCGGCCTGGCGGGCATGGGCGGCCGGGCGATCGAGACCACCAACGCCTGGGACCCCGGCGAGGACTCCACCGCCCGGCGCACCTCGGAGTCCAAGGCCAAGGACATCTTCCGCTACCACCCCCAGGCCCCCAAGACCTGGTCCTACCGAGACAAGCGGCAGCGCCGCCGCATCCATGCCTACGTCTACGCGGGCAGCGACCACGTGGACCTGGACGCCATCGAGGCCGAGGCCGCCGAGCTGATGGAGAAGGACCCCGCCCAGGCCGAGCGGTTCTTCGGCAACCGGTGCGTGGCCGGCACCAGCTCGTGGCTGGACCCGGCGGCCTGGGAGCGGCGGGCCGCGCCCCGCGCGGTGCCGGACCGGACCCGCATCGTGGCCGGGTTCGACGGGTCCGACGTCGATGACTGGACGGCGATCCGCTGCGAGACCATGGACGGCTTCCAGTTCACGCCGCTGGTGGGCCCCGACCGGCAGCCGGCGGTCTGGAACCCGGCCGACTTCGGCGGGCAGGTGCCGCGTGCGGAGGTGCGCGCGGGCATGGACGAGGTGATGCGCCGCTTCGACGTGGTGCGGCTGTACGCGGACCCTCCGTACTGGGAGACCGAGGTCGACGACTGGGTCGACCTCTACGGCGAGGAGCGGGTGATCCGCTGGCACACCCGCCGCATCGTCCAGATGCACGCCGCCTGCGAGCGGCTGCGCACCGACGTCACCAAGAAGGATGCCACCTTCGCCCATGACGGGTGTGAGATCACCGCCGACCACATCGCCAACGCTCGTGCCGCGGCCCGCCCCGGTGACCGCTACGTGCTGCGCAAGGCCAGCCCGACGCAGAAGATCGACGCCGTCATCCCCTCGATCCTGGCGCACGAGGCGCTGGGGGACGTCATCGCCGCCGGCCTGGCCAAAAAGCGCGGCGCCTATATCTACACCGCGTCCTCGACGCGCCGGAGGTGATCCTGTGGCCGATGAGGCCGAGCCGGCCGCGCCGGGCGGGCAGATGAGCACCGAGGCGGCCGCCGCGCTGGAGGTGATGGGGCGGCTGGCCGCCGAGCTGCGCAACCGGCAGCCGGTGATCGCGCGCAGGCTGGACTACTTCCGGGGCGCCCACCCGCTGCATTTCGCGTCGGAGGAGTTCGCCGGCTACTTCGGCAGCCGGTTCGCCGGCTTCTCCGACAACTGGTGCGCCCCGGTGGTGTCCTCGCCGGCGGAGCGGATGAACGTGCTCGGCATCCGGCTCGGGTCCGAGCAGCGCCCTGACGCTGAGCTGGCGCGGGTGTGGCGGGTCAACGGCGCCGAGCGCGGCAGCAGCGAAGCCTTCGCCGTGCTGCTGGCCGCGGCCCGCAGCTTCGCGCTGGTGTGGGGGAACCCGGATGATGAGTCGACGCCGCGCATCACCTGGGAGCGCCCCGACCAGGCCATCGTGGGCTACGACGCCGAGACCGGCCAAGCCCGCGCGGGGCTGAAGCTGTGGCGCGACGAGTGGGAGGGCCACGAGTTCGCGACCCTCTACACCCCTGAGTACCTGTGGAAGTGGCAGCGCAAGGGGGCGGGCGCCTACGTCCACCAGGAGCCGAGCGCCGCGGTGCTGCCCTCGGGCGGCTGGGAGCCCCGCCACCCGGCCGGAGACGACGCCTGGCCGCTGCCCAACCCGATGGGCGCGGTGCCGCTGGTGGAGCTGCGCAACCAGACCCTGCTCGACGACGCGCCGATCTCCGACATCGACGGCGTCATCGCGATGCAGGACGCCACCAATCTGGTCTGGGCGTACCTGATGAACGGGTTGGACTACGCCACGCTGCCGCAGCGGGTGGTCACCGGCGCCGATATGCCCAAGATCCCGATCCTGGACGCCACCGGGCAGCAGGTCGGCGAGCGGCCCCTGGACCTGGACACGCTGGTCCGCGAGCGCATCCTGTGGGTCCCCGACCCCAACGCCTCGACCTCCGAATGGAGTGCGGCCCGGCTGGACGTGTTCAGCGCGGTGATCGAGCGGGCGGTGGAGCACATCGCCGCCCAGTCGCGCACGCCGCCCCACTACCTCATCGGCCGGGTGGCCAATCTGGCGGCCGAGGCCCTGACGGCGGCCGAAACGGGGCTCGTCAGCAAGACCAACGAGCGGATCGTCTACGCCGACCCCTCCATCCGCGAGATCTACGCGCTGACCGCCCAGGCCGCCGGCGACGAGGACCGGGCGGCCGCGGCGCGCGCTGGCACGGTGATGTGGGCCGACACCCAGTTCCGCGCCCTGTCGCAGAAGGTCGACGCCTTGCTCAAGCTGCGGCAGATGGGGTTCCCGTTCGCGTGGCTGGCCGAGCAGTACGGCCTGGAGCCGCCCGAGGTCGAGCGGGTGCTGGCGATGCGCGAGGCCGAGGCGCGGCTGGACCCGATCGGCGCGATCTCGGCCGAGATCGGCCGCACCCAGCCCGCTGCGGGGGCCGGCACGCTGCCGCTGCCCTTCGGCGTCGACCCCTTCGCCGATGAGGGCGCCGGCGGGGTGGGCGCGCCGTGACGGTCCCGGCTGAGGCCACCGAGCACCGCGCCGCCCAGGCCCGGCTGGCCGCCGCCGCCGCGACGCGCGCAGGGGCGGCCTGGCGCGAGGTCGACACCACCGAGATCCGCGGCGACTGGGCCGCCCGGTTGCCCGGTGTGCTGGCGATGCTGACGTCCGGCCAGTACGCCGCCGCGCAGCTGTCGGACCCCTACCTGGCGCGGCTGCTCGGCGGCGCCGCCCCGCCGGCCGCCGCCCCGGTGCCGGCCGCCCTGGCCGGCGTCGCCTCCGACGGCCGGGACCTGGCCACCCTGCTGATGCAGCCCGCGGCCGCCGCCCTGGCCTACCTGGCCGCCGGTCGGCCGCTGGCCGACGCGATGGCGCTGGGGCTGGCGCTGCTGGACATGATCGTGCGCACCCAGGTCGCCGACGCCGCCCGCGTCGCCGACCTCATCGGGCTGGCGGCCCGGCCCGGCGTGGTCGCCTACACCCGCGTGGTGCAGCTGCCCGCTTGTGCGCGCTGCATCATCCTCGCTGGCCAGACCTACCCTTGGTCGACCGGCTTCGAGCGGCACCCCAACTGCGACTGCGCCCTGGTGCCGCTGCGCCCCGGCGTCGATGACGCGCCCGACTCGCCGCGCGAGTTGTTCGAGCAGATGGCCCGCGAGCAGCAGGACCGGCGGTTCGGTGCGGCGGCCGCGGCCGCGATCCGCGCCGGTGCCGACATCGCCCAGGTCGTCAACGCCCGCCGCGGCCTCACCGTCGCGGGCGGGCGGGAGTTCACCACCGAGGGCACCAGCGCGCGGGGCCTGTCCGGGCGCATCCTCGGCCAGCTGCGGCGCGTGCCCGGCTACCAGTACCGGATGTCGACCGTGCCGCGCCCCACCGCCGAGCAGCTGATCGCTGATGCGCGCGGCGACCACGCCGAGGCGATCCGGCTGCTGCGCCGGTTCGGCTACCTCACCTAGACGTCGGCCGCCGCAACGGCGGCCGCCACCACCCGCAACGGGAGAACACGATGACCGATCACGACACCGACCTGCCTGTCCACCCCATCACCGGCCTGGCCGCGCTCGGGTGGCGCCGCGACGGGCGGCCCATCTGGCCGATCCTCGGCGGCTCGGGCGAGGGCGACGGCGCCCCCAGCGACGGCGGCAACACGGGCGCGGACGACGGCGGCGAGGGCCAGGGCGCGGACCCCGACGGCGCGGACCCCGACGGCCCAGGCGACGGCGGCGAGGGCCAGGGTGACGGCGGCGACGAGCCGCTTGGCGCCCCGGGGCGCAAGGCCCTGGAGGCGGAGAAGGCCAAGCGCAAGGCGTTGGCCGAGCGGGCCCGCAAGGCCGAGCAGGAGCTGGCCGCGCTCAAGGCCCAAGGCAAGGAGAACGACCCCGAGGTCATTCGCTCCGAGGCGGAGAAGGCCGCAACGGCCAAGGCCAACGCCCGGATCGTCCGTGCCGAGGTCAAGGCCGCGGCGGCCGGGAAGCTCGCCGATCCGGCCGACGCCTACCAGTTCCTGGACCTCACCGCGTTCGAGGTCGACGACGACGGCGCGGTCGACGCCGGCGAGATCGCCGACGCGATCGAGGACCTGCTGAAGAAGAAGCCCTACCTCGCCGCCGCCGGCGGAACGGGGCGCCGCTTCGCGGGCGGGGGCGACGGCGGCAAGCGCGGCCGGGCCGCGACGCTGGCCGACCAGATCCGCGACGCGGAGAAGGCCGGCGACTGGAAGACCGCGCGGCGGCTCAAGCTCGCCAACCAGCTCAACACCACCAAGTAGCAGCGGCAGGCGCGTGCCTGCCCCGTCACCACCAGGAGGCACCGAATGCCTGGCATCACCGGCATGGGCAACACCTTTGACCTGCCGAACTTCGTCGGCGAGCTGTTCGCCGTCACCCCCACCGACACCCCGTTCCTGTCCGCGATCGGCGGGCTGACCGGCGGCGAGATCGCCGACGGCATCCTGTTCCAGTGGCAGGGCTATGACCTGCGCTCCCCCGACGCCGCCCGGCAGCGGGTGGAGGGCGCGGCCGCCCCCACCGCCGAGGCGCGGGTGCGGTTCAACGTCACCAACGTGGTGGAGATCCACCAGGAGGCCGTCGAGGTCAGCTACACCAAGCTGGCCGCGACCGGGCAGTTCCACTCCACCGGCTCCGCCCACCCCGGCGCGGTCGGCCTGGCCGGCGCCAACCCGGTGCTCAACGAACTGGACTGGCAGGTCGACCAGCAGCTCATCCAGATCGCCCGCGACGTCGAGGTCAGCTTCCTGACCGGCACGTTCCACAACCCCGGCACCAACGCCACCGCGCGGCGCACCCGCGGCATCATGGCCGCCACCGAGACCAACACCTCCGACCGGTCCACCGAGATCGGCACCGCCACCATCGAGGCCGACAACGAGACCTTCACCCTGGCGGCGCACGGCCTGTCCGACGGCGACGCCGTGGTGGTCACCGCCCTGACCGGCGGCGCGGTCGGCGTGCTCGCCACCAACACCCTCTACTACGTCACCGGGGCGACGGCGAACACCTTCACCCTGGCGGCCAAGCCCGGCGGCACCACCATCGCCTTCGCCACCGACGGCGGCGCCGACGTGCACTCCGCGGCCGCCCTCACCGAGGGCATGGTGCTGGACATCCTGCAGGACGTGTGGACCTCCGGCGGCATCCAGCAGTCCGACACCGCCACCCTGATGTGCAACGCCGCCATCAAGCGGGCCCTGACGAAGATCTTCATCACCGACGCCGGGTTCCAGGAGTCCAGCCGCACCGTCGGCGGGGTGCGGGTCATGACCATCGAGACCGACTTCGGCACCCTCAACGTGATGCTCAACCGGCACATGCCCACGTCCGCGCTGCAGGTCGTGAGCCTGGAGCAGTGCGCGCCGGTGTTCCTGCCCATCCCCGGCAGGGGCTTCCTGTTCGTCGAGCCGCTGGCCAAGGAAGGCGCCTCGGAGAAGTCCCAGATCTACGGCGAGATCGGGCTGCGCTACGGCAACGAGAAGACCCACGGCAAGCTCCTGGGCGTCACCGCCCCGGCCGGAGCGTGACCCGTGGCCGTCTTCGAATGCCGCCGCCACCCCGAGGGCAAGATCCGCACCAGCTCCGGGCGGCTGGTGCGGTTCCGGGCCGGGCTCGCCATCGTCACCGATCCCGAGCTGGCCGCCGAGCTGCGCCAGGTGCCCGCCGTGCACGGCGTCACCGAGCACAACCCGCCCGAGCCGCCCGCCGATCCCCGACCGCCGGCGCCGGTCACCGCCGAGGCGATCGCCGCCGGAGCCATCACCCCCGAGGCGATCGCCGCCAACGAGGTGACCGGTCAGGCGATCGCCTCGGCGGCCGGCGCCGCGCCCACCCCGCCGACGCGCGAGGCGCCGGCGCGGCCGCCGCAGGCCGCACCGAAGGCCGACTGGATCACCTACATCACCGCGGTCACCGATCTGGACGCCGAGCAGGCCGGCGCCCTCAGCAAGGCGCAGCTGATCAAGCGCGCCGACGAGCTGGGCGAGTAAGGGGGCCGCGTCGTGGACCCGCTGGCCACCGTGGCCGACTGCACCGCCCGCGGCCTGACCGTCACGACCGAGGAGGAGCCGCTGCTGGAGGTGTACCTGGCCACCGCCTCAGCGGCGGTGCGGGAGGCAGCCGGGTGCCCGATCAGCCAGACCACCTCCACCATCACCCTGGACGGCGGCCCCGACCACCGGCTGCGGCTGCCGGGGCCGCCCATCACCGCGGTGGCGTCGGTACTGATCGACGGGGCGGCCGTCGACGACTGGCGGCTGCGCCGCTCCAGCGCCTCGCTGTGGCGGTGGGGCGGCTGGCAGGGCTGCACCGAGCCCTCCGACGTGGAGGTCACCTACACCCACGGCCTGCCCGTGGTGCCCGCCGACATCGTCGACCTGGTGTGCCGCATCGCCGCCGCCTGCCTGGTGGCCCAGCGGGCCGAGCCCGACGGCGAGGGCCTGGCCGCCGCCGACATCCGCCAGGAGCGCATCGGCGACTACGCCGTCACCTACGGAGACACCGGGCTCATCACCGAGATGGAGCTGCCCGACTACCTCCGCGGCCGCCTCGCCAGCCGGTTCGGCGGCGGCGCCGCGGTGGTGAGGACCCGGTGAGGGCGCGGGTCGGGCGGCTGCTACGCACCCCCGTCCAGGTCTGGCGGCCCGTCCTGGCCGATGACGGCGGGGGCGGCCAGACCCGCACCTGGGCCCAGGTCGCCACCGTGCGCGGGCGCCGCGCCCAGCCGACGTCTGTGCAGCGTGAGGTCGGCGACCAGGACGGCGCCCGCCTGGCCGCGGTCTGGTACTTCCTGCCGGGCGCCGACGTGCGGCGCGGCGACGAGCTGCGCCGCGCGGGCGTGACGGAGGTCGACCTGGTGACCGCGGCGTTCGAGCCCTCGGAGCCCGGCACCTACCTGCGTGCCGACTGCACATCCCGCCAAGCCGAAGGAGCCGCCTGATGGCCATCATCCCGGCGCCGCCGGTGTGCGCCGACCTCGACATCACCCTCACCGTCGGCGCGAGCAGCAGCCGCCTCGGCACGCTGACCGTCGACCTCACCGACCCGATCGGGCCGCAGCTCGCCGACGCGCTGCGCCAAGCCGCCGACGTGCTCGACGCCGAACCGAAGGAGTGACCGACCATGGCGATCATCGCCGCCCAGTCCGTGCCGGTGGCCGGGCTCGCCGAGATCGTGTGGGGCGCGGCCGCCGGCGGCGGGGACGAGGCGCCCGTCGGCGGGGGCCTGCTGCTCCTGGTGCGCAACATCGGCGCGGGCTCGCTCACCGCCACGATCGCCACGCCCCGCACCGTGCGTGGCATCCCCATCGCCGACGTCGCGCTCACCGTCGCGGCCGGGGACGTCGCGGCCGTGCCGATGGACACCGTCTATCGCTCGCCCTCGACCGGCCGGGCCTCCATCACCTACGACGTCGCCACTGACGCCGAGGTCGCCGTGTTGCGGGTGGCGCGCTGATGGCGGTGCGGGTGCGCGTCGTCGGCGCCCAGGCGCTGCGCCGGGTCTTCGCTCGGATGACCACCGACATGCACGAGGTGCAGGAGGAGGTCGCCGAGAAGTGGGCGGACGCCGCCTACGAGGGCGCGGTGCGTGATGTGCCCATCGACACCGGCGACCTCGGGTCCGCCCTGGAGAAGCGGGTGCGCGGCTCGGGGTCCACCGCTGACGCCGAGGTCGGTGTGTGGGAGGACGAGGAGTACTACGGCCAGTTCGTGGAGTTCGGCACCAGCAAGATGGCGGCGCAGCCGTTCATGTATCCCAACGCCTCCGCCGCCAACCGGCAGGTGCGCGGCTGGGTGCGCGAGGGCATCGAGAAGCGGATCGGCTGAGATGGCGACCGCCGCGTGGCCGCTGCAGGTCGCCGTCATCACCCGGCTGCGCGCCGACCCCGAGCTGACCGCGATGTGCGGCGTGTACGACAACGTGCCCGAGCCCGCGCCCTACCCGCACGTCGCGGTCGGCGAGGTGGTCGAGGAGCCCGACGACACCCACGACAACCAGGGGCTCACCGTCGCGCTCACCCTGCACGTGTGGTCGAAGTACCGCGGCTACGCCGAGACAGCGACGATCCTGGCCCACCTCGACCGGCTCCTGGACCGCCGGCCCCTGGCGGTCGACGGCTTCCAGGACGTCACGGTCTTCCGGGAGTGGTCGCGCCTGGTGCGCGACCCCGACCCCACCATCCGCCACTGCCCGGTGCGCTACCGGGTGTGGCTCAGCACAGAGGAGTAACCATGGCAGGACGCGACGCCTTCGGCACCGAGCTGCGCCGCGGCGACGGCGGGTCGCCGGAGATCTTCACCGCGATCGGCAACGTCGGCACCTTCAGCGGGCCGTCGCCGGAGCGCGACACCTACGACGTCACCGCACACGATTCCCCGACCCGCTACCGGGAGTTCATCGGCGGTCTGATCAACGGGGGCGAAGTCTCAGTCGAGGTGCACTACGACCCCGACAAGCACGACCTCCTGGTCGCCGACCTCGAAGACGACGACGCCCGCACCTACCAGATGGAGAGCCCGGTCGGCGAGGTCTGGGAGTTCAGCGCGATCATGACCGGCTTCGAGCGCGAGATGCCCGTAGACGGCCAGATGGCCGGGACCATCACCTGGCAGGTCACCGGCCGCCCCACCATCACCCCCGCCCCCTGACCATCCCGGCCGCCGCGGCTAGCGCGGCGGCGCACACCAGATGAGGAGAGCCATGTTCGGCACGAAGAAGGACGACATCGAGCCCGTGGCCGAGGTGCCGCTGACCGGCGGCGTGCTGGGCCGTGACCAGATCCTGAGCGCCCGCGACGCGCTGACCGACTACGTCGACGTCCCGGAGTGGGGCGGCCGCGTCAAGATCAGGTCCCTGTCCGGCACCGAGCGCGACGCCTTCGAGGCGGGCATCGCGGGCAACGGCAAGAAGCTGCGGCTGGAGAACATCCGCGCCAAGCTCGTCGCCAAGTGCGCCATCAACGAGCAGGGCCAGCAGCTGTTCAGCACCGCCGACACCGCCGCCCTGGGCCGCAAGAACGCCGCCGTCCTCGACCGCGTGTTCCAGGCGTGCCAGAAGCTCAGCGGCATCACCGACGAGGACGTAGACGAACTCCTGGGGGAATGAGGCGCCGGCCAGAGCGGCAGTTCTATTTCCGCCTGGCCGGCCACCTCGGATCCTCCTCGGTCGAGAAGCTGCTGGAGGAGACCAGCTCCCGGGAGCTGACCGAGTGGGCCGTTTATGAGAAGGTGGCCGGCCCGCTGGGCGGCAAGCGCATCGACGTGGCCGCCGCCCAGATCGTCGCGGCGATCTACAACGTGAACCGCAAGAAGGGCGCCCCCCTGATCAACCCCTCGGACCTGGTCCCGAAGTGGGACGACTACCAGTCCGACGAGGACATGTGGGCCGCGCTCCGCTCCGCGCACGAGGCGATGGGCGGCACCACCATCGACGCGCCCGACACACCTGAATAACCGACCCGAGGGGGTGACGTCGTGGCCACGGTCGCCTCCCTCCTGGTCCGGCTCGGCCTGGACTCCAAGCGCTTCGACTCCGGAGTCCGGCGCGCAGCGCGCGGCGTGGACAACCTCATCGGCCGCCTGGGTCGGCTGGAGACCGTCGGCCGCGTCACCACGTTGGCCACCGCCGCCGCCGGGCTTGTGCAGCTCGCCTCGGCGGCCGGCCCGGCGGCGGGCGCGGTGCTGGCGGTCCCGGCCGCGCTGGCCATGACCACGGCCGCGGCCGCCACCGTGGCGGTCGGGTTGAGCGGTATGGGCGACGCCATGGCCGCCGTGGCCGACGGCGACGCCGCCGCCCTCCAGGAGGCGCTGGATCGCCTCGCGCCCTCGGCGCAGCGGTTCGTGCGCAGCTGGGCCGGTATCCGCGAGCGGTTCGCCCCGATCCAGCGCGCGGTGCAGCAGCGCCTGTTCGCTGGCCTGGGCGATGAGCTGTCGCGGCTGGCCACCGGGGCGATGCCCACCCTGCGCCGCGGCATGACCAGCGTCGCCGCAGGCATCAACGCCCTGGCCCGATCAGCCATCGACGCGATGAGCACGCCCCTGTTCCGGGGCCAGCTCGAACAGGTCTTCAGCGGTACCCGATCCGCCCTCGACAGTTTCTCCGCCGTGGTCGGGCCGCTGATCACCGTCCTGATGCAGCTCAGCGTCGCCGGCCTGCCGCTCGTCACGATGTTCAACCAGTGGGCGGCCGGCGGCCTGTCCGCGGCCGCCGCCTGGCTGACCAGCGCCGAGGGCATCGCCGCGATGAACGGCTTCGTCGAGCGCTCCGTGGTGGTGCTGGGCCAGCTGTGGGCGATCGCCGTCAACCTCGGCACCGGGTTGGCCGGCGTCTTCGGCGCCGCGCACGCCGACGGCCAGGGGCTGCTCGACACGATCGAATCCCTCACCGCCCGCTTCGCCACCTGGGCGCAGAGCGCCGAGGGCCAGCAGCAGCTGGCACAGACCTTCTCCCTGCTGCGGCAGGTCGCCGCCGACCTGCTGTCCATCCTCCCCGGCGTCGCGGCCGTCATCGGCACTATCGCCGCCGCCTTCCAGGCCCTGCCGCCCGGCGTGCAGTCTTCCGTCACCCAGTTCTTGGCCTGGTCCATCGTGCTCGGGCCGGTCGCCTCCCGGCTGGCGGCCCTGGCCGGGATCGCCACCACCGCGACACGCGCCATCATCGGCATCGCCCGCGGCATCCCCGGCGCGATCAGCGCGGTGCGCACCGGCGCCACCGCGTTCGCCGCCTGGGGCGCGGCCGCCGGACGCGCCGCCGTCGCGGTCACCGCCGCCACCGGCCGCATGATCGCCGCCGCCGCCCGCGCCACCGCGAGCATGGTCGCCACCGCCGCCCGCTTCGTCGCCGCCTGGGTGCTGATGGGCGCCCAGGCGCTGATCCAGGCCGCGCGGATGGCCGCCGCCTGGCTGATCGGCCTGGGCCCGATCGGGTGGATCATCGCGGCCGTTGTCGCCCTCGTCGCCCTGATCATCCTGTACTGGGACGAAATCGTCGCCGCGATCTCCGCGGCCTGGTCCTGGGTGCAGTCGGTCACCTCGGCAGCCTGGTCGGCGATCGTGGCGTGGCTGCAGGCTGCTTGGTCGGCGATCGTGTCCGCTGTCCAGCACCACATCGCGATGGTGCAGGCCGTGGTCTCGGCGGTCTGGTCGTGGATCACCTCGACCACCTCGGCAGCTTGGTCGTTGCTGGTCGACATGGTGACCACCGCGATAGCGCTGGTCGTCGCGGTCGTGCAGCACCACGTGCAGATGGTGCAGACGATCATCGGCGCCGTCTGGTCCTGGGTGACCTCGACGACGTCGGCGGCCTGGTCGTCGGTGCGGTCGCTCGTCTCGGGCGCCTGGTCGGCGATCCGGTCCGGCGTGTCCTCGGCCGTCTCGGCCGTGCGGTCGCTGATCTCGGGAGCCTGGTCGACCCTGCGGTCGATCACCTCCTCGGCCTGGAACTCCATTCGCGGATCGATCACCTCGGCCTTCAACACCGCGGTATCGACCGTGCGCGGGATCGTCGGGCGGTTCGTGCAGATCGGCCGCGACATCATCAGCGGCGTGATCCGCGGCGTGACCGGCGCGGCCGGCTCCCTGTTCGCGAGCCTGCGCGGGATCGCCCAGCAGGCCCTCGATGCGGCGATGGGCGCGCTCGGCATCGCCTCGCCCAGCCGGGAGTTCGCCGACCGGGTCGGCCGGATGATCCCGGCCGGCATCGCCCTGGGCATCGCACGCGGCGCCGGAACCCTGCACCGGCAGATGAACCAGCTGTCGGACTCGATGTTCGACCCCTTCGGCGCCGGCCGGGCGGCGGACGCGACCATGCGCCGCGCCGCCGACGCCGCCCGCGGCGACGACGAGGACGACGAGCCCGGCGGCTCAGGCGTCGTCGTCAACGTGCACAACCAGTACCCGCAGGCCGAACCCACCTCCACCACGGTGAATCGCGGCCTGCAGTACGCCAGCAGCCTGGGGGAGTTCTGAGGTGTCGACCTACAGCATCGACTCCGTCCCGCTGGACCACCCGGCCGGCTGCTGGCGCATCCTGGCCACCGGCAGCCCGCGCCGCCCGCTGCCCGGCACCCGCAACATCGAGGTGACCGTGCCGGGAAGGTCCGGCGAGCTGCCGGTGGTGGGTGAGGACGCCGCGGTGACCGTGCTGGGCATGACGCTGCTGGTGCGCGACCTCACCCCCGAGGGCGTGCACGGCGGCGAGCCGCAACTGGAGGCCAACCTCGACGCGCTGTCGGCGGTCCTGGGAGTGCGCCACCGGCTGCTGGACCTGCGCCACACCATCGGATCGCGGGTGCTGCAGGCCGACGCCAAGAGCATCGCCGAGATCCAGCCCGAATACCTCGGCGACGCCCAGGTCGCCGCGCACGCCGCCCAGCTCCGCGTGCTGCTGCGCATCCCCTCGGCGCTGTGGCGCGACGTCGACCCCGTCACCTGGACCGGGGACCTCGACGGCGAGGGCGGCGGGCAGATCGTCACCACCCTGGCCGGCGCCACCGCCCCGATCCCCGACGCGCTGATCCGCGCCACGGGGCCGGCCACCGGCGTCACGGTGGCCGACGGGCCGACGGGCGGCGCGGTCACCTGGCCCGGCACCCTGGCCGCCGGCGAGCGGCTGCTGCTCGACTGCGGCCGGCTGCGCGCCGCCATGGTCGACACCGACACCTGGGACCTCGACGAGGGCACCGACATCACCGGCCAGGTCGACGCGTCCGGCCCCGGATCCGCGTCGCGCTGGCTGCAGCTCACCCCGACGGTCGTCGGCGACGACGCCCACACCAGGCGGATCGTCGTGTCCGCCACCGCCGTCGGCACCACCGCGGCCAGCAGCATTGCGATCCGGGCGAGGAGGGCCTACGCGTAATGGCGCTCACCAGGGTCAACACCACCCACGGCCGCCCCGGCGTCGCGGTGACGACGACCAACAGCACGCTGCACGGCAACGGGTTCAGCCCGATCAGCGGCCCGGCGATGTACGCGGTGCGGCCCGACACCGCCGACTGGCCGTGCATCCGGCTCGGCGCCACCGGCACCGTCGGGTCGATGTCGCGGCAGATCTCCACCAGCAACACCTCGGTGGCGTTCGCGACCTACGCCTACATCCCCACCGGCGGCTACCTGAGCATCAACCTCGGCGCGGGCACGACGATCGTGATCGAGACCGGCGTGCTCACCCTCGGCGGCGTCTCCCACAACGCCCAGGCCGCCAACCTGTTCAACCGGCCCATCCGCATTGAGGCGATCGCCACCGGCAGCACGAGCACCTACCGGTTCTACTGGACGAACTACCTCAGCAGCGGCGCGGCCGATTATCAGGCGACCAGCGGCCGGTCGGGCAGCCACACCACGGCGATCTTCACCGCCGGCGGCGCGAGCCGAGGTCCGGCGTTCCTGGACTGGGTCAGGATCGGCGACACCGCCGACTGGCCGGGTGACGGCATCCTCGGCCCCGGCGACGTCGGCATCGACGTCACCCGGCTGCAGCAGGACCTCATCGCGGCCGGCTACCCGCTGCCGGTCTTCGGCGCGGACGGCGACTACGGGTCGGTGGGCGGGGAGACCGACACCGCCGTGCGCGCCTTCCAGGCCGACGCCGGGCTGCTCGTCGACGGGATCACCGGGCCCGAGACCAGGGCCGCGCTCGACAACCTGCTCAACCTCACCCGGTACGTGGACCTGACCGGCACCGGCGCGACGAGCGGCATCGCGGTCATCGCGGCCGCCGGCGCCAAGGGTGGCGCAGGGTCCGGCGCCCTGGTCGGCGCGGCGCAGCTGGCGGGCGAGGGCGAGGCGCTGGGCCCCAACGGCGCCGGCACCATCACCGCGACCGCGGCGACCGGCGGCACCGGGGTGAAGCACGGCCAGGGCGAGGCCGAGCTTCCCGGCGCGGCGCTGCTCGGCGGCTCCGGCACCCGCGCGGCGGCCGGCTCCGGCACCGTCCCGGCGCCGGCGGCCGTCGCCGCGGCCGGGACCCGCGCGACCTCGGGCAGCGGGGCGATCGCGGCCGTGGCCACCCCGGCCGGGGTGGGCGACGGTGACGACACGATCCCCATCGACCCGCAGCAGCCGGCCTACCTGGACCTGCGCCTGGTCGCCTACGAGCCGAACGGCGCGCGCATGGGCGTGCTGCCGAGCCCGCTGTCGGTGGAGGTGGCCGCCCCGCTCAACGACACCCCGTCGGCGCGGGTGCGGTACTCGACGCTGGCCGCCAACGCGAGCTGGCTGGCGCAGCCCGTCGAGGTCGCGGTGGAGGTCGACCCCGGGTCCGGCACCTGGTTCGAGCCGCCGAACTCCCGGTTCCTGCGCATCGCGCGCAGCGGCGACGTCACCGACCAGACCGGCGCCCGCGACTACCAGCTGCCCGGCTACGCCTGGCAGCTGGGCAAGCTCCCGCTCTACCCGCCGCCGGACCCCTCGACGCTCGTCGACGGCAAGCGCCCCTTCCTGTCGGCCACCGCCGGGGAGATCCTGCGCACCTGGATCGACGAAGGCCACGCCCGCGGCGCACTGGCCGGGCTGGACACCGACTTCACCACCACCCACGACAGCGACGGCCAGCCCTGGGACACCGTCCTCACCATCTACTACGCGCCCGGCCTGGACGCCGGCACGGCGCTGCTCAACCTGGCCGAGCAGGGCGTGGTGGACTGGTGCACGCAGGGGCGGACCCTGCGGGTCTTCAACGCGGATTCGGAGCTGGCCGCCGACCTGGCGTCCGGGCCGGCGCCGGTCGACCTGCGGCTCGGCCGCGACGTGGTCGAGGCGCCCGACGAGGGCACCCTGGAGGATGCCGTCTCGGCGGTGTACCTGCAGGGCGAAGCGGGGTTCAGCCTGGAGCTGGACAACCCGTCCGCCGACTTGCCGTGGGGGCGGTGGGAGACCTACATCACCCAGGGCGGGGTGAGCGACACCGGCACCGCGATCCTGCTGGCCGAGGCAGCCCTGGAGCGCGGCGGCGCCGAGCGCGTGCAGATCACCCGCGCCGTGGCGCTCTACACCGCCCGGTGGCTGCCGTGGCGCGACTACGCGCCCGGCGACTACATCCTCGCCCCCGGCGACGGCGGCACCATGGCGCCGCTGCGGATCCGCCAGATCACCCTCACCCGCGACCAGGACGGACGCGTCTCGGGCAACCTGGTCCTCAATGACCGGTTGATCGAGCGCGAGATCCGGATGGCGCGGCGCACCCGCGGCATCGTGGGCGGCGCGACCGCCGGCGGCGGGTCCGGCGCCCAACCCGCGCCCGACGTCCCGGCCGGGCGCACCCCGGCCGCGCCGCTCGGGCTGGTCGTCGACCCGCAGGCGTACATCGACCTGGACGGGACGGCGCGCGGCCAGATCACCGCGACCTGGGGCGCGGTCACCGCCGACGTGGCCGGGGTGGCGCTGGAGGTCGACGGCTACGAGCTGTACGCCCGCATCAACCTCTCCGGCGAGCCGTGGTACCAGCTCACCGCCACCGAGGCCGACGAGACGACGACCACCTGGTCACCGCTGCAGACCGGCGAGCAGTACGCGTTCAAGGTCCGCGCCGTCGCCACCACCGGCCGCAAGGGCGAGTTCAGCGCCGTCTACGCCGTCACCATGCCCGGCGACGCCACCCCGCCCCCGGCCCCGTCGACGCCGGTGCTGTCCACCCGGCTCGGGGTGATCCGCGCCGACTGGGACGGGCTCGACCACGCCGGTGCCCCGATGCCGCGCGACTTCGCCTACGTCACGGTGTGGATGTCGGACGGCACCAACCCGCCGGTGGCCGTCGACCAGCTGCGCGGCGCGGGCGGCGTCGTCATCGTCGGCGCCCCCTACGGCGAGGACCGCACGATCTGGTTCACCGCCACCGACACCTCCGGCAACGAGAGCGCGGAGAGCGCCAGCGGCGTCATCGCCACCCAGCCGCTGGTGGACACCGACCTGATCGGCGAGGTGATCGACGGCGCGCACATCGTCGACGGCACCCTCGTCGCCGCCGAGAAGATCGTCGCCGAGTCGATCACCGGGGCGCTGATCCAGGCCCTGGCCATCCAGGCCGGACACATCGCCGCCAACGCCATCACGGCCGACAAGATCGAGGCGGGCGCGGTGACCGCCCAGGCGGTGGCGGCCGACGCCATCACCGGCAAGATCGTCACCGGGTCGGTGATCCGCACGGCCGTGTCCGGGCGGCGCGTCGTCATCGATCCGGCGTGGCTGGCCGAGATCCGCTTCTACCCCTCCACCTCGACGAACTTCAGCCGCATCTACTCCACCGACGGGGCCTTCCCCGACGAGGCGACCATGGCCTTGGAGACCGGCGAGAACAACGCCGGGACCGTGCGGTCGCGGCTGACGGTCGCGGCGGGCGCGATCCTCAACAGGGTGAACGCCATCGCGGGCGGCGACACCGTCGCCCAGATCGACGCCACCGAGGACTACATCGAGCTGGCCCACACCAGCGGCCCGATGATCTACGGCAACGCGGCCGGCACCCGCATCGGTTGGAACCCGCCCGCCGGGGTGCGCGTCGAGACCCGCTACGGCGACGACGGCCGGATCCGCACCTACGGCCGCTACCTCGACTACGTCGCCGCCGCGAGCGACCAGGCCATTTTCACCGGCAGGCAGTTCTTCGCGACCGTGAACAGCGTGACCTTGAGCTACGGCCCCACGATGGACACCGCGATGGCACCCGTCTACGGCCTGGTCACCAGCGGCGGAGACTCCGGCAGGTTCTTCCACCACAAGATGACCGAGGCGTCGCAGGACTCCTTCACGGTGGCCTTCGCCAACTTCACCTCCGGCTCGAACGTGAGCGTGTGGGTGAACTTCTGGTGCTTCCGCGTATGAGAGGGGCCCGCATGACCGAGTACACGGTGGAGTCGGTGACCACCGCCGAGCCCGCTCCCGGGCATCCCTGCTGGCGCATCCGCTACCGCCGGGCCGATGGCGAGGCGCACGAGCACGTCTTCCCCGCCGACTGCCTGGAATGGCGGATGGCCGAGTACGGCGTCGACGCCGCCGAGGCCCTGGACATGGTGCTGGCCGAGCCCTTCATCCCTGACCCCGCCGACCCCGCACGGGTCCGTGAAGACGTCGCGGTCGCGGCCGGCTTTTACGCGCCGGCCCTCGTCGCCCGCCCCGGCGTGGCCGTCGGCGACACCATGCCGAGCACCCTGCACACCGCCGACAGCATCACTGAGGCCCGCGCCGCCCACCGGCTACGCGTGGCCGCCGCCCGGCAGCGCGTCCCCCTGGCCGACCCCGACAAGCTGCTCGACCAGGTGCTGGCCGAGTCCCCCACCGACCCCGAGGTGATCGCCGTCATGGCCGACCACGTCACCCGCGCCCGCGCCCACCTGCGCCAGGCCGCCACCCCCACGACCGCCCGCACCGCCCCCGCCGACCGCGCCGCCGCCTACCGCCGCCGCCTGCTCGGCGACCAGCCCAGAGAGGACCACCCCCGTGCCTGACTGGATCAGCAGCCTCACCGTGGCGCAGCTCGCCGCCCTCCTCGCCGGCCTCGCCGCCGTCGGCGGTCTCACCTGGGCCGCCGGCCGGTGGCTGCGCCGGGCCGGCCACCTCATCGACGACCTACTCGGCGAGCCCGCCCGCCCCGGCGTCGACGCCCGCCCCGGCCTGATGGAGCGGGTGCAGCGCATCGAGCACGAGGTGACGTACAACTCCGGCGGATCGCTGAAGGACAAGGTCCGCGCCCTGGACGGCAAGCTCGGCGACCTCAGCACCGCACTCCAGGCCCACACCGCCGACCACCAGACCGCCCCCACCATCCGCCAGGACATCACCGTCCAGCCACCAGGAGGCCCCGTATGATCATCCGCCCGCGCTCGTACTTCGGCTGGGGGCCGTCCGGCGCCGACTACGCGAACCCGCGCTCCGGCCTCGTCGTCCACTACAACGGCCCCGCCACCGACCTCGACGGCCACGACGAGTGCGTCGCCTACTGGAAGCGCATCCGCTCCGACCACATCAACGGCAACGGATGGGCGGACGTGGGGTATTCCTACGCCGCCTGCCGCCACGGCGAGGTCTTCACCGGCCGCGGACTCAACCGGTACCAGGCGGCGCAGGGGACGACCTCGGGGAACGCGAACTGGTACTCCGTCACGCTGATGCTCGGCGGCAGCGAGCGGCCGACGGACGAGCAGGTGCGGGGGGTGCGCGACCTGCGGGCCTACCTGATGGAGCGCGGCGTGTCCGGCGCGGTGCGCGGCCACCGCGACTTCATCGCCACCGAGTGCCCCGGCGACGCGCTCTACGCGCTCGTGGAGAACGGCACCTTCAGCAAGCCGCCGAGCGGCGGCACCCCCACCGAGGAGGACGAATTGACCGGCGACGACCTGAAGAAGATCCAGAAGCTGATCGACGAGCGGATCCGCGCGGCCGGCCCGGCGCTCGCCGCGGAGGTCTGGCGCTACCAGCTCCAGGACCCCGACACCGCCGACAGCTCCGACCGCAAGAACGCGGGCACGCTCCTGGAGCGTGCGCTGCGCCGCCTGCGCGACCTCACCAGCGGCGGCGCCTCCTGACCGAGTACTGCCCCCGCTGCCACGCCCCGCGGCTGCACTGCGGCTGCTGGGCGCACCACCGCCCCGGCGCCACCGGCCCGGGGCTGATCTATGCCCGGAGGGAATCCCCATGGTCCACCACTCTGATCCGCCCCCGCCCGGCCTGCTCGCCTCCATCCTGCGCACCGTCGTGCCGGTCGCCGTTGGCGTCCTGCTCGTGCAGGCGCTCCGCCTCGGTGTCGAACTGCCGGAGGGCGCGGTCACCGAGATCGTCACCGTGGCTGTGACGGCCGCCTACTACGGGATCGCCCGCGCGCTGGAGACCTACGTGTCGCCGGTATGGGGCCGCATCCTGCTGTCGCTGGGGCTCACCCGGCGCCGGCCGGAGTACGACCTGGCGGCCTGACCGCCCGCCCCGCGCAGCACAGCGCCCCCGCTCTTCGGAGCGGGGGCGCTTCGGCATGCCCGGGGTCAGGCCACGTCGCCCTGCCACCGCAGCACGCCGGGCTCGGCTGGGTCGGGGTCGTAGATGCTGCGGCCCCCGAGGTACAGGCCGTGGGGGGAGGGCAGCGCGAAGCCGCCGGCGATCTCCTCGGCGCTCAGCGCGCTCACGTCCAGCGTCCCGCCGTCGAGTGGGCCGTCGACCAGTCTCATCTCCATGGCACCAGGATGCCCCGCCAGCGTCGGCCGGCGGGGCGATTCGTCGTGTCCGGCCATCCCCCCGCCGGCACCGCGCGGCCGGCCTGGGGGTAACGCCGCGACCACGGGGGGTCGGGCGGCCGGCCGCGCGGCGGTCAGTGGGTCACCGGTCGTCGCCGACGATCAGCAACCGCAGGGTGCGGCCGTCCGGCCAGCACACCTCCAGCAGCTCCTCGCCGTCGGCGTCGGTGATGGTGCGGGCCGAGGCGCCCCGGATCAGCCGGATCAGGCCGGCGGGGGTGGCGAGCACGATGCCCGGCAGGGGGGACACCACCCCGCGCAGCCGTGCCAGCCGGCGCGCGTCAGCGGCGGCCGCCTCGTCGTCGCCCAGGTGGGCGATGTAGGCGATCATGTCGACGGCCTCCTGTCGAGGGTGCGGGCCCGGCCCTCGGACAGAACGGCCGGGCCCGCGGGGGTGCGGCGCCCTGGGGCGGGAAGGCGCCGCGCGGTGGCTGGGGGACCCCGCGACCGACACCGTCCGGGTTGTCTGGCCGCGGGGCCGATGAAGGCGGGCCCGGCCGGTCTCCCTGTTCCTGGAAGGCCGGGCCCGCTGTGGCGCCGCTCCTCAGGGGAGAGCGGCGCCGAGGGAAGGTCTCACCAGCGGCCGACCGCGCCGGGCTGAAACCGGGGCGCGGGATCCGGCGGCGCGGCCAGCTTCAGCTCCAGCTGGCGCGCCGTGTCGGCGCCCACGGTGCGGTCCTCACCGGGAGCCGGATCGTGGGCGGTGGCGTACCAACCCGCCGGGCGGCCCGCCTCGTCGCGGGATCTCCAAATGCGATGCGTGGGCCATCGCTGCTGCAAGGTGGTCAGGGTGTGAGCGTCAGCGATGACCGAGGATGTCGCGCCCTGGGGCGCTGTCTCGGGCATGGCGTAAGCATCTGTCGAGGTCAACGGACAGCGCATCGACACCGCTCGACATCTACCGACATCTAACCGACAAGGGCATGGGCCGCGATGTCGGTTGATGGCACGATGACCGCATGGTGAACGAACGGCTCCGGCGGGCGATGCACCGGGCCGGGCACGACATCCGGTCCTTCGCCGCGGCGGCCGAGGTGTCGACGAAGACCGTCGAACGGTGGCTGGCCGGGACGGCCGTGCCCTACCCGCGCACCCGCTACCGGGTGGCGGCGATCGTCCAGGAGGACGAGAGCTACCTGTGGCCCGACACCGTCAACGGCGCCTCGCTGGCCGGGGCGGAGCTGGTGGCCACCTGGCCGCGCCGCAACGACGTCCCCAAGCACCTGTGGACCGAGCTGCTGCGCGCGGCCGAGCGCGACGTCGACCTGCTGGCCTACGCGGGGCTGTTCCTCACCGAGGAGCACCCGGACTGGATTCCGACCCTGGTCGCCAAGGCCCAGGCCGGCGCCCGGGTGCGGCTGCTGCTGGGTGATCCCGACGGCAAGCAGCTGGCGTTCCGCGACACCGAGCACCGCATCGGCGGCGGCGTGGCCGGGCGGGTCGCCGCCGTCCTGTACTACTACCGGGAGCGGATGCCGCCCTCGGTGGAGGTGCGGCTGCACGACACTCCGCTGTACAACAGCATCTACCGGTTCGACGACGAGATGATCGTCAACGTCCACGCCTACGGAGTGCTGGCCGCCTACACCCCCACCATGCACCTGCGCCGCATCGACGGCGCCTACTTCACCACCTACGTCGAGAGCTTCGAGCGGGTATGGGGATCGGCGAAGCCCGCCGACATGGCACTGGAGCACCGATGACCCGTACCCGCAGGATCGATTACTGGCAAGACCCCAACGCCCCCGCCCCCACCAGCCGCAAAGCGTCCGCGTCGGTGTTCGTCCGCGACGACCGCGGACGGGTGCTGCTCCTGCAGCGCACCGACAACAACCTGTGGACCATCCCCACCGGCGGCGTGAAGACCGGGGAGACCGTCGCCCAGGCCGGCATCCGGGAGTGCAAGGAGGAGACCGGCATCGACATCGAGGTCACCGGCCTCGTCGGGATCTTCTCCGACCCCGACCACCTCATCGCCTACATCAAGCGCGGCAAGGTCGACGAGGTCCGCCAGCCCATCAACACCTGCTTCCGCGGCCGCCCCGTCGGCGGCCGGATCCAGCCCGAGCCCAGCGAGGCGTTCGAAGTCCGGTGGGTCGACCCGGCCGACCTCGGCGACTACGACATCCACCCCGCGATCCGCCGCCGCATCGACCACGGCCTGAAGGACGGCGAGCCGTACCTGGGGTGAACGCGCAGGGGGTACACGGCAGCGTGTACCCAGGGGTACGGACTAGTCCGTACCCCTTGCGAGGCCCCCAAAGGGCCCCGCAGATTCGTGCAGGTCGGCCAGCTTGCCGGTGCCGGTAACCGTGGCCGTCTCGCCCACGGTTGAAAGCCTGGGGCAGTCGTGGGTGAGACGGCCACGACTGAGGTCCTGGGGACCTCGGTCGGGGTGTACGTGCACCGGCGGGTGCATGTGCACCCCCCGTTCGCGGCCCCACCGGGAGGGGCCGCGGACTGGTTTCGGGTGGGGGTGGTGGTTTCGCCTGGCCGTGAAACCGGTTTCGCCTGCGATGTCGGCTGGAATGGTGTGTGACCTGGGCTGATATCGGGTTTCGGGGTGGTGGCCGACGGGGCCTTCCGGGCGCTATTCGTCGTCGTCGGCGGGGGTCTTGGCGGGCGGGAGGTCCTGGTGGCGCACGCCCTTGGCGCCGCCGCAGCAGTCGCGGATGGTGAGCTGGTGGGTGGGGATGCGGTGGGGTTTGAGGGCGGCGGCCAGGGTGGTGGAGCGGGCGGCGGGGTCGTCCTCTTCCAGCCACGGGGCGTACAGCTCGGGCCGGTAGGCGGCCAGGGCTTCCACGAGGCGGTGGGAGTGCACCCGGTCGGCGCCCTCGGGCCACACCGCGTGCAGGTGGTCGGCGATCGTCTCGCGCACCACGGGCTCGACGGTGCGTCCGGCGGCCTCCCCGGTCAGCGTCCCGGCGGCGGTGCGCAGCGCGAGGGCGCGGCGGCCGACGGCGCGGGCGTCGGCCTGGCCGATGAAGTAGGCGCGCACGATCTTGGCGCTGGTGGCCGAGCGGGTCAGCCAGCCGGTTCCCGAATCCTTGGGGTCGTCGCCCTCGGCGGGTTCGAAGATGTTGGCGCGGATGCCGCGTTTGTACATGCCGGTGCCCAGCACCAGGTCGTTGGCGATGTGCCCGGTGATCGCCAAGCAGAACCGGACAATGGCGTTGTCGGACACCATCTTGGGGATGGAGTCGCCGTCGGGTTTCTGGGTGGTGAGCACGAGGATGATCCCGTAGGCGCGCGCCTTGCGGATCAGGCGGCCGGCGACCTCGGCGGCTTCCTTGCCGACCTCGGGGTGCTCGAAGACGGTGTGCACCTCGTCGAAGATGGCCAGGATCGGGTCCAGGTCCAGGTGCGGGTACTTGTCGGCCAGGGCGCGGGTGACCTTGCGGCCGGTGGGGACGTCTTCCACCGGCAGCGCGGCGACGATCTTCTTGCGGCGCTTCAGCTCGGCCTCCAGCGCGTACATGGCGTCCAGGGCGGCGTGGCAGTGCTCGTCGTCGTCGCCTTGGACGTAGCGGTGGGCGACGGGCTGGACGGACTCCATGTCCCCGGAGCCCTTCAGCTCGAACAGCCACAGTTGGCAGGTGGGGTCCAGCGCCCCGGCCAGCGCGATCACCAGCACCGCGCTGGTCTTCCCCGACCCCATCACGCCGCCGATGAGGACGTTGGTGCCGATCAGGGTCAGCGGCACGGTCTCCCCGCGGGGGGTGACGCCGAAGGGGAACGCGGCGTACATGTCGGCCTGGCCGTCGGCGAGCAGCGGCCACGCGCGCTTGATGGTGCGGGGGTCGCGCTTGGCCACCCACAGCACCGCCCGCGACGGATGCTCGCTGCCCACGCTCGGCCAGACGCACTGCAGGGGGCGGCGCATCGCCCCGGCCAGCTCCTTGCGCTTGTCCAGCAGCCGCTCGGCCAGCACCCCCGGCGGGAGGTCGAGTTCGGCGCGCCAGCCGGGGCCGTCGACGGCGATCTGCTCGACGAAGTCGACCTTGCCCTTGATGCCGATGGCCTCCAGCGCCGCCTCGATCTCCGGGGAGGCCAGCGGCCGCTGGAGCTGGGCGGCCACGTAGCGGGCGATCAGGGGCCGGTCAGGGTCCCCACCGGCCAGCCCGAGCAGGCACAGCAGCAGCCACACCCCCAGCCCGCTCACCCAGGCGGGCATCACCAGCACCGCGGTCAGCATCGCCAGCGCCACCGGGACCGCGACCACGGCGGAGGTGATGCGGCGCGGCTTGACCCGGCGGGAGTGCTCGCGCGACAGCACCAGCCACGCTTGCACGTCGCCGGACGCGGCGACCTTGGCGTGCACGGGCGCGGCCTGGGCGTCGGCCACCCACGCCACCCAGCGGCCGATCAGCCGCCCCGCGCCGCGCGGGGAGCGAGCCATGAGGCGCAGCATGTAGAACGGGGAGCGGGTGGCGTGGAACGCGCCGACGTGCGCGTAGTAGGCCACCGCCCACCGCGCGGTCTCCTCCAACTGCTCGCGGGTGCGCAGGTACGGAGGGATGATCGGCGGCGCGTCGGCCAGCAGGGCGCGGCGCCGCGCCACCCACGACCCGGTGTCGTCCAACACCTCGGGGGCGTCCACGCGCACCTCGTCCACCCGGACGGTGTCGGTGGGCGCCTCGTCGACGATCTCGCCGTCGAACACCTTCCGCTCGACCTCGCCGGACTCTTCCGGCCGGTGGGACAGCAGTGCCATGCTGGTGGGGCTCCGTTCCTCATCGAAGGATGTGGGGCATCCGGGCCGCCGCGTTCCTGCCAGGGATCGCAGCGGCGGCCCGGACCGGCTACTTCTCGTCGCGTTCCTCGACGACCGTCACCCTGCTCACGGCGTCGGAGTTGAACGGCAGGTCCTCATAAAACCGCTGGTCGTCGAGGTTTTCTGTGGTGACGTCCAGGACCGATCCGTCCTTGGCGTAGACCCTGATCTTGGCCATGGCGTGTCCCTTCATCGGAGTGGTGGACCTGGCCCGGTCCCCGCCACCCGCCCGATCATGACCTGTGTCATGCAGGCCATGGGCGGGCGGGCGACGGGCGCCGGTCAGGAGCCGGTGGACTCCAGGTCGCGCTGGGCGCGCTTGACGTAGTCGCGCAGCTGGCGGTCCGACAGCGGGCAGCCGGCCGCGAGCAGGGCGCGGGCGAAGGTCTTGCCCGCCCCCCACGCCGGGGCGCCAGAGTCCTGGCGGTCGGTCACGAAGTCCGCCGCCAGATCCGCCACCAGGCCGCCAACCTCCTCGGCCGGGACGGCACCCCAGTCGACCGCCGCGGCGGCCTCCTCCAGCGACCAGGCGGGAGCGGTCGGGCCCGGCTCGACGGCGCCGCCCCCGTGGTTGGCGGGGGTGGGCGGCTGCTCGGCGACCACCGCCAGATGCGGCCGCTCCGCCGGTGCGGCGTCCAGGCCGACCCCGGCGAGGATCGCCCGGAACTCCGCGTACAGGCCGACCTCGTCGGCACCCCCGCCAACTCCGAGGTTGGCGGGGGTGATGAGGTTGGCGACCAGGTCGCGGGCCTCGTGCGGGGTGCGGTAGTCCGCCCCGGCGAACCGCTCGACGAGGGTGAGCACCTGCAACTGGCGGACCACCTCGGCGGCCGCCAGGGGGTCGGCGAAGTCCGCCCGCGCGGCCGCGGCCTGGGCAGCCCGTACCGCCCTGCGGTAGATGCCGGGCATCACCCACCCCAGCCCGAACGGCGCCGGCGCCCCGGCCATCTGGCGCACCCGGTACAGGGAGTTGGCGGCGGCCTGCACGCGCACCCGGCGGGTCGCCACATCGGCCGCCAACTGCGCGTCGGCGGCCAGCAGCCAGCGCACCCGCACCATCTCCACCGGGTGCAGCCACCGCTCCACCCCGATGCGCCGGTCGATGACCTCGTCGGCCTTGCGGCGCGCGGCCAGGATCAGCTCGAACAGCACCGCCGCCGACACCGGGAACAGCGCGTAGGCGGCCTGGGCGGCGAACACCTCGGGCGCGTGCACCCAGTTGAACCACGCCGACGCGGCGACGAGCACCCACATGAACGCCCGGTGCACCCCCGCGCTCTTGCCGTCGCGGTTGAGCAGCCACACGCTGCGCGCGATCGCCAGCGCCGCGCCGTCCAGGGCGAGGAACACGGCCACGCTCAGCGGCGTCAGCCACCCGTCCAGGCCCATCTCGCCGTACCCGAACCCGATCAGCCCGGACGCGCTCAGCGCCATGGTGACCGCGACGAAGAAGGCGAGCAGGGCGGTGGTGCCGCCCTTGGCGAACCGCTTCGCCATCTCGCTGACCGACCGCCACACCAGCCACACCACCAGCGCCGGGACCGCCACGGCCGCCACGGTCAGCACCGCCAGGATTGCCGGGGGCAGGGAGAAGACGAAGTCGCTCATCGGGTCGCCTCCGCGTCGGCCTCGTCGCGGATACGGGCGCCCACCCAGACCTCGGCACCCGAACCCTCGTAGTCGTGGATCGTCAGCTCGGCGAGGCGGGCGCCCCGGTGCTCGGCGGTGGTGACCTGCCCCAGGGCGGCGGCCGCGTCGACCAGCGCCCGGCGGTGCTCGATCGGCTGCCGGGAGGGGACGCTGATGTCGACCACCGGGCGGCCGGCCAGGTCGGAGTAGACGGTGGCCTGGGTGCCGGGCACCTCGCCCAGCTCGTCGGCGACCTGCGCGGCCAGCCGCAGCGTGGCGCCCAACACGGTGGGCGTCGGCGGGATGTAGACCGGGGCCGCACGCAGCTCGGCGCGGCGCCGCTCCGCCCGGTCGGCCAACTCGGAGAAGGTACCCGGGGCGGGCGAGCGGTCGCCAAGGCCGACGACGGCCTGCGAACCGACGCTCAGCGACTCGACCGGGGCCGGCGGCTCGGCGGGCAGCTCCGTACCGGGGTCACCGCTCAGCGGGCACCACACCCGCGCCGGAGTCCCGAACAGGTCCAGGTGCACCAGCGCCATCCGGTAGCCGGTCAGGAAGTACTCGACCTCGCCGCCGAAGCGCTCCGCCCAGGCGGTCACCGCGTCGATGCTGTCGGCGCCGAACTGGCCGTAGAGCCGGTCGCCCCGGCGGTCGATGCTCCAGTCCGCCACCGGCAGATCAACGCCCAGCGCCAGGCTCAGCGCCTGCGCGGCCACACGCTGACCGGTCCGACGCACCGTCGCGGACGGGGCGGATTCGTTACTGTGTTCCACGGGTCATCTCCTGTCGTGAGCAGGTGGTGATCAAGGCCCCGCGACCGGTGTTCCAGCACCGGCCGGGGCCGCTTCGTTACGGGGTGGAGATCGAGGGGGCGGGCGTCGGGCCCGGCACGTCGGCCGGACTCCAGCCGGGCGGGCGTGCCGGGGAGTAGGCGGTCGCGAGGGCGATGCCGAGCAGCGCCCCGAGGGTGAACCAGACGAGGCCGCGCAGTAGACCGGGTAGCAGACGGGCAGGTCGGAGAGCCGGTAACATCTCTTAGGAAACCTTCCTATTAGTGGAATCGGGTTGCTTTGGAGCGTTGGTCACCCAAGACCCGCCGCTTCCGTTTGAAGATCATCCGGGCCGTCTAAGGGCCGTCAGACACTCGGCAATCGTCGGTACCGATCGGTAGTCGTCAGTCCTGTAATTGCAGGTCAAACGCCATTCAGTCGACGTCGGTCCTGGTAGGTCAAACGCTCGCTTCAGTCCAGGATCGTTTGGAGTGTTTCCACGCTATACCTGCTCCGTTGCTGCGACAAGGGTCTCTGGGGCCGTCATGGGGCCGTCAGCCCTCTGGTTCTCA
>NZ_PVZC01000015.1 GCF_003002095.1 Allonocardiopsis opalescens | reverse complement strand
ACACCCGGTCACGTTCCGATCCCGGTCAGTTAAGCCTGCCAGCGCCGATGGTACTGCCCCCGAAGGGGGGTGGGAGAGCAGGACACCGCCGAACATTCTTAATATGTCTGGGCCATTTCATTCCTGGCTCTACCGGAAACGGTGCGGCCGGGAATGGAATGGCCCAAGACGTGTGTTGACGATCATGTAGGTACTTCTCAATAGCGGCCGATCCGGTGGGGCGAGAGCCCGCCGCGCTCCGCACCGTTCGGGTGCGATGAGCCTGCGATCGGACCTGGTTGGACGGTGGGATAGACGATGAGTGAAGACAACAGGTCTGGTTCGCGCGGCGGTGGCGGCCGGGGCTTCTCCGGTCCCCGCGGCGGCGGTGACGCACGCCGGTCCGGCCAGGGCGGCGGCCGCGGTGGTTTCGGCCGCTCGGGCGGTCGGCCGAGTTCCGGTGGGCCGCGACGGGGCGACGGCGAGCGCCGGCCCTACAACTCCGACGACCGGCGCGGCGGCGCCCGCGGTTCCGAAGGCCGCTCCGACCGCTTCAAGCCGGGTGGCGACGACCGCCGTGGCGGCCGTCCGGGCTCGTCCTCATCCGCCCCAGGATCCTCCGGCTCCGGCTACCGGCGCGACGACCGGGGACGTGACGACAGCCGTGGCGGCGGCCGTTTCGGTGCGGCCCGCAAGGACCGCACGGACCGTCCGCGCTGGACCGACCGCGACCGCGAGGAGCGCGGCCGCCCGGCCGGAAACCGGGAGCGCTGGAGCTCTGACCGGTCCCGTGGCGACCGCCCCGCTTCCGACCGCCCTTACTCGGCCGGCGCGGGCCGTGGACGCCCGGGCGAGCGGCCGGACCGGGACGGCGGCCGGGGCGGGTACCGCCAGGACGACCGACGCGGTTTCCAGGGACGCGACGACCGCCGCGGACCGCGCAGGGAAGACGTCGCGGACCGTGGTGAGCGCGGCGACCGGTGGCAGCGGGACGACCGGGGCCCGGCGCGCTCGGACCGCCCGTACTCCGGGAGCGGCCGTGACAATGACCGCCCGCGCGGCTTCAGGCCGTCGGCCGACCGTTCGAACCCCCGCCCGCGCCAGGACGGCGGCCGGGGATTCCGGCAGGACCGCCAGGGCGGCGACGACCGCTACCGGCGCGACGAGGGATTCGGCGGTGGCCGGCAGGACCGCGGCCCCCGCGACGGCGGCGAGCGCTTCTCGCGGCCGGAGCGCGGCCCCTCGGACCGCGGCGGCCAGGGCCGTCCGGACCGGCGGCCCGACCGCGATGGCGGCCGTGACGGCGGGCGCGAGCGCCGTCCGTACGGTGAGCGTCCGGCGCGCGACGACGCCGCGCCCCGGGACCGCTCCGGCGGCGCGCCGCAGCGCGGCGAGCGGCGCGGCCGCGAGGACCGTCCCGCGCGGGGCGGCAACAGTGTGCACCAGCGCGGCCGCTACAGCGAGGGCCGCACCCAGCGCGGCGCCCGCTCGGCCGACGTGCCGGCGCCGGAGCTGCCCGACGACGTGACGCCCGGCCAGCTCGACCCGGCCGCGCGGGAGCAGCTGATGTCGCTGCCGAGGTCGCTGGCGGACGTGATCGCGCGGCACCTCGTCATGACCGACCGGCTGTTCGAGGAGGACCCCGAGCGCGCCTACCTGCACGCGCGGTACGCGCAGAAGAAGGCGTCGCGCGTGGGCGCGGTGCGTGAGGCCGCCGGGGTGGCGGCCTACCGGATCGGCAAGTGGTCCGAGGCGCTGGCCGAGCTGCGGGCGGCCCGCAGGATCACCGGCGACGACGGCTACCTGGCCGTGATGGCCGACTGCGAGCGTGGCCTGGGTCGGCCGGAGCGGGCGCTGGAGCTGGTCCGCTCGTCCGAGGGCGAGCGGCTGGACCGGGCCGAGCAGATCGAGCTGCGGATCGTCGCCTCGGGCGCGCGCCGCGACCTCGGCGAGTTCGACGCGGCCGTCCTCGAACTGCAGGACGAGGTGCGCGGCCGAGCCGACAAGCCGTGGTCGGCGCGGCTGTTCTACGCCTACGCCGACGCCCTGCTGGCGGCGGGCCGCGAGGATGAGGCGCGCGACTGGTTCGCGCGCTCCTCGGCCGCCGACGAGGAGGGCGAGACCGACGCCGATGAGCGCCTGGCCGAACTGGAGGGCCTGGAGCTGGTCGACGTCGACGAGGACGTGGTCTGGAGCGACGCCGAGGAGCGGGAGCCGGGCGAGGCGCCCGGCCCCGGCGGCCCTGCCCGCGACTGAGCGGCCGGTCCGAGCCGGGGCGAGCGGAACACCGCCCGCCCCGGCTTCGCCGTTCCCGGGGTGCGCGCACCGGGCTCCCCGTCGCCTGGCGGCAGGGCGAACGGCCCTCGGAGGCGTCGGCCCGGCCGCTTCCGAGACACGGAACGCACCGAGCACTCCCTTTCGTCGGCGCGGAGTTCGGCGTCTCAGGTCCTTTCCAGGCATCGCTCCCGTCAAGGCACCGCGCCGACCCGCAGCCCCCAGGGGCCGGTCGGTATGGGCCGCCCGGCTCCGCCCCACACCGCCGACAGTGCCGCTCCCGCGCCAAGCTCGCGGACGGGGGCCGTTGACCGCGGTCCGTAGGATAGAGCTGGATACCGAGAACCAGGTGCTTCGCCTCTGCCTTGCGTATCCGGCGGAAGGCTCAGCCCTCGCGGGGGCGGCTGCCATCAGCCGGATCCGTCGGCCGGCCCGACCACGGCCGGAACTCCGTGATGCCCCCGTAGACCTTGCCCGAGTTCCGCAAGGTTCATCCGAACAGGCCAGGCGGCTTCGCCGCCCCGGTTCGTCGGCGGCCGTCGGGCGGGGAAACCCCCCGATTTCCATTCTTCCAGGTCGGACGCTTGTGCGGCGGTGTGCGGCGGCGGTTGTGGACGACGGAGTGGATCAGGATGTGTTCGTCCACAGGCAGGGTGGGCTTGTCTTGTTCGGAGCCGGAGCCGGAGCCGGAGCCGGAGCCGGAGCCGGAGCCGGAGCCGGAGCCGGAGCCGGAGCCGGAGCCGGAGCCGAGGTTGGGGCGGGACAGGGACGGAGCCGGGGACGGGTCGGGGCTGGGGCGGTGGCGGGGCGCGGGGCGGATGAAGCTGGCCGGGTGCTCTTGGCGGCGGTGATGGCGGAGTGGAGCACGGCCTTAAGGCTGCGGCCGGTTCCCCTCCTGGCTTTGGCCTGAGGTCTAGGGAGCGGAGGGAGGCGCCCCTTGGTGCGGTGCGCGGTCCCGCTGGATCGTCGGGGCCCGGCGGTAGCGTGGCGGCGTACGCCACCGTCCGACGAAGGGATCCCGTGATGTCCGGTGAGCCGGTGGAGGTCGTCGAGGCGGCGTTCCGGTACTACAGGTCGCAGGACCGCGACGCGGCACTGCCGCTCTACGCCGACGACTTCTCGTTCACCAGTCCGCGGGACGACCATATCGACAGGGACGCCTTCTTCGAGCGGTGCTTCCCCACCGCCGACCGCTTCACGGAGCAGCGCATGCTGCGCATCACGCCCGCGGACGGCGGTCTGGTCTTCGCCTACTACGAGTACGAACTCGCCACGGGCGGCCGCTACCGCAATGTCGAGGCGATCACCGTCCGCGACGGGCTCATCCGCGAGGTGCGGGTCTACTTCGGCGGACCGGTGTGAGGCGCCGGTAGCGTGCGGGGGCCCGGGCATACCAGCCGGCCCCCGCACGGCTCCGGACGCGGTGAGCGGGTGCGGGCGGCGCCGTCCGGCTCCGCTCAGGAGGCGGCGGCCAGCAGTGCCGCCTCCTGGTCGGGGGAGAGGCACGCGGTGCCGCGGACGGCGGCCGGGACCGGGCGGTCGCCGATGGCGCGCAGCCAGGCCCAGGTGTCGGCGACGGTACGGGAGACGGGGCGGCAGCGCAGGCCCGCGGCGAGGGCGCGGCCGACGTCGTTGCGGTGCAGGAAGCGGTACTCGTGGTCCTCAGGGACCCACAGCGGGAGGTCGGTCCACGGCTCGACCCCGGCGGCCAGCACCGCCTCGGCCGGGACCCAGCGCAGCCGGGCGCCGGAGCCGGTGGCCTCGACGCACGCGTCCAGCACCTCGCCCATGGTGGCGATTCCGGCGGGGCCCACGGCGTTGTAGGTGCCCGCCAGGCCGCGCTCGGCCGCGTCGAGCAGCCACTCCGCGAGGTCGCGCACGTCGATGAACTGGAGCGGGAGTCCAGCGGGGCCGGGCGCGGGCACGTCGCCGCCGCGTGCGATCCGCTGCAGCCACCACGGCAGCCGCCAGACGTCCTCCCAGGGGCCGACCAGCAGCCCCGAGCGGGCGATCAGTACGCGCTCGGCGCCGAACTCGCGCAGCACGGCGGCCTCGGCACCCGCCTTGGCCTGCGCGTAGGGCACGTCGGGGCCGTCGTCGGGGGAGGCGGGCACGGTGGGCGCGGTCTCGGGCACCCAGCCCGCCAGCGGCTGCGCGTAGACCGAGCAGCTGGACACGTACACGTAGCGGCCCGCCCGGCCGGCCAGGGCGCGGGCGCTGTCGCGCACGGCGGCGGGCGCGCCCGACCAGGTGTCGGCCACCAGGTCCCACTCGCGTCCGGCGAGCGCGCCGAGATCGGACATGCGGTCGCCGCGCAGCCGCTCGACCTCGGGGTCGTCGTCCGTGCCGGGCAGATGGGTGCGGCCGCGGTTGAAGACGGTGACCGGCCAGCCGCGGGCGCGCGCCGCCCGCACCAGGGCGCGGCCGGCGAACCTGCCGCCGCCGAGTACCAGAGTTCTCATGCGGGCCACTGTGCACCCCGCCATGGCCCGGCGGGCGGCTGTTCGCTGTGGGAGTGTCTGCTGTGAGCAGATCGGCGCGGCCGCGCCGCTAGGCGGGCGGGGTGCGGTCCTGCCCGCGCTCCTGCTCCAGCCGGTCCAGCCAGTGCATGATGCCGGTCACATTGCCCTCGACGCCCGCGAGGGTGTCGATGGTGACGTCGTCGCCGGTGTCGGGCAGCGGCCGGTAGCGCTCGTCGACCTTCTCCCTGACCATCGCGACCGCGTGGTCGAGGTCGCCGGCGCGCTGCCCGCGCGCCTCGCGCACCAGGTCGACCCAGACCCTCAGCTCCTCGGCCGAGCGGTCCAGCGTGTCGGGGACGGCGTCCACCGGCCCGTAGTGGGCGAACAGCAGCCGCTGCGGGGCGAGCGCGTGGAAGAGCCGCAGCGAGGCCAGCGAGGCGTCCAGGTCGAAGTCGGGCGGTGGGGTGGCCGGGCGGACCTCGCCGGTGGCGGGCAGGTATACGCCCACGGCGTCGCCGACGTAGAGGTCGCCGGTGTGGGAGTCGATCAGGCCGACGTGGTGCTTGGCGTGGCCCGGAGAGTAGTGGCTGGACAGGGAGCGGCCGCCGCCGAGGTCGACCTCGCCGGTCTCGTCCACGGCCCTGATCCTGGCGGCCTCGGTGGGCAGCATCTCGCCGAACAGCAGCTCCATCCGGTCGCCCCAGACCGTGCGCGCGCTGCGCATCAGCCGCGAGGGGTCGGCGAGGTGCCGGGCGCCCTTCTGGTGCACCACGATCTCGGCGGACGGGAACATCGCGGCCAGGTCGCCGACGCCGCCGGCGTGGTCGAGGTGGATGTGGGTGACCACGATGGTGGCGAGGTCGCCCGGGCCGATGCCGAGCGCGTGCAGGGAGTCGCGCACCACCGGCGCCGAGGTCGAGGTGCCCGTCTCCACCAGGCAGGGGCGGTCGGACCTGATCAGGTAGCCGGCGGTGATGCCGTCGTACCCGGCCAGGCGGGTGTCGATCTCGTAGACCTCGCCGCCCAGCGGCGTGACGGTGTCGGGCAGGCCGGCGGGCGAGTAGTTGTCCACAGGTGGCGCCTCCGGGGCTCGGTTATCCACAGAACGCGGTTCGAGGCTGCCACAACGTGGCCGCCGCAGTCCATCGTGGACACGTCAGCACGCCGGACTCGCCGTCCGCCGCGTCCACCAGGTCAGAAGGGAACACGCCATGACCCGGCAGCCACCCGCCACGCCGTCCGCCGCCCGCGACCGCGCCGAGGCGCCGCGGCCCTCCGTGCCCGCCCCGCCGCCACCCTCCGCGCCGCGCCCCGGCCCGGGCTCCGCCGCCCGGGCGGCGGCCAACGGGGAGGAGCCGATCGCGCACCGCAACGAACTCGTGCTCGTCGGACGGCTCACCACCGACCCCGGCCGGCGCGAGCTGCCCAGCGGCGACCAGCTCACCACCTGGCGCCTGTCGGTCCGGCGGGCGTCGGGCGCCCCCGGCCGCCCCAACCGCTACGACTCCGTCACCTGCGTCACCTTCGACCCCGTGCTCGGCGCCAAGGTGTGCGAGTGGCGGATGGGCGACGAGGTGCGGGTCGAGGGCGCGCTGCGCCGCAGGTTCTGGCGGAGCGTGAGCGCACGCGTCAGCGTGCACGAGGTCGAGGTCGCCGGTGTCGAGCGGCTGCGCGCCGCGCCGGTCCCGAGGGCGGCGCGGCGTGCGGCCTAGCGGCTAGTCGATCAGCCGGATCACCAGTCCGGACCGGGGCTTGGGCCCGAACGACGTCGACTTGCGCGGCGTGCGCTCCCCGGCGGCGGCCACCTCCCGCACGGCCGCCACCGTGAGGGCGGGCAGCACCACCGCGGTGCCGCCCAGCCGCCGCGCGGTGCGCAGCGCCGTTGACGCGTCGTCGTGCACCAGGCGCACCGCCCGGTCGGCGCCGGGCACCGCCCGCCCGGAGTCGCCGCCCGGCGCCTCCGCCAGATGCCAGACCCGAGGGAGCAGCAGATGGTCCAGTACGGCGGTCTCCAGCCGGCGCCAGCGCGCCGACCGGCCGGCCACCCCGTCGGCCTCGTACGCGGCGCGCAGCACGAGCGGGTCGGGGCCGGTCGCCAGGTAGGCGGCGGCGCCGTCGGCGAGCAGGAAGGCCGGGCCCTGCCCGGCGGCGGCCGCCAGGGCGGCCAGCGCCCGCTCGGGATCGGCGCCGATCCGCTTCACCTGGCACACCCGCGCCGCCTCGGCGGCGGCGCGGTCGGGCGGCAGGCCGGGCAGCACCCGGTGGATCGCGCCGAGCAGCGGCGGGTGGGCGGTGGAGTCCACCAGCAGCGCCAGCCCCCGGTCCCACGGGCCGGGCCCGTGGCCCGCGGCGCGGTGGGCGCGGCGCACGATCCGGTAGGCGGCGTAGCGGTGGTGGCCGTCGGCGAGCAGGGCGCGCCGCCGGGCCAGGTCCTCGGCGACCGCCGCCAGCCGGGCGGGCTCGGTGAGCCGCCAGATCCGGTGCACGGCCCCGTCCGGGGTGTCGGCGCGCAGCAGCGGCGGCAGCGTGTCGGCCGTCTCGTCGGTCAGCCGGCTGGCGGCCCCGCGCCGCCCGCCGCTGCCGCCGTCGTACAGCAGGTAGATGGGTTCGAGGTTGCTGCCGGTCGCCGCGATCAGCCGGGCGCGGTCGGCCACCGGCTCCGGCGACACCTCCTCGTGCGGCAGCACCGCGGGGCCGTCGCGGTCGCCGATGCCCAGCGCGCCGATCAGCCCGCGCTGCCGCAGCCCGCCGTGCGGCCCGGGCAGCACCTGCTCGTAGACGTAGAGCGCCGGCTCGTCGTCGCGTACCAGCACCGCGTCGCCGGTCCAGCGCCGCAGCAGCCGCATCGCGGCGGCGTAGCGCTGGGCGGGATCGGAGGCGCGCGGCAGGATGAGCCGCACCGCGTTGTACGGATCGCGTTCGCGCAGTTGGGCCGGGTCGTCCACCAGGTCGTAGGGCGGGGTGGTGACCGCGCCGAGGTCGCTCACGTGCTCGGCGGCGTAGCGCAGGCCCCGGAAGGGGGCGAGGGTGAGCCGCCCGTCCTCAGCTCCGCCGTCGTGCACCTGTGCGCCCATCCCGCCCTCGTCGTCGCGGGCCGCCGCGGCCCCGTTCACGGTACGGCACGGCGGCGCGCCGAAGGTCACCGGCGCGCGTCCCGTCCGCCGAGGCGGTTGAATCAGAGGGTGACCGAACACGCGACCGCCACCGCCCGACCGGTTCCCGGCGGCGCCGACCAGGCGCTGACCGGCCGCTATGACGCTGCGCTCCTGGACCTCGACGGTGTCGTGTACATCGGCCCGCACGCGGTCCCGGCCGCCCCGCCGGCCATCTCCCGGGCCCGGGAGGCCGGCATGCGTGTGGCCTTCGTCACCAACAACGCGTCCCGGCCGCCCGCCACGGTCGCCGAGCACCTCACCGCGCTGGGGGTGCCCGCCCAGGCGTCCGACGTGGTCACCTCGGCCCAGGCGGCGGCGCGCCTGATCGCCGAGCGCTTCCCGCCCGGCTCCCCGGTGCTGGTGGTGGGCGACATGGGGCTGCGCCTCGCCCTGCGCGCGCACCGGCTCAGACCCGTCACGGCGGCGGCGGACCGCCCGGTCGCCGTGGTGCAGGGCTACTCGCCCCGCACCACCTACCAGGTGATCAGCGAGGCCGTCGCCGCGGTGCACACCGGCGCGCTGTTCGTGGCCACCAACACCGACCTCACCGCGCCCAGCCCGCGCGGCCTGATGCCGGGCAACGGCGCACTGTGCCGGCTGATCACCGAGGCGACGGGCCGGCAACCCGTGGTCGCGGGCAAGCCGCAGCGGCCGCTGCACCGCGAGGGCATGCTGCGCACCCGGGCCAGCCGCCCGCTGGTCGTCGGCGACCGCCTCGACACCGACATCGAGGGGGCGCACAACGGCTCCGCCGACAGCCTCCTGGTGCTGTCGGGGGTCGCCACCCCGCTCCAGGCGGTGCTGGCGCCCCCCAACCGCCGCCCCACCTACCTCGGCCGCGACCTCGGCGCGCTCAACGAACCGCATCCGGTGCCCGAGCCGGTCGCGGGCGGCCGCGTCTGCGGCGGCTGGACGGCGACGGTCGACGGCGCGGCACCCGCGCTGCGCGGCGCCGGCGACCCCCTCGACGGTTTGCGCGCGCTGTGCGCGGCGGTGTGGGAGTCCGGGACGGAGGTCGACCCCACCGCCGCGGCCCGGGTGGTGGGCGCGCTCGCACTGCCGTAGCCTCGTCTTGCCGGTGCGGTCCGCGCGTGCGCGGACCGGCCCCCACCGCCGGCGACCCGGCCGATGACCGGCCGGTATAGGACGTTCTGCACGTTACGCTGCGACTACCCGCTATCGTCGGAGATCCGTTGCGGACAGGCGGTCTTCGGCGCCATGCGAGCGCGCCCCCGGCCGCCCTGAGGGGATGGGCAGTGGAGCCGCTTTCGACAGGGGACCCAGAGTACGTCGGTCGCTACCGCCTGATCAGCCGGATCGGATCCGGTGGGATGGGCCGGGTGTACCTGGGGCGGTCGCCCGGGCGCCGGCTGGTCGCGGTCAAGGTGATCCGGTCGGAGTACGCCGACGATCCGGAGTTCCGGCGGCGCTTCGGCCGCGAGGTCGCCTCCGCCCAGTCGGTCAGCGGTGCCTTCACCGCCCCGGTCATCGACGCCGGCCCCGACGACGCGCTGCCGTGGCTGGTGACCACCTATGTCGCGGGCCCGTCGCTGCAGGCGGCCGTCGAGCGGCACGGCCCGTTCCCCGCGCCGTCGGTGTGGGTGCTGGCGGTCGCGCTCGCCGAGGCGCTCGGCTCGATCCACCGCGCCGGTGTGATCCACCGCGACCTCAAGCCCGCGAACGTGCTGCTGGCCCCCGACGGCCCGCGCGTGATCGACTTCGGCATCGCGCACGCCGCCGACACCTCGGCCGCCACCCGCACCGGCATCACCGGCACCCCCGGCTACATGGCGCCCGAGCAGATCGACGGCCAGCAGGCCACCGCGAAGTCCGACGTGTTCGCGCTGGGCGCCGTGCTCTCCTACGCCAGCACCGGCGAGCCCCCGTTCGGCGACGACGCGCCGACGGCGGTGCTGATGCGCGTGCTGCGCGAGCAGCCGCGTCTGTACGGGGTGCCGCTCGAACTGCGGGCGCTGCTGCTGGCCTGCATGGAGAAGGAACCCGACCGCCGGCCCGGGCCCGACGACATCCTTCGCGAGGCCGGCGACTCCGGGCCCGGCAACGGGCCGTGGCTGCCCGAACCGGTCCGCACGATGATCACCCAGTTCGAGCAGAAGGCCGGCGAGGTCAGCGGCGACGGCGCGGCGCCCGCCGCCGCGGCGGCCGAGTCGGGCGGCGGTCCCGGCACCTCGGGACCCCACACCCCGCCCGTCCAGACCGGGCCGCACGCGAAGGGCACGCCCACCGGCCCGCCCGGGCCGACGCCTCCGCCGCGCCCCGGCGGCGTACCGCAGCGCGCCATGGCGCTGCCCACCTCGCCGCAGGGCCCCTACGCTCCGGCGCCGGCGGGCGGCTACTCCGGGTATCCGCCGCAGCGGCAGCGGGCGGGCGTGTCGAACGCGGCCGTGCTCACGCTCGGTGTGATCGGGGTCGTCCTGGTGCTGTTCATCGGCGCCGTCACCGTCGTCGCGCTGAGCAGCGACCGCGAGAGCGGCTCGGGCGGCTCAGGCGGTTCGGGCTGGACCGGCGGCGGGGGCAGCGGAGGCGGAGCCGGCGGCGGCCAGCCCTTCGCCGGGCACGGCGGTCCCGTGCAGGACATCGCCGTCTCGCCCGACGGCGGCACCGCCGCCAGCATCGGCGACGACGCCACCGCGATCGTGTGGGACGCCGCCACCGGCGAGCAGATCACCTCGTTCAGCGTCGGCACCGGGAGCTACTACTCGGTCTCCATCTCCGACGGCGGCGGCGTGATCGCGGTGGGCAACGGCGCCAGCGAGGTCGGGGTCTGGGACGTCGAGAGCGGCGAGCAGATCGACAGCTTCACCTACCCGGGGTCCACGGTGCACACCGTCGCGCTGTCGCCGGACGGCACGATGCTCGCGGCCGGCGGCACCGGCACCGGCAACGGGCTGGAGACCGACGTGCCGGTGTGGGACGTCGAGAGCGGCCGGCAGGTGGCGACCCTGCGCGGGCACAGCGACTGGGTGCGCGAACTCGACTTCTCCGCCGAGGGCAATGCCATCGCGACCATCAGCGACGACACCACCGCCGGGGTGTGGGACCCGGAGACCGGCGACCGCATCGCGACCCTCGACGCCGACACCTCCGCGTGGCTGTACTCGGTGGACATCTCCGCCGACGGCAGCCGGGTGGTCAGCGCCGCCGAGTACGGCGACCTGTTCGTGTGGGACGTGGCGGCCGAGGAGCAGGTCAGCGAGATCTCCTACCAGGGCAACCTCATCGAGGGGGTCGCCATCTCCGCCGACGGCTCGACCGTCGCGGTCGCCGACGACGCCGGGGTCACCACCTACGACGCCGAGAGCGGCACGCAGCAGGACAACTACAGCGGTGCCGCCAACACGGTGGTCTTCTCGCCCGACGGCGGCACGCTGCTCAGCGGCGGAGACGACAACACCGTGCGGAGATGGGACGTGCAGTAGCGGCGGGCCGCACCGGCCCGGCCCCGAGGGCCGGGCCGCCCGGGCCCCGGGCGGCCCGCGCGGGGGCGGCCGGGCCGGTCACAGGATTTTGCGCAGCCGCATCAGGTCGCCGAAGCTCGCCTCCAGCTTGATGCGGCCCTTCATCCACGCTCCGGCGAAGTCGAGCCGGTCGGCGGCGAGGGCGACCAGGTCGTCGCTGCTCACCGTGATGCGCACCTGGGCGGACCGGCCGCCGTCGGTGCCGGGCGGCAGCGCGCTGACGCCGCCCAGCCCCTCGGGGCTCAGCCGCGCCAGGAAGACCGTGTCGAGATCGGGGACCCGGACGCTGACGGACCGGTCGACCAGGTGCCGCCTGCGCGAGTCGGCGTCCAGGTCGCTGATCTTGGCAGCGACGGTCTCCAGCGCTGTGCGGCACTCCTCGATGGTGGCCACGGACCCGTCCTCCTCGTCGGTACGTCACGGCACGGCCGTCGGACCGGCCGCCTCCATCATCGCGGGTCGCGCCGGGTGGCCCGCACATCGAGGGGGGGCCGCTCGTCGGGCCCGGGCCCGGCGGATCCCGGCGGGCGCGTCAAATCCGCCGTCCACAGCTTCGCCCCCGGCAGAGCGCCATCCACAACCGGCCGGTAACCCTCGTGCCGGCCCGGCCGATCCCGGAAGAATGGGTATTGGGGTCGCCCCCCTGGGCGGGCGGGGGGTGTCCGGGGGCGCATGCTGCGGGTGGCGCGGTGGTCGTCGGCCGACGGGCGGGCGGGTGAGGGGGCGAGGGCGGGCGCGGGACGCGCGGGTGTGGGCGGGGGATTCGCCCGGGCCGTCTGGGCAGCGGGTAGCGTTCTGGTACGGAGCCGGGGCCGTGGTGGCCGCGGCGCCGCGGCCTGTGCGCCCGGCCGCTCGATCCGCACGACCGCCGAAGGGGCGCCGGCCGGCGACCATCGGCCGAGAGGAGGGGCACCCATGGTGTTCGACGCGATCCGGACCTATGCCGAGGCGGTCCAGGAGATGACCGAGGCGCCGCGCCGCCGGGTGCGCGAGCGCATCAGCGCCCTGGCCGACGAGGTCGCCACCCAGGGCAAGGCCAATACCGAGCCGCTGCGGCAGCTGGTGGCCGGCGAGTTCGAGCGGCTGGTCGACCGGCTCGACCTGGTCCGCAGGGAGGACTACGAGCGCCTGGTGCGCCGGGTGGCCGAACTGGAGCGCCGCCAGGCGAGCCAGGCGGCCGCCACCCGTGCCCTGGCCGAGTCCGAGCCCGCCGCCGCCAAGGCGGCCACGGCCGCCGAAGTCGTCCCGGAGCCCTCCGCGGCCGCCCAGGCGGCCGCCGCCGCGCCCACCACCCGCCGCAAGACCGCCAGGACGGCCGAGGCGGCCGACGAGGGAGCCGCGGCGCAGGGCGCCGACGCGGCCAAGCCCGCCGCGCGGCGCAGCCGCGCCACCGGCACCCGCCGGGCCTCCGCCGGCACCGGCGCCGCCAAGGCCAAGCGCGCCCCGTCCACCCGCACCAAGCGCACCGAAGCCACGGAGAACGACGAGTGAGCATCCCGCCGCGCCCTGGATCCCCCGCCGGGGCGGTGCCCGCACCGCCGCGCCCGCCGGCGCCCGGCGCCGAGCAGGCCGCCGGTGCCGGCGCCGAAGCGCTGGTGGCCGAGGCCGTCGACCGCCTCGCCGAGCTGGACGACCTGCCCGTCGAGCGGCACACCGAGGTCTTCGACCACGTCCACCGCGCCCTGGCGTCGGCGCTGGAGAGCCTGGACCCCGGCCGCCCGGCCGGACGGCCGGGCTGAGGCCGATGCCCCGCAGAAGCCGCCTCGACGCGGAACTGGTGCGGCGCGGCCTGGCGCGCTCGCGCACCCAGGCGGCGCAGCTGATCGGCGACGGCCGGGTGCTGGTGGCCGGCAGCCGCGCGGTCAAGGCCGCCAGCCAGGTCGGCACCGACCAGCCCATCGTGGTCTCAGCCGACGCCGGCGGCGAGCCCGACTACGTCTCGCGCGGCGGCCGCAAACTGGCCGGCGCGCTGACGGCCTTCGCCCCCCGCGGCCTGGCCGTCACCGGCCGCCGCTGCCTGGACGCGGGCGCCTCCACCGGCGGCTTCACCGACGTGCTGCTGCGCGCGGGCGCCGCCTGCGTCGTCGCGGTCGACGTCGGCTACGGCCAGCTCGCCTGGCGGCTGCGCACCGACGAGCGCGTCGCGGTGCTCGAACGGGTGAACGTGCGCGAGCTGCGGCCCGAGCAGCTCGACGGCCCGCCGCCCGACCTGGTGGTGGCCGACCTCTCCTTCATCTCGCTGACCCTCGTCCTGCCGGCCCTGCTGCGCTGCGCGGCGCCCGGCGCCGACTTCGTGCTCATGGTCAAACCGCAGTTCGAGGTGGGCCGCGAGCTGGTCGGCGCGGGCGGGGTGGTGCGCGACCCCGCCGCCCGCGCGCTGGCGGTGCGGCGGGTCGCCGACGCCGCCCTGGCGCTGGGCGCCGGCGTGGTCGACATCACCGCCAGCCCGCTGCCCGGCCCCTCGGGCAATGTCGAGTACTTCGTCTGGTTCTCCCGCGAGGCCGGCCCGCTCGACCCCGAGCGCCTGGACCGCGCCATCGCGGAGGGGCCGCGGTGACCGCGCCCCGCCGGACCCCCGCCGCCCGCCGGGCCGCGGGGCGAGTGAGCAGGAAGCGAGGCCGGACGAGACCGTGACCACGACAGTGCCGTGCCCGCCGCCGCCCCCGCCCGGAACACCGCGGACCGTGCTGCTGATCTCCCACACCGGGCGCCGCGCCGCGCTGCGCAGCGCCCAGCTGGTGATCGACCACCTCACCGCGGCCGGGATGACGGTCCGGCTGCCCGAGGAGGAGGCCGAGGAGCTGAAGGCCGCCGGCGTCGACCTCGGCGGGCTGGAGATCGTGCCGCACGTCCCGGAGTCCGCCCAGGGGGTCGAGCTGGCCATGGTGCTCGGCGGCGACGGCACCCTGCTGCGGGCCGCCGAGCTGACCCGCCCGGTGGGGGCGCCGCTGCTCGGGGTGAACCTCGGGCACGTCGGCTTCCTGGCCGAGGCCGAGCGCGAGGACCTCACCGCCACCGTCGCCGCCGTGGTGGCCCGCAAGTACATGGTCGAGGAGCGGATGACCCTCGACGTGGTCGTGCGGCACAACGGCGGCGTGGTCGCCCGCACCTGGGCGCTGAACGAGGCGTCGGTGGAGAAGGCCGCCCGCGAGCGGATGCTGGAGGTCGTGCTGGAGATCGACGGCCGCCCGGTGTCGCGCTGGGCCGGTGACGGTGTGGTGTGCGCCACTCCCACCGGCTCCACCGCCTACGCCTTCTCGGCCGGCGGCCCGGTGGTGTGGCCCGAGGTGGCGGCGCTGCTGGTGGTGCCGCTCAGCGCGCACGCCCTGTTCGCCCGCCCGCTGATCACCTCGCCCGACTCCGCGGTGGCCGTGGAGGTCCTCGCGCACACCCAGGACGGTGTGCTGTGGTGCGACGGCCGGCGTACCGTCGGACTGCCGCCCGGCGCGCGCATCGAGGTGCGCCGCGGCACGGTGCCCGTCCGCTTGGCCCGTCTGCACCGAGCGCCCTTCTCCGACCGACTGGTTGCTAAATTCGGACTCCCCGTCGTGGGCTGGCGCGGAAGGGCGCGGCCCGACGACGACGCGGATGACGAGTCCGGCCGAGGCCCGGGCGACGACGGCGCGACGCACGCCAGAGAGGTCTTGTAGATCCAGTGCTTGAGGAAGTCCGAATCCAGGGGCTCGGCGTGATCGACGACGCCGTGCTCGAACTGTCGTCGGGGTTCACCGTGGTCACCGGCGAGACCGGGGCCGGAAAGACGATGGTCGTCACCGGACTCGGCCTGCTGTTCGGCGGCCGGGCCGACCCCGCCCGCGTGCGCCCCGGAGCCGAGCGCGCCACCGTCGAGGGCCGGTTGTCCGTCGACCCCAGCGGCAAGGTCGCCGCCAGGATCGAGGAGGCCGGCGCCGAACTCGACGACGCCACCCTCATCGTCAGCCGCAGCGTCTCGGCCGAAGGCCGGTCCCGCGCCCACGTCGGCGGCCGCTCGGTCCCCGTCGGGCTGCTGGCCTACCTCGCCGACGAGCTGGTCGCCGTGCACGGCCAGTCCGACCAGCAGCGCTTCCTCCAGCTGGGCCGGCAGCGCGAGGCGCTGGACCGCTACGCGGGCGGCGAGCTGGCCGCCGTGCTGGGCAGCTACGGCACGGTCTACCGCAGGCACGCCGAGGCGCGCGCCCGGCTGGAGGAGATCACCACCCGCGCCCGCGAGCGCGCGCAGGAGGCCGACCTGCTCCGCTTCGGCCTGGAGGAGATCGAGCGCGCCGACCCCAAGCCGGGCGAGGACCAGGCGCTGGCCGAGGAGGACGAGCGCCTGGCCAATGCCGAGGACCTGCGGCTGGCCGCCGGCAACGCCCACGAGGCGCTGGCCGGCGACCCCGCGGGCGATGTCGTCGCCGACGTGGCCGGGCTGCTCGCCGCCGCCCGCGGCGCCCTGGAGGCGGTGCGCGGGCACGATCCCGCGCTGGCCGCGCAGGCCGACCGGCTGGCCGAGGCCGGCTACCTGGTGGCCGACGTCGCCGCCGAACTGGCCTCCTACGCCGAGGGCATCGAGGCCGACCCCGCCCGCCTCGCGCTCGTGCAGGAGCGCCGGGCGCTGCTGAACCAGCTCGTCCGCAAGTACGCCGCGCCCACCCCCGAGGGGGAGGGCGGGGTGGAGGGCGTCCTCGCCTGGGCGCGCGAGAGCGCGGCCCGGCTGGCCGAGCTCGACGGCGACGACGAGCGGATCGAGGAGCTGACCGCCGAGGTCGCCGAGCTGGAGGGCTCCGTCGCCGAGCTGGCCGACCGCCTCACCGCGATCCGCGCCGCCGCCGCCGAGCGCTTCGGCGCCGAGGTCACCGCCGAGCTGGCCGCCCTCGCCATGCCGCACGCCCGGGTCGCCGTGCGGGTGCAGCCCGCCGCCGGCTACGGCCCGCACGGCCGCGACGAGGTCGAAGTGCTGCTCGCCGCGCACCCCGGGGCGCCTGAGCTGCCGCTGCACAAGGGCGCCTCCGGCGGCGAGCTGTCGCGGGTCATGCTGGCCATCGAGGTGGTCTTCGCCGGGGCCGACCCGGTGCCCACCTTCGTCTTCGACGAGGTCGACGCCGGAGTCGGCGGCAAGGCGGCGGTGGAGATCGGCCGCCGGCTGGCCCGGCTGGCCGACGCCGCGCAGGTGATCGTCGTCACCCACCTGCCGCAGGTGGCGGCCTTCGCCGACGCGCACCTGGTGGTGGAGAAGTCGCAGGCCGGCACAGTCACCGCCAGCGGGGTGACCCGGCTCGACCACGCCGGGCGCCAGCGCGAACTGGCCCGGATGCTGGCCGGTCTGGAGGACTCCGAGTACGGCCGCGCCCACGCCGAGGAACTGCTCGCCAACGCCGCCGCCGACCGCGCGGCCCGCCGCGGCAGGCGCGCCGCACGGTGACCGCGAGGCCGGAACCGGCCGCCGCGCCGCCGCGGGCGGCCGCCGGGTCCGGCCGGGTGCGGGTAGGCTCCCAGCAGCCGTCACACCGCCGCGCAGGCCGCGGCCGGGACGGTCTCAAGATCGGCGGATCCGCCCGAAAAGGATCCGGCCTGTACCCGAAGCGTTAACCTTGGGGGCGCGGCCCGCGCTCCGGAGCCTTCGGGGCGGGGGATGCGAGATGCCCTGTACCTCGATCGCCGCCGAGCGTCACAACACGCCGTGACCTGGCGTGTCCCGAACGTAGAGGCGGTGACTCTGGCAAGATGCAACTGATGAAGGTTCCCTCGATCAAAGTGCCGAAACTCCGCCGGACCAAGGCAGCGGAAGCGCCCGGGGTCTCGGCGGTCGCGCGCCTGGACCGGAGGACCAAGAACCTCACCAAGCGCCTCAGGCCGGGCGAGATCGCCGTCATCGACCACGTCGACATCGACCGGGTCAGCGCCGAGGCCCTGGTGGGCTGCGGCGTCAGCGCGGTGCTGAACGTCGCGAGCAGCATCAGCGGCCGCTACCCCAACCTCGGCCCGCAGCTACTGGTGGAGGCGGGCATCCCGCTGCTGGACCAGGTCGACCCCGCCGTCTGGGACAAGGTCGCCGAGGGCGACACCCTGCGCATCGACGGCGGCATGGTCTACGCGGGCGACTCCGTCGTCGCCAAGGGCACCCCGCTGGACGCCGAGTCCGTCGACGCCGCCATGGCCGAGGCCAAGGCGGGCCTGTCCGTCCAGCTCGAGGCCTTCGCCGCGAACACGATGGAGTACCTCAAGCGCGAGCGCGAGCTGCTCATCGACGGCATCGGCGTGCCCGACATCAAGACCCGGCTGGAGGGCCGCCACGTCCTGGTCGTGGTCCGCGGCTACCACTACCGCGAGGACATCGCTGCGCTGCGCCCCTACATCAGGGAGTACCGGCCGGTCATGATCGCGGTCGACGGCGGCGGAGACGCGCTGCTGGAGGCCGGCTACACCCCCCACATCATCGTCGGCGACTTCGACTCCGTCTCCGACAAGGCGCTGAACTGCGGTGCCGAGCTGGTGGTGCACGCCTACCGCGACGGCCGCGCGCCCGGACTGCAGCGGCTGGTCGACCTCGGCCACGAGGCCATCGTCTTCCCGGCCACCGGCACCAGCGAGGACGTCGCGATGCTGCTGGCCGACCACGCCGGCGCCAGCCTGATCGTCGCGGTCGGAACCCACGCCACCCTGGTGGAGTTCCTCGACAAGGGCCGCTCCGGCATGGCCAGCACCTTCCTGACCCGCCTGCGCCTGGGCAGCAAGCTGGTCGACGCCAAGGGCGTGAGCCGGCTGTACCGCAGCCGCATCTCGCCCTGGGCGCTGCTGCTGCTGGTGCTGGCCGCGCTGCTCACCATCTACGTGGCCATCGGCAGCTCGCCCACCGGCCAGATCTACCAGAACTTCCTCGCGACCCGCTGGGACGCGTTCACCTATTGGCTGACCGGACTATTCCCGTGATCGATTTCCGCTATCACCTCGTCTCCATCGTGGCCGTCTTCCTGGCCCTGACGATCGGCATCGTGGTCGGCACGAGCCTGCTCCAGGACCCCCTGCTGGACAAGCTGAACGCCGACACCACCGCCCTGCGCCAGGAGAGCGAGGACCTGCGCGACGCCTACCAGACGGAGGAGGACCTCAACGTCGGCGCCGGCGAGCTGGTCGACGCGCACGCCGCCGAGATCACCGAGAACCTGCTCTCCGGCTCCAGCGTCGTCCTGGTCGAGGCGCCCGGTGTCAGCACCGAGCTGCGCGACGCGCTGGCCGCCCGCATCGGCGCGGCCGGCGGCACCGTCACCGGCCGGGTGTCCTTCACCGAGAGCTACATCGACGAGAACGAGTTCACCGTCCTGGACGAGCTGGTCACCCAGATCGTGCCCGAAGGGCTCACCCTGCCCGACGGCGGCGTGTACGAGCGGGCGGGCGCCGAGGTCGGCTACGCGGTGATGACCCCCGACGCCGAGGACGAGCGCACCGAGTCCGACCAGCAGACCGCCCAGTCCATGCTGGCCAGCCTGGAGAGCGCCGGCTTCGTGCAGCTCGACGGCGACCCCGTGCAGGGCGCGGAGCTCGCGGTGCTGCTGGCCCCCGAGGAGCCCTTCGCCGAGCCCGTCACCGAGACCGCCACCGGCGCCTTCGTGGCGCTGGCCCAGCAGCTCGACGCGGCCGGGGTGGGCGCGCTGGTCGTCGACGGCCCGGGCGGCCCGTTGCCCGAGAGCCTGGTCGCCGCGGTGCGGGCCGAGGGGGCGGAGGTCTCCACCTTCGACGCCGCCCGCGGCCCGGCCGGGCAGGTCGCCACCATCCTCGCGCTGGCCACCGTCGCCTCCGGCACCGACGGCCAGTACGGCATCGGGCCCGACAGCGACGGATTCGTCCCCGACCCGCTTCCCGAACCGGTACCCTCGGCCGAACCGGAAGCGCAGGAATCGGCGGACGAGGGGAACGGCAATTGACCACGGCAGCTGACAGGCCCGGCGCGGTCCGGGCCACCCGGCGCGGCGGCCCGGTCCGCCGCGCCGCCGGTTTCGGGCTCGGCGCCCTCGCCGCCCGCCTCGCCTTCGGCGCACTGCGCTCCCGCCCGCCCGGCGGCGACGAGCTGTGGTCGCGCACCAACTTCCGCGACGAGCGGCTGACCCTGCTGGAGGGCCCGGCAGTCGCCATCGGCGCCAGCGCGGGCGCCGCGCTCTCCCCGCGGGTGCCGGCCCGGCTGCGGGCCGCCGCCCTGGTGGCGGGCCTGGGCGCCGGCGGCTTCGGCGGCTACGACGACCTGGCGGGCTCCGGCAAGTCGCGCGGCTTCAAGGGGCACCTCGGCGCGCTGGCGCGCGGCGAGGTCACCACCGGCGCGGTCAAGATCCTGGGCATCGGCGCCACCGGGCTGGCCGCCGCCGCGCTGGTGAACCGCCGCCCGATCGACATCGCCATCAACGGGCCGCTCATCGCCGGCTGCGCCAACCTGATGAACCTCTTCGACCTGCGCCCCGGCCGGGCCGCCAAGGTCGCCCTACTCGCCGGCGCCCCGGCCGCGCTGGCCCCCGGCGAAGGGGGAGCGGTGGCCGCGCCCGCCCTGGGCGCCACCGCCGCGCTGCTCCCCGACGACCTCGGCGAGCGCTCCATGATGGGCGACGCGGGCGCCAACGCGCTCGGCGCGCTGCTGGGCGTGGCCGCCGCCGCGTCGCTGCCCCGCACCGGGCGGCTGGCGCTGCTGGGCGGCGTGGTGGGCCTCACCGCGGCCAGCGAGGTCGTCAGCTTCACCAAGGTCATCGCGCGCACCCCGCCGCTGCGCTGGCTGGACGAGCTCGGCCGCCGCCCCGCCCCCGCACCCCAGGCCGCCGCCGCGGCCGAGCCGGTTCCGTCGCCGCCCGCCCCCGCCGGGGCCGACGGCGACGGCGCGAAGCCGGTGGACGCCTCCAGCCGGTGAGCCGCCTCGACCAGCGGCGCCTGTTCGCGGGCGTCGCGGGCGCCGCCGTGCTCATCGGCGTGATTACCCTCGTCGCCCGCGTCGCCGGCTTCGGCCGCACCTTCGCCTTCTCCCAGACCGTCGGCACCACCTGCCTGGGCACCGCCTACTTCACCGCCAACGGCGTGCCCAACATCGTCTTCGAGATCGTCGTCAACGGCGCGCTGGCCGGCATGGTGGTGCCGGTGCTCGCTGCCGAGGTGCAGCGCGGCGACCGCGAGCACGTCAGGCAGACCACCGCCGCCCTGCTCACCTGGGTGGCGCTGGCCACCGTGCCGCTCACCCTGCTGGTCGCCCTCGCGGCCGGGCCGCTGATGTCGCTGCTCATCGGCCCGACCGCCGGCTGCGACGCCGAGGCGACGATCGCGCTGGCCGCCCGGATGCTGGTGGTTTTCGCGCCGCAGGTGCTCATCTACGGCTTCGCCGCCGTGCTGTACGGGGTGCTGCAGGCGCACCGGCACTTCTTCGCGCCGGCGCTCGCGCCGCTGCTGTCCAGCCTGATCGTGATCGGCGCCTACTTCGCCTTCATGCCGCTGGGCGACGGCTACCAGCACGACGTCTCCGGGCTGCCCAAGGCCGCCGAACTGACCCTCTCGCTGGGCACCACGATCGGGGTGTTCGCGCTGCTGGTGACCGCGCTGGTGCCGAGCCTGCGGCTCGGGCTGAGCTGGCGCCCCACCCTGCGCTTCCCGCCCGGCACCGGCCGCAGGGTCCGCGCGCTGGCGCTGGCCAGCCTCTTCCCGCTGGTCGCCCAGCAGCTGAGCCTGCTGGTGGTGATCATGCTGTCCAACTGGGTCGGCGGCGGAGGGGCGCTGCCCGTCTACAACATCGCCTGGGGGCTGTTCAACCTGCCCTACGCGGTGCTGGCGCTGCCGATCGCCACCAGCGCCTTCCCCGAGCTGTCGGCTCGGGCCAGCAACGGCGAGCACGACAGCTTCGACACCACCCTGGCGCAGAGCGTCCGCACCGTGGTGCTGGTCGGCGCGGGCGGGGCGGCGGCGCTGGCCGCGGCCGCGGTGCCGCTGGGACGGGTCTTCGGCGCCGGGGAGGCGGCGCAGGCCGAGATGGCGCGCGCCCTGGTCACCTTCGCCCCCGGCCTGATCGGCTTCGGGCTGATCGCGCTGGTCGGCCGGGCGCTGTACGCCTCCGGGCACGGCCGCGCCTCGGCGGTGTGGCAGGTCGCCGGCTGGCTGACCGTCATCGCCGCCGATGTGGCGCTGGTGCTGGCGGCGCCGCCGGGCTGGACGGTTCCCGCGCTGGGCGCCGGCAACACCATCGGCCTCACCCTGGGCGCGGTGGCGCTGATGCTGGTGCTGGTCCGGGCGCGGGGGCGGGCGGCCGTGGCCGGCCTGGCCCGCACGCTGGTCGCGGGAGTGCTGGGGGCCGCGGCGGGATATGCGTCGGGGCGGCTGGTGGCCATTACTCTTGATTCGGCGCACGAATGGGTCAGCGCCGGGCTCGCGGTCGGCAGCGGACTGCTCGCGCTGGTCGTGTTCGCCGCGGTCGCCGCCGCCGTCGACGGCCGCGCGCTGCGCGCCGCCCTGCGCGGGCGCCGCGCCCGGGCCGTCCAGGACGAACGATGAGGGAGACCGCGTGAGGATCACACTGGTGCTCGCCACGAGCACCGGCGGAGTGGGCAACCACGTCAAGTCCCTCACCGCGGGGCTCTCCGCGCGCGGCGCCGAGGTCACCGTCATCGGGCCGCCGTCCACCGAGGAGATCTTCGGCTTCACCGCCGCCGGCGGCCGCTTCCTGCCGGTGCAGGTGTCGGGCCGACCCCGGCCGGGCGCCGACCTCGCCGCGGTGGCGCGGATGCGGCGGCTGCTTGAGGGCGCCGGCGAGGGCGGCGGGATCGTGCACGCCCACGGCCTGCGCGCGGGTGCGCTCGCCGCGCTGGCCCGGCCGTCCTGCCCGCTCGCCGTCACCCTGCACAACGCGCCGCCGCTGGTCAGCGGGCCGCTCAGCGCGGTCTACCCGATGCTGGAGCGCATCGTCGCCCGCCGTGCCGACCTGGTGCTGGCCAACGCCAGCGACCTGGTGGCCCGGATGCGGGCGCGCGGCGCCCGCACCGTCGAGCTGGCCCTGGTGCCCGCCCCTGCGATGGGCCCGGCCGAGCGCGACCGCGCCGAGGTCCGCGCCGAGCTGAAGGTGCCCGACGACGTGCCGCTGCTGGTGATGGTGGCGCGGCTGTCGCACCAGAAGGGCCTGCCGGTTCTGCTGGACGCCAGCCGGGTGTGGGCGGTGCAGCGGCCCGAGCTGCGGGTGGTGGTGGCCGGCGACGGCCCGCTCGAGGGCGAGCTAAACGCCAGGATCCGGGCGGAGGGGCTGCCGGTCAGCCTGCTTGGCCGGCGCACCGACGTGCCCGACCTGCTCGGCGCGGCCGACGCCTTCGTCCTCACCAGTGTCTGGGAGGGCCCGGCCCTGGTGGTGCAGGAAGCGCTGCGCGCCGGGCTGCCGGTGGTCGCCACCCGCGTCGGCGGCATCCCCGACCTCGTCTCCGACGCCGCCGTGCTGGTGCCCTCCGGCGACGCCGCCGCGCTGGCCGAGGCGGTGGAGCGGGTGCTGGCGGAGCCGGAGCTGGCGGCGCGGCTGCGCGAGCGGGCCCGTATCGTCAGCGCGGCCCTGCCCACCGAGGCCGACGCCGTGGAGCAGGTCCTCAGCCTCTACCGCCGCCTGGTGCCGCAGGCGGTCTAGCACGGCCGGGCGGCCGCGGGGCCGAGTGCACGGAGCGTGTGGGAATAAACGCAGTGCCGGCCGCGCTTCGGTTGGAGATGGGGGCATGTTTTAAGATGCTCAAGGACCCGCGGGTCCGGCAGTACGTGCGGACCCGTGCCGGGGTTCCGGCCGCCGCGCGACAACCGCATATCGGGAGGGGAGTATCCCTGTGCGGCGGTATCGTCAAGCCGGTCTGGTCAGACCCGGTACCGTCGGCCCGCCCGCCAGGGCGTGCGGGAGAGACCTCCGGCCAATCATTGTCAATGCCGTCCGCAGCATGGCCACGGCCGGACCGGACGGCATCACAGCCGGAGGGAAGCCCCTATTTTGGACATTCCGTTCTGGGTCTGGGCCGCCACGATCGGCGGCCTGATCGCGATCATCGTGCTCGACCTGCTCATCGTCGACCAGCCCTGGCGCAAGGACCGCACGGGGCCGCGTGAGTTCAGCCTCGGCCAGGCCACCCGCTGGGTGATCTTCTACATGACGCTCGCCGTCATATTCGGCATCGGCCTGTGGTTCTTCGGCGGCTCCGACGCCGGCCTGGAGTTCTTCGCGGGCTACGTGACGGAGTACAGCCTCAGCGTCGACAACCTCTTCATCTTCTTCCTGATCATGACCGGCTTCGCGGTGCCGCGCGCCTACCAGCACGAGGTGCTGCTGATCGGCATCGTGATCGCGCTGATCATGCGCGGTGCCTTCATCGCGATCGGCGCGCAGGCGCTGAACGCCTGGAGCTGGCTCTTCTACGTCTTCGCCGCCTTCCTGCTGTACACCGCGTACGGCGTGTTCCGCGACGCGCTCAAGCACGAGGAGGAGGACGCCGGCAAGTACACCAACAACCGGTTCATCCGCTTCGTCCGCCGGGTCGTGCCGAGCACCGAGCACTACCACGGTGCCCGGCTGTTCATCAGGGAGAACGGCAAGCGGCTCGCCACCCCGATGTTCATCGTGATCGTCGCGATCGGGCTGACCGACCTGATGTTCGCGCTGGACTCGATCCCGGCGATCTTCGGGCTCACCCAGAACACCTACATCATCTTCACCGCCAACGCCTTCGCGCTGATGGGCCTCCGGCAGCTGTACTTCCTGCTCGGCGGGCTGATGGAGCGCCTGGTCTACCTGAACTTCGGCCTCGCGTTCATCCTGGCCTTCATCGCGGTGAAGCTGACCTTCCACGCTCTGCACGTGAGCGGTGTGCACGTGCCCGAGATCGGCACCGAGCTGTCCCTCGGCATCATCGTGGGCACCCTGGCGGTCACGGCCGCGGTCAGCCTGTGGAAGTCCTCGCGTGACCGGCGCCGAGGCATCACCACCGGTGGTGGCGGCGACGACTCCGAGGGCGGCGCGACCGCCGCGGAGGAGCAGCCGGCCAAGTCCTGACCCCGGCCCGGGCGCGCCCGGCCACAGACCTCGGGGAGGCGACCGCGTGCGGTCGCCTCCCCGAGGCGCGTGCTGGGTGCGGACGGACCCGGTCAGCCGCCGGCGGCGCTGTAAAGCGTGTACAGGGCGGCGAAGTCCGGTTCGGCCTCCGGGCGGGTGCCGTCGAGGTGGTCGGCGAGCGAGTCGAGCATGACGTGCCAGCCGGTGCAGTAGTCGGTGGCGGGCTCGCGGCGCAGCGGGCGGTGCAGCAGCACCATCAGGCTGCCGTCGCCGTCCGGCGTCAGCTCCCAGCGCACGACCGAGTCGGGTTCGCCCGGCCACGTCCAGGTGTGCTCGATGCGGTGCGGCGGGTCGACGGCCAGCACCTCGCCCTGTGCCCGCCCCTCGTCGCCGAAGTCGAAATCGACGGTGCCGCCCGCGACGGCGTGGATCGTGACGCCGGGCACCCACTGCGCCTGCTGGGCGGGGTCGGACAGCGCCGACCAGACGCGCTCGACGCTGTGGCGCAGCCGCCGCTCGAAGCGGATCTGCCAGTGGCCGTCGGAGCCGACGCCGAGGGTGCCCGTCCGCTCGCGGGGATCGGGTGCGCCGTCGTCGGCGGGGCGGCCGTCGGGCCGCGCGGTGTCATCGGTCATCGGGCTGTTCCCTCCAGGTGTCGTCCAGGTGCCGCTCCATGGCGTCGAGGCGGCCCGCCCAGCTGTCGCGGGTGCGCTCGATCCACGCGCCGGCCTCCGCGAGCGGTCCGGGCTCCAGCCGGTACAGCCGGCGCTGGGCCTCGCCGCGCCAGCCCACCAGGCCGGCCTCGGCCAGCACGCGCAGGTGGCGCGAGACCGCGGGGCGGCTGATCGCGAACTCGGCGGCCAGCTCGCCCGCGGTCCGCTCGCGCTCGGCCACCAGTTCGAGGAGGCGCCTGCGCACGGGATCGGCGAGTGCTTCGAAGACGGACGCGGCCATGCTCCCTTTGTAACCCATGGGTTACGTAACCGTCAAGTTACAGAAGGGTCGGCGCTCAGCGGAGCCTGGACGGGCGGCGGTGGGAGAGGTCGGCCGCGGCGGGGCGGGCCGCCGCCGGCTGCACGCCGTCGGCGCGCAGCCGGCGCAGCTCGGTCCGGAAGGCGTCGTCGGTGCGCAGTTCCTCGTCGTCGGGGCTGAGCACGATGACGGCCAGCGGGACGAAGGTCAGCACCACCAGGCCGACCGCGATCGGCAGCAGGAAGTCCATCACCGAGGCGCCGTGCAGGTGCCCGGTGATGGTGGTGGCGGTGATGTCCATCGCGAACATGGCGGTGTAGTGCATCGCGCCGACCAGCGCGCCCGCCGCCAGCGCGCCGACCGCGACCGCGGCCGGCCGCTCGGCCCGGGACGCCGTCCACACCACGGCGGCGCCGCCGGCCAGGGCGAGCAGGACCGAGCCGCCGACCAGCAGCGGATCGTAGGCCACCTCGGCGTGCATGCGCAGCGCCGCCATGCCCAGGTAGTGCATGCCGGCCAGTCCGGCCCCGGCGACCAGCGCGGCCGCGGCCGTGCGCGCCGGCGAGGGGGCGGGGGAGCAGCCGATCCACAGCCCGGCGCCCACCGCCGCCACGGCGAGGGCGAGGCTGGCCAGCGTCAGCGCGATGTCGTAGCGCACATTGGTGCCGCCGACGTAGAAGCCGAACATCGCGGTGAAGTGCATCACCCAGATCCCGGTGCCTCCCAGTGAGACCGCGGCCAGCAGCAGCCAGCGCGCGCGGAGCAGGCCGGTCACGGAGCGTGCCCGGATGGCGGCCTGGAGGCCGATGAACGCGCCGACGAACGAGGCGGCATAGCCGAGAACCGGCGTCAGCGCGCCGTGGGAGAAGTGCTGCACGAGGGTCATCGGGACCTCTTTCTCCGAATGGGGGCGCCAGTCTGGCACAAGTGCACAAGTCCGCGGGAGCCCTCCCATGACCGACTTCGGCCGTCCAAACTGCGAGAACGTGACCCATTCGTGAACGTATGATCTCTCGGAACCGCCCGCGTCCGAGGCGGACCGCCGCGGGGTGCGCCACCGGCGCGCAAGCCGTCTCCGGCTGCGGCAGGCCGGCCACGTTCCGTAATCGCCGTGATCGCCTCGACGGGTCGGGCGGAACCGATATGCTTCGAACGTGAGTTCGGCCGGGCGGTCGGCCGGGGGAATCCCCGGTGGCGCGCCGGCGTTCAACCTCCCGTCATCACGCCCCTGACCTGCGGCCCTGGCGCCCGGGTCCCGGCGAGAAAGCTGTGGATCACCACCGTGGCCGATCGACTCGTCATCAGCGGCGCCCGCGAGCACAACCTCAAGGACGTCTCGCTCGAACTTCCCCGCGACGCCATGATCGTCTTCACCGGGCTGTCCGGCTCGGGCAAGTCGAGCCTGGCCTTCGACACGATCTTCGCCGAGGGCCAGCGCCGCTACGTGGAGTCGCTGTCCGCCTACGCACGGCAGTTCCTCGGCCAGATGGACAAGCCGAACGTCGACTTCATCGAGGGCCTGTCCCCGGCGGTCTCGATCGACCAGAAGTCCACCAACCGCAACCCGCGGTCCACCGTCGGCACCATCACCGAGGTCTACGACTACCTCCGGCTGCTGTACGCGCGCATCGGCAAGCCGCACTGCCCGATCTGCGGCCGGGCCATCGCCCGGCAGACCCCGCAGCAGATCGTGGACCGCGTGCTCGAACTGCCCGAGGGCACCCGCTTCCAGGTGCTCGCGCCGGTGGTGCGCGGCCGCAAGGGCGAGTACGTCGAGCTGTTCAAGGAGATGCAGACCAAGGGCTTCACCCGCGCCCGGGTCGACGGCGAGCTGGTCCGCCTCGACGAGGCGCCGGTGCTGAAGAAGTACGAGAAGCACGACATCGCGGTGATCGTCGACCGCCTCACCGTCAAGGACGGCTCGCGGCGGCGGCTCACCGACTCAGTCGAGACCGCGCTCCAGCTGGCAGACGGCACCATCATCCTGGACTTCGTCGACCGCGCCGCCGACGACCCCGAGCGCGAGCGCGTCGTCTCCGAGCACCTGTACTGCCCCTACGACGACATCTCCTTCGACGAGATGGAGCCGCGCTCCTTCTCGTTCAACTCCCCCTACGGCGCCTGCCCCGACTGCACCGGCCTGGGCACCCGGCTGGAGATCGACCCCGAGCTGGTGGTGCCCGACCCCGGCCGCACCCTGCGCGACGGCGCGCTGGCGCCGTGGTCGGGCGGCCACGCCGGGGAGTACTTCGAGCGCCTGCTCCAGGGGCTGGCCGACGCCATGGGCTTCGACCTGGACACCCCGTGGGAGAAGCTGCCCGCGAAGGCGCGCAAGGCGGTGCTGCGCGGCCACGACACCCAGGTGCACATCCGCTACCGCAACCGCTACGGCCGCACCCGCTCCTACTACACCGCCTACGAGGGCGTCATCCCGTGGCTGGAGCGGCGCCACTCCGAGGTGGAGAGCGACACCACCAGGGAGCGCTTCGAGGGCTACATGCGGGTGGTGCCGTGCCCGTCGTGCCAGGGCGCCCGGCTCAAGCCGGTCGTGCTGGCCGTCACCGTCGCCGGCCGCAGCATCGCCGAGATCAGCGCGATGCCGCTGGCCGAGTGCGCCCGCTTCACCGCCGACCTCGACCTGGACGACCGCGACCGCGCCATCGCCGACCAGGTGCTCAAGGAGATCAACGCCCGTCTCGGCTTCCTGCTCGACGTCGGCCTGGACTACCTGAGCCTGGACCGCACCGCCGGCTCGCTGTCCGGCGGCGAGGCGCAGCGCATCCGGCTGGCCACCCAGATCGGCTCGGGCCTGGTCGGCGTACTCTACGTCCTGGACGAGCCGTCCATCGGCCTCCACCAGCGCGACAACCACCGCCTGCTGGAGACCCTGGAGCGGCTGCGCGACATCGGCAACACCCTCATCGTGGTCGAGCACGACGAGGACACCATCCGCGCCGCCGACTGGGTCGTCGACATCGGCCCGGGCGCGGGCGAGCACGGCGGCCACATCGTGGTGTCGGGACCGGTCGCCGCGCTGCTGGAGTCGCCCGACTCCAGCACCGGCGCCTACCTGTCCGGCCGCAGCTCCATCCCGGTCCCGCAGCGGCGCCGCCCGCGCGAGAAGGGCCGCGAGCTGGTGGTCAAGGGCGCCCGCGAGCACAACCTGCGCAACGTCGACGTGCGCTTCCCGCTCGGCCAGTTCATCGCGGTCACCGGGGTGTCGGGCTCGGGCAAGTCCACCCTGGTCAACGAGATCCTGTACAACGCGCTGGCCAAGGAGCTCAACGGCGCCAAGACCGTGCCGGGCAAGCACACCCGGGTCACCGGCATGGAGCACCTGGACAAGGTGGTGCACGTCGACCAGAGCCCGATCGGCCGCACCCCCCGCTCCAACCCGGCCACCTATTCGGGCGTCTTCGACCACATCCGCAAGCTGTTCGCGCAGACCACCGAGGCGAAGGTCCGCGGCTACCAGCCCGGCCGCTTCTCCTTCAACATCAAGGGCGGCCGCTGCGAGGCCTGCTCGGGCGACGGCACCATCAAGATCGAGATGCAGTTCCTGCCGGACGTCTACGTGCCCTGCGAGGTCTGCCACGGCGCCCGCTACAACCGCGAGACGCTGGAGGTCCACTACAAGGGCAAGTCGATCGCCGACGTGCTGGGCATGCCGATCGAGGAGGCGCTGGACTTCTTCGACGCGGTCCCGGCCATCCGCCGCCACATGCAGACCCTCAACGACGTCGGCCTGGGCTACGTGCGGCTGGGCCAGCCCGCCCCCACCCTGTCCGGCGGCGAGGCGCAGCGGGTCAAGCTCGCCTCCGAACTGCAGCGCCGCACCACCGGCCGCACCGTCTACGTGCTGGACGAGCCGACCACCGGCCTGCACTTCGAGGACGTCCGCAAGCTGCTCGGCGTGCTGGAGCGGCTGGTCGACGGCGGCAACTCCGTGATCGTCATCGAGCACAACCTCGACGTCATCAAGACCGCCGACTGGGTGGTCGACATGGGGCCCGAGGGCGGCTCCCGCGGCGGCACCGTCGTGGCCACCGGCACCCCGGAGGAGCTGGCCGAGGTGCCCGAGAGCTACACCGGACAGTTCCTGAGCAAGGTGCTCGGCTAAGGTCCCCACCTGCGTGTTTCCCGTTACGGCGGGGGTAGCGGCGCGGGGAGCGCGCGGTGCGGCGGACCTCCGGCGTACCGCGAGCGCGGTGGCCGCGGACCGACCCGGCGGACGCCGGAGCCGGCCGGCGGCGGACGTCCCGCCCGCTCCCGGACGAGAGGCAGCCGATGGGAACGCCGAACTACCCGAACCAGCCGCACGGCGCGTCGGCGGGCGGCGAAGACCGTCCCAACCCGGAGCGCGCCCCTGACCAGCGGCCCACCGGCCCGAGCGGGCCGAGCGGCGGCGCACAGGGCGGCGCGCCGTACGACACGGGCCCCTGGGGCCCGTACCAGCCGCCCGTCCCCGACGAGCGGCGGCACGCGGGCGCGCTCGCCGAGTGGTGGCAGCGCCTGATCGCCAGGATCATCGACGGCGTGATCGCCCTGCTGGTCTTCCTCGTGGTCGGCGGACTGGCCAACCTGATGGCGGCGGCCATGATCGGCGGCGGCGCGGGAACGGTGGAGCCGCCGTCCTTCGGCGCCGTCTACGCGATCGCGCTGATCACCGGGATCATCGGGGTCGCCGCGCTGGTCGGCTACGAGTACGTCATGCTCCGCACCCGGGGGCAGACGCTGGGCAAGATGGCCCTGCGGCTGCGGGTGGTGGAGCTGGACGCGCCCGGGCGCCCGCCCGGCCTGTCCAACCGCGCCTCCGTGGTCCGCGCCCTGGTCTGGTGGGGCCCGGCCGTGCTGAACTACCTGGTCCCGGTCGGCGGCCGCTTCATCACCATGGTCGTCGTGCTGGTCAACGGCCTGTGGCCGCTGTGGGACCGGCCCAACCGCCAGTCGCTGAACGACAAGGCGGCCCGCACCGCGGTCATCGTCGAGCCGTCCGGCCCGGCGCCCGGGCCGGTGCCGATGGCCCGCCGGGAGCACGCCCCCGGCCGCGAGCCGCGGCAGGGCGGGCAGCCGCCGCCGGAGCGGGCGGGCGGCAACGCCGCGCCGCCGCCGGGCCCGTCCGGCGCCCAGCCCGTACCGCACGGTCCCGTCGACCGCCCGCCCGCCGCCGAGGCGGGCGGGGGCCCCGACGGCCCCGAGCGGGGCGCCCCGGGGCACCGGGACTTCCCGGGCGCGCCGGAGCGGCCCGGCGGCGAGCAGCCGCCCGAGCCGCCGATGCGGCCCCATCCCTGACCCGCCCCTCCGCGCGCAGGAGCAGCGGCCCGGACGCCACCGGCGTCCGGGCCGCGCCGCGATTGAACCGCCGGCGCGCGCCCACCGTAGTCATGCGGTGTCGGAGCAGCGCGGCGCCGCGGACCGCCTGCCCCGGCGGATCCGACCGCGCAACGAGAGGAACGACATGACCGCACCGCTCCAGGACGGCTGCCCCTGCGGGCTGAGCCGGAGGACCGCGCTGAGCGCGCTCGGCGTCGGCGGCCTCGCCCTCGGCCTGGCCGCCTGCTCCGGGCAGCCGGGCGAGGCGCCGCCCACCGGCGCCGACGGCGGCGGCGAGAGCACTAGCGGGCAGCCGAGCGCGCAGCCGGGGGAGCCGGTGGCCGCCACCGCCGACGTGCCCGTGGGCGGCGGTGTGGTCCTGGCCGACCAGGGGATCGTGCTCACCCAGCCGGAGGAGGGCGTCTTCCACGCCTTCACCGCCGTGTGCACCCACGCCGGGTGCACGGTGAGCGAGGTGGCCGGCGGCTCCATCGTCTGCGCCTGCCACGGCAGCGAGTTCAGCGCGGCCGACGGCTCGCCGACCGCGGGCCCGGCGCAGCAGCCGCTGGAGGAGTTCCCGGTGGAGGTCTCCGGAGGCAACGTGGTCCTCACCTGAGGAGTCGCCGCGACGGCACCCGCGGGGGGTAGGCTCGCAAGCGCCGGTACCGCCGGACGGTGCGTCCGCGCGGCCGGTGCTCCCGACCGCCGCCCCCCGTGAGGTGTCACCCCCGATGACCACGCCGCCCGAGCCGGCGCAGCCTGGCCGTCCGCAGCCCGGCGAACCCGGCGTCCCGCCCGGGGCCGCCGACTCCTGGCAGGGCCCCCACCTGGCGCCGCGCTGGACCGGCCAGCCGCCGCGCCCCGGAGAGACCCCGGCCGAATGGTTCAACGCCGGCCCCCGGCCCGACGAACCCGCGGGCCAGGGCGGCGGGTACGTCCCCGGCCACGGGCAGCAGCAGCCGCCGTACGGATCCGCCTACGACCAGGCGGCCGCCGGCCGCTCCGGCTACCCGGGGCGGCAGCAGCCGCTCGCCGGCGACCAGGGCTTCCCGCCGGGCCCGCCGCCCGGGCAGCCCTTCCCCGGCCGCCCGGAGCGGCCGCAGCCGCCCGGCGCCCCTGCGCCGCTGGCGGAGTGGTGGGAGCGGCTGGTGGCGCGGCTGCTCGACGGCCTGATCGTGAGCATCCCCGGCGCGATCCTCTACTCGATCATCACCGCCGCCGCCACCGCCCCGATGTACGGCATCGGCGCGGCCTACTACGGCTTCGGCACCCCGCTGTGGGCCTCGCTGCTGGCGGCGGCGCTGTGGGTGGGCGTGGCGATCGGCTACGAGTACTACTTCCTGATCCGCAGCGGCCAGACGGTCGGCAAGACCGTGATGCGGCTGCGGGTGGTGGCGCTGGGCGGCCGGCTGGAACCGACCGGGATCGAGCAGGGCGCCGCGCTGCGGCGCGCCGCGATCTCCTCGGTGGGCTACGCCAGCCCGGCCGTGCCGGTCGTCGGGCTGTTGTTCGGGCTCTTCGCGATCCTCGACGGGCTGTTCCCGCTCTGGGACGCCCCCTACCGGCAGACCCTGCACGACAAGGCGGTGCGCACGATCGTGGTGCGGCTTCCCGAGGGCCACCCCACCGGCCCGGGCGACGGCACCGGCCGGCCCTACTAGGACCGCCAGCGGGCCCGGCCCCCGGTCGGTACGGCCGGCGGGGCCGGGCTCAGCCGCGTGCGGCGTCGTGGCCCGGGCGCCGCACGTCCTCGCCGGCGCCGCCCTGCTCCAGCTCCAGGTTGGTCAGCTCGAACTCGGTGCGGTTGCGCGGCAGCGACTCGGGGTGCTGCTCGCGCAGGTGGTCGATGAGGAACTCCCGCACCGCGCAGCGCAGGTCCCAGGCGGCGTCGGAGTCGGCGGCGGTGACCAGCACCCGCAGCTCCACCATGCCGTTGTCGAGCACGTCGGTGACGACCAGCGACCAGTTGCGGCCGTCCCACAGCGGGTGCTGCTCGACGAACTCGCCGACGGCGCCGCGGATCTCGCGGACCGGCGCCTCCCAGTCGACGCGCAGGAAGACCGTGCCGGTGAGCTGGGTGCCGTGCTTGGTCCAGTTCTCGAACGGGGTGGTGGTGAAGTAGGAGACCGGCAGCACCATCCGCCGCTCGTCCCAGATCCGCAGCACCACATTGGTGAGCGACAGCTCCTCGACCGTGCCCAGCTCGCCGTTGACCACCACGGTGTCGCCCAGCCGCATCGCGTCGCTGAAGGCGAGTTGCAGGCCGGCGAAGAGGTTGCCGAGGGTGGACTGGGCGGCCACGCCCGCGACGATGCCGATCAGGCCGGCCGAGGCCAGCAGCCCGGCGCCCAGGGTCTGCACGCTGGGGAAGGTGAACAGCATGGCCGCCACCGCGAGGATCACGATGCCGACCGTGGTGACCCGCCGCAGCAGCTTGACCTGGGTCTCCAGCCGCCGCGCCCGGCGGGTGGCCGCCGCGTCGCCGTTGGTGATGTGCTGGAGCAGCTGGTCGGTGAGCGCGTAGGCGACCGCGACCAGCAGCCAGGTGAGGCCGCCGATCATCGCCATGGCCAGCACCCGCTGCGCGATCCCGTGCAGTCCCTCGGGCAGCAGCGGCGGCAGGCCGAGATTGCACACCGAGATCACCGCGGCGACGTAGGCGGGCATGGTGCACCGCTGCACCAGCGGCCCGGCAATCGGCCACCTGCGGTTCCACATCCGGGTCAGCAGCCAGCGCACCAGGGCGACGGCGCCCACCGCGACGGCGATGCCGAGGCCGAGCAGCAGCCATCCGATCGCGAGCGTCATGGTCGGGATCACTCCTTCTCCGCCCGGGCGCGGGCGTCGTGGGTGCCTCGGTCGGCCCCAAGGTACCGGGACCGCGGGACCGCCCGGTCCGTCGCGCCCGGGCCCGAGCGGGCGGGCGGGGCGGACGTGCGCCCGCCACCCTCTGCGGCGCAGCACAATGGAGGGTATGGCAGATCCCGCGAGCTACCGCCCGGCTCCGGGCGAGATCCCCGACTCGCCCGGCGTCTACCGCTTCCGCGACGCCGCGCGCCGCGTCGTCTACGTGGGCAAGGCGAAGAACCTGCGGTCGCGGCTGTCGTCGTACTTCGCCGACTTCGCCGGGCTGCATCCGCGCACCCAGCAGATGGTCACCACCGCCTGCTCGGTGGAGTGGACCGTGGTCGGCACCGAGGTGGAGGCGCTCCAGCTGGAGTACTCCTGGATCAAGCAGTACGACCCCCGCTTCAACGTGCGCTACCGCGACGACAAGAGCTACCCCTACCTGGCGGTCACCCTCGGCGAGGACGTCCCGCGCGTGCAGGTGATGCGCGGCGCCAAGCAGAAGGGCACCCGCTACTTCGGGCCCTACTCCCACGCCTGGGCGATCCGCGAGACCGTCGACCTGCTGCTGCGCGTCTTCCCGGTGCGCACCTGCTCGGCCGGGGTGCTGCGCCGAGCCCAGCTCACCGGCCGCCCGTGCCTGCTCGGCGACATCGGCAAATGCGCGGCGCCGTGCGTGGGCCGGGTCACCGAGGACGAGCACCGGGCCATCGCCGAGGACTTCTGCTCCTTCCTGGCCGGCGACACCGGCCGCTACATCAGGGAGCTGGAGCGGCGGATGCGCGCGGCCGCCGCCGAGCAGGAGTACGAGCGGGCCGCGCGGCTGCGCGACGACGTCCAGGCCCTGCAGCGGGCGCTGGAGAAGCAGGCCGTGGTGCTGGGGGAGCGCACCGACTGCGATGTGATCGCGCTCGCCGAGGACCCCCTCGAGGCGGCCGTGCAGGTCTTCTACGTGCGCGGCGGGCGGATCCGCGGCCAGCGGGGCTGGGTGGTCGACCGGGTCGAGGAGGTCGGCTCCGCGGACCTGGTTGAGCGCTTCCTCGCGCAGATCTACGGGCCCCAGTTCGACGGCGCCGCGCCCGGCGAGGCGCCCGGCGGGTCGGCCGACCCGGCCGACGGACCGGTGCCCGAGGGCACCGCCGCGATCCCGCGCGAGGTGCTGGTGCCCGAGCTGCCGCCCGACCACGAGGCACTGGCCGAGCTGCTGTCCCGGGGGCGCGGCAGCCGCGTCGAGGTGCGGGTGCCGCGCCGCGGCGACAAGAAGTCGCTGATGGAGACGGTCGCCCGCAATGCCGAGCAGCTGCTCAAGCAGCACAAGACCAAGCGGGCCGGCGACCTCGCCACCCGCTCGCGGGCGCTGCAGGAGATCGCCGAGGCGCTGGACCTGGACGCCGGGCCGCTGCGCATCGAGTGCTACGACGTGTCCAACCTCCAGGGCACCGACGTGGTCGCGTCCATGGTCGTGTTCGAGGACGGCCTGGCCCGCAAGTCCGAGTACCGCCGCTTCGCGATCAAGACCGTGCGGGGTCAGGACGACGTCGCCGCCATCCGCGAAGTCATCTCACGTCGATTCAAGCGTTACCTGGAAGAGAGCCAGGCGAGCGGAGAACTGGCTACGCTGGGCGGCAGCGACTCGACCACGGACAGCAGCACGGTGCGAGCCGAGACCGGAACGGAGAGCGGCTCCGACGCTCCAGAGCGGCCCGCCGCCCCAGGCCGCTTCGCCTACCCGCCCAACCTGGTGGTCGTCGACGGCGGCCCCCCTCAGGTCGCGGCGGCGCAGCGGGCGCTGGACGAGCTCGGCGTCACCGACGTCTCGGTGTGCGGCCTGGCCAAGCGCCTGGAGGAGGTCTGGCTGCCCGGCGAGGACGACCCCGTCATCCTGCCGCGCGCCAGCGAGGCCCTGTACCTGCTGCAGCGGCTGCGGGACGAGGCGCACCGGTTCGCGATCTCCTACCACCGGGCCAAGCGGTCCAAGCGAGCCACGACCAGCGTGCTGGACGATGTACCGGGCCTGGGGCCCGCCCGCAAGGCGGCGCTGCTCAAGCACTTCGGCTCGGTGCGCCGGCTGCGCGCGGCGGGGGTCGACGAGATCGCGGAGGTCCACGGCATCGGCCCTGGGCTCGCCGGGACCGTCGCGGCGGCGCTCGCCGGGGGCGACCCGGCGCCGGCACCGGCCAACGGGGCGACCGGCGGTGGGGAGCCGCACGGCGCGCAGGAGAACGCACAGGGGGAGTAGGCGTGATCGGACCGGGAGCAAGCGGCGAGGCCGCACCCGAGATGGTGGTGATCACGGGCATGTCGGGGGCCGGGCGCAGCACCGCCGCCCGTGCCCTGGAGGACCTGGGCTGGTTCGTGGTGGACAACCTGCCGCCCGGCCTGCTGCCCACCATGATCGACCTGGCCGGGCGGAGCCAGGGCGCGGTGCCCCGGGTGGCCGCCGTGGTCGATGTGCGCAGCAGGGGCTTCACCGCCGACCTGCTGTCGGAGATAGACGCGCTCAAGCGGCGCGGCGTGTCCGGCCGGGTGGTCTTCCTGGAGGCCGGCGACGAGGCGCTGGTGCGCCGCTTCGAAGGGGTGCGCCGCCCGCACCCGCTGCAGGGCGAGGACCGCCTGGTCGAGGGCATCGCACGCGAGCGCGCGCTGCTGCGCGCCATCCGCGGCGACGCCGACCTCGTCATCGACACCTCGCAGCTGAACGTGCACCAGCTGCGGGCGAAGATGGTGGCCTACTTCGGCGACGACGGCGAGGCGCAGCCGCGCGCCAACATCGTCTCCTTCGGCTACAAGTACGGCCTGCCGGTCGACGCCGACCTGGTGGTCGACTGCCGCTTCCTGCCGAATCCGCACTGGGTGCCGGATCTGCGCCCAATGACCGGGCAGGATGCCCCGGTTCGGGAGTACGTTCTCTCTCAGCAGGGCGCCAAGGAGTTCCTCGACGCGTACACCGAGGTGCTGCGTCTGCTGGTGGCCGGGTATGAGCGTGAGGGCAAGCACTACATCACGCTCGCCGTGGGCTGTACCGGTGGAAAGCACCGCAGCGTGGCCATGGCGGAGCAGCTGTGCTCCCGGCTGCGCGACGAGGGCTTGGAGGTGCAGGTCGTCCACCGCGACCTCGGCCGGGAGTGACGGCCGCGCCGGCGCGGTGACGTGAGCCGGAAGGCAGGTGGAGATCGATGCGCGACCCCGGGGGAGCGTTCCTGCCCGCTGCCGACGTCGGCGACGGGCGCAACCCCCGGGTGGTGGCGCTGGGCGGCGGCCACGGCCTGCACGCCTCGCTGTCGGCGCTGCGGCGCGTCACCGAGAACCTCACCGCCGTCGTCACCGTCGCCGACGACGGCGGCTCCAGCGGGCGGCTCCGCCGCGAGCTGGGGGTGCTGCCGCCGGGCGACCTGCGGATGGCGCTGGCGGCGCTGTGCGGAGACGACGAGTGGGGCCACACCTGGAGCGAGGTGGTGCAGCACCGCTTCCGCAGCGAGGGGGAGCTGCACGGCCACGCCGTCGGCAATCTGCTGATCGTGGCGCTGTGGGAGCTGCTGGGCGACTCCGTCGCCGGGCTGGACTGGGTCGGGCGACTGCTCGGCGCGCACGGCAGGGTGCTGCCGATGTCCTCCATCCCGCTGGACATCATGGCCGAGGTGGCCGGGGTCGACCCCGACCGCCCCGACGAGATCACCACCGTCCGCGGCCAGGTGGCCTGCGCCGGCACCCGCGGCCAGGTCCGGTCGGTGTCGCTGATCCCGCCCGACCCGCCCGCCTCGCCGCAGGCGGTCAAGGCGGTGGCGGAGGCCGACTGGGTGGTGTTCGGGCCCGGTTCGTGGTTCACCAGCGTGCTGCCGCACCTGAAGGTGCCGGAACTGGCCGCCGGGCTGATCGCCACCCCGGCGCGCCGGGTCGTCGTGCTGAACCTCTCGCCGCAGCGCGGCGAGACCGAGGGCTTCGCCGCGCACACCTACCTGGAGGTGCTGGTCGAGCACGCCCCCCGGCTGACCATCGACGCGGTGCTGGCCGACGCCGCCTCCGTGGACGACGTGGCGGCGCTGGAGCGGGCCGCCGACAAGCTCGGCGCCCGGCTCGTGCTGGCCCGCGTGGCGGTGGACGACGGCTCGCCCCGGCACGACCCGGCCAGGCTCGCGGCCGCCTTCGCCGACGTCTTCCGTGGTGAAACCGGCGTGTCGCGCTAACCTGCGAGGGTCGGCCGGTCGCGATAATGGCCGGGGCGCGAGATCAGGGGGCGTGGGAAGCATGGCGATGACCGGTGTGGTCAAGGACGAGCTGAGCAGGCTGGACGTGCTCAAGCCGTGCTGCCGCAAGGCGGAGGTGTCCACCATCCTGCGCTTCGCGGGCGGGCTGCACCTGGTCAGCGGACGCATCGTCATCGAGGCCGAGCTCGACACCGGCTCCGCCGCCCGCCGGCTGCGCAAGGACATCACCGAGGTCTTCGGGCACGCCTCCGACGTGGTCGTGCTCGCGCCCAGCGGGCTGCGCAAGGGCAACCGCTACGTCGTGCGGGTGATCAAGGACGGCGAGAGCCTGGCCCGCCAGACCGGGCTGATCGACAACAACGGGCGGCCGGTGCGCGGCCTGCCCAGGCACGTCGTCTCCGGCGCCGTCTGCGATGCCGAGTCGGCCTGGCGGGGCGCCTTCCTCGCCCACGGCTCGCTCACCGAGCCGGGCCGCTCCATGTCGCTGGAGGTCACCTGCCCCGGCCCCGAGGCGGCGCTCGCCCTGGTGGGCGCGGCCCGCCGGCTGAAGATCAGCGCCAAGGCGCGCGAGGTGCGCGGCATCGACCGCGTCGTGGTGCGCGACGGCGACGCCATCGGCGCGCTGCTCACCCGGCTGGGCGCGCACGAGAGCCTGCTGGCCTGGGAGGAGCGGCGGATGCGCCGCGAGGTGCGCGCCACCGCCAACCGGCTCGCCAACTTCGACGACGCCAATCTGCGCCGCTCGGCGCGGGCGGCCGTCGCCGCCGGGGCGCGGGTGCAGCGGGCGCTGGAGATCCTGGCCGACGACGCCCCCGAGCACCTGGTCGCGGCCGGGCGGCTGCGCCTGGAGCACAAGCAGGCGTCGCTGGAGGAGCTGGGTCAGCTGGCCGACCCCCCGCTGACCAAGGACGCCATCGCCGGCCGCATCCGCCGCCTGCTCGCCATGGCCGACAAGCGCGCCGCCGACCTCGGCATCCCGTCCACGGAGGCGAGCCTCACCGCGGACATGCTGGCCTCGTAGTCGCGCGCCGCCCGGACTTGCGGTGCGGGGGTGCGGTACGGCAGTGTTCCGGGCATGCGAATCCACCCGATCGAAAGGTCCGATGCCGGGTAGGCGGCGCGAGGCGTCCGTGCCCGGATGGGCGCGGCGCGTTCAGGGGCCGCCCGGCGGCGGACGCTATCCGCGCGAGTGGCGCGCGGTCCCCGGCCTGTCCACCCGTGCGCACGCCGTACTGCTGGAGCTGGAGCGCGTCCACCCGCGCGAGCCGCTGTTCCGCGCCGACTTCCTCGGGCAGCTGCTGTCGTCCTGGCGGACGCTGGTGAACCGGCCCCGGATCCGGCACTCCTTCTCCGAGCCCGACGATCCCTGCTACTGCGAGTTCGGGCACGATCCGCCGCAGTGGGCCAGGTCCGAGCTGGAGGCGGCCTGCGCGGCGCTGCCCCTGCCGGTCGCCCGGGAGCTGCGGGCGCTGCTGCGGCCGCTGGACGCCCGGTTCCGGGCCCGTACGCTGCCGGACCTGAGCGTCCCGGCGGACCGGCCGTGGTGGTACCGCAGGTGCTGACGCGGGCGCGGCCTCACAGCTCGATGACGGCCTGCACGCTGGTGTCGGTGGCGACCAGGTGGGCGCCGGCGGCGGCGAGCAGCCGCCGGGCGGCGGTGTTGCCGGGGGTGGTGGCGGCGATCAGCCGCTGGTGGCCGCGCTCGGCGGCCAGCTCGCGCAGCCGGCGCACGGCGGCGCCGCCGACGCCTCGGCCGCGCTGCCCGCGCGTCACCCACAGGCCCGCCTCGACGCCCGCCCAGGTGCCTTCGAGCCGGGCCGCTCCGGCCGCGCGGCCGTCGGCGTAGATGACGAAGGTCTCCTCCACCGGCTGCTCGGTGCCGATGGAGCGGGAGCGGTGGAAGTCCAGGAAGGCCCGGCGCCGTTCGGCCGTCCACCCGGGCGGGCCGGGCACCGGCGGCATCACCTCGTCGGGCTCGGCCCCGGCCACCGCCGCGTCCAGCAGCTCGGCCAGCCGCGGCTCGTCCAGCGGCCGCAGCAGCACCTCGGGACGGTCCGCGTCCAGCTTCGCCATGGGCAGCATGCTGGCGGCCGGCCGGACGCGGGTCAACCGGACCGGCCGTCCGCCGCCGACCGGGCACCGGGAGCCCCCTCGGCCGCTCGCCGGGCCGTGTCGGCGGCGTCGAGCGCGTCGAGGGCGGCCGGGTCCGTGGTGGTGATCGGGTCGGCCGGAGGGAGCCGGTCGCGCCAGGGCCGGTACGGCACCGCGCACAGCTCCAGGTCGATGAAGGCGCCGCTGCAGTCGCGGTGGAAGCCGCCGCCGCGCTCGTAGGCGGCCAGCAGCGGGTCGAAGGGCTCGGCCAGCGCGGCCCGCCGGGCGCCGGTGAGCCCCTCGCCGGGGAAGCCGCCGAGCCCGGCCTCGCGCACGGCCGCCCAGTGCAGCGCCCACAGGCACGAGGACCTGACCGGCTCCCACAGGTAGTGGCCGGCCCATCCGGCCTCGACCCGCGCCACCAGCTCCGGGTCGGCCCGCACGCCGGGGGCGACCCGTTCCGGCAGGTCGAAGAAGGTGACGGGGGAGCGCAGGCCGAGAGCCCGCGCCCACAGGCCCATCCGCCGCTGGTACTCCATGAGCAGCCTGGGCCGCGACCCGGCGTGCGAGGCGGCCAGCTCCCAGGGCGCCGCCCAGTCGACGGCGGCGATCCGCTCCGCGACCGCGGCGGGGCTGCTCCGTTGGGCCATGGCCGGTCCTTCCCGTCGGTCGGTCCGGCCCAGTGTCGTCGGCTCCGGAGGGGGCCGCAAGGCGGTTTCCGGCTCCGACCGGGGCGCGGCGGTCCGGGCGCGGCCGCCCGGACCGCCGGTCGGTCAGTAGCGGGTGCCGGTGGCGGCGGGCGCCTCGTCGAGCCGGGCCAGGTCCTCCTTGGTCAGCTCCAGCTCGGCAGCGGCCGCGTTCTCGCGCAGGTAGCGCTCGCGCTTGGTGCCGGGGATCGGGATGACGTGCTCCCCCCGGCTGAGCACCCAGGCCAGCGCGACCTGGGCGGGGGTGGCCGCGTGGCTGTCGGCCACCGCCCGCAGCACGTCCACGATCCGCTGGTTGGCGGCGCGCGCCTCGGCGGTGAAGCGCGGGTTGGCCGAGCGGAAGTCGCTGCTCTCGAACTCCGTCGAGGCGGTGATCGCGCCGGTCAGGAAGCCGCGCCCCAGCGGCGAGAAGGGCACGAAGGCGGCGCCGTTGGCGGCGCACCAGCCGACCACGTCGCCGCTGGGCTCCAGGCCGCCGCCGACCGAACCGGGGCTGTCGAACCTGGCGTCGGCGGCCGCGCCGGAGGCGCCGAGGGCGTCCCTGGTCCACAGCGACAGCTCGGACTGGACCGCGGCCACCGGGTGGACGCGGTGCGCCCGCTCGGCCTCGCCCACCGAGACCTCCGACAGGCCCAGGTGGCGGACCTTGCCCTCGCGCACCAGCTCGGCCATGGCGCCCCAGCTCTCCTCCAGCGGGACGGCCGGGTCGACGCGGTGCAGGTAGTACAGGTCGACGGTCTCGGTGCCCAGCCGGCGCAGGCTGGCCTCGATCGCGGCGCGCACATGGGCGGGCGAGCCGTCGCGCCGCATCGCCTTGGTGCGCAGGTCGTCCACGACCAGCCCGACCTTGGTGGCCAGGAAGGCGTCGTCCCTGCGCCCGGCCAGTGCCCGGCCCACCAGGGTCTCGTTGTGGCCGGCGCCGTAGACGTCGGAGGTGTCCAGGAAGTCCACGCCCTGGTCGAGTGCGGCGCGGATCAGCTCGACCGAGCGCGCGTCGTCGCGCTCGGACTCGGTGTAGGCCCAGCTCATGCCCATGCAGCCCAGGCCGACCGCGCCGACCTCGCGTCGTGCGGGGCGGAAGGTGCGCTGTCTCATCGTGTGCTCGCTCTCTGATCGGCTCGTGCTCAGCCCTGGTGTGCCGAGGCGCCGGCCTCCGCCTCGGCGGCCGGCGGCGGCGTCGCCGCCTCTAGGGGCGCGGCGACCGGCTCGGGCCGCAGCCGCAGCGCGGCCAGCACCCGGGGCAGGTACGCGCGGTCGGGCGCGGGCAGCGTCGCGAGCAGGTGGCCGTCGGGGCGCACGACCGCGAGGGCCGCGGCGCCGCCGAGGACGCCGGCGATGGGAGCGTACCCCGGCCGGACCTCCACCACGGCGGCCTCGGGCACCGAGGCGCGGACCTCCGCGGCGGTGCGGGACCAGCCGGCGTCCCGGGAGCGCCCCGGCCACAGCAGCACGGTGAGGCCGTCCCCGGAGACCCGCGGCCACTCGCCCTCGCGGGCGAGGGCCGGCACCGGCGCTCCGGAGGGCTGCGGCAGCACCGGCAGCCGCCCGCCCGGCACCGGCCCCTTCCGCGTAGTGCCCTCGGTGTCCACCACCGGGTAGCGCACGTCGGTCTGGGCGATCAGCGGGACGATGGCCCGCTGCACCATGCCGGTGGCGGTGGCCGTCCGGAAGACGATGTCGCGCAGGGCGATCTGCGCGGGCTTGCGGAAGAAGCCCCAGCGGGTCTGGCGGGCCGTGGAGCGGGAGACCGCGTGCGCGCCGTGCCGCCGCTCGCGCTCGTAGCCGGCCAGCACGTCCTCGGTGAAGGCGCCGCGCATCAGTCCGCCGAGCCGCCAGCCGAGGTTGGCGGAGTCCTGCAGGCCGGTGTTCATGCCCTGCGCGCCCGCCGGGCTCATGATGTGCGCCGCGTCGCCGACCAGCAGCGCCCGCTGCCCGCGGAAGCGCGCCGCGATCCTGGCGTTCACCCGGAAAACGGTGCTGAACCGCAGTTCGCCGAGGACGTTGCGGCCCGGCGCGCGCTCGTCGACGATCGACTGGAAGAACTCGCGGGTGGGCGGGGTGTCGTCCTCGGGGTGCGGCACGCTCACCGCCACCCGGGAGACGGTCGGGCCGAGCGGGCCCAGGGCCAGGCTGCCGACGGGGGTGTAGCAGTAGCTCACCACGTTCATCGGCATGTCGCCGCGGACCTCGGCGTCGGTGATGGCGAAGCTGACGTCCAGCTGCTCGCCCTCGAAGGGGATGTCGAGCAGTTTGCGGACGGTGCTGTGCGCGCCGTCCGCGCCGACCAGCCAGGGGGTGGAGACCTCTTCGGCGGAGCCGTCGGGGCTCTCCAGCACCGCGAGCTGCCGGCCGCCCTCCACGCCGCGCAGCGCGGTGAGCCGGGTGCCCCGCTCGATCTTGCCGCCGAGTTCGGTGAGCCGCTGCTCCATGATGTCCTCGGTGGCGCTCTGCGCGATGCCCACCGCGAAGGGGTACGGGGTGTCGGTCATCCGGCTCAGCCAGGCGGTGCCCAGCGGGCGGCCGCCGGAGAAGTACGACACCCCCTCGACCCGGTGGCCCGCGGCCACGATGCGCTCGGTCAGCCCGGTGCGGTGCAGCAGTTCCAGCAGGCGCGGCCACATGATGGTGGCCCGCGAGTGCGCCGAGTGCCCGCGAGCGCCGTCCACGATGCGCACGGGCACGCCCTGCTGGAGGAGTTCGCAGGCGAGCAGCATGCCCACGGGGCCCGCTCCCACGATCAGTACCGAGTCGGCCATGGCACACCTCTCAGCCGCCGGCGTCCGGCGGGTCGTCAGCGGATGCGGACAGGGCCGCGGCGCCGCAGCGGGCACCGCCGCGCCATGACGCTAACCGCGTGCGGGCCCGCGGCGGCCGCCTACTCATCCGAAGACGGACGCCACTACAGCTAAAGGGGTAGTGGCGGGGCCGACTGGTGCAATACCGTCCCGCCCCGCGCCCGAATAGCATCGTTTTCCGTCCGCGTCCCCCATTCCCGGGGTGAACGCCGGGACGAATGACGGGAAAAGCGGGGCGCGGCGCATACGCCCCGCTTTTCCCGCCGTGCGCCACTCGCTGTGTCCCATCGCCGATCGCCGGACCGGGAAAACGCGCCGGCCGCCACGCACGTGGCATTCCGCGCGCCTCGGGCGGCGAGCACGGAAAACGATTCCCTGAACGGCCCGTGCTGAAAGAAAGGTCCGAACATGACGACCAGCGCTGCGGAGTCGTCTTCGCGCCGCACCCGCCCCACACTCACCCTGCTGGTGGTGTGCGCCGCGATCGTCCTGGTCCCGGTCACCGCCACGGGAGCCTCCGTCGCGCTCCCCGACATCAGCGTCGACCTGGACGCCGGGCTCGCCGCCTCCCAGTGGGTGGTCAACGCCTTCTTCCTCACCTTCGCCAGCTTCATGGCGGTCACCGGCTCCCTGGCCGACCTCACCGGCCGGCGCCGGATGTTCATCGGCGGCGTGGTGCTGTTCTGCGCGGCCATGCTGGTGGCGACGCTCGCCACCCACATCGCCGTGCTGGTCGGCGGCCGGGTGCTGGCCGGCATCGGCGCGGCGGCCGCCACCACGGGGGGCAGCGCGATCCTGGCGCAGACCTTCGACGGCGCCGCCCGCACCCGGGCCTTCGCGCTGTTCGGCACCGCCATCGGCGTCGGCCTGGCCTTCGGGCCGCTGGTGGCGGGCGTGCTGGTCACCTCGCTGGGCGGCTGGCGCGGCTTCTTCCTGGTCGCGGTGCTGGTCCTGGTCCCGGTCCTGGCGCTGAGCCCGCTGCTGGCCGAGTCGCGCGACGCCCATGCCGCCGGGGTGGACTGGCCCGGCGCGATCACCTTCACCGGCGGCCTGTTCCTGTTCGTGCTCGCCCTGGTGCAGGGCGGCCAGCTGGGCTGGACGCATCCGCTGGTCATCGGCGCCCTGGCCGCGTTCGTGGTGCTGATGGCGGTGTTCGTGCTGGTCGAGCGGCGGGCCGAGCGGCCGATGTTCGACATCTCGCTCTTCGGCCAGGCCCGCTTCGTGGCGATCTGCGCGATGCCGGTGCTGCTGGCCTTCGGCTTCGTCGCGCTGCTGATCGTGCTGCCGCCGTACTTCATGTCGGTCGACGGGATCTCCGCGCAGGACGCGGGCCTGCTGCTGGTGCTGCTCACCGGGCCCACCCTGGTGGTGCCGACCGTGGTCGGGATGATCGCGCGCCGGGTGCCGCAGAGCGTGCTGCTGGTCGTGATCATGGTGCTGGTCGCGGCCGGCTGCGCCTGGCTCACCGTGATCCGGCCGGGCGCGGGCGTCGCCGTGCTGGCCGGGCCGCTGCTGACCATCGGCATCGGCTTCGGCGTCTCGCTGGCCATCCTGGACGGCGCCGCGGTCTCCTCGGTGGAGCCGGCCCGCGCGGGCATGGCGGCCGGCATGTTCAACACCATGCGGCTGACCGGTGAGGCCGTCTCGATCGCGGTCCTCGGCGCGATCCTGGCCACCGTCACCCAGCAGCGGCTGGCCGCCGGCGAGTTCGCCGCCGCCGCCCCGGCCATGACGGCCGACCTGCTCCAGGGCGACATGGCCGGGGCCGTCGAGGCGGCCGCCGGGGCCGCGGGCGCCGCGGAGCTGGCGGCCGCCGCCTACACCGACGCGATGCACGTCGCGCTCTGGGCGGTGGCGGCCATGTCGCTGCTGGGCGCGGTGGCGGTCGGCGTGCTCTCGCGCGGAACCCCGCCCGCCGAGCAGGCCGAGCAGGCCGGTCCCGCGCCCGAGCGGGGCAGGGACGAGCCCGCCCTCGTGGACTGACCCCGAAGGCCGGGGCGTACGGCGGCCCCCGGGGACGTGCTTCCACGTCCCCGGGGGCCGTCCGTCTGTGCGCGGGGAGGGCGACGGAGGCGCCGTCCGACCCGTGCGGCGCACGGTGTGCACGGACACGAGCGACCCCGCCCGGGGACGGGGACCGGGCGGGGTCGCGGTGCGGGAGGCGGGGGAGGCACGTCCCCTCCCGCGAAGGGACGCGCCCGTCTTCAGCGGCGGCCCACCGGGCCGCCGGGCCCCGGCCACGAGGCGGGGGAGCGGTACCGGTCCGGGCGCGTCCAGGCGGGCGGCGCGGCCGCGAGCCCAGCCGCGCGCCGCGGCGCCGGGGCGGCCGGTCGGGCCAGCACCAGCGCGAGCGCGACCGCCTCGGCCTCGTCCAGGCGGCCCCTGACCACCCGGATCACCGTGTCCTGCCGGGCCGCGTGCATGTGTTCACCGCCTCACATCGGGGGGTTGCCGTGCTTGCGGTACGGCGCGGGCACGTGCTTGCGCCGCAGCGCCGCCAGCGAGCGGGCCAGCACGGCGCGGGTCTCGGCCGGGTCGATCACGTCGTCCACCAGGCCGCGCTCGGCGGCGTAGTAGGGGTGCATCAGCTCCGCCCGGTACTGCTCGACCAGTTCGGCGCGGCGCGCGGCCGGGTCGGCGGCGGCCGCGATCTCCTTGCGGAAGACGACGTTGGCGGCGCCCTCCGCGCCCATCACCGCGATCTCGTTGCCCGGCCAGGCGAAGGACAGGTCCGCCCCGATGGAGCGCGAGTCCATCACGATGTAGGCGCCGCCGTAGGCCTTGCGCAGGATGACCTGCACCCGCGGCACGGTGGCCGCGCAGTAGGCGTACAGCAGCTTGGCGCCGTGCCGGATGATCCCGCCGTGCTCCTGTCCGGTGCCGGGCAGGAAGCCGGGCACGTCCACCAGGGTGACCAGCGGGATGTTGAAGGCGTCGCAGGTGCTGACGAAGCGGGCGCCCTTCTGCGAGGCGTGGATGTCGAGCACGCCCGCCGACACCATCGGCTGGTTGGCCAGGATCCCGACCGCCTGCCCGTCGATCCGGGCGAGCGCGCAGACCAGGTTGCCGGCCCAGCCCGCGCCGACCTCGAAGTAGCCGCCGTCGTCCACGATCTCCTCGATCACGGCCCGCACGTCGTAGGGGCGGGACGGATCGGCGGGCACCAGGTCGAGCAGCCGCTCGGCGCGCCGGTCGGCCGGGTCGGCCGTCGGCTCCTCGGGCGGCGCCTCCTGGTTGTTGGCCGGCAGGAAGGACAGCAGGTGGCGCACGTCCTCCAGGCAGGAGCGCTCGTCGGCGGCGAAGAAGCCGGCCACCCCGCTGACGCCGGAGTGCACCCGGGCGCCGCCCAGCTCGTCCTGGCCGACCCGCTCGCCGGTGACCGCGTGCACCACGTCGGGCCCGGTGACGAACATCTGCGCGATGCCGTCGACCATGAAGACGAAGTCGGTGAGCGCGGGGGAGTAGGCGGCGCCGCCGGCGCACGGGCCGAGCATCACGCTGATCTGCGGGATCACCCCGGAGGCGCGCACATTGCGGGTGAAGATGCCGCCGTAGCCGGCCAGCGCGGCCACACCCTCCTGGATCCGGGCGCCCGCGCCGTCGTTCAGGCTGACCAGCGGGGCGCCGGCCGCCACCGCCATGTCCATGATCTTGTGGATCTTGGCGGCGTGCGCCTCGCCGAGCGCGCCGCCGAAGACCCGGAAGTCGTGCGCGTAGACGTACACGGTGCGGCCGTGCACGGTGCCCCAGCCGGTGACGACACCGTCGGTGTGCGGGCGGCGCCGCTCCAGGCCGAAGCCGGTGGCGCTGTGCCGCCGCAGCGGCTCCACCTCGGTGAAGGAGCCCTCGTCCAGCAGCAGCCCGACGCGCTCGCGGGCGGTCAGCTTGCCCTTGGCGCGGTGCCGCTCGGTGGCGAGCGGGTCCGCGCCCTCGGCCACGGCCTCCTTGAGCGCGCGCAGCTCCATCGTCCGCTCCGCCAGCGACGGCACCCGCCGCACGGCGGGCGGCGGCGCGTCGATCGCGAGCGGGTCCGTGTACGTACCGGGGGTCACTGTCATGGTCGGCCTCCTTCGGGCCTCGGGCCGTGAACGGCTGCGTCCCCGCCGGGCCGCCCGCACGCGCGGGGCCGTCCCGGCGGGGACGCGTTCGCGCCTCGGCGGCGCACGCGCCCGGCGGCGGCCCGTACCGCCCGGGGCGCAGCGCGACCGGCGCCCCGGACGGTACGGGCGCGCCCGCCGGGCGCGCGGGACCGGGATCAGTGGAAGACGAGCACCCGCGCCGGACCGCCGAAGCCGCCGCGGTGCTTGGCGGCGCCGACCACCACGGTTCCGCCGTGGCGCGGCGCCGCGGCCAGGTTGTTCAGGTTCTCGATCCCGTACAGGCCGTTGGGCAGCATGATCTGGTGGCTCTCGGGCACCTCCGAGCCGCCGTGGTCGATGCTGGTGCTGTCCACGCCCGCGCCCACGATGGAGCGCTCCTCCACCAGGAAGGCGGCCGCCTCGGGGCCGATGCCCGGGTAGCGGAACACGCCGTCCTCGCCCTGGTTGAGGTAGGCGCCGGGGATCGGGACGCGGCGGCTCCAACCGGACTCCATCGCGACGAACGCGCCGCGGGGGATGCGGCCGTACCGGCGCTCGTAGCGGCGGATGTCGTCCACTTCGAGGGTGGCGGTGTGGTCGTGCTCGGCCCGGTCGCCGATGCTGACCACGCACAGCGGCGCGACCAGGCTCTCCACCGGGATCTCGTCGACGTAGTTCTCGCCGCCGAAGTGGGCCGGCGCGTCGATGTGGGTGCCGCTGTGCTCGTCCAGCGTCATCGTGTTGGCGTTGAAGCCGTCGGTCTCCAGGAAGCGGTGCTGCTCGTAGACCGGAGGGGGCGACAGCGGGTAGAAGATCGGGAAGTCCGAGCTGAGGGTGTGGGTGAGGTCAACGACCCGGCTGCCGAGCCGGCCCCGCACGTCGGAGGCGGCGGCCACCCCGACGGGCAGCATGGACAGCGCCGCGGCGGCGCTCGCCACCCCGGTGAACCGCATCAGGTTGCGGCGGGTCATCACCCGCGACGCCGCCGAGGGCGCCTCGGCGGGCTCGCCCGCGACCTGGACGCTGCCGTTCTCGCCGGTGCGCCGCACGTACGGGTGGTTCTGGCCGGGCGGAGCGGCACCGGCGTCGCCGTAGTCGATCCGCTGCATCAGGGCCGGGTTGCACATCGCGGGATAACTCCTCTGTCGGTACTGCTGCTTCGTCGGTGCGGGCCGACCGGGGGGACCGGTCGCCGAGGCGGGTGCCTCAGCCGGCGATGGTGCAGACGACGGCGCCGCCGCCGACCGCGTCGCCGGGGTTCAGGGACAGGCCGGTGACGGTGCCGGCCTTGTGCGCGGTCAGCGGCTGCTCCATCTTCATCGCCTCGATGACCACGACGGTGTCGCCGGCGGCCACCCGGCCGCCGTCCGCGGCGACGACCTTGACGACGGTGCCCTGCATCGGGCTGACCAGGGCGTCGCCGTCCGCGGCCGCCGCGGCGGCGGCCCGGCGCGCCGGGCGCCTGGGCGCCGCGGGATCGGCGGCGAAGCCCTCGGGCAGCACCACCTCGACCCGCCGGCCGTCGACCTCGACCGTCACCGCCCGGCGGGTCGGGGCGCCCGCCGCCGGGGCGGCGTCCGGCGCGGCTTGGGGGGTGATGGTGTTGTGGAATTCGGTTTCGATCCAGCGGGTGTGGATGGTGAAGGGGGTGTGGTCGGTGGGGGCGAAGGCGGGGTGGTTGACGAT
>NZ_PVZC01000014.1 GCF_003002095.1 Allonocardiopsis opalescens | reverse complement strand
TCACCATCCGAACGCACCCGCTTGTAATGGTTGTACACCGCAACCGACAAAGCCTTCTTCGCCTGCTCCTGCCCGATCACATACGAATCCAGGAACTCATAGATCTCACGCGGCTTCGGCAGGTTGTCCCACTTCAGCTCGGTGGTCTCCGAGAGCTCCTCTTCGATGATCTCGTTGCAGAGGTCGATGCACTCGTCGCAGATGTACACGCCCGGTCCGGCAATGAGCTTCTTGACCTGCTTCTGGCTCTTGCCGCAGAACGAACACTTGAGCAGGTCTCCACCGTCACCGATGCGTGCCACCCCAGCTACTCCTTAACTCCGGGCCACCCCGTCGCCGGGCAGAGGGTGGCTGTCGGGTCGTGCCGCGTGGCGGCCGAGCGGTCATACCTGGACCGCGGGGAAGCGGAGCGGGGGCGCGCGGCCCGGCCGGCCGCGGCGCCGCCTCCGCGAGTCGATCCCGCGCGTGCGGGATCCAGGGGGCCGTCGAGACGGCGGGCGGGCGAGCCGCCGGAGTCCACCCCTGTGCGCATGGCCACAGTCTAGTTGCTAATCATGATGGTGCTACTCCAACGGCGCGGCACGGCCGCGGACGGGCCCGGGGTCCGCCGCGCGCCGGCCGCGCCGGACCGCTACGCCGTCGGGACGTTCTTGCGGTACGGGAGCACCTCGTCGACGATGCCGTAGTCCTTGGCGGTCTCGGCGGTGAGGAACTTGTCGCGCTCGATGTCGCGGCCGACCTCCTCCTTGGACTTGCCGGTGTGCCGCGCCAGGATGTCCTCCATCTGATCGCGCATCCGCAGGATCTCGGCGGCCTGGATCTCCAGGTCGGTGCCCTGGCCCTGGGTCCCCTGGGTGGCGGGCTGGTGGATCAGGATGCGCGCGTTGGGCAGCGCCAGCCGCTTGCCCGGGGTGCCGGCCGCGAGCAGGATCGCCGCCGCCGAGGCGGCCTGGCCCACGCACACCGTCTGGATGTCGGGCTTGACGTACTGCATGGTGTCGTAGATGGCCATCAGCGAGGTGAACGAGCCGCCCGGCGAGTTGATGTACATCGTGATGTCGCGGTCCAGGTCGGTGTGCTCCAGCGTGAAGAGCTGGGCGATCACGTCGTTGGCCGAGGTGTCGTCGATCTGCACGCCGAGGAAGATGATGCGCTCCTCGAACAGCTTGTTGTAGGGGTTCATCTCCTTGACGCCGTAGGTGGTGCGCTCGACGAACGAGGGGATGATGTAGCGGCTCTGCGGCGCGGAGAAGCCGGCCTGCCCGAACGGGCCGTGCGCGCCGGGCCGGAAGAGTTCACTCACGAGTCTTCGTGCCTTCCAGTGGTCTGGGTGGTCAGGGGGCCGGGGCGGCGCTACAGGACGCCGACGTGGCTGGCGTTGCGCACGACCTGGTCGATGATGCCGTACTCCTTGGCCTCCTCGGCGGTGAACCAGCGGTCGCGGTCCCAGTCCTTGAGGATCTGCTCGACGCTCTGGCCCGTGAGGTTGGACAGGAGTTCAGAGGTGCGCTTCTTCATGTAGACCATCTGCTCGGCGTAGATCTTGACGTCGGAGGCGGTGCCGCCGATGCCGGCCGAGGGCTGGTGCATCATGATGCGGGTGCTGGGCAGCGCGAAGCGCTTGCCGGGCGTGCCCGCGCACAGCAGGATCTGGCCCATGGACGCGGCCAGCCCCATGGCCACGGTCACCACGTCGTTCGGGACGAACTGCATCACGTCGTACATCGCCATGCCGCTGTCGACGGAGCCGCCCGGGGAGTTGATGTAGAGCGTGATGTCCCGGTCGCGGTCCTCGGCCGACAGCAGGAGCAGCTGCGCGCAGATCCGGTTGGCGATGTCGTCGTCGACCTGCTGGCCCAGCACGATGATCCGCTCGCGCAGGAGCCGCTGGTAGGTCTGGTCGCCGAACTGCGGGGGGGCCTCAGCCGTGCGCGAGATGATACGCGAGGGCTGCTCAAACGTTTCCGGCACTCATCTCACCTGTTCCGGAGTCGTATGTTCTCGGTTGCGGTGTCAGCGACACTAGCCCCCCGTGGAGGCGCACCCGCACGTAAAGACGGCCTGTTCGCTTTGGGCGCAGGTCGGGCGGCGCGGACGCTTCGAGCACGCTCCCCCTCCTCTTCACCCGCCGCCGGACCACGGCCGGACCGGTCGCTACACCAGCGACACTAGCCGCGCCGGAGCCCCTGGACCTGCCCTGTTCACCGTGGGCGCAGGCCGTTCGCCGCCGGAGGAACCGGGAACCGCGGGCGGCCACCGGCCGTACCGGTGCGCGGAGCCGTCCCCGCGAGACGGCGACGGCCGGTGGCGGACGCGTGCGCGTCCGCCACCGGCCGGATCGTACGGGTGGCGCGGGCCGTCAGGAGCCGGCCGCGGGCCGCTCCTCGCCGTCGGCGTCGTCGTCCGAGCGGGCGGACGCGGTCGTGCGGGCGGCGTCGGTGGAGTCCATCTCGACGATCTCGGTGTCGGCCGCCTCGCCCTCGGCCTCGGGGGCCGCGGCGGTCTCCGCCTCGTCGCCGAGCACCGAGCGGACGTCGACCTCGTTGCCGGACTCGTCCACCACGGTGGCCGTGCGCAGCACCAGGGTCAGCGCCTTGGCGCGCAGCACCTCGGTGTAGGCGATGTGGATCTGGTTGGAGTCGACCATGTGCTTGATCAGCACCTCGGGCGAGACGCCCATGCGCTGCGCCTGGTCGACCACGTAGTTCGTCAGCTCGGAGTTGTCGGCGCTGAGGTCCTCCTGGATGGCCAGCTGGTCCAGCACGAAGCCGGACTTGACCGCCTTGCGGGCGCCCTCGGCGAGCTCGGTCTCGAACTCCTCCTCGGACTTGCCCTGCGACTCCAGGTAAGCCTCGCGGGTCAGGCCGCTGGCCTGCAGCTGCTGCTCCAGGCTCTCGGTGCGGCGGTTGACCTCGGCCTCGATCGCGCTGTCGGGCAGCGGGATGTCGACCTTGTCGACCAGGGCCTCGAGCACGCGGTCGCGGGCCTGGGAGACCTGCTGGTACTCCTTGACCTCCGCGAGCCGGCGCCGGGAGTCGTCGCGCAGCTCCTCGATGGTGTCGAACTCGCTCGCGGACTGGGCGAACTCGTCGTCCAGCTCCGGCAGCTCCTTCACCTTGACGCTGTGCACGGTGACGGCGACGTCGGCCGCCCTGCCCTCGTGCTCGCCGCCCACCAGGGTGGTCGCGAAGGTGGTCGACTCGCCCGCCGATAGGCCGGTGACCGCGGCGTCCAGGCCGTCCAGCAGCGAGCCGGAGCCGATCTCGTAGGACACGCCGCTGGCCTTGACGTCCTCCAGCTCCACGCCGTCGACCGACGCCTGGAGGTCGATCGACACGTAGTCGCCCTCGGCGGCCGGGCGGTCGGCCCCGGTGAGGGTGGCGAAGCGCTCGCGCAGGTTCGACAGCTGCTGGTCGACGTCCTCGTCGGACACCGCGGCGTCGTCGACGGTGACGCTGACGCCCTCGTAGTCCTTCACCTCGAACTTCGGCCGCACGTCGACCTCTGCGGTGAAGGAGAACTCCGCACCGTCCTCAAGGTTGGTGACCTCGAAGTCGGGCTGGCCGAGCGCGAAGATCTCCTCCTCGCGCACCGCCTGGTTGTAGAACTCCGGCACCGCGTGGTTGACGGCCTCACTCACCACGACACCGCGACCGACATACCGATCGATCAGCTGGGTCGGCACCTTGCCGGGCCGGAAGCCCTTGATGCGAACCTGCTTCCTGAGCGTCTTGTAGGTCTCGTCGAAGGCGTGACCGAGCTCCTCGAACGGCACTTCGATGGTGAGCTTGACCCGGGTCGGGCTCAGCTCCTCAACATCGGTCTTCACGGGGTGGTACTCCTAGACGTTCCGGTGAATCGGTCCGGCTGGTTGGTCGCACACGGAAAGCTCTCGCGAACCGGCACCGCGTCCCGCGGGACCGCCCGGCCGGAAGAGGCCCTTCCACACGGCTTCGGCGGGAGGGCGAAACACGACGCCGCGCCCCGACCGTACGCGACGACGGCGCGCGACGTGCCAGTCCGTCGGGATGCCCGGATTCGAACCGGGGGCCTCCTGCTCCCAAAGCAGGCGCGCTAACCAAGCTGCGCTACATCCCGAATGTACGACCCCAGGCTCATGAGTCTGTACTCTTAGTCCTGCGGCTCCCCCGAAGTCTAGGGCAACCAGGGCTTCAGCGGAGACGTGCGGGCGTAGCTCAATGGTAGAGCCCCAGTCTTCCAAACTGGCTACGCGGGTTCGATTCCCGTCGCCCGCTCCACGCTGGGCGTACCCTGCTCGCTCGCTGCGCTCGGCTCGCCTTCGCGTTCCGCATGTCCCCCGGGGGGACGACCCCCCGGACCCCCCGATGTGGGGGCTTTGCCCCCACGCCCCCCACCCCCACATCCTTCTGTTGGGGGCCACGTTCATTCCGCGGGCGGGGGTCGGGGTCCGTGTTCGGTTTTCAGGTGTGTACCTGGGGGCGCGTGCGGCGGATCAGTAGGAGGAGGGCGATGGCGGCCAGGGTCATCCAGGTCTTGCCCAGGACCTGGCCGGTGAAGAAGTCCAGGGAGCCGAAGGCCAGCCAGAGGAAGAGCGCCGAGTCGATGACCAGGCCGACGGCGTTGGAACCCGCCATTGCCACTACGAGGCCGCGGCGCCGCAGCGGCGTGTAGACGGCGAGGTCCGCCAGCTCGCTGAACAGGAACGCCGCGCCGGACGCGAGCGCCAGGGTGGGCGAGACGGCCACCGACAGCACCGTGCCGGCCAGAACGGCCCACAGGCTCCAGCGCCACCCCGCCACCTCCTGCAGCAGGTCGCGCAGCACCAGCGCCAGAGCCGCCATGTAGACACCGGCCGGAGCCATCAGCCCGAAGCCGACCGGAAGCATCCCGATGTGGGCTATGGCCAGATTGGCGGCCGGGATCGTCGCCATGTACGCGGCCGCCAGTACGACAGCATGGACCCTTGGCGCCATCTCGCCTCCTTTGCGGTCGATACGGTCCAGCGTGCCGCTTGGCGGTGACAAACGTTCAGTCAGGCGGCGGCGACCGGAGACCAGGTCCCAAGGGATCCAGAACAGCATGGCGCGGACGGCCGTCCGCCGCCACGCGGCGCCGAGTCGTTCGAGCGCTTCGAGTGGCTGACACCGCAGTGTGCTCAGATCACAACTGACACAGGGCCCACACCGCCGGTCGGCTCGACTGTACCCAGGCGCGCCCGCGACCTTGGCCGGGCATTCATCCTCCTTAGCCTCGTAGCAGGTTTCCCGGGCGAGCCGCCAGCAGCTGGTCGATCCGCGCCTGGTTCGCGGTGCCGTCGATCAACGAGACGACCACGAGCGCCGACAGCCGGTGCTTCGCGTCGGGCAGGCGGTCTCGATGATCGGCGGAAGGTCGTCACTATCGGCTGACGGGGCGATTAGGGCGACTTTACGCCGTTCGCGGGAAACCGGGGAAGCCGCTTCCCGCTGGCCGCTTTCGGCCTTTCACTGAATTGATCTTCCAATCCATTCGATCGTGGACCGCGCCCCGTGATCCGGAGTGCCTATCACTCGGTCGCGCCGCCTTTGACCGCTTTCTTCGGGCGATGCGCCGAATTCCATGTCCGATCCGAGGTTCCGGCCGATTCGGCTCCGAAAACCGCTTGGCGCCCGGGACGGCCGGCGTGGAGGCTTGGGGCATGGCTACGTCGGTGGGCGGGTTCGCGGGTGGGGTCGAGGTGGCTCGGGCGCTGTTCGGGGTGGTGGCGCCGGTGCTGGCCCGGGAGTTGCCGGGGCTGCGCTATGCGGCGGCCCGGGTGGGCGGCGGGTCTGAGGTGCTGGGCTTCGATACGGAGCGGTCGGTCGACCATGACTGGGGGCCTCGGCTGGAGCTGTTCCTTCGACGGGATGAGCTGCTGCTGCATCGGGAGCGGATTCGCCGGGTGCTGAGCGAGCGGCTGCCGGCGAGCGTCGCAGGGTGGTCGACGAACTTCCGGATGAGCGAGGATCCGCTCGACCCGGTCGGATTCATGGCGCCGGCCGAGGGGCCGGTGAACCACCGGGTCGAGGTGCTGGACACGGGCGCGTGGGCGGTCGCGCTGCTCGGGGTGGACGCCGTCGGCGGCGAGCCGACGGTCCTGGAGTGGCTGGCGATGCCGCAGCAGCGCTTGGCGGAGGTCACCGGCGGGGCGGTGTTCCACGACTCCGTGGGCGAGCTGACGCTCGTGCGGTCCCGACTGGAGTGGTATCCCGACGAAGTGTGGCGCTACCTGCTGGCGTGCCAGTGGCGGCGGGTCGGGCAGGAGGAGGCTTTCGTCGGGCGGTGCGCGGAGGTGGGCGACGAGCTCGGCGCGTCCGTCGTGGCGGCGCGGCTGGTGCGCGAGCTGATGCGGCTGTGCCTGCTGATCGAGCGGCGCTACGCCCCCTACTCCAAGTGGCTGGGCAGTGCGTTCGGGCGGCTGGAGCTGGCCGAGCGGGTGGGACCGTCGCTGCGCGGCGCCGTGGTGGCTCGCGACCAGCGCGGGCGCGAAGGCCACCTGTGCGACGCGTACGAGGCGGTCGGCGCGGCCCAGAACGGGCTCGGCCTGGCCGAGCCCGTCGATCCGACGCGCCGCCGCTTCCACAACCGGCCCTACCTGGTGCTCGGCGCCGACCGCTTCGCGCGTGCGCTGGCCGCCACACTGACGGATCCGCAGTTGCGCGCGCTGCCGCTGACGGGCGCCGTCGACCAGTGGGCCGACAGCACCGACCTGCTCGCCCACCCGGCGGCGATCCGCGCGGCGATGGAGGCGCTGGACGGAACGGGCTAGTGCTGCTCGCCAGGGACGTACCGCCGGGCGGGCGGTACATGGGCGATCCGGCGACACCCGTGCCGTCGTCGACGTAATGCCGGCGTCCACGCGTCGTCGCGTCAGTAGGCACGACGGCCGAGGCGCCGTTGGGGGTCGCGGACGAGTACCGCCGCCTGCGCGAGGACTCGTCCGCGACCACGCGGCCGTACGGCGAAGCGCCCGGCCCGGCCGTGCGCCGGGCCGGTCCTCGGGTCACTTCCGCCAGAACAGGTGGTGCGTCACGCCGCTGGGGCTCGGCACGGCCTCGTGGTGGAAGCGGTCGTGCAGGTCGTCGGGTGAATCCCAGAGCCGGAGCCCGGAGCCGAACCGCACCGGAGCGACCGCCACGTGCATGGTGTCGACGAGGTCGGCGTCGAGGAACTCCCGGATGGTGGTGACGCCGCCGCCGAGTCGCACGTCCTTGCCCTGCGCCGCCTCCCGCGCCTGGTCGAGGACCGTGGCCGGGTCGCCGCCGACGAAGTGGAACGTGGTGTCGGAGAGGGTGAACGACGGGCGTTCGTGGTGGGTCATGACGAACACGGGGGTGTGGAACGGCGGCTCGTCGCCCCACCAGCCGCGCCATTCGTGGTCGCGCCAGGGCCCGCGCTGCGGTCCGAACTTGTTGCGGCCCATGATCTCGGCGCCGATGTTGTGCGCGAAGTCCCGGGTGAAGTAGTCGTCCAGGCCCCGGCTGCCGCCGGGGTCGGTGCGGTTGGGCCAGCTCGCCGTGGCGCCGGCCCAGGTGAACAACCCTCCCGGGTCGACGTGGCCGAAGGGGCGTTCGAGGGTCTGTTCCTCACCCGCGCCGATCCCGTCACTGGAGACGGTGAAGTTCTGGACCCTCAGTAGCTGAGACATGTGCTCCTCCTGCGTTCGTTCGACAACGGGTGCTTGGACTCCCCCGGACGCGGAAACTCATCGCCGCGTCCACGACCACCGCCCTGGCCGGGAGGCGCGCCGACGCGGCCGGTCCGCCGCGGCGCCGGATCACCGGGTCCCGTGGACCTCCTCCCAGGGACGGATTCCGCACCGTCCGGACGCGGCGCCGTGCGGTGCTCGCTCCGCGCATTCGCTGTTTTCGGGCCTCGCCGAGCGGGTGCCGTGGCCGGATGGGGCCATCTTCGCGGTCCGGCGCCGGTGTGAGCGCTTCCGACGCGTTCCGACCTGGTACGGACGGCGCCCAGGGGCTCGCCGCGCGGTTCGGGTGGGGAACTAACACCCGCTCGGAGGTGTTTGTCCGGATGGGGTGGCGGCGTGCGCATGGACGATCTGCGGGGCCGGGAGGGCGGGGTGCTGCGGTACCCGGGCCGGGCCCTCGTCGTGGTGGCGGGGTTGCCGGGAGCCGGCAAGAGCACGCTGCTGCGGCGCGTGTACGGGCTGACCGGGGCGGAGTCGGAGTCGGTGCGCGAGGACGGCGTCGAGGTGCTGGACTCCCAGCAGGCGCGCAACCGGCTGGCCCGCTGGCTGTGGTGGTCGCCGTATCCGCTCTGGCGCCCGCTGGTGCACCTTTGGTACCTGGCCGGCATGTGGGCGGCGCTGCGCCGCCCCGGTGCCGTCGTACTGCACGACTGCGGCACCCGGCGGATGCTGCTGCTCATGCTGTGCGCGGCGGCGGGACGGCTCGGGCGCGAGGTGCACCTGGTGATGATCGACGTGCCTCCGGCGCTGGCCCGCGCGGGACAGTACCGCCGCGGCCGGCTGGTCGGCGGCCGCAGCTTCGCCACCCACTGCCGCCGCTGGACCGCCCTCACCGACGCCGTCCGCCACTCCCCCGGCACGGCGGTGCCGGGCGTCACCTCAGCCGTCCTGCTGGACCGGACGGCGGCGGCGCGGGTGGCGGGCTTCGCCTTCGGCGCGCACCCCGTCGACTCCGCGACGCGGTGACCGGCGCGCCTTTCCTCTCGTGCGGGTGCTCCCCCGGCCTGCACGGCGGCGGAAGGGCTCCGTCTACTCCCTGCGCTTGAGGTGGCGGTCCAGCTCGTCGAGGGTCAGCGGCCGCCGGCGCAGCGGCTCGGCGGCGTCCAGCGCCACCGCGTGCAGGCTGCCGAGGAACAGCTCAAGCTGCTGGTCGGTGATCAGCTCGTTCAGGTCGGCGCCGATGCCGGGCAGCGGGCGGGACAGCTTGACGACGCCGAGCCAGATGTCGATCGGGGTGAGGCCCTGACGGAGCCGCCCCTCCTGCTGGGCGGCGCGGGTGAGCCGCTCCAGGCGGTCGTAGAGCTGGTTGCGTCGCGCCTTCAGCGTTCCCCCGTCGGCGCGTATGTCGTCCTCCAGACCCGGGACCAGCATCGGCATGACGGCGGTGATCCGGAGGCGCACCAGGCGGCGCAGCAGGTGCGCCAGGGCGCTCCAGGCGTCGTCGGGGTGCTCGGCGATGGCACGGTCCAGCTCCTCGCCGACCAGGGCCAGGTTGTCCAGGGCGACCTGCCGGATGAGCGTGGGGCGGTCGGGGAACCGCCGGTAGAGGGTGGCGATGCCGACGCCGGCGCGCCGGGCGATCTCTTCCAGCGGCGCGAGAATGCCCTGCTCGAGGAAGACCTCGCGGGCCGTGATGATGATCAGCTCGCGGTTGCGGCGGGCGTCCGCCCGCAGCCGGGTGGTGCTCTCGGTCAACCGGTACCCATCGTCGAGATGTGGAGGAAAGCCCTTCGATTGTGCTAGCTTACCTTGAACAAGCGAAGGAACTCCCTCCGTTTAGTTAGGAGTGACCGATGCCCCCGACCAAGGCTCCTGACAGCCTGAGCTTCCCGGTCCGGCGACGGTGCCCGTTCGCCCCGCCGCCGGAGTACGAGCGGCTGCGCGCCGAGGAACCCGTCGCCAAGGTGCGGCTGCCCACCGGCGGCACCGCCTGGCTGGTGACCCGCTACGACGACGTCCGCACCGTGCTGAGCGGCTCCGCGTTCAGCGCCGACGGCACCCGCCCCGGCTTCCCCAGGCTCTTCCCCGGGCAGGAGCAGATCCTTCAGCGCCCGCCGTTCATCCGGATGGACCCGCCGCAGCACGGCTTCTACCGGCGCATGCTCATCCAGGAGTTCACCCTCAAGCGCGTCAAGACGCTGCGGCCCGGCATCCAGGCCACGGTGGACCGGCTGCTCGACGAACTGCTCGCCAGAACCCCGCCGGTCGACCTGGTCGACGCCTTCGCGCTCCCGGTGCCCTCGCTGGTGATCTGCCAGCTGCTCGGCGTGCCCTATGACGACCACGAGTACTTCCAGAGCCAGAGCAGGATCGCGGCATCGGGCACGAGCACCGCGGAGCAGTTCGCGAGTGCCTTGGGCGGGCTACGCGCCTATATGGACGAGCTGATCACCCGCAAGCAGCGGAACCCCGGCGACGACCTGCTGAGCAAGCTGGTCACCGAGCAGCTGGAGCCCGCCGGCGAGCTCCGCCGTGAAGACCTGCTGATGATGTGCCTGATGCTGCTGCACGCGGGGCACGAGACCACCGCGAACATGATCTCCCTCGGCACCATGGCGCTGCTGGAGCACCCCGACCAGCTCGCCGCGCTCCGATCGGACCCCGAACTGCTCCCTGACGCCATCGAGGAGTTGCTGCGCTACCTCAGCATCGCCGACTTCGTCACCACCCGGATCGCGGCCGAGGACACCCGGCTCAGCGGCACGGAGATCCGCGCGGGCGACGGGGTCATCGCCCTGCTGGCCGCGGCCGACTGGGACCCCGAGGTGTTCGGCGAGCCCGATCGGCTCGACATCCACCGCGGCGACCGGCGCCACCTCGCCTTCGGCTACGGAGTGCACCAGTGCCTCGGGCAGAACCTCGCCCGGATGGAGTTGGAGATCGTGTTCTCCACACTGTTCGCCCGCATCCCCACCCTGCGGCTCGCCGTGCCGGTGGACGAGCTGTCCTACAAACACGGCACCCTCCTGTACGGGGTGCACGAGCTGCCCGTCACCTGGTAGGCGCGGCATGCGGATCACCGCCGATACCAAGGTCTGCGTCAGCGCCGGCATGTGCGTGCTCACCGCACCGGAGGTCTTCGACCAGTCCAACGAAGACGGACTGGTCACGGTCCTCCTGCCGGAACCCCCGGAGGAACTGCGCGAGGAGGTGGCCGAGGCCGTCCGGCTGTGCCCCAGTAGGGCGCTCGACATCAGCTGAGGCTCGACATCAGCTGAGGAGGGAGGCAGACACAGGCCCTGATGATGTTCTCGACGCTTCCGTCCGATCCAGCGAGAATGCGCGCGGGCTCGGCTGCCATTCCACCACGATACGTACGACCGATTCGAATAAGTGTCCGGCCAGCTGCTCCACGTTCACATAGGACTAGCGGTGGTCGGAACAAGATACGCGTCCGACGATGCCCCGGTGGCCGCGCACCTGTCACTTGGTGCCGATGACCGCATTCCCAACAAAGGCTTTTCGGAATCCGCTGCCGTCTCGCGGGTGCCTGGTGTGACCGTTCCGGCTGATTCACGCGGACCTGGACGGCCTGTCCCGGCCGGCCCCGTCGAGTAGCAGTTTCGCTGCGACCGTCGCCCCGTCGGTGCGGATCGTGCCGGCCACGGACTTCGCCCGTGCGCGGGTGGCGGGCGTCAGCGCCGGGGTGAGCGCGGCGGACAGGGAGTCGAAGGTCGGTGTGGGACCGTCGTGGGCCGAGCCGATGCCCAGTTCAGCCACGCGGGCGGCCCAGTACGGCTGGTCCGCGATCTGGGGAAGCACCACCTGCGGCACTCCGGCCCGGGCCGCTGTCGTGGTGGTGCCCGCGCCGCCGTGGTGCACGACGGCGGCCACCCGGCCGAACAGTGCCTGCTGGTTGACCTCGCCGACGACGAAGCAGTCATCGGCCCCGTCGATCGGGACCAGGCCGGCCCAGCCGCGGGCGAGGACCACACGTCGGCCCTGCGCGCGGACCGCTTCGATGGCCACCCGGCCGATGTCCCTCGGCGCGAGCGCGGCCATGCTGCCGAAGCCCACGTACACCGGCGGTGCACCGGCGTCCAGGAAGGCGGCCAGCCCGTCCGGGAGCGGACGGTCGTCGGGCAGGATCCACGCCCCGGTCTGCACGACATCGAGATCGGTCATGCCCTGCGACGGACACAGCGTCTCGTCCGCCGCCAGCCACGGCCGGTCGGTGAAGACGTGCTCGCGGACGCTGTCGACCGGTGGCAGGCCGATCGCGGACCGGTGGCTGTTGAGCGCCTCGCCGTACAGGGCGTTCAGCCGCTGGGCGTCCTGCTCCCACAGCACCCGCTTGCCGGTTCCGTCCCCTGGCGACCGCTTGCCCGGCCAGGTACCCGGCGGGAAGTGCCGCGACGGCAGTCCGAAGACCTGGAAGCAGGCGAACACGTAGCGGATGCCCAGTTTCTCGGCCACGTCCCGCGCGCCGGCCGGCATCAGGCCGGCCGCCAGCAGCACGTCGCACCCCTCGGCCGCCGCGCCGAGCGTGTCGAAGCGGGCGGCGACCAGTTCGCGGGCGAGGCGGAACGCGTCTTCCATCGTCGGCGGCTGCGAGCCGCCGACGACCGAGCGCACTGTTGGGCCGAGCGGCACCAGCGGCACGCCGACACGCGCCATGAGCGCCGCGAAGTCCTCGTCCGGCGGCGCGCACACCCGCACCTCCGCGCCGAGTTCCCGCAAGGCCAGCGCCAGGCCCACCACCGGTTCGACATCACCGCGCGAGCCCACCGTCGTCAGCAGTACACGCATTTCGCGCCCCCGTTTTCACAGTTCCCGGCTTTCCGCCGACGATTCTGCGGTACGCCCCGGGTCTTGCCGCAAGCCCACCGGTGCGCTATAAGTTGAGAGTGGCAAGGAGTTGATTCTCCTTGCCTTTCCTTTTCGGCCGCCTGCTGTGACGGAAAGTCCTCCCGTGCGCGGCGGTGTCCTGCCGCACGGTGGTACGTCGGCGGAGTTTCCCCCTGGCCACGCGCCGGCCGGGACCCCTGGCACGGTGACGCGAGCCGCCGTGAGTAAATGAGACCCCGTCCGCAGCCGAGCCAACTTGGCGCGTGTCGTCGCGGTCATCCGGGCGGATCCTCGGCCGACGGAAGTGGTGCGGGCGTGGGACAGCACGCTTGATGGTCCGTCGCCTTCAAAGGGTCTGCGGTCAGGGAGTGTGCGGATCGAACGCGTCCCGCCGTTGGCGGCCACCGGTGCGGTTTCGGGCGGCTGTGTGCTCGTGGTGCGTCCACAGGGCGGCCCGTAACGGCGAGTACCGTCGCGCTTCGGCCGTCGCGGGCACGGGGCACCAAGGGGCTGTGCGGGTGCATCGCCGATTCGGTCGATGCGAGGCCCGGTACGCAGTAGCGTCGGGCGAGGCGACCATTCGGTCGCCGGTCGCGCATGGGAGGTAGCGCAGCAGCATGGACGCGACGGATCCGCGCGAGATCGCGGCCATAGCCGACCCCGTCGAGCGGGCGCAGGCCGCCGCCGAGGCACTGGCCGCCTTGCAGGGACGCGCGGCGGTGCTGTCGCGGGTACGGCTCGGCGCCTTGGCCGAGGCGGAGGCGGCCGGGGCGGTCGACACCTCGGGCGTGCGGCCGGTCGAGGCGCCGGGGGACGGCGCCGAGGAGTTGGAGCGCACGGTGGGACAGGCCGACAGGGCCGTCCCACATGCGTCCGGCGCCCTTCGAGAGCCGGTCCAGGCGTCCGGGGCGGCGGTGGACCGGGCACCGGGCGCCCCTCGACCGGAGGCCGCCGCCGACAGGCCGTCGCAGACCGGCTCCGGCGGGCCAGGGCGGCTGCCGGCCGACGCGCGGCCCAGGGTGCTGGTGCAGCGGGCGCTGCCCACACCGCCGCGCGTGCGCGAGTCGGCGAGCCTGTTCCTCACCGAGGCGCGGCGACAGGGCGTCGCGCCGCGCCGGGAAATGCTCTACATCGGCCCGGAGCCGGCCGCCGACCACGTGGCCGCGGTGCTGCGGGTGCCGCCGGGGGAACCGGTGATCGCGCGCCGGAAGATGTTCTGGGCGCACGACGTGCCGGTGCGCGTCTCCACCTCCTACTTCCGCCGCGACGTGGCCGAGGGCACCCGACTGGCCGAGAAGGGCTTCGTCCAGCCGACCCTGCAGGCGGCGATCACCGCACTCGGCCACCGCTTCGGCCACGCGGTCGAGACGCTGACCGCCCGTCCGCCGACGCCGCAAGAGGCCGACCTGCTCGACGTGCACGGCGAATGGGTGGTGCAGGTGCTGCGGGTCGGCGTCTCGCGTGCGGACGTGCCCGTGCACGCCCTGGAGACGATCTGCGCCGCGTCCCGCCACACCTTCGCGATCGGCCAGGTCGCGGGGATCGACACCTTCTGAGGACGTCGAGCAGGCGCGGAACGCGCCGCCCGACGCCCGGGGCTCGACGCCCGGAACCCGACGCCCGGAACCCGACGCCCGGAACCCGACGTGAGTTGGAGCCTGGTCGGAGTGGTCGGTGCGTGGGAAGGTTCGGGGCACCTGAAGGTTCGGGGCACCTGAAGGTATGGACGGATCCGTGCCGGGCGGCGCCTGCTGTGTGGCGCGAGCGCGGTGGCTCATCGAGAGGCTGCTCAGAACGGGACGTCACTCTGCGCCGCAGGTCGGCCGATCGCTGAGGTACTGCCGCTGCACTGCACCCGGAGGTGACCGTACGGGTCATCGCGGCGCGATCCGGTCGGACTGATGGGTCGGGGACAGGCGGCTTGCCACCGCGCGATGGACGTCCGGCGCCCTGGAAGGCCGTTGCCCCGCGATGTGCCGACGCCGTGTGCGCACCGTGCGCTGTGCGGACGGCTCCGTTCGCCGGTTCACGGCGGCGGATGGTGCCATCGACGGATCGGCAGCAACCCACGGCCCATGGATGGGACGGGCCATCGGCGGGGGCGACGCGCTGTCGTCGCGGGCTCATCCGGGATTGGGAATGGATGCCGTTCGATTGTTTCGCCTGGATATTGACGGGTTGCGGCCAGTTCGTGAATTCGGGGTTCTGGTTGAGAGGGTGTGATCCGGCTTGGGAGGATGGCCGCGCAGCGGCCGATACCGCTGGGCCGCTCCGCCAACCCGGGAGTCCGAATGGGAAGCAAGCTCAGCCTGACCGTGCGCGGCCGGCGGCTGCTCCGCGAACTCAAGGCGGTCCGCGAACGGCTCGGCCTCACCCCCGAACAGGTGGCGGGCCGGCTCGGCTGGCACCGTTCGAAGCTGTACCGGATCGAGAAGGGGGATTCCCGGCTGATCCTCAACGACCTGGAAGAACTGCTCGACGTGTACCAGGTCGATCCGGACGAGTACCAGCGGCTGCGCGAGCTGGGCCGGGACGCGTTCAAGCGCGGCTGGTGGCTGGGCTACCGCGATGTGTTCCCCGGCGACACCTTCTTCGCCGCCGAGCACGACGCGAGCCGGATCACCTACCTGGCGCTCTACCAGCTCCCCGGGCTGTTCCAGACGGCCGAGCACGCCCGCGCGCTGACCCGCGCCGCCCTGCCCGAGCACCGTTGGCACATCGCCGACCGGCTGGCGGCGGCCCAGCTGGAGCGGCAGTCGCTACTGGAGCGCGCCGATCCGCCCGAGGTGGTCGCCTACCTGGACGAGGGCCTGCTGCACCGCCCCGTCGGCGGCCCTCGCGTCGGCGCGGCGCAGCTGCGGCGGCTGCTCGACGTGGCCGAGGCGCGGCCCGTATCGCTCCGGGTGGTGCCCTTCGGAGCCGGCGCCCACGGCGGGCTCGCCGGGCCCTTCACCCTGCTGGAGTTCGACGGCGCCGACGACGGTCCGGTGGTCTACCGGGAGGGCCTGTTCGACACGGTCTTCTCCGACCACGCGGCCGACCTGGACCGCTGCCGGTGGGCCCTCGCCGACGCCGACCGCGTCGCCCTGGACCCCGCCGCCTCCGCCGACCTCATCCGCACCGTCGCCCGCGACTGGTAACGGCCGCGCCGGCCGTCCAGGAACGAGGACCCGTCAGCAGCGCCACGCGCGGCGACTCACCCGACCGGCCGGGCCCGGCGCGCCGGACGTCGCACGGGTCACCGAAGCTGCCAGAACCGCCGGCGGCGCCGCCCCTGCGGCAGGACCCGCGCCTCGCGCCGGCTCGCCTGTTCGGTGTCGGCGAACCGGGCGACCAGACGACAAGGCCATCGAAAACTCCGGTCCGCACGAGTCCTCATGGCCGCACCGGGCTCGAAGGGCACAGCCTGCCCCCTGCGGGTAGCGGACGCCCCTGGCGCGCCTGCCCCGGGAAATCGGTTCAAGCCTTCCGGCGCACGCGGATGGGGCATCGGCTGAAAGCATCACCGATCGGTACTGAGGGTGGCCGACCGGCGCGGGCGCGTCCGCCGGAACGGCTCGTGCGTAGAGGACTCAGTTCGACGACAGGCATGACCGCCCCTGGTGTGGGCTCGGGTGCCGCCGGTTTCCCCCGAATCTCGGACGGTCGGCTGTGCGGCCAGGCCGCGACCGGGGCGGACCATGCCGCACCGACCGCTCAGGGACGGGTACGGACGGACGCACCCCGCCGCCCCGGCCACGTCAACATGCCGCGGCCGGGCGGCGAAGCACACCACGCCGGCCGGTCGAGGGTCGGCGGCGGACCTGCCCCGTCCGGTCGGGTGTGTCGCCGGGCCGGGCCGAGTCGGTAGGCGGCGCCGTGCCGGCCGCTCGGGACGAGTGCGGAGGGGCGCACCCGTCCCGGCGGGCGGGTGGGGGCTACTGGCCGGCGCGGACGGTGAAGCGGACGGGGTTGCCGTCGTGGACGGCGCCGGAGACGTCGGGCTGGCCGTCGGGGCGGACGTCGTCGTAGGGGAAGGCGTAGCCGATCGGGGTGTTGGCGTGGATGACCCTGGCCCAGTGGTTGGTGATGGGGTCGCGGTAGTAGTCGGCGGCGGTGACGCCGTTGGGCTGCTCGGGGTGACTGAGCATGATGCTGCGGTTGAAGCCGGCGGCGAGGCGGGCGAGGATGGCCTTCTTCTCGTCGGAGTCCGACGGGACGTTGGCGAAGGGGCCGCTGTCGCAGGTGAAGATGTCGCGGTCGTTGGGCCGGGCGAAGGTGTGGCCGCCCTGGAAGGTCAGCACGTCGCCGTTGACCCTGCCGGCCAGCACGCCGCGGCCGCCCTGGAGGTCGATGCGCAGGTCGGTGGTGCGGTAGCGGTCCCAGACCTGGTTGACGTACGGCGCCCAGTAGCCGGCGAACGGGGTGCCGCCGTTGGGCGGGGCGGCCATCAGGTCCTGGGGCGAGATGATGCGCAGCACGTTCCCGCCGCTGCCGCGGATGACGAGCTGGTCCCAGGGCTGGCCGTCGGCGGCCGCCTGCCGGGTGAGGCCGTCGGCGATGCGGTCCACGGCGCCCTCGGGCATCGCGGCCACGGTCTGGTCGACGTCTCCGTCCAGTGCCAGGCCGATCGGCAGGGCCGTCACGATGTTGACGTAGCTGATGTTGGCGTAGATCTGGACGGTGTTGAAGGTGAACTCGGCGAAGGCGTAGGTGCGGTTGTAGTTGACGTCGGCGGGGTTGGAGAAGGACGGCTCCACCAGGCCGGTCCGGCCGTCGCCGGTACGCACCAGGAAGAAGTCGAGCACGTTGTCGCGGACGAAGTAGATCCGGCCGCTGTAGATGTGGCCCATCGTCAGCACCCGCGGGCCGGAGCCGGCCGGGCCGAGCGGGATCGAGCAGTCCACCGGCAGCGGCACCGGCTGGGCCGAGGAGGTCTCCGGGTAGTACGCGGAGCCGTCGGCGCGCAGGAAGATCAGCCGGTCGGTGCCCAGCTCGCGGCCGGACACGTAGGCGTTGATCTGGCCGGGCAGGGTGGTGTTCTCCAGGGCCAGCTGACAGGTGGGCGGCGCGGCGTGCGCAGGAGCGGCGAGCCAGCTCGGGGCGAGGGGGACGCTCAGCGCGGCCGCACCGGAGGCGGCGAGGAATGCGCGGCGAGACACCATCGGGGATCTCCTAGGGATTCGGTCGGACGGGGATTCGGACGGACGGGTCGACGGGGGAACGGTTCGGCCGTGGCCGGTACGGCTGGACCACCGATGGGCCGGAATCCGTCGCAACCCAGGTCCAGATCGGACAGTGGTCGGACCGCCTCTCGAGGCGGGAAAGCTCGACGAACGGGACGATGGACGGCGTCGGCCGGTGCGGCCACACCGACATGCGACGGGCGTGTGCCGAGGGGGCGGGACACTGCCGCCAGGCCAGGTCGCGCGCACACCGCACAGACGTCCGGGTCGAACGACGATCGGACGACTCGGCGCGGCGGCCAGGCGAACGGGATGGCAGGCGGCATCGGCCATTGCGGCCGCACCGGCATGGCTCCTCCAGCACGTGCTGGTGAACCCGGACACGGCCGACAGGCCGGGCTGCGCGAGCGCCGCCCGAACTCCCCCGCCGTTCGGTGTGCCCGGCCCCGTGCTCCGTCGCGCCGGGAGTGGCGGCGGGGCGGGCACGGGGCCGGAGGCGGTCCGGCGGAGGCGATCGGGGCGCCCGCGCCGGACCGGTCGTGGAGACCGGACGGACCGGACGATGGTCCGGGCCGGGCGGTCGGGGGAAGGGCGCGGCAGGTCTCGTGGGGACGGGGTGGGCACGCTGGGATCGAAGCGGCAGGGGGCCGGGCCGGATCGGGAGCGCCGCCGGACCGCCGGGTGGCGAGCGTGCTCATCGTCGCCGCCCTTCCGGAGCTGCGGTACGCGTTCGTCGGCGCGATCCTTCCGGCACCGCCATACACGCTCACCGCGGCGGTCCTTCCGGCGCTGCCAGTGGCCGGACCTGTGCACCAGGACGCCGGAGGCGGACCGAGCGGCGGGCCGGGCCTTGGCACCTGGCTGAACCGCATTGATCGCGACACCTCCAATCCACGGCTGACAAAGCCGGACCTTGTGGGGCGGCCTGTCGGGTCGGGGCGGACTGATCGGGGAGGCCGGCGACTCAAGGGCTGAGCCGGACCGGCCGGGGGCGTCTGCCTGTTGTCGGGAAGTCGGGTCGGATCCCGAACACCCCTGCCGAGCGGTCGGGACGCCCGACGGATCCGGGAGGACCGGGCGGATTGAGCTCGTCAGGAGCCGATCCCGTCCAGCGGGATGGCGCCGCCCGACCTCGTTCGGGCCCTGGTTCGGCCGTCCTGTTCCTGCGGCCGGCCAGGACCGATCGGACCTGCGGAGCGTCGGGCCGAGGGCTTCTGGGCACCCCGCCCGGCGCTCCGGGATCCGAACCGGGCCGGGCCAGGCCGAACCGGGGCGGACCAAGGCGGGCCGAAGCCACCCGGCCCGAGCAGGGCCGAACCGAACCGACCGCCCGGTGAACCGGCCCGGGCCCGTGAGCGGGGGGCGGGCCCGAGCCGGTCCGGGTCGTGGGTTACGGGGTGACGCCGCTGTCGGGGTGGGTGTCGACGGTGACGTAGTCGACCAGGAGCGGGGAGCCCGAGACGGTGGTGCCGTCGGGGAGGCCGGGCCAGCCGCCGCCGATGGCGACGTTGAGGATGATGAAGAAGCCGTGGCTGCCGAAGGCGCGGTCCCAGACGTCCTGGCCGATCTGGGCGGGTGTCACGGTGTGGAAGTGGTTGCCGTCGACGTACCAGCGGAGTTCCTGCGGGTCGTCGCTCCACACCATGGTGTAGGTGTGGAAGCCGGCCTGGCCGCCGGGGGCGCCGAGGTCGTAGCTGTTGCCGATGCCGTTGAACTCGTTGCAGGCGCCGCCGGGGGCGACGTCGCAGTGCAGCACCCCGTGGGTGAGGTTCTGGCCGTTGACGTTCTCCATGATGTCGATCTCGCCGATGCCCGGCCAGTTGTGGTAGTTGCCGCGGAACGGCGCGCCGAGCATCCAGAAGGCGGGCCAGTAGCCTTGGCCGCCGTTGGGGAGTTGCAGGCGGGCGGAGACGGCGACGCTGCCGCCGGGCGGCGGCCGGAAGTCGGTGCGCTGGGTCTCGATCCGGCCGGACGTCCAGTTGCCGGCCGCGTCGCGCAGCGGGCGGATGGCGAGGTTGCCCGAGCCGTCCTGGTAGACGTTCTGGGTGCTGTCGGTGTGGTAGGCGATCTCGCCGGTGCCCCAGTTCGCCGGCCCGCCGGGGTAGTTGTGGCCGATGTCGTGGAACCAGTTCTCACTGGCGATGGGCGAGCCGGCGGCGGCGGTGAAGTCGTCGGACCACATCCGGGTCCAGCCCGGCGAGGGCGCGGGCGCGTCGGCCGGGGCGACCTGGCCGGAGTCGGCCGCGCCGGTGGCGGGGGTGAGGCTGAAGGCCGAGGCCAGCACGACGCTGGTCGCGGCGAACTTCCACCAGGCGCCGCGGCGCCGCCGCGCGGGGGCGGGTGCGTCGGCGGGGGCGGCTCTGTGCGGGCGGGGATCGGACGGGTAAAGTCGCAACGAGCGCATGACTCGTCTTCCTTCCGTGTGCAGTCGCGGTTGTCGGGGAGTTCGGCGTGACCGCCTCGCCGTTGGGCCAGAACGGCGGGGCGGTTTTTCTCTTCGGTGCAGGGCCGGTGCGGGCCTGCTGGGGGCTCGGTCCCGGCCGCGCGGCGGCACGGGGACCCAGGCGCATCGGCGGCTCCTTCGCGGGGCGGGAACGTCGGACCGGGCCGAATTTTTTCGGAGTAAACGCCCTGCGTTCGCGGTTGTCAACAGCTTGTAACGGCCGAGTTACGGACGAGTAGGCGCTTTGTGCGGGATGACCTCGGCGTTTCCCGGGCCGAAAAATCTTCGTCGTTCGAACCGGTTCAAAATCCGAACGCGGCTACGCCGGGTGTGGCGGCGCTCACGCTTTCGAGTTACCGTTGAGCGCATGGTTGCCGCACTCCAAGCCGCTGACGCCGGATGCCCACTCGCTCAGTTTTGTCAGTCAAATCGCTTCGAACCGGTTCAGTGAACGTGGTCGACACCGGGGCGCGGGACCAGCGGTCGAAACGGCCGACGATCACGGACATAGCGCGCAGGGCGGGCGTCTCCAAGGGCACGGTCTCCTATGCCTTGAACGACCAGCCGGGAGTCGCGGCGGCCACGCGAAATCGCATCAGGGAAATCGCGCTCGAACTGGGCTGGCAGCCCAACAGCGCCGCCCGCGCGCTGTCGGGGGCGCGGGCGGGCGTGGTGGGGCTGGTGCTGGCGCGCTCGGCCGACCTGCTGGAGGTCGAGCCCTTCTTCATGTCGCTGATCTCCGGCTTCGAGCTGCGCTTCGGGCCGCGCGAGGTCTCGCTGCTGCTGCAGGTCATCGGTGAGGACCCCGAGCAGGAGCTGGCGATCTACCGGCGCTGGGCCGGTCAGCGCAAGGTCGACGGCGTCGTGCTGGCCGACCTGCGCACCGGCGACCCCCGCCCGGCGCTGCTTTCGGAGCTGGGCCTGCCCGCCGTGGTGCTGGCCCGCCACGACGAGCTGCCGGGCATCGCCTCGGTCTGGGTCGACGAGCGGGTCGGCATGCGCGAGGCGGTGGAGTACCTGGCCGCGCTCGGCCACCGCAGCATCGCCCGGGTCACCGGCATCCCCGACTTCGTGCACACCCGGGCGCGCACCGACACCTTCCTGACGGTGGCCGGGGAGCTGGGGATGGCGGCGCGCTGCGTGGAGGCCGACTACACGGGGGCGGCCGGAGCGCGCGCCACCCGCAGGCTGCTCACCGCGGCCGACCGTCCGTCGGCGATCATCTACGACAACGACGTGATGGCGGTGGCGGGCCTGGGCGTGGCCCAGGAGCTGGGGGTGCGGGTGCCGGGCGACGTGTCCTTCGTCGCCTGGGACGACTCCCCCTGGTGCCGGCTGACCTACCCCACGCTGAGCGTGGTCCACCACGACGTGGTGGCCTTCGGTGCGGCCGCGGCCGGGGCGCTACTGCGCCTGATCGCCGGTGAGGAGGTGCCCCCGCAGCGCTTCGTCACCCATCTGGAGCCGCGTGCCAGCACCGCCCGGCTCGGCCCGCCGCCCTCCTGAGCCCGCCGCCGGCGTGCCGGCGCCGGCGGCGGGTCGGGCGGCGGCCCGGATGAGCGCCGGCCGGGTGCGCACCGCCCCGGCCCAGGAGTTCGGGGCGGGATGGAAAGGTACGCCGAAACGGCCGGTTCAATGGCCGGAGAAGAGCAGCACCGCCGAATCCGCGCCACCCTCGAACAATGGACGCGTTTTCGACGGCCTGGCTCCCGGAATTGCCCGGGTGAACATCCGGTGAATCGACGATGCCTTCCCCCCGCCGCCCGGGAGAAGGCCGGGCCGGGTCCGCGCTCCTGAGCAGCCCGCCGCAGGTCGAGGCCGCCCGGCCCTCGCCGACCGGATGCGTCCGCCGCGGCCCGGCCGCCGCGCCGAGGGATCCGGGACACCCGTGCGACCGGCGGCTACTTCGCGTAATCGAACAACCGCCGAAAGCCACCTTCGACGGCGCGGGAAGCGCGAGAATTGAGAGCCGCGGAGCGGCCCGCCGAATATCGGACTCCGTCCGCCATTTGCCGCATATAGCCCCGGACCTCGGCGGATGAGAGCACTCTCATCGACCGTTAACCGCGGCTTCCCTTCCCGGCCACACAGTGGACGGCATGGGAGCGAGCACCACGGCCGCGGTGGCGACTCGTCCGGCACAGACCGGTCCGGACGGCACCGGCGGCCGAGACGACGGGCCGGACCCCGGCGACGGCGAGGCGGCCCCGGGCCGGACGGCCGGGCCGCCGTCCCGGCCGCGCCCGCCTTGGCTGCGCACACTGCTGCGCGGCTCGGCCTGCGCCGGCTTCGCGCTGGCCCTGACCGTGCTCTTCCTGGCGCTGCCCGGCCCCTCGGCCGGGCTGCCGCCCGAGGGACGGACCGCGTTGGTGATCGCCGCGGCGGCGCTGGGCGCCTGGGCGCTGACCCGGATCGACGAGGTGTTCGTCGCCCTGACCGCCGCGCTCGCCCTGGTGCTGACCGGGGTCGTCGACGGCGCCGAACTGCTCGGCGCGCTCGGCGATGACACGATCTGGCTGCTCATCGCGGCCTGCGTGCTGGCGGCGGGCATCACCGCGAGCGGCCTCACCGCGCGGCTCGCGGTCGCGCTGGTGGTGCGGGCGCGTACGGTGCGCCAGTTGGCCCATCTGTGCACGCTGGCCCTGCTGGTGACGGCGCTGGCGGTGCCCTCGACCTCGGGCCGGGCCGCCCTGGCCCTGCCGGTGTTCGTGGCACTGGCCCACGTACTGGCCGACCGGCCGGCGGTGGTGCGAGCACTGGCACTGCTCTTCCCCACCGTGGTGCTGCTGTCGGCGGTGGCCACCCTGATCGGCGCCGGCGCGCACCTGATCACCAGCGAACTGCTGGCCGCGATGACCGGCACCGGCATCGGCTTCGGGTGGTGGCTGCTGCTCGGCCTGCCACTCGCCGCCGTCAGCTCCCACACCGCCACCGAACTGGTACTGCTGACCATGACCCGGCGCGCCGACCGCCGCACACCGCTGCACCTGGAACCGGCCCGGATCGCCCGACAGGCCGGCACCCGGATCGGGGTACCGCTCAACCCGCGGCAGCGGCGCACCCTCGCCATCGTGCTGGCCGTCATCGCGCTGTGGTGCACCGGCACCTGGCACGGCCTGTCACCGACACTGGTCGCGCTGTGCGGCGCCGTCGCCGTCACGGCTCCGGCGCTGGGTTCGGCCGGCATGAACCGCTCGCTGGCCGAGGTGCCGTGGCCGCTGCTGATGTTCATGGCCGCCACGATGGTGCTCGGCTCGGCCCTCGCCTCCTCGGGCGCCGCCGCCTGGCTGGCCGGCGCCGCCTTCGGCGGCTTCGCGCCCGGCCCGGGCGCGGCCGGGGCCTTCCTGGCGGCGGTGGTCGCGGTGAGCGCCGGGGCTCATCTGGTGCTGCCCTCGCGGTCGGCCAGGTCGGCGGTGCTGGTGCCGGTGGTGATTCCGCTGGCCGCCGCCTTCGGGCTGAACCCGGCGGCCGTCGCCTTCGCCTCCACGGCCGCGGCGGGCTTCTGCCACACCCTGCCGTCGTCGGCCAAGCCGGTCGCGCTCTTCTCCGACGTGCCCGGCGTCCCCACCTACCGCCGCGGCGACCTGCTGCGGCTGGCGCTGCCGCTCGGCCCGGTCACGGCCGGGCTGGTGCTCGGCTTCACCTACGCGGTCTGGCCGCTGCTGGGCCTGCCGCTGCGCTGACCCGCCGTCACGGGCGGGCCGCGCGGCCCGCCCGCCCAGTTTCCGAGGAAGGACACGATGAGCCCGATCGACTCGATGCGCGTGGTGATCGCCCCGAGCGGCTTCAAGGAGTCGCTGGACGCCGGGGAGGTGGCCGCGGCGATCGCCCGGGGCGTGCGGCGGGTACTGCCGAGGGCCGAGGTGGACACGGTCCCGCTGGTGGACGGCGGCGAGGGCTCGGCGGCGGCGCTGGCGGAGGCGAGCGGGGGCCGGCTGGTCCCGGTCCGCGTGCGCGGCCCGCTCGGCGCGCCCGTCGACGCGCACATCGCGCTGCTGGGCGGCGACTCCCGCGGCACCGCGGTGGTGGAGATGGCGGCCGCCGCCGGGCTGCGGCTGGTGCCGCGCGACGCCCGCGACCCGGGGCTCACCTCCACCTACGGCGTCGGGCAGCTGATGCGCGCCGCCCTGGACGCGGGCTGCCGCCGGATCCTGGTCGGCTGCGGCGACTCCGGCACCTGCGACGGCGGCGCGGGCGCGCTGCGGGCGCTGGGCGTCCGGCTGACGGACGCCGCCGGCCGCCCCGTCGGCGAGGGCGGCTACCAGGTGGCCGGCGTCGCCGCGATCGACGCCGCGGGCCTGGATCCCCGACTGGCGGAGACGGAGGTGGTGCTGGCCTGCAATCCGCACAATGTGCTGTGCGGGCCGCGCGGGGTCGCCGAGGTGTTCGGGCCGCAGAAGGGCGCCGCGCCCGGGCAGGTGCGGCGGCTCTCGGCGGCCATGGAGCACTGGGCCGCGCTGCTGGCCGCCCACGGCGGCGCCGACCTGCGGCTCGTCGCGGGCGGCGGCGCCTCGGGCGGTCTGGGCGCCGGGCTGGCCGGGGTGCTGGGCGCCCGGCTGGCGCCGCGCTTCAGCGTGCTGCTCGACCACACCGGCCTGGACGCCAGGCTGGCCGCGGCGGACCTGGTGATCACGGCGGAGGGGGCGATCGACGCGCAGACCCCGCGCGGCAAGGTGCCGGCCGAGGTGGCCAGGCGGGCCAAGCGCTACGGCAGGCCGGTGATCGCGCTGGCCGGGACGATCGGCTCCGGCGCCCGGCACACCCTCGCCGTCGGCATCGACGCCTATGCCGGCATCCTGGCCGCCCCGGTCGACCTGGCCGGCGCGATCGAGCAGGCCGCCGGGCTGACCGCCGACGCGGCCGAGCGCGCGCTGCGGATGGTGCTGGTCGGCACGGCGTTGCCGCACGGCACCGGCCGGCGCCCGCCGCCGCTCACCGCGCAGCCGCCCGCCGACCCGCGGCACGGCCACCGGCACGGCCCTCATGGTGTGCGCGCGCCGGTCCTGGCCGCCGACCGCTCCCCCGACCGGCGGCCGGCGCCGTGACCGCCGGCCCGGCGGGTGGGGGCGCGTGCGCGCGCCGGCCGAAATCCGCTTGGGCGGGGTGCGGGCCGCGCTCTAGTGTGGCGCGGTGACGGTTCAGGTGATCGTGCTCAACGGTGCTTCCAGCTCGGGCAAGTCCGGGATCGTGCGGTGCCTCCAGCACGTGCTCGCCGATCCGTGGCCGGCCTTCGGCGTCGACTCCTTCATCGCCGCGCTGCCCGCGCGGATGCGGGCGTCGAACGGCGGCGTCGCCTTCGCCGCGGACGGCGCGGTGCAGGTCGGCCCCGACTTCATGGCGCTGCAGACGGCCTGGATGGCGGGCGTCGCGGCCATGGCCCGCGCCGGCGCCGGGATCATCGTCGACGACGTGTTCCTCGGCGGCTCCTCGACGCAGCGGCGCTGGCGCCAGGCCCTGGACGGGCTCGACGTGCTGTGGGTCGGGGTGCGCTGCGACGCCGCGGTCGCCGCGGGCCGCGAGCTGGCTCGCGGCGACCGGGTGCCGGGCATGGCCGCGCTGCAGGCGCCGGTGGTCCACGACGGCGTCCGCTACGACCTGGAGGTGGACACGACGCACACCGAGGCCCTGGTGTGCGCGCGGGCCATCGCGGCGCGGGCCGGCTGACCGGCGGACGGGGTCCGGCCGCCGGCCGGCGCGGCCCGTCAGCCGAAGCGGCCGTGCACGTAGTCGGCGGTGCGGGAGTCGCGCGGGCTCTCGAACATGGCTTTGGTGGGGCCGTGCTCGACGATCACACCGGGGGTGCGGTGGGCGGCCAGGAAGAAGGCGCAGCGGTCGGAGACGCGGGCGGCCTGCTGCATGTTGTGGGTGACGATCACGATGGTCACCTCGCGCACGAGTTCGGCGATGGTCTCCTCGATGCGGCGGGTGGAGGTGGGGTCCAGCGCCGAGCAGGGCTCGTCCATCAGCAGCACCCGCGGCCGGACCGCCAGCGAGCGCGCGATGCACAGCCGCTGCTGCTGGCCGCCGGACAGGGCGCCGCCGGGCTGGCGCAGGCGGTCGTTGACCTCGTTCCACAGCCCGGCCTTGGTCAGGCACTCCTCGACCAGGTCGTCGCGGTCGGCGCGGCGCATCCGGGTGCCGGTGAGCTTCAGTCCGGAGGTCACGTTGTCGTAGATGGACATGGCGGGGAACGGGTTGGGCTTCTGGAAGACCATGCCGATCTGGTGCCGGGCATCGGTGAGCCGGCGTCCAGGCGCGTAGATGTCCTGGCCGGCCAGCAGCACCTCGCCGGCCAGCGAGGCGCCGGGGACCAGCTCGTGCATCCGGTTGAGGATGCGCAGGAAGGTGGACTTCCCGCAGCCGGAGGGGCCGATCAGCGCGGTGACCTCGCCGGCCCGCATGTTCAGCGAGACGCGGTCCAGGACCTTGTGCTCGCCGAACCAGGCCGAGATCTCGCGTGCCTCCAGGCCGGCCAGCCCGTCGGAGGGGTGCGGCGCCGGGGCGGGCAGGTCGGGAATGGTGGTGGTCACGGGTGCTCCTCGTCGCGGGCGGGCGGCTACAGCAGGTTGGGCAGCAGGCGGGCGATCTGGTCGGCCATGGACAGGCCGAGGAAGCCGAGCACGGGCGCGCCGACGATCCACGCCTGGCGCGGGCCCCAGCGGAACCGCGCCCAGGTGATGACGGCGGCGGCGATCGCGACCGCCTGCCCGTAGAGCACCACCGCGATCCAGGCGCGGTCGTCGCCGGCCAGGGTGCCCTCCTCGGGGGGCAGGGTGCCCGCGGCGATGACCCGGCCGGGGGCCGGCTGGACCTCGGAGACCAGTTCGGCGTCCACCCGCAGCACGTCTTCGGGCAGGAAGGGGCGGCCGTGCGCGGTGACCAGGGTGAGCCGTCCCTCGTCCTGCGCCGGCGGCTGCGGCAGCGGGTCGCCGGGCAGCCGCACGCCGAGCACCCGGTAGCCGTGCTCGCCCTGGCCGGTGGTGACGGTGAACTCGGTACCGGGGGCGAGGGTGGCCAGCTCGGCGAAGGGTCCGCCGTAGGCGGCCTGCCGCCCCATGATCACGCTGGTGCCGGCCTGGCCGGGCAGCACGGTGTCGCGCCGGTGGCCGGGTCCGTCGGCGAGCACGGAGGAGGTGGTGCCCTCCCCCACCACGGTCCGCAGCCCGATGGCGGGGATCTCCAGCAGCGCCACGGGGGCGCCCATGGCGACCAGCCGCGGCTGCGCCTCGGGGTCGAGCGGGTCGACCACGGTCTGCCCGGTGGGGGCGAGCGCGTTGGCGAGCTGGGCGCGCAGTTCGGTGTAGGCGATCTGCTGGGCCCGCTCGTAGCGCAGCTGGCTGACGACGGTGACGTGCGCGACCAGGCCGAGCAGGAAGGCGGCCAGGATGGACAGGGCCATGCCCGACACGTAGACCGACAGCGGCGCGGCCACCACGGCGGGCGGCCGGGGCGCGCGGGTGCCGCCGCCGGCGGCGGGCGCGGGTTTCGGCGGCGCGGGCGGCGCGGCCTGCACCGGCGGCAGGTCGGGCAGCGTCGCCGTGGCCGTCGCCGGGCCGCTGCCGGGCGTGGGTCCGGCGCCGTCGGCGCCGGGCGGCGGGGTGGTCATGCGCGGTCCTCCTCACGAGGTGCCTGGACGTTCGGGTGCGCGGCGGCGCCGGCCGGCGGGTCCGGCCGGCCGGCGCCGCGGCCGCGGGGGCCGTGCCCGGTGGATCAGGCGTGCGCGGGCCCGTCGTCGTCGGAGCGGCCGAAGCTGAGCAGCTTGCGGGCCTGGCCGGTCCGCATCAGCCCGTAGCCGGCGCCGGTGAGCGCGAGGCCGCCGAGCACCAGGCCGGCGATGGCGACACCGGTCTGCGGCAGGCTGCCGCCACCGCCGTCGCCGCCGGGCGTGTCGTCACCGTCGCCGCCGGGGCCCGGGTCGGTGGGCGGCGGGGTGGAGCCGTCGCCGACGGTGTAGCCGAACTCCACCAGGTGGGCGGAGTCGGCCCCCTCCATGGCGAGGGTGAAGCTGCCGTCGGGGTGCGACTCGGCCAGCGTGTACGGGAAGGCGATCACACCGTCGTCGTCGGCCTCCTGGGTGCCGACGTCCTGCGGGAAGCCGCCGGGGTCATCGGAGGGCGAGGGCTCGGGGCTCGGCGAGCCGCTGGGGCCGGCGCTGGGCGAGGCGCTGGGCGCGGGCGGCACCACCGGCTCGCCGTAGAGCGTGACGGCGACCGTCTCGCCCGGCTCGTAGCCGCGGGCAGTGATGTTCACCGTCTGGCCGGGCAGCAGGTTCGGGTTCTCGCCCAGCTCGTTGCCCTCCTCGTCGGTGACGGTGAGATCGTCGTCGGCCGGGGGCGGGGTGTCGCTGGGGTCGGGCGAGGGCGTCTCCGACGGGTCCGGCGAGGGCGACTCCGAGGGGTCGGGCGAGGGCGAGGGCGAGCCCGACGGGTCGGGGTCGGGGTCGGGCTGCTCGTCGGACAGAGCCCAGCCGGTACCGGTGACGGTAATCCAGGTGGCGTAGTAGTCGGGGCTGATCTCGCCGCTCTCGCTGCCGCAGATGATCCGCAGCTCGTAGTCGCCGGCCACGGGCGGGTTCTGGGTGACCTGGGTCAGCGCCCGGCGCGGCGTGATTGGCAGCGATTCGGCCTCGTCGTAGCCGCCCGCGGCCACGGCCACCGCCATGGCGACGAAGCTGTCGCCCCCGACCGGTCCGGCCTGCAGGGTGTAGGAGTTGCCGTAGCCGTCCGGGCAGCCGCCGTCGGCGGTGGCGAGGGCGGCGAAGGGGTTCTCGGTGACCTCGCCACCGGTCACCGGCGCGCCCGCCGCGTCGGAGAACTCGACGGCGCCGATCACGTCGGCCCCTGCGGGCTGGGCGGCGAGCACGGCCGCGGCGCCCGCCACCGCCATGGCGGCCGCACCGGCGAGCAGCCGGGGGAACAGGTGTCTCATGGGTATCGCTCGATCCTGGTGAGGTGTCGGTCAATGCCGGAACCGCCCGCTGGCCGGACGCCCGAGGGCGTCCGGCCGGAGGCGGCGCTTCTTCGTCGCGGTGTCATTCGGAGGGTGGTGACCGGTGCCGGTCTCCGGTGGCCCGGACGGACCACCGGAGCCGGTCCTGCTCGGCTAGAGAGCCACCCAGTGGTCGCCGATCACGGCGATCCGCCGGTCAAAGTACTGGTCCGCCAGCACCCCGAGTTCGTCGGAGCACTGCACGCGCAGGTGGTAGATGCCGCGGGCGTCGGCGCCGAGCGCGGCGTCCAGGGAGCGGGTCGCGGAGACCTCCACCGACTCGCCCTGGTCGTAGCCGCCCGCGCTCAGGTAGGGCGCGAGGTTCACGAAGGTGTCGCCCCGTCCGACGCGGAAGGCGACGAAGTTGCCGTAGCCCTCCGGGCAGGCGTCGGTCGTCTCGGCGCCGGTGACGAACGGGGTGGTGTCGGTGCGGCCGAGGCGCTGCGGCAGCTCGATGGACCCGATGACGTTGGGGTCGCGGTGGCCGCGGGCGGCCGACTCGTCGGCCTGGGCCGGTGCGGCGAACAGTCCTGCGGCGAGCACGCCGGCCGCGGCCGCCGCGGCGGCGAGGGTTCTGCGCATGGTCTCCCTTTCGGGTGCGAGATGGGGGACCGGATGGCCGGCCGGGACCGGCCATCCGGGTTACTGCGGAAGGGAAGCGGTGGTGCTACGGCAGGACGTTCGGGAACGCCCGGTAGGTCTCGGCGTCACCGCACTCGTCGTGCACGAGGAAGCCGTACTGCTGCACGACGGCCTCGGCGGCGGGGGCGCAGATCTCGGCCGTGTCGCCGTTGGAGACGAACACGTCGTTGATCAGCTGGTAGTCGGGGTCGGCCGGGTTGTCCACGGCGGCCGACGGGACGATGTAGTAGACGGGCCGGGTGATCGGGAAGTTCTCGTTGAGGACACCGCTCACCACCGGCGCCTGGCCGCCCACGGAGCCCAGCTCGGCCGGGCCGCGGCGGTCGGGCACGCCGGGAAGGTTGTTGCCCTGCGCGATGTACTGCGCGATAGAGAAGGGCACGATGTCGGAGGTGGTCTGCAGGGCGGCGCCGTCGTGCTCCTGGTCGCCGCGGTCCTGGATGCAGGGGTACAGGTCGAGGTCGCCCTCGGCGATGCCCACGCGGGACAGCCAGAACTGGCGGGTGCCCGAGCCGGCCTGCGGGATCACCGGGGTGACCGGCTCACCGAGGATGCTGGTGATGGTGCACTGGTAGATGCCCCGCAGCTGGGTCTCGGTGAGGTTGCGCGGCAGGAAGCTGTCCTCGTGCACCGCGAAGGTCACCGCGTCGACGGCGGCCGGCACGTAGGCGAGGTCGCCGGCGGGGTCGAAGGTGGCGCCGGAGGAGGACCGGGCGAAGTCGAAGCAGCCCTCGCGGACACCGTCGTTGTCGATGGACTCGATCAGCGCGTCACGGCCCTGGCTGGAGCCGTTCGGCCGGACGATGTCCTCGCACTGCGGGTGGGTGGCGGGGTTCTTTGTGGTGATGAGACCGCCGACCTCCTGGGTCTGCGGGTCGCGAGCGTTCCAGGAGGCGAGGGTGTCACCGCCGTCGATCAGCTCGGCCAGGCCGTTGGAGACGTCCTGGGTGGTGTCCGAGCCGCTGCCGGCCAGCAGCCGGTAGTCGGTGGCGGGGACCGGGTCGGCCGAGGCGGGGGCGGCCAGCCCGAGGGTCAGGCCGGCGACCGCGATGCCGGCGGCGAGCTTGGCGAAGGTCATGACCTTCATTCTCTTCGTCCCTTTCGTGAGACTTAAGAGTTTGGTGCGCAGTTGCGCGCCACCGGTATAATCTCCGACCCCGTCAGAATCGACCACTAATTGATCATGTTGATTTGGTTAACGAAACCAGTTGGACAGCTTCCGGAAACATGCAGGTAATACGCATATGAGCACGCGATCATGAACGGTAGGTGTATGCCTCCGATTCGCACACGGAACCGCTTTACGGGCCGATGTTTCTGTGCATGTCGAATATCGCTCGGTGCAATCAGATAATCACTGGCCGACCTCCCGTGGCCCAGATTCCCGGACCGCGCGGGAGATGAAGGGAAGGCGCCGGCCCAGAGAACTCTGCGCGGTCATGGAAACACGGTTTGCATTCAATTCGATATATGAACGGGCATACGATTGGCGGCCTGGGCGGCGACACCGGGCGTGCCGCTACGGCACGATGTCGGGGTGTGCGCGGAGGGCGTCCGAACCGCAGCCGACGAGCCCTCCCTCGTACGGCAGGAAGCCGTGGTCGGCCAAGATCTCTTCAGCGGCGGGTGTGCAGATCTCGGCCGTATCGCCGTCGGAGACGAACACGTCGTGGACCAGCGTGTGGTGAGGGTGGCGCGGATCGTCCACGGCCGCGGAGGCAACGACGTGGTAGACGGGCCGGGTGATCGGGAAGTCCGCGTTGAGGACGCCGCTCACGATCGGCGCCTGGCCATTGATCCAGCCCAGCTCGGCCGGGCCGCGGCGGTCGAGCACACCGGGCATGTTGTTCCGCTGGGCGATGTACTGGGGGATGGAGAACGGCATGATCTCGGAGGTGTTCCGCAGCCCCGAACCGTCGTTGGGCTGGTCGCCGCGGTTCTCGATGCAGGGGTACAGGCCCTGCGAGAGTTGGGCCTCGCTGATGTTCATCAGGCTCAGCCAGAAGGAGCGGGTCCCCGAACCGTGGTGCGGGAGCACTGGCCGGACTTGGGCACCGCCGATGCTGGTGGTGACGCACTGGTAGATGTTGCGCAACTGGTTCAGGGTCAGGTTGCGCGGCAGGAGGCCGCGCTCGTGGCGCGCGTAGGTCACCCCGTCAACGGCGTGGGGGATGTAGGCAAGGTCGCCATTGGCACTGAAGGTGGCACCGACGGAGGATCGGGCGAAGTCGAAGCAGCCGTCGCGCACGCCGTCCGGATGGATGGCCCCGATCAGGGCGGTGAGGCCCTCATGGGAACCGTTCGGCCGCGCGATGTCGCCGCACTGCGGGTGGGTGGCGGGGTTCTTGGTGGTGATGAGGCCGCCCGCCTCGCCTGTATCGGGATCGACGGCGTTCCATGAGGAGACGGTGTCGCCGGCACCGATCAATTCGAAAAGGGCATTGGAGACGTCCTGGGTGGTATCAGAGCCACCGCCGGCCAGCAGTCCGTACGCCGCGCCGGGCGGATCGGCCGCGGCGGGGACCGCGAGTCCGGTGGCCAGACCGACGGCGGCGATGACGGCGGCGAGTCCGGTCAAGGGCACGACCTTCATCTTCATCCCTTTCCTGCGCTGGCGGGTCCTTGTTCGACACGAGCGGTCCGATGGTCTTCGGCGGCGAATCATGACGCGCGTCGGCGCGGAGCGGTTTTCTGGCGGCGGTCGGCCGTCGCGGATTCTTCGGTTCGGTGTTCGGAAACGTCCGTACCCGCGAAGCGTGAGCGAGTGGGAACTGCCGCCGGTCCCCCGCCGACCGGTTCTCCAGGCGGCGGGGGACCGGGCGGACGTAACGGCCCGGAAAGCTCTGTGCAGTTGTCAAAACACGTTTTCGTTCGGCCGGATCAGTGCGGCTTCATGCCCTCACAGTCCGGTCCGGCGGGGAGCGAATCGCAGTAGCAGAGGACCGAGGAGGGCGGCCAGGAGGCCGGTGGCCAGGGCGGCGATCAGCGCCCAGCGCAGCCAGCCGGCCGGGGTCGTCGGGGTGATGCCGGCGACCAGCGGGGTATCGCTCGGCAGGGCGCTGGGCTCGCCGCCGTCCGGCACCTCGTCGGTGGGGCCGCCGCCGGTGTCGTCCGGGCCGAGGTCGTCGGTGCCCGGGCCGTCGGCGACAGGAACCAGGTCGGGTGCCGGGCCCAGGTCGTCGTTGGAGAAGGGGGGCGGGTCGTCGAGGCCGCCGGCGCCGGGATCGTCCGGACCGCTCCCGCCGCCCGGAGTCTCGGCCGCCACGCAGCCCAGGGTTCCGTCGGCCCGCTCCTCCACGGCCAGGCCGTCGTCCTCCAGGTAGTCGGCGACGCATTCGGTCTGGGCACGCATCGGCCCGGGCAGCGGAAGGTAGCCGGGTGGGAGCATGCCCGCCCCGACGCCCGGCCGCTGGCCTTCGTCGGCCGCGTAGCGCAGGAAGGCGGCGTAGTCGCCCACCGCCTCCTCGTCGCCGGACTCGGTGTTGGCGGCGGCGTAGGTGAGCAGGGTCAGCGGGTAGGCGTCGGCGGACACCGCCTCGGGGTCGACCTCGAACACGCCCGGGGCCGCGTCGCTGGGGACCATCGCCTCGATGCCCGCGGCCAGCCCTTCCTCATCGGCGGCCGCGAACTCCCCCGCCTGGTTGCGCAGGTTCGCGGTGGCGAGCCCGAAGCGGTCGGCGGCGGTGGTGTCGGTGATGCTCAGGATCAGCCGCTGGCCCGGGTTCTGCGGGTCGCCTTCCCGGTAGCCGGGCCTGGGCAGCATGTTGGGGTCCCACACCGTCGCGCTGTGGTCGTCGGCCCGCAGGGTGTTGCGGGCGGTCTCCGCCATGTCGTCCATGTACGGGGAGAGCGCGATGGTGTCGTAGCCGGGCCGGTCGGCCGCCGCGGAGAACCGCGTCGGGTCTTCCTTGGGGAAGTTCTGGAAGGGCGTCTCGGTCAGGCCGATGGCCTCGTAGTGGGGGTTGACCACCATGCCCCACTCGTCGGGCTGCCCCTCCAGCCAGGCGCGCGCCTCCTCGTCGGCGATGATGTACCGCCACACCTCGCGGATGGCGTCGGAGTAGTAGATCGGCACCAGCAGCGGATGGCGGGTCACCGGCATCACGTCGGCCAGCTGCGGGTTGTGCTGGAGGAAGTCGGGGTCCTGGAGGAAGTTGACCGGATTGCCCGCGACGTGCTCGGCGTCGGGGTTGTTCGGCTGGCTCCCGCCCGGCACGTGGATGCGGTAGGACTGCGTGAGCAGTTTGGCCAGCAGCCGGGGCGTGAGGTTGAGTTCGTCCAGCGGCACTCCTTGGAGGGCCTGCTGCTCGGGGCTCCGCGGCTCGGGGTAGTTGCGTTCGATGTTGAAGCCGATCGCGACCCCTGACGCGGCCACGGGGGCGTGCACCACGGAGTCGTCGCCGGCGACCGGCAGCTGCGTGAGGGCGAGCGGTGCGCTGTCGCCTCCGGCGGCCACCTGGCCGCGCGCCTGCTGGTCGGAGACGAGCGTGTAATTGTAGGCGGCCCCGCCCCCTGCGCACAGGGTGGTCTGCCAGGAGCTGAGCGCCTCGGACATCAGGTCGGTGCCGAGGATGGAGCGCTCCGGGGCGCCGATCGGGCAGAACTCGCCCACCGGCGCGAAGTCCAGCGGCACCTGGATCCGCTGGGCCCAGTTGGTCGGTTGCAGCGGAGATCCCCACTGCAGCGGATGCGGACTGCCGTCGGGCAGGTGCTCACCGCGCGGCACGATCACCAGCCAGCACGAGCGGCCCGTCACCTCGCCGTCCGGGCCCTCCTGCGCGGCACCGCAGCCCAGGTGCTGCGCCTCGGTCACCGTCTGAGTCTCGAAGTAGACCCGGCCGGTTCCGTTGCCGCTGGTGCGCGCGCCGACGATCTCGTTGGTGTTGTTGAAGCTGAAGTAGGTGCCGATGCCCGCCGCCGGCACGGTGGTGCCGTCGACCGCGGTGAAGCGGCCGTCGAAGGTGCCGGCCGGGTCGGGGGTCCGGTTGAACGGATCGCGGAGCTGGGTGAAATGGCCGTAGAGATTGGCCGAATTGGGCGGATACCCACCGAACTGGCACTGCTCGGGTTCGGGCCCCTCGGGGCCACCCCAGCACTGCATGAGCTGCAGGTAGTGGTTGCCGTAGGGGACGTCCTGGCCGTCGTGGGTACCGCGCGTGGTGGGCCGCCCCCCGGTCCACGAGACCGAGATGGACTGGTTCACCAGTCCTTCCGTCTGCGAGACCGTGACCTCCAGGTCGCGGAAGCCCTGGTACATGAAGTGCTCGGGGTCGCGAGTCCCGTCGTCCCAGCGCACGGTGACGGCGGAGTCCGTCAGCTCGCCCGGGTCGGCCGCCGCCGGGGCGGCCGGGCCGAGGGCGAGGGTCGCGGTGGCGATCATCAGGGCGCCGAGTGCGGCGCCGGTGCGGCGGACCGGGGTGGCTCTCATGATCTCCTCCGTGCGGTGACCAGGCGGGAGACGAGCGGCGGGCCGACGACCAGAGCGATCAGGGAGACGCCGGCCAGCAGCATCAGGGTGTGCCGCAGGCCCCAGCCGGAGTCGGCCATCAGCGAGACCGGGATCCCGGCGACGGGCTGGCCGCCGGCCCCCAGCCCGTCGCCGCCGATCACCTCGCCGGTCTCGGGGTCGACCGCGCCGCCGCCGGCCAGCGGGTCGCCGGACGCGGCCGAGTCGGGGTCGGGGTCCTCGCTGTCGGGGATGCCGTCGCCGTCGGAGTCCTGCCCGCCGCCTCCCCCGCCACCGCCGCCGCCGTTGTCGCCGCCGCCGCCACCGCCGCCGCCGTTGTCACCGCCGCCTCCCCCACCGCCGCCGCTGTTGTCGACGGGCGTCTCCTCCTCCGCGCCGCCGGTGCCGCTGGCGCACTGGGTGGGGCCGCGGCGGTCGCAGTCGGGCGGCTGCGGCGCGTTCTCGGCGAGGGTGTTGCTGCCGTCGCTGGAGAAGGTGGGGTTGTTGCAGCTGGCGATGTTGACGTTCTCGACGTCGGCGCCGGGGATGCGCTCGATCTGGTCGAAGCCCGCCTCGACCAGGTTGATCGGCAGCGGCGAGTAGCCCAGCACGCCGGCCTGGCGCTGGCCCTCGCACAGGAAGTAGTCGGCGAAGGCCCCCAGCGTGCGGCCGTGGGCCTGGGTGAACCCGGTCTCCGTGCTGGTCGGCAGGATCATGTAGGAGTAGCTGGACAGCGGGTAGGCGCGCCGGTCGTTGTGCCGGTAGACGTTGCGCAGGTCCTGGGTGAGGTAGGCCGACGAGTTCGGGTCCTCGTTGATCCTGGCCCGCAGCAGGCCCACCGCCACGTACTCCGCTGTCGGCTCCACGTAGTAGTCCTGGGCGTTGAGGACCTTGGCCACCGGGAAGCCGGTGTTGAGGGCGTAGGAGTACTCCACGTAGGTGATGGAGCCCACCGCGTTGTTGCGGGACACGTAGCCCGACACGCCCAGCGAGCCCGACTGGGCGACCATGCCGTTGACCGTCGGGTAGTTGGAGGTCTGCGTGCACGGGTTGAGGCCGGTCTGCGCGCAGTAGTCCTGCCAGATCCCCCGGTGCTCGGTCTCCAGCCAGGTGGTGAACTGCGCCGAGGTGCCCGAGCCGTCGGAGCGCACCACCGGGGTGATGGGGGTGGCGGGCAAATTCAGGCCGGGGTTGTCCTCGGCGATGGCCGGGTCGTTCCAGCGGGTGATGTCGCGGGTGAAGATCCGCGCGATGACCTCGCCGGACAGCCGGAGGTTGGTGACGCGCCTGCTGCCGATGCGCAGGTTGTACATGAACGCGGTGCCGCCGGCCACGATCGGCATGTAGGCGTAGTCGCGGTTGGGCGGCGAGTCCACGTTCTGGCCGTCGCGCAGTCCGTAGGGGATCTCCGAGACGGCGAACTGGACGGTGCCGTTGCGGAACTGGTTGCGGCCGTCGGAGGAGCCGGTGCCGGAGAAGTCGACGACCATGCCGTAGTTGGCCCGCACATTGCGGACCCACTGGTCGACCATGTTCTGGCTCCAGGTGGAGCCGGCCCCCGAGATCCTGGTGTAGGAGGTGTCCGCCGCCGCGGGCGGCACGGTGACGCCCAGCAGCGCGAGAACGGCCAGCACCGCGAACGCGCGCAGCGGGCTGTGCCGCCGCGGCGGTGCGGGGCGGGCGCCCGGTCGGGTGGACGTGGGCATCGGAACGGCTCCTTGTCGGCGGGGGGTCGCGTCGGGCTGGCGCGGGCCGCTCATCGCGGCGGCTCCGCTGCGGGGGCGTCGGACGGGAGGGCGTACGCGTTCGCGCGCTGGGCGGCGCGCCGGGCCATCCGGGCGGCGTCGCGGCGCGACCGGCGCACCCGTCGGTGCTCCTGGCGGCGGCTGAGCCGGCCGGGTCCGCGGCCGCCGATGATCCTGGCCAGCACGAACAGCACCAGGACGAGCACCATCAGGGTGAAGGCGGCGCCGAAGCCGCGGGCGATCATGGCGGGCTCGGGCGAGGCGATCAGCCGGAAGGCCAGCAGCGGCAGCGACACCATCGGGCCTTCGAGCGGGTTCAGGTTCAGGTTCGTGGTGAAGCCGGCGGTGATCAGCACCGGCGAGGTCTCACCGATGCCGCGTGCGGTGCCGAGGATAACGGCGGTGGTCAGCCCGGAGCGGGCGGTGGGCAGGGTGACGTGCCAGACGGTGCGCCACTGGCTGGCGCCCAGCGCCAGCGACGCCTCGCGCAGGGTGCCGGGGACCAGCCGGATCACCACGTCGGCGGCCCGGATCACGATCGGCAGCATCATCACGGTGATGGCCAGCGAGGCGGCGAAGCCCGACAGGTCCAGGCCGAGCAGCATGATCGCGGTGGCGTAGATGAACAGGCCGGCCACGATGGACGGCAGCGCGGTCATCGCCTCCACGATGGTGCGCACGAAGCGGCTGAACGCCCCGGGCAGTTCGTTGAGGAAGACCGCGCACAGGATGCCCAGCGGCACGGTGATGGCCAGCGCGATGGCGATCTCGATCAGGGTGCCGGCGATGCCGTGCAGGATGCCGCCGACCTCCAGGCCCTGCAGCGGCCCGGCCAGGCTCATGTCCTGGGTCAGGAAGTTCGGGAACAGCAGCGGCTCGTACCCGCGGACCAGGGTGAACACGATGACCAGGGCCAGCCCGGCCAGCAGCACGTAGGCGATGGTGGCCGCCAGCGCGGCCGCCACCCGGTCCGGCACCGCCGGGCCGCTCTCGTCCAGCGACACCAGCAGCGCGTAGACGCCGAGGAAGAGCAGGTAGCTCAGCACCGCGAAGCCGAGCAGGCCGGTGAAGGGGGTGAGCTGGGTGTAGAGCAGCCCGGCGGTGGCCAGCGCGGCCGCGGCCGCGCCGAGCATCGCCCAGTAGTCGGTGGCGCGCAGCGTGGTGGTGACGCGGCGCCGTTCGGGGCCGCCGGGCGAGGGCCGGGGCAGGGTGGTGGTGCCGGCGAGGTCGGGGCCGGGCTGGGTGCTGATCCGGGTGGCGACCTCGGGCAGGGAGCGCGGTTCCGGGCGCGGCGGCGCGCCCGGGGCGGCGGTCAGCTCGGTCGTCTCCGCGGCGTCGACGGCGGGCAGCGTCCGGGTGTCGCCGACGCGGACGGACGGGATGGTCGCGGTGGGCGCGTCCCCGGCGGCGATGTCCTCGCCCATGGCGCGCTGCTCGGCCGGCGAGGGCCGGTGCGGCTCGGTCATCGGACCCCCTAGGCGTCGCTGGCGGCGCCGGACCGGCTCCGCGCGATGATCGACGATGCGACGAAGTTGACCGCGAGGGTCATCAGGAACAGCGCCAGGCCGGCGGCCATCAGGGCCGAGATCGCGAAGGGGCTGGCCTCGCCGTAGCGGAGCGCGATCAGCGCCGACACCGAGTTGGCGCCGTTCTCCAGGATGTGCGTCTGGATCTCGAAGACCGGCGAGATGATCAGGTAGACGCCGATGGTCTCGCCCAGGGCCCGGCCGAGGCCGAGCATGGTGCCGCCGATGATGCCGCCCGTCCCGAAGGGCAGCACGACGGTGCGGATCATGCCCCACTTGGTGGCGCCCAGCGCGTAGGCGCCCTCGCGCTCGCCCGCGGGCGCCTGAGAGAAGACCTCGCGCATCACCGAGCAGGCGATGGGGGTGACCATCATCGCCACCACGATCCCGGCGATGAAGGTGGACGAGGTGAGCGCGGTGCCCGCGGCGATGGGGTCGCGCGGGTCGAAGCCGTCCACCCGGAAGATGGGAATCCAGCCGGCGTAGGTGGCCAGCCAGCGCGGCAGCCCGTCGCCCTGCGGCCCGACCACCAGCAGCTCGGGCTGGAGCAGGAACAGCCCCCAGATGCCGTACACGACGCTGGGCACCGCAGCCATCAGGTCGACCAGGCTCACCAGGGTGCGGCGCAGGCCCCGGGGCGCGTACTCGGAGATGTACAGGGCGGTGCCGACGGCCAGCGGCACCGCGATGACCACCGCGACCAGCGCGATCAGGACGGTTCCGGTCAGCACGGCCGCGATGCCGAACACGCCGGAATCCGGGTTCCACTCCGAGGTGGTGAAGAAGCTCCAGCCCGCCACCTGGAGCGCCTGCCACGCCTGGTAGGTGAGGAAGACGCCGACCAGGCTCATGACGGCCAGCACCGTGAAGCCGCCGGCCCGGGCCAGCAGCCGGAACACGTGGTCGTCGGGGCCGATGGACGCCTTGACGCGGCGCGGCGCGTCCTCGCCCTCGGCGGGTGGCGGCTGGACGGTGCCGCCCGGGTCGTCCGGGCCGCCGGGGCCGCCGCCGTCCTCGGGCGGCAGCGGCGCCGTCACGGTCGCGGCCACCGGAGCGCCTTCCTGGCGTGCGCCCGCGCGGTGGCGCGGACGTCGGCGGAGCTGGTCACTGCCGGGTCTCCTCAGCTGCTGCGGACGGCCGCGGACGGCTGATCGCCACGGCGCGTATCGCGACAAAAGTTACGGAGCGGTTCAGTACGCGCTCCGGACATTTCCCCGACAGGAGTGTGATGGCGAAGTGAACAAATGGTGCCGAACACGGCATCTCTCTGGACGATCCTTTTTTGGACCGTCGAATATCCCTGATCCCTTTACCGGGGCGCCGGCGGCGGGGTCCCGGCACGTGACCGGCCGCCCACAGTCGGTCAGCGCGGGCCGGAGTCCCGCAGCAGCCGCCCTTCCCGCCCTCCGGCGGTGCGGCACGGCAGGCCGCTCGCGGCCGCGCGGCAGGTCAAAAGGGCTGCCGGCGCACATCCGCCATGATCGAAAAGACGGTCCCGGGAGTGCGGAAACTGCGCCATGAAATGCAGCGGAATACGGCTATTTCGCTGAAGCAAAGGTGAACGGAGCCTAAATCGGCCGCGGCGGTGCAGCCGGTTTCGGTCCGGTCCCGCGAGCACACCGCCCGTCAGCCGGACCGGAACGGCCCCGCGCTCCGCGAATCGGACGGAGCGCGGGGCCTTCCCTCAGACCGACGCCCGCGCGTCGGCGTCCTCCGGGGCCGGATCGGCCGGTCCGACCTCCGTGCGGGCCGCCCGCCGCCACAGCACCAGTGCCGTGACCGCCACCGCGAGCGCCAGCAGGATCGTGGCGGGGTAGCCCTCGAAGGGCCCCGCGTTGCCCTCGCCGCCGAGCAGCCGGGAGGCGTGGGGGTGGCTGAACCAGGCCACGGCCAGCGGCGACTCGAAGGAGACCAGCCCCCAGGTGGTGAACCAGAGCGGTACGGCGTGCAGGGCGACCGCCGCCCACAGCGAGCGCCCGGCCAGGGTGAGCAGCGCGGCCAGCACCGACCACAGCAGCAGGTTGGCGGCCAGCGCCCAGTGGAAGTGGTGCGCGGTTCCGAACAGCAGGCTGAGCGGGTTGACGAAGTGGAACAGCGCGAAGCCGGCGGACGAGAAGGCCACCGCGGCCGGCACCCCCCAGCGCACCGCGGTCGTCTGCAGCAGCCAGCCCCGGAACAGGATCTCCTCGATCGCGATCATGATCAGCCGGTTCAGGTACATGACCGGGATCCACACCAGCAGCAGCGCGGCGGCCGCGTCCGGCACCTGGACCCAGCGCTCCAGCCGCAGATTGCCCAGCAGGAACTGCAGGCCCAGCCAACCGAGCACGAAGGCCAGCCCGATACCGAAGCCCAGCGCGTGCCGCGACCAGGCGCCGCGCTCCAAGCGCAGGCCGAGCGTGCCGAAACCGCGCCGCTCGTAGAACCGCAGCCACAGCCACAGCAGCACGAAGATCGGCGCGTGCTGCAGCACGGTGAACACCAGCCGCATGGCGAAGGCCGGATGGCCGGTCGGTTCCTCCGGAAACAGCATCGCGAAGGGCGTGATCAGCAGTGTGCCGAGCACCGTCCCGATCGCGTAGATGACCGATACCAGCACAAGCGCGAGCAGCGGATGGGTGGTCCTGCGGCCCGCGGCCCCCGACCGGACGAAAGGATTCTTCTTCGAGAACAACATGCCGCGAAGCTAAGGGCCGCCGCCCACCGGCCGAATCCCCCCGGAGAAACCGTTCCGGCATGTTCACCGCATCCGTCCCAGGACATATCGGGATCTGCCACGCATGACGACGGTCACCGATGTCCCATGACACCGGTCACGAAAATGTCGGAAAGGGGCGAGGAACCGCACCGCCGGAAGGCTCCGCGCTCCGCGAATCGGACGGAGCGCGGAGCCTCGCTCATACCGGCGACCGCGCGTCGGCGCTTTCCGCCGCCGCGTCCACCGCGGCCGGCCCCGCTCCCGCGCGGGCCGCCCGCCGCCACAGCGCCAGCGCCGTGACCGCCACCGCGAGCGCCAGCAGGATCGTGGCGGGAAAGCCTTCGAACGGCCCGCCGCGGCCCTCGCCGCCGAGCAGGCGGGAGGCGAGGGGGTGGCTGAACCAGCCCAGCGCATGCTGCCCCTGGAACGGGGTGAACACCGACATGGTGGAACCGCAGCCACAGCCACAGCAGCGCGAAGACGGGCGCGTGCCCAGTGATCGTGCTCAGCAGCGCCAGTGCGAAGGTCAGATGTCCGACGGAGTCCACCGGGATCAGGAGCCCGAGCGGTGTGATGAGCAGCATGCCCAGCACCATCCCGAGTCCGTAGATCACGGGCGCCGGCAGGAACACGGCGACCGGGTCGGTGACCCTGCGGCCCGCCGCACCCGACCGGACGAACGGATTCTCCTTCGAGATATACATAAGGGAAAGATAATTGTCGTTCCTATCGCGCGAATCTCGCTGGCGACACCATTCCGTCATGCCAGCCGGCCTTTCGCGGGTCATATGTGATCGCCGCCGGCATGACCGTGGTCATGCCCTTCTCCATGACCACGGTCATGGGAGGACATGAAACGGCCGCCGCGGCCGGTTGATCGCCATGCTCATCTCGGCGCGGCGCCGGTGCGCTGCTAATCTGCGGATATGACCGAACCGGATGACGCGGGCGGAGATCGCGCACCGCTGCTGCTGAGTGTTCTGCTGTGGGGCACGCTCGCGGTGCTGTGCGCCGAATTCGTCTACCGGGTCTTTCGGATCCCGGAATGGGCGATGCTGACGCAGTTCGAGCGCATCGCGGTCGGAGCGGGACCGGCGGTGGCACCGATCCTGCTCGCGCTGTGGCCGCTGCTGCGCTGGACCCCGCGCGCACCCGCCTTCCGCAAGGTCCTCAGCGTCGTCTTCCTCAGCGTGCTCACCACGATCGGCATGCTGATGGGCAGCCTGACCGCGGCACTGCTGATGGCGATCGCGATGCTGCACACGGTCTCGGTCTTCGGCACGGTCGGCGGCGTCTGCTACGCCACCTTGCTGACGCTCTACGCCTTCGGCGTCACGTCGACCAATCCGCGCTACGACCTCGGAAGCGCCCTGTTCCAGAGCGCGTTCATCGCCCTCTTCGCCGCCTGGCTGGTGGTGATGGCCACCGTGCTCACCCGCGCCCAGGAGGCCGACCGCCGCAACCGCAGGCTGCTGGCCGAACTCACCGACGCCCACGCCGAACTGGAACGCTCCGCCGCCCGGGTGCGGGAGCTGACCGTCGCGGAGGAGCGGGCCAGGATGGCCCGCGAGATGCACGACTCCGTCGGCCACTACCTCACCGTCATCGGCCTCGGCCTGCGCAATGCGCGCCGCTACCGCACCGCCCGGCCCGACGCCGCCTGGGCCGAGGTCGACCAGGCCGAGGAGCTGACCCACCAGGCGCTCACTGAGACGCGCCGCTGGGTGCGGGCGCTCAAACCGCTCGCCCTGGAGGGCCAGGCCAGCGGAGAGGCGATGCTGGCGCTGGCCGAGTCCTTCGACGCCACCGGCATGGAGGTCTCCTTCCGTACCACCGGCACCGACCCGGGCCTGTCCGAGGAGGCCGAACTGCTGCTCTACCGGGCGCTCCAGGAGGGGCTGACCAATGCCGCCCGCCACTCCGGCGCCGCGCACGTCCGCGCCGAGCTGGCCTTCTCCCCCGCCGCCGCCCGGCTCACCGTCACCGACGACGGCGGCGGCGCCGACCCCGACGCCGTCGAGGCGGGCTTCGGCCTGTCTGGCCTGCGGCAGCGGGCCGAGAGCGCGGGCGGCGCCGTCGCCACCGCGCACCCCGAGGGCGGCGGCTTCGAACTGCGGGTCACCGTACCGGTGGCCGCCCCGCCCGACGCACCGGCGGAGCGGCCCGCGGCGGCCGGAACGGCGGCGCGGTGAGCGCGCCGGTGCGCGTCCTCATCGTCGACGACCAGGTGCTGATGCGGCAGGGGCTGCGGAAGCTGCTGGAGATCGAGGACTCGGTCGAGGTCGTCGGCGAGGCCGCCAACGGCGTCGAGGCGCTGGCCGCCGTCCCCCGTACCCGCCCGCACGTCGCCCTGGTGGACGCCCGGATGCCCCGGATGGACGGGATCGAGCTGGTGCGGCGGCTGGGCGAGGCGCATCCGGAGGTGGCCGCGCTGATCCTCACCACCTTCGACGAGGACGAGTACATCTTCGGCGGCCTGCGCGCCGGCGCCCGGGGCTACCTGCTCAAGGACACCCCGCCCGAGGAGCTGGTGTCCGCCATCGCCAAGGCCGCGCGGGGCGAGACCGTGCTGGGCGGTCCGGCCGCCGCGCGGGTGGTGGCGGCGCTGCGCCGCGCGCCGGCGGAGCCCGCGCCCGGCCCGGCGGCCGAGGCGGGCGGCGGCGCCGAACTGTCGGAGCGGGAGCGCGAGGTGGCCCGGCTGGTCGGCACCGGCGCGGCCAATGCCGAGATCGCCCGCCGGCTGTTCATCACCGAGGGCACCGTCAAGAACCACATCTCCAGCATCCTGCGCAAGCTCGGCCTGCGCGACCGCACCCGGCTGGCGCTGTACGCCGCCAGCCGGCTCGGCCCGCCCTAGGTCCGGCGCTCAGCCCGTCGCGGCGGCGGGTGCGCCCATCCGGCTCATGACGTGCAGCACCAGCGAGCGCAGCACCTCCTTGCCCGACTCGCGCTCACGCGCGTCGCACAGCACCACGGGAAGATCGTCGCCGACGTCCAGGGCGCCGCGCACCTCGTCGGTCGTGTAGTGGTGGGCGCCGTCGAACTGGTTCACCGCCACCACGAAGGGGATGCCGCGCCCTTCGAAGAAGTCCACCGAGGGGAAGCAGCTCTCGAGTCTGCGGGTGTCGGCGAGCACCACCGCGCCGAGCGCGCCGTGGCACAGCTCGTCCCACATGAACCAGAACCGCTCCTGGCCCGGCGTGCCGAACAGGTACAGGACCACGCCGTCGTTGATGGTGATCCGGCCGAAGTCCAGCGCCACCGTGGTGGTGGTCTTGGCCTCCACGCCCGCCACGTCGTCCACGCCGAGGCTGGCCTCGGTCATCACCTCCTCGGTGTTGAGCGGGGTGATCTCGCTGACCGAGCCCACCAGGGTGGTCTTGCCGGCGCCGAAGCCGCCCGCGATGAGGAGCTTGACCGCCAGTGGGAGTTCGTCGGCCGACCGGGGGGTGTCGGCCGTCGTCTCAGAGTCTGCTGATGCCATCGAGAACCGCCTGGAGTACGTTCAGTTCGGGGAGCCGGGCGACGGGGGCGGGAGCCCGGGCGAGGATGTCGCCCCGGTCCAGCAGATCGCCGAGGAGCACCTTCACCACCCCCATCGGCAGGTCGAGCTGCGCCGCGAGCTCGGCGACGGAGATCGGCTGCCGGCAGAGGGAGAGGATGGTGAGGTGCTCTGGGTCGAGCGTCCTGCGGTCGGTCTCGGTGCGTGCCGCGACGACCAGGCTGATCATGTCGAACTCGGTGCGGCCCGACCGGGTGCGCCCGCCGGTCACCGCGTAGGGGCGCACCAGCGGGCCTGCGGCCTCGTCGAACCACGACGAGTCGCCGCGCGTCATCATGACAGCGGCGCGGCGTTCCCGGCCGCCGCGCCCGCCGCCGCGACCCTGGGCATCGAGGCGAGGGACTGCCCCACGCGGCGGACCATCAGGTTCATCTCGTAGGCGATCATGCCGACGTCGGCGTGCTCGGCGCCCAGGACCGCGAGGCAGGCGCCGTGGCCGGCGGCGGTGACGAACAGGAATGCCTGCTCCATCTCCACCACCGTCTGCCGGACCGCCCCGCCGCTGAAGTGCCGGCCCGCGCCCCTGGCCAGGCTCTGGAACGCGGAGGCCATCGCGGACAGGTGCTCGCCGTCCTCGCGGGACAGGCTGGCGGACCTGCCGATGAGCAGGCCGTCCGCTGAGAGCACGATGGCGTGCTGGACGCCGGGCACGCGCTCGCGCATGTCGTCGAGCAGCCAGTCCAGATCCTTTGCGGCCTTGCCCTGTTCGACCATGTTCGACCCCTTCAGCTGTTCAGTTCTGCGCTGCCGGCCCGGTCCCGCCGGACGGCTGCGCAGCGGCATCGTTCGTCCCGGGGGGTCCGGACGGACCTGTGGTGGGTTCCGACGGCGACCCGGTGCGCTCCGTCGCGCCCGGGTCCTGCCGTGCCGCGGCGGGGCGCTCGGGCTCGTTCCCGGGCGTGCCCGCGTCGGCGGTAGCGCTGTCGGTCAGCGCGTCGTCTGCGGTGAAGGCGGGGGTGCCGGTCGCCGGAGTCTCGTCGGCCTCGCGCAGGCTCGCCTCGCGGCCCCGGATGGAGCCGCGCTGGAAGGCCGACATGAGGTCGCGCATCTGCGCCGGGGTGCGGTCCCACTCCTCGGGCGCGGGGGCGACGGGGGCCGCCAGGGTGGAGGTGTCCTCGCGCAGCTGGGGCGCGAGGCTGGCCTGGCGGCGCCGCTGCGGCAGCTTCGGCCGGCCCGACGGGTCGGTCTCGGGCGGCGGCGGGGCGGTGCCCGAGCGCCCGGGCCCCGACGAGGGGGCGGCCGGGGCCGGCGGCCGGGAGGCCGCCGGGGCGGTGCGCTGGCCGCTGCCGGCCGCGGCGCCGTTGCTCGCCGGGCTCGCGGCCGGGACGGCGGGCACCGCCGCGGTGTCGGCGCCCTCGGTCGCGGTGCCGCGCTGGCCGCGCATGGACACGATGCTGGCGTCGCGGCGCCCGGCGGGCCGGACGGGCTCGCGCCCGTTGCGCCCGCCCTCGGCGGTGGCCGCGGCGCGCTGGGTGGCGGCCCGGGCGGCGCCCGCCGGGGCGGAGGATCGGGCCTCGACCAGCTCCGAGGGGATCAGGACGACCGCCTGGGTGCCGCCGTAGGGCGAGCTGCGCAGCCGGACCGCGATGCCGTGCCTGGCGGCCAGCCGCGCCACCACGAAGAGTCCGAGCCTGGAGTCCTCGGTGAGGACCAGCACGTCGAACTCTGGCGGGTTGGCGAGGGTCTCGTTGGCCTTGACGTACTCCTCGGCGGTCATGCCGAGCCCACGGTCCTCGACCTCGACCGCGACGCCCTTGGGCACCTGCTCGGCGTGCACCTCGACGCGGGTGTGCGGCGGCGAGAACGCGGCCGCGTTCTCGACCAGCTCGGCGACGAGGTGGATGACGTCGGCCACGGCCTGGCCGGTGAGCGCGACCTCGGGCACCGGGCGCAGCTTGACCCGGACGTAGTCGGCGGTCTCAGAAATCGCGCCGCGCAGCACGTCGACCAGCGGCACCGGCTTGCGCCACTTCCGGCCGGGCTGCACACCGCCGAGGATGATCAGGTTCTCGGCGTTGCGGCGGGAGCGGGTGGCGAGGTGGTCCAGCTGGAACAGCTCCTTGAGGTGGTCGGGATCCTCCTGCTCGCGCTCCAGCTTGTCCAGCAGCACCAGCTGGCGGTGGATCAGCGCCTGGCTGCGGTGCGCGATGTTCATGAAGACCTTGCTGACGCCCTCACGCGTCTCGGCCTGCTTGATGGTGGCGTTGATGGCGGTGCGCTGCATGGAGTTCAGCGCCGCCGCCACCTCGCCCACCTCGTCGGAGCCGAAGTCGAGCTCCTGCACGTCGGCGTCGAGGTCGACCTTCTCGCCGCGCTCCAGCCGCCGGACGATCCAGGGCAGGCGGTGGTCGGCCAGGATGGCGCTGTCGTCGCGGAGCCGGATCAGCTGGCGCCGGATGGCGCCCGCGTTGCGGCGCGAGACGACGATGGTGGCCATCGCGAGCAGCAGCGCGATGCCGCTGGCGACGGCGCCGGCGGTGAAGGTGCCGTCGGAGGCGGCCACCCCGCTCGCCCCGGCGGCGGCCACCTGCTGGGAGGCGAGGGTGTCCAGCGCGTCGCGGACCGGCAGCACGGCGTCGGCCCACTCCTGCTCGGAGACGGGCGGGGCGAGATCGCGCTGCTCCTCGCCGGTGATCGCGTCGACGGTGACCTCGACCTCGTCGGCGATGACCGTGCTCTCCACCGCCGCCAGCTCCGGCCAGGCCGGGCCGGTCACCAGGTCCTGGTAGGCCTGGACGGCGGGCGCCTGGCCGAGGGCGGGGGCGATGCGGTGCACCTGGCCCCGGTAGGCGCCCGCGTGCCGGGCGAACTGGTCGCGCTGCGCGCCGGTCAGCTCGTCGCGGACCAGGGCGGCGCCGAGCACGGAGTCGGCCCGCGCGAGCTGGTCGGCGGCGCCCAGCAGGGCGGCGGCCGACATCGCCTCGGCGGCCGCAGGCCCGGCCGGCGCCTCGGCGCCCAGGGTGGTGAAGAGGTTCAGGCCGCTGTCGACGACGCCGTTGTAGTCGGTGAAGCGCTCGGCCGCCTCCTCGGCGCCCGAGCCGGCGCCGTCGACCTGCTCGTGGACGCGCGGGAGCACGGCGAGCGCGGCGAGGAAGCCGCCGGCCGCCTCGCCCACCCGCTCGGAGGGGTGGCCGGTGAGCGGCTCCGCCGCCGCGGTGAAGGCCTGGAGTTCGGCCTGGGTGGCGGCGCGGTGGGCGTCGAGCTCCCCGGCGGCGGTGTCGTCGCCGGCCAGGGCGCGCATCGTGGCGCCGCGCTCGGTGACGACGGCGTGCAGCACCCGCTCGGCCGCGACCGCGGCGCTCTGCACTCCGGTGGCGGTGGAGCGCTGGGCGAGGCCGGCGTAGCCGAAGGCGCCCGCCACCATGACGCAGACGGCCAGCAGGGCGAGTCCGGGGATCAGCACCAGGCGCCGCAGCCGCGTGGCGACTGGTCTGCTGCTGACGCCGCGGGTTCGAGCCTGCGTCATGATTCCGCCTTCACTGTTCCGGAGGTCGGTTCGCGTGCCGTCAGCGCTCAGCTACCTGACGATAGTCCACGGACACGGAACGTTAGTGCACGGGGCCGGTCCCTGTGGCCTAGATCGCGAATTCGATTCGATCGAGGTCGATGCGCGGGATGCCCTGGAACGACCGCCCTGCGGGGGTCCATCCTTCCGTATCCGGATGCCCCGGGGAAACCGTGGCGCGGGGGTCGCGGCCGGCTTCGGGGCCGGTCGGCGCCCCGTCGCAGGTCACAATGGTTTCGACACGCTGTGTTACCAAGCCGGTTGTCCGGTTTCGTGCTCGTTAACGCCGCGTCAAGATTGCGGCCCTCCGGTGATTCGACGGGCTACCCTCGTCTGCGGTCCGCCGGATGATCGCCCGCGAGAAGTACCGCATCCGGCCCGTCGAGAAGCTGGATACCCCCATGACCTCCACGGCGACACCGCCGCGCGCCGGCACCACCAGCAACGGGATCGCCTACACCTCCCTCGGCTCCGGCCCTCCGGTCGTATGGCTGCGCACGGCGGTCGCGACCGACCGCAACCCCACCGGCCTCGGCCGGCTGGCGGAGGAGCGCTCCATGCTGCGCCCGCTGGCCGACGCGTTCACCGTGTACGCCCTGGGCCGCCGCCCCGGGCTCGGCAAGGGCGCCACCATGGCCGACATCGCCGCCGACCACGCCGACGCGCTGCGGGAGCTGTTCGACCGGCCGGTCCCGGTGCTGGGCCTGTCGACCAGCGGCATCGCCGCCCAGCAGCTGGCCGCCGACCACCCCGGGGTGGTGGCGCGGCTGGCGGTGATGGGCACGGCCTGCCGGCTGGGGCCGCTGGGCCGCGAGCTGACCGCCGCCTACGCCGACAATGTGGCGGCCGGCCGCCCGTGCGCGGCCGAGCCGGTGCTGCGGCCCACCGTGGCGGCGCGCCCGCTCCGGCTGGCGCTGGCCCGGCTGATGTGGCTGGTCGAGGGGGCGCCGGACGACCCCGCCGGCCTGGCCGCGATGCTGCGCGCCGAGGTGGCCGCCGACCTGTTCGACCGGCTGCCGGACATCTCCGCGCCGACCCTGGTCGTGGCCGCCAAGCACGACGCCTTCTACCCGCTCGACGACGCCCGCGCGATCTGCGACCGCGTCCCCGACAGCGACGTGATCGTGTACCCGGACTGCTCGCACACCGCGGTGCTGCGCGACCCGCGGCTGATGCCGGCGCTGCGCGGCTTCCTGGGCGCCGCCTGACCCGCCCGGGCAGGCGGCGCCCTCCGGCGCGGGCCGCCGGCCCGCGCGTCCGGCGGCTCAGCCGGCCAGCAGCGCCAGCGCACCGCCCGAGGCGATGCCGACGGCGACCACCGCCGCGCTGAGCAGCAGCAGTTCACGCGGGCGCACCGCGCGCCTGAGCATGATGAGGGCGGGCAGGCTGAGCGCCGGCAGGGTGACCAGCAGCGCGCCGACCACCCCCAGCCCGGCGCCCGCGTGGTACAGGCCCTGCGCGACCGGGATCTCCGCCGCGGTCGGCACGGCCAGCAGCGCGCCCGCCAGCGCGGCGAGCACGACCGCGCCGGCGGCCCAGGCGCCCCAGTCGGCCGGGCTGACCCAGGTCTGGGCGACGCCGATCAGGAACATGATGCCGAGGTACTCGGGGATCAGGATCAGCGCCATCCGGGTGAAGGTGCGGGCGAAGCGGCGGAGCGCGTCGGCGGCGGAGGCGGGCCCGGGCTCGCCGGCTGGGGTGGCGGGCAGGGCCGCCCCGCGCGCGGTCCCGTCCGGCTCGGGCACGCTCTCGCGGGAGCGGGCGAAGACGGCGGCGACGCACAGCACCATGGCGACGCCCGCGGCGAAGCGCACCGCCGTCCACTCCCAGGGCAGCACCAGCAGGCAGAAGACGAGCACGGCCGGGTTGAGCATCGGGTTGGCCGTCCAGAAGCCGAAGGCGGCGGCGGCCGGTACGCCCCGGCGGCGCATCGCCGCGGTGACCGGCACGGCGCAGCAGGTGCACATCATGGTCGGCAGGCCGAGCAGCGCGCCGGTCAGGGTGGAGCGCAGCGGGCGGCGGCCGTCGCCCATCAGCCGCAGCAGCCAGGCGCGCGGCAGCAGCGCGTCGATGGCGGCCGCGATGACCAGTCCGGTCAGCAGCGCCTTCCACACCGCCAGCGTGTAGGTGACGGCGAAGTCCCAGCCGGCGGCGATCGGATGGGTGCCGGCGGCCCCGCCGGCCGCTCCGGCCAGGATCGGGTCGCCCACCGCGCCGGTCGCGGCGATGTCCATCGTGCGGAAGACGTAGGGCCACCACTTCGACCAGGTGACCAGGGCGACGCACAGCAGCGCCACCGCGGCGCCGAGGATGAGCAGGGACGGGGCGGGCCGGGGCGGCCGCACCCTTTCGTTCACCACAGACATGAGGGGTCCTCTCCAGGCCCCCGCGGCCGCGCCGCGGGGGCCGTTCCAGGGGGTGTCCGCGGCCCGCCCGGCGCGGCCCTCGCGGGGCCGCGCCGGGCGCGGTCACATGAAGTTGCGAGTGTGCAGGGCGGACAGTTCGGCCGCCTCGTCGAGCGGGAAGCCGAGCCGGACCAGGCGGCGGCGCCGCCCGTCGTCCATGGCGTGCTGGAGCCGCCGGACCCGCTCGCCGCCCGCCGCGATGGCCGCCGGGGTCCACTCCCCGGCGGCTAGCACGACGAGCGAGGCGAACACGTCGTCGTTGAGCCCGGCGGTGTCGGCCAGCGCGTCGTGGCGGCGCTCGATGGCCCCGCGCAGCCGGCCGAGCAGCGCCGGGTCCTGCTCGGCCTGCCGTTGCAGGTGCGCGACGCCGAAGGCGACGTGGCGGCGCTCGTCCTGCATGGCCAGCCAGGCGATCCGGCGGGTGACCGGATCGGGGGCGTAGGTGTGCAGGAAGGCGAGCAGGTCCACGAAGCTGCCCTCGCCGAGGACGGAGAGCAGGAAGGAGGCCATGGAGAAGTCGGTCTCCTCCACCAGGGTGAGCAGCGAGGCCCGGCCGCCGGCCGAGGAGGTGCCCAGCCGGTCGCGGTGCAGCAGCGCGCGCCGGTTGAACACCTCCATGTGCCGAGCCTCGTCGGCGACCTGGACCGACAGCAGCTGCACGACCTCGCGGAAGTGCGGGTGGATGCGGCCGAGGAAGCGGGCCGGGACGATCAGCGCCGCCTGCTCGTTCTCCACCAGGTAGGTCATCAGCTGCACGACGGCCGTCTCGATCTCGGGGTCGAGCCCGGCGGCCGAGCTCCAGTCCACCGCGGTGGCCGGGTCCCACTGCCGGGAGGCGGCGTGCGCGTACATCCGCGCGACCGCGTCGGCCCAGACCACCTCGCGCTCGTTCACGTCGAAGTGGACCTCGGGTCCGCCGGCCTCGATCAGGGCGCCGCGTGCGGCCAGCCCCCAGCTGCCGGGCGGCCGGTCGACCACGCCGTGCGCGGAGCCGGCCCGCACCGCGCCGAACCAGCGGTCGTCGTCGCGGCGGCCCTTGACGACCACGGCGACGGCCGCGTCGCTGGGCGGCGCCCCTGAGCCGCCGGGGTCGGGCTCGGGGTCCTCCAGCCGGTGCCCGGCGCCGCGGCACCAGGCGCCGAGGTGGACGCGGAGTTCTGGGTGCCGCCCGGACACGTGCAGCCGCCCGCCGGGCGGCAGGCCCGCGAGGGCCCGCCGCACCAGCAGGTCGGCGCCGTCGGTGAAGCCGAGCCCGGCCAGGTCGACCCGGCCGGACGCGGCTCCCCCGCCCCCTGGGCGGGGGGTCACGGCCGGTACTCCGCCGCGGTGACCGTCCCGTCGGCGCCGTAGAAGCCGAAGCGGTCGACGGCGCGCGCCAGGGCGGCGTAGCGGTCGGTGCGGCCCGGCTCCCAGGACGTCAGGCCCTCCAGGTCCAGCAGCGGACGCACGGCGGCGTCGGCGTAGGACATGGCGCGCAGCGCGGCGATGAACGGGTCCACCAGGGAGCGCGGGGCGGTGTCGACGACCGTCATATTGCAGTGGTCGTAGCGCTCGGTCTGCGCCAGGACCCGCACCGATCCCGGCGGGAGGGTGCCCTCCCTGGTGAAGAGCAGCTGGTTGGCGTCGATGACGCAGGCCGCGTCCGCCTCGCCCGCCGCCAGGGCGCGGGCCGCGTCGCGCTCGCCGCCGATGTGGTCGCCGTGCAGGCCGACGCCGACGTCGAAGCGGCGGACCTTCACCTCCACTCCCGCCTCGGCCAGGTGGGCCAGCGGGATGAGGGTGGCCTGCGGCGAGTCGACCGCGCCCACCGCCACAGTGGCGCCGGCCAGGTCGGCCGGAGTCCGCGCCGGGGAGTCGGCGCGCACCAGCACCACGGAGGTGAGGTCGCGGTCGGTGTCGCGCATCAGCTCGGCGGTGACGGTCCGGCCGGCCGCCGCGGCGAGGCGTTCGGCGCGGATCCAGGCCAGCGGGGAGTTCCAGGCGGCGTGGATCCGCTCGGCCACCAGGTCCTCGACCTGCCGCTCGTAGGTGGAGTACAGGAGGTAGTCGAAGGGCACGCCGGTGGCGTTGAGGCGGCGCCGGAAGCCCTCCCAGATGGTGACGACCTTGGGGTCGTAGGCGACCGCGCCCATCAGCAGCGCGTCGGGGACGCTCACGCCTGCTCCCCGGCGGGCTCGTCGAAGAGCGGCTGCCCGGTGATGGCGCGGCCGACGAAGTCGCGCAGCGCACTGGTGGTGGGCGCCATGACGCGGGCGGCGCGGGCGTCGCGGAAGCGGCGCTCGACGCCGAGCTCCTTGCGGAAGGCGGCGCCGCCGCCGAGGCGCAGCGCCTGGTCGGTGACCTCGCTCGCGGTCTCCCCCGCGACGGCCTTGACCTGGAGCACCCGCAGGGTGGCGTCGGGGCGGCTCTGCTCCAGGGCGTCGAGGGTGTCGGCCAGGAAGGCGCGGGCGGTGTCGGTGGCGTTGCGCAGCCGGGCCAGCTCGTCGCGGGTGACGGGCTGCTGGGCGAGGGTCTGGCCGAGGTGTTCCAGCCGGGTGGCGGTGGCGTGCCGGGTCGCCTCGGCGACCGCGGCCTCGCAGAGGCCGACACTGAACGCGGCGTTGAGCACCAGGAACCAGGGCAGGGCGGCGGCGAGGGCGATGTCGAGTCCGGCGCCGTCCTCGCCGAGCCGCGCGGTGGCGGGGATCCGCACGCCGGTGCCGCGCACCGGGCGGGAGTCGTTGCCGCGCAGGCCGAGCCCGTCGAAGGGCCCGGCGACCTGGACGCCGGGGGTGCGGGCGGGGACCAGCCAGAGGGTCATCGGGCCGGGGGCGGCCACCGGCCTGCTGGACCAGACGTAGCTGTCGGCCGCTCCGGCGGAGGTGACCCAGCTCTTGGCGGCATTGAGGACGATGTCGCCGCCGTCGGCGGTCGCGCTGCCGCCGGGGGCCCAGAAGTGGCTGCGGGACCCGGCCTCGGAGAAGGCGAGGGTGGTGAGGTGGCCGCCGGAGGCGATGGCCTCGCGGACGTCCTTGGGGCCGTGGGCCTCGATGACGGCCGTGGCCGCGTAGTGCATCAGCACCACCATGGCGGTGGAGCCGCAGTTTCCGGCCAGGCGCTCGATCACCCGCGCGGCGTCGCGCAGCGATCCTCCGCCGCCGCCGACATCGGGTGAGGTGGTCAGTCCGAGGATTCCCGCCGCCTTCAGCGCGGATACACCGCGCTCGGGGAAGCGTCCCTCCTTGTCCACCTCCGGCGCGTCGGATGCGACGACGTCGGCGATGACCGTTTCGAGGGCGTCCAGGTACTCGGGCACGGTGCTCTCTGCCTCTCTCGGCCGGGCGGGCAGTCGTCCGGCGTGTCGTGGATGCACGGCGGCCGGCGGCGCCCCTCCCGCCCGAAGGCGTTCGGGGCGCGCACCGGCCGGCGCTCCGCATCCTTATCTGTTGTGATGAGGTGCGGCTCCCGGACCGGGAACCTTTCGCGGCCGCTGCTGCCCGGCCGCTCGGAGCAGCTACTCCGGGTGAAGGGTGTAGTTCGGGAAGTTGCCGGGCAGCCGCTCGGCGGAGTGGCCCTGGGTGACCGCCCGCACCAGCAGCTCGCCGCCGACGAAGGCGCCCCGCCAGGAGTCGCCGACGCCGCCGAACAGCTCGTCGCGGTCGCCGCGCGAGCGCGGCTTGTTGATGCCGACCTTGAACGCGCGCACGCTGCGGCCCAGCCGCTTGGCGGTCGCCTCGTCATCGCAGGACAGAGTGGACACGAGCGCGCCGTTGCTGGCGTTCATCGCGGCCAGCAGCTCGGCCTCGGTGTCGACCACCACGATGCTGTCGACCGGGCCGAAGGGCTCGGCGTGGAACAGCGGCGAGGAGGGCGGCGGCTCCAGGATCGCCACCGGCGCCACGTAGGCGCGGGTGTCCTGGCCGGGCAGGAAGCGGCCGTCGTCGACGGTGCCCCGGTACAGGGGCACGCCGCCGCCGACGATCGCGTCGTGGACCTGCTCGGACAGCTCCTTGGCCTTGGCGTCGTTGATCAGCGGCCCGAAGTCCAGTTCGGGCAGCGGGTCGTCGGGGTTCTCGACGGCCAGCGGGTGGCCGAAGCGCACCGACGCGACGGCCGGGAGGTAGGCGGCGAGGAACTGGTCGAACAGCGAGCGCTGCACGATGAAGCGGGGGTAGGCGGTGCAGCGCTGCTTGGCGTAGTCGTAGGTCTTGCGGACCTGGCCGGCCAGGGTCTCCCAGTCGCTGTACTCCCACACCCCCCAGCAGTTCAGGCCCTCCTGCTCCAGGATGTGCCGCTTGCCCAGGTCGGTGAGGGCGGTCGCCACCTGGGCGCCGGCGTCGCGGCCGCCGACGAAGGACACGCAGGAGATGTGCGGGGACTGCACCAGCGCAGGCGACAGCTCGCGGCCGCCGCCGCTGACCAGGGTGAAGGGCAGCCCTTCCCGGGCGGCCAGCGCGGTGGCCAGGGTGAGGCAGGCCAGGCCGCCGTCGGTCGGCGTCTTGGCGATGGCCGCGTTGCCGGCCAGCGCCTGCACCGCCATGGCGTGCGCGAGCACGCTCATCGGGTAGTTCCAGCTGGCGATGTTGCTGACCGGCCCCTCCAGCGGGACGCGGCCGTCCATCATCCGGTCGATCTCCTCGACGTACCAGCGCACGCCGGAGATGGCCCGGTCGACGTCCTGGGTGGCCAGCCGCCAGGGCTTGCCGATCTCCCAGACCAGCATCATGGACAGCAGGTCGCGGTGCGCCTCCCAGGCGTCGAGCGTGGCGCTGACGCGCTGCTTGCGCTCGGCGAGCGGGAGCCGCGACCACCGCTCGTGCTCCTGGGTCGCGGCGCGCACCGCCTCCTCGGCGGCCGCACGCGACAGCATCGGCGGACCGGCGATCTCGGTGCCGTCGATGGGCGAGGTCGCGGGCCTGGGCTCGCCGTCGGTGTGCCAGCGGCCGCCCCAGTAGTTGTTGACCCGGTCGGCGTCGAAGGCCTCGGGGGCGGCGGCGATCGCCTTGTCGTAGGTCTCGGACCAGGACGTGCCTGGCTTGAGTTGCAGGGCCATGTCATCCTCCGGAGGGGGACGGATGGGTCAAAGCTTTCATGACGGAGGGCGGAGCGGTTCAGCCGGTCTCGAAGACGGCCGGGCTCAGCTCGGGGACCGGTTCGAACTCCTTGATCGCGTCCAGGGACTGCCCCATGGCGGCGTTGGCCTCGCGTTCGACCATCACCTCGACCATGACGGGCAGCTGCACGCGGGCGGACTCCTCGCTGGCCCACCGCAGCGCCGGCTGGATGCTCTCCGGGTCGGTCACCCGGCGCGCCGGGCAGCCGAAGGCCTCCATCAGCTTGACGTGGTCCACGCCGTTCTCCGCGTAGTGCAGGTCAACGGCGTAGTTCATGTCGTAGGGCAGCTCCGCCTGGCGGATCAGGCCCAGGTACTCGTTGTTGACCAGCACGATGACGAAGGGGATGCGGTACTGGGCCGCGACCGCCACCTCCTCCATCAGGAACTGGAAGGAGTAGTCGCCGGCCACCGCGACCACCTCGCGCTCGGGGTAGGCCGCCTTGACGCCGATCGCGGCGGGCACCTCCCAGCCCAGCGGGCCCGCCTGGCCGCACACCAGGTAGCGGTGCGGCAGCTGGGTGCGCTGGAACTGGCCGGACCAGATCTGGTACAGCCCGATGGCGGTGACGAAGGTGGTGTCGGGGCCGTAGAACTCGTTGAGCTCCCGGAAGACCCGCGGCGGCTTGATCGGCACCGCGTCGAAGTCGTCGCGGCGCGGCAGCGTGTCGCGCAGCTCGGCCACCCGCTCGGGCCAGGCCCAGGAGCCGCGGGCCGGGGCGATCTGCGCCGCCTGCTCGTGCAGCGCGGCCAGGGTGGTGCGGGCGTGCCCGACGATGCCCAGTTCCGGCTCGAACACCTTCCCGATCTGGGTGGGCTCGATGTCGACGTGGATGAAGCGGCGGCCGCGCCGGTAGGTGTCGAGATCGCCGGTGTGCCGGTCGCCGAAGCGGGCGCCGACGGCCAGGACCAGGTCCGACTCCAGGAAGGCGGCGTTGCCCCAGCGCTGCTGGGTCTGGATACCGGCCATCCCGGCGAACAGCGGGTGGTCCTCGGGGAAGGCGCCCTTGCCCATCAGGGTGACCTGCACCGGGATCTGCAGGTGCTCGGCGAGGCGGCGCAGCTCCTTGTCGGCGTCGGCGATGACCACGCCGCCGCCGGCCAGGATCAGTGGACGCTCCGCGGTGAGCAGCATCTCCAGGGCCGCGCGCACCGGCTCGGGCCGCGGTTCGGGCACCTCCACCGGCAGCGGGCCGTCGAGTTCGGCGTCGTAGTAGCACTCGCCGCGCTGCACGTCGATCGGCAGGTCGATCAGGACCGGCCCGGGGCGGCCCGAGCGGGCGATCCGGAAGGCCTCGCGGAAGACCCACGGCGCCTGCGCCGGCTCCTTGAGCTGCACCGCCCACTTGGTGACGGGCTTGGCGATCTCGACGATGTCGACGGCCTGGAAGGCCTCGGTGTGCAGCTTGTCACGGGCGGCCTGGCCGGTGATGCAGATGATCGGGATGGAGTCGGCCATCGCCGTGTACAGGCCGGTGATCATGTTGGTGCCGGCCGGGCCCGAGGTGCCGATGCTGACGCCCACGTTGCCGGTGACCCGCGCCCAGCCGTCGGCGGCGTGCGTGCCGCCCTCCTCGTGCCGGACGGTGATGTGCTTGATGCCGCTGTGCTGCATCGCCGAGTACAGCGGCAGGATCGCCGCGCCCGGGATTCCGAAGACCGTGTCCACGCCCTCGGATTCGAGGACCTTGACCACGGCCTCCATGCAGGGAATTCGCTCCATTGACCTCAGCCCTCCGACCGGCCGGACAGGTTCTCGATGACCTTCAGCAGCGCGGAATGGTCCAGCGTGCCGTACCCCTGGGCTCGTGCGGACGCGATCAGCTGCGCGACCAGGCCCGCCATCGGCAGCGAGACCTCCGCCGCCCGTGCCGCGGACTGCACGATGCCCATGTCCTTGTGGTGCAGGTCGATCCGGAAGCCGGGGGTGAACTCCCGGTCGACCATGGTCTGCCGCTTGAGTTCGAGGATGCGGCTGGCGGCCAGGCCGCCGGCGAGCACGTCCAGGCCCCGCTTGCCGTCCACACCCGACGCCTCCAGCAGCACCAGCGCCTCGGCCACCAGCGCGTAGGTGCCGCCGACGACGAGCTGGTTGGCGGCCTTGACCGTCTGGCCCGCGCCGGCCCCGCCGACGTGGACGATGGTCTTGCCCAGCGCCTCGAACACCGGGCGCGCCGCCTCGAAGTCGGCGTCGGAGCCGCCCACCATGATGGACAGCGTGCCGCCGATGGCGCCCGGCTCGCCGCCGCTGACCGGCGCGTCCAGGGTGCGCACCCCGGCGGCGGCGCCGGCCTCGGCCACCCGGCGGGCGGTGAGCGGCGCGATGCTGCTCATGTCGATGTAGAGGGTCCCGGGCTTGACGGCGGCGATGACGCCGTCCTCGCCGAGGGCGACGGCCTCGACGTCCGGGGAGTCCGGCAGCATGGTGATGACGATGTCGGCCTCGCCGACCGCCTCGGGCAGGCTGGTGGCGGCGCGGCCGCCGTCCTCGCGCAGTTTGGCCAGGCGCTCGGCGCCCAGGTCGAAGCCGATGACGTCGTATCCGGCGCGGACGAGGTTGGCGGCCATGGGGCCGCCCATGATGCCCAGGCCGATGAATCCGATCGTGGTCATGTCAGAGTCTCCTTAGGAGTGGCCGGGCAGCCCGGTGAAACTGGCGGCGCTGGGTCCCTGGGGCTTGTACTCCAGGCCGACGTGCCCCTGGTAGGGGCTGGCGGCCAGGGCGCCGAGCAGGCCGGTGAAGTCGAGTTCGCCGGTCCCCGGCTGGCCCCGGCCGGGGATGTCGGCGATCTGCACGTGGCCGAAGCGGTCGGCGTGCTCGGCGATGACCTGGTGCAGGTCCTCGCCCATGCGGCCGAGGTGGTACAGGTCGGCCAGGAAGGCGACGTTGTCGACGCCGCCCTCGGTGCGCACCCGGTCGATCAGCGCGAGCGCCGCCTCGGTGGAGACGATCGGGTAGTCGGGGCTCTCGTAGGAGTTCAGCGCCTCGACCACCACGGTCGCGCCGATGCGCGCCGCCGCGCGGGCGGCGATGGCCAGGTTGTCGACGGCCAGGTCCTCCTGCTCGCGCGCCGGCACGCCGGGCACCCGGTTGCCGTACAGGGCGTTGAGGACGCGGGTGCCGGTGCGCTCGGCCAGGGCGACCGTCGCCTCGATGTTGGCGAGGAAGCCGGCGGAGTCCGCGGGCCTGGACAGCCAGCCGCGGTCGCCGCCGGGCATGTCGCCCGCGATGAAGTTGAGGCCGACCAGCTGCGTCCCAGCCGATTCGAGCGCCTTCACCAGCGCGTCCACGTCCTGGTCGTCGGGGACCGGGTTCGTGTCGAAGGGCCACCACAGCTCGACGGCGTCGAACCCCGCGGCCGCGGCGGCGGCGGGGCGTTCGAGCAGGGGCAGTTCGGTGAAGACGATCGACAGGTTGACGTCGTATTTCAGGTCGCTCAGCGACATGGGGCTCCCTCTGATGGTTCGTGCCTCGCTTCACTCATCCGGTGGGCGCGGTGGCCGGTGCACGCGTCGCGCCCCGTGGTCGTCGCCCTGGTCCCCGGTCCGGCGGATCGGCGCCGGCCCGGGGGCGGTGGTAATGCGGAAATGTCAAGAACGCGGAAAAGCGGTACCGGAATGCGGATGACGCGGGCCGGATGTGCGGCCGTTCCGCCGGGCGGCCGCGGTCACGCGAATTCGGACCGAGCGGTCCCGAACAGGGTCCGCCCGGCCCGAACGGCCTGCTAGAGCCCGAGCTTCTCGTAGATCTCGCGGGCGAGTTCGGCGGTTTCGGTGGGGGTCTTGCCCACGCGGACGCCGGCCTTCTCCAGGGCCTGCTTCTTGGCGGCGGCCGTGC
>NZ_PVZC01000013.1 GCF_003002095.1 Allonocardiopsis opalescens | reverse complement strand
GCACGGCCGCCGCCAAGAAGCAGGCCCTGGAGAAGGCCGGCGTCCGCGTGGGCAAGACCCCCACCGAAACCGCCGAACTCGCCCGCGAGATCTACCAGAACGGCTGACCGCGCCGACCCGGCGCACGGCGGTACCGGGGGCGCCCGGCCGGTGGCAACCGGCCGGGCGCCCCTTCGCCGTGCCCGACGGCGAAACCGACCCCCGGCGCGGCGCCGGCCGGACCCGTGGTACCGGTGGGAGGTGCGCGACGGCGGAGGGAGCGGTATGGGCGACACGACGGCGGTCGGCACGGACGCGGCGGGCGGTACAGCGCGCGCCGAGGACGAGGCGGCGCTGCACGAGCTGGTGCGGCGGCAGGAGCGGGCCTGGACGGCCGGCGACGGCCCCGCCTTCGCCGCGACCTTCACCGAGGACGCCGACTTCGTGGCCGTGAACGGCGAGCACATCGAGGGGCGCGCCGCCGTGGCGGCGAGCATGACCGAGGGCTTCGCCGGCTTCATGGCGGGCACCCGGATGTCCGCGCCGCGGCGGACCACCCTGCGGTGGCCCGCGCCCGGTGTGGCGGTGATGGTCACCGAGGGGGTGTGCGTGCTGCGCGGCGGCGACACCGAGTGCCGGCCCGAGGACCTGTCCGTCCAGACCCGGGTGGCGGTCCGCGACGGCGGCGGCTGGCTGTTCACCTCGTTCCACAACTGCCGGATGTGGGGCACGCACGGCGCGGACTGAGGGTCCGCGGCGCGGCGCCGCGGCCCGTCCCGGTGCCCGGGCGCGGCGCGGTCCGGTCGACACGCCGGGCCAAAGCGGGAAATCCGCCCGGTGCGGCTGCCAGCATGGGGGCTGTGACCGTACTCGCCGATCCGGCCGACGCGCCGCAGCCAGGCAAGCGCGCCGGTGCGGACGAGGACCCGCCCCGGCCGCTGTTCACGGCGGGCGGCATGGCGGCGGCCAGCGCGGCCGCCGTGGGGCTGGCCACGCTGACGACCCTGACGCTGGTCGGCTGGATCGCGGCGCCGGGCGCCAACATCGGCGACGGGCTGCCCGACGTCTTCCGCACCGCCGCCCAGGGCTGGCTGGTGGCGCACCATGTCGGCTTCGCCATCCCGGGCGGCGGGGTCGGGATGCTCCCGCTCGGCCTGGTGGTGCTGCCCGGGCTGCTGCTCTACCGGTCGGGGCGCTGGCTGGCGGGCAGCTGCGAGCTGCCGCGGCTGCGCAGCGCCGGCCTGGCGGCGCTGGCCATCGCGGGCCCCTACGGCGCCATCGCGGGCACCCTCGCGCTGATCTCCCGGACCGGCTCGGTGCAGCCGAGCATGTTCACCGGCCTCCTCGCGGGCTTCCTGATCGCGTTCGTGGCGGGCGGCGTGGGCGTCACCCACCAGATCGCGATCGACAAGCGCATCCCGTGGCGGCGGCTGGTGATGCTGATGCCGGAGCGGCCCCGCTCGCTGGTGATCGGCACCGTGTGGTCCACGCTGCTGCTGCTGGGCGCCGGGGCGGTGCTCTACCTCGCGGCGCTGATCGCGAACTTCGGCGAGGCGCAGTCGCTGACCGCCAGCCTGGACCCCGGTGTCGTCGGCGGCGTCCTGCTGCTGCTGGTCCAGCTGGCCTACCTGCCCAACGCCGTCATCTTCGGCATGTCCTACGCGATCGGCCCCGGCTTCGCGATCGGCCAGTCCACCGTGGTGGCGCCGACCGGGGTCATCCTCGGCGCGCTGCCGCAGTTCCCGATGCTGGCGGCGCTGCCCAACTCCGGGCCGGCGCCGGTGCTGTCGCTGCTCAGCCTGGCGGCGCCCTTCGTGGCGGGGGTCTTCGGCGGGATCAAGGTGATCAGGATCTCGCCGACCGTCGTCACCGAGGCGGCGCCGATGTGGGGCTTCGCCTGCGGACTGCTGTCGGGGGCGGCCTGCGCGGTGCTGGCCGCCTTCGCGGGCGGCCCGCTGGGCGCCGCGCGGCTCTCGGAGGTCGGCCCCTCGCCCTGGCAGGTGGGGCTGGTCGCCGCGCTGGAGGTGGGGGTGGCGGCCGCCATCGCCGCCTGGATCGCCAACTGGCTGGTCTTCCGGCGCCGCCGCAAGGCCGCGCCGGTGGAGGTGTGGGACGCCGCCGAGGAGTTCGACGACGACGGCGCCCAGCTGTACGGGGTCAGCTACGAGATGGACGAGCCCGACGGCGAGCCGGCCGGCGCCGCACGCGACACCGGCCGCTCAGGGGTGGTCTTCGACGAGGACAGCCCGGCCAGCTACCTGGACGACACCGGCGGCCGCCCCGCCTGGCAGGGCGACGAGGAGCCGGAGCGCCCCGGGCGGGCCCGCGGCGCCGGGTAGGGCGGGGTCAGCCGCGCGGGGCCGGGTACGGGAAGCTGCCGGGCGCCAGGCCGAAGCGCTCCTCGATGGAGGTGCGGAAGGCGACGTTGCAGTCCTCGGTGGCGCTGACGGTGTTGGCCTGGCTGAGGCACTGCTGCCAGGCGGCGTTCTCGTCCCAGATCAGCAGCGAGGTACCGAGGACCATGGCGGCCCACAGCACGCCGACGGCGCCCAGCACCATGCTGGCCACCGACCACGGCGCGCTGGTGCCCTCGTCCTTGGCGCGCAGCCGCGCCTTGCGGCCCTGGTAGATGCCGAGCACCGAAAGCACCACGCCGTAGGGCGGCAGCAGCAGGCCGGCGAGCGAGAGCAGCAGCGCCCACAGACCTCCCCGGTCGACGGCGGGCGGCTGACCCGTGGTCCGGGGCTCGGTGGGCGTCTGGCTCACGTGGTGGCTCCTCACGTCTGGTCTGCGGTTCCGGGCGGTGCGGCCGGTTTCTGCCGACGTTACCCGGCGGGATATCGTGGCGGACGACAAACGCCGGCGGCCCGGGCCGAGGTCGCGCCCGCGCCGCTCGCGCACCGCTCACGTCGCGTCACTGGGGGTCATGCTGTCGGCTCGGGTCGTGGCGCTCGTCTCCGGATCGGGCACCAATCTGCAGGCGCTGCTCGACGCGGCGGCCGATCCCTCCTACAAGGTGACGATAGCCGCCGTCGGAGCGGACCGTGACGGCACGGGCGGCCTGGCGCGGGCCGAGGCGGCCGGGGTGCCCGGATTCGTGGTCCGGCCCAAGGACTTCGCCGACCGCGCCGCCTGGGACCGCGCGCTCGCCGGGGTGCTGGACGGCTACCGCCCCGACTTCGTCGTATCGGCGGGCTTCATGCGTATCCTTGGCCCGGAGGTGCTGGCCAGGTACACCGTGGTCAACACCCATCCGGCGCTGCTGCCCGCCTTCCCCGGCGCCCACGCCGTGCGCGACGCCCTCGCCTACGGGGTGCGGATCACCGGCGCCACCGTCCACTTCGTGGACGAAGGCGTCGACACCGGGCCGGTCATCGACCAGGTCGCGGTGCCGGTCCTGGACGGCGACGACGCCGAGCGGCTGCACGAGCGGATCAAGGAGCGCGAGCGCGAGCTGCTGGTGCGGGTGGTGCGGCGGCTGGCGACGGAGTCGTGGAGCATCGAGGGCCGCCGGGTGGACTGGCGGCCGCGCCGTGGCGACGCGGCCGGAACGACGCCCGGCGAGGCCGGGGCGAGGGGGACGACATGACCCAGCAGGCGGTCTCGCGGGCGCTGATCAGCGTCTACGACAAGACCGGTCTGGAAGAGCTGGCGAAGGGGCTGAGCGAGGCGGGCGTGGAGCTGGTCTCCACCGGCTCCACAGCGGCCCGTATCGCGGCCGCCGGGGTGCCGGTGGTGCAGGTGGAGGAGGTCACCGGCTTCCCCGAGTGCTTCGACGGGCGGGTGAAGACCCTCCACCCGCGGGTGCACGCCGGGCTGCTGGCCGACCGGCGCAAGGACAGCCACCTCGCACAGCTGGCCGAACTGGACATCACCCCGTTCGACCTGGTCGTGGTGAACCTGTACCCGTTTCGCGCCACGGTCGCCTCGGGCGCCTCCATCGAGGAGTGCGTCGAGAAGATCGACATCGGCGGCCCGGCGATGATCCGGGCGGCCGCCAAGAACCACGCCAGTGTGGCCGTGGTGGTGGAGCCCTCCGCCTACCACGAGGTGGTCGACGCGGTGCGCGGCGGCGGCTTCGACCTCGACCAGCGCAAGGGTCTGGCCGCGCGTGCCTTCGCGCACACCGCCGCCTATGACGCCGATGTCGCCTCCTGGTTCGCCGGGGTCTACGCGCCCGACGCCACCGCGGCCACCAGCGGCTGGCCGCGCACCCGCGTGTCGGTGGCCCACCGCGCCGCCGTGCTGCGCTACGGCGAGAACCCGCACCAGCGGGCGGCGCTGTACGTGGCCGACACCGACGACGCCGAGGGCGGCGGGCTGGCCGGCGCCGAGCAGCTGCACGGCAAGGAGATGTCCTTCAACAACTACGTCGACGCCGACGCCGCGCGCCGCGCCGCCTACGACTTCGGGGCGCCGTCCGTCGCCGTGGTCAAGCACGCCAATCCGTGCGGGATCGCCAGCGGCGCCGACGTCGCCGAGGCGCACCGCAAGGCGCACGCCTGCGACCCGGTGTCGGCCTACGGCGGGGTGATCGCGGCCAACCGCGCCGTCACGGCCGAGCTGGCCGCGCAGATCGCCGAGGTGTTCACCGAGGTGGTGGTGGCGCCGGGCTTCGACGAGGCGGCGCTGGAGATCCTGACCCAGAAGAAGAACATCCGGCTGCTGCGCGCCGCGCCGCTGGTCGGCGTCGGGCGGGCGGAGGTCAAGGAGGTCAGCGGCGGCGTGCTGGTCCAGGCGGCCGACCTGGTCGACGCGCCCGGCGACCGCCCCTCGGCCTGGCGGCTGGCGGCCGGTCCGGCGGCCGGCGACGCCGTGCTGGCCGACCTGGAGTTCGCCTGGCGGGCGGTGCGCTCGGTGAAGTCCAACGCCATCCTGCTGGCCGCCGACCGCGCCACCGTGGGCGTGGGCATGGGCCAGGTGAACCGGGTCGACTCCGCGCGGCTCGCGGTGAGCCGCGCGGGCGAGCGCGCCCGCGGCTCGGTCGCGGCCAGCGACGCGTTCTTCCCCTTCGCCGACGGCCTGGAGGTGCTGACCGCGGCCGGCGTGCGCGCGGTGGTGCAGCCGGGGGGCTCGGTGCGCGACGAGGAGGTGGTGGCGGCCGCCGAGAAGGCGGGCGTCAGCCTCTACCTGACCGGCACCCGCCACTTCTTCCACTAGCAGTGTTTCCACCGGCGGCGAGCGCGCGGCGTCCGGCCGGACTCCGTACGCTCGCCGCCGGCGAGCCGTCTGGAGCCGTCCCGCCGTGCCCCTCGTCCCCGCCGACCCCACCGTGCTGCACCCGATGCCGGAGCAGCCGCGGGTGGTGCTGCTGAAGCCGCTGGTCACCTCGCCGCTGATCGAGGTCGGCGAGTACTCCTACTACGACGACCCCGACGACCCCACCGCCTTCGAGACCCGCAACGTGCTGTACCACTACGGGCCGGAGAAGCTGGTCATCGGGAAGTTCTGCGCGCTGGGCGAGGGGGTGCGGTTCATCATGAACGGCGCCAACCACCGGATGGACGGGCCCTCGACCTTCCCGTTCCCGATCATGGGCGGTTCCTGGGCCGAGCATGCCGACCTCATCACCGGCCTGCCCGGGCGGGGTGACACCGTGGTCGGGCATGACGTGTGGCTGGGCTACCGGGCCATGGTGATGCCGGGGGTGCGGATCGGCCACGGCGCGGTGGTGGCCTCCGGCTCGGTCGTCGTCGGCGATGTGCCCGACTACGGCATCGTCGGCGGCAATCCGGCCCGGCTCGTCCGCAGCCGCTACGGCGAGGACGACATCGCCCGGCTGCTCGCCGTCGCCTGGTGGGACTGGCCGGTCGAGCACCTGACCCGGCACCTGCGCACCGTCATGGCGGGCAGCGTGGACGAGCTGGCGGCGGCCGCCCCGCGCTGAGGCGGTCCGGCGGAGGACGGGCGGCCGGGTGCCGTCCGGCCGGAATCGGTGGCCGAATTCGCGCGGTGAACTCCTGGTGAACTCTGCCGCGCCGCCCCGGTGGCGAAGATCGCCAATTCCGGTGCGGCGCATTGATCGCCGGAACGGCGGAACGGCCGCGCAATTCACGATCTCCACCCGCCGGAATGGCGGTGCAATTCCGGTCCGCGCGCAGGCGGCGGGGGCGGCCCCGGCGAGCGGGCCCGGCCCGGCCCGGTGCGGTCCGGCCGCGCCGCCGGGTACGTCCCGGTCCGGGGTGGCTTGGGGGGAATCGTCGCCGGGCGTTCCACCGCTGGTCGATCTTGGGCGCTAGCGTCGCCGGCATGACTCCTACCAGCACCGATTCCGAAACCGGCCCGGTCGCGCCGGGTCCCTCGCGCCGCGCGGCGCTGCGGGCCGGACTCGGCGGGGCGCTGGCCGCCGGGCTGGCCGCCCTGGCCGCCGCCCCGGCCGCCGCGTCCGCCGGCCGCCCGCCGGCCCGTCCCGAGATCCTGGTCGCGACCAACGAGCCGTGGGGCACCTACCACGTCCGGCCGCTGCTGGCGGAGGCGGAGCGGCGCGGCTGGCGGCTGCGCCAGCTGGTCCCCGACCTGTCGGAGATCGAGCCGGGCGACCCGGTGCCGGTGCGCACCCTCGATGACGACCTGAGCGGCGCCGACCTGCTGGTGGTGACCGGCGCCGAGGAGTGGCCCGCCGAGTGCGCGGCCGCGCTGCGGCGGCTGCCGCTGGCCGCGAGCTCACTGGCCTACCTGCGGCCCGAGCCCGCGCCGCTGGCGCGGCGACTGCGGCCCAGGCTGCGGCTGGTCACCTCCTCCTCGCCCGCCGAGGGGCGCGCCTTCCGCAGCTACCTGGGCACCGCCAGGCCGGTGCTCGCGGTCGGCTCGCCGCAGACCGACGGCCTGCCGCCGTGGCGGCCCGAGCCGGGCACCGTGCTGGTGCTGACCAGCGTGACGCGGCCCGACCCGACGGGCGGGGCGGCGCCGGGCACCGAGCTGCTGCTGGCCGCGGCCGCGCGGCTGGCCGCCGAGGGGCGCCGGATCGTGGTGGGCATGCACCCGCGCGAGGACCCGTCCCTGTGGGACGACTACGAGATCAGCCCGGTGCCCTCCGTGCGGGCAGCGGCGGCCGCCGAGGTGGCCATCGGCATCCCGGGCACGGTCTTCCCGCTGGTCGCGGCGGTCGGCGCGCCCGTGGTGGGCTGCACAGACCCGGCGCTGGAGGTGCCCGGGTACCTGCTGGACGTCTGCTCGGCCACCATCGCCGACGCCGGCGAGGCCGTGGCCGCCGTCGCGGGCGCCCGCCCGGTGGACCCCGAGGTGCTGCACGACGCCGTCGGCCCCGTGGGCGGCTCCGCCGCCCGGCTGCTCGACGCCTGGCGGGGCGTCGCGCGCTAGGCCCTGTCCGCCCCGCCCCGCCCCGACCGGCAGGTCAGGACGCGGGCGGGGCGATGAGGCGGACCGTCGGGAAGTACTCGCGGTAGCGGCGGACCTCGCGGCTGAGCAGGCGCAGGCCGCTGACGGCCGCGTGCGCGCCGACCAGGAACTCCGACGCCGCCGCCTGGCCGCCGCCCTCGCGGCGGTGCCGTTCGAGGCACTTGCCGGCCAGGAAGGAGGCGGCCCAGGGGATCGGGGAGCGGATGAAGTCGTCCTCCGGCAGCACCTGGTCCAGGTCCTCGATGCGGGTGTAGCGCATCGACACCTCGGCGAAGATCACCGGATTGATCACCAGGGGGCCCTGGTCGGCGGCGTCGCCGAGCGCCTGCGCGGACCAGTCGCCCCACTCGGGGTCGTCGGTGATCAGATCGAGCAGGACGCTGGAGTCGACCAGGGTCGCGCCGGTCGAGCCGCCGTCAGCCATTCCGGGTCAGCGCCATGATCTCGTCGGTGCTGAGGTCGACATCGCCGGTGCCGCGCAGCCGCTTCACGATCCGGCGGCCCCGGGGCGGAGTGGAGGCGGCGCGCACGATCCGGGCGCGATTCCCCTCGATGATGAATTCCACCTCGTCGCCCGGTTGCAATCCCAGGCGCCTGCGGACTTCGACCGGAATGGTGACCTGACCCTTTTCGGTGATTCTCATGTCTGCAAGCGTAATACCCGCCATTTCTTACCGCTGAGGCCGGGTCCGCCTCCGCCCCCGGCGCTGCGGGCGGTGCGGCACCGGTGCCACAATGGGCGCGTGACTGCTCAGATACTGGACGGTAAGACGACCGCGGCGTCCATTCGCGGAGATCTCAAGGTGCGATTGGCCGCCCTCCGCGATCGCGGGGCGATGCCGGGCCTGGGCACGGTCCTGGTCGGCGACGACCCCGGCAGCCACGCCTACGTGCGCGGCAAGCATCGCGACTGCGCGGAGGTCGGGATCGCCAGCATCCGGCGCGACCTCCCGGCCGACATCAACCAGGCGCGGCTCGACAGCGTCATCGACGAGCTGAACGCCGACCCCCGGTGCACCGGCTACATCGTGCAGCTGCCGCTGCCCGGCCACCTGGACGAGTCGCGGGTGCTGGAGCGGATGGACCCGGAGAAGGACGCCGACGGCCTGCACCCCGCCAATCTCGGCCGGCTGGTGCTGATGCGGCCCGGCCCGCTGCCGTGCACCCCGCGCGGCATCGTGGAGCTGCTCGGCCGCTACGGCGTGATGCTCAACGGCGCCGACGTGGTGGTGATCGGCCGCGGCATCACGGTCGGCCGCCCGCTGGGGCTGCTGCTGTCGCGCCGCAGCGAGAACGCCACCGTGACGCTGTGCCACACCGGCACCCGCGACCTCGCCGCCCACGTGCGGCGGGCCGACGTGGTCGTCGCCGCGGCGGGCGTGCCCGGGCTGATCACCCCCGACCTGGTCAAGCCGGGCGCGGCCGTGCTCGATGTCGGCATCACCCGCACCGAGGCGGGGCTGGTCGGCGACGTCTCGCCCGGCGTGGCCGAGGTGGCCGGCTTCCTCGCCCCGATGCCCGGCGGCGTCGGCCCGATGACCCGCGCGATGCTGCTGGCCAACGTGGTGGAGGCCGCCGAGCGCCGCGCTGGGCTGGTCAGCGGCTGAGCCGCCGCCGGGCGCGGCTCAGCTGGCCTGGCGGTCCCGGTGCTGCATCGGCGGCACCGGGCGGACCAGGCCGAGGGCGACGATCTCATTGGCCAGCCGGGTGCGCCGGTTGGTGCCCTCGGGCACCCGGAACTTCTGGTACAGCCGCAGCAGGTGCTGCTTGACGGCGGCCTCGGTGACGACCAGGTCCTCGGCGATGTCGCGGGCGGTGGCGGGCGAGACGAAGGCCTCGTCCGACAGCGCCGGGCGGCACAGCGAGGTGAGCACGTCCAGCTCGCGGCGGGTCAGCTCGGGCGCGGTGGCCCGGCGCATCTCCGTCTCGGGGCTCAGCTCCTCGCGCGGCAGCCCGCCCATGCGGCAGCGGGCCGCGCCGAAGCTGACGACGTCGTCGTCCTCCAGCACCCGGCGCGCCACCGGGCGGCCGTTCACCCGGGTGCCGTTCTTGGACAGGCCGAGGTCGACCACGTACAGGTACGGGCCGCGCCGGACCAGCTCGGCGTGTAAGAGCGAGACGCTGGGGTCGGTGAGCCGGATGTCGACGCCGCGGCCGCGGCCCACCGTGGTGACCTCGGCGGTCACCGGCACCATCTCGCCGGTCTCCTCGATCCGGACGAAGGGCCCGTCGAGGGAGCCGCCCCAGCCCGGACGGGGCCGCGGGGGGCGCTCGGTGCGGCGCGCGCCGGAGGTGGCAGCTGTGCGGGTCGAGTCCTGGCCACCGGTCGGCGTCGCTTGCATCGGCCCCTCGCCCTCGCCACTGAAGCATTTGTCTCCGACAACCGGGTTACCCGTACCGCAAGGGTTCTACGCCCTTACTCGGGGGTAAGACCTGTCGATCATGGCCTGCGGAAATCGATCAAGGCACTGCCGGCTGATCGAATTCGTGATAACGCGGTTTCGTGATCATGAGGCGGCCGCTTCCGCCGCCGTGACCCGGCCACGGCGTCCGCCGAGACCTGCGGTGCGTCCGGGCGCTGTTCCCTTAGACTCGTCCAGCGGAGGCCCGGCCGCATGAGCCGGGCGCCGCCGACCCGCCGGCGGGCGCGGGCGGAGCCGGGCCGGCGAGCCCTCATCCGAGCGAACGAGAGCGGCACTGTGAGCCAGAACACGGTAGGTGTGATGCACACGGCGCGCCGGTCCGACACCGGTGCGCCCGACACGGGCGCGGGCGCGCGGGGCCAGGACCCCGGCGACGGCGGTCCCGCCGGACCCAGGGTGCCGGACTGGATCACCCAGATCCCCTACCTGCTGGTGCTGCTCGGCGTCGGCACCGGCCTGATCATCGTCGCCATGGCGCACTTCCGCCGCGGCCCCGCGCTGGTCGCCGCCGCCCTCTTCCTCGGCGCCGGCCTGCGCGCGCTGCTGCCGGAGCGGATGGTCGGCATGCTGGCCGTGCGCAAGCGCTGGGTCGACGTCGCCACCCTGGTCGCGCTCGCGGTCGGCCTGGTCGTCTTCGCGCTCGTCGCCCCGCAGATGTACGGCGCCTCCGTGCCGCTGTGGGAGTTCCTGAACGAGTAGCCGCGCAGGTCGGCGCGGTGCGCGCGCCGGACGCGGCCCCCTTCCGCGGGGCGGGCCCCGGACCGGCGGCCGCTCGGCTTCGGTAATCTCGACATCGAGACAGTCACGACCGGCGCCGCCGCACGTCCTTTCCACGGCGCCGCGAGAAGGGACAGCCACGCACCCATGCCAAAGATCAAGGTAGCCGGGCCCGTCGTCGAGCTCGACGGCGACGAGATGACGCGCATCATCTGGGCCTTCATCAAGGACAAGCTGATCCTGCCGTACCTCGACGTCGACCTGAGGTACTTCGACCTCGGCATCGAGCACCGCGACGCCACCGACGACCAGGTGACGGTCGACGCGGCCAACGCGATCAAGGAGCACGGCGTCGGCGTCAAGTGCGCCACCATCACCCCCGACGAGGCGCGGGTCGAGGAGTTCGGCCTCAAGAAGATGTGGCGCTCGCCCAACGGCACCATCCGCAACATCCTGGGCGGCGTGGTCTTCCGCGAGCCGATCATCGTCTCCAACATCCCCCGGCTGGTGCCCGGCTGGACCAAGCCGATCATCATCGGCCGCCACGCCCACGGCGACCAGTACCGCGCCAGCGACTTCAAGGTGCCCGGCCCCGGCACGGTCACCATCAGCTACACTCCCGACGAGGGCGGCGAGCCGATCGAGATCGAGGTGGCGCGCTTCCCCGAGGGCGGCGGCGTCGCGCTGGGCATGTACAACTACCGCAAGTCCATCGAGGACTTCGCCCGCGCCAGCCTCAGCTACGGCCTGGACCGCGGCTACCCGGTGTACATGTCCACCAAGAACACGATCCTCAAGGCCTACGACGGCATGTTCAAGGACGTGTTCGCCGAGATCTACGAGGCGGAGTACAAGGCCGACTTCGAGGCCAAGGGCCTCAGCTACGAGCACCGCCTGATCGACGACATGGTCGCCGCCGCGATGAAGTGGGAGGGCGGCTACGTCTGGGCCTGCAAGAACTACGACGGCGACGTGCAGTCCGACACCGTGGCGCAGGGCTTCGGCTCGCTGGGCCTGATGACCTCGGTGCTGCGCACCCCCGACGGCCGCACCGTGGAGGCCGAGGCGGCGCATGGCACCGTCACCCGCCACTACCGGCAGCACCAGCAGGGCAAGCCCACCTCCACCAACCCGATCGCGTCCATCTTCGCGTGGACCCGGGGCCTGGAGCACCGCGGCAAGCTCGACAGCAGCCCCGAGGTCATCGGCTTCGCCCGCCAGCTGGAGGACGTCGTCGTCAAGACCGTCGAGAGCGGCAAGATGACCAAGGACCTCGCACTGCTGGTGGAGGGCGAGCAGAGCTGGCTCACCACCGAGGAGTTCCTGGCCGCCCTGGACGAGAACCTGCGCAAGGCCCGGGCCTGAGCCCCGCTTGACAGGGGCGTAACGTAGCGGCAACCAAACCGCGCATTTCCAGTTCACACGTGAGGGGACCCGCCGACCATGGCTCGTCAGGGCAAGGTGACCGTTGTAGGAGCCGGATTCTACGGTTCGACGACCGCGCAGCGGCTGGCCGAGTACGACATCTTCGAAGAGGTCGTGCTGACCGACATCATCGAGGGCAAGCCCGAGGGCCTGGCGCTGGACATGAACCAGTCCCGGCCCATCGAGGGCTTCGAGACCAAGGTCACCGGCGTCACCACCACCCCGGCGGGTGAGGGCTACGAGGCGATCGCCGGATCCGAGATCGTCATCATCACCGCCGGCCTGCCCCGCAAGCCGGGGATGAGCCGGATGGACCTGCTGGAGGTGAACGCCAAGATCGTGCGCGGCGTGGCGGAGAACGTCGCCAAGCACGCCCCCTCGGCGGTCATCCTGGTGGTGTCCAACCCGCTGGACGAGATGACGGCGCTGGCCCAGCTCGCCTCGGGCTTCCCCCGGGAGCGGGTGATCGGCCAGGCCGGTGTGCTGGACTCCGCCCGCTTCACCGACAACCTCGCCCAGGCGGCCGGGGTGGAGGTGGCGCAGGTCAGCGCGCTCACCCTCGGCTCGCACGGCGACACCATGGTGCCGGTCCCCTCGCAGTCGACGATCGGCGGCCGCCCGATCGCCGAGGTGCTGCCCGCGGAGAAGGTCGACGAGCTGGTCACCCGCACCCGCAACGGCGGCGCCGAGGTCGTGGCGCTGCTGAAGACCGGCTCGGCGTACTACGCCCCGTCGGCGGCGGTGGCCCGGATGGCCAAGGCCGTGCACGAGGACTCCGGCGCGGTCTTCCCGGTCTGCGCCTGGGTCGACGGCCAGTTCGGCATCTCCGGCGTGTACCTGGGCGTGCAGGCCAGCCTCGGCGCGGGCGGGATCAAGGAGGTCGTGGAGACCCCGCTCACCGACACCGAGCTGGCGGGCCTGCGCGAGGCCGCCGAGGCGGTCCGCGCCAAGCAGGCCGACGTGCAGAACCTCTGAGTCCGCGAGGACGGTCCGGCGGCGGCGCGCCCTGACGGGTGCGCCGCCGCCGTCGTCGTGCGCGGGGGGCCGGAGCGGACCGCCGCCAGGCTCAGGACTCCTCGTCCCCGGTCAGCCGCCAGATCTGGACCCCACCCTCTTCCACGCCCGCGGCCAGGCCGGTGCCGTCGGGGGAGAAGGACAGCGCCGTGACGCGGCTGCCGGAGCGCAGGCCGAGGAAGCCGCGCTGCTCGGCGTCCAGGACGTGCAGCTGCTCCCAGGTGTCGGTGGACCACAGCCGGACGGTCTCGTCGTCGCTGCCGGTGGCGAGCAGGGTGCCGTCCGGCGAGAAGGCCGACGCCTCCACCATCGCGGTGTGGCCCGACAGCAGGGCGACGCGCTCCCGGGTGGCGGCGTCGTGGACCAGCACGGCGCCGTCGTTGTCGGTGGAGACCAGCAGCGAGCCGTCAGGGGAGAAGGCGACGGTCTCGACGGTGGCCGGATGGTCGTCGATCACGGCCAGCTGCTCGCCGCTGCCGGCGTCCCACAGCCGGACGGTGTCGTCGCTCGAACCGGTGGCGACCGTGCGGCCGTCGGGGGAGAAGGCGACCGACCGGACGGTGTCGGTGTGGCCGTCGAGCCGGGCGGCGCGCTCGCCGGACTCCAGACCCCACACGGCGGCGCCCGCACCCGCTCCGTCGTCGTTCTCGGCGAGGCCGGTGGCGATCCGGTCGCCGTCCGGGGAGAAGGCGAGCGCGTACACGGCGCTGTCGTGGCGCAGCTCGCCGGTCTGCGTCCAGTCCCCGGTGTCCCACAGCCGGACCCGGCCGTCCCGGCCGCCGGTGGCCAGCAGCTCGCCGTTTGGGGAGAAGCGGGCGGTGTGCACCCAGTCGCCGTGCGCGGTCAGCTCCGCCTCCTCCTCCCATGAGCCGGTCCGCCACACCCGCACCACTCCGTCCGTACCGCCGGTGGCGAGCAGGTCCCCATCGGGTGAGGAAGCGATCGTGTAGGTGGTCAGGTGGCCCTCGTGCGCGTCGAAGTGCGCGGCCTCGACCGGATCGGGGGCGCCGTCCGGGGCGCCGGCGCCGAAGGGCGACCACACCACGAGCACCGCCGCGGCCAGCGCCAGCACGGCGGCGCCCGCCGCAACGGTGCGCCACGGCGCGCGGCGCGGCGGCAGCGGCGGCGGCACCCGGCCGTCCGCGCCGCCTGGGCGGTCGGCCGGGCCGGGGCCGGTGTCCGGCGGCGCGGCTCCCGGCCGGACGGGCCGTCCGGATACACCGGCCTCGGGCCCGGTCGGTCGACCGGGCGCACCGCCCTCGGGCCCGGCCGTCCGGCCGGGGGCGGCCGTCTCCGCGCGGGTCGCCGGCGCCGTCCGGGTGGACTCGGCCAGGGTCGGCGCCGCCCGGGTGCCCGGGGCGGTGGGCTCCGCGAGGGTGCGGGCGTCCGCATCGTCCGCCGTGGACGGCACGGTGGCGGACGCGGACTGCGCGGGATCCGGCGCGGCCGGGTCCGGCGGCGCCGCCGTCGGCTCCGGGTCCGCCCGCACCGGCGGCCGGGGTGCTCCCGCGCTGCGCTCGCGCAGCTCGCGGCGGGCCGCCTCGGCCAGCTCGCGCACCGGCGCGGGCAGCCAGTCGGCCGTTCCGGCCAGGTCGACGTCACCGATCAGGTCGAGCAACTCGCCGGTGCCCGGCCGACCCTCGGGCTCCTTGGCCAGGCAGGCGGCGACCGGCTCGCGCAGTGCGCCGGGCAGGCCGTCGTAGGACGGCTGCTGCTCCAGGATGCGGTGGAAGACGGCGCGGAAGTCGCCGGTGCCGAAGGGCGGCCGCCCGGTGGCCGCGTAGTACAGCACGCCGCCCAGCGCGAACACGTCGGAGCGCTCGGTCAGCTCGTGGCCGAGGATCTGCTCGGGCGACATGTAGCCGGGGGTGCCGATCAGGCCGCCGGTGGGGGTCAGCGGAGTGGCGGTGGACTCGTGGGCGGCCTTGGCGATGCCGAAGTCGATCACCCGGGGCGCGTCGGCGGCCAGCAGCACGTTCGGCGGCTTGAGGTCGCGGTGGATGATCCCGGCGCGGTGGACCGAGCGCAGTGCCTCGGCCAGCCCGGCCGCCAGCACCCGCAGCGCCGGCTCGGGCAGCGGCCCGGCCTCGGCCACCGCGTCGTGCAGCGACGGACCCGGCACGTACTCGGTGGCCAGCCAGGGCCGCCCGGCGTGCGGGTCGGCATCGATGACGGCGGCGGTGTAGGGGCCGCGCACCCGCTCGGCCAGCGCGATCTCGCGGGCGAAGCGGTCGCGGAAGGAGGGGTCGCGCAGGACCTCGCCGAGGATGACCTTGACGGCGACCGCGCGGGTGGGCGTGCGGGCCAGGTAGACCAGCCCCATGCCGCCCTGCCCCAGCCGGGCCAGCAGGCGGTGCCCGCCGATGTGCTCGGGGTCGTCGGCGGTGAGGGGCTGCACGGGCGGTCCTCCTGCGCGGCGCGGTGTCGCCGTGAGCGTAGCGCCGCCGGTGCCTCCCGTGCGCCGAACGGCCGGACCAGGCCGCCCGGACCCGGCTTTCACGCGGCGGACGGCCGGACGGGCCGCCCGCCGCGCGGGCGGGCTAGTTGAAGTTCTCCAGCGCCTCCTCGGGGACCGGGCGGTCCTCGATGATCGCGTTGAACAGCTCCGAGGACCTGGTCTCGTCCCAGATGACGACGCTGCCCAGTGAGCCGTAGTTCGGGGTGGAGGCGATCGGCACCGTGGTGGTGACCAGCTCGCCCTGGTCGCGCATTGCCATCGCGAGCCACATCAGGTCCCACAGGCCGTCGCCGTCGTCCACCTCGAAGGTGCTGGTGCCGGCGCTCATCAGCGGGATGGCGCGGATCGGGTTGAACAGCACCGCCGGGGAGCTGGCCCGGCTCATCAGCGCGCCGAAGAACTCGCGCTGGCGCTCCACCCGGTCCAGGTCGGCGCGGACGGTGGCGCGGGTGCGCACGTAGCCCAGCGCCTCGGCGCCGGTGAGGGTCTGGCAGCCCGCGTCGATGTCGAGCGCGGCCTTGGGGTCCTCGATGGGCTCCTCGGGGCACAGCTCGACGCCGCCGATGGCGTCCACGATGCCGACGAAGCCGGCGAAGCCGATGTCGGCGTAGTGGTCGATGCGGATGCCGGTGGACTGCTCGACGGTGCGCGCCAGCAGCTGCGGGCCGCCGTCCTCGAAGGCGTAGGCGGCGTTCAGCCGGTTCTCGCCGTAGCCGTCGATGGTGACCAGGGAGTCGCGGGGCAGGCTGATCAGCACCGGCGGGTCCTCGCCCGCGGGGATGTGGAACAGCATCATCGTGTCGGTGCGGCGGCCCTCGGCGGAGCCGGTGCCCAGTTCGGCGCGCTCCGCGCGGTCCAGGCCCTCGCGGCTGTCGGAGCCGACGATGAGCCAGGTGGTGCCGGGCTGGTTGTCGGGGCGGCCCTCGTAGTCGGCGAGCGCGTCGACGCGCTGGAGCTGGGAGTTGCCCCAGACGTAGAGGGCGAGCGGGGCGCCGACCAGCAGGATCAACAGGATGATGAAGGTGTTGCGCACCGGGTGGCCCCGCTTCCTGCGCGGCCGCGGGCTCCGGGCGGTGGAGGGGCGCCGGGGCGGGCCGGGCGGCTCGTCGTCATGGCCGGGATACCCCGACTGGGCCGAGCGGTAATCGTCCTGGCTCGAACGGCGGCCGCCGCGCGGGCGGTAGAGGTCTTCGAAGGCGTCGTCTCCCGCGGCCTGCGGCACCCCGCCCCCGGAGGGGCGGCGGAAGACCTGGGTGCGTTCGTGGCGGGATTCGCCGTCGCCGCCGCGCCGCTCTCGGGGCCATTCAGTCATCGTCTCAACTCGCAGCTTCGATCGCTCGGTCGCTCCGGTGGAGCCTCTGTGGTAGTGGGACTCCCCGGGAGCGCCGGCGGTTGCGTGCCGGTGGGGTGCGCGCGCCCTGGTTCGTCCCCTAGGGGGCCGTCAAGGACCCGGCGCGGGGCGCGCGGAGTCCGCGACCGTGCCGAGGTGGGCCTCACCCTACCCGCAGACGCGGCGTGCGCCCGGCTAAGCGTCCACCCGGCGCGCGCCGGGCGAGGGCAGCGCGGTGATCAGGCCGGGTTCGGTCCAGCCCTGGCGCCGGAAGGCGGCCGTGACGGCCTCGCGCACCTTGTCCAGCCGGTCGGCGGCGACCAGCGCGATGGCGCTGCCGCCGAAGCCGCCGCCGGTCATCCGGGCGCCCCGGGCGCCGGCGGCCACCGCCGTCTCCACCGCCAGGTCCAGCTCGGGGCAGGAGATTCGGAACTGGTCGCGCAGCGACAGATGCGACATGGACAGCAGGGTGCCGATCTCGGCGTAGGCGCCGGCCCGCAGCAGCCCGACGGTGGCGTTCACCCGGTGGATCTCGGTGACGACGTGCTGGACGCGGTCGCGCAGCACCGGGTCGGGCAGCCGGCGCAGCGCGCCCGCCAGGTCCTCGACATCGCGCAGCGCGGGCACACCCAGGATCTTGGCGGCCCGCTCGCACTCGGCCCTGCGGACGCGGTAGCCGCCGTCGGCCTCGGCGTGGCTGTGGTGCACCCGGGTGTCGATCACCAGCAGCCGCAGGCCGGCCGAGGCGAGGTCGAAGGGCACGTTGCGGGCGGCCAGGCTGCGGCAGTCCAGGTACAGGGCGCGGCCCTCGACGCAGCGCAGCGCGGCGCTCTGGTCCAGGATGCCGGTGGGCGCGCCGACGTAGCCGTTCTCGGCGCGCTGCGCCAGCCGGGCCAGCTCGGGCAGGTCGGCGCGCAGCCCGTCGAGCCCGTACAGCTCGGTGACGGCCACCGCCACGGCGGTCTCCAGCGCGGCCGAGGACGACAGGCCGGAGCCGATCGGCAGGTCGGAGGTGAGCGAGATGCGGGCGCCGCCGACCTCGTGCCCGGCCTCGCGCAGCGCCCAGAAAACCCCGGCGACATAGGCGGCCCAGCCGGTGACCGAGCCGGGGGCCAGGTCGGCGAGGCCGAAGCGGGCGGCGGCCGACTCGGTGCGGCCGTGCGAGACGACCTGGACGCTGCGGTCGCCGGTGCGCGACACGGCGGCGGTGATGCCCTGCGGCAGCGCGATCGGCAGCACCAGGCCGTCGTTGTAGTCGGTGTGCTCGCCGATCACGTTGACGCGGCCGGGGCCGTGCCAGACGCCCTCGGGCTCGGCCCCGAAGGCGTCGCGGAAGGCGGCGGCGGGGTCCTGGCCGGGCGCGGGGGCCGGGACGGGGTCGGGGCTCATCGCGCTCACGCCTCCCACCGCCGGCCGGAGCCGTGGACGTGGAAGGTCCAGGCGTCGCCGACGATCGTCGCCAGGTCGGGGTGCTCGGGGCGCCAGCCCAGCTCGGAGCGGATGCGCTCGCTGGAGGCGACCAGGACGGCCGGGTCGCCGGGGCGGCGCTCGGCCCGCTCGGCCGGGATGGCGTGGCCGGTCACCTTCCGGCACACCTCGATCACCTCCAGCACCGAGAAGCCGCTGCCGTTGCCGAGGTTGTAGACGCGGTGGCGGCCCGGCTCGGCCGCCTCCAGGGCGAGCAGGTGCGCGCGGGCCAGGTCGTCGACGTGGATGTAGTCGCGCACGCAGCTGCCGTCGGGGGTGGGGTAGTCGTCGCCGAAGACCTTGACGGAGTCGCGCTCGCCCAGCGCGACGCCCAGCACGATCGGGATCAGGTGGGTCTCGGTGGTGTGCCGCTCGCCGTAGCGGCCGTAGGCGCCGGCCACGTTGAAGTAGCGCAGGCTGGTGGCTGCGAAGCCGTGCATGCGGGCGTACTCGGCTAGGCAGCTGTCCACGGCCGCCTTGGAGGCGCCGTAGGGGTTGGTGGGGCGCACCGGGTCGTCCTCGGTGATGGGGGTGCGCTCGGGCTCGCCGTAGACGGCGGCGGTGGAGGAGAACACGATCCGGCCGACCCCGTTGGCGCGCATCGCCTCCAGCAGGGCGAGTGTGCCGCCGACGTTGTTGTCCCAGTAGCGCTCGGGGTGCGCGACGGACTCGGGCACCACGGAGCGGGCCGCGAAGTGCAGCACCGCCTCCACGCCGCCGGCCAGCAGCCGGGCGGCGTCGTCGCGCAGTGTGCCGCGCACGAAGGCGGCGGCCTTGGGCACGGCGTCGGCGTGGCCGGTGGACAGGTCGTCCAGCACCACCACCTCGTGGCCGGCCGCGGCCAGCCGCGCCGCCACCACGCTGCCGATGTATCCGGCCCCGCCGGTGACCAGAACCTTCACCCCGTACCCGCCTTCCTGTCGCGGCCGCGCGGCCGCGCCGCGATCGGTTCCGGTCTTATTGGATCAGATCCGATCGGGCGCCGGCACCGGGCCCCGGGGACCCGGCGGGCGCCGGCGCCCCGGGGCACTGCGCCTACCATGGCAGTCAGCGGGTCCCGGCGCACCGCGGCCGGGCGCCCCGCCGCGCCGAAGCCGAAAAAGCGGATTCCGCACCGCCGCGATCCTGAGAGAATGCGCCCGTGAACGCTGAACGCCCCCGCGTACTGTCCGGTATGCAGCCCTCCGCCGACTCCCTGCACCTCGGCAACTACATCGGAGCGCTGCGCCAGTGGGTGGCGATGCAGGAGACCCACGAGACCTTCTACTTCGTGGCCGACCGCCACTCCATCACGGTCGACTTCGATCCCGCGCAGCTGCGCCACCGCACCCGGGCCACCGCCGCGCAGTTCATCGCGGCCGGCGTCGACCCCGAGCGCTCCACCCTGTTCGTGCAGAGCCAGGTGCCCGAGCACAGCGAGCTGACCTGGGTGCTGGGCTGCATCACCGGCTTCGGCGAGGCGAGCCGGATGACCCAGTTCAAGGACAAGTCCGCCAAGGGCGGCGCCGAGCGCGCCAGCGTGGGGCTGTTCACCTACCCGGTGCTGATGGCCGCCGACATCCTGATCTACCAGGCCCACCAGGTCCCCGTCGGCGACGACCAGCGCCAGCACCTCGAACTCACCCGCGACCTCGCCGAGCGCTTCAACCAGCGCTTCGGCCGCACCTTCCGGCTGCCGGAGGGCTTCATCCCGCCGCAGGCCGCCCGCATCTACGACCTGCAGGACCCCGCCGCGAAGATGAGCAAGTCCGGCTCCCACCCGCAGGGCATCGTGGAGCTGCTGGACGAGCCGGGCCCGCTGCGCAAGAAGATCATGCGCGCCGTCACCGACACCGGATCCGAGATCCGCGCCGACAAGGAGAACAAGCCGGGCGTCACCAACCTGCTGAACATCCACTCCGCGCTGTCGGGCGAGCCGGTGCCCGAGCTGGAGAAGCGCTTCGACGGCGCCGGGTACGGCACCTTCAAGAAGGAGCTGGCCGAGGTCGTCATCGACACCCTCGCGCCGATCAGGGAGCGCGCCAAGGAACTGCTGGCCGACCCCGCGGAGCTGGACCGGCTGCTGGCCGCGGGCGCGGCCCGCGCCCGCGCGCAGGCGTCGGCCACCCTGGCGCAGGTGCGGGAGCGCATCGGGTTCCTGGCACCCCCCGACGAAGGCTGATGGTCGGTTGCCGGCCCGGGCTGATCCCGGCCGGCCGGCGCCTCCCGAGCCCACGCCGGCCGGCGGCAGCCGCACGATCGGGGTGGCCATCCCCGTCCCCGAGCCGTACGGCAGCGAACTCCAGCTGTGGCGGGCGCTGCTCGGCGACCCGCTCGGCTTGAGGGTGCCGGCCCACATCACCCTGCTGCCGCCCACCCGGGTCAGCCGGCTCGCCCTCGGCGAGTTGGAGGCGCACCTGTACCGGACCGGTGCCGCGCATCCGCCGTTCACGGTCGTGCTGCGCGGCACGGCCAGCTTCCGGCCGGTGTCGGCGGTGGTCTTCGTCGCGGTCCGCCAGGGCGCCGCCGAATGCGAGCGCCTGCAGCGCTACGTGCGCAGCGGCCCGCTGGAGCGCCCGCTCGCCTTCCCGTACCACCCGCACGTCACCGTCGCGCACGGCCTGGACGACGAGCGCCTGGACGCGGCCGGCCGGCGGCTGGCCGACTACGAGGTGAAGTTCACCGCCGACAGCTTCGGCCTCTACGAGCACGGCGCCGACGGCTTCTGGCGGCTCCGCCGCCGCTACGCCCTGGACGGCGGCTGAGCCCGCGCCGCACGCGGCCGCGGCCAGGAGGCGGCGAGCGTGGCGGCGACCGTGCCGAGCAGGCACAGCCCCGAGCCGATCCCCGACACCAGGTCGACGGCGGCCGGCGGGCCGCCCAGCGCGTGCACCGCGAAGCCGGCCAGTCCGAGCAGGGTCATCGCGGTGGCGAGCACGTGGAAGACGGGCAGCCGCCACAGCGCGCCGAGCGCGTAGAAGTGGGTGCCGACGACCAGCGCGATCCAGGCGATGTTCACGCCCGTCAGGCCGAGCACGCTGTTGAGTACGAACAGCCCGCCGAACAGCGCCGCCGCCTCGATCCCGACGACCGCCAGGTAGCCGCGGCCGGTGAACGGGTTGCGCCCGGGCGGGCCGCCGGGCCCGGCCGGGTGGGCGTCGAGGGCGGCGCGGCGGAAGCGCAGTACCGCGGCGGCCAGCGCCGCCGCGGCGAGCAGGCCGGCCGCCTGCACCGGGACCGACGCGGCGCCCAGGCGGCCGGAGTTGGCGAGGAAGAACACCGCGGCGAACACGAGCGAGACCAGCGAGCCGGCCACCTGGCCCTCCGCTCGCTGCCGGGCGGTCGGCACGGGTGAGGTCATGTCCAGATCGTCCCACTTCCGCGGCCCTGACCGGTAAGCGGACGCCGGACGGGGCGCCGTCCGGCCCGCCCGGAGGCCGCAAGGTACCGGCATGTCGCGCGCACAGCGGGTATGGGAGCCGGTGTGACTGGGTGGCTGAGCGGACTGAGGGAACGGGCCGAGGCGGCCAGGCGGGCCGGGAACGACGCGCTGTGGCGGGTCCGGCAGCGCCGCCGCGGCCTGGACCACCTGCTGCGCGCCTACGCCCGCTACCAGGACGTCCACGGCGACCGGCTGGCCGCCGCCGTCACCTACTTCGGCTTCCTGTCCTTCTTCCCGCTGCTCGCGCTGGCCTTCTCCGTCGTCGGCTACCTGGCCGAGTTCGACCCGTCCGTGCGCGCCTACCTGGACGCCGCCGTGCGCGACGCCCTGCCGGGCCTGGCCGACCAGCTGCCCATCCAGGACGTGGCCGACGCGCGGGTCGGGGCCGGGATCATCGGCCTGGTCGGGCTGGTGGTGGCGGGCCTGGGCTGGATCGCGGCGCTGTCGGAGGCGCTGCACACCGTCTGGCTCAGGGAGGCCGACGGCGGCCCGCTGGCCCGGCTGGTGAACGCGCCGGTCGTGGTGGTGCTCGGCGTCGCCATGCTCGGCAGCGTGGCGCTGTCGGGCGTGGTCACCTCGGCGGCGCGCACGGTGGCCGGCGCCGTCGGGCTGTCGGGCAGCCCGGTGACGGTGGCCGCCGTGTGGGTGCTCGGCCTGGCCGCCTCCGTCGCGGTCGACACGGTGATCTTCCTGGTGCTGTTCTGGCGGCTGTCGGGCGCGCCGCCGCGCTGGCCGGCGCTGTGGCGCGGCGCGCTCATCGCCGGGACCGGCTTCGAGGCGCTCAAGCTGCTGGCCACCCTGCTGATCGGCGGCACCCTGTCCAACCCGGTCTACGCGTCCTTCGCGGTGCTGGTGGGACTACTCGTCTGGATCAACATCGTGATGCGGTTCACGTTGTACGCCGCCGCCTGGACCGCCACCGCGCTGGACGTCCCACCGCCCTACCTGGGCACTCTGCCGGTGGCCGGGAACGTACCGGAGCCCCGGCGGGACCGGGAGCAGGGCGGGGCGGTGGCCGGGACCGACTAGCCCGATACGGCCGGAGGAGCCGGGTGAGGTGGTCATTTCGGAGGATGCTGATCCTATTTCCGCGGCCGGTCCGCCAACTCCTCATGATCTCTGGCCTAACCTGGAGGAAGTGACCAGTGTCCAGACATCGGCCACGGGCGCACCGCGGACATGGGGGTGGCGGACCGCGTTGAACGGGGGGCGGTCTACTCCAGTAGGTAATGACGCGCCAGGGAGCCAAGCGGGTTACACCGAGGTCCCGCCGCCGGCCGGGCATACCGGGGAGAGACGGCCGGACGGCGCCGGGCGCGCATTGATCGATTCGCCCCCCATCCGCGATGTCAGCCTGGAAGGATCGAGAGCGGAGGTTGGTCGTGTCCATCGAGTTCAACGCTTCGGGCCACGCGACGCTGGGCGTCGAATGGGAACTGCAGCTCATCGACAGCACCACCCTGCGGCTGCGCCAGGAGGCCCACGAGATCCTGGCCGAACTGCCCGACCTGAGCGAGGCCGGCGCCATGCCGCCGCTGCGCCACGAACTGATGGAGAGCACGCTAGAGGTCGTCACCGGCATCTGCGAGACCGTCTCCGAGGCGAAGGCCGACCTGGCCGGCACCATCGGCAAGCTCACCCCGGTCCTGGAGCGGCGCGGCATCTCCGCGCTGTGCGCCGGCACCCACCCCATCGACGACTGGCGCGAGCAGTCCACCTCGCCGATGGTGCGCTACGGCGAGCTGATCGAGCAGATGCAGTGGCTGGCCCGGCGCATCCTCACCTTCGGCGTGCACGTCCACGTCGGCGTCCGCTCGGCCGACAAGGCCATCCCGATCGTGAACGCGCTCAGCCAGTACCTGCCGCACTTCCTCGCGCTCACCGCCTCCAGCCCGTACTGGAGCGGCAGCGACACCGGGCTGGCCTCCAGCCGCGCCGTGGTCTTCGGCGCGCTGCCCACCGCCGGGGTGCCGCACCGGCTTGAGGACTGGCCCGCCTTCGAGGAGTACATGGAGACCCTGCTGCGGGCCGGCACCATCAAGAGCATCAAAGAGGTGTGGTGGGACATCCGGCCGCACCCCGAGTACGGCACGGTCGAGGTGCGGATGTTCGACGGCATCCCCACCCTGCGCGAGATCGGCATGGCCGCGGCGCTCTCCCAGTGCCTGGTCACCCTCTTCGACCAGCAGCTCGACCGCGGCTACGGCCTGCCGAGCCCGCCGACCTGGGTGGTCAACGACAACAAGTGGCGCGCCACCCGCTACGGACTCGACGCCCGCGTCATCACCGACGAGAAGGGCACCACCGTCCCGCTCAGAGACGACCTGTACGAGCTGGTCAGACAGCTGGCGCCCATCGCGGAGCGGCTGGGCTGCGCGGACGAGCTCGACGTCGTCTCCGACGTCCTGGAGTACGGCGCCTCCTATGAGCGCCAGCGGGCGATCGTGGCGGCGGGCGGAACGCTGAACGACGTGGTCGAGGCACTTGCCACCGAGTTCCGGGAGGACAAGTTCGGCCAGGCCAAGGAGGTCACGCATGCGGCGCCCTGACGGACGGGCGGCGGATCCCGTGGGAGTGGATCTGCGGCGGCAGCTCAGCGCGTTCCTGCGCGAGCACGAGTCCGAGCTGATCGAGTTCCGGCGGGATCTGCACATGCATCCCGAGCTGGGCTTCGCCGAGCACCGCACCACCCAGCGGCTGATGGACCGGCTGTCGGCGGCCCGGCTGCGCCCGGTGCGGCTGCCCAAGGGCACCGGCCTGATCTGCGACGTCGGGGCCGACGACGGCCCCACCGTCGCGCTGCGCGCCGACATCGACGCGCTGCCGCTCACCGACGAGAAGACGGTGCCCTACCGCTCCAAGGTCCCCGGCGTCTGCCACGCCTGCGGCCATGACGTGCACACCACCGTGCTGCTGGCCACCGGGATGTTCCTGGCGCAGCAGGCGCGGGCCGGGGCGCTGCCCGGCCGGGTGCGGCTGATCTTCCAGCCCGCCGAGGAGCTGCCCGGCGGCGCGCTGGAGGTGGTCGCGGCCGACGGCATCGCCGGGGTCGACCGCATCTTCGCGCTGCACTGCGACCCGCGGCTGAACACCGGCCAGGTCGGCCTGCGCACCGGCCCGATCACCGCCGCCTGCGACCGGCTGATCGTGCGGCTGTCGGGCCCCGGCGGCCACACCGCCCGCCCGCACCTCACCGCCGACCTCGTCTACGCGCTGGGCAAGGTCGTCACCGAGCTGCCCGCCCTGCTGTCGCGCCGGGTCGACCCCCGCGCCAGCCTCAGCCTGGTGTGGGGCCGCATCAGCGCCGGCTCGGCCGCCAACGCCATCCCCGACGACGGCGTCGCCGAGGGCACGGTGCGCTGCCTGGACGACGACGCCTGGCACAAGGCGCCCGAGTTGCTCAAGGAGCTGCTGGACGGGGTCGCGGCCAGCTACGGCGCCACGGCCGAGATGGAGTACATCCGCGGCGTGCCGCCCACCGTGAACGAGGCCGCCAGCGTCGAGATGCTGCGCGACGCCGTCGAGCAGGTGCTGGGCGCCGAGGCCATCTCCGCCACTCCGCAGAGCCTCGGCGGCGAGGACTTCGCCTGGTACCTGGAGACCGTGCCCGGCGCGCTGCTGCGGCTGGGCACCCGCAGCCCCGCGCCGGACACACCCCAGCTCGACCTGCACCGGGGCACCTTCGACGTGGACGAGCGGGCGATCGGGGTGGGCGTGCGCACGATGGCCGCCACCGCGCTCACCGCGCTGTGGGAGGGCCAGCGCCCGACCACCGCCGAGCCGCTGCACGGCACCGCACTCGCCTGACCTGGCGCGACGTCACTCTCCGTGAGTCGCGCTCACGCCGGCCGGGTACGCGGTCCCGGCCCGAACGGGGTAGATTACGGGGCCGCGTGCGTTCTGGTAACGACATGGTTCAAACCGGACGCGGCAGATTGGTGTGCTCGCGCGGAACAGCTATCGTCCGCTGCATGACGGCGCGCTCCACGGTGTGCCGGTTTGTCTGGACCGGAAGGGAGACACCTTGCGCCGGGTTCGAATGACCAAGTTGGCCAGCGTCGCCATGGCGGGCGCCCTGGTGATGGCGGCCGCGGCCTGCGGCGGCGGCGAGGGCGGCGGCACCGAGGGCGGCGGCGACGGCGCGGCCCGGGTCGGCCTGGCCTACGACATCGGCGGCCGCGGCGACCGGTCCTTCAACGACGCCGCGTACCGCGGCCTGGAGCAGGTGGCCGAGGAACTCGACCTGGAGGTGCAGGACCTCGCGGCCGAGGCCGATGAAACCGACGCCGACAAGGTGGCCCGGCTGCAGCTGATGGCCGAGGAGGGCTACAACCCGATCATCGCCGTCGGCTTCGCCTACAGCGGCGCGGTGGCGCAGGTGGCCGCCGAGTACCCCGACGTGCAGTTCGCCATCGTCGACGACGAGGCCAACGACCTCCCCAACCTCACCAACCTGGTCTTCGCCGAGGAGCAGGCGTCCTTCCTGGCCGGAGCCGCGGCGGCGCTGGCCACCGAGGAGGACCACATCGGCTTCGTCGGCGGCGTGGAGAACCCGCTGATCCAGAAGTTCGAGGCCGGGTACGTCGCGGGCGCCCAGCACATCAACCCCGACATCCAGATCGACATCGCCTACATCACCCAGCCGCCGGACTTCACCGGCTTCACCGACCCCGCACGCGGCCAGGCCGCCGCGCAGGGCCAGTACGACGCCGGAGCCGACGTCGTCTACCACGCGGCCGGCGCGTCGGGCAACGGCGTGATCGACGCCGCCGTGGCCAATGAGCAGCTGGTCATCGGCGTCGACAGCGACCAGTACCTGACGGCCGACCCCGAGGAGCAGCCCTACATCCTCACCTCCGCCGTCAAGCTCGTCGACACCGCGGTGTTCGAGTTCGTGCAGGGCGCGGTGAACGGCACGGCCGAGGGCGGCACCGTCCGCTTCGACCTGGCCAACGAGGGCGTGGGCTACTCCCGCTCCAACACCGAGCTGATCGGCGAGTACGAGGAGCAGCTGGACGAGTTGCAGCAGCAGATCATCGACGGCGAGATCGAGGTTCCGACCGAGCCGTGACGCCGTCGCCCCCGGTCCGGGCCGAGCCCGGGGCGCGCGCCCGAGCGGGTGGCGCGTCCCGGGCTCGCTGCCGGTCCGGGGCGGCCGGCGACGCCCAGCAGCAGCCACGAGGGAGTAGGTCCGGATGACCACGACCCCCGCGCCGGAGCCCGAGGCGGCCCCCGCCGCGGTCGAACTGCACGGGATCACCAAGCGCTTCCCCGGTGTGGTGGCCAACCACGACATCGACATCACGGTGCGGCGCGGCACGGTGCACGCCATCGTCGGCGAGAACGGCGCGGGCAAGTCCACCCTGATGAAGATCCTCTACGGCATGCAGCGGCCGGACGAGGGCACCATCACGGTCGACGGGACCCCCGTCCAGCTCACCTCGCCGGCCGAGGCCATCAAGCGCGGCATCGGCATGGTGCACCAGCACTTCATGCTGGCCGACAACCTCACCGTGCTGGAGAACGTCGTCCTGGGCGCCGAGCGGCTGCACGGCATCGGCGCGAAGGCACGGGCCCGCATCACCGAGCTGTCCGACCAGTACGGCCTGGGCGTCAAACCCGACCGGCTGATGGAGGAGCTGGGCGTCGGCGACCGGCAGCGGGTGGAGATCCTGAAGGTCCTCTACCGGGGCGCCCACATCCTGATCCTGGACGAGCCCACCACCGTGCTGGTGCCCCAGGAGGTCGACGAGCTCTTCGGCAACCTGCGGCTGCTCAAGCGCGAGGGCCTGACCGTCATCTTCATCTCCCACAAGCTGGACGAGGTGCTTTCGGTCGCCGACACCATCACGGTGATCCGGCGCGGCACCACCGTCGGCACCGTCGAACCGGCCGAGACCACCGCCCGGCAGCTGGCCGCGCTGATGGTCGGCGGCGAGCTGCCGGTGCCGGGGCTGCGCGACACCGTCGCCGGCGAGCGGGTCATGCTCCGGCTGGAGGAGGTGCGCTCGCTCTCGCCCGACGGGCGCCCGGTGGTCGACGGCGTCTCGCTGGACATCCGCGCCGGCGAGATCGTCGGCATCGCCGGGGTGGAGGGCAACGGCCAGGCCGAGCTGATCGAGACCATCATGGGCATGCGGCCGATCGCGTCCGGCGCCGTCCTGCTGGACTCCGTGCCGATCACCTCCTGGCACACCCGCCGCATCCGCGAGGCCGGCGTCGGCTACATCCCCGAGGACCGCCACCGCCACGGCCTGCTGCTGGAGTCCCCGCTGTGGGAGAACCGCATCCTGGGCCACCAGACCGAGCGGCCCAACGCACGCGGCCCCTTCGTGGACATCCGCGGCGCCCGCGCCGACACCCAGCGCATCGTGGACGCCTACGACGTGCGCACCCCCGGTATCGACGTGGAGATCAACGCGCTGTCCGGCGGCAACCAGCAGAAGCTGATCGTGGGCCGCGAGATGAGCGGCGAGCCCAAGGTGCTGATCGCCGCGCACCCCACCCGGGGCGTGGACGTCGGCGCCCAGTCGGCCATCTGGGACCACCTGCGCGCGGCCCGCGCCCGCGGGCTGGCGGTGCTGCTCATCTCCGCCGACCTCGACGAGCTGATCGGCATGTCCGACACCCTGCACGTCATCCTGCGCGGGCGCATCGTCGGCACCGCCGACCCGCACACCGTGACCCCCGAGCAGCTGGGCTCCGCCATGACCGGCGCGGGCCTGGACCCCGACGCCGCGGCCGGCCCGGCCCCGGACGCGCCCGACGAAGGCGAGGACGCGACGTGAACGACCGGCTGTCGCCCCGGGTGCGCGACCGGCTGAGCTCCCTCGGCCTGCTCGCCGCCGCGCTGGCCGCCTCGGCCGTCATCGCCGGCGCGATCACCTCGGCGGTGCTGCTCGCCACCGGTGTCGACCCCGGTTACGCCTTCGCCGAGATGTTCTCCTACGGCTTCCGGCCCAACAGCGTGGTCGCCATCATCAACCAGGGCACCACCTACTACATCGCCGCCATCGCGGTCGCGATCGGCTTCAAGATGAAGCTGTTCAACATCGGCGTCGACGGCCAGTACCGGCTGGCCGCGCTGCTCGGCGCGGCGGTGGGCGGCGCGTGGGTGCTGCCGCCGGTGATCCACCAGGTGGTGATCATCCTGGTGGCGGTGATGGTCGGCGGCTTCTGGGCCGGCATCGCCGGCTACCTGAAGGTGGCCAGGGGCATCTCCGAGGTCATCTCGACCATCATGCTGAACTCGATCGCCACCGGGATCACCGCCTACCTGCTGACCGAGGACCGCCTCGCCGTCCAGGTGCAGGGCAGCAACAACATCGGCACCCGGCCCATCGCGGAGTCCGGGTGGGTGCCCGGCATCCCGGCCGGGTTCCTGGGCGCCAACAACGAGATCTACGGCCTGGTGCTGCTGGCCGCGGCGGTGGGCGTGGGCTACTGGCTGCTGGTGAACCGCACCCGCTACGGCTTCGACCTGCGCGCCACCGGCCAGTCGGCGACCGCGGCCGCCGCCAGCGGCGTCGAGGTCAAGCGCATGGTGGTGTACTCGATGGTCATCTCCGGCATGGTCGCCGGGCTGATCGGCATGCCGCAGCTGCTCGGCGCCTCGCACCACTACGCGCTGGACTTCCCGGTCGGGCTCGGCTTCACCGGGATCGCGATCGCGCTGCTGGGCCGCAACCATCCGGTCGGCATCGTCTTCGCCGCGCTGCTGTGGGCGTTCCTGGAGCAGTCCTCGCTCGCCCTCACCATCCACGACATCCCCCGCGAGATCGTGGTCATCACCCAGGCGGCGATCGTGCTGACCGTGGTGGTGGTCTACGAGGTGGTGCACCGGATCGGGCGGCGGATGCAGCAGCAGCGCGTGGGCGCCCAGCTCGGAACGGCGGAGGTGGCCTGATGGCCGTAGTGAGCACCGACGTCACCACGCCGGACACCGCGCCCCCGGTGCGGCGCGGCCCGTGGCGGGTCCTCAGCCTGGTGCTGGCCGGCTTCGTCGCCCTGTCGGGGGTGCGCTTCTTCACCGGCGAGGCGACCCTCACCGCGAGCGGCACCGTGTCGGCGGCCCTGCTGCTCGCGGTGCCGATCGCGATGGCCGCGCTGGGCGGCCTGTGGGCCGAGCGGGCCGGCGTCATCAACATCGGCCTCGAAGGCATGATGATCTTCGGGACCTGGTTCGGCGCGGCCGGCGCCTACTTCACCGGCAACCCCTGGGTCGGGCTGCTCACCGGCATCCTCGGCGGCGTCTTCGGCGGCGCGCTGCACGCGCTGGCCACGGTCACCTTCGGCGTCGACCACATCGTCTCCGGCGTGGCCATCAACATCCTGGCGCTGGGCTCGATGCGCTACCTGGCGATCAGCTTCTTCGAGACCGAGCCCGGCGGCGGCGCGGCCACCTCCCCGCCGCTGCCCGGCTTCCCGCGCATCACCGTGCCGGGGCTGTCGGAGCTGTTCGTCTCGATCGAGTCGCGGGGCTGGCTGATCGTCTCGGACCTGGCCGGGGTGCTGGCCGGGCTCACCACCCAGGTGTCGGTGGTCACCGTGCTGGCGGTGCTGCTGATTTCGCTCTCCTTCTACATCCTGTGGCGCACCCCGTTCGGGCTGCGGCTGCGCTCGGTGGGGGAGAACCCCTCCGCCGCGGAGTCGCTGGGCGTCAAGGTCTACACCTTCAAGTACGCCGCGCTGCTGGTGTCGGGCGGCCTGGCCGGGCTCGGAGGCGTCTTCCTGGCGATGGTCGCCTCCAGCGCCTACCAGGAGGGGCAGACCGGCGGCCGCGGCTACATTGGCCTGGCCGCGATGATCTTCGGCAACTGGCGGCCCGGCGGGCTGGCCATGGGCGCCGGCCTGTTCGGCTACACCGACGCCCTCCAGCTGCGCGGCACCGGCACCGGCGTGCACGCCCTGCTGCTGCTGGTGACGCTCGGCCTGCTGCTCGCCACCGTCTGGCAGACGGTGCGCGGCCGCTACGCGCTGGCCGGGGTGCTGCTGGTGGCGGCCGTGCTGGTCGCGCTCTGGTACATCAACACCGACTCGCTGCCGCGCCAGTTCGTCACCTACACCCCGCACATCACCACCCTGCTGGTGCTCTCCCTGGCGTCCCAGCGGCTGCGGCCGCCCGCCGCCGTGGGCGTGCAGTGGCGGCGCGGGCAGGCGACATGACCGGCGGCCCCGCCGCCGAGGTCGACTGGCCCGCGCTGCGCGCGGCCGCCACCGAGGCCATGCGGCTCGCCTACGCGCCCTACTCCGGCTTCCCGGTCGGCGCCGCCGCCCTCGTCGACGACGGCCGCACCGTGCGCGGCTGCAATGTCGAGAACGCCTCCTACGGCGTCGGCCTGTGCGCCGAGTGCGGCCTCGTCTCGGCCCTGCACGCCTCCGGCGGCGGCCGCCTGGTCGCCTTCGCCTGCGTCGACTCCCACGGCGCCCCCCTCATGCCCTGCGGCCGCTGCCGCCAACTCCTCTACGAACACGGCGGCCCCGACCTCCTGGTCGACACCCCCCAGGGCGTGCTGCCCATGTCGGCCGTCCTCCCGCAGCCCTTCGGGCCGGCGGACCTGGAGCGGTAGGCGGTTCGCCTTACGGGCGGCACCGGACGCCCGCGCCGGCGCGTCCGTGCCGTCGTCACCTCGTATCGAGGGGGGCACCGCCAAGGGGGCGGAGCGAGACCCGGCCGCGCGGGTTTGCGGCGGTATACCTGCGTGCCACCGATGAGATCGGTGCGGCTCGCGGAGGAACTGAGCACGCTCCAGGCGTACGGCCGTGACCGGCTCGCCGAAGGCTCCATCGCGCTCGGCGACATTCCCGCGATCACCCGGCGTGTGCTGAAGGGCCGGGGCTGAGCACCGTCGCGGCCCATGCGGCGGACGGGTGCGTGCGGATCCCGGCGGGCGATGGGCGGGACGCGGCAGGGCCGCGGAATTCCCGGGCGACCGCCGGGACCGGTGCGCGCTGGTGGCGGCGCTGATCGCCGGGGAGCATCCGGGCGATCCCGGATCGATGATCGCGAATCGGTAGCGGAGAGCGACGGACACTGGTAGCTTCGGTGCGCATCGGGGTGGAAGCACTCCGTAGTCGATAGCGAATGTTGCGTCGAAGGGTTGCCTGCTGTGCGTATCCGTTGGAAGTCGCGCCGAGAGCGCGCTTTCCGGGTGCGCTCGGGCTTCTCCGCGACCGCGGTGCGTACGGCGGTGGTGGCCGGGATCATCGGAGCCGGCTGGCTGCTCGGGGCGGGTGCGGCGCAGGCCGACACCCTGTCCGGGCCGCCGGTCCCGGGTGCCGACGCCCTTGTCGGCGGTGCGTCCGCCTCGGTCGGCGGCGCGGCCGACCGGGCGGACCGGGCCGAGGGCGGTGCTGATTCCGCCGCTGCGGTCTCCGCCTCCGAGGACCCTGCCGTCCAGGTCTCCGTCTCCGCTTCCGCTGCGGCGGACGCGGCCCACGGCACCGGTGCGGAGGGCGCGGCCGAGGCGGGCGCCTACCCGGTGTCCGAGCCCGGCCCCGGCTCCGCCGCGGATGCGGGCGGCGGTGCCGGGGGCGGCCTGCTCGGCGGCGCGGACACCGGTGCCTCGGGCGGTTCCCGGCCGGACGCGGACCCGCGCGCCGGGTCCGGGGACGAGGCGGACTCCGCCGCCCGTCCGGACGTGCTGGGCTCCGCCGCCGACGCGCTGAGCGCGGACGCCTCGCGGGAGCACGGTGCGGCCGCTGAGGGCGGCGCCGTGCCGGACGCCGTCGGCGCGGTCGTACCGGTGCGCACCCCGGATGACGGAGCCGCCGGGCTGGTCGAGCCCGTCGCCGAGGCGGCGGAGGCGGTGCGGACGGTCGCGGAGCAGGCCGGTGACACCGCCGACAGCGTTCAGGACCTGATCACGGAGCCGCCGCTGGTGAGCCCGCCGTCCGGCGGCGCCGGGTCCGCGGTCTCCGGTGAGCGGCCCGGCGCCGCGCGCACCGAGCCCGCGCCCCGGCGCGGCGGCACCGCGGCGGCCGAGCCGCAGGCGGCGCCCGCGGCCGGCGCGGAGTACGGTGCCGCGCCGGCGCACACCGCGCAGCGGCCCGCCGCGCCCGCCGACCCGTCCGGCCCGGCCTCAGACGCCGGACCGCGACCGGAGCGGGTCGCGGCCACGGGCGGCAGTGCCCAGCCGCCGCTGCCGGGCGGCGAACTCGTCGCCGGTGCCTGGCCCGCCGTCGCCCCGCCCGCCGCGGCCGCGACGGCGCCCGCGACCGCCGCGGGGCCGGTCTCCCGGCTGCTCGCCGAGCGGCCGCCCTTCTCCCCGGACTAGCTTCCGCCCGGGCGGTCCGCTGCGCCGCGCCGACGACACCGTCGCGCCGCGCCGCCGCCCGAACCGGTGCTCACGACCACCGTGCCCGGACGCCGCCGACGCGGCGGGCCGAGGGCTGGGGTGGGCCCCGCGAGCGGCACCACCGTGCCGCGAGGCTCTCCCGAGCCATGGTCAAGGACCGGCTCGACCCGTGGGACCAGGGGCGGATCCGCCAGATCCGCCCGGGCCGCCACATCCCCGACCGAAGGCCGCCGCAGCCGGTGGCGGCCGACGGCCAATGACATCCGACCGTCCGGAGGATCCGCGGCCGGGATCGTCCGAGACGCGCTCCATCCACGGCGGTACCCCGCCGCCGAACAGCATCCGACCGAAGCGGACATCCGCTGAAAGGAAGCACCCCCATGCGTACCTGGATCAAGAACTCCGCCAAGCTGGCCGCCGTCACCGCCGGCTTCCTGGCCTTCGGCGCCGGCATCTCCAGCGCCGCGGCCCTCCCGGCCGGCCCCGACCTGGCCGGCACCGTGGGCGGCGCCGTCGCCCCGGCCGCCGTCGCCGTGGCCGGCGCCCAGTCCAGCCTGCCGGTGGACCTGCCCGTCGACCCGATGGTGACCGTCGGCCAGGCGGCAGCGCCGGCCTTCACGCTGATCGGCTCGGTCGACACCTCCGCAGTGCACACCCTGCCGGTGCCGGGCTTCGTGCACACCATGCCGGCCACGGCCGTGCACGACTCCGGTGCCGCGGGCGGCCTGACCGACGTGCTCGGCGGGGCGCTGCCGGCCGAGCTGGGCGGGGCGGCCGACGCCGTCTCCGCGCCGGTCGACACGGCGCGCGGCGCCGCCGGGCAGGCGACCGACGCCGTGGACGTGGACGACGTCGCGGTGCACGTCGAGGACGTGGTCGGGAACGCGCCGGTGGACACCGGTGTGGCCGAGGGCGCGGTGGAGCAGGTCACCGAGACCGCGGGCGGCGCCGCCGGCCTGGACGCGGTCGAGGACCTGGCCGAGGGCGCCGAGGCGCTGCCCGAGGTCGACACCGACCTGGTCGCGGGCGTCACCGAGAGCGCTCCGGCGCTGGGCGGCCTGACCGACTGAGCCGCCGCGTGCTGCTGAGCGGTCGCCGCTGAGCCGCCCGTCTCCGGCCCACTGCCCCCGGGCCGGGGACGGGCGCCGCCGCGTCCGGGGCCGTCCGGTGCGCCGCCGCGCCGCCGGAGTGCGTAACCTACCGGTCGGCAGAGGGACGGACACGGACGCAGGGGGGCCGGCATGGACGCCATCGAGGTCATCGTGGCCAAGCGCGACGGCGGGGAGCTGAGCCGCGAGCAGATCGACTGGGTGATCGACGCCTACACGCGCGGCGAGGTGGCCGACGAGCAGATGGCGGCGCTGAACATGGCGGTGCTGCTGCGCGGGATGACGCGGCGCGAGGTGGTGGCCTGGACCGACGCCATGCTCCGCTCCGGCACCCGGATGGACTTCAGCGAGCTGCCCAGGCCCACCACGGACAAGCACTCCACCGGCGGCGTCGGCGACAAGATCACCCTGCCGCTCTCCCCGGCCGTGGCCGCCTGCGGCGCGGCCGTGCCGCAGCTGTCCGGCCGCGGCCTGGGCCACACCGGCGGCACCCTGGACAAACTGGAGTCGATCCCGGGCTGGCGGGCCGGGCTGAGCCCGGAGCGGATGCGCGCCCAGCTGCTCGACGTGGGCGCGGTGGTGTGCGCGGCAGGCGACGACCTGGCCCCGGCCGACCGCAAGCTCTACGCGCTGCGCGACGTCACCGGCACGGTGGAGTCCATCCCGCTGATCGCCGCCTCGATCATGAGCAAGAAGCTCGCCGAGGGCACCGGGGCGCTGGTGCTGGACGTCAAGGTCGGCTCCGGCGCCTTCATGAAGGACACCGAGCGCGCCCGCGAGCTGGCCGGCACCATGGTGGGCATCGGCACCGACCACGGCGTGCGCACGGTGGCGCTGCTCACCGCGATGGACACCCCGCTCGGTCTGGCGGTGGGCAACGCCCTGGAGGTGGCCGAGTCGGTGGAGGTGCTGGCCGGGGGCGGCCCCGCCGACGTGGTCGAGCTGACGGTCGCGCTGGGCCGGGAGATGCTGCGCGCGGCCGGCCTGGACGGCGGCAAGGACCCCGCGGACGCGCTGCGCGACGGCTCGGCCATGGACGTGTGGCGGCGGATGGTGGCCGCCCAGGGCGGCGACCCCGACGCGCCGCTGCCGACGGCGGCCGAGTCCCACGTGGTGGCGGCCGAGCGCTCCGGCGTACTGGCCCGCCTGGACGCCTACGCCGTCGGCCTGGCCGCCTGGCGGCTGGGCGCGGGCCGGGCCCGCAAGGAGGACGCCGTCGCGCCCGGGGCCGGGATCGTGCTGCACGCCAAGCCGGGCGACCCGATCGAGGCGGGCGCCCCGCTGATGACCCTGCACACCGACGAGCCCGCCCGCTTCGAACGCGCCCTGGCCGCCCTGGCCGGCGGCGTCGAGATCGGCGCGGCCCCGGCCGACCGGCTGCCCCTGCTGATCGACCGGGTCGAGTGAGGCGGGGCTCAGGCCGGTAAGCGGTCGTCGGGGCGGGTGCCGCCGAAGGGGCGCGGCGGGGCGCCGGCGCCCAGGTCGTTCCAGCGCAGCACGGCCGGGACCAGGACGAGCCGGCCTTCGGCGGACGCCGGTGCCATGACGGCCCGCTCCACCGGGGTGCGCGGCAGGTCGCGGTCGAGGGGCCAGGCGGCCGGGTGCTCGTCGGGGTGGGCGTCGACGGCGGCGGCGAGGCGGGGGGCGTGCCGGCGCAGCAGTTCGGCGAAGTCGGCGGCCTGCCAGGCCAGCAGCCGGGTGTGCCAGAAGTAGTTGCGGGCCCGCAGGTAGCGCCGGGCGCTGGTCCGGTCGGGGTGCTCGTCCAGGGAGTGCGCGGTGCGCAGCCCGGCCGAGCCGCGCCCGGGCGGGGCGTAGACGTAGCAGTAGCCGGTCTGCGGCTCCTGCGGGGCGACCCCGGCGCAGACGACGGCGGCCACCCGGGTCGCCTTCACCATCCGGCGCACGGTCAGCTGCCAGTGGCCGTCGGCCGCGACGAGCTGGTCGGCGGGCAGGCACAGCACGGTGGCGGCGGAGTCGTCGGCGGCGGCCGCGGCGGTGCCCAGGGCGAAGGCCGCGGCGCTGCCGGGCGGCCTGGGCACCAGCAGCAGGCCGGCCACCTCGAAGGCGTCGGCCGCGGCGGCGACGCGGACGCTGTCGGCGGCCGTCGCCACGAGGTGGATGCGGTCGGCGCTGGTGACCTGGCGGGCGCGGCGGAGGGCGTCGGAGACCCCGGGCTCGCCGCCCATGGCGCGGAAGGGGTTCTGCCGTCCGGGGCGGCCGCAGACCTCGGTGGCGTCGATGACGACGTGCGGATCGTTGGCGTGTGTCGGTGTCAGGGACATCGGGCGGTCCTCGATTCCTCCGCGGCGGCGCGGCTTGCCCGCCGCAATACGCGTCAATGTGACGATAAGGATCCGCTCCGTTAATCGTCAAGTTGACGATTTCGGGGAAGTGTGCTGTGGCCGAGATCACCTCTCCGCCGTCCCGGGCGGCGCGCCCGCCGCGTACCGGGCGGGCCGGACCGGCCCGACCGGCCGTTACCGTTGGGTCATGACGGACAAGCCCTCCCACGAGCGGATCCGTACCGCGCCCAAGGTGCTCCTGCACGACCACCTGGACGGCGGGCTGCGGCCGCAGACGATCCTCGAACTGGCCGACGAGACCGGCTACCGCGGGCTGCCGGCCGCCGACGCCGCCGCGCTCGGCGCCTGGTTCGCCGAGGCCGCCGACTCCGGGTCGCTGGAGCGCTACCTGGAGACCTTCGGCCACACCGTCGGCGTCATGCAGACGGCCGCCGCGCTGGCGCGGGTGGCCGCCGAGTGCGCCGAGGACCTGGCCGCCGACGGCGTCGTCTACGCCGAGGTGCGCTTCGCGCCGGAGAACCACCTGGAGGCGGGCCTCAGCCTCGAACAGGTGGTGGAGGCGGTGCTCGACGGCTTCCGCGCCGGCGAGCGCCGCGCGGCCGAGGCCGGCCGCCCGATCCGGGTCGGCACCCTGCTCACCGCGATGCGGCACGCCGCCAGGTCCAGCGAGATCGCCGAACTGGCGGTCCGCTACCGCGACGTCGGCGTGGTCGGCTTCGACATCGCCGGGGCGGAGGCCGGGCACCCGCCCACCCGCCACCTCGCCGCCTTCGAGTACCTCCAGCGCGAGAACGCGCACTTCACCATCCACGCGGGCGAGGCCTTCGGGCTGCCGTCCATCTGGCAGGCGCTCCAGTGGTGCGGCGCCGACCGGCTCGGCCACGGCGTGCGCATCGTCGACGACATCGCCGTCCCCGAGGGCGCCGAGGGCGCGGGCGACGGTGCCAAGCTGGGCCGGCTGGCCGCCTACGTGCGCGACAAGCGGGTGCCGCTGGAGATGTGCCCCAGCTCCAATGTGCAGACGGGCGCGGCCCCGTCCATCGCCGAGCACCCCATCGGGCTGCTGCGGCGGCTGCGCTTCCGGGTCACCGTGAACACCGACAACCGGCTGATGAGCGGCACCAGCCTGTCGCGGGAGTTCGCCGAGCTGGTCGACGCCTTCGGCTACGGCTGGGACGACATCGAGTGGTTCACCGTGAACGCGATGAAGTCGGCCTTCATCCCCTTCGACGAGCGGCTGGCGCTGATCAACGGCGTCATCAAGCCCGGCTTCGCCCGGCTGAAGTGGGCCGTGGGCGGGGCGGAGCGGTGACCTCCACCGAGCAGGGCCGCCCCGAGGTGTTCCGCTCGGTCCCGGCGGTGCTGATGAGCTGGATCTGGGTGCTGATCGCCGCGCTGAACCTGGTCGACCTCGCGGTGCGCGGCGACGACCACCTGGCGCTGCTGGCGGCGGCGCTGATCCTGGCCAGCGTGGGCGTGGTCTACGTGCTGTTCCTGCGCCCCCGCGTGCGGGTGGAGCCCGGCGGGCTGCGGGTGGTGAACCCGCTGCGCACCGCGTACGTGCCCTGGGCCGCGCTGGACTCCGTCGACGTCACCGACGTGCTGCGGGTGCGCACCGACGACGGGCGGACCATCCGCGCCTGGGCGCTGCGCGAGCGGATGCGCTCCCGGCGGCCGCGCCCCGGCGCGCGGCCGACCGTGCCGGCCGCGGCCGAGCGGCGCATCGCCGAGGCGGCGGCCCAGGGCCGCGCGGCCGGTGCCGGCGACGCCGCCACCGCTGTCAGCTGGTCGGTCCCGGCGCTGGCCGCGCTGGGCGGACCGGTGCTGGCCCTGCTGGTGGTGCTCGCGCTCGGCTGACGAGCCCTTGACCCGGCGCGGCGGGCGTGATTAGGTATGCCTTGCCTAAGTTGACGGTGGAGCCGTCAGCCGGCCGGCCTCCGGGGATCATGCGGGAGACCCGGCGGCCGCACGGGACGCCTCGGCCCCGGCACGCCACCGCCCGCTCGCGGGCGCTGCTCGCCACGGCGGTGCCGGCGCCGGAACGCGCCCCGCTCCGGGGCGGCCCCGGTCCTGCTGCGCGGAGGGACCGGGCCCGCCCCGGAATCGTTTTGTGCCCGGCGCCGTCCTCGGTGAGGATGGCCGGTATGACACTTCAGGACCGGCCCGCGTTCGCGGCCGAGCGGCGCAAGCGCATCGTGGAGCTGGTGCGCGCCACCGGCGCCGTCTCCGTGCGCGAGCTGGCCGCCCAGGTGCAGGCGTCGGAGGTCACCGTCCGCCGCGACGTGCGGGCCTTGGAGGCCGAGGGCCTGCTCGACCGCAGGCGCGGCGGCGCGGCGCTGCCCGGCCGGCTCGCCCACGAGCCCAGCTACTCGCAGAAGACCCGCCAGGCCGCCGAGGAGAAGGCCGCCATCGCGCAGGCCGCCGCCGCCATGGTCGCCGAGGACGACGCCGTCGTGCTGGGCGCCGGCACCACCACCGAGGCGCTGGCCCGGCGGCTGGTCGCGGTGCGCGGCCTCACCGTGGTCACCAACTCGCTGCTGGTCGCCCAGGTGCTGGCCGCCGCCCCCGCCGCCGAGGTGGTGCTCACCGGCGGCACCCTGCGCGGCTCCATCCTCGCCCTGGTCGGCAGCGCCGCCGAGCAGTCCCTGGCCGGGCTGCGGGTCCGGCTGGCCTTCGTCTCCGGCAACGGCCTCACCGCCGAGCGCGGCCTGAGCACCCCCAACCCCCTGGTGGCCAGCGTCGACCGCGCCCTCGCCTCGGCCGCCCAGGAGGTGGTGGTCCTCGCCGACCACACCAAGGTCGGCGTCGACACCATGGTCCAGACGGTGCCGCCCGAGCGGCTGCACCACCTGGTCACCGACTCCCGCGCCGACGAAGGCGTGCTCGCCGACCTCACTGCGCAGGGCACCCGCGTCCACGTCGCGCCCGGCCCGGCATGACGCCGCCCTCCGGGCCGCCCGGGCTCACCATCGCCCCCGCCACCCCGGCCGACGCCGCCGCCGTCGGCACCGTGCACGCCGACGCCTGGGCCGCCGCCTTCGGTCGGTTGTTTCCCGCCGACCGGCTGGCCGCCCTGGCCGCCGAGCGCCGCGGCAGGTGGGGCGCGGTGCTGGCCCAGCCAGGGCCGGCCACCGTGCTGCTGGCCCGGCTGCACGGCCGGCCCGCCGCCTTCGTCATGACGGCCCCCTCGCCCGACCGGCCCGGCGCCGCCGAGATCAAGGGCTGTTACGCCCACCCCGACGCCTGGGGCACCGGCGCGGCCGCCGCGCTGCTGCGCCACTCGCTGGCCCGGCTGACCGCCGCCGGCCACCCCCTCGCGCAGCTGTGGACCATGCGCGACACCCCGCAGTCGCACCGCTTCTACACCAAGCACGGCTTTACCGCCTCCGGCCGCGCCCGCGAGCGCGACTTCGGCGGCGGCGCGGTGCAGACGGAGGTGGAGTTCCTGCTCGCCCTGCCGGCGGCCGACCGGTCGGCCGGGGGCTGACCGGGGACGGCCCGGTCCGGCCCGCCGCCGTCCGGCTCAGCCCGGCGCGGCCGCCCGCGCCAGTTCGAGCGCCTCGTCGGCGTCCAGCGAACGGCCCCGCTCGTACTCGGCGGCGTACGCCTCGGCGCCCAGCGCGGTGCGCACCCCGGCCGCGATGCGGTCCACGTCGGCCTGCTCGGCGGGGGAGCACGGTGTGGCGGCCGCGGCGCGGCCGGCGGCGGCCGCGCCCAGCAGCCGTGCCGCCGGACCAGGCCGCCCGGCCAGGGCCAGCGCCCCGGCCAGCCCTTCCAGCGCCAGCGAGCCGTCGCGGCGCGGCGCCACCTCCCGGGCGATCATGAGGGCCTCCAGGTGCAGCGCGTACGCGGCGGCCGCGTCACCGCGCAGCTCGGCGACGAAGCCCAGCTCGGTCAGGATCAGCGTCAGGTGCAGCGGCAGCCCCTCGCCGGTGTCCTGCCTGGGGGAGTTCGCCAGGATGGGCTCCAGGTGCCGCGCCGCGGTGTCGAGCTCGCCGGTCTTGCGGGCGGTGTGGCCGAGCACGAGGTCGGCGAAGATCGTGCCGAAGGTCGAGCCCTGCTCGGCGTACAGCCGCCGCGCCCGCTCACCGTAGGCGCGGGCCGTGCCGAAGTCGCGGGTCTGCAGCGCGGTCCAGCTCAGCCAGGCCAGCTGGCCCGCCACGACGGGCCACAGCTCCAGCAGCTCGGCGGTGCGCAGGCCGTCCCGGTGCAGCCGGGCCGCCTCGCCGTAGTCGCCGGCCAGCTCGGCCCGCGCGGCCAGCCACTCCGTCGACTGGAGCAGGCCCCAGCCGTCGCCCAGCCGCTCGAACAGGCGGGCGCTCGCCTCCGCCGCGGCGGTCAGGGCGGCGGTGTCGCCCCTGGCGTGGGCGTGCTTGGCGCGCACCGTCAGCGCGGCGGCGGTGCCCCAGTCGTCGCCGTGGGCGGCGAAGACCGCCTCGGCCCGGTCGAGCAGCGCGTCGCCCGCCGCGAGGTCGCTGGAGTCGCTGCCGCTGAGGGCCAGCCACCACTCGGCCATGGCGCGGCCGAGCGGGTCGTCGACCCCCTCGAAGCGGGCCAGCGCGGCGTCGCGGCGCCGCCCCCAGTCGGCGCCGTCGCCCAGCTGGACGGCGAAGCCCGCGCTCCACGCCGCCGCCCTGGCGGCCAGCTCGGGGCGGCTGCCGTCGTCGGCGGCCAGCACCGCCTGCACGGTGCGGCGGGCCTCGCCCAGCCGCCCGCGCAGGAACCAGAACCACAGCAGCGCGCAGGTGATCCGCAAGGCCGTCTCCGGCCGCCCGTCGGCGAGCGCGCCGTCGACGGCGGCGCGCAGGTTCGCCGCCTCCGCGGTGAGCCGCCGCAGCCGCGCCCGCTGGCCCGAGCCGTGCAGCAGCGGCGCCGAGACCTCGGCCAGCCGGGCGTAGTGGTGCTGGTGGCGGGCGCGGACCTCGGCGGTCTCCCCGGCCTCGGCCAGCCGGTCCAGGCCGTAGGCCGAGACGGACTCCAGCAGCCGGTAGCGGGTGCCGTCGGCGCTGTGCACCGCCACCACCAGCGAGCGGTCCACCAGCCGGGACAGCACGTCGAGCACCTCGCCGGCCGGGAGTTCGGCGTCGGCGCAGACCGCTTCGGCCGCCTCGATCGTGCAGCCGTCGGCGTGCACGGCCAGCCGGCGCAGCACCGCCCGCTCCGGGCCGGTCAGCAGCTCCCAGCTCCAGTCGATCATCGCCGTCAGGGTGCGCTGCCGCGGCGGACGGCCCCGGTGGCCGGTGGCCAGCAGTCGGAAGCGGTCGTCCAGCCGCTCCACCAGGCCGTGCACCCCCAGCGCCCGCACCCGGTTGGCGGCCAGCTCCAGCGCGAGTGGGATGCCGTCGAGGCGGCGGCAGAGCACCGCCACCGCCGGGGCGGTACCGGCGTCCAGAGTGAAGCCGCGGTCGGCCGAGCGGGCGAGGGAGACGAACAGCCGCACCGCGCCGCACCGCTCCAGCAGCTCGGGCTCGGCCGCCGCGGCCCGGTCGGGCACGTCCAGCGGCGGCACATTCCACACCGACTCGCCGTGCACCGCCAGCGGCTCCCGGCTGGTGGCCAGCACCCGCAGCCCCGGGGCGGCCCGCAGCAGCCGCTCGGCCAGCTCCGCGACCTCCTCCACCACGTGCTCGCAGTTGTCCAGCACCAGCAGCAGCTCGCGGGCGCCGATCGCGGTGGCCAGCCGGTCGACGGCGGTGAGCGGGCCGGCGGCATCGCTGACGTCCAGCGCCGCCAGCACCACATCGGTCAGCGCCTCCCCCGAGCCGCCCGGCAGCGCGGCCAGCTCGACCAGCCGGACCCCGTCGGGGAAGCCGCCGGCCCGGCGCGCCGCGACCTCCAGGGCCAGCCGGGTCTTGCCCACCCCGCCCGGGCCGGTGAGGGTGACCAGCCGCTCCACGGCCAGCCGCTCCCCGATCTCGGCGACGGCCTCCTCGCGGCCGACCAGCTCGGTCAGCGGCACCGGCAGCGCCTGCGCCGCCACCAGTGGCGGCCGCCGCTCGGGCGGCCGCAGCGCGGGATCGGAGTTGAGCATCGCCAGGTGCAGGGCCGCCAGCTCCGGCCCCGGGTCCAGGCCCAGCTCCTCGGCCAGGCGCTCCCGCAGCTCGCGGTAGCCGTCCAGCGCCTCCGTGCGCCGGCCCGCGCCGTACAGCGCCCGCAGCTGCGCGGCGCGCAGCCGCTCGCGCAGCGGGTGCGCCGCGACCAGCTCGGTCAACTCCCCGGCCAGCCGGACGTGCTCGCCCAGCTCCAGCCGGGCCTCGGCCCGGTCCTCGTGCGCGGTGAGCCGGCGCTCCTCCAGCCGCGCGGTGTAGGTGCGGGCGAAGGCGTCGTCGGCGAAGTCGGCCAGCGCGGGCCCGCGCCACAGCGCCAGCGCGTCGGCCAGCAGCGCCGCCCGCGCGTGCGGCTCGCCGGCCTTGTCGGCCCGGTCGGCCAGCGCCTCGAAGCGCTGCGCGTCCAGCAGGTCGGGCGAGATGTCGAGCAGGTAGCCGCCCGGACGCGACACCACCAGCGCGCGGGCCCCCGGCTCGGCGTCCTCCAGCGCCCTGCGCAGCTGCGACACCTTGGCCGACAGCGCGCCGGCCGGGTTGCCCGGCGGATCGGCCGGCCACAGGTCGTCGATCAGCCGGTCGGCCGGCACCGGGCGGCCCGCGCTGATCAACAGGTCGGCCAGCAGCGCGCGCACCTTCAGGCCCGGCACGGCGACCGGCTCGCCGCGCTCGGTCCACACGGCCAGCGGCCCCAGCACCCCGAAACGCACGCACCGACGATATCGGCGCGGCACCCGGTTGGGGCCGACCGCATCCGGCCGCAGGTCACAGCCTTACGGCCGGACCGGAGCCGGCCGGAAGGCGACCGTCAACTTCCGGTAAAGCCGTTCCGGCAGAGTGATCCATGTCGGACCGGAGAACGGGAGGAGGGCGGACGATGCCGAAGCGAACCGGTGAGGAGCGGCTGCGACTGGCCGTCATCATCGCCAGCACCCGGCGCGGCCGGTTCGGCCCGACCGTGGCCGACTGGTTCGCCGGCCGGGCCCGCAGGCGCGGGAACCTGGACGTCGACCTGGTCGACCTGGCGGAGGCGCGGCTGCCCGACATCCTCGGCGACGAGGACGACCCGGCACCGCCCGAGGTGGCCGCCCTCGCCCCGCGGCTGGCCGCCGCGGACGCGTTCGCGGTGGTCACCCCGGAGTACAACCGCAGCTTCCCCGCGCCGCTGAAGACGGCCATCGACTGGTACGTCGCCGAATGGGCGGCCAAGCCGGTGGCCTTCGTCTCCTACGGCCGGGAGTCCGGCGGTCTGCACGCCGTCGCCCAGCTGCGGCAGGTCTTCACCGAGCTGCACGCGGTCGCCGTCCGCGACGGGGTGAGCATCCCGCACTTCTGGGACCGCTTCACCGCCGACGGCGGCTGGCCCCGCGCCGACGCCGACCTCGACGCGGCCGCGGCGGCCACCCTGGACCAGCTGTCCTGGTGGGGCCGCACCCTCCAGCAGGCACGGGCCGCAGGCCCCTGCCCCTGGTAGCACCGACCGTCCGGGGCGATCGCCCCGGTACGCGACATCCACCGCATCACACAGAGAGAACCGAGGAGAAGACGATGAGAGTTGTCGCCACCGCCCTGATGACCCTGGACGGCCTGATCGACAATCCGCACCTGTGGTCCTTCGACTACATGGACGAGGGCACCGAGGGCCGCAACCGCGGCCAGCTGTTCGACGCCGACGCGCTGCTGCTGGGCCGCGAGACCTACGTCGGCTTCGCCGAGGCGTGGCCCACCATGACCGACGAGGCCGGCTTCGCCGAGCGGATGAACAGCATCACCACCTACGTCGTCTCCACCACCCTGGAGAAGGCCGAATGGAACAACGCCACCATCATCAGCGAGAACGTGGTCGAGCGGGTCGCCGAGCTGCGCAAGCAGCCGGGCAGGGACCTCCTCATCTACGGCGTCGGCCGGCTGGCCCGCGAGCTGATCGCGCACGGCCTGCTGGACGAGGTGCGGCTGTCCATGCACCCTGTGGTCACCGGCGCGGAGACGAACACCCGCGTCTTCGACCGCGGCGACCAGGCCAAGCTGGAGCTGGTCTCGGCCACCACGCACTCCACCGGCGTCATCGACCTGGTGTACCGGCCGCTGAGCGCCAAGGCCGACTGAGTCCCCGCCGGCTCCGCCGGAGCCGGCGGATCCGCGGGCACCGTCCCGGCCCCGCGGAAACCCCGTCCGCCCGCCCTGCTGAGGAGGGCGGGCGGGGGCGGCGGCCGGGCAGCGGGGGAACCTCGGCCGCCCGGCCCGGCAAGGAGAGCTAGGCCCCTGCGGCGCCCAGGCCGAGCAGCGCGGTCACCGCCGCGCGCAGCGCGGCCAGCTCATCGGCGGCGCGGGCGCGGGCCGCCGCGACGCCCTCGGCCGGGTCCACCGGCCTGACCACCTCCAGGTAGCACTTGAGCTTCGGCTCGGTGCCGGAGGGGCGGACGATGACGCGGGCGGTGGAGCCCGGCCCGTTGAGCCGGTAGCGGAGCACGTCGGAGGGCGGCAGCCCGTCGACGCCGCCCTCGCCGAAGTCCTCGGCGCGTACCACCGCGCGCTCGGCCAGCTCCGCGGGCGGCTCGGCGCGCAGCCGCCGCATCGCGGCGGCGATCTCCGCCAGCCGCTCCACCCGCACCGACAGCTGCTCGGTGGCGTGCACCCCGTACGCCGCCGCCTGCTCGTCCAGCAGATCGCGCAGGGTGCGCCCGCCGCGCCTGGCCTCGGCGGCCAGCCCGGCCACGGCCAGCGCCGCGCTGATGCCGTCCTTGTCGTGCACCGGCCGCCCGCCGTCGGAGCCGACGCAGTAGCCCAGCGCCTCCTCGTAGCCGTAGATGTTGCGCTCGCCGGGGCCGCCCGCGCGGGCCAGCCACTTGAAGCCGGTCAGGGTCTCGGCGTGGTGCACCCCGTGCGCGGCGGCGATCCTGGCCAGGATCGACGAGGACACGATCGAGGTGACCACCAGCCGGTCCGCCCCCGCGGTGTTGCGCAGCACGTGCTCGGCCAGCAGCGCGCCGACCTCGTCGCCGGTGAGGTGGCGGCCCTCCGCGGGCAGCGCCACCGCGCAGCGGTCGGCGTCGGGGTCGTTGGCGATGATCAGGTCCGCCCCGGTGCGGGTCCCCTGGGCCAGCGCCAGGTCCAGCGCGCCCGGCTCCTCGGGGTTGGGGAAGGCGACGGTCGGGAAGTCGGGGTCGGGCTCGGCCTGCTCGGCCACCACGGCGGGCGGCGGGAAGCCGGCCCGGGCGAAGGCGGCCAGCAGGGTCTCGCCGCCCACCCCGTGCATCGGGGTGTACACCACGCCCACCGCCCGCGCGGGGCCCAGCGGCAGCGCGGTGACGGCGTCGAGGTAGCGCTCCAGCACCCCCTCGTCCAGCAGTTCGCCGCCGTCGCCCAGCGGCAGGGAGCCCACCGGGCCCACCGCGTCGATGGCGGCCGAGATCTCGGCGTCCACCGGCGGCACGATCTGGCTGCCGTCATAGCGGCCGCCGTCGTACTCGCCGCGCAGGTACACCTTGTACCCGTTGTCCTGCGGCGGGTTGTGGCTGGCCGTCACCATCACGCCCGCGTCGGCGCCGGTGTCGCGCACCGCGAAGGCCAGCAGCGGGGTGGGCATCGGCCGCGGCAGCAGCAGCGCGCGCAGGCCCGCCCCGGTCAGCACCTCGGCGGTGTCGCGGGCGAACACGTCGGACTTGTGCCGGGCGTCGTAGCCGATCACCACGGTGCGGCCCGGGCCGAGCCAGCTCGCCAGCCCGGCCGCGGCCCGCATCACGGTGACCCGGTTCATCCGGTTGGGGCCCGCCCCCATCGCGCCGCGCAGCCCGGCCGTGCCGAACTCCAGCCTGCTGCCGAAGCGGTCGGCCAGCTCGGCGCGGGCCGCGGCGGCGTCGCCGTCGACCGAGCCGTCCTTGCCCGCCCGCTCCAGCAGCGCCGTGAGTTCGGCCCTGGTGTCGGGGTCGGGGTCCTGCGCCAACCACTCCTCGGCCTGGCTGCGGTGACTGTCCGCCATGGTGCCATCGCTCCTGTCACTGGGGTGCTCAGCCCCCAGTGTCGTATGCGCGGGCGCCGGGAGGGTGACCGGCCCGGCCCGTGGCGCGCCGTGTCGGCGCTAGGGCTCCAGGTCGACCGCCGAGCGCAGCGAGCCGTCCATGTAGAACGGGGTCGAGGTGTGCTCGTGCGCGATCCGCCAGCCTTCGGCGGTGCGGCGCAGCCCGAGCGTCTGGCGGTACCACATCGCGAAGGGCTCGGCGGCGCCGCGCGGCACCGCCGACAGGCGGGTGAGGCTGCGGCAGAAGGCGACATCGCCCCCGGCCTCCACCTCCAGGTCCCGGATCTCGTAGGAGACCGGGCCGTCGAAGCCGGCCAGCCACTCCCGCACCCCGTCGGCGCTCACCGACTCCGGAGCGCTGACGGCCAGCGGCGGGGCGAGGTTGAAGGAGACGAAGTCCGGGGTGTACCAGGCGACGGTGCGGTCGGCGTCGCCCTCGTGCAGGGCGTCGGCCTGCGCCTGGACCAGGTGGCGGATCTCGGCCTCGTCGCGGCCGCGAGCGGTCTCGGTCATCGTGGATCATCCCTTTCCGACTGTGCTTTGCTTGGCCGGGCGCGGCCCGGGGTTCCCGGGCGGGCGCCTTCGCGGAGACGTCGGAGCCGCGGGCGCGCTCTCGACATCCCGGCCGCGAAAGATCGCAAAAAGTCGAGCGGGGGACGGGCGATGAAGTACATGATCCTGATCTACGGCAACGACACCACCCAGGAGCAGTGGCTGCGGCGCGGCGCCGCCGAGCGGGCCGAGGGCTTGCGCGCCTACACCGACCTGGACCGCGAGCTCGCCGCGTCGGGGGAGCTGATCGTGTCGGAGTCGCTGGCGCCCGACACCACCCGGGTGGGCGTGCGCGGCGGGCGGGCGCGCACACTGCCCGCGCTGCCCGCCACGGACGGGCCCTTCGCCGAGGCCAAGGAGTACCTGGCCGGCTTCTACCTGGTGGAGGTCGCCGATCTCGACCGCGCCGTGCAGATCGCCGGCCGCATCCCCGAGGCCGCCTTCGACATGGTGGCGGTCCGCCCGGTGCAGGACCTGAGCGCCTTCCTGTGACCGGCCGCCGCTACAGCCGGGCCGCGACCCGGGCCAGCAGGTCGCCCACCCGGGTGGCCGAGGCGCGCCCGGCCTCCAGCACCTCCTGGTGGTTCAGCGGCTGCCCGGACAGGCCGGCCGCGACATTGGTGACCAGCGAGATCGCCAGCACCCGTGCCCCGTACTCGCGGGCCGCGATCGCCTCCAGGGCGGTGGACATGCCGACCAGGTCGGCGCCGAGGGTGCGCAGCATCCGAATCTCGGCCGGCGTCTCGAAGTGCGGACCGGGCAGCGCCGCGTAGACGCCCTGGGCCAGCGTGGGCTCCACCTCGGTGGCCAGCGCCCGCAGTTCGGCGCTGTAGGCGTCGGTGAGGTCGACGAAGTTCGCGCCGACCAGCGGCGACTTGCCGGTCAGGTTGATGTGGTCGCTGATCAGCACCGGCTGGCCCACCTGGAGGTCGGGGCGGAGCGCCCCGGCCGCGTTGGTCAGCACGACCGTCTCCGCGCCCGCCGAGACCGCGGTGCGCACACCGTGGGCGACGGCGGCCTCGCCGTGGCCCTCGTACAGGTGGGTGCGGCCCAGGAAGACCAGCGCCTTCTTGGCGCCGACGGTGAGGCTGAGCACCCGCCCGCCGTGCCCGAGCGCGGTCGGCGCCCGGAAGCCCGGCAGCCGCGCCGTCTCGATCTCCTGGTCGGGCACGCCCAGCGCCTCGGCCATCGCGCCCCAGCCGGAGCCCATCACGGCGGCGAAGTCGTAGCGGTCCACACCGGTCTGCGAGCGGAGTTCGTCGGCGGCCTCGGCCGCGGCCCGCGAAGCGTCGTTGTCCACGGTCCGGCAGCATACCGGCGGCCAATCCGGGGCGAACCGCCGAGCGCGCCGACCGACGAGGAGGCCAGTGCTCCCCGGGGACACCCCGGACCCCGAACACGAGCCAAGAGCGCGCCCGCTCCCGACCGACCGCGAGGCCCATGGAGTTGGTGCGGCGCCCCGGAGACCCGTGAGGCGCGCGCTCGTGCCTGGACCGACGAGGACGGAAGGCATGAGCTAACAGCGCGCCGAACAGCCGAGCGGAGCGAGGCAGGTAAACACGGCGCTACTCGCCCAGTGAGCGGCAGGGGCGGGCGCGCAGCTCGTAGACGTACTCGGCCGGCGCCCCCGCCTTCTCGGCGGCGTCGGCGATCAGCCCCAGGTAGTGGGCGTGCGGCAGCCCGCCCTCGTAGCCGTTGAGCACGTACACCCAGGCGGCGACCTCGCCCTCGTCGTGGCGCACCCGCAGCCGGATCTTGTCGTACACGCCCAGGTCGGTGCCCTCCCAGGCGTCGATCTGTGCCTCGTCCCAGCTCGCGACGTCGTACAGCGCAACGAAGACCCGCGAGGCGGGGTCCTCGACCACGGTGACCAGCGGGCCCTCCCAGCTGATGTTCTCGCCGCCGAAGGTGAGCCGCCAGCCGTCCAGCCACCCGGTGGTGAACAGCGGTGAGTGCGGCGCCCGCGCGGCCATCAGCTCCGGGTCCAGGTTGCTTCCGTATGCGGCGTACAACGGCACGGCTCACCACCCTAGACGCGTAGGGCCCGCGGAGCGCGGAAGAACGCGGATAACACCGGCGGCGCGCACGCGCGTGCGTGGTCCGCGGGTCGGCGGGCATGCACGAGAATGGGAGGGACGACGGCCGGCGCGGCCGGCAGAGCCGACACCGCCGGTACCACGCGCACGGCCGGCGGCGCGGATGCAGAGCACGACAGCTACGACGAGATGGCACGGTCCGCCGGAACCCCGGGCGGCCGCGGCGCCGCGCCCACACGACGCGGCCGGCGCGTGCCATCGGGGAGGGAAGCGGCGTGACCAAGGTCGTGATCATCGGAGGCGGGCCCGGCGGCTACGAGCCCGCCCTGGTCGCCGCCCAGCTGGGCGCGGAAACCATCATCGTCGACCGCGACGGCCTGGGCGGGGCCTGCGTGCTCACCGACTGCGTGCCGTCCAAGACCCTCATCGCCACCTCGGTGCGGATGAACTACCTCACCGAGGCGCCACGCCTCGGCATCCGCTTCGACGGCGGACCCGACGGCGAGGCGGGCTCCGCCGCCGTCGACCTGCCCACCGTCAACGCCCGGGTGAAGCGGCTGGCCAAGGCGCAGTCCGCCGACACCGCGCGGCGGATGCGGATGGAGGGCATCGCGGTCATCGAGGGCGAGGGGCGGCTGGTCGACCCGCACACCGTCGCCGTCGGCGACGAGCGCATCAGCGCCGACGTCGTGCTGATCAGCACCGGCGCGCACCCCCGGGTGCTGCGCGGCGCCGAGCCCGACGGCGAGCGCATCCTCACCTGGCGGCAGCTGTACGACCTCAAGGAGCTGCCCGAGGACCTCATCGTGGTCGGCTCCGGCGTCACCGGCGCCGAGCTGGCCAGCGCCTACCTCTCGCTGGGCTCCCGCGTCACCCTGGTCTCCTCCCGGGAGCGGATGCTGCCCACCCAGGACCAGGACGCCGCCGCCGTGGTCGAGGAGGTCTTCCGCCGCCGCGGCATGAAGGTGCTGCCCAACGCCCGCGCCACCTCGGTCAAGCGGCTCGGTGACGGCGTGGTCGTGCAGCTGCAGGACGGCCGCACCGTCGAGGGCAGCCACTGCCTGATGACCGTCGGCATGATCCCCAACACCGCCGGGCTCGGCCTGGAGGAGGTCGGGGTGAAGACCGACGCGGGCGGCTTCGTGCAGGTCGACCGGGTCTCGCGCACCTCCGTGCCCGGGGTGTACGCCGCGGGCGACTGCACCGGCGTGAACATGCTGGCCTCGGTGGCGGGCATGCAGGGCCGCATCGCCATGTGGCACGCCCTCGGCGAGGCGGTCGCGCCGCTGAAGCTGTCCAGCGTCGCCGCCACCACCTTCACCAATCCCGAGATCGCCGCCGTGGGCGTCTCCCAGCGTGACATCGACGAGCACCGGGTCGAGGCCCGCACCGTCACCCTGTCACTGGCCACCAATCCGCGCGCCAAGATGAACGAGGTGCAGGACGGCTTCGTGAAGCTCTTCTGCCGCCGGCAGACCGGCATCGTGATCGGCGGCGTCATCGTCGGGCCGCGCGCCAGCGAGCTGATCCTGGCCCTGTCGGTGGCGGTCAGCAACCACCTCACCGTCGACGACCTCGCGCACACCTTCGCGGTGTACCCCTCGCTGTCGGGCAGCGTCACCGAGGCGGCGCGCAGCCTGATGACCGTCTCGCCCGACTGAGCCGGGCCGCCGGGCTCAGATTCGGGCCAGCAGCTCGGCCTTCTTGGCGCTGAACTCCTCGTCGGTGAGGATGCCCTGGGCGTGCAGCCGGCCCAGCCGCTCGATCTGCTGGTAGACCCACTCGTTGTCCTGGCCGGCGGGGGCGGCGGTGATCGCGGCCGGCTCGGCCGGGGCGGCGGCCTCGATCTCCGGGCGCGGCTCCGCCTCGGCCGCCCACAGGTGCGCGGTGACGGTGGCCGCCATCAGCAGCGCGGCCGCGCCCTCCTCGCCCTCGTCGCAGAGCAGGCAGGAGAAGTCGTGCTTGGGCTTGGTCGGCGCCTCGGCCGCCTCGCCGCGCGCCACCACGCGCAGGTAGCCGTACTCCCAGCCGTCGGAGGGCACCCACTCGACGTTCGCGATATCGGCCAGCGGGAACTCGGCGCGCTGCCGCTTGCGCTTGCGCGCCGAGGCGTCGGAGCCCGACCAGACCAGCCGGACGGCGGTGCCGTCGAAGGCGGCGGCGCCCTCGGAGGTCTGGATGTGCAGCGGCAGCGGCGGCACCAGCCGGGTGGCCACCGCGGGCGGGGCACCCGGGCCGATGTCGGCCGCCTGGCCCGCGGCGAAGCCGATCTGGTCGGCGTGGTACTCCGCCAGCAGCTCGGTCTTGGCCGGACCGGTCAGCCGGAAGGGCTGCGAGCGCTTGGCCAGCATCGCGCCGGCGGCGGCGAAGGGGTCGGTGCGCTCCCGCAGCCGCAGGGTGAGGCTCCAGCCCTTGCCGCGGCCGCCGCCGACCAGGAAGTCGGCCGAGGCGACCGCCGCGACCGGCACCTCGCAGCGGCCCAGCTTCTTCAGCAGCGGGTCCTTGAAGGCGCCCGTGTGGTAGTGGATGGCGATCGACTCCCCGTCGAAGCGCCATACGGCCTGATCCCCGCGCAATTCGTCCATCGCCGTCATTTTATGGAGCGGCCGGCGGTCCGCGGGCCCGATGCGCGGGACACGGGCGCGGCGGCCGGTACCGGACCGGCCGCCGCGGCCGCTAGCCGCCGAGGACCCGCTGGAGGAAGGCGAGGCGGCGCAGGTGCTGGTGGGTCTCGCCGCCCTCGTGGCCGTTGAACTCCCACAGCCGGATGTCCTTGGGGCCGGCGTAGGCGTGGTAGGCGGCGTACACGGTGGAGGGCGGGCAGACGGCGTCCATCGCGGCGGCGCTGAACTCCGCCGGGGCGGCGGCGCGCGGCGCGAAGCTCAGCGTGTCGAAGTAGCGCAGCGTGCTGAAGACCCGGTCGACCTGGTCGCGGTGCACCCGGCAGTAGCGCGAGATCTCCAGGTAGGGGCCCTCGGCGGCGAGCTCCGCGCCGCGCCGGAAGTGGGTCAGGAAGGGCACGTCGGTGATGACGGCGGCGAGGTCGCCGCGCAGGCCGCCGACTGCCAGCGCCAGCCCGCCGCCCTGGCTGGCCCCCATCACCGCGATCCGGTCGGCGTCCACCCCGGGGTGGGCGGCGGCCGCCGACACCGCGCGCACCGCGTCGGTCATCAGCCGCCGGTAGTAGTAGCGCTCGGGGTCCAGCACGCCCTGCGTCATGAAGCCGGGGTGGTGGGTCTCGCCGCTCGCCGACGGGTCGGGGGTGTGCCCGGTGCGCCAGCCGCCCCCCTGGCCGCGCACGTCCATCACCAGGTGCGCGTAGCCGGCCGAGGCGTAGACGAGCGAGTCCAGCGGCACACCCCGCCCGCCGCCGTAGCCGGGGTACTCCACCACGCACGGCAGCGGGCCGCCGCGCTCCCTGGGCAGCAGCAGCCAGGCGCGGACCGGGTCGCCGGCGTAGCCGGAGAAGACCGCGTCGAAGGCGTCGATCGTGCGCAGCGGGGTCTCGACCGGGGTGAAGACGGGGGCGCGGCCCAGCTCCTCGGCCTCGGCGAGGGTGGCGGACCAGAAGGAGTCGAAGTCGGCGGGCGGGGTGTGTTCGGCCCGGTAGCCGCGCAGGGCTTCGGCCGGCAGGTCGGTGAGCGGCATGGCGTCCCTTCTGACGGGGCGGCGGGCGCGGGGGGAGGCGCCCGGAGCCGGTCCGCGCCGTCGCCGGGCCGGCACCGGGAGGCTACCGAGACCGTCCGCCGAGGGCGAGGGGCGGAGGCCGACAGGCGAAAGCCGGGCCCGGCGGAGGGAGTCCGCCGGGCCCGGCCCTGTCAGCGGCCGGTCGGGACCGGCCGGGGCGCATCAGAAGTCGAAGCCGCCGAAGTCGCCTCCGCCGAAGTCTCCGCCACCGAAGTCGCCACCGCCCCAGTCGCCGCCGCCCATGTCGCCACCGGCGTCGCCGGCACCGGCGTCCACGGCCCCGGGGTCGGCATAGCCCATGCCGCCGAAGCCGCCCATCATGGAGCCGAGCATCATGCCCATGAACATGCCGCTCATCATGTCCATGCCGTAGTAGCCGCTGGCGTAGGGCGCGTACTGCGGGCCCGCGTCGTAGTAGGGGACGCGGCGGCCGTCCACCTCGACCAGCCGGGCGTCAGGGTCGCCGCCCTGCTCGACCGCGAGCGCGTCGGCGGCGCAGGCCGGCACCTCGCGCGGCGAGCCGCCGGGGGGCGCCCACATGACCTTGCGGTCGGAGGGGCCGTGCTGCGGGTTGAAGAAGCACGGCTTGTTGCGCTCCGGCACCGGGTCGCCGTTCAGCCGGGCGCGGGTGGCCACCATGTAGTAGCGGCCGTCCTCCAGCGCGTTGGTGACATTGCGGACGTCCTCGGGCTGCCGCATGGAGTCCAGGGCGGACTTGGAGCGGTCGTAGGAGTCCATCGCGTGGGTGTAGTCGTCGCGGGTGGCGTCGTCGAGCGCCGGGTCGGTGAGGTTGATGTCCAGGCCGGCGATGTCCTCGCCGAGCCGGGTGACGTCCTCGGCCGCGATCTGCTTCACCTGCGCCAGCTGCTCGGCCGCCGCCCGCTCGCGCTTCCTGCGCGAGTTGTAGACGAAGAAGCCGCCGCCGACCAGGCCGAGCACCAGGATGCCGGCCAGCACCGCGCCGAAGACGCCGCCCGCGGCGCCCGCCTCCTCGGCCTCGTTCATCTCGGCCGCGAAGCGCACCAGCGCGTCGGTCTGGTTGGCCTCGCCGCCCGCCGCGGCCGACATGTCGGCCAGCTGGGAGTCCGACATGGTGTCGGACACCGGGACGAAGGAGCCGCCGACGAGGGCGGCGTAGGTGCCCTCGCCGACGTCGGCCCGGACGTCGTCGAGGAAGGTGATGGTCTCGGCCCGGGTGGTCAGCGACCCCTCGGGCAGGATCACGTAGTACAGCGGCGACCCGGCGTTCTGGGCCGCGCTGCGGATCGCGTCGGCCTGGGAGCCGGAGAGCCCCTCCACGGCCGGGTCGACGAACAGGGGGTCGCTGCGCAGCGCACTCGCGACCTCGCTCGGGCTGGGCGCGGTGGCGGTGTCGGCCTGCTCGGCCTGGGCCGCGCCCGCGAAGACGAACGTGAACGCTGCTGCCAGCAGCGTCGGAATGACCATGCGGCGCATCATGATGACAGTGTGCCTCCCTCACCGAGCAATACGAACGGCACCGGCGAATTAGTTCCGTGAAAACGGGTGACCCCCGCTCTGCCGCCTGCGGCGCGGGAGGCGCCATTCGGCGCGGCGAGTCCTGCAGGCGCGCCTGCGGCGCGGTGACCCCCGCTCTACCGCCTTCGGCGCGGGAGGCGCCATTCGGCGCGGCGAGTCCTGCAGGCGCGCCTGCGGCGCGGTGACCCCCGCTCTGCCGCCTTCGGCGCGGGAGGCGCCATTCGGCGCGGCGAGTCCTGCAGGCGCGCCTGCGGCGCGGTGACCCCCGCTCTGCCGCCTGCGGTGGACCCCCGCTCTGCCGCCTTCGGCGCGGCGAGTCCTGCAGGCGCCTTCGGCGGACCCCCGCTCTGCGCCTTTGGCGCGGTGAGTTCTGTAGGGGCCTTGGTGGATGCCGTTGATGGCGGCGGCCCGCCGCCCCTGTGGGTCGGGGTGGCGGGCCGCTCGCGGCTTGGGCGGGTCAGTCCTTGCGCTCGGCGGTGGCGTCGCCGGGCGCCGGCTCGGCGGGGCCGCCGGGCGCGTCCCCGGAGCCGCCGCCCACGGTGGCGAGCACCCGGTCGCCCTCAGGCTCGGTGCCCTCGGCCGGCTCGTCGTCGAGGGTGTCGGCGCCCCGCTCCGCGTTGTAGCGGTCGAGGTCCAGGATGCCCTCGCGCTTGGCCACGATGACCGGCACCAGGGCCTGCCCGGCCACGTTCACGGCGGTGCGGCCCATGTCCAGGATCGGGCCGACGGCGGCCAGCAGGCCGACGCCCTCGAGCGGCAGGCCCAGGGTGGACAGGGTCAGGGTCAGCATCACCGTCGCGCCGGTGATGCCGGCGGTGGCCGCCGAACCGATCACCGAGACGAACACGATCAGCAGGTAGTCGGTGATGCCCAGCTGGATGCCGTAGAACTGCGCGATGAAGATGGCCGACAGGGCGGGGAAGACCGCGGCGCAGCCGTCCATCTTGGTGGTGGCGCCGAAGGGCACCGCGAACGAGGCGTACTCGCGCGGCACGCCCAGGCCCCGCTCGGTGACCCGCTGGGTGATCGGCAGGGTGCCCACCGACGACTGCGAGACGAAGGCCACCTGGATCGCGGGCCACGCCTTGGCGAAGTAGCGCAGCGGCGACAGGCCGTGCAGCCGCAGCAGCGCCGGGTAGAGCCCGAACAGCACCAGCGCCAGGCCCACGTACAGGGTCAGCGTGAACACGCCGAGCGCGCTGATGGCGTCCCAGCCGTAGTCGGCGACCCGGTAGCCGAGCAGGCCGAGGGTGCCGACGGGGATCAGCAGGATGACCCACCACAGGATCTTCTGCACGATCTCCAGCGCCGACTCGGTGAAGGCGAGGAAGGGCTCGGCCTTGGCGCCGACCTTGAGCGCGGCGATGCCGACCACGATCGCCAGGATCACGATCTGGAGCACGTTGAACTCCAGGCCGGTGCTGACGGTGTTCGTGCCGTCGGGGGCCACTTCGAGCGAGGAGTCGGCCGACAGGCCCAGCACGTTGGCCGGCACCAGGTTGTTCAGGAAGTCCAGCCACGAGCCGCTGCTGGACGGCGCCGCCGCCTGCTCCTCGGTGACCGAGGTGTGCAGGCCGGGGTTGGTGAGCAGACCGAGGCCCAGCGCCAGGCCCACGGAGATCAGCGCCGTGATGCAGAACCACAGCAGGGTCTGCCAGGCCAGCCGGGCGGCGTTGGTGACCTTGCGCAGGTTGGCGATGCTGGTGACGATCGCCAGGAAGACCAGCGGCGGGACGGCCACCTGCAGCAGGGTGACGAAGGTGTCGCCGATGGTCTGCAGGGTGAAGACGAGCCAGTTCGGCCCCTCCTCGGTGGGCCCCATGGCCCGGCCGATCAGGCCGAGCGGGATGGCCAGCGCGATCGCGATGAGGATCTGCCAGCCGAAGGAGATACGGAAGCGTCTCTTCGGGGGCTGCGACACTTCGGTGGCGGTGACGGACACGGTGCCTCCAGGAACCAGGAACACAGACGGGTGATCGGGACGGTCCGGCCGGCGCGGCCGGAGGGACGGGCGGGGTCAGCCCGTACAGACCGCGCTGGCCTGCCTGCGCAGGTCCAGGTAGCGGCGTTCCACCAGAAGGAGTGTTCGCGGTGTTCGTGTCACGACGTCGAAGCTATCCCGTGAGAGTTCTTTTACCTACTCAACCAGTAGGTTTGTTACCAATCTGTCGGCAACGACGTGCGCACCCGTTGTATTCCCGTTCTGCCGAGATCATCCCGTCCGAAGTGGCGCGCGTGTGCGCGCTCAGTCGCGCGAGCGCTCGGCGGCGCGGCGGAAGCCGCCGCCCAGGACCCGCTGCACCAGGTCGTCGCGGAGCGCGCCGTATCCGGTGGCCGCCCACAGGCTGCGCTCGGCGTCCACCTCGAAGTACGGCACCTGGGCGCCGTCGACCTCGTCGGCCAGCGCGTTCGGCGGCCGGCGCCCGCGCACCGCGGCGGCGCACTCCGGGCAGGCCGGCACCCGCAGGCTGCGCCGCTGGCCGATCGGGCGCCAGTCCAGCTCCTTGGTGCGGCCCTCGTGCAGCGGGTGGAAGAAGCACGGCGCCGGGAAGCGGCCGGGTTCGCGGCCGGCCGCGATCGCGTCGGCGCGTTCGTGCTCCTCCCGGGCGGTGCGGATCAGCACCAGGGCGCCGGCCCAGTCGGCCGGGGTGCGGGCGGCGTCCACCACCTTCCCGGCCGCGTGGTAGGCGTCCAGCGCCCGGCGCAGCTCGGCGTGGCCGGCGGAGTCGTCGGCGGCGGGCTCGTCCGGCTCGACCAACTCCTCGCCGACCTCGACCAGTTCGCGCCTGGCCCGCTCGGCCAGCCGCTCGGTGTAGCCCTCCGCGGCGGTCGCGAAGGCCGCGCTGGGCAGCGCGGGCGGCCGGCGGCGCCGCCGGACCAGCAGCACCAGGGAGCCGGCCGCGGCGAGCAGCGCCGCCGCCGCTGCGGCGGCCACCAGGGCGGTGCCCGCGCCGCCCTGGTCCGCCTCGCCCTGGCCGCCGCCGGAGCCGCCCTCGGAGGCCGACGGGCCGCCCAGGTCGGCGGTCAGCTCGTCGTACTCCTGCTCGCCGCGGCCCTCCTCGACCAGGGTGATCACGTGCTGGAGCTGGTCGTACACCGGCGCGTCGGCCAGTTCGTCATTGTGGAAGACCGAGGCGGCGGCCCAGAACACGTCGCCGTTCTCCTGCGGCGTGGTGCGCCCGTACAGGCCGCCGTAGGCGTCGGCGGTGAGGTAGGAGGCGCTGTCGCCCAGGCGGGCGTCCAGCGCGGCCATCAGCGCCTCGGGCTCGCCCTGCCAGGGGTCGCCGTTCACCAGCGGGACCAGGACGACGTACAGGGTCAGGCCGGCGTCGTCGATCCGCTCGGCCAGGTCGTCGCGCTGCTCCTCGGTCAGCACGGAGTCCCACACCGGGTCCACGTAGACCGGCGACTCCGCCAGCGCCTCGGCGATCTCGTCGCTGCGGTCGGACGCCTCGTCGGCGGCGGCCGCCGGTGCGGAGGCGACGGCCGCGGCCGCGCCCAGTGCCAGGACGGCCGCGCGGACCGGCAGGCTGCTCCTCATCGTCACTCCACGCCCAGGTGTCGGAGGGTCAGATCGGCCAGTCCGGACAGCCGCCGCCCGAAGCGCTGCTCCGTCCAGAACCGGTGCGCGGCCGCGTTCGCCTCCGCGTCCAGGCCGCTTGGGGCCGGCGGCAGCGCCAGCCCGCGCCGGTTCCGGCCGGCCGGGCCGGCCTGGGCGCAGGCGGCGCAGACGGTCTCGCGCTCTCTGCCCCGTCGCAGCCGCACCGGCCTGGCGTCGGACTCGGGGAACAGGTGCAGCGGGTTGACGGCGCAGCTGCCCGGCGGCATCCCCTGCCCCTGGCGCAGCAGCGCGTACTGGCCGTCGCGGGCCAGCACGACGGCGCCGACGACATTGCTCGGCGGGGTGCGGTCCGGCGGCGTCTCCAGCAGCAGCGCCGCGGCGTCGTAGTCGGCGCGGGCCCGGTCCGCGCCCGGGTCGGCGCCGGCCGACCGCAGCGCGTCGACCAGCCGGGCCACCTCGCTCTCGGCCAGCCGCCGCAGCGCCCTGGCCGTCGGCACGACCGGTTGCAGGGCGCCGCCGGCCAGGTGGGCCGGGACACGGTATCCGGCGCTGACGGCCGGTCCGGTCCGGGCCGCGCGCAGCGGGCCGCGGCGGTACGCCGCCCGGCGCAGCCCGGCCCGGCCGAGCAGCGCCAGCCCGTAGCCGGTCCCGCCCAGCAGCGGACCGACGACGGCGAGGCCGCCCCAGAAGTCGTCGGAGGTCTCGGAACCGGTTTCGGTGCCGGGCTCGTCGGGGAACCAGCGGGGGGACTGCGGCTCGGCGGCGGGCGCGGCCGCGATCCCGTCGATCACCTCGGCGAGCTGCGGCGCGAGCCGGCGCCCGTCGTCGTACCCGGCCGGGATGGACAGGTCCAGCGGCACCTCGTAGGCCAGGTGGCTGATGGAGGCGGAGCCGTCCGGGTCCACCAGCAGGTACAGGCCGTCGGTGCCGCGCTGGGCGCGCAGCGCGAACAGGAAGTCGTGGGGGTCGCCCCCGGTCTCGTCCTCCAGCAGGCTCGGCATCACCACCACGGCGACCGGCACCGGCAGCTCCGCCAGCCGCCCGCTCAGCTCGTCCCGCTCCTCCTCGGTGAGGAGGTGGGCGGCGACGGGGTCCACGAACAGCGGCGAGTCCGCCAGCCCCGCGGCCACCCGCTCGACCCTCGCCGTCTCAGCGACGATGTCGGCCGGGGCGGGGTCCTCGTGGGCCGGCAGCGCGGCGGCGCACAGCGGCGCGACGGCCAGGGCGGCACCGAGCGCGGCCCAGCGCGCCCGTGCGCGGGGCGTCATGAGTGCCGCTCCGCGGCGCGCCGCGACCTGGCCCGGTACGCGATCCGGGCCGCGAGGACCAGGGCGACCGTGGCGGCGGCGCCGATCGCGGTTCCGGCCAGGAAGGCCTGGTTCTCCGGTCGGTCCAGCCCCGCCCGCTCCGTCCACGGCTCGGGCGCCTCCGCCGCCTCCCGCGCCTGCTCCAGCCGCTGCTCGGCCTGCCCGGAGGCGGCGATCTCGGCGAAGTCCTCCAGCAGTTCGACCGCGCTCTCGCCGTCCTCGGCCCCGTACCAGGCGGCGAGCGCCGCGGTCTCGGCCTCGGGCGGAGCGCCGTAGGCGCGGGCGGTCAGGCCGATGCCCCGGGCGTCGGTGACGACGTACACCCCGTCGGCGCCGATCCGCCCGTGCAGCGCCGCGGCCAGCTCCTCGCCGTCCAGGCCGTCCGTCCCCGCCGGGCGCGAACTCGCTGTCGGCACCACCGCCACGTAGACCGGGAAGTCGAGCCCGGCGACGGCCGCAGCGATCCGCCGCTCCCCGGCCGCCGGGATGTGGCCGAGCAGGTGGTCGCTGACGTGGACGGGGTCGGCGGCCAGCTCCTCGGCCAGCTGGTCCACCCAGGCGCGCTCCACCTCGGCGGCCGCGGCCGGCGGTGCGACCAGGCCGGCCGTGAGCGTCCCGAGGACGGCTGCGATCCGCCACATGACCGGCATCCTATTGATCCGCGTTCGCCGCGACGCTCCGGGCACGGGCCTGAGCTCACCGCCCGGCTAGTCCTTGATGTCGCAGATGGCGGCGCCGTTGCCCACCGACTGGCCGGGCTGGGCGCTCAGGCCGGTGACGGTGCCGGCCTTGTGCGCGGTCAGCGGCTGCTCCATCTTCATCGCCTCCAGCACCACGATGGTGTCGCCCGCCCGCACCTCCTGGCCGTCCTCGGCCACGACCTTCACGATCGTGCCCTGCATCGGGCTGACCAGTGTGTCGCCGCCCACCGCGGCGGCCTTGGCGCCGCCGCGCCGCGCCGGACGCCGGCCGGGGGCGCGCGGTGCCGAGGCGCCCGCGCCGAGACCGGCCGGGAGCACCACCTCGATCCGCTTGCCGCCCACCTCCACCGTGACCCGCTCGCGCTCGGCCGCCTCAGGGGCGCCCTCGGGGGCGATGTCGTAAGGGGTGATGGTGTTGTGGAATTCGGTTTCGATCCAGCGGGTGTGGATGGTGAAGGGGGTGTGGTCGGTGGGGGCGAAGGCGGGGTGGTTGACGAT
>NZ_PVZC01000012.1 GCF_003002095.1 Allonocardiopsis opalescens | reverse complement strand
GAAAAGCCCACCACCCTTTCCAGGTGGCGGGCTTTTGACCTGCTGCTTTCCTGTCGGGATGACAGGATTTGAACCTGCGACCCCTTGACCCCCAGGTAAGTTCCAGCGGTGTCCGGACCAGCGCCGATGCGCTCGGCCGCAGGTCAAAGTGGACATGGTTGGACTCGTCCGGACGGCCGTGGACCGGTTTGGGCGGGTCCTGTTCCCAGTCCGTACCCAGCCGTTCCCGGTCTGCTGGCTGGGGCTCATGCACGTGCGGACCGTGTCCCACTTCGGTCAGACCCACGGTTCAGTACTGCCCTGTGACCGGGCGCCCGTAGCGTCGCGTGCGAGGAGAGGAGCGACCATGCCACTACCCGCACGAACCCTCGCCGCCGCAGCACTGGCAGCCGCCGCCGGCTGCGGCGCCCCCGCCGAATCCGCCGCGCCGTCCCCGTCGTTCTCCGAGATCGAGGTCATCGTTCCGACCGCAACGATTCCAGCGGCGACCCCAACCGACGACGATGTGTCGCCCCGTGCCTTCTTGATTTGTGAGGGGCTACGGCTAGCCGACGGGTACGAGCGGATGAACACTGCCACTGACGACGCCGAAGCCCAAGCGCTCATCTGGGAGGTAGTTACAGACGCCCTAGATGAGGACGCCGAGCCTGCTCTCCACGCGATCGCGGTAGAGCACATGGGCGATGCTGACGCTGCCGCCGCGGAGATGGAGGAGTGGTGCGCGGAGAACACTGAGGGGATGCCGGGAGACCCTTGGTAGCCGCGCTCACGAATGGAGCCCCGACCGTCCGGTCGGGGCTCACGCACGTTCAGGGTCACACTCGTAGGCCGTACACCGCGCGGATCGCGGCATCCACCTGCTCCAACTCGGCGAAACTCACCCGCCCCAGCAACTCTTCGAACCGGACGCGCCGCACCGGGGTGATGCCGATCACCCGCACCACGCCCTTCACAGGCTCCTGCAGAGGGACCCCTAGCAGGCGGAGGTTCTGCGGCTGAGTGGTGTCCTCCACGATCGGCGCCGCCGACACCGGGGCGGGGTCGGTGTGGCGGATCACGTCATCGGCCGCGAGGACCAGCATCGGCTGGTAGGGGCGATCGGTGCGTATTGCGGAGCGGACGGCCCAGATTTCGCCCTTCCTCACACCGTGCCTTGCCGCCTGGCGGCCTCTTCGTAGTCGCGCTCCATGGCTTCAGCGTCCTCCTCAGCGAGCAGCGCATCCTCGACGGGGTCGAACCCGCCGGCGGCTGCGATCTGTGCGGCTTCGTCGCTGAGTATGGCGGCGCGGACGGCCCGATGGACGAAGATTTCCAGAGATTGCTCGCTCTGGTCGGCGATCTCACGGGCGCGCTGCATGACGACGTCGTCCGGGAGAGTGATCGTCGTCTTGGCCATGATTCGAGCTTACTCAGTACAGAGTAAGCACACGAGGGTTACCGATGGGTGCGTTTCCAGGGCGTCCCGGAAATCCGGGTTGTCCAGATCGTGACGGGGCGCGCCACCACCCCGCCACACGATCCGGTCAAGCGCCCCACGCAGCGAGTCCGTGTTCATCCCCGCGAGATCAGCGGCACCAACAGGTCTCGTCGGTCTCGGTCGATCAGGTAGTCGACGATCCGTCGCACGCGATCCGGGTTCTCGTTGTGGAGGATGTTGAAGATCGGCCGATCCGTCTCGATCGCGGTGATCTCAGCGGCTTCGGCGTCGGCTCGGTCAGTGAAGTGCTCCAGGGTGGATCGGGCTGCGAAGTCCATCCATGTCGAATCGTCTTCGTGCCCCTCCAAGCGGCCGGGCATGTTCGCGGACACCCCGACGTACAGCAGGACGTCCTTATCGTCGTAGTAGCGGTACAGGATGGTCTCCTTGCGGCGGACTCCCTTGCGCTTCACCGGATGCTCCGGCTTCGACTGGCCACGAACGGGCCTGCGCCTAGGCGTCGACTTGGGATAGATCGAGGCTGGCGCGACACCCATGAGGCTTCCCCGAGGGTTCGGATCTTTGTGGGGGGCGTGGGCCTCGCTCAGGGGCGGCAGCGCAATGAGCAGCGCATCCGAGGGAGCCTTGACGTCTTCTGTTGGCATGAGGATGTCGTTCTTCTGATCTCTGTGTGGCTTCGAGGGGTCGACCAGGAGGTAGAGCGTGAATCCCTGGGGTGTGTAATCGCGGGCTACGTCCAGAACGCCGATACTTTGCAGCTTCCGGAATGCCTTAGTGACGTCATTGGGCGGTAGTCCAGTGTCCTGGCTAACCTTCTTGCGCCCGGGGTTGGAGTCCTTCCCTGAGGGGTTCGCATGCCGAGCGAGAGATTCAGCGACAGCGGTGAGGTCCGCGTCCAACCGGAGTTCGCGGACCATCTCAATCCACCAGAGGGCGGCCATGGTGGAAGTCGAGTGCCCTTCGGGATTAGAGTTCATACCTATCTACCTTCTTACGCGTTCAGCACTCGTTCCTGTCACTGCACTCAGCACTCAGGCGTCCGGGCTTGGGCGGGTCCACGCCGCGTAGGAAGCTCTCGCCTCATCGACGAACCTCGCGGGGTCTCCCCAGGGGCCATGTCGGCCACGCCGAGGAGCCGTTCGGCTTCAGCGCAGGCGGCCTCGCGCACCTCGGTGTCATTCCAGGTCCACTCGTCGGCCAGCTCGATCACCGTCGCTGGCAGGCGGGAAACCAAGCAGATCAGGAAGTCCTCGCTGAATTCGTCGGCGAGGTCGGCGCCGAAAGCGCAACTCAGGGCCGATCGCAGGTCTTCAGTCTCGCTCTGGGTCAGGTCCACCAGCGGTTTCCTCTCAAGCACGGTCAGCGCCCGTGAACTACCGCACCCAGCACTCGCGGGCCCGGTCCCACTTGTGGGTGCGCATCACGCGCTGAGTGTCCGGGATGGCGTCCTTCATGTCCGGCGGGCACGGCACGAACCGGCCACCCACCTCCCCTGGCGCCGGCGGAACCCACACGATCCACCAGCCGAGGTCCACGGCTTCCTTCCCGCCGCCCATGTAGCCGTTCCAGTGGTCGGGGCGGCAGTCGGGGCCCTCGTCGGGGCACATGAGGTACTGGGTGCCGGTGGCGGCGCATTGAGCCCAGTCGCAGTCGGTGTCATGGCGGGCGCCGATTCCGACGCCGCAGTCGGGACAGTGTTCGGTTGGGTTGGGCATGGTGTGCTCCATTTCTGTGATGGTCAGTGGGCAGTTACGGTCAGCGGCGCGTCGTCGGGGTGAAGCGGTCCCACACTCGCCCGCCACGGACTGGTGAGCAGGTCGTAAGCGTCCTGAGTCCACGCTGGTGTCGAGCCGATCAGGTCGCGGGCCGCCAGGGCCATCAGCTCGCTGCCTCCCACGCAGCCGCTGTGGGCCCACCAGTAGTCGTCGACGCCAGCGTGCCTCAGGGCGATTCGGGCGGCTTCCTCGGCATCGTGGACGGCCGGTGCCCCGACCCGCTCCCAGTGGTGGTCGACCGCCGCGGCGTAGGCCAGGGCGGTCGGGGAGTCGCCGTCGATGGCGGGGAACCCGAGCCGGATGGCGGCGGTGATGTGGTCGGCCTGCGGCCCCAGGAGCGCCGCCAGCGGTTCGACCGCCGCCACGGTCCACCGTTCGGCTTCGAGCAGGTCCCCGAACTCAGGGGCGCCGTCAGTGTTCTTGTAGTAGTCGCTGTGCAGCCGCACCGGGCCCGTTGGGGTGACGCGCAGGATCTGCGGATGGACGACGCCGTTGACGATGTCGACGAGGTCGCCGTCACCACCCAGCAGCTCGGACGCTTCGAGCTTGCGGGGATCGTCGGTGTACACGGCGGCTGGGGACCATTCGCCGTCGTCGGGAATGGTGTCTCCGGGGGCGTGGCTGGTGGCGACGGTCAGCATGTAGTAGGCGGGGGCGGGCATGGTTGGGTCTCCCTTGCAGTAGGAGTGAGTGAGGGGACGCGCCCGCCCCGGGCGTTGCACCCGGGGCGCCGGCTGGATCCGGGCGGGCGGTGGGTCAGGTGAGGTCGCGGACGTTGTCCTTGCAGATGGACAGGTTCGCTTCGAGGTTCCGGCGGATGTGGTGGTGGCCCTGCGGGTCGGAGGGGTCGCGGGCGTGGTCGGCGTCGAGGTCGGCGATCTGCTTCTCGATCTCGCGGACCCGCGCCTTGTACTGGTTGCGCAGGGCAACCGTCTGCGGGCGATCGGCGTTGGTCTTGCGGCTGAACAGTCCCATCAGCGGGGCTCCTTCGATGTCTCGTGCGTGTGATTGGTTATCGGCCGCAGGCGATGCACGGCTTGTACTCGCCGCGGACCCGGGCACCGACGGTCCGGATCAGCCGGCGATGGTCCCAGCGTGTGCTGGCGCCCATCACCAGCACAGGCCCGTGGTAGGTGGCGCGGTCGTGGCCGTAGGCGGCGGCCACCAGGCTCGCTGCGGGGTTGAAGTCGCCGCTGGGGCAGCGCCCCTTCGATGTGGGTGGCTGCGCCCAGGTCCGCAGGCCGGTGGGGTGGTCGACGTGGATTCGCGGGTCGCCGCCGAGGAGGCGGCGGATGTGCCCGTGCGGGTTGGTGCCGGGGATGTCCACGGGCTCGGCGACCCCGTCGGGGTGGACTACGAGGCCCGGAAGGGTGAAGGACATCAGCGCCCCTTCCTCGCCCGCTGGGCCTGCTGCTTGTCGTTGGCGTCGCGCCACTTCGGCAGCTCGCCGCTGTGCTTGTACTCGTGGCGGTTGGGACCGCGCTTGGGCTCGGGGGTTGTGGGCTTCGGCGTGGGGGTGGACATAATGGGTGCTCCCAAAGGGGTAAGGACCCCGGGCGCGTGCTGTGGAAGGTGAGCGCCTGGGGTCCGACTTCTCCGCCGCAGGATCACGGCGGACGCTTCTCAAGCGGTGATCTGCGCGGTCTCACCGGGCCGGTAGTGGACCTCCACCGGACGGCCCCGCTCGTCGGTCTGGGTAACCGTCACCCAGCCGCCGGGGGTGGTCTCCACGGTCGTAACGGTGTGGACCTGGTGGTGGCGGTACTCGACCCGGTCGCCGGGCGTCAGGTCGCGGGCGGGGATGGTACTCACGCGGCCACCTCCGCGGTGAGGGCGGACCCGATCACGGGGTCCGCGATCTCCAGTGCAGCCGCTAGGGTCTCGGCGGTCAGGTCCCGCACCAGCGCCACCCACGCAGATCCATCGCCAGCCTGGATGATCATCGCCGGGAAGTCCGGGTCCATGGTGGGGACCTGCCACACATGCACGGGGACGCCGTGGGCGTGGATGACAGTGTCAGCGGCGATCACGCGGCCACCGCCTGCCGGGTGTAGGCGGTCTGCGCGGCGGCGACGACCTCAGGGGTCAGGAAACGCGGGTACTGGGCGACCGGGACGAGCGCGGTGTCGCGGCCCGTGTCGCTGTGGAGGATGCGAACGGTGGTGTGGCTGGTGGCGGGGACGGCGTAGATCGCGAGGTCCGGGAGGCGGGTCACGAGGACACGCTCGGACGGCAGCGTAAACTGCTGCATCAGGTTCTCCTGTGTAGGCAGGGATTGGACCTTGGCCCCGGTTCGGTGGTGATGACACCGGCCGGGGCTTCTCTGTGCTCAACTATCGACCGTTAGTAACCTAGGTGTCAAGGGGAACCTTAGTCCCTATCCTTGAATACAGTAAGACCCAGTCCATGCGGCGGAACGGATCTCTCAGCAGGCTTCCACGCTGGCGAGGTAGTCCTGCACCATCGGCGCGAATCCGTAAGGCACCAGGTCACTCCATTCGTCGGGAGCAGCCCAGGCCACTTGGGCGATCTCATCCGCATCTACGACGTGAGCCTCGCCAGACACGAACTTGCAAGCGACATAGGCCATCCTGCGTCGGGTCAACGGATGGACCCGCTCGCCGAGGTACTGGACCGGTTCGACGAGCACGCCGGTCTCTTCCAGCGCCTCCCTCGCCGCGGCCACCTCTGCGGACTCCTCCGGTTCCGCCTTGCCGGCCGGGAGTTGCCACGACAGACACCCTTCAGCAACGCGTCGCCGAACGAGCAACAGGTGTCCGGCACGGACGACAACGGCTGCGCACACGAGAGCTTCGGTGGTCATGGCGTGTAGATGCCCTCCGTCACCGCGCCTTCACCGGAGTCAGATGAAGGATCGACCCGTCCGCCATGTGCACTTCGTAGTCGTCGTCCCGCACCCACATCCCGCCGCCTTTGGCGAGCCGCATCACACCTTCCGGGTCAACCACGATCAGGTCACCGCCAGGTTCAGCGTCCGCCCAGTACACGCCTTCGACGGTCTCGGCCAGTATCCGGGCCCGCTCCCGCGTCCCGGCATGTCCGACAAGGACATACATGTCCTCTGCCATCGCTCCCCCTCTCTCCGGTCGGAGCCTACAGAGCGGTGCCACGCGGCGCATAGCGGTGCGCCGCTCTGCCTACATCGGCGCAGCTCAGCACCGTTCTACGGTGGGGTACATGGCAGATGATCTTGCGGCGTGGGAGCCAGCGCCGCACGAGTACGTCTACGTTCAGATGGCCGACCACATCGAGGCGCGTATCGCCTCAGGAGACCTGAATTCCGGTGCGCGGTTGCCCGGTGAGCGCGACCTCGCCGCCGAGTACGAGGTTTCCATTGACACGGCTCGACGCGCCATCAGGGTGCTGCGCGACCGCGGCGCCGTCCGCACACTGCCAGCCAAGGGAACCTTCATCGTCTAGCCGAAACATGCGAGAGCCCCGACCGGTCACAGTCGGGGCTCTCTCGGCTGGTGCGCCTCCTGGGCGCTCCGTTCACGCGCGGGCTGGCAGCCGATAGCACAGCTCATGGCGATCAGCCGTCAGCACCGTGTACCCCACCTCGACAGGGCGCCCATCGGTGGTGAGCGTCGTCCGGATCATCACCAGCACGATCGCCCCGGGATTCAACTTCAGGTCCCGCTGCTCGTCGGCAGTAGCAGCGCGCGCCCGCACCTTCTCCTCGAAGTCTCCGAGTTCCACCAGGGACTCAAGGACGCCGACCGTCCCGCCGACCAGCTTGCCGGGGGCTGCGAGCGGCGTGCCCTGCGCGAGGTCGAGCGGGTAGTAGGAATCAGCCAGCTGCACGGGTTCGCCATCGAGCAGCATCACACGGCGGCGGATGGCGACAGGCTCGCCTTCGTCCACACCCAAGTGGACAGCGATCTCCGGTGGCGCCTCCACGGTCCCAACGTGGGTGATGCGCTGGTCGCCTCGCATGCCCAGCCGTTCCGCCTCGGACTTCCACGAGGCGCGGGGCTGGTCTCCGACCTGCGTGACGTAGGAGGCCGTCACGTGCATGACGGGGCGAACCGTGCGCACGAAGACGCCTGATCCGGTCGCCCCTTCGACGATGCCCTCGCGCTTGAGTTCGCGGATGGCTCGCTGGATGGTCGTGTTGGCGCAGTCGAATTCTTCCTGGAGTTGGCTGGTGGACGGAATCCGGTCACCGGGGCCGTACTCGCCGCTGTGGATGCGGCGGCGTAGCTCCTCGGCGACCTGGAGGTAGCTCACTGGCCGGCGCGGTGTCATGGATGCCTCGCTATCTGTGGGCTCTTTGCTCTCTTTGGTACCTAGGTCAGCGTACATCGGGGTCAACGGTCGGTCCGGAACCCAAATTCCTCGTTCCCTCAGTTCCCTGAGTGACCCACGTGCGTTCAGTGATCTAGGGATCAAACTTCTCCTTGACACTAAGGCTCTCTAGGCTGATAGTGGTGGTGACGCAAGAGCACCTAGGAGGACCAGTGACACCGCCCGAGTCCGACACTGACGGTCCGTTCATTTCAGTGAACGAGGCCGCCCGACTGGTCGGGTTCTCGGGGATGAGCATCCGACGGAAGCTCGACGCTGGGCAGATTCCCGGTTTGAAGATCGGGCGTCGTGCGCTGGTCAGCCGAGCGTTCATCGATGCACTCGTGGAAGCCGCGCAGTGGCGAACCGTCTCCATCGAAGAGTTCGCCATCGAGTGGCGCAGGTCCGCCCCCTAGAACGCCTCGCGGTTGGGTCCTCCCGCCCCGGAGTAACAGGCCCAGCCGCGAGGCCCCCAAACCACCCCGGCTCTGACGTCGCCGTCCTGGCCGCCAGGGTCGGGGCCACCAACCACCACACCGTGGAGCAGCCCAGATGAGCAAGTACGGCCTGTACTTCGACGACCAGCCCGAACCGCACCTAGAGCAGACCTTCGACACCCGAGACGAGGCCGAGAGGGTCGCCCGCGAGTTCAACGCGAGCCGCCCCACGTGGGGCGAGCCGACCCGCGTCTACGTCGAGGAGATCCACTAGCCACCACACGGCCGCGACCACCCGGTGAGTGCCCCTCCACCGGGGTTCGCGGCTGGCGGGTCGCCACGCAGGCCCGCCGCCCGGCACACCGCCCCCGCGACGTGCCGGGCAGGGTCCGGGCCGGACACCCGTCCCACACCGGCCCGGACCCACCACAGACCAGCCACCAGGAAGGCGCAGCCGTGAACTGGATCTCCCAGCAGCAGCAGGACCGCGACCACCGGGGACTCCGCCACGTCTGTTCCGCCTGCGGACACGAAGAAAGCCCGAAGAACCCACTGGTCGTCACGGCCGACGGGTGGCGCGTCCACCGCTCCCACACCACCGACCCAACCGACGGGTTCTACGGCAAAACCCAGAAGGGGGACATCCGATGACCGTCACCCGCGAGAAATGCCCAACCTGCAACGGGGCGTGCGGCACCTACGTGACCAGCCTTGACCCGACCACCCACCCTCGGAGCGCCGCACGTCTCCGGGCGGCCCGCTACTACAGCCCCGGGGCGAAGGGCTGGCTGGCCTGCACGGCCTGCAAGGGGTCCGGCGAGAAATGGACCCGCAGCCGCCACTAAGCGGCCCCGGGGGCGCCATCACCGCCACCCAGGGCCAGTTGAGATCCGCACACACCAGCAAAGGAAGGAGCAGTCTCGTGAGCACCGTACCCCGCAGCGACGAACAGGTCATCCGGTTCGTCGGTGTCGGGACCCGCAGCCGTGACATCGCCGTCCAGGCCCGTGTCGACCAGCTCGCAGCCGAAGCCCGCGACACCACCAACCGACTCGCTATCGCCACCACCGCCCGCGTCGACCAGCTGGCCGCTGAGACGGCCGACGAGTTCGGAGGGTGGGCAGCCTGATGGACCTCTTCGACCTGTTCACGCCCGGCATCCTCCTCACCGCAGTGGCCGGGGCGCTGTTCGGCGTCCACGGGTGGCTGTCAGACCGCTACACCCTCACCCTCCGGCCCCTCGCGGTGCGGCGCCGGCCCGACGCGGTCGGCACCCGGGTCCGCTACGACGGTCGGGACGCGGTGATCGCCGAGCTTGACGACCGCTACTCCGGCACCTGGGCGCTACTCCAGATCGACGACCGGCCCGAGGATCCCGAGGTGTGGGTGCGGGCCTCTGAAGTTGTGGGCGTCCGATGAACAGCGCCGCGTCCACTGCGCCTGAGAAGGTCCACGAGCAGCAGCAGGCCAAGCCGGGCCTCAAGGACCGCGCCCGCGGCGTGGTCGCCACGTGGACGCCGCCGGAGATTTGGGCTGAGAGCCGCCCGAGCCTCCGCGATATCCACACCTACGCCACCAAGGGTGACTGGACCAGCGCCACTGGCCGCGCCCGCACCGCCGGAGTCTGGTACGGGCGCCTCGTCGCGATCCCCGTGACCGCGGGCGCCTACTACCTGGCGTGGCTCGCCGAACGTCCGTCCCGTGCCATCGCCACCCTCGTTCTCCTGGTCTGCCTGTGGCAGATCCCGTTCATCCGTTCCATCGCCAGCGTGCTCCTGTCGCCGCTGGTCACCACCTAGCCCTCCGGAGGAGGTGTTCAGAATGCTCTCGTTCCTCTTCAACTCGACGATGCTCGTGGTCGCGATCGCCTTCTTCGGACTCATGTGGGTCCTCGGCCGCGTCCGGAAATTCCGCAGCCAGGCCCAGTGGGGCGCGTTCGTGTGCGCCGTCATCGCCGGATGCGCCGTGGCGATGACGTTCCTCGGCGACTGGACCCGATGGCTGCTCGACATGGTCCTCCAGATGGTCGGCGCGCCGCTGGCACTGGTCGGGGTCGCCGCGTTCATCGGGGTCGTCCTGATCGTGGTGGACCTGGTCGACGGTCGCCCGGACGGGATGGCGAAGTCCATGGCTCTGGTGATCCCCACCCTGCTGCTCGCCACGGGCGGCCAGCTCGGCCTGATGGGTGACCAGTTCACCGGGGCGGCTACGGACGCAGGTCAGACGATGCTGATGACGCTGATCGGCGGGGTGTGATCAGCCATGGTTGAGCTGTCGATCCTCATCGCCGTCGTCATGATCTTCCGGGACATCCCCGGGACGATCAACGCGGTGACCGAGTACCGCAAGGCCAAGCCGCCGCTCCCGCCGCGCGCACCCAAGCAGGCGAAGCAGGGAGCCATGAGCGGCTACCTGTGGACCGTGTGGGACACCAAGTGGCAGGAGATGGCGGAGAAATATCCGGAGCGGTCGGCGAAGGCGCGTGCCCGGCGGGAGAAGCGGCACGCGGAGCGGCGCGAGGTGTGGGAGCACATCAAAGCCAAGGCCAGCGATGCCCTCGGTCCCGACGGAGAGGCGAAGGCCGGCGAGCCGGCGAAGCGCAAGCAGGAAGAGGCGAAGCCGGAGTCGGCTCCGGCGCCGACCACTCCTGAGCCTGCGGCGGACGACGCGCAGCCGAAGCCCGAGTCCGTGCCGAACGCTGATCAGAATCCCACCCCGAAGACGGAGCCCGTATGGCCTAAGGCCAGCGCCGTCCCCGCCCACGAGCAGCCGACCCCACCGGCTGGCACGAACGTTCTCCAGTTCCGCCGCAACCCAACCATCGAGGGAGACGACATGGCCGATCCGAACGCCACCGAGGTATTGGGCCTCCAGGGGGCCACCCGCTACACCCGAGCCCTCCACGCAACCGCCCAGAAGCAGCAGCAGAAGCTCGAAGAGCAGGCTGCCCAGATGCGGCAGGGAGGCGTCGGGCAGGCCGCCATCCTCCGATTCGAGCAGGCCGCCGCCGAGGCCGAGCATTTCACCGCCCTCGCGGCGGAGGCTGTCGAACTCTGCGAGAAGCAGCTCGTGGTGCGCGACGCCTACGAGGCGGCGCCCAATGCCGGCAACAAGCAGTGGTTCACCAGCCAGCAGCAGGGGGTCTGACATGTATCAGGACGCGATGTCTCTCACCACCAACCTGCGGCTGGAGACGAAGTCGAACATGGTCAGCCTGGACCAGGCCGTGGAGGCGATGCGACGGGGCCAGGTCGGCCAGTCGATCCTGGCCAAGTACACCCAGCTGCAGGACAGCGCCGCCCGGATGTACCGGATCGCTGGCGCCTCCGAATCCGAGTTGCAGCGGATGAAGGGCGTTGATGACGCCTACACCGCGTTCCCTGACGCGGGCGACAAGAAGTTCCTCACCGCCGACTGACCCATCCGGTGCGCCCCCTGCGGGCGCCCGGCTGGCACCTCGCCCGAGATGCCACCGCTCGGGCGGGCTGCGAGCCGACCACCACGAACGAATCCAGGGAGGTGTCATGGCGACCACGACCCGCCGCCAGGTCGACGACCTGATCGGAGATTTCCAGCGTGACCTGCGGCGTGCGTCGACTCGCGCCGCGAAGACGAAGCAGCGCGCGCCCGTCGAGCAGGCGGTGTCCGAGCGGCTGCCCGCGCACGTGCGCGCCCGTGAGGCATTCGTCCGGCTGCGGCAGGTGGACGAGGAGTCCATGCGGCGTCGGCTGCGTCTCCAGTACCAGCCGTGGCTCGCGGCCGGCGCCGTCGCCGCGATCGGGCTGATCCAGGAACTCGCCCTGCTCGCCGAAGCGAACGCCTTCGTCACCTCGGCCGGTACCGCGCTGGCCATCTCGACCACGATCGCGCTCATCCGCCGCGCCGAGAAGGGCTGGCTGCTGGAGGCCGGGGTGTGGCTGCGGGAGCACCCGCTGCGGGCGCTGCTCGTCGGTGCCGCGGCGTGGGTGTGGCTCATCGCCGCCGCGCTCACCGACCAGTGGGAGGTGTTGGCCTCTTCGGGGCTGGTGGGGGTGTATGTGCTGGCGGCGCACTGGTGGCGCATCCACCGCATCGGCCACCACCCGCAGACCCCCGCGATGTCGTCCACCGTGCAGGTGGACGACATCGCGGCGCTGTGGGCCGAGCACATCGGCTCCCGCAACGGCGCCGCGTCCGGGAGTTGGCTGTCGGACCAGGCCAAGACCGAGTACGGCCGGGAGTGGACCATCCACTTCAAGCCCACCGGTCGGGGTCTGGAGGCTCTGGAGCACATGGTGGCGGAGATCAGTGTCGCCCTGAACGTCCCCAAGCGGATGATCACGGTCGGTCCGCACGATTCGGAGTCTCCGCAGTTGGCGCTGCTGCGGATCACCGACTCCTCCCCCACCGCCGGAATCGTGCCCGTCGATGTCGTCGATGGGGTGCCCACGATCATGGGGCATCCCGTCTACGACCCGGAGACCGGGGACATCACCGTCGGCCCCCACTCCGATGGGGTCGGCATGCACACCTGGGGCCTGTACCGTCCCAACAGCCTGCTCGGTGGGTATCTGTTCGGCGCCCAGAAGTCCGGCAAGAGCGAGTTGCTGAACCTGCTCGCGCTCGGCATGCGGATGTCGGGGTGCACGATCTACTGGTACGTCGACGGGCAGGAGGGTACCCAGCCCGCACTCCAGGACACCGCCGACTGGGATGCCTCCGCCACCGCTGAACTGCGCCGCATCGCCCTGGAGGCGGCGGTGATCGTGCTGCGGGTTCGGATGCGCACCAACCGCGCCATGCGCCGCAAGGGCTTCACCCCCACACCGTCCAGGCCGGGCCTGGTGCTGATCCTGGATGAGTCGCACATGACGATCCTGTCGGACTACCGGCGGATCGACCCGCAGGCACAGCACCTCGACGAGGATGCCGACCCGGCCGGACTCGGCACCTGGACCAACGCCGAACTCGTCAACGAACTCACCCGCATCGGCCGCAAGTGCGGTGTCGCGGTCATCGCGGCGTCGCAGGACACGGGGATGGGCGCGTTCGGCGGCGACGGCAACCCCGGGCGCGTGATCAGGGGAAACCTGTTCAGCGCGAACGTGGCGCTCATGTACTCCCAGGACGCGATCGGGGGCGCCATCGCCCCCAAGGCGCCGATGAGCGTGACTGAGCTTCCTCGGGGTGGCGGGTACGGCATCGCCGCGAACGAGACCACCAACGAGGGGAGCGTGGAGGCGCGGCGCGCGATGTGGCGTGCCGGCTACCACGAAGACCTCGGCGCCCTTATCCAGGCGGTCGGGCCGTCGCTGACCCTGGAGCCTGAGGCCGCCCGCGCGGTGGACCTCGCGTTGGGTGGGGTGTACTCGCGGCGCCACGACCGGTCCGCTGAGCAGCGGGCTGCTGAGGATGCGCACGCGGTGACGGCGTTCCTCGGCGGCAAGCTCGGGGTCCGCGAGCTGCTGTTCGGCGAAGGGTCGTCGGTCGCCCCTCGTCCGTCGGCGGGTGTGGTGGTGGCGTTCCCGAACGTCGCCGATTTCGTCGAGGTTGACCAGTCGGATCGGGACCGTGCCCGCGACGCGATCCTCGCTGTGCTCGCAGCCGGTCCACAGCGTCGCGGCGACATCGAGGCTGCGGTTCGGGCCGAACTCGGCTGCTCTCGGGCCACCGTGAACCGGGCGCTGGACGAGCTGGCGGAGGCGGGGACGGTGCGGTTGGTGGCGGGTCAGCGTGGCCTGTGGGAGCGCCGTGCCGCCTGACATGTGACTCTCCGTAGTGAGACAAAGGGCTGAGACAAACCCTGCCGTTGTCTCAGCACGCGCGCCCCATTTGTCACGATTCGTCCGCATTTTAGCCGTCAGATAGCCGCCTCAGAGGCCGCTAGACCCCCTCTCCCGCGACCGGGTGAGACAAGAGACAAACCATAGTTCAGGTTTACACACAGCAACCAGGAGGATGAAGTGAACCCCGCCCGAGTCGCCGCCTTCGCCGCGACCCTCGCCGCCCTCAACGTCGCCCACGAGGCGGGCGACTTCTGGGTGCAGCGCGACGAGGACGCCCAGGTCAAGGGCAAGCCCGGCGCCGACGGAGCGGCCGCGTGCGCCCGCCACGTCGCGAGCTACACCGCGACCACGACCGCAGCTGTCCTGCTCGCCAACCAGGTCTTCAAGCTGGGCCTGCACCCAACCAGCATCGTCGCAGGTCAGGCCCTGTCCGCTGCGACGCACTACTACATGGACCGGCAGCAGGACTCCCTCGCCCTGGTCGACGCCGCCGGGAAGCGCCCGTTCTGGGATCGAGGTGGACGAATGCACCTTGACCAGGCATTTCATCGGGTCGCGCTGACTGCTGCGGCCGCCATCACCGTCATCGGCTCCCGCTAAGGAGAAGCGTCATGGACTTCGAAGCCACTCTCGGCCTGATCGGCATCGTCGGCTCGATCGCAGCCCTCGCCTTCGCCGTGCTCGTCGGCCTTGGCGTCATCACCTTCTGACCGTCCCACCGTCCGTCCCACCCGACCCCTGTGGGATACCGCCGCACCGTCCCAGATTGGAGATCCAAATGACCGCCGAAACGCCGCCCGGGACCGTCCCGCAGACGGCGCTCGCGCGTCCCGCCGACCGTCCCATGGGACACCCCGACAGCCGTCCCACGGCCGTCCCACAGGGGCGTCCCACCGACACCGCTCAGCCGTCCCACGGGGCGTCCCACGACCCGCCGAACGGCACCGCCCCACACCGTCCCAACACGCCGTCCCACACCCCCACTGGGACGGCCACTGAGACTCGTCCCACGCAGGCCGATGAGACGCAGAATGGGACAGCGGATGGGACGCGTCCCACCGCCCGCAACGAGACGCCCCGTGGGACGGGTGCTTGGTCGTCCCACGGCCCCAGCAAGCGCACCCTCTACACCCTCCGAGGCGTCGTCGGACTCGTCGCCGCATCCGCGTTCGTCGCCATCTGGGGCGGCTGGGTCGGCCTCGGCCGCCTCGCCGGATTCGGCCCCGTCAACCTGCTGCCCGGCATCGGCGGCGGACTCGTCGTGGACCTGTCGATCACCCTCCCGCTCGGCATCGAGGCTTACGCCGGGATCGCCCTCTACGTGGCCGTGTCCGGCATCGTCACTGGTGGCGCCCGGTTTTTCGCGTGGTGCTCCGCAATCGGGTCCCTCGTGATCGGCGCCGTCGGGCAGGCCGCCTACCACTTGCTGTCGTTGGAATCCCAGCCGACGAGCGCCCCCACCCCGGTGGTGATCTTCGTGTCGGTGCTGCCGGTTCTGGTGCTCGGGTTGGCGAGCGTGCTGCTGCACCTTGCCGAGAAGCGAGACACCATGGCCGTCCCACGGCGGGCGGGTAAGGCGTCCCACAGCACCGTCCCAGCCGACGCGGCGGACCGTCCCACAGAGGCGTCCCACGAGCCCCGTGAGACGGCGCCCGAGACCGTCCCATTCGACCGTCCCACCCCCGTCCCACACACCCCGAATGGGACGTCCCACGGGACCGTCCCAACCATTCCCGTGGGGCGTCTCACCGGACCGTCCCACGAGACGCTGGCGGACCGTCCCACGGAGGTGCCGCAGCCGCGTCCCACCGAGCCCGATGAGACGCCGGCCGAGCGTCCCACCGCGGCCCGTGCCCCCCGTCCCACCAACCGTCCCAAGCCGGCCGCCGGGAAGCCGTCGAGCCGTCCCAAGACCGCGTCGGCGAAGCGTCCCACCAAGACGTCGGACACCCCCGAAATCGAGATCCCGGACTACGTCCCTGACGACTGGGACGAGCGCAAGCAGCGCGTCGTTGCCCGCTTCGAGGAAGCTCGCCGGGCTGGAATCAAGATGACGCTCGGAGAGATCAGCCGACTCACCGAAGTGCCGAAGTCGACCGTCGACCGGTACGTGAAGGAGTGGCTGGAGTCCTCACCGGAGCCCGAGGCCACGTCCGCCGACAGCACCAACTGACCGTGCCAGTGCCTCCGCCGCCCCAACGTGTGTGGGGCGGACGGGGGGACCGGACGGTCCACCCCCACCCACATGTCGGTGGGCGCCGTCATCATCGACGGCAGCCGCCGTGAGGAGGATCCTGTGCCCAAGGACCCGTGGCGCTGCGACCAGCACAGCGTCGGAATCCTGATCACCCGCCCCGGCGACGACGGCCCCGAGTACGTCGTCATCACCCGCGACGGCGACGGACCCAGCGGGGTCGCGCCCGTCGCCGGCCACGTCTTCGACGAGTTCGACGGCCCCGAGGAAGCGCTCACCTTCGAAGTCAGCGAGGAGGTCGGGCAGACGGTCAGTGACTACCGCCTCGTCGCCGAGGGGTGGCGTCCCAACCGGTGCGGCCCGTCCCAGTACCTGCCGGACGGTCACTCCGGTGAGGCGGGGCACTACTGGTGGATCTACGAAGCCACCGTGTTCGAGGGGTACCCACTCCGCCCACAGAAGGGGGAGACGCGGGACGCCCGCTGGGTCACCGCCGCCACCCTCCAGACGCTCGCCGAGCGGACCGCCGCCTACACCCGCAGCGATGTGTCCGAGGACGAGTGGCAGCGGAACCCGGGGCTGGAGCCGGTGTGGTGCCACTGGCTGACCCACCTCGGGACCATCACCCTCCCCAAGGCGGACCTGAAGCGGATCGCGCAGCGGGCCGCGGCTGTGCCGGTGCCAGCATGAGCGCCGCGGACAGGGCCGCCGAGCTGGCCGACCAGACCCTCGGCACCCCCGCCACCCCACCCGAACCCCAGTGGGCCACCCACACCCACCTGGAGGGGTGCCTGTCCGGATGGACACTCCAGTCCCGCACCGCGGCCTGCGGTGACATAACCCTCCGTGCGTCGTGTCCGACCGGGTGCGGAACCATCACCCTCTATGCGCCCCTCGGCGGGGCGCCCGAGCTCACCCTGGAGGCGTCGCCATGATTGAAATCATCAGCTTCGGTTACCTACACGGGCCACCACCCGACGACGCCCACATCACCGTGGACCTGCGCCACCACTTTCGGGACCCGCATGTAGCCCCTGAACTCCGCTACATGACCGCCCACGACAAAGCCGTGCGCGATGCTGTCCGCAACACCCCGGGCATCCCGCACCTCATCCGCGCTACGGCCCGGACCGTGGCCGCCATGCAGTCCGGCCCTTCTGGAGGTCATGTGAGGGTCGCGGTCGGATGCGCTGGAGGACGCCATCGGGCACCCAGCGTCGCGCTGCTACTCCAGGCCCGACTCGGGGCGTGGCGTACCACCATCACCCACCGAGACATCGCCGAGCCCGTGGTGGAGCGAACTGGGTCCCACGACGCTGAGAATCTGCTGAGCTGCGGTGGCGCCACACTGAGGAGGGTCCCGTGACCGACCAACCAGACAAGCCCAAGCGGGAGCATTACGGCGAGGTCACCGCGTACTGGCGCGATGGCACCAGCACAGTCATCTACCTGTTCGACCCGCCCGTGGATCTCGGCCGCAACCGCATCCTTGTCCAGGGATGGAAGGTTCGTGGGGACTCCACCCACATCGGCCGATCCGTCAACCTCAGGCTGGTGCTACCCAACGGCACCGAATTCCGAGACGGGTATGCCTACGTTCAGTCCATGCGGAGGTCCACCGGCAAGTGGGTGAAGATCGAAATGCGGCGCGGGCGAGAACGAGAATGGGAGCACACATTATGACTGGGCACCCGGTGGCCCTCTGGCACACCCCCACTCTGGCCCCAGTCGCCACGCGGGTCGACCGCGAGGGCCGGACGTGGCTCCGCTGGCCGGGGCGCGAGCCGATGTGGGTGCACTCCCTGCACCGTGACGGCGAATCGGTCCCCACCCAGGTGGATGACCTGGCGCCGCTGGGCGGGTGGACCGTACACGGGTACTGGGTCGGCGCCATCCACGAACCAGAGGCCGGCCCGCCCGACCTGGTGGTGCGCTGCACCTCGGAATGCTGGTGGTGCCGCGACGGCGAAGACCATATCCGGGCCGCCTGCGGCCTGCCGCCCCGCCCCATCACCCCAACGGAACGGCAAGCTAACCCCGGAGCACGAGCGGTGGCCGACCGGCCCCGCCCCTCAGGGCGGCCCATCCCCAGAGGGGACCGCCAGGCAGCGGTCGAGACGCTGGTGGATTCGGTCCTGCACCACTACGCCATCGCATGCGGCCAGACCGAAGAGCAGCAGGATCCGCTGCTGGCTGACATCCTCACCCTGGTCCTACGAGACAGTGAGTCCATCGAGCGGGCTGAGCGGCGTTTCCTGCGTGACGAGGTGCGCGCGATGACCCGGGACGCGTCCCCCGACGCGAGGGCGGCACTGGTGAAGGTGTGTCAGATGATCCAGGAGCGTGGTGTGACCTTCCGCCCCGGCTATGACCGAGACCCCTACGAGTAGATGGTGAAGTCCGCCCCGGCCCTGGAGAGGTGGGCCGGGGCGGTTGCGCGTCCGGAGAAGGGGCCGAACGCGCTCCCTGGCGCGGCTGCCCTGCACGTCCCACCGGGGGCCGCCCTGCGAGGGGATCTGGAGCATAGGCAGACGGCGCTGCGCCGAGGTAGATCACCTCGGGTAAAGATCCGGCATAGGTGCACGGAGTGGGCGTGTGGTGACGGATCGGACGCCCATGGCGGACGGCTGACCATCCTGGTCCAACCCCGCGTGTAGCCCCCCTAGACAAAAATCTTTAGCGGGACTATATTTATGGGTGTCGGCACGGACCAGGGAGCGCCAGATGATCATCACCGCACACGGCACCGCCTACGAGATCACCTACGCAGTCGCGCCCTACCCCGGCGAGGCCACCGACTACCACCGATTCCAGGCCCGCACCGACACCGGCCAGATCGCCTCGGAACTGTACGTGGCCATGGACACGCTGGTGATCGCCAACGTCGAGACCGCCTCCCCCTACCGGGGCGAGGGCATCGCCACCCGCCTCTACCAGGCCGCCCTGACCCGCCTGGGCACCGTGCTGCACGCCCGCCCCGCCCACCGCACCCCCGAGGGCGACGCATGGGCGGCATCCGTCGGCGGCGACAGCGAAGACGCCGACGCCGCCGAGGACGAGTTGGAGGAGGTCTACGCGTGAGCAGCTACTACACGATCGACTGGGAGGCGATCGGCGCCCTGGAGGCGCCCGAGCGGCTGCGGGTCCTCGCCGAGGTCGCCGCCGAGGTCAGCCACGCCGTCGGCGCCGAGCGGGCCCGCATCGTCGGCGCGGAGGTCGAGCGCCAGCTCGGCATCCGCAAGGCCGCCGCCCAGCGGCGCGCCGCGCAGGAGCTGGGCCTCAAGGAGTCCCGGCTGAGCCAGATCTGGAGGGACTACCAGCAGATGAAGAAGGACATCGAGGTCACGCGGGTCGCCTACGACTTCGGCGAGGAGCTGCACATCATGGACGTCGACGGGTTCGGTGTGCACGACCCCGCGTCGGTGGAGGTGATCGCGCTGGACGGGCGCGGCCGTGACGCCGCGCTGAAAGCCGCCGGGTACGCCGCCGCGGGCGGCTGGGTGCGCCAGGGCGAGGCCGAGGGCGTCACGGTCCTGCGGGCGGCCGACCATGCGTGACCTGGATCTGTTCACCGACCCGTGGATTCCGGTGGTCTACGCCGACGGGCGGGTGGGGGAGGTGGGGGTGCGCCAGGCGCTGGAGGATGCCGGGGCGATCCGCGACGTATGCGCCGAGGACCCCACGCTGACCGTGGCGCTGTTCCGGTTGCTGCTGGCGGTGGCCCACCGCCTGTGCGGGCCCGTGGACGATGGGCGGTGGGGCGACCTGTACCGGGGCGGGCTGCCCCTGGACGCCCTGGAGCGCATCGGGGCCGGCCGCTGGCGGCTGTTGGACCCCGACCGCCCCTTCGCCCAGGACCCGGTGGAGGGCACCCTCAACCCGGTGGAGAAGATCACCGCCTACGGGCGGGCCGGCGGCGGCGGGATGACCTGGGCGCGCCCCACCGCCCTGAGTCCGGCCGAGGCGGCCCGGTGGCTGGTGTGGTGCCACGCCTATGACACCGGCGGCATCCGCGGCAAGCACGGCGGCGGGCGTGAGGCCGGGGTGCCGCTGGGGTCGGTGGGGCGCCGCACCCACACCCGGCTGCTGGGCCCCGACCTGGGCCGCACCCTGCTGCTCAACCTCGCCCCCGGCGCCGAGGCGCCGCGCGGCGAGGGCTGGTGGGAGCGCACCGAGCCCGTCACCGAGCGCCGCAAGGACCGCTCCCCGGCCGGGATGGTGGACTACCTGTGCTGGCCCAGCCGCCGCATCCGCCTGGTTCGCGACGACGACGGGATGGTGCGCACCGTGGTGGTGTGCGCCGGGGATGACCTCAAGTCCCACCCCGACCCGCTGATCGGGCGCGGCCAGTCCGCCAGCGCGAGCCACCGCGAGGTCTGCGCCCGGGGTCTGCAGTTCACCGTCCCCGGCCTGTACGAAGACGCCGACGCCGCGCCGGCGGTGGCGGGGTGGCTGGCCGCGCGCCACCACCACGTGGACGGACTGATCGGGGTGGAGACCACCGAGATGATCACCAACCTCCACGGGGCGACGGTGGAAGACACCACCCGCCGCGAGATCGCGCTGCCCGCCTCCGCGCTGGTGCCCGAGACGGCCGCCCACGCCCGCCTGGGGCGGCTGGTCGCGATGCTGAAGACGGCCGAGGACGGCATCGGGGAGGTCACCGCGAAGGCCTACCAGCGGGACCGCGAACCCGTCGCGGCGGGAGCGGCGCGGGCCGCCGTCGACGCCGCCCGCCCGCAGTGGGAGAACGACCTGCGGCGGCTGCTGCGCGGCGGCGACGACGCCGAGCGCCAGGCCGTCGACCTGTTCACCGCCTTCGTGACCGACGCCGCGGAGCAGGCGATGAAGGTCGCCGCCCACGAAACCAGCAACAGCCACGTCGTGGACCTGGTCGGCCTGGTCCTGTGGTCCTCGCGCAGGCTCTGCAACGAGATCGCCGAGATCGCCGAACCCGCCCCGGCGTGACCCGGCCGGACAGGGCCGCCTCCGAGCGGATGGAGTCCACGATCACCGGGGATGACGTGTGCCAAGACTGCTGGGACGACACCCTGTGAGCGCCCCGGTGAGGAGGGGATCGTCCAGCACCACCGCCCCGAACTCGTGGAGCACTGACCCGCCCAGCTCCCCAGGATGAACCCCGCCCTTGAGCGTGGATCAAGGGCGGATGATCATCGCGGAGTGCTCGCAGCGCCGGACGACTGCCGCCGCCGCACGCTGACCCCGTCCCACCACCACCACGCCCACAGCCCCGCCGGATGCTCCCCGTCGACGTGCGCGAGCCCGATCCACGCCCCCCACCTCCCGCCCGGGTGGCGCTTCCAGCCGTGCACCCACCCATACCGCCAGACGCCGCCGGTCCGCACCCACACCGCCGTGTCCCCACCAGGCGGATACCACGGCGCCACGTCCTCAGGCACGAACTCCTCGACCCGCACGGCGTCCGGCGGCGCGTCTGCGGGCGGGTCCAGGGGCGGCTGGGGGCGCGGGTAGCCGGCAGGGAGAGCCATCACCCCAGGATACGAACACGCGTTCGAACGTCACCGTTCGGGGACGACTGGCACGTCCTCCGGCCCCACGTCGTTGCGGGGGCGGACGTACCTGGCCGGATGCCTCATCCGCCCCTGGTCCTGGGCGACGTCCGCTGACACCTCCACCACCAGCTCGGGGCGCACCCGCACATACCGGGTGCGGGTGCGGCTCCCCCACCGGGGCGGCAGGGTCTCCGGCCAGGGGTGGTGTGGGCCGGCCGGGTGGAGTCGCCCGGCGAGGTCGGCGGCCTCGGCGGTGCGCAGCGGTGTGGAGCGGCCCACGATCACCAGCCTGCCTGCGGTGTCGTAGCGTCCGAGCACCAGCTCGCGGGGGGACGTCGCCTTCCCGGTGACGCCGCCGACGATCACGTCGATCGTGTCGCGGATCCGCCATTTCGACCAGCCCCGCTTCGCGGGCGTGTACGCCCCGTCGGCGGCTTTGATCACCAGACCTTCCACACCGAGGGGTCCCAGCGCCTCCACCCACTCCCGCGCCACCTCCACGTCGGCGGTCTGCATCCCGAGCTGGATCAGCGACGGGCGCGGCACGTCGGCGAAGACCTCCTCCAGGCGACCACGGCGCTCGGTCAGGGGTCGGCGCAGCAGCGACTCACCTTGGATTTCGAGAAGATCGAACACGATGAGGTAGGCGGGTTCCTGCGCGGCGAGTTCCAGTGCCCGCCACCCGCCCCTGGTCGCGTTCCTCCTGAGCAGGGCGTTGAAGTCGAATCGCTGCCCGGTCCAGTGAACGATCTCCCCGTCCACCGTGCACTCCGGCAACCGGTCGAACAGCGCATCGCGCACCTCAGGAAAGACCGCGCTCAGGGATTTGCCGGTGCGGGAGGTCAGGCCGGCGCCCCGCTCTGCGACCGTTCCGAGCGCCCGGAAGCCGTCGAGCTTGGGTTCGTAGCGGCAGCCGCCCCGGCAGGCGCCCGGCTCGGGAATCTTCTCGACGAGCTTCGCCAGCATCGGCTCGATCCGGGCCATGGACCGCTGCTGCCCGGCGTGCGGGCTTGACAGAGTCACGAGCAACCCAAGGTGGGCATACGAAAACGGCCCCGCACCTCCGAAGAGATGCGGGGCCAATCACTAGCCGCACAGTTCTATGACGGTCCCGGGCTCGGCTCCGCCGTCTCCTCCGGCGGACACCCGTTCGTCTGGCAATACCGCTCCACCGCAGCGTAGATCTCCTCCGCCGTAGGCGGACGCCCCGGTTCACCATCCACACCATCAGAGCCGTCCTGGCCCGGCGCCCCATCAGCCCCCGCAGGGCCAGCAGGACCAACGGGTCCCGGCGAAACCGGGTTCTCCGTGAAGTACCTGCCGACCGCCTCCGCGATCTGATCCTCGGTCGGCCCCGGGCCCCGCTCCCCGTCCTCACCATCCGCGCCGTCGTCACCCGGCGGAGGCGGATTCCCCTCCAGGTACGCCGCCACAGCCGCGTACACCTGAGCATCGGACGGTCCCACCGGTTCGGGATGATCGGCCGCTGGCGGCTCACCCATCAACGGCGGATCGGGGGGCGGCGTCACCACAGGAACCCCGCCCAGTTCCCGCACTTGGTCGGCGAGTTCCGTCATGTCCGCCCGCGCCTGACTCAATGCCTGCGCGTTGGTCTGCACCACAATCACAACGCCGCACAGCGCCACCGTGACCGCGACAGCGAACCCGACCGCACCCAACTGGAATCGGCTGCCGAAGCGCCGCATGTGTGCCCTCACCGAACCCACCCCTGCGCTGCGAAGTAGAGCTGGAGGAGGATCAACGCGATTGGGGCGATAAGTGCCGTGAACATCAATCGCTTGTTGTTCAGCCGCTCTTTGACGTCTTCCTTCCGCGTTTCCGCTTCGGCTTTGACGTAGTCCTCGTGGGCTTTGCGGACAGCGGCGACCTCTACTGCGCGGGCCTGCCGCTCGGCCGCGAGGTCAGCTTCAAGCTCGGCGATCTTCTCCAGCATGCGTTGGTGCTGCACTGTGTACAGCTCCATGGAGGGGGTTCGGTCGAAGCGTGCGGCCACCTCGGAGCGGAACGCGTTCAACGCGTGTTCCTGCCGGTTGAGGCCCCGCGCCATCTCCCCGGGGGTGAGATCGTCAAGCACGGGAGGCCCAGGGGTGTCTCATGCTGCTGTCCTCCCGAGTCGGGCCGCGGCCCGGGTGGCGGCGGCGTGGCTGGCTGATGTGCTGGCGTGGGCGAGGACAGCGGCGCGCGCCTCACGGCGAAGGGCGCCCGGGAGGGTGGAGCCGGGCCAGTACAGGACGAGGACGCACCGGCAGTTCGGGTGCAGCGGCGGCTGACCGGAGAAACTCGTCCAGACGTAGGCCCGGTCGAAACTCAGGCCCGCGCGGAATGCTCCGGTGGGGCTGGTTTCGCCGCTGTAGCGGGCGCACTGCAAGCACGCGTCCCGCTCCGCCACCCACAGCAGTCCCGCCGCGCCCGCGCGGCGAGCAGCCGCCTGAGCGCCGGCCGAGGCGCCGCGTTGCGTCACATCCCGCGCCGTGACACCGAACCAGTCCCGCGCCCGACCGAACACAACGGGGCGCTGCTCCTCCGGGGCGTCCCGCAGCGCCTCCACCCCGCCGCGCACCGCGTCACGGACCGCACCCCGCACATCCACCGCCCCCGGCGCAGGAAGACGCCCGCCCCGGCGAGGACGCTGCGGCCGGGCCGCACCGAGGGCGATGCGGGCGCCGAGCGGCACAGCGGCCAGGACAGCGGCCGAGACCGCCGCCACCACAGCCGGAGCAGCCGCCACCAGCGCCGCCGCGGTCAGCCCGAGCGCGGCCGCCTGCTCATCGACCGCCGCTTCGACCTCGGCCTCTGCTTGTTCTTCGACGGCTTCGAGTTCGGCGTGCACGGCGGGATCGACCAGCTCGTCGATGAGCGCCACGAGCCATCACCCCACCTCAGATGGACCGAACTGTTCCGAACCGTCACCCGTCGTAGGGCGGGTCTGGCGGGTACTCGGGCACCACCACCGGCTCCTCGGGGATCTCGGGCGGGTCCACGGGCGGCTGGGTGGGCGGCTCCGGGGGCGGCGGCGGGATGTCGTCGTTCAGTTCGGGTGGGGTGCCGGGCTGCTCGGTCACGGTGTCTCCTACATGAGGGGTTCGACGGTGATGCTGTTCTCCAGGGCAGTGTCAATCCACAGATCGCCGCTGGTCGTGGTCCAGTTCTGGACGGGTGAGGACACCGCTGAGCCGCTGGTGCGCCACTGGGGCGTGAGGGTGTAGGCGGTGTTGGCCGCCAGCGCCAAGGGCGGCAGGGTCGCGCTGGCCTGGATGCTGGACCCGGTCCCGGTGCCGGTGGAGCGGATCAGCGCGCACCGTTTCAGGGAGGCCGCCACGGTGGAGCCGCCGCTCAACCGGAAGCCGAGCGCGAGCGACGACGTATCCGTGTACTTGTTGATCCCACAGAACAGAATCTTGATCTCGACCAGGCCGGAGGCGGCCGTGGTGAACGCCAGCGCCGGGAACTGCGCTTCGGTGAAGTCCACCCACGCCCCATTCGACGGGGATGCGGTGGTGGGTTGCGCCAGCAGCGCGGTGCTGACCGGCTCGTGGCGCGGCGCACTGATGGAAAGATTGCTGGCCAGCGCGACACGGCCGTGGTTGGCCGTGTCCTGGGTCCCATCGTCCAGGATCTGCCCGGACAGGTCGTAATCCCGAGCGTAGGTCTGGATCCGGGCGTAGGGTCGCGTGGTGGTGGCGCCTTCGATGAACGCCGCCGACCGCAGCCCCTGGCCAGCCCCCGAGGTGGACGCCGGAGACTGCAACTGTAGGGCGGGCACGTCAGTGGACCGGCGCAGCGCGTACAGGCTGCCGAACCCGGCCGGAGGGTTCCCCGCCCCGCTCGGCGGGGTGGTCATCTCCACCACCGAGTAGGTGCCATCGGCGCGCAGCCGCATACCCGCACCGGACGCCGCCTGGTAGACGGTGGTCACGCTGCCTGCGGTAGCGACGGTGTCGCAGCGGGGCGCGGTCAGGTCGTCCGCCTCCGAGCGGACCGCCAGGAACGCCTGGGTCGGGCTAGCGCTTCCCGCCACTGCGGGGGTCGAACCGCCCGCGTTGTCGGAATTCAGTACGAAACTGACATGGGTGGGGGCGGCGATGAACCCGGTGCTGGGCGCGTTGGGGTTGGCGGCGTCGGAGAACGCGGAGAACTCCGCCTGCGAGGAGTCGGCGCGGATTTGGGCGCGGGAGTTGTTTGCGGCGGTGACCATGTTGTACACGGCGTCGCCGGACGCCTCGGTGATGCCGGTCGCGCCGGGCGCCTGCCCGACCTGCATGCTGGAGCCGCTGATCACCGATCCGGTGATGTTCCCGCTGAAGATCGCGTTGCCGGACGAGTCGACAGCGAAGATCAGCTCGTTCGCCTCGTTGTAGCCGCGCAGGCCGTCCTGGTCGAGTTCGACCCGAGCCTCGCCAGGAATGCCCGCAATGATGGTCGTCACCAGGGCAAGGACCGCTTCGAGTTTGTCCGCCTCGACGGCGCCAGCGGCGATGTGGACGGCGTGGATGCTCCCTGCGGTGATGTCCGGCGCGGTCACCTGGAGGGGTGTGGCGGCCACCTCGGCGCTGGGGGTTCCGGGGATGCCGCTGGTGTTGACCGGCACCAGCGCCACGTAGTGCGGCACATACGGGAGCGGCACCACGGGCAGCATCCCGCCCTCACCGGCCCGGCGGATCGTCCCCACGTAGGTCGCCGCAGACGGCACGAACCCGCTGCTCGTGCTGATGTGGACGGCCATGTGGTCGAAATCCCCCGGCACCGCCGCGTCGGCATCCGCGAGCGCACCGTCCCAGGTGATGCGGAGGCCGCCGAGGGATGGCGTCACCGTTGGCGCGGTCGGGGCGCCGACCGGGGCACCCCCCTCGGCTAGTTCGCCGTAGTTGCCGTCCGGGAGCCGACCGATGATCATTCGCCGTGTGCCGTCTGAGTCCCGCACCTCCAACGCGCCATCATCAATCGAGGACTGGCGGAGCTGCGGCGTCCGGGAGCCACGGGACAGCGAAGTCACCTGCTGCTGCAGCCGCGCGATCTCCGCGCCAAGCCGCTGGATCGCCTGCTGAGTCCGCTGATCCACCACGTCACCCCCGTGAGCCGCTGTAGTTGAAGGAGTCGCTGCGTGCGCAGGTGATGCGGATGTCACCCGACTCCGGTGTGATGGTCATCTGGGTGATCCGCACCCACAGCGTCACCGGCAGCCACCCGTAACTGGCCTGCACAAGTACGTCGTCGCCCACCGCGAAGCTGCCGATACTCGCGTTGGGGTGGTCGCGGACCGTGAAGGCGCGGACATCGACCAAGTTGTGGACCCGCAGAAGCTCCGCCTTCGCCTCGGCCCTGAGCGCCGCTTTCGAGCCGACCTCGGGGTGGTCCACGACCTGCACCCGCCGCAGCCGGCCGTCCCGCTGCGAGTAGGTCTGCCGGAGCTGCTTGGTGCCCTCACCGGAGCCGTAGGCGCGGACCTCGTTCGCGTAGCCGTCGCCGTCGCGGCGGACGGCGACCACGGCGGTGATGTTCTCGCCCTCCACGAAGCGGAGGTTCTGGCGGCGGGTGCCGAGTCGCGGGTAGCCGAAGCGGATGCCCAGCCGCACGTCGGACTTCGCCGAGTCGGCCCATTCGGCGGTTTCCAGGAAGTCGAACGGCGTCTGCTTCGACAGCTGGTCGATGCGTTGGCCGATGTCGATGTTGTCGTACCACGGCAGTTGGTACCGCCAGAACAGGGTGCGGCCCTGCGCCGCCTGAGGCCGCTGGTCGGCGCTGGTCCACACCCGGTCGATCGGGATCGGCGGGTCCTGGACCTCTTTGGGGTCCGGTTCGGGTTCGGCCTCGGTGGGGAGGCGCCGCGCGTTGTGCCACTCCCCCAGCCGATACGGCGTGGTGGTGCCGTCCAGGACGACGCCGAGATCCCCGTCCGGCTGGCCCTGGAGGTGCGCCCACAACCCCCGGACCACGTCGAGCGGGTCCACGCCGTGCCCCGTGGTGCCGTTGACGGAGCCGCCCCATGTGGTGGTCGCGGTGAGCTGCATGTCCTGCGGGTACGCCGCGATACCGGAGCACTCCAGGCCCCAGTCCGACCCGACGAAGTCTGAGTTCACGAGGATGCCAGCCGCCCTGACTTGGCCGTCCTTCTCGACCACGATCAGGGTGGACCACTCGTCGAGCACCGGGGCGCCGTCGGCGCCCTTCAGCGTGGCGTATTCGGGGTTGATCGTCGCGGTGATGCCGCTGGGGCCGCTCATCGTGTAGGTGAGCTGCACATCCGACAGGGGCAGATCCCGGTCAATCCACGTCCGACCCAGGATCCGCATGGCGTGGTACTGCCATCCCCCGGACGGCGCCACCGGGATCAGCGTGCTCGGGGTCTGCGCGGGGCCGATCAGGGCCGCGAGGTCCCGGACGATCAGGTCGTCCCCATAGCGGAGGCTGTGGGTGGACACGAAGGTGTGGCCCCACCAGAATGCGCTGATGGTCGTCGCGGGTCCCGCCCATGCCGCCTCGGCGAGCAGCGTGGTCGTGTCCCCAGCGAAGGCGTACAGCCGCCGCGTCCCGGAGGTGTCCAGCAGGATCTCGATCCGCACTGGCACCCCGGTCGGAATCACCCCATCCGCTGAGGTGGCCTGCACCGACCCGGACGCCTGAATCTGCAACGCGCCCGCAGCCGACACCTGCACATTCGCAGCCGAGGTCGCCCCGGACACCACCAGCGACCCCAACCTGGTGTCCCCGGTCAGCGCCGTCAGCTCCACGTACCAGCGCGCCGCCACCTGGGCGACCGCCGGATGCTCCCACACGATGTAGGAAGCGTCCGCCGCTGGCCACTCCACCCGCGGCGGCCGCACCCCCGACGCGACGACCTGGGGGGCGGTTCCGCCGATGCTGGTCGGCGCTGAGTCACCCGCACCGATGGAAGAGGTCGTGAAGGTCTGCGGCGTGAGGCCGTTGCCGGACCAGCGGACGAGGACAGTCACGCGACCCCCTACGCCAGATCCAGGACAGGCACCTCGTTGAACGTGATCTCGACGCTGCCGACGGCGTACTGATCGAACGCGAGCCGTCCGTTGAACCCCGAGGTGCCCCGCACCTGCATCGCCAGCGCCGCATCGACACCACGCAGGTAGGAGGGGATCGACACGGTGTCAGCCCAACTGATCGTGGTCCTGTATCCGTTCGTCGGGCTGGTCTGGTTGACGTTGTAGGCGGTCGGGGTCGTCACCAGCTCGTCGGACCCGTTGTAGAACCGGATCCGGACCTGGCCGCGGGCGTCGTTGTTGCCGCCCGTCCCGCCCGTGGCCTCCAGGAGGGTCTGCGCCCAGGTGGCGCGGATCTGCGCCTGCGTCGCCCACGCCGGGATCGGCACACGGGCTCCCGCGAGGTTCCACGGGTTGTTCGGCCAGTTCTCATACGCGTCGGTCACATCACCCGCGTAGTCGATCGGGTCCATCCCCCGCTGGATCCGCACGACCTGGGTGCTGCGGGGGTCCATCATCTGCCGCAGGTCAACGATCATGTCCTGGGTGATGGTGCCGGTGGAGGCAGGGATATCGAGCCGCGCCAGCGGGATCGCCGAAATCGTCTCCCCGGCCGGGATTCCGGTCTCCCCAGGGTCGACGTCCTCGATCACCCGGGCGTACACGAGGGTGTCAGATGCGTTGTGGGTCCACGGCGACCCCGCGAACGTCGGGTCCTCCACTCTTGCGATGATCAGATCCGAGCGGCCCGACCCCGAACCCGTCGGGGTGATCGGCACCTCGATGTCACCCGTGTTGTAGGAGTAGTAGGAGCCCTGCCACTGGATCTCCCGCCCCAGCACCGTGGTAGCGCCGCTGCCCACCCGCACCGAGGTGCCAGGCACCGCAAGCTCCCGCACCGCCAGGTCTCCGATGTCCACGACGCCCTCACCGGAGCGGGTCGCCGACCCGTGCATGAGCCGCATCAGCGGCCCGGCGATCGTGGAGCCGTCGACCGCCCACACGCCCTGAAACGCCACGAAGACCTCCTAGGGAACGCTGTAAGCGGAGCGGACGGTGATCGTGCAACTGGATGTGCCAGTGAGGTCCTGGCCGCGGAACTGCACCACCGTGGACCCCGGCGGGAGTTCCAGTTCGGCGAGCCGCGCCCCCCGCGCGTAGCCGGCCAGGGACGCGCCGTCCTGCCGGGTGATGCTGCGGACCCACGGGCGCGGATCGATCGTCACCACGTGGTCGAACGCCAGCGTCGTCACCAACTGGATCGACGAGCCACCAACGAAGGTGATCGACGGGTTGACGATCGGCCCCTGGATCGTGATCACCGGCCACGTCGGCAGATCGCCAGCGTTGCGGAGCTGATCCGAGTCGCTGTCCTGGATCGGAGCCAACTGCACCGGAGGAGTGAACGGGATCGACAGGCCGCCGCTCATGTCCGGGACCAGCGACAACACCACCGACGACGCCACATCGTCGTAGAAGGCATAGTCCGAGCACTGGAAGTCCGCGACCAGATCAACCAGACCGTCCGCGATCAGCGCCACACTCGCCGGCTCCAACCGGCGAGGCCGGCCGTACACCACCCGATCCGCGCCGCCCGGGGTGCGCAGCCGCAGCGGCACAACATCCCGCGGAGTGCGCCGCGCCGACCGCGCATCCCAGCGGGACGCCATCGCCGACCACTGGGCGCGCGCCTCCGCCTCGTCCGCGCAGTCCGTCCACAGGTCCCAGGTGAGCAGCATCCCGCCCACCCGGTCGTAGCCGAACACGACGCCGTCCCCGACCGGGTTGGCAACATCCCCGGCCGTGGTGGCCGGTTTCCCGCCCGGATCGAAGGCGTCGACCTGCATCGGCGTGAAATCGCCGAACACGAAACCGTCGAGTTCGAACTGCCGAGGCTCCAGGGGCATCTGCCACCCCCTCAGTCGGCGACCGCGTAGCGGCCGCCGTGGCGGACCTTCCGGATCGCGTGGGTGATTTCCTCTGCGATCTCGCGCGCCCCCGCGCTGGAGTCGTGGACGTCGATGTCGAGCGTCCCCACCAGCGGCGCATCACCGTGCCGCCCACCGCCCATGGCCGAGTAGGCGGCGCTCGCACGCATCAGCTCACGGGTCTGCTCGTTGGAGTAGACCTCCGCGGCCGACGTGAACCGGACCAGTTCGGGGCCTTCCTCGCCGACGAGCGCCATCTCGCCCGCTGAGGCTCGCCCCCCGATCGCCATCCCCCGCATCGGCCGGCGGATCGCCAGCGGGTTGGGATACATGGACCGGTATCCGGCCACCTCCCCGGTGCGGAACGTGTGGAACAGCCGGCCGCCGCCCGCGTACATGGCCACGTGGCCCCGGTTCGGGAACACCAGGTCTCCCGGCTGCTGCGCCCCAACCGGGACCGGCATGCCGGACTCGATCTGGGAGTAGGTGACACGGGGAAGCTGGACCCACGGCCACCACGCGTACTGCATCAGCGACGAGCAGTCGAAACCGCGGATGTTCGCTCCGCGGCCGAACCCGAAACTCGGACCCCCCGGGCCGCCGCCACCCCAGGAGTAGGGCACGCCCTGCTGGGAGACCGCCCGAGCCAGCGCACCGAGGCCGCCCTCGGACATGTAGCGGCGGATCTGCTGTGCGGTGGCGTGCGCGATATGCCCGAGCGCCCCGGCGATGAGTCGCTGGTATTGGAGGCGGACGTCCACCCGATGGTCGTTGAGTTCATCGACGGCCTGCAGGTCCAAGGCGTCGCGTTCGATTGGACCGCCCCGGGCTCGGCGGATCGGCTGGCCGAACTGCCCTGACCGGATCGCTGCGCGGAGGGCGTAAACGCCCTGATGGCCGCCCGCCGCCTCAACCTCGGCGGCGGTGAGCATGTGTTCACCCTGCGACGCCAGGACCGGCACCGAGTCCGATGTGGTGGTGCCAGGCCCGAAGATGGGGCCGCCCTCGGCGCGGCGGACCGCGTCCCCGAAGACGGGATTGTTCGCCCACGGGTCATAGCCGTCGGAGCTGGGGCCGAGGGTCCACACGCCGCGGGCGTTGACCCGGATCGCGGTCTCCACCTCGCTGGGAATCCCGAGGTATTCGTCCGCGAGGTCGTTCGCCGCATCCTCGGTATAGCCCATCTCCTGGGCGACCCGGATGAACGCCTCCCGCTGCCGCCGGCTGGTGGCGATCAGGTCCTCAGCGGAGGAGTCCTGCTCCCGCATCGCGTTGATGTGGCCCGTCGCGGCCTGCGCCAGCTGCAGCAGGGACGCCCTGTTTGCCTGCCCGGCGGCGGTGTTGAGGTCGGTGGACGCGCCGTTGGCGTCGATCGCCTCCGTGGCCCCGGTCAGAGCCTGGTGCCACGCCAACTCCGACTGGGCGACTGTCAGGTTGGTCTGGGTGAGCAGGTCCAGTGCCGTCCGCAACGACTGCGCCGAACCGGTCCCCATCTGCAATGCGGTGTTCAGACCGCCCTGGCTGAGGGCCAGCCCGGTGATGCTCGTACCTGTGGTGTCGGCCTGCAGGCCAAGCGCCGCAGACGCGGCCTGCTCGTCCTGGTAGCGCTGTACCGCCTCAGCGATCGTGGCGTTCTGCCCCTCGATCGCCGCAGTCAGGTTGTGCGCGGCCAACTGGCGTTCAGCTGCGCCATCCCGCGACCGGCCGTGCTGCTGCAGGTACGCGGCATCAGCGGCGATACCGTCCTGGATCGCCTGGTTGACCTCGCGTTGCGCAGCGGTGTTCCCCAGCAGAGCGTCGGTGACCAGGTCGAGTTCGAGGCCGAGACGGGCGCTTTCGGCGACGAGCCCTTCTGCGGCGATCGTCGCGGCGATCACTTCGCGGGAGTGCGTGCCAATAGCGCCGTTGTCCTGCCGGATCGCCTCAACGAACCGGTCCACTTCGGCCGTCGCGGCAGCCTTGGTGCTGATGAACAGACCGAGCGCGGCGACGGCTCCGGTGATGGCGAGCCCCCAGGGGCCGCCGAGGGCTCCGACGACCCCGGACACAGCGCCCCGGAACCGGCCCACACCGCCCGCAGCGCTGCTCGCCTGCATGCTGGCCTGCCCAAGGCCGCTGGCGAAGTCCCGTACTCGCCCCGGCAGCTCGCGCAGCGGCTGGATCAGCCCAGAGTTGACGCGGCCGAGGAGGCCGAGGGCGACGCGGGCGGTTCCGACCGCAACGGCGAACTGGATGAGCCAGGGCGCCTGCTCGGCGACCGCGCTGATGGAGGAGGCGAGCAGCCCGAGCCCTTGGGCGTAGACGGTGCCGAGGGGAGCGACCGCTACACCGATGTCGACCGCTGCCCCGGCGAGGTCCCCGAGGGTGCCGACGAAGACGGGTCCGTTGTCGATGGTCCACTGGATGAACTCGGTGAAGTTCGACGAGTCCTGTCCCCAGCGGGCGAAGGTCGCCGACATGCCCTCAAGACCCGGTCCGACCACATTCCACAGGGGTTCGAAGTTCGTGACCAGCCCCGCGACGCCGGTACCGAGGTTCCCCAGGCTCCGGCCGAAGATCAGCGTGCTCGGGTATGCCTGCCGCTGCACGAAGGCGAAGAACCGCTGCCACTCCGGGGTTCCGAGGGCGGCCCGCGCCTCAACACCGAGGGTCGCGACCGCCCCGGCGGTGGAATTCGCGACCGGCTCCAGCAGATCAAGGCCCTCGGTGGCGACATCCACACTCCGGGACGCAGCGACCAGCACCGCGCCGTCCGTGCGGGCCCGGAACCCCTGCCATGCGGCCGTCATCCGGTCTGTGGCAGCCGTGAACTGGGCCTGCTGCCCCGTCAACTGGCCGCCGGTCGCAGCGGCCTCACGGGCGTTGGCGATTGCGGGGATCAGGGCGAGCGCGAACGCGCCTACACCCGCAGCCGCCGCCGCGCCACCCGACGCGACAGCACCCAGGCCGCCGGCCAGCGCCCCCACAGCAGGGATGGCCGGCGGGACGAGAGTCGCGACAGCGGCCTGCTGCGCGGGTGAGGAGTCGGTGAACGGCTGCTGGTACTGCGACCCACGGCTGCCCGACGGCGCCGTCTGGGTTCTGGGGGTTCGGGGTGGGGTGACCGTGGGGAGGGTCGGCGCCGCCCCGGTGGTGGTCATATGGATGCGGATCCGGCGCCCGTCCAGCCGGGATACGATCCGGTCCACCGCCCGCAGCGACGCGACCGCCCCGACGGTTTCGGCCCGCACCTGGATGCGGGGACGCACCGCGTTCAAGCCCTCGGCGCGGCGCCGCAGCCCGGCGAGGGCCTGCGACGCCTGCCGGGTGTTGGCGTGCACGGGCACGTCGACCCGCAGCGCCCGCACCTCACGCTGGAGGTCACGCCGGAGCTGCGGCCCGAACCTGCGCAGGTCAGGAAAGACATCGACGTGCACGCTGCCAGCGGAGGGCATCTACCCTCCCCTGGGTATCAGGCGGTTTTCACGCGGGACGGCCGGCGCCGCTCCGAGGACGGCGGGGGCGGCGCCCCGATGGGTGGCGCTTTGCCGGGTGAGAACCGATCCAAGTACGCCATGTGCTTCGGGTTCACCTTCGGCTTCACGGCGCGCTGCTTCTTGCCGCCCCTCACGCTCACCCCAGGGACGGGGTACGCCTTGAACGGACGGGGCTTCCCCTTCAGCCTCAGCCCCACATGAAGGACCTGCTCCAGCATCTGAAGTCGGTTACTGATCAGCGCCAGTTGATAGTTGGCTTCGTCGAACGGCCGCTGGGTGTCCTCGCCGAGCAGGGCCGCACGGAGCCTAGGCATCCGCGCCATGTCCTTGACCACGAGCAGATGCATTCGCCGCAGCGAGATCTTCCGGCGGTGGAAGTCAAGGATGTCGTGGCCTCGGTCAAGTAGATCCAGTTCGATCTCTTCGGGGTGCTCCTCTAGGAGTCGGAGGAGCTGTCGTCTTCCCCCAGGGTCACGCCGACCCGATCCATGTACCAGCGGATGATGCGGCTGATGTTCGGGGAGGTGCAGTCCAGTAGAGCGTCGAGCTGGCTCGGGTCAGTGAGGGCTGAGCGGGCCCACGTTTCGATGTTGCCGCGCCAGAAAGCCAGTTCGGCCCGATAGGACCACTCGTCCATCGGCTTGATCGCGAACACCGTGTCGCCGACTTTGAACGCCTGCGGTTCCTGCCGGGCTTCGAGTTCCTGCGCCCGCAGGACCGGCAGCCCAGATACGTCGATCACGTTGCCATCGTCCACGATCGACGTGGTGGTCCTCTTGGCGGTCATGCGTGACTCCTTCGCGGGTGTGCGGGTTGGAAGGCTGCTGATGGGCGACCCGCACGCGCCCACCAGCAGCCAGTCATGAGTTAGGGGCTGGTGACCGTCATGGGCAGCGCCCCCGACACACCCCGGTAGGTGGCAGTGATCGTCACCGCCCCCGCCGACACACCCGTCACCTCACCCGTGTCGTCGACCGTCGCGATAGCGGGGTCGGAGGTGTCCCAGTCCGCGTCCGCTGACACATCGGCATCTGCGTCGTCGTTGAAATACGCGGCGGTCGCGGTGAGCTGGGTGGTGGCCGCCACAGCAACGGTGGCGGTACCGGTGACCGTGAGGGTGTCCACGGGCAGCCACATGCCGTTGGACAGGAAGAACCGCTGGAACATCGTGCGGTCCGACAGTTCGTAGGCGGTCCAGGTGAAGTTGTAGCCGATGACCTCCTCAGCGGAGTTCACCATCTCGCCGCGGGCCGTCACCTCGGCCCGGGGCACGATCGTGCGGAGGTGGTTGGTGCCGTCGAAGGAGTCGATGGCGAGCATGTACAGGCTCTGCCCCGTCGGCCGGCGCACCGTGTAGGACACGACCCCGTCCACATCGGCACTGAAGTCGGCGAAGCCGACGTTGTCGTAGAGCGCCCGAGTGTAGGCGTTCGTTTCCCACGCGGTCATGGTGAACGTCTTGGTCACACCAGTGATGTCGGTACGCACCGGGGACTTGTAGCCCCACGGGCGCCGCTCGGTCCGGTCCTCCTCGTAGGCTTCGTTGACGCCTTCTTCGGAGATCAGTCCGAGGTCTCGCCACGCAGACGAGAACGGGTCCATCCCTGTGGGGACCGCGGATCCGAGGTTCGCGATGTAGCATTTGCCGCCGTCGACTGCTACCCGTAGGGCGTCCGGGTTGTCAGCCATGATCAACTCCTTTGCGCCCACGTCCGGGCATGAAAAAACCCCGCGCGGAGGCGGGGTGAGACAGACGGTTCAGGTCAGGTCTGCGGTATCGACCGCAGATACAGCTCGCAGGTGAACCCAGCCACCCGCAGGTTGGTGTTCTCGTCGGCGCGTTCCTCGGGGCCGGTCTGCCGGCGCACCGTGGACACCGTCACCCCAGCGATAGTGCGGCCGGGCATCGCGCGAATATGGGCGCCAGCGAGGGTCGCGAGGGTGATCGCGTCGGGGCGACCAGTAGCGACTCGGGCACTGATGTCCATTCGAGCTACGTCCAGGGCGTACCGGTTGGCCATGGGGGGTGAGGGGAGCCGCTCCACCTGCACCAGCGGGAGCAACGCGGCCATCTCGTCGGGGCCCGGCAGTTCCGAGCAGACGTGCGCGACAGCGTCGCCGAGGACGTCACGCAGGTAGGTGATGGCCACCAGCTCAGCGTCCCCGAACATCACCCACGGAGCCACAACGCCCCCTCTAGCTGGCTGCTCGGGCGCCGGGCGCCTTCGACGCGAGATAGGCGCGGGCCGCCGCCTTCCGGTCCTCATCGACCCGCCGAGCCACCGAGTCAACGAGGTCCACTCGCTCCGCGAACACGGTGATGGTCACCGAGGGCCGCTCATCGGCGGACACGTGCAGGAACACAGCGCTCTGGTCGATCGCGTGCGGGAACTCCGCACCGTTGAAGAACACCCTCACTTCGGGGCCGGCGCGCTCCACCCGGATCGCCTGGGCGGGCTCCCCTGGTTTACTGTCCCGCCTCATATGGTGGGCTCCGGGTCGGCCTTGCGGGTCCGCGCGGCCGACTTCGGCTTCTCCGCGCCCTCAGACTCAGCGGTGGGCGCCTTCTCGGGCTTAGGGGTGGGGACGACCTGCGCGACGCTGTCGCTGGTGAGACGCCGCGCCTCAGCGCTAGACACATACACCACGTCCCCAGGCTGGCGTTTCGTCCCGTCGCTGCCCCTGTGGGGGAACGACACCTCGATGTGCGGCATGAATGGCTCCTATGCGTGTGTGAGGCCGTAGGCGGCGTTCAGGGCCCGCGCCATGACGTGCTGCCCCCGGGTGCCGGGGTGGTGGACCACCGCGACAGGGTGGTCGGCGCCCGCCCAGTACAGGGCGCGGCGGAATCGGGGCCGAATCGTGTGGGGGCGGGTGTCTTCTTCCACGAAGATCGCGTGGTCGGCTTCGGCGATGATCCGCCGCGCACCGCCGCCCAGATCCTCCACCCGGATCGATGCCCGGTACTCGCCCGTGCGGACCGGGGCGTCGCTGCGGGCTGTGGTCGCGACCCGCTGCGCCCGCCGGTCCATGTCCCGCTCGACCTGCGGGAGGCTGCCGAACCGGTTGATCGCCGCCTGGTCGATACGCACCCGCGCCACAAGGTCACCCCCGCACTCGGGTGCCGACGAGCATCATGTGGGCCGCGCCCCCGAACGGGTCCGCCATTTCACGCGGTTCACCAGCGATCTTGTACAGGGTGTCATCCACCTGGAAGCCGTCCGTGGACAGGATGGTGGGGCCGGGGTCTACCCACGCCCATACGCTGTCCTCGACCATCTCCCGCCCGTTGGTGGTGTCTTCGCGGGTGCCCAGCCCGGTGAGGCGGGCATTGAACTGGACACACCCCCGCACCGGGCCACCAACTGGTTCGGCGTTCGCCCAGTCCCGTGTGTCAGCGGACCGGTTACCGTGGGCGTCAGCGACGATCGGGGCGCGCACGAACTGGATCGTGTGGGTGTAGAACGGCAGCACCCCGCACCCCCGGTCAGTACGTGATCGGTGTGACTGGCAGCAGGCCAGCGAGCCGCAGGATCGTGACCGCCTCCGGCGCGTCGGGCACCCGGTCTGCGGCCGCCGCCCCGCTCCCAGTCGAGCCGCTACTGCTGCGGCCCCCGTAGGTGTAGGACACCTGCCCGACGGTCACCGCCGTCGGACGGCGCCGCGCCCCGGTGGAGTCGCCACCGCTCGCCACCCACGCAGCGGTGAACTCCGCCTGGGCGCAGGTGGCGTCTCGCAGCGCCTCGACAATCGGGGCAGCGGTCGGCATCCCGGCAGTGTCCGTGTCGTAGCAGGCGCCGATCAGCAGCTCATCGACTCGACCCGACGCCTGCCGCAGCAGTCGTGCGGCGTTGGCAGGCGCCGGGTCCGGGGCGAGCCACGCGGTGAACTCTTCGACGGTGGCGTAGACGCGCATACGCCACCGCCTCTACTTCTCAGGGTCGGCGTTGACCTGGGCGGTCCGCTCGATCAGCTGGGCCTTGGTCGTGTCCTTGTCGCGGGCCTCGGCCTCAGGCATCCCGGTGGTGATCGCGTACTCGACCCAGGCGTCCTTGGGGTCGCCCGTGCTCGGCCGCTTCGGACCAGAGTCCTGGGCGGTGTCCCGGCTGGGCTCTTCCTGCTTGGCGGCGCGCTTCGGTTCCGCCGATCCGGTCCGCTCCCAGTTCGACAGGCGGTCCAGGCGGGCGTTGGCCTGAGGGAACTCCACCACCTGGTTGGTGTTGCGGTTCGTGTACCGGTACATGGTCAGCTCACCACACCGTAGTTGATCTCGTCGGCGTCAACCGCGATGTCCACCTGGATGATCACCGTGGTGGCGTCCCCCGAGGCGACCTCCAGCGACAGCGCGTCCCCCGCCTCCATGCGACCCGCGTCGCCGGACGGCGTGCCGGTGGAGTAGGTGCCCGCGCCGGTGCCGCACGTGAGGTTCGAGGCGAGCACGTCGGTGCTACCGATCTGGGCGTTGACGGCAGCGGCCGCACCTCCGGACCGGTGGCCGTGCAGCGCGACCACCCGGCAGTCCGCCGGCGCCCGCCACACCAGATGGGCGGCAGAGGCGACCGGGGACCCGGTGAGGCGGAGTTCCTTGGTGATGATCTGTCGGTAAGCCATCTCCGCCTCCTAGGCGACGTCGGCGCCCTTGATGAGGACGGCCCGGTTCGGGTCGAGGGTCTTGGTGCCGTACAGGCAGTCGATGGACACGACGTCCTGCTTGAGGTTGGTGTCGTAGTCGTAGACCACCCGCAGCCCGAACCCGCGGTAGTTCGCGATCGCCGCGTTCTGCGCGCCCCGCGGCAGCGCCAGCGGGCGGAACGCGAGGGCGAACGCGGTCTCGTGGAACGCCACCCCCACCTCAGTGGTGGAGTTGCCCGTGGTCTGTTCGGGGATGGTGATGTTCTGCGTCATGTACGGGTCGAACCCGAACACCCGCCGACCCAGGTTGGCCTCACGCAGGCCCTCGGTGTCGCCCCGCGCGTCGGCCCGGTTGAACAGGTCGTCGCCGAGCCACTTGGACTGGGTGTCCGGGCCGACGGCGATCCGCCGCTGCGAGGTCGGCAGGTTGCGCTGGTTGAGCACCCGCTGGGCGTCGATCGCGACCCGCGGGTTGTCCCATGCCCACTCGTTCGTGCCCGGCAGCCCGGTCACGGTGGAGCCGACGACGCCGACCTCCTGCACGATGTCGTTGCGCAGCGCCAGCAGGTCACGGTCGATCTTCTGGGCGATGGCTTCCATCGCGGGGTTCAGCAGCTGCTCGCTGAAGTCCGTGATGTTGAGCGTAAGGTCTTCGCTGGTCACAGCGAAGGACACGTCCGCGAAGTGGTTCAGGGTCATCGGGATGCCGGTTTCTTCGGCGTTCTGGATGTGGATGCCCTGGGAGCGGTCGAACTCTTCGGCGACGAACGTCGCGGGTCGACGGATGTTGATGGTCGCGCCGCGGCCCTGCTGGAACTCGTTCTCGTAGTCCCGGTGCACCAGGGCGGCCATGACGGTGGTTTCGTAGAGGTTCGCCAGCGCCGCGCGGGCGATGACGGAGGGGGTGAGGAAGGTGTTCGCCACAGGAATCTCCTGGTGGGGATGCGCCTACCGCTTCCTGCGCGCTGCGCGGAAGTCGTCGACGCTCATGGACTCGGCATCGGGGCTCTCGCCGGGCCCGCCGGCAAACTCGCCTCCACTCGGCGCCGGGGCCGCCGCCTGGGCGGCCTTCAGCTTCGGGTTCTTCTCCACCGCCGCCTTGATGGCAGCGGCAAGCTTCTTGGTGTCGCTGGGGTCGATGCCCTTGATGCTTCGCATGAAGGACATCGAGTCGGTCAGCGCCTTGCTGTCAGCGGATAGGTCTCCGGCGACGTCTCGGATCGCTTCCTTGACCTCGAAGTCGCGGATCTTGTCGTCCTTCTCCTGGACGAGTCGCGCGAGTTCGGCCGGGTCGACAGGCTTTGGTTCTTCGGTCTTGTCGTCCACCAAGCCAAGGGCCTTGCCGAGGGACTGGGCGAGTTCCTTACGGACCTGCTCAGCGGCTTCCTTCGCGGCGGCTTCCTTGGCGTTGACCCGGGAGGACGCGTTTTCCTTGCGCAGGTCCTCGATCATCTTCCGAGCGGCGGGCGGGAAGTCGTCGATGCTGGTCGGCTCCGCCTTGGGCTTCGCGGGGTCGGTGTCGGGCTTGGGTTCGTTGGCGCGGCCGCTGACCTGCACACCGTCCGTCGGCGGCTTCGGCTTCGGCGCGGGCTTCTCGGCCGGCTCCGGGGATTCGGTGGTCGGCTGGGTGTCGGCGGGTTCGGGAGCCGGGTCGGTGGTCGGCTCGACTGCTTCGGTCGTCTCGGTGGTGGTCTCGGTCACGGGTGGTCCTCTCTGCGGCGCGCCGGGCGCCGGACATGAGAAAGGCCCGACTCCCGGCCGGGCCTTGGTGTGCGGGTGGGTCAGACGACGGCCGCCGGGGCGTCGTCCACGTCCTCGGGCTCCTCAACCGGCTGGGAGGATGCCTGTGCTGCGGCGCCGGCCAACGCGGACCAGCCGCCGTCGGCCTCGCCGTCGATGAGGTCGACCTCTTCGGTGACCTGCTCTTCGTCCCACTGCGGATGCAGCATGGTGACCTTGGTGCGGGTGGACACCGCACGCGCCTGGTCGAGGAGTTGGATGGTGCGGGCCTGGTTTTCGGGGTCGATCGCGACACCGTCAGGCCACTCGATCTCCGGCACCATCGGCGTCACACCCTCGGGCCGGAACTGTGCGACGTCGATCTCCAACGAGGTTGTCAACAGCCGCCGCAACACCGGGTCCCAGTAGCCGATCTTCCGGTCACGGGTCGTGTACGAGCGGCGTTCCCGGGTCTTCACCTCGGTCGCGGTGACCGCGGCGGCGTCTTGGGCCTCACCGAAGGACTGCACCGAGTAGCCGGCCCCCCGCAGAGCTTGGGCGGCGAGGGCACGAGCGGACTCCAGGTGCTCAGCCACCCGAATCTGGAACTGGACCTGCTCCATGGTGAACCCGTCGTTCTCAGGAATGACCTGACCCAGCGGCGTGAACAGTTCCTGGTCGAGGTCGAAGAACGCCGCCTTCCCAGGGCCTAGCGAGTTCAGGTACTCCTGCGGGATGACGAGCCGCCCCTTACCGAGGCGGACGTCACGCATCAGCGACGTCCATACCTCGTCGAGGGCGTCCATCACCGGCTCGATCCCGGCGTAGTCGCTGCGGCCGAGCGGGCTGCCGCGCATGAGCCGGTTCGGCCGCATGTTCGGCACATACTCGGCTGCGAGGCCCCGCGCCCCGGTGGTGATGCCGCTCTGGTCGTCCACCAGCGCGGCGAACGGCTCCGTCTCCGGACGATCCTGGAGGGCGCGCACCATGCCGAGCTGGTCGGAGGTGCCGTAGTACAGGCCGTGGTACACCCGACCCGGCTCGTGCCGCTCCAGGTGCCGCCACACCCGGCCGTCCTCGCGGGCCAGATCACGCCAGAACGTCACCGCAACCAGTCGCCCAGATCGGAACTCCGGTGCCGCGCAGTCCGGGGGGATCGCGTCCCACAGCACATGATCCGCGACGGCGGGGTCCCAGGTGATCCGGAGGTAGGCGCCGCCGAGGGCCGAACAGGTCTCCGCACCCTCCAGCAGGGTCGGATACAGACCGTCTCCGATGATGGTCTCCAGGCGTTCCTGGGTTACCCGGTTGACGGTCGGGTCGGGGACGTGGATCGACAGCTGCTCACCGAACAGCAGATCCGCCGAGGTGGACGCGATGTCCCCGGCGAGCGGGATGTGGAGCTTCGTGTCCGACTGCTGCCCCTTGGGGGTTGGGGCAGCCCAGAAGAAGCGGAACACCCGGTTCAGCAGCCCGAAGCCGCCGTCATCCCGCCCGGCGCCAGCGGGTCCGCCAAGGCCGTTCGTCGCCTCGTACACCTCACGCAGCTTCGCCGGATCACCCGAGAACCAGGCGTTCCACACCCGGTAGTGCCTCTCCGCAGCCCTACTCGCGGGCGGTGGCCACGCGGGATTCCCGGTCGGCAGGGGCACCAGTCCACCCCCATCCGGTCAGGCAGCGGCGAGCTTCGGGTCACGGAGTTGACGAAGCCAAAGACTCCGAGTGGTGTAGATCGCGTACCGGGCCGCATCCAGCGAATGGTCATCAACCTTCACCGGGGCATCCTCACCCCGCTCGGCCTTCGCGGTATCCCACGAGTAGCCAGCCACCTCATCGATCAGCCCTGCACACGACCGGTGCACCTTCAACTGGCCGGACGCGAGCAGCGACGCGAACACCCGAAGCCCAGGGATCACCTCGTTGTCGCCCAACCGCGCCGAGATCCCATCCCGGTGCAACTGCACCCGGAACGAGGCGGCGGACGGGTCAACAACCCACCACTCCGGTACTGGCCCAACCACCCCCGGCGCCCCCGGGATCGGAACCGTTTGGAGCCACGCCCGGACCCGCTGCGAGTACTCCATATCGGTGAGCTGACGGCTCTCGGCCTTGGAGTCCCACCGCCACTCCGATGCCAGGTACAGGCACCCATCCGACCCCAACCCGAGCAGCAACGCCGCGAACGGGTTCGTGGTGCCATAGTCGACACCCAACGCCAACCACCGCGTCATCCCCGGCAAGTCATCGACCACATGGCGCTGTTCGTCCCACATGTCGAAGACCGCGCCGGCCGCCAAGGACCATTCGCCAAGGATGAACCGCCTGTACCAGAGTCCTGTGTACTGGGCATTCAGCAGTTCCACATAGGTCGGGTCGAGGCTCGGGTTGTCGTCGATGGTGAAATGGAAGTGTCGTAGCCCGACCTCACCCGCGCGGAGGATGAATTCCTTGCGGAGCCAGTGCGACCGGCTGTCCGGGTTCGTGGTCGCCAGCAGTTTCGCGCCCGGCACCCGGAGCCGGCTGAGCAGCATCATCCAGAAGCTCTGCGGGACGAGGGTCGCCTCGTCGCAGTAGGCGAGCGCGATGGTCGCGCCCCGGATGCGGGACTCCGCACGGGCGTCGCTGGCGCCCACCAGGTGCACAGTCCGGCCAAGGATTACCGCCGTGGTGGACCCGGTGGTGTGGTGCACCTGCAACGCCACGACACCGAACAGTTCCACGCTCTGGAGCGGGTCAAGAATGTTCCGCTCGATCGTTTGGAGCGTCCGGCCGACGATGACGATCAGGCCCCGGTCTGGGGCCTGGGTAATCGCGATCAGGAATGCCAGCAGCGAAGCGATGGTCTTCCCGGAGCTGACCGCCCCGCACCACAATGCGATCTGCGGAGTCGACAGCGAATCCACGATCGACCGGATCTGCGCCGGGGACATGATCCGAGTGACACGGTCAAGATCCATCTTCGGTCGCAGTGTCGTCGCGCAGCCGATCCGCCGCACCCTCCAAAGCCGTGCGGAGGGTCCCGAGCATCGAAGCTGCGGCGTCCGCGTTCGGGTCCTTACCAGACGACTCGATCTTCAGGTGCTTGTCGATGGCGACCGCCGCCGACGTCATCAGGTTCCGCAGATCCGTCGTTGGCGGCCGGCTCAGGATGCGCTCGTTGTAGTCGTTGTCCTTGCCGCCGAAGTTGAAGACCAGGTGCGGCTCGTGCATCTGATCAAGCATCTCGTTGGCGCGGTCCAGGAACTTCCGCGACACCTCAGCCCGCACCGCAGCAGCGTCGGCGACGCGCGCACGCGTGGCCTTTTCGACGCCTGATCGGTCAAAGGCGGTGGTCAAACCGGCCTTGTTGGCGATGTTGGTGACGGTGCCGACGCTGACTTTGTGTTTGCGGGCTATGGCGTTGCGGGAGAGTTCGCCGGCTTGGATGTCTGCGAGGATCGCGGCGCGTTTCTGGGCGGGGAGTGGTGCGGGCACAACCGGCTCACCTCCTGGGTGTCGTCCGGTCCGGTGGGTTGCGCGTCTCATGTGCGTTGGGTTCGCGGCGGGGGCGCGGCGCGGGTTCGCTGTGTGGGAGGGCGTTGTGACGCTGGCTGGTCGTGTTGTGATCGTGGTGGGGGTTGCGCTCATCATCGGCGGGTTGGTGATGGGGTTGGTGCCGAGTGAGCCGAGTGAGGGGTGCGGGTCGGCGTTCGCGCCGAGCACGTCGCTGTTGAGCGCGTGTTCGGGGCCTGGGGCTGGTGTGTTGCAGCACGCGGTGGCGGCTATCGCCGTCGGGGTGATGCTGGTTGTGGGCGCGTTCTACAGCCTGGATGAGGGGCGCGGCCGGGGTTGGATGTCGAGCGGGAAGCAGCCGCCGACGTCCAAGGGAGAGTAGGGGTGTGGCCGCCCGGGTGTGAGCGTTCCCGGGCGGCCTTCTCCCCCGCCTCACCGCCACAGTGAGGGTCTGGGTGCCCGCCCCTGGAGGCACGCGTGGAGGTGGGGCGGGCACGAAAAATGCCCGGGGCCGTTGGGCTCTCCGGGCATGGCTTCGCTGCTGTTCAAGATCTTGCAGCCGATATTAGCATGTCGTGGCGTTTGTCATGTCATTCCGACGTGTGATGTTGCGGCGGGTCCGTGCTTCGTTGTCGCGGCGCTGCTTCTCGGCCTCGTACACCTCGCTCATCCGATACTTCTTCGGCCAGGTGCCGGGGATAGCGGTGATGTGGCCCCGGTGAACCCATGAGTCGACGGTGGATCGTTTGATGTCGAGTTCGGTGGCGATTTCGGCGGCGGTCAGCGCCCAGTCGTCGGCCATCTACAGCCCTACGCCGAGGATCGCGCGGAACGGTATCCAGCGGCTGCTGACCCCGTGTCGGCGGTAGGTGTAGGTCGTTGGACCGACTGGTTGGTCTGTCTGCTGCCGAACGTATTGGTGGATACCCCACCCCTGGATGCCACAGTCTGGGTTCTCGTTGTAGTCGGCGCGGAATTTGGTCATGTGGCTTGCGGGCCATTCCAGGGCGTATAGGACGTCGGGTAGTTGGTTGGTGGTGTGGGTGGCCTGGTCGAGTGGGCCGCCGTTGAGGACGATGCGATACTGCTCGGCCAATTCGGTCATGTGTGCCTCGCGATGGCTTCTTCGGCGATCTCATCCAGGGTGCGGCCGGTGAACCCGAGCCGCGCGGCGACACCTTCGAAGCGGATCCGCGCTTCGCCGGGGTTGAGCTGCCAGTCGCGGCGGAGGGCGAGCCAGAGCTTCCAGCCAGCGAGGTAGTCGTCCACGGTCGGGTAGGCGTAGCGGTGGGGCATGGCTTCGCGGTTGGCGAGTTCGTGGATGGTGTAGGGGCGGCGGCTGTCGGTGTGGGCGGGGTCGTAGCCCCATGGTGTGGTGCAGGTGGGTCCGTGGAGGCGGCATCCGGGCCGGGGTGGGAGTCTCACCGTTGCTCCGTGGATTTGTCAGTGGATTCTGCGTTCGGTTTGTCGCTGCCGGTGGAGACTTGAGCTTTTCGTGCGTCGGTGTCCGTTTGGGTGGACGATTGCGTTGCCTTGGTTTTCCAGTACGCCGCGAGGAGTGCGGTGTAGGCCGCCACTCCGGCGAATGGCACCAGTTCGGGGCCGTATCCGCCTCTGATCGCCCCCATGGCGAGGATGGCGAAGCCTGCGAGTGGCGGTATGACGGTGGTCAGGTTGAGCACGGTCAGGAGTCCGGGGAGGCGGAGGGCGATGGCGAGGGTGATGCCAGCGACTACGGCCCAGAGCAGGCTGGTGTGCACCCATTCGGGGAGGCGGGACATGACCGTCCCCAGGATGGCTGCGGCTGCGATGAGTACGGACCAGGTGAGCATGGTGCGGGCGTGCACGGTCATGACGGGCTCCGTTGGGCATCGCCTCGGTACTTGGTGAGGGCTTCGCGGAAGGCGTCTTCGTTGATGTCGTCGCTGTGCCACCACTCCAGGGCCCGCCACACCTCGGACAGTCGCCGGATGCGGACCTCTGCCCGGTTCTGCCATTGGCGGAGCATGACGAGTAGTTCTTCGGTTTCTCGGGCGGCGTCGTCTGCGTAGCCAAGGGCGGCGAGGTCGTCGGCCATTTCGCGGAGGGCGGTCTGCTTCTGGGTGAGTTCTTCGAGGTCGGAGGTCCAGCACAGGTAGTTGTGGCTGCCGCCGCTCATGGCGTCCAGTCCTTCTGGTAGTCGGGGTGGTCGCGGTAGACGGCGGCGAGAAGGTGAATGACCGGTTTGAGGGCGTTGACAGCGCCTTGGTTCTGGCCGCTGACCCACTCGTCGTTCACGATGTCTCGGTCATCTCGAATGGCCGCTTCGTACTCGGCGAGAATCTGCCGCTTGACCTTGACCTCGGCGAGCACACGGTCGGGGTGGTGACGGACGACGTGGGCGGCCACCTCCGGCAGCTCGTCGGACAGAATCACGTAGAAGCCCCTGGTCAGCACATCGGCGCCGTCCGAGGTGGGCCGCAGTGACCACCGGCCGTGCTGGTACATGGAGCCGCCAGCGGCGGTGAGGGCCGTGTCTTCGTCCTCGGCCAGCCGCGCATACAGGAAGTCGGTGATGGTCATGTGCACAGCTCCGGGAGGATGTCGGCGTACTGGGCGAGCCCTTCAACGGTCGGGATCGGCGGCAGCGAATTCACCGGCAGGCTCCGGGTGACACGTTGGGAGCCTGTAGAGCTTGCGGCGGGAAACCACGTTCCGTTGTCGCCAGTGGCGTAGGACTCAACCAGAGCGGTGAGGGCTCCAGTCTCGTCCTGGGTGATGAGGACACGGACTATGGATGGTTCGGTGATGCCGACGCTGCGCGCCCACTTCAGGCACGCGTCGACTTCTTCCTTGACGAGGGCCCGCCAGTTGTCGCTTTCAGCGTCTCCAGCCCACACGGGTGTCTCGCTCATCGGTCCTCTCCTGTTCAGGTGGTGCTAGTGCTGCGGGCTTTCTGTGCGGTGGACCGCCAGCGCCTCCCTGAACCGCCTTGCGTTGAGTCCTTCGAGGACGTTGCCGCACGGTTCGAGTTCGTACCTCGTGAGGTCAGGGGCCGGGGTGACCTTGTCGTTCGGGCCAAGGGGGATCTGGTCGAGGGTGCCGACGTGGGTTCCCTGGGTTCCCTGGAGCGAAACGACGAAGTAGCCGGGGCGCTCCGTGCTGGCGTCAACTGGGGCGTTGCAGATGGGGCAGGTCGGCGGGTTCGTGTGCGGGCGACGGTCCATGCGGGTGCTCCTGTTCAGGCGGCGGTGTTGGTGGCGTTGAGTGTGTCGGCGAGCGCATCCCACTCGGCGCGGGACCAGGTGTGGCGCCGGGGCCGATCTTCGTCTTGGCAGCGGCAGGTTGTGCGGGTGCAGCGGCATCCGGTGTTCACGCACATCACGAGTTCGCGGTCCACAAAGACCTTCAAGCTCTTCGCGCCGCAGTAGGGGCAGCGGCCGTCGAGTCGCTTCACCTGCTCGCCCTCCCCGAGGGCGATGGCTGCGAGTCGGTTAAGGCGCCTCGTCTCGTCCGCGACGTAGTGAGCGAGATCCGGGTCGGACGCGACCTTGCTCAGCAGGTGGAGCAGGCGTGGGATCTCCCCCGACATGCCCCCGGTGCGCTCATCGCCGTGTCCCTCGGGCCGTCCGGGAGTCCAGTGGCCGAGCCCAAACCGGTCGTGGACCGTCTGCACCATCTGGCTGAGGCTGCGGGCGATCTCCCGGATCGTGTCCAGCACCGTCAGGTCCACCGGGGCCGGGGACGCGCCGAGGGCGCTGACGCCGCGGGCGGCGTTCGCGGCCCGCTCCCACCGCTCGTCTAGGTGCGCCTCACCCTGCCGTGCGAGTTGGGTGGGTGTGAGGTCGCTGCGGCGGCGCTGCACGGTGCCGGCGGTGGTGGAGGCGCGGAGCTGTGGGATGCGCTCCCTCAACTGCTGGAGGTGCTGGTATGCGGCGTCGGCCGCTGCGTCACTCACTGTGTCCTCCCCCGGTGGTCTGAGCCTCCGTGACCTGCCAGCTTCGTCCACAGTTTCCGCAGACGAACCGCACCGGGTCGGGGCTGTACGCAGGGGTGATGGGGGTGAAGTCGTGGCCGTTGGCGTTGCATTCGCGGCGCGCGAGTTCCTGGCGGGCTTCGCGGAGGGTGTACTTGGGTTGCGGGATCACTGTGTCCTCCCCCGTGCGTGGACGTCTTCGCTGGTGTCCCGATAGTCGATGTCGTACTGGCCGCCGGACCCGCCGCTGAACCCGAACTCGGCGTGCTCCCGTGCCGCCGAGTCGTCCTGGTGGGTGGTGAGGTCCAGGGCCATGACCTCGGTGCCGAGGATGCGAACTGTGATGATCACAGGTCTTCGCTTCCCAGTTCTCGGAGTGTCCGGATGGCATCGACGTACCGGTCCAGGGCAGCCCCACGAGGCGTTCGAATCCCTGACTCCCAGTTGCTGACGGCCTGGCGGGTAACGCCGATGGCATCAGCAAGTTCCTGCTGTGACAGTCCGGCCGCTTGGCGGATCGCCCGGCGCTGCGCCGGGTCGGGGAGGTCACGTCGGACCCCCAAACGAGCGCGGATCCGGTCCGCAACTGATGACATCCCAATCGCCTTTTTCGTCGCTGTCACGTCGCCTCCCACGCCTTGGTCTTGATCCCGGCTTCGCGGGCGAGCCTCATGCAGTTCCGGGTTCCGCGCGACGGCTTGCCGTTCAGCTCGTTGAGGAACACGAGGCAGATGTCGGCGCCCGCGCGCACCATCTCCGCGTTGCGGCGCGGCCCAGCATGGGAGCCGTAGACACCCCACAGGGCGGTGTGCACCTCCACCCGCCACCCCCAGCGGCGCGCGTATCGGGTGGCGATGGCGTCGGCCCCGGTCGGGCAGTCCCCCACCACCAACACCGGGCGTTGGGCGCCTTTCGCGGCGCAGCGGAGCGCTTCCACGAGTCGGTCGTGCTGCCGCTGGTCGGGTACGGGGCCGTTCGGGCTGGGGCGGGTGCCCCAGGTGCGGGACCCGGTCACGAGGATGCGCAGCGTACCGGTCACATCCGCCACATCCCCACGTGTGCGGCTAGCCGCTGGAGGGTGTCGTGGAGCCAGCACACCGCCCGGTTGCGGCAGCGGAGGCGCATGTCGAGGTGGCAGACGACGCCGAGGGGCCACCGTAGGCACCGCAGATCATCCCTGGTCGCCACGGTCAGTCCTGGGTGAGGTAGCGAGCAGCGTGCTGCGGCGTCCACGGCAGCAGCAACCCATCGCCCGCCGTTCGCGGAACAACATGAATGTGCAGATGGAACACCGTCTGGGTGGCTGGTTCACCAACGCTAGTGATCAGGTTGCAGTGGTCGAACGCCTCGTGCGCGAACCCAGCGGCCCGATGCATGGTCGCTGCCGTGACGGCGGGGTCGGTGACGGCGTCGGGCACGTGGACGCGCGGGATGACGAGGGTGTGGCCGGGGGTGACGGGGTTGAGGGGTGTGAACGCGATGGCGTCGAGCCAGCGGGCCACGATCTTGGCGGGGGCGTCGCCAGCCTCGATTGCGCAGAACACGCAGTCAGCGCGGGCGAACATGGTCGGTCTCCTGGCATCCGCAGGTGGGCGTGTGCAGGTCACCGTGTGCGCCGTCCGCGCCGAGCGGCCGGTGTCGATCGCACTCGGCGATCAGCCGACCGAGGCGCTCCACGTGCTCCCGCCGCCGGTCAGGGTCCAGTGGGCTGTTGCCAATCCGGGTCTGAGCGACGCACAGGGTCTCCCGGATCATCTTCGGTGAGTCGGATACAACCAGGGCGACGCCGCTCGGCGGTGTCCATCCGAGCCGGACGAGGAAGGCTCGGGTGGCGTCGGTGAGACGCACCTCCATGCCGCGGACCGTCGCGTCGCTCAGGTCGACTGTGAGGACGGCCGAGTCATGGATGTGGTCGATCGGAATCCGTTCAGCCATGGGCCACCGCCGGGGCATGGCTGTGGGACTCGAAGCTCACCACGAGGTCCGAGCCGTCGAGGGTGAGCGTGATCGCGTCGTCTGCCGGGGCGGCCCCCACCTGGGCCTGGGATTCCTGGTACACCCGGCGGGCTTCGGCCGTCACCGTGGCCAGGGTCCACAGGGTGGTGCCGCGTGCGGCGAAGTCGGGGATGGTCCAGCGCTGCTGGCGCACGGTCGTGCTCTGCGGAGCAGGCGCCTGCGCCTTGGGGCGATCACCTTCGGTGGCGGCCTGAGCACTGAGCAGGTGGCGAGCGCTCTGATGGTCCACGCCGCGTCGCTGGTGGGAGAGGTCTTCGGCGTGCTTGAGCTTGGCCTCCAGGTCCCGGATTCGGGACTTCAGGTACTCGGTCGCTGTGCTCTTCTGCTGCTCTCCCTCATCGCGTTGTGCCCGCTTCATGCGGTCCAACCGCGCCTCGGCCTGGATGAGGCGCGCCGCGAGTTCGACGGGCGTGCTTGCTTCGAGCAGCGCGCGGATGTGACGCGCCTGCTCCCGCTCGGAATCGGTGGGCGACTTGCACATGTCTCATGCCTCCTGTGCGGCGGTGCGGTTCCGGGGGTGGGTGGTGTGGTGCGGGCACACCACCCAAGGGGTCAGCCGTGCGTCGACGACGGCGTGGACGTGGTCAGATGCGCGGTCGGCCGACGCTCACCGTCAGGGCCGTACTTCGCCGTCACCTGCGGCGGCAAGAACAGCGCCAACACCGCGTTCAGGAACACCAGCGTGTTCGCGACCTGCTCCGCCGACAGATCCACACCGAACGCGATCGCCACCGCGAACAGCGCCTTGAACGCCGCCGAAAGCAGCACAAGGAACCGGTCCCGGGCCACACCGACCGACGCGACAGCGGTGAGGATCGCGGACACAGCGGCGAGGATCGCCTCATTCTGGTTGCCGGAGATGTCGAGGCCGTAGACGGTGACGACGGCGAGCAGCGCGCCGACGAACTCGACCCAGAACACGGGGTAGCGACCGAAGATCGGCTTGACGTTCATGGGGTTCTCCTCGTCGTAGAGATGATCAGAGTGGTGACGACCACGGGCCCGGATCATGACCAGCACCTGCATAAACGGGTCGGCCGGGAACAGTGAGGGCAGGTTGGTTCGGGTTCCATCGCGGCCTACCTCAGGGCGAGCAGCAACGCGTAGGCGGTGCCGAGCCCGTACACACCGCCATGGGTCGTGCCGGAGGCCCGGTTCAGGGCGAGGACCGCCGCGCGGGTCTCCTCCCCGAAGTCGCCGTCGGCGCCGTAGCGAGGCAGGTCGTACCCGGCGCGCATCAGCAGCCGCTGGAGGTTCCGCACCCGCTCGCCGGTATCGCCCTTGACGAGACTGGGCACCGGAACGTCCTCGTCGACGTGCCACGCGACCATCGGTCCACCGAGGACTGCCCGGAGCCCCTGGTGGGTGCCGCGGTTCCACACCCCGCCATGCTTGGTCTTGAGCTTGCGGTTGGCGTAGGTGACGGCCCGTTCGGTGGCTGTGCCGAAGTGTCCGTCGACCTCGATGCGGCAGTCAGCGGACTCGGCGCCGTAGGCGCGGACGATGGCGTCCTGGGCGGCGGCGACGTTCGCCGCCACCGCGCCACGCTTCAGGACCGGGCTGCCGTAGGGCACGACCGCGGCGTTCGCGGGGCCGCCGACGAGGGTGCCGGAGGCGTGCTGCCGGCCGAGGGGACGCGGGCGCGCGGGAGTGGAGCCGCCGGCCGACCCGTTGATGAGGTCGCCGCTGGTCACCATGCCGCGGAGGATCGCTCCGGGGCACGAGGTGGGGATGAACCGGCCGTGGTAGGAGACCGCTCCAGCCACGCCGCGGCCCATCAGGTAGGCACGCAGCTGCCGGAACGCGGTGATCTGGCCATCGGTGGGGCGCTCGTTGGGGCCGCACATGAACGTGACGCTGTACCAGGTGGTGTTGCCGCCGGGCTGTGCGGCCTGCGCCCGGTTCAGCCCCCGCCCTTCGAGCACGTAGTTGTGCGGGCAGACTCCCCACGAATACCCGATGTCAGACCAGTCGCGGGTGTTGACGTGAAACTTCCGAGTGTTGATCCAGTACGCGCGGCACGCGCTGTGGCTGCGCCCCGCGAGCCCCTGGTTCGAGCCGTCGTAGTGGACTACGAGTCCGTTGCGGGGGTTGGCGTAGCCGCCGCCGGACGGCCCCCAACCGAAGGAAGAGCGGCGTTCGAGCCTCATCGCCGGTCCACCCCCTCGACGTAGTCGTCGTCGGGGTCGAGTTCGCCCTCGGTGACCTCGCGCCACCGCTCTGCGTCGATGGGGTCGGGGTCGAACTCGTCGACGTCGTCCGGGTTGGGTTCGTCTGGGAGTTCGTCGGCGCCGGCCAGGAGGTCGGGCCGCTGTTCTGGTGGTTGGGTCACGGGTTCCCCCTGCGTTCGCCCTGGTGGGGCGGGTGTGAACGTGTGTTCGATCGCAGGGTATGTCGCGGAATCGCGGAAACCGGGAGTTACGGACAGTGGATTCAAAAAAATCCCCACCTCGCACTATGCGAGGTGGGGCATATTCATTCTGTTACGACTCGGCAGTGATCAACTCTTCCGGCCGGGCCACCGGTACCCACAATCAGGGTTGGTGCAGTTAGCGAACCCGGGGACGTAGGAGCGGCCGACCCTGAACGCATCGACAGACACCCATTCGACGCGAGGGCTCGACGTCGAACACTCAGGGCAGGTGAGCGATTCTTCATAGGCACGCTGCTGAGCCGTCGTCTTGATCTGTTCGTTGTCAGACATGCTGCTTCTCTCCTTGGTTGAATGGACACGCCCTGGCCAACAGGACCCTGGTACGTGTTGATCAGGATCGGTCACGTCGCTCGCTCTCGGCCCATCCGACGTATTCGACGCCGGAGACGAGCCCGGTCTGCGCCGAGAACACCCCGGACGGCGCCCAGCCTCGTTCTACGAACTGGCGGGCGGTTTCGGCAGGCACCCAGTCCCGGCCGCGCTCCGGATTCGACATCCACTCGGCGAGCGCATCAGCCGAAGCGGCGACGGGGCTGACCGGGGACCCTTCGGACACGGTCTCCCAGAGCTGCCAGCCTGCCCCCTTTGGCGGCTCGGTAGGTTCCCACGCCTCAGCGTCGGCGCGCTGCCCGGGGTAGGACTGGATCGTCGCGTGCCCCTTACATGTGGCGCAGGTGGCGTCGACGCCCTCACGCTCGCAACGGGCGCTGATCACGACACCCGAGTTGATGGCGTCGTGACCGAAGCCGCGCAGGGACCATTCGTTGACCTGCTCGGCGGTCGGTACCACCGGAGGGTCGGTCTTCTTCCAGCCCTCACCTGGGCGGCAGGTTCGGGTGAGGTCCCACAGTCGGTCGGCGGCGACCAGCGCGTCGACGTCGTCCTGGTTCAGGTGGTAGCACCACATGCCATTCCATAGGTTCGCCAGCCGTTGGGCCTCACGGGCGATGGCGTCCTCGCCAGCGCCGTAGTAGGCCGGTGCGTGGGCGACGTTGCGTTCGGCGACCGCTCGTACTGCTGGGGTGTCGGATCGCAGGGATGTGGACCCGTTGCTCTCCGGGGTGAACGGGAGGTGGCCCCACCAGAGGTTGAACAGGTGCTCGGCGTGCGGAGAGTACCCGGACTCGCAGTCAGGGCAGGGCTCCTCGCGCAGACGCTCGGGCAGAAGGAAGCCTTCCCATACCTTGCCGAGCGGCCAGTCGAAGTCGAGCGGCACGCGCCGCACTTCACGCCCCATCGCTGGACTCCTGCCCTGTCCGCTGCTCGTTCTTACGCTTCCATGCTCGGACCTTCCGGCGCATGTGTGCGCGGAGGTCGTCTGACCGGATGACGCCGTCGTCGTCGCAGGCGCGGCCGTAGTCCTCCCACAGGTCGTCGTCCACACGGATCACTCGGTTGGGTGTCTTGGGCTTGTTGGGCACACGCTTCATGGTACGCGGTGCATATGCATTTTCTTGGCTCGCAGGGTTGCGGTGCATATGCACCATGCTACAGTGGTGCATATGCACCAGCAAGTTGTACCGGCTGGTGAACCGAACCCGCGAGAGGACCCCCGATGACAACCACCCCGGCAAGCACCCCCCGGTGCCTTCGCTGTGGCCGGCCGCTGACCAGCGCCGCCAGCATCGCCCGGGGCTACGGCAAGGGGTGCGCTTCGCTGATCCGCCGGGCCGCTGTGGTGGCCGATCTGGACGGCTTCAAGTCCAGCCAGGTCGACAGTGCTCGTGAGGCGGTCGCAGATGGCGCGGTGCTGCTTCTGCGGGGCCGTGTCCACCAGGTCGTGTCCTCGGACGGGGCGCACGTCCACCTCGCGACTGTGGAGCACTGCTCGTGCCCGGCGGGTCTGCGCGGTGTTCGTTGTTGGCACATCGCGGCGGTGCGGATCGTCGCCTCCGCTGGGGCGCGTCCAGTCCTGACTCTGGTCCGCCCCCCGATCGCCGTTCCGAGCGTCACCGCTCAAACCATCGCCGCATGAACCTGGCCGACAGCATCACCTACATCTGACACACAACGGAACCCCACCAGCACGGACCAGGAGCCACGAAATGCAGAACCTCACCCGCGAACAGAAGGCCGCCTTGGCGCAAGCGCTGCTTGCCAAGGCAGGCGACCTGATCGAATTCTGGGCCGAAACGATCGAGGAGGAAAAAGTGTTGCGCGACGTTGATTCCGACGCGGCCGCGCAGCAGCTGTCCGTCTGGCTCCGCAGGCTTCCGGGTCGCGCTTGGGACATGCGCCTTCCGCTTGACTGAGCCCACAGCGGAACCCCGCCGAGGGCTATTCGGCGGGGTTCCTGTCCCCACCCTATCTAGGACAGGAACCCACCAGCATGATCAGCCAGCCGCTCGCGGCCTAGCCAGAGGAGACACCGAGATATGGACAAGGACTTGCGGAAGCGGATCGCTGAGGCGCTGCCCCCGACGCGTGACCGGTCGGGCGATCTGCCCGAGGGTGCGTTGCGGGACGCCGACAGGGTCATGGAGGTGCTGGGCGACTTCGAGCAGCGCGTTCGTGAGCAGGTGGCCCAGGAGATCGAGGCTCATGTGAAGCGGAGCCGGGTGGAGAACTTCGCGATCCGGGAGACGATGCTGGCCGGTGCGCGGATTGCGCGCGGTGAGCAGCCCTAGGTCCTGATGTTGCGCCTGTGCCGGTCTCGTACCGGCCCAGGACGGAACACCAGAACCCCGCATCCCGAACAGGAGAACCGCTGATGATCAAGGTCACCGAAGACATGGCAGCGCACGAGATCGGCAACAACAAGGTGGCGCAGGCGCTTCTCCGCACTGAGCGCACCGTCCGCGGGTCGGCCTGATGCTGCGTTCCGGCCCGGTGCGAGACCGGACCGGAACGGAACACCATACCGACGCAAGGAGACGAACATGATCGACATCAAGCCCGGCCAGCAGGTCATCTGGACGCCGCACAACAACCGCCAGGGCATCTACTTCGACGCGCGAGTGATCGAGGTGCTGGATGACGGTCAGTACGCCGAGATCCACGCCTACAACGGCTTCCGGGACGTGGTGGCGGTCGCCGAGTTGCGGGAGGCGTGAAACCGTGGGAACCACGATCCACTGGATCGGGTGGGGCGATCTTGACGACCTGCTCGTTCTCTTAGACCGGCGCCTACCGTCCTCCGCGCCGTCGTGGATGGAGCAGGTCGCCCCTACGGATCTGACCATCGAGCCGCGGTTCGTGCACTACGGGACCCTGCGGTTCGTCGCAGACCAGCAGGTCCGGTACCACGGCAATTTCTGCGGGCTCTCCCATGTATGGGGGTTCGCCACCGACAACGCCACGCTGATCGCCCGCATGGATACCGCGCTGCGCGCCCAGCTGGCGTCGTCGGAGTACGCGGCGGTGTATGAGGCGTGGTGCGCCGCCGAGGCGCCCGCGCCGTGGCCGCTCGCCCCGCCTTCGGTCATCGACTGGTCAGTGCCAGGAGAGGCGACTCCAGGGAAGGTCCACGAGGTGCACCATGCCCAGTTGCCGTTGTTCGACGTGGCCTGATGCTGCGTCTCGTCTCGGGGCTCCCCGGGGCGGGGCGGAACACCAGGCACCGATCAAGGAGTAGAGATGGCGACGTACCACGTCTACCTGACTGTCCCGACCAATATCAGTGTCGAGGTGGAGGCCGACGACTATGTGGAGGTGACCTTGTGAGCAGCCAGGAACGGGAACTTCTGCTGGCAGCGGCCACGGAGCTGGAGGATCGGGTGCCCCCTCTTGCAGCTGGTCCGCGAACAGAACACGAGCGGCTCATGCTGGAGCGCGCAGCCGAACTCCGACGACGGGCTGACGCCTACGTGCCCGGGACCTCGCCGGAGGTTGTGGAGGAATGATGTTCCGACTCGTCGACATCGACATCCGCTGGTCCGGCCGCGACTCCAACACCCCAGACGGGTGCATCATCGCCACCGGACTGGACCCGCACGGCAATCTTCGCACCTTCCTGTACCGGGGCGACGAACCGTCCGACGGTGGCTTCCTCGGTTCGATCCTGTATCCCGAGCCGGGAGCGGGCACCCCTCTCGCCTACGGCCCCCGGGGCGGCTGGGTTCCTTGCGGCGGCGGCGAAGCTGCCATGTTGGTGCGCCTCGCCGAGAAGGCAGATCGGGAGGGGCAGGACCGATGACCATTGAGCCCGGCCAGACCTACAAGTCCAGCCACCCGGGCGGCGGACCCCAGATCCGCGTGCTCGCCGTGTACCCGGGATCGGCCCGTGGGCCGTCCGCCGAGGTGGAGAACGTCAACGGAGCGAAGCGCACCCGCATGGTCGCGCTCTCCCAGCTGCACACGGATGGGAAGCCTCGCCGCAGCGGCTACAGCCTCATCCAGGACACATGAACAGGAGACCCGCCATGTCCCGCAAGCCGACCGCCGCCGCCGTCAGCCGATACCTGCGGGAGAACGGGTTCAGGCGCCCCCAGAACGACCGCGACCTCCTCTACCACTTCCGCGTTGAGCAGGGCGGCGACGTGGTGGTGGTGCGCGTAGGCCCTCGCGTCCCCGAGTTCAAGCGGGAACGGCTGGAGGCGGTGCTCCGGGAGCGATACGAGGTTCGCCCTTGGCGGACCGCTCTGCTCGGCTTCGAGGTGCTTTCCCGAAAGGGCTGAGGTTGCGTCTCGGGCCGGGTCCCGCACAACTTCAAGGTCCGTGCCATACCCGCACGGCGCCTACTCACAGGCACGCACCAGGACCGAATAGGAGAAGTTGATGACAATCACCGGTATACAACAGCAGCGTCTCATGGACCTTCTCAATGGATTCGAGGGCTCCCTTACAGAAGTCGCGACGCGCCGCGATGAACGACCTGATCTCGAAACTCGCCACGGCCGCACCGAGCCAGGGTGGGTGTGGTTCGAAGCGGAGACCATGCTGCGACTGCTCAACAACGAGCGCACCGAGCGCGGGCTACCGCTGGCGAGTGTCCGGGATGTAATGCGGCTGGAGTCGATGGCTGCGGGCCATGTTGACTACACCAAGAAGTACGCCCTGTACTGCGCCGAGTTGGCGATGGGAATCACCCCGATCCGCCCTTGACGCCCACACGTCCTCGCTGAGGTTGCGTCTCGGGCCGGTCCCCCGCAGCCGGCCCGGGGCGGAGAACCCAGCCCCAACAGTCAACCGTCTTGGCCGTCTCGGTTAAGTTCAGCGCGCGCTTCCTCGCGATGCCGAATGATTACCGCCGTGATCTCCTCAATCGACGGACCACCCGGCCTCCATGCCTCACGGGCCGCTTCTTCAGGTGGCAGCGAGTCGCGTCGGATACGACCTGCTCGCAAGGTCGCCGCTAAAGCGGCGACGACCTCCTCGCGAGTGCGACGCACAGGCGGGCCTACTTCAGGGCTCATGGCGAGCACCGTAACGCCACTGTGCTCAGTGTCGGTTGACTTTGCGAAATCGAGGATGGCCATATGGGATCACTCGCAGACAGAAGGACACCCCGATCGGGTGCCCTTCGTCATGTGCCTACGGCTCGACGAACGGCAGACCGACTGCGGCCAACTTGGTCTGCAAATTGATGTCGCTCGTCGCCACATACACAGTCGACCCCGGGTGGCCAGACTGCAAGAGCAGGCTCGACGCCACGAACCGGTCATCTGGCACCGTGAGGTCCAGCCACGTCGGCAGCAGATCACTCTTCGGCTCGATGTGCTCGAACAGCGCATACACGTCGCCAGCGACCCTCACCCCGGCCCGAATGTCTCCGTTGGTTCGTAGACCCTTCAGATAGCGGTCAGCCTTCCGGGCCGCATCGCGAAGATCCTGGTTCCTGCCACCACGCTTGAGGTCGTCGATCTCACGCAGCACCACAGGCAGGAAGTGAACCATGTACTTCTTGCCGATCTCGCCCGTGTAGACGCCCACGTCCGGCTTGTCGATCAGGGTGTTGGTGTCGACGAGGAGCCGAACGCTGTACTCGTCGTCGGGGAGAAGGCCCACCAGACTACGGAGATCCTCCATGTCCTTCCGAATCTCTGAGGCCGCTGCGACGATGGTCGGAGGGATGCTCATGTCCCCGCCTTCCCGGAAGAGCCATCTGTTCAGGCGGTCCAGTCGTTCGTCAAGGCGCTTGCTCACCGCCGGCGTCGCAAGCGGGAACAGCAGTCGGAACCGGGTTTCCCAGTCTCGGACTCGGGCGAGAAGCCTCATCCGGTCGGCTTCTAGCTTGTCGTCGCTTGGCGCCCAACCCCACTCCGGGAAGCCGATGACCAAGGCGAAGTCTTGACCGCGGTTGGGATCGATGTTGAGAATTTTGAGCTTCGATGATGTCCTGGTATGTCGCCTCAATCGTGGTTAGTTCGGCGAGCAGTGCCTCGGCGTAGGAGGTCGTTGCGGGCTTCGGCATGGGCGTCCTCTCCGTCTCTCCGTTTGTGGATCTCGCAGGCTACGCCGCACCGGTCTTCAAGGCGAGGCGGTTTTGTCTATTGACCGTCTATGGTCACCCACCAAGCCTGGAGTCGGATAAGCTGACTTATGTCACTCCAGAATCGGGGGGTTCGATCATGACCGAAGACGAACTGTCGGCCCGACGCCGCATCCACCGGAGCGCGAATCCCCGGCCGAAGCGCGCCCCCGCCATACGACCGGCCCCCGAACCCGTATCGGTCACCCGCTCGGCCCCCGCCTGGGTGACGAAGTTCGTCATCCCCCGAGACGCCTGCGAAGCGTGCGCCCGCCACTGGCACCACCGATGCCACGGCGTCGACATCCTCCGCGACCCCATCCCCGACTGCCCGTGCGACTGCGGCGACCGCCGCGACCCGATGCGTCTGGGCCCCGAAGCGTGGGCAGACCTTGCCTTGCACGCACCCGACCAGGTGTGGGTGGCCGGCCGGTTCGAAGCCCTCCGTGCGGGCGGCATCCACGGGTGCGTGATGGACGACCAGGAACGGCTCGACGCGGCGTGGCAGCGGCGTGGCTGGTGGGAGGACCAGTGAACGACGAAGCCGCCCTCGAACCCAGCCCGACCGAACCCCCCGCGCTCCCCGAGCACACCGAAGTCGACTTCGTCGTCTCCGAGTCCACCCGCGCCCGCCTCTTCGACGGCGTCCGCGACAACACCCGCAAGGCGTACAGCCGCCAGTGGGAAGCCTTCGGGAAGTGGTGCGCCGAGCAGGGACGCGTCGACCTACCCGCCACCGCGCAGACCCTCGCCGAGTACACCAGCCACCTGTGCGACCTCAACCGCTCCCCTGCCACCATCGAACAGGCCATCGCCACCATCCGCAGCGCCCACACCACCGCCGGACTCAAAGGCCACCCCGACAGCGCACCCGCATTGAGGGTCCTGCGCGGCTACCGCCGGACCCGCGCCGAGAACGGCCAACGCAACCAGAAGCAGTCCGCGCCCGTCACCATCGACGCCCTCCGCGCCATGGTCGGCGCCTGCGACCAGACCACCACCATCGGCGTCCGCGACCGGCTCCTACTCGTCCTCGGCCTCGCCCTCATGGGGCGCCGCTCGGAGCTGGTCGCGCTCACCTTCGATGACGTGACGCTCGCCGCGGAAGGGCTCGATGTCCACATCCGCACGTCGAAGACGGACAAGGACTCCAAGGGCGAGACCGCCGCCATCCCCCGCGGCAGCCACCCGCTCACTGACCCCGTGCAGGCGTGGCGGGACTGGATCAACCTGCTCGCCGCGGCCGGCATCACGTCGGGGCGGTTGCTGCGGAGTGTGGACCGGCATGGGCGGATCGGTGACGGTCTTGGTGGTGAGGCGGTGAATCGGACCGTGCGGCGCCTCGCTGTCGCGGCGGGTGTGCCGTCGGCCGACCGGTACACCGCGCACAGCCTGCGGGCGGGTGGCGCCACGGTGGCCTACGCGGCGGGTGTCCCGGTGTCGGTGATCGCGCGACACGGTAGGTGGGACCCGAAGTCTCCTGTGGTGTTGGGGTACATCCGGGCGGTGGACCGGTGGCGGGAGAATGCCATGCGCAACGTCGGTCTGTAGATCTGGGCCAGTGATTCACTGGCCCAGGTCTTCTACCTGGGCAGACGTTGCTACATGCAGCCTTACTCGAAGTGTGGCCCCGAAGGCTACCCTGGAGGTCGGCTTGGGGCGCGCAAGCGGTCAGTCCGAGGTGCACCAACGGCTGGCGAACCCCACAGGGGACCCTGGGCTGTCGAACGCATCGCCTAGTTGCCGCGTTACCGCTTTGGCGGCTTCGACGCCTGCTGGAATTCGACCAAGCGCGCACCAAGCCGCGGCTCGATGCCCAGCGCTTCACACACTCGGAAATACGCGCGCCACCACCCTGGGCGCCACCACCCCAACTCCAGCAAGTCGAACAGGGGTCCCACCGCCCCCCGCACTTCGGCGACCTTTGCGTCTGAGGCATCGGAAAGCGCTGTGCCTTGCACTGTCCCGATCACTCTCGCCGCGATGAGCAGCGTGAGCGCGTTGACGCCGCCGATGCGGGGCAGCATGCGTTCGAGTTCTCGGCTGTCAGCCAGGATCGATTCGCGTTTGGCTTTGACCTCGTTTACGAGCGTGGTCCGGTTCGGCTCTGGCATGTCCTCGGGGACAGGGTCCTCCAACCTGCCGAGGTCGAAGTAGATGCGGCGGCCTACGGCGGCGGCTTCCCGCCGGGCGCGGTGCGCCTCCAAGATGCGCTCCTTGCGTGCCTCCAACCAGGGCTTCGCGAAGTACTCCACTAGAAGTGTGGTGCAGACCGCGACAGCGGCGGGAATCAAGACGGTGGTGATCAGGCTGTCGATGGCGGCCATCAGAACGGGCCCCATCGTTCAAGAACCTTCAGGTACGCCTCTTTCGCCTCCTGGAGGCGTTGGCGCTCGTGCTCACTCACCCATGCACGAAGGTTCCGGAGCTGCGTGAGAAGGGTGTCATGGCGCCCGGTGGTGACGGTGTACGTGTGCGGGTGCTGCCTGAGGTGGACGGTCAGGCGCCCGTTGAGGGTTTCGAGGTTGAGGTCCCAGCCCTCGTCTAGGAGTTCTGAGATGCGCGCGCCGATTTCTTCGGCATGCGGGTCACACACAGGGCCTCCCGGGGGAAGACGGGGTCCTCCCCCGGTTCTACAGGCTCCCTGTGACAGCGGTCAGCGGGTCAGGTGGATTCGACGCGGAAACGCCGGCGCACACTTCCATCGGCCGCGACCAGTGTGGTGTCTCCGACCAGCAGCCACGCCTTTCGGTAGGCCGCCCCGCCGTGGTTGTCGCCCAGGCACCGGCAGGTGCATTCATCGCCGGTCGCTTCCTGGCAGCGGGTGTCGCAGTGGCGGGTGGCTCGGACATCGACGATGACGTCGACAGACCCGAACTTGTGGGCGAGGGCTTCGACGAGGGTGCGGAGGTGTGGGCGGGCGATCTCCCACCGACGCGCTGGCCTGTTCCATGCGGGTCGGCTGTGGGCTCCGAGGACGGACTTGAGCCAGTCCCGGTTCCTTGGGTGATAGGGCATGTCGAGGTGGATGCGGCCGGTGATGGGACGGTGCACGTGGACGTGGGACATGTGGAGCCTCCTAGGTGATGATGTGGCGGCAAAGTGGTCTTGCGTCCGTGGCGTCAATTTGTTCGCCTGACATGCGAAGGAGCAGCGACCGGTGTGGCCGCCGCTCCTCAATGCCGTTGTGCGTCCCGAAGGGTTGGGTTGTTCGTTCAGTCGTCCTTCCCGGTCGGCACCTGGATCGCTCCGAGCTTGTCCAACTCCCGAACCACCGACGACACCACCGCGTCATAGAACGTGCCGAGGACGCAGGTGGTAGCGCAGCCGCAGGTCTTGCAGCAGCCCGGATGTGCACGGGGATGCCCCAGGATTTCCAGCCACTTCTCGTAGTCGTAGGGTGTGAACCAGTCAGCGGCGATCTCGCTGTCGTCCCCCCAGAGGGTCATGCCGTCGGGGAGCTGGTCGATGAGGTCGTCCCGCTGTTCTTCGGTGAGCCGCTGGCCCATGTCAGTCGTCCTTCCCGGTGATGTACTGCATGGCGATCCGGAAAGCGCTCAGCCTGCAGTACGCCCGCCAATAGGCATTGCCCGCGATCCCGGGGTCGCCTTGTGCGTCGGGGTCGTCCTGAATGCGCCGCATCCGCCCGTCGTAGTCGAGGTCATCGATCTCGCTCTGGATGCCGCGCCAGATGTCGGCGACCCGCTTTTCTGCGGTCTGGGCGCGGTCCCGCCAGTGGTCGCGGTCGGCCAGCAGATCGGCGTAGGTGAGCGCGGTGTACGGCTCCGTGTCCTGGTCAGCCATTGGATCGCTCCGCATACCCCTCGACCACACTTCGTAGACCGTCCTGGAACCGCTGCTCGAACTCGTCAGGATTATCGATGAGGTTCAGGGTGAAAGTGCCGATGAGGTTCATCCGGTTCGGCTCGACATCGGCTTCGGCGTAGACACTGATCGTGGTTGTGGTGCGGGGGTTAGGCATCGTCGGTCTCCTTGGTCTTCTCCACCCATTCGGGGTTGAGTTTCGGTGCCGGTCGCCTCGGCGACACGACCTGAATCGGCTCGGCGGAGACCCGGCGCCCTGTCGGATGCCGTCGCCGATGGATCCGCCACGCCAGCCACGCCACCTCGGGCAGGACCGCGAACGCCGCCAGCACGCGCAGGTGCGTCCACCGGCCGTCACGCGGCCCCAGGGCAAGCAGTAAGCGCACCCACTCCCGGGCGCGGTGCACGGGCCGGTGGCGGCCGGCGAGGTAGCCGACCACCACCGCGCCCAGCAACGCCGCGCTGATGGCGATCAAGACGCACCCCCGGCGGCGATCAGCAAGGTAACGCGCCGGATAAGAGAATCACCATGGCAAGGCTCCCCGATACCGCAGGGGCAGCAGAGGTCCTTGCCTCGCAACTCATGGAGATGGGCGCGCATCCATCGCCGATCGAAGACCCGCGCGCCGACTGTGTAGGTGTCCGGGTAGGTGGGGTCGCCGTCGATCCATGCCTCGAAGTTGCTGACGCAGGCACGCTGCGGGTCGGTGTGGCCGGCCTTGATGGCGTCGGCGACGGTGAAGGGGTTGCCCCACTTCGAGGTGCGGTCCACGATCACCGCGCCTGCTGGCAGCCGCCACCCCTTGACGCGCTTGCGCTGCACACGCTGCGGAGTCATCGTCACCACCCGGCAACCTGGTTGTGGCGATCACGCAGATCTGACAAGTCGTGGATCGGACCGGTACTGCCGAGCTGACGAGCCATATCCAACAGGGACCTCTCCCACGGAAGCGGATCAATGTAGGTCGGGACGTCGTTAACGAGCACAACAGTCCATGCCGAAACCTGAAACCCGGTCCCTGGGCAGCCCCGTGGGCGTGGGCCATGACGTCCGATCTCACTGTTCTTGAGCTTGATGACCTTGAAACAGTCCGGACAACGAGCCTGGTCACACATCTGAGCCTCCCTCGGCGCCTCGGGTGCGCTGCTTGCGCACCCACTCGGTGGGGTCCTCACCATCGGTCCACCACGACGCAATCCCAGCGATCTCCGCGATCGGGATCGGCTCACGGTCCGGATCGGGCATCACCACCCGAGCGGTGAAGGTCTCCTCGAACCAAACGGCGGCGCGAGCACCCGCCGGGGTCACCGACGGGTAGAACTCCGCGACACCCTCCTCCCCCACATCCGGGACGAGCCCCGACACGGTCCCGGTCGGGACTCGGGTACCGCCCACACACGGCTGGCCGGCGAGCCGGTCCGGGGACACCCACACCGACGACGACAGTTCCAGGCTCTTCGCGGCAATGTGCTCGTCACGGGCCCGCACCTGGGCCTCCAGTTCACGGATACGAGCCCACAGGGCGGCGACCGAGCCCACGGCACGCCCACGGAGAGCCCTGTGCTCCTCCGTGAAATCCCCCAGGACCCCCATCACAACGTCGGCGACCTCCAGGCAGGTAGGCGCGGCGATGCTCCGGCCGCCGTCGGGGTCGTCGTAGACCTTCATCACGTCCTGCTGGACGCGGTACTCGATGTCGGCCTCGACCGCGATCGACCGGCCCGGCCGTTGGGGGTCGGGGACGTAGCGGTGGGTGCTGGTGTAGTGCTCGGCCAGCGCCGCCGCGATCCGGTCACGTAGGTCCATGGTCAGGCTCCCGTCGAATCTCGGTGAAGAACGCCGCCGTCTCGGCGGGTGTGAGCGGGTCCTTCGTTTGCAGGTCCGCAACGTCCTGCGGCGCCCTGATGCCCTGTGCTGCGGCGAGTTCTGAGACGGTGACCCGCCCAGCGAGCATGTCCCGGATCGCTGCGTGACGGTGCCCCATCGGGGTCTCCACCTCGGTGTGCTCACCGCACAGCAGCGGCGACCAGATCAGCACCCGGGCCAGCCGGGGCCAGCGGGCGAACCGGGTACCGCAGCGGCAGCAGGTGTACACCCGCAGCGACCGGAACCTGGGTCGGCCGACGACCGCGCATGCCCAGCAGCGGGGGCAGCGGTGGGGCTTGTCGAGGTCCCAGCGCTCAACCACGGAATACCTCCTGGTCCGCTTCTGCTTCTTCGAGCGCCAGCGCAGCGGCCGGGGTGTAACCGTTGATGGTGACCCGGGGCGCGTACTTCCGGGCGAGGGCAAGCGCAGTGTCCAGATCATGGCGGTACACGCGCTTCCAGTGGTCAGTGCGCGCCGACGGCTGCCGCTCGCGACTCCACCGACCCGACTTCGAAAGGCACTCGCCGCGCCAGCACACCGCCCACTGGCCGGGGCTTCGCAACTCGACAGTGAGGTCCCACGAATCACGGCCTTCGAAGTCCTCGGGTAGGCAGGACACGGTGTAGCGGGTGGGCTCCACCCTCACCTCAAGCATCAGCTCTCCTAAGGTTGAGGTGGTCCGCCCCGCTTACCCCGGGGCGGACCACCAGATGGATCAGAACGGGGGCTGGTCGCTCGCCCACGCGTCATCGCCGGAGGGGCTGCGCTGAGCCTGCTGGTAGCCGCCCTGCTGGCCACCGGACCGCTGCGCCTTCGTCACCTTCGCGGTCGCGCTGCGCAGCGAGGGGCCGACTTCGTCGACCTCGATCTCGTAGACCGTGCGCTTCTCGCCCTGCTGGGTCTCGTAGGACCGCTGCCGCAGCCGGCCCTGGATGAGCACCCGCATCCCCTTGGTGAGGGATTCGGCGACGTTCTCCGCCATCTGCCGCCAGACGTTGCAGGTGAGGAAGAGGGCTTCGCCGTCCTTCCACTCACCGCTCTGCCGGTCCAGGAACCGCGGGGTCGAGGCCACGCGGAACTT
>NZ_PVZC01000011.1 GCF_003002095.1 Allonocardiopsis opalescens | reverse complement strand
TGAGAACCAGAGGGCTGACGGCCCCATGACGGCCCCAGAGACCCTTGTCGCAGCAACGGAGCAGGTATAGCGTGGAAACACTCCAAACGATCCTGATCTGGATCGCGAACAACATCTTCGGCCAGGTCGCCATCCTGATCGGCCTGATCACGCTGGTCGGCCTGCTGCTGCAGCGCAAACCGGTGGAGGACGTCGTGGGCGGCGCGCTGCGCAGCGCGCTGGGCATCGTCATCCTCTTCATCGGCATCGACATCTTCGCCGGCGGCCTGACCGCCTTCCAGACCATCGTGTCCAGCGCCGTCGGCCTGGAGGCGCCGCAGTCGACCAACACGCTCGACGGCTTCCTGGGCACGCACGGCGGCACGGTGGCGCTGATCATCACGCTCGGCTTCGTGCTGCACCTGGCACTGGTCGCGGTCTTCTCCTCGGCCCGCTACGTGTACCTGACCGGCCACCTGATGTTCTGGATCAGCGTGGTGATCACGGCTTCCCTGGTGGAGGCCTTCGGGGACCTGCCGCAGTACGTCCTGGTGCCCGCCGGCTCGGTGCTGATCGCCTGCTACTGGACGCTGCAGCCGCTGTGGATGCGCCCGTTCATGAAGCGGGTGACCGGCCGCGACGACTTCGGCTTCGGCCACACCACCTCGACGCTGGCGCTGCTCACCGCCGTGGTGGCCCGCCCCTTCGGCGACCCCGACAAGCACAGCACCGAGAAGCTGAAGCTGCCCCGGGCGCTGTCCTTCTTCAAGGACGTCAACGTCAGCACCGCGCTGGTCATCACGGTGATCCTGCTGGTCGCGATGGCCTTCGCCGACAGCGCCGTGATCACCGAGCAGGCCGCGCTCACCGATCCCGCGCTCAACCCGTGGATCTGGGGGGTGCTCTCGGGCCTGCGCTTCGCCGCCGGCATCGCGATCCTGCTCTACGGCGTGCGGATGTTCCTGGCCGAGATCGTGCCCGCCTTCAAGGGCATCAGCGACAAGCTGGTCCCCGGCACCAAGCCCGCCCTGGACATCCCCACCGTCTTCCCCTTCGCGCCCACCTCGGTGATGGTCGGCTTCGTGACCAGCACGATCACCTTCCTGATCCTGCTCGGAGTCTTCGCCGGAGCCGGCTGGTTCACCCTGGTGCCGCCGATGATCATGCTCTTCTTCGGCGGCGGCGCCGGCGGTGTGTTCGGCAACGCGGTGGCCGGCTGGCGCGGCGCGGTGATCGGCGGCGCCCTCAACGGGATCATCCTCGCCTTCGGCCAGTGGATCAGCTGGGGCCTGCTCAGCGACACCGCCCCCGAACTGGCCACCCTGGCCGACCCGGACTGGTTCGTGATCAGCTGGCTGCTGCTGCTCTTCGGCGGCCTCGGCAGCGTCTGGGTGCCCGTCGCGGTGGTGGCCGCGGTCACGGTGGCGGTCCTGGTGCTGCTGACCCGCCGCGAGCACGCGCGGGCCAGGGCCGAGTCGTCGGCCGCCCCGGCCGGCGAGCCCTCGAACGAGACTGGGAGAAGCGATGCCACGGAGTGAACCGCTGCAGGTGCTGGCGGTGTGCGGAGTCGGGATGGGCTCGAGCCTGATCCTGAAGATGACCGCCGAGGACGCGCTGCGCGATCTCGGTGTCGCCGCCAGAGTGGAGAACACCGACATCTCCAGCGCGCGGAGCATGAGCCCCGACGTGATCGTCGGCCAGGGCATGCACACCGACGAACTGGCCGGGCTGGCGCCCGTCGTCGTCGCGGTGACCAACTTCCTGGACAAGGAGGGCCTGGCCGCGCAGCTGCGCGAGCGGCTGGCCGAGCACGACTGGCTCTAGCCGGCCCGGCGGCCGCGCCGACCCCCCGGTTGACGCGGCCGCCACCGGACAGCATCCTGGAGTGCGGTATAGACCGGCCTATACCAGTATCGGCGGAACCGGGCGGCCGGACCGTCCGCCGCCGGTGCCCCCGCCGACCCGCACAGGAGCTGACCGATGGCCGACGCCGCGCCCGACCCCGTGTCCGAGCCCACCCCCGGCCCCACCCCTGATCCCGCGGCCGACCCCGCGCGCGCCTACGGCGCCCGGGTGATGGAGCTGCTGGAGCGGGTCGGCCGGGAGAACGACGCGGCCCTGGAGGAGGCGGCCGGGCTGCTGGTCGACCGGCTGGCCCGGCGCGGCGGCCTGCTGTACGCGGCCGGCGCCGGCCACTCGCTCATCCCGGTGAACGACGCCTTCTACCGGGCCGGCGGGCTGGCCGCCGTCCGCCCGCTCTACCACCCCGAGCTGTATCCGCTGCACGGCGCGCTGCCCAGCACCCGGGCCGAGCGGCGCAGCGGCCTGGCCGCCGAGGTGCTGGACGCGGCCGGGATCACCGGCGCGGACGTGCTGATGATCTTCTCCACCTCCGGCGCCAACCCCTATCCGGTGGAGCTGGCCGCGCTCGGCCGCGAGCGCGGCGTGCCGGTGGTGGCGGTGACCTCGCGGGCCGCGAGCGCCGCCGCCCCGGCGCGGGCCGGGGCGGCCCTGGGCCGGCTGGTGGACCAGGCCGACATCGTGCTGGACACCCTCATCCGGCCGGGCGACGCCGGCTACCCGCCCGAGGCGCCGGTCACCGGCGCGCTGTCGACGCTGGCCAACGGGTACCTGTGGACGCTGCTGCTGGTGCGGGTCTACGACCGGGCGGTGGCCGCCGGCCTGGAGCTGCCGCTGTGGCGCTCGGCGAACGTGCCGGGCGGGGACGCGGCCAATGCCGCGCTCTTCGCCGCCTACGCGCCGAGGGTGCCGGAACTGGGCGCGGACGGCTGAGAAGCGGCCCCGGGCTCGCCGGGGCCGGGAACGGGCGGGGGGACGGGGGTCAGTTGAGCTGGCTGGTCTCCTCGGCCTCGGCGGGCAGGACGCGGTGGGCGTCCACGGCGGTGACGGCCTCGGCAACGGTGTCGTGCACCGCGACGTGCTTGTCGAGGCCGATCAGCCGGATCACCTTGGCCACCTGCGCCTGGGGTCCGGCGAGCGCCAGATGGCCGCTCTGCTCCTTGCACTCCTTGTGGACCTCGATGAGCACGTTCAGTCCGCTTGAGTCCATGAACCGCACCCGGGTGAGGTCCAGCACCAGCCACGGGCCGTGCTCGCGCATCGTCGCCGACACGCTCCGCCGCAGGTCGGCGGCGGTGGCGATGTCCACCTCCCCCACCACCTGAACGGTGGCGGTGCCACCGTGGGCCTGGGTGGCCAGCCCCAATTTCTGCACGATCGCCCCTCCTCGACCAACCCCGCAGTTTCCGGCTGTTCTCCCCGTACTTGTACCAGTGTCGTGCAGATCTGACTACTGCGCGTTACTCGCGCGTGAAAACCCTGACGGGCCCGTTCTCCGGGGGTTCCGCGTGCCGGCCGCTCGGGGCCCCTTACCAAAGTACGACCTTTCTCCGCCCGGGCGCACCCGGACACTTCGATGGTACGCGAAAATCTTCGAACATGTGTTCGGTTGGGCCGTCGATACGGCATGGAATGCCCGTCACAGTGGGCATTCCGCGAGGACAGGGGGCGGGCGCGCGGCGGCGTCAGCGCTCGAAGAAGGCGGTGAGGATGCGCTCGGCGCCCAGGGTGGGCGTCAGCTCGCCCTCGCGGACGGCGCGCTCCACCTCCCGCACGGTCTCCCGCATGCCGGGGTCGCCGCGCAGCCGGGCGTCCAGCCGGTCGCGGACCATGGACCAGGTCCAGTCCACCTGCTGGCCGCGGCGCTTGGCGGCCAGTTCGCCGGCGCCGGCCAGCGCGCGGTGGTGCGCCTCCACCTGCTCCCAGACCGCGTCGAGTCCGTCGTCGGTGAGGCCGCTGCAGGTCAGCACCGGGGTGGTCCAGGTCTCGCCGGGGGAGCGCAGCAGCCGCAGCGCGCGGGCCAGCTCGCGGGCGGCGGCGCGGGCGTCCTGCTCGTGCGGGCCGTCGGCCTTGTTCACCGCGACCACGTCGGCCAGTTCGAGCACGCCCTTCTTGATGCCCTGCAGCTGGTCGCCGGTGCGGGCCAGCGCCAGCACCACGAAGCAGTCGACCATCCGCGCCACGGCCGTCTCCGACTGCCCGACGCCGACCGTCTCCACCAGCACCACGTCGTAGCCGGCCGCCTCCACCAGCACGATCGTCTCGCGGGTGGCCCTGGCCACGCCGCCGAGCGTGCCGGAGCTGGGCGAGGGGCGGATGAAGGCGGCCGGATCGGCGGCCAGCCGCGCCATCCGGGTCTTGTCGCCCAGGATCGAGCCGCCGGTGCGGCTGGAGGAGGGGTCCACCGCCAGCACGGCCACCCGGTGCCCGGCGCCGGTCAGCCGGCTGCCGAGGGTGTCGATGAAGGTGGACTTGCCGACGCCGGGCACCCCGGTGACGCCCACCCGGTGCGCGCCGCCCGCGTGCGGGGCGAGCGCGAGCAGCAGCCGCTGGGCCGCCTCTCGGTGGTCGGGGCGGACCGACTCCACCAGGGTGATGGCCCGAGCCAGCACGGAGCGGTCGCCGGCGCGCACGCCCGCGGCGTAGGCGTCGGCGTCCAGGGTGCGGCGCGCCATGGCCGGGCCGTCAGCCGCCCTCGGCCGCGGGGTGGCCGAGCTCGGCGGCGAGGCGGTCCACCAGCTCCCCGGCGGCCTCGGCGATCACCGTGCCCGGCGGGAAGATCGCGGCGGTGCCGGCCGCGCGCAGCTCGGCGTGGTCGCCCGGCGGGATGACGCCGCCGACCACGATCAGGATGTCGTCCCGCCCGGCCTCGGCCAGCGCGTCGCGCAGCGCGGGCACCAGGGTGAGATGGCCGGCGGCCAGCGAGGAGACGCCGACGACGTGCACGTCGGCCTCCACCGCCTGGCGGGCCACCTCCTCGGGCGTCTGGAACAGCGGGCCGACGTCGACGTCGAAGCCGAGGTCGGCGAAGGCGGTGGCGATCACCTTCTGGCCGCGGTCGTGGCCGTCCTGCCCCATCTTGGCCACCAGCAGCCGGGGGCGGCGCCCCTCGGCCTCGGCGAAGGCGTCGACCCGCGCGCGGACCGCCTCGATGGCGGCCGCGCCGCCGGCCTCGTCCCGGTACACCCCGGAGATGGTACGGATCTGGCCGGAGTGGCGCCCGAAGACCCGCTCCACGGCGGCGGAGATCTCGCCGACCGTGGCCTTGGCGCGGGCCGCGCCGATGGCGGCGGCCAGCAGGTTGCCGTCGAGGCCGTCGGGGCCGGAGCCGGCGCCGCCCCGGGCGGCCGCCTCCGCGGCGCCGGTCAGCGCGCGCAGCGCGTCGTCGAGGGCGCCGGGGTCGCGCTCCTCGCGCAGCCGGCGCAGCTTCTCCAGCTGGCCGGCGCGGACCGCGCGGTTGTCGACCTTGAGCACCTCGATCGGCTCCTCGGCGTCGGGGCGGTACTTGTTCACCCCGATGACGGGCTGGCGGCCGGAGTCGATGCGCGCCTGGGTGCGGGCGGCCGCCTCCTCGATGCGCAGCTTGGGGATGCCGGCGTCGATCGCGGCGGCCATGCCGCCGGCCGCCTCGACCTCGCCGATGTGGCCCCAGGCGCGGCGGGCGAGGTCGTGGGTGAGCCGTTCGAGGTAGTGGCTGCCGCCCCAGGGGTCGATCACCCGGGTGGTGCCGGACTCCAGCTGGAGCACCAGCTGGGTGTTGCGGGCGATGCGGGCGGAGAAGTCGGTGGGCAGGGCCAGCGCCTCGTCGAGGGCGTTGGTGTGCAGCGACTGGGTGTGGCCCTGGGTGGCGGCCATCGCCTCCACGCAGGTGCGCACCACGTTGTTGAACACGTCCTGGGCGGTCAGCGACCAGCCGGAGGTCTGGCAGTGGGTGCGCAGCGAGAGCGAGCGGGGGTTCTCGGCGCCGAAGCCGCGGACGAGGCGGGCCCACAGCAGCCGGGCGGCGCGGAGCTTGGCGACCTCCATGAAGAAGTTCATGCCGATGCCCCAGAAGAAGGACAGCCGGGGCGCGAAGGCGTCGACGTCCATCCCGGCGGCCAGCCCGGCCCGGATGTACTCGGCGCCGTCGGCCAGGGTGTAGGCCAGCTCCAGGTCCGCGGTGGCCCCCGCCTCCTGCATGTGGTAGCCGGAGATGGAGATGGAGTTGAAACGGGGCATCCGCCGCGAGGTGTAGGCGAAGATGTCGGAGATGATCCGCATCGAGGGCCGCGGCGGGTAGATGTAGGTGTTGCGGACCATGAACTCCTTGAGGATGTCGTTCTGGATCGTCCCCGACAGCCGCTCGGGCGGCACCCCCTGCTCCTCGGCGGCCACCACGTACAGCGCCAGCACCGGCAGCACGGCGCCGTTCATGGTCATCGACACGCTCATCCGGTCCAGCGGGATGCCGTCGAAGAGCTGCCGCATGTCGTAGATGGAGTCGATGGCCACCCCGGCCATGCCCACGTCGCCGGCCACCCGGGGGTGGTCGGAGTCGTAGCCGCGGTGGGTGGCCAGGTCGAAGGCGATCGACAGGCCCTTCTGCCCGGCGGCGAGGTTGCGGCGGTAGAAGGCGTTGGACTCCTCGGCGGTGGAGAAGCCGGCGTACTGCCGGATCGTCCACGGCTGGGTGGTGTACATGGTGGGGTAGGGCCCGCGCAGGTAGGGGGCGATGCCGGGGTAGCCGCCGGGGAAGTCCAGGCCCTCGGTGTCGGCGGCGGTGTACAGCGGCCGCACGCCGATGCCCTCGGGCGTCTCCCACTCCAGCGCGTCGGGGCCCTTGCCGGTGGCGGCGCGCAGCGCCGCGGCCCACTCCTCGGGGCCGGGGGCGGGCCCGCCGTCCGCGCCGCCGTCCAGCGGGATCTCGGAGAAGTCGGGGATCGGGCCGCTCATGCGGTCTCCACCTCCTGCCAGATCCGGTGCAGCGCCGCGAGGGCGTCGCAGCCGGGGAAGACGTGGCCGTCGGGGCCGCCGTCGCCGGGGCGCTCCGGTGGCGGCACCGCCGCCAGCACCAGGCGGGCGCCGGCCGCCCTGAGCCCGGCGGCCACCTCGGCGGTCTGCTCGGCGAGCCGGTCGTCGTCGCCGCACAGGCAGGCGACGGCCTCGCCGCGGTAGGCGGCCAGCACCTCGGCGGGGGTCCGGGTGGCGCCGGCCCGGGTGGCGGCGAGGCCGCCGGCGGCGAGCAGCCCGGCGGCGTAGTCGGCCCGCGCGCCGTGGGCGGCGACCGGGCCGAGGGTGGCCAGGAAGACGGCGGGGCGGGCGCCGGTGGCGGCGAGGCGGCGGTCGGAGCGCTCGCGCAGCTCCTCGAAGGGGGCGGCCGGGCGGTACCGGGGCAGCGCCCGGGCGGGGTCGCGGGGCGCGTCGGCGGGGGCGCGGGCGGGCCGGCGCACCGGGCGCTCGTCCAGGTCGGGGTAGTCGCCGACGCCGACGAGCCGTTCGCGGCCGTGCGCGACGTCCTCGGCGCGGCGGCGCCGGTCGGCCGCGAGTTCGCCGCCGACCATGCCGGAGTCCAGGGCGGCGGCCAGGCCGCCGGCCCGTTCGACGCGCTGGAACCAGGCCCAGGCGGCGCGGGCCAGCTCGGCGGTGAGCGCTTCGAGGTACCAGGAGCCGCCGGCCGGGTCGATGACGCGGCCCAGGTGGGACTCCTCCAGCAGCAGGGTCTGGGTGTTGCGGGCGATGCGTCGGGCGAAGGCGTCGGAGTCGCCGAGGGCGGTGTCGAAGGGGAGCACGGTGACCGCGTCGGCGCCGGCGGTGCCGGCGGCGAAGGCGGCGACGGTGGTGCGCAGCAGGTTGGTCCAGGGGTCGCGGGCGGCCATCATGGCCGCCGAGGTGACGGCGTGCTGGCGCTGCGCGGCGGCGGGCGCGCCGCAGGCGGCGGTGGCGCGGGCCCACAGCAGCCGCGCGGCGCGCAGCTTGGCCATGGTGAGGAACTGGTCGGCGGTGGCGGCGTAGCGGAACTCCAGCTGCCCGGCGGCGGCCTGGACGCTCAGGCCCGCGCCGGTCAGCGCGCGCAGGTAGCCGACTCCGGCGGCCAGGGCGGCGCCCAGCTCCTTGGCCTCGCTCGCGCCGGCGTCGTGGTAGGGCAGCGCGTCGACGGTGAGGGCGCGCAGCCGGGGGTGGTGCGCGTGCGCGCGGCGGGCGAGTTCGGCGGCGGCGTCCATGTCGCCGGGGACGCCGGTGCGGGCGCGCAGGCCGAGCGGGTCGGCGCCCAGGCCGCCGGCCACCTCGCCGTCGGGCAGGCCCTGGCGGCGGCAGAGCGCCAGGTAGGCGTCGGCGGCCTCGGCGAAGCGGTGGCCGGCGTCGAGGTGGACGGGGGCGAGGTCGAGCAGCACGCCGTCGAGGGCGTCGCCGAGCCGGTCGGCGCCGAAGGCGCCGTGGGCGGGGCCGACCCGCAGCCACAGCGCGGTGGCGCCGTTCTCCAGGTCGGCCAGGACGGCGGCGCGGGCGGCGCCGGTCTCGGCGTGGTCGTGCAGCTGGCGGACCTCCCAGCCCTGCGCGGCCGCGCCCTCTGGCCGGCCGCCGCGCAGGTAGGGGGCGAGGCCGGGGACGCCGGGGCCGGGGCCGGCGGAGACGTCGCCGGCGGTGTAGAGGGGCCGCAGCGCGATGCCGTCGCGGGTGCGGTGGGTGAGCAGTTCCTCGACGGCGGAGGAGGGTTCGTCGGGCACCTGGGTGCCGGAGCGGCGCAGCGCGGCGGCGGCCAGGGCGCGCCAGCGCTCGCGGGTGGCCGGCGGGAAGCCCTCGGCCAGGGGTGTGTCGGGAAGGTGCTCGGCCACACCGCTGATGCTACGGAACCGGGCGGCGCCGCGCGCGCTCGGGCGCGGCCCCGGGCCCCCTGTCCGCCCCCTGTCCGGCCGGGACCGGTCCGGGTGCGGCCACCGCCGCCGTGTCGGGCGCCGGGCGGGGCGGGGTGCGGCTACGGTCGTGTCCGGTCCGGCGTGTCCGGCTGGACGTCATCGAACATGTGTTCGATATGATCACCCGCGTGACTCACCTCTACGACGAACCGATCGACTCCCGGGTCGACGCCGCGGGCTGGTCCATCGCCTGGCGCGACACCGACTACCGGGTACAGCGCGTGCTCGGCCAGTGGGCCTCGCCCGAGCGGCCCGCCTCCGCCGGCGAACCGCCGGCGCTGCGCCTCTACCGCGTCGCGGTGGAGTCCGCCGACGGGCCCGGCATCGCCGAGATCGCGCACCTGGTGCCCACCGACGAGTGGCGGATGAAGCGGCTGTGGAACTGACCGCCGGCCGGCGGCGGGGCCGGCGACGGCCGGGCCCGCCGCCGGCCGCCCGGCGAAAGCCCAGCTCAGCCCGTACCGTTGACGAACGCTAAAAAGTCATCAAGCGCAGCTCGGCATTCGCTAAGGGATCATCAACGCGCGACGAAACGCCGCTATTGGGGCGGTTGACTCCCCACGTCGGGTCCTAGGGCCGGGTATCCGCCCGGCCGCCCGGCGCCGAGGGAGGGCGAAGGTGGCCGATATCGCGTTCATCGTCCTGACCATCGCGGCATTCGCGCTGGCGGGGCTGGTGGCGAGCGCGGTGAGCCGGATATGAGCGCGCCGCTCGCCGACATCGCCGGCCTGGTCGTGGCGCTGGGCCTGGCGGGGTACCTGCTGCTCGCGCTGGTCCGCCCGGAGAGGTTCTAGCCGTGGGCCAGACCCTCGCCGGGCTCGCCCAGATCGGCCTGCTGCTCTCGCTGCTGGCGGCGCTGTACGTGCCGCTGGGCGACTACCTGGCCCGCGTCTACTCCGGCCGCCGCCACCTGCGGGTGGAGCGGCTGGTCTACCGCTTCGCCGGGATCGACCCCGACACCGAGCAGACCTGGACCGGCTACGCGCGCGCCGTGCTCGCCTTCTCGGCCGTGTCGGTGCTGGTGCTCTACGGCCTCCAGCGCCTGCAGCACCTGCTGCCGCTGAGCCTGGGCCTGCCGCCGGTCGCCCCCGACCAGGCGTGGAACACCGCGGTGTCCTTCGTGGCCAACACCAACTGGCAGTCGTACTCGGGCGAGTCGACCATGGGCCACCTGGTGCAGGCGGCCGGGCTGGCGGTGCAGAACTTCGCCTCGGCCGCCGTCGGCATGGCCGTGGCGGTCGCGGTGGTGCGCGGCATCAGCCGGCGCCGCACCGAACTGCTCGGCAACTTCTGGGTGGACCTGGTCAGGGGCGCGCTGCGGGTGCTGCTGCCCATCTCCTTCGCCGCGGCGCTGCTGCTGCTGGCCGGCGGTGTGGTGCAGAACCTGGCCGCCCCGGTCGAGGTGACCACCCTGACCGGCGGCACCCAGTCCATCCCGGGCGGGCCGGTGGCCTCCCAGGAGGCCATCAAGGAGCTGGGCACCAACGGCGGCGGCTTCTACAACGCCAACTCCGCGCACCCCTTCGAAAACCCCAACGCCTTCACCAACCTGCTGGAGATCCTGCTCATCCTGCTGATCCCGGTCTCGCTCACCCGAACCTACGGGACGATGCTGGCCGCGCAGGGCGCGGGCGGGCACCGGCACGGCACCGCGCTGCTGGCCGCGATGGGCACCATCTTCCTGCTGTCGCTGGCCGGCGTCACCGCGGCCGAGGTCTCCGGGCACGGCGCCGCGCTCCAGGCGGCCGGCGGGGCGATGGAGGGCAAGGAGACGCGCTTCGGCGAGTGGGCGTCGGCGCTGTTCGCCACCGCCACCACCAGCACCTCGACCGGCGCCGTCAACTCCTTCCACTCCTCCTTCACCGCCTTCGGCGGCGGCCTGGTGATGCTGAACATGCTGCTCGGCGAGGTCACACCGGGCGGGGTCGGCTCGGGGCTGTACGGCATGCTGGTGATTTCGATGCTCGCCGTCTTCCTCGGCGGGCTGATGGTCGGCCGCACCCCCGAGTACCTGGGCAAGAAGCTCGGCTCCCGCGAGATCCGGCTGATCGCGCTGTACACGCTGACCACCCCGGCCCTGGTGCTGGCCGGCACCGCCGTCGCGCTGTCGGTCCCCGGCGCCCGTGAGTCGATCCTCAACGCCGGGCCGCACGGCCTGTCGGAGGTGCTGTACGCCTTCGGCTCGGCCGCCAACAACAACGGCAGCGCCTTCGCCGGGCTGTCGGCGAACACGCCCTTCTACAACACGGCGCTGGGCCTGGCCATCCTGCTCGGCCGCTTCCTGCCGATGGTCCTGGTGCTGGCGCTGGCCGGCGCCCTGGCCGGGCAGCGGCCGGCCCCGGCCACCGCCGGAACCCTGCCGACGCACCGCCCGCTGTTCGTGGGCATGGTCGTCGCCACCGTGCTCATCGTCACCGGGCTGACGTTCTTCCCGGCCCTGGCGCTGGGCCCGATCGCGGAAGGTCTCGCGTAGATGTCCACCACGACCCAGGCCCGCGGCACCGGTGCCGTACCGGGCCCTTCGGGAAAGGCTCCGGCCGGCCGGAGCGCGTTCACCGTCCGCGCGCTGGCGGCGGCGCTGCCCTCGGCCCTGCGCAAGCTCGACCCGCGGGTGATGGTGAAGTCACCGGTCATGTTCACCGTCGAGATCGGCTCGGTCTTCACCACCGTGCTCGCCGTCCTCGAACCGAGCGTGTTCGCCTGGACGGTCACCCTGTGGCTGTGGGCGACCGTCGTCTTCGCCAACCTGGCCGAGGCGGTCGCCGAGGGGCGCGGCAAGGCGCAGGCCGCCGCGCTGCGCCGCGCCAAGGAGCACACCAGCGCGCGCCGGCTGAGCGGCCGAGGCGGCGCCGAGGAGACCGTCCCGGCCGCCGGGCTGCGCCCCGGCGACCTGGTGGTCTGCGAGGCGGGCGACGTCATCCCCGGCGACGGCGACGTGGTCGAGGGCGTCGCCAGCGTGGACGAGTCCGCGGTGACGGGCGAGTCCGCGCCGGTGATCCGCGAGTCCGGCGGCGACCGCAGCGCGGTGACCGGCGGCACCCGGGTGCTGTCGGACCGCATCGTCGTCCAGATCACCACCAGGCCGGGTGAGTCCTTCCTGGACCGGATGATCGCGCTGGTGGAGGGGGCGGACCGGCAGAAGACGCCCAATGAGCTGGCGCTGAACATCCTGCTGGCCGCGCTGACGCTGGTCTTCCTGCTCGCGGTGGTCACCCTCCAGCCGCTGGCGGCCTACTCGGGGCGGCCGCAGTCGGCGCTGGTGCTGGTCGCGCTGCTGGTCTGCCTGATCCCGACCACGATCGGGGCGCTGCTGTCGGCCATCGGCATCGCCGGCATGGACCGGCTGGTCCGCCGCAACGTGCTGGCCATGTCGGGGCGCGCGGTGGAGGCGGCCGGCGACGTGAACACGCTGCTGCTGGACAAGACCGGCACCATCACCCTCGGGGACCGGCAGGCGAGCGCCTTCGTGCCGGTCGGCGGGGTGGACCCCCGCGAGCTGGCCGGGGCGGCGCAGCTGTCGAGCCTGGCCGACGAGACGCCCGAGGGCCGCTCGGTCGTGGTCTTCGCCAAGCGCGAGTTCGGGCTGCGTGAACGCACCCCGGGCGAGCTGGCCCGCGCGGTGTGGGTCCCCTTCTCGGCGCAGACCCGGATGTCGGGCGCGGACCTGGGCGAGGACGACGGGAGCGTGCTGCGGGTCCGCAAGGGCGCGGCCGCCGCCGTGCTGGAGTGGGTCCGCGACAAGGGCGGGCACCCCGGCGAGGAGGTCGGCCCGGCCGTCGACGCGGTCAGCGCCGGCGGCGGCACGCCGCTGGTGGTGGCCGAGTGGCGCGAGGGCGAGCCCGCGCGGGTGCTGGGCGTCATCCACCTCAAGGACATCGTCAAGGAGGGCCTGCGCGAGCGCTTCGCGCAGCTGCGCGCGATGGGCATCCGCACGGTGATGATCACCGGCGACAACCCGCTCACCGCCAGGGCCATCGCGGCCGAGGCGGGGGTGGACGACTTCCTGGCCGAGGCGACCCCGCAGGACAAGCTCGACCTGATCAGGCGGGAGCAGGAGGGCGGCCGGCTGGTCGCGATGACCGGCGACGGCACCAACGACGCCCCCGCCCTGGCCCAGGCCGACGTGGGGGTGGCGATGAACACCGGCACCTCGGCCGCCAAGGAGGCCGGGAACATGGTGGACCTGGACTCCAACCCGACCAAGCTCATCGAGATCGTGGAGATCGGCAAGCAGCTGCTGATCACCCGCGGCGCGCTGACCACCTTCTCGGTGGCCAACGACATCGCGAAGTACTTCGCGATCATCCCGGCCATGTTCGTCGCGGTCTTCCCCGGCCTGGAGGCGCTGAACATCATGCGGCTGAGCACGCCGGAGACGGCGATCGTGTCGGCCGTGGTGTTCAACGCCCTGGTCATCGTCGCGCTCATCCCGCTGGCGCTGCGCGGGGTGCGCTACCGGGCCGAGGCGGCCGGCCGGCTGCTCGGCCGCAACCTGCTGGTCTACGGCGTCGGCGGCCTGATCGTCCCGTTCCTCGGGATCAAGGCCGTCGACCTCGTCATCTCGTCGATTCCCGGAGTGGTGAGCTAGATGAACATGCTGTGGCTGCGGCAGGCCGCGGCCGGCCTGCGCGTCCTGGCGGCGCTGACGGTCGTGCTGGGCCTGGGCTACCCGCTGGCGGTGCTCGGCGCCGGGCAGCTGCTGATGCCCGGGCAGGCCAACGGGAGCATGGTGGAGCGCGACGGCGAGCCGGTCGGCTCCCGGCTGATCGGCCAGCCGGTCGAGGACCCGTCGTACTTCCACGGCCGCCCCTCGGCGGCGGGCGAGGGCTACGACCCGCTGTCCAGCGGCGCCTCCAACCTGGCGCCGACCAGCCCGGAGCTGCTGGCCGCGGTGGAGGAGCGGCGGGCGGCCGCCGCCGAGCTGAACGGGGTGCCGCCCGAGGCGGTGCCGCCCGACGCGCTCACCGCGAGCGGCAGCGGCCTGGACCCGCACATCTCGCCCGCCTACGCGCGGCTCCAGGCCGACCGGGTGGCGCGGGAGCGGGGCATGGACCCGGCCGCGGTGGCCGCCCTGGTGGAAGAGCACGTCCAGGGCCGGGGGCTCGGCTTCCTCGGCGAGCCGGCCGTCAACGTGCTGGAGCTGAACCTGGCCCTGGACGAGGCGGCCGAGGCGGCCGGGGCGGGCGGGGCTGGCTGATGGGCGCCGCGCGGCCGTGGAGCCGTCTGCGCACTTCGCACCGGTTCGGACGTACGGTGGCACGGTGAGACGCCTCCACGGCCGCCGCGGCGCGGCCGGCCCGGCGGGCCGGCCGTGAGCACCGCCGCGCCCGAGCCCGACGCCGCCGAGCGGCGGCGCGGACGGCTGCGCATCTACCTCGGCGCCGCGCCCGGCGTCGGCAAGACCTACGCGATGCTCGGCGAGGCGCAGCGCAAGCGCGGCCGGGGCGGCGACGTGGTCATCGGCTTCGCCGAGACGCACGGCCGGGCGAAGACGGCCGAGCTGCTGGCCGGGCTGGAGACGGTGCCGCGCCGCACCCTGGTGCACCGGGGGGCGGAGTTCACCGAGATGGACGTGGACGCGGTGCTGCGCCGCGCCCCGAAGACCGCGGTGGTCGACGAGCTGGCGCACACCAATGTGCCCGGCTCGCGCAACACCAAGCGCTGGCACGACGTGAACGAGCTGCTGGCCGCCGGCATCGACGTCATCACCACCGTGAACATCCAGCACCTGGAGTCGCTCAACGACGTGGTCGAGCAGATCACCGGGGTGCGCCAGCGCGAGACCGTGCCCGACGAGGTGGTGCGCCGCGCCGACCAGATCGAGCTGGTGGACATGTCGCCCCAGTCGCTGCGGCGGCGGATGGCGCACGGCAACATCTACCCGGCCGAGAAGATCGACGCGGCGCTGTCCAGCTACTTCCGCGAGGGCAACCTCACCGCGCTGCGCGAGCTGGCGCTGCTGTGGGTGGCCGACCGGGTCGACGAGGGGCTCTCGCGCTACCGGGGCGAGCACGGCATCCGCGCCACCTGGGAGGCGCGCGAGCGGATCGTGGTGGCGCTGACCGGCGGCCCCGAGGGCGAGACGCTGATCAGGCGGGCGGCCAGGATCGCGGCGCGCACCCGGGGCAGCGGCCAGCCGCAGCCCAGCGAGCTGCTGGCCGTGCACGTCAGCCGCAGCGACGGCCTGGCCGCCACCTCGCCGCTGAGCCTGGCCAGGCAGCGGCAGCTGGTGGAGAGCCTGGGCGGCTCCTTCCACCAGGTCATCGGCGACGACGTGCCGGCCGCGCTGCTGGAGTTCGCCCGGGGCGTCAACGCCACCCAGATCGTGCTGGGCTCTTCGCGGCGCCGCCGCTGGCAGTACGTGTCGGGTCCGGGCGTGGGCGCCACGGTGGCCCGCGACTCCGGCGAGATCGACGTGCACATGGTCACGCACGAGGAGGTCGGCCGGGGGCGCGGCATGGTGCCGCAGTCGGCCGAGGCGCTGAGCCGGGCCCGCAAGGCGTGGGGCTGGGCGCTGGCGGTGCTGGCGCCGCCGGTGCTCAGCATGCTGCTGCACCTGCCGGGGCCCGACCGGCTGAACCTAACCACCGACTTCCTGCTCTTCCTGGGCGTCACCGTGCTGGTGGCGCTGGTGGGCGGGCTGTGGCCGGCCATGGTGGCCGCGGTGTGGGCCAGCATGATGCTGAACTTCTTCTTCACCCCGCCCACCCGCACCCTGGTGATCTCCCACCCCGACAACGTGATCGCGCTGGGCGTGTTCGTCGCGGTGGGGGTGTCGGTGGCGGCCGTGGTCGACCTGGCGGCCCGCCGCGCCCAGCAGGCGGCGCGGGCGCGGGCGGAGTCCAGCACGCTGAGCCTGCTGTCCACCAGCGTGCTCAGCGGGGAGCGCACCGTCAGCTCGCTGCTGCGGCGGGTGTCGGAGACCTTCGGCCAGACCTCGGTGACGCTGCTGGAGCGCAACGGCGGCTGGCGGCCGGTGGAGAGCGTCGGCGGCGCGCCGTGCACCGGGCCGGGCGACGCCGACGTGCTGGTGCCGGTGAGCGACACCCTCAGCCTGGCACTGCGCGGCCGGGTACTGCCCGCCGAGGACCAGCGGGTGATCAGCGCCTTCGCGATCCAGGTGGGCGCGGCGCTGGAGCGGCACCGCCTGGTCGAGGACGCGGCCGCGGCCAAGCGGCAGGCCGAGCACAACAAGATCCGCACCGCGCTGCTGGCCGCCGTCTCCCACGACCTGCGCACGCCGCTGGCCTCGATCAAGGCGTCGGTGAGCAGCCTGCGGGCCACCGACATCGATCTGGACCCCTACGACCAGGGCGAGCTGCTGGCCACCATCGAGGAGTCCGCCGACCGGCTCGACGGGCTGGTGGGCAACCTGCTGGACATGAGCCGGCTGCAGACCGGCTCGGTGGTGCCCAAGACCCGCGCGGTGACCCTGGAGGAGGTGGTCCCGGCCGCCGTGGTCGGCGTGCCGCCCGAGCGGGTGAAGATCAGCCTGCCGGAGTGCCTGCCGCCGGTGCTGTGCGATCCGGGCCTGCTGGAGCGGGCGGTGGCCAATGTGGTCGAGAACGCGGTCAAGCACGCCCCCGGCGGCTCCCCGGTGCTGGTGGCGGCCAGCTCGCTGGCCGGCACCGTGCAGGTGCGGGTGGTGGACCGCGGCCCCGGCGTGCCCGACGCCGCCAAGGAGCGGATCTTCGAGGCCTTCCAGCGGCTCGGCGACGCGCCGCGCGGCATGGGGGTGGGGCTGGGCCTGGCGGTGGCGCGCGGCTTCACCGAGGCGATGTCGGGCACCCTGTCCGCCGAGGACACCCCCGGCGGCGGGCTGACCATGGTCTTCTCGCTGCCCGCCGCGCAGACCGGGGACGGCGGAAACGACGGCGGTGCGGTGGGCGTTGAGGAGACAGAGTGCGTTGAGGAGACGGAAACAGGGCGCGTCGAGGAGACGGGGCGCGTCGGAGGGGCAGAGCGCGCTGAAGGGGCGGAGTCCGCCGACGAGGCGGGGGACGGCGGCGCGGCCCGAGGCGATGGAGGGAAAGCGTGACGCGGGTTCTCGTGGTGGACGACGAGCCGCAGATCGTCCGCGCGCTGCGGATCAATCTGCGCGCCCGGGGCTACGAGGTCGACGCGGCGCCCGACGGCCGGGCGGCGCTGGCCGCCGCGGCGGCCGGCCACTTCGACGTGGTGCTGCTCGACCTCGGCCTGCCCGACATGGAGGGTGTGGAGGTCATCCAGGGGCTGCGCGGCTGGACCGGTGTGCCGATCATCGTGCTGTCGGCCCGGCACAGCTCGGCTGAGAAGGTCCGCGCGCTGGACGCCGGGGCCGACGACTACGTCACCAAGCCCTTCGGCATGGACGAGCTGCTGGCCCGGCTGCGGGTGGCGGTGCGCCGGGCGGTGCCGGTGGAGTCCGAGGCGGTGCTGCGCACGGCGTCGTTCACCCTGGACCTGGCCGCGCGCAAGGCCCGCCGCGAGGACGGGCAGGACGTGCGGCTGACCCCCACCGAGTGGCGGATCCTGGAGGTGCTGTCGCGCAACTCGGGCCGGCTGGTCAGCCAGCAGCAGCTGCTGCAGGAGGTCTGGGGTCCCAGCTACCGCCGGGAGACCAACTACCTGCGCGTCTACCTGGCGCAGCTGCGGCGCAAGCTCGAACCCGACCCGCACCGCCCCCGCCACCTGATCACCGAGCCGGGGATGGGCTACCGGCTGGAGGTGTAGCCGGGCGGCCCGCCGCGCCCGGCGGCCGGGCGCCGCCCGGTGCCGCTGAGCGGGGTGAGCACCGCCCCGTCGGGCGGCAGCACCGCCGCCGACAGCGCGCCGCCCAGCCGGGTGGTCCACGGCGTGTCGGGGCCCGGGTAGCGGGTCAGCGCCCGGCAGACCGCGTCGGCGGCGGCCTCGGGGTCGATCCCGGTGTCCGCGGTGTAGGGGCGCCCGTCCGCGGGCTCGCGGACGGGGGAGAAGTTCACCGAGGTCGCGGTCACGCCGTCGTCGGGCCCGCCGGGCACCGCCGTGCGCAGCCAGGTCTCGAAGGCGGCGCGCGAGGCGGCGTAGGCGGCCCACCCGTCGGCGGGGCCGCCGGCGCGGGCGGTGCCGATGGTGACGATGTGCCCGCCGCCGCGCGCCCGCATGGCCGGCAGCAGGCCGAGCAGCAGCCGGACCGGGCCGAGGTAGTTCACATGGGCGGCGCGGGTGTGGTCGGCGAAGCGCTCCACCGGGGAGGGGCCCGGGGCGCCGGCGCGGCGCAGCGAGCGGGAGGCGTCGTTCACCACGATGTCGACCCGGCCGTGCTCGGCCAGGACCTGTTCCACCAGGTGGGCCACTGAGGCGGGGTCGGCGATGTCGGCCGGGTGGACGCGGGCCGCGCCGCCGGCCCGCACCGCGGAGTCGCGCACGGCGGTCAGCCGCTCGGTGGAGCGCCCGGCCAGCAGCACGGTGGCGCCCGCCCCGGCCAGCCGCAGCGCGGTGGCGGCGCCGATGCCGGAGGAGGCGCCGGTGACCAGGGCGACCCGGCCGCGCACGGCGGTGCGCAGCGCGCGCAGGTGGGTGCCGTACCCGAGCGTGCCGAGGACCGCCCGTGCCTGGCGGTGCAGGGGTGTCACGATCGGTCCTCCCCGCGCGGGGCCGGTGTCTGCCGACGAAAAGCTATCGGAAACCTGGCGAAGCGGCACGAAGGGCGTCGGCGGAAACGGCCCGCCGGCCCGGCGGGGGAGCGGCGGGCGCGGCCGGCCGGAACCTGATCATCGATTGCATACGGTATTGACTCAGCGTGCGCATGGACGTACGCTTCGTGACGTTTCCTGGTGAGCAGTGCGGAGTCGTGACAGGAAACGCACGCGAGCGGCGGCCCTCCCCTCCCCGTATCCCCCTCGGGCCGCCGCTCCCGCACGCCCGCCGCGGCCCCCGTCCCCGGGCCGTGGTTGAAGGCTCGGCATCCGGGTTAAAGGCGGGCCCGAGGCGGCCGCGAGGGCCGTGCCGGGAAGGGGGACGACGAACCGTGCGGACCGAGATCCCGCCGCAGGCGCCCGGCGCGGCGCCGGCCTTCGACCAGCGGGCGCAGCTCCAGGTGGACGCGTTCTGGCGGGCGGCCAACTACCTGTCGGTGGGGCAGATCTACCTGCTGGACAACCCGCTGCTGACCGAGCCGCTGCGCCCCGACCACATCAAGCCGCGGCGGCTTGGCCACTGGGGCACCACCCCGGGCCTGAACTTCCTCTACGCCCACCTGTCCCGGCAGGTCGCGCTGCGCGAGCTGGAGATGATGTGGATCGTCGGCCCCGGCCACGGCGGTCCGGCCGCGGTGGCCTGCGCCTGGCTGGAGGGCACCTACACCGACGTCTACCCCCATGTGGGCCGGGACGCCGACGGGATGCGGCGGCTGTTCCGGCAGTTCTCCTTCCCCGGCGGCGTGCCCAGCCATGTGGCGCCGGAGACCCCGGGGTCGATCCACGAGGGCGGCGAGCTGGGCTACTCGCTGGCCCACGCGCACGGTGCGGCGTTCGACAACCCCAATCTGGTGGTGGCGTGTGTGATCGGGGATGGTGAGGCCGAGACGGGGCCGTTGGCGGCGAGCTGGGCGTCGGTGAAGTTCGTGGATCCGGTGCGTGATGGCGCCGTGCTGCCGATCCTGCATCTGAACGGTTACAAGATCGCCAACCCCACCGTCTGGGCCCGCGTGCCGGAGGAGGACCTGGCCTCCTTCCTGGAGGGCCACGGCTACCGCCCGTACTTCGTCTCCGGCGACGACCCCTCGGTCATGCACGGCAGGATGGCCGGGGTGCTGGACGAGGCGCTGGACGCGATCGCCGCCATCCAGCGCGCCGCCCGCCAGGGCGGCGGCGACGGCGCGCGGCCGCGCTGGCCGGTGATCGTGCTGCGCACCCCCAAGGGCTGGACCGGCCCCCGCGAGGTCGACGGCAAGCCGGTGGAGGGCACCTGGCGCTCCCACCAGGTGCCGCTGGACAAGGTCCGCGAGGACGGCGCCCACCTGCGGATGCTGGAGGAGTGGCTGCGCCGGTACCGGCCCGAGGAGCTGTTCACCCCCGGCGGCGTCCCGGTGGACGATGTCACCGCCGTGCTGCCGCGGCCCGAGCGGCGGATCAGCGCCAGCCCGCACGCCAACGGCGGCCTGCTGCTGCGGCCGCTGCGGCTGCCGGACTTCCGCGACTACGCGGTGGAGGTGGAGCGGCCGGGGACGGAGACGGCGTCGGCCACCACCGTGCTGGGCGGCTGGCTGCGCGACGTGGTCCGGGCCAATCCGCGGACCTTCCGGCTGATGGGTCCGGACGAGACCGCCTCCAACCGGCTGAGCGAGGTCTTCGAGGCCACGAACCGGGCCTGGTCGGCCGAGCGGCTGCCCACGGATGAGTTCCTGGGGCCCGACGGGCGGGTGATGGAGGTGCTCAGCGAGCACCTGTGCCAGGGCTGGCTGGAGGGCTACCTGCTCACCGGCCGCCACGGCCTGTTCAACTGCTACGAGGCCTTCATCCACATCGTGGACGCCATGTTCAACCAGCACGCCAAGTGGCTGAAGGTGTCGCGCACCCTGCCCTGGCGGCGGCCGATCGCCTCGCTGAACTACCTGCTCACCTCGCACGTGTGGCGCCAGGACCACAACGGCTTCACCCACCAGGACCCCGGCTTCATCGACCACGTGCTGAACAAGAAGCCCGAGATCGTCCGGGTCTACCTGCCGCCCGACGCCAACACCCTGCTGTCGGTGGCCGACCACTGCCTGTCCTCGCGCGACTACGTCAACGTGATCGTCGCCGGCAAGCAGCCGGCCCTGACCTACCTGCCGATGGACGAGGCGATCGCGCACTGCACCCGGGGCATCGGCACCTTCCCCTGGGCCGGCACCGACGACGGCGAGACCCCGGACGTGGTGCTGGCCTGCGCGGGCGACATCCCCACCCTGGAGACCCTGGCCGCCGCCGAACTGCTGCGCGAGCACCTGCCCGAGCTGAAGGCCCGGGTGGTCAACGTGGTCGACCTGATGCGCCTGCAACCCCCCACCGAGCACCCGCACGGGCTGCCCGACGCCGAGTTCGACACCCTGTTCCCGCCGGACACCCCGGTCATCTTCGCCTTCCACGGCTACCCGTGGCTGATCCACCGCCTCACCTACAAGCGCGCCGCCCACCCCCACATCCACGCCCGCGGCTACAAAGAAGAAGGCACCACCACGACCCCCTTCGACATGGTCATGCTCAACGACCTCGACCGCTTCCACCTGGCCATGGACGTCATCGACCGGGTGCCCGGCATCGGCCCGCGGGCGGCGCACCTGCGCCAGTACCTGTCCGACCAGCGCCTGGACGCCCGCGCCTACACCCGCCGCCACGGCGAGGACCGACCCGACATCCGCGACTGGACCTGGAGCCGCTGACCATGCGCGTCCTCGTCGTCAACGCCGGGTCGAGCAGTGTGAAGCTGAGCCTGCTCGACGCCGACGACACCGTGATCGGCCACCAGCGGCTGGCCGCGACCGCGGGGGTGGCCGGCTCCGAGGAGCTGGCCCGCGCCCTGGAGCGGCTGGACGGCGCCGACGCCGTCGGGCACCGGGTGGTGCACGGCGGCCCGGACTTCACCGCGCCGGTGCGGCTGGACGAGGCGGTGGTGCGGCGGCTGCGCGAGCTGACCGACCTGGCGCCGCTGCACCAGCCCAAGTCGCTGGCGGGCATCGACGCCGTGGGCGCCGCACTGCCCGGCACCCCCGCCGTCGCCTGCTTCGACACCGCCTTCCACGCCGGGCTCCCGGCCGCGGCGGCCGCCTACGCGCTGCCCGAGGAGTGGCGCTCGCGCTACCGGATCCGCCGGTACGGCTTCCACGGTCTCGCGCACGCCTACGCCGCCCGCCGGGCGGCCGAGCTGTCGGGCGGCGCCGCGGGGCGGCTGGTGGTGGCGCACCTGGGCGCGGGCGCCTCGCTGGCCGCCGTCCGCGACGGGGCGAGCGTGGACACCACGATGGGCTTCACCCCGCTGGAGGGCCTGGTGATGGCGACCAGGAGCGGCTCGGTGGATCCCGGCCTGGTGCTCTGGCTGGTCCAGCACGCCGGGATCGCGCCCGCCCGGATCGCGCAGACCCTGGAGCACGAGTCCGGGCTGCTCGGCCTGGCCGGCACCGCGGACATGCGCGAGGTGCTGGCCGCCGCCGACCGGGGCGAGGAGCCGGCCCGGCTGGGCCTGGAGGTCTACCTGCACCGGCTGCGCGCCGGGATCGCCGCGATGGCGGCCTCCCTCGGCGGCCTGGACGCGCTGGTGTTCACCGGCGGCGTCGGCGAGGCGTCGGCCGCGGTGCGCGCCGGGGCGGCCGAGGGGCTGCGCTTCCTGGGCGTGGCCGTCGACGCGGCCGCCAACGGCGCCGCCGACACCGGCGAGGCCGATGCCGAGATCGGCGCCGCGGGCGCCCGGGTGCGCACCTTCGCCATCGCCGCCCGCGAGGACCTGGAGATCGCCCGCGAGGTGCGCGAGGTGCTCGGCGCGGTGCGGCCCCGGGCCGCCGCGGGCGGCTAGCGGCCCTCAGCCCTGCTCGGCGGCGCGCTCCAGCACGTCGCGGACGGTGTCGCGGAGCAGGCCGACCTTGTAGCCGGTCTGCGGCAGCGGCCGGCAGCGCTCGGCGGCCAGCGCGGCCGCCGCGGCCAGCACGGCGGCGTCGGCGGGCCGGCCGATGAGGGCCTGCTCCACCTCGGTGAGCCGCAGCGGGGTGCGGGCGACCCCGCCCGCCGCCACCCCGGCGGCGCGGACCCGCCCGTCGGTGACGACCAGGCGCGCCACCGCCTCCACCAGCGGCCACTCCGCGGCGGTCCGCGCGGTGGCGCGGCGGTAGGCGGCGCGCTCACCAGGCTCGGGCACCGGCAGGTCCACGGCGAGCAGCACCTCCCCCTCGGGGAGCAGGTGGTCGCGGGTGGGGTCGGAGCCGTCGCCGTAGAGATCGGCCACCGCCAGGGTGCCGCGGGCGCGGGTCTCGGCGGTGGCGCCGTAGCCGACCAGCGCCATCGCCAGCGAGGACGGATGCGGCGCCACGCACGGACCCTGATCGACCGCGACCCCGTTCGCGTGCACGCCGGTGCGGGCCGGGCAGCCGGTGCCGCCGCTCTGGTGGCAGGAGAAGTGCGGATTGCGCAGGTAGGAGCAGCGGTTGCGCTGCAGCAGGTTGCCGCCGAGGGTGGCGGCCGCCCGCACCTGCGGGGTGGCCAGCGCGGCCGCCGTCGCGGTCAGCGCCGGGTAGGCGGCGCGCAGCCGCTCGTCGGCGGCGATCTCGGCGATCGGGGTGGTGGCGCCGATCCGGGCGGAGCCGTCGGCGCGCCAGCCCACCCCGCCGAGCGCCGCCACCCCGCCCAGGTCCACGTAGGGGCCGCGGGCCAGGCCGAGCCGGTGCAGCACGGTGAGGTCGGTGCCGCCGGCCCTCGGGCGGCCGCCGGAGGCCAGCGCCTCGGCGACGCCGTCCAGGCTGGTGGGGGCGGTGGTGCTCATCGGTTGATCCCTTCCAGCAGGCGGTCGGGGCGGATCGGCAGGTCGAGCGGGCGCCAGCCGGTGGCGTTGTACACGGCGTTGCCGACGGAGGCGGCGACGCCCACGGCGGAGACCTCGCCGAGGCCCACCCCGCCGCCGGTGACGTACTCCCAGCCGTCGGGGTGGAAGTGGATCTCCATCTCGGGGGTGTCGCCGATACCGGGCAGGTGGTAGTCCTCCAGGTTGTCGGTGAGCAGCACCCCGGTGGCCGGGTCGGCCCGGCGCTGCTCGAACAGGGCGTAGCCGACGCCCTGGATGATGGCGCCCTCGGCCTGGTTGCGGGCCGGCCCCTGCGCGTAGACGCGGCCGATCGCGAGCCCGCCCCAGACCCGGGTGACCCGCACCGAGCCGAGCAGGGTGTCGACCTCCACCTCGGTGACGTGCACGGCGCCGCTCATCCCGCGGCCGATCGCGGCGTCGGCGACGGAGAAGGGGAGCAGGTAGCCGCCGCGGTCGCGGGCGCGGCGGCCGGTGACGCGCAGGCCGTCCGCGCCGTCGAGCAGCGCCGCCACCGGGGCCTCGCGGCCCGCGGTGCCGGCGCCCTCGCGCAGCGCGGTGCGCAGCCGCACCGCGGCGTCGTGCGCGGCCGGGCCGACGGAGGTGGTGGAGCGGCTGCCGATGGAGGGAGGGCCCGGGACGTGGTCGCTGCTGCCGATCTCCACCCGGACCCGGTCGGCGGGCAGCCCCAGTTCCTCGCGGACCACGTTGGCGATGACGGTGCGCAGCCCGGTGCCGAGGTCCTGGGTGGCCGAGCGCGCCACCACGGTGCCGCGCTCCACCGTCAGCTCCACCTGGGTCTTGGGGCTGGCCATGTACAGCCAGTTGCCGGCCGCCACGCCGACGCCGCGCCGGAAGCGGCCGGCGGCCGAGCCGGTGGCGGGCCGCCCGGTCCACAGCGGCAGGGCGGCCGCCGTCTCGTACAGGGCCCGGCGCTTGGGGTTGCCGTCCCAGCGGCGGCGCAGCGAGATGGGGTCCTCGCCGAGGCGGTGCGCCATCTCGTCCACGGCCTGCTCCAGCGCCCAGGCCAGCTGCGGCCCGTTGGGGGCGCGGAAGGGCGCGCCGGGCGGCAGGTTGGTGAGCACGTCGCTGTCGCGGATGCGGCGCGGCGCGGTGCCGTACATGAGGCGGGCCATCAGGCCGACGGAGCTGCCGGTGGACGCGCCGCCGTCGCCCTGCGCGTCGACGGTGAGGGCGGCCAGCCGGCCGCGCTCGTCGGCGAGCAGGGACAGCTCGGTGCGGCTGCCGGGGCGGCTGCCCCCGTCGGTCAGCTCCTCGGCGCGGTCCAGCACCACCCGCACCGGCGACCCGGTCAGCCGGGCCAGCTCCACCGCGGCGACGGCGTCGGCCGTCAGGTTGGCCTTGGCGCCGAAGCCGCCGCCGACGTGCTCGGCGACGACGTGCACCTGTTCGCGCGGCAGCTTCCAGCGCTCGGCCGCCGCGTCGGCGACGGCGGAGACCCGCTGGGTGGAGATGTACAGGTGCAGGTGGCCGGCGTCGTCGAAGCGGGCGACGGAGGCGTGCGGCTCCAGGGCGGAGTGCACCTGGACGGCGGTGGTGTACACCGCCGAGACCAGCCGCTGGTCGCCGCGGCGCCGGGCCCGCTCGATCCGCCGCTCGGCGGTGCCGCCGCCGGGCAGGGGCAGTCCCGAGGTGGTGTGCAGATTGCCCTGCCAGCGGCCGGGCAGATTGGCGCCCTCGGCCGACGACAGCGCCGACTTGCGGCTCTCCTCGGTGTCGTAGACCAGCGGGGCGCCCTCGGCGAGCGCGGACCCGAACTCGGTGACGGCGGCCAGCGGGGTGTAGGAGACCTCGACGCGGGCCGCGGCGGCGGTGGCCGCGGCGTGGTCGGCGGCGGCCACGGCGGCGACCGGCTGACCGGCGTAGCGGACCACTCCGTCGGCGGGGCGCAGGTCGACCAGCGGGACGCCGTTCGCCTCGATCGCGTCGACCCGCGCGTGGGCGTGCGGGGAGCGGATGATGACGCCTTCGAGCTGGCCGGGCAGCCGCACGTCGGTGGTGTAGCGGGCGGCGCCGGTGACCTTCGCGGCGGCGTCGACCCTGGCCGGCTCGGCGGGTTCGTCGTGCCGGCCGGCGCAGGCGGCGGCGATGGCGGCGTAGATGCCCTGGTAGGCGCCGCAGCGGCACAGGTGGCCGGCCATCGCGGCGGCGATCTGCTCGCGCGAGGGCTCGGTGTCGCCGTGCTCGACCCGCCAGCCGTCGACGAAGGCGGCGGCCTCCACGACGAAGCCGGGGGTGCAGTAGCCGCACTGCATGGCGTCGTGGGCGGCGAAGGCGCGCTGCACCGGGTGCTCGCCGCCCAGGCCCTCCACGGTGGTGATCTCGCGGTCGGCGAGGGCGGCGGTGGGGGTGATGCACGAGGCGCGGGGCACGCCGTCGACCTGGACGGTGCAGGCGCCGCAGACGCCGGTGCCGCAGACCAGCTTCGTCCCGGTCAGGCCGAGGCCGTCGCGGAGCGTGCGGACGGCGGGCTCGTCGGGGTCGGCGTCGACACCGGTGACGGCGCCGTTGACGGTGAGCTTCATCCGGGCTCCTGTCGTTGGTGCGCGGAGCGGTGGCGGCATGGGCCGCCTGCCGATGTTGACAACGTCAACGTATGCAGCGAGGTTGTCGTTGTCAACATGGCCGCCGGGTCCGGGCCGCGCCCCCCGCGCCCGCGCCGGGCCGGGCGCGGGAGCGCGCACCGCGCTCACCTCCGCGAACTCCCTTCCCGCGCGCCCGGGGCGCGGCCGGACGCGTAGTAAGGTCACGGCATGAAGCGGTCCAGGAGCGGGCCGGGAACCGGCGGCCGCGTCGGCCCGGGCCCCGCGCACCCGGCGGAGTCCGGCGACGGCACCCGCGCCCGGCTGGTCGCGGCCGCCAGCGAGCTGCTGGCCGAGGGCGGCCCCGACGCCGTCACCCTCCGTGCCGTCGGCGCCCGCACCGGTGTGTCGCGCACCGCGCCCTACCGCCACTTCAAGGACAAGGACCACCTGCTGTCCGCGGTGGCCGCCCGCAGCTTCGGCGTCCTGCACGACGAGGTCCGCGCGGCGGTGCAGGCCGGCGGCGGCCCGGCCGGGCCGCTGGACGCGCTGGAGCGCGGCTGCGTCGCCTACATCCGGGCCGGCCTGGCCCGGCCGCGCCACTACCAGCTGATGTTCCGCGACGCCATCCCCTTCGACGACAGCGGCGAGTCCTACGCGGCGGCCGGGGTCGCGCTCAAGTACTTCGACGAACTGCTCGCCGCCTGCCGGCGCGCCGGCCACGTGCGCGCCGGCGAAGGCAAGGAGCAGGTCATCGTCTTGTGGGGCACCCTGCACGGCCTGGTCGACCTCAGCCTGACCGGGCGGCTGCACACCGGCAAGGTCGACGTGTCGGCCTCGGCGTCCCGGCTCGTCCGCGTCCTGCTCGACGGCCTGCGCCCCTGAGGCGCCTCAGCCCAGGTGGTTCAGCGCGTCCTCGATGGCGCGGTGGAAGGTCGGGTACGCGTACATCATGGTCGCCAGCCGCTCCAGCGGCACCCGGGCGTGCACCGCGACGGCCAGCCCGGACAGCACCTCGCCGCCCGACGGCCCGGCCGAGGTCGCGCCGACCAGCACCCCGGCGTCGGCGTCGGCGACCAGCTTGATGAAGCCCTCGTTGCCCGCCTTGTGGATGAAGCCGCGCGAGGACGACGGCAGCGCGCTGTAGCCGGTCGCCACCCGCAGGCCGCGCTCGCGGGCCTGGTGCTCGGTGACGCCCGCGGCGCCGATCTCGGGGTCGGTGAAGGTGACGCGGGGCAGCCCGTGGTACTCGGCCTCGTGCACCGGCAGGCCGAGGATGTCGTCGCCAACGATCTTCGCCTGGTACATCGAGACGTGGGTGAAGGCGCCCTTGCCGGTGATGTCGCCCACCGCCCACACGCCGGGCGCGGCGCGCAGCCGGCCGTCGACCGGGATGTAGCGGGCGTCGGGGTCCAGGCCGATGCGGTCCACGCCCAGGGCGGCCAGGTCGGTGCGGCGGCCGGTGGCCACCAGCAGCCGCTCGGCGCCCAGGGTGTCATCGCCCAGGTCCAGCTGGAAGCCGCCGCCCTCGTGCCGCACCCCCGACAGCTTCACGCCGGTGCGCACCGCCACGCCGTCGGCGGCCAGCACCTGGTCGAGCACCTCGGAGGCCTCGGGCTCCTCCACCTTCAGCACCCGGTCGCCCGCCTCCAGGATGGTGACCCGGCAGCCGAAGCGGGCGAACATCTGCGCCAGTTCGAGGCCGATGGGGCCGCCGCCCAGCACGGCCAGCGACTCCGGCACCTCCACCGCCTCCAGCGCCTCGCGGTTGGTCCAGAACGGGGTGCCGGCCAGGCCCGGGATGTCGGGCACCAGCGGCGAGGTGCCGGCGTTGACCACGATGGCGCGCTCGGCGGTGAACTCGCCGGAGCGCCCGTCGTCGACGGCGACGGTGCGCGGGCCGGTCAGCCGGCCGGTGCCGCGGACGAAGCGGCCGCCCTTGCCCTCGAAGCGCTCGACGGCGGCCCGGTCGTCCCAGTCGTCGGTCGCCTCCTCGCGGATGCGGCGCGCCACCGGCGCCCAGTCGGGCCGCACCTCGGCCTCGCCGGCCATGCCCGGCACCCGGCGCGCCTCGGCCAGCAGCCCGGAGGCGCGGATCATCATCTTGCTCGGGATGCATCCCCAGTAGGGGCACTCCCCGCCCACCAGCCGGTGGTCGAGCCCGACGACGGACAGCCCGGCCTCCGCCAGCCGCCCGGCCAGCGCCTCACCGCCCGGGCCCATGCCGATCACCACGACGTCAACGGTCTCCACCACAGCTCCCCCTGCTCCTACCGGCGGCTCGCGCGCCGCGCCCATCGGCCCGGCCCCGTTCAACCTACGCCGACCGAGGGCGCGCGGCCGGGCAAATCCGCCGCCCGGCGCGTGGACGCGGCCGTATCCGGCCCCGTCCGCCCCGGCCGCGCGGCGTTCCGGCCGCTCGGGCGCCGAGTCGATCTGAACATCCGTTCTGAACGAATGTTTTGAACGATGGTTCAGATCTGCGGTACGGTACCGGCCATGGGACACCGGGAAGAGCTGATGGCCGCGGCAGTGCGCTGCCTGGCCGAACGCGGCTACGGCCGCACCACCTCGCGCGATATCGCGGCCGCGGCCGGCGCGCCGGTCGGCACGATCAACTACCACTACGGCTCCAAGGAGGCGCTGCTCAACGCCGCCCTGCTCCAGGTGGTGCACGGCTGGGGCGAGCGCACCATCGGCGCCGCCTCCGCCGGCGCCGAGAGCACCGCCGACCGGCTGCTGCGGCTGTGGGACGGCGCGGTCAATTCCACCGTCGAGGAGCGCCCCATGCTGGTGGCCACCCTGGAGGCGCTCGCCCAGGCCGAGCACTCGCCCGAGGTGCGCAGGCAGATCGCCGACGCCTACGAGCGCGGCCGGCCGGAGCTGGCCGAGGCCCTGCACGGCATCCGCGACGGGGCCGACGACGAGGCGGCCCGCGCCGTCGGCTCCGTGCACATGGCGCTGATCGCCGGGCTCAACCTCCAGTGGCTGGTCGACCCCGACCGCGCGCCCTCCGCCCGCCAGGTCGCCACCGGCCTGCGCGCCATCGCCGCCGCCCTGGAGGACGGCGAGGCCGGCGCCGGCGGCACCGACTGAGCCCGGAGCCCGCGGTGACCCGCCCCTTCACCCACCTGCACGTCCACACCCAGTACTCGCTGCTGGACGGCGCCGCCCGCCTCGGCGAGCTCTTCGCCGCCTGCGCCGGCATGGGCATGACCCACCTCGCCATCACCGACCACGGCAACCTGCACGGCGCCTACGACTTCTTCCACTCCGCCGCCCGCGCCGGGATCACCCCCGTCATCGGCATCGAGGCCTACGTCGCGCCCGAGTCGCGCCGCGACCGGCGCCGGCACCAGTGGGGCCAGCCGCACCAGAAGCGCGACGACGTGTCCGGCTCGGGCAGCTACACCCACAAGACCATCTGGGCCACCGACGCCACCGGCCTGCACAACCTGTTCCGGCTCTCCTCCGACGCCTACGCCGAAGGCTGGCTGCGCAAGTGGCCGCGGATGGACAAGGAGAGCCTGGCCACCTGGTCCGCGGGCCTGGTCGCCTCCACCGGCTGCCCCTCGGGCGAGGTACAGACCCGGCTGCGGCTGGGCCAGTTCGACGCCGCGCTGAAGGCCGCCGCCGACTACCGCGACATCTTCGGCGCCGACGGCTACTTCCTGGAGCTGATGGACCACGGCCTGGAGATCGAGCGCCGCGTCCGCGACGACCTGCTGCGCATCGGCGCGAAGCTCGGCATCCCGCCGCTGGTCACCAACGACGCCCACTACACCCACGCGCACGAGGCGGCCGCGCACGACGCGCTGCTGTGCATCCAGACCGGCCGCGCCCTCGACGACCCCGACCGCTTCCGCTTCGACGGCACCGGCTACCACCTGAAGTCCGCCGCCGAGATGTACGCGGCCGACTCCTCCGACGCCTGGCAGCAGGGCTGCGCCAACACCATGCTGGTCGCCGAGCGGGTCGACACCGCCGGCATGTTCGCCAAGCGCGACCTGATGCCCGTCTTCGACATCCCCGAGGGCCACACCGAGACCAGCTGGTTCCGCGCCGAGGTGGCGCGGGGGCTGGAGCGCCGCTACCCCGGCGGCCCGGACGAGCGGCGGCTGCGGCAGGCCGAGTACGAGATGGACGTCATCATCCAGATGGGCTTCCCCGGCTACTTCCTGGTCGTCGCCGACTTCATCATGTGGGCCAAGGGGCAGGGCATCGCGGTGGGCCCCGGCCGCGGCTCGGCGGCCGGCTCGCTGGTCGCCTACGCGCTGGGCATCACCGACCTCGATCCGATCGAGCACGGCCTCATCTTCGAACGCTTCCTCAACCCCGAGCGCGTCTCCATGCCCGACGTCGACGTGGACTTCGACGAGCGCCGCCGCTTCGAGGTGATCCGCTACGTCACCGAGAAGTACGGCGCCGACAAGGTCGCCATGATCGGCACCTACGGCACGATCAAGGCCAAGAACGCCGTCAAGGACGCCGCCCGGGTGCTCGGCTACCCCTACGCGCTGGGCGACCGCATCACCAAGGCGATGCCGGCCGACGTCGGCGGCAAGGGCATCGAGCTGGCCGGCATCACCGACCCCGCCCACCCCCGCTACGCCGAGGCCGGCGAGGTGCGGGCCCTGTACGAGGGCGAGCCCGACGTGCGCCGCGTCATCGACACCGCCCGCGGCGTGGAGGGCCTGGTCCGGCAGATGGGCGTGCACGCCGCCGGCGTGATCATGTCCAGCGAGCCGATCACCGACCACGTCCCGGTCTGGGTCCGGCACGCCGACGGCGTCACCATCACCCAGTGGGACTACCCCAGCTGCGAGTCGCTGGGCCTGCTGAAGATGGACTTCCTCGGCCTGCGCAACCTGACCGTCATCGACGACGCCGTCCGGATGGTGCGGGAGGGCACCGGCACCGGCCTGGAGCTGCTGCGGCTCCCCCTGGACGACCCCGCCACCTTCGAGCTGCTCTCCCGGGGCGCCACCCTCGGCGTCTTCCAGTTCGACGGCGCCGCGATGCGCTCGCTGCTGCGGCTGATGAAACCGGACCGCTTCGAGGACATCACCGCCGTCACCGCCCTGTACCGGCCGGGCCCGATGGCGATGGACTCCCACACCAACTACGCGCTGCGCAAGAACGGGCGGCAGGAGCCCGCCCCGATCCACCCCGAGGTGGCCGAGCCGCTGCGCGAGGTGCTGGACCTCACCTACGGCCTGGTCGTCTACCAGGAGCAGGTGCAGAAGGCCGCCCAGGTGCTGGCCGGCTACACCCTGGGCCAGGCCGACCTGCTGCGCCGGGCGATGGGCAAGAAGAGCAAGGAGGTGCTGGACCGGGAGTTCGTCCCCTTCCGCGAGGGCTGCCGGGAGCGCGGCTACTCCGACGAGGCGGTCCAGGCCGTGTGGGACGTGCTGGTGCCCTTCGCCGGCTACGCCTACAACAAGGCGCACGCCGCCGCCTACGCGCTGGTGTCGTACTGGACCGCCTACCTGAAGGCCAACCACCCCGCCGAGTACATGGCCGCGCTGCTCACCTCCGTGCGCGACGACAAGGACAAGTCGGCGGTCTACCTCAGCGAGTGCCGCCGGATGGGCATCACCGTGCAGCCGCCCAGCGTGAACGAGTCCGCGGCCGACTTCGCCGCCCGCGGCGCCGGCACCGTCCGCTTCGGCCTGGGCGCGGTGCGCAATGTCGGCCGCAACGTGGTCGACTCGATCGTCGCCCGCCGCGAGGAGCTGGGCAAGTACGCCTCCTTCCCCGACTTCCTGGCCAAGGCCGACGCCGTCGTGTGCAACAAGCGCACCGTGGAGTCGCTGATCAAGGCGGGCGCCTTCGACGAGCTGGGCCACACCCGCAAGGGCCTCGCCGAGCGCTACGAGGCGATGGTCGACAGCGCCGTGCGGCTCAAGCGCAAGGAGGCCGAGGGGCAGTTCGACCTCTTCGGCTCCGGCGGCGGCGCGGCTCGCGAGGAGGCCGGCGGCCTGGGCCTGGACGCGGACTTCGCCGCCGACGAGTGGGACAAGTCCCGGCTGCTCGCGCAGGAGCGCGAGATGCTCGGCCTCTACGTCTCCGACCACCCGCTGCTCGGCGTCGAGCACCTGCTGGCCGAGCGGACGGACGCCGCCATCGGGCGGCTCACCGGCGGCGACCGGCCCGACGGCGCCGCCGTCACCATCGGCGGTATCGTCTCCGCCCTCCAGCGCAAGGTGACCAGGAAGGGCGCCACCTGGGCGATCGCCACCGTGGAGGACCTGGAGGGCTCCATCGAGTGCCTGTTCTTCCCCGCCGCCTACCAGCTGGCCGCCACCCAGCTGGTCCCCGACGCGATCGTGCTGGTCAAGGGGCGGCTGGACCGGCGCGACGACGTACCGAGGCTGGTGGCGACGGAGCTGAGCGTGCCCGAACTGCCGGCCGGCGGCGGGCAGGCGCCGGTGCGGCTCGGCATCGCGGCCTCCGCGGTCACCCCGGAGGCGGTCCGCCGGCTCAAGGAGATCCTGCTCGCCCACCCCGGCGGCACCGAGGTGCACCTGTGGGTGCGCGGCGCCGCCAAGACCTCGGTGTACCGGCTGGGCTTCCGGGTCGCGGCCGGCCCGGAGTTCTGGGCCGAGCTGAAGGCGGCCGTCGCCGTCACCCGGGTGCCCTGACCGGCCCGGGGACCGCGAGCGGGTAGCGTCGGGGGCGGTCGTCGATCAACGGATGCGGGGGGCGATGGACCCGTTCGACGAGGAGCGGCTGCGGCCGCTGCCGGCCGAGGCGCAGCGGCTGCTGGCGCGGGCCGGCGCCCCGCCGCGGCTGCTGGCCCACTCCCGGCTGGTGTGCGACACCGCCGCGCAGGTGCTCGACGCGCTGGCCGAGCGGCACCCCGGCCTGCCCGTGGACGCCGGCGCGGTGCTGTTCGGCGCCGCGGTGCACGACATCGGCAAGACCGTGCACCCCGAGGAGCTGTCGGTCTCCGGCCACCGGCACGAGCCGGCCGGCGCCGCGCTGCTGGCCGGGTACGGCGTGCCGCCGGAGCTGGCCCGATTCTGCGCCCTGCACGCCGACTGGGAGCGCGAGGCCGCCACCCTGGAGGAGCTGCTGGTCAGCCTGGCCGACAAGGTCTGGAAGGGCGCCCGGGTGGAGTCGCTGGAGCTGCGGGTGGTGCGCGTGCTCGCCGCCGCGAGCGGCCGGCCCGAGTGGGAGGTCTTCGCCGCCCTGGACGACGCGCTGACCGCGATCGCCCGCCACGCCGACGCGCGCCTCGCCTACCAGGCGCGCCATCCGGTGGCCGGCTGAGCCGGGCCGGGCGGGCCGGGGCGCCTTGGTCAAGCTTCGGTCTGGTTCGCGGATTAATGTCCGCTCATGTGCGCCCGCGGCGCGGGACGGCGCCGATCCGGCGGGGTACCGTCCGGGGGAGCGCCGTCCGCGACCCGGGAGGGGACCCGTGCCCATCGAAGCGACCAGGCGGCAGCTGCTGCGCGCCGGTGCCGCCCTCGGCCTGGCCGCCGCGCTGCCGGCCGTCTCGCCCGCGGCGCCGGCCGCCGCCGGCGTGCCCGACTCCCCGCGCTTCGACCTGACGGCGCCGTCCACGGCGCTGCTGCGCGAGCGGCGGCTGCACAACGCCACGGTGCTCCAGTCGCTGGCCTTCGACAACACCAACCGGCGGCTGTTCACCGTCCAGCTGGTGCAGGGCGGGCTGACCCTGACCGGGGAGTCCGGCCCGGTCAGCGGCGCCGAGCGCGCCCGCCGCGGCGACCTGGTCGTCACCCGGCTCGACCTGTCGGGCGAGCGCACCGGCCGGATGTACCTGAAGGGCTTCGGGCACGGCGTGCAGATCGGCGCCGAACCGGTGGGCCCGGACAGCTACCTGTGGACCGAGACCGACGCCGTCAGCGACGGCACCGACGCGTGGGGGCGCGCCCTGGCCCGCTTCCCCTTCACCGACGGCCAGGTGCTGACCCCGGCCGCGGCGGACCTGGAGAAGCATGAACCGGTCCCCGGCGCCACCGCCACCACGGCGGCCGTCGACCCGGCGCACGGCCGGCTGGCCATGCGCTACCGGCGGTCGGGGCGGACGCGGGTCGCCGTGTACGCGCTCGACGACCTCAGAGCCCGCCGCTACACCCCGCTGGCCGACGTGGCCCAGCCGCCGGCGGTGGCCGCCGAGCACCCCTTCCAGGGCTACGCGGTGCACGGCCGCTACCTGTACATGCTGGAGGGCAGCGCCTACGGCACCCCCGGCTCGGCCGAGCCGACCGGCAACACCCACGTCACCTGCGTCGACCTCGGCAGCGGCGCGGTGGTGGACCGGCGGCTGACCCGGGCCGGCTACACGCTGCCGTTCCGCGAGCCCGAGGGCATGGCCGTCCAGCTCGACGGCTCCCGGGCCCGGCTGTGCATGGGCTTCGCCTCCGGCGAGGCCGGCGCGCGGCTGGCCAGCGTCTACTACAAGGACCTGCTGGTCTGAGCCGCCCGCCGGGCGGGCTCCGGTTCACGTCCGCGCGTGCTCCGGCAGGGTGAGGATCTCGGCCCCGTCGCGGGTGATGGCGATGGTGTGCTCGCTGTGCGCGGTCCGGCAGCCGGTCGCGCTCCGCAGCGTCCACCCGTCGGCGTCGGTGACCAGCCGGGCGGTGTCGGCCATCACCCAGGGCTCCAGCGCCAGCAGCAGGCCGGGGCGCAGCCGGTGGCCGCGGCCGGGCTGGCCGGTGTTGGCGACGTGCGGGTCCTGGTGCATCGTCGAGCCGATGCCGTGCCCGCCGAACTCGGTGTTGATCGGGTACCCGGCTTCGCTGAGGACGGTGCCGATGGCGTGGGAGATGTCGCCGACGCGGGCGCCCGGCCCGGCGGCGGCGATGCCCGCGGCGAGCGCGCGCTCGGTCGCCTCGATCATCGCGAGGCTCTCCGGGGGCCTCGCCTCGCCGACGATGAAGCTGATGGCGGCGTCCGCGGCGACCCCGCCTCTGGAGACGGCGAGGTCGAGGGTCAGCAGGTCGCCGTCGGCGAGCGTGTAGTCGTAGGGCCGCCCGTGCAGCACGGCGTCGTTGACGGCGGTGCAGATGTAGTGGCCGAAGGGGCCGCGCCCGAAGGACGGCTCGTAGTCGACGTAGCAGGACAGCGCCCCGGCCTCGATGATCATGGCCCGGGCCCACCGGTCGATGTCCAGCAGGTTCGTGCCGACCGCGCTGCGCCCCTTCAGCGTGTGCAGGATGTCGGCGACCAGGGCGCCGGTGTCCTTCGCCCGGGCGAGCTCGGTGGGGTTCAGGATCTCGATCATGCGGCGCCTTCCTTGCTTCCAATAACTATCCCGGTCATATTATCCCGGTACTAGAATCCGAGCCATGGTCAGGTTGCCGCTCACTCCCGCCGAGGTCGAACGCGGACAGCGCCTGGGCGCCCTCCTCCGCCGGGCCAGGGGGGCGCGCTCGCTGCTGGAGACCGCGCTCGACGCCCGCGTCTCACCCGAGACCCTCCGCAAGATCGAGTCCGGCCGGGTGGCCACCCCCGCCTTCCCGACCATCGCGGCCATCGCCGAGGTGCTCGGTCTCTCGCTGGACGAGGTGTGGGCCGAGATCAACCGGCCGGAGGCCGAGGCCGGATCCGCGCGGCCCGGCGCGGCGCACGCGAGCGGCTGAGCCCCCGGCCCGGCCCGGTCAGTGCGGTTCGCCCGCCTCGCAGTCCGGGCAGTCGGCCACCGGCCCCTCGGGGCAGGGGACGCACTGCTCCTCGGCCGCCTGCGGCTCGGCGGTGATGGTGGCGGTGCTCGCGGTGTTGCCCGCCGGCGCCGTCGAGCGCGGCGGGACGAGCAGCAGTGCGCCCGCGCCGCCGATGCCGAGGTGGTCGTGCGGGTTGGACAGCTTGCAGTGGCCCAGCGACAGGCAGCCGCAGCCGATGCAGTCGGTCAGGTCGTCGCGGAGCCGGCGCAGCTGCTCGATGCGGTCGTCGAGTTCGGCCCGCCACGCCTCCGACAGCCGCATCCAGTCGCCCCGGGTGGGGGTGCGGCCGTCGGGCAGCCGGTCGAGGGCGTCGTGGATCGCGGCGAGCGGGATGCCCACCCGCTGCGAGGCGCGGATGAAAGCGACCCGGCGCAGGGTGTCGCGGGCGTAGCGCCGCTGGTTGCCGGCGGTGCGGCGGCTGCTGATCAGGCCCTTGGCCTCGTAGAAGTGCAGCGCCGACACGGCGACGCCGCTGCGGGCGGCGAGCTGGCCGACGGACAGCTCGTGGACGGACTCGGGAAGTTGCGGCATGTCCACAGCCTAGCAAGACCTCAACTAATATTCAGGTCCATTTGCCGGGGTGTGCCCGGACCTGCGGCTTTCCGCATGGCGCCGGGGCGGAGCCGTCCCTAGAGTGGCGGGGTGCCCCCAGCAGCCAGGCCGCCCGGACAGGCGGCGGACCGCCGCGCGTTCCGGCGCCGGGCGCTCAGCCGCCTGCTCTGGCCGGCCGGACTGGCGCTCGGCCTGCTCAGCGCGCTCGCCGGAGCGGTGCTGCTGCCGGCCGGGGCGGTGCCGCTGCTGCTCACCGCCGCCTGGCCGCGCCCGCACCGCGCGGTGCTGCGCGCACTGCGGGCGGCGGCGGGCGCCCTCGTCGACCTGGACCGGCGCAGGCTGGCCTACTACTACGCCGACCCCGGTGCCGCCGCCCTCCCCGAGGGCGGCCGCGCGGGCGCGTACCTGGCCGCCCGCGTCCCCGTCGGGCTGCTCGGCGGCGCGGTGCTGTTCCTGCTGGTGTGGGGGGCCGGCACCGGCCTGGGCGTCCTGGCGCTGTGGCTGTCCGGGCACCGGGCCGACGGCATCGCCCCCAGCCCGGCGATCGTCGGCTACTTCGCCGCCGTCGGCGTCGTGCTGGCCTACCTCGTGCTCCAGGGCATCGCCGGAGTGGTCGCGCTGGAGCGGCGGCTCGCCCGGCGCTTCCTCGGCCCCGACCCGCGCGAACTCCTCGAACGCCGGGTCGCCGAGCTGGCCACCAGCCGCGCCGACGTGGTGGACGACCTCACCGACGAGCGGCGCCGGATCGAGCGCGACCTGCACGACGGCGTCCAGCAGCGGCTCGTCGCACTCGGCATGCTGCTCGGCCGCGCCCGCCGCAGCCCCGACCCCGAGCGCGCCGACGCGCTCTACCGGCGCGCCCTGGAGGAGTCCGAGCGCGCCCTGCGCGAGCTCAAGGAGGTGTCCTGGCGCGTCTTCCCGGCCGCGCTCGACCACGGCGGGCTGAACGCCGCCCTGGAGGCACTGGCCGAGCGCGCGTCCGTCCCGGTGCGGATCCACTCCGACGTGCCCGACCGCCCGGCCAACCGGATCGACACCGTCGCCTACTTCGTGGTCAGCGAGGCCGTCACCAACGCCGCCAAGCACGCCTCGGCCGCCCTCGTCACCGTGCACGTCACCCAGCGGGACGGCCGCGTCGCCGTCCGGGTCGGCGACGACGGGGTGGGCGGCGCCGACCCCGCGGGCGGCGGCCTGTCCGGGCTGGCCCGCCGGGTGGCGTCGGTGGACGGCGCCTTCGCCGTGCACAGCCCGCCCGGCGGCCCCACCACCGTCACCGCGGAGCTGCCGTGCTGACGGGCCCGCCCGGGCCGCGCCGGACCGCACCGGCCGGCGCGACCGCCGTCCATGGGAGTACTCCGTGCGCGTGATCCTGGCCGACGACTCCACCCTGCTGCGCGAAGGTCTCGCCCGGCTGCTCGCCGACGAGGGCCACGAAGTGGCCGCCGCGGTGGCCGACGCCGGCGCCCTGCTGGCCGCCGTCGCCGAGCAGCGCCCCGACGTGGCGGTCGTGGACGTGCGCATGCCGCCCACCCACACCGACGAGGGCCTGCGGGCCGCGCTGGAGATCCGCCGCCGCTGGCCGGACGTGGGCGTGCTCGTGCTCTCGCAGTACGTGGAGAAGCGCTACGCCACCGAACTGCTCACCGGCCCCGCCGACGGCGTCGGCTACCTGCTCAAGGACCGCGTCGTGCGGGTCGAGGAGTTCCTGGACGCCCTGGAGCGCGTCGCCGCGGGGGGCGCCGCCTTCGACCCCGAGGTCGTCAGGCGCCTGCTGGCCCGCACCACCCACACCGACCCGCTGGCCCGGCTCACCCCGCGCGAGCGCGAGGTGCTCGACCACATGGCGCAGGGCCAGACCAACGCCTCCATCGCCGCCCAGCTGCACATCTCGCAGAGCGCCGTGGAGAAGCACGCCAACGCCGTCTTCGACAAACTCGGCCTCAGCCACACGACCGGCTACAGCCGCCGGGTGCTCGCGGTTCTGCGCTACCTGGGGTCCTGAGCCCGCCGGTCCGGCAGGGCGGCCCGGACGGCGCGCCCGCGCGAGCCGGCCGGTCCGGACCCGCGACGGTTGGGGGACGTCCCGGGTCCGGACCGGAAGGGCGCGCGGCGGCTCCCCAGCGGGACGGGTCCGCCCGGCCCGCCGGTCCGACCGGTGCGGTACGCGCCTGCCGGCCGGGGGTGAGACCGGCGGCCGGGCGGCCGAGGCGCCGTGCACAGGCGGTGAGCAGGGCTCCCACGGCCGGGACGCCCCGAAGTCGGCCGTCGGGTCGGGGGACCCCCCGGTTTCCATTCTTCCGTGTCGACGGGCTGGGACGAGGCGGGCGGTGGGATCTGTGGACGGGCGGCCGGGCGGCCGGCGCCTTGTCCACAGGGCGGTGGATCCGGATGGCGCGTCCGTCCGGTGCCGGGTACCGGACCACCGGCCCCTTCTCCCGCCCCCGCCCCGGCGGCGCCCCCGGGGGGAGCGCCGCCGGGGCGCCGGGCACCGCGACGGGCTACCCGCAGGCGCCGATCCGCTCGGGGGCGGCCGCCGAGGGCGCCGCGCCGCGGCGGCGGGCGGCGGCCGCGGCCAGCGCGGCGGTCGCCGCCACGCACAGCCAGGCGAAGACGTCGCCCACCGCCCCGTACACGGTCCGCACTCCGCGCGTGGGCACCTCGGCCACCATCGTCTGCCGGTCGGTGCGGAAGTAGTCGACCCGCGCCAGAGTGCGGCCGAGCGGGTCGTAGCTCACCGACACGCCCCGGTTGGCCTGGCGGACCATGGCGAAGCCGTTCTCCACCGACCGGAACAGCGCGCCCCGCGCGTGCAGCTCGGCGATGCCCGCCCAGGTGTTGGCCGACACCAGCATCACGTCCACGCCCTGGGCCCCCGCCTGCCGCGACAGGTCAGGGAAGTCCGCGTCGTAGCAGATGATCCCGGACAGCCGCCCGAACGGGCCGTCGTGCACCGGAACCACCCCGTCGCCCGCCCGGTACGGCTCCAGGACCGGCACCGGGTGCGCCTTGTCGTAGGTCCACTCCACCGCACCGTCCGGCCCGACCAGCACGGTCTGGTTGCGCACGTACGGCTCGGCGCCCGTGTACACGGTCAGCGCCGACTGCACGTACACGCCGTGCCGCCGCGCCACCTCCCGGACCCGGTCCAGCAGGTGCCCGGCGTCGTCGCCCATGGTCAGCCCGGCCGACTCCGCCCAGACGACCAGGCGCGCCCCGGCCGCGGCCTCCCGCTCGGTCGACGCGATCAGGTCGTCGTTGACCGGGCCGAAGACCGCGCGCATCCGCTCCGGTCCCGCCGCCGCCATCTCCGGCACGGAGCCGAAGGCCGCCAGCCCGCCGGCCATCTCCTCCCAGGCGGCGCGGGACGCGCTCACCCCGGCCACCCGCACCGTCGGCCCCGTCGACGGCAGCAGCGCCAGGCGGGCGCCCCCGGCGGCGAGGACCGCGAGCAGCACCGCCGCGCACACGGCGGCGGTCCGCCGCGGGCCCGGCCCCGCGCCGCGCCGCGCCCAGACCAGCGCCGCGACGGACGCCGCCCAGGCCACCAGGAAGCTCACCCCGTACACACCGGTCACCGACGCCACCTGGATCAGCGGCAGATTGCCCGACTGGGTGGCGCCGAGCACGCCGTAGAGCACCCCGAACGGGGTGGCCGACGCGATCGCGAACTCCACCGCGACCTTGGCCAGCGGGAACACCAGGGTGACCGCCCAGGCGGTGCGCGGGCGGTCCGCCAGGCGGGGCGCGACGAGCCGGTCGACCAGGTACGGGACGGCCTGCGCCGAGCCGAGCGGCACGGCGAGGGCGAGCACCAGAGGGTTCGACTGCTCCGCGTTGACCAGCCAGAAGGCCATGGCGGCCGTCGACGACGCCCAGATCCCGAGCGTTCCGGGCACCGCTGCGGCGCCCCGGCTGAACACCAGCAGCAGCGCCGGGTACACCCATGCGGCCGCCGGCACGTCCCAGCGCCCCTGCACCGCCAGCAGCGAGACGGCCGTCCCGGCGAGCAGCCACAGGTACCGGCGGCTCACGCGTCCGCCCCGGACCCGCGGCGCGTCTCACGGTGCGCGGGGCGCCGCCGCTCCCGTCCGGCCGCCAGCAGCCGCGACACCGCGAACCAGGCGACGGCCAGGGCCGCGGCCACCAGCACGCCGCGGGAGAACAGCCCGGCGTACTCCTCCACGAGGTGCCAGTTCTCGCCGAGCAGGTATCCGGCCATGACGAACACGGTGTTCCAGATCAGGCTGCCGAGCGCGGTGTAGAGCAGGAAGACCGGGATCGGCATCCGCTCGACCCCGGCCGGAACCGAGATGAAACTGCGGAAGATCGGCACCATCCGGCCGAAGAACACCGCCTTCACCCCGTGCCGGGCGAACCACGCCTCGGTCCGGTCGATGTCGCTCAGCTTCACCAGCGGGATCCGCGCCGCCAGCGCCCGGGTGCGCTCCCGCCCCAGCAGCGCCCCGATCCCGTACAGCGCCATCGCACCCACCACCGAGCCCACCGTGGTCCAGGCGATCGCGCCGAACAGGCTCATCTCGCCCTGGCTGGCGGTGAACCCGGCCAGCGGCAGGATCACCTCGCTGGGGATCGGCGGGAAGATGTTCTCCAGGGCGATCGCCAGCGCCGCACCGGGCCCGCCCAGCGTCTCCATCAGCCCGACGACCCTGTCCACCAGGCCGTCCATCAGTCCACCCGAGCCGGGCGCCGCGACCGCCGCCGGCCCGTGCGAAGCGTGCGCGAGATCCTGTCCGATTTCTGAGAGCATGCCCGAACGCTACGGAGCGCACACCCGCCCCACCATGCGGGAAACCATCGGCCTCCACCGCCTTCCCGCAGCCCAGGGGGTGCGGTGGACCGTAGGGCGGCGCGTCGGCGCACCCGGCGCGCGGCCAAACCGCCCCCGGACGCGAGCCCGTGTCCCCAAGCTGTGGACGACGCCCGCCCGACGCCCGGTCGATCCACAGCCCACAGGGCCGGGCTTTCCCCGACGCCCGGCACCAGGAAGAATGGTGTGCAAGGGGGCTCCCCCTACGACGGCGCCGGAGGCGTCGACGGGGCCGGACGGCCCCCGTCCGGCCGCCGGCCGGCGCGGCCGCCACCGGCGGTCCGCGCGGCGGCCTCAGGCCGCGTCCCCCGCTCGAACGCACCGCGCCACTGGGCGCAGTGCTCGACGTAGCCGGGCAGGTGGACGGCTGCGAAGCGCTCGGCCGACCACGCCTCGGGCCCGGCCACCACCCCGGGCAGCGACACGTAGCACCAGCCGTGCCGTCCGTCGGTCGTGGTGAGGCGGCGCAGGTCGTAGAGGTCGGCGTCCTCGAAGGCGTCGACCACCCGCCACTCGGGCGGAGTGAGCCCGTGCAGCAGCAGCCCCTCGGCCGTACCGCCGCCCGCCGCCAGCACCGGGTAGACGCGTCCGGGCAGCGCCAGCGCCCGCCACCCGGCCACCCGCGCGGGCTCGTGCGCGGGCACCCGGTCCAGCAGCGCCCGCAGCACCGCCGGGAAGCGCAGCGTGCCGTAGGCGAACAGGGTGTCGGGACGGGCGGCCGGCCGGTCGGGCGAGGGGGCTTGCGACACGGGTACCTCCGGGTGAGTTCTCAGAGCTCGGGCCAGGTGTGGGGCTCGACATAGGCGTGCTCGCCGCGGAAGTACCAGTCGGCCAGGTCGCCCAGCCGCTCCAGGCAGGCGTCGTAGTACTCCGCGGGGGACGGACGGGGGAAGTCCGGATGCGAGGTCCACGGCCCCACCCACGTCGCCAGGTGGTAGAAGCCCTCGGCGAGTCGGCGGTCCAGCAGCTCGTCCCCGGCGCTGTCCGCGCAGACGGCCCGCATCGCCCGCTCCAGCCGGGTGAAGGCGGCCCGGTCCCAGGCCAGGTCCGCGCGCAGCCGGATCAGGAAGCTCCCGTCCTCGGCACCGAACTCCCGCAGCAGCACCGCTCTGGCATCGTCCGCGTCCATGCCCACAGCATGCGCCATCCCGCCCGCACCGCCGCGGGCCGCCCCTGCACCGGCCGGGTCCCGCCTCCGGCACCGGGCCCCGAACCCAGTCCCGCGCGGCCCGGCCTCTTGCACCGGGCCCAACCCCGCTCCGCGCCGCCCCGGTCTCGGCCTCGGTCCAGCCCTGCACTGGCCACGCGCCCGCCCCTGGCACCACCCCGGCCCTGGTCCCGGGCCCCGCCCGAGCGGCCTAAACCTCCCCGCGCCCGTCCGGCCGTCCCCGGCCCGTGCCGGAAGCGGCCGGAACCCGGCCGCCGCGTCCCGGGGTCTCACCGCCGTGTCGCCAGCGGTCGACGGGGCAACGAACATGGAGGCATCGTGAGTGGTCAGGCGCGCTGGACCGTCGTGATCGACGAGAGCATCGGACGCTACCGCCACCGCCACATCGCGGCGGAGGCCCGCGACGGCTACCCCACCCGCGCCGAGGCCCGCGCGGCCGCCCTCCACCTGGCCCGCGGCCACGTACCCGCCCGCCCCCGCGGCGCCGACCAACGCACGGTACTCCGCCACGACGAGGACTCCTACACCGTCATCGTCCAGAGCGCCATCCTCGGCGGCTACTTCCTCGTCAGCGTCGCGGAGGTCGTCGAGTAGGGGGCTGACGCCTGATCGGACCGGACGATCGGCGGACGGATAACGGATCGTTCACCTGGGTACGGCTGAATAGCCATATCGATAGATCGGGGCCAAGAGCCGCTACCCGTCGATCCGTCCGTGCGGCCGCGCACGCCGCACCCGACGCACGCATGCCACCACCTGAGGCCCCACCACCCAACGCCCCATCAGCGAGCACCACGGCCCCGCCGTGCTCCGCACGCCGCCCCGCATGAGCGGCACACCACCCCTACCGCCGTCGGCGCCCGACGTAGGGGGAGACCCCTTGCACACCATTCTCCCGCCGTTCCCAAGGCGCCGAAAGGGCCCGTCACGCCGCTGTGGACAATCGGCGCCCCGGGGCGCCGATTGTCCACAGCCTGGGGAAGGGGCTTGCGCGAGGCGTCCCGCGGCCCTCAGCCCGCCCCCGCCCGCACCGACCGAAAACCCGCTACGGCGATGTCAGCGCACCGGAGTAGTGTGCGTGTCGCACGGCGGACGGACCCCATGCCGCGCGCACCGATCGAGACCGACGCCGGGAGGCCCGCCGTGAGCATCGAGTTCCTGCTGACATCGCTCATCGTGGTCGCCACCCCGGGCACGGGCGTGCTCTACACCATGTCGGCCGGGCTGTCGCGCGGTGCGCGAGCGAGTGTGGTCGCCTCGATCGGCTGCACGCTCGGGATCATCCCGCACATGGTGGCCGCCATCACCGGCCTGGCCGCGCTGCTGCACACCAGCGCGCTCGCCTTCCAGGTCATCAAGTACCTGGGCGTCGCCTACCTGCTGTACATGGCGTGGACCACCCTGCGCGACAAGGGCGCCCTCACCGTCGAGCAGGACGGCGCCCCCTCGTCCGCGCTGCGGGTGATCACCTCCGGCATCCTGGTGAACATCCTCAACCCGAAGCTGACGATCTTCTTCTTCGCCTTCCTCCCGCAGTTCGTCAGCCCCGGCGAGACCAGCGCCTTCCAGCAGATGGCGCAGCTCAGCGCGGTGTTCATGCTGCTCACCTTCGTCGTGTTCATCGCCTACGGCGCCTTCGCCGCCGCCATCCGCACCCACGTCATCAGCCGCCCGAAGATCGTCACCTGGATGCGCCGCTCCTTCGCCGGCGCCTTCGCCGCCCTCGGCGTGCAGCTGGCCTTCACCAACCGCTGAACCCGCGCCGGTCAGCCCCACTCGCCACGGGCGATGCGGTACAGCACGTTCGGACGCAGCGGCCCCTCGGGCGCGGCCGGATCGTCGAAGGAGCCGGCCGGACGCATGCCGATCCGGCGCATCACCGCCTGCGAGCGCGCATTGGCGGCCGTCGTCACGGCGAGGATCTCGGCGAGCCCGAGCGTGCCGAAGCCGTAGGCCAGGACGGCCCGCGCGGCCTCGGTGGCGTAGCCGCGGCCCCAGGCCGCGCGGGCGAGCCGCCAGCCGATCTCCACCCCGGCGAAGGGCATGTGGTCCTCCACCCGGTCCAGGCCCGCGAAGCCGACGAACGCCCCCGTGTCCCGCACCTCGACCGCCCACCACCCGTATCCGCGCCGCTCGAAGTCCGCCTCGAACCGCGCCACGGAGGCGTCGCTCTGCTCACGGGTCAGCACTTCGCCCAGATGCTCCCGCACCAGCGGATCGGCGTTCATCGCCGCCCACGGTCCGAGGTCGGAGTCACGCCAGCGGCGCAGGACGAGTCGGTCGGTACGGAGTTCGGCCATGCCGCCCACCCGAACACGAGCCCCCGCCGCGGCGCGACCGGTTTTCCACGTGCGCACCCGCACCATCTGCGCGCGTGCCCGACCGGGACTCGGTTCTGCGACCGAGGCAAGGCAGGCCGCTCAGGAGAAGGCGGAGCGGGACGGCGGTCTCCCTTCCGCGCACGGCCTGTGCTGGACTGGCCCGACACAATCCGTCCACGGCAATGGAGTGAACGCGATGCCTCTCGACGGCGAATACGGCCCGAGTCCGGCGCAGTGGGTGCGTGAACAGGTCGAGCTGTACGAGAGTTCGGGCGGCACCCAGGGCACAACGCTCTGGGACACCGGCCTGCCGGTCGTCATCGTCACGATGCGCGGCGCTAAGAGCGGCCGGATCCGCAAGGTTCCGCTGATGCGCGTGGAGCACGAGGGACGCTACGCGGCCGTGGCCTCGAAGGGCGGCTACCCGCACCACCCGGTCTGGTACTACAACCTCAAGGCCGACCCGCGGGTGGAGCTCCAGGACGGCCCCGAACGCCAGGCCCTGACGGCCCGCGAACTCACCGGCGACGAGAAGGCCCAGTGGTGGCGGCGCGCGGTCGCCGCTTATCCGCCGTACGCCGAATACCAGGAGAAGACCGACCGCGTGATCCCGGTCTTCGTACTCGAACCCGAGCAGCCGGCCGGACCGGCGGCAGCCCCGGCGCCGGCGGGGAACTGAGCGTCGGACCCCACCCACCGGGCAAGGCGCCGCGCGCCGGGGACATGAGCCCGGCGCCGGCCTGGACGGGAGGCGGGACGGCCTCTGCCTCCGCCGTCGACCCCCGGAGGACATCGGGGACCGGACCACCGAGGTCGAATTCCGGCGCGCGTCGCCGATGTCGGCCGCCCGGGCGGCGGCCCCGGCCAGCCGGCGCCGTGCCGTACGCCGCTCGCGTCGCCCGAGCACGGCCTGCCCGCGAAACAAGCCGCGTCCCGGTGCCGCCACGGTCGCTGTCCACCGGTCCGCTCACCAAGGCCGACGCCCCCGAGGCGGCGTCCGCGAGCTCGCCGCGGCGAAATCCGAGAGCATCCGGCTGCGCCCGGCCCGACGCGACGTTCCCGCGAACGGAAAGAGGTCAGGTGAGCCGGAAGACACCCCTGACTCCGGCGTCGACCCTCGAAGCACTTCAGAACCGGTCGGCGTCCACCGGCCGCCCACCGGGGCCGCCCCCAAGGCAGCGTGCGCGAGCGCGCATCGTGGCGAAATCCGAGAGCAGCCGCCTCAATGCGGCTCGCCGCGACGTTCCCGGAACGCGAACGAAGCAAGGCCAGGTCAGACGGAACGGCCCCCACCCCTTCCGTCGACCCCGAAGGACTTCCCGACCGGACCAGCGCGGTCGAACTCCGCGCGCCTCGCCGACGTCGGCCGCCGCCGGGCGCCGCTCGCGTCGCCCGAGCGCCGCCTGCCCGTGAAACGGCCGCGTCACGGCGCCGCCACGGACCACGTCCACCGGTCCACGCACTCGGGCCGACGCGCCCCCGGTAGCGTCCGCGAGCACGCTGTGACGAAATCCGACAGCATCTGCCCACACCCGGCTCGACGCGACTTCGGACCGAACAGCCGGCACCCTCGCCGTCCGCCGGCACGGCGGGCGCGCACGGCGCCGAGACCGCACCCCGGTTGTCCCCGCTGCGCCGGTCCCGTCACGGCCGCTCGGGCACGATCGCCGCGGCGGCCTCCTTCGCCCAGGCGCTCGCGCGCCCGCTGGCGGTGGCGGCGTCCTCGCCGAAGACCAGGGCGGCGAGCTGGGGGACGGCGTGCGGCCAGGCCGCCAGCCCGACCAGGCCGAACAGGAGCGGGGCGGCCTGGTCCGGGGGGATGCCGAGCCGCCGGGCGAGCCCGTCGACCTTGCCGCGGTACTTGGCGGCCCGTTCGGCGGTGCGGCCGTGCTCGGGCGGCAGTTCGAGGGCCTCCCACTGGAGCAGGCGCAGCAGGTCGGGGTGGGCGCGGTGGTAGCCGCTCACGGCCTCGACGTACCGGGAGGCCAGTTCGCCCGCGCTCCCGGCGTCCTCCGGCAGCGGCACGACCTCGAGCAGGTCGTTCAGCGCGTCGGTGATGACGGCGGTGAACAGGCCCTCCTTGCTGCCGAAGTAGGCGTAGATCCGCTGTTTGTTGACGCCCGACAGCGCCGCGATCCGGTCGGTGCGCCCGCCCGCGAGCCCGTGGCGGACGAACTCGGCGCGCCCGGCGTCGAGCAGGGCGCGTCTGGTCGCGGTGGTGTCGGCCATGCCGCCGAAGTCTAGGGGCGCGGGACACCTGGATGCAACCATCCGGTTGGTTGCTCCAACCATCCAGTTGGTTGTACGGTCGCCGCGTGACCGAGACACCCACTCCTCCCCGCACCGCCCCCTTCGCGTCCACCGCCGCCTTCACGGCCGTCGCGTCGGTCGTGCTGCTCTCCCAGCTCTACGGCTCCATCGCACTGTTCGCCCAGATCAGCGCCGACCTCCACGTCGATACCGCCGCCGTCGGCCTGCTGCAGAGCGCCTTCGGCGTGGCCTACGCGGCCGGATTCATCCTGTGGGGGCCCGCGGTCGACCGCTTCGGTCCGCGCCGGACCATGCTGGCCGGACTGCTCGGCCTCGCCGCGATGACGGCCCTGGCTGCCTCGGCCGCCTCCTTCGGCTGGCTGATCGCCGCCCGCGTCGGCCAGGGGCTGGCGGCGGCAGCCTTCGCGCCCGCCGCCTTCGCCTACCTCGGCACACGGCTGGCCCCGCCGCGGCGCGTGGCCGCGGTGACCATCCTGACCAGCTCTTTCCTCGCCTCAGCGGTGATCGGCCAGCTGCTGGCGCAGCTCGCCGTGGACCACGCCTCCTGGCGCTGGTTCTTCGGCCTCAGCGCCGCCGCGCTGCTGGCCGTCGCGGCCGCGGCCGCGGCCGTCGTGCTCCCGGCTCCCGCACCCGGCTCCGGTGGCGCCCGGCCGCTCGCCGCCCTGTGGACCCTGCTGCGGCGCGGCCCCGTCCTGCTGCTCCTGGTGGCGACCTCGGCGGTACTCGGCCCCTTCATCGCGCTCTACACGGCGGCCGGCGCCTCCGGCTCCTTCCCGGCCCACGAGCTCACCGCGATGCGCGCCAGCGCGCTGCCCGCCCTGGTCTGGGCCGCGTTCGCGACGCCGGTACTGGGCAGGATCCCGGCCCGGGTCCGCCTCGTGGGCGCCTTCGCCGTCGCGGCCGGAGCCTGCGCCGCACTGGCCGGGCCCGCGGACGGCCGCACCGCCGTCACCGTCTGCCTGTTCGCCATCGCCGCCGCGGTGTCCGTCGCCGCGCCCGCCATGATCGAGACCCTGAGCGGCCACGCGCCCGAGCTGCGCGGCACCGTCACCGCCCTCTACACCTTCTGGCTCTTCCTGGGCGCCGCCCTGTCCCCGCTGCTGGTGACGGCGGCGGCCGCCTCCCTGCCCGCCACCGCGACGGCGTCCGCCGCGGCACTGGCCGCCGGCGCCCTGCTCACCCTCGCCGCACGCGCCGCCCCGGCGCGGGGATGACCGCCGCCTCGGGCCCGCCCGTACCCGGGCGGTGCCGCGGCCGCGCGGTGGTGAGCAGTCGCCGGTCGCCCGCTCACACCGCGCCGGGACGGCGGGCGGCGCCCCGGGGACGAGCACATCTGACGTCACGGAGCCGTTTTGACGTCTTAATGACGTCAATATGTGTCATACTGGCACCATGAATGTGGCTGCTGCCTCGTATGCGTCCACGGACGCCACCAAGAGATCCCTCGCGCCCGACCTGGCACGCGGTTTCATGCTGCTGGCCATCGCCATCGCGCACGCCCCGGCGTTCATCGCCGACTTCGACCGGGGCCCGGCCGCCCTCAACGCCGCGGCCGAGTTCTGCAAGCACCTGCTCGCCGACAACCAGGCCCGCACCCTCTTCGTCCTGCTCTTCGGCTACGGCCTCGGCCAGCTGGCCGAACGGCACCTGTCACGCGGCGGCGACTGGACCGACGTGCGCAGACTGCTGCGGCGCCGGGGCTGGTGGCTCCTGGTCATCGGCTTCCTGCACGCGGCACTGCTCGTGACGCTGGACATCATCGCCGCCTACGGCGCCACCCTGCTGCTGTTCGCGGCACTGGTACGGACCCGCGACGCGGTGCTGATGTGGACGGCCGCGCTGACCCTGGTGCCCGCCACCCTCATGGTCGCCTGGCAGGGCATGGTGGCCCTGACCCTCGCCGCGGACGGCACCCCGATGACCCTCGCGGAGTTCATGGCCGACGACTACCTGACCCACGTCGTCACCAACGCCGCGCCCTGGCCGTTGGACACCCTGGTCTCCGTCGTCGCGGTCGTCCCGGGCATGCTGTTCGGCATCTGGGCCGCCCGCCGCCGCTACCTGGACGAGCCCGAACGCCACACCGCGCTGCTGCGCCGCGTCGCCGTCATCGGCATCGCGGCCTCCCTCACCGGCCGCCTGCCCGCCACCCTGCTGCACACCGGCCTGTGGACCACCGACTCCACCCCGCTCGCCTGGGCCGCGATGACCGCCCACACCCTCGCCGGCAACGCCGGCGGCATCGCCATCGCCGCCGCCATCGGCCTGGCCGCCATCCCCCTCGCCCGCCGCCCCGGCCCCGTCACCACCGCCCTGGCCGCCCTCGGCCAGCGCTCACTGACCTTCTACCTGTTCCAGTCCGTCGTCTTCGTCGCCCTCTTCTACCCCTTCACCCTCGACCTGAGCGCCGACATGGGCATCGCCGCCACCTACGGCATAGCCATCGCCACCTGGCTCCTCTCGGTCGCCCTGGCCGACTGGATGCGCCGCACCGGCAACCGCGGCCCCACGGAATCCATCCTCCGCCGCCTCACCTACGGGCGCAGCCCGTCGCGCTGACCATCGGCGAAGCGCGTCGATCCGTGCACGTGGCTGGCACCGACGAAGGAGGTCAAGCGCACTGCCCCGGACCACGCATCCCCGCATGCCGCGGTGTGCCACGGAACTGGCACACGGCCCCGTTCCCGCCGCCAAATGACAAGGCCCAGGTCGCCAGTAACCACCGTCTGACCTGGCTTCGTCGTGAGAGCGGATGGCGGGAATCGAACCCGCGTTATCAGCTTGGGAAGTCGATCCCCGCGAAACTCGGTGACCAGCCAACACGCTGACCTGTGGCGACACTAACGATCACCCCGTGATTCCCCGCATTTCCCCATGATCACCCGCCCCGTGGGGCACGTGTGGGGCACGCCGAAAGCATCGTCACACGCGCCATTGGGCGCGCTTCTCCTCCTGCCGCCACCTCACCGACGCCCAGAACCAGGGCGGCCCGGCTCGGCTACGGCGAGAACCGGGGACAGGGACCAATGCCGAGACGGGTCGTCCTGGGCAGCCGGGGGCCTGGGGGCCGGCAAGGCCCCCAGGGGGAACGCCATCAGCTGATCCATGGGCCAGACCGCAACGCCCGGCATACGCGGCGCAGCTCCGCCACGCGTCCGTATATCGGCAACTGATCAAGCGCCACGGCCTACGTCGCCACCCGCTCGCTCGGCGGGACCGGGCGCCAGCCCGCAGCCCGCCGAGCGGGCGGCCGCGACGGCGCGGAGCGCCGTCGCGCTTGATCCAGTACAGCCGGATTCGGCAACTTCGCCCTTTCTGGCTGTGTAATATATGGCCGTGAATGTGTCAAGCATTGCTGCATTGCTATCGGCGCTGATACCTGGAATTGCGGCAATCGTGCCTATGCTGCTCGGTCAAAGCAGAATACGCAGAAACCTGCGGCACGATATCGAGCTATTGAAGGAGTTGCCTGAGAATAGCGACGCGCGTGCATCTATAATGCAGCATGTCGAATGGCAGGCTGCGAGGCTCCGGGCTCGGGAGGAGACCGGAAGTAGAGAGGTGGGCCTCGGAGTTTTTGCTATTATCCTCGCGGTTGCATTTGGATATTCTTCGATCTTCCTCTTTGGGCAAGGGGTTTGGTGGAGTTGGCTTCTAGGTGTGGCTTGCGCCTTTGTGGCCCTAGTGGCAACGTATGGAGTGTTGGACAGTTTTACAATAAAGGAGCGAGTAAAAAAGAAAGAAAAGAAATAGACCCCACTGGGGCTGCCTGTGGTCAAATAGAATTGATTGATCTAGGCTGTCACGCTGATGTGTAATTCAACCTTCCTTTTCGGTCGTCACCGATTCGAGTGCTAGTTCCCATGGAAATTCGTCCTGCTTCCCTTGTCCTGTTCCAGGTTCATGGGGTCTGAAGGCTTCGGTTTCAATCAGTACGGTCACACCTTCCCGGCGAAGCGTATTTACGCTTCTATCGAATGGATGGCGATTGACTAGTGCGGTGTTAACGAACGGGAGAATAACCACTGGGACGCCCATGCCGATCAACTCGGTTAGTACGTCGAGTGCGTAGTTATCTGCTATCCCGTTGGCGAGCTTATTGATCGTGTTGGCGCTTGCCGGGGCGATGATGGCGGCGTCAGCCTTGGGTGACCTAGGTTGTCCCGGACTTCGGTGACGGCTACGTACACGTCTTCCGGTCTGTTCCTCTAGAGCTGCAATGTCGATGAAGTCTGTAGCGGCTGGTGTTGCAATTACTTGAACATCAAATCCGCGCAGTTGCGCTTGTTCCACCAAACTACTGACTTGCCTTGCGGGGCCCGCTGCGCACACGACAATGTAAAGAGTTCTCCGTTTGGGCACCCAGATTCCTTGGATTTCTTGGCTTAAGACTGCCGAATGTCGTGGTCCTTGACTAGCGTGTCCACTACGTCCGACAGATCAGGAACGACAATTTCCGGGTTTGCCTCACGAAGTTCGTCTGCTGAGGTCGATCCCGATGTCACTGCGATGACTCGTGCTCCTCCATCGTGTCCAGCGGCTACATCGCGGACTGTGTCGCCGACTAGCACGGTACTTTCGCGGTCGAATTCGACGTTATGTTTGCTTGCTGCCCGATCTTGGGCTATGCGTACCAGTTCAGCGCGATCGGTGTTGTCGTCCCCATAGGCGCCGATGTCAAGATCCAGAGCATCGGCGATTCCGAATGCTTGTAGCTTTGCTATGGCGGCGGCACGCGTGTTTCCGGTCAATACCGACTGCACGATTGTCGGATGTTCTGCCAATTGCCGTAGTGCGGAAGCGGCGCCGGGTAGAACGCGTCCTCTGGATCGGAGCGCCCCGGCATGGCGGTGGTACTCCTCGGCCTGTACGCGGGCGAAGGTCTCGAAGTGGTGGGGCTGCTCCTCGATGCCGTGCATCTCTAGCGTCTCGCTGAAGAGCTGCGGCTCAGTGTGGCCGCTGGCGTGGACCATGTCGCGCATGGGTATACCGGTGGCGGCCTGGAAGGCGGCGCCGAAGACCTCCCGGCCGACGCCCCCGGTCTCAATGAGTGTGTGGTCTATGTCCCACAGCACCAGTTGGAGCTTGCTCATGCGGCTAGTGTGCCCTAGTCGGCGTCGGCTGTGTCCCGGCTCGGTGCACTGGCTTGGCCTTGCCCTGTCGGTCGGATCATGATCAGCAAGGAAGCGGCGAGATGAGTTCTACGCCTGAGATTCCCGTCGGAGAGCGCATCAAGTTCTACCGGACCGGTCAGAGGAAGACGCAAGCTGTGGTCGCCGGTCTTGCCGGTGTCAGCGAGGACTATCTTTCGCAGATCGAGCGCGGTTTGAAGTCGCCGACGATCAATCTGTTGCATAAATTCGCGCGGATTTTGAACGTTCCGATGGCCTCGCTGCTGGGAGAGTCGCCGATTCGACAGGACGGCGAGACGCATCCGGTCTCCTCGGCGATCAATCGGGCATTGATCCTGGGTGGTGGTCAGGGAAGTTCAGGAACGGTGGACTTGGAGTCACTACGGAACCGAGTCAACAGCGCGTGGCAGATTTGGCAGTCCTCTCCGAATCGGTATACGGAGTCGTCGGCCCTTCTTCCCGACCTTGTCATGGACGTGCAGGCGGCAGTACGGGATTCGAGCGCAGCCGCTGACCAACGTCGTGAGGCGTCTCGCATCGCAGCAGATCTGTACTTTTTGCTGCGTACGTTCACTAAGCGGATCGGGCGCGTCGATCTCTCCTTGTTGGTCGCCGATCGCGGACTCATGGCCGCTCAGGAAGCGGATGACCCGATCAGGGTCGCTGGGGCACGGTGGAACCTCGCGCACGTCCTACTGGCTCAAGATGATGAGAACGCGCCTGATGGCGCTGAGGAAACCGCTGTTCGTGCGATCGAGGATCTGAAGCGCACGGCAGGGGAGAGCCGGGAAAGCCTCGCCATGCAAGGTGCCCTCTGGCTCACAAGTGCCGTCGCCTCGGTCCGGAACGGCGACCATTGGGCGGCGCGTGACCATCTCCGCGAACGCGCGCTACCCGCTGCGCGGAAGGTCGGAGAGGGCAACGTCATGTGGACCGTCTTCGGTCCCACCAACGTGCAGCTCCACGCCGTAAGCATTGAAATGGAGACCGGAGAGGCGTCGGAGGCTCTCCGGCTTGCCGATGACGTCGATGCCACATCGGCCGCGTCGATCGAGCGGCAGACGACCTTCTCCTTGGAAGTCGCCAGGTGCTACGAGCAACGGCGCAACGACTCCGGCGTCTTCGTTCATCTGCTGAACGCCGAAGAGACAGGCCCGGAAGACCTCAAGTACAACCTGTTGGCCCGTGACCTCGTGCGCGGCCTGGTGAAGCGGGCGCGACCGTCGTATGCGCGACAGGTTCGGGCACTTGCGAACCGGATTGGGCTGTTCGAGTAGATCCGGACTATCGGCTCACCCGAACTGAGAGTTCGGGTTGCACGCTTCGTGCCGCCGTAGCCTGCGTGTCCCGTGATGACGCAGCTACGAGAGGACGTCGTTCCGTGCAGCACTCCGAGAAACCCACCACGCCGAACCCCTGCCGCAACTGTCGTGGCCGTGGTTGGAAGACGGTGCATCAGCGGCGGGGTGTCGTTGTGCAGCTTCCTGGGATGGCGGGTGTTCCGACGTCGCGTCGTGATGAGTGCTGGGCGTGTCGGGGGACCGGGCGGGCTGCGGCGTGATGGCGATCGGTGGAGGCGCCGGAAGCGGGTCGTCGCGGGTTCGGGCGGGTCGAGTAGGGCGGAGGTGTGTCATGGGTTGTGCGGTCGGGTCGGCTGCGGGTCGTGCTGGTGGTTCGGGTGAGTTGGTGGCGGTCCGGGCGGCGTTTCCGGGTTGGCGGGTGTGGCGTAGTTCGGTGACGGGCCGGGTGTGGGCGGTCGGTGCGGGTCGGGGACCGCGGGGCGGTTGGGTGTGTGCGGACAGCCCTGCGGAGCTGTCGGCGGTGTTGGAGGCGCGGTTGCCTCGGCGTCGGCCGGTGGAGAAGGTGCGGCCGGTGGCCGAGGTGGCGATGCCCGTGGGTGACGAACTCGGCGAGCGGATCATCGCGGGTCTGGCGCGGTTGGGGTGTGCGGCGTGAGCGTGGCCGGGGCGGTGTCGGCTGCTGGGGCGCTGGTGGAGCTGGCTGAGGCGCTGCGGCTGCGGGGGATCGATCACGAGCTGCGGGCGGAGGGTCTGACGCTGCGGGTGTGGCGGGGTGTGTGCGAGGAGCGGGTTGCCCTGCGGCCGAATCTTGCGGATGGCGGTCGGTTGTGGTGGTGCGTGTGGTGGGCGCCGGCTCCTGATGCGGATCCGGGGGATGTGGGGGATCTGGATCCGGTGGTGCCGGTGGATGAGGTGGGGGAGTTCGCTCGGCGGGTGGATCGGGTGCTTGAGCCTGCGGTGTCCGCTCGTTCCTAGCTGTGGTCGTGCCCTTGGCCGCGGGTGTGTGTGACGCACCCCTTCGCCCGGGCTGAGGGCTTCCCCTTCGCGTGCGGGTTGGGGCGCCGCTGGTGCGGTGACGCGGAGGGTGCCGCCTCGGGCGGCTGGCGGGTCGGCGTTGTGTACCTGTCCCTGCGGCGTCGACCCGCCTCTCTTTCTGGGGGTCCGGTGTCTGTGGGAGAGCGGGCGCCGGGCCTCCTTCCAAGTGCCGCCGCGCGGCCGGGGTGTCCCCTCCCGATGGTGCCTCGGTCGCGCGGCTTGTCGGTTGTTCGTCGGTGGTGGAGTGGGGTTGTGATGGCGTCGGGTGACGTGCTGATCAGTGTGTCCTTAGCGGCTCGGCGGACTCGGTATGAGCCGGGTGAGTTGGTGGCCTTGGCCGCGTCAGGTGAGCTGGCGGCGGTGAACGTGAGCGGCCAGTGGTGGTTTCACCCGGATGCCTTGCCGCCGCGTCGGGTGCCGGTGACGTCGACGGGTGAACTGCCTGATCTGTTGCTGCCCAGTGAGGTGGCGGGCTTGTTCAAGGTGCATGTGAAGACGGTGAACCGGTGGGCTCGGGAGGGCCGGTTGCCCTCGACCTGGACTGTTGGCGGTCGTCGCCGGTTTCTGGCCGGCCCGGTCCGGGAGCTGTTGGAACGCGGCTGGGATGGATGGGAGGAGGCGTGAGCGGGGTGGAATTGATGCTGACCTTCCCGGCGACTCCGGCGGCGGTGCCGTTGGCGCGGCGGGTGGTGGGGTGTCTGCTGCGGGATCATCCTCGGGTGCGGGATGCCGAACTGGTGGCGTCGGAGCTGGTGGCGAACGCCTTGCGCAACACCACTGATGGTCACGATGTGCGGCTGCTCGTCGGGATCGAGGGCGATCGGGTGCGTATCGATGTGCGTGATGACGGCACAGCGCCGACTGACCGGCCTGCGGCGGTGGGTGAACAGTACTGGCCGGGGATCGTGTCGCTGCTGGCGGACGGGTTCGGTGCGGTTCGTCGTCCCGAGGTCGGCCACCGGGTGCACGGGGAGCTGGTGGAAGAGGGGTGGCGGGTGCTGCCGGTGCCCTGATGCGGGGTGCTCCTGACAGGTTGGCCGGGCGCGGGTTAGGGTGCTTGTGCACATGAGTACTAGAGTCGTCAGGCGGTCGTTATGTCGGAGATGGAGTTCGCGCCTCCCAAGTACGCGCGGATCGTGCAGGCGATTCAGCGGCGGATCTCCGACGGCACGTACGCGCCCGGGGCCATGCTGCCCTCGGAGTCCCAGTTGGTGCGGGAGTTCGGGGCGGGGCGCAGCACGGTGGTGCGGGCCTTGCAGATGTTGAAGATGCAGGGGTGGATCGACCGTGAGCACGGTCGGGGCTCGTATGTGAAGGGCGACCCGACCAAGCCGTCTGATCGGGCGCGCACCGCTGAGGCGGCCTACGATGCGGCGGAGTCGGCGCTGGGCACCGTGATTGCGTTCGCCGGGCGGGCCGATGTCCCGGCGCGGGTGGCGGGTGCGCTGGGGATTCCGGACGGGGCGCCAGCGGTGCTGCGGCGGCGGGTGAGCGCGGACGGTGAAGGCGCGTCGGGGCGCTTGGTGTCGGTGTGGGCGCCGTTGGACGTGGCGGCCGGCACCGACCTGGGGCAGGCGGCGCCGCTTTCGGTGTCGGTGCGGGCTCACCTGTTCGCCTTGAAGCAGCTGCGGCCGGTGCGGGTGACCGAGCGGCTGTGCGCTCGCGCGGCCACGTCCGAGGAGGCGGACGCGCTGAGTCTGGCGCCAGGGTCGCCGGTGCTGGGCATCGTGGCGACCGTCTATGACGCGGCCGGTCAGCCGATCGTCGCCCTCGACATCACGTTGCCGGGGGACCTGAACGAGCTTGAGGACAGCTACACCATCACCTGAGTGACCCACGTCACTCACTTCGACCACTCGTCCGGTCGAGTGGTCGCATATGATCTAGCTACTTGTCCGATCAAGCGGATGAGCGGCTGATGATGTGAGGTGGTCGATATGGCGATTCAGGGTCCGGTGCCGGTGGAGTTCGGGTTCGTGTTCCCGCACGGGGCGTACGCGCTGGGTGTGGAGGCGGTGACGGACTTCGAGACGAAGCGGCCGCAGATCGACAAGGCGACGGGGCTGCCGGTGTGGGCGGTCGAGGTGATCGATGCCGACCCGAACGCACGCGGCAAGGCGAAGTCGGTGAAGGTCAAGGTCGCCGCCGAGGTGTGCCCGACGCTGCCGGATGAGGTGGGCGGGCTGCCGTTCCGGCCGGTGGAGTTCGAGCAGATGACCGTCACTCCGTATGTGGAGGAGGTCGGGAGCCGGTCGCGGGTGGCGTATTCGCTCCGGGCGCGCGGGGTGCGGGCTCCCGGCGGTGGTGGTGCTCGTCGGGCGGCTCCGGTGAAGGACGCGGCCTGACGGGTCGGTGCGGGCGGGGTGGCCTGGTGTTGGCGCACTGGGCCACCCCTGGTGTCTCTCCTCTGTTCCCTGCTCTGAGATGAGAAGAGGTCTGCAAGCTTATGTCCTGGCAGGATTCCCGCCCGGGGGATTCGGTCGATCCGCTGGTGTCGCGGTCGGTCGTGCAGCCGGTGCGGTTCGCCGGTCCGGTGGTGAAGACCCCGGCGGTGTTCGTGATCGTGGTGTGGGTGTGGCGGCTGATCGCCGGGGTGGTCGGCGCGGTGGTGCTGCACCCGGTTGCAACCGGCCTCCTTGCCGTCGTGGTGGCGGTGGGGGTCGTGGTCGATCCGTGGTGGCTGTCGCTGGTCGGCGCGGGCCTGGTGCCGGTCGTCCTGGTGGTGTGGTGGTGGCTGTGGCGGGCGTCGTTCCTGCGGCTGGCCGGGTGGCGGTTGCTGGCGCTGTGGCGACGCTTCTGGGTGTACCGGCGGCACTGGCAGCCGGTGATGGTGGTCGCCGGGTTGGCGGAGTTCTACCAGGACCGGCAGTACCTCCCCAGGTTGGGCCGGGTGCGGTGCACTCCGCATGTCGACCGGGTGTCGGTGCGGATGCTCAAGGGCACGTCGCCGCAGGCGTGGGAGAAGCGCGTTCTCGCACTGGCGCACGGCTTCGACGCGCCGTCGTGCCGGGTGGTGGTCGACGGGCCGCGCCGCCTGGTCGTGGAATTCCCGCGCGGTGACTCCCTGTCGGGGGTGATCCCGGCGCTGCCGGTGCCGGAGGCGGTGGACTTGGCGGCGCTGCCGATGGGGCGCGCTGAGGACGGGTCGTGGTGGCGGATGCGGCTGCACGGCACGCACATCCTGGTCGCCGGGGTGACCGGGGCCGGGAAGGGGTCGGTGATCTGGTCGGCGATCCGCGCCATGCTCCCCGCCATCCGTGCCGGGGTCGCCGAGGTGTGGGCGGTCGATCCCAAGCGGATGGAACTGTCGCTCGGGCGGCGGCTGTTCGCCCGCTACGCCGACACCGCAGAAACCGCCGTGGGCCTGCTGGAAGACGCCGTCGTGCAGATGCAGGAGCGCGCGGGCCGCTACGCCGGGAAGGTCCGCAAGCACACCCCCACCACCGATGACCCGTTCGTCGCGGTGGTGGTGGACGAGGTGGCGTTCCTGACCGCCTACCACCCTGACCGCGACGTCCGCCGCCGTGCTGAAAACGCGCTGGCCACCCTCACGAGTCAAGGGCGCGCGGTCGGCTTCTCGGTGCTGGCGGCATTGCAGGACCCGCGCAAGGAGGTGATGAACCTGCGCAACCTGTTCCCCGACAAGATCGCGCTCCGGCTGGATGAGCCCTCCCAGGTGGACATGATCCTTGGCGAGGGGGCGCGGGAGCGGGGCGGCAATGCCCACTTGATCAGTGCCGACCCGGCCATGGGCGCGGGTGTGGGCTTCGTGCGCTTGGAGACCTCGCCCTACCCGCTGCGGGTGCGGGCCTCCTTCGTCACCGACTCTGACATCACCCGGATGGAAACCGACTACGGGCGCGGGTCCTCGCTGCGGTCATTGCCTGCCGAGTCCGGTGCGGATGACCTGTTCGGTGGTGATGCGGCGTGAGGGGATCGTGGACGCTTCGCCCACCACACGGCGAGGGCGGTCACTCCGATGATCAGGGAAATGGCGGACTGGATCCAGTGGCCGGTGTCGAAGCTCGCGAAAAGGCTTTTCAACAATTGAGGGTCACCGCCGCGCAGTACCCGGAGCCAGTCGAGCAGAGCGAACACGCCGATGTACGGCAGTTGGAACGCGTATATCAGCATGAAACCGGCCGTAAACAGCAGAAGTTTTCGCGGAAAATACGTCATACCGCGACGCTATGGGGCCCGGCCGGCATCGACAACGGGGTCGGGGTGGCCGCATGACGACACCTACGGGGAAGACCACCCGGGCCGAACGCATGGCGATGCCGCTCGCCCGGCAGGTCGCCGAACAGCTGGCTGAACGGCACGGCGTGTGCATCCGGCCGGTGTCGCTGCGGCGGGTCGACCTGGCCACCGGTGAGACGGCCGTGATCGATGTGCCGTGCGGTTCGACGCTGGAGAGCCGCTGTCCGGCCTGCGCCAAGCGCAAGCGCGCGCTGCGGGTTCAGCAGTGCCGGGAGGGCTGGCACCTGGACGCCGAACCCGTGATCGAACCGGACGATCCGACCGAGCTGCAACAGCACTGGATCGAGCGGCGGGCCGTGGTGACCGCCGAACGCGACCGGATCGCCGCTGAGGGGACGGCCGACGCCGGGCAGCTGGCGCGGCTCGATGCGGTGATCGCCGATTTGGACGAGGAGATCACGGCGGCCGGGATGCGGGGCCGCGTCGCGCCCCCGCCGTCGTCTGGGGACGGGGAGCGGTCTGCTCGTCGGGTGCGGTCGACGCGGCGCCGCCAGGACGCGGCCGAGCTGCCCAAGCGGCAGATGTCCAAGACGACTCTCGGCCGCGTCTACACCGACCCGGCCAGTGGGAAGGCCTTCCGGCCGTCGATGTTCATCACGCTCACCCTCGATTCCTACGGCCGGGTGCGCTCCGATGGCACCCCGGTGGACCACGACGGCTACGACTACCGGCGGGCGGCGCGGGACACGCTGCACTTCGCCAAGCTGGTGGACCGGTTCGTGCAGAACCTTCGCCGGGTCGCCGGGTTCGATGTCCAGTACTTCGCGTCGGTGGAGCCGCAGCGCCGCTTGGCGCCGCACCTGCACATCGCCGTCCGCGGCACCCTGCCGCGCGCCGAGGTGAAGCAGATCGTGGCCGCGACCTACCACCAGGTGTGGTGGCCACCGACGGACGCCGTCCGGTACGACGGGACGCACCTCCCCGCATGGGACGCCGACGCCGGCCGCTACCTCGACCCGGCCACCGGGGAACTCCTGCCCTCGTGGGATGAGGCCCTGGACGCGTTGGACGCCGACCCCGGCGCCGCCCCGCTGCACGTGGTGCGCTTCGGCCGACAGGTCGATGTCAAAGGTGTCGTCGCGGGCTCGCCGGACGCGGATCGGTGCGTGCGGTACCTGGCGAAGTACCTGACCAAGCACGTGCACGAATGCCACGCCGCCGACACGCCCGCGCAGAAGGCGCACGTGGACCGGCTGATGGCAGCGCTGCAGTTCGAACCCTGCTCGGAGCGGTGCGCCAACTGGCTGCGCTACGGCATCGCGCCCAAGGACGCCAAGCCGGGGATGCGCCCCGGGTTCTGCCGCTCCAAGGCCCACCGGCGCGAGCACCTCGGCTACGCCGGGCGGCGCGTCCTGGTCTCCCGCAAGTGGTCGGGCAAGACGCTGGCCGACCACAAGGCGGATCGCCTGGCCTATGTCCTGGACCTCCTCGGCATCGACCCCGACCACCCCGGCCCGGGCGGCTCGTCGGCACCGCCGGGGCCGGTCCGCTCGTCGGGCTACGCCTGGGAGCTGGCGCGACCGACCGACCCCGACGTCAAGCCGCGCGAACACCGGCTGCTGGCCTCGCTCGGCCAGCACCTCAAACGCAGGCGGCAACTCCAGCAGGCCCGACAGCAGCGAGTTGATCTTTCGGCAACCGGGAAGGCGGCATGAACGGCAAGCGGGTGATCGGTCCGGATGAGCGGCTGCTGACCGTGGCGCAGGCGGCCGAACGGCTCAACACCTCCCCGCGCTACCCGCGCCGGCTGATCGAGGAGCGGCGCATCACCTTCGTCAAGATCGGGCGGCACGTGCGCATCCCCGAATCGGCGATCCGGGAGCTGATCGCCGGGGGAGTGGTCGAGCCGATCGGGATCCGTGTCGGACGGCGGGCCGCGTGATGTCGAGTGCGCACAAGGAACGCGACTTCGGGACCATTCGGCAACTCGCGTCGGGCCGCTGGCAGGCGCGCTATCGAGGACCGGACGGCGTTCGCCGCTCGGCTCCGGTCACCTTCCGGACCAAGACCGACGCCAAGCGGTGGCTGAGCCTGAAAGAAGCCGAGATCGCTCGGGGCGAGTGGATCAGCCCTGAGGCGGGCGGTGTCCTGTTCGGCGCGTACGCGGCCGAGTGGATGCAGGGGCGCGACGTGAGTCCGAAGACCGAGCAGTTGTACGAAGGGCTGCTGCGGTTGCACCTGCTGCCCACCTTCGCGGAATCGGCGATCAGCGACATCCGCGAAGGCGATGTCCGCAAGTGGCGCACGGCCCGGCTGAAAGGCAAGGTCGGCCGGGTGACGGTGGCTAAGGCGTACCGGCTGCTGCGGGCGATCCTGAACACGGCGGTGCGGGATGAGCTGATCCGCAAGAACCCGTGCCGGATCGAGGGCGCCGATCAGGAGAAGAGTCCTGAACGGCCGGTGCTGTCGGTGCCGGAGGTGTTCAAGCTCGCCGACGCGATCGCGCCCCGGTACCGGGCGCTGGTGCTGCTGGCGACCTTCGGGTCACTGCGGTGGGGCGAGCTGACCGGCTTGCGGCGGCGCAACCTGGATCTCAAGGCCCGCACCGTGACGGTCAGCGAGACCATGTACGACCTGGCGACGCTGGTGCCGGGCACGCCCAAGTCCGACGCCGGATACCGCACCGTGCAGCTGCCCGCGCTGATCATTCCGGCCCTGGAAGAGCACCTGGACCGGTACGCCCAATCGGGCCGGGACGGGTTCGTGTTCGTCGGGGTCAAGGGCAAGCCGCTGCGCCGGTCGAACTTCTCCGCCTACTGGTCCAAGGCGCTGGAAGCGATCGGCCGGGACGGGGTGCACTTCCACGACCTGCGGCATACCGGAAACACCTACGCGGCCGAAGCCGGGGCGAGTCTGCGGGAGCTGATGAACCGGATGGGGCACTCCTCCACCCGGGCCGCGCTCGGCTACCTGCACGCCCGTGACTCCCGTGCCCGGCAGCTGGCGGACGCGCTCGGCGAGCGGGCCGCCCGGGAACTGCTCGACGCGGTCGGCGCCGAGGAGGAGCCGACGTAGACCGTGGGGCACGTGTGGGGCACGCCGCCCCGCCTCCGCCCCAAAATGACAAGGCCCAGGTCGCCGGTTCACACCATCTGACCTGGGCCTTCGTCGTGAGAGCGGATGACGGGAATCGAACCCGCGTTATCAGCTTGGGAAGCTGAAGTTCTACCATTGAACTACATCCGCGTGGGCCCCATGGGGCCTGCGTGCAGCTTACCGGATTCTGGTGGGCAGCCGGTAAGTTTCTTGGTGTGCTGCTCTCCGACCGTGACATCAAGGATCAGATCGCCGCCGGGCGGGTGGTGATCGATCCGTTCGACCCCGCGATGGTGCAGCCGTCGAGTATCGACGTGCGGCTCGACCGGTACTTTCGGGTGTTCGAGAACCACCGGTACCCGCACATCGATCCGGCGGAGGAGCAGCCGGATCTGACTCGGATGGTGGAGCCGAAGGGGGATGAGCCCTTCATCCTGCATCCGGGGGAGTTCGTGCTGGCGTCCACCTACGAGGTGCTGACGCTGCCGGACGATCTGGCCTCGCGGCTGGAGGGGAAGAGTTCGCTGGGGCGGCTGGGGCTGGTCACGCACTCCACGGCCGGGTTCATCGATCCTGGCTTCTCGGGGCATGTCACCTTGGAGCTGTCGAACGTGGCGACGCTGCCGATGAAGCTCTGGCCGGGGATGAAGATCGGGCAGCTGTGCCTGTTCCGATGCAGTTCTCCGGCGGAGTTCCCGTACGGCTCGGCCGTCTACGGCTCGCGCTACCAGCACCAGCGCGGGCCCACGCCCTCGCGGGCGCACCTGAAGTTCCACCGCACGGTCATTCCCGAGACGCCCTCGGAGCACTGACCCCACCGTCTGCCGCCTGCTGTGCAGTCAGGGCGCTGACCGTGCGTCTCCCTCCGCGCGTCTCCGCTCTCCCACCCGACATGCGCTCAAGGCGCCCACGGAGCGCTGAGTGCTCCGGCCGTCGTCACCAGGACGGGTTGTACGGGTCCGGTGCGGGGGTGGGGCGCTCGGTGCGGCGGGGGAGTTTGAGGGCGGCGATGACGCCGCCGATGAGGCCGAAGAGGTGGCCGATCCAGGAGATGCGGGGGTCGACGGGGAGGACGCCGAGGATGAGGGTGCCGTAGAAGATGACGACGCAGATCATCGCGACGATGTCGAGGGTGCGCCGCTCCACGAAGCCGCGGACGACCAGGAAGCCGAAGTAGCCGAAGACGAGGATGCTGGAGCCCGCGACCAGCGTGTGGTCGCCGGAGAAGAGCCACACCCCCAGGCCGCCGGTGAGGATGATGATCGCGGTGGCACCCAGGAAGCGGCCGAGGCCGCTCATGGCGACCAGTAGGCCGAGGACGACCAGCGGCAGCGTGTTGCTGATCAGGTGGTCGAAGCCGAAGTGCAGGAAGGGCGCGCTGAAGATGTGCGACAGCGAGCCGAGGTGGCGCGGCACGATGCCGTAGCCGTCGAGCCAGCCGCCGCCGAGAAAGTCGACGATCTCGAGCAGCCACACCACGGCCGTGATCGCGAGTACGGCGTACACCGCCGAGAGTCTTGAGCCCTTCACGCTGCCACTCTATGCGGGCCCGCCGGGCCGCGCACGGCCGCTGCCGGTACCGGCCAGCGGCGATCTCGATCAGGTCACGATGTCGAGTGACCCGGCCTACACATCGTCACGGAACGGCCGCGGCGGGGCTGTTGTGGCTGGAATCACAAGTCGCAAGGTCAACCGTACCGCCGACCACTGGAAATGCCCGCATTTGCTGGTTTCCGTACCTTCGGTCCGTTATCGCGGCGTTATCAACCGATACGAAACTCCCAGAGTCCGTCGGTAGGGTGACCCGCCGGACGCACAGACGGTGATCACGACGATCGGACGCTCGCCCGGTAACGGGTGCGTCACCCCAGGTAGGCCAGGTTTGCGACGGCCCGTGGGGGTAGACCCCGGTCGTCTTTCGCCGGTACACCCGTGACGCTCTCGTGGCCGCGGCGGTCGCGCCGTGCCCGGCGCACCGGTACGCCACCGGGCTCTGAACCGACGACCGAAGAGGAGATCGTGCCAGCAGCAGTTCGCGCCGCCAAGGTGTACAAGGTGTTCGGCAAGCGGGCGGAGCGCGCGGTCAAGGACCTCGAAGCCGGCGCCACCCGCGAGGAGGTGCGCGCCTACGGGGCCACCGCCGCCGTCATCGACGTGTCCTTCGACGTCGAGCCGGGCGAGATCTTCGTCGTGATGGGCCTGTCGGGCTCCGGCAAGTCGACGCTGATCCGGATGCTCAACGGCCTGCTGGTGCCCACCTCCGGCACGGTCGAGGTCGACGGCACCGACATCACCCGCCTCAAACCCGCCCAGCTCCGGCAGATGCGCAGCCAGAAGGTCAGCATGGTCTTCCAGCACTTTGCGCTCTTCCCGCACCGCAACGTGCTGGAGAACACCGCCTACGGGCTGGAGGTGCGCGGCGTTCCGGTGGACGAGCGGCAGCACCGCGCCGCCCAGGCGCTGGAGCTGGTCGGCCTGAAGGGCTGGGAGCGCAACCTGCCCGAGCAGCTGTCCGGCGGGATGCGCCAGCGCGTCGGATTGGCCCGCGCGCTGGCCGCCGACACCCCGATCGTGCTGATGGACGAGGCCTTCAGCGCGCTCGACCCGCTGATCCGCCGCGATATGCAGACCCAGCTGCTCGAACTCCAGAGCGAGCTGGGCAAGACGATCGTGTTCATCACCCACGACCTCAACGAGGCGATGCGGCTGGGCGACCGCGTCGGCGTGCTCCGCGACGGGCGCGCCGTGCAGATCGGCACCGCCGAGGAGATCCTCAACGACCCGGCCAACGACTACGTCGCCCAGTTCGTCGAGGACGTCGACCGCACCCGGGTGCTCACCGCCAGTTCGGTGATGGCCGCGCCCATCCCGGTGGTCGGCGCCGAGGCCGGCCCGCGCGCCGCGCTGCGCACCCTGCGCGAGAACCAGACCTCGGTCGCCTTCGTGCTCCGCCGCGACCGGCGGCTGGTCGGCGTCGTGCACGAGAAGACCATCGGCCCCGCCGTGCGCACCGGCCAGAAGTCACTCGACGGCCTGGTCGACACCGACGTGCAGCGCGTCTCGCCGGACACCTCCGTCGCCGACCTGTTCGCCCCGGCCGCCGAGTCCTCGGTGCCGCTGGCCGTCGTCGACGACGCCGGGCGGCTGCGCGGCGTGATCCCGCGCGTCACCCTGCTGGCCGCACTGGCGGGCAACGGCAATGGCAACGGCGCCGAGACGGCGGACGCCGGACACGACGCCGCCGCGGCCGAGCCGGCCGACACCTCCCGCACCGAGCCCGACACCGCCGAGCCGGCCGACACGGCGGAGCCGGCCGAGGACGCCGACGCGTCCGACCGGCCCGCCGCCGGAGCCGATCCCGCCGAAACCCCGGCCGAGGACCCCGCCGACCCGCCGCCCGACACCGGCCCGGCCCCGCCGGACGCCGCCGGCGAGGAGCGCCACGGCGGCCAGGGGGCGGCCCGATGAACGCCTTCACCGCGATCGGCGACTGGTTCGCCAACGCGCTGGCCTGGGTGCTCGGCCGCTCCGAGACGCCGCCGCGCATCCCGATCGGCACCTGGTTCGAGCAGGGCATCGACGCGCTGCGCGAGCGCGGCGGCGCCTTCTTCGACCTGGTCGGCGGCTTCATCGCGTGGGTCGTGGACCTGCTGGCGGCGCTGTTCCACCAGCCGCCGGCCACCGCGCTCGCCGTCGGCGGCGCGGCCGTCATCGCGGCCGCAATGCTCAGGACGCGCCGCCGCGCGGCGCTCATCACGGCCGCGGCCGTCGTCGCCCTGTTCGTGCTCGAAGCCCTGACGGGCGTGCTGAACACGCTGATCAGCACGGGCGGCATCCCGTCCTTCTTCTTCCTGTGGGCGATGGCGCTCTTCCAGGTCGACTTCGTGTTCCCGCCGCTGATCATCGCGCTGCTCGCGCTGGCCGCCTTCGCCGTGCTGGCCGCGCTGCCCGGCGGCGGGCGGCGCCCGCGCGTGGTCGCCGCCTGCGCGGTCGCCGCGGTGCTGCTCGCCTACGGGCTGGTCTGGCTGGTCGGCGTGCCCGTCCCGCTGCTGGTGACGGCGCTGTTCGCCGTGCTCGCCTGGCGGGTGGCCGGCTGGCGGCTGGCCCTGTTCACCGTGCTCGGCTTCCTGCTGATCATCGCGATGAACATGTGGGCCGGCGCGATGGACTCGCTGGCCCTGGTCCTGGTGGCCAGCACGATCGCGGTGGTCATCGCGGTGCCGATCGGCATCGCCGCCGCCTACAACGACGGCGTGAGCCGGGTGGTCCGGCCGGTGCTGGACCTGATGCAGACCATGCCGGCCTTCGTCTACCTGATCCCGGCGGTGTCGTTCTTCAGCATCGGCGCCGTCCCCGGCGTCATCGCCACCATCATCTTCGCGATGCCGCCCGGCGTGCGCCTCACTGAACTGGGCATCCGCCAGGTCGACCCCGAGCTGGTGGAGGCCGGCGAGGCCTTCGGCGCGCCGCCGGGGCAGATCCTGGCCCGGATCCAGTTCCCGCTGGCGCTGTCCACCGTGATGGCCGGGGTGAACCAGGTCATCATGCTCAGCCTCTCGATGGTGGTCATCGCCGGCATGGTCGGCGCGGGCGGCCTCGGCAGCGACGTGTACGAGGGCGTCACCCGGCTGCAGCTGCCGCAGGGCTTCGAGGGCGGCGTCGCGGTGGTCATCCTCGCGATCTTCCTGGACCGGCTGACCGCCGCCGTGAGCCGGCGGTCGGCGACGACCGCCGCACGGCAGGGAGCGGAGGCGTGAGGCGCACGGCGTGACCCGGCAGGACCGCACGACACACGGAAGCGAGTAGGGGAGATGGGTATTCCGATGGGAACGAACAACCGGCGGCTCCGCGGAGCCGGGGCGGCCGCGGGCCTGATGTCCCTGGCCCTGCTGGCGGCCTGCGGCGGAGGCGGAGGCGTGGCCACCGGCCCCGAGGAGGGCGGCGCGAGCGGCGCGGCCGAGGGGCAGGAGATCACGATCGGCTGGATCCCGTGGGAGGAGGACATCGCCGTCACCCACCTGTGGGCCGCGGTGCTGGCGGACCAGGGCTACACGGTCGAGCTGACCAACCCCGACGTGGCGCCGCTGTACCAGGGCCTGGCCGGCGGCGACATCGACCTGTTCCTCGACACCTGGCTGCCCGACACCCACGCCGACTACTGGGAGCAGTACGGCGAGCAGCTGGAGGACATCGGCGTCTGGTACGACAACGCCGTGCTGACCATGACGGTCCCGTCCTATGTCGAGGGCGTGGAGTCGATCGAGGACCTGGCCGACAACGCCGACATGTTCGGCGGCCGGATCGTGGGCATCGAGTCCGGCTCGGGCCTCAACCGCACCATCCGCGAGGAGGCCATCCCCACCTACGGGCTGGACGACTACGAGTTCGTGGAGTCCTCCACCTCCGCCATGCTGGCCGAGCTGGACAGCGCGATCGCGGCCGAGGAGCCGATCGTCGTCGGCCTGTGGCGGCCGCACATCGCCTACGCCAACTACGACCTGCGCGACCTGGAGGACCCCGAGGGCGCGATGGGCGCGGGCGAGGAGATCCACATGGTGGGCCGCCAGGGCTTCGCCGCGGACTACCCCGAGCTCAACGGCTGGCTGCAGAACTTCACCCTGAACGACGAGGAGCTGCAGTCGCTGGAGACGCTGGTGCTGCAGGAGCACGAGGACGACCCTGAGGCGGGCGCGCGCGCCTGGCTGGCGGAGAACCCCGACTTCCTGGAGCGGGTGGGCGTCCCCGCCGCCTGACGGCCGGCGATTCCCCGGTGGGCCGTGCTCCGCGGAGCACGGCCCACCGCGTGTCCGGGGCGGCGGTCCGGGCACGGACCGACGCACGGTTCCGCACCGCCCGGCACACGCCACCACCTCCCCGTGCCTCCCGTGCCGACGGGGACGACACGCCGTTTTCGCTACTCTCCGTCGGGTATCGGTCACTCGTCGTCAAAGCGGGAATGGGGGAAATCGCCATGGCGGCCTATTCGGGGGGTTCCGGCCCGCGCGAGCGTCCCGGGCCCGACAGTGCCAGGCTGTGGGTCGGCGGTGTCGCCACCGCCGTCGTCGCCGCGCTCGTCGCGCTGATCGGCGTACTCGTCTTCCGCAGCGTGCTGCGGGTGCCCGTGCTCGGCCAGGCCGCGCCCGGCGCCGGGATCGGCGGCGACCTCGGCGTGGGCAAGTACGCGCTGACCGCCGCCTTCGCCGCCCTGGTCGCCACGGCGCTGGCGAACGTGCTGCTGGTCGCGGCGCCGCGGCCGCTGTCCTTCTTCGGCTGGATCGGCGGGCTGATGACCGCGCTGGCCGCGGTGGCGCCGTTCACCTACGGGGTGCCGCTGCGCGAGCAGATCGCGCTCGCGCTGATCAACCTGTTCACCGGGGCGGTCATCGTGTCGCTGCTGTCGGGGGCGGCGCGCAGCGCCGGGCGCGGGCTCGCCCCGCTGGACGGCTTCCCCGCCACTCAGCGGCACCGGCGCAACCCGCCCCGGGCCGAGGCGCCCGTCCCGCCGACCGCCGAGCTCCCGCCCACCCGGGTGTGGGAGGACGGGCCCGGCTGAGACGCGAACCGGCCGCGGCGGGCGCTCGCCCGCCGCGGCCGGTGCCGTGCTGTGGTCCGGCCGCCGGCCCCCTGGGGGACCGGCGGCCGGACCGTGTCATCGGGCCGGCGCCCGCGGCGCCGGCCGGAGCGGTCAGACCTGGTCGTCGGTGACGGCCGAGGCGCGGCGCTTGCGCGCCACCACCATCGCGGCCACACCGCCGCCGATCGCGATCGCACCCGCGGCGACCAGGCCGCTCAGCTGCGCACCGGTCACCGGCAGGGCGCCTTCGCCGTCACCGGCCTCGTCGTCGTCGGTCTCGTCGGGCATGGCCGGCGCGGACGGGCTCGCGGACGGCGTGGCGCTCGGGTCCTCGGACTCGCTGGGCTCGGGGGTCGGCTCCTCGCCGGGCTCGGAGGGGTCCGGGCTGGGCTCCTCGCCGGGGTCCGAGGGGTCCGGGGTCGGCTCCTGGTCGTCACCGGTGACGGTGACGGTGGCGATCGCCGGGCTGGAGTCGGGGGTGCAGACGGTCACGCTCGGGCCTCGGTCCTGCTGCACGTCGACCGTGACGGAGCCGATGCCGAAGGTGAGGTCGCCGGGGCGGGTCAGCGGCATGCTGCCGGTGATGTCGCCCCACTCCAGGGTGCCGCCGGGGGCGGTCTCCTCGGGGTTGGTGCCGGTGAGGGTGAGGCTGTCCTGGGTGGCGGCCGCGCCGCCGACCACCAGATCGACCGTGACGGAGGCGTCGCCGGCCGCGATCGGCTGGTCCGGCCAGACCCCGAAGGTGCTCTCCAGCTCCTGGATGTAGACCTCCAGGTCGGTGCCGGTCTCGGCGGACTCCGGCACGCCGAGCACGACGTTGAGGTCGCCGGCCTCGTCCCATGCCTCGCCGTCGAGGGTGCAGGTGACCGGCACGCTCTCGGAGTAGGTCTGGATCTCGTCGGCGGCGGCGGCCGGGGCCATGAGGGCGAAGCCGGTTCCGGCGATGGTCATGGCCGCGGGCAGCGCGATCAGGCGCTTCATTCTCACGATCGAGTACTCCTCAGCGATTGCTCGAGTCGGCGGGAAACACAGGGGCGGGAAACACAGGGGGTGGGGGCGCTGCCCGTCTCGCGGGCCGGCGGTGTGGACGGCGGCAGGCGCAGCGAGATCCATCAGGAACCGACGGGGTCAGGGCCGAAGCGCCGGGCCGCATGCGCACCAGGGGGCGCCACCGGAGGCCACCGGGACGAATATATCGATCTCCGACATCAGTGGATGACACCGACCCTGCTCGTTACGAAGCAGTTATAAATGGCGGCGTTTTTGACCGGCAAAGTGAACGCAGAGTGATGGGGTACCTACGCTGACCTGCGCGAAACGTTATGTGAGCAAGAAAATGCCCGGCGGTGTAAACCGCCGGGCATCTGTCTGGAGAGCATTTTCCGGTTCCCGGTGCGGACGCTTTTGCCGGATGCGGCCACGGCAATTGCCGGATTCGGTCAGCCGGGCCGCACCGACCCGGCGCCCGTGCTAGTCCTCCGTCGCGCCCGCGGCCGGGACGGGCTCGCCGCGCACCGAGCGCACCAGCAGCTGCGCCACGTCGACCACCTCCAGCGACTCCTTGGCCGCCCCCTCGGACTTCTTCGCGTTGACCGCGTCGCCCAGCATCACCTGGCAGAAGGGGCAGGCGGTGGAGATGGTGTCGGGGTCGGTGCCCAGCGCCTCGTCGACCCGCTCGGTGTTGATGCGCTTGCCGATGCGCTCCTCCATCCACATCCGCGCGCCGCCCGCGCCGCAGCAGAAGCCGCGCTCCTTGCAGCGGTGCATCTCCTGGGTGCGCACGCCCGGGACCTGCGCCATGATGTCGCGCGGCGGGGTGTAGACCTTGTTGTGGCGGCCCAGGAAGCAGGGGTCGTGGTAGGTGATGTTCTCCTCGATCGGGGTGACCGGGGTGAGCCGCCCCTCCTCCACCAGCCGGGCCAGCAGCTGGCTGTGGTGGATGACGTCGTACTCCCCGCCGAGCTGCGGGTACTCCCGGGACAGGGTGTTGAAGCAGTGCGGGCAGCTCGCGACGATCTTGGTGGCGCCCGCCTCGTTCAGCGTCTCGACGTTCTGCTGCGCGAGCATCTGGAAGACGAACTCCATGCCGAGCCGGCGGGCGGGGTCGCCGCTGCACGCCTCCATCGGGCCCAGCACCGCGAACTTCACCCCGGCCAGGTGCAGCAGCTCGGCGATGGCCTTGGTGGTCTTCTTGGCGCGGTCCTCCAGCGCCCCGGCGCAGCCCACCCAGAACAGGTACTCCACGTCGTCGTCGAGGCGGCCGTCGACCACGGGGACCTCGATCGGGTCGGTCTCGCGCTCGGCCAGCTCCTGGATCCAGTCCAGCCGGCGGTCCTCGGCCAGGCCCCAGGGGTTGCCCTTGTTCTCCAGGTTCTTCAGCATCGTGCCGGCCTCGGACGGGAAGTCGGACTCGATCATCACCTGGAAGCGGCGCATGTCCAGGATGTGGTCGATGTGCTCGATGTCGACGGGGCACTGCTCGACGCAGGCGCCGCAGTTCGTGCAGGCCCACAGCTCGTCGGGGTGGATGACGCCGTTGTCGGCGCCGACCAGGGGGCGCTCGGCCTCCAGCACCAGCGCGCTGGGCAGCTCGGCGCGCTGCTCCTCGGTGGCCGTCAGGTAGGGGGCCTTGGCGTAGAGGTGGTCGCGCAGGTCCAGGATGACCTTCTTGGGCGACAGCGGCTTGCCGGTGTTCCAGGCGGGGCACTGCGACTGGCACCGGCCGCACTCGGTGCAGGTGGTGAAGTCGAGCATCCCCTTCCAGCTGAAGTCCTCGATCCTGCCGGCGCCGAAGACGTCCTCGTCGGGGTCGGCCTCCTCGAAGTCCAGCGGCTCGCCCTTGCTCATCATCGGCTGGGCCGGGCCGAGCGCCTGGCCGCCGTCGTCCTCGCGCTTGAAGTAGATGTTGAAGAAGGCGGTGAAGCGGTGCCAGGCGACGCCCATGGTCAGCTGCCGGGCGATCACGATGAAGAAGACCCACGAGACCAGGATCTTGAGCGCGGCGATGAGCGTGATCGCGAGTTCGCTGGGCGGCAGCACCGCGCCGAGCGCGTGCGAGACGGGGGTGGCCCACACCGGGTAGCCGAAGTGGCCGGTGGCGACCCGCAGGCCGCGGATGGCCAGCACGGTGATGAAGATGGTGGTGATCGTCGCCTCGACGTAGTACGCCTGCCACATGGTGGAGTTCTCGAAGCGCGAGGCGCGGCCGCGCCGGGACGGCTTGGCGATCTGGCGGTAGACCGACAGGCCGACGATGCTGACCAGGCCGACGGTGGCGATGATCTCGGTGAGCAGGCCGTAGGGCGTCCAACTGCCCAGCCAGGGCAGTTCGAAGTGGGGGTCCCAGACCTCGCCGTGCGCCTCGACCAGGGTGAAGACGAGCGAGACGAAGCCGACCATGACGAACCAGTGCGCGACACCCACCCACTGCCACTTCAGCATCCGGGTGTGCCCGAGGGTCTCCACCAGGGTGGTGCGCAGCCGGGGCCACAGCGGCCCGGTGCGTCCAGGGGCGGGCTGGCCGAGCCGGATGACGCGCACCATCCGGATGACGGCGAGCGCCATCAGGACGATCGCGACCACCGTCACGGCGGTGGTCACGACACCCAAGACGAGCCGCAGAGCGTCCATGCCGCGCCTCCTGTCGCACGGGGCGTCCGGTGCGGGTGCGCCGGACCACCGTCATGTTACTAGCTGGTAGGTGAATCCGGACTGAGCGGCGTGCCTGATCCGGCCGGACGGGAACAAGCTAGCGGGGCGGTCCGTTGGACACATCGGCAGCAAGCTTGAGTCGCGCTGACTCAACTGATTTGACAGGCTTTCCCCGGCTGACGCACCATGAGTGCGTCTGACTCAACTTTTCGAAGGAGTGCCCCGTGGCGCGTGCGGTTGGTATTGATCTTGGTACGACGAATTCGGTGGTGGCGGTGCTGGAGGGTGGGGAGCCCACGGTGATCGCTAATGCGGAGGG
>NZ_PVZC01000010.1 GCF_003002095.1 Allonocardiopsis opalescens | reverse complement strand
GCAATACACCGCCACACTGCCAAGACCCGCATCCCGGCACGCCCGCACCACCCGCACCGCGATCTCACCACGGTTAGCGATCAGCACCTTGCGCATGACACCTCTCTCGGCTCGCGGCCTGGCGGGGCGGACGGATGGGCGGTCGGGTGCGGCCGGGCGGGCCCGGCCGCCGCTCAGACGGTGACCGCCCCGCCGATCCGCCGCCAACCGCGCTCGGCCGCCTCGGCGGCCAGCACCGGGTTGTCGCCGACGACCGTCGCCGTGCCGACCAGGCGCAGCAGCTCCAGGTCAGAGGTGTGGTCGCCGTAGCCGAAGCAGGCGGCGGCCGGCACCCCGCTCTCCTCGATCAGCCGCCGGGCCGCCGCCGCCTTGGCGTCGCCGATCATGGTCCGCAGCACCTCGCCGGTGTAGACGCCGTCGCTCGCCTCCAGTTCGGTGCAGAGCGCGATGTCGGCGCCGGTGTGGGCCAGGATCGGGTCCAGGCAGGCGGGGAACGAGCCGGAGACCAGCACGGTGGTCACCCCGTCGGCGGTGTGCCCGCGCAGCGCGGCCAGCACCTCCTGCTGGAACAGGCCGCCCCTGGCGAGGTGGCCGTCGAACCAGGCGCGGCCGTGCGCCGCCACGTCCGCCGCCGCGTAGCCGGCGAAGCGCCGATAGAACAGCCGGTTGCCCTGCTCGCGCGGCAGCCCGGGCCGCAGCAGCGAGCGGGCGTCGTCCTTGAGCCGCTGCTGCTCCTCGGGGGAGTGCCCGACGGCGGCGAGGAAGTAGTCGTAGAAGTCGAACATGCTCTTGATCGTGATCAGCGTCTCGTCGACGTCGAAGAACGCGAGCGGGGCGCCGGGCGCGGCGGGCATGGGGGTCTCCACGGAGTCGAAGGGGCGGGCTCAGCCGAGGGCGACGGTGACCTCGGCGACCTCGGTGCCGTTCTGGACGGCGGTCATCCGCCAGGCCGGCTCCTCGGCCTCGGGCACCGCGGCGGCCGACAGCAGCACCGGCCGGTCCAGTTCGGCGAACTTGCGGAAGTCGCCGTGCAGGCCGGTCACCCGGTGCGGTGCGGCGGCGGTGCCGTCCGACAGCAGCAGCGCGCACTGCCGGGCCGCCTCGCTGAAGACCATCGCGGGCACGTGGTCGTAGGGGTGGTCGTACATGCTGCGGTTGCGGAAGCTGCGCGGGCTGAGGACGGCCTCCAGGCGGTCCCCGGTGCGCACCACGGCGTCCAGCACCGCGTTGACCGGGTCGCGGCGGCCCACCTTGGCCGCCGGGAGCGGCTCGCCGGCCGGCTCGGCGGGCAGGGTGAAGGCGGTCGGCACCGAGCCGCCGCGCTGCATCGCCCGCAGCTGGTGGTACTGGTCGGTGGGGCTGCACCGCACGTCCATGCCGAGGCGGCCCAGCGGCACCCCGTCCACCGACATGCCCATCGCGAACACGGCCCGCCGCAGCCTGCCGCCGCGCGTCTGGCTCTGCACCACCTCGCCGTCGACGCGCAGCCGGCCGGCCCGTTCGCCGCGCAGCAGCGCCCCGGGCCCGTCCACCTCGATCCACCAGGAGGTGACCATGAAGGTGGTGGCGGCCGGGGCGCCCAGGTGGGTGTGGGTGGCGTGCGTCACGGCCTGGCGGCAGCTCTCCAGCACCAGCAGCACGTCGTAGTGCTCGCGGTCGGCCTGGTAGATGTGGTCGCCGTAGTAGGCGTGGCTCGGCGGCAGCTGCGCGGCCGCCACGAAGCGGGTCTCGTCCACGCCGCGCAGGTCGGTGAGGAAGACCTCCGACAGCGACCAGCGGTGCACGGTGCTGCGCGAGACGGTGCGGTCGTAGTCCAGTTCGGCAACGGCCTGGTCGGCCGGTGCGGCGACCGGCTCGGTGAGGGTGTCCATGGTGTGCGGCTCCTGGTGCGACGTCGTGCGGATTCGTCCCTACTGCTGCTCGGCGCGGCCGACCAGCAGGCAGCCGACCTGGCCGTCGGGGCTCAGTGCGGTGACCAGCCCGGTCCCGCCCGGCTCCTCGGCGGTGCTCCAGTGGGCGAGGAGCGCGGCCAGCCCCAGCGCGGCGCTCGCGCCGTGGGTCTCGCCGATGACGCGGTGCGGCCGCAGCCGGCGCGGCCCGGGCAGGCCCAGCGCCGAACGCAGCGCCCGCTCCTCCACCGCGCCCCAGCCGGCCGGCCCGCCCGCGCCCGGCACCGCGACGGTGACCTCGGCGGGGGTGAGCCCGGCGCGTGCGAGCGCGCGTTCCACCTGGCCGGCCAGGCCCCTGGCCACGGCGGCCGGGCCCTGCGCGGGGTCGGCGAAGCCCAGCTCGCAGGCGAGCAGCCGCGCCAGCGGGGCGCGGCCGCCGGTGCCGCGCGCCAGCGCGAACACGGCGCCGCCCTCGCCGACCGCGACATCGCGGCCCAGCAGGCCGGTGCGGTGCCAGGCCCAGGCCGACTCCGCGCTCAGCTCCTCCACCCCGCCGGTCAGCAGCAGGTCGGCGTGCCCGTTGGCCAGCGCGTTGCAGGCGAAGCGCACCGCGGCCAGTCCCGCGGTCGCACCGCCCGACAGGGTGGAGTTGACGCCGGTCAGGCCGTACCTGATCGCGGTCTGCCCGGCGCAGGAGTTCATCAGGGTGCCGGGGAAGTGCGAGGGGTTCACCATGTAGGGGCGCTCCCGCACGAAGGTGTCGCGGGTGAACTCCGCGATCCGGCCGGTGCTGCCCACGGAGGTGCCCAGCACCACGCCGGTGCGGTCGGCCGCGTCCGCGGGCACGCCGCCCAGCTGCTCGATGGCCTGCGCGGTCGCGGCCATGCCCAGCTGGTCGGTCCTGGTGAGCCGGGCCAGGCCCTTGCGGCCCAGCCGTTCGGCGATCCGCGCGTCGGCGACCGGGCGCACCCGCAGCGGCGGGTAGCCGCCGTCGCCGGCCTCCCGGTCCGGCGCCTCCTCGCGGTCGGGCGGGCCCGCCAGCGCCGCCGCCAGCGGCGGCAGCCCGCTGCCCGCGGCGCTGAGCACGCCGCAGGCGACGATGTCGGCGATCGCGGCGCTCATGCGGCCACCTCGCCGAAGACGGTGATGGCGTTGTTGCCGCCGAAGGCGAAGCCGTGGTTCTGCACGACCCTGGGCCGCGCCGCGCGGCCGGTGCCCGGCACGCAGTCCAGGCCCTCGCCCAGCTCGGGGTCGACCTCGCGCACGGTGGCGCTGGGCGGCAGGAAGCCGGTGCGCAGCGCCATGCAGCAGACCAGCGCGCCGAAGCCGGCGGCCGCGCCCATGGTGTGGCCCAGCATCGACTTGATCGAGCTGACCGGCGGCAGCCGCTCGCCGAAGACCTCCCGCATCGCCGCCACCTCGGTGCGGTCGTTGGCGGGGGTGCCGGTGCCGTGCGCGCAGACGTAGTCGACGTCCTCGGGCTTGATGCCCGCGCCGCGGTGCGCCGCGCGGATGCAGGCGGCGATGGAGGCGGCGTCGGGATTGGTCATGTGCTTGGCGTCGCAGGTCATCCCGTAGCCCAGCACCTCCGCGTAGACGCGGGCGCCGCGCGCCAGCGCCGCGTCCAGCGGCTCCAACAGCAGGGCGACGCCGCCCTCGGCGGTGACGATGCCGTCGCGCTCGGCGTCGAAGGGGCGCGGCACATCGCGGGCGATGGCGCCCAGCCGGTGGAAGCCGGCGTGGGTGGCTCGGTTGGAGGCGTCGGCGCCGCCGCAGACCATGAAGTCCGCAGCGCCGGAGCGCACCAGGTCGTAGCCGTAGCCGATCGCGTAGTTGCTCGCCGCGCACGCGGTCGCGACCGTCTGCGCCTCGCCGGTGAGGCCCAGTTCGGCGTTGACCGCCGCGCTGATGCGCCCGGCGTCGGCCTGGCCGACGAGGGCGGGCGGCAGTTCCTGCGGGCCGCCGCTCAGCGAGGCGAAGGCCAGCCGCTCCAGCACCTGCGACTCGCCGTTGGTGGTGCCGAAGCTGCTCCCGGCCCGCGAGCCCGCCAGCGTCGCGTCGGAGACGCCCGCGTCCGCGGCGGCCATCCGCGCGGCCGCCGCGGCGAACTGGGCGCTGCGGCCCCAGCGCGCGGGGTCGATCCGCCACAGGTGGTCCTCCGGCTGGAAGCCGCGCACCTCCCCGGCGAGGGTGTGCTCGAAGCCCTCGGCGTCGAACTGCTCGATCGGGCCGATGCCGCTGCGCCCCAGCCGGACCGACTCGGCGACGGCACCGGCGCCCAGGCCCAGGCTGCTCACCGCCCCCAGGCCGGTGACCGCGACGCGGCGCGGCGGCGACTCAGGCACTCGTCGGCTCCTTGGCGTAGCGCGCCGCCAGCGCGTAGGCGGTGGACAGGTCGTCGAGGTCGACCATCTCGTCCTGCGGCACCGTGATGCCCAGGTCGCGCTCGAAGCGCGCGATGATCTCGATGGTCATGAGCGAGTCGGCGTCGAAGTCGTCGGAGAAGCTGCTGCTGTCCACCAATTCGCCCGCGTCCACCTCGAGGACGTCGGCGACAATGGTGTGCACTTTCCTGCGCAGGTCCTCGGAAATGGTCTGACCGCTCATCGCAATTCTCCTTGGTCGCTCTCTACGGCCTGACGGCCGGTCCGCTGAACGGCGTCCGGCCGTGCCGGCATCCGTCCGGGGCGCCACGCCGGAAAGTCAAACGCATTCGGAGAAGGGCGAGCAAGGGCTCCGAAAGTTGTAGGGGGTGTACCCGAAGTGCACTGTGAATTGCCGCCCGGCGCCGCGGATGCTTTCTTCCGTGCCCGGTGCGGGCCCCGGCGGGACCGGGCCGGCGACCGCGGGCCGGAGGTACCGGCGCGCCGCGCGAGGAGGCCGAGCAGTGAGACTCCACCCCCCGGTCGGGATCGCCGCGGCGTCGCTGTGGCTGCCGGACGGGCGCTCGACGGAGCAGGACGCCGCGGCGGCCGGCACCCGGCCGGCGACTCTGCGCGACCTGGCGCACCCGTCGCTGCCCGACGCCGGCGAGCTGTCCGCCCCGGAGATGGCCGTGCTCGCGGGCGGCGAGGCCCTGCGCGCGGCCGGGCTGCCCGGCGACCGCCTCGACCTGCTCTGCCACGCGTGGATGTACTACCAGGGGCACGATCTGTGGTCGCCGCCGCACTACATCGCCAGCCGGCTGGGCGCCCCCGGCGCCTACCCGCTCGGGGTACAGCAGGTGTGCAACGGCGGCACCGCCGCCATCGAGACGGCCGCCGCACGGCTGGCCGCGGAACCGGGGTGGCGCCACGCGCTGGTCACCACCGCCGACCGCTTCGGGCCGCCCGGCTTCGACCGGTGGAACGCCGACTACGGCGTCGCCTACGGCGACGCGGGCACCGCCGTGCTGCTGCGCGCCGCCGGCGGTCCCGCCGACGCGCTGCTGCTGCACGCGGTCGCCACCGTCGCCGCCCCCGAACTGGAGGAGATGCACCGCGGCAGCGATCCGTTCGCGCCCGCCGCCCGCTCCCACCGGGACCGCGTCGACATGCGCGCCACCAAGCGCGCCTACCTCAGCGGCCGCGGCCGCGAGGGGTTCACCGCGGCCAACGAGCGCTCGGTGCGCGCGGTGCTGGCGCGGGCGCTGGCCGACGCCGGACTCGACCCGCTGGACAAGCGGATCGCCTGCGCGGTGCTGCCGCGCTTCGGCGCCAAGACCCTGCGCGACTCCTGGATCCCGCTGCTGTCGGACGCCCTGGACGCCGAGCTGCTGGACTGGGGCCGCGGCACCGGCCACCTGGGCGCCGGCGACGCCGCGGCCGGCCTGGCCGGACTGGTGCGCGGCCGCGTCCTCGACCCCGGCCGCTACGCGCTGGTCTTCAGCGCGGGCGCCGGCTTCTCCTGGTCGTGCCTGGTGGTCCAGGCGCCGCCCGACTGAGCCCGTCCGCCGGACGGGCCCCGCCCGCGCCGGCCGTCAATGGAAAGGCAGCAGATGTCGCGTTCCGTGTTCATCACCGGAGGAAACCGGGGCCTGGGGCTGGCCATCGCCCGCGCCATGGCCGCCGACGGCGACCGGGTGGCCGTCGGCTACCGCACCGGAGAGCCGCCCGAGGGCCTGTTCGGGGTGCGGTGCGAGGTGACCGACCCCGAGTCGGTCGCGCAGGCCTTCAAGGCGGTGGCGGAGGAGCAGGGCGCCGTGGAGGTGTTCGTCGCCAACGCCGGCATCACCCGCGACACCCTGATGCTGCGGATGGACGACGCCGTGTTCGAAGAGGTGCTGGAGACCAACCTCGTCGGCGTCTTCCGCACCGTGCGGACCGCGGCGGCCGGCATGCTCGCCGCCCGCCGCGGCCGGATCGTGCTGCTCTCCTCGGCGCTGGGCTTCCTCGGCTCGCCCGGCCAGACCAACTACGCCGCCGCCAAGACCGGCCTGCTCGGGCTGGCCCGCTCGCTGGTGTGGGAGCTGGGCGCCCGCGGTGTGACGGTCAACCTGGTGGCGCCGGGCATCATCGACACGGACATGACGCGGGTGCTGTCGGACAAGCGGCAGGCGTCGCTGACCGAGATGATCCCGCTGCGCAGGTTCGGCTCCGCCGACGAGGTCGCCGCGGTGGTGCGCTTCCTCGCCGGGGAGTCGGCCGGCTACGTGACCGGCGCGGTGGTCCCGGTGGGCGGCGGGATCGGGATGGGCATGTAGGCCGACCGCGCGGTGCGCCGGGCGGTGCGCGTCGCCGTCGCCCGGCCGCGCTCGGCCTCCGCGCCGCGCCGGCCCGGGGCCGGGGCGTCCCAGCCGCCCCGGCGCGCCGCCGGGCGCTCGGCCTGGAAGGCGGCGGCGGGCGAGGCGATGTAGCCCTGCGACACGGCGATATTGGCCGCCTCGACCCGCGACTGCGCCCCCAGCTTCTCGAAGATGTTGCTCATGTGGCGCTTGACGGTCCCCTCGGTGATGTCCAGCGCCCGCGCGATCTGGTGGTTGCTGAGCCCTTTCGCCGCCAGCTGGATCACCTGCTCCTCGCGCGGCGACAGCGGGCCCCTGGCCGACACGGCCGACAGCTTCTCCGGCGGCAGCGACAGGGTGATGGTGCGGTTGACGGTGGCGGCCTCGCGGACCGCGGAGACCAGCGCCCCGGCCGTCACCGACTTGTGCAGGTAGCCCCGGATGCCGAGCCCGACCAGCTCCCTGGCCAGCCGGGCGTCGTCGTACATGCTGAGCACCAGCACCCGCATGTCCGGCGCCGCCTGCCTGAGTCTGCTCAGTGTCGTCGGCGGATGCTCGTTGCCGGGCATGTGGATGTCCAGCAGCGCCACGTCGGGCCGGTGCTCGGCCGCGAGCGCGACGGCGCCGGACACGTCCCCGGCGGCGGCGACCACCTGAAGATCGTCCTCCATGTGCAGGAGTTCGGCCACGGCGTCGCGCAGCAGGGTGTGGTCGTCGGCGAGCAGAATTCGGATCGATGGCATGGCGTCCCCGTTCGTCGGCCTCGTTGCGTCGGTTTCCCGGTCGTCGTTTCCTCAGCGGCTCTCGGCGCGGTGCGGCCAGGGGCCGCCCGCGCCGTCCCCCGTCGGCAGCGGCACCCGCAGCCGCAGCCGTGTTCCTTCCCCAGGCGCGCTGGTCAGCGCGTAGCTTCCGCCCAGCCGGACCACCCGCCGGCGCATGGTGCGCAGCCCCCCGCGCGGCGCGCCGACGGTCAGCTCCGGATCGAAGCCGGTGCCGTCGTCGCCGGCCTCGGCCGTCACGGCCGCCGCGGTGACCTCCACCCGCACCCGGACCTCCGACGGCTCGGCGTGCCGCAGCGAGTTGCGCACGAACTCGCGCAGGCTGAGGAACAGCTCGGCGCGGTGGTGCGCGGGCAGCAGGCCGTCGTCGCCGGTGACGGTGATGTGCACGGCGGCGCCGCGGCTGTTCAGCACGGCGGCGTCCTGGCGCAGCGACGCCTCCAGGTCGGCGGGCGCCGCGGCCTCGGGCGCGCCGGAGACCAGCCGCCGCACCGACTCGGCCGCGTCCCGCAGCGAGCGCTCGACCGCGTCCATGTGGTCGTCGGCGGCCAGGCCGGCCGAGGACTTGGCCAGGTAGAGGTCGAGGTGGCGGCGGGCCAGCGCCAGGCCGCCGCCCACGCGGTCGTGGATCTCGTCGCTGAGCCGGTCGCGCCGCTCGTCCTCGGGGGAGCCAGGCGACATGGCCAGCAGCAGCTGGGAGTCGCGCCCGGCCGCGGCGAGCTGGCCGTGCAGCGCGACCGCCCGGTGCACTTCGAAGGCCGCGCGGGCCCGCAGGGCGCGCCGGTCGGCGTCGGGCAGCCCGCCGGAGAAGGCGTCGATCCGCTCCAGCACCAGCTCGGTCAGCACCGCCATCGCGCGCAGGACGTCGCCCATCGGCGCGTAGGAGAGCACGGTGTGCGGGTCGGGGATCTCCAGCACCAGGGCGGAGTCCGCCTGGCCGGCGCCGTCGGGCGGCCCCTCGCGCAGTGCGCGGACGACGTCGAGCAGGATCGCCTCCGCGTGGTCGCGCGCCGCCGCCCCCTGGTCGGGCGGCGCGCACAGCGGGCTCGCGTCGGCGCGCAGAGCCGCCAGATATCGGTCGCAGAGTGCGGGGACCGTCTCCTCCACCCGGTCCGCGAGTCGTCGCCGGATCTCTTCCGAGCCCTTCATGGGGCGTGTCTCCGTCACAATCGAGAACGTGTCTGAGCGGCATGCGGAAGGGCCCCGACCGGATCGCGGCCACCGGTCCCCGTCCGCCGTGCCGGCCGCCGCGGCCGGATGGATCCCCGCCGGACTCCGCCGTCCGCGCCGCGCGGCCCGGCGCGCGACGGAAGGCGCCGTGCACTCGCGGAACCCCCGTGGCCCCGTGGGACGCGGCGCGGTGCGCGTCCGGTTCCCCCGCCGGTACCCGGCCCGGATACCGGCGGCCCTGCCGTGGGAAAGGAGCGCCGCCGGGTGCGGGCGGGCGGCCCCGCCCCCGCACCGCGGTCGTCCGCGCTCGCGGCGCGGATCCGGCTACGACGAGTTCGCGGCACCGGCGGGCCGTGCCCCCGGGCCCGGTGCGGCGCGGTGCCGCATCGCGGTCGGACGGTCTTCGGCCGCGCGGCCGTTGGCGTTCGCGCATCCCATGGCTCCGCTGTCCTCCGATTCCCCAGCAAATCAGACAAAGCGGGTAAGAAACGTTGAGTCGCGACCAATCGAACTCAATCACGATATTTGCTAACCCGTTGCTAACCTAGCCACGCCTCGTCTCGTTGGCAATACGTGCCGTGACGATCCGCCTGGGCGGCTTATGGTGAGCTATAGCACTCCACCGGTTTGGATGATCTTGATTCGCGTTCCGTCCACAAGAACGGCGCAGGTAAGCACTGTGCGCCAAGCGCGGTCTCCGCGCATCGCCTTGCCGCTCGGCGTCGGCGCCTCCCTGCCGTTTCCGCAGGCGGATCGCCTGGTCGCCGGGCGTGTCGGGCGCGGGGGAGGGGGCGGTATTCTGTTGCGGTTTCATCTACTGGCCGTTTCCGGTCAGGCGGTGGTGAACTGAATTCATGTCGCCGCTGCCACCTGCCGCGACGCGGGAAGTTGGATGTGTCAAAAGGTGTAGTTCCGGGCGGCGGGAGCGCCGCCAATGATCGCCCCGTGATGTTAACGTGATGGTAACTTGGCGCAATGCGCGCGTTATTGATATGACACCGGACGCGCATCGGACCGCCATCGCCGCCGACAATGAGATGTGGACTACTTTTTTCGTCGCGCCGAATGCGCCGCGATTCCGGCGCCGATGGGACTCTTTGGTGTACGGCCTTGTTCCGGCGAGCGGATCGGGCGGCGCCATCCCGTGCGCGGATCGCGAACGGATGCCTTGGGTGAACGCATACCGCGGCGGATCGCGGTGACTTTTGCGTTACTCTGAGTAATTGAATGCTCACGAGCGTGCGTGCGCAATTGCGGAGAGACCGGCCCGATTCCGCCCCGGGTGGCGCCCGCGCCTTTCCGGTATTCGTATTCCGGATTATCGGCATTCGCGATTCGGCGCCTAGGGCCGTGGCCGCCCTCCGCCGCGGCCCCGCACCGGCGGCGCCGGGGGCCGCCGAGCCGTCCGGCCGCCCGGCGGCGTGCCCCTCGGCGGGTGTATGGTCTAGACCTGTTGGTGGCTACCGCCACCGTGTCCGGCTCCCGAGCCACCAGCGCGGACCGAGCCGGGTCGGGCCGCCCGGGAACCCGTGCCGGGAGCGGGTTCGGTACGCTCGATGACACCTCTTCATTCTCGTTCCATCTTGATAAGCAGTGCCGGTACCGCCGCGGCGTATCGGGCTGTCGCACCGACGACATGCGAGGAGAACGGTCCCGTGACCATCCGTGTAGGCGTCAACGGCTTCGGCCGGATCGGCCGCAACTTCTGGCGCGCGGTCAGCGCGTCCGAGCACGACATCGAGGTCGTGGCCGTCAACGACCTGACCGACAACGCCACGCTCGCCCACCTGCTCAAGTACGACAGCGTGCTGGGCACCCTCGACGCCGACGTCCGCGCCGACGGCGACTCCATCAAGGTCGACGGCAAGAGCTTCAAGGCGCTCGAGGAGCGCGACCCCGCCGCGCTGCCGTGGGGCGAGCTGGGCGTCGACATCGTCATCGAGTCCACCGGCCGCTTCACCAAGGCCGAGGACGCCAAGAAGCACATCGCCGCCGGGGCCAAGAAGGTCATCATCTCCGCTCCCGCCAAGGGCGAGGACCTCACCGTGGTCATGGGCGTCAACGACTCCGGCTACGACCCCGCGTCGCACCACGTCATCTCCAACGCCTCCTGCACCACCAACTGCGTGGCGCCGCTGGCCAAGGTCCTGCTGGACAGCTTCGGCATCGTCAAGGGCCTGATGACCACGGTGCACGCCTACACCAACGACCAGGTCATCCTGGACTTCCCGCACAAGGACCTGCGCCGGGCGCGGGCCGCGGCCACCAACATCATCCCCACCACCACCGGCGCCGCCAAGGCGACCGCGCTGGTGCTGCCGCAGCTCAAGGGCAAGCTCGACGGCATGGCGATGCGGGTTCCGGTGCCCGACGGCTCCGTCACCGACCTGGTGGTCGAGCTGGAGCGCGAGGTCACCAAGGAAGAGGTGAACGCGGCCTACAAGGCGGCGGCCGAGGGTGAGCTGAAGGGCTACCTCCGCTACACCGAGGACCAGATCGTCTCCTCCGACATCGTCGGCACCTCGCCGTCGTGCACCTTCGACGCCAGCCTGACCATGGCCATGGGCTCCACCGTGAAGGTCGTCGGCTGGTACGACAACGAGTGGGGCTACTCCAACCGGATCGTCGACCTCGCCCAGCTGGTCGGCTCCCGCCTGTAAGGGCCGCCGAGCCCGCACGCCGCACCCCCGGACGCGCGAACGCCGCCCGGGGGTGCGGCGCGCCCCCGAGGACCCACCACCCGAGCAGTCTCGAGCAGGGATGAATGATGCGGACCATCGATGATCTGGAGGTCGCGGGCGCCCGGGTGTTCGTCCGCGCCGACCTCAACGTGCCGCTGGACGGCGACACCATCACCGACGACGGTCGGATCCGGGCCAGCGTGCCGACCATCGCCCAGCTGCGCGAGCGCGGCGCCCGCGTCGTGGTCGGCGCGCACCTGGGCCGCCCCAAGGGCGAGGTGAAGCCCGAGTACAGCCTGCGGCCGGTCGCCGCGCGGCTGGGCGAGCTCCTCGGCGTCGACGTGCGCTTCGCCACCGACACGGCCGGGGAGAGCGCCCGCGCCACCGTCGCCACCCTCGGCGACGGCGAGGTCGCGCTGCTGGAGAACCTGCGCTTCGAGCCGGGCGAGACCAGCAAGGACGACGCCGCGCGCGCCGAGCTGGCCGACCGGCTGGCCGGGCTGGCCGACCTCTACGTCGGGGACGGCTTCGGCGCCGTGCACCGCAGGCACGCCAGCGTCGCCGACCTCCCCGCCCGGCTGCCGCACGCCGCCGGCGGCCTGGTCTTCACCGAGCTGCAGGTGCTGCGCCGGCTGACCGAGTCCCCGCAGCGGCCCTACGCCGTCGTGCTGGGCGGCTCCAAGGTCTCCGACAAGCTCGGCGTCATCGACAGCCTGCTCGGCACCGCCGACCGGCTGCTCATCGGCGGCGGCATGGTCTTCACCTTCCTGGCCGCCCAGGGGCACGAGGTCGGCGGCAGCCTGCTTGAGGCCGACCAGCTCGACACCGTCCGCGGCTACCTGCGCCGGGCCGAGGAGTCGGGCGTCGAGATCGTGCTGCCCACCGACATCGTCGCCGCCGACCGCTTCGCCGCCGACGCCGACCACCACGTCGTGCCGGCCGACGCCATCCCGGCCGACCGGATGGGCCTGGACATCGGCCCGGAGTCGGGCAAGCTGTTCGCCGCCAAGCTCGCCGACGCGCGCACCGCCTTCTGGAACGGCCCGATGGGCGTGTTCGAGATGGAGCCCTACGCCGCGGGCACCCGCGCGGTCGCGCAGGGCCTGATCGACTCCGACGCGTTCACCGTCGTGGGCGGCGGCGACTCCGCCGCGGCCGTGCGCACCCTGGGCTTCGACGAGTCCGCGTTCGGTCACATCTCCACCGGCGGCGGCGCTAGCCTTGAATACCTCGAAGGCAAGGACCTGCCCGGCATCACGGCGTTGGAGGACTGATCACCGCAATGGCAGCCACACCCCCCCGCAAGCCGCTGATCGCCGGTAACTGGAAGCTGAACAACACCCACTACGAAGCGATCGCCCTGGTCCAGAAGCTCGCCTTCACGCTCATCGACGCCGACTACGACGCCGTCGACGTCGTCGTGCTGCCCCCGTTCACCGCGCTGCGCAGCGTGCAGACCCTCGTCGAGGGCGACCGCCTGCGGATCGGCTACGGCGCGCAGGACATCTCCCAGCACGGCAAGGGCGCCTACACCGGCGAGGTCTCCGGCGCCATGCTGGCCAAGCTCGACGTCGGCTACGTCCTGGTCGGCCACTCCGAGCGGCGCCAGTACCACAACGAGGACGACGCCGTGGTGAACGCCAAGCTCACCGCCGCGCTGCTCAGCGGGATCACCCCGATCCTCTGCCTCGGCGAGGGCCTGGAGACCCGCAAGGCCGGCGAGCAGGTCGCCTACAGCCTCGCCCAGCTCGACGGCGCGCTCCAGGGCGTGCGGGCCGAGCAGGCCAGGGGCATCGTGGTCGCCTACGAGCCGGTCTGGGCCATCGGCACCGGCGAGGTCGCCACCCCCGGCGACGCCCAGGAGGTCGCCGCGGCCCTGCGCGCCCGGCTGGCCGAGCGCTACGACGACGACACCGCCGCCGCGGTGCGGATCCTGTACGGGGGCTCGGTCAAGTCCGACAACATCGTCGGCATCATGGCGCAGCCCGACGTCGACGGCGCCCTCGTCGGCGGGGCCAGCCTGGACGCGGGGGAGTTCGCCAAGCTGGTGCGCTATCGGGAATCCGCCGCCTGAGGTCCGGCCGCGTCTTCGTGCGACGATCTTGAGAACCGGACACATGCCCTCGGGATCCGGCGTAGGCTGAAGCCGGACAATGCGACGAGGCCCATGTGTCCGGCTAGGATCGTCACAGATCCGGCCGTCGCCCGGCCGGACACCCACGACCTCCCGTCGCCCCTCCCCGGTGGGGCGAGCTTTCCCCGGAACTGGTGAACACGTTGATTCTCGGTCTCTCCATCGTGCTGATGATCTGCAGTGTGCTCATGGTGCTGCTGGTTCTGCTGCACAAGGGCAAGGGCGGCGGCCTCTCCGATCTCTTCGGCGGTGGCGTCACCACCTCTCTGGGCGGGTCCTCGGTGGTCGAGCGCAACCTCGACCGCCTCACCATCGGAACGGGCATCGTCTGGTTCGCGTGCGTGGTGGCGCTCGGCCTGCTGATGGGTGCGGAGGTCCCGCCGCAGTAGGCAGCCAGACCGCGCGTCCCCCACACCGCGGCACCGCTCGGGCGCCGCCGGCACCGCGCGCGGTCACGACAGTTCAGAGGAGTTTCTTTCATGGGTAGTGGCAGTGCCATCCGCGGTAGCCGCGTGGGCGCCGGACCGATGGGCGAGGCCGAGCGCGGCGAGGCCGCGCCCCGCGTCCGGGTCTCCTTCTACTGCGCCAACGGCCACGAGACCGTGCCGAGCTTCGCCTCCGAGGCGCAGGTCCCCGACGAGTGGGACTGCCCCCGGTGCGGCTTCCCCGCCGGCCAGGACCGGCACAACCCGCCCGCACCGCCGCGCACCGAGCCGTACAAGACGCACCTCGCCTACGTGAAGGAGCGGCGCAGCGACGAAGACGGCGCCGCCATCCTGCAGGAGGCGCTGGACAAGCTGCGCGCCGAGCGGGCCGCCATCCAGGCCGCGATGGAAGCCGCCGCGAAGAACTGAGCCCGCGCGCCGCACCCAAGCCCCCTGATCCCGCCGGGACTCCGGCGGGATCAGTCGTCTGCCCGCCCGCGCTCGCGAACCGGTCGCCGAGCGGGGAAACCCGCGCGGCCCCGGCTGCGCCAAAGGAACGGCGGCCCCGGACGCCGGCGGGAGGGCGCGCGGCAGCGCGGCGGTCCCTCCCGTCTCCGGGCCGCCGGCGGACCGGTCCTCGCCGGCCCGCCCCGTCCGCCGGCGCGTCCGCCCGGACTCGCCCGCGGCTCGGTGAATTGCAATGGATCCGTACTGGCGACGATGCCGACGGCTGGGCTATGAACGTGCGTAGGGGGCCGGGACCGGGAGCGTCCGGGTCGGACAGAGACGAGGGACCGTGACAACGCCGCACGACAGTTCGGGGCGGGCCGGATGGGTGCCGCCGGTGCGCCCGCTGCGGCCGGGCGACCCGCGGCAGCTCGACACCTACCAGCTGATGGGGCGGCTGGGGCGCGGCGGCATGGGGACCGTCTACCTGGCCCAGGACCCCTACCGCCGCTATGTCGCGGTGAAGCTCATCAACAGCGAGCTCAGCGACGACGAGCAGTTCCGCCGCCGCTTCCGGCGCGAGGTGCAGGCGGCCAAGCGGGTGCGCCGGTTCAGCACCGCCTCGGTGCTGGACGCGCGCCTGGAGGAGGCGCCGCTGTACGTCGTCACCGAGTACGTCGCCGGCCCCAATCTGCACCAGGCCATCCGCGACCACGGCCCGATGCCCGGCGGCATGCTGGAGGGCCTGGCGCTGGGGGTGGCCTCCGCGCTGGCCGCCATCCACGGCGCCGGAGTGGTGCACCGCGACCTCAAGCCGGCCAACGTGCTGCTGTCGGAGGTCGGGCCGAAGGTGATCGACTTCGGCATCGCCCGCGCGCTGGACGAGACCGGCGACGTCACCAACGCCACCGCGGCCGGCAACCTGGTCGGCACCCCGTCCTACCTGGCGCCGGAGCTGATCGACGGCCACGAGGCGACGGCCGCCTCCGACATCTTCTCCTGGGGCTGCCTGGTCGCCTACGCGGGCACCGGCACCTCCCCGTTCGAGGGCCCCACCGTCTCGGCGATCCTGCACCGGATCAGCACCGCCGAGCCCACCCTGGAGGGCCTGGACCCGCAGCTGCGCGGGCTGGTCGCGGCGGCGCTGAGCAAGCGCCCCGCCGAGCGGCCCACGGCGCAGGACCTGATGAACCTCCTGGTCGGGCATACCGACCCCGGGGTCGGTGACGTCCAGCGCTCCGTCGACGAGTCGTGGACGCCGGCCGTGCCGCCCGCCACCGGTGTGCCGGCGGCCTTCGACGGCGGTACCGGCGGTACGCCCGCCCAGGCAGGGCCGCCGCCCGCTGCGCCGCGCCCGCCGCTGCCCGGCCCGGCCGCACCGCCGCCGCCGTACGCGGTCCCGGGCGGCGGCCGGGCCCACCCGCCCGGCCCGGTCGGACCGCCGCCCGCGATGCCGCCGAGGCCGGGGTCCGGCGACCGCGACACCGGGCCGCGCACCCCGCTGCCCGCCAGCGAGCTGCTGACCGGCGTGCGCAAGAAGCGCCGGACGAACAGGTGGTTCTGGATCGCCGGGGCGGCGGCGCTGGTCGTCGTGGTCGGCGGAGCCACCGCCATCGGCGTCACCGCGCTGGTCGCCCCGCCCGGCGGGGGACCCGCCGCCGAGACCAGCAGCGCGCCGCCCGGCACCCCGCCGCCCGGGGGCGTGCTGGTCTTCCAGGACGACTTCGCCACCGACACCAGCGGCTGGCCGGTGGAGGAGCAGGACTTCGACCCCCGCGGCGGCGAGAACTCCGCCTACCGCGGCTACCACGAGGGCCGGTACGGCGTTCGGGTGGGCGGGGAGCGCGAGGCGGCCGGGGTGCGCTGGGCCTACCAGGGGCCGCCGCTGGACGGCCTGCTGATGGGCGCGACCGTGTCCTCGGCCGAGGTCTCCGGCGCCGCCGAGTTCGGCGTGTACTGCTTCCACGGCAGCACCGGCGAGGGCGAGGCCGAGGTCACCGCCGCCTACGACTTCCTGGTCAGGTCCGACGGCGACGGCGCCAGGATCAGGCGGAACCACACCGTCGACGGCGAGTCGGTGGTGGCCGAGACCGGCAGCGTGCCCGGTATGGACACCTCGGCGGGCGCGGCCAACACCGTGCAGGCGTCGTGCGAGCGGGGGCCGGGCGGAGAGATGCTGCTGCGGCTGTGGGTGAACGGTACCCCGGTGCTGGAGGCCAGCGACCCCGACCCGATCCCGGCCGGTCCGGCCGGCGGTATCACCGCCCTGGTGGACGAGGGTTCAGGCGACTCCGCGACCGTCTTCTTCGACGACTTCACCCTGAGCCGGCTCGGCTAGCCGCCGTCCGGTCCGGCCGGTGTCCGGCCGCCGAGCCGCCGGGTCAGTTCGGCGGCCGAGACGGCGACCCTGCGCGCCAGCCAGTCCCAGTCGGCGGGCGGGTGGCGGCGGCGGTCGAAGGTCACGCTGATGGCGGCGGCGGGGCGGGCGCCGTGGTCGAAGGCGGCCACCGCCACCGAGGCGTAGCCGGGGCTCACCTCGCCGTCCTCGCTGGACCAGCCGCGCCGCCGCTCGGCGGCCAGCAGCTCCCGCAGCTCGGTGGGGCCGCCGGGGCCGGCGCCGGTGCGGGAGGTGAAGGCGTCGGCCGAGGGGTACAGCGCCCTGACCTGGGCCCGGGGCAGCCGGGCCAGTTGGGCGCGGCCCGAGGCGGTGAGGTGGGCCGGCAGCCGCACCCCGACGGCGGTGACCAGGGTGGGGGCGTGCCGGGGGTGCTCCTTGAGCAGGTAGAGCGTGTCGGCGCCGTGCAGGACGCCCAGGTGCGCGGTGAGCCCCAGGTCGTCGGCGAGCCGGGCCAGCAGCGGGCGGGCCAGCCGCTCCAGCGGATCGCGGCGCAGGTAGGCCGAGCCGATCTCGAAGGCGGTGATGCCCAGCGCCCAGCGGCGCTCCTCGGGCAGGTGGGTGACGAAGCCCTGCTCCGCCATCGCCCCGAGCAGCTGGTAGACGCTGGAGCGCGGCAGGCCGAGCGCTCGGGCGAGGGCGCTGGCCGAGACGGGTCCCGGCTGGGCGGCCAGGTGGCGCAGCACCGCCAGCGCCCGGGTGGCGGCGGGTACGTGCGGCATTTCTCCAGTGTGGCCCCGAAGGACCGGTGGATGGTGCGGCGGCCGGGTGGACCGCCGACCGCGGTGCGGCGGGCCGCCGGACGGATCGTGGGGCAGGACCCGTCCGGCGGTCGCGCCGGGTGCGTCAGCGCGCGGCGCCCTCAAGGGTGCCGGTGGTCTGGCCCGCGGGGTCGTAGGCGAGGCACAGGATCTCGCGGTCGCCGCTGGCCCAGGACTGCTCGGTGGGGGTGAGCGTGCTGAGGTAGATCTCCGACTCGGCGTAGGGCACGCCGATGAAGGTCTCGAACTCGGCGGTGCAGCCCTCGTCGGCCTGCGTGGACACGGCCTCGTCGCCGGGGTAGTCGCCGTCCTCCATCATGATGGAGGCGTAGACCTCGTTGTCGTGCGGCTCCTCGCAGGGCACGACCGGGACCTCGGTGACCTCGGTGCCGGTGGTGTCGTTCATGCAGTCGCCGACGGCGATGGAGAAGACGTCGGCGTCGCCGGACTCGGCGATCGCGCCGTCGTCGCCGCGCTCCGGCTCAGGGGCGCCGGTGACGCCGCCGAGGCCCGCACAGCCGCTCAGCGCCGCCACGGCGGCGAAGGCCGCCACGCCCAGCGCGATGCGGCGGAGTTCGAGCACGTTGGACGGGAACGTCATGGGTGACTCCTGGTGATCTTGGGGATGAGGGGTTTAAATGTAGCGCCATCGGGGAACCGGCGCGCATCTCGGCCCAATGCGGGGTCCCTGGCTGCGAACACTGATGAATCCGCACGTCAGCGGGGTTTCCGGTGAGAATGGACGCAGCTGCGGCCCGTCTCGTTCCATGCTGAAGATCCCTTTTGTCCAGACTGTCGGCCGGCGGCCGGAAGCGGCCGTCCGCACCTGGTCAGGCCATTGCGCGGGCCGTGCGGCGCCCGCCGCGGCCGGCTCGCGCCGCTCGTCACGGCTTCGTCACGATCCGAACACGACCGCGGCCGCCCGGCCGCCGCCCGGCGCCCCGGCACCGGTACGGAGCCCGCCGCCGGACGGATCCGCGCCCCGGTGCCGGTTCGCCCGCCGCCACCGGCCGCCCTACGCTCGGCTTCCGTGAACCGAACCCTCGCGACCGCGGTCGTGGTCGTCTCCTCGGCGGCCGTCCTGGTGCTGGAGATCGTCTCGATCCGGCTGGCCGCCCCCTTCTCCGGCGACACCCTGGAGACCTACACCGCCTCCATCGGCGTCGCGCTGGCCGCCATCGCGCTCGGCGCCAAGCTGGGCGGCGATGCCGCCGACCGCACCCCGCCGGCCCGCCTGATCGGGCCGGTGCTGCTGGCCGCCGGAGTCCTCACCCTGGTGGCCCGCCCGCTGGTGCTGCTGGCCGGACCCTGGCTGCGCGGCGCCGGGCCGGTGACCGCGCTGCTGCTGGTCGCGGTGGGCATCGCCGTCCCGGTGGCGCTGCTGTCGGCCGTGCCGCCGCTGGTGGTCAAGACCCAGCTGGCCACGGTGGACGAGACCGGCACCGTGGTGGGCCGGATCAGCGCCGTCGGCACCGTCGGCTCGCTGGCCGGCACCTTCCTGACCGGGTACGTGCTCATCGCGATGCTGCCGGTCTCGGCCGTGCTCGCGGTGACCGCCGTGCTGCTGCTCGGCCTGGGCCTGTGGTTCGGCTGGAAGCACCGCACCCCCCGGCGCGGCCGCGACCGCGCCGCCACCGGCGCCGCCGCGGTGCTGGGCGCCGCCCTGCTGGTCGCGGTACCCTCCCCGTGCGACAGCGAGACCGCGTACTTCTGCGCTCGCGTCGCCGCCGACCCCGAGCGCGAGACCGGCCGCTCGCTCTACCTGGACGACCTGCGGCACGGCTACGTCGACCTCGCCGACCCGGCGCACCTGGAGATCGCCTACGTGCGCTGGCTGGGCGGGGCCGTGGACGCGCTGGCGCCCCGCCCCGAACCGGTCCACGCCCTGCACGCCGGCGGCGGCGCCTTCACCCTGCCGCGGTGGGTCGCCGCCACCCGCCCCGGCTCCTACAACTCCGTGATCGAACTGGACCCGGCCGTCGCCGAGACGGCCCGCGAGGAACTGGGCCTGCGCGAGTCCGCCGAACTGGCGGTGCGCACCGGCGACGCCCGCACCGCCATCCTGGCCGAGCCCTCGGCCCGCTACGACCTGGTCGTCGGCGACGCCTTCGGCGGCCCGAGCGTGCCCTGGCACCTGACCACCGCCGAGTTCGCCGGCGAGGTGCGCCGCGTCCTCGCCCCAGGCGGCGCCTACCTGGCCAATGTCATCGACCACCCGCCGCTGGGCTTCCTCGGCGCCGAGATCGCCACCCTGCGCTCGGTCTTCGGCGAGGTCGCCCTGGTCGCCCCGCCCGAACGGCTGGCAGGGGAGGAGGGCGGCAACTTCGTCGTCGTAGCCGGCGACCACCTCCCCGACCGCGCCGTCCTGGACGCCGCCCTCGCCGCCGCCGAGCCCTCCGGCACCCCGCCCGCCCGCACCGCCACCACCGAGCAGATCGACGCCATCGCCGGAGCCTCCCGCGTCCTGACCGACGACTACGCCCCAGTCGACCAGCTCGTCACCCCGTACCGCACCGGCTGAGCACCGCGGGCCGCGCAGCCCCGCGTCCTCTGTCCCGGATACCAGACACGAACGCCGTGTCGGGTGGTGCGGGGCGGGCCGGAGGGGCGTGCAATGGGGGCATGGGTAACGATCGATCGGGTGCGGTCGCGGTCGGGCCGGCGGCGCTGGACCCCGGCGAGGTCGTCGGGGTGGCGCGGGACGGGCGCGAGGTGGTGCTGACCGGGGAGGCGCTGGCGGCGCTCGGTGTCGGGCGGGAGCGGGTGGACGCGCTGGCGCGCGGCACCCTGCCGGCCTACGGGGTGTCCACCGGCTTCGGGGCGCTGGCCAATCTGCACATCCCGGCCGGGCGCCGCGCCGACCTCCAGCGCTCGCTGATCCGCTCGCACGCGGCCGGCAGCGGGCCCGAGGTCGAGCGCGAGGTGGTGCGGGCGATGATGCTGCTGCGGCTGCGCACCCTGGCGTCGGGGCGTACCGGGGTGCGGCCGGGCACGGCGCGGGCGCTGGCCGGGCTGCTCAACGCGCGGATCACCCCCGTCGTGCACGAGTACGGGAGCCTCGGCTGCTCCGGGGACCTGGCGCCGCTGGCCCACGTCGCACTCGCGCTGATGGGAGAGGGCACCGTCCGCGACGCCGCGGGCACCGCGCTGCCGGCCGGCGAGGCGCTGGCCGCCGCCGGGCTGGACCCGGTCGAACTGGCGGCGAAGGAGGGGCTGGCGCTGATCAACGGCACCGACGGCATGCTCGGCATGCTGGTGCTGGCCTGCCACGACCTGCGGCGGCTGCTGCGCACCGCCGACCTGGCCGCCGCGATGAGCGTCGAAGCGCAGCTGGGCACCGACCGGGTGTTCGCCGCCGACCTGCTGGCGCTGCGCCCCCACCCCGGGCAGGCCGCGGCGGCGGCCAATATGCGCGCCCTGCTGGCCGGCTCGCCCATCGTCGCCTCGCACCGCGGGCCGGGCTGCACCCGGGTGCAGGACGCCTACTCGCTGCGCTGCGCCCCCCAGGTGGCCGGCGCGGCCCGCGACACCCTGGACCACGCCGAACTCGTCGCCTCCCGCGAACTGGCCGCCGCCATCGACAACCCGGTGGTGACCGAGGACGGGCGGGTGGAGTCCAACGGCAACTTCCACGGCGCGCCCGTCGGGTACGTGCTGGACTTCCTGGCCATCGCCGTCGCCGACCTGGCGTCGATGAGCGAGCGGCGCACCGACCGGATGCTCGACGTCTCCCGCTCGTCCGGCCTGCCGCCCTTCCTCGCCGACGACCCCGGGGTGGACTCCGGCCACATGATCGCCCAGTACACCCAGGCGGGCATCGTCTCCGAGCTCAAGCGGCTGGCCGCGCCGGCCAGCGCGGACTCCATCCCCAGCTCCGCCATGCAGGAGGACCACGTCTCCATGGGCTGGTCGGCCGCGCGCAAGCTGCGCCGCTCCCTCGACGGCCTGGGCCGTGTGCTGGCTGTGGAGATCCTGACCGCGGCGCGCGCCCTGGACCTGCGCGCCCCGCTCACCCCCGCCCCGGCCACCGGGCGGGCGGTGGCCGCGCTGCGCGAGCGGGTCCCCGGGCCCGGTCCCGACCGCCACCTCGCGCCGGAGATCGAGGCCGCCGTCGCCGCCGTGGCCGACGGCGGCCTGCTGGCCGCCGCCGAGGCCGTCACCGGCCCGCTGCGCTGACCGCCCCACCGACCGCCGCCTACGGAGAGGACGCGCCATGACCCCGCCCACCACCCCGCCCGGCCCCCGGCCGGTGCGGGCCCCGCGCGGCACCGTCCGCACCGCCAAGAGCTGGGCCGCCGAGGCGGCCATGCGGATGCTGTACAACAACCTCGACCCCGAGGTGGCCGAGCACCCCGACGAGCTGATCGTCTACGGCGGCACCGGCAGGGCCGCCCGCGACTGGGCCTCCTTCGACGCCATCACCCGCTCCCTGCTGGACATCGAGCCCGACGAGACGCTGCTGGTGCAGTCCGGGCGGCCCGTCGGCATCCTGCGCACCCACGAGTGGGCGCCCCGGGTGCTCATCGCCAATGCCAACCTGGTGCCCGACTGGGCCGACTGGGAGGAGTTCCGCCGCCTGGACGCGCTCGGCCTCACCATGTACGGCCAGATGACGGCGGGCTCGTGGATCTACATCGGCACCCAGGGCATCCTGCAGGGCACCTACGAGACCTTCGCCGCCGTCGCCGCCAAGATCGGCGGCGGCAGCCTGGCCGGCACCGTGACGCTCACCGCCGGCCTGGGCGGCATGGGCGGCGCCCAGCCGCTGGCCGTCACCATGAACGGCGGCGTCGCCATCGTGGTCGAGGCCGACCCCACCCGCATCCAGCGCCGCCTGGACACCCGCTACCTGGACGAGCGCGCCGACGGCGTCGACGACGCGCTGCGCCGCGCCGAGCGCGCCCGGGCCGAGCGGCGGCCGCTGTCCATCGGCGTGCTCGGCAACGCCGCCGACCTGGTGCCCGAGCTGCTGCGCCGCGGCGCGCCCGTCGACGTGGTCACCGACCAGACCTCCGCCCACGACCCGCTGGCCTACCTGCCCTCGGGCGTGGACGTGGCCGACTGGCGCCGCTACGCCGCCGCCGAGCCCGCCGAGTTCACCGAGCGCGCCAGGGAGTCCATGGCCGCGCACGTCGCCGCCATGGTCGGCTTCGCCGACGCCGGTGCCGAGGTCTTCGACTACGGCAACTCCATCCGCGCCGAGGCGCGCCGCGCCGGATACGCGCGGGCCTTCGACTTCCCCGGCTTCGTCCCCGCCTACATCCGGCCGCTGTTCTGCGAGGGCAAGGGGCCGTTCCGCTGGGCGGCCCTGTCGGGCGACCCGGCCGACATCGCCGCCACCGACCGCGCCGTCCTCGACCTGTTCCCCGACGACGAGCCACTGGCCCGCTGGATCAGGACGGCGGGCGAGAAGGTCGCCTTCCAGGGGCTGCCCGCGCGCATCTGCTGGCTCGGCCAGGGCGATCGCGCGCAGGCCGGGCTGCGCTTCAACGAACTGGTCGCGTCGGGCGAGATCAGCGCGCCGCTGGCCATCGGCCGCGACCACCTCGACACCGGTTCCGTCGCCTCGCCCTACCGCGAGACCGAGGGCATGCGCGACGGCTCCGACGCCATCGCCGACTGGCCCCTGCTCAACGCCCTGGTCAACACCGCCTCCGGCGCCTCATGGGTCTCCATCCACCACGGCGGCGGCGTCGGCATCGGCCGCTCCGTCCACGCCGGCCAGGTCACCGTCGCCGACGGCACCGACCTGGCCGCCGGCAAACTGGAGCGCGTCCTTGGCAACGACCCCGCCACCGGCGTGCTGCGCCACCTCGACGCCGGCTACCCCGAGGCCGAACGCACCGCCGCCCGCCACGGCCTGCGCGCCCCGATGCACGAGGACGGCCGGCGGTGAGGGTTCGCCGACGACGATCGGGTAGGACCCTGATCTACCGGATCAACCGCAGTTCGCAGCGGATCCCCGGCGCGGTCGCCAGCCGGAGGTCCGCGGTGACCAAGGGGTAGCCGAGTGCCTCGGCCACGGCCACATAGGCGGCGTCGTAGGCGCTGAGGTTGTGGCGCAGATCCCAGACCCGATCGGCGACCGGACCGCTGATGTCGACCGAGGTGATCGCCATGGCGGTGAAGCTCTTGCGGACGTGATCCGCGTGTTCCGGAGCGATCTTTCTGCCCAGAAGGAGGCCGCGAAGTGCGTGGAGGACTTCGATGTGCAGGTGGTTCGGTGCGCAGTAGGCCGTGTCGGCGGCGAGCGTGCGCACGGCGTTGCTCTTCGTCTGCGCTGTGCCGAAGTGAAGCTCGATCAGTGCGGAGGCGTCAACGACGATCACGCGGCACCCCGGGTCTGTCCGTCCTCGTCGCGGCCACGTCGCGATGCCTGGATGGCGGCCATGATCTCGTCCGAACTGAGTTCGACGTCCGGCAGCGGAGCCTGCTTGACGATTTCCAGGTTGCGGGCGAACCGCGCTTCGCGCTCCAGTATCGCGAGCAGGTAGCTCTGCAGCGACTGTCCGGCACTGCGAGCGGCGGCCGTCAGTGTCTCTCTGACCTCGTCCGGCACGTCCTTGATCTGAATAGCTCCCATGGACACATGGTAGCGCCATTTTGGCGCCGTTGTGAATTCAATTCGTAAGAGGTGACGACCATGACCGACACCTTCGACGAGCTGTGGCAGCAGCTCGCGCCCGTGGGGCGCTTCAACCAGACGGGAGGGTACCGCCGCTACTCGTGGACCAGCGCCGACGCCGAGGCGCGGGCCTGGTTCGGCGCGGCGGCGGCCGCGCGGGGGCTCGACGTCGAGCACGACCGCAACGGCAACCTGTGGGCCTGGTGGCGCGACGAGCGCACCGGGGAGGGCGACGCGGTGGTGACCGGCTCGCACCTGGACTCGGTGCCCGACGGCGGTGCCTTCGACGGGCCGCTGGGGATCGTCTCCGCGCTGGCCGCCGTCGACCTGCTGCGCGAGCGCGGCGCGCGCCCGGTCCGGCCGGTCGGCGTGGTGGTCTTCGCCGAGGAGGAGGGCGCCAGGTTCGGCCGGCCCTGCCTGGGCTCGCGGCTGCTCACCGGCGCCATCGACCCGGCCGCCGCCCGCGAGCTCTCCGACGCCGACGGCATCACCTGGGCCGAGGCGATGAACGGCGCCGGGCTGGACCCGGCCGGGATCGGCCCCGACCCCGAGCGGCTGGCCCGCGTCGGCACCTTCGTGGAGCTGCACGTCGAGCAGGGCCGCGCCCTGTCCGAGCACAACCGCCCGGTGGGCGTGGCGGGCTCGGTGTGGCCGCACGGACGCTGGCGGCTGGACTTCACCGGCAAGGCCGACCACGCCGGCACCACCCGGCTGGCCGACCGCTGCGACCCCATGCTGCCGCTGGCCCAGGCCGTGCTGGCCGCCCGCGCCGAGGCCGAGACCGTGCGGGCGCTGGCCACCGTCGGCCGGGTGCAAGTGCGGCCCAACAGCACCAACGCGATCCCCTCGTCCGTCCAGGCATGGCTGGACGCGCGCGCCCCCGACGAGCCCACCCTGGAGGTGCTGCTGGAGGGCATCACCACCCTGGCCGCCCAGCACGCCGAGGCCGAGGGGGTGGACTTCGAGATCACCGCCGAGTCCGTCACCCCCGAGACCCTGTTCCCCGCCGGGCTGCGCGACCGCGTCGCCGGCACGCTCGACGGCGCCCCCGTGCTGGCCACCGGGGCCGGCCACGACGCCGGCATCCTGGCCGGGCACGTGCCCACCGCGATGCTCTTCGTGCGCAACCCCACCGGGGTCTCCCACGCACCCGACGAGCACGCCGAGACGGCCGACTGCCACGCCGGGGTGACCGCGCTGGCCGACGTGCTCCAGGAGCTGGCATGCCGGGCGTGACCACCCGGTACTGGTGCGAGTGGGCGCTGCTGGGCGGAGAGGCGGCGGAGCCGGACGTGCTGCTGGAGGTGCGCGACGGCCGCTACACCTCGGTCGTGCCCGCCACTCCCGCGCCGCCCGGCGCGCTCCGGCTACCCGGGCTCGCGCTGCCCGGCCTGGCCAACGCCCACTCCCACGCCTTCCACCGGGCGCTGCGCGGCCGCTCCGGCGGCAGCGGCGGCGACTTCTGGACCTGGCGCGAGCGCATGTACGCCGTCGCCGAGCGGCTGGACCCCGACACCTACCACCGCCTCGCCCGCGCCGTGTACGCCGAGATGGCGCTGGCCGGGATCACCGCCGTGGGGGAATTCCACTACCTGCACCACGGCCCCGGCGGCACCCGCTACGCCGATCCGAACGCGATGAGCGCCGCCCTGGTCGCGGCCGCCGCCGACGCCGGCATCAGGATCACCCTGCTGGACACCTGCTACCTGTCCGGCGGCATCGACGCCGAGGGCCGCCACCAGCCGCTGGAGGGCGTGCAGCGCCGCTTCGGCGACGGCGACGCCGAGCGCTGGGCCGAGCGCGTCGCCGCCTTCCGCCCCGAGGGCGAGCACGTGCGGGTCGGCACCGCCGCGCACTCCGTGCGCGCCGTGCCCGACCACGAACTGCGCCGCTTCACCGCCCTGCACCGGCAGGCCGGCTGGGCCGGGCGCCCGGCCCACATCCACGTCTCCGAGCAGCCGGCCGAGAACCTGACCTGCCTGACCCGCTACGACAGGACGCCCGTGCAGCTGCTGGCCGACACCGGGCTGCTGGACGAACTGGCGCCCACCCTGGTGCACGCCACCCACCTCGGCCGCTCCGACGTCGCGCTGATCAGGCAGGCGACCGCCGTGATCTGCCTGTGCCCCACCACCGAGCGCGAGCTGGCCGACGGGCTGCCGAGCACCGGCGAACTCTTCGACGCCCACCCCGTCGTCGTCGGCAGCGACGGCAACTCCACCATCGACCTGTTCGAAGAAGTGCGCGGAGTGGAGGCGCACGAGCGGCTGCGCACCGGGCGCCGCGGCAACTTCACCGCCCCCGCCCTGCTGGCCGGGGTCTTCGGCTCCGGCCACGACGACGCGCTCGGCTGGCCCGACGCGGGCGCGCTGGCCCCCGGCAACCGCGCCGACCTGGTCGTACTGGACCTCGACGGGGTGCGGATGGCCGGTGCCGACCCCGCCCGCGCCGCCGACGCCGTGCTGTCCGCCGCCACCGCCGCCGACGTGCGCGAGGTGATGGCCGACGGGCGGTGGATCGTGCGCGACGGCGTGCACCAGCGCCTCGCCGACGTGCCGGGCGCGCTGCGCGCCGCCGTGCGCGAGGTGATGCCGTGACCGCGCTGCTGGTCGACCGGATCGGCGTCCTGGCCACCAACGACCCCGCGCTCGGCGACGGATCGCTGGGCCGCAGGACCGGCGCCGCGCTGGTGGCCGAGGACGGGCGGATCGCCTGGGTCGGCGACGCGGGCGCCGCGCCCGCCGCCGACGAGCGGGTCGACGCCGCCGGGCGCGCCGTGCTGCCCGGCTTCGTGGACAGCCACAGCCACATCGTCTTCGCCGGCGACCGGGGCGCGGAGTTCACCGCCCGGATGAGCGGCCGCCCCTACCGGGCCGGCGGGATCCGCACCACGGTCGCGGCCGTCCGCGCCGCCGGCGACGACGAACTGCGCGCCACCGCGCGGCGGCTGGCCGCCGAGATGCTGGCGCAGGGCACCACCACGGTGGAGATCAAGTCCGGCTACGGGCTCACCGCGGCCGACGAGGCGCGCAGCCTGCGCATCGCCGCCGAGATCACCGAGGAGACCACCTACCTGGGCGCGCACGTGGTGCCGCCCGAGTACGCCGAGCGGCCCGGTGACTACGTCGACCTGGTCACCGGCCCGATGCTGGCCGCCTGCGCCCCGCACGCCCGCTGGATCGACGTCTTCTGCGAGCGCGGCGCCTTCGACGCCGACCAGGCGCGCGCCGTGCTGGCCGCCGGAGCGGCGGCCGGGCTGGCGCCCCGGGTGCACGGCAACCAGCTCGGCCCGGGCCCCGGCGTGCGGCTCGCGGTGGAGGCCGGCGCCGCCTCCGTCGACCACTGCACCCACCTCACCGCCGCCGACGTCGACGCGCTGGCCGGGGCGGCCGGCCGCACGGTCGCCACCCTGCTGCCCGGCGTGGACTTCGCCACCCGCCAGCCCTACCCCGACGGCCGCGCGCTGCTGGACGCGGGGGCCGACGTGGCGCTCGCCACCGACTGCAACCCCGGCTCCTGCTACAGCTCCAGCATGGCGCTGTGCGTCGCGCTCGCCGTGCGCGAGATGCGGCTCACCCCCGACGAGGCCGTCCACGCCGCCACCGCGGGCGGCGCCCGCGCGCTGCGCCGCACCGACATCGGGCACCTGGGCACCGGTGCCCGCGCCGACTTCGTGCTGCTGGCCGCGCCCGACCCGCTGCACCTGGCCTACCGGCCCGGGGTGCCGCTGGTGGCCGGGGTGTGGCGGGCCGGGCGGCGGGTGGCCTGACCGCCGGGCGGCTCCGGGCGGTGTGCGGCGGTGTCGGCCGATGCGCGTCGTTCGCCCCCGGCACCGGTCCCGGCGCATTACCCTGATCAACCGGAGTCGGTCGACGGGGTGGGGAGCAGGGCGCATGGGGCTGGACCCGGAGGTCGTGGACGAGCTGTACCCCGACCCCGAGCCGATCGGCGCACGGGGCTCGCGGGCCTGGATCTGGGCGCTGGTCCTGCTGCTGGTGCTCGTGCTGGTCGCCGTCGGCGGCTTCCTCGCGGTGCGCGCCCTGGACCGCCCCGAGCCCTACGTCACCGTTCCCTCGCCCGCGGGCGAGGGGGAGGTGCGGGTGGAGGTGCTGTATCCGCCGCCGCCCGGCACCGAGGCGGCCGACCCCGGGCTCACCGACGCGGTCGAGTCGACGGCCGCGTCCGCCGAGCCGGGGAGCAGCGCGCTGCCGCTGTCGGGCGACCCGGCCGTACTGGCCGACCTCCCCGAGGGCGAGACCGTCCTCACCCAGGCGCACATGCGCGGGCTCGCAGCCGCCCACCTCGGCGAACTGCTCGCACTGCTGCGGCAGCGGGCCGCCGCGGCGGAGCTGACGGCCGTCGCCGCCCAGGTCGAGCCGAACGAGCGCCAGTGCGCCGACGGCGGCGGCCACGCGTACTACCTGACCGCCCTGGCCGGCCCGGTGGACATGGCCGACACCAACGCCTTCACCGAGGACGCCGTCGCCGCCTGGACCGGTATGGGGCTGGCCACCGAGGTCTTCAGCAACGACGCCGACGGGGTCTCGGCCACCGCCGACGCCGCCTCGGCCACCCTCACACCGCGCACCTACCAGTGGTCGATCACCCAGACGGCCGACAGCGACTACGTGCGGCTGTACGCCAGGACCCCCTGCACGCCCTGACCCGTCCGCTCAGGCGCCGCTTCCGGACCCGCCGCGCTCCTCCCGCTCCCGGCGGGCCAGCCGGCTGTTGCGGTGCCCGTAGAGCACGTAGATGACGACGCCGAGCGCCATCCAGATCCCGAAGCGCAGCCAGGTCTCCACCGGCAGGTTCAGCATCAGCCACAGGCAGGCCAGCACCGCGAGCCCGGGCAGCAGCGGCACCAGCGGCACCCGGAAGGCCCGCGGCAGGTCGGGCCGGGTCCGGCGCAGCACCACCACGCCCACCGAGACCACCACGAAGGCGAAGAGGGTGCCGATGCTGACCAGCTCCGACAGGGCCGCCAGCGGCACGAAGCCGGCCAGCGCCGCCACGATCACCACCGTGACGGCCGTGACCGCCCACGGGGTGCCGAAGCGGGGGTGCACCCGGGCCAGCCAGGACGGCAGCAGGCCGTCGCGCGCCATGGCGAAGAAGATCCGGGCCTGGCCCATCATCAGCACCAGGACCACCGTGGTGATGCCGATGATGCCGCCCGCCGAGATGAGGTCGACCGCCCAGTCGGCGCCCACCCCCACGAAGGCCTCGGCCAGCGGCGCGGCCGTGTTCAGCTCGGTGTAGGGCCGCATCCCGGTGACCACCGCCGAAACCGCCATGTACAGCACCGTCACGACTAGCAGTGATCCGAGGATCCCGACGGGGATGTCGCGCTGCGGGCGGCGGGTCTCCTCGGCGGTGGTGGCCACGATGTCGAAGCCGATGAAGGAGAAGAACACCACCGAGGCGGCCGCCACCACGCCCCACAGGCCGAAGTGGCTCGGCTCCAGGCCGAGCAGCACCTGGGTGAGCGGCGTGTGCAGCAGCCCGCCTTCGGCCCCGCCCTCGGCCGGCTGCGGCGCGGGCACGTAGGGGCTGTAGTTGGCCGGGTCGATGTAGCGCAGCCCGGCGACGACCACGAACAGCACGATGCCGACCTTGATCGCCACCACCACGCCGGTGAACACGCCCGACAGCTTGGTGCCCAGCACCGCCAGCACGCCCAGCGCCACCACGATCGCGATCGCGGCCACGTCGACCACGGCGGCGTCGCCGGCGATGGAGGGCGGCAGGTCGAACAGCAGCTGCGCGTAGGCCGACCAGCCGCGGGCCACCACGGCGGCGCCCAGCGCCAGCTCCAGCACCAGGTCCCAGCCGATCACCCAGGCGACGAACTCGCCCAGGGTGGCGTAGCCGAAGGTGTAGGCGCTGCCCGCCACCGGCACCGTGGACGCGAACTCGGCGTAGCACAGCGCGGCCAGCGCGCAGGTGACCCCGGCGATCAGGAAGGAGACCACGATCGCCGGGCCCGCGTTCATCGCCGCCTGCTGACCGGTGATCACGAAGATCCCGGTGCCCACGATGACGCCGACGCCGAAGACCATCAGATCGAGCCCGGTCAGCTTCTTCCGCAGCCGGTGCCCCGGCTCGTCGGTCTCGCGTATCGACGCCTCGACGCTCTTGGTCCGCCAGAAACTCATACGTACTCCGCATCAACGGTTCTCGACCCGGGACCCAATGTCCCGATGCGGCGCGATGACACCAGCGCCGAAGGTACCCGATCGGTCACCCTGCGCGACGGTCCGGCCCGGCGGCGGGCGCGCCGCGGCGGGACCGGGATGGACGGGCCCGTCGCGGGGAAGGGCCAAGGCAGTGCGCCCGGACCGGCCGGGCCGACCGAGAGGAGAACCGATGGCGCGCCCGCTGCTCACCGAGGACGAGATCGCCGACCGCCTGTCCCGGCTGCCGCTGTGGCGGCGCGAGGGCGACACGATCGTGCGCACCGCGCGGGCCGCGAGCTTTCCCGCCGCGATCGCGCTGGTCGGCGAGGTGGCCGCGGCCGCCGAGGAGGCGGACCACCACCCCGACATCGACATCCGCTACACCTCGCTGCGCTTCGCGCTGACCACCCACGACTCGGGCGGGCTGACCGTGCACGACATGGACATGGCCGAGCGCATCGACACGGCGGTGGCCGACGCCGCCGAACGCGCCGATGCCGAGGCGGCGGCCGGCGGCCCGCCGGCGTGACGGACCGCAACCGGTTCCGGTCTGGTATGGCTACGGGATTCGGCTACCGAATGCGGTTCAGGTAAGGCAGATGTGGCTGTGGCGTGTGGTCCCCGGTGGCTAACGTGACGGGTGTTCGAGCGGCGCGAGCATCAAGGGGGGCGAGTCGATCCATGAGGTGCGATCGTGTCCCCACTCCTTGCCCCCGCGCTCCGGCGCCATCTCGCTGACGCCGCCGCCCTCGCCGCGCGCGTGTCCCTCGGCGTCATCTTCATGGCGCACGGCCTGCAGAAGGTGAGCGCCGGCGTCGGCGAGACCACGGCAGGCTTCGAGGCGATGGGCATTCCGCTGCCCGGCGTCGTCGCCGTCTTCACCATGACCACCGAGGTGCTGGGCGGCCTGCTGCTGATGCTCGGGGCGGCGCTGCCGCTCACCGGGATCTGCCTGGCCGCCGTGATGGCGGGAGCCTTCCTGTACGCGCACGCCGACGCCGGGCTCTTCCTCGCCGACGGCGGCTTCGAGTTCGTGCTGGCGCTGGGCGCCGCCGCACTGGCGCTCGGCTTCAACGGCGGCCGCTGGTCCGTCGACGAGCTGGTCGGCCGCCGGCTGCGCGGCGACCGCCCGGAACCGGAGCGCGAGGCGCGCCCGCAGCCCGCTTCCTGACTCCGTGCAATGCCACTCGCGGTCCTGCCCGGCACCGGAAGAATACGGACATGGACGATGCACAGCGGCAGGGCCGCGTAGTGGTGGTCACCGGCGCCAACCGGGGAATCGGCTACGAACTGGTGCGCCAGTTCGCCGCGAACGGCGACCACGCCGTACTCGGATCCCGCGATCCGGACAAGGGCCGCGAGGCGGCCCGCCGGCTCGGCCGGCTCCCCGGTACGGTGCTCGCCGAACGGCTCGACGTGACCGATCCCGCGAGCCTGGCCGGACTCGCCGACCGGCTGCGCGAGCGCTACGGCCGCGTCGACGCCGTGGTGAACAATGCCGCGATCCACTACGACACCTGGCAGAACGCCGCCGACGCCGATCTGGGTGTGGTGCGCGAGGCGCTCGAGACGAACCTGTTCGGCGCCTGGCAGGTGGTGCAGGCGCTGCTGCCGCTGGTGCGCGAGAGCGAGCACGGCAGGATCGTGAACGTGTCCAGCGGCGCGGCCACGCTCCAGGGGATGAGCGGCGGAATCCCCGCCTACAAGGTCTCCAAGACGGCGATGAGCGCGCTGACGCGGATGCTCGCCGCCGAACTGCGCCACGACGGCATCCTGGTGAACGCCGTCTGCCCCGGCTGGGTGGCCACCGACATGGGCGGCCCCGGTGGCCGTCCGGTGGCCGAGGGAGCCCGCAGTGTGCGCTGGGCGGTGGACCTGCCCGACAGCGGGCCCACCGGCGGCTTCTTCAGGGACGGCCGTCCGGTGCCCTGGTGAGCGCGCGGTCGACCGCAATGCGCCGGACCGCCCCCGGCGGGGGAGCGGTCCGGCGCATTGCGCGGACGCCTGCCACTACTCGGAGTCGCCGTCCTTGGGGTCGGCGGCTCCCGCCTTGGCGGTGGAGCGCCGCTTCTTGACGGCGCGCGAGTAGTCGACCAGCGGCTCGATGGACGCCTCGTACTCCTTGCGGCACTCCGCGCAGGAGTCGACCTCGCGGACCACGCCGTCCCAGGCGAACTGCAGGACGTCGGTCGCCTCGACCTTCTCGCCCTTGACGTCGTGGGGGTCGCAGAACTTACGCGTGATGACCTCGGTGACCACCGGGTGTGGATCCCTTCGCTCGGATACGGTAATGCCGTCTCGCCGCCTGAATCGTACACCCGTTCGAATGTCCGCGTACGGCGATCCGGGCGGCGGCCGGGTGTCAGCCGGGTCGGCCCCGCCCGGAGCGGCCGGTGAAGTCCTGGTCCTCGTCGCCGCCCTCGGACTTGACCGGTCCGCGGTAGGCCGCGGCTGTCGTGGTCACACTCATGATGGGTTCTCCTGGTTCGGGGTGCGTGCTCTCGACGGCCGGCCGCCGCGGGGCGGGTGGGGACGGAAGCGGCGCTCCGGACGTCGTATCGATTACACGCCATACCCCTGACAGCTCCGGACCGTACTTCGGGTCGCTCAGCCGATTCCCAGCAATCTCACCGCACAAGCCCAGGGTCCGCCGCGATCCGCCGTCGCGAAGCCCTCGGCGCGCGGCGGCGCGGTCGCACACGGTGACGCTTTTCGCCCACCGGCCGCGGGCGGAACTCAGGGCGACGCGGGCCGGCTCAGCTCGCGGGGGAGGAAGCGCGCCGCCTCCTCGTCGAGCAGGAAGGCCGTCTGGGAGCGGCCGCGCGCCCCCGCCGCCGGCACCTGCACCGGCCCCGACTCCAGCAGCGCGAGCCGCACCGCCCGCGCCTTCTCCGCGCCGCTCGCCAGCACCCACACCTGCTGGGCCGCCTGGATCGCGGGCAGGGTGAGGCTGATCCGGGTGGGCGGCGGCTTCGGCGCGCCGCGCACCGCCACCACGGTGCGCTCGGTCTCGTACAGCGCGGGCATGCCGGGGAACAGCGAGGCGACATGGCTGTCGGGGCCGACGCCCAGCAGGCAGAGGTCGAAGGAGGGCACCGGGCCGTGGTCCTCGGGCCGCGCCGCCCGGCGCAGCTCGGCGGCGTAGCGCTCGGCCGCCCGCTCGGGGTCGTCGCCGTCGGGGCCGTCCGCGGCCGGCATGGCGTGCACCCGCGCCGGGTCCGCCGGCACCCGGTCCAGCAGCGCCTCGCGCGCCCCGGTCTCGTTCCGCTCCGGATCCCCGGTCGGCAGGAAGCGCTCGTCGCCCCACCAGAAGTCGACCCGCGACCAGTCCACCGCGGAACGCGCCGTACCCTCGGCCACCGCCCGCAGCACCGCCGTGCCGACCCCGCCGCCGGTCAGCACGACCGAGGCCGAGCCCTTCGCCGCCTGCACCTCGACCAGCCGGGTGACCACCCGCGCCGCCGCCGCCCGCGCCAACGGCTCAGAACCTTTGTACACCAGGACCGTGGGGGTGCTCATGGGTCCAACCTACCGGTGCGGCGCCGTCGGAGCGGGCTACCGGTGACGGATCCCGGCGAGATCGATATCGATGCCGAACGGCACGGTCAGCCTCAGCCGCTCGCGGTGGACACCGGTGAGCGCGTAGCCGCGTGTCGCCGGGTCGAGTTCGTAGACGTGGACCGCTGGTTTCCCGCGCACGCCCTCGACGCGCCACAGATGCGGGATGCCCGCCTCGGCGTAGAGTTGCGGCTTGCGCAGCCGGTCGCGCAGCTCGGATTCCGGCATGACGACCTCCACGGCGAGCCGCACGTGCTCGCCCGCGTACCAGGTCTGGTCCAGGCCGGTCTCCGCTTCGGCCGAGATGACCACCAGGTCGGGCTCGGGCCGCTGGCGGGGACCGAGCCGGATGGTCATCCTGGTCCGGGCGAGCAGGCCCTCAGGCACCGCGTCGTGCAGCGCGAAGCCGAGGGCGGAGATGGTCGCCGAGTGGAAGGCCGTCTGGTAGCCAGGGATGATCAGGCTGCCGTCGATCAGTTCGGTGTGCGGGCGGAGGCCGGGCATGCGGTCCAGGTCGTCGGCGGTGAATCCCCGCGTCGGCGGAATCAGCCAGTCAGGGAAGTCATCGGGATCCACGTTCGCCGCCTCTCGCACACGCTGTGCATCTGCCGTTGCGGACGGTAGCGGCGACCTCTGACAAGGCGAGGTCCCCGCCGGACCGGCGGGGACCTGATGGCGGTTCTCGGGCGCCGACCGCGCCCGCCGGAGTCACCCCGCCGGCTGCGCCGAGCGGTGCGTCTGCAGGAGGTGCTGGGCGGCCTCCTCGTAGACCTCGTCGGGGTCCAGGCGGCGCAGCTCTTCAGCCATGGCCTCGGCGGCCGACAGGCGGGGGAGGGCGACGGTGCGGTCGGGCTTGCCCGGGTAGACCAGGGTGGCGGTGCGGCCGTCGGGGCGCTCGACGGCGATCTCGCCTTCGGCGGTGGACAGGCGCACCTCGGTGATGCCCGGGCCGTCGGAGCGCTGCATGGTCACCGGGGCGCCGAGCTTGGACTCCAGCCAGGAGGCGAGCAGGTGGGCGCTGGCCAGGTCGGCCTCGGCGGCGACGGTGGCCGCGCTGATCCACTCGCACGGCTGGTCCAGCAGCGAGGCCAGCAGGGTGCGCCACGGGGTGATGCGGGCCCAGGAGAGGTCGGTGTCGCCCGGGGTGTAGTGGGCGGTGCGGTCCACCAGGGCGCGGACCGGGTCGGACGCGTTCTGGGAGTCGGTGATCCGCCGCTGCGCCAGCACCCCGACGGAGTCCTTGGCCGGGGCGGCGGGGCCGGCGGCCGGCCACCACACCACGACGGGCGCGTCAGGGACCAGCAGCGGGATCACCACCGCGTCGGCGTGCCGGTTCAGCGCCCCGTAGGTGCGCAGCAGCACGCCCTCGCCGGGGCCCATCTCGCCGGAGCTGCGGATCTCGGCGTCGATGTGCGGTTCGGCGTGCGGCTCGCGCTGGATGAGCACCAGCACCCGGCAGGGGTGCTCGTGCCCGGCCTCGGTGGCGGCGCGCAGGGCGTCGTAGTGGTTGGCCTCGTCGGTGACGATCACCAGGGTGAGCACCATGCCCATGGTGCCGCCGCCCACCCGGTGCCGGCTCTTCATCAGCGCGTCGGCGATGGCCGAGGTGGTGGTCTTCGGCAGGTTCAGCGTCATGGTCGTCGCAGTCTCCTCCGGCGCCGGCCCGCTAGGGCCTGCGCCACACGCGGCCCTCGCGGGCCAGCAGCTCGTCGGCCGAGGCCGGCCCCCAGGTGCCGGAGCGGTACTGGTCCAGCTTCCCGGTCTCGGCCCAGTGCTCGATGATCGGGTCGAGGATCCGCCAGGACAGCTCCACTTCCTCCTGGCGGGGGAAGAGCGGCGGGTCGCCGATCAGCACGTCCAGGATGAGCCGCTCGTAGGCCTCGGGGCTGGCCTCGGTGAACGACGCCCCGTAGGCGAAGTCCATGTTGACGTCGCGGACCTCCATCGCGGTGCCCGGCACCTTGGAGCCGAAGCGCAGGGTGACGCCCTCGTCGGGCTGCACCCGGATGACCAGCGCGTTGTGGCCCAGCTCGGAGGTCTCGGTGGTGGTGAAGGGCAGGTGCGGCGCGCGCTGGAAGACCAGCGCCACCTCCGTCACCCGGCGGCCCAGCCGCTTGCCGGTGCGCAGGTAGAACGGCACGCCCGCCCAGCGCCTGGAGTCGACCTCCAGCTTGATCGCCGCGTAGGTCTCGGTGCGGGAGTCGGCCGGGATGCCGTCCTCCTCCAGGTAGCCGCGCACCTTGCTGCCGCCCTGCCAGCCCGCGGCGTACTGCCCGCGCGCCGTGGCCCCCTCCAGGTCGCGAGGGAGCACCACCGCCGACAGGACCTTCTCCTTCTCCGCCCGCAGCGCGTCGGCGCCGAAGGAGGTGGGCTCCTCCATCGCGATCAGCGCCAGCAGCTGCAGCAGGTGGTTCTGGATGACGTCGCGGGCCGCGCCGATGCCGTCGTAGTAGCCGGCGCGGCCGCCCACCCCGATGTCCTCGGCCATCGTGATCTGCACGTGGTCGACGTAGCCGCGGTTCCAGATCGGCTCGAACAGGGTGTTGGCGAAGCGCAGCGCCAGGATGTTCTGGACGGTCTCCTTGCCCAGGTAGTGGTCGATCCGGAACACCGACTGCGGCGGGAAGACGTCGTCGACGATCTGGTTCAGGTCCTGGGCGCTGGCCAGGTCGTGGCCGAAGGGCTTCTCGATCACCACCCGCCGCCACGAGCGCTCGTCGCTCTCCGACAGGCCCGAGCGCTTCAGCTGGCGCACCACGTCGGGGAAGAGCTTGGGCGGCAGCGACAGGTAGAAGGCGTAGTTGCCCCCGGTGCCGCGCTGCTCGTCCAGCTCCCTGACGGTCTCGGCGAGCCGGTCGAAGGCGGCGTCGTCGTCCAGCTCGCCGGGCACGAAGCGCACGCCCTCGCTGAGCTGGCGCCAGACGTCCTCGCGGAAGGGCGTCCTGGCGTGCTCGCGCACCGCCTCGTAGGCGACCTGGGCGAAGTCCTGGTGCTCCCAGTCGCGCCGGGCGAAGCCGACCAGGCCGAAGCCCGGCGGCAGCAGCCCGCGGTTGGCGAGGTCGTAGATGGCGGGCATCAGCTTCTTGCGCGCGAGGTCTCCGGTGACGCCGAAGAGCACCAGCACCGAAGGGCCGGCGATCCTGGGCAGCCGCCGGTCGCGGACGTCGCGCAGCGGGTTGGGCACGGCGCCCGGCATGGCGGGTTCTCTCATCGGGCGGACCTTTCGGGTACGGACTCGAGTGCGGCCAGCAGCCGGGCCAGCCCGGCCGCCCGGTCGCGCAGGTGCAGCCGGACCACGGGGCGGTCGCGCCCGCTGATCGCGCCGAAGTCGCCGAGCGCCTGCGCCAGCTGCAGCCGGGCCAGCGAGTACGGCCGGCCCGGGACCGCGACGTCCGCGGCGGACTCGCCCGTGATCTGCAGGAACACGCCCTGCGCCGGGCCGCCCTTGTGGTACTGGCCGGTGGAGTGCAGGAACCGCGGCCCCCACCCGAAGGTGACGGGGTGGTCCAGGCGCTCGGCCAGCAGCGCGCGGGTGCGCGCGGCCGGGGCGTCGCCCAGGCGGTCCAGGTAGGCCATCACCGCGAGGTAGCCGGTGGCCGGCACCGCGCCGGCCAGCGCGGCCAGCGCCCCGGGGAGGTCGGCGGCGCCGCCGAGCACGGCGGCGTCGGCCGCGTGCACCTCCACGGCGCCGTCGACCAGCAGCGGACGGGCGTCGCTCAGCGGCCCGTCGCCGGCCTCGGCCAGCAGCCGATTGGTGTTGTCCTTGGACTCCTGCACATTGGGCTGGTTGAACGGGTCGATCTCCAGCAGCCGCCCGGCCACCGCGGTGGCGTACTCCCACACCAGGAACTGGCCGCCGAGCCCGCCGGCGACATGGGTGTCGGCGGCGGGCGCCGCCGGGGCGCCGACCGGGCCCACCGTGACGAGGTGGGTGTCGGCGGCCGGCGCGAAGCCGGGGGCGTCGGCCGACTCCACCACCACGGGCAGCAGCCCGCGGCCGTTCTTGCCGGTGGACTCGGCGATCAGCTGCTCGGCCCAGTCGCCGAAGCCGGGCAGCTGCGCGCCGCCCGGTCCGGTGGCGGGCGCGATGACGACCTTGTCGTTGCCGGCCCGGCCGAAGCCGCCCAGCGCCGCGCCCAGCGCGAGCGCGGGGTTGTCGTCGTCGCCGGCCAGGGTGGCGGCCGCCGCGGCGGCGTCGTCGAGCAGCTCGGCCACGTCGACGCCTGCCAGCGCGCTGGGCACCAGCCCGAACGCGGTCAGCGCGCTGTAGCGCCCGCCGACGTTGGGATCGGCCAGCACCACCCGGTACCCGGCCTCGCGTGCGGCCGCCTCCAGCGGCGAGCCGGGGTCGGTGACGACCACGATCCGCTCGGCCGGGTCGATGCCGGCCTCGCGGAAGGCCGCCTCGTAGATGCGGCGGTGGCTGTCGGTCTCGACGGTGCCGCCGCTCTTGGACGAGACCACCACCACGGTCCGCTCCAGCCGCTCGGCCAGCGCGGTCCGCACCTGGTGGGGGTCGGTGGTGTCCAGGACGGTGAGCGGTCGCCCGTAGGCGGCGGCGATCACCTCGGGCGCCAGCGAGGAGCCGCCCATGCCGGCCAGCACGACGTGGTCCAGGCCCGCCTCGCGGCTTTCGGCCGCGAGCCGGTCCAGCTCGGGCAGCAGCGCGCGGGAGCTGGACGGGAGGTCGATCCAGCCGAGCCGGATCTCCGCCTCGGCCCTGGCCTCCTCGCCCCACAGGGTGGCGTCCTTGCCGGCCAGCCGCCCGGCCACCTTGTCGCGGACCAGCTCGGCCAGCGCCTCGGCCTGGGCGGCGCGCGCCGCCCCGCCGACGGCCACCGACACGCCGCCGGCCGCCGTGGCGGAGCCGTCGCCTGCGGTGGTGCTCATCGGGCGTCGACCCCCTCCGCCGCCTTGGCCAGCTCGCCGCTGACGGTCTCCAGCAGCTGCTCCCAGGACTTCTCGAACTTCTGCACGCCCTCGGCCTCCAGCACCTCGACCACGTCGTCGTAGTCGACGCCGACCCCGGCCAGCGCGTCGATGTCGGCCTGCGCCTGGGCGTAGGAGCCGCGCACGGTGTCGCCGCGCAGCTCGGCGTGGTCGGCCGTCGCCTCCAGGGTCGCCTCGGGCATGGTGTTCACCGTGCCGGCGGTGACCAGCTCCACCACGTAGCGGGTGTCGGAGTAGTCGGGGTCCTTCACCCCGGTGGAGGCCCACAGCGGCCGCTGCGGGCGGGCGCCCGCCGCCTGGAGCGCCTGCCAGCGCGCCGAGGAGAAGACCTCCTCGTAGGCCTGGAAGGCCAGCCGGGCGTTGGCGATGGCGGCCTTGCCGCGCAGCGCGAGCGCCTCGTCGCTGCCGTTCTTCTCCAGCCGCTTGTCCACCTCGGTGTCCACCCGGCTGACGAAGAAGGAGGCGACGGACGAGATCGCCGACAGCTCGCGGCCGGCCTCGCGCGCCTGCTCCAGGCCGGCCAGGAAGGCGTCCATCACCGCGCGGTAGCGCTCCAGCGAGAAGATCAGCGTGACGTTGACGCTGATGCCCTCGGCCAGCGCCGCCGTGATGGCGGGCAGCCCCTCCAGGGTGGCGGGGATCTTGATGAACAGGTTGGGCCGGTCCACCAGCCACCACAGCGCCCGCGCCTCGGCGATGGTGCGCTCTGTGTCGTGGGCCAGCCGCGGGTCGACCTCCAGCGAGACCCGCCCGTCGACGCCGCCGGAGGCGTCGTAGGCGGGCCGCAGCACGTCGGCGGCCCAGCGGATGTCGTAGCCGGTGATGGCGCGCACCGCCTCGCCCACGTCGACGCCGCGCCGCGCGAGGTCGCGCAGCTGCTCGTCATAGGCCGAGCCCTTGCTCAGCGCGCTCGCGAAGATCGTCGGGTTGGACGTGACGCCCACCACGTGTCGGTCGCGCACCAGCTCGCCGAGGTTCCCGGTGCGCAGCCGCTCGCGGCTGATGTCGTCGAGCCAGACGGCGACGCCTTCGCCGGAGAGCCTGGCCAGGATGTCACTCATTCGCTCTTCCCCATCTCCTCGTTCACGTCCTCGTCCACGGCCGCCCGGCGGCACCGCGCCGCCGGAAGCGGCGAGGGGGCCGCACGCGGCCCCCTCGGTCGTTCACACGTCATCGTTCAGCTTGGCGAGACTGGAGTGCGCCGCGGCCACCACCCGCTCGGCGGTGATGCCGAACTGCTCGTAGAGCGCGGTGTACTGGGCGGAGGCGCCGAAGTGCTCCAGGCTCACCGACTCGCCCACGTCGCCGACGAACTCCCGCCAGCCCTGGGCGATGCCGGCCTCCACCGAGACCCTGGCCCGCACGGCGGGCGGCAGCACCTGCTGCCGGTAGGCGTCGTCCTGCTCCTTGAACCACTCCACGCTGGGCATCGAGACGACCCGGGTGGGCGTGCCCTGGGCCTCCAGCAGCTCGCGGGCCTCCAGCGCGATCGGCACCTCGCTGCCGGTGGCGATCAGGATCACCCGCGGCGCGGCGTCGGACGCCTCGGCCAGCACGTAGCCGCCCTTGGCCGCGCCCTCGGCCGAGGCGACCCGGGTGCGGTCGAGCACCGGCAGGTTCTGCCGGGTCAGCGCGAGCCCGGCCGGGCGGTCGCGGTGCTCCAGGATGGTGCGCCACACCACCGCGGTCTCGTTGGCGTCGGCCGGGCGCACCACGTCCAGGCCGGGGATGGCCCGCAGCGCCCACAGGTGCTCGACCGGCTGGTGGGTGGGGCCGTCCTCGCCCAGGCCGATGGAGTCGTGGGTCCACACGTAGGTGACCGGCAGCTTCATCAGCGCGGCCAGCCGCACCGACGGGCGCATGTAGTCGCTGAACACCAGGAAGGTGCCGCCGAACGGGCGGGTGGGGCCGTGCAGCGCGATGCCGTTGAGGATCGCCCCCATGGCGTGCTCGCGGATGCCGAAGTGCAGCACCCGGCCGTAGGGGTTGCCGGTCCACGACTTGGTGGAGTGCTCCTCGGGGATGAACGACGGCGCGCCCTCGATGGTGGTGTTGTTGCTCTCGGCGAGGTCGGCCGAGCCGCCCCACAGCTCGGGCAGCTCCGCGGCGATCGCGTTGATCACCTGACCCGACGCCTTGCGGGTGGCGATGCCCTTGGCGTCGGGCTCGAAGACGGGCAGCGCGCGGGTCCACCCCTCGGGCAGGGCGCCGCCGGCCAGGCGGTCGAACAGCTCCTTGCGCTCGCCCGCGGACTCCGCCCAGGAGGCGAAGCCCTTCTCCCACTCGGCGCGGCGGTCCTTGCCCCGGGCGAGCACGGCGCGGGCGTGCTCCAGCACGCGGTCCTCGACCGGGAACTGCGCGTCGCGGTCGAAGCCCAGGATCTCCTTGGTGGCGGCCACCTCGTCGGCGCCCAGCGCCGCGCCGTGGGCCTTGCCGGTGCCCTGCTTGTTGGGGGCCGGCCAGCCGATGATCGTGCGCAGCGCGATCAGCGACGGGCGGCCGGTCTCGGCCCGCGCCGCCACCAGCGCCCGGTACAGGCCGTCGACGTCCTCGCGGTACTCGCCGGACTCGGTCCAGTCGACCCGCTGGACGTGCCAGCCGTACGCCTCGTAGCGGGCGGCGACGTCCTCGGACATGGCGACGGCGGTGTCGTCCTCGATGGAGATCTTGTTGTCGTCGTAGATCACCACCAGGTTGCCCAGCCGCTGGTGGCCGGCGAGGGCGCTCGCCTCGTGGCTGATGCCCTCCTGCATGTCGCCGTCGGAGGCGATCACGTAGACGTGGTGGTCGAAGGGGCTGGTGCCCGGCGCGGCCTCGGGGTCGAACAGGCCGCGCTCGCGGCGCGCCGCCATCGCCATGCCCACCGCGTTGCCCAGGCCCTGGCCCAGGGGGCCGGTGGTGGTCTCCACACCGGCGGTGTGGCCGTGCTCGGGGTGCCCGGGGGTCAGGCTGCCCCAGCGCCGCAGCGCCTTGATGTCGTCGAGGGTGAGGCCGTAACCGGCCAGGTAGAGCTGGATGTAGAGCGTCAGGCTGGAGTGGCCGGCCGACAGCACGAACCGGTCGCGGCCGACCCAGGCGGGGTCGCTGGGGTCGTGCCGCATCAGGCGCTGGAACAGGAGGTAGGCCGCGGGCGCCAGGCTCATCGCGGTGCCCGGGTGCCCCGACCCGGTCCTCTCGACGGCGTCCATCGCCAGGACGCGGATGGTGTCCACGGCGCGCCGGTCGAGGTCGGACCATTCCAGTGACGTCGAGATCTCGTTGCTCACTGCGAGCTCAGGGCTCCTTTCGCTGCTGCGTTGGTATCCCGGGCACCCGGCCGCGCCAGCGCGGATCCCGCCGGACCGCCCGCCTCCGCCTCGCGGCGGACGGCGACCCGCCGTCGTCCTCGTGCCGACCGTGCCCCTTCCTGCTGTTCGGTCGCGGACCCGTCGCAGCCTCGGCCGACCCCGGCAACCGGGGCCGAGCCTATCGTCGGATCCCTTGCACCGTCCCGTAAGGCGCACGTACTCAGTGGCATTCCCGCCCACCGCGGCGGCGAGGTGTCAGGTCGGTTTGACTCTCGTCACATGTCCGGGTTCCTCCTGCCCGCCGGTGCGCGTGGTCATGTGCCCCGCGGGCCGTTTCCGGGGCGCGGGGCCCGCGCACGCGACCCCGGTCCGCCCGTGCCGCGGGCTAGTACTACAGTGAGTCGTTGACGAGGGGTTCCCGCTCTGGCGAGCCGCGGCCCCCGCTCGGTCCGCACCACCGCCGTCTGCGCGCCGGTGGCCACGAACACACTGTCGAGGTTGAGGCGTGTCCCTGTCTGCTCCGCGATCCGCGACGGCCCCGCCGCCCGCGCGCGCGTCCGTCCCGGGAATGCGGTGCCCATGACGCTGCTGAACGACCCCGCGCGGCCGTCCACGTCGGCCCCGGAGCCCGCGGAGGGGCCGGGCGCCCCCGCCGGGGCGCCCCGGGCCCGCACCCTGGGCGCCTACGTGCGCGCCTACGTCGCGCTGTGCAAGCCGCGGGTGATCGAGCTGCTGCTCATTACCACCATCCCGGTGATGTTCCTGGCCGCGGGGGGCGTGCCGCCGCTGTGGACGGCCGCGGCCACCCTGGTGTTCGGCACCATGTCGGCGGCGAGCGCCAACGCGATCAACTGCTACATCGACCGCGACATCGACCGCGAGATGCGGCGCACCCGCCGCCGCCCGCTCGCACTCGAGCAGGTCACCCCGCGCGGCGCGATCACCTTCGGCGTCGTCCTGGGCGCCGGCTCCACGGTCGGCTTCTGGCTGGCGGTGAACGCGCTGTCGGCGCTGCTGTCGCTCTCGGCGATCCTGTTCTACGTCTTCGTGTACTCGCTGGTCCTCAAGCGGCGCACCGCCCAGAACGTCGTGTGGGGCGGCATCGCCGGGTGCATGCCGGTGCTGATCGGCTGGGCCGCCATCACCGGCACGCTGGACTGGCCGCCGCTGGTGCTGTTCGGCGTGGTGTTCTTCTGGACGCCCCCGCACACCTGGACGCTGGCGATGCGCTACCGCGAGGACTACGCGCTCGCCAAGGTGCCGATGCTGCCCGTGGTGGCCACCGAGCGGAGGGTGGCGCTGGAGAGCGTGCTCTACACCTGGGCCACCGTGCTGACCTCGCTGGCCCTGTGGCCGGTGGCCGGCACCGGGCCGGTGTACCCGGCGGTCGCCGGGGTGCTCGGCGCGGTCATCCTCTTCGAGGCGCACCGCCTGCTGGCCCGCACCGCCTCCAGCGGCGGGGTGCACCTGCGCCCGATGCGCTTCTTCCACCTGTCCAACGTCTACCTCGCGCTGCTGTTCACCGCCGTCGCGGTCGACCCGCTGCTGCCCTGGAGCGGCTGAGCCGGCGCCGCGCCGCGGCCGCTCTCCGGAGTGCCGGGACGGGAAGCGCCGGACTGGTTAGGCTCGTGCCATGCCTGCGCTGGACGCCCAAGCCATCCTCGACGGGCGTCGCCCGGGACGGCACTCCGTCGGCCTGGCCGTCACCATGGCGTTCAGCGTCGTGTGCCTGCTCGGCGGCCTCGGCTTCGACCTGTTCAACTCGGGCACCGACGTGGTGCCGGCGCTGCTGCTCGCCTTCGCCCCGGTGCCGCTGCTGGTCAACGGCGTGCTCTGGCTCGACCGGCTCGAACCCGAGCCGGCCCGGCTGCTGTGGCTGGCCTTCCTGTGGGGCGCCGGGGTGGCGGTGGCGCTGTCCAGCGTGCTCAACACCCTCGGGCTGGTCCTCTACACCCTGCCCACCTTCGGCGCCGAGCGCGGCTACTACATCAGCGCCGCGGTCGGCGCGCCGCTGGTCGAGGAGACCACCAAGGGCCTGGTGCTGATCGGCTTCCTATGGTTCCGGCGCCGCGAGATCGACGGCATCACCGACGGGATCAGCTACGCCGCGCTCGTCGGGCTCGGCTTCGCCTGCGTGGAGAACGTCCAGTACTACGTCCAGGGCTACCTGGACGCGGGCGCCTCGCGGCTGCTGGAGGTCTTCTTCCTGCGCGGCGTGGTCACCCCGCTGCTGCACCCGCTGTTCACCTCGATGCTGGGCATCGGCGTCGCCGTGGCGGCGATGAGCCGGCGCCGGCTCACCCGCGTCGCGGCGCCGCTGGCGGGCTGGCTGGGCGCGGTGGTGCTGCACGGCGTGTGGAACGGCTCGACCGGCTTCGGCTCCACCGGCATCTCGATCGCCTACGGCTTCCTGCTGCTGGTGCTCATCGTGCTGCTCGCGCTGATGTGGCTGGACCGGCGCAGGATGATCGGCACGATCGCCCGCTACCTGCCCGCCTACACCGGCACCGGCCTGGTCACCGAGGGCGATATCGCGATGCTCAGCACGATGGGCGGCCGGCGGCGGGCCCGCCGCTGGGCCGACCGGGCCGGCGGCCGCCAGGGGCGCGCCGCCATGACCGACTACCAGCTGGCCGCCACCGAGCTGGCGCTGCTGCACTGGCGGGTCGAGCACGGCATCGCCGCCCCCGACTGGCCGCTGCGCCGCGACGGCCTGCTCGCGCTGATGCACGTCGCCCGGGTGGCCTTCGGCCGGGGCGCCCGCCCCTCGGTGCCGCCGGAGTGGATCGCCGGCAGCGCGCCGCCGTCCGGCTTCGTCCGCGAGGAGGCGCCGACCTGGCTGCCCTACGGCGGCGGCCGCGAGGGCTGAGCCGCGCGGGCGGCCGCGCCCGCCGGGTGCCGCCCGTGTCCGGCCGAAACCGGTCGGTGACCTGCTCGGCGCCCGTTCGAGGTGTTTAGCCCCTCGTGAGAGCGTTACGCTGTCGGCCATGCCCGAAACCGGAAGCAGACTCGACGCCACCGCCGTACTGAAGCGGCGTCCTCAGGGCCGCATGTCCGGGGGAGTTCTGGTCACCCTCATCGGCAGCGCCCTGTGCCTGCTGCTGTTCCTGCTGTACCTCGGCGTCACCGGGCTCACCGGCGCCGGCCTGCTTCCGGGCTTCCTGGGCGCGTTCGTCTTCGCGCTGCTGCTGGCCGTGGTCCCGCTCCCGGTGTGGGGCACCGCCGTGCTGCTGCTCGACCGCCTCAAGCCGCAGCCCACCAAGCTGCTGCTGGTGGCCTTCCTGTGGGGCTCGGGCGTGGCCACCCTGGCCTCGCTGGTGATGAACACGGTCATCGGCATGGTGCTGGTGCCCATGTTCGGCGAGGGCTTCGGCGACTACCTCGGCGCGGCGGTGGGCGCCCCCGTCGTCGAGGAGAGCTTCAAGGGCATGGTGCTGCTGGGCTACCTGTGGTTCCGGCGGCGCCGGATCGCGGGGGTCTCCGACGGCATCATCCTGGGCATGCTGGTCGGCCTGGGCTTCGCCTGGGTCGAGAACATCCTGTACTACCTGAACTACGGCTTCTTCCTGGCCGGCGGCTTCGCCCCCGACTACATGATCGAGCTGTTCCTGACCCGCGGTGTGATGCTCGGCCTGCTGCACCCCGTCTTCACCGCGATGATCGGCATCGGCATCGCCTCGGCGGCGATGAACCGCAGCGGGGCGCTGCGCGTGGTCTTCTGCGTGCTGGGCTGGTTCGGCGCGGTCGCGCTGCACGCCCTGTGGAACGGCAGCACGCCCTTCGGCATCCTGAACTACGTGGCGATGGCCGTCATGGTGCTGGTGCTCGTGATGATCCTGGTCGTGGTGGCGGTCGACCGGCGCCGGGTGGTGGCCACCATCTCGCGGTACCTGCCCGCCTACATCCCCACCGGCCTCGTCACCGACACCGACATCGCGATGCTCAGCTCGATGGGCAACCGGCGGCAGGCCAGGCGCTGGGCCCAGCAGGCGGGCGGCGGCCGCGGCCGCCGCGCGATGGGCGCCTACCAGCTGGCCGCCGTCGAGCTGGCCTCGCTGCACCGCCAGGTCGAGCACGGTGTCGCCGACCGCGACTGGACGGTGCTGCGCGACGCCTACCTCGCCCATATGCACCAGGCGCGGCGCACCTTCCTGCAGCACGTCCCGCAGCCGCCCACCCCGGTGTGGACCGGCGGCTCCTCGCTCGACTCCGGCTTCCTGCGCCGCGAGCCCTGGCGGCCGATGCCCACCGGCCCGGCCCCGGGCGGCCCCCAGCAGCCGGGCACCGGTCCCCAGCAGCCGCCGTGGCCGGCCGGCCCGCCGAGCCGCGGCCAGGCCGCCACCCAGCCCCAGCCCTCCCAGAACCCCGGCTGGCCCCAGCAGCAGGGCGGGGCACCGGGCGGCGGCTGGCCGCAGAACCAGGGCTGAGCCCGGGGCGGCGCCGCGCGCCCTAAGCGGTGGCGAAGCAGCAGCTCACCGCGGCTCTCCCCGGGCGGGTCAAGGCGCCGCGGCCGATCTACTACGATGCGTCGTATGTCTTCCGCGTCCCCGCGCACGCCATCGGCCGCCCCCGCACCGCCCGAGCCGCCGCCCGGGTTCACCGAACGGCTGCCCCGGCCGGTGCGCGCCGTCCTCGACTCCTTCCTGCGGCCGACCACCGGCTCGCTGCGCGGCTGGGCGCTGGCCGGCATCGCGGTGAACATGCTCATCGCGGTGACCGGCGCGACCGTGCGGGTCACCGAGTCGGGCCTGGGCTGCCCGGAGTGGCCGCTGTGCACCGCGGACAGCCTGGTGCCCACCGGTGAGGCGCTGGGCACCGTGCACGCCTTCATCGAGTTCGGCAACCGCACGCTCACCTCGGTGGTGCTCGCGGTCGCCCTCATCGTCACCATCGCCACCTGGCGGCGCTTCCCCGGCCGTCCCCGCCTGCTGGCCGTCGCCCTGGTCCAGCCGGCCGGCTGCCTGGGGCAGGCGGTCGTCGGCGGCATCACCGTCTGGTCCGACCTGCACCCGGCCGCCGTCGGCGCCCACTTCCTGGTCTCGATGGCGATGCTGGTCGCGGCGGTGGCGCTGTACGTGCGCGTCCGCGAGGGCACCGCGCCCGCCGTGCCGCGCGTCCACCCCGCCGCCCGCTACCTGGGCTACGCGCTGCTGCTCGCCGGGGCGGCGGTGCTGGTCGCCGGGGTGGTCACCACCGGCACCGGCCCGCACGGCGGAGACGCCGCCTCGCCGCGCTGGCCGCTGGACCTGCACGAGGTCGCCCGGGTGCACTCCGTGCTGGCCTGGGTCACCACCCTGTTCGCGGTGGCGCTGCTCGTAGTGCTCTACCGCACCGGCGCCCCGGCCGACACCCGCAGGTACGGCTGGGTGCTGATCGCCGCCGTCGCCGCGCAGGGCGTGATCGGCTACGTCCAGTACGCGCTGGCGCTGCCGGAGGCGCTGGTGGTGGCGCACGTGCTCGGTGCGATCGTGCTGTGGGTGGCGCTGCTGCGGCTATTCTTCTCGCTCACCGAGCGGCCGGAGGCGCCGGCGGGCGCCGTCCCCGCGACCGCCGAGGTCTGACGGGCCCGGTCGTGTTCCCGGCTAGTGCGGCGGTTCCGGCTCGGCGCGGGGCCGGCGGGCCTGGGCGGTGGCACCGGCGCTGGCCGCGATCACGCAGCCGATCGCCAGCCACTGCAGCGGGGACAGGTGCTCGCTGAGCAGCAGGACGCCGACGAGGGCGGCGGCGGCCGGCTCCAGGCTCATCAGGATGCCGAAGACCCGGGTGGACAGCCGCCGCAGCGCGAGCAGTTCGAGGGTGTAGGGCACCACCGAGGACAGCAGGCCGACGGCCAGGCCGATGGCCAGCAGTTCGGGGCGGAGCAGGTCGGAGCCGCCGGCCGCGACGCCGAGCGGCGTCATCGCGGCCACCGCGACGACGCTGGCGATCGCCAGCCCGCTGACGCCGGGGAAGCGCCGGCCGGTGGCCGCGCTGAGCAGGATGTAGGCGGCCCAGCAGACCGCGGCGAGCAGCGCGAACGCGACCCCGGCCAGGTCGATGTCGCCGGTGTCGCCCCGGGTGAGCATCAGCACGCCGCCGCCGGCGAGCGCCACCCAGGCCAGGTCCGTCCAGCGGCGGGAGCCGGCGATCGCCACCGCCAGCGGGCCGAGGAACTCGATGGTGACCGCCACGCCGAGCGGGATCCGGGCGAAGGATTGGTAGATCGCGTAGTTCATCGTGCCCAGCGCCAGGCCGAAGCCGACCACGACCAGCCAGTCGCGCCGGGAGTGGCCGCGCAGCACGGGCCGGGCGACGGCGACCAGCACCAGCGCCGAGGTGAGCAGCCGCAGCCACACCACGGCGTCGGGTGGCAGCTCCCCGAAGAGGTTCTTGGCGACACCGGCCCCGCCCTGCACGGAGACGATGCCGACCAGGACCAGCAGCGGCGCGGGCGCGGCGGCCACCGCGCCCGCCGCGCGCCGCAGCGGGTGGAGCCGTGTGTCGGAGGGCATGCCACGACCTTGCCACGGCGGCCCGGCCGGGGCCGAACCGGCCCGGCCGCCCCCGGTGGCCGCGGCTCAGACCGCCGGAGGCCGGTGGTACGGGTTGCCGGGGACGTCCTGCGGCGGGTTCGGGCCGCCCGCGGCGGAGCCGCCGCGCTCGCGGGCGAACAGCGCCATCAGGACCAGCACCCAGGCGACGACGGACAGCAGGGCGGTGGCCAGGGAGAACACCGTGACCCAGGTGCCCAGGCCCGCCGCGTCCTGGAGGTGGGCGTACAGCGCCGGCAGGTACAGCTGCCAGAGGAAGGTGGCGATCTGGATCACCAGCAGCAGGGCCAGTCCGCCGGCGGCCAGTCCCGAGCGCCGCGGGTGGCGCGACCAGGTGGCGATTGCGACGATGACGCCGACGACGTACACGATGGCGAGAGGCGCGTGGCCCAGCGCCGCGCTGGCCAGGTACGGGAGGTTGCTCAACTCGCTCATCCACTGCTCCACGGGGTCGGGGCGGGGCCGGGGCGGCCGCCGCTACGACGCGCGCCGGCGGCGCGCCGTTCCCGGTACGGCCGCTCTGATTCCCCGGCACTGCGGCGCGCCGCCGGGGTCGCCTAGGCTGTCGGGGTGCCCTTCCAAGTGGACTCCGAGGTGGGCCGGCTGCGCCAGGTCATCGTGCACCGCCCCGACCTCGAACTCAAGCGGCTGACGCCCAGCAACATGCGCGCCCTGCTCTTCGACGACGTGCTGTGGACGCGGCGCGCCCGCGAGGAGCACGACACCTTCGTCTCCGTGCTGCGCGAGCGCGGGGTGACCGTGCACTACTTCCACGAGCTGCTGCACGACACCCTGGAGCTGCCCGAGGCCCGGTCCTACATCCTGGACGAGGCCTTCGACGAGCGCTTCCACGGCCCGCTCGCGGTCGACGCCGTGCGCGCCTGCTTCGACGCCATGGGCTCCGACGAGCTGCAGCGCTACCTGGTCGGCGGGATCACCAAGCGGGAGCTGCTGGAGTACACCGAGGAGCCCAAGTCGCTGGTCTTCCACAGCATGGACCCCGACGACTTCCTGCTCGCCCCGCTGCCCAACCACATGTTCACCCGCGACACCTCGTGCTGGATCCACAACGGCGTCTCCATCAACGCGATGCGCAAGAAGGCGCGGATGCGGGAGACCACCCACTACGAGGCCATCTACCGCTGGCACCCCATGTTCGCCGCCGCCGGCTTCCCGGTCTGGAACCCCGGCCGCGCCTGGGCGCCGGCCACCATCGAGGGCGGCGACGTGCAGCCGGTGGGCAATGGCGCGGTGCTGATCGGGATGAGCGAGCGGACCAAGCCCGAGGCGATCGAGCTGCTGGCCAGGGAGCTGTTCGCGGCGGGCGCCGCCGAGCGCATCCTGGCCCTGGTGATGCCCAAGGCGCGTGCGGTGATGCACCTGGACACCGTGATGACCATGGTCGACCACGGCGTGTTCACCAAGTACGCGGGCCTGGGCATGCTGCCCTCCTACACGGTCGAGCCGGGCGACAACGACAAGGAGCTGAAGGTCACCGACCACCCGCCCGAGGACATGCACCGCGCCATCGCCCGCGCCATCGGCGCCGACGACATCAAGGTGCTCACCCCCACCCAGGACGTCTACTCCGCCGAGCGCGAGCAGTGGGACGACGGCTGCAACGTCTTCGCCGTCGAGCCGGGCGTCGTCGTCGCCTACGAGCGCAATGTCACCTCCAACACCGACCTGCGCCGCAACGGCGTCGAGGTCATCCCCATCCCGGGCGGCGAACTCGGCCGAGGGAGGGGCGGTCCGCACTGCATGACGTGTCCGCTGGAGCGGGAGGCCTGAGCGAGCGGAGTGGACGGCACGCGACCCTTGCCAGGGGTGCCGTCCGCGGAGTGAGGGAGGGCCGATCCGCGACCGGGGGCGGAGTGCGGGAGGCCTGAGCGAGCGGAGTGGACGGCACGCGACCCTTGCGAGGGGTGCCGTCCGCGGAGTGAGGGAGGGCCGATCCGCGACCGGGGGCGGAGTGCGGGAGGCCTGAGCGAGCGGAGTGGACGGCTCACTCCCAGCGGAAGAAGCGGGCCGCCAGGGCACCGCCGAGGGCGGCCCAGCAGGCGAGCACGGCCAGTTGGGCGAGCGGGAAGGGGCCGCCGCCCAGGGCGTCGCGCATCCCCTCGGCCAGCGCGGTGATCGGCAGCGGGGCGACGGCGGCGCGCAGCGCCTCGGGGTAGGCGTCGAGCGGGACCACCACCCCGCCCAGGCCGAGCAGCAGCACGTACACCAGGTTGGCGGCGGCCAGGGTGGCCTCGGCGCGCAGGGTGCCGGCCATCAGCAGGGCCAGGGAGCCGAAGGCGGCGGTGCCGGCCGCCACCAGCAGCAGCGCGGCCGCGAGCCCGGCGGCGCCCGGGGCGGGCCGCCAGCCCAGCGCGAGCCCCACCCCGGCCAGCACGGCGACCTGGATGCCCTGCACGGCCAGCACGGCGAGGACCTTGGCGGCCAGCAGCCCGAACCGCGACAGCGGGGTGGCGCCCAGCCGCTTGAGCACGCCGTAGCGGCGCTCGAAGCCGGTGCCGATGGCCTGGCCGGTGAAGGCGGTGGACAGCACCGCGAGCGCCAGCACGCCGGGGGTGAGGAAGGCGGCGCGTGCGGCGGTGCCGTCGACGCCGAGGTCCACGAACGAGGTGGTGGCGAGCAGGACGAGCAGCAGCACCGGGATGACGAGGGTGAGCAGCAGCTGCTCGCCGTTGCGCAGCAGCACCCGCAGCTCCATGCCGGCCTGCGCGAGGACCATGCGGCCCAGCGGGGCGGCGCCGGGGCGGGGGGTGAAGTCGATGGCGCGGATGGTGGTCATGGCTCTCGCAGCTCGTGGCCGGTGAGTTCGAGGAAGGCGTCCTCCAGGGTGCGGCGGCCGATCCGCAGGTCCTCGGCGAGGACGCCGCGGCTCGCGCACCAGGCGGCGACCGCGGCGATCAGCTCGGGCCCGACGGCGCCGCCGGGCGCCTCCACCACGTACTGGCCGCCGGACAGGGCGCGCGCCGCGAAGCCGGCCGGCAGCGCGGTGGTGAGCGCTGCCAGGTCGACGGGGTCGCGGGAGGAGAAGCGCAGCCGGCTCACGGACCCGGTCAGCTCGGCGGGGGTGCCCGCGGCGGCCACCCGCCCCCGGTCGATGACCACCACCCGGTCGGCCAGCCGCTCGGCCTCCTCCAGGTAGTGGGTGGTCAGCACCACGGCGACCCCGGCCGCCCGCAGCTCGCGGACGATCTCCCAGGCGGCGTGCCTGGACTGGGGGTCCAGGCCGGCGGTGGGTTCGTCGAGGAAGACCAGTTCGGGGCGGCCGACCACGGCGGCCGCCAGCGACAGCCGCTGCTGCTGGCCGCCGGACAGCCGGCGGAAGGGCGTGCGGGCGCAGGAGGTGAGGGCCAGCCGCTCCAGCAGTGCGCCGGGCGGCACGGGGTGGGCGTGGAAGCGGGCGACCAGCCGCAGCCACTCGCCGGCCCGCGCCCCGCTGGGCACCCCGCCGGACTGCGGCATCACGCCGACCCTGGGCCGCAGCTCGGCGGCGTCGCGGGCGGGGTCGAGCCCCAGCACCCGCACCCGGCCGGAGTCGGGCCGGCGGAAGCCCTCGCAGATCTCCAGGGTGGTGGTCTTGCCGGCCCCGTTGGGGCCGAGCAGCGCGGTGACGGCGCCGCGCTCGGCGGTGAGCGAGACCCCGGCGACGGCGAGCGTGTCGCCGTACCTCTTGACCACGTCGGCCAGGTCGAGGCCGGTCTCACCCATGGCACCCGAGTCTAGGCCCGCCCGGCGGTCAGCCGGTGCCGGGTCCGGCGTCCGCGGCGCCGCCCTCCTGCTCGGCCGCCTCCTCGACGGCGGCCCGGTACAGGGCGTCCAGCGCGAAGGCCAGCGCGCGCAGCGCCTCGTCGTCCAGGCGGCGGAGCAGCCGCATGCTGCGCGCCTCGTTCTCGCCGCGCAGGGTGTCGATCAGCCGGGTGCCGGCCTCGCTGAGCGCGATGCGGCGGACCCGGCGGTCGGCGGGGTCCTCGGTGCGGGTGACCAGGCCGCGGTCGACCAGCCGGTCGACGATGCCGGTGACGGTGGCGGTGCCGACGCCCAGCGAGCGCGCCAGCCGGTGCGCGGCCAGCGGGCTCTCCATCGACAGCACGATGAGGGTCTTGAGCTGCTGCATGGTGAGCGAGAGGTTCAGCAGCCCGGAGGGGTCGTCGCGGGCGTTGAGCGCGATGAACCGCTCCTGCATCTCGCGGATGCGCCCCATCAGCTCCTCGCGCCCCGCGGGGCGCCCGCCGTGGTCGGCCGAACCGTTCTGCGTACCGCTGCTCACCCTGGCCATCCCGTCCAGCCTGCGCCACTGCGCGTTGGAGTGTATCGCCGCGCGCTCGTCGGCGGGCCCCGCCGGAGGCGTCACACCGTTTCCGGGATCTTTTCGGGCCCGTGCCACGTTGTCGGATCAGTGCCTTGCCGGAGGCTGACGATGGCGGTAATCCGAAATTTACCCCTTAGGCGAATATTTCGGATGAAGCTAAGTAATATGGAGCAGCCGGACTCGGGAACGCGGCCTGCCCCGGCTCCCCCGCGGGGAGCGGGCGGGCGGCCGCGCGTCCGGCCCTCGATGCGCGGCGCCGGCTCCCGGCGCGCCGGAGCGCACCACCACGGGGTCCACATCCGAAGGGGAACCGACACCATGTCCGCACTGGCCAGGCTGAGCCTCGCCAACCGCGCTCTGGTGGCGCTGATATCGATCGCGATCGTCGTGTTCGGTTTCATCGCCACCGGCTCGCTCCGCCAGGAGCTGATGCCCAGCCTGGAGCTGCCCCAGGCCACCGTCATGACCACCGTCCAGGGCGCCTCGCCCGAGGTGGTCGAGGAGCGGGTCAGCGACCCGATCGAGACCGTGGTGCAGACGGTCGACGGCGTGACCGACGTGACCTCCACCTCCAGCGAGGGCTCGTCCGTCGTCACCGCGACCTTCGACTACGGCACCGACTCCACCGACGCCGTGCGCGAGATCCAGGTGGCGATCAACCGCATCCTGCCGCAGCTGCCGGAGGACGCCGAGCCGATCACCCAGACGATCAGCTTCGACAGCCTGCCGGTGCTGCTGCTGGCCGCCTCCGCCGACGTGGACGAGGCCGAGCTGGCGCAGCGCCTGGAGGACCAGGTCGTGCCGGCGCTGGAGGACGTGCCCGGCGTGCAGGACGCCGTGGTCACCGGCCAGGCCGAGAACGCGGTGGAGATCCGCCCGGACTTCGACGCGCTGGAGGACGAGGGCCTCACCGTCGACCAGATCGCCCAGGCCCTGCAGGCGAGCGGCACCACCCAGGCGGGCGGGCAGTTCACCGAGGACGGCGAGACCCTGTCGGTGGACGTCGGCGGCGACCTGGAGTCCGTCTCCGACATCGAGGACCTGTACCTGACCCCCGCGGCCGGCGCCGCCGGGGCCGACCCGGCCGCGGCGGGGGCCGCGGGCGCCGCGGGGCAGCCGCCCGGCGCGGCCCCGCCGGCCGCGCCCGAGCCGGTGCGGCTGGGCGACGTGGCCGAGGTGAGCCTGGAGCCGCAGGAGACCACCACCATCACCCGCACCGACGGCGAGCCGAGCCTCAGCGTCATGGTCACCAAGGCGACCGAGGCCAACACGGTCGAGGTGGCCAACGCGGTCAAGGCCGAGCTGGCCGGGCTGGAGGAGGCGCTGGGCGACGGCGCCGCCCTGACGGTCGTGTTCGACCAGGCGCCGTTCATCGAGGACTCCATCACCGGCCTGCTGGAGAAGGGCGCCATGGGCCTGGTGGCGGCGATCGCCGTCATCCTGGTCTTCCTGCTCTCGGTGCGCTCCACCGTGGTGACCGCGCTGTCCATCCCCTTCTCGCTGCTGGTCGCGCTGATCGGCATGTGGCTGGGCGGCTACACGCTGAACATCCTGACGCTGAGCGCGCTGACCATCGCGATCGGCCGGGTGGTCGACGACTCCATCGTGGTGCTGGAGAACATCAAGCGGCACCTGGGCTACGGCACGCCCAAGCGCGAGGCCGTCATCACCGGCGTGCGCGAGGTGGCCGGGGCGATCACCGCCTCCACCATCACCACCGCCGCGGTCTTCCTGCCGGTGGTCTTCGTCGGCGGCGAGATCGGCGAGCTGTTCCGGCCCTTCGGCCTGACCGTCGCGATCGCGCTCGCCGCCTCGCTGCTGGTCTCGCTGACGATCATCCCGGTGCTGGCCTACTGGTTCGTCAAGGGCCGCGACGTGGCGCCCGAGGACCTGGAGCGGGTGCGGCGCGAGGAGCACGAGAAGGAGCGGCGCGGCTGGCTGCAGCGCGGCTACGTGCCGCTGCTGAGCTGGGTCACCAAGTGGCGCAAGACGACCCTGGCCGCCGCGCTGGCCGTCTTCGTCGGCACCCTGTTCCTCGCCACCCAGCTGCAGACCAACTTCCTGGACGACACCGGCCAGAACACGGTCGCGATCTCTCAGGAGCTGCCCGCGGGCACCTCCCTGGAGGAGACCGCCGCCGCGGCCGAGCCGGTCGAGCAGGCCCTGGACAGCATCCACGGCGTGCAGTCCTACCAGGTGACGGTGGGCTCCACCGGCGGTATGGGCTTCGGCGGCGGTGGCGGCTCCAACACCGCCACCTACACCGTCACCACCGACCCCGAAGCCGACCAGACCAACCTGCGCGAGCGCATCCGCGACGAGCTCGACGGCATCGCCGACGCCGGCGAGCTGAGCATCCAGGACGCCGCCGCCATGGGCTCCAGCGCGATCGAGGTGCAGGTCCAGGCCGACGACCCCGAGGTGCTGGACGAGGCCGCCACGATGGTGGAGGACACCGTCGCGCAGACCGACGGCGTCAGCGAGGTCGCCAACGACCTCGCGGTGCGCGCCGAGGGCGTCCACGTCAGCGCCGACCGCGAGGCGGCGGCCGAGGAGGGGCTGAGCGAGACCCAGATCGGCCAGGCCGTGCAGCAGGCATTCGACGGCCGCCCCGCGGGGTCGATGTTCCTCGACGGCGCCGAGCGCGACGTCGTGATCGCCGCCGAGGACGTGCCCGAGGACCTCGACGCGCTGGAGGACCTGGAGATCGCCACCCCGGCCGGCGGCACCGTGCGGCTGTCGGAGGTGGCCGAGGTCGCCGTGGTCGACCGGCCGGTGGAGATCAGCCGCACCGACGGCGAGCGGACCGCCACGGTCAGCGCCACCCCGGAGGGCCAGGACATCGGCGCGCTGACCACCGCCCTCACCGAGCGGCTGGACGCGCTGGACCTGCCCGCGGGCGCCACGTACCAGATCGGCGGCGTCAGCGCCGACCAGACCGAGGCCTTCACCCAGCTGGGCATCGCCCTGCTGGCGGCGGTCGCGATCGTGTACGTGGTGATGGTGGCCGAGTTCAAGAGCCTGATCCAGCCGCTGATCCTGCTGGTGTCGGTGCCCTTCGCCGCCACCGGCGCGATCGTCGGCCTGCTGGTCACGGACACGGCGCTGGGCGTGGTCGCGCTGATCGGCCTGCTGATGCTGGTCGGCATCGTGGTCACCAATGCGATCGTGCTGATCGACCTGATCAACCAGTACCGCGAGCGCGGCATGGGCATCCGCGAGGCCGTCGTGGAGGGCGGCCGCCAGCGGCTGCGGCCCATCCTGATGACCGCGCTGGCCACCATCGGCGCCCTGGTGCCGATGGCGCTGGGGATCGGCGGCAGCGTGCTGATCTCCGAGGCGATGGCCATCGTGGTCATCGGCGGCCTGGTCAGCTCGACCCTGCTCACCCTGATCCTGGTGCCGGTGCTCTACACCATGATCGAGGAGTCCAAGGAGCGGCGCCGCGACCGGCGCGCGCGGCGCCGTGCCGCCCGTTTCGCCGCCGAGGGCGCCGCGGCCGCCGAGGCCGGTCGCGACCCGGTGCCCGCGGGCGCCGGCCGGAACTCCGCCGGCGACTGACCGGCCGGTCCGCGCGGTGACGCGGGCCCCGGGGGCGAGGCGCGCTCGCCCCCGGGGCCCGTTCGCGTGTGCGCGGGCGATCCTGCCTGGTGGGAGCGTATACAGCATGCAATGTGCTGTCCGTATGATGGGCAATCGTCTCGGAATGTGAGCATAACGCCGCCCTGTCGCGGTCCGGCCGGGTCCGGCGCGGGACGCGCACCTCGTCGCGATCTTGCTTTAGGTAAGCCTTACCTGCGTGATTGAGCCCATGGTCCGGTCCGTCCCGTCCGGTTTGCGGCCGGGGAAGCATTTACGCCACACTGATGTTGTGAAAAACGTGAGCCACGGCCCTGACGATCAGCGGAGCGCCCACGCGGGCGTGCCGCTGGGGGCTGCCTCCACGGAGCTGGGGGCCGAGACCGGCACCCGCACCCGGGTGGCACGGCTCATCCTCGAACTCGGGCCGAGTACCGCGAGCACCCTCGGCGAGCGCCTCGGCCTCACCCCCGCCGCCGTGCGGCGCCACCTGGACCACCTGGTGGCCGACGGCATGGTGGAGGTCACCGAGGCGCACACCCGGGGCCGCCGCGGCCGGGGCCGACCCGCCAAGCTCTTCGCCATCACCGGCGCGGGGCGCGACGCGTTCGTCCACGGCTACGACGACCTCGCCTCCAGCGCGCTGCGCTTCCTCGCCGAGAAGGCGGGCGGCGCCGCGATCGCCGAGTTCGCCCGGCGACAGGTCGCGGAGCTGGAGGGGCGCTACCGCCCCGCCGTGCGCGACGCCCCCGCCGAGCAGCGGCTGCGCGCGCTGGCCGACTCCCTGTCGGCCGACGGCTACGCCGCCTCCGTCCGCGAGGCGCCGGTGCCCGGCGGCGAGCAGCTGTGCCAGCACCACTGCCCGGTGGCCCACGTCGCCGCGGAGTTCCCCGAGCTGTGCGAGGCCGAGGTCGAGGCCTTCGCGCGGCTGCTGGGCACCCCGGTGCGGCGGCTGGCCACCATCGCGCACGGCGACGGCGTCTGCACCACCCATGTCAGCCCGCACGACCTGGGCGAGAACCCCGACCGGCGGCCGACCGCCGCCCGACACCCGCTCCCCGCCGACGGCGGGGAGGGCGCAACGACGACACAGCGTCCGGGAGGACCTTCCTGATGACGACCACCGCGCATCCAGAGCTCGACGGGCTCGGGACCTACGAATACGGCTGGGCCGACTCCGACGCGGCCGGCGCCTCGGCGCGCCGGGGCCTGTCCGAAGAGGTCGTCCGCGACATCTCCGCGAAGAAGAGCGAACCCGACTGGATGCTCCAGCTCCGGCTCAAGGGCCTGAAGCTGTTCGGCAAGAAGCCGATGCCCACCTGGGGCGCCGACCTGTCGGGCATCGACTTCGACAACATCAAGTACTTCGTGCGCTCCACCGAGAAGCAGGCCGAGTCCTGGGAGGACCTGCCCGAGGACATCAAGAACACCTACGACAAGCTGGGCATCCCCGAGGCCGAGAAGCAGCGGCTGATCGCCGGCGTCGCCGCCCAGTACGAGTCCGAGGTGGTCTACCACAAGATCCGCGAGGACCTTGAGGAGAAGGGCGTCCTCTTCCTGGACACCGACACCGCCGTACGCGAGCACCCGGAGATCTTCCAGGAGTACTTCGGCACCGTCATCCCGCCGGGCGACAACAAGTTCGCCGCGCTGAACACCGCGGTGTGGTCGGGCGGCTCCTTCATCTACGTGCCGCCGAACGTGCACGTCGAGATCCCGCTGCAGGCCTACTTCCGGATCAACACCGAGAACATGGGCCAGTTCGAGCGGACCCTGATCATCGTCGACGAGGGCTCCTACGTCCACTACGTCGAGGGCTGTACCGCGCCGATCTACAAGTCCGACTCCCTGCACTCCGCGGTGGTCGAGATCATCGTGAAGAAGAACGCGCGCTGCCGGTACACCACCATCCAGAACTGGTCCAACAACGTCTACAACCTGGTCACCAAGCGCGCCGTCGCCTACGAGGGCGCCACCATGGAGTGGGTCGACGGCAACATCGGCTCCAAGGTGACCATGAAGTACCCGGCCATCTACCTGATGGGCGAGCACGCCAAGGGCGAGACCCTCTCCGTCGCCTTCTCCGGCTCCGGCCAGCACCAGGACGCCGGCGCCAAGATGGTGCACTGCGCGCCCAACACCTCCTCCTCGATCATTTCCAAGTCGGTGGCCCGCGGCGGCGGCCGCACCTCCTACCGGGGCCTGGTCCAGGTGCAGGACGGCGCGAACCACTCCAAGTCCACCGTGAAGTGCGACGCGCTGCTGGTCGACACCATCAGCCGCTCCGACACCTACCCCTACGTCGACGTCCGCGAGGACGACGTGGAGATGGGCCACGAGGCGACCGTCTCCAAGGTCAGCGAGGACCAGCTCTTCTACCTGATGAGCAGGGGCATGGACGAGGACGAGGCGATGGCCATGATCGTCCGCGGCTTCGTGGAGCCCATCGCCCGCGAGCTGCCGATGGAGTACGCACTGGAACTGAACCGGCTCATCGAGCTGCAGATGGAAGGGGCCGTGGGTTGATGGCGGGCGCGACTACGCCGACAGCGCCGCACAGTCACGGGGAGGTCGCGGTGCCCGCGGTGTCCAAGCTGGACACCGCCGGGTCCTTCGAGACCGCCGACTTCCCGGTGCCGAACGGGCGCGAGGAGGAGTGGCGGTTCACCCCGCTGCGCAGGCTCCGCGGCCTGCACACCGGGCCCGACGGCACCGAGGGCGGCGAGGGCGCCGTCTCGGTGGCGGTCGAGGCCGAGCCCGCGGTGCGGGTCGAGACCGTCGGGCTCGACGACGAGCGGGTGGGGGCCTCCTTCACCCCGCTGGAGCGCGTCAGCGCGCTGGCCTACCGGCACGCCGCCGGCGCCACCCTGGTCACCGTGCCCAAGGAGACCCAGGTCGAGCGGCCGGTGGTCGTCGCGGTGCGCGGCGAGCGGCCCGGCCAGGCATTCGGCCACACCGTCGTGCGGCTGGAGCCCTTCGCCACGGCCACCGTGGTGCTCGACCACGCCGGCAGCGCCACCTACGCCGACAACGTCGAGTTCGTCGTCGGCGACGGCGCCGCCCTCACCGTGGTCAGCGTGCACGACTGGGGGCGCGACGCCGTCCACGTCGCCTACCACCACGTCAGCCTCGGCCGCGACGCCCGCTTCCGCGGCCACGCCGTCACCCTCGGCGGCGACCTGGTGCGCGTCTCGGCCACCGTGCGCTACACCGCGCCCGGCGGCGACGCCGAGCTGAACGGCGTCTACTTCACCGACGCCGGCCAGCACCACGAGCACCGCCTGCTGGTCGACCACTCCCAGAGCCACTGCCGCAGCCGGGTGGAGTACAAGGGCGCCTTGCAGGGCGACGACGCCCACGCGGTCTGGATCGGCGACGTGATCATCGGCGTCGGCACCGAGGGCACCGACACCTACGAGTACAACCGCAACCTGGTGCTCACCGACAACACCCGGGTCGACTCCGTGCCGAACCTGGAGATCTTCACCGGCGAGGTGCTGGGCGCCGGCCACGCCAGCGCGTCCGGCCGCCTGGACGACCTGCACCTGTTCTACCTCCAGGCCAGGGGCATCGAGGCCGAGGAGGCCCGCCGCCTGGTGGTGCGCGGCTTCTTCGCCGAGATGATCGCCCGCCTGGGCGTGCCCGAGGTGGAGGAGCGGCTGACCGCGGCCATCGAACGGGAGTTGGAGCGTTCGGCGTGACCGAGTACGTGCGGGTGTGCTCCCTCGCCGAGGTCCCCGACGAGGGGGCGCTCGGCGTGGAGATCGGCAGCACCCCGGTGGCCGTGGTGCGCACCGGCGGCGAGGTGTTCGCGATGAGCGACATCTGCTCGCACGCCGAGGTGAACCTGTCGGAGGGCGAGGTCGAGGACGGCACCATCGAGTGCTGGCTGCACGGCTCCTGCTTCGACGTGCGCACCGGCAAGCCGACCAACCCCCCGGCCACCCGCCCGGTGGCCACCTATTCCGTGAAGATCGAAGGCGAGGACGTCCTCGTCGCACTGAGTACGCCAGAAGCTGGGGAGTCCTGACCCTTATGTCCACCCTTGAGATCCGCGACCTGCACGTCAGCGTCGAGACCGAGACCGAGAGCAAGCCGATCCTGCGCGGGGTGAACCTCACCGTGCGGGCGGGGGAGACCCACGCCCTGATGGGCCCCAACGGCTCCGGCAAGTCCACGCTCGCCTACGCCATCGCGGGCCACCCCAAGTACCAGATCACCTCGGGCACCGTGCTGCTGGACGGCGAGGACCTGCTGGAGATGACGGTCGACGAGCGGGCCAGGGCCGGCCTGTTCCTGGCCATGCAGTACCCGGTCGAGGTGCCCGGCGTCACCGTCTCCAACTTCCTGCGCAGCGCCGTCACCGCGGTGCGCGGCGAGGCGCCGAAGCTGCGCGAGTTCACCAAGGAGCTGTCGGGGGCGATGAAGAGCCTCGCCATCGACCCCGCCTTCGCCCAGCGCGGCCTGAACGAGGGCTTCTCCGGCGGCGAGAAGAAGCGCCACGAGATCCTCCAGCTCGAACTGCTCAAGCCCAAGATGGCGGTGCTGGACGAGACCGACTCCGGCCTGGACGTCGACGCGCTCAAGGTCGTGTCGGAGGGCGTCAACCGCTTCAGCGCCTCCGGCGAGGTCGGCGTCCTGCTGATCACGCACTACACCCGCATCCTGCGCTACGTGAAGCCCGACTTCGTGCACGTCTTCGTCGAGGGCGCCATCGTCGAGGAGGGCGGCCCGGAGCTGGCCGAGCGGCTGGAGGCCGAGGGCTACGAGCGCTTCGCGAAGGCGGGCGCGTCGAAGTGACCGTCCTGCCGCGCGCCCTGGACGCCGAGAAGGTCCGGGCGGACTTCCCGATCCTGGACCGCACGGTCCGGGACGGGCGCCGCCTGGTCTACCTCGACTCCGGCGCCACCTCGCAGAAGCCACGCCAGGTGCTGGACGCGGAGCGCGAGTTCTACCAGCGGCACAACGCCGCCGTGCACCGGGGCGCCCACCAGCTCGCCGAGGAGGCGACGGACGCCTACGAGGGCGCGCGGGCCACGATCGCGGCCTTCATCGGGGCACCCCCCGGCGAGGTGGTGTTCACCAAGAACACCACCGAGGGCATCAACCTGGTGGCCTACGCCTTCAGCAACGCCGCCACCGCCGGCCCCGGCTTCGAGCGCTTCGTGCTCGGCCCCGGCGACGAGGTCGTCGTCACCGAGATGGAGCACCACGGCAACCTGGTGCCCTGGCAGGAGCTGTGCCGGCGCACCGGCGCCACCCTGCGCTGGTTCCCGCTCACCGACGAGGGCCGGCTCGACCTGTCCGGCATGGACGAGCTGCTCAACGAGCGCACCAAGGTCGTCGCCGTCGCCCACCAGTCCAATGTGCTCGGCACGGTCAACCCGGTCCGGCGCATCGCCGAGCGGGCGCACCGCTTCGGCGCGGTGGTGGTGGCCGACGCCGCCCAGTCCGTGCCGCACCTGCCGGTCGACGTCACCGAGCTGGGCGCCGACTTCCTGGCCTTTTCCGGGCACAAGATGCTCGGGCCCACCGGGATCGGCGTGCTGTGGGGCCGGGCGGAGCTGCTGGCCGCCATGCCCCCGTTCATCACCGGCGGCTCGATGATCGGCGTGGTGCACATGGACCACACCACCTGGGCCGAGCCCCCGCAGCGCTTCGAGGCGGGGGTGCCGATGGCGGCGCAGGCCGTCGGGCTGGCCGCGGCCGTCGACTACCTCACCGCGCTCGGCATGGACGCCGTCGCCGCCCACGAGCACGAGCTGACCTGCTACGCCCTGGAGCGGCTGGCCGGGATCGACGGCGTGCGGGTGGTCGGGCCGCTGGACGCGGAGGCGCGCGGCTCGGCCGTGTCCTTCGTGGTCGACGGCATCCACCCCCACGACGTCGGCCAGGTGCTCGACGACCAGGGCATCGCGGTACGGGTGGGCCACCACTGCGCCTGGCCGCTGCACCGCCGCTTCGCGGCGGTGGCCACCACCCGGGCCACCTTCTACGTGTACAACACCCGCGCCGATGTGGACGCGCTCGCGGAAGGGATCGGGCAGGCCCAGCGTTTCTTCGGAACGGGGTGAGCCATAGCCATGAAACTGGAAGCGATGTACCAGGAGATCATCCTGGACCACTACCGCAACCCCCACCACAAGGGGCTGCGGGAGCCGTACGACACCGAGGTGCACCACATTAACCCCACCTGCGGGGACGAGGTGCGGCTGCGGGTCAAGCTCGACGGCGCGGGCGGCGACGCCCGGGTGGTCGACGTCTCCTACGACAGCCTGGGCTGCAGCATCAGCCAGGCCAGCGCCTCGGTCGCCACCGACCTGCTGATCGGCCGCACCGTCGACGAGGGCATGCGCATCGCGGCGGAGTTCACCGCGCTGATGCAGTCCAAGGGCGAGGGCGAGCCCGACGAGGACGTCCTTGAGGACGCCGTGGCCTTCGCCGGGGTCTCCCGCTACCCGGCCCGGATCAAGTGCGCGCTGCTGTCCTGGATGGCCTGGAAGGACGCCACCGCGCAGACCCTGAGCGCCGACCCGAACGCGAGCATGGAGGAGCGAGTGTCATGACCGACGAACCGACCGCTCAGGACGGCGCGCCGGCCGCGTCCGACGGCGGTGAGGCGGCGACCGCCACCGCGGTGCTCAACACCGCCTCGGAGACCGAGCTGGCCGAGATCACCGAGGCCATGAAGGACGTGGTCGACCCCGAGCTGGGCGTGAACGTGGTCGACCTCGGCCTGGTCTACGGCGTCGCCGCCACCGACGACGTGATCACCCTCGACATGACCCTCACCAGCGCCGCCTGCCCGCTCACCGACGTGATCGAGGACCAGGCCAACAGCGCCCTGGACGAGTTCGGCCGCGAGGTCAAGATCAACTGGGTCTGGCTGCCGCCGTGGGGCCCGGACAAGATCACCGACGACGGCCGCGACCAGCTGCGCATGCTCGGCTTCAACGTCTAGTACAGGTGCACCCCGGAGTCCCCCGCGGGCGCCGCCGCAGTGCTCCACCGCGACCCGCCCGGCCCGCCGCCGGGCGGGTCCGCCGTATCGCAGGCCGCCCGGCCGCCGGGCCGGACACGTTCGAGGTGGGCCGCACATGGCCGAACGCACATCCGCCGCACTGGCGTGGACCGGCGGGGCGGCGCTCTGCGCGGTGCTGGCGGCCGCGGTGCTCGCCGCCTTCGGGCCGCTGCCGGGCTTGGTGCTGGACGCCACCCCCGGCGCGGGGGAGTTGGCGGCGGCCGAACGGGTCGCCGCCGAGGGCGACATCCGCAACTCCCTGCTGCAGGCGGTGGCCGGGCTGCTGCTGGTCATCGGCGCGGTGACCGCCTGGCGGCAGTACCTGGTCGCCCGCCGCCAGCACCTGCTCAGCCGGCACATCGCCGTCACCGACGCCTTCGCCCGCGCCGTCGAGCAGCTGGGGAGCGCCGAGTCGGCCGCCGTGCGGCTGGGCGGCGTCTACGCGCTGGACCGGGTGGCCGACGACGACCCGGCCGAGCGCACTCGGGTGGCCGAGATCCTCACCGCCTTCGTCCGCGAGCACGCGACGGACGGCGAGCCGCCGCCGCGCGAGGCGGTGGCCGCCCTGTCGGTGCTGGTCCGGCGCGACTGGCCCGGCCGCCTCGACCTGGACGCCGTCGCCCTCCCCGGCGCCCGGCTGGCCCGCGCTCGCCTGCGCGGCGCCTCGCTGCGCGGCGCCGACCTGTCAGGTGCCGACCTGCACGGGGCCGTGCTCGCCGGTGCCGCGCTCGACGGCGCGGATCTGCGCCGCGCCGAACTCTCCGGCGCCGACCTCAGCGGGGCGGGGCTGGATGGGGCGCGCCTGTCGGCCGCGACCGCCGACTCAGCCACCCGCTGGCCGGCCGGCTTCGCCCCCGCCGACCACGGCGTCGCCCTCGGCTGAGGCGGCTGCGACGTGCCGGGTGACCGCCTGGAGCGCCGCGGCGATCGACCGGGCGAGGTCGGCCTTCGGATGCTCGGCGAGCGCGAGCCCGTCACCGGTGGCCTCGGGTACCAGCAGGTAGGCGCAGGTGTAGGCGGGTCCGGTGTCGCGCAGTTGCGATTCGGCGGTGAGGAGGTGGCTGCGCGCCCCCGCCGGATCGCCGCCGAGCAGCAGGCCGATCGCCAGGTTGTACCGGGTCAGCGCCCGGGCCTGCGCGTCGCGCGCCAGCGGGAGCGCCGCGGCGGCCCAGTCGGCCGCGGCTCCGGTGTCGCCGCCGACCAGCGAGATGTACGCCGCGTCATTGGCCGCGGACCAGGTCGGGAAGGTCTGGAAGGAGGTGCGCAGGTGGTCGAGCGCCGCTGCGGCATCGCCCTCGGAATAGGCCCGGTACGCCTGGTCGGAGTGGTTCTCCGCGATCCACTCGGGATGGCCGTGCGTACCGAAGCGGGCGAACCAGTCCTCCCGCTCGGGCCACGGCCGGAGCGGGATCCGCTCCCGGGAGGCGTGCAGCTCCCCGCCGAGCCGCTCAGCCCGCTCGGCGGCCGCGGCGAAGGCGGGATCGTCCGCGAGCCGGTAGTCGGCGGTGTCGGCCGAGCACAACCAGCGCACCGCGGTCGTCCCGTTGTAGACGCACCGCACCGTGGTCAGGTCCAGCGCGGCCGGCTTACTGGCGGTCATGACGGCCTCGTGCAGGAACGGCACGACGAAGCCGAACGGGCCGGGGTCGCCGAGGGTCCGCAGCGCGGCGACCGCGGACGCCACCGCCCCGGCGCGCATCCCCAGGCAGCAGCTGCGCAGTGAGTCGACGCCGCTCGGCCGCAGGTCGCACAGCAGATGCCCGAGGTTGCCGGTCAGCAGGTGGCGGAAGTCGGCGCGGCCGATGCTCTGCCTGTGGCGGTTGCTCTCCCGCTTCCGGGCCGTCCACAGCCGGGCATAGGTCCGGTCGAACAGGTCGCCGACCAGGGTGACCACCCCGTCGTCCACCTCGACCAGGCCGTCGGCGACGAAGCGCGCGAGGTACCCGTCGAGCTGCTCGCGGGTGAAGGCGGCGGTGCCGGAGACGAGGTAGCCGAACCAGATCTCGTCCAGGCGGGCGTTCCCGCTCGAAGCGCACAGCACGCTGAGGGCGTCCAGCTCCTCGGGCGACATCTGGCGGACCGCCGCGACGAGCGCGCTCTTGTGTACATCGCGGCCCGCCTCCAGCCGCGCCCGCACGTCGTCCACCGCCTCGGGCGTCAGCGTCATCGAGCCCTCGCCGCCGCTCTGCCAGCGGTCGAACATGACGTGGCAGTACAGCTGGATGGCGTAGGGGTCGCCGTCGGTGAGCGCCATCAGGTCGCCGGAGACGTCGTCCGCTGAGCCCAGGAGGTCCTGGCCGAGCGCGGCGAGCGGCCGCTCGACGCAGGCGCGCACCTCGGCGGTCTCGGTGAAGCGCTGCACCTTCACCAGCTCGAACTGGCGCAGCAGCGGCGCGAAGACCTCGTCGATCCGGGTGACCAGGTCGGAGGTGCCCGCGAGGACGAACACGTAGCCGTTCAGCCGCATGCCGACCGTGCGCAGCAGCTCCAGCACCTCCGTATGCTCGGCGGCCTGCTGCGCCTCGTCCACCAGCACGGTCACCGGGCGGCCGACGTGGGCGAGCAGGTACTCCAGGTCGCGGCGGAGCGCGATGTCGGAGAGCCGCCCGCCGGCCGCGAGGTTCTCGGGGAACTCCAGCTGCAGTTCGTCGTCGGCGGCGCCGCCGACCACCCGCCGCACCAGGCGGGGGGTGACCGGGCGGCCGTCCGGGGTGGCCAGCGGGGCGGCGGCGGTGACGGAGTCGACCAGCGCCTCGTAGACCTTGCCGAAGAAGGCCGCCGGATCGGCGTCACCCGACACCAGGTCGACGCGGACGGTCAGGTGGCCGCACTCGCGGGCGATGCTCTCGGCCATGTTCAGCAGGCTGGTCTTGCCCGCGGCGCGTTCGCCGTGCAGGGCGATGTAGCCCGTGGGGTCGGAGACGGAGGTCCGGCCGATGACCTTGGAGATCCGGAACAGCTCGCCGCCGCGCCCAGCGAAGCGCCGCTCGTCGCGCACCGGGTTGGCGTAGTCGTAGGGGTTGGGCAGTTCCGCGATGTCCATGGCTCCTCCGCCCGAGGGGTCCCGCCATTATCGACGCCGCCGCGGTCCGCCCGGTTGCCTCGGCCCGCCGCGGACGGCCGCGCGCACCGCCTTTCGTGCGCGCGGCCGTCCCGGCGGCCCGCTCACACCGTGTCGGGCACCATGTCGATCCGGTGCATCCAGACCGGGTAGCCGGCGCGGGCGAAGGCGGCGGCCATCGGGGTGTTGGTGGTGTCGGTGGCGGCGACGATCCGCTCGGCGCCCTGGGCGGCCAGCAGGTGGGTGGCCTCGGCCAGCAGTTCGTAGGCGTGGCCGCGGCCGCGGTGCTCGGGGACGACGCCGATGTAGCCGATCACGTGGTCGCCGTGGTTGCGGGCCGGGACGCACAGCCCGGCCAGCTCTCCGCCGGGGGTGTAGGCCAGCCGCCACCACTCGCGCGGGCCGGGCTTCCAGCGCAGCAGGTCCAGCTGCTCCTGGGCGGCCGCGTCCAGGCCGGAGCGCTCGACCGTGCGCCGGGCGTGCGCGTCCAGGGTGCCCTGGTGGACGCGGCGGAAGGCGGCCAGGATGGCGGCGTCGTCGGGTTCGGGCCGCAACTCCAGGCGGCCGGGCCGCTCGGGCAGGCCGCAGCCGGGCGTCCACCGGTAGCGGTACCGCTCCACCAGCGGGGTCAGGCCGGCCTCGGCGGCGGCGCCGATGCGGGCCTCGGCCGCCGCCCGCACGGCGGCGTCGGACCGCCAGCTGGGCGGTAGCAGCAGCGAGTACTCCGTTCGCAGCGGCGCGCGGCGCAGCAGCTCGACCGCGGCTTCGCGGTCGGTGAAGTCGAACCAGTCCAGGGCGAGCGGTGCCGTGTCGTGCGGCCCGCCCCACCAGGCGGCGCGGGCCACCACGGCGGCGCCGCGCAGCGCCACCCAGGTCCACTCGGGGCGCAGGCCGCCGCCGGCGGCCATCCGGGCGTAGTCCTCGCCGAAGGCGGCGAAGCCGACCAGGCCGGGGTCGGGGAGGGAGTCGAACAGCGCTTCCTCGCCCGCTTGGAGCGGGCGGATGACCAGATCGGTCACGGGGGTCCTTCCGGGAGGGCGCGACGCGCTCCCGGTCAGCTACCGGCGGCCCTCGCGGCCGGGTGGGAGCGCATGATCGTCATGGTGACCACGGTTCCCACCTCCTTCTCGCCGTCCGAGGGCCGAGTGGAAGGCTAGCGCACCGAAGGCGCCCGGCGGAGCGCCCGCACGGCGCGGCCGGTCCGGCCGCGCCGTGCGGGCGCCGGGGCGGCTAGCCGGCGCGGATGTGCTCGCGGACCCAGACGCCGGCGGGCTTGAGCGGGCCGGTGCCGGTCCACGGGCCGCCGCTGCCGCAGGTGCCCTCGCGGAAGACGGCGCCGGAGCGGAAGTCGTCGGAGAAGTTCCAGTTGACCCAGCTGATGCCGCGCTCGGCCATCAGCGCGAGGTAGCGGTCGGCCATGGCGAAGTCGTTGCCGCCGTCGCCGGAGCTGGTCTGGGTGCCGAACTCGGTGACGAAGACCGGCAGCCGCCGGGAGGCGCGGTCCAGGGTGTCCAGGTAGTTCTGGCCGTGCGTGGCCGCGTAGAAGTGGAAGGTGTACATGATGTTGTCCGCGCGCACGGGGTCATTGACGATCTCCTGCTCGCTGCCGCCCTCGGAGACGCCCAGCGAGGACCAGGCGCGGGTGCCGACCAGGACGACCGAGTCGGGGTCGTTGGCCCGGATCACCGGGATGACCTGCTCGGCGTAGCCGCGGATGGTGCTCCAGCCCACGCCGTTGGGCTCATTGGCGATCTCGTAGAGCACATTGGGGTTGCCGGCCTGGCGGCGGGAGATCTCGGCGAAGAAGGTGCGGGCGTTGCCCAGGTTGGCGGTGGGGTCGCCCGGGGTGAGCAGGTGGAAGTCCACGATCGCGTACATGCCGCGTGCGGTGACCTGGTCCACGATGCCGTCCACCAGGTCGGTGTAGCCGGCCGGGTCGGTCTCGTACCCGCCCTCCTGCACGTACATCGAGACGCGCACGACGTCGGCGCGCCAGTCCTGGGCCAGCGCGTCCAGCGAGGCGCCGGTGACGCAGTGCGCGTACCACTGGAGGCCGTGGGTGCTCATCCCGCGCAGCTGCACCGGCCGGCCGCCGGCGTCGCACAGCCGGGTGCCGCAGACGTGCAGCGGCCCGGCGGCGACCGGGGCGGGGGAGGCGCCGGCCGGGGCGGGCGCGAGGGGGAGCAGGGCGAGGAGCAGCGCGGACAGGACGGCGAGCAGGCTCGGCCGGACGCGCCGGGCCGGCCGGCCGGCGGGGGACGGGACGGACGGGACCATCGGGGCTCCTGGGCGGGGACGGGAGCGGCAGGAAACCGGAAAGTAACCTTCCTGTTGCGATCCGTCAAGCGCGCTCCGGTGCCCGGCGGCCCGGCCCGAGCCCCGGGCCGCCGGGCGGCCGCGCTCAGGCCGGGTTGACCGCCACGCCCTGCGCCCGCTCGAAGCGCTCCTGGACGTCGGCCCAGTTGACGATGTTCCAGAAGGCCTTCACGTAGTCCGCCTTGACATTGCGGTACTGCAGGTAGAAGGCGTGCTCCCACATGTCGAGCATCAGCAGCGGATAGGTGCCCACGGCCAGGTTGCCCTGGTGGTCGTAGAGCTGCTCCAGGATCAGCCGCCGGCCGATGGAGTCCCAGGCCAGGATCGACCAGCCCGAGCCCTGGATGCCGAGCGCGTTCGCGGTGAAGTGCGCCCGGAAGGCGTCGAAGGAGCCGAAGAACTCCTCGATCGCCGCGGCCAGCCCGCCCTCGGGCTTGTCGCCGCCGTCGGGCGACATGTTCGGCCAGAACACGCTGTGGTTGACGTGCCCGGCCAGGTTGAAGGCGAGGTTCTTCTGCAGCAGGTTCACCGTGCCGAGGGTCTGCTTCTCGCGCGCCTCGGCCAGCTGCTCGATGGCGTCGTTGGTGCCCTTGACGTAGGTGGCGTGGTGCTTGGAGTGGTGCAGCTCCATGATCGCGCCCGAGATGTGGGGTTCGAGCGCGCTGTAGTCGTACGGCAGGTCCGGCAGCTCGTACGCGGACATACGGCCTCCTCATCAAACGCGTCAGCGTTGTAATTGCGAATCTCTCGCAAGAGACCCTACTCCTCGCCGTACCGCGGCCTCAGCACGGCCCGTGGACCCGTCGCAGCCGGTGGCGGGCACGACGGACCGCGCCGCCGGCGCGGAGGGCGCGGGCGGCGCGGGACGGGAGAAGGCGGGCGGCCGCTACCTGCGGCGCTCGTGGGTGGTGGCGTACAGGCTCTCGCGCAGGTGGGTGAGGATGTCGTTGTCGCCGCGCTGGCCGAGCCGCTCGATCAGCTCCTGCGGGCTGATCTGGGCGTCGGTGCCGATGCGGCGCGCGATGATCTGCACGGCCTCCTCGGTGGTGGCCGGGGCGGTGTAGCCGATCAGGTGCAGCGCCCTGGCGGCCGGGCTGCGGTCGTCGCGCAGCTCGGCGGCGGGCAGCCGCCGCGCGTCGAGCTGGTCGCCGACCACGCTGATGAACACCCGGTCGCCGGGCTGCGCCGACAGGCGCCGCAGCAGCGGCCGCAGGGAGTCGAAGGCCGGCTGGTCGCGCCAGACCAGCACGATCAGGTCGGCGCCCGGGCCGGTGATGGACAGCAGCCGCCCGGGGCGCAGCCCCAGCAGCGAGGCGTAGCCCGGCGGGACGGTGACGGGCGCGCCGTTGAGGTGGTCGGCGGTGACGTCGATCCGCTGCCACCAGCGGCCGTCGGGGGAGCGGAAGCAGCGGGCGGAGTCGGTGACGTTGTACACCGGCTCCGGCTGGTTCAGCGCCGCGGCGGCGGCCGGGCGCTCGCCGGGGCGGCGGATCGGCAGCCCGTTGGCGGTGGTCTGGCCCGCGGCGGCGGCCGGGACCCGGGTGAAGGAGCCGGTGGGGTGGTCGGAGACCACCTCGCCGTTCTTGATGCTCAGGCCCTCGATGCTGAGGATCCACGGGCGGGCGGCGTGGGCCCGGATGCCCAGCCGGGCGATCAGCGCGCCGGCCTCGGTCACCGAGGGGCGCTGCGCCAGCAGTTCGCGGGTGCGCTCGCGCAGCTGGTGGGGGTCGCCGGCCACCAGCCAGCCGCCGGTCATCCGCCGGTCGGGCAGCAGGGTGAGCAGGATCCGCCACAGCGGCGTGCCCAGCGCGGGCACCTCGACGGAGTGCGCGGGATGCGCCGCCACCAGGTGGTCGACGGTGGCGACCGTGCCCAGGCGGTCGGCCAGGTCGGCGAGGTGCCGCGACAGCGGCCCGGCCGCCGGCGAGCCCAGCCAGCCCATCAGCCGCTCCTCGGCGCCGCGCTGGGCGTTGCGCAGGTGGGAGACGTCGACGCGCAGCCGGTCGGCGAGCACCCGGATACTGGCCGGCTCGTTGGAGAACAGCCGCTCGACGGCGATCACCCGCTGGAGGTCGTCCCACTCGCGCAGGAAGGAGTCGACCAGGTCGACCAGCGGCTGCCCGGTGGGGCGCGCGGGCGGCAGCACCGGGATCGAGCCGGTGGCCGGCCCCTCGGCCGGCAGCGGCGCCGCGGGCACCGCGGGGAAGGTGCGGGTGGGCGGGGCCGGCGCGTGCGCGGGCTCGGGCAGCGCGGGCGGCGCACCGGGTTCGCGCCGCACCGGGGGCGCCGGGCGGGTGAAGGAGCCGGTGCCGCTCGCCGCCGGCCGGGCGAAGGACCCGGTGTCGGGACGGCTGAAGGAGCCGGTGTCGGTGCGCGGGAAGGACCCGGTCTCGGTGCGGGCGAAGGAGCCCGTCTCGGTGCGCGGGAAGGAGCCGGTGTCGGTCCGCCCGGAGTGCCGCGACTGGCGCTCGGGCAGCCCGGTGGGCTCGGCGCGCAGCGGCGGGCGCGGCGGCGCGGGCGGCGGAGCCGGCGCGGCCGCCGGGGGCGGCTGCGGTGAGGGCAGCGCGTCGACATTGTCGACGTCGGCGATGGCGATCAGGTAGGCGAGGGCGGCGCGCACCGGCTCGGGGGCGTGCGCGGGCAGCCAGGCGGCGAGGGTGTGCACCGCCTCGCCCAGCATGTTCGCCACCGCGGGCGGCGTCTCGCCCTCGCCGCCGGCCGGCAGCAGCGGTTCGAGCACGTGCGCGAGGACGGCCGCGATGACGTCGGCCGAGCCGATCCCCGGCGGGTAGCGCCAGTCGAGCATGGCCGCGGCCGTGCTGTCGAGGAGCGCGCTCCAGTCGCCGGCGTTGTCGAGCACGGCGGTGCGGATGGGATCCGGCCAGTCGGGCAGCCGGGGGTCGATGGTCAAGAAGCGCAGGGTCGGCAGCAGGTCGCCGAGCGGGATGTGGTCGAAGCGCTCCACCGGCAGCCGGGAGACCCGCCCGTACAGCCAGGTGGGGCCGGCCACCTCCGACACCCGGGGCAGCGGGGTGGTGGACCACCAGCCGTCGGGCAGCCGGGGATCGGCCAGGATCTCGGCGATGTGCTGCGGCCGGCTCCAGCGCAGCGCGGGCAGGAGATCGGTCAGGCAGAGCGGCGAGGGAACACTCATCGTCTGGTCTCGACCTCCCGGTTGGTCCGCGGGTGCCGCGGTGCTGCGGCGTCCTCCGGAACGGCGGCGGGTGCGCGGGCGGCGCGGGAAAGGGCGCCGCCGGTGACCCGCGGTACGGCCCTCACACCGACCACGGCGGATGACCTCGATCGTATGGGGTGGTCCATACCGGGCGGTAGTCCCCATTGTCCCGAGTCGGGTGAATCGTCACTGGTCATTCCCGTGTCGATGGGTCTGGCGCCTTCACCGCGGACGCCGGGCGCCCGTGAGGCTCCCCACACCATAGGACCCGCCCGAGGGGGTCCGCCGCAGCCGTTCGCCGGTCCGGTGAGATCCATGTCACCACCGTCCGGTCCGGCGGGCGCGCGGGAGCCGCCGAGCGGGCACACTGGGGGCATGCCGTTTCCCGCCAACGACGTCGAGCGGGCGCTGGAGTCCGCGCTCGCCGACGCCAGCGCGCCCGCGCTGTCCGCGCTGCTGCCCGCCCTGGCCACCGCTCCGCTCTGGCTGCCGCTGCCGGCCGACGGAGACGACGGCTCCGAGCAGGTCACCCTGCCCACCGTCGAGTTCGACGGCACCGTGTTCGTGCCGGTCTTCACCTCGCCCGAGCAGCTGGCCGAGGGCTCGCCCGGCACCCCCTACGCGCTGGTGCGCGGCTTCCAGCTGGCCCGGCTGCTCGACGACGGCCTCGGCATCGCGCTGAACCCCGGCGCGCGCGCCGCCACCCCGCTGTACCCCGAGGGCGTGCGGGCGCTGGCCGCCGCCCCGGTCGACGAGGAGGCCCTGGAGGACCTCGCCCACTTCGACCCCTACGCCGACATGGTCGACCCCGAGCGCGAACTGGCCGCGCCCGAGCCCGCCGCCGTCGCCGGACTGCGCGCCGCCGCGGTCCGCGGCTTCGCCGCCCTGCCCGGCGTGCTGGCGGCCCGCGACGCCTGGGTGGCGGCCGGGCCCGGCATGCCCGACGGCAGTCTCATCCTCGGAGTCACCCTCGCCGAGGGCGGCGAGGGCGCCGAGGAGCCGGTGCTCGCCGCGGTGCGCGAGGCGGTCGGCGCCGCGCGCCCCGACTACCCGGTCGACGTCGCCTTCCTCGACCCCGCCGCCGCCGGCGGCTGCGGCGCGGCCGACTGCTGCGGCGGCGACTGCGGGAGCCTGACCGTCGGCGACTGGATGCTGGCCAACCGGGAGCCCTTCTACCGCCGCTGAGCACGGTGTGGGGCCGCGCCGATCGGGTAGGGCGGCCCCAGGGGCGCAACGGCCCCGACCCGATGCCGTCCAGCCGAGGACTTGATACCCATGGCTTTCCCGGCCAACGATGTGGAACGCGCGCTCGCCGAGGTCCTGGAGGACACCGCCACCACGCCCGGCTTCCTGGCCACCCTGCGCAGCAACGAGCTGGTGGTGCCGCTGCCCGAGGGGGCCGGCGTGCAGTCCGACGGCTCCGTGGCGCTGCCGGTGCTCACCCACGACGACGCGAGCTTCGTACCGGTCTTCACGTCCGAGGAGCAGCTGGCGCAACTGGACTCCTCCCTCGCCTACACCACCGTCCCGGCCCGCGAGCTCGCCGGCATGCTGCCCGAGGGGGTGGGCCTGGCGGTGAACCCGGGCGCCACCGCGACGGTGCCGATCCCGGCCGAGAACGTCTGGGCCATCGCGGGCACCCCGCCCGACTCCGGCCCGAGCGGACCCGACGGCTCGGGGCCCGCACCGCAAGCGTAGGCCCGCGAGGGGGGCTAGAACCGGTCCATTCCCTGGATCAGGTCGCTGACCCGAACGATTCCCGCGCACCGGCCCAGTTCGTCGGTGACCACGAGGTCGTCGTAGACGTCCTCCTCGCCGCGCCCGGCCGCGCGCAGCGCCGCCATGGCCGGCATCGTGCGCGGCACGATCCTGGGCGGACCGGCCAGCCGCCGCGCCGGGCGGTGCGCGTGCAGGGCGTGGCCGTAGGGGCCGGCCACCGCGAGCAGGAAGCGGGTGCGGTCCAGCAGCGCCACCGGCCGCTCGAACTCGTCCAGCAGCACCAGGCTGGTCAGCTTGGGATCGTGCGAGAAGGCGTCGAGCGCGAGTTCGGCGGTGGTGTCGTTGGCCATCGTGCGGGCCGGGGTGACGAACTCGCTCACCCGCGGACCCACCTCCGCGCGCCCGGGCGCCGGCGGCTCCACGGGCGCCGCCACCGGCACCTGCACCCGGTCGGCCGGCATCCAATCCTCGTCGGCGATCAGCGGGCCCTGCGCCAGCCGCACGCCGTGGGAGCGCAGCGCGGCCAGCTGCTCGGTGCGGTGCACCCCCGCGGCCACCATGTAGGTTCCCAGCCGCCGGCCCAGTTCGGCGAGGGCGGTGACCAGGGTGGTCCTGCGGTCGTCGCCGGGCACCCCGGCGATCAGCTCGGGGTCCAGGCGCAGCAGGTAGGGCTGGATGGTCAGCAGCAGGTCGGGCGGGACGTGGGAGGTGCCGAGCGAGACGAGGTAGCCGTGCTCGCGCAGCGCCGCGGCGCCCGACAGCAGCCGGCCCTCCTCCACCCCGCCGACATTGCCGGTGAGCATCAGGATCACCTCGCGCGGCCGCCGGCCCAGCTCCCGCAGGGTGCGGTGCAGCAGCGCCAGCCGCTCCTGGCCGTAGGCGACCGTGCTCACCCGGACGGGGAGCAGCAGCGGCAGCAGGTTCTCGTGCGCCGCCGCGCCCCGGGCAGCCCGCGACACCCGCTCGGCGTCCTCCAGGCCGGGCGGGGCGTTCTCATCGGTCCGGCCGCCAGGTGCGATCCGGGCCTCCACGGCCACCACCGCACCGGATTCGAGGTCGATGACCGGGGCGAATCCGACATCGAGTGCGTCGTGGCGGCGCAGCTGCTCAACGGGCACAACTGCGATGATGCCGCCCGGAAATGACTAAAGTAAGTGGTCAGGCCGTGAGTTCACCGAAAATTAGCACCGGCGCCACGCCGTCCGTCCTGCGGCGGATCGGGTCGCCCACCAGCTGGGCGCGGTGCGGGACCGGAGGCTCCGCCGCCCGCGGCGCCGGGGCGGTGAACCGCCTCACACTGGCGCCGACATGTGGGCGATGCACGTAACCGACGGTCGCGTAGGTCGCGTCCCGCGCGGCATCATCGGATGCCGTGACAGCAACGGACCAGGTCCCGCCCCGCGACGGCGGGACCGCGACAGCACAACACGAGATCGGCACGCTGACCTACGTCGCGATCGGCGACAGCTTCACCGAAGGGCTCGGCGACCCCTATCCCGACGACTCGCCGCTGGCCGGCCGGGAGCGCGGCTGGGCCGACCGGGTGGCCGAGGCGCTCGCCGCCGAGCACGGCGGCATCCGCTACGCCAACCTCGCCGTGCGGGGGCGGCTGATCCGCCGGATCGTCGAGGAGCAGGTACCGCAGGCGGTCGCGCTCGCCCCCGACCTGGTCACCTTCAACGGTGGCGGCAACGACCTCATCCGCCCCGGCGCCGATCCCGACGCCGTCGCGGTGGTCTTCGCCGACGCGGTCCGCCGGCTGCGCGCCACCGGCGCGACCGTCGCGATCTTCACCGGCCAGGACACCGCCGCCCAGCCGGCAATGCGCCACCTGCGCGGGAAGATCGCCATCTACAACGCCCACCTGCGGGCGATCGCCGACCGCTACGGCGCGGTGGTGGTGGACATGTGGCCGATGCGGGTGCTCGGCGACCCCCGCGCCTGGTGCGAGGACCGGCTGCACCTGTCGCCCGAGGGCCACCGCAGGGTCGCGCTGCGCACCCGCGCCGCCCTCGGCCTGCCGGTCGACGCCAACTGGGCCGATCCCTGGCCCAGCGCGCCCCGCCCGGACTGGCGCGAGCTGCGCCGCCAGGACGCCCGCTGGCTCCGCCACCACCTGCTGCCGTGGATCGGCCGGCGGCTGAGCGGCCGCTCGTCGGGCGACGGCCGCACCGGCAAGCGCCCCGAGCCCGGCCCGGTGTGAGCCGGGCCCGGCGGCGCAGCCGGCGGTCCGCGCGGCGGCCCGGGAGAAACGCCGCGCGGACCGGTCTGTGGGAGCGGGACCGGCCCGCGGCCGGACGACCGTCGGGGGATGGTCCGCGACCCGCGGATGGGCGGCGAACGGCCGCCTCAGCTGAGGCCGGGACGCCGGCAGACCGCGGCGCGGTGCGCCGGAGCGGCCCGCCGGTCAGCCGTGCCGGAAGACGAGCGCGACGTTGTGGCCGCCGAAGCCGAAGGAGTTGTTCAGCGCGGCCAGCGGGCCCTGCGGCAGATCGCGCGACTTGTCCTGGATGATCTCCACCGCGACGCCGTCGTCCAGGTCCTCGATGTTGATCGTCGGCGGCGCCTGCCGGTGGTGCAGCGCCAGCACGGTGGCGATGGACTCCACCGCCCCCGCGCCGCCCAGCAGGTGGCCGGTCATCGACTTGGTGGAGCTGACCACGACCCGGTCGGCGGCGGCGTCGCCCAGCGCGGAGCGGATCGCCCGGGTCTCGGCCACGTCGCCCGCCGGGGTGGAGGTGGCGTGCGCGTTCGCGTAGGCGATGTCGCCGGGCGCCACCTCGGCCTGGCGCAGTGACTGCTCGATCGCCCGGGCGGCCCCCTCGCCCTCCGGGTGCGGCAGCACCATGTCGTAGCCGTCCGAGGAGTAGCCGGCGCCGGCCGCCTCGGCGTAGATCCGCGCCCCCCGGGCGCGGGCGTGCTCCTCGGACTCCAGCACCAGGATGCCGGCGCCCTCGGCCATCACGAAGCCGTCGCGGCCGCGGTCGAAGGGGCGCGAGGCCCGCTCGGGGTCGTCGTTGCGGGTCGACATGGCCCGCATCGAGGCGAAGGCGGCGATGTTCAGCGGGTGGATCGACGCCTCCACACCGCCCGCGATCACCACGTCGGCGCGGCCGCCGCGGATCATGTCGATGCCGTAGCCGATCGACTCGGCGCTGGACGCGCAGGCGCTCACCATCGCGTGGGTGCCGGCGCGGGCGCCGTACTCCACGCCGAGCGCCCCGGCCGGGCCGTTGGGCATCAGCATCGGCACCGTGAAGGGCGACACCCGCTGCCAGCCGCGCTCGCGGAAGACGTCGTACTGGTTGAGGGTGGTCAGGATGCCGCCGATGCCGCTGGACACCGAGACGGCCAGCCGCACCGGGTCGACCTCCGGCTCCCCGGCGTCGCTCCAGGCCTCCCGCGCCGCGATGACCGCGAACTGCTGGGTGCGGTCGAGCCGGCGCAGCCGGACCCGCGGAAGGACCTCGGCCGGATCGACCGCCGCCGCCGCGGCGAAGCGCACCGGCAGCGCCTCGGCCCAGTCGTCGGTCAGCGCGCGGACGCCGGAGTGGCCGGCGAGAAGGGCGGACCAGGTGGACGGGACGTCGCCGCCCAGCGGGGTGGTCGCACCCAGCCCGGTGACGACGACTCCGGAAGTGTTACCCATCGCTCCTCATTCCCCCTCGGTTCCCCCTCGCCGCGCCCCCGCCGCGGCGGTGGACCGGCCCTGCCTTCCGCGGGACCGGCCGTGCGCCGCGTCCCCGCCTGCGCCCTATCAGGCGCTGGCCTCCTGCTTGGCGATGTAGTTGGTCACGTCGTTGACCGTCTTGAGGTCCTTGAGCTGGTCGTCGGGGATCTCCACGCCGAAGCGGTCCTGCGCGGCGACCGCGATCTCGACCATCGACAGGGAGTCGATGTCGAGGTCGTCGACGAAGCTCTTGTCCGGGGTGACCTCGGCGGCCGGCACACCGGCGATCTCGTCGACGATCTCGCCGAGGCCCTCGAGGATCTGCTGCTCGGTGTAAGCCATGGGGACGTTCTCCTTGTTGGTCGGTTGGTACTGCCTGGGATTCCCGCCGCACCGGCCGTCGTCGCCCGGTGCGGGCGGCGGTGCGTCCGCGCCCGCGCCCCGTGGGGTCAGGGCACCTCGATGACCTGCCCGGCATAGGTCATGCCGGCGCCGAAACCGAGGATGAGCACGGTGTCGCCCGATGCGAGCTCGCCGCGGCCCACCATGCGCGCGAGCGCCAGCGGGATCGAGGCCGCGGAGGTGTTGCCCGCCGTCTCGATGTCGCGTGCGATGAGGGCCTGGGGCGCCCCCAGCTTGCGGGCGATGGCCTCCACGATACGCAGGTTGGCCTGGTGCGGCACGAAGGCCGCGAGTTCGGTGGGCTTGACGCCGGCCCGCTCGCACGCCTCCAGGGCCACCGGGTGCAGCGCAGTGGTGGCCCACCGGAACACCGGCTGGCCGTCCTGGGCCATGAACGAATTGCGGTCGGCGATGCCGATCAGCTCGGCGCGGTCGCCCGCGCTGCCCCATACGACCGGCCCGATGCCCGGCTCGTCGGAGGGGCCCACCACGGCGGCCCCGGCTCCGTCGGCGAAGATCACACAGGTGGTGCGGTCGGTCCAGTCCACCCAGCTGGACAGCTTCTCCGCGCCGATCACCAGCACGTTGCGGGCCGAGCCGGCCCGCACGGCGTCGCCGGCCGCGCTCAGCGCGTAGCAGAAGCCGGCGCACGCCGCGTTGACGTCGTAGGCGCCGGGGGCGGTGATGCCCAGCCGGTCGGCCACCCGGGCCGAGGCGTTGGGGATCTGGGTCTCCTGGGTGCAGGTGGCGACGATCACCAGGTCGACGTCGGCGGCCGACAGGCCGCTGGCCGCCAGCGCCTTGCCGCCCGCGGCCACCGCCATGTCGACCACGGACTCGTCGGCGCCGGCGATCCGCCGCTCGCGGATGCCCACCCGCGAGCGGATCCACTCGTCGGAGGTGTCGATCCGCCGGGCGAGGTCGTCATTGGTCACGACGTTGCTCGGCTGGTACTCGCCCAGTCCGAGCACGCGCGCCCCCGGAGCACCCGTGTTGGTTCTCATGCCGAACCTTCCTGTGTCGCGTGCGCGGTCGGCCGGTGGGAGGCGGCGACCGGGCCGCCGCCGGCCGGCGGCGGTTCGGCGACGGCGTGCCGCGCCAGCAGCTCGTGGGCGCGGTCGAGGTCGTCGGGGGTCTTGCAGGCCAGCAGCTCGACGCCGGGCAGCGCCCGCTTGGCCAGGCCGACCAGGGTGCCGGCCGGGGGGAGTTCGATGATGGCGGTGACGCCAAGGGCGCGCAGGGTCTCGGTGCACAGGTCCCAGCGCACCGGCGAGCTGACCTGGCGCACCAGGCGCTCCAGCAGCTCGCGGCCGGAGTCCACGACCGCGCCGTCGCGGTTGGACAGCAGCCGGGTGGCGGGGTCGGCGGGCGCCATGCCGGCCGCCAGCGAGGCCAGCCGCTCGACGGCGGGCGCCATGTGCTCGGTGTGGAAGGCGCCGGCCACCGGCAGCGCGCGCAGCCGCGCCCGGGGCGGCGGATCGGCCATGAAGGCGGCCAGCCCCTCGGCGCTGCCGGCGGCCACCAGCTGGCCGGAGCCGTTGTCGTTGGCGGGGGTCAGGCCGTGCCGCTCGATCGCGGCCAGCACCTCGTCGCGGTCGCCGCCGAGCACGGCGGTCATCCCGGTCTCGGCCTTGGCCGCCGCCTCGGCCATGCCGCGGCCGCGCTCGCGCACGAAGACCAGCGCCGCCTCGGGGCTCAGCACGCCCGCCAGGGCGGCGGCGGTCAGCTCGCCCACGCTGTGGCCGGCCACCGCTCCGCTGCGCCCGGCCGCCTCGGGCAGCCCGCCGAAGACCGCCTCGGCGGCGGCCAGGCCGGCGCTCACCAGCAGCGGCTGGGCCACGGCGGTGTCGCGGATCTCCTCGGCCTCGGCGGTGGTGCCGTACCGGACCAGATCGAGCCCGGTGACCGCCGACCACCAGCCGAGGCGGTCGGCCACCCCGGGCAGATCGAGCCACGGCGAGAGGAACCCGGGAACCTGGGCACCCTGGCCGGGAGCGAGAGTCACTAGCACGTCCATAAGCCTGCCCTGTGGAACTCCACTAGGCTGATGCCGGGTTCTACGAAGTTCACCGCAGCGCCTTTGTGAGAACCCTACAAGATCGCGCCGGGTATTCGGCTTCTGCCCCCGTCCGGGTGAGCTGCGTTACAGCGTCGGGCGCGGGCTCAGCGGACGCCCAGGCGCCCCAGTGTGACGGCGATCTGGAGCGCGAAGACGTGCCGGCCCTCGGTGGGGGAGAAGCCGGTGAGGTCGCCGATCCGGCGCAGCCGGTAGCGCACCGTGTTCGGGTGCACGAACAGCATCCGCGCGCAGGCTTCCAGCGAGGAGCCGTGCTCCAGGTAGGTGGTGAGGGTGTCCAGCAGCGGGGAGCCGGCGTCGCGCAGCGGCAGGAACACCTGGCGCACCAGCTGCTCGCGTGCGTCCTGGTCGCCGTCCAGCGCCCGCTCGGGCAGCAGTTCGTCGGCGGGCACCGGCCTGGGGGCGTCGGGCCAGCAGGCGGCGGCGCGCAGGCTGCCCACCGCGATGCGCACCGAGCGGCTGGCGGCGTGCAGGTCGGGAACCCGGGGGCCGAGCACGATCGGCCCCGGCCCGAACATGCCGGCGAAGGCGCCGGCCAGCCCGGAGTCGTCGGCCGCCTTGTCGGCCCTGCCGCCGTCGTCCACCGCCCCGCCGACCACGATGATCAGCCGGGTGCCCTGGGTGCCGGCCAGCACGTCGTGGCCGGCGCGGCGGGCCAGCGCCCGGATGTCGTCCATCAGCAGCTCGGCGTCGTCCTCGGGCAGGTAGCCGGCGATCGCCTGCACGGGCGTCATCGACCAGCCCAGCGCCGCCGCCCATGCGTCCAGGCCGTCCTCGGTCTCGCCGCGCACCAGGGCGTCGACGACCAGCGCCTCCAGCCGGGCGTCCCAGGCGCCGCGCGCCTCGGCGGCGCGGGCGTAGACCTTGGCGGCGCTGAAGGCGAACTCGCGGGTGTACAGCAGCACGCCCTCGCGCAGCTGGTCCTCGCCGCCGGGGGCGGCCAGCGACTCCACCTGCGTCTCGACCACGTCGATGATCACCCGCAGCAGCTCGACGGTGTGCTGCAGCGACACCGTGCGGATCAGCTCGCGCGGCGCGGTGCCGAAGACCTCGACGGTGATCGCCGGACGGCGGGCCGGGCGCTTGAACCACTCCACGAAGGCGGCGACCCCGGCCTGGGCCACCAGGCCGATCCACGAGCGGTTCTCCGCGGACATCTTGCGGTACCAGGGCAGCCGCTCGTCCATGCTCGCCATGGCGGCGGTGCCGAGGGCGCCCATGGCCCGTTCCAGCCGGGCGGCGGTCTCGGCGCGGGTCGCCGCGGCGCCGGGATCGGGGTCGGTAGCTGTCACACCTCCAGGGTGCCAGGTCGGCGGAGCGCGCCCGCGGGCCGGGAACCGGGGCGGCGGTCCGGCCGTTGCCTCAGCGGGTGGCCGGGCGCGGCCGCCGGCCCACCGACGTGATCTTCGTATCCGGGCGGCGTGGCAGGTGGCCTGTTCCGGTTTCGGCGAAGTACGGTGGGTTCATGTCGGTTCGGGGGGCGGGTTCGATGCGTGACGGCCGACCGGGTTTCTGGCGCTCTGCCGCGTCCGACCTCCGTATCGGCGGTCTCCGCCGCCAGGTGTTGTTCCTCTTCCCCGTCCCCTTGGCGCTGCTGGCCTGGCTGGTGCTGCTGGTCGACCGGCAGCCCGCCGTCGCCGACTGGATCGTGCTGATCGCGTGCACCCCCGCCGTCGCCGCGCTGCTGCTCGGCCAGCTGGTGCCGGTCCGGGCGCTGCCCGCCGGCCTGGCCCCCGAGCAGGCCGCGCGCCGGGCGCTGCGCGAACTCGGCCGCACCACCGCGCTGCGGCTGTGGATGCCGATGGGCGCCCTCGCCGTGGGCTTCCTCGCGTCCTGGGTGGGCGGCGGCTACCTGCCGTACCTGTACGCGCTGGCGCTGAGCCTGCCGCAGCTGTGGCTGGCGCTGCCGCTGCGCTTCCAGGTCGACCGGGTGCGCCGCCAGCTGGAGGCCGACGGCAACCGCTCCTACCTCTGGCAGGTGCTCTACACCACCGAGCCGCTGCGCCGCCCGCCCGCCCGGGTGCTGAGCCGGCTGGCCGAGCGCTCCGCGGCGGCCGAGCGGCCCGGCGAGGACGCCGGCACCGAGCCGGCGGCCGCGAGCGCCGCGGCGGCCGAGCGGGCGGAGGAGGCCGAGCGCTCGGAGGTCGGCGCGCCCGCGGCGTCCGCCGCCGAACCGGCCGCGGCGGCCGAGGCCGGGGAGGCCGGGCCCGAGGCGCCGGCCGGGCCGGACTCCGCGGCGGCCGAGCCGGACGAGGACGACCCCGCCCCGCGCCCGGCGGCGCCCGACGCCATCACCGAACCCTTCGCGCGGATCGTCGACCCCCCGGCCGAGCGGGCCGCGCCGCGCACGAAGTCGCCGGTGCGCCCCCGGGTGAAGCGGCGCCGCCCGCAGCGCTCCCGCCGCTAGGCCCCCTCCACCGCCGCCCTCGCCCTCACTCCAGGGGGCCGACGGCCCCCATGGCGCTGTCCAGGATCTCCGCGAGCGCCTGCGGCCGTGACCTCGCGGTCCACGCGGTCAGGGCCGCCTCGACGCAGCCGAGGGCGGCGGCGATCACCGCGTGGGCGCGCGGATCGGCGGGGTCGGCCGGATCGGCGCCGAGGCGGCGGGCGATCTCGGGGCGGAGCAGTTCGTGCCAGCGGGCGTTCTTCTCGCGGTGCCGGGCGGCAAGGGACGGTGTGCTCACGATCAGGCCGGTGAGGCGCCGGGTGCGCTCGTCGTGCCCCTCGTACTCCTCGATCAGCGTGTCGAGCGCGCGCCGCATGGCGACCCAGGGCGCCTCGCCGGGCGGCCGGGCGCCGAGCGCCTCGCGCAGGCGCTCGCCGGCGTCGGCCGCCATGCCGAAGAGCGCCTCCTCCTTGGAGGCGAAGTAGCGGAAGAAGGTGCTGCGCGAGATCTCGGCGGCCGCGCAGATGTCGTCGACCGTCGTCTCCTGGTAGCCGCGTTCGAGGACCAGGTCCTGGACGGCCGCGGCCACTTCGGCGCGCATGGCCTGACGTGCCCGCGCCCGTACGCCGCGCGCAGCCTGCTTCGAGCCCATAGGCCCTACGGTACTACAGGCCAAAACTGGTACTGTGTCTCACGAATGCGATCCAGTGCCAGAAATGGGGAGAGTCATGGGCGAGGGCAAGGTCATCGTCGTCACCGGCGCGAGCGACGGCATCGGGGCGGCGGCCGCGCGGCGGCTGCACGCGAACGGGCACACCGTCGTCATCGTGGGCCGCTCGCCCGACAAGACCCGGGCCGTCGCCGCGGAGCTCGGCGCGGATTTCCACGTCGCGGACTTCACCCGCCTCGACGAGGTCGAGGACCTGGCCGGCCGGCTCCGTGCCGCGTACCCGCGGATCGACGTGCTCGCCAACAACGCGGGGGGCGTGTTCGGCACCCGGACGAAGACCGTGGACGGCTTCGAGAAGACCTTCCAGGTCAACCACCTCGCGCCGTTCCTGCTCACCCGGCGGCTGCTGGACGTGCTCATCGCCTCGCGGGCCTCGGTGCTGCAGACCTCCAGCACGGTGCGCTTCGCCGGGCGGATCCACCTGGACGACCTCGACCGCGACCGCGACTACCACCCGGTGCACGCCTACGGCGCGGCGAAGCTGGAGAACATCCTGTTCACGATGGAGCTCCACCGCCGCCACCACGCCGAGGGCCTGTCGGCGGCCTCCTTCTATCCGGGCAATGTCGCGACCAACTTCGCCTCGGACACCACCAGCCCGGTGATGCGCCTCATCCGGTTCCTGGCCGGCAATCCGCTGTTGCGGCGCGCCATGCTGTCAACGCCCGAACAGGGCGCCGACCAGATCGTCTGGCTCGCCGAAGGCACCCCGGGGACGGACTGGCGCTCAGGGGCCTACTACTACCGGCGCAAGGACAGCCCGCCACGCAACCCGCAGGCCTTCGACGCCGACCTCGCCCGCGGACTGTGGCGGCGCTCCGAAGAGCTGCTCGCGGATCGGCTGCCCGATCCGGCCTGACGGACGCGACGCTCGCGCGCCCCGGGAGCCTCGCCCCGGGGCTCCGGCGTCAGCCCGCCCCGGCGGGTGCCTCCGGCGCGCCGGGCCGCCGGGCCGGGGCCGCCTTCGCGGCGTCCTTGCGGCGCATCTCGTCGACCAGCTGCCGCTCGGCGCGGTCGAGGTAGCCGGCCAGCGCCGTCCGCGCCCCCGCGACGTCGCCGCCCTCCAGCAGGGCCGCGATCTCGGCATTGCCGTCCAGGTAGGGCTCGTGGAACTCGCGCGGGCGGTCCATCACCTGGAAGGCCAGCCGCAGCTCGGCGATGAGCCGGCGCATGATCTCGTTGAGCCTGGGGCTGCCGGCCAGCGCGACCAGCGCCTCGTGGAAGCGCATATTGGCGGTGCCCAGCTCGCGCCAGTGCCGCTCGGCGGCGGCGCGCCGGCCGGCCGCGACGGCGTCGTGCACGGGGGCCAGCGCCGCCGAGGCGGGGCCCTCGACGGAGTGCAGCGCGCTGGACTCCACGATGCGGCGCACTCGGTAGAGGTCGAGCACGTCGTCGGCGTCGAGCCTGCGGACGAAGACGCCCCGGTGCAGCTCGTGCACGAGCAGCCGCTCGTGGGACAGCAGCCGGAATGCCTCGCGGACCGTGTTGCGCGACATCTTCAGCTTCTCGCTGATGTCCTTGTCGGACAGCTTGTCCTCGGAGCGCAGCGAGCCCTCGATGATCTCGTCCCTGATCTGCTCGGCCAGCCACTCGGCGGTGCTGAACCGGCCCAGCAGCGTGCGGTCGGAGGCGAGGCGGTCGATCCAGGGCTCGGTCACGGTCATGCCTCCATCATCCCCGATACCGCAGGGCCTCCCGCGCGCCGGGAGGCCCGGGCCGCGGCGCGCGGCGCGTCCGGGCGTCCCGGTTTACGAGTTCGTAGCAATAGGAGGATTGTAGAACAGTCCTACAAGACGTACGCTGCTGGGAATTCGGCTCGACACGAGCCGCGACGACCCGCACCCACGGGAGGACCGCCGCCATGAACGACACGCCCGCGGCATCCCCGCCCAGCCCCGACAAGGCGCCGGCCGCCGAACCGGTCTCCGCGCGGCTGCGCCGCAGCGGCCTGATCGGCGCGATGTTCCTGATGGCCACCAGCGCCATCGGGCCCGGATTCATCACCCAGACCACGACCTTCACCGCCGCCCTCGGCGCCGCCTTCGCCTTCGCGATCGTGGTGTCGATCCTGGTCGACATCGCCGTGCAGCTGAACGTGTGGCGGGTGATCGGCGTGTCCGGCATGCGCGCCCAGGACCTCGCGAACGCGGCGCTGCCCGGCTCCGGCTACGTCCTGGCCGCCCTGGTCTTCCTCGGCGGCATGGTCTTCAACATCGGCAACATCGGCGGCACCGCCCTCGGCCTGGACGCGCTGGCCGGGCTGGACACCCGGATCGGCGCGGCGCTGTCGGCCGCCGTCGCGATCGGGATCTTCCTCAGCAGGCGGGCCGGCGTGGCGATGGACCGCATCGTCGTCGTGCTCGGCGTGCTGATGATCGGGATGACCCTGTACGTCGCCGTCGTCTCCGGGCCGCCGCTCGGCGAGGCGCTGCGGCAGTCGGTGCTGCCCGACCAGGTGGACTTCCTGGCCATCACCACCCTGATCGGCGGCACCGTCGGCGGCTACATCACCTACGCGGGCGCGCACCGGCTGGTGGACGCGGGGGTGACCGGGCCGGAGCGGGTCCGCGACATCACCCGCGGCTCGGTGACCGGCATCCTGGTCACCGCCGTGATGCGGATCGTGCTCTTCCTGGCCGTCCTCGGCGTGGTGGCCGCCGGGGTGAACCTGGCCGGCTCGGCCAACCCGGCCGCCGACGCCTTCGGGGCGGCGGCGGGCGAGGTGGGCCTGCGGGTGTTCGGCGTCATCCTGTGGGCGGCCAGCATCACCTCGGTGATCGGCGCCAGCTACACCTCGGTCTCGTTCATCAGCACCTTCTCGCCCCGGCTGGGCGCCGCGCGCAACTGGCTGGTGATCGGCTTCATCGCCGTCTGCGCGGTGGTCTACCTGCTCATCGGCCAGGCGCCGGCCGACCTGCTGGTGCTGGCCGGCGCCCTCAACGGCCTCATCCTGCCGGTCGGCCTCGGCCTGCTGCTGTGGATCGCGGCGCGCCGCCGCGGCGACCTGCTCGGCGGTTACCGTTACCCCAGGTGGCTGATCGCGGTCGGCGTGCTGTCCTGGTTGCTCACGGTCTACCTGGGCTGGAACTCGCTGAGCGGCATGGCCGCCCTGTGGCAGTGACCCGCGGCCCCGCGCCCCGGCGCCGCCGGGGCGCGGGGCCCGCGGCACATCCGGTGCGACGAGCGGAGACGGACGCGTAGATGACGGAGCGTGACACGGTGGCGATCGACCTCAACTCCGACCTCGGCGAGGGGTTCGGCCGCTGGACCCTCGGCGACGACGACGCGCTGCTGTCCGTGGTGACCAGCGCCAATGTGGCCTGCGGCTTCCACGCCGGCGACCCCACCGTGCTGCGCCGGGTCACCGAGCGCGCGGTGGCCGAGGGCGTGGCGATCGGCGCCCAGGTGGGCTACCGCGACCTCGCGGGCTTCGGCCGCCGCTTCATCGACGTGGAGCCCGGCGAGCTGGCCAACGACGTCATCTACCAGATCGGCGCTCTGGACGGCTTCGCGCGCATCGCCGGCGACCGGGTGCGGTACGTGAAGCCGCACGGCGCCCTGTACAACACGATCGTGCACCACGAGGAGCAGGCCGCGGCGGTCGTCGCCGCGGTCCGCGCCTACGACCCCGACCTGCCCGTGCTCGGGCTGCCCGGCTCCGCCTGGCTGCGGCTGGCCGAGAAGGCCGGGCTCGGCGTGGTGCACGAGGTCTTCGCCGACCGCGCCTACACGCCCGAGGGCACCCTGGTGTCGCGGCGCGAGCCCGGCGCGGTGCTGCACGACCCGGAGGAGGTGGCGCGGCGCTGCGCCCGGCTGGCCCGCGGCGGCGGCGTGGTCGCCGTCGACGGCTCCACCGTGCCGGTGGTGGCCGACTCCATCTGCGTGCACGGCGACAGCCCCGGTGCGGTGGCGATGGCCAGGGCGGTGCGCGAGCGGCTGACCGCCGACGGCGTCACCCTGCGGCCCTTCGCCCCGCGCTAGCGGGCGGGGCCGTGCGCATCCTGGACTGCGGCGACTCCGCCGTGCTGGTCGAACTCGCCGACCTGGACGAGGTGCTGGGCTGCTACGCCGCCCTGGTCGAGCGGCCGCCGCCGCACGTGGTGGACCTCGTCCCGGCCGCCCGGACCGTCCTGGTGCGGGTGCGTCCGGGCCCCGGGGTGCTGGCCGAGGTGCGGGCGGCGCTGGCCGGGCTGCGGCCCCGGGCCGGCGCGCGCGCCGACGGGGGGCTGGTGGAGGTGCCGGTGCACTACGACGGCGCCGACCTCGCCGACGTGGCCGAGCTGACCGGGCTGAGCGAGGCCGAGGTGGTGGCCGCGCACACCGGCCGGGAGTGGCGGGTCGCCTTCTGCGGCTTCGCGCCCGGCTTCGGCTACCTGGTCGGCGGCGACCCCCGCCTCAAGGTTCCCCGCCGCGAGCAGTCGCGGGTGCGGGTGCCCGCCGGATCCGTCGCGCTGGCCGGGGAGTTCTCCGGCGTCTACCCGCGCTCCTCGCCCGGCGGCTGGCAGCTGCTCGGCCGGACCGAGCTGGCCGTATGGGACCCCGGCCGCGAGCCCGCCGCCCTGCTCGCCCCGGGCGTGCGGGTGCGCTTCGTGGACGCCGGCGGCTCCGCGGCGCGCGGCCCGGGCGGGCGGTCGGCCGGCCGCGCGGACACCGCGGCGCCCGGCGGGGCGGCGCGAGGGCGGCCGGACGGGGGCACGGGGTCCGGAGGGCCGGGGTCCTGCGTGACGGCGTCCGCAGGGCCGGCGTCCGCGGCTCCGGTGAGCGGCGCGACGGCGCCCAGGAGCGTCTTCCCATCCTCCGCCGCCGAGAAAAAACCCCCGCCCGCCCAGGGGGGCGACCCCGATACCCATTCTTCCGTGCCGGACGTGCGCGGCGCGAGCCGCTACCCGCTGGTTGTGGACGGCCGCGCTGCTGCGGGCGGGCCTGTGGACGGCGGCGTGCGCGAACGGGCGGCGCCTGGTAGAAGCGCCGCCGCGGCGGCGGTGGACCGGTGAGCGGCGCCGCGCTGGAAGTGCTCGCGCCCGGCCCGGCCGCCACCGTGCAGGACCTCGGGCGGGCCGGGCACGGCGCGCTCGGGGTGGGCCGCTCGGGCGCGGCCGACCTGGCGTCCTTCCGGCTGGCCAACCGGCTGGTGGCCAACCCCGAGGGCGCGGCCGCGATCGAGGCGACCCTCGGCGGGCTGGAGGTGCGGGCCCGCGGCGACCTGCTGGTCGCGGTGGCGGGCGCCCCCTGCCCGGTCACCGTCGACGGGCGGCCGGAGCCGGTGGCCGCGCTGCTGCGGCTGCCCGACGGCGCCCGGCTGCGCCTGGGCGTGCCGCCGGCCGGGCTGCGCAGCTACCTGGCGGTGCGCGGCGGCGTCGACGTCCCGCCGGTGCTGGGCTCGCGCTCCACCGACACCCTCTCCGGCCTCGGCCCGCCGCCGCTGGCCGCCGGGACCGAGCTGCCGGTCGGGCCGCCGCCGCGCGCCCATCCCGTGGTGGACCTCGCCCCGGTCGCGCCCCCGCCCGGCGGCGTGCCGGTGCTGCGCTGCCGCCCGGGCCCCCGCGACGACTGGTTCGCCGCCGAGGCGCTGTCCGCGCTCACCAGCGCCCCCTACCTGGTCACCGGCGACAGCGACCGCGTCGGCATGCGCCTGGACGGGCCCGCGCTGCCGCGCTCGCGCACCGGCGAACTGCCGAGCGAGGGCATGGTGCGCGGCGCGCTGCAGGTGCCGCCGTCCGGCCGGCCCACCCTCTTCCTGGCCGACCACCCGGTGACCGGCGGCTACCCGGTCATCGCCGTGCTCGCCACCGCGGACGTCGACCTGGCCGCCCAGGCCAGGCCCGGCACCCGGCTCCGCTTCCGACTGGAAAGGACCCCGCCGTGACCGCTCCCGACGCCCCCGCCGACCCCGCCGCGAGCACCCCGGCCCAGGCCCGCGCCGCCTTCCGCGCCGGGCTGCGCACCCCCACCGCCGGCTGGGCGGCCGGCTGGACCCAGGCCAATCTCATCGCGCTCCCGCGCGACTTCGCCTACGACTTCCTGCTCTTCGCGCAGCGCAACCCGGCGCCCTGCCCGGTGCTGGACGTGACCGAGCCGGGGGAGACCAGCGCGTCGATCTTCGCCGGCGACCTGCGCACCGACCTGCCCGCCTACCGGATCTACCGCGACGGTGTGCCGGTCGCCGAAGTCGCCGACGCCACCGAGCACTGGCGGCCCGACCTGGTGGCCTTCCTCATCGGGTGCAGCTTCACCTTCGAGGCCGCCCTGCTGGAGGCGGGCGTACCAGTGCGCCACCTGGAGACCGGCGGCAACGTGCCGATGTACCGCACCGACCAAGCCTGCCGCCCGGCGGGCCGGCTGTCGGGGCCGCTGGTGGTGTCGATGCGCCCGGTCCCCGCCGGGCTGGTGGCCGCCGCCGTGCGCGTCACCTCGCGCTACCCGTCCGTGCACGGCGCCCCCGTGCACGTCGGGGACCCGGCCGCCCTGGGCATCGCCGACCTGGCCGCCCCCGACTTCGGCGACCCGGTCGAGCTGCGCGAGGGCGAGGTGCCGGTCTTCTGGGCCTGTGGGGTCACCCCGCAGGCCGCCGTGATGCGCTCGCGGCCGCCCTTCGCCATCGGCCACGCGCCCGGCCACATGGCGGTCACCGACGCCCGCGACAGCGCCTACCTGGTGCCCTGAGCGCCCGACGGGCACGGCACCGCACGCCGACGGCCCGGCCGATACTGCTGAGGAAGCATCGGCCGGGCCGCGTGGGGGCGTGGCCGACGGCGCCGCGAGCGTGGACTACCGGTACCGCCGACCAGGCTCCTCACTCCACCATCCAGGTCAGAAAAGGACGCGAAAAGCCGCCGAAAATCGCCCGAAAGAGTCGTTCTGAGCGGTGTGTCGGGCGGCTACTGTCGGGTGCATGCGACTGCTCGTGGTGGAGGACGAGGAAGGACTGCTCAGCGCGCTCGCCGCCGGGCTCCGCCGCTCCGGTTACGCCGTCGACACCGCCGTCACCGGTGCCGAGGCCGTCGGCAAGCTGACCGACGTAGCCTACGACCTGATGGTGCTGGACCTCTCGCTGCCCGACACCGACGGATTCACCCTGTGCCGCGCGCTGCGCCAGGGCGACATCCAGACCCCCGGCGGCAGCGACCTGCGGGTCCTCATCCTGACCGCGCGCGGCTCCCTGCACGACCGCGTGCGCGGCCTGGACGAGGGGGCCGACGACTACCTCGTCAAGCCGTTCGCCTTCGCCGAACTGCTGGCCAGGATCCGGGCGCTGCTCCGCCGCGACGTGGCCGGCGGCAATTCCGTGCTGCGCGTGGGCGAGCTGCTTCTCGACACCGCCCGCCACCACGCCCGGCGCGGCGAGCGCGGTCTGGCGCTGACCAACAAGGAGTTCGGCGTGCTGCGCTACCTGATGTCGCGGCCCGGCTACGTGGTCTCCGCCGAGGAACTGCTCGAACACGTCTGGGACGAGAACACCGACCCCTTCACCCAGACCGTGCGCGTCACCGTCGGCACCCTGCGCCGCAAACTCACCGCCAAGGGGGAGAGCGCCCTACTGGAGACGGTGATCGGCCGCGGCTACCGGCTGCGGGACGACGGATGACCGCCCAGGGCCGGCGGCCCGGCCGCTGGTACCGCAGACTGCCCAGGTGGGCGCAGACGGTCCGCTTCCGGCTGGCCGTCACCAACTCCCTCGCGGTCTTCGGCCTCGGCGCGGTGGTGATCGTGGTGCTGTACGCCGGGGTCGCCTCCACCGTCGACCAGGCGGCCCTGCGCGAACTCAAGCAGCTCCGCGCCGAGCTGGGGATGCCCGCCGACGGCCCCGGCTCCGACACCCTGCACGAGGCCGTCTCCCACTACACCAAGGAGAAGCTGGCCGAGTACAGCCTGTTCGGCCTGGGCGCGCTGTTCGTGCTGAGCGCCGGGACCGGCTGGATGCTGGCCGGGCGGGCGCTGCGGCCGGTCGACCGCATCACCACCACCGCCCGCGAGATCAGCGGCTCGGACCTGTCGGGGCGCATCCGGCTCCAGGGCCCCGACGACGAGCTGCGCCGGCTGGCCGACACCGTCGACGACATGCTCGACCGGCTCGACGGCGCCTTCTCCGGGCAGCGCCGCATCCTCGACGACGTCTCCCACGAGCTGCGCACCCCGCTCGCCGTCATCCAGACCAACCTGGAGGCGGTGCTCAGCCGCGACGACGTCACCGAGGCGGAGCGCCGCCAGGCCGCCGCCGTGGTCGGGCGGGCCACCGAGCGGATGACGCACCTGGTCGAGGACCTGCTGTCCAGCGCCCGCCGCACCGCGCCCGCCTTCGGCGAGCAGGACCTGGACGCGGCGCGGGTGGCGGCCGAGGCCGCCGACGAGTTCGCGGCGGTCGCCGCCGAGCAGGGCGTGCGGGTGCGGCGGCGGCTGTGCCGCGGCCGGGTGGTGGCCGACGCCGTCGCGCTGTCGCGGGCGGTCGGCAACCTCCTCTCCAACGCGGTGCGCTTCGCGCCGCGCGGCTCCACCGTGCTGGTCGCCACCGGCCAGTGGGGGGAGTGGGCCTATATCGCCGTCCGCGACGAGGGGCCCGGCATCCCCGAGGAGCACCAGTCCAGGATCTTCGACCGCTTCTGGCGCGGCCGCGCCCGCGGCGGCGCCGACGGCGAGGGCGAGCGCACCGGGCAGACCGGACTGGGGCTGGCGATCGTCAGGCAGATCGTCGAGGCGCACGGCGGCTCCGTGGCGGTGCACTCCAGGCCGGGGGAGGGCAGCACCTTCGTGCTCTGGCTGCCCGACCTCGACACCCGCCGGGCCGGCGGCGGCGAGAGCGGCGGCCCGCCGCCCGCCGACGACCCCGTCGCGCTGGCGGCGCCGCGCTGACGCGGGGGCGCGGGGCGGCGGCGGGCGGGCGGAAGCGACCGGATAGCCTGCATTGGCCCGTCTTGGGAGCATTGCGCCAGATACATCGAGGAGTCTCGTGCCCGCATCAACCCACCACGCGCGCAACGGCATGGTCTGCACGGTCGACCACCTGGCCTCGGCGGCCGGGGTCGCCGCGCTGCGGGCGGGTGGCACCGCCGCGGACGCGGCCATCGCCGCCAACGCCGTGCTCACCGTCACGGCGCCGCACATGTGCGGGCTGGGCGGCGACCTCTTCGCGCTGGTGCACGACGCTCCGGGCCGCCCGGCGGTGCTCAACGCCAGCGGACGGGCCGGATCGGGCGCCGACGCCGCCAGGCTGCGGGCCGAGGGCCGTACCGAGATGCCCTTCCACGACGACGTCCGCTCCGTCACCGTGCCCGGCTGCGTCGCGGGCTGGCAGGCGCTGCACGAGCGCTACGGCCTGCTCCCGCTGGCCGAGCTGCTCGCCCCCGCCATCGACTACGCCGCCAGCGGCTTCCCCGCCTCCCCGCTGCTGGCCTGGGTGGCCGGCCTGATCGCCGGCGTCCCCGGCGCCGAGGACCTGGCCGAGGTCGACCGGCCGGGCCGGCTGGTGCGCAGACCCGGGGTGGCCCGGATGCTGCGGGCCGTCGCCGCCGAGGGGGCCGAGGGCTTCTACCAGGGCGAGTTCGGCGCCGCCCTGATCGAGATCGGCGCGGGCGAGTACACCGAGGCCGACCTCGCCGCCGCGCGGGGCGAGTGGGTGGAGCCCGTCGGCCTGCGCGTCTTCGGCCACGACGTGTGGACGGTGCCGCCCAACTCCCAGGGCTACCTGGTGCCGATGGCGCTGGGCATCGCCGAGCGGCTCGGCCTGCCCGACGACCCCGCCGACCCGCTGTGGGCGCACCTGATGGTCGAGGCGGCCCGGCTGGCCGGCCACGACCGCGGGTCCGCGCTGTACGACGGCGCCGATGTCTCCGCGCTGCTGGCCCCGGCCGAACTCGACGCCCGCGCCGCCGCCGTCCGGCCTGACCGCCGCGCCGCCGTCGCCGACCTCACCGCCTCGGGCGACACCACCTACCTGTGCGCGGCCGACGGCTCGGGCCGGGCCGTGTCGCTGATCCAGTCCAACGCCAGCGGCTTCGGCAGCCGCCTGTTCGCCCCCGGCACCGGGGTCAACCTGCACAACCGCGGCATCGGCTTCTCGCTGGCCGCCGGCCACCCCGCCGAGTACGCCCCGGGTCGCCGCCCCCCGCACACCCTGTCCCCGGTGCTGATCACCCACCCCGACGGCAGCCTGTACGGCGTGGCCGGCACCATGGGCGGCGACATCCAACCGCAGGTCGTACAGCAGGTGCTGGCCCGCCTGCTGCTGCACGGCCAGGACGTCGCCGCCGCCGTGGCAGCCCCCCGCTGGGCCACCTCCGCCACCAACGGCTTCGACACCTGGGCCGACCCCGACGGCGCCGGCGTCCGCGTCGAGGAGGGCGCCCCGGCCGCCTGGGTCCCCGGCCTGCGCGACCGCGGCCACCCCGCCGAAACCGTCCCGCAGGGCTTCGCCCACGCCCACGCCATCACCCGCGACCCCGACGGCACCCTCTCCGGCGCCGCCGACCACCGCGCCCTCATCGCGGCGGCGGCCGGGTACTGACAACCGGTCCGACACCCGGCCGGACGGCCGCTCCTCCGCTTGTCCGGACTGTCGCCCTCCGGCTTCCGCCGGTATCCGGTGCCGTGGTACGGCTGTGGGACCCCTTCGGCGCGCCGCTGTCGGGCCGGGATGGGGAAGTCTGCGCTCTGTGGCCACCGACTGGCGCGGCGATCCGGCCAGGCGCTCGCTCTCCTACTCGTGCGGCCTGTCGCGTCGCCCCCGGCCGGGCGACTCGTTCGATGTTGCCGAAGGGTGCGGGACGACGGCCGGCGCTTCTCGCTCTTCGGGCCGAGGGTGCGGCCGTCGATGGCCTGCACGGCCCGCCCACGTCCTTGCGTGCCGGGAGACGGGCCGGAGCAGCCCTTGGCCGTGTCCGTCCTACCCTCCGGCATCGCCGCAGGCATGTGGCACTATGGTTAGTAAGTAATCACTCACCAGAATGCAGGGCATCCGCCCCGGCGAGGAGGAGCAGCGATGGCGGCAGCCGCGACCACCATGCCGAACCGTGCGCGGCTGCGCGCGATGGCGCTGGCCGAGCGGGCCCGGGTGCGCGATACCCTGGCCGGACTGGCGCCGGGGGAGTGGAGTACGCCCACGCTGTGCGCGGGCTGGACGGTGCGGGAGCTGGCCGGGCACCTGGCCGCCAATGTCCGCGACGGGCTCGGCGGCCTGCTGGCCGGGATGGCGCGCACCGGCTTCGACCACGACGCGCACAACCGGCGGCGCGCCGCCGCCTGGGCGGCCCGGCCCGTCGGCGAGCTGCTCGCCGCCCTGGACACCGACCGGCTGATGCCGGTGTTCCGGCTCGCCCCCGGGCTGCTGCTCTACGACACGCTCGTCCACCACCAGGACCTGCGCCGCCCGCTCGGCCGCGCCGCCGAGATCCCCGAGGCGCACCTGCGCGCCGTGCTCGGCCGCCTCACGTCGGGGCGGGCGGGCGCGCGGCTGCGTGGGCTGCGGCTGGCCGCCACCGACCTCGACTGGGCCTTCGGCGAGGGGTCCTCGCAGGTCAGCGGCCCGGCCGAGGCGCTGATGATGGCCCTGGCCGGCCGCCCCGCCGCCCGCGCCGAGCTGTCGGGCGGCGACGCGCTGCCCGGTGGCTGAGCGGCGCGTGGTGGGATGGTCCCATGGACCATCCCACCACCGCCGACCGCCTGGGACCGCCCATCGACGCGCGACCGCTGTTCGCCGTCGCCCACGCCGCGCTGATGGACCTGCTGCGGGAGCTGCCGGAACCCGACTGGCGGCGCCCGACCGCCTGCCCCGGCTGGTCGGTGCGCGACCTCGCCGCGCACGTCCTCGGCGACCACCTCAACCGCCTGTCGCGCGGCCGCGACGGCCACACCGGCGTGCTCGCACCTCGTCCGGGCGAGACGCTGCCCGCCTTCCTGGACCGCATCAATGACGACTGGGTGCGCACCGCGCGGGCCTTCAGCACCCGGGTACTGCTCGACCTGCTCGACCTGGCCGGCGCGCAGATCGCCGCCTACTGGTCCGGAATGGACGACGCCGAGATGGCCGCACTGGGCGAGCCCGTGACCTGGGCGGGCGACGCGCCCGCGCCCGTCTGGCTGGACGCCGCCCGCGACCACACCGAGTACTGGACGCATGAGCAGCAGATCCGCGAGGCCGTGGGGCGCCCCGGCCGCTTCGCCCCCGAGGTCTTCGGCCCTGTGCTGGACACCTTCATGCGCGCCCTGCCGCACACCCTGTCCGGCGCGGGCGGCACCTGCGGCAGCGAGGTCACCGTCACCGTCACCGGCCCGGCCGGCGGCCGGTGGACCTGCCGGCACGACGGCGCCGCCTGGACCCTGCGCCGTGACGGCGCCGAGCACCCGGACGCGGCCGTGGAGTTCGACCCCGACACCGCCTGGCGGCTGTGCACCCGCGGCATCACCCCAGAACTGGCGGCGGAACGCGCCCGCACCACGGGCGACCCGGCGCTGACCGGGGCGGTGCTGCGGATGGTGTCGATCATTTACTAGGCAGGAAGTACGGATCGCCTTTCGTGGCGGGCGGTTCCCGTTGACGCGTGCGGACAGCGCTCAGAAGGCACACCGAGCAGGATGCTGATCACGAGCCTGGCGTCCTGGTGCGCCCGTCCCGCGCTGCCCGGCGCTGATCGGCACTGTGCTGCCTCTTCCATGCGCTCGCGGCCGTCCTCGTCGGCGGTGCCGTCGAGGAGGCCGGTGACGACGCTCCCGCACGTACCTCGGCGCCTCGCCGTGGACGGTGCCGATCATCTACGAGGCGGACGTCTCCCTGTCGGGCCCGATGCCGGTCAGCAGGTCGGCGACGACCTTCGCGCTGAACTCGTCCAGGCCCTCGGTGGGGTCGACGCCCGCGAAGGCGCGTAGGAAACCCTCCTGGAAGCAGGCGCCGAGCAGCAGCGCGGCCGCCGCCTCGGGGTCGGCGTCGGCGCGCACCCGGCCCGCGCGCTGCTCGGCGCGCAGGTACTCGGCCAGCGCCGCACGGGCCTGCCCCGGACCGGCCGCCATTGCGCCGATGCGCTCGCGGTGCCGGGCCAGCACGGTCGGCTCCGCGAAGACCGACGCCGCCATCGGCACGCCTTGGGCGTAGAACAGCACCGCCTGCCGGGCGGTGTCGCGCAGGTGCTCGGCGAGGGCGCCGGTGCCGACGAGTCCGGGCAGCCGGGCGAGGATGCCGACGAAGTCCGGCGCGCGCTCGGCCAGCACCCGCACGAACAGCTCGGTCTTGTCGGCGAAGTGCTTGTACAGGGTGGCCTCGGAGTAGCCCGCCGCCCGCGCGATCTCCTTGGTGGTGGCCCTGGCCAGGCCGAGCTCGCGCATCACCTCGGCGGCGGCGTCCAGGATGCGCTCCCGGGTGGCGGCGGATCCGGGACGGGCGGCGCCGTGAGAGGCCGTCACGGAGCCGCGCTCGGGCGGGTGGGCATGCGCTCACCCTACTGCCCGGGACCGGCGCGTCCGGCCCTGGCGACGCCGGGCACCAGTTCCGCGCGGGCGCTCTGTCGACCGCGGCGGCACGGATATCGCGTCCGGGCGGCGGACAGGGCCGCGCGGAGACCGGTATTCGGTGCGAGGCGCACGCGGTCCCGCCGAGGCGCGGACGTCTCCAGGGCAGTGCGGCTTGCGGCCGGCCCTCCGATGCCGCCGCTACGGCGGCACGCGTCCAGTGACCGGACGGGCAGGGCGCCGCGGCGATCAGCGGAGGGCGAGAGGCGCCGGTGACAGGGTCTGCGCACGAATGTCATCGATGGAGGTCCGCGTCGGCTCTGAGCTGCCCGTTATGCGCTCCCCCGGGTGCGGGCCAGTGCGCCGATGCGCGCGTGACGCCGGTGTGCGCCCGGTTCCGGCTGCGCTCGTCCGCCGGCTCCAGCGGGTGTACCCGGCCGTCTGCGGCGGCACGAGTGCCATGTCGGGGTACGCACCGCGGTGATCGCCACGGGCGCGAGGGGGCGATGGGCTTGCCGGGGCACGGATGTACCCGGCTCGCCGGTGCCGACCACGATCCGCCCTCTCGGCACGTGGGCGGGCGTGGTGCGCACGATCCCGTCGACGCGTCGACCGGGAACCTGCATGGTGCGGCACGGACGCCCGGGGGCGCACCGACTTCCGCTCCGCCCGCTCAACCCTCCAGCACGTGTCGGCCCAGCTCGCGCAGTACCGGGGCGGTGTCGTCGGCGGGCTGGTCGGCCGTCTCCCAGCGCACCCGGGCGCGGTGGCCGTCCAGCTCCAGGGTGGCCAGCGAGTTGTCGAACCACGGGCCGCGCGTGATGCGCCACTCCAGTGGCGAGCCCGGCACGCTGGAGCGGGTCATCATCCGCCCGATCAGGCCCACCAGGCCGGTTCCGGCGAACTTGGCCATGGCCTGGAACTTCGGGCTGAGCGGATTGCGCATCGGCGAGCAGACGATCTGCGCGATCCGGCTGTGTTCGGGCCCCGGAGCGGTGCGGCGCGGGCCCTCCAGCCGAGCCCGCGCGTCGGCGACGTAGGAGAAGTGCACGTCGCCGGAGAGGAACAGGACGGTGGCGGGCGGTTCGCCCCTGCTGCCCTCGGCCAGCTCGCGCACGGCCTGCCCGACCTGCCGGAACGAGGCCTGGAAGGCGGCCCAGTGCTCCAGGTCGACGTCCTGGCGCAGTTTCTCGCCGATCCGCCGCCAGCGCTCGCCCCACGCGCCGCGGCAGACCGCCTCGTTCCACGCCTCCAGGTGGTGGATGCCGGTCGGCAGCAGGTAGGGCAGGGTGGTGGCGATCAGCACGTGGTCGACGCCGCCGGTGAGCCGTTTCTCCAGCCACTCCTGGTCGGCGGGCACGTGCATGGTGCGGGCCGACTCAGGCGACAGCACCCGCCCGCAGCGGGTGTCGAGCATGACCAGTCGGCTGCCGCCCCCGCCCGAGGGCAGGTCGAGCGCGTAGCTCCAGCGGTAGCGCTCCGGGCTCTGGTCGGCCTCCCAGGCGAAATCGTCCAGCGCCGCGCCCGCGTCGCCGTCGGCCCCGGTCAGCGCCGTGTACACGGGGTCGACGGCCCGCTCCTCGGGCGACATATTGCCCAGGTGCTGGTAGAGCCAGTACGTGCCCAGGCCGTGGGTGATCCGGTCGCGCCACCACGGCTGTGCGGCCATCTTCTCGCGCCAGGCGGCGGAGGTGTTCCAGTCGTCGCGCACGTCGTGGTCGTCGAACATCATCAGCGACGGCACCGTCGACAGCAGCCAGCGCACCCACGGATCGCTCCAGGCCAGCCGGTAGAGGTGGACGTACTCGTCCCACTCCACGATCTCGTCGTCGGGCGCCCACTCGCCCTGGTGCGGCGGGCGGTGCTCGGCGATGTAGGCGAGCATCTCGGGCTGCAGCTCGTCGGCGTAGACCTGGTCGCCGATCATCAGCAGCAGGTGGGGCGCCTCGGCCTCGCCCGACGCCAGCCGCAGCGCGTAGGCGCGCAGCATGTCCACGCCGTAGCGGCGGGTGTGCTCGGCGTCATGGCCGGTGGTGGTGCGGCAGGACCCGAAGGCCAGCCGGGTGCCGCCGGGGGACAGGGTGCGCAGCAGGCTCGGCGGAGTGGCGGCCCCGGCCTCGGGCCATGCCCGCGAGCCGTCCAACTCGACCGTGTAGGGCGCGGAGGTGCCGGGCGGCAGCCCGGTCAGCTCGCACACGGCGTAGTGGCCGCCGTGCACCGTGAAGGTGCGGGCGCGGGCGGTCACCGGGCCGCCCTCGGCGTCCACGGTGACGGTCACCTCGGCCGGTGCGCTCGTCTCGACCCAGATCGCGGCCGACGTCTCCGAGACGTGCCGCAGCATGGGGCCGAGCAGCAGGGCGGGGGAGCCGTCGTCCACCTTGTCCTCCCTACGGACGGGTCATGCGCGGTGCCCGGAGCGGTGTCCATCCAAGCACGCCCGGGCGGCCCGCGCGGTCGCCGCGGACGGGCCGCCCATAAACCTACGTTCCAGACGTAACGAACGCAGGTCGGGCCGGGAATCCCCCGTGAACGGTTGACGTGCGGAGACCGGACGCGGTGCGGTGCGTCCGGAGGAGGCCGACGATGGCCGCCCGGTACCGATCGCACGGCGTCCGCGCCCGTGCGCCGACGCCGCCGGGCATGGACGGCCGCCCGCCGGGCACAGCGTCCGTATGGCGAAACTCGCGCGTGCCCTGGGTCTGGCCACCGCCGTGTTCGGCGTCGCGGTCGCGATCCGCCCCGAAACGCTGGCCAGGGAGAGCGGCCTGACCCGCCGCGGCCGAGACGTACCGCCGGGCCTGCACGCCATGGTCGCCGCCCTCGGCATCCGCGACGCCGTGTCCGGCCTCGCCATGGCCGCCGCCCCGCGAGGCCGCGCCCTGCGCCTGGCCATCGCCCTGCGCGTGGCCGCCGACCTCGGCGACGCCGTCATCCTCGGCGCCCTGCTCCCCACCCCCGAAGCCCGCCGCCGCAACGCCGCCGCCGCCCTCACCTGGGCCGCCGTGTGCGCCCTCAGCGCCACCGGCGCAGGCCGCCGCAAGCCGCCACCGCCCCCGCCGCCGACCATCTGATCCGGCGCCCTGCACGCGTTAGTCGATCAGCGCCACCGGGCAGACCCAGCGCCGGACCCGCTCCGGCGAGCCGGTCCGGTGACGCGCTAACAAGGAGACTCCGTGGGAGGAATGGATGGATTCCGCCCACGTGGCGGCGACCGCCCGGAGTCAGGAGCCGACGACCCGAGGACACCACCGCGATCGGCCATGGAACGCCTCTTCGACCGGAGGACCGAGGAAGGGCGCGCCAATCTCGCCGCCTTCGAAGCGCTGATCTACGAGGAACCGACCGACCTCGGCCCGGGAAGCACTGAGGACCATGCCGCCGCACCTGATCCCGCCGGTGCCGCTGACAGGGCGGAGACATCCGGAGAGGACGGTGCGGCTCCCGGCTCGGACGAGCGCCCGGACGCGGTCGACCCCTTCGACCTGCTGCCCGAGGCGGAGCGCGCGGAGCTGGTCGAGCGGCTGATCGCCGACTCGAATCCGCGGTTTCCGCTCGCTCCCGTGAACGCGGAGGCCGCGCTGCGCGGTGGCCCGCCGGGAACGAAACCCGTTGTCGCGGGTGAGGGAGTGAAAGGGGCCGATATCGAGTTCGTCAGCGATACCGAGGTCCGCCTCAAAAGGGAGAATAAATCGATCGGAGGCGGATTCAACTCGTTCAACCGCCACCTCGACCACGCCATCCAAGAACAACTTGACGGTTCCGGCGAGATCTGGATTCAGGTGCGACCTGGGACTGATGTCGATCGCTGGATTCGTCGCTGGCAGGGCGTTCGCACCGATGGGCGCCTAGCGGACTATGATGGGGTGGCCGTCGTGTTCCGAGACTCCGAAGGAACATCATTGGGGCGATATGCTTTAAGCGAGAGGCAGCATCGTATCGCTGACTCTGAAACCTGACCATTGTTAGCGGAATATGATGGGAAGTTGCTTGTGAGCATTTCGGCTCATCTGGTGTGTCCCAATCGCAGACTTTCGCTGCGGTTGGGCAAGCGGCTGCGTGATGAGGACGGGAAGGTGTTCGGCTTCTCTGTCGGCTCGATCGACTCCTGGGAAGACGAGCAGCGTTCAAGGGCCTTGTGGAAGTTCCTGGCCGAGACATCGGGTGAGGAACTGGTCGTCGTGTTCAGCGACGACGAGCAGTTCGATACCGTAGCCGAGTACCGCGAGATCGGAGGCCAGATCGAGGACGGAGACATCCCGATCGAGGACTATCTGCGGTTCCCGATCGATTGAGCATCGGAGTCCGGTTCGCTGATACGAAGCAGGTCTGTGCTGCACCGAGGTGCTGGGTCGGTCGGGTCTGCGCACCACCGAACACGGCGGTGCGCAGGTGGTCGACCCGCCGGACATGGTCCGGATCGTCGATCGTGATCGGCTCGCCGAGCCGGCCGTCGGCGTTGAGGGTCTTCAGGCATGGCAGGTGGACGGCGGACTGCCGCCCGTCATGCGCGATCGCCTCGGTCCAGCGGCCGAACCGTCCCAGTGCGGCCGGAAGCTCCGCTCCCGCTGCGGAGCCGAAAATGGCCCGTCCATCGCGTGATGAACGGGCCATTTCCGATGGCTGGGCGTCTGTGCGGACCTCGGCTTCAGGTCCCTGCCGCTTCGGGGTGGCTCAGGCCCCGGGGCGGCTTGCCCTGTTCGGTTGTCATACGGCGAGTCGGCTCAGGACTCGCCTCCGGCGGAGCTTTCCGCCGTCTGCACGCCGCCCGCGAAGACGTCGCTGATGGGCGAGGTCAGCTGGGAGGACTCCCTGGCCTTGACCAGGACGTCGTGCGGGAGTTCGCCGCGCCGGACCAGTTCGGTCAGCACCGCCTGCACGATGGACGCCGCGTCCACGTGGAAGTGGCGCCGGGCCGCCGCGCGGGTGTCGGAGAAGCCGAACCCGTCGGTGCCCAGCGAGGTGAAGTCGCCCGGCACCCAGCGCGCGATCTGGTCGGGGACCGTGCGCATGTAGTCGCTGACCGCGACGAACGGGCCCTCGGCACCCTGCAGCGCCTTGGTGACGTAGGGGACCTCCCGTTCCTCGTCGGGGTGCAGCAGGTTCCACTCCTCGCAGCGCACCGCGTCGCGGCGCAGCTCGTTCCACGAGGTGGCCGACCACACGTCGGCGGCGACACCCCAGTCGGCGGCGAGCTGCCGCTGCGCCTCCAGCGCCCAGCGCACCGCGACGCCCGACGCCATGATCTGCGCCTTCGGGCGGTTGGCCTCGCCCTCGGGAGCCCGGCGGTTGCGGTACAGGCCGCGCACGATGCCCTCGGCCAGGTCCGGCACGTCGGTCGGCTCGGCCGGCTGGGCGTAGGGCTCGTTGTAGACGGTGAGGTAGTACACCACGTTCTCGCCGTGGGGGTGCTCCTCGGTCGCGCCGTACATCCGGCGCAGGCCGTCCTTGACGATGGTGCTGATCTCGTAGGCGAAGGCCGGGTCGTAGTGCACGACGGCCGGGTTGGCCGACGCCAGTAGCGGGGAGTGGCCGTCGGCGTGCTGCAGGCCCTCACCGGTCAGCGTGGTGCGGCCGGCGGTGGCCCCCAGCAGGAAGCCGCGCCCCATCTGGTCGGCGACCGCCCACATCTGGTCGCCGGTGCGCTGGAAGCCGAACATCGAGTAGAAGATGTACACCGGGATCATGTGCTCGCCGTGGGTGGCGTAGCTGGTCCCGGCGGCCGTGAACGAGCCCATGGCGCCGGCCTCGCTGATGCCCTCGTGCAGCAGCTGCCCGCTGGGCGACTCCTTCCACGACAGCAGCAGCTTGCGGTCGACGGCCTCGTAGGTCTGGCCGTGCGGCGAGTAGATCTTCGCGGTCGGGAACAGCGAGTCCATGCCGAAGGTGCGGAACTCGTCGGGGGCGATCGGCACGAACCGGGCCCCGATGTTCTCGTCCTTCATCAGGTCCTTGAGCAGCCGGACGAAGGCCATGGTGGTGGCGATCTGCTGCTTGCCCGACCCCTTCTTCAGCTCCGCGTACACGGGGTCGCCGGGCAGCTTGAGCGGCTTGGCCCGCACCACCCGCTTGGGCAGCTCCCCGCCGAGCGCCGCGCGGCGCTCCTTCATGTAGGCGATCTCCTCGGAGTCCTCGCCCGGGTGGTAGTACGGCGGCAGCCCGTTCTCCAGGTCGGAGTCCGGGATCGGCAGGTAGAGCCGGTCGCGGAACTCCTTCAGCTCGCTCTTGGTGAGCTTCTTCATCTGGTGGGTGGCGTTGCGGGCCTCGAAGTCGGGGCCCAGGGTCCAGCCCTTGATCGTGTGGGTGAGGATCACGGTGGGCTGGCCGGTGTGCTCCCGCGCCGACTTGAAGGCCGCGTAGAGCTTGTGGTAGTCGTGCCCGCCGCGCGAGAGCTTCGCGATCTCGTCGTCGGACAGGTGCGCCACCAGTTTGCGCAGCCGGGGGTCGTCGCCGAAGAACTTCTCCCTGATGTAGTCGCCCGGCTCCACCCCGAAGGTCTGGAACTGGCCGTCAGGGGTGGTGTTCATCTTGTTGACCAGCACGCCGTCGACGTCCTGCGCCAGCAGCGGGTCCCAGTCGCGACCCCAGATCACCTTGATGACGTTCCAGCCGGCGCCCCGGAAGAACGACTCCAGTTCCTGGATGATCTTGCCATTGCCGCGGACGGGGCCGTCGAGCTGCTGCAGGTTGCAGTTGATGACGAAGGTGAGGTTGTCCAACTCCTCGCGGGCGGCCAGCCCGATGGCGCCCAGCGACTCCGGCTCGCCCATCTCGCCGTCGCCCAGGAAGGCCCACACGTGCGAGCGCGAGGTGTCCTTGATCTTGCGGTTCAGCAGGTAGCGGTTGAAGCGCGCCTGGTAGATGGAGTTGATCGGGCCGATCCCCATCGAGACGGTGGGGTACTCCCAGAAATCGGGCATCAGCCGTGGGTGCGGATAGCTGGGCAGCCCGCCGCCCGGATGCGACAGCTCCTGGCGGAAGCCGTCGAGCTTCTCGCGGCCGAGCCGGCCCTCCAGGAAGGCACGGGCGTAGATGCCGGGGGAGGCATGGCCCTGGATGAACACCTGGTCGCCGGACTCGCCGTGGTCCTTGCCGCGGAAGAAGTGGTTGAAGCCCACCTCGTACAGCGAGGCGCTGGAGGCGTAGGTGGCCATGTGGCCGCCCACCGACAGCTCCGGGCGGTTGGCCCGCGACACCATGATCGCGGCGTTCCAGCGGATGTAGGCGCGGATGCGGCGCTCGACGTACTCGTCGCCGGGGAACCACGGTTCGCGCTCGGGGGGGATGGTGTTGATGTAGTCGGTGCTGCGCAGGCCCGGCACGCCGACCTGCTGCTCGCGCGCACGCTCCAGCAGCCGCAGCATGACGTAGCGGGCGCGGGTTCTGCCCCGCGTGCCTACTACCGTGTCGAATGATTCCAGCCACTCGTTGGTCTCGCCGGGGTCGATGTCCGGCAGTTGGCTGGGCAGTCCATCCGTGATGATGGAGAATCGCTGACGCCCGGAAGCCACAGGTGTACCTTCGCCTTCCGAAAACTCGTTGGGAACATGTGCTGGTCAGGAGCTGGTCAGCTCGGTTCAGGACGGATTGTCGCTACCTTCCACGCTAATCGTGGTACGTCCATGCCGAAACCGCATCTCTACCCACGGGTAACGCTCGGCGCGAACCGGCCCGCACCACGTCGTACCCCGCGGCCGAGTGGTGTAGTCCAGTTGGCCGTTTCATGATGGTATCCAGCGCCGGAACGCCGGTATAGCGGCGGCCGCCCGGGCCCGCACCGCCGCTTACCAGCGGCCGCGCGGCCCCCGGCCGCCGCCGGTGCCTGCGGCGGCCGCGCCGGGTAGGAGGCGGGAATGCGCAGCGAACTGATCCGTGTCACCACCGGCGGGCACGACACCGTCCACGACATCACCGCCCAGTGCGCCGACTTCGCCGCCCGCGCCGCCGCCGGCGGCTCGGGCCTGCTGCACGTGTTCGTGCCGCACGCCACCGCGGGCGTCGCCGTCATCGAACTGGGCGCCGGCAGCGACGACGACCTGCTGAGCGCGCTCGGCGAGCTGCTGCCCGCCGACGACCGCTGGCGGCACTCCCACGGCAGCCGCGGCCACGGCCGCTCCCACGTGATGCCGGCGCTCGTCGCCCCCTACGCCACCCTGCCCGTCGTCGACGGGCACCTGGCGCTGGGCACCTGGCAGTCGGTCGCCCTGGTGGACCTCAATGTCGACAACCCCGAACGCACCGTGCGACTCTCGTTCCTGACGGGCTGAGTCCGCCCCTCTTCCGCCCCGCCGGCCCGAGCCGCCGCACGTGATCATCGCTGGTTGCGGCGCTCGCACCGTGGCCCGTTGACGGGGGAGGGCAACAGAGTGTGGACTTAGCCAGCAAAAGGGCGGCACACCCCGGCCGGAGTGCGCCGACCCCGAGCAGCGGACCCGCACCGGGTCCGCAGTAGGGCTGGAGGAGGAGTTTCGTGAGCGCGACCGCGGGCCAGGCACAGGGCGAACGCAGCCTGGCCGATCGACTCGGATTCAAACCGGGTCAGGTGGTGCAGGAGATTGGCTACGACGACGACTGCGACGAGGAGCTTCGCGCGTCGATCGTCGAGCGGACCGGTAGCGAGCTGGTCGACGAGGACTACACCGACGTCGTCGACGTGGTGCTGCTGTGGTGGCGGGAAGAGGACGAGGACCTCGGCGACGCGCTGGTGGACGCCAAGACCCCTCTCACCGACGGCGGCTACATCTGGCTGCTCACCCCCAAGCCGGGGCGCGACGGCCACGTGGAGCCGAGCGACATCGGGGAGGTGGCCCCCACGGTCGGCCTCTCGCAGACCAGCAGCGTCAGCGCCGCGGCCGACTGGTCGGGCACCAGGCTGGTGACGCCGAAGGCCCGCCGCTGACCCACCCGCGCTGACACACGACCGGGCCGGCGCCCGCCGAAGATGACGCAGGCGGCCCTTCGGCCGGCGGGAGATGGCAGACTTGCACCGTCGTGGCGCTCCCGCGCGGAGCGCGGCGGGCGCCGCGACGGTGGGCATCCGGCCGCCCGGCGCGCCGCCCCGGCGCCGCGGCGTATCGGCGTGCCCGCGCTCGTGAAGACTCCCAGATCCGCGCAGTCCCCTGCACAGGGTCGTCCCCACCCGCAGCGCGAAAGGACCTGACATGTCGGTCGAGGTCGGCCAGTCGGCGCCGGAGTTCGAACTCCAGGACCAGCACGGCCAGCCAGTCCGCCTCGCGGACTTCCAGGGCGTCAAGAACGTCCTGGTCGTCTTCTACCCGCTCGCCTTCTCCGGTGTCTGCACCAACGAGCTGTGCGACATCAAGGAGGACATCGGCGCGTTCGTCAACGACAGCACCCAGCTGCTCGCCATCTCGGTCGACTCCGTCTTCACCCACCGCGCCTGGGCCGACCAGGAGTCGCTGGAGTTCCCGCTGCTGTCGGACTTCTGGCCCCACGGCGAGGTCGCCAGGGCTTACGGTGTCTTCGACGAGGAGAAGGGCATCGCGCTGCGCGGCAGCTTCCTCGTAGACACCGACGGGATCGTGCGCTGGAAGGTCGTCAACCCCATCTCCCAGCCGCGCGACCTGGACGACTACCACAAGGCGCTGGCCGAGCTGAGCTGACCCGCGCCGCCGAGCGCCCGTCCCGCCAGGGACGGGCGTCGAACGCACGGAGGAGATATGCCCTGCTACCACTGCGGGGTACGCCAGACCGACCCGGTGCGCGGCCCCTCGGCCTGGAAGCGCGGCGTGCGCGGCGACCGCCAGGTGCTGATCTGCCCCGACTGCCAGCTCGGCCACGACTGGAAGGGCGACCTCGACCGCTGCGTCGCCTGCAACTCCACCTTCCTGGTCAGCCGCCTCGGCGAGATCGAGTGCCGCGGCTGCGGCACCGTCCGCCCCCAGCACCACCAGCCGCCCCGCCCCGACCCTGCCCCGTCCGCCCTCGCCGACGAGGTCGCCCGGGCCCTCGACCGCGCCCTGGCCGGCCTGGCCCGCTTCTGACCCGCCCGATCCCGCATTTCCGGTACGGCCCAGCCGCCCGGCACCGCTAAGCTGAGCGCGTTGACCGCGCGCCGGACGCGTGCGGGCGCATCGATCTCCCGGGCGTATAGCTCAGTGGTTAGAGCACTCGCCTTACAAGCGAGCGGCCGTAGGTTCGAGTCCTACTACGCCCACGAGACTCTGGGCGACCCTGCTCGGCGGCCTTCGGCCGCCTTCGCCGGGTCGTCTCGTCATTTTCCCCAGGGGACGATCCCCCGGACTCCCTGGCTGCGGGCTGTGCCCCGCGTTTCGGCTGCGGTGCTTCACGCGGTCCTGTTCGGCGGCCTATGGTCGCTTTCGGCGGGTCGTCTGTTATTTCTCCCGGGGCTGATTCCCGGGACCCTCCTGGCTGCGGGGCTGCGTCCCGCGCTCCGGTGGAGGTGCTGCGCTCGGTCCTGTGCGGCGGCCTTTGGCCGCCTCGCCCTCGGTCGGTGGATGGGAAACGCCCTCCGAACTGGTGACAGCAGGACGGAGGGCGTTTGGTCTGCCCGGGGGATCCGCTCTAGGAGCCGGTCTCCGGCTGCTCGGGGTCGCCGGAGGTGAAGCTCATGACGGCGGTGCCGTCCTCGATGCCGAGGACGCCGATGTTGATGGTGGTGTCGGCATTGCCGAAGCCGCCGCCCCGGGGGCCGATCCCCACCTGGACCTCGCCGCTGCCGCCGGTGGCGTAGGCGATGGCGAGCGTCACCTCGCTCTCGCCCACCTCGGTGACGGTGACACCGCCGATGTCGGGATCGAAGGGAACGGCGGTGCCCGCCGTCACCGCGACCTCGCACTCGCCGTCGGCGCAGGCGTCGACGTCCGTCCCGTCGGCGGCGTCCGCCGGCGCCAGGGTGACGAACTCGGGCTCCGGCTCGTGGGAGTGATGACCGTGCTCGTGCTCGTGGGACGCGGAGGGGGCGGGCGAGGCGGGCGGGGTCTGGGCGGCGGCGGGTGGTGCGTCCTCGCCGTCCGGGCCGCAGCCGGCCAGGGCGACCGCCGCCAGCGCGGTCACGGCGGCCAAGAGGCGCGGTCTGGCACGGATGAAGCGCGAGCGGGGCTTCATGGGGGCTCCGTTCCACGAGAGGGCTGTGGTGTGCTCCTCGGTTGTACAGCCGACGGGCGGGAGGGGTGAAGCCTTCCGGGAAGCCGCGCCCGCATCCGCGTCCGGGGCCGCCGGTCGGGCGGCCCGCTCCGGCGCCGCGCCGCGGCCGCTGGGCGCGACTCCGGCCCGAACTCGTGATCTACGTTGTAAAGGTGGCGGCTTCGGGCCATCCATGGCGGAAAGGACGCCCCTGTGCTGTATACAACTGTGACCATCCAGAGTGGACGATGTGGCGCCCGTCTCCTTAGATGGCTACATTCGCCGAACGTGACGGACGTGGCACGAGCCGTGGAGGGCGCATGACGACCGAGGAACCCGCCTCGCGAACCAGGACAGACGTCGAGTCGGCGCTGCTGGGCCAGGCGACCTACCGGAGCCTGGGGGAGCAGCGCCTCTCCCCGCAGGAGGAGAGGTTCGAGAAGGGGCGGCGCACCGTCGGCCTGTTCCTGGCGCCGGTGGTGACCCTGCTCTTCCTGGCGCTGCCGCTGGACCTGCCGTACGCGCAGCAGGGGCTGGCCGCGATCCTGCTCGGCGTGGTCGTGCTGTGGGTGTGCGAGCCGGTGCCGATCCCGATCGGCGGCCTGATCGGCATGGCCCTGATCGTCTTCCTCGGGGTGGTGCCGGCCGACGACGCCATCGCGCCCTTCGGCTCGTCGACCGTCTTCACCTTCATCGGCGCGTTCATCCTGGCGCAGGCGATGCTCAAGCACGGCCTGGCCCGCCGCTTCGCCTTCTTCATCCTCTCGCTGCCCGGCGTGGGCCGCTCGACGGTGCGGGTGATCATCGCCTTCGGCCTGGTCACCTGCCTGCTGTCGGCCTTCGTGTCCAATACGGCGACCGTCGCGATGCTGCTGCCCACCGCGCTGGGCCTGCTCACCGTCATCGCCAAGCTGATGCAGGACAAGGGCGTCGTCGCCCCCGACTTCGACCCGCGCCGGGTGCGCGTGGGCGCGGCGCTGCTGCTGATGCTGGCCTACGGCGCCAGCGTGGGCGGCCTGCTCACCCCGGTCGGCTCGCCGCCGAACCTGATCGGCCGCGGCCTGATCGAGGAGGCGACCGGGGTCACCATCACCTTCCTGGACTGGTTCCTGATCGCGCTGCCGATCTGCGCGCTGATGTTCGTCGTGCTCGCGGCCGTCCTGCTGCTGCTGAACAAGCCGGAGCTGCGCCGGATCGAGGGCGTGGAGGAGTACATCCGGCAGGCGCGCGGCGACATGGGCCGCATGTCGCGCAAGGAGATCAACACGATCATCGCCTTCTCCGTCACGGTCGCGCTGTGGCTGTTCCCCGGCTTCGTGAACCTGCTGACCGGGGGCGACGCCGAGGCCGCCGCCGCCGGCAGCCAGGTGCTGTCGGTGCTCACCGCCATCGCCGACCGGCTCGACGAGGGCATGGTGGCCGTCTTCGGCGCCGCGCTGCTCTTCCTGCTGCCGGCCGACTGGCGCAAGCGCGAGTTCACCCTGAACTGGAGCGACGCCGCCCGCATCGACTGGGGCACCGTGGTGCTGTTCGGCACCGGCATCGTGTTCGGCACCCTGCTGGACGAGACCGGCCTGGCCGTGACGATCGGCACCGCCTCCGCCGGCGCGCTCGGCCTCGGCGGGATCGTCGGCATCACCATCTTCGGGGTGGTGCTGGCCATCGTGGTCTCGGAGACGACCAGCAACACGGCGTCGGCCGCGGTGGTGGTGCCGATCATCATCCCGATCGCGACCGCCGCCAATGTCGATCCGCTCATCCCGGCGCTGGCCGCCACCTTCGCGGCGTCCTTCGGCTTCATGCTGCCGGTGTCCACGCCGCAGAACGCCGTGGTGTACGGGTCGGGAGCGGTGCCGATCACGAACATGATCCGCTCCGGCGCCTCCTTCGACGTGCTCGGCGCGATCCTGATCATCGTGCTGCTGCCGGTGATGGCCTCGCTGCTGGGGCTGGCCGCTTGACGCGGCGGCGGCCCGGCCCAGGTCGCAGACGTGATCGGGTCGTTATGGCCGGGATTACCTAGTGAAACAGTAGGTTGTCTATCCTCGTGATGCCCGCCGGGCCGCGTCCGCGGCCCGGCGTCTCACGGTCACGGGGTGGAGCGGTTCTCATGCGCAGTAGTCGGCTCCGGCGGCGGGCGACGCCGCCGGTCAGGTTCCCGTCGGCCCTGGCGGCGCTGGCCGGCCTCGCCGCCGTCGCGGCGGCCGCGGCCTGCGCCCCGGTGGACGAGGAGCCCGCGGCGGGCGGCTCGCCGAGCGCCACCGCGTGCGAGCCGGGCGCGCTGCCCACCCTGGAGGAGGGCGTCCTCACCATCGGCACCGACGCGCCCGCCTACCCGCCGTGGTTCGTGGACGACGACCCCGCCAACGGCGAGGGCTACGAGTCGGCGGTCGCCTACGCCGTGGCCGAGCGGCTGGGCTACTCCGCCGACCAGGTCGCCTGGACCACCGTCGCCTTCAACACCGCGATCGCGCCCGGGCCGAAGCCCTTCGACTTCGACATCAACCAGTTCTCGATCACCGAGGAGCGGCGCGAGGCGGTCGACTTCTCCTCGTCCTACTACGACGTGCGCCAGGCCGTCATCACGATGGAGGGCACCTCGATCGAGGACGCCGCCTCCATCGCCGACCTGGCCGACGCCCGGCTGGGCGCCCAGGTGGGCACCACCAGCTACCAGGCCGTCACCGAGCTGATCCAGCCGAACGAGGAACCGTCGGTGTTCAACAACAACGACGACGCGCGGCTGGCGCTGGAGAACGGCGAGGTCGACGGCATCGTGGTCGACGTGCCCACCGCCTTCTACATGACCGGCGCGCAGCTGGACGGCGGCGTCGTGGTGGGCCAGCTGCCGCCCATCGAGGGCGCCGCCGAGCAGTTCGGCCTGGTCCTGGACCTGGGCTCCCCGCTCACCGACTGCGTCACCGCCGCCGTCGACGGATTGCGCGAGGACGGCACCCTGGCCGAGCTGGAGCGGCAGTGGCTGGCGGAGGCCGCCGGCGCCCCCGAGCTGTCGTGACCGAGGCGGACCGGCCGGGCGGCGAGGTCTACCGGCCCAGCGAGCTGCAGCTGCGGCGCGAGCGCCACCACCGCAGGCAGACCCGCCGCTCGGTGCTGGTCGCGGCCGCGTCCACCGCCGTCGTGGGCGTGCTGCTGGTGGTCGCCGTCACCGGCTCGCCGGGCTGGGAGCGGGTCCATGAGACCTTCTTCGACCCCGAGGAGGCCTGGCGGGCGCTGCCCGAGGTGTTCACCGGCCTGCTGCTCAACATCCGGCTGCTGCTGTTCTGCGCGGCCGGCGCGCTGCTGCTCGGCCTGGTCATCGCGCTGCTGCGCACCCTGCGCGGCCCGGTGTTCTTCCCGCTGCGGGCGCTGGCCGTCTCCTACACCTACGGCTTCCGCGGCGCGCCGCTGATCATCGTGCTGTACCTGATGACCTTCGGGGTGCCCGGGCTGCGGTTGGAAGGCACCCCGAGCGTGCTGGTGCTGGGCGGTATCGCGCTGGTGCTCACCTACGGCGCCTACATCGCCGAGGTCTTCCGCGCCGGCATCGAGTCGGTGCACCCCAGCCAGCTGGCCGCAGCGCGCTCGCTGGGGCTGAGCTACCGCAAGTCGATGCGCTTCGTGGTGCTGCCGCAGGCGGTGCGGCGGGTCACCCCGCCGCTGCTGAACGACATGGTGGCGCTGCAGAAGGACGTGGGCCTCATCTCGCTGGCCGGGCCGATCGACGCGATCCGCGCCGCGCAGATCGCCACCGCGCAGAGCTACAACTTCACCCCCTACATCGTGGCGGGCGTCCTGTTCGTGCTGATGGCCATCCCGCTGGTCGCGGTCACCGACTGGGTCACCACCCGGGCGGCGCGCCGCCAGTCGGCGGAGGGGGCCCGGTGAGCGCGCCGCCGGTGCTGGAGTGCGCCGCGGTGCGCAAGGAGTTCCGCGGCAACCTGGTCCTGCGCGACCTGGACCTGACGGTGGCCGAGCACGAGGTGGTGGTGCTCATCGGCGCATCGGGCTCGGGCAAGTCGACCCTGCTGCGCTGCGTCAACCTGCTCGAACCCGTCAGCGACGGCAGCATCCGCCTCGACGGCGAGCACATCACCGACCCCGCCGTCGACCCCGACCGGGTGCGGCGGCGGATCGGGATGGTGTTCCAGGGCTACAACCTGTTCCCGCACATGACCGTGCTGGACAACATCACGCTCGCGCCGCGCCGGGTGCACGGCCGGGCCAGGGCGGAGGCCGAGGCGCAGGCGATGGGCCTGCTGGAGCGCGTCGGCCTGGCGGACAAGGCCAAGGAGTTCCCCGACCGACTGTCGGGCGGGCAGCAGCAGCGGGCCGCCGTGGTGCGCGCGCTGGTGAACGCGCCGCGGCTGCTGCTGCTCGACGAGGTCACCTCCGCGCTGGACCCGGAGCTGGTGGGGGAGGTGCTCGACCTGATCCGGACCCTGCGCGACGACGGCATGACGATGCTGATCGCCACGCACGAGATGGGCTTCGCCCGCCAGGTGGCCGACCGGGTGTGCTTCCTGCACGACGGCGCCATCCTGGAGCAGGGGCCGCCGGAGCGGGTGCTCGGCGAGCCCGCCGAGCCCAGGACCCGCCAGTTCCTGCAGCGCATCATCGACGCCGGCCGGCTGTAGCGGGCCGGCGGGCGCTCGGCGGCTCACACGTCGGGCCCCTCGGCGCGCACCCGGCCCACCTCGCCGAGCGCGGTGCGCAGTTCGCCGAGCCACTCGTCGGCATTGCTGCCGACCAGCCGCACGCACCAGGCCAGGGCATGGCTGCGGCTGCGGGCGACACCCGCCTCCACCAGGGTGTCGAGCACCTGGCGCTCGGGCTGGCGCAGCCGGGTCATCATCGGCACCGACAGGGTGGTGAACATCTCGCGGTGCTCGCCCGCGCCGGCGCCCCACGACACCTTGCGGCCGAAGGTCTCCTCCGCCTCCAGGGCGATCTCGATGCGCCGCTCGCGGGTGCGCTCGCGGAAGGCGCGCACCCGGGCGGCGGGCGCTTCGGCGCCGTCGGGCGTCTCGGGCTCGGCGAGGGTGCCGACGACGGTGATCTCCTCGCGGTCGACCACGACCTCGGGGGCGCCGGCGAACCACTCGGCCGGCAGCCGCTCGCCGAACCAGCCGCGGACGGTCTCTACTGCTTTCTCGGTAATCATGTAATCGAGATTACGTCGCGACCGCCGCCATGGCACCGCCGCGGATTGCGCTGTGGGCGGACACGCCCGGTCCGCGCGGCGGCGGGCGGACCGGGCCGCCGCCGCGGGAGGCGGCGGTGGGATGATTGGGGCGGTCCGGCCTCCCCGGGAGCTTCCGGGCCATCCGCGACCGCGGCCGCCACAGCCCGGCCGACCCACGGCACCCACAGGAGGAACGCCATGACCGCGCCCGTGCGCTGGGGCATTCTGGGCACCGGCACCATCGCCGGGGTCTTCACCGAGGACCTGCTCCGGCTGCCCGGCCACGAGGTCGCCGCCGTCGGCTCGCGCACCGCCGAGAGCGCGGAGCGCTTCGCCGCCCGCCACGGCATCCCCCGGGCGCACGCCGGCTATGCGGCGCTGGCCGCCGACGACGGCGTGGACGTGGTCTACGTCGCCACCCCGCACACCGCCCACCACGCCGCGGCGCTGGAGTGCCTGCGCGGCGGCCGGCACGTCCTGGTGGAGAAGCCGTTCACCGTCTCGGCCGCGCAGGCCCGCGAGCTGGCGGCCGAGGCGCGCGAGCGGCGGCTGTTCGCCATGGAGGCGATGTGGACCCGCTTCAACCCGGCGGTGGCGCGGCTGCGCGAGTGGGTGGCCGAGGGCGCGATCGGCGAGGTGCGCTCGGTGCACGCCGACTTCGGCATCACGGTGCCCTACGATCCCGCCGGCCGGCTGTGGGCGCCGGAACTGGGCGGGGGCGCCCTGCTCGACCTCGGCGTCTACCCGCTGTCCTTCGCCTGGATGCTGCTGGGCGCCCCCTCACAGGTGCACGCCGTGGCCAGCCCCGCCCCCACCGGGGTGGACGCCAATACCGGCGTGCTGCTGGGCTACCCCGGCGGGGCCGTGGCACTGCTGCACTGCGGCCTGCAGGCGGTGTCGGCGCACACCGCGAGCGTGGTGGGCACGGCCGGGCGGGTGGAGGTGGCCACGCCCTTCTACCGGCCCACCACGGTGGTGCTGCACCGCGCGGGCGCCGAGCCGGAGGAGTTCGGCTGCGAGATCCCCGGCCACGGCTACACCTTCCAGGCCGAGGAGGTGGCCGCGCGGCTGCGCGCCGGCGAGACGGAGTCGCCGGCCATGCCGCTCGCGGAGACGGTCGGGATCATGGAGTGCCTCGACACGATCCGCGAGCGGCTGGCCGACGCTCAGGCGGCCTCGGTGACCACCACGTAGCCCAGCGCGTCGAAGAGGTCCATGATCCCGTCGACCCCCTCAGGCGTCACCTTCAGCACCCGGACGAACCGGCCGTTGGGCAGCTCCTCCCTGACCTGCTCGAACCAGGTCTCGTAGCCCTTGCGCGGCAGCCACTCGCGCTTCCACACCACCGCCTTGCGGCGCAGCACGCCGTCGAACTCGCGCTGGGTCATGCCGAACTGCTTGGCCAGCTCCCGGCGGTAGACGGAGCTGCCGGAGTCGATGAACCGCAGGTACTTGCGGGCCCGCGGCCGGGTCAGCTCCAGTTCGGCGCGGGCCCGGCGCGCCTGCGCCACCGCCAGGCGGGTGCCCTGCGCGAAGCGGTCGATCAGGTCGAGGATCTCGGGGTCGTCGGTGTCGAGGTCGAGCGGCGGGTCAAGGACGAGCCCGGCGGGGTGCGCCGGACCGGTCGCGAGGGCCGGGTCCACGGTTTCGGGGGCGCCTGCGTTCACCGGTACCTCCAGGTGCGTTTTCGCCATCACGTCTGATTCAAGCAGGAGGGTCTGACACTCCAAGAGGCGTCCGCACCCGTTCCGACCTGCGATAAGACGGTGCTGGACGGACTGGCGGGCCGGGTGGAGCGCACGGTGTGCGTGGTGCATGGCGCGGTGGGTAGCGCCACCCCCAGATCGCACGGGTGCGCCCGGCAGCGGGCGCGTGAGGACGTGAAGGGCGGCGGTTCGACGATGTCCAAGACTGCGCCGGCGGCTCCGACCAGGGCGCACACGGTCAAGGTGATCGGGATCTCCACCGCGGCCGCCGTCGGCGGGTTCCTGTTCGGCTTCGACAGCTCCGTCATCAACGGCGCCGTCGACGCGATCGGCGAGCGGTTCGCGCTCTCCCCGGCCCTGTCGGGCTTCACCGTCTCCATCGCGCTGCTGGGCTGCGTGGTCGGCGCCTGGTACGCGGGGCGGCTGGCCGACGCGTGGGGCCGCAAGCGGGTGATGGTGCTGGGCTCGATCCTGTTCACGGTCAGCTCCGTCGGCTCCGGCCTCGCCTTCGCGGTGTGGGACCTGATGCTGTGGCGCTTCGTCGGCGGCCTGGGCATCGGCATCGCCTCGGTGATCGCGCCCGCCTACATCGCCGAGATCGCCCCGCCCCGGCTGCGCGGCGCGCTCGCCTCGCTGCAGCAGCTGGCGATCACGCTCGGCATCTTCGTGGCGCTGTTCTCCGACGCGCTGGTGGCCGGCGCGGCCGGCGGCGCGAGCGCGCCGCTGTGGTGGGGGCTGGACGCCTGGCGGTGGATGTTCCTGGTCGGGGTGGTGCCCTCGGTGGTCTACGGCGTGCTGGCGCTCGGCATCCCCGAGTCGCCGCGCTTCCTGGTGGGCAGGCACCGCGACGAGGAGGCCGAGCGGGTCCTGACCGACGTCTCCGGCGAGACCGACGCGTCCGCCAAGGTCATCGAGATCCGCGGCACCCTCCGAAAGGAGGCCCGCTCGTCCTTCGCCGACCTGCGCGGCCCGCGGCTGGGGCTGCACCCCCTGGTGTGGGTCGGCATCATCATGGCGGCGCTGCAGCAGCTCACCGGGATCAACGCGATCTTCTACTACTCCACCACCCTGTGGCAGTCGGTCGGCTTCACCGAGGCGGACTCCTTCAGCGCCTCGGTGATCACCGCCGCCACCAACGTGGTGCTCACCTTCGTCGCGATCGCCTTCGTGGACCGGGTGGGGCGGCGCAGCCTGCTGCTGGCCGGATCGGCCGGCATGTTCGTCGGCCTGGCCGCGATGGCCTTCGCCTTCTCCCAGCAGGTCGGCTCCGGCCAGGAGGTGTCGCTGCCCGAGCCCTACGGCCTGATCGCGCTGATCGGCGCGAACTGGTTCGTGGTCTTCTTCGCCGCGACCTGGGGGCCGGTCATGTGGGTGATGCTGGGCGAGATGTTCCCCAACCGGATGCGCGCGATGGCGCTGGCCATCGGCACCGCCTCCAACTGGATCTTCAACTTCCTGGTCACGACGCTCTTCCCGGTCGGGACGGAGTTCGTCGGACTGACCTTCGTGTACGGCGCCTTCGCGCTGTTCGCGGTGGTCTCGTTCTTCTTCGTCCAGCGCGCCGTGCCCGAGACCGCGCGCCGCAGCCTGGAGGAGATGCCGGGCTGAGCGAGCCGCCCGGGCGGCCGTCGCGAGCGGGGGCGGCCGTCCGGGCGACCACCCGGCCGCCGCGGCGGGCCGGAAGGCGCCGAGGGCGCACCGGGAACTCCCGGTGCGCCCTCGGCCCGTTCGCCGGGCGGCGGTCAGCCGGTCGGCTTGTCGGGGTCGGGACGGGCGGTGCCGTCGTCGCCGGTGCCCTCGGCGGGGGAGGCGCCACTGGACGGGGCGTCGGTGCCGGCGGCCGGGGCGGTGCCGCCCGAGGCGCCGCGCGCCGCGACATTGGCGAGGTGGGTGAGCACTTCGGCGTTCTCCTCGGAGTAGCGCTGCTTGAGCTGCACCGGCTCGCGCTTCCTGCGCATCCACAGGTTGAGCAGCTCGACCACCACCGAGAAGCCCATCGCGAAGTAGATGTAGCCCTTGGGCACGTGCACGTCGAAGCTCTCCGCGACCAGCATCAGGCCGATCAGCAGCAGGAACGACAGCGCCAGCATCTTCACGGTGGGGTGCTCGTGCACGAACCTGCTCAGCGGGCCGGCCGAGATGAGCATGACGATCACCGCGATGATGACGGCCGCGATCATGACCCAGATCTCGTCGACCATGCCGACCGCGGTGATCACCGAGTCGAGGGAGAAGACGATGTCCAGCAGCAGGATCTGCACGATGACGGCGCCGAAGGAGGCCGCGACCTTCTTGCCGGCGTGGCCCTCCTCGCCCTCCAGGCTCTCGTGGATCTCGAACGTGGCCTTGCCGAGGAGGAACAGGCCGCCGCCGAGCAGGATCAGGTCGCGTCCTGATATCTCGTGGGCGTCGTGCGGCAGCTCGAACGGCAGCGAGAAGATCGTGGCGGTCAGGCCCACCACCCACGAGATGCCGAGCAGCAGGAGGACACGGGTGCCCAGAGCGAGGCCGAGGCCGATGTTGCGCGCTCTGGCGCGCTGGTGCTCGGGCAGCTTGTTGGCGAGGATCGAGATGAAGACCACGTTGTCGATGCCGAGGACGATCTCCAGGGCGAGCAACGTGAGAAAGCCGATGATGAGGTCGGTGGGCATCCGGTCGCTGTCCGTTCGTCACTGGGGGTCGGGGGGCGGGTGCGAGGTGGCTCGGGCACGCGGCACAACGCCCGCGCGCCGATCCTAGAGGCAGCCCGGCCAGGTCGCGAGGTGATGCGCACGATTTGACCGGTGTGGGACGTCGCGGAACTCCTATGATCGGCGCACCGCCGCGCACAGGATGGGGGACCCGTGTCCGAGCACAACCGGCTGACCGCGGCTCCGCAGGGGCCCCTCTACGGGCCCGTCGCGCACGCCATGGCGTGCGGCGCGCACCTGGCCGTGTACACCGGCGCGCCGTGGAACAGCTTCACCGACCCGGCCGACACCGAGGCCGGCCGGCGCGAGCAGCTGGCGGAGAGCTGGGGCATCACCTCGCCCGAGGAATGGCGCGAGCAGGCCGAGGCGCTGGTGGCCGACGACGGCGGCGACCCCGACGCCACCCTGGTGCTGCGGCTGCGCGTCCAGGCCGCGCACCGCTACGGCGGGCGCGCCGACGCGCAGTTGTGGCAGTGGGCGATCGCGCAGTGGTGCGCCGCGCAGCGGACCGGCCCCGGGCGCGAAGCGGAGCTGCGGGCGGTCGCCGAGCGCGTCGAGCGCTACGAGCACCGCTTCCGCGCCGACGGGCTGCTGCCGCCGCACGGCTACGTCACCGAGGTGATCGGCTACGACTTCGGACGCGCGGTGAACATGGCGCGCTGGGGGGTGGCCGCCCGGTACTGCGATCACCGCGCCGCGGAGGCGTACGCGCTGCGCGCGGGGGAGCAGTGCCGCCGCTTCTACGCCTCCTGGCCGGACTTCTCGTCCGGGTACGCGCTTGGGCGGCTGCTCCGCTTCGACGAGGACTCCTTCGGGCTGTGGTACGAGTCGGTGCTGGTACCGCACCAGGTGCTGATGTCGCATCCGCACAGCCCGTGGCGGCACCTGCCGTTCCGCTAGCGGTCCGGCGCCCGGGCGGCCAGGCGGGCCCGCGCCTCCATCAGCGCGAAGCCGAGCAGGTTGGCGCCGCGCCACCGGGCCGGGTCGGTGGCGCGCTCGTCGTCGGCGGCGAGCCCGATGCCCCATACGCGGTCCAGCGGGCTCGCCTCGACCAGCACCCGGGCGCCGGTGCCGAGCAGGTAGGCGCGCAGCGCGGGGTCCTGGCCGAACTTGGCGGTGTTGCCCGCGACGACCAGCTCGAAGCGGGCGGCGGCCCACCGAGCCTCGTCGAAGCCGCGGACGAGCCGCCCGAGCTTCTTGGCCTCGGCCGGCGTGCGGGCGGCGAGTACGGCCGCGAGCGAGGGCTCGTCGCCGAACAGGCGGGCCTTGCCCGCCATCATCCAGTGCTCGGCGCTGCCGTAGCGCACGCCGTCCACGGTGAACGACGCGGGCCACCACTGGCTGAGCGCGCCCGGGCCGATCGAGCCGTCGCGCCGCGGCCGGTGGCCCCAGAACATCAGCCACTTCACCCGCGTTCCGGCGGCGACGAGCCGGGCGAGTTCGTCGCGGGTGCGGGCACGGGCCGGGTCCTCGGTGCCGGGGGTCTGCATGGCGGCAGCCTGGCAGCCGCCGCCGGCGGAAGGCGAGCGGATTTCGGTGCCGGGGCCGTCCGGGAGGGGCGGCACGCGGGCCGCGGGCGCGGAGAGTTCAATGCAAAGCATTGATTGCAAAGAAACCTTTGGATAGTGTGGCGGTCATGAGCCAGGACCCCGCGGCCCCGTCCGCGCCCGAGCGCCGCGAGATCGACGCCACGGCGCTGCACGGCCTCGCCCACCCGCTGCGCGTCCAGCTGTGGGACGCGCTGTACGCCCACGGCCCGGCCACCGCCAGTCGGCTGGCGCGCCGCCTGGGCGAGAGCAGCGGCGCCACCAGCTACCACCTGCGGCAGCTGGCCCGCTACGGCTTCATCGAGGAGGACCCCGACCACCCCGGCGGCCGGGAGCGCTGGTGGCGGACGCCTCCGGGCGGCACCTCGATGAGCGGCCACGCGTTCATGCGCTCCGAGGCCACCCGCGACGCCGCCCGGCTGGTGCTCGGAGAGTGGCACCGCAACCGGCTGCGGCGGCTGGAGCGGTGGAAGGCCGAGGCGCAGCACCACCCCGAATGGGACGGCGGGGTGGAGGCGTCCAGCTTCCTGCACCTGCGCCCCGACGAGCTGGCGGAGCTGCGCGACGACCTGTTCGCGGTGCTCGACCGCTGGCGCGAGCGCACCCACGGCCGCGACGAGCCCGCGGCGCGCCGGGTGGAGGTGCAGCTCAGCGGCTTCCCCGTGCTGGACGCGTCCGGCGGACCGGAGCGGGACGACCGGGGCGAGCACAGATGAGCGGCGAGGGAGGTCCCGCGGCCGCGGCCGGGGCGCCCGCGCGCCCGGCGGCGCCCTCGCGCGGGCTGGGCGCCGGCTTCGGCCGGCTGTGGTTCTCCTTCTCGATCAGCAACCTTGCCGACGGCGTGCTGTTCGTCGCGCTGCCGCTGATCGCCGCCGGGCTCACCGCCGACCCGCTGCTGGTCGCCGGAGTACTGGCCGCGCGCTACCTGCCGTGGCTGCTGCTGGGCATCCCCGCCGGGGTGGTCGCCGACCGGCTGCCGCGCCGCACCGCGATGGTGCTGTCCGGCGCGGTGCGCGCGGCCGTGGCACTGGCCTTCGGCCTGCTGCTGGTGAGCGGCCACGCCACCATCGCCGCCCTGTACGCCGCCACCGTGCTGCTGGTGGCCGCGGAGACCTTCCACGACAGCGCCGCCCGCGCCATCGTGCCCGAGATCGTGCCGCGCACCCGCCTCGACCGCGCCAACGGGCGGCTGGAGGGCACCCGGGTGGTCGTCGAGGACTTCGGCGGCGCGCCGCTGGCCGGCGTGCTGTTCGCACTGCTGGCCGCGGCGCCGATGCTGGCCAACGCGGGCGCCTACGCCCTGGCCGCCCTCGCCGTGCTCGCGCTGCCGCGGCCCGCCGCGCGCCCGGCGGCGGGAGCCGCGCCCCGCAGCTTCGGCGGCGACCTGGCCGAGGGGCTGCGCTACGCGCTGCGGCACCGCGTGCTGTGCGGCCTGATGGCGGCGGGCTCACTGCTGGGCGTGGTGTTCACCATGGGCATGGCGGTGCTGGTGCTGTTCGCGCAGCAGGTGCTCGGCGTGCCGCCGGCCGGCTACGGCCTCTTCCTCGCCTGCACGGCGCTGGGGGCGCTGGCCGGCTCGCTGGTGGCGTCGCGACTGACCGGGCGCTGGGGGCGCGGACCGGTGACCGCCGCCGCGGTGCTGCTGACCGGGGCGTCGGTGGCGGCCGCCGGGCTGAGCACCCACATGGCGGTGGCCGCCGTGCTGCTGGCCGCCTCGGCCTTCGGGGTGACCCTGTTCAACGTGGCGCAGCAGTCGGTGCTGCAGCTGCTGGTGCCCAACGCCCTGCTGGGCCGGGTCATCGGCCTGCGCCGGACGCTGGGCTGGGGGCTGATGCCGCTCGGCGCGCTGGCCGGCGGCTGGCTGGGCCGGATCGAGCTGTGGCTGCCGCTGGTCGCCGGCGGCCTTGCCGCCGTCGCCCTGGCCCTGGCCTTCATCCCGGTGTGGCTGCGCGCCGACCGGCTGGTGGCCGCCCGCGCCGTCGACTGACCTCCGGCCCGTCCACAGGCCGACCGCCCGGCCCCGAAGATATCCACAACCGGCCGGTAGCACTCGCCCCGGCGCACCCCGACGCGAAAGACTGGTGTCGGGGTGCTCCCCCCGGGCGGGAGGGGGCTGCGCGGGGGCGGGGACGGAGTTGATCGGAACCGGTGTCGGGGCCGGGCGGGTTCAGGAGGGCGGTGCGGGGGCGCCTCGCGGTCGGGCGGGCGGCGTCGCGCCGGTGCGGGCCCGCGGCGGCGGTCGCCTGTCGTGACGGGACCGTCGTGGAGGGTGTCTCCGGCGGGTGGAGGGTCTGCGACAGGGACCTTTCTGGTGGCGACCGGCCGGGTGCGACGGGACGCGTGGCGGAGGCCCCGGAGGTGCGGCCGGCTCCGAGGGCGGGGGATCCCGAGGATGTGGCCGGCCCAGGGGATGGAGGACCCCGAGGTGCGATCGGCCCGAGGGCGCCTCGCCGCCGACGGGACCGGTCTCAGCCGGGCGGTGCCGGCCAGCCGGCCGGGATGCGTTCCAGTACGCCGCCGCGGAAGACGTCGTAGAGGTCCAGCGGTTCGAGGTGGACGTAGCCGATGTGGCAGTCGCACCGCTCCAGCGGGCAGGGGCGCGGGGCGAGCCGGGCGGCGAAGGAGCCGTCGTAGAGGCTGCCCAGCGGCTCGGGTACGAAATGGCAGCGGCGCACCGCCCCCTCGCCGTCGACGGAGACGACGGTGTGGCCGGTGCGGCAGGGCAGGCCCCGGCTGGGGTGCGGGTGCCGGCTGAGGTGGAACAGCGGGTCGAGGGCCTGCCAGTGCGCCGCCTCGGCGTCGGTGTAGCGGTGCCCCTCGGCGGCGTTCACCCACAGGTAGACCTCGGGGGGCAGCGCGGCCCGCACCGCGCGGGCCTCGGCGAGGTGTCCGGGCAGGCCGACCACGCCCACGCTGAACCGCACGCCGCGCTCCAGCAGTTCGGCGCAGCGGGCGAGGAAGCGCTCGCGGGCGACCTGGCCGGGGTGGTAGGTGGTCCACAGCGCCACCGTGTCCAGCTCGCACTCGTCCAGCCAGGCGGTGCGGCCGCTGAGGTTGGTCTGGATCGCCACCCGCTCCACGTGCGGCAGCCGGCTCAGCTCGGCGATGGCGCGCCGGTACCAGGAGCGCACCAGCCCCTCGCCCCACGGGGTGAACAGCACGGACACCGCGGTGTCCGGCAGCGTCCGCGGCGCGTCGGCGACCCAGGCGGTGAAGCGCGCCAGGGCGGCGCGGTCGGCGCGCAGCTGGGCGGGGGAGTCGCGCCGCTTGGCGAAGGGGCAGTAGGGGCAGTCGTAGTCGCAGCTGGCCAGCGGCCCCCGGTACAGGATGGTCAGCGCGTTCACCGGACGGTGTGCCCTTCCATCCGCTGCCGGACGAGGGGCGAGAAGAACATCGGGCCGACCGTGTCGGAGTAGGCCAGCCCGGTCTCGGTGAGGGCGAGCCGGCCGGCCCGCTCGGCGGCCAGCCAGCCGCGCGCCCGGAGCTCCGCGAACTCGGTGGCGAAGTGCTCGCGCGGATCGCCGCCGAAGCGGCCGCGGTAGGCCGCGAGCGCGACGCCCTCGGCCTGCAGCAGCGACTGCAGCAGGTGGCGGCGGCGCCGCTCGCCGGTGTCGAGCCGGAAGCCGCGCTCGACCCGCTCGAAGGACGGCCGCGCCAGGTAGTCGTCGAGGATGGTGCGGACCTCGCGGACGCTGACGGCGTAGTCGTGGGAGTAGTGCAGCCCGGCGGTGTAGGAGCGGGCGCCGCAGCCCAGCCCGACCATGCCGTCGGTCTGGCAGCAGTAGGCGGGGCCCTCGTCGGGCGGGAGCTCGGCGCGCCGGAACATGCGCATCGAGACCTGGCGGTAGCCGGCGGCCAGCAAGTGCTCGCGGCCCTCGTGGTAGCGGCGCAGCCGCTGGTCGTCCCACTCGGCGCCGCGGTGGGCCAGGCCGGTCTTCGGCCGGACGTACAGCGGGTACAGGTACAGCTCCTCGGGGTTCCACTCCAGCGCGGTGTCCAGGGAGTACCGCCAGCCGGCGGCGGTCTGGCCCGCCATGCCGTAGATCAGGTCGATGTTGAGCCCGGCGGCGGGGGCGTGCGCCCGGATCGCGGCGAGCGCGCGGTCGACCTCGGCGCGGTGCTGCGGCCGCCCGGCGGCGTGCGCCTCGGCGTCGGTGAAGCTCTGCACGCCGATGCTGATCCGGGTGGCGCCGCGTGCCGCCAGCACCTCCAGGCGGTCGGGGGTGGCGGTGGCCGGGGAGGTCTCGACCGAGACGGGAAGCGCGGACAGCTCGGTGCCCGAGACCTGCTCGGCGAGGTCGTAGACGCGGTGCAGCTCGGCGGCGGACAGGTAGGTGGGGGTGCCGCCGCCCAGGGCGGCGCGGGCGAAGGCGGCGCCGGGCAGCGCGGCCCGCACCGCCTCGGCCTCGCGGGCCAGGGCGTCCAGGTAGCGGGTGACCGTCTCGGCCGGCGGCAGGGCGCGGGTGAACAGGTTGCAGAAGCCGCAGCGCATCTCGCAGAACGGGATGTGCAGGTACAGGGCCAGGGCGCCGGTGGGCTCGGCGGCCCAGACCTCGGCCAGCGCGGGCTGCTCGGGCAGCCGTTCGTAGGCGGTCTTGTGCGGATAGGCGTAGACGTAGTGCCGGTAGGGGGAGTCGGGATCGGTCTCGGCCGCGGTGCGGCCGTCGGCGAGCGGCAGGGTCATCCGGCGGCCTCCCGGGGTCTGAGGGTGAACTCGGCGTAGGGCACCGTCCACACCGAGGGGTGGCCGAGGCGGTGGCCGGTGTAGCCGTCCTCGCCGTAGGCGGTGCCGTGGTCGGAGCAGACGATGGCGAAGCAGGGCCGCCCGCGCGAGGACGCCGCCGCGAACAGGCCGCCGATGGTTCGGTCGACGTACTCCAGCGCGGCGGCGTGGCTGGCGAGGGAGTCGCCGTCCGACGCGCGGGCGCCGGGCAGGTGGAACCAGTTCGGCTGGTGCAGCGCCGAGACGTTCACCAGCAGGAACAGCGGCCGGCCGGGCGGGGCGGCGGCGGCCGCCTCGGCGGCACGGCGCACCTGGTGGCGCAGGGAGTCGGGTTCGGTGACACCGAACTCCGGCTCCCAGTGGCTCTCGGCGAACATGCCCGGCAGCACCGAGCCCAGTGGCGAGAGCCGGTTGAAGAAGCCGGTGCCGCCGACGCACACGGTGTGGTACCCGGCCGCCGCCAGTCCGCTGACGAGGTCGGGCGCGTCGAACACCCAGGTGCGCGGCGAGGTGGTGGCGCTGCCGGGGAAGGCGGCGGCGAACAGCCGCGGGTGCGGGCCGGGCTCGGCCGGGGTGGGCAGGAAGCCGGCCAGCATCGCCAGGTGCGAGGCATAGGTGAAGCTCGCCGGGGCGTGCCTGCGCTGCCAGCGGCCGCCGGGCAGCAGCCGGGCCAGCACGGGGGTGCGGCCGTGCGCGGCCAGTTCGGCCGCGACGTCGTAGCGCAGGGTGTCCAGGGTGACCAGCAGGAGGTCGTGCGAGCCGACGACGGTGTTCATGTCGGGCGGCCCACCGCCGGGTTCAGAGCTCAGGGCGTGCATACCGGCTCCCTGGGACGGACTTGGAGCGCGCCCGGGGGCGCGGACGGGTACATGGCGTGCAGCTGCTCGGCATAGGAGTCGCGGCCCTCCGGCGACAGCACCCCGGGCAGCAGGTCGCCGAAGGCGTTCACCTCGCAGACCGCGAAGCGCCGCAGGCACGGGGAGACCAGCAGGTCGACGGCGGCGTGCAGAGTGGCGGGGAAGCAGCCGGCGGCCCGCTCGGCCACGGCCAGCGCCGACCGCCAGCGGCCGGCGCCCATCGCCGCGCGCAGCCGCGCCGGGTCGCCCCGCTCCGCGCCCAGGTGCAGGTTGGTGATCGGCCCGGTGGCCGCGCGTACCACGGTGTGGGTGGCGCGGCCGGCGACCACCAGCACCCGCAGGTCGATGGTGCGGCCGTCCAGGGACGCCTTGGGCAGCCAGCCCTCCACCCGCACGCCGTCGGCGCACAGCGCGTCGACGAGCGCGGCGGCGTCGTGCGGGCGGGTGTAGGTGCGCACCCTCAGGTTGTTGTAGAGCTCGACCCCCGCCGGGGTGCGGACCAGCTCCACCGAGGTGGTGGCGCGCACCCGTTCGCCCCAGGCGGTCAGCGCGACCACGCCCGAGGCCGAGGAGCCGTGGGCGGGCTTGACGAACACGCGGGGCCGGCCGTGTTCGGCCATCCGCCGCCGCAGCTCGGCGTAGCCGGACACCGGGCCGCCGGGCAGGGCCGGCGGCACCGGCACCCCGGCCTCGCCGAGCCGCTGCTGGCAGGCCCGCTTGTCGCACATGACCGCGAGTTCGGCGGGGTCCTGCACCAGCCGCGCCCCCGGGGCGGCCGCCGCGGCGGCGGCCAGCCGGTGCAGGGCCGCCCGGAACCCGGCGTACCAGGCGGCGGTGCCCTCGACCCGGTGCGGGTCGAGCGGGCGCTTCAGCCCGCGCAGCAGCCGCTCGGTCTCGGGCTCGCCGCCGGGGGAGTCGACGCGCACCAGCGCGCCGGGCGGTACCGCCACCGGACCGGCGGCCAGTTCGCGCCAGGGCAGCACCACCGGCTCCGGCAGCCCGGCCGCCCGCGCGGCGGCGCCGAACAGCTCCAGCCGCCGACCGCCCGGCACGCCGACGACGGCGATCGCCGGCGCGGCGGCCCGGCCGGGGTGCGGGCGGGGGTTCACGGTGCCGGCCTCACTCGGTGACGGACGGGTAGCGCCGCTCGCTGCCGTCGCGCCACTTGTAGGGCTCCCGCTGGTCGCCGAGTTCGACCGCCACGCCGGAGTCGGCGAAGCCCGCGCGCAGCCGCTCCACCGCCGCGGCGGAGAGGTACTGGCCGTGCAGGTCGAGGCGGCGCAGCGCGCGGAAGGCCGGGGCGGCCAGCAGGCGCTCGGCGCCGCCGTCGCCGAGGGTGCCCAGCGAGAGGTCCAGGGTGTGCAGCCGCGGCAGCAGCGCCGAGTCCGCCAGCGGCCCGACCAGCGCGTCGGTGTCGGGGGCGTTGCGCAGGCCGAGTTCGCGCAGGCCGGGGAAGGACGGCGCGCCGTCCAGCAGCGGCCGCAGATCGTCGATGGTGGTGTCGCCGCCGTAGTTCTCGTCGCCCAGCCACAGCTCCAGGTGCTCCAGGCCCGGCAGCCGCGACTCCAGCACGCCGTGCACCGCCTCGGCGGGCAGGCCGCCGGTCTCGAAGGCCAGATGGCGCAGCGAGGCGTGCTCGACCGGGGAGAAGCGCAGCGCGGTGCCGCCGCGCACCCGCAGCCGGGTGAGCTCCGGGAAGGCGGTGAGCAGCGGGGAGACATCGGTCTGGTTGATCCAGGAGATCTCGGCCTCCTCCTGGGTGAACTCGCCGAAGAACAGCGAGCGCAGCGCCGGGAAGCGGTCGGCGCGGTCGGTCAGCAGGCCGAGCGGGACGTCGGCGTGGACGTCGTAGGAGAAGCCCCAGCAGCCGATGATCAGTGCGGTGAGCCGGGCGGTGTCGACCTCCTCCAGGAAGCGGGCGAAGACCTCGGCGAAGGGCTCGCCCTCGTAGGAGAGGGTGGACACCCGCCAGGCGACGGGCGGGCCGTCGGGCGGGACGGGGTCGTCCTCGCCGGTGAAGGTCAGCACCGGCAGCCCGGCGAACTCGGCGAGGTGGGTGTAGTTGGGCACGGGCGGTCTCCCCGGTGGGTGCGGTGGTCGACTGGGTTCCAAAGGAATACCAGGGCGCGGCGACAACGCGGTGCGCCTCGCGGAACGGGTTCGCGACGGCCCGGCGGCGCGCCGGACTGAGTATTGCGCCCCCGCTTCGTGGGCACCGGTACTCATGGCGCAGCACCCCCGGCCGAGCGAGAGTGGACGACATGAACGGCATCGAAGGCACCAACGGGACGACAAGGGCCGACACCTCGGGCGCGCCCCCCGGCGGCTCCGCGCCCAGATCCGGGCGCTTTTGGCCCGACTGGGGCCGGATCGGCCGCGCCGCCGCCGTCGGCGCGCTCTCCACCCTGGGCGTGGCCGCGGTCGGGCTCGGGGCCGCGACCCTCATCGACAGCAGCCCGCTGGCCGCCGACGTGGTGGGCGCCAACATCGGCCTGGGCATCGGGCTGCTGGCCTTCCGGCTGGTGGCCACCCCGGTGGTGGGCTGGCTGGCGCTGCGCTGGACCGGGGTGCGCGAGCGCGCCGGCTGGACGGCGCTGATCGCGCTGGCCGTCTACCTGGGGCTGTCGGCGCTGCTGCCCGACATCCAGCCGCCGCTGGACTGGCCGGCGATGGCGCTGTTCGGCGCCATCGCGGGCGCCGTGGCCGGCTACGCCACCCAGGGCGGGCCGCGGCGGGCGCCGCGCGGCTGAGCGCCCGCCCGCCCGCGGCCCCTCCCGGCGCGCGCCGGGCGGGCGCCCGCGCTCAGTCGTCGTCCTCGTCGTCGGTGAGGGAGTCGACGGCCACGGCGACCGCCAGCACCAGGGCGGGGTCCACGGTCGCGTCGCGGACGTCGACCCCGTAGGTGTCGCGGACGCGGAACCACTTGTGGGAGATCTCGGCCACCGGCCGGCCGTCGCCCTCGATCAGGTACTCCTTGTGCAGCAGGTCGCCGGAGACCTCCCACTCGCGGCCGTCGGGGAACTCCACGTCCAGCCGCTCGCGCAGCGGGCTGAACAGCTTCTTCTTGACGGTCGCGACGGTCTCGCCGCCGCGCTCGATCGTCATGGTGCCGCGCAGGCTGAGCAGCTTCGCCTTGATCGTGGCCACCACCCGGTCGTCGCGGTCCTTGAGCTCGAAGGTGTCCCTGATGCGCAGCGCCTTGCCGTCGACCAGGAAGACGCGCTCCCCGCGCTCGTCCTCGATCCAGTAGTCGTCGCCGATGTCGAAGATGCGCTCGCGCACGACGAATCTCATCGTCCCACCGTCCTTGTCTGCCATCGCCTTGCCGCACTCCTGCCTGCCCGCCGGCGCCTACCCGCCGGGTTCCGGCCTCGGCCCGCTCCCGCGCGGGCACGTCGACGCTAGAGCACCGCCCCGCCCGCCGCCAGCCGCTCCGCGGCGCGGCACGGCACGGAGCGCGGAAGGCGACCGCGCGGCCCGGTGAGGCGCTAACCTGCCCTGCATGGCCGAAACGGTGACGCTGGCGCAGGTGCTGGCCGCGTTCGAGGAGATCTACGACCCCGCCTGGGCCGAGAGCTGGGACGCCGTCGGCCTGGTCACCGGCGACCCCGGCCGGCCGGTGCGCCGGGTGCTCTTCGCCGTCGACCCCGCCGAGGAGGTCGTGGCCGAGGCCGCCGCGGGCGGCGCGGACCTCATCATCACCCACCACCCCCTCCTGCTGCGCGGTGTGCACGGCGTGCCCGCCACCACCCCCAAGGGGCGGCGGGTGCACGAGCTGATCAGGAGCGGCATCGCGCTCTACACCGCCCACACCAACGCCGACGTCGCGGTCCCCGGCGTCTCCGACGCGCTCGCCCGCACGGTCGGGCTGACCGGCGGGCTGCGCCCGATCGCCCCCGCCGCCGACGACCCCCGCCGCGGCCTCGGCCGGATCGGCGAACTGGACCGCCCCACCACGCTCGGCGCCTTCGCCCGGCAGGTCGCCGCGGCGCTGCCGGCCACCGCCGGCGGCATCCGCGTCGCGGGCGAGCCCGACCGGCCCGTGCGCGTCGTCGCCGTCTCCGGCGGGGCCGGCGACTCCCTGCTCGGCACCGTCGCCGATCTCGGCGCCGACGTGTACCTCACCGCCGACCTGCGCCACCACCCCGCCACCGAGTTCGTGGAGCGCGGCGGCCCCGCCCTCATCGACGCGGCGCACTGGGCGACGGAGTGGCCCTGGCTCGCCGAGGGCGCCGCCGCGCTCACCCGCGCCCTGGCCGAGCGGGGCGCTACGGTGGAGACCTCGGTGTCCACCGCCGTCACCGACGCGTGGACCGGCGGCCTCGCTGCGAACCCACTCAGCTAAGGAGCGAAAGAACCCTGTGAAAGCCGATCCCGCCGCCCAGCTCCGCCTGCTCGACCTCCAGTCGATCGACGCCGGCCTCGACCGGCTCGCGCACCGCCGCCGGACCCTGCCGGAGAACGCCGAGGCCGCCGCCCTGGACGCCAGGGCCGCCGAACTGCGCGATGCCGTGGTCGCCGCCGAGACCTCGGTGTCCGACCTCTCCCGCGAGCAGGCCAAGGCCGAGGGCGACGTCGACCAGGTGCGCCAGCGCGCCGAGCGCGACCAGGCGCGGCTGGACGGCGGGCAGGTCTCCTCCCCGCGCGAGCTGCAGAACCTCCAGTCCGAGATCGCCTCGCTGCGGCGCCGCCAGAACGACCTGGAAGAGGTCGTCCTGGAGATCATGGAGCGGCTCGACGACGCGCAGCGCCGGCGCGACAAGGCGCTGGAGGAGCGCGACGCCGTCATCCGCGAGCGCGCCGCCGTCGAGGAGCGCCGCACCGCGGCGCTGGCCGACATCGAGGCGGAAGAGGGCCGGATCCGGCCAGACCGCGAGCGCATCGCGGCCGAGATCCCCGCCGACCTGGGCGCCCTCTACGCGAAGCTGCGCGAGCAGTTCGGCGGGGTCGGCGCCGCCAAACTGCACCGCGGCCGCTGCGACGGCTGCAAGCTGGCACTCAGTACAGTCGAACTGAACACCATCCGCGCGTCCGCCCCCGACGAGGTGATCCGCTGCGAGGAGTGCCGCCGCATCCTGGTGCGCACCCCCGACTCCGGCGTGTGACGGTGCCGGTACGGCCGCCCGGCCGCACCGAACCGCGGGACGCCGCCGCGTCCCGGTGACCTTGGAGGAGACGGCGTGACACGGCATGTGATCATCGAGGCCGACGGCGGATCGCGGGGCAACCCCGGGCCGGCCGGCTACGGCGCGCTGGTGCGCGAGCCCGACGGCGGGGTGCTGTCGGAGGTCGCCGAGTCCATCGGGCGCGCCACCAACAACGTCGCGGAGTACCGGGGCCTCATCGCGGGGCTGGAGGCCGCCGCCGCCATCGCCCCCGGCGCCCACGTCGAGGTCCGGATGGACTCCAAGCTCGTCGTCGAGCAGATGTCGGGGCGGTGGAAGGTCAAGCACCCCGACATGCAGCCGCTGGCGGCGCGCGCAGCCGAACTGGCCCGCGGATTCGGCTCGGTGCGCTACACCTGGGTGCCCCGGGCCCGCAACGCCCACGCCGACCGCCTCGCCAACGGCGCCATGGACGCCGCCGCCCGCACCGGGCAGGGCGCGGCCCCGGCCGGCGGAGCGGCCCAGGGAAAAGGCCGCGGCGGCCCAGCCGCCGCCCCGGCACGCCCGCCCGCGGGCGCGGACGCCGCTGACGGCGGCCGCCCCGAACCGGCCGACCCCGGCTGGGCCGACCCCGCCGCGGGGCCCGGCCCCACCGCGCTCGTGCTGGTGCGCGCCGGCCTGACCGCCGCCTCGGCCGAGCACCGCTTCGGCGGCGCCGACACCGAGCTCACCGACGCCGGGGTGGAGCAGGCCCGCGCCGCCGGCCGGCGGCTGGCCAAGCGCGGCGGGGTGGCGGCCGTCGCCGCCGCCCCGCAGCGTTCGGCCCGGCGCACCGCGCAGGAGCTGGCCTCGGCCCTGGGCGTGGAGCCCATCCCCGCCGAGGGCCTGCGCGAGGCCGACTTCGGCGAATGGGAGGGCCGGAGCTTCGCCGAAGTGCGCCGGGACCGGCCCGAGCAGCTGGCCGCCTGGCTGAGCGACCCCTCGGCCGCCCCGCCCGGCGGCGAGTCCCTGGCCTCGGTGGCGCGGCGCACCCTGTCCGCCCGCAACCGGCTGCTCGCCGCCCACCCGGGCGTCACCCTGGTGGTGGTCTGCCCGCTCACCCCGATCAGGGTGCTGCTGCAGCGGGCCCTGCTCGCCCCGCCCGAGGCGGTGCACCGCCTGCACCTCGACCCGGGGAGCCTGTCGGAGATCCACCACTTCGCCGACGGCCCCGCCGTGGTGCGCTCGGTCAACGACACCGCGCACCTCGGCTAGCCCGGCGCCGCCGCGGCCGCCGCGCCCGGCCGCTCGGCGTAGACTGGGCGCGGGCGAGTCGGCCGGGCGGCCGCGTCGGGTGCCGCCTCCGCCGTGCGCGGAGCAGCGGCCCCGCCGAGGAAAGTCCGGACTCCACAGGGCAGGGTGGTCGGTAACACCGACCCGGGGCGACCCGCGGGAAAGTGCCACAGAAAGCAGACCGCCACCGGACACCCCGGTGGTAAGGGTGAAACGGTGGTGTAAGAGACCACCAGCGGCCGGGGCGACCCGGCCGGCTCGGCAAACCCCACCTGGAGCAAGGTCAAGAGGGAGGTCTCGGCCTCCTGCGCAGGCGCTTGAGGGCGGCCCGCCCGAGCCTGCGGGTAGACCGCACGAGGCTGCCGGCAACGGCAGCCCTAGATGGATGGCCGCCGGCCCTCGCGGGCCACAGGATCCGGCTTACAGGCCGACTCGCCCACGCCGCCCGTCCAGGCGGGCCCGCATGTCCGGGAACGGGCGTGCGGACCGGAAATGCGGCAGGAATCGCCCGTCCGAGATCGTTAGTGACTATCCTGTCCATGCCGGAGCGGCCGCCACGAATGCCCAAGAACGGTGGAAATCCATGAGTGCGCTCACCTGGGTCCTGATGTTCGGCCTTCCGCTGGTAGCGATCGTCGTGATCCTGCTGCTGGCTCGGACCTGGACCCGCCCGGTCGAGCAGCCTGACCGCTCCGACCCGCTTCCTCCGGAACAGGACTCCTGACCGTCCGCTGCACCGGCAGGGTCCGGTGCGGCGGCGGCGTGCCGGTGGCGGCGCCGTCGTACCAGCGCTCGTAGCCCTCGTCCACGGTCACCGTCCCGCCGCCCAGCTCGTGGCCGCGCCGCCATGAGCGCAGCCCCTCGAAGCCGGCGTGGTCCATGAAGTCCACCTGCAAATGGATGCTGACATCGGCGCCGGCGGGCACCCGGCGCAGCTCGTGAATCAGCTTGGGCACCGCCAGGAAGGTCAGCGAGCCCTCCACCAGCACCAGCCACTGCTCGCCGCCGTGCGGCGCCGCCCGTACCCGCAGCCGCGCCAGCCGGCGCAGCGCGATCAGCGCGGCCAGCACCAGCCCCATCGCCACCCCCTCGATCACCCCGATCAGGGTGACGCCCAGCAGGGTCAGCACGTAGACGCTGCTCTCGCGGTGCGCCCGCAGCTCCCGCAGCTGGTCGAGGTCGACCATGCTGATCCCCAGGTACACCAGCAGCGCGGCCAGCGCCGGCAGCGGGATCGCCTCGATGACCGGCACCAGCGCCAGCGAGAACAGCGCCACCCACACACCGTGCGCGATGGTCGACATCCGGGAGCGCCCGCCCGCGCGCACATTGGCCACACCGCGCACCCCCACACCGGCGACCGGCAGGCCGCCCAGGCCGCCCGACACGAGGTTGGCGGCACCCTGCCCCACCAGCTCCCGGTCCAGCCGGGCGCGCGGCCCCGTGTGCATGCGGTCCACCGCGATCGCGCACAGCAGCGACTGCACGCTGCTGACCAGCGCGACGGTGAGCACGGCCAGTCCGATCCCGTACAGGTCGCCCTCGGGCAGGGCCGGGCCGTGCCAGGCGTCGGCGAAGGAGGCGGGCAGGTCGACCCGCACCACCTGCCAGCCCAGCACCTCGGTGGCGGCCGTCGCGACGGCGATCGCGACCAGCGGCCCGGGCAGCTGGGTCAGGTCGACGCGGCCGATCCGCGGCAGCCGCGTCCACACCAGCAGCACGGCCAGCGTGACCGCGCCGACGGCCAGGGCGGCCCGGTCGGCGTCGAGCAGCCGGAACGGGATCTCCTGCAGATTGGCCAGCGCGGTGCTGCTCGGCGCGCCGCCCATCATGACGTGCACCTGGGAGAGCGCCAGCACGATCCCGACGCCGCCCAGCATGCCGTGTACGACGGACGGCGAGATGGCCAGGGCGGCCCGGGCGGTGCGCAGCCCGCCGAGCGCCATCTGCACCAGGCCGGCCAGCGTGGTGATGAAGCACATGGCCGGCCAGCCGTACTGGAGGATCAGCTCGGCCACCACGACGGTCAGTCCGGCCGCGGGTCCGCTCACCTGGACGGCGGAGCCGCCCAGGGAGCCGGCGACGATGCCGCCGACGGCCGCGGCGATCAGGCCGGCGGCCAGCGGCGCGCCCGACGCCACCGCGATGCCCAGCGACAGCGGTATGGCGACCAGCAGGACGACGAACGAGGCGGGCAGGTCGTGGCGCAGCTCGCGCAGCGGAGTGCGCAGACGTTCGGTTACCGCAGACCGCATCCAGGTACTCCCGTGACTCAGCCGCCAGAGTAGGCGTCAGCAATTAGTCACAGAGAGTAGCCAAGGTTCGCTTACGAAGCGACCCTCCATTGCGCACGAACGCTTAAATGTGCCTGGTCGGACCGGGTGCGGGCGGAGTGTTCGTCCGGCTCAGCGGTAGAAGCGGTCCGGGTAGGAAGTGTGCGGTGGTTCGTAACGCTGCGTGGTGTGCTGCCCGTTGCCGTGGTCGTGGCCCGACCAGCCGCCGGGAGCGTCGTAGCGGCTGTAGGGCTCGGGGCGCTGGTGCGCGCCGGTGTCGTGGTACGGGGCGGGCGCGGGCGGCTCGGCCGGGGTGGACTCCGCGTAGCTGCCGTAGGGGTTGCCGCGGCCGCGGCCGCCGAGCATGTCGGTGGTGGTATCGGCGGCCGGCTCGCGGAAGCCCTCGGGCGCGGGGGCGCTCAGCGCGTCGTAGCCGCCCGAGGTGCGCTCCCAGCCGCCGGAGTCGGAGACCGGACGGCCGTTCGCGCCGTAGGGGGCGGGAGTCTGGCCGCCGTGCGCGGCGGCCGGGCGCCACGCGGGCGCGGGCGGCTGGGCGGCCGGAGCGGGGGACGCGGCCCGGCCGTAGCCCGGGGCGCTCAGCGGGTCGGGGCCCAGGGGGTCGCGGCGCGGCACGCCGCCGAGCGGGTCGCCGGTGCGGGGCCGGAAGGAGTCCTCTCCGTAGTCGGTGCCGCCGGCGGCGCGGGACGAGCGGCGGTAGCCGCCGGTGGAGCCGTCCAGGGCGTCACCGCCGCCGCTGAGGACGTCGCCGGAGTAGTAGGAGCCGCCGGTGTCGGTGGCGGCGGGCCGCGGAGCCGGGGACGGCGGGGCGGGCGGGACGCTCGCCGAGCGGTTCCAGCCGCCGGTGTTGGCGCGCTCGCGGACCACCGCCTCGACCACGGGCAGCGGGTCGGACAGCGGATCGGGCTTGGCGGTGGGCCGGGGCGAGGGCGCCGCAGCGGGCGCCGGCGGCACCGGGGCCTGCGGCGCGGCGGCCGCGGGCGCCGGCCGTACCGGCTCGCCGGGGGCGGCGCTGCCGCCGAGGCTGGCGAGCATGGACAGCCCGGTGTCGGCGCTGGCGGGGGCGCGGCCCGGCAGCCGGGGGTCGTCCTTGGACAGCTTGACGGTCTCCAGGGTGCCCGGGTGGCGCTTGTCGGCAGGGGCGGGGTCGTCGCGGAACAGCGCGCCGGTCACATTGGCCGCGGCGGCGGGCTCGCGCGCCGGGGCGGGGCGGGGCGGCTCGCTCGGCTCGGCCGGGGCGGGCTCGGGGGAGCGGGTGGCGGAGCGCTCGCCGAAGGAGCCGAAGGACTGGTCGTCATGGAGGGAGGACCAGTAGCTGGCGTCGTCGTCGCCGCTGCTGGGGGCCTCCCAGTCGTCGCCGCGGTCGCGGCCCCTGGACCGGCCCGCCTTGGGCCGCTTGACCTTGGCGGGGCGGCCGGACCCGCGGCCGGCCGGGCGGGCGGGGGCGGGCTCGGCGAGCTCTTCGTCGTAGTCGTCGGCGGGCTCGTCGGGCTGCTGGCGGGCGGCGCGGCCCCGGCGCGACCGCGGCGCCGGCTCCTCCTCCGCCTCGTAGCCGTCGTCGTAGTCGTCATAGGCGTCCTCGGGCTCCGCACCGCCTCGGCCCAGCGCCCGGACCCCAAGCGCAACGACGACGAGGACGAGCAGAACGACAACGACCAGACCGAGGACCACGACCATGGTCACGTCACAGCACCACCCAACACGTCATGGCCGGACTTGGAGGAAGCACCGCCGGCCGGAACCGCGTGGCCATCGACGCGGCTCCGCCCCATGTCCGGCGGCGGAGGAAATCCTGCAGCAGGCAGATCCCGGAAAGACCGGGGGAAACCTGGGGAAGTGGAGGCGTGCCCCGCTCTGCCGACAAATTGTGACTGATCAGTAGGCTTTGCGCCATGCTTTCCGCCGGAATCGGCGCAAACGGCTCCCGGGACCAAGGGGAGGCGGCGAACCGGAGCCGCTGCCGCCGGAGCGCGGAAGCGCGCTCGGCTCACAGTTGCGTAACGGTTCACGGGGGACACGTGCCTACCTTACGCACTATGCGGCGGTCCCGGAACACGCATCTCGACTATCTAACGGTTTTCCACCTGTCACTCGTGCGACAATGCGTGGCCCGCCGGCACCGTCGGTGACGAAACGGCGGTCAGCCCGGTTCGCCCGCCACGTACGCGTGCAGCCGGCCGCGCGCCAGGGTGGCCGCGCCGATCGCCTCGATCGCCTCGCCGAGCCCCACGTCGGCCGGCAGGGTGATCTCCCGGTCCAGCGCGTAGACGGTGAACCGGTACTCGTACTGGCCGTTCGCCGAAGCCCCCTCGGGCGGGCACGGGGGGTGGTAGCCCGGCTGCCCGGAGGAGTTCACCGCCTGCCCCGCCCCCTCGGGCACCTCGCCCTCGGCGAGGTCCGGCAGCTCCGCCGGGATGCCGTACAGCAGCCAGTGCACCGCGGCTCCGCCGGACGCCCCGGCGTCGACCGTGTCGACCACCAGCGCCAGCGAGCGGACGTCCTGGGGGAGCCCCGACCAGCGCAGCGGCGGCGCCACCCCCTCGCCCGCGCAGGTGTACACCAGCGGCAGCGCCTCGCCGTCGCGGAAGGCCGGACTGGTGACGGTGATGTCGTCGGCGACCTCGCCCGCGCCCTCGGCGGCGGGCCGCAGCACATTGCAGCCGCTCGACGCGGCCAGGCTGGCCGCGGCCAGCAGCGCCGCCGCCCACCGGGCCGCGGTGCGCGCGCCCGGCCCCCCCGGGGCGCGCGGCCCCGGGCGGCGCGCGGGCGTCGGGAGGTCGGGCATGGCTGTCGTCATCGGCGGACTCCGCAGGAGGATCGGTGGGCCGCGGGACCCGCGCGGCGCGCACGGCGGCCGGCGTCGCGGGCTTCCGGGAACGCCGACACTCTACCGATCCGCACCCGCCCCCGGGCCGCCCGCGGCCGCACGGCACCACCGCGCCGCCCGCGGCCGCGCGGTTCTTCGTCGACGGCACCGAGCGTGCCCGTATCCACCGCCCCGGTCGTGTCCGCGCGGTGCGCACGTCCGTGCGGCGGGGTGCGGCCATGCCGCGACCGGTCGAATGTCCCCACCGCGTCGGGCACCTGTGTGCGTCGTACCGCGTTGACAGCATGGCGGTGTCGGCGTGCCGAGCAGCTCGCGCGTGTGCGCGGCCGCGGTGCCGTGGGCCTGTCCGCGCGGGGCGAAATGGGCGGCGGTGCGCGCCGCGGGGAACCTAGAGTTGGGATGTCCGCGGCCGGCGGGGCCGCCGACCTCTGGGAAAGCGCACGAAAGACGGGGCAGGTGCGGTTCCTCCTCCTGGGTCCAGCGCAGGCGCACGACTCCACCGGGCGACCGGTGGCCGTCGGCGGTGCCCGGCTGGCCGCACTGCTGACGCTGCTGGCGCTGGAGCCGGGCCGCACGGTCTCCGCCGAGCGGCTGGTCGACGCCATCTGGGGCGACGCGCCGCCCGACCGGGCGGCGGGCGCCCTGCAGGCGCTGGCCTCGCGGCTGCGGCGGCTGCTGGCCGACCCCGACGCGGTGGAGTCGCGGCCCGGCGGCTACCGGCTGCGCGCCGGGCCCGACGACGTCGACACCCACGTCTTCGCCCGGCTGGCCGCCCGCGGGCGCGACGAACTCGCCGCGGGCGAGGCCGCGGCCGCCGACGCCACCCTCGCGCGGGCGCAGGGGCTGTGGCGCGGCCCGGCGCTGGCCGACACCGCGGCGCTGCCCTTCGCGCACACCCCCGTCGCGCGGCTGGGCGAACTGCGGCTCCAGGTCGCCGAGGACCGGGCGCGGGCGCGGGTGGCGCTGGGGCGCGCCCAGGAGGCGGCCGTCGAACTCGAACCGCTGGCCGACGCCCATCCGCTGCGCGAACGGCTCCAGGCGCGGCTCGTGCACGCGCTGCACGCCGCCGGGCGGCAGGCCGACGCGCTGGAGCGGTACCGGCGCACCCGGGCCGCGCTCGTGGACGAACTGGGCGTCGAGCCCGGCCCCGAACTCGCCGAGGCGCACCTCGCCGTGCTGCGCGGCCATCCGCAGCCGCCGCCCGCACCCGAGCCGGCCCCGCTCCGCGCACCCCGCGGCAGGCTCGGCGCGCCGCTGACCACCTTCGTCGGCCGCGAGCGCGAGCTGGTCCGGCTGGCCGAGCTGCTGCCCGAGGCGCGGCTGGTCACCCTCACCGGGCCCGGCGGCGCCGGCAAGACCCGCCTGTCGGTGGAGGCGGCGACCCGGCTGGCCGCCGAGCGCCCCGAGACCGTGCCCGACGGCGTGTGGTTCGTGGAGCTGGCGCCGCTGGGCGACGGCGACTCCCTGCCGCAGGCCGTGGCGGCGGTGTTCGGGCGGCACGGCAGCCCCCACCCCTTCGACATCGGCAAGCCCGAGGCCGACCCGCTGGTGCCGCTGATCGGCGAACTCGCCCAGCGGCGGCTGCTGCTGGTGCTGGACAACTGCGAGCACCTCATCGACGCCGCCGCGCGGCTCGCCGAGCGGCTGCTCGCCGCCTGCCCCGGCCTGCGGGTGCTCGCCACCAGCAGGGAGGGGCTGGGCGTCCCCGGCGAGATCCGCTACGCGGTGCCCGCCATGGAACTGCCGCCCGACGGCGCCGACGCAGCGGCGGCGGCCGGCTACGCCTCGGTGCGGCTCTTCGCCGACCGGGCCGCCTCGGCGCGCCCCGGATTCGCCGTCGACGACGGCAACGTCGCCTCGGTGGTGCGCATCTGCCGCGAGCTGGACGGCCAGCCCCTGGCCATCGAGCTGGCCGCCGCCCGGGTCGCCATCCTCACCCCCGACCAGATCGCCGACCGGCTGCACGACCGCTTCGCGCTGCTCACCGGCGGCAGCCGCACCGCCCTGCCCCGCCACCAGACCCTGCGCGGGGTGGTCGACTGGAGCTGGGAGCTGCTGGACAAGCCCGAGCGCGCCCTGCTGCGGCGGCTGTCGGCCTTCCCCGCCGGCGCCGCGATCGACGGCGTCGAACGGGTCTGCGCCGCCGACGAGCTGCCGGCCGCCGACGTGCTCGACACCGTCGCCGCACTGGTGGACAAGTCGCTGGTCACCGTCGTGGAGACCTCCGACGGATCCGGCCGCGCGCTCAGCCGCTACCGGCTGCTGGAGACGGTGCGCGCCTACGGCGCCGAGCAGCTGGACGCCGCCGGCGAGACCGAGCGCGTGCGGGCCGCGCTCGCCGAGTACCAGCTGGAGCTGTGGGCGGAGGGCGACGCCGGGCTGCGCGGGCCCGAGCAGCGGCACTGGACCGTCCGGCTGGCCGGGGAGCACGACAACCTGCGGGCCGCGCTGCGCTGGGCCGTCGACACCGGCCGCCTCTCGACGGCGCTGCGCATGGCCGCGCGCGCCGTTATGTACTGGCAGATGGCCGGCAACCGCAAGGAGTCGGCGCACTGGGGCGCGGAGCTGATGCGCCGGCTGCCCGAACCGCCGCCCGACGCGGTCGCCGAGTACATCGAGTGCATGAGCCTGCTCGACATCGGCGGCGAGGACCCGCTGGGGGCGCTGATCGAGCGCACCGACCGCGCCGTGGCGCTGATGGCCCGGCACGGCGTCGACGAGCTGAACCGCCCGCTGCTGGTCTCGCTGCCGGCCATGGCCGCCATGCTGCACGGCCGCCTCGACGAGGCGGCGGAGCTGATGGGGCGGAAGGCGGCGGCCGGCGACCCCTGGGTGAGCGCCTGCGGGTACGGCGGGCTGGGCATGCTGAACTCCGCCAGAGGCGACTGGGAGGGCGCGCGAGCCGCCTTCGAGGCGGCGCTGCGCGGCTTCGCCCGGGTGGGCGACCAGGCGATGGAGGTGCAGACCCTGATCGGCCTGTCCGAACTGGTCGGCCTGGACGACGGCGAGGAGGCGCTGCGGCTGCTGCGCGCCGCCGAGCGGACGGTGGTGCGGCTGATGCCGCAGTCGGCGTACACCTCGCTGGTGCAGGTGCGCATCGCCGCCGAGCTGCTGCGCCACGACCGGCCCGCCGAGGCGCTCGCCACGCTGGAGGACTCCGCCGCGCGCTTCGAGATGATCTCCGGCGCCGACGACCACAAGTTCCTGACCACCGCCGCCTGGTCCCTGTACCACCGCGTCACCGGCCGCCCCGACCTCGCCCGGGCCCGGATCGACGCCGCCCTGACCCGCCCGGTCCCCAAGGGCGTCGCCGGGCACGGCGCGCTGCTCCTGCTGCTCGAACTGGTCTGGGTCGACCTGGCCGAGGGCGATGTCGACGGCGCGCGCCGCCGCCTCGGCGAGGCGGCCCGGGTGCGGGCGCTGTTCGTACCGCTGACCACCTCGGCGCTGCTCATCGGCCACGCCGGGCTGGCCATGGCCGAGGGCCGCCCCGGGCGCGCCGCCGAACTGATCGGCGCCTCCGAGGCGCTGCGCGGCCGGCCCGACAACCGCGATGTCGACACCCGCCGGCTGCTGCGGGAGGCCGGCGAGCTGCTGGGCGCGGCGGAGGTCGAGCGGATCCGGGCCGCCGGCCGGCGCGGCGCCGCCGCCATCGCCCGCGAGACGGTGGACGCCGACCACTGCGAGGGCTGAACCGCCCGGCCGGGGCGGGACGGGTCCCGCCCCGGCATCAGCTGCGCCCGCACGCCCTGCGGGCCGCGTCCGCCCGGGGGACGCCCCCGGCCCCTCGGGCGGCGCTCAGGTGCGCCGCACGTACGCCCGCACCGCCAGCGGGAAGAACACCACCGCGATGGCGGCCGACCACAGGAGCGTCATGGCGAAGGGGCCGGCGACGGGGCCGCCCAGCATCAGGCCGCGGACGGTGTCGGTGACCGAGGTGACCGGGTTGACCGAGGCGAACCAGGCCATCCAGTCGGGCATCTGCTCGGGGCTGACGAAGGTGGACCCGCCGAAGGTGAGCGGGAACATCAGGGTCATGGCGTACATCTGGAGGGTCATCGCGGTCTTGGCGATCAGGCCCAGGTAGACCCAGATCCAGCACAGCGCCAGCGCGAAGATGAGCACCACGCCCGCCCCGGCGAGGGTGCCGACCACGCCCCCCGGCGGGCGGAAGCCGATCAGGAAGCCGACCACCAGGATCACCACCAGCGACAGCACATAGCGGACGAGGTCGCCCAGCACCGCGCCGATCAGCGGCGCCGACCGGGCGATCGGCAGCGACCTGAAGCGGTCGAAGATGCCCTTGTCGATGTCGGTGAACAGGGTCATCCCGGTGCCGATGGTGGCGAACGCGACCATCTGCACGATGATCCCCGGCAGCACGAAGTCGCGGTAGTCCTGCCAGGAGCCCATCAGGGCCTGGCCGAACACGAACACGAACAGCGCCACGAACATCAGCGGCTGGAAGGTGAGCCCGATGATCTCCGCTGGGTTCGAGCGCAGCCGCAGCAGGCTGCGGGAGGTCGCGATCAGTCCGTGCTGGATCGTGTTGATCGGGCTGATGCGCTCAGGCGTCACCGCCTGGGAAACGGTGGTCACGACGGGGTCCTCACGTGCTGCTGCGGCTGCTCTGACGGGGTGGACGGGGCGGGGGCGTCCGGCTCTCCGCCGGGTTCGGCGGTGTGGCCGGTGAGCGCCAGGAACACCTCGTCCAGGGTGGCCTTGCGCAGCGCGAGTTCGGCCACGCCGATACCGGCCGCGTCGAGCCGGCGCACCACGGCGGGCAGCACGGCCGGGTCGTCGACCGGCGCGCTCACCGAGGTGTCGCCCTGGTTCGGCTCCACCCCGGTGACCTCGCGCACCACACCGGCGAGCCGGTCCAGCTCCTCCAGCATCACCGGCTGGACGTTCAGGATCTGCCCGCCGACGCGGTCCTTGAGCTGGTCGGGGGTGCCGGTGGCGATGACCTTGCCGTGGTCGATGACCACGATGTCGTGCGCCAGGTGATCGGCCTCCTCCAGGTACTGGGTGGTGAGCAGCACCGTGACGCCGTCGGCGACCAGCTTGCGCACCATCTCCCACAGCTGGCCCCGGCTGCGGGGGTCCAGGCCGGTGGTCGGCTCGTCCAGGTACAGCACGCTGGGCCGCCCGACCAGGCTCGCGCCGAGGTCCAGGCGGCGGCGCATACCGCCGGAGTAGGTCTTGACCCGGCGGTCCCCGGCGTCGGTCAGGTCGAACTCGGCCAGCAGTTCGGCGGCGCGCGCCCTGGCCTGGGGGCCGGGCAGGCCGAGCAGCCGGCCGATCAGCACCAGGTTCTGCGCGCCGCTCAGCTCCTCGTCGACGGCGGCGTACTGGCCGGTCAGCCCGATCCGCCTGCGGACCTGGTGGGCGTCGCGGACGACGTCGAAGCCGTTGACGGTGGCATGCCCGGCGTCCGGGGCGATCAGGGTGGCCAGCACCCGGACGGCGGTGGTCTTGCCGGCGCCGTTGGGGCCGAGCACGCCGAGCACCCGCCCGGCGCTCGCCCGCAGGCTCACCCCGTCCAGCGCCCGGGTGGTGCCGAAGTTCTTGACCAGGCCCTCGGCCTGGATCGCGTACGTCATCCGTACCTTCCTCACAAATACGACGCGTCATACTCTGCACCGTGCCGCTGACATGGCGCCGACATCCGGCTGACAGGCGTCCGGCATCCGGCCTACGCGCCGTACACCAGTACACTCGACCGCTGTGACCACCACGCCATTTCGGCTACGCGAACCCGCGCAACGCGTTTCGCGCAGGGCGATCGGAAAATGGGCGGTGGAAGGCGCCATCGGCGCCGTCTTCGTCATCGGCCTCAGCAGCGGGCTCGCCTTCTGGATCAGCACGCAGCGCTGGGGATGGCTACCGGTCGCCGTCATCGACAACATCTGGTGGCTGCCGGCCGCCGCGGGGCTGTGGGCGGCCGTCGACATCCTGGTCGTGCCGTGGGTGCGCTACCGGGTGCACCGCTGGGAGGTCAGCGCCGACATCGTCTACACCCGCACCGGCGGCCTGACGCGCCACTGGCAGCTCGTCCCGATCAACCGCATGCAGACCGTCGACCGCACCCAGGGCTGGCTGGACCGCCTCTTCCGGCTCGCGACCGTGGAGATGAAGACCGCCTCCCACGCGGGCTCCTCCACCATCTCCGGCCTCGACGAGCCCGAGGCCACCCGCCTGGCCGAGGACCTCGCCACCCGGGCCGGCCGGGCCGGCGACGACGCCACCTGAGACGGCCGCCGCGCGCTCAGGCCCCGGTGACGGCCGAGGCGGCGCGGCCGAAGTCGATGAGGCCGGTCAGCGGATCGGCCAGTCCCTCGACGGAGACCCCGATCACGATGCGCCGTCCGGCCAGCCGGGCCAGGTACAGCCGCCGGGGCGCGGGGTCGGAGGCGATGACGAGGTCCTCGCCCGCGTTGCCGGGGTCCTCGATGCGCCCCGTCAGCGTGTAGTCGCGGTCGCCGACGCGGATCTCCTCGGCCTGGCCGTCCAGCGCGGCCACCACCGCGGCCGACTCGGCGCGGGTGCGCGGCAGCAGCCGCTCGGCCTCCGGGCCCCAGACCGCGCGCACCCACACGGGTCCGCCGCCGGTCCCCGCGCCGGCCGGGGCCGGCGCCGCCTCGATGACGCCCGAGGCGTCGGCCAGCCCGACCGCCTGGAGGCTGCCGCCGCCGGGCTCCAGCGCGTCCGCCAGGCGGTCCCGCCAGTACCGGACGGTGTCGTAGCCGCCCGCCCGCGCGTCCCCCGTCATCGCCCGCCCCACTCGCTCGGTCCGCGGCACCGCCTCCGCGGCGCCGCGGCACCATCCTCTCCCGGGCGTCACGCTCCGGCCGTGCCGAATCACCGAGCGCGGTCGAACCGGCCGCGCCCGCCGGTGGCGATCACGGCGGACCGCCGGGCCCGCGCTAGGGTCGAGACCGGCGGGCACGGCTGCACTCTGGGGCGAGGCGGGGGCGATGGGCGGCGACACGCGGGACGGCGGGCGGGCCGGGGCCGCCGACGGCCGGGAACGGCCCGGTTCCGGCGAAACCGACGCCCCCGACGGGGCCCGGGGGAGCGCGGCGGACGGTACGGGCTCCGAGCCGCCCGCCTACGGCGGACCCGACGAGCCCGGCGGCGCGGAGCCGGAGCTTCCGGACGCGCCGGCGGACCCCGCCGGTGCCCCGGCCGAGGAGGTGCCGGGCCGGCGGCTCAGCGTGCGCACGGTCTTCACCAGCCCGCTCAGACGGCTCGGGTCGCTGGCGGTGCCGCTGGTGGTGCTGCTGTTCTTCGGCGGCGGCGAGTGGTGGAGCATCGCCGCGGCGGCGGCCGGCATCGGCGGCACCATCGCCTTCGGGTGGGTGCGCTGGTTCACCTTCCGGTACCAGGTCTTCCCCGACCGCCTGGAGATCCACCAGGGCCTGATCGGGCGGTCCACGCGCCGGATCCCGCTGGACCGGATCCGCGGCGTCGACGTGACCTCGAACCTGATCCACCGCGCGTTCGGACTGGCCGTGGTCAAGGTCGAGGCGGCGGCCGGCGGCTCGACCAGCGAGGAGGGCTCGCTCGACGCCGTCTCCGTCGCGGACGCCGAGCGGCTGCGGGTCGAACTGCTGCGCCGCCGCGCCCAGCTCGTGGGCGCCCCGGCCGGGGCGGGCGCCGGACCGGCGGAGGCGGCGCCCGCCGAGGACGCCCCCGGGCAGGCACTGGACGCACCCGAGCCGGAGCCGCCCGAGACCGTCTACCAGCGGATCGAGCCGCGCTGGTACTTCTACGCCCCGCTCAGCCTCGGCTACCTGCTGGCGCCGTTCGCGGTGATCGGCAGCCTCCTCGGCATCGTCGGCCAGAACTTCGACAGCCTGGGCCTCGACCCCGACCAGATCGTCGAGGCGACCCGCTCCTACGAGCGGCAGCTGCCGCTGGTCCTGGCCGGCGCCGCGGCCGCGCTGGCCGTCCTCATGCCGGTGTCCGCCGTGGTCACCTACGCCGCCGCGCACTGGAACTTCAGCCTGCGCCGCCGGGGCGACGCGCTCGTCACCAGCGAGGGGCTGTTCACCCGCCGCAGCGTGACCCTGGAGCAGCGCCGCATCCGCGGCTTCGAGTACCGCGACAACCCGATGGAGCGGCTGTTCAAGGTGGCGCGGCTGCGCGCCGTCGTCACCGGGCTGGGCGGCAGCGCGACCCGGGCGCAGCTGCTGCCGATCGCGCCGCGCGCCAGGGTCGAGGAGATCGCCGGGCTGGCCGTCGCCCCCTACCGGGGCGGGCTCACCGCGCACCCGCCGGCCGCGCGCGTGCGGCGGCTGTTCCGCGCGGTGGTGCCCGTGCTGGCGGTCGCGGCGGCCGCCGCACTCCTCCACGTTTACCTGGCGGCGGCGGTGGCGGCGCTGGTCCTGCTGGCGGTCCCGCTCGGACTCGACCGCTACCGGGCGCTCGGCCACGGCTTCGACGGCGAGCGGCTCAGCGTCCGCTCGGGCTCGCTGGACCGCCGCCAGGTGGTGCTGGAGCGCGATGCCGTGATCGGCTGCCGCATCAGCCAGACCCTGTTCCAGCGCCGCGTCGGCCTGGCCACGCTCACCGTCGCGGTGGGCGCGGGCGGCGGCGCCCACGACGCCACCGACATGGCCGCCGACGACGCCGCGGTCTTCGGCTCGCGGATCGCCCCCGAGCTGTTCGCGCCCTTCGCGGTCCCTTCCGGCGAGGCGGCGGGCGGGCCGAAGGCCTGACGGCGGGCCCGGACGAACCCGGCCCATTGCGCGAAACGGGCACGAGCGAGCCGCCCGCGCGGAATACTCCCCATGTGCCCGTCCGCCGACGACGAGGAGGTGCCTCCGTGCCCGGCTACGAGTTCGCCACCCTCGAGTGGATCTGGACGGAGTCGTCGATCCAGGTGAACCTGCCCGGCGGCGACGAGCGGATCCTGCCGGGCGGCCACGACCAGGTCGTCGCGCTGCTCTCCCACCTGGGCGCCCAGGGCTGGGACGTCGCCACCTGCGCGGGAGTCTCCAACTGGCTGCTGTGGACCCTGCGCCGGCAGCGCTGAACCCGGCGCACGCCGCCGGGCGGCCGAGCGGGACGGCCGGGCGCGCCGGACGTGTGCGCGGGGCTCAGGTCTCCTTCTTGGCCCCGAACATGATCTCGTCCCAGGACGGGACCGAGGCGCGGCGGTTGCGGGCGGACTTGCGGCCGCGCCGGGCGGCGGCCGGGGCCGGGGTGTCGCCCGACGCGGCGGGCCGGGCCTCCTCGGCCGCGGGCTCGTCGGCGGGCTGCTGCTCGCGGGCCGGCGCCTTGGCCGGGGTCTTCCTGGCCGGGCGGTCCGGCGCGCGCTGGGCGGCCGCGCGGGCCGGCTTCTGCTCCGCGGCGGGCCGGCCCGCCGCCTCGGCGGCCGGTTCCTCGGTGCGCGCTTCCGGCGCGGCGGAGTCGGCCGCGCCGTCCGCCGCCTCCTCGGTCGCGGACGCCGCCTCGGTCGCGGCCGGAGCGGCCGCCGATCTGGCCGGAGCATCCGCGTCGTCGGCACCGGCGGACACGGCCGCCGCCTCAGGCGCGGCGGCGGAGGGCGTCACCGCCTCCTCCGCACCGCCGGGCGGGGCCGCCGGTTCGCCGAAGGGCGTGGCGGCCCCGCCCGGCGCCGCGGCCGCCTCGGACCGGTCCGCCGGGTCACCGAGCGGGCCCGCCTGCTCGGCGGCCCGCCGGGCCTCCGAGCCGCCCGGCGCAGGACGGCCGCTCGCGGTCGTATCGGGTGCCGGCGTTCCGGCGAAGGGGTCGGCCGCCGGCGCCGGAGCGCCGGCGTAGGGGCCCGTCGGCGCGTAGGGCCCAGGCGGCCGCTCGGCCGGGCGGGTGTCCTCGGGCCGCTGCGTCCAGGGGCCCGCCCGGTCGGGGCCGGGCTGCTGGGTCCAGGGCGCGGGCGGCCGCTGCGGCTCGGCCCAGGCGGCGGGGCGCTCGCCCGGCTGGACGGGGTGGACGGACGGGGGCTGCTCGTCCCAGGGGCCCGGCTGCGGCGGCCGGCGGTCGGCGCGCGGCTGCTCGCCCCAGGGCGGCGCCTGCGCGGCCGGGCGGTCGGGCAGCGGGTCGGGCCGGCGCGCGGGCTCGCCCTGCGGGGGCGCGGCCTCGGGCCGGCCCGGCTGGCCGAGCGGCGCGGGCCGGGCGAAGCCGCGGGGCGGCTCGGCGGCCGGCCGGGGGCCGGGGTCGGCGGAGCGCGCCTGCTGCAGGCGGGGCACGAACGGGGTGACATTGGCCGGGCTGGGCTCGGGCTCGCGGTAGTCGTCGGTGGACAGCCGCAGCGCCTCGTCGTCCATCGGGGTGACGTGGCGGCGCCGAGGGTCGAAGACCCAGGTGCCGCTGGACTCGGCGCCGTCGGACAGGTAGGTGATCCGCACCGACCAGGTGCCGTCCTCGAGCTTCCAGGAGTCCCACTGGGCCTCCTCGGGATCGATCCGGCGCCGGCCCAGCCGCTCGGTGACCATGTCGCCCAGGCTCGGCCCCGGGCCGTCGTCGCCCGCGCGGCGCACGGCGGCGCGCTGCGCCTGCTGGGCGATGTACTGGCGCTCCTGCAGCACCGGGCCCTCGAACCAGCGGACGCGCTCGATCGGCAGGCCGGAGATCTCGGCGATCTGCTCGGCGGTCTCGCCCGCGCGAATCCTGGCCTGGATCTCCTTCGGTCGCAACGGACTCTCCACTTCGATCTCGTACTGGCCGAGGCGGGAGAACTGGCCCCGCACCGCGGCGCGCAGGCGCTCGTCGATCGGAAGGGTGAAGCGGGTGCCACGTCCGGCGCTCGCCAGCACCACATAGGTGCCGTCTTCGCTCACCGCGACGAGGCGCAGCTCCTGCATCCCTGATCCTTCCGCGTCCCGTCGGGGCCGGATAGCCATGAGACTGTCCCAGGGTCCGAGTGTGCAGCCCGCCCCCCACGGCGGCCAGCACCCCGCCCGGCATGTCCCAACTTTGCCCGTTCCTTGCCGGCTCCTGCCAGAGTCCACGGATTCTCGCGCGTCCGGTCGGGCGGCGGAGGTCTGCTCGGTGGCGGCACGGCCCGCCCCGCGCCGGCCGCCGAGCGGCACGGGGATCAGTCGGGCGGTCGGCCGATCAGGGACATCCTGCCATCTCGGCGCGGTCCGCGCTGCCGGTAGCGGTCGTCCGGGCCGTGTCCGGCCGCGATCGGGCCGCCCCGGCCGGAACCGGCCCCGCCCCGGCGGCGGCCGACACGCCGGTGTTACCCGATGGTGACGTGTCTAACGCCTTCCCGTTACCGGAACATCGCGAGCCGTCCGCGGAGTTGGTCGATGCGGGATGTATCGGACACGGCGCGCACCGGCGCGCGGGCGGCGGAAGGAGCGGGCACCGGATGAGCGGGCGGCGCATCGAGCTGAGCGCAGCGCAGATCGTCGGGGGAGGGCTGGCCACACTGACGGCGGCCGTCGCGGCCTCCTACCTCGGCGTCTACGGCACCATCGCGGGCGCGGCCGTGATGAGCGTGCTGAGCACCGCGGGCGGCGCCGTCTACGAGCACTACCTCAAGCAGGGCGGCCGCCGCGCCAGGGAGCTGGCGGCCCAGGCCCGCCGGGCCTCCCGCCAGGGCACCCCGGCCGCCACGGCCGCGTTCACCGCCGTCTCCGCCGAGCCCGCCCCGCCCGGCCCCGAGGACCCGGAGCGCCCGGGCGAGGGCGCCGAACTGGCCGCCGACGAGGACCCCGCCGCCCCTTCCGCATCGTTCTGGCGGCGGCACGCCCGCAGCCTGCTGGCCGGGGCCGCCGTCGTCTTCATCGGCGCCATGGCCGTGATCGTCCTGGTGGAGTCGGCGACCGGCCGCCCGCTGGCCGGAACGGTCCGCGGCGAGCCCGGCCACGGCACCTCGCTGTGGGGCGGTGAGCTCGGCACCACCGCTCCCACCGAGGACCCCGGCCCCGCCGAGCCGACCGCCGACACCACGGACCCCCCGGGGCCCGCCGACACCGCGCCGCCCGAGCCCACCGGGGAGCCGGGCACCGGCACGGCGCCTCCCGAGCCCGAGCCCTCGCAGCCCGCGCCGCCCGCCGACACCACCGCCCCGCCGGTGGAGCCCACCGCCCCGCCCGCCGAACCGGAGCCGCCCGAGGACCCGCCCGCGGACGACGGCGCCGCCGGGGAGGACGCCGCCCCGGCCGGCTGACCGCCCCGCTCTAGGACCCCAGCACCCGCTCCAGGTAGGCGTTGCCGAAGCGGCGCCCGGGGTCCAGCCGGTCGCGCAGCCCGACGAAGTCGTCGAAGCGCGGGTACACGGTGCGCAGCCGGCCGGCGTCGAGGGTGTGCAGCTTCCCCCAGTGCGGCCGCCCGCCCAGCCCGGTGAACACCTCCTCCAGGGCGCCGAAGTACCCCCGGTAGGGGGCGCCGCGGTACACGTGCGCCGCGACATAGGCGGTGTCGCGGCCGTGGGAGGTGGCCAGCCAGGCGTCGTCGGCCGGGGTGAAGCGGACCTCCAGCGGCATGGTGGTGCGGTACGGCCCGCGCTCCACCAGCGCCCGCACCGCGCGCAGCGCCCCGGCCGCCTGCGCGCGCGGGATCGCGTACTCCATCTCCACGAACCTGAACCGCCGCGGCGTGGTGAACACCCGGGCGGAGGCGTCGGTGTAGTCGCGCGCGCCCAGCGCGCCGGCCGCGCAGCGGTTGAGCAGGGGAGTGGCGGCCGGAACGCGCCTGCCCAGCCGGTTCATCAGGTCGTAGACGGAGTTGCCGAGGAATTCGTCGTCGAACCAGGCCCGCAGCGGCCGCAGCGGCGCCGCCGGCCCCTCGACCCGGTTGTTGCGCTTGGTCAGCGCGGCGCCGGTGTGCGGGAACCAGAAGAACTCGAAGTGGTCGTTGCCGCCGTGCAGCTCGTCCAGCCGGTCGAGCACCTCGTCCAGCGGCATCGCCCGCTCGACCGCGCGCAGCAGGAAGGCGGGCACCACCCGGAAGGTGACCGCCGTGACCACCCCCAGCGCCCCCAGGCCCACCCGCGCGGCGTGGAACAGGTCGGGCTCGCGCTCGGCCGAGCACACGGCCGCAGAGCCGTCGGCCAGCACCAGTTCGAGCGCGTGCACCTGCGAGGCCAGGCCGCCCACGGTGCGGCCGGTGCCGTGGGTGGCGGTCTGGATCGCCCCGGCCGCCGTCTGCGCGGTGATGTCGCCCAGATTGGCCAGCGCCAGGCCATGCCCGGCCAGGTAGGCGTTGAGGGTGTCCAGCCGGCAGCCCGCCTCCACCGTGACCAGCCCCCGCGCGGCGTCCAGCGAGCGCACCCGCGACAGCCCCTCGGAGCGCAGCAGCACGCCGTCGGTGACGGCCGCGCCGGTGAAGGAGTGCCCGCTCCCGGCCACCCGCACCCGCAGGCCGTCGCCGGCCGCCGCCACCACCGCGCGCGCCACCTCCTCGGCGCTGCGCGGGACCAGGATCCGCCGCGGCCGCGCCCGCTGGTTGCCGGCCCAGTTGCGCCAGGTCTCCGCCATGCGCGGAGCCTAGCCGTCCCGGTGCGCGCCCGGTACCGGCTCCTGGTTGGATGGGGTCATGCAGTCCGACCAGTCCTTCGACGCCTTCCTGCTCGTCTCGTTCGGCGGTCCCGAGAGGACCGAGGACGTGGTGCCCTTCCTGGAGAACGTCACCGCGGGCCGCGGGATCCCCCGCGAGCGGCTGGTGGAGGTGGGCAGGCACTACTACCTGTTCGACGGCGTCAGCCCGATCAACCGGCAGTGCCGCGAACTGCTCGCCGCGCTGCGCGCCGAGTTCGACACCGCCGGCCTGGACCTGCCGCTGTACTGGGGCAACCGCAACTGGGACCCCTACCTCACCGACACCGTCCGGCAGATGGCCGCCGACGGCGTGCGCCGCGCCGTCGCCTTCCTGACCTCCGCGTACAGCTCCTACTCCAGCTGCCGCCAGTACCACGACGACGTCGCCAGGGCACGCGCCGAGGCCGGCCCCGGCGCGCCGGAGATCGAGGTCATCCCGCCCTACGCGACCCATCCCGGCTTCGTCGAGGCCGCCGCCGCCACCACCCGCGCCGCCCTCGAACGGCTCGGCCCCGACGCCGCCGGCGCCCGGCTGGTGTTCACCGCGCACAGCATCCCGCTCACCATGGCGGGCGTCTCCGGGCCCTCCGAGCACCGCCGCGGCCCCGGCGGCGGCTACGCCGCGCAGCTCGAAGAGGTGGGCCGGCTGGTGGCCGAGCGCCTGGGCCACCGCGAGTTCGACCTCGTCTACCAGAGCCGCAGCGGCCCGCCCAGCCAGCCCTGGCTGGAGCCCGACATCTGCGACCACCTCGAATCCCTGCGCGAACAGGGCGTGCGGGCCGTGGTGGTGTCGCCGATCGGCTTCGTCTCCGACCACATGGAGATCAAGTACGACCTCGACGTCGAGGCCGCCCAGGCCGCCGAGAAGCTCGGCCTGCGCTACGCCCGCGCCGCCGCCCCCGGCCACCACCCCGGGTTCGCCGCCATGGTCCGCGAGCTCGTCACCGACCGCGCCAGGGGCGCCGTCCCCGCCCACCTGGGCACCCTGCCCGCGCTGCCCGCCCCCTGCCGCGACGGCTGCTGCCCGCTGCGCGCACCGGCCCCCGCCGGGTAGCCGGGCGCACGGCTCCGCGCGCACGCCGGCCGACGCGCGCCGCCGGAGCCCACGAGACCCGCCCGGAACCGCCGCCGCCGAGGCGTCCGGGCACCCGTTGAGAAGGAGCCCACGTGGGTAGACCCCTGCACGAGCTGGACCGCTTCGTCGAGCTGCCGCGCATCGGCGGGCTCGCCGTCTCACCCGACGGCACCCGGCTGGTGGCCACCGTCACCACCATCGCCCCCGAGCGCACCTCCCACCGCACCTCGCTGTGGGAGATCGACCCCGAGGGCCGCCACCCGGCCCGGCGGCTCACCTACTCGGCCAAGGGCGAGAGCGGCCCCGCCTTCCGCCCCGACGGCTCCGTGCTGTTCGCCTCCGGGCGCGCCGACAGCGAGCGCCGCCCCGACGAGGCGGGCGAGGGCGCGGCGGGCAGCGCGCTGTGGGAGCTGCCGGCCCGCGGCGGCGAGGCCAGGCGGCTGGCCGAGCCCCCCGGCGGAGTGTCGGGCATCGTGGTGGCCCGCGAGGCCGGCTCCGTGCTGTTCGCCTCCGCGGCGCACCCCCGCTCCGGCGACACCGACGCCGAGCGCGCCTGGCGCAAGTCGCGCGCCGAGGCGGGCGTCACCGCGATCCTGCACGAGAGCCACCCCGTGCGCTACTGGGACCACGACCTCGGCGACTCCATGCCCCGCCTGTTCCTGGCCGAGACCGGCCCCGGCGGCGAGACCTCCGCGCCCCGCGACCTCACCCCCGACGCCGGCCGCGCCCTGCGCCACGAGTCCGGCTACGACATCAGCCCCGACGGCCGCACCGTGGTCGCCGGCTGGCAGGCCGAGGACGGACGCGGCGGCGTCTACGTCGAACTCGTCGCCATCGACACCGCAACCGGCGAGCGGCGCACCCTGTTCTCGCGGCCCCGCCACCACATCCACGCGCCCGCCTTCTCGCCCGACGGCCGCCACATCGCCGGCGTCCTGGACTTCGACGGCGAGCAGGACCGCATCTGCACGCTGACCCTCCAGCTGTTCGACACCGCCACCGGCGAGAGCCGCGACCTGCTCGCCGGGCACGAGCTGTGGCCGCGCGAGCACGCCTGGTCCCACGACGGCGCCGCCGTGTACTTCGCCGCCGACGACAACGGCCGCCGGCCCGTCTTCGCCGTCGACCTCGCCACCGGCGAGCTGCGCCGCCTCACCGGCGACCACGGCGCCTACTCCTCGCTCACCGTCGCCCCCGACGGCGCCCTGTACGCGCTGCGCGACGCCGTCGACGCCCCGCCCGCCCCGGTCCGCATCGACACCGGCGCCACCGACGGCCGCCCCGCGCCGCTGCCCGGCCCCACCCCCGAGCTCGACCTGCCCGGCACCCTCACCGAGATCGAGACCACCGCCGACGACGGCACCCGGGTGCGCGCCTGGCTGGTGCTGCCCGAGGGCGCCGAGCAGACCCCCGCGCCGCTGCTGGTGTGGGTGCACGGCGGCCCGTTCATGAGCTGGAACGGCTGGTCCTGGCGGTGGAACCCGTGGCTGATGGCGGCCAGGGGCTACGCCGTGCTGCTGCCCGACCCCGCGCTGTCCACCGGCTACGGCCACCGCATGGTGGAGCGCGGCTGGAAGGGCTGGGGGCCGCGCACCCACGCCGACATCATGGCGGCCACCGACGCCGCCGTGGCCCGCGACGACATCGACGCCGGGCGCACCGCGCTGATGGGCGGCTCCTTCGGCGGCTACATGGCCAACTGGGTGGCCGGCCACACCGACCGCTTCCGCGCCATCGTCACCCACGCCTCGCTGTGGGCGCTGGACCAGTTCGGGCCCACCACCGACCACCCCGGCTTCTGGGTGAGCCAGTTCGGCGACCCCGCCACCGAACCCGAGCGCTACCTCGCCGACTCCCCGCACCTGCACGCCGGCAAGATCAGCACCCCGATGCTGGTCATCCACGGCGACCGCGACTACCGGGTGCCCATCGGCGAGGCCCTGCGGCTGTGGTGGGACCTGGTCAGCAACGCCGTCGACGCGAAGTTCCTGTACTACCCCGACGAAGGCCACTGGGTGCTGCGGCCCGGCAACGTCAAGGTGTGGTACCAGACCGTGTTCGCCTTCCTGGACCACCACGTCAACGGCGCCGACTGGCACCGCCCCGACCTGGTGTGAGCGGGTAACCGGCGGCCGACGACGAAACGGGGGAGACCATGAGTACCGACACCGGAGCGGCCGGGCCGAAGCGGCCCGGCGCCCAGGAGCTGCTCGACCTGGCGGCCGCGGTGGCCGCCGAGGCCGGCGCGATGCTGGCCGGGGAGCGCGCGGCCGGCGGCGTCAGCGTGCTGGAGACCAAGTCCAGCCCGACCGACGTGGTCACCGCGATGGACAAGGCCAGCGAGGCGCTGATCACCGAGCGGATCCGCGCGGTGCGGCCCCGCGACGGCTTCTTCGGCGAGGAGGGCAGCGCCGAGCCCGGCAGCTCCGGGGTGCGCTGGATCATCGACCCGATCGACGGCACCGTCAACTACCTCTACGACCAGCCCGAGTGGGCGGTCAGCGTCGCGGCGGAGGTCGACGGCGCGGTGGTGGCCGGCGCGGTGAACGTGGTGCGCCGCGCCGAGCTGTTCACCGCGGTGCGCGGCGGCGGCGCCCGGCTCAACGGCGAGCCGATCTCGGTGAACCCGGCGCCGGAGCTGCCCCAGGCGCTGGTGGCCACCGGCTTCGCCTACGCGCCCGAGCTGCGGGCGCACCAGGCTCGGCTGCTCACCGGCGTGCTGTCGCGGGTGCGCGACATCCGGCGCGGCGGCTCGTGCGCCGCCGACCTGTGCTCACTGGCCGTCGGACGGGTGGACGCCTACTACGAGCGCGGCCCGCACTACTGGGACTGGGCGGCCGCCGGGCTGATCGCCGCGGAGGCCGGCGCCCGCTTCGGGCGGGTCGGCGGCGGGGAGCCGGGGGAGGACCTGACGCTGCTGGCGGCGCCGCCCGGCCTCTTCGAGGCGCTGTCGGAGCTGCTGGCGCCGCTGGAGCCCGACGCGCCGGTACAGCGCGCCTGAGGCCCCCTCCCGCGGCCCGCGGGAGGGGGCCCGGGTGGACCCGTGCGGCCGGAGCACGGCCCTTGACGCTCCGGCCGCGCCGCGGCCTCACCTCACGGAGTGCACGGCACCTCGATGTCGTGCCGCGAGGCGATGCGGCGCAGGTCCTCGATGTCCAAGGTGCGCGCCTCGGCCAGATACAGGTCTCCATTTGCCCTGGCCGCCTCGAGGGAGGCGTACGCCTCGCTGAGCCGAAGTCGCACCTCGGCGGCGAACTCGCCCATGCACACTCCTTCCACCACCGATAGGGAACCTCACCGGTCTACCCCCCGACCGCGCTGGGCCAAACCACCGAACCGCGGCTTTCACGGTGAGTTCACCCGCACGAAGAGCGGCCCGGAACCCCCCGCACCGCCGAACCGCGCGGCATCCCGGTCCGAAAGTGGGCAACACCACACGCGGGGGTATTCGCCGACATGACGCAGCCGGGCAGGGCAATGCCGATTGGTGGGTATGCTCACCCGGGCGCGAACCCGGCCGAATGGTTTGTCGGCCGTACGCGCGTGCGTGGCGGTCCGGTCACCGCCGTGGTGTATCCCCAGGCCCCACGGCGTTCCCGGGCGGCGGCGGAGCGGGAACCACACGTGACACGAGCGGAACCGGCCGGATGGCGGAGCGGCGGCCCGTCCCGTGACAGAATTTCCCGCCTGGATCGGGCACATAAACGGCTTCCTGAGCGTTAGACCCGCGCGAGGAGGCATGGACCGAGGGGGATGGAGCTAGCAGAATGGCCACCGATTACGACAGCCCGCGCAAGACCGACGACGATCTCGCCGAAGACAGCCTGCAGGAACTGCAGGCGCGCCGCACCGACAAGACGGCGAGCGCGATCGACGTCGATCCCGACGAGGCGGCCGAGTCGCTGGTGTTGCCGGGGGACGATCTCTCCAATGAGGAGCTGTCCCTCCGGGTGGTGCCGCGGCAGGCCGACGAGTTCACCTGCGCGCGCTGTTTCCTGGTGCACCACCGCAGCCAGCTCGCCGAAGAGCGCGGCGGGCAGCTGATCTGCCGGGAGTGCGCCGCCTGAGGGCGCCGATACCACCCGGGCAGAATGGGACCAACGGGGAAATAGCGGGAAGCGCAGGGAATTGCCGATCACTAATCAGTAGGAAAACGGGAGGGGTGTCGCGGCGCGCGCGGCGACGGCCGCCCTCCGGGACGCCGATCGCGGCCCGGACGGCGGCACCGAGTGCGGGGAGCGGCCTGACGTGAGGAGAGGTTCATGACAGCGCGGCCGGAACCCGCAGACCAGCCCGCACGCGGCGGCCCCGACACCCCTGACCCCGAACCCGCCGGCCCGGCGGGCCCCGACGGCGCCGCCGAGCGTCCCGGCGGTGACGAGGCCGCAAGCGGCGAGGTCGTGCCCGCCGAGGAGGTCGGCGAACTCGTCCAGCGGCTCACCGAGACCGAAGGCGACAGCACCGCCACCCGCGGCCGGCTGATCGCCCGCCTCGCCAAGGCGCTGGCCACCAGCGCCCGCGGCGCCGGAGCCAGGAGCCTGGCCGGCGGCCGCTGGCTCACCGAGGTCTTCGCCAACGAGGTCGCGCCCCGCCTGCAGATCCGCGACCTGGAGACGCTGCGCCGCCACCACAAGGGACTCTCCGGCGAGGAACTGGCCGACGCGCTGGTCCGCAACGCCGCCAACGGCACCACCGCCGTCGGCGCGGCCGGCGGCGCGCTGGCCGCCGTGCAGTTCACCGCCCCGCCGCTGCTGCTCACCGCCCCCGCCCAGATCGTCGCCGAGACCCTGGTCGTCGCCGCCATCGAGGTCAAGCTCGTGGGCGAGCTGAACGAGGTCTACGGCGTGCGCCCCCAGGGCGGGCCGCTGGAGCGTACCGGCCGCCACCTGATGTCCTGGGCGCACCGCCGGGGCATCGACCCCAGCCAGCCCGGCTCGCTCAGCGTCGCGCTGGGCGCCGCCGCCAAGACCGCGCTGCGCAACCGCCTGCTGCGGGTGCTCGGCCGCCATCTCACCACGCTCGGCCCCTACCTGACCGGGGCCATCGCGGGCGGCAGCCTCAACCGCGCCGCCACCACCGGCCTCGGCAAGGCGGTCCGCACCGACCTGCGCCGCATCGCCATCGCCCCGCCCGCACCGGTGCCCGCACCTCGCGAGCTGCCCCGGGGCCCGGCCGCCATCGAGGACGGCGGCGCCCGGTAACCGGCCCGGACACGACCAGGCCGCCGCGGGGCCGCAAAAGGCCCGTGGCGGCGGCCGGGTGGTGCGGTGGGCGGGGGCCCTACAGTTCGTCGGCGTCGGGCAGCACCTCGGTGCCGCGCCCGAGCGCCCTGGCGGTGGCCCGGATGGCCAGCACCCGCCCCACCTCGGTGGCCACACCGGTGAACACGGCCCAGCCGATGGCCTCGCCCAGCCCGATCTCCAGTGAGTCGGGGTTGGACGGGGGCTCCTTGCCCACGGCCTTCCGCCAGACCACGGTGACCAGTTTGCGGGTCGCGTAGCCCGCGGCGATCGCGGCCAGCCCGCCGGCTATCTGAAGGGTCAGATCGGCGTTCTTCTGTCGCATTGGTTCCTCCTTGCCGCCCGATCCTGCCACGCCTGCCCCCTCCGCCGCCGCCGACCCGCGTCCAGGCGCCGGAAAACCGCACCGGGCGCGCCTCCGCGCGCAATACCATTAGGGGCATGACCAACCGTTCTCGCCCGTTCAGCGTGCCCGCCAAGCCCTCCCTCGACGGCCTCGAGGAGAAATGGGCGGCGGTATGGGACGAGCAGGACACCTACGCCTTCGACCGCACCGCCGAGCGGGCCGAGGTCTTCTCCATCGACACCCCGCCGCCCACCGTCTCGGGCTCCCTGCACGTCGGCCACGTCTTCTCCTACACCCACACCGACACCGTCGCGCGCTTCCAGCGCATGCGCGGCAAGGCGGTGTTCTACCCGATGGGCTGGGACGACAACGGCCTGCCCACCGAGCGCCGGGTGCAGAACTACTACGGCGTGCGCTGCGACCCCTCGCTGCCCTATGATCCGGACTTCGAGCCGCCCGCACAGACTGCGCCCCACAAGCGTGGGGGTGATCCGCGCCAGGTCCCGGTCAGCCGCGGCAACTTCATCGAGCTGTGCGAGCGGCTCACCGCCGAGGACGAGAAGGCCTTCGAGGCCACCTGGCGGCGCCTGGGCCTGTCCGTCGACTGGAAGCACACCTACGCCACCATCGACGCCGCCTCCCGCGCCGCCTCCCAGCGCGCCTTCCTGCGCAACCTCGCCCGAGGCGAGGCCTACCTCACCGAGGCGCCCACCCTGTGGGACGTCACCTACCGCACCGCCGTCGCCCAGGCCGAGCTGGAGGACCGCGAGCGGCCCGGCGCCTACCACCGCATCGCCTTCCACCGGCCCGACGGCGAGCCCGTCCACATCGAGACCACCCGCCCCGAGCTGATCCCCGCCTGCGTCGCCCTGGTCGCCCACCCCGACGACGAGCGCTACCAGGCGCTGTTCGGGCAGACCGTCCGCACCCCGATCTTCGGGGTCGAGGTCCCGGTCAAGGCCCACCCGCTGGCCGAGCCCGACAAGGGCTCCGGCATCGCGATGATCTGCACCTTCGGCGACCTCACCGACGTCACCTGGTGGCGCGAGCTGCGGCTGGAGACCCGCACGGTCATCGGCCGCGACGGCCGCGTGCTGGCCGACCCCCCGCGCGGCCTGGACTCCGAGTCCGGCCGCGCCGCCTACGCCGAGCTGGCCGGCGCCACCGTCCACACCGCCAGGGAGCGCATCGTCGCGATGCTGCGCGACTCCGGCGAGCTGGTCGGCGAGCTCCGGCCGATCACCCACCCGGTGAAGTTCTACGAGCGGGGCGACAAGCCGCTGGAGATCGTCTCCACCCGGCAGTGGTACGTCCGCAACGGCGGCCGCGACGACGAGCTGCGGGCCCGCCTGGTCGAGCGCGGCGCCGAGCTGACCTGGCACCCGCCCTACATGCGGGCCCGCTACGACAACTGGGTCGGCGGCCTCAACGGCGACTGGCTGGTCAGCAGGCAGCGCTTCTTCGGGGTGCCCTTCCCCGTCTGGTACCCGCTCGACGAAGCCGGCGAGCCCCGCTACGACCGGCCCATCACCCCCGACGAGTCCGCGCTGCCCGTCGACCCCAGCTCCGACGTCCCCGAGGGCTACCGCGCCGAGCAGCGCGACGTCCCCGGCGGCTTCACCGGCGACCCCGACGTGATGGACACCTGGATGACCTCCTCGCTGTCCCCGCAGATCGCCGGCGGCTGGGAGCGCGACCCCGACCTCTTCGCCCGGGTCTTCCCGATGGACCTGCGCCCGCAGGGCCACGACATCATCCGCACCTGGCTGTTCTCCACCATCGTGCGCGCCCACTTCGAGCACGGCACCCTGCCCTGGCGCAACGCCGCCCTGTCGGGCTGGATCCTGGACCCCGACCGCAAGAAGATGTCGAAGTCCAAGGGCAATGTCGTCACCCCCATCGGGCTGCTGGAGGAGCACGGCTCCGACGCGGTGCGCTACTGGGCGGCCAGCGGCCGCCCCGGCACCGACACCGCCTTCGACACCGGGCAGATGAAGGTCGGCCGGCGGCTGGCCATCAAGATCCTCAACGCCAGCAAGTTCGCGCTCTCCGTCGTCCCCGAGGAGCAGGCGGTGCGCGGCGCCGCCCCCGACCCGGAGGCCGTCACCGAGCCGATCGACCGGGCGATGCTGGCGGAGCTGGCCGGCGTCGTCGACGACGCCACCGCCGCGCTGGAGGGCTACGACTACACCCGGGCCCTGGAGCGCACCGAGCGCTTCTTCTGGGAGCTGTGCGACGACTACCTGGAGCTGGTCAAGGCCCGCGCCTACGACTCCGACCCCGCGGCCGGCTCCGCCCGGGCCGCGCTGCGGATCGCGCTGTCGGTGCTGCACCGCCTGTTCGCGCCGGTGCTGCCCTTCGTCACCGACGAGGTCTGGTCGTGGTGGCAGGAGGGCTCGGTGCACGCCCAGCCCTGGCCCCGCACCGAGGAGTTCGCCTCGGCCGCCCAGGCGGGCGACCCCGCGGTGCTCAGCGCCGCCTCCACCGTGCTGCGCGCCGTCCGCAAGGCCAAGTCCGAGGCGAAGCAGTCGATGCGCGCCGACGTCGAGCGGGTCGTCGTCACCGGCAAGTCGGTCGAGGCGGTCCGCAGGGCGGCCGGCGACGTCGCCGCGGCGGGCCGGATCCGCACCCTCGACCTGGTCGGCTCCGACGACGCCGAACTGGCCGTCGAGGTCCGGCTGGCGGACTGACGGCCGGGCTGGGCCCTCCCGCCCGGCCGCCGAGCACGGTCCGGGCCCCGCCCGGACCGTGCCGGGAGCGAGATCCGGCCGTGATGCTTCCGGCGGAACGCGCCACGCGCGGACCGCGTCGGAACAGACGGCAGCACAAGCGGGACAAATAGGAGCAGCGCGTGGCATACCCACCCCCCGGACCCTACGGCGGCACCGGCCCGCAGTACGGACCCAGCGGCCCCTACGGCATGGCCCCGCCACCGCCGCCGCCCCCCAAGAAGAGCTCGGCCGGCCTGATCATCACCCTGGTGCTCGGCGTGGTGCTGCTGCTCGTCGGCGTCTCCGTGGCCGGCTTCCTGTGGTGGAGCTACACCGCCAACCAGGCCGCCGCCGAGGCGCTGGACGACCTGGAGGAGAGCGTCACCTACGGCGTGCCCGACCCCACCGCCGAGGCGCCGACCGAGCCTTCCACCGACACCACCACCTCCGAGCCGGCCGGCGGCACCGAGACCGACTCCGGCTCTGACGGCGGCGGCTCGGGGCAGGGCTTCCCCTCGTCCTACGACGGCGTCTGGTTCGACGACGCGCCCTTCACGGTGCAGGGCCAGCCCGGCACCGACATGGAGGCGCACACCGAACCCGGCGGCACCGGGGGCGACATCACCATGGAGTTGTCCGGCCAGTCCTGCGAGTGGACACTGGTGTGGGCCGAGGCGCAGGGCGAGGTCCACCGCGCCGACGCGACTCCCGTCTCCGGCAACCCCAGCGGCTGCCCGGATGTCGGAAGTGTGACCTTCGAGGACTACGGTGGCCGCGGGATCGACATCTACGTCGGGCCGAGCGCGGGCAACGAGACCGACTACATCGAATCCTGGTAGCCGCCCCCGCGGCGCCCGCACCCCGGCGGGCCGGCCGCGGTGAACGAAGGAGCATGACATGTCGTACCCACCACAGCCCCCCTACGGCGGCGACCCGTACGGCGGGCAGGGAGGCGACCCCTACGGCGGGCAGGGGAGCAACCCCTATCCGCCCAACGACCCCTACGCCGCAGGGCAGCAGCCGAGCGGTGGGTACGGCGGCTTCGGCGGACCGCAGGGCGGCTTCGGCGGCGACCCGTACGGCGGCGGCGGGGGCTACGGAGCCCCGCCGCCCCCGCCGCCCTACGGCCCGCCGCCGCAGCGCGGCGGGGCGAGCGGCCTGGTCATCGGCCTGGTGATCGGCGCCATCGTGCTCGCCGTCGTCGGCGTGATCGGCGTCATCGTCTTCGTGGTGAACTCCGGCGACGACAACGGCGGCTCCGGCTTCCAGGGCGGCGGCAGCGCCAGCGCCTTCCCCGAGTCCTACGACGGCGTCTGGTACGACGACGCGCCGTTCACCGTCGGCGGCATGTCCGGCACCGACATGACCGCGCACACCGACCCGGGCGGCACCACCGGAGACCTCTCGATCACCCTCTCCAACGGCACCGTGTGCGAGTGGAACCTCCAGCTCGCCGAGGTGAACGGCGACATCTACCGGGCCGACACCACCCCCACCTCGGCCGGCGCGGGCTGCCCGCAGATCGGCAGCATCACCTTCCAGGACTACTCCGGCCGCGGCATCCACATCTACGTGGGGCCGAGCGCCGGCCAGGAGACCGACTACATCGATTCGTGGTAGCCGTCGCTCCGCGTGCGCCCGCCCCGCGCGACGCGGGGCGGGCGCGCTGAGCAGAGAGGAGCGGCATGTCCTACCCACCGCAGCCTCCCCAGGGCGGGCAGCCGGGTGATCCCTACGGGCGGCAGGGCGCGGGCCACCCGCCGAGCGGCCCCTACCCGGGCGTCCAGCAGCAGGGCGGCTTCGGCGGACCGCCCCCGCCCGGAGCCTTCGGCGGTCCCCCGCAGGGCGGCTTCGGCGGGCCGCCGCCCCAGGGCCCGCCGCGGAAGAAGAGCCGCGCGGGCCTGGTCATCGGCCTGGTGATCGGCGCCGTCGTGCTCGTGGCCGCCGTCATCGGCGGCGTCGCCGTGTGGTTCATGACCAGCAACGCCGACGCCAACGGCGGTGCGGGCTTCCAGGGCGGGCGGCCGGCCTCGGCCTTCCCCCGGTCCTACGACAGCATGTGGTTCGACGACGCGCCCTTCACCGTCGCCGGTATGGAGGGCAGCGGCATGGGCGCGCGCACCGAACCCGGCGGCTCCTCCGGCTCCCTGTCGATGGACTTCGACGGGGGGTCCGTCGTATGCTCCTGGACCCTCCAGGTCGCCGAGGCCGACGGAAACCTCTACCGGGCCGACGCCACCCCCGACGGCGAGAACGAGGGCTGCCCGCAGATCGGCAGCATCACCTTCCAGGACTACTCCGGCAGCGGCATCCACATCTATGTCGGACCGGCGCCCGGCCAGGAGACCGACTACATCGACTCCTACTAGCGCGCGGCTGTCGGCCCGAGGGCCGGCCGCCGCTCAGGCGGTGCGCACGACGGCGTCGGCACGCTCGCGGACGCCGTCGCGCGCCAGGTAGTCGGCCTCCTGGCGGGCCCAGCCGTCCCAGTGCGGCGCGAAGACCGCGCCGTCGCGCCCCAGGGCGCGAGCCCGCCGCACCTCCTCGGGCGCCTCCAGCCACAGCAGCGCCGACAGGTGGCGGGCGCCCGCCCGGGCGCCCGAGCCGACGCCCTCCACGATGAGCACGTCCACCGGCGGCAGTTCGAGCACCCCGGTGTGGCGCCCCGCCGCCCAGTCCCAGCGGCGCGGCCGGGCCGTCCTGCCGGCCGCAAGGGGCGCCAGCACCTCCTCGGCCAGCGCCGCCGAGCCCGCGGCCAGCCCCGACCAGCCCGGGTAGAGGTCGTCCATGTGCAGCACGCCCACCCGCTCGCCGTCCGCGGCCAGCGCGGCGGCGACGGTGGCGGCCAGGGTCGTCTTGCCCGCGCCGGCCCGGCCGTCGACGGCGAGCACCCACACCACCGGGCCTACCCGGCCGGCTGGAAGGAGTCGGTCATCCGGTCCAGCAGCTCGCGCCGCTCCGGCCAGGCGTCCTCCGGTCCGGTGATGAACAGCGCGTAGCCGCGCTCCTCGGTGTGGAAGGCGCGGTTGACGGCGCGGTAGCGGCCGCCGCTCCCGTCGAAGGTGAACTCCCAGTCGGCGGCGCTGATGTAGCGCTCCAGCGAGGGCCGCTCTACCTCCTCGATCGACACCCGCTCGTAGCCGCCGAAGTTGCCCGAGATGGCCGGCTCCTGCGCCTCCCAGTCCTCGCGGGCGTTGTCGGCCGGGGTGGTGGTCTGGTCGACCTGGAGGTAGCCCCCCTCGGGGTCGCGGAAGAAGACGCTGCTGCCGCTGCGGTCGACCGACCAGCCCTCGGGCACGTCCAGCGAGAAGCCGGTGGGGTCCTCGTGGCGGACCATGCCCGGCGCCGGGCCGTCGGAGGGCCCGGGCTCCGCGGGGCTCTCGGCGGCGGTCGGCGACTCCTGCCCGCTGGGCTCGGCGGGCGCGGTGCCGGTGCCGTCCGAGGCCGACGGCGGGCCGGCCGAGGTCTCGGCCCCCGCGCCCTCCAGTCCGCCCGTCTCCGGCCGGCCGGCCAGCCACAGCGCCCCTGCGAGCAGCACGGCCGCCAGCACGGCGGCGACCGCGCCGACCACCAGCACCGGCCGCCGCGAGGCCGGGCCGGCCGCCGGCCCGGGGCCGGGCGGCGGCACCGCCGGGGCGGCGGGGGTGGTCGGGCCGGTCAGCGCGGGCGCGGGCGCGGACTCCAGCGGCCGGGTGGGCTCCGGCGGGGGAGCGGGGCGCGGGGTGTCGTGCGCGGGCGGCTCGGCGGCCGGGCCGACCAGGCGCATGGCCTGCGCGACCGTCAGCCGCTCCTCGGGCGCCTTGCGCAGCAGGCCGTCCAGCAGCGGCCGCAGCGGCCCCGCCGACGGGCTGGGCGGGACGTCCTGGGTGGCGATGGCGGTGAGGGTGGCGACCGGGTTGGGACGCTGGAAGGGGGAGTGGCCCTCCAGGGAGGCGAACAGGGTGGCGCCCAGCGACCACAGGTCGGAGGCGGAGCTGGCTCCGCGCCCGGCCGCCTGCTCGGGCGCGAGGTAGGCGGGGGAGCCGATCAGCACGCCGGTGCGGGTGAGGGTGGGGTCGCCGTCGAGCAGCGCGATGCCGAAGTCGGTCAGCACCAGGCGGTCGTCGCCGGTGACCAGGACGTTGCCCGGCTTGATGTCGCGGTGGATCACGCCCTGGGCGTGCGCCACCGACAGCGCCGCCAGCAGCTGGCGGGCGTGCGCGGCCACCCGGGCGGGCGGCAGCGGCCCCTCGGAGCGGATCACCTCCGCCAGCGAGCGGGCCCGCACCAGCTCCATGATGATCCACGGCCGGTTGTCGGCCTCCACCACGTCGTAGACGGTGACGATCGACGGATGGCTGAGCCGGGCGGCGCTGCGCGCCTCGCGCAGCATCCGCGCCCGCAGCTCGGTGCGCTCGGCGTCGCCGAGATCGGGCGGCAGGGTCAGCTCCTTGACGGCGACCTCGCGGTCCAGCAGCTCGTCCATGCCCCGCCAGACCCTCCCCATCCCGCCGCTGCCGAGCAGGGACTCCAGGCGGTACCGGCCGGCCAGCGCTTCGGCGGGCGGGGTCGGCTCCGTGGTCATCGGCGGGCTCCGAGGGGCTCGGGGCGGTGCCGGCCGGTGTCGGGCACGGAGCACCGCCGGTGCGGACGTGCGGGCGTCGACCGCGACGGAAGAAGGATCAAACGAGACGTACCGGATTGTAACGGGAGCGGTGTGCCGAGCGGTGGGCATCGCGCGCACCGCGCGTCGCTCCCGGCGGCGGCGGGCTCCGGTAGGCTGACGGTTCGTGACGCCCGTGAACCCCGTCGACGTCCTGATCCAGCGGCTCGACCCCGAGCTGCCGCTCCCGGCGTACGCCCACCCGGGAGACGCCGGCGCGGACCTCGTCACCGCAGCCGACGTCGAGCTGGCGCCCGGCGAGCGCGCCACGGTCCCCACCGGGGTGGCCATCGCGCTGCCCGAGGGCTACGCCGCCTTCGTCCACCCGCGCTCCGGGCTGGCCGCCCGCTCCGGCGTCACGATCGTGAACGCGCCCGGCACCGTCGACGCCGGGTACCGCGGCGAGATCCGGGTGACCCTGCTCAACACCGACGCGTCCGCCCCGGTGCGGTTCCGGCGCGGCGACCGCATCGCCCAGCTCGTCGTGCAGCCGGTCTCCCGCGCGGTCTTCCACGAGGTCGCCGTCCTCCCGGGTTCGGCCAGGGGCGCCGGGGGCTTCGGCTCCACCGGCGGCCACGCGGCCTCCACCGAGCCGGCGGCCCCGGCCGCCAACCAGCGGGCCGGCGCGGCCGGCCGACCAGAAGGAGCGTGAGGCGTGTTCGGACGCCGACGTAAGGAAGCACCGGCGGAGGCCGACGCGCTCAGGGCCGAGCCGCCCCGCCCCGTCTCCCCGGACCGCCCCGAAGGCCCGTGGGACGAGTCGGAGGGCTTCCCCGAGCGCGAGCGGGTCGACCTCGGCGCGCTGCGGATCCCCACCGGTGCCGACATCAAGCTGCAGTTCAAGATGCAGACCGGCCAGAGCCGCGTCCTGGAGGTGGTGATGCTGCACGGCCGCACCACCCTGCAGGCCAACGCCTTCGCCGCCCCCAAGTCCAGCGGGCTGTGGGACGAGGTGCGCCAGGAGATGGCGGCCGAGCTCAAGCAGTTGGGCGCCGAGGCCGAGGAGGCCGAGGGGCCCTTCGGCACCGAGCTGCGCGCCCAGGTGCCGGTGCAGGGTCCCGAGGGGCGCACCGGCAAGCAGCCCGCCCGCTTCTTCGGGGTCGACGGCCCGCGCTGGTTCCTGCGCGGGGTGATCCGCGGCGAGGGCGCCCAGGACGCCGAGGCGGGCGCGCGGCTGGAGGAGGTGTTCCGCGGCATCGTGGTGGTGCGCGGCGACGACCCCAGGCCGCCGCGCGAGCCGCTGGAGCTGCGGATGCCCCCGCAGCTGCGCGAAGCCGCCCAGCAGGCGGCGCAGCAGGCGCAGGCGGCCCAGAAGCAGGCCGGCAACGGCCGCCCGCCGGCGCAGCCGCCCAGGCGGGCCTGAGCACAGGCGATCTTCGCGCCGGCGGGAGCCGCCGGCGTCCGGGCGCGCGGGAGTCCTCCCGCGCGCCTTCCGTCTTTCGTCCGCCGTGCACGGCACGCGGGAATTCGGTGGCACGACGTGGCCAACAGGTTTGCATTGCAGACCGGTAGCCAATGACGTATGGTCTGTGTTGACCGATCAGTTGGCCATACCGACAGGAGGGCTCCGATGCCCGCGAACACCCCCGTGAGCGAACTCGACCGTACCCGGATACTGACCACCCACTTCCGTGACTTCCAAGGGCTCGTCCTGGTCCCCTGGGGCGCCCTCTTCGCCATCCACGCCCTCTTCCGCGGCGGCGACCTCGCGCCGCTGATCGTCGGCGCGCCGATCGCCGTGGCGCTCAGCCTGCTGGCGCGCCGCTACTACCGCGGCCGCTTCGGGCAGGTGCGGCAGCCCTCCCGCCCCGGCGTGCAGCTGCTGTGGACGCTCGGAACGCTGGTCGGCGCGGTGGCCGCGTGGTCCGCGCTCGGCATCGCCCACCACCTCCTCGGCGGCGTCCTCAGCCCGTTCGGCTTCGAGGGCCTGGTCATCGCCGCCCTGTTCCTGGTCGTGTCGTGGCCGCGCTGGCGGATGGCGCCGTACTATCCCGCCATGGCCGCGGTCATCGCCCTGGCCGCGCTGCTCCCGCTGGGCTGGTGGCTGGGCGGACCCCATCCCTTCGCGATCTCCCTTACCGAGGGCGCGAACTACCTCAGCGCCACCGCGGGCGCCGGCCTGGTCGTCGGCGGCCTGCTCGACCACCTGGTGCTGGCCCGCAGCCTGCGCCCGGCACACGACGACAGAACGGACCCCCGGTGAGCACCCCGTTCGACGAACTCGCCGCACTCGACCGGCTCATCCACGAGCCCGCGCGGCTGGCCGTCACCACCGCCCTGTCGGCCTGCGAGAGCGCCGACTTCCTGTACCTGCAGCGCATCACCGGCCTGTCCAAGGGCAACCTCTCCAGCCACCTCGGCAAGCTGGAGACGGCCGGACTGGTGGAGATCACCAAGCGGTTCAAGGGCAAGACCCCGCAGACCTGGGTGCGCCTCACCGAGGCCGGCCGCACCGCCGTGGACGAGCACTGGCAGCGGCTGGACGGCCTGCGCCGCCGGGTCGACGACTGGCGCCCGGACACCGGAGAGGAGCAGTGATGGGATCCGCCGCACCGCCCCGCGGGGCTCAGCCGTCGCCGGGATCGGCCACCTGGGCCAGGAACAGCACCGCGCCCCGGTTGCGCACCACCACCGCGAAGGGGCGGTCGAAGCGCACCACCACCGGCTCCGGCGGCACGACCACGGCGGTCAGCACCATGGTCGCCGCGGTGGCCGCCGCCCCCTCGGCCCCGGTCTCGTCCACCCGCAGCACCGCCTCGTGGATCACGTCGTCCACCTTCAGCGCGGCGCTGGGGGTGATCCCCGACAGCTCGGCGCGGTCGCTGAAGACCTCGCGCACCCCCAGGCCCGCCAGCGGCTCCAGCAGCGAACCCCGCCAGCCCACCGCGAAGCGCGGCAGGAACAGCTCCACCTCCGTGCCCGAGGCCGCCCGGTGCAGCCCGGCCAGCACCCGCGGATCGAACACCGCCGCCGCGTCCTCCTCCGGCGGCAGCAGCAGGTCCACCGCCAATCCGCCCAGCCCCGGCAGGGTGACCAGCTCCCAGCCGGCGTGCCGGGCGTGGCGCAGCCGCTCCCGCCGCCACATGGTCGCCACCTCGCGGCTGCCGCCCGCGGTCCGGAACGGGGCCGGGCGCGTGTCGGCGGGGTCGAAGGGCGACCGCCAGGCCACCCGGGTGTACAGCGCGTTCACCAGCACCGCCTGGGTGTCGGCGCTCACCTCGCCGGGCCGCACCAGCTGGGGGATGAGCCCGGAGGTCACCGCGTCCACCAGGGCGTTGACGGCGCGGCGCGCCCCCTCGGGATCGCGCTGGAAGTCGGCGGGCCGCACCGAGGCGCCCGGCCACTCCCGCAGCGCGGCCGCGAAGCCCTCGGCCACCGCGAAGTCCGGGCGCAGCCACAGCGTGTTCGCCGCGTCCAGCCGCGAGGCCCCGCCGTCCCCGTCCGCCGGCTCCGCCGCCGGGCCCAGCAGCCCCGCCAGCTCCGCCAGGTCCAGACCGGGAGCGACCAGCTCGGCGATCTCGCGGCGGGTGGCCCCGGCCGCGCCGATCCCGACCAGACCCAGCGCGCAGGCCACCGAGTACGGGGACCACACCAGCCCGGCCCTCCCCGGGGCCAGTGCGGTGTGCAGCCGGCCGGCGAACGCCGCCTGGGCCGGGTGAACATCGTGCGCCATAGCCGTCACTCCTCAGGTCGCGTCCCCCCAGTGTGCCCGCCCGCCGCCGCGCCCCCGCCCGGCGCCGGCCACGCCGTGCCGCCGCGCGGCCTTGCCGAAAGCCCGGGCCGAGATAGGCTCGTCATCCGGGGGCGACCCCACCACCACAGTCCGTGCAGTGCGGGAGCGCAATGACCAAGCAGCAGCGGCCCACCGGCCCGCCCACCGGCACCGCGGCCGACGGGCCCGAACCCGCGGCCCAGCAGGCCCCGGACGGCGCGGCGCCCCCCGAACCCGGGACCGGGGCCGAGACCCGCGCCCGGCCCGTGGTCGGCGAGGACACGGTCGAGGCGGTGATCCGCGGCCAGCTCTCCAAGGCGCTCGGCGGCAAGCGCGGCATGCTCGAAGGCGCCGTTCCCACCATCATGTTCACCGCCAGCTACCTGCTCACCCAGCAGGTTCCGCTCGCCGTGGGCCTGGGCGTGGGCGCCGCGGTGGTGCTGGCCGTCGTCCGCCTGGTCCAGCGCTCCTCGCTGCAGTTCGTCTTCAACAGCCTGCTCGGCATCGCCATCGCGGCCGTCTTCGCGCTGCGCAGCGGCGAGGCCGAGGACGCCTTCCTGCCCGGCATCATCTACAACGCCGTCTACGCCGGCGTGATGATCCTGACGATCATGGCGCGCTGGCCGGTGGTCGGGCTGCTCATCGGCTCCGTCACCGGCGACCTCACCAGCTGGCGCGACGACCCCGCCATCCTGCGGCTGTGCTCGCGCCTCACCTGGCTGCTGGTGGCGCCGTGCGTCATCCGGGTCGTGGTGCAGTACCCGCTGTGGCTGGGCGGCATGGTCGGCTGGCTCGGCACCGCCAAGATCGCGATGGGCTGGCCGCTGCAGGTCGCCGCCTTCGCCGCCATGGTCTGGCTGCTCGCCCGCAACCGCACCCCCATGCGGGCCGCAGCGCCGAGCGCACCGGCGCCCTAACGGGCGCCGGCCGGCCGCGCCCGCAGACTCAGCCCTCGCCGGTCAGCAGCTCGCTCAGCTCCTCCTCGACCGCCTCGGTGGTGACGAACAGCAGTTCGTCGCCCGCGGCGAGGCTGGTCTTGTCCGAAGGCACCACCACCGAGCCGCGCCGCACGATCGCCACCAGCGCGGTGTCGGCCGGCAGCGGCACCGCGGCCGAGGGCACTCCCACCCAGGGGGCACCGTCGTCCAGCATGATGCTGACCAGGTTCGCGTTGCTGGAGGGGAAGGCCAGCAGCGGCACCAGCTCGCTGGGGGTGACCGCCTCCTCGATCAGCGCCGACATCAGCCGCGGTGTGGACACCGCGATGTCCACCCCCCACGCCTCGGTGAACAGCCACTCGTTCTTGGGCAGGTTGATCCTGGCCACCACCCGCGGCACACCGAACTCCGTCTTGGCCAGCAGCGACACCACCAGGTTCACTTTGTCGTCGCCGCTGGCCGCCACCACCACGTGGAAGCGCTCCAGCCCGGCGTCCTCCAGCGAGGCGATCTCGCAGGCGTCGGCCAGCAGCCACTCCGCCCCCGGCAGCTCGTCGAGCTTGATCTCGCGGGGGCTCTTGTCGATCAGCAGCACCTCGTGCCCGTTGGACAGCAGCTCCTCGGCGATCGACCGCCCGACGGCCCCGGCGCCCGCGATGGCCACCCGCATCACCGACCACCCTCCGCGCCGTCGTCGGCCAGTGCCTGCTCGATGCGCACCACGGTCTCCTCAGGGGCCAGCACGTGCACGATGTCGCCGGCCCGCAGCCGGTCGCCGGGCGGCGGCACCACGGCCTCGCCCAGCCGGTTGACGAAGGCGATGCGGTGCCCCGCGGCGGCCTCCAGCGCCTCCACCGGCCGGTCCGTCCAGCGGGCGGCCACCCTCACCTGCGCCAGCACCAGCGCGCCCGACGGATCCCGCCACAGCGGCTCCATGCCGTCGGGCAGCAGCCGGCGCAGCATCTGGTCGGCCGTCCAGCGCACCGTGGCGACGGTGGGGATGCCCAGCCGCTGGTACACCTCGGCGCGGCGCGGATCGTAGATGCGCGCCACGACGTGCGGCACCCCGAAGGTCTCCCTGGCCACCCGCGCGGAGATGATGTTGGAGTTGTCGCCGCTGCTCACCGCCGCGAACGCCTCGGCCTGCTCGATCCCGGCGTCCATGAGCACGTCGCGGTCGAAGCCCGTGCCGGTGACCCTGCGGCCCTTGAACGACGAGCGCAGCCGCCGGAAGGCGTCGGGATCGCGGTCGATGACCGCCACCGAGTGGCCGAGTTCCTCCAGGGTCAGGGCCAGGGTCGACCCCACCCGGCCGCAGCCCATGATCACCACATGCACGGGTCGTTCACCACTCCTTCGTGCCGGGTCCATCGTGCCGGGGCGCGCTCGCGCCCCGCCGCGCGTTCGACGGTACCCGGCGGCGGTCGGCCGCGGATCACCGTACGTGAACCACCCCAGTATCCCGCCTCGCAGGGTGGCGCGGGGACCCCACCGGGTTCACTACGGTGGGTATGTGAACGCAACGACGCAGAACCTGCTCGAACTGGACGTCGGCGCCGTGGCCAACGGCGGCATGTGCGTCGCCCGGCACGACGGCCGGGTGGTCTTCGTCCGCCACGCCCTGCCGGGGGAGCGGGTGCGCGCCCGGATCACCGACCGCGGCAGCCGGTTCCTGCGCGCCGACGCCGTCGAGATCCTCAGCTCCTCACCCGACCGCGTCACCCCGCCGTGCCCCTTCGCCGGACCCGGCCGCTGCGGCGGCTGCGACTGGCAGCACGCCTCCCTCGACGCCCAGCGCCGCCTCAAGGCCGAGGTCGTCGCCGAGCAGCTGCGCCGGGTGGCCGGCATCGAGCGCGAGGTCACCGTTGAGGAGCTGCCCGGCGCCGCCGACGGCCTCGGCTGGCGCACCCGCGTGCAGTTCGCGGTGGACCCCGAGGGGCGCGCCGGCCTCCGGCGCCACCGCTCCCACGACATCGAGCCGATCGACCGCTGCCTCATCGCCCACCAGGGCATCGACGATCTCGACGTCCCCGGCCGCTCCTGGCCAGGGGTCGCCGCCGTCGAGGCCGTCACCGGCGCCGCCACCGGCGACCGCGCCGTGATCGTCACCCCCACCGGGGCCAAACTGCCCGCCCTGCCCCAGCTGGGCGCCTCCACCGCACTGCTGCGCTCCTTCGCCGGCCGCGGCCGCCGCGGCGGCGCCGTGGAGCCGGTGCGCGGCCGCCGCGGCGTGCGCGAACGCGCGGCCGGCCGCGACTGGCGGGTCACCGGCAGCGGCTTCTGGCAGGTCCACCCCGGCGCGGCCGACACCCTCACCGACGCCGTCCTCAAGGCCCTCGACCCCCAGCCCGGCGAGACCCACATCGACCTCTACTGCGGCGCCGGCCTGTTCGCCGGGGCGCTCGCGGAGCGGGTCGGCGCAGACGGCCGGGTGCTGGGCGTGGAGTCCGCCGCCGGCGCTGTCAAGGACGCCGAGCACAACCTGCGCGATCTCCCGCAGGTGCGGGTGGAGCGCGGCGACGCCGCCGCGGTGCTCGGCGGCTACGCCGACCTCCGCGTCCACGGCCTGGTCCTGGACCCCCCGCGCGCCGGGGCGGGCCGCCAGACCGTCGACCGGATCGCGCAGCTCCGGCCGAACCGTGTCGCATATGTGTCCTGCGACCCCGCGACGCTGGCACGCGATCTCGGCTATTTTGCCGACCACGGCTACCGGCTGACGGACCTGCGCGCCTTCGACGCGTTCCCGATGACCCAGCACGTCGAGTGCCTGGCCGTCCTGGCCAGGTAGCCGAGCGCCGGGCCCGCGGCCCGCGAGGAGGAGCGATGGTGTCAATCGGCGGTTCCCTGCTCGTGCTGGCAGCGCTGGCGGTCGGGGCGGTCGCCGTGGTGGGCGCCGTCGTGCTGGCGGTGTTCCTGGCGACGCGGTCCAGGCGGCCGCCGGACCGCAACTGAGCCGGCGGCCGGTCCGCCCGTTGGTGCCCGCGCGCTCCGTGCATTACGTTCGGTGGTGTCCGCGGCGCGGACGGAAGCGGCAGCCGGCCGGCCGTACCGGGCACGAAGCGTAGGAACCGGCAGAACCGGAAGAACAGGGTGGGCGGATGAGAGGCGTGGTCCTCATCGTGGTGGCGCTCGTGGTGATCGCCGTCATCGTCGGAGTCGTCGTCTTCCTCATGCGGGCGAACGGCAGGAAGTCGCGCGGCACGGGCACCCCCTCGCCCTTCCCCGGGCAGCAGGGATACGGCCCGTCGGGCCTGCCGGGGCAGCAGCCCACCGGCCAGCAGGGCGGGTACGGCGGCTACGGCTACGACCCCGCGCAGCAGCAGCCCTACGGGCCGCCGACGGGCGCGCACCCGCACCAGGGCGGCCACGGCCAGACCTCCCAGCACGCCCCCACCGGCGGCGGGCCCGCGCCCTACGGCCGGCCGGGCGGCTACCCCGCCGGCGGCGAGTACCCCCCGGGCCCCTACGGCCAGACCGGGCAGTCGGCCGCGCCCTACGGCGCGCCGGACCCGCAGCAGGCCGCCCAGCCGCCCTACCCGCAGCAGACCCCGTCCGGGCCGCAGGACCCCTACGCGCCCTACGGCGGCGCTCCGCAGCCCGGGTACGGGCAGCAGGGGCAGCAGCCGGGCGGCCAGCCGCCGCAGACTCCCTACGGCGAGCCCGGCCGCCCCGCCCACCAGCCCCAGCACGGCGGCGCCCCCGGCTACGGCGAGCAGCCGCCCCAGGGCTACGAGCAGCAGACCCACCAGGCGCAGGCCGGCGGGTACGGCGGCTACCCGCCCGCCGCCCAGCCCCCCGGCTACGGTCCGCAGGCCGGCCCCCGCCAGCAGCCCGTGTGGGGCGCCGCCCCCGCGCCCGGGCAGGGCGGCCCGCAGGGCGGCGAGGCCCCGCCGCCCCACCCCGGCGAGCCCCAGGCGGGCCCGCAGGGCACCCAGGTGATGGGCTCCGACCCCTACAGCGGCGTCCGGCCCGACGACGACGCCACCGCCACCCAGTCCGTGGGCGGCGGCCTCACCCCGCCGCCGGGCCCCAGCGTCGGCTCCACCCAGGTCTACCAGCCCGGCGGCGGCCTGGGCGGCGGCGAGCCGGCGCCCGCGTCCCCCGCCGGCTCCACCCAGGTCTACCAGCCGGGCACCGACACCCCGGCCGCGGTCGGCGGCTCCACCGAGGTGCTGCCGCCCGGCGGCGGCCAGGGCGGCGGCGAGCCCGGCGCGGGCGCCACCCAGGTGCTCGGCGGCTCCGGCGGCGGCTCCGACGCCACCTCCACCGAGGTGTACCGCCCCACCCCGCCCGGCGGCTCGGGCGCGCCCGACGACGCCGGCGCCACCCAGATCGTGCCCCCGGCCGATGAGGACGCCACGTCCACCCACGTCTACCGCCCGGCCCCCGAGCCCGAGCAGCCCGAGGGCCCGCAGGCGACACGGCGCCTGGACCCCGGCTACGGCGGGGACCGGTGATCATCCGCTGACACAATGGGCCTATGAAACTCCGGATCTTCACCGAGCCGCAGCAGGGCGCCGACTACGACACCCTGCTGCGGATCGCCCGCGCCGCCGAGGAACTCGGCTTCGACGCCTTCTTCCGCTCCGACCACTACCTGAAGATGGGGGACGTCAGCGGCCTGCCCGGGCCCACCGACGCCTGGATCACCCTCGCCGGGCTGGCGAGGGAGACCACCCGGATCAGGCTCGGCACCCTGATGACGGCCGCCACCTTCCGCGCGCCCGGCCCGCTGGCCGTCAGCGTCGCGCAGGTCGACGACATGAGCGGCGGGCGGATCGAGTTCGGGCTGGGCACCGGATGGTTCGAGGACGAGCACACCGCCTACGGCATCCCCTTCCCCTCGGTCAAGGAGCGCTTCGACCGCTTCGAGGAGCAGCTGGAGGTCATCACCGGCCTGTGGGCCACCCCGCCGGGTGAGACCTTCGGCTACCAGGGGACCCACTACCGGCTCAGCGGCTCGCCCGCACTGCCCAAGCCGGCCCAGCGGCCGCGCCCGCCGGTGCTGATCGGCGGCAACGGCAAGAAGCGCACCCCCCGGCTGGCCGCCCGGCACGCCGACGAGTTCAACGCCGCCTTCGTGGACGTCGCCGCGTCCTCGGCCGCTTTCGACCGCGTCCGCGAGGCGTCGGCCGCCCTCGGCCGGCCCCGCCCGCCGGTCTTCTCCGTCGCCCAGATCGTGATCGCGGGCCGCGACGAAGGCGAGATCGCCAAGCGCGCCGCCGCCGTCGGCCGGGAGGTCGCCGAACTGCGCGCCAACGGCCTGGCCGGCACCCCGGCCGAGATCATCGACAAGATCGGCCGCTTCGCCGAGGTCGGCACCGAGCGCGTCTACCTCCAGTGCCTGGACCTGTCCGACCTGGACCACCTCGAACTCATCGCGTCCGAGATCCTGCCGCACGTCTGAGGCGGCTCCGGCACACCGACGCCCCCGGGCGCCCCTCGTCGGGGACCGCCCGGGGGCGTCGGCGCATGCCGCCGCGCCTCAGCGCCGGGGCGGCTGCTGCGGGGGGAACCCGCCGTAGTCGGGCTGCCGCGGCGGCCCGCCCGGCTGCGGCGGGTACGGCTGCTGCCCGTACGGGGCCTGCGCCTGCTGCGGGTACCCCTGCTGGGGGTGGCCGTGGGGCTGCGGCCGGTACCCGGGCTGCGGCTGCTGCCGCCCGTACGGCTGCTGCCCGTAGGGCGCCTGCTGCGGCTGCTGCTGCGGCCGGTACCCGGGGGCCGGCGGCCGCGGCCCGCCCCCGTGCTGCGCCTGCACCCTGCGCACGGCGCGCCGGTTCAGCATCAGCCACACCCCGCCGCCGACCGACACCAGCGGCCCGAGGACGAGCATCACGGTCGCCGTGGTGCGGTTGTTGGCGGCCTGCTCCTCGTAGCTGCGCTCGGTGCGCCGGCTCCCGTCGGTCTCGACGCAGGTGTCGCCCGGCTGCATGGCGTCGCCGCCGCACATGACCTCGGTCTGCGTCAGTGTCACCACCCCGCCGATCAGCAGGAACACTCCGACGACCATCGCGGCGACGGGCCGCAACCACATATTGAGGGACACGATTTCCTCGACTGGGACACAGGGGTGAGTGGGGCACGGGCCGATGGCCCGGAGCGATCATTGTGTCGGACGCGGAAGCCGGCGCGCGCACTGAACTGCCGCTTTTCCGCCGGTCTGGCCGAATCAGGACGCGGATGTCATGAAAAGCGGCACACGCGTCCCGCCTCGGCCGGCCGGATCCGCCCCGCGCCGCCCGCCGGTTTTGGGTCCACGGGCCTACGCGCGCACACCGTCGCGGCCAGTAACGTAGGCCCGTCATCAAGCCAGGGAGACCCGATCCATGACAACCGTCGAGGAGGCCGAGGCGCCGTCGGTCTCCGGCCCGCTCCGCCCGCGGGTGTGGCTGCTGAACACCCTGTTCACCTCCGCGATCCTGCTGAGCGCGCTGCTGCTGTTCGCCGTGCAGCCGATGGTCGCCAAGATGCTGCTGCCGCCCTACGGCGGCGCGTCCTCGGTGTGGACCACGTCCGTGCTGTTCTTCCAGGTCGTCCTCCTGGCCGGCTACGCCTACTCCCACTACGTGCCGCGCCTGCTGGGCCGGTGGCACCCGCTGCTGCACATCGCGCTGCTGCTGGCGCCGCTGGCGGTGCTCCCGGTCACCCTGCCGGCCTGGGCGGCCCCCGGTGAGTCCGTGCCGGTCGCGGCCTGGCTGCTGCTGGTGCTCGCCGTCATGGTCGGCCTGCCCTTCGCGGTGGTCAGCACGACCGGGCCGCTCGCGCAGGCCTGGTACGCCACCCTGGGCCTGCCGCGCTCCCGCGACCCCTACTTCCTCTACGCGGCCAGCAACGTCGGCAGCCTGGTCGCGCTGGTCGCCTACCCCTTCGCCGTGGAGCCGGTGCTGGAGGTCGGCGAGCAGGCCGTGTGGTGGGCGGTCGGCTACGGCGCCTTCGTCGTGCTGCTGGGCGCCTGCGGGATCGTGACCTGGCGGCGGGCCCGGTCCACCGCGGGCGCGGCCCCCGCGGCCGAGGCCGCCGCGGCGGCCCCGGCGCGGGCCACCACCCGGCCGAAGAAGGCGCTGAAGCGGGAGGCGGCGGCCGCGGCGGCCGCCGTCGAGCGCCTGGGCTGGCGGCGCCGGCTGCGGTGGCTGGCGCTGGCGGCGCTGCCGTCCTCGCTGATGCTGGGCGTCACCACCCACATGTCCACCGACGTCGCCGCGGTGCCGCTGCTGTGGGTGCTGCCGCTCGCCCTGTACCTGGGCACCTTCATCATCGCCTTCGGCACCCGCCGCCACGGCTGGGTCGCCGGCGCCGTCGACGCCGCGGCCGTGTGCTGCCTGCCGGTCCTGCTCATCGCGGCCATGCCCGACCTGGTCGGCATCCCGACGGCGATGGTGCTGAGCATGGGCGTGCTCACCGTCGTCTCGCTGGCCGCCCACGGCCTACTCGCCGCCGACCGGCCCTCGCCGGCCCACCTGACCGAGTACTTCCTCCTGGTCTCGCTGGGCGGCGCCCTCGGCAGCCTGTTCAACGGCGTCGTGGCGCCCGTGGTCTTCGACCGCGTGCTGGAGTACCCGATCGCCCTGGTCGCCGCCGTCCTGCTGCTCGCCATGACGCGCACCCCCTCGGGGCTGGTCGCGAAGGTGAGCGGGCGGGCGTGGGTCCGCTTCGGCCTGATCGGCGCCGCGCTGGCAACCGCCTACCTGGCGATGGTCCTCGAGCAGCTCGCGCTGCTGCTGGCCACCTTCGCCCTCGGCGCCGCCTGGGCCGTGCTGTCCTTCGCCTCGCGCCGTGGCCTGGGCGCGGCGGTGCTGGCAGCCCTCGGCGGCGGGCTGGTGCTGGCGATGACCATCGCCTCGGCCGGCGACGGCGTGCTGCTGCGGGGCCGCACCTTCTTCGGCAGCTACGTGGTCCGGCAGGGCGAGGACTACCGCTCCCTCTCCCACGGCACCACCGTGCACGGCACCCAGCTGCTCGACCCGATCGGGCGGCGCACGCCGGTCAGCTACTACTCCCGGAGCGGGCCGCTGGGCGACGTCTTCGCCGGCTACGGCGCGCCCGAGCGCAGCCCGCGCATCGCCGTGGTGGGCCTGGGCACCGGGGCGGTGGCCGCCTACGGGCAGGCCGGCCAGCAGTTCGACTTCTACGAGATCGACCCCGAGATGGTCGACGTCGCCACCGACCCAGACCTCTTCAGCTACCTCGACGACTGCCTGTGCGAGACCCGCACGATCGTGGGCGACGGGCGGCTCGCCCTGTCCGAGGCCGAGGCCGGATACGGCGTCATCGTGCTGGACGCCTTCACCTCGGACGCGATCCCGGCCCACCTGCTGACCCGGGAGGCGCTGACCGCCTTCGCCGACCGGCTCGCGCCGGGCGGCGTGATAGCGCTGCACATCAGCAACCGGGCGCTCGACCTGGAGCCGATGGTGGGCGCCACCGCGCGCAGCGCCGGACTGACGGCACTGACCCGTACCGCGGCGGGTTCGGAGCCGCAGTCCTCGGTGTCCCAGTGGGTCGTCATCGGCCGCTCCGAGGCCGATCTGGCGCCGCTGGGGGAGCGCTCCGAGGACTGGCGGCCGCTGCCCGAGGGCGGCCCGGTGTGGACCGACACCTACTCCTCGCTGTTCGGCGTGATTCGCTGGGACTGACGGGCAGCGGGCGTGCGTGGTGCCGCCCGCCGGGTCCGCGCCGCACCCTGTTAACTTGATGTCGAGATACAAGCCCGATAGCTTGATATCGAGATAGTTCGCCGCCGCCGGTCCGACGGACACCGAGGTCCGCCGCGCACGCACCCGTCCGCATCGCGGGTGCGGCAGGACGCCGGGCGGCGGCGATCCAACGGCTTTGAAGGAGCAGGAGGTCATCGACCGTGTCCGCGAACAGCTTCGGCAGCCGAGACACGCTGCGCGTCGGCGACGCGTCCTATGAGATCCACCGGCTGGATGCCGTCGAGGGCGCGGCAGACCTGCCCTACAGCCTGAAGGTGCTGCTGGAGAACCTGCTGCGCACCGAGGACGGCGCCAATGTCACCGCCGACGACATCCGCGCGCTGGCCGGCTGGGAGGCCGACGCCGCGCCCAGCAAGGAGATCCAGTTCACCCCCGCGCGGGTGATCATGCAGGACTTCACCGGCGTCCCGTGCGTGGTCGACCTGGCCACCATGCGCGAGGCCGTGCGGGATCTGGGCGGCGACCCCACCCGGATCAACCCGCTCGCCCCCGCCGAACTCGTCATCGACCACTCCGTGATCGTCGACGTCTTCGGCCGCCCCGACGCCTTCGAGCGCAACGTCGCCATCGAGTACGAGCGCAACCGCGAGCGCTACCAGTTCCTGCGCTGGGGCCAGACCGCCTTCGACGAGTTCAAGGTCGTCCCGCCCGGCACTGGCATCGTGCACCAGGCCAACATCGAGCACCTGGCCCGGGTCACCATGGTGCGCGAGGGCGGCGCAAGCGGCCTGCCCGCCGCCTACCCCGACACCTGCGTCGGCACCGACTCCCACACCACCATGCAGAACGGCCTGGGCATCCTCGGCTGGGGCGTCGGCGGCATCGAGGCCGAGGCCGCCATGCTCGGCCAGCCGATCTCCATGCTCATCCCGCGCGTCGTCGGCTTCAAGCTCACCGGCGAGCTGCCCCAGGGCTGCACCGCCACCGACCTGGTGCTCACCATCACCGAGATGCTGCGCAAGCACGGCGTCGTCGGCAAGTTCGTCGAGTTCTACGGCGACGGCGTGGCCGCGGTGCCGCTGGCCAACCGGGCCACCATCGGCAATATGAGCCCCGAGTTCGGCTCCACCGCCGCGATCTTCCCGATCGACGACGAGACCATCCGCTACCTCTCCCTCACCGGCCGCAGCGCCGAGCAGACCGCGCTGGTCGAGGCCTACGCCAAGGCCCAGGGCCTGTGGCACGACCCCGCCCGCGAGGCCCGCTACTCCGAGTACCTCGAACTCGACCTCGCCACCGTGGTGCCGTCCATCGCCGGCCCCAAGCGGCCGCAGGACCGCATCGCCCTGTCGGAGGCCAAGCCGACCTGGCGGGCCAATGTGCGCGACTACGTCCACGACGACGGCATCGAGAACGGCGTCGACGAGGCGTCCGCGGAGTCCTTCCCGGCCTCCGACTCGCCCACCTACATCGACGGCGGCGCCGGCTCCGCCGGCGGCCACACCACCGACAAGCTGGTCCGCCGCCCGCACCGGCCCACCCGGGTCACCATGGACGACGGCACCGTCACCGAGATCGACCACGGCGCCGTCGTCATCGCCGCCATCACCTCCTGCACCAACACCTCCAACCCGTCGGTCATGCTCGGCGCCGCGCTGCTGGCCAAGAAGGCCGTCGAGAAGGGCCTCACCCGCAAGCCCTGGGTGAAGACCTCCCTCGCGCCCGGCTCCAAGGTCGTCACCGACTACTTCGAGCGCTCCGGCCTCACCCCGTACCTCGACAAGCTCGGCTTCAACCTCGTCGGCTACGGCTGCACCACCTGCATCGGCAACTCCGGGCCGCTGCCCGAGGAGATCTCGGCCGCCGTCAACGACGCCGACCTCGCCGTCACCGCCGTCCTGTCCGGCAACCGCAACTTCGAGGGCCGCATCAACCCCGACGTGAAGATGAACTACCTGGCCTCGCCGCCGCTGGTGGTCGCCTACGCGCTGGCCGGCTCGATGGACGTCGACCTCACCACCGAACCCCTCGGCACCGGCGCCGACGGCGAACCCGTCTACCTGTCCGACATCTGGCCCAGCCCGGCCGAGGTGCAGGAGGTCATCGACAGCGCCATCGCGTCGGAGATGTACACCGACGCCTACTCCGACGTGTTCGCCGGCGACGAGCGCTGGCGCGAGCTGCCCACACCCGAAGGCGACACCTTCGCCTGGGACACCGACTCCACCTACGTGCGCAAGCCCCCGTACTTCGAGGGCATGGCGCCCGAGCCGGAGCCGGTCGCCGACATCGCCGGCGCCCGCGTGCTGGCCAAGCTCGGCGACTCCGTCACCACCGACCACATCTCACCGGCCGGCTCCATCAAGCCCGACAGCCCGGCCGGCGAGTACCTGCGCTCCCACGGCGTGCAGCGCCGCGACTTCAACTCCTACGGCTCGCGCCGCGGCAACCACGAGGTCATGATCCGCGGCACCTTCGCCAACATCCGGCTCCGCAACCAGCTCGCCCCCGGAACCGAGGGCGGCTTCACCCGCGACTTCACCCAGGACGGCGCCCCCGTCACCACCATCTACGACGCCGCCCAGAACTACGCCGCCGCCAAGACCCCGCTGGTGGTCCTCGGCGGCAAGGAGTACGGCTCCGGCTCCTCGCGCGACTGGGCCGCCAAGGGCACCGCCCTCCTGGGCGTCCGCGCCGTCATCACCGAGTCCTACGAGCGCATCCACCGCTCCAACCTGATCGGCATGGGCGTGCTCCCGCTCCAGTTCCCCGAGGGCACCTCCGCCGAATCCCTCGGCCTCACCGGTGAGGAGACCTTCTCCATCACCGGCATCACCGAACTCAACGAAGGCCGCACCCCCCGCACCGTCAAGGTCACCACCGACACGGGCGTGGAGTTCGACGCCGTCGTCCGCATCGACACCCCCGGCGAAGCCGACTACTTCCGCAACGGCGGCATCCTGCAGTACGTGCTGCGGTCACTACTGCGGAAGTAACCCGCACACCCGCAAGGGCCCTCAGGGCCGCCCCGGCATCCGGCCGGGGCGGCCCTGGGGCGTCTCAGCGGGAAATCGGCATCAACGCGGCAAGGTCGGGCCCGGGCGCGTCGCTACTGCTAGCGGCGACCGTCGTCACTCTTCGACGTGGACTTCGGCAGCGCCCCGTTCGGCGAACCACGCGACCAGCCGCGCACCGCCGATCAGCACACGCTCACCACCGCCCGAGTCCTGGACGTCCACCGGGCCACGCACCGACCCGCCGGCCCCCTCCACGCGGCATCCGTCCACGCGGGCCTCGGTCACAACGGTGCGGCCCCCAGGGCCGGGCGGCCCGAAAACGACCCCCCGGAAATCGGCGCCGCGCAGATCGGACCGGGACAGATGTGCTCCGTTCAGTCGAGCGCGTCGCAGGCTCGCGTCGCGGAGCTCGGCGTTGTTCATGCGGATGCCGAGCATGTCGGTGTCCGCGAACACGGTCCCACGTGCGAGGCACGAGTTCGCTTCGGTCTTGACCAGTCGCGCTCCGCTCAGATCCGCGCCGTCGAGGATCGCGCCGACCAGTTGCGCCTTGGACAGGTCGACCCCGACCATCCTGACCCCGGCGAAGTTCACACCCCACAGGTGCAACCACGCGAGATCAAGTCCGGACAAGTCCGCACCCCGGAAGTCGCACTCCGGATCTCCGACCAGCTCACGTCCAGAGCGGCCACCGGCCGCCCGCCACTCAAGATGAATCCGGAGCGCCTCCGCAGTCCGTGCATCAGTGGGCCAGGCCCGCGGCTGGAGGACCGGAATCCGGGCGTCAGACATCCACGATCACAACCCTTCCGGCCCATTCCGGAGAACTGCGGGAACGGACTCGCTGCGCCCCCATTCTTGTCAGATGCGGCGCTGGAACCGGCCGTATATCACGTCCAGTTCTCTGCGGATCGGACCTCGAACTGGGATCCGATTCCACCACCATCCTCGTCCAGGATCCGGTTCGTCGCTGTCGATATAGTCGATCATATTTCTCGGATCTTCTTCCGTGTAGGATCTGAACAGTTGATCGATTTCGCTCAATATTGCCTCGACCTTCTCCCGTGTACTGGATTCGATCAGTCCCAGGGGTCTCTCATTGAAGTCGCGAATGATCAGAGTCGCCTTCAGGTCGTGAACGCCCCAGATCGACGTATCCGAGTCGGGAAGGTCGAGTTCACTTCTGATCCTGGCGACATGACCCTGCCAACTCATGAGCAGGTTATATATATTGGATGAGTATTGAGGATTGACCTGGACTGGAATCGCTTCGGTCAGCTCTTTGTCCTCTGCGGAGATCTTCACCGGCAACTCCTTGTCGACCAATTGCGTCCTCCTGTGTAGTGGCTGCGATTCGAGACGCGGGCGCTGCTGTCCATCCAGGCCGAGAAGCGCGTCACCGATCGAATCAGTGCTCACTGGTCATCCGCCTTCCCGCCTGATTCGCGACCGATCGAGCAGAGGTGCCAACTGCCCTCGGGCGGCTCCGCCGGCGCGTACTGGCGGATGCCCCACTTGTCGCAAAAGAGGCTGTGCCGCCGCACCGTCTCCGCGTCAACGGACGCCGCGACGACATGGCCGGATCCGTGCTCCCATGCCAGTCCGTACCCGATCCCGTCCTCGCCCGCGGATGTGCCGGCCCCGTGCCCACTCCTGCGGATAGTGGAAGGAAGAGCTCCCTATGAGTTTGTTTCCCTTCTCGTGGCTTCCTCGATGGATTCATGGAACCGCTCATGTGCTTGCAGTGCGTCGGCCCAGGTCTCGCTGCGATGTACGACCTCTTTGGCTCGGGCGACTGAGTAGCCTCTCACCTCGATCAGTGTCTTGATGCATTGGACGACCGAGCCTCCTGATTCCCGCGCTGTGCGAATAAGGTCTTCGTCATCCGTTCTCATTTCGGCAGGCTCGTGTGCGGCAGAGTCGTGCGCATCGTCTGGACTGCTCGTTGGCATGGTGTCCTCAGTGCTGAATCGGAATCGTGAAGTCGACTTGATGGCCGACATTTCCAGTTGCTCGGACGGCGGTCACACGTATCTCGGTGAACCCCTGTCTGGCTGCTTGAGGGCCGATAACTTGTCGTATTTCTCGTAGCAGACGGGCCGCACCGGCGACTCCAAGGTCGCCGCGCCCTAGTTCTCGTGAGTCGGCAGGATAAAGTGCCAGATCGGAGAAGTGGAGTGTCGTTCCGTCGGCTGAGGTCTCAGCGATTATCTCCATGGCACCATGTTCCGTCTCGATTCTATGGTAATAAGGCTCGCCCACCTGGATCGGAGCCGCTGTCGATGGGGTTGGCCTCGCGGATGACGGACTTTCGGGTTCATCCGTTGGGCACTCGGCGGCGGCATTGTGTACCAGGACTGCTTCTCTGGCCGGGCCGACGTGATATGTGTGGAGATCTGTGATTGTCAGGTTGTGCACCGTCTGCGCTGGTCGCATCCATTGCCGGGTCTCGGTGATCCGAACGTGGTCGCCGATCGATGTCTGAAGCAGGCGATCGGGACGTAGTTCACCTGCCTCCGCCCACTCCTGCTCCTCCGGCAGCCAGAACGGGTGCTCGTCGGTGGCCGTGATGGTCTGGTCGCCGTGGCCGTCGCCGTCGGTGTCGACGGTGATGGAGACCAGGTGCTTCTGGCCGGTCCCCGTGATCAGGTGCGTCACCTCGCGGGGGCCCTGTTCGCCGGTCAGGGGGTCGGCGGCCCAGACGAGGTCGCCGACGGTGATGTCCTCGATCGGGGTGGTGGAGCCGTCGGCCAGTAGGACCGGGGTGCCGGGCACGAAGCTGTTGGTCCGGCAGGCGGAGCCGGGGCGGTCGTCTTGGTGCTGCTCGCCCTGTGGGGCATCGCCTGCGTCCTGGCGTTCGTCCGGGCGGTTGTCTGGGGCGGCGACGGACGGGGGTTCGTCGTCGCCGCGGGTTGTGGGGGCGGTGCCGGAGATGATGTCGAGGAGGCGGGCCGGTTTGGTGATCCAGCCGGCGCCCGGGATGAAGTAGGAGCCGAGGTTCCAGCCGACGCGGCCGATGACCTCGTTGCAGCGGGCCACTTCCTCGGTGGTCATGCCGGCGCCGAGGCGGTGGCAGCCGGCTTCGGTCCAGCCCGAGCGGACCTCCTCGTCGATGATGCTGTTGAACAGGCCGGAGGCCAGTCCGCCGGCGCTCCACGGGGCGGAGACGAAGTGCCAGTCGGCGGCGCCGACGGCGCTCTCCCACAGGGCGCCGAGGTAGTCGCCCTCGGCGTACCGGGCGGCGGCGTCGGGGGCGTATTCGGAGTTGTGCCGCTGCCACTGCTCGTATACGGCGGTGGTGGTGTCGACGACGTAGCCGACCGGGTCGGTGAGCATGTCGATCGTGGACTCGAGCTCGTCCAGGGCTGCGCCGCCGACGCCGGAGACGAAGGCGGGGAATGCCCGGCCGAGCCGGTCCAGGTAGTCGTCCCAGGTCGGCAGCGATGGCTCGCCGCCGTCCGGCGGGGTGGTCGGCGACGCGCCGAGGCCGTTCACCAGCCCGGACGTGAAGTCGGCCGCCAAGCCGCCGAGGTCGGGTGGCGACCCTGGGCCGCTCACGGCCGGGGCGGCGCCGTCGTCCGTCGGGGGCGCATTCGGGTCGGTTCCGGCCAGGTCGGACGGGGCGGCACCCGGATTGAACAGGCGCTCGACCGCGTCCGCCACGGAGGGCCCGACCGGGGCGAACACTCCGGAGAGCGCCGCCAGGACGGCGGCCGATAACACGATCAGAGCCGCGTACTCCACGGCGCTTGCGCCGCGGTCGGCGCGGGGACGTCGTCGCATCGGAACCTCACTCGACTGAGTACGCACTTGTCCGGGCATGCGGAACAGAGCGGGCGGCGCATTGTGCGCGCCGGGACGAGAACGGGAAGCGGTGGCCGCGGTCGCCGCGGCCGGAATCAGGTCAGGAAGGGCGCGCTGTGCGCGAGGCTTCGACCGGTGTCGATGCGGCGGAAATCAGCGCAGCCGTGCACGGGGCTTCTTGCGGGTGACGAAGTAGAGCGTCAGCCCTGGGATGAGCATCTGCACGAACGCGCTCGGCGTCTCGGCCAGATTCGACAGCGCGAGGAGCAGGACAAGCCCTGACCAGGCGATGATGCTCCAGAACAGCGGGCGGCGGCCCTTCGGGAGGCGCAGGGCGAGCGCGAGCGCGATGGCGCCGGGCGCCGCGAACACGGTGAAATAGCCGAGCGTGTAGGCGTCCGCGCCGGAAAGGGCGATGCCGAGGAGTGTGAGCGCCGCCGTCAGCCCGGCGAAGACGAAAAGGAGCACGCGAACGGTGACGAGTTCGGCGGGCAGGGGAGTGGCCATGATTCACTTCTCCGTCCAAAAGGGGTGAACGCGTATATCGACGCCGTGGATCATGGAGCGGTTCCCAAGTGCGTACTCAATTGCGTGATCATTGTGGCGGGCTGATCGGACGCGGCTCCACTCCATGCGGGTGCGGGTGCGGGACCGGCTGTCGGGATGCGCGGGCGACGGCGGGACAGCGACCGCCGACACGAGCCGCCCTCGCGTGGAGGCGGCGGCCGTGCGGTGGAGAGCGGGGGCCGCGGGGGAGAGTGAACGCGGCTCGTCACCGCAGGTGAGGGACGGTTCTCGGGTGGCTCCGGCCGGCCGTGCCGGGCTTCGCTGACATGTTCGAGTACGACGCCGGGGCCGTCGCAGCGTCGGTTCGGGAGCACCGTGGCCTGCTGATGCGCGAGTCTCCGATCGGCACGCCGTCATGGCGGGCCGGTCGGGGGAGGCGTCGGCCTCGGCCGCTGTGGCGTGCGGGAGCGCGGCCCTTTGTCCGGGCTACGCGGGATCTGGCCGACCAAGGACGACGGCTGTGCGGTGTACCGAGCCGGAGTCCGTGCACATCAGGTGGTGGCCAGAACCGTGCACGCACGGGGTCCGACCGGGCGGAAACAGGTGCGGTGTACGCACGCACCTCCCGACAGCGGGTGGCGGATCAGTACGCCGACCTGTGCCGCGGCTGGCCACTGCGGTGCACATCAGGATCGTGTACGCGCTGAACCAGCTCAGTGGCCCGTTGAATCCGACCTACGCCCGGCCGCAGCAGCCCGGCGACGGTCCCCCTCCGGGCATGGCGGGTCCGCCCGCGTACGACCGTCTCGGCCCGGCCGGTGCGAGGAAGGGTCCAGACGGCCGCATCGACGGCTCGTCGGCGGGCCGGCCCGGAACCGGGCACGGTCCGGACGGCATCGACCGGCTCCTCGCGTGCGACCTGGGCAGCGCAAGCGCCTCGGAACCGTCCGCCGGACGGTTCCGAGGCGCGATTCGCCGACGTCAGGCGCGACGCAGGACGACCACCGGGATCGGGCGGTCCGTCTTGGTCTGGTACTGGTCGTACGCGGGCCAGGTCGCGGTCATCTTCGGCCAGAGCCGAGCCTTCTCCTCGGCGTCGGCGGTGTGCGCCACCGCGGCGAAGCGGTCACCCCAGACCTGCACCGTCACGTTCGGGTCCGCGACCAGGTTCTTGTACCACAGCGGGTGGTCCGGTTCGCCGCCGTTGGAGGCGACCACCACGTAGTCGTCCCCGTCGGTCTGGTAGATCAGCGGCGTGGTGCGCTCCAGGCCGGTCTTGCGCCCGGTGGTGGTGAGGAGCAGCACGGTCGTGTTCTGCCAGTCATGCCCCTCGGCGCCGTCGGTCTCCCGGTAGCGCCGCACGTGCTCTGCCCCGAACAGCATGAGTCCTCCGTATGTCGTGCCGCCCGCGCGGAAACGCCGACGCGGTACCGCCGGGCGGCGATAGAGTCGAACAGCAGTCCAACAGTCAACTACATGACGGGCGGTGTCGATCATTGTCCGGGGCCTGGGTCGCGATCGATTTCGAAACGGCCAACCACGACCGCGGCAGCGTGTGCTCGGTCGGGGCGGTCCGGGTCGAAGACGGCAGGCTCGTCGACCGCTTCACCAGCCTGGTACGGCCGCCGCGGGGGGTCGGGTTCTTCTCGCCGTACAACATCGCCGTGCACGGCATCACCGCCGACGACGTCGCCGGGGCGCCCGAATGGCCCGAGGTCTTCGAGCGGCTGCTCGCCTTCAACCGGGGCGCACCGCTGGTGGCGCACAACGCGGTGTTCGACATCGGGGTGCTCAGGACGGCGTGCGGCCACACCGGGCTGGGCTGGCCGGACGTCGACTACGCGTGCACGCTCGCCGTCGCGCGGCGCACCTGGTCGGTGCTGCCCAACCACAAGCTGCCCACCGTCTGCGCCCACATCGGCCACCAGCTGCGCCGGCACCACAGCGCCGACGCCGACGCCGAGGCGGCCGCGCACATCATGCTCGCGGCCCTGCGCACGCACGGCGCGACATCGCTGACCGGACTGGGGCCGATGTCCAGGCTGGCCGCCGGGCGCGGCGGCGCGCCCTCGCGTCCGGCCGCCGCGCCCGGCGGCGCCGGCCGCGCGGCCCGGTACGACCAGTGGCAGGCGGAGGCGCGCGCCCCCCTGCCGGAGCCGGTCGCCGACGCCGACCCCGCGGGCCCGCTGTACGGGCGGACGGTGTGCGTCACCGGTGATCTCGCCTCCATGCCGAAACCCGAGGCCTGGCAGCGGATCGCCGAGGCCGGGGGACGGCCGGCCAAGAACGTCACCAAGAAGACCGACATCCTGGTGATCGGCCGCGCCGAACTGGGCGGCCCGACCGGCAAGCAGCGCCAGGCCGAGGCGTACCGGGAGAAGGGGCAGGCCATCGAGCTGATCGGCGAAGCCGAGTTCCTCGCCTACCTCGGGCTCGCCACGGAGGCGCGGCCGCGGGCGTAGCCGGCCGGGGTGATCCCGTAGTAGCGGCCGAACCAGCGGGTGAGATGGCTCTGGTCGGCGAAGCCGACGCGGCCGGCCGCCTCGGCGGGCGGCACTCCCGCGGCCAGCAGCGCGCGTGCGGCGCGCAGCCGCAGCTGGCGGAGGTAGTCGCTGGGCGCCATGCCGTAGCGGGCGCGGAAGTCGCGGTAGACGGCGAAGCGGCTGCGGCCCTTCGCCAGCTCGTCCAGGGTGATGTCGGCCGGCATCCGCTCGTGCAGCAGCTCGCGGACCTGGGCGGCCGTGCGGTCGGCGTCGGCGGCGGGGGACGGCGCCGAGAGCCCGCGGGTGGCGGAGCGGCGCACCATGGCGGCGACCGCGGCCGCCAGTTCTTCATCGCGTCGCAGGGTGTCGGCGCCGCCGAGGAGCGCGCTGTGCAGGCGGCGCAGCGCGCGTGCGAGCACGGGGTCGTGGACGACGGGACGCGCGAAGAGCGGGAGCGCGGCAGCTCCGCCGGTCACGTCGGCGAGCAGGGCGCGGATCAGGTCGGGCCCGATGTGCACGATCCGGTAGGTGAACCCGAGCGCGTCGGCGGCGCGGCCGTCGTGCGGATCATCGGGGTTGAAGGCCATCACCATGCCCGCCGCGCTGGTGTGCGCCGCGCCGCGGCAGCTGAACGCCTGCGCGCCCTCCTCGGTGACGCCGAAGGAGTAGGCGTCGTGGCTGTGCCGGTGGTAGACGTGCCGCTCGAAGTGGGCCGCCATCGCCTCCAGCGGCCGCCCCGGATCCCGCCAGTACCGCACCCAGTCGCGGCCTGCCGTCATCGGTTCCACCTCCTGCCACGTCCCGGGCTCATGGATGGTAGACGGGAACGGACGGAGGCCGTGGACGGCCTGGCGGTGATACGCGGCCGCCGCCTCGGGACCCGGCCACCGCGCCGTCCGTCAACGAGGCGTGCCGGGACGGCCGTGCTCCGCCAGGACGCTCGCCACGAACTCCGCCTTGGCCGCCGTGTACGCCTCGCGGTCGTGTCCGTGCCGCTCCGCCAGTCGGCGCTTCAGGTCCGCGTACCTCTGTGCGAGCCGGCGGTCGCGGCGAAGCGCGTCGCGGAAGCGGACCTGCTCGGCCCACCGCGGGTGTCCGGCCCGGATCAGGTGCAGGTGCGCCTGGCGGCGACGGCCCGACGGGTCCGGCTTGACGAAGAAGCGCCGCCAGCTCCGCCGGTCCAGGTCCGGCGGCACCAGGCACCAGCCGTCGGCGGCGAGCCGCTCGGACGCCCGGCCCACCGCGGTGTCCAGATCGGCCACGGAGGCCATCAGGTCGATGACCGGCTTGGCGGCGAGCCCGGGCACGGCCGTCGAACCGATGTGCACCACACCGGAGAGCAGCCACGGCGCCAGCAGATCGCCCAGCCGCTCGCACTCCGCCGCCGCGCGCACCGCCCACCGCGGGTCGTACGGGCGGAGCTCCGCCCGCTCGTAGGCCCAGGCGGGGGCGTCCTCGCTCACCGCGTCACACTAGCGCGACCGGGTGACGGCGAGCGGTCACCGGTCGCGCGCACCGGCGGGCTGCTCAGGCGGTGCGCGCGACCGCCCGAGAACACGGCCACGGCGCTGGGGCGGACCAGCGCACCAGCGTTCAAGACCCCCGGCCGGTCCGGCGCCATGATCGGCGCATGCGCTTCGAGACCAAGATCGCCATTGCCGTCCGGGACGACCTGGCGGTGTGGCAGCGGCTCAATGTGACGGCCTTCCTCGCCGGGGGTGTCGCCGGTGAGGTGGACGGACTGGTGGGCAAGCCCTACGAGGACGCCTCGGGCGTCCGCTACCTGCCGATGATCGGGCAGCCTGTCCTGGTGCACCTCGCCGACGCGACCGGACTGGCCCGGGCCCGCGACAGGGCGCTTGGGCGCGGACTGCGGGTGGGCGTCTACACCGAGGAGCTGTTCGGCACCGACAATGACGAGGACAACCGCGCGGCCGTGCGCGCGGTGCCCAGCGAGCAGCTGCGGCTGGTGGGGATCGCCGTATACGGGCCGCGCAACGCGGTGTCGGCGGCCTTCAAGGGGCTGCCGCTGCACCCGTGAGCGGCGGCCCGGCCGGCGAGGGCACCCGGCCCGGCCGGACCGGCGCCGGAGCCGGTCACCGGGCCGGTAGCGCGGGCGGGGACCGGTCGATCCAGCGGGCCAGCGACGCCCGGTCCACCAGCACGACCGGCGAGCCGTGCGCCGCCTGGACCGCGGGCCCGGTGAAGCGGCTGCTGGTCACGAAGACGCCGACATGCCCGCGGTGGGTGCTGGCCAGCGCGCCGAGGAGGTCGCGGATCTCGTGGGCCGGCACCGGGGAGCGCCAGCGCTTGCACTGGACGGCGACGGGCCGGCCGTCCGGCGACCGGCAGGTGATGTCGACCCCGCCGTCGTTGGCGCCGCCGTGGACCACCACCCGCGTATAGCCGTCGCGCCGCAGCAGCTCGGCGACGTAGACCTCGAAGGCGATGCCGGGCATCGCGTCGATCCGGCCGAGATTCGCGTTCGCGCGCAGCCACCAGCGGCGCCGGTTCGCCTGCTCGCGCCGCCACAGCACCAGCAGCGCCGCGGCCAGCGGCAGTGCCACCCCGGCGCCGCCCGCCAGCCACGGCCAAACCTGCGCCCAGTTGCCGGCGACCCACACCACCAGGCCCACCGCCGCCAGCAGGGCCAAGGCGGCCAGCGCCGCCCGCAACTCGCTTAAGGCGCCGCGCGAGCGGCGGCGCTGACGTCGGCGTGGACGCCGTCTGCCGCGGGTTCGTGCCATCCACCGGCCTCACGTGTCGGGGACACCATCATCCCGCGACGAGACGGTGAATCCGTAGAGATGTCGGTACATCTGGCCGGATGCGGAAGCGAGTGCCGAACTGCACCCGGGCGGAGACGGACGGGCGTGCGAGCGCCCCCGCACCCGGCCTTGCGCGGGTGCTAGCCCGGTCTGGACTCCGCACCAGGGCCGGCGGGGGCCGCGCTGCGCTCGGCGTCGCGGTAGACCAGCCGCCGCAGCAGCACCTCGGCCGGCCCCCGCCGCCCGGTACGTTCCATCGCGTAGGCCGCCGCGGCGGTCGCCGCCCACACCGCCACCGCATACAGCGCCATGGTGGCGCTGCTCAGCGCCGCCCCCAGCCCGAGCCCCCAGGCGGCCAGGACGGGGGAGAACAGCAGCGAGTGCGCCAGATAGCTCGACAGCGAGCGCCGCCCCACGGCGGCCACCGCCACCACCGGGACCGTCGAGCGCAGCCGCGAGGGCAGGTAGTGGGCGACGAGCGCGAAGGCGGCGACGTACCCCAGGCCGCCCGGCAGGCCGGTGTAGCTCTGGATCAGGAAGATCGGCCCGAAATCCCCCAGCGCGGCCGCCGGCACCGAGAACACGCCGACGTGCGCGAGCGCCGCGGGCAGGCCGCCCAGCCAGCCCAGCGCGATCCCGGCCACGGCCACGCCCCACAGCAGCCGGAGGTGGCGGTGGGTCTCCTCCAGCACCCGCCGGCGCGCCGCCCAGAAGCCCAGCAGCATCGCCACCTCGAAGGTGATCCCCAGCGGCGCCGTGACCAGCAGGGAGGCCCAGGTGCTCAGCCGGGTGGCGGCCGCGGCCAGTGGATCGGACTCGTCGGCCCCGTACAGCGCGAAGGACGGCTCGGCCGCGCCGCCCCCGGCCGGCAGCGAGCCCGAGAGCAGCCACAGCACCGTGGACGCCAGCAGCACCAGCATCAGCGCGGCGCCGACCGCCGCCCACACCAGCACCGTGCGCTCCGCACGGCGCAGGAACAGGGCGCCGAGCAGCAGGCTCAGCAGGCCGTAGACCCCGAGGATGTCGCCGGCCATCAGCAGCGCGGCGTGCGCGAAGCCGAACACCAGCAGCCAGAGGCTCCGCCGCCGCAGCAGCGCCGCGGCCGCGCGCTCGGAGGTGCCCGCCGCCGTCTGGCGCAGGAAGAGCTGCATCATGCCGTAGCCGAACAGGAAGGCGAACAGCGGATAGACCCGCAGGTCGAGTCCCACGATCATCGCGAACTGGACGGCCCGGTCGAGCGCGGAGCCGTCCACGGGATGCCAGCCCGAGGGCCCGTACCGCGCCGCCCACAGGTAGAAGGTGGTGTTGGACAGCACGATCAGCAGCAGCATCGCCCCCCGGGCGAGGTCGGGTGCCAGGACGCGCTCCCCGGGCCGCACCGCCCCACGCCGGACCGCCCGCGCGGCCGGCTCACCCGTCTGCGTCATCGGTGCCCCCTTCTCGAGGCCGGGTCGGAAAACCTGGAACAGTGTTCGGAGTTTCAATACTCCGAACGCTATGCGGAGTTCCTAGGATGAGTCAAGATGACGACCGACATGAGTGCCCAGGACCCCACCCGCGCGCTGGAGCTGCTGTGGGGAAACGCGCCCCGCCCGAGCCGGGGCCCGCGCCAAGGGCTGGAACTGGCCGGGATCGTGCGGGCGGCGATCGAGATCGCCGACGCCGAGGGCCTGGCCGCGCTGTCCATGCGGCGGGTGGCCGCCCGGCTCGGCGTCGGCACCACGACCCTCTACACCTACGTCCCGGGCAAGACCGAGCTGCTCGCGCTCATGCTCGACGCCGTCGCCGCGGACGCCGCGCTGCCGCACACCGTCCCCGGCGACTGGCGGGCCAAGTTCACGGCCTGGGCGCACGAGGACTGGATCGGGTTCCGGCGCAGCCCCTGGGCCCTCCAGGTGGCCGCGGTCCGCCCGCTGCCCGGCCCCAACCTGATGGCGTGGTACGACTCCGCGCTGCGCGTCCTGGACGACACGGACCTGGACGGCCGCGAGAAGGTGATGGTCATCGAGACCGTCGACGCCTACGTGCGCGGCGTCGCGCGCACCGCCGGCGACATCGCCGAGGCCGAGCGGCGCGACAGCATCCAGGCCGCCGAATGGTTCACCGCCCAGGTGGACTTCCTGGGCCGCAGGGTCGACTTCCGCCGCTTCCCCCACGTGGCCCGCAGCGGCCTGGTCCACGGGCTCCCCGACGCCGACGACGTCTTCGCCTTCGGCCTGGAGCGCATGCTCGACGGGATCGAGGCGTTCATCCGGTCCCGCTCGGACGCGGACTGAGCCCCGCCCCGCGGCGGACCGGTCAGCCGCCGGCCGGCCCGGCCGCCGACTCGGCGATCTCCGCCAGCCGCTCGCCGTGCTCGCCCTCGGCGTCGCCGTGGGTCCGCTCGTACAGCTCGACCGCCTCGGCCGCCAGCCGGGCGACCTCGGCGGCATAGCCGTACTCGATCAGGTCCTCGAGCGCGCCGAGGGCGCGCTCCAGCCGCTCCCAGCCGCCGTCGCCCACGTGGAGCGCGTCGTCGTCCACGTACGGCACGAAGCCGGTGACGGCGCGCTCCAGCAGCTCGCGGCAGGCCGGCACCGCGCCGTCCGCACCGGCCGCGCCCAGCAGCCGCACCCGCACCACCGGATCGTCGTCGGCGATCCGCAGCAGCTGCTCGGCCAGCCACGCGGGCTCCTGCGCCGCCAGGAAGCCGCCGAGCGGCGCCGATTCGTCGTTCGCGTCCACGATCTGCCCAATGGTCACGGCGCGACTCTAGCGCCGCCCTCCGACACCCGCCGCCCGCACCCGGCCGGGCATCCCGGACCGGGCGCCGGACCGGGCGCGGATCGGTGGTAGACCTGTCCCAATGAGCATCCCCGACCTGCAGAAGCTGCTCGCCGACTTCGCCGACCGGCGCGACTGGGGCCGCTTCCACACCCCCAAGAACCTCGCCATGGCCCTCGCCGGCGAGGCCGGCGAACTCGCGGCGGAGTTCCAGTGGCTCGACCCGCGGGAGTCCGCCGAGGTCATGCACGACCCCGCCAAGGCCCACGCCGTCCGCATGGAGATGGCCGACGTCCTCAGCTACCTGCTCCGCCTCGCCGACGTCCTCGACGTGGACCTCGACGCGGCCTTGAGGGAGAAGGTCGCCATCAACGAGGGGCGCTTCCCGGCCGAGTGAACGGCGGCTCGGGCGCCGGCCGGGATCCGTGCGAGGCCGGACGCGCGGTCGGCCCCCGTCCGACCGCGCGGGGCATCCGGCCCGGGGCGCGTCCGAGCGGCGCCCGCCGCGTGCGCGCGTCCCCCGACGCTTGCGGCGGCACCGCCCGGGGCGCCTCGGAGCACCTTCCCGCTTCCACGGCTCGACCGTAGAGAGCGGTCGTTTCCGCCGCCCGCCGCGACCGTGACGATCGCGTTTCGGTGATCGGCCGGCGGTTCCGCGTACCGCTGCGGTCCGTTCGCGCGTGCCGGTCGAACGGGCGTACGCCGCGAGGCGCCGCCGGTCCGGTCCCGGGCGTGTGCGCGGGTCAGGGGCCCGGCGGCGCCATACATGGGATCACCCTGTGATCGGGAAGTGGGGCGATCGCTAAGCTCGGTCGCTGTGGCGGACTGGGCAATCATCGCGATCACCGGCGCGGCCGTTCTGCTCGGGTCGCTCGTGCAGAGCAGCGTGGGGCTCGGGGTGGGGCTGATCGCCGCGCCCGTGCTCACGCTGCTGGCGCCTGAGCTGATGCCGGGCGCCATGCTGATCGTGACCTTCTCGCTGCCGCTGCTGACCACCGGGCGGGAGATGGCGCACATCGACTGGCGCGGGATCCGGTGGGCCTTCGCGGGGCGGATCGCCGGCACGGTGGCGGGGGTGTGGGTGGTCGCGATGGTCTCGCGGACGCTGCTGGACCTGCTGGTGGCCGGGGTGATCCTCACCGCGGTGATCCTCAGCGTCACCGCTCCCAGCATCCGGCGGAGCCCGGCGACCCTGGTGGCCGCCGGCACCGCCTCCGGGGTGTTCGGCACGGCCACCTCCATCGGCGGACCCCCGGTGGCGCTGCTCTACCAGCACGCCCCCGGGCCCGAGGTGCGTGCGACGCTGGGCGCGTTCCTCGGTCTCGGCACGGCGCTGTCGATCGCCTCGCTGGCGGTGGCCGGGCAGCTCAGCTGGGACGAGGTGGTGGCGGGCCTGTGGCTGCTGCCGTTCCTGCTGGCCGGCTTCGCGCTGGCGGGTCCGCTGCGCCGCTACCTGGACGGCGGGCGCACCAGGACGGCGCTGCTGGCGGTATCGGCGCTGTCGGCCACCGTGCTGGCCGCCCGCGCGCTGCTGTGAGCGGCGCCACCCGGCCCGGCGCACGCCGCCGTGGTGGAGCACGGCGGCACCCGGCGGCCGGCCCCGCGCACCCGTTCCGCCTCGGGTAGGGTCGCCGCCGTGGCACGCCCGACCGAAGCCGAGCTCCAGGCGGCACTGCACCGCACCGTCCCCGACATCGTCGGGCCCGGTCTCGACGTGCTGTTCTGCGGGATCAACCCCGGCCGCCACTCCGCCCTCACCGGGCGCCACTTCGCCGGTCCCGGCAACCGCTTCTGGCCGGCGCTGTGCGCCTCGGGCTGGACGCCGCGGGTGCTGCGGCCCGACGAGATGGGGCTGCTGCCCCGCTACGGCATCGGCATCACCAACATCGTGCCGCGCGCCACCGCGCAGGCGAGCGAGCTGAGCCGCGAGGAGCTGCGGGCGGGCGGCGAGGCGCTGGCCGCGCGGGTGGAGCGGCTGCGCCCCCGGGTGCTGGCCGTGCTCGGCATGACCGCCTACCGGCAGGCCTTCGGACGGCCGTCCGCGCCGGCCGGGCCGCAGGACGAGCGGGTCGGCGGCGCGCCCGTGTGGGTGCTGCCGAACCCCAGCGGGCTGAACGCGAGCTGGCCGCTGCCGCGGATCGCCGCCGCCCTCGCCGAGGTGCGCGAGGCCGTCGGCCGCCCGCCGGCCGAGCCCGACCAACCCGGCGACGCCCGCGCACCGGGCTAGCCCCACGCCGCCCGTCGCCGGATCCGGCGATCCCGGCGGCGTTCGCGCACCGGCCGGGAACGGACGCGCCCCCGACCCGGCTCCGACCGGACCGCAACGGCGCCCGGTACCCTCCCGGACCCGGGCGAAAGCCCGGGTAACGTGCCGGAGCGCGCATAGGGGCGTTTCGGTCCCGGGGCGAATCGCGTGTTCTAGACTCGGGAGGACTTCAGACGCTCCAGGCGAGGGAGATGACGAGCGTGGCGTTGCTTGAGTCGGTCCGCAGTCCCGAAGACCTCAAGAGGCTCGACGCCGACCAGCTCACCGCCCTCGCGGCCGAGATCCGCGAGTCGCTCGTCTCGGCCGTCTCCCGCACCGGCGGCCACCTGGGCCCCAACCTCGGCGTGGTCGAGCTCACCATCGCGATGCACCGGGTCTTCGACTCCCCGGCCGACCCCATCCTGTTCGACACCGGCCACCAGGCCTACGTGCACAAGATGCTCACCGGGCGGCAGGACTTCGCCGCGCTGCGCCAGCGCGGCGGCCTGTCGGGCTACCCCAGCCGCCAGGAGTCCGAGCACGACTTCATCGAGAACTCCCACGCCTCCACCGCCCTGTCCTACGCCGACGGGCTCGCCAAGGCCTTCCGGGTGCGCGGCGAGACCGACCGCACCACCGTCGCCGTCATCGGGGACGGCGCGCTGACCGGCGGCATGGCCTGGGAGGCGCTGAACAACATCGCGGGCGCCAAGGACCTCAGGCTGGTCATCGTCGTCAACGACAACGGCCGCTCCTACTCGCCGACCATCGGCGGCCTGGCCCACCACCTCGCCTCGCTGCGGATGACCCAGAGCTACGAGCAGGTGCTCGAACTGGTCAAGAGCGCCCTGTCGCGCACCCCGCTGGTCGGCCAGCCGCTCTACGACGCGCTGCACGGCATCAAGAAGGGCGTCAAGGACGCCGTCCAGCCGCAGGTCATGTTCGAGGACCTCGGCCTGAAGTACGTCGGCCCCATCGACGGCCACGACACCGCCGCGATGGAGCACGCCCTGCGCGGCGCCCGCGACTTCGGCGGCCCCGTCATCGTGCACGCCATCACCCGCAAGGGCCAGGGCTACGCCCCGGCCGAGAACGACGCCGAGGACTGCTTCCACTCCCTGGGCGCCTTCGCGCCCGAGACCGGCGTGCAGCGCTCCAAGCCGGGCGTGCCGTGGACCCGGGTGTTCGGCGAGGAGATGGTCAAGCTCGGCGCCGAGCGCGACGACATCGTGGCGATCACCGCGGCCATGCTGCACCCCACCGGCCTGGCGCCCTTCGCCGAGCGCTTCCCCGGCCGCTGCTTCGACGTCGGCATCGCCGAGCAGCACGCCGCCACCTCCGCCACCGGCCTGGCCATGGGCGGCCTGCACCCGGTGGTCGCCGTCTACGCCACCTTCCTCAACCGCGCCTTCGACCAGGTGCTGATGGACGCCGCCCTGCACCGCCAGCCCGTCACCTTCGTGCTCGACCGCGCCGGGATCACCGGCTCCGACGGCGCCAGCCACAACGGCATGTGGGACATGTCGGTGCTCCAGGTCGTGCCCGGCCTGCGCGTCGCGGCGCCCCGCGACGCCGCCCGGCTGCGCGAACTGCTCCGCGAGGCCGTCGCCGTCGACGACGCCCCCACCGTGGTGCGCTTCCCCAAGGGCAACGTCGCCGCCGACCTCCCCGCCGTGGGCCACATCGGCGGCATGGACGTGCTGCGCCGCTCCTCGCGCGCCGGCGGCCGGCACGACGTGCTGCTGGTCGGCGCCGGAGCGATGGCCGGCACCTGCGTGGAGGTCGCCGAGCGGATGAGCGCCCAGGGCATCGGCGTCACCGTGCTCGACCCCCGCTGGGTCAAGCCGCTGGACCCGGAGCTGGCCGTCGAGGCGGCGCGGTACCGGATGGTCGCGGTGGTCGAGGACAACGGCCGGGTCGGCGGCGTCGGCGACGCCGTGGCGCGGCTGCTGCGCGAGGCCGAGGTCGAGGTCCCCGTCCGCACCTACGGCGTCCCGCAGCGCTTCCTGGAGCACGCCGGCCGCGAGCAGATCCTCGCCGAGATCGGCCTCACCTCCCAGGACATCGCGCGCGAGCTCACCGAGCGCGTCGCCGGCGGCAGCCCGCAGCTGGCCGACGTCGCCGAGGGCTGAGCGCGTCCTCACGCACCCGGCCGCGGCGCGGGCCCCCGTTGCGGCAGAATGAACGGGTGACCTCCGAAGCGGTGCTCCGCGTCGCCATCATCGGTTCCGGCCCGGCCGGCATCTACGCGGCCGACGCGCTCAGCAAGCAGGGCGGCGACGGCGTCCTGGTCGACGTGTTCGACCGGCTGCCCACCCCCTACGGCCTGGTCCGGTACGGCGTCGCGCCCGACCACCTCAACATCAAGTCGATCGCCCGCACCCTCGACGGGGTGCTGGAGCGGCCCGGTGTGCGCTTCATCGGCGGCATCGAGTACGGCCGCGACCTCAGCCGCGCCGACCTGCGGCGCGCCTACGACGCCGTCGTCTTCGCCACCGGCGCCACCGTCGACCGGCGGCTGGGCATCCCCGGCGAGGACCTGCCCGGCAGCGTGGCCGCCACCGAGTTCGTCAACTGGTACAGCGGCCACCCCGACGTGGAGGTGGGCCGCTTCGTGCTCGACGCCGAGCGGGCGGTCGTCATCGGCGTCGGCAACGTCGCCGTCGACGTCGTGCGCATCCTCGCCAAGACCGCCGACGAGCTGCGGCACACCGACATCCCGCAGCCGGTGCTCGACACCCTGGCCGGCAGCAAGGTCCGCCGCATCCACCTCATCGGCCGCCGCGGTCCCGCCCACGCCAAGTTCACCCCCAAGGAGCTGCGCGAACTCGGCAAGCTGGACCACGCAGGGGTCAGCGTCCGCCCCGACGAGATCGACTTCGACCCCAACGGCCCCGAACTGCTGACCGCCAGCCGCTCGGCGCGCACCAACCTCAAGGTGCTCGACGAGTGGGCGCACCGCGAGCCCGCCGACGCCGAGCGCCGCATCGACATCCGGTTCTGGCTGCGCCCCGTCGCGATCCTGGGCGAGGACCGGGTCGAGGCGGTCCGGGTGGAGCGCACCGAGCTGGACGCCGACGGGCGGCTGGTGGGCACCGGCGAGGTCGAGGAGATCCCGGCCGACCTGGTGCTGCGCTCGGTCGGCTACCGCAGCCTCGCCCTGCCCGGCGTCCCCTTCGACGAGGCGTCGGCCACCGTCCCCCACACCACCGGCCGGGTGCTCTCCCCGGAGGGCGAGCCGGTCCCCGGCGACTACGTGGCCGGATGGGCCAAGCGCGGCCCCACCGGGGTGGTCGGCACCAACCGCTCCGACGCCGCCGAGACCGCGCGCTGCGTGCTCGCCGACGCCGCCGAGCTGCGTGCGGCCCGCGAGGGCGAGCCGGTGCCGATCGAGTCCGTGCTCGACGCCAAGGGCGTGCGGATCGTCGGCTACCACGACTGGCTCGCCATCGACGCCGCCGAGGCGGCGCACGCCGCGTCGCTGGGCCGCGGCGAGCGGGTCAAGCTCGTCGGCTGGGACGGCCTGTACGCCGCGATCGACGGCTGAGCGCCCGCGGGTCAGGCCACCTCGGCGTCGGACGCGGTGAAGGTGTTGCAGTCGGAGACGGTCTCCATGTGCCAGCCGCGGCGGAACCACTCCCGGCGGTTGGCGGTGGAGCCGTGGGTCTCGGAGTCGCCGCCGGAGTTCAGCACCGCGTTGAAGCGGTCGCGGTCGTCGGTGTCGAAGCGGCCCAGGGCGGCCAGGCCGGCGGCGCTCAGGCACTCGGCCTGGAGTTCGGTGCGGCGGCTCATCTCCTGCTCGGTCGCGCGCTCGCCGGACTCCCAGCCCAGCCGGTAGGCGTGGTCGAGGATCTCCACCCGGTCCTGGACGTAGTGGGCGTACTCGTGCGCGACCAGCCCGATCCAGACCCCCTCGGCCTGGGCGTCGGGCCAGAAGGCCGCCATCTCGGTGATCTGGTCGACCACGATGTAGATGGTGTGCTCGGCCGAGCAGTAGAAGCCGAGGGCGTCCTCGGGGGCCGGTCCGCACTCCGAATCGGCGCCGGCGTCGGCCACGGCGTACTCGGGGGACGCCGGGCGCCGGCCCAGCGCCGCGAACTGCGGGCCCCACATGTCGTCCAGGCAGGCGCCGACGGCCGGGGCGAACTCCGTCCACGAGGCGTGGGAGGTGACCGACAGCCGGGGGGTGTCGCAGTCGACCGACGGCAGCGGGCCGTAGGCGTACAGGGGGTTGCGGGCGGACTCCCAGACCGGCGGCGGCGCGGCGCTGGCGGTCTGCCCGCCGCGGTCGCCGGGCTCGCGCTCGGGCGGCGCGGCCTGCCCGGGGGCGCCCTCGCCGGGGGTCCACCACATCAGCACCAGCAGCAGCGCCAGCGCGACGGCCGCGACGGCGGTGCCGATGAACGCCGACAGGGGGGCGACGCCGCGCCGGCCGGGCGGGCGCCCGCCCGGGCCGAAGCCGGGCGGGGGAGGACCCGCAGGGGGACCGGGCGGGGGCCCGCCGTGCACAGGCCCGCCGTGCGGGGGCGGCCAGGGGCCGGGCGGCGGCCAGTGCGGGCCGCCGTGGCGGGGCGGACCCGGCGGGCGGGCGCCCGGGCCGCGCGCATGGTCCACGGGGAGCCCTTTCGCCGCGGGCGGGGAGTTTTCCGGACGAGTCGGCAGATGCCGGGAACGACTCTAGCGCCTGCTCGCGGGCGGTGCGTCGGCCAGGCGGCGCAGGTAGCGGGGCGGGACGGCGGCGGTGAGCCAGACGCCGTTGTCGCTCACCCGGAACTCGCGGCCGTCGGCGTGCATCGCGGCCGCGTCGACGCGCAGCACGACGGGCGCGCCGTGCCGGGCGCCCACGCGCAGGGCCGTGGCGGGATCGGCCGACAGGTGGACGTCGTGGCGGCGCATCGGCCGCAGCCCCTCGCGCTCGATGGCCGGCAGGGCGCTGCGGGCGGTGCCGTGGTACAGCACGGGCGGGGGGACGGCCGGGGGCAGTCCGAGCCGGACCGGGATGCTGTGGCCCTGGCTGGCCCGGATGCGGGTGCCGTCGTCGCTGAAGGCGAACCTGCGCTTGTCGTTGGCGGCCACCACCTGGTCGAGTTCGGCGCGGGTGATCGGCAGACCGGCCCGCGCGCAGGCGGCCAGCAGCTCCTCGACCGCGACCCAGCCCGCCTCGTCCGGCCGCAGCCCGATGCGGCCGGGGGAGTGGCGCAGGTGCCGGGAGAGGAACTTCGAGACGCGCACGCTGCGCTTGTCCGTCATGGCGTCATTATGACGACAAGTGCGGGCGTCCGTGCACGTGGCGGGCGCGGCGGCCGAATTCGGCCGGTCACCGAACGGGCGCGGGCGCCGGGGGAGGGGACCCCGGCGCCCGCGGTGGGGCGGCCCGTGCCGCTACACGGCCTTCAGGCCGCCCGGGTGGAAGGGCTCGCCGTTCACCTTCTCGGAGATCCCCTTGGCGTCCAGGTAGGGGGTGATGCCGCCCAGGTGGAAGGGCCAGCCCGCGCCGGTGATCAGGCACAGGTCGATGTCGGCGGCCTCGGCCACCACGCCCTCGTCCAGCATCAACTTGATCTCCCTGGCCAGCGACTCCAGCGCCCGCTGCAGGATCTGGTCCTCGGTGGAGGGGGAGGAGCCGCCCGCCAGCAGCCGCTTCACCTCCGGGTCGAGGCTGAAGTCGGGCCCGTAGATCTGGGTCGCGCCCGCCTCCACCAGCGCCCGGTGCTTGGCCGAGACCGAGAAGCGGTCCGGGTAGGCAGCGTGCAGGGTCTCCGACACGTGCAGGGCGACGGCCGGGCCGACCAGCTGGAGCAGCATCAGCGGGGTCATCGGCAGCCCGAGCGGGGCGACGGCGCGGTCGGCCGCCTCGGGCTCGGTGCCCTCCTCCACCGCGTCGATCACCGCGCCCATGAACAGGGTCAGCAGCCGGTTCACCACGAACGCGGGGGAGTCCTTGACGCTCACGGCGGACTTGCGCAGCGCCTTGGCGGTGGCGAAGGCGGTGGCCAGGGTGGCGTCGTCGGTGCGCTCGCCGCGCACCACCTCCAGCAGCGGCAGCACCGCGACCGGGTTGAAGAAGTGGAAGCCCACCACCCGCTCGGGGTGGCGCAGCCCCGACGCCATCTCGGTGACCGACAGCGAGGAGGTGTTGGTGGCCAGCACCGCCTCGGGCGAGACCACCGCCTCCACCTCGGCGAAGACCTGCCGCTTGACGTCCATCCGCTCGAACACGGCCTCGATGACGAAGTCGGCGTCGGCGAAGGCGTCCTTGGTCAGCGAGCCGGTGACCAGGCCCTTGAGCCGCTTGGCGGCGTCGGAGGAGACCCGCCCCTTGGCGGCCAGCCGGTCGACCTCGCCGTGCACGTAGGCGACGCCCGCCTCCAGCCGCTCGGCGTCCAGGTCGGTGAGGACCACCGGCACCTGCAGGCGGCGGGCGAACAGCAGCGCCAGCTGCCCGGCCATCAGGCCGGCGCCGACCACGCCGACCTTGGTCACCGGCCGGGCCAGCGAGGCGTCGGGCACGCCCACGGGGCGGCGGGCCCGCTTCTGGGTGAGGTCGAAGGCGTACAGGCCCGCGCGCAGCTCGTCGCTGAGGATGAGGTCGGCCAGCGCCTCGTCCTCGGCGGCGAAGCCCTCGTCGCGGCTGCGGGTCCGCGCCTGCGCCACCAGGTCCAGCGCCCGGTACGGGGCGGGCGCGGCGCCGTGCAGCCGGCCCTCCAGCATGAAGCGGGCGTTGTTCACCGCCTCGTCCCAGGCCGCGCCGGTGTCGACCTCGGGGCGGTGCACCGCCTGCTCGCCGGTGACGACCCGCGCCGCCCAGCGCAGCGACTCCTCCAGGAAGTCGGCCGGCTCGAACAGCGCGTCGGCGATGCCCATCTCGTGCGCCTTGGCCCCGGAGACGGTGCGGTTCTGCGCGAGCGGGTTCTCCAGCACGATCTTCAGCGCGCTCTGGGCGCCGATGAGCCGCGGCAGCAGGTAGGCGCCGCCCCAGCCGGGCACCAGGCCGAGGAATGCCTCGGGCAGGCCCAGCATGGTCACCCCGCTGGAGATGGTTCGGTAGCGGCAGTGCAGCGCGACCTCCAGGCCGCCGCCGAGCACGGCGCCGTTGACGAAGGCGAAGCTCGGCACGTCCAGCTCGCCCAGCCTGCGCAGCACGTCGTGGCCCAGGCGGGCGATGGCCAGCGCCTCCTCGCGGCCGCGCACCTTCGGCACCGCGGTGAGGTCGGCGCCGACCGCGAAGATGAACGGCTTGCCGGTGACGGCCACCGCCGCGATATCGGTGCGGGCGGCCGCCGCCTCGATCGCGTCGGCCAGCGAGAGCAGGCCCTTGGGGCCCAGCGTGTTGGGCTTGGTGTGGTCGTGCCCGTTGTCCAGGGTGATCAGCACCGCGGTTCCGGCGCCGCCGGGCAGCTCCACGTCGCGGGGGATCGCCCGGGTGACGATCTCGTCGGGGTTGGGGTCGTCGGTCGCCAGCCGCTCGCGCCACTGGCCGATGCTGCCGGTCACTTGTCGCCCCCCTGGTGGTTCGGGTTCTCCCACAGCACGGTGCCGCCCATGCCCATGCCCACGCACATCGTCGTCAGGCCGTAGCGGACCTCGGGCCGCTCGGCGAAGTGGTCGGCGAGCTGGATCAGCAGCCGCACGCCCGAGGAGGCCAGCGGGTGGCCGAGCGCGATCGCGCCGCCGTAGGGGTTCACCCGCTCGTCGTCCTCGGCCACCCCGAAGTGGTCGAGGAAGGCCAGCACCTGCACGGCGAAGGCCTCGTTGATCTCGATCACGCCGATGTCGTCCATGGCCAGCCCGTTGCGGGCCAGCAGCTTCTCGGTGGCGGGCACCGGCCCGACGCCCATCACCTCCGGCTCGACCCCGGCGAAGGAGAAGTCGACCAGCCGGGCGCGGGCGGGCAGCCCCAGTTCGGCGGCGACCTCCTCGGCGGCCAGCAGCGCGCCGGTGGCGCCGTCGTTGAGCCCGGCGGAGTTGCCCGCGGTGACGCGGCCGTGCACCCGGAAGGGGGTCTTCAGCTCGGCCAGCGCCTCGACGGTGGTGCCGGGGCGGGGCGGCTCGTCGGCGGTGGCCAGGCCGTAGCCCTTCTCCGCCGAGCGCAGCGCGACCTCGACCAGGTGGCGCTGGATCTTGCCCTCGGCGTAGGCCTTGGCCACCTTCTCCTGGCTGCGCGCGGCGTAGGCGTCGGCCCGCTCCTTGGTGATGGCGGGGAAGCGGTCGTGCAGGTTCTCGGCGGTGGAGCCCATCACCAGCGCGGAGGGGTCGACCAGCTTCTCGGACAGGAAGCGCGGGTTGGGGTCGACGCCCTCGCCCATGGGGTGGCGGCCCATGTGCTCGACGCCGCCGGCGATCACCACGTCGTAGGCGCCGAAGGCGATGCCGCTGCCGGTGGCGGTGACGGCGGTCAGCGCGCCCGCGCACATGCGGTCGACGGCGAAGCCGGGCACGCTCTTGGGCAGCCCGGCCAGCACCGCGGCGCTGCGCCCGATGGTCAGGCCCTGGTCGCCGATCTGGGTGGTGGCCGCGATCGCCACGTCGTCCACCCGCTCGGGCGGCAGGCCGGGGTTGCGGCGCAGCAGTTCGCGGATGACCCGGACGACCATGTCGTCGGCGCGGGTCTCGGCGTAGAGGCCCTTGGGGCCGGCCTTGCCGAACGGCGTTCGTACGCCGTCGACGAATACGACGTCACGTGCGGTTCGCGGCACGATGCGCCCTCCGATGGATCGGGTCCGGTGTCGCCCCTCATGCTACTCGCGGGTAACCCCGACGGCGACCCCCGCCCCGGCCCGTGCCCGCCGGGTGCGGGCCGGGGCGTCGGGACGAGTGGAGTCAATGTCGGTTGACGGCATCGCGGAAGTCAATATAGGTTGACGCTTGATCGGCCGCACCCTGCGGCCCTCCGGCGACAGGAGCGATGGAACGATGGCGAACGCGACGACACCGGCACCGGGAACCGGGGCCGACCGGCCCGGGCCGCGCGCCGGACACGGCCTGCCCGGCCGGCTCGCCGACGACGTGCCCAGAGCGAACATGCGGCGGCTGCTGGAGTACGCCGCCCCGCACAAGGGCGTCCTGATCGCCGGCGGCGTGCTCGCCTTCGCCGGCGGACTGGCCGGGCTGGCCCAGCCGGTGGCCGCCAAGTTCGTCATCGACACCCTGGCCGCCGGCGGCTCCCTCCTCGTGCCGCTCGCCGGGCTCACCCTGCTGGTCCTGGTCGGCGCGGCACTGTCGGCCGCCGGCCACTACGTCATGGAGCGCGTCGCGCAGCGCGTGGTGCTCACCGCCCGCCGCGGCCTGGTGGAGCGGCTGCTGCGGCTGCGCGTCGCCGAGGTCGACCGGCTCAAGCCCGGCGACCTGATGTCGCGCGTCACCGCCGACACCACCCTGCTGCGCTCGGTCGCCACCACCAGCCTCACCGACGCCGTCTCCGGGGCGCTGCTCATCGTCGGCACCGTGATCGTAATGGTCTTCATGGACGCGGTGCTGCTCGGCGTCACCGCCGGCGTGCTGGCCGGCATCGCCGTCCTGGTGCTGCTCATCCTGCCGCGCATCCGCGACGCGATCCTCGCCTCTCAGGACGCCGTCGGCGAGATGGGCTCGGTGCTGGAGCGCGCCTTCGGCGCCTTCCGCACCATCAAGGCCAGCGGCGCCGAGGACGGCGAGATCCGGCGGCTGGACGGCGCCGCCCACCGCGCCTACCGGCGCGGCGTCGACGTGGCCGGCTGGGAGGCGCTGGCCGGCACCGCCTCATCGCTCGCCCTGCAGATCGCCTTCCTCAGCGTGCTCGGCGTCGGCGGCGCGCGGGTCGCGGCGGGCGAACTGGAGGTCTCCTCCATGATCGCCTTCCTGCTGCTGCTGTTCTACCTGATGGGGCCGCTGGGCTCCCTGATCGGCGCCGCCACCCAGCTGCAGAGCGGGCTCGCCGCCGTGCACCGCATCGACGAGGTCGCCACCCTGCCCGCCGAGGAGCCCGGCACCGGCGCCCCCGCCCCCGCCACCGCGGCGGCCGGGCCCGCCGCGGTGAGCTTCCGCGACGTGGAGTTCCGCTACGGCGACGACCGCCCGACCGTGCACCACGGGGTCAGCTTCGACGTGCCGCCCGGCGGCCTCACCGCCGTCGTCGGCCCCTCGGGCGCCGGCAAGACCACCCTGTTCTCACTGATCGAGCGCTTCTACCCCGCCACCGCCGGCCGGATCGAACTCGACGGCACCGACGTCGCCGACTGGCCGCTGGTCGCGCTGCGCGCCGGCATCGGCTACGTCGAGCAGGACGCGCCCGTACTCGACGGCACCCTGCGCGAGAACCTGCTGATGGCCGCGCCCGCCGCCACCGAGGACGAACTGGCCGCGGTGGTGGCCCGCACCCGGCTCACCGAACTCGTGCAGCGGCTCCCCGACGGCCTGGACACCCAGATCGGCCACCGCGGCATCACCCTGTCCGGCGGCGAGCGCCAGCGGGTGGCCATCGCCCGCGCCCTGCTGCGCCGCCCCCGGCTGCTGCTGCTGGACGAGGCGACCTCCCAGCTGGACGCCGCCAACGAGACCGCACTGAAGGAGACCATGCTGGACGCCGCCGCGACCACCACCGTGATGGTGGTGGCGCACCGCCTGTCCACCGTCACCAGCGCGCAGCGGATCGTGGTGCTGGAGGCCGGCCGGGTCCGCGCCGTGGGCACCCACGCCGAACTCGTCCGCGACGACGAGCTCTACCGCGACCTGGCCACCACCCAGCTGCTGGTCGCACCCGCCTGAAGGGCCCGGCGCCGCCCCAGCGCCGCCACCGCCCGCGACAGCTGGCGGGCCAGCCCCCGCGACTCCGGATGCCGCTCGCCGAGGGTCGCGTGCGCCGCCGCCTGGGCGCGACGCAGCAGCGCCACCGCGTCGCCCGGGCGGCCGGCGCGCAGGTAGGCGGCGGCGAGATTGCGCCGGATGATCAGGGTCTCGGGGTGGTCGGCGCCCTCCACGTGCACGGCGTAGGTCAGCGCCCGCTCGTACTCGCCGACCGCCTCGCCGACCCGCCCGGCCGCCAGATAGGACACCGCCAGGTTGTTGCGGGCGGTCAGGGTCTGCGGATGCAGCGGGCCCAGCAGCTCCTCATGGCCCGCCAGGGTGCGCTCGTCCCGCTCGACCTGCGCGGCCGGGCCGCGCCCCGGCCGGTGGCGGCCGTCGGGGCGCGCCGTCCACCAGTGCAGCAGCGGCAGCCCGAAGGACACCAGCCCGAACACCGCCGCCGCCAGCACCGGGCGGCCCGCCGTCCACAGCGCCGCACCCGGCAGCACGCCGATTGCGACCTGCCCGCCCCACCGCAGCCACCCCAACGCCATGAGCACCGCCCGTCGCCGCCCGCCAGATCACGCGGAGGTAACATTCCGCGCTCGGGCCTGCGACAAACCCGTCAAGTCGAACGGACCTATCCCCGCAAAACGGGCGGGGGTGCGGTGGTGGCCGGCGCCTCAGCCCGCCTCGGCCGCCCGCAGCGCCGCGGCCAGCGGCGCCGCCGCCAGACCCACCTGCCACTCGCGGGCGTGGTACTCCCGCAGCCGCGCCGCGACCGTCTCGGCGTCGATCGGACGCGGCGGCGACCAGGCCAGCCGGCGCACCGGATCGGGCTGCAGCAGGTTCTCCGGCGGCATGGAGTGCCGCTGCGCCAGCGAGGTGACCACCCCGCGCGCCGCCTCCAGCCGCCGCGCCGCCACCGGCTCCCGCTCCGCCCACCGGTTCACCGGCGGCGGGCCGTCACCCGGCGTGCTCGGCACCGGCAGCTCCGACTCCGGCAGCGCACGCGCCCGGTCCAGCGCCCGGAACCACGTCATCAGGTAGCGGCGCGCCAGCCGGCCCGTGAACGGCCGCAGCTCCGCCAGCGCCTGCGGCGACTTCGGCATCGCCTGCGCCGCCGCCACGATCGCCGAATCGGGCACCACCCGCCCCGGCGACAGGTCGCGGTCGCGCGCCACCGCGTCGCGCTCGTTCCACAGCGCCCGCACCACCGCCAGCCCGCGGCGGTCGCGGATCCGGTGGATGCCCGAGGTGCGCCGCCACGGATCCGCCCGCGGCTCCCGCGGCGGCGCCGAGGCCACCGCCGCGAACTCCTCCAGCGCCCACTCCAGCTTCCCCGACTCCACCAGCTGCCGCTCCAGCGCGTCGCGCAGCTCGATCAGCACCTCGACGTCCAGCGCCGCGTAGCGCAGCCAGTCCTCAGGCAGCGGGCGGGTGGACCAGTCGGCGGCCGAATGCCCCTTCTCCAGCCGCAGCCCCAGCACCGTCTCGACCATCGAACCCAGCCCCACCCGCGGATGGCCCAGCAGCCGGCCCGCCAGCTCCGTGTCGAACAGCCGCCGCGGCCGCACCCCCACCTCCGCCAGGCACGGGAGGTCCTGGGTGGCGGCGTGCAGCACCACCTCGTCGCTTGCCAGCACCTCGTCCAGCCCCGACAGGTCGGGGCAGGCCACCGGGTCGATCAGCACCGTGCCCGCGCCGCGCCGCCGCAGCTGCACCAGGTAGGCGCGCTGCCCGTACCGGTAGCCCGACGCCCGCTCGGCGTCGACGGCCACCGGGCCCGAGCCGGCCGCCAGCCGCTCAAGCGCCTCGGCATAGGCGCCGGCGTCCGCGACGACCTCCGGGATCCCCTCGCTCGGCTCCAGCAGCGGCGTCACATCGGCGGCCGCCTCCCCGGCACCGCCGGCGCCGCCAAGTTCGTCGCCGCCACCGTCCGTCCGCTCCGCCGCCGGAGCCGCAAGCTCGTCCGCCACAGCCTCTACCGTATGCGCATTCGCGTCCGGGGTGGTTCACCGCATCGCACATGGCGTGGTGCTGCACCGCCCAGGGGCCCAGGCGCGCCGCCGGACTACGAGGGCCGGCGCGGCTGCAAGGGGGCGACATCCAGCGGCGGCAGGCCGGCCGCGGTGCACATGAGGTCGCACCAGGCGGCGGTGTGCCCCGACAGGTCCTCGTCCGCCGGCGACCACGACGCGCGCAGCTCCAGCTCGGTCGAGGTGGGCTGGCCCGACTTCTCACCGAAGCCCTCCGTGATCGCGCGGGTGACCGTGCCGCTCGGCGCGGTGTAATCGGCCCCCCGCGAGGCCAGCGCCTCCACCAGCCAGCTCCACGCCACCTGCCCGATCAGCGGATCGGCCGCGATCTCGGGCTCCAGCTCCGCGCTCATGTAGGCCACCACCCGGAACGGGCCCGGCCAGTCGCGGGTGCCCTCGGGGTCGTACAGCACGATCAGCCGCCCGAGCGCGATCTCGTCGCCGTCGCGCAGCACCGCGCCGGACAGCGCGGCGGAGTGCGGCGCCAGCCGCTGCGGGGCCGGCATGTCCTCCACGACGACCTCCGGCCGCACCGGCAGGGCACGCAGGCTCGCGATCGCGCGTCGGAAGGCGACGGGGGCGTCGTCGACCTGACCCAGGGGAGGCATGCAGCGAGGTTACGGCGTGCGGCCGTCCGATCGCCCGCAAGCCACGCCGGGCAGGGCGATTTCGCTGCCGCGCCCACCGCCCGGACGGTCCGCCGCGCACCCGATCCGGCGGCCGCCGGACGGGCGCCGCCCACCCGTGGGACGATGGCCGGGTGAGTCCGCACGATTCCCCCTTCCTGCGCGCCTGCCGCCGCCTGCCCGTCGACCGCACCCCCGTGTGGTTCATGCGCCAGGCCGGCCGCGCCCTACCCGAGTACCGCCGGGTCCGCGCCGACGTCCCCATGCTCGACGCCTGCGCGCGCCCCGACATGATCGTGGAGATCACGCTCCAGCCGGTCCGCCGGTACGGCGTGGACGCCGCCATCCTCTTCAGCGACATCGTCGTCCCGCTGCGCGCCGTCGGCGTCGACCTCGACATCAAGCCCGGCGTCGGCCCCGTCATCGCCCAGCCCGTCCGCCGCGCCGAGGGCGTGCAGGCCCTGCGCGACCTGGAGCCCGACGACATCGGCTTCGTCACCGAGGCCGTCGGGGAGCTGGTGGAGCGGCTGGACGGCACCCCGCTGATCGGCTTCGCCGGCGGCCCCTTCACCCTCGCCTCCTACCTGGTCGAGGGCGGCCCGTCCAAGAACCACGAGCACACCAAGGCGCTGATGTACGGCCGCCCCGAGCTGTGGGCGGAGCTGATGCGCAAGCTCTCCGCCATCAGCACCGCCTTCCTCAAGGCGCAGATCGCCGCGGGCGCCTCGGCCGTGCAGCTCTTCGACTCCTGGGCCGGCGCCCTGTCCGCCCAGGACTACCGCACCCACGTGCTCCCGCACAGCCGCGCCGTCTTCGACGAACTCGGCGGCCTGGGCGTCCCGCGCATCCACTTCGGCGTGGGCACCGGCGAGCTGCTGGGGCTGATGGGCCAGGCGGGGGCCGACGTCGTCGGCGTCGACTGGCGGGTGCCGCTGGACGAGGCCGCCCGCCGCGTCGACCCCGGCAAGGCGCTGCAGGGCAACCTCGACCCCGCGGTCCTGTTCGCGCCGTGGCCCGTCGTCGCCGAGCGCACCCGCGCCGTCCTCGCCGCGGCCCGCTCCGCCGAGGGCCACGTCTTCAACCTCGGCCACGGCGTGCTGCCCTCCACCGACCCCGACGTGCTCACCCGGCTGGTGAGCTTCGTGCACGAGGAGTCGGCGTGCTGAGCCGGTCGGCGCACATGCGGCGGGCGGTCGCTCCGCCCCCGCCGCGCACCGCCGACCCATCGCCGAGCCCCACCGGCACCGGCACGGTCCGGTAGGGCGCCGACGAGCCCGCCGAAGGCGGGACGGGCGGGCCGAGCCGGGCGGATCGACCGGCTCGGCCACCCGCACCGTCACTCCGCCGGATCAGCCGGCCTGGTGGTCTCCGCCGCCGGCCTGGACGCCCCGGCGGCGACCGCGGGCCGCTCCCGCCGCCCCCGCGCCTCGCGCACCCGCCGCCAGCCCAGCCAGCCCGGCACGCCCACCAGGGCGGCCAGCACCAGGAACGGCAGCAGGAAGCCGACCACCGTCAGCAGCACGTCGGCGCCGAACAGGAAGGCCCGCCAGCCCGAGGCGAGCCCGCCCAGCAGGCCCGACGGGTCCTCGGGCTCCTCCTCCACGGCGCCGGGCTCGCTGATGTGCAGGTGGATCGTGCCGGTCGAGGTGCGGTCCCGCAGGCTGCGCTGGCGCGCCTGCAGCGACTCCAGGTCGGCCTCGCGGCTGCTCAGCTCGCTCTCCAGCCGGATCACCTCCTCCAGCGTCGAGGCGTCCGCCAGCAGTTCGCGGATCCGCTCCACCGACGCCTGCTGGGAGGCCACCCGGCTCTCGACGTCCACGACCTCGTCGGTGACGTCCTCGGCCGTCTGCTCCAGGCCGAGCGGGGTGCCCAGGCCGCTGAGCTGCTCCAGCACCGCGGCGTAGTCGGCGACCGGCACCTCGAAGCTGAGGTCGGCGTAGGCGGGCCGGTCCGGCGCGGTCTCGGTGGTCTCGGCCGACACGAAGCCGTCGACCGCCGCCACGATGCCGCGCGCCTGCACGCTCAGCTGGCGGACGTCCGCGCCCTCCACCCGGACCGTCGACGTGTACACGATGTGCTCGGGGTCGACCACGTCGACCTGCTCGGCGGACCCGCCGCCGGAGTCGGAGTCCTGCGCCGCCTCGGGCGCCGCGGCCTGCCCCTCGTTCTCCACGGCCGCCTCGGGGGCGGCCCGGTCGACCGCGCCGCCGCTGCCGCCTGAGGCGCTGTCGGAGCCCGGCGCGGAGCATCCGGCCAGTAGCGCCGCGGCCAGCACGGCCGCCACAGCGGTCACCGGAACGCGCCGCGGGGCGGCGTTGCGCACGGGCGGCGTTCTCGCGCCCGGGTTGTTGGGAATCTGCGTCATGCCCCTACCGATGCGCCGGCCCGCCCGCAACGTTGCCCCGCCCGTGTCTCGGTTCGAACACGATGCCGCCCCGCCCGCCGCCCCTCCCGGGCCCCGAGACCCGACGGCCCCGCCAAGCCCGCGTTTCCCGGCCCGGTGCACGACCCGCGCCGAGGTCTGCCAAGGTGGAGGCGTGAACCGCCGCCAGCCCGCCCACCGCGGGGACACCGGGGCGCAGCCGCGCCCTCGCCCGGCCCACCCCCAGCCGACATCCCCCTCCCCCCCAGGGGGGCGGCCCCATAACCATTCTCCCGCGCCGCCGTGCGCCGGAGCCAGTGCGCACCGCCGCTTGTGGACGAACGGACGCTGCGGGGGGCGGGCCTGTGGATGACGCCACCACCACCGGCCCCGCGGCCGCCCCGCACGTCGTGGTGGTGGGCGGCGGGGTCGCCGGGCTGGCCGCCGCCTACTACCTGCGGCGGCCCGGTGCGGGCGGGGGGCCCGTGCCGAGGGTGACCGTGCTGGAGGGGGGGCCGCGCACCGGCGGCGCGCTGAAGCGCTCGCCGGTGGCCGGGGTCGAGGTGGACGAGGGCGCCGAGGCGCTGCTGGCCCGCCGGCCCGAGGCGGTGGAGCTGATCGACGAACTCGGGCTGACCGGCGAGACGGTGCGGCCCGGCACCACCAGCGCGCACGTGTGGACCAGGGACGCGGTCCGCCCACTGCCCGGCGGCCACGTCATGGGCGTCCCCGGCGACCTCGCCGAACTCGCCCGCAGCGGGGTGCTCAGCACGGCCGGGCTGGCCCGCGCCGGGCTCGACCTGACCCTGCCCGCCACCCCGGTCGACGCCGACGTGCCCGTCGCCGCCTACGTCGGCGGGCGGCTCGGCGCCGAGGTGGTGGACCGGCTGGTCGAGCCGATGCTCGGCGGCGTCTACGCCGGGCGCGCCGACCGGCTATCACTGGCCGCCACCCTGCCGCAGATCCACACCGCCGCCCGCACCCACCGCTCCCTGCTGGGCGCCGTCGCCGAACTGCGCGCCGCGGCGCCCACGGCCGGCGGGCCGGTGTTCGTGTCGCTGCGCGGCGGCGTCGCCCGGCTCGCCGACGCCCTCGCCGACGCCTCCGGCGCCCGGGTCCGCACCTCGGCCATGGTCCGCGAACTGGCCCGCACCCCCGGCGGGTGGCGGCTCACCGTCGGCTCCGCCCACCGCCCCGAGCACACCGACGCCGACGCCGTCGTGCTCGCCGTCCCCGCCGCCCCGGCCGCCCGGCTGCTCCGCCCGCACAGCGCCCGCGCCGCCCGGCTGCTCGGCGAGATCGAGTACGCCAGCGTCGCCGTCGTCACCCTCGCCTACCGGCCCTCCGCCTTCCCCGAGCCGCTGCCCGGCAGCGGCTTCCTGGTCCCGGCCGTCGACGGGCGCTCCATCAAGGCCGCCACCTTCAGCACCGCCAAGTGGCCCGCGCTCGCCGAGCAGCTGGGCGGAACCGTGCTGGTCCGCTGCTCACTGGGCCGCATCGGCGAGGAGCGGCTGCTGCAGCGCCCCGACGAGGAACTGGTCGCGCTGGCCATGCACGACCTCGCCGCCGCCGTCGGCGTCCGCGAACTGCCGCTGGAGACCCGGGTGAGCCGCTGGGGCGGCGCACTGCCCCAGTACACCGTCGGGCACCTCGACCGCGTCGCCGGGGTGCGGGCGGCCGCCGCCGAACTGCCCGCGCTGGCGGTCTGCGGCGCCGCCTACGCGGGCCTGGGCGTGCCCGCCGTCCTCGGCACCGCCCGCGCCGCCGCCGAGCAGATCCACGGGCGGCTCGCCGCCGCCCGCGGCCGCACCGGCCGCTGACACCGTCCGAGCAAGCAGCAAGCAAGGAGCAAGGGGGACCCCGTGAGCACCGCCAGCGAGAACCCGGCCGAAGGCCCGTCGCAGCAGGCCGCCCGCCCGAAGGCCCGCGACCTCAACCAGCTGATCCGCTACACCATGTGGTCGGTCTTCTCGGTGGCCGAACCGCTGCCCGCCGACGGCGGCGCCCGCAAGGAGCTCGCCGCCGAGGCCGCCGCCGTGCTCGACGCCGCCCGCGAAGGCGGCGAGGTCACCACCCGCGGCGCCTACGACGTGCAGGGCCTGCGCGCCGACGCCGACCTGATGATGTGGTGGGTGGCGCCCACCCCCGAGGCGCTGCAGGACGTCTACGCCCGCTTCCGCCGCACCGCGCTGGGGCGGCGCACCCGCCCGGTGTGGTCGGCCATGGCGCTGCACCGCCCCGCGGAGTTCAACAAGGGCCACATCCCGGCCTTCCTGGCCGGGGAGGAGCCGCGCGGCTACGTGTGCGTGTACCCGTTCGTGCGCTCCTACGACTGGTACCTGCTGGAGGACTCCGAGCGCCGCGCCATGCTGGCCGAGCACGGCCGGATGGCGCGCGGCTACCCCGACGTGCGCGCCAACACCGTCTCCAGCTTCGCCCTGGGCGACTACGAGTGGATGCTGGCCTTCGAGGCCGACGAACTGCACCGCATCGTCGACCTGATGCGCCACCTGCGCGGCTCCCGCGCCCGGCTCTACGTGCGCGAGGAGGTGCCCTTCTACACCGGGCGCCGCCGCGAGCTGGCCGAACTGGTGGACCTGCTGCCCTGAGCCCTGCGGTCCGGTCACGTGCGGCCGGACGGTGTGCCAGTATCGGGGGACGGCGTCCGCCGCGAGCGCGACCGCCGCCCCCTCCCACCGACGACCACGAGGATTGCGCAGATATGTCCGTCGCCCTCCCCCTGCCGGCCGCGGAGCCGGCGCCCCAGAGCACCGAGGACCTGTCCGGTGTGGCCGGATGGATCTTCGACGTCATGGACGCCCTCGGGGAGATCGGCGTGGGCATCGTCCTGTTCGCCGAGAACATCTTCCCGCCGATCCCCAGCGAGGCGGTGCTGCCGCTGGCCGGCATGCTCTCCCAGCAGGGCCGGATGAACTTCTTCCTGGTGGTGCTCGCCGCCACCATGGGGGCGCTCGTCGGCGCCTGGGTGCTCTACGGCGTGGGCGCCGCCCTGGGCCCCAAGCGCACCCGCTGGCTGTTCGAGAAGATGCCGCTGGTCAACGTCGAGGACTTCGAGAAGGCCGAGCGCTTCTTCGCCAAGTACGGCGGCATCGCGGTCCTGTTCGGCCGCTGCGTGCCGATCGTGCGCAGCCTGGTGTCCATCCCGGCCGGCATCGAGCGGATGCCGCTGTGGCGCTTCACCCTCTACACCGCCATCGGCAGCACGGTGTGGAACAGCATCTGGATCGGCCTGGGCTTCGGGCTCGGCACCCAGTGGCACATCGTCGCCCCCTACGCCGACCTGCTCAGCAACGCCGTGCTCGGCATCGTGGCGCTGCTGGTGCTGTGGTTCGTCATCAGCCGCAGCATCAGCCTGTACCGCGGGCGCCGCGCCGGCTGCGACGCCGGCGGCCCGGACGCGGCCGAGCCGCGCAGCCACGCCGAGAGCGGCGACGGCCGCTAGGCGCCGCCTCACGCGCCTCACCCGGGCGTCCGGCCGCCGGCCGGACGCCCGTTCTCAGTCGCGGTCCAGCCGCGTCTGCCCGGCCCGCACCCGCATGCCCACCCGCACCGCCGGGGTGACCCCGGGCGGCAGGTAGACGTCGACGCGCGAGCCCGCCCTGGCCCGCCCGATCCGGGTGCCGCCCTCCACCTTGTCGCCCGCGCCTAGGAAGGTGGCGATCCGGCGGCCGGTCGCTCCGGCGATCTGCACCACCTCCACATCGCCCAGCTCGGTGTCCAGATGCCACACCACCCGCTCGTTGCGCTCGCCGGCCGAGCCGAAGGCGGCGCCCGCGCCGCCGCGCACCCGCCGCACCGAGCTGACCACGCCCGCGATCGGCGCCCGGCTCAGCGGGACCTGGAGCGGCCCGACGAAGGTCGCCACCCGGGTGCGCCCGTCGGGGTCGGCCCGCACCCCCTGCACGACGCCGTCGGCGGGCGCCAGCAGCCGGCCGCTGCCCACCGGCCGCCGCGGCTCGCGCCCGGTCCAGCCCAGTACGGCGGCGGCCGCCAGCGCGGGCAGCGCGGCCCACGCCCAGCGGCGGTCGCGGCGGCACCCGGCCAGTCCGGTCAGGCCGACCAGGCCCAGGCCGGCGGCGAGCAGCCACGGCGGCGGACCCGCCGGCGGGCGGCCGCGCGGGCGGCGGGCTCGGCGGCGGGATCCGGCGGCGACAGGGGGAGAGGCGAGTACGTCGGTCATGGTCGCGTTCTTCGAGGCCGGCTTTCCGGATGAGGGGGACGCCCGCCGGGGGAGGCGGGGCGCGCGGACCCGTGGCGGGCCCGCGCGGGGGGCGAAGTCGCGGGGCTAGGCCGGGCCGCCGGAGCCGTCCGGCTCCAGGCTGAGCGCGACCGAGTTCATGCAGTAGCGGTCGTCGGTGGGGGTGGGGAAGCCCTCGCCGTGGAAGACGTGGCCCAGGTGGGAGTCGCAGCGCGCGCAGCGGACCTCGGTGCGCACCATGCCCATCGACCGGTCCTCGATCAGTGTGACCGCCTCCGACCGGGCCGGCTCGTAGAAGCTCGGCCAGCCGCAGCGGGAGTCGAACTTGGTCTGCGAGCGGAACAGCTCCGCGCCGCAGGCCCGGCACCGGTACACCCCGGTGGTCTTGGTGTCGACGTACTCGCCGCTCCAGGCGGGCTCGGTGCCGGCCCGCCGCAGCACCGCGAACTCCTCGGGAGTGAGCCGCTCGGCCCACTCCGCCTCGGTGCGGACCACCCTGCCGCCCTCGGGGGCTCCCGCCCCGGCGGCCACTGCCTGCTCGGCGTCGTTCATAGCCATGACGCTACCCAATCCACGCGGCCGGAGCTGCGGCGAAACCTCCGGCAGTGTCCGGCATGCGTTCGTTCGCGACCGAATCGGGTACCCGGTGCTTTAGCCATGTTACTAACGGTCATGTCCTGGCCGTCCCGGTCTGGTGGTGCAGGTCCGGATTGCGGCGAGGGCCGCTGCCGACGGACCCGGGGAATCGACTATGGCACTGCAGCACCGCCAACCGCTACGGATCACCTGGACGCACTACGTCCGGCTGTGGACGCGGGACCGCTACGAGCGCGCCGCCGACCGGCTGGATACCGAACTCAAAGCACGCACCCGCCGGATGCGGCGGGCGCTGGTCCGCCCCCGCCCCCTGTCGGACCGGGCCCTGGCCGGCGTCCTGCTGCTGGTCGGCCTCGCCGGACTGGCCGCCGCGCTGCTGCTGGGCCGCGAGATCTCCGAGATCGCCCTGCCCCTGGCGGCGTCCGCCGACGGCGACTTCCCGCTGCCGGCCGGCGCCGGGGTGGGCGGCGCCGTGCTGGCGCTGGGCGCGGTCGTCTTCGCATCCCGCCGCCCCCCGGGCGCGCGGCGGGCACCGGAGCACCGGCGCGCAGACCCCCCGCGCAGCTGACCCCCGGACCCCTCGCCGCCCCCGCTCAGGCGTCGAAGTCGTACTGCAGCACGTAGGCGGAGCTGTCCAGCACCATCTCGTTCAGCTCCACCGGCCGGTGCGCCGCCGTCAGCGCGGTGCGCACGATGACCACCACCGGGGTGCCCGGGCCCAGCTTCAGCGCCTTCATCTCCTCGGGCGCCGGCATCCGGCTGCGGATCTCCTCGGTGAAGTGCGCCGGCTCCGAGCCCAGCTCGGCCAGGCGCGCGTAGATGCCGCCCGGGCCGGTGTCGGCGGCCGTGATCGGGGAGTCGCCGACCAGCTCGGCCGGCAGGAAGGACGTGGCCAGCTGCACCGGGCGGTCCTCGACCAGGTAGCGGCGGCGGCGCACGCACACCGGCGCGTCGGCGGCCAGGCCCAGCACCCGCGCGACGTACTCGGGCGCGGCCTCCGTCGCCACGCTGACCTGGTCCAGGGTGTAGCCGCGGTCGTCGGAGTCGGCCTCCCAGATGGCCCGGCCCACCCCCCACAGCTCGCGGGAGAGGCGGTGCTGGCCGTGGCGGCGCAGCGGCCGGAACTTGCGCACGTACACGCCCGAGCCGCGCACGGCGGTGGCGATGCCCTCGTTGATCAGCTGGGAGAGCGCCTGGCGCGCGGTCGCCCTGGCCACTCCGTACTGCTCCATGAGGTCGTTCTCGCCCGGCAGCCGAGCGCCGTCCTCGAGCGCGTCGGAGACAATGGCATGACGCAGATCGTCGGCGATTTGCCGGTAGACCGGGATTGAGCCGCCATCGGACGTGGGCACTAGTTCATCCTCTCGCCCTGCGTGTTGCGAACGTCGGGCCGAGGCCGCGGCCGGCGCTCCCGTCGCCGCCTGCGCGGACCGGTCCGCGCGGCGCGACTCCCCCGGGAGAACGGGCCGGCCTCAGCCGAACGCTCTCTGACCACCCACTTCTGCAGAGAAAGACCGCATTTGTGGTCAACATCCGTTATAGCGGGGGTAGGTCACTGCGGAACACACCTCGCGTGCGCAGGGTCCGACCTGCCCAATCGCATGGTTGACCGCAAATGACCGAAATCACCGTCCCCATAGGCGATTCGTGTCCCCTGAGCGCTGAGGCACGCCCACCGCCCCTGGCCCAATGTGGCCGAAAAAACAGTGGACAAGCAGCGCGCCGAGCTTTCGCCGGCACGGCCGCCGACCAGCGGACGTCACCGTCCGGAGTCGCGCGTGTACTGAAAGAAGTAGGTGTCGCCGCTGTGCAGCAGCCGGGCCGTGCTCAGCGTACGCGGCCGTTCCAGCGCAGGCCCGTCCAGAACCCGCGGCGCATCGCCCGCGCACAGCACCGGCGTCAGCGTCAGGCACAGCTCGTCCAGCAGGTCCGCCTGCACGAGCTGCGCCAGCAGGGTCGGGCCGCCCTCGCACAGCAGTCTGCGGTGGCCGCGCCTGGCCAGCTCCGCCACGGCGAAGTGCGGGTCCACCCGCCGCTCCCCGGCCACGATCACCTCCGCCCGCCGCTCCGCCTCGGCCAGCACCTCGGGATCGGCCAGCCCGGTGGTGATCACGATCGTGCGGCACTCCGGCGGCGCCGGCGCGAACAGCGGGCCGGACAGGTCCATGTTCAGCCGGTGGGTGACCACCGCGATCGGCGGCCGCTCCGAGCGCCCCGCCCGCAGCGGCCGGAACTCCTCGCGGACGTGGGCCGGGCCGTAGCGCTCCACCCGCGCGGTGCCCGCACCCACCAGCACCACGTCCGACAGCGCCCGCAGCAGCGCGAGCATCCGCCGGTCGGCCTCGTCGGACAGGTCGGCGGTGCGGCCCCGCCAGCTGGCGGAGCCGTCGACGCTGGAGACCATGTTGGCGCGCAGCCACGGGCGGCCGCCGGGCGGCAGCCGGTAGGCGTAGGCGTCGACCGGGTCCACGTCGGCGGCCGGGTCGGGCAGGACGGGGAACAGCTGTCGCATGGCACCCCAGTGTCGCAGCGGCCCGGCGCGGACGCGACGCCGCCCCGCCGCCGGACCGGCGCGGGCGGCCCTCAGCGCCTGCGCCGCAGCAGCACCAGCGCGTTGCCGCACACCACCAGCCGGCGCCCGGCCCGCAGCGCCGCCCGCCCCGCCACATCGGGCCGCTCGGTGTCCAGCACCACCTCCCAGCTCTCGCCGTAGGCGGTGCCCGGCAGTTTGAACTCCACCTTGCCGGGGGCGGCGTTGAGCAGCAGCAGGAAGGAGTCGTCGGTGACCGGCTCGCCCCGCGGGTCCGGCTCGGTGATCGCCGACCCGTTCAGGAACACCACCAGCGAGCGGTGGCCGTCCGCCCAGTCGCCGTCGTCCAGCTCCGTGCCGCGCGGGCTCAGCCAGGCGATGTCGCGCAGCCGCTCGTCGTGCGGGGCGGCGCCCAGGAAGAAGCGGCGGCGCCGGAACACCGGGTGGGCGCGGCGCAGCGCGGCCAGCCCCCGGACGAACTCCAGCAGCTCCTGGTTCTCCGGCAGCGCCGCCCGCTCCCAGTCCACCCAGGCCGTGGCGTTGTCCTGGCAGTAGGCGTTGTTGTTGCCCTGCTGGGTGCGGCCGATCTCGTCGCCGTGGGAGAGCATCGGCACGCCCTGCGACAGGAACAGCGTCGCCAGCAGGTTGCGGACCTGGCGGGCCCGCAGCTCGGTGATGCCCGGATCGTCGGTGGGCCCCTCCACGCCGTGGTTCCACGAGCGGTTGTCGTCGGTGCCGTCGCGGTTGCCCTCGCCATTGGCCTCGTTGTGCTTGGACCCGTAGGACACCAGGTCGGCCAGGGTGAAACCGTCGTGGCAGGTGACGAAGTTGATGGACGCCACCGGGCGGCGCCCGTCGTCCTGGTACAGGTCCGAGGAGCCGGCCAGCCGCGAGGCCAGCTCCGGCAGCACCGGCTCGCCCCGCCAGAAGTCGCGCACGGTGTCGCGGTACTTGCCGTTCCACTCCGTCCACAGCGGCGGGAAGTTCCCCACCTGGTAGCCGCCCGGGCCCACGTCCCACGGCTCGGCGATCAGCTTCACCTGCGAGATCACCGGATCCTGCTGCACGATGTCGAAGAAGGTCGACAGCCGGTCCACATCGTGGAACTCCCGCGCCAGCGCCGAGGCGAGGTCGAAGCGGAAGCCGTCGACGTGCATGTCCAGCACCCAGTAGCGCAGCGAGTCCATGATCAGCTGCAAAGCGTGCGGGTGGCGCACGTTCAGGCTGTTGCCGCAGCCGGTGTAGTCCAGGTAGTAGCGCCGGTCGTCGTCGCGCACCCGGTAGTAGGACGCGTTGTCGATGCCGCGCAGACTCAGGGTCGGCCCCATGTGGTCGCCCTCGGCCGTGTGGTTGTAGACCACGTCCAGGATCACCTCGATCCCGGCGGCGTGCAGCTCCTTGACCATCGCCTTGAACTCCAGCACCTGCTGCCCGCCGGTGCCACTGGCGGCGTAGGCGTGGTGCGGCGCCAGGAAGCCCAGCGTGTTGTACCCCCAGTAGTTCGTCAGCCCCCGCGCCACCAGGGCGTGCTCGGGCACCGACTCGTGCACCGGCATCAGCTCCAGCGCGGTGACGCCCAGCGAGGTGAGGTACTCGATCATCGCCGGGTGGGCGATCCCGGCGTAGGTGCCGCGCAGCGCCTCCGGGATGCCCGGGTGCGCCACGGTGAGCCCCCGCACGTGCGCCTCGTAGATCACCGTCTCGTGGTAGGGGACCCGCGGCGGGCGGTCGTCGCCCCAGTCGAAGAACGGGTTCACCACCACGCACTTGGGGGTGTACGGCGCGCTGTCGTCGATGTTGAGCTGCGAAGGGTCGGTGAACCGGTAGGAGAACAGCGACTCGTGCCAGCGCACCGGCCCCTCGACCGCCTTGGTGTAGGGGTCGACCAGCAGCTTGGCCGGATTGCACCGCAGCCCCCGCGCCGGATCGTAGGGGCCGTGCACCCGGTAGCCGTAGCGCTGGCCGGGGGAGACCTGCGGCAGGTAGGCGTGCCGGACGAACCCGTCGACCTCGGTCAGCTCCACCCGGCGCTCGGTGCCGTCGGCGTCGAACAGGCACAGCTGGACCGCCTCGGCCGCCTCGGAGAACACGGAGAAGTTGGTACCGGCGCCGTCCCAGGTGGCTCCGAGAGGGTACGGCTCACCAGGCCACACTTCCACCGGTGTACCTCCTTGTCCGCGCGCCTGCCCGCGCGCCGCGTGCCGGGGATCATGACGGACCGCTCGTACCCGCGCCCGGCGGCTTTCACGCCTGCCGGAGCGAGCCGCGGTCGCGCCGATTCTCCCGCACCGCGCGGCCGGATGTGGACCGGTTCAGCCGTGTCGTCCCCTCGCCGCGCCGCCCCCGGTCGGCCTCCCGGCGTCCGGCCCTGGCCACCGGGCGCCCGAGCGCGCATCCGGATGCTCCTCGGACAGGCGGGATCCGCGGCTTTCGCGGTAGTTTCGGGTGTGGGCGGCGAGCGTGGTCACGGGGGACGTCCGGCGGGGGCCGGCCGTTCGGCGACGGCCGCCCCCGCCGGCCGCGCCCCGGCCGGCGGTGGGGCGGACCGCCCCGGCCCTGCGGGCCGGCGGCGGTGCGAGGAGGCGCGAGGATTGAAGGTGCCGTGCGAATCCTGCTGGTAGAAGACGACGACGGCGTCTCCGCCGCCATCGGGGAGTTCCTGGAGGCCAACGGGCACACGGTGCTGCGGCTGCGCTTCGGCGCCGACGCCCTCATCCGGCACCGCAGCGGCGAACTCGTGCTGCTCGACCTCGGCCTGCCCGACCTGGACGGCCTCGACGTGCTGCGCAAACTGCGCCGGGTCACCGACATGCCGATCCTGGTGCTCACCGCCCGCAGCGACGAGCGGTCGGTCATCCGCGGCCTGCGGCTGGGCGCCGACGACTACCTCACCAAACCGATCAGATCGGGCGAGATGCTGGCGCGCATCGACGCGGTGGCGCGCCGCGCCGCCGCCCGCGTCAGCGCCCCGCCCTCGGAGCTGCGCGTGTCCGACGTGCGGATCGAACTGGCCACCCGCCGGGTGTTCGTCGGCGGCACCCGGGTGGAACTCACCGGCAAGGAGTTCGACGTGCTCGTCTCCCTCGCCTCCCGCCAGGGCGCCGCCGTCTCCCGCGAGCAGGTCCTGGACGAGGTCTGGGGCACCGCCTACGTCGGCGGCTCGCGCTCCCTGGACGTGCACATGGCGCAGCTGCGCCAGAAGACCGGCCGGCCCGGCCTGTTCCACACCATCCGCGGCTTCGGCTACCGGCTCGGGGAGAAGTGATGCGCCGTCGCCTGCTCGGAGTGCTGCTCGCCTTCTCCGTCGTCGCCGTGGCCTGCTTCGCGGTGCCGCTGCTCACCGCGCTCTCCGACGAGCGCACCAAGGGCCTGGAGCTGTCGCGCACCGCCGACCTCGCCTGGTTCGCCATGCTCGCCAAGTACGCCGACGAATCCGGCAGCCCGATGCGGCTGCAGAGCGAACTGCTCAGCTTCCACGCCCTGTACGGTGAGGACGTGCTGGTGGTGGACTCCGATCGCAACCTGGTCGCCTCGGCCGGCGACATCGACGCCGGCCAGGACGAGGTCCCGCACCTCATCGACGTCGCGCTGCGCGGCGGCACCACCTCCTACATCCCCTCCATCTGGCCCTGGAGCAGCGAGGACGTGCTGCTCGCCCGGCCCTTCGGCACCGGCATCGGGGTCTCGGGCGCCATCGTGATGCGCGCCTCGGTGGACCAGGCCGCCGCCGACGTCGCGGTCAAACACGCCATGGTGCTCACCGGCGCCGTCGTCGCGATGGGGGTCTGCGCGCTGCTGTGCGGCTACGTCACCCGCTGGGTGCTGCGGCCGCTGGCCAATCTGGAGCGCGGCGTGCGCGCCCTGGCCGAGGGCCGGTCCGGCGCCGAGGTGCCCGACACCAGCGGCCCCCCCGAACTGCGCGACGTCGTGTCCTCGTTCAACCGGATGTCGCGCTCGCTCGCCGAGGCCGCCGCCACCCAGGCCCAGCTCGTCGCCGACGCCTCCCACCAGCTGCGCAACCCGATGGCCGCGCTGCGGCTGCGCATCGACGCCATGGGCGGCTGGGTGCCCCCCGAGCGCGACCGCTCCTACCAGGCGGTGCTGCGCGAGGTGGAGCGGCTGGAGCACCTGATGGACGGGCTGCTCAAACTCGCCCTCGCCGACTCCAAGGCCACCAGCCTGGCCGCCCCCCGCGAGGCCGCCGCCGGCGAGCCGGCGCTGCCCGAGGCCGGCGACGAGGTCTGCGACGTCGCCGTGGTGCTGCCCGAGCGGCTCGACGCCTGGCGCGACATCGCCGACGCCGGCGGCGTGCACCTCGCCTCGCCCAGCGCCGACGACGGCGAACCCGTCCCCATCCGGATGGCCGAGTCGGAGTTCGCCCAGGTCCTCGACATCGTCATCGACAACGCCGTGAAGCACGCCGGGGCGGGCGCCACCGTGCGCACCGAGGTCCGCGCCGACGGCCCCGAGGCCTACCTCCAGGTCACCGACGACGGCCCAGGACTGCCCGCCGCCGAACTGCCGCTGGCCACCCGCCGCTTCTGGCGGTCCACCCGCGGGCACGCCCCCGGCAGCGGGCTGGGGCTGACCATCGCCGAACGCCTCGTCGTCGCGCGCAAGGGCCGCTTCGAACTGCGCCGCGTCGACCCGCACGGCCTGTCCGTGCGCATCGCGGTGCCGATGAGCGGCCCCGCCCCGCTGCCCAGGGCCCGCGCCCAGGCCGCCACCGCGCGCGGCGTCCGGCAGCCCACGCCGTGACCGCCCGGCGGAGCGCCCGGCCGATCAGCCGCCGCACCGCGGCACGCGCCCTGGCCGGGCTGGCCGGCGCGGCCGCCCTGCTCGGCGCGGTGGGCTGCGCCTCCGGCAGCTACCAGGGGGCCCGGCGGGAACTGGCCATCGCCGCCGGCGAACCCGGCGGCTTCTACCTGACCTTCGCCGACATGTTCGCCGCCCGCGTCAACGCCGTCGAACCGCAGCTGCACGCCGTCGCCGTCCCCACCCAGGGCAGCCTGGCCAACCTGGAGCTGCTGCGCGGCGGCGAGGTGGACCTCGCGCTCGTCCTCACCGATGTGGCCAAACTGGCCCGCCAGGACGCCGCCCTGGTCGGCGGCGCCGTGCCGCTGGCCGCCCTCGGCCGCGTCTACCAGAACTACACCCAGCTCGTCGTGCCCGCCGACCACCGCGCCGAGGAACTGGCCGACCTGCGCGGCGGCACCCTGTCCCTGGGCGCCCCGGGCGCGGGCGTCACCGTGGTGGGGGAGCGGCTGCTGCGGGTCGCCGGCCTCACCGAGGACGCCCTCACCGTGCGCAGGCTGCCGCTGGCCGCCGCCGGCGAGCAGCTGCGCGCCGGCGGCATCGACGGCCTGCTGTGGTCGGGCGGCATCCCCACCCCCGCGCTGGACCGCATCGCCGAGCGGCAGCGGGTGCGGCTGCTCCCGCTGGCCGCCCTGCTGCCGCGGCTGCGCGCACTGCACGGCGCCGTCTACGAGGAGGTGTCGGTCCCGGCCGGCACCTACGGCCTGCCGGGGGAGACCCCGACCGTGGGGGTGGCCAACCTGCTGGTGTGCTCGCCGTCGCTGCCCGACGACGTGGCCGACGCGATCGTGCGGGTCCTGGTGAGCGAGGCGGCGCGGCTGCTGCCGCCCGAGGCGCTGGGCACCCAGTACCTGGACCTGCGCAGCCTGATCGGCACCCAGGTGCCGCTGCACCCCGGCGCCGTCGCCGCCTACCGGCGGCTGCACGGCTGAGGCGCGCGCCCGCGCCCGCCGCGCTCAGGGCGCCTTGGGGCGCACCCGCTCGATGACCGCGCCGAGGTCGGCGCCGGGCGGCAGGGTGCCGAAGGCGTGCCCCCAGTCGCCGCCCAGCCGCGAGGCGGTGAACGCGTCGGCCACCGCCGGATCGCCGTAACGGACCAGCAGCGACCCTTGCAGCACCAGCGCCAGCCGCTCCACCAGCCGCCGCGCCTGCCCCGGCTCGGGCTCCTGGCCGCCGGCCAGCTCGCCGCCCAGCGCGGCGGCCGCCGCGTCGAGGCGCGCGTCGGCGCCCCGGGCCGCCTCGGCCTCCGCCAGCAGCGCCTCGACCCCGGCCGGCTCGCGGCGCACCGCGCGCAGCACGTCCAGCGCCGCGACATTGCCCGAACCCTCCCAGATGGAGTTCAGCGGGGACTCGCGGAAGATCCGCGGCATCCCCGACTCCTCCACGTAGCCGTTGCCGCCCAGGCACTCCATCGCCTCGGCGGCGTGCGCCGGCCAGCGCTTGGTCACCCAGTACTTGCCGACGGCCACCGCCAGCCGGCGCAGCGCCCCCTCGGCGGCGTCGCCGCGCGCCTCGGCGTCGACCGCCCCGGCCAGCCGCATCGCCAGGGTGGTGGCGGCCTCGGACTCCACCGCCAGATCGGCCAGCACATTGCGCATCAGCGGCTGGTCGGCCAGGTAGGCGCCGAAGGCGCGCCGGTGCGCGGCGTGGTGCACGGCCTGGCGCAGCCCCGCCCGCATCCCGGCGGCCGCGCCCAGCACGCAGTCCAGCCGGGTGGCGTTCACCATGTCGATGATGGTGCGCACCCCGCGGCCGTCCTCGCCCACCAGCCAGCCGGTGGCGCCGTCGTACTCCACCTCGGCCGAGGCGTTGGAGCGGTTGCCCAGCTTGTCCTTGAGCCGCTGGAAGTACAGGGCGTTGCGGGCGCCGTCGGGCAGCACCCGGGGCAGCAGGAAGCAGGAGATCCCGGCGTCGGTGCGGGCCAGGGTGAGGAACACGTCGCTCATCGGGGCCGAGGTGAACCACTTGTGGCCGGTGAGCCGCCAGGTGCCCCAGGCGTCGGGCACGGCCCGGGTGGTGTTGGCGCGCACGTCGGAGCCGCCCTGCTTCTCCGTCATCGACATGCCCGCCAGCAGGCCCCGCTTGGACAGCGGCGGCAGCGGCCGCACGTCGTACTCGGCGGCGGCCAGCAGCGGCAGGTAGTCGGCGGCCAGCTCCGGGGAGTGGCGCAGCGCGGGTGCGGCGGCGTAGGTCATCGAGACCGGGCAGTGCACCCCATAGTCGACCTGGCTCCACACGTAGAAGCGGGCCGCGCGCACGGTGTGGGCGCCGGGGCGCCCGTCCAGCCAGGGCCCGGCGGTGACGCCGCCGCGCACGGCCGTGTCGAGCAGCACGTGCCAGGAGGGGTGGAACTCCACCCGGTCCACCCGGTTGCCGTAGCGGTCGTGGGTGCGCAGCACCGGCGGGTTCTCGTCGGCGGCCCGCCCCCACTCCTGCGCCGCCTCCGACCCGGCCAGCTCGCCCAGCTCGTGCAGCGCGGGGGCGCCCCAGCCGCCGCCGTGGCGCTCCAGGCCCGCCAGCAGCGCGGGGTCCTCGGCGAGGTCGTGGCCGGCCAGCGGCGGCACCTGGTTGGTGACCGCGTGGGTGGGGGGCATCAGTAGGTGCCGATCGCGCGCAGGGTGAAGGAGGTGAGGCTGGGCACCGTGTCGGGGGCGGCCCGCCCCGACTGCAGCGGCGCCACCAGCGCCTCGGCGATCGCGCCGACCAGCGCGGCGGCGGTGACCTCCGCGTCCTGCTCCGGCAGCTCCTCGAACAGCATCCCTTCGGCGATGACCTGCGCGAACACCCCGCTGAACGCCCGCCGGAACCGCAGCCGCTCGGCGTCCACGGCGATGTCGACCGGCTCGGCCAGCAGCGCGTAGGCCAGCACCGGCTCGCGCAGCGCCCGCTCGCAGAAGGTCTCGACCATGGCGGCGATCCGCTCCGAGGCGCGCCCCGGGGAGCCGGCCGCCTCGGCCACCGCCGCGATCTCCCGCTGGCAGGCGGTGCGGAACACCTCGGTGACCAGGCTCGCCTTGTTCGGGAAGTGCCGGTAGACGCTGCCGGTGGCGACCTGGCCGTGCCGGGCCACCGCCGCGACCGAGCAGCCGGCGTACCCCTCCTGCGCGACCAGCGCGAGCGCTGCCGCCAGGATGCGCTCGCGCGAGGCCGTCAGCCGGGCCTCCACCGCGGGGGTGCGTCGGTACGCCATGTGGGACTCCGTCACTGGGGCTGGCGGGGGAGGGAAGGCCGCTGGTGGGCACCCCTGGTCTGCTAGGAGTGAACCGTAGTTCATTGTTTCGCCGGATCGCGCCGCCGCCAAGCCGAAGCCCGGGCCGCGGCCTGTCCACATCCGGCATGATGGCGGTCCGGACCCGGTGGGAAGCGGGCGAATCGCGATGTATCGTGATCTTGCGGTACAGACCGGGAGGAGCGCGGCCCCGTCGCGGGCGCGGCGAGTGAGGTGGACGAGCGTGGACGACCAGTCACCGGCCAGGCGCGAGCCCGGACCCGCGCCGATGCGGGCCTCCGACGCCGAACGCGAGGCCGCCGTGGAGCGGCTGCGGGTCGCCGTCGGCGAGGGGCGGCTCACCCTGGAGGAACTCACCGAGCGCACCGAGGCGGCCTACCTGGCCCGCACCCGCGACGAACTGGCCCGTATCACCGACGACCTGCCGGCCGACACCGCCCCGGCCGCCCCCGCGCGCACCGGCGAACCGGTCCGCCTGTTCGCCGTCATGGGCGACACCGTGCGCAAGGGCGTATGGAGCGCCGACGGCCCCGTGCAGGCCTTCGCCGTCATGGGCGACGTCACCATCGACCTGTGCGACGCCCAGGTCGGCTCCGACACCGTCGAGATCAGCGCCGCCGCCCTGATGGGCGACATCAAGGTCATCGTCCCCGAGGGCGTCGCCGTCGAACTGGAGGGCGTCACCGTCCTCGGCGACAAGCGCGACGACACCTCCGCCGCCCCCACCCCCGCCGGCCAGGCCCGCCCCCGGGTGCGGGTGCGCGCCTACACCCTGATGGGCGATGTCAAGGTCCGCCACCCCAAGGTCCCCAGGAAGCGCCGCGGCCACTTCCGCTTCGGCCGCTAGCCGCCCCGGCCGCCCTCAGCCGCGCACGGCCGGTTCGCGCAGGGCGGTGCTGTAGCGGTGCACGACGACGCCGGCGATGCGCGGGTCGGCGCCCAAGACGGGCGAGACCGCGTAGGCGCCGGCCGACAGGGCGTCGCGGCGCACCCGGTCGGCGAACAGGCCGGGCGCCAGCAGATAGGTGGCGACGGCGACCCGCGCGGCGCCCGCGGCCAGCCGCTCGCGGACGGCCTCGGCGGGAGTTGGGGCGGCGGCCGAGGCGTAGGCCGGGACCACGCTGTGCCAGCCCTCCCCGCGCGCCGCCCAGTCGCGGGCGACCCTGGCCACGGCGGCGTTGGCCGCCGGATCGGCGGAGCCGGCCGCCGCCAGCACCACGGCGGTGCCCGGGTCCGGGTGGGCCCCCGCCGCCGCCAGGCGGTCGCCCAGCACCCGGGTGAAGGCGGGGTGCGGGCCGAGCACCGGCGCGGTGCGCACCCGCAGCCACGGCAGCTCCTCGCGGACGCCCGCCAGCGCCCGCGGGATGTCGACCGCGCTGTGGTAGGCGGCGGTCAGCAGCAGCGGCACCACCACGGCCTCGCCCGCGCCCTCGGCCGCCAGGGCGGCCAGCGCCTCGGGCAGCGAAGGGGCGGTGTGGTCCAGGAACGCGGCCCGCACCCGCAAGCCCCGCCGCCCGGCGGCGGCCCGCGCCGCCAGCTCCCGCACCACCGCCTCGGCGCGGGGGTCGCGGCTGCCGTGCGCCACCGCGACCAGCGGCGCGGGACCCGGCACCGCGCCCTCGGCGCCGCCAGCCGGCGACGCCGTCACAGGTGGATGCCGCACTCGGTCTTGCCGGTGCCCGCCCAGCGGCCGCTGCGCGGGTCGGCGCCCGGGGCGACGCGGCGGGTGCACGGGGCGCAGCCGATGGAGGGGTAGCCGTCGGCGTGCAGCGGGTTGACCAGCACGCCCTGCTCGGCGATGTAGCGGTCGACCTGCTCGGTGGTCCACGCGGCGATCGGGTTCACCTTCACCATCCGCCTGCGCGCGTCCCACTCCACCACGCCGACCCTGCGGCGCAGCGCGGTCTCCTCGCGCCGCACCCCACTGATCCACGCCTGGTAGGGCTCCAGCGCCTCCCGCAGCGGCTCCACCTTGCGCAGGTGGCAGCAGATGTCGGGATTGCGGTTGTGCAGCCGCGGTCCCAGGTCGCGGTCCTGCTCGGCGACGGTGCGCTTGGGCACCACGTTCACCAGGTTCACCGGGTAGACGGCGGCCACCGCGTCGCGGGTGCCGATGGTCTCGGCGAAGTGGTAGCCGGTGTCGATGAACAGCACGTCGATACCGGGCTTGACCCGCGAGGCCAGGTCGATGACGAGGGCGTCGCTCATCGAGGAGGTGACGCACAGCCCGTCGCCGAAGGTCCGCGCCGCCCAGCCGATGATCTCCTCGGCCGGCGCGCCCTCCAGCTCCTCGGCGGCCGTCGCGACCAGCGATTCCATGTCCAGGGTGATGCTCACGGGACCCTCTTTCTCAGGTCGTGCTCGGGGGCGTCCTGGCTCGGGGAGCCGATTCCGGCGAAGGACAGCCGGAAGGCGCGGGCGCAGGACCGGCAGTGCCAGCCGGCGCCCTGCCCCGCCTCGGAGGCGGCCGGGTACGGGAACAGGTCCTCGTCCCCGCAGTACGGGCAGTAGTAGGGGGCGGCGCGCTCGCTCATGCCAGCTCCGCGTCCGGCGCCCGGCGCACCCAGGAGGCGAAGGTCTCCTCGCCCTCGCGCCCGTCCAGGTAGCGCCGCAGCACCCGCTCGACGTAGTCGGGCAGCTCCTGCGCGGTGGTCTTCAGGCCGCGCACCTTGCGGCCGAAGCCGCTGTCGAGGCCCACGGCCCCGCCCAGGTGCACCTGGTAGCCCTCCACCTGCCTGCCCTCGGCGTCGGTCACCAACTGGCCCTTGAGGCCGATGTCGGCGACCTGGATGCGCGCGCAGGAGTTCGGGCAGCCGTTGACGTTGATGGTGACCGGCGCCGGGAAGTCCGGCAGCCGCCGCTCCAGCTCGTCGATCAGCGTCGAGGCGCGGGCCTTGGTCTCCACGATCGCCAGCTTGCAGTACTCGATGCCGGTGCAGGCCATCGTCTGGCGGCGGAAGGTCGACGGGTTCACCTGCAGGTCGGCGGCCTCCAGCGCCGCCACCAGCGAGTCCACCCGCTCCGCCTCGACGTCGAGCACCACCATCTTCTGCTCCACGGTGGTGCGCACCCGGTCCGAGCCGTGCTCCTCGGCGATGTCGGCGATGCGGTCCAGCAGCTCCCCGGAGACCCGCCCCACCCGCGGCGCGAAGCCCACGTAGAAGCGGCCGTCGCGCTGGCGGTGCACCCCGACGTGGTCGCGGCGGCCGTCGCGCGGCTCCTCGGGGGCCGGGCCGTCGGGCAGCGCGTAGCCCAGGTACTCCTTCTCCATCACCTCGCGGAAGCGCTCGGCGCCCCAGTCGGCGACCAGGAACTTGATCCGGGCGCGGTGGCGCAGCCGCCGGTAGCCGTAGTCGCGGAAGACCGAGCAGACCGCCGCCCACACCTCGCTGACCTGGTCGGGCCGGACGAAGGTGCCCAGGCGCTGGGCGAACATCGGGTTGGTGGACAGCCCGCCGCCCACGAACAGGTCGAAGCCGGGCGCGCCGTCGGGGCCGGTCACCCCGACGAAGGCGACGTCGTTGATCTCGTGCACCGTGCAGTGCGCCGAGCAGCCGCTGATCGCCGACTTGAACTTGCGCGGCAGGTTGGAGAAGGCCTTGTCGCCGATGTGCTCGTCGTAGATCTGCCGGATCTGCGGGCTGGCGTCGATGACCTCATCGGCGTCGATGCCCGCCAGCGGGCAGCCCATCACCACCCGGGGGGTGTCACCGCAGGCCTCGGTGGTGTCCAGGCCGACGGCCTCCAGCCGCTCCCAGATCGCCGGGACGTCCTCGATGCGCACCCAGTGCAGCTGTACGTTCTGCCGGTCGGTGATGTCGGCCGTGCCGCGCGCGTAGGTGCGCGAGATCTCGGCGATCGCCCGCAGCTGCGCCAGGTCCAGCTGGCCGCCGTCGATGCGCACCCGCAGCATGAAGTAGCGGTCGTCGAGCTCCTCGGGCTCCAGCACGGCAGTCTTGCCGCCGTCGATACCGGGCTTGCGCTGGGTGTACAGGCCGAACCAGCGGAAGCGGCCGCGCAGGTCGGCCGGATCGATGGAGTCGAAGCCGCGCTTGGAGTAGATGTCGATGATGCGCGCGCGGACGTTGAGCCCGTCGTCGTTCTTCTTGTTCTCCTCGTTCTTGTTCAGCGGCTCGCGGTAGCCGAGTGCCCACTGGCCCTCGCCGCGCTTGGGCCGGTTGCGGCGCGGCGCGGTGGCACGTTGCTTGGGTGCGGGAGGCATGGATGCGCGTCCTTCGATTTCGTGGACCGGGTGTCCGGACGGGAACCGGATGGGTCGAGGACGCGTGCGCGCGAGTCACCCCGGCGCACTTCATCGTGCGCGGCGGGCGGGGCGGGAGAAGTCGGCGGGACGACCCCTGGGCATCACGCGTCCGGCAGAATGCGGACGTGGAGACGGGGCGTCAGCAACAGATGGCGCTGCGGACACGTAGCAGATCTACGTGGAGGCGGCACACCAGCCTCAGCTCGACAGCGGCGGTCATAGCCCGACTCTGTCACGCGCTCGCGCCGATGTCCAGGTCCGGACGCCCCCGCGGCGGGTGAACAGCGCCACTCCCCGTCAAATCGACTAAACCTACCATGAAAGAAGGAAATCCGGTGTGACCCACCGGTGACCGGCGGGCCCTACCGTGGGGCCGTGCCCGACGCGCCCGCCGCGGGCGGCCCCGCCGCCCCGCCCGCCGCCCCCGCGGCCGCCCGCCCCAACTGGCGCACCCGCGCCGCCCGCGCCGCCCAACGGACCCGCGCGCTCACCGCCCGCGCCCTGCGCCGCCCCCCGGCCCGCTTCGTCCGCGCCACCGCCCGCGCCGCCGCCGACTCCCGGGTACTGGGCCTGGCCGCGGAAGCGGCCTTCTGGGCACTGCTCGCCCTGCCCGCACTCGTCTTCGGACTCATCGGCACCCTCGGCCACCTGCGCGGCATCGTCGGGGCCACCACCATCGCCCAGTCCCGGCAGTGGCTGCTGGACACCGCCGCCACCTTCCTCACCGCCGACGCCGTCGACCAGATCGTCGCCCCCCTCGTCGACGACGTGCTCCGCGGCGGCCAGGGCGGACTGCTCTCCCTCAGCTTCCTGCTGTCGCTGCTGACCGGATCCAGCGCGATGACCGTGGCCATCGAGGCGCTGACCATCGCCTACGGCCTGGACGGCATCCGCGGCTTCCTGCGCACCCGCATCCTCGCCCTCGCCGTCTACCTCGGCTGCATCGCCTTCGCCGCCCTCGCGCTGCCCCTGCTGGTCGCCGGACCCGAACTCGTCCTGGCCGCCGCGCCCGCCGCCGCACCCTGGCTCGCCCCGCTGTACTGGCCGCTGGTGTGCGCCCTGTGCACCGCCGCCCTCGGCGTCTTCTACACCGTCGCCGTCCCCGTGCGCACCCCCTGGTGGAAGGACCTCCCCGGCGCACTGCTGGCCATGGCCGCCTGGATCGGCGGCTCCGCCGCGCTGCGCCTGTACTTCGGCACCGCACTGGGCGGCGCGAGCCGGCTCGGCGTGCTGGCCGCGCCCATCGCGGTGCTGCTGTGGCTCTACGTCAGCGCCCTGGCCGTCATGATCGGCGCGGTGCTCAACGCCCAGATCGACCGCACCTGGCCCGACCCCGCCACCCGCGAGGCCCGCCGCCGCCTCCAAGGCGCGCCCGGCCCCGCCGCCCCGGTGCCCCCGCCGCGCACCGGCCCCGCCCCCGCGACGCCGCCCGCCGACCCGCCCGCCGCGGCCGGGTCCGGCCCCCCGCCCGCCGCCGCCGGGTCCGCCACGGTGGCACAATCGGCTCCGGCCGCACCCGCCGACGACCCGCCGCCCGGCACCGGCCGACCCGCCCCCCGCCCGACCGACCACGACAGGTGAACCCGATGCCGCGACCGCGCGCCCCCCGCCGCACGGCACCCGCCCCCCGCAGCCGCGGCGACCGCGGCGCCGCCTCCCGCGGCCTGGTCGTCCTCGCCGCCCTCATCATCCTGGGCCTGGTCGGCTACTACGGCACCGACGAGGACCGCGTCGCCGACCTCCTCGACCTCTTCGGCGCCGCCGACTCCACCGCCACCGCCCAGTCCGGCGACCCCGCCGCCGACGCCGCCGACGCCCCCGCCGCCCGCGAGCGCCTGGCCGGCCTCACCGTCATTGAACCCAGCGGCTGGCCCGACTACGACCGCGACGCCTTCAGCGGCGGCGACTGGGCCGACCCCGACGGCAACGGCTGCGACGCCCGCAACGACATCCTCGCCCGCGACCTCACCGAAACCGAGACCGACGCCGACTGCCGCGTCCTGCGCGGCACCCTCGACGACCCCTACACCGGCCGCACCATCGAGTTCAGCCGCGACCAGGCCAACGCCGTGCAGATCGACCACATCTACCCGATCGCCACCGCCTGGCGGATGGGCGCCCACGCCTGGGACGACGACCGCCGCGCCGAGTTCTACAACGACCCCGCCAACCTCCTCGCCGTCGACGGCCCCGCCAACAGCGCCAAGGGCGACTCCGGCCCCGCCGAATGGCGCCCCGACGACAGCGCCTTCCACTGCCGCTACGCCATCCTCTACATCGACGTCGCCCACGGCTACGACCTCCCCGTCACCCAGGCCGAGCACAACGCCCTGAGCACCCTCCTGGACGCCTGCGGATGATCCATCCCAAAACGGGTACTCCCGCCCGTTAGTCCACCCACCCGGCGCGGGTATGCAATAGACCCGACCAGCCCGCGAACCGGGGCGTGATGACTCCTTCTCCGATCTCCCTGCCGTTCACCGACCGCGCCGACGCCGGCCGCCAGCTCGCCGCGCGCATGGGCGCACTCGCGCTCAGCCGCCCGCTGGTCCTCGCCCTGCCCAGGGGCGGGGTCCCCGTCGCCGCCGAGATCGCCCGCCGCCTCGACGCCCCGCTCGACGTGTGGGTCGTCCGCAAGATCGGAGCCCCCGGCCGCCCCGAACTGGCCGCCGGCGCCATGGCCGAAGGCGCCGCCCCCCTCTACGACCCCGGCATGCTCGACCGGCTCGGCACCACCCCCCAGGCGCTCGCCGGCACCGTCGAGGCCGAACGAGCCGAACTGCGCCGCCGCATCGGCGCCTACCGCGGCAAGCGCCCCGCCCCCGACGTGCACGGCCGCGACGTGATCGTCGTCGACGACGGCCTCGCCACCGGCGCCACCGCCCGCGCCGCCCTGCGCGCCATCCGGGCCGGCTCACCCGCCCGCCTCATCCTCGCCGTCCCCGTCGCCTCCGCCGACGCCCTCGCCGCGCTGCGCGCCGAAGCCGACGACACCCTCGCCCTCACCGCCCCCGCCTCCTTCGGCTCCGTCGGCGAGTGGTACCGCTCCTTCACCCAGCTCACCGACGCCGACGTCATCGCGCTGCTGTCGCGGGTCCGCGAGAGCGTCACCGCCGAACGGATCTCCGAGCGCGCCGTGCGGCTGCGCGCCGGCGACGTCGACCTCGACGGCGACCTGGTGGTGCCCTGGCGCAGCCGCGGCCTGGTCTTCTTCTCCCACGGCCAGGCCAGCGGCCGCACCAGCCCCCGCAACCGCGCCGTCGCCGCCGCCCTCCAGCGCTACGGCTTCACCACCCTGCTGTGCGACCTGCTCACCGACGCCGAACGCGACCCGTCCTCGGGCACCGCCGGCCCGCCCGCCGTCGCCCTGCGCGCCCAGCGCCTGGCCGCCGCCGTCCGCTGGCTGCGCAGCGCCTCCGACCTCGCCACCCAACCCGTCGGCCTGTGCGGCTCCGGCTCCGGCGCCGCCGCCGCCCTCACCGTGGCCAGCCGCTGCCCCGACGACGTCGCCGCCGTCGTCTGCCGCGGCGGCCGCCCCGACCTGGCCGGCGACGACCTCCCCGGCGTGCGCGCCCCCACCCTGCTGCTGGTCGGCGGCGCCGACCCCGAGGTGCGCGAGGCCAACGCCGAAGCCGCCAAACGGCTGGGCGGCCCCGCCGAACTCGTCGAGGTCCCCGGCGCCGGCCACCTCTTCGCCGAACCCGGCACCCTGGACGAGGCGGCCGCCCGCACCGCCGAATGGTTCCAGCGCCACCTCGGCTAGCGCCGCCCGCCCGCCCGGGGCCGACTACGATCGGGGGCGTGGCAGAGACCGGAGCACCCACATCCCGCCGGGAGCCCGGCCAGGGCGGCCGCGAGCGCCGCCCCGGCCTGTACATGGGGCGCTGGTTCGGCATCCCCGTCTACGTCGGCCTGTCCTGGTTCCTCATCGCCGCCCTCATCACCTACTGGTACGGCGACTACATCCGCTCCCTGCTCGACATCGGCGCCTGGTCCTACCTCGTCGCCTTCGCCTTCGCCGTCCTGCTGTACCTGTCGGTGCTGGTGCACGAACTCGCCCACTCCGTCCTCGCCCGCCACTACGGCCTGCCGGTGCGCCGCATCGTCCTCTACATGCTCGGCGGCGTCTCGGAGATCGAACGCGAACCGCAGACCGCCGCCCGCGAGTTCTGGGTCGCCTTCGTCGGCCCGCTGCTGTCGCTGCTGCTGGCCGCCGTCGGCTTCGTACTGTGGCTCGTCGTACCGCAGGCCACCGTCCCGGGCGTCCTCATCCAGCAACTGTGGGTCGCCAACCTCCTCGTCGGCGTGTTCAACCTGCTCCCCGGCCTGCCCCTGGACGGCGGCCGGATGCTGCGCGCCGGCGTGTGGGGCGCCACCGGCAGCCCCGCCGCCGGCACCCGCTTCGCCGCCTGGGCCGGACGCGCCCTGGGCGCCCTCGTCCTCGCCATCCCGCTGCTGCTCGCCCTCGCCTACGGCGAGATGCCCAGCCTGCTCACCTTCGCCTGGGCCGCCATCCTCGGCGGCTTCATCTGGATGGCCTCCAGCCAGTCCCTGCGCGTGGCCGGACTCCGCGAACGGCTCCCCGGGCTGAGGGCCGGCGCCCTCGCCAGACGGGCGCTGCCCGTCGCCGCCGACCTCCCCGTCTCCGAGGCGCTGCGCCGCCGCACCGAGGCCGGCGCCGGCGCCCTGGTCGTCTGCGACCACGAGGGCCGCCCCACCGGCGTCGCCAGCGAGGCCGCCATCGACCGCATCCCCGCCGAACGCCGCCCCTGGGTGGCCGTCAGCGGCACCGCCCGCTCCCTGGAACCCGCCCTCATGCTCGGCCGCGACCTCGCCGGAGAAGAACTCATCAAGGCCGTGCAGGCCGCCCCCGCCGGCGAGTACCTCGTCGTCGACGACGACGGCCGCGTCTACGGCGTCCTGGTCAAGGCCGACCTCGACCGCGCCCTGGCCGCCGCCGCCCGCGGCTGAGCCGGCCGCAACCCGCTCGCCCCGCCCGCCGCCGCGTCGTTAGGGTCGCGGACATGGAGATCCGCACCCTCGACCCCGCCGACGCCCCCGCGGCCTTCGACCTGCGCAGCCGCGCCTTCGGCCCGCTGCCGCCCGACCGCGTCGCCTCCCGCGTCGAGCGCATCGCCGCCGCCATCCCCGCCGGCCGCGAACTCGGCTGCTACGAGGGCACCCGCCTGGTGGCCACCGCCCGCATCCACGACCACCGCCAGTGGTGGCACGGCCGCGACCTCGCCATGGCCGGCATCGCCGGCGTCGCCGTGGCACCCGAGGAACGCGGCAGGGGAGTGGGCCGACTCCTGATGCGGACCGTCCTGGCCCGCTGCGCCGAACTCGGCTCCCCGCTCTCCGTGCTGTATCCGGCCACCACACCGCTGTACCGCTCGCTCGGCTGGGAGCACGCCGGCGGCTCCTACCAGCTGCGCTTCCCCGCCGAAGCGCTGCGCGCCCTGGCCGGGCCGCCCGTCGCGCTGCGCCGCGCCGGCCCCGCCGACGCCGCCGAGGTGCGCGAGGTGCTGCGGCGCGTGCACGCCGCCCGCCGCGACAGCGGCCCGCTGGACCCCGGCGAGGACAACACCCGCGACCGCATCGCCGTCGGCGGCTACTCCTACCTCGCCCACGACGGCTACCTCGACTACGACTGGGGCGAGGGCAACCGCTCCCTGCACATCGACACCCTGGTCGCCGCCTCCGCCGACACCGCCCGCGCCCTGTGGGCCGCCGTCGGCAGCGGCGCGAGCGTCGTCGACACCGTCACCGCCATCGCCGACCCCCGCGACGCCGTCACCTGGCTGGCCCGCGAACCCCGCTCCGAACTCATCGAGAACTACCGCTGGATGCTGCGCCTCGTCGACGCCCCCGCCGCGGTGTCCGGGCGCGGCTACCCGGCCACCGCCGCCGTCGAGACCCGCCTGCACCTGGCCGACGAGCAGCTGCCCGCCAACGCCGGCGACTGGACCCTGCGCATCGCCGGCGGCAAGGGCGAACTCGTCCGCGCGCACGGCCCCGCCCCGGCCGACCCGCCGCGCCTGGGCATCGGCGCCCTGGCCGCCCTCTACGCCGGGGTGCCCACCGCCACCCTGCGCGCCTGCGAACTGATGACGGGCGGCGACCCCGCCACCGACGACGCCCTGGACGCCGCCTTCCACGCCCAGCCCTTCACCCTGCACCGCTTCTGAAGACCCCGCCCCGCCGCGGCGCCGCCGCGCCGCGGCAGGGCGCGGCTCACACCCCCAGGCTCTCCTGCGCCAGCAGCGCCGCCCCGATGATCCCGGCGTCATTGCGCAGCTGCGCGGGCACGATCGGCGCCCGCAGGTGCAGCAGCGGCAGGAAGTGCTCATGCCGCTTGCTCACCCCGCCGCCCACCACGATCAGGTCCGGCCACAGCAGGTCCTCCACCGTGCCGAAATAGCGCTGCAGCCGCCGCGCCCAGTGCTCCCAGGACAGGTCCTCGCGCTTGCGCGCCCCGTCGGAGGCGCGCCGCTCGGCGTCGTGCCCGTCGATCTCCAGATGCCCCAGCTCGGTATTGGGCACCAGCACCCCGTCCACGATCAGCGCCGAACCGATCCCGGTGCCCAGCGTGGCCACCAGCACCACCCCGTCGGCCTCCCGCGCCGCACCGTAGTGCGCCTCGGCCACCCCGGCGGCGTCGGCGTCGTTGACCGCGTGCACCGGGCGGCCGGTCGCCTCGCCCACCAGCCGCGCCACATCCGCCCCGATCCACGACTCGTCCACATTGGCCGCCGTACGCGCCACCCCGTGGGTGATCACCGCCGGGAAGGTCACCCCCACCGGCCCCTCGGCGTCGCGCGGATCGCGGGCCGCCAGCTCCGCGACGATCTCGGCCACCACGGCCACCACCGCCTCGGGAGTGGAGGGGTCCGGCGTCTCGATCCGCACCCGCTCCCCGTCGAAGGCCCCCGCGGCCAGGTCCACCGCGGCGCCCTTGATGCCGCTGCCGCCGATGTCGACCCCGATGCCGCGCGTCGCCGCGCTCCTGCGCTTGCTCATGGTCCCTCTCGCGCGTCGTGGGGGCGCACCCCCGCCCGGCCCTGCGCCGGCGGCCGGCGGGCGCACCCGCGCCCCACCGCCCCGGCCCCACCGCACAGGCTGCCACATCCGCGCCCCCGCGCGCCCCGGCCCGCGCGGCCGGCGGCCCGGCGCGGCGCCGGCCGCCGCTACCCTCGTACCGGCGCGGCGGGCCGCCGCGCCGGTACGAGCGGACACGGGGAGTAGAGACCACAGTGCTGGGAGTCAGCGGACGACGGGGGCCCTTCGAGGCGGGCGACCTGGTGCAGCTCACCGACCCCAAGGGACGGATGCACACCATCACCCTCAAGGAGGGCGGCTCCTTCCACACCCACCGGGGCCGCCTGGACCACGACGAGCTGATCGGCAGGCCCGAGGGCGTGGTCGCCCGCGCCACCTCCGGCACCGCCTACGTCGCCCTGCGCCCCCTGCTGGCCGACTACACCCTGTCCATGAAGCGCGGCGCCACCATCGTCTACCCCAAGGACGCGGCCGAGATCCTGGCCCAGGCCGACATCTTCCCCGGCGCCCGCGTGCTGGAGGCCGGAGCCGGCTCCGGCTCCCTGTCGTGCTGGCTGCTGCGCGCCGCCGGCACCGGCGGACTCGTCTCCTCCTACGAGCGGCGCGCCGACTTCGCCGACATCGCCCGCCGCAACGTCGAGGGCTACTTCGGCGGCCCCCACCCCGCCTGGCGGCTCACCGTCGGCGACCTCGGCACCGAACTCGCCGACTCCGACATGGACAGGGCCGTCCTCGACATGCTCGCCCCCTGGGAGTGCCTGGAGGCCGTGGCCAAGGCCCTCGCCCCCGGCGGGCTGATCTGCGTCTACGTCGCCACCACCACCCAGGTGTCGCGGATCGTGGAGGCCATGCGCGCCCACGGCGGCTTCCACGAGCCGCGCTCCTTCGAGACCCTGGTCCGCACCTGGCACGTCGAAGGGCTCGCCGTGCGCCCCGACCACCGCATGGTCGGCCACACCGGCTTCCTGGTCACCGCGCGCCGCCTCGCCGACGGCGTCACCGTCCCCGAGCGGCGCCGCCGCCCCGCCAAGGGCGCCTACGGCGAGGAGTGGACCGGCGCCGAACCGCCCGGCCCCGACGCGCCGCCCGCCGAACCCGGAGACACCGGACCGACTCCTCTCTAGGGAACCGGAACCGGCCACCCCCTGGAGGTTTAGCGCCCCCGCCACATGCGCCGAAGGCCGCCCCAGGGGCCCCGACATGACGAAATGGCTGGTCCCCTCCGGGCGTTTCGGGCCAAACCGGTACCAGCGCCGGAAGCCCCCTACCATCGGCGGTTGACGGCGCTCAAGACCGGGGAATGAGCGGAACGACACGGCCCCAGGGGCCAGGTTAGAAATAAGGCACGGGTAGGTAGGGTTCGAACTAGTCAGCTTCTCGAGGAGGTGACGGACGTGGCCCAACGCGACGACGACGTGCGTGCACAGCACGACCGTGAGGTCGCCGACCTTACTGAGCAGATCTCCTTCCTCGAGAAGGAGATCGAGTCGCTGCGCCGGAGACTGCTGGAGTCCCCGCGCCACACGCGGCTGCTCGAAGACCGGCTTCGCGAGACCCAGGCGAACCTCGCCGCGGTGACCAGCCAGAACGAACGCATGGCCAGCACCCTCAAGGAGGCCCGCGACCAGATCGTGGCCCTCAAGGAGGAGGTCGACCGGCTCGCCCAGCCCCCGTCGGGCTTCGGCGTCTTCCTGGAGGCCCGCGACGACGGCACCGCCGAGATCTTCACCGGCGGCCGCAAGCTGCGCGTCACGGTCAGCCCCGGCATCGACGCCGGCACCCTGCGCCAGGGCCAGGAGGTGATGCTGAACGAGGCGCTCAACATCGTCGAGGTCATGTCGTACGAGACCATCGGCGAGGTCATCATGCTCAAGGAGGTGCTGGAGGGCGGCGACCGCGCGCTCGTCATCTCCCACTCCGACGAGGAGCGCATCGTCCGCATCGCCGAGCCGCTGCGCGACCAGCCGCTGCGCGCCGGCGACTCCCTGCTGCTGGAGCCGCGCTCCGGCTACGTCTACGAGCGCATCCCCAAGGCCGAGGTCGAGGAGCTGATCCTCGAAGAGGTCCCCGACATCTCCTACCACGACATCGGCGGCCTCGGCCCGCAGATCGAGCAGATCCGCGACGCCGTCGAACTGCCCTTCCTGCACGCCGACCTCTTCCGCGAGCACCAGCTGCGCCCGCCCAAGGGCGTCCTGCTGTACGGCCCGCCCGGCTGCGGCAAGACCCTCATCGCCAAGGCGGTGGCCAACTCCCTCGCCAAGCAGGTGGCCGACCGCACCGGCAACGAGGGCGGCCGGAGCTTCTTCCTCAACATCAAGGGCCCCGAGCTGCTCAACAAGTACGTCGGCGAGACCGAGCGCCACATCCGGCTCGTCTTCCAGCGGGCCCGCGAGAAGGCCAGCGAGGGCACCCCGGTCATCGTCTTCTTCGACGAGATGGACTCCATCTTCCGCACCCGCGGCTCCGGCGTCTCCAGCGACGTCGAGAACACCATCGTCCCGCAGCTGCTCAGCGAGATCGACGGCGTCGAAGGGCTGGAGAACGTCATCGTCATCGGCGCCTCCAACCGCGAGGACATGATCGACCCCGCCATCCTGCGCCCCGGGCGCCTCGACGTGAAGATCAAGATCGAGCGGCCCGACGCCGAGGCGGCCCGCGACATCTTCTCCAAGTACATCCTCACCGGCCTGCCGCTGCACCCCGACGAGGTCAAGGAGCACGGCAACGACGAGGCGGCGTGCGTGGAGGCCATGATCCAGCGGGTCGTGGAGCGCATGTACACCGAGAGCGAGGAGAACCGCTTCCTGGAGGTCACCTACGCCAACGGCGACAAGGAGGTCCTGTACTTCAAGGACTTCAACTCCGGAGCGATGATCCAGAACATCGTCGACCGCGCCAAGAAGATGGCCATCAAGTCCTTCCTGGACACCGGCCAGAAGGGCCTGCGGGTCGCCCACCTCCTCCAGGCCTGCGTCGACGAGTTCAGCGAGAACGAGGACCTGCCCAACACCACCAACCCCGACGACTGGGCCCGCATCTCCGGCAAGAAGGGCGAGCGGATCGTCTACATCCGCACCCTGGTGTCGGGCAGCAAGGGCAACGAGGCCGGCCGCAGCATCGACACCGTGGCCAACACGGGCCAGTACCTGTAGCAACGCGCCCTGGCAGCACCTCAACGGGGACCCGCCGGATTTCCGGCGGGTCCCCGTTGTTCCGGGTGTTCCCGTTCCCGGTGACGGCATGGGAAGCCTTCAGCGCGGCCTGCCCGGCCGGGGCGGGTACCGCCGTTCACGAGTCGCGGGCGACCGGCGGCCGATTCTGTTCCTAGCAGCTGTCGACCCGGTCCAGGGCACCGGGGTAGAGCCACGTGTAGTGGTGCCGTGCGCCCGAACTCATCGAGGTGCACGAGAAATCGGGCGCCCACGAGAGGATCACCCTCACGCTGACGGTGCGACCGCAGTTGTTGGTCAGGTAGAGGTCGTCCTCGGCGCCGGAGTCGTCGAGGTTCCGTGCGACACACGAGGGCGCTTCGGCGAGAACGCCGACTCCGCCGTCGGCCGCCGGGGGAACAGTGGCGGCCGTGGCCGTGCCGGACAGTCCGGCGAACAGGAGGAGCGTCGCCGCGATCGCGACTGCCGTCCGCTTCATATCGTCCTTTCGTGACCGGTCGTGCGCTCGGGTCGTAACGGCCCGGCGGTGTTCAGGGCGCGTCCGTTCTCGGCCGATGGCGCGGCCTCTAGCCGCAGTTGCCCCAGGTGTTGCGGCCGCCGTAGGCGGTGCGGTCCAGGTTCGGCGTCTCGATCAGCGCCTGGTAGCGCACGCAGCGGTCCGCGGCTTCGGCGCTGGCCGCGGCGTAGTGGGCGTAGTAGTCCATGTCGATGGCCGACGGGCGGCCCTCGATCTGAAGTGAGGCCGCGGTCCAGCTGACGACGCCGTGCAGGCTGCCCGTCTTCAGCGCCACCGCGCAGTTCTGCTGGTACTGGGCGTTCCACAGCAGGTAGGCGGTGCCGAAACGGTCTCCGTCATTGGTCTCGATCGGGCCCGAGTGCAGCACCGAGTAGTTCCCGTTGGGCCAGTCGCAGCCCTCCGCGGAGACGACCACCTGGCCGATCGAGTGCGCCGACGCCGGGGCGGCGGCGCCCAGTACGCCGCCCGCGGTGAACAGCAGGGCGAGCACCGCCAGTGCGGCCCCCCGTAACGCGCTGAATCGCATGAAGCCCCCTTCAAGCGGACAAAACCGTCGATAGCACCCTAGAAGTTCTCTGTGGACATCGGCGCCCCGCAGCCGCATGTGGCCACGACCCCGCCGCCGCAGGGGATCCGGCCGGACATGCCCGACAAGGCCACGCAACGCAGCGAAACGGCTACGGTGGGTTATTGTGGCTGGTGGGACGTCCCAAGTGCAGATACAGGCGGACTCGTCGGAGCGGAAGGGACATCCACCGCACCGCACCCGCCGGTCAAACACGACGAACGGGAGATCACCAGCATGAGAACCATCAGCAAGCTCACCGCCGCCGCGGCGCTCACCCTCGGCCTCATCGGCCTCGGCACCACACCGGCCACCGCCGGCGACGGCGTCGACTGCAACGACGTACTCGCCGGACTCGTCAACGTCAACCTCGACCTGCTCGTCCTGTGCCTGCTGGAGGAGAACGGGCACTGACCGGCACGACCGAGCCGCACCACGCGGGGGCCGGCGCCGACCGGCCCCCGCACCCGGGCCGAGCCCTCAAGCACCCCCCGCCACCACCCAGACCCGCGATGAGACCCCTCCGTTAGCCCCCCGTACCCCGAGCCGCCCGACCGGCTGCCCTACCATGGTCCGGCCGACAAGACCCGCCGGCCCGCCGCAGCCCTCTCGCCGGGAGCACCCCATGCGCCGCCACACCCCCACCAGCCGACCCTGGCGCGCCGCCGGCGCACTCGCCGCCGCCCTCACCCTCGCCGCCACCACGGCCGCCCCCACCGCCGCCGCCCCCGGCACCCAGCAGCAGGCCGCCCCCGACTACACCCTCACCCTCCTGCACAACAACGACGGCGAATCCCACCTCACCGGCGCCGCCGCCGACCCCGGCTACGGCGGCGTCGCCCGTTTCGCCGCCCTCCTCCAGCAACTGCGCCGGACCGAACTCGCCGGCACCGCCGCCCAGCCCGGCGAAGCCCACCGCCGCGGCGTCCTCACCCTCTCCTCAGGCGACAACTTCCTCGCCGGCCCCCAGTTCGCCGCCAGCCTCGACCACGGCACCCCCTACTACGACTCCCTCGCCCTGCGCCGCATCAACTACGACGCCACCGCCATCGGCAACCACGAGTTCGACTTCGGCCCCGACACCCTCGCCGACTTCATCACCGGCATGAGCCCCCGCACCCCCTACCTGTCCGCCAACCTCGACGTCACCGCCGAACCCGCCCTGGCCGCCCTCGCCGACCAGGGCCGCATCGCCGCCGCCACCGTCGTACGCGAAAACGGCGAGGACATCGGCATCATCGGAGCCACCACCCCCGACCTCGCCGCCCTCTCCAGCCCCCGCGGCGTCACCGTCGACACCCGCGTCGCCGCCGCCGTCCAGGCCCAGGCCGACCGGCTCACCGCCCAGGGCATCGACAAGATCGTCCTCCTCGCCCACCTGCAGAACATCCAGAACGAACGCGCCCTCGTCGCCGAACTCGACCACGTCGACATCGTCATCGCCGGCGGCGGACACGAACTCCTCGCCGACGACGACACCCCCCGCGTCCCCGGCGACACCATCACCCTCGACCCCGCCACCGGGCAGCCGCTGCGCTACCCCCTCTACGCCGACGACGCCGACGGCACACCCGTACCCATCGTGACCACCGCCGGCGAGTACAAGTACGTCGGCCGCCTCGTCGCCACCTTCGACGCCCACGGCCACCTCACCTCCATCGCCGACCGCTCCGGACCCGTGCGCGTCTCCGGCACCGGCGACGACGCCGTCCAGCCCGACCGCCACATCCAGCGCGAGACCGTCGACCCCGTCCAAGCCCACGTCGCCCGACTCGACACCACCACCATCGCCACCAGCGAAGTCGCCCTCGAAGGCCGCCGCGACCCCGGCGTGCGCACCCAGGAGACCAACCTCGGCGACCTCCTCGCCGACGCCCTCCTCGACGCCGGCCAGGACAACGCCGCCCAGTACGGCGTCACCCCGCCCCAGATCGCCCTCCAAAACGGCGGCGGCATCCGCAACAACAGCCTGATCCCCGCCGGACCCGTCACCGAACTCGACACCTACGCCATCGCCCCCTTCGCCAACTTCGTCGCCGTCGTCCCCGACGTCCCCCGCACCCAGGTCAAGGAACTCCTGGAGAACGCCGTCGCCGGACTCCCCGCCGCCGACGGCCGCTACGCCCAGATCGCCGGCCTCCGCTTCACCTACGACCCCGCCGGCACCCCCCAGCGGCTCGCCCCCGACGGCACCGTCCAGACCCCCGGCACCCGCATCGTCAACGCCGCACTCGACGACGGCACCCCCCTGATCACCGCCGGCCAGGTCGTCGACGGACCCGGCATCGCCATCGCCACCAACGACTTCTCCGCCCGCGGCGGCGACCAGTACCCCTTCCGCGGCCTGCCCTTCACCAACGTCGGCCTCACCTACCAGCAGGCCCTCCTCGCCTACATCACCGACGACCTCGCCGGCACCATCACCGCCGCCGACTACCCCGAAGGCGGTGAAGGCCGCATCACCCCCGCCGGGTGACCCCGCCCCACCGCGCCACGCCGACCCGCCCCAATTCCCCGGGCAGGGTTCAACGCGCGCCACCGCTGGATAACCTCATAGACATGACAGTGCGGCGGGTAATGGGTACCGAGACCGAGTACGGCATCTCCGTGCCCGGTCAGCCAGGCGCCAACGCGATGATGACCTCCACCCAGGTCGTCAACGCCTACCTCGCGGCCTCGGCCGCCCGGGCCCGCAGGGCCCGCTGGGACTTCGAGGAGGAGAACCCCCTCCGCGACGCCCGCGGCTTCGACCTCGCCCGCGAAGCCGCCGACCCCAGCCAGCTCACCGACGAAGACCTCGGCCTCGCCAACGTCATCCTCACCAACGGCGCCCGCCTCTACGTCGACCACGCCCACCCCGAGTACTCCACCCCCGAATGCACCAACCCCCGCGACATCGTCCTGTGGGACAAGGCCGGCGAACGCGTCATGGCCGACGCCGCCCGCCGCGCCGGACGCGTCCCCGGCGCCGCCCCCATCCAGCTCTACAAGAACAACACCGACAACAAGGGCGCCTCCTACGGCGCCCACGAGAACTACCTGATGCGGCGCGCCACCCCCTTCGCCGACATCGTCCGCCACCTCACCCCCTTCTTCGTCTCCCGCCAGGTCTACTGCGGCGCCGGCCGCGTCGGCATCGGCGCCGACGGCCGCGGCGACGGCTTCCAGATCAGCCAGCGCGCCGACTTCTTCGAAGTCGAGGTCGGACTCGAGACCACCCTCAAACGGCCCATCATCAACACCCGCGACGAACCCCACGCCGACCCCGAGAAGTACCGGCGCCTCCACGTCATCATCGGCGACGCCAACATGAGCGAGATCTCCACCTACCTCAAGGTCGGCACCACCGCCCTCGTCCTCGCCATGATCGAAGACGCCTTCATCAGCGTCGACCTCAGCCTCGAGACCCCCGTCGCCGCACTCCGCGCCATCTCCCACGACCCCGGCCTCACCCAACTCGTCAAACTCCGCGACGGCCGCAGGATGACCGCCGTCCAACTCCAGCTCGAATACCTCGACCAGGCCCGCAAGTACGTCGAAGACCGCTTCGGCCCCGACGTCGACCCCGACACCGCCGACATCCTCCGCCGCTGGGAGACCGTCCTCGCCAAGCTCGCCGACGACCCCTTCCAGCTCTCCCGCGAACTCGACTGGGTCGCCAAACTCGAACTCCTCAACGGCTACCGCCGCCGCGACGGCATCGACTGGAGCCACCCCAGGCTCCAACTCGTCGACCTCCAGTACCACGACGTCCGCCCCGACAAAGGCCTCTACAACCGCCTCGTCGACCGCGGCCGCATCGACCGCCTCCTCACCGAGGACGAGGTCGACGCCGCCATCGAGAACCCCCCCGAGGACACCCGCGCCTACTTCCGCGGCCGCTGCCTCGCCAAATACGCCGACTCCGTCGCCGCCGCCTCCTGGGACTCCGTCATCTTCGACCTCCCCGGCCGCGACTCCCTCCAGCGCGTCCCCACCCTCGAACCGCTCCGCGGCACCAAGGCCCACGTCGGCGAACTCCTCGACCGCTCCCGCACCGCCGCCGACCTCGTCGCCGCCCTCACCGGAGAGTGACCGCCCCCGTCCCGCAGCCCGACACCCCGCGAGGGCACTGCCCTCCGGCGCCCCCGCGACCTAAGCTGAGCACGTGCGCGTATCCGATCTCGGTGAGCTGATCCAGGCCGTGTGCGACGACAAGGCCGAAGCCCTCGACGAGCTGGAGTACATCGCCGCCGCCCGTCCCGACGCCCTCAGCCCCTACCTCGCCGAGCTCGCCGCCGCCGGAATCTGGTGGCCCCACGAGCTCTACCGCGGCGCTGACACCACCCTCAAAGCCGACCTCATCCGCCGCGTCGACGCCGGAACCGGCAATGTCAGGGCCATGCTGACCGCCCTGGCCACCGCCGGCGGCCCCGACGTCGAAGCCGCCTTCGCCCGCTGGAGCACCCGCCCCCCGCACGGCCGCGACACCACCGGCCACAGCCTCGCCGGAGGCTGGACCCTGCGCGACGGCCGCCGCCGCGAACTCTGCTCCGCCACCGCCTACCAGCTCCCCGGCAAAGGCGACATCGTCGGCGCCGCCGTCACCGTCGGCGGCGTCGAGCGCGAATGCTGCCCCCAGTGCGGCATGCCGCTGTGGAGCGTCCTGGACGCCGATGCGGGCGACCCACGCGTCGCCGCCGCCCTCGCCCACACCGGCTGGCAGGGACGGCTGCGGATGGTCACCTGCCACCGCTGCGCCTGCTACGGCACCGTCTTCTGCGAGGTCGAGCCCGGCCGGGGCCGCTGGTCCGAGCACACCAGGCGCCCCGCCTCCATCGGCCGCGACACCGACGAATGGTCCATCCCGCACATCATGCTCGCGCTCGGCGAGCGCCGCGGCACCCCCTACCAGGCCAGCGCCTGGGAACCGGGCGGCTCCACCCTGGGCGGCCAGCCGCAGTGGATCCAGCACTGGGACTACCCCGACTGCGCCCGCTGCGGCGAGACGATGGACTACATCGCGCTCGTCTTCGGCGGCGACCTGGAGGACTGGGGCGAAGGCGCCTACTACCTCTTCCTCCACGCGGGCTGCGGCCTCGCCGCGGTCACCTTCCAGCAGAGCTGAGACTTTTCGGACGCACCGAACACGGTTCAACCCCGTGTCCGCGGGCCAAGATACTGTGCAGGGACCCCCGCACCGGGGCGCCGTTCGATCAGGAGGAGAACGATGGCGAGCACCGAAAGCGGCGGCCAGAAGCGCGCCAGCCGTACCGAGGAAGAGGTCGAGGAGGTCCAGGCCGAAACGGCTTCGGACGTCCAGGACCGGCAGAAGGAATTGGATGAGGATGTCGATTCTATTCTCGATGAAATTGACGAAGTCCTAGAAAGTAATGCCGAGGATTTTGTCCGGTCGTATGTGCAAAAAGGAGGGGAATGATCATTCTTAATTTGCAAATCAAAGGGTAATTTAAATGGACATGGAATGGACTTGAAAAAATGTAGAGACTGTGGCGTTGCCAAGGAATTGGCGCAGTTCTGGAAGATGCAGGCGGCGCCGGACGGCCTCTCGTACTACTGCATCGACTGTGCGGCCGAGCGCAACCGGCGTGGCAAGGAGAACCGAGCGCGTCGACAGGAGAAGACGTACACTCCGCAGGGGCGGCGGCGCGTGCTCGCCGAAGGAGAGAAATGGTGTCCGAAGTGCGAGCGCGCGCTGCCCCGGTCGGAGTTCGGAAGTAATCGGTCGAGTCGTGACGGTCTTACTGCCTATTGTCGTCCCTGTCACAATAGGATTGGTCGGGAGAACCGAGAGCGCAACCACGGCGGCACCCGCCACTACCACCTCAAGCGCCGATACGGAATCGGCGCCGACGACGCCGAGCGGATGCTGGCGGAGCAGGGCGGTGTCTGCCTCATCTGCCACAGGGAGCTCGGCGTGGAGAATATGCACGTCGACCATTCGCACACCACGGGGGAGGTACGGGGAATCCTCTGCTTCAACTGCAATGGCGGGCTGGGGCAGTTCAAGGACGACCACGAGCGGATGCTGCGCGCGATCACCTACCTCGACGCACGGATGCGGCCGAGCCTTGCCCGTCGCGGCGCGGTGTCGTGCCGCTGCTCCCTCACCGCCGTCCCCGGCCGGGAGCGGGTCCGCCGCCTGTGCGGCGACCACGCCCCCGCGCACACGGTGGTTCGCCCACAGCTGATCGGGTGGGGTTCCGCAAAGCCCCACCGGCGCCGCGAAGCTGAGTAGGGTCGGAGCCCAGGAGCAGCAAGGAGCAGCACCGCACGAGCACGCACCACCCGTTGCGGGGCGGCCGGCAGGGCCGCCCCGGGCCGTCTAGGAGGATCCGCTTGGTCTCGCCGTTCGATGGAGCCGGCCGTCTGCCCGCCGCGTTCCTGAGCCCCGGTAGTTCGTCCTTCGTCGACTTCCTGGCCGCTCAGGCGCCCGAGCTGCTGCCGGGGCGGCGGCCGCTGCCCGAGGGCGCGGCGGAGGAGCTGACTCCGCATGCCACCACGATCGTCGCGCTGACCTTCCCCGGTGGGGTGGTGCTGGCGGGGGACCGCCGCGCCACCTCGGGGAACGTGATCGCGCACCGGAACATGGAGAAGGTGTACCGCTCCGACGAGTTCTCGGCCGTGGCGATCGCGGGCGCGGCCGCGCTCGGCATCGAGCTGGCGCGGCTGTTCCAGATGGAGCTGGAGCACTACGAGAAGCGCGAGGGGCGGCGGCTGTCGCTGGACGGCAAGGCGAACCGCCTGGGCGCGATGGTGCGCGGGAACCTGGCGCTGGCGATGCAGGGGCTGGCGGTGGTGCCGCTGTTCGCGGGCTATGACGAGGACCGCGGCGGGGGCCGGGTGTTCAGTTACGATCCGGCGGGCGGCCGCTACGAGGAGCACCGCTTCCACTCGATCGGTTCGGGTTCGGTGTACGCGAAGGGCGCGTTGAAGAAGCTGTACCGCGACGACCTCTCGGCCGAGGACACGGTGCTGGTGGCGGTGCAGGCGCTGTACGACGCGGCCGAGGACGACGCCGCCACGGGCGGTCCCGATGTGCACCGGCGGATCTTCCCGATCGTCGCGGTGATCACCGAGGAGGGCTACCGGCGGCTGCCGGAGGCCGAGGTGGCCGCGGTGGCCGAGGCGGTGGTCGCCGGGCGGGCGGAGCGTCCCGACGGCCCGGGTGCGCCGCTGCGCTGAGCCTGGTGCCGGGGCCGCCCCGGCGCCCTGTCCGACCTCCACCCTCTAGCAAAGGAAGGCCAGCCGTGTCTGTGCCGTTCTACGTGTCCCCGGAACAGATCAGCCGGGACAAGGCCGACTACGCGCGCAAGGGCATCGCGCGGGGCCGCAGCGCTGTGGTGCTGCAGTACGACGACGGCATCCTGTTCGTGGCCGACAACGTGTCGCGGACGCTGCACAAGATCAGTGAGATCTACGACCGGATCGCGTTCGCGGCGGTGGGCCGGTACAACGAGTTCGAGAACCTGCGGCTGGCCGGGGTGCGCTTCGCGGATCTGCACGGCTACACCTATGACCGCTCCGATGTGTCGGGGCGGGCGCTGGCGAACGCGTACGCGCAGACGCTGGGCAATATCTTCAGTGAGACGAACAAGCCGTACGAGGTGGAGATCGTGGTGGCGGAGGTGGGCGACTCCACCGAGGGCGACCAGATCTACCGGGTCACTTTCGACGGTTCGGTGGTGGACGAGCGCGACCATGTGGTGATGGGCGGTTCGGCGGACCGGGTGGCGGGTGCGCTGCGGGACCGCTATGAGCAGGGGGCGGGGCTGGCGGCCGCGCTGCAGGCGGCGGTGCACGCGCTGGCCTTCGAGGCGGAGGAGGAGCGCCAGTTGGAGGCGTCTTCGCTGGAGGTGGCGGTGCTGGACCGCAATCGGGAGCACCGGATGTTCCAGCGGATCACGGGGCGGCGCCTGACGGAGCTGCTGGGCCGCGACGGCGGTGGCGGGGCGCCGGAGGGCGGCTCGGAGGGCTGAGCGCCCGTTGGGCTGCGGCGGCGCCGGTCCGGTGGGCCGGCGCCGTTTCGCGGGCGGGGTGGTGGGCGCTGTTCAAACCGGCCGGAACCGGTGGGCGGATCGCCTAGGTTCTGGGGGCCGCGGCGCGTAGCCTTGGCCCGTGGAGAGGCGAATCTTCGGGCTGGAGAACGAGTACGGCGTCACGTGCACCTTCCGCGGGCAGCGTCGGCTGTCGCCGGACGAGGTGGCGCGCTATCTGTTCCGGCGGGTGGTGTCGTGGGGGCGCAGCAGCAACGTGTTCCTGCGCAACGGCGCCCGGCTCTACCTGGACGTGGGCAGCCATCCGGAGTACGCGACGCCGGAGTGCGACAACATCGTCGATCTGATCGTGCACGACAAGGCGGGGGAGCGGATCCTGGAGGGTCTGCTGCTGGACGCGGAGCGGCGGCTGCACGAGGAGAACATCGCCGGCGACATCTACCTGTTCAAGAACAACACCGACTCGGCGGGCAACTCCTATGGCTGCCATGAGAACTACCTGGTGGGGCGGCACGGGGAGTTCGCGCGGCTGGCGGATGTGCTGATCCCGTTCCTGGTGAGCCGCCAGATCGTGTGCGGTGCGGGCAAGGTGCTGCAGACGCCTCGGGGCGCGGTGTACTGCGTGAGCCAGCGGGCGGAGCACATCTGGGAGGGGGTGTCCTCGGCGACGACGCGTTCGCGGCCGATCATCAACACGCGTGACGAGCCGCACTCGGATGCCGAGCGCTTCCGGCGGCTGCATGTGATCGTGGGCGACTCGAACATGAGCGAGACGACCATGCTGGTGAAGGTCGGGGCGACCGACCTGGTGCTGCGGATGATCGAGGCGGGGGTCGCGATGCGCGATCTGACGCTGGAGAACCCGATCCGGGCGATCAGGGAGATCAGCCACGACATGACGGGTCGGCGCAAGGTGCGGCTGGCGAGCGGCCGGGAGGCGAGTGCGCTGGACATCCAGCGCGAGTACCTGGGCAAGGCGCAGGACTTCGTGGACCGCGAGGGCGGTGATCTGATCGCCAAGCGGGTGCTGGAGCTGTGGGAGCGCACGCTGCGGGCGGTGGAGACGGAGCGTCTGGACCTGGTGGCGCGGGAGATCGACTGGGTGGCGAAGTACCGGTTGATCGAGCGGTACCGGGAGAAGCACGGGCTGGCGCTGTCGTCGTCGCGGGTGGCGCAGCTGGATCTGGCCTATCACGACATCCATCGGGACCGGGGGCTGTTCTATCTGCTGCAGCGCAACGGGTCGATGGAGCGGGTGAGCGGCGATCTGAAGGTGTTCGAGGCGAAGTCGGTGCCGCCGCAGACGACGCGGGCGCGGCTGCGGGGGGAGTTCATCCGCAAGGCGCAGGAGAAGCGGCGTGATTTCACGGTGGACTGGGTGCATCTGAAGCTGAACGATCAGGCGCAGCGCACGGTGCTGTGCAAGGACCCGTTCAAGAGTGTGGACGAGCGGGTGGAGAAGCTGATCGCGGGGATGTGAGGCGCCCGCCGGGGACGGGCCGGGCGGTACCGTGCGGTCCTTAGGTCTTTCTTATCCGTGCGGTGCGGATGCCCGGTTCGTCCGGGGTGTGTTCCCGGTAGGGTGTGCGAGCACACACCCGGCCGGCTTCGGTGCCGACGCGCGACCGCGTGCTCGGTGGGCCGCCGGCACCCCCGAACCGGAGTATTTGCGCTATGCGTCGTTTGATGACCACGTTGACGGCCGGTCTGCTGCTGGCCGCTGCCGTCGGCTGCGGCACGGACCAGAGCGGCCAGTCCCAGGACGTCACCGTGGAGGGCGAGTTCGGCGCGGAGCCGCAGGTCACCTTCCCGTCGGCGTCCTCGCCCGGGGAGTTGAGCGCCCGGGTGGCGAGTGAGGGCGACGGCGATCCGGTGCAGCAGGGCGATCTGGTGGTGGCGGATTACGCGGCGTACACCTGGGCGGGGTCGGGTGAGGCGGCGGAGCCGATGGAGTCCACCTGGCAGCTGGGGCAGCCCTACGGCTTCAATGTGACGCCGGACATGGTGCAGCAGTGGATGATCGACAGCATCGTGGGCCAGCCGGTGGGGAGCCGGGTGGTGATGGTGGTGCCGCCGGACGAGATGGGGCAGCAGACGGCGTCGTCGGGGGGCGACACGGTGTTCGTGATGGACATCTTGGAGACCTATCCCTCGGGTTCGGAGGTGCCGGGCGAGGAGGGCTTCGACGGGGGGAGTGATCTTCCGTCGGTGGAGGTCGCTTCGGGGCAGCGGCCGGAGGTGTCGATCCCGGAGGGGGACGCGCCGGGAGAGCTGCAGGTCGAGGTGCTGGTGGAGGGCGAGGGCCCGGTGGTGGAGGCGGGCCAGTACCTGGTCACGCAGTACACCGGGGTGTCGTGGCAGAGCGGTGAGGTCTTCGACTCCTCGTGGGACCGGGAGGGCGCGCCGACGGGTTTCCCGATCGGGGTGGGCCAGGTGATCCCGGGCTGGGACGAGGGTCTGGTGGGTCAGCCGGTGGGCAGCCGGGTGCTGCTGTCGATCCCGGCGGCGCAGGCGTACGGCGAGGACGAGGCGGCGCATGAGCTGGGCGGCCAGGACCTGGTGTTTGTGATCGACATTCTGGGTGCGCACGGTGAGCCGCCGGAGCCCTCGGCCTCGCCTTCGGCGTCGGACGGTGCGGAGCCGTCGGCGAGCCCGGAGGCGAGTCCGAGCGAGTAGGACGGCCTGGGCGGCGGGGCCGGGAGGGGGACCTTCCGGCCCCGCCGCCGTGTCCGGGGGAGTCCGCAGCGCCGGGGGAGGGGCCGGGGGACGCGTTCGGGGAGGGCCGGCGGTGCCGGGCCCTCCCCGGGGGTGCGCGGGCTGCGGATGAGCGGGGTGGGGACCCGCAGCCCGTGGCCGCTGTGCCGTCCCTTAAAGGCCGGCGGTGTTCAGCAGCAGGTTGGGTGTGTCGGCCGGGACGCCGGACAGGGCGTCGGCGACGGCGTTGCCGGTCAGCCAGTCCTGGATGGCGGCCTGGTCGGCATCGCCGTTGGCCTCCTTGTACAGGGCCGCGACGCCGGCGACGTGCGGGCTGGCCATGGAGGTGCCGTCGATGGTGTCCTCGCCGCCGCCGGTCCAGGCGGAGGTGATGTCCACGCCGGGGGCGTAGATGTCGACGGCGGAGCCGAAGTTGCTGAAGTAGGCGTGCTCGTCGGAGTCGTCGGTGGCTCCGACGGTGGTGACGCCTTCGGCTCGGGCGGGTGAGACGTTGCCGGCGCTCTGCGCCTCGTTGCCGGCGGCGACCGCGACGAAGACCCCGCTGGCGGCGAGGTTGTTGACGGCGTCGTCGAGTGCGGCGGAGGCGCCGCCGCCCAGGGACATGTTGGCCACGGCCGGTCCCTGCGCGTTGTCGGCGACCCAGTCGACGCCGGCGATCACGCCCGCGGTGGTGCCGGTGCCGTTGTCGCCGAGGACCTTGACGGCCACCAGGGCGACGCCCTTGGCGACGCCGTACTGGGTGCCGCCGATGGTGCCGGCGACGTGGGTGCCGTGGCCCTGGCGGTCGATGCCGTCGCCGCCGGTGGCGTCGAAGCCCACGGTGGCGCGGCCGCCGAAGTCGGGGTGGCCGATCTCGATGCCGGTGTCGATGACGTAGGCGGTGACGCCGGCGCCGGTGTGTTCGTAGGTGTAGCTGTCGTCCAGCGGCAGTGCCGCCTGGTCGATGCGGTCGAGGCCCCAGGAGGGGGTCGGCGACTGCACGTCGGAGGCGGTGACGGTGGCGACCTCTTCGACCGCGGCCACGGCGGGGTCGGCTCGCAGTTCGGCGAGTTCGGCGGTGTCGAGTTCGGCGGCGAAGCCGTTGAGGGCGTCGTCGTAGGTGTAGAGGACGTCGTCGCCCGCCACGCCGAGGTCGGTGGCGGACAGTGTGCCGGCGCCGGCCGTCTCCTGGAGGGTGACGATGTAGGAGCCGGGGACGGCGTCGGCTCCGGCGGTGTGCAGCGGTGCCAGCTCGTCGGCGTGTGCCGCCGGGCCGGCGAGGGCGACCGGCAGGGCCAGCAGCCCGGTGGCGGCGAGGCCGCTCAGCGTCCGCCGGATGAGGGGATTGTCCACATTGGTCCTTCCTGTCAGGGTCGGGCCGCGCCGGTTCGCGGCGCGGCCGGGCACCCGCGTTGTGCGCGGGGTGCCGACAGGCGAGGACTGTAGAGGACTGTGTGGTGGATTGTCACCGGTCGCTCACGCTGTGTGGTGATGTCCGGGTGTGCGTGGTTTGGTGGCGCAGGGTCCGGTACCAGTGGGGCGGAAGCGGGCCTGTGAAACGGTGGGACCGGTCTTTGGCCGGATCTGGACATCGCGGGCAACCGGCCGGTCACTCTGCGCGTCGCGCCCGGCGTCGGGGTTCCGGACGTTGTTGATCTACAACGTAAAGGCGGCGGCTTCGATGACACACGACCCGCCCCGCACGGCTCCGTGACCGGTTCCGGCCGATCGCACCGACCCGCTACAGCAGCGAGGCCGCGTGGCGGCCCGCCGCCGCGACCGCCAGGAAGCAGGCCAGGTCCTCGTCCAGGCCCCGGCCCATGGTCGACAGCCGCACCGGCGCCTCCCGCAGCGCCGCCTCCAGGCCGGAGACGTCCACGGGCACCAGGGTGTGCCGGGCGCCCAGGGGGGCGGCCTCGGCGCGCACCCGCTCGCCGAACTCCCCGGGCAGCTCCGGAACGGGCACGTCGGCGGGGGCCAGCGCCACCCGCCCGTAGGCGGTCAGGCTGTGGTGGGAGACGCCGCGGTGTCGCTCGCGGGGGTCGGCGTCGCTGACCCGCAGCGAGGCGACCGGCCGCCCGCCCAGCACGGCGGCGGCGTTCACGGCCTCGCCCGCCGCCACCCCGGAGAAGCCCCACCGGGTGCCGGTGCCCAGGTTGCCGGGCCCCTGGGCGACCACGGCGATGTCGGCGCCCAGCACGTGGCGGGCGGCCAGCAGGCCGGTGTGCACGGTGACGGCCTCCAGGTCGCCGCCGAAGGCCTGGCCGGTGGTGACCATGGCGGCCAGCCAGCCGGCGTCGCGCAGCTCGGCGACCGTGCGGGAGAACCAGCCGGGCAGCGCGCCGCCGTCGGTCATCAGGTAGACGGCGCGGGCCCCCGGGGCGCTCGCGCGCAGCCCGGCCAGCACGGCCGGCAGCGCGGAGTGCAGGTCGGCGACGACGACGGGCATCCCGGCGATGTCGTCGGCCTCGGCCAGCTCGGCGTGGTGGGGGGTGTCCTGCTCGTCGACGCCCTGCAGAGTGGCCTGCACGGGGGTGTAGCGGGCCTTGACCAGGTGGCCGGGGCCCTGCGGGTCGGGCGGCAGCCGGTCGGGGAGGGCCACCACCATGGCGTAGCCGCCGGTGCCCAGCCCCATGGCCAGGGCGGTGGTGTTCAGCAGCACCCGGTCGCCGGGCTCGGGGCGGCCGACCAGCGCCGGGTAGGCCAGCGCCCGGCAGCCGCCCTCTCCGGGGATCTCGGCCTCGCACTCGACCGCTCCGGGCCATTCGCGCCGGATACGGGTTATCTCGCCTTCGCGCCACCTGATCACCCGGGCAGAGTAGCGTTTGGGGGGAACATCGGAGCAGGTTTCCGCTCGCCGTGGGGCGGCGGGGGAGCGCCCGGGCGGGCCGTTGGGAGAGATGAGGGGCATGGCGAGTGGGGACAAGACCGAGCGGCTGCTGAACCTCGTCTTCTGCCTGCTGTCGACCCGGCGCTTCCTGAGCGCCGAGCAGATCCGCGAGATCGTGCCCGGCTATCCCGCGTCGGACTCGGCCGAGACCTTCAAGCGCAAGTTCGAGCGCGACAAGGCCGATCTGCGCGCCATCGGCATCCAGCTGGAGTACGGCAGCCACGACCCCTGGGCCGACGACACCGAGAAGGGCTACCGGATCAGCAGGTCCGGCTACGAGCTGCCGCCGATCGAGCTGGAGCCCGACGAGGCGGCGGTGCTGGGCCTCGCGGCGCGGGCGTGGCAGCACGCCGCGCTGGGGCGGGCGGCGTCGGGGGCGCTGCTGAAACTGCGCGCGGCCGGGGTGCTGGTGGACGACACCCCGGTGGCCGGGATCATGCCGGTGCTCGACACCGACGAGCCCACCTTCCCGCAGCTGTGGCAGGCGGTGCGCGAGCGCCGGCCGGTCACCTTCGACTACCTGGCGCCGGGCCGGACCGCGCCGCAGCGCCGCGCGCTGGAGCCGTGGGGGGTGGTGCACCGCCTGGGCCGCTGGTACGTGGTGGGCCACGACCGCGACCGGGGGGCGCCGCGGGTGTTCCGGCTGGGGCGGATCGTGGGCGAGGTGCGCCCGGCGGGGCGCGCCGACTCGGTGCGGGTGCCCGAGGGCGTCGACGTGCGCGAGCTGGTGCGCGACACCGAGCGGGAGCGGGCCCGGGTGGCGCGGCTGCGGCTGCGCGACGGCAGCGGCTGGGAGATCCGGCGGCAGTCGGCGGTGGTTGCCGAGGGGCGCGACGGCTGGGACGAGGTGGACTTCCCCTACGCCTCCGACAGCTGGCTGGCCGGCTATGTGGCGAGCTTCGCCGACAACGCGGAGGTGGTGGGGCCGGAGTCGGCGCGCCGGGCGGTCGCCGAGCACCTGCGGGCGATCGCGGCCGGGGGCGCGGGCCCCTCGGAGGAGCCCGCGGTGCGCGAGGCGGTGCGCAAGGCGCTGGCGGAGCCCGAGGCGGAGCAGGCGGCCGAGGCGCGGCCCCGCCAGGCCGTCACGGCCGAGCAGCGGCTGGCGCGGCTGCTGACCATGGTCCCCTACGTGCTGGACCGCCAGGGGGTGTCGCTGCGCGATCTGGGGGAGACCTTCCAGGTCAGCGAGAAGGAGCTGATCAAGGACCTGAACCTGCTGTGGATGTGCGGGCTGCCCGGACACACCCCCGGTGACCTGGTCGAGGTGTCGTGGGAGGGCGGCCAGGTGATGATCGGCAACGCCGACACGATCGCGGCGCCGCTGCGGCTGGCCGCCGACGAGGCGGCGGCGCTGCTGGTGGCGCTGCAGATGCTGGCCGACATCCCCGAGGTGTCCGACCACGGCGCGCTGGACCGCATCCGCGCCAAGCTGCGGGCGGCGGCGGGGGTGGAGGCGGGCGAGCTGGCCGCCATGGTGGAGGTGCGGGTGGCGGCGCCGGCCGAGGCGCTGGCTCCGGTGCAGCGGGCGCTGCGGGAGGGCCGGGCGCTGCACCTGACCTACCACGTGCCCAGCCGCGACGAGCTGACCGAGCGCGACGTCGACCCGATCGTGCTGTCGCTGCGCGACGGCCACACCTACCTGCAGGGCTGGTGCCGGTCGGCCTCCGACGTGCGGTTGTTCCGGCTGGACCGGATGGCCGGCGTGCGGGTGCTGGACGAGCCCGCCCGGGTGCCGGCGCACGCCCGGCGGCTGGATCTGAGCCACGGCGCGCTGCAAACCTCGCCGGGCGACGAGATCGCGCTGCTGGAGCTGCGCCCGGAGGGCGGGTGGGTGCTGGAGGAGTACGACTGCGCGGTGGTGGCGGAGCTGGGGGAGGGGCGCAGCCTGGTGCGGGTGCGCACCCCCGACCGCCGCTGGGTGCGGCGGCTGGCGCTGCGGCTGGGGGCGCGGGCGCGGGTGCACCACCCCGGGCAGCTGGCCAAGGAGGTGCGGGCGGACGCCGAGCGTGCGCTCGCCCGCTACGAGCCCGACACCGGGGCGCCGCCGGACCGTCCGGTCCCGGCGGTAGGGTGACGGTGTGGAACTGATGGCGCTCTCCGGAGTGGCGCTGGCCGTCGCGGGCCTGGCCGTCATCGCGCTGTGCGCGGTGCGGCTGTGGCGCGGGATCGGGCGCTTGGAGGCGCAGCTGCGGGCGGTCCGCGAGCGGGCCGGTCCGGGCTACGCCTCGGTCCGCGAGCACGCGTCCCGGCTGCGGAGCCGGGAGTGAGGCGGCCGGTGGTGAATCCGGGCGTTTCGGGCGTACGATCGGTTCCTGGCAGTGCACGCGCGCAGTGGAGTCGGCGTTCGCGTCCGGCGCCAGTGAGGAGTGACAGGAATGCCTAACATCGGGTTCTGGGAGATCGCGGCCATCGGGCTGCTAATCATCCTGCTGTTCGGGTGGAAGAAGCTGCCCGACACGGCCCGGGCGCTCGGCCGGAGCATGCGCATCTTCAAGGCCGAGACCTCCGCTCTGCGCGACGACGACACCGAGCGCAGCGCTTCGCCGGCTCCGGCCGCCCAGGCCCAGCCGCAGCCCTCGCAGCCCGCCCAGGCGTCCCCGCAGCCGATCGCGGCCCCCGCCGAGCAGCCGCACGCCGACGGCTCGGGTGTGAACGGCCAGCCGGTCGCGAGCCAGTGGCAGCAGCAGGACAAGCGCTGACGGCAGCGCCGCAGCACGAGGGGCCGCCGCGGGCGGCCCCGCCGCCGTAGCAGTTCTCCGTGTCCGCCGCGAACCGGTCAGGCGTCCCCATGCTGTTCAAGAAGCCCTCCAGTGCCAATCCGTCGCGTGATCCCGACGGCCGGATGCCGCTGATCGAGCACCTGCGGGAACTGCGTTCCCGCCTGGTGAAGGCGATGATCGGCCTGGCTCTCGGCCTGGTCGTCGGCTTCCTGCTGTTCGAGACCGTGTGGGACTTCCTGCAGGCGCCCTACTGCGACCTGCCGCAGGCGTACACGCTCGACTCCGAGAACTGCACCCTGGTCTTCACCGGCATCTTCGACGCGTTCTTCCTGCGGCTGAAGGTGTCGCTGATCCTGGGCCTGCTGGTGTCCTCGCCGGTGTGGCTGTACCAGCTGTGGGCCTTCGTCACCCCGGCGATGTACACCAACGAGCGCCGGTACACGATCATCTTCATCGGCTGCGCGGTGCCGCTGTTCTTCATGGGCGCCGGGATCGCCTATGTGGTGACCGAACAGGCGATGCGGATCCTGTTCTCGTTCTCCACCGAGGGCCAGGTGCCGCTCATCTCGATGAGCGAGTACCTGAACTACATGATCGCGATGCTCCTGGTGTTCGGGGCCTCGTTCCTGCTGCCGCTGTTCGTGGTGCTGCTGAACTTCATCGGCGTGCTGACCCACGAGCGGATCGCCAAGTGGCGGCGCATGATCATCTTCCTGACCTTCGTGTTCGCGGCGGTGGCCACCCCCGGCGGCGACCCCTTCAGCTTCCTGGCGCTGGCCCTGCCGATGATCGTGCTGTTCGAGGTGGCCAAGGTCGTGGCCTACCTGCACGACCGGCGCAAGGCGAGCCGCGGCTCGGTGTACGAGCAGCTCGACGACGACGAGGCGTCGCCGCTGGAGTTCGGCGACACCACGCCCGAGTCGGCCGGGCAGGACGAGCCCACCGGCGGTTCGCGGGGCTGAGCGCCGGTTTGGCGCCGCGGGCGGCCGAGCCGTAAATTGCTGCGCCATGACGCGACACATCGTGCTGGCCGCCAATCCGCGGGCCGGCACCCGCACCGGCCGGCTGGTCGAGCCGGTCCGCCGAGCGCTGGCCGCCGACGGCGCCAAGGTCACCCTGGTCGCCGAGCCCGGCCCCGACCGGGCCGCCGACGCGCTGCGCGCCGCGGTGGCGGCGGGCGCGGACGCGGTGGTGGCGCTGGGCGGCGACGGGACCGTGCACACCGCGCTGCAGGCGGTGGCCGGCACCCCGGTCGCCCTGGGCGTGGTGCCCACCGGCGGCGGTAACGACCTCGCCCGCGAGCTGGGGCTGCCGCTGCGCGACCTGCGGGCGGCGGTGCGGGTGGCGCGGGGGAGCCGGGTGCGGGTGATCGACGCGGCCCGCTGCGGCTCCCGCTGGTTCCTGAGCGTGCTGACGACGGGGGTGTCGGCGCGGGTGGCCGAGCGGGTGAACGCGGCGCCGCGCCGGCTGGGTCCGGCCCGCTACCTGCTCGGGGTGGCGGCGGAGCTGGGCGGCCTGCGGCCGGAGCCGGTCGCGCTGGAGCTGGACGGCACCGCCTGGGAGGGGCCGGCGCTGCTGGTGGCGGTGGGCAACGCCGGCGCCTTCGGCGCGGGCATGCGCATCTGCCCGCGGGCGAGCCTGGACGACGGGCTGCTGGACGTGGTGGTGGTCGGCCCCGTCTCCCGCGCCCGCTTCGCGACCGTCTTCCCCTCGGTCTACCGGGGCGCCCACCTGGGCCTGCCCGAGGTGGCGTCCTGGCGCGCCAGGAGGGTGTCGCTGGCCGCTGGCGGCGCCGCCGCCCACGCCGACGGCGAGCGGCTGTCCCCGGCGCCGCTCACCTGCGAGGCGGTGCCGGGTGCCGTGCGCTTCCTGGTCGGCCCGTAGCCGGCGGGCGGCGGTCGCCTGCCGCGGCGATCGGTTGCCCCGATGGCCGTTTTCAGTCATTGGTTTATTTTTCTAGCTTTGTCGGTGGTCGTGATCGACACTTTCCTTCCGTGCAGCAGTGGAAGGAAGTGCCGCCGTGAACCCACCGCCCTTCGCCCCTGGAAACCGTCCGCCCGCCTCCGACACCCGCACCGCCCGCCAGGTCGTCCTGGGCTGCGCCGTGGCCGCGCTGGGCGCCGCGTGGCTGGTCAGCTGCGCCGGCTGGGTGGCGGCCGCCGGCGGCTCGGAGGCGGCCGGGCCCGCGCCGCGGGCCACCGTCACCGCCACGGCGACCGCCACCGCGACGGCCACCCGCACCCGCGAGGTGGAGGTGACGGTGACCGAGACCCGCACCGTCACCGAGCGGGCCGAGGCCCAGCCCGCCCCCGAGGCCGAGCCCGAACCGGACCCCGCTCCGGCCGAGGAGCCCGCGGCCCCCGCCTACTTCGCCAACTGCGACGCGGCCCGCGCCGCCGGCGCCGCGCCGGTGCGCGCGGGAGACCCCGGGTACGGGCCGCACCTGGACCGCGACGGCGACGGCGTCGTCTGCGAGTGACCAAGGGCGGCCGGGCCGGCGGGACGGCGCGGTCGGTGCCACCGCCTACCCTGGGATCATGAGTTCCCACGCCGAGCGGTACGCCGAGTTCCGTCGGCAGCAGGCCGATTCCAGTGCGGCCGTCGAGGAGTTCCGCCGGCTCTACGACTTCGAGTTCGACGCCTTCCAGGTGCGCGCCTGCCGGGCCCTGGAGGAGGGGCAGGGCGTGCTGGTGGCGGCGCCCACCGGCTCGGGCAAGACCGTGGTGGGGGAGTTCGCGGTGCACCTGGCGCTGAGCGAGGGCCGCAAGTGCTTCTACACCACCCCGATCAAGGCGCTGTCCAACCAGAAGTACGCCGACCTGGCGCGCCGCTACGGCGCCGACCGGGTGGGGCTGCTGACCGGCGACAACAGCGTCAACGGCGAGGCGCCGGTGGTGGTGATGACCACCGAGGTGCTGCGCAACATGCTCTACGCGGGCTCGGCCACCCTGGCCGGGCTGGCCTTCGTGGTGATGGACGAGGTCCACTACCTGGCCGACCGCTTCCGGGGCGCGGTGTGGGAGGAGGTCATCATCCACCTGCCGGAGTCGGTGCGGATGGTGGCCCTGTCGGCCACGGTGAGCAATGCCGAGGAGTTCGGCGAGTGGCTGCAGGAGGTGCGCGGGGAGACCCGGGTGATCGTCGACGAGCACCGCCCGGTGCCGCTGTGGCAGCACATGCTGGTCGGCAACCGCATGCACGACCTGTTCGTCAGCCCCGAGGACGCCGACGAGGACGAGTACGCCGAGCAGGCCGCGCGGGGGGTGAGCGCGGCCCGCCGCGCCGAGCGGCGCGCTGCGCGCGCCCAGGAGAAGCGGCCGGAGCAGCTGGTGAACCCGCGGCTGCTGCGGCTGGCCCGCGACGACGCCCGCTACACCCAGCTGAACCGCAAGCGCCGCTCGGCGCGCGGCCGCACCCCCTACAAGCGGCCGCAGACTCGCTTCCGGCCGCCGGGGCGCCCGGAGATCGTCGAGCGCCTCGACGCTGCCGCGCTGCTGCCGGCGATCGTGTTCATCTTCAGCAGGGCCGGCTGCGAGGCGGCGGTCGCCGACTGCCTGGCCGCCGGGCTGCGGCTGACCACGGTGGCCGAGCGCGAGGAGATCCGGGCCTTCGTAGAGCGGCGCTGCGCCGAGCTGCCCCCGGCCGACCTGGCGGTGCTGGGCTACGACGCCTGGCTGGCCGGGCTGGAGCGGGGGGTGGCCTCCCACCACGCCGGGCTGCTGCCCACCTTCAAGGAGGTGGTGGAGGAGCTGTTCTCCCGCAGTCTGGTCAAGGCCGTGTTCGCCACCGAGACCCTGGCGCTGGGCATCAACATGCCGGCCCGCACGGTGGTCATCGAGAAGATGGACAAGTGGAACGGCGAGACCCACGCCGACCTCACCGCGGGTGAGTACACCCAGCTCACCGGGCGGGCCGGGCGGCGCGGCATCGACGTCGAGGGCCACGCCGTGGTGGTGTGGCAGCCGGGGGTGGACCCCGAGCAGGTGGCGGGGCTGGCCAGCACCCGCACCTACCCGCTGAACTCCAGTTTCCGCCCCTCCTACAACATGGCGGTGAACCTGGTCGGCCAGGTGGGGCGGGAGCGCAGCCGCACCATGCTGGAGGCGTCCTTCGCCCAGTTCCAGTCCGACCGCGCGGTGGTGGGGCTGGTGCGCGAGCTGCGGCGCAACGAGGCGGCGCTGGAGGGGTACGCACGGGCGGCCGAGTGCCACCTGGGCGACTTCATGGCCTACGCCCGGCTGCGCCGGCAGCTGTCGGACCTGGAGAAGAACGCCTCGCGGGTGAACACGCTGGCCCGGCGCGACCAGGCGGCCCGCTCCCTGGAGCGGCTGCGGCCCGGCGACGTGATCCGGGTGCCGGCCGGGCGCCGCGCCGGCTTCGCGGTGGTGCTGGACCCCGGGGTGGCGGTCGGGAACGGCGACGGCCCCTCGCCGCTGGTCCTCACGGTGAACCGGCAGGTCAAGCGGTTGACCACCGCCGACTTCCCGGTGCCGGTGGAGCCGGTGGAGCGGCTGCGCATCCCCAAGACCTTCCAGGCGCGCTCGGCGAGGTCCCGCCAGGACCTCGCGTCGATGCTGCGCGCCAAGCTGGAGCGCGCCGACGCCCCGCCGCCGGTGCGGGTGCGCGACGTCGGCGAGGACGACGAGATCGCGCGGCTCCGCCGCGAGCTGCGCGCCCACCCCTGCCACGGCTGCGCCGAGCGCGAGGACCACGCCCGCTGGGCGGAGCGCTACTTCCGGCTGGAGCGCGACGTGCGCTCCCAGCGGCAGCGGGTGGAGGGGCGCTCGCACGTGATCGCGCGCACCTTCGACCGGGTGTGCGGGGTGCTGGACGACCTGGGCTACCTGGAGGGCGACGACGTCACCCCGCAGGGGCGGCGGCTGGCCAAGATCTACTCCGAGCTGGACCTGCTGGCGGCGGAGTCGCTGCGCACCGGGGTGTGGGACGGGCTGTCACCGGAGGAGCTGGCGGCGGTGGTGTCGGGGCTGGTGTTCGAGACGCGCCGCCCCGACGACGCGCACGCCCCCCGCATCCCGCCGGGCGCGGCCGCCGACGCGGTGCTGGAGATGGCGCGGCTGTGGGGCGAGCTGTACGAGGTTGAGAAGAACCACCGGGTGTCCTTCCTGCGCGAGCCCGACTTCGGTTTCGCGTGGGCGGCGTTCCGGTGGGCGCGCGGCCACCGGCTGGACGCGGTGCTGTCGGACACCGAGCTGACCGCGGGCGACTTCGTGCGGGCGGTGCGCCAGCTGCTGGACCTCCTGGGCCAGGTGGCCGACGCCGCGCCCGAGGAGGGCGGGGTGCGGCGCACCGCGCGGGCCGCGATGGACGCGCTGCGCCGCGGGGTGGTGGCCTACTCCTCGGTGAGCTGAGCCCGGCGCCGCCTCAGGAGCGGGTGGGCGGCGCGCCGACCCGCAGCGCCAGCAGGCAGGTGTCGTCCTCGGCGTTGGGGGAGGTGAGCGCGTCCAGGACGCGCTGGATGTCGCGCTCGGGGTCGCTGCCGCTGCAGTCGCGTGCGGCGGCCAGCAGCGCGCTCATCCCCTCGTCGTAGTCGTGGCCGCGCCGCTCCACCAGCCCGTCGGTGTAGAGCAGCACCAGGTCCCCGGGGTAGAGCTGCTCGACGCTCAGCGCGAAGCCGGGCCGGTCGGTGGCGCCCAGCAGGATGCCGGCGGGCGGTTCCAGGGTGGTGGCGGCGCCGCCGCGCACCAGTACCGGCACCGGGTGGCCGGCCTGCGCCCAGGCCAGGGTGCGGGTGTGGGGGTCCAGGTGGGCGATGACGGCGGTGGCGGTGGTGTCGTCGGGCAGCTGGAGCACCACCTCGTTGAGCCAGCCCAGCAGCTCGCTGACGGTGCGGCCGGTGACGGCCAGGCCGCCCAGGGCGCCGCGCAGCCGCGCCATGCCCGCCGAGGCGCGCAGCCCGTGCCCGGCGACGTCGCCGACGGCCACCAGCACCCGTTCGTCGGGCAGCGCGGTGACGTCGTACCAGTCCCCGCCGACCCGCCCCTCGGCCTCGGCGGGCAGGTAGCGCACCGCCACCTGGTAGCCGTCGCGGTCGGGGGAGGTGCCGGGGATCTCGGGGAGGATGGCGCGCTGCAGCTGCAGGGCGACGTGCCGCTCCTCGGCCATCTGCCGGCGCTGCATCTGCATGATCTCGCGGGTGGCGGTGAGCGCCTGCTCGGCGCGGCGGCGCCGGGTCAGGTCGCGGGTGAGGCCGCGGATGGAGGCGATGCCGCCCTCGCTGTCGCGCACCGGCTCCAGCAGCAGCCGCAGGTGGCGGACGCCGCCGTTCTTGTGGACGCGGAACTCCTTCTCGGCGGACTCTCCGGCCAGGCCGGCCCGTACCAGCTCGGCGACGGCGGCGCGGTCGCCGGCGACCACGTAGCCGGGCAGGTCGGCCAGGGCGATCGGGCCGTCGCGCGGGTCGCGGTCCAGCAGCTCGTACATGTGGTCCGACCAGGCGATCTCGTCGTCGCGGGGGCTCCAGGTGGCCCAGCCGAAGTCGGCGAGGCGCTGCACCGTCTCCAGCTGCCCGGCGAAGGTGGAGTCGCGGTCGAGCCGCTGGTAGGTGATGAGCAGCCGGTGCGCGACCCGGGCGGCGTGCACCCGGAAGGAGGCGGTGGTGCGCTCCCCGTGCTCGTCGACGGTCTCGTACTCCTCCAGGTTGCGGTGCAGGGGGATGCCGGTGTCCAGCACCCGCACCAGGGCGACGAAGAAGTCGGGTGTCCCCGGGGTGGGGTAGTCGCGCAGCATCCTGCGGCCGGCGATCTCGGGGCCGCGCAGGCCGGTGGGGTCCTCGGTCTCGGCGTTGGCGTACTCGATCTCGAAGTCGGCGATGCGGTAGGCGGAGTCGTAGATGGGGTTGAGCACGACGGCGCCGCCGGGGATCACGTCGAGCACCCCGGCGAGCCAGTCCGCCCTGCCGCCCGCTGGGGCGGGCCGGGCCGTCCCAGCGGGCGCACCCTCACCGGTCGTCATCGCTGTCGGCTTCCACTTTCGTCGCGGCGGCGGCCTTCCGGCCGCGCGCACCGATTCGTCACTCTTGGTGATACTGCCAGGTCCGGCCGGGTCGAGGAACAACAGGCCCCGGCCTTTCGCCATCCGCCTCCGCCCGGGGTGCGCCGGGCCGGGCCGCGCGGCGCGCGGGGGTGGCGGCGGCGGGCCGCCCCCGGCATACTTGGACATCCAAGTAAATGATCGTTAACGGAGGCGATATGGGCGTGCGGCCGCTGCTTCCCACTTCCGAGGCGGGCGAACTGCTGGAGCTGACCGCCGAGATCGGCGCCGGCGAGCTCGCGCCGCGCGCCGCCGCCGCGGAGGCCGAGGGCGCCTTCCCGCGCGAGGTGTTCCGCACCCTGGGCCGCGCCGGGCTGCTCGGCCTGCCCTACCCCGAACAGCACGGCGGCGCCGGCCAGCCCTACACCGTGTACCTGCGGGTCCTGGAGGAGCTGGCCGCCCACTGGCTCGCCGTCGCGCTGGGCGTGAGCGTCCACACCCTCACCTGCTACCCGCTGGCCGCCCACGGCACCCCCGACCAGCGCGAACGCTGGCTGGGGGAGATGCTGGGCGGCGAACTGCTGGGCGCCTACGCGCTGTCGGAGCCCCAGGCCGGGTCCGACGCCGCCGCTCTGTCCACCCGCGCCGCCCCCGAGGGCGAGGGCTACGCGATCACCGGCGCCAAGGCGTGGATCACCCACGGCGGCGTCGCCGACTACTACACCCTGTTCGCCCGCACCGGCGGCCCCGACTCCCGCGGCCGCGGCATCAGCTGCTTCCACCTGCCCGCCCCCGTCCCCGGGCTCACCGCCGCCGCCCCTGAGCGCAAGATGGGCATGTCCTCCTCTCCCACCTGTCAGCTCGCCCTGGAGGCCGTGCCCGCCGGCGCCGACCAGCGCGTGGGCGCCGAGGGCGAGGGCTTCGCCATCGCCATGGCCGCCCTGGACGCCGGCCGGCTGGGCATCGCCGCCTGCTCGGTCGGCCTGGCCCGCGCCGCCCTGGACCTCGCCGTCGACTACGCCGGCACCCGCACCCAGTTCGGGCGGCCGGTCGCCGCCTTCCAGGGGGTGTCCTTCCTGCTGGCCGACATGGCCACCCAGGTGGAGGCCGCCCGCGCCCTGTACCTGGAGGCCGCCCGGACCAAGGACGCCGGCCTGCCCTACACCCGCCAGGCCGCCATGGCCAAGCTCTTCGCCAGCGACACCGCGATGCGGGTCACCACCGACGCCGTCCAGGTGCTCGGCGGCTACGGCTACACCGCCGACTTCCCGGCCGAGCGCTACATGCGCGAGGCCAAGGTGCTGCAGATCGTGGAGGGCACCAACCAGATCCAGCGCCTGGTCATCGGCCGGGAGCTGTGCGGCGCCCCCTGAGCCGGCGACGCCCGGCGCGCCCCGTGGTACGCACTACGGTCCGGTAACGATCGTTGACCCTAGATGAGGCTGTTATGAACGGGGTATTACATAGCAGCCGTCGAGGGGCGACCCTCGCGGCGAGACGGACGGTGCGGTCCTTCCCGGCCTTGTGAGCCCCCCGGCTGCGGGGGGCTCGTGGGTTTGTCGGACGGCCGTGCCGGGCGCCCCTCGCGGCGGGCGCCCGCAGGGAGCACTTCAGCGACAAGCTTGGGAGACGGTCGTGGCAGAAGTCGTACTCGCGGATGTCAGCAAGGTCTACCCGGATGGCACCCGCGCCGTCGACCGCCTGAACCTGCACATCGCCGACGGCGAGTTCCTGGTGCTGGTGGGCCCGTCGGGCTGCGGCAAGACCACCGCTCTGCGGATGGTGGCGGGCCTGGAGGAGATCAGCGAGGGCACCCTGCGCATCGGGGAGCGCACGGTGAACTCCGTGCCCGCCCGCGACCGCGACGTCGCCATGGTCTTCCAGAGCTACGCGCTCTACCCCCACCTCACCGTCCGGCAGAACATCGGCTTCGGCCTGGAGCTGCGCAAGGTGCCCAAGGAGGAGATCCGCCGCCGCGTCGACGAGGTCGCCAAGACCCTCGGCCTGGAGGACCACCTCGACCGCAAGCCCCGCAACCTGTCGGGCGGCCAGCGCCAGCGGGTGGCCATGGGCCGCGCCATCGTCCGCGAGCCGCGCGCCTTCCTGATGGACGAGCCGCTGTCCAACCTCGACGCCAAGCTGCGGGTGCAGATGCGCGCCGAGATCTCCCGGCTGCAGCGCCAGCTCAACGTCACCACCGTCTACGTCACCCACGACCAGGTCGAGGCGATGACGCTGGGCGACCGCGTCGCCGTGATGAAGAAGGGCGTCCTGCAGCAGGTCGCCGAACCCCAGGAGCTCTACGACCGGCCGGTGAACCTGTTCGTGGCCGGCTTCATCGGCTCCCCGGCGATGAACCTGCTCCAGGGCAGCGTCTCCTCCGCCGACGGCGCCTGGTGGGTCACCCTGGGCGAGAACCGGCTGCGGCTGCCCGACGAGGTGCTCCAGGCCCGCCCGGGGCTGCGCGAGCGGGCCGGCGCCGAGCTGATCGTCGGCATCCGCCCCGAGGACATGGAGGACGCCGAGCTCGGCGGCGCCGACGACGCCGACGGCGGCGCCGACCGGCTGCTGCGCTCCAAGGCCGACCTGGTCGAGGCGCTCGGCTCCGAACTGCTGGTCCACTTCGGGGTGGCCGCGCCCCGCGTCGTCACCGAGGACACCAAGGAGCTCGCCAGCGCCGCCGGCGCCGCCGACCTGGCCGACATCGCCACCACCCCCCTGGGCGGCGACACGGCGCCGGAGTCGGTGCTGGTCGCCCGGTTCAGCCCCCGCTCGGCCGTGCGGGAGGGCGCCCCGGTCGCGGTGCGCGTCGACACCTCCCGGCTGCACTACTTCGACCTGGACGGCGGCGCGGCGATCTGGGAGTGAACCGGCGCCGCACCGCACCGCACGAAGCCACGCACAGACGTAGACGAGGAAGGAAACTGATGCCCAAGAACTGGCGTACCAGGGCCGCCGCCGTAGTGGCCGGCACCGGGATGCTCGCCGCCACGGCCGCGTGCAGCGGTGGAGGCGGCGGCGACTCCCTGTCGGGGGTGGAGATCGAGGTCGCGGCGCGCTGGACCGGCACCGAGCAGACCAACTTCGAGCAGGTCCTGGACCTGTTCGCCCAGGAGACCGGCGCCACCGTCACCTACGCCTCCACCGGCGAGGACCTCGGCGCCTTCCTCGGGCCGCGCATCGAGGGCGGCAACCCGCCCGACGTCGCGATCCTCCCGCAGCCGGGCCTGCTGGCCGAGTACGCCGAGCAGGAGGCGCTGCAGCCGCTCAACGAGGCGACCGCCGGGGTCGTCTCCGAGCACTACAGCCCCTACTGGCAGGAGCTGGGCACCGTCGACGGCCAGCTGTACGGCGTGATGCTCAAGGCCGCCCACAAGTCCATCGTCTGGTACCGGCCCGAGGCCTTCCAGGCCGCCGGCGTCACCCCGCCGGCCAGCTGGGACGAGCTGGTGGACACCACCTCGGCCACCCTGTCGGACGCCGGCGAGGTGCCCTGGGCCATGTGCGGCGCCTCGGGCTGGACGCTCACCGACTGGTTCGAGAACGTCTACCTGTCCCAGGCCGGGCCGGAGAACTACGACGCCCTCGTCGCCCGCGAGATCCCGTGGACCGACGACACCGTGGTGGCGGCGCTGGAGTCCCTGGCTCAGATCTGGGGCGACGAGAACCTGCTGGGCGGCGGCACCGACGGCGCGATCAGCACCGACTTCCCCACCTGCGTCACCCAGGTCTTCGGCCAGCAGCAGGGCGCCATGGTCTATGAGGGCGACTTCGTCGCCGCGACCGTCGGCGACGCCGGGGCGACCGTGGGCGACACCGCCCAGGTCTTCCCCTTCCCCGCGGTCGGCGACATGGCGCCGGTCGTGGTCGGCGGCGACATCGCCGTGGCGATGAGCGACAGCGAGGGCGCCCAGGAGCTGCTGCAGTTCCTCGCCTCTCCCGAGGCCGGCACCGAGTGGGCCGGGCTGGGCGGCTACCTGTCGCCCAACTCCGACGTCGCCGCCGACGCCTACCCCGACGAGCTGACCCAGCAGCTGGCCCAGACCATCCTGGACGCCGGCGACAACGTCCGCTACGACCTGTCCGACCAGGTGCCCAGCGCCTTCGGCGCCACCGAGGGCTCGGGCATGTGGGCGGTGCTGCAGGACTTCCTGCGCGACCCCGGCGACCCCGAGGCGACGGCCCAGGCGCTCGAGGACGCCGCCGCCGAGGCGGACCAGGGATAGCCGCCGGCATGGCAACCGACCACCGAAGCGACGCCGGCCCGGCGGTGGACACCCCGTCCGCCGCCGGGACCGGCGGGCCCGCCGCCCCCGACGCCGGCACCGCCCAGGCCGGCGCCTCGGGGCGGCTGGGACCGCCGCGCTGGCTCGCCTACCTGTTCCTGCTGCCGGCGCTGCTGCTGCTGGGCGCCCTGGTCATCTACCCGATCCTGTACTCGGTGTGGCGCAGCCTCTTCGACCGCACCGGCGACGTGTTCGTGGGCGTGGACAACTACGCCGACGCGCTGGCCGACCCCGACGCGGTGGCGCGGCTGGGCGGCGACCTGGGCGTCCCGGCCCTCGTCCCGCTGATCGCCGTCGCCATCGGGCTGCTGTGGCCGACCCTGTCGGGCCGCATGGGCTGGGGGGAGTGGTCGCTGGGTGCGGGGCTCGCCGCGCTGGCCGCCGCGATCGTGGCGGTGCTCATCGCCGCCCCGGGCGCGCTCGCCCCGCTGCGCGTCAGCGCGCTGTGGGCCGTCGCGGTGCCCACCGCGGTGGTCGCCCTCGCCCTTCTGCGCCCCGCGCTGGAGCGGCGGGTCGGCTGGATCGCCTGGGCGGTGGCCGTGGTCGCCACCCCCGTGGCGGGCCTGCTGCTGTACACCCTGTTCAGCAGCGACCAGAGCGTGCTGGTGGCGCTGCGCAACAACGCCGTGTGGGTGGTGGTGGCCCCCACCGTCGTCACCGCCCTGGGCCTGGTGTTCGCGGTCCTCACCGAGCGCATCGCCTGGCGCACGGCGTTCAAGCTGATCGTGTTCATGCCGATGGCCATCTCCTTCCTGGCCTCCGGCGTCATCTTCCGGCTGGTCTACGAGCAGGACCCCCAGCGCGGCATCGCCAACGCGGTCATCACCACGATCGCCGACGCCTTCGGCGAGTCCTCCCAGTACCCCGAGGCGCGGCCCCGCCCCGACGGCGGCCTCGCCGAGGCGCCCGGCGGCGGCTTCGAGGCGCAGGCCCCCGCGCAGGTGGGCGGGGACCCGGTGCTGCTGCCGCTGGTGGGGCTGCCCCCCGACCAGCTGCCCGGCGACGCCGCCCCGGCCGTGGCCGCCCAGTCCGCGCCCGGCGAGCTGACCGGCACCGTGTGGCTGGACTTCACCCCCGGCGGCGGGGGGACCGAGGGCGCCGTGGACGGCGGCGAGCCCGGCCTGCCCGGCATGGCGGTGCAGGCGGTGCGCGACGGCGAGGTCGCTGCCACCACCGAGGCGGCCCCCGACGGCACCTTCGCCTTCGCCGACCTGCCCGAGGGCGACTACACCGTGCGGCTGGCGCCGCAGAACTTCACCGCCGCCTTCGGCGGGGTCACCTGGCTGGGGCCCGGCCTGGTCACCCCGGCGATCATCGCCGCCTACGTGTGGGTGTGGGCCGGTTTCGCGATGGTGCTGATCAGCGCGGGGCTCGCCGCGATCCCGCGCGAGGCGCAGGAGGCGGCCCGGGTCGACGGCGCCACCGAGTGGCAGGTGTTCCGCAGGGTCACCATCCCGCTGCTGTCGCCGGTGCTGCTGGTGGTCTTCGTGACCCTGGTGATCTACGTCCTCAAGGTCTTCGACCTGGTGTTCATCATCGCCCCCGGCTCGGTCCAGCAGGACGCCAACGTGCTCGCCCTGGAGATGTGGCGGGTGTCGTTCGGGGGCGGCAACGACCAGGGCATGGGGAGCACGCTGGCGATCTTCCTGCTGCTCCTGGTGCTGCCCGCGATGATCTTCAACATCCGTCGGTTCCGGCAGGAGCAGCAATGACCACCACTCCCACCGCGACCGCCGACGCGCCGCCCGCACCGCAGGGCGGCGCCGCCGGCGGCGCCCCCAAGCGCTCCCTGGCCTCGCGGATCGTCTCCCGGGTGGGCGGCGGCGTCCTGCAGGTGCTGCTGGTCGTCGTCGCGGTGTTCTGGCTGCTGCCGACGCTGGGCCTGTTCGTCGCCTCGCTGCGCGACGAGGCCGACAACAACGCCACCGGCTGGTGGACGGCGCTGCTGGCGCCCGCGCAGCTGTCGCTGGACAGCTACGGCCGGCTGCTGGGCGACTCCGGCTTCACCTCGTCCTTCTGGAACACGGTGTGGATCACGGTGCCCTCCACCCTGCTGGTGGTGGTCATCGCCTCACTGGCCGGCTACGCCTTCGCCTGGATGGAGTTCCCCGGGCGCGACTGGCTGTTCCTGGTCGTGGTCGGCCTGCTGGTGGTGCCGGTGCAGGTCGCGCTGATCCCGGTCGCCCAGATGTACGGCTTCCTGGGGATCTTCGGCTCGATCGGCGGCGTGATCCTGTTCCACGTCGCCTTCGGGCTGCCCTTCGCGATCTTCCTGCTGCGCAACTTCTTCGCCGGCATCCCCCGTGACCTGCTGGAGGCGGCGCGGATGGACGGCGGCAAGGAGTTCACCATCTTCCGCAGGGTGATCATCCCGCTGGGCGGCCCGGCCATCGCCTCGCTGGGCATCTTCCAGTTCCTGTGGGTGTGGAACGACCTGCTGATCGCGATGGTCTTCGCCGACACCGGCTCCCAGCCGATGACCCGCGCGCTCCAGTCGGAGATGCGCCAGTTCGGCACCAACATCGACGTGCTCGCCCCCGGGGCGTTCCTGTCGCTGATCGTGCCGCTGGTGGTCTTCTTCGCCTTCCAGCGCTACTACGTCGCCGGCACCCTGGCCGGATCGGTGAAGTAGCCGGAGCCGGGCACGGACGCACGCCGTCGGCGGGGCAGGGGGCACCCCCGCCCCGCCGACGGCGTCACAGGAGCTTGGTGGAGTCCTCTGGGCTCAGGTCAGCTTGCGGGGTGTCGCCGAAGCTGGAGACGTCGACCTCCAGGTACTGAGCGACATAGCGGTCGTCCTCGCGTGTGATGACCGCGGTGAGGGTCTGTGTCGCCACGGCCACCCCTTTCTGAGCGCTACCTTCTCCGCCAAGTTGGCCGTGCCGGTCGGCGGCTGCGCCGGCGCCGGGCACGGAACAAGGCGAAGGCCGCCGCGCGCCTCCCATGGGGAGGTGCGCGGCGGCCTCGCTGCGGCCGGGCGGTGGAGGAGGAGATCCCGGACCGCGGGTCGGCTGCGGGGCGCTAGGGCAGCGCCAGCGCCTCGGCGTTGGCCGGGTGGCCGATGGCCAGGCCGGACTCGGCGTCGAAGAAGTGCAGGTTGCGGGTGTCGACGGCCAGGCGGATCGCCTCGCCGGGGCGGACCCGGCTGCGGGCGTTGACCCGGGCGGTCCACAGCGACTTGTTGCGGCCGGCCAGGTGCAGCGCCTCGGTGACGTCCTGCTCGCCGTCGGCGGCGTCGGCGGCGAGGTCGGCGGCGTCCTTGTGCTCGATGGGCGGGGCGTCGATCGTGAAGATGACGTTGATCTCGCTGCCCAGTTCCTCGGTGACGTTCGCGGTGACGTCGATGGTGGAGGAGCCGTGGTTGCCGTTGACCTCGGCGTCGTCGAAGTCCGAGGGGCGGATGCCCAGGATGACGTCGCGGTCGAAGTAGCCCTGGAGGTCCTGGCGGCCGGCCAGGGTGTCGGCGGGCAGCGGCAGGGTGAGGCCGGCGAAGCGCACCTCGGGGCCGGCCGCGCCGCGCACCAGGCGGGCGTTGACGAAGTTCATCGCCGGGGAGCCGATGAAGCCGGCCACGAACAGGTTGACCGGGTTGTCGAACAGCTCCTTGGGCGTGTCGACCTGCTGCAGAATGCCCTCGCGCAGCACCGCCACCCGGTCGCCCAGCGTCATCGCCTCGACCTGGTCGTGGGTGACGTAGACGGTGGTGGTGTGCAGCTCCTCGTGCAGCTGGTTCAGCGAGGCGCGCATCTGCACGCGCAGCTTGGCGTCGAGGTTGGACAGCGGCTCGTCCATCAGGAAGGCCTGCGGCTCGCGGACGATGGCGCGGCCCATGGCCACGCGCTGGCGCTGGCCGCCCGAGAGCGCGGCGGGCTTGCGCTTGAGGTAGGGCTCCAGGCCGAGCATGTCGGCGGCCTTGGCCACCCGCTCCTTGACCTCGGCCTTGGGTACCTTGCGCAGCTTCAGGCCGAAGGCGAGGTTCTCCTCGACGGTCATGTGCGGGTACAGCGCATAGTTCTGGAAGACCATCGCGATGTCGCGGTTCTTCGGCGGGAGGTCGTTGACGACGCGGTCGCCGATGACGAGTTCGCCCGCGGTGATGTCCTCAAGGCCCGCGATCATGCGCAGGGCGGTGGACTTGCCGCAACCGGAAGGGCCGACCAGGACCATGAACTCGCCGTCCTTGATCTCCAGCGTCAGGTTGTCCACAGCCTTAACGCCGCCGGAGTACACCTTGTCGACGCCGTTCAGGACGATCTGCGCCATGGACACCACTTCCGTTTCGCCAGGATCCGCCGTTCTCCCAGGCGGAAAGCGTATACAGGGATAACCGGAACGAGCATAGCGGGCAGTGGTCCAGACCACCATAGGGTGTGTCCGCCGTATCTGCCGTAACCCGTCCGTTTCGGGAATAATGCCAGGAAAAGGGCATGACTTCCACGGTCTGCCGGGCACGATGTGATTTCCATCGTCTACCGTTGGCCCCGTGGAAGACATCGACCGGCGCATCGTCGGGCTGCTCAGCTCGGAGGGCCGATCCAGCTTCACCGACCTCGCCCGCGAGACGGGCCTGTCGGTGTCGGCGGTCCACCAGCGGGTGCGCCGACTGGAGCGCCGCGGCGTGATCCGCGGCTACACCGCCCTGGTCGACCACGACGCCCTTGGGCTCCCGCTCACCGCGTTCATCTCCATCAAGCCCATCGACCCCGCCGCCCCCGACGACGCCCCCGAGCGGCTGGCCCACCTCACCGCTATCGAGGCCTGCCACAGCGTGGCGGGGGACGAGAGCTACATCCTCAAGGTGCGCGTCGCCTCCCCGGGCGAGCTGGAGACCCTGCTGCAGGAGATCCGCACCGCCGCCGGGGTGTCCACCCGCACCACCGTGGTGCTGTCCACCCCCTTCGAGCACCGCCCGGTCGCCGCCGCGCCGGGCGAGCCGCCGGCCGCCGAGGTCTCCTGAGCGGCCCGCCCGCTCAGGCGGCGACCTCGATGGCCACCGCCTCGGTGTAGTGGACCGTGCCGGCGCACATCACCTTCACCATCGCCCACCAGCGCGCCCCGGGCCGCGCCGAGGCCGGCAACGCCACCGCGAACTCCCCGTCGCGCTTGTCGCCGGCCGGCACGGTCAGCGCGTGCTCGTGCGGCCCCACCAGCTCCCAGGCGGCGAAGGGCGCCACCACCCGCACCACCGCGGGCAGCGGCACCGAGCCCGGGTTGGTCAGCGTCACCGCCAGCAGCCCCCGCCCGCCCGGGCGCAGCCGCAGCGGCCCGCCGCGCAGCTCCGCCTCCAGCGGCGGCCCCGGGTGCGTGCCGCCAACGTCGACGGCGGCCACGTCGAACAGCCGCTGCCCGAGCCGGTCGGTGATCGAGGCGGCCAGGTAGTGGCGGCCGGGCGGGGCGCCGTCGGCGAACAGCCGCACCGGCACGGTGTGGTGGCTGTGCGGGCCCAGCGCGAAGCGGGTGTCGGCCAGCGGCTCAGCGCCGAAGCCCGGCGGCGCCTCCAGGCGCAGCTCGCCGCGCTCGGGCAGTGTGGAGGTGGCGACGGTGACGGTCAGCTCCAGCGGCCGGCCCGGCTCCGCGGGCCGCTCGGGCCGGGAGACGTGCACGGCGGTGGGCAGCCCCCCGTAGGGGGCGGCGCCGGTGTTGTGCAGCCAGTAGCGGGTGTAGACCTCGGCGGGCGGCTCGGGCGGCGGCGGGGCCGGCTCCGCCGGGCGCTCGGCGGCCAGGTCCAGTCGCAGCGTCAGCACCTCCCCGGCCGCCAGCTCCACCTCCACGGCGCTGCCGGGACCGGCGGCGGCCACGGCGAGTTCGCCGCCGGGCAGCGGCTCCTCCAGCAGGTCGCAGCGGACGGCCGCCCGCAGCGGCCAGGCGCAGGCCAGCCGCGCCCGCACCGGCAGCCCGGCCGTCTCCACCAGCCGCACCACCAGGCCGCGCGGGTCGGTGCCGCCGTCGCCCCAGGGAGCAGTGGCCGGCTTGAGCGCGCTCACCGCCACCGTGGCGGGCTCCACCCGCAGCCGGTCGCCCGGGTGCGCGGCGGACGAGCGCACCTGGCGGGCGGCCGGCGGCAGCCGGATCCGGTCGGCCGCCGCGCTGAAGCCGGCCCGCCGCCAGTCGCCGGCGCCGCTGAGCAGGCTGTAGCGGAAGCTGTGGCTCCACCGCCCCGAGGCGAGCGGGCTGCCGTCGGGCAGGGCGCGCGGCGGCTGCGGCGCATCGGCCAGCCACAGCCCGCCCGGCCAGCCGCTGGGGGAGCGCAGCAGCGACAGGTACAGGGCGCCCGACAGGTCGACCACGCTGCCGGGGGTGCCCGCGGCCACCAGGGCGACGGAGTGGTCGGTGAACGGCTCCAGGCCCGCGTCCCAGGTGTCGGGCTGGGCGATCACCACCTCGGCGTCGGCGAGGTCGGCGGCCAGGCTGCCCGCGGCGGCGTCCAGGTCGTCGCCGCCCACCACCAGCACCGGCAGGTCGCGGGGGCCGCGCACGTCGACCCCCGCGGCGCCCTGCCCGGGGGCGAAGGCGTCGGCGCGCCGCCGGGCGGCCGGCAGCCAGGCGCGGCCGGTGACCGCCAGCTGCGCCTCCAGGGCCCGCGGGTCGGGCAGCGTGGCGGCGACCCGCGCGGCGAAGGCGTTGTCGAGCGGCCCGCCCAGCACGACGCGCACGTCGGGCAGGTTGGAGTCCAGGTCCAGCGAGCCGTGCCGGGGGCCGTCGGGGCGGGTGGCGGTGGCGGTCACCCCCTGGTCGGCCAGGCGGGCCACCAGGTCGCGCACGGCGTCGTCGTGGCCGGGGGGCGCCACCACCTCGGCCACCCCCACCGCCTGCACCGCGCGCACCGCGCCGCCGGCGTCCAGCAGCCGCACCCGCACCGCCGAGCTGAGCCCGGTCCAGCCCTGGGCGGGGGCGTCCAGGGTCCAGGGGTGCTCGGCGGAGTCGGCGCCGGGGTAGCCGAAGGGGCGGCCCAGCACGGCCGCGGCGGTGCGCTGCACCGGCAGCGCGCCGGGCAGGTCGAAGGGGAAGCGCACCCGCAGCAGGTGGTCGGGGTCCATCGCCCCGTCGACGTGGGTGGTGAAGTCCACCCGCGGCTCGGCGTCCCAGACCACCACCTCCTGCTGGAGCCGCAGCGGGCCCAGCCGCAGCCTGCTCACCAGGCGGGCGCCCAGCGGCGAGCGCTCGGCGCGCACCGTGGCCGGGGAGCGGGCGCCGCCGGCCGCCACCCCGCGCGGCAGCAGGTGCCAGGGCCCCTCCCCGTAGTCGGCCTGGCCGGGGTACTCCGGGTAGAGCACCGGCTCGTTGCCCACGCCGCCGGGCCGCAGCAGCTCGCGGCGGTGCGCGCGGTCCACGATGGAGGTCAGCCCGCCGCCGCGGTCGGGGTCGGCGGTGACGGCGAAGTGGGCGCCGGCGGCGGTGCGGCCGGGCACCGGCACCCAGCCGAGCGCGGGCGCCCGCGCCGGCGCGCCGGCGGGGTGGGGGTGCAGCCGGTAGGCGCGGGTGCCCAGGGCGGGCAGGCCGCGGGCCGCGAAGACGAGGTCCACCTCGGCCAGGCCGCCGCCGCGGTGGCGGCGGACCGGCTCGGCGAGCGCGGGCAGCGGGCGGCGGCCGTCGGCGGTGACGGTGACGCGGGCCGGGCCCGGCTCGGCGAAGGCGGCGCGCACCCGTACCAGGCCCCCGCGCGGGGTGCCCAGCACGTTGGCGACCAGCACCTGCCCGCCGTCTGCGGGGTCCGGCGCCCCGTCCGGGTGCGCGGCCTGCCCGCCGGGCGGGGCGGCCAGCGCGGCCAGCGCGTCGCCGGTGACGCGCTCGGCCAGTTCGGCGGCGCGCCGCCAGCTGCCGAGCAGGTCGGCGTGGACCTGGTCGGAGCCGGTGCCGCCCACGGCGTCGTGGTGGCTGGTGAACAGCAGCTGCCGCCAGGCCTCGTCGAGGGCGTGGGAGGGGTGGCGGTGCCCGTCCAGCCAGGCCAGCGCCGCCAGCCGTTCGGCGGCCAGCAGGGCGTGCTCGGCGGCGTGCTGGGCCTGCTTGGCGTCGATCCGGGAGACGTCCTTGCCGGTGTAGACGGGGTTGAGGTCGCGCGACTGCGGGCTGGGGGCGGCGCCGCGCCCGCGCAGCTCGGCGCGGACCGCCGCCAGGTAGGCGCGGGGCAGCGCCACCTCGAAGCGCGGCCAGGTGTAGCGGGCGTTCCAGGAGCGCTGCACCTGGGTGCACCAGCGGGAGGGCAGCACGTGGTCGGCGCCGACGGGCAGCAGCACGTTGCGGGTGGCGGCCACCGGCTTGAGCTCGCGGAACAGCCGGTAGGCGATCTGGCGGGCGCCCGGCAGGGTCTCGGCGCGCTCCAGGTCCCAGCCGGCGGCGTAGTGGTTGGCCAGGTAGCTGGCCAGCACCGAGCGGCCGCCCGGCGCGATCCACTCGAACTCCAGCGGGAAGGGCATCCGCCGGTTGTCGCCGACGGTCAGCCGCGGCCCCCAGGCGTGGAAGGGGCCGCGGGCGAGCGCCGCGGAGCCCAGCCCGGCGGCGGCCGCCAGCGCGGGGTAGGCCGGGTCGTGGCCGAAGACGTCCAGCTGCCAGGCGGTGCGCGGGTCCCCGCCCAGCACCTCGCGCTGGTAGGCCAGGCCGTAGACCAGATTGCGGGCGGCCGCCTCCAGGCCGATCAGGTTGGTGGCCGGCTCGTTGTAGCCGCCGACGAGCTCCAGCCGCCCTTCGCGCAGCAGCCGGCGCAGCCGGGGCCGCAGCTGCGGGTGCGCGTCGTAGCCGGGCTTGAGGTAGTCGGCCTCGGCCAGCACGAACCGGTAGTCGGGGTCGGCGTCGGCCCGGTCCAGGTGGGCGCGGAGCAGGTCGAAGGCGGTGCGGGCCTGCGCCGGGCGGAACTCCTCGGCGGCGGGGTTGGCGTACCAGGACTCCACCGCGGCGCCCTGGGGGTTCCACCACACCGGGTCGTAGTGGAAGTGCGGCACCATGAACACCGTCCAGCCCGGTTCGGCGACGATGAGGTCGGCGCGGGCGGCGGCGCGCAGCGGGCCGTCGGGGCCCTCGACGTCCACGGTGACGGTGACCGGGCGCAGGTCGCCGTCGGTGTGCGGGCCGGCCACCTCCACCGCGACCTCCAGCACGGGCCGCGCCCCCGGCGCCACCCCGGCGACCGTGGCCGGCTCGGGGGTGCGCACCCCTGGCCCTTCGACGCTGACCGCGACCTGGGCCGGGGCGGCGCGGCCGCGGGTGAGGGCGGCGGCCAGTGTCATCCGCATCAGCTGAAGGGGCCGGTCGGGCGGGCCGACGAACAGGTCCGTGCTGGTCACCTCGCGCACCGGCGGCTGCTGGGCCAGGGGCTGCGGGGCGGTCACCGGCGGCTCCTGGGGGTGGGAGCGCTCACGGTAGAGACCTACCCGGCGGCTCGTGCGCGCATACGGGGAAACCCCGGCGAACCGGGCGCGGCGCGTTGCGATCCGGTCAAGCGGGGGAGCGGCGGCGGCGCCCCGGCGCAGGGGGCGCCCATCCGGCCGCCGCTGACCCGCCGGCCCTGCCCCACGCATCGCTTTACCCGAATTTGGATCAAGGCTGACCGGCGCCGCCAAGCCGGTGATCAGCGGCTTGACCACTGAGCGTGCACCCCTGTGAGCTGCGGAAACATGAATGTATACGCAAAGTTCGCCCGGTTGACATCCCCTGGTGAGGCGGTAGGTTGCTGCACAGTCCAGCACTGGGCTGACCGGTCGGCCGGCCGGCCGCGGTGCCGCCGGACGCTACGCCGGGACGGAGTATCGGCGTGACCCCGTCCCCCTGTACCAGGCGTGGCCGGAGGCGGCACACCGCGCCGGGAATCCCGACCGGGCGGGGGGTTGGACCCGGGAAGGGCCTGGACATCCAGTAGACAACGGTCTCCGCGCTCGCCGCCGACGAGACGGGATCCGGTCCGAAGGGTGTCCGGGACCCTTTCTCCCCGCTTCTGTGGCTCCTGTGCTTCCTCTGGTTCCCGCTGTCTGCGGGAACCAGGCCGGCTCAGCTCGCCGTCTCCACCTGGGTCAGCGGCACCCGGCCGATCGCATCGCCGTACAGGGTGCCCAGGTACAGGTGCTCCCCGAAGGACTCGACCGAGCTGACGGCGTGCACGCGCCCGGTGGGGTCGTCGTAGCCGGCGAGCACGGTGCCGTCGGGGGCCAGCCGGGTGACGAAGCCCTGGCTGCCGCTCTCGGGGAGGCCGCGCAGGGTGTCGAAGGGCAGGAAGGTGGCCAGGGCGTCCTTGGCCCAGGCGTTGCGGTGCAGGAAGTCCTGTAGGTCCGAGCGCTGTCCGCCCCCGCCGCCCAGCCAGTAGCTGCCGTCGGGGCCCAGGCTGATGTTGTCGGGGGCCAGCGGCAGGTTGTCGGCGAAGGTCTCGGTGCTGCCTGCCTGCGGGCCGGTCAGCCACAGCCGGGTGAGCCGGTAGCGGAAGGTCTCGGCGAACACCAGGAAGTCCTCATCGGGAGACAGGACGAGCCCGTTGGGGAAGTACAGGTCGTCGGCGACCACGGCGGTGGTGCCGGTGGCGGGGTCGTAGGACAGCAGCCGGCCGTGGGGGCGCCCCTCCAGGAAGTCGTAGGGCCAGCCGGCGTCGTGGGCGGAGCTGGAGTCGGAGAAGTACACCAGGCCCCCGTTGCTGATGGTCAGCTCATTGGCGTAGGTGATGGGGCTGCCGTCGACCTCGTCGGTGAGGACCCGGTGCCCGCCGTCGGGGTCCACCGCCACCAGCCCCAGCTCGGGCACGGCCGCCAGCAGCTGCCCGGTGGCGTCGAAGCGCAGTCCCAGCACGGGGTGGCCCAGGTCGGCGAAGCGCTCGGCCGGGGTGGTGGGGTCTTGCGGGTCCAACCGCCAGACCATGCCGTCGACGGTCCCGGTGTACAGGTCGCCGCGCGCGTCGAAGGTCAGGTCCTCGGGGAAGCGCAGCTGGCCGTCGCCCAGCAGTTCGGCGCCGGCCAGCGCCTCGTTGCGGGCCAGCGCGCCCTCGCGCGGTGGGGCGGGGGCGGGGTCCCAGGCAACGGGGTTCCCGATGGGGGAGGGCAGCGTCACCAGCAGCACGGCCGCCAGCAGCGGCACGGCCGCCAGCAGGGCCAGCGCCGTGAGCAGCAGCCGACGCGGCCAGCGGCGCCCGCGCCGGGCCGGGGTGCCGCGCCCGGCGCTAGGGGCGTCCCGGATGTCAGGGTCGGTGGAGGTCACGGTGGGCCCTTCTGGTGTGGGACGAGGGGACACCCCCCCGGATTTTTGAACGTTGTTAGAATATAACCGCGTTAGAATCTGATGGCAACCGGTCCCGCGCCCGCCATGGGCGGGTCGACGAAAGGGCGAGAGAGCGTGGTGCTGGGTCGAGACGCCATCCTGGCCGCGGCGCGGGTGGTGCTGGAGCGCGAGGGGGTGCGGGCCACCACGATGCGCGCCGTCGCCGAGGAACTGGGAGTCAGCGCCGCCGCGCTGTACTACCACTACGAGAACAAGGGGCAGCTGGTGGCCGCCCTGGTCGACCGGCGGGTGGAGGAGGCGCTGGTCGCCTCCGGAACTGAACGGGACTGGCGCCGGCGGCTGCGCGCGGTGGCCGAGGAGTTCCGCGCGCTGGCGGCGGTCCAGCCCGAGTGGATCGACATGCTGGTGGACACCTACCGCTACAGTCCCGCGCTACGCCGGCTGCACGCCTCGGGGGTGAACGTCCTGCTGGAGGCGGGCTTCGCACCCCGCACGGCGATGCACGGGTACCGGGCGCTGATGCGCTACGTCGTCGGGCACGTCGTGGTCGGCGCGGGAGGGGGGCGCGAGCAGGGTGGCGCCGGCCCCGCCCGGCCCGCGCACCAGGACGTGCCCGGCCTGCCGCCCTTCGACACCGCCGAGCAGTTCGCCCTCGGTCTGGACCTGCTGCTGGACGGCCTGGAGCGGCGGCGCGACACGGATGGCGGCAGCAGTTGATCTACGCCGTAAAGGTGAGAGCCTGGGTCACCCATCAGCTTCACGGCAGTAACGTGCAGATGCCGACCAACCGGCCGACTCCAGGCCGCCCATAGAGCAGGAGCAGTCGTGGTAGCTGAACGCGCCCGGCAGGACGACGCCGCCCCCGGTCAGGCCGACGGGTCCGTCCGGGTCCCCGCCGCGCCGGTGCGCGAGGGGGCGGGGGCGGTACTGGCGCGCGCACTGGCCGCCATGGGCGCCGCCGGCGCGCTGCTGCTGGCCACCCCGCCCTATGGGTGGTGGGCGCTGGCGCCGGTCAGCGTGGCGCTGGCCGTCCTGGCGGTGCGCGGCACCCGGCTGCGCCGGGCCGCCTGGCTGGGCCTGCTGATGGGCGCCACCCTGATGTACCCGCTGATGACCTGGCAGCAGGTGATCGGCATGGAGGTGTGGGTGGCCGTCGCGGCCGCCGAGAGCCTGTACTACGCGCCGCTGGCGGTGGGCCTGGCGCTGGTCACCCGGCTGCGCGGCTGGCCGGTGTGGGCGGCGGGGGTGTGGGTGGCCGCCGAGGCGCTGCGCGGCCGCTTCCCGCTGGGCGGCTTCACCTGGGGCCGGCTCGCCTTCAGCCAGCCCCAGACCCCCTTCACCGGCTACGCCTCCTGGGGGTCGGCGCCGCTGGTGGACTTCGCCGTGGTGCTGACCGGCGCGCTGCTGGCCGCGCTGGCGCTGCGCTGGTGGACGGCGCTGCGCGGCGGCGGCGGTCCGCGCGCCGCGCTGCGTCCCACCGCGCTGGTACTGGCCGCCGTGTTCGCGATCGCCGCCGTGGGGGCGCTGGCGCCCCGGCTGGGCGCCCCGACCGTCGACCGCGTGCTCACCGCCGGCGTCGTGCAGGGCAATGTGCCGCAGACCGGGCTGGACATCCTGGGGGAGCGCCAGCAGGTGCTCAACAACCACATGGCGGCCACCGCCGACCTCGCCGCGCGGGTGCGCTCGGGGGAGTTCGCGGCACCGGACTTCGTGGTGCTGCCCGAAAGCGCCAGCGACATCGACCTCTACCGCGACCCCGCCGCCCACGACCTGGTGCAGCGCACCGTGGACGACCTGGGGGTGCCGATCCTGATCGGCACCAACCACTACACCGACGACGGCTCGGAGCGCCAGATCGTCAGCGTGCTGTGGGAGCCAGGCGGGGGAGGGCCGGGCGACTACTACGCCAAGCGGCACCTGGTGCCCTTCGGCGAGTACGTGCCCTACCGCGAGCAGCTGATGCCGCTGATCCCCCGGCTGGAGGAGGTCGGCAGCCAGGGGATCCCCGGCGACGAGCCCGGGGTGCTGGAGGTGAACGGCACCACGGTGGCGGTGGCGATCTGCTTCGACATCGCCTTCGACTCCATCGTGCGCGAGGCGGTGCTGGCCGGCGGCGAGGTGCTGGTGGAGCCCACCAACAACGCCAACTACAACTTCACCGGCCAGTCCGAGCAGCAGCTGGCGATCAGCCGGCTGCGCGCGGTGGAGCACGGCCGCCCGGTGCTGATCGCCGCCACCAGCGGCATCAGCGCGATCGTGCAGCCCGACGGGAGTGTGGACTACCGGTCCGAGGAGTTCGTGCGCGACGTGGCGGTGGGCGAGGTGCCGGCGATGAGCGGCTTCACCGTGGCGACCCGGCTGGGCGCGGCGCCGGAGTGGGCGCTGGCGGCGCTGGGCGTGGGCGCGGCGCTGGCCGGCGCGCTTGCCCGCCGCGGCGCCCGGTCCTGACGGGGGAGCGGTGTGGGCCGATCGGCGGCGGAACGCACCGGCGGGCCGGTACGTTCCCCGGTGAGAGGCCCGACGTGGGCCGCGTCGATGGGTGTTGAGGGACCATGCCGCTGCTGATGCTGCTCGCCGTCCTGCTGGTGCCGTTCGCGGAGATCGCGCTGCTGGTGTGGGTGGGAACCCAGATCGGCGCGGGCTGGACGCTGCTGGCCGTGCTGGCCTCCACCGTCGCCGGCTCGCTGGTGGTGCGCGGGGCGGGGCGGCGGGCCTGGCGGAGCCTGGACGAGGCGATGCGCGAGGGGCGCGCCCCCGACCGCGACCTGGCCGACACCGCGATGGCCTTCCTGGGCGGCATGCTGATGATCGTGCCGGGCTTCCTGACCACGGTACTGGGCGCGCTGGTGGCGCTGCCGCTGACCCGCCCGCTGCTGCGGGGGGCGTTCACGGCGTGGATGGAGCGGCGGATCCGGCGGCTGGCCGAGCAGAACCCCGGGGTGGTCGGCTACGGCTACCCGGGGCCGGGCGAGGGCGGCGAGGCGCCGCCGCCGCGGACGGTGATCCAGGGCGAGGTGCTGCGGGACGACCGACGGCCGGCGCCCGGGGATCCGGACGCCGGCCGTTGACGGTCCCGCTGGATGCGATGCTGGCGGCAGCGCAGCGCTCAGGCGCTGCGGCGCTGGCGCATCGCTTCGGCGAGGTGCTCCTCTTCCTCCTTGCGGCGGGCGCGCAGCAGGGCGAGCCGCTCGGCGAGGACCTCCTCCAGGTCCTCGATGCTGCGGCGCTCCAGCAGCATGTCCCAGTGGGTGCGCGGGGACTTGGACTTCTTGGTCTGCGGCAGCTGCCCGTCGGCGCGTAGCGCGGTCTCACCGCAGAACCGGCACTCCCAGGTCACCGGGATCTCGGCCTCGGTGGCGAAGGGCATGCTGAACCGGTGGCCCCGCGGGCAGTCGTAGGCGACCTCCTGGCGGGGCGCCAGATCGGTGTTGCGGTCGTTCTCGTAGCTCGTCGCCCCAAGTCGCGTGCCGCGAAGTGCTCGCTCGGCCATCTTCTCGTGCCTCCAGGCGCTCTTGCGGTCTGCCTTCCAACAACGCTCCAATCGGGGACAAGATTCCCCGGCCGGGGGGTGCCCAACCCTGCCCGGCGCGGTGCGCGCCGCCCCGCCGCGGAGGCGGGGGCTCAGACCTTGGCGGGCACCTCGTTGCCGGCCTCGCGGATTCCGCGGGTGACGTCGGTGAGGGCGAGCAGGACGCCGCCGATGACGAAGAAGGCGATGAGGGAGAAGATCGCCATCCGGTAGCCGCCGCTGAACTGGACGGCGAGGGTGACGACGAAGGAGGCGATGAAGACCGCGCCGCGGTCGCACAGGGCGTACAGGCCGAAGTACTCGCCTTCTTTGCCCTTGGGGATGAGCTGGGAGAACAGGGACCGGGACAGGGCCTGGCTGCCGCCGAGGACGATGGCGATGAAGAAGGCCATCGCGAAGAAGGCGACGGGGTCGCCGGCCGGGATGACCAGGCCGACGCCCACGAGCACGCACCATACGGCCAGGGAGGCGAGGATGGTGCGCTTGGCGCCGAAGATCCGGGCGAGCCACCCCAGGGCGAGGGCGCCGCCGAAGGCGACGAACTGCACCATGAGGATGGCGCTGATCAGGTCCTGCTGGCCGAGGCCGAGGTCGCCGGTGGCGAAGGGCCCGGCGTAGCGGATGACGGACTGCACGCCGTCGTTGAAGAGCAGGAAGGCGATCAGGTAGAGCAGGGTGCGGGGGTACTTGCGCAGTTCGCGCAGGGTGGTGGCCAGGGTGCGCAGGGTGGTGCGGACCTGAGGGCCGCCGCCGTGGGCGGCCAGCGGGCCGATGCGGTTGCGCAGCGGCTTGATGGCGAGGAAGGAGAAGCCCAGCCACCACACGCCGGCGGAGGCGAAGCCGATCTGGGTGGCGTAGCCCTCGGTGAGTCCCCAGTTGCCGGCGTTGAGGAAGAGGACGAGGTGCAGGGCGAGCAGGACGGCGCCGCCGAGGTAGCCGACCCCCCAGCCGACCGAGGAGACGCGGTCGCGCTCCTCGCCGGTGGCGATCTCGTTGAGGAAGGCGTTGTAGACGACGCTGGAGGCGCCGTAGGCGACGTTGGCGAGGATGAGCAGGGCGGCGGCGGGCAGGTAGGCGGCGCCGGTGGTGAAGTACAGGGCGGTGGTGGCCAGGGCGCCGACGGTGGCGAAGCCGGCCAGCAGGCCCTTCTTGTTGCGGGAGTGGTCGGTGACGGCGCCGACGAGGGGCAGGGTGATCAGCTGCAGCACGACGGCGACCGCGGTGGCGGCGGGGTAGACGGCGTCGTAGCGCAGGGTGAGGCCGAGCAGGTGGACGTGCTCGCCGGTGCCGGCCTGCTCGGCGGCGGTCTGGGCGAGGGCGTTGAGGTAGGGGCCGATGAAGACGGTGATGACTGAGGTGAAGAAGACGGAGTTGGCCCAGTCGTAGACGTACCAGCCGCGCTGCTCCTTGCGGCGCTGGGCGGGGTCGGGCTCGGGGATGGCCGAGGGGGCGGGGGCGGAGGCGGTCACCGCTGCGGCGCTCCCTGGATCCACTGGTCGCGTCGCATCAGTACCTCTTTCAGGGCCGGGGTGTTGTCGGTGACGATGCCGTCGACGCCGAGGTCGAGCAGGCGGCGCATCAGGGCGGGGTCGTTGATGGTCCACACGTGCACGGCGATGCCCAGGGCGCGGGCGGTGCGCAGCAGTTCGGGGGTGACCAGCGGTACCTCGCCGACGGCGGGCAGGGTCCAGGCGAGGGGGATCTGGGCGCAGGGCACGCCCTGGCCGGCGAGGGCGGCCAGCAGGCTGTAGAGGGCGGGCCAGGGCGTGTAGGCGGCGAGGCGGAGCCGGGCGACGTCGGCGGGGGCGGCGGAGGTGCACACGGGCCGGTCCAGCAGGCGGCGCAGCCGCCGCATGCGGCGCTGGGAGAAGCTGCCGACGCAGACGCGGTCGTGGGCGCGGGTGCGGCGCAGGGCGTCGGCGAGGGGGGCGACGGCGCCGGGCGCCTTGATGTCGATGTTGACGCGCAGCTGGGGGAGTTCGCCGAGCAGTTGCTCCAGGGTGGGGACCGGTTCGGTGCCGGCCACGCGGGCGCGGGCGACCTGGGCGGCGGTGAGTTCGGCGATGGCGCCGGGGCGGTCGGCGGTGCGGTCCAGGGTGGCGTCGTGGCAGGCGAGCAGGACGCCGTCGGCGGTGGCGTGCACGTCGGTCTCGACGTAGCGGTAGCCGAGGTCGGCGGCGTGCTGGAAGGCCCGCATGGTGTTCTCCAGGCCGGGCCGCACGGTGCCGTCGGGCTCGGTGACCGTGCCGCCGCGGTGGGCCATCGCGATGGGGCCGGGGTGGTCGAGGTAGGCGAAGCGGCGGGCGGAGCGAAGCGGCACATAGGGAGTATCGCGGATGGCGGCGGGGGCCCGGGACGTGCGCGGCCAAGTGTTGGCGGGTTGTGATCAGCCGTGACCTGGTGCGCGGCGCGGGGGCGGCCGGTGGGTGCACGGGGAGCGGCGCGGGGGTGGCGCGCCGGTGTGCGGGGGCGGGCGGGTTCGCCCGCCCCCGCGCGGTGCGGTGCTATCCGACGGGGGCGGCTCGCGGGGCGGCCTCGCCGAAGAGCTTGTCCAGCAGGTCCTGCAGGGTGACCACACCGAGCAGCTCGTCGCCGTCCTCGACCAGGGCGAGGTGGCTGCGGCTTTCGCGCATGATGCTGAGCGCGACGTAGATCGGGGTGGTGGCGGCCAGGTTCAGCACCGGGCGGGCCATCTCGATCGCGGTCTGCTCGCGGGGGCCGGCCAGGGCGTCGCGGACGTGCAGCACGCCGACGATCTCCTGGTCGGCGTCGCGCACCACCAGCCGCAGCCGTCCGCTGGTGCGGGCGGTGTCCTCCACGGCGGCGGCGGGCGCGTCGTGGGGGACCGACACGATGCGCTCGCGCGGGGTGACCGCGCTGCGCAGCGGGGCGGTGTTGACCTCCAGGGCGGCGGTGAGCTGGTCGCGCCGGTCGGCGTCGAGCAGCCCGGCCTGGGCGGAGGTCTCCACGAGCTGGCGCAGGTCCTCGGGGTTGTGGCCGGTGGCGACCTCGTCGGCGGGTTCGACGCCGACGCGGCGCAGGCACCAGTTGGCCATGCCGTTGAGCGCGATCAGCGAGGGCCGGAAGACCCACATGAAGGCGCGCATGGGCAGGGCCAGCAGGGTGGCCGAGCGCTCGGGGTGGCTGATGGCCCAGGACTTGGGCGCCATCTCCCCGACCACCATGTGCAGGAAGGTGATGATGCCGAGCGCGATCAGGAAGGAGATCGCGTAGCCGGCCTGCGGCGGCACCCCCCAGCTCTGCAGGACGGGGTCGAGCAGGTGCTGGACGGCTGGTTCGGAGACGTGGCCCAGACCCAGCGCGCACAGGGTGATGCCCAGCTGGCTGCCGGCCAGCAGCAGCGACAGCTCGCGGGAGCTGCGCAGCGCGGCGCGGGCGGAGGCGCTGCGGTGGGCGTTCTCCTCCAGCCGGTGGCGGCGGGCGGCGACCAGGGCGAACTCCGCGGCGACGAAGAACGCGCTGAGCGCCAGCAGGACGACGGTGATCACCAGGGCGGTGACGGGGCTGATGCTGGTCTCCCCGGCCGCGGCGGCGAGCGCGGTGCTCATCGGCGGGCCTCCGTCGGGGTGTCGGCGGCTGCCGCGGCGGCCGCGTGCCGGTCGGTGTCGCGGGCGGCGGGGCCGAGCAGGTGCAGCCGGACGGAGGCGGGGACGCGCCGGTCGACGCTCTCCACCACCAGCCGGGCCCGCAGCTCGGGCGGGTCGTCCTCGGCGGGTGGCGGCTCCAGGTCGATCTCGACGTGGTCGCCGGGCTGGGGCAGCCGCTGCAGCCGGGCGATGGCCAGGCCGCCGATGGTCTCGTAGTCGCCTTCGGGCAGGGCCACCGAGGTCATGCGCTCCACCTCGTCGATGTGGGTGGAGCCGGGTAGCACCCAGCTGCCGTCCCCGGTCGCGGTGGGCTCGCCCTCGGTGTCGTGCTCGTCGGCGATCTCGCCGACCAGCTCCTCGGCGATGTCCTCCAGGGTGATGACCCCGGCCAGGCCGCCGTACTCGTCCACGACGCAGGCGAACTGCTCGTTGTGGCCGTTGAGCTCGTCGAGCAGGGCGGTGAGCGGCAGGGAGGTGGGCACCGGCAGCGGCGGCCGGGCGACCTCCTCCACCCGCAGGGTGCGGCGCTGCTCGTCGGTGAGGGCGAGCACGTCGCGAATGCACACCACGCCGACGATGTCGTCGACGCCGGCGCCGACCACCGGGAAGCGGGAGTGGCCGCTGGCCAGCAGGTCGATGACGCGGACGACGGGTTCGCCGGCGTCGATGGCCTCCACGTGCGGCCGGGGCGTCATCGCGTGCTCGGCGGTGCGGTGGTAGAAGTCCAGGGTGCGGTCCAGCAGGGTGGACAGCTCCAGCGGCAGGTCGCCGCTGTCGCGGGAGTCGCTGACGATGCGGGCCAGTTCGCGCGGGGTGGCGGCGTGCTGCAGCTCGCCGACGGGTTCGACGCCGATGAGCCTGAGGAAGCGCTCGGAGGCGGTGTCGAACAGCCACACCACCGGGCCCACCACCCGCAGGTAGACGGCGGTGGACGCCGACAGGGCGCGGGCGAGGGGTTCGGGGCGGGCGATGGCGGCGTTCTTGGGGAACAGCTCGCCGAGCACCATCTGCACGACGGTGGCGAACAGCAGCGCCAGGACCAGGCCGGCGCCCGGGGCCAGCCCCACGGGCAGTCCGGCCGCGGCCAGCAGGTCGGCGATGCCCTCGCCGATCAGCGGTTCGGCGACGTAGCCGACCAGCAGCGCGGTGACGGTGATGCCGAACTGGGCGGCCGACAGGGTGAAGGAGAGCCGGTCGGTGATGGCCAGGGCGCGGGCGGCGGTGGCGTCGCCCCGGGCGGCGGCGGTGCGCAGCCGGGCGCGGTCCACGGCCACGTAGGCGAACTCCTGCGCCACGAAATAACCGGTGGCGGCGGTGATCGCGATCACCACCAGTACCCCGAGGAGGATGTTCACGACGCATGCACCGCCTCGGGGCGGTCAGTCCGCGGGCATGCGCCGGTTGGTGACGGGGGGTCGTCCGGGTCGTGGCGCTGCGCCACGGCCCGCTCGGTACTTCGGTGCGGGGTCATCGGTCGCCTTTCCGGCGCCGCGCGGCGGCGGGGCCATGGTGATCGGTGTTGGTTGATACGAACGACGAGGTGAGGTGGTTCCCGCCGGCGGCGGCTTCAACCGTGCCGGGCGGGGCGGTTTCGGGCGCGCCGGTGATCGGGCTCAGCCGCGGGCGGCGGCGGGGTCGGCCGGGCCGGGGGCGGGCAGCCGCTGCCATTCGCGGCGGCGGGTCTCGGCGAGCGCGATGGCGGTGGCGACGGCGACGTTGAGTGAGCCGACCCGCCCGACCTGCGGGATGTAGGCGAGCGCGTCGGCGGCGGCCAGCAGGGCGGGGGAGCAGCCGTGGTCCTCGGCGCCGACGGCCAGGCAGATGTCGGCGTCTAGGTCGGTGTCGTGCAGCGGTGCGGCGCCGGCGGCCAGCTCCAGGGCTACGACGCGGTAGCCCTCGGCGCGGGCGGCGGCCGCGGCCTCGGCGGAGGAGGGGGTGCGGGTCCAGGGGGTCTTGGCGTCGGTGCCCAGCGCGGTCTTGCCCACGGCGGGGTGGTCGGGCGCGGTGGCGTTGCCGGTGAGCCAGATGCGGTCGACGCCGAACACGGCGGCGCTGCGGATGATGGACCCGACGTTGAAGGGCTGGGTGACGGACTCGACCAGCAGGGCGAGGCGGCCCTGGGTGCGCCGCCGCCAGTCGCGGTTGAGCCGCTTGACGTCGGTGGGGCGCAGTTGTCTGCTCACGGTGTCTTTCCTGGGGCGGGGCCCGGCGTTGGCCGGGCGGCTACCCGAAGGATTCTATAGCCCGAGCGGGAGGCGGCGCGGCTGGTCGGCCAGCCGCGCGTGTCCAGCCAGCGGTGCAGGGAGTCGGCGCCGAGGTGGCGGTGGACGACGAGGTGGGCGGCGCCGGCGGGGGTGAGGCGGTCCAGCCAGCGCTCCAGCAGCCGGTGCAGGGCGTCCTTGCCGATGCGGATGGGCGGGTTGGACCAGATGGCGGCGTAGCGGCGGCCGGCTCCCGCGGCGGCGTCGAAGTCCCGGTCCAAGAGGAACCTTACATTGTCAAGGTGGTTGGTTTGGGCACTTCGCGCCCCCAGCTCCAGCGCGCGAGCATTGACGTCCACCGCCCACACCGAGGCGGCCGGAGCCCGCGCGGCGAGGGTGAGGGCGATCGGGCCGTAGCCGCAGCCGAGGTCGAGGAGGTCGCCGTGGGCGGGGGGCGGCGGGACGGCGTCGAGCAGGATGCGGGTGCCGGGGTCGACGCGGTCGGGGGAGAACACGCCGCGGTCGGTGTGCAGCCGCAGGTGCAGGTCGGGCAGGACCAGGTCGACGGTGGCGGGGCGGTGGGCGGCGCCGGCGCCGTCGGGGTCCTCGGTGAAGTAGTGAGCGGCCACGTCTGGCGACGCTAGCAGCACCGCGGTGCCGCTAGGGTCCCTCGCATGCACGCGCTGCCCCGCCCCAAGGACCCTGCGGCCCCCTGGCCGGCGCCCGACGCCGCCTTCGTCCACCTGGGGCGCAGCACCCGCCCGCACCTGCTGGGGCTGGCGGTGATGGCGCTGTTCACCGCGGCCGCGGTGCTGGCGGCGGTGTGGCCGGAGCGGTTCCTGGTCGGCGGCGGGGAGCAGGCCGGCCAGCGGGTGATGGCGGTGGTGCTGGCGGTACTGCTCTCGCTGGGCTTGGCGCTGGTGCTGGCCGCGATGGCGGTGGCGGCCCGCCCGCACGGGGTGGCGGTGGACGCGTCGGGGGTGTGGTACCTGGACTTCGGTACGGCGGACCTGGTGCCGTGGGCGCGGGTGCGCGGTGTGGGGGTGGGGTGGCGGCCGCTGCGGCGGGTGCCGAAGGGTTCGGCGGGGGCGGCGCTGGCGCAGGAGGCGCGGCACGCGGCGCTGCGCGGCCGCGGCGCGCACGGCCTGGAGGTGTTTCTGGACGATCCGCGGGAGGCGGCGGGCAGTGCGCGGCTGCGGCGGCTGATGGAGCTGTCGGCGCGGGCGCGGGCGCCGCGCCCGGAGCTGCCGGTGCCGCCGCTGCGCTTCGCGATGGGGCGCGGGGACGCCGAGGAGCTGGGGCGGCGGATCGCGGCGGGGATGCCGGGGCTGTGGATCGGGGTGTATCCGCGCCCGGGGGCGTGAGGGCGGCCGGTCAGGCGAGGGCGAGGGCCTGGCGGGTGGTGATGGACAGGTCCAGGCCGGGGAGTTCGTCGCGGTGGTACCAGCGGGCGTCGGTGGTGGAGCCGCCGGTGTCCAGGACGCGCACGGGGCCGGGGTGGGCGACGGTGGCGCGGTAGAAGGCCCAGACGCCGTGCCAGGGGGTGCGGGCTTCGCCGGGGTGCAGGGATTCGGGCCGGTAGCGGCTGTGGATGCCGATGAGTGCGCCGACGCGGCCGTGCTGGGCGGTCTCTTCGGTGATCTCGCGGGTGAGGGCGGTGCGGGGGTCTTCGCCGTGGTCGGTGCCGCCGCCGGGCAGGTGCCAGGTGCCGGCGCCGGGATAGCCGTCGGTGATGAGGGTGAGCAGGAGGCGGTCGTCGGGGTCGGTGACGAGGCCGTAGGCGGCGAAGCGGCGCTGTCCGGTGCGGGGGTGGGCGAGGGTGTCGGGGTGGGGGTGGTGGCGGGTGAGGTCGGCGGCGGTGGCGGGGTCGGCGGTGGTGGGGGCTTCGGCGGTGAGCGCGGCGGTGTAGAGGATGCGGTCGGTGTGCAGGTGGCCGGCGGGGTGGTGGCTGAGCTGGGTGCGGATGTCGTGGGTGGCGGTGAGCCGGCCGGGGGCGGGGAGTTCGTCCAGGAGGCGCTGGGCGGCGTGGTGGGGGTCTTCGCCGTGGCGTAGTTCGGTGCCGGGGGGTGCGGGGGGTCCCGCCGGGGTGGGGGTGAGCAGGGCGCGGCCGGTGGGGGTGGTGGCGATGAGGTGGACGGTGATGGCGCGCAGCCGGGTGGCGGGGTGGGCGGGTCTCATGCGGTGGGGAGGGGGTCGTCGTCGGGGGTGAGGAGGGCGGCGAGCTGGTCCAGGCCGCGGATGCGGGGGGTGGTGTGGTGGTGGGGGTGGGTGTCGTGGCGGTCGAGGAGGAGGGCGTGGAGTCCGGCCTGGTGGGCGCCGTGGGCGTCGGCGGTGGGGTCGTCGCCGATGTGGATGCTGTGGTGGGGGGTGGTGCCGGCGGCGGCGCAGGCGCGGTGGAAGACGGCGGGCTGGGGTTTGGCGAGCTGGTAGGTGTCGCGGCAGATGACGGGGTCGAAGTGGTGGTCGATGCGCAGGGCGCGGAGTTTGGCGTGCTGGTTGGGGGTGGGGCCGTTGGTGATGATGCCGAGGCGGTGGCCGTGGGCGGTGAGGCGGTCCAGGGTGGGGTGGACGTCGGGGTAGGGCCGCCAGTGGGCGGTGTAGGCGTCCATGAAGGTGTCGTGGAGGGTGTCGGCCTGGGTGTCGGTGAGGTGGGGGCGGCCGGCTTGGGCGGCGACGGCGCGGGCGCGGTCGCGGCGCAGGTGTTGGGGGGTGATCTGGCCGGCGATGAGGCGGGCGAAGTCGTGTTGGCTGGTGCGGGTCCAGGTGGTGTGGAGGGCGTGGGGGTCGGGGTGGTCGAGGGTGGTGGCGAGGTGGCGGCAGCCGGCGGCGACGGCGGCGGTGTCGTCGAGGAGGGTGTCGTCGAGGTCGAAGAAGATGATGGCGGGGTGGGTGGGGATCGCCACGGCGGCTCCTGGGGCGGTCAGGGGATGCGTTGGAACCACAGCAGTGAGGTGGTGGCGGTGGCGAGGGCGAGGATGAGGGCGATCCAGACGAGGCGGGCGGTGACGTCCTGCTGTTCGGTCTCGTAGCCCAGTGAGGTGCCGATGTCGGCGTAGACGCTGTGGAGTTCGGTGGCGGATTCGGCTTCGTGGGCGGTGCCGCCGGTGCGTTCGGCGATGGAGGCGAGGGCTTCGCGGTTGACGCGGACGGGCATGGCGACGTCGTCGAGTTCGATGTAGCCGTGGTCGGTGCCGAAGGCGATGGTGGAGACGGGGGTTTCGGCGTCCTGGGCGGCGCGGATGGCCATGGGGATGGGGCGGCCCGCGGTGTTCTCGCCGTCGGAGAGCAGGACGATGGCGGCGGGCGGGGGGTCGGTCTGGGCTTGTTCGTCGAAGGTCTGGATGGCTTGGAGGCTGGCGAAGACGGCTTCGCCGATGGCGGTGGCGGGGCCGACGCGGAGGTTTTCTATGGAGGCTTGGACGGCGGCGCGGTCGTCGGTGGGGGAGTTGATGATGCGGGCGGTGCCGTCGAAGGCGACGAGGCCGACGTTGAAGCGCGGGGGGAGTTGGTCGATGAAGTTCTGGGCGGCGTCTTTGGCGGCGTCGAAGCGGTTGGGGGAGACGTCGGTGGCGTCCATGGAGTTGGAGACGTCGATGGCGACCATGATGGTGGCGCGTTCGCGGGGGACTTGGACGGGGACGGAGGGTTGGGCGGTGCCGACGATGAGGGCGGCGATGGTGAGGAGGAAGAGGGCGGCGGGGATGTGGCGGCGCCAGGCGGGGCGTTTGGGGGCGACCTGGTCGAGGAGGCTGAGGTTGGTGAAGCGCAGGGCGTAGCTGCGGCGGCGGGTCTGGAGGTAGAGGTAGGTGCCGATGAGGATGAGGAGGAGGGCCAGCAGCCATAGGCGGCCGGGTTCGAGGAACGTCATGGCGGGCTCCTCCCCGGTGGTGGGCGGCGGTGTGGTGGTGGGGGTCATGGGGTGGGCCGGGGCGGTGTGGGGGTGTGGCGGTGCAGGCGGGTGGCGGTGCGGCGCTGTTCGATGACGAAGCGGGCGATGTCGGTGAGGGGGTCGCGGTCGGTGCGGAGTTGGAGGTGGGGGACTCCGCAGCGGCGTAGGGCGGTGTGGGTGGCGGCGCGTTGGGCGTGGGCGGCGGCGGCGTAGCGGCGGCGGAGGCGGGCGGTGAGGTGGATGTCGCGGGTCTGGCCGGTTTCGGGGTCGTGGAGGGTGAGGGTGCCGATGTCGGGGAGGTCGAGTTCGCGGGGGTCGAGGATTTCGACGGCGATGGTCTGGTGGCGGGTGGCGAGTTGGCGCAGGGGGCGTTCCCAGGCGCGGGGGGTGGTGGGGTCGGGGTGGGGGGTGGAGTCGAGGAAGTCGGAGATGACGATGCGCAGGCCGCGGCGGTGGTGGGCGCGGGTGAGGGCGTTGATGGCGGTGGGGAGTTCGGTGGGGGGTGTGCCGGTGGGGGCGGGTGGGGGTGGGGTGGTGGCGATGCGGTTGAGGAGGACGAGGAGGCTTTGGCGGTTGCCTGCGGCGGGGTGGCGGGTGAGGTGGCGGTGGTGGAGGACGTGGGCGCCGAAGCGGTTGCCGAGGCGGCTGGTGAGGTGGGCGAAGGCGGTGAGGGTGGTGAGGGCGAGTTCGCGTTTGGTGGTGTGGGCGGTGCCGAAGTCCATGCTGGGGGTGAGGTCGATGAGGGCCCAGGTGTGGAGTTCGCGGTCGGCGATGAGGTCGCGGACGTGGGGGGTGGTGGTGCGTGCGGTGACGGCCCAGTCCATGTGGCGGATGTCGTCGTCGCCGGGCTGGTAGGGGCGTGCTTCGGCGAGGTCGCTGCCGGGGCCGGTGTGGAGGCCGAGGTGTTCGCCGTGGAGGATGCCGTCGAGTTGGCGGACGACTTTGAGGTGGAGGCGGCGCAGGGCGGCGGGGTGGGTGGTGCGGCCGGGCTGGGTGGGCATGGTCAGCGGCCGGGGTGGTGGTCGGTGTCGGTCTGCCATTCGGCGTCGGCGGCGGGTGGGGGTGGGGTGGTGTTGTCCCAGACGACGCGGGGTGGGGGGACGGTGGCGACGATCTGGTCGATGACGGTGGTGGTGGAGATGCCGTCGGCGAGGGCGTCGAAGGTGAGGACGAGGCGGTGGGCCATGATGTCGCGGGCGAGGGTGTGGACGTCGTCGGGGAGGACGTAGTCGCGGCCGTTGATGAGGGCGAGGGCGCGGGAGGCGGCGACGAGTCCGAGGGTGGCGCGGGGGCTGGCGCCGATGTCGATGGTGGTGGTGAGGTGGGGGAGGCCGTAGGCGTCGGGGTCGCGGGTTGCCATGACGAGGCGGACGATGTAGTCGGCGACCATGGGGTGGACGGTGACGTCTTCGGCGGCGTCTTGGAGGCGGCTGAGGCTGTCGGGGGTGAGGATGGGGCGGGGGCGGGGCGGGTGGTGGCTCATCCGCTGGAGGATTTCGAGTTCTTCGTGGGCGCTGGGGTGGGGGACGGTGACCTTCATGAGGAAGCGGTCGCGTTGGGCTTCGGGGAGGGGGTAGACGCCTTCGGATTCGATGGGGTTCTGGGTGGCGATGACGATGAAGGGGCGGGGGACGCGGTAGGTGGTGCCGCCGAGGGAGACCTGCTTTTCGGACATGACTTCGAGCAGGGCGGATTGGACTTTGGCGGGGGCGCGGTTGATTTCGTCGGCGAGGACGAAGTTGACGAAGACGGGGCCGAGTTCGACGTCGAACTTCTCGCTGCTGGGGTGGTAGACGCGGGTGCCGATGATGTCGGAGGGGACGAGGTCGGGGGTGAACTGGATGCGGGCGAAGGTGGAGCCGGAGACGGTGGCGAGGGTGTCGACGGCGAGGGTCTTGGCGACGCCGGGGACGCCTTCGAGGAGGCAGTGGCCGCGGGCGATGAGGGCGACGAGGAGGCGTTGGACCATGTGGTCCTGGCCGACGATGACGCGGCGTACTTCGTCGAGGGCTTGGCGGGCGGTGGTGGCGTAGCCTGTGGTGGTGTCGGCCGTGGCCGTCATGAGTCCCCTCGTCTCATCACGTCGGTGCCGGTGGTGGGCGCTGCGGCGCGTGGGCGGCGGGCGCGGTTTTGCCGGTGCCGCTGTTGCGACACTACCGTGCGTCGTGTGGTGGGTGGTGGTGCGCTGGGGCGTGCGGGGTGGCGGGGGTGGGGATGAGTCGGCCGTTGCGGGCGGGTGATCCGCCGCAGTTGGGTCGGTACCGGTTGCGGGGCCGGTTGGGGGAGAGTACGGCGGGTGTGGTGTACGCGGGGGTGGATCCCGCGGGGGGTTGGGTGGCGGTGGCGCTGCTGGGGCGGGGTGCGGCGCGCGATGCCGCGGCGCGGGACCGGTTCGCTGCGGCGGTGGAGCGGGGTCGGGGCGAGCGGGTCGGCGGTGAGCCGGTGGTGGTGGCCTCGGATGTGGCGGCGGGTACGCCGTGGGCGGCGACGCGTTTGGTGGTGGGGTCGTCGTCGGGTGGTGAGCGGGCGCTGGGGCTGTTGGATCCGGTGTCGTTGGCGGGCGCGGGGGCGCGTTCGGGGGTGGGGGGGCCGGGGTATGCGGCGCACTGGTCGGGTGCGTCGGAGCCGTCGACGGCGCGGTGGGGTTCGGTGCCGCGGGTGCGGTCGGTGTCGGTGCCGCGTGAGGAGCGGGAGGCGCGGTCGGCGTCGGTGCTGGGTGCGGTGATGGCGACGGTGTTCTTGCTGGTTTTGCTGGTGGGGGCGGCGGTGTGGGTGTGGATGTGGTTCGTGGTGCCGCCGGAGCCTGAGGTGGCGCCGCCGCCGCCGGTTCCTTCGTCGTCGTCGCCGGCGCCGGGTGGGGGGTCGCCGAGTGCGTCGGGGAGTGGTGGGGAGTCGGGGCCGTCGCCGTCTCCGGGGCCGGGTGAGGCGAGTGGGGTGGAGCCGTCGCCGGGGGATTCGGGTGAGGTGGTGCCGGGGACGGGTTCGGCGTCGCCGGTGGATCCCAGCGACCTGCTGTGAGGCTCTTGGGGTGGTTTTCGGCGGGGTCGGGGCCGAGTTGGGGATAAGTGCGGGTGTGTGTCGGCGGTGTATGGCAGGGTTCACGGTGGGTTCGTGGCCGTTGTGTGCGCGGTGGGCGGGTCCGGTGTTGTGAGGAGGGTCTGCTCGCGTGGGGCGCCCCGGTGGAGGGCCGGCGGTGCGGCGGGGGTGGGCGTGCGGGTCGGTGCGGGGAGTCGTGGCGGTGGTGTGGGTGCGTAGCGTGGTGTGGCGGTCGCTCGTGGTCGTGGCGGCGGTGGGTTCGGTGCCGGCGGTGGCGTGGGCGGCCTTGACGGTGGGGGCCTTCCCGTTGGGTTTCGGTGAGGCGGTGGAGGTGCTGCGGGGCGGGGGGCGTCCGCAGGTGCGGTTGATCGTGTGGGAGTTGCGCTTGCCGCGGCTGCTGGTGGCGGTGGCGGTGGGTGCCGGGCTGGCGGTGGCGGGGGTGCTGGTCCAGGGTGTGGCTGGGGTTCGGTTGGTCGACGGGCGTGGGCTGGGTGCGGCGTCGGGTGCGGCCTTGGCCTGTGTGGTGGCGGCGGGTGCGGGGGCGGCGGTGTCGGTGCCGTGGGTGCTGATGGCGGCCGGTGTGGTGGGCGCGGGTGCGGTGGCTGCTGTGTGGTGGTGGCTGGGGTCCCGGGTGCGGGGTGTGCTGGGCGTGGTGGGTCTGGGCCTGGGGGTGGACGCGGTGCTGTCGGTGGGTGCGGCGGTGCTGGCGGCGGTGTGGTTCGGGGGTGAGGCGGTGCGGCACTGGGCGCTGGGCTCGTTGGCGGGGCTGGACCTGGGTTGGGCCTGGGCGGTGTGGCTGGTGGTTCCGGTGCCGGCCGTGGCCGGTGTGGTGGTGGCGTGGTCGGGTGGTGAGGGTCCGCGGCTGCGGGGCGGCTGGTCGGGTGCTGGTGTGGTGCTGGCGGCGCTGCTGGTGGGGGTGTGCGTGTCGGCGGTGGGTCCGGTGGCGCTGGTGGGTGTGGGGGCCGGGTTGCTGGCGGCTTGGGCGGTGGGCGGCCACTGGGGGTGGGCGGCTTTGGCGGCGGCGCCGTTGGGGGCGTCGCTGCTGTTGGCGGTGGATCTGGTGGCGCGGACGCTGGTGGCGCCGGTGGAGATCCCGGCGGGTCTGCTGGCTCTGCCGGTGGCGTTGCTGGTGATGGCGGTGGGTGTGGTGGTGCTGGTGGGTCGGGCGGGTGTGGATGGTGTGGTGGAGCGTGCGGGGGTGGCGCCGGGTGGGCGGGTGTGAGCGCGGGGTGCTCGCGGGGGCTTCGTAGGATTGCGTCATGTTGAATCTGGAGCGGCTGCGCACCTTGCACATGGTGGCCCGCCACGGTTCGATCAGTGCGGCCGCCGAGGTCTTGCACATCACGACGTCTGCGGTGTCGCAGCAGTTGGCGAAGTTGGAGCGTGAGGTCGGTCAGCGGCTGCTGGAGCGCAATGGGCGCGGGGTGCGGCTGACGGAGGCGGCGCAGTTGCTGGTGGCGCATGCGGAGCGGATCCTGTCGGATGTGGAGCGGGCCGAGGCGGATCTGGAGGCGCACCGCGACGCGGTGGTGGGGCATCTGTCGCTGGCGGCGTTCGCGACGGCGGCGCGGGGCTTGGCGCCGGGGGCGCTGGCGCGGCTGCGGGGCCGCTACCCGGAGCTGCGGGTGGAGTTGGGTGAGCGGGAGCCGGTGGAGTCGATCCAGGCGGTGGCGCACGCCGATATCGATCTGGCGATCGTGCAGGACTGGGCGAACGCGCCGCTGGCGCTGCACGAGGGTTTGATCAAGTCGCCGCTTCTTGAGGATGTGCTGGATGTGGCGCTGCCGCAGGGGCATGCGCTGGCGGGGCGGCCGTGGGTGGATCTGGAGGAGTTGGCGGCGGAGCCGTGGGTGGCGTGGCGGCGGGGGTCGATCTGCTACGACTGGCTGCTGCACACCTTGCGGAGCCGTAACTGCGAGCCGTATATCGCGCATACGGCGGCGGAGTGTCCGACGCAGCTGGCTTTGGTGGCGGCGGGGTTGGGGGCGGCGATCGTGCCGCGGCTGGGGAGGGGCCCGGTTCCGCCGGGGGTGGTGATGGTGGGGGTGCAGCCGCGGGTGACGCGGCATGTGTACGCGGTGTGGCGGGCGGACGCGGCGCGGCGTCCGGCGATCCGGGCGGTGCTGGAGGCGCTGGCGGCCACGGCGGGGGGCTTGTCGGCCGGCGGCGCCGAACCCGCGGGCGCGGGTGCGGTGCCGCCGGTGGTGGTGGGCTGAGCGTTCCCCGGTGGTGGGTCAGTGGGTGAGGGGGAGCAGGCCGAGGCCGGCGGCGAGCAGCGAGGTGAAGACGGCGGCCAGCAGCAGGGTGCTGCGGGTGGGACGGGTGCGGTGGACCAGGTGCTGGACGGTGGCGAGGACGCCGATGGGCGGCGGTTGGCGCATGGGGGTCTCCTTCGTGGTGGGTGGGGTCGCCGGTGCTGGGGTGGTGGCGCTTCGGTGGAGGGCGGGTGTGCTGAGCAGGGCGCCGGCGGCGATCGCGAGGGGATTGAGGCCGGTGTGGGCGGCGCCGGTGACGTCGGCGCACCATTCTTCGTAGTGGCGGGCGCGGCGGTGGGCGGGCAGCAGTTGGGCGGCGAGCCGTACCAGGAGCAGCGCGGCGGCGGTCGCCGGGTGGTGGGTCATGCGGGGCCCGGGGCGGGGCGGGGGCGGCGGGCGGTGCGGGGTGTGGTGCGGGTGGCGGTGTGTTCGGCGCGCAGGGTGCGGGCGGCGCGGGCGCCGTCGGGGGTGAGCCGGTACAGGCGGCGGCGGGGTCCGGTGCGGGTGGTGTCGTCGTCCCAGGCGGAGGTGGTCCAGCCGGCGCGCTCCAGCCGGTCCAGGATGGGGTAGACGCTGCCGGAGGGGCGGCCGGTGCGTTTGATGATCTCCAGTCCCCACACGGGGGCGGTGCCGGCGTCCAGTAGGGCGGCGAGTACGTCGAGGGTGGCGGGGGTGATCCGGGTCAGCTCTTCCACACAGCTAAAACTACATATGTCGATTAAGGTGCGCAAGGGCGGGTTCGCCGCACCCGGTGGGCCGGTCGAGGGCTGCGGTCGGGGTGCGCCCGCGCGGGAGGACCGCCCGCGCCGCCGGTGTGGGTCGGCCGGACCCCGGAATGGGCGGACGGCGGGGCGCGGGGACCGGGAGGCGCGGGCGTGTGCCGCGCGGCGGCGGTCAGCCGGGGTCGGGGATGTGGGCGAGGTGGTCGATGTTGGCGCGGTCGGCCGGGTCGTCGCTGGGGCGTCCGGCCAGCCAGGCGTCGAGGATCTCGGTGAGCAGCGCGGGGGAGGTCAGGCGCAGGCTGAGGGCGAGGACGTTGGCGTCGTTCCAGCGGCGGGCGCCGTCGGCGGTGTAGGCGTCGGCGCACAGGGCGGCGCGCACCCCGGGCACCTTGTTGGCGGCGATGGAGGCGCCGGTGCCGGTCCAGCAGCACACCACCGCGGTGTCGGCGGTGCCGTCGGCGACGTCGCGGGCGGCGGCCTCCGACGCCCACGCCCAGTCGTCGCGTTCGGCGGCCGACAGGGCGCCGTGGGCGGCGACGACCTCGTGGCCGCGGCCCACGAGTTCCTCGACCAGGGTGGTGGCCACGCCCGTGGCCTCGTCGGCGGCGACGGCGATGCGCATGCCTCCACCCTAAGGGGCGCGGGGTCAGGCGGTGGGGGCGGCGGCCAGGCGGGGGCTGAGCGCGCTGTCGAGCACCATCTCGATGTAGTCCAGGGCGGCGCGGCGGCGCGCCATCGCGCTGGCGTACAGGGAGGGCGCCGAGGAGCCGCGGCGCATCCGCAGCGCCTCGTTGACCACGGCGTGCCAGCGGGCGGGGAAGGCGTGCAGGGCGTAGCGGCCGGCCCCGGACTTGGAGGTGATCTCGCGGGTGAACAGGGTGAAGTGCAGCCGGCTGACGCCCAGCACCCCCCAGGTGGGGGCGAGGGAGCCCAGCGCGGCCAGGCCGCGGGGGGTGACGATGCGGCTGGCGCGCTCCCGCCAGCGCACCCAGTACTGCTCCAGGTTGCCCAGCGACCACGACACCAGGCCGTCGCGGACGTCGTGGACGTCGAGTTCGTCGCGGGCGGGGCCGCGCACCGCCAGGCCCTTGGTGGCCAGGACGTGCCAGGTGACGGGGTTGAGTTCGAAGCGGCCGCTGGGGCGGAACCGGCCGCCCTGGGCGTAGGGGGTGTTGGGGCAGTCGCCGGGGTGGGCGGCGAGGTCGGCCCAGGTGAGGTGGACGCCCTCGAAGCGGGGCCGCGGGTAGGTCTCGCGGAGCCGGGCGTGGGCGGTGCGCAGCGCGGCCAGGCCGGCCTGGTCGGGGCGCTTGGCGGTGATGACGACGGCGTCGACGTCGGAGGTGTGCGGGCGGAAGTCGTCCAGGGCGGCGGATCCGGTGAGGTAGAGGCCCTCGACCAGGCCGGGGGCGGCCGCGTCGGCCTCGGCCAGGAACTGCTCGGCCACCCTCCACGCGAGCGGATGCTTCGCCATGCTGTGCTCCAATTGGGGTCTTTCGTGTCGCGGCACGGCGGCGGCCGCCGACGTCAGGTGGTGTTCCGCCTGACAGTGTGGGCGGGGTCCGATCGGTGGGACAAGGGGTGCTGGTACCACTCTTTCACGTCCCCGCCCACGGGGCGGTGGCGGGCGCGGCGGCGCCGCGGTGTGCTTGTCGAGGCGGCCCTTTACCCTCCGGGCGGGTGGGGCAAACGTCTAGACTGGCGGCTCGTGCCGCCGTGTGCTCCGCCGGTGGCCGGGCGGGGTGCGGGCCCCGCCGGGCGGCGGGTGAGCGGCGGCGGCTACCGTGGTGTGCCGGGAGGCGACATGTCCGATCCGCAAGCGAGCCCGCACGGTTCCCGTATCGACCCCTTCGTCGACGCCTACGCCGCGCGCGCGGCCGGGATGGTCGCCTCGGAGGTGCGGGCGCTGTTCGCGGTGGCCTCGCGCCCGGAGGTGGTGTCGCTGGCCGGTGGGATGCCCAACGTCGGCGCGCTGCCGCTGGGGGAGCTGGCGGAGCTGGTGGCCGAGCTGGTGCGCGCTGATGGCGCGCGGGCGCTGCAGTACGGGTCGGCGCAGGGCGACGAGCGGCTGCGCGAGCACATCTGCGAGGTGATGGCGCTGGAGGGCATCGGCGCCGGCGCCGGCGACGTGGTGGTGACGGTGGGCTCCCAGCAGGCGCTGGACCTGCTCACCCGGGTGTTCGTGGATCCCGGCGACGTGGTGGTGTGCGAGGGCCCCACCTATGTGACCGCGCTGAACACCTTCGCCGCCTACCAGGCGCAGGTGGTGCAGGTGCCCATGGACGGCGATGGGCTGGTGCCCGAGGCGCTGGAGGAGGCGCTGGGGCGGCTGGCCTCGGCCGGGCGGCGGGTGAAGTTCCTGTACACGGTGCCGACCTTCCACAACCCCGCCGGGGTCACCCTCAGCGCCGAGCGGCGCGCCCGGGTGCTGGAGGTGTGCGACCGGTTCGGGGTGCTGGTGGTGGAGGACAACCCCTACGGCCTGCTGGGCTTCGACGCCGAGCCGATGCGGGCGCTGCGCGCCGACTCCGCGGGCGGGGTGGTGTACCTGGGGTCGTTCTCCAAGACGATCGCGCCGGGGTTCCGGGTGGGGTGGGCGCTGGCGCCCCCGGCGGTGCGCGACAAGCTGGTGCTGGCGGCGGAGTCGGCGATGCTGTCGCACTCCAGCTTCAACCAGCTGGTGGTGGGCCGCTACCTGGCCATCCAGCCGTGGCGGCGCCAGATCAAGGAGTTCACCGAGATGTACCGGCAGCGCCGCGACGCGCTGCTTGAGTCGCTGGAGGCGTGGATGCCGGCGGGCGCGTCGTGGACGCGGCCCGGCGGCGGGTTCTTCGTGTGGCTGACCCTGCCCGAGGGGCTGGACGCCAAGACGATGCTGCCGCGGGCGGTGGCCGAGCGGGTCGCCTATGTGCCCGGCAGCGGCTTCTTCGCCGACGGGTCGGGGCGCGGCAACATCCGGCTGTCGTACTGCTACCCGCCGCCCGAGCTCATCCGCGAAGGGGTGCGGCGGCTGGCCGGGGTGATCGACGCGGAGTCCGGGCTGCGCGGCGCCTTCACCCGCCCCCGCACCACCTGACCGGCCCCGCACCACCCCGGCCGGCGGACCCTGGCGCCTACCACTCCAGGCCCCGCACCCTGACCGGCCCGGCCACCGGTCGCGGATTCCGGCGCACGCCGCTCCGGGCTCAAAGCGCCCCAGGGGGCGCCGCCCGCGCGGCGGGGGCGGCGGGCGGCCGCTACCATCGGCACCGTCATCCTCCACCCCACCAGTCGACGGGCAGGCCCCGCATGTTCCCCCGCACGTCCCCCTCCCGCCCGGGGGGGCGACCCCAACACCATTGTCCCGCGCGCCGCGCCCACCGCGCCGCACCGCGCCCGCGGCTGTGGACGAGTGGGCCGCGACCCGCGGGCCTGTGCACGGCCGCATTGACGGCGCCGCCCGCCCCTGTTAACGGGCCCAGGGCGCGCGGCCTCCGCATGCGCGGGTGGGCGTGGATGCGTCGGGCCGCGCGGCCCGCTGCCCGGCGCGGCCGGGCCGGGGTGGCGCGGTGAGGGGCGCGGACCGGGTGGTGGTGCTCGCCGGCGGGCTGACGCCCGAGCGCGAGGTGTCGCTGCGCTCGGGGGCGCGCGTCGCCCAGGCGCTGCGCAGCCTGGACGTGGAGGTGCAGGTCGCCGAGGCCGACCCCGCGCTGCTGGGAGTGCTGGCCGCCGACCCGCCCGACGCGGTGTTCCCGCTGCTGCACGGCGCCACCGGCGAGGACGGCGCGATCCGCCAGGTGCTCTCGCTGGCCGGGGTGGGCTACGTGGGCGCGCCCGCCGCCGCCTGCCGCCTCGCCTACAACAAGCCCGTGGCCGCGGCCCTGGTGGGCGCGGGCGGCGTGGCGGTGCCCGAGTCCGTCGTGCTGCCCCGCACCCTGCTGGCCGACCTGGGCGGCACCCGGGTGCTGGAATGGGTGGTGAAGCGGCTGGGGCTGCCCCTGTTCGTCAAACCCGACCGGGGCGGCTCCGCGCTGGGCGCCCGCCCCGTCACCGACGCCGCCGAACTGCCCGAGGCGCTGGCGGTGTGCATGAACTACAGCGACGCCGCCCTGATCGAGCAGCGGGTCGCCGGCACCGAGATCACGGTCGGCGTGCTCGACCTGGGAGCCGGCCCGGTGGCGCTGCCCCCGGTGGAGATCGTGCCCGACGGCGGCGTCTACGACTACACCGCCCGCTACACCGCCGGACGCACCGAGTTCTTCTGCCCGCCCCGGCTGCCCGAGGCCGCGGTCGACGCCGCCCGGCAGGCGGCCGTGGCCGTGCACCGGGCGCTGGGACTGCGCGACCTGTCGCGCACCGATCTGATCGTCGATCCGGCCGGCACCGTGCACTTCCTGGAGGTCAACGTGGCCCCCGGCATGACCGACACCTCCACCCTGCCGATGGCCATCGCCGCCGCCGGCCTGGACTTCGCCGAAGTCTGCCGCGACCTCGCCGACCAGGCCGCCCGCCGCGGCCCCGGTTAGCACGCGCCCACCGTCCCGGCCGCACCCCCGCAGGAGGAACGGCCGGGACGGGCCCCCGCGCAGACGGCGCCGCCCCGGGGATATCGGTGGGGCGGCGGCGGGATGGGCCGACCGCCGACCCCGTCGACCGGCCCCACCGCCGTGCCGGAGCCGACGCGGCCCGGCGGTCACAGCGGACCCACGTCAGCGCCCATGGCCGACACGGCCCTGCCCAGGCGCACCCGGATTGTTCGGCACGGTGGTGCCGAGGCCGCGTCAGGCGACGGCGGTGCCCTCCAGTTCGACCATCAGGACGGGCATCGCCAGCCGCACCACCCCCAGCATGGTGGTGGGCGGTGCCGCCCCGGCGGCGCCCAGCCGCGCGGCCAGCACGCCGTAGTGCTGGAAGAGCAGATCGACGTCGGTGGTGTAGACGTTGAGCCGGACGAGGTCCGCCAGCGACATGCCCGCCTCGCCCAGGACCGCCTCCAGATTGTCCAGGCTCAGCGCCAACTGCGCCGCCATGTCGCCGGCGTGCTGGGGCTCGCCCTGCCCGCTCATCGCGGTCTGCCCGGAGCAGTACAGGGTGCGGGTGTGCCCGGAGACGACCTCGCCCTGGTTGAATCCCATCTCCACCGACCACGCCACCGGGTTGACGGCCGTTCGTTCCATTGCCTGACCAGCTCCGTTCGCTTCGTTGAAAGTGGTGACGCCGGCCGGCCCGGCGGGTCGCCGGCGTCGCGGTGAAGAGCCTCCCGGGAAATGACGACATCCTCGGTCATGTTTTCTGGCATAGTTCCGCCCATGCGCGCCGACCGCTTGGTGGCGCTGGTGCTGCTGCTGCGCCGGCGCGGCCGGCTGACCGCGGCCGAGCTGGCCCGCGAGCTGGAGGTGTCCACCCGCACCGTGCTGCGCGACATCGAGGCGCTGTCGGCGGCCGGGGTGCCCGTCTACGCCGAACGCGGCCGCCACGGCGGCTTCGCGCTGCTGCCCGGCTTCCGCGCCGAACTCGCCGGGCTCAACCACGACGAGGCCGTCGCCCTGCTGGTGGCCGGATCCGGGAGAGGCGAGCAGGTGTACGGCCTGGGGTCGGCGCTGGCCTCGGCCATGCGCAAGGTGGTCGACGCGCTGCCCGAAGGGCACCGGGCCACCGCCGACCACGCGGCCCGGCGGCTGCTCATCGACCCCGAGACCGACCTGCTCTCCCGCCGGCTGGTGACGGAGGAGCTGCCCGGCGCCACCATGGCCGAGGTCCGGCGCGCGGTGCTCGCCGGCCACCGGCTGCGCATCCACTACGCGGCCGAAGGCCGCGCACCGCGGTGGCGCACGGTGGACCCCATCGGCCTGGTCACCGTCCGCGACCGCGGCTACCTGCTCGCCACCCGCTCGGGCGCGGACCGCACCTACCGGCTGTCGCGGGTGCTGGCCGCCGAGGAACTCCCCGAACCCGCCCAGCGGCCCGACCGGGTCGACCTGGATCGCATCTGGCGGGAACGCTGCGCCCGCTTCCTGTCCGGCGACCAGCTGAGCGTGCTGGTACGGGTGGACCCCCAGCGGCGCGAGGAACTGCTGGGTACCGCGCTGGCCGTGCGCGCCGAGGAACCCGATGCCGACGGGTGGCTGCGGCTGGAGGTCACCTTCCAGGACGCCCGGCACGCCGAATGGGCGCTGTGGCAGCTGGGCACCGACGCCGAAGCCCTGGCCCCGCCCTCCCTGCGCGCCCGCCTGCGCGAACGCGCCACCGCGATCGCCGCCCGCTACGGCGCCCCGCACTGAAAAACCCCGACCGGCGCCGGTCGACCGCACGGTGGTCCCGGGGGCGGTGGTGAGTCGGACGAGGCCGCCGGTGATGGCGAGGACGCCTTCGAGGGCGCAGACGCGGGTTCGGTCGCTGCCGCCGTCGCATCCGGCCAGGCGCGGACGGCGCCGCTACGCGGGTGCGGCCGGGCGAAGGGCTTCCGGTGCGCTCCCTCGGCCGCGGTGCCGTTCCCTCGCGGGCGCCCCTTGCCGCACGCGGATGCGGGGGAGCGACCGCGCGGTTTGCGAGGGACCGGCGCCGCCGTCGGGCCCCCACGCGGCCCCTCGTCCAAGGCGGGCCGGGGTCAGCCCAGGCCGGGGAAGGTGGGTGCCGGGCCGGGGGTGGGGGCGCCGAACCACTCCTGGCCGCGGATGTCGCGCAGGGCCTCGCGGCGCACGCGCCGCTGGAGCCGGTCCAGGTACAGGGTGCCGGCGAGGTGGTCGGTCTCGTGCTGCAGGCAGCGCGCCATCAGCCCTTCGCCGCGCACCACCACCGGCTCGTTGCGCAGGTCCACGCCGCGCACCACCGCCCGCTGGGCGCGCACCGTTGGGTACCACAGGCCCGGCACCGACAGGCAGCCCTCCTCGCCGTCCTGCTCGTCGTCGGACAGTTCGGCGAGTTCGGGGTTGAGGACGTAGCCGGTGCGGCCGTCGACGTTGTAGGAGAAGGCGCGCACCCCCACCCCGATCTGGGGGGCGGCCAGCCCGGCGCGTCCGGGCTCGGCCACGGTGTCCAGCAGGTCGGCGACCAGGGCGCGGGTGCGCGGTCCGAAGTCGGTGACGGGGTCGCAGGGGGTGGTCAGCACCGGGTCGCCGAAGATCCTGATGTCACGTATCGCCATCGGGGGCTCCTGTGTCGTGGGGTCGGGCCGCGCGGGGCGCCGGGTCGGTGGCGGGTTCGGGCAGCAGGGGGAACAGCCGCGCCACCACCCCCACGGGGGCGGCGCCCGGCGGGGCGGGGCGTTCGCGCAGCGGCGCGAGCAGGGCGCGCACGGCGTCGGCGACCTGGTGGAGTTCGTCGGGGGTGAGGTGCACCACCTCGCTGAAGGCCTCGTCGCGGCGCCAGGGGTGCGGGGCGGTGGGGCGCAGCGCCAGCCAGCGCTGGTAGCCCTCGTCCTCCAGTTGGCGGGCCAGCCGGCCGAAGCCGGGGTCGGGTTCGGGGGGCGGGCCGGTGCGCAGCCGCCAGGGGCGGGCGCGGCCGCGTGCGGGCCCGGCGTCCTCGATGTGCCCGGCTCGGGCCAGCTGCCGCAGGTGGAAGGAGCAGGCGCCGGAGCTCTCGCCCAGGCGGCGCGCCGCCTCGGTGGAGGTGAGCGTGGGCTGGGCGCGCAGCAGCTCCATCAGCGCTGCGCGCAGCGGGTGGCCCAGATCCGCGCCGTCGTCCATCCGCCGCCTCCCGCCTCGACCGCCGACCTTCTTTGCAAAGCCTACCGCTTTGCAAAGAATAGGGCGCGGCGGGGTGGCCGGTAGCGGACGGGCCCGCACCGCCCGCCGCCCGGGCGGTGCGTCGGCACCACCGGGCGGGGCCGACGCACCGCCCGGTGGTGGCCGAAGCCCGCGCGATAGCCTGAGAGACTTCTCAGCGGGGGTTCCGACATAATGACCCGGGACTCAAGGCAACCCGCACCGCGGACCCACAGCCGGAGGAATCGCGACGTGAGCAGTGCCCCGCACCTCGACCAGAGCCAACAGTACGAACTGCTGCAGCACATCAACCAGGTGATCGTGCCGACGCTGCAGCCGGGCTGGGCCTCAGTCGAACTGCACTACCGGGCGCTGGGGCGCGCCACCGAACTCGACGCCGTCCTCACCCTGGGCGACGGCCGCACCGCGGAGTGGATGCCGCCGGGGGAGGCGGCGGCCGCCTTCGACCGGCTGCGCGCCGGCATGTACCGCGACGCGGTCGGCACCTGGCTGAGCGTGCGGCTGCTGCTGAGCCCTGACGGCCGCTTCGAGGTCACCTACAACTTCACCGACGAGCCCGCCTGGCAGCTGCCGCCGCCCGCGGCCGACTACCGGGCCGAGCTGGACGCCCACCCCCGCTCCGCGGAGCACCTGCCCGACTGGTGGCGGGCCCGCCTGGACGACGCCCCGCTCAACGCCCACCCCGCCCCCGCGCCCCCGCCCGGCTACGCCGCCACCGGCCCCGCTCCGGTTCCGGCCGCGGGCGGCGCTCCGCAGCCGCTGCGCGAGGCGCGTCCGCACGACGGCCTGGCCGGCGACGGCCGCGCCTACGCCGACCGCACCCCGCTGAGCCAGGGGGAGGCCCAGCAGGTGCTGGCCTACCTGGCCGCCGGGCCCGTCGTGCTGGCCACCCCGGGCCTGAACCCCGACGAGTTCGCCCCCGAGCGCGGCAACGCGGTGCCCGCCGACTTCCACACCGACGGCACCTGGATCTGGCCGGCCGCCGTCGCCTACTACCTGCGCGAGCACGGTGTCGCCCCCGAGGCCGACCTGATCGCCCACATCCGCGCCCAGGGCTACCGGCCGCCCCAGGTCGGCGACTACGCCGTGGAGCTGGCCACCGCGCAGCTGTTCGGCGACCCCCTGCCGCCCGCCCCCGCCGAAGCGCCCCCCGCCCCGGCGCCCCCGGCCGAAGCGGCGCCGCCCGCGCCCGTCCCCGAGCCGCCGGTGGAGGCGCACACCGACGCCGGGCAGCCGCCCCGGCCCGCCCCCGCCCCGGGGCGCGACGAGCAGCAGGTGCTGGAGCGGCTGCGCCGCGCCATCGCCGCCGCCGGGGTGCCCGCCGACCGCTACGCCATCGGCACCCCCCAGCAGGGGCGGCTGGTGCTGGAGCCCGAGGAGTTCGGCGGCGGCGGCTGGCAGGTGCACTACTACGAGCAGGCGCCCGGCGGCTCCCAGCCGCGCGGCGAGGGCTTCGACGGGGTGTACGAGGCGGCCGCGTTCTTCCTGGGCCGCCTCATCCTCGACCACGCCGCCGACGGCGGCGGCGCTGCCGCGTCGGGTCCGCAGCCGCCCGTCCACCACGAGCCGCCCGCGCCGCCCGCCGAGCCGCGGGTGCCCACCGGCTCCCACACCGGTCCCCGCCCGCCCGGGCCGCTCATCCCGCCGCCCGACCCGCAGAACAGCGGCGCGTCCCGGCTGGCGCCGCCCGTGGAGACCTCGGTGCAGTCGGGCACCGGCGCCCAGGCCGCGATGGGCGGCATCCCGCAGCCCCCGCCCCCCTACGCGCAGCACTCGGGCCCCCAGCCCCCCCAGCCCCCGCAGCCGCCCGCCCCGCAACCGGCGCCGCAGCGCTCGGCGCTGGCCACCAGCGTCGACCGCTCCCAGATGGTGCCGCTGCCCGAGCGCCACCCCATCGAGGCGCTGCCCGGGGAGCCCCCCAGCACCCTGTTCCGCAACCTGCAGATGATCGAGCTGCCGCCCACCACCGAGATCGACCGGATCGGCAACCTCGACGGCAACCTCGTCTACGCCGCGGGCACCGACTACGCCAACCGGTCCCTGCCGCCGGACTGGGTGCGCCGCGACTACCACGTCTTCCGGGTCGAGCGGCCGATGCCCGCCCTGATGGGGGTGGCGGTGCCCTGGTTCGAGCAGCCCGGCGGCGGCACCGGCCTGTACCTGGACCGGCCCATCGGTCAGCTCCTCGCCGAGGGCTACCTGGTGGAGATCCCCGAACCCACCATGCCCCCGCCCCCACCCGAGCTGTGACCCTGAGGGCGGCGGGGCCGGGGTCCAGGCCCGGCACGGCCGGCGGGCTCGCCACCGCCGGCCCATCGCGAGGGGCCCGGTCCCGGTGTGGCGCGCCCGGCGGGCGGATCCTCTAAGCTCGCCAAGCGTGAACGATCAGCACACCAACAGCGCCTGGGGCGTGGGCCTGGCCACCATCGCCGACGCCGACGGGCGCGTCCTGGACACCTTCTACCCGCGCCCCGCCCTGGGCGCCGACCCCGGCGCCGCCGCCGAACTCGGCCTGCCTGAGACCGGGACCGTCCCCATCAGCGGCGAGGCCTTCGCCAAGGCGGTGGGCACCGACGTGTCCGGCGCCCTGGGCGCCGACCCCGCCCGGGGGGTGCGCACGGTCGCGGTGGCCACCGCCGTGGGCGACCTGTCGGCGCCCCCCGCCGACGCCCACGACGTCTACCTGCGGCTGCACCTGCTGTCGCACCGGCTCATCGCCCCCCACGGCGCCAACCTCGACGGCGTGTTCGGGCTGCTGGCCAATGTCGTGTGGACCAGTGCGGGGCCCTGCCCGGCCGAGGACTTCGAGGCGACCCGGCTGCGGCTGCGCGCCCAGGGCCGCCCGCTGGCCGTCACCTCCGTCGACAAGTTCCCCCGCATGAGCGACTACGTGGTGCCCGCCGGGGTGCGCATCGCCGACGCCGACCGGGTGCGGCTGGGCGCCCACCTGGCGCCGGGCACCACCGTCATGCACGAGGGCTTCGTCAACTACAACGCCGGCACCCTGGGCGCCTCCATGGTCGAGGGCCGCATCAGCGCCGGGGTCGTGGTCGGCGACGGCAGCGACGTGGGCGGGGGCGCCTCCATCATGGGCACCCTGTCGGGCGGCGGCACCCGCGTCATCAGCGTGGGGGAGCGGTGCCTGCTGGGCGCCAACTCCGGAATCGGCATCAGCCTGGGCGACGACTGCGTGGTGGAGGCCGGCCTCTACCTCACCGCCGGCACCGTGGTGGCGCTGCCCGACGGCACCACCGCCAAGGCACGCGAACTCTCAGGCCGCGACGGGCTGCTGTTCCGCCGCGACTCCCGCACCGGCGCCGTGCAGGCCCTGCCCCGCGCCGGCACCCCCGCCGTCGCCCTCAACACCGCCCTGCACGCCAACGACTGACCCCCCGGCGCGGCGCGCCCGGGGGTCAGCCCTCGGGCGCGGGCTCGGCGGCGGCGCCCGCCTCGGCGAAGTCGGCGGCGAAGTCCGCGCTGAGCCAGCGCCTGGGGCGCATCCGCAGCAGCACGTCACCGGAGTGGTCGCCGTCGGCGTAGGCGGCGGCCTCCTCCTCGCCCAGGTAGCGGCGCGCCATCGACAGCACCTCCTCGCGGGTGGGGCGGGCGTGGGTGGCCACCACCGGGCCCTCCACCGACACGTACTTGTAGGGCGGCTCCTCCACCTGCACGCACAGCGAGAAGGAGCCCGCCGCCCGCACCAGCCGCTCCTTCATCGAACCGGCGCCCGTGACCACCAGCACATCGCCGCCGGGCCGGTAGTCGTACCACACCGGCACCGCCAGCGGCGCGCTGCGCCCGCCCCGGGTGACCGCGAGCACCCCGATGTGGGTACCGGCCAGGAACTCCTGGCGCTCCCGCTCCGACATGGGCTTGGACATCGGCTCACCCTTCCGCACCGAAAAGGCGCCACCCGGCGGCCGGGACCGGCCCGCGGCGCGCGCCCCACACTAGTGCAGCCGCCCCGCACCCCACCCCCGCCCGCCCCGTGCGCAACGCGGCCGCATCCGGCGGCGCACACCGGGAACTTTCGGCCCGACCATACGCGTCGCACCGCCCGGCGGGCGCGCCCGCGCGCCCACATCCACCGGGCCCACGACCCACCCGGACGCGCCCGCCACCACCCCGCGCCGCGCGAAAACCCGTACCGGTGTAGCGGGGCGCCCCGCTACAGTCCCGCACACACCCCCGCACACCACCCCCTGGGAGGCCCTGTGGCGTCCACCGTCCGGCACATCACCATCGACTGCGCGCCCCCGTACGAGCCCTACGAGCTGGCCCGGTTCTGGAGCGGGGTGCTGGGGCGCCCCGTCGACCCCGCCGACGCCCCCGGCGACGACGAGGTGGCGCTCGCCCCGCCCCCGGCCGGACCCACCCTGCTGTTCGTGCGGGTGCCCGAGGCGAAGTCGGTGAAGAACCGCGTCCACCTGGACCTGGAGCCCGACCGGCGGCGCGACGCCGAGGTCGCGCGCCTGGCCGCCATGGGCGCCGTCGTCGTCGACGACCGGCGCACCCCCACCGGGCGGGGCTGGGTGGTGCTGGCCGACCCGGCCGGCAACGAGTTCTGCGTGGAGTCCGGCCCGGCCGACCGCGCCGCCGGGTGAGGCCGGCGCCTAGCCCCACACCTCCGCCGCCGTGGCCACCACCAGCTCCAGCTTGGCGCGCTGCTCGTCGGCGGTCAGCTCGTTGCCCTCCACCGTGGAGGAGAAGCCGCACTGCGGCGACAGGCACAGCTGCTCGATCGGCACGAAGCGGCTCGCCTCCTCGATGCGGCGCTTGAGCGCGTCCTTGGACTCCAGCCGCCCGGTCTTGGTGGTCACCAGCCCCAGCACCACCTTCTTGCCCGGGGGCACGAAGCGCAGCGGCTCGAAGCCGCCGGAGCGCTCGTCGTCGAACTCCAGGAAGAACCCGTCGACGTCCAGCTGGGAGAACAGCTCGTCGGCCACGAAGTCGTAGCCGCCGCTGGCCACCCACGAGGAGCGGAAGTTGCCCCGGCACATGTGGGTGGTCACGAACAGCCCCTCGGGGCGGCCGGCCAGCGCGGCGTTCATCTGGCGGATGTAGCGCACGTGCAGCCGCTCGGCGTCCTCGCCCCGGCGGGCGATCTGGGCCCGCTGGTCGGGGTCGTTGAGGTAGGCGAGGCTGGTGTCGTCCAGCTGCAGGTAGGTGCAGCCCAGTTCGGCGACCGAGCGCACCTGGGCGGCGTAGGCGGCCGACAGGTCCGCCCAGAACTCCTCCACGTCGCCGTAGACGGCCGGGTCGATGGCGGCGGCGCCGCCCCGGTAGTGCACCATGCTGGGGGAGGGGATCGTCAGCTTGGGCACCGCGGTGGTCGCGGTGTCGCGCAGGAAGGCGAACGCGTCGGCGAAGACGGGTTCCTCCAGCCGCACCCGCCCCGACACCCGCAGCGCCGCCGGGGTGAACTCGATGTCGCCCTCGGCGTTGTGGAAGCGCACCGCCAGCGTGTCCTCGGCCCGCTCGATGCCGCCCAGCCGGTAGATGAAATCCATGTGCCAGGAGGACCGGCGGAACTCCCCGTCGGTGGCCGAGCGCAGCCCCACCGCCTCCTGCATCCGCACCGCCGCGCGGATGGCGTCGTCCTCCGCGCGGCGCAGCCCCGAATCGTCCAGCCGCCCGGCGGCGTGCTCGGCGCGGGCGCGCAGCAGGGCGGGCGGTCGCAGCAGGCTGCCGACGTGGTCGGCCCGGAACGGGGGAGCAGCGGCGGGGGAACCGGTGGCGGACATGGGCGTCTCCTCGTGCCGGAGGGGCGGTCGGCCTGCGGTGGGGGCAGCCTACGCCGCGACGCGGCCCCGCGCACGCGTGCTGTCGCGGTCCGGGCGGGCCACCGCGGCGGCGGCCAGGACCGCGCCCGCGCACACCGCCACTCCGATGCCGAACGCGGCCGTGAACGCGCCCGCGCCCGGGGAGGCACCCGCCGGTGCGGCGGTGACCAGCACCAGGGCGGCGACCTGGGCGGCCACCGCCATCGACACGTGCCGCACGATCGTGTTCACCCCGTTGGCCGCGCCCCGCACCGCCAGCGGCACCGCGTCGGCGATCATCAGCGGGAACACCGCGAAGGCCGCGCCGCCGCCCAGCCCCAGCAGCGCCGACCCCACCAGCAGCGGCACCGGCGCGAAACCGCCGGCCACCGGCAGGCCCAGGCCCGCCACGGTCGCGGCCGCGCCCAGGCCCAGCGGCACCCGCACCCCCCACCGCGACACCAGCGCCCCGGTGAGCGGGCCCGCCAGCATCGAGGTCAGCGACGCCGGCAGCAGGAACAGCCCCGCCTGGGCGGTGTCGGCGCCAAGCCCCACCCCGCCGCCGGGCGGCAGCTGCACCAGCTGCGGCACCAGGAAGAACGCGGTGGCCTGCCCGAAGGTCACCATGAACGCCGCCGTGTTGGCCACCCACACGTTGCGCACGCCGAGCACCGGCATCGGCAGCAGCGGATCGGTGATGCGCGCCTCCACCACCAGCAGCGCCACCAGCGCCGCCGCGCCCGCCCCGCCCAGCAGCAGGGTGGGCCACGCCAGCCACCCCCACACCGGGCCCCGGCTCACCGCCACCAGCACCCCCGACAGGCCCACCATGATCAGCGCGGCGCCCGCCCAGTCCACCCGGCCCCCCGACACCGACGGCGACTCCGGCACGAACACCGCCACCGCGGCCAAGGTGGCCACCGTCATCGCCGCCGTCAGCCAGAACAGGCCCTGGTAGCCGACCTGGTCGGTGATCAGCCCGCCCACCGGCAGCCCCAGCGCCCCGCCCAGCCCGAACACCGAGCTGACCAGGCCCATCCCCAGCGCCGCCTGGGGGCGCGGCAGGCGCTCGGCCAGCAGCGCGAACGACAGCGGGAACACCCCGCCGGCCGCCCCCATCACCACCCGCCCCGCGATCACCGCCGCCAGGGAGCCGCCGGTGGCGCCGATCACCGCGCCCACCCCGAACAGCACGAACACCGCCAGCAGCACCCGGCGGCGGCCGAACATGTCGCCCAGCCGCCCTGAGACCACCGTCAGCGCCGCCGAGGACACGAAGAAGCCGGTCACCACCCACGCCGCGCCGTCGGGGCCCGCCCCGGTCGCCTCCTGCACCTGGGGCAGCGCGGGCACGATGGTGGTCTGCGCGATCGCGTAGGTCAGGCCCGCCACCAGCAGCGGCACGATCATCCGCGCCGCCCCCACCCGCCGCGCCGCGTCCCCGCCGCCGTCGTCCGTACCGGCGTCCCCGCTGTCCGTTGCGTCCTCGTGCGCAGCCCCCGACACCTCGCGACGCCTCCCTCGCAAACCGTCGGACATCCGACGAATCACCGCATCGCTGCAGCCTACACATTTACGCTGAGTCGCCGCGCGGCCACGCTCGCCGCACCGGCGTCGCGCCTGGTCACCCGCGCGCACCGCGCCCGCGCGCCCAATAGGCTGGCACCATGAGCGCCCACATCGGCACCACCGTCATCACCGGAGCCGCCGGCCGCATCGGCCACACCCTGCGCACCGCCCTGCGCGCCGACGCCGACCGGCTCGTCCTGCTCGACCGCCGCCCCCTGCAGGCCGAAGCGGCCAACGAGACCTGCCTGAAGGCCGACCTCGCCGACCTGGGCGCGCTCGAGGACGCATTCATCGGCGCCGACGCCGTCGTCCACCTGGCCGGCATCCCCGACGAGGCGCCGCTGCCCGACCTGCTCGCCGACAACGTCGTGGGCACCCACCACGTCCTTGAGGCCGCCCGCCGCACCGGCGTCAGACGCGTCGTCCTGGCCAGCAGCAACCGCCTCACCGGCGCCTACCCCATCCACCACACCGTGTTCCCCGACGAGCCGCCCCGCCCCGACGGCCTCTACGGCGTCAGCAAGGTCGCCGTCGAGGCCCTCGGCCAGCTCTACGCCGACAAGTTCGGCCTCCAGGTCGTGGCGCTGCGCATCGGCTCCTTCGAGGCCGAACCCACCGAGACCCGCCACCTCGCCACCTGGCTCAGCCCCCGCGACCTCGTCGGCTTCACCCGCGCCGCCCTGACCGCCACCGGCGTCACCTACACCGCCGCCTACGCCGTCTCCGCCAACACCCGCCGCTTCTGGGACCTCACCGCCGGCCAGACCCAGCTGGGCTACCGGCCCCTCGACAACGCCGCCGACTTCGCCGCCGACTTCCCCGACGACGACCCCTTCTGGACCGGCGGACCCCAGGGCGGCCGCTACGCCGACCCCGGCTACACCCTGCCCCACCTGCCCTGACCGCGCGGGCGGGCCTCAAGGGGCGGCGCCGCGCCGCCCCAGCCGCGCCACCAGCTCGTACTGCTCGCCGGTGTCGGGCACCGGGCGGCCCCGCGCCCGCTCCAGCCGCCCCCACACCGCGTGCGGAGCCTCACCCAGCCGCACCAGCACCGCCGCCAGCATCGCCGACCGGCCGATCCCCAGCCGGCAGTGCGTCACCACGAACCGGCCCGCCTCCACGCGCTCCGCCGGCACGTCGGCCTCCGCGCGCAGCGCCGAGGCCGCGGGCACCGACCGGTCCACCACCGGCAGCCACCGCGGCTCCAGCCCGGCACGGTGCGCCGCCTCCCGCTCGCCCTCCAGCTCAAGCACCGCCGGCTCCGGCCGCGTCAGCAGGCACACCAGGGTGTCCACCCCCAGCCCGCGCAGCCCCGCCATCTCGTCGTCCAGCCAGTCGCCGCCGCGCGGGCGCGCCATCCACCCAAGCCGCCCCGGCGCCGCCACCTCGAACACCTCAGGACGCATCCGCGCACCCCCGCCGTACCGCCCTGGTCGGTCCGGGGGAGCCGACCACCACACCACCGAAGGCCGTCGCAGCCCGCTTCCAGACAGCCCGGAGCACACCGGGAAAAAGGGGAAGGGATCGGGCCACTACATCCAGCCGCCGACCCCCGCCCGGCCGCGCCGACGCCCGGGGGAGCGGCACCGCCTCACAGCCGCCGCGCCAGCACCTGCCCCGGCCAGCCGCCCACCTCGAACACCCCCGCCCGCACGAAGCCCCGGCCCTCGTAGTAGCGCACCAGCCGCCCGCCGCCCCCCGCCCAGCAGTCCACCCGCACCAGCCCCACACCCTCCGCCCGCGCCAGCCCCTCGGCATGCTCCAGCAGCCGCGCCCCCACCGACCGCCCCGCGAACCGCCGCGCGCTGATCAGCAGCCGCACATACCGCTCCGGCTCACCGGCCGGCTCCACATAGGGCACCGGCTGCGCACCCACGATCAGCGCCCCCGCCACCGCCCCCTCCAGCTCCGCGATCCACAGATCCGGATCGGACGCCATCTCGCGCACCCGCTCCGCCCGCCGCGGCTGCGCCGACCACGGCCGCGACCCCCACTGCCCGGCCGACCCCGTGCGCGCCAGCCACGCCACCGCCCCGTCGAACATCTCCAGCAGCGCCCCCGCGTCCTGGGGCCCGCCCCGTCGAATCAGCATCCCCCCTGTCTAGCCCACACCCGCCCCCACCACCCACCGGGGGCGGGGGCGATACTGGGCAATGTCAGGGCCGCATGGCACGATCGTGCACGTGACCAGCACACCCGCCTCCACCAGCCACCTGGCCGACCTCGCCCGGCTGCGCCGCGTCCGCGACCGCATCGACCGCGAGTACGCCCGCCCGCTGGACGTCCAGGCGCTCGCCCGCGGCGCGAACATGTCCGCCGGGCACCTCAGCCGCCGGTTCCGCCAGGCCTACGGCGAGTCGCCCTACGCCTACCTGATGACGCGGCGCATCGAACGCGCCATGGCGCTGCTGCGCCGCGGCGACCTCACCGTCACCGAGGTGTGCTTCACCGTCGGCTGCTCCTCGCTGGGCACCTTCAGCACCCGCTTCACCGAACTCGTCGGCGTACCGCCCAGCGTCTACCGGCGCCAGGCCGCACCCGCAACCGCCGGTATGCCCCCCTGCGTCGCCAAACAGGTCACCCGACCGGTCAGGAATCGAGAAGCGCAGGTCAGCGCCCCGCAACTAGTGTGACCGCCATGGACATCACCATTCACCAGACCTTCCTGCCGCACGACGACCCCGACGCCACCCTGGCCTTCTACCACGACCTCCTCGGCTTCGAGGTCCGCAACGACGTCGGCTACCAGGGCATGCGCTGGATCACCATCGGCCCCGCCGGCCAGCCCGACACCTCCGTCGTCCTGCACCCGCCCACCGCCGACCCCGGCATCACCGACGACGAGCGCCGCACCATCACCGAGATGATGGCCAAAGGCACCTACGCCGCCATCAACCTGGCCACCAAGGACCTCGACGGCGCCTTCGCGCAGCTGGAGGCCGGCGGCGCCGAGGTCGTCCAGGAACCCACCGAACAGCCCTACGGCGTCCGCGACTGCGCCTTCCGCGACCCCTCCGGCAACCTCGTCCGCATCCAGCAGCTGCGCTGACACACCCGCCGGCCGACCACGGCCCGGCCCCCGGCCGGGGGCCGGGCCGCACAAGCCGACCAGCCGGGCGGCACCGCCGCGTCCGCCCGCCCGACCCACCACTGGAGACCACCCATGAGCACGGCCCGACCGGCCGGCGGCCAGCCCGCCGCGCGCCACGTCGCCGACACCCACGAGATGATCCGCGTGCACGGCGCCCGCGAGAACAACCTCAAGGACGTCAGCGTCGCCATCCCCAAGCGCCGCCTGACCGTGTTCACCGGCGTGTCCGGCTCGGGCAAGAGCTCACTGGTGTTCGGCACGATCGCCGCGGAGTCCCAGCGGATGATCAACGAGACCTACCCGGCGTTCGTGCAGGGCTTCATGCCCGCCCCCACCCGCCCCGAGGTCGACCTCCTCGACGGCCTGACGACCGCGATCATCGTCGACCAGGAGCGGATGGGCGCCAACCCCCGCTCCACCGTGGGCACCGCCACCGACGCCAACGCCATGCTGCGCATCCTGTTCAGCCGCCTGGCCCGCCCCCACATCGGCTCGCCCAACGCCTACTCCTTCAACGTCCCCTCCGTGAAGGCCAGCGGCGCCATCACCGTCGAACGCGGCGGCAAGACCAAGGCCGAGAAGGCCACCTTCAACCGCCTGGGCGGCATGTGCCCGCGCTGCGAGGGGATGGGCGCGGTCAACGACTTCGACCTCACCGCCCTCTTCGACGACCGCCTGTCGCTCAACGAAGGCGCCCTCACCATCCCCGGCTACAGCATGGACGGCTGGTACGGGCGCATCTACCGCGGCAGCGGCTTCTTCGACCCCGACAAGCCCATCCGCGACTACACCAAGAAGGAACGCCACGACCTCCTCTACAAGGAGGCCACCAAGATCAAGGTCGACGGCATCAACCTCACCTACGCCGGGCTGATCCCCGCCATCCAGCGCTCCTACCTGTCCAAGGACAGCGACGCGCTGCAGCCCCACATCCGCGCCTTCGTGGAGCGGGCCGTCACCTTCACCACCTGCCCCGAGTGCGAGGGCACCCGCCTGGGCCCCGAGGCCCGCTCATCGAAGATCAACGGCAAGAACATCGCCGACGTGTGCGCGATGCAGATCAGCGACCTCGCCGAATGGATCCGCGGCCTCGACGAACCCTCGGTCGCCCCGCTGCTGGCCGGCCTGCAGCACCTCTTGGACTCCTTCGCCCAGATCGGGCTGGGCTACCTGTCCCTGGACCGCCCCGCCGGCACCCTTTCCGGGGGAGAGGCCCAGCGCACCAAGATGATCCGCCACCTCGGCTCCTCGCTCACCGACGTCACCTACGTCTTCGACGAGCCCACCATCGGCCTGCACCCCCACGACATCGAGCGCATGAACGCCCTGCTGCTGCAACTGCGCGACAAGGGCAACACCGTGCTCGTCGTCGAGCACAAACCCGAGACCATCGCCATCGCCGACCACGTCGTCGACCTTGGCCCCGGCGCCGGCACCGCTGGGGGCACCGTGTGCTTCGAAGGCACCGTCGAAGGGCTGCGGGGGAGCGGCACCACCACCGGCCGCCACCTCGACGACCGGGCCACCCTCAAGGACACCGTCCGCGCCCCCTCCGGAACGCTGCAGGTCAGCGGCGCGACCACCAACAACCTCCGCGACGTCAAGGTCGACATCCCGCTGGGGGTGCTGTGCGCGGTCACCGGAGTCGCCGGCTCCGGCAAGAGCTCCCTCATCCACGGCTCGGTGGCCGGCCGCGACGGCGTCGTCGTCATCGACCAGGGCGCGATCCGCGGCTCGCGGCGCAGCAACCCGGCCACCTACACCGGGCTGCTCGACCCCATCCGCAAGGCCTTCGCCAAGGCCAACGGCGTCAAACCCGCCCTGTTCAGCGCCAACTCCGAGGGCGCCTGCCCGGCCTGCAACGGCGCCGGCGTCATCTACACCGACCTGGGCGTCATGGCCACCGTCGAATCCGTCTGCGAGGAGTGCGAGGGCAAGCGCTTCCAGGCGACGGTCCTGGACTACCACCTGGGCGGCCGCGACATCAGCCAGGTCCTGGCGATGCCGGTGGCCGAGGCCGAGGAGTTCTTCGGCGCGGGGGAGGCGCGCATCCCCGCCGCCCACAAGATCCTCGACCGGCTCGCCGACGTCGGCCTGGGCTACCTCACCCTGGGCCAGCCCCTCACCACCCTGTCCGGCGGCGAGCGCCAACGCCTGAAACTGGCCACCCACATGGGCGACAAGGGCGGCGTCTACGTCCTGGACGAGCCGACCACCGGCCTGCACCTGGCCGACGTCGAACAGCTGCTGGCCCTGCTGGACCGGCTGGTGGACTCCGGCAAGTCCGTCATCGTCATCGAGCACCACCAGGCCGTCATGGCGCACGCCGACTGGATCATCGACCTGGGCCCCGGCGCCGGCCACGACGGCGGCCGCATCGTCTTCGAGGGAACCCCCGCCGAACTCGTCGCCGCGCGTTCGACCCTCACCGGCGAGCACCTGGCCGCCTACGTCGGCGCCTGAACAGCCACCTGGGGCGGGGTCGAAGCGACCGCGCCGACCCCGCTCCACAAGTGGCGATAATGTACATTATGTCAAGTAAAACGGATTCGGGCCGGTTGTGCGGTCCCCCGGCGACGCTGCGCGTGCGCGACGGCTCAGCGCCGCGGACCCCGGCGCCACGGATCCGACCCGGGCCGCGAATATCCCGGCCCGACGCCGCCGTGCCGCCACGGCGGCCGACGTCCTTTTGTGGACACCTCAACGCCGAACTCGGCGGTAACTACGCTCCGTATGCCTAGGCTCACCTCGAAACCGACCCCCCGAGTGGAGCCCCGATGAACCTGGACCCGCCGGCGCCCGACCAGCGACCGCCGACCCCGCCGGCCGTCGCCCCGGACGCGGTGCCGCCACCGCCCGGCCCCGAACCCGCCCTGCCCGCCACCCTGCGCGCCGCCAGAGCACTCATGTACGCCGCGGCCGTCCTGCCCCTGGCGGTCGCCATCGTCGGCTTTGCGCTGTTCCCGAACGACCCGTTGACCATATGGCTGGTCATCTCGGCGCCCTTCGCGGGCATCGCCCCGTTCATCGTCGCCGTGACCCTGCCGGGCTGGACCCGCAGGAATTACCCCGTCCTCATGACCGCCCTGCTCCTGGGACTCTTCACCGGCGGCGGGGGCTACCTGGTGGTCCTGGCTGGCATCGCCACCCTCATCCTGCTCTTCACCCCCAGCGCCCGCGTCCACTTCGACCGGCGCCGCCGCCACGAGCAGGAGATCCTCCGCCGCGAACACGATGCCGCCCTGGCCGATCCGTCCCGGCCGCCTCTCGGCCGGGACGACCCCGCCGACCCCGGGTCGGCCCGCGAACCCGATCGGCCGGCCACCGTCCGCATCGCCAGGGTCTTGATGGGGCTCGCCGCCTTAGGCCCCTTCCTGCTGGGCGTCGTCATCGTCGTGGTGCTCTACCAGGGGCCGGTGTACGAGGAGTCGCCCGGCCAGGTCGACGACGTGGTCGGCACCATCATCGCCCACGGTCTGTTCCTGGCCATCATCCCGACCATCGTCGCGTCCACCATGGCCCGCTGGACGCGCCGCAATGTCGCTGGAACCATCTGGTCCATCATCCTGGGCCTGATCCAGGTGTCCCAGACCGGCATGCTGGGAGGCGAACCCCTTCAGGGAATCATGACCATGGCCCTGGCCTCCGCCGCCCTGCTCCTGATCGCCACTCCCAGCGCCCACGCCTACTTCTACCAGCGCGCCCGCTTCACCGCCCTCCTCGTCCACCGCTCCCAAGCCCTCACCCGACGCGCGGCCCCGCCGGACGAACCAGGCTGATCGCGGCCTCCGGACCATCTCCATATTTGATGCATAAATGTAGTTATGCACCATTTAGTAGTCTTTGTGTCGATCCGGGCGGTTTTCCGGCACGGAGACACCCGGTCCGCACGCGGGCCGCTCCCCCACTGCCCGTCCGCGTCCCCGCTGTCGCCCCGGTGCGCCATGATGTGACCATGGGTGACCAGGGCGCGGACGCCGGGCCGGTGCGGGCGGGCGGCGGGACGGCGGGGGCCTCCCCCAGGGTGGCCGCGGTGGTGGAGGACTTCCTGGTGGCGCGGGCGCCGGCCAAGCCCTCGCGGCACACCCTGGAGGCCTACCGGCGCGACCTGGCGGCGGTGCTGGCGTGCGCGGAGCGCGCGGCCGGGCGCGAGCCGGGCGAACTGGTGCTGGACGACCTCACCGGGGCGCTGCTGCGGCGGGCCTTCGCGGGCTTCGCCGCCGAGCGCGCGGCCTCCAGTGTGGTGCGGGGCTGGTCCACCTGGAACCAGTTCTTCCAGTTCTGCGTGGCCGAGGGCCTGGCGGCCGGGAACCCGATGCCCGCGGTGGAGCGGCCGCGGCTGCCTCCGCGCACCCCCAAGCCGCTGCTGGGCGAGGACACCCCCGAGCGGCTGCTTGAGGCGGTGGCGGCCGGGTCGCGCAAGGCGCGCGACCCCTGGCCCGAGCGCGATCTGACGGTGCTGGCGCTGGCGCTGCTGACCGGGCTGCGCTCGGCGGAGCTGCTGGGGCTGCGGGTGGACTCGCTGGCCGGGCGGCCCGGCGAGCGGCGGCTGAGCGTGGTGGGCAAGGGCGGGCGGCCGCGCGCCCTGCCGATCGAGGCGCCGCTGGAGGTGCTGGTCGAGGAGTACCTGCGCACCCGCCGCGCGCGCTTCGGGCGCCGCCCCTCGGGCGCCGATCCGCTGCTGGTGGACAACCGGGGGGCGGGGCTGCGCCGGGGCGGGCTGCAGTACCTGGTGCGGCAGTGCTACCGCTACGCCGGGGTGCAGGACCGGGTGGCGCGCGGCACCCTGGTGCACGCGCTGCGGCACACCTTCGCCACCCGGCTGGCCGAGGACGGCGCCGGGGTCGCCGAGATCATGCGGCTGCTGGGGCACTCCTCGATCGTCAGCAGCCAGAACTACATCGACGTCACCGCGTCGGCGCAGCGGGAGGCGGCGCGCTCCAACCGCACCTACGGGGTGCTGCGGCGCCTGGGCGGCGCGGCGGAGTAGGGGGCGGTGCGGGCGCGCGGCCGGGTTCGGCGTCGCGGTCAGTCGCCGGTGGGGGTGACGTCGGCGCGCTCGATCATGACGACGGTGCTGCGCACGGGGGCGACGGGGCGGTGCCGCATCCGAGCGGGGACGGTGAAGCCCTGCCAGGGGCGGAGTTCGACGGTGTCGGCGCCGTCGAGTTCGATGCGGAACAGGCCGTCCAGGACCAGGAAGAACTCGTCCTGTCCGGCGTGCGCGTGCCAGTGGTACTCCCCCTGCATGACGCCGAGGCGGATCAGGACGTCGCCGACGCGGGTGAGGGTCTGGTTGTGCCAGGGGTGGTCGACGCGGTCGGCGAGGGCGCGCAGGTCCATGGTCTGGAGGGTGGTGAACAGCGGGTCGTGGTGGATGTCGTAGCCGGGGTGGTGCACGGAGGGGCTCCCGTCAGGCGGTGGTGATGGGGGCGATGCGGGGGGCGGCCAGGCGCAGGTAGTCGTCGGTGGCCAGGGCGACGGAGACGTCCAGGCGGGCGGCGTTGAAGTAGATCTCGGGGTGGGTCAGCAGGGCGGGGTCGGCGACGGTCTCCAGGCGCGGGTGGTAGCTGATGGGCAGCACGGTGCCGCTGACGGTGCCGGCGAGTTCCTCGGCCTTGGCGCGGTCGGCGAAGGCGGCGTAGGTGCCGCCGAGGAGGGCTTTGAGGGCGGGCAGGTCCAGGCGGGCGTCGCCGGGGATGACGGCCAGGGCGTAGCGGGTGTGCTTCTTGCCGGTCTTGACCATGGCGATCAGGCATTTGGCGGCCTGGGCGGCGGGGTGGCCGCGCAGGGCGCTGACGCGTTCGGTGCGGCCTTCGGGCGGGTGGTGGATGAGGCGGTGGCGGGTGGTGGCGAGGTCGGCGATGAGGCGGGTGTGCAGGTCGGCGGGCGGGCCGGGGGGTGCGGGTGCGGTGGCGGCGGGTTCACCAGTCACGGCCGAGGGCCTCCTTGGCCTGGGCGATGCGGTCCTCGTCGCGCTGGTAGAAGACCCACTGCTTGATCTTCTTGCCGCGGACGAGTCCGGCCTTGCTGAGGATCTTGAGGTGTTCGCCGCAGGTGGGCTGGCTGACGCCGAGCTTGTCGGCGATGAACAGGGAGCAGACGCCGTCGCGCACCAGGTCGCCGTCGCGCTGGGGCGGGAAGTGGCGTTCGGGGTCGCGCAGCCACTGGAGGATGAGCAGGCGTTTGTCGTTGGCGAGTGCCTTGACGAGGTCCACGTCGAGCATAAAGGAATTATGGCAATTAGCTAATCGCCTGTCTAGTCGCGAGGCTCTCCCCCCGGCCGCCCGCCCGCCTCCGCGTGCCGCTCCCCCGCCCCGACCGGGCCTCCCGCGCCGCGGCGGGGTGCGGCTTCGACGGTGGGCGCCGTCCCGTTTAGGCTGCCTGACGTGCTCAAAGTGACGACGGTAAACGTGAACGGGCTGCGTGCGGCGGCGAAGAAGGGCTACCTGGAGTGGCTGGCGGGCACCGACGCCGATGTGGCGTGCCTGCAGGAGACCCGGGCGGAGCTGGCGCAGCTGCCGGAGGCGGTGCGCGAGCCCGACGGCTGGCACCTGGTGCTGGAGGCGGCGGCCGAGGCCAAGGGCCGCGCGGGGGTGGCGCTGCTGAGCCGCCGGGAGCCCTCGGCGGTGCGGGCGGGCTTCGGGGTGGCGGAGTTCGACCGCAGCGGCCGCTATGTGGAGGCCGACTTCGGGCCGGTGTCGGTGGCCAGCCTGTACCTGCCCTCGGGCGAGGTGGGCACCCCCCGGCAGGCGGAGAAGGAGCGGTTCATGGACACCTTCCTGCCCTTCCTGGTGCGGCGGCGCGCCGAGGTGGAGGCCGAGGGCCGCGAACTGGTGGTGTGCGGCGACTGGAACATCGCCCACCGCGAGGACGACCTGAAGAACTGGCGCACCAACCGCAAGAACTCCGGCTTCCTGCCCGAGGAGCGGGAGTGGCTGACGCGGGTCTACGAGGAGGCCGGGTTCGTCGACGTGGTGCGGGCGCTGCACCCGGAGGGGCCGGGGCCGTACTCGTGGTGGTCGGTGCGGGGCAAGGCATTCGACAACGACGCCGGGTGGCGCATCGACCTGCAGGTCGCCACCCCTGGGCTGGCCGCCAAGGCGGTGTCGGCGGTGGTGGAGCGGGCGGAGTCCTATGACACGCGCTGGTCCGACCACGCCCCGGTGACCGTCGCCTACGACGTGGCGGTGTGACGGTGGAGGGCTTCGAGGCGGCGGCCGAGGCGGTGCTGTTCGACATGGACGGCACCCTGGTGGACTCCACCGCGGTCACGGTGGAGTGCTGGACCCGGTGGGCGGCCGAGTACGGGGTGGGCCGCGAGGAGTTCGCGCGGGTGCACGCGCACGGCCGCCCTTCGGCGGAGATCATCGCCGATCTGCTGCCCGCCGGCGAGGTGGCGGCGGCCAACCGGCGCATCGAGGAGCTGGAGGTGGCGGCCGCCGAGGGGGTGCGGGTGCTGCCCGGCACCCGCGAACTGCTGGCGGCGCTGCCGGCGCGGCGGTGGGCGGTGGTCACCTCGTGCACGGCGCCGCTGGCCGAGGCGCGGCTCGCCGCGGCGGGCATCGAGCCGCCTGAGCTGGTGACCGCCGACGACGTGGCGCGCGGCAAGCCCGATCCCGAGCCCTTCGCGCTGGGCGCGCGGCGGCTGGGCGCCGAACCGGGGCGGTGCGTGGCGGTGGAGGACGCCCCGGCGGGGCTGGCCTCGGCGCGGGCGGCCGGCATGGTGGCCATCGCCGTGGCCACCTCCCACTCCCCCGAGGCGCTGACCGCCGATGTGGTCGTGACCGACCTGCGGTCGGTGCGGGCGCGCGTCGAGCCCGACGGGGTGCGGCTGTGGGCGGGGCCGCCGCTGCGGTGAGGAGGGCGGTCCTGCAGCCCTTCGTCGAGTGCGGCCCCTTGCGCTCGCGGATGGCGCGAGCATGCCCGTGATCAGGAGGAACCCCTCGCGGAGCGGGCACGGCCGGTGCCGCGGCGACGCGCCCGGCGCGAGGCGCGGCCCGGGCCGTACCGAGGTCTCCCGGGCCTTGCGCGGCGCCGGGACCGGCCGTCCGGTTGACCTCAACCGGACTTGAGCTTCTAGCGTGTGTTCCCTGCCGGGCGGCCACCGGGGCCGCCCTCGTACGAAATGTGAGCGGGGAGAGCATGGCCGAGGCCGCGCGGGTGCGGGCGTTCACCGATCAGGATCCGGCCGAGTGGACCCGGTGGGAGAACGACGGGCAGGAGGTGGCCATCGGCGAGGTCGTGGGCGAGGCCGACGCCGCCGGGCTGGGGGCGGGCTTCGCCCGCTTCGGCGCCGGGGTGCTGGACGAGGCGGCCTCCCCCATCCCCTACGACGAGGTCTTCGTCATCACCTCCGGAGCGCTCACCGTGCGCAGCGCGCTGGGCGACGCCACGGCCCGGGCGGGCGAGGCGCTGTTCCTGCCGCGCGGCACCGCGGGCGAGTACCGGGCCGAGGCCGACACCGCGTACGTGTGCGTGGCGCATCCGCCCTACGCGCGGGCGTGGCGGGAGCGCGCCGCCGCCGCCGAGCGCGGCGAGGACGTGCCGGTGGACCCCCGCGCCCGGCTGCGCCGCCTGGCCGGCGCCGACGTGGCGTCGTGGGCGCGCGCCGGTGCGGCGGTGCGGGCCGGCGAACTGGTCGGGGCGGGCGACGGATCGGCGCTGGGCGTGGCGCTGCTGCGCTGGGACGCGGCCGGGTCGGTGCCGGTGGAGGGTGCGGCCGTGCTGGCGGTGGTGCGCGGCGCGGTGGCGGTGCGCGCCGGAAGCCGGCGGGTTGAGGCCGGGGCCGGCGGGCTGGTGCACCTGGCCGAAGACGGGGTGTGCGAGGCGCGGGCGGGTACGGAGTTGGTGGCGGTCGGCCACCCGCACCGGCGGTGGACCGGCTGACTCCCGCCGGCGTCTGGGCGGGCGAGGACTCCCCCGCCGCCGCGGCTGGTGTGCCTCCCGGGCGTGGGGCGGGTGCGCGCCCGCCGAACCGGGCCGGGGGAAATTCGGTCGCGGTGTGCGGGGCGGCGGGGTTACCGTCCGGCCATGGACGATCCGGACGGGTATTTCGGCGAGAGCATCGCGGCCGGCTACGACGACCCCTCCTCGGAGATGTTCGCGCCCGAGGTGGTGGCGGCGACCGTGGACTTTCTGGCCGGTCTGGCCGGGGCCGGGCGGGCGCTGGAGCTGGGGGTGGGCACCGGGCGCATCGCGCTGCCGCTGGCGGCGCGGGGGGTGCAGGTGCACGGCATCGACATGTCGCGGGCGATGGTGGCGCGGCTGCGGGCCAAGCCGGGCGGGGACGCGGTGGGGGTGTCGATCGGCGACTTCGCCACCACCCGGGTGGCGGGCTCCTTCTCCCTCGTCTACCTGGTGTTCAACACGATCATGAACCTCACCAGCCAGGAGGCGCAGGTGGCGTGCTTCCGCAACGCCGCCGCGCATCTGGAGCCGGGCGGGTGCTTCGTGGTCGAGGTGGGGGTGCCCGATCTGCGGCGGCTGCCGCCGGGGCAGCGGGTGGTGCCCTTCGACGTGGGGCCCGCCGGGTGGGCCTATGACGTCTACGACGTGGCCACTCAGGCGATGAGCTCCAACTACGTGAAGGTGGTGGACGGGCGGGGCTCCTACTGGTCGGTGCCCTTCCGCTATGTGTGGCCCGCGGAGTTGGACCTGATGGCGCGGCTGGCCGGGCTGGAACTGCGCGGGCGCTGGGAGGGGTGGGCGCGTGAGCCCTTCACCGCCGACAGCGGCCGCCATGTGTCGGTGTGGGGCCGGCCCGCCTGAGCGCGGCGGGTCAGCGGGTGTTCTCGCGGGCGGGTGCGGCCGCGGGGGCGGTGGGCGTGTTGGCGGCGCGCTGGGCGATGAACGCGCCGGTCAGAATGATGAGGCCGCCCAGGATCTGCGGCCAGGTGAGGTGTTCGCCGAGCAGGACCCAGGCCAGGGCGGTGGCCACCACCGCCTCCAGGCAGGCGACGGCGCCGGCGACGGGCGCCGACAGGCGGCGCACGGCGGCCACCCCGGTGATGTAGGCGAGCACGGTGCACACGGCGACGATCCAGGCGACGGCGGTCCAGCCCGGCAGGGTGAGCCCGCCGACGGGGACGGGCTGGGCGAGGACGCTCACGGGGATGGTCCAGGGGCGGGCGATGAGGGTGACGACGGCGGTGGCCACCAGGGTGCCGTAGGCGATGACGGCCAGGGGGGCGACGGGGGGACGGTCGTCGTGGGTGTCCGACAGCAGGAAGTAGGCGGCCTGGCAGCCCGCGGCGCCCAGGGCCAGCAGCAGGCCCAGGGCGTCGAAGCGCAGTCCGGCCCATACCTCGACGACGCAGGCCAGGCCGGTGACGGCGAGGATGACGCCGAGGGTGGCGGTGCGGGGCACCCGGCGGCGGCGTACCAGCCGGATCCAGGCGAGGACGAAGACGGGGCCGAGGAATTCGATGAGCAGGGCGACGCCGACGGGGACGCGGGCGATGGCGGCGAAGTAGAAGGCCTGGACGCCGGCCATCGGGAAGACGCCGTAGGCGATGAGGAGGCCGGGGCGGGTGCGCAGGGCGCCGCGGTGGGCGATGGCGACGGGGAGCAGCAGCAGGGCGGCTCCGGCCAGGCGCAGCCAGGTGACGTGCAGGGGGTGGAGTCCGGCGTCGATGAGGGGGCGGGCGAAGGGGCCGGAGCCGCCGAAGGCGATGGCGGAGGCGATGGCGTAGCCCAGGCCGGCGGTGCGGGGGGTCAACGGGGTCGGGCGGGGTTCGCGGTGCTCACGGGGGCGACTCTAGCCGAGGGCGTCGGGGGCGGTGGCCCCGCGTGGGGGCGGTCGGGGATACGGTTTCGGGTATGGATGTTCACTATCCCCAGACGCAGCACCGTCCGGCGGCGCGGGTGCTGTGCGTGGACGGGGCGGACCGGGTTCTGCTGCTGCGGTGGCGCGACCCCGCCGACGGCGGGGTGCTGTGGGAGCCGCCGGGAGGCGGGATCGAGGACGGTGAGGACGCGCTGGGCGCGGCCAAGCGGGAGTTGGTGGAGGAGACGGGGCTGCCGCCCTCGGCGGTGGGTTCGTGTTCGGTGCTGGTGAAGCGGGACACGGTGTGGAACGGCATGCGGTTCGTGGGCACCGAGAGCTTCTTCTTCGCGCGCTTTGACGAGCCGCCGGCGCTGTCGCGTGCGGGGCTGCACACCTATGAGGTGGACGCGCTGCTGGAGGCGCGGTGGGTGCCGTGGGCGGAGGTGGGGTCGCTGGCGGAGCGGGTGGAGCCGCCGAACCTGGTGGAGGTGCTGGCGGCGCTGGAGCCGGAGGGGCCGTGGGCGGTGGCGGCGCGGCCGTGAGGCGCTGAGGCGGTCCGGCTGGAGATCATTGTCACGCTCGGTGGGGGTATCGGCGGGCTGGGTGACGCATGTAGTTTGCACATGTTGTCCGGGTGTGCCCGGCCGGTACCGGTTCGTGCTGGTCGCCGGGTGCGCGCCGGGGCGGTTCGGGTCGGGCGCTTCGGGGAGTCGTCGGCGTGTCGTGGTTTCACCGCGTGCTGCTGCACGGTGTGCTGTTCCACGGGGCGCTGTTCACGATGCGGCCGGTCACCTCCTACCGTGCGATCGAGCTGGGGCTCTCGCCGGGGTGGCTGGGGGTGTTCAGCGCGTCGTTCTCGCTGATCCCGCTGCTGATCGCGGTGCCGGTGGGCCGGTGGGTGGACCGGCGCGCGGAGTGGCCGGTGCTGACGGCGGGCAGCGCGCTGGTGGCGGTGTCGGGTGCGGGGCTGGTGTTCGCCCGCGACGTGGTGTCGATCATCGTGTGCTCGGCGGTGAGCGGTGTCGGGCTGATCCTGGCGATGGTGGCGGCGCAGGCGGTGATCGCCAACCACTCCCCCGCGGTGGCCTATGACAGCAGGTTCGGGTTCTTCACGCTGGCGGCGTCGGCGGGGCAGCTGCTGGGGCCGCTGGCGCTGTCGGGGCTGGCGGCCTCGGCGCCGCCCTCGCTGACCTCGGCGGCCTTCACCGGCACGGCCGTGGCGGCGCTGGCGGCGACGCTGGTGGCGGCGTCGGTGCGCCCGCCGGGCGGTGGCGCGCCGCGGCGGCGCGCGGCCGGCGGCGGCGACGGGGTGAGCGAGGTGCTGCGGGCGCCGGGGGTGGTGCCGGCGATGCTGGCCAGCACCGCGGTGCTGGCCGCGATCGACCTGATCACGGTGTACCTGCCGGCGCTGGGCGAGCAGCGCGGCATCGCGCCGCCGGTGGTGGGGCTGCTGATCGCGGCGCGCAGCCTGGCGTCGATGGCCTCGCGGGCGATCATGGGGGCGCTGGTGCGGTGGAAGGGCCGGCACGCGGTGCTGGTGGCCAGCCTGGTGCTGTCGGCGGTGTCGATGGGGGTGCTGGCGGTGCCACTGCCGGTGTGGGCGCTGGCGCTCGCGCTGGTGGTGGCGGGCTTCGCGCTGGGGGTGGGTCAGCCGCTGACGATGGCCTGGGTGGCCGACGCGGCCGCCCCCTCGGCGCGCGGCACCGCGATGGCGCTGCGGATGTCGGGCAACCAGCTGGGGCAGATCGTGCTGCCGCTGCTGGCGGGCGGGCTGGCCGGGGGGCTGGGCATCGGGCTGGCCTTCGCGACCTTCGGCACCGGGCTGGGCGCGGTGGCGCTGGTGGTGGCCCTGCCCCGCCAGGGGTCCTGACGGGGCGGGCGGTGGCGCGCGGAGGGTCAGCGGCCCCTGCGGGTGCGGCGGGACCGGCCCAGCAGCCCCTTGAGCAGGTCGGCGGGCTTGGCGGGTTCGGGCGCCGACGCGGAGTCGAAGCAGCCGCGCTGGCCGCGTGCGTTGTCGGCGGGGTCGCGGATGATGCGCTTCTTGCGGTCCATCGGATCCTCCCGGGGCCGGTGCGGTGGGGTCCGCCGGACGGCGGTCGCCGCCGCGCCCGGAGGGTTCCTCTTCCCCTCATCCTAGCCGCCGCGTCGTAGGGTCGGCCTATGTGCGCGGACCGGGCGTTCTTCGACAGCCTGCCCAGGCGCCGCGGCGCCGCCAGCGCCCTGCTGCTGGACGGGGCGGGGCGGCTGCTGGTGGTGCGCCCCTCCTACCGGCCCGGGTGGGGGCTGCCGGGCGGGGTGATCGAGGCGGGCGAGTCGCCGCTGGGCGCGGTGCGGCGCGAGTGCGCCGAGGAGCTGGGATTCGTGCCCGCGCTGGACGGGCTGCTGTGCGTGGACTTCCTGCCCCCGGACCCCGCGATCGCGCCCGATGGGCGCGAGGCGCTGGTGTTCACCTTCACCGGGCGGCTGGAGGCGGGCGCCTTCGAGGCGATCCGGCTGCCGCCCGACGAGCTGGTGGCGGCCGAGATGGTCGATCCGGCGGCCGCCGACCGCTACCTGCCCGCCCCCGCGGCGCGGCGGGTGGCGGCCTGCCTGGCGGCCCTGGCCGACGGGCGTCCGGGCGCCCTGTACCTGGAGTACGGGCGCCCGGTGCAGTGGTGAGCCCTCAGGCGGGGGGTGGGCGGGGGGTGTCGTCGGCGGGCGGCGGGAGCTGCTTGCCGGCGTCCAGCGCCTCGGCCAACCGGGCGCGGAAGGCCTCCTCGACGGTGGAGGCCTGCTCGGTGAGCTCGGTCAGCTGCGCGGTGCCGTGCTCGTCGCGGGCGGTCTCGGCCTCCAGGTCCAGGTAGGTCTGGCGGTCGTTGATGAGGGTCTGCAGCTGCTTCCACTCGTGGTAGCGGGCCTGGGCGGCCTCCACCCGGGCGGCGTAGCCCTCCAGGGCGCGCACCCGGGCCTCCACGGAGGTCTCGGCGCGGCTGAGCGCCTTGGCCTGCTCCTTGAGCAGCTGGCGGCCCTCCTTGCCGAGCTTGGTGCGGACCATGGTGGAGTGGCGGGCGCGCAGCTCGGTGTGGGTGCGCAGGGTGGCGGCGATCTCCCAGATCTGGGCGGGCAGGGTGACGGCGTTGTCGACGGGGTCCAGCCAGCCGTCGCGTACCACCCGGGCCTGTACGACGCGGTCGGCGGCGTGGCGGGCGCGCGCCAGCAGCTCCTGGGCCTGCTCGTCGAGGTCGGCGGTGGGCAGGATGTAGCGGCCGTGGTGCAGGCGGGCGGCGCGCTCGGGCTTGGTCTCGCCGCGGCGGCGCGCGGTGGCCAGGGTGGCGACGCTGGCCGCCAGGACCGCCACCCCCAGGACGATGCCGATGTAGCGGGCGATGAAGCGGGCGCCCAGGAACAGGAACAGCACCGCGAAGATGGACAGGACGATGGCGCGGCGCCGCAGCCAGTCCAGGAATGGGAACTCCCAGTGGGCCTTGCGCTTGGCGGGGGCCGGATAGGTGGCCGGGGTCAGCAGCTGGGGGTGCAGGGTGAGCAGGGTCTGGTCGTCGGCGGGCACCTCGGGGTCGATGACGGGGGCGTGGCGGAAGTCGGGGAGGTCGCTGGGGCTCACTTCGGGCCTCCCGGGTGGTCGGGGGCGGGGCCGAAGTCCTCCAGCAGTTCGGTCTTGCCGAACATGCGGGCGGCCTCGGCGGCGGTGGGGTGCCCGGTGTGGGGGTCGGCGCCGTGGTCGAGCAGGGTGCGCACCACGGCCGTCTCGCCTTTGAACACCGCGCCCGCCAGTGGGGTCTGGCCGCGGTCGTTGGGGCGGTCGGGGTCGGCGCCGCGCTCCAGCAGGGCGGCGACGGTGGCGGGGCGGCCGTGGTAGGCGGCGAGCATGACCAGGGTGTCACCGCGGTCGTTGGCGAGGTTCGCCGGGAGGCCGGCGTCGACGTAGGCGGCCACGGTGGCGGTGTCGCCGGCGCGGGCGGCCTGGAAGACGCGGGTGGCCAGTTCGACCATGTCGGGGTCGGGCGGTGCGGGGTCGGGCAGGTGCGGTGTGGTCACGGGTTCCAGCCTAGTGACGCGCTGGTGGGTGTGGGTGGCACGGTGGGGTGGTCACAGGCCGAGTCGGGTGACGGCGTTGTCGTCGAGGGGGTCGGCGGTGCGGATGTAGCCGTGGACGGTGCGGGGGTTGGTCCAGCGGCCCTGGCGCATGATCTCGCGGTCGCCGGCGCCGCCGAGGGCGGCCTGGGTGGCGAAGCCGGCGCGCAGGCTGTGGCCGCCGAACAGGTCGGGGTCCAGGCCGGCGCGGTGGGCGTAGCGTTTGACCAGGTCGGCCACTGCCCGCCCCGACATGGCGCGGGGGGCGGGGCGGCCGTGGCGGTCCACGGCCGGCAGCAGCGGGCGGCTGGTTCGGTCGGCCAGCGGTGTGCCGGTGAAGGCGTGGCAGCGGTGCACGGCGGGGTCGGGGCCGACCTGGGCCAGGTGGGCGCGCAGGCCCGGGGTGCCGCGGTCGCGGTGGATCTCCAGCAGGCGGGCCCAGGCGGCGTAGGCGCACACCGGGCAGGTGGCGGGGCGGGAGGCGGCGGGCAGGGCGACCTGCTGGGCGTGGCGGCCGTCGGGGTCGGTCTTGGTGGTGCGCAGGCGGGCGATCAGGAGGGGGTCGCCGGTGCGGTGGTCGTGGTGGAGTTCGATGTCGTCGAAGGTGAGGGCGGCCAGTTCGCTGCGGCGCAGCGCCCCGGCGAAGCCGGCCAGCAGCAGCAGGGTGTCGCGGGCGCGGGCGACCCCGCCGGGCCAGCCCGGTTCGGGGCGCACCGCCAGCAGCGCCTGGAGGGTGTGCAGCAGGACGGGGCGCTTGCGGTGGGGTCGGGCGTGGCGGGAGCGGCGGATGCCGCGCAGGGTGAGGCGGACGACGTCGGCGCGGGTGGGGGCGGGCAGCCCGTTGGCGGCGTGCACGGCGGCGATCGCGGCGGCGCGCCGCTCCAGGGTGGCGGGGGCGAAGGCCCAGCCGGTGCCGTCGGGGCGTGCGGTGTCGGCGGCGGCCGCCAGGTAGACGGCGACGTCGACGGGCTCGGCGGGCAGCGCGGTGCGGCCCTCGCGCAGGCACCAGGCGGAGAAGGCTACCCAGTCGGCGCGGTAGGCGCGCAGGGTGTTGGCCGACTGCGCGGCGGCCAGGTAGCGGCCCAGGGTGTGGGCCTGCTCGGCGTCGAAGCGCTCGCGTACGCGCGCCAGCGCGGCCTGGTCGACCAGGACGCTGCCCACGCCGCGGCCGAGTTCGGTGCGCACGGGGGCGGGGACCAGCGTCCCGGGTTCGTCGCCGCGGGGCGGTGGGGCGGGGTGCGGGTCGCTCATGGGGCCATCATCGCGGATCGGCGGTGCCGGCACGGCCGGGGCGCGCGCTGGGTCGCCGTCGGGGGTGGGGGCGTCGTCGTGGCCGTCATCGCGATTGGGGTCGCGGTGGTGGTCGTCGCGGTCGCCGGGAGGGCGGTGTGCGGGGGTCAGCCGTTCTTGCGGCCGCCGTACTTCTTGTGGACGGCCTGCTTGCTGACGCCCAGGAACACCGCGATCTCGTTCCAGGAGGCGCCCAGCATGCGGGCGCGGCGCACGTTGACGGCCTCCAGCCGCTCGACCTCGCGGCGCAGTTCCACGGCGGCGCGCAGCGCGTCGAAGGGGTCGTCGCCGCCGGCCGTGCGGGTCAGTGCCATGAGCTCCTCGATCTCCATAGGGTCAATCTACGTTGACCTGCGTGATCAGGCTACGTTCCCAAGCCCATGATCGTCAACATTGATTGACGAATCGCGTCCGAGGGTCTACTCGGCCGCATGCCCGAAGACGGCGCTGAGCGCGTCCAGGTCGGGTTCGCCGAACCGCTTCCGCAGCGCGGCGAAGCGGGCCGCCTTGTCCGCGCCGAAGCGCGCCACCGAGGCGGCGTAGGCGGCGGCGCTGACGAACACCGGCGGATCGGCCTTGCTGTGGAACGTGTCGGCGTACATCACCAGCTCCTCCTCGGCCGTGCGCGGCAGGTAGTCCCCCACCGGGATCGGCAGCCGCTGCCTGCGCACGTCCTCGGCGCTCAGCCCCATGCCGGTGTGGCACGAGCAGAACCGGCACAGCGCCTCCGGCAGGCCCTCGCCGCGCAGCAGCTCGTGCCCCAGCAGGCCGTGGCGCACGTAGCGGGCGCGGTCGAGCGCGCCCGAGGCGTCATAGAGCCGGTAGACGCCGATGTCGTGCAGCAGGCACCCGGCCCGCACCAGTGCGGCGTCCACCCCCGGGGCGGCGCCGCGCCCCATCAGCTGCTCGGCCACCGCGCACACGATCCGGCAGTGCGTGTGGACGAGGTCGAAGGCCGCCCGGGTGGGGGCGTGCCGCTCGTGCAGGGCGCGGATCTCGCCGTCAGTGGGGATGCGCATGGCCCGTCACACTAGGCGCTCGCCGGCGCGGGACGTGGGCGCGGGCCTGCTGCGCGGGGGCCGTGCGCCCACTCGGCGCGGTCCCCGCTGGCCGCGCCGGCCCGCGGCGGAAAACCGGTCGCCGCGTTCGCGGCGCTGGGCTACCGTGTGGGCCATGGGCATATTCGCGAGCGGCCAGTACAGCATGGCCGCCTACCGTCCCCGTTCCTGAGCGGAGCCGCCGGCCCTGACGCCGTGCGGTGACCAGGGTCGGGCCGGCGCCTGATCCGCCCGGAGCCACCACCTGCTCCGGCGCCCGGCGCCGCCCCCCTCGCGTCCCCGGCGCGCCCGGCTCCGCTCATCGCGCCCCACCCGCTCGGGTGGGGCGCGATTCGTCGTCCACCGACACCTGACGCGGCCCGGCGCGCTTGCGCCGTGCGGCCGCATGCCCATGGGGACTCGAAGATCATGACCGATCGTGATGACGTATGACCCGACGCGGACGGGGGCTGCCCGCGTCGGCGGCCGGGACGCACTTCCTGCAGTCGCGGGCGGTGGCGGCGGCGCTGGTGCGCTCGGCCGCGCCGGGCAGCGGCGACCTGGTGCTGGACCTGGGCGCCGGGGCGGGCGCGGTGACCGCGCCGCTGGCCGATACCGGGGCGCGGGTGCTGGCCGTGGAGCGCAACCCCGCCTTCGCCCGGCGGCTGGCGCGCCGCTTCGGCGCCCATGAGCGGGTGCGGGTGGTCCACGACGACCTGCGCACCGTGCCGCTCCCCCGGCGCCCCTTCCAGGTCGTCGCCTCCATCCCGTTCGCGGTGAGCACCGCGCTGCTGCGCCGGCTGCTGGGGCCGCCCGGCACCCGCCTGTCGGGCGCCGACCTCATCGTCGAATGGGGGCTGGCCCGCCGCATCACCCGTCCGGTGCCGCGCGACCTGGAGACCGCCTGGTGGGCGGCGCGCTTCGAGCTGTGCGTGCGGGCCAGGGTGCCGGCCGACCGCTTCGCCCCCGCCCCCTCGGTGGACGCCGCCCACCTGGTGGTGCGGCGCCGCGCCGACATGGGGGCCGGGGCGGTGCGCGGCGCCTACGCGCTGCTGGAGGCCGCCTACGCCACCCCCGCCGCCCCGGCCCGGGCGGTGCTGGGGGCCTTCGTGGCGCGCCGCGACACCCACCGGCTGCTGGCCGGGGCCGGAGCGGCCCCCGCCACCCCGGCGGGCGAGCTGACCGTGGCGCAGTGGCGGGCCCTGGCGCGCGCCGCCAGCCGCGAGGGGACCCCCTGGCCGGCGCTGCCGCGCCGGCTGGACCGGGGCTGAGCGCGGCGGGCCGGGCGCCCGTGCGCGGGGGCCGCCCCTCGCGCACGGGCGGTGCCGCTCAGTCCAGGGTGGCGGCGCGCACGCACAGGATGTCGGGCAGGTGCGCGCCGACCTGCACCCAGGTGTCGCCCTCGTCGGTGCTGGCGTAGACCTCGCCGTTGCGGTTGCCGAAGTACACCCCCACCGGTTCGCCGCCGTCCACGCACAGCGCGTCGCGCAGCACCGTGCCGTGGTGGGCCGACTCCGGCAGCCCCTCCCCCAGCTCCTGCCAGCTCACCCCGGCGTCGCGGGTGCGGTAGACGTGGCAGCGGTGGTTGGCCGGGACGCGGTCGGCCGAGGAGTTCAGCGGGAAGGCCCAGGCCGTGCCGCCGGTGCGGGGGTGGGCGGCCATCGCGAAGCCGAAGTCCGAGGGCAGGCCCGCGGCGATGGACACCCAGGTGTCGCCGGCGTCGTCGCTGCGGTACACCCCGCCGTGGTTCTGCAGGTACAGGCGGTCGGGGTCGGCGCCGTCGCGGGCCACCTTGTGCACGCACTGGCCGTACTCGGGGGCCTCGCCGGGGATGAACTCCGCGGCGATACCGGTGTTGGACGGCGCCCAGCTCGCCCCGCCGTCGTCGCTGCGGTACACCCCGCCGGTGGAGATCGCCACGATGAGGCGGTCGGGGTCGCGTGCGTCGGTGAGGATGGTGTGCAGGCACAGCCCGCCGCCGCCGGGCATCCAGGTGGGGCGGTGCGGATGGTTCCACAGGCCCTCCACCAGGGAGAAGGTGACGCCGCCGTCGGCCGAGCGCCACAGCGACGCCGGTTCGGCGCCCGCGTAGACCACGCCGGGCGCCTCGGGGCCGGCCGGGGCGATCTGCCACACCCGCTCCACCGACGCCTGGGCGTCGGGCGGGAAGCGCACCGGCTGCTCGGTCGCCTCCTCCCAGGTGGCGCCGTAGTCGTCGGTGTGGAACACCGACGGCCCCCAGTGCGCGCTGTCGGCGCCCACCAGCACCCGCACCCGGCCCTGGCGGGTGTCGATGCCCACCGCGCCCACGGCGGTGTCGGCGAAGCGGTTGGTGAAGTGGGGGGTCGACAGGTCCCAGTGGACGCGGTCGGCGCTGCGGGCGACGAACAGCCCCTTGCGGGTGCCGATGCACAGCAGGGTCTCGGTCACGGCGGATCACCTCGGTGGTTGGCGTGATGGGCGCTTGGTGGCGGGCAGGATGCCATCCGGCACTGACACCGCGCCGGTGGCGCGCCGCCGCGAAGGGGCGGGCCCGCCCGCCTCCACTATCGCCCTCGCGGCCGTGTCTGCCCAGGCCATGACCCCTGCACGGCGCGCCGCACCCGGCGGGCGGCTCAGCCGTGGGCGGAGTCCACCAGGCCGGTGAAGGCCGACACCAGCCGCAGTTCGGCGACGGTGCGCGGGGCGCCGGTCAGCAGCCCCGGGGAGTACACGACCTCGGCCAGCACCTGGGCGCGCGACAGGGCGACGTTGAGGCGGTTGCGCGACAGGACGAACTCCAGGCCGCGCGGCAGGTCCAGCGCCGAGGACGCCGTCATCGACACCAGCACCACCGGCGCCTCCTGGCCCTGGAAGCGGTCGACCGTGCCCACCCGGGCGCCCGGATGGCCGGCCTCGGCCAGCGCGGTGCGCAGCGCCCGCACCTGCCGGTTGTAGGGGGCGACGACCATGACGTCCTCGGCGGCCAGCGGGCGGGGCGCCTCCTCGCCCGGGTCGTGCCAGGTGCGGCCCACCAGCTCGTCCACCCGCGCGACGACGGCGGCGACCTCCTCGGGGCTGTGTGTGGTGCGGCCCCGGTGCGCCACCGGGTGGGGGCGCAGCCCGGGCTCGACCCCCTCCAGGCGGCGGGCGGCGGCCGAGGGGTGGGCGTGCAGCCGCCCCCGGTAGGACAGGCGCGACACCGGGGCGCACACCGCCGGGTGCATCCGCCGGGACTGGTCCAGGAAGTAGCCGTAGCGGGCGTCGAGCACGTCCTCGCCGTCCAGCAGGTGCTCCAGGGCCGAGGCGTCGGAGCCCTCGCCGTGGGTGCCCTGCACCACCTGCGGCAGCTGGGCGGGGTCGCCCAGCAGCACCAGGTCGCGGGTGGCCGCCGACACCGCCAGGGCGTCGGCGAGGGCGAACTGGCCGGCCTCGTCGACGATGAGCACGTCGACGGGGTCGGTGCGGGCGGCCAGGTGGGAGAAGACCCAGGCGGTGCCGCCCACCAGGTAGCCGCCGGGCTGCTCCTGGCGCCAGCGGGCCAGCGCCTTGGCGTCGCGCGGCTGCTCCCAGGCGGCCAGCGGGTCGGGTTTGCCGCGGGCGGGCTGCTTGGCGCACGGTATCTCCCGCCCGGCGCGCTTGGCGGCGGCCAGGGCGGCGACCAGCACGTTCTCCACGGCCTTGTGGCTGGTGGCGCAGACCCCCACCCGGCGGCCCGAGGCGACCAGGTGGCCGATGAGCTGGGCGGCCAGGTAGGTCTTGCCGGCGCCGGGCGGTCCCTGCACCGCCAGGTAGGAGCCGTCGAGGCGGTCGGTGGCCGCGATCACCGCGGCCACCAGGTCGGGGTCCTGGGGCAGGTCGGGGCCGCCGCGCAGCCGGGGGCGGCGCCGCGCCAGCAGGTCCACCCCGGCGCGGCCGGGCAGGGCGGGCAGGTGGGCGACCACGTCGGCGGCGACGTCGGCCAGCGCCTCGTCCTTGGGCGCGGCCCGCACGGGGGGTCCGGGCAGGACGGCGGCCGGCAGCGACACCGAGCGGGTGTCGGCGTCGGCGGTCTCCACCACGGTGACCGCGTCGGGGTGGGCGGCGGTCACCTCGGCGCCCACCACGGTGCCGCCCTGGCCGCCGGACCCCGGGTACAGCAGCTGGACCTTCTCCCCCGCGCTGAAGGGGTGCGGGACGTCCCCGCCCACCCGGAAGGTGACCTCGCGGCGCCACTTGCGGCGCCGCCCCTCGGGTTCGGCCCAGGCCGAGCCGTCGGCGCGGACGCCCACCAGGCAGTCGGCGTCGGCCTCCAACTCCTCCAGCGGCGCCGAGCGGCGGCGGAAGAACTCCCACCACTGCGGATTGGTCTCGCGCCGGTAGTAGCCGACCAGGGCGGCCAGCAGCGCACGGGCCCCCTCCTCGCCGTCGCGCTCGCGGGGGTCGGCGCTGACGCCCTCCACCAGCGGGCCGGTGAGAGAGGCGGTCTGGGCGGCGATCTCCTCGCGGCGCGCCCGCGCGGCGTCGGCCAGCGCCTCGGCCTCCAGGTCCAGCCCCACCGGGCGCGGCGCCACCCCGTGGCGCTCGCGCAGTCCGGTCAGCCACACCAACAGCCGGCGGGTGGACACGCAGTCGTCGCGGTTGTAGTCGCCGATGGCGCGCAGCGCCTTGGCGGCGGCCTCGGTGTCCCCCGACGCCGCCAGGGACCGGTACTCCTCATAGGCCTCGATGCTGGAGGCGGCGGTGGTGACCTCGCCGTGGCGCAGTGCGGGCAGGTAGAGGGGTTCGAGGTACTTGATGGAGTAGGAGCGCTGGGACACCAGCAGGCTCTGGCGCACCACCGCGTACAGGTCGACCAGGCGGCGTTCGCGCAGCAGGTCGTCGACCTCGGCCTCGCGGGTGGCGAAGGCGGCGGCCAGCCGCTTGAGGGCGGAGGGCTCATACGGGGCGTAGTGGTAGACGTGGGCGCCGGGGTGGGCGGCCAGCCGCTGGGTGGTGAAGTCCACGAATGCCTCGAAGGCGGCCTTCTCCTGGGCGCGGTCGTGGGCCCAGAAGGTGTGGAAGACCTCCTCGGGTTCCCCGCCCTGGCCCGGGGTGGTGGTGATCGCGCCGAACAGGTACTCCAGGCCCGCCCCGCCCAGCGCGTAGGGGTCGCCCTCCATGTCGAAGAACACGTCGCCGGGCGAGGGGGCGGGCAGGGCGCCCAGTGCGGCGGGGTCGGCGACCTCGAAGGCGATCCGGCCGACGGGGTCCTCGGGGGTGCGGGTGGCGTCCTGGCGGACCTGGATGGCGGCCTGGGCGCGCAGCCGGGCGAAGCCGCGCGGGGGCATGGCGGGCGGGCGCTGGTCGTCGGTGGCGGCGGCCAGCGCGTCGATGGTGGTGATGCCGGCGTCGGCCAGGCGGCGGGTCTGGTCGGTGCGGATCCCGGCGACCAGAGACAGGTCGCGGGCCTGCTCGCGGCCGGTGGCGCAGTGGCCGGAGAAGGCGCACGAGGCGCAGGCGGGGCGGGGCGGCGCCCAGTCGGGGGCCGGCAGCACGGGTGCGTCGCCCCCGCACAGCCGCTCGGTCAGCCGGGCGCGCACGTGGCGCAGCATCGGCAGGTAGTCGGCGACGCGCAGGGTGTGGGTGGCGCCGTCGCCCAGCAGCAGGTGCATGCGTTCGGGGCGGGGGAAGCCGGCGTCGGCCAGCGCCTGGGCGTAGGCGGTGAGCTGGACGACCGCGCCGGGGGCGGCGTGGCGGGCCAGCTTGGTGTCCCAGGGCTCATAGGCGCCCGGGGCGTGCCGGGGGGCGGGGGGCTGGGACAGGTCGGCGCGGATGAGGAAGTCGGCGCGGCCGAAGAACCCGGGGTCGGTGCCGGCGGGCGGCCGGTAGAAGACGCCCTGGTAGACCACGGGCACCCCTTCGCGCAGCGCCTGGGCGGTGTGCTGGGCGGCGGCGGTGAGGGCGGCGGGGTCGGCGTCGGGGCGGGGGATCTCCACGACGCCGTCGCCGTGCAGGTCGCGCAGCCGCTCCAGTTCGTTGCGCTCGTGCGCCATGCCGTGGCGCAGTACCAGCTGGTCGACGGGGTCGGGGCGCGGGGCGCCGGGCACGTCGGCGGCCAGGGCGGCCCGCAGTCGGCTGCGGTGCCCGCACTCCAGTGTGTCGACCAGGTCGGTGGGCGAGATCACCCACCCGGCCTCGGACCGCAGCACCCGCCGCCTCCTTGTGCCCCGTGCGCTCTGCTGTGACCGGTGGGGGAAGTCTGCCAGCCGGGGCGGGTGAACGGGGTGAGGCCGGGCGGTGTGGCGCGGCCGCCGGCGCCGGAAACGGGCGCCGGCCGCCCCGGGCGGCCCGAAAAGGGGGCGCGGGGGGCGGCCGGCGGTGGTGGCGGGGCGGCTAGTCGCCGGCCTCGGGGGCGGGTGAGGAGCGGTCCAGGCCCTCCACGGTCTGGATCAGCCGCTGCTCCAGGACGGGGCCGGCCGAGCGGGCGAAGGCGGCGGTGATGTGGTGGGTGTCGCGGTAGGTGAGCGTGTTGCCCACCACCGGGTAGCAGGTGGCGTCGTCGCAGACCACGTCGGACATGTCCACGGCGGCGGCCGGCGCGCCGGCCAGCTCGGCGGCCCGGGCGGCGGGGTCGGGCCGTTCGAAGGCGTCGGCGCGGGGGCGGGCGCACTCCATCGGGTCCTCGGGGTTCTCGGCCACGCAGTCGGGGGTGTTGTTGCCCAGCCGCGGGGTGTCGACCAGGCCGACCACCGGGATGCCGTCCTCCTGCAGCGCGCGCCAGTACTCGGCCATGCCCTCGGCCTGGAGGTCGGCTGTCGCCTGGGGGTCATCGGGCGCGTCGGCGAGGTTGGAGTTGACGGAGTTGGCCACCACCACCACGTCGGGGCGCACCTGGGTGGTCAGCTCGCCGAGCGCGGCCTCGTTCCACTGGGCGCACTCGCTGTAGGGGGAGCCCTCGCGGGTGACCTGGGCGGCGGTGAACGCGCAGCTGGACTTGGTGTAGGTGACCAGCTGCCAGTCGTCGCGGGCCTCCACGACCTGCTGGAGGGCGGGCACCCACTGGGCGCCGTGGGAGTCGCCGACCAGGGCGATGGTCACCGCGGGGTCCTCCTGGGCGCCGTAGACGCAGTGGCGGGGGGTGGTGTCGGGGAAGTCGCCGTGGCAGCCGTCGTCGTAGACGCTGGGGATGTCGTCGGCGGCCGAGGCCAGGTCGGGGATGATCGGGGCGGTGACCTCGGTGGCGCCGGGGCGGCCCTCGGCCAGGGCCAGGGCGCCCGGATGGGTCTGGGGGGAGACGTCGGCGGCGGCGGCCTCGCGCTGCTGGGACAGGGCGGTGTACTGCACGGCGGTGACGGCGACGGTGAGCGCCACGCACGCCGCTCCCATGACCAGGGCGGGAGTGGCGGCGCGGGCCAGCAGTTTGGCGCGGCGCACGGGGTCCTCCACGGCGATCTTGGTGAGGTGGGCCAGGCCGAAGGAGGCCGCGATGACGGCGGCGGCCCAGGGCCAGGGCAGGTCGTCGCTGCCCGACAGGGAGGCGGCGAAGATGATCAGCGGCCAGTGCCACAGGTACATCGAGTAGGAGATGTCGCCCACGTACAGGGCGGGGCGCGAGGACAGCACCCGGTAGACCGACACCTTGGCGTCGCTGTCGCCGGAGGCGATCAGGGCGAGCGCGCCCAGCACCGGCAGCAGCGCGGCGGCGCCGGGGAAGGGGGTCTCGGCGGTGAAGGCGAAGGCGGCGCCGCCGATCAGCGCCAGGCCCGCCCAGCCCAGCCACCAGCGCAGGGGGGCGGGCAGGCTCCAGCGGGCCAGGGCGAAGGCCAGCACGCCGCCGGCCGACAGCTCCCAGATGCGGGTGTGCAGCACGAAGTAGGCGGGGCCGGGGTCGGTGGCGGTGACGACGATGGAGGCGGCCAGGGAGGCGAGGGTGAGGGCGAGGGTGGCGCCGATCATGGCGGCGTCGGCGCGGCGGGGCTCCCAGCGGCGGCGCAGCGCCACCCAGCCGATGATCAGCAGCGGCCACAGCAGGTAGAACTGCTCCTCGATCGCCAGCGACCAGTAGTGCTGCACCGGGCTGGGGGCGTTGTCGGCGGCCAGGTAGTCCACCGCGGACTGGGCCAGGTACCAGTTCTCCACGTACAGGGCGCTGGCGGCGATCTGGCGGACCATCTCCTCCAGGCGCGTCACCGGCAGCAGGAGGTATCCGACCACGGCGGTGACGATCAGCACCACGGTGGCGGCGGGCAGGATGCGGCGGGCGCGGCGGGCGTAGAAGCCGGCCAGGGAGAAGCGCTCGGTGCGGTCGACCTCGCGGATCAGCATGGTGGTGATCAGGAAGCCGGAGATGACGAAGAACACGTCCACGCCGATGTAGCCGCCCGGCACCCAGCCGGGGCGCACATGGTAGGCCAGCACCAGCAGCACGGCGATGGCGCGGATGCCCTGCACCTCGGGCAGGAAGGAGCGCCCGGCGCGGCGTGCGGCGGGCGGGTCGGTATGCGTGGTCGTGGCGGTGGCCGACGTCATGGGAGAAGTCGCTCTTTCCTGGCGGGGGCACGACTCGGAGCCGGATCCGATCGGGCGCGGCGGCGGGCCGACGCACCCGGGCCGGAGCCGAGCGAAGATCGGGGACGTCCGCGCATTATGGCCGGGTGGCGACGCTGGCCGCGAGTTTGTTCACCGAGTGTTCAGACGACAGCGCTCGGTACCGGGCTCCTCGTTCGACGGTACTACGTGCTCCGGCCCGAAACGTGCAGGCGCGACGCCTGGGCGATGTCGGCGGCCAGCTCAGGGGCGCGGCCGGGGTCCAGGGCCGCTGTGGTGACGCGCAGCCCCGGCGGGGAGCCCAGGCGGAAGCGGGCGCCCAGGGCGACCACCCAGCCGCGGTTGAGCAGGCGGGAGGCGACGGGGGCCTCCTCGGCGACGGGCACCCACACGTTCATGCCGCTGCGGCCGTGGGCGGGGACGCCGTGGGCGGCCAGGGCGTGCAGCAGCGCGGTGCGGCGCTCGTCGTAGCGGCGGGTCACGGCGGCGGTGTCGACGGCGTCGGTCTCCCACAGGTGGGCCAGGGTGTGCTGGAGCAGGTGGGAGACCCAGCCGTAGCCCAGCCGCCGGCGGCCTTGGACCCGGTCCAGGGTGTCGGGGTCGCCGGTGAGAACGGCCACGCGCAGGTCGGGGCCGTAGGTCTTGGCGGCGCTGCGCACCAGCGCCCAGCGGTCGGTCGAGCCCGACAGGTAGTGCGGGGGCGCGCCGGCGATCTCGGCGCAGTGGTCGTCGTCGATGACGAGCAGGTCGGGGCGGGCGGCGAGTACGGCGCGCAGGTGCTCGGCGCGGGCGGCGCTGAGGGCGGCGCCGGTGGGGTTGTGGGCGCGGGAGGTGACGATCAGGGCGCGCGCCCCGGCGGCCAGGGCGGCGGCCACGTCCTCGGGCAGCGGGCCCTCGTCGTCCACGCGCACCGGCAGCGGGCGGGCCCCCAGCAGGGCGAGCAGGTCCAGCACGACGTGCCAGCCGGGGTCTTCGACGGCGACGGCGTCGCCGGGGCGCACGGCACTCGACAGCACCCCGTCGATGCCGTCCAGGGCGCCGGCGACCACCGCGAGCGGGCCGGACGGTACGCCGTCGGCGGCCAGCCGGGCGGCTGCCAGCTCGGCCAGGCGGGGCGCGGCGGCGGGGCCGCCGTACAGGGCGGGGGTGCGGGCGTGGCGGCGGGCGGCCTGGGCCATGGCGGCGGTGAGGTCGGGCAGCAGCGCCGGGTCGGGGTTGCCGGTGGACAGGTCGACGGCGCCCGGCGGCGGTTCCAGGGTCAGGGCCTCGCGGGGGGCGGTGGCCGGGCGGGGCCGCACCCGGGTGCCGCGCCGCCCGCCGGTCTCCACCACGGCGCGCTCGCGCAGCTGCCGGTAGGCGGAGCCGACGGTGGCGGGGTTGACGCCCAGGTCGCGTGCCATCGCGCGCACCGGCGGGAGGGCCTGGCCGGGGGCGAGGACCCCGTCGGCCACCGCCCGCTCCACCGCGGAGACCAACTCGCTGGCGGTGCGGCAGTCCGCCAGGTAAGCTCCCAGCCCAGTTTCATCTAGCACAAAGAGCAGTATGTACTAGAACAAAGAGGTGCGCAATGGCGGAGCCCGCGAACGACCCCGGCCCCACCCCCGTCTATCCGCAGACCCCCCGCACCACCCCCGCCCGCATGCGCGAGCGCGCCCGCTACGACGAGGCCACCGTGCACGCCATACTCGACTCCGACGTCATCTGCCACGTCGCCTTCACCGACGGCGGCGCCCCGGCCGTGCTGCCCACCAGCTACACCCGGCTGGGCCGGTTCCTGTACCTGCACGCCTCCACCGGCAGCACCCTCGCGCTGCGCGCCCGCCACGGCCTGGCCGTGTCGGTGGCCGTCACCCGCGTCGACGGCTTCGTGCTGGCCCGCTCGGCCAACCACCACTCCGTCAACTACCGCAGCGTCATCGCCCACGGCACCGCCCACCGCGTCTCCGACCCCGGCGAGGCGCGCCGCGCGCTGGCCGCGCTGCTGGACCAGGTGGTGCCCGGCCGCTCCGGCGACGCCCGCCCGCCCAGCGACCGCGAACTCGCCGCCACCGCCGTACTCTGCCTGGAACTTGCCGAGGTCGCCGCCAAGGTCCGCCAGGGCGGCGTCAACGACGACCCCGAGGACGCCGCCCTCCCCCACTGGGCCGGCGTCCTGCCCCTCACCCGCCGCCTGGGCACCCCCGTACCCGACCCCGCCCTGCCGCCCGGCACCCCGCTGCCCGACTACCTGCGGCACGCCACCGAGCCCGGGCGGGCCGAACCGTGACCCCCGCCTCGACCGAACCCTGACCCCCGACCGGCGCCGCCCTGCGCGCTCCCGACGCGGTGCCGCGAACCCGCCCCCCGCAGCCGCCCCCCACAGGCGGGCGCCCACCCCAGACCCGCCACCGGCCGACCCCAGGCCCACTCTCGGCCGACCGGCCAGGACCCCGCAAAGGCAGTCCCCCGCCCGCCCAGGGGGGCGTCCCCATACACCATCCTTCCGCCCCAGCATGCGCCCCGCACCCCCAAGGACGGGGCTGTGGACAACTTCGCCCGGAAGAACCGCGACAGTCCGTCCGCCGCCGCCCGCCACCTGCGCCGTCGCGGCGAAGCGCCCGCGGTGTGAATCGCTGCCCCCGGCCATGGGCAGCGGTCGCACAGTCCGAGCACCCGACTGGGCATGCCTCAGCGCATGCCACCGAGGAAGGCCGTTCCCATGACGGAACCCGACCTGAGCACCAGACACGACCACGGCGGGCCGGACGGCGGCGCGGACGGCTCCCGCGCGCAGCAGGCCAAGGCGGCCGCGGGCGACGTCGCCCAGCAGGCCCGCCACCAGGCCGGCACCGTGCTGAGCGAGGCCCGCGCCCAGACCCGCCACGCCGCCACCGACATGCGCGAGCGCGTGAGCGGCGAGCTCGACGCCCAGGCGCGGCGCATGGCCGCCGGGCTGCGCGACTGGTCGAGTGACCTGGCCACCATGGCCGACACCTCCCACGACGACACCCCGGCGCGCGCCGTCGTCCGCCAGGTCGCCCAAGGCGGCGGCCGGGCAGCCGACTACCTGGACGAACGCGGGGTGAGCGGGGTCGTCGCCGAGGTCGAGGACTTCGCCCGGCGCCGCCCCGGCCTCTTCCTGGCCGGTGCCGCGATCGCCGGATTCGCGCTGGCCCGGCTGGCCAAGGCGGCCGCCGCCGAACGCGGCGACGACACCGGCCACGACGGCGGGCCCGACGGGCAGGAGCGGATGCGCGCCCCCGCCCCGCGCGGCGGCGACCACACCGCCTACGGCGAACCCGCCCCGCCCGACCCCTACGACCCGGCCACCGGCACACCCACCCGGCTCGGGTCCACACCCGCCGGACCCGGCCCGGCACCCGACGGGCCGATCGGGCCCCGAGAGGAGCGCTGACATGGCCGTCACCGACGCCCACCCGCCCGCTCCGCGCCCCGCACCCGAGGCGCCGCCGGGCGGCGCCCGGGCGGGCGAGCACGCCTCGCTGGGCGAGCTGCTCAACAACCTCACCGACGACGTGCAGCTGCTGTTCCGCCAGGAGATCGAGCTGGCCAAGGCCGAGATGCGCGAGGAGGCCGTCAAGGCGGGCAAGGCCGCGGGCCTGCTGGGCGCCGCCGGCTTCGCCGGCTACATGACCGCCGTGCTGCTCAGCTTCACCCTCGTGTTCGCCCTCGCCCACCTCATCGGCCTGGCCTGGGCCGCCCTCGTCATCACCCTGCTGTGGGCCGTGGCGGGCGGCGTGCTGTTCGCGCTGGGCCGCTCACGGGCCCGCCAGGTCGACCCCAAGCCCGAACGGACCGTCCAGACCCTCAAGGAGGACGCGCGATGGGCACGTCACCCGACCAGATAAGAGCCGACATCGTCCACACGCGGGCGCGGCTGTCCGAGGACGTCGAACGCCTGGCCGACCGGACCAGCCCGCCCCGCATCGTCCAGCGCCGCACCGCGCACCTGCGCGGCAGGCTGCGCGACGCGAAGGGGAAAGTCATGGGCACCACCTCCCACACCGGCGAACAGCTCGGCGAGCGCGGCCGCCAGGCCGGCCGGGGCATGCGCGAGAACGCCGACCGCGCCGTCGAACGCGGCCGCGAGATCCCGCGCCAGGCCCTGCGCCAGGCCGAGGGCAACCCGCTGGCCGCCGGGCTGATCGCCTTCGGCCTCGGCGCGCTCGCCGCCTCGCTGCTGCCCGAGACCCGCGCCGAGCGCCAGGCCGCCGCCCAGGCGGCCGGACCCGTCCAGCGCGCCGCCCGGCCGGCCGCCCAGGCCGCCCGCGAATCCGCCCAGCGCGTCGCCGACGACGCCGGGCAGACCGCCCGCCAGGCCGCCGAACAGGTCCGCGGCACCGCCCAGCAGGCCGCCCGCACCAGCGGCGGCTACGCCCGCGACCGGGCCCAGGAACTGCGCGAGGACCACTGAGGAACCGGGCGGCACGGGCCGCGCCCCCTTCGAACGGGGCGCGGCCCCGCGCATGCCCGGCGCGCCCGTCCCCTAGCGGCCGATCCGGTCCAGCTCGGCGAGGTCTTCGGCCGACAGCCGCAGCCCGGCACCGGCGGCGTTCTCGCGCAGGTGCGCCACCGAGGAGGTCCCCGGGATCAGCAGGATGTTCGGCGACCGCCGCAGCAGCCAGGCCAGCGCGACCGACATCGGCGTGGCCGCCAAGCGCGCGGCCACGGCCGTCAGCGCCGAGGACTGCAGCGGGCTGAAACCGCCGAGCGGGAAGAAGGGCACATAGGCGACGCCGTCGCGGGCGAGCAGGTCGATCAGGTCGTCGTCGTGGCGGTGGGCGAGGTTGTACATGTTCTGCACGCACACGATCGGCGCGATCGACCGCGCCTCGGCGACCTGCTCCGCCGTCGCGTTGCTCACCCCCAGGTGCCTGATCAGCCCCTGCCGCTGGAGTTCGACGAGCGCCCCGAACGGCTCGGCGAGTGAGGCGGGCGACGGGCCCGCCGCGTCACCGAGCCGCAGGTTGACCACGTCGAGCACCTCCAGGCCCAGCGCCCTGAGGTTGTCGTGGACCGCGCGGCGCAGCTCCTCAGGCCGCCGCGCCACCGGCCAGCCGCCGTGCTCGTCGCGCGTGGCGCCGACCTTGGTCACGATGCGCAGCGACTCCGGATACGGGCGCAGCGCCTCGGCGATCAGCCGGTTGGTGACGCGCGGCCCGTAGGCGTCGCTGGTGTCGATGTGGGTGATGCCGAGGTCGACGGCCTCGCGCAGCACCGCGAGCGCGCCCGCGCGATCGGCGGGCGGCCCCATCACCCCGGGACCGGCCAGCTGCATGGCGCCGTAGCCGAACCGGGTGACGGGCAGATCGCCCAGGGCCCAGGTGCCGCCGGGAAGCGAGGTGGACAGCGTGCTCATGTTCGCGCCTTTCACGGGCTCGAGGTGGTGCCTGACGGCCTGCCGCATCAGTATTGGAGTGCTGCTTTCTGATAGGAAGTAGGTACTTCGAAGTGCGTAAGCCACCCATGGGAGAGGAGGGGTCGATGGCGACGACGACGGCGGCCCAGCAGCGGGCGCGGGCCAAGGCCGACTACGACGCCTACCTGGCGGCCTGCCCCAGCCGCGAACTGCTCGACCGGATCTCCGACAAATGGGCCACACTGATCCTGTGCGCGCTGGGCGGCGGCCCGCACCGACCCGGTGTCGACGGATCCGGACAGCCGCGGCCGATGCGCTACTCCGAACTGTCGCGCCGCCTGGCGGGAGTCAGCCAGAAGATGCTCACCCAGACCCTGCGCTCCCTGGAACGCGACGGCCTGCTCACCCGCACCGTGACGCCGACCGTGCCCGTCACGGTCACCTACGAGCTGACCGACCTCGGCCTCTCACTGCACCAGGCGGTGCGCGCCATCAAGACCTGGGCCGAGGCGCACATGGACGACGTACTCGCCAACCGCGCGAGGTACGACGACCGCCCGGCCTGAACCGCGACCTGACGGCGCCGTGCGGCCCGCACGCCACCGGCCGCACCGAGATCTCGGCGGCGCAGCACAGGTGCGATGGACCGGCGACAGAGCCGGACACCGCCGGACGGCCGCGCCCGGGACCCGCCGGCGAGGGCCGGTCAGAGCAGAAGACAGGGCCACGGGCGCCGGGACGGTGGCCCCGTGCGCGTACTCGATGCCGCCGGCCTGGGACGGACGCGCCCGCGGCGTCGGGCAGGTCCACGCCGCCGGGGTCCGGTTCAGGATCTCTCCGGCGCGGCCACTCCCGCCTACACGAAGGCCGTCACTCGTCCCACAGGGTGGGTTGCTCGGCGGCGGCCGCCGCCGGGACCGGGGCGGCGCGGCCCGGCTGCTCGGGGGCCCGCACCGCCGCCGAGCGCTCGCCGGGGCGGTCCCAGCTCGGCCAGTGCGGCTCGCGCTCCTGCGCGCGCCAGGTGTGCCGGAACATCGCCTCGCGCTCGGCCGCCGACCGGCCCGACCCGCGCCGCGCACCGCCCGTGGCGGTCGGCGCGCCGTTCGCGGCCGCCGGGGCCGCGCCCTCGGACTCCGGACGGTCCGTACCGGGAGCGGCCGCCTCCGAGCCGGCCGGGGATTCCTCCGGGCGCGGGGAGCGCACGTCCGCCCCGCCACCGGTCGCCGGGGCCTCGGGGCCGGCGGGGTGCGTCGGCGCGGCGTCGGGATCGGCGGTGGGCGGCGGAACGCGCACGGCGGCGGCGGAGTCCGTCCGGGCGGCGTCGTCGGATACGCCCAGATGGGCCGCGAGGTCGGCCAGCCGGTTCGCCGGCAGCGCGCGGGCGTCCTCGGCGGCCGACAGGGCGGCCCAGGCCGCGTGGTGCAGGCCGACCAGCCGCTGCTGGGTGAAGCCCGCGCGCCCGGCCAGCACCGCCAGGCGGCGGGCGTCCTCGCCGGTGAGGCGGCCCCGGGTGACGGCGGCCGACAGGGTGTCGCGGTAGCCGCGCTCGGCCTCGGGCTCCACCGGGTAGGCGTCGGCGGTGCGCGGGAAGCTGGCGGCCAGCCCCGCCAGCCAGCCCCGACGCGCCGACAGGTGCACCGCACGCGGCTGCAGCCGCACCGGCTCGACCGTGCGCGGCAGCCCGGGCAGCGGGTCGGGGCCCTCGTAGCGCAGCGGCACCGGCGCCTGCTCCAGCAGCGCCGGGACCAGCCGCGCCAGGGCCCGGCAGTCGCCCAGCGCGGTGTGGGCGTCGGGGAACCACGAACCCAGCAGCGTCTTGTACAGCGAGTTCAGCTTGTAGCTGCGCCCGGCCAGCTGGGCGCGGGCGGTGACCAGGGTGCACACCGCCGCCGGAGCCGGGCCGCTCCAGCCCGCCCGCTCGGCCTCGGCGGCGAAGAACGCGTCCTCGAAGGCGAGGTTGTGCGCCACCACCACCGCGCCGGTGAGCAGCCGGTGCACCTCGGGCAGCACCTCGGCGAAGGACGGCGCCCCCGTCACGTGCTCGGCGGTGATCTCGTGCAGCTCGGTACCGGCCATCGGCGCCTGGGGGTCGACCAGGGTGGCGTACTCCGACAGCACCTCGCCGTCGCCCCGGAAGCGCACCACCGCCACCTCGCACACCCGGCTGGCGGCCGGATCCAGGCCGGTGGTCTCCACATCGAGCGCGGCGAAGGTCAGCGAACGGGAGTCGGGGCCCGGCACGGTCCGGCCCAGGCATCCGGGGGCGAAGAACTTGGCGAGATCGGCCACGCAGGCCACGGTAGCGGTCGCCGCCGACAGTTTCGCGCCCGGACACACGCCCGTTCCCGCCCGTCCAGGTCAGCGCCGGGCGGCGTGTCGCACTCCACTCCCACGCGTGAACACAGGTGGACGAGCCGGGAGGGCGACCGCGGCGTGTGGCGCCGCCGTCCGGTCCGCCCGATGCGTCAGGCCGGGAGCGGCCGCAGCACCGCCCAGGACGTGCCGCGAAGCGGCTGGAGGGTCCGGTGGTCGCCGAGCGACAGGTGGCGGCCCTATGTGCTCCGGTGATTGATCACGATCACTCCGGCGCACACACTGAGAGTGTTCACACATAATCGGACTGTGATCGGAGTGTGTCATGAACGAACTCCCAGGACTCCTGCTCGGCCTCCTGCTCGCCGACGAGAGCGTCGACGTCGAGGGGTGGCGTCTGGAGTTGATGGAGGGCGAGCAGGACTAGCCCTCACCGCCTCGGGCGGGGTCCTGGGCGTGCCCGGGACCCCGCCCTTTCCATGCGGAGGCGCGCGGCGCAGCGCACAGGGTCGTCCGCCGGTAGCGCGACGGGAGAACGGGCGGCGTCCTGATCCGGCCGCTCCCCTCAGGCGGCGGCCGCATGGACGGGTACGACGGCTTGTCGCCGTCGCGAAGGGCCGCCGTGCCCGCGCTCGTGCGCCGGTTCGCCGGCAGGGTGCTTGCGCTCGTTGAGCGGGGACGGCGTCGTCCGCACCGCCGGGCACGTTCCGGTCTTCGCCCTGGCGCGTGCCGGTTCGCTAAGGGCGGGCGGTCCGTCCGCGCGCACGGCGGCGCAGCCGTGGACCGGCCGACCACCGTGCGGGATACCCGCAGGCGGCACCTGTGCGGGCGCCGCGCGCACCCGCGTTGCTGTCCGGCACACCGCGCGGCTGCGGCCCGCCGCTCCACAGGGCGGGCCGGAGCCGTGATGTCAGGGCCGGTAGCCGCGGCGGCGCACCTCCTTGTGGACCTGCTTCCACTCCCGCAGCCGCTCCTGGCGCAGCCGCGCGTCGGTGCGGCTGGCCTGCCACTCCGCCTCGCGGCGCAGCTTGCGCCAGCTGTCGAGGCGGCGGCGCTCCAGGGTGCCGTCCTCGATCGCGGCCCGGACGGCGCAGCCGGGCTCGGAGTCGTGCGCGCAGTCGTTGAAGCGGCACTGTTCGGCGATCTCCAGCAGGTCGGCGAAGGTGCGGTCCAGACCGGCGTCGGTGTCGTGCAGGTTGATGCGGCGCAGGCCCGGGGTGTCCAGGACCAGCGCGCCGCCGGGCAGCGCCACCAGCTGGCGGTGGGTGGTGGTGTGGCGGCCGCGTCCGTCGTCGCGCACGCCGCCCGCCGCCATCACCTCCGTGCCCGCCAGCGCGTTGACCAGGCTGGACTTGCCCGCACCCGAGGGGCCGAGCAGCGCGATCGTGCGCGCGGGCGCCAGGTGGGCGGCCAGGGCGTCCAGGCCCGCGCCGGTCACCGCGCTCACCGCGTGCACCTGCGCGCCGGGCGCGGCCGAGGACGCGGCGTCGATCAGCCCGGGCAGCCGGTCGGCGGCGAGGTCGGCCTTGGTGAGCACCACCACGGGCTCCGCGCCGCTCTCCCAGGCCAGCGCGAGCAGCCGCTCCACCCGGCCGAGGTTGGGCGCGGCGGCGACGGGCTCGGTGATGAACACCGTGTCGACATTGGCGGCCAGCACCTGGCCGTGGGAGTCGGCGCCCACCCCGCTGCGCACGAAGGCGGTGCGCCGCTCCAGCACGGCGTGGACCAGGTGGGTGCCGTCAGGCAGGGTGCGCAGCACCACCCAGTCGCCGGGGCAGGGCAGCGCGACGGGATCGGCGGCGGCGCTCGCGCGCAGCGCGGGCCCGAAGGCGGCGGTCAGCGGTTCGGGGGCCAGCAGCCCGGCGGCGCCCTTGGCGACGGAGGCCACCCGGGCCGGGCGGGCGCCCTCGGGCGCGGCCGCCGCGAACAGCGCACGGGTACGGGCGTCGAAGCCCAGCGCGGCCAGCGGAGCGGCGGGGTCGGAGGCGTCGGCGGGCAGGACGGTGGAGTCGTTCGTCACGACGGGACCTTCACTCAGGAGATCGGGGTGCGAGCCGCGCCGCGGCTAGGGCACCCGGTGGAAAGAGGACAGCCGAAAGACAGTCGTGCAGCTCATCGGTCATCCCTCCCCTGGTCGCGCCGTGCACGGACCCGCCTCGCGCGGTCCCGGACGGATCCAGACGCTACCGGCCGCCGCCTGGCACCCGCCACCGGTTTTTCGGCCGCGCCTCGGTGTGTGCAGTGCGCGCCTGGCGGCCGGATCCGACGGCTGCGGAACCCTTGCGCGTCGTACTTCCAGTCAGGCTCGCTCGGGCCGCGCCGAGAGCGGCCGACCACGTCGACAGGGCGGGAAACAGCGGCAGCCGGGCCCGCGTCGGCGGACGGTCTCGGCGTTCCACGTGCCAACGGAGGCATGGAACCGCCGGACCGATCCGACCGTCCGTGGTCCAAAGAGGGCTAAGGACAGGACGTACGGCAGAGGCTGCGCGATTGTCGGCTCGCGGGTGTCGGATGCCCAGGCTGCCGCGTCGGTCTTGGCCGCTGAAGGCCAAAGGGGGTGCGCGGGCGGTGATGCGCTGGTTGGGCGCGCGGTGGGAGCGCCTGCGCGGCCGGGCGGGCGGCAGGGACTGGTCGCGGTTGGGCCTGCTGGCCGCCATCCTGGGGATGGCCGCCTTGGCCCTGGTCCTGGTGGCCGCCCTGGTCGGGATTCAGCTGTGGCTGCTGGGCCATGTCCCGCCTTGGCGCGGCTACCCCCTGGGCCCCGCCCCCGGCCCCGCCCGCCCCGGCGACATGGCCGGAGCGCTGACCCGCGCCTTCGCCGTGGTCACCGGCCTGGGCGGTGTGGCACTGCTGGTGATCGCCTACCACCGCCAGCAACTCAACGACCGCGCCCAGCGCCTGGCCGAACGCACCGAGGAACGCGCCGCCGCAGAAGCCCAACAGGCGCACGAGCGCGAACTGGCCAAACGCGACGACGAGCGCTTCACCACCGCCGTCACCCAACTGGGCGCCGACCAGGCCGCAGTACGTCTCGGCGGCGTGCACACCCTGACCCGCCTGGCCGACGAGGTCCCCCAGCAGCGGCGGGTGTGCATCGACGTGCTCTGCGCCTACCTGCGCATGCCCTACGAACCCGAACCCGACAAGCCCGCCGCCCGGCCCCGCACCCGGGTGCGCCGGCGCCCAGGCGACAATCCCCCCGGCCCCACGGCGCAGGAGGCCGACGCCGCCTACCAGGACAAGCTGCTGGCCTACCGGGCGATGCGCGAAGTCCGCCACACCATCATCCGCACCATCCGCGACCACCTCCGCGAAGACGCCACCGCGTCCTGGCACGGCCACCACTTCGACCTCACCGGGGTGGTCTTCGACGGCGGAGACCTCTCCCGAATCCACGTCCCCACCGGCACCACGCTCGACCTCACCGGCGCGTCATTCACCGGCGGCGCCACCAGCTTCGCAGCAGCGACGTTCACCGGCGGCACGGTGCACCTCAGCTTGGCGGGGTTCACCGGCGGCAGGGTCGACTTCCGCGGCGCGGCGTTCACCGGTGGCACGGTGGACTTCACCGGAGCGGAGTTCGCCGGCGGCGTGGCGCACTTCAGCGGGGCGGCGTTCACCGGTGGCACGGCGCACTTCGCCGTAGCGTTCACTGGCGGCACGGTGCACTTCAACGGCGCGCGGTTCGCCGGTGGCACAGTGCACTTCCCCGCGGTGTTCGTCGGCGGCACGGTGAACTTCAACAGGGCGGAGTTCGCCAGCGGCATCATGGACTTCAGCGGGGCGGAGTTCGCCAGCGGCACGGCGGACTTCAGCGGGGCGGCGTTCACCGGTGGCATGGTGGACTTCAGCGGGGCGGAGTTCGCCGGCCGCACAGCGGACTTCAGCAAGGCAAAGTTCGCGGGCGGCAGGGTGAACTTCGGCTTGGCGACGGGACGGCTTCCACTCGGACTGCACGTCGGCGCGCTCGGCCTGCTACTCCCCGACCATTGGCGGGCGGAGCTATCGTCCGGCGGCCCCACCACCAAATACCGCGGCGACGGCGAGATCTGACCGCCATACCCCAGCGGCGAAACCGATCCGCAGCCACGGCACCATCCTGCGGTCACCGGCTCAGCATAGGACGTGCCCCCGGCGGATCCGGCGTGCCGGATGGAGCGCGCCGGTCGTCCGGTGGACCGTGGTCGGCACCCCCAGCCGCGCCGGGCGGCGTACGCCGCGACGGCGCACGCGCCCGCCCGGAAGGCCGCCGCCCTCGGCGGTGAGGAGGTCCTGGAGGGGGCGGCCGGAATACGGCAGAAAGGGGCCGCGGGGTGATCGGGGTGGCCGGAATGGCGGCGGGAACACACCGCGGGGCGGCCGGCCGGCGAGGAGGCCGGAGACGGTGACACAGGATGTCAGGGTTTGCGGTGAGCATGGTGGACCGGTCGGCGCATAGCGGCGCGGACCGGCACTCACGGACAGACGGGACCCCCATGCGCGAAACCCGAGCGGAGCTCGACGAGCTCCAGGCTCTCCTCGACGTCTCCCTTTCCCGCTCCACCCGGCACCTGCGCTCGATCATCAACGAGCAGCACACCTTGACCGCGGCGCGGCTCACCCAGGTCCTCACCGGTATGTGCACGCTCGCGCTGTCCACCGTGACGGCGAAGGGCGAGCCGCGGATCAGCGGCGTGGACGGGCACTTCCTGCACGGGAGGTGGCTCTTCGGCACGGCGCGGGACGCGGCCAAGGCGCGCCACATCGCGGCGCGGCCCGCCGTCAGCGCCGCGCACATGCGCGGTGAGGAGCTGGGGGTGTTCACGCACGGCACAGTTGAGACCTTGAACCCCGCGAACGGCGCGCCGGCCGCCGACTGGCCAGAGCTGCTCGGCTACCTGCGGGACTTCTACGGCCACGACGACTTCGACTGGGACACCGAGGCCGTGTACTTCCGGCTGCACCCGCACTGGATGACCGTCTACGCCCCCGACCCCGCGAAGCTCGCCGCGGCGTCCCCGTCCTGATCCACGCGCACGGGGCCGCACCGGGGCCGGCCGCGTGCCGAGAGAAGCGGCCGCGCCGACGGGGCGCGGCCCGTCCGGCATGGGCGGGACCTCTCCCTGTGTCCCGCCGGATCGAGAGAGGTGGATGAAGGTTGACCGCATGCGCACCAGAGCCCACCGGGCTCGCGGGCATGGAGCACGGGACCATCGAGGTGGTGGGGGCCAGGACCAACAATCTGCGCGACGTGTCCGTGAGCATCCCCAAGGGGCGGCTCGTCGCCTTCACCGGAGTGAGCGGCAGCGGTAAGACCTCGCTGGTCATCGACACACTGCACAACGAGGCCCAGCTGCGGTACCTGGACGGGCTTTCGCCGTTCGTCCGCCAGTACATCACCCAGCGCAACCGGCCGAAGGTCGACCGCGTCCTCGGGCTCGGCCCGACGCTCGCGGTCGACCAGCGCCGGCTGAACCGCAACCCCCGCTCCACGGTCGCCACGATCACCGGTATCGACGGGCACCTGGGGCTGCTGTACTCGCGCCTCCCCGCCATCGGCGCGCAGCCGGCGGCGGAGCGCCAGGACGGGCCGCTGACGACCGCGCACTTCGACCGCGCCACCCCGGAAGGGGGCTGTGCGGACTGCCACGGGGCCGGCGGGCGCTGGTGGGCGCAGGAGGACCTGATCATCACCCGTCCTGAGCTCCCGCTCTTCGCCGGGGCTTCGCCCTGGTACGCGAAGTGGCGGTCGGGCGAGCACCTGTTCATTCCTTCGCTCGCCGAGAAGCGGGGCGTCGACCTCGGCCGGCCGTGGCGGTCGCTGCCCGAGGAGTTCCGGCACCAGGTGCTCTACGGCACGGGTGACGAGAAGATCGAGGCGACCGTCGACGTCCCGAACAAGAACGAGACGGCCCGGATGACCTACACCTCGAGCCAGCCGCTGCGCGGCGCGCTCGCCGAGGTGGAGCGCCTGTTCGTGAACGCCCAGACGCCCACCGCCAAGCAGCGATACCTCCCGTACCTGCGCAAGCGGCCCTGCGGCGGCTGCGGAGGCAGCGGCTTCGGCCGGGTGGCCGGGTCCGTGCGGCTCGGCGGCGTGACCTACCCCGAACTGGTCGAGGTGGCGGTGCGGGAGGTGCGCGCCTGGGCGGAGCGGGTGGCCCAGGACCTGGACGCCGGGCGGCGCGCGGTGGGCGAGCCGCTGCTGCGCGACCTGGGCCGCAGGCTCGGGCTCCTCGACCGGCTCGGCCTGGCCCATCTCCAGCTGTCCAGGAGCGCGGCGACGCTGTCCGGCGGCGAACTGCAGCGGACGCGGCTCGCCGCGCAGCTCGGCACCGAGCTCAGCGGCATCATCTTCGTCCTGGACGAGCCGGGCAACGGGCTGCATCCGGCGGACAAGGCGCAGCTGCTCGACATCGCCCTGGAGCTGCGCGCGGCCGGCAATACGGTGCTCATCGTCGAACACGACCCCGAACTGATCGCCCGGGCCGACTGGGTGATCGATATCGGGCCGGGCGCGGGCCGCCTCGGCGGTGCGGTCGTCGTGTCGGGGACTCCCGCCGAAGCGGCCGCCGAGCCCGAGTCGCTGACCGGCCGCTACCTGGCCGGCGCGGGGCCGCGGCTGCGCCGGACCAGGCGGCCGGCCGGGGACGGCGCCGACTGGGTGGAGCTGCACGGGCTGCGCGCGCACAATGTGACCGCGGAGCTGGTGCGCCTGCCCGCCGGCCGGCTCAGCTGCCTGACCGGGGTGAGCGGCAGCGGCAAGAGCAGCCTGCTCAGCGCGCTCGCGACGGGCGCGGCCGCCGCCCTGGCCGGGACGGCGAGCGACGCGGTGCGGGCGGTGACCGGCCTCGACGGGTTCGGCTGGGTCGCCGTCGTCGATCAGGAGCCGCTCGGCCGGACGCCGCGGTCCAACCCCGCCACGTACAGCAAGGCCTTCGACATCGTCCGCAGGCTGTTCGCCGAGACCGACACGGCGCGCGGGCGCGGAGTCGACGCCTCCTGGTTCAGCTTCAACACCCCGGGCGGCGGCCGCTGCGAAAGCTGCACCGGCTACGGCCGCAAGCTGGTCGACATGCACTTCCTGCCGGATGTGTGGGTGGTCTGCGACGCCTGCGAGGGCCGGCGCTACCGGCCTGAGGCGCTGGAAATCCACTACCAGGGCCTGGCCATCGACCAGGTGCTCGAACTGACCGTCGCCGAGGCCGTGCGGCTGTTCGCCGAGCCCGGGCAGCTCGCCGAGATCCTGGGAGCGCTGCACCAAGTCGGGCTCGGCTACCTCCGACTCGGCCAGAGCGCCACCGAACTGTCCGGCGGCGAGGCGCAGCGGCTGAAGCTGGCGGCCGCGATCCAGCGCGGCGCCGCGAGCCGCAAGGCCGGCCTCGTCGTCCTCGACGAGCCCGTCTCCGGCCTGCACCCCTCCGACGTCCAGCGGGTGGTCGACGCGCTCGACGCGCTGCTCGACTCGGGCAACACCGTCGTCGTGGCCGAACACGACATCCCCGTGGCCGCCGCCGCGGACTGGGTGATCGACCTGGGCCCGGGAGCCGGCCCGGACGGAGGCGCGGTCCTCGCGGCCGGCCCCCCGGACACCGTCGCCGCGGCCGACACCCCGACCGCCGGCTTCCTCCGCCGCTACACAGCGGGCCTGCCCCTACTGCCGGCACCGTCGAGCACGCACCGCTGAACGCGGGGACGCGACCCCCAGCTGCTCGCTGGGGGTCGCTCATAGCGGACACAGCGGAACGGGCGGCGCACCGAGGCCCGCACCGAGGTCCGCCGCGACGATCTGGTCGGCCCCGCGCTCGGAGAGCGGCCGCGGTGCGCGCCATCGCCGCCAGCCTGGTCATCACCGAAGGCGCGAAGAAGGGCCGGCACCCCTCTCCGCCAACGCCACGTTGATCAAATCGGCCGGATCGTCCTTGGCCTGCACCGCCTGCCGGATCGCCTCAGCGACCCGCCGAACGCGCCCCGCGTCGTAGACGACCCCCAGCCGGTCGCGCACGAACTCGCGGTGCCGCTTGGCCGACCGGGCCGCCGCCTGCTCCACGTCCTCGGCCAAGCCCAGCGCCCCGCGAACATGCCCGGCCACCACCCCCGGCACGTCCTCGGTCTTCGGGAAGTACCCCAGCCGCGTCCGCCCCGATCGAGGCGGTCCGGTCGGCGAGCCCGTCCCGGTCGGCATGTGCGCGCACGCCGACGGACGCGGCACGGACGCCGAGACCTACCACCCGATCGCCGACCGGAACGGCCACGCCCCGCGCGCCCGGCGAGGGGCGCGCGGGGCGGGCGGAATGCCTCAGCCGCGCGGTTCGACCAGCTCCAGCACCTCGCGGGGGCCGGTCCAGTCGGCGGTGACGATGCTGGCGCCCGCGGCCGCCAGCAGGCGGACGCGTTCGGTGGCGGTGGCGGGGTCGGGCTGGGCGCCGGGGATGGCGGGGGCCACCGAGGCGGCGCCGGTCATGATGAGCAGGTAGCCGTTGTCGCGGTACCAGTCGGTGTCGATGCCGCCCAGGTAGGCGGCGGCGTCGCCGTCGAAGACCACGAACCACGGGCGGACGCTCTCGGGCAGCCGGGTGCGGGGGTCGCCCGCGGCGGCGCCGAGGACGGCCGGGAAGGAGGTGGCCGAGCCCAGGTCTCCGGCCGCGGCGCGCGCCACCAGGTGGTCGCCGTACTCCTCGTCGGTCCAGTAGCTGTCGAAGGGGTTGCCGCGTTCGAAGGTGCCCGGGATGATCTCGATCAGCACCCGTCCGCGCAGCGCCTCGCGGTCCGGCCAGGCCCCGGCGCGCACCGCGGCGTCCAGGTTCGGGTGGCCGCCGGCAACCTCGGCCGGGCGCAGCAGCGCGTCGCCCAGGGTGTCGCGGACCAGCGCGTCGAACTCGTCGGGACCCATGCCCCGGGAGTTGTCGAAGCCGTTCTTGAACTCCACCTTGAGCACGATCGGGCGGTGCCCGGGGTTGGCGTCGTGCCATTCGCGCACATTGCGCAGGCACGCCCCCAGGTCCTGGTCGCGCGGCCCGTACAGGCCCTCGCCCGAGCAGTTGTTGTCATTGGCGAAGTTGAGGTCGTGGCTGACCCGCCAGCGGCCGGTGAGGCCATGGGTCCACACGTCGATCTCCAGCAGGGCGGCGCCGGAGTCCAGCGCGTCGGCGAAGTGGCCGAAGGTCGCCTGCTCGTAGGCGTTGTGCACGCCCACCGTGGTGGTCTGGGCCATGGACGCGGCGGCGGCCTGGGCGGGGACGGCCGCCGTCGCGAGGGTCAGGGCCGCGGCGCCCGCCAGGGCGGCGGCGGTGGCGGGCAGGGGTCTGGGCATGAGGGCTCCTCACCGGCGCGCCTCCGGCGCGCCGCGTCGGGGAAGGGAGAACCGGGTCGGGGGTGGTGCCCGCCATCGTGGCAGCGCGATACGGACGGTGAGTGACAAAGCGGTCACACTGCGGTTGCGGCCGCCCGAACGGCGCCGCCGCGGCGGGCGCAATGGGGCCCGTGCCGTCCGCCGAGCCCCCGCACATCCCGTGGGACTCTGCGGCACTGGGCGAGGTCGCCGCCTGGTTCGCCCGGTGCGGGACGCCGGGGCCGCGCCGTGGAGCCGGCGGTGGGCAGTTGGGTGCGCGCGCGGCGACGCCGACGTGGCGGTGCTGCGCCGCGACCAGGCGGCGGTGCGGCGGGCGCCGTCGGGCCGGGAGTGGTGGGCCGCCGGCCCGTCAGGGCGGCTGCGACCGTGGAGCGTCGGCGAGGCGCGGCCCGTGGGCGGGCACGACCTGTGGCGTCGGCCGGGGCCGGCCGCGCCGTGGCGGGTGCGGGTCATGGTGGAGCAGTGCGGCGCTGTCCCCGGTGGACCTCGCGCCGCGGCCCGCGCGTGCGCCGACCGCTCGCGCTGCTGGGCCTCACCGCCCCGGGCGGGCTGCCGTTCCTCGTCCCCGAGGTGCGGCTCCACTACAAGGCCGAAGCCGTGCGACCCAAGGAGGAGGCCGACTTCGCCGCCGCGCTGCCCGCCCCCGGCTGCGCCGCGCCATCGCCCAGAACCACGAAGCGCCCCCGTGGACCGGACGCCTGAACCGGAGTTCCCGGGCCGTTGACCGCGCGACCTCCCGAAGCCGCGGCCGTCTCCGTCCCTCCGGCGCCGATCGTGCGTGCGGGATGCCACGATGGGGACGGGACCGCGCGACGGAGAGGAACGGCCATGCCGGACATCAAAGGCGACACCGCGCTGCTGCGGCTGCTGGAGGCCAAGCGCCCCGGGGTGCTGGTCACCCTCAAACGCGACGGGCGCCCGCAGCTGTCTAACGTCTCCCACACCTACGACCCCGCCACCGGGGTCATCCGGGTGTCCATCACCGACGGACGCGCCAAGACCGCCAACCTGCGCCGCGACCCGCGCGCCAGCTACCACGTCAGCCCGCCCGACATGGGCGGCTACGCCGTCGCCGAGGGGACCGCCGAACTCTCCCCGGTCGCCGCTGACCCCCACGACGCCACCGTCGAGGAACTGATCGAGCTCTACCGCGCCATCCAGGGCGAACACCCCGACTGGGACGACTACCGCGCCGCCATGGTCGCCGACCGGCGCCTCGTGCTGCGGCTGCCGGTGGACTATGTCTATGGCTGGGCGTGACGCGCGGCGCCCTGGCTCGGACCGCGACTGTTCGGGCGGATACGCATGGTGGCCGGTCGGTTACCGGGATCGCCGATTGGGTGCTGAAAACGATAAAGAATTGGTAACGCCCGACGAACGCCCAGGTCGGGAAGGTGAGCCCCGCGCATGCGGGGGTGGACCCGAAGCGCCACGGGGTGCCCGCGTTCGGGCCGTGTGAGCCCCGCGCATGCGGGGGTGGACCGGCGGAGACCCCGGCGCGCTGGCCACCCTGTCCGTGAGCCCCGCGCATGCGGGGGTGGACCCCATTACACGAAGCGGCAGCCGCTTCTACGTGCGTGAGCCCCGCGCATGCGGGGGTGGACCCGCCAGTACCGCCAGGTCGCCATGATGGCCGGCGTGAGCCCCGCGCATGCGGGGGTGGACCCGGATGCCCACCTGCGAGGTCGGACAGCAGCCCGTGAGCCCCGCGCATGCGGGGGTGGACCCTGGGCGACGGCGGTGCCGCGGCATCGGTGGACGTGAGCCCCGCGCATGCGGGGGTGGACCGCCATACCAGGGCACATCAGCACTCGCTAGGTGGTGAGCCCCGCGCACGCGGGGGTGGATCCAGGCTGATGGTGCGCGCCCGCGAGTGGAGCCGGTCGTGATCGACCAGGAGCGCCGCCGAGTGTTCAGCAGCGCGTGTCAGCGATGATGTCGCGGGCGCCCTGGCCGAGCAGGGTGGTGGCGACGTGGGTGCCGAGTTCGGCGGCTCGGTCGGGGGTGTCGTGGCCGTGCGCGTGGACGAAGGTGCCGCCGTCGCGGGAGAACACCATGCCGATGAGGGAGAGCCGTCCGTCCGGGGTGGTGTGGCAGTGTCCGGCGATGGGGCTGTTGCAGTGGCCCTGCAGGAGGTGCAGCATCGTGCGCTCGGCGGTGACGTGGGTGCGCGTTTCGGGGTGGTCGATCGACCGGAGCAGTTCCGCGATGCCTTCGTCGGGTCGGCGGCACTGCACCCCGATGACGCCGCCGCCGACCGCCGGGCACATCTCCCCCACGTCGAGGCGCCGGCCGATGCGGTGGCCCATGCCGACCTTCTCCAGTCCGCACGCGGCCAGCACCAGCGCCTCGACGCCGCCTTCGCCTTCGTCCAGCCGGGCGAGGCGGGGGACGACGTTGCCGCGGAAGCGCTCCACGCGCAGGTCAGGGTGTCGGCGGAGGATCTGGGCCTTGCGGCGCACCGCCGAGGTGCCGATCCGGGTGCCCGGGGGCAGGTCCTCCAGCCGGGTGTAGGTCGACCCCGCCCGGAAGACCACGGCGTCGCGCACGTCGTCGCGCTCCAGGTAGGCGGCGAACACCAGCCCGGGCGGGAGCGGCACGTCCGCGGGGACGTCCTTCAGGCAGTGCACCGCGATGTCGATCCGGCCCGACGACAGCGCCGTGTCGATCTCCTTCATGAACAGGCCCTTGCCGCCCAGCTTCGACAGGTCGCCCGGCGAGCGGTCTCCGGTGGTCTCGATGCCGACCGGTTCGATCTCCACCTCCGGAGCCACCTGGTGAAGGGCGTCGATGACGCGTTGGGCATAGGCGCGGGCCAGGTGGGAGGTGCGTGCTCCCAGCCGCAGCGGGGACGGCGGCAGGCGCGCGAGGCGGTCGGCCAAGGGCGCGGGGTCGGGGTCGGTGGTCACGGGTCGGTTCCTCAAATGCGCTGGTGTGATCACTGAACGTTACTAGTGGGTGGGTCGGGCGCGTGGGCGTCCGCGGTGAGCGCTTCCAGGCCGTCCAGTGCGCCGAGGACGGCGTCGCGCTGTGCGGGCGGAAGGCGTGCCAGGCGCTGTTCGAGGCGTTCGGCGATGCCCTCTTCGACGCGGTCGAGGAGCGCGTGGCCGTGGTCGGTGAGGGTGAGCACCACGCGTCGGCGGTCGGTTTCGGTGGTGCCGCGTTGGACGTGGCCGATCTGGATCAGCGGGGTGATCAGCCGGTTGAGTGCGGAGTGCGCGATGCCCTCGGCGGCGATGATGTCGCTGAAGCGGCCGCACGGGGCGTCGCGCAGGAGCGTGAGGATGGTGAGCTGCGCGGGTGTCAGGGTGCGGTCGCGTTCCCGGTCCAGGGCACGTCGCAGGCGGATCACGGCGGTGTGCAGGCGGATGAGGGCGCCGTGGTCGGGTGACGTCATCGACGGGGGTCCTTGGGGAGCTGCTGGGGCTGGGGGCGCCGACCCGCCCGGCCCCCGCTGGTGTGCGGGGGCCGGGCGGGGGTGGTCAGTTCGTGGTGTCGTCGGTGAGGCGTGGGAGGGCGAGGGTGAATCCGTGGAGTTGGTGGGTGTGGGGTTGGTGGGTGGGGGTGAGGTGTCGGAGGGTGATCCAGGCGGGTGTGGTGGGGTGGGCGGTGGTGTGGGCGAGTAGCCAGGTGCGGAATTCGTTGCCGAGGGCTTGGACCATGAGGTCGGTGATGGTGGCCAGGTAGTGGGGGTCGG
>NZ_PVZC01000009.1 GCF_003002095.1 Allonocardiopsis opalescens | reverse complement strand
ACACCCGGTCACGTTCCGATCCCGGTCAGTTAAGCCTGCCAGCGCCGATGGTACTGCCCCCGAAGGGGGGTGGGAGAGCAGGACACCGCCGAACAAACACACGGATAGGCCCCTTCGGGGGCCTATTTGTGTTTCCGGGGCCGTGTTGTCGATCGCCCGCGCGGGGATGAAGACGAGCATGACGCGCGGTCTGCTCCTTCCCCTGGCGGCCGCGGGCGTGCTGCTGGCGGCCGGATGCGTCCAGTCGCCGGTGGGCCCGACCCCGACTCCGACCCCCCCGACTCCGGCGCCGTCCGCCGCGCCGAGCGGGAGCGGTACGGCGGCGGGCGCGCCGGCCGGTGAACAGGCCGGTGGCGCCCCCGGGACCGGGCCGACGTCCGCGGCGCCGGTGCTGCCGGACGGGACGCCGACCAGCCCGCCGCAGCTGGTGGCGGCGATGGAGTCGGCGGCGGTGGCGCGGGGCAGCGCCCGCTTCGACATGTCGGGCAGCCTCGGCGGGGCCGGGCTGGCGTCGGTGACGGGCGGGTACGTCTTCCACTCCGCCGAGGAGATCGACTTCACCACCACGGTGGAGTTCCGCGACGGCGGCACCACCCGTACGGCGCGGGCCGTCGGCCTTGGGAACGCCGTCTACCTGCGCCCGCCCACGCGGGACGGGATGCCGCCCGGTACGGAGTGGATCAGGCGGGCCCGGTCAGACTGGGAGGATCCGCCTGAGGTGACGCCGGTGTACAACGAGGCGATCCGCTCCATCAACGGCATCCGCGACTGGAGCATGATCGCCGCGGCCGCCGAGCTGGTGCCGGTGGGCACGCGGACGGTGGACGGGGAGCGCACCACCGGCTACCGGGCCCGGTTCGAGGTGCTGGCGGCGATGCGCACCGAGGGCGTGGTGGGGGCGAGCTTCCGGGTGCTCCAGGACCTCTACGCGCAGGGGGCCCGGACGGTGGGCTTCATCGTCTGGGTCGACGGCGGCTACCTACCGCGATCGGTGCTCGTCAGCGTCCCGACCGACGAGGGACGGCTGATGGCGGAGCTGAACTTCCACGGCTGGGGCGAGCCGGTGGCCCCGGAGGCGCCGCCGGACGAGCTGGTCTGGCGGCGTTCGTGACTGGTAGTGAAGGCTCGGGCTAGGCCGTAGGCTCGGGACGATGGCGTACCTCAATGAACCCCGAAGGAACGGTGGAGAAGCGGTGATCGACCAGTGAGCTGCCGGTGAGCACGAGTACAGTCGACCAGTTCACACTGGCCAATGGATTGCGCCTGGTCACGGCGCCGGCGGCGACCGGCCAGGTGGCGGCGGTGAACCTCTGGTACGGGGTCGGCTCGCGGCATGAGCGGGCCGGCCGCACCGGCTTCGCGCACCTCTTCGAGCACCTGATGTTCCAGGGCTCGGCGAACGTGCCCAAGGGCGGGCACTTCGAGGCGATCGAGCGGCTGGGCGGCGACCTCAACGCGACCACCTCGACCGACCGCACCAACTACTACGAGACCGTGCCCGAGCACGGCCTCGACCTCGCGCTGTGGCTGGAGGCCGACCGGCTCGGCACCCTGCGCGAGGGCGTCACCCAGGACGTGCTGGACAACCAGCGCGACGTGGTGAAGAACGAGCGGCGGGAGCGCTACGACAACCAGCCCTACGGCACGGCGGTGGAGCGGCTGTTCGCCAACGCGTACCCGGCCGGGCACCCCTACCACCACTCCGTGATCGGCTCCATGGCCGACCTGGACGCCGCCACTCTCGACGATGTCCTCGACTTCCACCGGCAGCACTACGGGCCGGACAACGCGGTGCTGACCGTGGTCAGCTCGCTGGAGCCGGAGGACGTCCGCGACCGGGTCGAGCGCTTCTTCGGCGGGCTGGCGGCGCGCACGGAGCTGCCGGAGATCCCGGACCCGTCGATCGCGCCGCGGCGCGACGGCGAGGTGCGCGAGACGGTGGTCGAGCCCTGCCCGGCGCCGGGCGTCTTCCTGGCCTACCGGGTGGGCGAGCTGGGCTCGCGCGAGTACGACGTCTCCGACGTGCTGGGCGCCGTGCTCGGCCGGGGCCAGGGCAGCCGGCTGTACCGCAGGCTGGTGGTGGAGCGCGGCCTGGCCGTCGACACCGGCGGTTACGGCAACATCATGAACTTCTCCTTCCGGCACACCTCGTCGCTGCTGGTGGTGAACATGCTGGCCCGCGACGGCGTCTCCGGCGACACGCTGGAGAAGGCGATCCTGGACGAGCTGGCGGCCGCGGCCGACGGCGTCACCGAGGAGGAGGTGGAGCGCGCTCGGGCGGTGCTGGAGCGCGACCACCTCCAGTCGTTGGCCTCGCCCGGCGGCCTGGCCGACGCGCTCAGCAGTTCGGCGCAGATGTTCGACGACCCCCGCGCGATGCTCGACTGGCCGGAGCGCTGGGCGAGCATCGGCCCTGAGGACGTCGCGGCGCTGGCGGCCGACGCGCTGGCCCCGTCCAACCGCCTGGCCCTTCGATTCGAGCCCGAGGAGGTGGCCGCGTGACCCGGCCAGTCATGGCGTCCCGGCCGGTCCTGGGACCGCCGGAGCCCTACACCTTCCCCGCCGTGCGGCGCAGTTCGGTGGGGGCCGGCGACGTGATCGCCGTCGACCTGCCCGGCCAGGCCTTCGCCTCGGTCCGGCTGGTGCACCCGGCCGGTGCCTTCACCGAGTCCGAGGACCAGTACGGCGTGGCGATGCTCACCGGCGACGCGCTGGAGGACGGCCAGGAGGGCAATGGCTCGCTGGCGCCGGCGCTGGAGCGGCACGGCGCGGAGTGGGAGTCCTGGGTCGGCTGGGACAGCTTCGTCACCGGCGTCGACGTGCCGGTGAACCGGATCGTGGACGCCACCCGGCTGCTGGCCGACGCGCTGCGCAGCCCGGCCTTCCGCTCCGACGACATCGTGCGGCGGCGCGACCAGATCCGCGAGGCCTTCGTGCTGGAGTGCTCGGTGCCGTCGTCGCTGGCGGCGCGGGCGGTGGGCTCGCAGCTGTTCGCGGGGCGCTACGCGGTGCCGGCCAATGGCGGGCCCAAGCGGCTGGACGCGGTCGACCCGGAGATGGTGGTCGACTTCCACCGCCGCCAGCTGGCGAACGTGGCGGGCACCCTGATCGTGGTCGGCGACCTCGGCAAGGTCGACGTCGAGGGGCTGGCCCGCTCGGTCTTCGGCGACACGGTGCGGGCGCAGCCGCCCAGCCCGGCGCCGGTGCGCGGCGCCGAGGGGGCGCAGCCGCGGATCGTGGTGCTGGACCGGCCGGGCTCGGTGCAGTCGGCGCTGGTGCTGGCGCACCGGGCGCCGTCGCGGGCCGAGGCCGACCTGCCGGCCGCCTACGGTGTGGGCGACGTGATCGGCGGCATGTTCGGCTCGCGGCTCAACCTGCTGCTGCGCGAGGAGAAGGGCTACACCTACGGGGCGGGGGCGCGCTTCGACCTGCGCCGCAACGGCGGCCAGTTCACCGCCAGCTGCCAGGTGGAGACCCGGCACACCGCGGACGCCGTCGCCTCCTCGGTGGCCGAGATCGTGCGGCTGCGCGAGGGCGGCGTCACCGACGACGAGCTGGCCACGGTGCGCGAGTCGCGCACGGTGGGGCTGCCGGTGAACTACTCCAAGGTGTGGTCGGTGGCGAACGTGCTGATCGACATCGAGGTGCAGGGCCTGCCCGACGACCACATCGACCGGCTGCGGGCCGGCTTCGACGCGCTCACCGCGGAGAAGATGCTCGACGGCGCGCGTGAGTACCTGCGCCCGGACGAGCTGGTCGCGGTGGTGGTCGGCGATGCCGAGCAGGTGGCGGGGCCGCTGGCGGAGATCGGCCTTGGACCGGTCAGCCAGGTGGACCCCGACGCCCTCTGGTCCTAGCGGCCTGACCGCGGCGCCTGTGCGCGGCGGTGCGGGGAGCCCCGGGGGCGCGCTGACGGCGCGCCGCCGGGGCTCCGCCGTGTCCGGGGCCGCTTCCGTGTAACGCCCGGGCCCGCCGCGACCAAGTACGGGTGAAGGAACGGACGTCGGGTGTAGGGAGTTGGCAGGTGTCCCATCCAGGAGCCGGAGGCGAGGTCGCGCTGATCGGGCGCGACCCCGATGCCTTCGAGGCGTTCTACCGGGCGAATGTGGCGGCGGTGCAGCGGTTCGTGGCGCGGCGGGTGGACGACCCGCACCGTGCGGCCGACCTGACCGCCGACGTGTTCGTCGCCGTGATCGAGTCGGCGCACACGTACCGGCCGGGCAGGGGCGGGCCGGTGGGCTGGCTGTACGGGGTGGCGCGCAATGTGGTGGCGGCCGACCGCCGCCGCTCGGCGAAGGAGGACCGCACCGCGCGGCAGGTGGCGGGGCGCCGGCTGGTGGACGAGGACGACCTCGCGGGGCTGGTGGACCGGATCGACGCGCAGGCTGAGGCGCGCCGGGCCTACCGCGCGATGGACGGGCTGTCCGAGGGCGAGCGCGCCGTGCTGGAGCTGGTGGCTCTGGACGGGCTGAGCGCCGGCCAGGCGGCGCGGGTGCTGGGGATCGGGGCCGTCGCGGCCCGGGTCCGGCTGCACCGCGCCCGCAGGGTGGTCCAGGACCGGCTCTCCCGGCTCGGCGTTTCCGAGGTCGCAGCAGTCCCACTACGTGCGGAGGCTTGATCATGCAGACGGGGAACGGTTCGAGGGAACCGCTGGGCGGGTTCGAGGAGCGGCTGCTCGGTGAGCTGCGCGGGGTCGTCGCGGCCCGCGCCGAGGCGGCGGCGGAGCCGGCGGCGAGCGGCCGCCGCTTCGGGTTCGGCTTCCGGCCGCGGCTCGCCCTGGTGGGCGGTGCGGCGGTGGCCACGGTGGGGCTGACGGCGGGCGCCTTCGCGCTCGGCGGCCTCGGCGCGGCGCCGGCCTACGCCGTGGAGCCGCAGCCGGACGGGTCGATCACGGTGGAGGTGGCCGAGCCCACCGATGCCGAAGGGCTGGAGCGGGCGCTGGCCGAGCACGGTGTGCGCGCCGAGGTGGACCACCTGCCGGCCGGGATGGTCTGCCAGGAGGGCCGGTTCGAGCCGGCGCCGCCGCCCGGCGACGGCGCCGGGCCCGTCGCCCTGGGCATGGAGACCGGCTCGGACGGGAGCCGCTTCACCATCACCGAGGGGATGCTGCGGCCCGGGGAGACCCTGGTGCTGACCAGCCGGGTCTTCGACGGCGGCGGCTGGGGGCTGAGCATGGCGATCGCCCAGGGCGAGGTGGCGCCGTGCGATCCGCGGGAGGGCGAGGCGGAGGAGGGCGAGTTGCCGGCGCCGGTGGCGCCCGGTGAGTCGGGCACTGGTGCCGGCGGCTCGGAGTCCGTTGTCGAGCGGGGCACCGAGTCGGTGGGCGAGTAGCGGACGGAGGGGGCCGGGCCGGCCCCTCCGGTTCCGGCGGGCCGGGGCGGCGGCAGGGCCGTCCCGGCCCGCGGTGTGTCCGCGGGTAGGGGCCGATGGGCCCGCTACCTGCGGCCCGGTACCGATCCGTGATCATTTCGTGCGTTCATGGTCACTTACTCGGGTGATGGCGCGGTGTGGCAAGTAGTATGGGTGACCGTTTCCGGACGTGCCGCCGCGGTGAGGCGGCGGCGGGTTGCGGATCCAAGGCCATAAGCTGCTATAACCATCGTGACCTGACCAAACGCGCAGAGCGGCTGCAGAGAAGCAGCGGCTCCGCACCAGCCCAGACTCCGGATCCAGCCCCCGCCGCCTGTCGTTCGCCGAAACATATGACGTTGAACTCCGTGCCTGTTTTCGACGAGCCCGAGCCCGCTCCGCCGTCCGCGGCAGGCGCCGACGAGCGCGCCGCGGAGGCCACCGGCGACCAGGGCCGCCTGCTCGCATCGCGCTACCGGCTGCGCAGCCGGCTCGGCGGTGGCGGCGCCGGCACCGTGTGGCGTGCCACCGACGAACTGCTCCGCCGCGATGTCGCGGTCAAGGAGCTGAAGCTGCCGCCGGAGCTGTCGGAGTCCGATCGGGCGCTGATGTGCGCGCGGGCCACCCGCGAGGCGCGGGCCGCCGGTCGGCTGACCCACCCCAATGTCGTCACCGTGCTGGACGTGGTGAACGCCGACGGGCGGCCGTGGATCGTGATGGAGCTGCTGCCGGCCCGCTCGCTGGCCGAGATCGTCAAGCAGGACGGCCCGCTGCCGTACGCGCGGGTGGCGGAGATCGGCCTCCAGCTGGTCAGCGCGCTGCGCGCCGCGCACACCTCCGGGATCGTGCACCGCGACGTCAAGCCGGGCAATGTGCTGATCGGCGAGGACGGCCGCGCGGTGCTGACCGATTTCGGGCTGGCCACCCTGGAGGGCGATCCGTCGATCACCCAGTCGGGGATGATCCTGGGCTCGCCCGCCTACATCGCGCCGGAGCGGGTCAAGTCCGACCAGGTCGACAAGCAGTCCGACCTCTGGTCGCTGGGGGCGACCCTGTACACGGCGGTGTCGGGCCGCCCGCCCTACGACCGCAAGGGCTATATCGCGATCCTGCAGGCGGCGGTGATGAAGGCACCGGAGCCGCTGGAGGAGGCGGGCCCGCTGCAGCCGGTGCTGGACGGGCTGCTCCGCCAGGAGCCCGAGCAGCGGCTCACCGCCGAGATGACCACCCAGCTGCTGTCCACCGTGGTGCTCGGCATCCCGCAGCCCGACCCGGGCCGGGGCGCCCGCGGGCAGCGGGGCGGCCGCCGCCGCGCCGCGCCCCGGCCCACACTGGCGCAGCGCGCCGGGGTGCTGCCCTCGGGCGCGCACGCGCGCACCTCCGCGCCGCGCCCGGGTCAGCGGCGGGCCGGGTCGAACGGTTCGGCGCGGCTGCTGCGGCTGGACGAGCTGATCAACGGCTCGGCCACGGTGAGCGTGTTCGACGGCGTGGGCGAGACCCGCACCATCTCGCTGCGCGCGGCGCTGGCCCTCGGCTCGGTCACCGTGATCGTGTCCATGGTGATCGGCGCCGTCATCGCGCTGCTCAGTTCCGGATGACCTGCAATAGCGGCAGGAGGCTCAGCTCTTCACGCAGATGCAGAAGGGCTGCCCGGCCGGATCGGTGAGGACACGCCAGGTCTCGCCGGGCTGGAAGTCCGGGCGGCCGGCGCCGGCCGCGACGCAGCGGCGTTCGGCCTCGTCGAGGTCGTCGACGTAGAGGTCGAGGTGGTAGCGCTTGGCCGCGCCGGTGTCGGGCCAGGCCGGCGGCCGGTAGCCCTCGACGCGGCCGAAGCCGATCGAGGTGGTGCCGTCGCTGACCATGGCGTACTCGTCCTGGCTGTGGGTGATCTCCCAGCCCAGCACCTCGTGGTAGAACGCGGCCTGGCGGGCCGGGTCGGCGCAGTCGAGGCTGACCATGGCGAGTGTGGCGGTCGGGGTGGCGGTCATCGTGGTGGTGCCTCTCTCCTTCTGGTGTACCGGCCGGTCAGCGCGGATTTCGCCGACCGGCACCGCCATGGTGTCGGGAGAGGCTGCCATCTTCTGTCAGGTATGAGAGAAGCCGCAATCATGCAGAGCGCCGTGGTGAGTGATCGGCCATGTTCGGCGCGCGCCGGTGTCTGGACTGACGGAGGCGCATCGCGACGGAGTCGCGATGCGCCGGAGGAGGGAAGACAGCGGGTCTAAGCGCGCCGAACCCGCCGCGCCGGAGGTGCGGCAAAGGAGCAGAGCCAGCTGATGGCCGGGGCGTAGCGGTACTCGATGGCGGTGTGGGTGGCGTCGAAGAGTTCGAAGCGGACGCGTTCGTCGGGCACGCCCGCGGCGGCGACGGCCTCGCGGAAGGCGGTGGCGCCCAGGTCCAGGTACCACTGGTCGCGGGTGCCGGCGTCGATCCAGATGGCGCGCATGGTGCGCAGCGCCTGCGCGTAGGGCTCGCGCTCGGCCATCCGCACCGGGTCCAGGGCCAGCCAGCGCTCCCACACCTCGGGCACGATGCGGCCGTTGCCGTCGAAGGGCAGCCGGACCCGGCCGTCGGGCTCGGCTGAGTAGGCGGCGGCGTAGCCGTACATCTCGACCAGCTTGGCGTCGGTCTCCTTGGTGCCGAACAGGCGGCCGCTCAGGTCGGCGCGGAAGGCGTCGTAGTCGCCGCCGTAGTGGTCGCGCAGCATCCGGGCGACGGAGGGGAAGTCGGGGGCGTAGCACGCCTCGAACAGGGCGTCGCCCGCGTGGGTGGCCAGCGCGCCGAACAGGTCGGGGCGGAGCATGGCGGTGACCATGGCGCCGTAGCCGCCGCTGGACTTGCCGGCGATGGCGCGGTGGTCGCGGTCGGGCAGGGTGCGGTAGCGGGCGTCGACCCAGGCGACGATCTCGTCGCACAGGTAGGAGTGGTAGTCGCCGGTGCCCGGGGAGTCCAGGTACTGGCTGCCGCCGACGGAGGTCCAGGCGTCGACGTAGACCAGGACGGCGGGCGGCGCCTCGCCGCGGGCGAAGACGCCGTCGGCCAGTTCGGGGAAGGGCTGGCGGAACGGGGTGCGGTTGGCCCACATGGCGACGTGGCCGGTGAAGCCCTGGATGACGTAGACGGCCGGGTAGCGCCGATCGGCCTCGCGCTCGTAGCCGGGCGGGGTGTAGACCCAGACCGGGCGCTCGTGCGGGTCGCCGAGCGGGTTGCCGCGCAGCCGCTCGCTGACGATCACGTGCTGGTCGAGGCGGCCGGCCAGCTCGGCGGACCAGGGCAGCATGGAGGGCTCCAGGTGTCGTAGGGGCCGCCCCGGCCGGGGCGGAGGGGGCTCAGCGGGTCAGGTCGACGACCGCGAAGGACTCGGGCGGGAGCCGCAGCCCGCCTTCGGCGGCCTCGACGCCCCACGGGGCGAGCGGTACGGCGGCGACGGGGCGGTCCAGCGGCACGAGCAGCGGCTCGGCGGAGAGGTTGCAGGCCAGCCGGAGCGGCCCCCGGTGCAGGACCAGCCACCGGCAGCCGGGGTCGGCGTCGACGGCGAACCGGTCCAGGCGGGGATCGGCCAGCTCGGGGCGGGCCCGGCGCAGCGCGATCAGCGCCCGGTAGGTGTCGAGCACCTCGCGGTGCGGGGGCTCGTCCCGCTCGGCCCAGCGCAGGGTGCTGCGGCGGACGGTCTCGGGGTCCATCGGTTCGGGCACCTCGGCGTCGCCCCAGCCGTGCCGGCCGAACTCGCGGCGGCGCCCCTCGCGGACGGACCTGGCCAGCTCCGGGTCGGGGAAGGAGGCGAAGAACTGCCAGGGGGTGCTCGCCGCCCACTCTTCGCCCATGAACAGCATCGGCGTGTAGGGCGAGCAGAGCACGATCGCGGCGCCGCAGCAGGCGAGCCGGGGGGAGACCGTGCCGGTGATGCGGTCGCCGCGGGCCCGGTTGCCGATCTGGTCGTGGTTCTGCAGGTAGCCGAGGAAGCGGTGGCCGGGCACCGTGCGGGTGTCCACAGGCGCGCCGTGGGTCCGGCCGCGGAAGGACGACCAGGTGCCGGCGTGGAAGAAGGCGCGCCGCAGCGTGGCGGGCAGGGCCCGCGGCACGGCGAAGTCGGCGTAGTAGCCCTGGCTCTCGCCGGTGAGCCGGGCGTGCAGGCTGTGGTGGAGGTCGTCGGACCACTGGGCGGCCATCCCCAGGCCGCCGGCTTCCAGCGGGGCGACGGTGCGCGGGTCGTTGCGGTCGGACTCGGCGATCAGGGTGAGCGGACGGCCGAGCCCGGCGGACAGCGCGGCGACCTCGGCGGACAGCTCGGCCAGCAGGTGGGTGGCGCGCTGGTCGTGCAGGGCGTGCACGGCGTCCAGCCGCAGCCCGTCGAGGTGGAGGTCGCGCAGCCAGCCGAGCGCGTTGTCGATGACGTAGCGGCGCACCTCGTCGGAGCCGGGGCCGTCCAGGTTGAGGGAGGGGCCCCAGGCGGTCTCGCCGGCGAAGTAGGGGCCGAAGCGGTTGAGGTAGGCGCCGGAGGGGCCGAGGTGGTTGTAGACCACGTCGAGCAGCACGCCCAGGCCGCGCGTGTGGCAGGCGTCCACGAAGCGGTGGAAGCCCTCGGGTCCGCCGTAGGGCTCGTGCACCGCGCCCCACAGCACGCCGTCGTAGCCCCAGCCGGCGGTGCCGTCGAAGGCGTTGACCGGCATCACCTCGACCAGGTCGACGCCGAGGTCCACCAGGTGGTCGAGCCGGTCCACGGCGGCGTCGAAGGTCCCCTCGGGGGTGAAGGTGCCGATGTGCAGCTCGTAGACGACGGAGCCGGGGAGCGCACGGCCGCGCCAGCCGGCGTCGTGCCAGGTCCACGCGGCCGGGTCGACGCGGCGGGAGGGGCCGTGCACGCCGTGGGGCTGGTGGCGGGAGCGGGGGTCGGGCAGCGGGACCGGGTCGTCGTCCAGCAGGAAGGCGTAGTCGGTGCCGGTTCCGCTGCCGGGCACCTCGGCGTGCCACCAGCCGCCGGTGCCGGGCTCCATCGGGTGGTCGGTGGTGTCGGTGCCCGGAGCGCCGACGCGCAGCCGCACCCGGGAGGCGTCGGGCGCCCACACCGCGAAAGTGCTCGCGGAGGGCTCGGGTTCGCTGCTCACCGCATCACCATCCGTTCTTTCCGGCCGCGCCTTCGGCGCGGCGGTTCGGCGCGCTCAGACCCGCTGTCTTCCCTCCTCCGGCGCATCACGACTTCGTCGCGATGCGCCTCCGTCAGTCCAGACACCGGCGCGCGCCGAACGTGGTCGATCCTTCACTTCGGCGTCGGGTATGGGCCACCGCCGTGTCCGACCGCCGCCAGCGCCGCGCCGCGGGCGCGGCCAGCATGGAGGCATGACAGAGACGACGACGGCGGAGTCGGCCGGGCGGCCGGACTCCGCGACGAAGGTTCCGCCCCTGTACGGCAGGGCCGCCCTGGTGACGGGCGGCAGCCGGGGCATCGGGGCGGCGGTGGCGGTCCGGCTGGCCGAGGCCGGCGCGGACGTGGCGGTCACCTACCGCGAGGGCGCCGAGGCGGCCGGGCGGGTGGCCAAGGAGGTGGAGTCCTACGGCCGGCGGGCGCTGGCGGTGCGGGCTGACGCGGCGGACCCGCAGGCGGTCGCGGCGGCGGTGGACCACGTGGCGGCCGCCTTCGGTCGGCTGGACGTGCTGGTCAACAATGCGGGGATGGGGCTGATCGCTCCCCTGGACCAGGTGCTGACGGCCGACGTTGAGCGGATGCTGGCGGTCAACGTGCACGCGCCCTTCGCCGCCTCGCGGGCGGCAGCCCGCCACCTGGGCGTGGGCGGCCGGATCGTGACCATCGGCAGCTGCCTGGCCGACCGGGTCGCCTTCCCCGGCGCGACCCTGTACGCGCTGAGCAAGACCGCCATGGTGGGGATGACGAAGGGGCTGGCCAGGGAGCTGGGGCCGCTCGGCGTCACCGCCAACGTGGTCCACCCGGGGCCGATCGACACCGATATGAACCCGGCCGACGGGCCCGGCGCCGAGTTCCAGCGCGGCCTGACCGTGATGGGGCGCTACGGGACCCCCGACGACGTCGCCGCCACCGTGGTGCACCTGGCGGGCCCCGGCGGCCGGTACATCACCGGGGCCGCGATCGCGGTGGACGGCGGTCTCGCGGTGTAGTTTCCGCCGCGCCGAGCGCGGCTGTTCGGCGCGCCTCGCGCTCGTCGCCAGGGGTCCGGGGTGTCCCCGGGGAAGAGCCGCCCTCCCCGCCGGTCGCTGCGCTTCCTCCTCGTCCGTCCAGGCGCGAGCGCGCCCCTCACGGATCACCGGGCCACCGCACGGACGCAGGGGGGCGCGTCCCGGGCCGCCACCGATCGCCTTCGTCACGCGCCGTCCCGGACCAGGAGGGCGACGGGGTAGCGGTCGAGCAGTTCGGCGAGGAGCGCGACGGGCGGCCGCGGGACGCCGGGGCCGGGGGGAGCGGCGGGCCGGCCGGTGAGGACGTCGGTCCAGCCGCCCGGCGGCAGCGGGAGCACGGTGCCGCGCCAGCCGCCGGAGGCGGCCAGTCCGACGGGCAGCCGGGTGGCCACCGCCACCACCCCCGGCTCGCGGCCGCGGGCGAAGGCGACGGCGTGCCGGGCGGCGGGGCCGTCGGCGGGCAGCGGCAGGTAGCCGGTGAACAGGCCGGGCCGCTCGCGCCGCAGCCGCAGGACGTGCCGGACCAGGTGCAGCTTCGCGGCGCCGGTGGCGTCCAGTTCGGGCACCAGGCCGGCGTCGAGCCGGTCGAGCAGTTCGCGGCGCAGCGCGTAGTCGACGGGGCGCCGGTTGTCGGGGTCGACCAGGGAGTGGTCCCACAGCTCGGTGCCCTGGTAGACGTCGGGCACCCCGGGCCCGGCGAGCTGGAGCAGCTTCTGGCCGAGCGCGTTGGACCAGCCGGGCGGGGTGATCCGCTCGACCAGCACCTCGATCTCGCCGACGAGTTCGGCGTCGCCGAGCACCCGCTCGGGCCAGGCGGCGACCTCTTCCTCGAAGGCGGTGTCGGGCTCGATCCAGGAGGTGGCGAGCTTGGCCTCCTTGGCGGCCTTGAGCAGGTAGCCGCGCAGCCGGTCGGCGTCGATGGGCCAGGCGCCCAGCAGGGTCTGCCAGGCGAGCAGGTCCAGGGAGGGTTCGGGCAGTCCGGTCCGCCGCGACCAGCGGCCGATGGCGCCGGCGGCCTCGTCGGCGAGTTCGGTGAGCACCGCGAGCCGGGCGCGCACGTCCTCGGAGCGCTTGGTGTCGTGGGTGGACAGCGCGGTCATGGTGGCGGGGGCGGCGGCTTCGCGGGCGGCGCTGGTGCGGTGGAACTCGGCGGGGTCGTCGAGGCCGAAGCGGGCGGGGTCGCCGCCGACCTCGTTGAGGGCGACGAAGGCGTTCAGCCGGTAGAAGGCGGTGTCCTCGACGCCCTTGGCCATCACCATGCCCGAGGTCTGCTGGATGCGCTCGGCGAGCTCGCCCAGGGGGTCGGCGCGCAGCAGGGCGGCGAGCTGGTCGAAGGCGTCGGCGAGGTCGGGGTGGCGGATGCGGGCGGTGCGCAGCGCCTCGGTGAGCGGCGCGGCGCGGCCGTCGGCCAGGTAGGAGCGGTAGACGGGGAAGCAGGCCAGCAGCACGGCGACCGCCCGCTCGGCGCGGTCGGACTGCACGGCGGGCGGCACCAGCCGGGCGATGCGGCGCACCTCGGCGCAGAGCACGGTGGTGGCGGCCAGCAGCCGCGCCTCGTACTCCTCCCGCTCGGGGTCGGTGGGGACGCCGTGCCGGCGGGCGAGCGCGGTGAGGGGGTCGCGCCCGGCGGGGTCGACGAAGACGGCGCCGATGTCGCGCAGCGCGTCGTAGCCGGTGGTGCCGTGCACGGGCCAGGTGGCGGGCAGCTCCTCGCCGGGGCCGAGGATCTTCTCCACCACGATCCACTGGCCGGGGGCGGCGGCGCGCAGCATGCGGGTGTAGCCGCCGGGGTCGGTGAGGCCGTCGGGGTGGTCCACCCGCAGCCCGTCGACCTCGCCGGCCTCCACCCAGCGCAGGATCTCGGTGTGGGCGGCGGCGAAGACCTCGGGGTCCTCCACCCGCACGGCGGCCAGGGTGGTGATGTCGAAGAAGCGGCGGTAGTTCAGCTCGGTGTTGCCGCGCCGCCAGGACACCAGCCGGTAGTGCTGGCGCTCGTGCGCCGCGCGCACGGCGTCGGGCGAGGTGGAGCCGTCGGCCGGAGCGGTGCCCGGGGCGAGCGGGAAGCGGTGGTCGTAGTAGGCGAGGCGGTCGCCGTCCAGCCGCAGTTCGGCGAGGGCGGCCGCGCCGCCGTCGCCGTCGTCGCCGAGCACCGGCACCAGCAGCGGGCCGCGGTCCCAGTCGATGTCGAAGTAGTGGGCGAAGGGCGATCCGGCGCCCAGCCGCAGCACGTCCCACCACCAGGGGTTGGCGGCGGGGACGGCGACGGACATGTGGTTGGGGACGATGTCGACCACCAGCCGCATCCCGGCGCCGCGCAGCCGCTTGACCAGGGCGCGGCGCGCGGCGTCGCCGCCGAGACCGTCGCAGGTGCGGCCGGTGTCGACCACGTCGTAGCCGTGGGTGGAGCCGGGCGCGGCGGCCAGCAGCGGCGAGGTGTAGACGGCGTCCACGCCCAGCCGCTCCAGGTAGTCGACCACCTCGGCGGCGTCGTCGAGGCCGAAGCCCGAGCGCAGCTGCAAGCGGTAGGTGGAGGCGGGGACGCCGCCGCTCACGCCGCCGCTCACGCCGCCGTTCACTGGGGCTCCCCGGTGCGCTGGAGCACGATGAGGGAGCGGGCCGGCAGGGTGAGGGTGCCCTTGGCCTTGACGGTGCGGGCCGGGGCGGCGGCGGCCGCCGCGGCGGCCGCGCCGGTGCCGGCGGAGACCTCGCCGGTGGCGGTGTCGAGGACCACCGCCCACTCGGTGCCGTAGCCGGGTTCTGGCATGGTGGCCTCGATGTCCTGGTAGTGCGCGTTGAAACACAGCAGGAAGGAGTCGTCGCGCACCCGCTCGCCGCGGGCGTCCAGGTCGTTGATCTCGTCGCCGTTGAGGAAGACCACCACGCAGCGGCCGAAGCCGGAGTCCCAGTCGCGCTCGGTCATCTCCTCGGCGGCGGGCGTGAACCAGGCGATGTCGCGCAGCTCGGTGCCCTTGCGGACCGGGCGGCCGACGAAGAAGCGGCGCCGCCGGAAGACGGGGTGGCTGCGGCGCAGCTCGGTGACGGCGCCGGTGAAGGCCATCAGGTCGGCATTGCGCTCCAGCAGCGACCAGTCCATCCACGACAGCTCGGTGTCCTGGCAGTAGGCGTTGTTGTTGCCCTGCTGGGTGCGGCCGATCTCGTCGCCGTGCAGCAGCATCGGCACGCCCTGGGAGAGCAGCAGGGTGGCCAGCAGGTTCCTGCGCTGGCGGGCGCGCAGCCGGTTCACCTCCTCGTCGTCGGTCGGGCCCTCGACACCGCAGTTCCAGGAGCGGTTGTCGTCGGCGCCGTCGCGGTTGCCCTCGCCGTTGGCCTCGTTGTGCTTGTCGTTGTAGGAGACGAGGTCGTTGAGGGTGAAGCCGTCGTGGGCGGTGACGAAGTTGATTGAGGCGAAGGGGCGGCGGCCGTCGTCCTGGTAGAGGTCGGAGGAGCCGGTGATGCGGGAGGCGAACTCGCCGAGGGTGGAGGGCTCGCCGCGCCAGAAGTCGCGGACGGTGTCGCGGTACTTGCCGTTCCACTCCGTCCACAGGGCGGGGAAGTTGCCGACCTGGTAGCCGCCGGGGCCGACGTCCCAGGGCTCGGCGATCAGCTTGACCTGGCAGATGACGGGGTCCTGCTGGACCAGGTCGAAGAAGGCGCTCAGCCGGTCGACGTCGTAGAACTCGCGGGCGAGGGTGGCGGCGAGGTCGAAGCGGAAGCCGTCGACGTGCATCTCGGTGACCCAGTAGCGCAGCGAGTCCATGATGAGCTGGAGGGTGTGCGGGCTGCGCGCGTTCAGCGAGTTGCCGGTGCCGGTGTAGTCCATGTAGTAGCGCGGGTCGTCGTCGACCAGCCGGTAGTACTGCTGGTTGTCGATGCCGCGCAGGCTGAGGGTGGGGCCGAGGTGGTTGCCCTCGGCGGTGTGGTTGTAGACCACGTCCAGGATGACCTCGATGCCGGCGGCGTGCAGCTCCTTGACCATGGCCTTGAACTCCGGCACCTGGTTGCCGGGGGCGCCCATCGCGGCGTAGCGGTCGTGCGGGGCGAAGAAGCCGATGGTGTTGTAGCCCCAGTAGTTGCGCAGGCCCTTCTTGGCGAGGGTGTGGTCGGTGAGGAAGTGGTGCACCGGCATCAGCTCGACCGCCGTCACCCCCAGCCGCTTGAGGTGCTCCACGACGGCCGGGTGCGCCAGCCCGGCGTAGGTGCCGCGCAGTTCGGCGGGCACGTCGGGGTGGCGCAGGGTGAGGCCGCGCACGTGCGCCTCGTAGATGACCGTCTCGTTGTAGGGGGTGTTGGGCGAGCGGTCGTTGGCCCAGTCGAAGAAGGGGTTGATCACCACGGACTTGGGGACGTGCGCGGCGGAGTCGTCCTGGTTGCGCTGGTCCTCGGCGCCGAAGCGGTAGCTGTAGACGGACGGGTCCCAGTCGACGCCGCCGTCGATGGCCTTGGCGTAGGGGTCGATCAGCAGCTTGCTGGGATCGCAGCGCTGCCCTCTGGCGGGGTTGTAGGGCCCGTGGACCCGGTAGCCGTAGCGCTGGCCGGGGGCGACGCCGGGAAGGTAGCCGTGGTGCACGCCGCCGTCGACCTCCGCCAGCACGCAGCTGTCGGTCTGCCGGCCGGCGTCGTCGAACAGGCACAGCTCGACCCGGTCGGCCATCTCCGAGTAGAGGGCGAAGTTGGTGCCGGTGCCGTCGTAGCTGGCGCCCAGGGGGTAGAAGGATCCGGGCCAGGGCCGCATGAGGCTCCTCGTCGGTCGCTCGGCCGGTGGTTCGACCGTGGGGGAGTGCAATGCTTCAAAACTAGGCAACCGGGCACCCCCAAGAAAGCACCGAGCCGCTTCCTTCGCCGCCGTGTTCCCTTATCCCGCGGTGTTCGTGCGCCGCAGTCCTGGTGGCGCGGCGGCGGCGCGGAGCGGCGGTGACGCAAGCCTCTCCCGCAACCGTCTGGACACCCCGACTTCACGGAGTTTCCATTGTTGATGGCGCCCGCGACGGGTGGAGGGACCCGCCGGCGGCCATGTGCCTGTGCGCCTGGAGGTGGGGTACCGATGACAGCGTTGACCGATGTCGAGCGGCTTACCGAGCAGATCCAGCAGACCGAGTCCAACCTCCGCCGATTGCGTTCGCGGCTGCGCACCGCGATCATCACCGCCGACGCCAGCGGCTACGACGGCGCCGTGATCGCCCGCACCGCGGCCCCCACCCTGCCCGCCGCCGAGGTGTACCGGATCCTGGGCACCGCCGACCTGCTGGCCGAGGCGCAGCGGGCCCTGGCCGGCTACCGCGAGCTGCTCCGCTTCGACCAGCACCACGCGCGGGTGAGCGTCCGGCTGAGCTGGAGCCTGTTCGACGAGCCCGGCCCCCGTCCCGAGCCGCTGTCGTGCGACTACCGCGAGTACACCGGGCGGCTGCGCCGCATCACGGTGGCGGCCGGCGTGGTCGCCTCGCTCGGCCTGCACGACATCGTCTGCGAGTCCGGCGGCTACCAGAACCCGGTGGACTGCCTGGTCGACGGCGGCGAGCTGCGGCTGTCGCTGCACACGGCCCCGGCCGGGCCGCGGGCCGCCCGGTGATGCCGCGGCCCGGCCGGGAACCGTCCCCGGCCGGGCCGCGAGCCCGCTCACGCCGTGCCGGTCACCACGGCACCTCCGCCCCCGAGCCGATGCGCTCCCCGAAGGACGACGACGCCACCGAGGTGCCCTCGGGGCTGCGGTCACCGACGAAACGGCCGGTGGGGCCGCCGGGGGGCAGCGCGGCCAGCTCCGCCGGCACCGCGGCGCCCTGCTCGGCGCTGAGCACGCCGCGGTGGCCGTTGAGGTCGGTGGCGCAGTAGCCCGGGTTGGCCGCGTTGACCATGATCCCGTCGCCGCGCAGCTCGTTGGCGTAGATGAGGGTGATGGAGTTGAGCGCCGCCTTGGCGGAGTTGTACACCAGCAGCCGCCGGCCGGCGACCAGGTGGCCGGGGTCGGCGGCCAGGGTGAGGGAGCCCAGTTCGCTGCTCATGTTGACCACCCGCGCCGCCTGGGCGGCCCGCAGCAGCGGCAGCATGGCGTTGGTGACGGTGACGGCGCCGAAGACGTTCGTCTCGAAGCCGCGGCGCAGCAGGTCCAGGCCGACCTCGGTGGGGGGCGTGCCGCCCTCGGGGTTGATGCCCGCGTTGTTGACGAGCGCGTCCAGGCGCCCGTGCGCGCGGCCGATCAGCTCGGCCGCGGCGGCGGCGGTCTGCGGGTCGGTGACGTCCAGCCGGACGAAGCGCACGTCGCGGGCCGGCGCCTCGGCGCTGAGCTCGGCCGCCGCCTTGGTGCCGCGCTCGGTGTCGCGCGCCCCCAGGTAGACGGTCATGCCCAGGTCGGCCAGCCGGCCCGCGATCTGGCGGCCGATCCCCTTGTTGGCGCCGGTGACGAGCGCGATCTGGCCGCGGTGGGAGTCGGTGGCGGGCGTGGCCCGCACTGTCGGTTCGGTCATGCCGCCACTCCACCAGCGGGGCCCGCCGGCACGGAAATACCGTTTGGGCCCGGATTTAGACTCGGTGGATATGAGCGGTGTGGAGCTGCGGGAACTCCGCTATTTCGTCGCGGTCGCCGAGGAGCTGCACTTCGGCCGGGCGGCCGAGCGGCTGGGGATCGCGCAGCCGCCGCTGTCGCAGGCGGTGCGGCGGCTGGAGGCGCGGCTGGGTGTGCGGCTGCTGGAGCGCAGCACCCGGCGGGTGGCGCTGACCCGCGCGGGCGGCGTGCTGCTGGACCAGGCGCGGGTGGCGCTGGAGGCGGCCGACGCGGCGGTGGCCCGCACCGTCAGGGCCGGGGCGCGTCCGGGCGGCCTGGTGGTCACCTCCAAGGGCGACGCCGCGCTGCTGACCGCGATCACGGACGCCTACCGGGCCCGGGGCGGTTCGGTGGAGGTGGTGGTGAGCGGCTGGGGCGAGCAGACCCGGATGCTGCTCGGCGGCACCGCCGACGCCGCGCTGGTGCACCTGCCGTTCCCGCGCCGGGGCCTGGACTTCCAGCCGCTGGTGGAGGAGCCGAGGGTCGCGGTGCTGCCGTCGGGGCACCGGCTGGCGGGGTGCGAGGTGCTGCGGCTGGCCGACCTGTCCGGGGAGCCGTTCCCGTACTGGAGCGGGTCCGACGCCGCGTCGGCGGCCTACTGGTCGGGGCGCGACCGCCCGGCGGGCCCGGGCGGCCCGCTGCCGCCCGCGCCGCCGGGCCCGCCGGTGGACGACTCCGCGCAGCTGCTGGAGGTGGTGGCGCTGGGCCAGGCGGTCGCGCTGCTGCCGGAGTCCGACGTGGCCGGGTACGCGCGTCCGGACGTGGTCAGCCGCCCGGTGGCGGACGCCAGCCCGAGTGTGGTGGGGCTGGCGTGGCCGGAGGCGTCGCGCTCGCGGGAGCTGGCCGCCTTCGTCGCGGCGGCCTGCGCGGTGGTCGAGGGCGAGCCCGTGGCGGCGCCGCCGGGCTGAGCCGTGCACGGCGGCGACAAGGGCGGGCGGGCCGGTGTTGTCGGCGGCGCGCCTATCCCCGTTCGACGCCGCCGGGGGAGACTGGCGGCATGGTCGACACCCTGGACCGGCTGGATCAGCTGGTGGACAAGTCCCTGCGCCGTGAAGCCCCCACCCGGGAGGAGGCGCTGGCGCTGCTGCGCCCCGACGACTTCGACGTGTTCGACGTGGTCGCGGCGGCCTTCCGGGTCCGGCGGCACTTCTTCGGCCGCCGGGTGAAGCTGAACACCCTCATCAACCTCAAGAGCGGGCTGTGCCCCGAGGACTGCTCGTACTGCTCGCAGCGGCTGGGCTCGGGCTCCGACATCCTGAAGTACTCCTGGATCAGCCCGGCCGAGGCGGCGGCGACGGCCGGCCAGGCGGTGCGGGCGGGCGCCAAGCGGGTCTGCCTGGTGGCCAGCGGGCGCGGGCCCGGCGAGCGCGACATCCGCCGGGTCGGCGAGACGATCGGGGCGATCAAGGGCGAGCATCCCGAGGTGGAGGTCTGCGTCTGCCTGGGGCTGCTGACCGAGGGGCAGGCCGAGCGGCTGCGCGAGGCCGGGGCGCACGCCTACAACCACAACCTCAACACCAGTGCGGAGCGCTACGCCGACATCTGCTCCACCCACACCTTCGCCGACCGGGTGGACACGGTGCGGCGGGCGGCGGCGGGCGGGCTGTCGCCGTGCTCGGGCGCGATCGTGGGCATGGGCGAGTCCGACGACGACATCGTCGACATGGCCTTCGCGCTGCGCGAGCTGGACCCGGACTCCGTGCCGGTGAACTTCCTGATCCCGATGGAGGGCACCCCGCTGGCCGGCACCTGGGAGCTCACCCCGGAGCGCTGCCTGCGCGTGCTGGCGCTGTTCCGCTTCTGCTTCCCCGATGTGGAGGTGCGGCTGTCGGGCGGCCGGGAGATCCACCTGCGCTCCCTCCAGCCGCTGGCGCTGCACCTGGCCAACTCCGTCTTCCTCGGCGACTACCTCACCAGCGAGGGGCAGCCGGGCGCCGACGACCGGCAGATGATCGCCGATGCCGGGTTCACGGTGGAGGGCGCGGCCGAGCGCACCCTGCCGCAGGCCCGGCACGACCTGGTCGCGGTGCGCCGCCGCGGCGCCGGAACGGAGCTGCCGCCCAACACCTGACCGGTATTTCTTCGACATAGCAGAAGTATCTTCAACGTCCTTTTCGTTTTGCGGAACGTATGGGACGTTAAGGGGCATGACAGCACACGCGCACGCCCGCGCGGAGCAGCCGGTCGTCGTCGCGGGCGCCGGGCCGGTGGGGATGGTCGCGGCGGCGAGCCTGGCCCAGGCCGGGATCCCCGTCGCGGTGGTCGAGACCGACCCGGTGCCCAGGACCGACTGGCGGGCCTCCACCTTCCACGCCGCCACCCTCGAACTGCTCGACGAGCTCGGCGTGGCCGGGCGGATGCACGCCGAGGGCCTGGTCGTGCCCGTGTACCACTTCAGGGACCGCCGGGCCGGGCTGGTCGCCGCCTTCGACTTCGGCCTGCTGGCCGACGAGACGCCCTATCCGTACCGGCTCCAGCTCAACCAGCAGCACCTGGTCCGGATGCTGCACGAGCGGCTGGCCGCCGACCCCCTGGTCGAACTGCGCTTCGGCACCACCGTCACCGGGGTGCGCGCGGACGCCGGCGGCGTCGCGGTCACCGTCCGCGACGCCGGCGGCGAGCACGAGCTGCGCGGCAGCCACCTGGTGGGGGCCGACGGCCCGGGCAGCACCGTGCGCCGCTGCCTGGGGGTGGACTTCACCGGCTACACCTACCCGCAGCGCTTCCTGATCGCCAGCACCAGCGTCGACCTGCGCTCGCTGCTGCCCGGCATCGCCGACGTCAACTACATCGCCGACCCCGACGAGTGGCTCTTCCTGCTGCGCACGCCGGAGTCGTGGCGGGCGGTGTGGCCGGTGCGGCCCGAAACGAGCCGCGAGCAGGCGACCGCCCCCGACACCCTCCAGGCGCAGATGCAGGGCCTGGCGCCGCTGCCCGGCGGCTACCCGATCGTGGACCACCAGATCTACAAGGTGCACCAGCGGGTGGCCGAGCGCTTCCGCGCCGGGCCGGTCGCCCTGGTCGGCGACGCCGCCCACATCAACAGCCCGATGGGCGGGGTCGGTCTCAACAGCGGCATCCACGACGCCGTCGACCTCACCCGCCGGCTGGCCAGGATCCGCGCCGGCGAGGCCGACGAGGAGGCCGAACTCGACGCCTTCGCCCGGATCCGCCACCAGATCGCGGTGGAGTACGTCCAGGCCGACACCCAGCGCAACACCGAGCGGCTGATGGAGGCCGACGACGCCCGCCGCAAGGCGTCGCACGACGAGATGCGCGCCATCGCCGCCGATCCCGACCGGGCCCGCCGCTACATGCGCCGCGCCTCGCTGCTGGAGAGCGTCCGCCGCTTCGGGGTGGGCCTGCCGCCCGGCGAAGTGCCGCGCGCCGCCGCCGTCTGACCGCCGCACCGCCACCAGGAGGCCGACATGTCCGTGCACCCGCCCGCCGACACCGCCGCCGAGCCCGAACTGGACGCGCTCTACCGCGACCTGGACGCCGCCGGGCTGCGCCCGCTGTGGACGATCACCGAGCAGCTGCTCACCCCCGAGCCCCGGCCCCGCGCGGTGCCGTGGCTGTGGCGCGGCGCCACCATGCGCCCGCTCGCCGAGCGGGCGATCCGGCTGGTGCCGGTGGAGCGCGGCGGCGAGCGCCGCGTGCTGTCCCTGGCCAATCCCGGCCTGGGCGGCCGCCCCTACGCGGCCGGCACCCTGTGGGGCGCCCTGCAGTGCCTGGGCCCGCGCGAGTCCGCGCCCGCCCACCGCCACACCCCCGGCGCGATCCGCTTCGTGCTGGCGGGCCGGGGGGTGTGGACCACCGTGGACGGCGACGCCTGCGACATGGGGCCCGGCGACCTCGTGCTCACCCCAGCCAAGGCCTGGCACGACCACAGCAACGGCGGCGACTCCGACATGTTCTGGTTCGACGGCCTGGACCTGCCGATGATCGAGGCGCTGGACGGCATCTTCTTCGAGCAGCACCCCGAGCTGAACCAGCCGGTGCGCGGCGAGCACAACCGCTCGGAGGCGGCGCACGCCGGGGTCCCGGCCGAGCGCCGGATGGCCGACGGCGCGGTGCGCTCCGCGCTCGACCCCGAGCCGTCCCCGCTGCTGGTGTACCGCTGGGCCGACACCGACGCCCGGCTGACCCGGCTGGCCGAGGCCGAGGCGGCCGGCGGCGGCATGGTGAGCGCGGAGTTCACCAATCCGCGCTCGGGCGCCAGCGTGCTGCCCACCCTGGCCTGCACCGCGCACCGGCTGGTCCCCGGCGCCGCCTCGCCGCCGGTGCGGCGCAGCGGCAACACCGTGTACGTGGTCTTCCGCGGCTCCGGCAGCAGCGTGATCGCGGGCCGGCGCTTCGACTGGACCAGCGGCGACATGTTCGTGGTGCCGTCCTGGGCCGCCGCCGAGCACCGCGCCGAGGGCGGCCAGGCCGACCTCTTCAGCCTCAGCGACACCCCGGTGCTGCGCGCGCTGGGCATCTACCGAGAGGAGACGCTGGCGGTGCCCCAGGAGGTCACCGGCGTCTTCGAACCGGCCTGACCCTCCCCCCACCCGACCGGCCGACCAGGCCCGATCCGCCCCCGGAAAGGCTCACCCGATGAAGCTGGCCCTGTTCGACGACCACCGGCTCGGCGTCGTCGTGGACGGCACCGCGCTCGTCGACGTCACCTCGGCGCTGCCGTGGCCGCACGATCCCGACCCCGTCACCGCCGGGTGGTGGCGGCGGCTCTGCCGCGACCGCGCCGGGGTCTGCGACGCGCTGGCCCGGGCCGCCGCCGAGGGCACCCGCGTCCCGCTGGAGCGGGTGCGGCTGCGCGCTCCGGCGCTGAACCCGAGCAAGATCGTCGCGACGGCGTCCAACTACGCCGACCACGTCGCCGAGATGCACGGCGTGCAGGAGCGCACCCTGGGCCGGGTGGAGGCGTGGATGATGCGCTTCGACGTCTTCCTCAAGGCCCCCAGTTCGCTGTCCGGGCCGGCCGAGGACATCAGGCTCCCGGCCGACGTGGTCGAGGCCGGCCACGAGGTGCACCACGAGTCCGAGCTGGTCGTGGTGGTCGGCACCGGCGGCAGGGACATCCCCGAGTCCGACGCGCTCGACCACGTGATGGGCTACACCATGGGCCTGGACATCACCGTGCGCGCCGACGCCGACCGCTCCCGGCGCAAGAGCTACGACACCTTCAGCCCGCTCGGCCCCTGGATCACCACCGCCGACGAGATCGGCGACCCCTCCGGCCTGGAGATCCGCTTGGACGTCAACGGCGAGCCGCGCCAGGACGTGCGCACCCGCGACATGATCACCAAGGTGCCGGCGATCGTCAGCTACGCCTCGCGGATGATGACCCTGGTGCCCGGCGACCTGATCTTCACCGGGGCGCCGCCCGGGGTCGGCCCGATCCGGCCCGGCGACCGGTTGGCGGCGTCGATCAGCGGAATCGGCGAGATGCGCTTGGGCGTGCGCTGACAGTGGCGGCCATATTGCTCTAAGTGAAAAAACTCTGCGATAAAGTTCTTTCATGTCGAACCCGAGACCCGGCTCACCTGCACCCCGAGGCACGTCGAGCTCGGTGGACAACGCGCTGCGGCTGCTCGAACTGATCGGAGAGCGCCACGCCCTGCGGGTCTCGGAGGCGGCGTCACTGCTGAGCGTGGCGCCGTCCACCGCCCACCGGCTGCTCAACGCGCTGCGCAGCCGCGGCTTCGTCATCCAGGACAAGCCCAACGGCGCCTACCGCCCCGGCCCGGTCCTCAACGAGATCGGCCTGGCCGCCATCGGCCGCATCGACATCCGCCGGGTCGCCCACCCCATCCTGGAGGAGCTGCGCGAGCAGACCCAGGAGACCGTCAGCCTGTCGGTGCTCGAAGGGCGCAACGTCCGCTTCGTCGACTGCGTCGAGGGGCCGCGCGCCGTGCGGGTCGGCAACCGCACCGGCGTGGTGCTGCCCGCCCACTGCACCGCGGCGGGCAAGGCCATCCTGGCCGCGCTGCCAGAGCCCGAGCTGGCCCGCCGCTACGCCGACCGCGAGCTGACCGCCCGCACGGAGGCGTCCATCGCGGTCTGGGACGACCTGGAGGCGGAGCTGGTGCAGATCCGCCGCGACGGCTACGCCGTCAACGTCGAGGAGGGCGAGAACGGCATCAGCGCGGTCTCGGCGGTGCTGCGCGACCTCACCGACGCCCCGCTCGCCTCCATCGCCGTGGTCATCCCGGCCAGCCGGATGCCCACCCGCGCCGACGGCGCCGAACTCGCCCCCGCCGTGCTGCGCGCCCGCGACGCCGTGCTGGAGTTGCTGCGCGCGCAGGTGTGAGCAAGCCCGGCCGCGCTCAGTTGTGCGGCGGCGGCGGATAGCCCTGCGGCTGGTACCCGTAGGGGCCCGGGGCGGGGCCGGACGGGCGGGCGCGGCGGCCGGAGACGAGCTTGACGATCAGTACCACCGCGACCACGGCGACCACCCCGCCCGCCACCAGCAGCGCGATGCCGACCCAGCGGAAGGTGTCCATGGCGCCCGGCTCGGTGCTCGCCACGGTGACCGGGGAGCCGGGGTTCGCGGGGTCGTAGGCGACGGTGAGGCTCTGGCCCTCGGCGTAGCTGTCGGGGTTGAGCCCGTTCAGCAGGACGCGGCCGAACTCCTGGCCTTCGGCGGTGTAGCCGACGTAGGTGTCGGTGTCCACCCGGCTCCTGCGGTCCGAGCCGGAGCCGACGGTGTTCCTCTCGGTGATCACCTCTACCACCACGGCCTCGGCCCGCCCGGTGTACGAGGTGTAGTCGATGCCGCCGACCGCGGTGAAGATCACGCCCATGACCAGCAGGATGGCGGCGGCGACACCGGCGGAGACGGTGCCGATGACCATGGGGACCCGGCGGGCGCGTGCGTTCATCATGGGGGAGTCCTGTCGTGTGTCCGGAGTGCGGACGCCCCCGTGGCGGACGGCGGGCGTTCGGGCGGCTAGCATCGCAGATCCGCGGCGCACATCCCATGTCCGGGGGGCCGGACGGCCGGGACCGGCCGCCCGGCTAGCCCAGCACGCTGCCCTCGTAGTCCAGTTCGGCCTCGGTCAGCCCGAACTCGACCATCTCGGCGTGGATCAGCTCGATCGACTCCCGGTCGGTGGTGCCGTTCCACACCGGTAGGTCCATCTCGGCGGCCAGCTCCGGATCCACCTCGCTGATCTCGGGCAGCGCCGCGCGGAAGGACTCCGGATCGGCGCGGACCGCCTCGGCGGTGGCCCGCACCCCGGCCTGGAAGGCCGCGGCCAGCTCCGGCCGCTCCTCGATGGTGCGCTCGGTCATCAGGAAGGTGCCGATCTGCAGACTGGGGCGCAGGTCGCTGTAGGGACGCAGCACGTCGCGCAGCCCCTGGGAGCGGCCGATGGTGGCGAAGGGCTCGATCAGCGCGGCCGCGTCCACATCGCCGCGCTGTACCGCCGCCGCCATGTCTGGCAGCGGCATCTCGACCAGCTCCACGCTCGCCAGGTCCACGCCGCGCTCCCGCAGCGCCGAGTAGAGCACCACGTCGTTGATGTTCTGCAGCGTGTTCACCGCGATGCGGGCGCCGGCCAGGTCGGCGGCGTCCCGGATCGGGCTGTCGGGCGGCACCATCAGGGAGGAGAAGTCGTCTTCGGGCTCCTCGGCCGTGCTGGTGCCGGCCGCCACCATCCGCACCGGCATCCGGCGGCCCATCGCGATCATCGCCGAGACCACATTGGAGCCGACGATGTCCACGTCGCCGCTCATCAGCGAGGGGATGACCGTGGCGCCGCCGCTGGAGGGGCGCACCTCCACCTCGATGCCCTCGGCCGCGAAGTAGCCCTGCCGCACGCCGTAGGCGAGGAAGGCCAGCGGGGTGCCGGCGGTGTCGGAGACCACGACGGTGTCCTCGCCGCCCGCCCGGGCGCCGGCAGCGCCGGACAGGTCGCCGCCGTAGTCGGTGCAGCCCGCGCCCAGCAGTGCCACGGCCGCCAGCGCGGCCAGTCCGCGCAGGCCGCGGCGGGCGCGCGGCCGGGTCGTCGGGGGCCTCATCCGGCGTCGGCCGGGCTCGGGGCCGGTGCGGCCGCGTCGCGCCCGCCGCCGTCCAGGGCCGCGAACAGCTCGGCGCGCAGCCGGCCGAACTCGGGCAGCCGCTTGGTGTCGACCTGGTGCCGCGGCCGGGGCAGGTCCACGTCGACGGCCAGGCTGACGTGGGCGGGCGGGCGCAGCACCAGCACCCGGTCGGCCAGGTAGACGGCCTCGTCGATGTCGTGCGTGACGAACACGACGGTGATGTCGTAGCGCTCCCGCACCTCCAATAGCAGGTCCTCCAGGCCGGCCCGGGTCTGGGCGTCGACGGAGGCGAAGGGCTCGTCCATCAGCAGCAGCTTGGGCCGGTAGGCCAGGGCGCGGGCGATGGCCACCCGCTGCTGCATACCGCCCGACAGCTGCCAGGGGAAGCGGTCGCCGCGCCCGGCCAGCCCGACGGCGGCCAGCGCCTCCTCGGTGGCGGTCCGCGCCGCCGGCCCGGTGACGCCCTGGTAGCGCAGCGGGAAGGCGACATTGCGCCGCACCGTCATCCACGGCAGCAGCGAGCGGCTGTAGTCCTGGAAGACGAAGGCCATGTCCTTGGGCGGGCCGGTGACGGGGGCGCCGTGCAGCAGCACCTCGCCCGCCGTCGGCGGCACCAGGCCCGACAGGCAGCGCAGCATGGTGGTCTTGCCGCAGCCCGAGGAGCCGAGGATCGCGACGAACTCGCCCGCCGCGACGGAGAAGTCCAGGTCCGCGACGGCCGGCGGGCCGTCGGGGTCGGGGCCGTGGACCTTGCGCAGGCCCAGTACGTCAAGCATCGGTGACCTCCGGGGACGGGGCGGATCGAGGGCGGGCGGCGCGGCCGCGGCGGCCCGGCGGGCCTGCGGTGCCGAGCCGGCCGCGCGCGCCGCGGTGCCAGAACAGGGCGCGCCGCTCGACCCGGAGGAAGACCCAGTTCAGCGCGTAGCCGAGCACGCCGAGCAGGATGATGCCGGTCCACATCTCGGGGATGGCGAAGGAGCGCTGCGACTCCAGCACGAAGTAGCCCAGGCCGTTGCTGCTGGCCACCATCTCCGACACGACCATCAGGATGATGGCGATGGCCAGGCTGGTGCGCATCCCGGCGAAGATGCGCGGCGAGGCGGCCGGCAGCACGATGTGCAGCACCCGGGCGGCGAAGGGCACCCGGTAGGCGCGGGCCATGTCCAGCTGCTGGGCGTCGACGCCGCGCACGCCGTCGATGGTGTTGAGCAGGATGGGCCAGACCGCGCCGAGCACGATGACGAACACCTTGGCGCCGTCGCCTGCGCCGAACAGCAGCAGCGCGAAGGGGATCAGCGCGGGCGCGGGCAGCGCGCGCAGGAACTCCACCACCGGCTCGGCGGCGGTGCGCAGCAGCCGCGACAGCCCCAGCAGCAGCCCGGCGCCCACCCCGAGCACGACGGACAGCGCGTAGCCGGCCAGCATCCGCACCAGGCTGGGCAGCAGGTCGCCGGGCACCCGGTCGAAGAGCCAGAGCCGGCCGAAGACCTCGGCGATCTCGCCCAGCGGCGGGAAGTAGAAGTCCAGCGCCCGGTGGGACCACAGGCCGTAGCCGACCAGCAGCAGCACCGGCACGCACAGTTCCAGGGCGACCAGGCCCGCGCGGCGCAGTGCGGGTGAGCGCTCGGTGCTCATCGGGCCACCTCCTGGCGCTGCGAGGGATGCCAGCGCAGCAGCCGCCCCTCGACGGCCTGGAAGGCGGAGTTGAGCCCCCAGCCGACCAGCCCGGTGACGATGATCAGCGCGTACATCCGGGTGATGAGCGCGTTGGACTGGGCCACCACGATGGCCTGGCCGAGCCCGGGGGAGCCGGCCACCAGCTCGGCCGTGACCGCGAGCACGAGTGCGACCGAGGACGACAGCCGCAGCCCGGTGGCGATGTAGGGGGCGGCGCTGGGCAGGGTGATCAGCCGGAACACCGCCGTGGGCGGCAGCCCGTAGCAGCGGGCGGTGTCCTTGGCGACGGGGTCGACGTCCTGCACGCCGTAGATCGTCTGCATCAGGACGGGCCAGAAGGTGACGAAGACGATCAGGAAGACCTTCATGTCCAGGCCGGTGCCGTAGACCAGCACGGCCAGCGGGATCAGCGCCACCGAGGGCACCGGCCGGAAGAACTCGATCACCGTCCTGGACAGGTGGTAGGCGATCCTGCTGGACCCCAGCAGCACCCCGGCGGGGACGGCCAGCAGCGTGGCGAGCCCCAACCCGATCGCCCACCCGCTCAGCGTGCGGCCGATCTCCACCCACAGCGGCCGCCCGAAGGCGAGCCGGAACAGCTCGACGTAGATCTCGCTGACCGGCGGGAACCACTGCCTGGGCAGCACCCCGAGGCGCGAGCACAGCTCGAAGGCGGCCAGCACCGCGAGCACACCGCCCACCCGCACGCCCAGTTCGCGCCACCGCCGCGCCCGCGCTCGGACCGGCCCGGCGCGTCCGCCCCGCGCGGGCGCACCCGCCCGCCCGCTCACCAGGGCCGCCCCCGCGGGCACCGCCGGAGCCGTGTCGGCACCCATCGAACCACCGCCCTTCTCACCGCGCCCGGAGCACACCGGCCCCAGGCCGCCGACTCGGGCGCTATCGGCCCCCGTGGTTCCCGGGTGCCGCGCGGGCATTCCGCACGCGGCAACCAGGTTTCTGGCAAGTTACGGCTCCATTCCGCAGGTTGCAATAGATATCCGCATCATTTCCTTCATGTGGAATAAACTAGGTGTGTGGAGCCGTGTGGACCTCAGCACCCGGCGGCGGCGCCGCAGGCGGTACCGACGGGCCGGGTCTACTTCAGCATGTCGCGCAGGCTGCGAAAGACCACCCACGCCGTCACCGCGACAGCGCCGGCCAGGAGTCTCCACCCCGGTCCCCGAACCCACGACCAGACAGACCCGCAGACCAACACCGGCAGCCAAGCGAGCGAAGGGAGCAAGGGCGCACACCGCGTCCGAGAACCCCGCCGTCCATACACGCGGAACCAGGCGAGCGAGCGTAGCGAGCAAAGCCCACACCGCAGAGCACCAGAACCGAAGCAAGTGGGGTGGTAGTGACCTCGGCCCCCAGAACAACCGCGGCCACGACGGTGAGCGCGTCGTCTCGGTCCGGTGGAGGTGGGGTTAACGCGGTGACCCTGTTCCCCCACAACCGCGGTCACGACGGTGAGCGCGTCGTCTCGGTCCGGTGGAGGTGGGGTTAACGCGGTGACCCTGTTCCCCCACAACCGCGGTCACGACGGTGAGCACGTCATCTCGGTCCGGCGGGAGTGGGGGTAACGCGGTGACCCAAGTCCCCTATAACCGCGCTCAAAACGGTTCTAGCGTCACCTCAGTCCACCGGGGTCCAGGGGCGGAGCCCCTGGCGCGGGGGTCCGGGGGTCGTACCCCCGGGGCTGGCACGCCGAAGCGAGCCGGCGCAGCGAGCGAAGCGAGCAAGCAAGAGCACACCCGAGCGTAGGGCCGGCGGGATTCGAACCCGCACTGTAACGGACCTAAACCGTTCGCCTCCTGCCGTTGGGCTACGGCCCCTGGTGGGTGTTCATCGTAGTACGGGTGGGGGCGGGTGGTGCCGTGGCTACACTGCGGGCTATGCGCGTGCTGATCACGGGTGGTTGCGGCTATATCGGCACCCATGCGGCGGTGGAGCTGGTGGCGGCGGGCCATGATGTGGTGCTGCTGGACGACTTGGGGAACAGCCGGCGTGAGGCGGCGGAGCGGGTCGCGGCGATCGCGGGGGCGTCGGTGCCGCTGGAGGTGGGCGACTGCGCGGACCGCGGAGTGCTTGAGGGTGTGTTCGGGCGGTGGCGCTTCGACGCGGTGATGCATTTCGCGGGTCTGAAGTCGGTGGGCGAGTCGGTGCGTGAGCCGCTGCGCTATTACCGCAACAACGTGGACGGCCTGCTGTCGGTGTGCGAGGCGATGGCGGCGCACGGGGTGCGCCGGCTGGTGTTCAGTTCGTCGGCGACGGTGTACGGGGATCCGGACCGGGTGCCGGTGGACGAGTCGGCGCCGCTGCGGGCGACGAATCCGTACGGGGGCACCAAGCTGGTGGGTGAGCGGGTGCTGCGCGATCTGGCGGCGGCGGATCCGGGGTGGCGGATCGGGGTGCTGCGCTACTTCAATCCGATCGGCGCGCACGAGAGCGGGCTGATCGGCGAGGATCCGGAGGGGGTGCCGAGCAATCTGTTCCCGTTCATCGCGCAGGTGGCGGCGGGTGCGCGGGATCGGCTGCTGGTGTTCGGCGACGACTACGACACTCCTGACGGCACGGGTGTGCGCGACTACCTGCACGTGGTGGATCTGGCGCTGGGCCATGTGGCGGCGCTGGAGCATCTGGACGCGGCCGAGGGCCTGTCGGTGTTCAACCTGGGCACGGGGACGGGCACGTCGGTGCTGGAGGCGGTGGCCGCCTTCGAGCGGGCGTCGGGCCGCCGGGTGCCGTACGAGGTGGCGCCGCGCCGTCCGGGCGATATCGCGGTCTGCTTCGCCGACCCGGGACGGGCCAACCGCGAGCTGGGCTGGTCGGCCCGCCGCACGGTCGACGACGCGTGCGCGGACGCGTGGCGCTGGCAGACGAAGAACCCGCGCGGTTATGTGGGGTAGGGCGCGCGGGCGCCGCGCGGTCTAGGTGCCGTCCGGTGCCGGTCGCGGCTGGATCAGGTCCCAGCGGTTGCCGTAGAGGTCGCGGAAGACCGCGACCGTGCCGTAGGGCTCCTGCCGCGGCGCCTCCTCGAACTCGACCCCGGCGGCCCGCATGCGCGCGTGGTCGCGGTCGAAGGCGTCGGTGCTCAGGAACCAGCCCACCCGGCCCCCGGTCTGGTCGCCGATCCTGGTCTCCTGCTCGGGGCCTGCGGCGCGGGCCAGCAGTACAGCGCTGCCGCGAGCTCCGGGCGGGGCGACGACCACCCAGCGCTTGCCGCCGCCGAGGCGGGTGTCCTCGACGAGTTCGAAGCCGAGGGCGCGTACGTAGAAGGCGATGGCTTCGTCGTAGTCGCGCACGACCACCGTCACCAGTCCGAGATGGGCCACCCGGCGATCCTGCCAAGCGCCCGGCTCCGGCGCCACCGCGGACCGGGGGCGCGGGCGGCACCCGGACGGCGCCGCCCGCGCAGGCCGCTACAGTCCCAGGTCGCGGCGGAGCCGGTCGACGTGGCCGGTGGCGCGGACGTTGTAGTACGCCTTCTCGACCCGGCCCTCGGCGTCGATGACGAAGGTGGACCTGATCACGCCCTGGATGAGGCGGCCGTAGTTCTTCTTCTCGCCGAAGGCGCCGTAGGCGTGCAGGGCCTTGCGCTCGGGGTCGGACAGCAGCGGGAAGTTCAGGCCCTCGGCCTCGCGGAAGGCGGCCAGTTTGGCGGGGGCGTCGGGGGAGATGCCGAGCACGCTGATGCCGATGCGGTCGAGTTCGGCGAGGTTGTCGCGGAAGTCGCAGGCCTCCTTGGTGCAGCCGGGCGTGCTGGCCGCCGGGTAGAAGTACACGATCACCCGCCGCCCGCGCAGCCCGCTCAGTGACACGGGGGTGCCGTCGGCGTCGGGCAGGGTGAAGTCGGGTGCGGTGTCGCCGGGCTCCAGCCGGGTGTCGGCCGTGCTCATGCCGGGTGCCTCCTGCGGGCGGATCGTGGTGGTCTGACCGGACCGGCCCCGATTCGGCGGCCGGTCGCGTGTCCACCGTAGCGCCGACACGCCGATCGCATGGTGATCAAGCACGTCACCAGCGGGCGTAGGCTTCCGTACATCTGCTCGTCACCCCGCGTTCGCCTCTGTGCATGTGTGACGTATCGGCTTTTCATCCGTCATCGTTGTGGGAGCCACGAGATATGCAGCGCTTCACCCTGTCCGACGTCCGAGAGCGCACCTACAAGGGCCGGGACTCCTGGTGGACGGTGCTGCTGGTGGATCCGCTGGCCTCGCGCCTGGTGCGGATCACCGCCAACCGCACCTCGGTCACGCCCAACCAGCTCACCCTGGGCGCCCTGGTGCTCGGCCTCGCGGCCGCCGTGTGCTTCGCGATGGCCGACTGGCCCTGGCTGCTGGCCGGGGCGGTGCTCTTCCACTTCAGCTTCGTGCTGGACTGCATGGACGGCAAGATCGCCCGGCTCAAGGGCACCGGCTCGCTCTTCGGCACCTGGCTCGACTACGTCTTCGACCGGCTGCGCGTGCTGATCTGCGCCGTCGCGCTGGCGGCCGGCCAGTTCGCCGCCACCGGAGACGCCGTCTTCCTGTGGGTCGCGCTCGCGGTGGTCTTCCTCGACATGTTCCGCTACCTCAACGCCCTCCAGGTCGCCAAGGTGCGCGGCGCGATGCGCGGCCGGCTCAAGCGCTCGGTGCGCGAGCTCAGGCGGCTGCTCCAGGCCGAGGCCGCCGAGCGCTCCGCCGACGCCGACGCGGCCCAGGGCGGCAGCGAGGTCCGGGCCCGCATCGAGGAACTGGCCAGGAGGCTGGGCGCGCACGAGCCCGTCCCGGCCGAGCTGATGGACGACGCCGACACCGCCCAGGAGGAAGAGGCCGAGGCGGCGGAGGCGGCCGAAGAATTCGAGGCGACGGCCGACGCGGCCGCGGGCGCCCCGGCGGTGCGCTCGCCGATCACCGTCCGCGGCATGCAGGCGACCGCCCTCCAGCAGCGCTTCCACTCCCGTTTCCCGTGGTACGCCCGCGTCCGCGACGCGCTGCGCCGCCGCCGCATCCGGCCGCACCTGGTCTCCGGCATCGAGTTCCAGATGGGCGTCTTCATCGTCGCGCCGCTGCTCGGCATGTTCTCCGCCGCCGCCATCCCGGTCACCGTCGCCGTCGTGGGCGCGCTGCTGCTCGCCTTCGAACTCGTCATCATCTACAAGCTGTGGCTGTCCACCCGCGACTTCCAGCGCGCCTGCGAGCAGATCGACGCCGCCCTGGCCGAGCTGACGGAGCGGCGCGAACGGTACCTGGTGGGGGCGCCCGGGCCCGGCGCCGCGGGCTGACCCGGCCGCGAAGCCCGTACGGGGCGGTGTTCCGGCTTCCGTAGACTCATGCGTCACCGGGCCGCCGCGAACCCCCGCGCGGACGGCCCAGTCCGTCCCAGCCGAGTCGCGGGAGAACCCAGCCGTGCCCAGTGCCCCACCGCCGTCGCAACCGTCCGCCGCGCGCCCCGCCTTCACCCTCGCCGAGGTGCGCGAGCGCACCTACAAGAAGCGCGACTCCTGGTGGACGGTGCTGCTGGTCGACCCGCTGGCCGGGCCGCTGGTGAAGGTGGCGGCCAACCGCACCTCGATCACTCCCGATCAGCTCACCCTGGTCGCGCTGGTGCTCGGGCTCGGCTCGGCGGCCTGCTTCTGGCTGGCCGACTGGCCGTGGCTGGTCGCGGGCGCGCTGCTGTTCCACTTCAGCTTCGTGCTGGACTGCATGGACGGCAAGATCGCCCGGCTCAAGGGCACCGGCTCGATGTTCGGCACCTGGCTCGACTTCATCCTCGACCGGGTCCGGGTGGTGCTGTGCTCGGCGAGCCTGATGGGCGGCCAGTACCTCGCCACCGGCGAGGTGCTGTACGTGTGGCTGGTATCCGTCGTCATCGGCGCCGAGCTGATCCGCTACCTCAGCGCCTTCAACGCCGCCAAGGTGCGCCGCGCCATGGCCGACCGCCGGGCCGAGTGGTCCGAGCGGCTGCGCGAGCGCTTCGGCGGCCCCGAGCCCGCGCCCGCGGCGCCCCCCGCGGCCGACGACGACCCCGAGGCGGTCGGCCTGGCCGACGCGCCCCCGACCCCCGCGCCCGGCACCCTGTCGGCCCGGTTCCCGCTCTACGCGCGGATGCGCGCCGCCATGCTGCGGCATCGCATCCGCACCCACCTCGTCAGCGGGATCGAGCTTGAGATGGTGGTCTTCGTGGTAGCTCCGCTCTTGACGGGCCTGTGGGCGGCGGCCATCCCGGTGCTCACGGTCGGAGCGGCCGCGGCGCTGCTGCTCTTCGAGGCCGTGATCATCTACGGCCTGTGGCGGGCCACCCGCGCCTTCGACCGCGACGAGAAGGCCGCCCGGCAGCGGCTCGCGGCGGCCTGACCGCCGCCGCGCGTCACGCCGCCCCACCCCGGCCCCGAACCTGCCAGACTGGGACGGGCACGCAGACGAAGGGACTCACTCCATGCCGGCACAGGACCCCGACGAAGTTCAGCAGCGCATCGAACGGACGCGTGCCCAGCTCGCCGTGACGATCGACGAGATCGCCGACCGCGTCAGCCCCCGGCGGGTCGCCCGCCGCGGCGTCGACCGCATCCGCGCCGCCGCCGAGGACGCCGTCGACAGCGTCGCCAGCCTCGTCACCGGCGACGCCCAGCAGCTGGTGCGCGGCCGCACCACCGAGATCGAACCCGCCCCGGGCAGCGTCACCACCGACCAGGTCGTGAGCACCGACTACGAGGTCCGCCCCGTCGGCCCGCCCACCCTGCTCCTCATCGGAGCGGGCGCCGCCGTCGCCGCCGTGGGCGTCTACATCCTCTGGCGCTCGCGTCGTAGGCGCTGAACTGGGGTTTTCGCCGCCCGCTGCCGGACCCGTGACGGGTCCGGCAGCGGGCGGCGGCCGTTCGGGCGGGTGTGCCGCCCGCCCGCCGCGGCGCCCGCCGACCGGCGGGCGGCATCGTCACTTGCGACACCGAGCAGCGCACCCCACGAGACGGCGACGGCACGACCCGATCGCCCTTTCGGCAGCGGCCGCTAGTCTCTGTCCCGCCGCCACACGAGCACCTGTCGACCACCACACCAAGACCCCATGCAGCCAGCGCCAACGATGGCCGACAGAGGACGTCGCCACATCGAACGCTGCCACCCCGGGAACCTGCCCGTACGATCCTTCCCGAGGACCGACCGGCGACCGGAGACAGGTGCGTGATTTGTCTGATTTTCGAGAAGTTGCCAAAACCGAGGTGATCCGCTGATAACGCCCCAGGTCGCCGAGGGTGCTCCCCGCGCGCGCGGGGATGGTCCCGACGCCGACGGCGCGGCCGCGACTCAGGCCCGGTGCTCCCCGCGCGCGCGGGGATGGTCCATATCAGAGTAGGGCTAAGAAGGATATTGCAGCGTGCTCCCCGCGCGCGCGGGGATGGTCCCTGTACCTTGCTAATCGGTACGGAGGCTATTTCGTGCTCCCCGCGCGCGCGGGGATGGTCCCCATCAACAGTCAATGACACCAGGGCGCCCGGCGTGCTCCCCGCGCGCGCGGGGATGGTCCCTGATGCCGTATTTTCTACCACTCCTATTCGCTGTGCTCCCCGCGCGCGCGGGGATGGTCCCGTGTCTGACCCCGCCCCCCATTCCGAGCACCGGTGCTCCCCGCGCGCGCGGGGATGGTCCCATCCTGACCTGGATTGTCGGCGGGATTGTCGGGTGCTCCCCGCGCGCGCGGGGATGGTCCCCGCGGCCGCGTCCGCGAGGAAGGCCGGCCGCCGTGCTCCCCGCGCGCGCGGGGATGGTCCCACGACCTCGACCAGGCGCCCGAACCTGAACGTGTGCTCCCCGCGCGCGCGGGGATGGTCCCATCAGCTACGACCTGTCGGTGATCGACCGCGAGTGCTCCCCGCGCGCGCGGGGATGGTCCCGACCATGTCCTCGCCCGGCACCCCGCCGGCCGGTGCTCCCCGCGCGCGCGGGGATGGTCCCGACCATGTCCTCGCCCGGCACCCCGCCGGCCGGTGCTCCCCGCGCGCGCGGGGATGGTCCCTGTGCGCGCAGCTCGACCGTCATGTGATCGGCGTGCTCCCCGCGCGCGCGGGGATGGTCCCAACCTCGTGCTGGGCGCGAACGCCGTGCAGATGTGCTCCCCGCGCGCGCGGGGATGGTCCCAGAGCGGCGGGCAGGTCGGCGAGCGCCGACCGGTGCTCCCCGCGCGCGGGGATGGTCCCAGGTGGCGCTACGCCGTGCCGGTCGGGTCGCTGTGCTCCCCGCGCGCGCGGGGATGGTCCCGTGGGAACGCATCGCCTACGCGATCATCTGGCGTGCTCCCCGCGCGCGCGGGGCGCGCGGGGATGGTCCCGTGGCCTACGGCCGCGACGGCAGCGTGCTGATGTGCTCCCCGCGCGCGCGGGGATGGTCCCGTGGAGGCCAGGGTGCGGCTGGGGCTGCTCGCGTGCTCCCCGCGCGCGCGGGGATGGTCCCGAGGGGTCACGATCCGTTGGCTGGTAGCCCGAGTGCTCCCCGCGCGCGGGGGGATGGTCCCGGCTCTGGCAGGAGCACGCCGGATCGGACCTGGTGCTCCCCGCGCGCGCGGGATGGTCCCTCGACCAACGGTCTCGCGCGTGGCTGCGGCTGGTGCTCCCCGCGCGCGGGGGGATGGTCCCGGCTCTGGACCTGGTTGAGAAGGTCATCGGCCGTGCTTCCCGCGCGCGGGGATGGTCCCCGGCAGTGCGCCGGGACCGGCCAGCCCATCCAGTTCTCCCCCGCGCAGGGATGGCACAGCGCCCGGGGCCTGGGCTTGGCCTCTATCGCCGGATGCTCCCCGCAGACGCGGGGATAGCCGCCGCTTCCCTCGATCGCGGCAAGCCCGCCCTCAGAGAAAGGTCCGCCCCTCGCCCCGATACGTCGGCACCGTCCGGACCACCCGCTCGCCGTCGATGAGGTGCAGCCGGTCGAAGCGCTCGCACAGTTCGCCCGCCTTGGCGTGCCGGAACCACACGCGGTCGCCGATGCGCAGGGTGTCGGCGGTGGGGCCGACGACCGGGGTCTGCACCTCGCCGGCGCCTTCGGCGGCCGTCAGGTGGAGGCCGCTCGGGAGCCAGGGGCGGGGAAGGCGGTCGGGGGCGGCGGTGCCGGAGGCGAGGTAGCCGCCGCCGAGGACGGTGGCGGTACCGGGGCCGGGGCGGCGTACGACGGGGAGGGCGAAGGCGGCGGCGGGGACCGGGGTGAAGGCGCGGTAGCCGTCGAAGAGGGTGGGGGCGTACAGGCCGGAGCCCGCGGCGACTTCGGTGAGGGCGCGTTCGCGGGCGGCGGTGCCGAGGTTGCCGGTGCCGCCGCCGTTGACGTACTCCAACTCGGCGACCTTGCCCACCGCGCGGACGATCTCGGCGCGGCGTCTGGCGAGTTCGACGCGGGAGCGGTGCTGGGCGAAGCGGACCAGGCCGCCGTACAGCGGACGGCCGGGCGGCCGGTCGGGCACGCCCGCGATCTGCGCCTCGTAGGCGAGCAGGCCGACCAGGCGCAGCCGGGGCCGCCGCACCACCTCTTGGGCCAGCCGCACCGCCTGCGCGGGGGTGCGCACCGGCGAGCGTAGCGCGCCCACGCGTACCCGGCCGCCCAGCGGCAGCCAGCCGGTGTCGACGTCCAGGCAGACCCGCAGCGGCGCGGTGTGCGCCGAGCCCGCGGCGGCGCGCTCCAGCAGGTCGAGGTGGTCGGTGCAGTCGACCGTGACGGTGATCGCGGCGGCGGCGCGGGGGTCGTCGGCCAGCGTGCGCAGCGCGGTGGCGTCGGCGGTCGGGTAGGCGAGCAGCACGTCGTCGGTGACGCCCTCGGCCACCAGCCACAGCGCCTCGGGCAGCGTGAACGCGAGCACTCCGGCGAAGCCGTCCATGGCCAGCACGTCGGTCAGCAGCGCGCGGCAGCGCACCGACTTGCTCGCCACCCGCACGGGTTTCCCGGCCGCGCGCCGCACCAGGTCGGCGGCGTTGGCCCGGAAGGCGGCCAGATCGACGGCGGCGAACGGCGGCTCGATCCCGGCCGTCGCCCGGTCATAGCGGTCCCGCAGCGGCTCCATCCCGGCAGCTTGCCACAGCGGGCTGTGAATGGCATTCATGTTCTCTGGCCGCCCATCCGGCCCTCGCCCGCCTGCGGCCGGGGCACGCCGATGGGGGAGCGGACGAGACCGGACCGCGGTCAACCGCCACGATGCGGTCCGGCCTCACCCGGCCGCGAGAGGCTTTCATCGATCGTCGGGTCAGCGGCGTTGCGCGTTCAGTCAGGAAGCGCTTGGTGTGCGTCGAAGACGAGTGCGGTGATGTTGTCCGGGCCGCCGTGGTCGAGGGCCAGTTCGATGAGGCGGTCGGTTGTTTCGACGGGGCCGGTGGGTGCGGTGAGCGCTTCGCTGATGAGCGTGTGGGGCACGACTGCGCTGAGGCCGTCTGAGCAGAGCAGATAGCGGTCGCCGGGGCGCAGCTCGCGGGTGGTGATGTCGGGGGAGCGGCCATCGGGGCGGCCGTCGAGGAAGCGGGAGATGCGTTCGGGGAGTCTTGGCACGGTGGCGGCGTCGGCCAGCAGCGTGCCGTAGGTGTGGTCCTCGGTGAGGCGGGTCAGCTGCGCGGGGCCGTCGTCGGCAGGCCGCAGCCGGTAGGCGCGGCAGTCGCCGACGTTGGCGAGAACGCAGGTCGTCTCCGCCCACAGCAGCGCGACCAGGGTGGTGCCCATCCCGGCCAGGTCCGGCTCCGCGTCGATCCGGTCGCGCAGGGCGTCGTTGGCCGCGTGCACGGCCGTTCCGAGGATGAGGGGCAGTTCGGACGGGTCCGCCGCACGGTCGTACGGTTGCAGTGCCGCGATCACGGCGGCGCTGGCGGCGTCTCCGGCGACGTGGCCGCCGAGGCCGTCCGCGACGGCGAAGAGGTGGCGGCCCGGGTAGCAGCTGTCCTCGTTGCGGGCGCGGACCAGGCCGGTGTGGGTGCGGGCGGCGGCTGCAACGGTCAAGGCCACGCTCACCGGCTCCTGTCGTCTCGGCTTTCCCGAGGGACGTCGGGCCATGGTGCTTGCGCGGACTCGTCGCGGTGCAGGACGTGCACGGTCTCGACGCGGTCGCCGGCCACGACGTACTCGGTGACCTCGATGGGTTGTTCGTCGCGGCCTGAGGTTCCCACGCGCACGATCTCCAGCACGGGCAGGCTGGTCGGGATCTCCAGGAGCCCGGCCTCGTCCTTGGTAGGCATGCGGGCTCTGTGGAACTCCACCCAGCTGATCGGCCAGTGCCCGGCCCGCTCCAAGCGGTACAGCCAGTCACCTGGGCCCCGGCCCTGCGAGGCGACCTCGGGTGCGTCGGCCACACCGCGCGGATGGATCCACGACACGTTGATCTGGAACGGCGGCTCGGACACGGGCCCGGTCACCCGGAACCGTCGCAGCACCGACGTGCCGACCGGAACGCCCAAAAGTTTGGCGATGCGCGGGTCCGTCAGCGGTTGGTGCGACGCCTCGGGGGTGACGTGGTGCGTCCACACCTCTTGGCTGGACGCCGAGGGGAAGGAGTAGCCGGGCCCGTCAGCGGCGAGATTGCGCTTCACCAGATTCCCGCGCGGCCGCCGCAGCCGCATCATGCCGTGCCGGACGATGATTCCACCCCCTGTGTCATGCCGACTCCCTCACATAGCCTCATGCGGCTTCGGCTTGTTCGGCCGCTCGGCGGTACTCGATGGTCCAGTTGGCGCCTTGTTGGTCTTCGGGGAGATTGGCAAGCGAATGCCTGATCCGGGCGGCGCCGTCGGTGTGTTCGTCCAGGGCGATGAGGGCGAGGCCGATGTTGAGGCCGTGGAAGTTCGGCAGCAGCCAGTAGGCGGTTTCGGGGGGTGGGTGCCGGGCGGCTTTGGGCATTTTGCGGTCGACCAGGTCGAGCAGTTTCAGGGCTTGTGCGCGTTCTCCCAGTTTGGCCAGCCCTTGGGCGGCTTGGATTCCGTCGCCGACCTGCTGGGCGGGGTGCGCTCCGGGAGTGTGGAAAGCGGCGAGGAAGTAGCGGGCGACGGCCAGGTGGCGGCCCTGCTGGCGGGCGAGCTAGGCGGTCAGCCACGGCCAGATGGGATTCGATGGAGGCCAGCATTGCGGCCGGGTCGAGGGTATCGTCCAGCCGCCGCTGGTGCGCCAGCACCCCGGCCAGGGCGTCGGCCGTCGCCTGATCGACCCGGGTGGGGTTGTCGATCGCGTGCGCCAGCCGGTCGCGGTCGTCGGCGTTCAGCTGCGACCAGGTGTCGGCCAGTTCGAACAGCGCACCGTCTGCGCCGAGTTCGCTATCCAGGGCTTCCGCCAGCTCGCGCGAAGGTCTCGACTTCCCGCTGCGCGCGCGACAGGTAGCCGTGATTGAAATGGATCAGTTTGGCCAGCACTAGCAGCGACATTCCGCGCATATCCATGTGCGCAGCCAACCGCGTTCCGAAGTCGTCAGCCACCCTCGCCCCCAGTGTGACCGATAGTAGCGGGACGGTTGATTCGGCAGGCCCGGGCCGACCGGAAGACGACTTCGGCGTCGCGGAGCATCTGATCAGATTCCGGCTGCCGCTGGGGTGGGCTAGAGTGCGTCGTCGCGGATGGCGCGGACGAAGGCGTTCCATTCCCGGGCGCCGACGGTGATGTGTCCGGCCTGCGGGTTCTTGGTGTCGCGGATGTCGGCGCGGTCGGTGTGCTCGCGGACTTCGACACAGCTTCCTGAGCCGCCGCTGTAGCTGCTCTTGTGCCACTCCGTGATCATTCCGACCTCGCTACTGGGCTCGTCGTTGGTTAAGTGTATTCGCGGCCGACAAAGAGTCACAGGGCTACGACAGTACAAAAAGCCTCCGGCCGAGGGCCGGAGGCTTTCTTTCGTTGGAGGTTCGTTCTACAGTCGGTCGTCCTTGACGGCCTGGGTGAAGGTGGTCCAGGCGTCGGGGGAGAAGGAGAGGTGGGGCTGCTCGGGGTGCTTCGAGTCGCGCACGTCGGCGCAGTTCTCGGACTCCCGGAACTCCACGCAGTTGGACCCGCCGCTGCTGTAGCTGCTCTTGTGCCACTCGGTGATCATTTCAGCCTCTCTACTGTGTTCCGTAGACGATCAAGGGTATCCGCTACGGGCATCGCCGCGCCTTGCAGCTGGGCGAACAACATCCGGTAGTGCACAACGTCATCCGTATCCGTCACCAGTTGCCCTTCACGAGTGCTCTCGGTGTACAGCACGTCCGGCCGCCGCGTGCTGCTCAGCAGTTTGAACGGTCCTGAGTTGCCCGGATGGTGCTCCGCGTCCGCCTGCATGAACTGTAGGTGCACCCGCCCTGCTTCGACCAGACGCATGACGTGGTCGAGTTGATCACGCGTTACGGAGGCACCGCCAAAGCGCCTCCACAGGATGCTCTCATCCGCAACGACCCAGAGCATAGGACGGTTGGCCTCCGTCATGCGCTGGGTCTGAGAGACTCGCTCCGCGATCCTCCGCTCAGCCTCCTCCGGGGCCAGCCACGGAACCGCCTGTTCGACCAGTACGCGGGCATAATCGGGCGTCTGCATGTATCCCGGCCATGTGATAACGCAGTAGTCGTACACCGCGTCGGACTGCTCGATCTCGACTCCCAACTCCTCGAGCCAAGCGGGCCGCGCGTCGCGAGTCAACTGCTCCCAGTATTCGATGAGTTGTCCGTTTGATCCTAGTGTTTCGTCCAGAGCTTGCAGCAGTTCCGGGGGCGGGCTCCGGTGGCCGATCTCAAGGTTCGAAATATGGCTCGTTGTACATCCGACAGCCCGTGCCACCTGGTGTTGAGACTGCCCGGCGCGACGACGCACGCGCTTCAATTCACGTCCCCACTTGACCGCGTTGGGGTTCCGGTCTGTAGCCATGCCTCATGGCACCATGAGGGTGCGAAGATCACAAGTGGAATTCACAATTAGACTCATGGCATCCTCAATAGTCCGCCAGATGATCACGGACGCTAGGAGTGGTGCCGGACACCGTGCAATGCTTCGGACACGCGAATCCCCCGTGATGGCCGAGGATCGGGGGTGTGATCATCAAATCGGCCAAAAGGAGTGGCGCCAGATGAATTCGATTGACCGATTCATCCGCGTGTGCAGCGGACTGTTGTCCGGTATGCGGCATATTCGGCGAACTGCGCGAGCGGTGCGCTCCGCCCGGCACCCGATGCCGGACCGGGCGCCCGCCTGGCCGCCGGTCGCGCGCTGCGCCTCCATCGGCGAGACGACCGAATGGCTCCCGCTCGACCAGCACGTTCCGCAGGGACGTCCGGCGATGGTCCGCCCCTACCTGCTCGCCCACGAGCGCGCGTCCGCGCAGGCGCCGCGCGAGCGCGTCGACGCCTTGGCCGGGACGGCCGTGCGGTGATCACCATCGGCGGTGTGATGTCCCCGGCCTTGGGCGCGGCCGTGCACGCGTTCCCGGGGGTGCCCGCGTCGGTTGGCGCCGCGCGGCGTTGGGTCCGGGGAGTGCTGGCGCTTGCGGACCTCACCGGCGAGCCGGCCGATACGGCGGTGCTGCTGGTGTCGGAGCTGGCCACGAACTCACTCGCGCACACCGCCTCGGGCGAGGCCGGTGGCTGGTTCCGGCTGCGGGTCCGGTGCGGTCCGCAGCGGGTGCGGGTCGAGTGCGAGGACGCGGGCAACCGCACCGGGGCGCGCCCTCGCTACGCGATGAGCGGCCCCGAGGACACCAGAGGCCGGGGCCTGGCCCTGGTCGCGGAGCTGGCCGACGCCTTCGGGGACCGGGCCGATGCCACCGGGCGCACCGTCTTCTTCGAACTGCACCGTTCGCCGTCGCCGCCCACCCGGCGCGGCGCCCCCTGATCGTCCCGGCCGCGAGGGTCGAGCGGCCGTCAGACCCCGACCTGCCCCGATGGGGCGGCGGCCCGATGGGGAGGCTCCCCCCGCGGCCGGGACCACCATCCACCCCGCTCACCGTGGCCATGCTCCCGCATGCCCCGTTCCCGAGGACCGCTGTATGCCCGTTCCCGCTCTGGTGCCGCTGGGAGAGGCCGCCCGCCTGTCAGGGCGGCATCCGGAGACCTTGAAGGAGATGGCCGAGGCCGAGCAGGTCTACGCGGTGTTCGTCAGCGGCCATTACTACTTCGATCCCGCACGGCTTCCCGAACGTCCGCCGCTGCCCGAAGAGCTTCAGGGCGAGCTGCCCGAACTCATGACCGCCCAAGAGGTGGCACATCTGTTCCGCGTGCATCCCAAGACGGTGTCCAGTTGGGCCCGTCAGGGGCGCCTGACCTACATCCGCACGCTGGGCGGGCACCGCCGCTACACCGCTGAGGACGTCCGGGCCCTGCTCGACCAGCAAGCCGACCCCGACCGATCCGACCCCGACACACACAAGGACGACCAATCATGACCCCACCCACCCCGCCCCACATCGGCCCGGCCACCTATCCCGACCCGATGCTGTCGCCCGTGCTGCCCGCACCACCCGAGCAGTGCTTCGTGTTGTGGGTGACCACCACACCGCCCGGCTCCGACGCCATCCCTGTGGAGCCCACCGCCGACCCCCACTATCTGGCCACGATCACCGATCTGATGGTCCAGGCCCTCGGCAACGAATTCCGCACCTGGCTGCTGGCCCACAGCACCGCCCACCCCACCGAACCCGCCTGGATCACCCTGCGCCACCTCACCCCCACCCACCAGCCCGACACCCACCAACTCCACGGATTCACCCTCGCCCTCCCACGCCTCACCGACGACACCCCGAACTGACCACCCCCGCCCACCAGCCCCCGCGCCCTTCGGCGCGGGGGCCGTCGGCCTGCCGTCACCTGGGGTCCCGTCGCTGGCCGCGCGATCCGGCCACTCCGGGCGCGTCGGCGAACTAGAATGCGAAATCGCTGGTCAATCCCCCCAGGAGCCGTGATGAGTGACCGTGAGTACGTGCTGACCCTGTCCTGCCCGGACCGCCGGGGCATCGTGGCCGCCGTCTCCGGATTCCTCGCCGACCACGGATGCAACATCACCGAGAGCCAGCAGTACGGCGACCGCATCGCCGGGCGGTTCTTCCTGCGGGTGCAGCTGATCGCCGAGGACCCCGCCGTGAGCGAGGACGCCTTGCGGGCCGACTTCGCGGCGCTGGCGGCCGAGTTCGGCATGGACGGCGAGCTGCGGGCGCGCACCTCGCGGCCCCGGGTGCTGGTGATGGTCTCCAAGCTCGGGCACTGCCTGAACGACCTGCTGTACCGGCAGTCGAGCGGGATGCTGGACATCGAGATCGCCGCCGTGGTCAGCAACCACCGCGATCTCCAGCCGCTGGCCGCCTCGTACCAGGTGAACTTCCACCACGTCCCGGTCACCCCCGAGACCAAGCCCGACGCCGAGGCGCGGCTGCTCGAACTGGCCGACAGCTACGGCGTCGACCTGGTGGTGCTGGCCCGCTACATGCAGGTGCTCTCCTCCGACCTCTGCGCCAAGCTCTCGGGACGGATCATCAACATCCACCACTCCTTCCTGCCGAGCTTCAAGGGGGCGCGCCCCTACCACCAGGCGCACGCTCGCGGCGTGAAGCTGATCGGCGCCACCGCGCACTACGTCACCGCCGACCTCGACGAGGGGCCGATCATCGAGCAGGAGGTGGCGCGGGTCGACCACACCCACACCCCCGACCAGCTCGCCGCGCTCGGCCGCGACCTGGAGTGCCTGGCACTGGCCCGCGCGGTGAACTGGCACGTCGAGCGCCGGGTGCTGCTGAACGGCGCGAAGACGGTGGTCTTCCGCTGAGCCGACGCCGACGCGCCGGCCGGGCCGCCGCCACGGGCCCGGCCGCCGGGCCCGGCCGTCCGCGCGCCCGAACGCCCTAGGCATCGGCCGCCCCTCGTTCCCCGGGAGGGCGCGACGCGCCACGGGCACGCCCCGGCGCGCTCAATGCCGGGCCGAATCTCCACCATGAGCAGCGAGTCCTACGTTCTGTGACCGATTCGGTGCTTAGAGTGTGCATCGGTGGGATGAGTGCTCTCGCCACGTCCGGTCCGGATCGCGGCGGCGCCCGCGCGCGGACGGTCGACGGGCGAGACCGCCGAAAACTTCAAGGCCGAGCAGCGACCGGGGGACAGCGATGACCGACACCAAGACGGAGAGCGGCACGCAGCGTGCGGGCACCGCCCGCGGCGATCAGTCGTCGGCCGCCACACAGGGCCGCACCTCCATCGCCGACAACGTCGTCGCCAAGATCGCCGGGATGGCGGCGCGCGAGGTCGGCGGCGTGTACAAGATGGGCGGCGGCGCCGCCCGGGCGCTCGGCGCCGTCCGCGACCGGTTGCCAGGCACCGGCGGCACCGGCGTCAACCAGGGCGTCTCGGTAGAGGTGGGGGAGCGGCAGGCGGCCGTCGACATCGACCTGGTGGTCGAGTACGGCGTGGCCATCCCCGACCTGGCGGCCGGAGTGCGGCGCAATGTCATCGCCGCCGTGGAGCGGATGACCGGACTGGAGGTCGCCGAGGTCAACGTCACGGTTGACGACATCCACCTGCCCGGCGACGACTCCGAGTCCGACGACGACGCGCGCTCCTCGCGGGTCCAGTAGCGGGCCGGGCGTATGGCGGAGCAGGACGAGGGCCTGGCGGCCCGGATCGGCGCGCGGGCGCGCTCGTGCCCCGACGTGGCCCGGCTCTCGGGCGGGCCGTACGGCGCCGTCGCCACCTACCTGCCGGGGGAGCGGCTGACCGGGGTCGCCGTGCGCGCGGACGCGGTCGAGGTGTGGGTGGTGGCCCGCTACGGCCGCCCGCTGCCGGAGATCGCCGAGCAGGTCCGGGCCGCGGTGGCCGCCGAGGTCCCCGGACGCCGGGTGGACGTCGGCATCGGCGACATCGTCGCCGCCCCGGCGACCCCGGCGCCGCGGAGCCCGCAGTGAGCCGCGCACCCGCGCCGCACGGGCAGCCCGGCCGCGGCGGCGGTCCGGACGCCTCGGCGCGCGGCTGCGCTGGAGTGCGGGGCCGCGTCCGACGGGTGCCGCCGTGCGGGTACGTGCGCACCGGCGGTGGAGCGCCGTCGGGGTGGGCGCACGAGCAGCGCGGGCCGCGCCGAGGTGCGCGGGGCCGCGTCCGACAGGCGCCGCCGTGCGGACGCGCGCACCAGGAGAACAACGCGGTACCGACAGGCACGGGCACGCAGCCCGCGGCGGCGCTCCACCCGCCGCCCCCGACCGACGAGCAGTGAGGAGTGAACCTTGAACGGCACACTGTCCTGGCCGGTCATCGGACTGGCCTACGGCACGGCCCTGGGCTTCGCCGGGATCCTGGGCGGCTTCACCGGCTTCCTGGTCGTGCTGGCGCTCGGCGTGGTCGGCTTCCTGGCCGGCCGGATCGTCCAGGGGGAACTGGACGTGGCCCAGCTGTTCGGGCGGCGGGGGTGAGGCGGCGGTGAGCTCGATCGGTACCGCCACCGCGCCGGCCCGCCGCCCCGGCACCGCTCCGCGGACCGCCGTGCGGCGCGCCGCCGACCGGGGGGTGACGGTGATCGCCCCGCGGGTGGTGGAGAAGATCGCGGCGCAGGCCGTGACGGAGGTCGACGGCACCGCCCGCGCGCCGCGCCGCGGCGGCCGAGCCAAGGCGACGGCGACCGTGCGGGGGCGCGCGGTGTCGGTCCGGCTCGGCGTCTCGCTGGTCTATCCGCAGCCGGTGCGCGAGGTCAGCCGGCGGGTGCGCGAGCGCGTCGCCGACCGGCTGTCCACGCTGACCGGGATGAAGGTGCGCCACGTCGACATCCGGGTGGACCGGTACCTGCCGGGCCCGCCCGAGCGCAGAGGGGGTGGGGCGCGATGACCGCGACCGAACGCGACACCGCGCGCTGGCCGCTGCCGTCGCCGCGCCCCGGCGGCTCGGGCGTGGTCTCCCCGGCCCGGGTGCGCTCCGCGCGGCGCGCGGCCCGGCACGCCTTCCGGCCGCACCGCACCGTTCCGGCCACGGTGGCGGCGATCGTGCTGACGGCCATCGCGGTACTGGCCGCCGCCGAGGTCATCTCCGCGCTGGTGGGCCGGCCGCTGCACGCGCTGCCCTACCAGGCGGCCGACGGCTACCTGCGCACCGCGACCTGGCGCGATCCGCCCGTGCTGGCGGCCTGCGTGGTGCTGATGCTGGTGGGCCTGGGTCTGATCCTGCTGGCCCTCGTCCCGGGGCGCCCGCGCTGGGTGGCGGTCGAGACGGCCGATCCCGACCTGGTCGTGGGCCTGTCGCCGGGCGCGGTGCGCCGCGCGCTCGCCGCCGCGGCCGAGAGCGTGTGGGGCGTGCGCTCCGCCAAGGTCCGGCTGGCCGGCACGCGCGCCCTGGTCGTCGTCTCGACGGACCTGCGCACCCCCGACCGGCTGCGCAGCCAGGTCCGCGAGGCGGTGCGCGGCCGGGTGACCGCGCTCGCGCCGGCCCGGCCGCTGCACGTCTCGGTCAAAGTGCGTACCCGGCGCACCGCCAGGTGGGAGCCTGGTGACGCAGAGTGACCCTGTCGGGCTGAGCCGCCGGGGCCGGGCGAGGGAGAGCGTTCGATGAGCAGGCTGCGCAGGTCGGCACGGGGGAACAGGTGGGGTCTCGCACTCGGCGGGGCGGTGCTGCTCGCGGCGGGCGGCGCCGGCCTGGCGCTGGGCCTGGGCGTCTTCGGCCCGGAGCGGGCCGCGCGCCCGGTGCTCGGCCCGCAGGCGCGGGCGCTGGCCGCGCAGCCCTGGTTCTGGTACGCGGTTGCGGCGGTCTGCGTCGTGCTGGCGCTGCTCGGGCTGCGCTGGCTGCTGGTGCAGGCGCGCACCGAGTCGGTGCGCCGGATCGAGGTCGAGCCGGACGCCGGCGGCGGCCGCACCGTGCTGCCGTCCTCGGCGGCGACCGATGCCGTCGAGCGCGAGGCGGACGGCTACCCGGGGGTCCAACGGGCCCGCGCCCGGCTCATCGGTGCCGAGCGGGCGCCCCGGGTGCGGATGGACCTGGTGGTGGACGAGGACGCCGACGTGGCCGAGGTCTGGCAGCGGCTGCGCGATGACGGCCTGGCGCGGCTGCGCGGCGCGATGGAGCTGCGCAGGCTGCCCGCACAGGTGCGCATCCGGCTGGCCGAGCCCCGCGCCGAGGCGCGCCGCAGGGTGGTCTGAGCGCGGCCCGTCAGCCGCGCACCTCCAGCGTGCAGCACTTGACGCTGCCGCCCGCCTTCACGAACTCGCCCATGTCGACCGGGACCGGGTGGTAGCCGCGCTCGGCCAGCCGCGCCGCGAGCCGCACGGCCGGCGCGGGCAGCACCACGTTGCGGCCGTCGCTGACGGCGTTCAGGCCGAACACGGCCGCGTCGTCCTCGGTGGCCAGCAGGGCGTCGGGGAAGAGGCGGCGCAGCACCCGCAGGCTGGCGTCGGAGAAGGCACCGGGGTAGTAGGCGATGTCGGCCGGGCCGCCGTCCGCGCCGTCGTCCAGCACGAACAGCGCCGTGTCGAGGTGGTAGTAGCGCGGGTCGACCAGGCGCAGCCCGATCACCGGGCGGCCGAAGACCTCCTGGGCCTCCAGCGCCGCGCCGGGCTCGGTGCGGAAACCGGTGCCCGCCAGGATGGCGCCCTCGGTGACCGCGAAGTCGCCCTCGCCCTCGCTGATCCGCTCGCCGCCGCGCACCTCGAAGCCCGACGCGGTCAGCCAGGCGGCGTGCGCGTCGGCCTCGGCGGCCCGCTCGGCGTGCCGGAACCGGGCCCGGTAGGCGACGCCGTCCAGGACGACGGCGCCGTTGGCGGTGAACACCATGTCGGGCAGCGCCGGGTCGGGGACCAGTTCGCTGACCCGGTGACCCAGCTCCTGGTAGACGGCGCGCAGTCCCTCCCACTGCCGCAGCGCCAGCGCAGCGTCCACGGGGCTGCCGGTGGACATCCACGGGTTGATGGCGTAGTCGACCCGGAAGTGGGTCGGCGGGCACATCAGGAAGTGCCGCGTGCGGGCACGGCGGACGCTCGCCGGAGCGGCGGGCGCCGGGGCGGTGGCCGGCGGCGCGGTGGCCGGCGCGGAAGGAGTGGTCACAACTGAAAGATATGAGCGCGAGGTCCAGCTGACCAAGCACGTATACCTGCGTGATCACGTTCTTTTCTTGTGTCTTTGACTGATCTCGCGGCTGATCCTTGCGTCGGCTCATGACAGCACCCGCGGCCGTGGGGGAGTGCGCCGCCACCGCGTCGGCCGGGCGGCATGCGTGCCGCGAGTCGGCGGCTCCTGCGCCCGTCCGCGGGGGTGCCACGGCCGCCGGTGCCCATGGCCTCCGGCGGGTGCGTGCCGGGCGCCCGGGCTGCCTCGCGGGACGGCGAAAACGCGTATACGCCGGGTGGCCGTGGTTGTACGCTCAGCTTCGCCGGTGTGCGTGGGTGGAGGGTCGCGTGGGCGGGATGGACCGCTGGACGGGTGAGGGCGGCGACCGTCCGGACGACGCGCCGGACCGGGGGCCTGCCGGCGGCGGTCCGGCGGCGGCTCCGGACGCGCGGCGCGGCGGCGCCCGTCCGGGAGATCCGGCGGACACCCTCCCTGTCGGTGATCATCCGGCTGAGTCCGGGGAACCCCGGAGCGGCATTGGGGCCGGACCCCGGTTGACCGACGACGACCGCGCGGTGTTCCGTCGGCTCGCGGCCGAGGTCGAGTCGGCCGACGACCAGAGCAGTTTCGGTGGTCCGGTGGGGGAGGGCCCGGACCTCGCCGCAGTGGTGGACGTCTGGTCGGCGCGCCTCGACGGAGCGGAAGCGCCTGACTGCGAGAGCCGCGGGGACTGGACGGTCGTCGCGCGGACCGCGCACCGCCTGGGCGCCCTTCCCGATGCGGCCGCGCTGTTCGGCAGGTCCGATGTCCCGGCCCACCAGGTGGCCCGCGACCTCGCGAACCTGGAGCGCTCGGACCGCCTGGCCGGCTCCCCCCGCCGCCGCGACGACATCTTCACCGGCCTGCTGCGGCAGTTCGCCGGCGGCGAGACCGCCCACGCGGTGGGCGCCGCGGCGGAACTGCGCGCCGCCGGGCGCCTGCTGGGCGACGCGAGACTCGCCGAGGGCGGCAGGATCGCCCTGGACGCCCGCAGGGGCGAGCGCATCGACCTCGGCAACGGAGTGGTCCTGGGCGACATCGCCCCGGTCCCCCAGGCCGACCTCGTGTACGTCACCGCTGACCGCGTCGTCAACCTGGCCGAGGTCAAGGCGACGGCTCAGACGCTCGCGGACAAGATGCGGAAGGATCCCGATCAGTTGGACCGGATGCTGGAGTGGCGGGGGGCCGATCCGGACATGAGACGGGTGGAGGTTCACATTGCCACTGAAAATGGTTGGACCGGGGTATTCAGTCGGATGCGTCCGGAGAGCGAGGAAAGATATGCGATCGAAAGGTTGATCGTCAACGGTATTCCGGTGTGCATCGAAGAGCGCGTTCTCATGCCGGATGAGTTGCAGGTGATCTTCGACGCCACCTTCCGTGCATACGTTGACAACGGACGAGAATTTCCTGGTGGACCTGGTGGCTGGTTCGCGCAGAATTTGCCAACATTGAGTGCTGCGCGTGAGTTCCTGCGACCTTATGGAGTTGATTTCTTGTGAATGGAATGCTTCTGCCTGAGGTGCTGCGCGAGCTTCCAGTGCCATGGTGTCTGTCCGATCCGGTTCAGCGGCGCGATGCACTGGAACGGCTGCCTGCCACTCCGGATCAGCGTGCTGTGGCTCTTTCTGCTCTGGAACGCGGTTTGGCGTATACGGTGCAGCTCGGCCCGTATGCGGAGGATGACGATATGAATTCGTATCCCGCGCTCAATGATCATTTCGATGAGGCATGGGTCTTCTTCGGCAGGGACTTGACGGCGCGGATGCCGACGTTTCGTGATGCTGATCGTGCGACGGTGGTGGCGTGGCTGTCGTCGATCGACACCGAGCTGCTGTTCGGTGAGCGGTGGGCCGAGCCTCCTGACGCCGTCGTGGACGACCTGAGCCGCCTCTGGGCCAATGGCAAAGCCATCGGGTTGAGTGCAAGCGCCGTGCGCTGGCTCCAAGCCGCCTTCCGCGATGGTGATCCATCGGAGGATCCAGCGCTGGTGCGGGACCGGGAGCGCTTCGTGGCGCTGCTGAAGTCGGCGATTCCTAGATTGCCCTGGCGTGAGGCGATGCAACCCATCGGCGTCATCTGGTCTCTCGGTCACGATCGCGAACTGGAGTACTTCGCCGCGCTGGCCGACGACCCGGCTCTCCATCCCAAGACCCGCGCGGAGGCCGCCCACTACCGCGAAATCTGCGAGGACGAGCGCGCCGCCCGTGAAGCCCAGGAGGGCGGTATCGAGTGAACCGATCGCTCTTGCCTGAGGTGTTTCGTGGGCTTCCGGTGCCATGGAGTCTGTCGGACTCGATCCAGCGGCGGGATGCGCTGACGGCTTTGTCGGCCACGGCGGACCAGCGGAGCGTGGCGCTTGCCGCCTTGGAGCACTCCCTGGCGTTCATGGCGGCGCTCGGCCCTGATGAGGACGACGACGAGCCGAATCCCTATCCTGCGCTCAATGACCCTTTCGACGAGGCGTGGATCTTTTTCGGCAAGGACCTGACCACGCGGATGCCGACGTTCCGGGATGCTGATCGTGTGTCGGTGGTGGCGTGGCTGTCATCACGCCGCCTTGGCGGCTGATCCGGCACTCCACTCCAAGGTACGTGAGTCGGTTGAGCACTATCGGCGGATCTGCCAAGACGAGCGCGCCACCCGTGAAGCCGAAGAAAACGGCGCCGAGCCGCCGTCCGGCTGACCGCGGCTACCCCGTCGGCGGCTCGGCGGCCGGGGCGGGGCGCTCGAACAGGGGGGAGAGCACCAGGGTGGTGCGGGTGCGCTCGACGTACGGCAGCGCGGTCAGCCGTTCCAGGACCCGTTCGAAGTGGCGCACGTCGGCGGCGCGTACCCGCAGCAGGGTGTCGGCGTCGCCGGTGACGGTGCTGGCCGACACGACCTCGGGGATGGCGGCCAGGCTGCGGGCCAGCAGGGAGGGCGCCGGCTGCCCCGAGCAGTACAGCTCCACGTAGGCCTCGGTGCTCCAGCCGAGCACGGCCTGGTCGATCACGGCGGTGAAGCCGGTGATGGCGCCGGTGCCGACCAGGCGGTCGACCCGCCGCTTGGCGGCGGGCGCCGACAGGCCGACCCGGGCGCCGATCGCGGCGTAGCCGGCCCGGCCGTCGCGCACCAGCAGCGCGATGATCTTCTCGTCGAGGGCGTCGAGGCGCGCCCGGGCATCAGCGCTCATGCGGTCAGTGTGGCAGGACCGCGGTGCCGCCGCGGCGGGGAGCCGGGCGGCCGACCTGCTGTTCGGCCTGTTCCGGACACCGGGAACTCTCCGGACCGGCCACCGGGCCACCGTCCGGTTTCGGTAGGTTCGTTTGGTAGGCGCGCCGGCCGGAGGGCTCGATGCGCGTTGACCACCCACCATCCCCCCGGGAGCCTCCGCATGTCTGTCGGCCAGCCGCTGCTCGTTGGAGACCCGCGCGAGGTGGGCGGCTTCCGCATCCTGGCCCGGCTCGGGCAGGGCGGCCAGGGCGTGGCCTACCTCGGCGAGGCCCCGGACGGAGAGCAGGTCGCGGTCAAGGTGCTGTCCGCGCTGGGCATGCGCGACCCCGGTCACCGCGAGCGCTTCGTGCGCGAGGCGGCCGCGGCGCAGCGGGTGGCGTCCTTCTGCACCGCGCAGGTGGTGCGGGCGGACTTCGACCACGACCCGCCCTACATCGCCAGCGAGTACGTCTCGGGCCCCTCGCTGAGCGAGTCCGTGCGGACCGACGGGCCGCGCCGGGGCGCGGCGCTGAACCGGCTCGCGGTGGCGACGGCGACCGCACTGGTCGCCATCCACGAGGCCGGGATCGTGCACCGCGACCTCAAGCCGGCCAATGTGCTGATCGCCGCCGACGGCCCGCGCGTGATCGACTTCGGAATCGCCAGGATCGCCGACAGCGGCACCTTCACCGGCTCGATCGTGGGCACCCCGGCCTTCATGGCGCCCGAGCAGATGGCCCCGCACGCCGCAGTCGGAGCGGCCGCCGACGTCTACTCCTGGGGCGCGGTGATGGTCTTCGCCGCCACCGGCCGCGCCCCCTTCGCCGGCGACTCCCTGCCCGCGGTCATGCACCACGTGATGCACTCCGCGCCCGACCTCGGTGAACTGGACGGCCCGCTGCGCGCCCTGGTGGCGTCCTGCCTGAGCAAGGACCCCGCCGCCCGGCCCAGTTCGCACGACGTGCTGATGTCCCTGCTGCGCGGCCGCCGCGGCGCCACGCCCGTGCTCGCGGCGCCGGTCGCCGCCGAGGCGCCGACCGCTCCGCCCCCCGCCTTCCCGCCCGCCGCCCCGGCCCGCGCCGACGCGGGCGGCCCCGCGCCGCTGCCGCCCGGCCGCGGCACCGGGGCGGCCGCGCCCACCGGCCCGTCCGCGCAGCCCGAGCCCGCCGGCCGCGAGGCCGACACGCTGCCCAGCGACGGGCCGGGCGGACGCCGGCGGCGCCGGCCGGCGGCGGTGGCGGCCGGTGTGCTCGGCACGCTGCTGCTGGCCGCCGCCGTCGGAGGCGGCGCCTACTACCTCGGCGCCGGGGGCGGCGCCGAGGGCGGCAGCCCGGTGGTGCAGGCCGGGCAGGAGCTGCCGCCCGCCTCGCCCGCCGCCGCCTCGGGCGGCGAGCCGACCGGCGGGGCCTCGCGGAGCCCCGCCCCCGACCTGGGCGGCGGGACCAGTGTGTCCGGCTCCAGCGTCGTCGAGGTCGAGGAAGAAGAGGAAGAGGACTCCAGGGGCGCGGGCAGCGGCACGGCCTCCCGGGGCTTCGACGGCGACTACGTCGGCACCTGGGTGGGCGCCGGCCAGACCGCGGCCGGGGCCCGCGACTTCACGATGGAGCTGGCCGAGGGCGCCACCTCCGCCACCCTGGCCGCCACCGACGGCTCGTGCACCATCACGCTGACCCTCTCCGGGGACTCCGGCGACGGCTACAGCACCACAGCCGGCCACACCGACCCGCCCTGCGCCACCCACACCGGCGCCGACCTCGTCCTCACCGGCGGCCGCCTGGTCATCATCTGGCACGGCCCGGACTCCGACGGCACCGTCACCTTCCCGATGAACCGGAGCTGAGCCCGGCCGCCCGCCGCCGCCCACCCCGGGACGGGCGGCGCGAGCGGGCCGGGACAATGGGCGCATGCACGCTCTGGACATCATCCGCGTCTTCCTGCACGTCCTGGCCGCCACGGTCTGGGTCGGCGGCCAGCTGACCCTCGTCTTCCTGCTCCCGGTGCTGCGCCGCCACGAGGGCGCGCCGCGCGAGGCGGCCCGCCGCTTCAACGTCGTGGCGTGGACGGCCTTCGCCGTGCTGCTGGTCACCGGGGTGTGGAACCTGCTGGCCGTCGGCGGCTTCGACGTGGCCGAGGGCTACCGCCGCATCCTGGAGATCAAGATCGCCGTGGTGCTGCTCTCAGGTGTCGCCGCACTCCTGCACATGTACGTCTCCTCGCGCCGCGGCAAGGCGATCTGGGGCGCGCTCAGCGGCCTGAGCGCCATCGGCGCCCTGCTGCTCGGCGTGATGCTGTAGGGCGCGCCGCCCCGGACCCGGACGGGCGCACCCCCTGGGAGCGGGCGGGCGGCGCTGCTACGCTGGCGGGCAGCCGACGACCCCGTGCGGGAGAGTGTCCGGGCCGCCAGCCCGGACCGCCGAAGGAGCAAATCCTCCCCGGAACCTCTCAGGCCGCTGGACCGCGCGGACGAGGCAGCTCTGGAAAGCAGGGGTCCGACGCCCCTCGCCGAAGGTGCAAGCGCCGTCCCGCCACGCCGGGACGCGCGTGAAGCTCTCAGGCTCCGATGACAGAGGGGGAGGATGGCGGCGTCAGCACCGCGCGCCGAGTCCTCCAGGAGCCGCTTCCCATGACCCCGACGCCATCGGACGCTCCGTCCCCCCGGGCCACTCCGCTGCACGCCGTGCACCGGCGGCTGGGCGCCCAGCTGGTCGACTTCGCCGGCTGGTCGATGCCGCTGCGCTACGGCAGCGAGACCGCCGAGCACCGCGCCGTCCGAGAGGCGGCCGGGCTCTTCGACCTCTCCCACATGGGCGAGATCGCCGTCACCGGCGCCCAGGCCGCCGAGCTGCTCGACTACGCGCTGGTCGGCCACCTGTCCGCGCTGAAGCCGGGCAAGGCCCGCTACACGATGATCACCGCCGCCGACGGCGGCGTCATCGACGACCTGATCGTCTACCGGCTCGCCGAGGACGACTACCTGGTGGTGGCCAACGCCGCCAATGCCGCGACCGTCCGCGAGGAGCTGGCGCACCGCGCCGCCGGCTTCGCCGCCGAGGTCGCCGACCGCTCCGACGAGCACGCGCTGCTCGCCGTGCAGGGCCCGAGGGCCGCGGCGATCCTGGCCGGGCTCACCGCCACCGACCTGGACGGCGTCGGCTACTACGCGGGCCACCGCGCCGAGGTCGACGGCCGCCCGGTGCTGCTGGCCCGCACCGGCTACACCGGCGAGGACGGCTTCGAGCTGTTCTGCGCCCCCGCCGACGCCGAACCGCTGTGGGAGGCGCTGACGCGGGCCGGCGCGGGCGAGGGGCTGGTGCCCGCGGGGCTGTCCGCCCGCGACACCCTGCGGCTGGAGGCCGGGATGCCGCTGTACGGCAACGAGCTGACCCGCGAGGTCACCCCGTACGAGGCGGGCCTGGGCCGGGTCGTCCGGCTGGACAAGCCCGGCGACTTCGTCGGCCGCGACGCCCTGGCGCTGCGCGCCGAGTCCGGCCCGGCCGCCCGGCTGGTCGGGCTGGCGGGGCGCGGCCGCCGCACGCCCCGGCACGGCCACCCGGTGCTGTACGAAGGCCGGCGGGTCGGCGAGGTCACCAGCGGCGCCCCCTCGCCGAGCCTGGGCCGGCCGATCGCGATGGCCTACATCGCGGCCGACCTGCCCGTGGAGCCGGGCGCCGACGGCCTCGCCGTCGACGTGCGCGGCCGCGCCGAGCCCGTCGACCTGGTGCCGCTGCCCTTCTACCGGCGCGAGCGCTGACCCCGACCCGAACAGAACCGTCCGCGGAGCGGCCCCGGGCAGCCGGGCGCCGTGCCAGACTTACCGGGAGCACATCATGGATACCAAGATCCCCGCCGAGCTGGGCTACACCAGCGAGCACGAGTGGGTGGCGGTCTCCGGCGACACGGCGACCGTGGGCATCACCGCCTACGCCGCCGAGCAGCTGGGCGACATCGTCTACGTCGAACCGCCGGCGGTGGGCAGCACCGTGACGGCGGGCGAGACCTGCGGTGAGGTGGAGTCCACCAAATCGGTGAGCGACGTCTACGCGCCGGTCAGCGGCGAGGTCGCCGAGATCAACCAGAACGCGGTCGACGACCCCGAGCTGGTCGGCTCCGACCCCTACGGCCAGGGCTGGCTGTTCAAGGTCTCCCTCAGCGCCGCCCCCGACGACCTGCTCACGGCCGAGCAGTACGCCGAGATCACCGGCGGGGACTCCGAGTGAGAGGGAGCGACACCATGACCGACCCGCTGGGCGGCGGCCACGACGCGACACTGTCGGAGGTGGACCCGGACGTGGCGGCGGCCGTCGCGGCCGAGCTGGGCCGGCAGCGCGACACGCTGGAGATGATCGCCTCCGAGAACTTCACCTCGCGGGCGGTGCTGGAGGCGCAGGGCTCGGTCCTGACGAACAAGTACGCCGAGGGCTACCCGGGCCGCCGCTACTACGGCGGCTGCGAGTACGTCGACGTGGTCGAGCAGCTGGCCATCGACCGCGCCAAGGCGCTGTTCGGCGCCGAGCACGCCAATGTGCAGCCGCACGCGGGCGCGCAGGCCAACACGGCCGTGTACTTCGCGCTGCTGTCGCCGGGCGACACCATCCTCGGCCTGGACCTCGCGCACGGCGGCCACCTCACCCACGGCATGCGGCTGAACTACTCCGGCAAGGTCCTCAACGCGGTCGCCTACCACGTCCGCGACAGCGACGGCCTGGTCGACATGGACGAGGTGGCGGCACTCGCCAAGGAGCACCGGCCGAAGATGATCGTGGCGGGCTGGTCGGCCTACCCCAGGCAGCTGGACTTCGCCGCCTTCCGCGCCGTCGCCGACGAGGTCGGCGCGCTGCTGCTGGTGGACATGGCGCACTTCGCCGGCCTGGTCGCGGCCGGGCTGCACCCCAACCCGGTGCCCTTCGCCGACGTGGTCACCACCACCACCCACAAGACGCTGTGCGGGCCGCGCGGCGGGCTGATCCTGGCCCGCGAGGAGTACGGCAAAAAGATCAACTCCGCGGTCTTCCCCGGTCTCCAGGGCGGTCCGCTGGAGCACGTCATCGCGGCCAAGGCCGTCGCGCTCAAGCAGGCCGGCGAGCCGGCCTTCCGCGAGCGCCAGCAGCGCACCGTGGCGGGCGCCCGCATCCTGGCCGAGCGGCTGGGCCGCGCCGACATGGCCGAGGCGGGCGTCAAGGTCCTCACCGGCGGCACGGACGTGCACCTCGTCCTGGTCGACCTGGTCGGCTCGCAGCTCGACGGCCGCCAGGCCGAGGACCGGCTGCACGAGGTCGGCATCACGGTGAACCGCAACGCGGTCCCCAACGACCCGCGTCCGCCGATGGTCACCTCGGGGCTGCGGATCGGCACCCCGGCGCTGGCCACCCGCGGCTTCACCGAGGCCGACTTCGCCGAGGTGTCCGACATCGTCGCCGCCGCGCTGCTGCCCGAGTTCGACGCCGCCGCGCTGCGCGGCCGGGTGGCGGCGCTGACCGCCAAGCACCCGCTGTACCCGGGGCTGTGACCGGCCCCTGAGCCCGCGCGCACCCGCCCGCACCACCGGGCGGGTGCGCGGCCCCCGGCGGCGCCGGGAGACCCCCGGCCGCCGCCGAGCGGCACCGCGAACGCCCACCGGAGGCCCACCGTGCCGACGCCCGCACCCGTCCCGCAGACCGCGGCGGTACCCGCCGCGGCCCCGCTGAGCGCCTTCGACCTGTTCACCGTCGGCATCGGACCCTCCAGCTCGCACACGGTCGGCCCGATGCGGGCCGCGCGCACCTTCGCGCGGCTGCTGCTCGACTCCGACCTGCTGGAGCGCACCGCGGGCGTGCGGGCCGAGCTGTTCGGCTCCCTCGCGCACACCGGCCGCGGCCACGGCACCGACCGCGCCGTCCTGCTCGGCCTGCTCGGTGAGACACCCGAGGATGTCGACCCCGACGCGGTGCCCGCCCTGGTCGAGCGGGTGCACGCCGAAGGCGTACTGCCGCTGCTCGGCCGGCAACCGGTCGCCTTCGACGCCCGCGAGCACATCGTCTTCCGCCGCGGCCGCCCGCTGCCCGGCCACCCCAACGGCCTCCGCTTCACCGCCACCGCCGCCGACGGCACCGAACTCGCCGTGCGCGCCTACCACTCCGTGGGCGGCGGCTTCGTCGTCCCGGCGGATGTGGAGCCCGGGGCGGCCGGGGACGCGGCGGCCGGCGCCGGGCCGGAGGAGGCGTCCGGGCGGTCGTCGGGCGCGCCCGTCCCCGGCGGCCGGTCCGCGCCGGTGCTCCCGTACCCGTTCGCCAGCGGCGCGGAGCTGCTGGAGCGGTGCCGGCAGTCGGGCCTGCCGATCAGCGGGGTGGTCCTGGCGAACGAGCGGGCGCTCGGGCGGAGCGCGGCGGAGGTCCGCGCCGGGCTGCTGCGGATCTGGGCGGTGATGCGCGGCTGCGTGCGGCGCGGCTGCGCGACCGAGGGCACCCTTCCCGGCGGCCTGGCCGTACCGCGCCGGGCGCCCGGCCTGCACCGCCAGCTGTCCACCGCCGACCCGGGCCTGATGGCCGGGCACGACGACCCGCTTCGGGTGATGGACTGGGTCACCCTGTACGCGCTCGCCGTCAACGAGGAGAACGCGGCGGGCGGCCGGGTGGTGACCGCGCCCACCAACGGCGCGGCCGGCATCATCCCGGCCGTCCTGCACTACTACACCCGCTTCGTGCCGGGCGCCGGCGACGACGGCGTGGTGCGCTTCCTGCTCACCGCGACCGCCGTCGGCATCCTGTGCAAGACCAACGCCTCCATCTCCGGCGCGGAGGTCGGCTGCCAGGGCGAGGTGGGCTCCGCCTCGGCCATGGCCGCCGCCGGCCTGGCCGAGGTACTGGGCGGCGACCCCGCCAGGGTCGAGAACGCCGCCGAGATCGCCATGGAGCACAACCTCGGCCTCACCTGCGACCCGGTCGGCGGCCTCGTCCAGGTCCCGTGCATCGAGCGCAACGCCGTCGCCTCGATCAAGGCCATCAGCGCCGCCCGCATCGCCCTGCGCGGCGACGGCAGCCACCTCGTCTCCCTCGACCAGGCCATCGCCACCATGCGCGAGACCGGCCGCGACATGCTCGACAAGTACAAGGAGACCAGCCGGGGCGGCCTGGCGGTGAACGTGATCGAGTGCTGAGAGCGGGCGCGGTCCCCGACCCGGGTCACGAGGGCGCTCGTCGGTCAGCGTGAGCGGTACACGTCGGCGCGGTGCTCGATCGCGGTGACGGTCATCTGCTCGTCATCGATTTCATACAAGACGCGGTAGGCGCCTCGGCGTGCCGACCGGGTGCCCGCGTACGGAGGCAGAGCATCAGCCGCTTGCCCACACGGTGCGGACTGTCCAGCAGCGTGGTCGTAATGAACTCGTAGACGGCGGACGCCACTTTCTCGGGAAGGCGTGCTGCGAGCATGCGAGCGGCCGGGCCGGTGACGATGAGCCGGTACCTGTCGGCTGAGTTCACCCCGACCGCTTCCGTTTGGCCATGAGGGCGGCCAGGTCGCCAGCGTCGAGTACGTCTCCCGCGGCGATGGCGGAACGCGACTCGGCGAGTTGCCGCAGCAGGTCAGGCTCGGCCAGTACGTCGAGGGTCTCTTCCAGCGCGGCCAAGTCGTCTGGGGAGACCAGGATGGCCGCCGGTTCTCCATGCCGAGTGATCGTGACTCTCTCGTGCGTGCGGGCGACCTCGTCGATCAGTTCGGACAGATGGTTACGCACGTCGGTCAGCGGCATCGTCGTCATGCCCTAGTGCTAGCGGAGGCACGGCGATACTGGCGTGATTTCTGTACAGAGAATCGAGTCGAGTCGGACGGCATCGCCGACCGCGTCGGTTCCCGTCACACCGGTAACCGAGGTCCTTGGCGCGCAGGGAGTCCGGGCGCACGGTGGGTCCGTCGGTGGCGACCCGGGCGGTCAGCGGCCGTGCGAGGAAGGCGTCGACGTCAAAGGGCTGCGGGCTCATGCGCGCCAACGGTAGCCGGGTCGGTCAGTGGGGCCCGCAACCGGGCCCCGAGGGCGCGTGCCCGCAGATCGGCGGGGCAGCGGGCGCGGCATGGACACGCGTTCCGAGGGCGGGACGGCGCCGGTCCCGCCGCGAGGGGAAGAGGCGTCCGGCGGTGATGGCGAGAGCAGGCTGACGGTCATCGTCGCGCTGCTGGCCAATCTGGGGATCGCGGTGGCCAAGGCGGTCGCGGCCGTGATCACCGGCTCGGCCGCGATGGCGGCCGAGGCGGCGCACTCGGTGGCCGACAGCTGCAACGAGGTGCTGCTGCTGCAAGGGCTGCGGCTGAGCGCGCGCCCGGCCGACCGGCGGCACCCCTTCGGCTACGGCAAGGAGCGGTACTTCTGGTCGCTGCTGGTGGCGGTGACGATCTTCGGCATGGGCGCGCTGTTCGCGTTCCTGCAGGGTTTCGAGGCGCTGACCGGCGGCCGGGGCGAGCAGGAGGACCCGCTGGTCGCCTATGTGGTGCTGCTGGTGGCGATGGCGCTGGAGACGGTGTCGTGGGTGCGGGCGCTGCGCGACGCGGGCCGCGCCGCCCGCGAGCACCGGCAGCGGCTGCTGGACTACGTGCGGCACACCGACGACCCGCCGTCCGTGGTGGTGCTGCTGGAGGACTCCGCGGCGCTGGTGGGCCTGCTGCTGGCGCTCGGCGGGATCGGCCTGCACCAGCTCACCGGCTCGGCCGTCTGGGACGGGATCGCGTCGCTGCTGATCGGGGTGGTGCTCACCCTAGTCGCGCTCGCGCTGGGGCGGATCAACCGGAACCTGCTGATCGGCAGCCAGGCCGATCCGCGGCTGGTGCGGGCGATCGGCGGGCGGCTGCGGGACGCGCCCGAGGTGGAGGCGCTGGTGGACCTGGTGACCATGACCACCGGCCATGACAAGGTGCTGGTCTGCGCCCGGCTGGACTTCCGCGACACGCTGAGCTCGGCCGAGCTGGAGCGCGCCTGCGTGCGCATCGCCGAGGAACTGGGCCGCGAGCACCCCGAGGTGGACGAGGTCTTCCTGGAACCGGTGCCGCGCGACGATCCCGCCATCCGGGCGCACGTGCTGGCCCGCTACGGCTGGAACCTCGACGACCGCCCGGCCGACCGCGACGGCGGGGGCCGGGGCGCGGCCGGGTGAGCGCGGCGCCGCCTCAGGCGACGGCGGTCACCGAGCGGGCCGCGCCGGCCAGCCGGGCATCGGCGGCGGCCTGCACCAGCCAGGCGAACAGGCTGGGGTCCTCGCCCTGCTCCGGGTGCCACTGCACGGCCAGCAGCCGCGGGTACGCGGCCGCCTCCAGCGCCTCGACCACCCCGTCGGCCGTCCAGGCGACGGCGGCGAGCCCGGAGCCGAGGCGGTCGACGGCCTGGTGGTGGTAGGTGGGTACGTCCAGCTCGGTGCGGCCGAGCGCCGCGGCGAGCCGGCTGGCCGGCTCGACCAGCACGGGGTGCTCGCTGAACTCGCCCCGCTCGCCGCGGTGGCACACGGCGGCGGGCGGCGCGCCGGGGGAGTCGGCGAGTTCGGCGAGGCCGGCGCCCGCGCCGTCGCCGGGGCCGTCGGCGGCGGCCGCCGCGGCGGACAGGAGGTCGGGCAGGTGCTGGTGCAGGGTGCCGCCGAAGGCGACGTTGAGCAGCTGCATCCCCCGGCAGACGCCGAGTACGGGCAGGCCGGCGCGCAGTGCCGAGCCGAGCAGCGCCAGTTCGGCGTCGTCGCGCTCGGGCTGCACCCGGTCGGTCTCGGGATGGGGCTCGGCGCCGTAGCGGGCGGGGTCGACGTCACCGCCGCCGGCCAGCAGCAGGCCGTCCAGTCGCTCCACGGCCGCGCCCATGCCGGGCACCGGGGGCAGCAGCACCGGCACACCGCCCGCCGCGGCGACTCCGTCGACGTAGCCGCTCGGCAGCAGCGCGGCGGAGTACTCCCAGTCCGACCAGCGTGCGCGCTCCAGGTAGCTGGAGATGCCGATGACCGGACGCACGGACGTCATGGTGCGCCTTCCCCCTCTGCGATCGCCGGACGGGTCCGCGCGGCGTACCCGTCCGTGATGTCCCCGTCCCGACGTTCCCAGGAGGGGGCACCGGAATCATCGTAACGAGGGCGGCGGGGTGAACGAGCACGGCATGCGGCGCTTAAGCCCTGGTCACAGCGGCTGGACCGCCTCGCCCGCACCGGATCCGGCGCCGTCCGTTCGAATCGGTATCCGTCTCGACCGATCGGCGCGGATCCGCCCGGATCCGTCCGTCGGATCCTTCACCTGACCCGGGGGCGCTGCTCGCCGGGGAACGGCCGGAACGGCGTTCGACCGGGGGAGAACGGACACGGCCCGCTCCGACGCCGCATCGCGGACGGCGCCCCCGCGCCCGGTCCAGGGCGGGGAGGCGCCCCGTGCCCGGCGCTCAGCCCTTGAGGTCGGGGAAGTCCTCCTCCCAGAACTCGCCCGGCAGGCGAGCGCCCTCGCCGGTCGCCTCCGGCGGCCGGTGCTGCTCGCGGCCGCGCAGTTCCACGCGGCGGATCTTGCCGGAGACCGTCTTGGGCAGCTCGGCGAACTCGACCCGCCGGACCCGCTTGTAGGGCGCCAGCCGCTCTCGGGCGTGCCGCAGGATCGACAGCGCCACCCGGTGGCCCGGCTCCACCCCGGCCGCCAGCGTGACGTAGGCCTTGGGCACGGCCAGCCGCAGCGGGTCGGGCGAGGGCACCACCGCCGCCTCGGCCACCGCCTCGTGCTGGATGAGCACGCTCTCCAGTTCGAAGGGCGAGATGCGGTAGTCCGACGCCTTGAACACGTCGTCGGTGCGGCCCACGTAGGTGATGTAGCCGTCGGCGTCGCGGACCGCCACGTCGCCGGTGTGGTAGAAGCCGTCGCGCATCGCGGCGGCGGTGCGCTCGGCGCTGTCGCGGTAGCCGGTGGTCAGGCCGAGCGGGCGCGGGTCCAGCGGCAGGCAGATCTCGCCCTCGTCCGCCTGCGCGCCGGTGACCGGGTCGATCAGCGCGACCTCGTAGCCGGGCAGCGGGCGCCCCATCGAACCGGGCCGCACCGGCTGCCCCGGCGGGTTGCCGATCTGGGCGGTCGTCTCGGTCTGGCCGAAGCCGTCGCGCACGGTCAGCCCCCAGGCGCGCCGGACCTGCTCGATCACCTCGGGGTTCAGCGGCTCGCCCGCGGCCACGGCCTCGCGCAGCGGCACCCGCCACCGCGACAGGTCGGCCTGGATCAGCATCCGCCACACGGTCGGCGGCGCGCACAGCGTGTCGGCGCCGCACGAGACGACCCGGTCGAGCAGGGCGTCGGCAGAGAAGCGCCCGTAGTCGACCACCAGCACCGTCGCCTGCGCGTTCCAGGGGGCGAACACGCTGCTCCAGGCATGCTTGGCCCAGCCGGGCGAGGAGACGTTGAGGTGCACGTCGCCGGGGCGCAGCCCGATCCAGTACATCGTGGACAGGTGCCCGACGGGGTAGGAGGCGTGGGTGTGCTCGACCAGCTTGGGCGCGGCGGTGGTGCCGGAGGTGAAGTAGAGCAGCAGCGGGTCGGTGGCGCGGGTCGGCCCGCTCGGCTCGAAGTGCTCCTCGACCTGGTAGGCGTCGGTGTAGGACAGCCAGCCCTCGGCGGGGCCGACCGAGACGCGGGTCCAGTGCCCGCCGATCCCGTCGAAGCGGCCGGTGTCGGCGGCGTCCGCCACCACGTGGGCGACCTTGCCGCGCTCGATCCGGTCGGCGATGTCGTCGGCGGTGAGCAGCGGGGTGGCGGGGATGACGACGGCGCCCAGCTTGATGGCGGCCAGCAGGGTCTCCCACAGCTCCACCTGGTTGCCGAGCAGCAGCAGGATGTGCTCGCCCCGGTCCACCCCCTGGGCGCGCAGCCAGTTCGCCACCTGCGAGGACCGCCGCGACAGCTCCCCGTACGTCAGCGAGGTCTCGGCGCCGTCGAGCGCGACCACCCGCAGCGCCGGGCGGTCGGGGTGCTCGGCGGCGATCACGTCGAACCAGTCCAGCGCCCAGTTGAAGCGGTCCAGCACCGGCCAGTGGAAGGCGCGGCGCGCCCCCTCGGGATCCTCCCGGTGCGTCAGCAGCAGGTCCCGGGCGGTCCGGAACGCCTCGGTGGCCTCGCGGCCGGCGGATGCGGTGCTGCTCGACATGGCCTACCTCCGAAGATGTGCGCCCAAGGCGCGCACGGTCGTCGGCCCGCGCACGCCGTCGCCGCGGTCGGCCCTAGATGACCTCCCCCGGCAGCGCGGAACCGAACCTCCGTCCACGGCGCGCCGCTGCCTACACTGGTCGGCACTATGGACGAGTTGCGCGGAAACCACGCCACGTGGCGCTTTGACGGGGCGTCGGTGGACATCACCTACGACACCGGCTGGCGGGCCAACCCGCTGCACCGCGCGCTCGGCCAGACCCGGGTACCGGCCGAGGCCATCGGCGCGGTGGAGTTCCGCACCTCCGGCCGCCGGGCCTGGCGGCTGCGGCTCCGGCTGCGGCCCGGCCTCGACCCCTACGCCCTGGCCGGCGGCGCGCTGCGCCCCGACACCGACCCCTACCTGCTGTCGGGCACCGCAGGTTCGCAGCTGACGGCCGAGTACTTCGCCGACCAGGTCAGAACGGCCGCCGAACTCACCCCCGACGCCGAGTCGCCCGCGCGGCTGCGCGAACTGCTCGCCCCGGCCGTGCCGGTGCACGTCCAGGTGGCCGAGGGCGTGGCGGCCTTCGACGGCGCGGCCGTCACCCTGGAATGGAACGGATCCCACGCCAGCGGCGCCAAGGCGCGGCAGCGCTCCAAGGAGTACCCGCTCGCCGGCCTCAGCCGGGTGGTGTGGGCGCCGGGCGTCAGCGGCGACTACGGCTACCTGCGCCTGGTGCCCAAGGGGGCGCCGAGCGGCCCGGTCAAGCAGGCCAAGGACTTCACCACCCTGCTGTGCTGGGGCAAGAAGCAGGAGGCGTCCCTGCTGCTGGTCGCCGCCGCCATCGCCGCCCGCCTCGACTTGGAGCCGCGCGCCCTGCCCGCCGCCGAGTCGGAGCCCGCCCCGGCGGCCCTGCCGGCCGCCACGCCGGCCCCGGCCGGCGTCGCCGACCCGCCCACCGCCGACGACGACCAGCGCACCTTCGCCCGCATCCGCGAACTGGGCCGCCTCCGCGACGAGGGCCTGATCACCGAGACGGAGTTCGAGGGCAAGAAGAAGGAGCTGCTGGACCGCTTGTGAGGGTCGGCGGCCGGCGAACGACCGCCCGGCACCGCGGCCGGAAAGCGCGTGCACGTCCCGTGTCCGTCGACGTACGCTGAGCCGTCGGCGAGCGCGTCTGGAGGGCCGCGTGGGCGCGATGGACCGCTGGACGGCCGGGAGCGGCGACCGCCCCGCCGAGACCCGGGACGCCCGGCGCGAAGCGCCCGGGGACCGGCTGCCCGACGACGCCCGCACCGTGCTCCGCCGGCTCGCCGACCAGGCCGACGCCGCCGCACACGACCCGAGCGCCCTCGACCCCCTGGCCCCGGACCGCACCGACCTCGACACCGTGGTGGACACCTGGGCCGCGACCATCGGCCCAGCGGACACCCCGGACCACCGCACCCGCGAGGACCTGGCCGTACTCGCGCGCACCGCGCACCGCCTCAACGCCCTCCCGGACGCGGCCGCCCTCTGCCGCCGGACCGACATCCCCGTCCACCAGGCCGCCCGCGACCTCGCCGACCTGGAACGCTCGGACCGCCTGGCCGGATCGCCCCGCCGCCGCGACGACGTCCTCACCGGCATACTGCGCCAACTCGCCGGCACCGACCCCGCACACGCCATCGGCGCCGCAGCCGAACTCCGCGCCGCGGCACGCGTACTGGGAGGTGAGACCTTGGCCGAGGACAGCAGAATCGCGCTGGACGCCCGGGAAGGCGAGCGCATCGACCTCGGCGGAGGCGTGGTCCTCGGTGATATCGCGCCGGTTCCCCAGGCCGACCTGGTCTACGTGACCACCGACGGCGTGATCAACCTGGCCGAGGTCAAGGCGACGGCGCAGACGCTTGCGGACAAGTTGCGGAAGGATCCGAAGCAACTGGAGCGGATGGTCGAGTGGCGGGATGCCGAACCTGCGGCGCGGCGGGTAGAGATGCACATCTCCACTGATGCGGGGTGGACAGGAATGTTCAGCCTGTTGAATAGAAGTGATTGGGAAAGTTTTGCGGTCAACGGATTGATAGCTGAGAGCATTCCGATGAGAATCAATGAGATTGAGCTTTCGCCAGACCGGTTGTCTGCCCTGCGTGATGCGACGCTTCGCGCCTTTGAATCTGACCACAAGGCGAAATCGCCTCGGGAATGGTTCGCGAGGCATCTCCCGACCTTGGACGCCGCCCGCGATTTCCTGCGGCCCTATGGACTGGATTTTCTGTGAACCGATTTCTTCTCTCAGAGGTGCTGCGACGACTTCCCGCGCCATGGTGTCTGTCGGACGGAGATCGGCGGCGCGAGGAGTTGCAGCGGCTTCCCGCCGTGCCGAGTCAGCGTGCTATGGCCCTTGTGGCCTTGGAGAACGGCCTGGCTTATGTGGTCGCTCTGAAGGACCGGGATGACGATGATGAGGGCAGCCCCTATCCGGCGCTCAACGATCATTTCTATGAGGCGTGGTTCTTTTTCCGCAAAGCCCTGGATCTGCGAATGCCGACATTCCGTGATGCGGATAGGGCGACGGTGCTGGAGTGGCTGTCGAGCGAAGTCGACTTGGAATTCCTGTTCGGTGAGCGGTGGACCGAACCTCCTGACGCCGTCGTGGACGACCTGAGTCGGTTCTGGGTCTACGGCACGGTGGTCGGCATGAACAGAGATGCCATACGCTGGCTTAAGGCCGCCTTTCGTGATGAGGGCGGCCCGTCAATGGACTCCGCGCTGGTGCCGGATCAGAAGCGTTTCGTAGCGCTGCTCAGGTCGTTCATCCCTTGGTTGCCATGGCGTGAGACGGAGCAAGCTCTCATCGCTATCTGGGCCTTCGGTCACGACCGCGAACTTGAGTACTTCACCGCCCTGGCTGACGACACTTCGCTCCATCCCGAGGTCAGAGAGTCGGCCGCCCATTACCGGCGGATCTGCGAACGCGAGCGCGCCGCCCGTGAGGCCGAGCAGGCCGGGGATGCCGCACAGGCCGACGACTCCGGCATCGAGTGGCCCTCGGCCTGAAGCGGCCGGGTGGCCGCTACGCCGGTTCGTGGGCCTCGGGGTCGCGGGCGAGGATGGAGCGGCCGCCGTCGACGGGGACGGTGGCGCCGCTGATGAAGGAGGCGCGGTCGGAGAGCAGGTAGGCGATGGCGTCGGCGACCTCGCCGGTGCGGCCGACCCGGCCGACGGGGTGGAGGTCGCGCATCTGGCGCTCGATGCGGGCCGCCGTGGCCGGGCCCTGCTCCACCAGGAAGGCTTCGTAGCGCTCGGTGCGGATCGAGCCGAGGGCGACCGTGTTCACCCGGACACCCCTGGCGCCGTACTCGACGGCGAGGGCGCGGGTCAGGCCCTCGATGGCGGCCTTGGCGGTGACGTAGGGCAGGCAGCCGGGCACCGCGCGGGCGGCCTGGTGGGAGGAGACGTTCACGATCGCGCCGCCCGCGCCCGAGGCCAGGAAGCGCCGGACGGCGACGGTGCAGCCCACCACGGCGGGGGCGAGGTTGCGGCCGATCAGGTCGAGCACCAGGCCGGAGGGGTCGGTGTGGACGGAGGCGTCGCGGAACACCGCCGCGTTGTTCACCCAGCCCGCCAGCGGGGCGGCGCGCTCGGCCAGGTCGGCGGCGCGTGCGGCGGTCGCCTCGTCGGCGGCGTCGCCGACCACGGGCAGGACGCGCTCGCCGGCCGGGTGGCCCGCGGTCCAGGTGAGCGCGGCCGGGTCGGCCTCGATGGCGACTACGGCGCCGCCGTCGGCGAGCAACCGCTCCACCACCGCGCGGCCCACCCCGCGGCCTCCGCCGGTCACCACATAGCTACGGCTCACGCGCGACCTCCCGATGGCGGTCCGGACCCGGGTCGGGGCACCGACCGGACACCGCCACGTTACCCGGCGCCCGTCCGTCCGCCCCGCGCCGCCCGATCGCCGTCGCCGCGCCCGCCCAGACGCCGTCCGACGGCGCCTCGCGGCCCCGCCCGGGCGCCGTTCGGTAACGCCTCAGCAAGGCTTCCGCATCGGAGGTGAACTTCGCATCGATTGGGGCACGTCCGGTGCGGACCGTGTGCCGCGCTGACCCTCGGCCTCGGACTATCTAAGCTGGCGGAGTCGATCACACGCCCCCGCCGATCGTCGTCCCCTGATGCCCCCATGTTGGAAAGTTCCGTCAATGCGCTCTCTCTATCCGCCGATCCAGCCCTACGACCAGGGTGTCCTCGACGTGGGTGACGGCCACCGGATCCATTGGGAGCTGTGCGGCAACCCCGCGGGCAAGCCCGCGGTCTTCCTGCACGGCGGTCCGGGCGCCGGATGCTCCCCGGCGCACCGCAGGCTCTTCGACCCCGAGCGCTACCGGGTGCTGCTGTTCGACCAGCGCGGCTGCGGGCGCAGCACTCCGCACGCCAGCCGTCCGGACGCCGACCTGACTACCAACACGACCTGGCACCTGGTGGCCGACATCGAGCGGCTGCGCCGGATGGCCGGGGTCGACCGGTGGCTGGTCTTCGGCGGCTCGTGGGGGAGCGCGCTGGCGCTCGCCTACGCCGAGACGCACCCGGAGCGGGTGAGCGAGCTGGTGCTGCGCGGCATCTTCACCCTGCGCCAGCAGGAGCTGCGCTGGTTCTACCAGTCGGGCGCGTCCTACCTGTTCCCCGACCTGTGGGAGCACTACCTGGCCCCGATCCCCGAGAGCGAGCGCGACGACCTGATCGGCGCCTACTACCGGCGGCTGAACTCCGCCGACCCGGCCGTGCGGCTGGAGGCGGCGACGGCCTGGAGCGTGTGGGAGGGTTCGACGATCACCCTGCTGCCCGACGCCGACATCCGGGCCCAGCACGCCGAGCCGGGCTACGCGCTGGCCTTCGCCCGGATCGAGAACCACTACTTCGCCAATGGCGGCTTCTTCACCGAGGAGCAGTTGATCCGCGACGCCGCCAAGCTCCAGGACATCCCCGGCGTCATCGTGCAGGGCCGCTACGACGTGTGCACCCCGCCGCAGACGGCCTGGGACCTGCACCGCGCCTGGCCGCAGGCCGAGTTCCACCTGGTGGACGACGCCGGCCACGCCTTCAGCGAGCCGGGCATTCTGGACCGGCTGGTCACCGCCACCGATACCTTCGCGCGCTGAGGCGGCGCCGACTGCGGCCGGGCCGCGGCGCTCCGGGGTTGGCCGGGGCGCCGCGGCCGGCACGCGCCGCGATCGGACCGGACCGGCCGCGCGCCCCGAGCGCGCGTCCAGGCGGCTCCGCTGCTGCGTGGGGCGTGACCACACGGGCGGCCTGGACGGCCACGGGGGCGCGGCGGACGCAGGACCCCCCGATGTGCAAGGTCCCGGTCGTCGCGACTGGGGGTGACGTGTGCGGTTGACATACGGCCGGTGCGCGGCCGGCCGGCGGTGGTGGCGGCCGTACGGATGTGCGGTCCGTACGGCCGTCCTCCCTGTGGGTTCCCGCTCGGGGCGGGGCTACACCTGTTCAGTCACGTTAAGTGATTGCATGATTCCTTACTGTAACCAAACAGTGTGCCGGGCGCCGGTAGCGACGCCGTGGCCGGAACCCGTCGTCCTCCCACGCGCCCGCACCCGGCTTACTAGGCTGAACACGTTCTGCGACGGCGGTGTGCCGGGCCGACGGTGGTCCGGCGCCGAGCGGACTGGAGGCCAGGAGGCATGGCATGCGCGTGAGCGTGGACTTCGACCTGTGTGAGAGCAACGCGGTGTGCATGGGCATCGCGCCCAAGGTGTTCGAGGTCCGGGACGACGACTTCCTGTACGTACTCGACGAGGAGCCGCCGGAGGAGATGCGGACGCTCGTCGAGGAGGCGGCCAGGTCGTGCCCCCGGACCGCCATCACGGTCGAGGACTGATTCCCACGGTGCGGACCGGCCGGGCGGTCCGCACCGCCTCCGCCGGGGCGGCCGCCCCGGTCAGTCGAGCACCGGGCGGACCGCGCCCACCGGCTCCCCGCCGCCCAGCACCGGCACCCGCGCCACCTCGGCCGCGGGCGCCACGTCGACGCCGAGCCGCGCCAGCGCGGCCAGTGCCGCCACCGCATTGCCGCGGTGCTGGCCGTCGATGGCCTTGACCGCCACGGTGTGGCCCTGCGCGGTGGCCACCACCAGCACGCCCTCGGCGCCGCCCTTGGCCACCACACCGGGCAGCGCCCGCATCAGCGCGGTGTTGGGGTCGCGGCTGCCGCCGACGTACTCCGGGTGCGCGCGCATCGCGCTCACCACGCGGTTCTCCAGGCTGCCCGGCGCGGCCAGCACCAGCGCCTGCACCGAGCGCGCCAGCCCGGCCAGGCTGATGCCGAACAGCGGCGCGCCGCAGCCGTCGACGGTGGTGTGCGCGACCCGCTCACCGGCGAACTCCTCCAGGGTGGCGCGGACCAGCCGCTGCAGCGGGTGGCCGGGCTCGCGGTAGCTCTCGGTGGGCCAGCCGGCCGCCACGCACGCCGCCAGCATCCCGGCGTGCTTGCCCGAGCAGTTCATCCGGATCCGGGCCGGTCCCGCGCCCGACCGCAGCAGGGCGGTGCGGGTGTCGGGGTCGCCGGGCCAGCTCGGCGGGCACTGCAGCGCGCCCGCGTCCAGCTTGGCCGAGGCCAGCACCTCCTCGGCCATCTGCACATGGAAGTCCTCGCCGCGGTGGCTGCCGGTGGCGATCGCCAGCGCCGGCCCGTCCAGCCGCGCCCCTGCGCGCAGCGACGCGAGCGCCTGCACCGGCTTGACGGAGGAGCGCGGCAGCATCGGGGCGTCCACCGGCCCTCTGCTGCGGGCGACCGAACCGTCAGGGGCGAGCGCGATCAGCGAACCGTAGTGGATGCTCTCCACGAAGCCGTCGCGGACGACCTCCGCCAGGGGGGCGTGCGGAAGCTGCGAGACGAGGGTGCTGGGCAAGTGGACTCCCCGGGTTCCATCGATGGGCGGGGAAAGTGTAGCCGCCGAGCCGCCTTGTGAGCTGGTGTAGCGCGCCGGGCCGCATGGAGTGACGGAGCCGGGCGGTGGACCGCGGGGCGCGGCTGAGGCGCAGAAGGCGATCCGGTCGAAGGCCCACCGCCTCGGTCAGTGGCGTCGGGTCCGCTCGCGCGTGCCGCGGCCCGTAGGCTGGAACGGCCGCCGTGCGGCGGCGCTCCGCCACGGGCCAGCGAACTTGAGACCGAGGACGAACTTGATCAACTACGGGCGCCTCACCCGGGCGCGCGGCGGTGCCGACCCTCGCCGGCTGGACTACGCCGTGATCGACGTCGAGACGACCGGCCTCGATCCGGCCGAAGGCGCGCGGGTCTGCGAGATCGCGGTGGTCCGGATGCACGGCGACGGCACCGTCCAGCGCGAGTACGCCACTCTGGTCGACCCGGGCGTCCCGGTGCTGGGCACCGCGTTCCACGGCATCACCGACGGCGACGTCGCCGCCGCGCCGAGCGTGCGAGACATCGCCGGCGACCTCACCGAGCTGCTGTCGGGCGCCGTGCTGGTGGGGCACAAGCTGGAGTTCGAGGAGAGCTTCCTGGCGGCGCAGTTCGCCCCCGAGGGCCTGCCGGGCGAGCTGCCGGGGCTGTGCACACTGCGCGCGGTCCGCTCCCAGCTGGACCTGCCGCGTTACTCCCTGGCGCAGGCCACCCACGCGCTCACCGCGCACTGGCCCACCGGCCAGCACACCGCCCTCGGCGACGCGCGCGCCTGCGCGCAGCTGCTCGCCGAGCTGATCGGCAACGCCCCGCGCAGCCTGCACTACGCCGGGCCGACGCCCCGGCAGCTGACCGGCCCGCCGCCGAGCGGGCGCGTCAAGGAGCGCGGGCCGCTGTCGGCCGCCTGGCGGGGCCGCGGTGCCGAGCAGGAGCTGGACGGCTCCCATCCGCGCGTGCTCGACGGCCGGCCGGCGCTGCGGCACTGGACGCCGCGCTGGCGGGCGCTCGAACTCGACCCGAGCTACTGCGGCGGGCCGTTCACCCCGGCCGAGCGGGCCGTGGCCGTCGAGATGGCCGAACTGCGGCACCGCCGCCGCCGGCTCACCGGCCTCGCCGCCGCCGCGGTGCTCGCCCTGGGCGGCGGCGCGGTGGGCTGGGCCGCGGTGCGCGCGCTGCGCGCCCCGGCCACGGGCGGCGCGGCGACCTAGCGGCCACCCGGTCCGCCGGATCCGCACGTACCCGCGCCGCCGCAGCGCCGCGGTGGTCCCACCGCCACCGCCCCGGCGCGTCCACCGGGCACGCCCGGACGTCCGTGGTGGCCCGCCGCCACGCAGCACCAGCCACCGCCCGGCCGCCGCACCCGCGCGGCGGCCGGCTCACACGCCCGACAGGGCGGTGAACACCGCGATGATCAGGAAGCTGCCGCCGACGGTGACCAGGGTGGCGCGTCCGGCCTCGGTCAGTCGGACCGGGGGTGTCGCGACCCGGCCGGGGCCGGCCGGGCGGGGGCGCGGTCTGGCGCCGCTTGGGCGCGGACGGCTCCAGCCGTACCAGACGCAGGCGGTCCCGGACAGCAGCAAGAGCAGCGACCACATGTTCGCGGTCCCTTCGGGGGCGGGCTCGGGGCGCACGGGGGAGGGCGCCAGCGCCGATTGTTCCTCGCCACCGGGGCGGCACGCACGGCGGCGCGCGGCTGGCCGGATCAGGCCATTGCGGCGTGCGGTCGGCGGCTCAGGCGTCCAGCCGCGCCAGTTCCTCGGCGGGCACGCCGAGGCCGCGGAGCACGAAGGAGGTGACCGGGCGGGCGGCCGCGTCGAGGTCGAGTTCGCCGCGCAGCAGCGGCGAGCGCTGCGCGCCGATGGCGGCCAGCACCAGCCGGGCGGTGGCGGCCGTGTCGGCGGTGCCGGCGCCGTCCGCGGGCTGGAACTCGCCGGCCGCGATGCCGTCGGCCAGGATGCCGCCGAGCAGCCGCTGCATCGGCGCGACGTGCTCGGCCAGCCGCTGGTAGGCGTCGGGACCCAGCGAGGCGCCGAGTTCGGCCGCCCCGGGGTGCGGATGGGCCAGCAGCCCTTCCAGCTGGAGCCGGACGAAGACCGCCAGCCGCCGGGCGGCCGACGCCCCCTCGGGCAGCTCCTCGCGGTAGCGGCTGAGGAAGATTCGGGTGACCTGCTCGGTGAAGGCGAGCAGCAGCGCCGCCTTGTCCGGGAAGTAGTTGTACAGCGCGGTGCGGGTGATGCCGGCGGTGGCCGCGACATCGGTCATGGAGATCTCGTCGATGCCCTGCCGCCGCGTCAGCTCCGCGACCGCGTCGAGGATGCGGTCGCGGGTCTGGGCGCGGTGTTCGGCGATGGTGGCGGCCGAGATCTTGGGCATGGCCCTATGGTCGCACGGAGGGGCGGCCCGCCGGGGCGCTTCGCGCGGCGGCCGGCGGCGGCGCCCACGGCCGGACGGGGGTCACGCCACCCGGTCGATCTCGCGGCTGCGGCCCAGTTCGGCCAGCACCTCGATGTTGAGCCGGTAGGCGGTAACCGTCTCGGCGACGACACGGGCGCGCTCCTCCTCGCCGACGGCGAGGCCGTCCAGGGCGGCGCGGTAGCGGTCCTTGAAGCGGGGCAGGCTGCCCAGCGCGTCGAAGACGTAGAAGGCGGTGCCGTCGTCGCCGGGGAAGCCGTAGTGGCGGGAGACGAAGCGGCGGATGAACTGGCCGCCGGAGAGGTCGCCGATGTAGCGGGTGTAGTGGTGGGCGACGAAGCCGGCCGGCCAGTCGGCCATCTCGCCCAGCCGCCGCACGTAGCGCCCGGTCGCCGCCGAGGGGGCGACGCGCGCCCGCCAGCCGGGGCCGTACAGGAACTCCAGGTCGCGTTCGAGGGCGGGCACCCGTTCCAGCTCGGGCCGGACGAACGGGGCGGCCACCGGGTGGGCGGCCAGCAAGCGGCCGACCCGCTCCAGTTCGGCGTAGGCGAAGTAGTGCTGGGCGACCATCTCGGCGTAGCCGCCGCGCGACACCCGGCCGGCCATCAGCGCGGTGAGGTAGCCGTCGCGCTCGGCCTCGGCGTGGCGGTCCCAGGTGGCGGCGCGCAGCCGCGCCGAGAAGGGCTCGGCCGCGCTGCCGCCGGCGCCGTCGGGGCGGTGCTGCTCACGCGAGGTGTCCATGGGTCCCCTCCGTACGGACGGCTCTTGCTGACATAGTGTCGTGATCAGGGCGGCGGCACGTCAAGGCTTTGGTGACGATTCGTCGTGAAAGTCCGCGCCGGACGGCCGGAACGGGACACCGGCGCGGCCGGGCGGGGCGGCCGGGCCGTGGTAAAGAAGGGGAAATACGCTCCTACCGCGCACGCCTTTGTTGATTGCGTCCCCGGCGTCCCGATTTCCCCGCCGGTCGGGACGGGAGGCAATGGTGAATACGGCCGAAAACTCCGGAAGACGATCAACGGATCCGCTGACCGCGACAACGCCGGACCCCCGTTGCGCGTCGGGCCGTACGGCCGCCGGGTGCGCTTCGCGGGCACCGCGGGCGGCGCTCCGGCCGCGCCGGGCCGGGACGCCCGGCGGCTCCGGGCCACCGCGCGCCCGCGTCCGGGCGGCGCGCCGGATTCCGGCGGCCCGCCCGGCGCCTGCGCCGTTTGCGGCGGTGTATTGCGTACCCTGTGGTCAGGAGCCCAGCCACCGGTGCCTGAGCGGCGCCCTCTCCGCCTCGCGGCGCGATCGGCGATCGCCGCGAGGGCCCGACGACCCGACCCGCCGGTAACAAGCCGTACCGACTGGCGGAATGTTGATCAATCCCCCTATATTTGCGCGAAGTCAAATATTAGGCGGCCATCACGAAGGCGATCTGTGGAATTCGAAGAGACGCCCGGCGACCTTCCCGGAGTTTCCCGATCGGACGGCGGGCCGCACCCGGCCCGGCCGTCGGACGCCGCGCGGCCCCAGGGTGCTTCCGACACCATCGACCTGCTGCTGATCGAGGATGACGAGGGCGACGCCGTCATCGTCGAGGAGCTGCTGAAGGAGACCGGCCTGCCGGTCCGCATCAACTGGGTGCGCACCCTGCACGCCGCCCGGGAGTACCTCAGCGGCTTCCGCGGCTGCGTGCTGCTCGACCTCAACCTGCCCGACGCCAGCGGCTCGGCAGTGCTCGACCAGGTGCTCGACCAGGGCAGGGACGCCGCCGTCCTCGTCTTCACCGGTATCGCCGACGAGCACCAGGGCGCGGCGGCGGTGGCGGCGGGCGCGCAGGACTACCTGGTCAAGGGCCAGGTCGACGGCGGCCTCCTCGCGCGCAGCCTGCGCTACTCCCTGGAGCGCAAGCGCGCCGACGAGAACATGCGGCGGCTGCGCGAGGCCGACCTGCGCGCACAGGAGAACCTGCGCCTGGAACGCGGCCTGCTGCCGCAGCCGCTGCTGGCCAACTCCGCGCTGTGGCACAAGTCCTTCTACCGGCCCGGCCGCAAGCGCGCCCTGGTCGGCGGCGACTTCTTCGACGCGGTCGAGATCGACGGCACCGCCCACATGATCATCGGCGACGTCTCCGGCCACGGCCCCGACGAGGCGGCGCTCGGCGTCTGCCTGCGCATCGCCTGGCGGGCACTGGTGATGACCGGGGTGCCCGAGGAGGAGATCCTGACCACCCTGGAGAAGGTGCTGGTCAGCGAGCGCAGCCAGGACGAGGCCTACGCCACCCTGTGCGCGCTCAGCCTGGAGATCGCCACCGGGCGGCTGCGGCTGCGCCTGCTCGGCCATCCGCCGCCGATCGTGATCACCGACCGCACCCGCGAACTGGCCTGCGAGGCCAGACCGCCGCTGGGCGTGGCGCCCGGCGAGGAGACCGCCGTGCTGGAGACCGAACTCGCGCCCGGCTCGCTGCTGCTCCTGTACACCGACGGCCTGATCGACGCCCGCGACGGCGCCGCCAACGAGCGCCTGGGCGTGGCGGGGCTGCACCGCCTGCTGGAGCGCGCCATCGAGCGGCGCGGCAGCTGGGACGAACTGCCCGGCCTGCTCATCGAGGACGCCGAGCGTTACAACGGCGGCCCGCTCCAGGACGACGTCGCGATGCTGCTCATCGCCTTCGGCGGGACCGTGTAATGCACACCGTGCGGGCCCGCCAGGTGGTGCGCGGCGTCAAGGCCCGCCGCCCGTGGCCGCTGCGGATCCGGGTGCTCGCCCTGCTGATCGTCGTCGCCCTGCTGCTGGTCGGCGCGGTCGTGGCGATCACGATCAACACCCTGATGGCCAGGGACGCCGTGCTGTACCAGGTCGAGGACCTGGGGCCGGCCCAGGTGCGCACCGAGTCGCTGCAGATCCAGTTCCTCACCGAGACGACCGGGATCGAGGGCTACGCCCGCACCGGGGACGACGACTACCTCGACTCCTACTACGAGGGCCGCTCCTGGGCGACGGCCGCCCTCGCCGACCTGGAGACCAACGTCGCCGACGAGCCCCACCTGTCCGAACTGGTCGCCGAGGTGCGGCGCTCCAGCGCCCGCTGGCACGCCGACTACGCCCAGGTCGTCATCGAGCACGTCGACCGCTTCGGCGCCGGCACCGTCAGCCCGGCCATCGACGCCCGCGGCCGCTTCCTCTTCGACGACCTGCGCGGCGCGATCGCCGAACTGCGCCTCGCGCTCAACGACGCCGAGCGGCACGCCACCACCACCGTCGGGAACACGATCCAGACCCTGATCACGCTGCTGGTCGGCGTGGGCATCGGCATCGTGGTGCTCTCCCTGCTGATCTGGGTGCAGGCGCAGCGCTGGATCCTGCACCCCGTCGAGCTGCTGAGCCGGCAGACCCGGCAGGTCGCCGGCGGGGACTTCGGGCACACCATCATCGTCACCGGTCCGGTCGAGACCATCCAGCTCGGCCGGGACGTCGACGCGATGCGCGAGCGGATCGTCTCGGAGCTGGAAGCGGTCGCCACCGCCCGCCGCCAGCTCCAGGAGCAGTCCAAGAAGCTGGCCGAGCAGGCCGAGGAGCTGCGCCGCTCCAACGAGGAGCTGGAGCAGTTCGCCTACGTCGCCTCGCACGACCTGCAGGAGCCGCTGCGCAAGATCGCCAGCTTCTGCCAGCTGCTGCAGCGCCGCTACGAGGGGCGGCTGGACGAGCGGGCCGACTCCTACATCGCCTTCGCCGTCGAGGGCGCCAAGCGGATGCAGAAGCTGATCAACGACCTGCTCGCCTTCTCCCGCGTCGGACGCACCAAGAACTTCGTGGACGTCGAGCTGGACGCGGTCGTGCGGGGCGCGGTGCGCAGCCTGGAGACCGCCATCGAGGAGGCGGGCGCCGAGATCACCGCCACCGGGCTGCCCCGGGTGCACGGCGACCCGGGGCTGCTCACCCAGCTGCTGTTCAACCTCATCGGCAACGCGGTCAAGTTCCGCGGCGAGGAACCGCTGCGGGTTCGGGTCACCGCGCGGCGCAGCGGGGACGAATGGCTGCTGACCTGCGAGGACAACGGAATCGGTATCGAGCCCGAGTACGCCGAGCGGATCTTCGTCGTCTTCCAGCGGCTGCACACCCGCGAGCGCTACGAGGGCACCGGCATCGGCCTGGCGCTGTGCAAGAAGATCGTGGAGTTCCACGGCGGCCGCATCTGGCTGGCCGAGCCGCCCGAGGGCGGCGGCACCCGGATCAGCTGGACGCTGCCGGCCGCCACCGGGCCGGGGGACCCCGCCGTCACCGCCGCCCGAGGCCGCGCGCTAGGGTCGGCCGACGCCGCCGAGCAGGCGGACCCGGCCGGCCCGGCCGGGAAGGCCCGGGGCCCGGACGACGAGGCGGACATCCCACGTGAGTGAGCTGACCATGGCGACCCCGATCGAGGTACTGCTCGTCGAGGACGATCCCGGCGACGTCCTGATGACCAAGGAGGCCTTCGAGGAGCACAAGGTCAGGAACCGGCTGCACACCGTCTCCGACGGCGTCGAGGCGCTCCGCTTCCTGCGCAGGCAGGGCGAGTACGCCGAGGCCCCGCGGCCGCACCTCATCCTGCTCGACCTCAACCTGCCCAGGAAGGACGGCAGGGAGGTGCTGGCCGAGGTGAAGGCGGACGAGTCCCTGGCGCACATCCCGGTGGTGGTGCTGACCACCTCGGAGGCCGAGGAGGACGTGCTGCGCAGCTACCGGCTGCACGCCAGCGCCTACATCACCAAGCCGGTCGACTTCGACCAGTTCATCCGGGTGGTCCGCCAGATCGACGACTTCTTCGTGACCGTGGTGAAGCTGCCGCGCACCGGCCACGCCTGACCCGCGCGCACCGCACCGCCCGCCGTGCGGGCCCTGCCGTGTGCCGCACCGCACAGCCGCCGGCCGGAATCCGGGCGCGCCGCGCGCTGTTGCCAACACGTTGACGGGATTCGCACGACCCCACCCGCGTCGGGGGACCGGTGGGTGCGGACGCGTCCGCGTCCTGGACCGGGAGCGCCCCGCCGCCCGAGGGCGGCGGGGGCCCGGAGCGGCCGGCGTCAGCGCCGCCCCAGGGGCGTGCGCCCCCACGGCTTGTACACCGACAGCGCCGTCGCCGCGATCACCAGCAGGCCCGGCACCACGGTGGCGCCCGCCATCGACACCAGGACGGCGTCGGACACCGGCATCACCTCCGGCCCGGCCGCCGCCACCTCGGCCGCGACCCGCTGGATGCGCGGGTTGATCGCCAGCGAGCTGCCGAACAGCAGGGCGGTCGACAGCACCAGCTTGACGGCGACCCAGTAGTAGCGGACCAGCCCCCACTGGGTGCCGAGGCTGAGCACGACCCCGGTGGCGAAGGTGAGCACCGCCGTCGGGACCAGCAGTGGGTCGGCGACCGCGCCGACCGCGAGCATCGCGGCTCGCGCCAGTTCGGTGTCGCCGGTGTTCAGCGCGGTCAGCAGCAGCGTCAGCACTCCGGCCTCCAGGCCGATCCAGCCGACGCCGATGCCGACGTGCAGGGTGAGGAGCAGGCGCCGCGCCGGGCGCGGCAGCCGGAACCGCGGCGCGCGGGACGCCGCCGGCGCGGCGGTGGTCGGGAGGGTCTTCACGGCCATGGTCGTTGCGCTCCTGGATCTCGTGCGGTCGTGGCGGTTCGGCCGCGCCCCGGCGCGGCGGACTCAGCCGCCGAGGTGGCTGAGTCGGGTCAGGTACTCCTCGTCGTCGATCTCGCCCCTGGCGTAGCGCTCGGCGAGGATCTGCCGGGCGCTGAACACCGGGTCGGCGGGCCGGTTCTCGGCGGCCGCCCCGGCCGGGCGGAAGCCGCCGCCGCGGCGGCGGAAGAGCCACACGGCCAGCGCGATCAGCGCGAGCGTCAGCGGGAAGAGCAGGAACCCGGGTCCGGGGCCGCCCCAGGGCGGTCCGAAGTGGTCGGCGGTGTCGAGTGCGGGCTGGGCCAGCGTCGTGATGTCCATGCCGTCCATGCTGCTCGGCGCGGCCCGGCCGCACATCCGCCGAGCGGCGGCTTCGCCTCGCCGCACTCCGTCGCAGCGGCTACGCGCCGCCGCGTAGCGGCGGATACGCCGCCCGTCGGACGCCGCGGCCCGGCGGTGCCGCCTAAGGTCGGTGCCATGCGACGCCCGCCCTGGTCCCAGGCCCTCCCCGCCGATCTCGGCCTGGCCGCCGTGCTCGGCCTGGTCGGCTCGGCGGCCACCGCCGGGATGCTGTCGTGGCACCCGGCGGGCGCCCCGGTCGGCTTCGCCGTCACCCTGGTCGTGCTGGCCGCGGCCGCGCTCGCTGTGCGCCGGATCTGGCCGACGGCCTCGCTGATCGCGGTCGCCTCGGTCCTCGGCGTGTACGTCCTGGGCGTGCTGCCCTTCGGGCCGGTCATGTTCTTCCTGCTGTTCTCCCTGTTCAGCACGGCGCTGTGGCTGCCCGCCCGCGAGTCCTTCGGCTGGTGCGCGCTCGCCGTCACCGCCGTGCTGACCGCGCTCGCGCTGGGCGCCCCGAGCGTGGACGCGGCGCTGGAGGCCGCCCCGTTCGCGCTGCCCATGGGTGTGGCCTGGCTGCTGGTGCCCTGGTCGCTGGGGCGGCTGCTGCGGATGCGGCGCGACTCCGTCCGCCGGGAGCGCGACGACGAGCTGCGGCGGCACGCCTTCGAGGAGCGGCTGCGGATCGCCCGCGAGGTGCACGACGTGGTCGGGCACAGCCTGTCGGTCATCAACATGCAGGCGGGCGTCGCCCTGCACGTGCTCGGCAAGCGCCCGGAGCAGGCCGCGCCCGCGCTGGAGGCGATCAAGGCGACCAGCAAGTCGGCGCTGGAGGAGCTGCGCGGCACCCTCGCCGTCTTCCGCGACCCCGAGCGGCCGGTCGAGGGCGCCGGAGGGGGCGGCCCGGCCGACCCCTCCGACGACGACCGGCGGCCGCTGCCGGGCCTGGACCGGCTGCCCGAACTGGTCACCGCCACCGTCGCCGCCGGGCTCGCGGTGCGGCTGGAGGTCGAGGGCGAGCGCGGCGCGGTGCCCGCGATGGTCGACCACGCCGGCTACCGCATCGTCCAGGAGTCGCTGACCAACGCGCTGCGGCACGCCGGCCCGGCCACCGCGCGGGTGCGCGTCGCCTACCACGCGGGCGCCGTCGAGATCGAGGTGGCCGACACCGGCGCGGCCGCCGGCGACGCCGGCCCCGGGGAGGCGCCGGCACCCGGCGGCCACGGACTGCTGGGGATGCGCGAGCGGGCCGAGTCCCTCGGGGGTAGGTTCGAGGCCGGTCCGCGGCCCGGCGGCGGCTTCGCCGTCTCGGTCCGGCTGCCCTTCGGGGGCGACCCCTACGACACTGAGGACGGCGCATGATCCGGGTGGCGATCGCCGACGACCAGAGCCTGGTCCGGATGGGCCTGCGGGTGCTGCTGGACAGCGAGGACGACATCGAGCTGGTCGGCGAGGCGGCCGACGGCGACGAGGCGGTGGCGCTGGTGCGCGCCGAGCGGCCCGACGTGGTGCTGATGGACGTCCGCATGCCGGGCAAGGACGGCCTGACCGCGCTGCGCGAGATCGCCGCCGACCCCGAGGCGGCCGGCACCCGCGTCATCGTGGTGACCACCTTCGAGCTGGACGAGTACGTCTTCGACGCGCTGCGCTTCGGCGCGGCGGGCTTCCTGGTCAAGGACAGCGAGCCGGCCGAGGTGCTGCAGGCCGTCCGGGTGGTGGCCGAGGGGCAGTCGCTGCTGTCGCCGAGCGTGACCCGCCGGGTGGTCGCCTCCTTCACCGCCGACCGCGCCCGCCGCAGCCGTCCCCACCCCGAGCTGGGACGGCTCACCGAGCGCGAGCGCGAGGTGCTGGCCCTGGTCGGCGAAGGGCTGTCCAATGACGAGATCGCCGAGCGGCTGGTGCTCAGCCCGGCCACCGCGCGCACCCACGTGAGCCGCGCCATGGTCAAGCTGCACGCCCGCGACCGCGCGCAGCTGGTGGTCTTCGCCTACCAGTCAGGCTTGGTGCGGTAGCGGGTCGCGCCGCCCGTGCGCAGGGCGGTACGGACACGGCCGGACTTGGGCGGGTATGGCCGTTTCGGGCCAGCACCCGCCGCACGGCCGGGGGTGGCGGCGCAGATCATCTAGGCTCGGGGCCGTGACATGGCCGGAGGGGGCAGGGCCCCAGCAACCCTGGAACAACGCACCGCCCCCGCAGGGCGGCGGCTGGGGCGTGCAGCCGGCCGGACCAGGCGGCTGGGGCCCGGTGGGACCGCCCGGCCCGCCGCCCCCGCGCCGGACCGTCTCGGGCGCCACCCTGCTGCTCACGATCATGATCGGCGTGCTGGTCATCGCGCTCATCATGGCCTTCTTCGCCTTCCGGGCCGGCGGCTCCTCCGCCGCGCCCCCGGCCGGCTCGGAATCGCCCGTCCCGCAGCCCACGCAGCCGAGCGCCGGGCCCTCCGAGCCGACGGCCGAGCCCTCGTCGTCCGCCCCGCAGACCGGCGTCGACCCGCTGATCAACGGCTGGCAGGTGGTGGGCCACCAGGAGCGCGGGGTCGTCTACGAGGTGCCGGCCCAGGAGTCGCACCACTGGACCGTGCACTCCCCGACGCTGATCAGCGGCTTCGAGGACGAGAACGGCCAGCCGCTGGTGGCCTTCAGCGGCACGGCGGCCTACGCCTACGAGTTCTGCGGCCAGGGCAGCGAGCGCGCCGCCACCGGCACCCAGGGCGCGGGCGAGCCCGTCGACACCGCCGAGTTCGCCCCGCAGGTGGCCGAACTGTGGGCGCACTCCCGCTACGACTCCGACACCGCCGAGGCGCAGGTCACCGTCGGCGAGCCGCAGCCCTTCGAGCAGCACGGCCTGACCGGCCACTACGTCACCGCCGAGGCCACGGTGCAGGAGGGCACCGACTGCGACCCGCCGACCGGGGTCGTGCACGTCGTGTCCTTCATCGCCCCCGACAACGAGGACGACGTCTACAACTTCGTCCTCTACGCCGACACCGGCGTCGACGACGCGCTCGACCCGGGCGTCATCGAGGACATCATCGGCACCCTGCGCCCGCGCGAGGACGCCTGAGGCGGCGCCGCACGCGTACGCTCCCGGCGAACACCTGGCCGGGAAGAAAACCGGGCTCCCCTTTATTGAGTGGTAGTGACTCAACAAGGAGGGTCCATGAGCCAGAGCCCGTCTACACAGACCCTGCCGGTGCTGCCGCTGGACGACGCGGTGGTGCTGCCCGGGATGGTCGTGCCGCTCGACCTTTCCGAGGGCGAAGTGCGCGCCGCCGTCGACGGTGCCCGCGCCGCCGCACCCCAGAGCAAGGCTCCCGGAATCCGCTCGACCGGCAAGCCGCAGGTGCTGCTGGTCCCCCGGAAGGACGGCAGCTACATCGGCACCGGCGTGATCGCCACCATCGAGCAGGTCGGCCGCACCCCGAGCGGTGAGCCCGCCGTCGTGGTGCGCGGCACTGCGCGCGCCCGCATCGGCCGCGGCACCACCGGCCCCGGCTCCGCGCTGTGGGTCGAGGCCGAGACCGTCCCGCCGGCCGCCGCGCCCGGCGAGCACGCCCAGGAGCTGGCCAGGGAGTACAAGGGCCTGCTCACCACCTACCTGCACAAGCGCGGTGCCTGGCAGATCGTCGACGTCGTCGCGCAGCAGAACGACCCCTCGCTGCTGGCCGACAATGCCGGTTACGCCCCCTACCTGAGCTTCGAGCAGAAGATCCGGGTGCTGGAGACGCTGGACCCCGCCGAGCGGCTGGAGCTGGTGGTCGGCTGGATCAAGGAGCACCTCGCCGAGCTGGACGTGAGCGAGTCCATCGACAAGGACGTCCAGGACGGCGTGGAGCGGCAGCAGCGCGAGTTCCTGCTCCGCCGCCAGCTGGCCGCGATCCGCAAGGAGCTGGCCGACCTCGACGGCACGCCCGAGGCCGAGGAGGACGACTACGCGGCCCGCATCGAGGCCGCCGATCTGCCCGAGAAGGTGCGCGCCGCCGCCGTCAAGGAGGCGGAGAAGCTGGAGCGCAACGCCGACGGCCCCGAGGCCGGCTGGATCCGCACCTGGCTGGACACCGTCCTGGACATGCCGTGGAACGAGCGCAGCGACGACGACGGCACCGGCACCGGCACCATCGCCGACGCCCGCGCCGTCCTGGACGCCGACCACGCCGGGCTCGACGACGTCAAGGAGCGCATCGTCGAGTACCTGGCGGTGCGCCGCCGCCGCAACGAGCGCGGCCTGGGCGTGATCGGCGGCCGCCGCAGCGGCGCCGTACTCGCCCTGGTCGGCCCGCCCGGCGTGGGCAAGACCTCGCTGGGCGAGTCGGTGGCGCGGGCCATGGGCCGCAGCTTCGTCCGGGTGGCGCTGGGCGGCGTCCGCGACGAGGCCGAGATCCGGGGCCACCGCCGCACCTACGTCGGCGCGCAGCCCGGCCGGATCGTCCGGGCCATCCGCGAGGCGGGCACCATGAACCCGGTGGTGCTGCTGGACGAGATCGACAAGGTCGGCGCCGACTTCCGCGGCGACCCCACCGCCGCACTCCTGGAGGTGCTGGACCCGGCGCAGAACCACACCTTCCGCGACCACTACCTGGAGGTCGAACTCGACCTCTCCGACGTGGTCTTCCTCGCCACCGCCAACGCCCTGGAGACCATCCCGGGACCGCTGCTGGACCGGATGGAGCTGGTGGAGCTGGACGGCTACACCGAGGACGAGAAGGTCGTCATCGCCCGCGACCACCTGCTGCCCCGGCAGCTGGACGCCGCGGGGCTGGGCGCCGACGAGGTCGCCTTCACCGACGCCGCGCTGCGGCTGATCGCGGCCGAGTACACCCGCGAGGCGGGCGTGCGCTCGCTGGAGCGCTCGATCGCCCGGGTGCTGCGCAAGGTCGCGGCGGGCGTGGGCCTCGGCGAGCGGACCCTGCCGCTCACCGTCGACGCGGGCAACCTGCGCGACTACATCGGCCGCCCCCGGTTCACCCCGGAGTCCGCGCTTCCCGAGGCGCGCCAGCGCACCGCCGTCCCGGGCGTGGCCACCGGCCTGGCGGTCACCGGCGCGGGCGGCGACGTCCTCTACGTCGAGGCGTCGCTGGCCGACGCCGAGACCGGCTCCACCGGGGTCGCCCTCACCGGCCAGCTGGGCGACGTGATGAAGGAGTCGGCGCACATCGCCCTCTCCTACCTGCGCTCGCGCGGCGCGGAACTGGAGCTGCCGGTCGCCGACCTCAAGGACCGCGGCGTCCACGTGCACGTCCCCGCCGGGGCCGTGCCCAAGGACGGCCCGAGCGCCGGCGTCACCATGACCACCGCGCTGGCCTCGCTGCTGTCGGGCCGCCCGGTCCGCGGCGACGTGGCCATGACCGGCGAGGTCTCCCTCACCGGCCGGGTGCTCCCCATCGGCGGCGTCAAGCAGAAGCTGCTGGCCGCCCACCGCGCGGGCATCACCACCGTCCTCATCCCGGCCCGCAACGAGCCGGACCTGGACGACGTCCCCGCCGAGGTCCTGCGCGAACTCGACGTCCGCCCGGTCAGCGACGTCCGAGAGGTGCTGGAAGTGGCCCTGGAGAGCGCCACCGCCCCGGCGGCCGCGGCGGCCTGAGATAGGGACGCGGAACGGGGACGCCCGCCGTCACCAGGCGGTGGGCGTCCCCGCCGGCGCTTGTCAGGGGTCTCTGTAGATCGAGTGATCGCCGATCCGACGCCAGACCAGGGCGGTTTCGCCTTCCTCGCTCTTCTCGAAGTGGAAGGTGGCCCCTGCCGTCAGGGCGGCTGAAGCTCCACGTCAACGTGTAGATATCGCGTTGGTGGAGCCGGTGGATGCGAAGCCGCGTCGGCCATGGCGGATAACCCGTCAGCGCTCCTGCGTTCAGTGCGGGGAGAAAGTGTTCGTGAACGGCACGCAGGAACAGGGTTCGGTGTTCGTCCGTGAGTCAAAAGAACTGCCGGTCGAAGATGGTCGTCGTTCCGAACTTCACCCGGTGTCACCAGGCTTCTCGCTGGCCAGCTTGCTGAGGTGGGCGAAGAAGGCCTGCTCGTTGTCGAACATCGTGTATCGACCGGCGGCAAGGTCCTCTTCAGCGGCCTGCTCGGCGGCTTGGCTCTCCGGACTCCAGAACCACGCGTCATCGGGATGGACGGCGACACGGGGGCGCAGGACGATCTCGCCATCCCGGTTCACGTACTCGACCACCGTGTCCGGATTGTCGAGTCCCAGTGCCTCCCACGCGCCTCCTGCGGCACTGTAAGTGCGTAGCCAGAGGCAGGGCCGCCGAACCCGATGCGCTTGTCCATGTCCTCACGGTAGCCGGAAGTCGGCGGCTCCAGAACTACAGCCATCAGCCTCGTTTCTCCTCATCGCTGTAACGGAACGTGATGAGCTTAGCGACTGGAGTGATACCTGTACGGCAGTCGGCAAAATTAGTACGTACAGAATCGGATTCGGCGATTGGCGGCGGCCTGGCATAAGCACGACGGGCCCGGCGCGCGATGCGCCGGGCCCGTTCGGTGTGCGGGCGGGCTCAGCAGGCCCCGATCCAGCTGCACTCCACGGAGTCGGCGTCCACGCCGGGCAGCGGGCGGGTGGCGCGGAGCGGGGACGGTTCGGCGACGGACGGGCGGCCGGCGGTGGGCTCGGTGCGGGAGAACTCGGCCAGGCGGACCGCGATGGCGTCCTGGATCGCGGTGGGGGTGAACCCGATGTGGTTGTTGTTCAGCACGGAGAAGACCAGGCGCTCGCCGTCGGCGCTGGTGACGTAGCCGGACAGGGCGCTGACCGAGGTGAGGGTGCCGGTCTTGGCGGTGACGTTGCCGGCGGCGGCGGTGCCGCGCATCCGGTTGCGCAGGGTGCCGCCGACCATCCGGTCGGCCTCGCCGGCCACCGGCAGGGAGGCGTGCAGGTGCTCGGCCCAGGGCTGGGCGTCGATGGCGATGAGCAGTTCGGTGATCTGCTCGGGGCTGACCAGGTTGGCGCGGGACAGGCCGGAGCCGTCGCGGAGCTGGAGCGGGGTGACCGGCATGCCGATGCGCTCCAGGGCGGCGCGGGTGGCGGCCAGCCCGGCGGGCCAGCTGCCCTCGCCGGAGACCTCGCGGCCCATGGCCTTGACCAGGATCTCGGCGTGGCCGTTGTTGCTCAGCTTCATGAAGTACGGCAGCAGCTCCGACAGCGGCGCCGACTCGCGCACGGCCAGCTCGGCGGTGCCCTCGGGGGCGGTGCCGCGGCGCACCTCGCCGTCCACCCGCACGCCGTGCTCGGCCAGCGCGTCCGCGAACAGCTCGGCGGCGTAGCCGGTGGGCTCCCAGACGCTGGCCAGGCCGGTGGCGGCCGAGCCGCCGGCCGGGACGGAGCCGCTGACCGACACCGTGTTGGTGCCGTGCTCGCGGGTGACGGACAGGGAGGGCGCGGAGCCGGGCGCGCCGGTGGCGACCTCGCCGGTGACGGTGACGTAGTCGGTCGCCGGGTCGGTACCGACCCGGGCGGGTTCGCCGGCGGCCGCGCCCGGCTCGGCCACCACGGTGATCGCGCCGGTGTCGAGGTCGTCGTTGGCGGCGACGGTCAGCGCCGAGATCTGCGCGCTGTAGTAGTACGGCTCGTCGTCCCAGGCCCAGTCGGTGCCCAGCCGCACGGAGTCGAACCAGCTGTCGTCGGCGACCACGTCGCCGGTCACCCGCCGCACCCCGGCCTCGGCCACCTGCGCGGCCAGTTCGCCGTAGGCAGCGGCGTCGGTGCTGGGGTCGCCGGTGCCGACCAGGTAGAGGTCCTCGACCCGGCCCCGCCGGGGCGCCGACTCGGCCAGCGCGGAGGTGGTGAAGGTGTGGTCGGGGCCGAGCACGTCGAGCGCGGCGGCCGCGATCAGCAGCTTCTCGTTGGAGGCGGGCACGTAGCCGCTGGACGCGTCGTTGTCGTACAGCACCTCGCCGGTCTCGGCGCTGCGCACCAGCACCCCGGCGCGGGCGGCGGCCAGGGCGGGGTCGGCGAGGATGGCGGCGAGGTCGGCGCGCAGGTCGGCGGTGCCGGCCTCGGCCGGGTCGGCGGTCGCGGTGGCGGAGCCGGCCAGGCCGACCGTGCCGGCGAGGACCAGCAGCGCGGCGGCCGCGGCGGTGGAGCGGCGCCGGCCCGCGGCTCTGGCGGGGCGGGAGGGTGAGGTGGTGGCCATGGCGGCATTCAACACCGTGCGGGGGGCGCGATCCATCCGACTCTCCCCGAACGTGTCCCAACCGTCGCATCCGGTGACCGGCCGAGCGGAACCGGGCCGCGCCGCGCGCCCCCGGGCGCAGCAGAGGGCCCGCGCGAGACAATGGGCGCATGACCTCCTCTGACGACGCTGCCGCCCTGCGGGTCGCCCTGGTCGGGTACGGCAAGGGCGGCTCGGTCTTCCACGCCCCGCTGATCGCCACCACCCCGGGGCTGCGGCTGGCCGCCGTGGTCACCGGCGATCCGGGCCGCGCGGCCCGCGCCCGCGCCGACCACCCGGGCGTCGAGGTGGTGCCGAGCGCGGAGGAGCTGTGGCGGCGCGCCGCCGAGGTGGACCTGGTGGTGATCACCACCCCGAACCGCACCCACGCGCCGCTGGCGGCGGCCGCGCTGGCGGCCGGGCTGCCCGCCGTGGTGGACAAGCCCTTCGCCACCAGCGCCGCGGCCGCCCGCGAGCTGCGCGACACCGCGCAGCGGCTCGGCCTGATGCTGACCGCGTACCAGAACCGCCGCTGGGACAGCGACTACCTCACCGTGTGGCGGCTGGTCGACGAGGGCGAACTGGGGCGGGTGGTCCGCTTCGAGTCGCGCTTCGAGCGCTGGCGCCCCGAGCCGGGCCCCAGCTGGCGCGAGCGCGGCGGCGAGGACGACGGCGCCGGCATCCTGTTCGACCTCGGCTCGCACCTGATCGACCAGGCGCTGAACCTCTTCGGCCCGGTGGAGTCGGTCTACGCCGAGCTGGACCGCCGCCGCCCGGGCATGGCCGTGGAGGACGACGCCTTCGTGGCGCTGCGCCACCGCGGCGGCGTCCGCTCGCACCTGTCCATGAGCATGCTGGCCGCGCAGGGCGGCCCCCGCTTCCGGGTGCTGGGCGACCGAGCCGCCTACACCGTCGACGGCCTGGACGGCCAGGAGGCCCGGCTGACGGCGGGGGAGCGGCCCGGCGGGCCCGACTGGGGGGTGGAGCCCGAGGAGAGGTGGGGCCGGATCGGCGCCGACGGAGCGCTGCGCCCGGTACCCAGCGAGCGCGGCGACTACCCGCACTTCTACGCGGCCGTGCGCGACGCGGTCGCCGAGGGCGAGCCCGCCCCGGTCGACCTGTGGGACGTGGTGCAGGGCCTGGAGGTCATCGAGGCGGCCCGGCGCAGCGCCGAGCTGGGCCGTGCGGTGGCGCCGGGCGCCGCCGAGGCGGCCGGCCGCGCGGGCTGAGTCCGCTCAGGTCAGCCCGGCGGTGAGCCGGGCGCCCTCGGCCAGCACGAAATCGCGGAAGGCGGCCACCACCGCCGGTTCGAGCGCCGAGGACCGCCACACCAGGCCGAGCGTGCGCGCGGCCGGCGGGTCGGTGATGGCCAGCGCCGCGGTGCCGGGCCGGCGGCGGCGCTGCCGGGGCAGCACCGCCACCCCCAGCCCGACGGCCACCAGGCCGCGCACGGTGTCGGCGTCCTCGCCCTCGAAGGCCAGCTCGGGTTCGAAGCCGGCCGCGCGGCACAGCTCGTCGGTGATCTGGCGCAGGCCGATGCCGTGCTTGAAGCCGACGAAGGACTCGCCCGCCGCCTCGGCCAGCGCCACCGAGCGCCGCCCGGCCAGCGGGTGGTCCTCGGGCACCAGCAGCACCAGCGGCTGGACGTGCAGCACCTGGGAGCGCAGCCCGGGCCCCGACGGCAGCGGCGAGGTGAGCGCCAGGTCGACGGCGCCCTCGCGCAGCCGGCTCAGCACCACCGCTGAGGGGTCCTGCATCAGGGTGAAGCGCACCCGCGGGTGGTCGGCCCGGAAGCCGCGGATCAGCGCCGGGACCACCTGGGCGCCCAGGGTCGGCAGGAAGGCGAGCGCCACCCGGCCGTGCTCGGGCGAGCCGGCCGCCGCGATCTCGGCCAGCCCCAGCTCAAGCTCGTCCAGCGCGCGGCGCACTCGGGGCAGCAGCAGCGCGCCCGCCCGGGTCAACCGCACGCCCCGGCCGGTCCGCTCCAGCAGCGTGGCGCCCAGTTCGCGCTGCATCCGCTCCAGCCGGCGGCTGACGGTGGGCTGCGGCAGGCCCAGTTCGGCGGCGGCCCGGGTGACGTGCTCGTGCGCGGCGGCCGACGCGAACAGCCGCAGCAGCGGCGCCAGCGCGTCCAGTCCGTCAGCGGTCGACAGCTCGTCCATACCGAACAGTATGGGTCAACGCCCTGCCATGTATTGGACGTATGGGTGCCGGCTTCCTACGCTCGCATCGTGACGGCGACCTCACCCTCGGCGACCTGGTCGGGGCATCCCAGGGGCAGTGCGGGCTACCGGCGCGTGGTGGCCGCCCTGGTGACCGGCGGGATCGCGACCTTCGCCCAGCTGTACGCGGTGCAGCCGCTGATGCCGCAGCTCGCGGCGGAGTACACCGTCTCGCCCGACCGCGCCGCGCTCGCGCTCTCCCTCGCCACCGCCGGCCTGTCGGCGCTGCTGGTGCCGTGGAGCGGGGCGGCCGACTGGATCGGGCGGGCCCGGGTGATGACCGCCGCGCTCGCCGCCTCCACCCTGCTGGGGCTGGCGGTGCCCTTCGCGGGGGAGCTGTGGCAGCTGCTGGCGCTGCGCGCCGTGCAGGGCATGGCGCTGGGCGGGCTGCCCGCGGTCGCCGTCGCCTACCTGGCCGAGGAGCTGCGCCCGGCCGATTTCCCCCGCGCGGCCGGCCTGTACATCGCCGGCACCACGGTGGGCGGCATGCTCGGCCGCCTGGTGGCCGGGACAGCCGCCGACCTGGGCGGCTGGCGGTGGGGGGTGGCCGCCGACGGCCTGCTCGGACTGGTGGCGCTGGTCCTCTTCGCGGTGCTGCTGCCGCGCCCGCGCGGCTTCGTGCCCCGGCGGCGGGGCGGCGGGGGCCCGGGGCTGGGCCGGCGGCTGGCCGCGAGCCTGGCCGACCGGGGCCTGCTGGCCCTCTACGCGCAGGGCCTGTTCCTGATGGGCGGCTTCGTGACCGTCTACAACTACCTCTCCTTCGAACTGCTCGGCCCGCCCTTCGGCCTCTCGCAGACGGCGGTCTCCTTCCTGTTCGCCGCCTACCTGGCCGGCACCGCGGGCTCCGCGCTGGCCGCGCGGCTCAACGGATGGACCGGGCGGCACCGGGCCCTGCTGCTGGCCGCGCTGGGCGTCGCGGCGGGCGCCGCGCTGCTGCTGCTCCCGTGGCTCGCCGGGATCGTGGCAGGACTGGTGCTGCTCACCTTCGCCTTCTTCACCGCGCACGCCACCGCCTCGGGCTGGGTCGGCCACCGCGCCCGCTGGCGGGCGCAGGCCGCCGCCCTGTACACCCTCGGCTACTACCTGGGGTCGAGCCTGTTCGGCTGGATCGGCGGCATCGTCTACCAGCACGCCGGCTGGCCGGGGACGGTCGGCTACGTGCTCGCGCTGGTCGCGGCCGCCGCGGTGGCCAGCCTCGCGCTGCGCGGCCGTCCGGCGGCTGCGCAGCAGCGGGTCTAGCGCCTGCTCCCGGACCCGCACTGCCCCGCCCGGCCGTCGCGATCTGATCGAAACAAGCGGCGATCTTGAAATGTCCGGTCTCCTGTGCGCAAAATGAGCGCACTTCGGCATATTTCATGCTCATTTCGAGCGGCTACCAGGTGGATACTGTATGTCAGAGCGCCGTGCCCGGCTCATCGAGGCGATCGAGGCGGGGATCCAGCGGGTCCCCGAGCTCGCCGCCGCCCTCGACGTCAGCCCGTCCACGGTCCGGCGCGACCTCACCGACCTGGAGCGCGACGGCAGGGTGCTGCGCACCCACGGCGGCGCGGTCCCGGCCAGTGCGGCGGAGCGCTCCTGGGAGGACAAGCGGAGCCGGCACGCCCCCGCCAAGCGCGCCATCGCGGCCCGGGCGGCCGAACTCGCCGCTCCGCACCGCTCGGTGCTGCTCGGCGCCGGCTCCACCAGCACCCTCATCGCCGAGCGGCTGCGCGGCCGCACCGGCCTCACCGTCGTCACCAACGGCCTGGGGGCGCTGGACGCGCTGCGCGAGGACCCCGAGGTCGAACTGGTGCTGCTCGGCGGGCTGGTGCGGCCGCGCACCGGCGCGGTGGTGGGCGAGGCCGCCCGCGAGGCGCTGCGCCGGATGACCGTCGACATCGCCTTCGTCGGCGCCGACGGCTTCGAGCCCGACCGCGGCGTCAACGCAGCCGGCGCGGACCTGGCCGCGCTGAAGGAGGCCAAGTTCCGCTGCGCCCGGCACGTGGTCGTCGTCGCCGACTCCAGCAAGGTCGGCGGCTCCCCCGGCGGCGCCTCGGCGCCGTTCGACCACTGGGCGCCCATCCCCGTCCCCTACACCCTCATCACCGACGACGCGCTGCCCGAGGACCGCCGCGCGGCGGTCCGCTCCGACCCCCGATGCACCCTGGTCACCGTCCCCGCGGACGGCGGCACGGTGCGGGCCGGCAGCGGCGGCACAGAAGGATGACGATGGATATCCAACTCCTCGCGGCGCTGCTGCTCGGCGTCGCCGCCGTGATCGTGCTGATCATGTGGTCGCGGCTGGACGCCTTCGCCGCGCTGCTGATCGGCGCCGTGGTGACCGGCCTGGTGGCCGGCGTGCCCGTCGCCGAGCTGATCGAGCAGATCGGCACCGGCTTCGGCAACACCCTCGGCGGCATCGGCATCGTGATCGGCCTCGGCGTCATGATCGGCAAGATCATGGAGCAGACCGGCGCCGCCGACGCGCTCGCCCGCTTCTTCATCCGGCTGGCCGGCAAGGGGCGCGAGGACGTCGCGCTCACCGCCACCGGCGCCGCCGTCTCGGTGCCGGTCTTCTGCGACTCCGGCTTCGTGATCCTGCACCCGCTGGCCCGCTCGCTGGCCCGCAGGTACGGGCGGCCGCTGGTGCTCGTCTCGCTGGCGCTGGCCGGCGGCCTGTCGGTCACCCACCACCTGGTGCCGCCCACCCCGGGCCCGCTGGCCGCGGCCGGCCTGCTCGGCGTGGACCTCGGCCAGATGATCATCGCCGGCCTGCTCTTCTCGCTGCCGCTGCTGCCCGTGGTGGTCCTCTACGCCCGCTACATGGGGCCGAGACTGGAATCCCAGGTCGATCCGAGCCTGGTCCCCGGCGGCGCCGAGGACGGGCCGGGCGCCGGCGGCGCGGCGGACGGCGGCGCCGAGGGCGCGGCCCGCACCGAGCCGGGCGGCCCCGCGCTGCGCACCGAGGCGGCGGCCGAGGCCGCCCCCACCATGGGCGCGGGCCGGGCCGGCCTGCCGCTGCTGCTCCCGCTGGTGCTGATCATCCTCAACACCATCGGCGAGGCCGTCGCCCCCGAGAGCACCTTCGCGCAGTTCGCCGCGTTCATCGGCTCGCCGACGGTGGCGCTGCTGATCGGCCTGCTCGTCGCGGTCTACCTGCTGCCCCCGGCCGGCACCAAGCGGTCCACCGTCACCGGCTGGCTCACCGCCGCCGCGGCCTCCGCCGGCATGATCGTCTTCATCACCGGCGCGGGCGGCGCCTTCGGCCAGGTGCTGCGCGACTCCGGCGTCGGCGACGCGCTGGCGGGTGCGGTCTCGGCCTGGCCGCTGCCGCTGTTCCTGTTGCCCTTCCTGATCGCCACCTTCGTCCGCCTCGCCCAGGGCTCGGGCACCGTCGCGATCATCACCGCCGCCACCCTGGCCGCGCCGATCGTGGAGGTGTCCGCGCTGAACCCGCTGGTCGCCGCCCTGTCGGCCTGCGCGGGCTCCTTCGTCTTCTCCTACTTCAACGACTCCTACTTCTGGGTGGTCACCCGCTTCACCGGGCTGTCCGGAGCGGCGGCCATGAAGATGTGGAGCGGGATGACCACCGTGCTGTGGGCGTGCAGCCTGCCGCTGCTCGCCGTCACCGCGCTGGTGCTGGGCTGACCGTGGCCGAGGTCCTCGTCCTCGCCGACGATCTCACCGGGGCCAATGCCACCGGAGCGCGCTTCGCCCGCGCCGGGCTGCGCGCGGTCACCGTCGCGCCCGAGCGCGCCGCCGAGGTGGCGCCGGACTACGACGTGGTGGTGGTCAACACCGACAGCAGGCACCTGCCGTCGGAGCGGGCGGCCGGGCTGGTGGCGGGCGCGCTGCGCGCGGTCGGGCCGGTGCGGCTGGCCGTCAAGCGCACCGACACCACCCTGCGCGGCAATGTCGGCGCCGAGATCGAGGCGGCCTACCGCGCGCTGGCCGGCGCGGCCCCGGCCGGGACCCGGGTGCGGGCGCTGCTCGCCCCGGCCTTCCCGGCCTCGGGCCGGGTCACCGTCGACGGCGTGCAGCTGCTCGACGGGGTGCCGCTGGAGCGCACCGAGCTGGCGCTGGACCCGCTCAGCCCGCTGCGCACCAGCGTGGTCGCCGACATCGTGGCCGAGCAGACGCCGCTGCCGCTGCGGCACCTGCCGATCCGCTGCGTCAGCCAGGGCCGCGCCGCGATCGCGGCGGCGCTGGCGGCCGGCGACGAGCCGCTGGTGCTGTGCGACGCCCTCACCGACGAGCACCTGGCCGAACTGGCGGGCGCCGCCGCCGACAACCACCGCGCCGACGGCACCGTCTGGCTGGCGGTGGACCCCGGCCCCTTCGGGGCGCTGCTCGCCGCCGAGCTGGGCATCAGCGGCGCGCACCCGCCCGGCCCGCTGCTCGCCGTCTCCGGCAGCGCCACCGACCTGGTCCGCCGCCAGTTCGAGGTGCTGGCCGAGCGCGAGGAGGACCTGCGCTTCCTCGACGCCGACGTGCGGCGGCTGGCCGAGCCCGGCTACGCCGCCGAACGCGCCCGCGAACTCGCCGCGCTGCTGGCCGGCGCCGGCACCGTCGCGGTGCGCACCGCCGCCCGCGGCGCCGACGTGGTCGAACTGCCGCCGGAGCGGCGCCGCGAGGTGCCGCGCCGGCTGGCGCGGGTGGTGGCCGACGCGCTCGCCGCGCCCGGCGCGCGCCCGCCCAGCGGGCTGTTCGTCGTGGGCGGCGAGATGACCGCCGCCCTGCTCGACGCGGTCGGCGCCCGCGCCTTCGAGGTGCGCGGCGAGGTGCTGCCGCTGGCCGTGTCCGGCGCGCTGGTCGGCGGCGGCCTGGACGGCACCCCGGCCGTCACCAAGGGCGGCCTGGTGGGCGGGGCGGACGCCGCCGCGGAGTGCGTGTCCGCGCTGCGCCGCGCCGCCCGCGAGCGGGCGCGGGGGCTCCGCGCCGACCTCGCGGAGTAGCCCGGCGGCGGCGTAGCCGACACTGGACCATACGAACCCGACACGAGGGGCGAGAGAGAACATGAGCGAGCGTCCGATCCTTGCCGTCACCGTCGGCGACCCGGTCGGCATCGGCCCGGAGATCACCGTGCGCACCCTGGCCGAGGCCGCGCCCGGCGACCCGGCGCGGGGCGTGGCGGTGGGCGACCCCGGCGTGCTCCGCCGCGCGATGCGCGTGTGCGGCCTGGACGCCGAGGTGCGCGCCGTCACCTCCTGGGAGCTGCCCCCGGCCGAGGCCGGCGTCGTCGACTGCTTCGACATCGACGTGGTCGGTGAGGCCGAGCTGCCTTGGGGGGAGGTCTCGGCGACCGCCGGCCGCGCCGCCGTGCGCGCCATCGAGGTGGCGACGGCCGCCGCTATGGAGGGCCGCGCCGCCGGGATCGTGACCGCGCCGATCAACAAGGAGGCGATCTGGGCGGCCGGCTCCGAGCACCTGGGCCACACCGAGATGCTGGGCGCGCTGACCGGCAGCACCCGCCACAACACCATGTTCGTGGTGCGCGGCAAGAAGATCTTCTTCACCACCCGGCACGTCTCGCTGCGCAAGGCGATCGAGCAGATCACCGAGGAGCGGGTGCACGCCGGCATCCAGGAGGCGCTGACCGCGCTGCGCGTCTTCGGCCACGACGAGCCGGTGCTGGCCGTGGCCGCGATCAACCCGCACGGCGGCGAGAACGGCGCCTTCGGCGACGAGGAGATCGTGCACATCGGCCCGGCGGTGCGCCGCGCCCGCGAGGCCGGCGCCGACGTGCGCGGCCCCGTCCCGGCCGACTCCGTCTTCCACCAGCTGGTCCAGGGCCGCTACGACGGTGTCCTCTCGCAGTACCACGACCAGGGCCACATCCCGGCCAAGACCCTGGACTTCGACGGCACCATCTCGGTGACGGTGGGCCTGCCCATCCTGCGCACTTCCGTCGACCACGGCACCGCCTTCGACATCGCCGGCAAGGGCGTCGCCGACGCCGGCACCATGCGCTCGGCCTTCACCCACGCCGCCTCCTTCGCCGGCTTCGCCGACCGCATCCGCGCGGAGTACGGCGCGAGCTGAGGCGGGCAGCGGTCCGCCCGTCCGGCGCCCCCGAGGTGCCGGACGGGCGCCGGCCGTCAGACCCCGCGCCAGTTGTGGTGGGCGCTGTCGAAGTGCGACTTCAGCGTGCGGTGCAGGAAGTTCATGTTCGGGCCGTTGATGCCGGTGAACACGTAGCCGTGGCCGAGCGAACCGAGCCAGAGGTCGAGGGTGATCACCGCCGCGCCGCCCCAGCCGGCGGGGGCAGGCAGGACCTGGCCCGGGGCGACGGCGGGACCGGCCCGGTTGATCAGCACGAACACGTGGTTGCGGACGGCGACGATCTCCAGGCGGTTCAAGGTCGGAGCGGCGGCGGCCGTGCCGCTCTGGCCCCGGTGCATCCGGTCCAGCAGCGGGGCGACGCCGCCCCAGGCGAAGGTGAAGCAGACGCCCATCCGCGCCGCCAGCAGCGAGGTGCGGATCGACCGCCCGATATCGGCGAAGGCCTCGGGCGCGTGCGGCGGCGACAGCTCCGAGGGGCCGCTGCGCTGCGCCGCCAGGTCCTGCTCGTTCCGGCGGCTGTCGGTGTGCGCCCGGTAGGCGCGGTTGATGACCTGCGACTCGTAGTAGTAGTCCTGGTCGTCGGCGATATTGCCCGGGAAGCTCGCCGCGTCCCCGCACGCGAACAGGGCGATGTCGGCGAAGGAGGCCAGTTCCGCGGGCTTGAAGATGTTCGCCGGGATGGGCAGGCCGTTGTTCACCGGCACCTGGGTGGCGTTCAGCGCGTCCAGCGCGTCGATCAGGGTGAGCAGCCACGGCCTGAACGGGAAGCTCGGCTTGGTGATGTCGCGGATCAGGGTGTCCACCGCCACGGTGCTCTGCGCCGGGGCCGCCGCGGCGAAGGCGTTCGCGAGGTCGGCGGCGAAGCCCGTGGCGGTGGTGGCCGCCCCGGAGTTGTAGGCGACGGGAGCGTTCGGCGCGGCCGCCACCAGAGGGCCGAGCGTGGCGGCGTGGGCGTTGCCCAGGTTGGTGATGTCCACGGCGTTCAACGGCATGAAGCACTCCTCACCTCGGAATGCCTCGACCGTAAACCGCGTTCGTTTACTTTTCCTTCCAGTCTTCTTTTTTGGCGTAATCAGGCCATTCTGGTTTGGCGGGCGCCGCGGAACGCCCTCGCCCCCGGGGCCTCAGCGCCCGATCCCCGCCGTCAGTCCCGTCATGATCTGCCGGGTCGCGATCAGGAAGAGCACGACCAGCGGCGCCGTGGTGATCACCAGGCCCGCGTACAGCAGGGACTGGTTGAGCCCGTACTCGGTGAAGAAAGTGGTCAGGCCCACCGGCAGGGTGTAGTGCTCGCGGTCCACCAGGACCAGCGGGAAGAAGAAGTCGTTCCACAGGTCGATGAACTGGAACAGCATCACGGTGGCCAGCGCCGGGCGCACCAGCGGGAGCATGATCCGGCCGAAGACCCGGAACTCCCCGGCGCCGTCGATGCGGGCCGCCTCCTCCAGCTCCACCGGCAGCTGCCGGAAGAAGGCGGTGAGCACGAAGACCGAGAAGGGCACCCCGCTGGCCGCGTACACGCAGATCAGGCCGAGCTGGGAGTCGAGCAGGCCGAGGTTGTCCAGCAGGTAGAAGACCGGCACCACGCCCAGCCGGATCGGGATCATCAGCCCGGCCATGAAGAAGGCGGTCAGCAGGGCGTCGCCGAAGAAGCGGAAGCGGGCCAGCGCGTAGGCGGCCAGCACCGACACCGAGGTGCCGAGCAGGATCGACGACACGGTGACGACGACCGAGTTCATGAAGTAGCCGCTGAAATTGGCCTGCGTCCAGGCCGTCGTGTAGTTCTCCAGCGCCGGGCGGACCGGCAGGCCCAGCGGGTCCTGCCGCAGCTCCGCCTCGGGGCGCAGCGAGCTGATCAGCATCAGCAGCAGCGGCGCGAGCGCCACCGCCGCGTAGCCCCACAGCAGCAGCTGGACGGCCGCGCCGCCCAGCAGCTCGCGGGCGCCGCGCCGGGCCCGGCGCGGGCGGGGCGGCGCGGACGCCGCGGCCGGAGGGGGCGCAGGGGACTCCAGCGTGGTCGTCATCGCAGCCGCTCCTCCGCCCTGCGCAGCACCCGGGTGGCCACGATGGACACCCCGAAGATGAAGACGAACATCACCACGGCCAGCGCCGAGGACTGGCCGATCGCGTTGAGGTCGGGGTTCTGGAACGCGGTCCGGTAGAACAGCAGCCCGAGCACGTCGGTGGCCCCGGCCGGGGCGCCCTGCGAGCCCTGCATCGCGTACACCAGGTCCAGCACGTTCATGTTCCCGATGAAGGTGAGCACGCTGACGATCCCGATCGCCGGGAGCAGCAGCGGCAGGGTGACGTGCCAGAACACCCGCGCGCCCGAGGCGCCGTCGGTTCGGGCCGCCTCGGCGTACTCCTCGGGGATGCCGGCCAGCGCGGCCGAGAACAGCAGCATCGGGAAGCCGATCCACTGCCAGGTGTTCACCAGGATCAGCGTCGGCAGCGCCAGCTGCGGATCGCCTGTCCACGGCTGCGCCAGCGCGTCGAGGCCCACCGCGCGCAGCGCCTCGTTCACCGCGCCGAACTGCGGGCTGAGCATCAGGCTCCACAGGTAGCCGACCACGATCGGGCTGACCAGGTAGGGCAGGGTGTAGGCGGTCTGCAGGAAGCGCTTGCCGAAGCGGGAGCGGTGCAGCAGCACCGCGAAGGCCAGCCCCAGGGTGGTCTGCACCGCCATCGTGCCGAGGAAGAACAGGCCGTTGTGGCCGAAGGCCCGCCAGAACCGCTCCGCGTAGACGCCGCTGAACAGCCGGGTGAAGTTGTCCAGCCCGGCGAAGCCGGCCTGGCGGGTGCCCTCCCAGGTGAACAGGCTGTACTGGAGCGCGCTGAACAGCGGGTAGATGATGAAGACGGTGTAGAGCGCCAGCGCGGGCAGGATGAACGCGGCCAGCAGCGCCACCGGCGGCCGCCGGCCCGGCGGGCGGCCCTTCGCACGCCCGCCCCCGGACGCGCGGGCCCGGCCGCCGGACCTGGGTCCGGCGGCCGCCCGCTCCTCGGCGACTACCTGCTCGGCTCGAACCACGCCGAGATCTCCTCCTGGACGCGCTCGCCGGCCTCCTCGCCGGTGGCGTTGCCGAGGATCATGTCCGCCAGCGCCTGGCCCTCGGCGTCGCGGCCCAGCGGGTCGCCGTAGCCGAAGTGCACCGACATCATGTACGGGGTGCCGTGGTCGGCGTAGGCGGCCGACATATCCGCCAGCAGCGGGTCCGCGGGCGTCACCCCGGGCACGGTCGAGATCTGCCGCAGCTCGTCGGAGAAGAGCTGGCCGAACTCCTCGGTGGCCATCCACTGCACCAGCTCGATGGCGGCCTCCTGGTTGGCCGAGGCGGCGTTCACCCCGTAGGAGCCGTCGGAGAAGCCGGGCGTCAGCGCGTGGTCCACCGCGGCGTCCGGGGCGGGCGGCGCGTCGAAGAAGGCGATCTCCAGCTCCGGGTTGGCCTGCTGGAACGGCGCCAGCTCATAGGCGCCGCCCGGGTACATCGCCGCCTCACCGCTGGTGAACAGGGTCTGCGCGTCGGTGTAGCTGACGGCGGTGGAGTCCTCGGGGAAGAAGGGCTCAAGGCCGGCGGTGACCTCCAGCGCCCCGACGTAGTCGGGGTCGGTGAAGTCGGTCTCGCCGGTCAGCACCCGCTGAGCGAACTCCTCGCCGCCGGTGCGGGTGGCGCCGAAGACCTCGCGCAGGATAGCCAGCACCCACGGCTCCTGCGCGCTGGTGGCGAAGGGGATGACCCCCGCCTCCTGCAGCGTCTCGGCGGCGGCGACCATGTCCTCCCAGGTCTCGGGCGGCGCCAGGTCGTGCTCGGCGAAGATCGCCGGGTTGTACAGCACGTGCAGGGTCTGCACCGCGAACGGGACGCCGTACAGGCCGCCGTCCTCGCGCCCGCGTGCGGAGTCCACCACCTCGGGCGCCCAGTCGGACAGGTCGACGTGGTCGTCCAGCGGGACCAGCTGGCCGGCGCCGATGAAGGCCTGGATGGGGCCGTAGGGCTTGAGCTGCACCACGTCGGGCCCGCCGCTGGACCGGGTCAGCCCGGTCTGCAGGATCGCGGGGTACTCGGTGTTCTGGTGGCCCTCGAACTCCACCGTGACACCGGGGTGCTGCTCCTCGTACACGTCGAAGATCCGCTCGTAGCCGGCGGCGTCCTCGGGCCGCCACGACCACACGGTGAGAGTGACGTCGCCGTCACCGCCCTCCTCGCCGCCCCCGGTTCCGGGGGCGCAGGCGGTGGCGGCGAGCAGGGGGAGGGCGGCCGCCGCGGCGGCGAGTCGCAGCGCCGTCCGGGCGCCGCGGGAGCGTGCGCGCGCAGGTCCACGGGTTCGCATGTGAGACCCCTTTCCGATTTCCCAACTGGGTTGTGCCCCGGCCGGCCCGTGGAGGCGGGCCGCCGGATCCGTCACTACGGCTCCACCAGCCGGCGCAGCGCCGCGCGCACCGAGCCGCCGGCCGCGCCGACCGCTTCGGCGGCCGCCTCCACCGGCACCTCGGCGAGCAGCGACACCAGCGCCACCCGGGTGTCTCCCCCCGAACGCTCCAGTACGTCGGCGCAGGCGTCCAGCCCCGCGCCGCTGGCCTGGGCGAGCATCGTCACGGCACGGCCGCGCAGCTTGGCGTTGGTCGCGTTCATCGCGACCATCAGATTGGAGTAGGTGCGGCCCAGGCGGATCATCACCGCGGTGGAGAAGGCGTTCAGCGCCATCTTCTGCGCCGAGCCCGCCTTCATCCGGGTGGACCCGGCCAGAACCTCGGGGCCGGTGTCCAGCGCCACCAGCACGTCCACGCTGCGGCCCAACTCGGCCGCGGGGTTGGCGGTGAGCAGCACGGTCGGCGCGCCGGCCCGCGCGGCGGTGCGCAGCGCCCCGGCCACGTACGGGGTGCGGCCGCTGGCGGCCAGCCCCACCGCCAGGTCGGCGCCGGTGACCTCGGCGGCGTCGCGGGCGCCCTGCGCCTCGTCGTCCTCGACGCCCTCGGTGGCGCGCAGCAGCGCGCCGACCCCGCCCGCGTGGTGCGCCACCACCAGTTCGGGCTCGACGCCGAAGGTGGGCGGCAGCTCGGCGGCGTCCTGGGCGGCGATCCGGCCGGAGGTGCCCGAGCCGAAGTAGTGCAGCCGCCCGCCGCCGCGCAGCGCCCCGACCGCGAGGTCGACGGCCCTGGCCAGCTCCGGCACGGCGGCGGCGACGGCGGCCGGGACGAGGGCGTCCTCGTCGGCGATCCGGCGCAGCACCTCGGCGGTGGACAGGGTGTCGATGTCCAGGGTGCGCGGGTTGCGCGCCTCGGTCGGCGACTCGACGAACGCCATGCGGCCCCCCGAGGCCGCATGGCGGGTCCCGCCCTCGCGTGCGTCCGAACCGGCCCCGCCGGCCTGGAACGGCGTCACTTGCGCCTCCTGGGCTCCTGGCCGACGCGGCGGCCCCGGACCGCCTCGCGGGTGGTCTCCAGGGCCAGCCGCGCGTCGGTGTAGCGGCGCTGCGCCACCCCGACGAACACGCAGTCGATGACGGTGAGCTGGGCGAGCCTGCTGGAGGTGGCGCCCGAGCGGAAGGTGGTCTCGCGGGCGGCGGTGGTCAGCACCAGGTCCGCCGCCTCGGCGATGGGGGAGCGGGGGAAGTTGGTGATCGCGACGGTGGTGGCGCCCTGGCGGCGCGCCTCGGCGAGGGCGTCGATGGTCTCCACCGTGGCGCCGGTGTGGGAGATGCCGACCGCGACGTCGGCGGGGGAGAGCACGGCCGCGCTGGTCAGCATGATGTGCGCGTCGGACCAGGCGAAGGAGGTGCAGCCGATGCGGTGCAGCTTCTGCTGGAAGTCGGCGGCCACGAAGGCGCTGGCGCCCACCCCGTAGAGGTCGACCCGCCCGGCCGCGGTGATCAGCTCGACCACCCGCTCCAGGACGGCGACGTCGAGCTGGGCGGCGGTCTCCTCGACGGCGCGGGCGTCGGCGAAGGCGATCTTCTCGACCACCCGGGCCAGGGTGTCGTCGGGGGAGATGTCGGCGGCGACCGCCCGGTTGTTCTCGCCCGCGCCCCTGGCCCGCCCGGCCTCGCTGGCCAGGGTGAGGCGCAGCTCCCGGTAGCCGGAGAAGTCGATGGTGTGGCAGAAGCGGATGACCGTCGCCTCGGAGGTCTCGCAGTCCTTCGCCAGTTCGGTGATGGACGACGCGGCCACTCTCTCCGGGTCGTCGATGATGCGCTGCGCCACACGCTGCTCGGCGGGGGCGAGCGACGGCAGCAGCGAGCGGATCCGCACCACGGTGGGTCCGACCGGTGGATCAAGCGGGCCGCCGCGCGTCAGCTTCGACGTTTTCGTCACGAAGGAAAGTTTCCTTCTTTGTGATCGCCGAGTCAACAGGGCGGCGGGCGTCAGCCCTCGTCCAGCAGGCGGGCGTGCGCCCGGGGGTCGGCGCCCGCGGCGCGCAGGGCGAGGGCGGCCGCGCCGAGGGCGCCGTCGGCGGCGTCGTGGGTCTGCGCGCCGAACTCCTCCCGCAGCCGGCGGCGCACGACGGTGGCGACCGGCCCGGCCCGCAGCACCGAGCCGGCCAGCACGGTGGGGGCGCCGGGGTCGGCGCGCACGGCGGCGTAGGCGGCGACCAGGCGGTGCGCGGCGTAGTCGACGATCTCGCAGGCCACGGGGTCGCCGGCCGCGGCGGCGGCCGACACCACCGGGGCGACCGCGCCGAGGTCCGCCGGGGCGGCGTCGTAGACGGCGCGGATCAGCGGCTGGGGGTCGCCGACCGGGGTGCCGAGCACCACGGGCACCTGGGTGCTCAGCGTGGTGGCGGGGCCCCGGCCGTCCCAGCTGGCCAGCGCGGCGCGCACCGCCTCGCGGCCCAGCCAGACCGCCGAGCCCTCGTCGCCCAGCAGCCAGCCGTAGCCGTCGCAGCGGCGCACCACCTCGCCGTCGCGCAGGGCGGCGGTCACCGCGCCGGTGCCGGCGATCATGACGGTGCCGTGCGGCGCGGTGGTGCCGGCCGCGAAGGCCACCACGATGTCGTCGCCGACGCGCGGCGCGCCGCGCAGCCCGGCGCCGGACCAGGCCCGGCCGACGATCTCCTCGGCGCGGGCCCGCCCGCCCGCCCCGGCCCCGGCCATGCCGACCACGCCCCCGACCACCCGCCGCGCGGTGATCCCGCCGAGTGCGCCCAGCAGCGCCTGGGAGATCGCGGTCGAGGGGTCGGCGCTGGAGTTCTGGTTGGCGCCGGCCGCGCGGGCCGCGCCGACGACCACGCCGTCGAGGCCGACGGCCACGCAGCGGGTGGTGGTACCGCCCGCGTCCACACCCACCACGACGGGGCCCGTAGGGTCCCCGCCGGGGCCCGGCGCCCGGCCGGGCTCGCGCGCTGACATGCCCGCACTCTACGCACCGCGCCACCGAAAGCCCACCGCAAGTGAAACGCAAGCGGCGGGCGGCAGGCTGGAGCCCAGCCGCTCAGGACAGAGCCGCCGGCCAGGCGGACCGACCCGGGGGCGGCGACAACTCCCTTACGCCGATGGGGACGGGAAACGACTGGCGGTAAGGGGTAGCGCGGGCCCTGGTCGTGGGGCAACGTAACGGGTCCGCGTGTCTTGGGGACGGCCGGTCGCCGCGTGGGGCAGCGACCGGTCGTTCCCACGTCCGCGCTCTGCCGCGCTCCGCCGCTCTCCGCCGTGCTAGCCGCCGCGTCGGCGCTCCGGCGCCGCGAGCAGCTCCGCCAGCACCTGCTCGGCGCGCTCGCTCACCCGGGGGTCGCCCTCGGCCAGCGCGCCCAGGGCGGCGCCGTCGACGGCGGCGATCGCGGCCGACGGCGTCACCAGGCCGGGGTGCCCGGCGGCCGCGAGCAGTTCGGCGACGCACCCTTCCAGTTCGGGCCGCACATCGCCGTACGCCTTGGCCACTCCGGGGTGCCGGGCCGCGCCGAGCAGCGTCTCGTAGTGGCACAGCACCGCCATGTCGCGCTCGTCGGGCAGGATCGCGGCGGCCAGCGCGCGGGCGGTGGCCGGCAGGGCCAGCGGACCGGGGCCGAGGCCCGCGGTGACCTCGCGGGCGTGCCGGATCCAGCGCCGGGTCAGCAGCGCGGCCGCCTCGCCGAGCAGGGCGTCGAGGCTGGTGAAGTAGTAGGTGACCGAGCCGGGGGAGACGCCCACCAGCTGCGCCACCGTGCGGTGGCTGACCGCCTCGAACCCGTCGCGGCGCAGCAGTTCCTCGGCCGCCGCCACGATGGCGGCCCTGCGCTGCTGGCTGCGCTCCTGGCGGGGCTCCGGCTGCCCGGCCGAGCGCGGTCGACGGCTCATGCCACCCCCTTCCGCCCTGTTTCGTGCCTCCCGGGTACGCGACGCTACCGCCTGCCGGGGCGGCGCGGCGCCGTGCGGCCGGGCCGCTAGTGGGCGGTGCCGGCGAGGTTCAGGCCGACGATCCCGGCCACGATCAGCACCAGCGAGACGATCTTGACGGTGGACACCGAGTCGCCCAGCCACAGCATGCCGATGACGGCCGTGGTCGCGGCCCCGATCCCGGTCCACACCGCGTAGGCGGTGCCCACCTCCAGGTGCTTCAGCGCGTAGGCCAGCCCGGCGAAGCTGATCACGATCGTCACGGCGAAGACCGCGGTCCAGCCCATGCGGGTGAAGCCGTTCGACAGCTTCAGGGCCACCGCCCACACCGCTTCCAGCAGCCCGGACGCGATCAGGACCACCCACGACATGTGTCCTCCTAGGGGAGAGCGAGAAAACTGGTACGGTCGTACAGAAAAAGTAGTACGCCCGTACTGATTTCGCAAGCGCCGTCGGGCGGCCGCGTCGGACGGCCAAAAGCGATACAGGCGCGCTGAAAAGCGCTACAAATGCCTAGAGCCGGCGCGGCACGGCGCGGTCCCGCCGTCCGGGCGGCGTCCGCCGCGGCCGGAGCCGCGGGGTCCGCCGGACCCCCACGATCCGAGGAGGGGCATGGCCGCGTCCACGACGGTGCAGGCGTTCGGAGCCGACGGCTGGGAGTGGTTCAATCCGCCCGCGCGCTGGGAGGCGACCGGGGAGGGCCTGGCCGTCACCCCCGACCCGCGCACCGACTTCTGGCAGATCACCGAGCACGGCTACGCCCGCGACGACGGCCATGTCCTCGGCCGCTGGACGCGCGGGCCGCTGCGGCTGGCCACCACCTTCAGCGCCGACTACGCCGAGCAGTACGACCAGGCCGGCCCGGCCCTGCGCATCGACGCCGCGAACTGGGTCAAGGCCGGCATCGAGTACGTCGACGGCCGGCACTACATCAGCGCCGTCGTCACCCGGGGCTACTCCGACTGGTCGGTCGTGCCGCTGGCCGAGGCGCCCGAGCGCGTCACGGTCGAGCTGCGCCGCTCCGGCGACGCGGTCGAGGTCCGCTACGGCGTCGACGGCGCGGAGCCGGCCACCATGCTGCGCCAGGCGTACTTCCCGCCCGAGCCAGCCGCGCTCAGCGGCGTGATGTGCTGCGCGCCCACCGGGCAGGGCTTCCCGGTGCGCTTCCACAGCCTGGAGCTGCACGAGGGCTGAGCTCAGCCGGCCGCCTGCTTGGTGGCCATCTCCAGCAGGGTGCGGGCGGCGGCGCCGCCCGCGCCCCCGGCCGCCGTGACGGCGACCGTCTCCCACGACGGCGCGTCGCGCAGCGGTACGAAGCGCGCCCGGGTCGTCTTGGCCGAGAAGTGCCGGGGCACGATCGCGATGCCCAGGCCGTGGGCGACCAGGTCGAGCAGGGAGTGCACGTCGTTGACGGCGAGGGTCACCCTGCGCGGCACGCCCGCCTCGGCCAGCGCCCGGTCCACGGTCTCGCGGGTGCCCCAGGTGGCGTTGAAGTCCACGAAGGACTCGCCGCGCAGCTCGGCCAGGCCCACCGCCGCGCGGCCGGCCAGCGGGTGGGAGGGAGCGCACGCCAGCACCAGCGGCTCGACCGCCAGCGGCGCCGCGTCCAGGTCGGGCGGCAGGTCGGGGCGGGCGCAGACGAAGGCGACGTCGAGCGCGCCCGTGCGCACCGCCTCGGCCAGTTCGGCCGATCCGTCCTGCCACAGCCGCAGTTCGACCTGCGGGTGCCGGCCGTGGAACTCCGCCAGCAGGCCCGGCACGTCGATCGCGCCCAGGCACTGGAGGCTGCCGACGGCCAGGCTGCCGCGCAGCAGCCCCTGCACCGCGGCGACGGCGTCGCGCGCCGCGGCCACCTTGGCCAGGGCGTGGCGGGCCTCGGTCAGCAGCGCCCGCCCGGCGTCGGTCAGCTCCACCCGGCGGGTGCTGCGGATGAACAGCGCCGCGCCGAGTTCGCGCTCCAGCGAGCGGATCGAGGCCGACAGCCCCGACTGGGCGACCAGCATCCGCTGGGCGGCGCGGGTGAAGTGGCGCTCCTCGGCGACGGCGACGAAGTACTCCAGCTGGCGGATCTCCACGAATCATCACCCTGGCCGATGAATGGGATCGGTTTCTGCTGTTGGACAGCTTAGCCGGGCGGGGACCAAGCTGGACTCCGTGCGTCGGAGGCGGCCGCCCGGGAAATGGGTCCGGTGGCGGAGCCTCCGCCCGAACACATCACCACCGACGATTCCGGGGGAATCCCGCATGCAGACGCGTCACATCGGCGAGCGCAAGGTCGGCGCGATCGGACTGGGCGGCATGCCCATGTCGATCGAGGGGCGGCCGGACCGCGCCCGCAGCGTGGCGGCCATCCACGCCGCCCTGGACGAGGGCGTCACCCTGATCGACACCGCCGACGCCTACCACCTCGAAGCCAACGAGGTCGGCCACAACGAGAGCCTGATCGCGGAGGCGCTGCGCGGCCACTCCGGCGGCACCTCCGACGTGCTGGTCGCCACCAAGGGCGGCCACCTGCGCCCCGGCGACGGCTCCTGGACCCTCAACGGCGACCCCGCTTACCTCAAGAGGGCGTGCGAGGCGTCGCTGCGCCGGCTCGGCGTGGAGGCGATCGGCCTCTACCAGTTCCACCGCCCCGACCCCGGCGTGCCCTACGCCGACTCCGTCGGCGCGCTGCGCGAGCTGCTGGACGAGGGCAAGATCCTGATGGCCGGCATCTCCAACGCCGACCCGGAGCAGATCCGCACCGCCAACGAGGTGCTGGGCGGGCGGCTGGCCTCGGTGCAGAACCAGTACTCGCCGCGCTTCCGCTCCAGCGAGCCCGAACTCGAACTCTGCGACCAGCTGGGCATCGCCTTCCTGCCGTGGAGCCCGCTCGGCGGCATCACCCGGGCCGGCGGCCTCGGCGACCAGCACGCCGAGTTCGCCGCGATCGCCCGCGAGCGCGGCGTCAGCCCGCAGCAGGTCTGCCTCGCCTGGATGCTGGCCAAGTCGCCGGTCGTCATCCCGATTCCCGGCTCCTCGCGCCCCGAGACGGCGCGCGACAGCGCCAGGGCCGCCGACCTGAGCCTGCCCGAGGAGGAACTGGCCCGGCTCGGCTGAGCGGGCGTCGCGTCCGCGCACCGTACGGCTGTCACCGAACCCGACCAGAAGGAAATCGCTCATGCTGCCCACACGTACGCTCGGCGCGACCGGTATGGACATCACCCGCGTCGGACTCGGCGCCTGGGCCATCGGCGGCGGCGACGCCGCCTTCGGCTGGGGCGACCAGGACGACCGCGACTCCGTCGCCACCATCCGCTACGCCGTCGACCAGGGCGTGAACTGGGTCGACACCGCCGCCGTCTACGGGCGGGGCCACTCTGAGGAGGTGGTCGGCGCGGCCCTGCGGGACATCCCCGACGCCGACCGGCCCTACGTGTTCACCAAGGGCGGCGTGCTCTACACCGGCGGCCCCGGCAGCACCGCCACCGCGCAGGTGTCCAACCCGGGCAGCCTGCGCCGGGAGGTGGAGGACTCGCTGCGGCGGCTCGGCGTGGAGCGCATCGACCTCTACCAGGTGCACTGGCCGACCACCGACGGCACGCCCTTCGAAGAGACCTGGGCGGCCATGCTCGACCTGGTCGCCGAGGGCAAGATCCGCGCCGCCGGCGTCTCCAACTACGGTGTCGCGCAGTTGGAGGCCAGCGAGAAGGCCGGACCCGTCGGCAGCCTCCAGCCGCCGCTGTCGGCGATCAGGCGGGACGCGGCGGCCGACGTGATCCCGTGGTGCGCCGAGCACGGCACCGGGGTCATCGTCTACAGCCCGATGGCCAACGGCCTGCTCAGCGGCGGCTTCACCGCCGAGCGGGCCGCGGCGCTGCCCGCCAACGACTGGCGCTCGGGCGACCCGGACTTCCACGGCGAGGGCCTGGCCGCCAACCTCGGTTTGGCCGACGCGCTGCGCCCGGTCGCCGAGCGCCACGCCGTCCCGGTGGCGTCCGTCGCCGTGGCGTGGACGCTGTGCTGGCCGGGGGTGACCGGCGCGATCGTCGGCGCCCGCCGCCCCGAGCAGGTCGACGGCTGGCTCCCGGCCGCGTCGCTGGACCTCACCGGCGCCGACCTGGACGAGATCGCCGCCGCCATCGACCGCCTCGGGGTCGGCGGTGGCCCGGCCCGCCCCTGACGCCCCGGGTCAGGCGCTCACGGACGCCGGACCGCGCGCCGGTTCCAGCGCCGGATAGTCGGTGTACCCGCGAGCGCCCGGCGTGTACAGGTGGGCCTGGTCCACGGGCGCGAGCGGCGCGCGGCGGGCGAAGCGCTCGGGCAGGTCGGGGTTGGAGATGAAGGCCCGCCCGTAGGACACCAGGTCGGCGAGGCCGTCCGCGAGCACGGCCTCGCCGGCCTCCCGCGTCGTCGGGGCGCGGTTCTCGCCGACATTGGCGATCAGCGGCCCGCTCCAGCGCGGCCGCAGGTCCGCGAGGGCCGGGTAGCGGTCGTCGTCGGTCAGGTGCAGGTAGGCCAGGCCCAGGCCTTCCAGCTCGGCCAGCAGCGCCCGGTACACCGGGGCGGGGTCGGCCTCCACCATGCCGAACTGCGGATTGCCGGGGGACAGCCGCAGCGCGGTCCGCTCGGGACCGATCGCCTCGGCCACCGCCGCCACCGTCTCCACGGCGAAGCGCAGCCGCCCGCCGAGGGTGGCCGGCCCGTACTCGTCGGTGCGCAGGTTGGTGTTGTCGGCGAGGAACTGGTGGATCAGGTAGCTGTTGGCGCCGTGCAGCTCCACGCCGTCGAAGCCCGCCGCGACCGCCCTGCGGGCCGCGGCCGCGTGGTCGCGCACCGCGGCGCGCACCTCCGCCCGGCTCATCGCTCGCGGCAGCGGCGGCGGCACCTTGCCGCCCGGCACGTGCACCGGCTCGACGCCGGGCACGGCGGAGGGGCCCGCGGGGAGGTCGCCCGCCAGCCGCGCCAGCGGGTGCCCGTTGCGCCCGCCGTGCATCAGCTGGGCGAAGACGCGGCCGCCCGACGCGTGCACGGCCGCCGTCACCGCCCGCCAGCCGCGGACGTGGCCGTCGGTCTCCAGGCCGGGGATCCTCCAGCCGGACTGCCCGGCCCGGCTCGGCCAGATCCCCTCGGTGACGATCAGCCCCGCGCCCGCGCGCTGGGCGTAGTACTCGGCCACGAGCGGTCCCGGGGTACCGTCCTCCTCGGCGCGGTACCTGGTCATCGGTGCCATCACCATCCGGTTCCGCAGTGCGAGCGGCCCCAGGCGGTACGGTTCGAGCAGCGGTGTCGCGTTCATGCCGGTACGGTAGAACCTGACACCCATGTCAGATTCAAGTCACTGTGCGGAGGCGGCCATGCGCATCGGTGAACTGGCACGGCGCACGGCGGTGAGCGAGCGCTCGCTGCGCTACTACGAGCAGCGCGGCCTGCTGGCCGCCGAGCGCACCCCCGGCGGCCACCGCGACTACCCCGAGACCGCCGTCGACCGCGTCATCCGCATCCAGGAGCTGTTCGCGGCCGGCCTGTGCAGCGAGAAGATCGCCGAACTGCTCCCGTGCATGCGCGACGCCGACGGCGGACCCTCCGAGAGCGCCACCCCGCTGCTGGTCGCCGAGCTGACTGCCCAGCGCGACCGCCTCGACCGCATGGTCGCCGAACTGGTGCGCTCCCGCGAGGTCCTGGACGGCGTCATCGAGGCGGCCTCGGGCGCGGAGGTCCCCGCGCCGCGGGCACGGGGCTGAGCGGGGCGCGGCCGCCCGCACACGTTCCGGCGCGCCGCCCCTTCCGACAGGTCCGGCCCGTAACAACTCAGCGTTACCGGACTTCGCCGATGCCCCGAAGGTTTACCATTTGTGCGCGTGAGCTCCCAAGGCAACGTCCCTCATCCCCTGCCGATGCGCAACCGCCCGCTGCTGCCGGGCGGCAGGCACCGCAACCCGCTGTCCACCGAGCGATCCTCCGACGCCCCCGTGCTGGTGCTGGCCGGGCCCGGGCCCGCCGCCGAGGGCCACCCCGCCGACGCCATCGCCCACCTCGTCCGGGCCGACAACCCCGACATCTCCGTCGACCTCGGCTACTCCGCCGGCGCCGCCACCGCCCTGGCCGATGCGCTCGCCCGCGTCGCCTCGGCCGACGCCGGCCCGCGGCGCGGCGCCGTGGTCGTCCCGCTCACCCTCGCGCCCGTCCCCGCCGTCGAGCGCGACATCCGCGCCGCGCTGGAGCGGTCCGGCCTGCCCGGCACCGTCACCGCCCCGCTCGGCCCGCACCCCTCCCTGGCCGAGGCGCTGCACCAGCGGCTCGCCGAGGCGGGCCAGGCCCGCCCGGACCGGATGCGGATGCTCAGCGTCATCACCGCCGCCGACGGCGTCGTGCTCGCGGTGCCCGGCGGCGCGGAGGCGGTGCCGCCGGCCGGCGTGGTCGCGGTGCTGCTCGCCGCCCGCCTCGGCGTGCACGTCGTCCCGGCCGCCATGGACGACCCCGGCGCGGTGCGGTCCGCCGCCGAGCAACTGCGCGGCTCCGGCGCCACCCGGCTCGCGCTCGCCCCCTACGCCGTCGGCCCCGAGACCCACCTCGCCGGGCTGCCCGAGCTGGCCCGCGGCATCGGCGCCACCGCGGCCGAGCCGCTGGGCGGCCACCCCACCCTGGCCAGGATCGCCACCATGAGGTACGTGGAGGCCGTCAACGCGATGGAGGCGCCGCCCGCTCCCGGGTCCTGAACCGGCACCGCACCCAGCCGCACTCCGGACGCGCGACTATTCCGGTTCCGTCTCGTGCGGGCCGCTATGGGGGCGATTCGGCTAGCATTTCGGCAGAATAGGGTGACCGGCGGTTACGGTGTGCGATGCTGGCCTGGCGCCGGCCCGACCGCGCGCCCGTGACCGCCCCTGCCCTGTCCACCCTTCGGTGCCCTGCCCGCCGGCCGGAGTCCCCCACCTGCTGGAAAGCCCGCAATGATTTCTACGAAGATCGTCATCGCCGGTGGATTCGGCGTCGGCAAGACCACCCTCGTCGGGGCCGTCTCCGAGATCCCGCCGGTCACCACCGAGGCGGCCATGACCCCCCTGGCGCTCGGCGGTGACGACGTCTCGCAGATCCCCGACAAGGCGTCGACCACCGTGGCCATGGACTTCGGCCGCATCACCCTCGACGACAACCTGGTGCTGTACCTGTTCGGCACCCCGGGGCAGTCCCGCTTCTGGTTCATGTGGGACGACCTCGTCAAGGGCGCCCTGGGCGCGATCGTGCTGGCCGACATCCGCCGGCTCGACGACTGCTTCCCGGCCATCGACTACTTCGAGAAGTACCACACGGTCCCCTACATCATCGCCTTCAACACCTTCGACGGCCACCTGGAGCACTCCGTCGACGACATCCGCACCGCGCTCGCCATCGGCGCCGACATCCCGATCGTCACCTGCGACGCACGCGACCGTAAGTCCGTGGCCGGGGTGCTGATGGAGCTGGTCCAGCACGCCATGCTGAACGCCACCGGCGCCTCGCACGGCCGCTGAGCCGCGTTCCGGGGTAGTGGCCCGGGCATCGGTACGCCGCTCGGAGGGGGACGACATGCCGATGTCCGAAGACCACCGGCCCTGTGCGCCGGACACCGCACGCGCCGTGCCGCCGCTGCGCGCGGCCGCGCTGGGCACCGGCGTCGCGGTCGTGCTCGCGCTGACCGGGGCCGCGCACGCCGCCGACCCCGCGCGGCCGGTGCCGGAGTGCGCCTCCGCCCGGCATCCCGTCGCCGCCGCCGGCGTCTGGGCCGGCATCCAGGAGGTCGTCACGGAGCGCTCCGGCGACATCGCCGTGGGCGTGTCCGCCTTCGGCGGCGAGCTGACCTGCGGCTACCAGGCCGAACGCGGCTACGACGCGGCCAGCGTCGGCAAGGTGCTGGTGCTCACCACCCTGCTGCGCACCGCGCAGCTCGCCGGGCGGGGGCTGACCGCCGAGGAGCAGACGCTCGCCACCGAGATGATCACCGTCTCCGACAACGAGGCCACGCGGCGGCTGCGCGACCTGCTCGGCCCGGCCCGGCTCCAGGAGTTCCTGGACGCCGCCGGCATGACCCGCACCCGCCTCAACGAGGACCGCCACATCGGCCTCACCAAGATCAACGCCCGCGACGAACTGCGGCTGCTCGACCTCCTCGTCAGCCCGAACGCCGTCCTCGGCGACGCCCAGCGCGGCTACGCCCTCGACCTGATGGGCTCCGTCGTACCCGACCAGCGCTGGGGCGTCACCGCCGGCGCCCCCGAGGGCGCCGCCGCCCACCTGAAGAACGGCTGGCTGCCCTACCCGGACACCCAGATCTGGCGCGTCAACAGCATCGCCACCTTCACCGGCACCCCGGTCGGCACCTACCACATCGTCGTCCTCACCGACGGCAACGACGGCATGGCCCACGGCGTCGAGACCATCGAGCGCATCGCCACCCGCGTCCACGCCGCCCTCAACACCCCCGAGCCCGGCGCGCCCGACCCCACCGGCCCGCCGCGGCCGGACGGGTCCGAGCGGCCCTGAGGGGGCGGGCCCCGGTCAGGCCGGCCGCGCTTCGCGGTACGTGCGGGCGGCGCAGGCGGCCAACGTCAGCAGCTGCTTGCGCATCATCAGCAGATCGCCGCAGGCCAGCAGGTAGGTGCGCGGGCCGGGCGGAAGGCAGAGCCGCCCGATCAGCCGGCTGCCTCCCTCGCCCGCCGGCACGGCCCGGTAGCCGACGGCCATCGGCCCGAACAGCCGCTCGCCGGTCGGCAGCGGTACCAAGGCCAGCTCGCGGTCCGGCTCGAACTCGGCCAGCCGGAAGATCGTCATCACCGTGTCGCCGGCGGCGAGCCGCTCCGCGCCGGGGGTGAGCGTCCGAGGGCTGCGCCGCCCCCAGTTGTCGAGCAGGTCGTAGGAGTAGGGCGCCACCTTGAGCTGGCACAGCCACCGGAAGGCGATGTCCGCCGGAGCGTCGACATCGACCGCCCGCATCGCCGCCGTACCGCCGCCCGGCAGGTAGCGGTCGCAGGCGTACTCCGCGGCCAGTTCGGACGCGGTCGCTCCCCAGTTCCACGGGAACCGCTCCGAGGTGCGCATGCGCGTCCGCCCTTCCGAGGCCCGCGGCCGCCGCGCGGACGCCTCCCACGCTAGCGGGCCGCGCTCACGGGCGCCGTCCCGGCCGCGCCGTTCGGCGGATCGGCGGGCCCGGCGCGCAGTTCCGGGGGGTGCGGACCGCCGGACCGCGGGTGCGCCACAATGGTTCGGCTGCCGAACGATGGTTCGGCTACCGAGCGAAGAGGGGATTTTCGATGGCTGGCGTGCGGCACGTGGTGGTCTTCAACTGGACCGCGGAGGCGACGGAGGAGCAGCGGGCGCGGGTGGTCGAGGCGCTGTCCACGCTGCCCGCGGCGGTGCCCGAGATCCGGGCCTACGCCTTCGGCCCCGATCTCGGGATCAACGCGGGCGGCGGCGACTTCGCGGTGGTGGCGGACTTCGCCGACGAATCCGACTACCTGGCCTACCGCGACAACGCCGAGCACCGGCGGATCATCGACGAGGTGATCCACCCGATCATGGCGAGCCGGTCGGCGGTGCAGTACCGGCTGGCGGACTGAGGCGGGGCAGCGGGGCGAAGCCCGCGCCCGCGGGTCAGGCCGCGCGGCGCGGGCCGCACCCGGCGCGGGGCCGGGCGCCCGCGGCGCCACCCGCGCCGCGGGTCACCGTCCGGTAACCGGAGGGTGACGGGACGCAGGTCACGTGCGCCGGTTACCGGCCTCTTCATAACGGTCAGGACCCCAGCGGCTAGAATTCCAGGCGTCCCGGACCGCCCTGAGCCCGGTGGAGCGCGGTCCCCACCGGCACCGGGCGCAGCGCGCGGCGCGGGCGGTCAGCAGCCGCCGCCGCGGCGGCGGTGCCGCATCCACATAAGGAACACCTGTGAGCAAGCCCGTCGTACTTGTCGCCGAAGAGCTGTCGCCAGCCGGTATCGCGTTGCTGGAGGAGGACTTCGAGGTCCGCTCCACCGACGGGTCCGACCGCTCGCAGCTCCTGCCCGCGCTGGCCGAGGCGGACGCCCTGATCGTCCGCAGCGCGACCAAGGTCGACGCCGAGGCCATCGCGTCCGCTCCCCGCCTGCAGGTGGTGGCGCGCGCCGGCGTGGGCCTCGACAACGTCGACGTGCCGGCCGCCACGAAGGCGGGCGTGCTGGTGGTGAACGCGCCGACCTCCAACATCGTCAGCGCCGCCGAGCAGGCCATCACCCTGCTGCTGGCCAATGCGCGCAACACCGCCCCGGCGCACAACGCGCTGGTGAACGGCGAGTGGAAGCGCTCCAAGTACACCGGTGTGGAGCTGTACGACAAGACCGTCGGCGTGCTGGGCCTCGGCCGGATCGGCGTCCTGGTGGCGCAGCGGCTGTCGGCCTTCGGCGTGCGGCTGCTGGCCTACGACCCCTACGTGCAGGCCGCCCGCGCCGCGCAGATCGGCGTGCAGCTGGTCACTCTGGACGAACTGCTGGAGCGCAGCGACTTCATCACCGTCCACCTGCCCAAGACCAAGGACACCCTCGGGCTGATCGGCGAGGCCGAGCTGCGCAAGGTCAAGCCGAACGTGCGCATCGTCAACGCCGCCCGCGGCGGCATCGTGGACGAGGAGGCGCTGGCCGCGGCGATCCGCGAGGGCCGGGTGGCCGGCGCGGGCATCGACGTGTTCGCCACCGAGCCCACCACCTCAAGCCCGCTGTTCGGCCTGGACAACGTGCTGGTCACCCCGCACCTGGGCGCCAGCACCCACGAGGCGCAGGAGAAGGCCGGCACCCAGGTGGCGCGCTCGGTCAAGTTGGCCCTGTCGGGCGAGTTCGTGCCGGACGCGGTGAACATCGAGGGCGGCGCGCTCGACCAGGACGTCAAGCCCGGGCTGCCGCTGGCCGAGAAGCTGGGCCGGGTCTTCACCGCCGTCGCCGGCGGCGTCGCGGTGCGGCTCGACGTCGAGGTGCGCGGCGAGATCACCAAGCACGACGTCAAGATCATCGAGCTGGCCGCGCTCAAGGGCGTGTTCAGCTCGGTGGTGGAGGAGGCCGTCACCTACGTCAACGCCCCGCTGATCGCCAAGGAGCGCGGCGTCGAGGTGAACCTGGTGACCAGCGACGAGAGCCTGGACTGGCGGAACCTCATCACGGTCCGCGGCACCCTCGCCGACGGCCGCACCGTCTCCGTCTCGGGCACCCTCACCGGCCCGCGCCAGATCGAGAAGATCGTCGAGCTCAACGGCTACCGCATGGAGATCCTCCCCGACGAGCACCTCGCCTTCCTGCTCTACGACGACCGCCCCGGCATCGTCGGCATCGTCGGCCGCCTGCTGGGCGAGGCCGAGGTGAACATCGCCGGCATGCAGGTCTCCCGCGACACCGAGGGCGGCCGCGCCCTGATCGCCCTCACCGTCGACTCCCGCATCCCCGCCGAGGTCCTCGACCGCATCTCCACCGAGATCGGCGCCGAGTCGACCCACGCGGTGGACCTGGACTGAGCCGAAGGGCCGACGGGCACGGCACCACCGCCGCGCCCGTCGGCCCTTTCACCTGTCCGGAACCGCCGCATCACACCGCCGCGCACTGTCAAGAGCCACACGGGGGTTGGGGACGGGCCGGCGGCCATCCCCAACCTGGACCCGTCCGGCCTCGCCACCCCCCTTGACAACCTGGATGCTGGACCCGCGCGGTTGAGGTGTGGGGGTGGTCTGCCCCCGGACGGGGCGGGGCGTGGGTGGGGTGCCGTGGAGCGGGGCGGGTGCGCGCCCTTAGCCCGCCACCGCCTCGGCCTCTGCGTAGCCCAGTGGGCAGGCGTCCGCGAGGTCGGGGAGGTCGACGGCCTGGCCGGCGGCGATGATGGCGTCGAGGGCGGCCTGGGTGGCCTGGAGGTCGGCGATGGCGCCGCTGATGCGGTCGCGTTCGGCGACCAGGTCGGCGAGCTGCTCGGCGTAGGTGGGGATCAGGACCTCGCCGTCCTCGTCCATGCAGGGCAGGACCCGGGCGATCACCGAGGTGCTGAGGCCGGCGGCCAGCAGGCTCCTGATGCGGCGGACCGTCACCACGTCGGCCTCGGCGAACTCGCGGTAGCCGCTGGGGAGTCGGCGCGGGCTGAGCAGGCCCTGCTCCTCGTAGTAGCGCAGGCCCCGTTCGCTGACGCCGGTCCGGCGGGACAGCTCCCCGATGCGCATGTTTCCTCCACGGTCGACTTGACTCTCACGTCAACGTGAAGGTTTAGCTTAACGGGCATGTCAGCGAAGCGATCCACCGACACCGGCCGCGACTCCGTCGCGGTCCTCGGCCTGGGCCCGATGGGCCGGGCCCTCGCCGGCGCCTTCGTGGCGGCCGGCCACCCCACCACCGTCTGGAACCGCTCGGCCGGCAAGGCCGACGAACTCGTCGCGCGAGGCGCGACACTCGCCGCCGATCCTGCCGAGGCGGCGGAGGCCGCCGACCTCATCGTCGTGTGCGTGCTCGACTACGACGCCGTCCAGGACATCCTGGACGGCGCCGCCGACCGGCTCGCGGGCCGCACGGTGGTCAACCTGACGGCCGACACCCCGGCCCGCGCCCGGTCCATGGCCGAATGGGCGGCCAAGCGCGACGCCGCCTACCTCGACGGCGCCATCATGACGCCCACCATCACGATCGGCGGCGACGACGCGGTCGTTCTCTACAGCGGGCCGCAGGACGTCTACGATGCGGCCCGCCCGGCGCTGGCGGCGCTGGGCGGCACCGCGACCTTCCTCGGCGAGGACCCCGGGCGGGCCGCCGCCTACGACGTCGCCCTGCTCGACCTGTTCTGGACCACCGTGTACGGCTACATGCACGCCATCGCACTGGCCCGCACGGAGGGGGTGACGGCCGAGGACCTGCTGCCGTACTCCGCCGGCATCGTCGCGCTGGTCAACTCGGTCATGACCCCCGAGTACGTGCGGCAGATCGACGAGCGCCGGTTCGACCCGGACACCGACTCCGCGATCCGGTCCCAGGCCGCGACCCTGCGCCACATCGTCCAGGCCGGGCGGGACCGCGGCCTGGACGTCGGGATGCAGGAGGCGGCGCTCCGCCTCGTCGCCCAGGTGATCGCCGAGGGCCACGGAGACTCCGGCTTCGAGCGGGTGATCGAGGCGATCGAGCGGCCCGCGCCGGCCGCCGGCTGAGCCGCCGCGCCGCCGGCGACACGCCGGGGCGGGGACGCGGGGAGCGCGCAAGCGCGAGAACTCCGCCGTCCCCGCCCCGGCATCTCATTATCTGAGAAAGTCGGACTTCCAACTAGCCTGATCGCTGAACGGCGAATTAGTATGACGTCCAATCATGTGGCGCGACGTACTCCTTGTTCGCCGCAGCGGGATCTGAACCCCCGGACGAGCGAGCCGGCCCCGCTGCGGAGTCCGGTGCCGGCCGTGCCGAGTGCGTGAACCGCCGACCCGTCCGCCCGACCACGCCCACCCGCGTGCCCGGGCGGCGCCCCGCCACCCCGCCCGACCGGCGGGACCACCGGGGCGGATCCGTCGCCGCCCATCCGTGCCGCGCATCGTTTTCGCACGTCAACCGGCCTTTCGCCTGACGACCTAGGAGCAATGAGGACCAATGGGGAGCACTGTCATGTACGAGGGCACCGACACCGAGCCCGACGTCGACCCGGCCGAGGAGGCCGCCCGCGCGCTGCAGGCCGCACTGGACCGCCGCGACAACGGCGGAGACCCGCGCCGCTGAGCGGCACTCCGCATCCCGGCCGCCGCCGGGTCGCCGACACCACGGGAAGCCCGTATTCTGGACACGACTTCCCACCGAATGAGAGCAGCCGCACGGAGCAGCGCAGAGCAGCAGAGCGCGGCGTCTCACTCAATGAGACGAGGTTCGACCGCATGGGTGCGCAGACGATTCGGCTCGCCGTGGTTCCCGGCGATGGCATCGGCGGCGAGGTGGTCGCCGAAGGGCTCAAGGTGCTGTCCGCCGTGAGCGGGCCGCACGGCCTCGCGGTCGAGACCACCGAGTACGACCTCGGCGCCAAACGCTGGCACGCCACCGGCGAGACCCTGCCCGACTCCGCGCTCGAAGAGCTGGCCGGCCACGACGCCATTCTGCTGGGCGCCATCGGCGACCCGTCGGTCCCCAGCGGGGTGCTGGAGCGCGGTCTGCTGCTGCGGCTGCGGTTCAGCTTCGAGCACTACGTCAACCTGCGCCCGGTCCGCCTCTACCCGGGGGTCTCCACCCCGCTGGCCGGAGTCGGCACCGACGACGTCGACATCCTGGTCGTCCGCGAGGGCACCGAGGGCCCCTACGCCGGCGCCGGCGGCGTGATGCGCAAGGGCACCCCGAACGAGATCGCCACCCAGGACAGCGTGAACACCGCCATGGGCGTCGAGCGCGTGGTCCGCTACGCCTTCGCCCGCGCCGCCAACCGGCCGCGCCGCAAGCTCACCCTGGTGCACAAGGACAACGTCCTCGTCTACGCCGGCGACCTCTGGCAGCGCACCGTGCGCCGCGTCGCCGAGGAGTACCCGCAGGTCACCGTCGACTACTGCCATGTCGACGCCGCCGCGATGTTCTTCGTCACCCAGCCGCAGCGCTTCGACGTGATCGTCACCGACAACCTCTTCGGCGACATCATCACCGACCTCGGCGCCGCGATCGCCGGCGGCATCGGCCTGGCCGCCAGCGGCAACCTCAACCCCTCCGGCCGCTTCCCGAGCATGTTCGAGCCGGTGCACGGCTCGGCCCCCGACATCGCCGGGCAGGGCAAGGCCGACCCCACCGCCACCATCCTGTCGGTGGCGCTGCTGCTGGACCACCTCGGCCACGACAAGGCGGCGGCCCAGGTCGAGCGCGCCGTCGCCGCCGACCTCGCCGAGCGCTCCGCGCCGCGCACCACCGCGCAGACCGGCGAGGCCATCGCCGAGCGAGTAGCCGAGCGGGCCTAGGCGACCTCGCACGCCGGGCCCGCGCAGCGGCGCACCCGGCGGACAACCGCATCCTCCACGACCGGGCGCGCCTGCGGCGCGCCCGGTCGTCGGCTTGTGCCGCCTTGCGGTCCGCCGCCTCCGACATGCTCGTCACCGAGCGTTGTGACCTGGGCGAACGGCCTGCCCGCTATGCCGGTCGTCCACCTTTCTGATACGAAGAGGACTAGTGTGCGCGGCAGCGCCGCCCGCACCGTTGAGAGGAACCCTCATGGCTACCACCGGTCCCACCGCCAGCGGCTCTGTCGGCGGACTCGACTTCGACGTGCGGCCGTCCGACCGGCCCCGCAGCCCGGACGAGCGGGCCGCCCTGCTGGAGAGCCCCGGCTTCGGGCAGATCTTCACCGACCACATGGTCACCATCCGCTACGAGAGCGGCAAGGGGTGGTACGACGCGCGCCTGGAGCCCTACGGCCCGCTCAGCCTCGACCCTGCGACGGCGGCGCTGCACTACGGCCAGGAGATCTTCGAGGGGCTGAAGGCGTACCGGCGGGAGGACGGCACCATCGCGCTGTTCCGGCCCGAGGCCAACGCCGCCCGCCTGAACCGCAGCGCCCGCCGGATGGCCATGCCGGAGCTGCCCGAGGACGTCTTCGTGCGCGCCATCGAGCTGCTGCTCGAACACGACTCCGCTTGGGTGCCCTCCCGCGAGGGCCACAGCCTCTACCTGCGGCCCTTCATGTTCGCCACCCAGGTCGGCATGGGCGTCAACAGCCCGTCCGCCAGCTACCTGTTCGCCGTCATCGCCTCGCCCTCGGCGGCCTACTTCTCCGGCGCGGTCAAGCCGGTGCGGGTTTGGCTCAGCGAGGACTACACCCGCGCCGCCCCCGGCGGCACCGGCGAGGCCAAGTGCGCGGGCAACTACGCCGCCAGCTTCCTGGCCCAGGCCGAGGCGGTGCAGCGCGGCTGCGACCAGGTCGTCTGGCTGGACGCCGCCGAGCACCGCTGGGTGGAGGAGATGGGCGGCATGAACCTCTTCTTCGTCTTCGGGTCGGGGGCGGACGCGAGGCTGGTCACTCCCGAGCTCAACGGCGCGCTGCTGCCCGGCATCACCCGCGACTCCCTGCTGCGGCTCGCCCCCGAGCTGGGCTGGAGCGTGGAAGAGGGGCGCATCTCCACCGAGCAGTGGCGGGCCGCCGCCGAGTCCGGCGAGCTGACCGAGGTCTTCGCCTGCGGCACCGCCGCGGTCATCACCCCGGTGGGCTCGGTGCGCAGCGCGAGCGGCGACTGGCAGCACGGCGACGGCACCCCGGGCCCGGTCACCCTGCGGCTGCGCGAGGAACTGGTCGGCATCCAGTACGGCCTGCGCCCCGACCCCTACGGCTGGGTGCGCGCCCTGGGCTGAGCGGATCGCGGCCCGCTAGGCCGGCAGCGACCGGGCGTCGGCGGCCTCGCCGTTCTCGGCCCGGTCGGCGCCGGCCGGCGCCCGCACCGCGTCGGGCTGCTCCTCGGCACCCGTGCGCGGCCGCCGCCGCTTGCTGACGCTGTGCATCGAGGGCTGGAGGATGCGGTCGATCAGCGCCAGCGCCACCGCCGAGACCACGAAGGCCAGGTGGATGACGGTCTGCCAGAGCATGACCTCGACCGTCATCCGGTCGGCGTCGATGAAGGTCTTCAGCAGGTGGATCGAGGAGATCCCGATGATCGCGGTGGCCAGCTTGACCTTGAGGATGTTGGCGTTCACATGGTCCAGCCACTCGGGCTGGTCGGGGTGGCCGGAGAGGTTGATCCGCGAGACGAAGGTCTCGTAGCCGCCCACGATCACCATGATCAGCAGGTTGGCGATCATCACCACGTCGACCAGCCCGAGGATCAGCAGCATGATGTCGGTGGCGTCCAGCACCGAGAAGTCCTCGATCAGGTGCCACAGCTCCACCATGAAATGGACGACGTACACGGCCTGGGCGACGATCAGGCCCAGGTACAGCGGCACCTGCAACCAGCGGCTCAGGAACATCAGGTAGCCGAGGTTGCGGCGGCTGTGCCAGTAGGTCTCCGGATCGGGGAACTGGGTCATCGCTGTGGAGGGCCTTCGGTGGGTGAGGGCGGACGGGGACGCGGCCGGGCATCCGTCGGGGAGTCGGCCGATCATGCGGACGAAATGGTATGTCTCCGCTGCGACGGAGCCGAATCGGACCGCTGGGCGGCCCGGCGCCCGGCGGGCCCCAAGGCCCGCGCGAAGGCGACAATGCGTCAGGAAAGCAGGGAAAGGCGTGCGAATCCGCACGTCTCCGGCCTGCCATCTCACATCGCGGGACCCGCCTGCGTGGATCGTGGACTTGTGGCAGACTCGATTCCGTGCCGCTCCAGGTGATCATTATTCACCGGCGCGCCGGCTGACCCGTTTCCCCGCCGGCGCGCAGACCTCTCGTGTCCACGAGGGGTCTTTTTGTTGGCCGGCACCCGCTCGGCCGCCCGCGCCGGAAGCCACCGACTACTCCGCAGGAGGGCCCGGCCCATGACCGACGACAGCTTCCACCTCTTCGACACCACGCTGCGCGACGGCGCCCAGCGCGAGGGCGTCAACCTCACCGTGGCCGACAAGCTCGCCATCGCCAAGCTGCTGGACGGCTTCGGCGTCGGCTTCATCGAAGGCGGCTGGCCGGGCTCCAACCCCAAGGACACCGAGTTCTTCGCCCGCGCGCGCGACGAACTCCGGCTCGAACACGCCCTGCTGACCGCCTTCGGCTCCACCCGCAGGGCCGGCGGCCGCGCCGCCGACGACCCCATGGTGGCCGCGCTGCTGGACTCGGGCGCGCCCGTGGTCACCCTCGTCGCCAAGAGCGACGTCCGCCACGTCGAGCTGGCGCTGCGCACCACCCGCGAGGAGAACCTGGAGATGGTGCGCGACACCGTGGCGCACCTGCGCGCGGCCGGCCGGCGCGTCTTCGTGGACTGCGAGCACTTCTTCGACGGCTACCGGCACGACCCCGGCTACGCCGCCGAGGTGGTGCGCGCCGCCGCCGAGGCGGGCGCCGACGTGGTGGTGCTGTGCGACACCAACGGCGGCATGCTGCCCGCCGACGTGAGCGCGATCGTGGGCGAGGTGCGCGCGGCGACCGGGGCGCGGCTGGGCATGCACGCCCAGGACGACAGCGGCTGCGCCGTGGCCAACACGCTCGCCGCCGTCGACGCCGGGGCCACCCACGTGCAGTGCACCGCCAACGGCTACGGCGAGCGCGTCGGCAATGCCAACCTGTTCGCGGTGGCGGCGGCGCTGGAGCTCAAGCACGGGCGCCGGGTGCTGCCCGAGGGCCTGCTGCGCGAGGCGACCCGGGTGTCGCACGCCATCGCCGAGGTCGTCAACATCGCACCCGCCACCCACCAGCCCTACGTGGGCGTCTCGGCCTTCGCGCACAAGGCGGGCCTGCACGCCTCCGCGATCAAGGTGGACCCCGACCTCTACCAGCACATCGACCCCGCGGCGGTCGGCAACGACATGCGCATGCTGGTGTCGGACATGGCCGGGCGCGCCTCGGTGGAGCTGAAGGCGCGCGAGCTGGGCTTCGACCTGTCGGCCGACCGGGCGCTGCTCGGCCGCATCGTGGACCGCGTCAAGGAGCTGGAGGCGCGCGGCCACAGCTTCGAGGCGGCCGACGCCTCGCTGGAGCTGCTGATCCGCGCGGAGCTGGACGGCTCGGCCGAGCGCCCCTTCGAGGTGGAGTCCTGGCGGGTCATCGCCGAGAGCCGCCAGGGCACCGCCCAGGTAGCCGAGGCGACGGTCAAGCTGTACGTCAAGGACGAGCGGATCGTGGCCACCGGCGAGGGCAACGGCCCGGTGCACGCGCTGGACAAGGCGCTGCGGCTCGCGCTCGGCTCCTTCTTCCCCGAACTCGGCCGCGTCGAGCTGATCGACTACAAGGTACGCCTGCTGGAGGGCACCTCCGGCACCGGCGCCGTCACCCGCGTGCTGCTGACCTCCAGCGACAGCCAGGGGGAGTGGACCACCGTCGGCGTCGACGAGAACGTCATCGAAGCCTCCTGGCAGGCCCTGGAGCAGTCCGTCGCCTACGGCCTCCTCCGCACCGGCCGGGGCTGAGCCGTCGGGTCCGTCGCTCAGTTTCCTCACGCAGGCCCCTCACCCAGGCCCCGCCCGACCAGGGGGCTGACCACCCCAAAGGAACCCGCCGCCCCAGAGCCTGCCCGCTGTCAAGGGCGGAGACCAGCTGATGGCGGCCGGGCCTGTGGACGACGCCGCCGTCGTCCACAGGCCCGACCAGGGCCTTGACGGGTGGGGCGCTGACAGGTGGGGCCGCGACGGTCGGCTCCCCAACAGTCGGCCTTCAGCCGGCCTCTGACGGTCCACTCTCCAACGGTCGGCTCTCAACGGCCCGCTCTCCGACGGGTCGACTCTCCAACAGCCGACCCCCGGTCCGCCGTCCCCACACTCCGCCCTTCAGCGGCGACCGAACCCCCGCCGGCACCCCGACACGCCGCCCGGCGCGCCGGTTCCGGTTCGGAGCGGGGGCGCCGGGTGGCTACGCTCGGGGTAGTCCACCCAGATCAATGAGGCTTCCAGTGCGCATCGCGAGATACTCCATCGCCGACGAGGTCGCCTTCGGCGTCGTCGAGAACGACGGCCAGGACGACTACGTCTCCCGCATCGCCGGGCACCCCTTCACCGGGATCCAGTTCACCGGCGAGCGCCACCCCCTGGTCGACGTCCGGCTGCTCGCCCCGATCCTGCCCAGCAAGGTCGTGTGCGTCGGCAGGAACTACGCCGAGCACGCCAAGGAGTTCGGCAACGAGGTACCCGAGGAGCCGGTGCTCTTCCTCAAGCCGTCCACCTCCGTCGTCGGCCACAACGACCCGGTCATCTACCCGCCGCTGTCCGAGCGGGTCGACTTCGAGGGCGAGCTGGCCGTCGTCATCGGACGGCTCTGCCGCGAGGTCCCGGCCGAGAAGGCCGGCGACGTGATCTTCGGCTACACCATCGGCAACGACGTCACCGCGCGCGACCTCCAGCGCAAGGACGGCCAGTGGACGCGCGGCAAGGGCTTCGACACCTTCTGCCCGCTCGGCCCCTGGATCACCACTGGCGCCGACCCCGCCGACCTCGCCCTGACCACCAGCGTCGACGGCGAGCTGCGGCAGTCCGGGCGCACCTCCCAGCTCATCCACGACGTCCCCGCGCTGGTCGCCTACATCAGCCAGGTGATGACCCTCCTGCCCGGCGACGTCATCCTGACCGGCACCCCCGCCGGCGTCGGCCCGCTCGAGGTCGGCCAGCAGGTCTCGGTCTCCATCGAATCCCTCGGCACCCTCACGAACCGGGTGGTCACCCGTGACTGATCCAAGCGCCGTGCGCGTCCGCTTCGCGCCCTCGCCCACCGGCATGTTCCACGTCGGCGGCGCCCGCTCCGCCCTGTTCAACTGGGCCGTCGCCCGCCGGTCCGGCGGCGCCTTCGTCCTGCGCATCGAGGACACCGACGCCGCCCGCAACCGCCCCGAATGGACCGAGGGCATCATCCGCGCCCTCGCCTGGATCGGCATCGGCGCCGACGACCCCCACTTCGAAGGGCCCTACTTCCAGTCCGCCTACCTGGAGGCGCACCGCAAGGCCGCCGAACGGCTCCGCGCCGACGGCCTCGCCTACTACTGCGACTGCACCCGCGAGCAGGTCAAGGAGCGCACCGGCTCCGAGCACAAGGGCTACGACGGCCACTGCCGCGACCGCGGCCTGGAGCCCGGCCCCGGCCGCGCGCTGCGCTTCCGCACCCCCGACGATGGCACCACCGTCGTGGACGACCGCGTCCGCGGCCGGGTGGAGTTCGCCAACGCCGCCATCGAGGACTTCGTCATCGCCCGCGCCGACGGCTCGCCGCTGTTCATCCTCGCCAATGTCGTGGACGACGTGGAGATGCGCGTCAACCAGGTCATCCGCGGCGAAGAGCACCTCTCCAACACCCCCAAGCAGCAGCTGCTGTGGGAGGCCCTGGGCGAGCGGCCGCCGGTCTGGGCGCACCTGCCCGTCATCGTCAACGAGAAGCGGCAGAAGCTCTCCAAGCGCAGGGACAAGGTCGCGCTGGAGTCCTACCAGGCCGAGGGCTACCTCGCCGAGGCGATGGTGAACTACCTCATGCTGCTGGGCTGGGGCCCCGCCGACGGCGAGGAGATCCTGCCCTGGGCCGAGATGGAGCGCCAGTTCAGCGTCGACGACGTGAACAGCGCCTCCGCCTTCTTCGACGAGAAGAAGCTGCGCGCCTTCAACGGCGAGTACATCCGCGCCCTGCCCCTGGACGCCTTCATCGAGCGCTGCCGCCCCTGGCTGACCGGCCCCGATACCCCCTGGCCGGCCGACGCCTACGACCCCGGCGTCTTCGCCGCCGTCGCGCCCCTCGCCCAGACCCGCATCAGCGTGCTGTCCGAGATCGTGCCCAACGTCGACTTCCTCTTCCTCGACGCACCCGTCGACGACCCCGCCAGCTGGGACAAGGCGATGAAGCCCGGCATCGGCCGCGAGATGCTGACCGGAGCCCTCGAACGCTTCGCCGACGCCGACTGGACCACCGAGAGCCTCAAAGCCGCTACCGAGGAGACCGGCGCCGCCCACGGCCTCAAACTCGGCAAGGCCCAGGCCCCCGTCCGCGTCGCCGTCACCGGCCGCACCGTCGGCCTGCCGCTGTTCGAATCCCTCGAACTCCTCGGCCGCGAACGCACCCTTGCCCGGCTCAGGGCCGCGCTCGCCCGGCTCGACGCCCGCCCCGGACCCGACCGGGACTAGCCCGCGCACCGGCGCGCGGCCCTCGCCCGGACCACCCGGCGAGGGCCGCGCCGCCCAAACGATTCGCGACCACTGCCGTGGGTCGGTTACAGTAGTCAAGCGCCGATCGGGGGCACGAAACCCCCGGTAGCACTGGGGTATGGTGTAATTGGCAGCACGACTGATTCTGGTTCAGTTAGTCTAGGTTCGAGTCCTGGTACCCCAGCTGAACGGTCCGAGCAGTCCGAAAACTCCGGTACGCTGACGGAGTCGGAAACGACAGACCGGTCAACCGAGAACACAACAGAAAATGCACGGCCCCGTCGTCTAGTGGCCTAGGACGCCGCCCTCTCAAGGCGGTAGCGCCGGTTCGAATCCGGTCGGGGCTACGGGCTCTGGGCTCCCCTGTTCGCAAGCTGTGCTTGCTTCCATGGGGAGCCCTTCGCGTTTCTTCCGGGGGGCGACCCCCGGACCCCCGATGTGGGGGCTGCGCCCCCACACCCCCGAACCCCCACCTCCATTTGGTGGGGGTTTCTTCTGTTGGGGGGCTGGTGTTGGGGTCGTTGTTTTTTTGTGTCCCCGGCTTGGTGCGTTGAGGTTCGGCCTCTCGTGTTGGTGTGTCCCCGGCCTGGTGCGTTGGGGTTCGGTGTCCCGTGTTGGTGTGTCCCGGGCTTGGGAGTGTTGGGGTTCGGCGTCTCGTGTTGGCGCGTCCTGGGCCTGGGTGCGTTGGGGTTCGGCGTCTCGTGTTGGTGTGTCCCGGGCTTGGGTGCGTTGGGGTTCGGTGTCCCGTGTTGGTGTGTCGTGGGCTTGGGTGGGTTGGGCTTAGGGGTGGGGGGACTCTTCTTGGCGTTTGGCGTGGGCGCCTTGGGGGCGGGGGGTGGTGGCGTCGGTGCGGCCGCCTTGGTAGGCGGTGGTGGCTTCGCGGTCGATGCGGCCGCGGGACCAGCCGGCGGTCAGGCCGTAGACGACGACGATGTCCACGGCGATCACGGCCACCGTCCACAGCGGGTAGGCCGAGGAGAAGACGAGTTGGGCCACCGCGTTGAGGCAGGCCAGCAGGATGGCGAAGACGCGGGCCCACATGCGGCCCGACAGCAGGGCCAGGCCGGCCAGGACCATGACGACGCCCCAGCCGCCGAGCAGCAGGCCCCACCGGTAGAAGTCCAGGAAGAGCAGGGCGTTCTCCGCCACCAGGAAATAGGAGGGCGCGAACAGGGCGACGGCACCGTGGATGATGTTGAAGGCGCCGCCGACCAGCATCATCGTCGCGGCGAACACGGCCCAGCCGTTCGGTGTCTCTCGCATACCGGCAGCCTTCCCCGGCACACCCCCGCACACCTCACCCGTGGCGGGTGATGCGGCGCGGGCGGCCGAACCCGCGCCCGCACCGTCAAGGCGGCGCCAAGAACGGGTGCCGACTGCGTGAAGGCGCCGGTGTCCCGCCGCCGCGGCGCCCGGCCGCCCGGTCCACTGGGGGGACGACGGCGCCGAGGCGGTCCGGAGGACGAATGACGATCGTGCCGCCGCAGCGGACGCGGCCCGCCGCCGGCCCGGCGGCCCGGCCGGCCCCGCTCGCCCGCGGCACCGTGCCCCGGCCGCGGCTGTGGCGGGCACTGGACGACGCCGTGCGCCGCCCCGTCACCCTGGTGCGCGCGCCCGGCGGCTACGGCAAGACGGTGCTGTGCGCCTCCTGGGCGGCGCGCGCCCCGCTGCCCGTCGCCTGGCTCACCGTCGACGCGCTCGACCGCGAGCCCGAGCGGTTCTGGACCCGCGCCGAGGCGAGCCTCGGCGCGGTAGGCGTCCGGCCCCGGACGCCGACCGGGGCCGGACCGCCGCCGGAGCGGCCGGTCGCCCTGGTGCTGGACGACGTCGCCGAGATCGACGGCTCCGCCGCCCTCGCCGAAATCGTGGCCCTGGCCCTGCGCGGCCCCGGCGCCCCGCGGCTGGTGCTGAGCGGCCGCGCGCTGGAGGCGCTGCCCGCCGCCCGGCTGCGCCTGGGCGGCGAACTGACCGTGCTGGACGCCGCGGACCTGGCCGCCACCGAGGAAGAGGTGCGCCGGCTGCTGGCCGCGGCCGGGCGGCCCGCCGCCGGCGCCGACGCGCGGCGCGTGCTGCGCGACACCGCCGGCTGGATCGCCGGAGTGCGGCTGGCCGGGCTGCCCGCCGCCGTCGTCACCGACTACGTGCGCGAGGAGCTGCTGGCGGCGAGCTCCCCTGCCGACCGGCGCTTCCTGCTGCGCGCCTCGGTGGCCGAGGAACTGACCGGCGAACTGGCCGAGGTGCTGACGGGGGAGCCCGGCGGCGCGGCCGCCCTGGAACGGCTCAGCCGGGGCAACGGGTTCCTGGCCGCGGTCCCCGGCTCATCCGGTGAGCCGGACCGGTACCGGCAGCCGCCGGTCGTCCGCCGGGTGCTCCGCGCCGAACTGGAGCGCCGCGAGCCCGCGTCCGTCCCGGCGCTGCGCGGCGCGCTGTCGGACTGGCACCGGTCCAGGGGGGCGCTCGCGGACGCGCTCGCCTGCGCCGCCGGCTCCGGCGACGGCGCCCGGATCCGCCGGCTGCTCGCCGAGGACGACCTGGCACTCATCCTGGCCGGGGAGCGGGGGACGCGGCTGCTGCGGTCGCTGCCCGCCGGGCTCGTCGGCGACGACGCGGCCCTGCCCACCGCCCTCGCCATCGCTTCGGTGCGGGCCGGGGACACCGCGGCCGCCGCCGCGCACCTGGAGCTGGCCGAGGCCGTCGCCTGCCGGGGCGGGGACGGCGACCGGTGGACGCGTGAAGTCAAGCACCGGGCGCTGCGGCTGCTCACCGCGCCCGGCCACCCCGGACACGCGGAGCTGGACCGTGCCGCCGCCCTCGCCACCGGCGGCGCCGATCCCGGCCGGGCCGGCCGGCGGCGCCGGGCGCCCGGCTGGCTGCTCGCCGTGGTCGGGCTGGCCCGGCTGCGGGAGGGACGGCTGGCGGCGGCGCGGCGCTGCCTGGCACTGGCCGACCGCGAGCTCACCGCCGGAGGACTGCCCGCCCTGGCCCGCCGGGTGCTGGCCTGGCGAGCGGTGGCCGAGGCACTGGACGGGCGCTACACCGCGGCCGAGGCGCTGGCCGAGTCCGTCGGCGAGGGGCGGTCCCCGGTGCGGCTGGCCGAGGTCGCGGTGCTGCTGGGGCGCGGCGACGCGGCCGCGGCGGCGGCCACCGCCGGCGAGCTGGAGGAGTGGGCGGCCGAGCCGCTGCTGGGCGAGCCGCCGCCCGGTCCGGCGGCGCAGCTGGCCCGGCTGGCCGCGGGCTTCGGCGACCGCAGGGCGGAGGCGGTCCGCGAGCTGGCCCGGCTGCGCGAGGCCGAAGGGACCCGGCTCCCGCTGCTGCACCCGCTGGTCCGGCTGCTCGACCCGGACGGTCTCCCGGACAGGGCCGGCGGGCCGTGGCCGCCGGAGTTCGCCGCCGCCCGCGCCGTGGCGCGCGCCCGCGCGGCGCTGCCCGGGGACCCCGGCGCCGCGCTGCGCGCCGTCGCCGGCCTGCTGGACGAGGCCGGCGCGGAGCGGGCCGGCGCGCGGCGCACCGAGTGGATCGCCGCGCTGCTGGCGGCCGCCGCCGCCCGGTGGCGGCAGGGGCGGGACGAGGAGGCGGCGGCGCTGCTGGAGCGGGCGCTGGCGGCGGCCGAAGCCGACGGGGCGGTGCGGGTCTTCCTGGCGGCCGGCGCCCCGGCGCGTGCGCTGCTGACCGCGCTGGTGCCGCCCGGTAACCGGTTCCACGCCTTCCGCCGCACCGTGCTGCGCCGCTTCGCGGGGACGGCGGCGCCGCGCCGGCGGCCGGTCCCGGACGGCGAGCGGCTGACCGGCAGCGAGCGGACCGTGCTGCGCTTCCTGCCCTCCCACCAGACCTACCAGGAGATCGCCGCCGACCTGTACCTGTCGGTGAACACCGTCAAGACGCACCTGCGGTCCGTCTACCGCAAGCTGGGGGTGGACTCGCGGCGGGCCGCGATCGCCGAGGCCGAGCGGCGCGGGCTGCTGTGAGCGGGAATCAGACGTGCGGGGCGTCGGGCGCCTGCCCGGCGGTGTCGAGCACCCGCCCGGACATGTCCTCCTGGGCCAGGCGGTGCAGCGCGGTCATCGCGTTCTCCATCAGCACGGTCATCGCGACCGCGTACTCGACGACCTCGGCGCGCGGGCGGTCGAAGTCGACCGTACCGAACTCGTGCCGCACGATGCGGGCGGCGCTGTCGGCGTAGGCGCGCAGCAGGCCGGGGTCGATGTGCCAGCCGAGCCGGTCGAGCGTGGCCAGGGTGCGGGTGAGCTTGAGGCGCGCCGGGGCGTGCTCGGTGACCTTCCAGCCGAACTCGGCCAGGAGTTCGTCGGTGGTGCGCTCGGCGCGGTCCCACTCGGGGTCGCCGACCGGCCGCTCGGGCCGCGGCTCCAGGGCGTAGGCGGCGGTGCCGAGCAGGTAGTGCAGGTTCACGCTGTCGTCGTCGACGGCATTGAGGATGGCGCGCACGCCGGCGAGGGGAAGGGCGCCGACGTCCACCAGCGCGCGGATCAGCCGCAGCCGCTGGAGGTGCTGCTCGCCGTACTCGGCCCGGGTGGGCGAGGTGGACGTGCCCTTCGGGAGCAGGCCCTCGCGGATGTAGTACTTGATCGTCGCGATGGACACGTCGGCCCGCTCACTGAGCTCGGAGATCAGCATCCGGCTCCTCCTCCTGTGGGCTCCTGTGGGTCCGTCCATCCTGGCCCCGATCGCGCCGGCGCGGCGCCCGACCTGCCGATGAGTCCCGATATTGACGGGTTCCTTGGATAGTACTACTCTCCAGTTTTGGGTAGTTCAGCTATCCAATGAGAGTTCGCGAGATTTCCCGTGGTGCGCGCAACCGGGTGCCACGGAGAGGGGACGGAAGGCATGACCGAGGTCGAGGAAGGCAGACGCACGGCGCTGCCCGCGCGCGGCGGCGCGCTCTTCCTGATCGGGATGCGGGTGAACCGCTGGTGGCGGCCCGGCCGCTGGCTGTGGATCCTGCCCGCGATGGGCGCGATGCAGCGCGAACTCGCCGCGGAGCGCGGACGCGGCCTGCTGCACAGCCGCACCCTGATGGGCCAGGGCGGCATCACCGTCGTGCAGTACTGGCGCGACGCCGACGCCGTCATCGACTACGCCCACGACCGGCTGCACCGCGCCGCCTGGCTGCGCTACTACCGCCGCGCCGCCCAGGGCGGCGCCGTCGGCATCTGGCACGAGACCTACCGGCTCGGCACGGCGCCGCACGAGGCCGTGTACGTCAACATGCCCGCCTTCGGGCTGGGCGCCGCCACCGGCACCGCCGCGGTCACCCCGGCCACCCGCCAGGCGGCCGACCGGCTGCGCGCGTCGGTCCCGGGCGCCGACGGGGGCGCGTCCGGGGCCCCGTCGACGTCGGCCAGGGCGGGCGGATGAGCGGCCGTCCGGCGCTGACCGCCGCCGCCCAGGCGCTGGTCTGGCTGAGCGTTCCGCTGCTGTACGCCCAGGGGCGCGGCGTGCGCGGCCGGGTGCCCCGGCTGCCCGAGGCGGCGGCCGAGCGCACCGGCGCGGCGGCGGGTCCGGCGGGCGCCGGGGCGGAGCCGCTGCGGCTGCTGGTGCTCGGCGAGTCCACGGCGGCCGGTGTCGGCGTCGACTCGCACCGCGACGGCCTGGCCGGCGGCCTCGCCGCCGAACTGGCGGCCCGCACCGGCCGCGCCGTCACCTGGTCGGTGCTGGCGCGCAGCGGCGCCACCGCCGCCGACAGCGTGCGGCTGCTGCTGCCGCCCGCGTCGGCGGGGGAGCGGCCCGACCTGGTGCTGCTCGCCCACGGCGTCAACGACCTGCTGCGCCTCACCCCGCTGCGCCGCTTCGAGCGGGCGCTCACCGAACTCGCGCGGGGCCTGCGCGCGGCGCACGGCCCGGTACCGCTCGTCTACACCCTCATGCCGCCGATGCGCCGCTTCCCGACCCTCCCCGAGCCGCTGCGCTCCGTCCTCGGCCTGCGCGCCGACGCGCTCGACCTCGCCATCGCCCGCGTCGCCGCCCGCCTCCCGGCCGCCCGCGCCGCCCCCACCCCGGCCGCCGGCCCGGACGCGACCGCCTTCTTCGCCGCCGACGGCTTCCACCCCGGCCCGACCGGCTACCACCACTGGGCCGCCGCCCTGGCGGGCCCGGCGACGGAACTGCTCGGGGCAGGGGCGGTCGCCGACTCAGGCCGCTGACCGGGTGCGGTTCGGTGCGGGGTCGCGCCGAGCGGCGGGCGCCGTTCCCTCTCCGCCCGGGAGCCACACCCGTCCAGCCGGATCCGGCCACTGTCGTCGATCGGCTGAAGATCGCGCAATCCGGCTATTACGGTCGCTGTGATACGACCGTGTCCCCTCGTACGCGAAGGTCCGCCACCCCATGACGACAGCAGACGGCCGCTCCGCCACCGCCCCCGGTCAGTCCCACCCCGCCACCTCACCCGCCGGACGCTCGGCGCTGGCCCGGGCGGGGGAGCTGGCGCGGCGCGAGCTGCCGAAGGCCGTCGCGCCGGCCCTGGCCGCCGGGCTGCCGACCGGACTCGTCGCGGGCGGGCTGGCCGCCTGGCAGCTCGGCTTGCTCGTCGGCGTGGCCGTGGCGGTGGCGGTCGGCATGCGCCGCTGGTACCGGGGCGAGGCGTCGCGCTGGCTGGTGGGCGGGCTCGCCGAGCGGCGCACCGGCCGGCGCCTGGACCCCTTGCGCCGCGAGGGCTGGACCGTGCTGCACGACCGGGGGCTGCCGAAGGGGAACGCCAATGTGGACCACCTGCTGATCGCCCCGGACGGGCAGGTGTTCAACGTGGACTCCAAGTACCGGCGCGGCGCCGTCCGCTTCGACGCGCGCCGCAATTTCCTGCGCATCGGCCGGGTCGGCGGCTTCACGCTGGTGAAGTCCACGGTCTGGGAGTCCGGGCAGATCGTGCAGGCCCTGACCGCGGAGCTGGGGCGCCCGGTCGAGGTGACATCGGTGCTCGCCGTGCACCGGGCCCGGTTGCCGTACTGGCACCGGATCCGGCTCAAGGAGGTCCATGTGCTGTCCGCGAAGCAGGTGCGCGGCTGGCTGCGCAAGCGCACCGGGGCCGCGTCGGCCGCGGCCGACGCGATCACCGCCGCCGCGGGCCGCCTCTTCCCCGACCACGCCGAGCGCCCGGCGGCGCTGCCCGAGACCGCGATCTCGGGCTGACTCCGACCGTCCGCACGAGCCGTGTCGAACCGGCCGTCCACAGATCGGGCGGCTGAGGCGAGTCGTCCACAGCCGGATCGCAGCGCACCGCGCGACGCGACCGGGCTGGAATGATCGTGAGTGGGGACCTCGGTCCCCTACCCCTGGGGGCCGGTGCCGGGGATGGGGGTGCGTGGCCTCACGGAAGCCGGCCTCGACACGGTACGGGGGAATTCCCGTTCTGGCCGGGATCGTGGGCCTGGACCGCTACCTTCGGGGTGGGTTCGGGGCGGCGTGGGGGTGTCCGTCGGGCCCGGTGGTGTCCGTCCTGTAGCTGTGAGGTGTGTCCGGCCATGACCACGACCGAGGAGAAGCCCGCGGGGGCCGCTGAGCCCGAGGAGCCCGAGGCCGGCCGGTCGGCCGCGGTTCGGGCGGCGGAACTGGCGCGGCGGGAGGGGCCGTGGATCCTCGGGCTGGGAGTGGCGGCGGGGCTGCTTGCCGGTGGTGTGAGCGGCTGGTTCTTCGGCTGGGAGGCCGGGGCGGTCGTCGGGCTCGGCATGGTGGTGGCGGTCGCGGTGGAGCGGTGGCGGCGCAGCGACGCGGTGCGGTGGTGGCTGGGCTCATGGGGCGAGCGGCGTACCGGGCGGCTGCTGGACCGGCTGGAGCGCGAGGGCTGGACGGTCCTGCACGACCGGGGTTTCGGGCGCGGCGCGGCGCACATCGACCACCTGCTGCTCTCCCCGGGCGGACGGGTGTTCAACGTGGACTCCAAGCTGCGGGGCGGCCCGGTCGGCTACGACGCCGAGAAGGACCGGCTGCGGATCGGCGACTCCACCGGCAACCAGCTGGTCGGCTCCGCCCTGTCCGACACCGAGCGGATCGCCCGGGTGCTGGAGGAGGACCTGGGGTGGAAGGTCCGGGTGACCACGGTGCTGGCCGTGCACCGGGCCCGGCTGCCGCGCGGCACCGAGATCACCGTCAAGGAGGCCGTGGTCCTGCCCGCCCGCGCCGTCTCCGGCTGGGTGCGCGCCCGCGGCGGCGAGCCGACCAAGCGGGGGGCCCGGGTGGCGGACCGCATCGGCGAACTGTTCCCCGCCCACGAGCCGCCCGTCCGCCGCTGACGGCGCTGCCCGGCGGCGGGCGGAAGGCCGCACGTACGTCGCCATGCGGAGCGGCGGACGGTGCGCCGCGCCTCGCGCCGGGGCGAGTCACCCTGTGCCGGGCCGACTCACCCGTGCCCGAGCGAGTTGCCTCGCACCGCGCTGATTCGCCTCGCGGCAGGCCGAGTCACACCGTGCCGGGTAGGCGCCCTGTGGCGGCCGAGCCGCCCCGAGCCGGGGTGGGCAAGCCTGTGCCGAGGTGAGTCGCCGGCGTCGAACCGAGTCACCGCGCGCCGAGGTGCCGAGCATGAGTCGCCCCGCCCCGCGCCCTCTCACCCCGCCCCCGTGTGGCGGAGCGCTTCGCTGATCTTCTCGCCCGCGGCGAGGACGGCCGGGCCGTGGCGGCGGCCGGGGGCGCGGGTGAGGCGCTCGATGGGGCCGGAGACCGAGATGGCGGCGATGACGCGGCCGCTGGCGCCGCGTACGGGGGCCGAGACCGAGGCCACGCCCTGCTCGCGCTCGGCGACGCTCTGGGCCCAGCCGCGCCGCCTGGCCTGGGCGAGGGTGTTGGCGGTGAACCTGGCGGTGCGCAGCACCCGCTGCATCCGCTCGCCGTCCTCCCAGGCCAGCAGGATCTGCGCGGCCGAGCCCGCCCCCATCGGCAGGGCACTGCCCACCGGCACGGTGTCGCGCAGGCCGTAGGCGCGCTCGGCGGCGGCGACGCACACCCGGGTGTCGCCCTGCCGCCGGTAGAGCTGGGCGCTCTCGCCGGTGTGCTCGCGCAGCTGCACCAGTACCGGCTGGGCGACGGTGAGCAGCCTGTCCTCGCCGGCCACGGTGGACAGCTCGGCCAGCCGGGGGCCGAGCACGAAGCGGCCGCGGCCGTCGCGGGAGACCACCCGGTGGTACTCCAGCGCGACCGCGAGCCGATGTGCGGTGGGCCTGGCTAGCCCGGTGGCCTGCACCAGCTGGGCCAGCGACGCGGGCCCGGCCTCCAGCGCGTTGAGCACCAACATCGCCTTGTCCAGTACGCCGACGCCGCTGGATCCGCTAGAGTTGTCCATAGCTTGATATTGACATCTCATTATTTGGGAAGCAAGTTCAGCACGGCCACGTGCGGAGCGGATGCGAGGAGGCGCCGGCGAATGGCACGCACACTGGCGGAGAAGGTCTGGGACGCGCACATCGTGCGCCGCGCCGAGGGCGAACCCGACCTGCTCTACATCGACCTGCACCTGGTGCACGAGGTGACCAGCCCGCAGGCCTTCGAGGGCCTGAGGCTGGCCGGCCGCCCGGTGCGCCGCCCCGACCTCACCATCGCCACCGAGGACCACAACGTCCCCACCCTCGACATCCTGCGGCCGATCGCCGACCCGGTCTCGCGCACCCAGGTGGAGACCCTGCGCAAGAACGCCTCCGACTTCGGCGTGCGGCTGCACCCGATGGGCGACGCCGAGCAGGGCATCGTGCACGTCATCGGCCCGCAGCTGGGCCTGACCCAGCCGGGCATGACCGTGGTCTGCGGCGACAGCCACACCAGCACCCACGGCGCCTTCGGCGCGCTGGCCTTCGGCATCGGCACCAGCCAGGTCGAGCACGTCCTGGCCACCCAGACCCTGCCGATGGACCGCTTCAAGACCATGGCCGTCACGGTGGAGGGCGCGCTGCGCCCCGGCGTCACCGCCAAGGACATCATCCTGGCCGTCATCGCCAAGATCGGCACCGCGGGCGGCCAGGGCCACGTCATCGAGTACCGGGGCGAGGCGATCCGCGCGCTGTCGATGGAGGCGCGGATGACCATCTGCAACATGTCCATCGAGGCGGGCGCCCGGGCCGGCATGATCGCGCCCGACGACACCACCTTCGCCTACCTGGAAGGGCGCCCGCACGCCCCGAAGGGCGCCGACTGGGACGCCGCCGTCGCCTACTGGCGCACCCTGCGCACCGACGACGGCGCCGCCTTCGACCGCGAGGTGGTGCTGGACGCCGCCGAGCTGAGCCCGTTCGTCACCTGGGGCACCAACCCGGGGCAGGGCGCCCCGCTGGACGCGGCCGTCCCCGACCCCGAGGCGATGGCCGACCCCACCGAGCGGGCCGCGGCCGCCAAGGCGCTGGCCTACATGGACCTCGCGCCCGGCACCCCGCTCCGCGAGATCAGCGTCGACACGGTCTTCGTCGGCTCATGCACCAACGGCCGGATCGAGGACCTGCGCGCCGCCGCCGAGGTCATCCGCGGCCGCGCCGTCGCCGACTCGGTGCGGATGCTGGTGGTGCCCGGCTCGATGCGGGTCAAGGAGCAGGCGCAGGCCGAGGGGCTGGACGTGGTCTTCCGCGCCGCGGGCGCGGAGTGGCGCGAGGCGGGCTGCTCGATGTGCCTGGGCATGAACCCCGACCAGCTGGCGCCGGGCGAGCGCAGCGCCTCCACCTCCAACCGCAACTTCGAGGGACGGCAGGGCAAGGGCGGCCGCACCCACCTGGTGTCGCCGCTGGTGGCGGCCGCCACCGCCGTCAAGGGCACCCTCGCCTCCCCCGCCGACCTGTGAGCCAAGGAGCCTGACCCCGATGGAGAAGTTCACCGTGCACACCGGCACCGCCGTGCCGCTGCGCGCCAGCAATGTCGACACCGACCAGATCATCCCGGCCGTGTACCTCAAGCGGGTGTCGCGCACCGGCTTCGAGGACGGCCTGTTCGCCGCCTGGCGGGCCGAGCCCGACTTCGTGCTGAACCGGCCCGAGCACGCCGGCGCCAGCGTGCTGGTCGCCGGACCCGACTTCGGCACCGGCTCCTCGCGCGAGCACGCCGTGTGGGCGCTGCAGAACTACGGCTTCCGCGCCGTGCTGTCCTCGCGCTTCGGCGACATCTTCCGCGGAAACTCCCTCAAGGGCGGCCTGCTCACCGTGGTGCTGCCGCAGGAGACGATCGAGCGGCTGTGGGCGCTGGTCGAGGCCGACCCCGCCACGCCGGTCACCGTCGACCTGGAGCGGCGCCGGGTGCGGGCGGGGGAGGGCGACGCCGTCGACGTCCCCTTCGAACTCGACGACTACACTCGCTGGCGGCTGCTGGAGGGGCTCGACGACATCGGGCTGACCCTCCGGCACACCGACGCCATCGCCGAGTTCGAGCGACACCGGAGTCCATGGCTGCCGACGACCGTGTGACCGGCCCACCGGCCGGAGTGGGCGGGCCCGACCGGCCCGCCGACCCCGCCTTCTACGACGACCTGGCCCGGCGGCTGCGCGACGCGCACCGCCGGGCCGCGGCGCTTGGGGCCGATGTCCGGATTCCGGTGATACGCAGGCTCCTGGGCGTCACCGAGATGGTCAAACGCGATCCGGCCCGCGCCTCCGCCCGGCTCGACGAGCTGCTCGCCGGGCTCCCTCCCGACGCCCCTGACGGGCCGACACGCTGAATTTTTCGGGCGTGGTGTTTGTGCGGGAGCCCATCCGTCCCCTAATTTCGAGCGAGCAAGGGGGAACCGGAGGAATCCATGAACAAGCGTGATCTGATCGATGCAATCTCGGGCCGGCTGGGGGACAAGAAGACGGCGACCGAGGCCGTAAACGCCATCCTGGATACCATCCAGGAGACGGTCGCCAAGGGCGATAAGGTGGCAATCACCGGATTTGGGGTTTTCGAGAAGTCGGAGCGTGCGGCACGCACAGCCCGCAACCCCGCCACCGGCGCCGCGATCAACGTGCCCGCCAGCTTCGTGCCCAAGTTCCGGGCCGGTGCCGACTTCAAGGCTCTGGTAAACGGCGAAAAGAAAAAGTAAATAGAGAAGATGCCGCACCGCGGCATCGTTCGGCTCCGCCACGCCAGGCCCCATCGGTGGACGGCGCCGTCAAACGCTGGAGGAAACGGCGTCCGGGCGACGGGCGCCGTTTTCGGTTCCCTAGAGAAATGCTCTCTAGCTAAGTCGGCGGCCGAATATAACGCCATGGATGCATATGATGCGGACGAATGGTGATCGCCGCAGCTGGCAGCGTCGGCCCGCTTCCGGTTCGTGACGGTGAGTGACGAAGCCGTGCGGCGCCCGGCGCCTCAGGGGCATGGGGTGGCCGCCGCGGCGGCCACGCCGAGCGCCCCGGCCACCTCGCGGGTGCGCGGGCCGACCCCGAGGGCGACCGCCTCGCGCAGGTCCTCGGCGGTGTCCACGTCCCTGCGCACGCTCTCGACGCCCGTGATCCGCAGCTCGCGCGCCCCCGCCCCGCGGTGCCGCTCGGCCGAGGCGCCGCCGAAGGCCGGCTCGAAGGCGGCGAGCGGCCCGGCCGCGTACAGGGCGGTGCCGGTGCCCGGGGTGTCGGCCACGAAGGCCGTGCCCGCCCCGGCGGCGTCCAGCGCCCGCGCCAGCTCGGCCGGGCGCAGCGCGGGCAGGTCGGCCTGGAGCGCGGCCACCCCCAGCGCCGGGCGCTCCGACCGGGCGCGCGCCGCGCCCCGCCGGTAGGCCGCGTTCAACCCGCCGCCCGGCTCGTCCCCGGTGACCGCGGCGCCCAGCGCGGCCAGCCGCGCCGCGGCCACGGGATCGTCGGTCACCGCGTAGACCGCCGCGACGCGGTCGCAGGCCAGGGCGGCGGCGACCGTGTCGCAGGCGAAGGCCAGTGCCAGCGGCTCGCGGTGCGCGCCGGCGAAGTCCGCCAGCCGCGACTTCGCCTCCGCCAGCCGCTTCACCGCCACCACCACCGACCAGCGGGGCGCCGCGAGCGCGTGGGGTCCGGGGGGCGCGGACGGCCCCGTGCGGGTGCTCATGCCTCAGGTATACCTAGGCGGCCGCGCGCACCGCGTGATGAGCGCCCCGACGGATGCGGCGCGCCCCTCCGTACCCTCTATCGTGGGGGATCGTCCCGGAGCGTCGGCCGGGCGGTCGAGACGAGGGAGCGGGCAGCATGGAGGGCACGGAGAGCACGCCGCAGCCGGCCAAGCGCCGGGGCTACTCGGCGTTCTGGCGGTTCGTCATCGTGGTCATCCTCAGGCCGCTGCTGTTCGGGCTGCTGAAGCGCGACTGGCGCGGCCAGGAGCACATCCCGCGCACCGGCGCGGTGATCTTCGCGGTGAACCACCTGTCCAACGCCGACCCGCTGGCGGTCGGCCACTTCGTCTACGAGGCGGGGCGCTGGCCGTTCTTCCTGGCCAAGTCGGGTGTGTTCCGGATCCCGGTGGTCGGCCCGATCATCCGCTCCGCCGGGCAGATCCCGGTGTACCGCGACCGGGCCGAGGCGGGGCTGGCGCTGCGCGACGCCGAGAAGGCGCTGCGCGACAACGACGCCGCCATCGTGGTCTACCCCGAGGGCACCTGCACCCGCGACCCCGAGCTGTGGCCGATGGCCGCCAAGACCGGCATCGCCCGGCTGGCGCTGCGCACCGGCGTGCCGGTGGTCCCGATCGCCAACTGGGGGCCCCAGGAGCTGCTGCCCTACGGCTCCGTCCGGCCGCGCCTGTTCCCGCGCAAGACCATGCGCGTCACCGCCGGGCCGCCCGTCGACCTGTCCGCCTACCGCGACATGCCGCTGAGCGCCGCCACCCTGCGCGCGGCCACCGCCGACGTGATGCGGGCCGTCACCGAGCTCCAGGCCGGGATCCGCGGCGAGACCCCGCCCGCCGTCCCCTACGACCCGCGCCGGGCGCGCGCCGCCGGGGCCGCCGGGACGGCGGCGGTCGAGACGCCCCCGGAGCCGCCCGCCGCACCGCCCGCCGGCACCGCCCCGGCGGCCACGAACTCCGACGGCCCCGCGCCGTCGGCCGAACCCGCCGCCGAGCGCGCCGAGGAGACCGATGACCGCCCGCACGACCCCGCCCATGACGCTCGCGGCTGACCGCCCCGCCCCGGCGGCCCGCCGGTGAGCGCGCGGTACCGCGCCGCGGTCCTGGGCGGCGGCTCCTGGGGCACCACCTTCTCCATGGTGCTCAGCGACGCCGGCACCGAGGTCAGCCTGTGGGCCAGGCGCCCGGAGCTGGTCCGGGCCGTCAACGAGCGGCACACCAACCCCGACTACCTGCCCGGCGTCGAGCTGCCCGCGGGGGTGCGCGCCACCACGGACGCGGCCGAGGCGCTGCGCGGCGCCGACTTCGTGGTGCTCGCGGTGCCCTCGCAGACCCTGCGCGCCAACCTGCTCGACTGGGTGCCGCACATCCCGGCCGGGACCACCGTGGTCAGCCTGATGAAGGGCATCGAGCTGGGCACCGCCAAGCGGATGAGCGAGGTGGTCACCGACGTGCTCGGCGTCGGCCCCGAGCGGGTCGCCACCCTCACCGGACCCAATCTGGCCTGGGAGATCGCGCAGCGCCAGCCCGCCGTCGCCGTCGCCGCCTGCGCCGACCAGCCGACGGCCGAGCGCCTGCAGCAGGCGTGCATGACCCCCTACTTCCGCACCTACACCAATACCGACCTGATCGGCTGCGAGCTGGGCGGCGCGGTCAAGAACGTCATCGCGCTGGCCGTCGGCGTCGCCTCCGGCATGGGCTTCGGCGACAACGCCAAGGCCGCGCTGATCACCCGGGGGCTGGCCGAGACGGTCCGGCTCGCGGTGGCGCTGGGCGCCGACGAGCACACCATGGCCGGGGTGGCGGGCATGGGCGACCTGGTCGCCACCTGCAACTCGCCGCTGTCGCGCAACCGCACCTTCGGCGAGCAGCTGGGCCGGGGCCACACTCTGGACGAGGTGATCTCCACCACCCGGCAGACCGCCGAGGGCGTCAAGTCCTCGGAGTCGATCCTCCAGCTCGCCACCGCGCACGGCGTGGAGATGCCGATCACCGAGGCCGTCGTCGGGCTGCTGCACAAGGGCCTGAGCCCGGCCGACGCCATGCAGGCGCTGATGACCCGCTCGGCAAAGCCGGAGCGGTACGGCGTGTGAGGCGCGGACGGCCCGACCGGCGCCGCCCGCCGCACCGGCGACGCCGCAGGTCGGATATGTGCCGCGGCGTGTAGTCTTCCCGACGATGTCTCGATTCCCTGGTGAGAACACCCGCGCCGCCCACCCGCCCGCGCCTCCGGCCGCCGGTGCGCGGCCCCTCGGCCTGCCGGTGCACCGCAGCACCACCTACGCCTTCGAGAGCTCGCAGCAGTTCGCCGACGTGCTCGACGGCGCCGCCGAGGGCTACTCCTACAGCCGGATCGACAACCCCACCGCCGACGCCTTCGCGCAGGCGGTCGCCGCCGCCGAGGGCGCCGGGCTGGACCGGCCCGTCACCGGCCAGCCCTTCGCCTCCGGCATGGCCGCGATCACCGCCGTGCTGCTGGCCACCACCGGCGCGGGCGACCACGTCCTCGCGCCCGCCGCCGTGTACGGCAACACCCGCTCGCTGCTCACCGGGCTGCTGGCCCGCTTCGGCCTGCGCTCGGACTTCGTCGACATCACCGACCACGACGCGGTGCGCGCCGCGATCCGCCCGAACACCCGGGTGCTGTTCACCGAGACGCTGGCCAACCCCACCATGACCGTGTCCGACCTCCCGGCGCTGGCCCGGATCGCCCACGACGCCGGCGCCCTGCTCGTGGTCGACTCCACCTTCGCCTCGCCGGTGGTGTGCCGGCCGCTCGAACACGGCGCCGACCTGGTGCTGCACTCCGCCACCAAGTACATCGGCGGCCACAGCGACGCCACCGGCGGCGTGGTGGTGGGCCCGCCCGAGCTGATGCGCGACGTGCGCTCGGTCCGCGTCGACACCGGCAGCGGCCTCGCCCCCGACGACGCCTTCCTGCTCCGCCGGGGCATGGAGACCCTGCCGCTGCGGGTGCGCCGCCAGTGCGCCAACGCGAGCGTCTTCGCGGCCGCGCTGCACCGCCACCCGATGGTGCTGCGCATCGACTACCCCGGACTGGTCGACCACCCCGGCCACGACACCGCGCGCCGGCTCTTCGACAGCGGCCCTGAGGGCACCCGCTTCGGCGCCTGCGTCACCATCACCCCGCACGGCGGCCGCGAGGCCGGTATGCGCTTCGCCGACGGCCTGCGGCTGGCGCAGGTCGCGGCCTCGCTCGGCGGCACCCACACCCTCGCCGGGCACATCGCCTCCACCACCCACCGCCAGTTCGACGACGCCGCGCTGGCGGCGGCCGGGATCGACCCGGGGGCGGTCCGGTTCTCCATCGGCATCGAGGATCCCGAGGACCTCATCGCCGACGCCACGGCCGCTCTGGACCGCTTGCGGCCCTCGTAGCCGCTGGTGTCTAATGTCCGACTTCACCGGGAAAACATCACCTTCGGCGGCGCGCGCTGCACGGCCGGCGGGGACCTGGAGGGATAGGTTTTCACCATGGCCGAGCAGCAGAGGATCCGGGTCGCCGTCGTCTTCGGCGGGCGCAGCTCCGAGCACGCCATCTCCTGCGTGACGGCGGGCAGCGTCCTCGCCGCCATCGACACCGAGCGCTACGAGGTGGTGCCGGTCGGCATCGCCACCGACGGGCGCTGGGTGCTGGCCACCGCCGACCCCGCCGAACTGGCCATCGCCGACGGCCGGCTGCCCGAGGTCGACGGCTCCGGCCCCGCGCTGGCGCTGCCGCTGGACGCCAGGCCCGGCGGGCTGCTGGTGCACACCCCCGGCGCCATCCCCAGCGCCCTGGGCGAGGTCGACGTGGTGCTGCCGCTGCTGCACGGCCCCTACGGCGAGGACGGCACCATCCAGGGCCTGCTCGAACTCGCCGACGTCCGCTATGTCGGCTCGGGCGTCTTCGCCAGCGCCGCCGCCATGGACAAGGCGCACATGAAGACCGTCCTGGCCGGAAACGGCCTGGAGTGCGGCCCGTACACGGTGGTGTCCGACCGCGCCTGGCGCACCGAGCCCAAGCGGGTCCGCGACGACATCGCGGCGCTGGGCTTCCCGGTCTTCGTCAAGCCCTCGCGGGCCGGGTCCAGTATCGGCATCTCCAAGGTCGACGGCCCCGACGAGCTCGACGCCGCCATCGAGGCGGCCCGCGCCCACGACCTCAAGGTGATCGTCGAGGCGGCGGTGAGCGGCCGCGAGATCGAGTGCGGCGTGCTGGAGGGGCGCGACGGCGGGGCCGCGGAGGCGTCGCTGCCGGCCGGCATCGAGATCTCCGGCGACCACGCCTTCTACGACTTCGAGTCCAAGTACCTGGGCGAGGGCAGCTCGCTGACCATCCCGGCCGAACTCCCCGCCGGGGTCACCGAGCGGGTCAGGCAGCTGGCCGTGCGCGCCTTCGACGCCCTGGGCTGCGAGGGCCTGGCACGGGTCGACTTCTTCTACACCGACGACGGCCGGGTGCTGATCAACGAGGTCAACACCATGCCGGGCTTCACCCCGTCGTCGGCCTTCCCGCAGATGTGGGCGGCCACCGGCGTCGACTACCCCGCCCTGGTCGACCGCCTGCTCCAGACCGCGCTGCGCCGCCCGCTCGGGCTGCGCTGACGCGCCCCGCGCCTCCGGCGCGGCTCGGGCCCTCTCAGACCCGGGGTCCGGGGTGCCCGCACCCGGGCACCCGTGTCCGGGAGCCCGCTCCGTCGCCGGTCCGGACACCGGCGCGCGAGTGGCGGGCCGGCCTAAGGAAGCGGCTCGGCCTTGCGCGGCCGCCCGTCGGGCTCGCCCAGCACCTGGCGGGCCAGCACGGTGGCGCCCGCGGTGGCCGCGGGGAAGACGACGATGGACAGCAGCGGAATCGCCAGCAGCAGGTAGGCGGGCACCGCGAAGCCCAGGGTGCGCAGCCGGTGCCGTCCCAGGTGGGCGCGGCGCTGCTTGATCCGCATCAGTCCGCGCCGGTCGAAGGCGGAGCCCACCAGCTCGATCGCGATCAGCCAGCCGCCGATGAGCGCCGCCACCACCGGCACCACCGTCTGGCCCACCAGCGGGATGAACCCGCAGAAGAACAGCACGATCGTGACCAGCAGCGAGACGGCGATCATGCCGAGCGCCTGCCGGACCACCCGCCACACCATCGCCGGCAGCGGCTCCTCGGCCTCGGGCGGAGCGTCGCCCAGCCGCCGCTCCACGTCCTGCGCGATCAGGTCGTAGAAGGGCGAGCCGATGGCCAGGGTGATCGTGCTGAAGGCCACCACCATCAGCATCACCGACGCCGCCACCACCGCGACCCCCAGCGCCACCCGCAGCGCGGCCCGCCAGGTCTCGTCCCACCCCTCGGCGAAGGGCGACATCCAGGCGACCAGCGTGTCGATGTTCAGCAGCAGCGCCACCAGCGACGCGATGAACAGCACGGTGGTGATGAGCGCCGGGATCGCCCCGAGCAGGAACAGCTTCGGACTCCGCACGATCAGCCCGAACCCCCGGACGAACGTACCGACACCGCCGAGTACTTCCCGAATCGCATGACCCACGGGGGCGACGATATCGGCAATCGGCGGCGGCGCGGACCTCGGTGCGCCGCACCGTGCAGCGCAGCGCGATGAAATGAAAGACAGTGCGGTGCCATGCGGGGCTAGCCTGGATGCGACAGGAGCGGCCGAGCGGCGCACCAGGAGAGTGGCATGACGACACCGCACTACGACGCGGCCCACGCCCGGCTCGACGAGATCCTGGACAGAGTCCGGTCCGGTGAAGAGGTCGTGATCGACGAGGCCGGCCGACCTGTCGCCAAGGTCGTCCCGCTGCGCCGCTCCGAACCGCGCCGCCTCGGCCTGCTCCGCGACCGGATCACCATCGCCGACGACTTCGACGAGGCCGATCCCGAGATCGAGCGCCGCTTCGGGCTGGCCCCATGAGGCTGCTGCTGGACACCCACGTCCTCCTGTGCGCGCTGATGGGCGGCGATCAACTCAAGGACGACGTCGTGGAGCGCATCCGGTACGCGCCGCAGGTCCTCGTCAGCGCCGTCTCCATCTGGGAGATCGAGATCAAGCGGTCGACGGGCAAGCTGTCGGTCCCGGACGGCTACCTCGACGCGGTCCACCAGAGCGGCTTCCTACCGCTGCCGGTGAGCTGGGAGCACGCACGCGAGTCGGGCACGCTCCCGTTCCACCTTCACCCGCGACCCGGCGGTGCGGCGCTACGACGTCGCCATCGTGGACGCGTGAGCGCACCCCGTCAGTACCGCGTAAGCGCCTCGCTGGGGGCGGTGACGTCGGTGCGGATGAGGCGGCGGCGGAAGACCCAGTAGGTCCAGCCCTGGTAGGCGAGGACGATCGGGGTGAAGGCGAGGGCGACCCAGCTCAGCAGGGTGAGGGTGTAGGGGGCCGAGGCGGCGTTGGCGATGGTGAGGCTGAAGGCCGGGTCGGTGCTGGAGGGGAGGACGGCGGGGAAGAGCGCGCCGAAGACGGTGGCGGTGGTGAGGGCGATGGCGGCGGCGGTGGCGGTGAAGGCCCAGCCTTCGCGGCCGACCGCGATGGCGCCGGTGCCGAGGGTGGCGAGTCCGGCGGCGCACAGTGCCGCGGCCAGCGGCCAGCCCTGGCCGTAGGCGGTCCACACCGCGAAGGCGGCGGTGGCGGGGACCGCTACGGCGGCGGTGGCCAGGGCGGTGGCGCGGGCGCGGGCGCGGATGGCGCCGTCGGTCTTGAGGCTGATGAAGACGGCGCCGTGCAGGGTGAACAGGGCGAGGGTGGCGAGCCCGCCGAGCAGGCTGTGCGGGTGCAGCAGTTCGGCGAGGCCCAGCGAGACGACTCCGTCGGCGTCCATCGGCACGCCGCGCACCACCGTGGCGAAGATGAGCCCCCACATCACCGCGGGCACCGCGCTGCCCGCCGTGATGGCCAGGTCCCAGCGGGCGCGCCAGCGCGCGTCGTCGCGCTTGCCGCGGTACTCCAGGGCCGCGCCGCGCAGGATCAGCGCGACGATCACCGCGAGCAGCGGCAGGACGAAGCCGCTGAGCAGCGAGGCGTACCAGGGCGGGAAGGCGGCGAAGGTGGCGCCGACGGCGAGGATCAGCCACACCTCGTTGCCGTCCCAGACCGGGCCGATCGCGGTGAGCATGACCCTGCGGTCGTCGGGGTGGCGGCCGAGGACCGGCAGCAGCACGCCGACCCCGAAGTCGAAGCCCTCCAGCACGAAGTAGCCGGTCCACATCACGGCGATGAGGGCGAACCAGATCAGCGGCAGGTCGAGTTCCATGGTGCTTCCCGTCAAAGGGTGGGCGGCGCGGTCTACAGGGTGTACTGGGGTTCGGCGTCGATCGGGGCGGCGGTCCCGGTCGTGCGCTCGCCGTCGGGGGCGCCGGAGGGGCGGGTGCCCTCCCGCGCCGGGTCCGGCGGCGGGCCGGCGGCGATGTAGCGGGCCAGCAGGCGGGCCTCGACGACGAAGAGCACCCCGTACAGCACGGTGAAGGTGAGCAGGGTGATCGCGACGGTGGCGGTGCTGACGCCGGGGGAGACGCTGGCGGCGGTCTGTAGCACGCCGAAGACCGTCCACGGCTGGCGGCCCATCTCGGTCATGATCCAGCCGAAGATGTTGGCCAGGAACGGCAGCGGCAGCGCGAGCAGCGCGGCCCGGTAGAACCACGGGCCCGCGGGCAGCCCGCCCCGGCGCGTCAGCCACAGCCCGAGTACGGCGAGGGCGGCCACCGACATCCCGAAGGCCATCATGAAGCGGAACGACCAGAAGATCACCGGCACGTTCGGCCGGTACTCGCCCGGCCCGAACTCCTGCTCGTAGGCGGCCTGGAGGTCGTTGAGTCCCTGCACCTCGGCGTTCGGGTCGTTGGTGGCCAGGAAGCTGAGGGCGTAGGGGATCTGGACGCTGACCACGTTGCGCTCGTTCTCCGGGTCGGGCACGGCGAACACGGAGAAGCCCGCGCCGCTCTCGGTCTCCCACAGCGCCTCGGCGGCGGCCAGCTTCATCGGCGCGAGTTCGTGCATCAGCTGCGCCTGGGTGTGGCCCGACACCGCCGAGACGGCCCCGGCGAGCGCGGTGACGGCGAGCGCCGCGCGCAGCCCGGTGCGGAACAGGCGGGTGTCGGGGCCGGTGCGGTTCTTGAGCAGGTGGTAGCCGCAAACCGCGATGACGAAGCCGCCGGCGGCGAGGAAGGAGCCGGCCAGGACGTGGGGGACGGTGGCCAGCGCGGTGGGGTTGGTGAGGACGGCCCAGATGTCGGTGAGCTGGGCGCGGCCGGTCTCGGGGTCGATGCGGTAGCCGACCGGGTGACGCATCCAGGCGTTGGCGGCGAGGATGAAGTAGGCCGACAGGTTGCTGCCGATCGCGGCCAGCCAGATGGCGGCCAGGTGCGCCCGCCTGGGCAGCCGGTCCCAGCCGAAGATCCACAGTCCGATGAAGGTGGACTCCAGGAAGAAGGCGACCAGCGCCTCCAGGGCCAGCGGGGCGCCGAACACGTCGCCGACGAAGCGCGAGTACTCGCTCCAGTTCATCCCGAACTGGAACTCCTGCACGATGCCGGTGACGACCCCCATCGCGAAGTTGATCAGGAAGAGCTTGCCGAAGAAGCGGGTGAGCCGCAGGTAGACCGGGTCGCCGGTCCGGTGCCAGGCGGTCTGGAAGCCCGCCACGATCACCGAGAGTCCGATCGTCAGCGGCACGAAGACGAAGTGGTAGACCGTGGTGATCCCGAACTGCCACCGTGCGAGATCCAGCGCGTCCATCCCGGTCAGCCCCCGTTCCTGCCGCCGCCGTCCTCAAGACGACGGCACGTCGTACTACGAATTGTAGTTCTAAGGCTCGTAGTACTACAAGACGTAGTAGAAAAGCGGACGCCGGATCGCCGCGGAATCCGGGTGATCTCCGACGGGGCCGCGGCGGCCCGCCCGCGCTACAGCGCTCCGGGCTCCAGCGGCGGCAGGTTCGCGGTGATCGCGTCGGAGAGCGGCACCAGCACGGCCTGCGGCTCGTCCTCGCTGGGCGGCACGATCGCCTCCACGTACGCGCCGAAGCCGACCGCGGTGAACTGGGTGGGCGCGCCGGCCGGCTGCGGCAGCCACGACACCTCGTTCATCACCCACAGCTCCGACTCCGGCCGCAGGTCGGGCGGGCGCGGCACACCGCAGCGCACCGCGACGGCCGGGGCCCCCGGCGACTGCGAGTAGGCGGCCACCAGCTCCGACTCAGGGCTGACCGGGACCCGCGGCCGCTCGTCCAGCGCCTCGGGCAGCGCCGCCACCAGCTGCGCGCACAGCGCCGCCGCGGCGGCGTCGGGTGTGGGCGCCGGCACGCTCACCGCGCCGCTCCCGGCGCAGCCGGACAGCAGCACCGCGGCGCAGCCGGCCGCCAGCGCGGCCCTGGGTGAGGCGGCGGCGCGGCCCGGCACCGGACGGACGGGGGCCGACGGCCGCATGCGCCACCTCGGAGGCTTCAGAGTCTGACCACGGGACAGGTGAGGGTGCGGGTGATGCCGTCGATGGCCTGGATCCTGGCCACGACGAGGCGGCCGAGGTCGTCGACATTGGGCGCCTCCGCCCGCACGATGACATCGTAGGGCCCGGTCACGTCGTCGGCCTGCAGGACCCCCTCGAGGGCCGCCACCTGCCCGGCCACCTCGGCCGCCTTGCCGACCTCGGTCTGAATCAGGATGTACGCCTGGACCATAACCAGCTCCTCGGACGAGGCTGCGGTCGGACGGAGCCGCCGGGACGCGGGCCGCAGCCATCGAAGGCCACACCGTCCCGCCCCCGCCGGAGAAACGTGCACTGGATCGTATCCTGCCGTCCGTGCCCACCACGATCGGCAGTCTCAGCGAGTTCGAGCTCATCGCCAGGATCACCTCCCGGCTGGCGCCCACCCACGACGTCCTGATCGGCCCCGGCGACGACGCCGCGCTGCTGCGCGCGCCCGACTCGCGGGTCGTCGCCACCACCGACCTGCTGGTGGAGGGCCGGCACTTCCGCCGCGACTGGTCGCGGCCGCGCGATGTCGGCCACAAGGCGGCCGCGCAGAACCTCGCCGACGTGGCCGCGATGGGCGCCCGCCCCACCGGGCTGCTGTTCGGCTTCGCCGCCCCGCCCGAGCTGCCGGTCAGCTGGGCCGAGGAGCTGGCCGAGGGCCTGGCCGCCGAGTGCGCCGCGGCGGGCGCGGCCGTGGTCGGCGGCGACGTGGTGCGCGCGAGCGAGCTGACGCTGGCCATCACCGCCCTCGGCGACCTGGCCGGCGCCGCCCCCGTGCGGCGCGGCGGCGCCCGCCCCGGCGACCTGGTCGCGGTGGCCGGACGGCTCGGCTGGTCGGCGGCGGGCCTGGCCCTGCTGGCCGATCCGCCCGCCGACCCTGCGGACCCCGCCGCCGCGGCCGTGGTCGCCGAGCACCGCAGGCCGAGTCCGCCCTACCCGGCCGGGCCCGAGGCGGCCCGGCTGCGCGCCACCGCGATGATCGACGTCAGCGACGGCCTCGTGCAGGACCTCGGCCACATCGCCGCGGCCGGCGGAGTGCGCGTCGAACTGGACTCCGCCGCGCTGCGGCCCGATCCTGAACTGGCCGCGGCGTGCGCGCTGCTGGACGGCGCCGATCCGCTCGCGTTCATGCTCAACGGCGGCGAGGACCACGCGCTGGCCGCGAGCTTCCGGCCGGGCACCCCGCTGCCCCGCCACTGGCGCACCGTCGGCCGGATCGGGATCGGATCCGGGGTGCTGCTGGACGGATCACCGGTGAACCCGTCCGGATGGGACCATTTCGGCCGTGGCGCGCCGGGCTGAAAGTCAACGATCGGGGAGGGAGCGGTCAAGAGCGGGCAAAGCGGTCACCCGGAGTAGTCGATCTTATCTTTCCTGTGGTATCGGCGTTCCGGGCTCGGTACCGGCCGCAGGATTGTCATAAGCTCTCCCGCGACGCCGCACCGCGTGCCCGACACGCCGCTGCCCCGCGCGGGCGGGGCCGCGCGAAGGACGCACCGCGACCGAGAGGATGAACCGCATGGGCCGGCACGGCAGAGCCGAACCCCTGCCCGGCGCCGACGAGGATGCCGAGCCGCCGTCCGTGAGCGTCCCGGCGGAGCGCGCCAAGGCGCGCACCGCCCGCGATCGGTCCCGGCGGCCGCGGCTGGCCGGTGCGCTGCTCAGCTCGGGCCTCGTCTTCGGCCTGCTGCTCCTGGCCTACAGCACCAGCCACATCTACCTGCGCTTCACCAACGCGCCGCTCGACGGCGACAGCTCCTACGCGATGCCCGGAGCGGTCACCGGCCCCGAGAGCAGCCCGGGCCTCAGCGGCCTGGACCAGGGCGCCAGCGCGGTCGCCACCCCCTCGGCCCCGGCCTCGGCCGAGCCCTCCGGCGAGCCCTCGCCCTCCGCCGAGCCCGAGCAGGACTCCGGCGGCGCGCCCGAGGGGCAGGACACCGAGGAGCCCGACGACACCCCGCGGCCCGACCCCCGGTCCACCTCGGCCGGCGAGGCCCAGGCCCGGCCCGTCGTGTCCTACTCCGTGGTCGACGACTGGTGGTACGGCTTCCAGGGGCAGCTCGTCATCACCAACCAGGGCGACCGCGCCCTCGACGGCTGGAACGTCACGGTCCGGCTCGACGACGCCTACGTCAACGACCTGTGGGGCGCCGACGAATGGGACCGCGAGCGCGACGGCTTCCGCGCCGGCGCCGGCGGGCGGCTCGACCCGGGCGAGACCGCCGTGATCGGCTTCAACGCCTCCGGCGACGGACCGGAGCTGCGCGGCTGCACCATCAACGGCGCCGGCTGCTAGCCGCCGAGCGAGCCGGGCCGTACCGCCTCCGGTCGGCCCCGGACATGCCGAAGGGCCGGACGACCAGGCCGTCCGGCCCCGCGAAGCGGCACCGGCGCCCGCGCGGGGCGCCTGCGGGCCTCAGATCTTGCTGATGCGGCTCACCTTGTCGGACTTGATGCACGAGGTGCACACGTTCAGCCGCTTGGGGGTGCCGTTGATGGAGGTGCGCACCGTCTGGATGTTGGGGTTCCAGCGGCGGGGGGTGCGGCGGTGGGAGTGCGAGACGCTGTTGCCGAACCCCGGCCTCTTGCCGCAGACGTCGCATACGGAAGCCACGGTTAACTCCATTCGCAAGGCTCGGGGTGGCGCGCCGGACACGGCGGGCACCCGAGGGGGACTGGATCGATTGCGGGCCGTCGGCGCCCGAAAAGCCGAGGCTATCGGAGCGGACCCGGGTAGGCGAACGCGGTGAGACGCGCGCCAGTGCCGACGACGCACTCCAGGATAGCCCAGTTCCGGCGCGCCCCGGCCCGCCCCTCGGCGCACTGTCGGCCGGGACGGGCAAGATAGGGAGGCGGGCACCGTGTGCGCCCGCCCGGCGGCGGCCGGCCCGATCCGCCGGACCCCGCTCCAGCTCTTCCCGCACCCACCTGGAATGCCGTGGACCGACGACGCGAACCGCTGAGCAAGACCCTGGGCGACCGGACCGCCGCCACCCTGGCCCGCACCCTCGACCTGCACACCCTCGGCGACCTGCTCCGCCACTACCCGCGCCGCTACGCCAGGCGGGGCGAGCTGACCGACCTCGCCTCGCTGGCCGTCGGCGACCACGTCACGGTCCTCGCCGAGGTCGAGAGCGCGATCAGCCGCCCGATGAAGCAGCGCAGGGGCCGGCTGCTCACCGTCACCGTCACCGACGGCCGGGGCAGGCTCTCCCTCACCTTCTTCGGCCGCACCGCCCACTACGAGCGCGAGCTGGTGCCCGGCCGCCAGGCGCTGTTCGCCGGGAAGGTCTCCCGCTACGGCGGCACCCGCCAGCTCACCCACCCCGAGTACGAGCTGCTGGACGAGTCGGTCGACGCCTCGGTGGCCGAGGAGTACGCCGCCCGGCCCATCCCCGTCTACCCGTCCACCGCCTCGCTGCCGTCGTGGCGGATCGCCAAGAGCGTCGGCGTCGCCCTCGACGGCCTCGGCGAGCTGGACGACCCCCTGCCCGCCGCACTGCGCGCCCGGCAGCGGCTGGTCGGGCTGGCAGAGGCCTATGAGGGCGTCCACCGCCCGCACGACGACGCCCAGCTGGCCAGGGCCCGCCGCCGGCTCAAGTGGGACGAGGCCTTCGGCGTGCAGGTGGCGCTGGCCCAGCGCCGGCTGGCCGCGCAGGCGCTGCCCGCCCGGCCGCGCCCGCCGCGGCCCGACGGCCTGCTCGCCGCCTTCGACGCCGCGCTGCCCTTCACCCTCACCGAGGGCCAGCGCGAGGTGGGCGCCGCCATCGCCGCCGACCTGGGCGGCGAGCACCCCATGCACCGCCTGCTCCAGGGCGACGTGGGCGCCGGCAAGACCCTCGTGGCGCTGCGCGCCATGCTCCAGGTCGTCGACGCGGGCGGGCAGGCCGCGCTGCTGGCCCCCACCGAGGTGCTGGCCCAGCAGCACCACCGCTCCATCACCGCGCTGCTCGGCCCGCTCGCCGAGGGCGGCATGCTCGGCGGCGCCGAGCAGGCCACCCGCGTCACCCTGCTCACCGGCTCGCAGGGCGCCAAGACCCGGCGCGCCGCCCTGCTGGAGGCCGCCTCGGGGGACGCCGGGATCGTCGTCGGCACCCACGCCCTGCTGCAGGAGAACGTCCAGTTCGCCGACCTCGGCCTCGTCGTGGTGGACGAGCAGCACCGCTTCGGCGTCGAGCAGCGCGACGCGCTGCGCGAGAAGGCCGGCACCGACCGGCGCCCGCACGTGCTGGTGATGACCGCCACCCCGATCCCGCGCACCGTCGCGATGACCGTCTTCGGCGACCTGGACGTCATCGCGCTCACCCAGCTGCCGGCCGGGCGCTCCCCGGTCGCCACCCACGTCGTCCCTGCCGCCGACAAGCCGCACTTCCTGCGCCGCGCCTACGAGCGCCTCGCCGAGGAGGTCGGCAAGGGCCGCCAGGTGTACGTGGTCTGCCCGCGCATCGGCGGCGACGAGCCCGACGCACCGGACGAGGCGGGCACCGGCGACGGCGCCGCCGACACCGACGACGCCGAGGCGGGGCCGCCGCGCCGCCCGCCGCTGGCCGTGCTCGATGTGGCCCCGATGCTGGCCGAGGGGCCGCTGCGCGGCCTGCGGGTGGCCCCGCTGCACGGCAGGATGCCCCCCGACGAGAAGGAGTCGGTGATGCGCCGCTTCGCCGAGGGCGAGCTCGACGTGCTGGTCGCCACCACCGTCGTGGAGGTGGGCGTGGACGTGCCCAACGCCTCCACCATGATGATCATGGACGCCGACCGCTTCGGCGTCTCCCAGCTGCACCAGCTGCGCGGCCGCGTCGGCCGGGGCAGCGTGCCGGGGCTGTGCCTGCTGGTCACCGAGGCGGCCGAGCCCTCCAAGGCCCGTGACCGGCTCGCCGCCGTGGCCGCCACCACCGACGGCTTCGAGCTGTCCCGCGTCGACCTGGAGCAGCGCCGGGAGGGCGACGTGCTGGGCGCCGCGCAGTCCGGGCGCAGGTCCTCGCTGCGGATGCTCACCCTGCTGCGCGACGAGGAGCTGATCGGCGACGCCCGCGAGGCGGCGGCCGAACTCGTCGCCGCCGACCCCGCGCTGGAGCGGCATCCCGCCCTGGCCGACGCCGTCGACGAACTGCTCGGCGACGACCGCGCCGAGTACCTGGAGAAGGCGTGACCCGCATCATCGCCGGCAGCGCGGGCGGGCGGCGGCTGGTGGTGCCGCCCGGCCGCACCACCCGGCCCACCGGCGACCGCGCCAGGGAGGCGCTGTTCGCGGCCGTGGTCTCCCGGCTCGGCGGCCTCGACGGCGCCCGCGTGCTCGACCTCTACGCCGGCTCCGGCGCGATCGGCCTGGAGGCGCTCTCGCGGGGCGCCGCCCACGCCCTGCTGGTGGAGTCCGACCGGCGCGCCGCCGAGGTGATCAGGCGCAATATCGCCGAACTGCGGCTGGACGGCGCGCGGCTGCTCGCCGACCGGGTCGAGCGGGTGCTGGCCCGGCCGCCGGGGGAGCCCTTCGACCTGGTGGTCGCCGACCCGCCCTACGCCGTCGGCGCCGCAGAGGTGGACGCCGTGCTGCGCGCGCTGCGCGACGGCGGCTGGCTGGCGGCCGGCGCCGTCGTCGTGGTCGAGCGCTCCGCCCGTGAGCCCGACCTGGCCTGGCCCGAGGGCTACCGGCCCGACCGGGGCCGCCGATACGGCGAGGCGGCACTCTGGTACGGTCGCGCCGCGGGCGCCACCCCGGCCGCGGACTAGTCGGCGACGGTCCGCGACCCGGTCCGGCCCCGGCCCGAGTCCCCGCGCGAAAGGCCGCACCGTGCGCCGTGTCGTCTGCCCGGGTTCCTTCGACCCGGTCACCAACGGACATCTCGACATCATCAGCCGGGCCTCGCGGCAGTACGACGAAGTGGTCGCGGCCGTGCTGATCAACGTCTCCAAGACCAGCCTGTTCACCGTCGAGGAGCGGGTGGAGATGCTGCGGGAGGTCACCGCCGGCTACGGAAACGTGCGGGTGGAGAAGTTCCACGGCCTGCTGGTCGACTTCTGCAAGGCCAACGACATCCCCGCGATCGTGCGCGGCCTGCGGGCCGTCAGCGACTTCGACTACGAGCTGCAGATCGCCCAGATGAACTACCGGCTGGCCGGGGTGGAGACCCTGTTCATGGCCACCAACCCGCAGGTCTCCTTCCTCTCCTCCAGCCTGGTCAAGGAGATCGCCCGCTACCACGGCGACGTGTCCTCCGCGGTGCCGGAACTGGTCGGGCAGCGGCTGCGCGAGCGGCTGGGCGGCGCGCCGCCCTCCTGAGGGCGCCCGTGCCCCTGCCGAGGCGGCGGAAGCGGCTCCGGCCGCTGGTAAACTCAGTGGTTGCTCCTCAGCGTGCGCGAGCGCGCCGAGCGGCCGCCCGACCCGCGGCCGAGCAGCCGAGCACCGGCCGGCGCCGTCCGGCCGCGACCGGTCGACACCGCCGCCGCCCTCACGAAAGCAGGACTGCCCTGTCTCGCCTCAACCCCAAAGCCCCCTACACGGTCGACACCCGGCCGCTCGGGCGCCAGCCGGGCGCGATGCGGACCCAGTCCAGGATCGTGCCGGCCCCCGCCGACCTCGAGGCGGGGCTGGTCGGCGTCCGCGAGGGCGCCGAACTCGAACTGGATTTCCGGTTGGAGTCGGTCGTCGACGGCGTGCTCGTGTCCGGCACGGTGCGCGCCCCCCTGTCCGGGGAGTGCGCCCGCTGCCTGGAGCCGCTGGCCGACTCCGTCGATGCGGAGTTCCAGGAGCTCTTCGTCTATCCTGCGGATGACCTTTCCGCGGCCGAGGACGCGGACGAGGACGAGACCCACCGCCTCGAGGGCGATCTGATCGACCTCGAACCCGTGGTGCGTGACGCGGTCGTGCTGGAGCTGCCGCTGTCGCCGCTGTGCCGGGACGACTGCCCCGGCCTGTGCGCGCAGTGCGGCGTCCGGCTCGCCGACGCCCCGCCCGATCACGGGCACGACGGCGCCGACCCCCGGTGGGCGGCGCTGCGCAAGCTAACGAATCACGACAACGAGACCCAGGAGGGCTGACGTGGCCGTCCCGAAGCGGAAGATGTCGCGGAGCAACACCCGGTCACGCCGCGCGCAGTGGAAGGCGTCCGCGCCGACCCTCGTGACCTGCCCGCAGTGCCGCGACCCCAAGCTGCCGCACACCGCGTGCCCGAACTGCGGCACCTACAACCGCCGCCAGGTCGTCGACCCGGCCTGAGCCCGAAGCGCCCGGTGGCGCGCCGCCCGCCGGCTCCGGAAGCCTCCGGCGCCGGCGGGCGGCGCGCAACCCGCTCCAGTGGTGATGCTCCCCGGGACCGTGGTGGCCGCCGGTTGAGGCGCGGTGCGAACCGCCCGCCTTCCCCGGCGCTCACCTCGCTTCCGTGGAACCTCCCCGTCGTGCCGCGCGAGCGCGCCCGCGGTACGGTTACGCGTCGCCGCTGCCTTGATCCCGGTCAACGGAGCCGGTCCGGGTCGGACGAACCCGGTGGGCCGGCGTCGCGAACGAAGAGGTGTACAGGCGATGACCACTGCCGACAATCCCGCGGACCCGCGGCGGATCGCCGAGGAGCTCGGCGCCGCCATCGGCGTCGCGGTCGACCCCGTCCTGCTCGAACGGGCGCTGACGCACCGCTCCTACGCCTATGAGAACGGCGGGCTGCCCACCAATGAGCGGCTGGAGTTCCTGGGCGACTCCGTGCTGGGCCTGGTCGTCACCGACACCCTGTACCGCGAGCACCCCGACCTCCCCGAGGGCCAGCTGGCCAAGCTGCGCGCCGCCGTGGTGAACATGCGGGCGCTGGCCGATGTCGGCCGCGGCCTGCGGCTGGGCGGCTACATCCGGCTGGGGCGCGGCGAGGAGGGCACCGGCGGGCGCGACAAGTCCTCGATCCTGGCCGACACCCTGGAGGCGCTGATCGGCGCCGTCTACCTGGACCGCGGCCTGGCCGCGGCGTCGGAGCTGGTGCACCGCCTGTTCGACCCGCTGATCGCCAAGGCGGCCGGGCTGGGCGCCGGCCTGGACTGGAAGACCTCGCTCCAGGAGCTGACCGCGGCCGAGCTGCTCGGGGTGCCCGAATACCACGTCGAGGAGAGCGGCCCCGACCACCAGAAGACCTTCCGGGCCACCGCCCGGGTGGCCGGTGAGAGCTTCGGCCAGGGCGAGGGCCGCAGCAAGAAGGAGGCCGAGCAGCAGGCGGCCGAGGCGGCGTGGACCGCGATCCGCGCCCGCGCAGAGGCGGCCGGCGGCACGCCCCCCGACAAGCCCGCGGGCTGAGCCGGTGCCCGAGCTGCCCGAGGTCGAGGTGGTCCGGCGCGGGCTGGAGCAGTGGGTCGTCGGCCGCACCATCGCCGGCGTCAGCGTGTACAACCCCAGGTCGGTGCGGCGGCACACCGCGGGCGGCGCCGACTTCGGCGACCGGCTCCGCGGGCTCACCGTCACCGCCGTGCGCCGCCGGGGCAAGTACCTGTGGCTGCCGCTGGACACCGGCGACGCCGTCCTGGCGCACCTGGGCATGAGCGGCCAGCTGCTGGTGCAGCCGCCCGACCGCCCCGACGAGAAGCACCTGCGGGTGCGGATCGTGTTCACCGGGCCGGGCGGCGCCGGCGGCGCCGACCGTGAACTGCGCTTCGTGGACCAGCGCACCTTCGGGCATCTGATGGTGGTGCCCGGCGGCGCGGAGCTGCCCGCGCCGATCGCGCACATCGCGCCCGACCCCTTCGAGTCCGCCTTCGACCCCGACGCCTTCGCCGCGGCGCTGCGGCGCAGGCGCACCGGCCTCAAGCGCGCCCTGCTCGACCAGTCCCTGATCAGCGGCGTCGGCAACATCTACGCCGACGAGGCGCTGTGGCTCAGCCGCCAGCACTGGGCCCGCGCCACCGAGACGCTCACCGCCGCGGAGACCGCCGGCGTCCTGGACTCCGTCCGCACGGTGATGAGCGCCGCGCTGCGCGAGGGCGGCACCTCCTTCGACAGCCTGTACGTGAACGTCAACGGCGAGAGCGGCTACTTCGACCGCTCGCTGCGCGTCTACGGCCGCCGCGACGAGCCCTGCGTGCGCTGCGGCACCCCGATCCGCCGCGACGTGTTCATGAACCGTTCGTCCTTCAGCTGCCCCACCTGCCAGCCGGTCCCGGAGGGCGCGCGCTTGTGAGCGGCGGCGGGCCGCGGGCGTCCGCGCCGCGGTGCGCGGGGCCGTGCTCGCTACCATGGCCCGATGGGGAACGTCCGACTGAACGCGTGGGTGCGGGGCCAGGTCCAGGGGGTGGGTTTCCGCTGGTGGACGCGGTCCCGGGCGCTTGAGCTGGGCCTCACCGGGGCGGCGACCAACCTCGACGACGGGCGGGTGGAGGTGGTGGCCGAGGGGCCGGAGGAGTCCTGCCGGCGGCTGCTCGAGCTGTTGCGGACGGGTGACACCCCGGGCCGGGTGGTCGACGTGACCGAACGCTGGCGTGAATATGGCGGTTCCTACACCGGCTTCGTCGAACGTTGAGTATCCTGAGGCGGTAGCGCTGACGCGGGGACCAGGCGGAGCCGACACGGGCAGGTGCGGCGCGGCAAAGCCCTGTTAAATCAGCGTTACATCTCACAGTTGTTCAACTTGACCCATGGGTTTCGCGGTGAGACTCTGGTAGTACACCGCGCGCGCCAATACGGACATTCGAGCTCCGTCAGTTCCTTGTGCGCAGGATCCGTCTGGTCACTCAGTGTGGAGGACCCACATCATGGCGAAGGCTCTACTTGGCCACGTTGGTGGTCCTGACCCGCGGATGGTTCAGGAGATGCGCCGCCTCCAGCAGCGCGTACGCGACCTCGAAGCCGAGCTCGTACGTCTGCAGGCTCAGCACGACGCGATCTCCGAGGCCGTCGTCACGGTCAGGACCTCCGAGCGCGAGCCGGCGCTGACCTGAGTAATCGCAGGTCGGGCAGTAGCGACACGTATCAGGGACGTCAAGGAAATGGCGTCCCTTTTCGCTGCCCTGGAACCGGCCGCCATTCCTGCCGGCCGTACCCGTGCCGTTCCCGCCATACCCCGGCCAATGGTCGCGCGTACCGCCGGACATCTCTAGACCATCCCGCGCATCCCGCCTTTGCCTACGCCCCATTTCGAGCCGCGTCCACAGATCAGCGGCACTCCGCGGGTAAGGTCGGCGCAATGAGCCGCCGTGCGCGGCGGCGCGCCGCGGCCCGGCGCGCCCCGGGGCCGGGCGGCGCCCCGGCCGTCCAGCGGAGGAAAGGGAGAGCGGACGCGTGTACCTGAAGAACCTGACCCTGCGCGGGTTCAAGTCCTTCGCGTCCGCCACCACCCTGCGCTTCGAACCCGGGATCACCTGCGTCGTCGGGCCCAACGGCTCCGGCAAGTCCAATGTGGTGGACGCCCTTTCCTGGGTGATGGGGGAGCAGGGCGCCAAGTCGCTGCGCGGCGGCAAGATGGAGGACGTCATCTTCGCGGGCACCTCGTCCCGCCAGGCGCTGGGCCGCGCCGAGGTGAGCCTCACCATCGACAACACCGACGGCGCCCTGCCGATCTCCTACGCCGAGGTCACCATCACCCGCACCCTGTTCCGCAACGGGGGCTCCGAATACGCCATCAACGGTGACACCTGCCGGCTGCTGGACATCCAGGAACTGCTGTCGGACTCCGGGATCGGCCGCGAGATGCACGTCATCGTCGGCCAGGGGCAGCTCGACACCGTGCTGCACGCCGGCCCCGAGGAGCGCAGAGCGCTCATCGAGGAGTCGGCCGGCATCCTCAAGCACCGCAAGCGCAAGGAGAAGGCCCTCCGCAAGCTCGACGCGATGCAGGGCAACCTCAACCGGCTCACCGACCTCACCGCCGAGCTGCGCCGCCAGCTCAAGCCGCTCGGCCGGCAGGCCGAGATCGCCCGGCGGGCCGCCGTCATCCAGGCCGACCTGCGCGACGCGCGGCTGCGGCTGCTCGCCGACGACATCGTCACCCTGCGGGAGCGGCTGGAGCGCGAGGAGGCCGACGAGAACGCGGTCCGGCAGCGGCGCGAGACCGTCGAGCGCGAGTTGGCGGCGGCGCAGGCCCGCGAGGCCGAGCTGGAGGCGGCCGCCGCGGCGGCCGCGCCCCGGCTGGCCGCCGCCAATGACGCCTTCCACGGCCTGTCCCGGCTGCGGGAGCGGCTGCGCGGCGCCGCCTCGCTGGCGGCCGAGCGCCGCCGCCACCTCACCGGCGACTCCGGCGAGGAGCGGCGCGGGCGCGAGCCCGAGGAGCTGGAGCGCGAGGCCGAGGAGGTGCGCGCCCAGGAGGAGGAGCTGACCGAGGCACTGGAGGCGTCGCGGGAGTCGCTGGAGGCGGTCGTCGCCGAGCGCACCGCGGCCGAGGCGGCGCTGCGCGCCGAGGAGGCGAGGATCGCCGCCGCCGCGCGGGCCGCCGCCGACCGGCGCGAGGGCCTGGCCACGCTGCGGGGCCGGGTCGAGGCGGCGCGCAGCCGGCTGGCCGCTGCCGAGGCCGAGATCCAGCGGCTGGCCGACGCGGCCGGCGAGGCGCGCGGCCGGGCCGAGACCGCCCGGGTCGAGTACGAGCAGGCCGAGGCGGAGGTGGAGGGCGCCGACGAGGGCGAAGGACGGCTGGACGAGGAGAACGAGCAGGCCAGGACGGCGCTGGCCGAGGCAGAGGCCGAGCTGGCCGAACTGCGCGGGGCCGAGCGGGCCGCCGAGCGGGAGCGGGCCGCGCTGGCCGCCCGCCGCGACGCCCTGGAACTCGGCCTCAACCGCAAGGACGCCGCCGCCGCGCTGCTGGACGGCGCCGAGCGGCTGCCCGGCGTCCTGGACTCGCTGGCCGCGATGCTCACCGTCGAACCCGGCGCGCAGACCGCCGTCGCCGCCGCGCTCGGCGCCGCCTCCGACGCCGTCGCCGTCGCCGACCTGGACACCGCCGTCGAGGCGGTCCGGGCGCTGAAGAAGGAGGATGGCGGCCGGGCCGGCCTGGTCGTCGCCGGGGAGCAGGCCGGGTCCGCGCTGCCGCGCGAGCGCTGGCCGGCGCTGCCCGAGGGCGTCGGCTACGCCGTGGACGCCGTGCTGGCGCCGCCGCGGCTGCGCGGCGTGCTGGCCGCGCTGCTGGACCGGGTCGCGATCGCCGACGACCTGGAGCAGGCCGCCGCCCTGCTGGAGACCGGCGTGCGCGCCGTCACCCGCGAAGGCGACCTGTTCGCCCCCGGCTTCGTGGCCGGCGGCTCCACCGCCGTACCCAGCCTGCTGGAGGTGCGCGCCGCCGTCGACGAGGCGGCCGAGAGCCTGGAGTCGGCCACCGCGACCGGGGAGCGGCTCCGCGCCGAGCTGGCCGAGGCCGACGAGCGGCGCGCGGCCGCCGCCGCCGTGGTCGAGGACATCGCCCGCCGCCGCCGTGCCGCCGACAAGCGCCGCAACGAGGTCGCGCAGCGGATCGGCCGCCTCGGCGGCCAGCACCGCGCCGCGCTGGCCGAGACCCAGCGCGCCGAGGCGGCGCTGGCCAAGGCCGAGAGCGGACGGGCGGCCGGGCTCTCCCAGCTGGCCGAACTGGAGCAGCGGCTCGACCAGGCCGAGGCCGAGCCCGTGGACGACTCCGACGCCGACACCGACGCCCGCGACGAACTCGCCGACCGCTGCGCGGCCGCCCGCTCCGCCGAGATGGAGGCCCGCCTCACCGTCCGCACCGCCGAGGAGCGCGCCCGCGCCATCGCCGGCCGCGCCGACGGCCTGCTGCGGGCCGCCGCCAAGGAGCGCGAGGCGCGCGAGCGCGCCGCCGCCCGCCGGGCGCTGCGCGAGCGCCAGGCGGCGATCGCCGCCGCCGTGCTGACCGGCGCCGAGCGCGCGCTGGAGCGCATCGAGGTCTCGCTGGCCGCCGCCGACGCCCAGCGGCAGCGGGCCGAGGCGGAGCGGGCGCACCGCGACGAGGAGGCCAAGACCGTCCGCGCCCGGCTGCGCGAACTCTCCACCGAGCTGGAGAAGCTGGTCAGCGTGGTGCACGGCAACGAGGTGGCCCGCGCCGAGCAGCGGCTGCGGCTGGAGCAGCTGGAGACCCGCGCCGTCGACGAACTGGGCATCGAGGTCGACGTGCTCGTCGCCGAGTACGGCCCGGCCGTGCCGCTGCCTCCGTCGGAGGAGGCCGAGGAGGCGCCCGCCGGGCCCGAGGGGGAGGGGACCGCCCCCGCCGCGCGCCCCGGCCGCCCCTACGTCCGTGCCGAGCAGGAGAAGCGGCTGCGGCAGGCCGAGCGCCAGCTCAAGCAGCTCGGCAAGGTCAACCCGCTCGCGCTGGAGGAGTTCGCGGCGCTGGAGGAGCGGCACGCCTTCCTCAGCACCCAGCTGGAGGACCTGAAGAAGACCAGGCGCGACCTGCTGACCGTCGTCAAGGAGGTCGACGATCGGGTGGAGCAGGTCTTCACCGCCGCCTACAACGACGTCTCCGGCGAGTTCGAGGGCATCTTCGGCCGGCTGTTCCCCGGCGGCGAGGGCCGCCTGGTGCTGACCGACCCCGAGTCCATGCTGACCACCGGCGTGGAGGTCGAGGCGCGGCCGCCGGGCAAGAAGGTCAAGCGGCTCTCCCTGCTTTCGGGCGGCGAGCGCTCGCTGACCGCGGTCGCCTTCCTGGTCGCGATCTTCAAGGCCAGGCCCTCGCCCTTCTACGTGCTCGACGAGGTCGAGGCGGCGCTGGACGACACCAACCTCCAGCGGCTCATCATGATCATGGAGGAACTGCGGGAGAGCTCCCAGCTCATCGTGATCACCCACCAGAAGAAGACGATGGAGGTCGCCGACGCCCTGTACGGCGTCAGCATGCAGGGCGACGGGATCTCCCAGGTGATCAGCCAGAAGCTGGACCGCTCCGGGCGCGACTGAGCCGCGCCCCTCCTGCCCGGGCCGCCCGCCTAATGTGGAGCGGTCGCCGGATCTGCAAGACTGGTGGGGCTATGGAATTCGTGATCCTCTCCGTCGTCATCCTGCTCGTCGCCGTACTGGCCGTCGGCTTCTACCTGCTGCGGCCGGGGCGCGGTTCGGGCGGTGGCGCCCCCACCGACGAGCAGGCGCCGCCGTCGGCGTCGATCGACGAGATCCTGCCCGGAGGGGCCACCGGCTCCGACACCCTGGAGGCCGAGCGGCCCGCGCCGCCGCCGCGGGCCGGCGACACCGTCGTGCCCGAGGCGCCGGTCGAGACCCCGCCGCCCTCGGCGGGCCGGCTGGTGCGGCTGCGGGCGCGGCTGGCCCGCTCGCAGAGCACCTTCGGCCGCAGCCTGCTCAACCTGCTCTCCCGCGACGTGCTCACCGACGACGACTGGGACGAGATCGAGGACACCCTCATCACCGCCGACGTCGGCGTCACCCCCGCCGCGCAGATCGTCGCCGACCTGCGCACCCAGGTGAAGGTGCTCGGCACCCGCGACCTGGTCGAGGTGCGCTCGATGCTCAAGGACGAGCTGGTCAAGCAGATCGACACCGGCATGGACCGCACCCTGCGCACCGACGGCGGCGGCCGCCCGGCCGTGCTGATGGTCGTCGGCGTCAACGGCACCGGCAAGACCACCACCTGCGGCAAGCTCGGCCGGGTGCTGGTCGGCGACGGCCGCACCGTCGTGCTGGGCGCCGCCGACACCTTCCGCGCCGCCGCGGCCGACCAGCTGGAGACCTGGGGCTCGCGGGTCGGCGCCTCGGTGGTGCGCGGCCAGGAGGGCACCGACCCCGCCAGCGTCGCCTTCGACGCGGTGGCGCGCGGTATCGCCGACTCCGCCGACACCGTCATCGTGGACACCGCCGGCCGGCTGCACACCAAGACCGGCCTGATGGACGAGCTGGGCAAGGTCAAGCGGGTCATCGAGAAGCAGGCGCCCGTCGACGAGGTGCTGCTGGTCCTGGACGCCACCACCGGGCAGAACGGCCTGCGGCAGGCGCGCGTCTTCGCCGAGGCGGTGGCGGTCACCGGCATCGTGCTCACCAAGCTCGACGGCACCGCCAAGGGCGGCATCGTGATCGCGGTCCAGCGCGAGCTGGGCGTGCCGGTGAAGCTGGTCGGCCTGGGCGAGGGCCCCGACGACCTCGCGCCCTTCGAGACCGACGCCTTCGTCGACGCCATCCTCGGCGACGCCTGAGCCGCCGGCTCCCGTCCACCGGGCGGCCCGGAGGCCGCCGCGCACCGCTGACCGGCACCGGCGCGCGCCGAGGCGGCCGCGCCGCCGCCCGGCGCGAGGAACGTCGGATCCGGCCCGAAAGTTCCCTACAGCTGCGGGTCTGATTCGGTTCGGTTCCTCCGAAGTGCCCGGAACGGGAAGCGGCTGACCTGGCGCGTTAACGATGGTGAAATCTCGCCGCCATATCCGGTCATCGAAGCGAAACACCAGGTGATCAATCTTCACGCCCGCGCAACAGACCTCACCAGGCCGTGAAACACCCCTCGGGAAGAGTCGTCGCCTAACAGCGGAAGGGATCAAGGGCGACCCTGAGCGGAGGACCTGAGTGGGAGCGGGAGACCCAGATGGAGATTGATAGCGGCAGCACAGCATGGGTGCTGACCTGTGCGGCCCTCGTCATGCTCATGACGCCGGGACTGGCCTTCTTCTACGGAGGCATGTCGCGCGCCAAGAGCGTGCTCAACATGATGATGATGAGCCTCGGCAGTATCGCCGTCATCAGCGTGCTGTGGGTCCTCGTCGGCTACTCGCTGACCTTCGGCAGCGGCAGCGGTCCGCTGTCGCCCATCATCGGCGGCCTGGACACCGTCGGTCTCACCAGCATCCTGACCGGCGAGAACAACGCGATCGAGGGCCTGCCGGACATGGCCTTCGCGGCCTTCCAGATGATGTTCGCCATCATCACGGTCGCCCTCATCAGCGGTGCCATCGCCGACCGAGCGCGCTTCGGCGCGTGGATGGTCTTCGCGCCGGTCTGGGCACTGCTGGTCTACTTCCCGATCGCGCACTGGGTGTGGTCCGCCGACGGCTGGATCTTCAACCTCGGCGCGATCGACTTCGCCGGCGGCACCGCGGTGCACATCAACGCCGGCGCCGCCGCGCTCGCGGTCGCGCTGGTGGTCGGCCGCCGCAAGGGCTTCGGCACCGACGACGGCTTCCGGCCGCACAACCTGCCCTTCGTGCTGCTCGGCGCGGCGCTGCTGTGGTTCGGCTGGTTCGGCTTCAACGCCGGCTCCGCCGTCGCCGCCAACACCACCGCCTCGATCGCCTTCGTCAACACCCAGGTGGCCACCGCCGCGGCGGCCGGTGCCTGGATGCTGGTGGAGCGGCTGCGCTTCAAGGGCGCGACCTCGCTCGGCTTCGCCTCCGGCGCCGTCGCCGGCCTGGTCGCCATCACCCCGGCGGCGTCCACCCTGGACCCGATCGGCTCGATCATCCTGGGCCTGATCGCCGGCGCGGTCTGCTCCTTCGCGGTCAGCCTCAAGTACCGGCTCGGCTTCGACGACTCGCTCGACGTGGTCGGCATCCACCTGGTGGCCGGCGTCATCGGCTCGATCGCCATCGGCTTCCTGGCCACCGGCGCCGTGACCAGCGTGACCATGGCCGAGGAGACCAACGGCCTGTTCTTCGGCGGCGGCCTGAGCGTGCTGATCACGCAGGTGATCGCGGTCGTGGCCGTGCTGCTCTACTCTTTCGTCGCCTCGTTCATCATCGCTAAGGTCATCGACATGGTGATGGGCTTCCGGGTGCGCGAGGAGGTCGAGGTGGACGGTATCGACCAGGTCCACAACGAGAGCGCCTACGAGTTCACCGGTATGCACGGCACCGGCGCCTTCGGCGCCGAGACGCCGGCGAGCTCCAATGGCACGGCCCCGGGCGAGCCCGTCAAGACCGAGCAGAAGGTCGAGGCGTAGCCATGAAACTGATCACCGCGGTCATCAAGCCCTACAAGCTGGACGACGTACGAGCGGCCCTCGACGCCTTCGGCATCCTGGGGGTGACCGTGAGCGAGGCCAGCGGCTACGGCCGCCAGCGCGGGCACACCGAGGTCTACCGGGGCACCGCCCACCGGGTGGAGTTGCTGCCGAAGACCCGCCTGGAGATCCTGGTCGAGGACTCCGACGTGGAAACCGTGGTCGACGTGATCCTCAAGGCCGCCCACACCGGCATGATCGGCGACGGCAAGGTCTGGGTCGTCCCGGTCGACGAGGTGCACCGGGTCCGCACCGGTGAGCGGGGCGCGGCGGCCCTGTAGCGGACGGGCAAGCGGAGACAACCGCGATCCGGTCGACGGCGACCGTCGTGGGGGCGCGGAGAGGGCGCCGGCCGGTCGGCCGGCGCCCTCTCCTCCGTTGCGGAAGGCCCGCGCCGCGGCGGGAACGCGCGCAAGCCGCCGCGCGTCGCAGTGGCCGGAGGGCCGCCGGCCGCGACCACCGCCGCCGGACCGCGATGGTCATCATCACTCCGCTCCGCTCGGTACATTGGGCTGCACATCAGGCCCTGCTTCCCCGGGCCGACCCCTTCCGGGAGGAACCAGAACCATGGCTGGTAGCAGCACCCGTGTCCGGTCCGCGTGGGCGCTGGCCGCAGCGGTCGTGCTGGCCGGCGCGACCGGTTGCGGCATCCTCGACGGCCTCGGCGGCGACTCCGGTCCGACCGCCGACCCGCTGCGCGTCGCCGGCGGGCAGGCCGCCAACGAGGCGGCGGCCGGCCTGGCCGGCGCCCCCGCGGTGAGCTACACCTGGAGCTCCGACGACAGCGAGGAGCCCGAGGACCGCATCGAACTCCAGGTCACCCAGGGCGGCGTGGTCTACGGCGCCTTCGACCAGGGCGGCCGCGAGATCCGGGTGCTGAGCGCGGCCGATCAGACCTACGTCCGCTCCGACGCCGAGTTCTGGACCGGCCACGGCGCCGCCGAGGACGTCGCGTCCCGCTACGAGGACCGCTGGGTGCGGGTCACCCCCGACTACCTGAGCTTCGACCCGCGCGAGGCGCTGCTGCCCGAGACGGTGGGCGCCCAGGTCCAGGGGGCGCTCGCCGACTCCGCGGCCACGAGTGCCCCCGAGCTGACCTCGCTGAACGAGGTCCCGGTCTTCCAGGTGCCCACCTCCGGCGGCTTCGTCTTCGTCACCGAGGCCGAGCCGCACCAGGTCGTCCGCGTCGACGATCCCACCCTGCTGCCCCCGGTCGCCGGCGCCGAGGCCGACCCCGCCTCGCCCGCGGTGCTGGACGTCCAGCCGCTTGACGCCCAGGGCGTGGCCGCGCTGCGCGAGGAGGTCGTGGGGGCGGTCGGCTCCCTCGACGGCGCCTACAGCGTGCTGCCCCGGCTGACCGTCGAGGGCGACCTCGACCTCAACTGCGACAGCGAGTCCGGCAGCTGCGAGGCCGCGGCCGAGGTCAGCAGCAGCTTCGCCGCCGGCGTCGAGCCGACCCCCGTCCACGCCCGGCTCCAGGTGCAGTTCACCGCCGAGGGGCTGGACGACCGCGACTGCAACGACACCCGCACCATCGAGCCCGACGCCACTGCCACCCTGTCGTGCAGCGCCGAGTGGGAGCTCACCCCGGGCGTCGAGTACCAGATCCAGGCCGACGCCTACGTCGTGGCCCGGGCGCTCAACGGCGAGGAGCTGGACGAGCTGCAGGGCGCGGTCGGCGAGGAGTTCGACGCGGTCGAGCAGGCGCTGGGCTGAGCCGGTCCGGCGGGCGGGAGGGCGCCCCGTCCGGCGGGAAGCCGATACCCTTAGTTGTTCGTGCACCAGCCGCTGCGAGAGGGATGGCCTGACTCGTGTTCGAGACGCTCTCCGACCGCCTCACTTCGGTCTTCTCCGGCCTGCGGAGCAAGGGCCGCCTGTCGGACGCCGACATCGACGCGACCGCCCGCGAGATCCGGATCGCCCTGCTCGAAGCGGACGTCGCGCTTCCGGTCGTGCGCGCCTTCATCGCCCGGGTCAAGGAGCGGGCCAGGGGCGAGGAGGTCTCGCGCGCCCTCAACCCGGCCCAGCAGGTCGTCAAGATCGTCAACGAGGAGCTCATCGAGATCCTCGGCGGCGAGACCCGGCGGATCCGCTTCGCCAAGACCCCGCCCACGGTGATCATGCTGGCCGGTCTGCAGGGCGCCGGTAAGACCACCCTGGCCGGCAAGCTCGCCACCTGGCTGGTGGCGCAGCGCAACGCCCCGCTGCTGGTGGCGGCCGACCTCCAGCGGCCCAATGCCGTCACCCAGCTCCAGGTGCTCGGCGAGCGCGCCGGGGTGGCGGTCTTCGCGCCCGAGCCGGGCAACGGCGTCGGCGACCCCGTGCAGGTGGCCCGCGACTCCATCGAGCACGCGCGGCGCGCCAACCACGACGTGGTCATCATCGACACCGCCGGCCGCCTGGGCATCGACGAGGAGATGATGCGCCAGGCCGCCGACATCCGCGACGCGGTCCGGCCCGACGAGATCCTGTTCGTGGTCGACGCCATGATCGGCCAGGACGCGGTGAACACCGCGCAGGCCTTCGCCGACGGCGTCGGCTTCGACGGCGTGGTGCTCACCAAGCTCGACGGCGACGCCCGCGGCGGTGCGGCGCTGTCCATCCGGCACATCACCGAGCGCCCGATCATGTTCGCGTCCACCGGTGAGAAGCTGGACGACTTCGACGTCTTCCACCCCGACCGCATGGCCGGCCGGATCCTCGACATGGGCGACATCCTCACCCTGATCGAGCAGGCCGAGCGCACCTTCGACGCCGAGGACGCGGCGCGGATGGCCGGCAAGCTGGCCTCCGGCGACGACTTCACCCTCGACGACTTCCTCGAGCAGATGATGATGGTCCGCAAGCTCGGGCCGATCGGCAACCTGCTCGGCATGATGCCCGGCATGGGCCAGATGCGCGACCAGATCAGCAATATCGACGACAAGGACCTCGACCGCGTCGCGGCGATCATCCGCTCGATGACCCCGGGGGAGCGGCAGGACCCCAAGATCATCAACGGCTCGCGGCGGGCCAGGATCGCGGCCGGCTCCGGCACCCAGATCGGCGACGTCAGCGGCCTGGTCACCCGCTTCTTCGAGGCCCGCAAGATGATGAAGCAGATGTCGGCGGGCGGCGGCCTCCCCGGCATGGGCGGGCTGCCCGGCATGGGCGGCGGCCGCCGCAAGGCCACCAAGGCCGCCAAGCAGCAGGCCAAGAAGAAGGGCAAGCAGCGGATCGGCAACCCCGCCAAGGCGGCCGAGCGCGAGGCGCAGAAGGCCGCCGAGCGCCAGGCCAGGCGCGAGGAGCAGGCCGACGCCCCGCCCCAGCTGCCGCCGGGCCTCGGTGGCGGCGCGCCCGGCGCGGTACCGCAGCTGCCGCCCGGTCTCGGGCTGCCCGACCTCTCCGCGCTGCGCCAGCCGAAGAAGAAGTGAGCCGCCCCGCCGGCCCCGGTCCGCGCGTGGCGCACGGCACCCCCGGGCGTCTGGCACAATAGGTTGCTGACTAACGGTGTCCTGAGCGGCCCTCTACTTCTCACGGCATCCACGTCCACCGGACGCGGCGCAGCCCAACCCCACGGGCTCCGGCGCCGCGGCCAATCACCGCCTTATCAGGAGAAGACCGCACTCGTGGCCGTCAAGATCAAGCTCAAGCGTATGGGGAAGATCCGTACGCCGCAGTACCGCATCGTCATCGCCGACTCCCGCACCAAGCGCGACGGACGCGCGATCGAGGAGATCGGCAAGTACCACCCCAAGGAAGAGCCCAGCCTGATCCAGGTGAACTCCGAGCGCGCCCAGTACTGGCTGGGGGTCGGCGCGCAGCCGACCGAGCCGGTGCTGCACCTGCTCAAGCTCACCGGTGACTGGCAGAAGTTCAAGGGCCTGCCCGCCCCGGGGCCGCTCAAGCAGGCCGAGCCCAAGCCCGACCGCGAGGCCGAGTTCCAGTCCGTGCTCAAGGAGCTCGTGCTGAACAGCGGCGACGACAACAAGGGCCGGGGCGGCAAGAAGTCCGAGCCCAAGGCCAAGGCGAGCGAGCAGCCGGCCGAGACCCCTGCGGCGGAGGGCGACGCCCCGGCATCCGAGGGCGGGGCCTGAAGTGCTCGAAGAGGCTCTTGAACACCTGGTCAAGGGCATCGTGGAGCACCCGGACGAGGTCCGGGTGCGCACCCGGCGCCTCCGCAAGGGCAAGGTCATCGAGGTGCGCGTGCACCCCGACGACCTCGGCAAGGTCATCGGCCGCAACGGCCGAACCGCCAAGTCGCTGCGCACCGTCGTGGGCGCGCTCGGCGGCGGCCGGTACGTCCGGGTCGACCTGCTGGACCTCCATGAGGTCCGCTGAGGTCCGACCCTCGTCGGACCAGGGGTCCTGCCAGGCGGCCGCGTCCGCCCGGTCGGACCCCTCGTCCGTTGGGGGCGCGCCGTCCGGAGCGGTGCGGGGTGGCTGAGGTGATCCTCGTGGTCGGCCAGGTGCGCCGCCCGCACGGCATCCGGGGCGAGGTCGTCGTCGAGGTACGCACCGACACCCCCGAGGAGCGCTTCACCGCGGGGGCGCGGCTGCTCACCGAACCGGCCGAGGCCGGGCCGCTCACGGTGAAGTCCGTCCGGAACCACTCGGGCAGCCTGCTGGTCAGGTTCGCCGGCGTCGCCGACCGCGACGCCGCCGAACGGCTCAAGGGCGTGCTGCTGGCGGTGGACTCCGCCACCCTGCCCGACACCGGCGACCCCGACGAGTTCTACGACCACCAGCTGATCGGCCTGGCGGCCGAGCTGGCCGACGGCACCCGGGTGGGCGAGGTGGTCGACGTGCTGCACCACAGCCAGGACGTGCTGGTGCTGCGGCTGCCCGACGGCGGCGAGGCGCTGGTGCCCTTCGTCGGCCCGATCGTGCCCGAGGTCGACCTCGACGGCGGCCGGCTGGTGCTCGACCCGCCGCCGGGCCTGCTCGAACTGGGCTGACGGAACCGGCACCCGGCGGCACCCCGCCGGGTGTGGCCACTACGGAGCGGCAATGCGCATCGACATCGTGAGCATCTTCCCGGAGTACTTCGCTCCGCTGGACGTCTCGCTGCTGGGCAAGGCCCGTGCCGCGGGCATCCTGGACATCGAGGTGCACCAGCTGCGCGACTGGACCACCGACCGGCACCGCACGGTGGACGACACCCCCTACGGCGGCGGGCCCGGCATGGTGATGAAGCCGGAGCCGTGGGGGCGGGCCCTGGACGCGGTGCTCGCGGCCGGGCGCGAGGCCGGCCCGGCGGCGCCGGTGCCCCGGCTGGTGGTGCCGACACCGAGCGGGCGCCCGTTCACGCAGGTCCACGCGCAGCGACTCGCGGCGGAGCCGTGGCTGCTGTTCGCCTGCGGCCGCTACGAGGGCATCGACGCCCGGGTGGTCGAGGACGCGCGGCAGCGGATGCCGGTCGATGAGCTGAGCATCGGCGACTACGTGCTGGCCGGGGGCGAGTCGGCCGCGCTGGTCATCATCGAGGCCGTCAGCCGGCTGCTGCCCGGCGTGCTCGGCAACGCCGACTCCGTCGTGGACGACTCCTTCGCGGCCGGGCCCATGTCCGCACTGCTCGAAGGACCCGTCTACACCAAGCCGGCCAGCTGGCGGGAGCACGAGGTGCCCGCGGTGCTGCTGTCGGGCGACCACGGCGCGGTCGCGCGCTGGCGTCGCGACCAGGCGCTGCTGCGCACCGCGGCCAACCGGCCCGAGCTGCTCGCCGGGCGCGGTCCCGACGATCTGGACCGGCGGGACCTGGAGGTGCTGGACTCCGTCCGCGTTCCGGGCACCGTCCAGGATGTGGCAGACTGACTAGGTCGTTCCTCTCATGCGCACTCAGGAGGCCGTGACGAACGGCAGTCCGAGGGGCGCCGCCCGGCCATCCGCGGCCGGCCCGCGCCCCGGCAGACCACCCGCCCACCGGCAGCCCTGATGCCGGCTGCGGCGCGCTCAGATGAGGAACCGCCGAGATGCACACCGCAATCCAGGAGCTCGAGCAGAGCCGGCTGCGCTCCGCCGAAGACGTCCCGGCCTTCCGCCCGGGCGACACGCTCAACGTCAACGTCCGGGTGAAGGAGGGCAACCGCTCCCGCATCCAGGTATTCAAGGGCGTCGTGATCGCCCGCCAGGGTTCCGGCATCCGTGAGACCTTCACGATCCGCAAGATCAGCTACGGCGTGGGAGTCGAGCGCACCTTCCCGGTGCACACCCCCGCGATCGAGAAGATCGAGGTCGTCAGCCGGGGCCGGGTGCGCCGCGCCAAGCTGTACTACCTGCGCGAGCTGCGCGGCAAGGCCGCGCGCATCAAGGAGCGCCGCGACTTCTGACGGCGGGCGCGCCCAGCGCGCCGCCGCCGCGGGCCCGGTCCGCGCGCCTGTCCGGCGCGGCCGGGCCCGTTCGCGTATCCGCCCTGGTCCCGGCCGCGCCAATACCGGGACGGCGCGGCCTCCCTTAGTACGCTGGTCCGGTGACCAGTGATGACACGGGGGGATCACGTCCACCAGCGGCCGACGGCCGCCCCGCGTCAGTCGGCGCGGAGGACCCGGCGGGCGCGGGGGGCGCCGAAGCCAGGGAAGCGGAGACCGAGGAGGGCGCCCCGTCCGGTGCGCCCAGGGCCGAGCGGACCCGCGGCCGCCGCGGCCGCCGCTCGAAGAGCGGTTCGTTCTGGCGGGAGCTGCCGATACTCATCCTGGTCGCACTCGGCCTGGCGCTGGTGATCAAGACCTGGGTGGTGCAGGCGTTCTTCATCCCGTCCCAGTCGATGGAGAACACCCTGCTCGTCGGGGACCGGGTGCTGGTCAACAAGTTCATCCACCACTTCCGCGACATCGAGCGCGGCGAGGTCATCGTCTTCAACGGCACCGACTCCTGGGACGAGCCCGCCCCCGCCGCCGAGGCGCCCGGCGACCCGGTGTCGGCGGCGCTGCGCTGGGTGGGGGAGACCTTCGGGGTGGTGCCGACCGGGCGCGACTACATCAAGCGGGTCGTGGGCGTGCCCGGCGACGTGGTGGCCTGCTGCGACGACCAGGGGCGGGTGACGGTCAACGGCGCGGCGCTGGACGAGGAGGAGTACCTGTTCCCCGGCGACGCCCCGTCGCAGGAGCCGTTCGGCCCGGTGACCGTGGGTGCGGGGCAGTACTGGGTGATGGGCGACCACCGCTCGATCTCCTACGACTCCCGCCGGCACCAGAACGACCCGGGCGGCGGCACCATCCCGGAAGAGCGGGTGCTGGGCAGCGCGTTCGTCATCGTGTGGCCGTTCGAGCGGTGGACGGTGCTGGCGGCGCCCGGCACCTTCGAGCAGACCGCACTGGCCGCACCGGGCCACGTGGCGGCCGCCACCCCGCTGGGGCTTGGCCTCGCCGGGGCGGTTCCGCTTACTCTGGCCGGGCGCGCCGCCGTCCGCAGGTGGCGGGCGGGCATCGAGAGGAGGTCGAGCGACAGATGAGCTCAGAGGATCTTGAGAAGTACGAAGCCGAGATGGAGCTGCAGCTCTACCGCGAGTACCGCGACGTCGTGGGGCTGTTCGGCTATGTCGTTGAGACCGAGCGCAGGTTCTACCTCACCAACCAGGTCGACCTGCAACCGCGCAGCACCGAGACGGGCGAGCTGTACTTCGAGGTCACCATGCAGGACGCGTGGGTGTGGGACATGTACCGGCCGGCGCGGTTCGTCAAGAACGTGCGCGTGGTGACCTTCAAGGACGTCAACGTCGAGGAACTGGCCAAGAGCGAGTTCGAGATCCCCGACGACCGGAGCGGCGGCGGCTGAGGCGATGTTCACGCCGCTCGGCCGCGGGTAGCCCGAGGGGGTGCACGGCCCCACCGCCCGAGAGGAGGCCATGATGGCCGAGCGACGTGACGCCTACCCGGCCCGAGCCGACGAACTGAGCGACCGGGGCACGGACCCGCACGGCGGCGACCAGCGCGACGCGGTGCGGCCGGTGGACCGGGAGCGGCGCGAGGACAGCCCGGTCCCCGAGCGCGCCCCCGCCACCGAGCCGCCCAGCAGCGCGCCGGGCGTGCAGGTCACCACCGGCGGCACCGACGACGAAGGGCGCCCCTGGGCGCGCGACGTGTCCAACGCCGTGCCGGGACAGCCCGACGGCGAGGTCGACACCCGGCCCCGGCAGCCGGCCACCGGCTCCGACACGCCCTAGCGGCCCCGGCCCGGCCTCGGCGACCGTTCGAGCGGCCGTACGGCCCCGTGAGCACAGCCGCTCACGGGGCCGTACGGCTGTTCGGCGCCGGCGGGCGGCGCGGTGTCAAGGCGGTCGTCCACAGGCGGGCCGCCGCCGCCCCGGTTGTGCACAGGCGCCCGTCCGGCCTGGCCGGTCCGCGTGCGGCCCCGGCAGGCTGGTGCGCGGAGGTGATGGCCATGCACGGCAACCCGCGCCGGCCGCCGGCCGGTCCCAGCGAGGCAGGTCTCGGAAGGGCCGCCGGTCCCAGGGAGCTGGGGCGCTTGGGCGAGGAGTTCGCGGCGAGGCATCTGCGCTCCCTGGGGATGCGGATCCTGGACCGCAATTGGCGCTGCCCGGCCGGCGAGATCGACATCGTCGCCCGGTGCGGCGCGAAGCTGGTGGTCTGCGAGGTCAAGACCCGGTCGGGCACCCGCTACGGCAGCCCGCTGGAGGCGGTCGACGCCCGCCGGGTGGCCCGGCTGCGGCGGCTGGGCGCGCTGTGGCGCGCCGAGCGGTCCGTGCGCGGCAGGCTTCGCATCGACGTCATCGGGCTGCTCACCGACCCCGGCGGCGGGGTGCGCGTCCGCCACGTCCGGGGGATCGGCTGATGGGCCTCGCACGCACCCGGGCCATGGCGCTGGTCGGGGTCGACGGCCACGCGGTCGAGGTGGAGGCGCACGTCGGCAACGGCACCGCCGGGCTGAACCTGGTGGGCCTGCCCGACACCACTCTGCGCGAGGCGCGCGACCGCATCAGGGCGGCCGTGCTCAACACCGGGGAGGACTGGCCCGACGCCAGGATGACCGTCAGCCTCTCCCCGGCCTCGCTGCCCAAGCGCGGCAGCGGCTTCGACCTCGCCATCGCCGTCGCCCTGCTCGCCGCCGACGGCCAGCTCCCGGTCGAGGCGGTCGCCGACACCGTGTTCATGGCCGAACTGGCGCTCGACGGCCGGACCCGTCCGGTGCGCGGGGTGCTCCCGGCCGCGCTCGCCGCGGTGGGGGCCGGCTTCCGCGAGATGGTCGTGGCCGCCGAGAACGCCGCCGAGGCGCGGCTGGTCGCGGAGCTGACCGTCACGGAGGTGTGGTCGCTGGGCGGACTCCTCGCCCGGCTGCGCGGCGACCCGGTGCCGCCGCCTCCGCCGCCGGAGCCGCGGTCCGCCCCGCGGGCCGCGGCCCCCGACATGCCGCCGCCCGACCTCGCCGACGTCGCCGGGCAGCCGGTGGCCCGGCGCGCCGTGGAGGTGTGCGCGGCCGGCGCGCACAACCTCTGGATGGTCGGTCCGCCCGGCACCGGCAAGTCCATGCTGGCGGAGCGGCTGCCCTCGGTGCTGCCGCCGCTGGAGGGGGCCGAGGCCCTGGAGGTCACCAAGATCCACTCGATCATGGGCACCCTGCCGGACGACCGCCCGCTGATCACCACCCCGCCCTTCTGCGCGCCGCACCACACCGCCACCCGCGCCGCCATCGTGGGCGGCGGCTCCCGCGCCATCCGCCCGGGCGCGGCCAGCCAGGCCCACCGGGGCATCCTGTTCGTGGACGAGGCGCCCGAGTTCTCCAACGGCGTCCTGGACGCGCTCCGCCAGCCCCTGGAGACCGGGGAGGTGCTGATCTCGCGCGCCACCACCACCGCCCGGCTCCCGGCCCGCTTCCTGTTCGTCATGGCGGCCAACCCCTGCCCGTGCGCGCGGCCCGTCGGCCCGAGCGGCTGCGAGTGCCCGCCCGCCACCCGCCGCCGCTACCTGGCCCGGCTGTCCGGTCCGCTGCTGGACCGCATCGACGTCAAGGTCGAGCTGCAGCCGGTGGGCCGCGCCGAACTCCTGGCCGACCGCGCCTTCGCCGAACCGAGCGCGGTGGTGGCCGACCGGGTCGGCGAGGCCAGGCGCCGCGCCCGCCGGCGCCTGGAGGGCACCCCGTGGCGAACCAACGCCGAGGTGCCCGGCGGCGAGCTCCGCCGCCGCTACGCGCCGCGGCCCGACGCCCTCACCCCGCTGGCCGCCGCCATGGACCGCGGCCAGATCAGCGCCCGCGGCGTCGACCGCATCGTCCGCGTCGCCTGGATCATATATTGGCAGATGTGAGAGCTGTCATCTACCGCCGCCAGTCCTCCGACCGCGACGCCACCGAGTACGGGGTGGAGCGGCAGGGTGAGGACTGCGCCCGCCTGTGCGCTGACCGGGGGTGGACCGTGGTCCGCACCCTCACCGACAACGACGTGTCCGCATCCGGCCGCCGCCCGCGCCCCGCCTACCAGGAGCTGCTGCAGATGATCCGCCGGCGGGAGGTCGACGCGGTCGTCGCCCAGGCGCTCGACCGGCTGCTCCGCCGCAACATCGAGTTGGAGGAGCTGATCCCGCTCGCCGAGCGAGCGGGCGTGCGGATCGTCACCGTGTTCGGCGACCTGGACCTGTCCACGGACGTCGGCCGAATGGTGGGTCGCATCCTCGCATCGGTGGCCAGCGGTGAGATCGAGCGAAAGTCCTACCGCCAGCACCGCGCCCAGCTCCAGGCGGCACGGGCCGGGCGGCGCGTCGGCGGACGCCGTCCGTTCGGCTACGAGCAGGATGGCATGACCGTCCGCCCCGCGGAGGCCGAGGCGGTGCGGGAGGGGTACCGGATGCTGCTGGCGGGTGCGTCGCTGGGGGAGATCGCGCGGGCATGGACCTCGGCCGGGCACCGCGCGCAGCGCGCCCAGTGGCAGGGGTCAACCGTGCGGGCGGTGCTGCGCAACCCCCGCAACGCGGGGTTGCGGGCCTACCACAAGGAGGTGGTGGGCGCGGCCGCGTGGCCCGCGATCGTCCCGGAGGAGACCTGGCGCGCGGCCTGCGCTGTCCTGGACGACCCGTCCCGGGTCTCCGGTCGGCGCGGTGCCCCCGTCGCCCTGCTGACCCGCGTCGCCCTGTGCGGCGTGTGCGACGCTCACGTCCACGCTGGGGGCGCCGTGCGCAAGTACCGCATGTACCGCTGCTCGGCGTCCCTGGGCCACGTAGGGCGCAAGGGAGAGCCCATTGAGGAGTACGTCTCCGCGCTGGTGGTCGAGCGGTGCTCGCGTCCCGACGCCCGCGAGCTGCTGGTGGACCGGGAGCGGCCCGACGTCGACGCGCTGCGGGAGGAGTCGCTGACGCTGCGCTCGCGCCTGGACGACCTGGCGGTGGACTACGCCGAGGGGGCGGTGAGCCGCGCCCAGCTGCACGCGGGCACGATGCGCATCCGCACCCGGCTGGTGGAGATCGAGGCGGCGATGGCAGACGCGGGGCGGGTGGACATCCTCGGCCCGCTCGTGCACGCCGACGACACGCGCGCCGAATGGGAGGGGTACGAGACCTCGCGGCGGCGGCTGGTCATCGGCGCGCTGATGACGGTGCGCATCCTGCCGGTGAAGCGCGGCACGCGCACATTCCGGCCGGAGTCGCTGCATGTGGAGTGGAAGGGGTAGGCGAGCGCCTGGACGCCCGGGGGACGGCCGGGCGTCCAGGCGGCCGCCAGAACTCAGGGAGCGGGCCTGAGAATGTGGGGCACCATGTGCGCGTAGATCTGCTCGTCGGGATCGACATAGAGCCACAGGTCACTCTCTGTGGTCACGGGGGGAATGCCGCACCGGACCAATGCAATTCTGCGCTCACACGGTGTCATTTGCCGGGCAGCCTGTCGGGCCATTTCGGCCCAAGTGGCCCCCTCTCTGATGATGAGAGTCGTCACGTTGCGTGACTGGTATGCGCTGGCGGCCGCCGTAGTCAACTCCGCCGTCACAACTACGGCGATCTTGCTGACCACCTGCGCATGTAGGGCAACGACCATCCCCCGCCTCCTCATCGGCCTCGCGGTCTGAGCCCCGGTGGGACCTCGAACATACGACCGAAAGTCACGCGTGGTAAAGGGGGATGATCAAAGAATTTCGGACAGATTTCAGGATTAGGTCATACTATTTTTAGCTGGTGAGCGGAAATAACTCGGCGTGCCCGCTACTAGGCAGCAGTCGACCCCGGTCCGCCATTCGCCTCCCGATTGAGGCCGACGAACACGCTCTCGGCGATGGCGAGCGTCTGGTCGATACGCGCTCTCGCCGTGGCTTCGTCCTCGCCGACCATCTGCCGCGCCCAGACCGGGCCTCCACCGATCATGCGGCCCACGACGAGGAGGCCATCGGCGTCGCGCTCCTCCCACCTGGTGGGACGCTCCGGTGTCGCGGTCGGTTCACGCGCTCGCTGCGGCGGTTCGGCGTCACGCTCTCCGGCGAGCACGTCGCTGAGCGATTCGCCCGCCTCGAATCGCGCGATGGACCCGGCCGGCAGTTCGAGCGCGCGCTCGACGCGGGCAACTGACATCGCGCCCACGACCTTCGTCCCGTGGGCGCGGACTTGCCTGAGGGTTTCAGCCGCCATGGTGTCGGCGCGGACTAGTACCTCGCGCCACAGGAGGCCCAACTGGATGCGGCGAGCGTCCAGGGCCTTCTCAACGGCCGTTCGGTCGTTGCTCATGAATCCAATGTATTCCAACTTCTTCTAACTTAGTGCGGCCTAAGCCCGTAACTTCAGGTCTCATCTCTGTCACCATGGCGCTACACAGAGCTTCTAGATCTTCTAGCTTCCAAAAAGTTCCATTCAGCTCTGATTCTTGGTACCGTGAGGCCATGAGCCCACCGCGATTCAACGGGCAGGCCGCCCGACGGCGGCGCCTCGAACTCGGTCTCTCAGTCGAAGAGGTCGCTGGCCGCATTGGGAAGTCGCCGTACTCGGTCTACAAGCACGAACGCGAGAACGTCCGCCCGCAGCCGCACGCGCTGCGGGAGCTACTGGAGATCTACGGCATGGAGATCGGCGATCTTGTTCCCGAGTACGCCGACGCCCGATACGGGCGGTCGTGATGGGCGCCGCCGCGGACCGCTACGGGGATGCCGTCCCCGCGCACCTGGCGCGCCTGTCGCCCGAACTGCGTGACCACGTCGTCGCCACCGTGGACGCGGCGCCGCCGCTCACCCCCGAGCAGCGGGCGCGGCTCGCCGTGCTCCTGCGCCCCGCCGCCACGGCGCCCCGCCGCCCGAGCGCGGCCTGACCCCCACACGAAGAAGCCCCCCGGGTGCGACCGGGGGGCGAGATCCCGACACCAACACGAAGAGAGGACATCGGGATGAACGACATGGTACAGCCCGCCGCCCCGGCGGTCGCGGACACCCGCGAGCGGCAGCGCCGTTCGGCGATCGTGCTGGCCGGTCTGCTGCTGCGCGACCTGCCGCCCGCGACCTGGTACACGGCCCGCTACGACGACCGGCTCACGGGCCAGCTCGACCGCGACGCCCTGGCCGAGCTGGAGCAGTGGGCGGTGGCGCTGGGCGCGGCGCCCGCCCCGGGCGGCTACCCGCTGGGGCGCTCCCTGGACATCGACGCCGTGATCGACGGCATCCAGGTGCGGGTGTGGACGCCCATCACCACCGGCGCCGGCCACGCCGAGGCCGACGGCGAGGTGACCCGATGAGCGCCGACATCGCGCCCGGTGCCCGGGCGCTGCTGGAGACGGTGGCCGCCGCGCTGGACATCCCGCGGCCGGCGATCGAGTTCCGCGCGATCGACCGGCACCGCGCGGTCCAGCGCCGCCGCGCCGAGGCTGCGCGCACCTGCATCCGCCGCGCCCTCGCCGAAGGCGCCGACGAGCGGCGCCTCGCCGCCCTCGCGGCCGAGCTGCGCGAGCAGCTGGCCGAGGCGCCCGTCGACTACCCGGTCCGTGACGAGCTCGACGGCTGGGAGGTGCCCCGGTGATCGCCGCGCTCATGACCCCCGCCGCCCTGTGGCTGGCCATCGCCGCCGTCACCGTCGCGGCCGGCGCCGCCGCCTGGCGGCTGGCCGAGCCGCCCGAGGCGCGGCCCCGCCGCGCCCACCGCCACCGCCGGGTGCCGGTGCTGCCCGGCGAGGAGGAGCGCCCGGCCCGCGGCCTGACCGCGTGGCTCGCCGCCGGTGCCGCCGCCGGGATCGCCCTGGCCGTGGTGCTGGGCGCCGGCGCCACCGTCCGCATGGACACCACCGACACCGCCCCGGCCAGCGAGGAGAGCAGCCGATGAGCGAGAACGAACTGAATCTGGCCCCGGAAATCGCCCCCGCCGACATGCGGCCCGGCGACGTCGTCACCCACGACGGCACGGACTACTGGATCAGGGAGGACAGGGACAGCGTCACCCGCGCATACGCCGCGGAGTGGGCGCCCCCATGCGCCCCCGAGGACCTGGACGGCGCCGTCCTGGCCTACCGGGCCATCGACATCCCGCACCTGCGCGCCGAGGTCGAGCGGCTGCGCGGGCAGCTCGGTCACGTCGAGTGCATCGTCGAGCGCGCCCTGGCCCACGGCGCCCGCTACTCCGAGCCGACCGTCGCTGAGATCGCCGACGCCCTGGGGATGGGCGGTGGTCCCCGTGGCTGAGGCCGTCACCTGGGTCGCCGGCGGCACGCTGGGCATCCTCGCCGCCGTGCTGGTGGCCGGGATCGCCATCGGCGCCGCGTCGATGCACTGGGCGCTGCTGCCGCGGCTGCGGCGGCTGGAGCGCCAGCGCGACGACCGGCGGGCGGCGCTGAAGGCGAAGCTCGCCGCCGCCGACTCCGGCCCGCTTGAGGCGATCGTCGACGCGGTCCGCGAGACCCGCCCTGAGGGCGGGATCCGCTGGCCCGACGCCGTCGACCGGATGATCGCCGACGCCAGCGCCCGCGACACCGGGGGTGCGCGGTGAGCGCGCGCGCCGTCTTCGCCGAGGTGAAGCGGCTCGCCGAGGTCGGTCGCTCCGGGAGGGACGGGGCGCTCCGCATCGCCCAGGAGCTGCGCCGGTTCGGCGCCCGCGGGGTCAGGTGCCGGATGGCGCACTGCCCGCTGGCGCGGCACCTGGGCACGTTCTCCGGTGGGCAGCCGGTCCTGGTGACCCGCACCGAGGTGCTGGTGGGCACGTCCCGCGACGCGCGGACCCTGCACCTGACGCGGGCGCCCGGCGACCTGATCGTCATCAGCGAGTTCGTGCGCGCGTTCGACGACCAGCCGGGGCGGTTCAGGTGGCTGCGCGAGGGGGGTTCCCGGTGAGCCGCCGGGCGGCGCCGCGCCGCGTCACGATGGCGGACCGGGCCGCGATGGCCGGCCGGGAGCACTCGGGTGTGGACCTGGAGCTGGCGCACGCCGAGGCGCTGGTCGTGCCGCAGGTGGACCCGGCCGCCGCGCGGGCCGAGGCGGCGGCTGCCGAGCGCGTCGTGCGCCGCCGCGTCGCCGGCGCCGCCGAGCAGCGCGAGCTGCTGGCGATGCTGGGGCTGAGGAGCGCCGACCCGGCCCCTCCGGCGCCGCCTCGGCCGATCGCCCACGGCACCCACCGCGGCTACGTCGCCCATCAGCGGCGCGGCGAGGCGGCGTGCGGGGAGTGCCGCGCGGCCCACAGCGCCTACACCGCCGACCGCCACCGCCTCACCCGGGTGCGGCGGAGGGAGGCCCGCGATGCGTGACCTGGTCATCCTGCTCGCTCCGGCCGGCGCCGCCGTGGTGGCGCTCACCGCCGCGGCCGCCGGGTTCGCGGTCCGCGCGCTGGTCGAGCGCCGCCGGGCCCGCGCCCAGGCGCAGGCGGAGCGGATCCAGTGGGCGGCGATCGTGGCCGGAATGGATCCCGACGGCGCCATGGCGCGCCGGGCGCTGTGGGCGATCGCCGAGCACGAACGCGACACCGGGGGTGCGCGGTGAGCGCCGCCGTGGCCGTGGGGGACCGGGTGCGGCTGGTCCGCGACGGTGGCCCGGTGCGTACCGGCACGGTGGTGGCCGTGCGCCCCACGCCGCGCGGGGCGGCGCTGCGGGTGCGGGTGCGCGGCGAGGAGGTCGGTGTGCGGCTGCCCAGCCGCACGGTGCGGCTGACGGTGCTGGACCCACCCGCCCCGGCGGCCAGCCGGCCGGTCCGCGCGGCCGAGGCGGTGCGCGCCGCCTCCCCACCCCCACCCCTGGTCCCGGCCGCGCCCTCGCCCTCGGCCCCGCCCACGCCTGCGGCGCCTGCGGCGCGGGTGTGCTCGGCGCCGAGCTGCCCGCATCCGGGCGCCCGGGCGTGGGCCCGCGGCTGGTGCAACTCCTGCTACCAGCGCTGGTACGCCGCCGGGCGCCCGGAGAGCGGGCCACCGCCGCCGCGCCGCGCGAAGGCGCGCCGCCTCGGCCTCTACATCGCTGCGCGTGACGCCGGCTCCGCTCCGGCGGCCGCGGCCGAGGCGGCGGGTCTGGTGGCCAATAACAGATCTATCGACCGCTACGAGGCCGCCTACCGCCAGGCGCTCGCCGCGCGGCCGCAGCGGACCGCGGTGACGGCCGCATGGGCGTCGGGGGCCGCCTGCCGCACGGTCGACCCCGAGGTGTTCTTCGCCGATGAGGGCCGCGCGCTGGCGATCTGCCGCACCTGCCCGGTGCGCGCGGCGTGCCTGGAGGCCGCCCTGGAGTACGGCGAGGAGCACGGCGTGTGGGGCGGCACCACCCCCCAGCAGCGGGCCGCGCTGCGCGCCGCGCAGGAGTTGGCCGCGTGAACGCCCCGACGCCGACGTGCTGCCGCTGCGACCCCGACGCCTGCGAGGCCGACGACAGCGGCCAGCACTGCTACGACGCCGGGTGCGCCTGGTGCCTGGAGGGGTGCCCGGCCGTTGAGGACGACGGCCCGGGGGCGTGCTGCCTCACACCCCCGGAGATGTCGTGCCAGCCCGTCGCGCTGCCCGGGGGCGGTGTCGCTGACGGACGGCGACCGCCAGGCCATCGCCGAGGTCGCCGCCTACCTCGCCGACCGCGGGCGGGACGGTGTCCGGTGAGGCCCCTCCTCCACCTCGGCCGCTACGCCGCACTCCGGTGGCGCGGCCTTCCCTGCCCGACCGCGCTCGGGGGCGCGGCCGGGCACCCAAACCCACTGTCTGAGCGGTCAACTCTCGTTACGGTACGTACAGATATGGAGGTGCCTGTGACCACGCACCGCAAGCGCCGCGGCGCCGAGACCCAGCGCGCCGTCGCCGCCTACCTGGCCGAGAACGGCTGGGGCTACGCCACCGACGCCGGAGCGGGACGGGGCGGCGTGGACATCCTCGGCACGCCGGGGCTGGACATCGAGGTGAAGGCGCGCCGCGACCTCAGCCTCATGGCGTGGCTGCGGCAGGCCGCCGGCACCGGGGGCGGCCTGCCGATCGTCGTGCACCGGCCCGACGGCATGGGCCTGGCCAGCGTCGACCTGTGGCCGGCGACCCTGCACCTCGGCCAGCTGGTGCCCGTGCTGCGCGCCGCCGGGTACGGCGACCCGCTCCCCGGGGACGGTGCGGCGTGAAGAACGGCCTCGGAGTGGAACTGACCGACCTGCTCCAGGGCGCGGTGCGCGACGCCGCCGCGAACTACCCGCGGTCGCTGCAGGCGGAGATCGGCCCGAGCCAGGTGGGGCTGGAGTGCACGCAGCGCCTCGCCCGCACCCTGCTGGACTGGCCGAAGTCGGCGGCCGCCGGAGACCCGCTGCCGAGCTTCGTGGGCACCGCGGCGCACGCGGCCACCCAGGCCGCTCTGGAGCGGGTCAACGAGCAGGCGCCCGGGACCTGGCTGCTGGAGGAGCGGGTGCACGTCGCCTCCGGCCTGTCGGGATCGTGCGACGCCTACCACGTGCCGTCGGACACGGTGCTCGATCACAAGTTCGTCGGACCCTCCAGCTTGAAGACCTACCGGTCCAAGGGGCCGTCCCGCCAGTACATCGTGCAGATCCACTGCTACGGGCTCGGCTGGGAGAACGCGGGCCGCACCCCGAAGAACGTGGCGATCGCGTTCTGGCCGCGCGGCGGCGCGATGAAGGACCTGCACGTGTGGACCGCCCCCTACGACCGGCAGCTCGCCCTCGACGCCCTGGAGCGGGTCGCCACCGTGCGCGAGGCGCTGCTCACCGTCGACCCCGAGGCCAACCCCGCCATGTGGGCCGTATTCCCCAAGGCCCCGTCGCACGCCTGCACCTACTGCGACTGGTACCGGCCCGCCTCATCCGATCTCTCGCTCGGCTGCCCGAGCGAGCCCGGCGCGGTCACCCGCCGCGCACCCATCGAATCACTCATCGCATAAGGAGCACATCACACCATGAGCAGCGCAGACGACTTCCTGATGGGCGGCGGCATCCCGTCGGCGAAGTTCCCGACGGTCGGCACCACCGTGTCCGGAGCGATCACCATGACGCCGGAAGTCCAGCAGCAGCGCGATCTGAAGACCGGCGCGCTGAAGACCTGGGACGACGGCAAGCCGATGCAGCAGCTGAAGGTCGTCCTGGCCACGAGCGAGCGCGACCCCGAGGACCCGCACGACGACGGCCAGCGGGCCGTCTACGTCAAGGGCAAGATGCTCGCCGCCACCAGGCAGGCCATCCGCTCCGCCGGGGCGAAGGGGCTGGAGGTCGGCGGAGTCCTGTCCGTCACCTACACCGGCGACGGCGAGGTGCCGGGGCGTGGAATGAACCCGCCGAAGTTCTACAGCGTCGCCTACACCCCGCCCGCCGCCGCCTCGGCCGCCGACCTGCTCGCGGTCGGCACTCCGGCGGCACCCCCCGCCGCGCCCGCACCGCAGGCGGCGCCCGCACCGGCGCCCGCCGCGCCGGTCGCCCAGGCCGCGCCGGACCTGAGCGCCCTCACCCCCGAGCAGATCCAGCAGCTGCTCGCCGCCCAGGCACAGCAGCAGGCCGCGAAGCCGCCGTTCTGACGGCCCCGCCAGCCCGCCCGGTACCCACGCCGGCGCCCCGGGTGCAACGCCCGGGGCGGGCGCCCAGACCGATCCGCAACCGATCTCGGGGGAGATACCGTGACCGACCCGCTCGCGCCCAGGCAGGGGCGTTCGTGACCCTGTCCATCCCCGACCTCGACCCCGAGGGCGGAGTCATCGCCGCGGCGCTCGCCTACGCCGCCGCCGGCTGGTACGTGCTGCCCGTCGACCCCGGCACCAAGCACCCCGGGTCGGTGCTGGGCAAGGGGTGGCCGGCGAAGAGCAGCCGCGACCCGCAGGTGATCGCTGACTGGTTCCTGCTGGAGCCGCACGCCCTCGCGCTGCACGTCGGCCGCAGCGGCGCGGTCGCCTTCGACGTCGACGACCCGGCCGCTCTGCCGCCGGACCTCGCCGCGGCGCTCGCCGGCGCCGGCGCGCCCCACCAGTCCACCCGCGAGGGTGTCCAGGGCCGGGGCCACCACCTGTTCCAGGTGCCCCCCGGGCGCATGTTCGGCAACAGTGCGGCGGGGTTCGAAGGCGGCTGGGGGGAGGTGCGCGGCAAGAACGGCATCATCGTCGTCGCGCCGAGCGTCCACGCCAAGGCTGACGACGGCGGCCGGTACGCCTGGGTGCGCACCGGGCCGCTGCCCGCCCTGCCGCCGGCGCTCGCCGAGCGGCTGCGCGACGCCTCCGAATCCGCCGACGCCGCCACCGACCCCGAGGTCACCCAGTTCCTCGCCGAGCACACCCGAGCCGAGCGCCCCGCGCTGCTGCGCGCCATCACCGCACGGTTCACCGCCGACGTGGCCGCCGGGCGGTCCCGCCACGACTCGATGCTGCTGCCGTGCGCCAACGCCATGCGCGAGGCCCGCGCCGGGATGTACCCGGCGCGCTCTGCCGCCGAGGCGCTGTGCGCGCTGTTCGTCGACGCCACCTCCCGCAGCCGCGACGGTGTGGAACGGGTCCTGTCGGCCTCGTGGGCGCGCGCGGAGTTCGGCGGCATCCTCGCCTGGGCCATCGCCCAGGCGCGCGCCGCCACCCCCGCCCAGATGGCCGAACTCGCCGAAGGCATCGAGGAGCGCGCCCCCGCTGAGCGCGACCTCAGCGACCTCATCGCGCCCCCCGCACCCAGTGCGCCGAGTGCGCCGAGCACCGACGGCGCACTCGCCACCGTCCACCACCTCAACCCCCAGGCCGCCACCGCCGAAGAGGCGCGGCGCCTCACCCGCGAGCGGATGATCGCCGAAGAGGCGCTGAAACTGGAGGTGCGCGAGGAGGCGAAGCGCCGACTGCGCGCCCGCCAGCGCCCCGCCGAGCCGCCCCGCATAACCGCGCTGAACGAGTTCCTCGCCATCGAGGACCCGCCCCAGCGCTACCGCCTGGAAGGGCTGTGGCCGCTCGGTGGACGCGCGATGCTCGCCGCGCAGTTCAAGGCGGGCAAGACCACCATGGTCGGCAACCTCGTGCGGTCCCTCGTCGACGGCGACCCGTTCCTCGGCCGCTTCACCGTCGAACCCCTCGCCGAGGAGCGGCGCGTCGTCGTCATCGACGACGAGCTCGACGAGCGGATGATCCGCGCCTGGCTCCGCGACCAGGGCATCGCCAACCCCGACCGCGCCGCCGTCCTGTCCCTGCGCGGAAAGCTCAGCAGCTTCGACATCCTCGACCCGCAGGTGCGCACCCAGTGGGCCGCCGCCCTGCGCGCGGCCGGCGCCGAGGTCGTCATCCTGGACTGCCTCGCACCCCTCCTCGACGCCCTGGGGCTGAGCGAGGACAAGGAGGCCGGGCAGCTGCTGGTCGCCTTCGACGAGCTGCTCGGCGAAGCCGGGGTCGCCGAGGCCGTGGTCGTCCACCACATGGGGCACAGCGGCGAGCGCAGCCGCGGCGCGTCCCGGCTGCGCGACTGGCCCGACGTCGAATGGCGCCTGGTCCGCGAGAAGACCGAAGGCGGCGCCGACGACCCGTCCGCGCCCCGCTACTTCTCCGCCTACGGCCGCGACGTCGACGTGCCCGAGTCCGCCCTCGCCTTCGACCCCGCGAGTCGGCGCCTCACCCTCACTGGAGGGTCCCGCGCCGGGGCGGCCCTGCGCGGCGCCCGCGAGGCGATCGTGGAGCTGCTCGCCACCCGACCCGGCCTGTCCGGCCGCAGTATCGAGGACGAACTCGGCGAGGAGTTCAAGCGCGCCGACGTCCGCGCCGCCCTCAAGCGGGCCGTCGCCGAGGGGCAGATCCGCACCGCGCCGGGGCCCCGCCGGTCCGTCCTCCACAGCGTCGACGAGACGTGGCGGGACGGCGCCGCCGGGCTCCTGCCGACCCCGCCGGCGAGTGCGCCGAGCCACCCGATTCAGTGCGCCGACGAGTGCGCCGACCAAATTGGTCTAAACACTGTTTCCGCAGGTGGCGCCCAGTGCGCCAGTGCGCCGAGCGAAATTGGTCTAATCGCCGCTCCTAGCGAGCCAGTGCGCCGACCCTCCGGCGCACTGAATCCCCAGGTCACAGACTCAGTGCGCCAGTGCGCCGAGAGTGCGCCAGCGCAGTCGGGGGCGAGTGCGCCAGTGCGCCCCCCTAAAGGGGGGCGGCGCACTGGCGCACTCACTCGCCCCGACCCGGGACCCGGCGGCGAACTCGACCCCTCCAACCCCGTCGCCGTCGTCGACGGATCGGTCGTCGACAGCGCCACCGGCCGCCCCCTCACCGCGGCGGGAGACGACCTCATCGACCCCGATACCGGAGAGATCCGGGGAACCCTCGCCGACCTTCGCGCCGCACTCCGCATCCCCGGAGGCTGACCGTGACCCTCTACACCACCCCCGCCGAGCCGCGGCTGTGCGTCCGCTGCGACACCTGGGTGCTGCGCGCCCACGCCGACGGCGTCGACATCCGCGTCGACCCGGTGCCGCTGGACGCCGCGGCCGAGGAGCAGGCGGTGGCCGAAGGGCGATCCACCTACGACGCCGTCTTCCTCACCTGGCCGGCCCGCACCTACCTCGAATACCGCGACGAACACCGCCGCGCCCGACCCCGCGACGGCCCCGTGCTGCGCGCCCACCGATGCCCCCGCACCAGCCCGCCCACCCTCTTCTGAACGGAGCCGAACACATGGCGAACCAGCCGCTCTACACGCTGATCGACGGGGAGCCGGTGCTCTCCCACGAAGCCGTTGCCCTGCTCATCGACATGCCGCCCGAGACCGTCCGCGCCGAGTGGCAGCGCCAGGCCGCCCAGGGCGAGCCCGGGATGACCCTGCCGGACTCCTGGGTCAAGCGCGGCAAGCGCATCCGCAAGGAGGTGGCCGCCGCCCTGGGACATGAGCCCGGGATGAAGGAGGCCGTCGACCACCTCGCCGCGAAGGCCCGCGCTTCATGACCACGCAGCCCGACCCCCGCCGCCGCGCCGACGACGCCACCGTGCACGCACGCGCCGCCGCCGCACGCGCCGCCATCCACGGCGGCCCCATCCCCGGAGAGGACCCGACACCGTGACCAAGCCCTACATCCACACCGACCCCGACGGCGACACCCTCGGCGTCATCGCCAGCGCCAGCAGGGACGGCCGGGCCTACGTCTGGATCGGCGGCGGCGACGATCCCCGCCTCGAGGAGTACGTCGTCACCGTGACCGCGTCCACGGCGCCCCGGCTCGCCGAAGCCATCCTCACCGCCGCCGGCCGCCGGGACGTGTCCCTCGTCGCGGGCGCCGCCTACGGCCGGATGCGCCTGACCCTCGCCGCCCTGCTCGGCGAGTCCGACGCCGACGTCGACCCCACCGACGCCACCCACTGGCAGCGCGCGATGACAGCCCTCGAGGAGCTGCACCACCGGATCGCCAGCCGCGACCGGGAGCTCGACCGGCTGCGCGGCGCCCTGGCCCAGGCGCACCGGGCCGCCGAGGACCCGGCGCGCTGCGGCGCGACCTGGACCCCCCTGGCCGGCGGAAAGCCGTGGAGCTGCACCCTGGACGCCGGACACACCGGGCTGCACCAGGACGACATCCACATCCGCTACGGCGGACCCGCCGCCCCGGTGCGCACCCCCGCCCCGGGCGGTGAGGGGTGAGCACCTACTTCGCCGACGAGCAGGTGACCCTCCTGCTCGGTGACGCGCTGGAGCAGTTGCGCACCCTCCCTGACGCCTCCGCGGACTGCTGCGTCACCAGTCCGCCCTACTACGGGCTGCGCGACTACGGCGCCGAGGGCCAGTACGGGCTGGAGGCGACCCCGGACGAGTACGTGCAGCGGCTGCGTGCCGTCTTCGCCGAGGTCCGCCGCGTGCTCGACCCGGCCGGCACCCTGTGGCTCAACCTCGGCGACTCCTACTACTCCGCCAAGGGCGCGCCCGTGGGCGCGGACCGCTCCCAGCGCGCCCGCCGCTGGGACGCGGTCCGGCCGCTGGACCGCTCCGGGCTCGGCTACCCCCGCAAGAGCCTGCTCATGATCCCCGCCCGGGTCGCCATCGCCCTCCAGGCGGACGGGTGGACGCTGCGGGCAGAGATCATCTGGCGCCGCCCCGGCGCCCAGCCCGAGCCCACCGCGCACGACCGGCCCGGCCGCAGCACGGAGCGGATCTACCTGCTCGCCGCCGGGCCGCGCTACCACTACGACCGGTCGGCGCCCGGATCCGACACCGACGTGTGGACCATCGGCACCGACCGCGCGGCGGCCTCCCACGGGCACACCGCCCCCTACCCGCTGGCGCTGCCGCTGCGCGCCATCGCCGCCGGCTGCAAGCCGGGCGGCACCGTGCTCGACCCCTTCAGCGGCTCCGGCACCACCGGGGACGCGGCCCGCCGCCTGGGCCGCAACTACATCGGCATCGACATCAACCCGAGGTACCACGACCTCGCCGTGGCGCGCTTCGCCCAGGGCGTGCTCGACCTCGGCGACCAGGAGGTCCCCGCATGATGCGCCTGATCATCCCGACGCCGTACTGGGGGTGCGGCTGCGGCCACCGCATCGACCTCGACCACGACGACCGGTGGCCCGACATCACCGAAGCAGTCGCCGAGCACGAGGCGACCCACGCCGGGCCGCCCGTCCGCCGCGTCCTCGGTGCGCCCGCCGAGGACGTCCGCCGCGCCATCGCCCACGACCTGGCCGACCGCATCCGCGCGGCGGCCGCCGCCGGTGACCTGAACGCACCCGAGTACGGCTCGCACGAGAACGTCCTCGAAGCCGCCGACCTCATCGACCCCGAGGAGCACTGACCCATGGCCCACCAGATCCGCATCACCGGCCTCGCCCCCGGATACGACGACGCCCGGATCACCATCGACGGCGCCGAGGTGCCCCGCGACATCATCTCGGGCCTGGCGCTGACCGCCGAGCCCGGAGACGCCCCCCGCCTCACCCTCGACGTGCTGGCGCTGGACCTGGCCGAGATCGAGGGCACGGCCGACGTCCACCTGCCCGACGCCACCCAGGAGCTGCTGGTGCGGCTCGGGTGGACCCCGCCGGAGGCGAGGGACGCCCTCCGCGATTTGCACCATGCCATCCCCTCGGGGCTCCCGTGCATCCCCGACCACGGCGCTCCGGTGTGGTGCCCAGGGTGCGCCGAGGTGTGCTCCACCTGCCACGACGAGAACGGCGACCGTGTGCCATGGCCGTGCGCCGATGCCCGGGCGCTCATGGCGCCCCCGACCACCGAGACGCCACCGGGCGAGGAGCCACTGCCCGACTGGATCGAGGTCAGTGGCTCTGGCTTCCGCTGCGCCCGCTGCCTGACCGTCGAGCTGGGCTACGACGGACCCACCCAGACCCGCGAGGGCGCCCGCCAGCACGCCGCCACCCACCGCGCCACCGAGGAGCCCACTCGATGATCATCGCCGCCAGCCCCACGCTGCCGATCTACCGCCACCGGGTGTGCATCCGCTTCGACGACGTGTCGGGCCGGATGCCGCGCATCCACCACAACGAGTCCCACATCGCGGTGGGCGTCACGCACCTGTCGGTGGACGACTCCGGGCAGCTGGTGGTGCACCTCCAGCGCGACGCCGAGGGGCGCACCCTGCCGATCCTGTCGGGATGGGTGCACCTGGACGAGACGCTGGCCAACGGGCAGTGGAGCGCGGGCTTCACCTCCGGGGTCGGCCAGGCCAATATCCGCTTCTACCGCAACGGCACCCGCGCCAGCTGCCGCAACCCGGCGCTGTACTCGCAGTACGCCAACATCTGGTGCGGGTGGGACACGATGGCGCGCGGCGACCTGGCGGAGATCGCCGGGCAGGCGCCGGCCACGGCTCAGACGACCACGGCGCGTCCGGCGGCAATCGAGATCTTGGGTTCCATAGTCGCCCAGTACGCCCGGGAGGTGCGCGGTGGCCGACCGACCTGACCGGGACGAGATCACCCGGGCGGCCGCCGAGGTGGCCGAGGGCATGCACAACGTTGCCGAGTTGGTGGCGCCCATCGACGAGCACGCCCTGGGCTACCGCCGCAAGCTGGAGCGCGACGGCTGGAGCGCGACGGCCGCCGAGGCCATGGCGGTGGAGCTGCACCACCAGCTCCTCGCTCAGGCGTTCGGGGGGCGCCGGTGAACCGCACCGAGCGCCTGTGCGCGGCCGAGCGGTGCGACCGGCCCGTGCACACCACCGAGCTGTGCCACCGGTGCGCCGACGGCCTGCGGGCCGCGCTGCGCCGGGTGGGCGCCCTGGCCGCCGAGCTGCGCACCACGGTGACGCGCCAGGACCGCATCGGCGCGGGCACCGGCGGCCGTCGCGGCGCCGAGCAGCCGCTCGCGGTGAACCTCGCCGCGAGCGACGCCGAGCACGCACTGAGGGCCGCGCTGGTGGGCTGGGTGCGGGTGCTCATGGAGGCCGAGCCGCCGACCCTGCACGGCCCCGCGTGCGCGGCGTGCCTGCACCTGGAGTGCGCCCGCATCCGCGCCCAGGGATGGCCGGCCGACACGCTGGGCGCCATGGCCACCTGGCTGGCCGAGCGCACCGCCCGCATCCAGACGCACCCGGCGGCCGCCGAGATCCACGACGAGATCACCGAGCGGCTGAGGGGCGCCTGGAGGGCCGTGGACCGGCCGGGCGAGCGCTGGTACGCCGGGCGCTGCACCGCCTGCGGCACGGACCTGTACGCCCGTCCTGGCGCCGCCTGGGTGCGGTGCGCGCCGTGCGGCCAGGAATGGGAGGTGGGCGCCGTCCGGGCGTCGCTGCTGGAGCAGGCCGAGGACTACCTCGGCACCGCGAGCGAAGTCGTCCGCGCCGTCACCGCGCTGCGCGGCCGCGTCACCGCCGCGACCCTGCGCACCTGGGTGGCACGCGGACGCCTCACCGCCCACCGCAGCGCCGACGGACAGACCAGATACCGGGTCGGCGACGTCGCCGGACTGGTGCGCCAGACTGAAGGACGAACAGAGGAGAGGGTATGAGCGAGATGGAGATCGCCATCGTCGCCGCAGTGGCCGTCACGGCGATCGCGGTCGTGCTGGCAGCGGCGGATGAGGTTCACCGGGCGCCCTCGGCACGGTCGCGGTCGGTACGCGTCCTGGCGACGTCGTGGTCCGTGATCGCGAATGCGGTGCGGTGGCGGCCGTGAGCATCCTGCACATCGCCATCACCGGCGCCGGCGACACCCCAGAAGAAGCCGAGCGCACCATGGAGCGAGCCGTCGAGGCGCTTCGGGCCGCCGGGATCGAGCCTTACCGGGCATGGGTGGAGGACACCTCCACCCTGCTGCCGAGCATCGGAAGCGAGGCACCGTGAGCGGAACGGCCTACCTGCTCTGGTGCCGCGTGTGCACGCCGCCTGACGCCGACGGCGCGCTCCCTCGCGGTACCGAGATCCCGTTCAACTCACCAGCCGAGCGCGGCCGGTGGGCCAGCACGCACCGTGAGGGCACAGGCCACGATGCATGGTGGGTGGACACTGCGACTGTCCCCACACTCGACTGATCGACTTGCGTTCCACCCAGTGAAACGCCATCATGTGATCAAATGGCGTGAGCAGTCGAAAGGCCCCGAGGACGCTCCCTCGGGGCCTTCGTCATGTCCGCCCACGGACGGGGACGCCGCCGGCACGCGGGAGTGCCGCGCACAGCTGGCCAGCACCGGTGCAACTCCGGAACGGCGGCGGGCCCTGAAACCCCCGCCGCGCCGTCTCCCCTCGTGCGGTGCGGCGGGCACCAGCCCAAGGCTCACGCGCACAGGGGGCGCCGATGGCATGGGACACCAGCACCCGCAGGGCCGAACTTCCCACGGACTGGTACAGCCGCATCCGCCCCGCCATCCTCCAGCGCGACGGGTACGCCTGCCAGTGGAGGACCGACGGGCAGCGGTGCGGAGCGCACGCCAACCAGGTCGACCACATCGGCGACCGGCACGACCACCGCCCCGAGAACCTCCAAGCGCTGTGCCGCTGGCACCACGCACGCAAGTCCTCGGCCGAGGGGGCGGCCGCGCGCCGGAACCCCACCACGCGGCGCCCCCCCGAGGCACATCCTGGGCTGGCGTGACGTTTGCGCTGGTCAGGGTGGGGGAGCCTCCCCCTCCCGGGGGTAGGGCCGCCCGAAGAAGTGCTGGTCCTCGCGGTGCGCACGACTCTGGCCGAACCCTCCCCGGGAGTGCCGGAGGCGCCCACGGGAACGTCTGCGGGCCGTCGGCCGGGGTGATCCGCACCCCCGCCCAGCCTGATGCGCCTGAGCGCTCCACCGAATCGTGACCCCGGCATCTGTGCAGGTAGATCGCCTAAACTGTAACACGCGGGGTAGTATGGGGGCATGTCCCGCACCTGCGCGAACCCCCGCTGCGGCGCCCCCCTGGGCGGAACCCGGCGGGCGCAGACGACGACCTGCTCCAACCGGTGCCGCATGGCCCTGTCCCGCGCCCGGCGCGCCTCGACGGTCCCCGCCGAGCTGCGCGAGCGCGACCGGTGGGTCCTCCACGACGCCGCGAAGGCGCCCCGCACCCCCGGCGGCGCCCCGGCGTCGGTGACCGACCCGGCCACCTGGTCCCGCTTCAGCACGGTGCGGTCCCGACCCCGCCGGGGGTTCGTCCTGGACGGCGACGGGATCGTGTGCATCGACCTGGACGACTGCCTGGACGCCGGCGGTGCCCTGTCGCCGCTCGCCACCGCCCTGCTGAGGCGCTGCCCGCCCACCTACGTCGAGGTCTCGCCCAGCGGGCGCGGCCTGCACGTGTGGGGCCGCGGCGAGGTGGCGCGGGGGCGGCGGCTGCGCCGCGGCGGCGGCAAGGCTGAGATCTACGGCGCGGGCCGCTACATCACGGTGACCGGCCGCCCGCACGGCGGCGCGCCGTCGGTCCTGGGGGACCTGTCCGGCGTCATCCGCTGGCTGTTGACCTAGCACGATCCCGGAACGGGGCCGTGCGCGTCCCGAAACGGGAGAGTGAACACCATGGCGCGACTGCGCAGCATGAGCCTCGGCGTCGACCAGGGCGGCACCCACGTCCACGCCCTGGTCTTCGACCTGCTGACCGACGACGAGGTGCAGTGGGTGGTTCAGCGGCGGAAGGGCCTGATGGAGGACACCGCCGCGGCGGCCGTCCTGGCCTTCCCCTTCCGGGTCGAGCTGCCCCACGACGACGATCCGGAATGGGTCGTCCAGGACGAGCTTCGGCACCTGAACAACGCCCGGAGCGAGTGATGGCCGGCCAAGGCTTCGCCCCCAAGGCGACCCGCTCCAGGCGCCGCGACACCGAACGCAGGGCCGCGGAGATGACGGCCGTGGCCGCCGACGGCGAGCTGCGCGGCCCCGACCTGCCCGACGACGTGGTGCCCGACGGTGAGAGCTGGCACCCGCGCACCCGGGCGTGGTGGTCGACCTGGCGCCGCTCGGCGCAGTCCCAGACGTTCACCGACACCGACTGGGACTTCCTGCTCGACACCGCCCTGATGCACCACGTGATGTGGACGAAGGGCCGCTGGGAGTTCGCGAGCGAGCTGCGGCTGCGCGCCGCGAAGTTCGGCGCCACCCCCGAGGACCGGATGCGGCTGCGCATCACCGTGGAGGTCCCCTCCGACGCGCCGCCGGACGCGGCCGAGCCGCGGGGGTCGGTCACCGACATCGCCTCGCGGCGCTCCCGCCTGTCGGGGTGAACCGGTGCCGCGCACCCTGGTGCGCTCGCCCGCCCACGACCGGCTGAGGTCGCTGGGCTGGCTGGCGCTGGCGTGGATGGAGTACTTCGTCGTCCACGGCCCCGGCGACGTGCAGGGGCAGCCGGTGCGCCACGGCGACGAGTACTCGGGCTTCGTGGCCGACTGCTACGCGCTCGACGAGCATGGAAGGCTGCTGTACGACAGCGCCTTCTTCAGCAGGCCCAAGGGCGCGGACAAGTCCGGCCTGGGCGCGCGGTTGAGCCTGTTCGAGGCGCTCGGCCCGTGCCGGTTCGCGGGCTTCGCCGACGGCGGCGAGGTCTACACCGACCCGTGGGGGGCGGGCTTCACCTACGTCTACGAACCGGGTGAGCCGATGGGCCGCCCGGTCCAGACCCCCTACATCCGGATCATGGCCACCGAGGAGGGCCAGACCGGCAACGTCTACGACTCCGTCCACTTCAACCTCGACCCCGACGAGGGCACCCCGCTGTCGGGGGTGTGCTCCCGGCACGAGGTCGGATTGACCCGCATCCTGCTGCCGGGCGGCGGGGAGATCACCCCGTCCACCGCCTCCTCGGCGAGCAAGGACGGCGGCAAGGAGACCTTCGTGGTCTTCGACGAGTCCCACCTGTACAACACGCCGGAGCTGCGGCGGATGTACGCCACCGTCACCCGGAACCTGCGCAAGCGCAAGAAGAACGCGGGCACCTGGTTCCTGGAGACCACCACCATGTTCGCCCCCGGCGAGGAGTCGGTGGCGGAGTCCACCTACGAGTTCGCGGAGAAGCTCGCCGAGCTCAACGCCGACGGCACCCGCAAGTACAAGCGGCTGCGGCACCGGCTGGTCTATGACCACCGGTGGGGCGAATGCGAGGACCTGACCGCCGAAGAGGCGCTGCGCGCCGCCATCACCGAGGCGTTCGGCGAGGCGGTGGAGTGGAACGACGTCGAGGCGATCCTGGACGAGTTCTACGACCCCCGCAAGGAGGTCGACGACTCCCGCCGCTTCTTCCTCAACGCCCGCACCTCGGCGTCGGACGCATGGGTGAACGCCTCGGCGTGGGCGGCCTGCGCGGACGCTTCGAAGGTCGTGGCCGACGGCGAGCGCATCACGCTCGGCTTCGACGGGTCGGTGCGCGACGACTCCACCGCCCTGGTGGGGTGCCGGGTGTCCGACGGGCACCTGTTCCTGCTGGGCTGCTGGGAGAAGCCGCCGGGCCCGGCCGGCGATGACTGGCAGGTGGACCGCGAGGCCGTGGACGCCGCTGTGATGGCCGCTGTGGACCGCTACGAGGTGGTGGGCATGTACGCCGACCCCGCGCACTGGCAGGACTACCTGGACCGCTGGCAGTCCGCCTTCGGCAAGCGCATGCGCGTCAAGGCCACCCAGGCCCGCCCGCTGGAGTGGTGGACCAACCGGCCCACCCTGATCGTGCGGGCCGTGGAGCGCCTCCATGACGCGATCGTGGACCGCGACGAGGCCAAGCGGCTCAGCCATGACGCCGACGCGGTGCTGACCCGCCACGTGCTCAACGCGAGGCGGCGGCTGGCCGGGAAGGTCGGCGTCACCATCGGCAAGGAGTACGCCAAGAGCCCGCGCAAGATCGACGCGGCCATGGCGGCGGTCCTCGCCTATGAGTGCCGCTCCGACGCGGTGGCGCGCGGCCTGCACCGGCCCCGACGCACCCGCCGCGCGGCCGGATTCTGACGAAGGAGGGCGGTGAGCCGTGGCCGAGTCCGATGACCTGTCGGCGCTGGAGTGGCTGGGCCGCCTGGGCCCCAAGCTGCTGGCGCGGCGCCGCCAGGTGGACTACTGGCGCCGCTACTACGACGGCGACCACGACCTGCCGGCCGGGCCCTCCCAGCACAAGGAGGCGTTCCGGCGCTTCCAGCGGCTGGCCCGCACGAACCTGTGCCGTTTGGCCGTGGAGTCGATGGTGCACCGGATGCAGGTGATCGGCTACCGCGACGCCTCGGCCCGATCGGCCACCGACAACCCGGTGTGGGGCCTGTGGCAGCAGGCGAAGCTGGACGCCCGGCAGCTGGGGATCTGGCGCAGGGCGCTCAGCGTCAGCGCCGCCTACGTCACCGTGGGCGTCGACCCGCGCGACGCGCAGCGGCCGCGGGTCACCATCGAGGGCCCCGAGACGGTGATCGTGGAGACCGACCCCGCCGACCCGTCCCGGCGGCTGGCGGCGCTGCGGCTGTGGCACGACCCGATCCTCAAGCGGTGGATGGCCACCCTGTACCTGCCCGGGGAGCGCCACCACTGGCGTACCCGCGCCGAGGACCGCCGGTCCTCCCCGCGCCGCCTGTCGTTCAAACCCGACGCCTGGGAGGCGCGCCAGGAGTCGGGGCGGTCCCTGCCCGAGGTGCCGGTGGTGCCGTTCCTCAACGGCGACGAGGGCGAGGAGCCCGCAGCCGAGTTCGACGCCGGCATCGACGTGCAGAACCGGCACAACCTGACCCTCCTCAACCGGCTCACCGCCGACCGCTACGCCGCGTTCCGCCAGAACGCGCTGCTGAACTTCACACCGGAGGAGGACGAGGTGACCGGGCTGCCGGTGGCCCCGTTCAACCCCGGCGCCGACCAGATCTGGACCATCCCGCCCGGAGAGGCCGGCGACCCCGAGCCCCGCCTGGTGTCGCTGCCCCAGACCGACACCTCCACGATGCTGCGCGCCGTGGAGGCCGACATGCGGGCCTTCGCGGCGGTGACGCTGACCCCGGTGTACTACCTGCCGGGCGACATGGTGAACCTCAGTGCCGACGCCGTGATGGCGCTGGACGCCGGCCACACCGCCAAGATCCGCCAGGCGTCGGCCCGGTTCGGCGAGGGCGTGGAGGAGGTGCTGGCGCTGATGGCCGAGGTGGCGGGTCTGGACCGCGACCTGTCCAGCTCCGAGGTGGTGTGGGCGCGCCCGGAGAACTTCAACCCTGCCCAGGTCGCCGACTACGCCACCAAGCTGCGCGGCGCCGGGTACCCGCTGCCGGTCGTGGCCGAGCGCATCGGCGACTCCCCCCAGCAGATCGCCCAGCTGCGCACCGAGATGGCCGCGGACGCGCTGCGCACCGCCATGGCCGCACCGCGCCCCACCGCACCGGCGCCAACCCCGGGCCGCGGCGGCGCTGAACCGGCCGAGTCGTGACGCCGCAGGAGTTCGCCGCGCAGCGCCGCGGCCTCACCGAGCAGCTGATCGACGCGCTGCTGGCGCTGTTTCGCAGCCTTGGGGCCTGGCACGAGCCTCAGGCGGCGGAGTTCGCCGCGCAGGCGGTGCCGATGGTGCACGGCGCCCAGCAGATGATGGGCGCCCTGGTGGCCGCCCGCACCGCCGAACTCGCCTCCGCCGCCCTGGGCGTACCGGTCACGCCGCCGGGCCTGCCCGATGACGTCCTGGTGGACCTGCGGGGCGTGCCGGGGGAGCTGGTGTACCACCGGCCGTTCGCGACCGTGTACACGCACCTGGGGCGCGGCGAGCAGCTGGACGAGGCGCTGCAGCGGGGCGCGACCCGGCTGGCCGAGATCGCCGAGGCCGACCTGCAGCAGACCTACGCCCACGCCGCGCAGGCCGCCATGGAGGCGGTCGACGTCCCCGCGGCGGACCGGCCCCGGTTCTGGCGGCGGGTCCTGGTCGGCTCGGAGAACTGCGGGCTGTGCGTCGTGGCGAGCACGCAGCGCTACCGGGTGGAGGACCTGAACCCGATCCACCCCGGATGCGACTGCGAGGTCGCGGGCATCTTCGGCGCCGACCCGGGCCAGGTCATCGACCCGGAGCTGCTGGAGCGGGTGCACGAGGCCGTGGAGGAGCTGACCGGGGCCTCCGACCGCGGCGCCCGCGCGGTGGACTACCGCAGCATCACCGTGGAGATGATCCGCGAGCACGGCGAACTGGGGCCGATGCTCGCCCGCCCGCGCGACCGCTTCACCGGCCCGGGCGACCTGTAGACGTCCGCGCCCCGCAACGGGGCGCGACCGATCCCGGAACGGGAGAGACCGCATGAGCGACACCGAGCCCGGCGCCGGCACCGAAACGGGCGGCGACGGCCAGGGCCAGGGCGACGCGTTCGACGCCTCGCCGTGGCAGGAGTTCGCCGCCGAGACCGGGCTGACACCGGCGCAGATCAAGAAGCGCCTGGAGCACGCCCGCACCTGGGAGGCGCGCGCCAAGGAGAACAAGGGCGCGGCCGACGCCGCCAAGACCCTGGAGCAGCAGCTCGCCGAGATGCGCGAGCAGATGCAGCAGCGGGAGCAGGCCGACGCCGAGCGGGCCGGGCGCATGGCCATGACCCAGGTCAAGGCGCTGCTCGCCGAGCGCGGCATCAAGGCCGACGACGCGGCCCCGCTGCTGGAGCACGTGGACCCGGCCCGGCTGCTCGACGCCGGCGACGTCGACGACAAGGCCGTCGCCCGGCTCGCCGAGTCCCTCACCCGGGTGGCCGGACGCGCCACCCCCGACCCCGACCAGGGCCGCCGCGGCGGAGCCGCCCCGGCCGACATGAACTCGCTGATCCGGCAGGCGGCCGGACGGCACTGACAGGCCACGTCAGCGGCACGGCAACCGCTGCGCTGGACACTTGGAGGTAACCCGTGCCGTACAACAACATCACGTCGCGCAGCGACGCCGAAGCCCTCATCCCCGAGGAGGTGTCCCGGGAGCTGCTGGGCAAGGCCACCGAGTCCTCGGCGGTCCTGCAGCTGTTCCGGCGGGTGCCGGTCAGCCGCAACGCCGTGCGGTTCCCGGTCCTGTCGGCCCTGCCCGTGGCCTACTGGGTGACCGGCGACACCGGCCTCAAGCAGACCACCGAGGTCGCCTGGACCAACAAGTTCATGAACATCGAGGAGATCGCGACCATCGTCCCGGTGCCCGAGAACGTCGTGGACGACGTGGAACTCGACATCTGGGACGAGGTGATGCCCTACATCGAAGAGGCGTTCGCGCGCACCCTCGACAGCGCGGTGTTCTTCGGCACCAACGCACCCGCGAGCTTCCCCACCAACGTGGTGGCCGCCGCACTGGCCGCCGGCAACGACGTCGCCGAGGGCACCGCCACCGCCGCCCAGGGCGGCGTGATGGGCGACCTGGACAACCTGATCGCCGAGGTGGAGGAGGACGGCTACGACGTCACCGGCTTCGCCGCGGCCCGCTCCGCGCGGCGCCTGCTGCGCGCCGCCCGCGACACCACCGGCCAGCGCACCGACGCCGGCCGCGTCTCGGCCGACCTGGCCACCCTGGACGGACTCCCCATCGCCTACCCGATGCGCGGCCAGTGGCCCACCGGCGGCGCCGTGGGCTCCAACGTGCGGCTGCTCGCCGGCGACTTCTCCAACCAGTTCATCGTCGGCGTCCGCCAGGACATCACCCTGAAGGTGCTGACCGAGGCCGTCATCCAGGACAACACCGGCGCGATCGTATACAACCTCGCCCAGCAGGACATGGTCGCGCTGCGGATCAAGGCGCGGTTCGGCTGGCAGGTCGCCAACACCATCAACAACGACCAGCCCACCGAGGCGACCCGGTACCCGGCCGCCGTCCTGACCTACTGAGGAGAGTCCGACCATGGCTGACGCAGCCCCGCTGCAGCGGGTCATCGAAGCCGACGTCCCGGCGGTGTCCACCGCCGGCGCCACCGACGACACCGTGATCGGCCAGGCCCCGTTCGACTGCACCGTCACCTCGGTGGAGTACGTGCCCGAGGCCGCCATCACCGGCGCCGCCACCAACAACCGCGCCGTGTCCCTGGTCAACAAGGGCGCCGACGGGGCGGGTTCGACCACCGTGGCCACCCTCACGTTCGGGTCCGGCACGAACGCGGCCGCCAACGACGACCGGGACCTGACCCTGTCGGGTACCGCCGCCAACCTGAACCTCGCGGCCGGGGACACCCTGCAGTGGCGGTCCGTTCCCAACGGCACCGGCATGGCCGACCCCGGCGGCATCGTCCGCGTCACCGTCGAGCGAAGGTAGAGGAGACCGGCATGGCCGACAAGAAGCCGACCGAGAAGGTCGTCCCGCCCGCCGAGGGCACCGAGCACGGGTACTACGGCACCGTCCAGGATGACGACCCCAACGAGACCTACACCGTCGCCGGGCAGACCAGCACCGGTCAGACGGCGAACGTCAACGACGAGCCCAAGTCCCGGCAGGGGAGCAAGCGCTCCGAGTGAGGAGACCGCTGTGGCGACCTACGCCGACGTGGAGGATGTGCGGGCGCGCTGGGAGGGCGACCTCCAGGCGGGCTCGGACCTGGAGGCGCGCGTCCAGGTGCGCCTGGACGACGCCGAGGCGATCCTGACCCAGCACGCCGGGGACCTCGCCGACCGCATCGCGGCCGGGAAGACCACCGCCGAGCTGGTCAAGATCGTGCTGTGCAGCATGGTGCTGCGGGTCCTGCGCAACGCCGACGGCGTCACCCAGGAGACCGCCGGCCCGTTCAGCCGGTCATTCGACGCGGCGGTGGCCAGCGGCAAGCTGTTCACCACCCGCGAGGACCGGCGGCTGCTGGGCCTGCGGGGGCGGGCCGCCACCGTCTCCCTGTCGGAGGCCGACGACGCGCTGCGCCACCCGAACCGCCGCGACTGGCGGAGCCGCGACCGCGGAGGGTGGGCCGACTGCGGGTGGATCGCCTGATGTTCGCCCACCCGATCACGGTCACCGTGCGCCGCCCCGGCGCCCGGGACCGCTACGGCGACCCGCTGCCCGGCACCGAGCACACCGTGGAGGGCTGTGCGGTCTACCCGCGCACCTCGACCGAGACCGCCGTCACCGGCACCACGGTCATCACCGGGCGGACGCTGCTCGCGCCGATCGGCGCCGACATCGCCCCCGACGACCAGGTAGTGCTGCCCGACGGGTCGCTGTGGTCGGTGGTCGGCGACACCGGGCCGTGGTCGAGCCCGCTCACCGGCTGGGCCCCGGGCCTGGAAGCCGCACTGGAACGCGTGCAGGGGGTGTGAGGTGTCGTTTCGTCCCCGCTACGGCCAGGACATCCGCAAGACCCGCAAGCTGATGCGCTCGCCGGAGATGCAGGCGCTGCTCGGTGAGATCGCCGAGCAGGGGCGGCGCTACGCGGAGTCCATCAGCCCGCGGGACTCCGGCACCTATGCGACCGCCTTCACGGTGGAGGCGGGCGCCGCCGATGACCGGGCCGAGGCGGTCCTGCGCAACACCGCCCCCTACGCCCCCCAGGTGGAGATCCGCCACCGGGTGCTGGGGCGGACCGTGGACCGCTTGGAAGGCAAGGGGGGCTGATGGCCGACCTGGCCCCCTACACCGACGCCGAGGACGCCGTCATGGACGCCCTGGGCGACATCGCCCCCGCCGTGGCGTGGACCGGCACCGACACGGCCGAGGACCTGCCCGTTTTCCGGGTGCGCCGCATCGGCGGCCCCGACGACCGGGTCACCGACGCCGCGCGGGTCGCGGTGGCGGCCCTGGCCGCCACCACCGCCCAGGCCAAGGCCCTGGCCGAGGCCGCCCGCCAGCGCCTCACCTCGGGGCCGCTGCGCACCCCCTCCGGGGTCATCGACCGCGCCGCCACCGAGGTCGGGCCGCAGGCCGCGCCGACCGCCGACCCCGACCGGGTGCGCGCCCGCGAAGCGATCTACCGCGTCTACCTGCGCCGATAGCCCGAGCAGCACCCATCCGGCCCCGCCTCGTCGGGGCTTCTCTCATGCCCAAGGAGGCAACCCGTGGCCGGAACGGTCTACGACGACCTGAAAGACAAGAAGACCGAGCTGATCCGCAAGGCCCTGGACGGCAGCGCGTTCCTGGCGCCGATCTCCTCGACCGCCATCAGCACCCTGACCGACCCCGCCGACAAGCTGCTCGTGGCGCTGCCCGCCGGCTACGAGGACCTCGGCTACGTCTCCACCGACGGGTTCAGCTTCGGCCGGGAGGTGGAGGAGGCGCAGATCCGGGCGCACGGCGCCACCGACCCCGTCCGCTCCGACATCACCGCCGACTCCAGCACCCTCACCGTGCAGTGCCTGGAGACCAAGCTCAACACCATCGGCCTGTACACCGGGGCGAACATGGCCGGGGTGCTGGCCGACTTCGACACCGGCGAGGTCGTCATTGACAAGCCGTCGCGGCCCCGCGGCCAGTACTACCGGCTGCTGAAGATCTCGGTGGACCTCGGCGACGACGGCGAGATCTACATCGCCCGGTTCTTCCCCCGGGCGAAGGTCACCAACTTCGACGAGCAGACCTTCACCTCCGACGGCGAGAACCCCATCACCTGGCCCGTCACCCTGACCGCGTTCACCGACTCCACGCTGGGCTTCTCCGAGCGGTGGCTGTTCGGCGGCCCGGGCTGGGACGCGATCCTCACCGACATGGGCTTCTCCCGCGCCCCCGACCCCACCCCGTAAGGAGCACCCAGCATGGCCGAGAAGAAGCCCTACCCGGTGTACGTCAGCCCCGACGGCACCCGCGAGCAGATCGTCGGCTCCAAGGAGCGCGAGGTGCAGCTGCGCTTCCAGGGCTGGACGCCCAAGCCGCCCGAGCCCGCACCCCGGCGCTCCACCACCTCCACCACCCCGACCGCCGCCGACAAGAAGTAGGAGCCCATGTCGAAGAAGGGCGCGCCCCGGCGCTACAGCATCGAGCGGTACGCCGCCGAGGCCACCAAGGAGCCGTTCGAGCTGTTCCTGGACGAGGAGCGCTCCATCAAGCTCCGCCAGCCCACGGTCGCCGAGATGGGGACCCTCACCGCCGCGATGAGCGTGGAGCAGTTCGCCGACGCGTTCACCGAGTCCGCCGAGGACGCCGAGGAGTTCGTCGCGGCGCTGGGTCCGCTGCCCGCCGGAGCGATGATGCAGGTCGCCCGCGACGTCCGGGAGCACTACGGCCTGGGGGGGTAGAGCGCCTCACCTGGCTCCTGGAGCGGTACCGGGGACCGATCCGGGCGTCGCTGAGGCACCACTACGGCGTGGACGTCCTCGCCGTGTTCCGCGGCGAGATGACGTGCGACGCACTCCTGGACTACATCGACCACCTGCCGTCCGACAGCGCGTTCGCGGCGGCGGTCGCCGAGGACGAGGAGTACGCCGACCTGCTGCTGGCCGAGGGCGTCGTCGACGAGGCGCCCCAGCCGCCCCGGCTGACCGAGTACGGCCCCGAGGTACGGGCGCTGGCCACCCTGGTGGACCGGCTGTCCTACCTGATCAGCGTGCAGATCAGCCGGGCCGGCGGGCGGCCGCCCCGGTTCGACCCCTACCCGCGGCCGGTGACCGCACTGGAACGCCGCCGCCGGCGGCGCCGATTCGACCGGCACAACCAGCTCGTGGCGCGGCTGCTGCCCAACAGGTGAGGCGGAAGGGGGTGCATCGTGGAGTACCAGTCCGGGTCCGCGTGGATCCCCGTCCGCCCCGATTTCAAGGGCTTCCACAAAACCATCGCCCGGGAGTTCGGGCAGCTCACCCCGGTCGTGCGCAAACTCGGCCAGGAGATGGGCGAGCAGTTCGCCGACGGCATCCGCAGGGGCCTGGGCACCGCGGGCGGCGGCCCGATCTCCGAGCCGATCCGGCGCGACCACGAGACCGCCAAGCGGCGCGCCCCCAAGCAGGGCGAGGAGCAGGGCGGCGCGTTCGCCCAGGGGTTCCGCCGCCGTCTGACCGCGGCGCTGCGGACCCTGCCGCAGGCCGAGATCACCGCCGACAGCAGCGACGCCGACCGGAAGGTCGCCGAGCTGCGCCGGCAGCTTGAGGCGCTCAACGACCAGACGGTCGGCGTGGACATCTCCGCCGCCGACGCCCTCGCCCAGCTGCGCACCATCCAGGGCGAGCTGGAGCGGCTGGAGTCCGCCGCCGACATCACGGTGCGCGCCGACGCCGCCGCGGCCCTGACCCAGCTGCGCGCGGTGACAGAGCAGGTCGACCGGCTCGACGCCGACACCGCCACGGTGGAGGTCGACACCGACGCCGCCGGCGCGGCCGCCGCGCTGGCCGGTGTGCAGGCGCAGGTGTCGGCGCTGGACGGGCGCACCGCCCGGGTGGACGTCGACACCTCCGGCGCGATGGTGCGGGTCAGCACCCTGGCCATCGCCATCGCCGGGCTGGGCGCGATCCCCATCGGCGCCACCCTGGGCGCCGGGCTGCTGTCGCTGGGGCCGTCCCTGGCCGCCGCGGGCGCCGGCTTCGGCGGCCTGGCCGCCGTCGCGGTGCCCTCCATCACCCGCATCGGCGAAGCACTCCAAGCCCAGGAGGCCGCCCAGCAGCAGGTGACATCGGCCACCCGCTCCAGCGCGGCCGTGCAGGCCCAGGCGCAGATCCAGGCCATGCAGATGGCGCAGGCGCGCGCCGCCGTGGAGCGCGCCCAGGAGTCCGCCGCGCAGGCGCACGCCGACGCGCTGGAGCGGGTCCGCACCGCCGAACTCGGTGTCGCCGACGCCCAGCGCGCGGCCCGCAGCGCCCAGGAGGACCTCACCCGGGCCCGGTCCGAGGCGCGCCGCGACATGGAGGACCTGCGGACGCAGGCCGCCCGCGCCGCCCTGGACTCCGAGCAGGCCGCCCTGGACGTGGTGCGCGCCCAGGAGGCGCTGGGCGACACCCGCGCCGGCGCCGCGGCCGGGACGGCCGACGCCACCGACGTCCGCCAGGCCGAGCTGGCGCTGCGGCAGGCGAAGCTGCGCGCCCAAGAGCAGCAGCGGATCATGCGGCGACTGCGCACCGAGGTGGCCGCCGCCGACAAGGCGGGGGTGGACGGCTCCCAGCGGGTGCGCGACGCCCGCGACCGGCTCGCCGACACCAACCGGCGCCTGGCCGAGCAGGAGCGCTCCCTCGCGCAGGCCCGCGCGGGCGTGGCGCGCGCGGACCGCGACGGCGCCCGCCAGGTCGCCGCCGCCCGCGACCAGGTGCAGATGCTGCGGCTGCAGCAGCAGGCCCAGGCCGCGTCCGCCGGCGCCGCCTCGGCCGCCACCCAGCGCTACGGGATGGCGCTGGCCGAGCTGTCCCCGGCCGCGCGCACCCTCATGTCCGACTGGCAGGGCCTGGCCGGCGAGTTCGGCGCCTGGCAGCGCGAACTGGAACCGACGGTGCTGCCGCTGTTCTCCCAGGGCATCGACCTGATCCGCGGCAGCCTCGGACTGGCCACCCCGTTCGTGGTGGCCGCCGCCGACGCGGTGTCCACCCTGCTGGACGACCTGGAGGCAGGCGCCCGCTCCCCGGCCTGGGTGGCCTTCCGGGAGGGGACGGAGGAGCTGACCGGCCCGGCGATCCTCGCCTTCGGCCGCGCCACCGGATCCATCGCGACCGGCTTCGCGGGGATCTTCAACGCCTTCATCCCCTACGCCCCGGCGGTCCTCGCCTTCGTCGAGGACACCGCGGCCGCCTTCGCCGACTGGGGCGCCGGATTGGGCGAGTCGGCGGTGTTCGCCGAGTTCATGGGCTACGTCGCCGAGATCGCGCCGCAGGTGATGGACTTCTTCGACTCCCTGGGGCCGGCCGCCGCGGGGCTGCTGCGGGGGCTGGCCCCGCTGGGCGGGGTGGTCCTCACCCTGGCCACCGGGCTTCTGGACCTCATCGCCGCCGTCCCGCCCGAGGCGATCACCGCGATCGCGGTGGGCATCGGCGCGGTGATCCTCGCGATCAAGGCGGTGGCGATCGGCGCCGCCATCGCCTCCATCGCCAACCCCATCGGCCTGGTGGTGGCGGGCATCGCCGCCCTGGTCGCCGGGGTGGTGTGGGCGTGGAACACCTTCGACGGGTTCCGGGCCGCCGCCACCGCCGCCTGGGAGGCCATCCAGGCCGGCGCGCAGTGGGTGTGGCTCAACGTGCTGTCGCCGATCTTCGACGCGCTCGGCGCGGCGCTGCGCGAGGACATCATCCCCGCCATCCGCGAGTTCTGGCAGGACTACGCCGCCCCCGCCTTCCGGGAGATCGGGCGGGTCGCCCAGTGGGCGTGGACCAACCTGATCCAGCCCGCGCTGATGGCGTTCACCAGCTACATCACCGACTTCCTCATCCCCATCGCCCTGTTCCTGTGGCGGCACGTGGCGGTGCCCGTCTTCCGGGGGATCGCCGCGGTCATCGGCTGGGCGTGGACCACCATCATCCGGCCCACGTTCCGGCTGGTGTGGGGCTTCATCCAGGACGTACTGATCCCCGTCTTCCGGTTCCTGTGGCGCAACGTGGTGGTGCCGGTGTTCCAGGGCATCTCCTCGGCGGTGCGCACCGCCTGGACCACCACCATCCGCCCCACCTTCAACCTGGTGCGCGACGCGGTCCGCACCCTGTGGCGGGCCTTCCAGACGGCGCGCGACCACATCGGCACCGCCTGGAACGCCATCCGCGACGCCGCCAAGGTCCCGGTGCGGTTCCTGGTCAACACCGTGTACAACCGCGGCATCGTCCCGATGTGGGACAAGGTCGCCGACCTGGTCGGCGCCGACCCGCTGCCCACGGTGCGGCTGCCGGCCGGGTTCGCCCGCGGCGGCATCCTGCCCGGCTTCTCCACCTGGCGGCAGGGCGACGACCAGCTGGTGCCGATGCGCCGCGGCGAGGGCGTCTACGTGTCGGAGGCGATGCGCGACCCCTACGAGCGGGCCCGGCTGCTGGCGGTGAACCGGGCCGCGATGATGGGCCGGCCACTGGACGCGTTCCAGGCCGGTCCGACCGGCACGGCGCCCTCCCTCGCGGCGGGCAGCGGCGGCGGCGCGTTCGCCCGCGGCGGCTGGCTGGGCATCGGCGACGTCGCGCCGCCGGTCGGCGACATCCTGTCGGCGGTCGCCACCTTCGTGCGCGACATCGCGGTGGACGTGTTCACCGGCGACTTCGGCGGCGCCGTGGACACCGTGTTCCGCCCCATGCGGGAGGCGACCCGCGCCTTCGGCACCGAGGGGCTGCCCGGCGTCCCCTACGACCTGGTGGGTCTCGCCAACACCCAGGTGCGCGACTTCGTCACCGGCCTCACCTCCTTCTTCGGCGGCGGCGCGGGCCCGGTCATCACCGGCACCCGCGGCCAGGCAGGGGACGTGGTGCGGCTGGCCGCCGCCAGCGTGGGCCGCTACCCCGAGGTGCCCGGCGGCTCCAACCGCAACGCCATCACCAGCTGGTTCGGCATGAACGGCGCGCCGTGGTGCGCCATGTTCATCTCCTGGCTGTTCGCTCAGGCGGGCGCGTCGGGGTCCCTGGGGCGCGCGGCCAGGACGGCGTGGACGGGCGACTACTACACCTCCGGGATGCGGCAGGTCCCCGAATCGGCGCGGCAGCCGGGCGACGTCGCGGTGTACGGCACCCGCCACGTCAACCTCGTCACCGGCCCCTCCTCGCGGATCGGCGGCAACGAGGGCGACAACGTCCGCATCTCCAACCGGCGCGGCGGCGCGATCTTCCGGCCGTTCTGGTCGGGCCTGGCCCAGGGCGGCCTGGTCACCCGGGCGCTGCTGGGGCGCATCGCCCGCCAGGACCCGCACGACCGCGACACCCCCCTGGTGCGCAGCCTGCGCGGCTACAGCACCGGCGGGTGGATCCGGGGCCTGTCCGGGGACCGGAACCTGCTGCTGGGCGCCGACGGCGAGTTCGTCGTCAACGCCCGAGCGGCCCGGGAGAACGCCGGGCTGCTGGAGGCCCTGAACTCCGGCTCCCTGAACGGCATCATGGCGGCCACCGCCGCCCCGGTGGAACTGTCGGCCGCCCAGCGCCAGGCCCTGGCCGCGCTGTCGCGCGGCGCCGCCCCCGCCCCGGCCGTCTCCGCCGAGCTGCACCTGCACAACGGGGAGGCCACCGTGCGCACCGCGTTCCGCGAACTGGAGTACGAGGTCCACCGGATGGCCACCGCCGGGAAGTACGGCGATGGCTGAGCTGCTGGAGGGCCAGTGGGAGATCGGCGGCCTGGTCTTCGGCGCCGGCCAGGGCGTCATCGTCCCCGACTTCACCATCGGCGGCGCCGACATCACCGCCGGGGACACACCCGTCCCCGGCGGTGACGGCCGGGTGTTCGGCTACGACTACGCCGGCGGCCGCTCCCTGGCGTTCACCCTGGCGGTGGACCGCGAGGACGGCGCGACCGCGCGGGCGGCGTGGAACGCCTTCGCCGCCGCGTGGAACGCCCCCCAGGTGCGGCTGAGCCCCCGCGCGGTGACCGCGCTGCGCATCCGCGACCACGGGATGGACACCGTGGTCGTCTACGGGCGACCCCGCCGGCTGGACCCGGTGTCCACCGCGCTGCTGGACCGGGGCACCGTCGCGCTCACCGCGAGCTTCGAGACCGCCGACGCCGCCTTCTACTCCGACACCGAACACCAGGTCACCCTGGACCTGCTCCCGGCCATCGGCGAGGGCCTGATCCTGCCCTTCACCCTCCCGGCGGTCCTCACCGACCTGGGCGACTCCGACACCACGTTCCTCACCAACACCGGCGACGCGCCCGCCTGGCCGATCATCACCTTCTTGGGGCCGGTCACCAACCCCGGGGTGCGCCTCGCCGCCACCGGGACCACCCTGCAGCTCACCACCACGCTGGCGTTCGACCAGACCGCCACCGTCGACACCCGCCCCTGGGCGCGCACCGCGCTCCGCAACGACGGCGCCAGCCTCGCCGGGACGCTGACCGGCCCCGACCTCGCCGACTTCGCCCTGCCGCCCGGCTCCACCGAGGTCGTCTTCCGCGGCCAGGACCTGACCGGGGACGCCCGCTGCACCATCGCCTGGCGCGACGCCCGATCCACCCCCTGAGGAGACCCTGTGACGTTCCAGAACGCGGCGTTCGTCGACGGCGGCCCCATCAACGGCATCCTGCTGCGCCGCCAGTACCAGTCGGCCACCCGCGGCGCCGAGGGCATCATCGAGCCGGGCGACCTGCAGGTGCTGGCCCTGGAGGTGCCCGGCGCCGGGTTCCGGGTGACCGACGGCGCCGCGGCGATCCTGGGGCGGCTCAGCGCCTGGGAGGGCTCCTACTACGGGCTGAACATCGGCGACCACGAGGTGACCGGCGTCGCCGGCACCGGGTCGGGGGGCGGCCGCTCCGACATGGTCGTCGCCCGGGTCGCCGCGAACCCCGCCGACCCGATCGAGGTCCACATCATCCAGGGGGTGGCCGCCGACGCCCAGGAGGTGCCCGCCAGCTACCTGGCGGCGAACTCCGCGATCCCGCTCGCCCGCATCGACTGGCCCGCCTCCACCGCCACCATCACCCAGGGCATGATCACCGACCTGCGGCGGATGCTCGCCCCCCGCACCGCCTCGCTCACCCGCATCCAGCGCGGTATGACCCCCATCGACTACGCCGGCGACGTCACCGCGGCCTTCGAGAACTGGCCCAACAGCCCGTGGAGCCTGGCCGGGGCGCGGGTGCCGATCCCGGCGTGGGCCACCCAGGCGCAGATCCGCGCCACCTGGGGCCAGACCCTGCTGGGGCCCACCGGCGGCACCGGCGGCGGCAACGACGCGCGCGGCCAGGTCCGGGTGCGGTTCTACAACGGCTCCGACGAGCTGCTGACCCAGGCCACCGCCTACAACGTCAACCAGACCAGCCCCACCAACGGGTACCGCACCACCCTGTTCTTCGCCGACACCATCGACATCCCCGCCGTCTTCCGCGGCGTGTCGGCCGCCCTGGCGATGCAAGCCCGCGGCACCGCCGGATTCGACGGGCGGCTCGGCTTCGACGAGTGGGCGGTCGGCGCCGTGGAGATCACCTTCAACGAGGTGCCCGTGCTGGACCTCGCATGACGTGGCGGTACCACGCGCTGCGGCTGCCCGACCGCACCTGGATCAGCCGCGGCCTGCCCCTGCGCGACGTGCGGCTGTCCCCGGCCGTCTCCGGCCCCTACCGGCTCACCGCCACCCTGGACCCCGACCGGGCCGACCTGCTCGACGCCGACGGCGAACCCCTCATCCAGGAGCACTCCACCCTCATCCTCGCCGAGGCCGACGGGGTGGTGCGCGGCGGCGGCATCGTCACCGCCGCCCCCGCCACCGGCCCCACCATGGAGATCACCGCCACCGGGTTCACCGGCCACGCCGCCGGGCAGCCGCTGATGAGCACCCACACCTGGGGCGGCTCGGTGGCCGGCACCACCGGCAACGGCGTCGACCCCCTCACCGTCGTCCGCGCCCTGTGGGACCACCTGCAGGCGCAACCCAACGGCGACCTCGGCGTCACCTACGAGGCCACCACCACCCCGTTCCGGCTGGGCTCCTGGTTCAACGCCCGCCGCCTGCCCACCGAGGCCGAGCCGAACCCGCCCGCCAACGAGGTGGAGCCGGAGATCCCCATCAACAAGGTGTGGACCAACTCCGACACCAAGCCCGCCGCGGCCTCCGGCAAGATCGTGTACTGGCGCTACGAGTTGGCCCACTGGGACAACGTCGACATCGGCGGCACCGTCGACGAGCTCGCCCGGACGGTGCCGTTCGACTACCGCGAGCACTACGCCTGGGACGGCTCGGGCCCCGACGGCAAGGGTGGCGTGGCGCTGCGCCTGGACTTCGGCTACCCCCGCCTGGGCGCGTACCGCCCCGCCCTGCGGTTCGTCGAGGGCGAGAACGTCACCGAGGTCGTCACGGTGGACCGCGACGGCGCCGACTACGCCAACGTCGTCGTCGCCCGCGGCGCCGGCGAAGGCTCCAAGCAGCTCGTGCAGACGGCCAGCGTGCCCGATGGGCGGCTGCGCCGCGCCGTGACCATCGAACGCTCCGACATCACCTCGGCGTCCGCGCTGCGCGCCGCCGCCACCCAGGAGCTGATGCGCCGCAGCACCCTCACCGACATCACCGGCTTCACCGTCGACGCCTCCCACCCCCACGCCCCCATCGGCAGCTTCGCGCCCGGCGACGACGTGCTGGTGCGCACCCGCACCGGGTGGCGGCGCGCCACGGCCATCCGGGTGCGCATCACCGGCTTCGACTACGAGCCCGGCAGCGCCCGCATCACCGTCACCTGCTCGCGCAGCGACGGCTTCGACTACTCCGGCGGAGGAACCTAGGTGGACACCGAGACCAAGCGGGCGATCAGCGGCCTCACCCGGCTGATCCGCGACCAGCAGCGCACGATCAACCAGCTGGTCCGCGGCCAGCGCACCCCCCAGATCGGCCGTTCCAGCATCGACACCGGCGCCCTGGAGGTCCGCGACGCCGACGGCGCGACGCGGATGCGCATCGGCTGGCAGCCCGACGGGTCGGTGGCGCTGGTCACCGAGGGCGGCGAGGCGCCGCCCGCGCCCTCCGCCCCGGTCCTCACCCCCTCTATCGGCGGCCTGCGCGTCGCCTGGGACGGGCGCCTCGTCGACGGGGCGGGCGCCGACGCGGTGATCCCCGCCGACTTCGACCACATCAACGTGCACGTGTCCACCACGCCCGGCTTCACCCCCGCCCCCGGCACCTTCGCCGGGACGATCCGCCGCGGCGGCGGCACCCTCCCCGTCGTCCGGCTCCCCTACACCGAGCACCACGTCGTCCTCGTCCCGGTCACCACCGGCGGCGTCACCGGCACCCCCAGCGCGCCGGCGTCGGCCACCCCGCTGCAGGTGGAGGGCCCCGACCTGGTGGCCGGGTCGGTGACCACCGCACACCTGGCCGCCGGATCGGTGACCGCCGACAAGCTCGAAGCGCTGCTGGTGCTGGCCACCACCATCCTCGCGGGCATCCCCGGCGGCGCCCGCGTGGAGCTCGACGCGGGCGGGCTGCGCGGCTACAACGCCAGCGACGAGCTGATCTTCGCCATCGACAGTGCGGGCAACGCGGTCTTCTCCGGCGACATCACCGGCAGCACCATCAGCGGATCCAGCATGCAGGTCGGGCAGGCGCCCGGCGCGACCGGCGTCACCGAGGCGTCCGGCGACGCCGTGTACTCGATGGTCACCGCCGCCAACAACTCCCGCGCGCAGATCCGCGCGGCCGAGCTGCAGGCGGAGTTCTCGGCGTTCTCCGACTCCGGCGACCCCAACGCTCCGGCCGCCGGCTTCATCGCCGCTCCCAGTCACGTCAGCTTCGTGCTGAACTCCGACAACGCCGGCGGCAACATCCCCGCGGTGGCCGGACGCGCCGACCCGACGCAGGCTTTCCTGGCCGTGCGCTCGGCGGTCGCGGACCTGACCGCGCCCCGCTGCGACACCGTGGCCACCGCCGACGAGGTGATCACCGTGTACCAGGCCGGCAGCGGCGCGGGTATGCGGCTGCGCGCCGACGGCACCTACTCGGTGGTGGAGATGACCACCCCGCCCTCCACCCTGGGCAACCCCGCCGCCGACTACGGCAGCCTGTTCGCGCTGCGGCGCACCGGCACCGACGTGCCCGCCTGGTTCCTGCAGTCTCCCGCGTCGGTGTCCGGCGCCGGGGCGGGGCTGCGGTCCGGGCTGTTCATGGAGGGTGCCACCGACGGCCGCGCCTATACCCGGATGGTGGGCTACGCCCGCGACTACGACCTCAACGGGCAGATCCTCGCCGACGGGTCCGCCGACACGGCCACGCTGGGGCGGGTGCGGCTCGCCGACAACCTGAGCGTCAATGCGCCGCGCCACCAGTACACGCGGACGGAGCTGGTGTCCCAGCCGACCGCCGCGAGCCCCAGCAACGGCGCCTGGAACGACTTCACGGGCCCCCAGTTCCCGGCGCTGACATTCACGACCGGCGACAGCGGCCGCGTTCGAATCGTCCTCGCGTTCTGCGCGATCAACAAATACACCGACACGTCCAGTTTGGCGCTGGGATTCCGGTTGTCGGGCGGCTCGACCATGGCGGCGTCGCTCACCCGGTGCGCCCTGATCCGGTCGACCGGCACCGGGACCGGCAGCAGCATCCAGACCACCGCTGTGGTCTACCTCGGCGTGGCGGCCAATGCGGACTACACCCTCACCCCCCAGTGGCGCACCAGCGGCTCCGCTGTGTCGTCGCCCGCTCAGACCTGGACGAGCACGGGCGGTGATCTATGGATCGACACCGCCCTGGACAACGCGATCACCGTCGAACCCCTCATGTAGGAGGCACCGTGACCGAGCAGCCCGGAACCCCACCGCCCGAACTGAACGACGACATCGCCCCCCCGCCTCCACCGCCGCCCGCACAGCCACCCGTGGACCCGCCCGAGATCCCCGAGGAGCCGGTGGTTCCCCCCGAGTACCCGCCCGACCCGCCCTACGACGGGTGACCTGATCTAGAGAAGACCGTCCTTGACCGAGACCGACCCGCCCCCGCCACCCGCCCCTGGAGGTGCCACCCATGAGAGAGCAGCCGTGCTCGCGATGACGATCCCCGGAATCGGGCTGACGTGGGCTGATGGCGGCCTCGTCGGCCTGGTCGGCATCGGCGTTTTGCTCGTGCTCATGGGGTGGCTGGTGCCGCGCCGCACCCTCAACGACGTGCGAGCCGACCGCGACGCCCGGATCGCCGAGGTGCAGGAGCGGGCCGCCAACTACGAGAAGGCGTGGAAGACGGCCGAAGAGACCCACGCCAACCTGGTGGAGTCGATGCGGGCCGTGCTGGAGACCATGCGCACCGTCGAGGCGATCCTCACCGAGGCCCGCCAGCAGCAGACGTCGAGCAGGGCCGGTGACTCCCCATGACGTGGCTGAACCGGATCATCCCCTGGCGGCGACGGCGCCGGCACTGCCCCGACCGCGACGCCATCGCCCGCTCCGAGGAGGCGCTGCGCGCCGCCGAGCAGCAGGCCGGGGAGGTGGAGCAGATCAGCCGCGCCATGGGCGCGGTGGGCCACCGGCTCCGCCGCATCCGAGAGCAGAACGGCTTCAGCGACTGGCTGCTGGGAGGTGACCCCGATGCTCCACCTGGCCGGTGACCTGCTCGTGCACACCACCACCGTCCTCGCCCTGGCCTGCGTGATCTGGCACGGCCTGACTGCGCGCTGGTGGGAGTCCGAGGCCGGGCGGCACGTCATGAGCTTCATGGCGTCGCTGGCCGCCGTGCTGGTGTGGGTGAGCATCCGCAACCTGATCGGTGAGTTCCCCGGCTACGAGGTCATCCGATTGATCTTGTTCGCCACCGTCCCAGCGGTGTTCGCGCACCGGTTGTACCTGCTGGTGAAGCGGTGGCGACTCCAGCGACAGCGCCACCTCGACACCCCCGGCGACGGCCCGTAACGGGCCTTCCCACGTCCGCACTCAGGAGACGCACATGATCATCCGCCCACGCAGCTACTTCGGCTGGGGCCCGTCCGGCGCCGACTACGCGAACCCGCGCTCCGGCCTCGTCGTCCACTACAACGGACCCGCCACCGACCTCGACGGCCACGACGAGTGCGTCGCGTACTGGAAGGACTGCCGCTCCCAGCACATGCGCGGCAACGGATGGGCGGACGTGGGGTATTCCTACGCCGCCTGCCGCCACGGCGAGGTCTTCACCGGCCGCGGACTCAACCGGTACCAGGCGGCGCAGGGGACGACCTCGGGGAACGCGAACTGGTACTCCGTCACGCTGATGCTCGGCGGCAGCGAGCGGCCGACGGACGAGCAGGTGCGGGGGGTGCGCGACCTGCGGGCCTACCTGATGGAGCGCGGCGTGTCCGGCGCGGTGCGCGGCCACCGCGACTTCATCGCCACCGAGTGCCCCGGCGACGTGCTCTACGCGCTCGTGGAGAACGGCACCTTCACCCGGCCGCCCGCCGCGGGCGGCTCCGACCCTGAGGAGGAAGACGTGGCACTCAGCCGCGAGGACATCGACAAGATCGCCGAAGCCGCCGCCGCGAAGGTCTGGGAGCACCTGCTCCCCGACCCCGTGAAGGGGCCCGACTCTCGCAGCCAGGCGGGCCTGCACTTGCGGCGCGCCTCCCGCAACAGCGACGAGCTGGTGCAGGCCGAGCGCGCCCGCGCCGCCCAGGACGACGACTCCTGACCGAGTACTGCCCCCGCTGCCGCGCCCCGGTCGCCGCCTGCGACTGCTGGGCGCACCACCGCCCCGGCGCCACCGGCCCGGGGCTGATCTATGCCCGGAGGACCCGATGGTCCACAGAGCACCTGGAGAGCCCATGCCCATCGAGACGAAGGTGACCGCCGCCGGACTGTCGGCCGCCGCGGTGACCCTGATCATCTACCTGGCCGGCCTGTTCGGCGTGGAGGTCCCCGAGACGGCGGCGGCCGCGGCCGTGACCCTGGTGGCCGCGGCCGCCGGGTACCTGGCGCCGCACACCCGCCGGGAGGGCGGCGAGTAGGCCGCAACCTCAGGCGGTCGCCTGACGTTTCCCCGCCCAGCACAGCGCCCCCGCTCTTCGGAGCGGGGGCGCTTCGGCGTGTCCGGGATCTACCGGCGCCCCGGCGGCGGCTGGTGGATGGTGATGCCCATCCACGTCTGCGGCGTCCCGTAGCGGGTGTGGTAGATGGAGCCGTCGCCGCTCAGCGTGCGGCCGGTGGGCAGGGTGACGGTCAGGGGGCCGCTGTAGGTGGCCGGGATCTGGCCGCTCGTGCGCACGATCCAGCCGCCGACCTGGACGGTGCGGTGGTCATCCAGGTCGGGATGGGAGGTGCGGGAGTCGCGCATCCGCAGGATCGCGTAGCCGTCGGGGAGGTCGATGCGCCCCTCGCCGGGCCGGTCGTCGGGACCGTCGGAGGGTGGCGGGGGCGGCGGGTAGGGCGGGTCCATGGCGCGGGCGGCCTTACGCAGCGCCTCGGCGGCGTCGTCGTGGACACCGGCCGCGACCACGGTGCCGGCGGAGTCGAGCACCTGGACGAGCACGCCGGGCCCGGTGCCGGCGGGGATGGTGTCGCCGTCGGCCGCCAGCGAGGCGCTGGCGCCCAGGGCGCCGATGGTGACGCTGTGGCCGCGGCGGAGGATCTCGGTGAGGATCAGGTCGAGCATGGCGGTCCTCCTCGTGTGCGCCACCGTAGCCCGGCGGGCGGGCGGCGGCTCACCGCTTCTTCGGACGGATATGTGGGACGGTCGGGTTCCATGTCTGGCCGCAGTAGTCGCACCGGTAGTGCTCGGTCTCCCCGTCGCGGGTGATGGTGACGCCGGTCTTGGTGAACCGGTGCGCGTCGGGCGGACCACCGGCGCCCGGCGGGCGGCTCGGGCAGGGCGGGACGGGCACGGGCTGCTCCTCAGGGGTTCGGTCGGGCTACGTGGACGTCGGCGTCGTCGGCCTCCAGGGAGCATCCGGAGATCAGCAGCCAGTAGCCGAAGACGACTCCGCTCCATGACCACCGCTGCGTGGACAGCCCGAGCAGTTCGGCGGAGTACTCGTAGGGGATGCGGATCTGCCCGTCGGCCAACTGCTGGGCGCCGGGGATCGCGGCCAGGATGAGCCCGGCGGCCGGCTCGGGCACGGCCGGGTCGTAGGGCGCCGCGTCGTCGATTTCAGCGGCGCGGATCACGATCGCTCGGAACACCATCGGGGCCTCCTGTTCGGTGGCCGGCGCGCGCTCCTCCTCCTGGGCGCGCGCCGGCGGGGGTGCGGGCCCGGCCCTGGCGGGTCGGGTGGCCGGGCCGGGCCCGCTGGGATGCCGCACCGCCCGGGGCGGTGGTGGTCGAGGCGGTGCGGCGGGTCTGGGCGGGCCCGGCCGTCCTGCGCTGGATTGGGCCGGGCCCGCTGCCGCCGACGGGGGATGCCGCGTCGGCGGCGTGGTGCCCCGGCCGCGGGGGAGCCGCCCGGGCGCCACCTCGGGAGGGGCGCGGCTCCAGCCCGCGGCCGGGAGAGCGACCCCGCGCCGGGCCCACCGGGGTTGACCCGCCCCCGGCGCGGGGCGATCAGGGGTCAGCCGGGGTCGGCGGCGGCCGCGTCTTCCGCGGCGAGGCGCCTACGGACGTACTCCTGGGTCCACAGCCGCTCGGCCAGCTGCTCCATGCTGTCGGCGTCCACGACCTCCATGAGGCCGCGGCCGTGGTCGCGTGCGGTGAGCAGAGCGCCCTGCCAGACCGCGATCCACATCCGGCCGCCGGTGTTCGTGTCGATCGTGCCGATCAGCCAGGACGGGTACTCCCGGCGCAGGCCGCGGACCTCGGGCGGGATGTCGATGAGCATCAGCATCACGCGGCCCGCCCGAGCGCGCGCTCCAGGCCCGCGATGATCCGCTCGCCGAACGCGCGGCTGATCGGCTGACCGACGGCGCGGCGGGCGAGCGGCCCGGGGCTGCCGAGTGCGGCCAGCTGCTCCAGCGCCGCGAGCTGCTGGCGCTCCCAGGCGTCGCTGATGTAGGGGCGCGTCCGGCGCGGACGGGCGTGGCGGGGGCGGTACGGCGCGCGGGCCGGGTCACCGGGGAGGGCGCGCAGCAGGCGAGGGGGAGCGGTGGTCGACGGTCGGCGCGGGGGCGCCGGACATGCCAGAGCAGGCATAGGTCACCTCGGATCATCGGCGGGATGGACGGTCCCGCTCGCGTATCAGGTGGTCCCATCGTCGCGCAGCGTGCCTGTTTTTGCAAGATGCAAGAACTCGTACATGCGACAATCGTCGGCGACGATGGCAGTCGACCACGGGAGATGCGCACAATGTCTCGGGATTCGTCACAGACCGTAGGATCTGGGCAGCGTCGATCTCGCCAGAGGAGTCCGGACCCAGTGGCCGCCAGCCCGACCCTGCGCAAGCGCCGCATCGTCGCTCGCCTCGGCCAGCTGCACGAGCGCTCGGGACTCACCCATGAAGCGGTCGCGCGCGAAGTCGGCGAGCGGACGGGCGTCTCATGGTCGGAGTCGAAGGCCAGCCGTCTCGTCGCCGGGAAGTGGGTCAGGCTCCGCGAGCGGGACCTGCTTGCGCTGCTCGACGTCTACGGCGTGGACGATGAGCGTGAGCGCGCCGAGCTGGCGCGCACCGCACGCGAGGCCAGCCAGCAGGGCTGGTGGGTGGGGTATAGGGATGTTTTCGGCCGAAACACCTATGTCGACCTGGAGAACGGGTCATCGCGCCTGCGGTCCTACCAGGGCCTGTTGATTCCCGGCCTGCTCCAGTCTGAGGGATACGCCCGTGCCCTGATGCGCGACGGCGGCATCACCGATGAGGAGGAGGCCGAGCGCCGCGTCGAGGCGCGCATGATCAGGCAGGGCATCCTCAGTCGCCCCGACGCACCGGCGATCTGGGCGGTGATAGACGAGGCCGCGCTGCTCAAGATTCCTCCGCGCACCGGCCAGTTGGAACACCTGCTGGCGATCCAGCGGCCGGGACTCCGGGTGCAGATCCTGCCCAACGGCGCCGGCCTGCACGCCGCAGCGGGCGCCCATTTCGTGATCATGGACTTCCCGTCCGACCCGGCTGCGGTATATATCGAGAACCCGAGGTCTGAAGTGTTCCTCGAGCACCCGGATGACCTGGCGTACTACGAGACCATGTACTCCTATGTCCAGGCGGACGCGCTCTCGGTAGACGAGTCGCGTGCGCTGATCGAACGCATGATCCAGTCCGAGTAGAGAGCCACCGCGATGCCTGAGTCCGGTCCCCAGTACCGCAAGTCCAGCTACTCCCAGCCCACTGGTAGCGACTGCGTCGAAGTCGCCGACGGCCCCCCCGAGCCCGTTCGGGTCCGGGACTCCAAGAACCCGGCCCAGCCGCACCTGTCCTTCGATCGCCAGGCGTGGTCCGCCTTCGTCGCCCACGTCAAGCAGTCGTAGCAGCCCCACAGCGAAGGCCCCCGACGTGTGTCGGGGGCCTTCGTGCGCGTTGCCTGATACGCGGTCCAAGACGAAGTCTACGGGACCGCCCTGACGCTGGCTACGGCACGTCGCCGATGAAGAAGACGGGCTGCCGCAGCATGGCCTCGTCCTGCGGGTGCACCTCGATCTGCAGGTAGCTCTCATCCTCGGGCATCGCGCAGCCGAAGTCGGCCGTGGCGTCGCGGCCGTCCATCACCGTCGAGGAGAACCCGTCGCCGAGGCCCGCGTCGTAGTCGTAGACGAGGTCCCCGATCCGGCCGTCCTCGCCGACCTGGCACTCGATCCAGACGAGCGAGAGGTCGACGGGGCCACCGGTGTCGTTCTGCACCTGCATGGTGAACCGGACGTAGGGCTCGCCGGCGGGCATCGCGTACTCGCCGCTGAGCGCCCGCTCCACGCCGGACAGTTCGATGGCGAGTCCGTCGTTCCACGTGTGCGTGCTGCCGAGCTCGGCCTCGGCTGGCCCCTCTTCGACGGGCGATTCCGCCGCCTCGGCCGCGTCAACGGTCGCCTCGTCGGCGAGGGGTTCGGTCGGCGGCAGGTCGGCGACGGGCGGGGCGCCCAGCGGCGCGCAGGCGGTGAGGGCCGCCACGGCCAGGACCGCTATGAGAGCATGGATGATCTTCACGACTTTTCTCCTCTTCCGGGGATTCCCGAACTGTAGGACTCGGAGGCGCCGACCGGGGCGCGGTGGCCGATTGGGGTCACGGAGCCGCGGCCTCGACATCAGCTATTAGTCCGCCCTCCGCGTCGCCTGGAGCGTCGCCGACCTCGCCGGCCATGAGCGCCCCACCCCTGACGACACCGCCCTGGCGCTCGCCCTCTGGCTCGGAGCCGCCCGGTGAGCCGCGGCCTCCCCGGGTGCCGGGCGGCCGGGACCGGGCGAAGACGGGCCGGGGGATGCGCGGCCCGGGCCGATTGCCGGGCGCGGCTCCCACGGCGCGGACGGAACAGGACCTCGATGTGCGGTGGCCGCTCCGGCGGCGGGAAGGTGGCTGCGGTGGCGGCGGGCCTTGACGACCCGTGGGCGCGGGCGGTGCTGACCGCGGTGGCGAATCCCGCCGACGAACTGCTCGGGCGGCTGCTCGACCGGTGCGGTGCCGCCCCGGTGGTCGCCTGGATCGCCGGCACCGGGGCGGAGCCGGCCGCGTCGGCCGAACTCGCCGCCGGAGCGGCCGAGAAGCTGCGCACCCGGCTGGACCGGTGGCGGGCCCGGTACGAGCGGCTGGACCAGGACGCCATGCGCGCCGCCGCGGAGGCGATCGGCGCCAGGCTGGTCTGCCCGGGCGATCCGGAGTGGCCCACCCAGCTCGACGACCTCGGCGCGGCCCGCCCCTACGCGCTGTGGACCCGCGGCGGCGGCGACCTCCGCTTCGCCGCGCTGCGCTCCGTCGCCGTGGTCGGCGCCCGCGCCGCGACCGCCTACGGCGCCCACGTCGCGGCCGAGCTGTGCCACGGGCTCGGTGAGCGCGGCTGGACCACCGTGTCGGGCGGCGCCTACGGCATCGACGGCGCAGCGCACCGGGGCGCGCTCGCGGCGGACCGGCCCACCGTGGTCGTGCTGGCCTGCGGCGTCGACGTGCCCTATCCGTGCGGCCACAGCTCGCTGTTCCAGCGGATCGCCGCGGACGGCGTCATCCTCAGCGAGTGGCCCCCGGGCACCGTGCCGAGCAGGCACGCGTTCCTGATCCGCAACCGGGTCATCGCCGCCCTGTCGCGCGGCACCGTCGTGGTCGAGGCGAAGACCAGGAGCGGGGCGCTGAACACCGCGCGGCACGCCCGCGAGCTCGGCCGGGCGGTCATGGCGGTCCCCGGCCCGGTGACCGGCGAGATGTCGGCCGGCTGCCACCTGCTGCTGCGGGAGTGGCAGGCCGGCTGCGTCACCGGGGCGGCCGACGTGCTCGACCAGGTCGGCCTGATCGGTGAGGACATGGCGCCCCCGCCCGACGCCACCGTGCTGCCCAGAGACCGCCTGGACCCCACCTCGGCCGCCATTTTGGACGCGGTCCCCGCACGCGGCGCCGCCGGACCCGCGACCATCGCGGTCACCGCCGGACACGACCTCGACACCACCCTCCGCTGCCTCGGCCTACTCGCCGCAGGCGGTTTCGTCGAACGCGCCCCGACCGGCTGGCGGCTCCCCCGGAGAGCGGCCCCATGACCGGCCGAACGCCACCGGACCGGCGCTGTAGCCCACCTGAGCAGAGCACGCCCCCGCTCCGGGAGGCCGGCGGCCGCCATGCGTGCCGCGCCGCGATGGCATCACCGTCCACCGGGCGGACGCGAGGGCCGTTCGCTGCCATGTCGCCGACCGGTCGCCGGAGACCGCCGCGACGGGGCTCCGGGCGGGCCCTCCCCGACATCGACCGAAAGGTGGGCCGGAGTCGCGGTTCCAGCGGCGGACCCTCGCCCGGCGAAACAGGGAAGGGAACACCTCCGAGACCCGAGCCGAGCCGTGTTCGCGGTACGGGTTCCGTGGGCGCGGTCAAGTCCGGCCGAGCGGCACACCGGTCCCAGGCGGCGGCGCATCGGTGGGCTCGGCTGTCGGCGCGGTGCGGGCACGGCGGTCCACGGTGCCGGTCCCACGGCACCGTGGACGACACGGCTCCCCGTCCGGACTCGAGAGAAAGGGACGGAAAGGCGGGCCGAAGTCGCGGCTCCGAGGGCGGACGCCGACCCGGCGGGACGGAGAAGGGAACGCCCCCAAGACCGGGCCGAGTCCTGCTCGCGGTACGGGTGCCCGGACTCCAATCCGGCCGAGCCGCCGACCGGCTCAAGGCAGCGGGCTGGTGGGCTCGGCCGTCGGGGTTGTTGAGTGGTTACGGAGGTCCGCGAGGGCCAGTCCCTCGGGCACCGTGGATGACACGGTTCCCCGTCCGAGCCCTCCCCGCCGTCGATGGAAAGGCTGGTGGGAGTCGCGGCTCTGACAGCGGACGCCCGCCTGTCGGGATGAGGAATGACGCCTCCGAGAACCCGGCCGAACCAAGCCCGCGGTACGGGTGCCGAGGGCGCGATCAGGTCAGGCCAAGCCGCGCATCGGCGGACCTGTGGGCTCGGCTGTCGGGGCGGTGGGGGTGGTCACGGAGGTCCATGGGCCCGGTCCCACGGCACCGTGGATGACACGGGTCCCGTCCGGGCTCGACGAAAGGTGGGCCGGAGCCGCGGCTCCGAGGGCGGACGCCGACCCGGCGGGACGGGGAAGGGAACGCCCCCAAGACCGGGCTGAGACTTGCTCGCGGTACGGCTGCCCGGGCGCGGTCAGGTCAGGCGGAGCCGCCCACGGCCCGAGGCGGCGGGCCGGTGTGCTCGGCAGTCAGGGCGGCGGAGTGGTTGCGGAGGTCCACGGGTGCCGGTCTCACGGGCACCCGTGGATGCCCCAGATCCCCGTCCGAACCTTCCGCGCCATCGAAAGGCGGACCGGAGTCGCGGCTCCGACGGTGGACGCCCCCCGTCGGGCTGGGGGAGGACGCCTCCGAGAACCCGACCCGACCAAGCCCGTGATACGGGTGCCGAGGGCCTGGTCCGGTCCCGCCGAGCCGCGCACCGGCGGGCCGGTGTGCTCGGCCGTCGGGGCGGTGGAGGTGGTCACGGAGGTGCTCGGGTGCCGGTCTTACGGCAGCGTGGACGACAAGGAGGCATGGGCTCCCCGCTGTGGACGGAAAGGTGGGCCGGAGTCGCGGCTCTGGCGGACGCCCGCCCGGCGGGACGGCGAAGGGAACGTCTCTGAGACCGGCCGAGCCGTGCTCGGGATACGAATGCTGCGGGCGAGGTCAGGCCAGGCCGAGCCCGTACACCGGTCCCCGGCGGCGGGCGGTGGGCTCGGCCTTGCGGCGGGGGTGATCGTCAAGGTTCATGGGTGCCGGTCTCACGGCACCGTGGATGACATGGGGTCTCCGTCCGGCCCTCCCCTGTCGACGGAAGGGAGCGTCGCAGTCGCGGCTCTGGCGGACGCCCGACCGGCGGAAAGGAGAAGGGAGCACTGCCGAGACCCGGGCTGGCCGTGCTCGCGGATCTGGTGCCGCGGGCGCTCAGGTCCGGCCGCGTCGCACACCGGTCTCACGCGGCAAGACCGGTGGATTCGACTGTCGGGGCGGTGGGGTGACCACGGAAATCCACGGATGCCGATTACACGGGCGTCGCGGATGACGTCGAATATCGCGGCGGTCCGGTCGGCCGGTACCGGCCCGCTCCCAGCGGAGCCGCGGGCGCCTACGCGTCCGGTGGGGTCCTGTCCGTCCTCACCGCTCGCGCCGGGGCGACCGCGCCGCGGTGCCTTCTCGCCGTGCTCCGGCGGCGGACGGTGGCGCGGCGACGCGCACCAGTTTGGTCCAGCCCTCCCAGCCGCGCTCCTTCAGCAGTTCGATCAGACGGTGGGCCGGTGGCGCGGTGTCGAATGCGAGGGCGTCCATGAGCCGGGTGAACGACGGCTCGATATCGGCATCGTCCACATAGTCCTCTCCGCGCTCCTCGGCCATCCGGGTGATGTAGGCCGCCAGCTCGTCGGCCAGCTCGGCCAGCCGTGGATCGTCGCCGGTCCGGTCGAGCGCCTGGCCCAGGGTGAGGTAGAAGTCGATGAGCCGCGGATCGGCGATCTGCTCCCACTTGCGTGCCGTCCACTCGGGCACCCGCTCGGGTGAGTGCGCGGCCAGCAGGATCCAGCCGTCGCGTTCGACCCGCACGATCCGCTCGTCGACCCCCAGCGCCCGCAGCCGGTCGAGGAAGCCGACGACCTCCGGGGGCAGCGCCAGGCTGTCCCCGGCGGCGAGGCGGGCGATGCGCTCGCGGTGCCGCTGCCGCTCCCGGATCTCCGCCCGCAGCCGCTTGTCGATGTCCGCGACCGCCACGGCGAACTCCGCCTCGCCGGCATGGAGCAGTTCGCGCACCCGCGCCAGCGGGACCCCGGCCGCGGCGAGGGTCCGGATCCTGATCAGCTCGACCACGGCGCCGGCGTCGTACCGCCGGTAGCCGGAGCGGTCCCGCTCCGGCTCCGGGAGCAGCCCCTTGTCGTGGTAGTGCCGCACCGCGCGCACCGTCACCCCGGCGTACGACGCCAGCTCACCGATGGTCAGCATCAGGCCAGTCTCTCAGGCACCGGTCAGGAGGCCGGCCCGCCGACCGCGCTCCGGATGATCTCGGCGATCTCCGCGGCATGGGTGAACACCAGCCGGTGATCGGCGTCGAGCCGGCGCACGGAGATGTCCGGCCGCTCGCGGACGAGCCGGTCGACACCGGCGCGCCAGAGCCGGTTGTGCCGTGACGCACGCTCTCCGGCGCCGTCTCCGGCGATGGAGGTCGACATGATCATGCTGATGGGGCGGTCGATCCTCCGGTACCGGTCGAGGATCGCGGACCGGACCGTGTCGATTTCCAGGTTGAGCCGGTGGATGTCCTGGGCGCTGAGCAGCACCCGGCGTGCCGCGTCCCCGGCATGTTCGGTCCCGTGCCGCGCCGCCAGCCCGTCCGCCATCGCGCGGAAGGCCGCCAGGTCGGACTCGGTGATGAAGGGCTCGGGCAGCGGATTCGCCCCGTCGATCAGGACCAGTCCGGCGACGGTGCCAGGATGCTCGGAAGCGTAGTGGACCGCCAGATCGGCGCCGAGTGAGTAGCCCACGAGCACGGGCGCCGCGTCCAGGCCGAGGCACCCCGGCTCGGCCAGCACAGCGGCCAGGTCGCCGAGGAAGGCGTCGAAGGAGTAGCGGTCGGCCGCCGAGGCGAGGCCGTGTCCCCTGAGGTCGAAGGCCACCACCTCGTGATCGCGCCGCAGCAGCGTGATCAGCTCGTACAGGTCGGCCTGTGTCGAGTTCAGCCCGGGGCACAGGACCACCGGCCGTCCCCGCCCGCCCCGGGACACCGGGATCGTGACCCCGCCATGGCGCACGGTGAACTGCCGCACCGCCCCGTCACCACTCCCAGTTCGCCTCCCAGCGCCGCCTGCCGTTCCAGCGATCACCCGCCCGCCGTATCGCCGGCCCTCTACCTCGGCCACTTCATGGTCGCCGCCCGGTCCGGCCAACCCACTCGCATCAGTTCTCTCGGTCATGGCCACCATGCTGCGCGCCTGACCCTGCGTCAGGGTCAAGCTCGCGGCGGCAGATCCCGCACGCCACCGCGACCGGAGGACGTGCGCACGCACCGGACACCGCTCCGAACAGGCGGTACGAGCGCTCCGAAAACGCTGTGAGCGACGAGACCTGGACGCGTCATCGGCACGGGGAGGGCCGCGGTCGCACCTGGGTCCACCAGTCCTGTGACTGGTGTCTCGCGGTCAGGGCGGCGACGCGGGCGCCGGTTGTCGAACAACGCCTTGTGCCGGACGTTCGTGACACGGACGGCCTGCAGGACGGCCGGCGGTTCTCACGACCGCGGGTCAGCAGAGCCTTGAGCCGGTCAAGACCCGTATCCGCCGCATGGCACAGACGACCGAACAGCGCGTCCTGGGTGGCGGGCTCGCGCAACCGACTTCGGGCGCACGCGGGTCGCGCCTTGGATGGTTCCGCCACGGACGGTGGCCCGTTCGTCGTATCGGGCGGCGAGCGCGCGGTCCGCGGCCGCGATGGTCGGCGCGCCGGTCGGCCGACCGGGCGATGGCGACCTCGACATCGCGGCGGGGCCGGTCGGGAGCCGGCCGCGGCGCCCGCATCCTGTCGCTGCGGGCACCCGACCTCGGCGGTGCGGGGTGCGCCGCTCGAACACCAGGGCATGGAACATGCCTCCTTCGCCGCGTTGGTGCGTGGCTGCGATGGTCGGGGGCGGCGGCGAGCTGTCGGGGAGCAGCGGATGCCGTGCTCTGCCCGCCTGGGGACCGCCCGAGCGCCGCGAATACACCCGGCTCCCATGCGGCCACCTCCATGGACAGCGGGCAGCGCCTCGGCGGATCCGTGGTGGTGGTTTCCGGCGGCCGGTTGACCGGACAGTGGGCGACTCGGCCGGACCGGACCGCGCCAGGACGCCGCGTACGGGGGTACGGCTCGGCCAGGGCCTGGTCTCGGTGGTGTCCCCTTCCACCGTCCTGCCGGGCGGGCCTCCGCTTCCGGCGCCGTGACTCCGGCCGCCTCCAAGGACGGCGGAAATGCCCTGACGGGAACCCGTCGCGGTGGATCCGGCGGTGAGTCGAGGACTCGGCCGCGGACCCCCGCCTCGGCCCGGTAGAGGGCGATACCGTCGCGAGGCGGCGCGCATTCTCTTGCCGGTACGGACGGACTGGCATCGTCGCCGTCGTGCTCGCCGAGCACGCGGAGCCGGGCGGCATGCGCACGTTCGGGGGTGCGTGACGGGGTGTGCAGCGATATGTGGTGCGGGCCTTCGGACTTCGCCGACGTGGTGGTTCTCGCTGCGTCGGTGCTCGCGGCCATCGGGACTGCTCGTCGCGGGACCGGCCGGGGGCCTGGGTCGACCGTGCGCTCGGGGTGCCCGCCGCTGCGCGAAGGATGGTCCCTCCGGCCGTCGTGCTTCCGTGGGCCGTCGGCGATGTGGTGTGCTGGAGCTGGACGATGTCGCGCTCGGCGGGTGCGGTAGGTCGGCGCACCGTTCGGGCCCACCGGCGCGCCGTCCCCGCCGCGCCAGTGGGCCGCCCTCGCCGTCGTGCGGAAGTGAGCGCGGAAGCGGGGCACGTTGGTCCGGCTCGTCCGGCGCTCAGCGGTCGGTGGGATGTGCCGTGACGGCGGCGGCGAGGCGGTGGGCGTCGCCGGGGTCGTCGGCGCCTTCGATCAGGGGGACGCGCCTGGAGCCCCGGTAGGCGGCGCGGCCGGTGGGCGGGTCGGCGATGAGTTCGATGATCGGGCGCACCGCGGTGTCGGCGCTCTGTCCGACGAGCGGGGCGAGCAGGGCGGCGGTGTACTTCATTGCGGGGCCGACCTCGCCGGCGAAGCCGGTCTTGACCAGCTTGGCGGGGCCCCAGGTGACATAGCCGAGCCGGGGGTTCCGATCTGTGGCGAGGATGCCGAGGAGTTCATTGGCGCGGCGCTGCCGTGCGTTGGATCTGGTGAAGGTGAATCCGTGTTCGAGTTCGAGGTCGGCGAAGTCCAGTGCGCCGGCCTTGGCGCCGGGCACCGAGGTGTTGACGACCACGGGCCGCTCGGCCGCGGCGAGCCGGTCGGCGAGCGCGGTGACCAGGACGTACTTGGAGACGAAGAACAGCACCCACGACGCTTCGCGGCCTTCGGCGGTGACGTGGCGGCGCTGCCGGATGAACGACGCGGCGAGGACGAGGGCGTCGACGCGCTCGAAGCCGGATCGGATGCGCGACGCCACGCGCCCGCTCTCGGCGACGAGTGAGAGGTCGGCGCCGATGAACTCCGCGCGGTCGGCGGCCGAGGGAGTGTCGGCCGCGACCGAGGCGAGGAGGGCGGCGAACTTGGCGCGGCTGCGCCCCACGGCCACGACCCGGTCGCCGTTCCGCAGGTAGTGGCGGACGAGTGCCGCGCCCATCCCGTCGGTTCCGCCGGTGACCACCACGGTCTTCATCGCGCACCTCCATATCGGAACATATGTTCCGTTTCAACCTAGCACACATCGGAACATGTGTTCCGTATTGATAGGGTCGGGGCCATGGCAGAGGGCGGCAGGCAGCGCCGCGATGTGGTCGCCAACCGCGCCCGCATCGTGGCGGCCGCCACCGCGCTGTTCCAGCGGCGCGGCCTGAGCGCCGATATGCGGGCCGTCGCCAAGGCGGCGGGTGTCGGCATCGGCACGCTCTACCGGCACTTCCCGACCCGCGACGACCTCGTCCGCGAGGTCACCGGCACCGATCTCGGCGCGCTCGCCGCCGCAGCCCTGCCGCCCGGCCTGCCGGCGCTCGACGCGCTGCGGGCCTTCTTCACCTCGGCTCTCGGCCGCCTCGTCGGCAACCAGGCGATGGTCGACCTGCTCGCCAACTCAGAGCCGGCCGACGCCGAGATGCGGCGGTGCCTGGACCACCTGACAGAGGTCGGCCGCCAGGCTGTTGAGCGGGCCCGGCATGACGGCACGCTGGCCGCCGACGTCACCGCGACCGACATCGCCTACCAGTTCGTCGCACTCGTCCGCATCCTCCAGCTCATCCCGAACGCCGCCGCCTCCGACGTCGATCGCCACACGGAACTGGTGCTCCGCGCGCTGCGGCCCGGACCGGAGTCCGCGGACCGGTGAGCGGCCTCCGCCGCACAGCCGTCGGGCGCGGCGGCCGTCCGTACCGGGCGGATCCGAGCCGGATCAGGCGGTGCCGTATCCGGGCATGGCGCGGGCCCGCCGGGAGCGGTCGCCCGGAGCGGCGCGGAGCGGCCGGTGGAGGCCGGCGATAGCGTGGCCCCCATGGCAACCACACCCGGGTACAGCGCCGCCCTCACCGTGTCCGGCCCGCTGGTGTTCGTCTCCGGCCAGGTGCCGGTCGCCGCCGACGGGTCCGTGGCCGAGGGCGACGCCGCTGAGCAGACGCGCCAGGTGTTCCGCAACATCGAGCTGGCGCTCGCCGGGCAGCAGGCCCGGATGGATCAGATCGTCAAACTCACCTTCTTCCTGTGCCGGATCGGCGACTTGGCCGAGGTGCGCGCGGCGCGTGACGAGTTCATCACTCGCGAACCGAGGCCCACCAGCAGCCTGGTGGAGGTCAGCCGCCTGATCGACCCCCGCTTCCTGGTCGAGATCGAGGCCGTCGCCTCCCTCGGCCCCTGACCGGAGCCGATGGACCGAGGGCCGCGCGCGACGTGGTCCCGGAGCCGAGCCGAAGGAGTCATATGGACGGCCCTGCCGACACCGGCCGCACCGCCGGCACCGCCCGTCCGGTCACGCCCGGCACCCGCCCCGACACCGCCGACGGGGGCGGGCGGCCACCCGAAGCGTCCGCGCCGACTCGGAAGGCGTCCGCTCCGCGGTCCGCGCCCGTCACCGGCACGGAGCCCGGTGATCCGGACGCGGCCGAGCCGGACCGAGGAGCGGAGGAGCCGGCCGGAGGACTGCCCGACCGCCTCGCGGCCGCGCTGGACGACTTCGGCCGGCACCTCGCGCTCGAACGCGGCCGCTCCGCGCACACCGTGCGCGCCTACCTCGGCGATGTCGGCGGCCTGCTGCACCACCTGGCGGGCACCGGGCGCCCGATCGAGGAGCTGGACCTTGCGCTTCTGCGGGAGTGGCTGGCCGGGCTGCGCGCGGCGGGAGCCGCGCGCTCGACCATGGCGCGGCGGATCTCGGCCGCACGGGTGTTCACCCGCTGGCTGCACCGCACCGGTGTGCTCGGCACCGACCCCTCCGTGACGCTCGGCAGCCCGAAGGCGCACCGCAAGCTCCCCGAAGTGCTCGGCGCGGCCGAGGCGGTGACCGCCCTGGAGGCGGCCGCCGACGGCGACGGCTCGCCGGTCTGGCTGCGCCGCCGCGCCGTGGTGGAACTGCTCTACGCCACCGGGGTGCGGGTCGGTGAGCTGTGCGGGCTCGACGTGGACGATGTGGACGGCGAGCGCCGGACCGTGCGGGTGCTCGGCAAGGGGGGACGCGAGCGCGTGGTGCCGTTCGGCGGGCCCGCCGCCGACGCGCTGCGCCGCTGGCTGGACGACGGCCGCGGGGAGCTGGTGGGGCCGCGCAGCGGTGCCGCCCTCTTCCTGGGCGCGCGGGGCGGTCGGCTGGGCCCGTCGACCGCGCGGCGCGACGTGCACGCCCTGCTGGCCGCCGTCGGCGGGGTCGTGGACACGGGGCCGCACGGACTGCGGCACAGCGCCGCCACCCACCTGCTTGAGGGAGGCGCCGACCTGCGCAGTGTGCAGGAGCTGCTCGGGCACTCGGCGCTGTCGAGCACCCAGATCTACACGCACGTCTCGATCGAGCGGTTGAAGGCCGCCTACAACCAGGCCCACCCGCGCGCCTGACCGCGCGGCGGCGGGCGGCTCCGGCGTCCAGGCCGGGCCGAGCAGGGGGAGCAGCCGGAGCGCGCCGAGACCGAGCAGGGCGAGCGGGTCGAGGTAGGTCTCGCCGCGCAGCAGCCCCCAGTGCAGGCAGGCGCGGGTGAGGCAGTGCGGCGGCCGGTCGGCGAGCCTGCCGATGAGCGCGCCTGCCGCCACCTCGTCGCCCGCCCGGACCTCGGGGTCGACCGGCAGGTAGGTGGTGCGCAGCTCGCCGTGGACGACCGTGACGACGCCGCGGCCCGCCACCTGCCCGGCGAAGGAGACCCGGCCCGCGGCGGCCGCCAGGACCCGCGCGCCCGGGTGGGCGGCGAGGTCGACACCGCGGTGGCCCGGGAGCCAGGGCAGCGGCGGCGGGTCGAAGCCGCGCAGCACCTCGGGCTCGCCGTCCAGCGGCCAGCTCCACACTTCGGGGTCGCCGGCCGCCAGGGGCGGATGAGGGCGGGCGTGCGCCTGGACGGGGCTCAGCGGCACGGCGGAGGCGGCGACGGCCAGCAGCCCGAGCAGCGCCGCGAGCGCGGCGCCGAGGCGGGACCGCGGCCGAGGGCGGCCGCCGCGCGGCGGGAGGCACGGGGCCGGGAGCCGCCGCCGGGTTCGGCGAGTGCCGGCGGGCGGTGCGGCGCGCGCCCGTGGAGCGGGGCGGGACGGGCGGGGGAGGGGTGGGTGCGCTGTCATGCGGCCAGCCTGTCCGCGCGGCGGCGGCCACCACCAGGCCGAATCGGCGGGCTGTGGATAAGCGGGCTCGACGCCGCCCGGCTGTCCACAGCCCGCCGATTCGGCCTGGTGGCGGCGGACGCGGTCGGCAAGACTGGAATGCAAGGGGGCTCCCCCTGGTCCCGGGCGGGCGTGTGTCCGGGACAGGGGGCCCGGACCTGGGCGGTCGGGAGCGGGTGTCCGTGTCCGGTCGTCCGGGCGTCTGCCTGTCGGTCCTGTCAGGGTGCCCGCCCTGCTCGTCCGAACCCGATCCGTCTGGGTGCCCGTCCCGCCTGGGACCCGACGCGCCCGCCTTTCCGACGCGTCCGCCGTCGGCCGCGTCCGCCCACCGGACACATGCGGCTGCCCGACGCGTCCGTCGGCCCGGAGCGTCCTGCAACGAGCGTCCAGGACGGCCGGATGGCTGGGGCTGACATCTGGTCAGGCCCGGACCATCCAGGACCGGCTGCCTGTGCCCAGATGTCCGGCGTCCGTGGTCCGGCCGACCGGGTCCCCGCCAGGCGGACGTCGCCGGCGGGGCGGCGGGCCTCGCAGGGCCCGCCGCGAGGTGTCCGGGGCGCCCCCAGCACCTGCTTCGCGGCAGTAGACTGTCGTACTGGCTCCAAGGAGTCATATTTCGCACGCCTTCGCGCCTCCGGTCCATGTGAGCGGAGGGTCGCGTCCATCGGTCCACCGCGAGCGGCTCGGCAGCCGCGCGGTGGCGGACGCGTCGGGGCGTCAGGACAAAAACCGACGCGGGCGCCCGTCAGGGGCCCTGCCTGAGGAGGACCCGTCATGGCCACTGTCGTGACAATCAAGCAGCTGCTCGAGAGCGGTGTGCACTTCGGCCACCAGACCCGCCGGTGGAACCCGAAGATGAAGCGCTTCATCCTCACGGAGCGCAACGGCATCTACATCATCGACCTGCAGAAGTCGCTCGACTACATCGACCGCGCCTACGAGTTCGTCAAGGAGACGGTCGCGCACGGCGGCTCGATCCTGTTCGTCGGCACGAAGAAGCAGGCGCAGGAGGCGATCGACGAGCAGGCCCGCCGCGTCGGCATGCCCTTCGTGAACCAGCGCTGGCTGGGCGGCATGCTCACCAACTTCTCCACGGTGCACAAGCGGCTCCAGCGGCTCAAGGAGCTCGAGGAGCTGGACTTCGACGATGTCGCCGGCTCCGGCCGCACCAAGAAGGAGCTGCTGGGCCTCAAGCGCGAGAAGGACAAGCTCGAGCGCACCCTCGGCGGTATCCGGGACATGGCGCGGGTGCCCAGCGCGGTGTGGGTGGTCGACACCAAGAAGGAGCACATCGCGATCAACGAGGCCAGGAAGCTGAACATCCCGGTCGTCGCGATCCTCGACACCAACTGCGACCCCGACGAGGTCGACTACCCGATCCCGGGCAACGACGACGCCATCCGCAGCGTCAGCCTGCTGACCCGCGTGGTCGCCGACGCCGTCGCCGACGGCCTGATGGCGCGCTCCGGCGCGTCCGGCGGCGCCGACAAGCCGGCCGAGGAGCCGCTGGCCGAGTGGGAGCGCGAGCTGCTGGCGCGCGAGCAGGGTGCCGCCGAGCAGCCGGCCGCCGAGGCCGAGCAGGCGGCGGAGCAGCCGGCCGATGAGGCCGCCGCCGAGCCCGCCACCGCCGAGGCCGCCGCCGACGCCGCCCCGGAGGCTCCGGCCGCCGAGGAGTCCGCCCCCGAGGCGGCCCCGGCCGACGCCGACCGCCAGGGCTGAGAACCGACCCAGACGAAGCGAGATTCAGGGATATGGCTAACTTCACCGCCGCCGACGTCAAGCGGCTCCGCGAGCTCACCGGCGCCGGCATGATGAGCTGCAAGAAGGCCCTCGAAGACGCTGACGGCGACTTCGACAAGGCCGTCGAGTTCCTCCGCATCAAGGGCGCCAAGGACGTCGGCAAGCGCGCCGAGCGCTCCACCGCCGAGGGCCTGGTCACCGTGCACACCGAGGGCGACGGCGCCGCCGTGCTGCTCGAACTGAACAGCGAGACCGACTTCGTCGCCAAGAACGAGCGCTTTCAGCAGCTCGCCGACCGCATCGCGGCCTTCGTGGCCACGGAGCGGCCGGCGGACGTGGCCGCGCTGCTCGGCGCCGAGATCGAGTCCGGCACCACCGTGCAGCAGGCCATCGACGAGACCAGCGCGGTCCTCGGCGAGAAGCTGGAGCTGCGCCGCTTCGTCCGCTTCGAGGGCACCTACGTCGCGCACTACCTGCACAAGGCCGACGCCAACCTGCCCCCGAGCCTGGGCGTGCTGCTGGAACTGGACACCCCCGCGCCGGAGGTGGCCAAGGACATCGCCCAGCAGATCGCCGCGCTGGCGCCCAAGTACCTCTCCAAGGACGACGTGCCCGAGGAGACGGTCGCCAACGAGCGCCGGATCGCCGAGGCGACCGCCCGTGAGGAGGGCAAGCCCGAGCAGGCCCTGCCGAAGATCGTCGAGGGCCGGGTGAACGGCTACTTCAAGGACTTCACCCTCCTCGGGCAGCCGTTCGTGAAGGACAACAAGAAGACCGTCCAGAAGGTCCTGGATGCGGCGGGCGTGCAGGTCGTCCGCTTCGCCCGGTTCAAGGTCGGCCAGTCCTAGCCTGCCGCTCCGCCGCGCCGGTGTTCCAAATCCGCGCACGGCGGTAAGCAGGGTAGTGACCGGCCGGTTCGTACGCACGGAAAGGGCGGCCCCGCTCGCGGCGGGGCCGTCCCTCCCGGCCGGCTCCCCCGGTCCACCGCCCGGCCGCCGCGAAGCGGCCCCGGGCGGGGGCCGACCGCCACACATCGCCAAGAACCGCAGAAGGGGGCCCACCGTGGGAGAGATCGCATCCGGCGCACCGCACGGCCTGGAGGAGTCCGAAGAGTTCGCGTCGTCCGCAGCCGGTACACACGGCTGGAACCGGGTGGTGCTGAAGCTCTCCGGCGAGGCCTTCGCGGGCGGTGAGTCGCTGGGCATCGACCCCGACGTGGTGGCCCACGTCGCGTCCTCGATCGTCTCGGTAGTCAAGCAGGGCGTGCAGGTGGCCGTGGTGGTGGGCGGCGGCAACATGTTCCGCGGCGCCGCCATGTCCGAGCGCGGGATGGACCGCTCCCGCGCCGACTACATGGGCATGCTCGGCACCGTCATCAACTGCCTCGCCCTCCAGGACTTCCTGGAGAAGCGCGGGGTCGACACCCGCGTGCAGACCGCCATCACCATGGGCCAGGTCGCCGAGGCGTACATCCCGCGCCGTGCCATCCGGCACCTGGAGAAGGGGCGCGTGGTCATCTTCGGGGCCGGTCTCGGCGCCCCGTTCTTCTCCACCGACACCACCGCCGCGCAGCGCGCCCTGGAGATCGGCGCCGAGGCGGTGCTCAAGGGCACCCAGGTCGACGGCGTCTACGACGCCGACCCCCGCACCCACCCCGACGCCGTGAAGTTCGACCGCCTCGACTACAACGAGGTGCTCACCCGCGGCCTGAAGGTGATGGACGCCACGGCGGTGAGCCTGTGCATGGATAATGGAATGCCGATCGTGGTCTTCGACCTCATGGGTCAGGGCAACATCGTGCGGGCCGTCCGTGGTGAGAAGATCGGCACGCTGGTGTGTCCGGCTGACGAGTAGGACCTTGCAGACAACGCGACGCACGGGAGCCGAAATGATCGATGAAACCCTCCTCGAGGCCGAGGAGAAGATGGAGAAGGCCGTCGTGGTCGCCAAGGAGGACTTCGCCGGGATCCGCACCGGCCGGGTCAGCCCCGCCACCTTCAACAAGATCGTGGCCGAGTACTACGGCACCCTCACCCCGATCAACCAGCTCGCCTCCTTCCAGGTCCCCGAGCCCCGCATGGTCGTGGTCTCGCCCTTCGACCGCAGCTCCCTGCCCGCGATCGAGCGCGCCATCCGCGACAGCGACCTCGGGGTGAACCCCGCCAACGACGGCCACATCATCCGGGTGGTCTTCCCCGAGCTGTCGGAGGAGCGCCGCAAGGACTACGTCAAGCTGGCCCGCACCAAGGCCGAGGACAGCCGCATCTCCATCCGCAACATCCGCCGCAACGGCAAGGACGCGCTGGAGAAGCTGGTCAAGGGCGGCGAAGCCGGCGAGGACGAGGTCCGGCGCGCGGAGAAGGAGCTCGACGACCTCACGCACAAGTACGTCGCGCAGGTCGACGAGCTTCTGCGGCACAAGGAATCCGAGCTGCTCGAGGTCTAGCGGCTTGGCAGAGATCCCGCCCGAAGCCGGAGACGGAGCGTCGGGCAAGACGTCGGCTCCGCGCATCCGAACCGGTCGGAACCTGCCGGTCGCGGTCGCCACCAGCCTGGCGCTCGGCGCCCTGATCCTCATCCCGGTGCTGTTCGCGCCGGCGGCGCTGGTCGCCGTGGTGGGCATCGGCCAGGTGCTGGCGCTGTGGGAGCTCAAACGGGCCTTCGGCGCGCGCGGCATCCACCTCGCGGTGGTGCCGGTGGCCGCGGGCGGCGCGGCGATGGCGGTCACCGCCTACGTGTCCGGGACGACCGGGCTCACCGCCGCCCTGGTCGTCACCGTCGTCGTGGTGATGATCTGGCGGCTGCCCGGCCCCGCCAACGGCTACGTGCGCGATGTGACGGCCGGGGTCTTCGCCGCCGTGTACGTGCCCTTCCTGGTCGGCTTCTGGATGCTGCTGCTCGCCGCGCCCGCGGACGGCCCGGTGCGCTTCCTGACCTTCGTCATCGTGACGATCTGCAGCGATATCGGCGGCTACTTCGCCGGCATCCTGTTCGGCCGGAACCGGCTCGCTCCGACGATCAGCCCGAAGAAGACCTGGGAGGGCTTCGCCGGCTCCGCCCTGAGCTGCGCGGTCGCCGGTGCGCTGTGCGTGGCGCTGATGCTGGGCGGCCCGCCGTGGCTGGGCGTGCTGCTCGGCCTGGCCGTCGCGGTGATCGCCACCCTCGGCGACCTGGTGGAGTCCTCCATCAAGCGCGACCTCGGCATCAAGGACATGGGGTCCTTCCTGCCCGAGCACGGCGGGCTGCTGGACCGGGTGGACGCGCTGCTGATCACCGCCCCGATGGCCTGGCTGTTCCTCGCCCTCACCCTGCCTCCGGGCTAGCGGCGGCGCTCAGGTCACCACCCAGCCGCGGCCCTGCTCGGCCAGCCGCCGGGTCAGCTCGGCGGCGCCGGCCTCGCGCGCCAGCTCCCGGTCGGCCTGGGTGACGGGGACCAGCCAGAGCCAGCGCACCGGGTCGCCGGCCACCTCGAAGCCGGCGGTCTCCGGCACCTCGGGCCCGGCCAGCATGGACGGGTCGTCCAGCATCAGCACCCCGGCGTAGCCGGAGCCGAGCGGGAAGCTGCTCGGGTCGAGGTACCACTTCACCCGGTGCCCGGGGCCGAACCAGGTGACGGCCCGCCACGGGTACTTCGCCAGCCAGAGGAACACCTGCAGCGCGTTCTCGCTCGGCTGGGTGGTGGCCAGCGCCAGCTCGACGCGGGCGTGCGGCCGGACGTCGTCGTGGTAGCGCTCCACCGCCGGCATCCGCTGCGCGCACATGCCGACCGTGCTCAGCACCGTGTAGGGCCGCCACGGCGCCGCCCTGCGCTCGGTGACGGCCACCCGGGGCGGCTGCTCGGTGCCCGCCTCCCAGTAGCGGCCCGAGGGGCCGATGACGTGCTCCTCCAGATGGCGCAGCACCGAGACCTGCACCTGGGGCCAGGAGTCGGGGTGGCGCCGCCACCGCCAGAAGGCCCGGGAACGCTCGACCCGTTCGGCGAAGCGCTTCTCCATCGGCGCCAGCTCGCGAGCGAAGGGGGTGTCGCCGAGGGCGTCCCTGGCGTAGCCGGGTTCGCCCGCCGAGGCGTCGGCCCAGCCGGGGACCACCGCGAGCAGCGCGCCCTCCTCCAGCACCGCGACACCGTCGCCCTCCTCGAACCAGACCACCTCCAGGCGGGTGGTGTCCAGCGGCGGGCGGCCGCCGGGATGGCGGGTGTGCTCGGCCGGCATCGCGGGCGCCTCGCCGGACCAGCGGCGGGCGGCCTCGCCGTCGGACGGCGCGGGGCGGTGGTTGGCCAGCCAGACCGGGACCACCACTTCACCGCGGTCGTCGAGCAGGTAGGCGGCGGTGGTGGTGCCGTCGTACTCGATGACCAGGCGGCGGCTGCGGTACGGGCTGCTCTGGTCGAACAGCACCCGGGGAACGGTCACCGGGAGCGTCTGGAGTCACGGGTGCGCACATGCTGCACTGTAGTTGAGCCCCGCTCGCGGCCGGCGGGCGCGGCGCGGGCGCGTGCGGCCATGTCCGGACGCCCGCGGCCGTCGAGGAGCCGTCAGGCCCAGGACTTGATGCCGGTGACCGCCGAGGGCACCGACTCGGTGAGCCAGGTCCAGCTGCCGTCGGACTCGTTGAGCCGGCGCTGCACCCGGCTGACCTGGTCCAGGCCGAGGCAGAGCACCGGGCTCCACACCCCGGCGGTGCGGTTCTCCAGCAGCAGGCTCCGGCTGTCGGCGCGCACGCGCAGGGCGTCCACGGTGCGCTGGGTGCCGTCGGTGAGTTGGACGCGATAGGTGGGCATGGCTTCCCCCGTGGTGGTGTGGGTTCTCGGTAGAGCCGGATGAAGGTAGCCGGCCCCGGACGAGCGGCGGACGAGGGCCGCACGAAGGCCGGACGGGCGAGGCGGGCGCCGGACCAGCCCCGCGAACGCCCCCTCGGCTACCGAATGTAGTCCTGACCGGCTCCTTCTCGCTGGGAGAAGCGTGAATAGCGGGTTATCGCGAGGAGACGATCCGTCGCGCCGGGCTCGGCGCAGCAGGCGGAACGGGCCCCGGCGCTGAGGTAGATTCGCAGGCGGGGCGGACGCCGGCGGCGGGCGCGCCGCACCCTGGCCGCCGAACCCCCTCGGCCCTCTGTCCCCCGGCCGCAGCGACGAACCCTCTGGAGTGTGATCCCCGATGAGCGACGCCGACGGAGCCGCGTCGGTCGGCGGCGAGGCCGCGCGGCGGCGTACCTTCGCGGTGATCAGCCACCCCGACGCGGGCAAGTCGACGCTGACGGAGGCGCTGGCCCTGCACGCCCGCGCGATCACCCAGGCGGGTGCGGTGCACGGCAAGGCGGGCCGGTCGGGCGTCACCTCCGACTGGATGGAGATGGAGCAGTCGCGCGGCATCTCCATCACCTCTGCGGCGCTGCGCATCGACTACGGCGGGTGCGTGCTGAACCTGCTGGACACCCCCGGCCACGCCGACTTCTCCGAGGACACCTACCGGGTGCTGGCCGCCGTCGACTGCGCGATCATGCTGCTGGACTCCGCCAAGGGCCTGGAGGCGCAGACGCTGAAGCTGTTCGACGTCTGCCGCAGCCGCCGCACCCCGGTGATCACCTTCGTCAACAAGTGGGACCGCCCCGGCCGCGAGCCGCTGGAGCTGCTGGACGAGATCGAGCAGCGCATCGGGCTGCGGCCCACCCCGCTGAACTGGCCGGTGGGCATCGCCGGCGACTTCCGCGGCCTGATCGACCGCCGCGAGGGCGGCTACGTCAAGCAGCGGCGCACCCCGGGCGGCGCCCACCGCGCCGTGGAGACCCCGCTCACGCCCGAGGAGGCGCTGGAGGCCGACGGCCCGGCCTGGGTACAGGCCAACGAGGAGCTGGACCTCCTCACCGCCATCGGCGCCGACCTCGACCTCAAGTCCTTCCTGGAGGGCGAGTCCACCCCGGTCCTGTTCGGGGCGGCCCTGCCCAACTTCGGGGTGGCCCAGCTGCTGCGCACCCTGGTCGAGCTGGCTCCGCCGCCCTCCGCCCCGCATGACGCGGCCGGCCGCGAGCGCGCCGTCGACGCCCCCTTCTCCGGCCTGGTGTTCAAGGTGCAGGCGAACATGGACCGGGCGCACCGCGACCGCGTCGCCTTCGTCCGGGTCTGCTCGGGTCGCTTCGAGCGCGGCATGGTGCTGACCCACGCCGCCACCGGCCGCCCCTTCGCCACCAAGTACGCCCAGGCCGTGTTCGGCCGCGAGCGCGAGACCATCGACACCGCCTACCCCGGCGACGTGATCGCGCTGGTGAACGCCACCGCGCTGCGGGTCGGCGACACCCTGTTCGACGGCCCCAAGGTGGAGTTCCCGCCCATCCCGAGCTTCGCCCCCGAGCACTTCGCGGTGGCCAGGGCGGTCGACAGCGGCCGCTACAAGCAGTTCCAGCGCGGCATCGAGCAGCTCGACACCGAGGGCGTGGTGCAGGTGCTCACCTCCGACGTCCGCGGCGAGCAGGCGCCGGTGCTCGCCGCGGTGGGGCCGCTCCAGTTCGACGTGGTCAAGCACCGCATGGAGCACGAGTTCCGCTCGCCGATCGAGCTGAACACCCTGGGCTACTCGCTGGCCCGGCGCACCGACGCCGACTCGGCGCCCAAGCTCGCGGTGCTGCCCGGCGCCGAGGTGCTGCGCCGCCGCCTCGACGGCGAGCTGCTGGCCCTGTTCAGCGACCGCTGGCGGCTGCGCGTCGTCCGCCGGGAGAACCCCGGGCTCACCCTCGAACCGCTGCTGGCCGCCGGCGACGACACCGAGTAGCGGCCGCGCCGGCTCCCCGCGGCGGCGGGCGACCGGACCGAACACTCCGGGCGCGGTGGCAGACTGAAGGGACTATGCCTGCCGAGCTGACCTTCATCGCCCCGCGCCGCGCCAAGCCGCCGCGGCACCTCGCCGACCTCGACCCCGAGGGGCGCCGCGCGGCAGTGGCCGAGCTCGGCGAGAAGCCCTTCCGGGCCGAGCAGCTGGCCCGGCACTACTTCGCCCGGCTCGTCAGCGACCCGGCCGAGATGACCGACCTTCCGGCGGCCGTCCGCGAGCGCCTCGCCGAGCAGCTGCTCCCGCCGCTGCTCACCCCGGTGCGGGAGAGCACCGCCGACCGCGGCAGCACCCGCAAGTCGCTGTGGCGGGCCTTCGACGGCGCGCTGGTGGAGTCGGTGCTGATGCGCTATCCCGACCGCGTCACCATGTGCGTGTCCTCGCAGGCCGGATGCGGGATGAACTGCCCGTTCTGCGCCACCGGGCAGGCCGGTCTCACCCGCAACCTCTCCACGGCCGAGATCGTGGAGCAGGTGGTCGCGGGCTCCCGGGCGCTCGCCCGCGGTGAGGTCCCCGGCGGGCCCGGCCGGATCAGCAACATCGTCTTCATGGGCATGGGGGAGCCGCTGGCCAACTACCGGGCGGTGCTCGGCGCGGTCCGGCGGCTCACCGACCCGGCCCCGCACGGCCTGGGCATCTCCCAGCGCGGCGTCACCGTCTCCACCGTCGGGCTGGTGCCGGCGATCGACCGGCTGGCCGCCGAGGGGCTGTCGGTGCGGCTCGCCGTCTCGCTGCACGCCCCCGACGACGAACTGCGCGACGAACTGGTGCCGGTGAACAACCGCTGGAAGGTCGAGGAGGTGCTGGGCGCGGCCTGGCGGTACGCCGAGACCAGCGGCCGCCGCGTCTCGATCGAGTACGCCCTGATCCGCGACATCAACGACCAGGTCTGGCGGGCCGAGCTGCTCGGCCGGCTGCTGCGCGGCCGGCTCGCGCACGTCAACCTGATCCCGCTGAACCCCACCCCCGGTTCGAAGTGGACCGCCTCGCGGCCGGAGGACGAGCGCGCCTTCGTGCGCGCGCTGGAGGACCACGGCATCGCCGTCACGGTGCGCGACACCCGCGGCCGCGAGATCGACGGCGCCTGCGGCCAGCTGGCGGCCGCGGAGCGCTGAGGCGCGGGGCAGGGGCCGGGGCTGAGTCCGCTGTCGGCCGATCATGACCGGTGATCCACGGCACAGCCGTGACAGAATGCCAGACGTGGAAAATACGCCCCCTTCCCCACCACAGCGGACACCGCAGATCCCGCTCGTGCTGCGCGGTTACGAGCCCACGGCGGTGGACGCGTTCATCCAGCGCACGGAGGCGACGCTCGCCGGGCTGGAGAACGCCTTCCCCGTCACCATCGCGGAGGTGCAGGCCGTGCGCTTCCCCTACGTGCTGCGCGGCTACGATCCCCAGACGGTCGACCGGCTGATCGGCGTGTACATCGCGCGGCTGGAGGGGGGCGAGCGCGGCGGCCGCGAGCCCAGGCGCGTCCCCGTCTCCTCGGCGCTGTGGGAGCTGTCCGACCGCGTCGAGCGCTCGCAGTTCCCGACCACCCGCTTCCGCGAGGGCTATGACGAGCAGGACGTCGACACCTTCCTCGACCGGGTGGTGCGCACGCTGCGCGGCACCGACCCCCAGCCGCTGAACGCGGCCCAGGTCCGCGCCACCCGCTTCAGCACCACCCGACTGCGCCCCGGCTACGACACCGCCGCGGTCGACGCCCTGCTGGAGGAGGTGGCCGCGGCGCTGGAGCGGCACGAGCGCGGGGGAGCGGCCTGAGGCGCCCGCGCCGGAGGGCGGTGCGGGACACGGGCGGCGGACAGGGGCACGGTGCTGGAGATCGCGGGGACCTTCGTCTACGGGGCGGCGGCCGCACTGGTGCCGCTGCTCGCGGTAGAGGGCTATGTCGTGGTGATGGGCGCCGTGGTGGACCCGGCGCTGCTGGTGCCGCTGGCGCTGGCGGTCGGCGCCGGCCAGGTCGTCGGCAAGCTCGCCTACTACTACGTCGGCCGGGGCGTGCTGCGGCTGCCGTGGCTGCGTCGCAAGGCCGAGCGGCCCGGCCGCTGGACGGAGCGGGTCGACCGCTGGCGGGAGGCGGCGCACGGCCGGCCGGTGTGGACCGGTGGGCTGATGCTGCTCAGCGCCTTCGCGGGGCTGCCGCCGCTGATGGTGACGAGCGTGCTCGCCGGCAGCGTGCGGATGCACGTGGGCTGGTTCGTGGCGGTCTGCATGGTGGGGCGCACCGCGCGCTTCGCGCTGCTGCTCTTCGCGCCGGGGATGGCCGCGCAGACCCTGGGCGTACTGCCCGGCGGCTGAGCCGGGCCGAAACGACGGCGAACGCGCTTCTCGGGGGGTGAAGCGCGTTCGCCGTCGGGTAAAGAAGTACCGCTCCGGTCGGCCGTTTATGCCTGCGGGGCAAAGATTTCTTTCCGCAAATTGGGCGGCCCGCTTATGCCGGATGGCAGCTCAGAGCCTTCGCCCTGCGGCCGCACGGCCCGCCGCCGGGCACTCCGTGGAACCGGTTCTGTATGCAGCGTGGCGCGACAACGTTGCCATCGCGTAAGGTGGGAGCACTGGAACTTTTACGGTGCCGCTGGAGGGCGGCGCCGAGCCGATCCCGGCGTCCCCTGCCCCTCGGACGACCCGGCGGCCCCACAACATCATCCGGATAAGGCGCGCTCGCTATCCTCCTCCCCCTACGGAAGCGGGTGTGCTGTACAGAGGGACGTCCCGGGCTCTAACCCCCCCAGAGCCCGGGACGTCCGCCTGTGCGCACCGGCGGTGCGGCCGCCGCTAATAGACGGCGACCGGCCGACCGACCGCGACAATTCCGTCGTTTCGCCGCAAATAGTCCGAAATGGCGCCCGCGCATTCTCCGCAGCCGCGGGCGGGCCGGCCGTTGGGCAGCGACCCGATTCGATGGCGCGGCCGAGGCCAGCGCACATGGCAGACCACACAGGCGTCGCCGGCGAGTTGGGCCGGTGTCAGGTCGTCCGCGTCCACGATGTAGCCGATGTCCGATTCACTGATCTCGCGCATGACGGTTTGACCGCTCAACGTCCGTTCCCCCCGTAGTTAGGACGGTACAGCGGATTGGCTATATCCCCGGACGCCATTCAATCAGACCCTTGCCCCGCACTGACCAGTACCTGGGCGTGAAATTGTCCGGTAGTCCGGTAAATTATCGGCAACGCGTCATTCTGTGGAGTGTCGAACATGCTGGTCAGAGCCGGTTTCCGGTGGAATTTCCGAATTGTGTGCGATGCGTTCGGCCGGGCGGCTTGCGGCAGTCTCAGAGGCGCGCGGCATAGGCGTGCAGTTCGCGCGCCTCGGGGCCGAGGAACGGGCCGTACTGGGTGCGCGGATCGTCGCTGTACTTGAAACTGACGACCGACATGATCACGCCCTCACCCGAGGCCGGGTCGAAATCGGCGAACCACGGGCCGCCGCTGGACCCCGAGGTCATCGCGCAGCCCATCCCGTAGTCGGAGGTGCCTGCGGTGTCGCGGAAGCTCCGCCCGGCGCAGTACACGAGATCGTCGCCGCTGTAGGGCCGGCGGGACGGATAGCCGAAGGCGTACACCTGGTCGCCGGCCGGCCGCTCGAAGGCCAGGGGGTGCGAGCCGACCCTGTCGGCGACGTGCCGCCGCCCGCTGCGGTGCAGCACGGCGAAGCCGAAGTCGTAGTCGTCGTCGGCCTGCTCGGCCCAGCCGCGCGGCACGGCCATGTCGCGGGCGACGTAGCTGCCGTAGGGCTCGCGGCCGTCGGTGTAGCCGGGCACGAAGGTCCAGTTGTCGGCCCAGGCGCCCCGGCCGTTCTTGAGGCAGTGGCCGGCGGTGATCACCGTGTCGCGGTTCGCGGCGTCGACCACGGCCGCCGAGCAGACGAAGTCGCGCCCGGCGATGGTGAGGAAGACCCGGCCCACGGTCCTGGTCACCCGGCCGCCGCCCGGCCAGATCGAGCCGTCGGTCTGCTCGCGGACGCGGGAGGCGTCCGCGCCCTCGGCCTGCTGCTCCCGCTCGGAGTCCAGCAGCCCGCGCACCGTGTCCGTGGCGCCGCCGGTCAGCCCGGTGGCCAGGTCGAGCGGGGTCGCCTCGGCCATCCGCTCGGGCGTCCAGTACGCCAGCACGTCCGCGGGGCCGCCGCCGTCGCCGGTGCTGTGCACGACCGCGCCCTCGGGCGGGGCCGCCGCGGCGGCGGCCGGCCCGGTGCCGCGCTCGGGCGCGGCGGCCGGGGCGGCGGCCGCGGACGAGGACGGCGCGGGGGAGGCGGCGGGGGAAACCGGAAGGGGCGCGCCGGTCACCGCGAACACGGCGCTGGCGGCTCCCGCCACCAGCGTGGACAGGACGGGCGGATTCATGGGCCTTGATTATGGCCTACGGAGTGCGTCCGGTCCGCTACTTCGGGTGAATGTCGGTGCCCTGCGGGGCGGGCCTCTCGGCCCGGGCCCCGGCGGTCCGCCCGGTCCGCCACAATGGGTGCCGTGCCTCCCACCGCAGACCCGCACCCCGAACCCCCCGCCCCGGCCCGCCGTGACATCGTGCTCCTCGGTTCGACCGGCTCGATCGGGCGGCAGGCCGTCGACGTGGTGCTGCGCAATCCGGACCGCTTCCGGGTGGTGGGGCTGGCCGCGGGCGGCGGCAATCCCGACCTGCTGGTGGAGCAGGCGGTGCGGCTGGGCGTCGCGGCGGTCGCCGTGGCCGACGCCGGCCGCGCGGCCGAGCTGTCCGGTGCGCTGGCCGACGCCGCCAAGGAGGCCGGCCTGGCCCCGCCCGAGCTGCTGGCCGGGCCCGAGGGCGTGACCGAGCTGGCGGCCCGGCCCTGCGACGTGGTGCTGAACGGCATCACCGGCGCCCTGGGCCTGTCGTCCACGCTGAGCGCGCTGGGCGCCGGGAGCACGCTGGCGCTGGCCAACAAGGAGTCGCTGATCATCGGCGGCCCGCTGGTGCGCGCCGCCGCCGCGCCCGGCCAGATCGTGCCGGTCGACTCCGAGCACTCCGCGCTGGCGCAGTGCCTGCGGGGCGCGGCCGGACGCGAGGTCAGCCGGCTCGTCGTCACCGCCAGCGGCGGGCCCTTCCGCGGCCGCAGCCGGGCCGAGCTGGCCGAGGTCACCGCCGAGCAGGCGCTGAACCACCCCACCTGGTCCATGGGCCCGGTCATCACGGTGAACTCCGCGACCCTGGTCAACAAGGGCCTGGAGATCATCGAGGCGCACCTGCTCTTCGACCTCCCCTTCGACCGCATCGACGCCGTGGTGCACCCCCAGTCGGTGGTGCACTCCATGGTCGAGTTCGTCGACGGCTCCACCCTGGCCCAGGCCAGCCCGCCCGACATGCGGCTGCCGATCGCCCTCGCGCTGGCCTGGCCCGACCGGGTGCCGGGCGCCGCCTCCCCGGTCGACTGGACCCTCGCCCACACCTGGGAGTTCCTGCCGCTGGACGACGACGCCTTCCCGGCCGTCGAACTCGCCCGCGAGGTGGGCGCGGCCGGCGGCACCTTCCCGGCCGTGTACAACGCCGCCAACGAGGTGTGCGTGGCGGAGTTCCTCGCCGGGCGGCTGCGCTTCCCGGGCATCGTGGACACCGTCGCACGGGTAGTGTCGGAACATCAGGAATCCGGCGTTGGACGGCCGACCCTGGACGACGTGTTCGCCGCCGACGCGTGGGCGCGCCGGGTCGCGGGGGAGATCGCGCGCCGTACGGGCTGACCCGCCGGCCGGGAGCGCCCGGCAAGCCGCCTGCGGGCACGGAGGTCTGGACCAATGGAAGCGGTGCTCACCACGCTGGGGATCGTGATCTTCGTGATCGGGCTGCTGTTCTCGATCGCCTGGCACGAGCTCGGCCACCTCTCCACCGCCAAGCTGTTCGGCATCAAGGTGACCCAGTACATGGTCGGCTTCGGCAAGACCCTGTGGTCCACCAAGCGCGGCGACACCGAGTACGGCATCAAGGCCATCCCGATGGGCGGCTACATCCGCATGGTCGGGATGATCCCGCCCGGCGACGACGGCAAGCTCAAGCAGCGCAGCAGCTCCCCGTGGCGGGCGATGATCGAGGACGCCAGGCAGGCGTCCTTCGAGGACCTGGAGCCCGGCGACGAGAAGCGGCTGTTCTACACCCGCCGCCCCTGGAAGCGCGTCATCGTGATGGCGGCCGGGCCGGTGATGAACCTGATCCTGGCCATCGGCCTCTTCTCGGTCGTGCTGATGGGCTTCGGCCAGTTCGGGCCGACCACCGTGGTCGGCGTCGTCAGCGAGTGCGCCGTGCCGGCGGCCGAGGCCGGCCAGGACTGCCCGGACGACGCGCCGCCGACCCCCGCGGCCGAGGTGGGCCTGCGCCCGGGCGACCGGATCGTGTCGATGGACGGGCGGCCCATCGAGAGCTGGACCGACCTCCAGCAGGCGATCCGCGGCCTGAGCGGCCCCACCGAGATGCAGGTGGTCCGCGGCGGCGAGACGCTGACCCTCACCCCGTCGCTGATCAGCAACCAGGTGGTCGAGCTCGACGAGTACGGCAACCCGGTCGAGGGCTCCTACGTCGAGGCCGGCTTCCTCGGCATCGTCCCGACCTACGACTACGTCCGGCTCTCCCCGGCGGCCGCCGCCGAGACGATGGCCGGATACGTCGGCATGACCTTCGACGCCCTGATCGAGCTGCCCTCGCGGATCCCCGGGCTGTGGGGGGCCGCCTTCCAGGGCGAGGAGCGCGACCTGGAGTCGCCGGTGGGCATCGTGGGCGCCTCGCGGATCGGCGGCGAGATCCTGGCCCAGGAGATCCCGGTGCTGGACCGCGCGCTGATCATGGTGAACCTGCTGGCCGCGTTCAACCTCTCGCTCTTCCTGTTCAACATGATTCCGCTGCTGCCGATGGACGGCGGCCACATCGCCGGGGCGCTGTGGGAGTCGGTCAGGCGCTGGACGGCCCGGCTGTTCCGCCGCCCCGACCCCGGCCCCTTCGACGTGGCCAAGCTGATGCCCGTCGCCTACGTGGTGGCGATCGTGTTCATCGCGTTCTCGCTGCTGGTGCTGGTCGCCGACATCGTGAACCCGATCCGGCTCGTCCAGTAGCGGTTCGTGGACGGTCCGGAATGCGGCAAGTCATCCCAATGGTGACTGTGGGTGAACGACATGCGACCGCTGAGCGTCGTCTTCGCTGGAACCGGCCAGGTGCGCCCGGTCGACCCGGTACGCTTCGTGATTGGGCCGTATCCCGCGAAATGGTGCCGTTGACGCGGATCGACCGCGATGGGCATGCCGTCCGCCGGTGACCTCCTGAGTCCCCGTTGAACACGTGGAGGGAAGATCGTGACTGTCCAGCTGGGAATGCCGGGTGTGCGCCCGGAACCGATCGCGCGGCGGCGCAAGTCGCGGCAGATCATGGTCGGGAACGTCCCCGTGGGCGGCGACGCGCCCGTCTCGGTGCAGTCCATGACCACCACCGTGACCTCTGACATCAACGCCACCCTCCAGCAGATCGCCGAGCTGACCGCCTCGGGCTGCCAGATCGTCCGGGTCGCGGTGCCCAGCAAGGACGACGCCGACGCGCTGCCGATCATCGCGAAGAAGTCGCAGATCCCGGTCATCGCCGACATCCACTTCCAGCCCCGCTACGTCTTCGCCGCCATCGACGCCGGCTGCGCCGCCGTGCGGGTGAACCCGGGCAACATCAAGAAGTTCGACGACAAGGTCGGCGAGATCGCCCGGGCCGCGCAGGCGGCCGGCACCCCGATCCGGATCGGCGTCAACGCCGGCTCGCTGGACCAGCGGCTGCTGGAGAAGTACGGCAAGGCCACCCCCGAGGCGCTGGTGGAGTCGGCGCTGTGGGAGTGCTCGCTCTTCGAGGAGCACGGCTTCCGCGACATCAAGATCTCCGTCAAGCACCACGACCCCGTCGTGATGATCAAGGCGTACCGGCAGCTCGCCGCGGCCTGCGACTACCCGCTGCACCTCGGCGTCACCGAGGCGGGACCCACCTTCCAGGGCACCATCAAGTCCTCCGTCGCCTTCGGCGCGCTGCTGGCCGAGGGCATCGGCGACACCATCCGCGTCTCGCTGTCCGCGCCGCCCGCCGAGGAGGTCAAGGTCGGCAACGCCATCCTGGAGTCGCTGGGGCTGCGCGAGCGCGGGCTGGAGATCGTCTCCTGCCCCTCCTGCGGCCGCGCGCAGGTCGACGTCTACACCCTCGCCGAGGAGGTCACCGCCGGCCTGGACGGCCTGGAGGTGCCGCTGCGGGTGGCCGTCATGGGCTGCGTGGTGAACGGCCCCGGCGAGGCGCGCGACGCCGACCTCGGCGTCGCCTCCGGCAACGGCAAGGGCCAGATCTTCGTCAAGGGCGAGGTCGTCAAGACGGTGCCGGAGTCGCGCATCGTGGAAACCCTGATCGAAGAGGCCATGCGGCTGGCCGAGCAGATGCAGGCCGAGGGCGCCAGCGGCGAGCCGACCGTCTCGGTCGGCTGAGCCGGCGGCGCGGCCGCCGGGCCGCCCGCCCCCGCCGTCGCTTAGGCTGAGGTGACCAGCGCGCCGACGACCGGCGCGCACCGCCGCGATGGTTGGTGATGGTCGTGCTGCGCACCTCTCCGGTGCGGGTGCTGGCCGAGGACGACCTGGACCGTGTCCTGGACATCCTCGACCAGGACCCGATCGCGAACGTCTTCGTCGCGTCGCGGGTCCGTGCGGCCGGGCTGGACCCCCACCGGCTCGGCGGCGAGGTCTGGGGCTTCCTGAAGGGCGACCGCCTGGTCTCGCTCTGCTACGCGGGCGCCAACCTGATCCCGATCCAGGCCACGCCCGACGCCGTCCGGCTCTTCGCCGAGCACGCCCGCTGGCGCGGCCGGCGCTGCTCCTCGATCGTCGGCGACGTCCGCGCCGTCGCGCCGATGTGGGAGCTGCTCCGCCCGTACTGGGGGCCGGCCCGCGCGGTGCGCGGCCGCCAGCCGGTCCTGGCGATCTCCGCGGCGCCCGCGGTCACCGCCGATCCGCGGGTGCGCCGGGTCCGGCCCACCGAGCTGCCGGTGCTGCTGCCCGCCTGCGTCGCCATGTTCACCGAGGAGGTCGGCGTCGCCCCCGACAGCGGCGGCGACGGCGGCGCGCTCTACCGGGCCCGGGTGGAGGAGCTGATCAGGAAGGGCCGCTCCTTCGCCCGCTTCGACGACGGCGATGTCACCTTCAAGGCCGAGATCGGCGCGGTCACCCCGCAGGCCTGCCAGGTGCAGGGCGTGTGGGTGCGGCCCGAGCAGCGCGGCCGCCGCCACTCGGTGCACGGCATGGCCGCCGTGGTCGCCGCGGCGCAGACCTCGATCGCGCCGGTGGTCACCCTCTACGTCAACGACTACAACACCGCGGCGCGCGCCACCTACCGCAGGGTGGGCTTCACCGAGGTCGGCACCTTCATGTCGGTGCTGTTCTGAGGCGGTCCGCCGCGGCTCAGCCGCCCGGCAGCTCGTGCATCCGGGCGATCTCGGCGGTCTGGTCGGCGACCACGTCGGCGGCCATCTGCCTGGCCTGGGTGTCGCGCCCCTCCACCAGGAGGTCCTGGGCCATCTCGATCGCCCCCTCGTGGTGGGCGATCATCAGCTGCACGAACAGCTCGTCGAAGGCGGCGCCCTCGGCCGCCTCCAGATCGGCGAGCTGCTCCGGGGTGATCATCCCCGGCATGGCGGAGTGGTCGACGGGATCGCAGTCGGTATTGCCGTGGTGGTCGGCGGCGCCGTCCAGTCCGCAGTAGTTGCGGTGGTTGGGGTTCGCGCGGGCGTGCTGGTAGACATTGTTCTCCAGCCACGCGTCCATGGCGTCGATCTCGGGGCCCTGGGCCGCCTCGATCCGCTCGGCGATCGCCACGACGCCGTCGTCCTCGGCCCGGTCGGGCACGAGCGCGGTCATCTCCAGCGCTTGGCCGTGGTGGGCGATCATCGCCCGCATGTACTCCACGTCGGCCTCGTTGTGCTGGATCGGGTCGTTCAGCTCCTCGATCCGCTCGGGGTCGGCGGGCTGCGGGCTGTCGCCGGGCGCGCCGGGGTTGAGCACCGGCACGGCGTCGGGGTCCGGTTCCTCGGCAGCGCATCCCGCGGCCCCCAGGCAGAGCGCCGCCAGCACCACCGCCGCCACCGTCCGAGCTGATCCCACCCGGCTCCCTCCGTAGGTCCGCACCGCTGCCACCTTCTACTCCGCGGACGGCGGCGGTGTCCAGATCATATTGATCACATCGCGTCCATTCCCGGTCACATACCGCAGGTCACCTGGGGCAACGTCCCGGTACCGCTCCGGTCGGGGGAGCGGGTGTCTGGTCAGAACGGGTTCGTACCCGTATCGTCGCATTCATTTCACGTCCTGTGCGTGATTGAGAGGAGAACCCGCATGCCACCGTCCTCAGCACCGTCCTCAAGACGGTCCCTGCGGCGGCGCGCCGGAAGCGCCGCCGCCGTGGTGCTGAGTGCCCTCGCCATGGTGTTCACCGTCGCGACCGTCCCCGGCTCGGCCAGCACCGCCGACACCCCGCCCGGGGACGACATCGAGCAGAGCGCCAACATCACGCTGCTGGCCAGTCTCGGGAAGGCCGACCCGCTGACGGCCACCAACTCCGACCTCGCCTTCACCGGCGACTACGCCGTGGCCGGCAACTACAACGGCTTCACCATCTACGACATCCGCAACCCGCGCCGTCCCCGCACGGTCAGCCAGGTGCTGTGCCCGGGCGGTCAGGGCGACGTGACCGTCAGCGGCGACCTGCTGTACTTCTCGGTGGACTACCCGCGCGACAGCGAGTCCTGCGCGAGTGCGGCCTGGGCTCCCGGCGGCGCGACCGCCTGGGAGGGCGTGCGGATCTTCGACATCTCCGACAAGCGCAACCCGCAGTACGTCGCGGCCGTGGCCACCCAGTGCGGTTCGCACACCCACACGGTGATCCCGAGCGACGACGGCGAGACCGACTACGTCTACGTCTCGTCCTACGACATCAGCCGCGGCGCTCCGGGCTGCGAGCCGCCGCACGACCTCGTGTCCATCATCGAGGTGCCGGTGGACGCGCCCGAGACCGCGGCCGTGGCGGCGCAGCCGAACTTCTTCCCCGACGGGGGCAACCCGGACGGGAACTACTCGTACGAGACGGCGGGCTGCCACGACTTCACCGCCTACGCCGAGCTGGACATCGCGGCCGGCGCCTGCATGGGCGACGGCCTCCTGCTCGACATCTCCGACCCGCTCGAACCGTACGTCATCGACCAGGTCCGCGACACCGAGAACTTCTACTTCTGGCACTCCGCCACGTTCAGCAACGACGCCGACAAGCTCGTCTTCATGGACGAACTCGGCGGCGGCGGCGCGGCCACCTGCAACACCGAGGTGGGCCCGAACCGGGGCGGCAACGGCATCTACCACATCGAGGGCGAGGGAGACGACCGCGAACTCGTCTTCCAGAGCTACTACAAGATCCCGCGCCACCAGGCCGACGTGGAGAACTGCGTCGCGCACAACGGCTCGCTGATCCCGGTGCCCGACCGCGACATCATGGTGCAGGCCTGGTACCAGGGCGGCGTCTCGGTGTGGGACTTCACCGACTCCGCCAACCCGGAGGAGATCGCCTACTTCGACCGCGGCCCCGTCAACGACGAGCGGCTGGTGTCCGGCGGACCGTGGTCGACGTACTACTACAACGGCTACATCTACTCCAACGAGATCGCCCGCGGCTTCGACGTGCTCCGCATCCGCGACCCTCGTACGGCCGGCGCGCAGCGCTACCGGTTCGACGAGTTCACGCCGCAGACGCAGCAGCACTTCGGACGGTGGTGACACCGTCCGAAGGCGGTACTGCGGACGGTGGTGACACCGTCCGAAGGCGGTACCGCGGACGGTGGTGACACCGCGCCGCTGCTGAGAGGCCAAGCGCCTCCAGCGTGACCAGCGAGGGGCCCTCCGGGCCGGCCCAGGCCGCCCGGAGGGCCCCTTCCGCCGCTTCGGCCAGGTCCGGCCCGTCCGCGGGCGGCGCTGCGGGTCCGAGCGGTGCCGTCCGGACCGTATTGTCAGATCTGCCGTGGATGATCCTGTCCGCACGTGTCCGGAGAAAGGCAGGTCCCCGTGCCCCTAGCGAGACCGGTGAGCCGGCCGCTCGCCGCCCTGGCCGCTGGCGTGCTCGTCGCCCTGGCCGGCTGCGGCACGGGCGGCGGCGTCGAGCCGGCGCCGTCCCCGTCGGCGGCCGGCCCCGCACCCTCGGCCGACACGGCGGCGCTGGCGCCGGGGGAGATCGCGGCCAGCCCGAACATGGAGCTGCTGGCCAACGCCCCCAAGCCCGAGCCCTTCGACACCGAGGAGGCCTTCGGCACCGACATGGCCTTCCAGGGCGACCGGGTCTTCGTCGGCAACGAGATGGGCCTGCTGGTCTACGACATCGCCGACCCCGCCGCGCCCGAACTGCTCAGCCAGGTGGTCTGCCCGGGCGGGCAGGGCGATGTCACCATCGCGGGCGACCTGCTGTTCTACTCGGTCGACTACATGATGGCCGACTCCGAGTGCGGCGCCGACTACGCGAGCGAGGGCGACCCCGAGCCGTGGGAGGGCATCCGCGTCTTCGACGTCAGCGATCCCACCGACCCGCGCTACGTCTCCGACGTGCGCACCGACTGCGGCTCGCACACCAACACGCTGGTGCCGGGCGGCCCCGACTCCGGCAGCGCCTACATCTACGTGTCCTCCTACGACCCGTATCCGGGCCAGCCCGGCTGCGAACCGCCGCACAACAAGATCTCCGTGGTGGAGATCCCGCTGGACGACCCCGAGTCGGCGAGCGTGGTCGCCGAGCCGGAGCTGTTCGACGCCGACAGCGAGAGCACCGGCTGCCACGACATCACCGTCTTCCCCGAGCTGGAGCTGGCCGCCGGGGCGTGCATGGGCGACGGCCTGCTGCTGGACATCTCCGAACCGCTGGAGCCGGTGGTGATCGACCGGGTGCGCGACGAGGAGAACTTCGCCTTCTGGCACTCCGCCACCTTCAACAACGACGGCACCAAGATCGTCTTCACCGACGAACTGGGCGGCGGCATGGCACCCACCTGCGACGCGGCCACCGGCCCGACCCGGGGCGCCAACGGGATCTACGAGATCACCGGTGAGGGCGCCGACGCGCGGCTGAGCTTCCAGGCGTACTACAAGATCCCGCGCATGCAGTCGCGGATGGCCAACTGCGTCGCCCACAACGGCTCGCTGATCCCGGTCGAGGGCCGCGACATCATGGTGCAGGCGTGGTACCAGGGCGGGGTCTCGGTCTGGGACTTCACCGACTCCACCGCCCCGGTGGAGATCGGCTACTGGCAGCGCGGCCCCTTCTCAGCGGAGCGGCTGGTCACCGGGGGCTCGTGGTCGGCGTACTACTACAACGGCCACATCTACTCCAGCGACATCCAGGAGGGCCTGGACGTGCTGGCCATCTCCGACCCGGTCACCGATCCGGCCGCGGACGTGGTCTTCCCCGAGGACTACAACCCGCAGGACCAGCCGGTCTACTGACCCCGCGGCAGGCGAGCGGCCCCCGGCGCGGTGCGCCGGGGGCCGCGTGCGCGGTGGTGGCCGCCGCGCTCAGGAGTCGCTGGAGCGCTGCCAGATGTTGACGCCGAGCTCCACCGCGTGCCGGTCCACGCGGGCGAGCTCGTCCTCGCTGAACTCCAGCCGCTGCGCGGCGGCGAGGCTGTCCTCCAGCTGGGCGACCGTGCGGGCGCCGATCAGCGCGGAGGTGACCCGCTCGTCGCGCAGGGTCCAGGCGATGGCGAGCTGCGCCAGCGACTGGCCGCGCTCGGCGGCCAGCTCGTTGAGCGCCCGCACGTGCGCCAGGTTCTGCTCCGACAGCCAGCCGCGCTGGAAGGACTTGCCCTCGGCCGCGCGTGAGCCCTCCGGCACGCCGTCGAGGTACTTGTCGGTGAGCAGGCCCTGCGCCAGCGGCGAGAAGACGATGCAGCCCACGCCCTCCTCGCCGAGCACGTCGAGCAGGTCCGCCTCGATCCAGCGGTTCACCATCGAGTACGACGGCTGGTGGATCAGCAGCGGCGTGCCGAGTTCGCGCAGCAGGCCGACGGCCTGGCGGGTGCGCTCGCCGGAGTAGGACGAGACGCCGACGTACAGGGCCCTGCCCGAGCGCACGGCGTGGTCCAGCGCGCCGACCGTCTCCTCCAGCGGGGTGTCGGGGTCGAAGCGGTGGCTGTAGAAAATGTCGACGTAGTCCAGGCCCATCCGGGCCAGCGACTGGTCCAGGCTGGCCAGCAGGTACTTGCGCGAGCCCCATTCGCCGTAGGGGCCCGGCCACATGTCGTAGCCGGCCTTGGTGGAGATGATCAGCTCGTCGCGGTACGGGCGGAAGTCCTCGGCGAGGATGCGGCCGAAGTTCCGCTCGGCCGAACCGGCGGGCGGTCCGTAGTTGTTGGCCAGGTCGAAGTGGGTGACGCCCAGGTCGAAGGCGCGGCGCAGCACCGCGCGCTGCTCGGACAGGGGCTGGTCGTCACCGAAGTTGTGCCACAGGCCGAGCGAGACGACGGGCAGCTTGAGCCCGCTGCGGCCGGTCCTGCGGTAGGGGAGCCGCTGGTAGCGGTCCTCGGCGGCGCGATAGTTCATGATCCGCAGTCTGCCAGGCGGGGCTTCGTCCCGGTACGCGGCCGCGCGGCGCGGGAGCGCGGACCGGCCGGGCGCGCGCGCCCGCCGGGGCGGGTGGACTAGATTACCTACTGCTCAGCAGGGTGCGCCCAACGGGCGACACAGATCCGAGGGAGCCGTATGGATCACTACCCCGACGGTCGCCACCGGCGCCGGGACGCCTTCGGACCCGAGGGCTCCAGCGGGGAGGAGACCCAGTTCTTCAACCCGTTCACCGACGACGAGCCCGAGGAGTCCCCGGCGGAGTCCACCCAGACGTGGTCGCCGCCGCCTCCCTACGACTGGGGGCTGCGCATCATCAGCCTGGACCAGATCGTGGAGATCCCCTCATCAGGGCTGGAGATCGGCCGAGGAGCGCCGGAGTTCCGGCACATGCCGGGCATGGCGGAGCTCGCGCAGATCAGCCGGCAGCACGCCCGGCTGTACTGGGAGGGCAGGACGCTGTTCCTCTCCGACACCGGGTCCAGCAACGGCACCTACGTCGACGGCCGGCGCATCCAGGACGCCGAGCCGGTGGAGCCGGGGCAGGAGATTCGGCTCGGCCTCGACGTCGACGTGGAACTCGTCGAGTTCGAGGACTGACGCGTACCGGACCGGGCCCGGCCGCGGCGGCCGCACGCGCCGTCCGCGGCCGGGCGCACACCCGTACGTAGCCGTGCCGTCACTGATCAAAGGATTGAGCAACTAGCCCTGCTAATCGGGCATACCGGACCTTAGATCCGGTCTTTTCAGCGCTGAGCGTGATTGATTTGTGACGGTACATTGAGCCAACGGCCACTTCGCGTGCCCCACAATCGGGTGAACTGGCAACGAACCCCATCGCTAGTTCAGGGATGCGGCTGCGCGTTCCGCGGCACCGGAGGAACCTCCGGACCTCGGCGGCGGTCGTGGACGCTCGGCATCCGGAGCGCGGACGGCCGAGTCGCCATAGCCGTCCGCTCTCCTGCGGGGGAGCGCCTACCGTGACTCCCGGTATGGCCGTCATGGCGTAGATGGTTGGAGGACACGGGTGGCGAAGTTCCTGCTGCGCAGGCTTGCCAATTACGTTCTGCTGGTATTCGTGGCGACCAGTTTCGCCTATGTGCTGGCCGCGACGAGCCTGGACGCTCGGACCTACTTCGAGTCGCAGACCCCGCGCCCCGACCCGGCCGCCGTCGAGATGATCCTGACGGAGCGCAACCTCAACGACAACGATCCGCTGGCCGAGCGGTACGTGCGCTGGCTCGGCGGAGTCGTCACCGGCGATCTCGGCCTCACTGTACAGGGCACCTCCGTCAACGACGACGTCCAGCGCAGGATCGGCGTCACCCTGCGGCTCATCGTGCTGGGCGCGGTGATCGGCAGCGTCAGCGGGGTCGCCATCGGCGCCTACGCCGCGGTGAAGCAGTACAAGATCTTCGACCGCGTCTCCACCGTCACCGCCTTCGTGCTGCTGTCCATCCCCACCGTCGTGCTCGCCGTCATCCTGCAGATCGGCGCGGTCATGATCAACGATCTGCTCGGGATGCGGCTGCTGCTGTACTCAGGGGAGTACTCCGCCGGGCTGCAGGCCGACTGGTGGGGCACCCTGGTGGACCGCCTGCAGCACCTCATCCTGCCCACCCTCAGCCTCGCCCTCGGCCAGCTCGCCGCCTACATGCGCTACCAGCGCAACATGATGCTCGACGTGCTCGACGCCGACTTCGTGCGCACCGCGATGGCCAAGGGGCTCACCCGCCGGGTCGCCATGCGCAGGCACGCCCTGCGCACCGCGCTCATCCCGGTGGTCACCTACTTCGCCTTCACCTTCGGTGTGCTGATGGCGGGAGCGATCTTCACCGAGACCATCTTCGCCTGGCACGGCATGGGCGAACTGCTGGTCCACTCCATCGCGGGCAACGACATCAACTCGGTGGTCGCGGTGGCCGGATTCTCCGCCGTCTGCGTGCTCCTGGCCGCCCTCGCCTCCGATGTCGCCTACGCGTGGCTGGACCCCAGGGTGCGGGTGAGCTGAGATGCCCGACCGCAGTTCCGCAGCCGCAGCGACCCCGCCGGAGACGCCATGACCCAGCAAGCCGAACTCCTGGTCGACGACCAGGAGAAGGGGCCGGAGAGCGAGTTCGAGACCCCGGGCCGCTGGCGCACGGTCTGGCGCCAGCTGCTCAAGAGCCGCCAGGCCATGATCGGCCTCGCCGTCCTTGCCGTACTCTTCCTGATGGCCTACATCGGGCCGCTGATCAGCCCGTGGGAGTTCGGCGAACCCGACTTCACCGCCTTCTACCAGCCGCCCTCGCCCGAGCACTGGTGGGGCACCACCCAGACCGGGCAGGACATCTTCACCAGCACCATGGTCGGCCTGCAGAAGTCGCTGATCATCGGCCTGCTGGTGGCGGTGGTGTCGACCACCGTCGCCGCCGTGGTCGGCGCCTTCGCGGGCTACCTGCTCGGCCTCACCGACAAGGCGCTGATGTGGGTCACCGACCTGCTGCTGGTGCTGCCGACCTTCGTGATCCTGTCCATCCTGGCGCCGCGGCTCGACAGCGGCTCATGGCTGATCTTCGTGGTGCTGCTCTCGGCCTTCCTGTGGATGGTCACCGCCAAGATGGTGCGCGGCATGGCCATCTCGCTGAAGGAGCGCGAGTACGTGCTGGCCGCCCGGTACATGGGGCTGCCCGCCTGGAAGATCATCTTCCGGCACATCATCCCGAACATGTCCTCGCTGCTGATCGTGGACGCCACCATCAACGTGGTCGCCGCGATCCTGGCCGAGACCAGCCTCTCCTACTTCGGCTTCGGCATCCAGCCGCCCGACGTCTCACTCGGCAGCCTCATCGCCGCGGGCACCCGGCCGGCCCCCACCCACCCGTGGACCTTCTGGTTCGCCGCCGTGCTGCTCATCGTCACGGTGCTCGCCGTGAACCTGGTCGGCGACGGACTGCGCGACGCGCTCGACCCCAGGGCCAAGGCGCGCCGCCGCAAGCGGCGGCGGCCCGCCCCGGCGGCTGCGGCCGGGCCCGTCCGCCCGGCCGCCGGCACCGGCCGAGTCCAGGGAACCAGCGAGAAGGCAGCGGGGAAGGCACCGTGACGACCACAGAGACCGGCATCACCGCGGCGGCGGACACCGTCGGAGCCGACGGCCCCGTGCTGGAGGTGACCGACCTGCACGTCACCTTCCCCGGCGAGCCCGACGACGTGCGGGCCGTGCGCGGCGTCAGCTACCAGCTGCGCAAGGGCGAGGTCCTGGGCATCGTGGGGGAGTCCGGCTCAGGCAAGTCCGTCACCTCGCTGGCGGTCATGGGGCTGCTGCCCGAGGGGGCCGAGGTGACCGGCTCGGTGCGGCTGCACGGCGAGGAGCTGCTGGGGCGGTCCGACGAGCAGCTGGCCAAGGTGCGCGGCAAGCGCATCGCGATGGTCTTCCAGGACCCGCTGCAGGCCCTCACCCCCGTCTACACCGTGGGCGACCAGATCGCCGAGGCGGTGCTGATCCACTCCCGCCGCACCAAGGCGCAGGCCTGGGCCCGCGCGGTCGAACTGCTGAAACTGGTGGGCATCCCCAACGCCGAGCAGCGGGCCAAGGCCTTCCCGCACGAGTTCTCCGGCGGCATGCGGCAGCGGGTCATGATCGCGATGGCGATCGCCAACGACCCCGACGTCATCATCTGCGACGAGCCGACCACCGCCCTCGACGTCACCATCCAGGCGCAGGTGCTGGAGGTGCTGAAGGCCGCGCAGCGCGAGACCGGCGCCGCGATCGTCATGATCACCCACGACCTCGGGGTCATCGCCGGCTTCGTGGACCGGGTGCTGGTGATGTACGCGGGCCGTCCGGTCGAGACCGGCGCCGTCGACGACATCTACTACCGGGGCCGGATGCCTTACACCATGGGCCTGCTCGGCTCGGTGCCCCGGCTCGACCTGGGCGAGCGGGCTCCGCTGGTGCCGATCGAGGGCAACCCGCCCTCGCTGACCCGGCTGCCGCCGGGCTGCCCCTTCCAGCCGCGCTGCCCGCTGGCCATCGACGCCTGCGGCGAGCGTGAGCCCGAGCTGGTCGCGGTGCCCGGCTCCGACCACCAGGCCGCCTGCATCCGGGCGGGCGAGATCGAGGCCAACAACTGGGGCGTCACCGACATCTACCCGGTGCCGGAGATCCCCGAGGACACCATCGCCCAGGTGCCCAGGGCCGACCGCCAGGTCGTGCTGGACATCGAGGGGCTGATCAAGCACCACCCGCTCACCAAGGGAGTGGTCTTCCGGCGCCGCGTCGGCACCGTCTACGCCGTCGACGGCATCGACCTGGAGATCCGCGAGGGCGAGACCCTGGGGCTGGTCGGCGAGTCCGGCTGCGGCAAGACGACCACCCTGATGGAGATCCTGGAGCTGCGCAGGCCGGCCAGGGGCAGGGTCGTGGTGCTCGGCCGCTCCACCGACCGGATCGGCGCCGGCGAGCGGATGAGGGTGCGCCGCGACCTCTCGGTCGTCTTCCAGGACCCGATGGCCTCCCTGGACCCCCGGATGACCGCCTACGACATCATCGCCGAGCCGCTGCTGGCCCACAACCACCCCAAGGACCGGCTGCGCTCCCGGGTGATGGAACTGCTCGACCTGGTCGGCCTGTCGGCCGAGTACGCCGGCCGCTACCCGCAGGAGTTCTCCGGCGGCCAGCGCCAGCGCATCGGGATCGCCCGCGCCCTGGCCCTGGAGCCCAAACTGGTGGTGCTGGACGAGCCGGTGTCGGCCCTCGACGTATCGATCCAGGCCGGCATCATCAACCTGCTCGAAGACCTCAAGGCCCGGCTGCGCCTGTCGTACCTGTTCGTCGCGCACGACCTCTCCGTGGTCCGCCACATCGCCGACCGGGTCGCCGTGATGTACCTCGGCAAGATCGTCGAGCAGGGCGAGGTCGACAGGGTCTACGGCGCGCCCGCGCACCCCTACACCCAGGCGCTGCTGTCGGCCATCCCGATCCCCGACCCGGAGAAGGAGCGCGGCCGCTCCCGCATCCTGCTCTCCGGCGACCTGCCGAGCCCGGCGAACCCCCCGTCCGGCTGCCGCTTCCGCACCCGCTGCCCGAAGTTCCTCACCCTCTCCGAGGACGAGCGGACGGCGTGCATCGACACGGAGCCGCCCCTCCGCGGGATCGGCGACACCGACCACGGCGCGGCCTGCCACTACGCCGAGGAGAGGGAAGTCGTCTGAACCCCGGCGGCTCGAAGAACCTGACCCGGCCGGCCCGCATCCCGCGCTGGGGCAGTCCAAGCGGAACCCCATTCAGGAGGAGCAGATGAGAAGGTATCGCCGATGGGTGTCGTTCGCGGCGCCCGTGGCCGCGTTGGCGCTGCTGGCCAGCGCCTGCGGCGGCGGTGGTGGCGAGAGCGGCGAGGCCGAGTCCCAGGGCCCCGACTTCGGTGACATCCCCATCATCGACATCGCCGCGACCCCCCGCGAGGAGATCGAGCCGGGCGGCGAGTTCGTGTGGGCGCTCAGCGCGTACGACTCGCAGTACAACCTGCTCCACCCCGACGGCAACCTCGCCAATGTGGACCGCATCATGAACGCGGTGCTGCCCACCATCTGGGACTACGACGAGACCGGCGCCGTCACCCCCGACCCCGACTACCTCGTCGACTTCGAGTACGACGAGTCGGGCGAGACCCCCGTGCTGACCCTCACCCTCAACCCCGAGGGCGTGTGGAGCAACGGCGACCCCATCACCTGGGAGGACTTCCAGTCCCAGTGGGAGGCCGTCATGGGGGCCGACGACGGCTACCAGGTCGGCTCGACCACCGGCTACGACCGGATCGAGAGCATCGAGCAGGGCGAGGACGAGTACCAGGTCGTCGTCACCTACGCCGAGCCGTTCGGCGAGTACCAGCACACCTTCGCGCAGCTGTACCCGCGCGAGTACACCTCCGACCCCGAACGCTTCAACGAGGGCTACCTGGAGGACATCCCCGTCACGGCGGGCCCGTTCAACTTCGTCGAGCGGGACGACACCTCCCAGACCATCACGCTGGAGCGCAACGAGGACTTCTGGGGCGACCCGGCCCTCCTCGACCGGCTGATCTTCCGCGGCATGGCGACCGACGCCATGGCCGGCGCCTTCATCAACGAGGAGATCGACGCCTTCGAGATCGCCACGGACGCCACCGCGTACCAGCGCGTCCAGGAGGAGGCACCGCACGGCGTGATCCGCCGCGCCCCGGACAACGGCTTCCGCTTCCTGCAGTACAACGGCAGCAGCGAGATCATGTCCGACCCGCTGGTCCGCCAGGCCGTCTCGCAGGGCATCAACCGCGAGGCCATCGCCTCCTCGACCTTCGAGGGCCTGGACTGGCCGAGCGTGCTGCTCAACAACCGGCTGCTGCTGAGCACGGCCGAGCACTACCAGGACAACGGCGGCGACCTGGCCGAGTACAACCCCGAGGAGGCGGGCGCCAAGCTGGACGAGGCCGGCTGGACCCTGGCCGAGGGCGCCGAGGTGCGCACCAACGCCGAGGGCGAGGAGCTGCGGCTGCGCTACGTCTACCCGGCCGGCATCCAGACCTCGCAGAACGAGGCCGAGCTGGTCCAGGCCATGCTGGCCGAGATCGGCATCGCGGTGGAGCCGGAGGCCCAGGACGTCAACGTCTACTTCACCGACTACATCTACGCCGCGAACTTCGACATCGCCGGCTTCGTCCTCATCTCCTCCAACCCCTTCCAGTCGGACTCCGAGGAGAACTGGGTCATGCCGCCGGAGGGCTCCGAGGACTGGGGCAACAACACCGGCTTCACCGGCACCCCGGAGATCGACGCCACCTTCGCCGAGGCGCTCACCGAGGCCGACCCGGCCGCCCGCGCCGCCACCATCAACGAGATCGACCAGATGCTCTGGGAGAACGGCATGAGCCTGCCCCTCTTCCAGCGCCCCGGCATCTTCGCGGTGGACTCCGACGTGGTCAACTACGGAGCCCGCGGCCTGGCCAGCATCCGCTACCAGGACATCGGCCGCGTCGCCCAGTGACGCATCCCCCGTCGCACAACTGAACACCAGCACACGAACGGTGCCCGCCGGAGCGACTCCGGCGGGCACCGCTCACTTCGGGCGCGTCCCGCCCCTCACAACTCCATCGGAAAGAAATGCAGAAACAGCGCGACGGCCAGCACGAGCACGAAGAGGGTGCCGAGCACACCCTCCACGCTCAGCGCACCGCCGTCCGCCGCCGCGCGACGCGAACGGCGACGGCGTACACGAAACTGAGCGGAGAAGAGCATAGATTCGCCTCAAACGGGAGCGGGGACCGTTGGAATGAACCAACGGTAAACCTTTCCTAGCCGCGGTGGTACGGCCTCCGGACCCAATGATCGCGCCCCTTCCCTTGGGTCTGGAGACCTATTGGAGTAGAGCCGGGGTCCTCGCTCATGGCCCCGAGGCCAGCAGTAGCACTGTGGCCGTGGTGAACCCGATCGGGGCCAGGAGCCACAGGGTCCACCCGATCGCGGTCGGCTTCGGGCGAACGACCTTCACGAAATCGGGCCGGTTCGGTTCGAGAAAGATCGGCACCGTCTGCCCGACGCGGAGAAGAGTCGGGTACCGCACCTTGCGGGTACGTTGCGCGCCGGCCAAGTCGATGTAGCTCAGGGTGTAGCGGTTGCGGCCGTTATTGACGAGTCGCACATCGACGACCTCGGCCGTCGAAGGCACCTGACGACGCTCGATGTACCGGTTCACCGGAGCGCCGACCAGCATCTCCTGCCAGAGGATGAAAGCAACGGCGCCGCAGAAGACCGCTCCAATGACGCGCGTCTCCGTGAAGGGCCGGACGAACTCGTTCACGCAGATCAGCAGGAAGACCGGAAAGATTCCGACGATGAAGACGAGTCGGGTTGCCGAAACAATCAGATAGAGAACTCGCATATCCGCCCTATAGCGTGCAGCCGTCCCATGGAATCCATGATCCAGTGGAACGGTCGTAGTACTCGGCACTACTCAGTTCGCCCGTGGACTGGGTAAGCCCTGCGTCGGCGGCGACGCTGTTGCGGTCGGCTCCGATGAAACCATTGCCACCGGACAGGTCCCACTCCTGACGGGTCCGTTCCCCTTCCCGGTCGTAGAGGCTCTCCCTTGCGTCGGCGGCGTCACCGAAGGCGTCGGGTTGGGAGGTGGTGACAGACTGGCCGTAGTAGTCTTCGACGATCTCACGGTCGGCGGGGTCCGAGAGGTCGACCGTCTCGGTCTCCTGGGACCGGCTGCCCGCCAGGACCATATTGGCGCCGAACTCGAGTTCGTCGAGGTTCTCCAGTTCGGCCGGGGCGATATCGGCTCCCACGGCGAAGTTCCACTGTATATCGGTCTGACGCTGCTCTCCGATGAGTTCACCCTGGTCATTGAAGGTGAGCTCCGTAGTAGTGGTGATCTTTCCGGAGATGGCGCCTTCGACGTTGGGCCAGTTATCGGACAGATAGGTGACGACCTGAGGTGGGAAGGTGACGGGGTATCCGGCCGAGGCCGAGGCGGCCGCCTCCAGTGCGGTGATGGCGCCGCTGACCGCGGTGCCGCTCGCGTTCCGCGCGGCTTCCGGAAGATTCTCGTACAGGCTGCCGATATTCACCCCAGCCGAGCCCGAGCCCTCAGCACCCAGTTCCATTCTCACCTTGGTCTCGCCGGTGGTGTGGTTGTGGGTGCCGCCCAGAACCAGGGCACCGCGCGCTTCCACTGCCGCCTGGATCTCGAGATCACCGGGTGCCCCCTCCAATTCGACGCCACCGCCGATGAAGATCCCGCCCTGTCCACTGGTCTCCGTGACAGGCGGCAGCTCCGGCGGCGCCACGGCCTCACGCAGACCCGGTACCCGGTCCGCGACGGCGAGGCCGGGACCGGTGAGAAGGTTCGCCCGCGCGACATCGTGCGCCATCCGTTCGGCGAACAGGGCGGGGAGGGCCTCAGCGTCGGCCTCGGACGCGAACTCCCATTTCTGGGACCCTCCGGCCAGCAGACCCCCATACAGGTCCGGATCGATGTTCTGCATCTGCGTCCGAGGCAGTGCGACAAGCCCTTCCCCCTGCAGGGAGATCGTGACGTCGTACCCGATCGAGCCGTCGGGCCGGACCACCTGCGTCGTCTGCACCGCAGCCGTGACCCCCACGCCGATGTCCACATAACGCACCGGGAACCGCACCGATGCCGTCGCCCCGGTGTCGGTGTAGCTGAGCGTGCAGGTGTGGTTCTCGGGTGGTCGGGGCGGCCCGGCCTGCTCCCCGCCTTCGCATTCGGCTCCGGTGATCCCGCTGAACAACTGGCACAAGGCGTTCGCGACCCCGTCGCGCACCGTCGGCACGGTGGCCGCGGTGCCGACAGCGACGACGAGGACACCGGACAGGACGATCAGCCCCGCGTACTGCACACTGGAGGCGCCCTCGTCACGGACCCGGCGGCGGACGGAAGCAGACATCAGAGAGTCCCAAACCCGAGGGGGAGCGACGGATCAAACAGGATCGTCGCGAATCGGATAAGACAGTCTGACTGTATCGTTTATCGGATACTCAAGAGCAGTGTCCGTAGACCCAATGCCGTGAGGAGGGGACCCAAATCAGGGCCCAGAGTCCATGCCGGGTCAGCGGCGCCTCCGCGCCGCGAACACCGCCACCGGCGCGCAGCCGACCACGGTGGCGCCGACGTAGAGGACCACCTCGCCTGCCGCGCCACCGAACATGAGAACGCTGGCGAGCGCCGTGGCGAGCGGCCCCGCCATCGCCGTCGCGGCGACCGCGACACCCGACAGCGAGCGAGCGAACCGCAGCAGCAGCACCGCCACCAAGGCCGCGAGCGCACTCGACACCGCGATCACCAGGAAGCCGGCGACCGCGACACCGAGATTGAACGAATCAGCGCTCGGCGCCGGTGAACCCCCAGTGGCAACGACAAGCGCCCCGATCGAGAACAGCACCAGGCCCGTCACCATGATGACCACCTCGGCCATCAGTGCCAGCACGATGAGCGCTACGGCTCGAAACCGCTCCATCCGCATCCCCTGAAAGCGAAGCAAGTATCCCGATAACGCAGAACTCTATCAGTGCCGACAGGGGCCCAAACCGGAACGGGACCGTAGGCCCTGTCAAGGTCATTCTGCCGCCGATAGGTTGATCGCGCAGATTTCTGGTCTAGCGGAAGTGGCGGGAAGATGTGGTCAGCGCGGCACAGGTTCAGGGACACTGGAGCGAGCACCCTCCAGTATGCGGCGCTCATCACCTTGGCCGGCGCCCTCGTTGGTCTCGTGACCATTCCCATCGTCTACCCGAACTTCCAACCGCGCGTCGAAGTGGCGCTCTGCCAACTTTTCAGCCCGGACGAGAACTGCGAGGCGGTGCTCGATGACTACTACGAGCCCAGCTCCTGTATGCAGAACCGCGACAGCGACAGCTACCAGGCGGGCGTCGAGATCCTGATCGTCGATCTCGGCCGCGGCTACCACCTCATCCGTGAGGACTTCTCCGACGGCACCAGCCAGTTCACGCTCGTCGACGAGAGCATGATCGGTGTGAGTGCCGGCATCGGCGCCGAACTGGAGGCCGGGCCCGTCGGCCTCGGAGCCGAGGCGAACATCGGTGTCTCGGGTTCGCTCCGCCTCGGTGACACCTGGATCGTGCCGGCCGGCGAGGCGGACAGCTTCGAGAGCGACTTCCAGGAGTACGCACAGATCGAGGCCGTTCAGGACGGCGGACCGGTGGGCTGGCTCATCGGCGGTGCCTGGGACCTCTTCGGCGGCGCCGACCTGCCCGAGCCCGACGTCACCCGCTACGAGGGCGAGCTCTCGGTACAGGGCGACGCCGGCGTCAACGCCGGGGTCGACGTCGGCGGCAACGTCAACGGCAACGGTAACGGTAACGGCAATAACGACAACAATAATAACAACAACGACAACAACAACGAGAACGGCGAGAACACGGAGAACGGCGAGAACACCGAGAACGGGGAAAACCAGGAAGGTGAGCAGGAAGGCGATTGGCAGGTGGAAGACGGGCTTCCCGAGGTCGCACTCGAAGTGAACGGTGAGGGCAACGCCGTATACAGCGTCGAGGAGAACCGCGACGGGAGCTACTCGCACACCTACACCATCGGCGGCAATGTCGCCGGTGGCGCCACCGCGAGTCTCGGCACCGAATCCGTGGGCCCTGAAGGCGACGCAGCCCGCGAAGGCGCACTCAAGGTCGACTACGACGCCGACGGAAACGTCGTCGGTGTGACCCTGGTGCAGACGACGATCGTCAACGGGGAGGCCGAAGTCGTCAGCACCGAGGTCCGGGCCGAGACCGATGAGGAGCGGGCGATCCTGCAAGACTGGGTCGGCAACATGGGCCACGACGACGCACTCGGTCTGACCTGGGATGACATGGCTCCCACCGAGCTCGACCCCAATGCCTCCGAGTTCGAGCAGCTGCTGTTCAATAATGGGCGGAGTTCCCGGGTCACCTATGACGTCGAAGGCGACGAGTTCACGATCGGAGCGTCGATCAAGCTCGGTCTGAAGCTCGGCCTCTCCGGCGGGGTCACGAGCGAGAACTGGGACGTCACCGGTGCCGAGTACCTCGGAGCGCCGCGGGACGGCAGCCGCGAGTACGTCGACTGGGAAGCCTGCGCCTGATGACCGGCACCCCACAGCCCTCACCAGAACGGAAGTCTCTGAAGATGCGTACGACCGCCGTATCCGCCACAGTGCTGGCCCTCGGGGTCCTGCTCGCCGGCGGCTGCTCGTCCGGTGCCGACCCGGCCCCTCCGGCCGCCGGTACGGCCGGCGAGGAAGCGCCCCCGGAAGCGGCCGGACAGGTGGAGGTCCCTGAGGGCTTCACCCCGGTCACCGTCGACCGCCTGAGCTTCGCGGTCCCCGAGGGGTGGACTGAGACGGCCTCGGAGGAGCTGGAATCCCCGGTCGTCGGCGGCTACGCGGGCTTCGAAGGCGATCAGGAGATCGCCCGAGTGACCGTCCTCAGCGGCCCGACCGAAGCCAACGAAGATGCCCGGTCCCGCGGTGAGGGCATCATGTCGGCTCTCGCCCTGGAGGTCCGGATGGACCGCGGCGAACGCGGCGAAGCCATCGTGCCGGGCGCTTCGAGCGCCCACGAGGTCCACTACACCTACACCCTCTTCGACGAGGAGCCGCCTCTCGACCGGCGCGGCCTCGACCTCACGATGGTCAACGACCAGGGCACCTACTGGCTGCTGCGCATCACCGCGCTGGCCGAGCACACCAACGACGCCCTGTTCGACCAGATCACCGGCAGCGTCGCCCTCGAGGGCTGAGCCGATCCCCGCAGACACCCGAAGGAAAGAAGCGCATGGACCTGTTCTGGTCATGGCTCGTCGGCATCGTCACCTGGTTCCTCGTCGCCTTCATCGGCCTGGGCGTGGTCATCTTCAACGGTGACCCGGCCGCCATGGACACCGTCGGCGGCGAGATCATGTGGACCGGTCCGGTCCAGTTCGCCGTCGGTCTGTTCGTCGCCCTCGCCGCCGGCCTGGTACACCGGCGTCCTGAGCGCACTCGCGCCGGCAGGCACGCACTCGCCGTCTTCGCCATCCCCCTGCTCGCCATCGTCATCGAACTGGTCGCTCTGGCCACCCCGATCGGCGGCAACCCCCCTGTGGTCATCGTCAACGGCCTTCTCGCCGCGGTCGGCGCGATCGCCGGCTGGCTGCTCGGCCCGGTATTCCGCAACCGGCGCTGACAGAAGAACAGAGAAAGGGCTCCCCGATGTTATCGGGGAGCCCTTTCGTGTTTCCTGGGGAGTCATTGGAAAAGCTCTATTGATCGGCCCATCTGCTGTAGGGGGCCGTCCATCGGACAACACTCTTCCAGTGACTCTCCTATCCGGCAGCTCAGTACCAGTGGGTACTGGCTCCCGGCACGGAGTCGTCCGGATTCAGCCAGAACGCCCAAGCCTGGCATGGAGTCGTGTACCGATCCTCGATGTAGTCCAGCCCCCAGGTGATCTGGGTTGCCGGATTGCTCTGCCAGTCAGACCCCGCGGTGGCGAGCTTGTCCGGCGGCAGCGCCTGCGGAATGCCGTAGGCCCCTGAAGACGGATTCTCCGCCTCATGGTTCCACCCGCTCTCCCGCTGCCACAGGTTGTCCAGGCACTCCCACTCGGCCCCGTCCCAACCCCGCTCAAGCGCCATCTGCCGCCCGAGCTGCCGGTTCCCTTCATTCTGAACGCCCCCCGGAGGAATCCCGAGCGGCAAGAAGGCCTGCTCGGGCTCCTCAGGACGCAACTCATCCACCCATGTCTCGTCGCAGGCGGGTCCCTGGACCAGGCAGACCGCCGAGCGAACACCATCATTGAGCGTGTCGCCGGCACCGGTCGCCAGAACCCCGGCGATGATCACCGAAACGAGCAGCACAGCACTGGCGGTCTCAACCATGCCAGCGCCCCTGTCATCATGGGCGCAATATCTAGGGGGTGACACGGTCCACACTCCTGGCTTCACAGGTGAAGATTTACGGGATCGCTATGTCTTCAATGGTTCCGAAATGCTCAATATCAATGCTCGAACTCGCAACCGCAGCCGGCAACCGGTACATACTCCACCGCACCACCGACTGTCCTGGTTCTACAGAGTTGGTCTCACCGCGGCCGAGATCTGGTGAACAGAGACATCCGGTTTCGGCATCCATCAACGGGTGATAGCGCAACTGCGCTGTCGGATCGGTGATCGTGGCGCCGCTGTCAGCGTCGGGACTGTATTCGTACACTTCGTTGCGGAAGCCGGCACCGGTGTTGAGTCGCTCGGTACCTTCGTTTTGAATGGTCCACAGAAGCGCCACGTATCCGTCACGGGAACGCGAGAAATGGTTCACCTGGGCATTGACGCCGGCCTGCTCCTCATGTTCCGAGGTACCCAGAACCGGAAGTTCCCCTTGGTTGACCTGTGGACCTGCGGTGTTGGGCGGTGCGGCGGTCCCGGACGATGGAATGGCCGCGGAAGGGCTGCTCGACGTAGGGGCCTGGGCACGTTCGAACGTGATGGTGACTCGTCGGTTGCGCTGCCGCCCCTCCTCGGTCTCGTTCGTGGCCACAGGGTCCGAAGAACCATGACCGGCGGTCTCGAAGGTGACGTCGTTTGTCACTGCGCTGCTAAGTTCAGCTTCTACAGATTCGGCCCGGGCTTCGGATAGTGGGTCATTGATATCGTCATCGCCGGTGTCATCGGTGTGGCCGTCGATTTGAACCTGCGTCGCTCCCGATTCGTCGATCTGGCCAGCAGCTTCCGCGATCGCTTCCTGGGCGCGGTTCGTGAGGGTCGATTCGTTTGTGTCGAACAAGACGTCAGACGAAAGCATGATGCTTAGCTGATCACCTGTCTGATCAGTAGAGCTCTCACCACTGAGGTCGTCTTGGAGGAAACGCAGATCAAGGATACGGGGATCCTGCAAAGAGCCAGCGGGCTCCTCAGGCGGACCACTTCCCTCGCTTACCGGAAGGTCAAAGAACGGTGCAGCAGGAGGAATAAGCGCGGTGAGATAGTCCAGGTCGGCGGGTGGTGCAGGGAAAGTCACCCACGCTTCCTGGCTCTGGCCGGGGTCGATTCGGGCTTCGAACTCGTTGCAGTAACATTCACCGTCGTCGGTCTGGAGAGGCAGATAGCGCTGTGCATTCCTGGTATCAACCAACGTGACATCGCTCGGCCGTCGGCCGCTGCCTTCGTCGCCAGTGAAGGCGCGTTGAAGGTTCAGTTGGTCGTCACCGTCATTGAAGACCTCGAAGCGCAGCGTCACCATGTCTTCCCCGCCGCGTTCCAGGGCCTGTACTTCGATCCTCGCGGGTTGAGAGAGCGAGGAGATGCTGGTCGTCGCGATCGCCTGGCTCTGTCCCTCTCCAGATGGGGCACCAGGTGACGCGGTGCCATTGGGGTCAGCACCACCCTCAGAGCCTGATACACAGCTACTAAGCACGAGGGTGGTGAGTGTGAGTGCTACTCCTACCTTGAGCGTGCGCAACCGATGGCGTTCGGTGTGCAAGGGCCGGTTGGGGATCAGCACGGTCTTGTTCCCTCTCCCTCGGATCTCGTCATGGCAGTCATACGGTACTCGTAAGTCGATCGCGAGCCTAACGAACCACTGAGACGTGGATGTGGTCGTAGTGGTTCTGCGTGACACTGCCACGGTCCTCCATCAGCCGCCATTGATCGACCGACTGGGTGGGTGGTTCGAGGTTCTCGTGATTCCAGATACGCTGTCGCCAAATAATGTACTTGATTCCTAGCCCTGCAGCGCTGTGCATAATGGAAAGCGCGACCTGGTCTCCGTACGCCAACTGCTCTTGGGTCGGTGTGGTGTAATTGGAGATCATGTAGTCGCACGCCTGGCCGATGCCGTGCTCAGGTGGACCATGGCGAAAGCAGCCCACGCCGTGCGGAAAGTCGAAATTGGAGACGATGACGTTGTGGGTCGCGCACATCTGGGCGGTGACCTGGCCGGTGACGTTATAGGGGTCAGGGGCGGTGCAATTCCCCATCGGGCTGCCAGGCATCACATGTGATCCGAGATTGGCGAGTGCCGAGTAAGCGTACGGCTCCTCCTCGTCAACGAGTTCGACTTCGAAGAACGGGTACGCGGTCGACGCTTGGAAGATGGGGATACCGTTGCAGTACGATACGAAGCGGTTGAGTACCTGATTCCATACCGGCTCACAGTCCGGCATGATCACTCGGGCCACCGCGGCGGCATTGCTGCCGATCGTCGGGATGTCGTCCTCCTCCTCGTTTCCCTGGCACTCGGTGTCCCCCCACTCACGTTCGCCGCCCTCTTCCAGCGAGCGTTGACAGCCCGGTCCGGTCACCTCGACTCGCACGGCCGTACCGAGCCCTGAACTGAGCCGCACATCCTGCAGGACGGCACCATTGCGCTCGGCATACTGGCTCGCCCGAGTCTCGACCATGCCCTCGCTGACCATGGCAAAGTGCAGAAAGCCGCTGTCTGCCATGATCTCGGCGCTCGCGTCACGGATCGCCTGAGCGCCGGCCAGCGCCGCGGCGTCGGCAGCCGTCTGAGCATTGCTGCGCATGTCGTTGGCATTACCGATCCGGACGAACAGCACAGAGAGCGCGACCAGCGCCAGTGTCAGTCCGGTCATCAACAGGATCGACGCGTTGCCCTGGTCACGCGAGGACGAGCTGGGAAAGCGAAAAATCATGAGCGGTCCCTGGTAGGGGAGGCAGCCGACCGTTCGTCCACTGCCGGAACGCATGCTGGGGCGTGCAACTCAAGGAATCGGATACGGGTACGGGACATGCCGGTGCGGGGGAGCGGTGTACCGCTCCCCCGCACCGGCTCGGCATCTGGTCATCTGCCCGAGTCGGGAGAATCCTAGAACTCGTCCATGTCGAACAGGTTCTCCAGGCCGTCCTCGACGGCGTCCTGGATGGTGTCGTCGAAGGCGTTGTACAGGAGCAGCATGAGGAGGCCGGCGAGGACGATCAGGGCGCCGTATTCGACGATGCCGGCGCCGCGCTCACCGTCGCGGTGCAGTGCGCTGCGGAGGGCCTGCTTGCGCTCGTAGATGAAGTTGCTGGCCTGGATCTGGAGGAGAGTGATCATCTTCATTGCTGGCCTCATTGACTCGGTAGCCGGGCGAGATCTGGAATGAAGGAAAGGAAACCTTTCCTTCGTTTAGAAGGCTCGTTTAGAACTCGTCCATGTCGAACAGGTTCTCCAGGCCGTCCTCGACGGCGTCCTGGATGGTGTCGTCGAAGGCGTTGTACAGGAGCAGCATGAGGAGGCCGGCGAGGACGATCAGGGCGCCGTATTCGACGATGCCGGCGCCGCGCTCACCGTCGCGGTGCAGTGCGCTGCGGAGGGCCTGCTTGCGCTCGTAGATGAAGTTGCTGGCCTGGATCTGGAGGAGAGTGATCATCTTCATTGCTGGCCTCGTCAAGAATGTGGTTCCGACTGCTGCTTTGTTTTTCGTCTCTTTGCTGCTGTTAAGGAGAATCTACGCGAGTGGCGAAGTGGCCCCAAGGGTCCATGGACCCAATTGCGCTGCGGTCAGGGGGCCCAAGATTTCTGGGTCCTGGACGGTGGAACCGGGCCGTCCCGGCGTGCGTCGGACCTGTCCGCCGAGCGGTGCCAATGGGCGACCGCGGCGGCGCGCGACTCGACCTGCAGCTTGGCGTAGATCCGGTTGACGTGGTTCTTGACGGTCTTTTCGGACAGGTAGAGCTCGTGGGCGATGGCGGCGTTGGAGAGTCCTTGGGCGATCAAGCCCATGACCTCCGTCTCCCGGCGCGACAGGCCCAGCATCACGCCGTGGTTTCCGGCTGTGGCGGGAGACGGCGGCGGTTCGGCCGGTCCGGCCTGGACGGCGCTCAGCAGGGCCTGCACCGCGATCGGCGACAGCGGATTGGCATTGCCATCGACCACGCCATGGACGGCATTGCTGAGTTCGGCCGCGGTGAAGGCTCCGTGCACCAGGTATCCCTTGGCGCCGCGGCGTAGCGCGGTCTGGATGACCTGCGGGTCCTCGGTGTGGGTGAGCATGATGACGGTGGTGAACTGCGTCAGCCGTTCCAGAGCGGTGACTCCGTCCACCAGCGGCATCCGCACGTCCAGCAGGGTGACGTCAGGGCGCAGCCGTTCCGCCAGTTCCAGTGCCTCTTGGCCGTTTCCCGCCTCGGCGATGACGGAGATGTCATCGTTGATCTCCAATAGCGCGACCAGGCCCGCGCGTACCACGGGGTTGTCATCGACGGCGAGAACGCGGATGGGATCGGGGCGTGTCGCACTCATCTGGCCTCCGTGGAGATTGAGGATTCCGTCAACTCGTCCCGCAGGAGCCCCGGTGCGATCGGCATGGGGGAGATCGCGCGCGGCGGCGCGACGGGATCGCTGAGCTTGAGTCCATCGACCGTGCCGGGCAGTTGAAGACGCACCGAAGTGCCCTTCCCGGGGGCGGAGTCGATGTCGAGGCGGGCCTTGGCCCGCTCGGCCCGTTCGTACATCCCCACCAGGCCGTAATGGCCCTTTCGGAACCACTCCGCAGCGCCGTCGTCGAGAACGAAGCCCGAGCCGTTGTCGTGGATGTGCAAGGTCGCCTCGGTCTGGGTCGTCTCCAGGCTGACGGAGACACTGGTGGCGTCGGAGTGTCGATCCACGTTCACCAGGGCTTCGCGCAGGATCGACACGGCCTCGTGCCGCACCAGTGCTTCGAGTTGCAGGGCATCGCTCAGCTCATCCACCCGCAGGTCCAGTTCGACCGAACCGGTGGAGGCCCATTCCGTCGCGATCTGCCGGACCGTCTCGCCGAACGGCTGCGGCACATTGTCGATCCGCAGTTCGCTGATCAACTCGCGCGCCTCCGCGGAGGCGAGTTCGGTGGCGGAGGCGATCCGTGCGGCCTCGGTCGCCGCCCGCTCCGGATTCTTGGTGATCCAGACGGGCAGGGCCTGAGCGGTCATCGCGATGCCGCGGAGAGTCTTCGCCAGGGAATCGTGCATTTCCCGGGCCAGTCTGGCGCGTTCCTGGGCGGCCGCCGCGTCGCGCTCCGCGATCTGCCGGCCGCGCTGTTCTGACTCCAGTTCGTCGAAGATCCGGCGCAGCCGCAGTCCGACGAATCCGGCCACCGGATAGAGCACCGGATTGATGAGCACGTCTTGGATGCTCAGAATGTCTGGACCAGGACTTACCAGTAGGAGATAGAAGGTGAGCGCGGCGGCATAGCACATCGTCTGGAATCCGACGATGATGAGTACACCCCACCCGTTCAGCAGTAGACCGGCGACGGTCGCGGTCAGTACTGTCGCGATGAAGAACGGGCTGCTCGGACCCGCGACGGTGAGGACGACCGCGGCGATGAACGCGTCGAGAACGGTGAGCAGCGGGTGGTGTACCAAATAGGGCGTCAGGCGTTCCCAATAGCGTGAGACCAGCCAGGTGAGCACGGCGAATCCGGACACCACGCACAGCAGGGTCAGGCTGACCCTGGCTTGGGGAATGAGGAGAAGTCCGATTCCCGACAGGATCAACCGCAGATGCATGAGTAGTTGCAGTGTGCCACCGAAACGGGTGGCCGCCGTTACGTCAGACACGGATCAGCTCCTCCCGTTCTCGGACGATGGTCGATCCGTATGGGTTCCCTAAGGAATGATTCCGGGCGCCTCCGCAGTGCCTTGCCGTGCGAATCACCGTCCCTGAAAGTACGTCCGACGGAGCGGACCGCGGCTAGAGGCCCTGGCCGCCGAAGATCTGCGAGAAGCCTCCCTCCTCGGTGTTCAGACCGAAGATCATCACCCCGATGACCAGCAGAATCAGCCCCGGTACCAGGAAGAACGCGCTCACCATGGTGACCTGCGGATTGAGCTTCTGCGCCTTCTGCCGCATGAACTGGGCGTCGGAGCGACGCATGTCCTCGCTGATGGTGTTGAGCGTGGTGGCCAGCGGTGCGCCGAGTTCCTCGGACTGCTGGAGCGCCGAGATGAACTTGGCCAGCGCCTCGTTGCTGTTGCGCTCCCGGAGGGCGGCGAAGGCCTCGCGCCGCGGGGTGCCGAGATCCATCTGCCGGAGCGCGATGTTGAACTCCTCGGCCATCGCGCCGGGCATCGACTCGGTGGTGCGGTCGAGGGCCTGACGGAAGGACAGGCCGGCCCCGACCGTCACCGCCAGGACGTCGAGGAAGTCGGGCAGTTGCTGCTGGATCTCGTCCTGGCGCTTGCGGGCCGCCTGCCAGAGCAGCATGTCGCTCATGAAGATGAACATCAGCAGCGCCAGGCCGATCGGTCCCTGGCTGAGCGAAATGAGCAGGGCGAAGATCCCGTAGAGGATGATCTCGCCGGCCTTCCGCTGCGCGTAGCGCTCGACGCTGGTCAGCCCTTCAGGCCGGCCGGCGGCCTCGATACGCCGTCGGAGCTTGCGCTGCTGCTCGGTATTGAAGAAGCGCAGGACCGTGTCACCGAAAGGCTTTCCGAGAAGCTCGGTGATCCGGTAAAGGATGAAGATCTCTTCTTCCTTCTTCTTCGGCTTCTGCAATTCGAACTGAGCGCTGGCGGCGACCCGGCTCTCTGCGGTCGCGAGATGGTGGCCCCAGGCCGCAAGGATCACGCAGGCGAAACCGGCGCTGGATATGAGTAGTACGGCCCAGGTGGGAAGGTAGGTCGGCATGAGAGTGAACATGGCCGGGACACGTGCTCCTAGAACTTGATCCGGGTCATCCTGCGGGCGGCGATCAGACCGACGACGAAAAAGGCGACCGACGCACCGAGCACGAGCTGGCCGATGAATGACGATGTCATGTTCCGTACGGCGTCAGGCATCAGGAAGCTCATCAGGAAGACGCTGCCCAGACCGAGGAAGCCGAGGGCCCAGGCGGTCGTCGCCGACTCGTTGAGAATGGTGCGGACCTCGCGACGGGTCTCCTTGCGGTCCTCGAGCGTCTCGGAGATGTGCCGGAGCGCGGTGACCAGGCCACCGCCCGACCGGGCGGCGACGAGCAGGGTGCTCATCAGCACGCCCAGCTCGCGGGAGGGCATCCGCTCACGGAGGTCGTTGACGGCGGTTTCGAACGGCTGCCCGACCTTCAGCGATTCGGAGATGCGCCGCAGTTCGCTGCCCGCGGGATCCTCCAGTTCATCGGCTGCGATGGCCATCGCGGTCGGCAGCGACAAGCCCGCCGACGTGGCGTTGGACAGCACGCGGGCCAGATCGGGCAGCTGCTGGGTGAACAGCTCGACCCGGCGCTGCTCGGCGTTCCGCAGGAAGCTGAAGAACAGGAAGCCCACGCCGACCGCGGAAGCGATGCCGAAGAGCGGCGCGAGCAGGTTCCAGACGATCACGATGGAGGCGAGCGCGCCGGCGGCCAGGAGCAGTACGAAGGCCGAGGTCCTCATCTTGATGCCGGAACGGGCGACTCGCAGCTCGATCTGCTTGCCCCACTTGTACCGCCGCAGCAGCACGTCGAGACGCTCCAGCGGATGGCTCGCCCGGTACTCGACATGGGCCAGCGCACTGCGGGACGCCAGTTCGCGGCGCTGCTGGAGGCCGAGCAGGTAGTCGATGCTCCCCCACGCCGCGAGAACCACGGTGACCAGCAGGCCGATCATGATCAGCAGATAGTTGTTCACTGGCGTTCCTCGTCAGTGTGCGGGGCGTGCGGGCGGAAAGACCGGTTCGGCCGGGGCGACACCGAAGGCGGCGGGCACGACTTCGCCGGCGTTGATGATGCGGTTGGCCACGGTGCGCGGGATCGGGAACGTGCGGAACTTGCCGCGCACCTTCCGGTCGGGGCTCATGGGCTCGGCCTCGAATTTCATCAGTGTCTCGAGCTTGAACTGCTCGCGGTGCGACGAGGACACGACGGCGAGCTCGTTGATCCGTCGGCTGCCGTCCGGCCAGCGGCCAAGGTGCACGATGCAGTCGATGGCACTGTTCACCTGGTCGCGGATCGCCTCGTACGGGATCTTGACCTCGCTCATCGAGGCCAGCGTCTCCAGGCGGTGGACCGCGTCGAAGGCGGTGTTCGCGTGCACCGTCACCAGTGAGCCGTCGTGTCCGGTGTTCATCGCCTGCAGCATGTCGAGGGTCTCGGCGCCTCGGACCTCACCCACGATGATGCGGTCGGGGCGCATACGCAGCGAGTTGCGGACCAGGTCGCGGATGGTGATCTGGCCCTTGCCCTCGATGTTGGCCGGGCGGGTCTCCAACCGGATGACGTGCTCCTGCTGGAGTTGCAGTTCGGCGGAGTCCTCGATCGTGATGATGCGGTCGTCCCCGGGGATGAACCCGGAGAGGGCATTCAGGAACGTCGTCTTACCGGTACCGGTACCGCCCGCGACCACGATGTTGAAGCGGGCCCGTACCAGGGAGGCGAGCAGTACGCTCGTCTGCTGGTCCAGGGCGCCGCGCTGCATCAGCTCCTCGAGCGTGTACGCCCGCGGGAACCGCCGGATGGTGATGATCGGGCCGGACAGCGACAGCGGCGGAATGATGACGTTGACGCGTTCGCCGGTGGGCAGGCGCGCGTCCACCATGGGGCTGGACTCGTCGACACGCCGGTTGACCGTGGAGACGATGCGGTCGATCGTCTGCATGAGCTGGTCTTCGTTGGCGAAGACGATCTCGTTCTTCTGCACCTGGCCGCGGCGCTCGATGTAGATCGTGTTCGGGCCGTTCACCATGATCTCGGTGACGGTCTCGTCCGCGAGCAGCGGCTCGAGCACACCGAGGCCGAGAGCCTCGTCGACGACCCGGCGGATGAGGCTGCCGCGTTCGCGGTCGGACAGCACCGGCCCCTCGCGCGAGAGGATGTGTCCGACGACCTTCTCCAGCCGCACGCGCCGCTGAGCGAGGTTGAGCAGTGCCAGGTCGTCAAGGTTGACTTCATCCAGTAGCCGGCGCCGCCAGTGGCTGACGCCGAGCCGTTCATCCTGCTGATCGAGTTGCCGATCCTCGTCCAGCCGGTCCTTCAGTCCCATGACGCCCCTTGACCTACTCGAATGAGATGAATGGTTTCCCTCGTCCGTCAGCCGACGTTGGGCATTTCAACCTCTCGATCGATGGTGATGTCGAGTGGGGCGTTGCTCCACAGCAGGGGCACGTCGAAACTGACCCTCGCGATGAAGCCGTCGCCGGAGTCCTCGAGCGAGTACTGGCTCTGTGCACGCAGCCAACCGGGGAGCGCCGCGCCGATCGCGGCCTCGCCGGCCGGCAGTGACCCCTGCCGCGCCGCCACCCGGGCGCCGGTCCTGGCCGCGTTCTCGGCGCGCTCGATCGCGGTGAAGGCGGCGAACGCCTCGAAGAACATCACGAAGCAGGTGAGGAAGACCAGCATCATCGAGGCGTAGCCGACCATTTCGGCTCCGCGGTCATCGCGCCTGCGAGGGGGGCATGCGGGGGTGGACATGGTCAGTACCTGGTCCGTTCGTTCACGACTGCGGCCTGCGCGGACACGTCCCAGGGCGTGTCCACTCCGGGAAGCACGCTGGGAACCCGGATGGTGACCTGGACCTGGTCGCCGTTGAATTCGACCTGGAAGCGGTCGTCTTCGTTCCACGGCGGGTGGATGCGCCGCTGCGCCTCCTCGGTGATCCGGGTGATGCTGTAGGGAGTCACACCGGCCTGCCGGGCGCCTTCGGCGGCGGCGTGGCTGGCGTACATACCGCCCAGACCGAAGAGGATGAGCTGGAAGCCGAGCATCGCGGTGAACACGAACATGGGCACGAGAGCCGCGAACTCGACCAGAGTCGCGCCGCGGTCGCCTACGGCGCCGAGCACGCCGGTCTCACCGGGCTTCTTCTCGTCCGTGTCGTTCTCGGACGGGGTGTCCAGAGTGCCGAGTTCGCCGCCGAGCTGGGTCAGGGCCTTGCGCATCGCCTCGTCGGTCAGCCGGTCCGGTTTCCCGGTGTTCGCCGCCTCCTCCAGCAGCCGGTACGCCGCCGGCAGCTTGGTATCAAGCAGCTTGATCCCGAGAAGCTTGCGAACGAAGTCGGGCTGGACCTCGTTCTTCTTGTTGTGGCGGGTGAGCAGCGCCTCGACGTCGCTCCGGTTGCGCACCTCCAGCCGACCCCAGAACTCCAGGGTGCGAAGCGCCGCCCGGATCGCGGGAAGGTCCGGCGTCACCAGAAGTACGATGCGGTCCGCCAGTTCGATGGCCATCGCGCCGGCCTCGGTCAGGTGTGAGCCGCAGTCGACGATCACGACCTCGTAGCGGGAGCGCAGCGCTCCCAGGATGAGCCGGGTGGCCCGGGCGCTGACGTCCTCGGCCCGCTCACCGTCGTGGGGGGCGAGCAGTACGTGCATGCCGCTCGGGTGGACGTACAAGGTGTCGGCGAGCATGGAGCCACTGATCGTCTCCGCGCCCTCCACCAGGTCCACGCTGCTGCGCCGGTGGGTCACGTCCAGATAGGTCGGGACGTCGCCGGTCTGCAGATCGAGGTCGACAAGGCAGACCGTACGACCGGCGCGGGCCGCGTTCAGCGCCAGGTGCAGCGCCACGGTAGTGGTGCCGACACCTCCCTTCGCGCCACTGAGCGCGACGATCGAGCCACGGCGGCCGGCGACCGGCACATTGGACGACGCCGCGTCCAGGTGCTGGCGGAGCGTCCGCGACCACTCGGCGGCCGTGGTGACGCGGGTGCCCAGTTCCTCCAGTGACGCGTCGACGGACAGCACGCCCCGGGCGCCCGCCTCCATGGCTCCGTTGAAGGTGTCCGGCAGGACCTCGTTGACCACCAGGATGACGGCGAGCTGCGGGAAGCTGCGGGAGAGGTCGCGGATGAGATCGAGCACCGGCAGCGGCCCGAGCTCCTCGTGGACCAGCGCCACGTCGAGCTGGGCATGCCGCCCCGACGCCTCCGCGAGGTCGCGGGAGGACCGGTACGTGCTCAGGATCTCCCAGTCGCCCAGTTCGGCGAACTTGGAGATCAACGACGCCTCGATCTCCGCGGTCGGCGATCCGAGGATGACCCGGTAGTTCACTGTTGGGCCCCTCCTCCCTGCGGTTCCGTGCTTTCGGAGTCCTCGTTGTCTTCGCCGCAGTACTGCACATTGCTGGGCTCGCCGGCACCGGCCGCGCTGATCAGACCCAGACGGGTGTTCTGTGCGAATGCCTCGGCGTAGATCAGTCGAAGGGTGTCGGCCTGGCTCAGCCGGAAGGTGACCGGAAGGGCCTCGCCGACCTCGCCCGTCTGGCCGTCGACCTCTTCACGGCTCACACCGACCTGCAGTACCTCGACGTCGGTGAGAACGCGGGTGGCGCAGCTCGGGCGCTGGTCACCGTCGCCGGCGTAGGTCGCGTAGATGTCCACTCGCGAGCGCGGCACGACCTGGCCGGCCACGCCGGTCTCGACGTCGATCATGATGGCGATCTCGCGCTCGCCCCGGTCCAGGTCGGGCTGGGGGATGACCATGCCGCGCTGCATGTACGAGCCCGCGGTCAAGTCGCCGGCGGCGATCATGCCGCTGAGGTCCTCCGGATTGAGGATGAAGGATTCCTCGATGAACTGCTGCGGAACGGAGACCTCGACGACCTGGCTGGGGTCGAGACGTTGGTTCGCCGGTACATCGGTGGTCAGCTGCAGCACCGTTCCTGTCTCGCCCCACTGAGCCCTTGCGCTGTTGATGTAGCTGAGCGTGGTGAAGAAGACGGCGATGGCGATGATCCCGGCGATGATCATCAGCAGCACACCACGCCGTTGACGGGGGTTCATGACGCTCCTGCTTTCTCGGGGATGGGTGGTTCGGGCGGTCGGGCGGAGGAGGCGCTACTTGGAGCGCCAGTCCGGGCGGGCCGGGGGCGGGGAGCCGCGACCGCTGATGCGGGGGCGGACGCCGCGGACTGGCTGGGTTCGTGTGGGTTGCGACTCCTCCGGCGCGCCCGGGGGTTGGGGATGAGAGGCGCCGTTGACCCGGCCCTCCGGTGCGCCGTCGGCGGTGCCGTTGGCGCGGTGGTGGTGGCCGGGCGGCTCGGTCTCGGGTTCGGACGCCCGGGGGCGGTCGGGCGTCCGCGGTGCCGTGGCGGGCGGCTGGGGGGGCGGTGCCGCAGGGGGCTGCCAACCCGGCCACGCGGGTTCGGGGCGGGGCTCCTGGGGCGGGCCCTGAGGCGGCGGGGGCGGAACCCGCGGTTCGGCGGCGGGCGCAGGCGGCGGCGACGCGAAGGGTGCCTGCGGTCCGGAGACGGGACGGACGTTCGAGGGGAACGGCGCCTGTGGGCCCGAGTCGGGCCGGTGGAGCGCCGGGGGCGGCACCTGCCCTTCCGCGCCGGGACCGTGGGGCGCTGAGGCCGGTGTCCGGGGACCAGGGCCGTGCGGACCCTGCGGTGCGTGAGGAGGAACCGGTGCCGCGTGCGGGCCCGGGGCGGGAGGGTGGGGCGACGGGGGGTGGTGCGGGTGGGCAGGGGGGTATGCGCCCGGGGCCGGTTGGGGGGCGGCGGGTGGGTGGGTGGGCTGGGCGCCGGGTCGGCCGGGCCAGGCGGGCTCGGGCTGTTGGCCGGGCCAAGGGCCGGGAGGTGGGGAAGTGGGCTGGTGGCCGGCGGGAGGGGGCGGGCCGGCGGGAGGGGGTTGGGTGGACGGCTGGTGCTGGGTGCCTGGTGTGGACGGGGGCTGCTGGGCGGCGGGCTGTTGGCCGGGCCAGGGGCGTAGGGGCTGGCTGATCATGGGGGAGCGGCCGCCGGTCATGCCGCAGAAGAGGCAGGTCTGGGCGACGGTGGGCACGCCGCACCAGGTGCAGTCGACCAGGGGGAGGGAGTTGGCCGCGTTGGCGAGGGCCTGGGGGTGGGCGCTGAAGGCGACGAACTCGATGTACTGGCCCTTGCCCCAGTACTCGCGGGAGAGGGGCTGGTCGGTGAGCATCTGCTTGTTGGCGGTGTTCAGGCCGCGGAGCAGGTGCTGGTTGAACCAGTCGGACTTGGGCGGCTTGCCCTCGCTGGTGAAGGCGAGGACGTGCACGGGGTCGAGGATCTGGGTGGGCAGTACGCCGAAGGTGCCGTCCTTCTTGGCCTTGCGCAGCTCGGGGCGGGGCGCGGCGAAGGCGACGAAGGACTTGCCCGGCAGGTAGGAGCGCAGGTGCGAGGTGACGGAGGTGGGGATGTGCTCCAGACCGGTGACGCTGTTCAGCCAGGCACCCGCGATGATCTCGTACGGAAGGGTCTCGGCCAGGGCGGCGATCACGCCCGCCGGGAGGTACGGCGAGAGGTAGGCGAGCTGGTCGGCGATGAGCGAGAGAGCCAGCGGGGGGAGCGGCACGGGGACTCCGGCCAGCTTGTCGGTGTGCAGGTACCTGCGGGTCCGCTGGATGATGCGCTCGGGCTCCGCTCCGCGCCAGGAGGGGTAGAGGGCGACCACGCCCAGGCCTTCGTTCAGCCGTGCGGCGGTGACCTCGATCAGGGAGGAGAAGGTCTCCTCGAACTCGCCCGGGGGGAGCCGTTGCGCGCTGGCCGCGCCGAGGTACCCCGTGGTGGGGGCATCGGCCAGCAGCAGTACTGCGGCTTTCATGAGCGGGTGCTCCGCCTGGTCACGTCCGGCTCCTTGGTGGGCGAGAGGGCTGGTCGTCGGGCAGGGGAAGTACGGTTGGTGAGGGCATGGGCGCGGACAGGAGTTGGGACGTCGCGACCTCCGGGGTGGTTCCCTGGGCTGGGAATAGGGTCGTTTGGAATGGCATGTTAGTCACTTACAGGGGCAACAAGGTGCGCCTGTGTGAAGCGGCACCCTCGCTCCGATAACCGGGCAATCGTAAACGTGACCGCAGGGCCGCTTCGACGTCGCCGGAGGGTAACGATCGATGACCGGCCGGCTAACAGTCGCCGTGGGGCGGCCGCATTCGGCCCCCGCTCCCGTCACGGAACGAATTCACCGGGACGCCCGGTGAAGATCGTTCAAATATCAACCAGAACGCTCCGTGCGTGCTCATCGGGCTGGGCTCGCTCCGGTGGGTACGAGCGCGGCACATCCGGTGATAGTTCGGGCACGAAGGGTCATTCGGCAGACGGCTGTCCCAGGCGAATCGATGACAGTACGTGGTGTGAGGGAGACCGCATCAGCCTACCCGTCACGTGACGTGCCAGCCTGGGAGGGCTGTGGTCGCGGATGGCCGAAATAGGGCATGCCGATCACCTTGACGCCTGCGCGTTTCGGTGATTCACAGTGGCGGTGACCTGCGAGAGCGCAAGCGAAAGGGCGTACCGGAACGGTACGCCCTTCTCGACTGGGGTGAGTGAGGGGACTTGAACCCCCGACACCCTGGACCACAACCAGGTGCTCTGCCGACTGAGCTACACCCACCATGTACATGCACCGCCGTCGCGGCGGCAGAAATCAGTGTAGCGGTCCGATGGAGTGGACCGATACGCGTTTAACCGTGCGCGGCGGCGCCGCTGCCGCCCGGGCCTCCGGCCGAGAGCCCCCAGGCGGTGATCTTGTCGGCGTAGTCGCGGGCCGTCGCGGAGTCGGGCCCCGGCTGCGGGACGAACACGGCGGCCCGGTAGTAGCGCAGCTCCAGGATGCTCTCGGTGATGTCGGCCAGGGCGCGGTGGCCGCCCTTCTTCTCCGGGCTGGCGAAGTACACCCGCGGGTACCAGCGCCGCACCAGCTCCTTGATGCCGGAGACGTCGACCATCCGGTAGTGGAGGTGGCTGTCGAGCTTGGGCATGTCGCGGGCGAGGAACGAGCGGTCGGTGGCGATGGAGTTGCCGCACAGCGGCGCCTTCTTGGGGTCGGGGATGAAGGCGCGTACGTGGTCGAGCACCTGCTGCTCGGCGTCCTCGGCCGTGACGCCCTCGCTGAGCACGTCGAGCAGACCGGAGTGGGTGTGCATCGTCCGCACGACCTCGCTCATCTGGTCGAGGGCCGCCTGGGGAGGGCGGATGACGACGTCCAGACCCTCACCCAGTTGATTGAGCTCGCCATCGGTGATCAGGACGGCGACCTCGATCAGCGCGTCGTGATGAAGGTCGAGACCGGTCATCTCGCAGTCGATCCACACCAAACGATCGTTCATGGTGTAACCCTACGGCTCCCGCTGGGCGCTGTGGCGGTCACGACGCGTTCGATCCCCGCGCACGCCCGTTTCGGCACGCTTGCCCTGCGTGTCAGTCGCCGCCTCTGTCGGCGGCGCTGGACACCGGGATCCGTGCGCCGTGATCGAGCAGGTGGTGCTCCTTGCGCTGACCCTCGCCGGCGGCGGTGCGCAGCCTGCCGTTGGCGTGGCCGTTGCCCGAATGGTGGTGCGGCCGGGTCGAGAACGTGGGCAGCGCGGGGGAGGGAGCCGCCGGGGCGGGGCCGATGATCTTGCTGATGTCGACCGAGCCGGGGCCCATCGCGGTGCGGCCCGGCACCTGGGAGTGTCCGAAGTGCCCGCCGAGCGCCCACAGCCGCAGGCTGCCGGGGTCGTCGTAGGCGGAGGGCGCCGCCATCGGCGGACCACCGCGCCACCGGCGGACCACCGCCCAGGAGTCGATCCAGCGCATGATCGGATCCAGGCCCAGCAGCGGCCCCGCCGTGAACGGGCGGGCGGACTGCGCGACCACCTTGATCTGTAAGCACACCCGGCCCTCCCGGCCGGGACCGGGGTCGCCGCCGTCGCCGCGCAGCCCGAGCCCGGCGGTGGTGGCGGGGAGCATCTGCACGGTCTCGCCTGTGACCGGGTTCCAGACCAGGTGGACGTCCAGGCCGTCGGCGTGCAGCCGCTCGGCCGCGGAGCGGGCCGACACGGCGTGCGGGTCGCTCTCCGTCGCCTGCCAGACGACCCGCGGGGCGCCTGTCCCGGCCGGTCCTCCGTCCTGGCCGTTCCGAAGACGTCCGACTGCCGGCATCCACGCTTCGGGCACGATGGCACCTCTCGCGACGGTGGGTCGTGTCATTCCTGAGTACGCCAAGGTGCCGACCGAGTCCATACGTGCACCGCCCGAATATCAGCGGACCGGTCGACGGCAGGCGGACCCCGCCCATGGGGACGCGGGGAGGCATACCCCGTCCGAAACTGGACGGCACCTACGAATTCGCTTGGATGACCCTGAGTGACGGCGCCGCGCGGGCCGGACCCGCGACAAGCCCGGCATCCGAACCGGAGCCGGGCGATCGTGCACGCAGGGCTACCACCGCGGCCGGGTCCGGACATCTTCGATGCGGCGGTAAACCGAATGGGCCTCTCGCGCGTCAGAGCAGCTCAGGTGGGCATGCCGTCCAGGACCGCTTGTGCGATCTCGACCGACGCCGCCTCCATCTGCTCGGGCTCCATGGCCTGCTCGATCCGGCCTTCGGCATCGGGCGGCAGCGCGCCGCCCAGGGAGACCTCGACCACGGTGTTCGCCCACAGGGTGCGCAGCGAGCCGACGCCGCCGAACTCGAACGGGTGGGCGTCGGTGAAGTAGGCGCCCTCGCCCAGGCCGTCGACGGGACGGCCGAAATAGTGGCTCAGGTTCAGCCGCTCCAGGTCGTCGGAGGCGGCCAGCGCGCCGTACTCGATGCCGTCCTGCGGCTCGTACACGTGGATCTCGACGTGCAGGGTGCGCGTCGCGCCCGGCTCGGCCGCGGCGCCGCCAGAGGGCGGAGCTTGGGGGGCGCCTCCGACGCTCCAGGTGCAGCCCGAGTAGGGTCCGACGGTCTCGCGCGGCTCTCGGGGGGCGCCCTCCGCAGTGGCCCCGAGGGCGTCGGAGACCAGGTCGGGCGGGACCAGCGCGCAGGCGTCGGGCGCGTTTGTCAGCAGCGGCCGGCCGTCGACCTCCGTGGTCAGGGCACCGGTCTCGGCTCCGGCACCCGGTTCGGCCGCCTCGAGCTCCTGGCCCTGGCAGCCGCCCAGGAGCAGCGCCGACGCGGCCGCGATGGACGTGCCGATGCGACGCGTGCGCACGGTTCTCCCTCCCTGCCGGCTCGGCCGGTGCCGCGGCCCCGTTCGTGGTCCTCAGCGAAATGACGGGACGACTGTAGCGCCCCGGCCGTGCGCGGTGTGCGGCCGCGAGCCGCCTACGGCAGAAGCGCTAGTCGCCGTCGCGCGGGGTGCAGTTCGGCGCGCAGATGCGCAGGGCGATGCTGTCGAGGAAGATGGCGCCGATCTCGCTGGGGTCCTCGGTGGTGTAGGTGGCGCCGTTGGTCGCCGTGGTGATCTCGCGTAGCGGCGCGGCGTCGGTGTCGGGCCCGAAGGCGATCGCGATGATGCTGACCGGGCGCTCGGGATCGAACTCGTTCTCCAGGGTGGCGACCAGGTCTTCGAGCGAGATGCTGTCGTCGTCCTCGTTCACGCCGTCGGTGAAGATCAGCACCGTGTTGATCTTGTCGGGCTGGTAGCCGCGCGACACCTCGCGGAAGCCGGCCAGGATCGAGTCGTACAGCCCGGTGTCGCCGTCGGGGTCGACCTGGATGGAGTTGAGCGCCGCGAGCAGTTCGTCGCGGGCGGTGCCGCCGCCCTCGGTCTGCTGGGAGAGCGGGACCAGCGGTGAGATCTCCTGGTAGTCCAGCTGGTTGTTGAGCCGGACCGAGAAGGTCCAGGTGCCGATCTCGGAGTCGTCGGGGAACAGTTCCAGGCCCTCCTGGGCGGCCGCGACCGTCGCCTGGATGCGGGTGATCTCGCTGCCGGGGATGGTCTCCAGCATCGAACCGGAGACGTCGATCAGGGTCAGCATCCTGGTGCCGAGCTTGAGCCGGTTCCACGCCTGGGTGACCTCGCCGAAGGTGTCGGAGCCGGGGGCAGGCAGCTGCTCGGGCGGCTCGGCGCGGAAGCCCTCCGCCTCGGCCAGCGCCGAGCCGGCCGAGCCGTCGGGCCGGCGGAACCCGTCGGCCTGGATGTGGCGGTCGGCGGCGCCCGCCGCGAGCGAGCGCCGGAACTCCTCGGCGGCGCGCTGCCGCACGCTGTCGTCCGTCACCACCGTGTAGGGGTAGTCGAGCAGGACGGTGCCCTCGCGCGGGTACAGGGCCCGCGCGGTGCGCTCGGCGTCCTGGTTGTGCTGCCAGACCAGCTGCTCGGGCAGCACCATCAGGGTGTCGCCGTCCTCGGCGGAGAGCAGGCCGCGCGCCGCCTCCTCGTTGGCGGCGACGGACTGCTGCAGCGAGCGGATGGCGGCGGTGAGCCGGCTGTCGGCGTCGGGGGTGTCGCCGATGCCGCGCCGGATCATGGTGAGGGTCGCGACGCCGGCGGAGTAGCGGGTGGGTTCGAGCAGCTGCACCGAGTACGGGGGCGCCGGCGCCGTGGGATCGAGCAGCAGCAGCTCCCAGGAGGGCTCGGCGAACAGCTCGTCGTCGGCCGAGGCGGACGCCAGCACCAAGGGGGTGCTGGCGAGCGAGGTGCCGGTGAGGCTGACCGGCTGGTCGCTCGCTGCGGCGCTGGAGGCGTACTCGGCCCACAGCGAGGAGTCGGGCACCCACACGTCGGGGTCGAGGTCGCCCAGGGTGGGGCCGGAGCCGGTGACGCTGTAGGCGACGGTGGCCGAGTCGACCGGGCGCACTGACGCCTCCACGCACTGGCCGTCGATGCGGTGCTGCTCGGAGTTGAACGCGGTGGCGGCGCTGGTGAGGGCGGGCGCGATGTCGGGGGAGGCGGCGACCTGCACGGGGATGGCGGCGCCACGGCAGCCCTCGCCGCCGCTGAGCAGCACCCAGCCGCCCGCGCCGAGCGCGAGCACGATCACCGCGGCCAGGACCAGCAGTCCCACGGCCGCGCCGCCGCGCCGCCGTCGTCGGCGCCGGTTGGGCGAGCCGTCGCGGCGGCCGTAGTCGTCGCTGCTGTCGTGGCGTCCCACAGTGACCTCGCGTTCGGTCGGCCGGCGCCGAGGGGCGCGCCGGTGGCCGTTCGGCCGTATTGGACGGACCGTACTCAACGGACGGGGGCGACGGGCAGTGCTGCGAAGTGACCTTGTTGTAGCGGTGCGTAGCGGGCGTGTCCAGTCGATACCGGACGATCAGCGGAAAAGGGCTTCAGCGGCGGCGGTGCCGATATTCCGGTCCGATCCGGCGGCGGGCAAAGCGATCGGATGGGGAACCGATTTGTGGTTGATTCGTTATCGCGGTGCCCGCTGCGGAGCGCCGCCGCCGCGGGCTCAGTTCGAGCAGTCGGGCACGCACAGTCGCCGGGAGATCGCGTTGACGAAGATGTCGCCGATCTCGGAGGCGTCGTCGGTGACGTAGACCGTGCCGCTGGTGGCGTCGGCGATCCGCTCCAGGTCGGAGCGTTCGCCCTGGTCGCCGAAGGCGATGATGAACAGGGTCACCGGCCGCTGCGGGTCGAAGCGCTCCGACAGCTCCTCGACCAGTTCGTCGCCGGTGATGTCGCTGCTGCCGCCGTCGCGTCCCGCGGTGAGCACGATCAGGCTGTTGACGCGCCCCGCGTGGAAGTTCTCCGTCGCCTCCTCGTAGCCGTCGAGCAGGGTGTCGTACAGCCGTGAACCGCCCCCCTCGACGGCGATCCCGTCCGCGGCGTCGAGCAGCCGCTCGCGGCGGTCGTCGCGTTCGGTGCCCGGGTCGTCGTCGCGCAGTGGGCCGAGTTCGACCACCTCGCTGTGGCCGTCGTCGGCGTCGACCCCGTCGGCGAACAGCCACAGGCCCATGTCGGTGTCGTCGGGGAACAGCCGCAGCCCGAGCCGGGCCGCGTCGACGGCGATCTCCAGCCGGCTGCGGGAGTCGGAGTCCGACAGCGGTTCGCCGGTCTGCTCGGAGACGTCGGCCAGGATGAGCGCGCGGGTGGGCATGGCCAGCTGGTTCCAGTCGAACAGCGCGTCGACCAGGTCGGAGCCGGGGAGCCCGGTGGCAGGGAAAGGCAGGTCCTCGGCGAGTCCGCCGGCGGAGCGCAGCGCGGCACCCGGCTCGCCCTCGGGGGTGCGGAAACCGGCCGCGAGCAGCGCCTGCGTGTAGCGCTCGGTGCGCAGCAGGGCGTAGAAGTCGTCGGTCGCGCGCACCTTCACCGGGTCGGTGGAGGCGCGGACGTAGGGGAAGTCCAGCTGGAAGAGCCCGTCGGGATAGTGCGCGGCCAGCGCGCCGCCGGGGGTGCGGCCCGCGGGGTAGGCGCCGGCGTTGTACTGCCAGACCGACTGCTCGGGCACCACGGTCAGCGGACCCGAGGGGTCGGGCTCGGCGCCGTAGACCGACCGCAGGTCGATGTCGCTGGTGACCGCGGCCCTGGGCTGGGCGTCGCGGACGAACTCCGTCAGGGCGACGTCGGCCGCGTCGTCGTCGCCGAGCAGGTCTCGGGCGGCGTGGACCGCGGCCATTCCGGACACCCCCCGGTTGGGGTCGACCAGGCGCAGGTCGCGGTCGGGTTCGAGGGCGTCGGGCAGCACCATCTCCCAGTCGGCGCGCTCGGGGTCGGGCAGCCCGTCGGCCGATGCGGGCGCGGCCACCACGATCGGCGAGGTGGCGAGCGGGACGGGACTGGTGCTGAGCACCTCAGCCCCGCGTTCGGAGGTGCGCGCCAGCTCCACCCAGCCGGACGACTCCGGGATCCACACGTCGGGCACGGCGGGGTCGGTGCCGGCGGCCCCGGCCAGGCCGTTGAGCACGGTGGCCGACTGCGCCTCGTTGACCTGCGCGTAGACGCACACGCCGCCGTAGGTGGGCGGGTCGTCGTTGAACTCCCTCGCCGCTTCCTGCAGCACCGGTGCCATGCTGACCGTCGCGGCGACCCTGAGGTACCGGGTCTCGCCGCAGCCGAAGGGCCAGCGCGACAGCAGCGCCGCGCCCCCGGCGACGAGCAGCACGGCCACAGCGGTGGCGGTGGCGACGGTGATCGCGACGCGCCGCCGTGTGCGCGGATCGATCCGGTGCCGTCCAGTGGCCACGCCATCTCCGTCGGGTCTGCTACCGGTTCAGCGGAGTCGATTGCGAACTGTACTGGCAGAGCGATCCGTCCGAGAAGGGGGGAGAGTGCCGTCGGCACGGTGTGCGCCGAATGCGCCGGACGCCCGCGACGCGGTGAATGTCATGGCACGAACGGTAGCCGCGAGCCGCTGCGGCATAGTCCTTGTTGATCAGAAATCGGCGTTCCGGCCTGGTCAGGCCATGAGCGCCCCTAGAGTTCTCGCCGTGTGGAGAATGACGAACACCGTCCGCGTCGCCGCCTTCGCCCTGAGCGGGCTGTTCGCGGCGGTCATCGCCGGCGCGTGGCTGGTCGCCCGCCCCGCTGAGGCGATCGACGGCATCGGGGACGCGGGCGCGGTGGCGGTCAGCGGCGCGATCCGCGCGGTCGTGCACGCCGACGGCGGCACCCGTGAAGAGTTGCTGCTGTGCGAGGCGGGGCCGATGGGCGCCGCCGACGCCGAACTCTGCCAGGACCTGGCCCGCCATGAGGACCCCTTCGCCGAGGTGCCCGCCGACGCCGTCTGCCTGCAGCGCGTCTACGGCACCGAGCGCGCCGACGTCTCCGGGGTGTGGCAGGGCCGCGCGGTCAGCACGACCGTGACGCGGGCCGGGTCGTGCGAGGAGGAGCGCTGGCAGCGCCTGAGCGGCCTGCTGGAGCGCGGCTGAGCCGCTCCGCCTCACTGGCCGGTGGCGCCGTCGAGGCGTTCGCGGAGCAGGTCGGCGTGGCCGTTGTGCCGTGCGTACTCGGCGATCAGGTGCACCAGGACCCTGCGCAGCGCGACGGGCTCGCCCGAGGCGAGATGGGTGCCGGTCGCGTCGAGTGACGCCGCGGAGGCGGTGATCTCACGGGAGAGCGCGCACTCCGACCGCCACAGCTCCAGGGCCCGTCCCGGATCGCCGTCCAGGCGGTCGAAGTCCTGGTCCGGGTCGTCGTCGGAGTAGTACAGCATCGACACGTCCTCGCCGGCGAACTGAATACGGAACCACCAGCGCTCGACTCCGGCCAGGTGGCGGATGAGGCCGTGCAGGCTGAGCGACGACGGCGGCACCGCGCGCTCGGACAGGCGCTCGGGCGCGACGCCCGAGCACTTCAGCGCGAAGGTCTCCCGGTGCCAGTCCAGATACGCGGTCAGGGTCGTGCGCTCGTCGGCGGCCAGGGGCGGCGGGGTGCGGGTGTCGTCGGCCCACAGCGGCGAGGTGTGCTTCGGCGGATTCGGGGTCATACGGACAGCGTGGCAGGGGGCGCCGACAGCCGGAGCCGCGCCGCGCGGCGGCGTTCGCGGCCTGCGCCGCCGTCGGGCGGGCGCCGGCGAGACTCGCGGAAATCCGTGGAACGCTGCGCACCTCGTGTGAGCGGACCGGTGCAAGACTTGCCGTGTCCGCCGACCACCAGGGAGGTAGCAGTGCCAACCAACGGAGCCAGCGACATCGACGAGACCGATCTCCGGTACCGCGTCGGGCGGCTCACCCTGGAGCAGAAGGTCGCGCTGGTCACCGGCGCCGACTTCTGGACCCTCAACGCCGTGCCGGAGATCGGTCTGGACGCCCTCGTGCTCTCCGACGGGCCCAACGGCGTGCGCGGCCGCCGCTGGGACGAGCGCGACCACGCCCTGCTGCTGCCTTGCGCCAGCGCCCTCGCCGCCACCTGGGACGCCGCCGCGGTGCGTGAGGCGGGCCGGCTGTTCGGCGCGGAGGCGCGCCGCAGGGGCGTGCACGTCCTGCTCGCCCCCACCCTGAACCTGCACCGCACCCCGCTGGGCGGCCGCCATTTCGAGAACTTCTCCGAGGACCCCCTGCTCACCGCCGAACTCGGCGCCGCCTACATCGAGGGCGTGCAGTTCGAGGGGGTCGCGGCCACCGCCAAGCACTACGTCGCCAACGACTCCGAGACCGAGCGCATGAGCTATGACGCCTCCGTCGCCGAGCCGACCCTGCGCGAGGTGTACCTCGCGCCCTTCGAGGCGGCGGTGCGCCGGGCCGGCGCCTGGGCGGTCATGGCCGCCTACAACGGCGTCAACGGGGCTCCGATGACCCAGAACGAGAAGCTGCTCGGCGGGGTGCTGAAGGGCGAGTGGGGTTTCGACGGAGTGGTCATGTCCGACTGGTCGGCCACCCACTCCACCGAGGCGAGCGCGCTGGCCGGGCTCGACCTCGTCATGCCGGGTCCCCGCGGGCCGTGGGGCGAGGCCCTGGCCGCCGCTGTCGAGGCCGGCCGGGTCGGCATCGAGGTCGTCGACGACAAGGTGCTGCGGCTGCTGCGGCTGGCGGCCCGCACCGGTGCGCTGCGTCCGCTCGACTCCCCGAGCCGTGCGGCCGCCCCGGTCGCCGAGGACACCCTCGCGCCCCCGCCCGAGAGCGTGCGCCCCGCGATCCGGGAGCTGACGGCCCGGTCCTTCGTCCTGCTGGCCAACCGCGTGCCCACTGGGAGCGCGGCGCCGCTGCTGCCGCTGCCGAGCACCGCCCGCATCGCGCTGATCGGCGAGAACGCCGTCAAGCCCACTCCGCAGGGCGGCGGGTCGGCGCAGGTCAGCCCGCCCCATATGGTCACCCCGGCCTACGCGCTCGCCGAGGCGCTGGCCGCGGTTTCGCCGGAGGCCGCGCCGCCCACCGTCCATCGCGGCGTCCGGTACCGCAGAACGCTCGATCCGTTCGAGCCGGCCGAGCTCACCGATCCGGTCGACGGCCTGCCCGGGGCGCGCGTGGAGTTCTTCGACGCCGCCGACCGCCCGCTCCTGTCGGAGCGGCGGGGCGGCGGGCGGCTGCTGTGGCTCGGCGACGTCCCGGCCGGCACGGCGAGGATGAGCTGGCGGTCCCGCGTCCGGCTCGGCGGCCCCGGCCGCCACAGCTTCGGCGTGCTGGGCGCGGGCCGCACCCGGGTGCTGCTCAACGGAAGCGAGGTGCACCGCTACGAGGCGTCCGTCGATCCGGCCGACCAGGTCGACCTCATCACCACCCCGGTGGAGGAGCGCTTCGAGCTGGCGATCACGGAGGCCGATCTCGGTGCCGACGCGAGCGCCGAACTCACCCTTGTGCGGGAGCCGGTCGAAGGGCACGTACTGTTCTCGATCGGCCTCGGCCACGCCGGTCCCGGCCCGAGCGCGGAGGAGGAGTTCGCCGCGGCCGTGGCGGCGGCCCGCGCGGCCGACGCCGCGGTGGTGGTCGTCGGCACCGACGACGAGACCGAGACGGAGGGGCGCGACCGCACCGGCCTGGGCCTGCCCGGGCGCCAGGACGAACTGGTGAGCGCCGTCCTGGCCGCCAACCCTCGCACCGTCGTGGTCGTGAACGCGGGCGGCCCGGTGCTGATGCCCTGGGCGCAAGAGGTGCCGGCGCTGCTGTGGACCTGGTTCGGCGGCCAGGAGTACGGGGCGGCCCTGGCCGACGTCCTGCTCGGTGCGGCCGAGCCGGGCGGGCGGCTGCCCACCACCCTGCCGGTCGAGGAGCACGACGCCCCGGTGCTGCACGCCCGGCCCGTGGCGGGCCGTCTGGACTACGGCGAGGGCACCGAGATCGGCTACCGGGCTTACGCGGCCCGCGGGACCGAGCCGCTCTTCTGGTTCGGGCACGGCCTCGGGTACACCACCTGGGCCTTCGAGGAGGCGGTGCTGGTGTCCGCCGACGGCGGCACCGAAGATCTCGCCGCGATCGGGGCCGACCCCGACGCCCTGGGCGCGGAGCCCGGCACTCTGGCGGCGCACGTACGGCTGCGGCTGCACAACACCGGCGACCGGGCGGGCCGCGAGGTGATCCAGGTGTACGCCCGTCCGGTCGGCGGTCCCGACGAGCCGGCGCGGCTGGTGGGCTTCGCCTCGGTGCACGCCGAGGCGGGCGGCTTCGCCGACGCGGAGATCGGGGTGGCCTGGCGCTCGCTCGCCCGCTACCTGCCGGGGGTGGGCTGGCGGCTCGACCCCGAGGGCTACACCCTCACCGTCGCCCGCTCGGCGGCAGAGACCGTCGCGCCCGCACTGGTCCTGGACACCGCTCGCGTCCCGCCGCCCTGATCCGGTGCCCGGTGGCTCGGCGCCCGGACGGGATTCGAAGCGGCGCGCCACGGGTACAGCCTCCACACCCCCGAACGAAGGAAACCGCCGTGGATCAGGTGAACAGACGTAGGTTTCTTACCGGCTCGGTGCTGGGCGGCGCCGCGGTCGCCGGCGCCTCATGGGCGGCGGTTCCGGCCGCGGCCTCGCCCGGCGGCCGGCAGGTCAGCACCGGAGCGGACGTCGCCGCGGCCGCCGACTGGGCCCAGCTCAGCGGCGACCGGCTCGGCATCGTCACCAACCCCACCGGCGTGCTGCGCGACTTCACCCACGTGGTGGACTCCCTGCACGCCGGCGGTCGGGCCGACATCGCCGCCGTCTTCGGCCCCGAGCACGGCTTCCGCGGCACCGCGCAGGCCGGCGGGTCCGAGGGCGACCACATCGACCCCCGTACCGGTATCCAGGTCTACGACGCCTACGGCGCCGACGTCGACGGGCTTGAGGCGATGTACCGCGAGGCCGAGGTGGAGGCGGTCGTCTTCGACATCGCCGATGTCGGCGCCCGCTTCTACACCTACATCTGGACCCTGTACCTGGCCATGCGGGCCGCCGTGCGCGTGGGCGCCCGCTTCGTGGTGCTCGACCGGCCCAACCCGGTGGGCGGCACCGCCTACGGCCCCACCCTCGACCCCGCCTACGCCACCTTCGTCGGCCTCAAGCCCATCGTCCAGCAGCACGGTATGACCGTCGGCGAACTCGCACGGCTCTTCGACGCGGAGTTCCTGCCCGGCGACGAGGGCGGCCGCCTGGACCGGCTCGACGTGGTGGAGGTGCGCGGCTGGCGCCGACGCGAGCTCTTCGCCGACACCGGCCTGCACTGGATCCTGCCGAGCCCGAATATGCCCACTCCCGACACCGCGCTGGTCTATCCGGGCTGCTGCCTGTTCGAGGGCACCACCTGGTCGGAGGGGCGCGGCACCACCCGTCCGTTCGAGCTGCTCGGCGCCCCCGGGGTCGACTGGCGGTGGGCCCGCCGCCTCAACGAACTGGACCTCCCGGGGGTGCTGTTCCGCGAGGCGTACTTCTCGCCGACCAGCAGCAAGCACCGGGGCGAGGTCTGCGGCGGCGTCCAGCTGCACCTGTCCGACCCCGCCCGCTTCGACGCGGTGCGCACCGGCGTCGCCCTCCTGGTCACCGCGAAGGAGCTCTACCCCGACCTCTTCGCCTGGCGGCCCGACAACTGGATCGACCGGCTCTCCGGATCCGACCGGCTGCGTACCCAGATCGACGCCGGGCTCGGCGTGCCCGAGATCGTGGCGAGCTGGCAGGGCGAGCTCGCCGCCTTCCGCCGGCTGCGTGAACGGCACCTCCTGTACCGATGAGCGCACATCGCCCGCGCGGCTCGGATGTCCCTACAGTTGCGCTCATCGGCGGCTTACGGATGGAATGCCGGTGTGACCCCCGATGACGGTGTGCGCTGCGGCACCTGTGCGGCCTTCGTCCCGAGCCGCCGGTCCGCACGCAAGGACGCCACGTCGGCCGCGGCCGGTCGAGGACCGGCCGCGGCGACGCCCGCCCCGGCATGCTGGCGCGCCTACGTCCGGCTGCTGGCCCGCGGCTATCGCGACGCCGACTACGCCAGCGCGCAGCGGCTCACGGTGGACGCCTATGTGTGCCAGCATCCGCACGGCACCCCGATGGCCTCCGCGGAGCAGGTCACCGTGCACCTGATGGCCCTGTGCCAGGTGCTGGAGCGCGAGCTCAGCCCGGTCGCCGCCACCCGGTGGATGGTGGCGCACCGCCGCTCCGGCGCGCCGCTCGAAGCGCTGGCCGCGCCGCAGCTGAGCGGCACGCTTACCGTGGAGCACCCGCTGTCGGCCGCCGACGCCGAGGCGCACCACGCGGCCGTGCGCGCCTGGGCCTGGTCGGTGTGGGACGCCTGGAAGGCGCACCACGCCACCATCCGCGCGCTGCTGGACCGCTGAGCGGCCACCGCTCGGAGGGGGTGCGGCTCAGTCGCCGAATCCGGTGAACACCCGCAGCTCGCGCGGCTGCTTGCGGAAGGTCACCGGCCCGCACGAGACCTCCGCGCCGCCGTCGCGCACCAGCGGCATCCGGTCGGTGACCGGCTGGACCGAGAGGGTGTCGGCGAACCAGGTGCGGTAGTGCGTGCTCAGACCGAGCCGGTTGAGCAGCACCGCAGCGACCGCCCTGGCCCGGGGGAACGGGTAGGCCGCCTCCAGGACGCGGATGTCGAGGAGCCCGTCCTCCAACCGGTCGCGACCCGACGGAAGCAGCGCGTCCGAGTGGTACCGGCCGTTGCCCACGAAGAGCCCCCACACCTGCCTGCGCCGCCCGTCGATGATGAGCGAGAACGGTTCGGCGGTGCTCAGCCGCCGGCCGAGCGCCAGCGCCTCAGCGGTCCAGGCGCCGCCGGGCAGCCGCACGGCCGGGTGCGGGTGCGCCGCCGACCCCGGGTGCTCGCCGATCCCGGCGCTGTTGAGGAAGACACGGCCGTCGACCTCGCCGACGTCGACCCGGCCGAGGCGCCCGCGCTGGTAGCTGTGGACCGCGTCCTCGATCGAGTTGAGGCCGAGGGCGGAGGCGAAGGCGGTGTCCGGGCCGACGGGAAGCACCAGGAGCGGGCGGCCGTGGCGCAGCGCCGCCTGTGCCGCGTCGCCGGCCTGGATGTCGCCGCCCGCCACCGCGAGCACCTTGGCGCGCACGGCCGCCTCGTCGAGCGCGTCGGCCAGGCCGTCGGCGTCGTGCACCGGGACGACCTCGGCCATGGGCAGCAGGTAGCGCATCGCAGTGGCCACCGCTTCGGCGCGGTCGGCCGGGCCGGTGGGCGCGTCGGGGCCGGAGAACGCGTCGACCACCACGACCACGCCCGCGCCGTCGGCGTCCTGCGGGGTGCGCAGCGCCTCGCCGACCCGTACCTGGGAATCGACCGGGGGCCCGCCGGGCAGCACCCGGTGCGCCAGTACCGCCGCCGCGCCGCCGAGGGCGACGCCGCTCAGCACGTCGAGCGGACGGTGGCCGTGGTCGTACATCCGGACGTAGCCGGTGGCGCCGGCCAGTCCGGCGGCCGGCAGGCTCAGCGCGGGGTGCCCGCCGCCCAGGAGTGACCCGGCGAAGGCAGCGGTGGCGGCGGCATGGCTGGCCGGCCAGGCGGCCGTGCCCGCTCCGCCGCGCAGCATCCGCCGGCCCACCAGGTAGGCGGCCGGCGCCGCGACCGCCACGGCCAGTCCGGCCCGCAGCGCGGTACGGCGCAGCTCGGGCCGGCCGCTCGCGAGCAGTCCGGCGGTGATCAGCGCCCAGACGGCGGCGGTGTCGGCGGCCTCGGGGCCGGGCGCGGCGCCGTTCCGCGCACGCGCGGTCCGCGCACCGTCCACGTCCCCGACCGGATCACGTTCCCGACGCCCCCGGAGTATCCGCCGCCAAACACGCATAGCGATCAGCTTGACGACACAGAGGTCACCACGTCCAGCGAACGGCTGGATACGCCCCTGTTGAACAACAACGATCGTGCAACTCCGCGACATGAAGAGCGCCGGCGGCGGGGTGGTGCCGACCGCGGTCGCGGGGTCGAGCGGTTCGCGTCGGGGCGGCTCGGCCGGGTGTTCAGCGGGTCAAACTATGGCAGGCGATCGCGGCGGCGGCCACCACGTTGAGGGAGTCGACGCCCATCGACATCGCCTCGGCGCTCATCGGGATGCGCACCGGGAGGTCCGCCTCCTCCAGCCAGTGCGAGGACAGGCCGTCCCCCTCCGAGCCGAGCATGAGCGCGACCCGCTCGTCCAGCGCGACATCGTCGAAGGAGCATGCGGAGGGGGCGGGGGTGAGCGCGAGCAGTTGGAAGCCGTGCGCCCTGATCTCGGCCAGCCCGCCGTGCCAGTCGGCCATCCGGGCGTAGGGGATCGCGAAGACGGCGCCCATCGAGACTTTCACCGACCGGCGGTACAGCGGATCGGCGCAGCGCGGCGCGAGGACGACCGCGTCCACGCCCAGCGCCGCGGCGCAGCGGAACACCGCTCCGACGTTGCCGTGGTCGACCAGGTCCTCTAGGACCAAGACGCGGCGCGCCGGGCCGGCGGGGGCCCGGCCGGGCACCCCGGCGGTGCGCCGACCGGCGAGCACGTCGGCGACCTCGGGCAGCCGTCTTCGGTGGAAGGACGCGAGCGCCCCCCGGTGCACCGGGAAGCCGGTCAGCCCTTCGGCGACCGAGTCGGGCACCAGGTACACGGGCGCGTCGGTGCTCGCGGCCACGTGTCCCGCGTACGCCGCGCGCCGCGAGGTGAACAGGAACGAGCGGGGCCGGTAGCCCGCGGTGCGGGCCCGCTCGATGGTGGTCTCCCCCTCGGCCAGGAAGAGACCGTGTTCGGCTTCGAGGCTGCGGCGCAGGCTCACATCGCGCAGCCGGACGTAGTCGGCGAGCCGGGGGTCGGCCGGATCGGTGATCTCAGTGGTGCCCATCCGGTCCAGTCTCCCAGCCCGTCGCGGCGCCCGCGGCGCGCAGGCCGTGCCTGTGGACAACTCCGGCGCTTTCCACAGGCGCGCCGGTCCGCGGTGGCGCCGCGGCCCGGTCGCCCGCCAGACTGAGCCCGCGATCGCGTTGCCTGGGGTGGTCTGCCCCCGGTAGGGGTGGGGCATGGGCCGGGGCGGTGGATGGGGCGGGGTTGGCCGGCCGGGGGTGGTGCGGTGGCGCGAGGTGGCGGCGTGGTGTGATGTGGCACGCTGTGATGCGGTGTGGCCTGGTGTGATGTCGTACGGCACGATGTGGTGCGGTGTGGTGCCGGGATCACTGGAGCCTGTGGCCGGAGGGCGGCGCGGGTCGGAACGGAGGGGCGCAGTGGACGAGCGGGTGCTGGTGCCGTGGCAGGAGACGCGGGAGGGGGCGCCCGGCGACCTCGCCGTCGACGTCTACGACGGGGACTCCGAGCCGCCGGGCGACCTGTCCGACGTGGTGTTCTTCGTACTGCCGTACTACCGCCGCCAGGCGCCCAAGCTGGTTCCCTCGATGCCCCGCCTCCGCGTGCTCCAGACGCTCAACGCGGGCTACGACGACCTCCTTCCGCTGCTGCGTCCGGGCGTCACCCTCTGCAACGGCCGCGGTCTGCACGACGCCAGCACGGCCGAGCACGCGCTGGGCCTGATCCTCGCCTCCCAGCGGGATTTCCCCCGCTGGCGCGACGCCCAGCGCGAAGGCCGCTGGGACACCGAGCACACCCGCTCGCTCACCGACAGCCGGGTGCTGATCATCGGGTACGGCTCGATCGGGGCGGCGCTCGACACGAGATTGCGCGCCTGCGAGGCCGAGGTGGTCCGCGTGGCGCGCCGCCCCCGTCCCGCCGAGGACGTGCACGGCATCGCCGACCTGCCCCGGCTGCTGCCCAGCGCCGACATCGTGGTGCTCATCGCCCCGCTCACCGCCGACACCCGCGGCCTGATCGGTAGCCGCGAGCTGGCCCTGCTGCGCGACGACGCCCTGGTGGTGAACGTCGGCCGCGGCCCGGTGCTCGACACCGCCGCGCTGCTCGCCGAGAACGGCCGCGTCCGGGCCGCCCTCGACGTCACCGACCCCGAACCGCTTCCCGCCGACCACCCGCTCTGGCACGCGCCCGGGGTGTTCATCACCCCCCACGTCGCGGGCGGCTCGGCCAGTTTCTACCCGCGCGCCAAGCGGCTGGTGGCCGAGCAGCTGCGCCGCTTCGCCACCGGTGAGCCGCTCGCCAACGTGGTCAGAACGGGCTGACCGGACGGCCTCCGGCCCCGTGCGACCGAATCGTGGGTGACCGCGCCGCCGCGCACCGCTGGACCGTCCGACGTGCCGGGACCAACTGGCGTGCCACGGCAGCCGTCTCGCCCGGGGGAGAGTGTTTCGCTCCGAGGAACACCCGACTCTGTCTGGAGAGCGCTGCGGAGGACGTGCCTCCACCGCGCGAACCGCACGTGAGCGGGAGTCGCCGCCCAGAAGCGAACGTGCGCGCGGTCGGAGCGCTACGGGCGCCGCTCAGTCCGGCAGCCGTCGACGGCACGCACCGGCAGGACGGGCAGCGATCCTCATGTACGCCACACCGCGGCCGAGGGACCGCCAGACGAACCCGCACCCACACGGATCACCCGCGCGGGCCATCCGACCTGCTTGGCAGCGTGGGCGTCTCCGTGGGCGGAACGTCGCGACACGGAGAGCCGCGAGTATCCGGTCGGACCACCCGGCACGTGTGCGATCGCCGACGTGCACCGCGTTCGTGATCCGTGCGGGGGTGTGGTCGTGCGGTGAGGTCCCCATGGTTGTCACGCGGTGTGGCGTACTTGCGGGTCGGTGTTCGTCCTTCCGGCGCGCCATCGATGGATGCCGAAGCGAGCAGCGCGCTTGGCGGCGGAAGACATCGCCAGAGGCGGGACGTGCGTGCGGTCGCAGCGCCGCGACAGGGAGCGCTACGGATTCCCGGTCGCATCGCCTGGCGCGTGCGCGATCGCCGAAACCCCCCGCGCCCGTGGTCCGGGGGTGTGGGGCGTCAGGCATGGTCCGCTCTGCCGCACGATGAGAGGCGCAGGCGGATCGGTGCTCGTCCTGCCGGCATGCCGTCGATGGACGCTGGAGCGGGCTGGCGTTCGGCAGCGGACGTCATCGCCAGAGTGGAACGTCACTTGCGCTCGGGCCGCCGCGACACGGAGCGCTGCGGGGTACTCGGTCGGATCGTCCGTGTTCGGGCTCCGTGCGGGCGCGGTAGTCAGGCGCGGTTTCCTCGGTCGCACGATGCGTGGCACGGGTGGATCGGTACTCGTACTGCCGACGCGTGCCGTCGATGGCTCCCGGAGTGAGCGGTGCTTGGCAGGCGACGCGTGGCCCTTCCCGGCTGAGGCGTTGCGGCTGTGTTCGGAGCGGAGGCGCGGATCGGTCCAGACCGACTTGTAAGGCGCAGTCTCTCGGGACGTGTCGGCCGTGCCGAGTAAACGGGACAGGAACTGTCGCGGCCCGGCGCGCCTGGGTCTGTCTCGTGACCAGGTGATCGGACGGCTGGTCTCCGGGCGCGGGGTCGGCACGGGCCGGGGGACCACCGGACGTGCGCGGGTGCTAGCTTCCTGGCTGTGTTGGGGCATCAGGAGGAGACCAGGGCGGCCTATGACGGGGTCGTGGAGCTGTACGCGTCGATGTTCGCCGACCGGCTGGAGTCGCAGCCGTACGCGCGGGTCATGGTCGGGACCTTCGCCGAGTTGGTGCGCGGGACGGGGAACCCGCGGGTGGCCGACGTCGGGTGCGGGCCGGGGCATCTGACGGCCATGCTGCACGACCTCGGGCTGGACGCCTTCGGGCTCGACCTCTCCCCGGCCATGGTCGAGCACGCCCGGCGGGCGCATCCGGCGCTGCGGTTCGAAGAGGCGCGGATGGAGGCCCTGCCGGTCGGAGACCGGGTGCTCGGCGGTGTGCTGGCCCGCTACTCGATGATCCATACCCCGCCCGGCGAGCTGCCCGCGCTGCTCGCGGAGCAGGTGCGTGTCCTGGCACCAGGTGGGCTGCTGCTGGTCTCGTTCTTCGCGACCGACGGAGCCGAGCCGGTCCGCTTCGACCACAAGGTGTCGCCCGCCTACAGCTGGCCGGTGGACCGGTTCGCCGAACTGCTGGCCGGGGCCGGGCTCGTCCCCTTCACCCGGCTGGTGCACGACCCGGTCTCCGAGCGGGGCTTCCTCGACGCCCACCTGCTGGCCCGCCTCTCCTAGAGCGGGCCGGTCCTTGCCGATGAGGACGCTCTGATGCCCCCTCACCCGGCCGATCAGAGGCGGTTACCGCGGTAGGCGAACGCGGTTCGGGGCGCGTCGATCGCGCGACCACCCGGCGGTGACCGTGATTCCGGATGTCGTGTACCTGACGCGAGCTGCCCGCGCGTCATGGAAGGACCGGAAGATCGGCAACCGGCCTCGGCGACGCCCTGGACGGAAGCCGGGCGCGAATGCTGACCGGATCCCACCGGCCGCGTTGAGGCGGCGGGCGGGACCCGGTCCGCCCGCGTCCTGACCGACCCGGCCCGTTCATCCCGCCGCAAGCGCCGACAGTATTGAGGCCGTCATGTTCGCTGGGAGGGACCGGGCCGCCCACCGGCTCGACCGCGGCGCCCAAGGAGGACGGCGCCACCCTGCGGAGCGGGATGCCTGCCGCGACCGCAGCGCCGACGCATCCACCGGCGCAGGGCGGACCTCGCCCCGATCCGCGTCCGGCTCCGAGGCCGCGTCACATGATCACATGACATCCGTACGGGTGAGATCGCCGGGCGCCGCCTCCTCGGCCCGCGCGGTGGGCCGGACGTGTGGGCCGGTGCTCGTCCTCCCGCACATGCCGCGCTCGTCCGCCGAAGCAGAAGCGTCCGGCAACCGCCGCCTGTCATCTCCGGCCCGCGGGTACGGCGGACGGCGTGCGGGCCGGCTCGCGGGTGCGGCGAGGGCGTCAGCACGCCGCGGAAGGACCGAATGTGCTGGTGGGCCGCGTCGGTGCGGGCAGTGCGGCTCGGTGCCGTGCGACGCTGGCCGGTACGGGGCCGCTCGGGGCGCAGCGGGCACGCGGTGGCCGGCGGCGGGCCGAGCAAGGAGGTGGACGGCGGCTATGGCGGACGCGGGGGGCACGGAGTCCGGGATCGTGCCGAAGCTGCACGACTGGCGTATCGACGCCGAGGAGTACGCCCGCCATGAGGCACGGCGCGGTCGCCGGTACGCCTACGAGGACCTGGACCCGGCGCGCACGGCGCTGGTCGTCGTGGACATGGTCGCCTTCTTCGTCGCCGGAGACGCCTACTGCCGGGGCATCGTGCCCAATGTCGACCGGCTCGCCCGCACGCTGCGGAGCGCGGGCGGCACCGTGGTGTGGGTGCTGCCCGAAGCGGACGCGGTCCCGTCGGACTGGGCGGTCGGCTTCTTCGGCCCGCGCGTGGCCGCCGCCTACGCCCGGTCGGGCGGCAGCGGGACGCCCTCCGCACGCCTGTGGCCGGGGCTGAGGCCGGAGGCGGGCGACCTGTGGGCCGACAAGTCCGCGTCCAGCGCCTTCTTCCCCGGACGGTCTCCTGTGCCGGAGCTGCTGCGGGAACGCGGTGTGGACACGGTCCTGATCACCGGGACGGTGACCGGTGTGTGCTGCGAGTCGTCCGCACGCGACGCGAGCACCCTCGGCTACCGGGTGATCGTGGTCGCCGACGCGACCGCGGGCGGTGCCGACCGGCTGCACAACGCCTCGCTGCGGACCGTCTACCGCTCCTTCGGCGACGTACGTCCGACGGACGAGGTGCTGCGCCTCATCGCGGCGGGGGCGTGAGGCGGCGGAAGCGGTACATCCTCGGGCCCGGCGCCTGATCGCGTGCGGTACCGGAGCGGGAGCCGGCGTCCGCAGCGAAACGGCGGCGCCGTGCACGGGTACGCGCCGCGGAGTGCTGCGCCGAGCCGATGCCTCGGCTTGGACTCCCGGTATCGCGGATGGCCGTTCGACCGGGGTGGCATATGGGTCGACCTGCTCTCCGGCTGGGAGAGCCGGGAGACGTGCCCGCCCGGTCGTGTTCTCCACCGAGCCGATGCCCGAGCCCGGGCTCCGGGCGCCGTGATGATCGCTCGGACGGTGCTGCGGTCAGGAGCGCCGGTGATGGACGCCGACCGCATCGCCTGGACCGTAGTCGGCGGCGCCCGTACCCGCGCGCATCGGTGCCGGACTCCGGCGTCCCCACCACGAGGCCGACGGCGCCGTGGCTCAGGTCCGCCAGGTGAGGCGGGCTCCCGACCCGCCTGAGGCATCGCGCCTGGCGCGCCGCACGGCGGCGCGTCACCGCTCCGCGATGGCGCCCCGACCGGTGCGGATCAGCGCCCGAGGCCCTTCGGCGTCGCGTGCTAGCCTCAAGAGTGAGTGTTTCTTTTGGGCGAACGAAATGTGGAGGAGCGGGTGGCGCGCGGGCGGTCCGAGCGGACGAGGGCGGTCGCCGCGGCGGGGCGGGAGCTGAGCGACGCGGCGGTCATGTTCCACGCCGTGGTGGCGGCGCGGCTGGGCTTGGGGGCGAGTGAGGAGAAGACGCTCGGGCTGCTGCAGCAGCACGGTCCGCTCACCGCCGGAGAACTGGGCCTCCGCTCGGGGCTGGCGCCCGCGTCGGTCACGGGGGTGATCGACCGGCTGGAGCGGCGCGGCTTCGTCAGCAGGGAGCGCGATCCGCGCGACCGGCGCCGGGTGGTGGTGCGGATCGACGACGCGGCCATCGCCGACATGGAGCGGCACCTCACCGGGCTCGCCCGGCGGCTCGGCACCCTGTACGACCGGTACACGGACGCGGAACTGGAGCTGATCACCGGCTTCCTGCGCGAGGCGGCCGCCCGGCAGCGCGACGCGACCGCCGAACTCTCCGACGGCGCCTGAAGCGGGGTCCTACTTCGCGTCGGCGTAGCAGTCGACCACGGCGGCCTCCAGCGGGAACCGCACCGGGGTGTCGCCGAACAGCAGGCGGCGGGCCTCGGCCTCGGCCGCCCGCAGGGCGGCCACCACATCGGGGGCGCGGACGGCCGGGCAGTGCACGATGACCTCGTCGTGCTGGTAGAAGACCAGTTCAGGGCGGCCGTCGTCGGACGGGAGCGCCGACAGGCCGCGGCGCAGCGCTGCCAGCAGCACCAGAGCCCACTCCGCCGCGGTCGCCTGCACCACGAAGTTGCGGGTGAACCGGCCCCGCGCGGCGCGCCCCTGGCGCCGGGCGCCGTCGTCGGCGGCGGGGTCGGAGCCCGACGGCTCCCAGGCGTCGCCCGGCGGACTGGTGCGGCCCAACCAGGACCGGACCACGCCGCCGTCCTCACCGGTGCGGGCGGCGCTGTCGACGTAGGCCATCGCGTCGGGGAAGCGCGAGCGCATCACCGGCAGCACCTGGGCGGCGTCGCCGCCGGTCTGGCCGTACATGGCGGCCAGCAGCCCGATCTTGGCGCGCTGCCGGTCGCCGCCGAAGGCGCCGCCCAGCACGGTGTAGAGGTCGTCGGCCCGCGCCGCCTCGGCCAGCCCACGGTCGCCGGAGACGGCGGCGAGCACCCGGGGCTCCAGCTGCCCCGCGTCGGCCACCACCAGGCGCCAGCCCGGATCGGCCACCACGGCCCGCCGCAGCGGCCGGGGGATCTGGAGGGCGCCGCCGCCCCGGGTGGCCCACCGGCCCGACACCACCCCGCCCACCACGTAGTCGGGGCGGAAGCGGCCGCCGCGCACCCAGGCGTCCAGCCAGTTCCAGCCGTGCGCCGCGTGCACCCGGGCCAGCTCCTTGTACTCCAGCAGCGGCGCCACGGCGGGGTGGTCGACCTGCTTGAGCACCCAGGACCGGGTGGATTCGACCGGGTGCCCGGCCGCGCCGAAGGCGGCCCGCAGCTGGGCGGGGGAGTCGGGGTTCACCTGCCGGCCCAGGGCCGCCGAGATCCGGCCGGCCAGCTCCTCCAGCCGGTCGGGGCGGCGTCCACCCGACGGCCTGGGCCCCAGCAGCCCGGTGAGGACCTGGTCGTGCACGTCGGGACGCCATGGCAGGCCGGTGCGGGTCATCTCGGCCGCGACCAGCGCACCCGCCGACTCCACCGCGCACAGCAGCGCGAAGCGCCCGGGCCGGCCGGCGGCCGCGATGCGCCGCAGCTGGTCGGCGTGCACCTCGACCAGCGCGTCCAGGCGGTCGGTGCCGGGCGGCAGGGTGGAGCGGTCGGGCAGGAACAGGGTGGCCGGTTCGTCGGCGCCGTGGGTGGCGGGCAGGCCGACGTCCTTGGGCACCGGGCGGCCGTGCAGCCGGGCCCAGGCGGCGCCGAGCGAGCGTGGCTCGCCGAAGCGCCGCTCGTGGCCGAGGAGCAGCGCCTCGACCAGCGCGACGTCGTGGCAGCGCTCCACCCGCACCCCGGCGGCGAGCAGCGGCGGGTAGACGTCGTCGGCGTCGGCCCACACCCAGCGGTCGACCCCGGCCCGCTCCCGCTCGGCCACCGCCGCGGCGAGGTCGGCGACCGGCTCGGGCGGTCCCAGCGGGGTGCCGTGGGGGGCCAGCGGACGGAGCACGCCCCCGCCGTCCCACGTGGGCACCACCGCGATCCGCATGCCGCGATTGTCCCGCCCGGGTCCGACAGCACTGAGCGGCGACACGGTGCGCGGCGCTCGTATCCGGCATTGACTTGCCCGGGCGGACCCGCCACGCTTGCCCCGTGCCCAAGCGACCACTCCCCGTGATCATCCTCGTCACCGCCCTGGCGGCCGGCCTCGCCGCCCCCGCCCCGGCGGCCGCGCGCTCCGACACCGGCGGCGTCTCCGTCGTCGGCGGAACCACCCAGCCGGTGTTCTCCCACGCCGAGGCGATCCGCGAGGAGGTCTACGTCGAGACCGGCGTCGACAGCGACGCCGACGGCAGCCCCGACCGCGTCTACGCCCAGATCATGCGGCCCGCCGAGACCGCCGAGGGCATGCGGGTGCCGGTCGTGTACGAGATGTCGCCGTACCGCGCCGGCCTGAACGAGCTGGAGTTCCACGACGTCGACCGGGAGCTGCCGCCGCCCGGCCAGCGCCGCCCCGAGCCGGCGCCGTCCGTGCTCCGCGCCCAGCAGCGCGACCTGTTCACCCAGACCTACTACGACGACCACTTCGTGCCGCGCGGCTACGCCGTCGTGCTGGCCGAGAGCATCGGCACCGGCGCCTCCGAGGGCTGCCCGACCGCGGGCGACCGCAGCGAGACCCTGGCGGCCGCGGCAGTCGTCGACTGGCTCAACGGCCGGGCCGAAGGCTTCACCGCGGCGGGCGAGCCGCTGACCGCCGACTGGACCACCGGCGCCGTGGGCATGATGGGCGTCTCCTACAACGGCACCCTGCCCAACGCCGTCGCCGCCACCGGAGTGGAGGGGCTGCGCACCATCGTGCCGATCGCCGCCATCTCCAGCTGGTACGACTACTACCGCTCCGACGGCCTGGTGGTGGCACCGGGCGGGTACCAGGGCGAGGACGCCGACGTCCTGGCCCGCGCCGTCTACACCCGCGAGGACCGCGAGGTCTGCGCCGCGCTGATGGACGAACTGGAGGCCGGGCAGGACCGCGACAGCGGCGACCTCACCGGCTTCTGGCGTGAGCGCGACTACCTCGGCGACGCCGACCGCGTCGAGGCGAGCGTGTTCGTCGTGCACGGCCTCAACGACTGGAACGTCAAGACCCGCCACTTCGCGCAGTGGTGGGACGCGCTCGGCCGCAACGGCGTCGACCGCAGGCTCTGGCTGCACCAGTCGGGCCACGCCGACCCGGCGAGCGTCCGGCGCGACGAATGGCTCACCGCGATCACCCGCTGGATGGACCACTGGCTGTACGGCGTCGACAACGGCGTCATGGCCGAGCCCGCCGTCGAGATCCAGCGCGAGGACCTCAGCTGGACCACCGCCGACGCATGGCCCGCGGCGGGCACCCGCGACGTCCGGCTCGGCCTGACCGCCGGCACCGGCGGCGCCGGCGCCATCGGCCCGGTCCCCGGCCGCGCGGCCTCCGGCGGGCAGCCGCTCACCGACGACGCCGCGCGGACCGCCGAGGAACTGGCCGCCGATCCGGAGGCGGCCGACCCCAACCGGCTCGCCTACCTCTCGCCGCCGCTGGCCGAGGACGTCCGCATCAGCGGCACGCCCACCGTCGAACTGCGCGCCTCCCTGGACAACCGCCCGGCGGCCAATCTGACCGCGCTGCTGGTCGACTACGGCACGGCCGAGCGACTCGACTACGACGCCGGCTCCGGCGAGCTGCGCAGCACCGACTACGAGATCGTCACCCGGGGCTGGACCGATCCCAACAACCGGCACTCCCCGGCCTTCACCTCCCCGGTGCGGCAGGGCGCCGACTACCGGTTCACCGTGGAGATGCAGCCCGACGACTACGTGTTCGAGGCCGGCCACCGCATCGGTCTGGTCGTGATCGCCTCCGACCGGGAGTACACCCAGCGGCCCGCGCCCGGCACCCGCTTCACCGTCACGCCGGGGCACAGCCGGATCACCCTGCCCGTGGTGGGCGGGCCCGGCGCCCTGGGCGGCTAGCCGCCCGGCGGCCGCCGCGGCGCGCGGGAACACTCCCCGCCCGCGCGGCGGCGGCCGCCGCGGGTTAGCGTGGGGGCCGTGACGACTCAGGTAGCGGACAACACGGCGGAATCCCGATACGAGATCACGGTCGACGGCAAGGTGGCCGGATATGTCGCCTACCGGCGCAGCGGCGACCGGGTGGCGCTGATCCACACCGAGGTCTTCGGCGGCTACGAGGGCCAGGGCATCGGCGGCAAGCTGGCGTCGGGGGCGCTGGACGACATCCGCGCCGCCGGACTCTCCGTGGCGCCGGTGTGCCCGTTCATCACCCGCTTCATCCGCAAGCGGGGCGACGAGTACCTGCCGCTGGTGCCCGAGGAGTACCGCGCCTGGGTGCGCGGCGACGACGAGCGGCCGCCCCGCGGCTGACACCCCGGCGGCCGGACCCGGCCGCCGCGCAGGGCCGACCATGTCGGACGGTGGACCGCGGCGGGAATCGACGGTGAATCACAGCCGGATTTCGGCCCTGCCGGTTGCCTGCGCGCCGATGTTGCGGCACCGTTGCTACGTGCCCATCGGACGGCCTGGCGCCGACCGCCACGGCACGAAGACCGGTCTGGGGCCCGCCGCGGCGGGCGGTGGAACGACGAAAGGGCCGTGGACTGTGCGGGAAGCAGATCGCCAGGCACGTTCGCTGACGGGTCGCAGGTCCGCATGGGTCGCCACCTTCCTGGTGGGCGCCGCGGCGGTCGCGGTGCTGCCGCAGCCGGCCGCCGCCGACCAGCGCGAACCGGTCGTGGCCCCGGCGGGCCAGCCCGCCCCGGCCCCCGGCTCCGCCGCCGAGGGCACGCCCGCGCCGAACGGCACCCCCTCGCCCTCGGCCACCGAGGTGGCGCCGCTGGACGAGACCCGCAGCGCCGACCTCTTCGTCGCGGCGCAGCGCAGCCTGCCCAGTGACGTGGTGGCCGAGATCCGCGAACTCGACGGCGTCGACGAGGTCGAGCAGGTGGACGCGGCGCGGCTGCGGATCGACGGCGAGGAACTGTCGCTGCTCGGTGTCGAGCCCTCGGCCTTCCGCGCCTACGCGCCCACCGAGCACGCGGAGTCCGACGAGCTCTGGCAGGGCCTGGCCGAGGGCCAGATCGCCGTCACCGAGGACTTCGGTGCCGAGCACGAGCTCGAACCGGGCGCCGACGCCGCCGTCGAGGGCGCCACCACCCGCGAGGTGCCGCTCGCCGAATACGCCGAGACCGGCCTGGCCGGCATCGACGCCATGGTCTCCGCCGAGCTCTCCCGGCAGCTGGGCCTGCCCGAGGGCAACGCGCTGGTGATCAGCGCGCCGCGGGGCGACGCCTTCGCGCTCAAGGAGGAGCTGGCCGAGATCCTGCCCGAGGGCGCGGGCGTGCAGGTGCTGCCGGGTGGCGGCGGAGACGTCGAGGTGGAAGAGCCGGGCGGCGGCGCCGAGGTACGGGAGACCGACACCGCCGACGGCCTGAGCTCCGAGCGGATCGAGATCGCCATCGAGGCGGCCGAGAGCCAGCTCGGCACCCCGTACGTGTGGGGCGGCGCCGCGCCGGGCGCGTTCGACTGCTCCGGCATCGTGCAGTGGGCCTACCGGCAGGCCGGGGTGATGATGCCGCGGGTCACCCACCAGCAGTGGGAGACCGGCGTCCAGGTGTCCTACGAGGACGCCCGCCGCGGCGACCTCATCTTCTGGCGGCACGACCCCGCCCGCCCCAACTACATCTCCCACGTCGCCCTCTACCTCGGCGAGGGCATGATGCTGGAGTCGCCGCGCACCGGTGACGTGGTGAAGATCCGCGAGGTCGAGCTGGGCCCGAACTTCGCCGGGATCGTCCGGATCACCCCGCAGGTCTGAGCCCGCCGCCGCGCGCCGCCGGGGCGGCGCGCGGCGCCCGTTCACGCGTAGATCCGGTCAACCTCCTCGGCGGCCTGGGTGACGATCGAGGTGAAGCGCTCCGGCTGGTTGAGGTTGACCAGGTGCCCGGCCCGCCGCACGACCAGCAGCCGCCCGTCGAAGCAGGCGTTCAGGAAGCGCTGCTCGTCCAGCCGGAAGGTGTCGCGGGCGCCGTTCACCAGCCAGACGGGGCCCAGGTACTGGCGCAGTGATCCAATGGGGTCCAGATCGGCGAGTTCGCGGGCGGCCACCGGGCTGGCGGCGGTGGCGATGCCTCCGGCGTGCAGCGCCTCACTGGCCTCGCGGGCGAGGGTGAGGGCCATCAGCCGCCGGCTGACCGCCTCGCCGTGGTCGGGGAGCCGCTGCAGCGCCGAGGTGGCCCACCGGTACGGCAGGGTCATCGACCGCCGCAGCCGCACGGTGCAGCTGGCGGCCACCAGCCCGGCCACCCGGTCGGGGTGGGCGGCCGCGGCGGCGATGCCCAGATAGCCGCCCATGGACAGCCCGACCAGCAGCGCCCGGCCGCCGAGTTCGTCGATGCTGCGCGCGATCAGTTCGACGGCCGCGTCGGCGCTGAAGACCTCGTCGAGCAGCGATCCGTGGCCGGGCATGTCCAGCGCCACGGCCCGGTGCCCGCGCGCTTCCAGCGCCTCGATCTGCGGGCGCCACATGGTGCCGCTCAACCGGATGCCGTGCACGAACACGATCGGCAGACCCATGAGCACCTCCTCGTACTCGTCTTCGCTCGTCCCGCGGGCAGGCTATGCCCTTCACCTCTGGGATTTACCCCCACTGACCGGCGCGAACGCTGAACCTAGGGGAAACTCAGGGATGTCCCGCACAGCCGCCCGGAGCCGGTGCCGCGGCGGGCCAGGGGCGCACGCCGCAGGCGGTGGCGAGGAGGTCGGCCCGGTCGAAGCGGCGCGGATCGGTGCGCACCGAGACCCCCACCCCGGGTGCCGCGAGCCAGAAGACCTCGCCCTCGGCCGTGTAGCCGTCGGCGCCGAACGGGTGCAGGCCCCATTCGGCGACCGAGAGGTGGACGTCGTAGTAGCCGAGCAGGAAGTCGCGCAGCGCCTGTGGTGAGTCGAGTCCGGGCGAGCGGAGCACCTTGATGTTGACGTCGACGCGGTAACCGCCAGACGGGCCGGGGCCGCTCTCCCAGACCCGGCTGGCGAAGCGGGTGCCGCCCCATTCGAAGGCGAAGTCGGTGACGAGCCCGCCGGTGCCCGGCGGCAGCCGGCCGATCCCGAAGCCGTCGAGCACACCGCCCGGGAGCGCCTGGGCCCGGGCGGGCGGGGAAGCGAGCGCCGGTGCGGCCGGCCCGGCGGCGGAGAGGACGAGCAGAGCGGAGATCGCGACCAGCAGGCCGCGGACGGAAGGGGACATGGGGTGCCTTTCCTCATCGCCGGCCCCTCGCGGGCCGGCATTGGGAGAAGCCTGTCCGGGGCGGTCGCGCACCGGTACCGGAGCGCGGCGGCCTGTGGACGACTGCACCCGCCGGCCGCCCGAATCTGTGGAAAACCGGGCGGTGCCTGGTGCCGGGCCGAAGGGCGTGCTAGATGCCGCCGGGGAGGGGAGAGCGGAAAGCGCCCCCGCCGCCCAGGAGGGGATTTGGGTGCGGCGGGGACGCTTCTGAATCGGACAACCCGGGCTGCCGAGGCCCGTGGACACCGCGATGCTGCTACCGGCCGGGAGGAGGAGACAAACAGAGGCCGGAAGCCGCATCCCGTTTCGAGTTCCATTACCGGGGCTGACCCGGTAATGGAACGGCTGCCGATGCGGACAACATAGGCCGTGGCCAGGGCGGCGAGCAAGGTGATCGGGAAAACTTCCGCCAAATGAAACGCGGAGCCCGCTATGGCGCAAGCAGCCCAGGGCGATTGCCATTATGTGCGGTGATTAGTGAAATTTCCCCGCTGTTCAGCCCTATTCGGCCTTTGCGGGAAATGCCGGGTTTGTGAAACGGGGCGGACGGCGGCGCCCGCTCGGCTCAGCGGCCGCGCGCCGCCCACGAGCGGTAGCCCCGCACGTCGTCGGCCTCGATGAGCTCGTCCTCGATCGCCCGCGCCAGCATGTCGGACTTCGTCGGCGCGGGCCGCCCCACCTCGGCGTACTTCACCCGCGCCCGGTCGATGTACTCCTTGACGGTGTGCGGGGAGATCCCCATCCGCCGCGCCACCGACTCGCGCGACATCGACTGGAACCACAGCAGCAGCGCTTCGAGCTCGCGCCGCGACAGCCGGGGCCGCTGCGGGCGCTGGTCGGCCGCGAGGGCGCCTGCGGTGGTCGGGGAGACGTGCGGCCGGTCGGCGGCGGCGGCCAGCACCGCCTGCACCAGCTCGCCCCGCCCCTCGTGCTTGGCGACGAACGAGCTCGCGCCGGCGTCCATCACCGCCAGCACCAGCTCGGGTTCGGCGTGCTGGGAGTACACCACGACGCGCACGCCCCGCCCGGCCAGCCGCTCCACCTCGCCGACCACCAGGTCGCCGTGCAGGTTGAGGTCGAGCAGCAGCACGTCGGGGCACTGGGCGCAGGCCTCCAGCACGGCCGAGACGCTGTCGCCGGTGGCCACCACCCGCAGCCGGTCCTCGGCCGACAGCCAGGCCGCCACCCCGTCGAGCACCACCGGATGGTCGTCGACCAGCGCGACCCGCACCTCGCCGTCGAGAACGGCACGCGAGCGACCCGGCGGCCGCGGGCTCACACCCCCGGGCGGCTCCAGCGGGCCTCCACCCAGCACTGCGCCTCCCCGGCCTGGATGGTCACGGACACAACGCCGTCAGCACCGGCGGCGTCGGCCCCATTCCGACGTCCCGATCGTAGCGAGCCGCCGCCACCGGGCCGACCCCCATCGCCGATCCCGTCGGCGCTCCCAGAGCCTTCTTCGCTCAGCACGGCCCGGCTGACCTGCGCCAGGGCCGCCGGATCGCAGTCGGCCACCACAGCGACGGCGAGTTCGCCCGGCAGGGCCGCCACCGTGACCCGCGCGCCGGCGCGTGCGGTCGCCAGCGCCCGCATCGGCGCCTCCACCAGCGCGCGGCGCACGCCCGGCGGCAGCTCGGGCGGTTCGCCCACCACCGCGATGTCGACCAGTACGCCCCGTACGGTGGCGACGTCGGCGCAGGCGCGCAGCTCGTGCAGCAGCGGGTCGGGCGCGTCGTCGGACTCGGCGAACAGCCGGCGCAGCCGGGCCGCCTCCAGCGCGGCGAGCTGCCGCACCTCGGGCGCCGCCGCGTCGAGCCTTCCACCGGCCAGCCCGGCCAGCACCGCCCCGGCCCCCTCGCGCACCTCGGCGTACCGCTCACCGCGCCCGGCGTGCAGCTCGTCGGAGGCGCGCGCCCGGGCGAGCACGGCGGCGCGGTCGCGTACGGCCGCGCGGGCCCGCTCCTCGCCCCTGGCCAGCACCCCGGCCACCCACCGCAGGCTGAGGAAGACACCCGACGTGGTGATGACGTTCACCGCCAGCAGCGGCGCCATCGCGCCGTCGAGCACCCCGTCGGCCAGCAGCACCCCGGCCGTCAGCGCCAGGTGCGCGGCCAGGAAGGCGATCAGCTCCCGCAGCGGGTGGAAGAGCAGGAACAGCACCCCGAGCCAGCCGACCCCGCTCCACGCCCAGCCGCCGACCCCGATCGCGTCGCCGTGCGGCGCGCTCAGCCCGGCCAGCACCCCGGCCAGTAGCGCCAGCACCGCGCAGATCCGGGCGGTGTCCGCCCGCGACGCCCCCGGCCGCTCCTCTCCCGCCGGCGAGCGCACCAGGATCCAGGTGCCGACGGCGGCCAGCGCGGCGACCGCCAGCCAGGCGGCGAGCTGCCCGGCCTGCGAGCGGTGCTCGGACCAGGTGGCGGCGAGGTTGACGGTGTCGATGGTGGCGTGCCAGACGCAGGTGATGGTGGCCGCGCTCAGCGCGATGCCGCGGGTGAACCGCCCGGACGGCTCCGAGCCGCCGTCCTCGGGCGCGGCGCCGGCCGGAGCGGCCCGCCCGGCTGTCACGGGGCGGGCTCCGCCGCGGCGGCCCCGCCGCGGTCCTCGGCCTCCGAATCCGGCGCCGGCCAGCGCAGTTCGACGCGGGTGCCGACTCCCGGCTCCGCCAGCACCCGCGCGTGCCCGCCGACGTCGCTCATCCGGCCGAGGATCGACTCCCGCACGCCGCGCCGGTGCCCGGCCACCGCCTCCGGCCGGAAGCCGCGTCCGGCGTCGCTGACGGTCACCAGCACCCCGTGCCGGGGACCCGCGCCGGGCGGCTCGGCCACCCGGACGTCCACCGACGGGGCGCCGGAGTGCCGGACCGCGTTGGTGAGCGCCTCCGTGACGCCGCCGACGATCGCCGCCACCACCCGGCCGGGCAGCTCGACGGGCGGCGCGTCCAGCGCCACCCGCAGCCCGGCATCGGCCCCGCGCGCCCGGACCGCGCCGCGCAGCGCCAGGTCGAGCCGGGCGGGCCCCTCGGGCGGGGCCGCGCCGCCCCCGGCGGCGACGGCGTCCAGCACGGCCAGGTCGAGCCGGGCCCGCTCCCGCAGCTGGGCGGAGGAGGAGCGCACGGCGCCCGTGGCGACCATCGTCAGCGTGGCCAGCACGGTGTCGTGCAGCTCGCGCCGGCGGTCGCGCTCGGCCGCCCGGACGGCGGCGCGCACCGCCGCCTCGGCCTGCACCCGGGTGCGCCGGTCCAGCGAGCGGTCCAGGCTCGTCGCCGCCCGGTACAGCGTGTAGGCGACCAGCCGGCACAGCACGGCCTGTACGACCAGCACCACGGGCATGGCGGCGTGCCCGCCGGATCCGGCGTACCAGGCGATGCCGAGCACCGGCCCGCCGGCCAGCGGCAGCAGCCACGCCCAGGGCGACAGGGTGTCGGGAAAGCGGCCCTGGAGGATGAAGACCGAGGCGGTGGCGACCATGATCACCCAGCTGCCGCCGGTGCCGTTCGCCGCGGCCGAGGTGACGCGGGACTCGGCCAGCACCACGGCCGACACCACACCGAGGTCCAGCCAGCACAGCGCGGGGGTGAGCCCGCCCACCCGTACCCGCGCGGCGAACACGCAGGTCCACACCGCCAGCAGCCCCAGTGCGGCGAGGGTCGGCGCCGTCTCGGCCGGGGGCGCCAGGCCGGCGAGGGCGATCACCGCTCCGGCCGCGGTGGACCCGGCGCGCAGCAGGACGGCGATGCGGCTGAGAGCCTGCTCCAGTTCGCCGAGCCCGGTGGCCGCGGCGGCCGGCGACGGGCGGGGCGGCGGTGGCCGTGTCATCCGGGCCGCCTCTCGCGGATCGCGGTGTCGGGCCGGGGCTGCCGCGCCGCGAAAAGCAGTCGGGCGGGAGCGGATGCCGCCGTCCCCGGCACCCGTCCCCGCCTTCCGAGCCGAGTATGGAGAAGTCCGTTCGACGGCCGCATGACCCCCGACGGGGGGACAGCGCCCGCCCCGCTCACACCGCGGCGGCCAGCACGCAGGCGGGCCGGGGGACGGCGGCGGCCGCGCCGGTGGGGGCGAGGCTGCCGTCGGCGCCGCACCGGAAGACCGCGACCTGGTCGGAGTGCTGGTTCGCCACGTACGCGAAGCCGCCGACCAGGGCGATGTCGCGCGGCCAGGCGCCGCCGCACGGCACCTCCGCCGCGAACCGCAGCCCGCTGCCCTCGACCGCGAAGACCGCCACGGTGTCGCTGCCGCGGTTGGTCACGTAGCAGAACCGCTCGTCGGGGGAGAGCCGGATCGCCGCCGGGTGGTTCGTGCCGACGGCCGCCGGGCTGGCCGGAACGGACCCGAGCGGGTCGAGCGCGCCGGTGGCCGGGTCGATCCGCACCGTGGTCACCGTGGAGTCCAGCTCGCCCAGGACGTAGGCCAGTCCCGAGGAGGCGGCGGCGAGGTGGCGCGGTCCGCTGCCCGGCGCCAGCCGGGACGCGGCCGAGGCTTCGAGCCGCCCGGCCGCGGGGTCGAGCCGGAAGGCGTACACGGAGTCGGTGCCGAGGTCCACCGCGAGCAGCGGGCCGCCCGCGCCGGCCGCGGCCACTACCACCTGGTGGGCGTGCGGCCCGTCCTGGCGGTCCTCGCGCGGTCCGCGCGGCCCGTCGCCGTACACGGTCTGCAGCGGCGCTCCCGGCGCGCCGTCGTCGTCGAGGGGGTGCAGGCTGAAGCCGCCCGAGTCGTAGTTGGCGGTGAGCAGGTGGCGGCCGTCCTCGGTCACCGCCAGGTGGCAGGGCCCGTCGCCGCCGGTGGGCGCCCGGCCGATCGCGCGCAGCCCGCCCTCGGACACCGCGAAGCCGGAGACGGTGCCGGGGGCGTCCTCGTGCACCGCGTAGAGCACGGTGCCGTCGGCGTTGAGCGCGAGGTAGGACGGGTTCGACGCCCGCACGGCCGGCGCCTCGGAGCCGGGCTCCGCCGGCGACAGCGCGCCGGTGGCGGGGTCCTGGTCGAAGGCCCACACGCCCGCGCCGGATTCGGGCAGCCCGTCGGTGTAGCCGCCGACGTACACACGGGTCCGCTCGCCGCCGGCCGGGGAATCGGAGAGTCGCTGGTCCACGCCGTTATACCGCCCATCGTGGTGGTCGCCTGCCGAAGAAGGCCGCGCGCCCCTCGGCGGCGTCGTCGCTCGCGAAGAACTCGGCCGAGATCCGCTCGGCCAGGTGGAGTGCCGCCGTCCGGTCCATCCCGCGCAGCTCGCGCAGCAGCTCCTTGGTGCGCGCCGCCGCCCGGGGGGCGGCCAGCCGCAGGCCGTCGAGCACTCCCTCGACGGCGGCGTCGACGGCCTCCGCTGGGACGGCCGCGGTCAGCAGGCCGGCCGCGGCGGCCTCGGCCGCGCCGAAGGTCTCGCCGGTCAGCAGGTAGCGGCTGAGCTGGCGGTCGTGCATCCGCGCCGCGACCGGGACCGAGATGATCGCGGGCACCACGCCGATGCGCACCTCGGTGAAGGCGAAGGTGACCGTGTCGGGCGCGATGGCGATGTCGGCCGCCGCGACCAGGCCCACCCCGCCGGCCCGCACCGGCCCGTTCAGCAGGACCACCACCGGGACCGGGCAGTCCATCACCTGCTCGATGAGCTCGGGCAGGGTGGGCGCCGACGGATCGGGGGACTCGCCGCGCAGCTCGGCCTCGACCTCCGACAGGTCCATGCCGGAGCAGAAGGCCGGGCCCGCGCCGGTCAGCACGACCGCGCGCACCCCGGGGTCGGCGGCCGCCTCGCGCAGCCGGGCGGCCAGTTCGGTGCGCAGCCGCGCGGACAGCGCGTTCCGGTTGCGCGGGGAGTCGAGCACGATCCTCGCGGCGCCGCGCTCGACCTCCATGCGCACCAGCGCCGCCCGCTGTTCCGTCACAGGTGCCTCCCGGGTCGCCGCCGACCGTACCCTCGGCAGGCTCTCATATACCGCCACGGCCGTGCGCGGGCGGCCGCGGCGCGGCGCCGCCGGGACGCTAGTGCGGCGGCCAGCCGGGCACGCCGGGCCTGCGCTGCCAGGGGCGCGGGCCGTCCAGCGGCCGGTACTCCACACCGAGGGCGTCCAGGCGCTCCAGGTGCGGGCCGAGGCGGTCCAGGAACCCGGCGTGGTCGCGCACGCCGTCGGCGGTGCGCTGCGCCCAGGCGATGTCGGCGAAGGCGGCCAGCCGCGGGAAGAGCATGTAGTCGACGCCGCGCGGGGAGTCGATGTGCTCGGTCCACAGGTTCACCTGCGTGCCCAGGACGTGGGCGGCCTCGGCCTCGGTCAGCTCGGCCGGGACCGGTTCGTAGCCGTGCACGGTGGCCAGGTCCACCACCGTGCCCACCGGGACGGGCTCGGCCTCGGAGTCGGCCTGGCGGTAGTTGAGGTAGGCCGTGTCGACCGGGCACATCACCACGTCGTGCCCGGCCCTGGCGGCCGTGATCCCGCCCTCGGTGCCGCGCCAGGACAGCACGGTGGCGCCGGGCGCCAGCCCGCCCTCCAGGATCTCGTCCCAGCCGATCAGGCGGCGACCGCGCTCGGCGAAGTAGCCGTCGAAGCGGCGGATGAACCAGCTCTGCAGCTCGTCCTCGTCGGCCAGGCCCAGCTCGCGCATCCGCTGCTGCGCACGCGGGCTGGCGCGCCACTCGCCCTTGGGGCACTCGTCGCCGCCCACGCACAGGTAGCTGCCGGGGAACAGCTCCATGACCTCGTCGAACACGTTCCGGTAGAAGTCGACGGTGGCGTCCTCGACGTTGAGGACGGTCTCGATGATGCCCCAGCGGGTGCCGGTCTCCAGCGGCTCAGAGCGCCCGTCGGCCGCCGGATTGCCCAGCTCCGGGTAGGCGGCGATGGCGGCCTGGGAGTGGCCGGGCACGTCGACCTCGGGCACGACCGTGATGAAGCGCTCGGCCGCGTAGGCGACTATCTCGCGGATGTCGTCCTGGGTGTAGAAGCCGCCGTGCGGCCGCCCGTCGCCGGGGGAGTCGCGCCGCCCGCCGATCTGGGTCTCACGCCGCCAGCCGCCGACCTCGGTGAGCCTGGGGTAGCGGCGGATCTCGATCCGCCAGCCCTGGTCGTCGGTCAGGTGCAGGTGCAGCACGTTGATCTTGTGCAGGGCGAGCAGGTCGATGACGCGCAGCAGGGCGGCCTTGGGCAGGAAGTGGCGGGCGACGTCGATCATGCAGCCGCGCCAGCCGAAGCGGGGCCGGTCGCGCATCCGGACGGCGGGCACGCTCCAGTCGGCGCCCTCGACCGGCGCCCGGCGGTGGATCCCCGGCGGCAGCAGCTGGAGCAGCGACTGCACGGCGTAGAAGGCGCCGGCCGGACCGCCCGCGCGCACCTGGACGCCGTCGGGGCCGGCGTCCAGTTCGTAGCCCTCGGGGCCCAGCTCCTCGGCCGCGGCGGGCGCGGCGAGGGCGAGCACGACGGCGCCGGGGCCCGGCTCGCCGTCGGCCAGCGCGAAGCCGGTGGCCGGGCCGACCGCGGCGCGCAGCCGGCGCGCGGCCGCGGCCAGCCCCGGGTCGGCCGCCAGCCGGGTGTCCGCGGTGAGGGTGAACCGGCCCTGCTCGGGGGCGCTGCTCATCGGAAGGGGGATGACCATGGCTGCTGCGGCTCCTGGGGTCGTCGGCGCGGAACGGTCCCTGGTCTAGACCGGACTTCCCGGAATCCTGCCACGGCGCCGGGTGCCCGTCACCCCCCGGCCCGTACCGGCCGCCCCCCGGCGCGGCGAGCGCCGCGGATCGGCACGGACCGGCCGGTACTGTGGTAGTCCGCACGAAATCGTGACTGCCGGGACGAATCCCCGCACAGCCCCCGTGGAGGAGCCCGATGCCGGAGCCGCTGCGGGCCGGTGATCCCACTCGGCTCGGTGCCTACCAGCTCACCGCCCGGCTCGGCCAGGGCGGCCAGGGCGTGGTCTACCTGGGGCACCGCGACTCCGGCGACGGCACCGCGGCCAAGGTCGCCGTGAAGGTCCTCAACCGGGAGTGGGCCGAGGAGCCGCGGCTGCGGCAGCGCTTCGCCAAGGAGGTCGAGGCGGCCAAGCGGGTGTCGGCCTTCTGCACCGCCGCCGTGCTCGACGCCGACCTCCAGGCGCAGTTCCCCTACATCGTCAGCGAGTTCATCGACGGCCCCTCGCTCCAGCAGGCCGTGGCCGACGGCGGGCCGCGCACCGGCTCGGCCCTGGACCGCCTCGCGGTCGCCACCGCGACGGCGCTGGTCGCCATCCACAAGGCCGGGGTGGTGCACCGCGACTTCAAGCCCGCCAACGTGCTGCTGGGCCCCGACGGGCCCCGCGTAATCGACTTCGGCATCGCCCGCGCCGTCGACGGCGCCGCCACCCAGACCAGCTCGGTGCTGGGCACCCCGTCCTACATGGCGCCCGAGCAGATCGAGGGCGGCGAACTGGGCCGCCCGGCCGACATCTTCGCCTGGGGCTGCGTGATCGCCTTCGCCGCCACTGGAAAGGCTCCTTTCGGTTCCGACAGTGTGCCCGCGGTCATCAACAGGGTGCTCAACGGCCGCCCCGATCTCGGTGCCCTGGAGGAACCGCTGCGCGGCATCGTGCTGGCCTGCCTGGACAAGCGGCCCGCCGCGCGCCCGTCCGCCGCCACGCTGCTGTCCCGGCTGATCGGCGACGACGGCCCCGCACCACCGCCCGCCCCGCCGCAGGGCGGCCGCGCGCCCACGGGTCCGCAGACCGTCCGGCCCGGCACTGGGCCCCAGCCGGCCCGCACCGGCCCGCACACCCCGCCGCCCGCCGCCTACCCCGCGGGCCCGCCGATGCGGACGGTCCCCGGCTACCCCGCGGGCCCGTCCGGACCGCATCCGGCCGCCCGGCCCGTCCCCTTCGGCGGCACCGGCCCGCACTTCCCGGCGGCGGTGCGCCCCTCGTCCGCGCCGCCGCCCGTCCGGCAGAGCCGGGTCCCCGTCATCATCGCCGCCGTCGGCACCGGGGCGCTGATCCTCTCGCTGATCATCGCGATTATCCTTGGTCTGACCAGCACCAACACCGGTTCGTCCAGCTCTGACGCGGGTCCGGCGGCCGAGATCTCCGCCGCGCGCCACAGCGGCTGAGCGGCGCGGCCGCGCGTGTAACGCCGGACGCGAGGGGCATCATGGACCCTGCGGCGCGGCGGCCGCAGCCCGCCGTCGCCCGTGACCGCGGGGGCGGTCCGCGAGACGGCACGGTCGAACGACGGGGAGGGCTATGCGGCGCCCTAGCGCCGGACACGGCGACTCTCCACCGGCACCGGCCGCCGCGGCGGCACCCCGCCCGCGCGGTGCGCGGGGCGGTGCCGGAGGCCGGCATCGGGGAACCCCTGAGGCCCGGTCCGCACCCGCCCCTGAGCTTTCCCTGACCTCCTTCGGAGCGCGTTGACGATGGCGCCGCGGATGGACATAGCTAGGAACATGACCGATCTTCGGGCAGGCCGGTGGCGTGCCGGCCGAGCCGGCGCGTTGACCCTCCCGACGCCGGAACTTCAGCTCGGCACCACCGGGGCGCCGCCGGCCGGCCCGCTGCCGGTGGTACCAGTGTTCGCCAGCCGCCCCCGCGCCGTGGGAGCGGCGGCGCCGGCCTGGTGCCCGCCCGTCCCCGTGTCCCGCCGTCCACTTCACTGAGCGCGAGGTAGCTGACATGTCGGTATGGGCCATCGGCTCGGCCTTCGCGGGCGCGTTCTTCTTCGCGTTCGGGTCGGCGCTGCAGGAGCGCGACGCCGTGGGCGCGCCGGGCCGCACCCTGGCCCGGCTCAGCCTGCTGCTGCACCTGCTGAGCCGGCCGCGCTGGCTGATCGGCACGGCGTCGGTGGCGGTGGGCGTGGGGCTGCACCTGTTCGCGCTGAGCCACGGCACGCTCACCGTGGTGCAGCCCATCGGAGTGTCGGCCCTGCTCTTCGCGGTGGTCTTCGCCGCCGTGCTGAAAGGCCACAGAGTGCACCTGGGCGACGTCGTCGCCTCGGTCGCGGTGATGCTCGGCCTCACCGGCCTGCTGCTCGCCTTCCCGCACGTCAGCATCGCGCCGGACCTGAGCACGACGGAGGCGTGGGTGCTGCTGCTCTCGGTCGTCGCGGTGGGCGTGGGGGGCTTCGCCGCGGCGCACTGGGTGCACGGGGCGCGGCGGGCGCTGCTGCTCGCCGTGCTGGCCGGGCTCGCGATGGGCGCCACCTCGGCGTTCGCCCGGGTGCTCGGCTACGAGGCGACGCAGGATCCGGCGAGCCTGATCGGCTGGATGACGCTCGCCCCGATCGGACTGGCGGTCTTCGGCGGGCTGCTGATCCAGAACGCCTACCGCACCGGCTATTTCGCCGCCGCCTACGCGACCCTGATGGTGATGGACCCGGTCACCGGCGTGGGCATCGGCGCCCTGGTCCTCGGCGAGCCGCTGCCGGGCGACCTGCCCGCCCGGGTGGTCGCCGCCGTCTCGGCGGTCGTCGCGGTGGCCGGCACGGTCGGCCTGGCGAGGGCGACCCGCGGCACGCATCCCGATCCCGAACCGGCGTCCGAGGAGGGCGGCGCCCGCCCCGGCGCGCCGGACGCGACCGCGCCGGAGCGCGGTGCGTCCGAACAGCGCCCGGGGTCCTCGGACACCAACCTGACCACATTCTTCTCTGGAGACCACTCATGACCTCCCCTTCCGGTTCCTCCGCGCCGCGCATGTCGGCGGTGGACCAGGCCGTGCCGGCCGAGCCCACCCGCAAGAGGATCCTGATCGGCACCGACACCTACCCGCCGGACGTCAACGGGGCCGCCTACTTCACCGCCCGCCTGGCCGAGGGGCTGTCCGCCCGGGGCAACGACGTGCATGTGGTCTGCCCGTCGCCCGACGGGCCGCCGCGGATCGAGCGGCGCAACGGCGTCACCCTGCACCGGGTGCGCTCCGCCTCGGTGCTGGTGCACCCGACGATGCGCACCGCGCTGCCGCTCGGCCTGGCCGGCACGCTGCGGCGGCTGCTCGACCGCTTCGCCCCGCACGTGATCCACGCCCAGGGTCACTTCGTGATCGGCCGCACCCTCATCTCCGCGGGCCGCCGCAACGGCACTCCGGTGGTGCTCACCAACCACTTCATGCCGGAGAACCTGTTCCACTACGCCCACGTGCCCGGCCCGCTCCAGGGCCCCACCGGCGGGCTGGCCTGGCGCGACTTCGTCCGGGTGATGGGCACGGTCGACCACGTCACCACCCCCACCGCCAAGGCGGCCCGGCTGCTGCTGGACAAGGGCTTCGGCCACCCGGTCGAGGCGGTGTCCTGCGGCATCGACCTGTCCCGCTTCCACCCGCGCCCCGAGCGCGGCGCCAAGGCCCGCGCCATGCTGGGCCTGCCCGAGCGCGAGACCGTCATGTTCGTCGGCCGCCTGGACGACGAGAAGCGCATCGACGACATGGTCCGCGCCCTGCCGATGATCGCCAAGGTGCGCGACGCGCAGCTGGCCCTGGTCGGCACCGGCTCGCGCCGCGCCGCGCTGGAGCAGCTGGCCGCGAGCCTGGGCGTGGCCGACCGGGTGCGCTTCCTCGGCTTCGTACCCGACGACGAGCTGCCGATGGCCTACCAGGCCGCCGACGTGTTCGGCATCGCCAGCATCGCCGAGCTGCAGAGCATCGCGACCCTGGAGGCGATGGCCAGCGGCCTGCCCGTCGTGGCCGCCGACGCCATGGCCCTGCCGCACCTGGTCGACGAGGACCGCAACGGCTACCTGTACCCGCCCGGCGACCACGGCGCCTTCGCGCACCGGGTGCTGAGCATCCTGGAGTCCGGGCCGAAGCGGGCCGCGATGGCCGAGGCCAGCCTGGAGATCGCCCGCCGGCACGACCACGAGCGCTCGCTGGCGCGCTTCGAGGAGATCTACGACACCGTGCGCCCCGGGGTGGGCATCGACCGCAGGCGCCGCCGGGTGGCGGTCAGCTCCGGCTCGCCGGTGGTGGTGGAGCGCGCCCGCGCCCGCGAGCTGACCCGCTGACCGCCCGGGCCGCGCCGCCCCGCCGGAGCGGGCGCGGCGCGGCCCGGAGCGGTGGGCTTGCCGCTTTCTTGCCCGTACTTGGGTGTTCTTGCCGGTGGGCGCCGGTTACGCGCCGAACGCGCGGGCTAGATGGCAGCTGTGTGGTTTGTCGGGGGATTTCGCACGGAGCGGTCCGCCTGGCTGCGTGAGCTGGCCGCGGAACTGGGGCGTGCACAGGAAGAGGTCTGGTGCCGCGAAGGCGCCATGGCCGCCTACGAGCGGCGGCAGGCCGAGGGGCGCGCCCGGGTCGCCGAGCTCGAACGCGAACTGGCGCTGGCCCGCGACGAGGCCAGGCGGCACTACCGGGAGTGGTGGCAGGCCCGCGAGGACCGGGACCACGCCCACCACCTGATCCGGCGGCTGCACCGCCGGATCGCCCGGCTGCGCGGGCGGCCCCGCAGGGTCGGCTGACCGCGGCGCCGCCCGGCCCGCCGCGTCCGCGCGTACCCTTGAGGCGCGGTGCCGCCGCTGGGGGCGGCGCCCGTCCGATGGGAGGCGGTATGCGGGTCAGCGTGCACCAGTTCGCCGTCGGCGAGGACAAGGCGGCGAACCTGGAGCGGATCGCCGAGGGCGTGCGCGCGGCCGCGGCGGCCGGCTCGCGGCTGGCGGTCTTCCCCGAGGGCTCCATGGCCCGCTTCTGGACCGGCGCCGAGGCGATCAGGGCGGCCGCCGAGCCGCTGGACGGCCCCTTCACCACCCGGCTGCGGGCGCTGAGCCGCGAGCACGGCATCGCGATCGTGGCCGGCATGCACCGGCCCGACGACGGCGGCGGCGCCGGCCGGGTGCTCAACACCTCGGTCGCGGTCGACGGCGGGGAACTGCTCGCCTCCTACACCAAGATGCACCTCTACGACGCCCTGGGCTTCCGCGAGTCCGACAACGTCACCCCCGGCGGGCCCGACGCGGTCACCTTCACGCTCGACGGCACGGTGGTGGGCCTGAGCACCTGCTACGACCTGCGCTTCCCCGAGCTGTACCGGCGGCTGGCCGACGCGGGGGCCGAACTGGTCGCCGTCTCGGCCGCGTGGGTGGCGGGCCCGTACAAGGAGGACCACTGGACCACCCTGCTGCGCGCCCGTGCGATCGAGAACACCGTCTACGTCGCGGGCTCGGGCGAGGTGAGCCCGGCCAACTGCGGCCGCAGCACGCTGGTGGACCCCTTCGGCGTGGTGCTGGCGGGCCTCGGCGAGACGCCGGGCTGGGCGATGGCCGAGGTCGACCGCGAGCGCCTGGCCGAGGTGCGCGCGAAGCTGCCCAGCCTGCGCCACCGCAGGTTCACCGTGGCGCCGGACCGGCCGGACCGCTAGAGCCGGCGCTGCCGGCGCCGCACTCCTCGGACCCGGCGGCCGGGGCGGCGTCCCGCGGCGGGTCCAGTCGGCCGGCCGCCGGCGGCGTCGCAACCCGGTCGCGCCGGCCGGGCCGGGTGGCGCGCAGCACCCCGATCACCAGCACGGTCACCAGTCCCGCCTCGATGGCCAGCAGCACCCGCTGCACCAGGCCGATCATCACGCGGCCGCCCGGCCAGTTCACCAGCGCCATCAGCAGCAGGATCGCCGCGGCGCACAGCGCCAGGCCGCGCATCCGCCCGGCCGTTAGCCGCCAGTCGGGCGAGGCGCGCAGCTGGCCGGTCATCATCAGGGCGGCCAGCGGCAGGCAGATGAAGCCGCCGGTGGAGGCCCAGCGGTGGATCTCGGCGGTGAGGGTCAGCCCGGTCTGCACCGAGCCGGGCGGGTCGGCCGGGATCACCGAGGCGATCACCAGCCCGCCGCCCCACACGGCCAGCAGCACGGTGACCAGCGGGCGGTGGATCAGCCGCAGCAGGTGCAGGCCGAGCAGCAGGGCGAGCGAGCCGAGGCCCATCGTGAACATGGCCAGCGCGATGAGGGTGCCGTTGGGCGAGTAGACGAACTCGCTCATGACGTTGTCGAGGATGCTGTAGCCGGGCCCGGCGGTGAGGTGCACCAGCACCACGGCCAGCACGGAGACGGCGATACCGCCGGCGGCGATCCTGGCCAGCAGCCGGGCCCTGCGCCGCTCGCGAGCGGTATGGGCGGCGAACGGCGGTCCGCCGTCCTCGGTGTCCATGCTGTTCACGGTGTTCACGATGGCTTTTCCCCGGACGTCCGCGCATCGGGTGGACTCCCTGGAAAGCCCCGATTCGTCCCCGATGCGGTGCCGGGGTCGCCCCGGATCGCCCCATAACCTCCACCCGGACAACGTGGGAGGCGCGGGCGTCGATGCCGCCGCGGCGGCATCGACGCCCGACCGTTAGCCGACCGTTACGGCTGCGAATCCGGTCCGGAGTGGCCGGCGGCCACCGAGCGCAGCGCACGCAGGGTGACGGCCACCGAAGGGCGGCGCACGCTGGAGGTGCGCACGACCGCCCACACGTCGCGTGCGAGCGCGTCGGGCAGCTCGCGCACGGCCACCCCCGCGTCGCCCGCCGACAGCGCCAGCGCGGGCACCGCGGCGATGCCGATACCGCGCGCCACCAGGCTGAGGATCGTGCCGAGCCCCTCGAACTCCCAGGGCACCGGCCGCGCCCCGCCGACGTCGGCCAGCAGCCGGTCGACCGCCTGGCGCGAGGGCTCGCCCTCGGGTGCCGCCATCCACGGCTCGTCGCGCAGCTCGCGCAGGTCCACCGGCACGTCCGGGTCGGCCATCCGGTGGCCGAGCGGGACCACGAGGACCAGCGGATCACGGCACAGGTGCACGAACTGCAGGCCGTTGGCGCGCCGTCCGGCCAGGGTGCCGGTCCAGTCGTCGACCAGCGCGATGTCCACCTCGCCCGACCGCACCTGGCGCGCGCCGCTGTCCTGGCCGGTCTGGCGCAGCAGCAGCTGGAGGCCGGGGTGGTCGCGCAGGCTGTGCGCCAGGGCGGGGGCGAAGGCGACGGCGGCGGTCGGGAAGGCGGTGACCTCCACCCGGCCCAGCGGCATCGTGTTCTGCGCGAGCAGGTCCGCCTCTGCCGCCTCCACCATCGCCAGGATGCGCTCGGCGTGCTCGGCCAGCCGGCGCCCGGAGTCGGTGAGCGCGGCGCTGCGCGCGGTGCGGTCCAGCAGCGGGGTGCCGGCCTCGCGCTCGAGGGAGGCCAGCTGCTGGGAGACGGCCGAGGGCGTGTAGCCCAGGGCCGCGGCGGTGGCCGCGATGGTCCCCCGGTGGGCGAACTCCCGCAGCAGGCGGAGCCGCCGTAGATCGAGCATCAGTTTTCCTTAAAGTCACCGTCGTGAAGACTCGCTGGTACTGACGGATTCTACGGGGCAGTGTGGTAGGCAACCGGTTGGTTTTTCGCGGGGGCCTGGGCCCGGGCAGGCGCGGCCGTCCCGAACGATCCTCTATCTCCAAACGGAGTTCTCATGCCTGTGACCGTGTCCGCCACTCTTGCCGCCAATGAGGAGATCGCCGAACGGCGCCGCGCCGGCGCGCCGGTGCTGCCGATGGCCTTCGGCGAGGCCGGGCTGCCGGTGCTGCCCGAGCTGCGCGAGGCGCTGGCCGCGGGCGGCGACCGCAACGCCTATGGTCCGGTGGCCGGCGGCCCCGACCTGCGCGCCGCCGCGGCCGGGTACTGGGAGCGGCGCGGCCTGCCCACCGACCCCGGCCAGGTGGTGAGCGGCCCGGGCAGCAAGCCGCTGCTGTTCGCGCTGCTGCTCGCCCTGGGCGGCGATGTGGTGGTACCGCGTCCCAGCTGGGTCAGCTACGCCGCTCAGGCCCGGATGCTGGGCGGCCGGCCGATCGGGGTGCCCACTCCGCCCGGCCAGGGCGGGGTGCCCGAGCCGGAGTTGCTGACCCGGGCGGTGGTCGAGGCCCGCAGGGCGGGCCGCACCGTGCGGTCGGTGATCGTCACGCTGCCCGACAACCCCACCGGGACGCTCGCCTCGCGGGGCGCGGTGCGCCGGCTGTGCGGCGCCGCCCGAGACCTGGACCTGGTGGTCATCTCCGACGAGATCTACCGCGACCTCGTGTACGAGGGGCAGCCCCCGTTCGTCAGCCCCACCGCCTTCGCGCCGGAGCGCACCGTGGTCACCACCGCGCTCAGCAAGAACCTCGCCCTGGGCGGCTGGCGGCTCGGCGTGGCCCGGCTGCCCGACAGCGAGCTGGGCGAGGCCCTGCGCGCCGAACTGCTCGGCATCGGCAGCGAGATCTGGTCCAGCGCCTCGGGCCCGGTCCAGCAGGCCGCCGCCTACGCCTTCGCGGAGCCACCGGAGGTGGTGGCGCGGGTGGCGGCCAGCCGGCGGCTGCACGCCCGGGTCGCCGCGGCGGTCACCGACCGCTTCGTCGGCTCCGGCGCCATCGTGGTGCCGCCGCAGGCCGCTTTCTACCTGTATCCCGACCTGGAGGCCTGGCGCGCCCGCCTGGGCGCCGACCACGGCATCGACACCGGCGCCGGGCTGAGCAGGCACCTGTTGCGCGCCTACGGCCTGGGCGTGCTGCCGGCCGTGGAGTTCGGCGAGGGGGAGCGGGCGCTGCGGCTGCGGGTCGCCACCAGCCTGCTGTACGGCGAGACGGCCGAGCAGCGCGAGGAGGCGCTGGCCGCCGACGACCCGGTCGCGCTGCCGTGGATCGCCGGCTCCCTGGACCGGCTGAGCGAGGTGCTGGCCGACGTGGCCGGCTGACCCGGAGGCCGGCGCCCTCGGCCGCCGGCACGTTCTGTGACCGAGGCCACACCCTCCGGCGGCCGATCGCACCGAATGTATCGGCCGCGTTGCATACGGCGCCTTCGCCGTTAACGTGAAGCCCTTACCGTCTGATCCCGGCGGCCGTACCGTTTCGGCCGCATGCGAGGCTGTTGACGGCGGACGGAAGGGCGGCGGCGCGGCGCCGGGCGCGCCGCCGCCGCGAGGCGGTTCGCCGCCGTAGCGGAGGGTGAGGGCGATGCCCCAGGTCAGCGGAGTGTCAGCAGGCCACCTGCTGCAGTACATCCGGCGGGGCCAGGCGCGCACCCGCCGCGACCTGATGGAGCTGACCGGCCTGGCCCGCTCCACCGTGGCGCAGCGGGTCGACCAGCTCGTCACCGCCGGCTACCTGCGCGAGGGCGGCGTCGACGTCTCCACTGGCGGGCGCCGCCCCAATGTGCTGCACGTGGACGAGGACTCCGCCGTGGTGCTGGCCGCCGACATCGGCGCCACCCACGGGCGGCTGGCCGTGATGGACCTGGGCGGCCGGAACCTGGCCGAGTCGGCCAGTCCGCTGAGCCTGCGCGACGGGCCCGAGCCGGTGGTGCGGTGGATGACCGAGCGCTTCGCCGTGCTGCTGGACCGGGTCGGCCGCTCCGTCGACGAGGTGTGCGGGGTGGGCGTCGGCGTGCCCGGCCCGGTCAACCCGCACACCGGCCGGGTGATGCCGACCGCGCTGATGCCCGAATGGCCGGGCTTCGACCTGCGGGCCGCGCTGGGCGAGGCCTTCCCCGGTCCGGTGTTGGTCGACAACGACGCCAATGTGATGGCGCTCGGCGAGTACACCGTGGCCGATCCCGACTGGTCCACCCTGCTGCTGGTCAAGGTGGGCACCGCGATCGGCTCGGGCATCGTGGCCGACGGGCGGCTGCTGCACGGCGTGGGCGGCGCGGCCGGCGAGATCGGGCACGTCCGGGTGCGCGGCCACGACGACGTCCGCTGCGAGTGCGGCGCCTCCGGCTGCCTGGTGGCGGTGGCCGGCGGTGCGGCGCTGGCCCGGCGGCTGGGCGTGGGCGGAACCCACGCGGTGGTGCGGCTGGTGGCCGAGGGCGACCCGCGGGCGGTGCGGCTCACCCGCGAGGCGGGCCAGGTGCTCGGCGAGGTGCTGGCCACGGTGGTCAGCGTGGTCAACCCCGGCACCCTGATCGTCTCCGGCGCGCTGGCGCGCACTGGCGAGGTGCTGCTCGGCGGGGTCAGCGAGGTCATCTTCCAGGCCGCCCAGCACCGTTCGACCCACGGCCTGCGCATCATCCAGGGCCGGCTGGCCGAGCGGGCCGGCGTGGTCGGCACGGTGGCGATGGTGGTGGACCGGGTGCTGTCGGCCGAGGCCGTGGACGCCCGGCTGCTTGGCGTCGAAGCGGAGTCCACCCTGGTCCGTCCGGCCTGAGCCGGCGGCGGGCCGCTGACCGGCCCGGATCCGCTCCTTTCCGCCCGGCCCCGGTTCCGGTGGGGCATCTGGGGCGAGCCGTAATCAAACGGTCGCGTGAACGCGCATTCGCGACACGCCACGAAACGCTCCGGTGTCCTTGTGTTGCTGGCGTGTTAACGCAGGTTTCAATATGTTGACTTAAGGCGCTCCTTCGCGTCACTATGTCCTACATCGCGGACGAAGTGCCTGATTCTCAAGCTGATACCTATCGTTCCTCTCTGTAGATGCACCGGCAGATTTTTCGGATCCTCTCGGATACTCCACGGTTTCTTCGGTTTCTCCGGTCTCCGTAGCTTCCGCACCACTTCTGCATCCGTTGCGTCCGCGTCGTTCCCAAGGAGCGCCATCGTGGCTGGGTTCACTCGCACAGTTCCTGCCTGCCGACCCCGCGTGTCCGAATCGGTGACCGCGCGATGACCGTGGACGCCGGGGCACCGGCGCACCGCACCTCGGCCGAGGTGGCCGCCCGCGCCGCCTACGTGCTGCGCGCCCACGACCAGGGCGCCCTGACCGTCGCCGCGCCGCGGCTGTACCCGCACATGTGGAGCTGGGACGCGGCCTTCATCGCCATCGGCCTGGCCAGGCTCTCGCCCGGCCGCGCCCTGGCCGAACTGGAGACCCTGTTCGGCGCGCAGTGGCGCACCGGCATGGTGCCGCACATCGTCTTCGCCGACACCATCCACGACTACGTGCCCGGCCCCGACCGCTGGCGCTGCCAGCAGGTCTGCACCGACGCGCCGCGCACCCGCGCCACCAGCGGCCTGATCCAGCCGCCGGTGCACGCCATCGCGGTGCGCCGCATCCTGGAGGCCACCCGCTACGCCACCCCGGCCGAGCGCCGCCAGGTCACTCTGCGCATCCGGCTGCTGTGGCCCAGGCTGCTGGCCTGGCACCGCTACCTGGCCGAACAGCGCGATCCCGGCTCAAGCGGGCTGGTCACGATCTACCACAGCTGGGAGAGCGGCATGGACAACTCGCCGCGCTGGGACGGGCCCTACGCGGCCGTCCGCCCCGGCCCCGGCCTGCCGCCCTACCGCCGCGCCGACCTCAGCGCGCTGGGCGAGAGCCGGCAGCGGCCCAGCGACGCCGAGTACGACCGCTATCTGTGGCTGGTGGAGGAGCTGCGGGCCGCCCGCTACGACGACGCCGCGGCCGCGCGGACCCTCAGCTTCCGGGTCGGCGACGTGTTCATGAGCGCGATCTTCGCCGCCGCCAACGAAGAGCTGGCCGCCATCGGCGACGAGCTGGGCCTGGGCGCCACCGGCGAGCTGCTGGAGTACGCCGACCGCTACCGCAAGGGCGTCGTCGGCACCGCCGGCGACGACGGCTTCGCCGCCGACATCGACCTGCGCACCGAGCAGGCGGTGCCCGCGCCGACCATCGCGGGCTTCGCGCCGCTCATCTGCGGCGGCCTGGACGCGCCCCGCCAGCGCGCGCTGGTGGAGCTGCTGGAGGGCCCGCAGTGGTGCGGGAACCCGTCGCTGGCCTTCGCGGTGCCGCCGAGCACCCGTCCCGGCGCCGAGGGCTTCGATCCCGGCCGCTACTGGCGGGGCCCGCAGTGGCCGCCGATGAACTGGCTGCTGGCCTGGGGCCTGGAGCGCTGCGGCGAGCCGGCGGCCGCCGCGCGGCTGCGCGCCGCCACCTCCGCCCAGCTCGCCGACGGGCTCTTCGCGGAGTACTACGAGCCCTTCACCGGCCGGCCGCTGGGCGCCCAGCCGCAGTCCTGGTCGGCCGCTGTCGCGCTGGACCTGCTGGCCCGGCCCTGAGCCGCGGCCCGGCCGCCGGTGCAGGTGCGGACCGGCGGCCGGGACCGCGCCGTCAGCGCGCGCCGGGCCCGCGCGAGGGCATGACCACCGGCGGGGTGACGCCCAGCGGGGCGCCCAGACCCGCCACCTGGCGGTAGTGCTCCACCAGTTCGGCGTTGACCCGATGCCAGGTGCGGTGCTCGACCGAGTCGCGGGTGGCGGCGGCCAGCCGGGCGCGCAGCTGCGGGCTGTGCACCAGCCGCCCCACCGCGCAGCGCAGCTGCGTGACGGAGTCCGGCTCGTACAGCAGGCCGGTGCGCTCGGGGTCGACCAGGTCGAGCGGGCCGCCGGCCGCGGGCGCCACCACCGGCACCCCGGAGGCCAGCGCCTCCTGCACCGCCTGGCAGAAGGTCTCGTCCGCGCCGGTGTGCACGAACACGTCCAGCGAGGCGTAGACGCGGGCCAGCTCCCGGCCGGTGCGCTGCCCGAGGAAGACCGCGTCGGGCAGCAGCGCGCGCAGCCGTCTGCGGTCGGGGCCGTCCCCGGTGATCACCAGCCGCAGCCCGCGCAGCTTGGCGACGTGGGCCAGCAGGTCGACCCGCTTGTCCCTGGCCAGCCGGCCGACGTAGCCGACCAGGGCCCGGCCGTCGGGGGCCAGCCGGCGCCGCAGCTCCTCGCTGCGCTCGCGTGGGTGGAAGCGCTCGGTGTCCACCCCGCGCTGCCACAGCGACAGCCGGGGGACGCGCTGGTCGGCGAGCTGCCGCAGGGTCGCCACCGAGGGAACCAGGGTGCGGTCCACCGCGGCGTGCAGCTGCCGCAGGTGCGGCCAGAGCACCCGGTCGGCGTAGGGCAGGCCGTAGCGGCGCGAGAAACCGACCAGGTCGGTCTGGAAGACCGCGACGGTGGGCAGCGCGAGCCGCCGCGCCACGGCCACCGCTGCGTGGCCGAAGACCACCGGCGAGGCCAGATGCACCACGTCGGGGGCGAAGCTGCGCAGCGCGGTGGCGATCAGCCGCCGGGACGGCAGCCCCAGCTGGAAGGAGCGGTACAGCGGCAGGGGCAGGCCGGGCAGCCGCAGCACCGGGAAGCCCCGGTACACGTCCTGGCCCTGGCCCGGGGCCAGCACGATGGCCTGGTGCCCGTTGTCGGCGAGGTGGTCGAGGATCCGGCACACGGAGTTCGTGACGCCGTTGACCTGGGGGAGGAATGACTCGGTGACGATCGCGACGCGCAGCGGCCGGTCGCCGTGCGCGGGCGCGGCCGTGGGGAGCGCGGGGAGTGCGGTGGGGGTGGCCATCGGGCTTCTCCTCGAACGGGCGGTCGGGAGGAGGGCCGGCCGGGCCGGGCGCCCGCCGGCGGACGGGCCTGGGCCCGCGGCTATGACGCTAAAGAGCGAAGCGAACACGCCGCGGTCCAGTTCGTGAACGCGCGGCACCGGCTGTGTGCCGTTCCCGCGAATGCGGCCGCCGGCGGCCCGCCCCCGGCATCGGGCCTGGTCCGGCCGCCGGCGGGGAAGGGCGCGCTCCCCGCCGCGCACGTCGGCGGTACCGGCCGCTCCGCGCCGGGCCGGCTTCGCCGCTGCGGCGGGGACGGCCGGTCGGCCGGGCCGCGACGCGCCGGGACGCGCACAGGGGGTGGCGCTTCGCTTGCGTCGGGTGGATGATCGTTGCTTGCCGTATTCCGCATACACGAGCGACCGTCCGTGACGGTCTAGGGGAGGTGGCGTGTGCTCGGCATCACCGCGCTCCGGCGCGACCACGCGGTGGCACCGACCGGCTACAGCCGCTGGCTGATCCCGCCCGCCGCGCTCGCGGTGCACCTGTCCATCGGGCAGGTCTACGCCACCAGCGTCTACCGGACCTCGCTGGTGGAGCACTTCGACGCGAGCCAGACGGCGATCGGCGTCATCTTCAGCATCGCGATCGTGATGCTCGGCCTCTCGGCCGCCATCGGCGGCACCTGGGTGGAGAACAACGGGCCGAGGCGGGCCATGTTCGCCTCCGCCTGCTTCTGGGCCGGCGGCTTCCTGGTCGGCGCGCTGGGCATCGCCACCAGCCAGCTGTGGCTGGTCTACCTCGGCTACGGCTTCCTCGGCGGCATCGGGCTCGGCCTCGGCTACATCTCCCCGGTCTCCACCCTGATCAAGTGGTTCCCCGACCGCCCTGGCCTGGCCACCGGCCTGGCGATCATGGGCTTCGGCGGCGGCGCCCTGGTGGCCACTCCGCTATCGGGCCAGCTGATGGCGCTCTACGACCCCCAGTACGTGGCCGGGCAGTCGGGTTCGGTCGCGTCGGGCGGCGCGCTCGTGGGGCTCTTCGCCACGCTCGGCGTGGTCTACTTCGTGCTGATGATGGTCGGTGTGGCCGTCGTGCGGGTGCCGCCGGCGGGCTGGCGGCCGGCCGGCTTCGACCCGGCCAAGCTCCGCGCCGCCCCGATGATCACCACCGCCAACGTCTCGGCGAACAACGCGATCCGCACCCCGCAGTTCTGGCTGCTGTGGGTGGTGCTGTTCACCAATGTCACCGCGGGCATCGGCATCCTGGAGCAGGCCAGCCCGATGATCCAGGACTTCTTCCGCGAGGGCGGCGTCTCGGCGGTGGCTCCGGCCGCGGCGGGCGGCTTCGTGGGGCTGCTGTCGATCTTCAACATGGCCGGGCGCTTCGTGTGGTCCTCCACCTCCGACGTGATCGGCCGCAAGCCCATCTACATGCTGTACCTGGGCCTGGGCATGGTGCTCTACGTGCTGCTGGCCCTCTTCGGCCACGTCTCCGTCGCCCTGTTCGTGCTCTTCGCGTGCGTGATCCTCTCCTTCTACGGCGGCGGCTTCGCCACCATCCCCGCCTATCTGCGCGACATGTTCGGCACCTACCAGGTGGGCGCCATCCACGGTCGGCTGCTCACCGCCTGGTCGGCGGCGGGCATCGCCGGGCCCACCATCGTCAACACCTTCCTGGACGCCGAAGGCGAGCCCGGCACCCTCACCTACGACGCCTACACCCTGCCGCTGCTGACGATGGTCGGGATCCTGGCCGTCGGCTTCGTGGCCAATCTGCTGGTGCGGCCGGTGGCCGCGCGCTTCCACGAGCCGGAGCCGGCCGCGTCCGGCGCCGGCGCGGGCAAGGAGGCGGAATGACCGACCAGGAACCGCGACCCGAGCGGAGGACGGAGCCGATGGCCGACGAGGTGTCCGGCGATGGGCAGGACGGGACCGAGACCACCGGTATCGCGCCGCGGTACCGGGTGCTGCTGGTCGTGGCCTGGACCCTGGTGGCGCTGCTGCTGGGGTACGGCGTGGTAAACATCGTGATCACGGCGTCCCAGCTGTTCACCGGCTGAGGCGTCCACCCGACCCGGCCGGTGCCCGGCCGGACCTGAGGAGGAGCGCGCAGATGAAGCTGACGGACTGGGCCGCGCTGGTCTCGGCGGAACTGGGGCTCGACGAGGAGATGACCCGCGCCGACGTCGACCGTGTGCTCGACCTGGCCAAGGACGCCGCGCACTCGGTGGCGCGCCCGTCCGCGCCGCTCACCGCCTACCTGCTCGGCATCGCGGTGGGCCGCGGCGCCGACCCCGAGCAGGCGGCGGCCGCCCTGTCGCGGCTGGCGCTGGCGCAGGCGGGGAGCGAGGACGGCGAGAAGCGGGAGGGCTGAGCCCGAGGGGCCGGTCACGTGCGGGCCGCGCCGGAGCGGAGCACCGCTCCGGCGCGGCCCGTGTCCGTTCCGGCCGGGCGGCCCGGCTCAGCGCAGGGCGTCGTCGGGGACGGCGTCCAGCGCCGTCAGCAGCCGCTCCACCGCCGACAGCCGCTCCGGGGCGGGCGGCTCGGCCTCGCGGCAGGCCAGGCCGAGCTGGTAGCAGGACTCCCAGAGCCGGCGCAGCCGCAGCGCCCGCACCAGCAGCCCCGCCTCCACCCCGGTGATCCGCCCGCCCGCGCCGGTGTAGGCGTCCAGGAAGGCGCGGGCCGCGGACGCGTCCAGGCTCCCGTCCGGCGCGCGGCCGCCGAAGGCCCAGGCGGCGTCGGCCACCTCCAGCACCCGCCACTGCACCGTCGCCTCGGCCCAGTCCAGCACCCCGGCCACCCGGCCGCCGTCGACCAGCACATTGCCCGGGTGGAAGTCGTTGTGCACCACCTGCTCGACCAGGTCGAGCGCGGCGAAGGCCGACAGTTCGAGGACGGCGGCGCCGACCCCGGCCCGCAGCCGCAGCCACAGGCCGCTGCGCCCGGCCGCCCGGCAGAGCCCTTCGACCTCGGCCAGGTCCCACAGCGGGTTGCGCCACCAGTCCAGGTCGGCGAACCGGGCGTAGGGCGGGCGCGGCGCGGCACCGGTCCAGGCCGCCGTGCGGGCGTGCACCGCGGCCAGCGCCCGGGCGGCGGCGGCGACCTCGGCCGGGCGGCGCACGTCGGCGGGCGCACCGCCGACATGGGGGACGAGGGTGACGGGGCGGCCGCCGGCAGCGGCGGACAGCGCGCCGGCGCGGGTGGGGCGCGGTGGGGGCACGAAGGGCAGCTCCTCGGCCAGCCGGCGCTGCCAGCCGGCCATCACCGCCACCTCGGTGCCGGACCCGGGCGGGTACGCCTGCAGCGCGAAGCGGCCCTCGGCGCAGTCGACCAGCCAGGTCTCCTTCAGCTCGCCGCCCGGAACCCGCTGCGCGCGCTCGGGCACCAGCCCCCACGGCGCCAGCGCCGCGGCGGGGCGGAGCGCCCCGGGGGCGGGATGTCCGCGCTCCCCGGCCCGCCCGCCGCGCGCTGCTGCGTGCTCGGCCATGACCGCAGTGTGTCAGCCTTCCGCCCGGTGCGGGGCGGTCGTTACCAACGTGCGGCGCGATCGGGGCGTTTCGGCCTTTATGGGAACGCGACCAAGTAGTGACGCAAAGAGACCGCGCGTGTAGTGCATCAGCCCGGAAGGGCCGTTAACGTTCGGTGGGTCCCATGCACGGTGTCGGAGACACTGACTCGGAGGGAACCACTTGGAAGCCATCGACGCGGTCCTCGGCGAAGTCAGCGGCTTCGTCTGGGGTCCCTTCCTGCTCATCCCGCTGCTGGTCGGCGCGGGCCTGTACCTCACGGTCATGCTGCGCGGCCTGCAGTTCCACAAGCTCGGCTACGCGCTCTGGTACGCGCTCATCAAGCGCAAGGAGCCCGGCGACGGCGTCGAAGGCGACATCTCGCACTACCAGGCGCTGGCCACCGCGCTCGCCGCCACGGTCGGCGTCGGCAATATCGCCGGTGTGGCCACGGCCATCTCCATCGGCGGCCCCGGCGCGCTGTTCTGGATGTGGGTCACCGGATTGGTCGGCATGGCCACCAAGTACTCCGAGGCCTTCCTCGGCGTGCGCTACCGCCGCACCGACGCCAAGGGCGAGCAGAGCGGCGGCCCGATGTTCTACCTGACCTACGGCCTCAAGGAGGTCTTCCCCGGCTGGGGCGCGGGCCTGGGTACGGTGCTGGGCATCGCCTTCGCGGTCTTCGGCGGTATCGCGGCCTTCGGCATCGGCAACATGTCGCAGGCCAACTCCGTCGCCGACCAGCTCAACAGCACCTTCAACGTGCCGTTCTGGCTGTCGGGCGCGGTCATGATGGTGCTGGCCGGCGCGGTGCTGCTCGGCGGCATCAAGAGCATCGGCCGCTTCGCCGCGGGCGTGGTGCCGTTCATGATCATCGCCTACATCCTGGGCGGCCTGGCCGTCATCGTGCTGCAGATCGGCAACCTGCCGGCCGCGCTGGGGCAGGTCTTCACCGACGCCTTCACCGGCACCGCCGCCGCGGGCGGCTTCGTCGGCTCCGGCATCCTGCTCGCCATCCAGTACGGTGTGGCGCGCGGCGTGTTCTCCAACGAGTCCGGCCTGGGCACCGGCGGTATCGCGGCCGCGGCCGCCAAGACCACCAACCCGGTCCGGCAGGCGCTCGTGTCGATGACGCAGACCTTCATCGACACCCTGATCGTCGTCACCATCACCGGCCTGGTCATCGTCACCACCGGGGTGTGGACGCGGACCGACGACGAAGGAGTGCTGCTGACCGGTGCTCCGCTGACCGCCGAGGGCTTCTCCGTCGGCCTGCCCGGTACCTCGGGCGAGATGATCGTGGCGATCGCCCTGGTGTTCTTCGCCTTCACCACCCTGGTGGGCTGGTGCTACTACGGCGAGCGGTGCATGGACCGCCTCTTCGGGCGGGTCGCCGTCGTGCCCTTCCGGGTCGTGTTCGTACTCGTCGTCTTCGTCGGCTCGGTGATCCCGCTGAACACCGTCTGGCTCTTCTCCGACATCGCCAACGGCCTGATGGCGCTGCCGAACCTGATCGGCCTGGTGCTGCTCTCCGGCCTGGTGGCGCGCGAGACCCGCGCCTACTTCGCCAACCCGAACTGGAAGCTGGCCGGCACCACCGCCGACCCGGGCAACAACGCCCCGGTCGCCGGCGCCTGACCCACCGGCCTCCCGGACCGCATGACGGGCCGCCCGCTCCGGCGCGCGGCCCGTCGGCGTGCCGGAGGCGGAAGTGGCACAGGTCAGACTGCTGGCTCAGAAGGAGTTGGCTCAGATCAGAGGCGCTGGCGCTCGGGAGCGCTGTCCCTGTGCCACTCGTCGTCCAGAATCGAGTGGACGACGGAATCGCGCCATGCTCCGCGCGTCCACAGGTGTCGGCGAATGCGCCCTTCCTCGACCATCCCGGCCCCGTTCATTACGCGCGCCGACGCTTCGTTGAGCGGGGATCGCGCGCCCCAGATCCGCTTGAGCCCGAGGACGTCGAACCCTAGGCGCAAGAGGAGCCGGACGGTCTCCGCGCCCAGGCCCTGACCCCACAGGTCCGATCGCACGGCGAAGCCGATCTGGGCGCTGTGGGGCCGGTCATCGATCCCGAGCCGTCCCGTTCCGACCAGTCCGCCTTCCTTCGCCACGGCGAGCATGTACACCGTTCGCGGCTCAGCCGCCGCGTCCGCGACCGCAGAGTCGACGATCACAGTGCACTGGTCGACGGTTCGCGGGGTGAAGGACAGGTGCCGAACGGTGGCATCGTCCCCGTAGACCTTCACCAGATCCGCGACGTCCGAAGGGACCAACTCACGCAGCTGAAGGCGGGCACTGGACAGATCGATCGGGTACACGGTCTCAGAGGTTAACGCCCCGACGTGATCGAGGCGGCCGGTGTCCGGCTGTACGACTCGATTGCCTGACGCACTTGTCCGGCCCGCCGGTTTCCGGCGTACTGCGCGCTCCGGAGCACCCCGTGGACCCGCATCGCGCTGGCGACCACGCCAGCCACCCGTTGCTCAACGGGTAGCTCCAAGACGGGTGATATGGCTTCCTCGGCTCCTTCCAGTTCTCCCCGCGCTGCGCGCGCGAAGGCGAGGTCGGTCCGCGATCCGGCCTCATCACCGAACGCCCAGTCGTCGGATTCCGAACTGGACGCCTCTTCGTACGTCTGGATCGCCTTCAATGACGCCGCCTCAGCCTCAGATTCCTGTCCGGGAATCCAGATAAGCGTCTCAGCCGCGTAGTACTGCTGACGGCATGGAGCGAATCGCATCAGGCCTCCGAACGAGTCGAGATCGTCCGGTTCGATCTGCTCACGCAACTCTCGCGCTGATCGGAGATCCGCGATCGCTTTTTCGCCTTCTCCCACAGCAGATGCGGTGCGTGCGCTCTGAGCCAGCAACCATACGCCCGCGCTTCCTGTCCTAGGTGTCGCGAGATCGCGTGCGAGGTCGGCATAGCGGATGGCTTCGGAGGTCCAGCCCGCCCAGTAGGCCATGAGGGACTGCTGAGTCCGCACCCTTAGACGCAGGCCGTCGTGCTCGGCGTTGTCCGCGCAGATATAGGCCGTGCGAGCTTGCTTCATCGCTGACTGCGGGTCGTTGAGGTCATGTGACGCTTTGGCGAGCATGAGGCTGAGAATGCCGCTGAGCAGGTAAAGATCGCGAGTCTGCGTGGGGCGCTGACGCCCTTCCAAGATCACAAATGAAACGTTCTGAGCCTCGATCAAGTCGCCAAGTACCTGATGTAGCGGAACTCGTGGATAGAGGGAAGAAATGCGCTGGACCTCTTCGAACAGCTGCTGGATCGTTTCGGGGCCAACGTTATTTCCTTCGGCGATGGAAGCGAAGCGGAACGCTCTCTGTGCCGCCATTGCGACCTGCCTTTCCTGTGTTGCGAACGTGAGGTTCGTCGTTGGCAAGCTTTCAAACTTCGATGGCTGTGTGCCAGGAGGTGTCGCGAGACTCTTGTCAACGGCTTGGATGCGCAGCAAGACCTCTCGCTCGTGGCGGTCGAGCTTGTCCAGTCCGTCAGGGCAGAGCAGCCGCCGGGGGCTGGTCGCATACAGGGCGGCCAGCGCGATGATTTGAGCCGCTTGGGGAGGACGGCCTCCTTCCTGCGGCCACAACTCGAACCGACTCAAGCTCGCTTGGTCCAGTGAAGGCCCGCCGCCCTGCGCGCGGTAACGCACAGCCACTTCGACCTGGCTCCAGCCGCGAAGCTGTCGGTAAGCCGTGAGAGGGGATATCCCGCACCTTACGCGTAGTTCGTCTGTGATCTCGTCGTCTGTGCGGCCTTGTTGTCGCATGCGGTCACGTAGTTGCGCGATCTGCCGCTTGGTCCATCCCACTTCTCGACCTTCCTCGTGAAGCCGTGAGATCAAGATTGCCTCACTGTCGAGGGAGTGCAACGTGCTTATGGAGGGCGGGAGGGCGAACGTTGACATAGAACCGCGTCGTTGACGCCATAGTCGCAGGTCAGCGAATTGATCACTGCATAAAAACCATGTCTGCGCCCCTGGTGACTCAGCGCTTCCGAAGGTGTTCGATCGAGTGCAGCGAGTCAGGGCGAGATGCGCTGCGGTCTCAGACCTCTCTCAAGTCGTGGCTCGTTGCGACTCGGCCATCTCAAACTTGGAGCAATGATGATTGGCGTAACGGATACGTACATTCAGGACGCAAGCGTTCAGACATGGCCCTGCCGACGAACCGCAGGTATCCCCACGATTCTGCTGGGCACACTCAAGCACACGGCCGCCGTCTCGGCCCGCCAGTACGCTGCCGTTCGGCGCCTGCTCTGTCGCTTCGGGCACTATGCTCGCGGCGTCCTGTTTCTTGACCGCTGTCGCGGTCCGCACGTGGGCGTGGCACACCGGCTGCCGCCGTTGCGTCGCCGTCCAGAAACCTGCTCGGAGCGTACCGAGACTTTCGCAATCGAAGACATGCCCACAGGTGCGTTCCCAGCGCTGGTGCGGCCGTATCTCGTGGCGCACGAGCGTGCGTCCGCGCATGCACGGTGCGACGATTCGGACTTCCTGGCCGAGGGGGCAGTGCGGTGATCGCCCTCGGTGGGGCCGTGATCGTGACCCGAGGAACCGCCGATCGGGCTTTCCCGGGCCTGTCCGTCTCGGTGGCTGAGGCGCGGAACTGGCTGCGTCAGGTTCTCACGGTCGAAGCCGTTCCCGCTGGCGTGGTGGACATCGCCGTGCTGCTGTTGTCGGAAGTGGCGACCAACGCGGTCACGCACACCGAATCCGGTGCCCCAGGAGGGCGGTTCGTGTTGCGGGTGCGGTGCGGCCCGGGGTGGCTGCGCATCGAGTGCGATGACGCGGGCAACCGCACCGGATCCCACCCCCGCTACGTCATGAGCGGCCCCGAAGAGGTGGGTGGCCGGGGTTTGGCGTTGGTGGCCGAACTCGCCGATGCGTTCGGGGATCGTTTCGGCTTCACCGGGCGCACCGTCTATTTCGAGCTGCACTGGCCCAATCCGTCCGGCCGATCGCCGCTGCCTGCGCGGCGCGGCTACTGATCGTCCTGGTCGCGGGGGTCGAGCGGCCGTCCGTCCCCTGTCCTGCCCCGATTGGGGGCGGTGCGGCCCGAGGGGGAGGCTCCCCCCGCGGCCGGGACCACCACACCCACCGATCACCGATCTGTTCGCTTCCGGCATGCCCCTTGGTGTGTCCGAGTCCCTGAGGAAAGCCCCCGTATGCCTGTTCCCGACATGGTGCCGCTGGGAGAGGCCGCCCGCCTCACCGGCCGAACTCCGCAGGCGATCAAGGAGATGGCCGAGGCCGGTGAGGTCTTCGCCGTGCACGTCAGCGGCCATTACTACTTCGACCCCGCTCAGCTTCCCGAGCGGCCACTGCTGCCCGAAGAGCTCCAGGGCCAGTTGCCCGAGCTGATGACCGCCCAAGAGGTGGCGCACCTGTTTCGGGTGCATCCCAAGACCGTCTCCAGCTGGGCCCGCCAAGGCAAGCTCACCTACATCCGCACCCTGGGCGGACACCGCCGCTACACCGCCGACGACGTCCACCACCTGCTCAACCAGCAAGAACACGACACCAAGGAAGAAGGCCGATCATGATCCAAGAACCCCGCGCCCTGCACGCCGTCCACCCCGACGGGGCACTCGCCACCACCCTGCCCGCCCCACCCGAGCAGTGCTTTTTGATGTGGATCACCACCACACCCCCCACCCCCGACACCCCACCCATCGGACTCCTCACCGACCCCGGCCGCATGGCGAAGATCTCCCAGCTCATCACCCAGGCCGTCACCAACGAATTCCTCAGCTGGCTGGCCTCCCATGGCAAGGCCCACCCCACCGGACACGCCTGGCTCAACCTCCAACACCTCACCCCCACCCACCACCCCGACAACCACCAGATCCACGGATTCACCCTCGCCATCCCCCGACTCACCCAAAAGACCAACTGACCACCCGCCACTGACTGCGGCCCCCGCCCAAGCGGGGCCGCGAGTCACGTACAGAGGGCCTGGCCGTACACCTTCGTCACGCCCACATCGCGAAGAAGTGGTGCACCGGCCCGTGCCCATGGCCCACGTCGAGGTCGTCGGCGTGGCGGAGGGCGCCGGTGAGGTAGTCCTTGGCGTCGGTGACGGCGGCGGGCCAGTCGGGGCGGCGGGGGCGCAGGGCGGCGATCGCGGACGACAGGGTGCAGCCGGTGCCGTGGGTGTTGCGGGTGGGCACCCGGGGGGCGGTCAGGGCCAGGGGCTCGGGCAGGCCCTCGCCGACGAGCAGGTCCGTGCTGGTGGGGCCGGTGAGGTGGCCGCCCTTGAGCAGGACCAAGCGCGGGCCGAGGTCGAGCAGGCGCTGCGCCTGCTCGGGCATTGCCGCCTCGTCGGCCGCCTCGTCCGCGCCGAGCAGCGCCGCCGCCTCGGGCAGGTTCGGGGTGATCAGGTCGGCGCGCGGGAGCAGTTCGTCGCGGACGGCCGCGGCGGCGTCGGGGTCGAGCAGCGCGTCGCCGCTCTTGGCCACCATGACCGGGTCGAGCACGACGGCGGCCGGGCGGTGGCGGTCCAGCGCCTTGGCGACGGCGTGCACGATGCCCGCGTTGGCGACCATGCCGATCTTGACGGCGTCCACCCGTACGTCGCCGAAGAGGGTGTCGAGCTGGGCGGTGACGAAGTCGGGCTCGACCACCCGCACCGCGCTCACGCCGGTGGTCGTCTGCGCGACCAGGGCGGTGACGACCGACATGCCGTAGCCGCCGAGCGCGGAGAAGGTCTTGAGGTCGGCCTGGATGCCGGCGCCGCCGCTGGGGTCGGTGCCCGCGATGGTCAGCACGTTGGGGATGGGGCCGGGAGAGGTGGGGGAGTGCGGGAAAACAGGGGAGCCCGTGGCCATGGCCGACGTCCCTTCGCTAGTACGAGCTAGATCAGGTTCCACGGGTGTGTTCTCAGCCCGGCGTCCGGGCACCCCGCGTCGTAGCCCCATACGGTAACAAACCGCCCGGGTCGCCCCGCTAGGCGGGCGGATCAGACCGGGGCGCCGATACCGTCCAGCAGCGAGCGCACCACCACGTCGGCGGCCGGGGCGGGGCCCAGGGTGGGCAGCTGGTGCGCGGCCAGGTCGAGCAGGCGCACCACCATCGAACGGGCCCAGCCCGTCGGCAGGTCGCCGCGGAGCAGCCCCTCGCGCACCGCGCGCTGCACGAACTCGTCCAGCCGCTCGGCCAGCGCCAGCGAGCGGACGCGGGCGGCCTCGTCCTGGTCCAGCAGCGCCGTGTCCACCGGCCAGCGGCGGCTGGCCGCGATGACGCCCTCAGCCAGCCGGTGCAGCGCCACCGCGATCGGCGCCCGGTCCAGCCGGGCGTCGTCGAAGGCCCGCTCGATCGCGGTCAGCCGCGCCGCGTGGACCCCCGCGAGCAGCGCCGCGCGGTCGGGGAAGTGCCGGTACACCGTGCGGCGGTCCACCCCGGCGGCGGCCGCGATCGCGGCCATGCCGGCGGACGGGTCGGTGTACAGCAGCCGGGCGCCGGCCAGCAGGACGGCCTCCCGGTTGCGCGCGGCGTCGGCTCTCATGACGCCGCCGATCCTAGGCGGGGCGCGCCGCCGCTTCAGCTCTGCTCGATCACGTCCACGTGCACATGGTCGATGTGGCGCAGGATCTCGTCGACCGCCTCGTCGCCGGTGGGGGTGATGCTGTACGGGCGCCAGCCGGCGGCGGAGAACTGGGTGCTCCAGATCCGGTCGTCGAAGATCACCACCGCCAGGGCCAGCCGCTCGGCGTGCGCCACCAGCCACTGCGACATCAGCCAGCCCTCGCGCCGCCCCTCGGTGCTGATCGGCCGGTAGAACACGTCGATGGCGCGCCCGTCGTAGTGCGCGGAGTCGTCGCCGTGCCCGGAGCTGATCCCGCCCGGCTCGTAGCCGCCCACGCTCAGCTCGCCGAAGACCTCGTTCATCTCGTCCAGCACGGTCTGGGCGCGCGGGGTCAGCCCCGTCTCGGTCATCTCCTCCGCGGCCAGCCCCTCGGGGGCGGTGGCGCGGCAGGTCAGCACGGGTCCCGGCCCGTCCGGCGCCCCCTCCCGCAGCGCGCGCACCACCGCGGGGTCCACCCCCTCGCCCGGGTCGTCGCCGGTGACCGCCGCGGTGGTCGCCCGCATGGCGTGCTCGCGGTCGATGCCGACCGGCTCGCCGTCGACCTGCACCAGGCAGGCCGCGCTGACCAGCGGGACGCCCAGCTCCCTGGCCAGCCAGTAGCCGCCCCCGGCCAGCGCCGCCAGCAGCACGACGACGATCGCCACACACCCGAATCTGTGCACGCGGGAAGCCTATGCGCCCGACCTGCTCACCCGGCGAAAGGACGCGCCGCCGCCCGGCTCGCCCCCTATGCTGAGGAAGCCGGACTTCGCCCGAGTTCCGCCTGGTTTTACCCCTCGGCGGGCATTCTGGAAGGCGTGATGGAACACCGGGACCCCTCCACCGCCCGCGCCGACGCGGACGTGGTGGCCACGGCCGAGCCGACCGACGCGGACGCACCCCGCGCCGCCACCCGCGACCCCGCGTCCGGCGGCCGGCTGGTCGGCGTCGACATCGCCCGCAGCCTGGCGATCTTCGGCATGTTCACCGTGCACACCGGCGTCGCCTTCCTCGCCGGCGACGCCAACGAACTGGTGTACGAGCTGACCCGCGGCCGCTCCTCGATCCTGTTCGCCTTCCTGGCCGGCATCTCGCTGGCCATCATCTCCGGCCGCGCCGAGCCGAAGACGGGCGCGGAGGGGCGGCGGACCCTGTGGAAGGTCGCGGCCAGGGCGCTGATCCTGCTGCTGGTCGGCAGCGTGCTGACCACCCTGGACTCCGGCGTCTCGGTCATCCTGAACTACTACGGCTGTTTCTTCCTGCTCGCGCTGCCCTTCCTGCGGCTGCGCGCCCGGGGCCTGGCGATCGCCGCGGCCGTCGCCGCGCTGGCCGGACCGCAGCTGTCCTTCGCGCTGCGCTGGGGCTTCGAGTACGGCCCGCTGCCGTGGGCCTGGCTCGACACGGCCCGCGCCGTCGACCCGGTCGCCGCGCTGTCCGGCGAGGGCTTCACCGACTTCCTGCTCCTGGGCACCTACCCGGCGCTCACCTTCCTGGCCTTCCTGCTGGCCGGCATGGCCGTCGGCCGCCTCGACCTCGGCTCCGCCCAGGTGCGCTTCACCCTGCTGGGCGCCGGCGGCCTGCTGGCCCTGCTCGGTTACGGCCTGTCCTCCTACGCGCTGCACGGCGGCGGGATCCTGGCGCGGCTCGCCGCGGGCCCCTCGGCCAGCCCGTACCCCATGCCCGAGGGCACCGAGGTGGAGGAGAGCCTGGGCCGCTGGCACGGCACGGTGCCCGCCGACGACCCCGGCTGGCTGTTCGTCGCCACCCCGCACAGCGGCACCACCTTCGAGATCCTCGGCTCCGCCGGCACCGCCCTCGCCGTGCTCGCCCTCTGCCTGTTCCTCGGCGACCGGCTGCGCTGGGCGCTGTACCCGCTGGCCGCGGTCGGCTCGATGCCGTTCACCGTCTACACCCTGCACGTGGTGATCCTCGCGGTGATGAACGAGCCCGCCTCGCCGCTGGGCTTCATCGACGCCGTCCCGGAGTTCTTCCTGATCGGCACCCTGCTGTTCGCCACCGCCTGGCGGCTGACCTTGGGGCGCGGTCCGCTGGAGCGCGCGGTGGCCGCCGCCTCCAACGCCGCCGCCGACGCCTTCACCCGTCCGGCACCGCCGGAGGAATCCTCCCGCCGATGACGTGCGCGCGCCGGTGCGCCCAGTGACAAAAGCTTCGTAGATGCATACGGTTAGCCGGGATACGTTGGCACCCGCCGGATTGCGTGCCGAGCGCGGAGCCGGCGGTTCGACCCCCGGAGCTGGTACATGCCACAGCATCCGCGTGCGCGGAGCCGGTCGCACCCTCTGACCGCCGCCGTGCTCGCCGCCGCCGTCCTCGCCGCCCTGCTCGCCCCCGCCACCGCGGCCGCGCAGCCGGTCACCCCGCCGAACGTCGACGGCACGCAGACCGTCCCCGTCTACGACTACGCCGACGCGATCCGCGAGAGCGTCTGGGTGGAGGCCGAGGGCCTGGACAGCGACGAGGACGGCGAGCCCGACCGCATCGCCGTCGACGTCATCCGCCCACGCGAGGCCGCCGAGGCCGGGCAGGACGTGCCCGCCGTCATGATGGGCTCGCCCTACTTCGACTGCTGCGGCCGCGGCAACGAGGGCGAGCTGAAGCAGTACGACGAGAACGGCCTCATCACCGCCTTCCCGATGCACTACGACAACTACTTCGTGCCGCGCGGCTACGCCTACGTCGCCGCCGACCTGGCCGGCACCAACCGCTCCACCGGCTGCATGGACGTCGGCGGCAGCGCCGAGGTGACCAGCGCCCGCGCCGTCATCGACTGGCTGAACGGCCGCGCCACCGCCTACGACGCCGACGGACAGCAGGTCGTCGCCGACTGGACCAACGGCCGCGTCGGCATGATCGGCAAGTCCTGGGACGGCAGCGTCGCCAACGGCGTCGCCGCCACCGGCGTGGAGGGCCTGGAGACGATCGTGCCGCTGGGCGCCATCTCCAGCTGGTACGACTACCAGCGCTACAACGGTGTGCTGCGCAGCAGCGGCTACCCGACCTTCCTGGCCGAGGTGGTCAACGGCCGCCCCGAAGGCGTGTGCGACGAGATCTTCGCCGCCGAGGCCGAGGCGGCCGACGACGCGACCGGCAGCTACAACGCGTACTGGGCCGAGCGGGACTTCCGGCCCGACGCCGACCGGGTCACCGCGAGCGTGTTCGTGGTGCACGGCGTCAACGACCTGAACGTCACCACCACCCAGTTCGGCGCCTGGTGGGACGCGCTCGCCGACGCCGGGGTGACCCGCAAGATCTGGCTCACCCAGACCGGCCACATCGACCCCTTCGACTTCCGGCGCGCCGAGTGGGTCGACACCCTGCACCGCTGGTTCGACCATGAGCTGTACGACCTGGACAACGGCATCCTGGACGAGCCGATGGCCGATATCGAGCGGCCCGACGGCAGCTGGACCACCGAGGACACCTGGCCGGCCGCGAACGTCCGCACCCAGGCGCTGCACCTCGGCGACGGCGACGGCACCACCGGCGTGATCACCCCGCGGCGCGGCGGCGCGGCCGAGCGGGAGTTCACCGACGTGCCCGAGCTGACCGAGGGCCAGGTCGTGGCCGACCCGTCCCGGCCGCTGGACGGCCGGCTCAGCTTCCTCAGCGGCCCGCTCCGCCGCGACCTGCGCCTGTCGGGCACGCCCAGCGTGACCCTGCGGGTCCAGGTGGACCGCCCGACCACCACGCTCACCGCGCGGCTGACCGCCTACGGCGAGCGCACCAGGATCGACTACGCGTCCGACGGCGAGGGCATCAGGGACCTGGAGACGGAGTCCTGCTGGGGCGAGTCCTCGGCCACCGACGACTCCTGCTACATCGACACCGCGATCAACGAGATCACCACCGATGTGTACCCGCTGACCCGGGGCTGGATGAACGCGGCGCACCACGCCTCGCTCGAACTCCCCGAGCCGCTGCAGCCGGGCCGCTGGTACACGATCACCGTCCCGTTCAACACCTACGACACCGTCATCCCGGCCGGTCACGTGCTCGGCCTGGCGATCACCCAGTCCGACCTGGAGTACACCGAGCCCGACCCGACCGGCGCCACGGTCCGCGTCGACCTGGCGGGCAGCCGGCTCGACCTGCCGATCTCCGCCGGAGCGGTGCCGGCGGTCGCGCAGCCGGCGGTCGTGGACACCGAGCGGTCGGCCCGCGCCTACGGCACGGGCGAGGACTGGCGGCGGCCGGAGTTCCGCTGACCGGCCCCGGCACACCGAGGTCCGCCCCCGCCCGCCTCCGTGCGGGCGGGGGCGGACCCGTCCGCGCGCCCTGGTGGGCGTGCGCGCCCCGCGCGAGGGAAGATGGGCACCGATGACCGATCCACCCCACCCGGCCGGCGCGCCGGAGCCCGGAGCCACCGCGGGCGGCGCCGCCCCCACCGGCGCCGTCGACCGCCTGCAGCGCTTCGCCGCTCCGCGCTGGCTGGTGGAGACCGTGCGGGTACCGCGCGACCGCCCGCCCTGGTCGCACATGGCCAGGGCCGCCATCGCGGTGCCCGCCCCAATCGCGTTCGGCATGGCCCTGGACGCGCTGCCGCTGTTCCTGCTGGTGGCGATGGGCGCGATGGGCGCGACCATGGCCGACCGCGGCGGCCCCTACCGGCACCGGCTGGCCCGGCTGGCGCTCACCTGCCCGGCGGGCGCCTTCGGGGTGCTGGTCGGCTCGCTGGCGCAAGGCAACGGCTGGATCACCGTGGTGGTGTTCTGCGGGCTCGCCCTGCTGTCGGCCGCGGCCAGCGCCGCCTCCTCGGTCGGCTCGGTGGCCGGCATCCAGCTGCTGCTCTTCGCCAGCCTGGGCGTCGGCGTGCCACTGCCCGGCCCGTTCTGGCTCGGGCCCGCGCTGTTCCTGGCCGGCGGCGCCTGGGCGGTGCTGCTCACCCTGGCCGGCTGGCCGCTGCGGCCCAGCCGGCCCGAACGCGAGAGCGTGGCGGCCGCCTACCAGGCGCTCACCGACCTCTTCGCCGCCGTGCACACCGACGAGTTCGCGTCGCGCCGCAAGGAGCTGACGACCGCACTCAACCAGGCCTATGACGACCTGATGTCGGCGCGGGCCGTGTCGGAGGGCACCGACTCCGCCCGCAACCGGCTGGTCGCCGTACTGAACCAGGCCAACCCGATCACCGAGGCGGTGCTGGCCCTCGCGCACGAGGGGCGCGCCCCTCGGGCGGTGACCGTCGCCTTCATGTCCTCGCTGCCCGGCGCCATCCGGCACGGCGAGCCGCCGCCCGCCCCGCCCGAGCCGCTGTTCGTCTCCCCGGCCAGCCGCGCCCTGCACACCGCGCTGCGCGATGTGGCCGACCTGATGGGCGGCGGCACCCCCACCGAGCGGCAGCGGCGGCTGCCGGAGTACGCGGGCGACCAGCTGCGGGGCCATGCCGGCGGCCGCAGGCGCGGCCGGGCCCGCTGGCCGCACGTGCTCGCCGAGGCGCTGCGCGGCCACCTGTTCCGGCTGTACGCGATCCGGCTGACCGCGTGCGTCGCGGTCGCCGCCACCGTCAACGAACTGGGCATCGTCGACCACTCCTACTGGGTGATCCTCACCGTCGCGCTGGTGATGAAGCCCGACCTCGGCTCGGTGTTCGCCCGCGCGATGCAGCGCGGCATCGGGACGGTGCTGGGCGCCGCGATCGGCGGCGCGGTGCTGGCCGTGGTGCCCTACGGGCCGTGGATGCTGCTGCCGATGGCGCTGTTCGCCTGGCTGATGCCGATGGGCCTGCGCCTCAACTACGGCCTGTTCAGCACGGTGAACGCGCCACTGGTGCTGCTACTGGTCGACCTGCTGGCCGGCGGCGGCTGGGAACTGGTCGCCTCCCGGATCCTGGACACCGCCATCGGCTGCGTCATCGTCTTCGTCGTCGGCTACGCCTTCTGGCCGTCGAGCTGGCACGCCGACGTCGGCCGCCAGTTCGCCGACAGCGTCACCGCCGCCGCCCGCTACACCGACCAGGCGCTCAGCGGCGCGCACACCTGGGAGTCGCGCCGCAACGCCTACCGGGCGCTGTCGGACCTGCGCAACGTCTTCCAGCGGGCGCTGTCGGAGCCCCCGGCGCTGCGGCGGCGCATCACGGCGTGGTGGCCGGCGCTGGTGGCACTGGAACGGGTGCTGGACACCGTGGCCGCCACCACCATCCACATCCGCGACGAGGGCGGCGCCGAGCCCGACCCCACCGAGGTGCACCAGCTCACCCGCGCGCTCGCCGACCTGTCGGCCGCGCTGCGCGGCGGCACCCAGCTGGCCGACCTGCCGCTGCCCGACGGCGGCCCGCTTGAGCCGGTGACGGCCGCCGTCACCGCGGTGCGCGGGGTGTTCCGGGGCGACGAGGGGTACCCGGCCGCCCACGGCGCGCGACCCGGCGAGGACCCGTGACGGCGGGCCCGTCCGCGCTGTCGCACCCCGGCGGTAGCGTCCGCACGGCGGCGGACCGGGAGCGGGGGCGATGGACGACGAGGAGTGGGAGGCCGAGCCGGCTCCGTACCTGTGGTGCCTGTCCCTCCCTGATCCCGGCCTGCTGGTGGCGGCCGGCCGCGCCCGCCGCGCCGAGATCGAGGAGTGGCCGGTCACCGCGTACGACCGCACCGTGCTGAACCTGCGCGGACTGCCGATGCACGACGGCGCGGCCCGCCACCTGTGGGCGGTCACCGCGCCGCTGGGCGAGCTGGCCGCGGCGGGCGAGCCGGTGCGGCCGCCCGGCGCCGAGGGCTGGGAGCTGCCCGGCCACGACCGCGCCGCCCTGACCCGCTTCGGGCTGCCCGCGTCGCTGTTCGGCCACCGGGCCGGGGCGGCGCCCGGAGCGCCGCGGGTGCGCGACGACGGCGGCCGCTACCTGCTCGACCTCCCGGGCCCGGGCCGGAGCGGCCGGGTGATCGGCTTCGTCAAGGGCGGGGGAGCGGTCCTCACCCCGGACGGGGCGGGCGGGTGGTATCCGCTGGCCTCCTCGGCCGTCGCCTTCACCGAGATCGGCTGGCGCTGGCACTGGATCCACCGCACCGTGGACGGCGGGCTGCTCGACGGCTGCGACGAACTGGCCGAGGCCGAGGATGACTTCGCCGACCTGGTCCGCTGGATCGATCCGGCCTCGCGCTTCGCCGAGCTCTACCCGGTCTCCGACCTGCTGTGACGGCTGGCGCGGCCGGGATCCGGCCGCCTCCCGGGCGTGGGGAAGCGCGGATCCGTGGGTAGTCGGCCACTCGAACCGAGACAGCGAGGTGACACCGACCATGGCCGCCAAGGGCACCGCCGCCACCCGCGAGCGCGTCCGCGTCCTGCTGGACGAGGCGGGCCGCACCTACGCCGAGCAGGCCGGGATCCGGCTGCGCGACCAGCCCGCCCCCCTGTGGCAGCTGCTGGTACTGGCCAACCTGCTGAGCGCGCGGATCGGCTCGGAGGTCGCGGTGGCCGCCGCCCGGGAGCTGTTCAAGGCGGGCGGCACCACCGCCCGCGGAATGGCGGGCTTGAGCTGGCAGCAGCGGGTGGACGCGCTGGGGCGCGGCCACTACCGGCGCTATGACGAGAGCACCTCAAGCCGCTTGGGGGAGTGCGCGGACATCGCGCTGGACCGCTACTCCGGCGACCTGCGGAAGATGGCGGACGAGGCCGGCCGCGACACCGCGGGACTCCGCCGGGCGCTGCGCCGCTTCCCCGGGATCGGCCCCACCGGTGTGGACATCTTCTGCCGCGAGGCGCAGGCCGTGTGGCCGTGGCTGCGGCCGTACCTGGACGATCTGGCCCTCAAGGGCGCCGGCGAGGTCGGGCTACCGCACAGCGCGGACCGGCTGGCGGGCGCCGTGGCCGGCGAGGACATGGCGCCGCTCGCCGCGGGCCTGGTCCGGGTGGCGCGCGACGGAGCACTCGCCGACCGGGTCGCCGGACGGCACTGAACCGCTGGGCGCCGCTGCCGGTGCCCAGCCGGCCTCCGCGGCCGGGACAGGGCCCGGCCGGTGGAGCACGTGTGGGGAACCGCGATGGTCGCGCGGTTCCCCACACCGCTGTTCGGGCGTTCGCGCCCTGCCCGCGGCGGGACCTACTCGACGTCGTCGGGCTCCAGGTAGACGACCTCCCACATGTGCCCGTCGGGGTCGTGGAAGCTGCGGCCGTACATGTTGCCGTAGTCCATGGGGTCGTTGGCATGGCTGCCGCCGGAGGCGAGCGCGCGGTCGGCCAGTTCGTCGACCGCCTCCCGGCTGTCCGCGCTCAGCGCGAGGATCACCTCGATGGCGTTGCGCGCGTCGGCGACGTCCTTCTGGGTGAACCGGGCGAAGGACTCGGGCCGGTGCAGCATCGCGTAGATCGTGTCGCTGATCACCAGGCAGGCCGCGTCCGCGGTGGTGAACTGCGGGTCGAAGGAGTAGCCCAGCCTGGTGAAGAACGCCTTCGACACCTTCAGATCGCGGACCGGCAGGTTCACGAAGATCGAGGTCGGCATCTCGTCTCTCCTTTCGGGTGGCTCGGCGCCGCACCGGTGGTCCAGGGCGATTCAAGGTAGCTTGTTGTCGGCAAGCTTCCTTGTCAAAGGCTCAACGGGTAAAGAGTTTCTGGACTTGCTTCGGCGCGGCAAGCTTGGAGATCGGGCGGCGCGGTCCCGATGGGCCGCGGCCGCTTCAGAACCGCCACCGGGTCTGGCTGTAGGCGCCCTTGCCGAAGCCGAAGGCGGTCACCGGTGCCACCCGGAACACCGGGGCCGGGCCGCCCCCGCCGTGGAAGACGCCGCCGCGTACCTCGAAGCGCCAGTCCGCCCCGTACTTCGCCTCGTAGGCGTCGGCCAGCCGGTGCAGCAGCGCCTCGTCGGACACCCGCACCGCCTCGCCCTCCACCACCACGTCCAGTCCCTCGCGCAGCGCGGAGTCCCCGGTGGTCAGCACGGTGTGCGGATTCGCGGCCAGGTTGAGGGCCTTGCGCTCGCGCTCGCCGGTGCAGAAGAACAGCGCCCCGTCCAGCCAGACGGCCAGCAGCGGGGTCACGTGCGGGCGCCCGTCGGGCCGCACCGTGGAGATCCAGAACACCTCGGCCGCCGCCAGCCGGGCACGCGCCGCGCTCCACGGCGTGGCCGCCGCCCCCTCGGCACTGTACCGGGCGTCCAGTTCGGCCACCGGCTCCGACCTGGTCGCGTCCGTGTCGTCGATCATCGTCATCTCCTCGCGCTCCCTGGAAGGCACATCCGTGCCCCTTCCGTCCACCCGGCCGTCCACAAGCCCCGCCGCGGCGACCGGTTCATCCACAACCGGCGGGTAGCCCTCCCCAAGCCTCCCGAAATCGCGAGATGCTTGATGGGAGGGTGGCCCCCTGGGCGGGCGGGGCATCTACTCACGACTCCCGCGCCGCGCTCGGCGGAGCCGCGCCTGGGATGGCGCGGGTGCCGGGCTCACCCGGTACCGACCCGGTCAAAGTGCGGAACTCATCGCTGCCCCGCCGGAGCGGCCGCGCCGGGGTCATTCCGGCTCCGGGCGCACCGCGCCGGGGTCCACGTCGGGGCGCAGGCCCCGCCACGACGGGTGGCGCAGCATGCCGTCCTGGGTCCACTCGCCGTACCGCACCTCGCCCACCAGCTCCGGGCGCACCCAGCGGGCGTCGCGCGCGTGCGCGCGGGGGAGCGGCCGCTCGAACGGGCTATCGGCCTGCTCCAGGCGCGCGAGCCGGGCGGTCAGCGATTCCAGCGCCTCGTCGCTGAAGCCGGTCCCCACATGGCCTACGTAGCGCAGCCCGCCCTCCCCGGGCAGCCCGAGCAGGAGCGAGCCGATGGTGTCCCGCCGCCGGCCCGCGCCGGGCCGCCACCCTCCCACCACCACCTCCTGGGTACGGAAGTTCTTCACCTTGATCCAGTTTGGCGAGCGGCGGCCGGGCCGGTAGGGGGCGTCCAGCCGCTTGGCCACCACCCCCTCCAGGCCGCGCTCCAGACTGGCGGCCAGCACACCGCTGCCGCCGCCGTGGAAGGAGGACGGCACCTGGCAGCGCTCGTCGCGCGGACCGATCCCCTCCAGCACGGCCCGCCGGTCGGCGTAGCCCAGCCGCATGGTGTCGCGGCCGTCCATGTGCAGCAGGTCGAACAGCAGCAGGTAGACGGGGACCTCGGCCAGCAGGGCCTGGCCCGGCCGCTGGACGTGCATCCGCCGCTGGAGGGTGCCGAAGTCCGGACGGCCCTCGCCGTCGAAGGCGACGACCTCGCCGTCCAGCACCAGGCGCCGCCGCCCGGTCGACCGGTGCAGCCGCGTCAGCTCGGGATAGACCGCGGTGATGTCGCGGTCGCTGCGCGACCACAGCCGGGTGGTGCGCCCGTCCAGGTAGACGAGCGCGCGCACACCGTCCCACTTGAACTCGTAGCCGTACTCGAAGTCCCGGTCCTCGGACGGGAGCCCGCCGGGGACCGCCAGCATCGGCCGCAGCCGGGGCAGCGGCCTGACCTGGGCGCCGCGCCGCTCGCCCCCCGCGCCGGTGCGCGTGCCGTCCATGAATCGACCCCCCGATGCGCCCTGCGGCGCGTCCATCCGCTCGCCGCGCCGCCCCCCGGGGCGCGGCGCCCCTCAGCAGCCGCAGCCGGGCAGCAGCCCCGCGCACGGCCCCGCCGACCCGTGCAGCTCCGCGTCGGGCGGGCAGTCCGGCCCTGTGGTGCACTCCGCGGTCCCGTCGGCGTGCTCGACCAGGGTGCCGTGGCAGTGCTCCCAGCCCCGCGCGCACGGCAGGCAGCCGGGCCCGGCGGGCGCCGTCACGAGGCGGCCTTGCGGCCGGACGCCGACGCCCGCGTCACCGCTTCCTCGAGTTCGGTGCGCGTCATCGTGGTGCGGCCGGTGACGCCCAGCTCGCGGGCCATGTCCAGCAGCCGCTTCTTGGGCAGCGCCGACAGGTCGGGCCCCTGCTTCCCGCCGCCGCGCGCCGCCGCGCCCTGCCCGCCGGAGCGGCCGCCGCCCGCGGCCCGGCGGCCGCGGCCCCGGTTCTTCACGCTCGCCTCCAGCGCGTCCACCAGGTCGACCACGTTCGTGGCGGCGGCGGGCGCCGGCTGGGCCTTCATCTTGCGGCCGCGCCGCTTGGACACGACCAGCTTGTCGACGGCGGCGCGGTAGCTGTCGGTGTAGTCGTCTGGCTTCCAGGCGACCGTCATCGCCTCGATCAGCTGGACGGCGGTGTCGATCTCGCGCTTCTTGGCGTCGGACCGCTCGGGCACCGCGCCCATCTGCTCCTCGGGGTCGCGGATCTCGTCGTGGAAGAACAGGGTCTCCAGGGTGAGGATGCCGCGCTCGGGGCGGACCGCGGCCAGGTACTCCTTGTTGCGCATCACCAGCCGGGCGATCCCGATCTTGCCCGCGCGCGTCATCGCCTCGCGCAGCAGGGTGTAGGCGCGGCGGGCGCCCTTGTCGCCCGGGCCGAGGTAGTACGTCTTCTGGTAGTAGATCGGGTCGATGTCGGCGGCGTCCACGAAGTCGGAGATCTGCAGCGACTGCGAGCGGCCGGGGGCGATCTCGTCCAGCTCCTCCGACTCCAGGAACACGTAGCTGCCCTTCTCGACCTCCACCCCCTTGACGATGTCGTCGAAGGAGACCTCCTTGCCGGTGCGCTCGTTGACGCGCCGGTAGCGGATCCGGTCGGTGGTGCCGCGCTGGAACTGGTGGAAGCGGGGACGCAGGTCGATCGTCGCCGAATACAGTTCGACGGGCACGTTCACCAAGCCGAACTCAAGGGTCCCGGTCCACATCGGCCGTGGCATGTGCGCCTCCCCCGTACCGTCTCTGACCTGGGCGCCCCCTACCCGATCATGCGCGCGGTCACGCCGACGGGACGCGCGGGCGCGGCCGCGCGGGCCGCACCGGCGGCGCGCGCGGCGCTCGGGCGTGGCGAGCGGGCCTAGGGCTGGTCGACCAGGGTGACTTCGAAGGAGTAGCTGTCGGAGCGGTAGATGTGGTCGCCGAACTCCACCGCGTCGCCGGAGTCGTCGAAGGCGGTGCGGGTCATCGTCAGCACGGCGGCGCCGCGCTTGACCCCGAGCAGGCGGGCCTCCTCCGCGGTGGCGGCCCGCGCGCCGATGCGCTGCTTGGCGACCCGCATGTTCACCCCGGAGGAGCGCAGCAGCGGGTACAGGCCGAGTTCGCTGAGGCGCTGGGCGGAGAAGGGGCACAGCTCGGCCGGCAGCCAGTTGTGCATGATGGCGAGCGGTTCGTCGGCGGCCCAGCGCAGCCGCTTCAGCCGCACCACCGTGTCGCCGGGGCGCAGGTTCAGCTCGACCGAGATGGAGTCGGGCGCGGCGACGGCGTCGTGCGCCAGCACCTCGGTACGGGGCCGCTGGTTGGCGCGGGTGAGGTCGTCGAAGAGGCTGGTCAGCTTGACGGGGCGCTTGATCTGGCCGTGTACGACCTGGGTGCCGACGCCCCGCTTGCGCACCAGCAGGCCCTTGTTCACCAACTCCTGAATGGCGCGGCGCATGGTGGGGCGGGACAGGCCCAGCTGGTCGGCGAGCTGGATCTCGTTGTCCAGCCGCGCGCCGGGCGCCAGCCTGCCCTCCTCGATCTCGCGCTCGATGTGCTGGGCGACCTGGAAGTACAGCGGGACCGGGCTGGAGCGGTCGATCTCGACGGAGAGCCCGGTCATCGTCGGCCCGGGGTTGTGCGGCGGGCCGGACTGCAGGGTGTGTCCAACGGGGGCTCCTCGAAGCGGGGCGCGGGCGGGAGGTTGCCGTCCGCTCCGCACCGTCGGCGGCCATTCTAGCCGGCGGCAGGTTTCCTGCAGATGTCAGAATGTTAAGACAAACTATTGACACTGGCCGGGCGGGTGCACAAGTCTCGGTCGGGAAGCGGCCACGGGTTGGGAGGCACACCACATGCGCATCGGACTGGCCGGAGTGGGCCGGATCGGCCGGCTGCACGCCGCGACGCTGAGCGGGCTGGCGCCCGTCGAGTCGCTGGTCCTTGCCGATATCGACCCGGACCGCGCCGCGAGCGCCGCCGCCGAACTGCGGGCGGAGGGCGCGCAGGTCGAGGCGGTGGAGGGGCCCGACGACCTGTTCGGCGCCGGGATCGACGGCCTGGTCATCGCGACCGCCACCGACGCGCACGCCCCGCTGATCGTGCGCAGCGCCGCCGACGGCGTCCCGGTGCTGTGCGAGAAGCCGGTGGCCGTCGACATCGAGCAGACCAGGTCCGTGGTGCGGCGGCTGGAGACCGCGACCACCCCGGTGGTCATCGGCTTCCAGCGGCGCTTCGACACCGGGTACCGGGCCGCGCGGGCCGCGGTGGCCGGCGGCGGGCTCGGCTGGCTGCACACCGTGCGCGCCACCACGCTCGACGCCAGCCCGCCGCCGGCCGGGTACGTGCCCGGGTCCGGCGGGCTGCTGCGCGACTGCAGCATCCACGACTTCGACATCATCCGGTGGACCACTGGCCGAGAGGCCGTCGAGGTGCACGCGATCGGCGCCAACCGGGGCGCCGACTACTTCGCGGCCGCCGGCGACGTCGACACCGCCATCACCGTGCTGCGCCTGGACGACGACACCCTGGCCACCGCCTCGGCCACCCGCTACAACGGCGGCGGCCACGACGTGCGGCTCGAACTGCTCGGCTCCGACGACAGCATCGCGGTCGGTCTGGACGGCCGCCTGCCCCTGCGCTCGGTCCAGCCCGGGGTGCCCGCGCCCGAGGGGCCGGTCTACCAGAGCTTCATGGAGCGCTTCCGGGGCGCCTACGTCGCCGAACTCACCGCCTTCGCCGAACTCGTCGCCGGCAAGGGCGACGGCGCGGACCTGGCCACGGTGCACGACGCCCTCCAGGCCGCCCGCATCGCCGAGGCAGCCAGCCTCTCCCGCGTCCAGGGCCGCCCCGTCCGCCTGGCCGACATCCCGTGAACCCCCACCCACCGGACCCGGCCGCCGCTCCGCGCACCGCCACCCGCACCGGTCCGCACCTCAACAAGGCCCCGCGGACATCCCCCGCCCTCCCAGGGGGGCGACCCCACATCCAGTATCCCGCGGCGCCATGTGCCGCGGGGAGGGGTTACCGGCGGGTTGTGGATAAGTCGGTCGCGCGGCCCCGCCCTGTGGACGAGCGCGTGGCCGCAGGTCGCGGCCTGTGGCACTGTGGCGGCGTCCATCTGACCGGGACCCGCGTCCACTCCTGCGGACGCGGGCACCGCGAGCCCGGAAAGGCGAGGTCGTGACGGCCAGCACACCACTCATCGCCGGCGCCCCCATCTCCTGGGGCGTGTGCGAGGTCCCCGGCTGGGGACACCAGCTCGACCCCGAACGGGTGCTCACCGAGATGCGCGCGGCCGGACTGGCCGCCACCGAGTTCGGGCCCGAGGGCTTCCTGCCCGCCGGCCCGGCCGAGCGCGCGGCGGCGCTCGCCGGCCACGGCCTGGCCGCCGTCGGCGGCTTCGTGCCCGCCGTACTGCACGACCCCGCCGCCGACCCGCTCCCCGCCATCGAGACCGAACTGGCCGCCTTCACCGCCTCCGGCGCCGGAGTGCTGGTGCTGGCCGCCGCCACCGGCCTGGACGGCTACGACGAGCGGCCCGAACTCGACGGCGAGGGCTGGGCCGCGCTGCTGGGCAACCTCGACCGGATCGCTGAGCGCGCCGCCGCCGATGGCGTCACCGCCGTGCTGCACCCCCACGTCGGCACGATGGTCGAGCGCCGCGCCGAGGTCGACCGCGTCCTGGCCGACTCCCGCATCGGCCTCTGCCTGGACACCGGCCACCTGCTCATCGGCGGCACCGACCCGGTCGAGCTCACCCGCCGGGCCGCCGACCGCATCGGCCACGTCCACCTCAAGGACGTCGACGCCGCGCTCGCCGAACGGGTGCGGCGCGGCGAGACCGGCTACACCGATGCCGTCCGCCAGGGTATCTACCGCCCGCTCGGCGACGGCGACATCGACATCGCCGAGATCCTGCGGCTGCTGGCCGCCGCCGGCTACACCGGCTGGTACGTACTGGAGCAGGACACCGTGCTCACCGCCGAGCCGGCCGGGCGCGGCCCCGTCACCGACGTCGAGCGCAGCCTCGCCCACCTCAAGGCGGTGCTGGCATGAGCGGGGACGGGCCCTTCGAGGTGCTCACCATGGGCAGGATCGGGGTCGACCTCTACCCCGACCAGGTGGGCGTCGGCCTCGCCGACGTGGAGAGCTTCGGCAAGTACCTCGGCGGCAGCGCCACCAACGTCGCGGTCGCCGCCGCCCGGCACGGCCGCCGCTCGGCCGTGATCAGCCGCACCGGCGACGACCCCTTCGGCACCTACATCCACCGGGAGCTGCGCGGCTACGGGGTCGACGACCGCTACGTCACCCCCGTCGCCGGGCTGCCCACCCCCATCACCTTCTGCGAGATCTTCCCGCCGGACCGCTTCCCGCTGTACTTCTACCGGCGGCCGCTCGCGCCCGACCTGGTGATCCACCCCGAAGAGCTCGACCTCGACGCGATCCGCGACGCCGCCGTGTTCTGGGTCACGGTCACCGGCCTGTCCACCGAGCCCTCGCGCGCGGCCACCCTCGCCGCGCTGCGGGCGCGCGGCCGCGCCGGCATCACCGTGCTCGACCTCGACTACCGGCCCATGCTGTGGGACCGCCCCGAGGACGCGCCCGACTGGGTCGCGCAGGCCCTGCCGCACATCACCCTCGCCGTCGGCAACACCGAGGAGTGCGAGGTGGCCGTCGGGGAGCGCGAGCCCGCCGCCGCGGCGGCCGCGCTGCACGCGCGCGGCGTGGGCACCGCGATCGTCAAGCGCGGCGGCGAGGGCGTGCACGGCTCGACCGCCGACGGCGTGTCCGTCGACGTGCCGGTGCACCCGGTGAAGGTCCTCAACGGACTCGGCGCCGGCGACGCCTTCGGTGGCGCGCTCTGCCACGGCCTGCTCTCGGGCTGGGGGCTGGAGCGCACCCTGCGCTTCGCCAATGTGGCGGGCGCGATCGTGGCGTCCCGGCTGGCCTGCGCCCCGGCCATGCCCACCAGCGAGGAAGTCGAGCGGGAACAGGAGAGTGCCGGGCATGGATGACGAGCGGTACGCGGCACTGGCCGAGACCCGTGCCCGCGCCCCGGAGGCGATCGCCGCGGCGTGGGCCGCCCGGGTGCGGCGCCCCCAGCTGCTCGGCGAGCGCGGCCGGATCCTGATCGTCGCCGCCGACCACCCCGCCAGGGGAGCGCTCGCCGCCGGCCCGCGGCCCCTCGCCATGGCCGACCGCCGTGAACTGCTCGACCGGCTGCTGGTGGCGCTGGGCCGCCCGGGGGTCGACGGGGTGCTCGGCACCGCCGACATCATCGAGGACCTCCTGCTGCTCGGCGCCCTCGACGGCAAGGTGGTGCTCGGCTCGATGAACCGGGGCGGCCTGGCCGGATCCGCCTTCGAGATCGACGACCGCTACACCGGCTACGACGCCGAGGGCATCGCGCGGGCCGGGCTGGACGGCGGCAAGCTGCTGCTGCGCATCGACCCCGCCGACCCCGCCACCGCCGGTGCCTTGGAGGCGGCGGCGCGGGCGGTGGACGAGCTCGCCGCACGCGGGTTGCCCGCCATGGTCGAGCCGTTCATGTCCGAGCGGGTCGACGGCAGAGTGCGCAACCGGCTGGACACCGAGTCGGCGATCCGCTCGGTGGCCATCGCCTCCGGCCTCGGCCGCACCTCCGCCCGCACCTGGCTCAAGCTGCCCGCCGTCGACGACATGGAGCGGGTGCTGGCCGCCACCACCCTGCCGGTGCTGCTGCTGGGCGGCGAGGTCGGCCCCGACCCCGAGGCGCTGCTGCGCCGCTGGCGCGAGGCGCTGAAGTCCCCGGCCGTGCGCGGCCTGGTGGTGGGCCGGTCCCTGCTCTACCCGCCCGACGACGACGTGGCCGCCGCCGTCGACGCCGCCGCGGCCGTCCTGTGAGCAGGCCGTGACCCCGCCGCCGAGCACACCGCCGCCCCGCTTTCACGGGCGCGGCCCGGCGCGGCGCGGACGGGGGAGAGCCGCGAAGGCGGAGGGTAGGACGGCAGCGTGGGGAAGATCCGCGGGGTCGGGGACGGCCCCGCCCGGCACGACGGCCCGTCCGGTGGCGGGCGCACCGGGGCACCGAGGCGAAGGAGTCTGCGCATGAGTGAGCTGTACCGGCCGGCGGGCACCACCGCCTCCGGTCCCTACACCGTCGCCATCGACCCGGCGACGGCGGGCTGGGAGTGGTCCGGCCTCTGGGTGGTGCAGCTGGCACCGGGCGGGTCCGTCACCTTCGCCACCCGGGGCAACGAGATGATCGTGCTGCCGCTCGCCGGCAGCTGCGATGTCGACGTCAGCGTCGAGACCGGCCCGAGCAAGGGCGTCAACGAGCTGCGCCTGGCCGGTCGGCGCAGCGTCTTCAGCCGGGTCACCGACTTCGGCTACGTGCCGCGCGACGCCGAGGTCACCGTCTCCTCCGCCACCGGCGGGCGCTTCGCCTTCCCGTCGGCGCGCTGCGAGCGGCGGCTGCCGGTCCGCTACGGTCCGGCCGAGGACGTCCCGGTCGAGCTGCGCGGCGCGGGCACGGCCAGCCGCCAGGTGAACAACTTCGCCACCCCGGAGTCCTTCGACTGCGACCGGCTCATCGCCTGCGAGGTGCTGACCCCGGCCGGCAACTGGTCGTCCTACCCGCCGCACAAGCACGACACCGACCGCCCCGGCGAGTCGGTGCTGGAGGAGATCTACTACTTCGAGGTCGGCGAGGGACCCGAGGGCCCCGGCATCGCCTACCAGCGGGTCTACGGCACCCCCGACCGCCCGGGCGACCTGCTCGCCGAGGTCCGCGACGGCGACGTGGTGCTCATCCCGCACGGCTGGCACGGCCCCTCGATGGCGCCGCCCGGTTACGACCTCTACTACCTCAACGTCATGGCCGGCCCCCAGCAGGAGCGGGCCTGGCGGATCTGCGACGACCCGGCCCACGCCTGGGTGCGCGGCACCTGGGCCGACCAGCCGATGGACCCCCGGCTGCCGCTGACCGGAACCGCGGAGCGGCCGGTGCCCGGCGCCGAGCCCACCGAACCAGGAGAACAGCCGCCACCCGTCCGGTCCGCGGCGGACGGCGAGGCGGCGGCAGGGAGTGCGCGATGAGCGAGCAGCGCGGCACCATCACCCTCACCGTCGGCCAGGCCGTCGTGCGCTACCTGGCGGCGCAGTGGACCGAGCGCGACGAGCGGCAGCGCCGCCTCTTCGCGGGCTGCTTCGGCATCTTCGGCCACGGCAACGTCGCCGGCCTCGGCCAGGCGCTCGCCGAGTCCGACGCGCTGGCCGGCCCCGTCCCCACCTACGAGGACGGCGCCCCCGCGGGCGACACCAGCGGGCTCACCGCCAAGATCACCGGCACCCAGGTGCCGGTGCCGGAAGTCCCGCTCGGCATCCGCTACTACCAGTCCCGCAACGAGCAGGCCATGGTGCACACCGCCGCCGGCTACGCCCGCGCCAGCAACCGGCTGTCCACCTTCGCCTGCACCAGCTCCATCGGCCCGGGCGCTACCAACATGGTCACCGGCGCCGCCCTGGCCACCATCAACCGGCTGCCGGTCCTGCTGCTGCCCGGCGACACCTTCGCCACCCGCCCGGCCAACCCGGTGCTGCAGGAGCTGGAGGCGCCCTACTCGATGGACGTCTCCGTCAACGACTCCTTCCGCCCGGTCTCGCGCTACTTCGACCGGATCAACCGCCCCGAGCAGCTGCCGTCCGCGCTGCTCGCCGCCACCCGGGTGCTCACCGACCCCGCCGAGACCGGCGCCGTCACCCTCGCCCTGCCGCAGGACGTTCAGGCGGAGGCGCACGCCTTCCCGGTGGAGCTGTTCGACCGGCGGGTGTGGCACATCGGCCGCCCGGTGCCCGAGCCCGCCGCATTGGAGCGGGCCGTGGCGCTGATCCGCTCCGCCCGCCGCCCGCTGATCGTCTCCGGCGGCGGCACCATCTACGCCGAGGCGACCGAGGCGCTGGCCGCCTTCGCCGCCGCCACCGGCATCCCGGTCGCCGAGACACAGGCGGGCAAGGGCTCGCTGCACTACCGGCACCCCCAGTCCGTCGGGGCGATCGGCCACACCGGCACCACCGCCGCCAACCGGCTGGCCCGCGAGGCCGACGTGGTCATCGGCATCGGCACCCGCTGGAGCGACTTCACCACCGCCTCGCGCAGCCTCTTCGCCTATCCCGGCGTGCGCTTCGTCAACATCAACATCGCGTCCTTCGACGCCGCCAAGCTCTCGGGCGTCGCGCTGACCGCCGACGCCCGCGCCGCCCTCGACGCGCTGGCGCCCCGGCTGGCCGACTGGTCCGTCGAGCCCGCCTACCGCGAGCTGACCGGGCGGCTCGCCGGGGAGTGGGACGCCGTCGTGGAGCGCGCCTACCACCTCGGCCACACCCCCAGGCCCGCCCAGTCGGAGGTCATCGGCGCCGTCAACGACGCCGCGGGACCGCGCGGCGTGGTGGTGTGCGCCGCCGGATCCATGCCCGGCGACCTGCACAAGCTGTGGCGCACCGAGTCGCCGGGCGGCTACCACGTGGAGTACGGCTACTCCTGCATGGGCTACGAGATCGCCGGCGGCGTCGGCGTGAAGATGGCCGACCCCGAGCGCGAGGTCTACGTCCTGGTCGGCGACGGCTCCTACCTGATGATGGCGCAGGAGCTCGTCACCGCTGTGCAGGAGAACATCAAGATCACCGTGGTGCTGGTGCAGAACCACGGCTACGCCTCCATCGGCGGGCTGTCGCAGTCGGTCGGCGCGCTCGGCTTCGCCACCCAGTACCGCTACCGCACCCCCACCGGCCGGCTGGACGGCGGCGTGCTGCCCGTCGACCTCGCCGCCAACGCCGCCAGCCTCGGCGCCACCGTGCTGCGCGCGCACAGCGCCGCCGAGCTGCGCACCGCCCTGGCCGAGGCCCGCGCCGTCGACGGCCCGGCGCTGATCCACGTCGAGACCGACCCCTCCGTGCCCGCGCCCGCCGCCGACGCCTGGTGGGACGTGCCGGTGGCCGAGACCTCCGCGCTCGCCGCCACCCGCGACGCCCGCGCCGACTACGACAAGGCCAAGCAGACCCAGCGCCCGCACCTCGCCCCCAGCGCGGAGCCCGCACCCGAGAACGAAGGCAGGACCAGATGACCACCACCGTCCCGCACTGGATCGGCGGCGCCCCCACCAGCGGCAGCACCACCGAGTACGGACCCGTGTGGAACCCGGCCACCGGCGCCCGCAGCGCGCGGGTGCCGCTGGCCGGGGCGGCCGATGTGGACGCCGCCGTCGCCGCCGCCACCGCCGCCTTCCCCGGCTGGTCGCAGAGTTCGCTGAGCGCCCGCACCCGGATCATGTTCGCCTTCCGCGAGCTGGTCGCCGCGCACGCCGACGAACTCGCCGAGATCATCTGCGACCAGCACGGCAAGGTGCTGTCCGACGCCCGCGGCGAGGTGCAGCGCGGCCTTGAGGTGGTCGAGTTCGCCTGCGGCATCGGCCAGCTGCTCAAGGGCGAGTACTCCGGCCAGGTCTCCACCGGCGTCGACACCTACTCCTTCCGCGAGCCGCTGGGCGTCGTCGCCGGGATCACCCCGTTCAACTTCCCGGCCATGGTGCCGATGTGGATGTTCCCGGTCGCCATCGCCTGCGGCAACACCTTCGTGCTCAAGCCGAGCGAGCGGGTGCCCGGCGCCTCGGTGCGCATGGCCGAGCTGTGGAAGGAGGCCGGGCTCCCCGACGGCGTCTTCAACGTCGTGCACGGCGGCCGTGAGGCTGTCGACGCCCTGCTCGACCACCCGGGCGTCGCCGCCGTCTCCTTCGTCGGCTCCACCCCCGTCGCCCGGCAGGTGCACCGCCGCGCCAGTGAGGCGGGCAAGCGGGTGCAGGCGCTCGGCGGCGCCAAGAACCACGCGGTCGTGCTGCCCGACGCCGATCTCGAGTTCGCCGCCGACCACCTCACCGCGGCCGCCTTCGGCTCGGCCGGGCAGCGCTGCATGGCGGTCTCGGTCGCCGTGGCCGTCGGCGAGGCCGCCGACCCGCTGGTGGAGATCCTGCGCGCCAAGGCGGCCGCCGTCACCGTCGGGCCCGGCCGCGCCGAGGGCTCCGACATGGGGCCGGTCATCACCGCCGACGCGCGCGCCCGGATCGGCGCCGCCGTCGACGGTGCCGGCCGGCAGGGCGCCGCCGTCGTGGTGGACGGGCGCGACCTCAAGGTGCCCGGGCACGACGACGGCTTCTTCATCGGCCCCACCCTGCTCGACCGCGTCACCGCGGAGATGGACGCCTACCGGCAGGAGGTGTTCGGCCCGGTGCTGGCCGTGGTGCGGGTCGCCGACGTCGACGAGGCGATCGCGCTCATCAACGCCAACCCCTACGGCAACGGCACCGCCATCTTCACCAGCGGCGGCGAGGCGGCCCGCCGCTTCCAGCGCGAGGTCACCGTCGGCATGATCGGCGTGAACGTGCCCATCCCGGTGCCGATGGCCTACTACTCCTTCGGCGGCTGGAAGGACTCCCTGTTCGGGGACACCCACGTCCATGGCCCCGAGGGCGTCGCCTTCTACACCCGCGCCAAAGTGGTGACCTCGCGCTGGCCGCACGTGTCACGGCGCGAAGCGGCCCGCTACGACTTCCCGACCGCTCAGTAGCGGCCGGGGAGCCGTGCCCCCGCACCCGGCCCGTACGAGGGGCGACGCCGGGGGCGGGGGTACGGCAAGATCACTCGGGGGGCGCCGCGGACGCAGCCGTCCGCACCGTAGAGTCCGGCCGCGCGCCGGACCCACACCCGGAGGACCGGATGACACGTACGAAGAAGATCGCCGGGGCGCTCCTCGCGCTGCCGCTGCTGGCCACCGCCTGCTCGGGCGGGGAGGCGGACGGCGCCGACGCCTCGGTCGGCCCGGTCGGAGAACTCACCATCGCCATGGTCACCCACGCCAACCCCGGCGACCTGTTCTGGGACGTGGTGCGCGCCGGCCTGGACCAGGCGGCCTCGGACCACGGCATCACCACCACCTACCAGGGCTCGGGCGAACCCGCCGAGCAGGCCCAGTTCATCGAGACCGCGATCAGCCAGGACGTCGACGGCCTGATCGTCTCGATGGCCAACCCCGACGCGCTGCGCGGCTCCGTCGAGCAGGCCGTCGAAGCGGGCATCCCGGTGATCACCATCAACTCCGGCGCCGAGGTGTCCGCCGAGTTCGGCGCGATGGCGCACGTCGGGCAGACCGAGTCGGTCGCCGGGGAGGCGACCGGCGAGCGGCTGACCGAGGAGGGCCTCACCAACGTGCTGTGCGTGGTGCACGAGGCCGGCAACGTGGGCCTGGAGGAACGCTGCGCGGGCGCGGCGTCCACCTTCGACGGCGAGATGCGCAATGTGCAGGTGCAGGTCAGCGACCTCGGCGCGGCGGCCGCCACCATCGCCGCCGAGCTCCAGTCCGACGACTCCATCGACGGCGTCCTCACCCTCAACAACGGCGTCGCCGGCGCGGCCGTCGACGCGCTGGGCACCGCCGCCCGCGACGACGTGGGGATCGCGACCTTCGACGTCGACAGCGACGTGCTGGCGGGGATCACGGCCGGCGACATCCTCTTCGCCGTCGACCAGCAGCCCTACCTCCAGGGGTACCTGCCCGTCACGATGCTGTACCTGTACGCCGCCAACGGCAACACCGTCGGCGGCGGCCAGCCGGTGCTGACCGGTCCGGGCTTCGTCGACGCGAGCAATGTCGAGCAGGTCACCCAGTACGCCGAGCAGGGCACCCGCTGAGCCCACCGGCGCGCGGGGGCGGGCCGGGCGCCCGCCCCCGCCCCCGGGTGGAAAGGACACCCCCATGACCACCACCGCACCCCCGGCCGACGAGCGGACCGAGCGCCGCTCCGACGAACGCGTCTCCGACGTCGGCCTGCTCCGCCGGCTGCTGATCCGCCCCGAACTCGGCGCGGCCATCGGCGTCGTCGTCGTGTTCGCCTTCTTCGCCGCCTCCTCGGAGGTGTTCCGCTCGCCGGCCGGCGCGGCGAACTGGCTCTACCCCGCCTCCACCCTCGGCATCATGGCGATCGCCGTGGCGCTGCTGATGATCGGCGGCGAGTTCGACCTGTCGGCCGGGGTGATGACGGCCACCGTCGGGCTCACCGTCGGACTGCTCTCCACCGAGCTGGGCTGGAACCTGTGGGCGGCCATGCTCGGCGCGCTGGTGCTCGCGCTCGCGCTGGGCTTCGTCAACGGCTTCCTCGTGGTGCGCACCGGCCTGCCGAGCTTCATCATCACGCTGGGCATGTTCCTGATGCTGCAAGGACTGAACCTGGGCGTCACCACCGCCGTCACCGACACCGTGCTGGTCGACGGGATCGACGACGTGCCCGGCTACGAACTCGCCAACGCGCTGCTGGCCGGCACGGTCGACATCGGCGGTGTGCAGTTCCGGATCACCATCCTGTGGTGGCTCGTGCTGACCGCCGTGGCCACCTGGGTGCTGCTGCGCACCCGCGTCGGCAACTGGATCTTCGCCGTGGGCGGCGACGCGCGGGCCGCGCGCAATGTCGGCGTCCCGGCCGCCCGCACCAAGATCGCGCTGTTCATGACCACGGCCGGGGCGGCCTGGCTGGTCGGCACGATGAGCGCGCTGCGGCTGACCTCCGTGCAGGCCAACGCGGGCATCGGCCAGGAGTTGATCTTCATCGTGGCCGCGGTGATCGGCGGCTGCCTGCTCACCGGCGGCTACGGCTCGGCGATCGGGGCCTCGCTGGGCGCGCTGATCTTCGGCATGACCTCCCAGGGCATCGTCTACCTCCAGTGGGATGCCAACTGGTTCATGTTCTTCCTCGGCGCCATGCTGCTCCTCGCCGTCCTCGCCAACCGCCTGGTCCGCCGCTACGCCGAGCAAAGCAGGAAGTGATCCCGACCATGAGCGAAGACCGACCGGAGCGCGCCGACCAGACCGGGAAGCCGCCGGCCGCCGACACGGCCGGCGCGGGCGCGACCGGCGCCCCGCTGCTCGAACTGGCGAACGCGTCCAAGTACTACGGCAGCGTCATCGCCCTCAAGGACGTGTCGACCAGCGTGCGGGCCGGCGAGGTCACCTGCGTGCTGGGCGACAACGGCGCGGGCAAGTCCACCCTGATCAAGCTGCTGTCCGGGGTCGTGCGGCCCGACGAGGGCGAGGTGCTGCTCGACGGGCGCCCCGCGGGCTTCGCCAATCCGCGCGCCGCCCTGGACGCGGGCGTCGCCACCGTGCACCAGGACCTGGCGATGATCCCGCTGATGGCCGTCTGGCGGAACTTCTTCCTCGGCTCCGAACCCACCAAGGGCTGGGGTCCGCTGCGCCGCTTCGACGTGGCGGCGGCCAGGCGGATCACCCGCGAGCAGTTGGCGGCGATGGGCATCGACATCCGCGACCCCGACCAGCCGGTGGGCACCCTGTCCGGCGGCGAGCGGCAGTCCGTCGCCATCGCCCGCGCCGTGTACTTCGGCGCCCGGGTCCTCATCCTGGACGAGCCCACCTCAGCACTCGGCGTCAAGCAGGCCGGCACCGTGCTCCGCTACATCGCCCGCGCCCGCGACCAGGGGCTCGGCGTCGTGTTCATCACCCACAACCCGCACCACGCCTACCCCGTCGGCGACCGCTTCCTCCTCCTCAAGCGCGGCCGCAGCCTGGGCGACTTCGCCAAGTCCGAGATCACCCTCCCGGAGGTCACCCGGCTGATGGCCGGCGGCTCCGAACTGGACGACCTCGCCCACGAACTGGAACGCGCCTAGCCGCGCCCCTGGGCCTCGTCGGCGCCGGGCGAGTGCACGTGTAGGGACGGGAACAGCGGCCGCGAATACGGGGTTGTCGCGGACGCGTGTCGGTACGGGGCCGGGCGGCGGCCACTGCGCAGGATCGGACTGTGCGGGTCCGGTCCTGCGGCACCATCCGGCCGTGCGCCCGGTACACCAACCTACCGCGGCGGGCCACCCGCGCCCGTCAGTCCACAATTTCGGGAGGAAAAGTGAAGATCGGCATCATCGGCGCCGGGAACATCGGGGGCAACCTCACCCGCCGGCTGACCCGGCTCGGCCATGACGTGTCCGTCGCCAATTCGCGCGGCCCGGAGACCCTCGCCGGCCTGGCTGAAGAGACCGGAGCGACTCCGGTCGACGTCACGCGGGCGGCGCGTGACGCTGAAGTCGTCATCGTCACCATCCCCCAGCGGGCCGTCCCCGCCCTCCCGGCCGACGTCCTGGCCGGCGCCGCGCCCGGCGCGGCCGTCGTGGACACCAACAACTACTATCCGCAGCGCGACGGCAAGATCGCCGCCATCGAGAACGGCCAGACCGAGAGCGCCTGGGTGGCCGAGCAGCTGGGGCACACAGTGGTGAAGGTCTTCAACAACATCTACGCCAGCCACCTGCTCACCCGCGCCGTCCCGCCCGGCACGCCGGACCGGATCGCCCTGCCCGTCGCCGCGGACGACCAGTCCGCCAAGCAGAAGATCATGCGCCTGGTGGACGAACTCGGCTTCGACCCCGTCGACGCGGGCGGCCTCTCCGAGTCCTGGCGCCAGCAGCCGGGCACCCCCGTCTACGGCACCGACCTCGACGCCGAAGGCGTCCGCAAGGCCCTCGCCTCGGCCAGCCCGGAACGGCTGCCGGACTTCAGGGCCTGAGCTGGTTGTTGTCCGAGCCTTCGACTTTCTGAGCCGCAGTTTCGTCATGGTGGACTCGGTCGTGAGTTATCAGGGAATGTAATGTGCTTGCGGTTGCGGGACCCGCAACCAGCGCGGAGCCGAGGCCGGACGTGAGACCGATGATGAGTGCCCAGCTGTCGCCCATTTGTCCGGCGACATTCAGCCCAGCGGAAACGCCCATGCCTAGGCCAGCGAGAAGGGCAGCCCCGAGGGACAACGCGAGAATGACGAGCGCGCGTGTCGAGATCACTCCGGGGACTCCTCGTAGTTCTGTTGTGGATGAGTGGCAGGTTCCCCGGAAGTGGTCATCGTCGAGCAGCGCCCCCGGGAAGGAATGCGGCGTGCGCCCGACGATACCAGGGCTGGACGCCTCTGGTGTGCGTTACGACATGGCTGTAACTGGTTCGTAGAAGATCGGATACTCTGAGATTGCTCGTCAGGGCAGATCTAAACCCGATCGATGATTGGGATGCTCCTCAGTTGCAGTCTTGGCGAGCCGTGCTCCCCGCGCGCGCGGGGATGGTCCCTGTTCATAGCCCCTGGGTGCCTGGCAGGTACTTGTGTTCCCCAAAGGCGGGATGATCTTACGTAGGAGGCGGTCGGATCCATTCAGTTGAACGTTTTCTCCACATGTAGGAGGGTTGGCGGGCGCACGACGTTCGCCGAACGGCTCCTCGTGCGAGGTGGGTCTTCACCCCCTGCGCCAGCGTTCGGTCGCCCACGTGCTCTGAACAGTCGTGTCGAGTGACCAGATGTGGACAGAGTGATCTCAAGTTTTACGAGAATCGATAGCTCTTTTTCATTTGAATACATTCGTGTCTATCGGGGATTTCCCGGAACTCCAAGCGGCCTGTCTCAGTAAGCAGGCCAGGGCGGTCTGGGCCAAGCACGATCGCGATACCGAGGGCTGGCTGCCGCTGTGGCGGCATATGGCCGACTCGGGGCTGGTCGCGGGGCTGCTGTGGGACGAGTGGCTGCCTGGCCAGGTTCGGAGGCTGATCGCCACCGCGTTGCCGGGCGGGATGGATGATGCCCGCCGGCTCGCCGTCTGGCTGGCGGCCGTGCACGATATCGGCAAGGCGGCGCCGGCCTTCGCCTGTCAGGTCGAAGCCCTGGCCGTGGCCATGCGGGACGAGGGCCTGGCGATGCCGGGCGAGAAGCGGATGCCGGACCGCCGGCTCGGCCCGCATGGCCTGGCCGGCCAGTTGCTGCTGCAGGAGTGGCTCACCGAGCACCACGGCTGGGCGCGGCGGGCGACCGCGCAGTTGGCGGTCGTCGTCGGGGGGCATCACGGTGTGCCGCCCAGCCACTCCGATATCAGCGAACTGCGCAGGCATCCCGCGCTGCTGCGGACGCCCGGAGCTGAGGACGCCTGGCGCGCCGTGCAGGACGAACTGCTTGACGCGGCCGCTCTCGCCTGCGGAGTCGGGGACCGTCTCGCCGACTGGCGGGACGTGCAGCTGCCCCAACCGGTCCAGGTGCTGCTGACCGCGCTGGTCATCGTCGCGGACTGGATCGCGAGCAACCCCGACCTCTTCCCGTACTTCCCCGACGGGCTCGCCGGCCAGGAGCGGCGGATCGAGTCGGCTTGGCGGGCCTTGGACCTGCCCGGCCCGTGGACGGCCGTCGAGCCGGTCGGTGCGCCCGCCGACCTGTTCGCCGCCCGCTTCGACCTGCCGCCCGGCGCGCGGCTCCGCCCGGTGCAGGAGGAGGCCGTCCGCCTGGCCCGCGCGATGCCGGCGCCGGGACTGATGGTGATCGAGGCGCCGATGGGGGAGGGCAAGACCGAGGCGGCACTGGCCGCCGCCGAGGTCTTCGCGGCCCGTTCCGGCGCGGGCGGGTGCTTCGTCGCGCTGCCGACCATGGCGACGGGGAACGCGATGTTCCCCCGCCTTCTGCGCTGGCTGGACCACCTGCCGGACGAGCACGCGGGGACCGGGGCGCACTCGGTGTTCCTGGCGCACTCCAAGGCGGCGCTGAACGAGCAGTACGCCGGGCTGATGCGCGGCCCGGTCGCCGACATCGGCCGCGACGGCGGCGGAAGCGAGTGGCACCACCGGGCGGACACCCCCGCGGCCTCGGCCGAACTGGTCGCCCACCACTGGCTGCGCGGCCGCAAGAAGGGCATGCTGTCGTCGTTCGCTGTCGGCACCATCGACCAGCTGCTGTTCGCCGGGCTGAAAAGCCGCCACTTGGCCCTGCGCCACCTCGCCGTCGCGGGGAAGGTCGTCGTCATCGACGAGGCGCACGCCTACGACACCTACATGAACGCGTACCTGGACCGGGTGCTCTCCTGGCTGGGCGCCTACCGGGTGCCGGTCGTCATCCTGTCGGCCACGCTTCCGGCCGCTCGCCGCCGTGAACTCGCCGCCGCCTACGCCGGCCTGGCCGACGCCGATCCGCATGCGGCCGAATACGCACCGATTGCGGAGGCGCGCGGCTATCCGCTGATCACGACCGTTGTGCGCGGCGCCGAACCCGCGATCTCATGCCCCACCGCCTCCGGGCGCGGTACCGAGGTGACGCTGGTCAGGCTGTCCGACGACCTCGACCGCCTCGCCGATCTGCTGGCGGACGAGCTGGCGGGCGGCGGGTGCGCGCTGGTGGTGCGCAACACCGTGGACCGGGCACACGCGGCCGCCGCGCGGCTGCGGGAGAGTCTGCCCGACACCCAGGTCCGTATCGCGCATGCGCGCTTCCTCGATCTGGACCGCGCCGACAACGACGCCCGGCTGCTGGCGGACTTCGGTCCACCCGCCACGGTCGCCGCGATGAAGGGCGAACGCCCGGAGAGGTGTGTCGTCGTCGCCACCCAGGTCGCCGAGCAGTCGCTGGACGTGGACTTCGATCTGATGGTCACCGACCTGGCCCCCATCGACCTGATGCTGCAGCGCATGGGCCGGCTGCACCGGCACGAGCGGGGCGAGGGGCAGCTCGGGCGCCCCGCCCGCCTGCGCGCCGCCAGGTGCTACGTCACCGGCGTCGACGACTGGAACGGCCGCCCGCCCATGCCGGTCAGAGGTTCCCGCCGCGTCTATCAGACCTATCCGCTCCTGCGCTCCCTCGCCGTCCTGGACCCGTACCTGACCGACCTGACAGAAACCGGCGCCGCCGGAGTGCCACCTGTCCGGCTCCCCGACGCCATCAGCCCGCTGGTGCAGGACGCCTACGGCTCCGAGCCGGTCGGCCCCGACGAGTGGCACACCGAGACCGAGAAGGCCCGGCGCGCCTACCGGCACCACCGCGCCGACCAGGCCGACCGCGCCCAAGCCTTCCTGCTCAACGGCTCCGGCCGCGACGGCAGCGCCCTGGTCGGCTGGGTGGACGCGGGGGTGGGCGACGTTGACGACTCCCGGCGCGGCCGCGCCCAGGTACGCGACAGCAAGGACACCGTCGAAGTGCTGGTCGTGCAGCGGCGCGCCGACGGCGCCCTTGTCACGGTTCCGTGGCTCACCGAAGGGCGGGGCGGGATCGAACTGCCCACCGAGACGGCTCCACCGCCGCGTTCGGCGCGCGTCGTCGCGTCGTGCGGGCTGCGGCTGCCATGGCAGTTCGAGCGGTCAAGCGTCCTCGACCGCGCGATCGCGGAACTCGAAGCCAATTACTTCCCGGCCTGGCAGACCAAGGAGTCCCACTGGCTGGCCGGCGAGCTGGTCCTGGTGCTGGATTCGGACTGTCATACCCGCCTGGCAGGATTCCAACTCGATTACAGCCGCTCTGACGGGCTCAAGGTGATCGCCGATGACTGATCCATCCGCCCCCTCGTTCGACCTCACCACGAGCCCGTGGCTGCCGGTCCTGCGGCTGGACGGCTCCGAGGGCGAACTGTCCCTGGTCGAGGTCTTCGAACAGGCCAAGGACCTGCGCCGTCTCGTCGGTGATGTGCCCACCCAGGAGTTCGCGCTGCTCAGGCTGCTGCTGGCGATCCTGCACGACGCCATTGACGGCCCCGCCAGCGCCGACGACTGGCACGAACTGTGGCAGGGCGGCATCCCCGCGGCCGCGGTCCGCGCGTACCTGCACGACCACCGCGCCCGCTTCGATCTGCTGCACCCATCGGCTCCGTTCTGCCAGGTCGGCGATCTGCACACCGCGAAGAACGAGGTCTCCTCGCTCGACCGCCTGGTCGCCGACGTGCCCAACAACGCGCCGTTCTTCACCATGCGGGCGCGGGGCACCGACCGGCTCGGCTTCGCCGAAGCGGCCCGCTGGGTGGTGCACGCCCACGCCTTCGACCCCTCGGGCATCAAGTCCGGTGCCGTGGGCGACCCCCGCGTCAAAGGCGGCAAGGGCTATCCGCTCGGCGTCGGCTGGGCCGGCACCCTCGGCGGCGTGTACGCGGAGGGCGACGACCTGGCCGAGACCCTGCTGCTCAACCTCATCGCGGCCGACACGGACAATCTGCGCGCCGCCGCCGCCGACGACCGGCCCGCCTGGCGCCGCGAGCCGGCCGGCCCGGCCGCGGCCGAACCCGGCGGGCGCCCCTCCGGGCTCCGCGATCTCTACACCTGGCAGAGCCGCCGGCTGCGCCTGCACTACGACGCCGACGGCGTGCACGGGGTGCTGGTCGCCTACGGCGATCCGCTGACGCCGCGCAATATGCACGACCGCGAGCCGATGACGGCCTGGCGGCGCAGCCCGGCACAGGAGAAGAAGCTCGGTCTGCCGCAGGTCTACCTGCCGCGCGAGCACGACCCCGCGCGCAGCGCCTGGCGCGGGCTGGGCGCACTCGTCACCGGACGCGTGCGCGGAGCGGAGCAGCGCCAGGAGGCGGCCGCGATCGTCCGTCCGCGCGTGCTGGACTGGATCGCCCGGCTGGCCAATGACGACTACCTCGACGACGGCAGGCTGATCCGCGCCCGGATCGTCAGCGCCGTCTATGGCACCCAGCAGTCGGTCATCGACGAGATCGTCGACGACGCACTCACCATGGCCGTCGTCGTGCTGCACGACCGCGACGGCGTCCTCGGCCAGACGGCCGTCGACGCGGCCAACGACGCCGAGGACGCCGTCACCGTGCTCGGCTACCTGGCGTCGGATCTGGCCGAAGCGGCCGGAGCCCCCACCGACTCGCCGCGCCAGGCGGCTCGTGATCAGGGATTCGGCGCCCTCGACGGCCCGTTTCGCGACTGGCTGAGCGGGCTGACGCGGCGAGAGGACGCCCTGGAACGCCGTGCGGAGTGGCAGCGCGAGGCGCACCGGCTCCTCAGCCGCATCGGCGCCCGGCTGGTAGCGGAGGCCGGCGAGGCCGCGTGGATCGGACGAGTGGTCCGCGGTCCGAACGGCGACATGTGGCTGTCGGCCGGCCGCGCCGATCTGCGGTTCCGGGCCGAACTCCGCAAGGCCCTGAAACTGTCCGTTCCTGAGCGAAGCACCGAGGTGTCCGCATGAGCGCAACGACCACCCGAGAGCGGCCGCAGCCCTACGGTGCCGTCGCCGCCTTCGTACACGAGCGCGTCACCGCACTCCAGCGCGACTACCTGCGAGACCGCCCCGGGGCCGTCGCCGCCCTCGCCCGGCTGCGCCGGGGGGCGGGCCGGACGCTCGCGGAGGTCCCCGACCTGTGGGGCCTGGCCGGCGGCCCCGAACTGTACGACGTTAGGCCGCCCTCCCACGATTCCGCGCGGGCCGAGGCCGCCCAGGAGCAGGTCGAGACGGCCGCGCACATCGCACTGACCCTCTTCGCCGTGCACCAGCAGTCGCGCCGCGACGCCGGGATGCACCGCCCCGGGCGCGGACTCGGCGGCGCCGTCCGCCGCCTCATGCCGGGCAACGACATCGACGAACCGCTCCGCAAGCGCTTCGTGCAGGCCGGCAGCGCCACCACCACCGCCACCCTCGCCTACCGGCTGCGCGAGATCGTCGTCCTGCTGCGGGGCGAGTCCATCCCCCTCGACTACGGACTGCTCGCGGGCCAACTCCACACCTTCCAGCAACCCGGCGGCATCAACCGCGTGCGCCTGGCCTGGGCCCGCGACTTCCACGCCCACCGCGACCGCGCGGTCCAGGCGGCCGACGACTCCGCCGTCCCCGATGTCGACACCACAGCGAAGGACCAGCCATGAGCCGAACCATCATCGACGTGCACGTCCTGCAGACCGTGCCGCCGAGCAACCTCAACCGCGACGACACCGGGGCACCGAAGACCGCCATCTACGGCGGGGTGCGGCGGGCGCGCGTGTCCAGCCAGGCGTGGAAGCGGGCCACCCGCCGCGCCTTCCACTCGATGCTCGACCCCGGTGAACTGGGCGTGCGCACCAAGAAAGTCGCCGAACTCGTCGCCGGGCGCATCCGTGGGATCGACCCCTCCATCGAGGAGGCCCAGGCCCTCCACCTGGCCGCCGAGGTCGTGCAGGCGGCCACCGGGTCCAAGATCGAGGTGCCCAAGCGCAAGGCCGACGCGGCGAAGAACGCCGGGGCCGCCGCACCGCCCCGCGAGTCCGCGTACCTCATGTTCCTCAGCGCCCGCCAGCGCGACGGCCTGGCGGCACTGGCCGTGGAGGGACGCGACGACATCACCGCCTTCCTCAAGGACAAGGAGAACAAGGCACGAGCCAAGGAGATCGCCGACACCCGCCACTCGGTCGACATCGCCCTGTTCGGCCGGATGGTGGCGGACGGCGCCGACATCAACGTGGACGCCGCCGCCCAGGTCGCGCACGCGATCAGCGTCCACGCCGTCGAGAACGAGTCCGACTACTACACGGCCGTCGACGACGAGAACACCGACGCCGAGCCCGGCGCCGGGATGATCGGCACCGTGGAGTTCAACTCCGCCACCCTCTACCGCTACGCCGCTCTCGACGTGGACCAGCTGCGCCGCAACCTGGGTGCGGGGCTGCGCGAGGACGAGTCCGTCCACGAACCGCTGCGGCGGGCGGTGGAGGCGTTCGTCCGCGGCTTCGTCGAGTCGATGCCGACCGGCAAGAGCAACACCTTCGGCAACCACACCCTGCCGGACGCGGTGCTGGTCAAGCTGCGCTCCACTCGTCCCGTCAGCTTCGTCGGCGCCTTCGAGGAGCCGGTGCCGGCCCTCCAGGGCGGGGGGCACCTCCGCGAGGCCGTCGAGCGGCTGGCCGACCACATCCCGCAGGTCGAACACGCCTTCGATGTCGAGGACGGCGTGGAGAGCTGGGTGGTGCGGGTCGGCGCGAGCACCGAGAAGCTGGCCGGCGCCGGCACGGAGGTGTCGATCGGCGAACTCGTTTCGGCCGTCGGCACAGCGGTGGTGCGGCGGCAGGACGCGTCGGAATGAGCGTGCTCATGCTGCTGCTGGCGGGGCCGCTCCAGGCATGGGGCGCCTCGTCGCGCTTCGCCCGCCGCAGCACCGAGCACGCGCCGACCAAGAGCGGCGTGATCGGACTGGTCGCCGCGGCGCAGGGACGCCAGCGCACCGCCGACCTCGCCGACCTGGCCGCGCTGCGGTTCGGCGTGCGCGTCGACCAGCGCGGCACCCGGATCCGCGACTTCCAGACCGCCTCGCACTTCGCGACCGGGCAGGCGATGCCGCTGTCGGAGCGCTACTACCTGGCCGACGCGGTGTTCGTCGCGGCCTTCGAAGGCGACGACGCCCTGATCGCCGACCTCGATCGGGCGGTTCGGGAACCCCGGTTCCTGCCGTTCCTCGGGCGGCGGTCATGCCCGCCGTCGCGCCCGATCAACCTGGGCGTCCGGGTCGGCAAGCCGCTTGAGGAAGCGCTGGCCGACGAGGAATGGCACGCCGCCGAATGGTACCGGCGGGGGCGCGCCGAAGAGGCGTACGTACGGCTCGACACCTTCGTGGACGCACGCCCGGAGCACGGGAGGCCCGACACTCTGCGCGACCATCCCCTCAGCTTCGATCCGCTGCACCGCCGCTACGCGCTGCGCGGCGTCCATCCCGACACCGTCGAGGTGCCCAATCCCGGCTTCCGGGCACGCCGCACGGTGCCCGAGCACGATCCGATGGCGACCCTGTGAGGTGACCCGATGCACCTGACCCGCTTCCGCTTCAACACCGCGCGGATCGGCGCGCGCAGACTGCTCGCGTCGCCGCAGGCCATGCACGCCGCCGTCCTGGCGTCCTTCCCCGACATACTGCCCAGCGACCCCCGCGACCGTGGCGGCGCCCGTGTGCTGTGGCGGGTCGACCGCAACGCGCGCGCCGAGGTCTTCCTGTACGTCGTCAGCCCGTCGCGACCCGACCTCACCCACCTCGCCGAGCAGGCCGGCTGGCCGACGCAACCTGAATGGCAGACCCGCGACTACGCGCCGTTCCTCGACCGCCTGACCAAGGGCGACATCTGGGCCTTCCGCCTGACCGCCAATCCCGTGCACAGCATCCGCCGCCACGAGGACGAGCCGACGAAGGTGACAGCCCACGTCACACCGCGCCACCAGATGGGCTGGCTACTGCAACGGCAGGCGGCGGCGGGTTTCCGGGTGCTGGAGAAGCCGCCGGAGCAGCGGCGGCTGCCCCAGGGCGATGAGCATCAGTTGATCGTCCACGACCGCCGTCGACTCGACTTCGGCAAGTCCGAGGAGGCGCCGTCAGGAAAGCCGCGCAAGAACCGCGTCACCCTGTCCACGGCCACCTTCGACGGGCGCCTGGAGGTCACCGACCCTGATGCGCTGCGCCGCGCACTCACCTCGGGGATCGGCCGGGCCAAGGCGTACGGCTGCGGGCTGATGACTCTGGCACCTGCGGGCTGAGCCGTGACCACCGTCGGGAAGCGCCGCGCGTCGACGCCGCGCGAACTCACCCGGGTGAGCGACCGGACGTCGTTCGTCTACCTGGAGCGGTGCGTCGTGCACCGCGACGCCAACGCCATCACCGCCGAAGACGCCGACGGCGTCACCCACATCCCGTCGGCGACGATCGGGACCCTGCTGCTGGGACCCGGCACCCGGGTGAGCCACCAGGCGATGAGCGTGCTCGGCGAGAGCGGCGCGGGTGCCGTGTGGGTGGGCGAGCACGGTGTTCGGTACTACGCCGGCGGTCGGGCGCTCACCCGCTCGGCGGCGCTCGCCGAAGCCCACGCCCTGGCGTGGGCGAACCGGCAGCGCCGCCTCGATGTCGCGCGCGCCATGTACCGCTTGCGCTTCCCCAACGAGGACCCGTCCGGCCGCAGCCGCCGCGAGCTGCTCGGCATGGAGGGTCGCAGGGTGAAGGACTTCTACAAGAAGGAGGCCGCCCGGGTCGGCATCGAATGGCGGGGGCGGCGCTTCACGCCGGGCGACTTCGCGTCCGGCGACCCACCGAACCAGGCCGTCACAGCGGCCGCCCAGTGCCTCTACGGCATCGCGCAGTCGGTCGTCGCGGCCATCGGCGCGCTGCCCGCACTCGGCTTCGTGCACTCCGGGCACGAGCTGTCCTTCGTGCTCGACGTGGCCGACCTCTACAAGACGGAGATCGGCATCCCGGTCGCTTTCGAGACCGCCGCTGAGGACCCCGAGGATGTCGGCGCCCGCACCCGCCGCGCCCTCCGCGACCGCGTCAACGAAATCGGGCTGCTCGACCGCTGCGTCCGCGACATCCACGCTCTGCTGCTCCCCGACAACGACGGCGCGGAGCCCGCCGATCCCGACGCCGACCGCGTCGGCCTCCGCACCGACCGAGGACCCGACCTGGAATCCGGGCGCAATTACGACGATGGAGTCATCTGGTGACGGTCATCGTGTTGACCCAGTGTCCGGTCGGCTTGCGCGGCTTCCTGACGCGCTGGCTACTCGAAATCGCCCCTGGAGTGTTTCTCGGCGGCCCGAGCACACGTATCCGAGAAGCACTGTGGTCCGAGGTCAAACAGTACGCCGGGAACGGCCGCGCGCTCCTCGCCTACAGCACCGACAACGAACAGGGGTTCACCTTCGAGACCCACGACCACAAATGGCATCCGGTGGACCTGGACGGCGTCACCCTCATCCGCCGCCCGACGGACAAAGGAGCTTCGGCCCCTGCGGCGAAACCCGGTTGGAGCAAGGCATCGAAGCGCCGCCGTTTCGGTCAGCGGTGAGCCAGGATGGTTGAGATTGGCTTCTGGGCGACTTCTTTTCGTGCAGTAAGCGTTCTGTCCGAATTTCGAGAAGTGGTGAAAAACCAGGCGATCGGCGGATGAACCCGCAGGTCGCCGAGGGTGCTCCCCGCGCGCGCGGGGATGGTCCCATGCGGCCCGACAGACGGCATCGCGGCTACCAGTGCTCCCCGCGCGCGCGGGGATGGTCCCCGGCGCGCACGGGAGGCGGCTTCGACGGCGCGGTGCTCCCCGCGCGCGCGGGGATGGTCCCGGCAAGAGCACCCTGGCCGACACCGTGATGCGGTGCTCCCCGCGCGCGCGGGGATGGTCCCTTCGGCCGCTGGGTCGCCGAGTGCCCGAGCGGGTGCTCCCCGCGCGCGCGGGGATGGTCCCCGGCTGCGGCCCGAGCTGCGCAGCCTCCAGAAGTGCTCCCCGCGCGCGCGGGGATGGTCCCTCCGGCCCGATCGAGGCGGTCGCCGACGCGGTGTGCTCCCCGCGCGCGCGGGGATGGTCCCGACAGGATCTTGTCCACCGAGCCGCGCACGATGTGCTCCCCGCGCGCGCGGGGATGGTTCCGCGCGGCGCCGCACCTCCAGCCAGGACACCTAGTGCTCCCCGCGCGGGGATGGTCCTTGCTCGGTGGTGCCGATGCACCACGCCTCGATCGGGCACTCCGCGCGGGGATACGTCCCACCATGCGCATGGTCCGCGCCTCAGCTCCGACCTGCGGGACGCCGGGCCAGGGGAGTCCGGCCCGGCGCCCCGCCCCGGTCAGACGCCGAAGGGCGCGGGGTAGACGATCGTCCCGCTCGGCACTGGCACGGTGTCGTCGAAGACGAGTGCCATCATCGCCTCGTCCGGCACTTCGAAGGACGGCCGTATCCCGTACCGCGACGCCGGCACGAAGCCGAACCTCGGGTAGTACTCGGGGTGGCCGAGTACCAGCACCAGGTTTTCGCCGAGGTCGCGGGCGGCCGAGAGTCCGGCGCGGATCGCGGCCGAACCGGCGCCGCGCCGCTGGAAGCGCGGCAGCACCGCGCACGGCCCGAGTGCCAGCGCTGGGACGCCGTCCACCTGGCAGCGCGTGAGCAGTGCGTAGCCGGCCACGGTGCCGTCATGGGAGACGGCGACGACGGACAGTTCCGGCACCCAGGCCGGATCGGCGCGTAGCGCCTCGACCAGGTCGGCCTCGAACGAGGTGGGGAAGGCTGCGAGGTTGACCTCGCGGATCGCGGGGACGTCCTGCTCGGTCTCGGCGCGGGTGGTCCAGGCGCCGGACAGGTCATGGTCTGTGGACAACGAAGGGAATCCTTTTCGCAAAGGGGCTCCCGACTGCGTCAGGCGAGGACGTCGCAACGGACGGCCGCGACCGAGCGAATCAGCGGGAAACCGAGGACATGGGGTTGGAGGGCGCACCGAAACCGGCGGCCACCGCCACGGCGGTCATCAACCCCACCTCCTCAACAGGTCTCTGAACCGAGGGAACATCCCTTCGCGTGGATCACGCTAACACGCCACGCGCACACGGTGCCCTCCACTCGCACCTGACGACGCCACGCCCGTCGGGGCGAACAGGTATGGCAACTCACCGGGAAGGCGCGTGAGGCGCGCGGCGGCGGAGGCCGTCGCCCTGAGGCCGTTGTCGGGATGACGGCTCCTGGCACCGGTTGCCGTCAACGGACGCCGTCGGGCGCCGAGGCGGAGTCGGTGGTGGTCGGACCATCGAGCAGCCCGGCCAGCATCTCCGTCGCGGCGCAGCGGAGTTCCTCCCGGGTCGGGGGAGAGGCCGCGCCGCCGCCGACGAGGCTGTCGAAGATGAGACCGTCGGTCCAGGCGATGGCGGTGCGGGCGTGGCGGGCCGGTTCAGGCGATCCCGCCCGGGTGAGGACGGTGGCGGCGAACCGGTGGAAGGCGGCGCTCAGTTCGTCGTAGATGGCGCGCAGTTCAGGGCGGCGTACCGACTCCAGGGCGAGTTCGTAGCGGGCGCGCATGCGGGCGGGGTCGCGGGTGATGCCGGTGTGGACGAAGTCGGCGAGCACGTCGGCGAGGGCGTCCCTGCTCCAGGGGGACGGGGTGCCGGGCGGTCCGTCGCCCGGGCCGGGGAGCGCCTCGGCGAGGGGCGCGAGCTGCCTGGTGGTCTCGTCGGCCAGGTGGCGCAGCGTGATCTCCAGCAGCCGGGCGCGGGTGCGGGCGTGGTACGAGGTCGAGCCGGCCGGAAGGCCGGCGGCCTCGTCGACGGCGCGGTGGGTGAGGCCGCGGAGGCCGCGCTCGGCGACCAGGCGCATCGCCGTGCGGGCGATGAGTTCGACGCGTCGGGCCGCGGATTCGGTCACCCCTGGATGGTAGCGCTTCCTCTACACCTGTAGAATTTCGAACACTACAGATGTAGAGGGTGGGATGGCGATGGACGGCAGGCGAGCCGTGGTGATCGGGGCCGGGATCGGCGGGCTGACCGCCGCCCGCGGGCTGGTCGACGGCGGATGGCAGGTCACCGTGTTCGAGCGGGCCGACGGCCTGCGGCCGGTCGGAGCGGGACTGGCCGTCGCGCCGAACGCGCTGCGCGGACTGGACGCGATCGGCGTCGGAGCGGACGTGCGGGCGCTCTCGGCGCTCGGCATGGGCGGCGTGTGCCGTCCCGACGGGCGGTGGATGATCCGGATCGACGCCGCCGAACTGCAGCGGCGCTTCGGTGAGACGGCGGCGGTGGTCCGGCGCTCGGCGCTGGTCGATCTCCTCGCCGGCGGGCTGCCGAGCGGCGCGGTCCGCGCGTCGGCGCAGGTGACAGAGGTCGAACCCGGTGACGAGCGGCGGCCGGCCCTGGTGCGCGCCACCGTGAGCGGAGCGGCGACCGAGATCGAGGCCGACCTGGTCGTCGCCGCCGACGGCATCGACTCGCGCACGCGCGCCGCCCTCTTCCCCGACCTGCCCGGCCCGGTCTACTCGGGGCACACCGTCTGGCGCATCCTCACGCCGCCGCTCGGCTCCGGCCTGTCGTCCACCGAGACGTGGGGCCGCGGCGCGGTGGTGGGGGTGATGCCGCTCGCGGACGGCGGCGTGTACCTGTACTTCGCCGTGCCCGCCCCGCCCGGACAGCGGGCGGCGGACGAGCGCGCCGAACTGGTCCGCCGCTTCGGCGGATGGCACGCCCCGATCCCGAAGGCGCTGGACGCCGTCGACCCCGACGACGTGCTGCGCAACGACATCTACTGGCTCGCCACCCCGCCGCCCGCGTTCCACCGGGGCCGCGTCGCCCTGGTCGGCGACGCCGCGCACGCCATGACCCCGTACCTCGGCCAGGGCGGCTGCCAGGCGATCGAGGACGCGGTGACCCTGGCCCGCTTCCTGGCCGCCGACCAGGTCCCCGCCGCCCTGGCCCGTTACACGGACGCCCGGCTGCCGCGGACCTCCCGGATCGCCCGCCAGTCCGCCCGGGTCGGCTCCGTCGTCCAGACGCGCTCGCACGTCGTCCGCGCCCTCCGCGATACGGCGCTCGCCGCGGTCGGCCGCTTCGCGCCGCAGCTGTTCTACGGCTCGCTCGAATCCGCGCTCGAGTGGCGTCCGCCGGCACCGGACGGGCGTGCGGGGCGGCTCCGGTAGCAGGGGGGCAAGGGCGGCGGTACGCAGGTGTCCGCCGCCATTTCCGCTCGGCCGCGGCGCTCGTCGCGGGCCTTTCGGGTGTGGCCGGACGGGTCGCGGTCGGACGCCGTCGGCCGCCGGAGCGGGGATGCCGCTCGCGGAGATCCGCCCGGGCAGGACCAGAGGCGGGCATGGAGTACATCGACTTCCCGGCGGTGCCGGCGCGGTTCGGCTGCGCTCCCTCCGGTGCGGCGCAGCCGCTCGACGGCGGAGAGGACAACCGCAAGGTCCGGATGGCGCCTGACCGGGGCGAAGTGGTGGTGCGCGAGTGTCTGCGGTCCGGGGCGGACAAGGTCATGGCCGCCTGGTGGAGTTCCTGGGGCGCTGCGACCTCCCCGCACCCGTGCCCTTCCTCGCCGGCAGCGGCGAGCCGGCACTGCTTGAAGGCGGGCACCGTCGCCGTGTTCCCGTTCGTCTCCGGCGGTGTCCCGCCGAGTGGTGCGGTGCGCCGCCGGCCCGGATGCACCTGCTCACGCCGGGCTGGGTCGACGATCGGATCCGGGTGATCGACCGTCTCGGCCTCATCGACCGAGTGGTCGGTGGCCAGGTCGATCCGGCCGGGGCCGACGAGTGGCGTGCGATGACGCGCGCCTTCACCGTGCGACACGGTGCGGCCCTGTCGCCGCCGGCCCGGCAGCCCTCCGGTCCGCTCCACCATGACCTGCACCGGCGTGACCTGCTGGTGGACGACGGCGACGTGACCGCGGTGCTCGACTTCGACGAGCCGAAACCATCGGCCGATCCGGCCTGGTTCTGCCACTACCCGGCCGTGGAGCGGCCTGACCGGCGGTTGCCCGTCGACCTCGCCGAGGCCGCCGTGGCCGGGTACCGGAAGGTGCGGGCGCTGAGCCGGTCCGAACTGGACCTGCTCCCGGTCGCCTGGCCGGGATCGTGGCCGCGGCCGGCGTCATCGCGTGGGCGGCACCCGCGCTGGGCCTCACCCACGTCGACGAGCGCCGCAGCCGGCTGGTGTACCGCCGCAGCCGCGGCCTGCTGACCTGACCCTCGACCTTGCCGGCGGCGGAGGGTGCCGTCGCTCGGTCCGGACCGTCATCGGAGTCGTCCCGTCGGGGTGACCACTGCGCGGATTCCGGGCGTATGGCCAATACACCACCGGCTCCAGCCAGCGGATATTACGATGCGCAACAGTGTGTAGCTGACTGTGAGGGGAGTCGCATGGTGGCATCGGGGACGGCGGGTGGCAGGGAACTGTGCGTCGGCGCGGTGGTGCCCCGGACAGGGCGGCTGTCCCAGCTGGGCGATCCGCTCTCCTATGTGCTGGACCGGCTCGCGCCGCGACTCACCGCGGTGGTCAACGGCGGCCGCCGCTATGCCGTGCGCCTGGCCGTCCGCGACAGTCGTTCGGAGCCCGAGGCGGCGCGGCGGGCGGTCCGCGAACTGGTCGAGGCCGACGGGGTGCGGGTGGTGGTGACCATGGCCGGAACGAAGGTGCTGCCCGCCGTCGCCGACGCCTGCGAGGAGATCGGGGTGGCCTGCGTCTCCACGACCTTCCCCTGGCAGGCGTACGTCTACGGGCGCGGCGCCGACCCGGAGCACCCCTTCACGTGGACGTACCACTTCGCCTGGGGGCTGGACGACATCGCGGCCGTCTTCGCGGAGATGTGGGAGCGGCTCGGACCGGCGCGGACCGTGGGATGCCTGTGGAACGACGACGTCCAGGGCGCCCTGCTGCGCCATCCCGAGTACGGCTTCGCGCCCGCGGCCGAGGCCCGCGGCCACAAGCTGGTGGAGGCGGGCGGCTACCGGGAGCCCGCGGCGGACCTCCGTGCGCACGTGGACCGCTTCCGTGCCGCCGGCGCCGACGTCGTGACCAGCGCCTCCACCGCGGCGGACCTGGCCCTGTTCTGGCGGCAGGCGCGCGAGGGCGGGCTGCGGCCGCGGCTGCTCACCTGCTCGCGCTGGCTGGCCTATCCGCGCGGCGCCGCGGCGGAGGCGCTGGACGATGCGGGGGTGGCGACGCTCGTCTACTGGACGCCGCGGCACCCCTTCCGGTCGTCACTGGAGGACTTCGGCGCGGCCGAACTGGCCGACGACTACGAGCAGCGGACCGGGAAGCAGTGGCTCCAGCCGCTCGGCCTGGCCTACGCCCTGATCGAGGTTGCCGTGCACGCGCTCTCGACGGCCGCCGACCCCACCGACCGGCGGTCCGTGGCGGACGCCGTCGGCCGCACCGACCTGGAGACGATGGCCGGACGGCTCGACTGGACCAGCGGCCCCACGCCCAACGTCGCCCTGGTGCCGCTGGTCGGCGGCCAGTGGCTGCGGGGCGGGCGACATCCGCACGAACTCGCCGTCGTCACCAACACCCGGCTGCCCGAGCTCGCCGTCGAGGCCGAGCTCACGCCCGCCCACTAGGCCGCGCGGATGGCACGAACCCAGGACGGACGGGCCGTGGGCGGCGCCTCGCACCTGACGGCGGCCTACCGGCGGCCCGCCCTGCGCCGCCCGGGGTGCGTGCGACGCCCACCGCGCCGCCCGGGCCACTGCGCGGAGCCGGGAGCGGGTTGACGGGGGCGGGGCACCGGCTCGACCGCCCCCGCCGTCCTCAGGCGTCGGCCATCCGGTCTGGTCCTCGCCCAATGCCGGCCCCATCCACGCCCCACCCACGCCCCACCCGACCGGGGGCAAACCACCCCACGGCAAGGAAAAGCCGCCCCACGAGCCTCCCGGCTGTCAAGCCCCCCAGCCAGGCCCACGGCCGAATCTGTGGAAAACACCCCTTTGGCGCCGCCCGCCCGTCCACAGGCCGACGACGGCCCTGGACACGGCACCCCCGAGCACGACGGCGATCCGACCGCGCGCCATCGCACCTCGTGCATGCGTGCACCTCACCACGATCGGGCAGCGGCAGCGGTCCTACGGGCAGGGCGCCCTGGTCACCGGCGCCGCACGGCTGCTGTTCGTCAGCGGCCAGGTTCCGGAGGACGGCGACGGCCGCGTCCCGGGCGACTTCGGCGGCCAGCCGACTGGCCTGGCGCAATGTGGAGTCCGTGCTGGCGGCGGCGGACATGACCCTGCGCGATCTGGTGAAGGTCACCGTCTTCCTGTCCGACCGGCGCCACCAGGAGGCCAATGCGCGGATCCGCCAGGAGGTCCTGGGGGACCACAGCCCCGCCCTGACGACCATCATCACCGGCAGCTGCCACGGGCGTGGCTGCTGGAGATCGAGGCAGGCGCGGCGGCCTGACCCCCTCCACCAGCTCCCCCCGCACCGCCGACGGCGCGTTAACCTACCCGGATGGTCGACGCACAGGGTTCGAACGGTGCTCCAGGCTCGTACTGGCCGGTTCCCGGGCAGCCGGGGGCGGTGGTGCTGCGGCCGGTCGCGGCGTCCGTGTGGCGGTTCGTGCTCCCGTTCCTGCCGCTGCTCGGCCTGCTCTTCGTGGTCATGCTGCTGCTCGGGTCGATCGTGTTCGAGACGGCGGCCGAGGGCATCGGTGTGCTGGGCGGCGCGGCGGTCGGCCTGGTCGCGGTGGCGGTCGCGGCCTGGTCGCTGGTACACAAGGCGCGGCGGGCGGTCACCGGCACGACGGTGGTGGTGTCGCCGACCGGGGTGGAGCTGCGCGACACCCAGGGCTTCCAGCTGCGGATGCGGTGGCCCGACGTCACCGAGGTCGGCACCGTGCACGACCAGTTGACCAAGCCGGGCGCGGCCAGGGCGGCCGGTCGGCGGTCCGGCGCGATGGTGCACGTGCCGGAGCTGCGGTCCCAGGGGCTCAAGGGCTGGGGCGAACGGGTGGTGCCGCCGCGCGCGCCGCAGTGGCTGCGGCAGCGGCTGGCCGCGCAGCCGCGCGACCCGCGCACCGGACTGTGGCTGGTGGCGATCTCGTTCGCGTCGGCGGGCCCCGAGGACCACACCAACCAGCTGCTCGCCCACACCCGCCACCACCGCCCCGACCTGTTCACCTGGCACCAGGGCTGAAGTCCCGACCGGACCCGGAACCCGCCGTGCGGCGGCGGCCGACCGAGAGCGGTGACGCCGGGGACGGAATCCGCACGGCCCGACGGAAGGCGACAACAGAACCGGGTTCCGGCATGAACCGGTGCGGCGCGGGGAACGGGCTGAATCCGTAGCGGGAACGGAGAAGCCATGTCGTCGTACAGGACGGTCGGAACCATCGTGCTCACGGGGGCGACGAGCGGGATCGGCGCGGCCGCCGCCGGACTCCTCACTCGGCGCACGCGCCGCCTGGTGGTGCACGGTCCGGAGCCGGAGCACGAGGTGAAGCAGCTGATCGCGGACGTGCGCGAGCAGGGCGACGCCGAGGTGAGCTACATCCAAGCCGACTTCGACGAGCTGGCCGCCGTCGACACGCTCGCCACGCAGGTGGGGGAGCTGACCGACGAGGTCGACGTGCTGATCAACAACGCCGGACGCCCCGGCCCCGAGCGGCGTCGGCTGAGCGCCGACGGCAACGAGGCCACCCTCCAGACCAACTACCTGGCCGCCGTCCTGCTCACCGAGCTGCTGATGCCCCGGGTACTGCGCGCGGCCGGACGGGTGGTGCACGTCGCGTCGGCCACGCACGCCTCCGCCGTGCTCCCGCTGGACGACATCAACCTCGAACGCCATCCCTACAGCCCCACCACGGCCTACGCCCGCTCCAAGCTCGCGATGATCGCGCACGCCCAGTGGCTGGCCACCGAGGCGCCCGCGCCGCGCCCGAGCGTCGTGAGCATCAGCCCCGGCGTCATCGCCACCCGGCTGCTGCACGCCATGTACGGCCCCGTCGGCGAGCCCATCGAGCACGGCGCCCGCAACATCGTCCAGGCCGCCCTCAGCGCCGACGTGCACTCCGGCGCCTACCTGGACGACGGCATCCCCACCCAGCCCAGCGAGACCGCCTGCGACCCGTACTTCCAGCGCGAGCTGCACGAGGTCACCCGCAAGCTGCTCCACGGCGGCTGAGGCTCCGGGCCCGTCCCCGCGCTGGACGACCGCTCGGCGCGGGTCGTGGCCCGGCGCTCAGCGACGGCATCCCGGCGCGGGAAGTGTTCCCGGGGCCGCTGCGTGCTGTCGAGCAGGTTCATCGCGGCGCCCGAAGGTTTCGTGGCCCTTCTGCGGGCGTGTGCGCTGTTCGCCCGTAATTGTGAGCGCGCAGGTCAATGACGGTTCGCATTCACTGGCGGCCGGATATGGCCACTCTGGGTTGATGAATTCTTACCGAGAGTAAATGGATTGTGAAGCCGCCCTGGTCGTGGGCGCGGCTCGGTAAGGAGAACAACATGGAAACAGCAAGGCGACGTTTTGCCGCATCCTTCGGTGCTCTGGTGGTCGGGGCGCTTGTGGCGGCCCTGTCCGCCGTCCCCGCGTATGCCGACGCCGGGGGTGCCATGACGCAGCTCCGCTCCCCGTTCACCGACGCGAGGCTGGTGACCCATCACACGCAGAAGTGTCTGGATGTCGCGGAGGCGAGCCTCAACAACGGTCAGTACGTCCAGCAGTGGGACTGCTATGAGGACCGGCGGAACCAGGAGTGGAACTTCATCGCCACGACGGACGGGTACTACACCGTCCGCGCCGTCCACAGCGGCCTGTGCCTGGACGTCGCCGAGGCGAGCAATGCCGAGGGCGGCACGGTCCATCAGTGGCAGTGCGTGGAGGAGCAGCCCGGCCGGTACCGGATGAACCAGCAGTGGCGGCTCGACCAGCGATCCAATGGGTACTTCGCCGTGGTGGCCCGGCACAGCGGCAAGTGCCTGGAGGTGCAGAACAGCGCTGTGGCCAACGGAGCCCGGGTGGTCCAGGCGACGTGCGTGGAAGGGCGCCCCAACCAGGAGTGGCGGCTGATCTGAACAGCGGTATCAGGATGACCGCCTGACGCTCCGGGTCCGTGCCGCATGCGGGCGGGCCGCGTCGGCGGCACCGGCGGTGCCCGGGGAGGTGTGGCCCCGGGCACCGAGGCGCGACGGTGCGGCGGGTCGACGGAGCCCGCAGGGGCGGGTGCGGAACAGGTGGGCGGCGGTGCCACGCCCACCCGACCGCCCTGCCGCCGCGGGCCGTCGATCCCGGCCGGCCGGCCGTTTGCTCCGCCCTACCCCTTCACCGCCGCCTCCACCGCCTCCCCCCACACCGACAAGGCGTCGTCGATCTGCGACTCATTGACGACCAGAGCCGGGATCATGCGGACCGTGTTGCTGTGGGCGCCGCACGGGAGCAGGAGCAGGCCGCGCTCGGCGGATTCGGTGAGGGCGCGTTGGGCGAGGGCGGTGTCGGGGGTGCCGGTGACGGTGGTGAACTCGGTGGCGGCCATGAGGCCGCGGCCGCGGACGTCGCCGATCTCGGGGTGGCGTTCGGCGATGGTGCGGAGGCCGGCGAGTAGGCGGTCGCCCATGCGGGCGGCGTTGTCGACCAGCTTCTCGTCGCGGATGACGTCGAGGGTGGCGATGGCGGCGGCGCAGGCGACGGCGTTGCCGCCGTAGGTGCCGCCCTGGGAGCCGGGCCACGCCTTCTCCATCAGGGCGCGCGGCGCGGCGATGGCCGAGAGCGGGAAGCCGCTGGCCAGGCCCTTGGCGGTGACGATGACGTCGGGGACGGCGGCGGAGTGCTGGTGGCCCCAGAAGCGGCCGGTGCGGCCGAAGCCGGTCTGCACCTCGTCGGCGACGAGCAGGAAGCCGTGCCGGTCGGCGCGTTCGCGCAGGCCCTCCATGAACGCGGCGGGGGTCGGGACGTAGCCGCCCTCGCCGAGGACCGGTTCCACGAAAACGGCGGCGGTGTCGGCGGGCGGGCTGGTGGTGGCCAGGACGTAGTCCAGCTCGCGCAGGGCGAAGGCGACGGCCTCGTCCTCGGTCCAGCCGTAGCGGTAGGCGAAGGGGAACGGGGTGACCGCGACACCGGGCATCAGCGGGCCGATGCCGGCCCGGAACTTGGTGCCCGCGGTGGTCAGCGCGGCGGCGCCCATGGTGCGGCCGTGGAAGGAGCCGTGGCAGACCAGGATGTTCTGCCGCCCGGTGGCGTGCCGGACCAGGCGCACGGCCGCCTCGACGGCCTCGCTGCCGGAGTTCAGGAAGAACAGCGAGTCGAGCGCGGGCGGCAGCACCTCGCCGAGCCGGTCGGTGAGGTCGAGCAGCGGCCGGTGCATGACGGTGGTGTACTGGCCGTGGACGAGGGTGGCGACCTGCCGCTGCGCGGCCTCGACCACCCGGGGGTGGCAGTGGCCGGTGCTGGTGACGCCGATGCCAGCGGTGAAGTCGAGGTGGCGGCGGCCGTCTTCGCCGTAGAGGTACACGCCCTCGCCCCGCGCGGCCAGTACGGGAGTCGCCTGCTTGAGGACCGGGGACAGCTGGGCCATGTTCCCTCCTGCCAGTAGGATTGTCGACAATCGACAACGTTATGAAACCATCGGCGGTGCGCCCTGTCCAGGCATCGCGCCGGGTGACCGGTGCGGTGGCCGGGCAGCGGCGGAAGGCATGATGGCCCTGTCAGGCGAGCTGAACCCGTTGGAGGGAGCACTACCGTGACTGCTGAACGTGCCGGGAAGGTCGTGGCCGACGTCCCCAAGGAGCTCCTCGTCGGCGGCGCATGGCGTGCGCCGGCCACCGGGAGGCGGTTCGCCGTCGAGGATCCCGCCACCGGCGAGACCCTGTGCGAGGTGGCCGACGGCGGCACCGACGACGCCCGCGCCGCCCTGGACGCCGCCGTCGCCGCCCAGCCCGGCTGGGGGCGCACCCCGCCCCGCGAGCGCGGCGAGATCCTGCGCCGCTCCTTCGAGCTGATCATGTCCCGCCAGGACGACCTCGCCCTGCTGATGACGCTGGAGATGGGCAAGCCTCTCGCCGAGTCGCGCGCTGAGATCGCCTACGCCGCCGAGTTCTTCCGCTGGTTCGCCGAGGAGGCCGTGCGCGTCGACGGCGGCTACGCCGTGGCGCCCGACGGCGCCAGCCGGCTGCTGGTCATGCGCCAGCCGGTCGGCCCCAGCGTGCTGGTCACCCCCTGGAACTTCCCGATGGCCATGGGCACCCGCAAGATCGGCCCGGCTGTCGCGGCGGGCTGCACGATGGTGCTCAAGCCCGCCCACCAGACCCCGCTGTGCTCGCTGGCGCTGGCCGCGATCCTGGCCGAGGCGGGGCTGCCCGACGGCGTGCTGAACGTCGTCACCACCACCAGCCCGGGCGAGGTCATCGAGCCGCTGCTGCGCGACGGACGGGTGCGCAAGCTGTCCTTCACCGGCTCCACCGGCGTCGGCCGCACCCTGCTGGAGCAGAGCGCGGGGCAGGTGGTGCGCACCTCGATGGAGCTGGGCGGCAACGCCCCGTTCCTCGTCTTCGACGACGCCGACCTCGACGCCGCCGTCGACGGCGCGATGCTGGCCAAGATGCGCAACATCGGCGAGGCGTGCACGGCCGCGAACCGCTTCTACGTGCAGTCGGGCGTGGCCGCGGAGTTCGGCGAGCGGCTGGCCGCGCGCATGGCGGCGCTGCGCTCGGGCCACGGCGCCGACGACGGCGTGCAGGTCGGCCCGCTCATCGACGCCAAGGCGCGCCAGAAGGTGCAGAGCCTGGTGGACGACGCCCTCGGCCGCGGCGCGAAGGCGCTGGTGGGCGGGGAGGCACCCGAAGGACCCGGCTACTTCTACCCGCCCACCGTGCTGGTCGACGTACCGCGTGAGGCGGAGCTGGCCGAGACCGAGATCTTCGGCCCGGTCGCGCCGATCACCCCCTTCGACACCGAGGAGGAGGCGCTGGCCGCCGCCAACGACACCGAGTTCGGCCTGGTCGGCTACGTGTTCACCCAGGACGTCACCCGCGCGCTGCGGGTGGCGGAGTCGCTGGAGACCGGCATGGTCGGCCTGAACAGGGGGGTGGTCTCCACCCCCGCCGCGCCCTTCGGTGGCATCAAGCAGTCCGGCCTCGGCCGCGAGGGCGGCCGCCTCGGCATCGAGGAGTTCCTGGAGGTCAAGTACGTCGCCATCGGCGGACTGTAGCCCCAGGCCCGCGCTCCCCGCCGCCCCGCGCCCCCGGCGCGGGCGGCGGGGCCGCACGCGTCCGGTGCCGGGGGCGGATCGGACCGCGCCGGGCTCACCGGGCGCCGCGGGCCCGGTGCTATATAAGACCGAGGTCATATGCTGGAGGGCATGCACGCCTTCGACGTACTCGGCGATCCGGTCCGGCGGCGGATCCTGGAGCTGCTGGCCGAGGGCGAGCGCACCGCCGGAGAGGTCACCTCGGTGATCCGCGCGGAGTTCGGCATCTCGCAACCGGCCGTCTCCCAGCACCTACGGGTGCTGCGCGAGCACGGCTTCGCCACCGTCCGGCCCGAGGGCACCCGGCGCCTGTACGCCGTCGACCCCGGGCCGCTGCGCGAGGTCGACGCCTGGCTGGAGCGCTACCGGGGCTTCTGGTCGCAGCCGCTGGACGCGCTCGCCACCGAACTGGCCCGCGGCGCGCGCGAGCGCCGGCTCGCCGAGCGCCGCGCCGAGGACGAGGCGGACGGGACCGGCCAGGAGCGCACGGCCTAGCGCGGCGCCGCACCGGAACCTCAGCCCTCGACCCATTCGAGCAGGTCGCCGGGCTGGCAGTCGAGCACCCGGCACATGGCCTCCAGCGTGCTGAAGCGCACGGCCTTGGCGCGGCCGTTCTTCAGGACCGCCACGTTCGCGGGCGTGAGCCCGACGCGTTCGGCGAACTCGTTCACGCTCATCTTGCGTTTCGCCAGCTCGACGTCGATGCGCACCACGATCGGCATCAGATCACCGCTTCCAGGTCGGTCCGCAGTGTGGTCGCCCGCCGCAGCAGGGCGCGCATCACCACCATCAGCAGTCCCAGTACGGCGCCGCTGATCAGCATCAAGAGCATCAGCATCGGCGCCCCGGGGTCGTCCGCCCCGGTGACGACGTAGACGAACAGGCCCAGGAAGACCAGCCAGGCGACGGCGATGGCCCACACGATCGCGTCCACCCAGGCCAGCGACGCCTTGCTGAAGATGCGGTCCTTGCGCACCAGGGTGAGCAGCCGCCAGGTGGAGACCACGACCACTTGGACGCACAGCACCAGGAACACCGCCACGGCGGTCAGCGGCCAGCGCAGGTACGCCTCGTCGGGCGACTGCTCGGCCATGTAGGCGAACTGGCCCGGGAGGGAGAGGGTCTGGAACACCACCAGTATCCCGAACAGCAGCACGAGGAAGACCCGGAGAAGGGCTACCGCCCATCGTTCTGACAACATGCATCGATCTTCGATAATTTACTATCGAAAGTCAATAGGCGTGCTCGATGGCATCGGCTGCTGTACCTGGGCCGTGAACGAGGGTAGGGGGCTGATCGGGGCCGCCGGTACGTGGCCAAGCTGTGCACCGCCGCACGGTGGTTCCGCAATATTGCTGAGCAAGATGTGCAGTAGATCAACATTCTCTTGCGCACTATGACGAGCTAATTCATGCTTCCCTCAGCGAAATGACCGATTCCGGATCGACTCGCAGGAGGACGCGGTGGCCGAGACCCTGAACCGGCCGGACGGCCGGCTCGACGACGTCAGCTACGACCAGCTCAGGCAGCTGGTCGGCCTGGTCGACTACGACGCGAGCAAGGACCCCTTCCCGGTGCGGGCCATGGACGCGGTCGAGTTCGTGGTCGGCAACGCCACCCAGACCGCCTGGTTCTACCAGGTCGCCTTCGGCATGCGGCTGGTCGCCTACTCGGGCCCGGAGACGGGCCGGCGCGACCGCAAGTCCTTCGTGCTCACCTCCGGCTCGGCCCGCTTCGTGATCACCGGCGGCGTGGCGCCGGACAGCCCGCTGCTCGACCACCACCGCAGGCACGGCGACGGCGTCGTCGACCTCGCCCTGGAGGTGGCCGACGTGGACCGCTGCGTCGAGCACGCCCGCGCGCAGGGCGCCACCGTGCTGGCGGAGCCCGAGGACGTGTCCGACGAGCACGGCACGGTGCGCCGCGCCGTGCTGGCCGCCTACGGCGAGACCCGGCACAGCCTGATCGACCGCTCCCGCTACCACGGCCCCTACCTGCCCGGCTTCGAGGCCGCGCAGAGCACGGTCGAGCGCCCGGCGGGCGCCCCGGCGCGGCTGTTCCAGGCGGTCGACCACTGCGTCGGCAATGTCGAGCTGGGCCGGATGGACTACTGGGTCGACTGGTACAACCGGGTCATGGGCTTCGTGAACATGGCGGAGTTCATCGGCGACGACATCGCCACCGACTACTCCGCGCTGATGAGCAAGGTGGTCTCCAACGGCAACCACCGGGTGAAGTTCCCGCTCAACGAGCCCGCCGTGGCCAGCAGGAAGTCGCAGATCGACGAGTATCTGGAGTTCTACGGCGGCCCGGGCTGCCAGCACATCGCGCTGGCCACCAATGACATCGTCGCCACCGTCAGCGCCATGCGCGCGGCCGGAGTGGAGTTCCTGGACACCCCGGACTCCTACTACGACGACCCCGAGCTGCGCGCCAGGATCGGCGAGGTGCGGGTGCCGATCGAGGAGCTGAAGCGGCACCGCGTGCTGGTGGACCGCGACGAGGACGGCTACCTGCTGCAGATCTTCACCAAGCCGATCGGCGACCGCCCCACCGTGTTCTACGAGCTGATCGAGCGGCACGGTTCGCTCGGCTTCGGCAAGGGCAACTTCAAGGCCCTGTTCGAGGCGATCGAACGCGAGCAGGAGCGCCGCGGCAACCTCTAGGAACCCCACGGACCGGCCCTGAGGCGCGCCCGGCCCCGCCCCCCTCCGGCCGGGCGCGCCGGCGCCCGGCTGACCGGCGGCGCTCCACACGGCGCCGCCGGTCAGCCCTCTTCCGCCGGCGGCCCGCCGTCGACGTGCGCCGCGCGGTACGCGCGCCAGCGGTCGATGATGCGCGGGATCTCGTCGTGCATGAAGGCGAAGAACTGGCGCGTCTCCTCCAGCCGCGCCCCGGCCGGGGTGTCCGGCCCGACCACCTGCACGCCCTCGCCCAAGTACTGCACCCAGCGCTGGATCATCGTGTCGCGCCGGGTGATCGACTCGTACCAGAGGTCGTCGTAGAGACGGTAGTGGTCGCGCCGCCGCCCGGGCTCGCGCTCGCGGGCGACCAGGCCGACCTGGCTGAGGTAGCGGACCGCGCCCGACACGGCGGCCGGACTGATCCGCAGCGTCTCGGCCAGTTCGGCGGCGGTGCGGCGGCCGTCGGGCGCGATCAGGATGGCGACGAACACCCGGGCGGGCATCCGGGGCCAGCCGGACTCGCTCAGCAGCAGCGCGAAGCGCTCGATCACCCGGCCGGCCTCGTCGTCGGCTCCGCCGTGCCGTCCGTCCGGCTCCGTGTCCGTTCCTGTCACCTCGTCACCATGCCTGTCGTCGTCCGTCTCCGGTCTGCCGGCCCGCGCGGGGCCCCAGCAGCCTACTGGCGCTTTTAACGTTTTATTGACTTCACGATTTTCTGAAGACATTGTACGTTGAGCCTCATGACGACGGCGATTTCTGTTTCGGGTTTGGTGAAGTGTTTCGGTCGGGTGCGTGCTGTGGATGGTTTGGACCTGTCGGTGGCCGCTGGTGAGGTGCATGGGTT
>NZ_PVZC01000008.1 GCF_003002095.1 Allonocardiopsis opalescens | reverse complement strand
CCGCAGGGGGGCCGCAAGCATCCGCATCAGGAGTTCATCCAGATCGACACGACCAATGTGCTGTTCATCTGCGGCGGCGCCTTCGCCGGGCTGGAACGCATCATCGACGCCCGCGTCGGCAAGCAGGGCATCGGCTTCAACGCCATCCTCCGCTCCAAGGACGAGCGCGACCGCTCTGACGTCTTCGCCGACGTCATGCCGGAAGACCTGCTGAAGTTCGGGATGATCCCGGAGTTCGTCGGCCGGCTGCCCGTGATCACCAGCGTGCACAACCTCGACCGCGCCGCGCTGATCGCGATCCTCACCCAGCCGCGCAACGCGCTGATCAAGCAGTACCACCGCCTCTTCGAGCTCGACCAGGTCGAGCTGGAGTTCACCGACGACGCCCTCGCCGCCGTCGCCGAGCAGGCGATCATGCGCGGCACCGGCGCCCGCGGGCTGCGCGCCATCATCGAAGAGGTGCTGCTCTCGGCCATGTACGAGGTGCCGAGCCGCGAGGACGTCGCCCAGGTGGTCATCACCCGCGACGCGGTGCTGGAGCACGTCAACCCCACCCTCGTGCCGCGCAAGGCGCGCCCGCGTATCGAGCCCGAGGAGAAGAGCGCCTAGTCCGGCGTTTCGCACCCCCGCGCGCCGACGGCGCGCCCTGCTGCCCCGAAGTGCCGAAAACATGCTGCGACCTGGGCTTTTCTTCTCCGCGCGCATCGTTAATACTCGAATCTGTGCAGGTTAAAGCCCTGGTCGAGGAGGGAACCGGGGCCGACCATGCTGCATCGGGGGAGGGGCTGCGGCGTGGACGTACATCATCGGTCGATCGACCGCAACGGTGGTCACAGACAGTCGCCGGGTCTGTACGAGCGCTTGCACCTGTCGCGCTGGCTGCTGGCCGTGGTGATCCTGTCCGTCGCGGTCGCGCTGCTGCTCAAGTACAGCGTCGGCCTGCTCTACGGTGAGGCGGCCGACCTCGCGGCGGCGGTGGCGATCCCGGGCTTCCTGGCCGCGCTCTGGCCGGCCCGCCGGTACCTGAGGTTCGGTATCGCCTACGCCGGGCGGCTGCGCAACGGCCGGCTGGTGCTGATCGGCGACGCCACCGCGCTGGACCGGCTGCGCGCCCGCATCCGCGACCCGGCCGCCGCCGCCCGCCGCGACCTGCGGGCGGGCGCGGTGCTGTGCCTGCTGGTGGTGGCGATGGGCGTGCTGGCGGTGCTGGAGTACTTCGTGGTCACCGACTACCACCTCGCCGAGGGGCCGGTGATGGTCGGCATCTTCTTCGGGGTGATCGCCGCGATCGTGCTGTCGGCGGGCTGGTCGCACTTCTCCGCCCTGGTCTGGCAGCTGCGCACCGGCGGCACCGTGCTGCGGCGCGGCCGGCTGTCGCTGCTGCTGGCCGCGTACTCGCTGCTCTACGGCCGCGAGGCCGTGGCCGAGGGCGTGCCCGAGCGGGAGCTGTGCGCCGCCGTCGAGCGGCACCCCGAGCTGATGGACAACGTGCGGATGGCGGGCCACTGACGCCCGCGGCCCGGCCTCAGCCCCGGCGGGAGGCGGCCGCCACCCAGAAGGACAGCGCCACGCCGAGCGCGCAGAGCAGCGCCGCGCCGCCGACGGCCGCGGCGGGCCCCCAGGTGTCCATCAGGGCGCCGGAGAGCGGCGCGGCGATCGCGGTGCCGGTGGTCATTCCGGCGGCGAGCCAGCCGAAGGCCTCGGCGCGCCGGTCGGACGGGGCCAGTTCGCCCACCCGAGAGGTGGAGGCGGCGAGCGCGGGCGCGATGAACACGCCCGTCACCAGCAGGGCGGCGCCCGTCAGCCACATCGAGCCCGGCTCCAGCACCGGGGGCAGGGTAGGCACCAGCAGGAAGATCCCCGCCGTCATCAGCACCATGCGCCGGATGAGCCGCGGCGGCTTGGTGAAGCCGCCGGAGACGAGCCCGCCGATCAGCGAGCCGAGTGCGAAGCACGCCATCAGCGGCCCCGCGGCGGCGGGCACCCCGGCGTCGCGGGTCCAGGCCACCATGACGAGGTCGACGGAGACGAGCCCGGCGACCGTGAGCGTCAGCACCGCGATGGCGGCCAGCAGGCCGGGCGCGGCGAGGACGTGGCCGGGGCGGGCCGACGTGGCGGCCGGGCGCGGCTCGGGCTCGCCGAGGCCGGCGCGGCTGAGCGTGCCGCCGAAGCCGACCGCCCCGATGAGGGCGACCACGCCGGCGCCGATCAGCGCGGCCCGCGGGCTGAGCAGGGCGACCGTGCTCGCGGCGACCAGCGGGGTCACCACGAAGGTGAGCTCCTGCAGGGTGGCCTCGACCGTGTAGACGGACTCGCGGACGGTGCCGGTGGTGATCCGCGGCCAGCAGGCCCGGGCGATCTGGGCGACCGGGGGCGAGCAGAGGCCGCCGCCCAGCGCGATCAGGGTCGCCAGCGGCCACAGCGCGTCGGGGAGCGCGGCCAGGGCGAGCATCGCGGTGCCGTAGCCGACGGCCGCCAGCAGCAGCTGCCGGGGCGCCGAGGCGCGGTCGGCCATCCGGCCGCGCAGCGGGCCGGAGATCGCGGTTCCGAGGGTGCCGGCGCCCACGATCAGTCCGGCGATGGCGTAGGAGCCGGTCCAGTCGGCGGCGAGGGTGGTGAGCGCGATCGGCACCGCGGGGATGTGCAGGCGGCCGAGGAGGGACCAGACCAGCAGCATCGGCAGGTGGGGGACGGTGACCAGGTCGCGGTAGGGGCGCAGCACCGGAGCATTCTGCCAGGTTTCAGGCTGATTTCGAACAGGTTTTCGGTGTGCGGTCCGCGGCGCGATCCCGGCCGGATCGTGCCGTGCCCGCCGGCGGGCACGGCACGGCGCCGGCTTGCGGCGCGCCGCCTACTCGGACGGGGAGGCCAGGGTCTCGCCGGTCTCCACCAGCGTCTTGAGATTGGACAGGATGGCGGGCCAGCCCTGGCTGATGGCGGACCGCATCACGCTGCCGGGGGCGAACCCGTCGTGGGTGACGGTCAGCTTCACCGCGTCGCCCGAGGGCTCCAGTTCGAAGGTGACGCGGGAGCGCTCCTCGGCGGCCGCCTTGGCGAACTCCTCGTCGGAGAGTCCGAGCATCTCCTGGTGCTCGGGCTGCATCGTGTGCCAGGTGTAGGAGAGCCGCCGCGGCGGGTCGGACTCCAGCACCACCTGCCCGAGGTCGCGCGGCTCATCGCCGGGGCTCATCCGCCAGCGCACCGGCGATCCGACGGCCCAGTCGGAGTCGGGGCCGGTGTCATCGAAGTAGCGGCGGGTGAAGGCGGGGTCGGTCAGCGCCTGCCAGAGGCGCTGCGGGGTGGTGCGGATGTAGCTGACGTAGACGAACGCGGACTGCTCCATGGCGGGGTCCTCCAGGGCTCTCTTCAGGTCGGCGAGCGCGCGGGCGCGCTCGCGGTGGTAGCGGCCGATCCAGCGCTCGGCGATGTCGTCGATGGGCGCGGCGTTGAGGTAGTGCAGCTTCTCCCGCCCCTGCCGCCTGGTGGTGACCAGGCGCGCCTCCTCCAGTACGGACAGGTGCTTGGTGACGGCCTGGCGGGTCATGTCCAGGCCGGCGGTCAGCTCCCGCAGGCTCTGGCCGTTGCGCTGGTTGAGGCGGTCGAGCAGCCGCCGCCGACTGGGGTCGGCCAGCGCCTTGAAGACCGCGTCCATCTCCGTCATCAAAGGCAACCTTTCGCTTGCTCGACAATAGGCATCCAAATGGTTGCCTGTCAAGGATGGTTCGGAGCATGCCTGGTGGGCGGGTCGGTCAGCCCGACACGCCGCCGAAGGTGAGGGTGATCCGGGCGCCACCGCGCAGGCCCGTGCCGACGTCGAAGCCGCCGCCCGAGAGTTCGGCGGCGCGGCGGGCGATGTCCAGGCCGAGGCCGGAGGAGCCCGCGCCGCTGCTGCCGCGCTCGGTGGCGTCCGCGGGGATGCCCGGGCCCTCGTCCTCGACCACCAGGATCGCGCCCGCGCCGTCGGGGCCGGGCCACAGGCCGAGGGCGAAGGCGGTGCCCTCGTCGGTGTGCGCGAACACATTGCCCAGCAGCGCGTCCACCGCTGAGGCGAGGTCGCTCTCCGACAGGCGGACCGGGAGCGGCTGTCGGGCGAGCGTGACGCTGACGTGGCGGTCCTGGTCCTCGGCCAGCACGGACCAGAACGAGACGCGGTCGCCGATGACCTTGGTGGCGTCGCAGCCGCTGGACACCGGGTCGGGGCGGCGGGCCTCGTTGATGGTGTGGGTGACGGCGCGCTCGACCGCCGCCACGCCGCTCTCGATGCGCTCGCGCTCGGCGGGGTCGCGCACCGACTCGGCGTCCAGGCGCAGGGCGGTGAGGGGGGTGCGGACGCGGTGGGAGAGGTCGGCGACGCGTTCGCGCTCGGCGACCAGGAGTTCGCTGATGCGCCGCGCCAGCACGTTGAGGGTGCCGGCCACCGCGGCGACCTCGGGCGGGCCCGAGGGGTCCGCGCGGGCCTCCAGGTCGCCGGCGGCCAGGCTCTCCGAGACGCGGGCCAGGTCGCTGACCGAGCCCACCAGCGCGCGGCCGAGCCGGTCGGCCAGCACCAGGCTCAGCACGAACAGTGTCACGCCGAGCCCGGCCAGGAAGAGCCAGGCGCGGACCACGCCCGCCCACAGCTCCTCGGTGGGGACGTGCGCGCGGATCACCGAGGGGTCCCGCTGGGGCGTGCTGACGAAGACCAGCACCTCGCGGCCGCCCTCGGCCGCGTCGGCGGTGAGGCTCCGGCCGGTGAAGGCCAGTTCGACGGCGCTGGAGCGCTCCGCCGGGGCGCCGACCGTGCTCCCGTCGGCGCGGAAGAGCGTGATGGGGAACCGGCTGCCGGTATTGGCGCGGTCGATTCCGGTGGAGACCATCTGCTCATCGCCGGTGGCGACCATGGGCGCGATGGACTGGGCCCGGATCGTGGCGGTGCCGAGGGCGCGGTCCTCGGCGAAGCTCTGCACCAGCATGGCCAGCGGCACCAGGAAGGCCATCAGCACGACGGACGTGGTCGCCGCCACCAGCACGATCAACCGCCGCCTCATCGGCCGCCGCCCTTCCCGCCATAGACGCTCTCCGGCCCGGCCGTCAACCCGGCCGTCCACAGCCCCGCCGTCCGCGCCCGCACTGTCCACAGGCGTCGCCGGGCGGCTGCGCGGGCGGGCGGAAACGCGAGAGAATGGGTGTAAGGGGAGCCCCCTGGGTGGGCGGGGGAAGGAGCACCCGATACAACCTTCGCGAGCCGGGTCCGGTGGGACGGGGGCCTGGGGGCGGGCGGGGGTGCCGACGCGGGCGTGCGGGGGGTGGCGGTCACGACGGCACCACCAGCTTGACGCCGACACCGCGGACCGTCTGGATGAAGCGCGGCGCCTGCGCGGTCTCGCCGAGCTTCCGGCGCAGCCAGGACAGATGCACGTCCACCGACTTGTCCGCGCCACCGTAGGGCACCTGCCACACCTCCGTCAGCAGCTCCCGCTTGCTCACCACCTGGCCCGGGCGACTCGCCAGATAGTGCAGCAGGTCGAACTCCTTGGGGCTCAGCTCCAGCACCGTCCCGCTCAGCCGGGCCTCACGTGCCGACGCGTCCACGGTCAGATCGCCCACGGTGATCGCGGCGTCCTCGGGCGCGTCCGCGCCGATGCGCCGCAGCACCGCGCGCACCCGCGCGTCGAGCTGGGCGGCGCTGAAGGGCTTCACCACGTAGTCGTCGGCACCCGCGTCCAGGGCCCGCACGATCTCGCGCTCGTCGTCGCGGGCGGTCGCCACGATCACCGGCACCCGGCTCACCGCGCGCAGCATCCGCAGCATCTCCAGGCCGTCCAGATCCGGCAGGCCCAGGTCGAGCACGACGAGATCGGGTCTGCCGTCCACGGCGTCGCGCAGCCCGGCCATGGCGGTCGGCGCCGAGGCCACCGCGTGGCCGCGCTCGCCGAGCGCCCGGGTCAGGGAGGTCCGGATGGTCGCGTCGTCTTCGATGAGCAACAGTTGGGCCACGAGGGAACGGTAGCCAATGCGGCGGCGGCCCATGGCGGCGGTGTCGCGCCCGGGCACGGGACCGGTGTGCGCGAGCGTGCGATCTGCACCGTCTCCCAGATGCGCCGGTACCGGATTCGGGAGTCCCCGTGCGCGTGCGTGGACGGACGGGACGACACGCTCGGAAGCCGCGGCGCGATCGGGAGTCCGCCGCCCTCTTGCCCTCCGCCTGCCACGCCGCGCACGGCGCGTCATGCGTGCGCCTGGCGAGGGGCCGCCCCGCGGTGACGTGCGGGCGTGCGGCAGGATCGTGGTGCGGGCGGCGGACGGCCGTCCGCGCGGGGCGGCCCGGAATAGGACGGGCACAGCTTCCCCTTAACGTCGCCTTAGACCCGCGCCGGGCACAGTGAGGGACATGAAACGACACAGCACACTGGTCGTCGCCGGATGGTTCGCCTGCGCCGTACTCGCCGTCGCGGTCGGGGTGGGTGCCGTGAACCTGCTCGGCAGCGGCATCACCGACACCGCCGTCCAGCCGATGAGCGAGACCGACGTCGAGCGGGAGCTCGCCGTGGCCAACGCATCCAGCCCGCCGCCGTCGGCCGCGCCGAGCGCGCCGGCCGAGTCCTCGCCGGCCCCGTCCGGCTCCCCGAGCGCCGGCGCCGCGACGCCGCCCTCCAACATCAGGGTGTTCGAGGAGCGGGCCGGCACCGTGGAGGTCAGCTGCTCGGGCGGGATGGCCGCGATCGACTGGCTGGCGCCCGCCCAGGGCTACGAGATCGAGAGCCGCCAGGACGGCCCCGCCGAACAGGTCTCCGTCGAGTTCGACGGTGACGACGACGAGATGCTCATCGTGGTCGGCTGCTCCGGCGACACCCCGGAGCGGATCAGCGCCGGTCCCGCCGGCGATGACGACGACGGCGACGACTGACCGCCCCCGCACCGGCGACCCACGCTGCCCCGGCGGAACGCGTCCGCCGGGGCGCCGCCTTGTGCGCCCTGCGGCGGCTGCGGCGGATCTCTCGACGGAGGACGGGCGGTACAGGGCGGAAACCCGGGTCCGCTCGGTCGGCGTGGCCGCGACCGGCCGGGGGACCCGCCGCCAGATCCGGCGAGCCGCCGCAGACGTCAGGCCGGCGTTCCATGCAGCTCGGATGGCCGGTCGAGTGCCGGTCGGCGCGCGGTGGCCGTCACCCGCGCCGTGCGCCGCCTCTCGGCGACCGCGGCCCGGCCGAGGGCTGCTTGAACGCCGCTCAGCGCTGGACGGTGACCATGTCCGTGCGCATCTCGTTGAGGAGTTCGGCGGAGTGGCCGGGGGAGTGGCCGAAGACCAGGATGGTGCCGATGGTGCCCCGGTCGGCCCAGCCGCACAGGCCGACGCCGCGCTCCAGGGAGCGGCTGGGATCCAGGCAGGTCACGACGCCGCCGAGCGGGCCCGCGCCGTGCGACTCGAAGCGCGGGGCCGGATTGAAGGGCTCGGCCAGGGTGTACAGCAGGTCCTCGAGGACCCGCTCGGGGTCGGGCAGCTCGCCGAAGCCGCCGCCGAAGGCGACCAGCTGGCCGCTGACCGGGTGCCGGTAGTTCGCCGCCACCGGGTTCGGCACGCCGAGCACCCGCAGGTCCTCCTCCGCCGCGGCCAGCTGGTCGGCGAGCCGGGGGTCGTCATCGAGGACCAGCCCGGCCGCCCGCTCGGGGGTCTCGACCCGCACGGCCGGCCACACCGAGTTGACCAGCAGCACCGACACCAGCCCGAGCAGCAGCACCGCGCCCAGTCCGCCGGAGACCAGAGCGCCGCCCCACAGCTGCCGACCGACGCCCCTCGGCCGCAGGATGCGCGCCGCGTCCCCGCCGGTGCCCTCGTCCGGGCGCGCCGCGGACCGGCTCCGCTCCGCCGCCAGCACGCGCTGCCCGGCGGCCACCGCGCAGCACACCGCCACCCCGAACAGCGCGAGGGCCCCGATGGCCCAGGCGAGCGCCCACGACATGAGCGGCTCCCCTCCCCGTCCACCATCCGGGCGCGCCGCCTCGGCCGACGCGGCCCGGTCGTCACCGTAGTGGTGCCCCGATCGGGGCCGATGGCAACCAGAACGATCGTCAGACGCCGGTACTACGGACGGAACAACGGGTCCGTGGCCGCCCCGACCAGGTCCAGCATCCGCCCGACGAAGTAGACGGTGCCGAGCGCGACGACCCGTTGGCCCAGTGCGGCCAGCGACTCCGGGCCCAGGTCGTCGGCGTCCACCACCCGCCAGCCGGGCGGGAGGGCGCGGGTGAAGCGCAGGTGCCGGTAGGGGAGGCGGACGAAGGTGACGGGCAGGCCGGCCAGCTCGGCCGCGACGCCGTCGAGGTCCTTGTGGTCGGGCAGGCAGAGCAGGACGTGGTCGATCGACGACCAGCGGTCGAGCGCCGCCGCCAGCGCCGAGGCCGCCCCGCGCCGGTCGATCGCGGAGTCGGCCAGCAGCTCGGTCGAGCCGCCGGGGACCCGGTGCCAGGACAGCCGCCCCGGCAGCCGCAGGGTGGCCAGCACGGCGCGCAGCCGCGCCTCCCGCACCGGCGGCCGGCCTTCGGCGGCCGGCAGCCGCGCCGCCGCGGCCGTGCCGAGCTCGGCCGAGGCGGCCGCGAGCCCGGCCGGCAGCAGCTCGGGCGCGAGCCCGCTCGACCCCGGACCCACCTCGGCCGGCACCACCGCGCCGCCGGTGCGCTCGGCGACGGTCTCGCGCACGGCCCGCGCGATCTCGGGCGGCTGCGGCACGGTCAGCACCGCGCGGGTCGAGGGCGCGGCCACCGCCGCCTTCTCGCGGGCGATCTCCACAGTGCTGTCGCCCAGCACCCCGATGTGCTCGGCGAACACCGGGCCGATCGCGACGACCGCCGGCGGCAGCAGGCTCACCTCGTCGGACCGGCCGCCCATGCCCGCCTCGGCGACCAGCACATCCGCCTGTTCGAGCTGCGCGAACAGCGCGCCCGCCAGGGTGAACAGGCCGGCGGGGGACAGGTAGCCGCCGTGCCGGCGGCGCGGCGGCAGCCCGCGGCACGCCGCGTCGAGCCGGGCCGCCAGCGCGGCCAGCCGCTCGGCGGAGACCGCGGCGCCGTCGAGCCTGATCCGCTCCCGGTTGTCGCGGTAGGCCGGGCTGGTGACGGTGACGGTGCGCAGCCCGGCCGCTGCCAGCCGCGCCGAAGCGTAGGCGGCGGCGGTGCCCTTGCCCTTGGAGCCCACCACCGTGAGCACCGGCCGCCCAGCCGGGTCGATGCCGAGCCGTTCGGCCAGCGCACGGGCCCGGTCGAGGCTGCGGCGCTCACCGGGGCCGCGGCGCGACCACTCCGCGAAGAAGGCGCCGTCGGCGCTCACGGCACCCGCCCGCGCGGGTTCCCGCGCAGCCGGACCGACAGGCAGAGCAGCACCACGGGCACGAGGATAGCGACGACCGGGGCGGCCGGGTTCAGCCGCACGTCCAGCGGCGAGGGCGGCCGCCGCGGCGGGGTGCGGGCGGGTGCCGGTGGAGTGCTCGGCGGGCTTAGTAGGCTGCTAGACGTGAGCACGAGGACCCAGCAGGCCGCGGGCGGCGCGGCATGACCCGGCAGGACGACAGCGGCGAGTACGGCTCCGTCGTCGCCGCGATCAGGGCGCGGCCCGTCGAGTGGGACTTCGATCCGGCACTCGACCGCATCGCCGCCCTGCTCGACGTGCTGGGGCAGCCGCAGCGGGCCTATCCGGTGATCCACATCGCCGGTACGAACGGCAAGTCCTCGGTGGCGCGGATGACCGACGCGCTGCTGCGCGAGCGCGGGCTGCGGGTGGGGCGCTACACCAGTCCGCACCTGGCCACGATGCGCGAGCGGATCAGCGTCGACGGGGAGCCGATCTCCGAGGAGCGCTTCGCCGCCACCTACCGCGATGTCGAGCCCTACCTGGAGCTGGTCGACGCCGGGCAGGACCAGCGGCTGTCGTTCTTCGAGGTGCTGACGGCGATGGCCTACGCGGCCTTCGCCGACACCCCCGTCGACGTCGCCGTGGTCGAGACCGGGATGGGCGGCACCTGGGACGCCACCAACGTCGCCGACGGACAGGTCGCGGTGATCACCCCGATCGCCTTCGACCACACCGACTACCTCGGCACCGAGATCGAGCAGATCGCGGCGGAGAAGGCCGGGATCATCAAACCGGGCAGCGTGGTGGTGATGGCCGCCCAGCAGCCGGCCGCCGCCGAGGTGCTGTTGCGGCGGATCGCCGACACCGGCGCCACCGTGGCGCGCGAGGGCCTGGAGTTCGGCGTGGTGAACCGCGAGGTGGCGCTGGGCGGCCAGCAGATCTCGGTCAAGGGGCTGCGCGGCGGCTACGAGGACCTGTTCCTGCCGCTGCACGGCGCGCACCAGGCCGCCAACGCCGCCTGCGCGATCGCGGCCGTGGAGGCCTTCGCCGCCCCCGGCGAAGGCGACGTCCGGCTCGATGACGACCTGGTGCGCAACGCGCTGGCCGGGGTGGACTCCCCGGGCCGGCTGGAGGTGATGCGCCGCAGCCCCACCGTCATGGTCGACGCCGCGCACAACCCGGCCGGGATGGCGGCCACCGCCGCCGCCGTCGAGGACGCCTTCACCTTCACCCGGCTGGTCGGGGTGGTCGCCGCGATGGCCGACAAGGACGTGGTGGGGCTGCTGGAGCCGCTGGAGCCGCTGCTCACCGAGCTGGTGGTCACCCGCAACTCCTCGCCGCGCTCAATGCCGGTGGAGGAGCTCGCCGAACTGGCCGTGCAGGTCTTCGGCGCCGAGCGGGTGCACCCCGCGCCGCAGCTCGACGACGCCATCGACGCCGCGGTCACCCTCGCCGAGGAGACCGGGGAGTTCTCCGGCACCGGCGTGCTCATCACCGGTTCCGTCGTCACCGCCGGCGACGCCCGGCTGCTACTGGGTGGGAGGTGACCGGCGTGCGGCGCATCTGCGCGATGGTGCTGGTCCTGCAGGCGATCACCATCGGGCTCTCGCTTCCGGTGGCGATCCAGGTCGCCGGGATCCCGGCCGCCACCGCCGGGCCGCTGTGGGGCGGGCTGGCCGTGGCCGCGCTGGTCATCGCGGGGGTGCAGCGCTTCGCCGCCGGCCCCTACCTCGGCTGGGCCCTCCAGGTCGGCTACCTGGCCAGCGCCCTGATCCTGCCCGACCTGCTGCTGCTCGGCATCGCCTTCACCCTGCTGTGGGCCGCCACCCTGTGGCTGGGCGCCCGGGTCGAGGCGGGGCGCACCCCGTCCGTGCTCGGCGGCGAGACCGACGGCGAGCCCGGCCCGTCCCGGCCGCACTGAGCCGGTCCGGACGCCGCCGCGCCCGGAAGCAGTAAGCTGCGCCGTGACGGCTCCGGCCGGGCGAACGCGCCCCCGGGGCCTTACCGGACCTCGCTCCCCGTCCGCGCCGATCGGCCAGCGGTCGGGGACCCCCGAAGCAAGGAGCGAACACCCGTGTCGGAGCGCACCCTCATCCTGATCAAGCCCGACGGCGTGAGCCGCGGCCTCGTCGGCGAGGTCCTGACGCGCGTCGAGCGCAAGGGCCTGCGCATCGTCGCACTCGACCTGCGCACTCTGGACGCCGACACCGCGAAGTCCCACTACGAGGAGCACGCCCAGCGCCCGTTCTTCGACTCGCTGGTCGAGTTCATCACCTCGGGACCGCTGGTGGCCGCCGTGGTCGAGGGGCACCGCGCCATCGAGAGCTTCCGCGCGCTGGCCGGCGCCACCGACCCGGTGAACGCGGCGCCCGGCACCATCCGCGGGGACCTCGGCCTGGAGGTGCAGGCCAACATCGTGCACGGCTCCGACTCCACCTACTCCGCCGAGCGCGAGATCAAGCTGTTCTTCCCCGATCTGGCCTGAGCAGGCCGGGCGGACCCTTCGACGGGCCGCCGGTGGCGCGCCCGTGGCGCGCCACCGGCGGCCCGCCGTCGTCTGCGGCCCCGATGACACGCCCGAGGGCCGCCGCGAACGGATCCGGCCCCGGCACGGTGATCCCTTGGTCCTTTCGGCAAGTCTGTGGCGTTTTTCCGTAGCGGATCAAGCACAGCGCGTTACGATGCGAGGGCAATCAGCGGCCCAGTCCGGAACAGGGCCGTGCCCGTTTCCGGACGCTGACGTGACAGCTGCGCCGCCGTGGGCTGTCGAGGACTAATGATGATCAACAACCTCGCTTTTCTCGGCCGCGACATGGCGGTCGACCTTGGCACCGCCAACACCCTGGTCTACGTGCGCGGACGCGGCATCACGCTGAACGAGCCCTCGGTGGTGGCGCTGAACACCTCGACCGGCCGCATCGTCGCGGTCGGCAGCGAGGCGAAGCGGATGATCGGCCGCACGCCCGGCAACATCGTCGCGGTCCGCCCGCTCAAGGACGGCGTGATCGCCGACTTCGACGTGACCGAGCGGATGCTGCGCTACTTCATCCAGAAGATCCACAAGCGGCGGCACTTCGCCAAGCCGCGCATCATCGTGGCGGTGCCCAGCGGGATCACCGGGGTGGAGCAGCGGGCCGTGAAGGAGGCCGGCTACCAGGCCGGGGCCAGGCGCGTGTACATCATCGAGGAGCCGATGGCCGCCGCCATCGGCGCCGGCCTGCCGGTGAACGAGCCCACCGGCAACATGGTGGTCGACATCGGCGGCGGCACCACCGAGGTCGCGGTCATCTCGCTGGGCGGCATCGTCACGTCCCAGTCCATCCGCGTCGGCGGCGACGAACTCGACCAGGCGATCATCACCTTCGTCAAGAAGGAGTTCTCGCTGATGCTGGGCGAGCGCACCGCGGAGGAGATGAAGATCGCGATCGGCTCGGCCTACCCGACCGGCGACGACGCCCACGCCGAGATCCGCGGCCGCGACCTGGTCACCGGCCTGCCCAAGACCGTGGTGGTCTCCCCGGACGAGATCCGCGAGGCGCTGGAGGAGCCGGTCTCGGCCATCATCGACGCGGTTCGGATCACCCTCGACAAGTGCCCGCCGGAGCTGTCCGGCGACATCATGGACCGCGGCATCGCGCTGACCGGCGGCGGCGCCATGCTCGGCGGCCTGTCGGAGCGGCTGCGCGAGGAGACCGGCATGCCGATCCACGTCGCCGACAACCCCCTCGACTCCGTCGTGCTCGGCTCGGGCACCTGCGTGGAGGACTTCGAGCGGCTGCAGCAGGTGCTCATCCCCGAACGGCGCCACTGAGCCGCACCGCAGGGCCGGTACCGACCGGCCGGGACATCGGGACAGGGAGGCCAGGTGCGGGACACCCGCGGAACCAGGATCGTGCTGGGCGTGCTGCTGATCGCCGCGGTGGCGCTGGTCGTACTGGACCAGCGGGGCGGCGGCACGGTGCTGCGCTCGGCCGCGGCGGCGGCCTACGGGCCGCTGGAGCGGGCCGGCGCCGCGGTGCTGCGCCCCGTCCACGACGTCACCACCATGCTCGCCGGTGCGCCGGCCGCCGCCGACCGGATCGCCGCGCTGGAGCGGGAGAACGCCGAGCTGCGCGCCCAGGTGGAGACCGGGCTGATCGACCAGGAGCGCGCGGCCCAGCTCGACCGGATGCTCGGCCTGGCCGGCCTCGGCGGCTACGAGGTCGTCGCCGCCGAGCCGCTGTCGCTGCGGGCCGGGCCCGCCTACGCCGACGTGCTCACCGTGGACGCCGGCTCCGATGACGGGGTCGCGCCGGAGATGACGGTGCTGGCCGCCGAGGGGCTGGTCGGCCGGGTCACCTCGGTGACCGCCGACAGCGCCACCGTCCAGCTGGTCAGCGACGCGACCTTCGCGTCGGGGGCGCGGCTGGCCGGCTCCCGCGAGATCGGCGCCGTGCACGGCCGCAACGACAGCGACCAGCTGCTCCGTTTCGAGATGCTCGACCCCGACGCGCGCATCGAGGTGGGGGAGCGGGCGGTCACCCTCGGCTCGGTGGGCAACGCCCCGTTCGTGCCCGGGGTGCCGATCGGCACGGTGGAGGAGTTGGTCGAGACGCCGGGCGCGCTCACCCGCACCGCGCTGATCCGCCCCGCCGTCGACCTCAGCCGGCTGGAGGTCGTCGGGATCGTGGTGCGCCCGCCCGAGGAGGACCCGCGCGACTCCGTGCTGCCGCGGGACCCCGACGCGCCCGACGCGGCCGAGGTGGCCGGTACGGGCGGCGCGGCCGTCCCGGTCGACCCCTCCTTGCCGGTCGATCCGGCCGCCCCGGCGCCCTCCGCCGTCCCGGTCGATCCGTCCGTGCCCGCCGACCCCGCCGTGCCGGCGGACCCGTCCGCGCCGGCCGACCCGGCCGACGTGGTCACCCAGCAGCAGCCGGCCGGCCAGCCGGTGCAGGGCCCCGGAGGTGTCGGATGAGGCGGGTGCCGGTGGTCTTCTGCGCCGTCGTCCTGCTGCTCGCGGTGGTCGCGCAGGTGGCGGTGGTGAACCGGCTCGGGCTGCCCTTCGGGGTGGTGCCCGACCTGGCGCTGCTGGTCGTGGTGGCGCTGGCCCTGCTGACCGGGGCCCGCTCGGGCGCGGTGCTCGGCTTCGCGGCCGGGCTGGCCGCCGACCTGATGCCGGCCGCGGCCGGGCCGCTCGGGCTGTCGGCGCTGGTGCTGTGCCTGGTCGGGTACGCCACCGGCCGGGTCGGTGCGCTGGCGGTCCGCTCCCCGGTGATGCCCTTCGCGGTCACGGCCGCCGCGACGCTGGCCGCGGGGGTGCTGTACGCGCTGCTCGGCGCGCTGCTGGGCGATCCGCGGATCGGCTTCGGCTCCGTGCTGCACGTGGTGCCGTGGACCTGGCTGTGCACGCTGCTGCTGAGCCCGTTCGCGCTCTTCCTGATCTTCACCGGATACCGCCGGGTGACCGGCGGCGACACCGCGATGGGGTGGTAGCGATGGGCACCAGACGGCGTCGGCGCGCCCGCGATCCCCGCAATCCCCGGCTGGGCTGGGAGACCGCGGAGCACACCCGCCTGCGCTTCGCGGTGGTGCAGGTGATGGTGCTGGTGCTCTTCGCCAGCCTGCTCGGCCGGCTGTGGTTCCTCCAGGTGCCGGCGACGGAGCACTTCCAGCAGGTCGCGGCGGAGAACCGCACCCGCGACCTGATGGTGCCCGCCGTGCGCGGCCAGATCCTGGACGCCACCGGCAGACCGCTGGTGCGCAACCGCACCGACCTGGTCGTCTCGGTCGACTACCACGCGCTGGCCCGCCAGGACGACGGCGGCGAGGCGGTGCTGCGCGCTCTCGCCGAGGTGCTGGAGCAGCCCTACGAGCAGCTGCGGCTGCGCACCCGGCTGTGCGGCCCGGAGGTGGGTCAGCCCTGCTGGCAGGGCTCGCCGTACCAGCCCATCCCGCTGGACACCGACGCCGACCCGCGCCGGGCGCTGCAGATCCTGGAGCGCCCCGAGGACTTCCCCGGCGTCATCGCCCAGCAGCAGGCGGTGCGCGAGTACACCGGCGGTGAGCGCGCGGTGCAGGCGCTGGGCTACCTGTCGCCGGCCACCGCCGAGGAGCTGGAGTCCAGGGAGGGGCTGCGCGACCAGTTCAGCGGACTCGACCTGGTCGGCCGGGACGGCGTCGAGGCCGTCTACGACGAGTGGCTGCGCGGCGTCTCCGGGGTGCGCACCCTGGCCGTCGACGCCCGGGGCAATGTGACCGGAACCGTCTCCGAGCAGCCGTCGCAGGCGGGAGCGCACCTGGTGACCAGCATCGACGCGGGTGTGCAGGACCTGCTGGAGGACGAGCTGGCCACCGCGATCCAGACCGCGCGCAACCAGAACCTGCCCTCGGAGTCGGCGGCGGGCGTGGTGATGGACGTGCGCACCGGGCGGCTGGTCGCGCTGGCCAGCCTGCCCACCTACGACCCCGAGGTGTGGGACGGCGGCATCACCACCGACACCTACCAGAACCTGCTCTCCGAGGAGGCCGGGGAACCGCTGATCTCGCGCGCCACCCAGGGGCTGGTGCCGCCCGGCTCCACCTTCAAGGTGTCGACCATGGCGGCGGCGGTGCAGGCGGGCTACCCGCTGCGCGGCAGCTACGGCTGCCCCGGCTCCTACCAGGTGGGCGACCGCTCCTTCGAGAACTACGAGGGCGGCGCGCACGGCACCATCGACCTGCACCGCGCCCTGGTCGTGTCGTGCAACACGATCTTCTACCGCTTCGGCCACGAGCTGTGGCTGCGCGACGGCGGGCTGCACCCCGAGGAGGGCCAGGCGCAGGAGCCGGTGGCCGCCATGGCGCACGCCTTCGGCTTCGGCTCGGTGACCGGCGTCGACCTGCCCAGCGAGGCGGAGGGCCGCGTCCCCGACCGCAGCTGGAAGCGCGAGTACTGGGAGATGAACCGCGAGGCGACCTGCGCCCGCGCCGAGAACGGCTACCCCGACGTGGCCGAGACCGACCCCGCGCGGGCAACGTTGCTGCAGCAGATGGCCCAGGAGAACTGCGTCGACGGCTACCTGGTGCGGGCCGGCGACAGCGCCAACTTCGCCATCGGGCAGGGCGACGTGCTGGTCACACCGCTGCAGCTCGCCGTCGCCTACGCGGCCATCGCCAATGGCGGCACCCGCTACGAGCCCCGGGTCGGCCGCGCGCTGATCTCGGCGGACGGCAGCCAGGTGCGCGAGATCGAGCCCATCGTCGCCGGCGAGCTGCCGGTCGACGACGAGGTGCTGGCCTACATGCGCGACGCGCTGGCCGACGTACCCGTCGAGGGCACCGCCCGGGGAGCCTTCGCCGGCTTCCCGCTGGACGAGATCCCCGTCGCGGGCAAGACCGGTACCGCCACCATCACCGGCAGTGAGGACGGCACCGCCTGGTTCGCCTCCTACGCGCCCGCCGACGATCCCCAGTTCGCCGTGGTGATTATGGTCGACCACGCCGGCGGCGGCGGCTCGGCCGCCGCCCCGGTGGCCCGCCGCATCTACGAGGGGATCTACGGGCTCGGCGACACGAGCCAGGGCGGGCAGCCCCCGAGCACCGAGCAGCAGGAGGGCCAGGAGGACCGGGCCGAGATCCCGACGAGCCCGCTGCTGCCCGGCGGCCGCCCGCCCGAGGAGCTGCCGGCGATCCGTCCCGACGGCAGCATCGCGCGGGTCGGTGAGCGGTGAGGCCGCGGCTGCCCGCGCAGGCCGGGCGACTCGACTGGGTGCTCATCGGCGCCGTCGGCGGGCTGACCCTGATCGGGACGCTGCTGGTGTGGTCGGCGACCCACGCCGAACAGCTCCAGCTGGGCGCCTCCCCGCAGGAGTACCTGTGGCGGCACCTGGTGAACGTGGCCATCGGCGCGGTGCTGTGCGCGGCGGTCGCCATGATCGACTACCGGGTGCTGAAGGCCTATGCGCTGTACGCCTACGCGCTGGCCATCGTCGCGCTGCTGCTGATCTTCACGCCGCTGGGCGCCACCATCAACGGCTCGCACTCCTGGGTGGTCTTCGGCCCCGGCCTCCAGCTCCAGCCCTCGGAGCTGGCCAAGGTCGCGCTGGTGCTGATGCTGGCCTGGCTGCTCGGTGAGCCGCACCGCGACGCGGGCGCGCCGATGACCCGCGACGTGCTGGTCTCCCTCGCCGTGCTCGCACTGCCCACCGTGCTGATCATGCTCCAGCCCGACCTGGGCACCACGCTGGTGATCGGGGCGATGTTCCTCGGCGTGCTGATGCTCTCCGGAGCGCCGCTGGCCTGGGTCGGCGGGCTGGTCGGGGCGGGCATCGCCGGCGCCTTCACCGTCTGGCAGGTGGGCATCCTGGAGGACTACCAGGTGGCGCGGTTCGCCGCCTTCGCCGACCCGTCGCTGGATCCGCGCGGCGCGGGCTACAACGTGAACCAGTCCATGATCGCGGTGGGCTCCGGCGGGGTGGGCGGCAAGGGCCTGTTCAACGGCGAGCAGACCTCGGGCCAGTTCGTCCCCGAGCAGCACACCGACTTCATCTTCACCGTGGCCGGCGAGGAACTGGGCCTGTTCGGCGCCGCCGCCGTGATCGTGCTGCTCGGCCTGGTCATCTGGCGGATGCTCACCATCGGCGCCCAGTGCGCCGACCCCTACGGCCGGCTCATCGCCGCGGGCGTCGCCTGCTGGATGACGGTCCAGGGCGTCGTCTGCATCGGCATGACCATGGGCATGATGCCCGTCACCGGCGTCCCGCTGCCCTTCGTCTCCTACGGCGGCACCGCGACCCTGGCCGGGCTGCTCGCCCTCGGCCTCGTCCTGGGCGTGCAGTCGAGGGTGCGCACCTTCGAGTGAGCCCCCGGGCGCCGGGCGGATCGGCTCCGGGCGGCAGGCCGCGCCGGTAGCCTGGCCGGTACGTCAGTGCCATGCGCCATGCGTTCGTTCGGAGGGGTTCGATGCCCGTGGAGTCGATCTTCGGTCGGCTGGAGGAGCTGCTGCCTCGGGTGGCCAAGCCCATCCAGTACGTGGGCGGTGAGCTGAACTCCGTCGTCAAGGAGTGGGACGCCGCCGAGGTGCGCTGGGCGCTGATGTACCCCGACGCCTACGAGGTCGGCGTGCCCAACCAGGGGATCCAGATCCTCTACGAGGTGCTCAACGAGCGCGAGGGCGTACTCGCGGAGCGCACCTACGCGGTCTGGCCCGACCTCGAGGCGCTGATGCGCGAGCACGGCGTGCCGCAGTTCACCGTCGACGCGCACCGCCCGGTCGGCGCCTTCGACGTGCTCGGCGTCAGCTTCGCCACCGAGATGGGCTACACCAACCTGCTCACCGCGCTCGACCTGGCCGGTGTGCCCCTGCACGCGGCCGACCGCACCGACGAGCACCCGGTGGTGCTGGCCGGCGGCCACTCCGCCTTCAACCCCGAGCCGGTCGCCGACTTCCTGGACGCCACCGTGCTCGGCGACGGCGAGGAGATCGCGCTGGCCGTCACGGAGCTGATCCGGGAGTGGAAGCGCGAGGGGCGTCCGGGCGGCCGCGACGGCCTGCTCGAGCGGCTGGCCGCCACCGGCGGGGTCTACGTCCCCAAGTTCTACGACGTCTCCTACCACCCCGACGGCCGGATCGCCGCCTACACGCCGAACCGGCCCGGGGTGCCGTGGCGGGTCGCCAAGCACACCGTGATGGACCTCGACGCCTGGCCGTACCCCAAGCGGCCGCTGGTGCCGCTGGCGGAGTCGGTGCACGAGCGCTACAGCGTGGAGATCTTCCGCGGCTGCACCCGGGGCTGCCGCTTCTGCCAGGCGGGCATGATCACCCGCCCGGTGCGCGAGCGGAGCCTGACCACCGTCGGCGACATGGTCGAGCAGGGCCTGAAGGCGTCGGGCTTCCAGGAGGTCGGGCTGCTCTCGCTGTCCAGCGCCGACCACAGCGAGATCGGCGACATCGCCAAGGGGCTGGCCGACCGCTACGAGGGCACCAACACCGGACTGTCGCTGCCCTCCACCCGGGTGGACGCCTTCAACATCGACCTCGCCAACGAGTTGACCCGCAACGGCCGCCGGTCCGGGCTCACCTTCGCGCCCGAGGGGGGCAGCGAGCGGATGCGGCGCGTCATCAACAAGATGGTCACCGAGGACGACCTCATCCGCACGGTCACCGCCGCCTACGCGGCGGGCTGGCGGCAGGTGAAGCTGTACTTCATGTGCGGGCTGCCCACCGAGACCGACGACGACGTGCTGCAGATCGGCCGGCTGGCCACCGAGGTGATCCGGGCCGGCCGCGAGGTCACCGGCCGCCGCGACATCCGCTGCACGGTCTCCATCGGCGGCTTCGTGCCCAAGCCGCAGACGCCGTTCCAGTGGGTCGGCCAGACCCACCACACCGTGGTCGACGCCCGGCTGCGCAAGCTGCGCGACACCCTGCGCGCCGACAAGCAGTACGGCCGCGCGATCGGCTTCCGCTACCACGACGGCGAGCCGTCCACCATCGAGGGCCTGCTCTCGCGCGGCGACCGCCGGGTCGGCGCGGTGATCGAGGCGGTGTGGGCCGACGGCGGCCGCTTCGACGGCTGGAGCGAGCACTTCTCCTACCAGCGCTGGCACGACTGCGCCGAACGGGCGCTGGCGCCCCACGGTGTGGACCTGGACTGGTTCACCACGCGCGAGCGCGAGCGCGACGAGGTGCTGCCCTGGGACCACCTCGACGCCGGGCTCGACCGCGACTGGCTCTGGCAGGACTGGCAGGACGCCCTGCACGGCGAGGACGCCGTCGAGGTCGACGACTGCCGCTGGACGCCGTGCTACGACTGCGGCGTCTGCCCGAGCATGGGCACCGAGATCCAGATCGGCCCCACCGGCAGGAAGCTGCTGCCGCTCAGCGTCGTCGGCAAGGGCTGAGCCCGCCCGGGCCGCCCGCTCAGGGCGGCCCCGCGGCGGCTAGGCCGTGGTGCTCGGCGACACGGCGCCGGGCGACGGGCCGGAGGCCGTGGGCTCCGGGTCGCCGGTCGGACTCGGGTCGGGGTCCGGCGAGGACGGGTCGGGGTCCGGCGGATCCGTCGGGTCCGGGTCCTCGGTCTCGTCGTCGTCCGGCGGGTCGGGCGGGCGCTGGCTGGAGGTGGTCGGCCGCGGCTCGGGCTCCTGGGGGTTCTCGGCCGGCGGCTGCTCGACCGCGGGCGGCGGCGAGTTCACCGCCGAGGGGGAGACCGAAGGCGAGGGCGAGGGCTCCGACGGCGACGGCGAGGGCGAGGCGTCGCTGGGCGAGGCCGAGGGCAGCGGCGCGAGTTCGCCGGCGTCCGGGGCGGGGGCGGGCGGAGAGTCCGACTGCGGCTCGGAGTTGAGCCACAGGTTGCCGACCAGGGTGAAGCCGACCAGCAGGCCCGCGACCAGACCGGTGGCGACCAGCACCATGGCCATGGAGCGGCGCTTGCGCGGCGGCTCCTCGCCCTCGCCGTCGAAGCCGTCGCCGGCCGACGCGGCGGCCGCCGTGGACGCGGAGGGTCCGCCGCCCCCGTCGCCGGCGGAGCCGGTGCGGCGGGCCAGCGCCCGGCGGTGGTCGGCGAGGTGGGCGCCGAAGGCGTTGTTCAGGACGATCGGGGTGAGGTCGGCCGGCGGGGTGAGCGGCGGGAAACGCTCGGCGCCGTCGCTCTGATCGTCGTCGATGAGGTGGCTGACGGTGGACTGGCGCACGCCGAGCACGGCGGCGATGTCGGCGGGCCACAGCTCGTGCACGTCGGCGAGCTGGACGGCCTCCTGCTCGCGGCTGACGGCGTACCGGCGGCCGCCGCGCCGGGAGGACTTGCGCTGGTTGTCGGAGGGCGACGCGAGTGACAGCAGCTCGGTCAGCGCCTCGGGGATCTCGTCGGCCGCCGCGTCGAGCCGGAAGGCGCACTCGGCGCGGGCGGCCGCGTACAGTACGCGGCCCAGCTCGCCGGGCTCCCTGATGCCGTCGACGTGGATCCACACGGTGGTGATCGTGTCGGCGACGGCCTCGGTCGCCTTGTGCTGGTCGCCCAGCAGGATGGCGCAGTAGTCGTAGAGCCGGGCCGCGTAGGCGTCGCAGAGCCGGGTGAGGGCCGAGCGGTCGTTGCGGCGCAGCGCCGCCACGATCGCGCGGTCGCGTGCGCGGTCCAGCGGGGGCAGACCGGAGCCGCCTCCGGTGGTGCCCCCGTCGTCAGTGTCGCGTTCCGGATCCATCAGCCGCCGCCTTCTCGCCCAGAGCAGGTCTGGGGTCTCTCACAGAACCCCTGCATGTTCGCATACAACACGGCGCGTTTGGTTCACTACCGCATCATCACAAGACGGGAAGAACCGTGACGAGGCGGTCCACGGCGGTGAAACGGGGCGCGGCCACTCCTCCGGCCGAGGGTTCTCCGGAGGGCTCGGGACCCGTCGTAGGCCCACCGCTCGGATCTTCCGGCACCTCGGGCTCGGGTTCGGGCTCCGGATCCGGGTCGGGCGGCGGCTCGCTGGTCGGGGTGGTGTCGGGCTCCTCCTCCACCACCGGCGGCACGTACACCGGGATCTCGGGCGCGGACTCCGAGGGCGCGGGCACCTGGACGGAGGGCGCCGCGGACGGCTCGGAGGCCGACGGCGAGGGGCTGGGGCTCGGGCTCGGCGCCGTGCTGACCTGCTCGACCTGGTCCTGCGGCGACGCGCCCTCGGAGACCGGTGCCACCGAGGCGCCCTGGGCCAGCTGCACCGCGATCACGGTGCCGGCGACCGCCGCCGCCACGGCGCCGCCGGCCAGCGCGAAGGGCAGTCGGCGGCGGGCGGTGCGCGGCCTGGGGAAGCCGTCGGGGCCCAGGGTGGGGCCGGTGCGCTTGCCCAGTTCGGCGCGGTAGCGGACCCGGCCGGTGCCGAAGGCGGTGGTGCTCACCAGTTCGCGCAGGTCGTCGGGGACCGCCACCGGAGGCGGCTGTGCCTGCCGGATGTCGGCGTTCAGCCGCCGCTCGGCGCGCCGCTGCCAGCAGCGCACGCACTGGTCCAGGTGGCGGGCGAGCGCCTTGCGGTGCTCGGGGCTCAGCCAGTCCTCGCCGGGTGCGTCGGGATCGGTCAGCTCGCGCAGCTCCGGGCAGCCGCCCGGGTGGGCGCGGGCCAGCAGCAGCGCGGTGGCGACCTCGGAGAAGGCGACATTGCCGCCGTCGACCAGCTGCTCGGCGAGCTGCTCGCGCACGCCCAGCACCGCGGCCAGCTCGGCGACGCCGAGCTCGTGCACCTCGGTGAGGCGGACCGCCTCCTGCTCGGCGGGCGTGGCGGCCGCCATCGCGGTGCGCAGGTCGTCGGCGGCGCCCTCGGCGCCCTCGGACGCGGACGGGGTCGCCATCGACATGAGGTCGGCCAGTCCGGCCGGGAGCGGGACGCCGTCGGGCGGCGTGGCACGCACGGGGGAGGGGACGGGGAGCCCGGGGGCGCGGGTGAAGCCGTCGGCGTCGCGGTGCAGGCACTCGGCGCGCGCCAGCGCGTACAGCCACGGGCCCAGCCGCGCCGGCTCGGCCAGCCGGTGGATGTGGATCTTGGCGATGGTGAAGGTGTCGGCGACCACCTCGTGGGCCTCGGCGTAGTCGCCGAGCAGCGCGGCGGCGTAGTCGTGCAGGCGCGCGGCGTAGGCGTCGTACATCCGGGACAGCGCGGACTTGTCGCCGCCGCGCAGCTCCTTGACCGCGGCGGCGTCGCGGGCGCCGTCGACGGAGGGCCACGGGGTGAGGGAGTGCGGGCGCACGGGCGGCCGCTGGGCGTCAACCAGTGTTCTCAACCCCTAGGGGGTCCGGCGGACAGAGGCCGCAAAAGGGGCGGCGGTGGCAGAATACCGGCGCGAGCTGGTCGAAAGGGGGTATTCCATGCCGATTCCGGCCACTCCCGAGGCGGGCCCGGGGGAGTGCCGCGGCGCAGGGCCGTGGAGAAAGGTGTGCGGCCCGATGCCCCGCTCGCATCGGGCCGCACGTAGATAGGACGAGCCGGTTGCCGCGAGGGTTGACAACTTTGCGGAGAAATCTGCGATTTTCTTCGTGGCCGGACCGGACGCGCGCCGCGGCGGCGCTCCGTGCGCGCACTGCCTGCGAGAACCGCCGCTTATCGGTGCGCGTCCGAACTTTTGAACTCCGTGCGGCGCGGGAAGATCGATGATGTTCGGCGCGGCCGGGACGCCCACCCGGCGCCGCACCGGACCGCAGCGGCGGTCCGGCCGTCGGCGGCCACCGGCCCCGGCCCGTCCGGACGCGCCGTACCCTGGTAACCGACCCATTACCTATCGGTCGGCCGCAACGGCCCGCCGGGCCCGGACAGAAAGGACGGAAGAGCACTGCCCCCCGCACCCGAGGGACCAGCCGTCTCCCCGACCGCTCAGCGCGTCCGCGTCCGGTACGCCAAGCGCGGCCGGATGAGATTCGCGAGCCACCGCGACATCGCGCGCGCTCTTGAGCGCGCGCTGCGCCGGGCCGGCCTGCCGGTGGCTTACTCGGCCGGGTTCAGCCCGCACCCCAAGATCTCCTATGCGGGCGCCGCGCCCACCGGGGTGGCCAGCGAGGCGGAGTACTTCGAGTTGACGCTCAGCGCGGACCTGCCGCCCGAGACGGTCCGCGCCGCGCTCGACGACTCGATGCCCGAGGGAATCGATGTGCTGGACGCGGTGTTCGCCGGAGAGGGGAGCCTGGCCGACCGGCTCACCGCCTCCGACTGGCGGATCGAACTGCCGGGAGTGGACGCGGAGCGGGCCGGAACCGCGGCCGCGGCCTTCCTTGCCGCCGACACCGTCGAGGTCGAGCGCCTGACGAAGAAGGGCCGCAGGCGCTTCGACACACGGGCCGCCGTCGCCCACCTGCGGGTGGAGCCGGCGGGCACGCGGGAAGCGCAGTCCGCGTATGCGATAATTCGCATGGTTGTCCGGCATACGACACCTGCCGTACGACCTGACGACGTACTGACCGGCCTCCATCAGGTGGCTGGCCTGGCGCCGCCGTCACCGCCTCTGGTGACCCGGCTGGCGCAGGGGCCGCTCGATGAGGCCAGCGGCGTGATCGCCAACCCCCTCGCCAGGGAAGGCCAGGACCGATGAGTCCGGCCGCCCCGAGGGCGGGGAACTGTCAACCGACTTCGCGTCGGCGCCCCGATGGCGTCGGCGTGTGTGAAAACAACGTGCGTCCCCGCGCGGCGCGTCAGACGGAAGCAATGGCCGCATGGCCGCTCACGCCGCCATGAGGCCCATTGACCGCTGAGGCGCCCGGGGACCTGACGGGAGACCACCCGGATGCTCGAGAACGAGCCGACCGGCGATGCTGACAGCAGCGCCGAAGGACCAGAAGCAGAAGAAGTGATGACAACCGAAGAGCGTCAGCGGCGGGCCGAGGCCGACGACACCGCTTCGGCGGTGGGCCGCGTGCAGGCGCCCCGCCGCCGCGCCGTCACCCGTCCCGCCGGGCCGCCGCCCGACCCCTTCGCCACGGCCGAGGGCGCCGACGACGAGGAGCAGGCGCCGCAGACCCGGCTCACCGCCGGGCCCGCACTGACCTTCCAGCCGCCGGTCGTGGTGTTCCAGCCGCCGGTGCCCGCGCCGGGCCGGCGGGTGAACGGCGTCGCCGCCCACGCCGACGACGAGGCCGACGACGGCGACGACACCGACGACAGCGGGCTCGACGCCGACACCGCCGACGACGACCGCGACGGCGGCTCCGAGGACGCCCGCGACTCCGTCGTCACCGACGACTCCGACGACGACGCCGACGACGACGGCGAGGGCGCCGGGCGCGGCTCGCGCCGGCGGCGCCGCCGCGGCGGCCGGGGCCGCGGCCGCGGCAAGGGCGAGGATGAGCAGCTCGAGGACCAGCAGCAGGCCGAGGAGCCAGCTGCCGAGACCCCGGCCGAGCCCGCCGAGGGCGGCCGCCGCCGGCGCACCCGCCGCCGCGGCGCCGCCGCCGAGGCCGAGGCCGAGCCGGCCGACACCGCCGCCGCTCAGGACGCCGAGGCCGACACCGCCGGCGATGACGATGCCGACGCGTCGGGCGGCTCCAGCCGCCGACGCCGCCGCAGGCGCCGCTCGGCCGGCACCGACGGCGACGCCGCCGCACCGCGCCCCGACGACCCGCCGAACACGGTGGTGCGGGTCCGCGAGCTGCGCGAGCCGCGAGCCGCGGGCTCCATCGAGGACGAGGTGCAGTCCGTCAAGGGCTCCACCCGGCTGGAGGCCAAGAAGCAGCGGCGCCGCGAGGGCCGCGAGCAGGGCCGCCGCCGTCCGCCGGTGGTCACCGAGTCGGAGTTCCTGGCCCGCCGCGAGTCGGTCAAGCGCGACCTGGTGATCCGCAGGATCGAGGACCGCACCCAGATCGCGGTGCTGGAGGACGGCGTGCTGGTCGAGCACTACGTCGACCGCTCCACCCACCAGTCCTACGTGGGCAACGTCTACCTGGGCCGGGTCCAGAACGTGCTGCCGTCGATGGAGGCCGCCTTCGTCGACATCGGCAAGGGCCGCAACGCCGTGCTGTACGCGGGCGAGGTGAACTGGGACGCCCCCGGCCTGGAGGGGCAGCCGAAGCGGATCGAGTCGGCGCTGAAGTCCGGGCAGTCGGTGCTGGTGCAGGTCACCAAGGACCCCGTCGGCCACAAGGGCGCCCGGCTGACCAGCCAGGTCAGCCTGCCCGGCCGCTACCTGGTGTACGTGCCCGACGGCTCGATGACCGGGATCAGCCGCAAGCTCCCCGACAAGGAGCGCACCCGGCTCAAGCAGATCCTGAAGAGGGTCATGCCGGAGAACGCCGGGGTGATCGTGCGCACCGCCGCCGAGGGCGCCAGCGAGGAGGAGCTGGAGCGCGACATCAACCGGCTGGCCGGCCAGTGGCAGACCATCAAGCGCAAGGCCAAGACCGCCACCGCGCCCGCGCTGCTCAACAGCGAGCCCGACCTCACCGTGCGCGTGGTGCGCGACATCTTCAACGAGGACTTCGCCAGCCTGGTCGTCTCCGGCGACGGCGCCTGGCAGACCGTCGAGGACTACGTCGAGCACGTCGCCCCGCACCTCACCGAGCGGCTGCGCAACTGGGACGAGGACCGCGACGTCTTCACCGCCTACCGGATCGACGAGCAGATCGCCAAGGCGCTGGACCGCAAGGTGTGGCTGCCCAGCGGCGGCTCGCTGGTGATCGACCGCACCGAGGCCATGACGGTCATCGACGTCAACACCGGCAAGTTCACCGGCCAGGGCGGCAACCTGGAGGAGACCGTCACCAAGAACAACCTGGAGGCGGCCGAGGAGATCGTGCGGCAGCTGCGGCTGCGCGACATCGGCGGCATCATCGTCGTCGACTTCATCGACATGGTGCTGGAGAGCAACCGCGACCTGGTACTGCGGCGGATGCTGGAGTGCCTGGCCAGGGACCGCACCAAGCACCAGGTCGCCGAGGTCACCTCGCTGGGCCTGGTGCAGATGACCCGCAAGCGGGTCGGCCAGGGCCTGCTCGAGGCCTTCTCGCAGCCGTGCGACTGCTGCAACGGGCGCGGCCTGATCGTCTCCGGCGAGCTGGTCGACCAGCCGTCGGGCGGCGGCAACGGCAACGGCGGCGGCAACGGCCGCCGCAAGGGCCGCAAGGCCGCCCAGGCGCAGGCCGCCGAGGCGGAGGCCGAGGCCGACACCACGGTGTCGGCGGCCGACGCCGACACCGCCGAGGTCGATGCCGACGAACCGGTCGACCCCCTGCAGCCGGCCGAGCCGATCGAGCCGCTGGACCTGTCGGAGCCGGAGCCCGAGGTGGTGGAGCGGCCCAAGCGGCGCCGCTCGCGCCGCCCGGCCGGACCGCCGCCCGAGCCCGAGGAGGCGGCCGCCCCGGCCGACTCCGGGCCGGAGAACTCCGCCGCCGACGACGGCGACTGACCCGCCGGTCCCGGTCGGCGGGCGCCCCGCCGACCGGGACCGACCACCCGCCGCGGGTGCTAAAGTGGGCTATCGGTGCATGGAGTGCGCTCATCGGTGTGCGCTCCCCGCGTTCCCACATCAGACCGCGTCCAGGCGGCCATCCCTGCTCGGGTGGTCTCGGCCGGTCCGCGTGTGGCGGGCCGAGAGCCCCGGCGCCAGTGAGACTTCCCCGCGGTATCGCGGGGCGAATTCGTAGGAAGTGAGTTTCCCGGTGTACGCGATCGTGCGAGCGGGCGGCAGGCAGGAGAAGGTGGCGGTCGACGACATCGTCACCATCGACAAGGTGGCCGCCGAGGTCGGTTCGACGGTGACCTGGTCGCCGCTGCTGGTGGTCAACGACGGCGAGGTCATCAGCGACCGGTCGGAGCTGGGCGCCTACCGCGTCACCGCGGAGGTGGTGGGCGACGCCTCCGGACCCAAGATCAACATCCTGAAGTACAAGAACAAGACCGGTTACAAGAAGCGCCAGGGTCACCGCCAGAAGTACACCCAGGTCAAGATCACCGGTATCGACAAGGGCAAGGGCAAGTAGGTTCCCCCTTCCCACGGGGCTGACCACGGGAGGTAGGCGTCATGGCACACAAGAAGGGCGCGTCGTCGAGCCGGAACGGCCGCGACTCCAACGCCCAGCGGCTCGGGGTCAAGCGCTTCGGCGGCCACGTCGTCAAGGCGGGCGAGATCCTGGTCCGCCAGCGCGGCACCCACTTCCACCCGGGCGACAACGTCGGCCGCGGCGGTGACGACACCCTGTTCGCGCTCACCGCGGGCACGGTTCAGTTCGGGACCAAGCGCGGCCGCAAGGCCGTCAGCATCATCCCGGCGGCGGAGTAAGTTCCGCCGGCGAAACGTTGTGAGCAGGGCGGACCGGTAACGGGTCCGCCCTGCGTTTTTGTCTCTGCCGACCTACCAGGAGGGGCGCGATGCCCGACTTCGTGGACGAAGCCGTCCTGCACATCACCGCAGGCGACGGCGGGCACGGCTGCGCCTCCATCCACCGCGAGAAGTTCAAGCCGCTCGGCGGCCCCGACGGCGGCAACGGCGGCGGGGGCGGCGACGTCGTGCTCGAGGTCGACCGCGACACCACCACCCTGCTGGACTACCAGCGCCGCCCGCACCGCAGGGCCGGCAACGGCCGCCCCGGCCAGGGCGGCCACCGCGCCGGGGCCAACGGCGCCGAACTGGTGCTGAAGGTGCCCGACGGCACCGTGGTCACCCGCCTGGACGGCGAGGTGCTGGGCGACCTGGTCGGCGAGGGCACCCGGCTGGTCGTGGCGCAGGGCGGCCGCGGCGGCCTGGGCAATGCCGCGCTGGCCTCCACCAAGCGCAAGGCGCCGGGCTTCGCCCTCAAGGGCGAGGAGGGCGAGCGGCTCGACGTCCGGCTGGAGATGAAGACCGTCGCCGATGTCGGCCTGGTCGGCTTCCCCAGCGCGGGCAAGTCCTCGCTGATCGCGGCGCTGTCCGCGGCGCGGCCCAAGATCGCCGACTATCCGTTCACCACCCTGGTGCCCAACCTCGGCGTGGTCGAGGCGGGCGAGGTGCAGTTCGTGGTGGCCGACGTGCCCGGGCTGATCCCCGGCGCGAGCGAGGGCCGCGGGCTGGGCCTGGACTTCCTCCGCCACATCGAGCGCTGCTCGACCCTGGTGCACGTGCTCGACTGCGCCACCTACGAGTCCGGCCGCGACCCGGTCTCGGACTTCGAGGCGCTGGAGGCGGAGCTGAGCGCCTACTCCGCGGCGCAGGGGCTCGACCTCGCCGACCGGCCCCGGATCGTGGTGCTGAACAAGGTCGACGTGCCCGAGGGGCGCGAACTGGCCGAGATGGTCGAGCCGATGCTGGCCGAGCGCGGCCTGCGGGTGCTGCGGGTCTCGGCCGCCACCCGCGAGGGGCTGCGCGAGCTCGCCTTCGAGATGGGCCGGCTGGTGGCCGGCGCCCGCGCGCAGCGCCCGCCCGAGGAGCCCACCCGGATCGTGCTGCGGCCCACCCCGATGCGCGAGGTGCCCTTCGAGGTGGTCAGAAAGGGCGAGAACGCCTTCCTGATCAAGGGCGACAAGCCGCGCCGCTGGGTGAACCAGACCGACTTCAGCAATGACGAGGCCGTCGGCTACCTGGCCGACCGGCTGGCCCGGCTCGGCATCGAGGAGGCGCTGGCCAAGGCGGGCGCCACCGAGGGCGCCGAGGTGTACATCGGCGACGAGGACGACCCCGTCGTCTTCGACTGGGACCCCACCGTCGCCGGCGACGACCTCCCGCTCGGCCCCCGGGGCACCGACCTGCGACTCGGCTGACCGCCCCGGGGGAGAGCGAAGCGGTGCCCCGCCCGCACGCGGGCGGGGCACCGGGCCGGGCAGTCCGCATCCACCACCCGAACCCCAGGACGGAAACCGTGCACGCCGACACGCGAGCGCCCGTGGCCGCGGCCCGCAGGATCGTGGTCAAGGTCGGCTCCTCGTCGCTGACCACCCCCGACGGTCACATCGACACCGACCGGGTCACCCGGCTGTCGGAGGTGCTGGCGGCGCGCAGACTGGCGGGAACCGAGCTGCTGCTGGTCTCCTCCGGCGCGATCGCGGCCGGGATCGGCCCGCTCGGCCTGGCCAGCCGGCCGCGCGACCTCGCCACCCAGCAGGCGGCGGCCAGTGTGGGCCAGGGCCTGCTGGTGGCCCGCTACACCGCCGCCTTCGCCCGGCACGGCCTCACCGTCGGCCAGGTGCTGCTCACCGTCGAGGACATGATCCGCAGGGTGCAGCACCGCAACGCGCAGCGCACCCTGCTGCGGCTGCTGGCCGTCGGCGCGGTGCCGATCGTGAACGAGAACGACACCGTGGCCACCCATGAGATCCGCTTCGGCGACAACGATCGGCTGGCCGCGCTGGTGGCGCACCTGGTGCGGGCCGACGCGCTGCTGCTGCTGTCCGACGTGGCCGCGCTCTACGACGGCGACCCGCGCAGGCCGGGCGCGCTGCCGATCACCGACGTGCGCGACCCCGCCGACCTCGACGGCGTCGAGCTGGGCCGCCCCGGTGCCCGCGGTGTGGGCACCGGCGGCATGGTCACCAAGGTGGAGGCGGCCAGGATCGCCACCGGCGCGGGCGTGCCCACCCTGCTCACCTCCGCCGCCAACGCCGGGGCCGCGCTGGCCGGCGAGGCCGTCGGCACCTACTTCCACCCGCAGGACCGCCGCCCCTCCACCCGCCAGCTGTGGCTGGCGCACGCCACCACCGGCCGGGGCCGGGTGTGGCTGGACGACGGCGCGGTCGACGCCGTGGTCCGCCGGGGCGCCTCGCTGCTGCCGGCCGGCGTGGTCAGGGCCGAGGGCGAGTTCCACGCCGGGGACCCGGTGGACCTGTGCGACGCCCGCGGTGTGCCGGTCGCCCGCGGGCTGGTGAACTACGACGCCGCCGAGCTGCCCGAGCTGATGGGCCGGTCCACCCGCTGGCTGGCCCGCGAGCTGGGCCCCGAGTACGAGCGCGAGATCGTGCACCGCGACGACATGGTGATCCTGGCCGCGAGCTGAGCCGCGCCGGGAGCCGACCGAACTCCACGACGAGACACGCAGAGACGAGGAGAACCGACATGGGGGACGAGCAGCAGGTCCACGCAGTGGCGCTGCGCGCCCGCGAGGCGGCGGCCGAGTTGACGCCGCTGACCCGCGCGGCCAAGGACGCCGCGCTGCGCGCGATGGCCGACGCCCTGGTGGCCCGCTCCGACGAGATCATCGCGGCCAATCTGACCGACGTCGCCCGGGCCGTGGCGGCCGGGACCTCGGAGGCGATGGTCGACCGGCTGACCCTGACCGCGGAGCGCGTCGCGGCCATCGCCGACGCCGTGCGGCACGTCGCCGACCTGCCCGACCCGGTGGGCGAGGTGGTGCGCGGCTCGACCCTGCCCAACGGGCTGGAGCTGCGCCAGCTCAGGGTGCCCTTCGGCGTGATCGGCATCATCTACGAGGGGCGGCCCAATGTCACGGCCGACGCCGCCGCGCTCTGCCTCAAGAGCGGCAACGCGGCGCTGCTGCGCGGCTCCTCCTCGGCTTATGACTCCAACTCCGCGATCGTCTCCGTGCTGCGCGACGCGCTGGCCGGGCTCGACGGCGGGGTGCCGGTGGACGCGGTCCAGCTGGTGCCGGGCACCGGGCGCGAGTCCGTGCACCAGCTGATGCGGGCCCGGGGCCTGGTCGACGTGCTGATCCCGCGCGGCGGCGCCTCGCTGATCAACACGGTGGTGACCGAGTCGACGGTGCCGGTGATCGAGACCGGCGTCGGCAACTGCCACGTCTACGTCGACGCCGACGCCGACCTGGACATGGCCGTCTCGCTGCTGCTGAACTCCAAGGCCCAGCGGGTGTCGGTCTGCAACGCGGCCGAGACCGTGCTGGTGCACGCCGGCATCGCCGCCGAGTTCCTGCCGCGCGCGCTCAAGGAGCTGCACGAGGCGGGCGTCACGGTGCACGGCGACGACGCGGTGCGCGGCCACGGCGAGGCGGCGGGGGTGCCGGTGGCCGAGGCGACCGAGCAGGACTGGGCGGAGGAGTACCTCTCCTACGACATCGCGGCCGCCGTGGTGCCCTCGGTCGACGCGGCGATCGCGCACATCCGCCGGTACTCCTCGCAGCACACCGAGGCGATCGTGACCCGCTCGCAGCCGACCGCGCGCTACTTCACCGCGCGGGTGGACTCCGCCGCCGTGCTGGTGAACGCCTCCACCCGGTTCACCGACGGGGGCGAGTTCGGCTTCGGCGCCGAGATCGGCATCTCCACCCAGAAGCTGCACGCGCGCGGGCCGATGGGGCTGACCGAGATGACCTCCACCAAGTACATCGTCACCGGCGACGGTCAGACCCGGTAGCGGTGCGGCGCCCCCGGCCCCGTGCCGGGGGCGCCGCCGTGCTCAGGCAGGCGGCTCGGCCTGCGGGACCGGTGCCGGCCGCTCGGCCGCCGGGACGGCGGGCACGGCCGCGGTGCGCGGCGCCCCGCGGGCGGCCAGGGCGACCGCGCCCAGGGCCAGCACGCCGAGGCCCGCGCCGATCCAGGTGGGCGAGGTGAAGCCGGCGCCCGCGTCGATGGCCAGCCCGCCCAGCAGCGGGCCCAGGGTGATGCCGGCGTTGAAGGCGGAGACGTGCACCGCGTTGGCCAGCGTGGGGGCCTGGCCGGCGAGGGTGAAGACCCGGACGTTGAGCGCGGGGTTCAGGCCGAAGCCGAAGCCGCCGAGCAGCAGCACCAGCGGTACCGCGAGCAGCGGTGATCCGGCCGCCAGGCCCAGCGCCACCGAGGCGGCGATCAGCCCGATCACGCCGGTGTAGAGGGTCCCGAAGGGCCGCCGGTCGGCGATGCGGCCGCTGACGCTGATGCCGATGAACGCGCCGAGCCCGTAGAGGGCGAGCACGGCGGGCACCCAGGCGGCGGCCAGCCCGGTCACCTCGGTGAGCAGCGGCGACAGGTAGCTGAAGGTGCCCATCAGCGCGGAGATGGACAGGATCGTGGTGCCGTAGGCGAGCCAGACCCAGGGGTCGGCCAGCACCCGCAGCTCGGCGCGGATGCTCGGCGCCTGCGCCGCGGCCGGGCGGCCGCCCGGGATGGTGGCCGCGACTCCGGCCAGGGCGAGCAGCGACATGGCGGCCACGGCCCAGAAGGCGCTCTGCCAGCCGAGCTGCTGGCCGATCACGGTGCCCAGCGGCAGGCCGATGATGCTGGCGACGGTCAGGCCGCTGGTCACCACGCCGATCGCGCGGGCGCGCCGGTCGGCCGGGACCAGGCTGGTCGCGGTGGTGGCGGCCAGTGCCCAGAAGCCCGCGTAGACGAAGGCGCTGACTACCCGGGTGGCGAGCAGCAGCCCGTAGTCGGGGGCCAGCGCGCCCGCGACATGGGTGAGCGCGAAGACGGCCATGAAGGCGAGCAGCGCGGTCCGGCGCGACCAGCGCAGGGTCGCCACCGCGAGCACCGGCGCGCCCACCAGCATGCCGAGGGCGAAGGCGGAGATCAGCATCCCGGCCGCCGGGATGGAGACGCCGAGGTCGGCGGACATCTCCGGGAGCAGGCCGGCCAGCATCAGCTCGGAGGTGCCCTGGGCGAATATCGCCAGGCCCAGCACGTAGACGGCAGGGGGCATCGCGGATCTCCTTGTTTTGGACAGCTTGGTTCAGAATCGGGGCGTGCGGCGGTCCCCGCGCGCCGGGGCGTGGCCGGCTCACAGGCTCCTGAGCGCGGTCTCGGCGATGGCGGCCAGCGTCTGGCGGTCGGCGCCGCCGCAGGCGGCGACGTTCATCCCGCTGATGGCGGCGATGAAGAAGTGGGCGAGGGCGGCGGGCTCGCGGTCGGGCGCGATCTCCCCGGCGCGCCGGGCGGCGTCCAGGGCGCTGCGCAGCGCCTCGAAGCGCCGCTCGCGGTCGCGGCGGAGCGCGTCGGCGACCTCGGGGTCGCGCGGGGCCAGTTCGACGGTGGAGTTCACCACCAGGCAGCCGGTCGGCTCTTCGGCGTCGCCGTCGACGATCCACCACAGCAGCGTGCGGAGCTTCTCGCGGATCGGCGCCTCGCCGGCCAGCAGGTCGACTGTGCGGGCGGTGCGCAGCTCCATGTACCGGTGCAGCGCCGTGCCGAACAGCTCCCGCTTGCTGCTGAAGGCGTTGTACACGCTGCTGCGCCCGAGGCCGGTCGCCTCGCAGAGGTCCTGGGTCGAGGTCGCCTCGTAGCCCGAGCGCCAGAAGGTGCGCATCGCCGCGTCGACGGCGCGCTCCTCGTCGAAGGTCCTCGGTCGTGCCATGGGGAGACCATAACAGGTTCTGTACAGGTCGGTTCAATATGGGCTGCGCCACCACCGCACCGGCCGGCGGCGGCCGTCAGCGGCGCCGGGGGACCGGGATGCGGTCGAGGTCGGCGGCGAGCACCACCTCGCCGCCGAACTCCGCGGCCGCCTCCGCCACGAAGCGCGCGTCGTCGCCTGCCTCGTAGCGCTCGGAGATGTGGGTGAGCACCAGGGTGCGCACCCCGGCGCGGGCCGCGATCCGGCCGGCCTGGCCGGCGGTGAGGTGCAGGTAGTCGGCGGCCAGCGCCGCCTCGGCCTCCAGGTAGGTGGACTCCGCCACCAGCAGGTCCGCCCCCTCGGCCAGCCGGACCGCGTTCGCGCACGGCGCGGTGTCCATCACGAAGGCGAAGACCTGGCCGGGGCGCGGCTCGGCGCAGTCGGCCAGCAGCACCCGCTCCCCGGCCGCGTTGCGGACCTCGCCCTCGCGCTGCAGCACCCCCACCGCCGGACCGGTGACGCCGCGCTCGGCCAGCCGTTCGGGCAGCATCCGCCAGCCGTCGGGCTCGGCCAGCCGGTAGCCGTAGGTGTCGATGCGGTGCCGCAGCGGCAGCGCCGTCACCACGAGGTCGTCCTCACCCTCCAGCAGCGCCCGCGCCCCGCTGACCGGCTGCTCCACGATGACGTCGGTGTCGCCGAAGGCGGTGGCGTGCCGCAGCCGGTCCCAGTAGCGGCGGCCGGAGGCGGGGAAGGCGGCCAGGACCGGGTGCGCGACCTGGTCGCGGGCGATGCGCTGCACCAGCCCCGGCACCCCGAGCGCGTGGTCGCCGTGCATGTGGGTGACGCAGATGCGGGTGATGTCGTGCGCGGACAGCCCGGCCAGCCGCAGTTGCCGCTGGGTGCCCTCGCCCGGGTCGAACACCACACCGTGCCGGTCCCAGCGCAGGAAGTAGCCGTTGTGGTTGCGCCGCCGGGTCGGCACCGCGCTCGATGTGCCGAGGACCACGAGTTCACGGACGGACATGCCCGCCATCCTCCCAGGCCGGCGCGGGCACACCGACCGGCGCGGTCAGCGACCGTCCTCGCCCACAGCCGATCGGAACCGCTCGAAGGTGGCGTCGGTGGTGTCCGCGGCGGGCATCGACGCCAGCAGCGTCGCGGTCCTGGCCCGGATGAGGTCGATCCCGGCGCGGTCGGTCAGCACGTGCGAGCGGTCGGCGAGGACGGCGTCGGCGACCTGCTCGCCGACGCGGTCCGGGGCCACGCCCATCTCGGCCAGCGTGGAGTCGATGGCGGGCGCGGCCCGCCGCAGCCGGGTGCGGGCGCGCTCGAAGGCCGGACCGCCGTGCGCCGCGTCGAGGACCGCCCGGGTGCTGGCACCGATGGCGGAGGCGACGCCGCCCGGGCACAGCACGGTGACGCCGACGGGGTGCCCCGCCGCCTCCAGCTGCCCGCGCAGCGATTCCGAGAGTCCGACCACGGCGAACTTCGACGCGGTGTACATAGGCCCGGTCCGCGCGACCAGCCCGGCCGCCGACGCGGTGTTCACGATGTGACCGGGCCCGCCGCGCGCCAGCATCCGGGGCAGGAAGGTCTGCACGCCGTTGACGACGCCGCCGAGATTGATGTCCAGGGCCAGGTCCCACAGCTCGTAGGCCATGTCCTCGGCGGTCTCGGGGAAGGCGATGCCGGCGTTGTTGCACAGTACGGAGACGGGGCCCAGCGCCTCCTCGGCCTCGTCGGCGACCCGGGCGAAGCCGGCCCGGTCGCGCACGTCGAGCCGGAAGACCCGCACCCGGGCGGTGGCGGCCAGTTCGGCCGCCGCGGTGTCGAGCGCTTCGGCGTCCAGGTCGGTGAGGGCGAGGGCGCAGCCCCGCCGGGCCAGACTCCGGGCGATGCCGAGGCCGACGCCCCGCGCGGCGCCAGTGATGAAGGCGGTGGTCCCCTTGAGCGTGTCCATGGGACCGTTATAGCAAGAAATCTAGACGCAGTCTAAATTTGGATGTGGGCTAAGATCTCCTGGTGACCGAATCGGGCCTGCGGGAGCGGAAGAAGCGGGAGACCCGCCGCGCCATCGTCGCCGCCGCGCTGCGGCTGTTCGAGGCGAAGGGGTACGAGGCGACCACGGTCCCCGAGATCGCGGCGGCGGCGGGGGTGTCGCGGGCCACCTTCTTCAACTACTTCCCGAGCAAGGAGGACGTGGTCTTCGCCGACCGGGCGCTACGCGTCGAGCTGCTGGCCGACGCGCTCGCCGGCACGGCGGCGGCCACGCCGGGGGAGGCGGTGGTCCAGGCGGTGGAGGCCCTGCTCGCCGCCCCGTCGGGCAGCCTCGACGCGGACGGCGAGCTGGTGGCGGTGCGCGCCCGGCTGATGGCGACCGTGCCCGAGCTGCGGGCCCGCGCGGTTCGCGACATCGCCGAGCTGCAGCGGGAGTGGAGCGGACTGCTGCTGGCCGCCTTCCCCGACCGGCTGGACGCGACCGACGCCGACGCGCTCACCGGCGCGGTGGTGGGCGCGGTACTGGCCGTGGCGGGCGGCGCGCTCAGCGGCGGCGAGCCGGCCCGCCCGCTGCCCGAGCTGGTGCGGCGCGCGGTCGCGGTGGCGCTGGGGCGCGCGGACCTTCAGTGAGCCGGCGAATCGGCGCCGGCCGGCCCGGCCGCGCGCCACTCCTCGGCCAGTAGCGCCCAGACCTCCACGTCGTGGCGCTCGCCGTTGAAGGGGTAGCCGCCGCGGAGCAGGCCGTCGCGGCGCATGCCCAGGCGCTCGGCCACCGCCAGGCTGGCGGCGTTGGACGGGATGGTGCGCCACTCCACCCGGGCCATGCCGCGGTGGTGGACGGCCCAGTCGATCATCAGCCGCGACGCCTTGGTGATCAGGCCGCGGCCGCGTTCGCCCGCCGCCAGCCACACGCCCAGCTCGCACACGCCCGCTTCGGTGTCGAAGACCCGGAAGAGGGTGCCGCCGACCAGCGTGCCGCCGCGCCAGATGCCGTAGATGCGGCCCCGGCCCGCCGCCTGCTCGTCGGCGTAGCGCTGCAGCATCGCCCGGGCGCCCTCGGCGTCGACGATGGTGGAGCCCCACACCAGCCACGGCGCCAGGGCCGGGCGCTCGCGCTCGATGAAGGCGGCGAACTCCTCGGCGTTCCAGGGTTCGAGCGCGCGCAGCTCGGCACCGTCGCCGAGGGGGAGGGTGAGCATGGCGGCCTCCGGCCGTGCCTGGGACGAGGAGCGGGCACCTCGTCCGATCCGATACGTAACAAACGTTCGGTACGTATGATAGCCGTATCGGAGCCGACCACGGTCAGGGGGACCCGCATGCCCGCTCGGGGCGACCACGACGCCCGGCGCAGAGACGTCTCCGCCGCCGTGTGGCGGGTGCTGGCCGCCCGGGGCTTCGGCGGGCTCACCCTGCGCGCGGTGGCGGCGGAGATGGGCGCCAGCACCGGCCTGCTCACCCACTACTTCCCGTCCAAGCGCGAGCTGCTCCGCCATGCCCTGGACGTCGCCGACGAGCACACCTCCGCACGCGAGCGCACGGCGCCGCGCGGCCCCGGGCTGGCCGCGCTGCGCGCCGCCCTGCTCGACGTGCTGCCGCTGACCGCCGAGGCCACCGCGATGAACCGCGTCTGGGTGAGCTCCTGGGACGCCGCCCTGAGCGACCCCGAACTGGGCGGGCGCGAGACCGAGCGCTACGCCCGGTGGCGGACGGGCCTGCGGGCCCATGTCGAGGCGGCGCAGCGCCTCGGCGAGCTGCCCGCCGACGCCGACCCCGGCGACCTCACCCTGGTGGCCGCCTCCTTCGCGCACGGCCTGGTCGTGCAGGCGCTGTTCGCCCCCGGGCACATCCCGGCCGAGCGCCAGCTGCGGCTGCTCGACCGCTTCCTCGCCGGGCTGGCCGCCGGGGGAGCCGCGCCGGCCGGCGGCTGACGGGCCGCGGCGGGCGGGTCGGCGGCACCGGAACGGGGACCATGGACGTCCCGGTGCCGCCGGTCTGCGGACGGCGCTCAGCCGCCGAGGAAGTCGCGCACCGACCGCCGGACGCCCGCCGCGTCCAGGCCGTGCGCGGCGTCGTGGTCGGCCGGGGTGCCGTAGCGGCGCAGCTCGGCGTCGCGGTCCACCCCCAGGGCGCGCAGCCGGTGCGGTGAGTCCTCCAGGGCGGCGTGCACGAACGGCGACGAGGTGCCGCGCAGGTAGGGCTCCACCAGCACGATCCGGGCGCCGTCCGCCCCGGTGGCGGCGACGGCCGCGCGCAGCCCCGCGTCGTCGAAGGGGCGCACGGTGGCGGCGTACAGCACGGTCACGTCCAGGCCGGCGGTGCCCGCCAGGACCGCGTCCAGCGCGGGGCCCACCGCCAGCACCACCCCCTCGCGCCCCTCCCGCAGCCGCTGGAAGCCCGCGCCGGTGGGCCAGGCCAGCGCGTTGGCGCGGTTGGACAGCCGGACGTAGACCCGGCCGGTTCCGGCCAGCGCGTCGGCGACCAGCTCGGCCGCCTCGACCGGGTGCCCGGGCACGTGCACCGTCCAGCCGGGCAGCGTGTTGATCAGCGCCACGTCGCCCGGCGCCTGATGGGTGCGCCCGCCCTCGGTCCAGTCGTAGGAGGCGCCGATGCTGACCACCACCGCGCCCACGCCCTGGTGGCCCAGGTCCAGCTTCAGCTGCTCGAAGGGGCGCTCCACCACGAAGGGCGCGTAGCTGTGCAGCACCGGGCGCATCCCGGCGAGGGCGAGCCCGCCGGCCACGCCGACCATCGCCTGCTCCCTGATGCCGGTGTTGACGACGCGGTCGGGGTGGGCGGCGGCCGCCGCGGCGAAGGCGTCGGCGGAGATCTCGGCCAGTACGACCGCCAGGTCCTCGCGGCGGTCCAGCGCGGCCGAGACGGTGTGCGTGAACGCGTCCCGCATGCTCGCGAAGGGCGCTTCGGCGCCGGCCGGGACGGCCGGGCCGGGGCGCTCGTGCGCGCCGAGCCGGGGCCTGAGCGCCAGGCCGGGTGCCGCCGTATCGATCGTGTGCGTCATCGCGCGCCTCCCGGGCGGATGCGGGCCACCACCGCGTGCGGGCGGTCGCCGGGGTGGTCGGTGAAGGCTCGGTACAGCGCGCCGTGGTCGCGTCCGTCGACGGTGGCGGTGGACCAGCCCTCGACCGCGAAGCGCTCGGCGATGCCGCCCGGCCAGCCGTGCCTGCTGGAGGCGTTGTCCACGGCCACGGCCGTCAGCCGGCCCAGGCCGAGCCGCCCGGCCAGCGCGATCGCCTCGTGGTTGCTGCCCTCGTCCAGCTCTCCGTCGCCGACCAGCACCACCGTGCGGGCGGTGCGGCCCTGGGCGCGCAGGCCCAGCGCGGTGCCCACGGCGAGCGGCAGGCCGTGGCCGAGCGAGCCGCTGCCGATCTCGGCGCCGGGGACGAGCCGCCCGTCGGGGTGGTGGCCGAGCCGCGAGCCGGCCCCGGCCCAGCCGGGCAGCTCGTCCTCGCCGATGAAGCCCTTGGCGGCGAGCACCGCGTAGAAGGCCATCGGGCCGTGGCCCTTGGAGAGCAGGAAGCGGTCGCGGTCGGGGTCCTCGGCGGTGCCGGGCGAGACCCGCAGCACGCGGTCGTAGAGCACCCAGAGCACGTCGAGTGTCGACTCGGCCGCCGCCGTGTGCTTCTCGTCCCCGGTCATCAGACTGATCAGGTACGGCAGGTCGCGGTAGCCGCGACGGGCCGCTGTGTCGGTGAGCGCCATGCACACGATTCTGTGACCTCAACCTAAGTTGAGGTCAACTGCTGCGGCGGATCCGCTTCCTCAGGGCTCGATCCGCATGGCCACCGCCCGCACCGGCGCACCGTCCAGCCCGGCCAGCCGGATCGGCAGCACGCTCACCAGCGGGTCGGGGAAGTCGATCTGCTCCAGGCGGCACAGGTTCTCCACGATCACCCCGCCCGCCGCGGCGATCGCCCGGTGCGCCGGGAAGTCCGCGGCACCGCCGTCCGGGCCGCCCGGGCCCGGCGTCTCGTCCACGCTCGGCGCGTCCACGCCCACCGCCCGCACCCCCGCCGCCAGCAGGCCCCGCGCCGCCGCGCCGGTCAGATACGGGTGGTCGAAGTACTCCGGTGTGCCGTACCGCGCCGCCCAGCCCGTGTGCAGCAGCAGCACCGTGCCCCGGCCGAGCAGCGGCGCGTACGGCGCCAGCTCCGGCCAGTCCACCGGATGCCGGGGCGCCCGGCCGGTCAGGTCGGCCACCACGCCGGGACCCACGCAGTCGGCCGGATCCACCCGGTCCACCGGCGCCCCGTCGGCGCGGAAGTGCGCCGGGGCGTCCAGATGGGTGCCGCTCTGCGAGCCCAGCACCACCTCGTGCAGCGCGAAGCCGTCGCGCTCCACCGTGGCCAGCGGACGCGACGACGGCACCGGGTCGCCCGGGTACACCTGCGTCCGCGGCCCCACCGTGCGGCTCAGATCCACCACCCGTGTGACCCGCACCCCGCCACCTCCCACCGTGCAAAAGGAAACCGCCGGACGGTCCGGCCGCACCCGCGGCCGCACCGTCCGGCGGTTCCCGGCAGAACACCGCCCCCGGGATCAGGTGCCGTTGCTGGAGCGGTCGGAGCCCTCGCCGTTCCCGGCCCGGCGCGCCCGGCTCGCCACCGCGTCGAACAGCTTGCCCGCGCCCTCGGCCGCGCTGCCCGCGACATCGCGCAGCGTGCCCACGAAGGGGTCGGCCGTACGGTTCCAGGCCTCGCGGTAGGAGTTCGCCGCGTTCTTGACCTCCTCGCCGATCTTGGCGTTCTTGTCGTCCTCGCGGCGGGGGTAGTTGCCGTTCAGGATCGCGGAGTACTCGCCCTCGCGGGTCCAGCGGTCCAGCTCCGCGAAGCGGATCACCGCGAACGGGTGGGTGCGGCCCATCAGGTTCAGCAGCTTCAGCAGGCCGTCGCGGGCGTCGCCGCCGGAGTCGTACTCGCGTGCCTGCTCCAGGAAGGCCTCGGTGTTCATCTGGGCCAGCCGCGAACCGCCCGCCAGCTTCATCAGCGCGCGCTTGCCCGCCTCGGGGTCCTGCCCCGCCAGCACGCCCGCGCGGTCGCACGACAGCTCCGACTTGCGGTACCACTCCTCCAGCGCCATCACGATCGCGCGCAGCCCGATGTAGCCCAGCGGGATCCACGCCACCCGCAGCGCCAGCGCCGTCAGCGCCAGCAGCATCGTGCGGTACACCGCGTGGCCCGACAGGATGTGGCCCACCTCGTGGCCGACGACGAAGCGCTGCTCCTCGGCGTCGAGCAGGTCGAACAGACCCGTGTTGATCACGATGAACGGGCGGTCGCTGCCGATCGCCATCGCGTTCGGGATGGGGTTCTGCGTGACATACAGCTCGGGGACCCGGGGCAGGTCCAGGATGTACGCGGCGTCGCGCACGTAGTCGTAGAGGTCGCGGAACTGGTTCTCGTCCACCCGCACCGCATTGCTGAGGAAGAGCAGGCGCAGACTGCGCTCGCTGAACAGCCCCGAGAGGCGGCGGAAGATCGTGTCGAACCCGCTGAGCGAGCGCAGCGCCACCAGGGCGCCGCGATCCGCCGGGTGCTCATAGGCCCGAGAGCTGATCCCGGGAAATCGGACGCGGCTGCGGTCAGGTGTTGTCGCCATGTTCGCCATGCTACTTACGACGATCCGAGTCGGGTATGCGTTCCCGGTCCCGATCCGGCCTCCGGCTACAGTCGGCAGCATGCGAAGCAGCAGCGGAGCGCCCGGACGGCGCCGCATCGGGATCATGGGCGGCACCTTCGACCCCATCCACCACGGCCACCTGGTCGCGGGCAGCGAGGTCGCGCACCTCTTCGACCTCGACGAGGTCGTCTTCGTTCCCACCGGCGAACCCTGGCAGAAGGACAAGACCTCGGTCTCCCCGGCCGAGGACCGCTACCTGATGACCGTCATCGCCACCGCGTCCAACCCCCGGTTCACCGTCAGCCGCATCGAGGTCGACCGCGGCGGACCCACCTACACCGTCGAGACCCTGCGCCAGCTCCGCGACCACCACGGCGACGACGTCGACCTGTTCTTCATCACCGGCGCCGACGCGCTGGCCGCCATCCTCAGCTGGCGCAACGCCGACGACCTGTTCAAGCTCGCGCATTTCGTAGGCTGTAACCGCCCCGGGCACCAGTTGTCGGACCGCGGCCTCCCCCAGGGCGGAGTCAGCCTGGTGGAGATCCCCGCGCTGTCCATCTCGTCCAGCGAATGCCGCGAACGCGTGCGCGCCGGCGAACCGATCTGGTACCTGGTACCCGACGGCATCGTGCAGTACATCAACAAGACCGGGCTGTACCGTGACCCGGACGGCCAGGAACCAGCCAGGAGGGCAGCACACCCATCGTGACCGCAACCGACCGGGCCATCGAGCTCGTGAACATCGCGGCGGAGGCGGCCGCGGAGAAGCTCGCCGACGCCATCATCGCCTACGACGTCAGCGAACAACTCGTCATCACCGACGCGTTCATGCTCTGCTCCGCCGCCAACGACCGCCAGGTCCGCTCGATCGTCGAAGAGGTCGAAGACCGCCTCCGCGACGCCGGCGCCAAGCCCGTCCGCCGCGAAGGCGAACGCGAGGGCCGCTGGGTGCTGCTCGACTACGTCGACATCGTCATCCACATCCAGCACGAAGAGGAGCGCGGCTTCTACGGCCTCGAACGGCTCTGGAAGGACTGCCCCGAACTCCAGCTGCCCAGCGGCGTCGCCCAGCACAACGAGCACCGGCAGCGGCTCCGCATGGCGGGAGAGGCCGATGTCTAAAGGCCGGCGCATCGTCTGCTGGCGGCACGGCCAGACCACCTGGAACGCCGAGAACCGCTTCCAGGGCCAGACCGACATCCCCCTCGACGACACCGGCCGCGCCCAGGCCGAACGCGCCGGGCGGCTCCTCGCCGCCCTCAGACCCGACGCCGTGGTCTCCTCCGACCTCCGCCGCGCCGCCGACACCGCCGCCGCGCTCGTCCAGCACACCGGCCACACCGTCGACTACGACAAGGGCCTGCGCGAACGCTACGGCGGACTCTGGGAAGGACGCACCGGGCAGGAGATCCGCGAACGCTGGCCCGAGGAGAACGCCCGCTGGGAACCCCCCGGCGGCGAACCCCTCACCGACGTCGCCGACCGCACCAGCGCCGCCATCGAACGCGCCGCCGCGGCCCTCCCGCCCGACGGCCTCCTCGTCGTCGCCAGCCACGGCGCCGCCCTGAGGCAGGCCATCGCCCGCCTCATCGGCCTCCCCCCCGACCTGTGGGCCGTCCTCGGCCCCCTGTCCAACTGCAACTGGTCCGTCCTCGGCGAACGCCGCGACGGCGGCGGCTGGCGCCTCCTGGAGCACAACGCCGGAACCCTCCCCGAAGAACCCCTCCTCAGCGACGACCGCTGACCAGCACCACCCCCACGGCCGCAGGGCCCAAACCGTTTCGCCCCGCACCCCGCCGTCCGCTATAGTCGACAACGCGTTCAGCGGTGACAGCCGCTGAACCGCAGGGGGCTATAGCTCAGTTGGTAGAGCGCTTGCATGGCATGCAAGAGGTCCGGGGTTCGAATCCCCGTAGCTCCATCCTCTGGGCGACCCTGCTCGTTGGCCGTTGGCCAACTCGCGGGGTCGTCTGTTTGTGTTGGTCCGGGGGGCATGGCCCCCCGGAGCCCCCCACACCAGGGGGGCTGCCGCCCCCCTGGACCCCCCACCGTGCGGGCCCACCTCAGCGATGAGGGGGGAGGATCGTTGAGCCCGGGCCTCGACGATGTGGGGGGAATTGAAACTGGTGGGTGCCGGGCCGTCGTTCGCGGCTGTGGGGCTCCGCCCCTCGCCCCCTAAGCCTTGCGGTTCGGCTTCGGCGGTGTGGGGTCGATTGGATCTGGGTGGGTGCCGGGCCGTCGTTGACGGCTGTGGGGCTCCGCCCCTCGCCCCCCGCGTGTTGAGGTCGGGCCTCGGCGGTGTGGGGTGGATTGGATCTGGTGGGGGCTGGGCCGTTGTTCGCGGCTGTGGGGCTCCGCCCCTCGCCTCCGCGTGTTGAGGTCCGGCCTTGCGTTGTGTGCGGAGGATGGGATCTGGTCGGTGCTGGGCCGTTGTTCGCGGCTGTGGGGCTTGGTCCTTCGTCCCCTGGGCGTTGAGCTTGGGCTTCGGCGTTGTGGGTGGATCGGGTCTGGTGGGGGCTGGGCCGTTGTTGTCGGGTGTGGGCTTGGGGCTCTTGTCGGCTGGGTGTTGAGGTTCGGGCTGGGCGGTGTGGGGTGGGGGCCGTTGAGGGTGTGCCTGGGGTGTGGGGTGGGTCGGGGCTGATGAGGCTGTGTGGATTGTGGGTGGGGGCTTTGTGTCTTGGTTCTTGGGGGTTGGGGTTTGGGTGATCGGTGGCGGTGGGTGAGGGCTTGGTGGTTTGGTTGGGCGGATGATGTCGGTGGCTAGGGACGGGTGAGGGATTGATGGTGGTTCGGTGCGGGGTCACTGTTTCCTTGGATGGGTTTGTGGCGGGGGTCGGGCAGAGTCTGGAGGAGCCGTTCGGGGTCGGGGTGGGGGAGCGCTTGCATGCGTGGATGTTCGAGCGGGGGGAGGAGAACGCGGCGGAGGTCGCGGGGCAGTTGGGGGCCGGGGCGTATGTGATGGGGCGGAACATGTTCGCTTCGGGGCGGGGGGAGTGGGATCCGGACTGGAAGGGCTGGTGGGGGGAGGAGCCGCCGTTCCGGGCGCCGGTGTTCGTGCTGACGCACTATCCGCGGGAGCCGCTGGTGATGGAGGGCGGGACCACCTATACCTTCGTGACGGACGGGATCGAGGCGGCGCTGGAGCGGGCGCGGGAGGCGGCCGGGGATGCGGACGTGGCGATCGCGGGCGGGGCGGCGACGATCAACCAGTACCTCGCGGCCGGGCACATCGACGAGTTGTGGCTGCACACGGTGCCGTTCACGCTGGGAGCCGGTGAGCGGCTGTTCGACGGGGTGGGCGAACTGACCTTCGAGCCGGTGGAGGTTCGCGGTACCGAACTGGTGACCCACGCCCGCTACCGGCTGGTGCGCTCCGGGGGCGCGTGACCCCGTGAGGGGGACCGGCCTGCGCCTCCCGTCCGGTGCGGCGGCGTAGGGTTCGGGTGGCCGGTCGGGACGGGGAGGTGCCGTGGGGGCGAGGTTGCCGCGGGGAGAGCGGCGGGAGCAGCTGCTGCGGGTGGCCTTGGACGTGGTGCGCGGGGAGGGGACCGACGCGCTGACCCTGGTTCGGCTGGCCGAGCGGGCCGGGGTGTCGCGGCCGGTGGTGTACGACCACTTCGGTACGCGGGAAGGGCTCTTGACGGCCTTGTACGCGGCTTATGACGAAGGGATCGGGCGGACGATCCGGGCGGCGCTGCGCACCGGAGGGCGGTCGCTGGAGGACGTGGCGGCGGTGCTGGCGGGGGCGTACGTCGACGGGGTGCTCGACGCGGGGCCTGAGTGCGAGGACGTGCTGGCGGCGCTGTCGGGGAACCCGCGGACGCGCGAGGTCAGGTCGCGCTCGCAGGAGTTCTACATCGAGGAGTTCCGGGCGGCGCTCGCGCCGTACCGGCCGCTGTCGCGGGATGCTGATCTGGCCCTGCTGATCGGGGTCTTCAGCACGGTGGACGGGCTGGCCAGGGCGGCGGCCTCGGGGCGGGTCAGCCGCGACCAGGCGGTGGCGGCGTCCACCGAGATCATCGTCGGCGCCCTCACCGCGCCGGACGGCGCCCGGAGGCGCTGATCCGGCTGCTCTCTGTCTGTTCGCGTTCTCTCGCGCCGCGTTCCCCCGAGTTTCCCTCCTCGCTTCCGTTCCGCGCCGCTTCCCATGCGGCTTCCGTCCCGTGCCGCAGCCGCCCCGTCCGGCTCGCGTCCCGCGCCGCATGCGCTCCGTCCCGCTTGCGTCCGGCGCCGCATCCTCACCGTGTCCTACCCGGCGGACTGTTGGTACGGGGCGGAGCGCGGTGGTCGCTCCGCTCTGCAGGTCCGGCCGTCCGTTCCGGCTGCTGGTCGAAGCGGGACGCGATCATCCCCTGTGCTCGCCTCCGTTAGCGCGGCCTCATCGTTGCGACGGTGTCCTGAAGCCGCGGGCGGCGTGTGCCTGCGCTTCGGAGGTCGGGCGACCCCGTTCCGAGGCCGCTTGTCGTGCCGCTAACCTACATAACGTAAGTTACATTTCGTAGGTTGATGGATCGGTCCGCGGTGCGCGGACCGGCGAGAAGGAGGCGGCGGATGGACACGGGGACGGACGGATCCGGTGCGGTGGCGGTGGTCGGCGGCGACAACGCGCGGGGCGCGGCGGTGGGCCGGGTGCTGGCGGAAGCGGGCGGCGCGGTCGCCCTGCCGGTGGCGGCGGGGGCGGTCGAGCTGCCGCCCGGTGCGCGGCTCGTGGTGGTATGCGCCGAGGACCACGGCGCGCTGCTCGGTCTGCTCGACCGGGCCGGACGGCGGCTCGCCGGGCGCGACGTGGTCGACCTCACCTCGGGGACCGGTGATGAGGCGCGCGAGGCGGCTGAACGGGTGGCCGACCATGGCGGCCGGTACCTGCGCGGCGCGCTGATGGGCCATCCCGAACACGTCGGTGAGCCCGAGACGGTGCTGGTCTACAGCGGTGCCGCCGAGGTGTTCCGCGACCGGGAAACCGTGCTGGCCCGCTTGGGCGGCGCCACCTACCTGGGGGCGGACCCCGGTACGGCGTCCCTTTACGATCTCGCGATGCTGAACCTGGCCTGGGCGACGCTGACGGGATACCTGCACACGGCGGCGCTGCTCGGCACCGACGGTGTGGGCGCGCGCACGCTGACGCCGCTGCTCACGCACTGGCTGCGGACGACGGTCGCCGACGTGATCGAGGGCTACGCCGGGCAGATCGACGACCGGGCCTATCCGGGCGACCAGGAGTGGCTGGAACTGGACGCTCCGCTGATGGAGCACCTGGTCAGGACCAGCGAGCAGCGGGGCGTCGACTCCGCGCTGCCGAGGCTGGTGCAGTCGCTGACGGCGCGCGGAATCGCGGCCGGACGCGGCCGGGAGAGCTTCGCCGGCCTGGTGGAGGTCATCCGGCGCTGACCGCCGGGTCGGCCTGCGCCGCGTCGGTGTCCCGGTCGGGACAGTCGTGCCGGGGTGGTGAAAGCGCTCGAGGCTGACGGACGGACGCGCGTCGCATGGGCTCTTCGGGCAGGACGGCCGTGCCGGATCGGTGAAGGTGATCCGGCGCCGGCCTGACCGGCGAGCGCTGCGCAAGCTTCTCGACCGGAACGGGATCCGCGGACGCCCCGGTCGGTCCGGCGGTCGGGCGGCGTCGCCGGGATCGGCGAAGGCGGGTCAACGCCGGCCATGCTCTCGGCGGCGGCGCGCCAGGGCGGCGCCCGCCTTCCAGAGGGTGCTCACCAGGTCGATGGCGTAGGCGACCATCCAGACGCGGGTGAGCAGGGCGACGAGGTCGGACAGGTTGCCCTGGCCGGTGAGCAGGTCGCGCAGCAGGACGTCGAGGCCGCCGGTGTTGACGCCGAACAGGGCGTTGGCGGTCATGCCGGGGACCAGAAGCAGGGCCAGGGCGATGGCCGCGGCGAATACCGCCGTGTGCGCGCCGAGGACGAGCAGGAGCCGGGTGGGGGTGGCGGTCGGGGCCTGCTCGGAGTCGGTGGGCGATGCCTGGGTGTCGGCCGGAGGGCCGCCGCCGGGCGGCGTGTCGGCCGACCCGGCCCGCTGCGGCGGAGCGGCGCCGCCGAGCGGCGGGTCGGCCGTGCCGGCCTGCTGCGGCGGGCGGGCGCCTACCGGTTCCGGAGCGGTGGCCGCGTCCGTGCCCGTCCCGCCGGCCGGCCGTGCCGCCGGCTCCGCCTCCTCCGGACCGTCCGCCGGCTCCTCAACGGGCGGTGGCTCGGACGGGATGTCGGGGACGCCGAGGGCGCGCACGGCTCGCGGCACGATGACCGCGCCGGCCAGGATGACGGCGGCGCAGACGACGGCGGCCCAGGCCCACGAGCCGAAGTCGTAGAGCGCCCCGGCGCCGAGCGAGCCGAAGAGCGCGCCGACAAGGCAGGCGGACTCGTACAGGCCCAGACCGCGCCCGAGGCGGCGCGGCCCGGCCGCCTCCGCGATCACCGCCTGCTGCACCGGGATGACCACCGCCCAGGCCACCCCGGACAGCACCCACAGCACCGCGATGACCACCGGGTTCGGGGCGATGGCGAGGCCGGCCGCGAACAGGGCGCTGGCCACCGATGACGCGGCCAGCATCGTCCGCCGCCCGAAGCGGCGGACGAGGACGTGCAGGTACTCGGGCAGCACGCTCATCGCGATCGCGCCGGGCAGGAAGACGTAGGCGACCTGCATCGGCTCCAGGCCGAAGCCGCGCTGGAGGTGCAGCAGGAGCAGCAGGCCGATCGCCGCCTCCGCCGCCATGGTGGCGGCCACGGCGGCCAGCATCGGGCCGAGCCGGCGGCCCAGCGGGCCGAAGCCGAGCGCGGCGGCGGCGCGGGGGTCGGCGGCGTCGCCGGGCGGCTCGGCCTCCTCGGGGCCGGCGGCACGGCGCGGGGCGCTCAGCAGCGCGGCCGCCGCCCAGGCGCAGCAGACCGCCAGGCCGAGGAACATGCCCTGGTAGCCCACCGCGGACTGGACGAACAGGGCGGGGACGAAGACGACCCAGCCGCCGGTGGACTCGGCGGCGGCGAGCCGGGCGAACACGCCGGAGTCCTCGCCCAGCCGCTCGCCGGCGAGGGCGCGCAGCGCCACCCACAGCAGCGCGCCGCCCACGCCGCTCAGCGCGGCCGCGCCCAGGGCCGCGCCGAAGCCGGGCGCCAGGGCGTAGCCGGCGCAGGCGAGGGCGTACAGCGCCGCACCGACCGCCGCGACCGTGCTCCGTTCGTGGCGGTCGGCGAGCACGCCGGCGAGCGGGCGCACCAGCACCGACAGCACCAGCTCCACCGCGAGCAGCACGCCGATCTCGGTGGCCGACGCGCCGAGCCCGACCCCCGCGAAGAGCGGCAGCATGAAGTCGACGACCTCGGCGGCTCCGGCGGTGAGGGTGGCGCTCAGCAGAGCGCGCCGCTCGCGTGCGGGCCGCTCGGTGCGCGGAGGAGCCTCGGTCATGGTACGAGTGTACTAGTACGAGTGTGCCATATAGTAGGGGCTGTGCCACGGAAGGTCGACGCCGAGCAGCGGCGGCAGGCGGTCGCCGAGGCCGTCTGGCGGGTCATCGTGCGAGACGGCTTCGGCGCGGCCTCGGTGCGGGCCGTCGCCGTCGAGGCGGGGCTCTCGGCCGGCTCGCTGCGCCACTACTTCAGCTCCCAGAGCGCGCTGCGCGCCTACGCGCTGGAGCTGATCGACCAGCGGATGGAGGCGCGGCTGGCCAAGGTCGACCGCGGCCGGCCGCCGCGCCAGGTCATCGAGGACATGATGTGGGCGCTGCTCCCGCTCGACGACGCCAGCCGCGAGGAGCACCGCGTCGTCCTCGCCTACATGGTGCAGGCCCGCGCCGTACCGGAGTACCGGCACACGGTGACCGCGATGTACGACGAGGCCCTCGCCCTGTGCAGGCAGGCGGTCGACCGCCTGGTCCAGGCGGGCGAGGCGGTGCCGGACACCGACGCCGAGGCCGCCGCCGCCGAGCTGAGCGCGCTGCTCGACGGCGTCACCCTCCAGGCCGTGAGCTTCCCCGACCGCATGCCGCCCGAGCGGCTGCGCGCCGTCGTGCGCGGCTGGCTCGACGGGCTCGCGGCCGGGTAGCCGCGGCGCTCAGTTCTCGGAGCGGCTCTCCGAGCGGTTGCTGCCCATCGGCTCGCGGACCAGGGTCTCGTCCACGTAGCAGTACTCCCAGCCCTGGCCCGGCTGCAGTGACTCGATGATGGGGTGCTCGGTCTCCCGGAAGTGGGCCTCGGAGTGCCGGTTGGGGGAGTCGTTGCAGCAGCCGACGAAGCCGCAGCTGGTGCAGAGCCGCAGCTCCACCCACTCGCCGTCCTCCCCGCACGCCTGGCAGTAGTCGATGTCGGTGTTCTCGATCCGGATCTGGTCGAGATGGGTGCAGGCGGTGCTGATCGTCTCCTCGCGCACGTAGCGCCAGTTCGGGTTGAGCAGCCGGTCGGGCATCACCCGCGCCAGGTAGCGCGACTGCGAGGCCAGCAGCGGGCTGAGCACGGCCAGGATCAGCACGTACAGCGCCACGAAGGGGCCGACGCGCTCGTCCAGCCCGGCGGCGAGCGCGAGGGTGGCCAGGATCAGGGAGAACTCGCCCCTGCCCAGCACCGTCAGCCCGATGTTGGCGGCCGCGCGCTGGTTGAAGCCGTACAGGCGGGCCGCGATGAAGCCCGAGGTGACGTTCGTGAGCACGGTCAGCACCACCGCGATCAGCACCGGCACCACGACGGGGCCGAGGTCGGCGATGTTGATGCTCAGGCCGAAGGCGACGAAGAAGACCGCGGCGAACACGTCGCGCAGCGGCAGCACCAGCCGCTCCACCCGGTCGCGCACCGAGGTGCGCGAGACCACCAGCCCGATCATCAGCGCGCCGATCGCGTCGGAGAGCCCGACGTCGGCCGACAGTCCCGCCACCAGCGCCACCAGGCCCACCATGCCGATGGCGAGCAGTTCGTCCTCGTGGCTGTGGATCAGCGCGCCGATCAGCCGCGCGCCGTAGCGGGCCACCGCGAACAGCAGCACCAGGAAACCGAAGCTGATGCCGATGTCCCTGGCCAGTAGGAGCGGCGACTCGGCGCCGGAGAGCACCGGCTGCAGCAGGGCGAGGTAGAAGGCGAGGAACAGGTCCTCGATGACGATCACGCCCAGGATGACCGGCGTCTCCGCGTTCGTCAGCCGGCGCATCTCGATCAGCAGCTTGGTGGCGATCGCGGACGAGGAGATGCCGAGCGCGCCGGCGAGCACCAGCGCCTCGGGCACGCCCCAGCCCAGCGCCAGCCCGAACACCAGGCCGGCCGTGACGTTCAGGCCGATGTAGCAGCCGGCCGCCACGAACAGCCGCCGCCCGCTGCCGAGCACCTGCTCGACCGGGAACTCCACGCCGAGGTGGAACAGCAGCAGCACCAGGCCGAGGGAGGCCAGCAGGCTCAGGTCCTCGGGGTGCTCGATCAGGGTGGGCCCGGGGGTGCCGGGTCCAAAGACGATGCCGGCGATCATGTAGCACGGCACCGTGGGCAGGCCGAAGCGGCGGCCGAGCCGGGCGATCAGCGCGGCGATCAGGATCAGTGCACCGAGGCTCAGCAGCTCACCGTGCATGGTCGTCCGTCCTCACGTCATCAGGGAAGGAACGAGGGGAGCGGACACCTTGCCCGCCGGCGGTGGGATCTGGCTCACGCCTCGAAGAAGGTACCGGCCAGCACGGCACCGATCTTGCGGGCGTGCTCCTCGTCCAGCTCGAGCACCGCGGTGGGCTCCTCGGAGTCAGAGGTGAACACGTAGAGGTCGCGGGTGCCGTCGCGCCGGACGACGACCGAGACGCGGGTGGAGCGGTCGCCGGTGTCGATGTCGTAGCGCTTGCCGATGCCCATCAGTTCCTGTACGTGGACGCCCTGCCCCATGGCACTACTCCCGAATTCCTGGGTCCGCGATCTACAGCCGCGAAGGACGGCGGCGCAATTCCCCGAGTGACGGGGATCTCTCGACGGCCCTCGACACCCACACCTTACGCGTTCGGAGCACCGTTGCCACCGGCCTTCCACCCGGCGCTACGCTGCCCCGGTGGACGGCGGAACCTTCCTGATCACGGGCGCCTCGCGCGGCATCGGCGCGGCCACCGCGCGGCTCGCCGCCGGCGCCGGGCACCGCGTCGCGCTGCTGGCCCGCGACGCGGCCGGACTGCACCGGCTGGCGGAGGAGATCGCGGCGCCCGACCGGGTGCTGGCCGTGCCCTGCGACGCCGCCGACTGGGACTCCGTGCGCGAGGCCGTGGGGCTGGTGGTGCGGACCTGGGGCCGGCTCGACGTCGCCTTCGCCAACGCGGGCGTCAGCGTCGACACCTCGTTCCTGGGCACCCGGGGCGCGCCGCCGCCGGAGTGGCGGGAGATGGTGCTCACCAATGTCTACGGCCCGGCGATCGCGGCGCGCGCCGCGCTGCCCGAGCTGGTGCGAAGTCGCGGGCACTTCGTCATCTCCGGGTCTGCGGCGGGCCGCGGTGTGCGGCCGGGGAACCTCTACGCGGCGACGAAGTGGGCCGTGACCGGCCTGGCGCAGTCCATCCGCGCCGAGTGCGTCGGCACCGGCGTGCGGGTGAGCCTGGTCCTGCCGGGCCTGGTGGACACGGGCGGCATCCCGGCCGACCGGGCCGGCGACCCCAAGCTCGACCCGGCCGACGTGGCGCGGGCCGTGCTGTACGCGGTCGGGCAGCCGCCCGCGGTCGACGTGAACGAGATCCTGATCCGTCCGGTGGGGCAGGCGCCGCAGCTCTGAGCGCCGTGACAGGCGCGGCGGCGCAGCGGCCCGCGCTGTCCGTGACGCGATGACCACTGTCGGTCAGGAAAGTTCGGCTTTGTCTGTGCGGCGGGCGGGCGAAGACGGCTCCGAACTGGCAAAGTTGTCGTCGGTGACCGGATCGCTCCGCTCGGTAATCATCGAACGGCGGTCCTCGCCGGGTTCTTGTGACGGAACATCAGGAAATGAGGGCCGCCCCCATGCGAACGACATCCCCGCGCCGCCTGCTCCTCGCCGGCGTCGGCCTGCTCGCGGTACTGGCCGCGGGCGCCGCGGCACCGGTCGCGGCCGCCGCGGCCGACAGCCCCGACGCCGGGCCCACCCACGAACCGATGATCGTCGGCGGCGGCCCCGCCAGCACCGACGACTACCCGTGGGTCGTCGCGATCAGCTACCCCGACCTCTATCCCGACAGCCCGTCCGCGCAGGCCTGCGGCGGCACCCTCGTCGCGTCCGACAAGGTCGTCACCGCCGCGCACTGCGCCGACTTCGTGACCCCCTCCGACGTCCAGGTCATCGGCGGCCGCACCGACCTGCGCACCAACGCCGGCACCGTGCGCGACGTCGTCGACATCTGGGTGCACCCCGACTACCTCGAGGCCGCCGCCCAGACCGACGCCACCACCACGGAAGAGCCGGCCCCGCCCGCCCCCCGCCGCGACGAACCGCACGCCGACGAACCCTACGTCCAGGCGCCCGCCGACATCGCCGTCCTCACCCTGGACCGCGAGATGCCCTACCGGCCCATCGCCTACGCCGCCCCCGACCAGACCGACCTCTACGAGCCCGGCACCATGAGCCGCGTCCTCGGCTGGGGCGACACCCGGGAAGGCTCCGGCGAGGGCTCCCCGATACTCCGCCAGGCCCAGGCCCCCACCGTCGACGACCAGCAGTGCACCGACGCCCTGGCCGAAGCCGGCTTCCTGTACGACATCGAGTCCTACTTCTGCGTCGGCTACGACGAGGGCGGCGTCGACAGCTGCCAGGGCGACAGCGGCGGCCCTCTCATCATCGACAACACCCTCGCCGGCGTCGTCTCCTGGGGCGCCGGCTGCGCCAGGCCCGGCCTCCCCGGCGCCTACACCCGGGTGACCACCTACGCCGACGACATCGCCGAACAGATCAACACCCCCGCCGACCAGCGCTGACCCCAAGCCCGCCCGGCCGCGGGGCCGGGCGGGCCACCCGGTCCAGACGCCCCCCAACCTCCGGTACGCTTGGACCACCGCAAGGGGCTATAGCTCAGTTGGTAGAGCGCTTGCATGGCATGCAAGAGGTCCGGGGTTCGAATCCCCGTAGCTCCATCCTCTGGGCGACCCTGCTCGTTGGCCGTTGGCCAACTCGCGGGGTCGTCTGTTTGTGTTGGTCCGGGGGGCATGGCCCCCCGGAGCCCCCCACACCAGGGGGGCTGCCGCCCCCCTGGACCCCCGCCACCCCACATCGTTCGGGCTCACCGCAACGATGTGGGGTTCGTTGTATCTGGTGGGCGACCGGTCGTCGTTCGCGGGTGTGGGGCTGTGCCCCTTGCCCCCGCACATTCTTGAGGTCTCATCTCGGCGATGTGGGGTGGATCGAATCGGGTGGGTGATGGGCCGTTGTTCGCGGGTGTGGGGCTGTGCCCCTTGCCCCCGGCGCGTGTCGTTGAGGTCTCGCCTCCACGGTGTGGGGCGGACTCAACCTGGTGGGCGGGGCACCGTTGTTCGCGTGTGGGGCTGCGTCCTTTGCCACCGGGGTGGGTTGAGGTCTGGCCTCGCGTTGTGGGGGTGGAGGCCGGTGACGTCGGATCGGGGGTGAGGTCCGGGCTTGGGGGACGGGAGTCGGGTAGGGTGCAGGCTGGTGATCTCGGTTTGGAGGACTGACGTGGTAGGGGACGACGACATCTCAGGGTGACAGGCCCTGGGGCCGCCGCTGGTTCGCCGGGCGGTCTTTTTGTCGTTTTCTGGTCCCTGTTGCCGCGTTGGCGCCTGGTGCGCGCGCTTCCACTCTTTGAGGTCTGTTTCGATGTCTCGTGCTTTTGTCGTGTGCTCGAATCTGTCTTTTTCCTGGCCGGACGATTCGCCGGTGTTCGAAGGGCTGTCGTTCAGCGTGCCCGGTGGGCGGACCGGCCTGGTGGCGCCCAACGGGGCGGGGAAGAGCACGCTGTTGAGGTTGATCGCCGGGGAGCTGCGGCCCCGCGCGGGGAGCGTCACCGTGGAGGGGACGCTGGGGTATCTGCCGCAGACGCTGCCGCTGGCGGCCGAGATGACGGTGGCCGAGGTGCTGGGGATCGCGCCGGTGCTGGCGGCGATCGACGCGGTCGAGGCCGGCGATGTGAGCGAGGAGCACTTCACGACGATCGGCACCGACTGGGACATCGACGAGCGGACCCGTGCGCAGCTGGACCGGCTGGGGCTCGGCGGGCTGGAGTACGGGCGGCGGCTGGACACGCTCAGCGGGGGGCAGATCGTCTCGCTCGGGCTGGCGGCGCGGCTGCTGGCGCGGCCCGACGTCCTGCTGCTGGACGAGCCGACGAACAACCTCGACCCGCAGGCGCGCCGCCGGCTCTACGCGGTGCTGGACGACTGGAACGGGTGCCTGCTGCTGGTCGGGCACGACCGGGCGCTGCTGGACCGGATGGACCGCATCGCCGAACTGCACCGCGGCGACGTCCGCTTCTTCGGCGGGAACTACACCGACTACGAAGAGGCCGTCCAGGCCGAGCGCGAGGCGGCCGAGAAGAACGTCCGCCACGCCGAGCAGGAGCTGAAGCGGGAGAAGCGCGAACTCCAGCAGGCCAGGGAGCGCGCGGCGCGCCGGGCGGGCAACGCGGCCCGCAATCTGGGCAGCGCCGGGCTGCCCAAGATCTTCGCCGGCACGATGAAGCGCGACGCGCAGAACTCCGCGGGGAAGGCGAACGAGATGCACTCCGCGCGGGTGAGCGCCGCCCAGGCCCGGCTGGACGAGGCCGAGCGGGCCCGCCGTGACGATCAGCGGATCTCGCTCGAACTGCCCGGCACCGACGTGCCCGCCGGGCGCACGGTGTTCCTCGGCGAAGGGCTCCAGGTCCGGCGCGGCGGCCGCGACCTCTACGCCGGCGACGGTCTCGACCTGGCGGTCCGGGGGCCGGAGCGCATCGCGCTGACCGGGCCCAACGGGGCCGGGAAGTCGACCCTGCTGCGGATCGTCAACGGCGATCTGGAGCCGGACGGCGCGGCGGAGCTGCGGCGCGCGGGGCGGGCCGCCTATCTGTCCCAGCGGCTCGACCTGCTCGACCTCGACCGCGGGGTGGCCGACAACCTGGCCGAGTTCGCACCCGCGATGCCCCGGGCGGAGCGGATGAACCTGCTGGCCCGCTTCCTATTCCGCGGCCCGCGCGTCCAGCTCCCCGTCGGCGCGCTGTCCGGTGGGGAGCGGCTGCGCGCCACCCTCGCCTGCGTCCTGTACGCCGAGCTGGCCCCGCAGCTGCTGCTGCTGGACGAGCCGACCAACAATCTCGACCTGGTGAGCATCGCGCAGCTGGAGAGCGCGCTCAACGCCTACCGGGGCGCGTTCGTGGTGGTCAGCCACGACGAGCGCTTCCTGGCCGAGATCAACGTCGGGCGGCTGCTGCGGCTCGACGACGGGCGGCTGACCGAGGCCGCCGCGCCCGACGCCCGCTGACCGCGACGACCGGGGCCGAGCGTGCCGCCATTGCACCGGCGGCGTGCTCGCCCATGGCCGTGGCCCGCGTCCTCGGGGACCCTCGTGTCCCGGAGGACGCCGGCGGAGCGGCGCCGGCACGTCCGCCCGGCCACGCCGCTCGCGGACGGAACCGGCGCCGTCACCCGCCCGGACGGTCTCGGACTCCCGCGCTACTCCGAGGGCCGGCAGGCCGGAGGGCGGTCCGAGGGCGGCCAGACGTACGGCAGGTCGTCGGGGACCGCGTCGAACCGCGGACCGTAGTGGCCCGGGTCCTTGCGCAGCAGCGCCGCCTGGTGGCTGACGTGGAGTGCCGGATCGCCCAGCCAGGGCGGCAGCTCGCGGGCCGCCGCCAGCTCTGGCTGCGGCCGCACCGGGGACACACCGCACCGGCTCGCCAGTTCGGTGGTGAGCGAGGTGGCGCAGGTGTCGGCGCGGCCCTGGGCGCTCCACACCCGGCAGATCTCCAGCCCGTACCGGACCAGGGCCTCCTCGTACCCGGCCCACATCTTGACCGCGGGATGGTGCCGCCAGCCGTACCCGGGCACCGTCAGACCCCGCAGGATCTGCAGCGCCTCCACCCGCTGCTTGCCCAGCCGGCGCGCGTCGAGCACCGCGGCCGTCTCCGCGAAGTCGGGGTACGGCAGAAAGGTCTGCACGCTCCAGCGGGTACCCGGGCCGCGTCGGCATAACCCGAAAGCCCTGGTGGCGGGCGTGAGAGCGATCGTCCCGCGTCGGTATGACCCGAATGCGCCGGTGGTGGGCCTGGGATCGATCGTCCCGCCGCCGGCACGGCGGTGGGGTCGTCGGAACGGCCGCCGGCGCGGCTCTGTGAGCCCGCGCGCCGGGCGCGGTCCTCACCCGGGCTGCTCGCGCGGGCAGTGGTACGCCGTGCGCCCGCCCACCGTGCCGGTCACGACCGGGGCGCCGCAGTCCCGGCAACGGGTCTGCTTGTAGACCTTGCGCGCCTCGTCCTCGGGCACCGCCGCCCGGTCGGCGGCGTCGACCGTGATGATCCGCCCGTCTTCGACCGCCCGCGCCATCATTCCGTGCAGCGTCGTCCAGATCGCGCGGGCCTCGGCGGCGCTGAGCGCCCGGGACGGCCGGTTCGGCGCGATGCCGACGGCGTGCAGCACCTCGCTGCGGAACACGTTGCCGGCACCGGAGACGACGGACTGGTCGAGCAGGGCCGCGCCGATGGCGCCCGGTGCCGCCGCCAGCGCCGCTACGGCGGCATCGGCGTCCGCGTCGGCGCGCAGCGGGTCCGGACCCAGCGTGTCCACGACGGCCGCCACCGCGGCGGCGTCCACCAGTTCGCACCGGGCCGGCGCGATCAGGTCCCAGGCCACGCCGCCGCTCGCCAGGCGCAGCCGCACCTGGGGGAGCGCCCGCCCCGCCTCCGCCGAGCGGAGCCACTTGCCCAGTCGGCCGAGATGGACATGGATGCGATCGCCGGACGACAGCTCGACGAAGAGGTGCTTGCCGTACGCCTCGGTGCGCCGCAGCACCGTGCCGTCCACCCGTTCGGCCTCCGCGGCGAACCGGCCCTGCGGCGAAGCCGCCGACAGCCGCCGGCCGCCGAGGTCGGCCGCCAGCTCACGTGCCAGCCGGTGCACGATGTGTCCTTCGGGCACCGCGTCGCCTCCTGCCCCGTTCCCGTGGTCATCCGGCCGAGGTCTCAGACCTCAGGAAGGCCGCTGTGTCGACGTACGCGACGAAGCCGCTGACCCGGCTCTGACCGTCGGAGGCCGGGAGACAGTCCCCGCGCGGTACTCGATCGGCCGGGCGACGGACGTGTCGGCCCGTGGGCGCGCAGTCGTCATGCGACGCGGGCTACCCCCGGCGCCTGGGGCGAACCCCCCGGCGACCTGCGAGCTCGTCCGGCCGGCCGCGCGTGGCCCGCGCGAGGGCGGGTAACTGCGGCGCATGACGGAGCGGCGTTCCCGGGAGCGGGCGGCTCGCCGCCCATGCCCGGCCGCGAGGCGATACCGGTGGGGGACCGATGCCGAAGGACGAACTGCGCAAGGGTGACCGGGTGGAGTGGAGCAGCCACGGCGGAACCGCCGAGGGCGAGGTACTGAGAAAGATCACTCAGGACACGGAGCTCGCCGGCCGCACCGTCCGGGCCTCAGCAGACGAACCGCAGTACCTGGTGCGCAGCGACAAGAGCGGTGGCGAGGCCGTCCACAAGCGGTCCGCGCTGCGCCGGCGGGGCGACTGACGGGCGCCGGTCCCCCGGTGCGCGGCCGGACGGCAGGGCCGGTCAGACCGGCACTTCGCCCGCCGCTCTCAGCCCGGACTCGACGGCGCCCTCCAGGTATCCGGTCCAGGTCCGGGCCGTCTCCGTGCCCGCCCAGTGGACCCGGCCCGCGGGCACCGGCGGCGCGGTGAAGGCGGCGAGGGCGCCCACCCGGGGAAGGGCCGAGTAGCCGCCGCGTACGTGCGGGTCCTCGTGCCATGCCTTCTCGTGCCACTCCACGGGGTGGTGTGCGGCGGGGCCCAGCGCCCGGGCGGCGGCGTGCAGCACGGCGCTCCGGCGTTCGCCCGGGGTCATCGCGGCGAGGGCGCGGGCGCGCCGGCCGGGGACGAGTACGGCGAGGTGGCCGGGGCCGCCGGGCGGTGAGACGTCGGTGATCGCCGGGACCGGTGAATCGATGGCGGTGACCTCGCCGCTGAGGCCGGCCGCGCGCCAGAACGGGGTGTCGTAGACGGCGATCGCCTTGTAGACGGTGCCCATGAAGGTACCGCGCTCCAGCGCCGCGCGGTCCGCGGGGAGCGGCGGGGTGTGCCGGATGTCCGCGGCGACCGGGGGCGGCACGGCCACGATGGCGTGGTCCGCGCGGATCGGGCCGCCCGGGGTGTCGACCACGACGTGGTCGGGCGTGCGGGTGATCGCGGTCACCGGGCGGGCCAGCCGGACGTCGAGTCCGGCGGCCATCCTCTCGGCGAGTCCGCCGGCACCCGCGGTGAGCAGCGACTCCTGTGCGCCGCCCTCCACGCCGAGCATCGACCTGAGCCCTCCTGACGTGTGGACCCCGGTGGTGAACGCGTGCAGGGACACCTCGTCGACGTCGGCCGCGAGGCTTCCCGTGACGATCACCTCCAGCAGGGATCGCGCCCTCCGGTGCGGGATCCCCTTCAGCCAGTCGGCGACCGTCGTCCGGTCGTCCTGGGGCGCCCGCTTGAGGAGGCGCAGCAGGGCGACGCCGGCGACGATGCGGGCCGGCAAGGACCTGGTGACCCGGCCGCGGTCCAGCAGCACGGGCTTCCCCCGCGTGGGTGTGGGGAAGGTGGACACGCCGTGATCGGCGGCGAGTCGCGCCATCCGGGTGTGGTCCGGGCCGATCCACATGCCGCCCAGGTCCACCGCCGAACCGCCGGCGGACCGGACGGTCAGCGCGCGCCCACCCACCCGCTCCGCCGCTTCCAGCACCGTCACGTCGACTCCGCTACGGCGCAGCTCCCGGGCCGCCGCGAGACCGGCGAAGCCCGCGCCGATGACCACCACGTCCATGCAACAAGTGTTGCACAACGCCTGATGCATTAAAAGCTATGCTGGTCGCATGCCCCGCCAGGTCGACCATGCGTCCCGACGTGACTCCCTGAGTGACGCGGTCATCGCCATCGCCGCCGACCGCGGCTTCACCTCCGTGACCATCCGCGCCGTCGCCGAACAGGTGGGCGCGTCCACCTCGGCGGTCACCCACTACGTCTCCAGCCGTGACGAGCTGCTCCGCCATGCCGTGCGCCGGGAGATCGCCGGGCGCAGGTCCCAGGCGGAGGCGGCCATCGCCGGCCGGTCCGGCGCGGCGGGCCTGCGGGCCCTGGTGCGCTGGGCGACCGTGGACCTGGACGACCAGGCGCACCGCTTCTGGCTGGCCCTGCTACTGGCCGCCCCGGTCGAGCCGGTGGTGCGGGCGGAACTGGACGCGTTCAACGCCTGGTGGGACACGCTCATGCGCGGATTCGTGGCCGAGTCCGGAGTACCGGCCCCCGAGGCCGTCGCCGACACCGTGGACGTGGTCGTCAACGGCATGATCGTCGCGAGGTTCGAGGAGGAGGGACCGGTGGACACGGCCCGGCGCGACCAGGTGCTCGATCGCGTCTGGGCGGCGCTCGGGCTCTAGGCGCCTCGGGACGCGGCCGGACGGCGGACCCCGCGCGGGAGTCCCGACCGGAGCCGGAGCCGAGCGTGCGGCGCCCGTGCGGGAGACCGCCGCATCCGACGCTCGCTGCCCGAGACGACCGATGCGAATACCCCCCACGGCCTACGCTGGAATCCTCCATCCCCACAGTGGAGGGCGGGCATGTGACCGAGCAAGGGTCTCAACGGCCGTCGGGCGGCGTCGGAGCGCGAGTGGCCCGCGCCAGGAAGCGGCGTGGCCTCACCCAGCAGGGCCTCGCGCAACGCACCAGATACTCCCGGTCGCACATCGCCCAGGTCGAGGCCGGGCACAAGGCCGCCACTCCCGCGTTCATCGCGGCGGTCTCGGACGCGCTCAAGGCGGACATGGGCGAGCTGTACGGGCAGCCCTACCGGGGCGATACACCGTCGACGGACCGCGTCCACAGGTCCATCCCCGACCTGCGCCGCGCCCTGGCGTGGTCGGATCTGCCACCCGAGTTGGAGGGCCCTCCACGCTCTCTGGGAACCCTGGCGGCCGAGGTGGAGGAGGCGAAGCGGCTCCGCCGACTGGCGCAGCACGTCCGGCTTGGGACGCTCCTCCCGGCGGTCATGGAAGAACTCAGCTTCCACGCGCATGACACGAACGCCCAACGGGCGTGGCGACTGTTGTCTGACGCTTCCTGCGCGGCCGGTGAGCTGTCCCGCCGCTTGGGGTACAGCGATCTGGCGGACTCCATGTTCAGGGAAGCGGCTCGCTTCGCGGTGCTCGCGCGCGACCCCCATCTGCCCCTCATCATCACCTGGCGACGTTCTCTTGTGCTCATCAACCACGGCGCCCTCGCAGCGGCCGTCCGGCTCTTGGACCGGTGCACGACGATGATCGAGGAGGGACGGCCGGGAGACGTGGAGGTGTCGGGGGCGCTCCATCTCCGGGCGGCCGTCATCGCTGGGCGCCTGGGCGACTCCGGAAGCGCCTGGGACCACTTCGAGCGGGCGGCCGAGATCAGCGCCAGGGCAGGACGCCCGCACCTGGATGAGTACAGCACGTACTTCTCTCCCGGGAACATCCTCATCCACGGAGCGGCGGTGGCGACCGAGTTGGGCGACTACGACGAGGCGGTCCGGCGCGACGCGGCCATCCCACCGCACGTCCTGAACAGCTTGGTCCGGGAGCGCCGATCACACCACCTCATCGACATGTCGCGCGTCCACGCGGAGCAGGGCCGGAATGGACCGGCGCTCGCCCGGCTCCTGGAGGCGGAGCGGATCGCTCCCCAGATGACCCGGTACCACCCGTCCGCGCGTACCGTCGCGACCCACCTGCAAGACCGCCAGCGGGTCTACTCCGAGGGTCTGCGGGGCCTCGTAGCGCGCATGCACCTCTGAACCGGGCATCGGACAGACTGGCGGCATGGGAACTCTCTACCTCGCGCTCTCCGGCGCGTCCGCCACGCCGGAGGAGACCGCCCCCGACCTGGTCCGCCTGCTTCAGAACGAGGGGTGGAAGGTCACCGTCCTGTGCACGCCGACGGGCGTCCGCTTCCACGACGGCGACGCGCTGGAGGCGCTGACCGGGGAGCCGGTGCGGGTGGACTTCCGCCGCCCCGGCGCCGGCCGGAGCCTGCCGCCCTCAGACGCCGTTCTGGCCTGCCCCTGGTCATTCAACAGCACGAACAAGACCGCGCTCGGCATCACGGACACCTTCGCCGTCGCGCTCGTCTGCGAAATGATCGGGCGGGGCGTTCCCACGTTCCTCGTGCCCAAGGCCGGGGACGGGCTCAGCGGCCACCCTGCCTGGGGCCGCAGTCTCCGGCTCCTGGAGGAGGTCCCCCACGTCACCCTCCTGCGCGCCCCGGACCACAGGCTCCCCCGGTGGCGTCAGGTCGCCGACGCCCTCGCCGCGGCGTTCCCGGCAGGCGGTTGAGACGGTCTCCGCCCTGGAGGCCGCCGCGGCGGTGGCCGTCAGTCCGCCGAGTCCGCGCAGGCCGCCGCGCTCTGCCGCAGTAGGAAGGCGCGTTCGGCCGCGTTGGCGGTGAGGTCGGCGGCCCGGGCGAAGGCGGCGGACGCCTCGGCGGTGCGGCCGAGGCGGCGCAGCAGCTCGGCGCGGACGGCGTGGAAGAGGTGGTGTCCGTCCAGGTCGAGGGCATCGACCAGGGCCAGGGAGGGGGCGGGGCCGTCGGTCTCGGCGACTGCGACGGCGCGGTGCAGGGCGACGACCGGGGTGGGTTCGAACGCGAGCAGCTGGTCGTAGAGGCGGACGATCTGGTGCCAGTCGGTGCTGGCGGTCGTGGCGGCGTCACTGTGCACGGCGTTGATGGCGGCCTGGATCTGGTACGGGCCGGGGCGGTCGCGGCGCAGGCAGGCGCGCACCAGGTCCTGGCCTTCGACGATGAGCCCGCGGTCCCAGCGGGTGCGGTCCTGGTCGGCCAGCCGCACCAGCGAGCCGTCGGGGGCGGTGCGGGCGGGGCGGCGCGCCTCGGCGAGCAGCATGAGCGCGAGCAGGCCGATGACCTCCGGCTCGTCCGGCATGAGCCCGGCGAGCAGCCGGCCAAGCCGCACCGCCTCGGCGCACAGGTCCTCGCGGACCAGGGACTCGCCCGAGCCGGCCGTGTAGCCCTCGTTGAAGATCAGGTAGACCACCGCGAGCACGGCGCGCAGCCGGTCGGGCAGGTCGGACTCCCTGGGCACCCGGTAGGGGACGCGTGCGTCGCGGATCTTGGCCTTGGCCCGGACCAGCCGCTGCGCCATGGTCGCCTCGGGGACCAGGAAGGCGCGGGCGATCTCCGCCGTGGACAGGCCGCCCAGCAGCTTCAGGGTCAGCGCGACCTGCGCCGCGGTGTTCAGCGCCGGATGGCAGCAGGTGAAGATCAGCCGGAGGCGGTCGTCGTGCACGGGCCCCTCCTCGACCGGTTCGGCCGGCTCGTGCAGCAGGGCGGCCTCGGCGTGCTTGTCCGTGCGCGCCGCCTCGCGGCGGTGGCGGTCGATCGCCCGGTTGCGGGCGGTGGTGATGATCCACCCGGCCGGGGAGGGCGGGACGCCCGACTCCGGCCAGCGCCGGAGGGCTTCGACGAAGGCATCCTGCACCGCGTCCTCGGCGAGGTCGATATCGCCGAGGAGGCGGACCAGGACGGCGACCGCCCGGCCGTGCTCCTCGCGGAACACGCGTGCGACGTCCGGGCTCACCCGCAGCTGCCCTCCTGCATGGGCCGGACCTCGATCGGCAGCGTGGTCGCCCTGGCGAGCCTGCGGCCCCATTCGAGCGCGGCGTCCAGGTCGTCGGCCGTGATCACGGTGAAGCCGCCGATGTGCTCCTTGCCCTCCAGGTACGGCCCGTCGGTGGTGAGGACGTCGGAGCCCTGGGCCTTCACGACGGTGGCGCTGGTCGGCGGGTGCAGGCCGCCGGAGAACACCCAGGCGCCCGCGGCGCGGATCTCCTGGTTCACCGCCTCCACATCGCGCATGATCGGCTCCAGCACCTCCGGCGGCGGCGCCTCCCCGGCCAGCCCGGGCTGGTAGATGCTGAGCAGGTAGTGCTGCGTCATCGTCGTCTCCTCGTCGGATCGTCGGCGGCCCTGTGCCCGCCTCGCACCCCCTACACGAACGGCCGCGGCCCGATTCGACATCGGGGCGGAAAAAAATTCTCACCGCCCCGGGTTCGCGGAGGGACCGGACGGGGCCGCCCGGCGGCGGTCTATTCTGCACAGCGACGGAGCGAGTGCGGAGGTGTCCGGAGATCGTGGCAGCAGGGTGGCAGGCGCCGACCGTGGTCGAAGAGCAGCTCTACCACGCCCGGGCCCGGGGCGACCTCGGCGGATACCTCTCCGTGCTGGCCGGTGCGGAGCTGTACATGCCGATCCGCAAGGACGAGGCCGACCAGGTGGTGTCCGGCCACCGCACCGGCTACAACAGGGTCACCCGCGCCGAGGGCCCCTACACCGTGATGGACGTCTACACCCGCGGCTACCTGCCCGAGGCGACCTACGGCCCCAACGCCCTCGTGTACGACATGTGCACGGTGAAGTGGGTGGGGGAGGGCTGGCCGGAGTACGAGTGGTGGCTGGTGGTGAACCCCGGCACCCCGGTGGAGACCCGCTTCCGCTCCGTGGAGCTGGCCGCTTGGGTGCGCGCCAACGCCCACCGCGTCCGCCCACTGGCCGACCACGGCAACCGCCTGGTCACGGTGCGCACCGGCCACCTCTACGGCCCGATGGCGCACGCCCTCGCCTTCGGCGCGCCGCTGGCCGTGCTCAACGAGGCGCCGTGGAACGTGCTGCGCACCACCTTCACCAGCTACGTCACCGATGTGACCGTGCTGCGCGACGACTGGGGCGTGAGCAGCCGCGAGGAGTGGCAGGCCGTGATGGCCTCGCTGCTGGACGACAAGGCGGGCGTGCCGGGGGCGAGCGCCGTGCTGGACCTGCGCGACGGGCTGGTCCGGCAGTGGGGCCGCCCGGTCGACGAGCGCACCCTGCGCGACGCGCTGGTGGAGTGGTGCCGCGCCGAGCGGCTGCCGTATGAGCGCAAGCAGCAGTACCTGGTGGTCGCCGACCTGATCCTGCGGTACGAGGAGCGCTTCCGCGCCGACGGCCTGCTTCTGCCGAACGCCTACGTGCGCAGCGTGCACGGCTGGGACTACGGCCGGGCGGTGAGCGTCGCGCGGTGGGGGCTGGCCGCGCAGCTGTGCGACCGCGCCACCGCCGAGCAGCTGGTGCTGCGGGCGGGCGCGCTCTGCCACGCCCGCTACACCTCGTGGCTGGACTTCTCGGCCGGGTACGTGCTCGGCCGGATGCTGCACTTCGACAACGGCGAGTTCGGCGAGCGCTACACCGACTCGCTCCTCGCGCACCGGCTGCTGGTCGACGAGGCCGAGAGCCCCTGGCGGCACATCGCCTACTAGCGGCCGGGGCCGCTCAGGCCGCGGTGCGCACCAGCGGCCGCGCCAGCTCGCGCAGCCGCTCGCTGAGCGGCTGCGGCCGCAGCGTCGCCGGGTCGATCCTGACCTGGGCGCGGCGCCCCTCCGCGTGCACCGTGGCGCCGTCGGCCGACAGCACCTGGAAGCCGTAGACCACGCTGGTGTTGCCCAGGCGGTCGATCCAGAAGCGCACCCCGATCGTGCCGGCCGCCGCGATCGGCACGTGGTAGGTGATGGTGAACTCGCGCACGGCCAGGAACACGTCCTCGAAGGCGGAGCGGCCCGGGTCGCTGGACCAGCCGTGAGCGGTCCAGTACGTCATCAGCGCCCGCTCCAGGAGCAGCGGGTAGCGCGCGTTGTGCACCATGCCCATGGCGTCGAGGTCGTCGAAGTGGACCTGGACCGGCTCGGTCCAGCCCTGCAGCCCGGCGCCGGACGCCTCGGGCGCCGCGGTGGGGAGCGTCATGCGGGTTCCTCCTGGAGTAGTGACGGATCGGTGCAGTGGGCGCGCAGCCGGTCCAGCACGGCGCGCCGGCAGCGCACGGTCAGGACGCTGCGGTCCATGACGCGCGAGTTGGTGACGGCCGCGAGGCCGAGGGCGTCGATCTCGAAGGCCAGCTGCTCGACGTCGGTGCCGGGACGCAGCTGGCCCTCGGCCACGGCTTCGGCGGCCAGCCGGGCCAGGAAGGCGAGCCAGGCGGCGATCGCCTCGGTGATCCGGTCGCGCACCGGCCCGGGCCGGTCGCCGAACTCCGCCAGCACGGCGGCGAAGAAGCAGCCGCCGGGCAGCCGTTCGGCCAGGTAGAAGTCCATCCGGGCCTGGTGCGCGGCCCACAGGCGGCGCACGCCGCGCGGCTCGGCCAGCGCCGGGCGGCACACCTCGTCGATCCACATCCGCCGGGCCCGCTCGACCGCGTCCAGCTGGAGCTGCTCCTTGTCGCGCCAGTGCGCGAACAGGCCGGACTTGCTCACCCCCAGCTCGTCGGCGAGCCGCGCCAGTGAGACGCCGCTGAGGCCGTCGACGGAGGCGAGCGCGACCACCGCGTCCAGCGCGGCGGCGCGGGTGCGCTCGCCGCGCAGCCGGCGGCCGTCGGGGCGGTGCGCGGTGGTCGGTTCCTCGGTCACGGCACGACGCTAGCACAATACGACCGACCGGTCGTATTGAATTACTGTGACGCTCAGCGCACCAGGGCCCGCAGGAAGAAGGCCAGGTTGGCGGGGCGCTCGGCCAGCCGGCGCATGAAGTAGCCGTACCACTCCTCGCCGTAGGGCACGTAGACCCGCACCGTCGAGCCGGCCGCGGCCAGCCGCCGCTGCTCGTCGTCGCGGATGCCGTACAGCATCTGGAACTCGTGGTCGCCGGGGGAGCGGCCGTACCGGCGGACCAGGCTCGCGGCGATCGCGACCAGCCGGGGGTCGTGGGTGGCGATCATCGGGTAGCCCTCGCCGGCCAGCAGCACCCGCAGGCAGCGCACATAGGAGCGGTCCACCTCGGCGCGGGTGGTGAAGGCGACGCGGGCCGGCTCGGCGTAGGCGCCCTTGCACAGCCGCACCCGCGAGCCGGCCGCGGCCAGCGCCCGGCAGTCGTCCTCCGTGCGCCGCAGGTACGCCTGGAGGACCGCGCCCGTGCCCGGGTGGTCCTCGCGCAGCGCGCGCAGGATGTCCAGGGTGGAGTCCGTGGTGGTGTGGTCCTCCATGTCCAGGGTGACCGTGGTGCCGGCCGCCTCGGCCGCGGCGCAGATGCGGCGGGCGTTGTCCAGGGCGATCTTCTCGCCGTCGTAGGGCAGTCGCTGGCCGACGGCCGACAGCTTCACCGACACCTCGGCGCGCTCGCCCAGCCCGCGCTCGCCCAGCGCGGCCAGCAGCGCCTCGTATGCGGCGACGGTCGCCTCGGCCTGGTCGGCGTCGAGGGTGTCCTCGCCCAGGTAGTCGAGGGTGACGTGTCGGCCGTCGGCGGCCAGCGCGGAGCTGACGCGGACCGCGTCGTCCAGGTGGGAGCCGGCCACGAACCTGTTCACCACGGAACGGCTCAGCGGCAGGGTCTCGACGGCGCGCCGGATCGCGGCGGACTGGCCCGCGGCCAGCAGAGCGGTGCGGAGCATGGGTGGGTCCTCCTGGTCCTCGGATGGGGCGGATCGCGCCCGTGACCAGGATGGTAGGCCCGGGCGGGGCCGGTGCGCGCGGCGCGGCCGCCGCAGCGCTCAGCCTGCCGGGCGCGCCCCCGCGCCGCCGAGCCGCTGCGGGCCCGGGGGAGGCCCGTCGCCGTGGCGCCGGAGCACCGCCACCGGGCACGGCGCGTGCCGCAACGCGAACTGGCTCACCGAGCCCAGCACCAATCCGCGCAGATTGCCCCGGGCCCGCGAGCCCACCACCAGCAGGTCGGCCTGCTCGGCCGCCTCGACCAGCGCGCGCGACGCCTCGGCCTGCTCGACCCGGATCTCGGTGGGCACGTCGGCGAACTCCGCGCGGAACGGCTCCATGCCCTCCTCGACGTACTCGCGCACCCGCGCCGTCAGCACCTCGGGGTCCATGTCGATGCTCGGCACGGCGAGCATCATCGGATCCACCGCCACCGGCAGCCGCCAGGCGTGCAGCAGCACCAACTCGGCCCCGCGCCGCCGCGACTCGGCGTAGGCGAAGCGCAGCAGGTCGGCGTCGTGCTCGCCGCCGTGCACCCCGGCCACCACCCGGCCCCGGCGCTCCCGCGGCGGCTCCCCCTCGGGCGGCGGCGGCACGACCACCACCGGGCAGGGGGAGTGCGCCGCCATCCGGATGCTGACCGAGCCGACCAGCATCGAGGCGAAGGCGCCCAGCCCTCGGCTGCCCACCACCACCAGCGCGCTGTGCTCGGCCAGCTCCAGCAGCGCCGCCGAGGCCGACTGCGGCGAGACCGAGCTCTCGGTCACCACGCCGGGGGCCACGGCGGCGGCCCGCCGCAGCGCGCCGTCGACCACCTCGGCGGCGTGCTCGGCCATCCGCTCCGTCGGCGGCAGTGTCCTGGGCCCGGCGAACGGCGCCGCGGCCAGCAGCGGCAGCGCCAGCGCGTGGACGACGTGCAGCCGCGCCCCCCGCAGCCGCGCCTCCTCGGCCGCCCAGTCCAGCGCGTGCCCGCTCGCGGGCGAGCCGTCCACCCCGACGGTGACCGCGCCCGCGGTCGGTCCGCCCTCGGCCTCCCCACCGCTCCGCGTCCCCTCCATGACCTCGCCCCCCGAGTCGCTCCGCTCCGCCCGCGTCCGCCTGCCCCCAGGCGCCACGGGCCCTCCACCTGCGCGCATACCCGGCGCCGCGGCGGCCATGTGCCGCGGCGGCGCGTGGGGCGCCCGGGGCCGGACACCGCCGGCCGGCCTGCGAACGGTAGGTGACCGAATGATCTCTGTGCGGAATAACGCCTGGTCAAGCGGCTTAACCTCGCCGTGACACAAGGGACCCAGGACCGAAACGGCCGCACGACAAGGTGAGAGTGTCGTCGCCGATGTCGGGCCGCCGCCCGTCACAGCGCCGTGGCGGACGATGCGAGCCGACGCGCCTGCGGCGGCCCGCGTCAGCGGACCGCCAGGTCGCCTCAGCCCCGGGGACGCACCCCGGACGCCCGACGCACGCGTGAGCCGGTTCGGGTGGTCCGCCGCACGTCCGCGGCGGACCCTACGGAGGGAGACCCATGTCGCTGTGGCGGTTGCGGGTACACGTTGAGGACCGGCCGGGCCAGCTGGCCCGGCTGAGCGAGGCGGTGGCCGCGGCCGAGGGCAACATCCTCGGCATGTCCGTCCAGGTCGACGCCGACGGCGTCGTCGACGAGATCCTGGTGTCCACACCGCACGGCCAGGAGGAGCTGGTCGACGCGGTCCGTGCGGCACCCGACGACTGGTCCGCCGTGGCCGTGTCGGCGGGACTCGGCGAACTGGTCGACGAGCCGACCCGCGCCCTGCTGCTCGCCGCCCGCGTGCGCAGCGCCCCGGCGACCCTGCCCGACGTCCTCGCCGAGCTGCTGCACGCCGACGAGGCGTCGTGGACCCAGCCCGACGAGGTGAGCGTGAGCGCCGCCGGAGCGGCCAAGGAGGCCGACCGCACCGTGCTGGTGGTGCCGGTGGGCCACCTGCGCGCGGTGCGGCTGCGCCGCCTCGGGCTCCCGTTCACCTTCACCGAGGCGGCCAGGGCCGACGCCCTGGTCCGCTCCATCCTGCCGCCGACCACCTCCTCGCTGAGCGAGCGGCAGCTGAAGCTGAACCGCAGCACCAACCTGGTGGTGCGGCAGGTGGACGTCACCGACCTCGCCGAGGTGCAGGAGCTGCACCAGCGCTGCGCGGCCGACGGGCGCACCCTGCCCGGCTTCGCCGCACTGGAGCGGCTCAGCCCGCGGCTGCTGGAGGTGCTGTGCGACCGCAGCCGCGGCACCAGCCTGGCGGTGTGGTCGGCCGACGAGTCCGTGCTCATCGGCCTCGCCCACCTGATGTACACCTCCGACTCCGGGATCGGCGAGGTCGCCGTGATGATGGAGGAGCGCTGGCGGCGGCTGGGCGTGGCGACCCGCCTGGTCCAGCTGGCGCTGGAGATCGCCAGGAGCTGGGGGCTGGCCGAGGTGCGGATGACCGTGGCCGCCGACGACCGCGAGACCCAGCGCGCGGCCGCCCGGATGGGCGGCACCGTCACCGAGCTGCCCGACCTCGCCCTGGAGGTGCGCTTCCCGGTCACCGGCACCGCCGACACGCCCTCGGTCACCGACCTGCGCCAGATGGTGTAGCGGCCGGGCGCGCAGACCGGCCCCGGAGGCGCGGCCGTCCGCAGGCGGGACGGACGGGCCGGCTCCCCGGGGCCGTGCGGAAGCGGCGGCGGGCGGGGCCACTCCGGCCCCGCCCGCCCCGCTCAGTCCGCTCCGCGGCGGCTCACGGACGGGTCCGGGCGCGCTCGTTGGGCACGCAGTGCGTCATGGTCAGGCCGGTGACGTCGCGCGAGCCGTTCTTGCCCAGCCGGGCCAGGCGGGCTCGGTCCTCGTCGGTCAGCCGCTGGTTCGGCAGCGGCTCCAGGTCGGACACGTCCTCGGGGCCGATGCCCAGGCCGTCGCCCACGCGCAGCCCGAGGTCGTCGTCGACCAGCAGCAGGTGCCACACCATCCGCCGCTGGATCGGCCGGTCGCACCGGCCCAGCTGCGAGACGAAGTTGTGCACCAGGTCGTCGCGCTCCCACGGCTCCATCAGGCAGTAGCGCTGCCCCGCCTGCAGGTAGTCGTTGGTGCGCGGGATCCGGGCCCGGGTGAGCCGGCCGCTCAGCAGCGGACCCTGCTCGTCGTGGCCCGGGCCGCCGTCCTCGTACAGCCCGCCGGTGATGGACGGCTCGTAGTTGACGTGCGGGTTCTCGCCGCCCTCGTCCACGTAGTACGTCATCTGGCCGTCGCGCTGGTTGGTGCGCACCCGCGCCGCCCTGGCCTGGTTCACCGGCAGCTGGAGGTAGTTGGGGCCGACGCGGTGCCGCTGGGTGTCGCTGTAGGAGAAGGTGCGGCCGACCAGCATCTTGTCGTCGGAGAAGTCCAGCCCGTCCACCAGCACGCCGGTGCCGAAGGCGATCTGCTCGTTCTCGGCGAAGTTGTCGCGCACATTGCGGTCGAGCACGATCCGGCCCACCGGCCTGGGCGGGAAGTCCTGCTCCGGCCAGGTCTTGGTGTCGTCCAGCGGGTCGAAGTCCAGCTCCGGGTGCTCGTCGTCGGACATCATCTGCACCAGCAGCTCCCACTCGGGGAAGTCGCCGCGGTCGATGGCCTCGCGCAGGTCGCGGGTGGCGTGGCCGAGCTCTTCGGCCTGGATCGCGGCTGCGTCGGCCTCCGTCATGCTGCGCACGCCCGCCTTGGGCATCCAGGTGTACTTGACCAGGTGGGTCTCGCCGCGCTCGTTCACCCACTTGTAGGTGTTGACGCCGAAGCCCTGCATGTGCCGGTAGTCGGCCGGGATGCCGCGCGGGCTGAACAGGTTGACCAGCATGTGCATGCTCTCGGGCGTCTGCGACATGAAGTCGAAGATGCGGTTGGGCTCCTGCCGGAAGGTCACCGGGTCGGGCTTGAGCGCGTGGATGACGTCGGGGAACTTGATCGCGTCCCGGATGAAGAACACGGCCAGGTTGTTGCCGACCAGGTCCCAGTTGCCGTCCTCGGTGTAGAACTTGACCGCGAAGCCGCGCGGGTCGCGGGCCGTCTCGGCGGAGTCGCGCCCGCCGATGACGGTCGAGAAGCGCAGCGCGATCTCGGTGCGCTTGCCGCGGCCGCTGAACAGGCGGGCGCGGGTGTAGCGCTCGATGGGCTCCTCGCCCCAGGCACCGTAGGACTCGAAGTAGCCGAACGCGGTGGCGCCCCTGGCGTGCACCACCCGCTCGGGGATCCGTTCGCGGTCGAAGTGGCTGATCTTCTCCAGGAACTGGTAGTTCTCCAGGGTGGCGGGCCCGCGCGGCCCCACCGTCCGCTGGTTCTGGTTGTCGTGCACGGGGTGGCCCTGCCGGTTGGTCAGCGTCGGGCGGTCCCCGGCGCCCGGTCCCGGGCTCGGCGCATGGGTCATGGCGGTGGCGTCCCTCTCCTGGCTGCGTCGGGTCGCGGCCGGGGCGGCCGCGGTGGCCACCGCTACCCCGCGTTAAGGGACCGGTAAACGGCGGTCGGACCGCCTGTGGCCTGGTCAGTCGGTGGGAGGTGCGGCCGGCTCGGCGCCGCGCGGGCGCTCCAGCGGCGGACCGTCGACGGCGCAGTGCACGGTGCGCTGCGGGCGGCGGGCCGCGGCCGGCGGCTCCGGCGGGGCCAGCCGGTCGCGGATCGTGACGAAGGCCAGCACCCCGCCGAGCACCAGCAGCCCCGCGCAGACCGCCATCGCGGCGTGGAAGCCGGCCGTGAACGCGGCCGGGTCGCGGAAGGCGTCGCCGCCCAGGCCGGACGCGGCCGGCAGCACCGCCACGGCCAGCAGCCCGGCGCCGCGCGACACGGCGTTGTTCACCCCCGACGCGATCCCGCTGTAGCGGTCCTCGACGGCGGCCAGCGCGGTGGCGGTGAGCGGCGCGACCGTCAGGGACAGGCCGAGCCCGAAGACGATCATGGCGGGGAGCACCACGGTCAGATAGGACAGGTCCGGGCCGACCCGCAGCAGCAGCAGGAAGCCGCAGGCCATCACGACCGGCCCCAGCGTCATCGGCAGCCGCGGCCCGATCCGCTCGGCCAGCGCCCCGGCCCGCGACGACAGCACCAACATCAGCACGGTGACCGGCAGCATCGCGGCGCCGGCCGCCACCGCCGAGAAGCCGGCGATCTGCTGCAGGTAGACGGCGGTCAGGAACATCATGCCGCTCAGCGCCGCGTACACCGCCACGGTGACCAGGTTCGCGCCGGTGAACTGCCGGGCCCGGAACAGCCGCAGCGGCAGCATCGGATGCGGGCTGCGCGCCTCCACGAGGGTGAAGACGACCAGCAGCACCACGCCCGCCGCCAGCACCACCAGCACCTCGGCCGACAGCCGCTGCTCGCCCGCGGTGGTCAGCGCCCAGGTGGTGGCGGCCAGCCCGAGCGCGAGCAGCACGGCGCCGGCCACGTCGAAACCGGGCACGGCGTCGCGGTCGCGCGTCTCGGGCACGTGCCGCGCCGCGTACACCACCAGCGCGGCCAGCGGCAGGTTGACGAAGAAGATCCACTGCCAGCTCAGCGCGTCGATGAGCAGGCCGCCGATCAGCGGCCCGGCCGCGGCGGCGATGCCCGACAGGCCCGACCAGGCGCCGATGGCCCGCGCCCGGTCGCGCGGCTCGAAGGACGACTGCAGGATGGCCAGGCTGCCCGGGGTGAGCAGCGCCCCGCCGACGCCCTGCAGCGCCCGGAAGGCGATCAGCGCCTCGATGGACGGCGCGAAACCGCACATCGCCGACGCCGCCGCGAACCACACCACGCCGAAGACGAAGATGCGCCGCCGGCCGAAGTGGTCGGCCAGCGAGCCGGCCAGCGGGATCAGCGCGGCCAGCATCAGCGTGTAGGCGTTGAGCGTCCACTGCAGGCCGTCGATCTCGCTGTGCAGGTCCTCGCCGATGGGCTCCAACGCCACGTTGACGGCGCTGGCGTCCATGAAGGCCAGCCCGGAACCGGTGATGGTGGCCAGCAGCACCCAGCGGGCCGCCGGGGTCCCCCAGGCGATCACCGCGACACCAGGCCGGCGTCGTAGGCGACCAGGCCCGCCTGGGTGCGGTTGGCGCAGTCGAGCTTGATGAGCATGCGGGAAACATATCCCTTCACGGTGGCCTCGCTCAGGTGCAGCCGCGCGGCGATTCGCGCGTTGCTCAGCCCCTCGCCGAGGCAGGTCAGCACCTCCACCTCGCGCTCGGTCAGCTCCGCCACCAGCGCCCTGGCCCGATCCCTGGCCGCCTGCTCGTGCGCGGAGGCGGCGACCAGCCGCCGGGTCGCCTCGGCCGACAGCACAGTGTGGCCGTCGGCCGCCACCCGCACCAGGCCGATCAGGTCCTCGGGCGGGGTGGACTTGATCAGGAAGCCCGCCGCTCCGGCGCGCAGCGCCCGCACCACGTAGGCGTCGGCGTCGAAGGTGGTGAGCACCACCACGGCCGGGCGGGCGCCGGGCAGCCGCTTGATCCGGTCGATCGCGGTGAGGCCGTCGACCACCGGCATGCGCAGGTCCATCAGCACCACGTCGGGCTGGTGGCGGACCACCGCCTCGACGCCCTCGGCGCCGTCATTGGCGACGGCGGCCACCTCGATGTCGCCGGCCGAGCCGAGGATGGTGCGCAGGTGGGCGCAGACCATCGGCTCGTCGTCGACGATGACGACCCTGATCGGGCCGGTGCGCGGGTCAGCGGGCATGGGCGGGGTCTTCCGCGGTCGGGACGTAGGCGGGCAGGGTCACGTCGACCTCGAAGCCGCCGTCGTCGGCCGGGCCGGCCCGCAGGGTGCCGCCGACCAGCTCCACGCGCTGGCGCAGCCCGAGCAGGCCGCTGCCCGAACCGCTGGCGGTCAGCGCCGGGTCGGCGGCGGCGGTGGGCGGGGCGTTGCGGACGGTCAGCCGGACCCGGTCGCCCATGTGCCGCACGCCGACCCGCACCCGGGCACCGGGGGCGTGCTTGCGGACATTGGTCAGCGACTCCTGCACGATGCGGTACGCGGTCCTGCCGACCACGCCCGACGCCCGCGAGGGATCGCCCTCCTCGACCAGCTCCACCGGCACCCCCACCGACTCCGACTCGGCGACCAGCGCCGACAGGTCGGGCACGGCGGGCCCGTCGGGATCGGCCGCGGCGGCCTCGTCCCCGCCGGTCCGCTCCGGCGCCCGCAGCACACCCACCAGCTCCCGCAGCTCGTGCAGCGCCTCCGCGCCTGAGGCGCGCAGGTCCTCGGCGGCCTGCCGGATGCCGGGGTCGCCGGCGCTCATCCGCAGCGCCCCGGCCTGGAGCACCATCAGGCTGATCCGGTGGCTGACGATGTCGTGCATCTCGCCGGCCAGCCGGGCCCGCTCGTCGGCCCTGGCCTGCTCGGCCAGCAGGTGCTGCTCGCGCTCGGCGCGCTCGGCCCGCTCCGTCAGCGCGTCCACCAGGCGGCGCCGCGCCCCCACGTACATGCCCAGCAGCGCGGGGAAGGCGGTGAACATCAGCGCGCTGATCGACACGGTGGGATAGAAGTTCCAGGGGCGGACCAGCAGGAGCGTCAGCACCGCGACCAGCGCCCAGGCCGCCCACCGGTCGCGGGAGTAGCGGATCGCGGCGTAGCACGCGAAGGGCACCGCCAGCGGGGTCCACAGCTGGTCGGCCATATCGGTGCCGGGCAGCCACAGCGACGCGGGCAGGGCCGTCAGCAGCGCCGCCAGCGCCGAGGTCGACGCGACCGCCGCCAGGCAGACCAGCAGCGGCCGGGTGCGCCGGACGAGCAGCAGCGCGGCGGAGGCGACCATGGTCAGGTTGACGAAGGTGGGGGCGACCGGGTCGCTGGTGGGGTCGGGGCGCCACAGGATGCCCGTCACGCTGAACACCAGCTCTGCCGTGACGATGACGAGCGTGAGGACGAGGTCGGTCGCGGTCGACCGGTTCCACCGCCAGGACGGGCGCTGCACGGCTCCACGCTACCCAGCCGGACCGGCGAAGGCGCCGATCACCATCCCTTCGCCACCGGGCACCCTACGAAAGTCGCACGGCGCACCGCTGTTCCGCCCGGCCCGGCGCCCCGATCACCGACCAAGCGCCCTGCCGCGCCCCGGGCCCGTCCGGCTGGAATGGAGCCGTCGCGGACGACCGGTCCGCGGCGGCCGGCGGGCCGACCCGGACCCGCCGCGCCACAGCGGACGGGATCCCCCGCCGGGCACAGCGAGGAGGCGGCCACCGTGCCGAACGACGGCACCGCCCCGACCGGGCGACCGCGAGCGGCGGAGCAGGGCGGCGGGCGGCGCATCGACGCGCTGGACGTACTGCGCGGCGTGGCCATCCTGGGCACGCTGGGCACCAATATCTGGATCTTCACCGACCCGGACGGACCGGCCGGCTTCCTGGCGGGGCTGCCCGCCCCCGACTCCGTGGCGGGCACCGCCGAGACCGTGCTGCGGTTCCTCGCCAACGGCAAGTTCCTGGCCCTGCTCACCCTGCTGTTCGGCATCGGCCTGGAGCTCCAGTACCGGTCGGCGCTGCGCCGGGGCCGGCGCTGGCCGGGCTGGTACCTGTGGCGGGCCGCGCTGCTGTTCACCGAGGGCGTGCTGCACTTCGTGCTCGTCTTCGAGTTCGACGTGCTGATGGGCTACGCGGTCGTGTCGATGCTGGTCGCCTACCTGATCGGGCGGCGGGCCCTGGTGGTGGGCGCCTGGGCGGGCGTGGCGGCGGTGCTGCACCTGGCCTCGATCTCGCTGCTCACCGCCGCCCTGGTCGTGCTGCCCGACAGCGTCCGGGAGACGCCGGAGCCGCTGGTGGGGCTGTACGCCCACGGCGGCTACCCGGAGCAGGTCGCGGTGCGGCTGAGCGAGGTGCTGGTGTACCGGTCCGAGAGCGTCTTCATCGTGCCGCTCGGCATCGTGCTCTTCCTGGCCGGCTCCCGGCTGCACCGCGCGGGCGTGCTGGCCGACACCGTGGGCGGGGCACGGCTGCGCCGCCGGCTGATGGCGCTCGGGCTCGGCATCGGCGTCCCGGCCAACCTGGCCACCAGCCTGCTCGGCCCGGACTGGTTCCTGGCCGACCGCTACCTGTGCGCGCCGCTGGTGGCGCTCGGCCTGCTCGGCCTGGTGCCCGCGCTGGTGCTGCGGAGCCGCCGCGGCCCGGGTCCGGTCCGCCGGGCGCTCGGCGCCGTCGGGCGCACCGCGCTCAGCTCCTACGTGGGCCAGAACGTGATCGCCTCGGTGCTCTGCTACGGCTGGGGCCTCGGCCTGGCCGCGACGCTGGCCGACTGGCGGCCCTGGTGGGTGCTCGCGGCCTGGGCGGCGATCTGCGTGCTGCAGCTGCTGCTGGCGAGCTGGTGGCTGCGGCGCTTCGAGCGGGGCCCGCTCGAACTGGCCTGGCACTGGGCCTACCTGGCGCCCCAGCGGCGCGGCCGAGCGCGGCCGCCGTCCGGGCCGGGCGCGGGGACCGAGACCGAGCAGATGGGAGTGGCGCGATGAAGGAGATCGTCGGACTGGTCGGTGTGCTGCTGGTGGCCCAGGGCGTCGGGGGTGTCGTCAACCGGCTGGCGGGCGACGGGCCGAGCTGGTTCCTGGTCAACCATGTCGAGTTCCTGCGCGGCTACGAGATCCCCGCCGGTGTTGTACTGGCCGTGCTCGGTCTGGTGCTCGCGGGAACCGCCACCGTCAGCGGGCGGGGCGGTCGCAAGGAGGAGGAAGGCCATGAGTGAGACGACGATGCCGGGCCCGGCCGCCGAGCCGCGGCTGCGGCCGCCGCGCCACCCGTCGGACCCGCGGGCGGTCGGCTGGTGGCGGACGCAGGCGCTGCTCATCGCCGTCCCGGCGGCCGCGGTGCCCGCGGTCGGGGGATGGCTGCTGCCCGGCGCGTGGGGCACCTGGGCGCTGGCCGCGGCCGCCGTGCTGGCCGTGCTCGGCGCGGTCTACGCGGCCGTGATGCCGGTCTGGCGGCACCGCGTGCACCGCTGGGAGGTCACCGACGAGGCGGTGTACACGGCGACGGGCTGGCTGTGGCAGGAGTGGCGGATCGCGCCGATGTCGCGGGTCCAGACCGTCGACACCGTGCGGGGGCCGGTGCAGCGGCGGTTCGGGCTGTCCAGTGTGACCGTCACCACCGCCTCGGCGGCGGGCGCCGTCCGCATCGACGGGCTCGACCACGCGCTCGCCCGCGAGCTGGTGCGGCGGCTGACCGAGACCGCCCAGGCGGCTCCCGGGGACGCGACATGACCGCCGCGCGGCCCGCCGCGCCCAAGCGGGCGGAGACGAACGGCGCGCGGTGGCTGCCGCTGGCCAACGCGGGGACGGTCGGGGTGACCGTGGTCTGGGTCGGCGGTGCGACCGCGGGCGGCGGCGCGGGCCTGTGGTACGGCCTCTCGTTCACCGCCCTGCCGACCTGGGCCCTCGCGGCGCTGGTCATCGGCGGAGTCGTCCTGATCACCGGCGCCGTGTCCGGTTTCGAGGCGCTGCGCTGCCGGGCCACCCGCTACCGGGTCACCGGGGAGCGGCTGGAGCTGCGCTCGGGCGTCCTGGTGCGCAGCCACCGCTCCATCGCCCGCGAGCGGGTCCGCAGCGTCGACCTGACGGCCGACCTGGTCTCGCGCGTTTTCGGCGTCACCATGGTCGTCGTCGGCACCGGGCAGCAGGGCGACGCGAGCGACGAGCTGAAGCTGGACTCGGTGCCCGCCGCCGAGGCCGAGCGGCTGCGCGCGCTGCTGCTGCGCCGCACCGCGCCCGGGGACGGCGCCGCCGACCCGGCCGCCCCGCCGCCCGCCGAGACCACCCTGCTGCGGATGGACTGGGGCTGGCTGCGGCTCGCGCCGCTGACCGCCTGGACCGTGGGCCTGCCCGCCGCCGCCGTGGGCGGCGTCTTCCGGATCGCCTCCGAGTTCGGCGGCAACCCCGTCGAGGTGCTGATGGGCGTCGGGCCGGTGCGCGCCGCCTTCGGCTGGGCGGTGGGATCGCCGTGGGTCGGCCTCCCGCTGGTCGCGCTGGTGCTGCTGGCGCTCGGCGCGCTGGCGACCACCGTGCTGGCCGTGGAGTACTCGTGGGGGTACCGGCTCACCCGCGAGCCGGGCGGCACCCTGCGCGCTCGCCACGGCCTGCTGACCACCCGGTCGATCACCCTGGACGAGCGGCGGCTGCGCGGCGTGGAGCTGGCCGAGCCGCTGCCGCTGAGCTGGGGCGGCGGAGCCCAGCTCAAGGCGGTGGCCACCGGGCTCAAGCGCAAGACCGAGGACGGCAACGAGACCGAGCGCGACGCGCTCGGCCCGCCGCTCCCGGTGGACCGCGCCCAGGCGCTGGCCGCCGACGTACTGGAGCTGCCGGTCGCGCCGACGGCCTCCGTCCCGCTGCGCCCGCACCCGCGCGCGGCGCTGCGGTACCGGCGCATCTGGGGGATTGCTGGCGGCATCCTGCTCGGCGCCGTCCCGGCGGGTGCCGCCGCACTGCTCGGCTGGGTGCCCGGCTGGCTGCCCGCCGCACTGGCCGTGCTGTTCGCCGCGGCGGCGGTCCCGCTGGCCGGCCGCGCCTACCGCAGCCTCGGCCACGGCATGGGCGAGCGGCACCTGATGACCAGGTCGGGCGCCTACACCCGCCGCACGGTCGCGCTCCGCCGCGACGGCGTCATCGGCTGGACCATCAGGCGCTCACCGCTGCAACGCCGGCTCGGCCTGGTCACCGTCACCGCGACGACGGCGGCGGGCAAGGGCGCCTACCGCGTCCGCGACGCCGCCCTCGGCGAGGGCCTGGCCTTCGCCGACACGGCGGTGCCGGGGCTGCTCGCCCCGTTCCTGGCCGACGCCCGGCCGGCCGGGCGCGCCGAGGGCTCCGGCTAGCCCGCGGTCGGCCCCGCGGTGCGGCGCCGACCGGGGCCGACGGCCGTCCCGGGCATCGTCAGCGGCGGAGGAGGTCCAGGGTTGCTCGTCTCCGATCGGGCTCACCACGAGATCCGTCGCGCCGGCGGCCGCGAGCGTCTCACCGCGGTACTCGACCTCCTCGCCCCTGAGCAGCGGGACCAGCGCGCTGAGGTACTCGCGCACATGGCGGGCCGGACGCTCGTAGCACAGGCCGAAGGCCGCTTCGACGATCTCGCGGTGACTCGGCCCGACGCCGAGCGTGAAGGCGTTCCCACTGACGGCCCGCGCGGTGAGCACCTGTCCGGCCAGCGCCAGCGGGTGCCTGGGGTACGTCGGCACCACGGCCGTGCCGACCTCGATCCCGGGCACCTCCCGGGCGGCCGGCGCGGCCACCATGATCGAGTCCCATGAGGTCGTCTGGCAAAGCCCGCCTCCCGGCCTCGCGCACCTGGGCGACCAGGGAGTCCACGCTTCCACCGCCGCTGTTGACGCCGATGCCGAGCCTCATACGGCCGCTCCTCGGACAAGTGGGACATCCCGCTTCCGTTCGAAGGCTATCCGGGAGCGCTGAGACCGAGCCTCCGGTCAGAGCCGCAGAGCGTCGGCACCCGTCGGCGGCCCACGGCATGCGGCGGCTCGGACGGAGGCGTCGCGGCCGATCCCTAGGGCGGTCGCGCCGGCCGGGCCGGGCGGCGCGGCGGTGATTAGGGCTTCCTCCCGATGGCCGCGCCGCCCGCCTTAGCGCCAGCGTGGGCTGCGGCGGGCCGCTCCGGTCCGCCGCGACACGGGGAGGACCCATGCAGCCGGAGCAGGCGGACGCGCTCACCCGCGTCTACCAGCAGGACGCCAGGAAGCGGGCCGAGCGCGAACGCGCCGTCCGCGAGGCCGAGCGGCGCGGGCGAGCCGGCGCGGACGGGGATGTGCGCCCCGCCGCGCGGCGGCGGTGACCGGCGCGGATGGAACCGCCGCCGTCGGCGCTGGCATGCTGGCGGACATGGAAGCGCGCGAGCAGAGCACGGTGTTCGTGGGCCGCGGGCGGGAGCTGCGGTCCCTGCTCGACGACGGCGACGACGCGCGGCGTGGCGGCGCCACCGGCGTGCTGGTGGCCGGGGAGGCGGGCGTCGGCAAGTCCCGGCTGCTGCGCGAGTACACCGCGCGCACGCCGATGGGCCGGGTCGTCACCGGCGGCTGCCTGGAACTGGGCGCCGACGGGATGCCCTTCGCGCCCTTCGTCGCGGTGCTGCGCGAGCTGTCGCGCGGCCCGGCCGGGCCCGGTGGCGACCGCCACGAGCTGGCCCGGCTGCTGCCCGAGCCGGGACCGCAGCCCGATGGCGCCGCCGAGGGGCGGGCACGGCTGTTCGAGGCGGTGCTCACCGCGCTGGAGCACGCCGCCGAACCCGGCGGGCTCACCGTGATCGTCGAGGACCTGCACTGGGCGGACGCCTCAAGCCGCGAGCTGCTGGTCTTCCTGCTGCGCAACCTGGGCCGGGCCCCCGTCCAGCTGATCGCCAGCTACCGCGCCGACGACCTGCACCGCACCCACCCGCTGCGCCGGCTGCTGCCGGAGCTGGAGCGGCTGCCCCCGGTGCGCCGGCTGGAGCTGGCGCCGCTGTCGCGCGCCGAGGTGGCCGACCTCGCCGCCGGCATCCGCGGCCGCGGACTCGACCCGCGCACCCTGGACCTGGTGTACGAGCGCAGCGGCGGCAACCCGCTGTTCGTGGAGTCGCTGCTCGCCGAGCAGGGCACCGGGCGCACACCCGTGCCCGACGGGCCGCGCGAACTGCTGCTCGGCCGCACCAGCGGGCTCGACGGCACCGCCCGGCGCGTGGTCGGCGCGGTCTCGGCCGGCGGCGAACCGGTGCGGCACGCCCTGCTGGCCGCCGTGGCCGGCCTGCCCGAGGAGGAGCTGGACGCCGCGCTGCGCGCCGCCGTGGACGCCAATGTGCTGACCGTCGTGCGCGACGGCTACGCCTTCCGGCACACCCTGCTCCGCGAGGCCGTCTACCAGGACCTGCTGCCGGGGGAGTGCGCCCGCACGCACCGCCGCTACGCCGAGGTGCTGGCCGAGGGGCTGCCCGGTGTGCCCGAGGCAGAGGCGGCGGCGCAGCTGGCCCACCACGCCTACGCCGTCCACGACCTGCCCAAGGCGCTGTCCGCGGCGTGGCGCTCCGCCGAAGCGGCCTCATCCGCGCTGGCCCACCCGGAGCGGCTGCGGATGCTGGAGCGGGTGCTGGAGCTGTGGGACCAGGTGCCCGACGCCCCTGAGCGCGTCGGGCACGGCCGCCCCGAGGTGGTGTACCGCACCGCGCGCACCGCCCTGGCGGCCGGCCACCCCGTCCGCGCGGCCCGCTACGCGACCGAGGGACTGGAAGAGCTCTACGACGGGGACCCGCGCACGCTCACCCGGGGCGCGCTGCCCGACGACGGCCGCGCCGCCATGATCGGCCGGCTGCTGCACGCACGCGGCGAGGCGCTGAAGGAGAGCGGCCGCGACGGCTCCCTGGAGGACCTCGCCGCCGCCGGGCAGGTCCTGCCCGCCCGGCACCCCTCGCGTGCGGCGGTGCACGCCGCGATGGCCGCCAGCATGATGGTGCGCGGCCACTCCGCCTCGGCCGCCCTGCCCGCCAGGCGGGCGCTGGAGCTGGCCCGCGCCACCGGTGACGGCCGCACCGAGGCCGACGCGCTGATCACCCTCGCCACCCTGGACGAGGGGGCCGACCCCGAGCCGGCGCTGGGGATGCTGCGAGAGGCGCTGCGGCTGGCCAGGGCGGCTGGCCGTCCGCAGGTGGAGATGCGCGCCTACGTGAACACCGGTTCGGTGCTGTGGCGGGCCGGGCGCTTCGACGACCAGGCGGCGACCGCCCGCGAGGGGCTGGCCCGCGCCCGCGAGCTGGGCCTGGCGCGCACCCACGCCGCGATGCTCAGCAGCGTGCTGTCGGTGGCGCTGATGGAGCGCGGACACCTGGCGGAGGCGCGCGCCGCGGTGCGCGAGGTGCCCGAGCCCGACAGCCCGCTGGCCCGCGCCTGGCTGCTGGAGCGCGCCGCCGAACTCGACCTGGTCGCGGGCGAGCTGGCCGCGGCGCGCGAGTCCGTCGACGCCTACCTGCGGCTGCTGCCCGAGGGCTCCTCCTCGCCGCTGGAGATCCTGCCGGCCCGCGACGACCGGATGCGGCTCGCCCTGGCCGAGGGACGCCCCGAACTCGCGGCGGCGCTCTCGCTGGAGGTGGTGGAGCGGCCGCCGCGCTGGCTGACCGGCATGCCGCTGTGGGGGATGCTGCGCGAGCACGCCGAACTGGCGGTACGCCTGCGCGCGGAGTCGGCGGCGCACCCCGGGCTGGGCACGATGGCCGACCGGGTCGCCGCCGCCGTGCGGAAGATGGCCGAGCGCGAGCCGCCCGCCGCCGTCATGGGCCTGCTGCGCGCGCACGCCGTGCGCGCCGCGCTCGCCGAGGACCCCGCCGACGCGGTGCCGCACTGGGCCGACGCCGTCGCGGTGGCCCGCCGGATCGGGGCGCGGCTGGACCTGATCCGCGCACTCACCGCCCTCGGCGCCGCCCGGCACGCCCTGGGCGCCGCGGCCGAGGCCGAGCGGAACCTCGCCGAGGCGGCGGAGCTGGCCCAGGCGTGCGGCGCCGGCCTGCTGGCCCGCGAGGTGGCCGCCGTGCGCGCGCGGACCGGCGGCCCGCCCGCCCCGCCCGCCGGGCTCACCGCCCGCGAGGCGGAGGTGCTGGGCCTGGTCGCCCAGGGGCGCACCAACCGCGAGATCGCCGAGCGGCTGGTGATCTCGGCGAAGACCGTGAGCGTGCACGTGTCCAAGGTGCTGGCCAAGCTGGGGGTCTCCAACCGCCACGCCGCCGCGGTGCGCGCCCGCGACCTGGGCCTGGGCTGACGGCCGGGGCGCGGCCGCCCGGCCCGGATCAGCCGGCGGCGGCCAGGAGGTCGGCGGGGGAGGGGCGGCCCTCGGGGTCGATGACGTAGCGGTAGATCGACTCGAAGGTGTCCAGCATGGCGCCGGTGCCGTGGGAGGAGATGATCTCCTGGCCGGCCGCGCTCATGCGTGCGGCCAGCTCGGGATCGGACAGCACCTGGGTGAGGCGGCGGGCCAGCTCGGGCACGTCGCCCGGCTCGTAAAGCCAGCCGTTGCGGCCCGGCCGCACCAGGTGCGGCAGCGCCACCGCGTCGGCCGCGACGACGGGCAGGCCCGCCGCCATCGCCTCCATGGTGGCCAGGCTCTGCAACTCGGCGCGGCCCGGCATGCCGAACACCGACGCCCGGGCGTACGCCTCGGCCAGCTCGTCGTCGGTCACCACGCCGCGGAAGACCACCCGGTCGGCGAGGCCGAGCCGTTCGGCCAGCGCGGTGAGCCGGTCGCGCACCACGCCGTCGCCGACGATCTCCAAGCGGGCGCCCAGCTCGGCCGGGAGCAGGCTCAGCGCCTCGATCAGCTCCTCGACGTACTTCTCGGCGTCCAGCCGCCCCACGAACAGGATCGTGGGGCCCTCGGGCTCGAACGCGGGCTCGGCCAGCCGGAAGCGGTCGATGTCGATGCCGTTGGAGACGGGGACGGCCCGCTGGCCCAGCCCGTGCTCGTGCAGCAGCGCGGTGGCGCTCGCGGTGGGCGCGGTGACCAGGTGGGCGCGGTCGAAGACCCGGATCAGGTCGCGCCAGCCCCAGCGCATCAGCGGCCGCGACACCCAGCCGGGCAGGTTCACGTAGCCGACCAGGTTGTCGGGCATGAAGTGGTTGGTGGCCACCAGCGGCAGCCGCCGGTCGGCGGAGACCTTGGCCAGCGCCCGGCCCACCACGAAGTGGGACTGGACGTGCACGACGTCGGGGCGGATCTCGGTCAGCAGCGCGCGGACGTCGGCGGTCGCCTGCCACGGCAGGCTCACCCGGAAGGTGGGGTGCACCGGAGTGCGGTGCGAGCGGACGCGGTGCACCCTCACCGCGTCCTTGCCGTCGGGCATCCGGTCGGCGTGCTCGGGGGGCGCCACCGGGCAGATCATGTGCACCTCGTGCCCGCGCTCGGCCAGGCCCGAGGCGAGCCGCTGCGAGTAGCGCGCCGCGCCGTTCACGTCGGGCGGGTAGGTGTCGGCGCCGACGACGATGCGCAGCCGCCGGGCGGGATCGGTGTCGGTCACGGTCTCAGGCTCTCCTTCTGCCCGGCCTGGGGCCGGGGGCCGCTCCGGCGGGCACGGGGGTGGTCATGGTCATGTCCTACCAGCGGGACCGCCCGAGAGCGCCAGCTCGCGCGCCGGGCGCGCCGCCGGCTCCGGCGGCGCGGGCCGCTCGGCCGGGGCGCCGGGGTCGGACCCGGGCGGCAGGGTGGCCGAGCGCTGGCGGGCCAGCGCCGCGACTCCGGCCACGGCGAGTCCGGCCGCCGCGAGCAGCGCCAGCGCGGACGCGGGATCGAGGGCGGCGCCCTCGCCCAGGAACAGCAGCCCCACGCCGACGGCCACGATCGGGTCGGCGACGGTCAGCCCGGCCACCACGACGTCGGGCGGACCGCTCGCGTAGGCCTGCTGGATGAACCAGCCGCCGCTCAGCGCGGCCAGCACGATGGCGCCCGCGGGCAGCAGGGTGGCGACGGACAGGCCCTCGGCGGCCAGGTGGAAGGCGGTCACCTTCAGCAGCACCGGCACGTAGCCGAAGGCCGAACCCGCCGCGACGGTGTAGCCCAGGCAGCGCAGCCGGCCGCGGCCGATCGTGGCGGTGGCGCCGCCCAGCAGCACACCCGCGGCGACCAGCAGGCCGGCCCGCCACTCCACACCCGGCGCGAAGGCGGCGCCGTGGGCGCCGCCCGCCGCGATGGTCACGAACAGGCCGACCCCCGCCATGCAGGCGGCGATGGCGCCGATCTGGCCGGGGCGCAGCCGGGCCCCCGCAGCGCGGGCGGCGAGCGCGGCGGTGATCGCCAGCGCCAGCACGCCCACCGGCTGCACCACGGTCAGCGGCGCGAACAGCACGGCGATGACGTGCAGGCCGGTGCCGGCCCCGAACATGACCAGGCCGGCCAGCCAGCGCGGGGTGCGCAGCAGCCGCAGCATCCCCCCTGCGGCCAGCGTGCCACCACCGCTCTCGCGGGTCACGGCGCCGTGCTGGAGGTACGCGCCCAGCGCGCATCCGCCGGCCCCGACGACGGCGAGTGCGATCGCGAGCAAGGTCACCGCGCGCCCCTTTCCGCTCCCCCGTGTCCGTCGGCCGCTCCGTGCCGCCGCGTCGAAACGCTACGCGTGTCCGGAAGGTCCCGCGTCGCGCCCCGGTGGGAGTTCGGCGGCACGGGCCTACGCCTGAAGTCGTAGCCCTCGGCACCACCAAAGTGCCGTCGTCCGGAGTCATCGTCTCGCATACCGGCAGTCTCCCGGGTGACGGGCCGGCGGCGACATGGTGCGGGCGTGACACCTGCGGGTGGGGCCAGCACTACCCCGCCGCCAGGGAGCGCGCGAAGTGGGCCAGCAGCGCGGCGCAGACCGCGCTGACCAACCAGCCGGCCAGCAGCAGCCCGTGGTCGGCCACCTCGAACAGCGCCAGCGGGTCGTGGCCGAAGGCGGACAGCCAGCTGACCATCGCCCCCTCCAGCAGGGCGGCCAGGCCCAGGGTGGTGCCGGGCGAGGGGGCGCGCAGCAGCCGCAGCAGCAGCCAGGTGGCCGCGGGCGCCGCCAGCACGAAGGCGAGCACGTGCCCGGCCATCACCAGGGTGACGGCCGCCATCTCGGAACCGGCCAGCGGGGCGAGCAGGCCGGCCGCCCGGGCGAGCGCCGCGGCGGCGCCCAGGCCCCCGGCCGACGCCGCCAGCGCCTGGAGGCCGCACAGCCAGCCGCCGGGCTCGCGATCCGCCTTCCGAGCGGGGGCGGACCGCTCCGCCGCCGCGGCGCGCTGGAGCGGAGCGCGGCTAGACAAGGCCGGCCAGCTTGTACAGGACCAGCGAACCGGCCACCGCGACGTTCAGGCTGTGCCCGGTGCCGACCATCGGGATCTCCACCACCTCGTCCACCAGTTCCAGCGCCTCGGGCGGCACACCGGTGCGCTCATGGCCGAGCACGACGACCGTGGGCCGCCGCGCGGGCGGCAGCTCGGCGAGCCGGACCGCCTCGTCGGCCAGCTCCACCGCCACCACCCGCGCCCCCTGCTCGCGGCGGGCCCGCAGCCAGTCAAGCTGGTCGCCGGTCCAGTGCACGCACGAGCGGCGCCGCAGGGTGTTGCCGCGCGCCACCGCCTCGGGCACCCACGGCAGGCGGGGCACGGCCAGGCAGGCGCCGACGGCGTCGCAGGTGCGCAGCAGCGTACCGAGGTTGGCGCCGTGCATCGGCCACAGCGGGGCGGCGTAGAGGTGGTCCCAGCAGGAGTGCGCGCGGCGCCTGCGGGCGGCGGCCAGCTCGCGGCGGCTGCGGACCCGGGCGGCGGGCCGGGCGCCGCTCATCGGGCGGCGGAGGCGGCCTCCGAGCGGCTGAGGGCAGCGGCGGCGGGCGGCCGCCCTGCGGATGCGGACACAATTCGTGCGGATGCCGTCATGCGTGGGGCGCTTCGCGGCGCGCCCGTGCCATCGCCGGTGACAGGACCGCCTCCAGCGTAGCGGCCGGGACCGCCCCCGGCGAGGGCGGTCCCGGCCGCCGGTCAGGCGTCGGCGGCGGCGCGCTCGCGCTCCACCCACTCCGCCAGGGAGCGGCGCTGGATCGCGGCCGCCATCACCTCGGGGAAGGCGTCGGGCGTGCAGGCGAAGGCCGGTACGCCCAGCCGCGCCAGCGCGGCGGCGTTCTCGCGGTCCCAGGACGAGGCGCCCTCGTCGGACAGCGCGAGCAGCACCACCACTTGCACGCCCGCCGCCGTCATCGCCGAGATGCGGCGCAGCATCTCCTGGCGGACGCCGCCCTCGTAGAGGTCGCTGATCAACACGAAGATCGACTCCGACGGGCGGCGGATCAGCCCCTGGCAGTAGGCGATCGCCCGGTTGATGTCGGTGCCGCCGCCCAGCTGGGTGCCGAACAGCACCTCCACCGGGTCGCTGAGCTGGTCGGTGAGGTCGACCACCGAGGTGTCGAACACCACCAGCGAGGTGCGCAGCGTCCGCAGCGAGGCCAGCACCGCGCCGAACACGCTCGCGTACACGACCGAGGACGCCATCGAACCGCTCTGGTCGATGGCCAGCACCACATCGCGCTGCACACCCTGGCCGCGCCGCGCGTAGCCGACCAGCCGCTCCGGCACGATCGTGCCCCGGTCGGGCAGGTAGTGGCGGAGGTTGAGCCGGATGGTGCGGTCCCAGTCGATGTCGGCGGCCCGGCGCGGCCTGCTGGTGCGCGCGGCGCGGTCCAGTGCGCCGCCCACCAGCGAGCGGGTGCGCTGGGAGAGCCGCCGCTCCAGGTCGGCGACGACGGTGCGCACCACCGACCGCGCCGACTCCTTGACGGCGTTCGGCATCACCTTGTTCAGCGACAGCAGGGTGCCGACGAGGTGGATGTCGGGCTGCACCGCCTCCAGCATCTCCGGTTCGAGCAGCAGCTGGGACAGGCCGAGGCGGTCCATCGCGTCGGCCTGCATCACCTGGACGACGGAGGTGGGGAAGTAGCTGCGGATGTCGCCCAGCCAGCGCGCCACCCGGGGCGCGGAGGTGCCGAGCCCGGCGGAGCGGGCGCCCGATCCGCCGGCCCCGTCGCCGCCGCTGTCGTAGAGCGCGCCCAGCGCGGCGTCCATCTGCGCGTCCGCGCCCGCCAGGCCGCAGCCCGTGCCGTCGGCGGCGCCGCCGCCCAGCACCAGCCGCCAGCGGCGCATCCGCTCGTCCTCGGTGACGGTCATCGACTCTCCTGAAGGCTCGGACTCGGCACGGGGGAGGCGGCGGCCGGGGCCAGCAGCCGCAGCACGGTGGCCACCGCCGGGGCGGCCCGCTCGTCGTCGACCGGATGGCCGCCGGAGACGGACTCCGTCCGCCCCGCCGGGCCGCCGCCCAGCCGCCGCGCCTGCTCGCCGATGGCGCGGCGCTCCGGCGGCGCGAAGGCGCCGAAGGCGCGCCGCAGCAGCGGCAGCACCTCGCCGAAGGCGTCGGCGCCCAGACCGCTCAGCCAGCGGTCGACCAGGCCGAGCAGCTCGGTGTCGTGCACCAGCAGCAGCCCGCCGCCCGCCCCCGCACCGCCGACGAAGCCCTCGATCCACGCGGCGGCGCGGGCCGGCGGCTCCGCCGCCGCGGTGGCGTGGCCGAAGCGCACCACCAGCTCGTCGCCGCCCAGCCGGCAGGCATCGTGCAGCAGCCGGTGCAGCCGCCCGGCGACCAGGCCCTCGACCCCCGACCTGGCGGCGCACTCGGCCAGGGTGTCCAGCCAGCGGGAGCGGTCGGCCTCGCCGAGCAGGCCGGTGGCGGCGTGCACCCCGTCGACCAGTTCGACGGTGCGGGCCGCCTCCTTGGCGGTCGCGCCGCCGCCCGACGCGGGGCGCCGCGCCGAGGACCCGGCCGGGGCGGCCGCCGCCAGCGCCGGCCCCAGGCCGACGCAGACGCGGGTGAGCAGCTCGTCGGTGACGGCGCGCAGCGACGACGCGTCGTGCCGGCGCACCCCGCCGTAGCGCTGCGCCCGGGCCAGCGGCGGCAGCGCCGCCATCAGGTGGGTGATGTCGGTGTCGACCGCGGCGCGGCGGCTCACCGCCGCCACCACCTCGCCCAGCGCGCCGTCCAGCCCGGCCCGCAGGCACTCCTCGGTGAGCCGGGTCAGCGCGGGCAGCGCGGCCTCGGCCGCCAGCTCCCGCACCCGGGCGGCCGCCGCGGAGGCCACCGTGGTGCCCCAGCGCCCGGCCTCCACCAGCGCGACGTCGAACTCCGGCTGCCAGGCGAGCGACCAGGTCTCGGCGAAGGTGCCGCGCCTGCGCCGATCGCCGCGCCGGGGCGCGCCCCAGCGCACCCCGAGCAGCAGCAGCCGGTTCAGCAGCCTGCTGCGCTGGAGGTCGAGGTCTTTGCGCAGATCCAGCTCGATATCGCGGACGGTCGCCTCGGGGCGCAGCCGCAGCCGGCGCTGCGCCTCGCGCAGGTCGCGCTGGATCGGCAGCGCGGGGGTGGCGGCCGGGACCTCGCCCAGGCGCTCGCCCACCACCATGCGCCGGTGCACCAGCGCGGCGCGCGCCTCCGCGCCCTCGCAGAGCACGGCGGTGGTCGCCTCGGCCACCTCGCTGAGCCCCGCCAGCGGACGGCCGCGCAGCACCGCCAGGCTCTCGGCGAGCCGGACCGCCTCGATCACGTGCGCCGACGAGACCGGCTGGTCCTCCTCGCGCAGCAGCCGCGCCGCCTCGGTCAGCCAGCGCAGCACCGGCCGGTCGGCGGCGGTGAACAGGTGGTGGTACCAGCCGGGCGCGGTGACTCCGGCGCCGTAGCCCGACGCGGCGGCGAGCCTGCCGTGGGTCCACGGCACCCAGGTGACGGAGACCTTGGCCTTGGGCAGGCCGCGCAGGGCCGCGGCGTCGGCGGCCGCGGACGGGAGCGTGCGCAGCGCCGGGGCGTGCCAGGCTCCGCAGACCACCGCGATCCGCTGGAAGCCCTCGCGCAGCGCGGCCCGCAGCACCTTGCGCATGTGCGCCTCGCGCGCCGCCTCCCGGGCGTCGTCGGGCCCCGGCCCCGCCGATTCGGCGGTCTCGCGCAGCACCTCCATGGCGGCGGCGATGGCGGGGAAGGGCGACTCGCCGTCGTCGCGGTGCTCGACGACGTCCTCCCACCACCGCTCCGGGTCGTCGTAGCCGGCCGTGCGGGCCAGCACCGCGATCGGGTCGGTTCGGGCGGCCCGGGCCTCCGCCGCGCCGCCGTCGTCCTCGGCGCCGTCGGGCGCCTCGGCCTCCGGGTCGTCCGGTGCGTCCACCGCGGCCGGGACCGGCGCGGCCTCGGCCTCCCAGGCCAGGGTGTGCGCCGCGGGCAGGTCGCAGAAGCGCACCGGCACATCGCGGGTGACGGCGTAGCGCAGCGCCTGCCACTCGGGCGAGAACTCGGCGAAGGGCCAGAAGGCCGCACGCGAGGGGTCGTCGTCGCGGTAGCCGAGCAGGGCGACGGGCGGGACCATGTCGGGGTCGGCGGCCAGCTCCACCAGCGCGTCGGCCTCCGGCGGCCCCTCGATCAGCACCGCGTCGGGCCGCAGCCGGACCAGGGCGGCGTGCACCGCGCGCGCCGAGCCCGGGCCGTGGTGGCGCACCCCGAGCACGTGGACGCGGTCGTCGGCTCCGCCGCGCGCCGCCATCAGCCGCCTCCGCGACGGGCCGCCGGGACCGGGCGCATCAGTTCGCCACCTCGCGGCAGGCGCGGTAGAAGTCGCTCCAGCCTTCGCGGCCGCGCACCACCGTCTCCAGGTACTCCCGCCAGACCACCCCGTCGGAGACCGGGTCCTGCACGACGGCGCCGCGGATTCCGGCCGCGATGTCGGCCGGCCGCAGCACCCCGTCGCCGAAGTGGGCGGCGAGCGCGATACCGCCGGTGACGACCGAGATCGCCTCGGCGGTGCTCAGCGTGCCGCTGGGCGACTTCACCTTGGTGCGGCCGTCGGCGGTGACCCCGGCGCGCAGTTCGCGGAAGACGGTGACGACCCGCTGGATCTCGGTGAGCCCGGCCGGGACCTCGGGCAGCTGCAGCGAGCGGCCGAGCTGCTCGACCCGGCTGCTGACGATCTCGACCTCGTCCTCCATGGACTGCGGCACCGGCAGCACGACCGTGTTGAAGCGGCGGCGCAGCGCGCTGGAGAGGTCGTTCACCCCCCGGTCGCGGTCGTTGGCGGTGGCGATCAGGTTGAAGCCGCGCTGGGCCTGCACCTCGATGCCGAGTTCGGGGACCGGGAGGGTCTTCTCCGACAGGACCGTGATGAGCGCGTCCTGGACGTCGGAGGGCATCCGGGTCAGCTCCTCGACGCGGGCCAGCCGCCCCTCGGCCATTGCGGTGAAAATCGGGCTGGGCACCAGCGCCTGGGCCGAGGGGCCCTCGGCCAGCAGCCGCGCGTAGTTCCAGCCGTAGCGGATGGCCTCCTCGGCGGTGCCCGCGGTGCCCTGGACCAGCAGGGTGGAGTCGCCGCTGACGGCGGCGGCGAGGTGCTCCGACAGCCAGGTCTTTGCGGTGCCCGGCACTCCGAGCAGCAGCAGCGCGCGGTCGGTGACCAGGGTGGCGACCGCGACCTCCACCACCCGGCGGGCGCCGACGTACTTCGGGGTGATCTCGGTGCCGTCGCCGAGGGTGCCGCCGAGCAGGTAGCGGGTGACGGCCCACGGCGACAGGCGCCATCCCGGCGGGCGCGGGCGGTCGTCCTCGGCGGCGAGGGCGGCGAGTTCGGCGGCGTAGGCCTGCTCCGCGTGCGGCCGCAGCGCCGCGTCGGCGCCGGGCGCCGAGCCGTTGGCGGTGGGGGAGGGGGCCGGAGAGGTCACGAAAGCTCCTGGTGCATGTCGAGGCGGAATCGGAGCGTGGCTCCGAACTGGTGGATCACGTCTGCGGCGGCCGCGTTCGGCGGCGGCATCCGGCTGTGCAGGGCGGGGTCGAGCCGCTGGGCCGCCAGCCGGCACAGGGAGTGGAGTTCGAGGGAGGCGGACTCGCCCGTGTTGGCGCGGTCGGCGAGCAGCCTCTCGAGCACGAGAGCGCCCACCTCGGTGCCCCAGGGCACCCGGAGGTCCTGCACGGCGCTCAGCACGTGGGTAGTGTCGGGGGCCGCCGCGAGCTGCTGGGCGGTGCGGGCGCGCTGCTCCTCGGCGGGCAGGATCCGCACCAGTGAGTCGCCCCGCGAGCGCAGAGCGGGATTGCCGCCGAGCGGGCCGAGCAGGTACGGGATCATGCCGCGCGCCCAGTCGGCGTTGTGCTGGACCAGGGCGGCGTTGCCGAGCGCGTCGATGACGTCCATCTGCTCGGCGGCGCCGTTCACCAGGGCGTGCATGACGCTCGCGGGGTCGTCGCCGAGGTGGCCGAGCCAGGCGCTCAGCGGGGTGTAGGTGATCAGGGTGTGCAGCCACTCGCGCCGGTGCTCGGCTGAGGCGGTGCCGCGCCCGGCCGAGCGGCCGAGGTTGAGGTCGCGGCGGAGGCCGTCGTCGAGGCGCTGCGGGGGGTCGACCACCACGATGGGCCGCGCCCGCCGGTCGGCCGACCGGCCGCCGTCGATACGCACCGCGCGCAGCGCGTGCGGGATGAGGCGCCGGCCGAGCGCGGAGTCGGGGAGGCGGGACAGGAAGGTGAGGGCGAGGGCGCGGATGAGGGAGCTGCGGTCGTTGAGCAGCTCTTCGAGGAAGGGCTCGTCGTCGGCGGACAGGCGGATCTCCAGCGCCTGGAGCAGCCGCTTCCTGCGGTCGGCGGGCTCCTTGTCCCACACCTCGGCCAGCAGCTCCCTGGCCCGGGCGGGTTCGCGCCCGCGCAGTGCGGAGAGGTAGGCGACGCGCTGCCCGGGCGCGCCGTACTCCCACACCTCGCCGGGTTCGCCGGCCGTGACCTCCACCGAGGCGAAGTAGGACCACGCCGGGTTCAGCGCGGCCAGCCAGCGCCCCCGCGCGCCGGCGACCGCCGCGACGGCGGGCCGCAGTCCGGTGTCGCGGGCGCCGTGGTCGAGTAGGTCGGGCAGCAGGTGCGGCGGCACGGTGAGCCCGCGGTCGGCGGCGAGCCCCAGCCATTCGGGCAGCAGGGCCGCCTGCTCTCCGCCGAGGATCCGGCCCAGCCGCGCGGCCGCCGCATCGGACGCGAACGGCCCCGCGTCGTGCGGCGCCGGCTCCACCGGCGCCGCGCGCCCCGGCATCCGCCCGGCCCGCAGCCGCACCACCGCCGGCGCCGCCCGCTCCAGCAGCACCGCCGCCGGATCGTCGACCGGCGCCTCCTCCGCCGGCTCGCCCGCCGGCGGCACCGGCCGCCGGTCGGTGCCGAGCAGCGCGCTGGACACCAGCTCCTCCCAACCGCCCCCGGCACCGGCCTCCACCGCCGCCACGCCGCCGGGCGGCGCCTCTCCCTCGTCCGTCACCGCACCCACCTCTCTCCGCTCAGCACCACCGACCCGGTCCACCCGGGCCCACCACGCACCGCCCTCAGCGCGGGCGGCGCGTTCCCGCACAGCGATTCAACCGAATCCCGGCCGCCGGCCTCCGCCGTTGTCCACAGCCCCGCCCACCACCGCCGACTTATCCACAACCGCCCGGTAACCCCTTCTCCCGCACAACCCAGGACGGAAGGATGGGTGTCGGGGAGGCCCCCAGGGTGGGCGGGGGAAGGACACGACTGAAGCTCGCGGACCGGGTGATGCTTTGGCCCGCCGGGCGGCGACACCTCGGGGTGGCCGGAGGGGCGGGGAGGGAGGCCGTGGGCGCGCCGCCGGGCGCGGGGGCCGTCATCCGAGTCGCACCCGCGCGCCGGAGCGCGGCCAGACCGTGAGCGGGTGCAGGCCCTGCGGCGTCCACTCCCCGGCGACGGTCACCCCGATGCCCCCCGACACGGCGAGCAGCGCCCACGGCGACGCCGACGGATGCAGCGGAAGCGCGTCGCCGCTCGGATCGGCCAGCCACCAGCCGCCGTCGCGGGCGGGCACGGCGTCGGTGAGCACCACCGGCCAGCGCTCCAGCCAGGGGTCGGCGGCCAGCGCCTCGGCGTAGCCGCCGAGCGCCTCGCGCACCGGGCCGCCCGGCGGCGGCCCGCCCGGCTCGGCCCCGTACTGGTGCGCGACCAGTGCGCGCCGCTCGCCCGACCCCGGGTAGAAGGCCAGCTCGGCGTCGACGACGGTGCCGACCCGCAGCGAGCCGTCGAGCGACTGCCCGGCGGGCGCGAAGGAGACGACGACCGCGCCGCGGCCGCTCGCGGCACCGCGCAGCCACACCCTGCGGGTGGCGAGCTGGTCGGCGAGCGCGTCGGCCCAGCCGAGCACGTGCCAGCGGTCCCGCTCCCTGGGTCCGTCGGCCAGCACCTCCTCGCGCGAGGTCGGGAAGCCGACCCGGCTGCGCACGGTGTCGCGCAGCGGCTGCTCGACGGTGTCCCCGGCGCCGTGGGCGCGGACCAGGAGGTGCAGCAGCGCGTACTCCGCCAGCAGCCGCCCGGGCCATTCGGGCTCGGCCATGACCTCGCCCAGCGACCGCACCCGCTCGGCCGCGCCGGGCGCCTGGGCGTCCACCAGCCGCGCGGCCATGCCGTTCCAGTGGCCGTAGCCGGCCCGGCGCAGCCCGGCCAGCCCCTCGGTGACCTGGTCGCGCAGCCAGAGGTCGAGTTCGCGCAGGCCGGCCTCGACGCGTTCGGCCCGCTGGCGGGCGCGGCGGGCGGCGGCCTCGGGGTCCGCGGGCGCCGACGCCTTGGACGCTGGCGCCTGAGCGGCGCTCTGCTCGGCCTTGGCGCCGCGCTTGGCCAGCCACTCCTGGGCCCAGTCCGCCGCCTCCGCCACCTCGGGCAGGCCGTCGCGCGACCAGATCAGCAGCAGGCCGATGGCGTGCTTGCACGGGAACTTGCGGCTCGGACAGCTGCACCGGTAGGCCGGGGCGTCGGGTCCGGCCAGGTCGACGGCGGTCTGGTAGGGCTTGGCCCCGCTGCCCTTGCACTCGCCCCACAGCGCCAGCGTCGACGCGCCACCGGACGCGACCACCGCGCCGGTCCGCGGCCAGCCGGCCGGGCGGGCGACCTTCTCGGCCGCTTTGCGGGAGGGGGCGTCAGGGGCCAGTGCGAGCACGTCGTCGGTCTTCCATCGCTCGGTCACAAGCGTGACAGTAGCGGCGGCCACTGACATTTCGCGGCGGTCCGGACATTCGGCCGAAACCGGCCTCCACCTGGGTGTTCGGCAGTGTCGCGCGGCATCCCGTTTGTGTCGCGGAGGTCCGGGAGCGATCATCGTGGGGTCGATAGGCCCCGAGTGTCCCGGCCGTCCGGTTCAGGCGGCGCGGGCCCGAACCGAGAAGAGGCACCGTGACCGCCCTGCGCCGTGTCGCCGACTTCGTCGCCCGCTGGTTCGCCCTGCTGGTGCTGCTCGGCGGGGTCGTCGGACTACTCGTCCCCGGGCCGGCGGCCCTGCTCGCACCCCAGGTGCCGCTGCTGCTCGGGGTGATCATGTTCGGCATGGGCCTGACCCTGCGCGCCGCGGACTTCGCGGTGGTGGCCAGGCACCCCCTCGCCGTCCTGGTCGGGCTGGTCTCCCAGTACGCCTTCATGCCGCTTCTCGGCTGGGGCATCGGCACCGCCTTCGGTTTCTCGGCGGCACTGCTGGTGGGCATGGTGCTGGTCGGCTCGTCGCCGGGCGGCACCGCCTCCAACGTGGTGGTCTACCTGGCCAAGGGCGATGTCGCGCTGTCGGTGGCCATGACCTCGCTGTCGACCCTGCTCGCCCCGGTCCTCACCCCGCTGCTGGTGCTCTGGCTGGCGGGCTCGACGCTGCCGGTGGACGCGTCCGGGCTGCTGGTCTCCATCCTCCAGGTCGTGCTGGTGCCGGTGGTCGCCGGTGTGGTGGTGCGCGCCATCGCGACGCGGCTGGTCGACCGGGTGCTGCCGCTGCTGCCGATCGTGTCCGTGGTCGGCATCGTGGTGGTGGTCGCCGCCGTGGTGGGCGCCAACGCCGACGCGGTGCGCACCAGCGGCATCGTGCTGATCGCGGCCGTCGCGCTGCACAACGGCTTCGGCATGGTGCTCGGCTACCTGGCGGCGCGGCTCACCGGGATCGGCGAGGCCGGGCGGCGCGCCATCAGTGTGGAGGTCGGCATGCAGAACTCCGGGCTGGCCGCCAGCCTCGCGGCCGTGCACTTCACCCCGCTGGCCGCGCTGCCCGCCGCGATCTTCTCCGTCTGGCACAACCTCTCGGGCGCGGCGGTGGCGTCGTGGTGGGCGCGGCGGCCCGCCATGGACGAGCCGGCCGCGGCGGCCGAGGAGCGCTGACCCCGGCCGCCCGCGCCCACCGGCTCAGCGCGCCCGCACGTCGGTCCAGACCAGCCGGTGGTCGGAGCTGGGGAACGGGTACACGCCGGTCAGTCTGGACAGCGGACTGCTGGAGACCGGCCAGAACACGCCGTTGCCGGTGATCCGCAGCCCCCACGACGGCAGCACGTAGTCGACCCGCAGGTTGCCGGGGCCCGGTTCGTCGGCGAAGTCGGCGGTGTCGCGGGCGGGGTCGCCCTCGTGCAGCAGGTTCGCGCCGTCCTGCAGCCGGGCGGCCTCCGCGCCGCCCTCGCTGCTCGGCGGCCGGTGGTCGTTCACCCGCGGGTTGGTCAGCAGCCGGCTGATCCCCTCGGGGTGGCCGTCGCCGTCGGCGGGGTCGGCGTTGAGGTCGCCGGCGATCACGAAGTCGGCTCCGGCGCGCAGCCCGCCGTAGCGGCCCTCGTCGTCGTAGATGTAATCGCTCAGGCTCGGCCGGACGTAGTCGGACCAGAGCCGGATCTCGTCGTGGTTGCGTGCGACGTTGCGGCGCTCGGGCCCGTCGAAGGTCGGCGGAGTCGGGTGGCTGACCAGGAAGTGCACGGTGCGGCGGCCGATGCGGATCGGCACGTCCCAGTGGCTCTTGGACGACAGCCGCAGCGCCGCCAGCTCCTCGGCGGAGTACCAGTCCTCGCCGGTCGCGGGATCGGTGGGCAGCAGCGCGCCCGGCATGTCGGCCCAGCGGAACCGCTGGAAGGTGCGGACGTCGTCGTGGTCGATGGGGTACCGCGAGTAGACGACCATGCCGTACTGGCCGGGGAAGGCGCCGAAGCCGAGCGCGTCGTCGCCGTAGCCGGCGGCGCCCGGCTCCGTGACGGTGCGGCCGTCGTTGTTGAGGTCGAATCCCGAGGGCACACCGGTGTTGCTCGGCGCGACGTAGCGGAACGGGTAGGTGATCGGCCGGGCGCCGCCCTGGCCGACGGACAGGTAGTTGCGCTGGAAGAGGCGGGCCGCCTCGCCGCGGGCGTCGTAGTCGAACTCGTTCACCAGCAGCACGTCGGGCCGGGCGCGCTGGATGATCTCGGCGACCGTGCGGGCCTGCTGGTCGTCGCGCCCGGACAGGTCGGCGACGAGTTCGCCCTCCGCGGCGCGGTTCAGCGAGGCGTTGAAGGTGGCGAAGCGGACGTCGGAGGCGCCGACCGACTCGGGGGCGGCGGGGTCGCCAGGGCGGTCGCCGCCTTGGGCGGTGGCGGGGGCGGCGCCCAGGGCCAGCGCGCCGAGGAGCACTCCGGCGGTCAGCATGAGCAGGCGGGAACGGCGGGGAGAGGACATCATCGACTTCCGGGGCGGGGGAGGGGTGGCGATCATTATCTAGCGCAGAATCGGTAACCGCAGCCGTCCTGCGGACCGCCGGAGGGTGAACTCGGCAGCGGCGGCGGCGCCGGCCCGGAGCGCGGCCCGGCCCGTGCCCCTGGGCCCGGCGGCTCCGACGTGCGGGGACCGGACGCGGTGGGGCCGTCCGTCACGCCGCGGGCCGTCATGCCGCGATCCGGAGGACGGGGCGGCCTCGGGCGCCGCACGCCCGCGCCACCCGGCTCGCGACCTCCGTCGGACGGGTGAGGGCGTGCGCGGAGAAGTGCAGCGCGTGCCGCCACGGAGCGGGCGGCCGGTCAAGCCAGGCCGGCGGTGTATCGGACACCGCGGCGAGCAGGCCCGCCTGCCGCCAGCCGAGGTCGGCCACACCGAGCACGGTCCCCGCGCGGTCCTGTACGGGGACGGCGAGGGTGTCCGCGGGTATGCCGGCGTCGGCGCAGATCAGCCGCAGGGCGGTGGCGGCTGGGCTGCTCGCGCGGCCGTCGGCCAGCGCCCACCAGTCCTGGCACTGCCGCGCTCCGGGTCGTCCGGCGTTGGCCGCGCGCATTTCCGCGAGCGCGCGGCGGTCGACGAGGCGCCGGTGCAGGGCGGCGTCCACGAGCGCGATCGCGCCGCCGCGGTCGGTCAGCAGCACCGTGTCGCGGATCGTGCGCTCGGGGGTGGAGAGCCTGATGCCGCCGAGCCGGGTGACCTCGGGCTCGGGGAGCCGCCAGAAGTGGCGGACGATGCCGCAGCCGAACCGTGCCGTGGGTGTGCCCGACGCGGTGGCGACGTGGACGGTGCCCTCGGGCTCCGGCGGCACGGGCAGGTCCCACAGCCGTGCGGCGGTGGGGCCCACCACGGCGGCGCGGTCGCCGAGCGCCAGCACGACGGCCATGGCCCGCGCCTGCGGGGACACGCCCTGGCGCCGTTGGGCGCTCAGCAGGTACACGCCCCGGTACAGCCGCTGCCAGACGCCGCGCCGGACCAGGGAGCGGATGAGTGCGGCCGGTACGCCGTCGGCGCGCGCCTGCTGGTGGCTGAGGACGCCGTGCTGCTGCTGCGCGTGGGCGCGGGCCCGGTCCAGCGGTGAGGCCTGCCCGCGGGCCGCCGGGCTGAGATCGGGAACAGGACGGAGAGGGGGAACGGTGTGCTCGCTCATGGCGTCCACTCTGCTCAGCGCCCCGCCGCGCCGCCACGGCCGCGGCGCCGTCTGTGGATAAGCGGCCTCCGTCCACAGGGAGCCGCGGCTGCGACTTGACAGAGTGCGCCGGTGCTCCCCGTGTACCGGCGGGCGGAGGTCAGTCCTGGTCGCCGCGGCGCGCGCGCAACGCGCGGACCTTCGCGCGGTTGCCGCACCGCTCCATCGCGCACCAGCGCCGCCGGCCCGGCCGGGAGGCGTCGACGAACACGAGCGGGCAGTCGTGCGCCGCGCACTCCCTGACCCGCCCGGCCAGCGGACCGGTGAAGAGCTCCACGGCGTCGCGGGCCATGGTCGACAGGATCTGCCCGCCGTCGGCCGGACGCGCCCACCGCGCGCCGCCGTCGGGTCCGATCTGAGGTACCAGCGGCGCCCCCTCGGCGGCGCGGTTCAGCACGGCCGTCGCCTCCGGGTCGGCCGGCCTTCCGTGCGCGAGGTCGGGGGCCAGCCGCCACAGCGCGGCGCGCAGCGCGCGGACGGCGTCGAGCTGGCCGGCGGTGACCTCGACACCCGCCGGGTCGAGCCGCAGCCGCGACAGCGCGGCCCACGACGCGAGGTCGGCGGGCTCGTGCAGCATCTCGAAGCGCTCCAGGGCGCCGGGGCCGCCGGTGACCATCAGCTCCAGCGGCAGCGCACCGGGGTCGAAGCGCCAGGTGACGCCCTCTTCCGGCTTGTGCATCAGCAGGGAGTTCGCGGAGCCGATCATGTAACTAGTATAAACGGTTACATGAACCCGGGCCGACGCCCGGGATGCGGCGGAAGCAAGAAGAGCGCGGAGCATCAGGCGTGCGGTGGACGGCCGCACGGGCAGTGGGACGGCACGACCGAGGAGGACGGCGATGAGAGAAGTAGGCCGCACCAGGGACGTGGGCTACCAGATCGGGGTCTCGCGTACGGTGCCGCACCCGGCCGAGCGAGTGTGGCGGCTGCTCACCAGCCCCGGCGGACTGGCCCTCTGGCTGGGCGACGGCGCCCGGCTGACCCCCGAACGCGGCGCGCCCTACACCACCGCGGACGGCACCCGGGGAGAGGTGCGCAGCTACCGGGAGAACGACCGCATCCGCCTCACCTGGCGGCCGCCCGGCTGGTCGCACGACACCACCCTGCAAGTGGCGCTGAGCGGCGCAGGCGAGCGGACGGCGGTGCACTTCCACCAGGAATGGCTCGCCGACGCGGCCGAGCGCACCCGCCAGCGCGAGCACTGGAAGGGCGTCGTGGACCGGCTGGCCGCGGCTCTGGAGGCCGATCGCGCCTAGCGGCGGGGGTCCTCCTCGTCGTCGTACTCGTCGTCGTACTCCTCCTCGGCGCGGTCGCGCCGACGGGAGCCGCGACGCCGCCGGCCGCCCTGCCGCGACGCCTCCATCTGGCTGCGGATGTGGGTCATGCCCTCGTGCGGCTCCGGCTCGTCTTCGTGCTCGTCGTTGTAGCGCTCCTCGCCCCAGCCCTCGCTGTCGAACTCGGCGCGCTGCCTCCGGTCGAGCACGAAGGCGATCACGCCGCCGATCACCAGCAGCACGGCGGCCACCGGGATGGCAATCGTCAGGATCGGCATCAGGTCCATGGAGCAACGCCTCTTTCGGGTACGGACGCGCCGACAGGGACAGCGCGCGGGGCCCGTCACGCACGGACACCGCCGCGATCGAGCCCACCGACTGTCCAGGTTACGCCCGGTAGCGGGTGCGCGGTCCCGGAACCGGAAACGCTCGCCAGCGCGGCCCGCACCTGGCGGGCGATCCGGTCGGGGGCGTCGAACACGTCGCTCGCGGTGTAGGTGAGCAGCCGCCAGCCGGCGGTGATGAGCAGATTGCGCCGGCGCGCGTCGCTGACCCAGGTGTCGCGGTGCTGGCGCCCGTCGTACTCCACCGCCAGCCGCTCGTCGGGGTAGGCGAGGTCGACGCGGGCGACGATGCGGTCGTCGGGCCCGTACACGGGCACCTGGGCGTGCGGCCGTGGCAGCCCGGCCAGCACGAGGACCATGCGCAGCCGGGTCTCGCCCGCCGACTCGCTTCTCGGTTCGCCGTATCCGGCGACCGCGCGCAGCCCGCGCAGGCCCCGGCGGCCCCGGTGGGCGGGCCGCTCGCCGTAGGCGAGCAGGCGGCCGGGGGTGACGCCCCGGCGGGCGAGGCCGTCGAGGGCGACGACCGCCTCGATCAGCTCGCGCCGCCCGGCGCCCGCGCGCCGGCCGAGGTCGAAGGCCGTGCGCAGCGGCGAGGTGGCCCGCACACCGTGGACCTCCACCACGTCGACGTCGCCGAGTTCGGCGCGGCGCAGCCGGTAGCCCGGGCCGTCGCGGCCGCGGCGGTGCGGCGCGAGGACGTCGACGGGCTCCGCGGGGCCGCCGAGGTCGACGCCGTGCAGCGCCGCGGCGGTGCGCCCGCCGAAGACGGCGTCGGGCGGCAGGACCAGCGCGAGCGCTCGTAAGCGCAGCCGGAGGTCGTCGGGGATCGACGCGAGCACGTACACGTCGCGGTGCAGGCGGCGCCAGGTGCGCCCGTTCAGCCGGGCGCGGGTGAGCAGCCCGGCGCGCACGGCGTCGGTGCCCCGGAACGGGCCGGCGGCCAGCTGCGCGGGGACGCCGGGCGGGAGGGCGGCAAGGGAGCCCGGGACACCGGGCGGCTGCGATCGCATGCGGACCAGCGTGCCGCCACCACGGCGCGCACCGACACCGGCCGTCCACAGGCGGCGGGCGGCGGTGCGCCTCCGTCCACAAGCGCCCGGTGGGGCTTGCGCGGTGCCGGAGCGAGGGCTACGGGCGGGTGCCGCCCGGTCCGACGGGCTCGCCGCCGGCGCCGGACCGGGCCCGCGCCACGGCGTCGGTGAGCGCGGCGCGGTCGATCCGCAGCAGCTCGGTGACGCGCACCAGGTCCTCGCGCCCGGCGTCGGCGAGCACTCCGTCGGCCGACGCCTGCCTGACCAGCGCGGACAGGTAGTGGCGGTGCGCGGTCGCCAGCGCCGTGCCGCTCACCCGCAGGTAGCGCGCCGTGTCGTCCAGGGCGTCGGCGTCCGCGCTGATGTGCGGGTCGACGAGCGCGTGGTCGACCAGGTCGAGGTAGGGGTCCAGGTCCGGCGGCTCCTCGCCGCGCGGCAGGCGGTCCACGAGTCGGCTCAGCGCGTGCGCCGCCTCGGCGCGGACCTCCCCGCGGTGCACCGGCGGGGTGCCGTTGCGCCGCAGCCGCGGCCAGCGCAGCAGCCTGCTGGTGCGCAGCAGCTGCGCCCACGGCGGCGGCGCGGGCGCCAGCTCCAGGTAGTGCCTGAGCAGGCCCGAGGTGGCCCTGGCGGTGGCCAGGGCGTGGTGCACGCCGTGGTGCTCGATGCCCGCCGCGGCGCAGCACGCGCGCAGCGAGCGCCCGGCCTCGGGCAGGAACTCGCGCGCCATCCGCAGCGTGCACAGGCCCGTACCGGTCTCCAGCGGTACGTCGATCCCGAGCCGGTCGTACTCGGCGACCAGGAAGCGCACGCAGAAGTCGAGGTTGTGCGCGACGACCACGCGGTCGGCCAGCAGTCCGGCGAGGTCGCCGGCGATCGCGGCGAACGGGGGAGGCGTCCGGTGCGGCCCGGCCGGGGACGCGACGGGCATCCGGGCGGAGGGGCCGGCCGGTTCGACGAGGGTGGACCACTCGTCGCCGGGCTGTCCGTACGCGTTCACGTGGATCACGGCGATCTCGGTGACGCCGTGCTCACCTGCCGGCGATATCCCCGTGGTCTCCACGGCAACGACGGCATATCCCGACATCGGCATCCCACCCCTGTGCACATCAGTACCGACCGGGCCCGCCCCTTGCCCGCGAGAAGCACTGATCACCAGAAGTGGATCTTAGCGCACGAGCGGCGGACGGAAAAGGAGAAAAGTATCCATTATGTGAAAGACGAGCCAATTCGGCACCCGATTCGGTTTTCGTTGGCATGGGAACGGACTCGTGCGAATCGGGCTTCGCGAAACGGCCCCGGCCTGCCCCGGCGGGCGCCAGGGGTGCGTGAGATGCTGGCGCCCGGGGCCGGGCGCCGTCCCGGCCGACCGGCCCGGGCCGCGCCGTGCGCCGCCGGCGCCGGACGGGAGCGGCCCGCGCCCCCTCCGCGTCGGACGGGCGAGAGCACGAATCGCGTGACGAGGAAGGAAGCCACATGGTCGTTCGGATCGGTGTCCTGGGCGCCGCCAGGATCACCCCCCTCGCGGTGCTGCGGCCCGCCGCCCGTACCGAGCGGGTGGAGGTGCACGCGGTGGCCGCCCGCGACCGCTCCAGGGCCGAGGCCTTCGCGGCGCGGCACGGCATCCCCGTCGTGCACGACACCTACGCCGAACTCCTCGAGGACCCCGCCGTCACCGCCGTCTACAACCCGCTGCCCAACGCGCTGCACGCGGAGTGGACCATCGCGGCGCTGCGGGCTGGCAAGCACGTGCTGTGCGAGAAGCCGCTGGCCGCCAACGCCGCGGAGGCGGAGCGCGTCGCCGAGGCGGCCGAGGAGACCGGCCTGGTGGTGATGGAGGCCTTCCACTACCGGTACCACCCGCTCGCGGCGCGGATGTACGAGATCGTGCACGAGCTGCGGGAGCTGGGCGAGGTGCACCGCGTGGAGGCGTCCATGTGCATCCCGCTGCCGCTGTTCGACGACATCCGCTACGACGCGGCGCTGGCCGGAGGCGCCACGATGGACGCCGGCTGCTACGCCGTGCACGTGCTGAGGCTGCTGGGCTCGGGCGAGCCGACGGTGGCCGGGGCGCAGGCGCAGCTGCGCGACCCGCGCGTCGACCGGGCCATGAGCGCCGAGTTCACCTTCTCCGACGGCTCTACGGGGGGCATCGAGGCGTCGATGTGGTCGCACCGGCTGCTGTCGATCCACGCCAGAGCCGTCGGCGAGCGCGGCGAGCTGAACGTCACCAACTACCTCGCGCCGCAGTTCGGGCACGGCTTCGCCGTCACCGTCGACGGCGTGCGCAGGCGAGAGCGCTTCAGCCCGGCGCCCACCTACGCCTACCAGCTGCGCGCCTTCGCCGACGCGGTCGAGTCGGGGACGCCCGTCCTCACCGGCCCCCGCGACGGCGCGGCCAATATGCGCGTCATCGACGAGATCTACCGCGCGGCCGGGCTGTGGCCGCGCGACGGCCTGGTGGAGACGGGCTGACACCGCTTCGGGAGCGCCCGAGCCCCGCGCCCGGGAGGCGGCGGGGCACGGGCGTACCCGGGCGGCCGCGTCTTCAGGTGTGGATGCGGCCGCCCTGGTGGTCGTGGTGGTCGGCCGTCTCGTCGTCGAACCAGTACCCGTCGTGGCCGAGGTAGCGGAAATGCACCGTCGAGCCGGCGGGGACGTCGACCGTCACGCTGCGGGTTCCGTTGGAGCGGTCCACCAGCGGATGGGCGTACGGGTTCCATTCGTTGAAATTGCCCACGACCGAGACGGGGTCGCTGCCCTTCGGCAGCGCGAACGTCAACTTGACCTGGCCGGTCTTGGTGGGCTTACCGCGCTTGATCATTGCCTCTCCCATGGTGTGCGGCTTCACGAAGCCAACGCCGATTATCAGCAATGGGCGGCCCTCGGCAGCGCATTTGTGAATCAGACTCGCGGCAAGTCCGCACATGTGCGGAGGAAATCCGGTGTATGCCCGTTGATGTGTATTCGGGCCCCGGTGGGCCCCGGCCCGGCGGGCGGCGCGCGGCGGAGCGAGCCCGGCGGCCGCCGGGATCTTCGAACTTCTTTCAAGGCGGGTTCATTACGCTGCCCCTTGCGTATCGCCCCGCCGCGGCGGGGGCCCGCCGCGTGACCGGCCCCTGGGCCCGGCACCCGGGCGTACAGCCACCTACGCACGACGAGCACGACTGGAGACAGAGGCAAACTGTGAGCATCACTGACGCACGCCCTGAGCGGCGGCCGGCCGGCCCTGCGGAAGAGGGCGAGGGGTGGTGGCGGCACGCCGTCATCTACCAGGTCTACGTCCGCTCCTTCGCCGACGGCAACGGCGACGGGATCGGCGACCTGGCCGGGATCCGGGCACGCCTGCCCCACCTGGCCTCACTCGGCGTCGACGCCGTCTGGCTGACCCCGTTCTACACCTCCCCGATGGCCGACGGGGGCTACGACGTGGCCGACTACCGGTCCGTCGACCCGCTCTTCGGCGACCTCGCGCAGTTCGACGCCCTGGTGGCCGACGCGCACGGCGCCGGCCTGCGGATCATCGTCGACATCGTGCCCAACCACAGTTCCGACGAGCACACGTGGTTCCGGCAGGCGCTGGCCGCCCCGCCCGGATCGCCCGAGCGGGCCAGGTACCTGTTCCGCGACGGGCGCGGCCCCGACGGGTCCGAGCCGCCCAACGACTGGGAGTCGGTGTTCGGCGGCCCCGCCTGGACACGCGTCACCGAGGCCGACGGCAGGCCGGGCCAGTGGTACCTGCACCTGTTCGACTCCAAGCAGCCAGACTTCGACTGGCGTAACCCCGAGGTGCGGGCGGAGTTCGCCGACATCCTGCGGTTCTGGCTCGACCGCGGCGTCGACGGCTTCCGCATCGACGTGGCGCACGGCCTGTTCAAGCACCCCGACCTGCCCGATACGGGCACCAAGCGGTCGGGCATGCTCGACACCAGCGCCCGCCCGTACTGGGACCAGGAGGAGGTGCACGAGGTCTACCGCGAGTGGCGGCGGATCCTGGACTCCTATCCCGGCCAGCGCATCGGCGTGGCCGAGGCGTGGCTGCCCGACACCGCCCGGCTGCTGCGCTACCTGCGCCCCGACGAGCTGCACCAGGCGTTCAACTTCGCCTTCTTGACCGCGGACTGGTCGGCGGCCGCCTTCCTCGAGGTGATCGACTCCACCCTCGCCACCTTCGACGGGCACGACTCGCTGCCGAGCTGGGTGCTGTCCAACCACGACGTCACCCGGCACGTCACCCGCTACGGCGGCGGGGAGGCGGGCCTGCGGCGGGCCAGGGCCGCGGCCATGATCATGCTGGCCCTGCCCGGCTCCGCCTACGTCTACCAGGGCGAGGAACTGGGCCTCGAGGAGGTCACCGACCTGCCCGAGGACCTGCTCCAGGACCCCACCTGGGAGCGCTCGGGCCGCACCGACCGGGGCCGCGACGGCTGCAGGGTGCCGCTGCCGTGGGCCGGGCACGAGCCGCCGTACGCCTTCGGCCCCAGCGCGTGGCTGCCCGCGCCGCCGACCTGGCGCGCGCACACCGTCGACGCCCAGCACGGCGACGCCGACTCCGTGCTCAACCTCTACCGGACGGCCCTGCGGCTGCGCCGCGAGTTCCGGCACGCCCGCCGGCTGCGCTGGCTGGACGCCCCCGACAACGTCCTGGACTACGCCACCGACAGCGGCCTGGCCTGCACGGCCAACATGGGGACCGAGCCGGTCGAGGTCATCGCCAGGGGCGAGCTGCTGCTCGCCTCCCGGCCCGTCGAGCGCCACGGCGACCGCGTCGTCCTGGCCCCCGACACGGCGGTGTGGTGGCGCCAGTAGCCGGCGAGGCGCCCGTGCGGCGCCTCGACCGCTGAGCACATCGCCGCCCCCCGTCCCCGGCCCGCCGCAGCGCGGGCCGGGGACTTCGCCTTCCGGGGCCGAAGGGGCCGCTCCGGCCATTCGTTCATCCGTGCGCACCTTGTTGTCCTTGGGCCGGTCCATACTGGCGGTGACTCCGGGACCGGTGGTTAGGGGGTGGCATGGCCATCGCACATGCGGTGTGGCTGGGGGACGGGTTCGCCCTGTGGGGCGAGCGGCCGTCGCCCTGGGCCGGTGCGCGCCGGGGCGGGCGGCATCCGGGGGCGGCGGCGGCCGAGGAGCTGGCCGAGGCGGCCGAGGCGCTGTGCGGCGGTGCGGGCGCGCGGGCGGCGGCCAAGGCCGTGCCCGGCGAGGTGGTGCTGCGGCTGCCGGGCCGTGACGGCGTGCCGGTGCGGTCGGGGCCGTCGGCTGAGGACGTCGGCTCCGGGGACGGGGTGCGGCTGGGGGAGTGGACGGTGCCCGCGCTGCTGTTCGACCGGGCGGCGGCCACGGCCTTCGCCGCGGAGCTGGCGGCGCTGGCGCCCACCGGCGGAGCGGCGCACGATGTCGTGGTCGGCGACGACCTGGCGCATCTGGGAGCGGTGGCCGCCCTGGCGCGGCGGCTGGTCGCCGAGGGCCAGGTGCTCCCCGGCCTGGTCGGCGGCACCGAGGCGGACGCCGGCTTCGCGGCGCGCTGGGAGCCGGTCGTGGCCGGGCGCTGGTCGGCGCCCTACCGTGCCCTGGTCGCGGCCGCGCCGCCCGCCCTGCGGGCCGCGCCGAGCGCTCCGGACGGCGGTGCGGCGGTCGTGGCCGCTGCGCTGGGCGTGTTCACCGACGAACTGGTCAGGGAGCGCCTGTCCGGCGGCGCGGCCGCCGTGCCGCCCGGCGGCGGCCTGCCGGGGCGCTGGCTGGCCGCGCTCGTCGACGCCGAGGGACGGGTCGACGGGGCCGCACCGGCCGAGGCGGCCGAGCTCTCGGCGCGGCTCGACCGCTGGCGCGGCGAGGCGCTGCGCGCGCACGAACGCGTCCGGCTGGTGTTCCGGCTGGCCGCGCCGGACGAGGACGCGGACGACGACCCGGCCGCCCGGGCCGAGCCCGCTCCGGGCGCGGCGGACGCCGGGCCGGGCGCGCGGGATCCCGCCGGCGGCGCGGCGCCGTGGCGGATCGAGTTCTGGGTCGGGTCGGCCCACGACCCCAGCCTGATGCTGCCGCTGCGGCGGCTGTGGTTGGGCGAAGGGCTGCCCTGGCTGCCGGGCGATGTGGACGAGCAGGTGGTGGCCGGTCTGCGGCGGGCGGCCCGCCGGTACCCCGCCATCGGGCGGGTGCTCGCGCATCCCGCACCCGACCAGGTGAGCACCGACGCGGCGGGCGCGTCCCGGTTCATCCGCGATCACGCGCCCGCGCTGCGCGCGGCCGGCTTCGACGTGCTGCTGCCCCGCTGGGCCGACCAGCGCGGCATCGGGGTGGTGCTGGTCGCCGAGGACGCCGAGGGCGCGGCCCCGGCGTCGGCGGGCAGCGGCATCGGCGCCGCCCAGCTGATCGACTTCCGCTACGAGGCGGCGATCGGCGACCAGGTCCTCGACGCCGCCGAACTCCAGGAGCTGGCCCGGCTGAAGACCCCGCTGGTCCGCCTGCGCGGCCAGTGGGCCAGCCTGGACGAACGCCAGCTCGACGCCGTCCTCGACTTCATCCGCCGGCAGGGCCACGGCCGCGTCCGGGTGGCGGAGGTGCTGCGGGCGGCCGCCGCGTCAGAGCCGGCCGAAGGGGTGTCGCTGACCGGCGTGCGCGCCGGCGGCGTCGTGGGAGACCTCCTCAGCGGAGCGCTGGAGCGCCGGGTCGAACCGCTGCCCGCCCCCGAGGGCTTCACCGGCCGGCTCCGCCCGTATCAGGAGCGCGGCGCGTCCTGGCTGCGCTTCCTCGGCGGTCTGGGGCTCGGCGCGGTGCTCGCCGACGACATGGGCCTGGGCAAGACCGTCCAGCTGCTGGCCGTCCTCGCCGCCGAACGCCGGGCCGCGGAGCCGTCCCCCGGCCCCACCCTGCTGATCTGCCCGGTGTCGCTGATCGGCAACTGGCGGCGCGAGGCCGAGCGCTTCACCCCCGGCCTGCGGGTGCACGCCCACCACGGTCCGTCCCGCCCGCACGGCAACGAACTCGCCGCGCTGCTCGGCCGCACCGACCTGGTGATCACCACCTACGGCGTGGTACTGCGCGATGCCGACGAACTCGCCGCGATGCCCTGGCACCGCGTGGTCTGCGACGAAGCACAGGCCATCAAGAACGCCGGCTCCCGCACGGCCCGGGCCGTGCGCGCGCTGCCCGCCGCGAACCGGATCGCGCTCACCGGCACCCCGGTGGAGAACAACCTCGGCGAACTGTGGGCCCTGCTGGAGTTCGCCAACCCCGGGCTGCTGGGCGGCGCGGCCGCCTTCCGCGGCGCCATCGCCGACCGGATCGAGCGCGACGGCGACGCCGAGGCCACCGCGCTGCTCAAACGGGCCACCGGCCCGTTCATCCTGCGGCGGCTGAAGACCGACCGCAGCATCATCTCGGACCTGCCGGACAAGCACGAGATGAAGACCTGGTGCCAGCTGACCGTGGAGCAGGCCACCCTCTACCAGGCGTGCGTCAACGACTTCGAGCAGCGGCTGCGCGAGGCCGAGGGCATGCAGCGCAAGGGCCTCATCCTGGCCACCTTCACCCGCCTCAAGCAGGTCTGCAACCACCCCGCCCACCTGCTCGGCGACGGCTCCCGGCTGACCGGCCGCTCCGGTAAACTGGAGCGGCTGGAGGAACTGCTGGCCGAAGCGCTCGGCGGCGGCGACAAGGCGCTCTGCTTCACCCAGTACACCGCCTTCGGCGACCGCCTCGCCCCGTACCTGGCCGAGCGGCTGGGCCGGCCGGTGCTCTGGCTGCACGGCGGCGTCCCGCGCGCCCGGCGCGAGGAGATGGTGGCGGAGTTCCAGTCCAGCCCGGAGCCCATGGTCTTCCTGCTGTCGCTGAAAGCGGCGGGCACCGGCCTGAACCTCACCGCCGCCAACCACGTCGTGCACCTGGACCGCTGGTGGAACCCGGCCGTCGAGAACCAGGCGACCGACCGCGCGTTCCGGATCGGGCAGCGGCGCGATGTCCAGGTGCGCAAGCTGATCTGCATCAGCACGCTCGAAGAGCGCATCGACGCGCTGATCGAGCGGAAGCAGGCGCTGGCCGAGAGCGTGGTGGGCACCGGCGAGGACTGGCTCACCGAGCTCTCCACCGCCGAACTGCGCGAGATCGTCCAGCTGGCACCCGACGCGGTGGTGGCATGAGCCCCGCCAAGACGCGCGCCGTGGCGCTGCGCCCGCCCGGTCCGCCGACCGCCGACGACGGCGCCGCCAAGGGCGCCTGGTGGTCGCGCCGGCTGATCGAGCTGCTGGAGTTCGGCGTCGACCGGGGCCGGCTCGCCCGGGGGCGCGACTACGCCCGCGAAGGGGCCGTGGTCGAGCTGCGGGTCGGCGGCGGCGAGCTGCTGGCCCGCGTCCAGGGCGGCCGTTCGCGCCCCTACCAGGTGAGCGCCATCTTCCGGGAGCTGGCCGCCGCCGACTGGGAGCGGGTGGCGGCCGCACTGGGCAGCCAGCCCGTGTTCCGGGCCGCCCTGGCCGCCGGAGAACTGCCACCCGAGGTCGAGCAGGTCTTCCGGGTGCTCGGCCTGCCACTGCTGCCCGCCGGGCTCGCCGACCTGGTCCTCACCTGCTCGTGCCCCGACTGGCAGGCACCCTGCAAGCACGCCGCCGCCGTCCTCTACCTGTTCGCCGACGCACTTGCCGACGACCCCTTCGTCCTGCTGGAGTGGCTGGGCCGCGACCGCTCCTGGCTGCTGGCCGAACTGCGCCGCCAGGCCAGGGCGGCGGCCGAGGCCGACCAGCAGGCGCGCAGCGCCGAACCGCCGCTGCACCGGCAGCTGGCCGACTTCTGGTCACTGCGCGGCCCGCTGCCCGAAATCGGCGAGGCGACGGCCGACTCCGACGCGGCCGCCGGATTCCCGTCCCGCCCGGCCTCTCCACTGCACGCCGCCGACCCCGACCTGCACATCGCGGGCCGCCCGCTCGCCGAACTACTGGCGCCCTGGTACGAACGGCTCCGTGACGAGCCGCGGTAGCCGTGGCGGAGGTCGAGACCCGAACTCGGGCTTCGACCGTTTCCATTCGGGCGGATGCCCGCGCGGCGGCAGCGCAGGGACCCTGATCGGCGAACCGAGCGGTCGGTAGAACCCTCATGGTGCCGTCGACCACGTTCCTCCACGGGCATTGATGTGGCGGTGGGGTCGCGCGGCCGTAGGACAAAGCACGAGCGTGCCTCTCAGCGACGCTTCCGCCATTTCGGCGCAGGTGACCAGCCCCGGGGCCGCGGCTACGAGGCGAGCATGATCTGGTCATCAGGCGGACTGTCCGATCGAAATGGCGGCACCTGGTCGCGCTGTCCTCGGCCACGGCAGCGATGCGGCCGTGATGCACCGAGGACGAGTCCGGGCGAGCGCCTTCCGGCACCCGGCTTCCGCCGTACCGGTATGGGCGGACCGCTTCAGAGCACCGTGGGGACACGGGTCGAGACCCGACGCCCATTCGATCCGGTAGTGCGAGAGGGCGTTTGACTGCGGGCTGGGCCCGTCCGTGAGCGATGGTGCGGCTATGGCGTATATGGAGCTTGGGCGCGTGCCGCCACGCAGCTTTCCGGCTCTGGTCGGGACGGACGATTCCGCCCCGACCAGAGCCGGACGCGGTCGCGACCGGACGGCCATGCGATCTGGTAGTGCCGAAGAGGGTGCTGACCGCGGGCCGTGCCGTGCTTGGGCGCTTGTGCGGCAATAGGCACACGTGCGCGCACGGGCGCGTGCCTCTCCGTTGCGTGGCAGTTGCCGCATTGGTGCAGGTGGACCGGCTCTGTGGTGGCCGCGTATGCGGGTGGTCATGGTTCATGTCCGCTTTCGCGGTTTGTCGGCTCCGTGATGGACTTGCTCGGCTGTCGGCGGCGTCCGCCTATTGCGGCGCTGTGGCGGTGGTGCGGCCATGGGTGGCTGGAAGCGGGCACAACTCGCCTCCCGTTGCCTCCCTGTTACGCGACGGCTGCCGCATCGGTGCGGGCGGACGGTTCCGGGGTCACCACGTATGCGGGTGGTCATGGTCAGTGTCTGCCTTCGCGGTCTGTCGGGTTCGCGATGGACTTGCTCCGCCGTCGGCGGCGTCCGGCGACTGCGGCGATGTGGCGCTGGTGTGGCCATGGGCGGCCATAGCAGCGAGCGCAGCGCGCCTTCCGTTCGAAGGTTCGGCGGCGCCCTGGCAGGCGGTGGGGGACTGTCACTGTCGCCGCCCCTGGGAGAGGGCTGGAATCTGCGGCCAGGGGCGCCACTCCGGCCGTTCTTGCGGCACGAGTCGGACGGTCAGTTCGTCAACGACCCGTGGACGGCGACGGTGGACCGGTCCGAGGCGTCTTGCCCGTGCGTGCGGGCCCGCGCTGGATGCGCTCGCGGACCCGGGGACGAATCGGTCCAGGTCGTGACCTAACCTGTGGGGCGGCCGCTCGCGGCCGATCCGAGGAGGGAGCGCGGATGAGCGTCGACGCCGCCTGCCAGGCCGACCGCCACGGCGGCGCCCTGGGCATCAGGGCGGTCGCCATGTCCGACCCGGCGGCGCGGCCGCTGCTGGACGCGCTGGGCGAGGAGTACCAGCGCCGCTACGGCGGCAACACCGAGCTGAGCCGCTTCCCCGACAGCGACTTCGCCCCGCCGGACGGCTGCCTGCTCATCGCCGAACGCGACGGCCGCACCGTCGCGGGCGGCGCCTTCCGCCGCTGGGACGCCGACACCGCCGAACTCAAGCGCGTCTGGACCGCCGCCGACCAACGCCGCCGCGGCCACGCCCGGCGGGTGCTCGCCGCCCTGGAGGCCGAGGCCGTCCGGCGCGGCTACCGGCGGCTGGTCCTGAACACCGGCCTCCGCCAGCCCGAGGCGGTGGGGCTGTACGAGGCGACCGGGTACGAGGCGCTGGGCGAGGGGGCGCTGGGGGAGTTGAGCTATCCGTACGTCGCCTTCGCGAAGCTGCTGCCGGGGCGGCCCGCGGACTAAGAGTCGCGCACCCAGCCTGCGGGGAACGGGTCGGGATGTCCCTGCGTGATGAGAAGCTCCCGAACTTGCAGGGCACGCTCGTCGTCGAAGATCTGCACGGCCGGATGGAAGCGCCAGAACACTCTCATTACGCCGATCAGGTCTTCCGGGGTTAGTGGCGCCGTCTCGTCCAAGGCGTTGAAAATTGTTATCATTTGCTCGGCATTGAGTTGGGCGGCGTCCTCGGTTAGCTGGCGGAGAACCAATCCGCGCCATTCCACTCGCTCATCAGGCCCATTGGCAAGTTCCCAGCATCTTTGGTAGAGGGCGGCCCGCCGGGCGATGTCGCTCTGGCTGATCGGGCGCAACCGGAGTTCGAGCAGCAGGCGGCCGGTGGTGGCCATGTCGACGACGCCGTGATCAGAGTGGAAGTCGTACACCCAGTGTCCGATGCCAGAGCCGAGATATTCGGCGTAGGGCGCCAGGGTGTGCATGGACGCGGTGCGCGTGTACGATTGGAAGAAATTGGCGCGCCGCATCATCAAACCGAATTCGCTTTCGAGTGGCGCCCGATAATCGGTCAGGTAGTCGGGCGTGGCAAGTGATCCGAAAAGACGACCTCCCGGCCGGAGATCGGACAGGATGATCGGTGCGCCGTTCTCCCGGTAGATGACCAGGCGGTAATCTGACGACCAGTCCACCCGGAACGCGTCGACGAAGGTGTTGAACTCCTCGATGGGCAGCTGGCCGCGCCACAGGTGGGCGTACCGGCTCCACGGCGTCCTCGGCTCGTCCACACCGAGCAGATCGGTCACGGGGAGCGGTCCCTCCGAGGCGAGCACGGCCAGCGCCACCAGGTTCGCGGAGTACGCCGCCAGCCGCGCGCTGGTGGGCGTCCGCACGGGGCTGTAGTCGCGGTAGGCGCGGGTCGGCTGGTCGTCCAGCGCGTCGGCGAGCAGCTCGATCGTGAACGCGCGGCAGTCGTGCCGCTCGTCTCTCGGAAGCCGGGCCAGGATGTCGTCGGTAAAGTCCAACTGTGCTTCGCGTCCGGTCAGGACGGCGAAGGAAAGCAGTGCGAACAGGAAACCGTCGTCCGGCCTGGTGCGGTGTGCGCGCCGCCTGGCCGGTGCCGCGTGCTCGACCGCCAGGTCGGCCAGCGTGTGCACGACCAGCCGCGCCACCAGGTACTCGCCGAAGGTGGCGTGTAGGAACTCGAAGGCGCGCTCGTGCTCGCTGTCGCGGGTGGCGCGCGACTCGTGCACGAAGAAGAAGCGGCCCACCACGATCTGGGCGGCGGTCAGCGGTCTGCTGAAGCCGCGGCCGCCGGCGACCGGCTCGCCGGGCCGCAGCACCGCGAGATCGCGGTCGAGTTGGGACTCGGTCACCGACTGGGCGCGCCGGACGAACATGGCCACCGCCACCAGTGCCAGCCGGTCCAGTTCCTCCGCTATCTCGTTCTCCTCGTCATCGGAGGACAGGTCCGGCCGGTGCTTGCGTACCTCGCGGCGGGCGAACTCGGTGAGCAGCCGTTCGTAGAGGTCGGCAGACGCGAGTCCGGCGGCGCCGTGCAGTGCGTTGGCGGCCGAGTCGTAGAGGGCGAGCAGCATCAGCAGCAGCGGCTGGCGGGCGAGTTCGGGCTGGGAGAGGGCGACCTCAGGGGTGAGCGGACGGACGCCGCGCGCGGCCAACTGATCGGCGTTGGTTCGGTTCCACACCTCCAGCCAGGCCGTGACCTGGTCGTCGTCGAAGGGCTCCAGCCGCATGGCCGCGCTGCCCTCGGGATACAGGACGCGGTCGGCGACCACGGTCCTGCTGGTCACGATCGCGGCCACCGGGCGGCCCCGGTCGGCCGAGTCCTGCTGGAAGCGCGCGACCTGGTTGAGGTAGTCGCTGCGGTGCACGCCGGTGGCCTGGAGCAGTTCGTCGAAGCCGTCCAGCATGATCACGGGAAGCGCGCCGTCGGCCGTGTCGGCCAGTTCGCGCCACTCCACCCGGCGCTGCAGGCGCTGACGCAGTGCTTCCTCTACCTGGTCCAGGATCGAGGCGTTCGCGGCGACGGCGCGCAGCTCCACCCGCACCGGCAGGAAGTCGTTCGCGGGCAGTTGGGCGGCGAGCATCGTGGTGAGCACGGACTTGCCCGCTCCCGGATGGCCGAGTACGACCAGCGGCGCCGATTGCGCATGCGGTGCGCTGAGATGCCGCAGCAGTCCGCTCTGTACCTCGACGGGGTGCGCCTGCTCCTCCCACCAGTCGTCGGAGGCCGGCAGGCTGTCGTGTCCCAGCAGGGCGATCCGGCAGTGGGGGTTGACGTAGGCGTCGGCCAGCGGCGGCAGGGTCACCCTGGGGTACGGGTAGCGCTCGGTCAGCACCGGACGGTCCAGTGCGGCGCGGTAATGGGCGCTCAGCTCGGCGCGCGCCTCCGTCGCGCCACGGCCGCCGCTCATCTCCTGCAGAAGATCGCGTACTCCGGACAGCCCGGTCGAGAGTGCGGACAGTCGTACGGCCAGCTCGGTGCCGACGCCCTCGACGGTGCGGCGAGTGGCCTGGTGGTCGCGCAGCCCCGACCAGAGCGCGAACTCAGGAATATCGGCGGTGAGGCGAAGGTACAGCTCTTCGTAGCGCGAGACCGCGCGGGCGGCGATGTCGAGTTCGGATGGTTCGATCCTGCGGCGCACGCCCGCGTCCATCTCGTGCCATGCGGCCAGCCCGGAGACGAAGCGGCGTAGTGAGATGGCCAGAGCCTTGTAGTACCCGTCGAGCTCGTGTAGCGCTGATTCGAAGGGCATGTGCGGCGAGGGGAGCGGGATGCGCTCGGAGACTAGCTGTCCGAGCAGCTGCCGATAGTGCTCAGGCAGGCTGCCGCCGGCCGCGAGCGCGACCTGTTCCTCCCGGTTGATCTCCAGGTCGGCCAGCTTTAGCGACGCATTTGCAGATTGCAGTTCCTCGTCCAGCACCTCGAAGAAGGCCGTGACGACGATGATGGAATGTGCTGCCACCAAGCGATCTGTCCGTTTCATCCGGCTAATGCCGGTGATGCGCTCGCGCAGGCTCCGTACGATCTCGTGGCCCCACTTGACGGCGTCCTCGCGGACGGCGAAGAGGTCGAGGCCGCCGAGGGTCGACGCGGTGCCGAACCCGGCGGCGGCCTTGGCGGCGAGGTCGAGCAGGCGGACGAGCCGGCTCTGGTCGGCGCCGAGCAGGCGGACGGCGTCGGCGTAGCTGAGGGCGTGCGGGCGCGCACGGGGCGGCATCGGGCCTCCGGGGAATTCGCGGTGTTCTGCCTGGCTTGGGGAGAAACGTTCTGTAACGGTCTCATCGCTAATTGTGCCAGTTTGGTCCGATGAATTCAGGACGTTTCGGGTGCCGGGCCGTCATGATTTGCCGTCTGGAACATAATGGGCCGGAAATAGTGCCTTCGGAGCCGATCTACGTCACACTGTCTGCGTGCATGGCGTCCTCAACACCGCAGCGTCCCTCGTCGTCCTCGGAAATGCCCATGTCACGCAGTTGCGTCCGGGCAAGGTGGTGGAATTCGCCGCCGCGCACAGACCGCCCGGCGCCGAGTACGTGTTCCGGCTCGGCGACGACCTCGGCCGCGGGCTGCCCGCATGGGGGCAGCTGCTGGACCGCGAGCGGGTGCGCACCTGCTGGCTGGAGGTGCGGCCGCCCCGCCACCACACCGATGTGGCCCTGCCGAACTCCTTCGCGCTGACGATCTGGTGCGCGGTCGCACGCGGCGGGCTCAGCTTCTCGGTGCGTTACCACCGCGCCGAGGACGACCCCCAGGTGCCCTGGGTGGCCCTCATCGACGGCGCGCGCCAGCACCAGCTGGCACGGCGCCCGCTGGTCGACCTGGACGAGGCGCGCACCGAGCTGTCCGACGCGCTGACCGCCGCCGACGACCTCGCCCTCTACGCCGGGCAGCCGCACCCCTGGCGGCGCTACTTCGCCTGGGCGCGCAAGACGCTGCGCGCCGGCACCGAGGCGTCGGGGCTGCCCGCGCTGCCGGGCTACTCGGAAGAGGCGTCCCGGCTGTACGCCGCCGTGGTGCGCGGCTGGGTGCTGGGCGGCGCGAACTCCTGGAGCCAGGCCGGGCCGCTCAACGAACCCGACTTCACCGCCGTCACCGCCCGGCTGCTGCGCGCCTACCTCAAGGCGCTGACCGCCGCCGTCAACTCCGCCGCCGACCGCCTGGGCTGAGCCCGCCGGCCGATTCCGCCGCGGACCGGGAACAAACGGCGGGGCCCGGGCGCTGCCAGCCATGGAGTGGAGTCTCACAGATCCCGTGCGTGCGGAAGGGAAGCGGCGTGGCTGAACCGCTGAGGGTGTCGGTGCTGGACTACGTGATCACACCTCCGGAGGTGACCGCCACCCAGGCGCTCGCCGAGGTGGTCGAGGTCGCGCGGACGGTGGAGCGCCTCGGGTACAAGCGCATCTGGTTCTCCGAGCACCACAACTCCATCGGGCTGGCCTGCACCGCGCCGGAGCTGGTCATCGGACGGGTGGCCGCGGCCACCAGCACGCTGCGGGTCGGCGCGGGCGGCATCATGCTGCCCAACCACGCGCCGCTGAAGGTCGCCGAGATGTTCCAGACCCTTGAGGCCATGTTCCCCGGCCGCATCGACCTCGGCCTCGGCCGCGCCCCCGGCACCGACGGCGTCACCGCGCTGGCGCTGCGCCGCTCGCGCGAAGCGGTTCTCGGCGACGACTTCGCCGCGCTGGCCGACGAACTGTTCGCCTTCTTCACCGGCGGCTTCCCCGACGACCACCCGTTCGCCTCGATCACGGTCGCGCCGCAGGTCCCCGAACTGCCGCAGCTGTGGATGCTCGGCTCCAGCGATTACGGCGCCCGCTACGCCGCCGAGCACGGCCTGCCGTACGCCTTCGCGCAGCAGATCAACCCCGATGCCGCCACCGCGATGCTCACCCTCTACCGCCGCGACTTCACCCCGTCGCGCTTCGCCGAGCGGCCGCGCAGCAGCTTCTCGGTGATCGCCTTCGCCAGCGACGACGCCGCCGAGGCCGAGGACTTCGCCGCCTACTGGACGCTGACGATGAGCAAGATGCGCTCCAACCGGCGCACCCCCACCTCGATGGCCGACGCGCGCGAGTTCCAGGGCGCGCCCGGGTACGCGGCGGCGCGCGAGGCGATGGGGCCGCGGCTGTTCACCGGCACGCCGTCGCAAATCGGCAACCGGTTGCGGCGGCTCGCCGAGGCGGGCGCGGCCGACGAGGTCATGATCGCGACACCGCACCCCGAGCTCGCCGCGCGTGAGCGGAGCTTCGAGCTGCTGGCGAAGGAGTTCGGGCTGGGCTAGCCGGTCCGGGCGGGCGCCGCGGTCCGGCGGGGTGACCGCGACCGCCCGCCCGGACCGGCCGGGTCCGGTGCGTCACGGCAGCCGCCACACCTGCGGGAGGCCCTTGTCGGCTCCGGCGGCGGAGTAGTCGTGTGTGACCTCCTGCAGTTCGGCCATCCGCCGCTGCCAGGTGATGTTCACCGGGTCCTCCGCCAGCTGGGCCAGTAGCCGCGGGTAGTCGTCGCACTCGATCAGCTGGAACACGTCGAGGCCGCTGCGCCAGACGGTCCAGTCGCGGGCCCCCGCCCGCGCCATGGCGGCCGTCAGCTCGGCGGGCACCTCGCGGTGCGCGCGGTCGTAGGCCTCCTCGGTGCCCGGCCTGAGCCGGACGTGCACGGCGACGCGCATGGTTCTCCTGTCGGTCGGTTCACTGGTAGTCGGCGATGTTGGCGCGCAGCCAGTTCTCCACTTCGAGGATGTGAGTGGTGGCGGCGGCGCGCGCGGCCTCGGGGTCGCGCTGGATGAGCGCCTGGTAGATGCGGTCGTGGTCGTTGCGCAGCCGTGAGACGACCCCGGCGTCCTTGTGGCCGCGCCAGACCCGGGCGCGGAAGGTGCGCGAGGACAGCCCCTCGACGATCGCGGTCAGCGCCGAGTTCCCGGCCGCGCTCACGATGGCCTGGTGGAAGTCCAGGTCGGCGGCGACCATCTCCTCCACACTGGTGCCCTCGCCGATGCGCTCCAGATGCGTGTGCACCTCGGCGAGCTGCTCGGGGGTGATCCGGGCGGCGGCGATCGAGGTGGCGTAGGGCTCCAGGATGCGCCGGACCTGGATCAGCTCGATCAGCGCCGTGCCGCGCGAGAACTCGGCGACCACACCGAAGGTCTCCAGCAGGTCGCTCGGGCGCAGCCCGGTGACGTAGACGCCGGCGCCGTGGCGGGCCTCCAGTACGCCGAGGCTGGTCAGCGCGCGGGTCGCCTCGCGCATCGAACTGCGGGACAGGCCCAATTGCACCGCGAACTCGCGTTCGGTGGGCAGCCGCTGCCCGGCGCGCAGGGTGCCGTCAGCGATCATCGCCTTGATCTGTGCGATCGCCCGCTGGGTGACGGAGGTGCGGGCCGTCCCCGCCTCGGGCGAGGGAGGCGCCGCGGGCACTGTAGCGCCGACGCCGCCCGCCTCCGTTGCCTTGTCCACAGGTGTCCCCTCCAGGAGGTGCTTATCCAGAACCGGCCGGTAACCGATGCGCCGGCCCGGGCGGTCGCGGAAGGATGGGTGTAAGGGGTCGCCCCCCTGGGCGGGCGGGGGATGGGGTGGGGGAGCGGCCGGGGGACGGGGTGCGGCGGGGGTGCGGGGAAGTCCTGGGCGTGGTCGGCGGCGCCGGGTCCGGTGCGGGCCCGGACCCGGTCGGCGGCGTCGGCCCCGGTGCGGGTCCAGCTCCAATCGGCGGGCGTAGGCGGGGCACGGTGGGCGTTCATCTCCTCCCGTGCTCGCTCTCGGGCCGGTCTCGGGTCGGCCCTTGACACTCTACGTCGCAGCGACGTACAAGTGATCAGACCAATCACTAGGAATCTAACCGAAAACTGGCGAAAACACACCAAAGTGGACGGTTTCGAGTTGATTGGTCCGACAAAGTGGTCCGACCATCGATGGAGGGACGGGGCAAGGTGCGGCTGGTGACGGTACGGCTCCGACGGGTCCGGCGCGGGGCCGGGCGGAACCGCGGGCGCGGCTGATGGCGGCCATCGCCGGCGTCGACGCCTTCGACCTCAGGTTCCCCACCTCTCGCGAGCTCGACGGCTCCGACGCGATGAACCCCGACCCCGACTACTCCGCCGCCTACGTGGTGCTGCGCACCGACGACGGCCCCGACGGCCACGGCTTCGCCTTCACCATCGGCCGCGGCAACGACGTGTGCGTCGCCGCCATCCGCGCCTACGCCCCGCTGGTCGTCGGGCTCGACCTCGACCAGGTCATCGGCGACCTCGGCGGCTTCGCCCGCCGCCTGGTGCACGACTCCCAGCTGCGCTGGCTCGGCCCGGAGACCGGCGCGGTGCACATGGCGGCCGGCGCGATCATCAACGCCGCCTTCGACCTCGCCGCCAGGACCGCCGGCCGCCCGCTCTGGGCCTACCTGGCCGAGCTGTCGCCCGAGCAGCTGGTCGACCTGGTCGACTGGCGCTACCTCACCGACGCCCTCACCCCCGACGAGGCCCTCGACCTGCTCCGCCGCGCCGAGCCCGGCCGCGCCGAGCGCGCCGCCCTGCTGCGCGAGCACGGCTACCCCGCCTACGCCACCAGCCCGGGCTGGCTCGGCTACTCCGACGACAAGATGGTCCGGCTGGCCCGCGAGGCCGTCGCCGACGGCTTCGACCTGATCAAGCTCAAGGTCGGCGCCGACCTCGCCGACGACGTGCGCCGGATGCGGCTGGCCCGCGAGGCCGTCGGCCCCGGGGTCCGCATCGCCGTCGACGCCAACCAGCGCTGGGACGTCGACGACGCCGTCCGCTGGATGCGCGAACTGGCCCCCTTCGACCCCTACTGGATCGAGGAGCCCACCGCCCCCGACGACGTCCTCGGCCACGCCGCCATCCGCCGCGCCATCGCCCCGATCCGGGTGGCCACCGGCGAGCACATGGCCAACCGGGTGATCGCCAAGCAGCTGCTGCGGTCCGGCGCGCTGGACGTGATCCAGCTGGACGCCTGCCGGGTGGGCGGGGTGCCGGAGAACCTGGCCATCCTGCTGCTCGCCGCCAAGTACCGCGTCCCCGTCTGCCCGCACGCCGGCGGGGTGGGCCTGTGCGAACTGGTGCAGCACCTCGCCATGTTCGACTACCTCGCGGTCAGCGGCAGCACCGAAGGCCGGGCGGTGGAGTACGTCGACCACCTGCACGAGCACTTCACCGACCCGGTGCGGGTCCGCGGCGGCCGCTACCTGGCGCCCGAGGCGCCCGGCTTCTCCGCCGAACTCCGGCCCGAGACCTTCGAGCGCTACGGCTACCCGCACGGCACCGCCTGGAGTCCCGCCGCCACCGGAGGGAGCACCGGATGACCCGCCCCGAGCTGCACGGCCTGCGCGCCCTGGTCACCGGCGGCGCCTCCGGAATCGGCCTGGCCACCGCGCGGCTGCTCGCCGACCGCGGCGCCGCCGTGGCCTGCCTCGACCGCGAACTGACCCACACCGCCCCCGCGCCCGGCGTCGCCGGCGACGAGCGGCTGCTGGGCGTGCGCGGCGACGTCGCCGACGACACCTCGGTGCGCACCGCCGCCACCGCCGCCGCCGAGGCGCTCGGCGGACTCGACATCCTGGTCAACAACGCCGGGATCGGCGCCAGGGGCACCGTCGCCGACAACCCCGACGAGGAGTGGGCCCGCGTCTTCGACATCAACGTCTTCGGCATCGTCCGCACCACCCGCGCCGTGCTGCCCCACCTGCGCGCCTCGCCAGCGGCCGCGATCGTCAACACCTGCTCCGTCGCGGCCACCGCCGGGCTGCCCCAGCGGGCGCTGTACTCCGCCAGCAAGGGCGCCGTGTACGCGCTCACCCTCGCCATGGCCGCCGACCACGTCGCCGAGGGCATCCGGGTGAACTGCGTCAGCCCCGGCACTGTCGACACCCCCTGGGTGGGGCGCCTCCTGGACGCGGCCGACGACCCGGCCGCCGAGCGGGCCGCCCTGCGCGCCCGCCAGCCCACCGGCCGCCTCGTCGCCCCCGAAGAGGTGGCCGCCGCGATCGTCTACCTGGCCGGTCCCGCCGCCGCGTCGACCACCGGCACCTCGCTGGGCGTCGACGGCGGCATGGCCGGACTGCGGCTGCGCCGCTGACCCCCGCCCCACCGCGCACACCCGAGGAGCCCCTGCCATGCGGACCAGCCGCACCCTCCGCCCCGACCCCGTCCGCGCCCGCTCCGCCCGCACGGCCGCCGGCGCCGTCCTCACCGCCACCGCCCTGCTGGCGGCCGGCTGCGGCACCACCGCCGACACCGCCGCCGAGGGCGGCGAGGGCTCCGGCGAGGTCGGCGTGGTGCTGCCCATGCTCACCTCGCCGTTCTGGCAGGCATACAACGGCTACGTGCCGACGATGGCCGAGGAGGAGGGGGTGGCGGCGCTGCCCACCGTGAACTCCAACAACGACCCCGCCCAGCAGATCACCGACATGAACAACCTGCTCAACCAGGGCGTGTCCGGGCTGGTGGTCTCACCCCTGGACAGCGCCGCGATCGTGGCCGGGCTGAACCAGGCCGAGCGGCGCGGCGTGCCGGTGGTGGCGGTCGACGTCGCCCCCGAGGAGGGCACGGTCGCGATGATCGTGCGGGCGAACAACCGCGCCTACGGGGAAGAGGCCTGCCGCTACATCGGCGAGCAGGTCGGCTCCGGCGAGGTCGTCCAGATCCAGGGCGACCTGTCCTCGGTCAACGGCCGCGAGCGCTCCGACGCCTTCGAGGAGTGCGTCGCCGCGGACTACCCCGGCATCGAGGTGCTCAACATCCCGGCCGAGTGGCAGGGCGACCTCGCCGCCTCCCAGCTCGACGGGCTGCTCAACGCCCACCCCGACGTGGCCGCCATCTACATGCAGGCCGGCGGCGTCTACCTGGCGCCCACCCTCCAGACCCTGCGAGCCAAGGGCATGCTGCACCCCGCGGGCGAGGACGACCACATCGTGATCGTCTCCAACGACGGCATCCCGCAGGAGCTGGAGGCAATCCGCGACGGCGAGATCGACGCCACCGTCTCCCAGCCCGCCGACGAGTACGCCCGCTGGGGCATGTACTACATCCGGGCGGCCATGGCCGGCGAGACCTTCGAACCCGGCCCCACCGACCACGGCAGCGAGATCGTCGAACTGGAGAACGGGCTGCTGGAGGACCAGCTGCCCGCGCCGCTGGTCACCGCCGACAACGTCGACGACCCCGCCCTGTGGGGCAACTCGTCCGGCGCGAGCGCCGAGCCCGCCGAGTAGGGCGCGCCGCCGTGACCCGCCCACCGGAACCGGCCGCACCGGTCGCCGAGGCCGTCGGCGTCGGCCGCCGCTTCGGCTCCACCGTCGCGCTGCGCGACGTGGACCTCGCCGTGGCGCCCGGCCGCTCCCACGCGCTCGTCGGCCGCAACGGCGCCGGCAAGTCCACCCTGGTCTCGCTGCTCACCGGGCAGGCAGCCCCCGACCAGGGCCGGATCCTGTTCGGCGGCCACCCCGCCCCGCCCGTCGCCGACCCCGACGCCTGGCGCTCCCGTGTCGCCTGCGTCTACCAGCAGCCCACCGTGCTGCCGCACCTCACCGTGGCGGAGAACCTGTTCGTCAACCGGCAGCCCGTCAACCGCTTCGGCCTCATCGACTGGCGCCGGCTGCGGGCGGAGGCGCGCCGGCTGCTGGACGAGTGGAACGTGTCGGTCGACGCCGACCGGCAGCTCAGCGAGCTGTCGGTGGAGGACCGGCAGCTGGTGGAGATCGCCCGCGCCCTGTCCTTCGGCGCCCGCTTCATCATCCTGGACGAGCCCACCGCCCAGCTCGACAGCGGCGGGATCGAGCGGCTGTTCACCCGGATGCGGGCCCTGCAGGAGTCCGGCGTGACCTTCCTGTTCATCTCCCACCACCTCCAGGAGGTCTACGAGGTCTGCCAGGACGTCACCGTGCTGCGCGACGCCCGGCTGATCACCACCGCGCCCGTCGCCGAACTGTCGCGCGGCGAACTGGTGCGGGCGATGACGGGGGAGGCCCGGCGCCTCACCGCCGGGGCCACCGAGCCCCGCGACAGCTCCGGCGCGCCGGTCGTGCTGGAGCTGGCCGGCTTCAGTGGCGACGGCTTCCGCGGCGTCGACCTCACCGTGCGGGCCGGAGAGGTCGTCGGGCTGGCCGGCAGCAGCGGCAGCGGCAAGACCGGCCTGGCCGAGTCGCTGGTCGGCCTGCGCGCCGCCACCGGGACCGCCGTCCTGGACGGCCGCCCGCTGCCCACCGGCGACGTGCCGGCCGCGCTCGCCGCCGGAGTGGCCTGCGTGCCGCGCGACCGCCACCACCAGGGCCTGGTGCCGGGCCTGTCGGTGGCCGAGAACGCCGCCATGACGGTGCTCGGCCGGCTCGGCCCCGCCGGGGTCGTCACCCCCGGGCGGCTCGCCGCCTTCGGCGAGCGCTCCATCGCCGAACTGGACATCCACGCCGAAGGCCCGGCCCAGCCGGTGTCCGCGCTGTCCGGCGGCAACCAGCAGAAGGTGGTGATGGCCCGCGCCCTGGCCACCGGCCCTCGCCTGCTGGTGCTGATCAACCCCACCGCCGGGGTCGACGTGAAGTCCAAGGAGTCGCTGCTGGCCGTCATCGACCGGGTCAGGGAGACCGGCTCGGCGGTGATCGTCGTCTCCGACGAGCTGGACGACCTGCGCCGCTGCGACCGGGTGGCGGTGCTGTTCCACGGCGAGATCGCCGCCGAGCACCAGGCGGGCTGGCGCGACCGCGAGCTGGTCGCCTCGATCGAAGGGATGTCCGGAATGGAAGGGGGCCCCGCGTGACCGAGGTCTCGGCCGGCGCGCCGCCGGCGGCCGGCGGCGCCTGGCGCAGGATCACCCTGGGCCGGCTGCGCGAGCTGGCCCTGCTGCCCGCGCTGGCCGCGCTGCTGGTGGCCGGCGCGTTCCTCAACGACGACTTCCTCAGCCAGCGCAACCTGATCACCATCCTGGGCGCCTCTGCGGCGCTGGCGATGGTCGTGCTGGCCGAGTCGCTGATCCTGATCACCGGGAGGTTCGACCTCTCGGTCGAGTCCACCGTCGGCCTGGCCCCCGCCTTCGGCGCGCTGCTGGTACTTCCGGCCGCCTCGGCCGGCTTCGGCCTGGAACTGCCCGCCGCCGCCGGCCTCGCCGCCACCGTGCTGCTCGGCGGGCTGCTCGGGCTCCTCAACGGCCTGCTGGTGGTAAAACTCAGACTCAACGCGTTCATCGTGACGCTGGCGATGCTGATCGTGCTGCGCGGCCTGCACGTCGGCGCCACCGAGGGCCAGACCCTCTTCGACATGCCCGAGTCCTTCTTCGCGCTCGCCACCACCACCTTCATCGGCATCCCCGCCTCGGTGTGGCTGGCCGCGGGCGCCTTCGCCGCCGCCGGCTTCATGCTCCGCTACCACCGCTGGGGCCGCTCGCTCTACGCGATCGGCGGCAACATCGAGGCCGCCCGAGCCGCCGGGATCCGGGTCGAGCGGGTCACCATCGCGGTCTACGTCATCGGCGGGCTGCTGGCCGCCGTCGGCGGCCTGATCCTGACCGGCTACGTCGGCGCGCTCAGCGCCAACCAGGGCCAGAACATGATCTTCACCGTGTTCGCCGCGGCGGTGATCGGCGGCATCAGCATGGACGGCGGGAAGGGCGGCATGATCGGCGCCCTGAGCGGGGTGCTGCTGCTCGGCGTGGTCAACAACATGCTCACGCTGGCGCAGGTCTCGTCGTTCTGGATCCAGTCCATCCAGGGCGCCATCATCCTGGTCGCCCTGATGATCGCCCGCGTCACCAGCGGACGCGCCCAGGAGTGAGGCCATGAACGACACACCCGCCCCCCGCCGACGGCTCGGCGGCAGCGCCGTCCAGGTCGGCCCGCTCGGCCTCGGCACCGCGCCGCTTGCCGGTCTGAACGAGCCGGTCGGCGACGCCGACGCCCGGGCCGCGCTGCTCACCGCCCTGGACCGAGGCATCGACTTCTTCGACACCGCGCCGCACTACGGCGTCGGCCTGGCCGAGGAGCGGATCGGCGCCGCGCTGGCCGCCCGCCCGTCGGCCGCCCCCGTGCTGGCCACCAAGGTCGGCCGCCGGCTGCGGCCGCTGCCTGAGGGCGCCCCCGACGACGCGCACGGCTTCATCGGCACGCCGCGGCGCGAGCGCTACTGGGACTGGAGCCGCGACGGGATACGCGCCTGCGTCGAGGAGTCGCTGCGCCGCCTCGGCCGCGACCGCGTCGACGTCGTCCTCCTGCACGACCCCGACGACTTCGAGGACGAGGTGTACGCCACCGCGTACCCGGCGCTGGCCGAACTCCGCGAGCAGGGCGTGGTCGGCGCCATCGGCGCCGGGATGAACCAGACCGCGATGCTCACCCGCTTCGTCCGCCGCCTCGACCTGGACGTGGTCCTGTGCGCCGGCCGCTACACGCTGCTGGAGCAGGGCGCCGCCGACGACCTCTTCCCGGCCTGCCGCGAGCGCGGCACCTCGGTGGTGCTCGGCGGCGTCTACAACTCCGGGATCCTGGCCCGGCCCGAGCCCGGCGCCCACTACAACTACGCCCCGGCCGAGCCCGCCGTGCTGGCCCGCGCCGAGGCGCTGGGCCGGGTCTGCGCCGCGCACGGCGTCCCGCTGCGCGCCGCGGCCCTGCGCTTCGCCGGGGCCGATCCGGTGGTGGCGAGCGTACTGGTCGGCTGCCGCGCCGGCGCCGAAGTGCACGACAACGCCGACATGGCGGCGCTGCCGATCCCCGACGCCCTCTGGTCGGACCTGCGCGCGCAGGGCCTGATCCGCCCGGACGCCGCCGTCCCCCCGCCGCGCCCGGCGACCGGCGCGGGAGGCGCGCCGTGACGCTCCGGGTCGACGCCCACCACCACCTGTGGGACACCGCCGCCCGCCCGCTGGCCTGGATGGACGGGCCGTGGGCCGAGCCGCTGCGCGGCCGCTTCGACGCCGCCGACCTGGCCGCGGCCGCCCGCCCGCACGGCATCGGCGCGACCGTCGCCGTGCAGGCCGCCACCGAAGTGGCCGAGACCCGCGAGCTGCTGGCCGTCTGCGCCGCCGGACCGCTGGTGCGCGCCGTCGTCGGCTGGGTCGACCTCACCGCCCCCGACGTGGCCGACACCCTCGCCGAGCTGCGAGAAGGCCCCCATGGGCAGTACCTGGCCGGGATCCGCCACCCGGTGCAGGACGAGCCCGACCCCGAGTGGCTGCTCCGCCCCGAGGTGCGGCGCGGCATCGCGGCCGTCGGCGCGGCCGGGCTCGCCTACGACCTGCTGGTCAAACCGCCGCAGCTGCCGGCCGCCGTGCGCACCGTGCGCGAGCACCCCGGCGTCGCCTTCGTCCTCGACCACCTCGCCAAACCCGAGATCGCCGCCGGGCCCGACCGGCCCGGCACCGCCGCCTGGGCGGCGGCCATCGGCGAGCTGGCCGCCGCCCCCAACGTCGCCGCCAAGCTGTCCGGCCTGGTCACCGAGGCCGACTGGCGAAACTGGACCCCGGCCCAGCTACTGCCCTACGCCCGCCGCGCCGTCGACGCCTTCGGCCCCGACCGGCTGATGTTCGGCTCCGACTGGCCGGTGTGCACCCTCGCCGCCCGCTACGACCAGGTCGTCGAGACGGCCGGCACGCTGCTGGCCGAGCTCTCGCCCGACGAGCGCGCCGCCGTGCTCGGCGCGACCGCCGCCCACTGGTACCGGCTGGACTGAGACCGGCCGCCGCACCCGTCCCGCCCGCCCGAAGGAGGTGACGCAGCCGCACGACGGGCGCCCGAGGGCGCCCGCCCGGGAAGCGCGCCAGCGCGTCGGTCCCCCCGCCGTCCAGCCGCCATCCCGCCGTCCCGGCACCGCACCAGGAGCGAACCCATGACCCGATCGCCCCGACTCCGGCGACGCCGGCGGCCCGTGGCCGCCGCCCTCGCCCTCCTCCTCGCCGGCCCGCTGGCCGCCGCCCCCGCGGCCGCCGACGTCCACGACCTGACCCTCTGGTACGACGAACCCGCCACCGACTGGGAGCAGCGCTCCCTGCCCATCGGCAACGGCGCCCTGGGCGCCTCGGTATTCGGCGGCGTCCAGACCGAGCAGCTGCAGTTCAACGAGAAGACCCTATGGACCGGCGGCCCCGGCTCACCCGACTACGACTTCGGCAACTGGAACGAGCCCCGGCCCGGCGCCATCGAGGAGGTGCAGGCCAGGCTCGACGCCCAGCAGCGGATGAGCCCCGAGGAGGTCGCCGACATCCTCGGCCAGCCCAAGACCGGCTTCGGCGCCTACCAGACCTTCGGCGACCTCTGGCTGGACTTCCCCGGCGCGCCCGCCCGGCCGCAGAACTACCGGCGCGACCTCGACATCCAGCAGGCCATCGCGAGCGTCGGCTACACCGACAACGGCGTCACCCACCGGCGCGAGTACTTCGCCAGCCACCCCGGCAACGTGATCGTCGGCCGGATCAGCGCCGACCGGCCCGGCCAGGTCTCCTTCGACCTGCGCACCTCCACCCCCCACCAGGGCACCCAGGTGTCGGTGGCCGACGGACGGCTCACCATGCGCGGCGCGCTGGCCGACAACGGCATGGTCTTCGAGGCGCAGATCCAGGTGGTCACCGAGGGCGGTACCCGCACCGACGGCGGCGACCGGATCAGCGTCTCGGGCGCCGACAGCGCCACCTTCATCATGTCGGCGGGCACCGACTACGCCGACACCTACCCGGAGTACCGCGGCGAGGACCCGCACCAGCGGGTCACGCGGGCGGTGAGCACCGCCGCGAGCCACGACTACCAGGCGCTGCGCGACGCGCACGTCGCCGACCACACCGCGCTGTTCGACCGGGTCCGGCTCGACATCGGCCAGCAGATGCCGAACATCCCCACCGACGAGCTGCTGGCCCGCTACGACGGCCAGGGCGCCCCCGCCCGCGCGCTGGAGGCGCTGTTCTTCGCCTACGGCCGCTACCTGCTGATCGCGTCGTCGCGGCCCGGCTCGCTCCCCGCCAACCTCCAGGGCGTGTGGAACAACTCCACCTCGCCGCCGTGGAGCGCCGACTACCACGTCAACATCAATTTGCAGATGAACTACTGGCCGGCCCAGACCACCAACCTTGCCGAGACCACCGCCCCCTACGACGCGTTCGTGGACGCGCTGCGCCCGCCCGGCCGGGCCTCGGCCCGGGAGATGTTCGGCTCCGACGGGTGGGTCGTGCACAACGAGACCAACCCCTTCGGCTTCACCGGCGTGCACGACTGGGCCACCTCCTTCTGGTTCCCCGAGGCCGGCGCCTGGCTCGCCCAGCAGCTCTACGACAACTACCTGTTCAACCAGGACGAGACCTACCTGCGGGAGACGGCGTACCCGGTGATGCGGGAGGCGGCCGAGTTCTGGTTCGACAACCTGCACACCGACCCCCGCGACGGCAGCCTGGTGGTGTCGCCCGGCTACTCGCCCGAGCACGGCGACTTCTCGGCCGGCGCGTCCATGTCCCAGCAGATCGTCTGGGACCTGCTCACCAACACCCGCGAGGCGGCCGACGCCGTCGGCGAGGACCCCGCCTTCGTCGCGCGGCTCGACGCCACCCTCGACCGGCTCGACCCCGGCCTGCGGATCGGGTCCTGGGGCCAGCTCCAGGAGTGGAAGCCCGACTGGGACGACCCCGCCAACGACCACCGGCACGTCTCGCACCTGTTCGCCCTGCACCCGGGCGCGCAGATCGTGCCGGGCAGCCCGGAGGAGGCGGCCGCCCGGGTCTCGCTGGCCGCACGCGGTGACGGCGGCACCGGCTGGAGCAAGGCCTGGAAGATCAACTTCTGGGCGCGGCTGGGCGACGGCGACCACGCCCACCTGATGCTGTCGGAGCAGCTGCGCACGTCCACGCTGCCCAACCTGTGGGACACCCACCCGCCGTTCCAGATCGACGGGAACTTCGGCGCCACCGCGGGCGTCGCCGAGATGCTGGTGCAGAGCCACCACGGCGTCGTGGAGGTGCTGCCCGCCCTGCCCGGCGCCTGGTCGGGCGGCAGCGTCGAGGGACTGCGGGCCCGCGGCGACGTGACCGTCGACCTGGTCTGGGACGAGACCGGAACGCAGCGCATCACCCTGCGGCCCGGGCCCTCGGGCGGCGGCGAGCTGCGGGTGCGCGACGGCATGTTCGCCGGCGCCTTCCAGGTCGCGGACGGCTCGGGCGCCCCCGTCGACGTGCGCGCCGAGGGCGACGGCACCACCATCGCCTTCACCGCGGTCCCCGGTGGGGAGTACACCCTCACCCGGGGCTGACCGCCCGCCGCTCCCGGCGCACGCGCGGCCGGCCGCCGGGGCGGTGCCGGGCCGACTTTCGTCGGCCCGGCACCCGGCGCGCACCGGACGTTCGTCGGCGCCCGGACCGCCCGCGCGGCCGATGATCAGCGCCGGTCGCCGCGCCAGGCTGGGCGCATGGACGAACACACCACACCGGGCCGTGCTCCCGTCGTGGTCGGCGAGCACCTGGTCAAGCGCTTCGGCACCACGGTGGCGCTGGCCCGGGTCAGCCTGGCCGCGTGCCCCGGCGAGTCGGTCGCGATCATGGGGCCGTCGGGCTCGGGGAAGAGCACCCTGCTGCACTGCCTGGCCGGGATCATCCGGCCGGACGAGGGGCGGGTGCTGCTGCGCGGCGAGCGGATCGACGACATGGGGGAGCGGCGGCGCAGCGTGCTGCGCCGCACCGAGTTCGGCTTCCTGTTCCAGTTCGGGCAGCTGCTGCCCGAACTGCCCGCCGAGGAGAACGCGGCACTGCCGCTGATGCTCAACGGCACGGCCAAGCGCGCCGCCGTCGCGCAGGCCCGCGACTGGCTCGGCCGCCTCGGCCTGGCCGGGATGGAGCGGCGCCGCCCGGGCGAGCTGTCCGGCGGCCAGGCCCAGCGGGTCGCCCTGGCCCGGGCGCTGGTCGCCGGCCCGGCCGTCGTCTTCGCCGACGAGCCCACCGGCGCGCTGGACCGGGCGACGGGCGAGCAGACGATGGAGCTGCTGGTGGCCGCTTCCCGCGAGCAGGGCGCCGCGCTGGTCGTGGTGACCCACAACCCCGAGGTTGCCGCCGCCTGCGACCGCACCGTGCACGTCCGTGACGGGCGGTTGACGGCGGACGCCGCGGCGGCGCCTGCGTCCGGCCCGGTCGGAGCGGGCCGATGAGGACCGTGCTCGGGCTCGGCTGGGACCTGCTGCGCGGCGGCCGCCGCCAGGGGATGCTCGGGACCGCGCTGGTGGTGGCGGCCGTCGCCGTCTCCACCGCGCTGCTGATGTTCACCGTCTCCGCCTACACCGCCTTCCTGCAGCGCGCCGACCGCGAGGCGTGGCGGGTCCCGGTCGAGGCGGAGCCGGCCGCGGCCGCCGCCGTGGCGGCGGTCGCCGTCGACCAGGTGCGGGACCGGCCGCTCACCATCGTCGACCTGGCCGCCGAGGACCCCGCCTCGGCGCCGGTCCCGCCGACCCTGCCCCGCTTCCCCGATCCCGGCGAACTGTGGGTCTCGCCCGCCCTGGCCCGGCTGATGGCCGAACTCCCCGACGACGAGCTGGCCGGCCGCTTCGGCGCCGAACCCGCCGGGCTGATCGGCGACGCCGCCCTCGTCCACGCCGAGGAGTTGGTCGCGGTCGTCGGCCGCGAGCCGGGCGACCCGGCGATGACCGCCCCGCGCGAGGGCTTCCAGCACACCAGCACCGACCCCACCCCCATCGCCGACTTCACCGGCCGGGCCTCCGACACCGCCTTCGGCTATGTGGTGCTGGCCGGGATCGCCGGGGTGCTGATGGCCGTGCCGCTGCTCATCTTCGGTGGCGCCGCCGCCCGGCTCACCGTCGCGCGCCGCGACGAGCGGCTGGCGGCGCTCCGGCTGATCGGCGCCACCCCGGCGCAGGTCACCGGGCTGACCGTGGCCGAGTCGGTGCTGACCGGGCTGGCCGGAGCCGTCGCCGGACTCGCGCTGTACGCGCTGGCGGCGCCCGCGCTCACCCGTATCCCGATCGCCGGCGGCACCTGGTACCTGGCCGACCTGTGGCCGGGCGCGGCGGTCACGGCGGGCGTGCTGGCCGCGGTGCCGGTGCTCGTCGGACTCAGCGCCCTGGTCGGCCTGCGCAGGGTCGTGGTCAGCCCGCTGGGCGTGGCCCGCCGGGTGACCCCGCCGGCCATGCGGGCGGTACGGCTGCTCGCGCTGGTCGCGGCGGTGATCGCCTTCCTGGTCGGCACCCAGGTGGCGGTGGGCTGGGGCGGCTTCGGCTACGCCGTGCTGCTGGTGCTGCTCGGCTTCGCCTTCCTCTCCGTCAACTTCGCCGGCCCGTGGGTCGTCGGGGTGCTCGGCCGGATCACGGCCGCCGCCGCGCGCCGCCCGTCGACGCTGCTGGCCGGCCGGCGGCTGGTGGACGACCCGCGCTCGGCCTGGCGCACGGTCAGCGGCATCGCGCTGACCGGGTTCGTCGCCGGATTCACCGTGCTGGTCAACCCCGGCGCCGACTTCTTCGAGCAGGGCGCGGCCGACCGGCTCGAACTACTGGTCCGCGCGGACGACGGCGGGCGGCTGGAGCGCGAGGTGGCCGGCCGGCTGGCCGGGATCGACGGCGCCGAGGTCGCGACCGCCGACACCCCCAACGCGCCCGAGGGCTACCGGACCGTGGCCGCGACGGTTCCGGGCGGCGCCGCCGCACTGGACCGGGCGCGCACCGCGCTGGCCGGGGCCGCCCCCGGCCAGGTCGCCTGGACCCCCGCCGACCGCGACCGGGCCGGCGCGGTGCTGCTCGGCGACATCCAGACCGGCACGATCGTGGTGCTCTCGGCGTCCTTCCTGATCGCCGTGGTCAGCGCCGGCATCACCGGGGCGTCCGGGGTGCTGGACCGGCGGCGCACCTACGCGCAGCTGCGGCTGGCCGGAACGCCGCTGGAGGTGCTCGACCGGGCCAGGCGGGCGGAGACCCTGATCCCGCTCGCCGTGATGGGCGGCGGCTCGCTGCTGGTGGGCCTGGTGCTGGCCAGCCCGTTCGCGCTGGTCGGCGCGCTCAACCCGGTGGGCCTCACCATCCTGGGCGCGACGGTGGCGGCGGGCGTCGCGGGCGTCACCGGGGCGGCGGCGCTCAGCCGCCCGCTGCTGCGGGCCGTGACGGCGGGGCCGTCGCCCCGGCCCGACTAGCCGCGCCGCCGGCGCCGCCGCGCACCGTCCACCGGGCCGCCGGGCACGGGGCCGGACGGGGCCGCGGCGGCGCGGCGGCCGGTGCCGTCAGAGCGCGGCGGCGGTCGGCAGTCGGCAGTCGGCAGTCGGTAGAGTGTCGCCGTCCCGTCCCGGCCGAGCAGTGAGCGAGAACGGACCTTGCCGCCCGAGCGCTTCCCCGAGGTGGAGCTGACCACCGACCGCCTGCGGCTGCGCGCGTTCACCGCCGCCGACACCGACGACGTCTACCGGGCGGTGTCCGACCCCAGCAGCCAGGAGTGGCTGCCCATGCCGGCGCCCGGCGTGCGCTACACCCGCGACCACGCCGCGCTGTGGTGCCGGGAGGAGGCGCGGCACGCCCTGGCCGTCGGCGACGGCATCCACTGGGCCGCCGAGGAGGTCGCCGGCGGCGGCTTCGTCGGCAGCTTCGGCCTGGTGCGCACCCTGTGGGCCTCGCGGTGCACCGAGGTCGGCTACTGGTGCGCGCCCGGCGCGCGGGGCCGGGGCTACGCCACCGAGGCCGTCACCGAGATCGCGCACTGGGCGCTGATCGGCCAGGGCTTCGAACGGGTGGAGCTGAAGGCCGCCACCGGCAACACGGCGTCGCGCCGGGTGGCCGAGAAGGCGGGTTTCGTCCGCGAGGGCGTCGAACGCAATGCGATGCCGCTGCACCGGGGCCGCACCGACCTGGTCGTCTACAGCCTCATCCCCAGGGACCTGCCGTGAGCACGCCGCCGTCCGCCTCGGGCGCGTCCGCCCGTCCGTCGTCCTTCGAGCCCGCTCTCATCCTGGCCACCGAGCGGCTGGTGCTGCGCCCGTTCACGGTGGCCGACGCCGAAGCGGTCTTCGAGGCGGTCGACGACGAGGTGCGGCGCTGGATGGTGTGGGCGCCCGGCTACACCCGCGAGCAGGCCCGCTCGTACTGCGCGCTGCAGGCGCACCCGTACCCCGACCGCGGCCTGGTGCGCGCCATCTCCGCCGGCGGGAGGCTGGCCGGCTCGATCGGCCTGGACGGCGCCGACTGGGCGGCCGGACGGGTCGAGATCGGCTACTGGCTGGCCCCGTGGGCCCGGGGCAGGGGCTACGCGGCCGAGGCGACCGTCGCGCTGACCGAGTACGCCTTCGGCCGGGGCATGAGCCGGGTGCAGCTGGTGGCGGCCGTGGGCAACACCGCCTCCCAGCGCACCGCGGAGCGGGCCGGCTTCGTCCGCGAGGGCGTGCTCCGCTCCTACCAGCCGATCCCGTCGGGCCGCACCGACATGGTCATGTACAGCAGGCTGGCGGAATCGGCCGAGTCGGTGGAGCCGGCCCGCTGACCGCGCCGCCCGCCGGCGTCGGGCCGGCGGGCGGGCGGGCCCGGCCGCGCACTCAGCGCAGCGCGGCGGGGTCGACGGGCAGGTCGTACACGAGCTGGAAGTCCGCGGTGGCCATGACCTCCACGGTCACGTTCACCGGGCGCTCCGCCGACCGGTAGATGCGGACGATGGTCAGCACCTGCGTGTCGGTGCCCAGCTGCAGCAACTCGGCCTCGCTCTGCTCGACATAGCGCGCGACGACGGCGTCCTGAGCGTAGAGGACCTCGTGCCCGAGCATCCGCATCCGCTCGACCACGCTCCGGCCGCGGTGCGCGCCCTCGTCCGGGAAGGCCGACTCGGTCCCGAGGACGATGTCGCCCGGCTCCCACTGCGTGCGCAGCATGTACGGGCGGTTCTCGCCGGAGTGCAGGTGATTGGTCTTCACCACCGGAGCGCCGGGCTCGATGCCGAGCAGCCGGGCGATCGCCTCGGGCGCCTCGGTCCGCACCGACTCGGTGTTGGGCGTGCCCTCCGCGGGTGAGGGAACCCCCTTGATGTCTATCTGGGACGGACCCAGCGGCAGCCACGACTGCGGCAGGGTCCGGCGGGCCCACCGCTTGCGCACGTAGTGCCCGGAGCCGACCTTGCCGGAGAGGAAGCCCTCCCGCTTGAGAAGGTCCAGCGCGTCGTGCGCCGGACGGACCGTCGTGCTGTACTCCCTGGCCAGCGCATTGCGCGATGGCACCCTGTTGCCGACCTCATAGACTCCGTCCAGGATCTGGCGGCGGAGTCCGTCGGCGACGCGCTGTTTTTCCGACACGCTGACGCCACTTCCCTACTTGCTCGAATTCCCCGGCCCCGCAGCGGTTGTACCGCCTGACGGCTCCGGCTGTGCGTGCAGCTTCCCAAGGGATACGGCCTTTTTGCAAGTTGCACGTACAATTATAAATGCAGTACGTTCAGCTTATGCATGAACTGATCTTGGACAAATCCATTTCGCTGCCCGCGACCGACGTCATGGTCGGCACCGCCCGCAGGTTCGCCGCCGGCATCCTGGTCGGCACGCCCGTCGTCGCCGACGCGGAACTCATCGCCTCTGAACTGGCCACCAACGCCCTGCGCAGCGTCCCGGCCGGAGGCGACGCCGAATTCACCGTCCGCGTCCGCCTGTCCACCGGACTCGCCCGTATCGAAGTGCGCGACGAGGGCCCCGACCTGTGGCGCCCCGGCGCCGACCAGGTATCGGGCGACGACGGCGAGCGCTACGGCCTCGCGATGGTCTCGCTCCTCGCCAGCCGCTTCGGCGCCCGCCGCGACCGCGCCGAGCACGTCGTCTGGGCCGAACTGAGCTGGCAGCCCCGTTGACCCGCCCCGAACCTCTCCAGCCAATTCCGGCCGGAACCGGAAATGGCGCCCTTCCGCCTCCAGCGAATAGAGTGAATGGGGCAATTGGCTTCAGTGATGATCATTTAATACCGCGTCCGGGGACGGAAATGGCTTCGCCGCACCACGAGAGCCACGACCAGGACCCAGCACTCCGCCCCGACGCCCCACCAGCACCCGCCGCACCACCCGTCACGGACAACCGCGTCTCGGGGACGACCGCGGGCCACGTGGTGCAGGCGGGTGCCATCCACGGCGACGTCTACCTGTCGGCACCGACCGGTCCGCCGCACAGACCCGTGCCGTACCAGCTCCCGCCCGACCCCGCGCACTTCACCGACCGCCGCACCGAACTCGACGCCCTCGACGGCGCGGCGGGCGCCCCCGCCGTCCTGGTCGGCGTCGGCGGCGTCGGCAAGACCGCCCTCGGCATCCACTTCCTGACCCGCCGCCGCGACCGCCTCCCCGACGGCCAGCTCTACATCGATCTGCGCGGCTTCCCGCCGGGCGACCCCGTCGACCCCGGGGAGGCCCTGGACTCCTTCCTGCGCGCCCTCGGCGTCCCGCCCGACGCCGTCCCGCCCGGCCTCGCCGCCAGATCGGCCCTGTTCCGCTCCGTCACCCACGGCCGCGGGCTCGGCCTGCTGCTGGACAACGCGGTCTCGGCCGCGCAGGTGCGCCCGCTGCTGCCGGGCCCCGGCACCCACCTCGTCGTCGTCACCAGCCGCCGCCGCATCGCCGGCCTGCGCCTGGACGGCGCCCGCTTCGTCGACGTGCCGCCGCTGACCCGCACCGCGGCCGTGCGGCTGCTGGACCGCCTGGTCGACGACGAGCGCACCGGCGTCGATCCCCAGGCCGCCGACGACCTCGCCGAACTCTGCGGCGGCCTCCCCATCGCCCTGCGCGCCGTCGCCGGCCAGCTCGCCCAGCGCCCGTCGCGCACCATCGGCCGGATGGTCGCCGACCTCCACCGCGAACGCACCCGCCTCGGCGCCCTCACCGCCGACCCCGACGACACCGAGGAGATACCGGTGCGCGCCACCTTCGACAGCTCCTACGACGCCCTCCCGCCCGACGCCGCGCGCCTCTACCGCCTCCTCGGCCTCCACCCCGGCCCCGACACCGACATCCCCGCCGCCGCGGCCCTCGCCGACCTCCCACCCGACACCACCGGCGACCTCCTCGACACCCTCGCCACCGCCAGCCTCCTCGAAAGCCCCACCTCCGGCCGCTACCGCTTCCACGACCTCCTCCGCCTCCACGCCACCGAGAAGGCCGAAGCCCACGACACCCCCACCGCCCGCGCCGCCGCCGTCGACCGGGTGCTGGGGTACTACCTGGACGCCCTCGTGGCGGCGGACCTGGTCGTGCGGCCCTACTCGGATCGGAGCACCGGCGCGCCGCCGCCGGCGCACCCCCGGCGCTTCGCCGGTTCCGCCGAGGCGCTGGAGTGGCTGGAGGCCGAGCGGCACAACGTCCGCGCCCTGGTCCGCTTCGCGGCCGACAGCGGACGGCCCGCGGCCGCCTGCGAACTCGCCGACGGGCTGTGGCCCCTGCTGCTGTACCGCCGGCACTATCCGCTCTGGCTGGAGGTGGACGAACGGGCGATCGCGGCGGCGCGCGACCTGGGCGACGAGCGGGTGGAGGCCGACATGCTCAGCCGGCTCGGCCTGGCGTACCTCAGCATGGGCGACCACCGCGCCGCCGACGAGCGGTTCCGCGCCGCGCTGGACATCCGGAACCGGATCGGGGACCGGGCCGCCATAGCCGACCTGGTGCACCGGCGCGGGCTCGCCGCACTCCGCGACGACCGTCCGGACGACGCGATCCGCCACCTGCGGACCGCCCTGGCCATCGACGAGGAGCTGGGACGCGCCCGCAACCAGGCGCTCACGCTGCTCGAGCTGGGCAGGGCGATGTACGGCGCCGAACGCCACGCGGAGGCCGGAGCCGTGCTGGAGCGGGCGCTCGACCTGATCGACGGAGCCGCCGACCCCTACAACCGGGCCAGGATCGAGGTGATGCTCGGTCGCGTCCTGGCCGAATCCGACCGGGCGGCGGCCGAGGAGCGGCTCGGCGGCGCGCTGGTGGTGATGGCCGAGCTCAACTCCCTTCCGGGCCTGGCCGAGGCCCATGAGGCACTGGGCGACCTCGCCCGCCGCGCCGGGCGCCTCGAGCAGGCCGCCGCCCACTACGCCCAGGCGCTGACGGCGTCGGAGCGCCTGGGCAGGTCGGTGGCCGTCGAGCGGATCAGCGCGCGCCTCGCCGGGCTCGGTCACTGATCGGAGGGGGCCGGGGAGGACCGGCGGACGAGCGTGCTGACCAGGATCTCCCACGCGTCGCCCGTCCGTACGCCGGGGCGGGGCGGGGGCAGCGGTGTGCGAACGGGCCGGCCGCCGCGGGGCTGGACGACGCACCCTCGGCCGTGGCCGCCGACCACCGCGGCCAGGCAGCCGGGGAAGCGGTCGAAGACGGACTGGAACCACTGCTCGATGCCGCCGGGCAGGCGTGCGGCGTCGCAGTAGATCACGTCGGCCAGGTGCGGTTCGGGTGAGCCTTCGGGGTCGTGCGGGTCGGCGATGACGAAGGCGTTGTCGACGCCGACGGTTCCGTATTCGTGCGTTTCAGGCATGTCGCGGCCTCCTTGCCGGCTTTCTTCTCTTCGGTCGCCGCGGCCTCCGTGCGTCGCCGGGGTGCCGGTCGGCTCCGGCGCGAGCGGTCGGGACCGGCACGGCGAGGGCGGGCACCGGGTCCAGGCGCGCCGGGGTTCCGGGCTCGGTGAGGCCGAGCAGGCGGTAGAGGGCGGTCCGGGTGCGTGCGGCGAACTCGCCCGGCGCCGAGGTGATGCGGTGCGCCACCGACGCGCGGACCCGGTCGCCGCTTTCGGCGCTCACCGCCGCGAGCTGCGGCAGCAGGGGGCGGCCGTGGTCGAGGACCGGCGCGTGCGCCGCCAGGGCGGCCATCGGCGACTCCGGTGCGACGGCGGCGGACGGCGGGCAGGAGAGCACGACCGGGGCGCCGGTGAGCGTCGCGTACAGGGTCGCGGAGCCGTGGTCCCCGATGACGACGTCGGCGGCGCACAGGACGGCGCGCCACTCCGCCTCCGGCGGGAGGAGCCGGAGTCCGGCGCGGATGGGACCGGCCAGCCAGGCCCTGATCTGCCAGCCGCCGTGCGCGTACCACGCATTGGGGTGCAGCAGCATCACGACCCGGTCGTGTCCGCGCGGCGCGGCACCGGTCTCGGCGAGCAGCCGGCCGACCAGTTCGGCGCCGCGGCCGAGCAGGGAGCCCGAGTCCCAGGTCGAGGCGAGCACGATCAGCCGGTCGCGCTCGCCGAGTCCCAGCGCCGTCCGGTAGCGCCGCCGGAACGGCAGGCTCGCCACCAGCCGGTCGTGCGCCGGATCGCCCAGCACGGCCGCCGCCGGCAGCGCCTCCGGGCAGCTGTGCGCCAGGCGCCGCCGCTCCTCCTCGTGCGCGAGCACGAGGAGCGAGGGCAGCACCCGGCCGTCCCTGACCAGCCGCTGGCGGTCGAGGCCGAAGCTGTCGCGCGGCGCCGGGCCGGACGGGGCGCCGCCGGCGAGCTTGTTGAAGCCGGCGCCGTGCGGCAGCAGGACGAGCGGTGCGTGCACCCGGTCGATCCCGCCGGTGCTCGCGGCGATCGCGAGGTCGAAGCGGGTGGCCGCCGCCTGCTGCCAGGAGACGGCCACGCCCTCCACGGACCGCAGGAACTCGCGGACTCCGTTGCCGAACACGTCCGGCGCCTGGGTGAACACCACCTGGACGCGCAGGTCCGCCTCGAGCAGCCCGACCACGTCCAGGACGCGCTGCCCGGCGGTGACGGTGTGGACGAGCACCAGCACCCGCCGCAGGCCGCCGCGCGTGGCCCAGCGCTCCGCGTCGAGTCCGATGGGGACCTCCACCCAGTCCAGGGCCGTCCCGGGCGGCCCGGTCACGGCGACCACCCCAGCGGGGCGAGCGCCCATTCGGTGTTCGTCATCGTCGGTACCTCCTCGTTCCCGGGTCCCGGCCGGACCCGACGGAACGACGGTGCGCGACGGCACTTGCCCGCGAAGTGGCCGGTAACTGGACCGAGGTCTTCCGATCACTTGACCGGCACCTTGACCGCGCCGGTCAGCGGCCTGGCCGCGGCGGCCGGATCCTCGGCGGCGCCGTGCGGCAGCGCCCGACCGCCGCCCGTCGTCCGGTGCGGTCGCCGGTGCTGCGCCGCGGCCCGACGCCGTCGCGGGCCGGGCGAGCGCCGCCGCGATTCGGATGAAGACGGCGCTCCAGAACGAGCGTCGATCATACGGACCGTGACGGCCGCCGGACGCCCGCGGCGCAGCCCGACGGTGCCGCGCACCCGTGCCGACCTGCGGTGCGCTTAGCAGACCTCACGGAACTTTGGCAACAGGTGTGCGGAGAGGTTTTCGGTGCCGTTACCTCACGTCACGCAGGTGAAATGGCTGATCCTTAAGGTCGCTGGTCAGCAGGCAGGCGAGTCTGGGGAGGAAGGCGCGTGGCGACACCAAGGACCGCCGGTGCTCGAGGCGGACGCTGGATCGAGCACTGGGAGCCCGAGGACGAGCGCTTCTGGGAGTCGACCGGGCGCGCCGTGGCCCGGCGCAACCTGTGGGCGTCCATCTTCGCCGAGCACCTCGGCTTCTCGGTCTGGACCATCTGGGCGGTACTGGTCCTGTTCATGACGCCCGAGACCGGCTTCGACTACACGCCCGAGCAGAAGTTCCTGCTGGTGTCGATGGTCACCCTGGTCGGAGCGGTGCTGCGGGTGCCCTACACCCTGGCCGTGCCCCGCTTCGGCGGGCGGAACTGGACCCTGGTGTCGGTCACCGTGCTGCTGGTGCCGACCGCGCTGGCGATCGTGCTGATCCAGCGGCCCGAGACGCCGTTCTGGCTCTTCCTGCTGCTGGCGGCGACGGCCGGGCTGGGCGGCGGCAACTTTTCGTCGTCCATGTCCAACATCAACTTCTTCTTCCCCGAGCGCAGCAAGGGCTGGGCGCTGGGACTCAACGCCGGGGGCGGCAACATCGGGGTGCCCTCCGTGCAGCTGCTCGGCCTCGCCGTGATCGCGATCTTCGGCATCGCGCAGGGGTGGCTGCTGGCCGCGGTCTACCTGCCGCTGCTGCTGGTGGCCGGCTGGGTGGCCTGGCGGCACATGGACAACCTGGCCGGCGCCCGCGCCGACATCGGCGCGCAGGTCGCGGTGGCGAAGGACCGCCACACCTGGATCATGTCCTTCCTCTACATCGGCACCTTCGGCTCCTTCATCGGCTACGGCTTCGCCTTCGGGCTGGTGCTGCAGAACCAGTTCGACCGCACCCCGCTGGAGGCGGCGGCCGTCACCTTCATCGGCCCGCTGCTCGGCTCGCTGATCCGCCCCGTCGGCGGCTCGCTGGCCGACCGCTACGGCGGCGCCCGCATCACGCTGTGGAACTTCGTCGCGATGGCGGCGGGCACCGGCGTGATCATCATCGCCGCGCTCCAGGGCTCCCTCGCGCTGTTCACGGCCGGCTTCGTGGTGCTCTTCCTGCTCACCGGCGTGGGCAACGGCTCCACCTACAAGATGATCCCCACGATCTACTCCGCCCGCGCCGAGGACATGGTCGCGGCCGGCACGCCCCGCGCCGAGGCGACGGCCGAGGCCAAGCGGCTGGCCGGGGCGCTGCTCGGCCTGGTCGGCGCGGTCGGGGCGCTGGGCGGCGTCGGCATCAACCTGGTCTTCCGCGAGTCCTTCGCCGCCACCGGCTCCGCCACCCCCGCCTTCGTCGCCTTCCTCGTCTTCTACGCCGTGTGCATCGCCGTCACCTACGGCGTGTACCTGCGCCGCCCGCGGGTGCGGGCCGAGGCCGCGAGCCCGGCCGCCGTCCCCGCCGACGCGGGCCCGGCCGCCGAGGCGGCGCCCGCCGGACCGCAGCGGCCATGACGGCGACCGCGACGCACTGCCCCTACTGCGCCTTGCAGTGCGCCATGACGCTGACCGCCTCCGGCGGCGAGGTCACGGTGGCGCCCAGGGAGTTCCCGACCAACCGGGGCGGGCTGTGCCAGAAGGGCTGGACCTCGGCGAGCCTGCTGACCACCCCCGACCGGCTCACCACACCCACCCTGCGCACCGGCCGCACCGGCCCGCGGCACCCGGTCGGCTGGGACACCGCCCTCGACCACGTCGCCGGCCGGCTGGCCGGGATCCGGGCCCGGTACGGCGCCGACGCCGTCGCCGTGTTCGGCAGCGGCGGCCTCACCAACGAGAAGTCCTACCTGCTCGGCAAGTTCGCCCGCGTCGCACTCGGCACCTCGCAGATCGACTACAACGGCCGCTTCTGCATGTCCTCGGCCGCCGCCGCCGGCAACCGCGCCTTCGGCATCGACCGCGGCCTGCCCTTTCCGGTCACCGACCTCGACGACGCCGACGTGGTGCTGCTGGCCGGGGCGAACGTGGCCGAGACCATGCCGCCGCTGCTCGGCCACCTCGGCGGCGCCCGCCTCATCGTGGTCGACCCCCGGGAGAGCGCCACCGTGGAGTTCGCCCGGCGCAACGGCGGGCTGCACCTCGCGCCCCGCCCCGGCACCGACCTCGCGCTCGCCCTCGCGCTGCTGCACCTGGCCGTCACCGGCGGAGCCGTCGACCGCGACTACCTCGCCGCCCGAACCGACGGCTTCGCCGAGGCGTGGCGGCACGCGGCGGGCTGGTGGCCCGAGCGCGCCGAGCGCGTCACCGGGGTGCCGGCCGCCGACATGCGCGCCGCCGCCGAGCTGCTGGCCGGCGGGCCCAAGACCTACGTGCTGACCGGGCGCGGCGTCGAGCAGCACGCCAAGGGCACCGACACGGTCTCGGCCTGGATCAACCTCGCCCTCGCCCTCGGCCTGCCCGGGCGGCGCGGCTCCGGCTACGGCTGCCTCACCGGGCAGGGCAACGGCCAGGGCGGCCGCGAGCACGGCCAGAAGGCCGACCAGCTGCCCGGCTACCGCTCCATCGCCGACCCCGCCGCCCGCGAGCACGTCGCCGGGGTGTGGGGGGTGCCCGCCGAAGAGCTGCCCGGCCCCGGCCGCAGCGCCTTCGAGCTGCTGGACGCGCTCGGCGGCCCCGGCGGCCCGCGCGCCCTGCTGGTCTTCGGCTCCAACATCGCCGTCTCAGCGCCCGACCTCGGCCGCGTCGCCGACCGGCTGGCAGCACTGGACCTGCTGGTCGTCGCCGACTTCGTCGAGTCGGAGACCGCCGCCCTCGCCGACGTGGTGCTGCCGGTGGCCCAGTGGGCCGAGGAGGACGGCACCCTCACCAACCTGGAGGGCCGGGTGCTGTCGCGGCGCCGCGCCGTGCCGCCCCCGCCCGGAGTCCGCACCGACCTGGACGTCCTGCACGGCCTGGCGGTGCGGCTCGGCCAGCCCGCCGAGCGCTTCCCGGCCGAGCCGGCCGCCGTCTTCGCCGAACTGCGCGCCGCCTCCGCCGGCGGCCCGGCCGACTACGCCGGCGTCGACCCCGACCGGCTGGCCGCGGGGGAGGCGCTGCACTGGCCGTGCCCCGCCGACGGCCCTGCCGGCACGCCCCGGCTGTTCCTGGACCGCTTCGCGCACGCCGACGGCCGCGCCAGGTTCGCGCCCGTGGAGCACCGCGCCCCCGCCGAGGCGACCGACGACGACTACCCGCTCATCGCCACCACCGGCCGGGTGCTGCAGCACTACCAGTCGGGCGCGCAGACCCGCCGGATCGCGGAACTCGCCGAAGAGGTGCCCGAGCCCTTCGTGGAGGTCCACCCCGACACCGCCGCCCGCTGCGGCCTGGCCGACGGCGCCCTCACCCGCGTCGTCTCCCGGCGCGGCGGCACCACCGCTCGCGTCCGCTACCGCCCGGGACTGCGCGCCGACACCGTCTTCCTGCCGTTCCACTTCGCGGGGCAGGGCGCGGCCAACCGCCTCACCAACCCCGCACTCGACCCGACCAGCCGGATGCCGGAGTTCAAGGTGTCCGCCGTGCGACTGGAGCGTGTGACGTGACCGACCGACCCGCTCCGGCGACCCGCCCGCCCGTCCCCGGCCCGCGCCGCGTCGTGGTGCTGGGCCACGGCATGGTGGGCGCCCGGTTCGCCGAGGAGGTGCGCAGCCGCGACCCCGACGGGCGCCGCGTGCACCTGACCGTCGTGGGCGCCGACGCCGACGGCGCCTACAACCGGGTGCTGCTGCCCGAGGTGGTGGCCGGCCGGCTGCTGCCCGAGGAGCTGGCCCTGCCCGAGCCGGCCGGACCCGGCACCGCGGTGCGCACCGGGGTCGCCGCCACCGCGATCGACCGGGAGGCGCGCCGCGTCGCGCTCGACGATGGCTCGGAGCTGGACTACGACGAACTGGTGCTGGCCACCGGCGCCCGCGCCGGCTTCCCGCCGGTCGACGGCCTCGGCGGGCCCGACGCGCCCGCCCCCGGCGTGACCGCGCTGCGCGACCTGGCCGACTGCCGGCGCCTCACCGCGATGACCGCGCCCGGCACCCCCGTGGTGGTGCTGGGCGGCGGGGTGCTCGGCCTGGAGGCGGCCCGCGCGCTCAACGGCCGCGGCGCCCGGGTGTCGGTGGTGGAGGCCGCGCCCTGGCTGATGCGCCGCCAGCTCGACAAGGCGGCCGCCGGCATCCTCGCCGAGCGCTTCACCGCGCTCGGCATCGCCGTGCACCCCTGGCGGGTGGCGGCCCGCTGGCGGCCCGGCACCGGCCTGGAACTCGACGACGGCCGGATGCTGGCCGCCGACGCGCTGGTGGTGGCGGCCGGGGTGCGCGCCCGCGACGAACTGGCCGCCGCGGCCGGCATCGCCGTCGACCAGGGCGTGGTGGTGGACGACCGGCTGACCAGCTCCGACCCGCGCGTGCACGCCCTGGGCGACTGCGCGCGCCACCCCGGCGGCGGCGCCGGCCTCGTCCAACCCGGCTGGGAGCAGGCGGCCGTCCTCGCCGACCTGGTCACCGGCGCCGACCCGGCCGCCCGCTACCGCGGCGCCCACCCCGTGACGCGGCTGAAGGCCGAGGGCATCGAGCTGACCTCGCTCGGCGAGGTCGAAACCGACGACTCCGCGCCGGGCGCCGACGCGGCGCAGACCGTGACCGTCAGCGACCCGCACGGCGGCCGCTACGGCCGGCTCACCATCACCGGCGGCCGGGTGACCGGCGCGATCCTGCTCGGCTTCCCCGACTCCGCCGCCGCGATCACCCAGCTCTACGACGACGGCGCCCCCGTGCCCGACGACCGCCTCGGCCTGCTGCTCGGCCGCGCCGCGCCCGAGCCGGCATCGGCCGGCCCGGCCGACGCCGACGCGCTGGTCTGCCGCTGCAACGGCGTCCGCAGCAGCCGGATCGAGTCCGCCTGGCTCGACGGCGCCCGCACCCGGGAGGACATCGCCCGCACCACCCGCGCCACCACCGGCTGCGGCGGCTGCACCCGCGACGTCAACGCCTTCCTCGCCGCCATGGGCGCCGGCGACCCCAGCCGGGGGACGGCCACTTGACCCGCGCCGCCGGGAGTAACAGCCCTGTCACGTCGCACTGACGATCCGGAAACACGTCTCCGATTACCTGAAGGAGTGCCAGGACACGGCGCCGCCCGCCAGCAGCGAGGGTGGCGGCCGCGGCGCCGCTGACCGGCACGGACAACCGCAGAGGAGAACGACGCGGCATGAGAGAGCTCATCGTCGTCGGCAACGGCATGGTCGGCCACCGGCTGGTCGAGGCCCTGCGCAGCCGCGACACCGACGACCAGTGGCGGATCACCGTCCTGGGGGCCGAGAGCCGCCCCGCCTACGACCGCGTCGCGCTGTCGTCCCGCTTCGACGGCGCGGAAGAGGACGACCTGCTGCTGCCCGACCTCACCGCCCACGGCCACGTCGACCTCAGGCTCGGCGCCGAGGCCGTCGGGATCGACCGGGAGAACCGCACCGTCACCACCGCCGACGGCGCCGTCCTCGGCTACGACGCGCTGGTGCTGGCCACCGGCTCCGAGCCCTTCGTCCCGCCGGTGCCCGGCCGCGACCTGACCGGCTGCTTCGTCTACCGCACCCTGGACGACCTCGACGCCATCGCCGCCGCCGCCCAGGGCGCCCGAGCCGGCATCGTCGTCGGCGGCGGGCTGCTCGGCCTGGAGGCCGCCAACGCGCTGCGCCTGCTCGGCCTGGACACCCACGTGGTGGAGCTGGCACCGCGGCTGATGCCGGTGCAGATCGACGAGGGCGGCGGCGCGCTGCTGCGCCGCCTGGTCGAGGACCTCGGCGTCAACGTGCATCTGGGCGCGGGCGCCGCCGAGATCACCGGCGCCGCCGGCCGCGTCACCGGCCTGCGCTTCGCCGAGGGCCACCCGCTGGGGGCCATCGGCGCCGACCTGGTGGTGTTCGCGGCCGGGGTCCGCCCGCGCGACGCCCTGGCCCGCGCCGCCGGCCTGCCCGTCGGCCCGCGCGGCGGCGTCGTGGTGGACTCCGGCTGCCGCACCGAGGACCCCGCCGTCTACGCCGTCGGCGAGTGCGCCTGCCTGGACGGCACCGTCTACGGCCTGGTCGCGCCGTGCAACGCGATGGCCGAGGTCGCCGCCGACCGGCTGCTGGGCGGCGGCGCCACCTTCCCCGGCGCCGACACCGCCACCAAGCTCAAGCTGCTCGGCGTCGACGTCGCCAGCTTCGGCGACGCCCACGGCAGCACCCCCGGCGCCCTCGACGTGGTGATGAACGACGCCGTCGGCCGCACCTACGCCAAACTGGTCGTCTCCGACGACGCCGGCACCCTGCTGGGCGGCGTGCTGGTCGGCGACGCGAGCCGCTACGCGAGCCTGCGCCCCCTCGTCGGCCGCCCGCTGCCCGGCGACCCCCTCGAACTCATCGCGCCGGCCGGCGCCGGGCTCGGCCCCGGCGACCTCCCCGACGACGCCCAGGTGTGCAGCTGCAACGCCGTCACCAAGGGCGAGATCACCACCGCCATCGACGAGCACGCCTGCACCGACGTCGCCGCCGTCAAGGCCTGCACCCGGGCCGGCACCAGCTGCGGCAGCTGCGTGCCGATGCTCAAGACCCTGCTGTCGGCCGCCGGCGTCGAGCAGTCCACCGCACTGTGCGAGCACTTCTCGCACACCCGCGCCGAACTGTGGGAGATCGTCGCCGCCACCGGGGTGCGCACCTTCTCCGAGCTGGTCGCCGCGCACGGCACCGGCCGCGGCTGCGACATCTGCAAGCCGGTGGTCGCCTCCATCCTCGCCTCGCAGGGCAACGGCCACGTCCTGGACGGCGAGCAGGCCGCGCTCCAGGACACCAACGACCACTTCCTGGCCAACATCCAGCGCAACGGCAGCTACTCGGTGGTGCCGCGCATCCCCGGCGGGGAGATCACCCCGGAGAAGCTGATGGTGATCGCCGAGGTGGCCCGCGACTTCAAGCTCTACACCAAGATCACCGGCGGCCAGCGCATCGACCTCTTCGGCGCCCGCGTCGACCAGCTGCCGCACATCTGGTCCCGGCTCGTCGCCGCGGGCTTCGAGTCCGGCCACGCCTACGGCAAGGCGCTGCGCACGGTCAAGTCCTGCGTCGGCTCCACCTGGTGCCGCTACGGCGTGCAGGACTCCGTCGGCCTCGCCGTCGAACTGGAGCTGCGCTACCGGGGGCTGCGCGCCCCGCACAAGATCAAGGCGGGGGTGTCCGGCTGCGCCAGGGAGTGCGCCGAGGCGCGCTCCAAGGACGTCGGCGTGATCGCCACCGAACACGGCTGGAACCTCTACGTCGGCGGCAACGGCGGCTTCCGGCCGCGCCACGCCGAACTGCTCGCCGCCGATGTCGACACAGCCACCCTGGTGAAGCTGATCGACCGCTTCCTGATGTTCTACGTGCGCACCGCCGACCGCCTCCAGCGCACCGCCGCCTGGATCGAGGCCATGGACGGCGGCCTGGACCACCTGCGCGCCGTCGTGGTCGACGACAGCCTCGGCATCGCCGCGGAGCTGGAGGCCGCGATGGCCCGCCACATCGACAACTACGCCGACGAGTGGAAGGGCGTCCTCGACGACCCCGAGAAGCTCGCCCGCTTCACCTCCTTCGTCAACGCCCCCGACGTGCCCGACCCGTCCATCAGCTTCTCCGTGCTGCGCGAGCAGCGGGTTCCCACCGACCCCGCGCAACCGGTCGCGCTCGGCATGCCCACGACCAGGTCCGCACCGTAAGGAGTCCACCCGATGGCCGCCTCCACCCTGACGCCCGGCCCGGCGAACGCCCCGGCCGCCGACACCCGCTGGCTCGCAGTCTGCCCGGCCGAGCGGCTGGTGCCCGAACGCGGGGCCGCGGTCCTGCTGCCCGACGGAACGCAGGCCGCCGTCTTCCGCACCCACGACGGCGCCCTGTACGCCGTCGACAACCGCGACCCCTTCTCCGGCGCCCAGGTGATGGCCCGCGGCATCGTCGGCGACCGCGCCGGCGAGCCCACCGTCGCCTCGCCCATGCACAAGCAGGTCTTCTCCCTGCGCACCGGCGCCTGCCTGGACAGCCCGGGCACCGGGCTGCGGGTCTTCGAGGTGAGCGAGGCCGAGAGCACCATCCGGCTGGCCGCGCCCGCCCCCGTCGGCGGCGGGGCGGCGCGGTGAGCCAGGTGCTCTCCGCCGAGCCGGGGCAGCGCGCCGAGGTGGCGCCGCTGGCCGGCTACACGGTCGGTGTCACCGCCGCCCGCCGGGCCGACGAACTCGCCCAGCTGCTGGAGCGGCGCGGGGCACGTGTGGTGCGCGCCCCCGCCGTGCGGATCGTCACCCTCACCGACGACCGCCGGCTGCAGGAACTCACCGAGGAGCTGATCGCCGCACCGCCCGACGTCGTGGTGGCCAGCACCGGCATCGGCTTCCGCGGCTGGCTGGAGGCGGCCGAGAGCTGGGGGCTGGACGAGAAGCTGCGCGGCGCCCTCGGCGGCGCCCGGCTGCTGGCCCGCGGCCCCAAGGCGCGCGGCGCCATCCGCGAGGCCGGGCTCGCCGACGAGTGGTCGCCCCGCTCGGAGTCCTCCACCGAAGTACTGGACTACCTGCTCGCGGGCGGAGTGGCCGGCGCCAAGGTCGCGGTCCAGCTGCACGGCGAGCCGCTGCCCGACTTCTGCGCCGCGCTGCGCGCCGCGGGCGCGGCCGTGGTCGAGATCCCGGTGTACCGCTGGGAGAGCCCGGCCGAGGTCGGCCCGCTGGACCGGCTGATCGCCGGAGTGCTCGGCGGCACCGTCGACGCCATCACCTTCACCAGCGCCCCCGCCGCCGCCGGGCTGATCCGCCGTGCCACCGAAACCGGCCAGTGGCCCCAGGTGCACGAGGCGCTGCGCGGACCCGTCCGCACCGTGTGCGTCGGCCCGGTCACCGCCGCCCCCCTGCTCGACCAGGGCCTGAGCACCAGCTGGCCCGAGCGCTTCCGGATCGGCGCGCTGGTGCGCCGGCTCGCCGAGGACCTCCCGGCCGCCGCCCCCAGCTATCCGGTCGCCGGCCGCACCATGGAGCTGCGCGGCCACGCCGTCATCCTCGACGGCGCACTGCACCCGGTGCCGCCCGCGCCGATGACGGTGCTGCGCGCCCTGTGCGCGCGCCCCGGGCGCGTCGTCACCCGCGCCGACCTGCTGGCCAGACTCCCCGGCGGCAGCGCCGACGAGCACGCCGTCGAGGCGACGGTCGGCCGGCTCAGGTCCGCGCTGGGCGACGCCCGGCTCGTGCAGACCGTCGTCAAGCGCGGCTACCGGCTCGCACTCGAACCCCAGGGCGCCGGCTGAGCCGCGCCGTCCCGACCGCCCCACCCACGAAGGAGCCGACCGTGAAGCCGACACTGGTACTGGTCGCCCACGGAACCAGGGACCCCGCCGGGGTCGCGCTCCTCGCCGACCTGGCCGAGGCGGTCGCCGCCCGCTCCCGGCTGCGGGTCCGGCTGGCCTTCGCCGACGTGCTCGGCCCCAGCGTCGCCCAGACCCTGTCCACCACGGTCGGCCCGGCCATCGTGGTGCCCGCGTTCCTGTCGTCCGGCTACCACGTGCGCACCGACATCCCCGCCCAGCTCCTCCTCGGCCGCCGCCCGCGCACCCCCGTCACCGAGCCCTTCGGGCCCGACCCGCGGCTGGCCGCCGTGCTCGCGCAGCGACTCGGCGAGGCCGGCCGCCGGCCCGGCGACGCCATCGTGCTCGCCGCCGCCGGCAGCTCCGACCCCGACGCCCGCGCCGAGGTGCACACCGTGGCGGGCCTGCTGCGCGACCGCCTCGGCGGCCCCGGGGCCGGGCCGATCACCGTCGCCTACGCCGCGACCGCCGAACCCGCCGTCGACGACGCCGTCGCCGCGCTGCGCGCCGCGGGCCACCGCAGGGTCGCGGTCGCCTCCTGGCTGCTGGCACCCGGCCTCTTCCAGCGCCGCCTGCACGCCTCGGGAGCCGACGCGGTCGCCTCGCCGCTGGGCCTGCACCCGTTCGTGGTCGACATCCTGCTGGAGCGCTACCAGGCCGAGCTGAGCCGACTCCGCGCCGACCGCACCTCCCCGGCGGTACCGTGACCCCGTAGGCCGCCCCCCCGCTGCCCAGCGCGCCGACGCGGCGCGCGAACGCCCGCCGGGCAGACGCCGCGGGCCGTTTCTGGCAGAGTTGGACCCGCCGTCCCCGCGACGGCGGACCTGGGGGCGTCGCGGCGGCAGTCCGCCGCGGCGAAAGCGGAGACTCTTTGGGGGACCGACCTTGACCCACGCAACGGAACCCACGGCCCGAGCACCGCGGCCCCGCGCCGGCGCCCCGGCGCCCGCGGGCGGCGAGCGGCGGATCCGACGGATCGGGAAGGCCACACCATGAGCCGCAGGGACAACGGACTGCCCGAACGCTACAACGGGTACCACGCGCGATCGGCCCACGACACCGCCTACCCGCCCACGGCGCCCGACGCCTCCCGGCCGGGGCGCGACCCCTACATGCACCGGGTCGACAGCCCCGACCAGCGCCCCGGGCTCCTCGACGACCTGCCCGAACCCGGCCGCGACAGCGGGCCGCTGCCCTTCGGCAAGCCCCGCCAGGACCGCCGCCACCGCGGCCTGCCCGCCGAGCACCCCTCGGGCCCGCTGCCGATCCCCGACGCCGGCGCACCGGCCGGGCCGCGCTTCCCCGGCCCGGGCGACGAACCGGCCGAAGCCGCCGAACCGGCCGCGCCGCCGCCCGGCGGCCTCGGCCCGGCCGCCATCCAGGCCCTCGCCGCCCTCGCCCAGGACACCGCCCCGGCCGCCGGAGCCGAGGCGCCAGAGGCCGCCCGCGCCCCCGAGCCGCCCGCGCCCGCCGCCGAGCTCCCGCCGAGCCCGCCGCCCTACCCCGCGCCCGCCGAGGCGCCCCGGGCCGCCTTCCCCGGCGCCGCGCCGCCGGAGCCGCTGATCGAGGACGCCTCCGGCCCGCCGCCGCGCTTCCGCCCCGACCCGGTGCCCGACGCCGTCGTCACCCGCGTGCTCGAAGCCGCGCACCGCGCCCCCGCCATGGGCCTGGCGCAGCCCTGGGACTTCCTCATCGTCACCGACCCCGACACCCGCCGCGAGCTGCGCGAACTCGCCCGCGAGCAGGCGCTGCGCCGCGCCGGGCGGCGCGCGCGGGCGCGGGGCGCCGTCGAGGAGGCGGGCCGGGGCATCACCGAGGCGCCCGTCAGCGTCATCGTCACCGTCGACCCCACCCGCGGCACCCAGCACACCGCCGGGCGCCACGCCCAGCCCAGGTCCGCCGGGTACTCCGCCACCCTGGCCGTGTCCAACCTGTGGCAGGCCGCGCGCGCCGAAGGGCTCGGCCTCGGCTGGGTCACCTTCTTCGACGACCGCGAGCTGGCCGAGCGGCTGGCGATCCCCGCGCACCTGGAGGTCGCCGCCTTCCTGTGCGTCGGCTACGCCGACGCCCCCGCCGGCGCGGCGGAACCCGCCGCCGAGGGCGCCGCCCCCGTCCGCCCGCTGTCGTGGGCGGTCCACAACGAGCGCTACGGCCGCCGCGGGCTGCCCGGCACCGAGCCGCGCAGCCTCGTCGCCGAGACCCTGGCGCTCGTCCGCCCGCCCGACGAGGCGGCCGCACGCGCCGCTCGCGAACGCCTGGACCGCATGGCCGGCGCCGAGGCGCTGGGCGCGCTCGGCGAACTCGCCGAGCGGCTGGCCGGGCTCGCCGGCCCGGCCGGCCCCGACCCCGCCGCCCTGGTCGTCTTCGCCGCCGACCACGGCGTCGCGCCCGCGCCCCCAGGACCGCCCCCCGTGCCGCACGAAGGCTCACTCGCCGACCGGCTCGCCCGCCGCGCCGACGTCGACCTCGTCCTCGCCGACGTCGGGCTGGCCGGGGAGCCGGCGCCCGGTCTGCTGCCCCGGCGGGTCGGCCGCGGCACCGCCGACATCACCGCCCAGCCGGCGATGACCCGCGACGACGCGCTGCGCGCCGCCGAGACCGGCATCGAACTCGCCGCCGACCTCGTCGCCGCGGGCAGCCGCGCCCTGCTGACCGGCGAGCCCGCCGGCGCCGGCTCAGCCGCCTCCACCGCCCTGGTCGCCGTGCTCACCGGGCGCGAGGCCGCCGAGGTGCACGGCCCGCGTCCCGTCGACCCCGCAGGCGCCGCCGCCCACGACCGCGCGCTGGAGGCCGCCCAGGCGGCGCTGCGGCTGCACCGCCCTGATGCGGGCGACCCCCTCGGCGTCCTCGCCGCTGTCGGCGGCTTCGAGCACGCGGCGCTGGCCGGGCTGGTGCTGGGCGCCGCCGCGCTGCGGGTGCCGGTGCTGCTGGACGGCGCCGCCTCGGCGGCCGCCGCCTGCCTCGCCGTCGCCCTGTGCCCCGACGCCGCCCAGGTGTGCGTGGCCGCGCACCGCGCCGTCGGCGGCGCCCAGCCGGCCGCCCTCGCCCACCTGGGGCTGCGCCCCCTCGCCGAGCTGCGCTTGGGCGCGGGCGGAGGGGCCGGGCCGCTGCTCGCGCTGCCGCTGCTGCGCACCGCGGCGGGCCTGGCCGCCGACGACCCCGCCGAGGCGCCCTAGCCCGGCCGCCAGGACACGGCGCGGCGCGGTCTCCGCCTGGTGTGGGCGGGGACCGCGCCCCTGTACCGTTTCCTCTATGGTCAGGCTCTTTGCGGCGAACGCGCGTTCTGGAGCGCACCGCCACCCCCAGCCGGGTCCCGCGCGCCCCGGGGCCCACAGGTGAGCCCCTACCTGCTGGGGCTGCGCCTGCACGGCAGGCCGGTGCTGGTCGTCGGCGGCGGCCGGGTGGCGCAGCGGCGCGTCCCGGTGCTGCTGGAGGCCGGCGCCGAGGTCACCTGCGTCTCCCCGGCCCTCACCGCCAGCCTCGAAGACCTCGCCTCGGCCGGGCGGATCGCCTGGGAGCGCCGCGAGTACCGCCCCGGCGACTGCGCGGGCGCGTGGCTGGTCCACGCCGCCACCGACGACCCCGCCGTGAACGCCGCCGTCGCCGACGAGGCCGAGCGCGGCCGCGTGTGGTGCGTGCGCGCCGACGACCGCACCCGCTCGGCCGCCTGGACGCCCGCCAGCGGCCGCGCGGCCGGCATCACGGTCGGCGTCCTCGCCGACGGCGACCCCCGCCGCTCCGCCGGGCTGCGCGACGCCATCGTCGACAGCCTCACCGACGGCACCCTGGACGCCCGCCGCGGCCGCGAGCCGCTGCGCGGCGTCGCGCTCGTCGGCGGCGGCCCCGGCGACCCCGGCCTCATCACCGTCCGCGGCCGCCAGCTGCTCTCCCAGGCCGACGTGGTGGTGGCCGACCGCCTCGCCCCCGCCGCGCTGCTGGACGAGCTGCCGTCCGACGTCGAACTCGTCGACGCCGCCAAGATCCCCTACGGCCGCTCCATGACCCAGGACGAGATCAACGCCCTGCTGGTCGACCGGGCCCGCTCCGGGCGCTTCGTGGTGCGGCTCAAGGGCGGCGACCCCTACGTCTTCGGCCGCGGCGGCGAGGAGGTGCGCGCCTGTGTGGAGGCCGGCGTGCCGGTCACGGTCGTTCCCGGCATCACCAGCGCGGTGGCCGGGCCCGCCTCGGCGGGCATCCCCGTCACCCACCGCGGCGTCTCCCAGGAGTTCCACGTCGTGTCCGCTCACGTCGGCCCGGACAGCCCCGCGTCGACGGTTGACTGGCGCGGGCTCGGGAAGGCCAAGGGCACGGTCGTTTTTCTGATGGGCGTTGAGCGAATGCGCGCCATAGCCGACGCTTTGATGCGGTACGGTCGCAATCCCGACACCCCGGTGGGCATAGTCCAAGACGCCACCCTGCCCACCCAAGTAGCGTTTACCGCGACACTGCGAACCGTCGCGGCCGAGGCCGAGGCGCGCGGTGTGCGCCCGCCGGCGGTGGTCGTGGTGGGCGATGTCGTCGGCGTGGCGCAGCGGATCACCGATCCGAGCGCCGGGCCGGTCGCGCCGGAGCAGGCACCGTGACCACCAGGCGAGCCGACAGGGAGGCGGGATCCAGGTGAGCCGGCCAACACCGCCCACGGACGCGGGCGAGCTGCGCGAGGCGCTGATCGAGCTGCGCGACCAGATCCGGCTGATCGGTTTCGCCGACGAGCTGCCCGGCGCCGAAGAGGGGCGGCTGGCCCAGGCCGACGTCTTGGAGCAGCTGACCGACTTCGTGCTCCCGAGAGTGGGCCGCACCGACGCCCCGCTGCTGGTCGCGGTGGCCGGATCCACCGGCGCCGGCAAGTCCACCCTGGTCAACAGCCTGGTGGGCGAGCAGGTCACCACCACCGGCGTGCGCCGCCCCACCAGCAACAGCCCCGTGCTGGCCTGCCACCCCACCGACGCCGACTGGTTCAACGAGGACGTCTTCCTGCCGACCCTGCCCCGGGTCCGCCAGCAGGGCCTGGCCATGCCCGGCAAGGACGGCCTGCTGGTGCTGGCCGCCAACGAGCGGATGCCCAAGGGCGTCGCCCTGCTCGACACCCCCGACGTCGACTCCGTCGTCGCCAGCCACCACGAGTTCGCGTCCAAGTTCCTCGACGCCGCCGACCTGTGGCTGTTCGTCACCACCAGCGCCCGCTACGCCGACGCCAGGGTCTGGGAGTTCCTGCAGGTGGCGCGGGAGCGCAACACCTCGCTCGCCGTGGTGCTGTCGCGGGTGCCCCCGGCCGACCAGGACAAGCTCGTCACCCACTTCCACGCCATGCTCGACGCCAACGGGCTCCAGGACAGCGACCGCTTCGTCATCCCGGAGACCAAGGAGATCGCGAACGGCAGGCTGCTCGGCAAGACCGCCGACCCCATCAAGAACTACATCATCGCCCTGGCCGACGACCCCGCCCGCCGCGACGTGGTGTCCTCCCGCACCTTCCTCGGTGTCCTGGACAGCTTCCGCACCCGCATCCCCGCCCTCGCCCAGCAGGTCGAGGTGCAGGTCGCGGCCGAGCGGGCGCTGGCCGAGCAGGTGGAGTCCGCCTACGCGACCGCGCTCGCCGAGGTCGACGAGGACACCCGCAGCGGCTCGCTGCTGCGCGGCGAGGTGCTGGCGCGCTGGCAGGACGTCGCCGCCAGCGGCGAGATCCTGCGCTCGCTGCGGGTGAGCCGGGGCAGGCGCCGCGAGGCCGGCCACCCCAGGCGCGCCTCAGGCCGCGTCCAGGCGCTCGACCAGGCGATCCGCGACGGCCTCGAAGCCCTGCTGGTGGCCGGCGCCGAGCGGGCCGCCGAGGGCGTGCTGGAGCGCTGGCGCGCCACCCCGGGCGGCGCCGCCCTCGCCGCCACCCCCGAACTGGAGCGCTCGCACGAGGGCCTGCGCCGCCGGGCCAGGAACGCCGTCAGCGCCTGGCAGTCCAAGGTCCTCGAACTCGTCACCGCCGAAGGGCTCACCAAGCGCTCGGTGGCCAAGTTCGTCTCGGTCGACCCCGAGACCCTCTCGCTGGTCTGCATGGTCGGGCTGCTCGGCTTCGGCTCCGGCCAGTCCGGCGAGGGAGGCGCGGGCGCCGCGCCGCAGCGGCTGCTGCGCGCCCTCTTCGGCGCCGAGGCGCTGCGCAGCATCGGCGACCGGGCCCGCACCGACCTGCGGGGCCGGATCGGCACGGTGTTCGAAGAGGAGAAGCTACGCTTCACCCAGGTCATCGAGGGCGCCGGGGCGCCCGAGGAGTCGGTGGCCGTCCAGCTCTACCAGGCCACGTACACCCTTGAGGTGACCCGCTGAGCGCACCCGGCCACTCGGCGGGGCCACTACGCTTCTGCTCTTGGCAGTGACTTTCAGCGATCCTCAGCGAACCTCCGCCTTTATCTTCCCGAGAGACCGTGCAGGCAGACGAGAAGGACTTCCGCAGCGGTGACGACCCCGCCGACCGCCCCGCCCACCCCGTCGGTCAGGTGAGCGCAGTGGCTGAAGACATCGCCGACCCCACCATCCCCGACGGCGCGGCCCCGGCCGAGGGCCGCCGCGGCGACGAGGCGGACTCCGGCGGCACCGGGCCGCTGCCGTCCATGTCCGAGGGCGCGGCGGCCGAGGAGCCCGGCTGGAGCCCGCCGAGCCCCGGCGGCGCCCAGGAACCCGCCGAGCCGCCCGCCGCCCAGGAGGCGCCGGAGGCGGCCGAGCCCGCGGCCGGCGGTGCCGGAGAGGCGGCCGAGCCCGAGGCGCCGGAGCCCGCCGAGGAGCCGCGGCCGGCCGCCCAGGCGAGCACGGAGGCCGGCGAGGCGCAGAGTGGCGAGCCCGACGCGTCCGAACCCGACGCGTCCGGCGACCCCGCCTCCGAGCCCGAGGCCGAGGCCGGCTCCGAAACCGCCGAGGACGAGCCCGACGACGCCGACTGGCGGCCCTCCGCCCGGGTCGAACCGGTGCTCGCCCCCGTCATCAGCCGCGACGAACTGGCCGACCGGATCGGCGCGCTCGGCACCCTGATCGAGATCGGCGCCGACGGCTTCGAACCCGAACTGCTCCGCGACGCGCGCACCCTGCTGCGCCGCGCCGGATCACGCATGCGGGTCTCCCAGGACCACACCATCGTCGCGCTGGCCGGCGGCACGGGCAGCGGCAAGTCCTCGCTGTTCAACGCGTTGTGCGGCCTCGAATTCTCCACCGTCGGGGTCACCCGGCCGACCACCTCCACCGCGCACGCCTGCGTGTGGGGCGAGGACCGCGCCACCGCCGTCCTGGACTGGCTGCGGGTCCCGCCCCGGCGGCGCCACTCCCGCACCAGCGCGCTGGACGAGGGCGACTCCCCGCTCGACGGCCTCATCCTGCTCGACCTCCCCGACCACGACTCCGTACGCGTCAACCACGCCATGGAGGCCGACCGCCTGATCGGCGCCGTCGACCTGCTGGTGTGGGTGCTCGACCCGCAGAAGTACGCCGACGCCGCCGTGCACCAGCGCTACCTGGCCGAGATGGCCGGGCACGGCACCGTCACGGTGGTGGCGCTCAATCAGGTCGACCGGCTCGGCGCCCAGGAGACCGAGGAGTGCCTGACCGACCTGCGGCGGCTGCTGGACTCCGACGAGCGCTACCAGCCCCGGATCATCACCACCTCCGCCGTCACCGGCGCGGGCCTGGACGACCTGCGCGAGATCCTGACCGAGGCGGTCGGTGACCGCCGTGCGCTCGCCGACCGGCTGGCCGCCGACATCGACAAGCTCGCGCGGGAGTTCGAGGACCACCGCGGCGGCCCGCCCGGCGACGCCGTCGACGAGGCGCAGGCGCGCGAGCTCACCGCCGCGCTCGGCCGCGCCGCCGCCGTCGACGCGGTGGGCGCCGCCGCCGAGACCGCCTACGAGCGGCGCGCCGCCCACTACATCGACTGGCCGGTGGCCAAGCTCGTCGAGCGGCTGCGCGGCGACCCGCTGCGGCGGATGCGCATCGACGACCTCTACGACGACTCCGGCGGCACCGCGCCGGTCGGCGCGCAGCAGGCCGAGGTCGACAACGCCCTGAACGCGGTGGCCGAGGGCGTCGCGGGCGGCCGGTCCGCGCTGTGGGGCGCCCGGCTGCGCGCGGCGGCCTTCCGCGACTCCGAGCGCATCCCGCAGCTGCTGGGCAAGGCCGTGGCCGATGCCGTGCCCGAGCTGGAGGTGCCCGGCTGGTGGCGGCTGGTGCGCACCCTGCACTACGCGCTGCTCGGCGCCTTCGTGCTCGGGCTGGCCTGGCTGGTCGCCCTGGTCGCGGTCGGCTTCGCCGGCGGCTGGACCGGCTCCGCCGTCCCACTCCTGGACACCCCGGTGATCCCGTACGCCGCCGCCTGCACGGCGGCGACCCTGCTGCTGGGCTGGCTGACCGCCGCGGGCTGCCGCAACCTGGTCGCGGTCGCGGCCAACGTCCGCCAGGAGCAGGTCCGCGACAACGCCGGGCGGCGGATCGCGGCGATCGCCCGCGAGCGCGTGCTGGCCCCGCTCGAACAGGAGCTGGCCACCCACCGGCGGTTCACGGCCGCGCTCGACCTGGCGCAGGGCCGGACGGTGCGCGCCCCGGTGCGCGCGGTCGTCCCCGACGGCGCCACGGCCTCCGAGGACGACTGAGCGCGGAGCCGGCATGTCCGGCGGCGGCCCGCAAGGGCCCGGCGCGAATCTGTGCACAAGTCCCGCGGCGGCGCCCCGGCCGTCCACAGGGCGGCGGAGCGGGCTGGCGGCCCGGGGCCGCGGGCGGCACGGTGGATCCGTCCAGCCGACCCAGGGAGGCCGCCATGAACGCCCCGCACATGACCATCCGAGGAACCGTCGTCGCCGAGCCGCGCCACCGCGTGCTCGCCGACGGCACCCAGGTACTGACCCTGCGGCTCGTGTCCACCCACCGCTACTTCGACCGGGCGGCGGGGGAGTGGCGCAAGACCGAGCCGATGCACATCGCCGTCACCTGCTGGCGGCGACTGGCCGAGAACGTCGCCGCCTCGGTCGGCCCCGGCACCCCGCTGGTGGTCGTGGGCCGGCTGCGGGCCACCCGCTGGGAGACGGAGCAGGGGCGCCGGGAGTCGGTGGAGCTGAGCGCCACCAGCGTCGGCCACGACCTGGTGTTCGGGGTCGCCCGCTTCCAGCGGTCGGCCCTGGCGGGAGCGGACGAGCGTACGGAGGCGGAGGCGGGAGCCGGCGGGGGATCGGCACCGGGTCCGGCGGGCGCGTCCGGCGAGCCTGACGGTTCGCGAACGCATGGACCGGACCCGGTGGGCCCTGGTGAAGGGGACGAGAGCGGTTCCGCGTCGCCCTACACCTGGGCCGCGTGACACCTGCACGATGGACCTAGGTCCAGGTGACTCCACGCATAGCAGTTCCCCTCCCCGGTTGGGCGGGGTCCGCCGCCGGGCGTTCCCGTCGCCGGTCGCGCTCCGACCGCTGCCCCCGCGAACCACCCGTCACCATGGATGGTGACGTTCACCCCTCATTTCACCAACCTAGCGGTTACCGTTTCCGTGCGCACGTGTTGCAACTATCCTGTTACATAAAGTGACAAGACAGGGGGTGGGTGCCTCCGGTGAACCGTTCCGTCAAGCGAGTGGTCCGCGGCGTTCCGCAGCGAAACGCCGCCACGCTGCCGCTGCTCGCCCAGCCCAAGGCGCTGATCGCCTACGTCGCCACCGTGGTGGCGCTCGAAGTGGTGCTCGCCGGCTACCTGCTGGTCCACACCCCGATCCGGGTGTCCGAGCTCGTCCTGTTCGCGGCGGTGCTGGCCTGCGGCGCGGCCTGCGTCGAGGCGATCCGGCGGCTGGGCATGCCCGCGGGGGTGGTCAGAGACCTCCTGTCGGCCTGGTGGCTGCCGGTCGCCCTGCTGCTGCCGTCGATCTACGCGCTGCTGGCGCCCATCCCGCTCTACGCGCTGCTGCAGCTGCGAGTCCGCAGGACCCTGGTCTTCCGGCGGGTGCTCAACGCCGCCGCCATCGGCCTTTCCGGCGCCGCCGCCGGCGTGGTCTTCCGCTGGTTCGTGCCCGAGCCGCTCGGAAACCCCTCCGCCTGGCTCGGCGACGGCCGCTCCCTGATGGCGGCCGTCGGCTGCGGCGTGCTCTTCGCCGTCACCAGCACGGCGCTGGTCGCGGTGGCCGCCTACTCCGCCACCCCCGAACTGCGCTGGCGCGACGTGCTGTGGGACGGCGAGAGCCTGCTGCTGGACCTGGTGGAGCTGTGCGTGGGAGTGCTGGTCACCCTGGTCTGCGCCATGTCCACCCTGCTGATCGCGGTCACCCTCCCGCCGGTGATCCTGCTGCAGCGCAGCCTGCTGCACCAGCAGCTGCAGGCGGCGGCCCGCACCGACCCCAAGACCGGCCTGCTCAACGCCCCCGCCTGGCAGCGCGAGGCCGACGCCGAGATCGCCCGCGCCCTGCGCGGCGACGAGGACCTCAGCGTGCTCATCGTCGACATCGACCACTTCAAGCGGGTGAACGACGCCCACGGCCACCTCGTCGGCGACCAGGTGCTGGTCGGCGTGGCCACCATGCTCACCCACCAGCTGCGCGAGTACGACCTGGTCGGGCGGTTCGGCGGCGAGGAGTTCGTGGTGCTGCTGCCCAAGGCCGACCTCGCCGAGGCGTGCAGAGTGGCCGAGCGGCTGCGCAACCAGGTGGCGCGGATGGTGCTGCCCGCCGAAGGCCCCGCCACCGTCGCGGTCACCATCTCGGTGGGCGTCGCGCTGCTGCGCGCCCACGGCCGCGACCTCATCGAACTGCTGGCCGCCGCCGACCTCGCGCTGTACCAGGCCAAGGACGCCGGCCGCGACCGCGTCAGCGTGCCGGCGCAACCCACCGCGGCCGACCGCGCGCTCGTCGACCGGCCCGCCCAGGCGCCCAGCCTGCGATGGCGGCTGGCCGGTGAGAGAGAAGACATGGCGTGACCCTGTCGGCACCCCTTGTCACGCTTGATCCGGGTGTGCCAGCTTCTTCGCATGAATTCTCGCCTACGCCCCCTCTCCCTGCTGTGCGCGTCCGTCGCCGTGTTCAGCGTCGCCGCGTTCGCGCCCCCCGCCCAGGCCGAGCCCGCCGGCGCCCCGGCGGACCGCTCCGCCGCCGAGGTGCGCTCCCTGCCGCGCACCGTCGACCCCCGTCCCAGCAACGAAGAGCTCGCCGAGGAGCTCGCCGAGATCGCCGACCGCAGCCGGGGCCGCGTCGAGGTCCGCAGCATCGGCGACAGCAACCAGGGCCGCCCCGTCTGGGCCGCCCGGATCGGCGACGGCCCCGTGCGCATCCAGTACATCAGCCAGCAGCACGGCAACGAGCCGCTGGGCGCCCCGGCCGCACTGGAGTACGTCCGCACGCTCGGGCTCGGCAACTCCTTCTGGCACCGCTGGCTGCGCTCGCGGGTGACCGTGGACGTCATCGTGCGGGCCAACCCCGACGGCCACGTGCACGACTGGCGCTACAACTACGACCCCGACGCCGACCCGGAGTACGGCCAGGCCGGCCAGGGCTACGACATCAACCGCTACCACGACCCGGCCGTGGCCCCCGACGACAACCCCGCCACCGAGGCCGGACACATCCAGCGCGCCTACGCCGAGTTCCGGCCCGACATCGTCGTCGACTACCACATGCAGGGCCGCTACATCGACGACGAGGGCCGCGAGATCACCGCGTCGCTGCTGTGGCCCACCCACCCCGACGTGGCCGATTCCGACGTCGAGGCCGCCCAGCAGGTGAGCGTGGTGGCCGAACGCGCCATCACCCGCCTGGTGCCCGGCTCCAACGTGAGCCTGTACCCGGGCGGCGACTACCAGGGCATCGCCCGCAACGCCTACGGCCTGCGCGGCAGCGCCAGCGTGCTCATCGAGCTGAGCGACATGGGCGCCGAGCACGAGCAGGCGCAGATCCGCTCCGCCTACGCCGCCATGCTGGCCGTCACCCAGTCCGCGGCCGACGGCTCGCTGCGCCGGATCGACCCCGACCGCGCCGAGCAGATCCCGCCCAGGGGCGAGCCGCTGCCCGACACCGAGCGCGCCCACCCGCTCCGCCTCGACAGCCTCGACTGACCGCCCGCCCGGGTGGCCGCCGCGCGGCGGCCACCCGGGCGGTACACCATCGACACATCCGCCCATCGGCGCCCAGGTACCGGCGTCCAGGCCGCGGCACTCCGCCCGTCCGGAGGATCGCCGGTCCGCGCCTCGCCCGTACGTTCCTCGCCCGTGCGGACACCACCGTGCGGACACCACCCGTCCGGCGGATCGCCCGTCCGTGCCTCGCGCGTCCGTGCCCGCGCTCGTACGCGACCCGCCCGTCCGTCAACGGCGGGGCCGTCGGATCGGGGAACCCCCCGATTTCCATCCTCCCAGGTGAACGGGGTGGAGAAGCGGCGGGCGGCGGGATCTGTGGATAACGGGGGCGGTGGGCCGGGAGTTGTCCACAGGCGGGCGGATCGGCCTGGCGGGCCGGAAGGCGGGCGGCCAGGCTTGCGGGCATGAGCACCAGCCCTGCCGCCGAGCGCGCGGCCACCCTCCTCCACCTCTCCAAGCCCACGGACGTCCTGGCGGCCGTGCCCTACGTTCTCGGGTTCCGGCCCGAGCACAGCGTCGTCGTCCTGGGCCTGGCCGGTGCGCGGTCGCGCAGCCGCTTCGCCGGCCGCGCCGACCTCCCCGCGCCCGACGACGCCCTCGGCCGCTACGAGCTGGCCGAGCGCTTCGTCGCGCCCTTCCGGGTCGACGGCTGCGACCAGGCGGTGGTCGTCGGCTACGGCCCCGCCGAGCGGGCCGACCCCGCCGTCCGCCTGGTGAACCAGACCCTCACCCTGGAAGGCGTGCGGCTGCGGGAGGCGCTGCGCGTCGAGAACGGCCGCTACTGGTCCTATGTCTGCGAGGTTAGGTGAGCACTTTCGGTGTGTCTCGGACAGCGTCAGGCCGAGTCTGTGGGCCTTGATCTATGTGTTGCGGTTGATTGTGTCGGGCGTCTAGCTTTCGCCGGGTGTATTTGATCTTCTTCTCGTCCATTGGGTGGCAGGGTTGGGACGTCGGGCGCGAGCCGCTGATCCGGTCGGGTGTTCCGGTGCTGATCGAGGACGACCTTCGGTTCGAGGACGACGCGGGTCCGCGGGCGACCGTTGTGGTGAATCGGTGGCTGCGGGAGTTGCCGGTCAGCGGGGCGCCGTCGCCGAACACGTGGCAGGCGTACGCGCGGGCGCTGCGGGACTGGCTGACGTTCCTCGGTGAGCGGGGCGTGGCGGCGTTGGATTCCCGGCAGCGGCTGCGTGCGGTGTTGAGCGTGTATGCGGAGTACCGCTTGGGTGGTCCGTTGGCGGTGCGGTTGGCCGAGTCGTCGTGGAACCTGCACGTGACAGCGCTGGCCCGGTTTTATGAGTGGGCGGTGGAGGAGGGCCACGCCGAGGCGGTGCCGTTCAGCTACGCCTGGGCCAAGCGGTTCATGCAGGGCGAGGTTAGGACGGTGCGGCGCAACCTGGCCATGCTGAAGGGGCCGAAGCCGCACACCACGGTCAAGTATCTGGAGTCGGACTTCGCCGAGCTGTTCGTGCGGGCGCTGGAGGGCCTGCTGCCCGACGGGGCGCCCGATCCGGAGTTCCGTGGTCACGATCCTGGCCGGAACGCGGCGATGGCACGGTTCGTGCTGGCCAGCGGGCTACGCAAGCAGGAGTTCACCTATCTGCTGGCGCCGGAGGTGCCGCCCCTGCCTTCGGAGCCCACCGTGCTGCCGATCTTGCTGCCAGTAGCGGGGACGATCACCAAGGGCGGTAAGCAGCGCACCACCTGGGTCTCCTACGAGGCGCTCGCCGCGATGCACCGCTACCTGGAACTGGAGCGGCCGCTGGCCACCGTTGGTTCGCCGTGGCGGCCGGACCCAGGCGTGGGTGAGCCGTTGATCGTGACGCAGGCGGACTGGCGCGGCGGGCTGATCAACGGACGGCGGCAGGCCTGGTCGCGGCTGAGCCCGGCGGAGCGGCTGCGCTTGGTCGATGAGCGAGGCGGGTCTTTGCTGGTGGCGGTGCGGCGGGACGGGTCGCCGTTCGTGGACTGGGCCACGGTGTTCCGCCGGGCCTCGGAGCGGATCCGTGAACGGTTCGAGCCGCGGTTTCCGCACGTCCACCCGCACCGGCTGCGGCACACGATGGCGCTCGCGACCTTGGAGGGCCTAGTCGCCGGCTACTACGCCAAGGCTGCGAAGCTGGTCGCCGACACCGACGGCAACGCGGCGCTGGCGTTGTATTTGACCAGGGCCGATCCGATCCAGGTGCTGCGGGATCTTTTGGGGCACTCTTCGGTGCTCACCACGCAGGTTTACCTGTCCCGGATTGACCTCGACCGGGTGTTCCGGGAGGTCTATCAGGACGTGGGCCGGCGGGCGGGGCTAGCGGCTGAGGTGCTGGCCGAGTTCTCCGGCGAGCCGGTGGGGGCTTGGTGAGCGCCCGTGTGATCGAGGAGCCGCTGGCGGTGGCGTTCGTGTTTAGCAACGGCACTCGCTACACCCTCGACCTGCACCACCTGCCTTGTCCGAGGCTAGTACGGGATCTCGCGGGTGGCCTGGCGGCGATGACCCACCCGCACGGCAGGGTCGACGCCCGGCAGACTGCGGTGAAGTACCGGATGGCAATTGGTCAGCTGAGCCGGACCTTGGACGAAGCCGGGTTCACCGGCAGCGCCGGGGAGCTGACCAAGGCACGGTTGATCGAATTCTGGCTGGCGCACCGTCCCCAAGTCGAACAAGTGAGCCGACAGGTGCTGCGCAGTCTCGATGCGCACCGGCCCGGCCTGCTTCGGCCAGAGGTGAGCCACTACTTGAGCGGGCCGCCGTTGCGTCGCAGGCCCACGCCGCGGCCGTTGCGGCCCTACAGCCCGACCGAGTGGGACCGCCTGCGCTGTTGCTGTGAGGAGATCATCGCCGAGGCCATGGCCGATCAGCGGGCTGCACTCGCAGCGGCAGAGACCGGTCAGGACCCGCGGGTCGGGGGCTGGCGGCCGATGGCGAACCGGCTGTGGTTACTACGCCGGCATGGTCCGATGAACTACACCGAGATCGCGGCCCATCTCAGTGTTTCGCGCAAGTCGGTGCGCGAGGGCTCGCCCCACCAGGCTGCCCGGCGGTTGTTCCCGACGATGCGAGTCGTGGTGGCGTTTCGGGTGCTGTTGGGAATGACCAGCGGTATCGTCCCCGACGGTCTCCAAGATCTTAGGCTGGAGGACGTCGACTGGGCCGGGGACGCAAGGGTGCTGCTGGAATACGTCAAGGGCCGGACTCGGCGGGAAGGCCTGAACCTGCCCGCCGAGGCGGTTCGGGTGCTGCGCCACTGGCTGGACTACTCGGCCCTGGTGCGTCCGTTCGCTGCCGCACCGGTTCGTTCAGCTCTCTGGCTCGTTCACTTCACTCAAGGGAGCGAGCGAGTGGCGGTCCCGAGCCTCAATAGATCGGCCATGCACTCCTGGGTTCGGGCGCAGGCGTTGACCGGTGACGACGGGCGGCCGTTCTCCCTGCATCGGCATCGCTTCCGCACGACGTTCGAGCAGCGGCGGGACAAGAGCGCCTGGACCGGGCGGGCCACGATCGATCCGAACCACAGTGCGAAGGTGGAAGGCGATCACTACCTGGCGCCGACCAGTCGGGCGCAGATCGACGCGCTGGCCACGGTGATCGAAGAGGCCCAAGCCGACCTGGTGCGCAAGGCCCATACCCCGATGGTGCTGTCCACCGAGAACGCGGCCGACGCAGCCCGGCAGTTTCCCGACCAGATCCAGCACCTGGCGCTCACCGACGAGGTGATCCAGGAGTTGGCGGGTGGGCGGCGGGATGTGTTCACCGCGGCATGCGCCGACCAACTGGCCGGGTTGCACGGCCCGAAAGGCCGGCCGTGTCCGGCCAGGCCGTGGGTGTGCTTGCTGTGTCCGCTGGCGGTGTTCGCTCCACGGCACGCGCCGAACCTGCTGCGCTTGAAGGCGTTCTTCGCCCGCCAGTTCCGGCAGATGACCATGCCGCAGTTCTCGGCGGTGTTCGGCCCCTACGCCCACCGGCTGGACAGCGACATCCTGCCGAAGTTCGCTCCCGCCGTGCTCGCGGCCGCAGCGACAGAGGTCGGCGACCGTGACGACGAACTGCCCCTGCGCCCCGAGGAAACCACCCAATGACCACCCACCCCATCCACCACGAGACGCTCGCCCAGTCGCCGTTCTCGGGCCAGTACGTGCACGAACTGCTGGATCTCGACATGGAGCCCGCTGGCCCCCGCCCTCGGTTCGACGACCACCGATGGGACCTGCGCGGGGTTCGCGACACGCCGATCCAGTTCCATCCCCTCTATCTCGTCTGGGATTTCAGCGAGATCACGCAACCGCACTGGCAACTTTTGGTCCGCGAGTTCCTGGTCGCGTTGCGCGCCCCTCGCCACGCAGTGATCGCCCAGTTGCCCTGGGCTCTTCGCGACCAGCTGTCCTTGAGCACCTGCGCCCAGCGGCGCATCAAAGCTGTCGCGTGGCTGCGCTGGCTGGCCGAGGAGGGGGTCGGTCACCTCGGGGAGTTGACGCAGCAGCATTGCGACCGGTGGCTGCATCAGCGGCGGGCCGACGGATTGAGGTCCACGAGCCTGCTCTGCGACATCGTGGTGGTCAAGGATCTCGCCCGCTACACCGAGATGTTCACTGCCGACCGCTACCCAACCGGATTCATGCCCTGGTCCGGTACGACCGCTTCGCAGGTCGCTGGATTCAAACGGGGCGGTGAGAACACGACGCCGCCGATCACCGACGCCGTGCTGGGTCCGGCGCTGCGCGCTGGGCTCTACCTCGTCGAAACCGTCGGACCTCACGCCGCGGCGCTGGCCGAACACCTCGCTGCCCGCCGAAGTATCCCGATTTCCGACCGCCGGCCGCGACACGACGAGTACACCGAACTACTGGCCGACTACATCGCCCGGGGTGAGCCGCTGCCTGAACTGGACGAACACCACGTCCGGGAGCGAATGGCAGCCGGATGGAACTCGGATGATCCTCTGCTGCGGGTCACCTTCGCAGAACTCGCCCGCGATCTGCGCACTCGCCGGTTCCACGCTCCCGAACTCCGCCGGTTCCGGGAGGTGACCGAGTCGGCGGCCGCGCAAGTCGGGGTGAGCCCGCAGTGGGCCCGCGACGCCGCCCTCGTCTGTCGGGCGGACAGCGGCGACCGGGTTCCCTGGAGCAGACCGCTGACGACTGCTCAGGTCGATGACCTCACGCTGATCGTGTTCAACGCCGCGCTGTTCGTGACGTCCACGATCACCGGGATGCGGTCCGGTGAGCTGATGGAACTGAACGGGGAGTCCCTACTGCCGCCGGAGGAGGTCACGGCGGGGTTGATGCGCTTCCGGCTGGCCAGCACCCTGATCAAGGGACAGCAGTGGGGTGGGGTCTCAGACGAGTGGGTGGTCATCGAGCCCGCCTACCGGGCCGTCGAGCTGGCCATCCGCCTCGCAGGGGCGAAGACCTACCTGGCCGCCCCGCGGCCGAGGGAGTCAGTGTTCGGCCGCTTCAACTTGACCGAGCGGTTCCGCGCGTTCCGGCGGTGGGTCAACAGCCCGAACGGAGCCCGGCTGGGACTGGAGCCCATTCCGGACGGCGACATCACCGCTCGGATGACGCGCCGCTCACTGTCTTTGGAGATGGCGCACCGCCCGCACGGGCTCTGGGCCGCGAAAGTCCACCTCAAGCAGGTCAGCGTGTCCACAACGGAGGGATACGCCGCCCGACCCGGCGGAGCGCAGGGCCGTCTGCATGCCGAGATGAAACGCGAGGAACACACCCACAAACTCGAACTCACCAAGGCTGCCTACCGGGCCTACCGGGATGGCCGGTTCCCGGTCGGCCCCGGCGCGCGGGGGCTGATCGCGGCGTTCGAGCACGTCGACGACGAACTGGCCAAACTCGACGCCACACCCGCCACGGTGGTGGCCACCGACCGCCACGTCGAGCTGCTGCTGAAGAAGCGGGCCGCGGCCCTGCACATCCAGCCGGCGAACTACTGCTGGTTCACCGACCCGGCCAAGGCGCTCTGCCTCAAACTCGCCGGCACCCCCACCGCAGACCAGCCACTGGCCGGGCTCTGCGACGCGGCCCGCTGTCCCCAGGCCACCTTCAACGCCGAACACCGCGAAATCTGGGCCGGGGCGGCCAAGACCACCGAGACCTTCCTCGGCAACCCGCGCATTCCCGTCGGCGAGAAACAGCGCCTGACTGCCGAACACGACCGCGCCCGCCAGGTCATCGCCGCCATCGACCACGCCACAACCCGGGAACCCCAGTGACGATCAGCCCGGCGAAGCGACGGCGAACCGAGGAGGCCATACGCGCCGCCATGGATCGGCTTCTGCGCGGCCACATCCCACCCGGCGGCGCCTGTGACATCACCACCCTGGCCCGCGAAGCCGACGTCTCCCGTGCTGCCCTCTACCGCAGCTACGGACACCTCAAGGACGAATTCACCCGCCGACTGAACCAGATGCATGAGGACGGCGACCTACCCGACCCGCGCTCCGCCCAGATCCGCCGGCTCAAAGACGAGAACACACGGCTCCGAGATCGCCTACACGCCTGCGAACAGCGACTCGCCGAACTGATGGAGTTGCGCACCAGCGCGATATCACGGCTGGCCGCCCAACACGACGAGATCACCCAGCTACGCCGCGCGCTGGCCACCCGCGGCAACGTCGGCGCCCTTCCCCCTCGGCCCTCGCACAAGACGGACGCCTCAGCACGCAGGAACGGCACGAAAACGGAGGAATGAGCCCCACGGGCCAATGGTGGTCAACGCGGAATCATCGTTCAGAGATAGCGGGTGCCGCGCTGCTTATAGAGCTCGAAGCCGCGCTCGATCAGGGTGGTGGTGGCCATGGTCGTGGAGTACAGACCGCTGATGGACGCGGTGACCTGAGTGAGGACGGTGTTCTGGCGACGCTCGATGGTCTCCAGAGCAAGCATGCTGAGCGTGCCGTACATGTCTCCATGCGCGAGGGCGCTGCACCCCTTCCAGATCACCTCGGCCAGGTCGGCGCCCACCGAGGTGCGAGCCCCAGCGTCTCGGACGATCTCTGCGTAGTCCGGCACCTTTCTGACTGCCTTGCCTGCCTCCTCGGCACTCAGCCGCGCATCGGCGGCTGCGAGCAACTCGGCGAGTTGTTTGATGCGATCTTCCTTGGAGCGTGGAGGCTGGCGGCCCATCAGCGCCCACAGCCGTGCGGAGTTGCGGACCTCGCCGGCCTGCATCGCCAGCCGACGCCGAATCCTCTCTGCTCGGCTGCCGGGGCCCAGAAGCCACACCGCGCGGGCGGCGTTCTCGAACGCCCCGCGCAGCAGGGTGGAAGGCGCGTAGATGTGGACGGTAATGGAGAGCTCGGTGTTCTCCCTGCTCATCTGCTGGCTCAGCGACGACCGCAGGCAGGAAAGGTGGTCGACGGCGACGGTGAGCGCGTGCCAGGCGGCGTGGGAGACCTGGTACGGGTCGGACTTGGCGTCGTCCCCGGCCAGAGAGCTGCGCTCCTGCACTCGCCACTCCCCCCGGTTCTCGCCCGTCATCGCTCGCCACTGCTCCGCCCGATCCAGTAACGGCATCAATTGCTGGAGGTCGCGCTGCTCCTGATCATCCATACAAGGAGACGTTACGCCCAGTCCCGAGGCTATACGACCGGATTTCTCCACCTGTACTATTGTCCGATCGCACAGTTTGTCCGCCCAGTGAGGTATCCCAAACCTATGACCACCCCCATCCCCGTCGACGGGCTGCCGAACAAGTACGGCGTAGGCCGCTGCCCGCACTCCGACTGCAACCTCACCGTTCAGTTCGATCACCAAGGATCACCGCAGCAGGTCTGGCCGCGATTCTCGCCCGTTGACCCTTTCGAAGGACACGGGGAAGGCGTTTACCTCCAGGTCTGGCGCTGTCCAGCGTGTACCCGGACCGCCGTTGTGCTGGAAGAGGTGAAGAAGGACGCCAGACGGAATCTGCTGGCATGGCCCCAGCGCAGCCCGCGCGAACTCGCTGCGGAAGTGCCAGCGACGATCCGCGGCTTGTTCACCGAGGGAGCTGTGGCCGAGTACGCTGGCGCGCTGCGGGCGGCAGCCGCGATGTACCGGGCTGCCCTTGAGGAGATCTGCCGCGAGCGCGGCGCCGGCAACGGCTCCCTCGAGAAAAAGATCGACGCCCTGAAGTCCAAAGGCGTCCCCGACGACGTCGTCGACCAGTTTCACGAGGCTCGGTTTCTCGGCAACTGGAGCCTGCACGACGCCGTGGAGTTCGCCCCGGACGAGGTTGCAGACGTCGCCGAACTGATCCGCGACGCCGTCTTCGAGATCTACGTACAGCCTGCCCAACGGCAGGCCCTGCGCGGCGCCCGCCAAGCCCGACGTGACGCCCACCGTGCAGCCCAGAACAAGACACCCAATCAAGACCTGTGACTCCCGGCACACCAGCAGCGGATTGGATTCGAGACAAAGGCCGGTACATGCCGACCACTCCACACCACTATCCACACAGGCCCGATCAGCGACACCATCAAACCCGAACACGGTCGTTGCGCGCATAACCGCCAACGCCCGCTGCTGCCCGGCCGGCGGCGTGCCGTTCGACGCCGACAGCTCGCCGGTGTCCGCCCAGGCGGTGGTCGCGGGCCTGGCGCCGTGGCCGTCGCGGGACGACCTCGCCCGCTCCCTCGAACCGGTCGGCGGCGAGGCCGGCGCGGCCATGGGCGCGGCCACCGACCGCGCCGAGCAGCGGCTGCTGCGGCTCGATCGCGGCTCGGCAGGTCCCACCGCGCTGCGCCGCGGCATCGCCGCGGAGGGCCTGCCGCTGGTCCGCTCGGCGCTCGACCGCCACCGCCGCGGCGGCCCGCCGCTGAACCCCGACGAAACCGCGTGGCTGGGCGTCGCGCTGTGCTGCCTGCGGGTGCGCGACGACGCCTGGGTGCGCACCACCCCGGGCACCGCCGACGCCGACGCCGTGCTGTGGGTCCACGTCCTGCGCCACGTCACCGAGCCCTACCGGGCCGCCCCGGCCGCGCTGCTGGCCTTCTGCGCCTGGCAGTCGGGCGACACCGTCCTCGCCTCCGTCGCCCTGGAGCGGGCGCTGTCGGCCGACCCCGGCTACTCCATGGCCCGGCTGCTGATGGCCGTGGTGATGGCCGACATGCCGCCGTCGGGCTGGCCGGCGATATCCCCCGCCGACCTCGCCCGCGACTACGGCGAGTCCCCGCCCGCCAGCTGACCGCCTGCCCCGCCCGCCCCGTCTCGGCCGGGCTGGCCGGAGCGGGGGCCTGGACACCCTAGGCTGGAGCCATGCCGGAGTACATCTACACGATGCGCAATGTCCGTAAGGCTGTCGGGGACAAGGTCATCCTTGACGACGTCTCGGGGTCGTTCCTTCCCGGAGCCAAGATCGGCGTCGTCGGGCCGAACGGCGCCGGCAAGTCCACCATGCTGAAGGTGATGGCGGGCATCGACCGCCCCTCCAACGGCGAGGCCCGGCTGATGCCCGGGTTCACCGTCGGCCTGCTCGCCCAGGAGCCGCAGCTCAACCCGGACAAGGACGTCCTGGGCAACGTCCAGGAGGGCGTGGCCGAGACCAAGGCCCTGCTCGACCGCTTCAACGAGATCGCCGAGAAGATGGCGACCGACTACTCCGACGAGCTGCTCGAGGAGATGGGCAAGCTCCAGGAGCAGCTCGACCACCGCAACGCCTGGGATCTCGACAGCCAGCTGGCCCAGGCCATGGACGCCCTGCGCTGCCCGCCGCCCGACGCCGACGTCACCGTGCTGTCCGGCGGCGAGCGGCGCCGCGTGGCGCTGTGCAAGCTGCTGCTGGAGCAGCCCGACCTGCTGCTGCTGGACGAGCCCACCAACCACCTCGACGCCGAGAGCGTGCAGTGGCTGGAGCAGCACCTCGACAAGTATCCGGGCACCATCATCGCGATCACCCACGACCGCTACTTCCTGGACAACGTCGCCAACTGGATCGTCGAGATCGACCGCGGCAAGCTCTACCCCTACGAGGGCAACTACTCCACCTACCTGCAGACGAAGGCCACCCGGCTGCGGGTCGAGGGGCAGAAGGACGCCAAGCGCAAGAAGCGCCTCGAGGACGAGCTGGAGTGGGTGCGCTCCAACCCCAAGGCCCGGCAGACCAAGAGCAAGGCCCGGCTGGAGCGCTACGAGGAGATGGCCGCCGAGGCGGCCAAGACCCGCAAGCTCGACTTCGAGGAGATCCAGATCCCGCCCGGCCCGCGGCTGGGCAACACCGTGGTCGAGGTCTCCAAGCTGAACAAGGGCTTCGGCGACCGCGTGCTGATGCACGACCTCAGCTTCTCGCTGCCGCGCAACGGCCTGGTCGGCGTGATCGGCCCGAACGGCGTCGGCAAGACCACCCTGTTCAAGATGATCGTCGGTGAGGAGAAGCCCAGCTCGGGCTCGATCAACATCGGCGAGACCGTCCAGATCTCCTACGTCGACCAGTCCCGCGAGAAGATCGCCGCCAACAAGAACGTCTGGGAGGCCATCTCCGACGGCGAGAGCTTCATCCGGGTCGGCGATGTCGAGATCCCCAGCCGCGCCTACGCGGCCGCCTTCGGCTTCAAGGGTTCCGACCAGCAGAAGCCCGCGGGCGTGCTGTCGGGCGGCGAGCGAAACCGGGTGAACCTCGCGCTCACCCTGAAGCAGGGCGGCAACCTGCTGCTGCTGGACGAGCCCACCAACGACCTCGACGTCGAGACCCTGTCGTCCCTGGAGAACGCGCTACTGGAGTTCCCCGGCTGCGCCGTGATCACCTCCCACGACCGCTGGTTCCTGGACCGCATCGCCACCCACATCCTGGCCTGGGAGGGCGAGTCGAACTGGTTCTGGTTCGAAGGGAACTTCGAGGCCTACGAGAAGAACAAGATCGAGCGTCTCGGGCCGGAGGCCGCCCGCCCGCACAGCGTCACCTACCGGAAGCTGACCCGCGACTGACCCGGGTCGGTCCGGCTCGCGGCCGCCGGCCGCCGTACCTCTGGGCGGGGTACGGCGGCCGGCGCCCATTGAGTAGCTTGGGATCGATATGAGCACACAGGACGGCGACGGCACCGGCGAGACGACGGTCACCTTCTACCAGGCGGTGGGGGGCGAGGAGACCTTCCGGCGGCTGGTGCACCGCTTCTACCAGGGCGTGGCCGGCGACCCGCTGCTGCGGCCGATGTACCCCGACGACGACTTCGAGGGGGCTGAGGAGCGGCTGCGGATGTTCCTGGTCCAGTACTGGGGCGGCCCCCGCACCTACAGCGACCAGCGCGGCCACCCCCGGCTGCGCATGCGCCACTCGCCCTTCGAGGTCACCACCGAGGCCCGCGACGCCTGGCTGGCGCACATGCGGGCCGCCGTGGACGAACTCGACCTCGCCCCCGAGCTGGAGCAGACGCTCTGGGAGTACCTGGTCTACGCGGCGCACAGCATGGTCAACTCACCGAGGGTCTGAGGCTCAGCGCCGCAGCCACACCGCGGTGTCGGGCGGCAGCCTCCCCGGCGCCGCGGCGTCCGGCTCCGCGCTCGACAGCACCACCTCGCGGTGCGGCGGCAGCGCCACCGGTTCGGTCCCGCAGTTGAGCACCGCGAGCAGGCCGGGCTCGCGGGCGAAGGCCAGTACGCCGGGGCCCAGGTCCACCCAGCTCAGACTCCCGTCGCCGAGGGACGGCTCGGCCTTGCGGATCCGCAGCGCGCGCCGGTACAGGTTGAGCGTCGACGCGGGGTCGGCGTCCTGGGCCGCCACGGTCAGGCCGCTCCAGTCCGCGGGCGGCGGCAGCCACGGCGTCGCCTCCGCTCGGGTGAAGCCGAAGGGCGGCCGCTCGCCGGTCCACGGGATCGGCACCCGGCAGCCGTCCCGGCCGCGCTGGGTGCGGCCGCTCCGCTCCCACTTGGGGTCCTGCAGCACCTCGTCGGGCAGGTCGAGCACTTCGGGCAGGCCCAGCTCCTCGCCCTGGTAGAGGTAGACGGCACCGGGCAGCGCCAGCATGGCCAGCAGGGCGGCGCGGGCGCGGCGCACACCCGTCTCGCCGCCGCCGTAGCGGGTGACGTGCCGCACCACGTCGTGGTTGGACAGCACCCAGGTGGTGGTGGCGCCCACGGGCGCCGTCGCGGCCAGCGACTCGGTGATGACCCGGTGGAAGGACTCCGCCGACCAGGGGGCGGTCAGCCAGGCGAAGTTGAACGCCTGGTGCAGTTCGTCGGGGCGGATGTAGCGGGCCAGGTCGACGGGATCGTCCACCCAGACCTCGCCCACGGCCATCCGCTCACCGGAGTAGCCGTCCAGCAGCCGGCGCCAGTCCCGGTAGACCGCGTGCACCTCGGGGCGGCTCCAGATGGGGCCGTTGGACATGTGGTGCCCCTCGCCCGGACCCACGTCGCGCAGGTCCTCGGACTTGAACAGCCCGTGGGCGACGTCGATGCGGAAGCCGTCCACGCCCCGGTCCAGCCAGAAGCGCAGCACGGAGCGGAACTCCTCGGCCACTTCGGGGTGCCGCCAGTTGAGGTCGGGCTGCTCGGGTGCGAACAGGTGCAGGTACCACCAGTCGTCCTCGACCCGCGTCCATGCCGGCCCGCCGAAGCGCGACTGCCAGTTGTTCGGCGGTGAGCCGTCGCCGCGTCCGCGCCGGAACAGGTAGCGCTCCCGCTCCGGGGATTGCGGTCCGGCGGCCAGCGCGGCGCGGAACCACGGATGCTCGCTGGAGGTGTGGTTCGGCACGATGTCGACGATGACCCGCAGCCCGAGCCGGTGCGCGTCGGCGATCAGCCCGTCCACGTCCGCCAGGGTGCCGAACACCGGGTCGACGTCGCGGTAGTCGGCCACGTCGTAGCCGTGGTCGGCCATCGGCGAGCGGTAGAACGGGGTCAGCCAGATCGCGTCCACGCCCAGCCCGGCGACGTGGCCGAGCCGCCGCCGGATCCCGGTGAGGTCGCCCACCCCGTCACCGTCGGAGTCGGCGAAGCTGCGCGGATAGATCTGGTAGGCGACCGCGTCGCGCCACCACGCCCGCTCCGCGCGGCCGCCGGACGCGGCGGGTGCGGGCGCGGCGTCCGTCCCGGCCTCCGCACCCACCTGCCGCGGGGCGGCCCGTCCCGGCCCTTCGGCTACTCCAGTCAAGGCAAGCTCCATCGGTCGTCCACAGTGCGCCGGCCTCAGGCGAGGTTATCCAGAACCCACCGGTAACCCTCCCGGGAGGCGGCCCGGTCACGAAAAAATGAGTGTAGGGGCCGCCCCCCTGGGCGGGAGGGGGATGGGGTGGGGCCTGGCGGCGCGAGGGGGTCGGGGCGGGGGAACGCCTCGGAGGGGTGCACGCTTGTTGCCCTTGGTGCCTTCGTCCGTCCTGTGGTGCCGCGGGAGTCTGGGAGAGAGGAAGGTGACGCCTCCCGTTTTGTGCGATCACCTCTCATGCGACCACCGCATGAGGCGCATGTCGGCTGCTCCGGGTGGAGGCAGCCGCTCGGACGGGGACGGACGTGGCCGCCGCTCTCGTCCGGGGGCCACGGGAAGGGCCCGCCGCGGTGGACGGGCCCTTGGGGTGCGGTGTGCCGTGGTGGCGCGGGACGGTCATCCGGCGGGACGGCGGCGGATCGGGCGTCCCCTGGTGCGGCCGGGGTCAGCGGGAGATCGCCTGCTGCCGGTCGGTGGCGTGGATGCTGATCTTGCGCGGCTTGGCCTGTTCGGCGATGGGGATGCGCAGGGTCAGCACGCCGTCGGCGTAGGCGGCGTCGATCCTGTCGGCGTCCAGGGTGTCGCCGAGGAAGAGCTGCCGCGAGAAGGCGCCGGCCGGGCGCTCGTTGAGGACGATCTCGCGGCCCTCGGCGTTCTGCAGCGGCGGCCTGGACGCGCGGACGGTGAGGACGTTGCGCTCGACCTCCAGGTCGATGGAGTCCGCGTCCACGCCGGGCAGGTCGAAGCTGACCACGAACTCGTGATCGTCCCGGAAGGCGTCGATCGGCATCGTGACGGGCCGGGCCGCCTGCCCCAGCAGGTTCTGGGTGAGCCGGTCGAACTCGCGGAACGGATCGGTACGCATCAACACCGCAGTTCACCTCCTGAATGGACATGATGTGATGCGCTTGCGCTCAAGTTTGTTGCCAGGCTCGCACGCGGCTAAACCTGGCGGCGGTGAGATTTCAGGCCGGATCGCCGCCGCGCCCGGCCTTGCGGGCCGGCTCGCCGCGGTCCGCCGCCTCGCCGCCCCCGGCGGCCCGGCGCTCGATGGCCACCGGGATGACGGCGCAGGCCGCCAGGGCGAAGAGCGCGGGCATGGCGAAGGCGATCGGGAAGCCGTAGGCGGTGATCAGCGCGCCGACCGCGGCCGGGACGACCATGGAGACCATGCTCTGCACGGTGTTCTGGGCGGCCAGCGCACGCCCCGCCCAGCGCAGGCCGGCCAGTTCGGCCACGGCGGTGAAGGCGAGCCCGTTCGGGCTGACCGTGACGATCGCGCTGACCACCAGCACCGCCACGACCGCCTCAGAGCCGGTCGCGGCCGCCGCGCCCAGTGCCAGCGAGACGGCGGCGATCAGCCCGGCCAGCACCCGCATCGGACCGAGCCGCGCCCCGACCCGGTCCGACCAGGCCCCGGCGGCCAGCCGGGTCAGCGCCCCGGGCAGCTGGGCGGCCGACAGCAGCAGCCCGGCGGTGGTGGCCGCCCAGCCGCGCCCCTCGACCAGGTAGGTGAGGGCGAAGACCGACACGGTGAACTGCGGGACGACGAGCAGCGCGCTGGCGCCGTGCACCCGCCAGATGGCGGCGCGGCGGTACGGTGAGCCGCCCTCCGCCGCCGAGCCGGTGCCGGCCTGCCGCGGCGGGTCCACCACGACCACGGCGACCAGCACCGCCACCAGCACGCACAGCCCGGCGGGCAGCAGCATGGCGGCCGTGAAGCCGTACCGGTCGGCCAGTTGCGGCAGCACGGCCGCGGCCACCGCCAGCCCGAGCGGCTGCGACATCTGGCGCAGCCCCATCGCCAGCCCGCGGCGCCGCGCGTCGAACCAGCCGAGCACGATCCGGCCGCTGGTGGCGTTCACCGAGCCGCCGCAGGCGGCCGCCAGCGCCAGCAGGACGGCCACGCCGACCGGCCCGGGCGCGAACGGCAGCAGCCCCAGCGCGATCCCCGACAGCACCAGGCTCACCGTGATGGTCCACCGCTCGCCGTAGCGGTCGGCCACCGCGCCCCACAGGATCATCGTGGCGAGCGCGCCGAGGCCGGGGGCGCCGACCACCGCGCCGGCCTGCGTCAGTGTCAGGCCGTAGTCCGCGCGCAGCTGCGGGAGCACGAAGGGGGTGCCGAACAGGAACACCACGCTGGTGATCTGGCCGAGCATCCCGACCAGCAGCATCAACCAGCGGCGCCGCGCACGATCGTCCATGTATCGATACTAGATGTCCGGAATGTGAGCGGACGGGTGCCCGTGGCACCCTCGCCGGAGCGTGCGGCCGGCGGCGCTCAGCCGGCCAGGTAGCCGCTCAGGTAGGCGTGCTCGGCCGCGCTGAGGCGGCGCGGGCGCAGGCCCTCGGGGTCGTAGCCGACCATGACGGAGCGCGCCTCCAGATACAGGGCGGCGTCGTCGCGCACCTCGTAGCGGAGCGTGAACGAGGTGCGGCGCAGCTCGCCGACCCAGGTCTCGATCCGCACCGGCTCGGGCCGCAGCGTCAGCGGCCGCTTGTAGTCGACCTCGTGCCGGGCGACCACCAGCGGACCGAAGCGCTCCTGGCCCGCGGCCAGCCGGTCCCAGTGCAGCAGCGCGATCCGCGCGTCCTCCAGATGGGTCAGGAAGCGCACGTTGTTGACGTGGTTGAACGGATCCAGGTCGGCGAAGCGCACCTGGAACTCGTACACGTGCCTGCGCCCGGCGGCCCCGGACGGCCCTGCGGTGCGCTCGCGCGTGCGGGTGGTCTCGGTCACGGCCCGTCCCCATCTCATCGGCGGCGCTGGCCACGCTACCGAGCCCGCGCGGGCCGAGGGGGGACCGGGCGGTGTGATCCACCCGACCCAGGGCAGGCCGCCGGCCGGTGCGCCGCTCCCACCGGAACGGAATCCGCGGGCTTCGTCCGCACCGAGCCCGCGAAGGACGCTCCGGTCTCTCCTCCCGGCGACCGGCCGACGGCATCGGACCGGCCCGGCGGCTGGATTCGGGCCGATCCTGCTGTTCGATGAACGCGCGCCGCGAGCGGCGGCACCCGTGTCACCCTCCCCATCGCCGACCAGGCGGCGATGGACCGAAGAATGGCAAGTCGGGCGATGGGCGGTCAAGTCGGGTGTGCGGGGAAGCGTGCCCCGCAGGATAAGGCGCGCCCCTTACCGGGAGGTGAATCCCGCACCCGAGGATAAGGATTCTTCACCCACTCGGTGCCGAGCGACCCCTTTTTCGGCTGAATCCCTTTTATTTTTTCATTTCGGTTGGCACCTTGCTATTGGCGCATTACGCTGCGTCGACAGTGGGTGGGGTGACCGCCGCGGTCTACGGGAGCCGCGGCTGGTCGGTAGGGGAGGGTCCCGGAGGTCCGAGGCGTGCGATGCCCGCCGGACGCGGACCGGTGAGGTTCGGCCTACGGGCCATGGTAACGACGGATCGCGGGGAGAAGCGGTGTTTTTCCGATTCTCCACATGTTGTCCGTTAGGGGGGAGGTGGGCGAGATGTCCGAAGAGGAGTCGCCATGTGGTGGCAGAGACGCCGGAGTTGCCAGGGAGGCGGAAGTCGCACGCAGGATCCGTGCGCGAGGACTGGCATCCGGCCTGACAATCAACGCGATCGCCGCCCGGATTCACGACGAATGCGGACCGGCTTTCCAGACCACCCGCATTAAGGCGCACCGATTAGCGCGCGGTATCGCGCTGGCCGACGTGGTCGAGCAGGTCCGGGCCCTCTTCGAGGTGGCCGGGCGGGCGCGGCCGAAACTGGGCGAGACCCAGCTGTCGGCCTACGAGAGCGGTGCGAAGCGTCCCGGCGCGGAGTACCTGCACTACCTGTCGCTGGCGTACCGGGCCGACCCCGACGACCTGGGCTACGCCGGCCCCTGCGTCTGCGGGCAGAGCCACTTGGACCCGCGGGCCGCGCCGTTCCCCGGCGGCGACACTCCGGCGTCCGACTGGACCGGGGAACCCCCGCCGGACTCCATCTCACCTCCGGCGACGCCGCCGGATCTCCGCGGTGTCCGCTGCGGGGAGGAGGACGACAACGTGTTGCGACAGACCATGATGAGACTGCTGGTCGGAGCCAATGTGGCCATGGACGGCCAGCTGCTGGCCGCCATCGACGGCGTCCGCCGCCAGATGGACCGCACCCTGGTGCACGCCACCGTCTCGGCCGGAATGCTCGACGCCTGGGAGGAGGCGACCTTCGGCTACGGCCGCCAGTACATGAGCACCCCACCGCTGCGGCTGCTGTGCGACGTGCTGCTGGACTTCAGCGAGGTGCGCCGCACCAGCGAGCAGCGCCAGCCGGTCGAACTCCAGGAGCGGCTGTGCCGGCTCGCCGCGCAGCTGGCCGGGATCGCCGGCATCCTGCTCATCGACCTCGGCGACCAGCGGATGGCGCGCGCCTACTTCCGCACCGCCCGCACCGCCGCCGACGAGACCGGCGACCGGGCGCTGCGAGCCTGGGTGGTGGCCCGCGAGGCGCTGGTGCCGTTCTACTACGGCGACCCGCGCGAGGCCATGCAGCTGGCGCGGCGCAGCCGCGACCTGGCCGGGCGCGCGCCGTGCGCGGCGACCGTGCTCGCGCCGATGATCGAGGCGCGCGGGCTGGCCATGACGGCCGGCCTGGCCGCCGACTCCCACGCCGTGGAGCAGGCCAAGCGGCTCACCGCCGCCTCCCGGGAGAGCTTCGACTCCCTGGCGGGCGGCGCGACCTCCGACACCGTGTTCGGCTACACCGAACGGCAGCTGGTCTTCCACCACGGCGGCGCGCTGGCCGGGCTCGGCGTGGTGGCCGACGCCGAGCGGCTGCTCGACGACGCGCTCAGCCGGTACCCGGTCACCGAACTGCTCGACCGGACCCTCATCCGCTTCGACCAGGCGCTGCTGCGGCTGGCCGAGGGGGAGGTCGAGGAGTCGCTGCGGATGGGCCGGCAGGCGGTCACCGCGCTGCCCGCCGAGCACCGCACCGACATCGTGCTCAGCCGCGCCCGCCAGCTCGGCGCCACCGCGCTGGCCGAGCACCCCGACCACCCCTCGGTGCGCGCGTTCACCGACGCGATGATGCTGCCCGCGCGGTAGGGCCGTGGACGACCCCCAGACGATGACCATCCGCCGCTACCGACCCGGTGACGCCGCCGCAGTGCTCGACCTGCACCGCACCGCGCTGCGCGCCGTCGGGCTGCGCCCCGGCGACGGGGTGTACTACGACCACGACCTGGTCGGCGGCGGGGTCGACGCCGTCTACCTGCGCGCCGACGGCGAGTTCCTGGTGGGCGAGTGCCAGGGCCGGATCGTCGCGATGGTCGGGCTGCGCCGCGTCGACGCCGACACCGCCGAGGTGGTGCGGCTGCGGGTGCACCCCGCCTGGCAGCGGCGCGGCCTGGGGCGGCGGATGCTCCGCGCGGTCGAGCGGCGCGCCGCCGAACTCGGCTACCGCACTTTGCGCGGCGACACCACCCTCGTCCAGTCCGCCGCGCTCCGCCTCTACCTGGCATCGGGCTGGCGCGAGACGGCGCGGCGCCGAGTGGGCGAACTGACCGTGGTCGAGGGCGAGAAGCGCCTGCGCCCACGGCCCCCTGGACCATCCCCCAGGCCGCCGGCACGGGCGGCCGAATAGCGCGGGCGGGCCGCACTCCCCCGGGGCGGCCCGCCCGCGCACTCAGAACGGCGCGAAGCCTTCCCCTGCACGGGCGCGACGGCGACGATGGAGATCCCCCACCGGCAGGGAGCTTCCATGGCCCGACTCGCGCCGGACGGCGACGCGACCGGCTTCTCCTCAGGCGACGGCGCGATCGACGGTCCGGCGGACGGCGACGTGCCCGTCCCCGACACACTCCGCCGTGCCACCGAGGGCGACACGGCCGACGACCCCCCGGACGGGGAGGACGCGTCCGACCTGCTCGTCGCCGAACTCACCGCGGAGCTGCCCGAACTGATCAGACAGGAGGCGGCCGAGGGCTCCATCCGCGACGCGTTGCGTCGCGACCGGATCGACCCCGCGCTGCTCACCCGCACCGCGGTGGACGACGTCGACGGCCTGCTGCGGCTGACCAATCCGGAGATCACCGCGATCCGCGCCGCCCGCGCGGAACTGGCGGCGCACGAGCAGGTGCGGGACGAAACGGGCCAGGCACGACCCGAACCGGTCAGTCTGATCGGCGAGGTTCTGGCCGCCGTCGGCTTCGCCGGCCTGGGACTCGCGCTGTGGCTGGGGCCGGCGGTCCCCGTACTGATGTGGCGATCCTGGATCTGGCTGGACGCGACGGGGGAGTGGTCCGACACCCTGCTCGTGCTGGGCATCGCGGGACTGCTGGTCGTCGTGCTGGCCTACCTGCTGTTCAGGACGCTCGGGCGGCTCATGAGCGGCCGGCGGAGCGGCGAGTTCGCCCGCGGCGGTGTCACCGTGGTGCTCGGCATCGCACTCGCCTGCGGCTACCTGCTGGCGCTGTGGCGCCTCGCCGATGACCTGGGGCGGAACCTGACCGGCTGGCCGCCCGGACTCGCCCCCTACCTGCCGGTCGCGCCGGACGTGCTGGTCTGGATCGTCGGGGGCGGCCTCGCCCTTGTCATCGCGGTCGGCTTCGTCACCACCGGGGCCGAGACCATGCTGGACGCCGTAGGGGGGCCCGAGAACGAGCGCCTGGGCATCGCCGCCATCGCCGTCGCCCAGATCGGACTGGGCACGCTGTGCGGTATCAGCGTGTACTTCGGGCTGACCGGCCAGACCGGTACGCAGCCCGTCCCCGAGCAGCCGCTGGCCGACGCGACGGCCGTCCCGATCGCCGCGGGGGCGGCGCTCGCCATGGCGGCCGGTGTGATACCTGCCGTGATCATGTGGTGGACCTCGCAGTCGACGAGGCGGAATCCGGAATCGGCCCACGCCGGCCGGGGAGAGGCCTGGCAGGCCGAGCGGCGGCGCCTGGACCGGCAGGCGCGCACCGCCCTGGCGGAGTGGCGGCGCGCGGTCAGAGAGAAGGCGGTCCGGCCCCTGCTGCTCCGCCGCCTGAACGAACTGCTCGACCCGCCGTTCTCCGTCGAGCTGGGCGAACTGAACGCGCCGGGCCTGCGGCAGATGCGTGCCAAGGAGTACCTGGTCACCACCTCGGTGTTCGCGGAGTTCCGCCGGCTGCTCGGGCAGATCGGCGGCGGCGCCGTCGGGGTGGCGGGGCCGCGCGGAGCGGGCAAGTCCACCCTGCTGGAGGCCTACCGCGAGGGATCGCTGCTCGACGCGGGCAAGGAGCATCTGGCGCTGTTCGAGAGCGTCCCGGTCCGCTACGACGCCCGTGAGTTCGCCCTGCACCTGTACGCCGGCGTCTGCCGCGCCGTCCTCGACTTCGCCGACCGCCATCCCGAGCGGGGCGGCGGCCCCGCCGGGGCGGCGGTCCGGCTGTCGAGGACGCTGACGGCGACACTGCTGGGCGCGGTCGCGCTGGCCGCCACCGCCTGGCTGTCCGCCGCCTTGGTAGCCGCGCCGCCCAGCAATCTCGGCGCGCTGCTCGGAACGGCCGGATGGCAGCTCGGGCTGCTCCTGGCGGCGCTGGTCGCACTGGCCGTCCTGACGCGGCGGCGCCCGCCGGCACCCGGCGCCGTGCGCGCCCGCGACGTCCGCGACCTCGCCGGGCTGCGCCGGCTCGCCGAGGAGAAGCAGGAGGCCATCCGCTTCCAGCAGCGCTACACCTCGGGCTGGTCGGGCAAGCTCGCCCTGCCCTTCGGCACCGAACTGGGCCGCACCGGTTCGGTGGAGTACGCCCGCCAGGTGATGACCTACCCCGAGGTGGTGTACGACCTGCGCGAGACCCTGGAGGCCGCGGTGCGGGTGCTGGGCGGGGTCCCCAGCGTCGCCGAGACCCCGGTCGCGATCGTGCTGGACGAACTGGACAAGATCCTCGTCCCCGAGCAGGCGCAGGAGTTCGTCAACGAGATCAAGGCGCTGTTCAGCATCGACGTCCCCGGCTGCCTGTTTTTGGTCTCGGTCTCCGAGGACGCGCTGGCCGCCTTCGAGCGGCGCGGCCTGCCGGTCAGGGACGCCTTCGACAGCGCCTTCGACGCGGTCTTCCCAGTGGAGTACCTGGGCCTGGCCGAGGCCCGCGAGCTGCTGCGCGGCCGCGTCATCGGCCTGGGCGAGCCCTTCGTCTGCCTGTGCCACTGCATGGCCGGCGGCTTGCCCAGGGAGCTGGTCCGGGTGGCGCGCTCCGTGGTCGTGTCCACCGAGCGGAGCCTGGGCGGGGTCTGCCGGGAGCTGGTCGGCCGCGACCTGCGCGCCAAGGTGGGCGCGATGCGCACCGTCATCGCCCGCAACGCCACGGTCGAGCCCTTCGCCAGCGAGCTCATGCGCCACCTGGACGCGCACGCCCGCCCCGACCACCGGACGCTGCTGGCGGCCGCGGCCGCTCCGCCGGAGGGGCCGGCGCGCCCGGGCGACGACGCCCGCGCCGAGGAGCACGCCGTGCTGGAACGGCTGCGGCTGGAGGCGCTGGGCTACCTGTACTACTGCGCCACCCTGCTGGAGGTCTTCGGCGACGGCCTCACCGAGCAGCGGCTGGAGCTGGGCCGGACCGCGTCCGGCACCGCCGGCGAGGCCCGCCCGGACGCCTCCTTCGACACCCTCGCCTCGGTGCGCCAGCTCTTCGCCGTCAACGCCCGGCTGGCCTGGCTGACGGTGAGCGCCTTCCGCGCCGCCTGGGGGCTGGAGACGGTGCCGCCGCCCCCCGTCGGCACCGCCGCCGCTAGCGCGGATCCGTCCTGAGCCCGGTCCGGGCGGCGAGGAAGGCCAGCTGGTCGGCGTTGAGGCCCACGGTGCGGCTCACCGAGCGGGCGCTGTGCCCCACCTCGGCCTCGCGCCGCAGCAGGATCGGCCGGGAGCCCGAGGTGGCGTGCTGCAGCGCGGCGCACATCTTGCGGGCGTGCAGCGGATCCACCCGGGTGTCGCGGTCGAAGACGGTGAACAGGGTGGCCGGGTAGTCGACGCCCTCGCGGACCCGGTGGTAGGGGGAGTAGCCGATCAGCCAGCCGAACTGCTCGGGGTCCTCGGCGCTGCCGTACTCCACGTTCCAGGTGGCGCCCAGGCCGAAGCGCTCGTAGCGGACCATGTCCAGCAGCGGCGCCGAGCAGACGGCGGCCTGGAACAGCTCGGGCCGCTGGGTGATGGCGGCGCCCACCAGCAGGCCGCCGTTGCTGCCGCCGAAGGCGGCCAGCCGGTCGGCGGTGGTGGTGCCGTCGGCGATCAGGCGCTCGGCGGCGGCGTGGAAGTCGTCGAAGACGTTCTGCTTGCGGTCGAGCATGCCGGCGCGGTGCCACTCCTCGCCCTCCTCCAGCCCGCCGCGCAGGTTCGCGACGGCGTAGACGCCGCCGGCCGCGACCCAGGCGAGGATCGTGGCGGAGTAGCCGGGGGTGAGCGAGACGGAGAAGCCGCCGTAGCCGTACAGGATGGCGGGCCTGGGCCCGGGGTCGGCGCCGGCCGGGGAGATCACCAGCATCCGCACCGTGGTGCCGTCGGCCGAGGGGTAGTCGACCAGCCGGGTGCGCACCTCGGGCACCTCCACCCGCCCCGGGGCGGCCGCGTACGGCGAGGTCTCGCCGGTGCGCGCGTCGTAGTGCCACACTCCCAGCGGGGTGGTGTGGTCGGTGTAGCCGAACCAGGCGTCGTGGCCGCCCTCGGGGCGCTCCTGGATGCCGCCGATCGAGCCGAGCCCGGGCAGCGCGACCGTGCCGGTGCGCCGCCCGTCGGCCAGGTCGTGCACGGTGATCTCGCTGATGGCGTGGCGGCGCCACGCGGCCAGCAGCACCGGGCGCTCGCCGAGCTCGGGGCCGTCCAGGATGGCGAAGTCGGTGAGCACCGCCTCGGGGTCCTCGGGGAGCAGCTCGCGCCAGTGCTCGGCGGCGGGCCGCTCGGGATCGGCGACGCACAGGCGGCCGCGCGGGGCCTCGCGGTCGGTGAACACGTACAGCCGGCCGTCCCGCCCGACGTGCAGGTGGGTGTCGGCGTCCACCCCCTCCTGGACGGGCACCAGCCGCGGCCGCTCGGGCGAGGAGGCGTGCAGGTCGGCCAGCCAGACGTCGTTGCGCGGCGAGGTGCCCTTGCTGGCCCAGACGGTCAGCCAGCGGCCGTCGCGGCTGACCGAGGGGCCGAAGTACTCGGTCTTGTCGCGGCCCTCGCCGAAGATCAGCACGTCGTCCTCGGGCGGGGTGCCGACCCGGTGCAGGTAGACGCGGCGGTGGTACTGCTCCTCGCCGTCGGGCACCAGCTCGGGGGCGAGGCGGCGCACGTAGTAGTAGGCCTCGCCGCCCGGCAGCCAGCTGACCGGGGAGTAGCGGCAGCGGTCGATCGGGCCCTCGACGAGCGCGCCGGTGGCGACGTCCATCACCCGCAGCAGCGACTCCTCGTCGCCGCCCTCGGAGAGCTGGTAGGCGAGCAGCCGGCCCTCGCGGTCGGGCTGCCAGGCGTCGATCGTGGTGGTGCCCTCGGGGTCGAGCGCGACCGGGTCCAGCAGCACCCGCTCGGCGCCGGTGTCCGGGTCGACGGTGTACAGCACCCCGTGCTCCTGCTCGGCGGTGCGCCGGGTGAAGAAGCGGCGCTCACCGCGCCACACCGGGGCGCCCACGGAGCCGGCGCCCAGCAGTTCGCGGATCCGGGCCGCGAAGTGCTCCCGCTCGGCGGCGGCGCCGGACAGCTCGGCCGCGAACAGGGCGTCCTGGGCGGTCAGCCACTCCTTGGTCTCGGCGGAGTCGGGGTCCTCCAGCCAGCGGTAGGGGTCGGGGACCGCCCGGCCGTGGATCTGCTCGACGAGGTCGTCGCGGCGGGCTCGGGGGCGGGGGGCGTCGCTCATATCAGCCGATCCTAGGCAGCGGGACGCGCCGGGCGCCGCACCCGGGTCGCCCCGCCGGATCCGGCCGGCGGGCCCGGACCGGGGACCGGCCGCAAGCGGACGGCGTGTCGCGCGGGGGCCGCCGCTGCCGCCGAGCTTTCACGGAATGTGCACCGCAATACAGTGGCGGCGCGCCGGTCGACACAGCACACTTGTCAGTGGACGGCTGGGGAGACCCACGGGAGGTCCATGTGGGAGACGATTCACCATGGAAACCGGTGACGGGCCGGCTGGTGGAGCCCGGGAAGCGGCGCGTCTCGCGCCAGGTCCTGCTGCTCAACGCCAGTTATGAACCCCTCACCACTCTTCCGCTGCGCCGAGCGGTGCTCCTGGTACTCAGGGAGAAGGCCGAGGTCGTCCACGGCGACACCGCGGGCGCCGCGCTGCGCTCGGCCTCCGTCCGGATCTCGGTGCCCTCGGTGATCCGGCTGCGCCGCTACATCCGGGTGCCCTACCACCGCCGCATCCCGCTCACCCGCGTCGCGCTGATGCGCCGCGACCACTACCGCTGCGCCTACTGCGGCCAGTACGCCGAGACCATCGACCACGTCGTCCCGCGCAGCCGCGGCGGCGCCCACACCTGGGAGAACTGCGTCGCGTCCTGCCGGCCGTGCAACCACCGCAAGGCCGACAAGCTCCTCGAGGAGCTGGGCTGGCGGCTGCGCGCCACCCCCACCGCACCGCGCGGCCTGCACTGGCGGCTGATCAACGTCGACCCCCAGCGCGACCCCCAGTGGGAGCAGTACCTGGAGCGCGCCGCCTGAGCCGCCCCGTCCGCGATCGCGCGCACGGGCGGCGGAGTGCCACACTGTTCGGCATGCCGAAACTGATCGCGCAAGCCAGCCGGATCACGGCGGCGGGCGAGCCCCCCAAGGTCATCGACGAGTACGTCGGCCGGGTCAACACCCACGATGCCGCCGTCAGCATCGCCCATATGCGCAGCCCTTCGGGCTGGCAGGAGCCCGGGCAGCGGCCTGAGTTCGACGAGTACACCGTGGTGCTGCGCGGCGCGCTGGTCGTGCACCACGACACCGGCCGGATGGAGGTGCGCGCCGGGCAGGCCGTGCACACCCGCGCGGGGGAGTGGGTCCGCTACAGCTCGCCGGGTGAGGAGGGCGCCGAGTACATCGCGGTCTGCCTGCCCGCGTTCTCCCCGGACACGGTCAAGCGCGACGACGGCTGAGCGCCGGGCCGGCGGGCCGCCCACCGCTCGCGCAGCCGCAGGTAGCCGAGCGCGGCCGCCGCCACGGCCGGCGGTGTCAGCAGGTACCAGCCCGACATCGCCAGCAGCAGGCCCACCGAGCCGGTGGCGGCCAGCGCGCACCACCAGCCGGGCGTGCGCGCCGGAAGCAGCCGCACCCCCGCGGCCAGGCCGATCCCGGCCACCGTCATCACCAGCGGGATGGTCGTCCTGATCATCACGTCCAGTCCGGCCCCGGCCGGCACCGCGACCGCCAGCCCCAGCGAGCTGAGCGCCGCGACCACCGCGAGGCTGCGGCGCGGCACGGCGCCGGGCGCGGCGCCGCGTGCGAACCAGGCCGGCAGCGCGCCGTCGCGGCCCAGTGCCGCGCCCAGCTTGGCCGCGCTGGCCAGGTAGGTGTTGACGGTGCCGATGATGATCACAACGGCGATCACCGCGGCCGCGATGTGCACCGCCGAGGAGTCCAGTCCGCGCGCCAGCAGCAGGGCCAGCGGCGCCTGGGTGCCGGCCGCGGCCGGTCCCAGCACCAGTACGCAGGTGGTGGCCACCGCCAGGTAGAGCCCGCAGATGACCACCAGCGCGGCGGCGGTGGCGCGCGGGATGTCGCGCCGCGGATCGGCGAACTCGGCCGACAGCTGCGGCACCGCCTCCCAGCCGTGGAAGGCCCACAGCAGCAGCCCGGCCGCCGAACCGACGGCGAGCAGGCCGTGCGGGGCGAAGGGGGTGAGGTTGCCGGGGTCGGCGTGCGGCAGCGAGAGCACCACCGCGGCGACCAGCAGCAGCGCCAGCACCAGCGTCACGGCGAGCTGCATCCGGCCGGACAGGCGCAGGCCCACCGCGTTGGCCGCCAGCGGCGGTGCCAGGATCGCGGCCGCCACCAGTAGGGTCGCCCCGGCGCCCGCGCCGCCGGCCGCGCTCGTCACGTACCCGGCGCCCATCAGGGCGAGCGGCGGGATGCCGAGCGGCATCGCGGCGTAGAACAGCCAGCCCGCCACCGCTGCGGCCCGCGGCCCGAAGGCGCGGCGCGCGTAGGTGGACAGGCCGCCGGAGTCGGGGAAGCGGGCGCCCAGCGCGGCGAAGGCGGCCGCGATCGGCACCGAGGCCAGCGCGAGCCCCGCCCAGGCCAGCAGCGAGGCCGGTCCGGCGACCTGCGCGGCGAGGCTGGGCAGGGTGATCACACCGGAGCCGAGCACGGCGCCGACGTACAGGGCGGTGCCTTGAGCAGCGGAGATTCGGGCCATGGCAGCCGAGTCTGCCGGTGCGGTACGGCAGCCGACAGTGGCGGATACGCCAACAAGCGCTAGATTTCGGACATGAGCTCACGACCCGTCGTCGCGATCCCCGTCTTCCCCGGCGTGCAGACCTTCGAGCTGCTGATCCCGTGTGAGGTCTTCGGTCAGGACCGCAGCGCCTACCTGGGCGAACCCTGGTACGAGCTGCGGGTGTGCGCCGAGGTGCCCGGGCTGGTCGGCGGCGACCTCGGCTTCGCGGTGCGCGCCACCCACGGCCTGGACGGGCTCGCCGACGCCGGCACCCTGATCGTCCCGGCCGTGCCCGACCTCGCCGCCGAGCCGCCGCCGTGGCTGCTCGCGGCGGTGCGCGACGCCCACCGGCGCGGCGCGCGGGTGGCGTCGATCTGCACCGGCGCCTTCGTACTCGCCGCCGCCGGGCTGCTCGACGGGCGGCGCGCCACCACGCACTGGATGTACGCCGACGAGCTGGCCCGCCGCCACCCGGCGGTGGAGGTGGACCCGGCCGTGCTCTACGTCGACGAGGGCCGGGTGCTCACCGCCGCGGGCTCCGGCTCGGCGCTGGACCTGTGCCTGCACATCGTCCGGCGCGATCTGGGCAGCCGGGCGGCGGCCACCATCGCGCGGCGGCTGGTGCTGCCCCCGCACCGCGAGGGCGGCCAGGCCCAGTACGTCGACCGGCCAGTGCCCACGGGCGGCGACCAGCGGCTGCTGCCGGTGCTGGAGTGGGCACTGGCCCGGCTCGACCAGCCGCTGAGCGTCGCGGACTTCGCCGTCCGCGCCGCCGTGAGCAGCCGCACCCTGCTGCGGCGCTTCCGCGAGGCCACCGGCCTCAGCCCGCAGCAGTGGCTGACCGAGCAGCGGCTGCGGCGCGCCCGCGAACTGCTGGAGGCGACCGACCACCCGGTCGAGGAGGTCTCGCGCCGCTGCGGCTTCGCCACCGCCGCCAGCCTGCGCGAGCACTTCGCCCGCACCGTGGGCGTGTCGCCGCAGGTTTACCGGCGCACCTTCCAGGCGGCCGGCGGCATCCGCTGACCCGCCGCCGGGGGCCGCGCCCGGCTCAGCCGAAGAGCACCTGCCAGGTGCCCAGCGCGATGGACAGGGCGTGCCCGGCCGCGACCACGGCGACGGAGCCGGCGACCAGGGCCGTGTCGGAGGCCCGCCAGACGCTGACGCGGGCGTGGCTGCGCGGACCGGTGCCGAAGGCGCGCGCGTCCATCGCGGTGGCCAGCAGGGTGCCGGTGCGCACCGCCCGCACCAGCAGCGCGAAGGTCTTCCCGGCGAAGAGCGCGCCCGCCCGCACCGGGTTCGCGCCCGCGTCCAGGCCGCGCGCCCGCCGGGCCAGGCTGAGCGTGCGCCACTGCCCGGCCAGCAGCGGCAGCAGCCGCAGCGCGGCGAGGGCGCCCATCGCGGGCCGCTCGGGCACCCGCAGGCGCTGCACGAGCGCGTCGGCCATCTCGGTGGGGTCGGTGGTGGCGGCGGCCAGCACCCCGGGCACCGCGATGGCCAGCAGCCGCACCGCCACGCCGAGCGCGGCGACCGGCCCGTCCTCGCCGACCACCGCGTTGACCAGGCCGATGGAAAGGCTCATCAGCAGCAGCGGCACGCCCAGCCGCAGCAGCACCCGCCGGCCGAGCCGGGCGAAGGGCACCAGCGCCAGCGCCACGGCCAGCACGACGCCGCTGGTGACCGGGTCGATCGCCACGATCAGCCCGATCGCGGCGACGAAGGCGGCGATCAGCTTGGCGGCCGGATTGGCCCGCGACAGCCAGGGGCGGCGCGGGCCTTCGGGTGCGGGCCCGGCTCCGGCCGGGCGCGAGGGGGCGGCGGTGCTCATCGCGGCGGCTCCGTGGCGGTCGGTGTGCGTTCGGCGGTGCGGACGACCCGGCCGCCGTCCATCCGGATCTCGACGTCGGCGAAGTGGGCCAGCAGCAGCTCGTCGTGGGTGGCCATCGCGACGGCCCGCCCCTGGGCGCGCAGCCCGGCCAGCAGTTCGACCAGCTCGGCCCAGGTGCGGGTGTCCTGGCCGAAGGTGGGCTCGTCCAGCACGAGCACGTCGGGGGAGCGCTCGCCGGAGCTGAGCGCGGTGGCCACCGACAGCCGCCGCTTCTCACCGCCCGACAGGGTGAAGGGGTGCACGCCGGCCACCCCGGTGAGCCGCAGCCGCTGCAGCAGCTCGTCCACCCGCCGCTCGGTCTCGGCGGCGCCCAGCCCGGCGCGCAGCGGGCCGAAGCGCAGTTCGTCGCGGACGGTACTGGTGACGAACTGGTCCTCGGCGTGCTGGAAGACCGTGCCGACGTGCGCGGCCAGCAGCCGGGCCGGCCAGCGGGCCAGCGGCCGCCGCCCGGCCTTGCCCGCCGCCTCGGCGAGGCGGCCGCGGGCGGCGACCTCGCCCCGGGTCGGCCGGTCCAGGCCGGCGAGCAGGGTCAGCAGGGTGGACTTCCCGGCGCCGTTGGGGCCGGTCAGCGCGGTTGCGGTGCCCTCGGCCAGTACGGCGTCCGCCCCGCGCAGCACGTCGGCGGGCGGGCCGGCCAGCGCGCCGGGATCGGGGGCGCCGCGCTTCCAGCAGCCGCTCGCCGCCACCAGCGGGCCGCCCGGGGCGCGCGGCGGCGACGGCGGCGCGGCCGGCTCGCGTCCCGGCACCCACACGCCGCGTGCGGCGAGGCCGGCGCCGTGGGCGGAGAAGACCGCGCCGGGGGAGCCGTCGGCCAGCACGCCGCCGCCGGGCTCCAGCACCACGACGCGGTCGACCAGCCCGACCACGTCGGCGACGCGGTGCTCGACCAGCACCAGGGTGGCCTCGGTGCTCCGCGCCAGCTCGGCGACCAGCTCGCGCACGAGCGCGGCGCCGGGCGGATCGAGGTTGGCGGTGGGCTCGTCCAGCAGCAGCAGCCGGGGGCGCAGCGCGAGCGTGCCCGCGATGACCAGGCGCTGCTTCTCGCCGCCGGACAGCGCCGCGGTGGAGCGCAGCCGCCCGTAGCCGAAGCCGACCTCGGCGAGTGCGGCGTCGACCCGGGGCCAGATCTCGCCGGGGGGCACCGCCAGGTTCTCCAGCCCGAAGGCGACGTCGTCGCCGGCCCGCGCCATCACCAGCTGCGTCTCGGGGTCCTGGCCGACCAGCCCGGTCCGGCCGCGCCGCGCCGCCGCGGGCTCGCCGTCGACGCGCAGCCGCCCCTCCTCGTCACCGGTGAGCGCGGCGTCGGGCCCGGTGAGGCCGGCCAGCGCGTGCAGCAGTGTGCTCTTGCCGGCGCCGGACGCGCCGAGCAGCAGCACCCGCTCGCCCGGCTCGACCACCAGGTCCACGCCGCGCAGCGCCCACTCCGCCCGCCCGGAGTGCCGCCAGCCCCACCCCGACAACTCGATCCGCGCGCCGCCGCGCGCCGTGGCGGTCACGCCGCATCCCTCGGGGACGCGGCCGGCGCCGTGGCCGGCCCGGCGGCTCCCGCCGGGCGGGCGGCCGCGGGCGCGCTCAGGCCGGTCGGGGGCGCGCACGGTGCGGCCGGGAGCGTGGACGGGGCGGTCGTCAACCCGGCCGTCCACAGCCGGGCGGTCGTGGGCCCGTTCGTCCACAGCCCGCCGCCGCACCTCGCGGCGGGCCGTCCGGGCGCGGGATACTGGATGTGGGGTCGCCCCCCTGGGCGGGAGGGGGATGGGGGGTGGCCGGGCCGGGGGGTGGAGCCGGTCATCGGCGGTCCAGGTGGGTGCGGGCGGATGGGAACGAGGCCAGGGCGCCGGCCTGGGCGAGGCCGCGTACCAGGTACCAGCTGCCGAGGCCGGCGATGAGGGCGGCGCTGAGGCCGATCACGGCGTAGTAGCCGAGCATCCAGGCGATCGGCCAGGTCGGGTAGTTCATCACGAGGCCGTAGGTGGTGGTCGTGATCCCGGCGGCCACGCCCGCGCACACCGCGGTGAGCGGCCGCCAGGAGCGGTAGCGGGTGGCGGCGAAGACGGCCTCGGCGCCCGCGCCCTGCAGCAGGCCGAGCAGCAGGATGGCCAGGCCGCTCGCCGAGCCGAACAGCACCGACACCGCGGCCGCCACGAGTTCGGTGAAGACCGCGGCGCCGGGCCGGCGCACGATGAGCGGGCCGAGCACGGCCGGGATCAGCCAGACGCCCATCATCAGCCCCTGGCTGGGCGGGAAGACGAGGAACAGCCCCGACACCGCGGCGAAGGTCACGTTCCAGAGCCAGAACACCACTCCGAAGGCCGCCGCCACGGTCGCGGCGACCACGATGTCCACGGTGCGCCAGCGCAGCCGCGGCGCGGGTCCGGGCGCGGACGCGCCCTCGGGGGAGGGGGAGGAGACGCTGCCGGTCATCGGTTGCTCCGCTCGACGGTGGGACGCGGGAGGGTTGGGGTGCGCGGCACGTCAGCCGCGCGCCGACAGGAACGGGGTGAGCGCGCCGGCCCGCCCCAGGGCGCGCACCAGCAGCCAGCCGCCCATCCCGGCGATGGCGGCGGCGCTGACCGCCAGCACGGCGGCGTAAACGGCCATCCAGGCGACCGGCCAGGTGGGGTAGTACATGACGATGTCGAGCACCGCCGCCACCAGCCCGGCCGCGGCCCCGGCCAGCAGCGCCGTGCCGCGGCCCCAGCGCAGGTAGCGCCCGGCCGCGAAGACCAGTTCGGGTGCCAGGCCCTGGAGCAGGCCGTAGAGGATGACGGTCACGCCCCAGCTGGTGCCGAGCCAGGCCGACACGGCCGAGGCGACCAGCGAGGTGAAGACCGCGGCGCCGCGCTTGCGCACGACCAGCCCGCCGAGCACGCCGGGCAGCAGCCAGACGCCGTACATGAGGCCCTGGCCGGGCGGGAAGGCCAGGAAGGCCGGCTGGACGATGTTCCAGGCCAGCCCCCAGGCCCAGAAGACGACGCCGACGGCGACGCCGAGCACGGCGGTGACCACGATGTCGACGGTGCGCCAGCGGTGCCCCGGGTGCCGGGCGGCGGTGGGGTGCGGGTCCGTCATCGGAGCCCTCCTCGCGTCGCGCACGCGGGGACCGTCGGGCTGAGAGTGTCGACAGTATGCAGACCAGCGGCCCGGCAACGGAAACGGCGCGTTCGTACGAACGCGCCGAGGCTGGTGTACCGACTCCCTGCGCTGGCATTACCCAGATCAGGTTCGAGGGTCTGCGGGTCTCCCCGCACTCTCAGCGCTGCGGCGCTCCCCTGTCGTGCAGTTGGGATGTGCATTTGGAGAGTACCCGTTCACCTCGCCGTTGCCTAGCGCGGGGCCCCGCCCGCGCTCCGACCGCCGCCGCGCCCGCCGTCGGCCCGGCGCGCTTGACGCCTGGCCCGCCATCGCATAGACCTATATCGCAAATAAACCGACGTGCGGTCTATTAATGGAGGCGCGATGGCGCGCACCGTCCGACCCGACGAGCACGCACTCCGCCGCGACGAGATCCTCGACGCGGCCCAGCGGCTGGTCCGGACCAAGGGCTACCAGGCGATGACCATCCAGGACGTGCTCGACGAGCTGCGCAGCTCCAAGGGCGCGCTCTACCACTACTTCGGATCCAAGCCCGCCCTGCTCGAAGCGCTGGTCGGCCGGATGCACGACCGGCTGGCCGCCGACCTGGCCCCCGTCCTCGCCGACACCGCCGCCTCCGCCCCCGAGCGGCTGCGCCGCTTCCTGGACACCCTGGCCGGCCGCAGGAACGACGAACAGGCCTTCTTCGTCGGCGTGATGCGCGTCTGGTACTCCGACGGCAACGCGCTGCTGCGGCAGAAGGTGCGGGCCGACGCACTGCGCCGCTTCGGCCCGATGCTCGCCGAGGTGATCGAGCAGGGCGTCCGCGAGGGCACCATGGCGACCACCCACCCCGCCCACATGGGCGAAGTGGCGCTCGGGCTCTCCCTGTCCCACGCCGACACCCTCGCCCGGTCCCTGCTCGACGGCCCGGCCGGCACCGGCCCCGCCGCCGACGAGCGCGAACTCGCCCGGATGGCCGCCACCACGGCCGCCTACTCCGAGGCGGTCGAGCGGGTGCTCGGCATGGCGCCCGGCTCCGTCCGGCTGACCGACACCGAGACGCTGCGCGCCTGGCTGGCGGCCGTGGCCGCGCAGCGGGAGGAGGCCCACCATGCCTGAGGCACCCGCCCCTCTAGACACCGACGTCCTGGTCGTCGGCGCCGGACCCGTCGGCCTGGCGCTCGCCTGCGAGCTGCGCAGGCACGGCGTGCGCTGCCGGATCGCCGACCGCGCCCCCGGCCCCGCCACCACCTCCCGCGCCCTGGGCGTGCAGGCCCGCTCCCTGGAGGTCTTCGAGGACATCGGCGTGACCGGGCGCATGCTCGCCGCCGGCACCCGCGCCGGCGGGCTGACCGTCTACGACCGCGACCGGCCCGTGCTGCACATGAGCCTGCGCCACGTGTCCGACAGCCCCTACCGCTACCTGCTGGTGCTGCCGCAGTCGCGCACCGAGGCGATCCTGGCCGACCGGCTCGCCGAACTCGGCGGCGCCGTCGAACGCGGCCTGGAGCTGCGCGAACTCCGTACCGAGGGCGGCGAGGCGGGACCGGACGGCGGCGTGCTCGCCGAGTTCGCCCGCCCCGGGGCCGGCGGCGGGGGCACCGCCGCGCGGATCCGGGCGCGCTGGGTCGTCGGCTGCGACGGCGCGCGCAGCACCGTGCGCAAGGCGGCCGCCATCCCCTTCGAGGGCGCCACCGCACCCGAGTCCTTCCTGCTGGCCGACGTGCGGCTCGACTGGGACCGCACCAGGGAGACCACCCACGGCTGGCTAACCCGCGACGGCATGCTCGCCGCCTTCCCGCTGCCCGACGGCAGGTGGCGGCTGTTCGTCACCGCCCGCCCCGAGCCGGGCAGCGCCGCGCCGCAGGCCACCGTGCCCGAGTTCCAGCGCCAGCTGGCCCACTACACCGGCGACACCCGGACCACCGTGAGCGACCCCGGCTGGATGACCACCTTCACGGTGAACTACCGGGTGGCCGCCCGCTACCGCGCCGGCCGGGTCTTCCTGGCCGGCGACGCCGCGCACATCCACAGCCCCTTCGGCGGCCAGGGCATGAACATCGGCGTCCAGGACGCCGCCAACCTGGCCTGGAAGCTCGCGCTGGTCCTGGACGGCGCGCCCGACCGGCTGCTGGACACCTACGAAGAGGAGCGTCGCCCCATCGCCGAGTACGTCAGGCGCGGCAACCAGGGCGCCACCGGCATGCTCGTGACCGGGAACCCGCTGCTGAGGGCGCTGCGCGACCGGGTGGTGGTGCCGCTGCTGAGCCTGGACGCCGTCCAGCGGCGGCTGGCCACCGAGACCTCGGAGCTGGCCATGAACTACCGGGGCGCCGCCCTGTCGCTCGGCACCCGGCGCGGCCCCGGGCCGCGCCCCGGCGACCGGGCGCCCCGGGGCCGCTGCCGGCCGGCGGCCGGCGGAGAGCCCGCCGACCTCTACGACGCGCTGCGCGGCACCGCGTCCCGGCTGCTGCTGTTCGCCGGGCGCGCGCCGCGCCCCGGCGAGCTGCGCTCGCTGGCCGCGCTCGCCGCCCGCACCGAGCGCGCCACGGCCGGGCGGGTCCGCGGATACCTGGTCATCGCGGGGGAGCGGGCGCCGGCGGAGCCGGCCGAGGAGACCGCCGTGCTGCTCGACCCCTCGGGCGAGCTGCACGACGCCTACGGCGCCCGCCGCCCCGCCCTGTACCTGATCAGGCCGGACGGGTACATCGGGCTGCGCACCCGGCCCGACGACACCGACGGGCTGCGCGACTACCTGCGGCTGCTGCTGGGCGCGCCCGCCCCAGACCGGGAGCCCTCGCCCGGGTGAGCCGCCGCGCGCCGCGCGGGGCGTCTATCCTGCCTGCATGCCCCGTTACGAGTACCGCTGCCGCGCCTGCGGCGACACCTTCGAGCTGTCCCGCCCGATGAGCGAGTCCTCGGCCCCGGCCGACTGCCCGCAGGGCCACGCCGACACCGTCAAGCTGCTGTCGACGGTCGCCGTCACCGGTTCGGGCGCCGCCGCGCCGCCGGCACCCGCCTCCGGCGGCGGGTGCTGCGGCGGCGGCTGCTGCGGCTGAGCGCCCTGGTCAGCCGCCGTAGGCGGCGCGCATCAGCACCTCGCCGTCGACCGCGCGCGCCAGCAGTTCCCGGGGCTCCACCCCGGCGGGCACCCAGGCCGAACGCCAGCTGCCGAGTTCCCCGCCACCGGTGCCGGGGATCTGCTCCAGCAGCGTCCGCCAGCCGCCCGTGCCGGTCAACTCCACCTCGAAGGCCATGTCCGGCACCCGGGCCACCACCAGTGCGCCCTCCTCCGCCGTGGCGGCCACGGCGGTGAACGGCTCGTCCAGGTCCCCGCCGGACAGGTCGCCCATCGCCGTACCCGAGCCGCCCTGGACCACCGCGGTCAGCTCCCACACCCCCGCCGCCGAGCGGGCGCGCACGCTCCAGGCCACCGGCCCGTCCCGGCCCTCCGTGAGCAGCACGTCATCGCTCACGAGCGCCGCGGAGCTCGCGGGGTCCGCCGAGACGGGGAGCGTGCCCAGGAGCGCGGACGGCGCGTCGCCGGGGGCGTCCAGGCCCGCGAGCACCGTGTCCAGTTCCGCCGGGGTGAGGCCGCGGCCTTCGGCGTAGGCGATCTGGCCGTCCTGGCGCCACAGGCGGGTGCGCACCGGCTCGTCGGCCTCGGTCCCGTCCTGCCGTCCCGCCATGGCGCCGACATAGGCGCTCGCCGCGGCGAACAGGGCGTCGTCGTCCGGGGCGGTGTAGACGTCGACGGTCGACTCCTGTGCCGGCAGTGCGTGCGGGACCCTCCGGACCAGGCTCAGGTGGAAGCGCGGTGCGAAGGGCAGTCCCTCGGGGGCGTCGACGTGTCCCAGGGGCCACAGGCCCAGCGAGGCGCCCGCGTCCAGCAGTCCGGGCGGGGCCGGAGCGTCGCCGGTGTTCAGCAGGTCCGACGCCCACAGCAGCGATTCCACCGGCAGGCCGTGGCCGACGAGCCGGTAGTGCACCGACGGCGCGGCCTCGCGGTACTCCTCCGGTGTCTCGACCCAGGTGTAGCGCCCCGTCCGGCCCGAGGCGCCCTCCGACGCCCTCCCGGAGCCCGCCGCCCGCCACACCAGCAGCAGCCGGCCGTGCTCCGGGCCCGACCGCCCGCCGTACACGGAGTATCCGTGAGAGGGGCGGGACGCCGGCGCGCCGGCGTGCACGACGGTGAAGCCCGCGGAGGCGATCGGCTCCAGGCCCCGCACCGCCGCGTGCGAAACCGGGGGTATCGGCGGCGGGGCCAGGGCGACGCGCGCCCCGGCGGCCGACACCAGCACCGCGGCCGCGGCCACCACCGCCCAGCGTGCCCAACGGCCGAAACGGCGCCGACGCGGGACCGGGGCGGACTCCATGCCCGCAGTCTGGCGGAGCCGCCGCCGCGTGCCCAGCCGAACCGGACCGGCTGTCCGCAACAGGCTGCGGTGCCAACCGGTCCCGGCCCCGCGGCGTCACCGCGGGGCCGCGACCGGCGCCGTCACCGTGCCAGCTGGGTGATGTCCCTGGCCGCGCCGGTGGAGGCCGAGGTGGCCATCGCCGCGTACGCCTGGAGCGCGGCGCTGACCGGGCGCTGGCGGTCCTTGGGGCGGTAGCCGCCGCCCTCGCGCAGCTCGGTGCGGCGGGCGGCCAGTTCGTCCTCGGTGACCAGCAGGGTCAGCTCGCGCCTGGGGATGTCGATCCGGACCCGGTCGCCCGGCCGGACCAGCGCGATGTCGCCGCCGGCCGCCGCCTCGGGCGAGATGTGCCCGATCGACAGGCCCGAGGTGCCGCCCGAGAAGCGGCCGTCGGTGATCAGCGCGCACGCCTTGCCCAGCCCCTTGCCCTTCAGGAAGCTGGTCGGGTACAGCATCTCCTGCATGCCGGGTCCGCCCTTGGGGCCCTCGTAGCGGATCACCACCACGTCGCCCGGCACGACCTCGCCGCCCAGGATGCCGTCGACGGCGTCCTCCTGGCTCTCGAAGACCTTGGCCGGACCCTCGAAGGTCCACAGCTCCTCCTCGACGCCCGCGGTCTTCACGATCGCGCCGTCGGGGGCGAGGTTGCCGGAGAGCACGGCCAGGCCGCCGTCGGCGGTGTAGGCGTGCTCCACGTCGCGGATGCAGCCCGCGGCGCGGTCGGTGTCCAGGCTCTCCCAGCGCACGCTCTGCGAGTAGGCGCGGGTGCTGCGCACCCCGCCCGGCGCGGCGTGGAACAGCTCGACCGCCTCGGGCAGCACCTCGGGGGAGCGGATGTCCCAGCGGGCGATGAACTCCGCCACGGTCAGGCCGTGGATGGTGGGCAGCGAGGTGTTCAGCAGCCCGGCCCGCCCCAACTCCCCGAGGATCGCCGGGATGCCCCCGGCGCGGTGGACGTCCTCGACGTGGTACTTCTCGGTGTTCGGCGCCACCTTGCACAGGCACGGCACCCGGCGCGAGACCTCGTCGATCTCCTTGAGCCCGAAGTCGACGCCCGCCTCGTTGGCGGCGGCCAGCAGGTGCAGCACGGTGTTGGTGGAGCCGCCCATCGCCACGTCCAGCGCCATGGCGTTCTCGAAGGCGTCGCGGTTGGCGATGGCGCGCGGCAGCACGGACGCGTCGTCGTCCTCGTAGTACCGCTTGGTGATCTCCACGACCTTGCGCCCGGCGTCGACGTAGAGCTGCCGGCGGGCGGTGTGGGTGGCCAGGGTGGTGCCGTTGCCGGGCAGCGCCAGGCCGATCGCCTCGGTGAGGCAGTTCATCGAGTTCGCGGTGAACATGCCCGAGCACGAGCCGCAGGTGGGGCAGGCGTTCTCCTCCATCTCGCCCAGCGCGGCCTCGGAGACGTTGGGGTCGGCGGCGGCCACCATCGAGCTGATCAGGTCGACCTTGCGCACGGTGCGCGCCTCGCCGTCGACGACGGTGACCTTCCCGGCCTCCATCACGCCGCCGGAGACGAACACGGTGGGGATGTCCAGCCGCATCGCGGCGATCAGCATGCCCGGGGTGATCTTGTCGCAGTTGGAGACGCAGACCAGCGCGTCGGCGCAGTGCGCGTTCACCATGTACTCGACCGCGTCGGCGATCAGCTCCCGGCTGGGCAGGGAGTAGAGCATGCCGCCATGGCCCATCGCGATGCCGTCGTCCACGGCGATGGTGTTGAACTCGCGCGGGATCCCGCCGGCCTCGCGCACGGCGCCGGCGACAACGTCGGCCACCTCGCGGAGGTGTACGTGGCCGGGGACGAACTGGGTGAAGCTGTTGGCGATCGCGACGATCGGCTTGCCGAAGTCGGCCCGCTCGACGCCGGTGGCGCGCAGCAGCGCGCGGGCGCCGGCCATGTTCCTGCCATGTGTGACCGTACGCGACCGAAGCGGTGGCATGGGTCTGCTCCCATCGAGCCTTGAGAATCCTCAGAATCGAACGTGTTCCCTGCTCACGGGATCGTCCGCGGGCGAACCCGCCTTTCGCCGCCGCGGCGCCGGATCGGCGGCCGGCGGAGCGGCGTCGGCACGGTGGTGCGGTGGACGCCGGGGCGCGGGAATCACTCCAGCTTAGGTCGCCGCGGGGCCGTCCGCCAAAAGAGGACCCCACCGCCGTGCTCGGCGGTGGGGTGGGTGGCCGGGGGGAGTCAGCCGTAGCGGGGGGGCAGGACGCGCTCGGCGGCCTCGGTGATCTTCTCGATGTCGGTGTCGCTGAGGTCGTCGGTGCCGCGGCGGACGAACTTGCGGACCTTGCGGCCGGTGAAGACGGCGACGCCGCGGATGACCAGGATGTCCCAGCGCAGCGTGGGGCCGTACAGGGCGAGCCCCGGATGCGTGCGGACCTCGCGCTTGAGCGCTTCGGACAGCAGTTCGCCGGCGCGCACGGCCTCCCGGTTCGCCTCGTCGAGGCGGTCCATCTTGTGGAAGGGGCCGTGGTAGAGCTTCTCGGGCTTGGTGGTGACGGGCAGGCGCTCGTCCCAGCCCTCGGAGTCGATGACGAACACGCCGTTGCGGCCGATGACCAGGTGGTCCACGCTCGCGGACATCCCGGGGATGGTCCGGGCGTGCAGCACGCGGTAGCCGTCGCGCTCCAGTCTGCGCAGCGCCCGCTCGGTGCGGCGGTGCGCGACGGTGACCTTGGCCTTGCCCTTGCGCCAGGCGTCGACCGAGGACTCCTGCTGGGACACGTACACGGTGTGCGCGACGCCGGCGATGAGGGCGAGGGACAGGCCGAGCCGCCAGTCGAACACGAGGGTGCCGACGAGCCCGGCCGCCAGCGCGATGCCGATCCGGATCGCCCACAGGCGCTTCTGGGGATCCTTCAGCAGGTCGCCGTAGGTGGGGGTGCTGCGTCTCTTGTCGGTGCGGTCGATGAGGACGGATCCGCTGGAAGCGCTGCGCGCTCCGGCGGACGCGTCGTCCGACGGCTCGAAGGTACCGGTGCTGCGGCCAGGTGCGGGTTCCACATTGCGCAGCGTAGCCACCGGTGTGAGGGATGCCTAGTAGGGGCGGGACCACACTTTTGTACCCCGCCGAGGCATGACCTGTAGCGTGTGCGTCGGACGAATCCGGGGAACAGCTAGCATTCTAGCCATTCTCTAGAGACACACACGTTGCTGTGGAACCGCGACCGCCGTCTCCGGCGGCGTTCACCGGTTCGGGCGAAGATCTCCGGAGAACCGGTGATCTCGCCGGACCCCCTCACTACCCCCCTCGTCACTCACCGCAAGTATTCCACCGCGATCATCCGCTTTCGTCAATGCGACGAGAACGGGTCGCGGGGTATTTCGTGCGGCCGGAGTCGGCCAAGCCGCCCTCCCTGCCCCGCGCCCGATGCCGTAGCGTGCCCTCGTGCCGCAGATCCACGACCTCACCGCGATCGAACTCAGCGCCGCGATGCGCGCCGGCGAGCTGTCGCCCGTCGACGTCACCGAGCACTACCTGGAGCGCATCGACCGGCTGGACGCGCGGCTGGGCGCCTTCGTCACCGTCACCCCCGACCTGGCCCGCGAGCAGGCCGCCGAGGCCGAGCGCCGGCTGCGCGCGGCCGCCGATCCGGCCGCGCTCCCGCCGCTGCTCGGCCTGCCCGTGCCGATCAAGGACCTCGACATGCTGGCCGGCGTCCGGCTCACCTGGGGCAGCAAGGTCTTCACCGACTTCGTCGCACCCGTCGACGACGCCGTGGTGGCCCGGCTGCGCGCCGCCGGCATCGTGGTGCTCGGCAAGACCAACACCCCCGAGTTCGGGCTGAGCTGCCACACCGAGAACGGCGTCGCCCCGCCCGCCCGCACGCCCTGGGACCTCGGCCGCTCGGCCGGCGGCTCCAGCGGCGGCGCGGCCGCCGCCGTGGCCGCCGGGCTCGCCCCGATCGCCCAGGGCAGCGACGGCGGCGGCTCCGTGCGCATCCCGTGCTCGGCCTGCGGCCTGTTCGGCATCAAGCCCACCCGGGGGCGCATCAGCAAGGCGCCGGTCGCCCCCGACCTGATCGGCCTGGGCACCGCGGGGCCGCTGGCCCGCACGGTGCGCGACGCCGCCTGGCTGCTGGACGCCATGCTGGTCCAGCGGCCCGGCGACCTCTACACCGCGCCGCCGCCACCCCCGGGGGAGACCTTCCTCGGCTACGCCGAGCGCGAGCCCGGCCGGCTGCGCATCGCCCGCTTCGCCACCACCACCGTGCCCGGCTCCGAGGTCCACCCCGACGTGATGGCCGCCTACGAGGAGACCTCCAAGCTGCTGGTGGAGCTCGGCCACGAGGTCACCGACATCGACAGCCCCTTCCCGGCCGACCTGATCCCGCAGTTCGAGAAGGTCTGGGCGACGATGCCGAGCCTGTACCCGGTCACCGACGACCAGGTGGACCGGCTCGAACCGCTCACCCGCTGGCTGCTGGAGCGCGGCCGGCGGCTGTCGGCGGCCGAGTACGTCGCCGCCACCGCCGCCCTGCAGAACGCCGTGCGCGCCGCGCTGCCGCTGCTGGAGTCCTACGACGCGGTGCTCAACCCGACGATCGCCCAGCCGCCCGCGCCGATCGGCCACTTCACCGAGACCGGCGACCCCGCCGAGGAGTTCGACCGGATCAAGAGGTTCGCCGGCTACCCGGCGCCCTACAACGTCACCGGCCAGCCGGCCGTCAGCGTGCCCACCGAGTGGACCGCGGACGGACTGCCCATCGGGATGATGCTGGCCGGGCGCACCGGCGACGAGAAGACGCTGATCTCGCTGTCGGCGCAGCTGGAGGCGGCCCGGCCCTGGGCGCACCGCACGCCCCCGATGTGGTGAGGTCCGCCCGGCGCTGGCCGTGAACCGACGAAATCGCCGCCCGGCGCGCCCGTCGTGCGGACAGCGGGCGGCACGAGCGGCGATGATGGCGCGGTGACCGATCACCAACTGGCCGAGCTCGCCCGCGAGCACGGCGTCGCCGTCAGCTACGACGACTGGAGCGGCCGCCCCGTCGACGTGTCCCCCGAGACCCTGCGGTGCGTGCTCGGCGCGCTCGGGGTCGACGCCACGCGCCCGGCCGAGGCGCTGGCCCGGCTGCGCGCCGAACGCGAGCGCCGGCTGCTGCCGCCCGCCGTGGTGCTGCGCCGGGGCCGGCCACTGGAGCCGCCGGTGCCCGAGGGCACCGCGCTGTCTGTGGTGGACGCCGACGGCGCCGAGCTCTCCGACCTGGGCGCGCTGCCGCTCGGCTTCCACCGGCTGCACGCCAAGCGGGCCGGTGCCGGCGCGGCGGGCGAGGAGTCGGCGCCGCTGCTGGTCGTGCCCGACCGGCTCTCCCCGCCGCCCGCGCTGGGCCGGGCGCGGGCCTGGGGGCTGATGGCGCAGCTGTACTCCGTGCGCTCCCGCGGCTCGTGGTCCTTCGGCGACCTGCGCGACCTGGCCACCGTGGCCGACTGGAGCGCCCGCGAGCACGGCGCCGGCTTCGTGCTGATCAACCCGGTGCACGCCACCGAGCCCGCCGGCCGGATCGAGCCCTCGCCCTACCTGCCGGTCAGCCGCCGCTACGTCAGCCCGCTGTACCTGCGGATCGAGGACGTGCCCGAGTACGCCGGCCTCGACTCCGCCGAGCGCGAGCGGATCGCGCGGCTGTCGGCGCCGCTGCGCGCCGCCTCGGCCACCGCCGAGCTGATCGACCGCGACGCCGTGTGGGCGGCCAAGCGCGCCGCCCTGGAGGCGCTGTACCGGGTGCCGCGCTCGCCCGAGCGCGAGGCGCGCTACCGCGCCTACCTGCGCCGCGAGGGCGCCTGCGTCGACGGCTACGCCGCCTGGTGCGCCATCGCCGAGCAGCACGGCACCGACTACCGCGCCTGGCCGGCCGAGCTGCGCGACGTCGCCGCCGTGCGCCCGGAGACGGCGGCGGAGCGCTGGCCGGCCGCCGACTTCCACCGCTGGGTGCAGTGGCTGCTGGACGAGCAGCTCGAATCCGCGCAGGGCGCCGCCCGCGCCGCCGGCATGCCGGTGGGGATCGTGCACGACCTCGCCGTCGGCGTGCAGCCCGGCGGGGCCGACGCGTGGATGTACCAGGACGCGATCGCGGGCGGCATCACCGTCGGCGCGCCCCCCGACGAGTTCAACCAGCAGGGCCAGAACTGGGGCCAGCCGCCCTGGCACCCCGGCCGGCTGGCCGCCGCCGGCTACGCGCCGCTGGCCCTCCAGCTGCGCCAGGCGCTGCGGCACGCCGGCGGCATCCGGGTCGACCACGTCATGGGCCTGTTCCGCCTCTGGTGGACGCCGGAGGGCGCCTCGCCCAAGGACGGCACCTACGTGCGCTACGACCACGAGGGCCTGGTCGGCACGCTCGCCCTGGTGGCGCAGCAGAACGAGGCGCTGGTCATCGGCGAGGACCTCGGCACCGTCGAGCCGTGGGTGCGCGAGCACCTGGCCGAGCGCGGCGTGCTGGGCACCTCGGTGCTGTGGTTCGAGCGCGAACCCGACGGCACCCCGGCCGCGCCGGGGGAGTGGCGCCGCGACTGCCTGGCCACCGTCGCCACCCACGACCTCCCGCCCGCCGCCGACTACCTCACCTCCGACCACGTCGAACTCCGCGCCCGCCTCGGCCTGCTCGCCCGCCCCGCCGCCGAGGAACTCGCCGAGGCCGAGGCCCAGGTCGCCGCCTGGCGCCGCGAACTCGCCGCCCTCGGCCTGCTCGAACCCGGCGCCGACCTCACCGCCACCATCCGCGCCCTGCACGCCTACCTGGCCCGCACCCCGTGCCGCCTCGTCGGCATCGCCCTCAACGACCTCGTCGGCGACCGCCGCATCCAGAACGTCCCGGGCACCAGCACCGAGTACCCCAACTGGCGGGTCCCGCTGTCGTCCACGGACGGCCGCCCCGTCCTCCTGGAGGACCTGCCCCGCCTCCCCGAGGCTGCCGCCACCCTCCCGTGGCCGGACGACGGCTCGCTGCCGCAGACGTGAAACAGTTTTCTCGCCGAATTTTCGTCGCATTCGCGTAGTTCGCCGGCAACATTCCGGGCATTCTTGAATATCGGTGATCGTTTGTGGATTTGGCATGGCGAATGCGCATCGGAGTGCTGCTAGCGTTTTCGCATGCCCACTCGCGAGCATGAATTGCTCATCGATCTGTTCCGGGACGACCCCGCGACGGCACCGAAACTCCTAAAAGGAGTGTTCGATCTGCCGATTCCGGAGTACACCCGGACCTGCCTGGAATCGACGGACCTCCCCGAAGTGAATCCGGTGGAATTCCGTGCCGACGCCGTGATAACACTCCGGAACGACGCCCCGGTCATGGCGGTCATCGTTGAGGTGCAGCGCGGCCGCGACAGCGTCAAGCGCCGCAGCTGGCCGGTCTACCTGACCACATTGCACGCCCGGCTGCGCTGCCCGACCGTGCTCCTCGTGGTCTGCCCCGACGCGGCCGTAGGACGGTGGTGCGCCCAGCCCATCCGGGTCGGACACCCCGAATGGGTGCTGCACCCGCTCGTCGTCGGCCCGGAGTCCGTCCCGGTCGTCCACGACCCGGAGCAGGTCAGGAATGCGCCCGGCCTGGCCTTGCTCTCGGCTCTCGCCCACGGCAACGATGACCGCGTCGTCCTCGACGCGGTCATGGACGGACTGGACGCGGTCGACCGCGACCGTGCGCGTCTCTACACTCAATACATACTTTCGCAGCTCTCCGGAGCCGCCCTGGAGTACCTGGAGGCCGTCTTGGAGACCGAGAAGTTCGAGTACATGAGCGACTTCACCCGGCGCTATGTGGAGAAGGGTGAGCTCAAAGGTGAGGCCAAATCGGTCCTGAGGGTGCTTACGTCGCGAGGTGTGGCGGTGTCGGATGCGGCGCGTGCGCGCATCGAGTCGTGCCGGGACGAAGAGCAGTTGGACATCTGGTTGGACCGGGTGGCGACGGTGGAGCACGTGGACGATCTGTTCCGCTGATCATCCGATGCGATGACCGTCGATTACACGAGCGAGTTCATCCAGGGCTACGTGAAAAAGGGAGAACTCAAGGGAGAGGCCAGGGCGCTTCTCACGATCCTCGATGCGCGTGGGTTCATGATCCCCGACGAGATGCGTGCATGCATCGAGTCGTGCCGGGACGAAGAACTGCTGGACGCCTGGTTGCACCGGGTGGCCACCGTGGAAAGCGTCGAAGAACTGTTCACCTGAGCGCACAGTCCAATCGCAGGAAACCGTCGGGCCCCGCACGGATGCCGTGCGGGGCCCAACGTGCCCGGTTTTCGACTACACCCCTTCCGCCGCCCCCGCCTGGGCGTCCCTGGCGCGGGCGTGGAGGGCGCGGTGGATGCCGGCGCGGCCTTCCAGGAGGAGGCGGCGCAGGGCGGCGGGCGGGTCGTTGGCGGCGATGTAGTCGTCGGTCATCCGGATGGTGCGCTCATCGATGCTGAGGGCGGGGTAGCAGGCGATGGCGAAGGTCTGCGCCTGGTCGGAGGTCCAGCGGGACCACACGTCGCCGACGATGGCGAAGAACTTCTCCGCATAGGGCTCCAGCAGTTCGGCCTGGGCGGGGTTGACGAAGCCGCCGACGGTGGCGCGGAAGACGGCGTTGGCGAGTTCGTCCCCGGCGGCGATCTGCTGCCAGGCGCGGGCCTTGGCCTGCGGGGTGGGCACGGAGGCGCGCGCCGTGGCGGCGGCGCGCTCGCCGGCGGCGGTGGGATCGCGCTCCAGTTCGGCGGCGATGGCGGCGTCGTCGGCGGCACCGGCCGAGACCAGAGCGTGCAGCAGGCTCCACCGCAGGTCGGTGTCGACCTCCAGACCGGGCAGCGGCGCGGAGCCGTCGAGCAGGCCGGCGATGAAGCGCAGGTGCTCGGCGGAGGACGCGACGCCGAGGAAGGCGTGGGTGTAGGCCAGCTGGAGGTCGCCGCCGGGCTCGGCGGCGTGCAGCAGGTCGTACAGGCCGTCGGCGAGCAGCCGCAGCCCGGTGTCGCGCCAGGCGGGCGACGCGTACTGGTAGGTGGCCTGGGTGGCCTGGCGGAGCAGGGTCTGCGCGACGGACACGTCGGTGACGCCGCGGATGCCGGCCAGCACCAGCCGGACGTAGTCGCGGGCGGGCAGCTCGGCGTCGCGGGTCATGTCCCAGGCGGCCGAGAAGCCGAGCGCGCGCGGCAGCGACTCCCGGATGGCGCCGACCTGCTCGACCAGGGTGCGCAGCGAGCGCTCGTCCAGGCGCACCTTGGCGTAGGTGAGGTCGTCGTCGTTGAGCAGCACCAGGTCGGGCTGCCCGTGCCCGAGCAGTTCCGGCACCTCGGTGCGGGCGCCCACCACGTCCAGCTCCACCCGGTGCCGCCGCAGCACGCCGTCGTCGGTGCGGTCGTACAGGCCGATGGCGACGCGGTGCGAGCGCAGCGTCGGGTGGTCGGCCGGCGCCTCCTGCAGCACGGTGAAGGAGGTGAAGGCGCCGTCGGCGCCGACGGTGAACTCCGGCCGCAGGGTGTTCACCCCGGCCGTCTCCAGCCACTCCTTGGACCACGACTCCAGCTCGCGGCCCGAGGTGCGCTCCAGGGCGCGCAGCAGGTCGGCGAGGGTGGTGTTGCCGTAGGCGTGCTCGGCGAAGTACGCGCGGACGCCCTCGAAGAAGGCGTCCTCGCCCACCCACGCGACGAGCTGCTTGAGCACCGAGGCGCCCTTGGCGTAGGTGATGCCGTCGAAGTTCACCTCGACGGCGCGGATGTCGGGGATGTCGGCGGCGATGGGGTGGGTGGAGGGCAGCTGGTCCTGCCGGTAGGCCCACGCCTTCTCGACATTGGCGAAGGTGGTCCACGCGCCGGTCCAGCGGGTGGCGTTGGCCTGGCAGTACACGCTGGCGTAGGTGGCGAAGGATTCGTTCAGCCACAGGTCGTCCCACCAGCGCATGGTCACCAGGTCGCCGAACCACATGTGCGCCATCTCGTGCAGGATGGTCTCGGCGCGCCGCTCGTAGCGGGCGTCGGTCACCCGCGAGCGGAAGACGTAGTCCTCCAGGAAGGTGACCGCTCCGGCGTTCTCCATCGCCCCGGCGTTGAACTCCGGCACGAACAGCTGGTCGTACTTGCCGAAGGGGTAGCGCAGCCCGAACAGGCGGTGGTAGAAGTCGAAGCCCCTCTTGGTGACGTCCAGGATCGCGTCGGCGTCGAGGTGCTCGGCCAGCGACCTGCGGCAGTACACGCCGAGCGGGATGCCGTCGTGGCTGTCGCGGACGACGTGGTACGGCCCGGCGATCAGCGCGGTGATGTAGGTGGACATCCGCTCGGTGGGCGGGAAGTGCCAGCGGGTGGTGCCGTCGCCCCGCTCGGCCACCGGCTCGCGCACCACGTCGGGCGCGGTGTTGGAGACGACCTCCCACGCGGTGGGCGCGAACACGGTCAGCTCGAAGGTGGCCTTGAGGTCGGGCTGGTCGAAGCCGGCGAACATCCGGTGCGCGTCGGCCGTCTCGAACTGGCTGTACAGGTAGGTGCCGCCGTCGACGGGGTCGACGAAGCGGTGCAGGCCCTCGCCGGTGCGCATGAAGGCGGCGTCGGCGACGACGGTGAGCTCGTTGTCGGCCGCCAGCTCCGGCAGGGCGATCCGCTCGCCGTCGAACACCTCGGCCGGGTCCAGCGCGGCGCCGTTGAGGGTGACGGCGCGCACGGCGGGGGCCACCAGGTCCACGAACGAGGACGCGCCCGGCCGGGAGCAGCCGAAGCGGATCGTGGTGGTCGAGCCGAAGGTCTGGTCGCTGCGGGTGAGGTCCAGCTCGATCTGGTAGGTGCGGACCTCCAGCAGCCGGGCCCTCTCCCGCGCCTCCTCGCGCGTCAGGTTTCCCGCCACGTCGACCCCCTCCATGTGGTGTGCGTTCGTCGTTATGTCCAGGTTCGCAGCTTCCGGGGCTGCGGGCCCCGGGTTCGCGGGACCCGGGCCGGACGCTTCGGCGCCCTGGCCCCCGCCAGTGTGGCAGCCCTCGGGCGCCGTCTGGCGAATCCTGCCATGCGCGGCGGCGGAATGGGGAGCCGCGGGCCTCGGTTAGCGTGGATGGCGCGGCTCCCGCCGACCCCGGGGTCGGGGCGGGGCGGCGCCGCGACGACGCGACGCCAACCGAGTTGAGGAGAGCCGGCCATGACCGCGACCGAGTCGGAACCAACGCCCGTCGACTTCTGGTTCGATCCGCTCTGCCCCTGGGCGTGGATCGCGTCCCGGTGGCTGCTGGAGGTCACCGAGGTGCGCCCGGTGCAGCCGCGCTGGCATGTGATGAGCCTCTCGGTGCTCAACGAGGGCCGCGATCTCCCCGAGCAGTACCAGCGGCTGATGGCCGAGGGCTGGGGTCCGGTGCGCGTCGCCATCGCCGCTGAGCAGCGCTTCGGCCCGCAGGTGCTCGGCCGCCTGTACACCGCGCTGGGCACCCGCTTCCACCACGAGAAGATGCCCAAGAACCGCGAGACGATCCTGGCGGCGCTGGCCGAGGCCGAGCTGCCCGCCGAACTCGCTGACGCCGCCGAGTCCACCGCCTACGATGAGGCGCTGCGGGCCTCGCACCGCAACGGCATGGACCGGGTCGGATACGAGGTCGGCACCCCCGTGATCGCGATCGGCGACGTCGCGTTCTTCGGGCCCGTGGTCACGCCGATCCCGCGCGGCGAGGCGGCGGGCCGGCTGTACGACGGCGTGCTGCTGGTGGCGGGCACCGACGGCTTCTACGAACTCAAGCGCAGCCGCGACCGCGAGCCGGTCTTCGACTGACGCACCCGGCTGGGAGGACCGATGAACCCTGACGACGAGCGCGTCGTCGACCTCGACGACGACATCGAGATCCTGCCCGACCAGACCCGCGACGACATCGACACGGGCTGGGGCGAGTGGCGGTCCGGCGGCGACGACGACCGCTACGCCGAGGACCGGCCGCCGCACTGGGGCTGACCGGTCCGGGCCGCCCGCCCCCTCGGCGGGCGGCCCGCGCCGCGGCGGGCGCCGACGTGACGAGGCGGGCGCCGACGTAACGAGGCGCGCCCCGACACGGGCCGCCGGGCGGCGCGGCGCCCGGGCGACCTGCCACACTAGGGCCGTGCGCGTTTACCTCGGCTCCGACCACGCCGGATACGAACTCAAGGAGAAGCTCGCAGCCTGGCTCGCCTCGGCAGGCCACGAGCCCCGCGACTGCGGCCCCGACCGCTTCGACCCCGAGGACGACTACCCCCCCTTCGTGCTGCGCGCCGCGGCGGCCGTGGCGGCCGACCCCGGCAGCCTGGGCGTCGTCATCGGCGGCTCGGGCAACGGCGAGCAAATCGCGGCCAACAAGGTGGCCGGCGTCCGGGCCGCGCTGGCCTGGAGCGAGCAGACCGCCCAGCTGGCCCGGCAGCACAACGACGCCAACGTCGTCGCCATCGGCGCCCGGATGCACGAGCCCGAGCAGGCCGTCGCCTTCGTACGGACCTTCCTGGAGACCCCGTACTCCGGCGAGGCCCGGCACACCCGCCGCATCGGCATGCTCAGCGCCTACGAGGACTCCGGCGAGCTCCCGCCGCTGCCCGGCTGACCCCCGCCGCGCCCCCGGCGCCCCCGACCGCCGCCCGGGCCGGGCGCGGGCGCCGGGGGCGGCGTCCCGTCCGGGGACTCGGCGCGCGGCCGCGACACGTCGCGGACCCGCATCGCGGCCTCGGCGGTGATCCTGCGCTTGGCCTGGACCATCGGCACGCCCCCTTCGCTCGCGGCCGGGCCGTCGATCCGTTGGGCGCGGAGCGCCGCCCGCCACCAATGAAGGTAGCCGCGGCCGCCCACCGCCGAAAAGGGCGTCTTCGCCGGGCCTGACCGTGGCTGGCTGTGCCGGGGCACCTCCGGCCGCTACGCTGCGGCCATCATGAACTCCCGCAGCACGCCCGCCTTCCCGCACCGTGTCCGCGCGCTGGCCGGACGAGCCGTATCGAGATTCAGGCGCAAGTTCCTGTTCCGCTACCGCATCGTCCTGATCACGCTCGTGATGCTCGCGGTGGGGATCGGGCTCGGCGCGGTCTACGTCTCCCCGGCGCTCTTCCCGCCGAGCGCCGTCATCCTGACGGTGCTGGCCGGCGGGCTGCTGCTCAAGCGCAAGAGTCTGGCCTTCCTGCTGGCCGTCGTCACCGCGGTGCTGGGCTTCACCGCCTTCCAGCTCGACTTCACCCAGGTGGGGCCCGGGCTGCTGGTCACCATCGCCGTCACCGCCGTGCTGGCCAACCTGCTCGCGGGCGTGCGCGAGCGGATCGGCGTGCGCGGGCTGCGCGGCGAGCAGATGCTGATCGAGCTGCGCGACCGCCTGCGCAACCAGGGCAGGCTCCCCGAACTGCCGCGCGGCTGGGGCGCCGAGGCCGTGCTCGAACAGGCGGGCGGCTCCTCCTTCGGCGGCGACTTCGTGGTGTCCAGCAGAAACGGCGACACGGTCGAGGTCGCCCTGGTCGACGTGTCGGGCAAGGGCGTCGACGCCGGCACCCGGGCCCTGCTGCTGTCGGGCGCCTTCGGTGGGCTGCTCGGCGCGGTCCCGGCCGCCGACTACCTCGGCGCCTGCAACGACTACCTGATGCGCACCGCGGTCGGCGAGGGCTTCGTGACCGCCGTCCACCTCAGCATCGACCTCGCCACCGGCGAGTACGCCGTGCGCTCCGCCGGGCACCCGCCCGCCGCGCACTTCGACGCGGGCAGCGGCACCTGGCGGATGACCGAGGCCAAGGGGATCGTGCTCGGCGTGGTGCCGGAGATGAACCCGGTGTCCGCCTACGGCCTGCTGCGCGACGGCGACGCGATCATGCTCTACACCGACGGCCTGGTCGAGGCGCCGGGAAAGGACATCGACGCCGGCATCGACCGGCTGCTCGGCTCGGCCGACCGCATGGTGGCCGCGGGCTTCCGCAGAGGCGCGGCCCAGCTGGTGGCCGAGCTCGGCAAGGGGCAGCACGACGACTGCGCCGCCGTGGTGATCTGGCGCTCCTGACCGGCCGGGCGGCGCGCTTCCGCACGTCGGCCAAATGCCCGGTGCGCCGCCCGCCGACGCGCTAACGTGAGCGCGTCGAGAAGGTGCCGGCCGGAGCGGAAGGTACGGAAACGTGCGGCTCGAAGGCGCTCTTGGCCTGATCCTGATGCTCGGGTCGGGCCTCCTGCTGGCCGCGGAGGTCTGGCCCCGGCTGGCCACCCTCCGCTTCCGCCGCCGGGCGCGGCGCGCACTGGGCGTGGTGGTGAACGTGCACGACGCCTCCCAGGACCCCGGGGTGGTCTTCCCGGAGTACCGGCCGGTCATCCTGTTCCGCACCGACGACGGCGAGCGCGTCACGGCCACCAGCAACCGGGCCACCCCCTGGTACGACTTCGAGCCCGGCGAGCAGGTGGAGGTCCGCTACTCGCCCGACTCGCCCAACTTGATGCAGCCCTCGGAGCGCCACGACGACCTGCGCGCCCTGCTGCGGCTGCTGGCGGTGATCGCCTGCGTGGCGGTGGTGGCGGGCTGCGGCTGGGTGCTCACCTTCCAGTACCTGCTGGCCTGAGCCCGCCCCGGCCCGCCGCAGCGGCGGGCCGTAGGCTGGCGGGCATGCCGCCCGACATCAGCGTCCGCGCCGCCCGGCCCGGCGACCACGAGCGCATCGTCGCCGTGGCCGACGAATGGTGGGGGCGGCCGGTGGCCGCCAAGCTGCCCCGGCTCTTCCTGGACCACTTCGCCGCCACCAGTCTGGTGGCCGAGCGCGACGGCGCGCTCGCCGCCTTCCTGATCGGCTTCCACTCCCCATCGGCGGCCGACACCGCCTACGTGCACTTCGCCGCCGTACGCCCCGACGAGCGCGGGAACGGGATCGCCGCCGAGTTGTACGAGCGCTTCACCGCGGCGGCCGCGGCGGCGGGGCGCACGGTGGTCCGGGCCGTCACCTCGCCCGGAAACGCCCGGTCCATCGCCTTCCACAGCGCGCTCGGCTTCTCGGTCAGCGCACCGGTCCCCGACTACGACGGCCCCGGGCGGGACCGGGTCGTGTTCGAGCGGCGGACCGGCCCTGCGCGCTGAGGACCGCGCGTCGGGCTACAGCCGCGTCCAGCCGGTGCGCACCCGCCAGCGGCCGCCCTCGCGCAGGTGGGCGACGATGGCGCGCTGCAGGGCGGTGTCCTGGGGGAGTTGGCACAGGTGCGGTTCGTGCTTGCGGAAGACGAACCAGAAGAAGTCCGACTCGTCCTCGGTGCCGCCGGGCACCGCTTCGAAGCGGCGCTGGAAGCGGACGATGTTGGAGCCGGCGTCCAGGTAGCGGGCGAGCTGGTCGTCCAGCAGCCAGGAGGTGCAGACCGCCAGCCGGCGCGTGGGCTCGGGGAAGCGGGTGGCGAAGAACTCCCTGGCCCGCGCGAAGGAGTCCTCGACCGCCTCGGGGGTGAGGGGCCCGGTCGGCGGGATGTGCACGCCGAGGGCGGCGTCGCCGGCCTGGAAGCCGGGGCCCAGCCCGCTCAGCCGCTCGCCGTCGTACCAGTGGCCGGGCGAGGAGCCGGGCGCGATGGTCATCATGTTGAACTGCAGGCGGCCGAACTCGTAGATCATGCCGCCCAGGTGCAGGCTGAGCCACGACTGCGCGTTCAGCCCGACCGTGCCGAAGGCGGTGCGGTGGACGCCGAGGTGGCGGCCCAGGTCGGCCAGGATCGCCAGCGACTCCCGCTCGGTCACGCCGCGCTCGCGGTGCCAGGCGCGGACCCGGGCGGAGGCGTGCGTGAAGACGTGGGCGTAGAAGCAGCGCCCCGCGGCCCCCAGCGTCTCCGGGAGCTGCGGCCAGGCCCGGTACGGGGCGTCGAAGCGGCCCACGTCCAGTTCGGTGCGGTGCACGCAGCGGTCGAGCAGCCACCACAGCTCGGGGCTGCGCTCCGGGTCGGGCTCGGTGGCCGCGACCTCCTCGGCGTCCTGTTCGCCGGCGCCGTAGGCGCGCAGCAGTTCGCGGGAGCGCCGCTCGCCCAGCGGTGCGAGGGGCGCGGGCCGGGGCCCGACGGCGTCCAGCTCGGCGAGCAGGGCCGTGTGCGCGTCGGTGAGCCGCAGCGCCTCGGCCACGGCCGCCGGGCTCAGGGTGTGGGGGCTTGCCATGCCCCTATAGTGGCGCACCCGCCCGCGGCTCGGCGTCCCCGGCGGCCCGCGGCCGCTCCGCCCGGCGCGCTTCGGCGGCGCGTGCGGCCCGGCGCAGCAGCACCAGCGTCTGGAGCGCGGCGTAGCCGACGACCACCGCGCCGACCAGCGCCGTGATGTGGATCGCGCCGGTGAAGGCCGTGCCCGCGGCCTGCCGCAGCGCCTCCCCGGCGGCGGGCGCCAGGCCGTCGGCGACGGCGTGCGCCCCGCCCAGCGTCTCGCGGGCCTCGGCCAGCGCGGCCGGCGGCAGGCCGGGCGCCGGCGCCAGCGCGCTCTGGTAGACGCCGACGACCAGGCTGCCCAGCACGGCGGTGCCCAGCGCCCCGCCCAGTTCGTAGGCGGTCTCGGAGATCGCCGAGGCGGCGCCGGCCCGCTCCGGGGGCGCCGAGGCCATGATGACGTCGTTGGTGAGGGTCTCGGCCAGGCCCACACCGGCACCGACCAGCGCGAAGGCGATCACCAGCAGCAGCGGGGTGCCGGTGGCGGGCAGCTGGGTCATCACCAGGAAGCCGGCCGTCGCCGCGAACATCCCGGCCGGGACCAGCACCCGCACCGGCAGCCGGCGCACCAGCGCCACCGACAGCAGCCCGGCCGCGATGGAGGCGAGGATGCCGGGCAGCAGCCACAGCCCGGCCCGCATCGGCGAGACCCCGAGCACCAGCTGGAGGTACTGGGTGATGAAGAACATGCAGCCGGTCAGCGCGAAGACCGACATCAGGTTGGCCGACAGCGCCGTGCTGAACTCCCGGTCGGCGAACAGGCGCAGGTCCAGCATGGGGTGCCGGGCGCGCAGCTGCCTGCGGACGAAGAGGGCGCCGACGGCCAGTCCGAGCAGCACCGAGGCGACCGGTGCCGCGCCCAGGCCCTCGGAGGCGGCGAGCTTGATCCCGTAGACCACCGGCAGCACGGTCGCCAGCGACATCCCCGCGCTGAGCAGGTCGAAGGGTCCGGGCGCCGGGTCGCGGTACTCCGGCAGCAGCAGCCGCCCGCCGACCAGCAGCGCGGCCATGACCGGCAGGTTGATCAGGAAGACCGAGCCCCACCAGAAGTGCTCCAGCAGCCAGCCGCCGACGACCGGGCCGAGCGCCGCGCCGCCGGAGAACATGGTGGCCCAGATGGCGATGGCGAGGGTGCGCTGGCGCCGGTCCAGGAAGATCGTGCGCAGCAGGGAGAGGGTGGACGGCATCAGAGTGGCGCCGAAGACGCCGAGCAGGGCGCGCGCCACGATCAGCACCTCGGCCGTCGGGGCGTAGCCCGCCAGCACGGACGCGGCGCCGAAGCCGGCCGCGCCGACCAGCAGCAGGCGGCGACGGCCGATCCGGTCACCGAGGGTGCCCATGGTGACCAGCAGCCCGGCCAGCACGAACATGTAGATGTCGACCATCCACAGCAGCTGGGTGCCGGTGGGCCGCAGCGCCGAGCTGATCATCGGCACCGCGAAGCCGAGCACCGTGCTGTCCACGGCGATCAGCAGCACGGGCAGCATCAGGACGCCCAGCGCGCACCACTCGCGGCGTCCGGCGCGCGGCGGTGCGGGGGAGGAGGTGTGGTTCATGGTCGTCTCGCTCGCTATACCGTCTGGACGGTACAGCTATACCGTCCAGACGGTATAGTACCAGACGTGACCGCTCAGACCACGCGCGACCGCATCCTCGACGCCCTGCAGCGCATCCTGGTGGAGCACGGCGCCACCGCCATCACCCTGGAGGCGGTGGCCGCCGAGGCCGAGGTCTCCAAGGGCGGGCTGCTCTACCACTTCCGCTCCAAGGAGGCCCTGGTCCAGGGGCTGGTGGACCGGCTCGCCGAGCAGGCCGAGGACGAGTACGCCCGCGCGGCCGAGTCCGAGGGCGGCATCCCCCGCTTCTTCCTGGAGAGTTCGCTGCCCTCCTCCGACGAGGCGCGGCTGTACTGGTCGGTGATCGCCGCGCTCCGCTCGGTCGACAGCGGCTTCGCCGAGGTCGGCGGCGGCCTGGCGCGCATCTTCACCCGGTGGGCCGAACTGCTGCACGCCGAGATCCCCGACCCGGTGCTGGCCGAGACCGTCCGGCTCGTCGGCGACGGCCTCTACCTGAGCGCCATCGCCGGCCTGCCCGCCCCCGAGCCCGAACGGGTCAGGGCCGTCATCGACACGCTGCTCGCACAGGTGGACGCGGCCCGCACGCGGGGCTGAAGCCGTCCGCGCCGGTCACAGCGCGACGCCCTCCTCAAGGCGGCCGAGCGCCGCGTCCAGTTCCTCGGCCGGGTCCAGGCCCGGATCGCGGGCCGCGTCCAGCAGCACGCCCAGCGCCACCCCGAGCACCGCCGCGCACAGCGCCCGCACGGCGGGGTCGTCGGCGGTGCGGCCGCTCCGCTCGGCCACCAGCGCGCCCACCGCCCGCAGGCCGTCCTGGACCATGCCGAGATTGGCCGCCCACAGCTCCGGCACCGCGACGATCAGCACGTCGCGCTCGTTCCTGGCGGCGCGGTCGGCGGGGGACAGGGCGGCGAAGGCGTCGCGCAGCGCGGCGCGCAGCGCGCCCAGCGCGCTCAGTTCCGGCGGTTGGCGGGCGAAGCCCGCGGCCACCGCCTCGCCCAGCCCGTGGTAGTCGTCCAGCGCGACCAGGTCCTCCTTGGTCGGGAAGTAGCGGAAGACGGTGCTCGGCGCCACCTCGGCCGCGGCCGCGATCCGCTCGACGGTGGTGGCGGCGTAGCCCTCGTCGCGGAACAGGCGCAGCGCGTGGCGCTGGATCTCGCGCCGGGTCCGCGCCTTCTTCCGCTCGCGCAGGCCGGCGGGCTCGGCCGGTCCGGCGGGGGAGGTCATGTCCGCGCCCCCGGGACGCTCATGGACGTGTGGACGGCTCGCACCCGGACATCTTCCCATGCCGATTATGGGAGTAGGCTCTCAAATAAGAGAACACTCTCAAAATGAGGAGGCGGCCCATGAACCCCGCGGCCCCCGGCGGCATCGGACGCCTGCACCACGTCGGACTGGTGGTGCGCGACATGGCCGAAGCGATCGCCCGCTACCGCCGGCTCGGCTTCCACGTCCCGCCCGCCGCCTTCCCGGCACTGCCGCCGCGCGAGGGCGCGCCGCCGGAGCCGGTCGGCGCGGGCAACACCCGGATCCGCTTCGCGCACGCCTTCGTGGAGCTGGCCGCGGTGCTGCCCCCCGGCGAGAACGGCGCCCCCGACCCCGCCGCGGCCGGACCGGGCGCCGCCGTCGTGCCGCTCCAGGCGCCGCCCGAGGCGCTGCCCCGGCTCGCGGCGTCGATGAAGGAGACCTCCGCCCGGCTCGCCGCCGCGCTGGAGCGCTTCGAGGGTCTGCACATCGCGGTCTTCCGCACCGCCGACGCCGACGCGGCGGCGGCGCGGCTGACGGCGGCCGGAGTGCCGCACTCGGGCGTGCATCGACTGCGCCGCCCGGCGGCGGACGGCGGCACGGTCCCGGTCGGCTACCTGGAGATCGACGGCGCCGGCGGGCGGACGCCCGAAGGCCGGCTGGCCATCGCCGAGGACCCGGGCGGGCCGGCCGCCGAATCCGCCGCCGCCCACCCCAACGGCGCCGTGGACCTGGTCGAGGCGGTGCTGTGCGTGCCCGCGGCGGAGCTGGCCGAGGCCGAGCGCCGCTACGCCGGCTACCTGGGCCGCCCGGCCCGCCCGGCCCGCCCGGCCGGACCGGCCCGCGTCTTCGCCCTGGGCCGCTCGCGGCTGGTCGTGGTCGGCGACACCGGCCTACCCGAGGTGCTGCCCGGCGAGCGGCCCGCCGCGCTGCCCGCGTTCGTCTCCTGCGCCGTGGCCGTGCGCGACATCGCGGCCGCCCGCGCCCACCTGGCCGCGGCGGGCGTGCCCTTCACCGAGACGGGCGCGGGCGAGCTGACGGTGCCGTCGGCCGAGGCGATGGGCGCGGCGCTGGTGTTCCGCGAGCGGGCGGACACCTGAGCGCCCGCCCGCTGAGCGTCCGTTCCTCAGAGGCTGAGCCAGCTGGTGGTGACCGGCGCCGTGCCGCCCAGCCGGCAGAGCAGGCTGACCGGCCCGGCCGGCACGTCGGCGACGGAGAAGTAGCCCGACAGGTCCGGGGTGCAGCGCACACCGCCGCCCGGCCAGCGCACCTCGACGCTGCCCGGGACGGGCGGGGTCAGGTGGCCGGCCACGTCGCGGCGCTCGTCGTGCGGGGTGACCTCCAGCTCCACCAGCAGGCCGGGCGCGCGGAAACTCAGCGCGCGCGGCCCCGCGCCGGGCGCTGGGTCGGAGTCGGCGTCGACCTCGGCCAGCACGGTCTCGGCCGCGCGGCCGGGCGCGGAGCGGCGCGCGGCCGCCTGGCCGGGCACCAGCGAGACGGCGTCGCGCAGCTCGCGCATCAGGGCTTCCTCGGTGTCCACATCGATGTCGGGCATCGCGTACTCTCCTCGGCCGCCTGGGCGGCATGGTCGTCTCGGACGGGCGACGCGGGCTCGGGTGTCGAGCTCCGGCGGTGCGCCCGGCACCGGCCCCGGGCGGGGCGGGTGCCGCCGGTGGGCATCCCGAGGTCGTCGGAGATGTCCGCGAAGCGAGGGCCGGCCAGGCGGGCGGCCTCGCCGACGGCGGTCCACGGCGGGCGCGGCGGTGGTCGAGTGCGTGTCCAAGCCGCCGTGCCGGGCGCGGGGCGCGGAGCCGGCCCGGCTTCCGCGTACCGTGCGGCCGTGGTATCCGGCCAGCTTAGCGCGCGGAATCGCGGTCGGGCGGCCGAAAAGCGAAAGATGATCCCGTGCCGCCGTACTCAGGGCGCGAGACTTCCGGCGCCGGTCCGGAAACGCCAGAAGTGTCCGGTGATGTCGCGCAATGTACTTCCGGTGCGCTTCCGTATGCCCGGGATCGCCGGCGCGGCGGGCGCGCCGACCACGGTCCGTTGCGCGGCCCGCCTTATGCCGGGCGGTGCGCCGTGGTTGGATGGTTGTCCCACGGGGGGTGGTGCGAGGCCGCTACAGGTCATCGCGGGGATATCTACCCCCGCGCTCTGGTGCGGCTGATACGGATGGGGCACAATAGATCGTGGACATGACCTCGGGGAGTTACGAGAGCGTCGGGGAAGCGCACTCGTACGCATCAGGAGGTCCAGTGTCCGCATGTGGCGTCTTGTACGTCCACTCCGCGCCTGCGGCTCTGTGCCCACATGTCGAGTGGGCGGTCGCAGGTGTACTCGGTGTGCCCGCCACACTCGCATGGACGGCTCAGCCGGCCGCTCCCGGTACGTACCGTGCCGAGATCAGCTGGCAGGGTCCTGCGGGTACGGGGGGTGCGATCGCGTCCGCCCTCAAGGGCTGGCAGCTGCTTCGGTACGAGGTGACCGAGGAGGCCAGTCCCGGGTGCGACGGCGTTCGCTACAGCTACACGCCCACCCTGGGCGTGTTCGCCGCCACCGTGTCCGCCTCGGGCGACGTCGTCGTGTCCGAAACCCAGTTGCAGTCCGCCATGGACGCCGCGGCGAACGGCACGGCCGTGCTCGAGGACACCCTCACCCGGCTGCTCGGCCGGGCCTGGGACGCCGAGCTCGAACCCTTCCGCTACGCGGGCGAGGGCGCCCCGGTGCGCTGGCTGCACGCCGGATAGCCGCCGCCCGGCGGAGTGACCTGCGCTACACCGGCACTCCGGCCATCGCAGTGTGATCACTTGATGACGTACCGTGGCGAAGACGGTGGGTGGCAGCGGCGCGGTGCCACCCACCGGCCGTGCTCCGACGCACCGGAGGCCGGGACCGATCGATCGGTCCCGGCCTCCGGCCGTCTCAAGGCTCGCGCCCGGTCTCAGCGGCCCAGCGCCGCCCGCAGGCCCGCCACCCCGGCGTGGTGGTGCGCCCGGATGCCCAGTGCGGCCGCCGCGGCGACGTTTTCGGCGCGGTCGTCCGCGAAGACCAGCTCCGACGGCTCCACGGCCAGCTCCGCCAGCACATGCCGGTAGATCGCCGGGTCGGGCTTGGTGAGCCCGAGGTCGCAGCTGAAGAACAGCCGCTCGAAGCGCTCGGCCACCGGCGAGCTGCGCAGCAGCGCGGCCATATCGTGCGGCGCGTTGGACAGCAGCGCCAGCCGCACGCCGTCGGCGGCCAGCTCCTCGATCAGCTCCACCGCCTCGGGGTCGATATGGCTCCAGCTGGCCACGTCGGCGGCCCACAGCTGCTGCCTGCGGGCGGCCGGCCAGTCGGCGCCGGTCAGCTTGGCCAGCCGCGACCAGAAGCCGTCGGCGGTGTAGGCGCCCGCGTCGTAGGCCAGGCGCTCGCCCCAGTAGGCGCTCCACAGCGCGGCCGGCTCCACTCCGGCCAGCCGCTCGATCTCGGCGACGGCCGCGGCGGGCTGGTCGACGGAGATCACGCAGCCGTAGTCGAACAGGACCGCGCCGACGGGCGGGAGCGTCGTCATGATGCCTCCTGGGGGACGGCGACCGGGGCGGGCCGCTCCTGCGGTGCGGGAAGGTCGTCGGACCCATGATCCACGGCCTCGTCGCCGCGGCGGGCGGCGGGGCGGCGCAGCGCACCCGCGGCGGCGACGGCCACTAGGGCGAGCAGCGCGGGCGCGGCCAGGGCCAGCCGCAGGCTGGTCAGCTCGGCGAGCGCGCCGATCAGCACCGGCCCGCTGAACAGGCCGAGGTAGCCGAAGCCGGAGACCCGGGCGATGTTGCGCCCGGCGCGGGCCGGGTCGATGTTGCCGGCCGCGGTGAAGACCTGCGGCACGATGCACGACAGGCCCAGGCCGAAGGCGCCGAAGCCGGCGATGGCCAGCCACGGCGACGGGACCAGCAGCGCCGCGCCCAGTCCGGCCGCGGCCAGCGTGCCGCCCGCGCGGACCAGGTTGACGGCGCCGAAGGCGGCGGCCAGCCGGTCGCCGACGAGGCGTCCCGTGGTCATGGTGACCGAGAAGGCGGCGTAGCCCAGGGCGGCGACGGCCTCGGTGCTGTGCAGGGTGTCGCGCAGGTACACCGCGCTCCAGTCCGCGGCGGCGCCCTCGCCGATCAGGCAGAACATGCTCACCACGCCCATCAGGGCGAGCAGCGGCGTCCAGCCGGCCAGCGCGCCGCGCTGCGGTGCCTGGGCCGCCTCGGCCGCTGCGGGGCGGGGCTTGGCGGCGGTGGTGCCGGGGAGCAGGTGGCGGGCGGCCAGCAGCGACACCGGCACCAGCACGGCGCCGGCCAGCGCGAAGGTGGCCAGCGGGGACAGGCCCAGGCCCGCCGCTGCGCCGCCGTAGAGGGCGCCGGCGAGCCCGCCCAGGCTGAAGACCGCGTGCATGGAGGACATGATCGGCCGCCGGTAGGCCCGTTCGACCTGCACGGCCTGCACGTTCATGGCCACGTTGCCCAGGCCCTGGAAGACGCCGAGCACCAGCAGCAGCACCATCAGCGTGGGCAGCGAGGTGGCCAGGCCGGGGCCGACCAGGGCGAACAGCGCGGCCGTCACGCCGATCGCCGTGACAGGGCGGCTGCCCACCCGGTCGACCAGCACCCCGGCGAACTGCATGGCGGCGAAGGCGCCGCCGGTCATGGCCAGCAGCCCGAGGCTGATCTGGCCGTCGGTCAGCTGGAGGTTCTCCTTGATGGCGGGCAGCCGCACCGTCCAGGTCGCCATGATGGCGCCGCACAGCAGGAAGTAGAGGGCGACGGCCACCCGGGCGCGACGAGGCGCCCCGTCCGGCCGTGCGGGCCGGAGTCGTCGAATCGCATCAGACACAGCGCACCGTGATTCCTGCGGCCCGCAGTCGGACCACCGTCTCGTTGTCTTCATGGGCGTCGGTCACCACCGCGTCGACCTGCCGGATGTCGCACACCCGGCCGAAGGCCGTCCGCTGGAACTTGCTCGCGTCCGCCGCCACGATGACCCGCCGGGACGAGTCGATCGCGGCCTGCTTGATCGCGACCTCCGGGAGGTGGTGGTACATCAGTCCGTCTTCCGGGGAGATCCCGCAGCTGCCGATCACCGCGGTGTCGAAGCGCAGGCTGCGCACCGCCGCCTCGGTCATGTGCCCGACGAAGGACTGCTCGCCGGGGCGCACCTCGCCGCCGGGCAGCAGCAGCTGGGTGGCGGGCTCGGCGCTGAGCACGCTCGCCCCGTGCAGGGAGAGCGGCATCACGGTGAGCCGGCGCCCCGCCAGGGTGCGGGCCACCTCCAGGCAGGTGGTGCCGGCGTCGAGGAGCACCGCCTCGCCGTCGGAGACCAGGGCGTCGACCTCGGCCGCGATCCGCCGCTTGGCGTCGGCGGCGTCGCCCTGGCGCAGGGCGAACGGCGCTTCCTCACCGCGCAGCAGCAGGCTGATGGCCCCGCCGCGGACCCGCTTGACGACCCCCTGCACGGCCAGCTGCTCCAGATCGCGCCGGATGGTCATCTCCGAGCTGCCGGTGCGGTCCGAGAGCTCGGCGACGGTCACCCGGTCGACGGTCTGCAGGACATCGATGATCGTGCGAAGACGTTCTGAACTATCCACTGGTTCATTCGAACACAGATTTTGTTCAAACGCCAACCGCAGGGTGTGTGACTCTGTGCATTACGCCGGCATCAACCCCGGGTATCGCCAACGCGACGAGGCCGTCCGATGTTCCGGACGGCCTCGTTCGATCGAACATGAATTTTGAGCGTTATGGGCGGGAACCGCGGCCTACTGCTCGTAGACGGGCACCAGCAGGGTGCGGCCCACCGCGTGGGAGAAGAGGTTGAAGCCGAGGAAGGCGGGCGAGGCGTCGGCCGGCACGTCCAGGCGGTCCACCCCGACCGCGTGCACCGCGATGAAGTAGCGGTGCGGGCCGTGGCCCTGCGGGGGCGCGGCGCCGACGTAGTCGGCCGAGCCCGCGTCATTGGCGAGGGTGACCGCCTCGGCCGGCAGCCCGGCCGCCACGCCGGCGCCCGCGCCGCTGGGCAACTCGGTCACGGCCAGCGGGATGTTGAAGACGGCCCAGTGCCAGAAGCCGCTGGCGGTGGGGGCGTCGGGGTCGAAGACGGTGACCGCGAAGCTCCGGGTGGAGTCGGGGAAGCCCGACCAGGTCAGCTGCGGGGACACATCGCCGCCCCCCGCGCCCATCCGGCCGCTGACCTGGGCCTGCGGCAGGGTCTGGCCGTCGACGACATCGGTACTGGTCAGCGAGAATCCCGGCAGCTGCGGCAGGAAGTCGTAGGGGGAGGGCGGCTTGGGGGTCTGCGTCACGGCGAACTCCATGGTCGGTGGCGAGGGGCCGCGCGGCATCCGCGCCGCGCGGCGGACGGACTACCCGTGCGGACCGACGATATTGCGCGCCGGGCGGCGGCGGAGGGAGGCTTCCGCGAACGCGGCGGCGTGTTGCGTGCCGCCGCGCCCGGATCGCGCCTGCGCCGGACCGGCCCGGGCGACCCTCCGTCAGGCCGCGGCGCCGTACGCCGCCAGCGGCGCGGTGTCGGGCGTCAGCGCGACCACCTCCACACTGAAGCCGGTCCGCACCGCGGTGCCGTCGGCGGTGCCGGTGATGACGCCGCTGAGGTAGCCGGGCGGCTGCCCGCTCGTGTCGACGGTGTAGCCGACGGTGGCGGTGCCGCCGGCCGGCACCGTGACCGTCTCGGCCTCGAAGGCCACCAGGTTCTCGGGGCCCGGCTCGCCGTCGCCCGCCACACTGCTCGCCGACAGCCGCAGCCGCACCGGTTCGTCGCCGAGGTTGCGGTAGCGCAGCCGCTGCTCGGCCGCGTCCTCGCGCCGGGAGCCGGCCGGCGCGGGTCCGGCGGCCAGCACGAGGTGGCGGGTGCCGTCCTCCTCGATGACGGTCTGCTCGAGGGCGGCCGCCACGTCCAGCCGCCCGGTCCCGTGCTCCAGCGGGCTGAACTCCTCGGGCTGGAAGGTGGCGGCGATCAGCGCCGACTTCAGCTGGGCGGCGGTCCAGTCCGGGCGCCGCTGGGCCAGCAGCGCGGCCGCCCCGGCTGCGTGCGGCGCCGCCATCGAGGTGCCCGAGGCCGCGGTGTACTCGCCCTCGGGCGAGCCCATCTGGGTGCCGTCGCCGCGCGCCGCCCAGATCCGCACCCCGGGCGCGGTCAGCTCCGGCTTGAGCCGGTCGCCGCTGAGCGCCGGTCCCCGGCTGGAGAAGTCCGCCACCGCGTCGTCGTCGTCCACCGCCCCCACGGTCAGCGCCTGCGGGGCCATCGCCGGCACGCCGACCGTGCCCGGCGCCGGCCCGAAGTTCGCGGCCGCCACGACGAAGAGCGCGCCCGTCTCCTCGGTGAGGCGGGCCACCGCCTCCGACATCGGGTCGCCCGAGAACCAGGCCGGCCCGCCCAGGCTGAGGTTGACCACCCGGGCCCCGGCCTCACCGGCCGCCCACTCCATCCCGGCGATGATGCCGGACTCGGTGCCGTGCCCCTCGTCGTCGAGCACCTTCCCCGAGACGATCCGGGCCTCGGGCGCCATGCCCTGGCGCGCGCCGTCGGAGGCGGCGCCCGAGCCGGCCAGGATGGACGCGACGTGCGTGCCGTGGCCGTGCAGGTCGTGGTCGTAGGGCGAGTCGGTGAAGTTGCGCTCGGCCGCCACCCGCCCGGCCAGGTCCACATGGCCGGCGTCCACCCCGGTGTCGAGCACCGCGACGGTGACGCCCTCGCCGGTCAGCCCGGCCTCCCAGGCGCGCGGGGCGCCGACCTGCGCGGTGCTGGTCTCCAGCTGCGCCTGGACCCTGCCGTCCAGCCACAGCCGCTCGGCCCCGGGCAGCCGTCCGCCGGCGGCGTCCCCGGCCGCCCAGGCCGCGGCCGCCTCGCGCTTGGGCACGCTGCCCGCGGTCAGCCCGCCGCCGCCGATCGGCCGGTCGGCCAGGGCGCCGATGCCGCGGCCGCGCCCGGCCGCGCCCTCGGCCATCACCGGGATCTCCGTGCTGGCCGCGTCGTGGTAGTCCCAGGCCACCAGCTGGGTCAGGTTGAAGAAGCGCGGGTCGAGCCGGCCGGAGCCGATCAGCAGCGCGGCGTCGGAGGGCACCGCCCGCAGCTCTCCGCCGGGCCCGCGGTCGACGGCGAAGTCCACCCCGGCGCGGTCGGGCGCGGCCCGCACCTCCACCTCGGCGTTCGGGTCGGACGGCTCGCCGACGACGGTGGCCACGTCCCCGGTCACCAGGGTGATCCGGTACACGGGCCGCTCGGCGCCCGAGGGCGCGGTGGAGGGCCAGGCGGTCGAGGAGGCGGGCAGCAGGACGAGGAGTAGGACGAGTGCGGCGGCGAGCGAGGGCACGGAGGCTCCTGGTGTCGGTGGCCGTTCGGACAAGCGGAGCGCTACCCGGAGTGCACGTAGAGCGACGCAATGATTACAAAGAGTTGTTAATGGGTCCAGGCATGCGCCGGGCCCGCCACCGCGGGGTGGCGGGCCCGGTCGCGGGAGGCCGGTCCGCTCAGCCGCCGCCCGACTCCTGGGTGACGGCGGCGCTGACCGCCGTCGGCCCGTCGTAGGTCTGGTTCGGGATCCGCTCCAGCAGCCGCACGATGTCGTCGCTCGCCTGGTGGCTGCGGGCGTGCCGCACCAGGCCGTCCCGGTCGACCGGGTAGTCGACCCCCGACAGCGTCTTCTGCACCTCGATGAACGTCGGCTGTGCCATGGCTACCTCCAGTTCGGTCGATCCGGTCCGCGGTCGCGGACCGGGCGCCGCCGCCTCAGTCCTCCGGAAGGTCCGCGGACTCACCGGGCCGGGCCGAGTCCGGGCGGAGCGGATCGTGCCCCACGGACATCAGCCGGTGCCGCCAGTCGTCGTCCTCGGGCCGGGGACGGGCCAGCTGGGAGTCGACCACCCGCAGCGCGGTGCGCATGGTGGCCAGGTCCTCGGCGGTCAGGTCGACCTGCCGCTTGTTCAGCACTCGGAGCACGCTCCGGCCCAGTTCGGACACGCCCAGATCGGGGTCGGGGCGGAACGCGTCCTCGCCGGAGCGCTCGGTCATCAGCCAGGTGCGCAGCTCGTGGCCGGTCATGTTCACCGCGCCGTGGAAGCGCCGCCACAGCTCCTCGACCTCCGGGTCGCTCGTCCGGTGCGCCATCTGATCCCCCTCTCGGATCCCGGTCGGCGCGCTCGCGCTCCCGTCACTCGTTGGGGCTGGAAGCGCTGATGTCGGCCAGCGCCGAGCCCGGGTCGCGGTCGACCGCCAGGTCGCCGATGGAGACGACGCCGACCAGCCGGTCGTCGTCCACCACGGGCAGCCGGCGCACCGCCCGCTCCCGCATCAGGCGCACCGCCTTCTTCACGTCGTCGTCGGGGGCGACGACCGCGATGTCGGAGCTGCACAGCGCCTCGACGGTCGTACTGCCCGGGTCGCGCGCCTCGGCGACGCCCCGCACCACGATGTCGCGGTCGGTGACCACCCCGTAGAGCATGTCGTCGTCGACGACCAGCACATCGCCCACGCCGCTGTCGCGCATCACCCGCGCGGCCTCGGTGACGGGGGCGCGGCGGCCGAGGGTGGCGGGGTCGGCCGTCATCACGTCGCGTACCTTCTCAGCCATCTCTGGTGGCTCCTCTCCGGTGCTCGGGCCGCCGGAGAACTCCCGCGGTCCTCGGGTGCTCCGGCGGGTTGGAGAGGCGGCTACCCGGCGCCGCGCGCCTTCATGCGCTCACGGAGCCGCCGCGCGAGGCGGTGCGCCGCCGCGGCCGCGCCGCGGCGCCGGTGCCGCGGGCGTCCAGCAGGACGGGCCGGCGCGCGGCCAGGGCGCGGTCCCAGGCCGCGCCGAGGTCGTCGGCCCCGGTGACGGTGATGCCCTCGATGCCGACCGAGCGGGCCAGCGCGGCGAAGTCGACCGGGCTCGGCGAGCCGCCGCCGGCAGGCTCACCGGCACCGCCGTCACCCTCACCGGCACCGCCGTCGCCCTCGCCGAGCAGGCAGAGCACCAGCCGGGGATCGTCCCACCGGCGGTGGTGGCCGCTGATCGCCAGCAGCCCGGCCAGGCCGTTGGCCCGCATCGCCTTTTCGTCGGCGAGCGCGATCACCGGGCGGTCCGGAGCAGCGAACTTGGCGCCGAGCGCGTACGGCAGACCGGTGCCGACGGCCGCCAGCGAACTCGACAGCGAGCCGCGCATACCGCTGCCGAAGCGCAGCACCTGGGTGTAGCCGGTGCCGGCCAGGCCCGGCTCCGCGGTCACCACGGCGTTGTCCGGCAGCCGCACGGACAGCTCCTGGCAGACGCGCATCGGCGCCTCCAGGCCGGCCGGGTAGGGCGGGTGGCCGTCCACCGAGCGCCACCAGCGGGCCGCCTCGGCCTCGACCCGCCGCCGCCAGCGGTGCCGGCCGGGGCGGCGCGAGCTGCCGTCCAGCCGCCACAGCAGCGCGCGCAGCGTGCTGCGGGCGTCGCCGACCAGGTTCACCTCGGTGGGGTACGGGGTGCCCATGCCGGCCGCGTCGCGGTCGATCTGCACGGCGCGCCGGCCCGACCAGGGCACCACCGGAGTGGCGGCCGGGCCGGAGCCGATGATGACGAGGGTGTCGCAGTCGCGCAGCAGCTCATTGCAGGGGCCGTCGATGTCGGCGGTGAGGGTGCCGGTGACGTAGGGGAGGTCGTCGGCGAGCACGTCCTTGCCCAGCGGCACCTTGGCGATGCCGGCCCGGGTGATCTCGGCCAGCTCCCTGACCTCGGCCGCGGCGTCCGCGGCGCCGGGGCCGACCATCAGGACGACGCGGTCGCCGGAGTCGATGATGTCGGCCGCCCGCGAGACCTCGCGCTCGATCGCGGTGCTGACCGGCGGGGTGAAGCCCACCGCGCCCAGGCGCGGCCGTGGCGGGTCGCGCCGCCCGGCCGCCGGGGCCGAGGGTCTCGCGTCGGGCAGCAGCAGCGCGGCCGGGCGCCCGTCGGCCAGCGCGCCGCGCAGCGCGCGGTCGAGCTGCCCGGGAAGCTCGTCGGGGGTGGCGGCCAGGTAGGTGCGGTCGCCGACTGCCTCACGGAACAGCCCGCGCAGGTCGGTGCCGGCCCGGCGGCCTCCGCGCGCGTCGACGACGGCGACGGCGGGAACGCGGTCGAGCGCGGCGTCGTAGAGTCCGTTGAGCAGCCGGACGGCACCGGAGAAGCCGTCGGCCAGGCAGACGCCCGGCTTCCCGCTGAACTTGGCGTACCCGACCGCCTGCATCATCGCGAACTCCTCGTCCGCGCAGGACACGTACCGGATCGGATCCCCCGCGGCGCTGATCGCGGCTGCGACGGGGCCGGGCCCGGTGCCCTCGCAGCCGAACAGGTGGCCCACGTCCCAGTCGCGCAAGCGCTGGACCAGGAAGCGCGCCGTCAGCTCGCTCACCGGATCCTCCCTAGTGCGGGATCGATACCTCGTTCGCCGTTTGCCTGACGCACAGGCCGCAAACCTCCATCTGGCGTCCCACTCACCGTACCTGCGCGGCCGCCTGTCAACCCGCGTGGCGCCGGGCCGGGGGAGCGGGCCCGCGGCACGGACGCGGCGGCCGCGCGGGCGCCGCTCATGCCGGCGGCTCCGCGGCGGCCAGGATCCGCAGGTCGTGCTCGACCGGCGCCGGCAGCCGCCGGCGGGCCAGCAGCGCGGCGGGCAGCCGCGCCGCCGCAGCGGCCAGCGCCGCACGCGAGGCCGGGTCGCGGACGGCCTCGCCGGCGAGCGCGCCGGTCGCGGCCAGCGCGGTGCGCACCGGGCGCCGCAGCCAGGCCGACAGCAGCGCGTTGCGCCGCTGCAGGGCGAGCCGGCTGCGGGCCGGCGGACGCGCAGGGGAGGGGCGGTGGTGGGCCAGCACGTCGGGGCGGTAGCGCAGCAGCCAGCCCGCGGCGGCCAGGTCGAAGGCGACGACGGACTCCTCGCCGGCGAAGAAGAGCAGTTCGCTGAAGCCGCCCACCGACAGGAAGGCGTCGCGCCGCACCACCGCGGAGCAGGCCAGGAAGCCCAGCACCGGCGTGCCGGGCACGCCGTCGCGGTCGCGCAGCGGGCTGGCGGCCATGGCCGTGCTGACCGGATCGGTCTCGGCCCGCTCCCCGACGAGCGTGCGCGCGGCCAGCAGGCCCAGCGCCGGGCAGGCGTCGAAGGCGTCGGCCGCGCGGTCCAGCGCGCCCGGCTCCCACCAGGAGTCGTCGTCGCAGAAGGCGACGTAGCGGGTACGGGCCCGCAGGACGCCGACATTGCGCGCGACCGCGCCCCTGTTGCGGCCGAGCGCGACCACGTCGGTCCGCGGGAAGGCCGCCCGCACCGCGGCCGGGGTGCCGTCGGCGGAGCCGTTGTCTACCACCACCACCGGCGGCCGCTCGGGCAGGGCGGCGAGGCGGTCCAGGGTTTCCAGCAGTTCGTCGCGGCGGTCGCGAGTGGCGATCACCACACTCGTCCGGGCGCCGCCGCCCGCGTCTCCGGCGGCCTTCGGCGGCCCCGCGCCGCGCGGGAGCGGCCGGGCGGCGCCGTCGCCGCGGTGCGGAGCGGGTGCGGACCGCGGAGTGCGCATGCCTGTCCTCCGGTGTCGTCGCAGGTCGCGAACTATCAGCCGAGGGGAACCGCCCGGCGCCCGGGGTCAAAGAGCGCCGAACCGGTCGCACCGGCCGCACGCCGCGGGTGCGGCGGACGGCATCTCCGCGCCCCTGCCCGGCACGTGTCCTGACATGCACGACATGTGTAGGCGATATGTCCACACCTGGGGGCTCGTGGCGAGAAACCCGGTGCGTGACCCTTCACAGACACGCTCGGCCTTCCTAGACTCGGCAGTGTTGCACCGGGGGTCCAGCAGCGAGGCCCCGTTCCAGCCGATCGTGCCGATCTCGGACCGACGGATCGCTCCAGCAGCGGGGCGTGTCGAACTATTCGTCGATCCCGGGGATCCGCATCGCCCAGGAGCGCCCCGGTTCACGCTGAGGTGCTCGTTCGCGCCCTGTTCGCGAGGGCGGTCGCGGTGCGGCACGTCGTCTGTCGGCAAACAGCCGTACCAGAACGACCGGTGCGCACGGCAATTGTGACGAGGTACCAGCGATGGCAGGTACGACGACCACCGTCAAGCACCCGAAGAGCAAGAACCGGCACCACCAGCACGCGGGCTCCAGAAGCGGGCCGCCGCCGGACCGGCAGGAGGAGCGGTCGCGAGCCGCCCGGATGCTGGCGACACTCGAACGGATGCCAGAGGGCGACCCGGGCGCCGAAGACGTCCGCCGCCAGTTGGTGGAGATGCACGCACCCGTGGCGCGGCACATCGCCCGCCGCTACCGCAACCGGGGCGAACCGCTGGAGGACCTGCAGCAGGCCGCGCTCGTGGGTCTGATGAAGGCCATCAACGGCTTCGACCCGCAGTTCGGCAAGGACTTCATGGCCTACGCCCTGCCGATGATGACCGGAGAGGTCAAACGGCACTTCCGCGACCGGACCTGGGCGGTGCGCGTACCGCGCAAGCACCAGGAGAAGCGCGCGGAACTGAACCGGACCGTGGCCGAGTTCACCCAGAAGGAAGGGCGCTCGCCCACGGTCAAGGAGATCGCGGTCGCGCTGGAGATGACGGAGGAGGAGACGATCGAGCTCCTGGACGCCTCCGCCGCCTACAGCGCCCTCTCGCTCGACGTGCCCTACGGCGCCGAGGACGAGGACACCACCCTGGGCGAGACCCTGGGCGAGGCCGACGCCGCGATCGAACGTGTCGTCGATCACGAAGCGCTGATGGTCGCGCTGGAGGACATACCGGTCCGCGAGCGCCGGATCCTCCTGCTGCGCTTCTTCGGCAACATGACCCAGGCGGAGATCGCCGATCGAGTGGGTTTGTCTCAGATGCACGTTTCGCGGCTTCTCGCGCAGACTCTGCAGACGCTGAGGGTTAAGCTCACCGAAGAACGGTAGGAACTCCGCGGTCGAGCACGCCCGCGGTCGGGGCCGGCACCTCCTGGTGCCGGCCCCTGATACGGAACAGGGGCGTCGCATGACCGACACGCGTGACAACGCGGGTGAGCTGATCTCCCAGCGCGGCGACGAGGTGGTGGCCGCGCTGACCGAGCTGGCGACGGTCCTCACCGAGGAGGAGTCCTTCGGCGCGACCCTGGACCGGGTGGTCGAGCTGGCGCTGCACGCCATCCCGGGCTGCACCGCCGCCAGCGTCACGGTGCTGGACGGGTCCGGCGCCGCCGCCACCCGCGCGGCGACCGACGACCGGATGCGCGAGGTCGACCGGCAGCAGTACGACGTCGACGACGGGCCCTGCCTGGACGCCGCCCGCAACCAGACAACCAACCGCTGCGACCTGGCCGAGGCCGCCGAGCGCTGGCCCAAGTTCACCTCGCTGGCCCTCGGTTACGGCATGCGCAGCTACCTGTCGGTCGGCCTGGGCGTCGCCGGCCGGCCGGTGGGGGCGCTCAACCTGGCCAGCGCCGACGTCGACGGCTTCGACGCGCTGGACGAGGCATTCCTGGTGCTGTTCTCCTCGCCCGCGACCGCCACCATCATCGGGATGCGCCGCTACGCCGAGGCGCGGGCGCTGGCCGCGCAGCTGGAGCAGGCCCTGGAGTCGCGTGCCGTCATCGACCACGCCATCGGGGTGATCATGGCGCAGTCGCAGTGCGGCACCGAGCAGGCCTTCAGCATCCTGCGCCGCGCCTCCAACAACCGCAACATCAAGCTGCGCGACCTGGCCACCGAGATCGTCTCCCGCTACGACAACAACGGCGCCGGCAACGGCGGCTGAGCGGCGGCGCGGCCGCTCAGGCCCGCGTCGGGGGCTCCGCGGCGGAGTCCTCGGGGTCCTCGTCCATCTGGTCGGGCGGGTCGGTGCGCGAGGGGGTGTCCTCCTCGGCGAAGTCCGGCTCGTCGCCTGGGGGCGCCGAGCCGGGGGAGCGCCGGTCCGCCAGCGGGCGGTCCCGCCCGTCCTCGTCCGCCTCGTCCGCGGGCCCGCCGGGCCGCCGGTCGGGGTGCTGCGCCGCCATCGGGATGCTCCATTCGTCGGGATCGGGGTCGGGGTCGGGTGGCCGGTGCGCGGCCCGGGGGCGGGCCGGCGCGCCCCTCAGCTCGCCTCGGCCGCCGCGTCGCCGCTGAGCTCGCGGGCGAGCCAGTCGATGGTCCGGCGCAGCCCGTCCTCGGGAGGCACCCGGGCCCGCCAGCCCAGCACCCGCTCGGCCAGGCCGGTGTCGGGGCGGCGCACGGCGGGGTCGTCCACCGGCCGCTCCACGTAGCGGATCTCCGAGGACGAGCCGGTCAGGCCGCGGATCATCTCGGCCAGCTCGCGCATGGACAGCTCGTCGGGATTGCCGATGTTGACCGGCCCCGACACGTCGCTGAAGGCCAGGGCGAGCAGCCCGGCGACCGTGTCGTCGACGTAGCAGATGGACCGGGTCTGCGAGCCGTCGCCGGTGACGGTGATCGGCTCGCCGAGCAGGGCCTGCCGGATGAAGGTGGGGATGGCGCGGCCGTCGTCGGGCCGCATCCTGGGCCCGTAGCTGTTGAAGATGCGCGCGATGCCGGTGTCGGAGCCGCGCGCCATCCGGTAGGCGGTCGTCAGCGACTCCGCGTACCGCTTGGCCTCGTCGTACACGCTGCGCGGCCCCACCGGGTTCACATTGCCCCAGTAGTCCTCGCGCTGCGGGTGCTGCTGGGGATCGCCGTAGACCTCGCTGGTCGAGGCCAGGATGAACCGGGCCTTCTTCTCCCGCGCCAGGCCGAGCGCGTGCAGCGTGCCCAGGCCGCCGACCTTGAGCGTCTCGATCGGCAGCTTCAGGTAGTCGGCGGGCGAGGCGGCCGAGGCCAGGTGCATCACCAGGTCGACGTCGCCGGGGACGTGCACGAAGGCGGTGAGGTCGCACTCCACCAGCCGGAAGGCCGGCCGGTCCATCAGGTGCGCCACATTGGCGGCCGAGCCGGTGAGGAAATTGTCCATGCACACCACGTGCAGGCCCAGGTTGAGCAGCCGCTCGCACACGTGCGAGCCGAGGAAGCCCGCGCCGCCGGTGATCACGGCGCGGCGCACCGGCCGCTGCCCCTCGGAACCGGCGTCCTCGCGCCACCGGGGCGCGCGCCGGGTCTCCTGCCGCCGCTCACCGCTGGTCTCAGCCTCGGACATGGCCGGCTCCTTCCACGCTCGTGGTCTCCGGTGGCCGCCGCGCCGCGGCGCGGGCGTCCAGCAGCCGCTCCGCGGCCGCGATGACCTGGTCGGTGCCGATCTGCGCGAGGCCGCTGTCCAGGCGGTCGCCGAAGGGGCTGCCGATGCGGCCCGCCCACAGCGAGGCGTGCAGCTCGTGGTCGATCCGCGGGCCCCACAGGCGGGGCGAAACCGGTCCGAACAGCACCACCGACGGGGTGCCGAAGGCCGTGGCCAGATGCGCGACTCCGGTGTCCCCGCAGATGACCAGGGAAGCACCGGCCACCAGTGCCGCCAGCCGGGCCACATTGGTGCCGCCCGCCAGCACCGCGCGCCCCGGCAGGCGCGCGACGCGGGCGATCCGCTCGGCCAGCGGCCGCTCGGCGGCCGAGCCCGTCACCACGACCGCCTCGCCCCGGGCGGCCAGGTGCTTGGCGACCTCGGCGAAGCGCAGCACCGGCCACCGGCGCGCCTCGTGCGCGGCGCCGGGGTGCACCACCACCGCGCCGGGCCGCCCGACGGCGTCGGGAGGGGTGAGCCGCAGGTCCGTGGGGTCGGCCGCTACCCCGTAGTAGTGCAGCAGCGCGCACCAGCGGTCCGTCTCGTGCACCTCGGCGGGCCAGGACGGGCCGGCCACGTCCGGGTGGGCGCCGCAGGCGTGGCTCCACAGCCGGCCCGGCGAGCGGGCCTTCAGCGCGGCGATGCTCTGGGGCCCCCGCCCGTGCAGGTTCACCGCCAGCTCCGGCGGACGGCCCCGCCACGGCGGCGGGACCGGGCCGCGGGTGGGCACCAGCGCGTCGACCGCCCCGGTGGCCAGCGCCAGATCGGCCAGGGCCAGCGGCGCCGCCAGCACGATGCGGTGGCGGGGGAAGCGGCGGCGCAGGCCGCGCAGCGCCGGCACCCCGGTGAGCAGGTCGCCCAGGCCCAGGGCGCGCAGGACCAGGACGGCGGGCGAGCCGTCCTGCGCGGGAACCCGCGGCGGCTGCGCGGCGGGCTCGCGGCCCCCGGCTACGGCCACGAGGTCTCCTCCGAGGGGCAGACCACGAGTTCGCGCACCTCGCAGCCTGGCGGCTGGCTGAGCGCGAAGACCACGGCCTGCGCGACGTTCTCCGGCCGGTTCAGCCGGGCGTCGGCCGGGGGCTTGTACTGCTCGGTGCGGCCGTCGAAGAAGGCGGTGTGCATCCCGCCGGGGATCAGCATGGTGACGCCGACGCGCCCGGCGGTCTCCATGGCCAGCGCCCGGGTGAAGCCCACCACGCCGAACTTCGCGGCGCAGTAGGCGGTGGCGTCGGCCGCGACCCGCAGGCCGAGGGTGGAGGCGCAGGTCACCACGGTGCCGTGCGACTCCTCCAGGTAGGGCAGCGCGGCCCGCACCACCGAGGCGGTGCCGAGCAGGTTCACCTGCACCACCCGCTCCCACTCGGCGCCGGGCACCGAGCCGAGCGGGCCGCAGGCGTCGATCCCCGCGGCGGTGAACACGGCGTCCAGGCCGCCCGCGTCGGCGGCCAGCTGGTGCACCGCCCGCTCGGCCTGCAGGCGGTCGGCGAGGTCGGCGCGGGCGTAGGGCACGTCGCCGTCGGGCTGGGTGCGGTCGATGATCAGCGGCTGGCCGCCGGCCTTGGCGACGGCCTCGACGGTCGCCGCGCCCAGGCCGGAGGCGCCTCCGGTGATGAGGACGTTTCCGAGTGCCATGGTCTGGTGCTCTCTCCTGTCTGGTGGTCCTGGGTCGGGGCCGGGTCAGGGCGCGGTGGCCCGGATGGCGGTGACCATGCGGGTGGTGGAGCGACCGGCCAGCAGCGGGATCAGCGCGATCTCGCCGCCGTAGCGGCGCACCGTGGCCGCCTCGGCGAGCTGGCCGGGCCGGTAGTCGCCGCCCTTGACCCACACGTCGGGGCGGAGCCGGTCGAGCAGCGCGGCGGGGGTGTCCTCGCCGAAGACGGCGACGGCGTCGACGCACTCCAGCGCGGTGAGCACCCGCACCCGGTCGGCGACCGGCAGGATCGGGCGGCCCGCCCCCTTCAGCCGGGTCACCGAGGCGTCGTCGTTGACGCAGACGATCAGGTAGTCGCCGAGTTCGCGGGCGCGGGTCAGCAGGCTGACGTGTCCGGCGTGCAGCACGTCGAAGCAGCCGCCGGTGGCGATGACGCGGCCGCCGTGCGCGCGCAGCGCGTCGGTGCGGGCGCGCAGCGCGCCGATGTCGGACGGGCCGGACGCGGCCGGCGCCGGAGCGGGCCTGCGGGGCGCGGCCACGGCGCTGGCGGCCCCCTCCGCGACGAAGCGGCCGGCCGCGTCGACGGCGGCGCGCACCGCGTCGGGCACCGGGCGGCCCTCGGCCAGCCGGGACGCGGCGGCGGCCGCGAAGCGGTCGCCCGCTCCGCAGCTGTCGGCGGCGTCGGCGGCCTCGGCGGCCAGCAGCCGGGGCGGCAGGCCGTCGCCGGCCAGGGCGGCGCCGTGCGGACCGAGGGTGACGGCGACCGCCCCGGCCGACCAGCGCTCCGCCAGCCGGGCGGCGACCGCGCCGGCCCGGCCGGGCTCGGGCTCCTCGGCGGCGCCGGCGAACACGGCGGCCTCGGCCGCGTTGGGGGTGACCAGGTCGGCGCCGGGCACCGGCTCGGCGCCGCGGGGGTGGGGATCCCAGACCAGCGGCACGCCGGCCGGGCGGCGGCACAGCAGCGAGCGCAGCGCGGGATGCGCGGCGGCGCCGCGGCCGTAGTCGGAGACCAGGATCGCGGCGGCGCCCTGCACGGCGACGGAGACGCGCGGGCTCAGCGGGCCGGCGGCCACCCGGCCGTCGCCCCGGTCCACCCGGACCACGGTGCGGTCGCCGGCGAGCATCCGCGCCTTGACGGGCGTGCCGCCGGTCAGCGGCAGCGGCAGTACCCGCACCCGGCCGCCGAGCAGCCCGGCCAGGCGGCGGCCCGCCTCGTCCTCGCCGATCCCGCACACCAGCACGACCTCGCGGCCGGCCCTCTCGGCCGAGGCGAGCACGGCGGCGAGCGCGGCGCCGCCCGGGCGCTCGTGCTCGGCGGCCACGTCGAACACCGGCGCGGGCGCGTCGGGGCAGTCGCGGTCGGAGCGGCCGGTCACGTCGACGTCCAGCAGCGCGTCGCCGATCACCACCAGCGGCCCGCCGGCACGGGCCGAGCCGTTCACCCTGTTCATCGCTGCACCCCCGCTCTCGATCGAGGCTCCCGCCCCGGGCCGGTTCCGGCCGGCGGCCGTCCACAGGGCCGTCCGTCCCGGCGCGGAGTCGTCCACAGCCGCCGGGTGACCACCGCGGCGCGCACGCCGTGGCGCGAGAATGGATGTAGGGGCCGCCCCCCTGGGCGGGCGGGGGTGGGGTTTGCGGCGGGGGCGGGCGCGGGGGTCATGAGCGCACCCCCTGGTCGGGGCGGCGGGCGGGCGGGTGGGGGCGCTCGCGGGCGGCCGCGGTGCGCGGGCCCGGCGTCGGCGCCGGCTGAGCGGCCAGGGCGCTGTCGCGGGCGCGCTGCGCGGCCGGGCGCTCGGCGCGGCGCAGCGCGGCGTCCAGCGCGCCGCACAGCACGTGCACCAGCGCCAGGTGCACCTCCTGCACGGTCGCGGTGCGCGCCGCGGGCACCGCCACCGCGGCGTCGCACGCCGTGGCCAGCGGGTTGGGCTCCGGGCCGGTCAGCGCCCAGCTGACCATGCCCGTCTCGCGGGCGGCCGCGGCGGCGGCCACCACATTGCGGCTGGTGCCGCTGGTCGACAGGCAGATCAGCACGTCCCCGGGCCGGCCGTGCGCCCGCACCTGGCGGGCGTAGGCGTCGCCGGCGCCGTAGTCGTTGGTGATCGCGGTCAGGCTGGAGGTGTCGGCGTGCAGCGCGATGGCCGACAGCGGGCGCCGCTCGTCCTCGAAGCGGCCGACCAGTTCGGCGGTCAGGTGCTGCGCCTCGGCGGCGCTGCCGCCGTTGCCGCAGGCCAGCAGCCGGCCGCCGTGCCGCAGCACCTCGCACAGCTGCACGCCCCAGGCTTCGACCCGGGCGACGTCCACCCGGGCCAGCGCCTCGCGCAGCGAACGGAGATGGTCGTTCATCAGGCTCCCCTCAGCGCCGCGCGGCGGCCGCCCCGGTGCGGCGGCGCCTCGGCGTCCCGCTCCTCGGCCTCCTCGGCCTCCTCGACCCCGCCGGACGGCGGCGGTCCCTCGGCCCGCCACTCCACCGCCCGCTGGTACGCCTCCTCGGTCTGCGCCGCGACGCGCTCCCAGGAGAAGCGCGCGGCGGCGCGGTCGGCGGCGGCGATGCCCAGGCTCTCCAGCCGGCACGGGTCCGACAGCAGCGTGCGCAGCGCCCGGGCGAGCTCGTCGGCCCGGCAGGGCGGCACCAGCGTCCCGGTCAGCCCGTCGATCACCGTGTCGACGTGGCCGCCGACCCGGGAGGCGACCACCGGCACGCCGCAGGCCATCGCCTCAAGCGGCACCATGCCGAAGGGCTCGTACCAGGGCACGCTCACCACCACGTCGGCCGAGCGCATCAGCTTGGGCACCTGGGGGCGCGGCACCTGGCCGAGGAAGCGGACCCGGCCGGCCGTCCCGGCGGCCTCGGCGCACCGGCGCAGCCGGGCCACCTCCGGGTCGCCGTCCAGTTCGTCCTTTGGCGGGCCGCCCGCGACCAGCAGCTCGGCCTCGGGCACCGCCGCCAGCGCGCGCACCAGCGTGTCCACGCCCTTGCGCGGCACCAGCCGGCCGATGCTGAGGATGCGCGGACGCTCGCCGCGCCGGGCCACCGGCCCGTCGGGCGTGAACCGGCTCAGGTCCACCCCGCACGGCACCACGCTGGTGCGGCGGCGCGGGATGCCCATCGAGCGCAGCTCTCGCGCCTCGTCCCGGCAGGTGGCGATGATGGCGGCGAAGTCCTCGCCGACCGCGCGCTCCAGGCCGATGCGCTCCGGCGGGCTGGTGTCGCCGTCGCCCTGGAAGCGCCGCTTGACGGTGCCCAGCGCGTGGAAGGTCTGCACCATCGGGATGCCCAGCTCGCGCGCCCCCTCGCGGACGGCGACCCCGCTCATCCAGAAGTGGGCGTGCGCCACGTCGGGCGGATCGGCCGCCCAGTCCTTCGCCAGCTCGGCGCCGAACCCGGCCATGTAGGGCAGCAGTTCGTCCTTCGGCAGCCGCTCGGGCGGGCCCGCGTCGACGTGGCGGATGGCCACGCCCGGGGCGTAGGGGACCTCGCGGTCCAGGCCGGGATCGTCGCGCCTGGTATAGACGGTCACCCGGTGGCCGCGCCGGCCCAGCTCGGTGGCGAGCGCGCCGACGTGCACGTTCTGGCCGCCGGCGTCGGCGCCGCCCAGAGCCGCGAGCGGGCTCGCGTGCTCGGACACCATGGCGATTCTCATCCGACTACCTCCTGTAGCGTGCGGTCCCAGCGGTCGAGGAAGCGGGCGAGCGGGTACCGCTCCAGTGCCGCCGCGCGGGCGGCCTTGCCGGCGCGCCGCGCCCATGACGGGTCCTCGGTGAAGCGTCGGGCGGCGGCGGCCAGCACCTCGGGCCGGGTCGAGACCACCCCGGCGTCGGGCGGCACCGCCTCCACCGCCTCGGTCGCGGCCAGCGCCACCACCGGCAGGCCGAGCAGCATCGCCTCGATCAGCGAGAGCCCGAGCGAGGTCCACCGGATCGGGTGGACGTAGACCCGCCGCCTGGCCAGCTCGTCGTGCATCCGGTCCTGCGGCAGGTCCTCCACGGCCGACAGCCGCGGCGCGGACAGGCCCAGCGCCGCGGGCAGCCCGGCGACGCCCATGCCGAACACGTCCAGCGGGACGGCGGCGGCCAGCCCGGGCAGCAGGTCGGTGCCGGTCACCCTGCCGCGCCGCAGCGGCTCGTTGACGACCACCGCGGCGCGCGCCAGCTCGCCGGTGTAGCGGTAGCCGGGGTCCACGGGGCCGTGCTCGATGACCTCGGTGCGCGTCGAGCCGGCGTCCCAGAACAGCCGGTTGAAGTGGGTGACGTGCACCAGCAGCGTGTCGGCGCGGTCGGCCACCGGGTGGCGGCTGTCGGGCACCTCGCCTCTGGGGGTGTTGTGCTCCACGTAGACGAGCGGGACCTCGCGGCCGGGCCGGCGCCCCAGCCAGCGCTCGGCCAGCTCGATCTCGTGCGGCCGCTGGGCCACCACCACGTCGACGTGCTCGCCGCGCAGCCGCTCCGGCGGCAGCTCCACCGCCGAGGCCGGCCAGTCCCAGGTTCGCGCGCGGCCCCGGCCGTCGGCGCCGCGGCCGGGCAGCACCGGCAGCAGGTAGTCGTGGCGGCCCTGTACGAATGAGGTCGTCCAGGAGCCGTGCACGTGCCAGATCAGGATCCTCATGCCGCCTCCTCCTCGATCAGTCCGGCCACCGCGGCCACGATCTCCTCGGCGCCGATCGAGGCCAGGCAGGGATGGCCGGGCACCGGGCAGGTGGTGGCGCGGGTGCCGCGGCAGGGGGCCCGCTGGTCGCCCAGCAGCACCCGCCGCACCCCGTAGGGCGCCCAGCGGTCGGCCGGGACGACGGGGGCGAACAGCGACACGACCGGGGTGCCGACGGCCGCGGCCAGGTGGGCCGGGCCGGTGTTGCCGACCACGACCGCCGAGGCGCGGTCCAGTACGGAGGCGAGTCCGGCCAGCGAGGTGGCGCCGCCCAGGTCGACGGCGGCGCCGCCCGCCACCCGCGCGGTCAGCTCGCGTTCGGAGGCGGCGCCGGTGACCACCACGCGGTGCCCGGCCGCGGCGAGCGCGGCGACCGCCTCGGCGCAGCGCTGCGGCGGCAGTGCCCGGGCGGGGACGGAGGCGCCCGGGTGCACGACCACGTAGCCGGGCGGGCCGGTCAGCGCGGCGGTGCCGGGCAGCGGGCCGCGCACCGCCAGGCGCCCGTCGTCGCCGGCGGGGAGCGCGTAGCCGGCGGCGCGGGCCAGGCCCAGCATCCGCTCCGGCTCGGGCACGTCGCCCTCGCCCTCGACGCGGTGCCGCAGGTCCAGCAGGCTGCCCGGGTAGTCCTCGCTGATCGCGCCGATCCAGGGCACCCCGGCGCGGCGCAGCAGCAGCGCCATCGGCAGCGGGCTCTGGTGGAAGGAGGTGAGGATGAGCGCGGCGTCGGGCGCGGCGGCGCGCACCTCGGCGTCGAGCAGATCCAGGTGCTCGCCGGTGACCGCGGGCGGCGCGGGGTCGATCCACGGCGCGCACCACTCGACCACCCGGTCGGCGCCGGGCAGCAGTTCGGCCGCGGCACGGCCGCGCGGGCCGGCCAGCAGCACCACTCGTCGGGCGGCGGCCGCGACCGCGCGCACCGCGGGTCCGGCCAGCAGCACGTCGCCGGCGTTGTCGGAGCGGACCACCAGCACGGTGCCGCCCGCGCCGGGCGGCGGGCCGGCGGGCCGCGGCATCGGGGTCACCGTCACCGCTCCCACCCCCGCAGCGCCCGCTCGACGGCGTCGGCGAGGTCGGCGGCGACCTCGGGCGCGGTGTCGGTCTCCTCGGCCCGGGTGACCTCGTTGGGCACCAGGATGGCGCGGGCCCCGGCGGCCAGGGCCGCGCCCACGTCCCCGCCGGTGTCGCCGATGACCACGCACTCTGCGGCCGGCACCCCGAGGGCGTCGGCGGCCGAGCGGATCATGCCCGGGTGCGGCTTGCGGCAGGCGCAGCCGTCGCCCTCGCCGTGCGCGCAGACCCGCCACACGTCGAAGGGGCCCAGCAGCTCCTCGATCCGGGCGTTGACGGCGTCGACCTGTTCGCGGGTGATCAGCCCGCGCGCCACGCCCGACTGGTTGGTGACCACGCCGACCGGCACCCCGAGCCCGCGCAGCCGGTCCAGCGCGGTGCGCGCGCCGGGCACCGGCTCGACCAGCACGGGGTCCCCGTTGTAGGGCACGTCGTAGACGAGGGTGCCGTCGCGGTCGAAGAGCACGGCGGCGGGTCCGCCGGCCGGCCCGGCGCGCTCGGCGGCGGGCAGCGGGCGGGGCAGCGCAGGCTGGACACCGCGGTGGCGCCACTCCCCGGCCAGCCGGTGCGCGCAGGCCAGCGGCGGGATCAGCACGCTGGTCAGCGCCATCGCGCCGATCTCGGCCGGGGTCTTGGGGCCGGGTGCGACCCGCGCCCAGACGAACTCGGCCGTCAGGCCGGCCCAGGTGAGCGCGGCCGCGCCGGCGGGCACCGCCCAGCGGCGTCGGCCGCGGCGGACGCCCAGCGCGGTGCCGCCCAGCAGCAGCGCGAGGCCGAGCGCGGTGGTGGCGGCGGCGTGCCGGCCCAGCCGCCCGTGCGGCTCGCCGACCCGGCCCCGCCAGCCGGGGCCGTGCCTGCGCCGCATCAGCGCGTCGTCGGCATTGCCGCGCTGGGAGCGCAGGCTGGTGGCCCAGTCGCCGCCGCGCGACGGGTGCACGGTGACGCGCTCGCCGAGCCGCAGCCGGTAGCCGGCGTCCCACAGCCGCAGCGCCAGGTCGGTGTCCTCGCGGTAGGCGCGGCGGAAGCGCTCGTCGAAGCCACCCACGGCGGCCAGCGCGGTGCGCCGGACGGCCATGTCGGCGGTGATCCAGTGCGCGTCGGCCAGGGCCAGGGTGGCGCGCTCGGCGTCGGTGGGGGCGCGGTCGGCGGGCTCGGGCACCACGATGCGGCCCTGCGAACCGGCGACGTCGCCGTCGGTGCCGCCCCGGCCGCTCAGGCCGTCCAGGTCGGCGGCGAGCGCGCGGCCCCAGCCGGGGGCGGGCACCACGTCGTCGTCGAGGAAGGCCACCCAGGTGGAGCGGGCGGCCCGCCAGCCGGTGTTGCGGGCCGCGGCCGGGCCGCGGCCGCCCGACCGCAGGATGCGCACGACCGTCTTGACGTCGGTGTCCTCGCTGTCGTCCTGCTCGACGTCGACATCAAGCGGTTCGGCGGGATCGGGCCGGTCGTCGACGACGAGGATCTCCCGGGGCGCGTGCCCGTCGGGGGCGGCGGGCCCCAGCAGGGCGGCCAGCGTCTCGCCGAGGCTGGCGCGGCCCACGGTCGGGATCACCACGGTGTAGTCGGTGGGCGGCGGCTGCGGGCCGTTGGGCGGACCGGGGACTTCGGCGGCCTCCACCTCGCTGGAGGGCGCGCCGGTGCGCGGGTCGCGGAGTTCGGCTCTCGGCACGCCCGCCTCACCTCGCGAACAGCGCGGCGCGCCGCACCGTGAAGGGGCCGATCGCGAGCAGGTCGACGGGGGCGGAGCCGAAGCACTCCAGCGCGTCGGCGGGTGAGTCCACCATGGGTCTGCCGGCCGTGTTCAGGCTGGTGTTGACGACGACGGGCAGGCCGGTGCGGGCGCTGAAGCGGTCGAGCAGCCGGGCCGTCAGCGGGTCGTCGGCCGCGTCGACGGTCTGCACCCGGGCGGTGCCGTCGACGTGGGTGACGGCGGGCAGCCGGTCGCGCCACTCGGGCAGCACATCGTGGACGAAGAGCATGTAGGGGCTGGGCAGCGGTCCGCGCCCGAAGATCTCGGCGGCCCGCCCGGCGGAGACCATCGGCGCCACCGGGCGGAACTGCTCGCGGCCCTTCACGTCGTTGAGCCGCTCGACATTGGCGGCGTTGCCGGGGTGGGCCAGCAGGGAGCGGTGGCCGAGCGCGCGGGGCCCGAACTCCGAGCGGCCCTGGAACCAGGCGACGACGCGGTCGTCGGCCAGGGCGCGGGCGACGGTGTCGGCCAGGTCGGCGGGGCGCTCGTAGGGGACGGCGGCGGTGGCCAGCACGGACTCGATCTCGTCATCGGTCCAGCCGCGGCCCAAATCGGCGCCGGTCATCGGGGCGACCGGCTCGCCGGCCAGCCAGGACAGGTGCAGCGCGCCGCCCAGCGCGGTGCCGGCGTCGCCGGACGCGGGCTGGACCCACACCCGCTCGAAGGGCCCCTCGGCTTGCAGGCGGCTGTTGGCGACGCAGTTCAGCGCGACGCCGCCCGCCATGGTGAGCAGCGGCTCCCCGGTCTCGGCGTGCAGGGCGCGGACCAGTTCCAGCAGCACGTCCTCCAGCCGGCGCTGCACGCTGGCGGCGAGGTCGGCGTGGTCGGGGGTCCAGTCCTCGCCGGGCCTGCGGGCCTTGACCAGGGCTCCCCAGTCGATGGGCGGCGCCTCGAAGCGCAGGCCGTCCACGACGCGCACGCGCCGGGCGAGTTCGGCGGCGAAGCGGGGGGTGCCGTAGGAGGCGAGGGCCATCACCTTGTACTCGTCGCTGGAGCGGGCGAAGCCCAGGTGCTCGGTGACGTCCTCGTACATCAGGCCCAGGGAGTGCGGCAGTTGCTGCTCGGCCAGCACCTCCAGCCGCCCGCCGCGGTACCGTCCGGCCAGGTAGGAGGTCGCCTCGCCGCGGCCGTCGGCCACCAGGACGGCGCTGTCGCCGACGCCCTCGCCCGGGCCGGCGGGGGCGGCGAGGCCGGCGGAGGCGGCGTGCGCGACGTGGTGGCGCACGTAGCGGACCCGGTCGGGATCGAGGCCGGGCAGGGCGGTGGCGAGGAACTGCGGGGCGCGCTGGGCGAAGAGGGTGCGCAGCCGCTCCCAGGAGGGGTCCTGCCCGGGGCCGCCGGGGCGGACCAGCGCGGGGTCGTAGGAGTAGGCGACGCCGTCCAGGTCCTCGGGGCGCAGGCCGGCCTCGTCCAGGCACCAGCGCATCGCCTGCTCGGGCAGCTCCCAGGCGGCGAAGGGCACCGGGCGCTTGCCGTGCTTGCGGCGGCTGAACCGCTCCTCCTCGGCCGCGGCCACGACTTCGCCGTCGCACACCAGTGCGGCCGCCGGGTCGTGGAAGATCGCGTTGACGCCCAGAAATCGCATGGACTCGGTCCCTCGAACGGGTGCGGTGGGTGACGTGCCCGCCAGCCTGAGCACGCGGGGCCAACTACCGTGCGAAGCGGTTCCCAAACGCCACGCCTGGAACTTCCGCCGCTGGCTGGGCTCTGCTCTAGAGAGTCGCTACTCACAGTAACGATCATGGTGCGGCGCCGACCTGCTGATTCGTCCGGCGCGTCGCCGGGCGGCGCCGCGCCGCGGGGCGGCGGCGACGGCGGGTGGCGCCCGGGATCCGGCAGGCGGGGTGAGAGCGGCCCGCGTTCGGGCATTCCAACCGCTACACCCGCGAGCCGTGAGGAGGAAGGGATGGACGTGGAGGGCATGGAGATGGGAGTGGCCCCGGGCGATCTCGGCGAGGACGAGCTGATGCGCGAGCTGCGGCACCTGCACGCGACCCGGACGGAGACCCTGCTGCACGGCTCCGACGACGCGCTGGCGCACCACACCAGGCGGACGAAGGAGCTGGAGACGGAGTACTTGCGGCGCCATCCGCAGCGGGAGGTGGATCCCGAGCGGCTGCGCTCGGGGGCGCGCGCCCGGTAGCGGGCGGCACGGATCGCGGCGGCGGGCCGGGGCGTTCCCCGGCCCGCCGCCGCGTCTGGGGGAGGAGAGGCGGTGGGGAGGCCGGGAGAACCGGAGGAACTGCGGGTTCTCGCGGTTCGTGTCCCAAGGCGCCACTGTGACCTGCGGAAACCACGCGCTGTCTCACGCCGTGTCGCAGTCGGTCCGTCGCACGGTCGTGTCCGAATCCCCGAACCGGCTACGGAGGACAAGCGGCTGATCCGCGGATGGGCACCGAAGGGCCTGTGGGTGCGTGGCCGCGCGGCTGAACCCGCCACCTGAACCGGGGCTGCCCCTCCCGCAGGGCGGGGCTGTCCGTTGGGTGGTGGGTGAGACAGAATGGGCCGGCCTGGGCACGCGACTACCACGTGGAGCACGTCGGATGAGCAGTAACGTACTGACCATGTACGCAGGGCCGAGACGGGTCGACGGCCAGGGTCAGGCGAAGGTAGCGGGCATGATCGGCTTCTCCGACGAGTCGGGGCCGGCGCCGTCGGCCGTGTACGTGGAGCGCGAACTGCCGCCGGGAGGCACCTCCGCTTACCTTGCGGCCCGGGGCGCCGGGGCCCGTTCCTTCGCCCTGTGGGCCGACGATCAACGCCGGGAGCGGGTGGCCACCGTGGTGACCCTGTCAGCTGGCGGCGGCGTCGCGAGGTTTCAGGTGCTCGGCGCGCACGGCGAGGTCATCGGCACGCTCATACGCGAGAAGGCGCTCCGCGGCAGGGGCCTGCGCACCCGCTGGACCGTGCACCAGCCCGGCGGCTTCGAAGCGGTCGGCTTCAAGGGGAGGATCGTATGGTGGTGGATGTGGTGGCTCTTGCTGCCCCTGATGACGGTCGTCCTCGTGATCAGCGTCTTCGACAGCGTCCCTGGCAACGAAGGCGGCCTCGCACGCGCACCCCGCAGCATCCGGTGGCGCGCGAACGGGCAGGTCCCGCTGGAGTTCAGGTCCAAGGGCGACAGACTGCACCTGCACGCACCCGGTGTGGACTGGCGGCTTGGGGCCGCGCTGATCGCCCTCCTGCGCAGCTTCAACGCCGACGCGTGGGACTCGGTGAAGAAGTGACCCGGGGAACGACGCTCCGGCGCGGTGCGTGCTGCGGCGGCGCGTGTCGGTGTCGCGGGGCCGCGCACCGTCGAAAGGGGTCCCATGTCTGATCAGCGGCCGGCCCGACACCCGGCGCCAAGGCCCTTGCCCGGTCCGCCCGGCGGGTACGGGCCGCCACGGTTCCAGGAGGTAAGTGCCGGGTACCGGCGTTGGGCCGGTGTCCTGCGCTGGCTCGCGATCGCCGTCGCGGGTCTCATGGTGGTCGCTTTCGTGGTCAGCATCGTCTTCCTGGTGAGGGCGGACGCGAACGTGGACGACGCCGCTTACGGCTATCTCGCGCTCTTCCTCTGGTTCGGGATCGCCGCCGCGTTCCCGGTGCTGCTGGCGCTCGGTATCCCCGCAGCCGTCATGACGCTGCGGGTACGGCGGCACAAGCGGCTGGGCCGCGACGCTGTGCACCGAGGGCCCGGAGCCGGCGGACAGTAGTCGAGCGGGCCGCGGTGCCGGCACACTCATCCCGGACGGTTCGTGCCATCCCTCGACCACCCAGTGGGGTACCCGCCTGACGCTGGTCCCAGAATCACGTCCTCCAGGACTTCCCTTGGACGTCCGAGCTGAGGTCAGGACACGAAACCTGAGACCCTGCAGAACGGAGAACGGTTCCCATGGACCGTTCGTCCGCAGGTGGTCAGAAGGCGCGGGCCGGGAATGGGTGGAAAAGTGGAATCGGTCGCATTTGTTCGGGCGGGTTCCAGCGTTTTGTTCGCCTGGTTCATCCGGTAATTCGATGCAATGTCCCGGGTGTGCGGCGTCAAAATAGCAGCTGCCACTGGAAGGTCAATAGTGACCTGGGTCACCACTATTTTAGTAGTTGCGGAAAAAGAATCACCGGCCTATCGTCCATTTCCAGGACGGACGCGGAACACGGCCGGTGGAGACGCGAAGACGCTTTCCGCCGTACGCGCGGTCGCCCGTCCCGGCGCGGACCGCCGTCCGACGGCGGTCCGCGGCCACCCCCATGTGTTCAAGGAGGAACCATGAACCCGCGTCTCCTCGCCGCCGTCGCGCTGACGGCGGCGTCGCTGCTCACCCTGGGCGCCGTCGCCGCGCCGGCCGCCGCGGCCGCCGCGCCGCACGCCCCGTGCGGAAGCCGGCCCGGCGACCACGACAGCGACACCGGCAACACCAACACCAATTCCGTGCGGATGCGCACCGGGTCGAGCACGAGCTGCAATATCCTCGGCCAGGCCCAGCGGGCCGACCGGCTGAACTACTACTGCTACACCCGTGGAAACGACGGAGCCACCTGGAGCTACGCGCGCAATGAGCGCACCGGGGTGGCCGGCTGGATCCGCGACGACCTGCTGGCCGACGGCGGCAGTTTCGTGTGGTGCCCGGAATACTCCTGACAAATCATGGCCGGTGAGCATCCCATTACCGGCCGTTCACTGAAGAACCGATCCGAATCCGCCTGAACCGGTCCGGATCCGGCTGTCCGCCGACGGGCGGTGAATTCCATATTGGCGGACCGCCCCGGGCCGTGGGCCCGGGGCGGTTCCGTCAGGCCGGCCGCACCGCGGGAAGCCCCAGCCAGGCGCGGATCTCCTCGCCGTGCTGGTCCAGGACCGGCGGCGGGCGGTGGTCGGTTCCGGTGGTCTCCGCCTCGGCGCCGTCCGCGCCGACGCCGAAGAAGCGCAGCGGCGGGCCCGGCAGCGTCACCGGGCCGAGCACCGGGTGCTCGACCTCGGCGAGCAGCCCCTGGGACCGGGTCTGCTCCCAGGTGTAGACCTCGTCCAGCGAGCGCACCCGCCCGGCCGGGACGCCCGCCTCGGCCAGCGCGGCCAGCAGCTCGGCGGCGTCGTATCCGGCGAAGGCCGCCTCCACGGCGTCGATGACCGCGTCGCGGTTGGCGACGCGCTCGGGGTTGCTGGCCATTCCCGGCGTCTCGGCGTCGATGCCGAAGGCGGCGCAGAAGCGCCGCCACAGGCCCTCGCTGCCCACCGAGATCTGCACCGCGCCGTCGCGGCAGCGGAACAGGCCGTAGGGGGCGATGGAGGGGTGGTGGTTGCCCTGGGCCCGGCCGACCTGGCCCGCCACCGTCCACCGGGTGCCCTGGAAGGCGTGCACGCCGACGATCGCCGACAGCAGCGAGGTGCGCACCACCTGGCCCCTGCCGGTGCGGCCGCGCTCCAGCAGCGCGGCCAGCACGCCGTAGGCGCCATACATGCCGGCCAGCAGGTCGCCGATGGGCACGCCGACCCGCTGCGGCTCGTCCGGACCCGGGCCCGTCAGCGACATCAGGCCCGCCTCGCCCTGGGCGATCTGGTCGTAGCCGGCACGGCCGCCCTCGGGGCCGTCGTGGCCGAAGCCGGAGATGGACAGCACCACCAGGCCGGGGTTCAGCTCCATCAGGCGGGCGGTGCCGAAGCCCAGGCGGTCCAGCACCCCGGGGCGGAAGTTCTCCAGCAGCACGTCGGCGCGGCGGACCAGCTCGGTGAGGACGGCGGCGCCGTCGTCGGACTTCAGGTCGAGCGCGATCGACTCCTTGTTGCGGTTGCACGACAGGTAGTAGGTGGAGACCGGGTCGTCCTCGGGGCCGACGAAGGGCGGGCCCCACCCGCGGGTGTCATCGCCGGTGCCCGGGGTCTCCACCTTGATGACGCGCGCGCCCAGGTCACCCAGCATCATCCCGGCGTGCGGCCCGGCGAGCGCCCGGGTCAGGTCGACCACCACCGTTCCGGCCAGCGGCTGTGCCATCTGCGATTCCGTCCCCTCGGTCCGGTCCGGGCCGACGGCGCCAGGCGGCGCCGAGGACCGCCGGTGCGGCGGCACCGGCGGTCCCTATGATCACACCGCCCCGGCGCGGCGGGCCGGGCGCCCTGGGGCCTCAGGCGGGTACGGCGGCGCGGCGCGCGGCCATGGCCCAGGTCAGCATCCACACCGTCAGGCCGAACACGGCCACGCCGAGCGGGACGTGCACGGCGACCGCGCCGGAGCCGCCGACGGCCGACTGCGCCATGCCGAGCAGCAGCAGCGCCAGGCTCGCCCAGGCCGGCCAGGGCGGGCCGCCGCCCGGCCGCCAGTACAGCACCGCCGCGACCAGCTGGACCAGGCCGAGCACGTGCACGGCGCCCGCGCCGGCGCCGTGCACCGCCCACATGCCGTCGGCACCCGACAGCAGGCCGCCGGCGGACGCCGCCTGCAGCAGCACCATCGCGGCATGCGCTCCGACGGCGACGCGGAGCGCGATCAGGAACCCGTGCCGGCGCGGCACGGGCGGGGACAGGGGCGGAGGGGGCGGCGCGGAACGCGCGGAATCCGACATGGCGGCATGGTGGCGCCCCGCCGCCGTCGCGGTCGTCCGCCGGGGAGCGCAGAGCCGGGTACGGCCCGGCGCGTAGCCGGCGGACCGGCTGGGGCGGAGCCGCCGCTCAGCGGCCGCTCAGCCGCTGCTCAGCGGGCGGCCGCCGGCGAACAGGCGGCCCTTGCGGCGGGCGTAGGCGGCGCGGACGGCCAGGACGACCGTGGCGGCGATGACGATGCCGACCAGGTTCACCAGCAGCTGGACCACCGACTGGCCGAAGCGGCTCCAGTCGCCGAGGGTGGCCGCGACCACCGCGTAGGCGGCGGCGGGCACGGTGGTGACCGAGATGAACACCCCGATCAGCGCCGTCGAGCGGGCCGACAGCACGCTGAGCATCCCGGCCGCCCCCGCCAGCAGCGCCACGATCAGCGAGAACGGGCCCACCTCGTAGATGAAGTCGACCTGGCTGTCCGCGCCCAGACCCGGCGCGTCGATCGTGATGAGCCGCGTCCACTCCAGCACCAGCACCACCACCGCCGTGACGGCCATCGCGAAGGCGAAGCCGAAGACCGCCGCCATCGACGACTGGCGCACCAGGTCCCAGCGGCGCAGCACCAGGCCGACGGAGAGCGCGGCCAGCGGCCCGAAGTCGGGGGCGACCGCCATCGCGCCGACCACCGTGACGGGGGAGTCGCTGACCACCCCGATCGCGGCGATCAGCAGCCCGAGGGTGAGGAAGGCCAGGTAGACGCCGTTGATCCGGGAGTCGTTGGCGGTGCGCGAGATCACCTCGTCCCACACCACGGCATCGTCGCCGTCACCGGGCGCCGCGCCCTTCGCCGAGTCCGCGGCGTCCGACAGCGTCGTCTCCAGCGCCTCCAGCGTGATGCCGCCGTCGCGGTCGACCCCCAGCTCTGTCAGCCGGCTCAGGGTGTCGTCGGCACACTCCCGCGCCAGGTCCGCCTCGACCACGTCGCCGTCCGGCTTCACCGCCGCGCCCGGGAACACCACCAGATGCGCCACCCCGACCTGTCCGCGCAGCATCGCCACGACCTCGTCCACCCGGTCGTGCGGCGTGATCACCCGCAGATGCAGCACTGGCACTCTCCCTCGGCCCCGGAACGCGGTCGGCTCCGCCGGCGTCGCCGGCGGAGCCAACTGTAGAGCGGCCGGGGGCCGTGTCGGGTGCTTTGCGGGGGCTTGGGCGGGGTTGGGGCGGGGTCACAGCTCCGCGAAGACGACCAGGTTGTCGCGGTAGCTGCCCTCGGAGTCGTCGAAGCTGCCGCCGCAGGTGATGAGGCGGAGTTCGGGGTCGGGGGTGAGGGCGTAGACGACGTCGTCGGGGACGGCGTCCTTGGGGTACTGCTCGGTGCGGGTGACGGTGAAGGTCACCGTCCCGCCGCCGGCCTGGTCGACGTGGATCTCGTCGCCGGGGGCGAGTTCGCGCAGGTCGAAGAAGACGGCGGGGCCCTCGAAGGAGTCGACGTGGCCGGCGATGACGGCGGGGCCGTCCTCGCCCGGCTCGGGGCCGGCGTGGTTCCAGCCGACCTCGTCGAAGCCCTCGGGGGCGATCAGGGTGCCGGCCGCGTCCAGCGACAGCGGGATCACCGGGGTGTCCACGCCGATGGCCGGGATGCGCAGCCGGACCGGGTCGCCGACGGCCTGGGCCGGGGCGTCCTCGGCGGAGGCGCCCGGCGCGGGATCGGACGCGGACGCCTCGGCGCCCGCCTGGGTGGAGCCGGCGACCGGGGCGGCACCGGAGCCGGCGGGCTCGCCGCCGCAGGCGGCGAGCGTGAGCGTGAGCGCGGCGATGGCCGCGAGAGCCAGGCCCTCGCGGCCACCGCCGTTGACGGAAGACGTCGGCACGGTCAGTTCTCCGCGCCCAGCCGTCGGCTCAGCCACAGGCCGGCGGCCAGCAGCACACCGAGCCCGCCTGCCAGACCGGCCGCCGCCCAGGCGCCGACCGCACCCGACGCCCCGCCGGCCCCGGTCTCCACCCCTCCGCTGGGGACCTGGCCGTCGTCGCCGTTGTCGTCATCGTCGTCGTCGGCGGTGGCGCCGGCGCCGGTGTCGACGCCGCCGCTGGGCACGCCGTCGTCGTCATCGTCGTCGTCCGCCGTGCCACCGCGACCGGTGTCGACACCGCCGCTGGGGACCTGGCCGTCGTCGCCGCCGTCGTCATCGTCGTCGTCGGCGGTGCCACCGCGACCCGTGTCGACGCCGCCGCTGGGGACCTGGCCGTCATCGTCGCCGCCGTCGTCGTCGTCATCGTCGTCGGCGGTGCCGCCGCGGCCGGTGTCGACGCCGCCGCTGGGGACCTGGGTGTCGTCGCCGCCACCGCCACCGGCGGGAGCCTGCCCGCCGTCGTCGGCGTCGTCATCGCCACCGCCGCCACCGCCCGGCGCCTGGCCGCCGTCGTCGGCGTCATCGTCGCCGCCGCCACCACCGTCGTCGGCGTCGTCATCGCCGCCGTCGTCGTCGTCGCCGCCGTCGTCCCCGCCGTCGTCATCGCCACCGTCGTCATCGGCGTGCGCGACGGCCGCCGGCCCGAACCCGAGGGCGGGGGCGAGGCCCGCGGCGCCGGGTCCGGCCACGGCCAGGCCGAGCACCAGCGCGAGGACCAGCATGGTCCGTCGCATCGCCAGCGTCATGGCAAACCTCCTCGTCTGTGCCTGCACTGCTATGGCTGCACTCGCGTGCGGATTCACGTGTTCCGGGATGCGTGCGCTCCGCGCCCGGGTCGCGGAGCCCGGGACCGCCGCTCGGACGGCTCCGGACACGTCAAGGCTTCAGCGCGGGCATGAGGGCTTCGTGAGCCGGACATGAGAGCGCTCTCATCACCGGCGGGGCGCGGCGGCGCGCCGTCAGTGCGCGGCGGGCATCCGGTAGCCGGCGCCGCGTACCGTCTCGATGCGGTGCGCCCCGAGCTTGCGCCGCAGGTAGCGCACGTACACGTCCACGATGTTGGAGCCGGGGTCGAAGTCCAGGCCCCACACGTGGCTGAGCAGCTGCTCGCGGCTGAGCACCTGGTCGGGGTGGCGGCAGAAGACCTCGGCGAGGGTGAACTCGCGGGCCGACAGGTCCACGGCGCGGCCGGCGACGTGGGCGCGGCGCGCCATCAGGTCGAGTGTCAGGTCGCCCACCCGCAGCGAGGTCGCCTCTGGGGTGTGCGCGGCGCGCAGCCGCAGCCGCACCCGGGCCAGCAGCTCCTCGAAGGCGAAGGGCTTGGCGATGTAGTCGTCGGCGCCGCCCTCCAGGCCCGCCACCCGGTCGGCCACGCCGCCGCGCGCCGTCAGGATGACCACGGGCAGCTCGACGCGCGCCTCGCGCAGCTGCCGCAGCACGGTGAAGCCGTCGCGCAGCGGCAGCCCGATGTCCAGGATCATCAGGTCGAAGGCGCCCGAGCGGGCGTGCTCGTAGGCGGCGACGCCGTCCTCGACGATGGTCACGGTGAAGCCGCTGGAGCGCAGGCCCTTGGCCACGAAGGACGCGATGCGGTCCTCGTCCTCGGCGACCAGGATGCGTTTCATGGCGTCTCCTCCGGTGCGGGCGGGCGGCCGCCGCCGTCGGCATCGGGACCCGGCAGGGCGAGCACGAAGCACGCCCCGCCGTCGGGGGGCGCCTCCACGTGGGTGTCGCCGCCGTGGGCGCGGGCGATGGAGCGGACGATCGCCAGGCCGAGCCCGGTGCCCTCGTGGCGGTGCTCCCCGGCCCGGACGAAGCGCTCGAAGATGCGCTCGCGATCGGCCTCGGGCACCCCGGGGCCGCTGTCGCGCACCCACAGCACGGCCTTGCCGTCCATGAGGGCGGAGCCGAACTCGATCCGGTCGCCCGGGCCGGTGTGCGCGACGGCGTTGGAGGCGAACTGCATCAGCGCCTGGGTGAGCCGCTGCTCGTCGGCGCGGATGTGCCCCTCGGCGATCTCGGCCACCCGCCAGGTGCGGTCGCCCAGCGCGCGGGCCTTGGCCGCCACGCTCACCGTCAGGTCGGCCAGCTCGACATCGCCGAGGTTGAGGAAGTCGGGGTGCCCGGCGCGGGCCAGCACCAGCAGGTCGGCGACGATCCTGCTCATCCGGTCCAGCTCCTCGGTGACCAGCGCGACGGTCTGCGCCCGCTCGGCCGGGTCGTCGCCCATCAGCTCCAGATGGCCCCGGACCACCGTGATGGGGGTGCGCAGCTCGTGGCCGGCGTCGTCGGCGAACTGGCGCTGCGCGGCGAAGGCCGCCTCCAGCCGGTCCAGCATCCGGTTGAAGGTGCGGGCAAGCTCGGCGACGTCGTCGTCACCGGTGACGTCGAGGCGGCGGCTCAGGTCGGCGGAGTCGCCGATCTGGTCGGCGGTGCGGCGCACCATCCGGATCGGGGCGAGCACCCGGCCCGCCACCAGCCAGCCCGCCACGGTGGCCAGCAGCAGGGCGCCGAAGGCGGTGATGCCCAGCACCCGGATCACCTCGTCCACCTCGCGCTGCTGGCGCTCGTGCAGGATCGCCACCACCCAGGCGCCCGCGCGCTCGTCGCCCTCGACCCGGACCGGCACCACGGCGTAGCGGACCTGCCCGGCCGGGCTGTCCAGCTCGCCGCGGAAGGGCGTCTCGCGGCCGGCCACCGCGCGCAGCAGCGCCGCGTCGACGCCCAGACCGTCGTTCTCCGGCGGCGACTGCCGGTGGATCTCCCCGTCGATGACGGCCAGGAAGACCTCGTCGCGGTCGGGCACGTTGATGGCCATGAAGCTGTCGAAGAGCTGGGCGACGTCGTCGGGGCGGCCGCCGGTGTCGGGGTCGCGCGCCGAGGCGGCGTAGTTGCGCAGCTCGGCCGCCTCATTGGCCAGCTCGGCGTTGACCTGGTCGGTCAGCCGCACCAGCAGCACCAGCCAGGTGGCGACGACCGCGACGGCGAGGGCGAGCCCGACCAGCAGCAGCATCCAGCCGACGATCCGCGCCCGGGCGCTCACCGCGGCCGGCCTGGCCTGCCTCAGTCGTCATCACCGCCGTCGTCATCGTCGTCATCGTCCACGACGGGCACCTCGGGCGGCGGCGCGATCACCGGCGGCCGCGACACCGTGACGCTCTGGGTGCGCGTCACCACAGGCGCGGGACTCGGCGCCGCCGACGGCACCGCGGAGCTGACATCGCCCACGTTCCCCGGCGGCTCCTCGATCACCACGGGCGGCCCCAGCGGATGATCGTCGGTGATGCCCTGCACGACCCACACCATGGCACCGACGGCCAGCGCGGCCGTCAGCGCCACCCCGGTTCCCCAGCGCGCGCCCATGGCCGTCACGCTAGCCGACGCGCCCGCCGCACGGGGGAGCGCGGGATGAGAATGCTCTCATCCTGCGTGGGAGGTGGGGCCGCCCGCCCCCCGCCGTCAGCTTCTCGGTGCGCCCAGGAGGGCCGAGACCTCCGCGGCGGTGGCGATCACCTGTTCGCCGCGCCACTCCGTGGTGCCGGCGGCCGGTTCGTGGACCAGGGCGGCGGCGCTGACGCCGCCTGTGACCTGGCCGGTGTGGTCGAAGACGGCGGCGCCGACGGCGCAGACGCCCAGTTCGTTCTCCTCGTGGTCCTCGGCGTAGCCCTTGCGGCGGACCTCGGCGAGTTCGGCCAGGAGGGCGGCGGGGCGCCGCAGGGTGTTGGGGGTGCGGGCCTTCATGCCGGTGCGGCGCAGTACCTCGCGGACCTGGTCGTCGGGCATGGCGGCCAGGATGGCCTTGCCGATCGAGGTGCAGTGCAGGCGCAGGTCCATGCCCACCCGGGAGGCGAGGTGGTAGGGCTTGTCGCCCTCGACCTTGGCCGCGTACACGGCCTCGTCGCCCGACAGCAGGGCCAGGTGCACGGTCCAGCCGGTGCGGCGCTGGAGGTCCTCGAGCACCGGGCGCACCCGCTGCGGGAGGTCGAGGCGCTGGAGGTAGCGCCCGGCCAGGGCGAGGATGCGTGGGCCGCCGACGTAGCTGCCCTGGCCGTCGGTCCGGGCGAAGCCGCGCTCCACCAGTGTCTGCAGGATGCGGTGCACGGTCGACTTCGGCAGGTCGGTCGCGGCCGCGATCTCCGCGATCCTGGAGTGCTCGACCAGCGCCTCCAGGATGCCGAGAGTCTTGTCCACCGCCGTGTCCTTGGCCCCACCCACCATGGGCTCAAATCTAGCCCGCCGCGTCCGGGCCGCCATGATCAGCCCCGCGTGGATCTGATGGGAACCGGTCAAAGCCTTGACAACGTTGTCAGGCTGCGTTGAGGTGGAGGTCGCGCACGCACCGTCAGGTCGGTCCCCGGCAGGGCCGCTCGTCCCGTCTCTCCCATGGTCGGTTTTTGGATCGAAAGGCCCTCGATGCGGCACCGGCGCGCCGGACGTCTCCGGCTGACATCCCTCCCGCTCCTCCCGCTTTCCCCCGCCCCGCTCCACCGGCACACCCGCCGCGCGGCCGCCGCGCTCTCGCCCCTCGCCGTGCTGACGGCGCTCGGCGTGGTGGTGCCGCTGCTGGCCCTCGCCCCGCCCGCCGCGGCCGAGCCGCTGCCCGACGGCACCGGTGCCGCGGGCCCCGCCGGGGGCACCGAGTTCGCCACCTCCTTCGAGGCCGACGAGCAGCCGCCCACCTGGACCGACACGGTCGAGACCGGGCCCGACGGCACCGAGTCGGCCGACGGCGTCAACGGCGGCGACCCCAGCCGCATCCCCGGCGACGTCTCCGACCAGGTCACCGCGGTCACCGCCAGCGACGAGAACACCGAGGGCGGCGAGGTCGCCGCCAACCTGGTCGACGCCAGCACCAGCTCCAAATGGCTGGCCTGGGAGCCCACCGGCTGGGTCACCTTCGAGTTCGCCGAGCCCGTCGCGGTCCGCCGCTACGCGCTGACCTCGGCCAATGACGCGCCCGACCGCGATCCCGCCGACTGGACCCTGTCGGGCTCCGCCGACGGGCAGCAGTGGACCGAGCTGGACGCCCGCTCCGGCGAGGAGTTCGCCGAGCGCTTCGAGACCCGCGTCTTCGACACCGGCGGCGACGACGCCTACCGCTTCTACCGGCTCGACGTCACCGCCAACGCGGGCGCCCCACTGCTCCAGCTGGCCGAACTCCAGTTCTCCGACGGCAGCGACGCCCCGCCGCCGCCCGTGATGGCCAGCCGCGTCGGCCGCGGCCCCACCGCCGGGCACACCGCCCGCCCCGGCGCCGGCTACTCGGGCCTGGCCGCCCTGCGCTACCAGGGCATCCACACCGCCGACGGCCGCGGCTACTCCTACAACCGCGTCTTCGACGTCGACATCGAGGTACAACCGGACACCGAGCTGTCCTACCTGGTCTTCCCCGAGTTCGTCACCGGCGACCTGAACTACCCGAGCACCTACGTCTCGGTCGACCTGGCCTTCACCGACGGCAGCTACCTGAGCGAGCTGGGCGCCCGCGACCACCTCGGCTACGAGCTGTCCCCGCGCGGCCAGGGCGAGTCGCACGCCCTGTACGCCGACCAGTGGAACCGCCGCTCCTCGGTGATCGGCGAGGTCGCGGCCGGCCGCACCGTCGACCGCGTCCTCATCGCCTACGACGCCCCGACCGGACCCACCAGCTTCCGCGGCTGGTTCGACGACATCCGGATCACCGGCGAGCCCGAGCGGCCGGAGTACGGCAGCCTCACCGACTACGTGTCGACCACCCGGGGCACCCACTCCACCGGCGGCTTCTCGCGCGGCAACAACTTCCCGGCCACCGCCGTGCCGCACGGCTTCAACTTCTGGACGCCGGTCACCGACGCGGGTTCCACCAGCTGGCTCTACAGCTACCACCGCGACAACAACGAGCAGAACCGGCCGGAGCTGCAGGCCTTCTCGGTCAGCCACGAGCCCAGCCCGTGGATGGGCGACCGGCAGACCTTCCAGGTGATGCCCTCGGACGCCGCCGGGGAGCCCGACCCCGACCGGGAGGCCCGCGCCCTCTCCTTCGACCACGCGAACGAGACGGCCCGCCCGCACCACTACGGGGTGGAGTTCGACAACGGCATCCGCACCGACATCGCGCCCACCGACCACGCCGCCCTGTTCCGCTTCACCTTCACCGGCGACACCGGCACCCTGCTGTTCGACAACGTCAACGACCAGGGCGGACTCAGCCTCGACCCCGAGTCCGGCGTGGTCACCGGCTACTCCGACGTGCGCAGCGGCCTGTCGGCCGGTGCCACCCGGCTATTCGTCTACGCCGAACTCGACCGGCCCGTCACCGCGAGCGGCATGCTGCCGGAGTCCGGCCGCGAGAACGTCACCGGCTACCTGCGGCTGGACACCGGCGCGGAGCGCACCGTCAACATGCGCATCGCCACCTCGCTGATCAGCGTGGACCAGGCGCGGCGCAATCTGGAGCAGGAGATCGCCCCCGGCGACACCTTCGAGTCGGTGCGCGACCGTGCCCAGGCCGCCTGGGAGGACACCCTCGACGTGATCGAGGTGGAGGGGGCCAGCGAGGACCAGCTGGTCACGCTCTACTCCAACCTGTACCGGCTGTTCCTGTATCCCAACTCAGGCCACGAGAACACCGGCACGGTCGAGGACCCGGTGCACCGCTACGCCAGCCCCGTCTCCGAACCCGTCGGCGAGGACACCCCCACCGAGACCGGCGCCCGGATCGTCGACGGCGAGATCTACGTCAACAACGGCTTCTGGGACACCTACCGCACCACCTGGCCCGCCTACGCCCTGCTCACCCCGGAGCGGGCCGGGCGGATGATCGACGGCTTCGTGCAGCAGTACCGCGACGGCGGCTGGATCTCGCGCTGGTCCTCGCCCGGCTACGCCAACCTGATGGTCGGCACCAGCTCCGACGTCGCCTTCGCCGACGCCTTCCTCAAGGGCGTCGACAACTTCGACCTGGAGGCCGCCTACGACGCCGCCGTGCGCAACGCCACCGTCACCCCGCCCGACGACAGCGTCGGCCGCAAGGGCCTGGCTAGTTCGATCTTCCTCGGCTACACCCCGACCAGCACCCCCGAGGGCATGTCCTGGGCGCTGGAGGGCTACATCAACGACTTCGGCATCGCCAACATGGCGCGGGAGCTGTACGAGCGGGCCGAGCCCGGCGACCCGCGCCGCGAGGAGTACCTGACCGACTACGAGTACTTCACCAACCGCGCCCAGAACTACGTGAACATGTTCGACCCTTCCGTCGGCTTCTTCCAGGGCCGCGACGCCGACGGGAACTGGCGGCGCAGCCCCGAGGAGTACGACCCGAGGGTCTGGGGCCACGACTACACCGAGACCAACGGCTGGAACATGGCCTTCACCGTGCCGCAGGACGGCCGCGGCCTGGCCAATCTCTACGGCGGCGCCGACGGGCTCGGCGCGCGGCTGGACGAGTTCTTCGCCACCCCCGAGACCGCCACCTTCCCCGGCTCCTACAACGGGGTGATCCACGAGATGCTGGAGGCCCGCGACGTGCGGATGGGGCAGCTCGGGCACAGCAACCAGCCGTCCCACCACATCCCGTACATGTACACCTTCGCCGGGCAGCCGCACCGCACCCAGGAGATCGTCCGCGAGCTGCTGGCCCGCACCTACAGCGGCAGCGAGATCGGCCAGGGCTACGCCGGCGACGAGGACAACGGTGAGATGTCGGCCTGGTACATATTCAGCGCGCTCGGCCTGTACCCGCTGCAGATGGGCAGCCCGGAGTACGCGATCGGCTCGCCGCTGTTCACCCGCGCCACCGTGCACCTGGAGAACGGCGCCGATCTGGTCATCGAGGCGCCCGGCAACAGCGCCGAGAACGTCTACGTGCAGGGCGTGCGCGTCAACGGGGCCGAGCACACCAGCACCTCGCTGCCGCACGAGCTGATCGCCGAGGGCGGTGTCATCGAGTTCGACATGGGGCCCGAGCCCTCCGACTGGGGCACCGGCGCCGACGCCGCCCCGCCGTCCCTCACCGAGGGCGACGCGCCGCCGAGCCCGATGCGCGACATCACCGCCGACGGCACCACCACCGCGGCCGAGGCCGACGGAACCGAGGTGGACGCGGCGCCCCTGGTCGACGACCGCTCCACCACCGACGCCGCCTTCGCCGGCCCCGCCTTCACCGTCACCCACCAGGCCGGCGACCGGGCCGAACGGCCCGAGTACTACACGCTCACCTCCGGCGAGGCCGAGGGCGACCCGGCGTCCTGGCGGCTGCACGGCTCCTACGACGGCACCACCTGGTCCGTCATCGACGAGCGGAGCGGGGAGGAGTTCCGCTGGCGCCGCCAGACCCGCCCCTTCCGGATCGAGGCGCCGGGCCGCTACACCCACTACCGGCTGGAGGTCACCGCCGCCTCCGGCGAGACGGCCGCGCTGTCGGAGTTCGAACTGCTGGCGGCGCCGCAAACCGCGTGCACCGAGACCGTCACCGGCGCGCACCGCGGCGCCCTCACCGTGGCGGAGGGAGTGACCTGTCTGGACGCCGCGCAGGTCAGCGGCGCCGTCCGGGTGGAGCCGGGCGCCTCGCTGCGGGTCGAGGGCGGCGCCCTGCGCGGCACCCTCACCGCCGAGGGCGCGGCCGAGATCGTGCTCACCGGCGCGGAGCTCACCGGCGGCGTCCGCCTGTCCGGCGGCACCGGCCCGGTCGCCCTGGAGGGCAACCGGATCACCGGCCCGGTCCGGCTCACCGGCAACACCGGCGGCCCCACCACCGTCGCCGCCAACACCATCGACGGCGGCCTGAGCTGCTCCGGCAACGAGCCCGAACCGGTCGGCAACGGCTTCCCCAACACCGGGCGCGGCGCCCGCGAGGGGCAGTGCGCGGAGCTGTAGCCGGCGGCGCGACGGGCACCGGGTCCGGTCAGCAGACCGGGCCCGGTCCGGCCGCCGCGGTGGCGCGCAGCAGTTCGCGGAGGAGGTCGAAGTCGATCTGCTCCGGCCGGCGGAAGCGCAGGCAGCCCTTGCCCGTGTCATGGCCGGCGAGGCGGTCGGCGCAGGCGTCGCGGACCTCGGTGCGCAGCAGGTAGAAGGAGATGTAGCGCTTCTGGGCGGCGAAGGCGATCTCGCCGACTCCGTTCCGCTCGTAGGCGGGCATGCCCTAGGCCATGACCTCGGTGAAGCCGGGGAGTTCCACGCGGCACAGCTCGCGGAGGCGGCTCAGCGCCGCGCGGCGCTCCTCGGGGACCTCGGCGAGGTAGCCGTCGACGTCCGCGGCCGTGCTCCGCACCATGCTCGGAGTGTAGGCGGGCGAGGGCGCCGGCCACCGCACTCAGTGCCGGGGCTGCTTGGGCACGTTCACCACCCAGGTGTTGCTCGCAAGGTCGTGCAGGGTGCGGCGGTCCGGGCTGTTGCTCATCATGACGATGATGACGATCAGGTAGATCCAGCCGAAGAGGGAGAGGACCACGTACACCAGCCAGCGCAGCGTGGCCCAGCCCAGGCCGGGCGGGCGGCCGGTGCGCACGGACAGCACCCGGGTCCCGACGATCTTCTTGCCGAGCGTGCGGCCGGTGAGCCCGGTGGGCAGCGCCCAGTACAGCCACTGGGAGAGCAGGCCGACGCCCAGCATCAGGTAGCCGAGCACCCAGTCCGGCACCGGGCCTTCCAGCGGCTGGAGCACGGCGACGGCCGCCATGACGGACGCGAGGAACGCGGCGACGCCGACGAAGGAGTCGATGACGGCCCCGCCGAAGCGCTCGCCCATACCGGCGGGGTACGGGCCGGGACGCCGGCCCCAGCCGGGCTGCGCGGGCGGCGGCGCGGGGGCGCCGTACGCCGGAGCGGGCTGGGTGTGCCATCCGGCCCCGGGCCGCGGAGGAGCTCCGCTCCAGCCCGGCGCCTCGGCACCCGCGTAGGGCGGCGCGGTGTTCCAGCCGGGCGGCGGAGCGTCGGCCTGAGGGTAGGGCGGCGCGGCGTTCCAGCCGGAGGCGGGCGGCCCGGCCTGCGGGTCGGGTGGTGCGGCGTCCCGGCCCTGGGCGGGCCTGGGCGGGTCGGCGGAGTGGTCGTACACGGCGGTGGCTCCCTGGGCGGCGGCGGTGGGGGTGCTGCGCCGATTCTACGGCTGGAACGACCGCCGGTATTCGCATACCGGCCACCTTTCGGTGAGTTCATTCGCCTTATGGCTATTCGGCGATCAATTGGCGTGACTCTCTTCACAGTGCGGGCATCTCATGGCACCATCAAGGCCGTCAATGGAACAGCGTTCCGTCGTACGGAACGAATGGGGGTAGCAGTGCGCGAGGACGCCGAGACGGGCCGAGGGACGGTGCCGGCCGGGGCGGCCGGTCCGTCAGGGGCCGGTCCGGCCGCCGGTGCGGCCGGAGAGCCCGTCCACACGGTGCCCGCCGGTGAGCTGCGCGCTCTGGCCGCCGAGGTGCTGCGGGCCGAGGGCGCGTCACCGGCCGACGCCGAACTCGTGGCCGCGGCGCTGGTCGAGGCGAACCTGATCGGCCACGACTCCCACGGCGTGCGCCGGCTGCCGCCCTACGTGGCGGCGGTGCGGCGCGGCGAGGTCGACCCCCGCGCCGTGCCGGAGGTGCTGTCCCGCCACGGCGCCACCGTGACGATCGCGGGCAACCGGGCCTTCGGGCAGGTCGCGGCGGCGATGGCCGTGCGCGAGCTGGCCGACGCCGCCGCCCGGCACGGTGTGGCGGTCGCGGTGATCCGCGACTGCACCCACATCGGGCGGCTCGGCGAGTACGTCGAGACGCTGGCCCGCGAGGGCCACGTCGCGATGGCCCTGTGCAATGTGGACCCCACCGTCGCCCCCTTCGGCGGGCGGGACCGCCGGATGGGCACCAACCCGATGGCCTGGGCGCTGCCCCGGGCCGGCGGGCCGCCGGTCGTGGTCGACTGGGCCACCTCCGCCGTCGCCGAGGGCAAGCTCGCGCTCGCCCTCGCACGCGGCGAGCGGGTCGGCCCCGGCCTGGTCGTCGACCCCGACGGCCGCCCCACCACCGACCCCGCCGACTTCTACCGGGGCGGCGCACTGCTGCCCTTCGCCGGGCACAAGGGCTACGGCCTCAGCATCGTGATCGAGGTGATCGGCGGCCTGCTGACCGGTACCGGGATCTCCGCGCTGCCCGACTACCAGGGCACCAGCGGCACCGTGCTGCTGGCGCTGGACGTGGCGCCGTTCGTGCCGCCGGAGGAGTTCCGCGAGCAGGTCGCCCGCTACTGCGAGCTGCTGCGCGCCACTCCGCCGGCCGAAGGGCACCGCGAGGTGCTGGTCCCCGGCGACCTGGAGGAGCGGGCCCGCCGCGAGCGCGCCCGCGACGGCATCCCGCTGCCGGCCGCCACCTGGTCGGAGCTGCGCGCACTGCTGGCCGAGCCCGCACCGGGAGGTGACGCCGGCTGACCCGTGCGGCCCCGCCCGCACCCCGCCCATGGTTTCGGGGGAGAACAGGAGCACCCGAGGTGAGTGACAACGATCCCGCCGGCACGGACGGCGCCCCGAGCGCCGCCGTCCCGCCCACCAGCCCGGCCGAACTGCGCCGCGTCGTCGTGGCGTCCCTGGTCGGTACGGCGCTGGAGTGGTACGACTTCTTCATCTACGGCACCGCCGCCGCGCTGGTGTTCAACCAGATCTTCTTCACCGACGCCGACCCCGCCGTCGGCACCCTCGTCGCCTTCGCCACCTTCGGCGTCGGCTTCGTCTTCCGCCCGCTGGGCGGCTTCCTCTTCGGCCACCTCGGCGACCGCATCGGCCGCCGCTCGACCCTCGTCCTCACCACCCTGGTGATGGGCATCTCCACCGGCCTGATCGGGCTGCTGCCCACCTATTCCCAGATCGGGCTGCTCGCCCCCGTGCTGCTCACCCTGCTGCGCGTCTGCCAGGGCCTGGGCGCGGGCGCGGAGTTCGGCGGCGCCTCCACCCTGCTGTCGGAGCACGCCCCCGCCGGACGGCGCGGCTTCTTCGGCTCCTTCGCGCAGACGGGCGTGCAGATCGGGCTGGTGCTCGGCACGATCGCCTTCCTGCTGGTGGAGCTGCTGCCCGAGGAGGCGATGCTGACCTGGGGCTGGCGGGTGCCGTTCCTGATCAGCTTCGCCCTGATCATCGTCTCGCTGTACCTGCGGCTGCGGGTGGCGGAGTCGCCGGTCTTCCTCAACGTCGTGCGCAAGCGCACCACCGTGCGGCTGCCGATGGTGCAGGCGCTGCGCAGCTACCCGCGCAGCTTCCTGGTCGGCATCGGCGCGCACATCTGCGACACCGCGGTCGTCTACATCTACGCCACCTTCAGCGTCGCCTACATCACCGGCACGCTGGAGCAGCCCCGCTGGGTGGCGCTGACGGGCGTGATCATCTTCGGGCTGGTGGTCATCGCGCTGCAACCGGTCTACGGCGCACTGTCGGACCGGATCGGGCGGCGGCCGATCAACCTGTTCAGCGTGGTGTTCACCGGCCTGTTCGCCTTCCCGTTCTTCATGCTGCTGGACACCGGTAACCCCGTCGTCATCTGGCTGGCGCTGGTCATCGCCACCTCGATCGGGCTGGCGCCGATGATCGCGGTGCAGCCGGTGTTCTACGCCGAGCTGTTCGGCGCGGGCGTGCGCTACACCGGCTTCGCCGCCTCCCGCGAGATCGGCGCGGCCATCGCCGGCTTCTCGCCGCTGGTGGCGGCCGCGCTGCTGGAGCAGGCCGGCGGAGAGCCCTGGCCGGTCGCACTCTGGATGATCGCCACCGCGGTCGTCTCCCTGGTCGCCTTCCTGTACTCGCGGGAGACGCGCCAGATCGACATCGCCGCACTGGAGGCGTCGCACGAGGGCCTGGTCGCCGGCCGGCGCGCCGACGGCACGGCGGCCGCGGCCGCCGACGGCTGAGCCCACCCACGCCGACCGGAAGGACCGACGCCCGATGACCGCCGCACCGCGACTCGACCGCCGCACGCTGGCCGCGACCCACCCGTGGGTGGCGCGCTCGCTGCCGCGCCCCGACGTCGGCGTGGGGATCGTGCACCTGGGCGCCGGCGCCTTCCACCGGGCGCACCAGGCCGTGTTCACCCAGCTGGCCATGGAGGCCGAGCCGGGCGACTGGGCCATCTGCGCGGTCTCGCCGCGCGGGCGCGGCACCGTCGAGCGGCTGCGCAGGCAGGACGGGCTGTTCACGGTGCTGGAGCGGCACCGGGGCGAGGACCAGGTGCGGCTGGTCGGCGCGGTCCGCGACGCGCTGGCCGCCCGCGACGAGCCCGAGCGGCTGGACGCGCTGATCGCGGCACCGAGCACGCACGTCGTCACGCTGACCGTCACCGAGGCCGGCTACCGGCACGACCCGGCCACCGGGCGGCTCGCCGGCGACGACCCCGACACCGCCGCCGACCTGGCCGGGCGCCCGCCGCACACGGCGCTCGGCCAGCTGGTGTCGGGGCTGCTGGCCCGCAGCCGGGGAGAGGGCGCGCCGCTGACGGTGGTGTGCTGCGACAACCTCCCCGACAACGGCCGGCTGCTGCGGCGACTGGTGGCCGACTACTGCGCGCGGCTGCCGCCGGGCACCGGCGGGCCGCTGGACGCCTGGATCGGCGCGTCGGTGCGCTTCCCGTCCACCGTGGTCGACCAGATCGTGCCCGCGACCACCCCGCGCGACCTCGCGGCCGTCGCCGACGCGATCCAGCTCACCGACGAGGCGGCCGTGGTGGCCGAGCCGCACCGGCGCTGGATCATCGAGGACGACTTCGCCGGTCCGCGCCCCGCCTGGGACGCCGTGGGGGTGGAGCTGGTCGACGCGATCGGGCCGCACCAGGCGGCCAAGCTGCGGCTGGTCAACGGCGGCCACTCCGCGCTGGCCTACCTCGGCACCCTGCTGGGCCTGCGCACGGTGGCGGAGGCGGCCTGCCATCCCGCCCTCCGCCGCTACCTGCGCGCGCTGCTCATCGGGGAGCTGGGCGCCGGCCTGCGCCCGCTGGGCACCGAGCCGGCCGCACACCAGGTGGACGCGCTGCTGGACCGCTTCGCCAACCCCAGGATCGAGCACCGGCTGGCCCAGATCGCCGCCGACGGGCCGGTCAAGCTGCCGCAGCGGCTGCTGGAACCCGGGCGGGAGCTGCTGGCCGCCGGGCAGGAGCCGCGGCTGCTCGCGGTGGCGCTCGCCGCCTGGGTGCGGCTGCTGCACGCCCGCCCCGAGCTGCTGGGGGAGCCCGACGCGCGCACCGCGGCCATCTGCCGCGAGGTGGCCGGACTCGACGGCCCGCACGCGGTCGTCGACGCGGTCGCCCGCCGCGTCCCCGGCCTCGGGCCGGACGGCAGCGGCGCCGACCTGCGCGGCCTGGTGGCCGAGGCGCTGGCCCGGCTGGCGGCCGACGGGCCGCTGGCCACGCTGGAGGCCGCCGCCGACTGAGGCGGGCGGCGGGGACGAACACCGACAGGGAGCGGAACGTGGAGCTCAACGGCAGGGTCGTGGTGGTGACCGGCGGGGCGACCGGGATCGGGGCGGCCGTGTGCCGGGCCGCGGCCCGCGCCGGCGCGGCCGGGGTCGTCGCGGTGTACGCCCGGTCGGCGGAGGAGGCCGAGCGGGTGGCGGCCGAGGCCGGCGCGGCGGGCGGCACCGGGCTGGCGGTGCGGGCCGACGTCGCCGACGACGCGCAGGTGCGCGAGCTGGCCGCCACCGTACTGGAGCGCTTCGGCCGGGTCGACGTGCTGGTCAACAACGCCGGCACCACCCGGGCCGTCGGGCACGAGGACCTGGACGGGCTCACCGACGACATCTGGCGCGAGGTGCTGGACGTGAACCTGCTCGGCGCCTTCCGCTGCGTGCGCGCCTTCGCCCCGGCGCTGCGCGCCGCGGGCGGCGCCGTGGTGAACGTGTCGTCCATCTCCGCCTACCGGGCCGGGGGCTCCTCGATCGCCTACGGGGTCAGCAAGGCGGCGCTGTCGCAGCTCACCCGGAACCTGGCCGCCGCGCTCGGCCCCGAGGTGCGGGTGAACGCGGTCGCGCCCGGCACCGTCGCCACCCGCTGGCAGACGCAGCTGCACGGAGAGCAGGGCTTCGCCGAGCGCAGCGCGGCCGAGCGCGCCTCCGTGCCGCTGCGCCGCACCTCGACGCCCGAGCAGGTCGCCGAGGTCGTGCTGGGGCTGGCCCGGATGGACATGGTGACCGGTGAGGCGCTCATCGTCGACGGCGGCAAGCACGTCATGTACTGACCCGGCGGACCCGCCGCTCGAAGGGCTGGTCAGGCCGCAGGCCCTGCGCCGCCGGGCCGCGGGGCGCCGCCGGGCGGCGATTGGCCCCGGGGCTCGCGGGTAGGCCGCGAGCCATGGAGACGGACCCGAGAGCCGAGCTGATCGAGACCCTGAAACTGGTGGTCGGCGCGATGAAGGCGGCGGAGGTGCCCTTCGCCGTCGTGGGCAGTTTCGCCGGATACGCGCGTGGGGCGCCTCCTTCCGACAACGATGTCGACCTCGGCGTCTGCGAGTCCGACGTCGACGCGGCGGTCGCGGCGCTGACCGCCGTCGGCCTGGACTTCCGCGACCCGCCCGAGGACTGGCTGGTCAAGGTGTACGACGAGGACCGGCAGGTCGACCTGATCCACCGGCTGGCCGGCCGCCCCGTGACCCCCGAACTGCTGGCCGGAAGCGACTGGATCGAGGTGGCGTCGGTCTCCATGCCGGTGCTGGGCGCCACCGACCTGATCATCTTCAAACTGCTGGCGCTGGGCGAGCACGCCTGCGACTTCGGGCCGCTGCTGGCGATCGTGCGCGCGATTCGCGAGCAGGTGGACTGGCCGCGGGTGGCCGAGGAGACCCGGCTGTCCCCGTACGCGCAGGTGTTCCTGGAGCTGGCGCGGCGGCTGAACCTGGTGTCGGCCGACGAGGTACCCGAGTGGACGGAGGACGACGATGAGCGGCGGAGCGCGTCCCGGGACGGCGGGGACCGAGGATCCCTACGCGGTGGCCCACATCCGGCAGCGGCTGGCTGAGGACGGCCGCACCGCCGAACTGGCCGTCCAGGTGGTCTACGAGGACGGCGTCATCTGGCTGGAGGGCGCGGTCACCGGCGAGGGCCGGGTCGAGCACCTGCTGGCCGTGGCCAGGGAGGCGGTGCCGGACTGCGAGATCCGCTCGCGCGTCCAGGTGACCGAGCTGGGAGCGCCGGGCCCCGAGGAGGTGCTGTGATGATCCGGGTGGCCGCCGTCGGCGACATCCATCTCGGCCCCGAGCTGAGGGGGCGGTACCGTCCGCGGCTGCGCGGCATCGCCGAGCGGGCCGACGTGCTGCTGCTCGCCGGCGACCTCACCCAGCACGGCACCGAGGAGGAGGGCGATATCGTCGCGGGCGAGATCGCCGACCTCGGCCTGCCGGTCATCGCCGTGCTCGGCAACCACGACTACCACTCCGACCAGCAGGAGCGCATCACCGCGAGCCTGCGGGAGGCGGGGGTGGTCCCGCTGGAGGGCGAGGGCGTGGTGGTGGACTGCCCGGGCGGCCGTCTCGGCATCGCCGGCGTCAAGGGCTTCGGCGGCGGCTTCGCCGGCCGGTGCGCCTCGGAGTTCGGCGAGCCGGAGATGAAGGCCTTCGTCCGGCACACCAAGGACGTGGCGGCGGCGCTGCGCGAGGCCCTGAAGGGGCTGGACGCCGACCACAAGGTGGCGCTGACGCACTACTCGCCCGACGAGGAGACCCTGGAGGGCGAGCCGCCGGAGATCTTCCCCTTCCTCGGCAGCTACCTGCTGGCCGAGGCGGTGGACGAGGGCGGCGCGGAACTGGCCGTGCACGGCCACGCCCACCTGGGCTGCGAGAAGGGCGCCACCCCCGGCGGGGTGCCGGTGCGCAATGTCGCCCTGCCCGTGCTCGGCCGCGCGTACGCGGTGTACTGCCTGGGCGGGGCGGACACCGAGGGCTGCTGACCGCCGGACCCCTCCGGCCCTGAGGCGCGCGGGGTGACGGCCGATCGGTGCCGCGCCGGTTGCGGTGGTGGTGATCGGGCAGCATCGAGCCGTGGACTCCCAGCCGCAGCGCCTCGTGATCATCTCCGACACCCACCTGCCCACCCGCGCCCGCGAACTGCCCGAGCCGGTGTGGGCGGCGGTCGAGCGCGCCGACGTGGTGATCCACGCCGGCGACTGGTGCGAACTGCCCGCCCTGCTCGCCCTCCAGAAGCGGTCGCGGCGGCTCGTCGGTGTCTACGGCAACAACGACGGGCCGCCGCTGCGCGAGCGGCTGCCGGAGGTGGCCCGGGTGGAGCTGGGCGGGCTGCGCTTCGCCGTCGTGCACGAGACCGGCCCGGCCAAGGGCCGCGAGCACCGGTGCGAGCAGCGCTTCCCCGACACCGACGTGCTCGTGTTCGGCCACTCGCACATCCCGTGGGACACCACGGCGCCCGGCGGGCTGCGCCTGCTCAACCCGGGCTCGCCCACCGACCGCCGCCGCCAGCCCCATGCCACCTACCTGACGGCGACGGCCGGCAATGGTGCGCTGACGGAGGTCCGGCTGCACGAGCTGCCGCGGCGGACGGGCTGAGCACCCGAGGCACGCCGTGCCCTACCCGGCCCGCGATGGCCGTCCGACCGCCGGCTAGGCCGGTGCTGGGGGGCGCTTGGGGCGGAGCCGGGGGCCGAGGAGCGGTTCGACCAGCCGGGCGGCCAGCGGGCCGACGACCGCGACGATCAGCACGTAGGCGACGGCCAGGGTGGCCAGGTCGGAGTCGACCCCGGCGGCCACCGCCAGGCCGGCCACCACAATGCTGAACTCGCCCCTGGGGATGAGCGCGGCGCCCGCGCGGGCGCCGCCGAGGCGCCCGGCGCCCGCGCTGCGGGCGGCGATGTAGCCGGTCACCAGTTTGGTGGCGATGCCGATGACGGCCAGCAGCGCGGCGAGGGCGGCCACCGGCGCGAAGTCGCCCGGGTCGGTCTGCAGGCCGAAGAAGACGAAGAAGACGGCGGCGAACAGGTCGCGCAGCGGTTCGAGCAGCTGCCTGGCGCTGGCCGCCAGCGGCTCCGACAGGGCGATGCCGACCAGGAAGGCGCCGACGGCCGCCGACACGTGCAGCTGGTGCGCGAGCCCGGCCACCAGGATGGCCAGGCCGAGCACCTTCAGCAGCAGCACCTCCTCGTTGGGCGAGGCGACGAAGCGCTCGATGTGCCGGCCGAAGCGCAGCGCGCCGAGCAGCACCAGCGCGACCGCCGCCACCGCGAGCCCCAGGCTGATCGCGCCCGACACGACCCCGGCCGCGGCCAGCACCGTGGTCAGGATCGGCAGGTAGACCGCCATCGCCAGGTCCTCGATGACCAGGATGGACAGCACCGTCGGGCTCTCGCGGTTGCCCAGCCAGCCGAGGTCGCTCAGCAGCTTGGCCGTGATGCCCGACGAGGTGGCGTAGGTGACGCCGCCCAGCACCACGGCCGCCACCGGCCCCCAGCCCAGGAGCAGCGCGAAGGCGGCGCCCGGGGTGGCGTTGAGCACCAGGTCCAGCAGGCCGACCGGTGCCGAGCGGCGCAGTCCGGCCACCAGCTCCTCGGCCGAGTACTCCAGGCCCAGGATGAGCAGCAGCAGGATGACGCCGATCTCGGCGCCGGTCGCGACGAACTCCTCGCTGGTGGACAGCGGCAGCAGCCCGCCCTCGCCGAAGGCGAGCCCGGCCAGCAGGTAGAGCGGGATGGGGGAGATGCCGAAGCGCGCGGCGACCGTGCCCACCAGGCCGAGTCCGAGCAGCAGCCCGCCGAACTCCAGGAGCAGCAGGCCCATGCCGCCGTGCACGGGCTCAGCCGTCCGCGAAGATCCGGGCCACCGCCGCGGTGCCCTCGGCGGTGCCGATCACCACGACCACGTCCTCGGCGGCGAAGCGGAAGGCGGGGTCGGGGCTGGCCAGCACCTCGCGGTCGCGCACCACGGCGACGATGGAGGCGCCGGTGCGGGTACGGGTGCGGGTGTCGCCGAGGGTGGCGCCGTCGTAGGGGGAGCCCGGCAGCACCCGGATGCGCTCGCTCACCAGGCCGCTCACCTGCTGGTCCAGCTCGGCCAGCCGCTCCACGATGTGCGAGGCGGCCAGCAGTTCGGCCACGGCGTCGGCCTCGTCGACGTCCAGGGCGATGGTGGCGTGGGTGCTGTCGGGGTCGTCCTCGTCGTACAGGACGATGTCGCGCCGGCCGGTGCGGTGCGAGATCACGCCCATCCGGCGGCCGCGCCGGGTGGTCAAGACGTGCAGCAGGCCGATGCCCGGCAGCGCCGACCGTTCGAAGTCCACGGTGTGCTCCCTCCTGCCGCCCCCACGGCGGTGTCCGGCCGGGCGGGTCCGCCGGCGGCGGCGCGTCCGGCACCGAAGGTGTCCTTCCCCGGTGGAGCGCGCGGACACGGGGACGGCGCCGGTGTCCGGCGCGGCCGCCCGGCGCCTGCGAAGCGGCACGTGGAGGAGATGGCGGGCGCCGCGGCGGTAGGCGGTCGTGACCTAGTTGCGACTAGCTTGCAGGTGCGATCGGATTTAACCTGAACGGGCTCGAACGCGGTGTTCGCGCTGCTTCTCCCCTGGAGGCGTCCCGATGCACGCACCGGATGGATTCATTGTGGGGCCGATCGCGCTGGCGGCCGGAGCGGTGGCGGTCGGCGGCGTGGCCGTCGCGGTGCCCAGGGCCCGGCGGCAGCTGGACGAGCGGGCCGCGCCGATGGCCGGGCTGGTGGCGGCCTTCGTCTTCGCGGCGCAGATGCTGAACTTCCCGGTGGCGGGCGGCACCAGCGGGCACCTGCTGGGCGGGGCGCTCGCCGCGATCCTGGTCGGCCCCTACGCGGGGCTGCTCGCGGTGGCCATCGTGCTCTTGGTGCAAGCCCTGGTCTTCGCCGACGGCGGGCTGACGGCGCTGGGCGTGAACGTCACGACGATGGCACTGGTCACGGTCGTGGTCGCCTATCCGCTGTTCCGGCTGCTGGTGCGGACGCTGCCCGTGAGCCGGGCGTCGGTGACGGCGGCGGCCTTCGTGTCGGCCCTGGTGTCGGTGCCCGCGTCGGCGCTGGCCTTCGTGCTGCTGTTCGCGGTCGGCGGCGCGGTCGACATCCCGCTCGGCACCTTCACCGCCGCCATGGGCGGCGTGCACGTGCTGATCGGCATCGGCGAGGGGCTGATCACCGCCGCCGCGGTGGCGGCCGTCGTCGCGGTCCGCCCCGACCTGGTCTACGGCGCCCGCGGCCTGGACCTGCGCGCCGCCGCGCCCCTGCGCGGCGGCGAGGCGGCCGGCGCCGCCTGAGCGCCCGCTCCGGCCCGGGCACGGGCCGGTTTCTCGGTGGTTTCGACCCGGTGGAGGGTGAACGATGGCGCGTGAGGGTGCGGATCCGGTCGAGGGAGGCGCACGGCGGCCCCTGGGGCGGAACTTCTTCCTGGGGGCGGTGCTGGTCGCCCTGCTGCTGGCCGGGGTGGTGAGCTTCTACGCGAGTTCGTCGCCTGACGGGCTCGAACGGGTGGCCGAGGACACCGGGCTGATCGAGGCGGCCGACGACCACGCCCTCGCCGAGTCGCCGCTGGCCGACTACGGCGTGGCCGGCGTCGAGGACGAACGGCTGTCGGTCGGGCTGTCCGGGCTGGTCGGGGTGGGCATCACCCTGGGCGTCGGCATGCTGGTCTTCGGGCTGGTCCGGCGGCGCGGCACCGCTCCGGAGCCGGAGCCGGACGAGCGGCGGTGAGCGCCGGCTTCGCCGACCGGCTGTACCTGCCGGGCGGCGGCCCGGTGCACACGCTGCCGCCGGTGTGCAAGCTGGTGGCGGTGCTGGCCTTCACCGTGGTCGTGGTGGCCACGCCGCGCGAGCACCTGGCGGCCTTCGGCGGCTACCTGGTGCTGCTGCTCGCGGTGGCGGCGGTGGCGCGGGTGCCGCCGGGCTTCCTGGCGCGGCGGCTCCTCATCGAGGTGCCCTTCCTGGCCTTCGCGCTGGCGCTGCCCTTCTTCGCCCACGGCGAGCGGGTGGACGTACTGGGCCTCAGCCTGTCGGCCGAAGGGCTGTGGGGAGCCTGGAACATCGTGGCCAAGGGGACGCTCGGCGTGCTCGCCTCGCTGCTGCTGGCCGCGACGACCCGTCCGCACCTCATCCTCGGCGCGCTGCGCTCGCTGGGGATGCCGGGCATCCTGGTGCAGATCGCCGGGCTGATGCTGCGCTACTTCGAGGTGATCGCCGCCGAGCTGGACCGGATGCGCATCGCCCGGGAGTCGCGCGGCTTCCAGGCGCGCCACCTGGGCCACGCGCGGGTGGTGGCGCAGTCGGCCGGAGCGCTGTTCATCCGGGCCTACGAGCGGGGCGAACGCGTGCACCTGGCGATGCTCTCGCGCGGCTACACCGGCGCCATGCCGCCGCTGGGCACCGACGGCGAGCGCGGCGGCGCGGTCCCGTGGCTGATCGCGCTGAGCCTGCCCGCCGCGGCGCTGGCAGTCGCCGTGGCCGGGTGGCTGCCGGTGCGGTGAGCGCGTTCGCGGCAGCGGGTGACGCGGCCGCCTGACCTCGCGGCGGCGGTCCGCGCGGGCGCGGCGCACGGCACGGCCGCGCGCCACGGCACGGCGCCGCCCGCCGGGCCGTCGCGCCCCTATCCGGGCGCGCCGCCGGACACGGCGGCGACCTCGCCGGACCGCAGTTCGAGCCGGGTCCCGCTGAAGGCGCGGCGCATCCTGCGGTCGTGGGTGACCACGACGACGGCGCCCGCGTACTCGGCCAGCGCCCGCTCCAGCTGCTCCACCAGCAGCGGGGAGAGGTGATTGGTGGGCTCGTCCAGCAGCAGGATGTCGGCGGGCTCCACCACCATGCGGGCCAGCTCGATCCGGCGGCGCTGCCCCACCGACAGCGCGCCCACCGGCAGCCGCAGCTCCTCGGGCCGGAACAGGCCCAGGGCGAGCAGCTGGTCGGCGTACTCGTCGGCATGGCCCTCGCGCCCGGCCGCGAAGGCGGCCAGCACACTGCGCCCGGGGTGGGCGGTGCCCTCGTCCTGGCGCAGGTGGCCGACGCGCTCGGCGCGCACCACCGAGCCGGCGTCGGGCCGGATCTCGCCGGCCAGCACCTTCAGCAGGGTGCTCTTGCCCGCGCCGTTGGGGCCGGTGACCAGCAGCCGCTGACCCGGCTCGATCCGCAGCTCCGGCACGCGCAGCCGCCCCTCGACCACCACCCCGGCCAGCTCGGTCAGGACGGTGTCCTCGGCGCCCGACGACGCGGTGGTCAGCTCGGCGGTGAAGCGCAGCGGGTCGGGCGGCCGGGGCACGGGATTCTCCCGCAGCCGCCGCAGCCGCTCGTTGGCATTGCGGACCCGGCCGGAGGTGGCGTACGAGGACGAGCGGGAGCGGTGCGCCCCGGCGCCGCTGAACGCGGCCGGGCCCTTGCGTGAGATGGACGCGAGCATGCCCCTGGCCGTCGCGGCCAGCTCGGTCTGGCGGGCGATCTCGTCCAGCCACGCCCGGTAGGACCGCTCCCAGCGCGCACGGGCCGCCGCCTTGGCGCCGAGGTATCCGGCGTAGCCGTCGCCGTAGCGGTTCACCGTGCGGGTGTCGGGGTCGACCTCCAGGATCGCGGAGGTGACCTTCTCCAGGAACAGGCGGTCGTGGGTGATCACCACGACCGTGCCGCGGTGGGCGCCGAGGCGCTCCTCCAGCCAGGCGACGGCGTCGTCGTCGAGGTCGTTGGTGGGCTCGTCCAGCAGCATCAGCTCGGGCGCGGCCGCCAGGGCGGCGGCCAGGGCGAGCCGGGAGCGCTCGCCGCCGGACAGGGTGTCGGCGCGGCGGGCGCGGTCCAGGCCGGGCAGGCCGAGGTGGTCGAGGGCGGCGTCGACCCGCGCGTCGGCCCGGTAGCCCTCGCGCGCCTCGAACTCCGCCTGGAGTTCGCCGTAGGCGGCGAGCCCGGCGGGGCCGGCCTCGCCCAGTCCGGCCTCGGCGGCCCGCAGCCGCGCCTCGATCCCGCGCAGCTCGGCGAGGGCGTCGTCGATGACGTCGGCGACGGTCGCGCCCGGCGCGAGGTCCAGGCGCTGCGGCAGGTAGGCCGTGCCGCCCGGCGCGGTGACGGTGAGCTCGCCGTTGTCGGGCTCCTCGACGCCGGCCAGCAGCCGCAGCAGGGTGGACTTGCCCGAGCCGTTGTCGCCGATGACGCCCACCTTCTCGCCCGGCTTGACGGTGAAGGACACGCGTTCGAGGACGGTGCGGTCGCCGTAGCGCTTGGTGACCTCGGTGAGCGCGAGCTGGGTGCGTCCGGACGGACGGCCGGCGGGGGTGGGCGCCATGGGCATGCTCCTGGTACGGGCCGGTGGAACGGGAACGGGGACGAAGGCGCGTGCCGGCCGGCCCGCACGGATCTCGCGTCCGCTCAGGAGCACGCGCGTGTGCGCGGCGGGGCGGCGGGAACCGGGGAAGGCGGTCTCGGTGGAGGCACCGGCGCGGGGGAGCGCACCGGGCCGAGCACCCGCGAGACCGCTCGCGGGGGGCCGGGCGGCGCAGCTACCAGGGGCGCGCGCTGCGCCGGATCACAGATAGATGATGCCGAAACCCATGGGGCGATCCTAGAGCATCGCGGGTGGGCCTGTGGCGGCGCCGGTCGCGGGAGGCCGACGTGCGCACCGAGTCGCGGGAGGCGGCGGCACGCGTGTGCGGCGGCCGGGTGCCCGGAGCCGCCGTGGGCGCCCGGCCGGCTGGGATAGCCTCGGTCCGTGCGCCCGCGTGCGGAGCGGAGCGGCGGCGCCACGGCGCGTCCCAGCGAAAGGGAGACCTCTTGAGCAGCCCGAACCGACACGGCGGCGGGTCCGCCGGGTTCAGGAGCGGCGGCGCGGCCCGGCCGGGCGCCGGGCGCCGGGCGCCGGCCGGGCACAAGCGCAAGGTTTACGGCCAGAACTTCCTGCACGACCGGCAGGCCGTCGCCGACCTGGTCGCCTTCGCCGACCCCGGGCCCGGCGACCTCGTGCTGGAGGTCGGCGCGGGTGAGGGGCACATCACCCGGGCGCTGGCCGCGGTCTGCCGTGAGGTGACCGCCTACGAGATCGACGGGCGGCTGGCGCGCGGGCTGCGGCGGCGGCTGGACGGCGTGCCGAACGTCGCCGTCGTCCAGGGCGACTTCCTGCGCGCCGACCCGCCGTCCGAGCCCTTCTCGGTGGTCGCCAACATCCCCTACGGCATCACCTCGAAGATCATCCGCTGGTGCCTGGAGGCCGCGCACTTCCGCGCCGCCACCCTGATCACCCAGCTGGAGTACGCCAGGAAGCGCACCGGCGACTACGGCCGGTGGAGCCTGGTCACGGTGGAGAGCTGGCCCGAGTACGAGTGGCGGATGGGCTCCCGGATCTCCCGCGAGCGCTTCCGGCCGGTGCCCAGTGTGGACTCGGCGACGATGCGGCTGGAGCGGCGCCGCCGCCCGCTGCTGCCGCCCGACCGGATCGACGACTTCCGCGACCTGGCCGCCCTGGGCTTCGGCGGCGTCGGCGGCAGCCTGCACGCCTCGCTGAGCCGCGAGTTCCCGGCCCGCCGGGTGGCGGCCGCCCTGCGCGCGGCCGGAGTGCCCCGCGACACCGTGGTCGCCTTCGTCACACCCGACCAGTGGATCCGGATCTTCCGCGAACTGTGGTGAACGCGGGCGGCCGCACGGCGGCCGCGCACCACGTGGCGGCCACGCCCCGGCCGACCGCCCGAAGACACGCGGACCGGCAGAGGCACGCACTCATGCCTCTCACCGCCATCCCCCTCCCGCCCGGGGGGACGACCCCAACACCATCCTCTCGCGCCGGGATGCGCCCGGCGAGGCGGAGGCGGCCGCCTGTGGACGACGGGCAGCGGCGGGCCGGGCTGTGGACGGCGGGGTTGACGATGCGTGTGCGGTGGTGCGTTGGCACCTCCACGGGCATCCGATGCGGCCCGAACCCCGCCGGTAGGGTGGCGGCATGATCGAGGTCCGCCGCGCCCGTCCCGAGGACGGCGACGCGCTCGGGGAGATCCACGCCGCGGCCTGGGAGGCGTCCCACGCCGCCTTCTTCGAGCCGGAGTTCACGGCGCGGGCGGTCGCGAGCAGGCGCACCCGCTGGCACGGGCGGATCGCCGAGGGGACCGGGACGATCCTGCTCGCGGCGGTCGACGGGCGCCCCATGGCGGTGTCGCTCCAGGGTCCCTCGCCGACCCGGCCGGGGCTGGTGGAGATCCTCTCCTTCTACTGCCACCCCGACGGCTGGGGCGGCGGGATCGCCGCCGCCCTGATGACCGGGACGCTGCGCCGGGCGCACGACGACGGGAGTCCGCGGGTGCACCTGTGGACGCTGCGCGACACACCGCAGGCCCGCCGCTTCTACACCAAGTGCGGCTTCACCGAGACCGGCGCCGTGCGCGGCTTCGACTACGGCGACGGCAGGCCCGTCGACCAGGTCGAGTACGAGCGCGCCTGCTGAACGTCGGAGCACCCCGGCCGGCGCGCGCACCGGCCCTCAGCGCGGTATCGGGCGCCCGCGGGCAGGCGCCCCGCCGCGCCGGTCAGCCGACCCTCAGCACGAAGAACAGGAAGCTCGGGCTGGTGGTGAGCACCCGGTACTCGTCGGGGAACAGCTCCCGGGCGGCCGGGAGGGGCTGCGGCTCGGCGATGGCGGAGATCTGGAAACCGGCCGCGGTGAAGGCGTCGGTCATCGCGTGCAGCGGCCGGTTCCAGAAGCGCATCCGGGCGGTCCGGCCGCCCAGGTCCCACTCATCGGTCCAGATGTAGGTCTCGAAGTAGTTCCTCCGGTGCCCGGCCGCGCGCTGGACGGCGTGGACCGCGAAGGGGTGGTCGACCGAGGCGATGAGCCGGCCGCCGGGCCTCAGCACCCGCCGCAGCTCGGTGAGCGTCGGCCCCCAGTCGCGCAGGTAGTGCAGGACCAGCGAGGCGACGACGTCGTCGAACGAGCCGTCGGGGAGGGGCAGCGGGTGCGCCAGGTCGGCGAGCCGCAGGTCCGCGCCGGCACCGAGCCTGCGCCGGGCCAGCTCCAGCATTCCGGCGCTCACGTCGACGCCGGTCACGGCGGCGCCCCGGTCGCGCAGCGCGGCGAACAGGGGGCCGGAGCCGCAGCCGGCGTCCAGGATGCGCCGGCCGGCCACGTCTCCGGCGAGCTCCAGGAGCGCGGGCCGCTCGTAGTAGGCGTTCTGGACGCCGCTCTCGTTGAGGGCCGTGTACGCCTCGGCGAAGCCGTCGTAGTCGTTCGCGGGAGCCGGATCGGCGGGCAGCGTGCGGTCCTCGGGAATCTGGGGCATGCCATGGATCCTGGCATGCCGCGCGAGGCGCGCCGCGGTGGCGCCGGGGGTGATCGGTGCCCTTATCGCCCCCGGCGCCGCGCGGCCACCTGGTCGCGGCCGTTCCCCACTCCGGGCCGGGACCGGTGGCCGGGCGGGGCGCGGGCCCCGCGTTCGCGGCGGCGGGCGGACGCCCTGTGCGGTCCGCCCGCCGCGGGTCAGCGGCTCAGGCCGAGCACTCCGCCCCGTTGAGGGCGAAGGCGGACGGCGCCGGACTCGAAGCGCCGTCGGCCTGGAAGCCGAAGGAGACCGACGCGCCCGGCTCCAGCCGGGTCGCCCATGACGGCGCGCGGGCCGTCAGGGCCGAACCGCTCTGCGTCACCTCGGCGTTCCAGCCGTTCACCACCCGCACGCCCGACGGCAGGGCCGCGCTCAGCTCCCAGTCGGTGTAGGCGCTGTCGGAGCGGTTGGTGACGGTCACCTCGGCGGTGAAGCCGGCGCCCCAGGAGTTGGTCACCCGGTAGCCGACCTCGCAGCCCGCACCGCCCGGGTCCTCGGTGGGCCCGCCCGTCGGCTCGCCGGGACCGCCGCCCGACACCGCCTCGGTGGCGAGGTCGAAGCTCGGGTGCGGCGGCTGGTTGTAGGCGACGTTCTGCCAGGCGATGGCGGTGCGGTACTGGCGGTCCTGCATCAGCGCCGGAACCGAGATGTTCGTCGGGATCGTGGTGGAGTAGATCCGCAGCGCCCGGTTGTCGCTGGTCCGCCAGATGACCTCCTCGCGCCAGTCGCCGAGGATGTCGGCGCTGAGCGCGGGCGTCGCCTTGGTGCCGTTGTTGGCCGCCACCCCGGACCCGGTCAGCAGGCGGGTGTCGCCATTGGGGCCGTACTCGTCGATACGGGTCTGGTCGAGCAGTTCGCGCTGCGGGTCGCCGTCCCACCAGACCACGAAGTTGATGGACGACGGCTGCCGCCCGACGATCTGCCCCGCCGCGTTGCGAATGCCGCTGCCGCCGCGCGAGGACCAGTACTCGGCGCCCGGGCTGCCCGACCAGATGTCGGCGGCCACCCCGCGGCCGTTGTCGCCCGCCGGGGAGGTGCGCCAGATCGTGTCCCCGCTCTCGGCCTCCACCAGCCACGAGCTGGGCGCGGTGCTGTTCTCGGCGACGCCGAAGACCTCCAGGCCGGGCCGGGAGGGGACGAAGTCGCCGACGTGCCCGGCGTCGCCGTGGCCGTAGCGGGTGTTCCACAGCCCGCTGCCGTTGTCGTCCACGGCCATCGCGCCGTAGGCGACCTCGTCGCGGCCGTCGCCGTCGAGGTCGGCGATGCTGAGGCTGTGGAAGCCCTGGCCCGCCCAGGCGGAACCGTTGGTGGAGCTGTTGCTGTCGAAGGTCCACCGCCGGCTGAGCTGGCCGTTCCTGAAGTCGTAGGCCACGATCACCGAGCGGGTGTAGTAGCCGCGGGCCATGATCAGGCTGGGCCGCGAGCCGTCCAGGTAGGCCACGCCGGCCAGGAAGCGGTCGACGCGGTTGCCGTAGCAGTCGCCCCACGAGCAGGTGTCGCCGCGCGGCGGGACGTAGTCCACGGTGGTGCGCGCGGCGCCGGTCCGGCCGTCGAAGACGGTCAGGAACTCCGGCCCCGACAGCACGTAGCCGTCGGAGTTGCGGTGGTCGGCGCTCGCGTTGCCGATGACGGTGCCGCGGCCGTCCCTGGTGCCGTCGGCGGTCTTCATCGCCACCTCGGCGGCGCCGTCGCCGTCGAGGTCGTAGACGATGAACTGGGTGTAGTGCGCACCGGAGCGGATGTTGCGGCCCAGGTCGATGCGCCACAGGCGGGTGCCGTTCAGCTCGTAGGCGTCGATGATCGTGTTGCCGGTGGTGCCCGACTGGGAGTTGTCGCGAGCGTTGGTCGGCTGCCACTTCAGCACGATCTCGTAGGCGCCGTCGCCGTCGAGGTCGCCGACGCTGGCGTCGTTGGCCTCGTAGCTGTAGCCGCTGCCGCCTGCGGGGACCTGGAGCGGCACGTCCAGGGTCTCCTCGAAGGCGACCGCCTCCTCGGCCGCCATGGTGCGCCGCTCGGCGCCGTCCAGGACCGGAGTGAGGCTGTACTCGGCGCCCTCGGGGGCGCCCTCGTCCAGGAACGAGGTGGCGCCGGTGAGCGGTGCGTCGTTCACCTGCTCGCCGTCGCGGTACACATTGAAGGCCAATTCGGGCGAGTCGTTGGCGAGGCGGCGCCAGCTGACGAAGTTGCCATCGCCGTTCTCGGTGCGAATACTGATCAAACCGCGGTCGAGGTTCTGCTCGACGGGGGCGGCGGGCTGTGGAAGGGAGTCTTCGCCGTTCGCGGCACTCGCGGAAACGCTGAGTCCGACGGCGGCCAGGGCGAGGGCGGCTAGCGCGGCCGAGCCCTTGAGGATAGTGGGACGTAGGGGATGACCTGGAAGAACGCGTGATGGGGTCATGAAATGTGCTCCATGGTGGATCGCACGGAACTGCGTACCACCCCCTTAAGGTACGCATGGACCAAACTTCCGCGCCGAGCGCGGACATTGGTGGGTAGAAATTAGAAAGGAAGGTTTCGCTAATGCTCTAGAGGTCGACCTCCTCGGTTCGATTCAGGGTCCCGGTTGGTCGCGATATATATAAAAACGTTTTTATGGGCGCACCGTACCACGGGCCGCGGGGCGAATCAACGGTTTGGGGGTAAGCGCTTTCCGGTCAGCGGGGCATGCACCGTGGGGGCGGACGGTCCTCCGTCCGCGGCGCCGGGCGGTGCCGCCGGCCCGCCCACCACGGCCGCCGCGGGGAAGCGGCGGGGCCTAGGCGCCCGGTCCGGCGGCCGGCACCGAGAAGCCGTAGGGGAGTTCGAGGCGGTAGCGGCGGAGCAGGGCGTCGTCGGCGAGCAGCGCGGGAGTGGGCCCGTCGGCGGCGATGACGCCGTCGGCCAGGATCGCGGACCGGGGGCACAGCTCCAGCGCGTAGGGCAGGTCGTGGGTGACCATCACCAGGGTGGTGTCCAGCGAGCGCAGCACCTCGGCGAACTCGCGGCGCGACGCGGGGTCGAGATTGGCCGAGGGCTCGTCCAGCACCAGCACGCGCGGGCGCATGGCGAGCACGGTGGCCAGCGCGGCGCGGCGGCGCTGGCCGTAGCTGAGGTGGTGCGGCGGGCGCTCGGCGAGCTCGGCCAGCCCGACCTGCTCCAGGGCGGTGCGCACCCGCCCGGCCAGCTCCGCGCCGCGCAGCCCCTGGTTGGCCGGGCCGAAGGCGACGTCCTGGCGCACCGTCGGCATGAAGAGCTGGTCGTCGGGGTCCTGGAAGACGATGCCCACCCGCCCCCGGATCTCCGGCAGGTTCTCCGCGCGCACCGGCAGCCCGCCCACGGCCACCGAGCCCTCGGACCCGCCGACGTCCGCACCGCCCAGGATCCCGTTGAGGTGCAGCACCAGGGTGGTCTTCCCGGCGCCGTTGGGCCCGAGCAGCGCCACCCGCTCGCCCGGCCGCACCACCAGGTCGACCCCGCGCAGCGCCTCGACGCCGTCGGGATAGCGGTAGCGCAGCCCTTCCACCAGCAGGTCGGGGACCGCGCCGGCCGCCTCGCCGGCCGGGGGCCGCGCGCCCGGGGCGCTCACCGGCGCCCGTCCGGCGCGGGGTGCCGCCGGAACGCGCGCCGCGCGGGGGCGCCCGCGCCGATCAGCTCTCTCACCACGTCCGCAGCGTAGTCGCCGCCGGTGCGCCCCGCGACGCGGGCCGCCGGGCCCGGACGCGCCGCGCCCCCGTGCGGGCCGGTGGGGGAGGCCCGGCACGGGGGCGCGGGGTTCAGCGGTTGCCCAGGATCCGGACCTCGTCGAGGCCGGCGGATCGGGCGGTGAAGGGCCAGTGGCCGGTGAAGCCGACGCGGACATGGCGGCCGAGCCCGACGACGTCGTGGTGGGCGGTCCGCGGGCGGCGGGCGAGTTCGCCGGAGGCGATCTGCGTCCAGTCGCGGCCGTCGGCCGACACCTCGACGCGGTAGCCGGGGCGGGCCCAGGCCGGGCCGGTGGCGCCGGGGAGTTCGAGCTCCAGCTGGGTGATCTCGCGCTGCCGCTCCAGGTCGACCCGCCACCACGGCCGGTGGTCCAGGGCGGACGGGCGCCAGCCGCTGGCGGCCGAGCCGTCGAGGGCGCGGTCGGCGCCCCGGCCGCTGGAGGAGCGCGCGGGGTGCCCGGCGGCGTGGTCGACGGGCTGCTCGCCCGCCGAGTAGCGGGTGAAGTTGTAGCGCTGCTTCAGCTGGGGCTGGGGCTCGCCGGTGATGTGGGAGTCCAGGTCGCAGCCGCCGTTGGTGTAGATGTAGGCGGTGTCGCCCATCACGTAGTCGACCACCTCCTCGCGGTCGTCGCCGCACAGGTCCGCGTGCATCAGCCGGCCGTCGACCGGGAAGGTCGTCACCACGTTGCCGTGGCCGTCGCTGATGGTGGTGGCCTCGCCGCAGCCCCGGTTCCAGACCATAATCAGGTCGGAGTGCCGGCCGTCCCAGTTGTGGATCTTGTCGGGGATGGAGCCCCAGCAGCCGCGCGTCTCGCGCTCCTCCTGGAAGATCATCGATCCCTGCGAGTCGATCAGGAACAGGCCGTCGTAGCCGTTCTCGGTCCGGTCGATCCGGTCCAGGCCGAGCGCCTCCAGTCCGTCGAGGTCGGTGCGGAAGTCGCCGAGGATGATGTTCTGCGACTCCACGGTCTCGTTGTTGCGCCAGATCTCGCGGCCGGAGCTGTCGTGCACGACCGTCTCGGCGCCGCCCAGGGTGATGTCGGGGGCGCCGTCCCCGTCGACGTCGCCCATCCACATCGTGTCGGCGTGGTCGGCCATGTCGGCGGTCCAGCGCAGGGTGCCGTCGGACTCCAGGAACTCGTATCCGGCCATCAGCTCCTGGTCGCCGTCGTCGTCGAAGTCGTAGGGCCACGGGTAGTGCCCGGGGTTGCCCCGGTGCGTCCAGAGCACCTCGCCGTAGGAGTCCAGCGCCCAGACCTGGTTGTAGCGGTCCTTCAGCAGGATGTCGCTCGGCCGCTCCAGGCCGCGGAAGTTGGCGATCGCGATCGCGTCGTGCGCCTCGGGGTGCGGCAGCGCGAAGTCGCGGACGAACTCGCCGGTCGCGCCGTCGAAGACGGTGAACCGGTCCTCGACCACGGCCAGCACCTCGTTGTCGCCGTCGCCGTCGATGTCGTAGATCTGGGCCGGGATGTCGGAGCCGTTGTTGGTCACCCGGGGGTCGGGCGTGCCGACCTGCCAGAGCGGCTCGCCGGTGAGCTCGTAGGCGGTCAGCGCCTGCACCTGGGCGCCGATGTAGCGGTCGTCCTCGGAGTAGGCCGGCTGCATCATCACGATGTCGAGCCGGCCGTCGCCGCTGACGTCGCCGAACAGCATGCGGGCGCCGCCGCCGGCGGCGCTGATGTCGATCTCGCCCGCCAGGACCGGCTCGATGACCGGCGGGGGCTCGGGCGCGGGGGCGTCCTCGGCGGCGGCAGCGGTGAGCGGCGCCGACACGGCGAGCGCCGTGACCAAGGCGAACAGTCGGCGGGCGCGGCGCGGAGACGGGCGGGAGCGGTTGGGGGACGGCACGGTCGACCTCCTCAGCGGGTCCCGAAGCGGTTCGGGAAAGCCCTTTCCGGCGTCATGATGTCCGCAACGGAACGGAAACACAACCGCCGGGCGGATCAACTGCGATCACGCGGCCGCGTCGGCCCAGCTCAGGCCGGTCCGGGCCCGGAGTCCGCCGGACGTGATCGCCCTGGGAGCAGGGCGGATCGGGTCAATACCAGACCGGTATGGACCCGAATCGGTATCGATCTGATCAGAGGTGAGCGGTGCTGATCGGAACTGTTGACTCTGCTCGTAACCTGCCTCTAACGTACGAGCCACCTGACGTCGGGCAAACGCTTTCCGGACCGTGCCCGACCGGCTCGGACGCGCTGGAGGCACGCGAGATGGTGGGTACACGAGGCCGGGGACGCCGGGTGGCGGCCGCGGCGGCCGTGCTGGCCCTGGTGGCGGCCGGGTGCGGCGGCGGCGCCGACGACGGCACGGTCGAACTGCGCTACGCCTGGTGGGGGAACGCCGACCGCGCGGAGCTGACCCAGCAGGCCATCGACCTGTTCGAGGAGCAGCACCCCAACATCTCGGTCACCCCCACCTTCCAGGAGTGGGACGCCTACTGGCAGCGGCTGAACACCGACGCCGCCGGCGGCGGCCTGCCCGACGTCATGCACATGGACTACATGTACCTGCGCGAGTACGCCGACCGGGGCCTGCTGCTCGACCTCAACGAGCAGGTCGGCGAGAACCTCGACGTCAGCGGCACGCTCGACGCCTTCGCCGACGTCGGCACCGTTGACGGCGCCCGCTACGCCGTGCCCATCGGCGGCAACACCTTCACCATGGTCTACATCCCCGAGGAGTTCGAGGCGGCCGGCGTCGAGGTGCCCGAGGACGGGTGGACCTGGGACGACTACGACGCCGCCATCGAGCAGGTCTCGGAGTCCTCCGGCGAGATCTACGGCGGCCACGACTACGGCACTCTGATCTGGGTGCTGGAGCTCCAGCTCCGCCAGGAGGGCGGCGAGCTGTTCACCGAGGACGGCGGGCTCGGCGTCGACGCCGCCCGGCTGGCGGAGTTCTGGTCGCACATGCAGCCGCTGCGCGACAGCGGCGCGATCGTGCCCACCTCCGAGGCGGTGGAGGTGCAGCCGCTGGCCACGATCGGGGCGGGCCTGTCGGCGTCGGAGTTCAACTGGGACAACCAGCTGGCGCGCTTCACCGGTGAGACGGACCGGGAGCTGGCGCTCGCCCCGGTCCCCACCTCCGACCCCGACAACCTCGGCCAGTACCTGAAGCCCTCCATGATGTACGCCGCCTTCAGCCGCACCGAGCACCCGGCCGAGGCGGCCATGCTGATCGACTTCATGACCAACAGCCCCGAGGTGGCGCAGATCTTCGGCGGCAGCCGCGGCATCCCGGCCAACACCGCCCAGCGCGAGGGCGCCGAGTACAACGAGGTCGACCAGGCCATCCTCGACTACGAGGACGCCATCTTCGACCAGCTCACCGTGCCCCCGCCCGCGCCGCCGGCCGGTGCCGGCTCGCTGGAGGGCGAGTTCATCCGGCTCGGCGAGACCGTCGGCCTCGGCGAGGCCACCCCTGAGGAGGCCGCGCAGGAGTTCATCGCCTACGCCGAGCAGACCCTTGGCTCCTGAGACCGGGGGGCGCTCGGCCGCACCCGTGGCCGAGCGCCCCCCGGCCAAGGCGTCCCCGGACCGGCCCGCCCGCCGCCGAGCGCGCCCGGCCCGGGCGGGCCGGGAGGGCGCGGCCGGGTACCTGTTCCTGTCGCCGTGGATCCTCGGCATCGTGCTGCTGACCCTGGGCCCGATGCTCGCCTCGCTCTACCTGTCCTTCACCGACTACAACCTCTTCGACCAGCCGGAGTGGGTCGGGCTGGACAACTACGCGGCGATGTTCGCCGACGAGCGCTGGCGCGGCTCGGTGCGGGTCACGCTCGTCTACGTGCTGCTGTCGGTCCCGGCCAAGCTGGCGCTGGCGCTGGCCGTGGCGATGCTGCTGGCCCGGCGGCGCCGGGGCGAGGGCTTCTACCGCTCCGCCTTCTACGCGCCCTCGCTGCTGGGCGCCAGCGTCAGCCTCGCACTGGTGTGGCGGGCGCTGTTCATGCAGGACGGCGCCGTCGACCGGACCCTGTCGTCCGTCGGCATCGAGCTGGGCGGCTGGGTGGGCAATCCCGACTACGCGCTGCTGGTGCTGGTGGTGCTGGCGATCTGGCAGTTCGGCGCGCCCATGGTCATCTTCCTGGCCGGCCTCAAGGAGGTGCCGCAGGAGCTGTACGAGGCGGCCGACGTGGACGGCGCCGGCCGCTGGCGGAAGTTCTGGTCGGTGACCGTGCCGATGATCTCCCCGGTGATCTTCTTCAACCTGCTGCTGGAGACCGTCAACGCCTTCCAGGTCTTCACCGCCTCCTACGTGGTGAGCAACGCGACCGGCGGCCCGGCCGACTCCACCCTCTTCTACACGCTCTACCTGTACTTCCAGGGCTTCACCGACTTCCGGATGGGCTACGCCTCGGCGATGGCCTGGATGCTGGTGGCCGGCGTGGGGCTGGTGACGCTGCTGCTGTTTCGGCTCTCGCGCGCCTGGGTCTACTACGCGGGGGAGGACGGCCGGTGAGCGCCACCGCACGGACGGCCCGCGCCGCCGGCCCGGCCCGGCGGGTCCGCGAGGCGCTGCGCGCCGCGGTCTGGCACCTGGCCGCGCTGGCGCTGCTCGCGGTGCTGCTGTACCCGCTGGCCTGGCTGCTGGGCGCCTCGGTCAAGCCCGACGACATCGTCGGCAGCCCTGAGCTGTTCCCCGCGCGGCCGGTGGCCGACAACTACCAGCGGGCGATGGAGGGCGTCGCGGGCGTCCCGACCAGCGTGTTCTTCGGCAACTCGCTGATCCTGGCGCTCGGCTCCGTGGTCGGCACCGTCGCCTCCTCGGCGCTGGTGGCCTACGCCTTCGCCCGGCTGCGCTTCCCCGGCCGGGGCCTGCTGTTCAGCCTGATGATCTCCACCCTGCTGCTGCCCTTCCACGTGGTGATCATCCCGCAGTACATCCTCTTCCAGCGGCTGGAGCTGATCGACACCTACGTGCCGCTGCTGCTGGGCAAGTTCCTGGCGACCGAGGCCTTCTTCGTCTTCCTGATGGTGCAGTTCATGCGCGGGCTGCCCCGCGAGCTGGACCAAGCCGCCCGCATCGACGGCTGCGGCTACTGGGGGATCTTCTGGCACGTGATCCTGCCGCTGTCGCGCCCGGCGCTCACCACCGCGGCGATCTTCACCTTCATCTGGAGCTGGAACGACTTCTTCGGGCCGCTGATCTTCCTGAACTCGCCGGAGAACTACCCGCTGCCGTTGGCGCTGCGGATGTTCGTCGACCAGCAGAGCAACTCCGACTACGGGACGATGATCGCGATGTCGGTGCTCGCGCTGCTGCCCGTCGTGCTGTTCTTCCTCGCCTTCCAGCGCCTCATCGTGCAGGGCGTGTCCAGCACCGGGCTGAAGGGCTAGGCCCGCGGTGCGCGGGCGGGGCTTCGCCCTGTTCGGGGAGTGCCTGTTCGCCGGGGTGCTGGTGGTCCTCGCGGCGCTGCCCGCCGTGACGCTGCTGCCCGCGCTGGCCGCGGGCTGCGCGCACGTGCGGGCCCAGGTCGAGCAGGAGGGCGGCACCGGGACGCGGGCCTTCTGGGGCCGCTTCCGGGCGGCCTGGCCCGGCTCGCTCCCGGTGTCGGCGGCGGGCGCGGTGATCGCCGCGGTGCTCCTCGCCGACCTGGCCGCCGTCCGCGCCGGTCTGCCCGGCGGCCGCTACGTGCTCGCGGTGTGCGCGGCCGCGGCCGCCTTCGCCGCCGTCACGGCGCTGCGGGCCGCGGCGGCCTGGCGGCCGGGCGCCCGCTGGTGGGAGCTGGTGCGCGCCGCCGCCGTGCGCGGCGCCCGCACGGACCTGCCCGGCACCCTGCTGCTCGCGGCCGCGCTGGCCGCCGCCGGCGCGGCCACCTGGGCGCTGTGGCCGCTCGCGGTACCGATGGCGGGCTGCCTGCTACTGGCGGCCGTCGCGGTCGAGCGCCGGGCCGCCGTCGGCTGAGGGCCCGCCTCAGCCCGGCTCGCGCACCACGGCGGCGCCGCCCGCGGGCACGGCCACGGCGCCGGTCACCGGCGCGCCGGTCAGCAGCTCGGTGCCCTCGGCCGGCACCTCGGCCGCGGCGCCGGTGTGGTTGATGACGAACAGGTACGACGCCGCCTCCCCGGTGCGGCGCACCACCTCCACGCCCGGCCGGGTGGCCGCGGCCGGGCGGGCGCCGGACTCGGCGAGCAGCCGCTCGGTCAGCCGGCCCGTGCCCGCGTCGTCCAGCCGGGTGGCCGCGTACCAGGCGGTGCCGGCGCTGAAGCGGTGCCGGGTCACGGCGGGCGCCCCGGCCAGCGGCCCCTCGGCGTAGCCGACCACGGCCTCGGCGCCGCGCAGCCGCAGCGACTCGGTCCACAGCGTCGCGGTGCCGCCGTCGTCCAGCCGCACCGCCTCGCCGGCCAGCAGCGGGCCGAACTCGTCGGCCGACACCCCCAGCAGCTCGCGGTAGGCGCCCGGGTAGCCGCCGAGCCGCACCCGGTCGTGCTCGTCGACGATGCCGCTGAAGTAGGTGACCAGCGCGGTGCCGCCGCCCGCGACGAAGTCGCGCAGCCGGCCGGCGGCGGCGTCGGTGACCGAGTACAGGGTGCAGACCAGCACCAGCCGGTACCCGGACAGATCGGCGTCGGGCGGCACCATGTCGACGGTGACGCCGCGCTCCCACAGCGCCCGGTAGTGGGCGTGCGCGCGGTCGAGGTAGGCGAGGTCGGCCGAGGGGTGCGCGTCCAGTTCGGCCGCCCACCACGACTGCCAGTCGAAGACCATCGCGACCTCGGCCCGCACCCGGGAGCCGGCCGTCTCGGCCAGCCGGCCCAGGTCCGCGCCCAGCGCCTCGGCCTCCCGCCAGGTCCGCGAGTCGGTGCCGGCGTGCGGGACCAGCGCGGAGTGGTACTTCTCCGCCCCGGCGGCCGAGGCGCGCCACTGGAAGAACATGACCGCGTCGGCGCCCCTGGCCAGGTGGGCCAGGCTGTTGCGGCGCGCCTCGCCGGGCCCCTTGGCCCGGTTGCGCGGCTGCCAGTTCACCGCGCCGACGGAGTGCTCCATCAGCATCCAGGGGCGCCCGCCGGCCAGGCCCCGGGTGAGGTCGGCGCTGAAGGCGAGTTCGACGTGGCCGTGGGGGTCGGCGGCGCTCAGGTAGTGGTCGTTGGCGATCACGTCCATGTCGGCCGCCCACGACCAGTAGTCCAGGTCCTTGACGTTGCGGGCCACCATGAAGTTGGTGGTGGCCGGGACGTGCGGGGCGGTGCGGGCCAGCACGGCTCGCAGCCGCCGGTAGTTGTCCAGTGCCTCGTCGGAGCAGAAGCGGCGGAAGTCCAGCTGCTGCCCGGGGTTGGTGAAGGTCGGCGCGGCGCGCGGCGGCAGCACCTGCTCGAAGGAGCCGTAGCGCTGCGACCAGAAGCGGGTGCCCCAGGCGTCGTTGAGCGCGTCGACGTCGCGGTAGCGGCGCTCCAGCCAGACCCGGAAGGCCGCGGCGCTCACGTCGCAGTAGCAGTGCGCGTTGTGGCAGCCCAGTTCGTTGTCCACGTGCCACAGCGCCAGCGCGGGGTGCTCGCGGTAGCGCTCGGCGATCCGCTCGGTGATCCGGGCGGCGTACTCGCGGTACACGGGGGAGCTGGGGCAGTACGCCTGCCGGGCGCCCGGCCACAGCCGGGTGCCGTCGGCGCGCACCGGCAGGGTCTCGGGGTGGGCGCGGCTGAGCCAGGGCGGGGGAGAGGCGGTGGCGGTGGCCAGCGCCACCCGCACGCCGCCGCCGTGCAGCAGGTCGAGCACCCGGTCCAGCCAGCCGAAGTCGTAGCGGCCCGGCTCGGGCTCCAGCACGGCCCAGGCGAAGATGCCGACGCTGACCAGGTTCACCCCGGCCCGGCGCATCAGCGCCACGTCCTCCGCCCACAGCTCCTCGGGCCACTGCTCGGGGTTGTAGTCGCCGCCGTAGGCGATGCCGGGGGTGTCCAGCGGCCAGCCGGGGCGGTCGGACTGCGGCGCGGAGGACGGCGGCACGGGCGGGCTCGCTTTCCGTCGGGCGGCACGGGTCCGGCCCACCCTAGCGGACGGCTGTGGGAAGCGCTTTCCCGGGCGGCGGGGCCCGGACGCGGGCCCGCGGGCGGATCCGTGCTCAGGCGCCGACGGGGGCGCCGGGCTCCTCGGCCGCCTCGCCGGCCGCGGGCTCCGGCGGCGCGGCGGCGCCGGGCGGCGCGGTGCTGCTGCGCCGCACCAGGTCGGTGGTCAGCTCCAGCCGGGTGCTGTCCAGCTCCTCCCCGGCGACCAGCTGCAGCAGCATCCGGGTGGCGACGGCGGCCATCTCGGTCAGCGGCTGGCGGACCGTGGTGAGCGGGGGCACCGCCCAGCGGGTCTGGGCGAGGTCGTCGAAGCCGACCACGCTGACGTCCTGCGGGACGCGCAGCCCCCGGTCGAACAGCGCCTCGTAGACGCCCATGGCCATCTGGTCGGCGCAGGCGAAGATGGCGGTGGGCGGTTCGTCCAGGTCCAGCAGGGCCATGGTCTCGCGGTGGCCGCTGGCCGACAGGAAGTCGCCCTGGCGCACGTACTCGGCCGGGACGGTGAGCCCGGCGCGCTCCAGCGCGGAGCGGTAGCCGTCGAGCCGGGCCCGGCTGCACAGGTAGGCGGGCGGGCCGCCGATCACGGCGATGCGGCTGTGGCCCAGTTCGATCAGGTGCTGGGTGGCGGCCATGCCGCCGCGCCAGTTGGTGGCGCCCACCGAGGCGATCTCGGCGTCGGGCACGCCCACCGGGTCGACCAGCACCACCGGCATGCCGACGTCGGCGAGCTGGCTGCGCTGGTCGGGGGAGAGGTCGGAGAGCACCAGCAGCAGGCCGTCGGAGCCGCGCGCCATGATGCGGCGCAGCCAGTGGCCGTGCGGCCGGGCCTCCTGACCCTTCACCGCCGACACCACCACGCCGACGTCGGCCCGCTGCGTCGCCTCCTCGACCCCGCGCAGCACCTCGGCCGACCACTGCCCGTGCAGGTCGACGAAGACGAGGTCGATCAGGCCGGTACGGGTGGTGCGGGTTGCGGTGCGCCGCCGGTAGCGGTGCTTGACCAGCAGGTCCTCGACGCGGCGCCGGGTCTGCGGGGCGACGTCGCCCCGGTTGTTGAGGACCTTGGAGACGGTGGGCACGGAGACGCCCGCCTCCCGCGCGATGGTCGCGATCGTCGCGCGCGCTCGCTCCGCCACTCGTCCTCCCGTGGAAATCCGGGCTGATCGAAACTTTCGATCCAGCGTACCGGGCGGCCGCCGGGGCGACTTCTCCAGGGTGACGGGGCTTCTCGCCCCTTGTCTCCCCTTGGGGTGCCCATCCGCTCTCGCCGGGTGGTTTCATCGAAAGTACCGAAAGTTATGCCGTGAATCAATCCGAAATTATCGAGCAGCCGTGCGGCGGCCGACGGCCCGCCCCGGGGCGGGCGGCGTGAGAACTCCGGGAGGGCGGGTAAGAGCGCGGCCATGACCGCGCCTCGCGTCCGTACCGACTCCTACTGGATGTCCTCCACCCCCGCCACCGCGTACCCCGCCCTGGACACCGACACGCGCGCCGACGTCGCCGTGGTCGGCGCCGGGATCGCCGGCCTCAGCGCCGCCTGGGAGCTGGCCGCCTCGGGCCGCTCCGTCGTCGTGCTGGAGGCCGACCGGGTCGCGGCCGGCGTCACCGGCTTCACCACCGCCAAGGTCACCGCCCAGCACGGCCTCGTCTACGCCCGGCTGACGCGCTCGCTGGGCGCCGAGGCCGCCCGCCACTACGCCGCCTCCCAGCAGGAGGCGGTGCGCCGCGTCGCCGAGCTCACCGAGCGGCTGGGCATCGACTGCGAACTGGAGCACCGGCCCGCCGTCTGCTTCGCGGAGTCGCCCGAGCGGGTGGCCGAGATCGCCGAGGAGGCCGAGGCGGCGATGAACGCCGGGCTGACCGCCGGGCTCAGCGGCGGCTCCGGCCTGCCCTTCCCGGTGGCCGGGACCGCGATCGTCCCCGACCAGCTCCAGTTCCACCCGCGCAGGTACGCGCTCGCGCTCACCGAGGACCTGCGCCGCCGCGGCGGCCGGGTCTACGAGCGCACCCGCGTCACCGAGCTGCACGAGGGCGCTCCGTGCCGGCTGCGCACCGAGACCGGGCGCACCGTCACCGCCGACGAGGTGGTGATCGCGACGCACTACCCGGTCTTCGACCGCGCGATGCTGTTCTCCCGGCTGGAGCCGCGGCGCGAACTCGTCGTCGCCGCCCCCATCCCGGCCGACCGCGACCCCGGCGGCATGTACATCACCCCCGAGCACAACACCCGCTCGGTGCGCACCGCCCCGTACGGGGACGGCCGGCGGCTGCTCATCGTCACCGGTGAGACCTTCCGGCCCGGCACGGTCGACGTCGCCGAGCACTTCGGCGAGCTGTCGCGCTGGACCGCCGAGCGCTTCGGGGTGGAGCGGATCGACTACCGCTGGGCCGCCCAGGACAACCACACCACCGACGGCGTCCCCTACATCGGGCCCTTCCACGCCGGGGCGGAGCACACCTACGTGGCGACCGGCTTCGGCGCCTGGGGGATGAGCAGCGGCGTGCTGTCCGGGCTGCTGATCACGGCGCTGATCGAGGGGCGGCCGCCGGAGTGGGCCGGGCTGTACGACCCGCGGCGGCTGCACCCGCTGGCCGAGGCCGGCGCCTTCGTGCGGTCCAACGCGGAGGTGGCCAGGCACCTGGTCGGCGACCGCTTGCCGTTCACGCACGTGGACTCGGTCGCCGACATCGGGCCCGGCCAGGGCGCCCTCACCCGCGTCGACGGCGAGCGCTGCGCGGTGTACCGGGACCCCTCGGGCGCCCTGCACGCCGTCTCGGCGGTCTGCACGCACCTGGGCTGCCTGGTCCGCTTCGACGACGCCGAGCCCAGCTGGGACTGCCCCTGCCACGGCTCGCGCTTCGGGGTGGACGGCTCCGTGCTCCAGGGCCCGGCCACCGCGCCGCTGGAGCGCCGCGAGCTGGGCGGGGCCGACGAGGGGGCCGGCGGAGCCGGCACCGTCCGCTCCGGCTGAGGACGCGGGGGACGGGAGCCGCGCGGCCGCGCGGCTCCCGGCGGTGTCCCCGGGGCCGCTGCAGGCCGGCCCCGGGGACCCGGTCACTTGCCGAAGCCCGCGGTGAGGCCGCTGAGCAGCTGGCGGCGGCCGAACAGGTAGAGCGCGAAGATCGGCAGCGCCGACAGCACCACCGCGGCCATCAGCCCCGGCACATTGGTGGTGTACTGGCTCTGGAAGGTCGACAGCCCCAGCGGCAGCACCCTCAGCTCCTCGGACTGGGTGAGCACCAGCGGGAACAGGAAGCCGTTCCAGGCGCCGATCCCGGCGAAGATGCCCACCGTGATCACGCCGGGTCGGGCCAGCGGCAGCACCAGCCGGGCGAAGATCGTGGCGGTGCCCGCGCCGTCGACCGTCATCGACTCGTACAGCTCCTTGGGCACGTCCCGCAGGGTCGAGGTGAGCACGATGATCGCGATCGGCAGCGAGAAGGCCGCCGTCGGCAGGATGATCGCGACCAGCGAGTCGTACAGGTTCAGCCTGGTGATGATCAGGTAGACGGGCACGATCACCGCCTGCGCCGGGATGGCCAGGCCCAGCAGGATCACCTGGAAGGCGATCCGCACCGCCCGGCTCTCACCCCGCACGATGGCGTAGGCGGCCGGCAGCGCCAGCCCGAGCACCAGCAGGATCGTCGCCCCGGTCACCACGATGCTGTTCAGCGCGTAGCCGAGGAAGCCCAGCCGCAGCGCGTCGCCGTAGTTGCCCAGGGTGAGGCCGCTCCAGGCCAGCGCCCCCTGCGACAGGTAGTTGTCCTCGCCGCGCAGGCTGGTGAGGACCAGGTAGTACAGCGGCACGGCGACCAGCGCCAGCCATATCACCGAGCCGAGGCCGGCCAGGATGTTCGGGCTCTTGGACGTCGGCGTCCGCCGGGGCAGCCCGAGGACCGCGCCCCGGTCGGTGCGGCGGTGCCGCGTCCTGCTCGCCGCACTCACAGCCCCTCCCTCTCGCTCGTCATCCTGGAGTAGCCGGTGACCCGCACCACCAGCACCGACAGCAGGGTGCCCACGGCGACCAGCAGCACGGCCAGCACGCTGGCGTCGCCCATCTCGAAGGCGCGGAAGCCCTGGATGTACATGTGCAGCGGCAGCACTCTGCTCGCGGTGCCCGGGCCGCCGCCGGTCAGCAGCAGCACCGTCTCGAAGTAGGTCAGCGAGCCGACCAGGATCAGCACCGAGGAGGCGACGATGGTGTGCCGCAGCTGCGGCAGGGTGATCGAGAGGAACCGGCGGAACCGGCCCGCTCCGTCGATCGCCGCCGCCTCGTAGAGCATCCTGGGGATCTGCCGGGCCGCCGCCTGGTAGATCAGCGCGTGGAAGGGCACGAACTGCCAGGTCAGCACGCCGATCACCATGTACAGCGCCAGGTCTGAATTGCCGAGGAAGTTCCCGTCGGGCACACCGACGAGCGGCCCGACCACCTCGGCGAGGCCGAAGTTCGGGTCGAACATGGAGTGGCCGAGCAGCGCGATGGCGGCCGTCGACAGCAGCAGCGGCAGGAAGAACAGCGCGCTGAGCACGGCCCGGTTGCGCTGCTGCCCGGCCGCCCACACGCCCAGCAGCAGGGCCAGCGGCGTCTGCACCGCCCAGCACAGCACGGTGAGCCGCACCGTCGACCACACGGCGCCGGGCGCCTCGGGGTCCTGCGGCAGCGCGAGCCAGTTGTCCAGGCCGACGAAGACGGGGTCGCCCAGGCCGCTCCACTCCGTCAGGCTGAGCCAGGCGACCAGCACGATCGGGAAGAGCGCGAACACTCCGAAGAAGAGCAGGGCGGGGGCGGCCCACAGGATCCCCGGCCGGTCCGTGCGTCCGGCGCGGCCGGGCCGGCGCGGCGCGGAGGAGTCCGCGCGCCGCGCCGGCCGGCGCTCCAGGGTGGAACCGATCACGATGCCTGCTCCATGGCCGCCGCGAACTCATCGGGCGTGATCTCGTTGAGGAACAGGCGCTGGATGTTGGTGAGCAGCACCTCGGCCTGGGCCGGCGTCATGGCCTGGTCCCACACCTGCGTGTAGGAGGAGGCGTTGTCCACCAGGTCGTACACCCAGGTGGCGTGGTCGGCGCCGGGCGAGGCGGCCAGCCGGTCCTCGATGCCGACCACCGGCGGCACCTGGCCGAGTTCGAGCAGCGAGTCCAGGTAGGCGTCGCTGGTCAGCGTCTCGGCGAGGAACTCGAAGGAGGCGTCGACGTGCTCGGAGTTGGCGGTGATGGAGAAGTAGTTGCTCGGGTTGCCCACCAGCGCCTGGGGATCCCCCTCGCCGTCCTCGACCATCGGGAAGGTGGTCCAGCCCAGGCTGGACTCCACGAACTCAGGCGCACTGGCCAGCTGCGAGCCGTACTCCCAGGTGCCCATCAGGAACATCGCGGCCTCGCCGCTGGTCAGCAGCTCGGTGGCGGCGCCGCCGTCGTAGGTGACCGACGCGTAGGAGGTGCCGAAGGCGCCGGCCTCCACCAGCTCCTGGCAGCGCTCCATCGCCTCGATCATCGCCGGGTCGCGCCAGGCGCCCTCCTCGCCGTCGATGACGGCCTGGAAGACGTCGGGTCCGCCGATCCGCTCGGTCAGGTACGCGAGCCAGAACATCTCGGTCCAGGCCTGCTGGCCGGGGAGCACGATGGGGGTGATGTCGCGCTCGGTGAACACGTCGACCAGTTCGAGCAGGTCGTCGTAGGTCTGCGGCGGCTCGACGCCGGCCTCGTCGAAGACCTCCTGGTTGAAGTAGAGCAGCACCGGCTGGGTGCCGACCATCGGCAGCGCGTACACGCTGCCGTCGACGGTGCCGACCTCCATCACGCTCGGCAGGAAGGCGTCGCGCAGCTCCGGCTCCTGTTCGAGCATGGGGGTCAGGTCGGTTACCTGGCCGGCCTCCACGAACTGGGAGAGGTTGCCGCCGCCCCAGTTGAGCCAGACGTCGGGGCCCTGGGGGGAGCCGAGGGCGACCTGCAGCCGCTCCTTGTAGGGGTCGTTCACGTAGTAGCTGTAGTTGACCGGCGTCTCGGCGTTCTCGTTGTAGCTCGCGACGATCTGCTCGGTGGACTCGTTCAGCAGGTCGTCCTGGAGGCCCCACAGCTGGATCTCGCTGCTGGCACCGCCGGAGCCGCACGCCGCGACCAGTCCGAGCATGGAGACGACGGCCAGCGCGCCCAGTACGGGCCGTCGGGGGGAGCTGCGCATCCGCTTCCTTTCCTTTCCTTCCGGAATTCGTCCAGCGCATACCGGCCGAAGGACTAGAAAGTTTCGAATAGTTTCGGTTCGTAGAAGCTATGACTCAGCTCTCATTTCGTCAATGTATCGCCATGTCGCAGATGTGTAACAGGGGTTAGAGCTGCGAAGAGGCGTGGAAGATCGAAACTTTCGGCTGTCAGGGCGGTCCGGTGACCGGTAGACGGGCCGCGGCTTCGGCCGGTCGGTTCTCGGTAATCGGCGGCCGCGGGCGCCGTCCGCGCCGCCGCGCCGGGGGCGCCGCGACCGGGGGCGGAGCGGGCCGCGGAGTAGGATGCGCCGCATGGCGGAGGCAGAGGCGGACGGGCGGGAGCCGGCGGGGCCCGGCGGCGACCCGGTGCTGACCTACGGCTCGTACCTGGCGCTGGACGAGCTGCTGAGCGTGCAGCGGCCGCGCTCCGACGAGCACGACGAACTGCTGTTCATCGTGATCCACCAGGTCTACGAGCTGTGGTTCAAGCAGCAGCTGCACGAGCTGGCCCGGCTCCAGGAGCGGCTGGAAGCCGGCGACACCCCGCACACCCTGCACAGCCTCAACCGGGTGCTCACCATCTTCAAGGTCGTGGTGGCGCAGATCGACGTGCTGGAGACCATGACCCCGCGCCAGTTCGCCGGCTTCCGCGCCCGGCTGGACGCGGCCAGCGGCTTCCAGTCCGCCCAGTTTCGCGAGCTGGAGGCGGTGCTCGGCCGCCGCGACCGCCGGGTGGTGGCGCACTACCCGGCCGGCGGCGCCGCCCGGGAGCGGCTGGCCGCCGCCATGGAGCGGCCCTCCCTGTTCGACTCCTACCTGCGCTACCTGGCCGACCACCGTTACCCGGTCCCCGCCGAACTGCTCGAACGCGATGTGCGCGAAGCGCTGGAGCCCTCCGAGAAGCTCCAGGACGTGCTGCTCGACGTCTACCGCGACGACGGCGGCCCCGCCCAGGTGGCCGAGCGGCTGGTCGACCTGGACGAGGGCGTGCAGGAGTGGCGCTACCGCCACGTCAAGATGGTCGAGCGCACCATCGGCGCCAAGCCGGGCACCGGCGGCTCCGCCGGGGCCGGCTACCTGCGCTCCACCCTGTTCACCCCGGCCTTCCCCGACCTGTGGGCGGTGCGCTCCCGGCTGTAGCCGGACCTAGCGCGGCCCGGGCGGGTAGGGCCCCGGCCCGGGGTGCGGGCCGTGCGGCGGCACACCGTGCGCGGCCTGCCGGCGGCTCTTGCCGCGCTTGACCGCGGTGACCACGATGATCACGATCCCGATCGCGATGCCCGCCAGCGGGATGAGGAAGAAGGACGCGAGCGAGCCGAGCAGCCCCGTCACGAAGGAGCTACCCGAGGCGGCCTGGCCGACCAGGAAGGCGGCGCCCGGGTCGGTCTGGCACTCGACCGTGTACTCGCCGGGCTGGGCGATCTCGATGGCGGAGACCAGGTGGACGGTCTCGCCGTCCACGGTGCTGGTGCTCTCGTAGGGCGCCGGCACGAAGGCGGCCTCCGGGTCGGGGCCGTTGACGGTGCAGCTCTCGCGGATCTCCGACCCGCTGAACTCGGTGTCGGCGTACAGCGCCCAGACACGGGCGTCGGTGTCGGCCTCCTCGGCCGTGAAGCTCGCCGGCTCGCCGGAGGAGAAGCGCGCGACCGGATCGGGGCCGCCGACCAGCGCGACCAGGCCGACGACGAAGCCGGCGATCCCGATGACGATCCCGGCCACGATGACCAGCCCGCCGATCCAGAACCAGCGGCGGCCGGGCCGGATGTCACCGGGACCGGGCCGGGGGTGCAGGTGGCTCATGCCGCACGCCTTCCGTTGTCGCAGCCGTCGAGCGGGGGACCGCCGCCCAGGGACGAGGATAGTGAGGCGGGGCCCGGGAGGGCGGGCGCACCGGGCATCCGGGCGGCGACACACCGCCCGCACCCGCGCGCGCCGGCCCGCGCCGCCGCTATCCTGCGGGCCGTATCCGGCATCCGGAGGGCACGCTGACCAGCACCCCGCGCATCCCGCAGGCCCCGCACACCCTCGAATCGCTGCGGGCCGCGCCGAACTCGCTCGCGCCGCACTACTCCCGGTTCCGCGTCGCCGAGCGGCTGCCGCTCACCGGCCACTCCCACCAGTGCTGGCCCGACGCCGCCATGGACGGGCTGGCCGCCGCCTTCGCCGACGCGGCCGAGGCCGTCGACGGCAAGTGGCCGCGCGCCTTCGCCCGCGCCGACCGGGTCAGGGCCGGCTTCCGCACCCTGCTGCACGAGCCCGGCGCCGACATCGCGCTCGGCGCCAGCGCGCACGACCTGCTGGTCCGCTTCCTGTCAGCGCTCGACCTGCGCCGCCGCCCCCGCCTGGTCACCACCGACGGCGAGTTCCACTCGCTGCGCCGCCAGTTCGACCGGCTCGCGGAAGAGGGCGTGCAGGTGGTGCGGGTCCCGGCCCGCCCGGTGGACGGCCTGGCCGAGCGGCTGGCCGCCGCCGTCGACGACCGCACCGCCGCCGTGTGCGTGTCCGCGGTGCTGTTCGAGACCGCCGAGATCGTGCCCGCGCTGGGCGAGCTGGCGGGGCCGTGCGCGCGGCACGGCGCCGAGCTGCTCGTGGACGCCTACCACGCGCTGGGCCCGGTGCCCTTCCCGGTGCCGGCGCTGGGCCTGCGCGACGCCTGGGTGCTGGGCGGCGGCTACAAGTACCTCCAGCTGGGGGAGGGCAACTGCTTCCTGCGGCTGCCCGGCCACGCCGCGGCGGCCCGGCCCGTCGTCACCGGCTGGTTCGCGGAGTTCACCGAGCTGCCGGGCGCCCGGAGCGGCCCCGGCGCGCACGCGGTCGGCTACGCCCCCGGCGCCGACCGCTTCGCCGGCTCCACCTACGACCCGGTCAGCCACTACCGCGCCTCGGCCGTGCTGGACTTCTTCGACGCCCAGGGGCTCACCCCCGCCTTCCTGCGCGAGGTCTACCGGCACCAGCTCGGCCGGCTCGCCGCCGCCGTCGACGCCCTGGACCTGCCCGCCGCCGCCGTGCGGCGCGAACCCGTGCCGCTGGACCGCCTCGGCGGCTTCCTGGCGCTGCGCTCCCCGCAGGCCGCGCTGCTGTGCGCCGGGCTGGCCGAGCGCGGCGTACTGGCCGACAGCCGCGGCCCCTACCTGCGGCTGGGCCCCGCGCCCTACCTGTCGGACGCGCAGCTGGACGCGGCCGCGGCGGCGCTGGGCGAGGCCGCCGCCGCGCTGCCGCGCCGCTGAGGACGACGGCGGGGTCCGACTTAAGTTGACCCTCCGCGGCCGGAGCGGGGACCAACGGCGACTGCCGCCGGCCGGCGCCGCGCCGTAGGTTCAGGAGTGTCAGCGGCACCCGGCAAGGAGCGGAGCAGGAACGATGTCCCTCAACGGACCCCACGGCGACCCGAACGGAGCGCGGGCGGACCGCCCCGTCGTCCTGGGCTTCGGACCGCTGGACCGGCTGGTGATCTTCGGCGGCGCGCCGCTGGCCGGGATCGCGCTCGGCTACTTCCTGCCCGCGATCGCCCGCTGGGCCACCACCCTGCCGTGGACGCCCTTCGAGGGGCCGCTGCGGCTGTTCGCGCAGCTCGACGGCTACTGGGTCACCCTGGTGACGACCGGGGCGGGCCTGATCCTGGGCCTCGGCTTCGCCTGGGTCGCCTACGTCGAGATGCTGAGGGTGACCCTCACCCCCGATGAGATGCGGCTGGACCGCGACGGCAAGACCCGCACCGTCCCGCGCGCCGAGGTGGACGCCGTCTTCCTGGACGGCAAGGTGCTGGTCGCGCTCGACCGGGAGTCCCGGCAGATCGTCCGGGAGAAGCTGGAGGGCCGGCCGGACGCGATCGCGGCCGCGTTCAGCTCGCGGGGCTACCCGTGGACCGACCGCGACCCCTACGGCGAGCTGTACCGGCGCTGGGTGCGCGACCTGCCCGACCTGCCGCCCGCGGTGAACGCGGTGCTGGTCGCCCGCGAGGCGGCGCTGGCCAAGAAGTCGGCGTCCGACGTGGCCGAGCTGCGCGAAGAGGTGCAGAAGGCCGGGTTCGTGGTGCGCGAGGACGGCACCAACCAGTACTGGCGGCCGCTGGTCCGCTCATGAGCGCGCGGGTGCGCCGCACGACGGCGCGGGACGTCCTCGCCGGCCTCGCGGTGCGGCTGCTGACGGGCGTGGTGGCGCTGCTGGCGCTGATGGGCCTGCTGGAACAGGGGCGGGCGACGCCCTGGTTCGTACTCATGTCGTCGGCGCTGACCCTCGCCGCCATGGTGGCGCTGCGGTGGCGGCGGCGCCACCCCGTCCGGGTGGCCGCCGCGCTGGTGCTCACGGTGGCCGTTACCGACTTCACCGGCGGCGCCTACTACGTCGCGCTGTTCAACACGGCGGCGCGGCGGTCCGGGCGGACGGCGCTCGCCCTGGCCGGGGTGGGGCTGGTCGCGGCGGTGCCGTTCACACTGTGGCGGCCCGATCCGGAGTTCCCGTTCGCGGCGGTGCACCTGGCCAACCTCGTCATCACGGCGCTGGTGCTGGCCTGGGGCATGCGGGTTCGGGCCCGCAGGGAGCTGGTCGAGGAGCTGCGGCGTCGCGCCGAGAGCGCCGAGGCCGAGGACGCCGCCCGGGCCGAGCGGCTGCGCGCCGAGGAGCGCGAGCGCATCGCCGGGGAGATGCACGACGTGCTGGCGCACCGCATCTCGCTGGTGAGCCTGCACGCGGGCGCGCTGGAGATCCGCCCCGACCTGCCGCCCGACGAGGTCGTCCGGATGGCCGGCACGATCAGGGACACCGCGCACAGCGCCCTGGACGACCTGCGGGAGATCCTGGGCGTGCTGCGCGCCGAGGACGCCGACGGCCTGCGCCCCCAGCCCGGCCTGGCCGGGCTGGGCGAGCTGGTGGCGGAGGCGCGCTCGGCCGGCACCCCCGTCGAGCTGGAGGACCTGGCGCCCGGCGGCCCGCCGCCGCCGGACTCGGCGGGCCGCACCGCCTACCGGGTGGTGCAGGAGGGCCTGACCAACGTCCGCAAGCACGCGCCGGGGGCGCAGGTGCGGGTCCGGCTGGAGCGGACGGCCGCCCCCGACGGCGGCGGCGAGCTGCACGTCTGGCTGCGCAACCGGCTGCCGAGCGTGTGGACCCCCTCGGCCGTGCCCGGATCCCGCTCGGGCCTGCTGGGCCTGTCCGAGCGGGTCCGGCTGGCCGGCGGGCGGCTGGACAGCGGGGCGCGCCGCGGCGAGGACGGCGCGGTGGAGTTCCATCTGGAAGTGTGGTTGCCGTGGCCGACGACGTGATCCGTGTCCTGGTGGTGGACGACGACGCCCTGGTGCGCGCCGGGCTGTCCACCCTGCTCGGCGCCGACCCCGGCCTGGAGCTGGCCGGCGAGGCCGCCGACGGCGAGCAGGCCGTGGCGCAGGCGCGCCGGCTGCGGCCCGACGTGGTGCTGATGGACATCCGGATGCCGCGGATGGACGGGCTGGCCGCCACCGAGGCGCTGCGCGGCTCCGGTAGCACCGTGCCGGTCATCGTGCTGACCACCTTCGACACCGACGCGCACGTGCTGCGCGCGCTGCGGGTGGGCGCCAACAGCTTCCTGCTCAAGGACACCCGCCCCCGCGACATCCTGGACGCGGTCCGCCGGGTGGCGGCCGGGGAGACGGTGCTGTCGCCCTCGGCCGTGGCGCGGCTGGTCGACCACGTGGTGCGGCGCGACCCGGCCGAGGAGCGGCGGCGGCGCACCGAGGCGGCCCGCTCGGCGCTGGACGGCCTCACCGCGCGCGAGCGCGAGGTGGCGGTGGCCGTCGGCGAGGGCGGCTCCAACGCCGAGATCGCCGCCGGGCTGCACATGAGCGTGCCGACGGTGAAGACCTACGTATCGCGCATCCTCGCCAAGCTGGGCTGCGCGAACCGGGTGCAGGTGGCCATCCTGGTGCACGAGTCGCGCGGCTGAGCCGCGAGGCGGGCGGCCGCGACGCCTTCCGCGCAAGGGATCGCGCGATCTACTATGGCGGCGGCTAAAAGGGGAGCGCGGACCGGGCACGGCCCGGTGCGCGTGGTGTTATGTCCGTCCGTCCACGATGCACGCACCCGTCTGTGGAGACGCCATGTCGCTATCCCCTGTCCGCCGCTGGGCCGCGTCGGTCGCCGCCGCGACCGCACTGCTCGGCACCCTCACCCTGGCCGGTCCCGCCCTCGGCGCCCCGGCCGCCTCTTCGCCCCCGGACGGCGCCGCCCCCGCCGCCGCGCCCGTGGACGAGATCACGATCGGCGCGGAACTGCTGGCCTCCGGGCTGCGCCGCCCGTCCGCCATGGCGGCTCCCGACGACGGCAGCGGACGGCTGTTCATCACCCAGAAGGCCGGCAGCGTCGTCGCCTACCATCCCGACACCGGGGTGTCCGCCCCGCTGCTGAACATCACCGACCGGGTGGACGAGTCCGGCAACGAGCGCGGCCTGATCGGCATCGCCACCCCGCCCGACTTCGCCAGTGATCCCGCGCTCTACGTCGTGTACACCGCGCTGCCCGACGGCGCCGTGACCCTGTCGCGCTTCCCGATGAGCAGCCCCGGCCAGACCACCATCCCGGCCGGCGGCGAGCAGATCCTGCTCAGCCAGGAGCACGCCGAGTTCTCCAACCACAACGGCGGCCAGATAGCCTTCGGGCCTGACGGCAACCTGTACTGGAGCATCGGCGACGGCGGCGGGTCCGGCGACCCCTTCGCCGCCGGCCAGGACCTCGGCACCCTGCTCGGCAAGATCCTGCGGCTCGACGTCAGCCGCTCCTGCGGCGCCCAGCCCTACTGCGTCCCGGCCGACAACCCCTTCGTCGGCACGGCGGGGGCCCGGCCCGAGATCTGGGCGTACGGCCTGCGCAACGCCTGGCGGTTCTCCTTCGACGACGACGGCTCGCTGTGGATCGCCGACGTGGGCCAGGGCGGCTACGAGGAGGTGAACCACAACCCCGGCAACGAGGGCGGCCTCAACTACGGCTGGTCGTGCATGGAGGGCCCTGAGGTCTTCCTGCCGGAGCGCTGCACCGACGGCGCCGAGTACACCGAGCCGTCGTTCTGGTACCGCACCACCGAGGGCAACTGCGCCGTCATCGGCGGCCAGGTGTACCGGGGCGAGCGGTACGCCGACATCGCGGGCGGCACCTACATCACCGGAGACTACTGCTCGGGGCAGTCCTGGGCGGTGCGGCCGGGCGCCGGCGGCTACGAGAGCGCCTCCATCGGCGAGCTGCCCATCCAGGTGACCACCTTCGGCGAGGGCGCCGACGGCGAGCTGTACGTGATCACCGACCTGCCCGGCCAGCTGCACGCCGTCACCTTCGAGGGCCCGGCCGCCACCGGCGACTGCACCGTCGGCTACCGGGTGACCAGCCAGTGGGGCACCGGCTTCAGCGCCCAGGTCCTGCTCACCAACACCGGCACCGAGCCGGTGAGCGGCTGGCAGCTGGGCTGGCGCTTCACCGCCGGCCAGCGGGTGTCCAGCGGCTGGAACGGCAGCTACACCACCCAGGGCGACCAGGTCACCGTCAGTCCGGCCGCCTGGAACGCCACCATCGCCCCGGGGCAGTCGGTGCAGCTCGGCTTCAACGGCACCCACACCGGCAGCAACCCGGCGCCGCAGGAGTTCACCCTCAACGGCGCCGTCTGCGCCACCGGCTGAGGCCGGCCCGGCGGCCGCGCCACGCGCGGGCCACCGGGCGGGAATCGGGGGCGGAAACCGCCCCGCGGCATAGCGCCGCGGGGCGGGTTCCGCATGTCGCAAAGCAATTCCCGTCCCCCGCTGACCTGGCATTTCGACCATTGACGCCGCCGTGACAGATCGTTAAGTTCCGATGACATCCTGAATTCGCTCGAATTTCGAGGAATGGAGGAATTGTGATGGAACCAAGCGAATCGCGGCGGTCGCGGAGCCGCGGACCGGCCGGGCGCCTCGCCGCCGCGGCCGGACTCGCGCTGGCGGCGGCCTTCGCCGTCCTGGCGGCGCCGGCGGCCGCGGCGGCCGACATACCGGTCCCCGAGACGATCCTGGTCGGGGCGGGCGAGGTCTACGACGGCCGCGGCGACCGCTACTACGGCACCGGCGACCTCGGCGACGGCGGCCAGAACGAGGGCCAGGACCCCATCTTCCGGCTGGAGGCCGGGGCCACCCTGACCAATGTCGTCATCGGCCACCCCGGAGCCGACGGCGTGCACTGCTACGGCAGTTGCACGCTGCGCGATGTGGTCTGGCAGGACGTGGGCGAGGACGCCGCCACCTTCCGGGCCAACGGCTCCTCGGCCACCTTCACCGTGCAGGGCGGCAGCGCCGCCCGGGCCGACGACAAAATCTTCCAGCACAACGGCCCCGGCACGCTGACCGTCACGAACTTCAGCGCGACCGACTTCGGCGCCCTCTACCGCTCGTGCGGCAACTGCGGCACCCAGCACCAGCGGCACGTGGTCTTCGACGGGGTGACGCTGACGGCGCCCGGCGACCGGCTGGCCGGCATCAACGAGAACTACGGCGACACGGCGACCTTCCGCAACATCACCATCAACGGCGACGACGAGCGCGACATCACCATCTGCCAGCGCTACATCGGCAATGACGAGGGCGACGAGCCCGAGGAGTCCGGCGAGGGCCCCGACGGGCAGCACTGCCGCTACTCAGAGAGCGACATCACCTACCGCTGACCCCTCCGGTGGCAGATCAGAGGACGGCGCGCCCGCGGGTCGTCGAAGCGCTTCGACACACCCCGGGCGCGCCGCGGTCAGGCGAAGGCGGCGTGCCCGGTGAGCGCCTGCCCGATGACCAGGCTGTGCACCTCGGAGGTGCCCTCGTAGGTGAGCACGGACTCCAGGTTGTTGGCGTGCCGCAGCACCGGGTACTCCAGGGTGACGCCGTTGGCGCCCAGGATGGTGCGGCACTCCCGGGCGATGACGATGGCCTCGCGCACGTTGTTCAGCTTGCCCAGGCTGACCTGGCGCGGGTCCAGCCGCCCGGCCTCCTTCAGCCGGCCCAGGTGCATGGCGAGCAGGAAGCCCTTCTGCAACTCCAGCGCCATGTCGGCGAGCTTGGCCTGGGTGAGCTGGAAGGACGCGAGCGGCCGGTCGAAGACCTCGCGGTCGGCGGCGTAGCGGATCGCAGTCTCCAGGCAGTCGCGCGCCGCGCCCAGCGCGCCGAAGACGATGCCGAAGCGCGCCTGGTTCAGGCACGACAGCGGGCCGCGCAGGCCGCGCGCCTCCGGCAGCAGCGCGTCCTCGCCCACCCGCACCGACTCCAGCACCAGCTCGGAGGTGACCGAGGCGCGCAGCGAGAGCTTGCGGTCGATCTTGGGGGCGGAGAAGCCGGGCGCGTCGGTGGGCACCACGAAGCCGCGCACGCCGTCGTCGGTGCGGGCCCAGACGACGGCCAGGTCGGCGATGGAGCCGTTGGTGATCCACATCTTGGTGCCGTCCAGCACCCAGCCGTCGCCGTCGCGGCGGGCGCGGGTGCGCATCCCGGCCGGGTTGGAGCCGAAGTCGGGCTCGGTCAGGCCGAAGCAGCCGATCAGCTCGCCCGCCGCCATGCCCGGCAGCCAGCGGTTCTTCTGCTCCTCCGAGCCCCAGCGCCAGATCGCGTACATGGCCAGGGAGCCCTGCACAGAGGCGAAGCTGCGGGCGCCGGAGTCGCCGGCCTCCAGTTCCATGCAGGCCAGGCCGTAGGCGACCGCGCCGACCCCGGCGCAGCCGTAGCCCTCCAGGTGCATGCCGAGCAGGCCGAGCGAGCCGAACTCCTCGGCCAGCTCGCGCGGGAAGGTGCCGGCCTCGAACCAGCCGGCCACCCCGGGGCGGATGCGCTCGTCCACGAAGCGGCGCACGGTCGCCTGGATCTCGCGCTCCTCGTCGGTGAGCAGGTGGTCGACGGCCAGCAGTTCGAGCGGGCTCGCGGTGCCGGCCCTGCCGGGTGTGTCGGCGGTGTTCGCCACGGAAGGTCTCCTTGGGTCATCGGGCCGCGCGGTGCGCGGCGGGGGCGGGTGCGGCGTCGAGGAGGCGGCGGGCCGCCTCCTCGACGGTCCGCTCCGACAGCAGGACGTGGTAGGCGGCGTCGCCCAGCGGGATGAAGCTGTCGGCGCTGCACACCCGCGCCGCCCGTCCGGTGTACCCGGCGTCGGCAAGCGCGGCCAGCACCCCCTCCGAGACGCCGCCGGTGCGGCGGGTCTCGTCCACCACCAGTACCCGGCCGGTGGCCTCGGCGGCGCGCAGCAGGTCGTCGACGGGCAGCGGCGCCAGCCAGCGCAGGTCCAGCACCTGGGCCCGCACGCCCGAAGCAGCCAGCGTACGGGCGGTGCGCAGGCTCATCGGCACCCCGTTGGCGAAGGACACCAGGGTGATGCCGGGCCGCTCCGCCGCCTCGGGGTGCGGGTCGTAGCCGCGGGCGCGGCCGATCGGGACGTGGGCCTCGGCCCATTCCCCGGGGGCGCGGTAGGGGTCGGTCCAGCCGCCGTCGCCCTCGGTGTGCAGGTCGCGGGTGTGGTAGAGCGCGATCGGCTCCAGGAAGACGCTGACCGTGCCGTCGACGGCGGCCGCCGCCACGCAGGTGCGCAGCATCGCGGCGGCGTCGGCGGACCGGCTCGGCGAGGCGATCACCACGCCCGGGATGTCGCGCAGCGCGGCCACGGCGTTGTCATTGTGGAAGTGGCCGCCGAAGCCGCGCTGGTAGCCGTAGCCGGCGATCCGCAGCACCATCGGGTTGCGGTACTGCCCCTGGGAGAAGAAGGAGAGGGTGGCCGCCTCGCCGCGCAGCTGGTCGGCGGCGTTGTGCAGGTAGGCCAGGTACTGGATCTCGGGCACCGGCAGCAGCCCCGACACCCCCGCCCCCAGCGCCAGGCCCAGGACGGACTGCTCGTCCAGCGGGCTGTCGAAGACCCGGGCCGCGCCGAAGGCGCGGGCCAGGCCGCGCGTCACCCCGTACACCCCGCCCTTGGCGGCGACGTCCTCGCCGAAGAGCAGCAGCTCCGGGCGGGCGGCGAAGAGGTCGGCGAGGGTGCGGTTGACGCCCTGGGCGAGGGTGAGCGGCCCTTCGGCCTCCGGCAGGCGGCCGCCGAAGGCGGCCCGCCGCGCCTTTGGCCCGGGCGCGCGGGCCGCCGCGGCGGCCACCGCCGCCGGGCGGCGCGGCGCGATCGGCGCCATCACCTGCGCGGCCGAGCGCAGCCGGGGCGCCCCGGCCACCTCCTGCTCGGCGGCCCAGACGCGCTCGCCCGCCGCGCGGTACCGCTCGACCACCTCGGCCGGGCCGAGCAGGCCGTGGGCGACCAGCAGCCGGGCGGTGCCCAGCAGCGGATCGCGGGCGAAGTCGGCGGCGATCTCGGCCGGGGTGCGGTAGGACAGCTCGGCGTCGGAGCCGGCGTGGCCGAGGAAGCGGACCGTGCGCAGGTGCAGGAAGGCGGGCGCGCGCCGCTCGCGGACCCAGTCGGCCGCCGCCCGCGCGGCGCGCAGGGCGGCGGCGGTGTCGGAGCCCTCGGCGGTGAAGTAGGCGGGGGAGGAGCGCTCACCGTGCGCGGCGGCGATCCAGCCCGCCGGGGTGCGCACGCTGATGCCCAGGCCGTTGTCCTCGCAGACCAGCAGCAGCGGCAGCGGCAGCCCCTGGTAGGCGCACAGCCGCGCGGTATTGATCGCGCCGGCGGCGGTGGAGTGGTTGGCCGAGGCGTCGCCGAAGCCGCAGACCGCGATCGCGTCCGCCGGCCAGGGCGAGGCGACGCCGAGCTTCCTGGCCCGCCCGATCGCGAAGGCGACGCCGACGGCGCGCGGCAGGTGGGAGGCGATGGTGGAGGTCTGCGGGATGACGGCGAGATCGGCGTGGCCGAAGACCTTGTGCCGGCCGCCGGAGATCGGCTCGGCCGCGGCGGCGGCCAGGCCGAGCAGCACGTCGCGCACGCCGTCGTGGCCGGGCACCTGGGCGGCTCGGCGCAGGTAGAAGGCGCCGGAGCGGTAGTGCAGCAGCGCCGGGTCGGTGGGCCGGCAGGCCGCCGCCACGGCGGCGTTGCTCTCGTGCCCGGCCGAGCCGATGGTGTAGAAGCCCGCGCCGCGCCGCTGGAGCCTGCGGGCGGCGTAGTCGAGGTGGCGGCTGGCGGCCTGGGCGTCGAAGAGGGCGAGCAGGTCCGGGCCGGCCAGGCCCTCGGCCGCCGGCTCGCGCGGCGGGGGCGGCTGCGGCGGGGCCAGCCGGGCGGCGGCGTCGAGGAAGTGGCGTTCGAGTTCGTCGCTGCCGTCGCCGCCGGTCATCCCGTCCTGGCCTCCTGCCATCCGTCGCCTGGAAACATCGCACTCGAAAGGCAGTTTCGCTGGAATTCCTCCGGTCCACAACCGGTGTGCACGGAAGAAGAGGATGAATCCGTGCTGCTTCCCGGACGGCGACCCTATCGCCCCGGCCGGAACGGGCCGGGGTCGCCCCGGCCGGGAAACGCGGCCGCGGACCGAGCCGAGATCACCGACACCGCAGCGGGCCCGGGCGCCGGTTCACTAAGCTGTTCCCGTGATTTGTCCAAAGTGTCAGAGCCCGATGAGGACCATCAACCGGCAGGGTCTGCGGATCGAGCAGTGCGAGGGGTGCCGCGGCATCTTCCTCGACCGAGGAGAGCTCGAGCAGATCATCTCCGCGGAGCAGCGCCACTACGGTGGCGGCATGCCCCACGGGGGCGGATACGGGGACTCCCCGCCGCCCTACCGGGGCCGCCCCGACTCCCCGTCCCCCTACCATGGAGGCCATGGCGGCTACTCCGACTCGCCCCCGCCCTACGGCGGCCAGCGTCGGCGCCGCAAGAGCTTCCTTGAGGACCTGTTCGACTAGCGTGCCCAGTACCGATGCGTACCGCCTAGACCCCGACCAGACCGACAGTTCCCCGTGAATCTGCTGATCTGCGCGGCCTGCGGCGTCCGGAACGACGAGCCCGTCGTCGTTCCGGACGCGCCAGTGCTCGCCTGCCCGCACTGCGGCCACCGCCAGCCCTTCCTGCGGCTGCCGCTGCTGTGCGTCACCGGCCCGAGCGGCACCGGCAAGTCCACCGTCGCCGCCCTGCTGCTGGAGCGGCTGCGCGACCGCTGCGTGGTGCTCGAACAGGACCTGCTGTGGGTCGACGGCCTGCGCGATCCCGCCGACGACTACCGCGCCTTCCGCGGCACCTGGCTGCGGCTGGCCGCCATGGTCCACCAGAGCGGCCGCCCGGCCGTCCTGTGCGGCACCGTCATGCCGCCCGAGTTCGAGCGGCTGCCCGAACGCGTCCTCTTCGACCGCATCCACTACCTGGCGCTGGTCAGCGAGCCCGAGGTGCTGGCCGCCCGGCTGCGCGCCCGCCCGGCCTGGCGGGAGTGGAACGAGGAGCGCATCGCCGAGACGGTCGACTTCAACGAATGGGTCCGCGGCGGTGCCGCCACCATGGACCCGCCGGTCGCCCTGCTCGACACCACCACCGCCCCGCCCGAGCACACGGCCGACGCCGTGGCGGAGTGGGTCGCCAAGACCCTGGGATAGGCCCCGGCGCGGACGAACGCCCATGCGGGGCGGACGCTCGCCGATGGCCCGCCGTGCCGCCCGCGGGCAGGCTTGACGCCATGGAGAAGACAAGGACCCTGGTCACCGGGGGCACCGGCAAGACCGGACGGCGGGTGGTGGACGGACTCCGGGCGCTCGGCGTACCGGTGCGCGCGGCATCGCGGTCCGGTGACACGCGCTTCGACTGGGCCGACCCGGGCGGCTGGGACGCCGCGCTGGACGGCGCGGACGCCGTCTACATCGTGCCGCTGGACGGCGCGCCGACCACCCGCCCCTTCGTGGAACGAGCGGTGCGGGCCGGGGTGCGGCGCCTGGTGCTGCTGTCGGCCCGCGGGGTGGCCACGCCCGGCTACTTCGCCGACGACGACCCGGTCGCGCGCACCCACCGCGACGGCGAGCAGGCGGTGCGCGAATCCGGCCTCGACTGGACGATCCTGCGCCCCGGCTGGTTCGCGGACAACTTCAGCGAGGGCCTGTTCCGCCCCGGCGTGCTCGGCGGCGAACTGGCGCTGCCCGCCGGCGACGGCGCCGCCGCCTGGATCGACGCCCGGGACATCGCCGACGTGGCGGTGGCGGCGCTCACCGGCGAGGGCCACGGCGGCCGCGTCTACGAACTGTCCGGCCCGCGCCCGCTCACCGTCGACGGCGCGCTCGCCGAGATCGCCCGCGCCGGCGGCCCGCGCGCCCGCTACGTCCCGGTGGCCGCCGAGGACTTCGTCGCGGCGGCGGCCGCGCAGGGCGTGCCACCCGAGGAGGCGACCGCCTGGGCCGCCGCCATCGGGTCGATCCGGCGCGGCCTGGAGGCGGCACCCACCGAGGGAGTCCGCCGGGCCCTCGGCCGCCCCGCCCGCGACTTCGCCGACTACGCGGCCGCCGCACAGGCCGCGGGCGCCTGGCGGGACTGAACCGCGCCCGGGCCTGCCGCCCGGCCGCGGGCGGCGCGGCGGAGCGCTCACATGAGCCGCAGTTGGCGGTCCTTGGGCCGGCGGCGGGTGGCGGTCTCGGCGTCGACGGGCATGGTGAGCGCGGCCGGTACGTCGGCCAGGAAGGGCGAGGGGCGGGCCGGGCGGGCGGTAGCGCCGTGCCGGGCGCGCTCGCGGGCGTGCGACAGGTACAGCCGCTCCTTGGCGCGGGTCATGCCGACGAAGAACAGCCGCCGCTCCTCGGCCTCGGCCGCCGGGTCGGGCCCGGCGCCGGGGAGCCGGTGCGGGAGCAGGCCGTCCTCGCAGCCGACCAGGAAGACCACCGGGTACTCCAGGCCCTTGCTGGCGTGCAGGGTGAGCAGGGCGACCCGGTCGGCGCGCGGGTCGAGCGCGTCGACCTCGGCGCCGACCGCGAGGGCGGCCAGCAGCGCGGGCAGGTCCTCGCCGTGGGACTCGGCGAGCGGGCGCAGCAGCTCGGCGGCGGTGCGCACGTCCGTCGCCTGGTCGGCGCGGTCGCCGAGCCGGTCGCAGACGGCCGCGGCGGCCAGCCGCAGCCGCTCCGGCAGCGGCCCGGCGGGCTGGTGCGGCAGCTCGTCGGCGAGCAGCCGCATGCCGGGGCGGGCGAGCAGCCGGTCGTGCGAGCGCTTCTGGAACGGGATGCCGGCCCTGTTGAAGGCCGTCATCAGCGCGCCGGCCTGGCCGTCGGTGCGGTACAGCACCGCGATGTCGGCGAAGCCGAGCCCGTCGGCGCCGTCGTGGGCGACCCGTCCGCTGTCCAGGGAGTGGTGCGAGATGCCGCCGAGCAGCCGGTCGACGGTGCGCGCCACGAACTCCGCCTCGGCCTCGGGCCCGGCGGCGGCGTGCACCCCGATCCTGGCCGGGTCGGAGAAGGAGCCGACGGCGCGCAGGGTGCGGTCGGGCACCAGCGAACTCGGCGCGACGGCGGCGACGGCGGCGTCCACGATGGTGGCGCTGGACCGGTAGTTGCGGCCGAGCTGGACGGAGGCGGCGCCGGAGAAGTCGGTGCCGAAGCGCAGGAAGTAGCCGACGTCGGCGCCCCGGAAGCGGTAGATGGCCTGGTCGGGGTCGCCGATGGCGGTGATGTTGCCGTCGGCCCCGGCCAGCAGGCACAGCAGGGTGTACTGCTGCTCGTCCACGTCCTGGTACTCGTCCACGCTGATCCAGCGCCAGCGCTCGCGGTAGTGCGCGAGCAGCGCGGGGTCGTCGGCCAGCAGCCGCACCGGCAGCCGCAGCAGGTCGGCGAAGTCGACCAGGCCCCGGGCGCGCAGCGCCTTGCGGTAGCGCTCGGCCGCCTCGGCGGCGTCGGGGTCGGGCTCGGGCCGGTCGGCGTCGGCCAGCAGCCTGCGGCCCAGCCGCTCGGTGCCCGCCGTCTCGGCCGCCGCGGCCAGCCGCTCGGCGTCGTCGGCGATCCGCCAGTCGGCCGGCAGCCCGGCCGCGCCGTGGCGCTCCCGCAGGATCCGGGCGCCCAGGCCGTGGAAGGTGGCGACGGTGACGGCGGGCGCCTGCGCGGGCGCCAGCGCGGCCAGCCGCTCGGCCAGCTCCTCGCGGGCCCGGTTGGTGAAGGTGATCGCCAGGCAGTGCTCGGCCGGGACGCCGCGCTCGGTGACCAGGTGCGCGATCCGGTGGGTCAGCGTGCGGGTCTTGCCGGTGCCCGGCCCGGCCACGATCAGCAGCGGTCCGCCCGGGTGCGCGGCGGCGGCGCGCTGCTCGGCGTCCAGCCCCTCCAGGATGGACCGCGAGGGCGCGGCGGGGGCGTCGGCGAGCGGGAACAGTTCGGGCTCTGCATCGGGCCCGGCCTCGGCGGCGCCGCCGAAGAGGTCGTCGTCGGCGGGCGGGGCGGCGGCCCGCCGCTCGGGCCGGCCGCGGCCGGACGCCTTGGCCGGACGAGCGGGCGCGACCTCCTCGGTGTCGAAGAGGGTGGGCGCCGAGGCCGGAGTGCGCAGCTCCTCGGGCTGGAACAGCCGGATCACGCCGTACTCGCCGTCGTAGCCGGAGTCGCGGACCACCTCGCCGCGGCGCAGCCGGGCGATGGCCTCGCCCAGCAGCTCGCCGCCTGCCGCGCGCACGTCGTCGACCGGCACCGAGCCCAGGATCGCCAGCTCGGGGCCGAGCTTGGCGACCAGCTCGGCCACCGCGCCCAGCACCTTCTTGCTCTTGGGGCCCACGCCCAGGATCTCGCCCATGATCTCCGGCAGCGGCACGAAGCTGCGGAAGCCGGCCCGCCCCGGCGGGCGGCGGCCCGGTTCGCGGTCGGCCAGCTCGACCACCCGGCTGAGCACGCCCACCGTGAGCGGCCGCCCGCACTGCGGGCAGCGCCCGCCCAGGGCGCGGGTCTCGTCGGGGTCCAGCCGCACATCGCACTTGCGGTGGCCGTCGAGGTGGTACTTGCCCTCCTCGGGGAAGAACTCGACCGATCCGGCGTAGCCCTCGCCGGTCTCCAGCGCGCGGCGCATCTCGTAGTAGTCGAAGCCGGTGTCGAAGGCCGACGCCTCGCGGGCCAGCATCGGCGGGGAGTGCGCGTCGGAGTTGCTGACCAGGGTGTAGCCGTCCAGTGAGGAGACGGTCCAGTTCATCTCCGGGTCGCTGGACAGGCCGGTCTCGACCGCGAAGACGCGGTCGGCGAGGTCGGCGTAGCAGTCGGCGATCGCGTCGAAGCCCGACTTGGAGCCCAGCGCAGAGAACCACGGCGTCCAGATGTGCGCCGGCACCAGGTAGGAGCCGGGGTCGCTCTCCAGGGTGATCTCCAGCAGGTCGCGGGAGTCCAGGCCGAGGATCGGGCGGCCGTCGGAGGCGATGTTGCCGATCCGGCCCAGGGCGCGGGTGATGTGCTCGGCCGCGTCCATCGTGGGCGCGTACAGCAGGTGGTGGACCTTGCGGGTGCGGTCGCCGCGCTTGTAGATGGTGGAGATCTCCACCGAGAGCATGAAGCGCACCGGTGTGCGGCAGGCCGCGGGCAGGGTGCGCGCGATCTCGCGCTCGGCCTCGGGCCGCAGCCGGAACAGGCCGGGCTCGGCGGGCACCAGCTTCTCGCGCAGCTCCGCACCCCACACAGGGTGGGTGAAGTCGCCCGTGCCGACGACCGCGACGCCCTTGCGCCCGGCCCACCAGGACAGGTGCTCCAGGTCGCAGTCCCTGCTGCAGGCCCGTGAGTACTTGGAGTGGATGTGCAAATCGGCGTAGAACGACACGGGTCGATCCTGGCACGGCGGGCGGTCCGCCGCGCCGCGTTCGCTTGATCGCGGCCGGGTTCGGACGGTGCCGCCGCCGGGCTGACCTGGGACGGGCCGCGCAGAGCGCCGGCGCGGCGCCCGGCGGCGTGAATGTTCCCACGGCGCAGGGGTAGCCGCGCTGCCGACAGACGGACATGAGCGACCGCCGCGACGACGACGAAGGGGTTGGACGCTATGGCGAAGGAGAACAAGGCCGCCAACAAGGTGACCCAGGCCAAGGGCAAGGCCAAGGAGGCCGTGGGCAAGGCGACCGGTGACGAGCGCCTGCGCGCCGAGGGCGAGCGCGACCAGGCCACGGCCGACCTCAAGCAGTCCGGGGAGAAGCTGAAGGACGCCTTCCGCGACCGCAGGTAGGGGATACGGCCCGGGAGGCGGCGTCCCGGGCCGAGAGCGAGGCCGCCGGACCGCACGGGCCGGCGGCCTCGCCGCGTCCGGGGGCGGGTGCGGCGGTTCCGGATGATCTGCGGTGGTCCAGATCACTTCAACTCTTGACGCTGCCGAATGTTAGCGCTCACAATGAGACCCCTGTCACCATCCGTGCTCCGCGGGAGTCGCCTGGCATGAACCGCTGCCATCGCAAGCAGGGCCGTGGCCGGGCCCGTTCCGGAACCCCCGGGCGGGGCCGGCGGCGCCCGCGCCCCGCCCGTGCCGCCGCGCGCACCACCCCCGCGCCGGACGGCTGAGCCCGCCGCACCCGTACGGATCCGGGCGCTCGGCGCGGCCGCGAGTTGTTAGCGCTAACAATCGGCTGCGCCGCCGCACGAAACCCTCGACCCGACCCGCCCGCCCCGCCGAGGAGACCTCCATGCACGACACCACCGGCCCGCCCCGCAGACCGGGGCCTTACCCCTTGAGCAGGCGGACGCTGCTGGCCGGCTCGCTGGCGGCGGCCGGCCTGGGCCTGGCGGGCTGCGGCTCGGTGGCCGACGCCGCGTCGGGCCGCCGCGCGCTGCGCCAGTGGAACCTGTTCACCGGCGGCGACGGCGCCCGCATGGTGGAGATGCACGACCTGTACCGCCGCGAGCACCCCGAGATCGAGCTGCGCCCCACCACCTACCTGTGGGGCATCCCGTACTACACCAAGTTCCTGATGGGCGCGGCCGGCGGCCGGGCCTGCGACATCGCCACGATCCACCTGTCGCGGCTGCGCGGCCTGGGCATCGACCGGCTGATCGACCCGGTCCCCACCGACCTGCTCGCCGAGTACGGCGTCACCGAGCAGACCGTGCTGCCCAACATCTGGAACAACTGCCTGGTGGACGGGCGGCTGTACGCCATCCCGCTGGACACCCACCTCATCGTCACCTACTACAACCGGACGATCTGCGAGCAGGCCGGCGTGCTCGACTCCGACGGCCGGCTGATCGAGACGACCGGCACCGAGGACTTCACCGAGATGCTGCGCGCGGTGCGGGACGTGACCGGGCAGGTCGGCGTCAGCCTGGACACCTACGGCGCCTGGAACCTGTTCTGGTCGCTGTACCGGCAGGCCGGCGGGGACATGAGCTTCGACGGCGGCCAGGTCACGATGGACGACGACCGCGCGCTCGAGGTGCTGGACTTCCTGCGCCGGCTGGCCGAGGAGGGGCTGGCGCCGACCGACTCCAACGGCCCGGCCACCGCCGCGAACTTCACCAACGAGGTCGCCGGCCTGTGCATCCAGGGCAACTGGGAGGTCGCGACCTTCGAGACGGCCGGACTGGACTTCGGGATGCGGCCGCTCCAGGGCATCTTCGGCGAGCCGCTGACCCGCGGCGACTCGCACGCCTTCGTGCTCCCGCACCGCCGCACCCCCGACGACGCCGCCGTGCGTGCCGCCGTGGAGTACGCCGCCTGGATGCTCCAGCACAGCATCACCTGGGCCGGGGGCGGGCACGTGCCCGCCTACCTGCCGGTCACCGAGGACCCCGCCTACCTGGACCTGCGCCCCCAGTCGGACTACCGCGACGCCGTGCGCGACGCGCAGTTCGACCCCGACGCCTGGTTCAGCGGCTCCGCCGCCCCGCTCCAGAACGACGCCGCCTCCATCTTCAGCGGCGTGTTCAGCGGCGCCACCACCCCCGAGCAGGCGCTGGCCCGCTTCAGGCAGGCCGCCCAGCAGCTCGTCGACACCCCCTCTCCCGTGTGACCGGCGCCGTCCCCAAGGAGTCCGAATGACCACGCACGCCGGCGTCACGCCGGCCGCGGCCGTACCGCCCGCCGCGGGCGCGGCCCGGGACCGAAGCCCGAACCGCCGCCGGACCTCCTGGGCCGGCCTGTGGTTCGTTCTGCCCTTCGCCGCCCTCTATGCCCTCTTCCTGCTCTGGCCGATGGTGTCGGGCCTGCTCACCGGCTTCACCGACCGCAGCCTCGGCCGCGACGCGACCTCCTTCGTCGGCCTGGACAACTGGGCGGAGCTGGTGGCCGACCCTGCGGTGTGGTCGTCGCTGTGGAACACCCTGGTGTTCACCGCGCTGAGCACCCCGCCGCTGGTCGCGATCGGCCTCGGCATGGCGCTGCTCACCGACCGGGCCCGCCGGGTCGGCTGGTTCCTGCGCTTCTCGTTCTTCGCGCCCTTCCTCATCCCGGTGGCGGTGGTGGCGCTGGTCTGGGAGTGGATGTACCAGCCCGGATTCGGCCTGGTCAACAGCGGCCTGACCGCGCTGGGGCTGGCCGAGGTGGGCTGGCTGTCGGACGCGGACATGGTGCTGCTGTCCGTCGTCATCACCACCGTCTGGTGGACGGTGGGCTTCAACTACCTGCTGTACCTGGCCGCCCTGCAGGGCATCCCGGCGCACGTGTACGAGGCGGCGGCGCTGGACGGCGCGGGCCCTTGGCGGCGGCTGGTGAGCATCACCCTGCCGCTGCTGGGCCGCACCACCGCGCTGGTGGTGATGCTCCAGCTGGTCGCGTCGCTGAAGATCTTCGACCAGGTCTACCTGATGACCGACGGCACCGGCGGCCCCGACTACGCGGCCCGCCCGATCATCCAGTACATCTTCGAGAGCGGGTTCCCCAGCATGCGGATCGGCTACGCGTCCGCCGTGTCCTACATGTTCTTCGCGGTGATCGTGATCGTCTCCATCGCCCAGTTCCGGCTGTTCGTCCGGAAGGAGGAGAGCCGATGACCGCCGTCGCCGCCGCACCGGCCGCCGCGCGCCGCCGGGCCCGCCGCCCCAGGATCACCCTCGGGGGCGCCGCCGTGACCGTCGCCGGGCTGTTCCTGGCCGTCACCTGGCTGATCCCGCTGCTGTGGGCGCTGAGCACGTCCTTCAAGCCCGAGGCCGAGACCACGGCCGTGCCGATCAACTGGCTGCCGCTGGAGCCGACCTTCGAGGCGTACCGCAGTGTGCTGGCCCGGGGCGACCTGCTCCGCTGGACCCTCAACAGCACCGTGGTATCGGTGCTGGTCACCGCGCTGACCCTGGCCGTGTGCACCCTGGCCGCCTACGGCTTCTCCCGCACCCGTTTCCCGGGCGACCGGTGGGTCTTCGGCGTGCTGCTGGCCGGGATCATGGTGCCGCCGCAGGTGCTGATCGTGCCGCTGTTCGACCAGATGACCGCGATCGGGCTGGTGGACACCTACTGGGGCGTGGCACTGCCCCAGGTGGCCGCGCCGGTCATGCTCTTCATCCTCAAGCGCTTCTTCGACGGCATCCCGCGCGACTACGTCGAGGCCGCCCGCGTCGACGGCGCCGGGCACCTGCGGGTGCTGTGGAGCGTGATGCTGCCGATGTCGGCGCCCGTGCTGGCCGCCGTCGGCATCTACACCTTCGTGCAGTCGTGGAACAACTTCCTGTGGCCCTTCGTGGCGACCACCGACCCGGCGCTGATGACGGTGCCGGTGGGGCTGGGCACGGTGCAGAGCTCCTACGGCATCCTCTACGCGCAGAACATGGCCGCCGCCCTGCTCGGCGCGCTGCCGCTGATCATCGTCTTCATGCTGTTCCAGCGCCAGGTCGTGCGCGGCGTCACCGATGCCGGGCTGAAGTGACACCCCCACCGCCTCCGCAACCGCTCGCCGCGCCGCGGCGATGACCCGACCCCGAGAAAGGGAGAGCAGACAACCGTGCACAAGGCGACGATCACCCTCGACCCGGCGCTGCGCGTAGGCCCGGTCCAGCGGCGCACCTTCGGCTCGTTCGTGGAGCACCTGGGCCGCTGCGTCTACACCGGCATCTACGAGCCGGGCCACCCGACCGCCGACGAGGACGGCTTCCGCCGCGACGTGCTGGAGCTGACCCGGGAGCTGGGGGTGTCGACCGTGCGCTACCCGGGCGGCAACTTCGTGTCGGGCTACCGCTGGGAGGACGGCGTGGGCCCGCGCGAGCGCAGGCCGGTCCGGCGCGACCTGGCCTGGCACGTCACCGAGACCAACGAGGTCGGCCTGGACGAGTTCGTCCGCTGGGCCCGCAAGGCGGGCGTGGAGCCGATGATGGCGGTGAACCTGGGCACCCGCGGCGTGCTGGAGGCGCTGGACGTGCTGGAGTACGCCAACCACCCGTCCGGCACCAGCCTGTCGGACCAGCGGATCGCCAACGGCTCGCCGGAGCCGCACGGCATCCGGATGTGGTGCCTGGGCAACGAGATGGACGGGCCCTGGCAGGTGGGCCACAAGACCGCGCGCGAGTACGGGCGGCTGGCGGCGGAGACCGCCCGCGCCATGCGGATGGCCCAGCCGGACCTGGAGCTGGTCGCCTGCGGCAGCTCGCACCTGAGCATGCCGACCTTCGGCGCCTGGGAGGCGGCGGTGCTGGAGGAGACCTACGAGGTCGTCGACTACATCTCGCTGCACGCCTACTACCAGGAGCACGACGGCGACCTGGCGAGCTTCCTGGCCTCGGCCGCCGACATGGACGCCTTCATCGAGGCGGTGGTCGCCACCGCCGACGCCGTCGGCGCGCGGCTGCGCAGCCCGAAGAGGATCCAGCTGTCCTTCGACGAGTGGAACGTCTGGTACCAGTCGCGCTGGCACGACCAGGGCCCGCCGAGCGACTGGCCGGTGGCGCCGCGCCAGCTGGAGGACCACTACCACGCGGCCGACGCCGTGGTGGTCGGCAGCCTGCTCATCTCGCTGCTGCGCCACAGCGACCGGGTGACCGCCGCCTGCCAGGCGCAGCTCGTCAACGTGATCGCCCCGATCATGACCGAGCCGGGCGGCCCCGCCTGGCGGCAGACGATCTTCCACCCCTTCGCCGAGACCGCCCGCGCCGCCACCGGCCAGGTGCTGCGCACCGTCCCGGTGTCGCCCTCGGCCGCCACCGGGCGCCACGGCACCGTCCCGCTGGTCGACGCGGTGGCCACCCACGACGCCGAGCACGGCCGCGCCGCCGTCTTCCTGGTCAACCGCTCCACCGACACCCCGGCCACCGTAGAGATCGACGCCCGCGCCCTGGCCCCCACCGGCCCGGCCCGCTGCCGCACCCTGTCCGACCCCGACCCCTATGCCGCCAACACCGCCGAGCGGCCCGACCGCGTCGCGCCCCGCCCCAACACCGAGGTCCACACCGAGGACGGCCGGGTGACCGTGGTCGTCCCGCCGGTGTCGTGGAGCATCCTGGAACTCTCCACCGGAGGCTGAGCCTCAGCCCTCGCCGCCGGACCGCCGCCGCAGGGGAGCGGCGGTCCGGCGGCGGGGGCGGCACCCAGCACGGACCGGATCCTCGGCGCAAGCCGCCGTCCACAGTCCGCGCCCGCGGGGGCGACTTTCCACAACCCGCCGGTAGCGCCTGGCGGCAGGCGCCTCACGGCGGAAGAATCGGGTTATGGGGTCGCCCCCCTGGGCGGGCGGGGGATGTCGAAACGGTCAGCTCCGGGCGGCCGGTTCCGGTTCGCGGGTGGCGTGCCGGGGTGCGGTCTCGGGGCGCAGGTTCTCGCCCTCGATGTCGACATTGGGCAGCAGGCGGTCCAGCCAGCGCGGGAGCCACCAGGTGCTGCGGCCGAACACGGCCATCACGGCGGGGACCAGCACCATTCTGACCAGGAAGGCGTCCAGGAAGACGCCGACGGCGAGGGCGAAGGCGATCGGCTGGATGGTGGTGTTGTCGCCGAAGACGAAGGCGGCGAAGACCGAGATCATGATAACGGCGGCCACCGTCACGACGCGGGAGCCCTGGCGGAAGCCGGTGACGATCGCGCCGCGGGCGTCGGCGCCGTGCACGAACTCCTCGCGCATCCGCGACACCAGGAAGACCTCGTAGTCCATCGCCAGGCCGAACAGGGTGCCGATCAGCAGTGAGGGCATGAAGGCCAGCAGCGTGGGCGTGCTGGTCACCCCGAGCAGTTCGGCGCCGACGCCCCACTGGAACACCAGCACGGTCAGGCCGAGCGCGGCACCGGCGCTGAGCACGAAGCCCACCGCCGCCTTGATCGGTACCACGATCGAGCGGAAGACGATCATCATCAGGATGAGCGCGAGCCCGACCACCACACCGAGGAAGACCGGCAGCGCCTCGCCCAGCCGTTCGGACACGTCGATGGCGATGGCCGTGGACCCGGCCACCGAGATCGCCACGTCGGTGTCGGCCCGCAGCTCGTCGGCCATCGCGCGGATGTCGTGCAGCAGGTCCTCGGTGGCCAGATCCGACGGCCCGTGCTCGGGGATGACGGTGATCATCGCGGCGTTCTCGGGCGTGTTGTACTCGGGGCCCTGGACGTCGGCCACGCCGTCGAGCGCGTCCAGCCGCTCGATGGTCTCCTCGGCCGCCTCCTGCGGCTCGTGCGAGCGGGTGAGGTCGGCGACCACCAGCAGCGGCGCGTTGAAGCCGGCGCCGAAGCCCTCGGTGACGATGTCGTAGGCGCGGTGCTGGGTGGACTCGGCCGGGCTGGACTCCTCGTTGGGCAGGCCGAGCCGCATGTCCATGACGGGGATGATGGCGGCGCCGAGCACGACCAGCACCGCGAGCACCGTCACCAGCGGGAAGCGGATGACCGCCCGCACCCAGCGGGCGCCCAGCGTGTCCGCGCTGCGCACCGCCGCCTCCGCCCGCCTGGCCAGCACCGGCACCCGCAGCGCGCCGATGCGCGTCCCGGCGAAGCCGAGCAGCGCCGGGAGCAGGGTGATGGCGACCAGCACCGACACCAGCACGGTGACCGACGCGGCCACGCCCATGATGCCGAGGAAGGGGATGCCCACCAGGGTGAGGCCGAGCAGCGCGATCATCACCGTGACCCCGGCGAAGACCACCGCACTGCCCGCCGTCGCGATACTGCGGGCCGTCGACTCCTCGGGGTCCATGCCGTCCAGCAGCTGCTGACGGTGCCGGGAGAGCACGAACAGGGCGTAGTCGATGCCGACGGCCAGACCGAGCATCACCGCCAGGATCGGCGCGGTGCTCGACAGCTCGATCAGGCTGGACGCCGCGAACAGCAGCGCCATGCCGACCCCCACACCCACCAGCGCCACCAGGATCGGCAGCCCGGCCGCGATCAGCACCCCGAAGTTCACGATCAGCACGACCAGCGCGACCGCGAGGCCCAGCGCCTCGCCGCCGTGGATGGCGGTGGCGTCGGCGGAGATGATCGACTGGCCGCTGAACTCCACGACCATGCCGGCGTCGCGGGCGGCGTCGCCGGTCTCCAGCAGCGCGTGCACCACCTCCGGGGGCACCGAGCCCTCGGGGTCGGAGAACTGCACCTGCACCAGCGCCACCGTGCGGTCGTCGGACAGCAGCGGGATCTGGTCGAGTACCTCGTCCTCATCGAAGGCGGGCGCCCGCTCCAGCACCTGGCGCTCGGCCTCCTCCTCGGCCTGCCTCTCGGCGTCGGCTCCGGCCTGCTGGAGGGCCTGCGACTCGGCGAACTCCAGCAGCTGCTCGCGGTCGGGGGTGCCCTCCGGGATCTGCGCGGACGCCTGCTCGCGGGCGGCCTCGCGCACCATGTCGCGCGCCGTCTCGCGGGCCTGGGCCTGCGCGTCGGCGATGGCGGCGTCGATCTCCTCGTCATAGGTCTGCCGCGCCGTCTCCACCAGGCCGAAGGGGTCCATGGCCGACTCGACGCCGTCGACGTCCTCCATCTCGGCCACCGACGCGGCGATGGCCTCCTGGTAGCGCTCGTCGGTGACGTCGGCGCCGGCGGGCACCTGGAAGACCGCGCGGGCGCTGCCGCCGCTGCGCTCGGGGAAGCGCTGGTCCAGCATGTCCAGCGTGCGCTGGGACTCGGTGCCGGGGATGGTGAAGGAGTCCTCGGTGGGGCCGCGGAAGGCCAGCGCGGCCAGGCCGAGCACCACCAGCGTCGCCATCCAGGCGCCGAGCACGATCCAGCGGCGCCGGTAGGAGAAGCGGCCCAGCCGGTACAGGAGTGCAGCCATCGAAGGAGTTACCTCGGGTCGGGTCGGGTGGCGGGCCCGAGGAGGCGGGCCGGCCGGGGGGCGGGGCGCTGGCTCACGGGATCAGGCGAGCCCGGGCAGCAGCAGGGCGATCAGGCGGTCGGCGTGCTCGTCGGCCCACTCCTGGCGCGAGGGCTCGACACCGGTCACCATTCGCAGCCACGGCGCCTGCGCGAACGGGACGGCGCCGAAGGCGACGAGCAGGTGGAAGGCGCGCGGGGGATCCAGGTCGACGGTGACCCCGGCCGCGCGCATCCGGGTCCAGGCGTGCACGAAGAGGTCGTAGAGCGGCCGGACGTGGCGCTCGGTCAGCCAGCGCAGTCGCGCGGAGTCGGAGGTGGACTCCAGCGACATGATCTGGTGCAGCTCCGGGCGCCTGGCGGCGAAGCGCGCGAACCTGCGCAGCGCCGTGACGGCGTGCGCCTGCGGGTCGCCCGCGATGTCCAGCCCGTCGAGGACCTCGCCGAGCTCCGCGAAGAGCCGGTCCATCGCGGCGCGCCAGAGCGCTTCCTTGGTGGAGAAGTAGTAGTTGATCTGCGGCTGGTGCGCACCGGCCCGCTGCGCGATCGCGCGGGTGGACGCACCCTCGAAGCCGTGCGCGGCGAACTCGGCCAGCGCCGCGTCCAGGATCTCCGCCGCCACCACGTCGGAGAAGCGCCGGCGGCCGCGGGCGGGGGAGTCGGCGCCCTCCGGAGGCTCAGCGGACACGGCTCCGCCCGCCGCCGCGTGCACACCCATGGCTCCCCGTCCCCCTGTGCTCGCCCCGAGCCGGCCCCGAACACGGCGAAGCGCGGACAGGACCGGCCCGCCGCGCCACGTCGTTATCGGGCAATATTAGTGTTTTCAATCGATAACGCAATATCGTTCCCTTGTGCGCCCGGGCACACCGGGCGGTCCGCGGCCGAGCCGGCGGACCGCCCGGTGCCCTGTTCACTGCTGCGTCGTGTGCTCCGGCCGCACCACCACCACGTGCCGCTCGTCGCCGGGCTGCGCCCACGGGTACACGTCCTCGCCCAGGTACTTCTTGGCCATCGCGTTGATGAACGCGTCGCCGTGGTCGCGGTCGAAGCGCTCCACCCGGCCCCGGATCTCCAGATACCGATACGGATTGTCCGGGTCGTGCACCGACAGCGCGATCCGGGGGTCCCGTTCGAGGTTCCGGAACTTCTGCCTTGTCGAGGTCTGACTGAACTTCACGAAGGTGCCGTCCCACTCGAACCACACCGGACTCGACTGCGGCTCGCCGTTCGGCCCGATCGTCGCGATGTGCGCGAACGCGAGCTTGTGCAGGATGTCCTCTCGCTCGGACGGGATCACAGACACGTCTCCTCCTTCTCGGCCGCGACCACGCGGCCCCAGGTCCACTCCGTCCCGCACACACGGGCCCGGATCGCGCGGCCACTACCCCGCCACCGGGCCGCCGTCACGGCGGCGGCCGGGCGAGATCACCCGGACCGCGGCGGCACCGGACGGGCCGGCGGCTCCGTGTCAGGCGGCGAGGAAGGAGGCGAAGCGCTCCGCCGGAAACGAGGCGAGCAGCCGCTCGCGCGTCTCCTGCCCGACCACCTCGTCCGCCAAGGGGCCGAGGCAGCCGCGGACGAGCCCGGGATGCTCCTCGGGCGTCGGACAGATCAGCGCGGCCAGGACCCGGAGCACCAGGGGCAGGCCGTCGGCCTGGACCGGATCGAGCAGGCGGCCGAGCAGCCGCCAGGCCAGGTGCACCACCGAACGCACGGCGGCGTCCGCGAGGACCGAGCTCAAGGGCTGGGCGTCCGCCGTGTCCCGGTCGCCGAGCAGGGCCGAGGAGACGGAGTCCGGTACCCGGTCGAGCCGCGCGTCGGCGGATTCGAGTGCGGTGGCGAACGCGAGCAGCAGATCGCACCAGAAGTGATGGCGCCGGCGGACGATGATCTCCCTCAGTCCGGCGCTTGAGACGCGCTCCGCCGTGTCCGCCGACCCGCCGCCGTCCTCGACGGGACTCGCGGCGGCTCCCTCAGGGCGGCGGGTCTCCTGCGTGTGCTGGGTCGTTTCCCCGTTCGAGTCCAGACGGGCGAGGACGTCATCGGTGAGTCCGGTGCCGATCGCCGCGAGGAGCCGAGCGGATTCGGGACGGGCGGCGAGCCAGTCGACCGCGTCGGCCGCCACGCAGTCCATCGCCGCCTCCCTCATCGGCTTCGTCGGCCGGGTGGACCGTGTGCCCGCGGCCTGCGCCCAGGCGCGGTCGGCCGCTGCGCGGAGACGGGCCCGCGCGGCGGCGTCCCCGGCGGCGGCGAGCCGCCCCGGCCAGCCGTGCTGGGCGCCGCCGCAACCGACGCATCGGCACGCATGCCGCCGGGCGTTCGCACACGCGGTGTTGTGCGCCATCGGTCCTGCCCTCCCGCGCACTGGGCCCAGCTGCCGGCGACCGGGTGCGCGAAGCCGTGGGAGCGCTGTTTCGCGCATCGTCGCCCTCCGCGGCGGTGGCCGCTATGACCCCGAAGGGCAGGGCACACAGATATGGCGCGGCGGTCAGGGGGCCGGACGACGCGTTCGGCACCGACGCCGTTGGAGCCGTTCTCCTGGATCGCGCGGGTCGAGCGGCGGAGCCGCGCTCGTGCGGCGAGACGCCGCCCGGCGGTCGGACGGGTGCCGCACCGGCGGCCGGAGCCGTGGAGGGCGCCGGGTCGGTGCCGGCGCTCGGTACGGCCGGTGCCGGACCGGCCGTGCGCGGCGACGCAGAGGCGGGCCGGAGGGCGGCCGCGGCTCGTGCGCGGGCCGTACCGATCCGGCCCCGTAGGCTGGCGGCCGACGGCCGGGGGTGGTGGTGAGCGTGCGGTGGGAGCCGGTGGCGGGGCTGCTCGCCGAGGTGCGGGCGGCGAACGCGGCGCGGGTGCCCTCGGCGGCGGAGTCGCCGCCGGGGGGCGCGGCCACGCCGATGGTGGCGGCGCGGCCGCTGCGGATCACGGCCGTGGTGCTGCTGGTGCTGAACACGCTGATCCTGGCCGGTGTGGGCGGCTACGGCCTGCTGGCACCGGTGGTGGCCGCGCTGGTGTCCTTCCCGCTGTGGCTGTGCGCGCGCCGGCCGATGGCGGCCTGGTGGCTGACCCTGGCGTGGCTGGTGGCCCTGCCGCCGCTGACCTACCTCGGCACCCGGATGCCGGTGATCCCGTGGATGCTCGACATCGCGCCCGTTCCGGTGCTGGTGCTGTACGTGGCGGTGCTGTCGGCGCCGTCGCGGGCCGGCGTCCTCGCGGTGTGCACGGGGCTGCTGGCCGGGTGGGCGCACGCGCCCTACCTCGCCGCCGACGCCGTGCTCGCCGTCTGGTCGGCGGGCACCTGGTCGGCGATGCTGGTGATGGCGGCGCTGGTCGGCCGCACCAGGCGGACGCGGCGCGACGCCACGCTGCGGGTGGCCGCCGAGCGGCAGCGGGTCGCCGAGGAGCGGGGCAGGCGCGAACTGCTGGAGGAGCGGGCCCGGATCGCCCGTGAGCTGCACGACGTGGTCGCCCACCACATGTCCGTCATCGCGGTCCAGGCCAGCAGCGCGCCCTACCGCATCGAGGGCGGCGTGTCGGAGCCGACGGCGGCGGAGTTCGCCGCCATCGGCGCGGCCGCACGCGAGTCGCTGCGCGAGATGCGCCAGCTCCTCAGCGTGCTGCGCACCGCCGAGGGCGCGGCCGAGACGGCACCCCAGCCCGGCCTGGCCGACCTCGGCCGGCTGGCCGAGTCGGCCCGCCGGGCCGGCAGCCCGACCCGCCTCACCGTGGACGCCCCGCCCGAGCGCGTGTCCGCCTCGGTGGCGCTGTCCGTCTACCGGATCGTCCAGGAGTCGCTGAGCAACACGGTCCGCCATGCCCCCGGCGCGTCCGCCGAGGTCAGCGTGGACGCGCACGGCGACCCGCCCCGGCTGGGCGTGCGCGTCCGCAACGGCCCGCCGCCCGCCGCTCCGGCCGCGGCCCCCGATCCGGCCGCGGTGCTGGACGGACGCGAGCGCGGGCCCGGGCACGGCCTGCTCGGGATGCGGGAGCGGGCGGCCATGCTGGGCGGCGAGCTGGCCGCGGGGCCGACGGACGACGGCGGCTTCCTGGTCACCGCTATCATCCCGCTGGTGCGGGACGGCGACGCCGGCGGAAGCCGCGTCGGCGGGGGCGCCGCCGCGGCGGACGGCGGCGCGCCGGACGGGAGCGGTGCCGGTACGCAGGCCGCGCGCTGGCGCGGCGCGGGAGAAGGGGGCGGCGGGTGACGATCTCGGTGCTGATCGCCGACGATCAGGCCATGGTGCGGGCCGGGTTCGCGGCGCTGCTCGCGGCGCAGCCCGATATCGAGGTCGTGGGCGACGCCGTCGACGGTGCCGCGGCGGTCGAGGCGGTGCGCAGGCTGCGGCCCGACGTGGTGCTGATGGACATCCGGATGCCCAATATGGACGGCCTCACCGCCGCCCGCGAGATCCTGGCGCCGCGCGCGCCGGGCGACCGGGTGCCCCGGGTGGTGGTGCTGACCACCTTCGACGTGGACGACTACGTGTTCAGCGCGCTGCGGGCCGGCGCGAGCGGCTTCCTGCTGAAGGACGCCCCGCCCGCCGACCTGATCAGCGCGGTGCGCGTGGTCGCGGGCGGCGAGGCGCTGCTGGCCCCCTCCGTCACCCGGCGGCTGATCGAGAGCTTCGCCGCGCGCCCCCGGACCGAGAGCGCCCGCTCGCCGCGGCTCGCGGCGCTGACCGCCCGCGAGACCGAGGTGCTGACCCTCATCGCGGCCGGGCTGTCCAACACGGAGATCGCCGCCCGGCTGGTGGTGGCGGAGGAGACGGTGAAGTCGCACGTCGGCCGCCTGTTCAGCAAACTCGGCCTGCGCGACCGCGCACAGGCCGTGGTCTTCGCCTACGAGAGCGGCCTGGTCGTCCCCGGCCACACCGGAGGCTGAGGCGGCGGGCGCCCGGGCCGCCCGCTTGGACGGCGAGGGGGCTGGTGCCGTGAACACCTGGTGCCGTTGCGGAGCCCGTCGCTATCCCGGACGGCCGAAAGCGCGGTGCCGCGAGTGCTCTGCGCCTTGGCGGCCGGTCGGCGACCGCGGGCGCGGTCTGCGGCGGACGACTGTCCGTCCGAGGTCGGCTCGGTGTCCGGTGCCCCTCGCAGCGCTGCGGCAGGCCGCGCAGCCCTGAACGGGTGGGGTCGCGACCATGAGCGCGGCGGACGCGCGGCCATGGTCGCGGCACCGGGCGCCCAGGCGGAGGCTCCTCCCTGTTCCCGGGTTCCGGCCGCGCACGCCGGTCGCGCACGGCGCCCCAGGGCTCCGGACGTCTCAGACGGTGTCCGAGTCCGTGCCCGGTCGGCTCGAACCGGCGGACAGGTCGCCCGACCGGTGCCGTCCGGTGCGGTCGACCGAATCCCCGGTCGGCGGTGCGGCTCATCCCCGGGAGGGAGGCCGGGGCCCCGGCTGGCTCCGGGGAGCCAGGGCGCAATGTGCTCCGTGCGGGGATTCGGGCGGACCCTTCCGCTTCCTAGCGTGCTCGGGCAGACGTCGACAGGCGGGGCCGGGGGCTCCGCCGAGGAGGAGCCATGGCCGCCGGCCCGATCGCACCCACCGCAGACCGCCCGACCGCCGCGCCGCCGTCGGGCGGACGCGGGCGGCACCGAACCGGGGCGCTGGCGGGGGTGCTGCGCGGCTGCGCCGCGCTGGCGCTGAGCGAACCGGAGATCCTGGGGCTGGACCGGATCGTGCGGGCCGGCGATGTGTGCTTCGACATCGGGGCCGCGTACGGGATGTACACCTATCCGCTGGCCGCGCTGGTGGGGCCGGCGGGGCGGGTGTACGGCTTCGAGCCGCTGCCGAACCCGTTCCGGATCCTGGCCGCCGGGCACCGCGCCACCGGCGCGGGCAATGTGCGGGTGTTCAACGCGGCGCTCGGCCGGCGGGAGGGCACCGCCGAACTGACGCTGCCGATCCGCTTCGGGCTGCCCATCCACGGCTGGGCGCACCTGCGCGAGGGGGTGGCCGAGGGGAGTGCGCCGCCCGAGTACGCCGCGACCCGCACCAGCCGGGCCCTGCGCACCCGGGTGCGGACCGTGGACGGGTTCTGCGCCGACCACGGGATCGGCCGGGTGGACTTCATGAAGGTGGACGTGGAGGGCTTCGAACCCGCCGTGCTGGCCGGCGCCGAGCGGGTGCTGGCCGAGCACCGGCCCTCGCTGCTGATGGAGATCGAGGACCGGCACCTGGCGAAGTACGGCACCGACTGCGCCGCGATCGTGGCCGCGCTGGCCGAGCGCGGCTACCGCATGTACGCCTGGCGCCGCCGGGAGTGGCGGCCGGTGGACGCGGTGGACGGCAGCAGCCCGCGCTACCGCAACTACCTGTTCGCGACCGAGGAGGCGTGGCGGCGCTGACACGGCCCGCTCACTGCGCGATCGGGACGCGGGCGCCGTCGCGCAGGAAGACGGGGATGCGCGACAGCGGGGCGGCGACCTGGTGCTCGGCGCCGGGTTCGAGTTCGGTCCCGGTCCAGGCGTCGGTCCAGGTGGAGCCCTTCGGCAGGTAGACGGTGCGCTCGGTGGCGCCGGGGGAGGTGACCGGCGCGACCAGGAGGTCGGGGCCGAGCAGGAACTGGTCCTCGACCTCCCACGATCTGGGGTCGTCGGGGAACTCCAGGAAGAGCGGGCGCATCGGCGGCAGGCCCCGTTCGTGGGCGGTGCGCATCTGCTCGGCCAGGTAGGGGCGGAGCCGTTCGCGCAGGTGCAGGATGTCGGTGATCAGGGCGTAGGCGTCGGCGCCGTAGGACCAGACCTCGTTGGGGCCGCCGGTCATGGCGGCGCCCAGCGGGGTGCGGGGGTCGCGGTTGCCGTGCAGCCGGAACAGCGGGCAGAAGGCGGCGAACTGGAACCAGCGCACGATCAGTTCGCGGTAGAGGGGGTCGTCGGGGTCGCCGCCGTGGAAGCCGCCGATGTCGGTGGTCCACCACGGGATTCCCGACACGGCCATGTTCAGGCCGGCGGGCACCTGGGCGGCCAGCGACTCGAAGGTGGCCGGGATGTCGCCGGACCAGACGGCGGCGCCCCAGCGCTGGCTGCCCGCCCAGGCCGACCGGCACAGCAGCACGATCTCGTCCTCGCCGGCCTCGCGCATGCCCTCGTAGAAGCCGCGTGCGTGCTCGGCGGGGTAGCTGTTGAAGACCTCCAGGCCGGGGCCGGTGTGGAAGCGCAGGTTGGCGGGGTGGCCAGGGCGGATCTCGGGTTCGCAGGCGTCGAGCCACCACACCCGGATGCCGAGGTCGTAGTAGTTGCGGCGGACGGTCTCCCAGACGAAGCGGCGGGCCTCGGGCGAGGTGGCGTCGTAGAAGGCGACCGGGATCTCGGCGTCATTGCCCTTGTCGACCCACCCGGCGTGGAACTCCACACCGCTCTCCGTGCCGACGAGCAGGCCGCGTTCGGCCATGGCGGGGTGGTTCTCGCTGGTGGGGTTGACGCTGGGCCAGATCGAGACCATGAGCCGGACGCCCATCTCGTCCAGCTCGCGGACCATGGCGGCGGGGTCGGGCCACTCGGCCGGGTCGAAGCGCCAGTCGCCCAGGCGGGTCCAGTGGAAGAAGTCGGCGACGATGACCGACAGCGGCAGGCCGCGCTCGCGGTGCTCGCGGGCGACGGCGAGGAGTTCGTCCTGGGTGCGGTAGCGCAGCTTGCTCTGCCAGAAGCCCGTGGCCCACTCCGGCAGCATCGGCGGGCGGCCGGTGGCCTCGGCGTAGCGGGACACGATGGCGGCGGGGTCGGGGTCGGCGGTGATCCAGTAGTCGATCTGGCGGGCGCCGTCGGCGACCCAGCGGGTGCCGTTCTCGGCCAGCTCGACGCGGCCGACCGCGGGGCTGTTCCACAGCAGGCCGTAGCCGCGGCTGGACAGGGCGAACGGGATGGTGATCTCGCCGTTGCGCTGCTCCAGTTCGAGCACCATGCCCTTCTGGTCGAAGCGGCCGTGCATGCGCTGGCCCAGGCCGTACAGGCGCTCGCCCGGGTAGGCGCGGAAGCGCTGCTCGAGCCGCTGGTAGCCGTTGCCGGCGGACAGGAAGTGGCGCGGACCCGGCCACCAGAAGTGGGCGGGCTGCTCGGCGAGGAGTTCGGTGCCGTCGTCGGTGCGGGAGAAGCTGACCAGTCCGGCCTCGCTGACCGCGGCCGTCAGCAGGCCGTTGGTGATGCGCGCGCCGCCGGGTTCCACGACGGCCTGCGCCGGGGCGGGGGCGGGGGCGTCGAGGAGCGCGCCGGGGAGGTCGTCGCGGAGGGCGTGCAGGCCGGACTGCACGCGGAGCGAGCCGGGCCCCCAGGGCCTGATCCGGAGCAGTTCGTGCCCGGACCGCCACAGGAGGGTGTCGCCGTCGACTCGGAAGGGGCTCATGGGTCCGTGCCTTTCTGGGCGGGGACGGGCGGACGCGTTCCAGGATGGCGGTCGGCCGCTCCGGCCGCGTTCCGCTGTCCACAGGTCGGCGGTGGCCGGCGAAGTCGTCCACAACCGGCGGGTAGGTCTGGCATCCGGGCGGTCCGCGCCGGAAGACTGGTGGCAGGGGCTGTGCCCCCTTGGGAGGGCGGGGGAGGGGGGTCTGGTGAGCGGAGTCGGGGTGAGCGCGATCGGGGCGAGGGCAGTCGTGCGGCGGAGTCCGGGCGGCGGAATCGGGGCCAGCGGAGTCGGGGCCAGGGCGGGTAGGGCCGGACGGGGGCGGTCGGGCGGGCGGGGACTCGGGCGGGCGACGGCGTCAGGGGGCGTTCGGGGGCGGGGCGGTGCTGGCGCGGAGCTGGAGTTGAGGGGGGAGCAGGCGCACGGTGTGGTCCTCGGCGCCGTCCAGGCGGCGCATCACGGTGCGCACGGCGTCCTTGGCGATCTGCTCGGCGGGCATCGCCACGACGGTCATCGGCACGGGGAGCCCTTCGGCGGACTCGTCGGGGCCGATCGCCACCAGCGACAGGTCGCCGGGCACCCCCGCGCCCTCGGCGTGCAGCACCTCCTGGAGCACGGGCAGCGCGTCCTCGTTGTGCACGACGACGGCGCTGAGCCCGGGTCGGCGCTCCCGCAGCGCGGCCAGCGCCGCGCGCACCCCGCCGAAGGTCGGCGTGCACGGCTCCTCGGCCGTGCGCACGCCGTGCGCGTCGGCGGCGCCGCGGAAGCCCTCCAGAGTGCGCCGGGCGAAGCTGGTGCCGCGCAGGTACACCTGCTCGGGCGGGCCGAGGAAGCCGACGCAGCGGTGCCCGAGGCCGGCCAGGTGCTCCAGGCAGGCGGCGCCGGCGGCGGCGAAGTCCAGGTCCACGCAGGGCAGCCCGGACGGGTCGTCGGGCACGCCGATCAGGACGCTGGGCTGCGCCAGGCCGGTCAGCACGGCGGGGCGCGGGTCGTCGGCCTCGACGTCCATCACGATGAAGGCGTCGGCCATCGCCGACTCCGCCACCCGCAGCAGGCCGTCGACGCCCTCGTCCTGGGTGAGCAGCAGCACGTCGTGGTCGTGCTCGCGGGCCGACAGCACGATCGTGGTGACGAAGCGCATCAGCACCGGCAGGTTCATGTCCGAGCGCAGCGGCACCACCAGCGCGAGCACGTTCGTCCTGCTCCCGGCCAGCGAGCGGGCGCCCGCGTGCGGCCGGTAGCCCAGCTCCCTGATGCTGCGCCGCACCCGCGCGTCGGTCTCGGCCGAGATGGCGCGCTTGCCGGAGAGCACGTAGGAGACGGTGCTGATCGACACGCCGGCGTGCCGTGCCACGTCCGCGATGGTCGCCATCGGCCTACTTCCGTCCAGGGCGGTGCGAGCCCGCCGGAGCGCCGCTGTCGAAGCGCTTCGACGCACCGACAGTAGGCTTCCCGGCCTCCGGATGGCAAGACCCCTCCGCGTCGACGCGTGCGCGGAGCACGAGCACGCCGCCCGGCGCGATCCGCACCGGCCCGCCCTCCGGCGGGTAGCGCGCCCCCGACACGGCGTCCACCGCGCCCGCCGCCGCGCCCAGCCGCCGCAGCGGCAGATCGTGCGCCAGTTCGGTGTGGTTGAGCACGAAGAGCCACGCCGGGCCGCCGTCCGCGGGCTCGCGGCGCACCACCTCCACCCCCGGCGGCGCGCCCTGCGCACCGGACGCGCCCAGCACCTCGGCCAGCAGCCGGGACAGGCCCTCGTCGCCGAGCCGGGTGGACAGGTACCAGGCCGTGCCCGCCCCGTGCTCCTTGCGGGTGATCGCGGGCCGGTCGGCCAGCACCCCCGAGGCGTAGCGCGCCACCGCGCGCGCCCCGGTCACCGCCACGTCCTCGCTCCACAGCCGCCCGGCCCCGTAGCGCGACGGCTCCGCACCGTCCGGCCCGGCGGCCCCCTCGGCGAAGACCGCCACCCGCTCGTCCGGCTCCAGCGGCAGGAACTCGGTGACGCGCACGCCGAGCAGCCCGCGCAGCGCGCCGGGGTACCCGCCGGTCCGCACCCGCCCGTGCTCGTCGGCCACCCCGCTCAGGAAGGTGGCCAGCAGCCGGCCGCCGCCCTCGACGTACGCCGCCAGGGCCTCGGCCGCCCGGTCCGACGCCAGGTACAGCGCGGGCGCCACCACGGCCCGGTAGCCCGCCAGCCTGGCCCCGGGCGCGACGAAGTCCGCCGTCCACCCCGCCCGCCACAGCACCCGGTGCACCTGGGCGACGGCCTCCAGGTAGTCCAGGTCGGGCGCGGGCAGGTGCGGGGCGCCCAGCGCCCACCAGCACTCGGGGTCCCACAGCACCGCGACCGGCGCCACCACCCGCGCCTCGCGCGCCTCGCCCAGCCGCGACAGCAGCCCGCCCAGCCCGCACACCTCGCCGTAGACCCGCGAGGCCGGGCCCGCGTGCGGCACCATCCCGCCGTGCCACTGCTCGGCGCCCCCCGCCGAGGCCCGCCACTGGAAGAACATCGCGCCCACCGAGCCGCGCGCCACATGGCCCGCGCCGTGCCGCAGCAGCTCGCCCGGCCGCTTGGCCAGGGTCCGCCCGCCCGCGTACACCACCCCGGCCGCCTGCTCCATCAGCAGCCACGGCCTGGATCCGGCCCAGGACCTGGCCAGATCGGCGGCGAAGGCCGTCTGCTCGGCGGCGGCGGAGCCCGGCCGGTCCGGATAGTGGTCGACGGCGACCAGGTCCACCTCCTCGGCCCAGCGCCACGGGTCCACCGGCACCCAGTCGCCGTAGGCGAGGTTCGTGGTCACCGGCACGCCCGGGGCGCGCTCGCGCAGGACGTCGCGCTGCGCGGTGAAGTGCGCCAGCATCGCGTCGGACAGGAACCGCCGGAAGTCCAGCGCCTGCGCCGGATTGGGCCGGTACTGGGTGGCGCGCGGCGGCAGCACCTCCTCCCAGGAGGCGTAGCGCTGGCTCCAGAAGGCCGTGGTCCAGGCGTCGTTGAGGGCGTCCAGGCCGCCGTGGCGGCGGGCCAGCCAGTCGCGGAAGGCGGCCGCGACGTGCTCGCAGTGGCACCAGGTGCCGTACTCGTTGTGGACATGCCACAGCGCGAGCGCCGGGTGGCCGCGGTAGCGGTCGGCGAGCGCGGCGGCGATCCGGGTGCTCGCCGCCAGGTACGACGGCGCGCACACGCAGTAGGTGTCGCGGCTGCCGTGGGAGAGCCGCACGCCCTCGGCGGTCACCGGCAGCGCGTCGGGGTGCGCCAGGCCGAACCAGGGCGGCGGCGAGGCCGTCGGGGTGGCCAGCGCCGCGCCGATCCCGTGGTCCGCCAGCAGGTCGAGCACCCGGTCCAGCCAGCCGAAGGTGTAGCGGCCCTCCTCCGGCTCCAGCCACGACCACGAGAAGACGCCCACGGTCGCCAGGTTCACTCCGGCGCGGCGCATCAGCCGCACGTCCTCCTGCCAGACGCTCTCGGGCCACTGCTCGGGGTTGTAGTCGCCGCCGTACCAGAGCCCGGCGGCTGGGAGGGGGACGGGCGTAGCGGGCATGCGGGCGCTCCCTGGTTTGGACATAAGGAAGCCTAATTATGCGGCCACCCCACCGGCTTCTGTCGAGAGCGGTCCGAGGCGCCGCCACGCTCCGACCCTGTCCGGACCGTCGCTTCGTACGGCCGTCCACGCAGGTGGAAACGGTGGCCGAGTCGGACGTCACCCCTCCCGCGGATACGGGTCCGGGGTTCGGGTACCTCGCCGCTCCGGTGCGCCCGTTGACGCGGATTGGTTGGGAGACCAGACTAATTGCCAGCTGTCCGGGACCGCGGTACGGGCCGATCCCGCCCGAGCCGCCGCGCGCCGCGCCACCAGCGCCGCGCGGGCGGCCGCCGCGTCCCCGACGGCCCGTCCCGGCACGGCGCCCGCCCTGCCGCCCCGGACCGCACCCGGCCTCCCCCAGGGCCCCGGTGCGGGCAGCCCGAGCAGAGGAAGCCCGATGGCACTCAGACCCCGCACGACCCCGCCCCCCGAACCGCCCGACCGGGTCCCACCGTCCCGGACCCGCTCGGTGCGCGCCCGCCTGACCGCCTGCGTCGCCGTCCTCGCCACCGCTCTCGGCGCGCTCGGCCTGTTCGCCCTGCCGCAGGCCGCCTCGGCCACCGCCGCGACCGGCGATTACGAGTGGCGCAACGCCCAGGTCGTCGGCGGAGGCTTCGTCCCCGGCATCGTCTTCAACCAGAGCGAGCCCGGCCTCGCCTACGCCCGCACCGACATCGGCGGCGCCTACCGCTGGGAGCCCGGCACCGAGACCTGGATCCCGCTGCTGGACTGGGTGGGCTGGGACGACTGGGGCTGGAGCGGGGTGGCCAGCATCGCCACCGACGCCCGCGACCCCGACCGCGTCTACGCCGCCGTCGGCAACTACACCAACGACTGGGACCCCGGCAACGGCGCCATCCTGCGCTCCGACGACCGCGGCGAGACCTGGGACGTCACCGAGCTGCCGTTCAAGGTCGGCGGCAACATGCCGGGACGCGGCATGGGCGAGCGCCTGGCCGTGGACCCCAACGACAACCGCATCGTCTACTTCGGCGCTCCCAGCGGCGAAGGGCTGTGGCGCAGCACCGACTACGGCGCCACCTGGTCGGAGGTGACCGCCTTCCCCAACCCCGGCGACTACGTGGCCGACCCGAACGACACCTCCGGCTACTCCTCCGACATCCAGGGCGTCGTCTGGGTGACCTTCGACCCCACCAGCGGCAGCGGCGGCCAGGCCAGCCAGGACATCTACGTCGGCGTCGCCGACCTGCAGAACACGGTCTACCGCAGCACCGACGGCGGCGCCAGCTGGGAGCGGGTGCCCGGCCAGCCCACCGGCTTCATCGCCCACAAGGGCGTGCTCGACCACGAGAACGGCCGCCTCTACATCGCCACCAGCGACACCGGCGGCCCCTACGACGGCGGCCACGGCGACGTGTGGCGGCTCGACACCGCCTCGGGGGAGTGGACCAGGATCAGCCCGGTGCCCTCCGACAGCCCCGACAACCACTTCGGCTACAGCGGCCTGACCATCGACCGGCAGGACCCCGACACGCTCATGGTGGCCACCCAGATCTCGTGGTGGCCCGACATCATAATCTTCCGCAGCACCGACGCGGGCGCCACCTGGACCCGCGCCTGGGACTACACCAGCTATCCCAACCGGTCCTTCCGCTACCAGATGGACATCTCCGCCGCCCCGTGGCTGACCTTCGGCGCCAACCCGGCCCCGCCCGAGACCACCCCCAAGCTCGGCTGGATGACCGAGGCCCTGGAGATCGACCCCTTCGACTCCGACCGGATGATGTACGGCACCGGCGCCACCATCTACGGCACCGAGAACCTCACTACCTGGGACTCCGGCGGCCAGATCGACATCGAGGTGATGGCGCGCGGCCTGGAGGAGACCGCCGTGCTCGACCTGGCCAGCCCGCCCTCGGGCGCCCCGCTGCTCAGCGGCCTCGGCGACATCGGCGGCTTCCGCCACACCGACCTGGACACCGTGCCGGGCATGATGTTCACCTCGCCCGTCCACACCTCCACCACCAGCCTCGACTACGCCGAACTCGACCCGAACCGGGTGGTGCGCGTCGGCAACGCCGACGGTGTCGCCAACATCGGCCTGTCCAACGACAACGGCGCCAACTGGTACGCCGGCGCCGAGCCCGCGGGCGTCACCGGCGGCGGCACCGTGGCGCTCGCCGCCGACGGCACCGACATCGTCTGGAGCCCCCAGGGCGCCGGCGTGCACCACTCGTCGGACTTCGGCGGATCGTGGACGCCCGCCCAGGGCATCCCGGCCGGCGCCACCGTGGAGTCCGACCGGGTCGACCCGAACGTGTTCTACGGGTACGCCGCGGGCCGCTTCTACGTGAGCACCGACGGCGGCGCGAGCTTCACCGCCACCGCCGCCACCGGCCTGCCGTCCAGCGGCAACGTCCGGTTCAAGGCCGTGCCCGGCGGTGAGGGCGAGGTCTGGCTGGCCGGCGGCGAGGAGGGCGGCACCTACGGGCTGTGGCGCTCCACCGACGCCGGCGCCTCCTTCACCCGGGTGAGCGGCGTCCAGGAGGCCGACACCATCGGCTTCGGCGCGCCCGCGCCCGGCGCCGACCACCCGGCCCTGTACACCAGCGCCCAGATCGGCGGCGTGCGCGGCATCTTCCGCTCCGACGACGCGGGCGCCAGCTGGGTGCGGATCAACGACGACGACAACCAGTGGGCCTGGACCGGCGCGGCCATCACCGGCGACCCCCGCGTCTACGGCCGCGTCTACGTCGGCACCAACGGGCGGGGCGTCATCGTCGGCGACCTGGCCGACGGCCCCGGCGGCGGCGATCCCACGGGCGAGCCCACCGGCGGACCCACCACCGGCCCGGGCGGCTCCTGCTCCGTCGACTACACCGTCACCAACCAGTGGAGCGGCGGCTTCCAGGGCGCGGTCGAGCTGACCAACACCGGCAGCGCACCGCTGTCGGGCTGGTCGCTGGCCTGGCGCTTCACGGCCGGGGAGCGCATCACCCAGATCTGGGGCGCCACCCACACCCAGGCGGGCGCGGACGTCACCGTCACCAACGCCTCCTGGAACGCCACCGTGGCACCGGGGGACACGGTCTCCTTCGGCTTCCTCGGCAGCCGCACCGGAGCGGCGAGCGTCCCGTCGGCCTTCACCCTCAACGGCGCGGCCTGCACCTCGTGAGCCGCGCCGGCCAGGCGGCCACCCCGCCATGATGCGAGGGAGGCGGCGCGCCCGACCGGCGCGCCGCCTCCCTCGCCACTCACGACGGACGTCCCCGCTCCGGCCGCGGCGGGGACGTCCGGTCCGCGCCGGTGTCCGAGGCGGACGGCTCCCGCCCCGCGTCGGCGGGCAGCCCGACGAGGCGGGCGCTCTCGCGCCACAGGCGGTCCAGGCGCTCGGGGTCGGTGGTGTGCGGTGCGGTCTCGGCGGCCTGGCGCTTGACGAAGAACTTCCCCGTCACGCCCTCGGCCTCCTCGGCCGTGGCCAGCCACAGCGGGGTGTCGGCGCCGGTGGCGGTATCGCCCGCGAACACCGAGCACACCGTTCCGAACAGCTTCAGCGCGCCGCGGTCGTAGCGGTCGAGGCGGCCGCCCTTGATGATGCCCGGGTGCGCGCCGTTCACGGTCGTGCCGGTGCCGGCGAGCCGGGAGGCCAGCGCGTACACGAACATCGCGTTCATGTTCTTGGTGCGCGCGTAGGCGACGAACGGGCGGAAGCTGGGCGGCCAGCCCAGGCCGCGCCCGCTCTCCAGGTTGAGGTCGTCGAGGTCGACCGGGGTGCGGGCGAGCCCGCTCGGGGAGCCGCCCACGACGACGAAGCGGCGCGGCCCGGCCGCCGGACGCTCCGCGAGGCTGCGCAGCAGCAGGTAGGGGGCGAGGTGGTTGGTCACCAGCGACCGGTGGAGGCCCTCGGGGGTGCGGTCGTCGATCGGCGCGATGACCGCGGCATTGCTCACCACGATCGACGGCCTCCGCGCGCCGAGTCGGTCCGCGAGCGCCCGCACCTCGGCCAGGTCCGACAGATCGGCCGGCTCGGTCTCCAGCTCGGCTCCCGGGACGGCGCCGCGGATGCGCCGCCGCGCCAGGTCCAGCCGGGCGGGATCGCGGGCGACGAGGACGACCGCCGCGCCGGTGCGGGCGATACCGGCCGCGATCTGCTCCCCGATCCCGCCGCTGGCGCCCGTGACGACGGCGAGGCGGCTCATCGGTCCGCTCCTTGGCCCGGCCGGTGCGCGCGGTGCGCCGAGGACGCCGGCACCCGCCCCGGCGGCTGGGACGTGCAGGTCTGTGTTGGCATGCCCCCCACCGTCCGGCATGCCGGACCGCCGTCCCAGGTATCGGCTGTACCACCCTGTTCGCGTGCGGGGGTGGCACCCTGGTGGCATGAGCACCGGTGAACTGGCCAGGGCCCTGCGCTCGTGGCGCGAGCGGGTGCGCCCGGCCGACGTCGGGCTGCCCGATGTCGGCGTGCGCCGCACCGCCGGACTGCGCCGCGAGGAGCTGTCCGCCATCGCCCAGATCTCCGTCGACTACCTGGTCCGGCTGGAGCAGGGGCGGGCGCGCAACCCGTCCGCGCAGGTGCTGGCCGCACTCGCCCGCGCGCTGCGCCTGTCGACCGGCGAACGCGACCTGCTCTACCGCGCCGCCGGGGCCCAGCCGCCCGCCGCGGGCGTGGTGCCCCGGCACATCGGCCCGGGCACCGCCCGCATCGTCGACCGGCTCACCGACACCCCGGTCGCGGTCTTCACCGCGAGCTGGGACCTCATCCACGCCAACCCGCTGTGGACCGCCCTGCTCGGCGTCGCCGAGGCGGCGTCCCCACGCGCGCGCAACCTGGTGTGGCGCCACTTCACCGGCCTGGCGAACCCGGTCGTGTACACCGCGGAGGAGCACGACCGCTTCGGCCGGGGCCTCGTCGGCGACCTGCGCGGCGCGATGGCGTCCTATCCGGACGACCGCGGGCTCGCAGCACTGGTGGCCGAGCTGCGCGCGACCAGCCCGGCCTTCGCCGAGCGGTGGGACGACTTCGCGGTGCCGCCCCGTTCGCCCGAACGCAAGACGATCCACAGCCCGGCGGTCGGCCTGGTCACCCTGGACTGCGATGTGCTGGCCACCCTGGACTCCGATCTCCGGATCATCGTCTACACCGCCCGCCCGCACACCGAGGACGCCGGCAAGCTCGACCTGCTCCGCGTCACCGGCCACCACGGGGCCGTCGGCGGGCGGTGACGCGCGCCCGCCTCAGCCCTTCACCGCCCCAATCACCACGCCCTTGGTGAAGTGCCGCTGCACCAGCGGGTACACCAGCACCACCGGGACCAGCGCCACCACCACGATCGCCATCTGGATGGCCAGGTTCGGCGGCAGCGCGCTGGTCTGGGAGGGGTCGGCCAGCGAGCCCACGCTGAGCGTCTGGCCCTGCTGCACGTACTGGCGCAGGATCAGCTGGAGCGGCCACATCGTGTTGTCGTTGAGGTAGAGGATCGCGTTGAAGAAGGCGTTCCAGTAGCCCACGGCGTAGAACAGGCCGACGACCGCGGTCACCCCCTTGGACATCGGCAGCACGATGCGGGTGAGGATCTGCCAGTCGTTGGCGCCGTCGATGCGGGCGCTGTCGGACACCTCGCCCGGGATGCCCATGAAGAAGGCGCGCATCACCACCAGGTTGAAGGCGTTGATCGCGGTGGGCAGGATCAGCGACCAGTAGCTGTCGATGAGCCCGAGCGAGCTGACCAGCAGGTAGCTGGGGATGATGCCCGGGCCGAACAGGAAGGTCAGCAGGATCAGGAACAGCAGCGGCCGGTGCAGCAGCGAACCGGGCCGCGACAGCCCGTAGGCGGCCAGGATCGTCACCGCCAGGCTCAGCGCGGTGCCGGTGAGGGTGACGCCGAGGCTGACCAGCACGGAGCGGGTGACCACCCCGCCGGCGAACAGTTCCTGGTAGGCGGCGAAGGAGATGCCGTCGGGCACCGTCACCAGGCCGCCCGCCCGGTTCACCGCCTCGGCGGGCGACAGGCTGGTCAGCACGACGACGTAGAGCGGGACCGTGACCACCGCGACGATGGCGGTGAGCACGAGGCCCTTGGCGGCCAGGCCCACCGGGGTGGGCGGCTCCTGCCAGGCGGGGCGCTTGGATGCGGTAGTCATGATCGTCGGTAGATTCCCTGTTCGCCGAGGCGGTGGGCCACCTTGTTGGCCACCAGGATGAGGACCAGCCCGACCACGCCCTTGACCAGGCCGGCCGCGGCCCCGTAGCTCCACTCGCCGGTCACGAGCGTGCGCCAGTACACGAAGGTGTCCAGCACTTCGGCGACCTCGCGGCCGACCGCGTCGCGCTGCAGGAAGAACTGCTCGAAGCCGACGTTGAGCGCGTCGCCCAGCCGCAGGATCAGCAGCAGGACGATGACGGGGCGCAGGCCCGGCAGGGTGATGTGCCAGATCCGGCGCCAGCGCCCGGCCCCGTCGACGGCCGCCGCCTCGTAGAGGTTGGGGTTGATGGCGGCCAGCGCGGCCAGGAAGATGATCGTCCCCCAGCCCGCGTCCTTCCAGATCATCTGGCCGGTGACCAGCAGCAGGAAGGCGTCGGGGTTGGTCATCAGGTCCACGCCCTCGTAGCCGTTCTGGCGCAGGGTCTGCGAGATCAGGCCGGCGCCGCCGAGGATCTGCTGGAACAGGGTGATGACCAGCACCCACGAGAAGAAGTGCGGCAGGTAGACGACGCTCTGCACGAACAGCCGCAGCCGGGGCGACATCACGCTGTCGAGCAGGATGGCCAGCAGGATCGGCACCGGGAAGAAGAAGAGCAGCTGGAAGCCGGTGATGGCGAGCGTGTTGCGCACCGCCTGCCAGAAGGACACGTCGGTGAAGAGCCAGTAAAAGTTGTCGAAGCCGATGAACGGGCTGCCCAGGAAGCCGTCGAAGGGCGAGTAGTCCTGGAACGCGATCACGTTGCCCAGCGTCGGCACGTAGTGGAACACGGCCAGCAGCCCGATCGCGGGCACCGTCATCAGCAGCAGCTGCCAGTCGCGGGCCAGCCGCGCCCGCAGCGGCGGCCGCGGGGCCGCGCCGTCGCGCCGCGCCCGGCGGCGGTCGCGCCGCGACGGAGGGGGGCGGCGCGGGCCGCGCCCGCCGGGCGGCGCGCCGTCGGCGCGCACGGCCGGCGGGGCGGCGACGCGCTCAGTCACGGCCGTTCTCCTGCAGCACGCCGTGGTAGAACTCGCGCGCCTCCTCGCCGCCGTCGCGGCGCCACTCGTCCACCACCTGCGTGATGTCGGAGACCGGGCGGCGGCCGCGGATGATGTCGGTGATCTTGTCCTCGGTCGGCTGCTCGATGGCGGAGTAGGCGGACGGGCGCTGGATCCTGATGCCCTCGAAGGGGTCGGCCGCGCGGTACTGGGCGGCGTCGTTGTACCAGGAGGTATAGGACTCCACATAGCCGGGGTACTCGCTCTCGGCGATGACGTTGTTGCGTCCGCTGAGGAACAGGTAGCCGTCGGAGTACTCGCGCTGGCCCAGCTCGGTGCGCTGCGGGGCGCCGTTGCCGTCCAGCTCGTAGTGCTCGCCCTCCACGCCGTAGCGGTACATCATGTACTCGCGGGTGCCGAAGGGCGCGGTGCAGTAGTTGATCAGGCCGAGCACCTCGCGGATCTGGTCGGGCTCCATGCCGCGGCGCAGCAGGACGCACTGGCCCGAGGGGTCGTTGGGATGCAGCGACGGCGTGCCGCCGTCGTGGGCGAAGGCGGGCAGCAGGTTCATCCGGAAGTCCGGGTTCTGCGCCAGCACGCCCCGGTACGCCTCGGTCCAGCCGCCGAAGCCGTCCTGGTAGACGAGGATCTCGCCGGAGTTGAACAGCTCCTTGACGCCCGCGCCGCGGCTGCTGATCACGTCGGGGTGGATCAGGTCGGCGTCGTACACCTCCCGCATGAACTCCACCGCGGCGGCCAGCTCCTCGGTCTCGTAGCGGTGGATCAGCTCGCCGTTCTCGTAGCGCCAGTCGCGCGGGGTGCGGAAGACCTGGCGCACCGTGCGCCACATGTCGCCAAAGGCCCAGCGGTTGTTGTCGGGGTCGTTGATCTCGCGGCCCAGCTCCATCAGCTCGGCCGCGTTCGCCGGCATCGGCCAGCCGTTGGCCTCGAAGACGTCCTGCCGGTAGAACATCCACTCGTTGTAGGGGTCGGAGGGCCACGGCACGCCCTGCAGCCGCTGGTTGAAGATGCCCCACCGCCACGCCGGGGTGGGCAGCGAGGCCAGCATCGGGTACGGCGCCACCTCGTCGCCGGCCAGGTACGGCGTCAGGTCCTCGAACAGCTCGCCGGCGGCCTCGGCGAAGTTCGGGATCAGGTTGATGGCCCAGTCGGGGACCATCGTGATGTCGGAGACCTCGCGGGAGGCGATCAGCACGTTCAGCCGGTCGGTGATGGTGTTGCCGTCCTGGAAGCTGAACTCGACGGTGGCGCCCAGCCGGCCGTTGACCGCGTCGTAGAAGGAGTTGTCGCCCAGCCCCGGCGGGATCGGCGCCCACAGCGGCGCCATGAAGCGGTAGTGGCCGCCCCGGCCCGGGGTTTCGGCCACGGCCTGGACCAATTCGGTGGGGTAGGAGGTGAATCCGCTGGGCGCGCCGTGCTGTCCGGGGATGTCCGGCGGCAGCGCCTCGTAGGGGGTGTAGGTGGGGCAGAGCGCGTCGAGGCTGTCGACCGCCGCCGCCGAGGCGCCGCCGGAGCCGGGGCGCGGACCGCTCGGCGCGCACGCCGAGAGCAGGCCGCCGGAGGCGGCCGCCGCGGCGCCGAAGCCGAGCACGCCGAGGAAGCGGCGGCGGGTCGCCCAGGGCTTGGTGGAGGTTGACGGCGCGCGGTGGCGCGGAGGCATGGCGGACATGGCGGATTCTTCCTCGGGCAGGGCGCGCCGGACCGGGGCCCGGCGGCGGCTTGGGCGGAGGGTGGGCGTGCGTCGGGAGGGCCCGGCGGGGAGCGGGTCCGCGCGGGCCCCGGAGGGCGGCGTCTTGGGAGCGGAGGGGTCGGGGGAGCCGGTGCACCGGCCGGGAAATATGGCTTCGTCCAGATGGAGGTGCGCGCTAGAATTAGTTCGTTGAGTAGCCCAACAAATTACTCGACGGTGACCTGGCACACAAGACGTCGGCCGGGTGGCGATCCGCCCGGGGCCGGGGCGCGCCGCCGGCCGCCGGAGCCGAGACGGCGGGACCCCGCCGGGCGAAGGGAAGTCGACCGAACGTGATCACGACGCCCAGCGATCCGCGCCGCGCGGAGCTCGCGCACGTCCGGGCGACCAACCGCGCCGTGGTGCTGCGCTGCGTGCGCGAGCAGGCGCCCTGCTCGCGCGCCGACATCGCCGCCGCGACCGGGCTGAACAAGACCACCGTGTCCAGCCTCGTCTCCGAGCTGCTCGAACGGCGGCTGCTGCGCGAGATCGGCATGACCGGCAACCGCGTCGGCCGCCCCGCCATGATGCTCACCCTCGACGGCGCCTCCTACGCCGCGATCGGCATCGAGGTGAACGTCGACCACCTCACCGCCGTCGCCGTCGACCTCGCCGGGCAGCCGGTGCTGTCGTGGCGGCGGTCGTTCCCCGGCGCCACCGAGCGCGGCCCCCGGTCGGTCACCGCGGTGGCCGCGCTGGCGCGGCGGGTGATCGCGCGCACCGAGCGCGACGGGCGGCAGGTGCTCGGGCTCTCCGTCGCCGTCCCCGGCCTGGTCGACCCGCACGGCAGGGTCAGTGACGCGCCCGGCCTGGGCTGGCGGGACGTCGACGTGGTCGGGGACCTCACCCGCGCGCTGCGCGAGCCCGGCTTCCTGGTCGACGTGGGCAATGACGCGAACCTGGCCGCCCTGGCCGAGCACCGCTTCGGCCCGCACGCCGGGGTCAGCGACCTGGTCTACCTCACCGGCGAGGCCGGGCTGGGTGCCGGCATGATCGTGGACGGGCGGCTGCGGCGCGGCAGCGCGGGCTACGGCGGCGAGGCCGCCCACATCCAGATCGACCCGGCGGGACCGCTGTGCCGCTGCGGGCGGCGGGGCTGCCTGGAGGCGCTGGCCGGGATCGGCGCGGTCGTGCGGCGGGCGTCGGCCAACGGCGACGAGCCCGACGCCCGCGACGGCACGGTGCCCTTCTCCGACCTGGAGCCTGAGGTGGACGAGGTGGTGGCCCGCGCCCGGGCCGGCGACCGGCAGGTGCTGGCCGCGCTGGAGGCGGCCGGCCGCGACCTCGGCGCGGGCGTGGCCGTGCTGGTCAACCTGCTCAATCCGCGCACCGTCGTGCTCGGCGGCCACTACGCGGCGCTCGCGCCCTGGCTGCTGCCCGCCGTCGACAAGGAGCTCCAGGAGCGCGCCGCCGTGCCGGGCGGCGGGGGCTGCCAGGTGGTCGCGTCCACCCTCCAGCGCGACGCCGCCGCGCTGGGCGGCGCGGCCCGCGTCCTGGAGGCGGTGGACGCGGGGCGGCTGCCCTTCGACTGAGCGGGCGTCCGGACACTCCGGCGCCTGTCCCGCCCCCGAACGGCCGCCCGGCCGGCCGGTCCGGTGCCGTCCGTCCCGTCGCCCCGCCCCCGGAATCCCTTCCCCCGCCCGCCCTGGGGGGCACCCCTTGGCACCAGTCTTCCGGTTTCGCGGGCGGTTCGGGAGGCGCTACCGGTGGGTTGTGGACAGGCCGGGCCCGGCCGCGGGTCTGTGGACGGCCGCTTTGACATCCGGCCGCACGGCGGGTCCGGGCGACCGGCCACGACACAAACTCCGCCGCCGCTATTGACCGCCGGGCGTCGGCTGGGCAGTCTCGTGAGGGGCGGTGTCGAAGCGCTTCGATGATCAGCCGCACCCGGTCGTGCCGGTCCCCCCGCCGGCGCGGCGCGCCCGACAGACGGGATGGACCGATGACCGAACCCGTGACCGGCACCTACCGCGACCCCGAACTCCCCGTGGCCGACCGCGTCGAGGACCTGCTCCGGCGGCTGACCCCCGACGAGCGGATCGGCCTGCTGCATCAGCACCAGGCGCCGGTCGAGCGGCTCGGCCTGGGCGCCTTCCGCACCGGCACCGAGGCGCTGCACGGACTGGCCTGGCTCGGCCCCGCCACCGTGTTCCCGCAGGCGGTCGGGCTGGGCAGCACCTGGGACCCCGCGCTGGTACGCGCGGTCGGCGCCGCAACGGCCGAGGAGGTGCTCGCCTACCACCGCAAGGACCCCGCCGCCGCGGGCCGCAACGTGTGGGCGCCGGTGGTCAACCCGCTGCGCGACCCCCGGTGGGGCCGAAACGAGGAGGGCTACGCCGAGGACCCCTGGCTCACCGGGCTGCTCGGCGCCGCCTACGCACGCGGGCTGGCCGGCCCGGGCCCGCGGCTGCGCACCGCGCCGACCCTCAAGCACTTCCTGGCCTACAACAACGAGACCGACCGCTGCACCACCTCCAGCAACCTGCCGCCGAGGGTGCTGCACGAGTACGAGCTGCCCGCCTTCCTGCCCGCGCTGCGCGCGGGCGCGGCGGTCGCGGTGATGCCCTCCTACAACCTGGTCAACGGCCGCCCTGCGCACCTGAGCCCGCTCATCGCCGAAGTGCTGCGCGCCGCCGCCCCCGACGACATCCTGGTGGTCAGCGACGCCTTCGCCCCGGGCAACCTCACCGCCCTCCAGGGCTTCCACCCCGACCCGCCCACCGCCTACGCGCACGCGATCAAGGCCGGCCTGGACAGCTTCACCCAGGACGCCGACCGACCCGAGGCTACCCTCGGCCACATCCGCGAGGCGCTGCGCCGCGGCCTGCTCGCGCCCGGCGACATCGACGCCGCCGCCCGGCACGCGCTCTCGATCCGGTTCCGGCTGGGCGAGTTCGACCCCGAGGACGCCGACGGCTCCCGAGCGCAGGACGGCGACGTCGTGAACAGCCCCGCGCACCAGGCCCTGGCCAGGACCGCGGCCACCCGCTCCATCGTGCTGCTCAAGAACGACGGCCTGCTGCCGCTGGCCCGCCCCCGCCGCGTCGCGGTCATCGGCCAGCTCGGCGACGCGCTGATGGAGGACTGGTACAGCGGCACCCTGCCCTACTCCGTCACCGCACGCGACGGCATCGCCGCCCGGGTCGAGACCGTCTTCCACGAGGGCGTCGACCGCGTCGTGCTGCGCACCGGCTCGGGCCGGGTCACCGCCGACGCCGACCCGGCCGGCGGCCCGCTGCGGGTCGTGGCGGGCGCCGACCGCGACTCCTGCGCCTTCGACGTCTTCGACTGGGGCGGCGGCGCCAAGGCGCTGCGCGCGGCGGCCAACGGCCGCTACCTCTCGGCCGGCGAGGACGGCGTGCTGGTCAACGACCAGCCGGGCCCGGCCGGCTGGGAGGTGCGCCAGACCTTCCGCTTCCAGGAGCGCCCCGGCGGCGCCGTCGTGCTGCGGCACATCGCCACCGGCCAGTACGTCACCGCCGCCCCCGGCGGCACCCTCGTGCTCACCGGCGACGCCGACGCCGCCGCGGTGCTCACCGTGGAGACCCTGACCGACGGCGCCAGGGCGGCGGCGGCGCTCGCCGCGACCGCCGAGGTCGCCGTGGTGGTCGCCGGCGACCACCCGCTCGTCAACGGCAGGGAGACCGAGGACCGCGCCGACCTGGACCTCCCCGCCGCCCAGGAGCGCGTGCTGCGGGCGGTGCACGCGGCGAACCCGAAGACCGTGCTGGTGCTCAGCAGCGGCTACCCCTTCTCGGCCACCTGGGCCGACGAGACGCTGCCCGCCGTGGTGTGGTCGGCGCACGGCGGCCAGGAGTACGGCAACGCGCTCGCCGACGTGCTCTTCGGCGACGCCGAGCCGGCCGGGCGGCTCACCCAGACCTGGTACCGCTCCGCCGCCGAACTGCCCGACCTGTTCGACTACGACATCATCGCCAGCGACGCCACCTACCTGTACTACCGGGGCAACCCGCTCTACCCCTTCGGCCACGGCCTGAGCTACACCGACTTCGACTACAGCGGGCTCCAGGTCGCCGTGGTCGGCGGGCGGGTGCTGGCCCGCGCCGTCGTCACCAACACCGGCGACCGGCCCGGCTCGGAGGTGGTGCAGTGCTACACCCAGCAGCGCCGCTCCCGCGTCAAGCAGCCGCTGCGCCAGCTGCGCGGCTTCGCCCGGGTCGAGCTGGCGCCCGGCGAGAGCCGCACCGTCACGATCGCCTTCGACCTGGCCGACCTCGCCGTCTGGGACGTCACCAGGAACCGCTTCGTGGTCGAGGACGCCCCGCGCAAGATCCAGCTCGGCCGCTCCGCCAAGGACATCCGGCTGCGCGCCCCCCTCGACGTACCCGGCGAGACCATCCCGCCGCGCTCGATCGGCGCCGGCCCTTGGAGCGCCGCCGACCACGACGACTACCACGGCGTCACGCCCTGCCCGGCCGCGCCCGAGCGCGGCGAGGCGGTCCGCTCGGCGGAGGCCGACTCCTGGATCGCCTTCCGCGACGTCGCCTTCCCACCCGCCGGATCGGGCCCGGCCGCCGTCCGCGTGTCGGCCAACGCCGCCTCGGGCGGCACCCTCAGCCTGCGCCTGGACGACCCCCTGGACGGCCCGCTGGTCGGCGCCCTCGCCCTGCCGCCCGAGCCGGACCGCTTCGCCTTCGCGGAGTACGGCTGCCCGCTGGGGGAGGCCGCGACCGGGCGCCGCGACCTGTTCGTGGTCTTCGACCAGCCCGGTGTGGCCGTGGCGATCCTGGAGGCGGTCCCGTCCGGCTGAGCGCCCGCCCCGGGCGCCCGCGCACGCCGCAGGCCGCCCGGCCCTCCGCAGGGGGAGGGCCGGGCGGCCTGCGGGCCGGGCTCAGCCGCTGTGCGGGCAGCTGTCGCGGTAGTCGGAGAAGTCGCTGAACAGCCCGGTGTCCGGCGGCGGGCACAGGAACTGCTCGTAGCGGGTGTCGTTGTCGACGAAGCGCTTCAGCCAGCTGATCGTGTAGCGGGCGATATTGGTGTCGGCGCTGTTGGGGACGAAGTGGCTCGCGTCCGCCAGCTCCATGTAGGCCCGGTCCAGCGAGCCCGGCAGGCTCTCGTAGAACGGGATGGCGTGCGAGCCGACGGAGGCGACGGTGTCGTCCTCCGCGCCGATGATCAGGGTCGGCACGCTCACGTCCGACCAGTCCTCGCTGATGTGCCAGGGGGTCATCGGGATGGCGGCCTGCAGCTCGGGGCGCTCCTCCGCGGCCGACAGCGAGCCGCCGCCGCCCATCGAGTGCCCCATCACGGCCAGCCGGTCCGGGTCGATCCGGTTGCGCACCGAGCTGTCCTCGACCAGGTAGTCCAGCGCGTTGAGCAGCTGGTCGCCCCGGCTGCCGGGCTGGTCGAAGCGGGAGTCGGTGTCGATCAGGAACACCACGAAGCCCTGCGAGGCAAGCCGCGGCCCGAACCAGGAGTAGGAGGTCGAGCTGGCGGTGTAGCCGGGGGCCAGCGCGACCGCGCCGAAGGTGCCCTCGGCGGTGCTGGTCGGGTAGTGGATCGTGCCGCCGCCGAAGCCCGCCACCAGGGACGACACCGAGGTGCTCGCCGTGGCGAAGGGGCCGCGCACGGCCTCGACACTGGACTCGGTGGGGTTCGGCCCGCGCTCGTAGGGGTTCTCGTCGGCCTGCGCCGGACCGGCGGCGGCCAGTCCGGCGGCGACGAGCGCCAGCGTGAGCAGCAGCCGGCCGGCCCGGCGGGTGCGGCGGGGGGAGGGCGGCGCGGCGGAGGTGCGCAGAGGTGATCGCATGGAAGGCGTACTCCTGTCGGAAGGTGGCGCACCGGCCGCGCCCGGGGGAACGGACGGCGCGGACCGGAGCACCGGCGGGGGAGTGAGCGGAGGCGGGAACCGGTGGGTCCGCGTGCGCCATGGGGGACGGTGCGTCGCGGGGCTGTTCGGGCAGCCGCTCTGTTTCCGTTGCTGGCAACTATCGAGTCGATTCGCCGGCCGCGCATCCGTAGGACCACCAGTCTTGATGAACGGCCTGCTCAGCGGCTACGGAGGCGTGTGGGACCGCTCCCGTGGAGGGCGGCGGCGGGCGCACGGACCGGACGCCCGGCCGCCGTCGCCCTGCCGAACGGGAGGTCGGGACGGCCATCGCCGCCACCGCCTCACGCGCGGGCCGGTGCGAGGCGGGAACGGCGAATGTGCCGATCCGGAAAGAAACGCGGAATCGCCGCCGCGGGTCGGCGGAATCAGTGGAACAGGCGGGCCAGCTCCACCCGCGACCTGATGTTGAGCTTCCGGAAGACGGCCCGCAGGTGGTACTCGACCGTGCGCGGGCTGAGGAACATGTGCGCGGCCACCTCGCGGTTGGTGGCGCCGCGGGCCACCAGCAGCGCGATCTGGCGCTGCTGCGGGGTGAGCCCGTCGGCGGCGGGCCGCTCGGCCCGGTGGTCCAGATCGCCGATGGCGCGCAGCTCGGCGCGCGCCTGCGCCAGCCACAGCCGGGCGCCGGAGCGTTCGAATGCCGCCACCGCGTCGCGCAGGTGCTCGCGGGCCCGCGCCGGCAGCCGGCTGCGGCGCAGCGCCGCCCCGTACAGCAGCCGGGTCCTGGCCTCCTCCACGCCGTCGTGCCCGCTGCTGCGGTGCAGCCGCAGCGCCTCCTCGAACAGCTCCTCCGCCTCGGCGCCGGCCGCCAGCAGGGCGCGCCCGCGTGCGGCCAGCGCCCGCGCGGCCGTGCTGCCGGTGGCGTCGGCCCAGCGCAGGTAGCCGTCGAGCGCGGCCCGGGCGCGGGCGGTCTCGCCGGTGCGCACCGCCGCCTCCACGAAGTAGGGCCCGGTCAGCAGCCGCATGGTGGCGTGGCCGTGGCCGGGGCCCGCGCGCACCAGGGCGCGCAGCCGGAAGAAGCTCGCGGCCGCGTCGCCCGCGGCGAGGTCGAGCAGCGCCATCGCCCACGAGCCCAGCGCCGCGGGCAGCCCCAGGCTGTGCTCGCGCGCCTGCTCGGCGGCGGCCCTGGCCAGGGCGCGGCAGCCCTCGGCGTCGCCCTGGACCGCGGCGGTCAGCGCCAGCCAGGCCAGGTGGTGCGTGGCGCAGGTGGGCTGCCCGGTCTCGCTCGCCAGCCGCAGGCCGAGCCGGCTGCTCTCCACGGCCGAGGGGAAGCGGCCGGTCCAGAACTCCGCCCAGACCAGGAACTCCAGCGCCTGGGGGACCGCCGCGGCCGCCTCGCGGCGCCGGGCCACCGCCACCGCCCGGCGGGCCAGGGCGTGGGCGCGCGGGGCGTCGCCGAGCCGCAGCGCGGCGATGCAGGCCCAGATCAGCTCGGGCGGGTCCTCCACCTCCTCGGCCAGGGCGAGCACCCGCCGCAGCGGGCCGACGGAGGCGGGGTAGTCGCCGCGCGAGGAGGCGGCGTAGCCGGCCAGGTAGGCGCAGCCCAGCCGGAGCGCGGGGTCGTCGTCGGGGCGGGCCAGCGGCGCCAGCAGCCTGGCCGCGGTGTCCTGGCGGTCCGCGTCGCCGGCGTAGGAGGCGGCGTCGGCCGCGCGCAGCAGCGCCCGGACGGCCAGCGGCCTGTCGTGGTCGACCAGCAGCGCGGCCGCGGCCAGCAGCGCGTCCGCGGCGTCCAGCGCGTTCCCGGCCCGCAGCGCGGCGTGGCCGTGCAGCAGCTCGACCACCCCCGCGGCCCGCCCGGCGGGGGCCAGGGCGCGCGCCCGGGCCAGCAGCTCCTCGGCCCGGTCGGTGAGTCCGGCCAGCCAGGCGTCGTGCGAGGCGGTGGCCAGCCGGCAGGCCCGCCGCTGCGGGTGCGGGGTCAGGCCCGCGGCCCGCTCCAGCGCCTTGGACGCGGCCGCGTGGCCCTCGGTCCTGCGGACCGCCGCCGCGACGGCCGCCAGCTCCGCCGCCAGCGCGCGGTCGGGGCCGCGCGCTCCGGCGGCGCGGTGCCGGACGTACCTGGCGGGGTGCTGGGCGGCGTCCACCACCCCGGCCAGCGCCCGGTGCGCCGCCCGGCGCCGGGCGGCCGAGGCGTCCTGGTAGACGGCGGTGCGCAGCAGCGGTTCGCGGAAGCGCAGCCGGTCGCCGTCGATGCGGACCAGGCCGGCCTCCTCGGCCGGTTCGAAGGCGCTCACCGAGACGGCCGGCGGCCCGGCGGCCCGCACCAGCGCGTCCACCCCGGCGCGGGGGTCGGCCGCCGCCAGCAGCAGCAGGTCGCGGGTGAGCGCCGGCAGCGCGCGCACCGGCGCGGCGTGGGCCTCGCGCAGGCCGTCGTCCAGCCGCGGCGGCTCGGGCAGCGGCGCCGCGCCCGACAGCCGCTCGGGGCCGAGCGACGCGGCGAAGCCGCGCGCCGCGAGCGGGTTGCCGCAGGCGGCGCGGACCAGCCGGTCGGCCACCCGGGGCGCCACCGGTCCCGGCGCGGCGTCGGCCAGCAGCTCGCGCACGGCGTCGTCGGTGAGCGGGGGCAGCCGCAGCGCGGCGACCCCGGGCACCACCGGTTCGGGCCGGCCGTCGCGGGCGGTGAACAGCATCGCCACCGGCAGGCCCGCGGTCCTGCGGGCGGCGAAGGCCAGCACGTCGAGCGAGCGCCCGTCCAGCAGGTGCGCGTCGTCCACGGCGCACAGCAGCGGGCGCGCCGCGCCGAGCAGGCCGAGCAGGTCCAGGAAGCCGGCGCACAGCAGGAAGCGGTCGCTCTCGGCCACCCGGCCCGTCTCCAGCGCCCGGCGCAGCACCGCGGCCTGCGCCGCGCCGAGGCCGGCCAGGCTGTCGCGCACCGGGCGCAGCAGCCGCTGCAGGCCGGCGAAGGCCAGTCCGGACTCGGGCGCGACCCCGCAGGCCCGCAGCACCAGCAGCGGGCCGGCCGCCGCGCAGGCGTCGTCGAGCAGCGCGGACCGGCCCAGCCCAGGGCCGCCGGTCAGCAGCAGGGCCGCACCGCGTCCGGCCTCCGCCTCGGCGAGCAGGGCCGCGAGCGCGCGCTGCTCGCCGGCCCGGCCCCGCAGGCGGACGGCCGGGGCGGCGGTGCGGCTGTGAAGCACGACAGTATGTTACCGGCGGGTTACGAAATGCGGCAGGCGTGCGCGCGGAAACCGGTGGTTCGACGGATGCGCGCGGTGACGGGACCGGTACGGCGGACCAGGACACGGAAACGGCCGGGATGCCTCCCGGCCGTATCGGAGCGGACGACGGGATTCGAACCCGCGACCCTCACCTTGGCAAGGTGATGCTCTACCAACTGAGCCACGTCCGCGCGGCGCCTCGGGCGGTGCGCCCGGCTGCGCTGTCCCTGAACTGTAGCGGATTCCCGCGGTGTTACCAACCGCGCCCCGCGCGGCGCTACCGTGGGGACGACGGGCGGCGCCCGTGCCGCGGCCCAGGTCGCAGCGGGTCGCCGCGGTGTGCGGCCGAGGAACGGGAGAGCGCGATGATCTGGGTCGGTGGAGGCGGCGCCGGCGGCGGCGCGGGGCGGCTGGTCGAGGAGGCGCAGGCGCGCGTCTCGGTCTTCGACCACGGCCTCACCGTCGGCGACGGCGTCTTCGAGACGGTGAAGGCCGACCACGGCAGCCCCTTCGCGCTCAGCCGCCACCTGCGCCGGCTCGCCCGCTCGGCCGAGGGGCTGGGCCTGGGCAGCCCCGACCTCGACGACATCCGGCGCGGCGTGCACGCCGTGCTCGACGCCGGCCCGCCGCTGGAGCGCGCCCGCGTCCGCATCACCGTCACCGCGGGCCTGGCGCCGCTGGGCTCCGAGCGCACCCCCGGCGAGCCCACCTTCGTCGTCGCCGCGGCCGACGCCGGGCCCTGGCAGTCCTACGCCGACGTCGCGGTGGTGCCGTGGACCCGCAATGAGCGCGGCGCGCTGACCGGACTGAAGACCACCTCCTACGCCGAGAACGTCCGCGCCCTGGCCTACGCCAAGGAACGCGGCGCGAACGAGGCGGTCTTCGCCAACACCGCGGGCCGGCTCTGCGAGGGCACCGGCAGCAACGTCTTCGCGGTGCTGGACGGCCGGCTGCTCACCCCGCCGCTGTCCTCGGGCTGCCTGGCCGGGATCACCCGCGAACTGGTGCTGGAGTGGTTCGGCGGCGAGGAGGCCGACCTGGAGCCGGAGGTGCTGACCACCGCCTCCGAGGTCTTCCTCACCTCCACCGTCCGCGACGTCCAGCCGGTGCGCTCGGTCGACGGCGCGGCGCTGCGGCCGGCGCCGGGCAGCGTCACCCAGGCGGTGATGGAGTCCTTCGCCAAGCACTCCGCGGACCTGCGCGACCCCTGATCAGCGGCGGCTCAGCCGGGCTGCGGCTGCGGGTGGCGCTCGGGCGCCGCGCCGCCGTCGGCGGCCATCACGTGCAGCAGCAGCGCCGACAGCACCTCCTTGACCGAGGCGCGCTCGCGGGCGTCGCAGGCGATCACCGGCACCGAGGGCGCCAGGTCCAGCGCCACCGCAACATCGGCCAGCGGGTGCACGGGAGCGCCCTCGAAGCGGTTCACCGCCACCACGAAAGGCAGTCCGCGCTGCTCGAAGAAGTCGATCGCGTGGAAGCAGTCGGCCAGCCTGCGGGTGTCGGCGAGCACCACCGCGCCGAGCGCGCCCAGCGCCAGTTCCTCCCACATGAACCAGAAGCGGTGCTGGCCGGGCGTGCCGAACAGGTAGACCCGCAGCCGCGGGCTGACGGTGATCCGGCCGAAGTCCATCGCCACGGTGGTGGTGCTCTTGCCGTCGACCCCGCCGAGGTCGTCCACGCCGATGCTCTCGGCGGTGAGGTTCTCCTCCGTGCGCAGCGGCGCGATCTCGCTCACCGCGCCGACGAAGGTCGTCTTGCCCACCCCGAAGCCGCCGGATACCAGGATCTTCAGCGCCTCGGGCAGCGTGTCGTCGGCGCGCGTCGGCTCAGAGTGCACGGATGCCGTCCAGCACCGCGCTGAGCACGTTCATACTGGGGCGGTTGGCGCGCGCCGCCGGGGTCCGCGACACGATCAGGCCCTGGTCGAGCAGGTCGCCGAGCAGCACCTTGACCACCCCGATCGGGTAGTCCAGGTGCGAGGCGATCTCGGCGACCGACAGCGGCGAGGCGCACATGTCGAGCACCGCCTGGTGCTCGGGGTCCAGCGGAGCGTCCTGCCGGGCGCCGCCGACGCGCACCACGATCGAGACCACGTCGAAGTCGTCCCGGGTCGGCTGGGTCCGCCCGCGCGTCATCGCGTACGGCCGGATCAGCGGGCCGGCTTCGTCATCGAACCAGACGTTGTCGGACGACGACATGTCACCCTCCCCAGGTCAGTCCGCGGACCCCTGGTCCCCGAACGCCCCCGCCGGCTGCCGAGGGGCGGTGGCCAGCAGCTGACCGACCCTCTTCACCAGCATGTTCATCTCGTAGGCCACCATGCCCACGTCGGAATCGGCGTCGCCGAGCACGGCCAGGCAGGCGCCGTCGCCGGCGGCCGTGACGAAGAGGTAGGCGCCGTCCATCTCCACGATGGTCTGCCGCACCCCGCCCGCGTCGAAGTGCCGGCTCGCCCCCTTGGCCAGGCTCTGGAAGCCGGACGCGACGGCGGCGAGGTGCTCGGCGTCGTCGCGCGGCAGCTCCTTGGAGGTGCCCAGCAGCAGGCCGTCATTGGACAGGACGATGGCGAAGCGGGTGTTGGCGACCCGGGTGACCAGGTCGTCCAGCAGCCAGCCGAGCTCGTTGCGGTGCGAGCCCTGCGCGGTTCGGTCCATTAACACACCTTCCACTCTCACGTGTCGTTCGTGTCGGGGACGCGGCCGCTCTCCGCACCGGGGCCGGGAGGAGGGGCGGAGCCCGGCTCCTCCTCGCGACCACGCAGCGTACCGCGCTGGTAGGCCGACAATCTGCGCCGCATCTCCTCGGGGGAGCGCTCGGGAGCGCTCGGCGCCGGGGCGTCGCCCCCCTCGGGGGCGCGGTGCCGGGCGCCCGGCCGCGGCGCGAGGCCGTTCTGGCGCCGCCGGCGCGGCAGCCCCCGGTACTCGGAGTCGGGGGCCGCGCCGGAGCCGGCGGCGCCTTCCTGCGGCGCCGGGCGGGCCGGGCGCGGCGCGGACGCGGGGCGCCGGCTGGGCAGCACCGCGACATTGGAGCCGTCGGAGGGGGCGCCGCCGGCGGCGCGGCGGCGGCGCGTCGGCAGCGGGCCGGTGCCGCCCGGGCCCTCGGCGGGCTCGGTCAGCAGCTCGGAGGGGAACAGCACCGTCGCCTGGGTGCCGCCGTAGGGCGAGCGGTTCAGCGTGACCGCGATGCCGTGGCGGTGCGCCAGCATGGCCACCACGAACAGGCCGAGCCGCGACTCCTCGGTCACCCCGATCACGTCGAACTCGGGCGGGCGGGTCAGCAGCTCGTTGGCGGCGGCGAGCTTGTCGTCGTCCATGCCGATGCCGCGGTCCTCGATGGCCAGCGCGAAGCCCTCGGCGACGGACTCGCCGCGCACCTGCACCGGGGTGTGCGGCGGGGAGAAGGCGGTGGCGTTCTCCAGCAGCTCGGCGAGCAGGTGGATGGAGTCGGCGACGGCCGGGCCGATCAGCGCCACCTGCGGCATCGGCAGCAGCGACACCCGCGCGTAGGACTCGATCTCGGTGGCGGCGGCGCGGCTGACGTCGCGCAGCGCGATCGGGCTGCGCCAGCGGCGGCCGGGCAGCGCGCCGCCCAGCACGATCAGGTTCTCGGCGTTCCTGCGCATCCGGGTGGCGAGGTGGTCGACCTGGAACAGCTCCTCCAGCTCGTCGGGGGAGCGCTCGCGGCGCTGCATGCCGTCCAGCAGCTTCAGCTGCCGGTGCACCAGCGCCTGGGTGCGGTGCGCCAGGTTCAGGAAGACGCTGCGCACGGACTCGCGCAGCCGGGCCTGGTCGACGGCGGCCTCGACGGCGGTGCGCTGCGCCGCGTTGAAGGCGCCCGCCACCGCGCCGATCTCGTCGTCGTCGTGCGGCAGTTCGGGCGCCTCGGCGTCCACGTCGATGTCCTCGCCGCGCCGCAGCCGCGCCACCACCGAGGGCAGCCGCTCCTCGGCCAGCCGCAGCGTCGCCTCGCGCAGGCCGCTGAGCCGGCCGATCAGCCGGCGGGTGACCCGGGTGGAGAAGACGATCGAGCCGCCGACCAGCAGCAGGCCGGCGGCGGTGCCCAGCGCGATCTGCTGGATCAGGCTGCCGGCGTAGCGCAGCGAGGTGCCCGAGATGACCTCCAGCCAGCTGTCCTCGAGCGCGCGCAGCTGCGCGTCCAGCGCCTCCCGGGAGGTGTCCCAGGTCATCGAGGCGACGGGCAGGGCATCGCCGGCCCGGGAGCCGATGATCTCGTTCTCCAGCTCCCGGATGGTGCGGAAGGCGTCGGTCTCGGTGACCGCGACGTACTCCTGGTACTGCGTCTCGGGCAGCTCGGAGGTGATCCGCGAGTACACGTAGCGCTGCGCGCCGACCAGCCGGGAGAACTCGGCGTGGTCCTCGGTGGTCAGCCGCCCCGAGGCGAAGACCCACGCCAGCAGGGCGCCCTCCTGGTCGATCAGCTCGCGGGCCCGCACCAGGGTGACCAGGTTGCCGGCCTGGTAGGCCATGTCGGGGTCGGGCAGCGCGGTCTGGGCGTCCAGGATGCGCAGCACCCGCTCGCCGATCTCGTTGAAGTAGCCCATCGTCTGGACGCGGGTGGGCGAGCCCGTGTCCAGCGCCTCGCGGTGTTGGTCGAGCCCGTCGAGCGCGGTGTCGAAGTCGCGCATCCGGCGCTCGAAGTGCTCGGGGGCCCGGTCGAAGTCGACGGAGGCGTACGCCTGCCGCCAGATCTCGATGGCGTCGTCGGTGGCCGCGCGGGTCGCCAGCATGGCGTCCTCGGCGGGGTCGTGCCCGGCGGCGCGGGCGCCGAAGTACCGGGCGGTGGTGGCCCGCTCCAGCTGGAGCTGGCTCATGACGTCCTGCGCGGGCACCGTCGCCTGGCTCACCAGGGCGTCCATCGCGAGCAGGTTCAGCGCCGTGTTCAGGCTGGTGCCCATCACGAAGGACCACAGCAGCACCAGCGCCGTGCTGGGGACCAGGACGAGCGCGATCAGTCGCGACCTGATGGAGCGGCGTCGGCGGGTCTTCATGGCGGCCGGAGACTTCCTCAGCGTGAGTCGGACGAGCGGGAACGCCCACGCCCACGGCGCATCGAGACCTTCGGACACACCAGAACGGGCATTCCGTCACACTACTCACACACCGGAACCGTCTGCCAGATCATCACGCCCGTTCAGCCCGCATTTGTCCGTCCGTGGCCACCCCGATCCGCTCCGTCGCCGCAAACCCGTCACGGACTGCCACGTCCGGCACTCGGCCGACCACTTCGCTCACACCGAACAACCCGTCCGCCCCGGCCCTTCCGAAGACCAGTACCGCTGATGCGGGCCATCAGCCCGTTCCGGGGCGAGGGGCCCAGCCCCACAGCGCGAACGACGGCCGTCCGCCCACCAGATCCAAGGAACCCCACATCGCAATGGTGAGACCTCAACCAGCCCGTTCCGGGGGCGAGGGGCGCAGCCCCACAGGGCGAACGACGGCCGTCCGCCCACTAGATCCAAGGAACCTCACATCGCAAAGGTGGGACCTCAACCAGCCCGTTCCGGGGGCGAGGGGCGCAGCCCCACAGGGCGAACGACGGCCGCCCGCCCACCAGATCCAAGGAACCCCACATCGCAATGGTGAGACCTCAACGATGTGGGGGTGAGGGGGTCCAGGGGGCAAAGCCCCCTGGTGCGGGGGCTCCGGGGGCCATGCCCCCGGGAAAAACAACGAGACGACCCGGCGAGCAAGCCAACGGCTTGCGAGCACGGGTCGCCAGAGTCGAGTGGGCGATACTGGGTTCGAACCAGTGACCTCTTCGGTGTGAACGAAGCGCGCTACCACTGCGCCAATCGCCCTCGGCCCCGGAGGGCCTGATGGGAAAAGGTTAGCGCATCGCGCGGGGTGGTCGCGCATGGATTGCGGGCCGCGGCGGGATGGTTCGGGCGGTGCCGTGCGTTGGAGGGTGGCGGGGAGGCAGTACCCTCGCGTGTGGTCGGTTCTGTAGCCGCTGTGACCTGCGGTTATGGCCGTCACCCAGGGGAGTGACCCCGCACACATCCAAGATCATGACGCTTCGTGTTTCCGCAGGTCAGGATGGTCTGATGCCTGCGGAGGGGGTGGCGTGCGGCCGCCTCGCGGAATCTCGCGGAGACTTTTCGCGGTTGAGCGTCATGGAAGCTGGTCCCCGTCGTCGGGAGCAGGTGACAGTGCAAGCTGCCCCGCCTGCCCCTGGGCGGGACCCGACTACTTGAGGTTTGGCGACGATGAACAGTAGCAGCACGACCGCCTCGGCCGAGCTGGGCCTGCGGCTGGTTGTTCCGGACCGTGCCGCGGTTCCGCTGGTGGCCCGGCTCCACTACACGGCCGAGGACCCCTACGCCATCCAGATGGCGTTCCACGTCGGCGATGACGAGCCGGTCGAGTGGATCTTCGCCCGCGAGTTGCTCACCGTCGGCATCGTGCGCCGGGTCGGCGAGGGCGATGTGCAGGTGTGGCCGTCCACGGACGACGGCGAGCGCATCGTGAACATCGCGCTGTCGTCCCCGTTCGGGCAGGCCGAGTTCGACGCCCCCATCTCGCCGCTCGCCGAGTTCCTGCACCGCACCTACGAGATCGTGCCCGCCGGCCGCGAGTCCGCCCACGTGGACATCGACGCCGAGATCGGCGCCTTCCTCCGCCGCCCGTAGCCCCGCGCTCCCGCGGCGGTGCGGTGCGCGCGGCCGCCGGAGCGGGTGCGCACCGCGCGCCGCCCTCGACCGCCGCCCCCAGGCGGCACCCCTGGTGACCCCCGTCCCGCGCTCCCGCCCCCCTCCGGCGGGCGGGCCGGGTAATCGCGCCGGGTGCGGGCCGTACGGCGATAGCATCGGGGGCGGGCGCCCGTCCGGGCACCCGGCCACACCCGTCTTCACCAGGGAGCAACCGTGTCTGCCGTGTCCATGCTGCGCATTACCCTCGCCGGTTCCGAGCGTGTGGTGGCGGCGGGCACGACCACCGGCCAGGCCCTGGACGCCGACGGGCGAACCGTCATCGCGGCCCGCGTCAACGGCGAGCTGCGCGACCTCGACCGCCCGGTGGCCGACGGCGACGAGATCGAGCCGGTCGAGATCGGCTCCGACGACGGCCGCGCCATCCTGCGCCACTCCTGCGCGCACGTCATGGCCCAGGCGGTGCAGGAGCTGTTCCCCGAGGCCAAGCTGGGCATCGGCCCGCCGGTGGAGAACGGCTTCTACTACGACTTCGACGTCGAGGAGCCCTTCACCCCCGACGACCTCAAGCGCGTCGAGAAGCGGATGCGCGAGATCGTCAAGCAGGGGCAGCGCTTCGCGCGCCGCGAGATCGGCGACGATGACGCCCGCGCGGAGCTGGCGCACGAGCCCTACAAGCTGGAGCTGATCGGGCTCAAGGGCTCCTCGGCCGGCGCCGACGACGGCGCCGAGGTCGAGGTGGGCGCCGGGCAGCTCACCATGTACGACAACCTCGACGCCAAGTCGGGGGAGCGGCGCTGGACCGACCTGTGCCGCGGCCCGCACCTGCCGACCACCCGGGTCATCCCGGCGTTCAAGCTGATGCGCACCGGCGGCGCGTACTGGCGGGGGAGCGAGCGCAACCCGCAGCTGCAGCGGATCTACGGCACCGCCTGGGAGAGCCGCGAGCGGCAGGACGCCTACCTGGCGATGCTCGCCGAGGCCGAGCGGCGCGACCACCGCAAGCTCGGCGCCGAACTCGACCTCTTCTCCTTCCCCACCGAGATGGGCGGCGGGCTGTCGGTCTGGCACCCCAAGGGCGGCCTGATCCGGCGGGTGATGGAGGAGTACTCCCGGCAGCGCCACGAGCGCGCGGGCTACGAGTTCGTGGTCACTCCGCACATCGTGAAGTCCACCCTGTTCGAGATCTCCGGCCACCTCGACTGGTACTCCGACGGCATGTACCCGCCGATGGAGATGGAGGGCGCCACCTACTACCCGAAGCCGATGAACTGCCCCGGCCACATCATGATCTACAAGGCCCGGGGCCGGTCCTACCGTGAGCTGCCGCTGCGGCTCTTCGAGTTCGGCTCGGTGTACCGCTTCGAGAAGTCCGGGGTGCTGCACGGCCTCAGCCGGGCGCGCGGCTTCACCCAGGACGACTCCCACATCTTCTGCACCCCCGAGCAGCTGGCGGCCGAGCTGACCAGCCTGCTCACCTTCGTCGTCGACCTGCTGCGCGACTTCGGGCTCACCGAGTTCGAGGCGGAGTTGGCCACTCGGCCGGAGAAGTCGGTGGGCGACGCGGCGGAGTGGGCCGAGGCCGAGGCGGCGCTGGAGCACGCGCTGCGCGAGTCGGGGCTGTCCTACGTGGTGGCCGAAGGGGAGGGCGCCTTCTACGCGCCCAAGATCGACGTCCACATCAGGGACGCCATCGGCCGCCGCTGGCAGCTGTCCACCCTCCAGGTCGACCTCCAGGAGCCGGGCCGCTTCGGCATCGAGTACCAGGCCGCCGACGGCTCGCGGCGCCGTCCGTACATGATCCACCGGGCGCTGTTCGGCTCGATCGAGCGCTTCTTCGCGATCCTGCTGGAGCACTACGCCGGGGCGCTGCCGCCGTGGCTGGCGCCGGTGCAGGCGGTCGGCATCCCCATCGCCGACCACCACGTCCCGCACCTGGGGAAGCTGGCGGTCAAGCTGCGCGAGCACGGCGTCCGCTTCGAGATCAACACCTCCGACGACCGCATGCAGAAGAAGATCCGCACCGCCCAGCAGCAGAAGGTGCCCTACATGCTGCTGGCCGGCGACGACGACGTCGCCAAGGACGCGGTCTCCTTCCGCTACCGCGACGGACAGCAGCGCAACGGCGTGCCGCTGGACCTGGCGGTGGCCGAGATCGTCGCCGCCGTGGCGGAGCGCCGCCAGGTCTGAGCCGGCCGAATCCGCCCGCGGGGCGGGCGCGTTCCGCACGGGACGCGCCCGCCCCGTCCGCTTGGCCGGATCAGGCCAGACCTCCGAGCCCTCGCCCCCTCGCGCCCGGCGTTGTTCTCAGTTAGAGTATTTCTGACAGTGAGAACTACGGAACGGTTCAGGCCATGTCGATCACCGGCCCCGACGAGGAGCGCGAGTTCCTCGCCGCCTACCGCCCGGAGGACTACCATCCGGTCGCCGTCACGGTGGACACCGTGGCACTGACCCTGCGCGGCGGCGCGCTGAGCGTGCTGCTGATCCGCCGGGCCATGCCGCCCTTCGCCGGCTTCTGGGCGCTGCCCGGCGGCTTCGTGCGCACCGACAAGACGGCGTCGGGCCACCTGGTCGAGGAGGACCTGGACGAGGCGGCCATGCGCGAGCTCACCGAGGAGACCGGCATCCTCGCCGACTCCCACCTGGAGCAGCTGGCCACCTACGGCGATCCCACCCGCGACCCCCGGATGCGCGTCATCACCGTCGCCTACCTCGCCCTGGTGGTCGACCCGCCCGACCCCGTGTCGGGCGGCGACGCGGCCGACGCCGCCTGGACGCCGGTGGCCGAGCTGAACCTCGCCACCGCCGACGCCGCGGCGGGCGCGGGCGCCCGGCGCGGCCGGCCGCTGGCCTTCGACCACGCCCGCATCCTGGCCGACGGCCTGGAGCGGGCCCGGGCGAAACTGGAGTACACCCCGCTGGCCACCGCCTTCCTCGGCCCGGAGTTCACCATCGCCGAGCTGCGCGCGGTGTACGAGGCGGTGTGGGGCCGCCGGGTGCACCCCGGCAACTTCCACCGCAAGGTGCTGTCCGTGCCCGGCTTCGTGGTCGAGACCGGCCAGGTCACCGAGCGGGGCGGCCCGCGCGGCGGCCGCCGGGCCCAGCTCTACCGGGCCGGCGACGCCCGGCTGCTGCACCCCGCGCTGCTGCGCCCGGCCGGCGAGGGGGCGGAGCAGTGACCGCGGAACCGTCCGGCGCCGCGGAGCCCTTCGACGCGGCCGTGCGCACCGTGCTGAGGGCGGCTTCGGCCCGCGAGCTGTTCGGCCCGCCGGGCCCCGCCCACCGCGAGCGGGCCCGGGCGCGCTACCGCGAGCTGGCCCGCGCCGTCCACCCCGACCAGGCGCCGCCCGGGCGGCGCGCCGAGGCCACCGAGGCGTTCACCCGGCTGGCCGCCCGCTGGGCCGAGCACTGCCTGGCCGCGGCCGTCGGCACCGATGAGGAGTTCACCCTGCGCACCGCCCGCGGCGAGTACCGCGTCGAGGCGCGGCCCGAGGCGAGCGGCGAGATGGCCGACCTCTTCCCGGCCCGCCGCGCCGGCGACGATGAGCGGCTGCTGCTCAAGCTGCCGCGCGGCGCCGACTGCAACGACCTGATGGCCACCGAGGCCGAGGCGCTGACCCTGCTGCACACCGGCGGTGACCCCCGGTTCCGCCCCTACGCGCCCAGGCTGGTGGAGACCTTCCGGCACCGCGACGGCGACGACGGCACCGAGCGCCGCGCCAACGTCCTGCAGCGGCTCGACGGCTTCCGCTCCCTGGCCGAGGTGCGCGACGCCTTCCCCGGCGGTGTCGACCCCAGGGACGCGGCCTGGATGTGGCGGCGGCTGCTGGTGGGCATCGGCTGGGCGCACCGGGCCGGCGTCATCCACGGCGCCGTACTGCCCGAGCACGTCCTGATCCACCCCGACGACCACGGCCTGGCGCTGGTCGACTGGTGCTACGCGGTCGTCCGCACCGGGCGGATCACCGCGATCGTCAGCCGCTACGCCGACTGGTACCCGCCCGAGGTGGCCGAGCGGCGCCCGGCCGTGCCCGCCACGGACATCGCGCTGGCCACCCGGTGCATGGTCGAGCTGATCGGCGAGCGCATACCGCCTGAGATGCGGGCCTTCGCCCGCGGCTGCTCCCTGCCGGCCGCCGAGCGGCGGCCCAAGGACGCCTGGCGGCTGCTGGCCGAGTTCGACGACCTGCTCGACCGCCTCTACGGGCCGCGGGTCTTCCGCCCGTTCGCCCTGCCCTGACCCCGCGCCTCCCGCCGACGCGGACCGGACCCGCCGTCCGGCCGCGCCGGGGCGGAGCCGTGCCCGAGAACCGCACCGAAACGACCGGAACACCATAAAAAGGAGAACCGACATGGGAAGCGGACACTGGTCCACCGATGTCTACGCCGCCGCCGACAGCTACCGCGCCCGCACGGGCGCCAGCGCCTTCGACTACAGCGACCGGGTGACGAAGTCGGCGCCGCGCAGCGCGTGGAAGGTGCACGAACGCCTGGATCCGTACGGCGTCGGCGTCCGCGAGAGCTGCGACTCCGACGAGCACCCCACCTCGCTGGCGATCGCGGTGCTGTTCGACGTGACCGGCTCGATGCGCGCCGTGCCGCGCAAGCTGCAGGCCAAGCTGCCCGAGCTGTTCGGGCTGCTGATGCGCAAGGGCTACGTCGAGCACCCCCAGGTCATGTTCGGCGCGATCGGCGACGCCACCTGCGACCGGGTGCCGCTGCAGGTGGGGCAGTTCGAGTCCGACAACCGGATGGACGAGGACCTGGGCCGCATCCTGCTGGAGGGCGGGGGCGGCGGGCAGCGCACCGAGTCCTACGAGCTGGCCATGTACTTCATGGCGCGGCACACCCGGCTGGACTGCCTGGACAGGCGCGGGCGGCGCGGCTACCTGTTCATCATCGGCGACGAGATGCCCTACGGCGCGGTCAAGGCGCGCGAGGTGCGCAAGGTGATCGGCGACGACCTGGCCGAGAACATCCCGCTGGCCGACGTCGTCGCCGAGCTCAAGCGCCGCTACGAGGTCTTCTACATCCTGCCCGAGGGCGCCAGCTACGCGGGCGACGACGGGATCCTGTCGGCCTGGCGGGAGCTGTTCAACCAGAACGTGATCAGTCTGGACGACCTGGACGCCGTCTGCGAGACCATCGCGCTGACCGTCGGCCTGGCCGAGGAGGCCATCGACCTGGAGACCGGGCTCGGCCACCTCAAGGACGTCGGCTCGGCCTCGGGGCCCTCGGTCTCGCGGGCGCTGGCGCCGCTGGCCGCCAGCCGGGGCACCGTCGCCGTCTCCCCGCTGCCCAAGGGCGAGGGCGGCGCCAGCGGGGTGACCCGGCTGTGACGGGTGGCGGGCGCTTCCGGCACACGGTCGTGGTCGACCTGGGCTTCGGCGACTGCGGCAAGGGCACCGTGGTGGACTGGCTGTGCCGCGGACACCGCGCTGAGGCCGTGGTGCGCTTCAACGGCGGTGCCCAGGCCGCGCACAACGTGGTCGCCCCCGACGGACGGCACCACACCTTCGCCCAGCTCGGCGCGGGCACCTTCGTCCCCGGCGTGCTGACCCACCTGTCCCGGTTCACCCTGGTCGACCCGCTGGCCCTGGCCGCCGAGGCCGACCACCTCGCCGAGATCGGAGTGCCCGACGCGCTGGACCGGCTCACCGTCGACCGCCGCGCGCTGCTCACCACGCCCTACCACCGGGCCGCCAACCGGGCCCGCGAGACGGCGCGCGGCACCGAACGGCACGGCTCGTGCGGCATGGGGATCGGCGAGACGGCCCGCTACGCGCTGGCCGAGCCCGACGAGGCGCCGACCGCGGGCGACTGCGCCGCGCCGCGCACCCTGCGGCGGAAGCTGGCGGCGCTGCGCGACCGGCTCACTGACGAACTCGGTCCGCTGGACGCGCCGCCGGTGGAGGACTGCGCGGCCGCCTTCACCGCCTTCGCCGAGTCCGTCGCCCTGGTCGGCGAGGACCACCTGCCCGCGCTGCTGGCGGCCGGGCCGGTGGTCTTCGAGGGCGCCCAGGGCGTGCTGCTGGACGAGTGGCGGGGCTTCCACCCGTACACCACCTGGTCCACCACCACAGCGCACAACGCGCTGGAACTGCTGGCCGAGGCGGGCGACGGCACCCCGCCGCTGCGGCTGGGCGTGCTGCGGACCACCACCACCCGGCACGGCCCGGGCCCGCTGGTCACCGAGGACGCCGCCCTCACCGCCGCCCTGCCCGAGGCCCACAACGGTCCCGGCCGCTGGCAGGGCGCCTTCCGCGTCGGCCACTTCGACGCCGTCGCGCACGCCTACGCGACCGCGGCCACGGGTGGCGTGGACGAGGTGGCGCTCACCCACCTCGACGCGCCCGCCCGCGCGCCCGGGATGGGCCTGTGCACCGCCTACCGGATCGACGGCGAACTCGTCGCGGCACTGGAGCCGGGCCCGCCCGGCGACCTCGCCGCCCAGGCCCGCCTCACCGAGCGGCTGCTGCGCGCCGAACCGGTGATCGCTCCGGCTCCCGCCGACTGGCCCGAAGCGGTGGCCGAGGTCGTCGGTGCCCCCGTGACCCTGCTGTCCTCCGGGCCGCGCGCCACCGACAAGCGCGATCTCGGCGTGGGGCGCACCCTGCCGTCCGAGTCCGAGGCAGGCGCGCAAGGCGATATGGGAATGGTCATCCCGGCCGCCCCGTTCCACGAGTCGCGAGAACATGAAGAGATTCCCGCCAAGCGAATATGATCGGACGGGTCGGCCAGCCGAGACCACCAGGAATCAGAAATGACAGCGAATGTCCAGGTCTGGTCCGGGCGCGAAGTGCGTGCGCTGCGAGAAGCGAAACGTATGAGTATCCGCGACTTCGCCGCTCATCTCGGGGTCGGCGAGCGCATGGTCTCGAAGTGGGAAAAGGCCGGAGCGGGCGTCCGACCGCGGCCGGTGAATCAGCAGGCTCTGGATTCGTCCCTTTCGTCATCGAGTGACGAGGTCAAGGCGCGCTTCGCGAGGTTCGTGGATCCGGTCCCCGAACGTACCGCCGGTATCCCTGAGAGTCGGGAGTCCCGCAACGATCCGTCCGGCCCGGATGATGAGCGATCCGAGCGCTTGGCCTCGGTGATCGAGCGCCCCGTGCGCCTCGACGGCGCCGCCGTTGAGGCGCTGGCCGCCGTACTGGCCGCTCAGCGCCGCCTGGAGGACGCGGTCGGACCGGCCGCCGTGGTCGGTCCGATGACCGCGCAGCTGGACGCCATCGCGGCCCTGATGCGCGAGGCCAGCGGACCGCACCGCGATCCGCTGGCCCGGGTGGTCGCGGAGTGGACCGTGTGGACCGGCTGGCTGCACGCCGCCCTGCGCCGCGACGCGGCGGCCGTGCACCTGTTCAGGCAGGCCGAGAAACTCGCCGACGAGGTCGGAGACGGAACCGTCGCGGAGCTGGCGGCCGGCTTCCGGGGCTACGTGGCGCGCAAGCAGGGACGGCACCGCGCCGTCGTGCGCGCGTCGCACGCGGCCCTCGCCACGCCGGGTGCCCACCCGGCCCTGAAGGTCTTCGACACGCTGCAAGCCGCCAAAGGCTACGCCGCCCTCGGCGCCGACGACGAAGCCCGCCGCCTGCTGGACACCGCCGCGAAGCTGATCGAAGGCGCGGGCACCCCGCCACCGCCCGCCTACTGGTACACCCCGGCCTTCTTCCGCCTCAACATCGGAGTCGTCCACCACGAGCTCGGGGACCACGCGACCGCCGCCGACCACCTCGCCAACGGCCTGGATGCGCTGCCCGCCGAGCAGCGGGGCGCGGAATGGGCCGACGAGTACCGGGAATTCCTCGCCGCGGCGAAGGCCGCCTCCTAGTTCCGGCTCCTTCCGGCGCGTCCGCGCCGAGCGCATTGGCGGTGGGCTGAGTAGGGTACGGAGCCTTGGGGGAGCGGCGCGGCGCAGCGGCGCCACCGTGGGAGCGAGGGAGCAGCGATGAGTCTGAACCGCCGGACCGGCAGGCCGAGCGGGCGGGGCGTGCGGCGATGACCGACACCCCGGAGCCCCATGCCGATCCCTCGTCCGGCGGTGAGCACGCGGCCATGGTGGCCCGGTTCCGCCAGGTGGCGGGGCAGGTGCTCGGCGAGCTGATGCGCGCCGACCCCGCCTGGGCGACCTCGCTGGGGGACCACCGCTTCGACGACCGGCTCGCCGACTTCTCGCCCGACGGCACCGCCGAGCGCGCGCACGTCCTGGTCGACGCGCTCGGCGCGCTGGACGAGATCGACGACGCGGTCCTCAGCGCGCCCGACCGGGTCGACCTGGACATCCTGCGCTCGCGCGTCGCCGCCGACCTGTGGCGGCTCACCGAGCTGCGGCCGCACGAGTGGGACCCGCTGGCCCACCTGCCCGGCGACGCGCTGTACGGGCTGATCGTGCGGGACGCGCTGCCGCCCGCCGACCGGCTGGTGGCGCTGGCCGAGCGGTTCCGTGCCGTCCCCGGCGCGCTGGCCACCGCACGTGCCACCCTGCACGGCATGCCGCGGGTGCACGTGGAGACCGCGATCACCCGGGTGCGCGGCACCCTGGCGATGCTCGGCGCCGAGCTGGACGCGCTGGTCGAGCGGGAGCCCCGGCTGCGCGCCGAGACCGAGGCGGCCCGCGCCACCGCCGCCGACGCCCTCGACGAGCACCTGCGCTGGCTGGAGGGGCAGGTCGAGCAGGCGGCGGGCGACTCCCGCCTCGGCACCCGCGACTACGCCGCCCAGCTGTGGTACACGCTGGACTCCGAGCTGTCCCCGGACGCGCTGCTCACCCGGGCCGAGAGCGACCTGATCGCCGTCGAGGAGGAGCTGACCGAGGCCGCCGCCGAGTACGCCGGGCGCCGCCTCGCCCCCGACGAGGTGCGCGGGGTGCTCGACGGCCTGGCCGCCGACGCGCCCAGCGGCGCCGACACCGTGCTCCCGCTGTGCCGGGAGGCGCTGGCGGACGCCACCCGCAGGATCACCGAGCTGGACCTGGTCACCATCCCCGACGAGCAGGAGATCGCGGTCGGGCCGATGCCCGAGGCGCACCGGGGCGTCGCGACCGCCTACTGCGACCCGCCCGGGCCGCTGGAGTCCGCCCCGCCCGGCGGCGGCCGGGTGCCGATGCTGGTCGCCGTCGCCCCGCCGCCCGACGACTGGCCGGCCGAGCGCGCCGCCTCCTACTACCGCGAGTACAACGGCCACCTGCTGCGCGACACGATGGTGCACGAGGCCATGCCCGGCCACGCCGTGCAGCTCGGCCACGCCGCCCGCTACCGCGGCGCCACCCCCGTGCGGGCCGCGCTGCGCAACGGCGCCTTCGTGGAGGGCTGGGCGGTGTACGCCGAGGAACTGGTCGACCGGCACGGCTGGTGCGAGGACCGCCGCACCGCGCTGGCCTTCCGGCTGATGCGGCTGAAGATGCTGCTGCGCAGCACCATCAACGCCATCCTGGACGTGCGGGTGCACTGCTTCGAGCTCACCGAGGCCGAGGCCATGGAGCTGATGATCCAGCGCGGTCACCAGGAGGAGGCGGCGGCGGTGGGCAAGTGGCGGCGCGCGCTGCTCACCAGCGCCCAGCTGGCCACCTACTACGTCGGCCACCGCGAGGTGCGCGGCATCGCCGCCGAGCTGCGCGCGGCCCGCCCCTCGGCGGCGCAGCGCGAGATCCACGACGCGATGCTGGCGCACGGCTCCCCGCCCACCCGCCACCTGCGCGGTCTGCTCGGCCTGGACCAGCCGTGACCGCCGCGCCGCCCGCCCCGGGCGCGGGCCCGGCCCCCGCCGCGCCCGGCCGTATGCTGCTGGCATGACCGAGCGGCAGGCCCAGGACGGCGTGGGGGAGCCCGACGGGTTCCAGCGGATGTGGACCCCGCACCGGATGGCGTACATCAAGGGGGAGGGCAAGCCCACCGGCAACGGCGCGGGCGACGGCTGCCCGTTCTGCCGCATCCCGCTGCTCGGCGACGAGGACGGCCTCATCGTGCGGCGCGGTGCGGCCGCCTACGCCGTGCTCAACCTGTACCCCTACAACAGCGGCCACCTGATGGCGGTCCCGTACCGCCACGTCGCCGACTACACCGAGCTGGACGCGGCCGAGACCGCCGAGATCGCCGCGCTGACCCAGCAGGCCATCGCGGCGCTGCGCTCGGCCTCCGACGCGCACGGCTTCAACGTCGGCATGAACCTCGGCGCCGTCGCGGGGGCGGGCATCGCGGCCCACCTGCACCAGCACGTCGTGCCGCGCTGGGGCGGCGACACCAACTTCATGCCCGTCGTCGGCCGCACCAAGGTGCTGCCGCAGCTGCTGCGCGACACCCGCGCCCTGCTCGCCGAGCACTGGCCCGCCCCGTCCTGAACCGCCCGCCCGGCCCAGTGGGCCCGTGGGCCCGGGCCCCTGGGCTCTAGGCACCCGCTGTGCCGTCGGTCACCCTGGAGCCCAGGAGCGGTCGAGGCGGACGGAGCAGGTCATGGGCGGCGGATCACGGCTTCGCGCGGCGTCCGACCGGGGCAGCGCGGCGGTGCAGTACGGCGGCCTGATCGTCCTGGCCGGGCTGATCGCGGCGGCGCTCATCGCCGGGCTCGGCCAGCTGGGCCCGTCGGTCGGCTCCGGCCTGCAGCAGCTCTTCGGCGGCCCCGGCGGGCTCGGCCCCGAGACGGTGGACTGCGCCCGCGGCGACGGCCCGGACTCCGGCGGCGGCTGCCCGCCCGAGAACGGCTTCCCGGTGCCCGAGTCCCGGCCGTCCGCCTGCCCGCGCGGCGGCATCCCGGAGTCCGGCCAGATCACCGACCCCTACGAGGGCTGCGAGCGGCCCACCGTCGCCCCCGACCGGCCCGAGCTGTGCACCCAGGAGCAGCGGATCGGCCCTGACGGCACCGTCTACAACGGCTGCGGCGACCCGGTCGGCAGGATCGACCCCTGGCCGCCCGCGGAACTCGGCGAGGACTAGGCGGCGCCCGGCCCGGCGTGCCGGGCGGGCGGCGTCCCGGCGCACCGCCGCCGGCGGTAGCGTGGATCCACCGGGGGCCGCGCCGAGCGCGCGCCCGCCGCGACCGACACGACGCCGACGAACCGCCCGAGGAGCCCGCCATGGCCGCCCGCACCCGCCCCGTGCTCGTCTACGACGGCGACTGCGCCATCTGCACCCGGTGCGTGGCCTTCGCGGAGCGGTACGTCAAGGCCGACGCCGACATCGTCGCCTGGCAGTTCGCCGACCTCGCCGCGCTCGGCACCACCGCCGAGCGGGCCGAGTACGAGGTGCTGTGGGTGCGAAAGGACGGCCGGGTCGAGGGCGGCTCCGACGCCGTCGGCGCGGTGCTGCTCAGCTCCGCCCGCCCGTACTGGTGGCCGCTGGGCTCGCTGCTGCGGGCGGCGCCGCTGCGCCCGCTGATGCAGCGGCTCTACCAGCTGGTCGCGGTGAACCGCCACCGCCTGCCGGGCGGCACGGCCGCCTGCGCCATGCCCGCCCACCTGCGGCCCGGGGCGGGCGGCGCGAGCTGAGCCGCGCCGCCCGCCTCCGAGAAGCGGGTCAGCCGCCCTCGGCCGGGGCGGCCGCCGCCGGTGCCGACGGGGACGCGGACGGTGCCGCGCCGGCCGCCGCGCCGCCCGGCGGCGGTGCCGTGCCGGTCCGGCCGCCGCGCAGCGCCGCGAAGCGGTCCCGCGCCCACCACACCAGTTTCTCGGTGGGCAGGAAGGCCAGCACCAGGCAGATGGTGTGCGGCAGGAACACGATCGTGATCACCATGTAGGTGGCGATGTGGAAGGCGACGAACATGCCGACCATCGCGTACCGCCAGCGCAGCGCCACCAGGAAGATCACCGGCGCCGACAGCTCCATCAGCAGGATGGCCCACTGGCCGGCGTGCAGCACCCACGGCACGTCCAGCATCCACTCGGAGAAGACCGTGCTGCGCCGGAACACCGCGCGCACCAGGGTGGCGCCGTTGGCCCAGTCGAAGCCGCCGAAGCGGAACTTGGCGAAGGCCGACAGGAAGTAGGTGGCGATGACGGCCACCTGCACGCAGCGTAGCGCCCACCCGGCCGCCGCCGACAGCGTGCGGTCGGCGGCCAGCGCCCGGCCCACGGTCGGCAGCACCGCCAGCGCCACCAGCAGCGCGATGCGGTCGTGGTCCACCTTGCCGTAGGAGAACGACATGATGCACCACTCGAAGTAGGCCAGGAAGGCGATGGTCCCCGACACCCGCGGGAACCACCCGGCCGCCGACAGCAGGCAGCTCGCGATCAGCGTCCACTGCACCGCCGTGATCAGCACGGGGGTGGGCTGCGGCAGCGAGAGCAGCTCGGCGATCTCCAGCGGCCGGTACAGCTCGCCGGTGTGCGCGTGGTTGGCGGCGATGTTGTGGATGAAGAGCACGTCGTAGACGACGAACAGGTAGATGACGACCCGGAACACCCGCACCCGGGCGTCGGGCATCGGGGTGAACCACCAGTCGGCGGCGGCCCTCAGCATCTTCACGGCGCCTCCCAGACGGCGATCAGGTCGTCGCGGTGGCCGTTGAGCCGCCGCTCCTCGAGCAGGTGGTACCGGTTGATCAGCCGGACGCCGGTGAGCGGCTCCAGGTGCGGCTGCTGGGCGGCCATCGCGTCGGCAATCACGCTCAGCCGGTCGGGATCGGCCTCGAACAGCGGGATCTGCCCCTCCACCTCGGCCCGGTTCACCCCGGTGATGTCGGGGTGGAACGGCAGGTCGTGCCAGTCCTGGCTCTCGGTGCGGCCCTGCAGGATCGCCACCTGGATGGTGCCGTTGGGGTCGTTGCGGGTGGAGTACATCCGGAACGGCCCGAACGGGAAGTGGAAGTCGTCCCAGAAGAAGGTGCCGAAGGTCAGCAGTGCGAGGCAGACCGTGCACGCCACCAGGCGCAGCGCCCGGCCGGTGCGGCTCAGCCCCCGCGGCTCGGCCGTCGCGGCCGCGGCTCCGGTCTCCGGGGGCGCCGGGGCGGCGCCGGTATCGTCAGCGGAGGGGGACGGGGCCGGTGGGGACATGCGGGACTCCAGTTTTCCTCTCGGACGCGGATGCGGCGAGCCTAGACCAGTGGACGGGCGCCGCCGGGTACGTGCGGCCGACCACGATGTCACGAAAACGTAGATCTCGCGCCCTGGACGCCGGGTCCGGCCACCGGAGCCCTCGCCGCGCCCCGCCGTGCGCCGAGGCTGGTCCATACTGGTGCGGGTCCGGCCGCGACACGGCCGGGCACGCCGCGCCCGCCGCTCCCGGCGGTGCGCCGGGCGCCCCCGGGCGCCCCACCGCCGCGCGGCAGCTGCGCGGCGGACCGTTCGACACGTCCCGGAAGGGGACCCATCCCATGGCCGAGCAGACTCCCGAGCCCGAGTACCGCCGCAACCCCGACGGCAGCATCACCACCTCGATGGACCTCGACGCCGACGGCGTCGAGGAGACCGTCACCGCCAAGGGCCGCACCCGCGAGGACGGCACCGTCGAGGTGGAGATCGACGTCAACGGCGACGGCCGCCCCGACGCGGTGGCGTCCGACGACAACAAGGACGGCGAGATCACCCTGGACGAAGTCCGTCCGGCGGAGTGAGCCCGGCCGCGGCGGCGGGCGCGCCGGGCCCGCAGGCCCGCGCGCCCGCCCCGGCCGTCAGCCCGCGGCGGGCAGCCGCGCCGCGACGTGCGCGGGCAGCGGCTCGTGGCGCAGGTAGCCGCGGCTGAACGCGCCGGTGCCGTGGGCGAGCGAGCGCAGTTCCACGGCGTAGCGCACCATCTCCAGCTGCGGCACCTCCGCCCGCACCAGGGTGCGCCCCCCGGCCAGGTTCTCGGTGCCCAGCACCCGGCCCCGGCGGGCCGACAGGTCGGACATGACCGCGCCCACGTACTCGTCGGCGACCAGCACCTCCACCTCGTCCACCGGCTCCAGCATGGCCATCTGGGCGTGCTCGGCGGCGTCCTTGAGCGCGAGCCGGCCCGCCTTCTGGAAGGCCATGTCGGAGGAGTCCACCGCATGCGCCTTGCCGTCGTAGAGCGTCACGCGGATGTCCACGCAGGGGTAGCCCGACTCCAGGCCCTGCTCCATCTGCGCCCGCACGCCCTTCTCCACCGACGGGATGAACTGGCGCGGCACCACGCCTCCGACGATCTTGTCGACGAACTCCAGGCCGGCGCCCGAGGGCAGCGGCTCCACCTCGATCCGGCACACCCCGTACTCGCCGTGGCCGCCCGTCTGCTTGACGTTGCGGCCCATGCCGTGCGCCGGCGAGGTGAAGGTCTCGCGCAGCGGCACCCGGACCGCGCTGGTCTCCACCCGCACGCCGTAGCGGTCGGCCAGCCGGTCCACGATGACCTCCAGGTGCGCCTCGCCCATGCACCACAGCACCAGCTGGCGGGTCTCGGCGTTCACCTCCAGCCGCAGCGTCACGTCCTCCGACGACACCCGGGCCAGCGCCTGCGCCAGCTTGTCCTCGTCGGCCTTGACCGCGGCGCGCAGCGCCACCGGCAGCAGCGGCTCGGGGAAGGTCCAGGCCGGCATCAGCAGCGGCGCCTCGCGGTCGGACAGGGTGTCGCCGGTCTCGGCGCGCGAGAGCTTGGCGACCGCGCACACATCGCCGGCCACCACCCGCGGCACCGGCCGCATCTGCTTGCCCAGCGGCACCGACAGGGCGCCGATCCGCTCGTCCACATCGTGTTCGCCGCGGCCGCGCTCGGCCGGGCCGTGCCCGCTGACGTGCACGGTGGAGTCGGGGCGCAGGGTGCCGGAGAAGACCCGCACCAGGCTGATCCGGCCGACGTAGGGGTCGGTGGTGGTCTTCACCACCTCGGCCAGCAGCGGCCCGTCGGGATCGCAGCCCAGGCCGGCCACCGGCTCGCCGTCCAGGCGGGTGACCGGCGGCAGCGGCCGCTCGGTCGGCGCCGGGCAGGCCTGCGGCAGCGCCTCCAGCAGCTCGGCGACGCCGACGCCGCGGGTGGCCGAGACCGCCAGCACCGGGTAGAAGCCGCCGCGAGCGACCGCCTGGTGCAGGTCGGGGATGAGCGCGGCGGCGTCGATCTCGCCGCCCTCGACGTAGCGCTCCATCAGCGCCTCGTCCTCGCTCTCGGTGATGACGCCCTCGATCAGCGCGTTGCGCAGGTCGGTGAGGCGGTCGAGCAGTTCCTCGCCGGGGTCGGCCTCCACCCGCTCGCCCGAGGAGTAGTCCAACAGCCGCCCCGACAGCAGGCCGACCAGGCCGCGCAGCGGCTCCTCGCCGCCGCCCACCGGGTAGTACACGGGCATGACGCCCTCGCCGAAGGCGTCCTGGCACTCGGCCAGCAGCTGGAAGAAGTCGGCGCGCTGGTGGTCGATCTTGTTGATCACCACCGCGCGCGGCATGCCGACGGCGGCGCACTCCTCCCACAGGATCTTGGTGGGGCCGTCGATCCCGTCGACGGCCGAGATGACGAACAGCGCCGCGTCGGCGGCGCGCAGCCCGGCCCGCAGGTCGCCGACGTAGTCGGCGTACCCGGGGGTGTCCAGCAGGTTGACCTTGACACCGCCCAGCATCAGCGGGGCGACCGCGAGGTTCACCGAGCGGCACTGGCGCGCCTCGGCGTCGTCGTGGTCGCTCACGGTGGTGCCGTCCTCCACCCGGCCGGCCCGGGTGATGGCGCCGCCCGCCAGCAGCATGGACTCCAGCAGTGTCGTCTTGCCTGAGCCGGAATGGCCGACCAGCACCACATTGCGGATGTCGGTGGGCCGGTCGACCGCCGGTACGCCTCCGGCGGCTCCGGACGGGCTCGATTTGGCTGACTTGTCGGCCACGGTCATCGCCTCCCGGTCGGGTGGGTGCTCGGCCGGGCCGCGCGCCCGGCCGTCCCTCGGCCCCGCGCGCCGAGGGGTGGCTCTACCGTGACGCGCTCAGCCGCATATCACAAGGGGGTCGAGCCCGGGTTTCCGGGGCGGGAACTTCCGTGATCGGCCAGGTTACGGCGGTGCCAGGGGCCGCGGACCCGTCCCGACGGGGCACCGGAGGCCGAGCGCCCCCGCCACGGTCGGTTCGGTCACTTCGCGCCCCCGCGACGGCGAGGACGGTACGCGGCGGGCCGCTGGGCCGTACGATCGGAGTCACCATGCTCAGTCAACTGCGGCCCGTCTTCGCCCGCGTCCTGGACCCCGTCGGACGCGGAATGGCCCGGCTCGGGATCACTCCGAACCTGGTCACCATGGTCGGCACCGCGGGGGTCGCGGCGTCGGCGCTGTACTTCTACCCGCGCGGGCAGCTGTTCGCCGGCACCGTCGTCGTCACCGTCTTCGTGCTGGCCGACATGCTCGACGGCGCGGTGGCGCGCGCCACCGGCGGTTCGAGCCGCTGGGGAGCCTTCCTGGACTCCAGCTTCGACCGCGTCAGCGACGCCGCCATCTTCTGCGGCCTGATCCTGTACCTGCTGCGCGTCGACGGCGGGGCGCCGCTGGTCGGCCTGGCCCTGCTGTGCCTGGTCGCCGGCCTGCTGGTCTCCTACGTCAAGGCGCGCGCCGAGGGGCTGGGGCTGCGCTGCGACGTGGGGATCGCCGAGCGCACCGAGCGGCTGGTGATCCTGCTCGTCACCATCGGGCTGACCGGCGCGGGGGTGCCGTACCTGATGTGGGGCGGCCTCGGCGTGCTGGCCGTGCTCAGCGTGGTCACGGTCGTCCAGCGCGTCGCGGCCGTCTACCGGCAGACCCACGCCGCCGAGACCGTGGGCGGCACCTGAGGGCGCGCGGCGCGGCGGCATGAGGACGTGGCGGACGTACCGACACTGCGGGGAGCACGATTGAGGGCACGCGTGATCGCCGTCGGCTACCTGATCGGCTGGGGGCTGATCCGGTGGCTGCCCGAGCGCTGGGGGCGCCGGCTGTTCACCTGGATCGCCGACGCGGTCTGGCGGCGCGAGGGGCGCGGGGTGCGGCGGCTGGAGGCCAATCTGCGCCGGGTCGTCGGACCCGGGCCGAGCGAGGCCGACCTGCGGGCGCTCTCCCGGTCCGGGATGCGCTCCTACCTGCGGTACTGGTACGAGATCTTCCGGTTGCCGAGCATCGGGCCGCGCCGGCTGGCCGAGCGCACCGAGATCCACGGCGCCGACACCCTGTTCGCCGCGCTGGAGTCGGGCCGCGGCGTGGTGGCGGCCCTGCCGCACAGCGGCAACTGGGACCAGGCCGGCGCCTGGATCGTCGGCCGCGGGTACCGGCTCACCACCGTGGCCGAGCGGCTGCGGCCCGAGTCGGTCTTCGAGCGCTTCGTCGCCTTCCGCACCGCGCTGGGCATGGAGGTGCTGGCGCTGCGCGGCGGCCCGCCGCCGCTGCCCGTGCTGGTCGACCGGCTCAAGGCGGGCGGCCTCGTCTGCCTGCTGGCCGACCGCGACCTCAGCTCCAGCGGGGTGGAGGTCACCCTCTTCGGCGAGCCGGCCAGGATGCCGGCCGGACCCGCCACGCTCGCCCTGCGCACCGGCGCCGCGCTGCTGCCGGTGGGCCTCTGGTTCACCGGGAAGGGCTGGGGAATCAGGATCCACGACGAGATCGAGGTGCCCGACGAGGGAGACGACCGGCACCGGACCACCGCGATGACCCAGGCGCTCGCCCGCGCCTTCGAGTCCGACATCGCGGCCCATCCGCAGGACTGGCACATGCTGCAGCGCGTGTTCAGCGCCGACCTCGACCCCCGGCGGGCGCGGCGCGCCGCGCGGCCGGACCGGTCGACGGGTTAGCCGAGATAGGAGAGTCACGTGCGGGTCGGGCTGGTCTGCCCCTACACCTGGGAGGTGCCCGGCGGTGTGCAGCTGCACGTCGCCGAGCTGGCCGAGGCGCTCATCGGCCTCGGCCACGACGTCTCGGTGATCACGCCCTCCGACGACGAGGCGCCGCTGCCGCCCTACGCCGTCTCCGGCGGCAAGGCCATCCCGGTGCCCTACAACGGCTCGGTGGCCCGGCTCGCCTTCGGCTTCCTGGCCGCCGCACGGGTGCGCCGGTGGCTGCGCGAGGGCGCCTTCGACATCGTGCACGTGCACGAACCGGCCGCCCCGAGCCTGTCGCTGCTGGCCTGCTGGGCCGCTGACGCGCCGCTGGTCGCCACCTTCCACACCGCCAACCCCCGCTCGCGGGCCATGTCGGCCTCGGCCGCCGCCCTGCAGACCGCGCTGGAGAAGATCAGCGGCCGCATCGCGGTGTCGGAGGCGGCCAGGACCACCCTGGTGGAGCACCTGGGCGGCGACGCCGTGCTGATCCCCAACGGCGTGCCGGTGGCCAAGTACGCCCAGAGCGAGCCGCTGCCCGGCTGGCCCGGGCGGCTGGACGGCCGGCTCGGCGGCGCGGAGCGCGGCGGGGTGATCGGCTTCCTGGGCCGGATGGACGAGCAGCGCAAGGGCCTGCCGGTGCTGCTGCGCGCCTTCGGCACCCTGGCGCGGCGCCGGCCCGGGCTGCGGCTGCTGCTGGTCGGCCCCGGCCCCTCCGACGTGCTCGCCAAGGTCGACAAGGGGCTGCGCGAGCGCATCACCGTGCTGGGCAAGGTCAGCGAGGCCGACAAGGTGCGCGCCTACCACTCCGTCGACGTGTTCTGCGCGCCGAACCTGGGCGGGGAGAGCTTCGGCATGGTGCTGACCGAGGCGATGGCGGCCGGCGCCGCCATCCTGGCCAGCGACATCGCCGCCTTCCGCAGCGTGCTGCGCGACGGCGAGGCCGGCGAGCTGTTCCGGGTCGGCGACCCCGACGCGCTGGTGCGCGGCGCCGAGCGGATGCTGGACGAGCCGGCGCTGCGCGAGCGGCTGTCGGCCGGGGCGCGGGCGGCGGTGCGGGCCTACGACTGGACCACCGTCGCCGCCGACGTGGCCGCCGTCTACCAGACCGTGCTCCCGGCCGCGCGCCCGAGCGAGCCGGGCAGACTCGCCCCCGCCAGCCCGCCCGGGCTCGGCTGAACCGGCGCTGACCGATGGAGGTCTTCCACGCACTCCTCGGCGACCTCGCGATCGTCGTCTCGGTCCTCGGCCTGTTCGCCTTCTACATCTCCTGGCGGGCCGGCCGGCTGGACCGACTGCACACCAGGGTCGAGACCGCCCGCGCCGCCCTGGACGCCGCCCTGGTCCGGCGCAGCGCCGTCGTCCTGGAACTGGCCTCGTCGGGCCGGCTCGACCCGGCCACGGCCGTCCTGCTGGCCGAGGCCGCCCAGGACGCCCGCCGCGCCGACGAGCCCGACGCCCGCGAACTCGCCGAGAGCCACCTGTCGGGTGTCCTGCGCGCCGTCGTCGAGCAGGACGGCTTCCACCAGGAGCTGACCGGCCGCCCCGGCGGCCCCGAGCTGTACACCGAGCTGCGCATGGCCGCCAAGCAGGTCTACCTCGCCCGCCGCTTCTACAACGACGCCGTCGCCCTGACCCGCCTCGCCCGCCGCAAGCGCCTGGTCCGCCTGCTGCGTCTCTCCGGCCGCGCCGAACTCCCCGACTTCTTCGAGATCGACGACGAACCGCCGAAGATGGCGGCGTGAGCGGGTGTGAGAACACGAAACCATGTCTTCGTGACCGCCGCGCGCTACCTGACCGACCTGCGGGAACGGCGGGTGCACGACACGCCCGACCCGGCCGGATGAGGCTCGGCCGCATGGGTGTACCGGGCTGGATCGGGTTGATCAGGCGGTGATTAGACTGGAACGGCGGGCTCGTGATGAGTCCGTCCAGGTCGTCCCTTTCCCGGCAGTGAGGTAGTGCCCGTGTCGTCCAGCAACTCCGAGACCACCCCCGAGTCCGGCGCGGTGGGGACCGGCCGCGTGAAGCGCGGTATGGCCGAGCAGCTCAAGGGCGGCGTGATCATGGACGTCGTCACGCCCGAGCAGGCCAGGATCGCCGAGGACGCCGGCGCCGTGGCCGTGATGGCGCTGGAGCGGGTGCCGGCCGACATCCGCAGGGACGGCGGCGTCGCCCGGATGTCGGACCCCGACATGATCGACGGCATCGTCAACGCGGTGTCCATCCCGGTCATGGCCAAGGCCCGCATCGGCCACTTCGTCGAGGCCCAGGTGCTGCAGGCGCTCGGTGTCGACTACGTCGACGAGTCCGAGGTGCTGACCCCGGCCGACGAGGCGCACCACATCGACAAGTGGGCGTTCACGGTGCCCTTCGTGTGCGGCGCCACCAACTTGGGCGAGGCGCTGCGCCGCGTCGCCGAGGGCGCCGCGATGATCCGGTCCAAGGGCGAGGCCGGCACCGGCAATGTGGTCGAGGCCACCCGGCACATGCGCCAGATCCGGGCCGACATCAAGCGGCTCACCACCCTGGACGCCGCCGAGCTGTTCGTCGCGGCCAAGGAGCTGCGGGCGCCGTACGAGCTGGTCAAGGAGGTCGCCGAGCTGGGCAAGCTGCCGGTGGTGCTGTTCACCGCGGGCGGTATCGCCACTCCGGCCGACGCCGCGATGATGATGCAGCTGGGCGCCGAGGGCGTGTTCGTCGGCTCGGGCATCTTCAAGTCCGGCGACCCCGCCAAGCGGGCCGAGGCCATCGTCAAGGCCACCACCTTCCACGACGACCCCGACGTGATCGCCAAGGTTTCGCGCGGCCTCGGCGAGGCCATGGTCGGCATCAACATCGACCAGCTGCCCGAGCAGGAGCGCTACGCCGGGCGCGGCTGGTAGCCGCGGCGGCCGCGCGGCGGGGGAGGTGCCACCGGGCACCTCCCCCGCCGCCGTCGCGGCCCCTACGGCAGTCCGGCGCCGAGCAGGAAGATCGCCGTGCCGTGCGCGAGGGCGGCGGGCAGCACGCCGCGGCGCATCCGCAGGGCGGCGCAGATCAGGCCCTCGTAGAGGGTGAAGGCCAGCAGCGGCCAGCCCGCGCCGGTGACCGTCGACGCCAGGAACACGTGGCAGGCGGCGAAGAGCACGGCCGAGCCTAGCGCCGCGCGGGCCGGGCCGAGCGCCGGTTCCATCCGCCCCTGCAGGAAGCCGCGGAACAGCACCTCCTCGGCCAGGTTGCCGGAGAGCGAGAAGAAGGCCAGTACGGGCAGCAGGCCGAGCGCCACCGCGCCGCCGCGCTCGTGCACCGGCCACAGCAGGTTCAGCGCCAGGACGGGGGCGGCCGCGGCCAGCCCGCCGCCGAGCCCGAGCGCGACGGCCGCGGCGTCGGCGCGCCCCCAGCGCACCAGGGCGCGCAGCTCGGGGTCGAAGCGCAGCAGCGCGCCCGTCGCCGCCAACGTGCCGAGTCCGAGCAGCACCAGGGTGAGCGCGTTCTCGGTGAAGCGCAGCCAGACCAGCACCCCGTCGACGCTGCCCAGCCGCCACAGGCCGGTCGGCGTCATCGCGTCCCGCAGCAGCACGAAGCCGAGCAGCAGCACCGCGATCCTCGGCAGCGGGTCGCCGCCGCGGCGGGCCAGTGCGAAGCACCAGGCGATCAGGAGCAGTCCGGGCAGGATCCGGGCGGCGTAGGCGAGCAGGTCGGGCGGCATGGGGGGAGCGGACTCCGTTCGGGGAGGGAGGGTAGGCCGGTGCCGGAAGCGGCATCCGCCCCTCCATAATGCGAGCTATCCTCAGTTTTCGGTACTCGCATTGGAGGCGGCGTGAGCACACCCCGCAAACGGCCGCGCCAGCAGCGGTCCAAGGAGACGGTGGCCGCGATCCTGGAGGCGGCGGCTCAGCTCTTCGGCCGGCACGGCTACACCGCGACCACCACCAACCGGGTCGCGGAGCGGGCCGGGGTGTCGATCGGCTCGCTGTACCAGTACTTCCCGAACAAGGACGCGCTGCTGACCGCGCTGGCCGAGGAGCACCTGGCCGAGGCGGTCCAGGTGCTCGACCAGGCCCTCGACGCCTGCGCGCGGGAGCGGCCGGACCTGCCCGGGCTGGTGTCCGGCCTCGTCGGCGCGGTGGCCGAGCTGCACACCGGGCGCCCGCGGCTGCACCGGCTGCTGTTCGACCAGGCGCCCCGGGTGCCGGAGCTGGTGGCGCGGCTGCGCGCGATCGAGCGGCGGGCCGCCGCCGGGCTGGCCGCCGAGCTGCGCCGGCTCGGCCGGGGCGGTGACGACCCCGAACTGGCCGCGCTGCTGGCGGTGCAGGGGGTGGAGGCGCAGATCCACGGCGCCGTGGTCGACCCGCCGCCCGGGCGGAGCGCGGCCGCCTGCCTGGCGGCGGTGGCAGCGCTGTGGACCCGCGCCCTGGACGTGCCGGCCCGCTGAGGCCGCGGCGCACAGCGGATGCGGGCGGGGGTCCGGGCGTTCGGCGGCCGGGCGGCGTATCGTCGTGTCCGTGAGCCGCCGCCAGCCCGACTGGGTCACCCAGCGCCGCCGCCCGGCCGTCCGGCCGTCCGCCCCGCCCGACCCCCGGCGCGGGTGGCTGCTGCTCGCCGTGCTGGCCGCGGCCGCCTGCTACGTCGTGGTGGACCTGTTCGGCGTCGGCGCCCTGCCGATGTGGGCCTCGCCCCGCCGGCTGCTCAACGCCCTGCTCCCGGGCCTGGGCGTGCTCCCGCTGCCGCTGCTGGCGCTCGCGGCGCTGGGCGTGGTGCGCCGCTACCGGCTGGGGCGCAGGTGACCGGCGCGACCGCCCCCGGTGGGCATCTAGGCTGCTAAGGAGAGAACACGACGTATCGCGGACCCGCCGCGCGGCCCCGTCGCCCGGCGGGACCGCACGTGCCGCAGTGAGGTTCCGCCCTTGTCCATCCCTCCGGACCCCGCACACCGCGCCGGTGCCCCGACCATCGGAGTACTCGCCCTCCAGGGCGACGTGCGCGAGCACGTCCGCATGCTGGAGGCGGTCGGCGCGCACGCCGTCGCCGTCCGCCGCCCGCAGGAGCTGGACCGCCTCGACGGGCTGGTCGTGCCCGGCGGGGAGTCCACCACCATGTGGCGGCTGGCGCGCTCCTTCGACCTGCTCGAACCGCTGCGCAAGCGGGTCGGCGGCGGCCTGCCCGTGTACGGCTCCTGCGCGGGCATGATCATGCTGGCCGACGGCATCCTCGACGGCGCCGACGGTCAGGAGACCATCGGCGGTCTCGATATGGTGGTACGCCGGAACGCCTTCGGCCGCCAGATCGACTCCTTCGAGGCGCCGGTGGAGATCGACGGCGTCCCGGGCGAGCCGCTGACGGCGGTCTTCATCCGGGCCCCGTGGGTGGAGTCGGTGGGCGGGCGCGCGCGGGTGCTGGGCCGGATCGCCGGCGCCGGGGGCGGCCCCGCCCGGATCGTCGCCGTCCGCCAGGACCAGCTGCTGGCCACGTCGTTCCACCCGGAGCTGACCGGTGACACGCGCATCCACGAACTGTTTGTGAAGATCGTGAAAGGACAGGCATGAGCGGCCATTCAAAGTGGGCGACAACCAAGCACAAGAAGGCCGTGGTCGACGCCAAGCGCGGCAAGTTGTTCGCCAAGCTGATCAAGAACATCGAGGTGGCCGCGCGCACCGGCGGGGGCGACATCGACGGCAACCCCACCCTCTATGACGCCGTCCAGAAGGCCAGGAAGAACTCCGTGCCGCTCGACAACATCGAGCGCGCCCGCAAGCGCGGGGCCGGTGAGGAGGCCGGCGGCGCCGAGTGGCAGACCATCTGGTACGAGGGCTACGCCCCCGGCGGGGTGGCCGTCTACATCGAGTGCCTGACCGACAACCGCAACCGGGCCGCCTCCGAGGTCCGCACCGCGCTCACCCGCAACGGCGGCTCGCTGGCCGACCCCAACTCCGTGTCGTACCAGTTCAACCGGAAGGGCGTCGTGATCGTGCCCAAGGAGGGCGGCGTCACCGAGGACGACCTCACCCTCGCGGTGCTGGACGCCGGGGCCGAGGACGTCAACGACCTCGGCGAGGCCTTCGAGGTCGTCTCCGAGGCTGGCGACCTGGTCGCGGTGCGCACGGCGCTGCAGGACAGCGGCATCGACTACGAGTCGGCCGAGACCAGCTTCCTGCCCAGTGTGGAGATCCCGCTGGACGAGGAGACCGCCAAGAAGGTCATGCGCCTGGTCGACGTGCTCGAGGACTCCGACGACGTGCAGAACGTCTACACCAACGCCGACATCTCCGACGACATCCTGGAGCGCATCGGCTGAGCCGCTGATCCGCACGGACTCCGCCCGGCGGCGCCCCGATCCCCGCGATCGGCGCGCCGCCGGGCGCTTTCCGGCCCGGGCGTTCGCCGCCGTCCCGGCCGCGGGCGTGCGGGCGGGTCCGGTCCGGCTCGCCGCGGCGGTGCGTCCGGACGGGGGAGCGGTGCCGGTGAACCGGTGGACCGCGGCGGAGCCGTACCCATATCATTGCCTGAGTCAAAGAAATAACTGACTTCGGCAGAGAGGCTGGTCATGTCGGACGAGTCGGTCGCGGAGGTCCGCGCCTTCAACCGCTTCTACACCCGGGTGATCGGCCTGCTCGACCAGGGCCTGCTCGGCTCGCCCTACTCGCTGACGGAGTCGCGGGTGCTGTGGGAGCTGGCCAACCCCGCGGACGGATCCCCGGTCGAGGTCGGCGGGCTGCGCGCCGCCCTGGGCCTGGACGCCGGCTACCTGAGCCGGATCCTGGTCCGGCTCTCCTCCGCCGGACTCATCGTGCGCGAGCGCTCCGACGGCGACGGCCGCCGCCGCACCGTCCAGCTCACCCAGAAGGGCCGCGCCGTGCAGAAGGAGCTGGACGACCGCTCCTCGGCCGACGTCCTCGGCCTGCTGTCCGCGCTCTCCGACGACGAGCGCGACCGCCTGCTGGACGCCATGTCGACCGTCCGCCGCCTGCTGGGCGACCGCCGCTCCGCCCCAGTCGTGGTGCTGCGCCCGCCGCGCCCGGGCGACCTCGGCTGGGTCGTGTCGCGCAATGCCGCCCTCTACGCCCAGGAGTACGGCTGGGACGCGAGCTACGAGGCCCTGGTCGCCAAGATCGTCGCCGACTACGCGGCCGGGCCCGACCCCGCCCGCGAGGCCGTCTGGATCGCCGAGGTCGGCGGCGCCAGGGTCGGCTGCGTCTTCTGCGTCCGCGACGACGACGAGACCGCCCGCCTGCGCCTCCTGCTGGTCGAGCCCGCCGCCCGCGGCCTCGGCATCGGCGGCCGCCTGGTCGACGAGTGCATCGCCTTCGCCCGCGCCGCCGGCTACCGCCGGATGACCCTGTGGACCAACGACGTCCTGGCCGCCGCCCGCCGCATCTACCAGCGCGCCGGCTTCACCCTCACCGACCAGGCCCCGCACCGCAGCTTCGGCCACGACCTCACCGGCCAGAACTGGAGCCGCGAGCTGTGAGGCACCGCGTCAGTCGGTCGCCCTGGGACGGCGCGGGCTCGCGTACTCGACCCAGACGACATGCTCGTCCGGGTCGACGAAGAACCACACGCGGCCGCCGGCGGAACCACGCAACCGCCCCGTTTCGGGCTCACCGCTCCGCCGCGGGCGGTGGGACGGGGCCGAGGTCGTCGTACTCGCCGCGGACCAGGACCTCGCGGACATCCGGTGCGGCATGGGCCTCTGCGGTGTGCCGCCACTCCACGACGCACTGCATGGCGGGACCGGGGTTGTCGATGTCCTGTGCGGCGCGCAGGACATCGGCCAGCTCGGCGAGGAAGGCCTCGGCGTCGGCGGGCGGCAGGAAGCGGATCCACGGGAAGATCTCGCGTGCGACGTCGTGCAGGATCGTGCGGGACGCGCCGCTGTGCCGGAGCAGCGCGACGAACAGGCGAATGGCGGACGACACCATGGCGCGATCCTCCGCCGCCCGCCTCCTCGGTGGCAAGCCGGTTCCCGGAACGGCGACCGCAGGGCGCCGCGGCCCGGCGGCGCCGGCGGGATCGGCGGTGTCGGGCGGTGTTCGTCGGTGGGAGTCGCTAACCTCGGACCGAACGGATGTTCGCGGGGCTGACGAACCGAGGTGAGCGCGTGCGGGTGCTGGGCGTCGATCCCGGGCTGACCCGGTGCGGGGTCGGGGTGGTCGACGGGGCGCCCGGGGCGCCGCTGTCGCTGGTCGCGGTCGGGGTGATCCGCACGCCGGCCGCGGCGGAGCTGCCGGAGCGGCTGCTGGGGATCGCCGAGGGGATCGAGGGCTGGCTGGCCGAGCACCGGCCCGACGCGGTCGCCGTCGAGCGGGTGTTCGCCCAGGCCAATCTGCGCACCGTGATGGGCACCGCCCAGGCCAGCGGGATCGCGATCACCGCCGCGGCGCGGCTGCGGCTGCCCGTCGCGCTGCACACCCCCAGCGAGGTCAAGGCCGCCATCACCGGCAGCGGGCGGGCCGACAAGGCACAGGTCACCGCGATGGTCACCCGCATCCTGCGGCTCAGCGCGGCGCCGAAGCCCGCCGACGCGGCCGACGCGCTCGCGCTGGCCATCTGCCATGTCTGGCGCGGCGGCGCGATGGCCAGGATCGCTCGCGCCGCAGCCGCCCAGACCGCCGCGCGCACCCCTGCGCGCCGCCCCGAGTGAGGAGCCCCGGATGATCTCGTTCATCAGCGGGCGGGTGGCCGCCCGCAGCGTGGACTCCGCCGTGCTGGAGGTCGGCGGTGTGGGCATGGCGCTGCACTGCACCCCCGCCACCCTGGCCCGGCTGCGGGTCGGCGAGGACGCCCACGTGCCGACCTCGCTGGTGGTGCGGGAGGAGTCGCTGACCCTCTTCGGCTTCGCCGACGACGACGAGCGCGACGTCTTCGAGCTGCTGCAGACCGCCAGCGGCATCGGCCCCAAGCTGGCGCTGGCCATGCTCGCCGTGCACACCCCCGACGCGCTGCGCCGCGCCGTCGCCGCCGACGACATCACCGCGCTCACCCGCGTGCCCGGGATCGGCCGCAAGGGCGCCCAGCGCCTGGTGCTCGAACTCAAGGACCGCCTCGGCGTCCCGCTGGGCGAGGACCCCGACGGCCCGGGCACCGGCGCCGAGCCCGGCGCGGCCGAGCGCGACTGGCGGCCGCAGCTGCGCGCCGCGCTGGTCAACCTCGGCTGGTCGGCCAAGGACGCCGAGTCCGCCGTCGCCGCCGTCGCGCCCGAAGCCGGGCCGGAGCCCGACCTCGCCGTCCTGCTCAAGTCCGCGCTGCGCAGGCTGAGCCGCGCGTGAGCACCGACGACGCCCTGGACGCCGGCCCCTACGGCGCCCCCGACCGCGAACTGGTGGCGGCCGCCGCCGACGCCGACGACCGCGCGGTCGAGGGGGCGCTGCGCCCCAAGCGGCTGGACGACTTCATCGGCCAGCCCCGCGTGCGCGAGCAGCTGTCGCTGGTGCTGCACGGCGCGCTGCGGCGCGGCCGGGCCCCGGACCACGTACTGCTGTCGGGCCCGCCCGGCCTGGGCAAGACCACCCTCGCCATGATCATCTCGGCCGAGCTGGGCGCGCCGCTGCGCATCACCAGCGGCCCCGCCATCGAGCGCGCCGGCGACCTCGCCGCCGTGCTGTCCACCCTCAGCGAGGGCGAGGTGCTGTTCCTGGACGAGATCCACCGGATGGCCCGCCCGGCCGAGGAGATGCTCTACGTCGCGATGGAGGACTTCCGGGTCGACGTCGTGGTCGGCAAGGGGCCGGGCGCCACCGCCATCCCGCTGGACGTCGCCCCCTTCACCCTGGTCGGCGCGACCACCCGGGCCGGCATGCTGCCCGCGCCGCTGCGCGACCGCTTCGGCTTCGTCGCGCACATGGACTTCTACGAGCCCGCCGACCTCGAACGCATCCTGCACCGCTCCGCCGGTCTACTCGGCGTGGTGCTGGAGCCCGATGCCGGGCAGGAGATCGCCCGCCGCTCCCGCGGCACCCCCCGGATCGCCAACCGGCTGCTGCGCCGGGTCCGCGACTACGCCGAGGTGCGCGCCGACGGCCGCCTCGACCGCGCCACCGCACGCGCCGCGCTGCGGCTGTACGAGGTGGACGACGAGGGCCTGGACCGGCTGGACCGGGCCGTGCTCGGCGCGCTGCTCAAGCGCTTCGGCGGCGGCCCCGTCGGGCTGTCCACCCTCGCGGTCGCGGTGGGGGAGGAGTCGGAGACGGTCGAGGTGATGGCCGAGCCCTTCCTGGTGCGCGCCGGACTGCTGGCCCGCACTCCCCGCGGCCGGGTCGCCACACCTGCCGCATGGTCACATCTTGGTCTCACTCCGCCACCGGACGCCGCCTTCGCGGGCGCCGCCACCCTCTTCGACGAGGCCGACATCGGGCAGGGCGGCCGCCTCGACGACGGCGACGACGAGCCGGGCACACCGTGACGCAGCAGGTGCCGCACTCGCACCCGCCCGTGCGCGCCCCCGCCGCACCGCGACGGCCGGGCCCCGGCCGGGCGGCCGCGCACCGGCGAGGTCCGCACCGCGGCCCGTGCCGGGGGTGGTCGCCGCGCCTCGCTGGGCGAATAGGCTGATGGGCCAGACCGGCCCGGTCAGGACCGGCGTCCGGCACAGCTGAATACACCGTGTGCACACCCTGCGGCCCGCACCGCCGCCGGAGACGGCGGAGGCGCCCCGTCCCGCGTCCGCGCGGCGCGGACGGCGGCCCGACACCGTACGGCGCGGCAGGGACCGGCACCCGAATACTCTCTGACCCACTAGGAAGGGACGCCCACGTGCAGGGCCACAGCGATCTCACAGCACTCGCGCAGCCGCAGGGCGGCGCCGGCGGGAACGCCTTGCTGATCAACATCCTGATGATCGCGGCGATCTTCGCGTTCTTCTACTTCGTCTTCATCCGCCCGCAGCGCAAGCGGATGCAGGAGACCGCGAAGATGCAGAACAGCCTGGTGCCGGGCTCCACGGTGATGACCACCGCGGGCATGTTCGCCACCGTCGCCGCGATCACCGACGACCGCATCGTGCTGGAGATCGCCCCCGGCGTCGAGGCGGAGTTCGTCAAGCAGTCCATCGCCCAGGTGGTGAGCGAGCCCGAGGGGCTCAGCGCCGACCACCTCAGCCCGGAGGACTTCGCCGACGAGGACGACGACACCGACACCACCGACCGCGCCGACGGCGAGACCACCGGCTCCGGCGGCGAGCCCGACGGCCGCGACTCCGACAAGAAGTAGCGCGCACCCCGCCGCCCCGCCCGGACCCCGGTCCGGGCGGGGCGGCGGCCACGACAGGGCGGGAAGCAGCATGACCGTAGACCGCGCCGCCGACCTCGGCGCGCTGATCGCCGCACGCGTCCGCGACGTGCCCGACTACCCGCAGCCCGGGGTGGTGTTCAAGGACATCACCCCGCTGCTGGCCGACGCCGGGGCCTTCGGGCAGGTGGTCGGCGCGGTGGTCGCCCAGTACGGTGCCGGCGCCGTCGACAAGGTGGCCGGGATCGAGGCCCGCGGCTTCATCCTCGGCGCGCCGGTGGCCGACCGCGCGGGCGCCGGCTTCGTGCCGGTGCGCAAGGCGGGCAAGCTCCCGTCGCAGGTCATCGCCGCCTCCTACGACCTGGAGTACGGCAGCGCCACCATCGAGGTGCACGCCGACGCCTTCACGCCGGGCGAGCGCGTGCTCATCGTGGACGACGTGCTGGCCACCGGCGGCACCGCGCGGGCCGCCGTGGAGCTGGTGCGCCGGGCCGGCGCCACCGTGGTCGGCGTGTCGGTCCTGCTCGAACTGGCCTTCCTGCACGGGCGCGAGCGCCTCGACGCGCTGGGCGGCGTCGAGACCCGCGCTCTGCTCACGGTGGGCTGAGCGGCCGACGGTGCGTTTCGGGCCGGTCACGCTCGGGTTAAGTAAGAGGGGCGCCGCCCCACCGCCCACCGGCCGTTCGTTAACCTCCGGTGCTACGCGCCGCCACGGCGCTAAACTGGATCTTGCGATGTAGATGGGTGGTGATCGCCTCCGTGCGGAGCGAGGTAGGTCTGCCAGGAGCCGTCGCGCGGCAGCCGGAGCATCCGGCGCCGAGCGCCTCCGACGCCCGGCCTGCCCCCGGTTCCGCCGAAGGCGCTCCCGCGCCCGCGGCGCCCGACGGCGAGGCGGGTGCGGAGCGGGCCGCCAGATCCGCGCCGCCGCCGGGCCCGCCGCCCGCCGACGGCGCCGAGCGGGCGGCTCCTCCCGGCCCGCCGCCGGCGGCGGCCCCCAGGGCACTCCCGCCCGCAGCCCCGCCCTCCACCATCCGTGTCCGCCGCCGGCTCGCCCGGCTCGGCGCCCAACGGGGCGTGACCATGAATCCAGTACTCGAACCTCTCATCAAGACCGTCCGCGCGACGCACCCCAAGGCCGACGTGCGGCTCATCGAGCGCGCCTACGACGTGGCCGCCCACTTCCACCGCGAGCAGAAGCGCAAGAGCGGCGACCCCTACATCACCCACCCGCTCGCCGTCGCCACCATCCTGGCCGAGCTGGGCATGCAGGAGCCCACGCTCGCCGCCGCGCTGCTGCACGACACGGTCGAGGACACCGAGTACACCCTGGAGCAGCTGAGCGAGGACTTCGGCGAGGAGATCGCCGGGCTGGTCGACGGCGTCACCAAGCTCGACAAGGTCAAGTACGGCGAGGCCACCCAGGCCGAGACCGTCCGCAAGATGGTCGTCGCGATGTCGCGCGACATCAAAGTGCTGGTGATCAAGCTCGCGGACCGGCTGCACAACATGCGCACCCTGCGCTACCTCCCGCAGGCCAAGCGGGAGAAGAAGGCCCGCGAGACCCTGGAGATCTACGCCCCGCTCGCGCACCGCCTGGGCATGAACACCATCAAGTGGGAGCTGGAAGACCTCTCGTTCGCCACGATGTACCCCAAGCGCTTCGACGAGATCGCCCGGCTGGTCTCCGAGCGGGCGCCGCGGCGCGACCTCTACCTGCAGGAGGTCATCGAGAACGTCTCCGGCGACCTGCGCGAGGCCAAGATCAAGGCGACCGTGCGCGGCCGGCCGAAGCACTACTACTCGATCTACCAGAAGATGATCGCCCGCAACGTGGGCTTCGACGACATCTACGACCTGGTCGGCATCCGGGTCCTGGTCGACAGCGTGCGCGACTGCTACGCCGCCCTCGGCACCATCCACGCGCGGTGGAACCCGGTCCCCGGCCGGTTCAAGGACTACATCGCGATGCCCAAGTTCAACATGTACCAGTCCCTGCACACCACCGTGATCGGCCCCGAGGGCAAGCCGGTCGAGCTGCAGATCCGCACCCGCGCCATGCACCGCCGCGCCGAGTACGGCATCGCCGCGCACTGGAAGTACAAGGAGGAGGTCCAGGGCGCGGCCGGCGGCGGCAAGAAGAGCAAGGGCGGCGGCGACATGGCCTGGCTGCGCCAGCTCATCGACTGGCAGCAGGAGACCACCGACCCCGGCGAGTTCCTGGAGTCCCTGCGCTTCGACCTGTCGGTCTCCGAGGTCTTCGTCTTCACCCCGGGCGGCGACGTGATCGCGCTGCCGCAGGGCGCCACCCCGATCGACTTCGCCTACGCCGTGCACACCGACATCGGCAACACCACCGTCGGCGCGCGGGTCAACGGCCGGCTGGTGCCGCTGGACAGCGAGCTGGACAACGGCGAGACGGTGGAGATCTTCACCAACAAGTCGCCGGACGCCGGCCCGAACCGCGACTGGCTGGACTTCGTCAAGAGCGCGCGGGCCCGCAACAAGATCCGGCAGTGGTTCAGCAAGGAGCGCCGGGAGCAGAACACCGAGAAGGGCCGCGAGGCGCTGGTGCGCGCCATGCGCAAGCAGGACCTCCCGCTGCAGCGGCTGCTCAGCGGCGAGGCGCTGATGGCGCTGGCCCGCGACATGCGCTACGCAGACGTCACCGCCCTGTACGCCGCCGTCGGCGAGGGCAGCGTCACCGCGCAGACCGTCGTGCAGAAGCTGCTGGACTCCCTCGGCGGCATCGACAGCGCCGAGGAGGACATCGCCGAGACGGCGCTGCCCACCCGCTCGCGGCGGCAGCGCCCCGGCGGCAACCCCGGTGTGGTGGTCGAGGGCGACCCCTCGGTGTGGGTGCGGCTGTCGAAGTGCTGCACTCCGGTGCCGGGCGACCCCATCGTCGGCTTCGTCACCCGGGGCAACGGCGTGTCGGTGCACCGCGCCGACTGCGTGAACGCCAAGACCCTGGACCGCGAGCGGATGGTGCCGGTCGACTGGTCGCCGACCGAGGACTCCATGTTCCTGGTGGCCATCCAGGTGGAGGCACTGGACCGCACCCGGCTGCTGTCCGACATCACCCGCATCCTGTCCGACCAGCACGTCAACATACTGTCCGCCTCGGTCACCACCGGCCGCGACCGGGTGGCGATCAGCAAGTTCACCTTCGAGATGGCCGACCCCGCGCACCTGGGCCACGTACTGAAGGCGGTCCGCTCGGTCGACGGCGTCTACGACGTGTACCGGATGACCAGCGCGCAGTAGGGCATCCCGTTTCGGCGGACCGCAATCCGATACGCGCACGGCCGCATGCCCGAGCGCGCCGCGGCGCGCCACCGCCGCCCCTACGATGCTCGAAGGCGGCGTTCCAGACAGGCCGGACGCCAGGGCGCTAAGGCGGCGATGCGGCGATGCCGGACGAGGATCTGAGACCGGGCCCGCCCGCCGAGAGCTTCGCGGACGGCCTGGCCGAGGGGCTGGCAGAGGGGCTGGCAGAGTCCTTCGCCGACCTGGGCGCCGACGCCGACCCCGACGCCGAGGCGCTGCGGCGGAGCGGCATCGACGTCACCGTGCCCAGTGTCGCCCGCACCTACGACTACATGCTGGGCGGCAAGGACAACTTCGCCGTCGACCGGGCCGTCGGCGACCAGCTGTACGCCCTCACCCCCGAGGCCGGCCGCGCCACCCGGCTCAACCGGGAGATCCTGCGGCGCGCGGTCCGCTTCCTGTGCCAGGAGGGCATCCGGCAGTTCCTCGACCTGGGCAGCGGCCTGCCCACCCAGGACAACGTCCACCAGGTGGCGCAGCGCCACCTGCCCGGCGCCCGCGTCGTCTACGTCGACAACGACCCGATCGTGCTCGCGCACGGCCGCGCCCTGCTGGCCGACACCGCCGACACCGCCGTGATCACCGCCGACCTCCGCGAGCACGACCGCGTGCTCGGCCATCCCGACACCCGGCGGCTGATCGACCTGGACGAGCCGGTCGGCGTGCTGCTGTGCGGGGTGCTGCACCACTTCGACGACGCCGACGACCCCGCCGGGATCGTGGCGGCCTACCGCGACGCCGTCCCGCCGGGCAGCCACGTGTTCATCACGCACTTCTGCTCCGGCACCCCGTTCGCGAAGCGCTCGGAGGAGATCCTGCTGACCCGGCTCGGCAGCGGCCGCTACCGCGACAAGACCGAGATCACCGCCTTCTTCGACGGCTGGGACCTGGTCGAGCCCGGCGTGGTCTACCTGCCGCAGTGGCGTCCGGACGAACCCCTGCTGCGCGAGCCGACCGACCTGGAGAAGTTCATGGCCGGCGGAGTGGGCCGCAAGCCCTGAGCGCCCGGCACCGGCAGGGCCCGCCGCCCTCGGCGGCGGGCCGCCCGCCTCAGCTGAACTCGTTCAGGGTGCGCTCGGCCTCGGCCAGCCAGGACCGGCGGGCGGCCAGCGCCTCGTCGGCCTCGTGGATCTTGCGCTCGTTCCCGGCGGCCCGCGCCCGCTCCAGCTGCTTCTCGAACTGCTCGATCGAGGTGCGCAGCTGGTTCACGGTCGCCTCGGCACGGGCCCGCGCCTCGGGGTTGGTGCGCCGCCACTCGGAGTCCTCGGCCTTGCGGACCGCCTCCTCGATCTTGCGCAGCCCGCCCTCCAGGCGGTCGCGAGAGTCGCGCGGCACCGGGCCGATCGCCTCCCAGCGCTCCTGGAGGTCGCGCAGCGCGGCCTTGCCCGCGCGCAGATCGGTGATGGGCAGGATGCGCTTGGCCTCGGTGAGCAGCGCCTCCTTGGCCTCGGCATTGCCGCTCAGCTCGGCGTCGCGTTCGGCGAACACGGCCGACCTGGCCTGGAAGAACCGGTCCTGGGCGGCCTTGAACCGGCCCCACAGGCGGTCCTCGGCATCGCGCTGGGCGCGCCCCGCCGACTTCCAGCGCTGCATCAGCTCGCGGTAGCGCGAGGCGGTGCGGTTCCAGTCGGTGGAGTCGGCGATCGCCTCCGCCTCGGCGACGATCTCCTCCTTCACCTCCTTGGCCTGCTCGCGCTCGCTGTCGAGCCCGGCGAAGTAGGCCTTGCGCCGCTTGGTGAAGGAGCTGCGCGCCGAGGACAGCCGCTTCCACAGCGCCTGCTCGGTGGCGCGGTCGGCGCGCGGCGCGGTCTTCCACTCCTCCACCAGCTGGCGCATCCGCTCGCCGCCGGACTTCCAGTGGGTGGTCTCCTCGGCGATGCGCTCGGCCTCGGCGACGATCCGCTCCTTGACGTCGCGGGCGTTCTCGCGGGCCTCCTCGCGCGCCGCCTTCTGCTCCTCGCGGCGCTGGTCGACCAGCTCGGTGAGGCCGTCGAGCCGCTTGGCCAGGCCGTCGAGGTCGCCGACGGCGGCGGCGTTCACAATGGACTCGCGCAGCCGGGCGATGGTGGAGCCGGCCTGCGCCGCGGGGAGGTCGGTGGTCTTGATCCGCTGCTCCAGCAGGTCCACCTCGGTGGACAGGGAGTCGAACTTGCGGTGGAAGAAGGCGAGCGCCTCCTCGGGCTCCCCGGCCTGCCAGGACCCTACGACCCGTTCGCCGTCAGCCGTACGCACATAGACGGTGCCGTCTGCGTCCACGCGGCCCCAGGGGTCCGTACTCACCGTGTCCTCCTCGTGCTGGCCCGGTCGGATGCGACCGGGTCGTGCGGCGCCGGCACCGGCCCGCGCGCCGGACGCGGATGCGTCGCCCGCCCCCCGCGGCGACCGCCGAAGCGGTGCGCCGCCTCCCCGAGCGACCTGCCGAGCCGCGCCGATCATGGCTCCGACCAATATGTCACTGTCACCGTAGTACGCAAACGGCTCCGTCGGCGGTGGCCCGCGGCCGCGGGACCTGCTCGGCGTGACCGTACGCGTTCGCGGTCCCACCTGGGCGGCGCCGCCCGCAAATGGTAGCGCCGACCCCACCCCGAATCGCAGGGGTTGTGTCCGTATCGGTACGCTCCAGCTATGCGGCGGCCCTCTGGACGCCCGCCGCCGACCGCCCGCCGCGGCGCCCGCACCGCGCCCGCGGCCCTCCGAGCACCCCGAGGCCCATTGTGCTGATCGCCGGATTCCCGGCCGGCTCCTTCGCCGCGAACTGCTTCGTCGCCGCCACCGGACCCGGTGAGGAGTGCGTCATCGTCGACCCCGGCGAGGACGCCGAGGCCGGCATCGACGAGCTGCTGCGCGAGCACCGGCTCAGGCCGGTCGCGGTGCTGCTCACCCACGGCCACCTCGATCACATGTGGTCGGTGGCGCCGGTCTGCGGCGCGCGCGGCGTCCCGGCCTACGTGCACCCCGGCGACCGGGCGCTGCTGGCCGACCCGGCGCGCGGCTTCCCGCTCGCCGCCGGGCAGCGGCTGCTCGGCGGCCTGGAGTTCACCGAGCCCGACGACGTGCGCGAACTGGGCGACGGCGCCGTGCTGGAGCTGGCCGGGCTGGAGATCACCGTCGACCACGCGCCCGGGCACACCCCCGGCTCGGTCGCCTTCCGGCTGCCCCGCGCCGCCGACGGCGGCCGCCCCGAGGTCATGTTCAGCGGCGACCTGCTGTTCGCGGGCTCCGTCGGCCGCACCGACCTGCCCGGCGGCGACCCGGACGCCATGGTGCGCAGCCTGTCGCGGGTGGTGCTGAGCCGGCCCGACGACACCGCCGTGCTGCCCGGCCACGGCCCGCAGACCACGGTCGGGCGGGAGCGGGCCGCCAACCCCTTCCTGGCCGACGTGCCGCCGCCGGCCCCCGCCCGGGGGCTGTGAGCCGCGCACCGGTGCGGCCGTTGCCGCCTGCGGCGGCGCGAAAGCCGGTACCGTCGGTGGTCGATAATGGATAGCGTCGGACCTGCCCGGTCGCGCGCCTCCGGCTCGCCGGTGCGGCGCCGGCCGGCCGGTCCCACCCAGATCGTCCGCACGCCCGCGCGCACACCGCCGCGAGGCCGGCGGACCGAGGCCCAAGGGGAGTTCGCCGTGGTCACCGGCAGGCGAGATAGCGGCACCGGGAGTCTGTGAGCGCGAGCGCCCGGCCGGACCGGCTCACGCCGGCCCGCCCCCGGCGCCGCCCCGCGCCCGCCGCCCTCCCGGTCCCAGCCGCTGGTCCGACGAACCGAGATAGGGGAATAGCTGTGATCCGCACACACGACGCCGGCGCGCTGCGCACCGGGCACGCGGGGGAGGACGTGGTGCTCGCCGGGTGGGTCGCGCGCCGCCGCGACCACGGCGGAGTGGTCTTCCTGGACCTGCGCGACGCCTCGGGCACCGCGCAGGTGGTGGTCCGCGAGGACGAACTCGCCCACGACCTGCGCGCCGAGTACTGCGTCAGCGTCACCGGCCGGGTGCGCGTCCGGCCCGAGGGCAACGAGAACCCCGAGCTGCCCACCGGCGCGGTCGAGGTGGTGGCCGAGGGCATCGAGGTGCTGAGCGAGTCGGCGCCGCTGCCGTTCCCGATCGAGGGCGCGGTGGAGGTCTCCGAGGAGGCGCGGCTGCGCCACCGCTACCTCGACATCCGCCGCGCCCCGGTGGCGGCCGCGCTGCGCACCCGCTCCGAGGCGAGCTACGTCGTGCACGACGTCATGCGCGAGCACGGCTTCGTCAATGTCGAGACGCCCTACCTCACCCGGTCCACCCCCGAGGGCGCCCGCGACTTCCTGGTGCCGGTCCGGCTGCAGCCGGGCTCCTGGTACGCGCTGCCGCAGTCGCCCCAGCTGTTCAAGCAGCTGCTGATGGTCGGCGGCATGGAGCGCTACTACCAGATCGCCCGCTGCTTCCGCGACGAGGACTTCCGCGCCGACCGGCAGCCGGAGTTCACCCAGATCGACATCGAGATGAGCTTCGTCGACCAGGACGACGTCATCGCCCTCGGCGAGGCGCTGGTCTCCCGGCTGTGGCGGCAGGTCGCCGGCCACGAGGTCCCGCTGCCGCTGCCGCGGATGACCTACGCCGACGCGATGGCCCGCTACGGCTCCGACAAGCCCGACCTCCGCTTCGGACAGGAGCTGGTCGACCTCACCGCCTTCTTCGCCGACACCCCCTTCCGCGTCTTCCAGGCGCCCTACGTCGGCGCCGTGGTGATGCCCGGCGGCGCCGGGCAGACCCGCAGGGAGCTGGACGCCTGGCAGGACTGGGCCAAGGCGCGCGGCGCCAGGGGCCTGGCCTTCGTGCTGGTCGGCGCCGACGGCGAGCTGGGCGGCCCGGTGGCCAAGAACCTGTCGGAGGCCGAGCGCGCCGGGCTGGCCGAGGCCGTCGGCGCCGCCCCGGGCGACGCCGTGTTCTTCGCGGCCGGCCCCCCCGCCGACGCGCGCCGGCTGCTGGGCGCGGCCCGGCTGGAGATCGGCGAGCGCTGCGGGCTCATCGACGCCTCGGCCTGGTCCTTCCTGTGGGTCGTCGACTACCCGATGTTCGAGGAGGACGGCGAGGGCGGCTGGACCGCGGTGCACCACCCCTTCACCGGGCCGAGGCCGGAGTGGCGCGAGGACTTCCACACCAGCCCCGGCGAGGCGCTGGCCTACGCCTACGACATCGTGTGCAACGGCTCGGAGATCGGCGGCGGCTCCATCCGTATCCACCAGCAGGAGGTGCAGGAGCGCGTCTTCGAGGTGCTCGGCATCTCCAAGGACGAGGCGCAGTCGAAGTTCGGCTTCCTGCTCGAGGCATTCAACTACGGCCCGCCGCCGCACGGCGGCATCGCCTTCGGCTGGGACCGCATCGTCGCCCTGCTGTCGGGCGGGGAGTCGATCCGCGACGTGATCGCCTTCCCCAAGACCGCCTCGGGCTTCGACCCGCTCACCGGCGCGCCCACCCCGATCACCCCCGCGCAGCGGCGCGAGGCCGGGATCGACGCGCGGCCGAAGGACGCCGGGTCCGAGGCCCCGGCGGGCGGCGCGCCCGGACGGAGCTGAGCCGCGGCGGCCGCCGGCGCCCCCGGCGGCCGCCGTCCCGCCCCGGCGGCGTCCGCGCCGCAGGGCAGGGACACGCGGGAGAAGGACCACATCCGTAACAGGAACCCCACCCGCACCGTCCGGCGTTGGACGGGGCGAGCGGTTCCGCGACACACGGTTCCGCCGGGACGGGGTCCTGTTCGATACGCTAGGCCGAACGCCGGCGTCCAGAGGGGGAGCGCCTTTCGCGCCGCGGACGCTCGCAGAACGCGGGGACGACAACGTGGACATGGGAGCAACGGTCGCGGCACTGGACGTCGGGTTCCGCTACGCGCCGGTCGCGCTGCTGCGAGCCGACCACAGCGGGCGGATCGGCTCGGTCAACCAGGCGCTGGTCGAACTGATCAGCGGCTCGTCGATGGCGCACGCCGCCGAGGCGGGCCTGATCGGGCGGCGCTGGCCGCACTTGGTGCTGGCCGGCGACCGGGCCGAGGGCTGGCAGGCCCACCGCGACGCGCTCGACGGCACCGCGCCGACCGAGCGGCGGCTGCTGCGGCTGCAGTGCGGCGACGACGTGCGCACGGTCGTCGCCTCGGTGCGCGCCGACGGCGAGCCCGACGGCGCCGAGCCGGGCGGCGACGGCGTGGTCGTCGCCTTCTTCGACCTCGCCCACGGCGGCGAGGAGCTGGGCGTCCTCGCCGAGCTGGGCGTCGAGCGCTCCCACACCGCGGTGTGGGCCCTCGACATCGCCACCGGCGAGTTCTCCCAGCCGCTGGGCTCCACCGGCTTCGGCCGCTTCTTCGGCCCCGGCGTGCGCACCTGGCAGGACCTGCTGGAGCGGGTGCACCCCGAGGACGTCGAGCAGCTGGTCGCCGCCGCCGGGGCGGCCCGCAGACACGGCGACTTCGACCACCGCTTCCGCGTCCGCGACCACCGCGGCGACGAGCGCTGGATCCAGGCGCGGGGCCGCACTCTCGGCCAACCGGGCCGCACCCGCATCGTCGGCGTCCTGGACGACGTCACCGAGCACGCCCAGCTGGTGCGGCGGCTGGCCAGGCGGCAGCGCCGCGAGGCCGACCACAGCCGCCAGGTCACCGAACTCGCCGGCGCGCTCGTCTCGGCCACCACGGTCGCCGAGATCAGCGAGCTGGTGGTGGCCAGGATCGCCTCCCTCTTCGACGGCGACGGCGGCGTCTTCGGGCTGCTGGAGGACGGGCGGCTGCGCGTCACCGGCTACCACGGCGTCGACCAGTCGGTGCTCGCGGCGCTCCAGGGCATCGAGGTGGCCGAGAGCCGCGGCCCGGTCAGCACCGCACTGCGGCGGCGGGCCGCCCGCTTCTACGAGAGCCGCGCCGAGCTGCTGGACGCCTTCCCGAACCTGCACGAGGTCTTCACCCGCGGCAAGGTGCAGTCCTGCGCGATCGTGCCGCTCAGCGGCAGCGACCGGCTGCCCACCGGGCTGTGGATCTTCGGCTGGACCCGGCCGCACCACTGCAGCCACGACGAGCGCATGCTCATGTACACCCTGGCCGACCTCGCCGGGCAGGCGCTGGAGCGGGTCAAACTCCAGCAGGCCCAGCTGGACCTGTCGGCGGCGCTGCAGCGGCGGATGCTGCCGCCCGACGTGCCCGAGGTCCGCGGCCTGGACGTCGCCGTGCGCTACCTGCCCTCGCAGGCGGGCTTCGACATCTGCGGCGACTGGTACGACGTGTTCACCCTCCCCGACGGCCGCATCGGCCTCGTGGTCGGCGACGTCCAGGGCCACGGCGTCGAGGCGGCGGCCGCCATGGGCCAGATCCGGGTGGCCTTCCGCGCCTACGCCGCCGGCCACGACGACCCCGGCGCGGTGCTGGCCGCCACCAACCGGCTGCTCAGTGAGGCGGGCGAGATCGTCTTCGCCACCTGCGGCTACCTGGTGCTGGACCCCGTCACCGGCATCGCGCACGCCGCCTGGGCCGGGCAGCCGCCGATCGTCTTCGCCGACTCCCAGGGCATGGCGGTGTGGGGCCCCGAGACCGGCCCGCCGGTCGGCGTCGACCCGCGCGCCGTCTACCCGGTGTCGCAGGCCTGGCTGGAACCGGGCACCGTCATGCTGATGTGCTCCGACGGCCTGGTGGAGAACGCCCGGCTGGCCATGGACGACGGTCTGTCCATGGCCGGGTCGGTGCTGGCCGAATGGTCCGGCGCCACGGCCGACGTGATCGCCGACGCCCTGGTGGGCACCGCCCCGGCCGGCCGCCACGACGACATCGCGCTGCTGGTCGCCCGGCTCTGACCCGTCCGGGCGCCCGCTCCCGACGAGCGGGCGCCCGGGAGGCGGCGGGCGCTCACTCCCAGCGGAAGAGCAGCCCCGCGACGGCGGCGCCGACGACCACCGTCGCACCGAGGCTCAGCAGCTGGGCCGGTTCGACCGCGGCGCCGGCCCAGGCGGCCGAGAGGGCGTCGACCGCGGCGCCGAAGGGCAGCCATCCGCCGAACTCCGCCACCGGCTCGGGCAGGGCCTGGCGGCCGCCGAACATGCCCCCGACCGCGCCGAGGGCGAAGAACAGGACGAGCCCGATCGCCACCGCCGAGTTGGGCGTCGGCGCGACCGCCGCGACCATCATGCCCAGGGCGTACATCGCCGCCATCGCGAGCGCGAAGACGCCCAGGGCCCGGCCGAGGGCGGCCGGCGGGTTGGCGCCGAACAGCAGGCCCGCCACGGCGAGCGCCGCGGCGATGCCCAGGGCCGCCTGGAGCACGCTCACCACCACCTGGGCCACCAGCACCATGACCGGTGACGCCGGGGTGACCGAGAGCCTGCGCAGGATCCCGGAGCGGCGGTAGTACGCCAGGAAGCTCGGCATGTTGATGATGCCGATGGTGGCGATGACCATGGTCAGCACCAGCGGCAGGACGAACAGGTCCAGCGCGGTCCGCCCGCCGGCCACGACCTGGTCGCCGGCGGCGGTGGCGCTCGTCACCAGGATCAGCAGCGGAAGGCCGATGGGGACGATGAGGCCGGCGGTGTCGCGGGCGACCATCTTGGCCTCGCACTGGATCAGGGTCAGCCAGGCCCGCGCCCCCGGGCGGCGGGTCTCGATCGCGGTGCTCACTGCGCCTCCTCCAGTTCCTTGCCGGTGAGGGCGACGAAGGCCTCGTCCAGGTTCTCGGCCCCCGCCCGCGAGACGAGCCCGGCGGGCGTGTCGAAGGCGACGACGCGCCCGGCGTCGAGCAGGGCGACGTGGTCGCACAGGCGCTCGACCTCCTCCATCGCATGGCTCACCAGCACGATGGTGACGTCCTCGTCGCGGAGCCGCTCGATCGTCTTCCACATCTGGCGCCTGGCCCGCGGGTCCAGACCCGTGGTCAGCTCGTCCAGGATCACCACCCGGGGCCGCCCGGCGAGCGCGAGCGCGATGGACAGCCGCTGCTGCTGGCCGCCGGAGAGCTTCTCGAAGCGGACGGCGCGCTGCTCGCCCAGGCCGACCAGCTCCAGCAGCTCCTCGGCCGGCCTGGGCGCCGGATAGAACGAGCGGTACAGGCCGATGAGCTCGGCGACGGTCAGCGCGCCGTGCAGGTATGCCTGCTGCAACTGGACCCCGAGGACCTGGCGCACCTTCGCCCGGTCGCGCCGGGGGTCCAGGCCGAGGACGCCGACGCGGCCGCGGTCGGGCCTGCGCAGGCCCGCGATCATCTCGACCGTGGTGGTCTTGCCCGCGCCGTTGGTGCCCAGGACGCCGAGCACGGCGCCCGCCTCGACGTGCAGGCTCACATCGTCGACGGCGACCGTGCCGCCGTAGCGCTTATGGAGGTTCTCGGCGATGATCGCCGGTGTCGTGCCGCTCATGGCGACGACGCTAGGCGGCCCGGCCGGCGCCGCGCAGCTGCCGGAAGTCAGCCTCGCGGCCCGTGACTTCCGGCACCTGCCGCCCCCGCGACCAGGCAATAGGCTTGCGCCATGCCCAGATTCAGGACCGAGGAGTGGTCCGGCCTGGTGATGCTCGTCGTATCGGTCGCGGTGGCCGGCCCGACCCTGGCCGGCGCGGTCGCGACCACGATCCCCCGGGGCTGGTGGATCGTCCTGTTCGTCGCCTTCATGGCCGCACTGCTGACCGCCGTCAACGAGTTCCCGGCCGCGCTCAGGTACCCGGGACTCGCCGTGGCGGTCGCCGCCTCCTGGGCGCTGGTGCTGACCGCGCCGAACACCGGGCTGCTGCCGGTCCTGCTCGTCCTCACCGCGGCGATCAGCGTCTACGCCGCACCCCTGCGGGTCGGCTTCGTCATCGTCGGGCTCAACACGGCCGTCATCGCCGTCCTCATGGCGCGGCAGCCGGAGCCGGCCGAAGCGGTGATCATGACCGGCTTCTACCTACTGATCCAGCTGGCCACCCTGCTGAGCTCGGTCTCACTCGTCCGCGAGCAGCGGCTGCGCCGAGAGCTGACCGAGGCGCACATCGAGCTGCGGGCGGCGTCGGTCCTGCTGTCGGAGTCCACCCGCACCGCCGAGCGGCTGCGGATCTCGCGTGAGCTGCACGACCTCATCGGCCACCAGCTGACCATCCTCACCCTGGAGCTGGAGGCGGCGCGGCACCGCGGGGGCGAGCAGGCGCGCGAGCACGTCGACCGGGCGAACCGGGTCGCCCGCGAGCTGCTGGGGGACGTGCGCGCCACCGTCGGCGAACTGCGGACCGGCTCGCCGGACCTCACCGACGCGCTGCGCCAGGTGGTGCGGAACCTCCCCGGGCTGGAGGTCTCCGTCGACGTGGACTCCCGGGTGCGGGTCGGCGAGGAGCAGACCGCCGCGCTGGTGCGGGCCGTCCAGGAGATCGTCACCAACACCGTCAGGCACGCAGACGCCCGCGAGCTGTGGATCGAGGTCAGCGCCGACGAGTCCGGCACCGTGCTGACCGCGGTGGACGACGGTCGCGGTGCCCGCGAGCCGGTGCCGGGCAACGGCCTGCGCGGGCTCGCCGAGCGCTTCGAAGCGCTCGGCGGCGGTGTGGCCTTCGACGGAGCCGAGGGCTTCCGGGTCACCGCCCGGGTGCCGGCGCCGTGACCCGCGTCGTGGTCGTCGACGACCAGACCCTGGTGCGCCACGGGATCCGGAGCCTGCTCGCGCTCGCCGACATCGAGGTGGTGGGCGAGGCCGACGACGGGCGGGCGGCGCTGGAGGTGGTCGCGGCGACCGAGCCGGACGTCATCCTGCTCGACCTGCGGATGCCCCGCTACGACGGCATCTGGACGCTCGGCCGGCTGCGCGAGCGCGGCACCGAGATCCCGGTGCTGGTGCTGACGACCTTCGACGACGACACCCTCCTGCTCGACGCGCTGCGCGCCGGGGCCCGCGGCTACCTGCTCAAGGACGTGACCCTGGAGCAGCTGACCCGCGCGGTCCGCACCCTGGCCGAGGGCGGAACCCTCATCGCGCCGTCGATCACCGACCGGCTGCTGCGGGCGATCCGCTCGGGCCCCTCGCCGGCCGGCGCCGACGCCCCGCCCGTGCAGGAGCTGACCGAGCGCGAGCTGGAGGTGCTGCGGCTGGTCGCCGAGGGCTGCAGCAACCGCGAGATCGCCGAGGCGCTGTTCCTCGCCGAGGGCACGGTGAAGAACCGGGTCTCCACCATCCTGCTCAAACTCGGGGCGAGGGACCGCACCAAGGCCGTGCTGCGCGCCCTGCACGAGGGCATCCTGCGCTAGCGGACGCCCGGGGTCACTCGAAGAAGCCGACGTTGTACAGCACGATGTTGGTGACGACCAGCACAAGGCTGGAGCCGACGATCCCGAACAGGTACTGGCTGTATATGGACCGGGCCAGGTAGTACAGGCCGACCAGGTTGTTCAGCACGAAGTAGCCCAGGCCCAGCAGCGGCAGCAGCTCGCCGAACAGGTCGAAGGAGAGGTTGTCCAGGCTGATCTCGGGCGGCGCGTCCTGGTCGAACATGGAGCTGAGCGTCCACTGGGAGAACCACCCCACCGGCCACTGGAGGATCGGCAGCACCAGGAAGACCATCCAGGCGGCCAGGCCGTGCGGCCGCGAGGCCTGCGCCCGCGCGCGCTGCTGCTCGCGGCGCATCTCGTCGCGGCGCAGCTGCTCCTCGCGGCGCTCGTGGGCGCGCCGCTGCTCCTCGCGCTGCTGCTCCTGCCGGCGCATCGCCTCCCGGCGCTCGTCCTCGCGGCGCGCCAGCTCCCGGCGGCGGTCCTCCTCGCGCCGCAGCTCGGCGCGGCGCAGCTCGTCCTCGCGCCGCAGCTGCTCCAGCCGCAGCTCCTCCCTGCGCAGCTCCTCGCGCCGCAGCTCCTCGGGGCTGAGCCCGCCGGTCTGCCGCCGGGTGGCAGGGTGGCCGGCGGTGGCGCCAGCCTGGCCGGGCTCGGGGAAGACCCGGGTGGAGCCGTAGCCCTGGGCCGCGGTCGGCGGCGCCTCGTTGAACATCGCGGTGGCGGCGTCGGGGCCCGGCTGCGGGGCGTGGCCGAGCAGCTTCTGCACCTCGCCGACGCTGGCGTGGATGGCCGACACGAAGGCCGGCGGCAGCCAGGACGCGCCCGGCTCGGCGTCGCCGAGCACGTCGAGGACCTGCTGGGGGCCGGGCCGCGCCGCGGGGTCCTTGGCCATGCAGGCCGACACCAGCGGGACGAGGTCGTGCGGGACGGCGCTGAGGTCGGGGCGGTCGTTGATGATCCGCATCATCAGGGTGGGCACCGAGCCGGTGCCGAAAGGGCCGGTGCCCGACGCCGCGTAGGCGAGGATCGCGCCGAAGGCGAACATGTCGCTGGCGGCGGTGAGGTGGTCGCCCTGGATCTGCTCGGGCGACATGAAGCCCGGGGTGCCGATGACCGACTGGGTGGCGGTCTGGGTGTCGGCGGCGCGGGCGATGCCGAAGTCGATGACGCGCGGGCCGTCCTCGGCGAGCAGGACGTTGCCCGGCTTGAGGTCGCGGTGGATCAGCCCCACCCGGTGGATCTCCATCAGCGCCTCGGCCAGGCCGGCGGCCAGGAAGCGCAGCGAGGCGCCCGGCAGCGGGCCGGTGCCGTCGATCGCGGTGTCCAGCGGCGCCGAGGGCACGTAGGCGGTGACCAGCCACGGCACCGCGCCCTCGGGGTCGGCGTCGATGACCGGCGCGGTGAAGGCGCCGCTGACCTGGCGGGCGGCGGTCACCTCGCGGGCGAAGCGCTCCCGGAACGAGGCGTCGCCGGCCAGGTGGGGGTGGATGCGCTTGACGGCGACCGTGCGCCCGGCCTGCGAACGGCCGAGGTACACCTGGCCCATGCCGCCCGCACCGAGCCGTGCGACCAGCCGGTATCGCCCGACGCGGTCCGGGTCTCCACTCTCCAGCGGTCCCACGCGATCCCTCTCCCTGTGCTGGCGGCCCCGCCGACGGCCCCGGCCGCCCTGGGCTGCGAGAGCTCGGGAGTCCACGGGCCGGCCGCCGGTCGGTCGTGCGACGGACATCCACGTGCGGCCAAAGCCTAGCGAACACGGGGCCCCGCCGTGGTCCTCGACTAGCGTGGGGGAGCGGTGGGACGGCCGGGTCGGGCGTGGCGGCGCCGGCGGCGGGGAGGGAGAGGACATGACCGAAGGCTCGCGGACCGACCGACCGACCGGCGCCGCCCCGCAAGCGCCCCTGCCCGGCCGCCCGGTGTGGGCGGCCCGCACCTGCGCCGCCGCCCTCGCGCTCTTCGCCCTGCTCGGCCTGTTCGTCGCCGACTTCGGCTGGGGGCGCCCCGAGGCGGTCCAGCAGGCCGACGACCTGTGGCTCGGCGCGGTGGAGGCCGCCCGGGCGCCGGAGCTGACCGGGGTGGCGCTCTTCCTGGACGCCGCCGGGGCGGTGCCCTACACCTACCTCGCGCTCGGCGGAGTGGCCCTGCTGCTGGCGGTCTGGCGCCGCTGGTGGGCGCTGCTGTTCTTCGCGCTGTCCTACGTCACGGCGCAGCCGCTGGCCACCACCCTGTTCAAGGCGCTGCTGGACCGGCCCCGCCCGGTGGACCGGCTGGTGCCCACCGACAGCGCCGCCTACCCGTCCGGGCACACCGTCACCGCGGCGGTCATCAGCTTCGCGCTGGTGATGGTGGTGCTGGTGGCGATGCGGCCGCGCCGCTACGCCTTCGGGCTGTCGATCGGCGCCGCCGTGCTGATCACCGCCGCGATGGCCTGGAGCCGCACCTACCTGGGCGCGCACTGGCTGTCGGACACCGTCGGCGCGGTCTGCCTGGGGGTGGGCCTCACCCTGCTGTGGTGGTGGCTGCTGGCGCCCAGGATCCGCGCCGAGCTGCGCCGCTGAGCCGCGGCGCCCTCAGGAGAAGAAGCCGAACGCGACCAGCGCGGTGTTGGTGAGCGCGATGATCGCCGCGGCGTGCGCCGCGCCCCACCAGTAGCGGGCCGCCAGCGACGGGCGCAGCAGGCCCAGCGCGAGGGAGTTGTTGTAGGCGAAGTAGCCCAGGCCCAGCGCGCGGCCGAAGAAGGTCCTGGCGTCCATGTCGGTGATGGTCTCCATGTCGCCGGAGCCGCCCAGCCAGCGGTACACCTCGGTGCCGAGGTCCGCGTAGTCGGTCTCGGCCAGGTAGAAGGCGCCGAGCGCGAGGGTGAGCGCCAGCCCCACCCCCAGCGGCAGCTGGAGGACCGGGATGATGAGCAGCCAGGTGTTGGGCCGGTGCCGCCTGGGATCGACGGGCGGCAGCCACGGGCCGGTGCGCGGCGGCCCCGGCGCGGTGCTGTAGGCGGCCGGCGGCCGCGGGCCCGAGGGGTGGCCGGGCGGCAGCGGCGGCGCCGGAGCCACCCGGGTGCCCTGCGGGCCGGTGCCCGCGTCCCCGGGCGGCGGCGTGCGGGGCCCGGCCGGCAGCGGCGCCGCGGCGGGCCGCGGCGCGGTGCCGCCGACCGCTCGGGCCGCATCGGCGGTGGCGGCCAGCTCGCGGACCTCGGCGCCGCGCTCGGCCACCACGGCCGTCACGTCGGCCGGCAGCCAGCCGCCCGCGCCGTCGAGGGGGTCGGTGTCGCCGAGCAGGTCCAGCACCCGGCCGGGGCTCGGCCGGGCCGCGGGCTCGCGGGCCAGGCAGGCCGCCAGCAGCGGCCGCAGCCCCTCGGGCACCGCGTCCAGCACCGGCTCGGCGGTGAGCACCCGCGCGATCAGCGCCGGCAGCGTCGGCGCGCCGAAGGGGCCCTCGCCCGTGGCCGCGTAGGTGAGCACCGCGCCGAGGCTGAACACGTCGGCCGCCGGGGTCAGCTCCTCGCCCGCCAGCTGCTCGGGCGACATGAAGCCCGGCGTGCCGATCATGGTGCCGGTCGCGGTGACCTGCACGGAGTCGGCGGCGCGGGCGATGCCGAAGTCGATGACGCGCGGGCCGTCGTCGGCGAGCAGCACATTGCCGGGGGTGAGGTCGCGGTGGATCAGCCCGCAGCGGTGGATCTCCACCAGCGCCTCGGCCAGCCCGGCCGCCAGCACCCGCACGCTGGCCTCCGGCAGCGGGCCCCGGGCGGTCACCACCTCGCCGAGGGCGGGGCCGGGCACGTACGCCGTGACCAGCCAGGGGAACTCCGCCTCGTGGTCGGCGTCCACGACCGGGGCGGTGAAGGCGCCGCTCACCCGCCGCGCCGCGGCGACCTCGCCCGCGAAGCGCCGCCGGAACACCGGGTCGGCCGCGAACTGGGGGTGGACGACCTTGACGGCGACCGTGCGCCCGCCCGGCGAGCGGCCCAGGTAGACCCGGCCCATCCCCCCGGAGCCGAGCCTGCCGACCAGCCGGTACCGCCCGACGCGGTCGGGATCGCCGGTCTGCAGCGCTTGCACACGGCCTCCTACGCGGGTCAGCTGGTCAGGGAGCGGCGGCCGCCGCCTCGACCCTAGCCGATGGCCCGCCCGGCCACCCGGACACCGCCGCGCCCGGGGCGCGGCGCCGGCGGCCCGGACCGGGCGGCCGGGCCCCGTACGCTGGAGGCGTGTCCGAAACACTGTTCGACGACGCCGAGGAGTCCGCGCAGCGCGCCAACGCGCCGCTGGCGGTGCGCATGCGGCCCAGCGGCCTGGACGAGGTGCTCGGCCAGCGGCACCTGCTCGGGCCCGGCACCCCGCTGCGGCGGCTGGTCGAGGACGACGTCCCCATGTCGCTGTTCCTGTGGGGGCCGCCCGGCACCGGCAAGACCACCCTCGCCTACGTGGTCAGCCGCGCCACCCGGCGCAGCTTCGTGGAGCTGTCGGCGGTCACCGCCGGCGTCAAGGACGTGCGGCAGGTGATCGAGGGCGCGCGGCGGCGGCTGGGCATGTCCGGCACCCAGACCGTGCTCTTCGTCGACGAGGTCCACCGCTTCAACAAGGCGCAGCAGGACGCGCTGCTGCCCGCGGTGGAGAACCGCTGGGTCACCTTCATCGGCGCCACCACCGAGAACCCCTTCTTCTCGGTGATCAGCCCGCTGCTGTCGCGCTCGCTGCTGCTCACCCTCGAACCGCTCGGCGACGACGACGTCCGCGCGGTGGTCGAGCGCGCCCTCACCGACGAGCGCGGCCTGGCCGGGCGCTGCACCCTCGCCCCCGAGGCCGCCGACCAGCTGGTGCTGCTGGCCGGGGGCGACGCCCGCCGCTCGCTGACCTACCTGGAGGCGGCCGCCCTGACCGCCGGCGACGACGGCCTCATCGACGTGCCCGCGCTGGAGCGCGCGGTGGACCGCGCCGCGGTGCGCTACGACCGCTCCGGCGACCAGCACTACGACGTGATCAGCGCCTTCATCAAGAGCATCCGCGGCAGCGACGTCGACGCCGCCCTGCACTACCTGGCCCGGATGATCGAGGCGGGCGAGGACCCCCGCTTCATCGCCCGCCGGGTGGTGGTGCACGCCAGCGAGGACGTCGGGATGGCCGACCCCACCGCGCTCCAGGTCGCGGTGGCCGCCGCCGAGGCCGTCCAGCTCATCGGGCTGCCCGAGGCGCGCATCAACCTGGCCCAGGCCGTCATCCACCTCTGCCTGGCGCCCAAGTCCAACAGCGTGGTCACCGCCATCGACGCCGCGCTGGCCGACGTCCGCGCCGGCCGGGCCGGCGGCGTGCCCCCGCACCTGCGCGACGCCCACTACAAGGGCGCGGCGGCGCTCGGCCACGGCGAGGGCTACCGGTACCCGCACGACTTCCCCGGCGGGGTGGTCGGGCAGCGCTACGCCCCCGACACCGTGGCCGACCGGGAGTACTACCGCCCCAGCTCCCACGGCGCCGAGCGCCGCTACGGCGAGGTGCTGGAGCGGCTGCGCGCCGTGCTGCGCCCCGAGGGCGGCGGCTGAGGCGCGCTCAGCCGAAGTACGAGCTGAACAGCCCCTCCAGTTCGGGGGAGATCTGGCCCCACAGCTCGGTGAGCAGCGCGCCGGCCGCCACCAGCAGCACGACGAACACGACCACCTGGGCCGCGCAGCCCACCGCCAGGCCGCAGCCGGAGCCCCTGGCCGCGGCGGTGCGCCCGGCCACGGCCGCGACCGAGCCGGCCACCCCGAGCACCGGCAGCGCGACCAGCACGCCCAGCGCCACCCAGCCGGCCACCTCGGTGTCGGACAGGAACAGCACCGGCAGGAACAGCAGCCCCCACATCAGCAGGAACGCGGGGACCGCCCACAGGCACCCGGCCCCGCCGCCGCCCGGCGGCAGCGGGCGGTCGGGCGGCCGGCCGGGATGGGGGCCGTAGGGCAGGCTCATGGGGCAACGCTAGCGCCCCGCACCGCCCGGTGCGATGGCCGGACGGCCGCCGCCGTGGGCGTAGGCTGTGCTGGCGCCCGGCCAGCTGACCCGCCGGCGCGGCCGCGCCCTGCCAGGGCCGTCGCGGCCCTCCGTTCGTCGCCCGCACAGGAGGACCCGTGGGTGTCGCGCGCCCAGGCGCCGCCGCGCTGCTCGCCGCGGCCGCCGTGGCTGCGGGCTGCGCCGTGCCGGCGGGAGAGGAGCTGCCCGCGGACTTCGTCCAGGTCGTCAACCGCGAGCTGGTCTTCGGCTACGACGCCGAGAACACCCAGCTGGTCGAGCTGCCCGACGACGCCGGGCTGGCCGGCCCCGGCTACGCCTTCACCCTGGGCGACCTCACCGTGGCCAGCCGCGTTGACGCCGAGGGCGCCCGGCTCAACGGGCTGGACGGCCCCGTGCGCACCGCCGAGGGCCACGAGCTGCTGGTCGTCACGATCCGCTACGACCCCGCGCTCGCGGCCTCGCGCCCCGACCCCTGGCAGGGGGTGACCGCCGAGATCGCGGTGGACGGGCGGCCCCGCCCGCTGGACCTGTCCGGCATCGACGGCGTGGTGCCCGCCTCGCTGATGGTGAGCGTGCCCGAGGGCGCCCCCACCTCGCTGCGGGTCACCGAGGACGGCCAGACCCAGGCCATCGACGTGCGCACCGGCCAGATCACCGAGCGGGAGGAGACCCACTCGGAGCGGGTGCGCCGGACCCAGCGCCTGGACCTCACCGCCGAGCTGCGCGGACGGGTGGAGGGCGGCGGGACCCGGCGGCCGTTCACGGTGGTGGTGCGGCCCGGCACCGTCGACGCGGGCGCCGAACTCGACAGCTACCTGCCCGGGATCGGCTGGGCGGAGTCCGGCCGGGCCTGGCTGGTGGTGTCGTCCTTCAGCTTCGCCGACGACGGCCTGGACCTGGACCGGGGCCAGCCGGTGACCCTCGACCTCGACCTCACCGACAGCTTCAGCCTGAGGCTGCCGGCCGGCGGCACCCGGCGCCCGCTGCCCGACGGCGCGCGGGCCGGCGCCGAGGCGGGGGTGTCCGGGCAGAGCGTGGTCTTCGAGGTGCCCCAGGACTTCCGCAGCGGCACCCTGGTCTTCAGCCCGCGCGGCGAACTCGCCCGGGCGGCGGGCGGCGGCGACAGCGAGCCGCTGAGCTGGGTGGACGAGCCGCCCACCACGGAGTGGGACATCGAGGTGCGCTGAGCGCTCAGGGCTGGAAGACCTCGGCGGCGCGGGTGATCACGACGCTGCCGTCGGCCGCCTCGGCGTAGGAGAGGTCGAGCAGCAGTTCGCCGCCGTCGGCGAGGTGGCGCTCGGCGTCGGCGACCGGCACCGGGGCGGTGCCCCGCCCTTCGCCGTCCATGGTGAGTTCGTCGGGGTCGCAGAAGGAGGCGCACAGCACCTCGGCGCCGGGCGCGAACACCGCCCAGCGCGGCTCGGCGTCCTCGCCGGGGGAGTAGAAGCCCTCGCCGAGTCCGGGGTTGTCGGGCTGGACCTCGTCGGCGGGGCGCGCCTCGACGAAGGGGAAGGCGCGGCCGGCCTGCGGCCGCGGCCCCTCGGGCGGGTAGTCGGCCAGGCCGACGAAGGCGACCGCCTCCGCGGTGGCGGTCGGGGCGGGCCGCGCGGACTCCGGCGGCGGCGCCGACGGCTCGGCCGGCCCCGCGCCGCCGCAGCCGGCGGCCGCCAGCGCGAGCGCCGCGAGCGGCCCGGCCGCCCGGATCGGGGTGCGCCGCCCGCGCGGCGCGGCGCCGTCCTGGGCGCGGTACGCGTGGCCGGTCGCCATCGGCGCCTCCCGTCGTGTGGCGTGGCTGAGCGGTCGGTCGCGGCCAACCTAGCCCACCCGGCCCGGCTAGGGCGCCCCCTCCCCGTCCGGCGCCGGGGCGCCGCGCCGGTTGCGGCCGGGCAGCCGGAGGGTGAGCAGCCGGGCGCGCGGCGCCAGCCGCCCGGCCAGGCCGAGCAGCTCCTCGGTGCGCCGCCCGTCGTCGTCGATGACGGTGAACAGGTTCGCGCCCAGGTAGAAGGTGATCGCGGCCGAGGCCAGCTCGCGCGGCGGCAGCAGCCGCGCCAGCGGCGAGCCGCCGATGACGCGGTCCAGGTGCCGCTCCAGGAAGGCGATCCACGGCTCGGAGCGCCGGGCGATCTCCGCGCGCAGCTCCGGCCGGGTCACGGCCGCGGCGACCAGCTCGCTGAACAGGGTGATGTGGCCGCCCTCGACGTCGGCCCGGTAGATCTCGGTGGCCGCCTCGACCAGTTCCTCCAGGGTGCGCGCCCGCGCGGCCGTCGCCTCGTGCAGCTCCATCCGCTGCGCCGAGGAGCGGTCCAGCGCCGCGAGCAGCAGCGCGTCCACCCCGCCGAAGTGGTAGAAGACGAGCGCCGAGTTGACCCCGGCCTCCCGCGCGATCGTGCGCGCCGAGGCGCCGGTGTAGCCCTCGGTCCGCAGCACCAGCCCCGCCGCCTCCACCAGCCTGTCCCTGGTCTGCTCCGCGCCGGGGGCGCTCCGCCCGCCGCGCCCGCCCGTGCCGGCCTTCACCGCCGCCTCCCTCCGTGCCAGCCCGCCCTTGCGCGGACGGCCGCTGCCGGTTCATCATACGGTTTAACCAAGTGATTAAATCGATCGGTCAACGAACTCCGGCGGCGCGGCCGGGCGTGAGGGGGAGGTATGGCGGGCGAGGACGACTTCAGGGGCGAACCGGAGCCGCGGGGCGGCGGGCGGTCCCGGCTGCTGCTGGCCGGGGTGCTGGCGGCGCTCTTCGCCGCCATGCTCGGCTACCGCGTACTGCACGCCGGCCGGCTGGAGGAGACCGCGCTCTTCTACGTCGGCCTGCCCGCCGCCATCGCGCTCACGGTGGTCTTCGCCGCCCGGCCGCGCAGCGCGGCCGGCGTCGCGACCGCCACCACCGCGGTCGGGCTCGCCCTGGCCGGACCGCTGCTGGACGAGGGCGTCGTCTGCCTGGTCGTGGCCGCACCGCTCTTCCTCGGGGTCGCCGCGCTGGTCGGCTGGCTGGCCGACCGCGCCCGCGGCGGGCCGAGCACCCTCGCGCTCGCGCCGGTGCTCGCGCTTGCCTGCCTGGACGGCGCCGCGAGCGGCGGCGCCCTCGCCTCCTGGCCCGAGCACGACGCCGCGACGGCCGTCCGCACGGTGGCCGCCGAGCCCGGCCGCGTCGCGGCCGCCCTGGCCGCCGAGCCGGCCTACGAACAGCCGCCCGGCGGCCTGCTCGCCCTCGGCTTCCCCCGCCCCTTGTCCGCCGCGGGGACCGGCCTGGACCTCGGCGACGAGCGGCTGGTCCGCTTCACGCCCCGCCGCTCGCTCGGTCCGGGCGCCGAGCCCGAGCCGCGCTCGATGGCGCTGCGCGTCACCGAGAGCGAGTCGCGGCCCGACGGCGGCCGGGCCGTGTTCACGGTGACCGCCGACACCACCCTGGCCCGCTGGCTGGACCTGGAGCGGGCCGAGGTCCGCTGGCGCGCCCGCCCGGGCGGCGGCACCGAACTGGCCTGGACCCTGCACTACCGGCGCACCTACGACCCCGGCTGGTACTTCGGGCCGATCCAGCGGTACGCCGCCGGGGAGGCCGCCGGCTACCTGGCCGCGGAGTTCGCCGCCCTGGCGGCCGGCCCGGCGCACCCGGTGCGGCGGTGAGCCCGGCCGACCCCGCGCTGATCCGCGGGCTCGCCCTGTTCGGCCCGCTGCTCGCCCTGGCCGCCGCGGTCGCGCTCCGCCGTCGATCGGGCCGCCGATCGGGCCGCGCGAGCGAGCCCGGCGCCGAAACGGGCGCCGCCGTGGTCGCCACCGCGTGGACCGCCGCCTCCCTCTACGCGCTCAACCAGCTCGCGCCCGCCGCCGGCTGGTGGCACTTCGCCGCCGACGGCGCCCTCGCCCGCGGCCTGCCCGTCGACCTGTGGATCGGCTGGGCGGTGCTGTGGGGCGCCCTGCCCGCCCTCGCCGCCCGCGGCCTGCCGCTGGCGCTCACCGCCGCGGCCGCGGCCTGGCTCGACCTCGCCCTGATGCCGCTGGCCGAACCCGTGGTGGTGCTCGGCCCGAACTGGCTCGCCGGCGAGGCCGTGGCGGTGGCGGGCTGCCTGCTGCCCGCCGTGCTGCTGGCCCGCTGGACCGCCGAGCGCCGCCGCCCGCGCGCACGGGCGGCGGCGCAGGCGCTGCTGGCCGGGGCGCTGATGCTGGCCCTGCCCCTGCACCTGCTGGGAGCCGAACCCGCCTGGCCCGCCCCTGCCACCGGCGTCCTCGTCCAGCTGCTGGCACTGGTGCTGCTGCCCGGCCTGGCGGCCGCCGCCGAGTTCGCCCGCACCGGCGGCGGCACCCCGCTGCCCTACGACCCGCCGGTGCGGCTGGTCACCAGCGGCCCCTACGCCTACGTGCGCAACCCGATGCAGCTCGCGATGGCCCTGGCCTACCCGCTGTGCGCCCTGGCCGCCGCCGAGCCCCGGCTGCTGGCCGGCACCGCCGCCGCACTGGCCTGCGGCGGCCTCGCCGCCTGGCACGAGAACGGCCGGCTGGACCGCGCCTTCGGCCCCGGCTGGCGCCGCTACCGGCGCGCGGTCCGCCCCTGGCTGCCCTCCTGGCGCCCCTGGCCCGGGCGGCCCGCCGCCCGGCTCTACCTGGCCGGCACCTGCTCCATGTGCCGCGGCCTCGGGCGCTGGCTGGCCGTGCGCGGCCCGGTCGCGCTGGAGCTGCTGCCCGCCGAGGAGCACGGCGCCCCCGACCGGATGACCTACACCTGCGGCCCCGAGACCCGCACCGGCACCGCCGCCCTCGCCCGCGCCCTGGAGCACCTGCACCTGGGCTGGGCGCTGCTCGGCTGGGCGCTGGCGCTGCCCGGCGCCGGCCGCTTCGTCCAGCTGTGCGCGGACGCCTTCGGCGCCGGCCCCCGCACCCTGCGCCCGGCCGCGCCGCCCCCGGGGCGCCCGGGCGCCGGCGCGCGCTGATATCCGGGCGCCGCGGACCCCGGGAGGCGGTATCGTCGTGCCATTCCTCGTTTCGGTGACCCTACGGCTGGGTAACCGCTTCGCCCCCGACCGTCGACAGCGGAGTTCGCATGCTGACAGGAGGCCAAGTAGCGGCCCTGATCGTCGCTGTGTTCTGGGCGATCCTGGTCTGCTTCCTCGCCTACGCGCTGATCCGGCTCACCCGGCTGGTGAACGAGACCACCAAGGTCGTGGCCGAGTTCGCCGAACGCGCCCCCGCGCTCCTCGACGACGCCGAGACGGCGCTCTCGCGGGTGAACAGCCAGCTCGACCGGACCGACGTGATCACCACCAACCTCGAATCCACCTCGGCGGACGTCTCCCAGCTGTCCGGGGTCGCCCGCACGGTCATCGCCAACCCGCTCATCAAGGTCGCCGCCCTCGGCCACGGCGTGCGCGCCGCGATCGCCGCCCGCCGCGAGCAGCGCGCCGGCCGCCGGGCGGCCCGCCGCGCCCTGCCCGGGCGCGCGCAGCGCCGGCTCCCGGGGCGGACCCGATGATCAGGCGCTTGTTCTGGATGCTGGTCGGCTCGGCCCTCACCCTGTTCGCGCTGCGTAAGCTGAGCAGAGCGTCCCACGCGTTCACCCCCGAGGGGATCGCGGAGCGCGTCGAGGGCCGCGTGAGCGAGCTCGAAGCCGGCGCCCGCGCGTTCGCGGCCGAGGTCCGCGACGCCAGCCGGGGCCGCGAGGCCGAACTGCGGGCGGCCATGGCGGCCGCCGCGCGGCCGCGCCGAGCTACCGGGCCCGTCAGGGCCTCCACCGACCAGGGCACCAATCCGACCAACCGCCACGACAACAAGGACGGCCGCTGATGAAGTCGGCAGAAATCGCTCGCCGCTTCCTCACCTTCTTCGAGCGCAACGGGCACACCGTTGTCCCCTCGGCCAGCCTCATCGCCGAGGACCCCACCCTGCTGCTGATCAACGCGGGCATGGCCCCGTTCAAGCCGTACTTCCTGGGCCAGCGCAGGCCCGAGTACCCGCGCGCCGCCAGCGCCCAGAAGTGCATCCGCACCCCCGACATCGACGAGGTCGGCAAGACCACCAGGCACGCCACCTTCTTCCAGATGCTCGGCAACTTCTCCTTCGGCGACTACTTCAAGGAGCGGGCCATCCCGCTCGCCTGGGAGCTGCTCACCGCCCCCGTCGCCGACGGCGGCTTCGGCCTGCCCGAGTCCAAGCTGTGGGTCACCGTCTACCTCGACGACGACGAGGCGGCCGACATCTGGCGCCGCGAGGTCGGGGTCCCGGCCGACCGCATCCAGCGCCTGGGCATGGAGGAGAACTTCTGGTCCATGGGCGTGCCCGGCCCGTGCGGACCCGCCTCCGAGATCTGCTACGACCGCGGCCCCGCCTACGGCCGCGAGGGCGGCCCCGAGGCCAATGACGAGCGCTACCTCGAACTGTGGAACCTCGTGTTCATGCAGAACATCCGGGGCGAGGGCGGCGCCAAGAAGGACTACCCGATCGTCGGCGACCTCCCGGCCAAGAACATCGACACCGGCATGGGCCTGGAGCGCATCGCCGCGATCCTGCAGGGCGTCGACAACATCTACGAGGTCGACACCACCCGCCGCATCCTCGACCACGCCGCCCGCCTCACCGGAGTCGCCTACGGCCGCGACGACCGCTCCGACGTCGCGCTGCGCGTCGTCGCCGACCACCTGCGCGGCGGCACCATGCTGGTCGCCGACGGCGTCATGCCCGGCAACGAGGGCCGCGGCTACGTGCTGCGGCGCATCCTGCGCCGCGCCGTGCGCAACCTGCGGCTGCTCGGCTCCGGCGACCAGCGCTACCTGCACGAGCTCACCGCCACCGCCATCGAGGTGATGGGCGAGCAGTACCCCGAGCTGATCGCCGAGGCCGGCCGCATCCACACCGTCATCGACGCCGAGGAGGCGTCCTTCGCGGCCACCCTGCGCACCGGCACCTCCCTGTTCGACACCGCCGTCGAGCAGACCCGCCGCTCCGGCGGCACCCAGCTGGCCGGCGCCCAGGCCTTCACTCTGCACGACACCTACGGCTTCCCCATCGACCTCACCCTGGAGATGGCCGCCGAGGCCGGGCTGAGCGTCGACGAAGAGGGCTTCCGGCGGCTGATGGCTGAGCAGCGCGAGCGCGCCAAGGCCGACGCCGCCGCCAAGAAGACCGGCAACGCCGACATCTCCGCCTACACGGACCTGCTGGAATCGGCCGGCGCCAGCTCCTTCATCGGCTACGACGCCACCGTCGCCGAGGCCACCGTGGTCGGCCTGGTGGTCGACGGCGTCCCGGCCGCCGCGGCCGGAGCCGGCAGCACGGTCGAGCTGATGCTGGACCGCACCCCCTTCTACGCCGAGGGCGGCGGCCAGCTGGCCGACCAGGGCTCCATCCGGCTCGGCGGCGGCGCCGAGATCGACGTCCACGACGTCCAGCAGGTGGTGCCCGGCCTGATCGCGCACCGGGGCAAGGTCGTCAGCGGCGAGGCCGTCGTCGGCGACACCGCCTACAGCGAGATCGACCTCCAGCGCCGCCAGGCCATCTCCCGCGCGCACTCCGCCACCCACCTGGTGCACGCCGGGGTCCGCCGCGCCCTGGGCGAGTCGGCCGCGCAGGCCGGCTCGGAGAACTCCCCGGGCCGCTTCCGCTTCGACTTCACCTCGCCGGGCGCGGTCCCCGTCTCGGTACTGCGCGACGTCGAGGACGAGGTGAACGCCGTCCTGGAGGAGAACCTCGCGGTCAACGCCTTCCACACCTCGATCGACCAGGCGCGCGCCATGGGCGCCGTCGCCATGTTTAACGAGAAGTACGGCGACGAGGTGCGGGTGGTCGAGATCGGCGAGTACTCCCGCGAGCTGTGCGGCGGCACCCACGTCCACAACTCCGGCGAGCTGGGCCTGATCAAGATCCTGGGCGAGTCCTCCATCGGCGCGGGCGTGCGCCGGGTCGAGGCGCTGGTCGGCCTGGACGCCTTCCGCTACCTCTCCCGCGAGAGCGTGCTGGTCAGCCAGCTCTCCGACCAGCTCAAAGTGCGCCGCGAGGAACTGCCCGAGCGCATCGACGGCATCGTCACCCGGCTGCGCGCCGCAGAGCGCGAACTGGAGAAGCTGCGCTCGGCGCAGGTGCTCCAGGCGGCGGGCCGGCTGGCCGAGGAGGCCGCCGACATCGGCGGCGCCGCCTTCGTCGCGCACCGCGCGCCCGACGGCACCGGCCCCGACGACCTCCGCAGGCTCGCACTCGACGTGCGCGGCAGGATCCCGGCCGACCGCCCCGCCGCCGTCGTCATCACCGGCGTGCCCAAGGACCGGCCCGTCGTGGTGGTGGCCGTCAACGAGGCGGGCCGCCGCCGCGAGCTGAAGGCCGGCGAGCTGGTCGGCGTGGCCGCCCGCGCGCTGGGCGGCGGAGGCGGCGGCAAGCCCGACGTCGCGCAGGGCGGCGGCACCGACCCCGGCGCCATCGGCACCGCGCTCGACGCGGTGCGCCGCACCGTCGCCGACCGGGTGGCGGCCGGCGCGTGACCGCCTCGGTCCGCACGCCGGGGGCCGCCCGGTGAGACGCGGCGTCCGGCTGGGCGTCGACGTGGGCAGCGTCCGGGTCGGTGTCGCTCGCAGCGACCCGGACGGCCTGCTCGCCACCCCGGTGGAGACCGTGCCCAACACCGGGCGGGTCCTGGACCGGCTGGCCGAGCTGGCCCGCGAGCACGCCGCCGTCGCGGTGGTGGTCGGCCTGCCCACCTCCCTGTCGGGGCGCCCCGGGCCCGCCGCGGGCGCCGCCCGCGACTTCGCCGCCGCCCTCGCGCGGCGGCTGGCCCGCGAGGGCGGCGCCGAGGTGCGGCTCTTCGACGAGAGGCTGACCACCGTCACCGCCGAGCGCGAGCTGCGCGGCTCGGCGGGCCGGGGCAGAGGCCGGGGCAGAGCCCGGCGCCAGGTGATCGACCAGGCGGCGGCGACGGTGCTGCTGCAAGCCGCACTTGACACCGAGAGGTTGACGGGAAAGCCGCCAGGCGAGATTGTCCCGGTAGTCATATGAGCGCAAGCAGAGACATGAGCGATATCAGCATCTTCCGGGACGACGACGAGGACACCGGCGGCGGCCGCTCCTCGACCGGCTCCCGCAGCCGACGCCACCAGGACAGACGCCGCCGTCGCCGCCGTCGCCGCCGCAAGGGCATGAGCGGCCTGGCCCTGGCCGCCGCCCTGCTCGTGCTGGCCGTGGTGATCGGCGGCGGCGGCTACCTCGGCTACGGCTACCTCGCCGCCTACTTCCAGCCGCCCGACTTCGAGGGCGCCGGCACCGGCGAGCCCGTCACCTTCCAGATCAGCGACGGCGAGACCGGCGCCGACATCGGGCAGCGCCTGGTCGAGGCCGGCATCGTCGCCAGCGTCCGCGCCTTCACCAACGAGGTGGACGACGCCGGGGCCGCCAACGAACTCGCGCCCGGCTTCTACGAGCTCCAGCCGCAGATGAGCGCCGAGGCGGCCCTGGCCGCCCTGCTCGACCCCGAGCACCGCATCGGCGACCAGGTCACCCTCGTCGAAGGGCTGCGCCTGGACGCCATCCTCGCCCAGCTGGCCGAGAACACCGAGTTCCCGCTGGAGGAGTGGGAGGCCGCCGCCGAGGACACCGACGCGCTCGAGCTCCCCGAGTACGCCGAGACCGGGCCGGAGGGCTACCTGTTCCCGCAGACCTACGCCGTCGAGCCCGACGCCGACCCCACCAGCGTGCTCAACCAGATGCTCGCCCAGTACCAGCAGGTCGCCACCGAGATCGACCTGGAGGGCCGCAGTGCCACCCTGGGCTACAGCCCGCATGAGATCATGACGATCGCCTCGATCGTGCAGGCCGAGTCCGGCCGGGTCGAGGACATGGACGAGATCGCGCGGGTGATCTACAACCGGCTCGACATCGGGCGGGAGCTGCAGATGGACAGCACGGTCATGTACGCCCTGGGCGACTTCGGCATCGCCGCCTCCTACGACCAGCTCGACCAGGCGGCGTCCTCGCCCTACAGCACCTACGCCAACACCGGCCTGCCGCCGGGGCCGATCGGCAGCCCGGGCGCGGACGCCATCGAGGCGGCGCTCAGCCCCGCCGAAGGCGACTGGATCTACTTCGTGGCCACCGACCCGGAGAACGGCATCACCGAGTTCGCCGAGACGGAAGAGGAGTTCAACGCACTGGTGGACGAGTTCGAGCAGAGCCAGCAGGGGGGCGGATGACGTCCGAGCGGCGCGCCGCCGTGCTGGGCGCGCCCGTCGCCCACTCCCTGTCTCCGGTGCTGCACACCGCCGCCTACACCGCCCTGGGCCTGGACGGCTGGGAGTACTCCGCGGTGGAGTGCCGCGAGGACGAGCTGCCCGGGCTGCTGGACTCGCTCGACGCCCGCTGGGCCGGGCTCTCGCTCACCATGCCGCTCAAGCGCACCGTGCTGCCGCTGCTGGACCGGCTCACCGACCTGGCCGCCGCCGTGGGCGCGGCCAACACGGTCGTGCTCGGCCCCGACGGCCGCACCGGCCACAACACCGACGTGCACGGCATCGTCGCGGCGCTCGGCGAGGCCGGCGTGCGCCGGGTGCGCTCCGCGCTGGTGCTGGGCGCCGGGGCGACGGCCGCGTCCTCACTGGCCGCCGCGGTCGAGCTGGGAGCCTCCCGCATCACCGTGGCAGCGCGCGACCTGCGGCGCACCGAGCAGCTCGAGGCGGCGGCCGACCGCCTCGGCGTCATGGCGCGGCCCTGCCCGCTGGACGCCCTGCCCGGGCTGCTCGACGTGGACCTGCTGATGTCGGCGCTGCCGCCGGGCGCGGCCGATCCCTTCGCGCCGGTGGTGGCGGGCGCCGCCGACGGCCCCGGCGCGGTCTTCGACGTCGTGTACGGGCCGCGTCCCTCGCCGCTGGTCGCGGCGGTGCGCGCGGCCGGCGGCACCGCCGTGGACGGCCTGCCGATGCTGCTGCACCAGGCGGCGCGGCAGGTGGAGCTGATGACCGGGCTGGCCCCCGCGCCGGTGGAGGCGATGCGGTCCGCGCTCGCCGCGCACACGGCCTGAGCCGCGCGGCCGGCGGGAATACCCGAGCGGTCGAAATCCTTGATACCCTTGGCATCTGACCGATCCGGCGTAAATGCGCCGGATACGCAAGCGGAGGCCCACCTCCCACCCGAGCGACCGCCGTCCATCCGGACACAGGCCGACGGGTTCCGGTCGACGGCGTTCGGCCGTGCGGCACCGCCCGCACAGGAGTCAAGCGCCGTCAGGCGTCATCGGCGCTCCCCACGGGGAGCGTCCCGACCATACCGGAAGTACAGGTGGCCCCGTCTTCGCAGGCGGGGCTTTCGGCATTGGGCGCTACCGCGCCCGGTCCGCGATCCGGCCAGGTCAGCAAGTGGTAAGTCCTAGGGGAGGTCCCATCAGCGTAGAGCCTCGCATCAACGAGCGCATTCGGGTGCCGGAGGTCCGACTCGTCGGCCCGAACGGCGAGCAAGTCGGCATCGTGTCCGTCAACGATGCGCTCCGGTTGGCTCAGGAAGCCGACCTTGATCTGGTAGAGGTTGCTCCCACCGCCCGACCGCCCGTCTGCAAGCTGATGGACTACGGCAAGTACAAGTACGAGTCCGCGGTCAAGGCGCGTGAGGCGCGCAAGAACCAGGCGAACACGATCATCAAGGAGATCAAGCTTCGCCCGAAGATCGACTCACATGACTACGAGACCAAGAAGGGCCATGTCGAGCGGTTCCTGAAGGCCGGCGACAAGGTCAAGGTCACGATCATGTTCCGCGGCCGCGAACAGTCGCGCCCCGAACTGGGCTTCCGGCTGCTGCGCAAGCTGGCGGAGGACGTGCAGGGCCTGGGCTCGGTGGAGTCCCAGCCCAAGCAGGACGGCCGAAACATGATCATGGTGATCGGCCCGCACAAGAAGAAGGCTGAGGCCAAGGCCGAAGCGAAGGCCGGCCGCGCCGCGCGCGACGCCCAGGCCAACGTCGACGGCTGACCGGCCCCAGCGTCGGCGCCCCGCCCCCGGTGGGGAGTATGTCGATGGCCGCGCGCCGCCCCGCGGGCGCGGGAGCGCGGATTCGTCTGCCACCCCCTGCCGGGGGTGTGGCATGCACACAACGAGGGAGACGACGGCGACATGCCCAAGAACAAGACGCACAGCGGTGCCAAGAAGCGCTTCCGGCTGACCGGCTCCGGCAAGATCATGCGCCGCCGCGCCGCTCGCGCCCACTACAACGAGCACAAGCCGTCCACCCGGATGCGCCGCCTGGACGGCGACGTCCAGCTGGCCCCGGCCGACGCCAAGAAGATCTCGAAGCTGCTCGGCAAGTAGCGCTTCCCAGCAGACCGATTCGACCTTGACCGGCGCACCCACCCCCCGCGCCGGCGACCACGAGGGAGCAGTGAGACGTGGCACGCGTGAAGCGGGCACTCAACGCCCAGAAGAAGCGCCGGGTCGTCCTGGAGCGGGCAAGCGGCTACCGGGGCCAGCGGTCGCGGCTGTACCGCAAGGCCAAGGAGCAGATGCTCCACTCGATGACCTACGCGTACCGTGACCGCAAGGACCGCAAGGGCCAGTTCCGCCGCCTGTGGATCCAGCGCATCAACGCGGCCGCCCGCGCCAACGGGCTGACCTACAACCGCTTCATCCAGGGCCTCAAGGCCGCGGGCATCGAGGTCGACCGCCGCATCCTGGCCGAGCTCGCGGTCCACGACGCCGCGACCTTCGCCTCGCTGGTGGAGGCCGCCAAGAGCGCCCTGCCGGCCGAGGCCGAGGCGACGGCGGCCTGAGCACCCCCGACCGCGCGATGGCGGGCCACGAGCTCACGAGCATCCGCTCCGCGCGGATCAAACGGGTTCGGCGGCTCGCCAGACGCGTCTCCCGGCAGCGCGAGCGGAGCTTCCTGGCCGAGGGGCCGCAGGCGGTGCGCGAGGCGCTGCGCCGCCCCGGCACGGTCCGCGAGCTGTACACCACCGAGGCGGCCGAGCAGCGCCACCCCGAGCTGTGCGCGGCCGCCGCGGCCGGTGGCGCCGCGCCGCAGCGGGTGGCCGAGTCGGTGATGGCCGAACTGGCCGAGACCGTCTCCCCGCAAGGGCTGCTCGCGGTCTGCGACTTCCTCGACGTGCCGCTCGACCGCCTCGGCCGCCCCCGGCTGGCCGCGGTACTGGCGCAGGTCAGGGACCCCGGCAACGCCGGCACCGTGCTGCGCACCGCCGACGCGGCCGGGGCCGGCGCGGTGGTCTTCACCGACGCCTCCGTCGACCCCTACAACGGCAAGGCCGTGCGCGCCTCCGCCGGCAGCCTGTTCCACCTGCCGGTGGTCGTCGGCCCGACGGCGGCCGAGGCCGTCGCGGCGCTGCGCGCCGCCGGGCTGCGGGTGCTGGCCGCCGACGGCGGCGGCGACGCCGACCTGCACGCGCTGGACGACGGCGGCGCGCTGGCCGCGCCCACCGCGTGGATCTTCGGCAACGAGGCCTGGGGGCTGCCCGAGGAGGTGCGCTCCCTGGCAGACGCCGTGGTGCGGGTGCCGATCTACGGCGCGGCCGAGAGCCTGAACCTCGCCACCGCCGCCGCCGTCTGCCTGTACGCCTCCGCGCGCGCCCAGCGCTGAGGCGCGCCCGGATCGGGCGCACCGGTCTCCCGCCCGGCATCAGTACTTTCGACGCCGAGTCCATATTCGTGCTACTACGGAGGATCCGGCCCGGTTTGTGAGGCTGCCCGACCACCCCCGGTTACCGATAGTGTGGCGATCGCCGAGCACTGCGGCGTGCGCGAGGGAGGCGGTTGTGGACGGGGGCCGTGCGGAGGGCCAGTGGGTTCGCGCCGACGAACTTCCCGACGGGCTGCTCATCGCCGACGCCGACGGCCGGATCGTCCAGTTCAACCGCACCGCCGAGCGCCTCACCGGCATCGCGGCCGCGTCCGCGCTGGGCGCCCACTTCGCCGACGCGCTGCCGCTGCACGACGCCGAGGGCCGCGACTGGTGGAAGTGCAGCGACCCCTACGGCGGCCTGCGCACCCGCACCCGCCAGCCCGAGCGGCTGCTGCAGCTGGCCGACGGCCGCGAGGTGCTGGTCTCGGCCCGCTACGTCCGCGAGCCCGAGCACGCCGGCCCGCTGGTGCGCCTCGTCGTCGTCCTGCGCGACGCCGCCCACCTCGCCCGGCGCGACCGCAACCGCGCCGACCTGGTGTCCACGGTCGCCCACGAGCTGCGCTCCCCGCTGACCAGCGTCAAGGGCTTCACCGCCACCCTGCTGGCCAAGTGGGACCGCTTCACCGAGAACCAGAAGCTGGTCATGCTGCAGACCGTCAACGCCGACGCCGACCGGGTTACCCGCCTGATCGCCGAACTGCTCGACGTCTCGCGCATCCAGTCCGGCCGCCTGGAGCTGCACCGCCAGGTGGTCGACCTCGCCGAGCGGGCCCGCCGGGTGATCGCCGGGCGGGTCGCGGTCGGCGACGCCGAGGACCGCTTCCGGCTGGAGGTGCGCGGGCCGCTGCCGGAGCTGTGGCTGGACCCCGACAAGGTCGACCAGATCCTGGTCAACCTGGTCGAGAACGCCGTCCGGCACGGTGCTGGTACCATCACCATCGAGATCAGGCCCCTTGCGGGCGAGGAAGCCGGCGAGTCCAAGCTGGGAGCCGTGGTGTCGGTGAGCGACGAGGGCGAGGGCATCGCACCCGAGCTGGTCTCGCGCGTGTTCCGGCAGTTCTGGCGCGGCAAGCGGCGCGGCGGCACCGGCCTGGGCCTCTACATCGTCAAGGGCCTGGTCGAGGCGCACGGCGGCAGCATCGACGTGCGGCGCGGCCCCCGCGGCGGCGCGGAGTTCCGATTTATGCTGCCCGCCGGCACCCCCGACTTCGCCTGAGGCGAATCCCGGCGCCGGTGGGCCCCTTCCGACCAGCGGGTGGCGTACGCCCCGCCTCCGCGGCCGCGCGGCGCACCCCGGAACCCGGTAGCCGGGGATCCGCCGACCGCCTCGCCGCACCGCGGTGACGCTACGCTCGTCCCGATCGATTCGACTGCTCCGCCCGTGCCGGGCGATGAGGATCCCATGTCTGCACCCAACACATCCTTCGATCCGGTCGAAGTCACCCCGCTGCACGCCGACGAGGTGGCCCGCGCCCGAGACGAGGCGCTGGCCGCGATCGCGGCGGCCGGCTCGCTCGACGAGCTCAAGGCGGCCCGGCTCGCCCACGCCGGCGACCGCTCGCCGCTGGCGCTGGCCAACCGCGAGATCGGCGCCCTGCCGCCGGCCGCCAGGGCCGAGGCCGGCAAGCGCGTCGGCGGCGCCCGCCGCGAGATCTCCGAAGCGCTCAAGGCCCGCCAGGAGGTCCTGGAGGCCGAGCGCGACGAGCGCGTGCTGGTCGAGGAGGCCGTCGACGTCACCCTGCCCTACGACCGCCGCCCCCGCGGCGCCCGCCACCCCATCACCACCGTCGCCGAGCGGATGGCCGACATCTTCGTCGCGATGGGCTTCGAGGTGGCCGAGGGGCCCGAGGTCGAGGCGGAGTGGTTCAACTTCGACGCGCTGAACATGCCGCCCGACCACCCCGCCCGCAGCATGCAGGACACCTTCTTCGTCGCCGACCCCTCGGCCCCGGAGCCGCGCGAGTCCGGGCTGGTGCTGCGCACCCACACCTCGCCGGTGCAGGCACGGGCGCTGCTCGGCCGCGAGCTGCCGGTGTACGTGGTCGCGCCCGGCCGCACCTTCCGCAGCGACGAGCTGGACGCCACCCACAGCCCGGTCTTCCACCAGCTGGAGGGCATGGCCGTGGACCGGGGCCTGGGCCTGGCCGACCTGCGCGGCGCCATCGACGCCTTCGTGTCGGAGATGTTCGGCAGCGGGCTGCGCACCCGCTTCCGGCCGTCCTACTTCCCGTTCACCGAGCCCTCGGCCGAGGTCGACATGGAGTGCTTCGTCTGCCGGGGCGCCTCCGTCGGCCGGCCCGACCGCCCCTGCCGCACCTGCGGCTCGGAGGGCTGGATCGAGATCGGCGGCTGCGGGGTGATCAACCCGCGGGTGCTGCGCGCCTGCGGAGTCGACACCGACACCTACAGCGGCTGGGCCTTCGGCATCGGCGTCGAGCGAACCCTCATGTTCGCGCACGGCGCCCAGGACATGCACGACATCGTCGAGGGCGACGTCCGCTTCGCCTCGGCGTTCGGGATGGAGATCTGATGCGCGTCCCCCTTTCCTGGCTGCGGGAGTACGTCGACCTGCCCGCCGAGGTGCCCGCGCGCGAGCTGGCGGCCAAGCTGGTCGCCGCCGGGCTGGAGGTCGAGACGGTCGAGGAGTCCGGCGCCGGGCTCAGCGGGCCGCTGGTCGTCGGCGAGGTGCTGGCCTTCGAGGTGCTGGAGGGCTTCAAGAAGCCGATCCGGTACTGTCGGGTCGACGTCGGCAAGGCCAACGGCAGCGGCGAGCCGCAGAACATCATCTGCGGCGCGGCCAACTTCGAGGCCGGCGACCGCGTCGTCGTCGCGCTGCCCGGCACCGTGCTGCCCGGCGGCTTCGCCATCGGCGCCCGCAAGACCTACGGCAAGATGTCGGAGGGCATGATCTGCTCGGTCGCCGAACTGGGCATGGGCGAGGACCACTCCGGCATCCTGGTGCTGCCGCAGGGCACCCCGGCCCAGCCCGGCGACGACGCCGTCCCCCTGCTCGGCCTGGACGACCACGTGCTGGACATCGCCGTCACCCCCGACCGCGGCTACGCGCTGAGCATCCGCGGTGTGGCGCGGGAGGCGGCCACCGCCTACGGCCTGCCGTTCCGCGACCCCGCCGCCATCGAAGCGCCCGACACCGCCGAGGGCTCCTGGCCGGCCGCGGTCGAGGGCGAGGGCATCTGCCACCGCTACGTGCTGCGCGGCGTCACCGGCTTCGACCCGGCCGCGCCCACCCCGGTGTGGATGCGGCGGCGGCTGGAGCTGGCGGGCATGCGCTCCATCTCGCTGGCCGTCGACATCACCAACTACGTGATGCTCGAACTCGGCCAGCCGCTGCACGCCTGGGACCGCACCACCCTGCGCGGCCCGCTGGTGGTCCGCCTCGCCCGCGAGGGCGAGCGGCTGGAGACCCTGGACCACGTCGAACGGCGGCTGGACCCCGACGACATCCTGATCACCGACGACTCCGGGCCCATCAACATCGCCGGCGTGATGGGCGGCCTGACCACCGAGATCGGCGACACCTCCACCGACATCCTGATCGAGGCGGCGCACTTCGCCGAGACCCACATCGCCCGCACCGCGCGCCGCCACCGCCTCAACTCGGAGGCGTCGCGCCGCTTCGAGCGCGGCGTCGACTCCGCCCTGCAGCTCGCCGCCGCCACCCGCGCGGTAGAGCTGCTGGCCGAGCTGGGCGGCGCCCGGATCGACCCCGGCGTCACCCACGTGCGCCGGGAGCGGCCCGCGCCGGCCATCGAGCTGCGCCTGGACCACCCGGGCAAGGTGGCGGGCATCGACTACCCGCACGGCGCCGTGCTGGAGGCGCTGCGCGACATCGGCGCCACCGTGCGGGCCGGCGGCCGCGTGCTGGACCTGTCCGAGCCCTACACGGTGGAGACCGGCACCGACACCGTCACCGTCGAGCCGCCCACCTGGCGGCCCGACCTCACCGAGCCCAACGACCTCGCCGAGGAGGTCATCCGGCTGGAGGGCTACGAGTCCATCCCGGCGCGCGCCCCGCAGGCGCCGGCCGGCCACGGCCTGACCCGTGCGCAGCGGCTGCGCCGCCGCGTCGGCCGGGCGCTGGCCGCCGACGGCTACACCGAGGTGCTGAACTTCCCGTTCACCGCCGCCCGCGCCTACGACGACCTCCGGCTGCCCGACGACGACCCGCGCCGCCGCACCCTGCGGCTGGTCAACCCGTTCAGCGACGACACCCCGCTGCTGCGCACCACCCTGCTGCCGGGGCTGCTCGACGCCCTGGCCCGCAACGCCGGCCGCGGCTTCCCCGACGCCGCCCTGTACGAGACCGGCCTGGTCTACCTGCGCGGGGAGGGCGGCTTCGCCCCGCCGCCGCGCCTGTCGGTCGACCGCGGCCCCAGCCCCGAGGAGCTGGCCGAACTGGCGGCGTCGATCCCCGAGCAGCCGCGCCGGGTGGCCGTCGCCCTGTCCGGCCAGCGCGAGCCGGCCGGCTGGTGGGGCCCCGCCCAGCCCGCCGGCTGGGCCGACGCCATCGAGGCCGCCCGCACCGTGGTCCGTGAGGCGGGCCTGGAGCTCACCGCCGAGGCGGCCCGGCACGCCCCCTGGCACCCCGGCCGCTGCGCGGCCCTGCACCTGACCGCCCCCGACGGCGAACGGATCCTCATCGGCCACGCCGGCGAACTGCACCCGCGCGTCGTGGCCGCCTACGGCCTGCCCGAGCGCACGGCCGCGATGGAGATCGACCTGGACCCGGTCGAGCGCCTGGCCCAGGAGCCGACCGCCCCCGGCGTCTCGACCTTCCCCGCCGCCTACCAGGACGTCGCCCTGGTCGTCCCCGCCGCCACCCCCGCCCAGGACGTCCAGGACGCCCTGCGCGCCGGCGCCGGCGAACTACTGGAATCCCTCCGGCTCTTCGACGTCTACCAGGGCGACCAGATCGGCGCCGACCGCAAGTCCCTCGCCTACGCCCTGCGCTTCCGCGCCCCCGACCGCACCCTCACCACCGATGAGATCACCACCGCCCGCGACGCCGCCGTCACCGCCGCCACCGAACGCACCGGCGCGGTGCTGCGGGGGGCGTAGCGGACAAGGCGCCGACGACCTGCGGGTGCTCGCGGAGGTCGAGGAGGCGCGGACCGCGCTCCGCCACCAGGTTGGCCTCGCCGTGCCGCTGGCTCGGGCAGCTGCGCCGCAGCCTGGTGGCCGGAGCGATCCAGGGATCGAACAGCATCGAGGGCTACACGATCAGCCGGCTCGACGCCGAGGCGCTGGTCGCCGGGAGGAGATGCCCGACCACCCGTCGCCCGAGACGAGGGCGGCGGTCGCGGGCTACCAGAACGCGCTCACCTACGTGCAGCACGCCGCGGACTTCGCCGAGTTCAGCTACCACCCCATGCTGCTCTCGGCGCTGCACTTCATGATGGTGCACGCGGACTCCGGAGCGAGCCCCGGTGCGTACCGCGGCGGCAGGATCTGGGTCACCGGAGGCGCCAACCGGCCGCCGGTGTACACCGGGCCGGAGCCGGAAGAGGTCCCCGCCCTGATGATGGAGCTGTGCGACTGGCTCAACACGGGCGACCTCGACACCCCGGCGCTGGTCCGGGCGGCGATGGCGCACCTGAACCTGGTCAGCATCCACCCGTGGCGCGACGGCAACGGCCGGATGTCGCGGTGCGTGCACACCCTCGTGCTGGCGCGCGAACGCATCCTCGCGCCCGAGTTCTCCAGTATCGAGGAATGGCTCGGCTCCTCGGATCTGAACACCCTCGAGTACTACGCGGCGCTGCGCGGCGTCCGCACCTCCTACACCCCGGAGCGCTCCGCCCGCTCCTGGGTGCGGTTCTGCCTGCGCGCCCACCACCTGCAGGCCCAGACGGTCCAGAAGCGATTCGACTCGGTCGGCCGACTGCGGCGTGCCCTCGCCGAACTGGTCGAGGAGCGCGGCCTGGACGAGCGGATGGTCTCGGCCCTCTACGCCGCGACAAAGGACGACCTGCGCCGTGCCACCTATCAGCGCGACGAGGACCTGACCCGGGACCAGGCGGTGCGCGACCTGCACGAGCTGAAGCGCCTCGGCTGGATCCGCGAGGTCGGCCGCGCCCGCGCGCAGCGCTACGTCGCGGCCGGCGCCGTCGCGAAGGCCGGCCAGGAGGCCGAAGCCGAAGCCGCCGCCACCCACCTCCGCGAGCCCTACCCGAACCGAGGGCGCCCGGACAGCCAGAGGTCGATCTCGGCCGTCTCGACGAGCCGCCGTCGAGCCGCCGCACCCGCAGGCCCGGCACCAGCGCTTCGGCCGCCGCCACGGCCCCGCGCGCCACAGCCGTCCCGCCCTCGCCCATCACCACGAGGACGTCGAGCCGGCCGACCCGGGGAGGCGAGAGCGGTTCGCCCACCGGTCCGGTCTTACCGGGGTGTTGACAGATGTCAACAATCAAGAGTGTGCGGCGTGGACGGTCGAGCGGGAGCGGAGCCCCGAGCGGCCGGAAATCCGCTTGGCCTGGCCACCGGGGCGCACCACAATGGGGTTCTCGTGGGCCACATCGATCTGACCGGCGTGCACTACCGGCTGCCTGACGGGCGTCCGCTGCTGGACGAGGTCTCGTTCCGGGTGGGCGACGGGATGAAGGCGGCGCTCGTCGGCGCCAACGGCAGCGGCAAGACCACCCTGCTGCGCATCGTGGCCGGCGACCTCTCGCCCAACGCCGGCGCGGTCACCCGCAGCGGCGGGCTCGGCGTGATGCGCCAGTTCATCGGCGTCCACGGCGCCGACACCGGGGCGGCCGCCGACCCCGACGAACCCGAGGGCCCGCTGGGCGCCTCGGCCACCGTGCGGGACCTGCTGGTGTCGGTGGCGCCGCCGCGGCTGCGCGCCGCCGCCCGCGAGCACGACGCCGCCGAACTGGCCATGATGGAGTCCGACGACGAGCCCGTGCAGCTGCGCTACGCACAGGCGCTCGCCGACTGGGCCGACGCCGGCGGCTACGAGGCCGAGGTGCTGTGGGACGCCTGCACCGTCGCCGCCCTGGGCGTCCCCTTCAACGACGCCCAGTACCGCGAGCTGTCCACCCTGTCCGGCGGGGAGCAGAAGCGGCTGGCGCTGGAGGCGCTGCTGCGCGGACCCGACCAGGTGCTGCTGCTGGACGAGCCCGACAACTACCTCGACGTGCCCGGCAAGACCTGGCTGGAGGAGCAGCTGACCGCCACCCCCAAGACGGTCCTGTACGTCAGCCACGACCGGGAGCTGCTGGCCAGGACCGCCAGCCACATCGTCACCGTCGAGGGCTCCCGCTCCGGCGGCAACCGCGTGTGGGTGCACGGCGGCGGCTTCGCCGGATACCACGAGGCGCGCGGCAACCGGCACGCCCGCTTCGCTGAGCTGCGGCGGCGCTGGGACGAGGAGCACGCCAAGCTCAAGGAGCTGGTCCGCAACCTGCGCATCAAGGCCGCCAACAACGACGGCATGGCCAGCCGCTACCGCGCCGCGCAGACCCGGCTGGCCCGCTTCGAGGCGGAGGGGCCGCCGCCCGAGCCGCCGCGCGACCAGGACATCACCATCCGGCTGCGCGGCGGCCGCACCGGGGTCCGCGCCCTCACCTGCGTGGACCTGGAGCTGACCGGACTGATGCGCCCCTTCGACCTGGAGGTGTTCTACGGCGAGCGGCTGGCCGTGCTCGGCTCCAACGGCTCGGGCAAGTCGCACTTCCTGCGGCTGCTGGCCGAGACCGGCGCCGGCGGCGCCTCGACGGTCGCGCACACCGGCGAGGCGCGGCTGGGCGCACGCGTCGTGCCCGGGCACTTCGCGCAGACCCACCACCACCCCGAGTGGCTGGGCCGCACCCTGGCCGCCGTCCTGGCCGAGGACCACGCCATGCCGCTGGAGGAGGCCGCGCCCGCACTGCACCGCTACGAGCTGGTGGGCCAGCGCGACCAGCGCTTCGAGTGGCTGTCGGGCGGGCAGCAGGCCCGCTTCCAGATCCTGCTGCTCGAACTGTCCGGCGCCACCATGCTGCTGCTGGACGAGCCCACCGACAACCTCGACGTGGACTCCGCCGAGGCGCTGGAGAGCGCGCTGGAGACCTTCCAGGGCACCGTGCTCGCGGTCACCCACGACCGCTGGTTCGCCCGGTCCTTCGACCGCTACCTGGTCTTCGGCGCCGACGGCTCGGTGTACGAGGCGCCGGAGCCGGTGTGGTCGGAGGGGCGGGTCCGGCGGACCCGCTGAGCCGGGCCCGCACCGGCCGTCAGCACGACAGGCCCGGGTCGGGCACCTCGACGACGCCGCCGCCAGGCACGAGGTACCACACCCGCGCCGCGTCGACCTCGGGCAGCGCCTGGCCGGTGCAGACCAGCTGCGCGACGCCCAGCGGCTCCAGCGGAGCCCAGGTCCAGATCGACGGAGCGTCGGGCTCCTGCACCGCGGGCGCCCCGGCGTCGGCCATCGGGGTCACGTAGATGTCCAGCACCGACTCGGAGCGCCGGGCGTCGGCGAGCGCGACGCGGCCGGCCAGCTCGTCGCGCAGGCCGCGCCCGGCCTCCACCGCCGTGGGGCCCTCCAGCAGCCGGAGCAGCACCGCCTCGGGCTCCAGCCGCGACTCCCGGCGCCACACCCCGGTCAGCGCGTTGCCGGCGTCCACGAAGTAGACGATGCTGCCCTGGCTCACCTCGCCGTTGGCGATCGGCGCCTGCCCGGCCGAGACCGCGCCGGAACTGGGCTGCACCCCGCACCCGGCGGCGAGCAGCGCGGCGGCGAGCAGCCCGGCGGCCGCGGCGCGGCGCGGCGGCGCGGTCATGACGGGTCCGCCGGACCGGCGGGCAGCCGCACCGTGAACACCGCGCCGCCGTCGTTGCGCGCCTCGATGCCGCCGCCGTGCAGCGAGGCGTTGGCCAGGGCGATGGCCAGCCCCAGACCGCTGCCGCCCGCGCCGCCCCGGGAGCTGTCGGCCTTGACGAAGCGCTCGAACACGTCGGTGAGCATCCCGGAGGGGATGCCGGGGCCGTGGTCGCGGACGGTGATCTCCAGGTCCGCGTCCTCGGCCGCCCGCGCCGTGACGGTGACCGGCGGCGCGCCGTGGCGCAGCGCGTTGCCGACCAGATTGGCCACGATCACGTCGAAGCGGCGCGGGTCGACCCGGGCCCGCAGCTCGGCGGGCGCGTCGATGTCGACCCGGTCGGTCCAACCACGCGCCCGCAGGCACTCGCGCAGCGCCTCGCCCACCGCGACGTCGTCGGGGGAGAGCGCGCTCACGCCCGCGTCCAGGCGGCTGATCTCAAGCAGGTCCTCCACCAGCCGGTGCAGCCGCCTGGTCTCCGACGCGACCAGCCGCGCGGCCGTCTGCGTGTCGGGCGGCAGCCGCTCGGACTCCTCCTCCAGCACGTCGCTGACGGCGGTCATCGCGGTCAGCGGGGTGCGCAGCTCGTGGGAGACGTCGGCGGCGAAGCGGCGGGCGTTGGCCTCCATCCGGCGCAGCTCCTCCACGGCCCGCTGCAGCGCCACCGCGCTCTCGTTGAAGGTGTGCGCCAGGTCGGCCAGCTCGTCGCCGCCGCGCACCTCGACGCGGGTGTCGAGGTGGCCGAGGCCCAGGCGGCGGGCGGCGTCGCGGAAGCGCCGCACCGGCTTGAGGACGCTGGCCGCCAGCACCGCGCCGATCACCAGCGCGCAGCCGACGGCGGCGGCGCCGGTGCGGGTGAAGGTCTGCTCCAGCCGGTCCAGCTCCTGCTGCTGCTCGTTGAGGGAGATGAACACGTAGACGCGCAGCGGGCTCGGCATGCCGGTCTGGCTGGCGGCGCTGGGGACGTGCACCCGGGTGCCGATGACCACCCAGGGCCCGTCGGGCTGCTGGACGCGCTGGAAGCCGATATCGGTCTCGGCGAGGGCGGCCAGCTCGGGCGGCACGTCGGCCGGGCCGAAGCGGTCCATCACCCGCACCTCGTCCTCGAAGGTCATCAGCACACTGCCGTTGCTGCCCGCGCGCAGCTCCTGGGCCAGGTCCTCCAGCGTGTCGTCGGGCGGGCCGTCGGGTGTGCGCAGCAGCTCCGGCGACGCCTGGTAGGCGAGGACCTCGCGCACATGGTTGAGCGCGGCGTCCTGGGCGGGTTCGAGCAGCTGGTTGCGCACGAGCGCGTAGGTGAACACTGACACCAGCACCGTCGAGGTCAGCGCGACCAGCGTGAAGGTGATGATCAGCCGCGACCGCAGCGAGCGCAGCACCGGCGCCCGCCACCAGCGCCGCCCGGTCCCGCTACCACGGACCGCCCCGCCGCGCACGCCGCCCGTCCACAGGCGCACCGCGCGGACCAGCCTTGTCCACAGCCCCCGCCCGGCCCTCGCGACACGCGACTTCGGCGCGGGATACTGGATGTGGGGTCGCCCCCCTGGGCGGGAGGGGGATGCGGGGGAGTCGGGCGGAACCGTGTCGCGAGGGGCGGAACCGGGAGCGGGGGCATCGGGCGGCGGATCGGTGCCGGGCGGGGCGGCCGCCGCGGGCGGATCGGCCTCCCTGGGCGGATCGGCCCCGGGCGGATCGGAGCGCGCGGCGGCGTCTGAGGGCGCGGGCGCGTCCGAGGGTGCGGGCGCCGACGGTTCGCCGGGGGCGCGCCCGGGCCTCACGGTGCGGCGAAGCGGTAGCCGAAGCCGCGCACGGTCTGGATCAGGGTCGGTGCGGCCGGGTCGGGCTCGATCTTGGCGCGCACCCGCTGCACGCAGGCGTCGACCAGCCGGGAGTCGCCCAGGTAGTCGTGGTCCCAGACCTCCCGCAGCAGCTGCTGGCGGCTCATCACCTGCCCGGCGTTGCGGGTCAGCTCCAGCAGCAGCCGCAGCTCGGTGGAGGTCAGGTGCACGTCCTGCCCGCCCTTGGTCACCTTCAGCGCGGCCCGGTCCAGCACGATGTCGCCGTAGGTCGACCGGCTCAGCGGCGTGCTCTCCGCCCGGCGCAGCACCGCGCGGATGCGCGCGTCCAGTACCCGCGGCTCCACCGGCTTGACGACGTAGTCGTCGGCCCCCGCCTCCAGACCCACGATCACGTCCAGGTCGTCGCTGCGCGCGGTGAGGAGGATGATCGGCAGCTGGTCGCGGCTGCGGATCCGGCGGCACACCTCGAAGCCGTCCATGCGGGGCAGCATCACGTCGAGCACCACCAGTTCGGGGCGCTGCGTGCGCACGGCGTCGAGGGCCTCCTCGCCGGTGGAGCGCGCCGTCACGGTGTGGCCCTGGCGGCTCAGCGCCAGTTCGAGCCCGATGCGCGCCGACGGATCGTCTTCCACCAGCAGGATCGCAGTCACGCCCGCCATTATCACCCCACCGGGGTCGGCGGCCTCGCACACCCGCCCAATGTCACGAGATCCTGACAATGCCGCGACACCGTTACCCGCCGCGGACACGGCGGCGAAGGCGCCTGCGCCACAGTGGTGGCGGGCCCGGCCGCCCCGAGCGGACCGGGCCCGCCACGGCTCAGTCCGCGAAGTCCGCCTTGCGGATCAGCGCGTGGATGCCGGTGGTGCGGTCCACCACCTGCGACACCTCGAAGTCGGTCGCGGCCGACAGGTAGGCGTAGGCGACGGCGGGGGCCATGCCGTGCTCCTCGGTCAGGAACCGCAGCGCGTTGCGGACGGCCTCCTTCATCGCGGTGTCCAGCGAGAGCGACGATCCGGCGTGCCAGTCCGACAGTCCGATCGGGATCCAGTGCTCGTCGGTCTCGGCGAAGGGCCGGTCGAAGGCGATCGCGGGGGCGTCGCCTCCCGGCCGGATCCGGGTGAGCCGCAGCGTCGCCCGCAGCGAGCCCTCCAGCGCGGTCAGCGCGACCTCGCCGTCGCCCTGGGCGAAGTGCGGGTCGGCAGCGACGAACTGTGCCCCCGGCAGCTGCACCGGCAGGTACAGCACCGAGCCGACGCCGAGCTCGTTGATGTCGAGATTGCCGCCCGCGACGGTCGGCGGGATCGAGTTCACCGCTTCGAAGGTGTCGGTGCCGACGCCCATGATCCCCAGGAAGGGACTGAGCGGGAACCGCACCGCCGCCGTTCCCGCCGGCAGCTCCGCCAGCACCGAGCCGCGCCGCCGCACCAGCGGGGTGAACACCGAGATGTTGCCGCCCTCGTTCAGGTAGGGCGCCGTCGACGGGTCGCCGACGATGTCCTCGGGCAGCTCGCCCGGCAGGGCACCGCGGCCGTGCCGGTTGGACACCACCCCGTAGGGCACCCGGGTGCGCAGGTCCAGCACCTCCACCTTGAGCACGTCGCCGGGGCGCGCGCCGCGTACGTCGATCGGCCCGGTGATGACGTGCGGGCCCATGGACGCGGGGTCGTGCTCGATGCCGGAGGCGGCGATCGCGCGGGCGTCGGCGAGCACCCGTTCGCGCGGCACGCCGTGGTCGCCGAAGTAGCCGTCGGGGTCGCGGCCCTGGTCGGCCAGGACGCCCTCGTGCGAGACGGTGTCGATCGTCACCACGGTGCCGGAGTCCACCCGCAGCGCCGGGCGGCTGCGCCGGTTGGGCATCAGCCCCCAGCTGACGGTCTCGGGGGTGGACTCCAGGTACCGTCCGCGGATCGGGCCGGCGCCGGGCTGGAGCACGTCCAGTCCGACGCCGGGCGGCGAGCCGGCGGGACGGGCCGAGGCCGCGGCGGGGGCCGCGCCCAGCAGCTGCGCGCCGGCCCCGGCGGCGCCGACGGTGGCGGCCGCCCGGAAGAACCCGCGCCGGCCGAGGCCGTCGATCAGGGTGCGTCTGGCCTCCGCACCCGCTTCGTCGTGGTCGTGTGCTGGCATGCCGATCCTCTCTGTCGAGCCGCTCCACCTGGCCTGACGCGGCCGGTGCGCGCCTCGGGCGCGGCTTCGGTTGTACGGGCGGGCCGTTTCCGGGACGTATCGGACAGGTTCGGCCCCCGTTACGGATGATCAAGCTCACTGCATGAACATTCGACAGAATGCATAGTGTTCCGTTACCGTAGAGCGCGGAAAGGGCCGAAGAGCCGACGGGGGAGGGGCGCCATGGGCATGCGGGCCGCGGTCGCGGGGGCCAGCGGGTACGCCGGCGGCGAACTGCTGCGGCTGCTGCTCGGCCACCCCCGCATCGAGATCGGCGCGCTCACCGCGGGCGGCAACGCCGGCACCCGACTGGGCGAGCTCCAGCCGCACCTGGCCCCGCTGGCCGACCGCGTCCTGGAAGCCACCACCCCCGACGCCCTGGCCGGCCACGACGTCGTCTTCCTGGCCCTGCCCCACGGCCAGTCCGCGGCGCTCGCCGCGCGGCTGGGGCCCGACACCCTGGTCGTGGACTGCGGCGCCGACTTCCGCCTCGCCGACGCCGGCGACTGGCAGCGCTTCTACGGCACCCCGCACGCCGGCACCTGGCCCTACGGCCTGCCCGAGCTGCCCGGCGCCCGCGAGCGGCTGCGCACCGCCCGCCGGATCGCGGTGCCCGGCTGCTACCCGACCGCGGCCACCCTCGCCGTGCTGCCCGCGCTCACCGCCGGGCTGGCCGAGGCCGACGTCGTCGTGGTGGCCGCCTCCGGCACCTCGGGCGCGGGCAGGGCGCCAAAGCCCCACCTGCTCGGCAGCGAGGTGATGGGCTCGGCCAGCGTCTACGGCATGGCCGGCACCCACCGCCACACCCCCGAGATCGCGCAGAACCTCACCGCCGCGGCCGGGCGGCCGGTGCGGGTGTCGTTCACCCCGATGCTGGTGCCGATGCCGCGCGGCATCCTGGCCACCTGCTCGGCCCCGGCGCGCCCCGGCACCACCGCCGCGCGGCTGCGCGCCGCCTACCAGGACGCCTACGCCGGCGAGCCCTTCATCCGCCTGCTCCCCGAGGGCGGCTGGCCCGCCACCTCGGCCACCCTCGGCGCCAACACCGTGCTGGTGCAGGCGGCCCTGGACGAGGCGGCCGGCCGGATCGTGGCGGTGGCCGCCATCGACAACCTCACCAAGGGCACCGCGGGCGGCGCCGTGCAGAGCGCCAACATCGCCCTCGGCCTCCCCGAGACCACCGGCCTCCCCACCACGGGCCTGGCCCCATGACGCCTTCCGCCGCCCCGGCACCCCGCCCCATGAAGACCCACCCCCGCCCACCCCGGGGGGACACCCCTGCACACCATCATTCCGCCGCGGGGTGCGCCGCGCGCGGGGCCGGCCCCGGTTGTGGACGACGGCGTCCGGAACCGGACGGCCCGTGCACAGGCGCGGGCGCACCGCCGCCGCCAGGCGCCCCCGGCCCCAGGCCGGACGGCGACCACCGAGCAGTACCGGGAACATAGGGAGACACCGTGAGCGTCACCGCTCCGCTGGGATTCCGCGCCGCAGGCGTGGCCGCCGGCCTCAAGCCGAGCGGCTCGCGCGACGTCGCCGTCGTGGTCAACGACGGCCCCTCGCGCGCCGCCGCAGGCGTGTTCACCGCCAACCGGGTGAAGGCCGCCCCCGTCCTGTGGTCGCAGCAGGTGCTGCGCGGCGGCAGGGTCCGAGCCGTCGTCCTCAACTCCGGCGGCGCCAACGCCTGCACCGGCGCCGACGGCTTCACCGACACCCACACCACCGCCGAGCACGCCGCCGCGCTGCTCGACGACTCCGCCGCCGAGATCGCGGTCTGCTCCACCGGCCTGATCGGCGAGCGGCTGCCGATGGACGCCCTGCTGGCCGGCCTGGACGAGGCCGTCCCCGCCGCCTCCCGCGACGGCGGCATCAACGCCGCCGACGCCATCCGCACCACCGACACCGTCGCCAAGTTCGCCTTCCGCCGCGGCGAGGGCTACACCGTCGGCGCCATGGCCAAGGGCGCCGGCATGCTCGCCCCCGCACTCGCCACCATGCTCTGCGTCATCACCACCGACGCCGACCTGCCCGCCGAGCAGCTCGACGCGGTGCTGCGCACCGCCACCGCCACCACCTTCGACCGCGTCGACACCGACGGCTGCATGTCCACCAACGACACCGTGCTGCTGCTGGCCAGCGGCGCCAGCGGCACCACCCCCGAGCTCGCCGAGTTCCAGCAGCAGGTCACCGCCGTCTGCGCCGACCTCTGCCGCCAGCTCATCACCGACGCCGAGGGCGCCAGCAAGTCCATCGCCATCGAGGTCGTCGGCGCCGCCGGAGAGGCCGACGCCGTCGCCGCCGGCCGGGCCGTCGCCCGCAGCGCCCTGCTCAAGTGCGCCGTCCACGGCGAGGACCCCAACTGGGGCCGGGTGCTGTCCGCCGTCGGCACCACCGACGCCGCCTTCGAACCCGACCGCGTCAACGTCGCCATCAACGGCGTCTGGATCTGCCGCGGCGGCACCGTCGGCGACGACCGAGCAAAGGTCGACATGCGCGGCCGCGAGGTCACCATCACCGTCGACCTCGCCGCCGGCAGCGACGCCGCGACCATCTGGACCACCGACCTCACCGCCGACTACGTCCACGAGAACTCGGCGTACTCGACATGAGCACCGAGACCGAAGGCCCTCTCGTCCTGGACGAGACCGCCGCCCAGCGGGCCCGCCGCGTCGACGCCCTCGCCGGCCGCGCCGCCACCCTCATCGAGGCGCTGCCCTGGATGCAGCGCTTCCACGGCCGCACGGTCGTCGTCAAGTACGGCGGCCACGCCATGGCCGACCGGGAACTGCGCGAGGTCTTCGCGCAGAACATCGTCTTCCTGCGCTACGCCGGCATCCGCGTCGTCGTCGTGCACGGCGGCGGCCCCCAGATCAACGCCCACCTCGACCGCCTCGGCGTCCGCTCGCACTTCACCGCCGGACTGCGGGTCACCACCCCCGAGACCATGGACGTGGTCCGGATGGTGCTGGTCGGCCAGGTCAACCGCGACGTGGTCGGCCTGGTCAACCAGTACGGCCCCTTCGCCGTCGGCATGTCCGGCGAGGACGCCCACCTGTTCACCGCCGAGCGCAAGCACGCCCTGGTCGACGGCGAACCCGTCGACATCGGCATGGTCGGCGAGGTGGTGCGGGTCGAGACCGGCGCGGTGCGCAGCCTGCTCGACGACGGCCGCATCCCCGTCATCGCCAGCGTCGCCCGCGGCGCCGACGGCGGCGTCTACAACGTCAACGCCGACACGGCCGCCGCCGCGCTCGCCGCCGCCCTGGACGCCGCCAAGCTGATCGTCCTCACCGACGTCGAGGGCCTGTTCGCCGACTGGCCCGACACCGACGACCTGATCAGCCGCCTCACCGCCGCCGAACTGGAAGACCTGCTGCCCTCGCTGTCGGCCGGCATGGTCCCCAAGATGGAGGCCTGCCTGCGCGCCGTGCGCGGCGGCGTCCCCCAGGCCCACGTCCTGGACGGCCGCGTCCCGCACTCCATGCTCCTGGAGGTCTTCACGGACGAAGGGGTCGGAACCATGGTCGTGCCGGACCCCGACCCCGACCCCGACGTGCACCCCGCGCCCCTCGGCAGCGGCCACACCCCACGGGAGGGAGCCCGATGACCGCCCAGCAGGCCCACACCCCGCAGGCCGCGGGCACCGGGCCGCGCACCGCCGAACTGCAAGGGCGGTTCGGTGCCGCGCTGATGCCCACCTACGGCACCCCGCCGCTCGCCCTGGTGCGCGGCCAGGGCTGCAGGGTCTGGGACGCCGACGGCCGCGCCTACCTCGACCTCGTCGCCGGAATCGCCGTCTCATCCCTCGGCCACGCCCACCCGGCCCTGGTCGACGCGGTCTCCGCCCAGGTCGCCACCCTCGCCCACACCAGCAACCTCTACCTGCACCCCGGCGAGGTCGACCTGGCCGAGCGGCTGCTCGGCCTGCTCGGCGCCGACGGCAGGGTCTTCTTCGCCAACTCCGGCACCGAGGCCAACGAGGCCGCCCTCAAGCTGGTCAAGCGCGCCGCCGGCCCCGGCCGCGACTACCTGGTCTCCACCTCCGACGCCTTCCACGGCCGCACCTCCGGCGCCCTCGCCCTCACCGGCAAGCCCGCCATCCGCGAGCCCTTCGGCCCCTTCGGCGTCGACGTGCGCTTCGTCCCCTACGGCGACGCCGAGGCGCTGCGCGCGGCCGTCACCGAGCGGTGCGCCGGCGTCTTCGTCGAGCCCACCCAGGGCGAGGCGGGGATCGTCGAGCCGCCCGCCGGGTACCTGGCCCAGGTGCGAGAGATCACCTCCGCGGCGGGCGCCGCCTTCGTCCTGGACGAGATCCAGAGCGGCCTCGGCCGCACCGGCCACTGGTTCGCCCACCAGGCCGCCGGCGTCGTCCCCGACATCATCACCCTGGCCAAGGGCCTGGGCGGCGGCCTCCCGATCGGCGCCTGCGTCGGCATCGGCCGCTACGGCACCGCCTTCGGCACCGGCGACCACGGCTCCACCTTCGGCGGCAACCCCGTCGCCGCCGCCGCCGCGCTCGCCGTCATCGACACCATCGACACCGACGGCCTGCTGGCCCGCGCCACCGAGGTCGGCGCCCGGCTCGCCGACGGCATCCGCGCCACCGCCCACCCCCTCGTCGCCGGGGTGCGCGGCAGCGGCCTGTGGCTGGGCGTCCCGCTCACCCGCCCGATCGCGGCCCAGGTGCAGCGGGCCGCCGCCGACGCCGGCTTCCTCGTCAACGCGGTCGCCCCCGGCACCGTCCGGCTGGCCCCGCCGCTCGTCATCACCCGCGCCGAGGCCGACGCCTTCCTCGCGGCGCTCCCCGGCATCCTCGACACCGCGGCCACCAGCGGAGGCACCCCATGACCCGGCACTTCCTCCGCGACGACGACCTGTCGCCCGCCGAGCAGACCGAGGTGCTCGACCTCGCCGACAGGCTCAAGAAGGACCGCCACGGGCACCGCCCGCTGGCCGGCCCCCGCACGGTGGCCGTCCTGTTCGACAAGCCCTCCACCCGCACCCGGCTGTCCTTCGCCGTCGGCATCGCCGAACTCGGCGGCCAGCCGCTGGTCATCGACGCCGGCAGCAGCCAGCTCGGCCGCGGCGAACCGATCGAGGACACCGCCCGCGTGCTGGACCGCCAGGTCGCCGCGATCGTCTGGCGCACCTTCGGCCAGGACCGCGTCGAGGCGATGGCCGGCGCGAGCCGCGTCCCGGTGGTGAACGCCCTCACCGACGAATTCCACCCCTGCCAGATCCTCGCCGACCTGCAGACCGTCCGCGAGCGCCAGGGGCGGCTGGCCGGCGCCGTCCTGGCCTACTTCGGCGACGGCGCCAACAACATGGCCCACTCCTACCTGCTCGGCGGTGCCACCGCCGGAATGCACGTCCGCGTCGCCTGCCCCGGCGGCCACCGCCCCGACCCCGCCGTGCTGGCCCGCGCCGCCGAGATCGCCGCCGCCACCGGCGGCTCCGCCACCGTCCTCGACGACCCCGCGGCCGCCGCCGAAGGCGCCGACGTGCTCGCCACCGACGTGTGGACCTCGATGGGCCAGGAAGGCCCCGACGGCGCCGCCCGCCCGCACACCGCCTTCCTGCCCTACCGACTGGACGAAACCAAGCTCGCCCTGGCCGCGCCCGGCGCCGTCGTCCTGCACTGCCTGCCCGCCCACCGCGGCGAGGAGATCACCGCCGCCGTCATCGACGGCCCGAGCAGCGCCGTGTGGGACCAGGCCGAGAACCGGCTGCACGCCCAGAAGGCGCTGCTGTGCTTCCTCACCGGCCAGGACCCGCGATGACCGCCCCCGACAGCGCCGCCGCCCCGCTCACCAAGGCGGCCAGGCACGCCAGGATCACCGAGCTGCTCACCCGCAACGACGTGCGCTCCCAGAGCGAGCTGGCCGCCCGGCTCGCCGACGCCGGCGTCCAGGTCACCCAGGCCACGCTCTCCCGCGACCTCGACGAGCTCGGCGCGGTGAAACTGCGTACCATAGACGGGTCGCTGGTATACGTTCTCCCTGGTGAAGGCGGCCAGCGGCTGCCCCGCGCCCAGCTGCGCGGCGGCCCCGCCGAGGCGCCCAACGCCCGGCTGGCCCGGATCGGCGCCGAACTGCTGGTCTCCGCCGAGGCGTCCGCGAACATGGTGATCGTGCGCACCCCGCCCGGCGCCGCGCAGTTCCTCGCCTCCGCCATCGACCACGCCGACTGGCGCTCGGTGCTCGGCACGATCGCCGGCGACGACACCATCCTGGTCATCAGCCGCGACCCCGCGGGCGGCGGCGACCTCGCCGCCGCGCTGCTGGCCCTGGCCGACCGACGTAGCGAGGGCCGGTCGGGCACGGAGCCCGCCGACCGGCCCTGAGGCGGCCACCGCCCCCGGCTCCACGCAGCCACCCACATGACGACCCCGTTCCAGCAAGGAGACAACCCGTGACCGAGCGCGTCGTACTCGCGTACTCAGGAGGACTCGACACCTCCGTGGCGATCGGCTGGATCGCCGAGGAGACCGGAGCCGAGGTGGTGGCCGTCGCCATCGACTGCGGCCAGGGCGGCGAGGACCTGGAGACGATCCGGCAGCGCGCCATCGACTGCGGCGCCGTCGAGGCCGTCGTGGCCGACGCCAAGGACGAGTTCGCCACCGACTTCTGCCTGCCCGCCCTGCGCGCCAACGCCCTCTACATGGACCGCTACCCGCTGGTGTCGGCGCTGTCGCGGCCGCTGATCGTCAAGCACCTCGCCAATGCCGCCCAGTACCACAACGCCACCATGGTGGCGCACGGCTGCACCGGCAAGGGCAACGACCAGGTGCGCTTCGAGGCCGGCCTGGCCGCCCTCGCCCCCGGACTGCGCGTCCTGGCCCCGGTGCGCGACTCCGGCATGACCCGCGACAAGGCCATCGCCTTCGCCGCCGAGAAGGGCCTGCCGATCGACGTCACCAAGAAGTCGCCCTACTCCATCGACCAGAACCTGTGGGGCCGCGCCGTCGAGACCGGCTTCCTCGAAGACATCTGGAACGGCCCCATCGAGGACGTCTACTCCTACACCAGCGACCCCGCCGTCCCGCGCGAGGCCGACGAACTGGTCCTCACCTTCGAGGCGGGCGTCCCCACCGCCATCGACGGCAAGGAGCTGACCCCGCTGCAGATCATCGAGGAGCTGAACCGGCGCGCCGGCGAGCAGGGCGTCGGCCGCATCGACATGGTCGAGGACCGCCTGGTCGGCATCAAGAGCCGCGAGGTCTACGAGGCGCCCGGCGCCATCGCGCTGATCGCCGCCCACCAGGAGCTGGAGAACGTCACCGTCGAGCGCGAGCTGGCCCGCTTCAAGCGCACCGTCGACCAGCGCTGGGGCGAACTCGTCTACGACGGCCTGTGGTTCTCCCCGCTCAAGGAGGCCCTGGACGGCTTCATCGACCAGGCCAACCGGCACGTCAGCGGCGAGGTGCGCCTGGTGCTGCACGGCGGCCGCGCGGTCGTCACCGGCCGGCGCAGCCCCTCGGCGCTCTACGACTACCAGCTCGCCACCTACGACACCGGCGACACCTACGACCAGACCCTCGCCAAGGGCTTCGTCGACATCTGGTCCATGCCCGCCAAGATCGCCGCCGAGCGCGACCGCCGGCAGGGCTGACGCCGCCGCACCCCCCCATGGCCGCGGACCGCCCGCGTCCATGGGGGACACCCGCACCCGCCCCGGCCCGCCCCGCGGGCCCCGACCCGTGAGGACCCCTCCACCGTGGCTGACGAGCAGCAGCCCGCCCTGCGCCTGTGGGGCGGCCGGTTCGCCGACGGACCCGCCGACGCCCTGGCCGCGCTCTCGCTGAGCACCCACTTCGACTGGCGGCTGGCCCGCCACGACATCGCCGGCTCCCGCGCGCACGCCCGCGCCCTGCACCGCGCCGGGCTGCTCGACCGCGATGAACTCGCCGGCACCCTGGACGGCCTGGACCGCCTGGAATCCGACGTCGCCGACGGCACCTTCACCCCCAGGCCCGCCGACGAGGACGTGCACACCGCCCTGGAGCGCGGCTTCATCGAGCGCGTCGGCCCCGAACTCGGCGGCCGGCTGCGCGCCGGCCGCTCCCGCAACGACCAGATCGCCACCCTGGTCCGCATGTACCTGCGCGAGCAGGCCAGGTCCATCGCCGACGGCGTCCTGGACCTGGTGGGCGCGCTCGCCGACCAGGCCGCCGCCCACCCCGGCGCCGCCCTGCCCGGCCGCACCCACCTCCAGCACGCCCAGCCCGTGCTGCTCGCCCACCACCTGCTCGCCCACGCCTGGCCGCTGCTGCGCGACGTGCAGCGGCTGCGCGACTGGGACCGCCGCGCGGCGGTGTCGCCCTACGGCTCCGGCGCGCTCGCCGGGTCCTCCCTCGGCCTGGACCCGGCCGAGGTCGCCGCCGAACTCGGCTTCGACGGCGCCGTGCACAACTCCATCGACGGCACCGCCGCCCGCGACGTGGTCGCGGAGTTCGCGTTCGTCACCGCCATGATCGGCGTGGACCTCTCCCGCCTGTCGGAGGAGATCATCCTCTGGGCGACCAAGGAGTTCTCCTTCGTCACCCTGCACGACGCCTTCGCCACCGGCTCCTCGATCATGCCGCAGAAGAAGAACCCCGACATCGCCGAACTGGCGCGCGGCAAGAGCGGCCGCCTCATCGGCGACCTCGCCGGCCTGCTCACCACCCTCAAGGGCCTCCCGCTCGCCTACAACCGCGACCTCCAGGAGGACAAGGAGCCGGTCTTCGACGCCGCCGACCAGCTCGCGCTGCTGCTGCCCGCCTTCACCGGCATGGTCGCCACCCTGACCTTCAACACCGGGCGCATGGCCGAACTGGCGCCACAGGGCTTCGCGCTGGCCACCGACGTCGCCGAGTGGCTGGTCCGCCAGGGCGTCCCGTTCCGCACCGCCCACGAGCTGGCCGGAGCCTGCGTGCGCCGCTGCGAGGAGCGCGGCGTGGAGCTGTGGGACCTCACCGACGGCGAACTCGCCGGTATCTCCCCGCTGCTCACCCCCGGCGTCCGCGAGGTGCTCACCGTGGCCGGCTCGCTGGCCTCGCGCGACGGCCAGGGCGGCACCGCCCCCGCCCGCGTCGCCGAGCAGCTGGAGCGGGTCCGCGCCGAGCAGGCCGAGCACCGCGCCTGGATCGGCAAAGCCGAGGGGCACTAGCCTGGCGCGGTGCCCCCACCGCCACCGCAGTCCCCGCTGCCGCGCGCCTTCTTCGACGGCCGCGCCGAGCACGTCGCCCCGCTGCTGATCGGCCGCGTCATCGAGCACCGCACGCCGCAGGGCGCCGTCGCCGTGCGCATCACCGAGGTGGAGGCGTACGAGGGGCAGGGCGAGGACCCCGCCGCGCACTCCTACCGGGGCCGCACCCCGCGCAACGCCGCCACCTTCGGGCCGCCCGGGCACGCCTACGTGTACTTCACCTACGGCATGCACCACTGCCTGAACCTGGTCTGCCGCCCGGAGGGCACCGCCTCGGCGGTGCTGCTGCGGGCCGGCGAGGTCGTGGCCGGCGTCGAGCAGGCCAGGGCCCGGCGGGGCGCCGCGGCGGCCGCCCGCCCCGACCGCGAACTCGCCCGCGGCCCCGCCCGGCTCGCCCAGGCCCTCGGCCTGGACCTGCGCCACAACGGCCTGGACGTGTGCGACCCCGACGGGCCGCTGCGCGTCCTGCCCGGCGAGCCGGCGCCGTCCGACCGCGTCGTCGCCGGACCCCGTACCGGCATCTCCACCGCCGCGGAACTGCCCTGGCGCTTCCACCTGTCCGGCGACGCCACCGTCTCCCCGTACCGGCGGCACACTCCCCGGCGGCGCGCCGGAACCCCGCGCCCCGGCGGAACGTCATGAGTCACGTGCACGACGACCCCGATCCGGCGAGCGGCGCGGCCGAGGCCGAGCGGGGCGGGGGAGCGGCCCGCGCCACCGGCACCGCCCTCGGCGTGCTCACCGGCCTGGTCCTGGCGGCCGCGGTCCTCGCGGGCGCGCTGCTCGCCCTCGACGGCCTCCGGCGCGAGGACGTCGTCCACCTGTCGGACTCCGCCGACGCCGGCCGCCGCTACACCCTGGACGGCGCCGGCGAACCGCTCCCCGTCACCCTCGCCCTGGTGCGCACGCCCTGCCCACTGGGCGCCGACGGCTACGAACTGCGCGTCGGCAGCCGCGCCGGCGTCACCGGCGCCACGGGGCAGCGGTGGTTCGCCGCGCCGCACACCGTCGGCATCGAGCCGCCCGGCGGGACCGCGGCCGTCGCGGCCGTCGAATGGGCCGAGGACGGCGTGCTGGCCCGGCTGGAGTCCGGGCACCAGGTCTGGGTGCCGGCCGAGCGCTTCCCCGGAGTGTGGTGACCGTGCCCCGCCCCGGCCCGGCCCGCGGCTTCCGGCCCGGCTACCGGCGCGCCGCGGCCGCGACCGCCGCCCTGCTCGTCGTGGTCCTCGGCGCCGGACTGTACCTGGGCGCCGGCACGGTCTGGGGCCCCGTCCAAGAGATCCAGCGCGTCCGGGCGCCGGACGAGGCGGGCCTGGTCCTGGTGGTCGAGCAGCAGTCCGCGCTCAACCGCGAGCTGACCCGGTACGGCTTCACCCTCGCGGACGACGGGGTGCTCGCCGCCGGCCCGCTGCGGGTGCGGGCCGCCGGGTCCGGCGACTGGGCGCCCTTCGCCGTCGAATGGACCGACGGCGGCGCCTGGCTGCTCCCCGCCGAGGGCGGTCACCGCTTCTTCGTCCCCGCGCCCTGAGCCGCCCCGCCCGAAACGCGCGAGCGGCGGCAGCGCCGTTGCCGATACCGTGGGAGGGACCGACCCACGAGCAACCGAGCAGACGGATGACGACCGTGACCGACATCATCGACGACCTCGAATGGCGCGGGCTGATCGCCCACTCCACCGACCTGGACGAGCTGCGCAAGGCGCTCGCCTCCGGCCCGGTCACCGTCTATTGCGGATTCGACCCCACGGCGCCGAGCCTGCACCTGGGCAACCTGGTGCAGATCCTCACCCTGCGCCGCCTCCAGCTCGCCGGGCACCGCCCCATCGGACTCGTCGGCGGCGCCACCGGCCTGATCGGCGACCCCAAGCCGACGGCCGAACGCACCCTCAACGACCCGGCCGTCGTCGCGGGCTGGGTCGACCGCATCCGCGTCCAGATCGAGCCCTTCCTGGACTTCTCCGGCCCGAGCGCGGCGCGGATGGCGAACAACCTCGACTGGACCTCGTCGCTGTCGGCCATCGAGTTCCTGCGCGACGTCGGCAAGTACTTCCGCGTCAACAAGATGATCACCAAGGACGCCGTCGCGCGCCGCCTCAACTCCGACGCCGGGATCAGCTACACCGAGTTCAGCTACCAGGTGCTCCAGGGCATGGACTACCTCCAGCTGTACCGCCGCTTCGGCTGCACCCTGCAAACGGGAGGCAGCGACCAGTGGGGCAACATCACGGCCGGAGTCGACCTGATCCACCGCGTTGAGGGCGTCAGCGTGCACGCCCTGTCCACCACGCTCATCACACGCGCCGACGGCACCAAGTTCGGCAAGACCGAGACCGGCACCGTCTGGCTCGACCGCGAGCTGACCAGCCCGTACGCGCTCTACCAGTTCTTCCTCAACTCCGACGACCGCGACGTCGCGAAACTGCTCAAGGTGTTCAGCTTCCGGGAGCGCGCGGAGATCGAGGAGCTGGAGCGCCAGACCGCCGAGCGCCCGGCCGCGCGCGCCGCCCAGCGCGCCCTCGCCGAGGAGCTGACCACACTGGTCCACGGCGCCGACGAGTGCGCCAAGGTCGTCGCGGCCAGCCGCGCCCTCTTCGGCCAGGGCGCACTGGAGGAGCTGGACGAACCCACCCTCGCCGCCGCGCTCGCCGAGGTGCCCAGGGCCGAGGTCGCCGCCGAGGGCGGCGCCCTGCCGCCTGTCGTCGACCTCCTCGCCGAGACCGGGCTCACCCCCAGCAAGTCCGCGGCCCGCCGCGCCGTCAAGGAGGGCGGCGCCTACCTCAACAACACCAAGATCGCCGACGCCGACGCCGTGCCCGGCCCCGGCGACCTGCTGCACGGCCGCTACCTGGTCCTGCGCCGAGGCAAGCGCAGCATCGGCGGCGTCGAGGTCCGCCCGTAGCAGCGACCCGCCCGAGCCCGCAAGCCGCAGCACTCCCGGCTGTGGACGACCCGCCCGCAGGGCGCCCACCGTCCACAGCCGGGAGAAGCGGCCTGCCAGGGCGGCCGCCTTTCCCGGATACTTGGATCTAGGGGTTCCCCCCAGGTCCCAGGCAGAGGTCTGCCCGCCGCCCGCGGCGGCGGTCCCGCCGCTCAGCCCGTCCGCAGCCGTCCGGCCCGCTTCAGGATCAGCACGGCGCCCACCGTCACGTAGCCGCGCCACTCCAGTGCCGCGGCCGGCGAGCAGCTCAGCCGCAACCACCGTCGTCATCGCGGTAGCCCTCCAGGGTGGCGAGCACGGCGTCCGGCTCCGCCTCGCCGAGCAGCAGTCCGAATCGGCTCCGGTCGAGCAGCCGGCCGTGGCCGGCGAGGAACGAGGCGGCGCGCGCCAGGTCGACACTCATGGTGGCGGGTATGGCTATCCCCGCGGCGCGGCGGCTTGGACGAATCGGACACCCGCCCGACGGACGGCCCGAACAGGCTCCTACCTTCCCGCCTGCCGGTGTCCGCGCAGGTGGAGACCTGGTGCTCGCCCATGGACGGCCCCGTCGCGGAATTTCGGCGGCGCCTCCGGTGTTTTGACCCACGGACGCAGGGGTAGGCCCTCCCTGTCAGACAAGCAGGACAACCGATGCCCCCCCGCCCGGTGTGGGGCGGACGGCGGGAGAACCCCGGGCGTGACAGGCCCTTCCCCAGGGCCGAACGCTGATTTGACGCGTTCCACCTTCGCTCGTAATGTTCTTCCTGCGCCGCGGGACGGCGGGAGCCGCAAGGCCCCGGAACCGGACCGCACAGCACCCCCTCACCGACGTACAGAGCGGTCTTCCGCTTCGGGTAGGGTGAGGATCACCGAAACAGCCAACGAGGGCACTAGCACTCGGGCCGGCTGCTAAGGTAAATTAAGAAAGTTGCCCTGAGGGGCGCTCGACGGAAGTCGGGTGGTTTCTCAGTGTGGTGGTTGTGTTTTGAGAACTCAACAGTGTGCTAAAAGCCAGTGCATTTTGGTTGATGCTTTTGTATTGACCCTCGTGTAGAAGATCCGCA
>NZ_PVZC01000007.1 GCF_003002095.1 Allonocardiopsis opalescens | reverse complement strand
ACCTCAACACCATCCTCACCACCCTCACCACCCACGGCATCACCACCATCACCGCCCAACCACCCACCCTCGAACAACTATTCATGCGCCACTACACCGCCCGTCCGGCCGACGCCGACCGCCGTGCCGCGGAAGCGGCACGATGACCGCCTTCGCCGGGACCGGCGGACTGATCCGGCTCATCCTGCGCCGCGACCGGGTGCTGCTGCCGCTGTGGATCGCGCTGTCGGCGGCGCTGCCCGCGTCGATCTCGGTCAGCACCACCCGCCTCTACACCACCCCGGCCGAACTGGCCGCCTTCACCGCGCAGGCCATGGCCAACCCGGCGCAGCTGGCCATGCGCGGCCAGATCTTCGCGCCCACCGTGGGCGGCCTCACCGCCTGGACCGTCGGCATGTCCGGCGCGCTGATCGGCGGCACGGTCAGCCTGCTGCTGGTCGTCCGGCACACCCGCGTCGAGGAGGCGGCGGGCCGCCGCGAACTGCTCGGCGCCACCGTTGTCGGACGCGCCGCGCCGCCGGCCGCCGCACTGGCCGTCGTGCTCGGCGGCAACCTGCTGCTCGCACTGCTGGCGGCGGCCGGGCTGGCCGCCACCGGGCTGCCGGTGGGCGGTTCGCTGCTGCTGGGGCTGTCCATGGCGGCGGCGGGCGGAGTGTTCGCCGCGGTCGGGGCGCTCGCCGCCCAGCTCACCCAGGGGGCGGGCACCGCACGCGGCCTGGGCGTCGGCGCGGTCGCGGTCTTCTTCGCGATGCGCGCCGTCGCCGACTCCGATCCCGCCCTCGGCGGCCTGGCCTGGGCCTCCCCGATGGGCTGGGCGCGGCTCACCCGCGCCTACGCCGGGGACGACTGGGCGGTGCTGCTGCCCTCCGTCGCGCTGACGGCGGCGCTGGCCGGTGCCGCCTTCGCGCTCTCCGCCCGCCGCGACCTGGCCGCCGGGCTGCTGCCCGCCCGGTCGGGACCGGCCGCCGCGCCGCCGTCGCTGCGCGGCACCCTCGCGCTCGCCTGGCGGATGCAGCGCGGCGCGCTGCTGGCCGGGGCGGCCGGCGCCGCCCTGCTGGGCATCGCCTTCGGCCAGGCCGTCAACGGGCTGGACGAGCAGCTGGACACGCCGCAGTTCGCCGCACTGGCGGCCACGATCGGCGGCGGCGCCGACGTGGCGACGGTCTTCTTCCAGTTCGTCCTGTACGTGCTCAGCCAGGTCGTCGCCGGTTACGCGATCATGGTCGCGCTGCGGCTGCGCACGGAGGAGACCGACGGACGGGTGGAGGCGCTGCTGTCCACCCCGGTCGGGCGGCTGCGCTGGGCCGGGAGCCACGTGTTCTTCGCGCTGGCCGGCCCGGCCGTGCTGCTGGCCGCGCTGGGCCTGGGCGCCGGGCTGGGCTACGGCGCCGCCGTGGACGACGTGGCCGGGCGGGTGCCGGTCGTGCTCGCGGCCGCCCTCGCCTACCTGCCCGCCGTCTGGGTGCTCGCGGGCGTGGCCGTCGCGCTGTTCGGACTGCTGCCCCGGTGGGCGGCCGCGGTGAGCTGGAGCGTGTTCGGGCTGATGCTGCTGGTCGACCTGCTGGGGGAGTTCCAGCTGGTGGACGCGGCGGTGATGTGGGCCTCGCCCTTCTACCTGGCGCCCGACATCCTGTTCGACGGCGCCGCCGGCGCCGCGCCGCCGCTGGCCGGGCTGACCGCGCTCGCGCTGGCGCTCGGCGCGGCCGGGCTGGCGGGCTTCCGCCGCCGCGACCTCACCCCCTGAGCGCGCCCGAACCACGAGGGCGTGCGGGGCGCCGGACCGGTCCGGCGCCCCGCACGGCGGTGGCCGGGATCAGGCGGTCGTCTCGGAGCGGTCGCCGCCCCACAGCGTGTGGAAGACGCCGTCGCGGTCGGCGCGCCGGTAGGTGTGCGCGCCGAAAAAGTCGCGCTGCGCCTGGGTGAGGGCGGCCGGCAGCCGCTCGGCGCGCAGGCCGTCGTAGTAGGCGAGCGCGGTGGCGAAGCCGGGGGTGGGCACGCCCAGCCGCGCCGCGGTGGCCACCACCCGGCGCCAAGCGTCCTGCGCCGCGCCGAGCGCCTCGGCGAAGTGGTCGTCGACCAGCAGGGTGGCCAGTTCGGGGTTCTTGCGGTAGGCGTCGGTGATCCGGTTGAGGAACACGGCCCTGATGATGCAGCCGCCCCGCCAGATGGTGGCGACCTGGCCGGGGTCGATGCTCCAGCCGTACTCGGCGCTGCCCGCCTGGATCTGGTGGAAGCCCTGCGCGTAGGCGACGATCTTGGACGCGTACAGCGCCTGCTCGACGTCGTCGGCGAAGCGCTCGGCGTCGGCGCCCGACAGCCGCTCGCCGGAGGGGCCCGGCAGCCCGCGCGCGGCCGCGCGCAGGTCGGCGTGGCCCGACAGCGAGCGCGAGAACACGGCCTCGGCGATACCCGACACCGGCACCCCGAGGTCGAGCGCGCCCTGCACCGTCCAGCGGCCGGTGCCCTTCTGCTCGGCCTGGTCCAGCACCACGTCCACGAAGGGGCGGCCGGTGGCGGCGTCGGAGTGCGCCAGCACCTCGGCGGTGATCTCGATCAGGTAGGAGTCGAGCCGGCCGGAGTCCCAGGTGCGGAAGACCTCGGCGATCGCGGCGGGCTCCAGGCCCAGGCCGTGCCGGAGCAGGTCGTAGGACTCCGCGATCAGCTGCATGTCGGCGTACTCGATGCCGTTGTGCACCATCTTCACGAAGTGGCCGGCGCCGTCGGGCCCGACGTGGGTGACGCACGGGGTGCCGTCGACGGTGGCCGCGATGTCCTCCAGCATCGGGCCGAGCGTCTGGTACGCCTCCGCCGAGCCGCCCGGCATGATGCTCGGGCCGTGCAGCGCGCCCTCCTCGCCGCCGGAGATGCCGGTGCCGACGAAGTGCAGCCCCCGCTCGCGTAGCGCGGCCTCGCGGCGGCGGGTGTCGAGGAAGTGGGCGTTGCCGCCGTCGATGATCATGTCGCCCGGTTCGAGCAGCGGCGCGAACTCCTCGATCACCGCATCGGTGGGCGCGCCCGCCTTCACCATGATGACCAGCCGCCGGGGCCGCTCCAGCGCCGCCACGAACTCCTCGGCCGTCTCGGCCGGGATGAAGTCGCCTTCGTGCCCGAACTCGTCGACCAGCGCCTTGGTGCGCGCGGCGGTGCGGTTGTGCACGGCCACGGGGTGGCCGTGCCGCGCGAAGTTGCGGGCCAGGTTGCGGCCCATCACGGCCAGTCCGGTGACCCCGATGCGTGCCTGCTGCGCCATCTCGTCGTCCTCCGTCGTCGTGGGCCGGGCCTCCGCCGGGCGGAGCCCTCCTCGCGGGGAGCCACCTCTCGCGGTGGCGGCCGCCACGTCAGCCAACCGCCTGGGAATGTGCCGGTGTTCCCGTGGCGCGGGGCCGGAAAGCCCTAAGCCATCGTAGTTGCGGCGCACCGGGCCGACCACGCCGCGGCGCGGCGCGGCGCCGGTATCGTGCGGTCGGGGTGGTCAGCCGCCCAGCCGGCGGCGCCACCACCCGTAGGAGCCGCGCCGCAGCGGCGGGAAGCCCTCGGCGTCGCCCCTGAAGGTCCCGTAGGAGCCACGCACATAGCAGCGCGACTCCGCGAGCAGGTCCGCGCCGGGGCCCGTGCCGTCCGGCCCCAGGTCGACGGTGCACTCCTCGGTCTCCCAGCCTGACAGCTCCCACGGCAGCGGTCGCTCGCCGTGCCAGGTCAGCTCGGCGGCGGTCCGCTCCCACCGGGGAGTACCGCGCAGCGGCCGACGGCGCTCGCACAGGCCGAAGTCGGTGACGGTCGTCCGCTGCAAGGTGCGGTTGGAGATCCGCAGCACCAGCAGCGGCCGCCCGTCCGGCCCGAACCCGCGCTCGGACCGGATCCGCAGCGCACGGAACGGCCCCGAGTCCGCCAGCAGGAAGTCCGCCACCCACCAGGCGGCGGTGAGCAGGGTGAGCACGAACGCGGCCGGGGCGGCGAGCACGCCCGGCAGGCGGATGCGGCGCGGGGCACCGCGGGTCTCCCTCACCCGCCCAAGGATGCCGTGCTCCGGACCGGACGGGGAGGGGCGGGGCCTGCCACCGGCCCCGCCCCTCCGGTCAGGGACTGCCGTAGACCTCGGCGCGGTCCACGGTGACGATCGCGTCGGACGCGGCGGGGACGTGCTCGCCGGTCACCCGGACGGTGAGGGTGTGCGAGCCCGGTCCCAGCCGGGGGCTCACGTACACCGGCTGCTCGCCGACGCGGATGGAGCTGTAGAAGCTGACCGGCGCCGAAGGGGGGCCGCCGTCGATGGAGAAGGTCGCGGTGCCGTGGTCGGTGTCCACCGAGGAGTACAGCGCGATCCGGGTGCCGGTGAAGCGGAAGGTGGCGGTGGCGCCGGCCTGGGCCGTGTAGTGGTCGTCGCCGTAGAAGCAGCTGTTGCCGCAGGTGGATCCGTAGGTCCAGCCGCCGCTGTAGGAGACCTGGAGATTGCCGCCGCCGGTCCAGGAGTCGTTGATCGCCACCGCGCCCGGGCCCGGGTCGCCGGAGGGCAGCGCCTGGGTCGCGCCGGCCGCCAGCGGGGTGCCCAGGTTCGGCGTGCCGTCGGCGTTCCAGCCGATCCGCTGGGCCCGGGTGGTGCGGTAGCTGTAGGTGTAGGTGGACGTGTTCTTGGCGTGGTAGGCGATCCAGTCCTCGGTGCCGTCGGGGGAGCGGAAGAAGAAGTGGTGGCCGGGGCCCCACACGCCGGCCGCGTCGTTGCGGGAGAACAGCGGGCCGGGCAGCTGGGTCCACGCCGACGCGTTCATCGGGTTCGCGCCGTCGGGCAGCGACAGGGACCAGATCTGGTAGTCGGGTCGGCCGGTGTCGCAGGTGGAGTAGGTGAGGAAGGTGCGGCCGTCGTCGCCGTAGAGCGGGGTGGGGCCTTCGCGCACCTCGGGGCAGCCGCCGTCATTGGGCAGGGCGACGCGGCCGCCGGTGACGGTCCAGGGGTTGCTCATCTCGGCGATGTAGAGCTGCTGGGGGCCGCCGGAGAAGCCGCGGCCGGGGCTGCTCCACACGAAGTACGGCCGCCCGTTGTGCATGATCGGCTCGCCGTCGATGGCGTAGACGCCGAAGTCGGCGATGCGGCCGCGGAAGGTGTAGGGCCCGGCGGGGTCGTCGCCGGCCGACTCCAGCACGTACAGGCGGTGGCTGGCGTCGCGCTGGACCGGGTCGGAGATCCGGCTGTCGGCGGCGGTGTAGTACAGGTACCAGCGGTGGCCGCCGTCGGCGTGCGGGAAGCGGTGCAGGGCCGGCGCCCACAGCTCGGTGTTGCGGCTGGGGTCGCTGTCGCGCCACACGTCGATCGGATCTGCCGTGGCCAGCCCGGCGAGGCTGGGGGAGCGCCAGATGGTCAGCCGGTCGCCCTGGGTGGTCGACAGGTAGTACATGTCGTTGTGGTAGACGATGGTCGGGTCGGCGCCCCGGTTGAGCGGGTTGCGGAACTCCGCGGGGGCCGCCCGGACGGGTTCGGCCGGCGGGGGCTGCGCCGCCGACGGCGCCGCCACCAGCCCGGCCAGCGCCACCGCCGCCAGTACGATCCCCGCGAGCCGCCGGCCCCGGCGACGCGGTCGTCCGGTCCTCGATTCCCGTGCAGCACCCATGGTCACATCCCGTCACCGAGTCCAGCGTTGCGTATACCGTCTTACATCGATGTAATGGGGTCGTACAGGCCCAATCGCCCCGCCCGGCCCCTGAGCGTCACTGCCCGCCCAGCCCGGTGGTGGCCACACTGCTGACGATCTGGCGCTGGAAGAGCATGAAGACCAGCACCATCGGCGCCGCCGCCACCATGGACGCCGCCATGTTCTGCGCGTACACGGTGCCGTAGGCGCTGAGCACGTTGGGGATGCCCACCGGCAGCGTCATCAGGTCGGGGTCGCTGATGACGATGAACGGCCACAGGAAGTTGTTCCAGGCGCTGATGAACACGAAGATCGCCACGGCGGCCAGGATCGGGCGCGACAGCGGCAGCACCACCGACCACAGCACCCGCCAGTTGCCCGCGCCGTCCATCCGCGCCGCCTCCTCCAGCTCGCGCGGGATCCGGTCGAAGAAGCGCTTGAGGATGAAGACCATCACCGGCGCCACCACCTGCGGCAGGATCACCGCCCAGTAGGTGTCGGCCAGGTTCCAGCCCACCATCTGCTGGAACAGCGGCACGATCATCAGCTGCGGCGGCACCATGATGGCGGCGACGGTGCACCAGAACAGCACCCGCCGCCCCCGGAAGATTGTGCGCGAGAACGCGTAGGCGGCCAGCGCCGACACCACCACAGTCAGCGCAGTGACGCCCACCGCCACCACGAGGCTGTTGACCATCCAGCGCTGGATGTTGCCGGTCGCGAACAGGCTCGCGTACTGCTCCAGGGTGAAGCCGCCGGCGGGGATCCAGCTCAGCGGCAGCGCGATCGCGTCCGGCTCCGTCTTGAACGAGGTGACCAGCGCCCAGGCGAAGGGCAGCAGCCACACCGCCGCCATCAGCGTGAGCGCCGCCATGCCCAGCACGCGGGGGACGGGGCCGGGGCCGAGGGAGAGCGCCCGCCGCTTGCGGTTCTCCTCGCGCCGCTGCCGCACGCGCTCGCGCCGGGCGAGTCCGGCGGGGACGGCCGCCTCAAGGGTGGTGCTCATCGCTGTGCCCTCCTGCGCGCGGTGAACCAGAGCTGGGCGAGGGAGACCGCGACCACGATTGCCAGGAACAGGAACGAGATGGCCGCGCCGTAGCCGATGCGGTAACCGGTGAAGCCCACGTCGTAGACGTGCAGCAGCACCGGGGTGGTGGCGTCGTCCGGGCCGCCGTTGGTCATGATGTAGATCTGGTCGAAGACCTTCATGGAGGCCAGCAGCTGGAGCACGACCACGATCCCGGTGGTGCCGCGCAGCTGCGGCAGGGTGATCGACCACAGCCGCGACCACGCCCCGGCGCCGTCGATGGCGGCCGCCTCGTACAGGTGGTCGGGCACCGATTGCAGCGCGGCCAGGTAGAGCAGGAAGTTGAAGCCGACCGTCCACCACACCGTGGTGATCGCGATCGACCACATCGCCACCGCCGGGTCCGACAGCCAGCCCACGCCCTCGGAGCCCAGCCCGGCCAGCATCTGGTTGACGAAGCCGAAGTCGCCCTGGAACAGCCACTGCCAGACCAGCGCGACGGTCGCCACCGGCAGCAGGAAGGGCGCGAAGAACGACAGCCGCCACAGCCACTGCCCCGGCAGCCCGCTGTGCACGAGCAGCGCCATCACCAGCGCCAGCAGCACCAGCGGGACCGTGCTGATCAGGGTGAAGTAGACGGTGTTGCCGAGCGTGTGCCACACCATCGGGTCGGTCAGCGCCTCGGCGTAGTTGGCCAGGCCGACCAGGTCCCCGCCGCCGCCGACGAGCGAGGTGTCGGTGAGGCTCAGCCACAGCCCGTACAGCAGCGGCCAGAGCAGGAAGGCGCCGTAGACGAGCAGGAAGGGCAGCAGGAAGGCCCAGCCGGAGTCGCGGACCCGCTGCCACAGCGGAACGGCGGCCGGCGGTGCGGCGGACCGGGGGCGCGGCGCGGCCGCCGCGGTGACGGGTGGGGCGGCGGCCATCAGCGGTCTCCCTCCGTCGGGTTCTGGCGGTTCGCGAACGCGGTCAGCACCCCGGACAGCTGCTCGACGGCGGCCTCGGGGCCGGCGCCGGTCAGCGCGGTGCTCATGGCGCCGGTCGTCTGGGTGTGGAACTCCGATCCCGCGCCGGCGAACCAGGCGGGCGGGTCGAGGACGACGCGCTCGCCCGCGACCGCGTAGTCGACCTGGGGTCGCAGCTCCCCGTACTCGGGCAGCTCCAGGATCGGCAGGTAGGCGGGGATGTGCCCGGCCTGCGCCCAGGTCAGGGATTCCCGGAGGATCAGCGCGACGAAGCGGTGCGTGGCGCGCACCCGCTCGGGGTCGGGCTCGGACTGCCTGGGCAGCACGAAGGCGTGCGCGTCGGCGTAGTTGGCGGGCTGCTCGAAGATGGTCGGGAACGGTGCCGCGCCCAGCGCCAGCTGCGTCTCACGCAGGTAGGGCAGCTCCCACTCGCCGGTGAACAGCACGCCCGCGCGTCCGTCGGCGAAACCGGCCAGCGCGCCGAAGTAGTCGAGGTTGTTGGGGGAGCTCTGCCCGTCGAGCAGTTCGGCGAGGAAGCGGAAGACCCGCAGCGCGGCGTCCGGGTCGAAGACGGGCTCGCCACCGGGCGGGAACTCGATGGTGGCGCCCGCCTGGGTGTAGAGGGTCAGGAACAGCCGCCAGGACTGGGAGTCGTCGTTGACGTAGCCGAAGGCGACGCCCTGGTCACCGCTGGCCGCCGCCAGCTCGCGGCTCGCCGCGACGAAGTCCTCGGGCGACTCGAACTCGCGCAGCCGCCCGTCGGTGTCCAGCAGCCCGGCCCGGTCGGCGATGTCGGTGTCGTAGAAGGCGATGAACGGATGGCTGTCCAGCGGGATGGCGTAGACCTCGCCGTCGTGGGTGGACCGCGAGCGCAGCCCGGCGTTGAGCTGGTCCTCGGTGAGGCCGAACTCCGCCAGCATGCCCAGGTCGAAGGGGTGCAGCAGCCCGCCGGGGGCGTAGCCGGTCAGCCGGGACAGGTGCATCACCCCCACCTCGGGGGCGCGGCCGCCGACCGACGACATGGCGAGCTTGGTGTAGTACGGCGGTCCCCAGGCCAGCACGGTGGAGTCCACGTCGATCTCGGCCGCCCGCCGCTCCACGGCCGCGATCATCTCCTCCATCAGCGCGCCGTCACCGCCGGTGAGCGGGCTCCAGAACCGGATCCTGCTCTGCGCGCCGGCACCGCCGGCGCCGCAGCCGGCCAGTGCGCCGCCGAGGCCGACCGTTCCGGCGAGCGCGAGACCGCCCGCGATCAGTCCGCGCCTACTCAGCGGGCGTCCGAGCGGGCCGGGCGGTACGCCCGCGCCGCCGGGTCGTCCTGCCATCCGCGTCCTCCTCCACCGCACGGGACGATGACCGTCCGCTCCTCGCCGACCTGCGCGAACGGCCGCTGATCACGTGCCCGTGTGACCCCTGCTACGTCGATTGCGACATGCTTACATCGATGTAGAGCGCGTGTAAATAGATCGCGTCCGAACTTGACCGGTTGTGATCGATTTCGATCAGATGATCGCCGTGCGTAGGCATGGCAGCGCCCCGCACGGCTCGGCCGTGCGGGGCGGGGGAGTGGCGCGGTCGGTCGGGCGGCGCCCGTCAGCCGCGTTCGTACGCGGCGGTGCGGCGCTGCGCGGCGCTGATCCTGCCGATGTCGAGCTTCTCGCTCCGGTCGAAGCCGTACAGGCCGTTCTGCTCCTGGAAGACGTCGGTCAGCTGCGTGTAGCAGTAGCCGAACATGCCGGGGTCGTCCAGCAGCACCGCCACCAGCCCCTCGAAGCGCCGGTAGAACTCCTCGACATCGCGCGGCCGCTCGCCGTAGCCCCAGGAGCCCTCGCTCTCGCCGGCGCCGGGGCGCCACCAGATCCCGCCGAACTCGCTGCAGAAGTACGGCTGGCCCCGGTAGGGCAGCGACCAGGGGAAGCCGGGGCCCTCGTTGACGTGCGGCCTGCCCTCGGCCAGCCCGGCCATCTGGGCGCGGAAGGCGTCGGGGTCCTGCTCGTAGCTGTGCGAGTCGTAGACGTCGGTCTCGGGCACCCGGTGGGAGTAGCCCGAGGCGTCGATCACCGGCCTGGTCTGGTCCATCGCCTTGGTGGCCAGGAACATCGCCCGGGTCACGTCGTCCAGCGGGGTGGTGCGGTCGTGCAGCCGCTGGTAGGTCTCGTTCAGCGGGCACCAGCCGACGATCGACGGATGGGAGTAGTCGCGCTCCAGCGCCTCCAGCCACTGCGCCACGTAGGAGGCGTCCGGCTGCTGGTTGGCGCCGGAGGTGTGCCCGTCCACACCGCAGCCCCAGTCGCCGAACTCGCCCCACACCAGGTAGCCGAGCCGGTCGGCGTGGTACAGGAAGCGCTCCTCGAAGACCTTCTGGTGCAGCCGGGCGCCGTTGAAGCCGGCCCGTAGCCCGAGTTCGATGTCGGCGACCAGGGCCTCCTCGGTGGGCGCCGTCATCAGCCCGTCCGGGTAGTAGCCCTGGTCGAGCACGAGCCGCTGGAAGACGCGCCGCCCGTTGAGCAGCACGGCCCTGCCCTCGATCGTCACCGAGCGCAGCCCGGCGTAGCTGTCGGCCGTGTCGACCACCCGGCCGGTGCCGTCCAGCAGTTCGAGCCGCAGCCGGTACAGGTGCGGGTCCTCGGGCGACCACAGCCGCCGCCGCTCCTCGGGCACGGCCAGCGTCAGCCGCGGGGCGAAGTCGCGGTCGGCGGGCGCCTCGGCGGCCGCCACCTCGCCCGCGCCGTCGGCCAGCACCGCGCGCACCCGGTGCCCGGGCCGGGTGGCCGACAGCGGCAGCACCAGGTGGAAGGCGCCGCCGGCCAGGTCGGGGGTAATGCGGGGGCGGCGCAGGTGCGCCTCGGGCACCGGCTCCAGCCAGACCGTCTGCCAGATGCCGGTGGTCCTGGTGTAGAAGCAGTGCGTGTTGGCGTACCAGGTCGCCTGCTTGCCGCGGGCCTGCGGGCCGTGCCGGGAGTCGCGCGCCCGCACCACGATCACCGCCTCCTCGCCCGGCGCCGCCACTCCGTGCAGCTCGGCGGTGAACGGGGTGAAGCCGCCCCGGTGCCTGGCCACCTCGACGCCGTTGACCCAGACGGTGGTGTCGTAGTCGACGGCCTGGAAGTGCAGCAGCACCCGCCGGCCGGTCCACTCCGCCGGCACGGTCACCGTGCGCCGGTACCAGACCGCCTCCAGGAAGTCGGTGTCGCCGACGCCGGACAGCTCCGACTCCGGGCAGAACGGCACCGTGATCCGGCCGGACAGCTCGGCCTCGCGCAGGCCGCGCTCAAGGCCGCTGTCGCCCCGGTCGGCCTCGTACTGCCACTCGCCGTTCAGGCAGAGCCAGTCGGGGCGGGCGAACTGCGGCCTCGGGTACTCGGGCCGGGGAACGGCGGGCGCCTCGATGGGCACGGGCTACTCCTCGCATGTCGGAGACGGGTCGGCGGCGGTCCGGACGGGCCGAAGGCCGCGCTCCCGGCGGCGGCCAGCGGCCGCCTCCGGGCGCAAGAGCCATGGCAGCACGTTTTTACATCGATGTAAATGCCTGATCCGCCACGCCCTGCCACGCACTAGGATTCGAGGGGATACGGAGGTGGAAGTGGCGAGCAGGCCCCGCATCAAGGACGTCGCCCGGCTCGCCGGGGTGTCGGAGAAGACCGTCTCCAATGTCATCAACGACTACCCCTACGTCACCGAGAAGACCCGCAGCGCCGTCCGCGAGGCGATCGCGCAGCTCGACTACCGGGTGAACCTCGCCGGGCGCCACCTCAGGAGCGGCCGCACCGGCATCATCGCGCTGGCGCTGCCGATGCTCAGCGTCGGCTACTTCGGCGAGATCGCCAACAACATCGTCCGCGAGGCCGAGGAGCGCTCCCGCACCGTGCTGGTGCACCAGACCGAGGCCCGCCGCGAGCGCGAACTCGACGCGCTCGGCGGCTTCGCCGCCGACTTCGTGGACGGCCTGATCTTCAGCCCGCTGGCCATGTCCCATGCCGACCTGCGCGAGTACCAGGCCCGGCTGCCCATGGTGCTGCTCGGCGAGCAGAACGTGCCGGGGCTGCACGACCACGTCGCCATCGACAACGCCGCGGCCGCTCGCGAGGCCACCGAGCACCTGCTCGCCCTGGGTCGGCGCCGCATCGCGGTGCTCGGCGGGCGCCTGGACGAGAAGATCGGCACCGCCCAACTGCGGGCGCGCGGCCACCTGGACGCGCTGGCCGCCGCCGGGCTGCCCGTCGACGAGCGGCTGATCATGCCGGCCGCCGACTTCTACTGGCAGGACGGCGCCGACCTCGCCGCCGAGCTGCTGGCCGGGCCGCGCCCGCTGCCCGACGCCCTGCTCTGCCTCAACGACCACATCGCGCTCGGCGCGATCCGCACCCTGCACACCGCGGGGGTTCGGGTGCCCGACGACGTCGCGGTGGCCGGCTTCGACGACATCGACGCCAGCCGATACAGCGTGCCCACGCTGACCACCGTCGCGCCCGACAAGGCCAGGCTGGCCCGCGAGGCGGTCGAGCTGCTGGAGAGCCGGATCCACGCCGCGCGCTCGGGCGCCGAGCTGCCGCCGCGCGAGGTCGTCGTGCCGTATGAGCTGCGTGTCCGCGAGAGCACGGCCGGAGGCGGGGCCCGCTAGCGGACGCGGGAGTGTCCCGCCAGCCGGAACACGTCCGTAATCCACATATCGGCCCGTCCGATTGCGGACAGTGAGTGATCCGTGGCGGATCGCGCGCCGCTGACATGGGTGGGGCCGTCCCCGTCCGGCCGTGGCCGCACGGAGGCGATCCGGTGCGTGATCAATTGCGGTCGCTGGAAAAAGATTTAAATATCTCCATCTTTTCAACGACGTTTCCCCAGGGTTATATTCAGCGTGTGGGAGCGCTCCCATACCGGAGTGGAGCCCACGCGTCCGGCCATTCCGTTCCTCGCTCGATCGGGAGGTCCCACCGCGCGTTTTCCGCCGTCTCCGAGGCGAAACCCCAGGTAGCTGGGCTTATTCACGCACGCCCGTCTTCGCAGGCGGCCATTGGTCGGCCCCGGCTGGAACTTCTCTGTCCGTTTTTACCCCCATCAAGGACAGTGAACGTCCGAAGATCATCTTAGGAGTACCCGAATGCAATGGAATCCGCTGACCGCCGCACGGCGATCGCGGCTGTGGCGCGGCGTGGCCGCGTCAACGGCGGTGGTCGCCCTGGGCGCCGGCATGACGGTCGCGGCGACCTCCGCGGCCAGCGCGGCACCCGGATGTGACGTCGACTACACGATCGCGAACCAGTGGGGCAACGGCTTCACCGCCAACGTGACCATCACCAACCTCGGCGACCCGCTGAGCACCTGGAACCTGGAGTGGGACTTCGCCGGGAACCAGCAGGTGAGCCAGACCTGGAGCAGCACCCACACCCAGTCCGGCGCGCACGTGTCCGTCCGCAACGCCAGCTGGAACGGCACCCTGGGGACCAACTCCACGGTGAGCTTCGGCTTCAACGGCACCTACTCCGGCAGCAACGCCGTGCCCACCGAGTTCACGCTCAACGGCACCGTGTGCGACGGCAGCACCGGCCCCGGCGGCCCGACGGACCCGCCGGACCCGACCGACCCCCCGACCGGCAGCAGGGTCGACAACCCCTACGCCGGCGCCCAGGTCTACGTGAACCCGATCTGGTCGGAGAACGCCTCCAACGAGCCCGGCGGCGACGCGATCGCCGACCAGCCGACCGGTGTCTGGCTGGACCGGATCAGCGCGATCGAGGGCAACGGCAGCCCGACCACCGGTGACATGGGCCTGCGCGACCACCTCGACGAGGCGGTCAGCCAGGGCGCCGACGTGATCCAGGTCGTCATCTACAACCTGCCCGGCCGCGACTGCGCCGCGCTGGCCTCCAACGGCGAGCTGGAACCGCACGAGATCGACCGGTACCGCAACGAGTACATCGACCCGATCGCCGAGATCATGTCGGACCCGGCCTACGCCGACCTGCGGATCGTGACGACGATTGAGATCGACTCGCTGCCGAACCTGGTCACCAACACCGGCAGCCGCGAGACCGCGACGCCCGAGTGCGACGAGATGCTGCGCAACGGCAACTACGTCAACGGTGTGGGCTACGCGCTCGCCACCCTCGGCGCGATCCCCAACGTCTACAACTACGTGGACGCCGGCCACCACGGCTGGATCGGCTGGGAGAGCAACTTCCGGCCCAGCGCCGAGCTGTTCTACCAGGCCGCCAACGCCGCCGGCGCCCAGCCGTCGGACGTGCACGGCTTCATCGCCAACACGGCCAACTACTCGGCCCTGCGGGAGGAGAACTTCCGCATCGGCGAGACCATCGCCGGCACCCCGGTGCGCCAGTCCAGCTGGGTCGACTGGAACAACTACATCGACGAGCTGTCCTTCGCCCAGGCCCTGCGCCAGGAGCTGGTCAGCGTCGGCTTCGACTCCGGCATCGGCATGCTGATCGACACCTCCCGCAACGGCTGGGGCGGACCCGACCGGCCCGACGGCCCCGGCCCGACGACCAGCGTCGACGCCTACGTCGACGGCGGCCGCTACGACCGCCGCATTCACCTGGGCAACTGGTGCAACCAGTCCGGTGCCGGCCTCGGCGAGCGCCCGCAGGCCAACCCCGAGCCCGGGATCGACGCCTACGTGTGGATGAAGCCGCCGGGTGAGTCCGACGGCTCCAGCCGCTTCATCGAGAACCCCGAAGGCCGGGGCTTCGACCGGATGTGCGACCCGACGTACGAGGGCAACGCCCGCAACGGCTACAACATGTCGGGCGCCCTGCCTGACGCGCCGCTGTCCGGGCACTGGTTCTCCGCCCAGTTCCGCGAGCTGCTGGCCAACGCCTACCCGCCCCTGTAACCAGGACGGGTCGACCCGGTGGTGAGCGGACACCGGGACCCGCCGCCGCTCCCGCCGTCCCGGGAAGGTCTCCCCGCCTTCCCGGGTGGCGGCCGGCGGCCGGGTGGCCGCGCTCACCCACCATGACGGCGGCGCCCGTGCCGGTCTCCCCCCAAGACCGGTACGGGCGCCGTTTTCACGTCCGGGACGGCGCCGGCCAGCGCAGCTCGACGTGCGCGGTGCCGCCCGAGGGGGCGGTGCGGTGCCCGTAGGCGGCCGACAGCCGGGCCACCAGCGCGAGCCCGCGGCCGCCGACGGCGTCGGGGGCGCTCATGGTGTAGCGGGGGCGGGCGCCGTCGCGGCCGCCCTGGTCGTCGCACTCCACCCGCACGGCGCCCGCGGCGCAGCGCACCCGCAGCCGGAAGCGCCCGCCCGGCTCACCGGAGCGGGTGTGCCGGACGGCGTTCGCGGCCAGCTCGGAGACGAGCAGCAGCGCCGTGTCGGCCACGTCGGCGGGCACACCCGCGTGGGCGAGCATCCGCCGCGTCCAGCGGCGCGCGTCGGGCACCGCCGCGATCGTGCCGCGGAAGGTCGCGGCGGCGTCCGCCTCGTGCCGGAGCCGGTCCGAGTTCCGGAGGGCGAGGTTCGACATGTCGTCAGCTCCGTCCCATCCGCTGCTTGGCCGCGCTTCTCGGACGGTGCTACCCACTACGGCGTTCCGTACGAATATCGGCGCGAGTGCGCAGGCCACGCGGATATGGTGACCATGCGTCACGCGGCTCGCGAATCGCTGGAGAACGGACATGGCGGGCGGGAGGGCCGCGGCGATGACCGTGAAGCGCGCGGCGCTCAGCCGCCGATGAGCAGGCCGACGGCGAAGGCGGCGGCCATCGTGACCAGGCTGACCAGCACATTGCGCAGCACCGCCCGGCCCACCGGGGCCCGGCCGAGGCGCGCGGCGGTGAAGCCGGTGAGCGCGAGGGCGGCCACCACGGCGGCGAAGGTGACCGGCACCCGCGCCTCCACCGGCGGCAGCACGATGGCCAGCAGCGGCAGCAGCGCGCCGAGGGAGAAGGAGACGAAGGACGAGATCGCGGCGTGCCAGGGGTTCACCTGCTGCTCGGGGTCGATCCCCAGCTCGGCCTCGGCGTGCGCGGCCAGGGCGTCGCGTGAGCTGAGCTGCTCGGCCACCTCGCGGGCCAGCTCGGGGGAGAGTCCCTTGTCGCGGTAGATGGCGGTCAGCTCGTCCAGTTCGGCGCCCGGCATCTGCCGCAGCTCCCAGCGCTCCTTGTCCAGCGCGGCCCGCTCGGTGTCGCGCTGCGCGCTCACCGAGGTGTACTCGCCCCCGGCCATCGACAGCGCTCCGGCCACCAGTCCGGCCAGCCCCGCGATCAGCACGGCGGCGCGATCGGTGGACGCCCCCGCCACGCCGACCACCAGCCCGGCCGTGGAGATGATGCCGTCATTGGCCCCGAGCACCCCGGCCCGCAGCCAGTTCAACCGCTCCTCAAGGCGGTCGGTGTGTGGCTCACCCTGGTGGTGACCGGCCGCGGTGCCGGCGGCCGGCCCGCCGTCCGGCTCGGTGGACTCAGGAGGTGAATCGGACATGTGCCCACTTTAGGGTGGCGACCGGCTGCTTCCGGAGCCCGGGGCCGCGCGGCTTCGAACGGCGATCGCGCGAACCGAGCGCGCTTCGGCCGCGCCGTGTCCGGCGCCGGACCGGGCTCAGTCCACCACCGGGTCCGCCAGGACCTCGGCCAGCACTCGGTTCTGGAAGCCGTCGGGGTCCGGGCTCGACAGGCCGCCCATGGTCGCGAGCGCCTTCCACAGCGCCCACCCGCGCGCCCGCCGCCAGGTGTCGTCGGACAGCCCTGCGGCCTCCCGGAAGACCTGCCGCTCGTGCCCCTCGAAGTAGGTCCACGCCATCACCAGGTCGCACGCGGGGTCGCCCACACCGCAGGTGCCGAAGTCGATCACCGCCGAGAGTCCGCCGCCGGCCGCGAGCAGATTGCCCGCGGCGACATCGCCGTGGAACCACACCGGCGCCTGCGGCCAGGCGGAGGTCAGCGCCCGCGCCCAGACGTCCTCGCAGGCGGCGGCGTCCACTTCGTCCTCCAGCGTCACCAGCGCGTCCTGCACCTGGTCGCCGTAGACGCTCGGATGGCAGCCGCGCCAGTAGCAGTGCCGTCCGGCAGCGGGCCCGCGCGTCGCGGGCACCGCGCGCAGGGCCGTCAGGAAAGCACCGAGATCGCGGGCCAGCGCCGTCCGGTCGACACCGTGGGCGTCCGCCAGGGTCTCCCCGGACATCCAGCGCCGCACCGACCAGGGGAAGGGGTATCCGCCGCCCGGCCGCCCGGTCGCCACCACCTCGGGCACCGGCAGCGGCAGGGCCTTGGCCAGCACCGGCAGCCAGCGGTCCTCCTTGGCGACGGCGGCCGCGTAGCTCTCACCACTCGGCAGCCGCACGGCCAGCTCGTCCCCGAGCCGGAAGGTCCGGTTGTCCCAGCCCTGCCGCTCCACGGGCACGATCGGCAACCCGCTCCACTGCGGGAACTGCGCCGCGATGAGCGTCCGGACGAGCTCGGCGGTGATCTCGGGCACGGGTCTCCTCAACACGCATGGTCCGCTGCGACGGGACCGCGCGTTCTCCGGCGGCGACCGGCGAGGCCGCACCGCACGTCTCCCGGGGCGGGATCCTGCCAGGCCGCACGGGGCTCTACCAAGCGAATATCCGTCCGTCATGCACGTATGACGGACAGCCGGCCGATGACCCATTCGGCACGGCGCGACGGCGGTATGGTCGGCGAGTCGGACTGCGGCTCTTGAGAACAACTGAATGAAATCAGTTTCCTTCGCCTGTGGACCCGCAGGTCATGAAGGGTGTTCCCCGTGCGTGCGGGGATGGTCCCGCGACAGTGGAGCTGGCCGTCCTGAACCTACAGTGTTCCCCGTGCGTGCGGGGATGGTCCATACCTGGCGCGGCAGCCGCTCACGCAGGCAGAGTGTTCCCCGTGCATGTGGGGGTGATCCCTTGCTCGGCGTCCAGGCTCGGCAGCCGCACCCGGGGCGTGCTCCGAAGGTCGGCAGGTGTGGGCCAGACTGGGCGTATGGCGATCGAGGTGGATCGGGCGCGGGTGCTGGCGTACCGGACGTGGGCGCACGGCTTGGATCGGACGGTGAGCGATCCGGCCGTGCTGGAGGTGCTGGACCTGGGGATCGCGGAGACGCGGGGCTCGGCGCGGCTGGCCTTGGACGCGCGGCTGGCCGAACCGGCCGGGGCGGTGGGGGACGGACTGGTCCACACCTGGTCGTTCCGGGGCGCGCCGCATCTGCACCGGGGCGCGGACCTGCCCGCGCTCGCCGCGGCGCTGTGGCCGCGTGACGACGTCGACGCGATGGCGCGGCTCGGGGCGGAGCGCACGCCCTTGAAGAAGGCCGGGATCGGCGGGCTGGCCGCCTTCACCGCGGCGACCGCCGCCCTGAACCGGGCTGTCACGGAGCCGTTCGCGGCGGATGCGGCGACGCGAAAGGCGCCGGGCGCAGGCGGTGCGGACGCGTCCGGCGGCGGGGCGGCACCCGTCGGGGTTGCGGCTCTGGACAAGGCGCTGACGAAGGGCGAGGCCAGCGGGCGCGTCACCGAGCTGCTGCCCGACGCCTACGCCCGGGACTGCTCGACCTGCCGGGCGCGGCACGTGTACGGCGGCATCTTCCAGCAGGTGGGCCTGTTCGCGGGGGTCCGGCTGCTGACGGACTCCGCACCGCTGCGGCTGGCGCCCCTGGCCGACGACTGGCGGCCCCCGGGCGCGTCCACCGGAGCGGAACCGCTGATCCGCGCGTATCTGCGGCTGCACGGACCCGCCACCCTCGCCGAGGCGGCCGACTACCTCGGCACCACCCAGAAGGCGCTGCGGCCCGAGTGGCCCGGCACCGGCCTGGTCGAGGTCAGCGTCGACGGACGCACGGCCTGGCTGCCCGAGGACCGCGTCGGCGCGCTCCGCACCGCCGGCGTCGACCGCGGCGGTCCGCTGGTCCGCCTGCTGCCCACCTGGGACCCCTACCTCCAGGCCCGCGACCGCGAGCTGCTGGTCCCCGACGCCGCACTGCGCAAGGAGGTGTGGCGTGTCCTCGGCAACCCGGCCGTGGTCATGGCCGACGGCGAGATCGTCGGCACCTGGAAGCCGTCCGGCTCCGGCACCCGCCTGACCGTCACCGTCCGCCCCTTCGGCCGCCTGACCGAACCCGTCGCGGCCGCCATCGAGACGGAGGCCGCCCGGGTGGCGACGGTGCGCGGGGCGCGCGATGTCCGGGTGACGGGCGCCCGTGATTGAGGGCCCGGTATCGGTAAGGTCGGCCGCGCCGCAATCCTGAGAACCAACCGAATGAAATCGGCCCTCTTCGCTCACAGACCCGCAGGTCGTGAAGGGTGCTTCCCGCGCACGCGGGGATGGTCCGATTGTGGACGGTTTTCCGCCGTGTCGGCGACAGTGCTTCCCGCGCACGCGGGGATGGTCCCTGGTGGCAGGACAACGACCTGGACGAGGAGAGGTGCTCCCTGCGCAAGCAAGGATGGTCCGGACGCACTGTCCGGCTGGAACTTCCGGCCGCTGTGCTCCCCGCGCATGCCGGGATGGTCCGTACAGGGTCAGTGGCGGAACCGGGACGTTCGTGTGCTCCCCGCCATCGCGGGGACGTTCCCGCCCCCGACACCCCAGCCGCCACCCGCCGACCGCCCACCGTCCTCACGATCTAGAGGACAATCAGGATCGACGGCTGCACAATGCGTCAGGGACGGATTGAGTTAGGGCGGGGTCGGATTGTGACGACGGCTATCAACGGCAGGATCGCGGCGGAGCTCGGGGTGGCGCCGCGGCAGGTGGCGGCGGCGGTGGACCTGCTGGACGGCGGGGCGACGGTGCCGTTCATCGCGCGCTACCGCAAGGAGGCGACGGGCACGCTCGACGACGCGCAGCTGCGCACCTTGGAAGAGCGGCTGCGGTATCTGCGGGAGATGGAGGAGCGGCGGGGCGCGATCCTGGAGTCCATCCGCGAGCAGGGCAAGCTGGACGACGCGCTCGAAGCGCGGATCATGGCGGCCGATACGAAGGCGCGCCTGGAGGACATCTACCTGCCCTTCAAGCCGAAGCGGCGGACGAAGGCGCAGGTCGCGCGGGAGGCGGGGCTCGAACCGCTGGCCGACGGGCTGCTCGGCGACCCCACGCGGGACCCCAAGGAGGCGGCGGCCGGGTACGTCGATCCGGAGAAGGGGGTGGCCGACGCGGCGGCGGCGCTGGAGGGGGCGCGGGCCATCCTGGTGGAGCGCTTCGCCGAGGACGCCGACCTGATCGGTGAGCTGCGCGAGCGGATGTGGACGCGCGGGCGGATCGTGTCGCGGGTGAACGAGGGCAAGGAGGAGGCGGGCGCGAAGTTCGCCGACTACTTCGCCTTCGAGGAGCCCTTCACCAAGCTGCCTTCGCACCGCGTGCTGGCGCTGTTCCGCGGCGAGAAGGAGGAGGCGCTCAGCCTCAGCCTGGAGCCGGAGGAGGCCGACGACGCGTCGCCCGGCGCGCTGAACGGCTACGAGGTGCGCATCGCGCGGCGGTTCGGCATCGCCGACCAGGGGCGGGCCGCCGATCGGTGGCTGAACGACGCGGTGCGCTGGGCCTGGCGGACCCGGATCCTGGTGCACCTGGGCATCGACGTGCGGATGCGGCTGCGGCAGGAGGCCGAGGACGAGGCGGTGCGGGTGTTCGCCACGAACCTGCGCGACCTGCTGCTGGCCGCGCCCGCCGGGAGCCGTCCGACGATGGGGCTCGACCCGGGTTTCCGCACCGGGGTGAAGGTCGCCGTCGTGGACGCCACCGGCAAGGTGGTGGACACGGCGACGATCTATCCGCACGAGCCGCAGCGCCGCTGGGACGAGTCGGTCGCCGAGTTGGCGCGGCTGGCGCGGGCGCACCGGGTGGAGCTGGTGGCGATCGGCAACGGCACCGCCTCGCGGGAGACCGACCGGCTGGCCGCCGAGCTGATGAAGCTGCACCCCGAGCTGAAGCTGACCCGGATCTCGGTGTCGGAGGCGGGCGCGTCGGTGTACTCGGCGTCGGCCTACGCCTCCCAGGAGCTGCCCGGTCTCGACGTCTCGCTGCGCGGCGCGGTGTCGATCGCGCGGCGCCTCCAGGACCCGCTGGCCGAGCTGGTCAAGATCGACCCCAAGTCCATCGGCGTGGGCCAGTACCAGCACGACGTGGCCGAGACGAAGCTGTCGCGCTCGCTGAACGCGGTGGTGGAGGACTGCGTGAACGCGGTCGGCGTCGACGTGAACACGGCGTCGGCGCCGCTGCTCGGCCGGGTGTCGGGCATCAGCCAGACGCTCGCCGAGAGCATCGTGCGCCGCCGCGACGAGCAGGGGCCGTTCCGCTCCCGCACCGCGCTCAAGGAGGTGCCCCGGCTGGGGCCGAAGGCCTTCGAGCAGTGCGCGGGCTTCCTGCGGATCCGCGGCGGTGACGATCCGCTGGACGCGTCCAGCGTGCACCCGGAGGCGTACCCGGTGGCGCGGCGGATCGCGGCGGCGACCGGCGCCGGTGTCGCCGAGTTGATCGGCGACAGCGCCCGGCTGCGCCAGGTGCGGCTGGCCGACTTCGTCGACGACACCGTCGGGCTGCCGACGCTCACCGACATCGTCGCCGAGCTGGAGAAGCCGGGCCGCGACCCCCGTCCGGCCTTCACCACCGCCACCTTCAAGGAGGGCGTGGAGAAGATCGGCGACCTGGAGCCGGGCATGCTGCTGGAGGGCGTGGTCACGAACGTCGCGGCCTTCGGCGCCTTCGTGGACGTGGGCGTGCACCAGGACGGCCTGGTGCACGTGTCGGCGATGTCGCGGAACTTCGTCAAGGACCCCCGCGACGTGGTCAAGTCGGGCGACGTGGTGCGCGTCAAGGTGCTCGACGTCGACATCCCGCGCAAGCGCATCTCGCTGACGCTGCGCCTGGACGACGAGCTGCCGGCCAAGGGCGGCGACCGTCCGGCGCAGGGCGGCGGCGCGCGCCGCGAGCGCGGCGGCGGCCAGAACCGGCAGCGCGGCCAGGGGCGCCAGGGCGGCGGGCAGCCGCCGGCGGGCGGCGCGCTCGCCGACGCGCTGCGCCGCGCGGGCCTGGACAAGGGACTCGACCAGGGCCGGGGCGGCGACCGGCGCGGACGCTAGGACCGCCCGGGCGCCGTCCAGCCGGCTGCGGCGGACGGCGCCCGGGCGGCGACGCGGTCGGCAGGCCGCCGCGGCGGAAGGCGATCGCGTCGCACCCGGGAGTCCCAGCCGGTGGCTGATGCCGCCCACTACGCTCGACAGGTCCGGCGAAGCGCCGGGCCCGCCGACGACCGAGCCGCCGCGTCCCGGGCGGCTCGGGCCAAGACGCCCGGGAGCGCCTTCCGTGACCTCGCAGCCCGACGTGGACGTGATCGTCTTCGACATCCTCGGCACCATGGTCGACGAGCCCGGCGGGATCGCCCGCGGCATCCGCCGCCTGCTCCCCGGCGCCGGCGACGCGCGGACGGGCGAGCTGGTCGAACTGTGGCAGCGGCATGTCGACGAGCAGCAGCGCGAGATCCTCGCGGGCCGCCGCCCCTACGCCGGCAGCACGGAGCTGGACGCCGAGGCGGCGGCCAGGGTCGCGGCCGAGGCCGGAGTCGGGGACGCGGAAGCGGTCCGCGCGCTGGCGGCCTGCGGGCGGCGGCTGGAGCCGTGGCCGGACTCCGTCCGGGCGCTGGACCGGATCGCCGCGCGCTTCCCGGTGGTCGGCCTGTCCAATGCCGACCGCCCGGCGCTCACCCGCATCAGCGCGCACGCCGGGCTCCGCTGGCACCAGGTGCTGTCGGCCGAGGACGCGCGCCGCTACAAGCCCCATCCCGACGTCTACCGGCTCGCGCTCGGCAGCGCGGGCCGTCCGCCGGACCGCCTGCTCATGGTCGCCGCCCACGCCTGGGACCTCCGCGGTGCCCAGGCCGTGGGCATGAGGACCGCCTACGTGGCGCGCCCCGTGGGGGACCCGCCCCGGCGGACGGACGCGTTCGACCTGGCGGCGGCGAGCCTGGACGAGCTGGCCGACCGCCTCGCGGCCTGACACCGGGGCGGGCCTTCGGGGGCTGAGCGGTCCGGATCAGGCCGCGACGGGCGTCGCCGCCGCGCGCCTGCCGCGGTAGGCGAGGGTGCGCAGCAGCCATTCGGCGGGTCCGCGCCGGCCGGAGCGTTCCAGGACGACCGCGAAGACCATCGAGGCGAGCCAGACCGCCACCGCCACCAGCGCGGCCTGCCACTGCGAGAGGACGCCGCCCAGCCCGAGGCCCCAGGCGCACAGCAGCGGCGCGAACAGCACCGACTGGAGCAGGTAGCAGGAGAGCGACCGCTTGCCGATGGCGGTCAGGCCCCGCACCACCGGGCCCGGTGACCGGTCCGCCGCGAAGCGCGCGGCGATGAGGGCGAACACCGCCGCGTAGCCGAGGGCCGCGAAGAGCCCGGCGAGGCCGCTCAGCACCAGCGGCGTCCAGGAGGGCACGTCCCACAGGCCGTGCTGGATGAGCACGGACGGCACGCCGCCGAGCCAGCCGACGGGGATGCCGATGGCGGCGGTCCGGACCAGCAGCCTCCGGTGCGCCTCGGGGTTCTCCAGCACCCGGTGCCGCGCGCAGACGAACGCGAGCAGCACGGCGATCGGCACGATCAGCCCCAGGACGCCCTGGCCGAACACCAGCAGCAGCCAGAACTGGAGCCGGGGCAGGATCGACGCGGGGTAGGACTCGATGTCGTTCGGGTTGGGCGTCGTGGTGGTGGTCATGGCGGCGATCTCTGGCGGGATCAGCGCGCCGCCCACCATGAGCAGCACGCCGAGGACCGCCGAGACGGCCGAGAGCACCGCGATCCACACGATGAGCGTCCTGTTCGTGCGGCGCAGGAACAGCCAGGCGGTGATGAGGCCGATCAGGCCGTAGGCGCCGAGCACGTCGCCGAACCAGAGCAGCGCGGCGTGCACCGCGCCGAAGGCGAGCAGCAGGGCGTGGCGCAGCTGCAGCAGGCGGCGCGCCGAGCGTTCGTCGAGTCCGGCCGCCTGCTGCCGGGTGTAGAGCTGCCAGATGCCGTATCCGAACAGGAAGGCGAAGAGGGGATAGCTGCGCGAGTCGATCGCGATGATGGCGATCGTCTGCCAGACGGCGTCGAGGCCGGTCGCGTCCGCGCGGTGGGCGCTGGTGGCGGAGGTCGGTTCCCCGTACAGGAACCACGGCACGTTCGCCAGTGCGATCAGCAGCAGCATGAGTCCGCGCGCCAGGTCGGGCGCGATGGCACGTCTCTGCGGAGGAGACGTTCGGACGTCGGTCGTCATGGTTGTCGCTCTCTGTGGCCGGATGCTGAAGTGGCTGGTTCGCGGGTGCGCCGCGCCCGGTCAGGACGCGTTCTCCGCTGCCCCGCTCGCCTCGCCGGTGTGGGCGAGCGCGCTGGGGGAGAGGCGGCCGACGATCGCGGGCGCCTCGTGGACGAGGGTGTCGTCGGTGAGCGCCTCCACCATGAACAGCGCGAAGTCGACCCGACGGGTCATATTGCTGGCGAGGGCCGGGTCGCCGACGTGGCGGCGCCAGACGGGCAGGCCCTGGCTCTCGCCCTCTTCGAGGTCGCTGCCGCGCACGAGGGTCCAGCGCCGGTCGCTGGCGAAGATCCGCCGGCCCGCCTCCACCTGGTCGTCGATGTCGACGGCGCGTACCAGCCGGGCCAGCGGAGTGACCATCCGCACGGTCGTCTTGAACGCCCAGGAGTACCGGTCGTGCTCGTCGCGGGCGACGTGCCAGCCGCAGGAGAAGACCAGCCGCGCGTGCGGCTCGGCGAAGTCGAGCACCGCCTGCGCCGTGCCCGAGGAGTACTGGTGCACGCCCCAGGGGACCAGCACCGTCAGCACGCCGTCGCAGCCGGCCACCGCCTCGCGGATCACCTCGCGGTCGTTGGTGGGCCCGGGGAGGATCGTGATCCGGTCCGCGAAGGCGGCGAGCTTCGGCACGCTGCGTTCGCGGCAGACGCCGACGACCTGGTAGCCGCGGTCCAGCGCGTGCTGGACCATGTACCGCCCGAGCTTCCCCGAGGCGCCGATGACGCAGACCTTCCTTAAGTCGTCCGTGCTCATGTCCTGCTCCCGTCCCCTTGCCACCCGTGTCTGACTTACGATGTAAGTGAGCGTAGACTTACGCCGTAAGTTGGTCAAGCGGAGTGGAGGAGGTGGCCATGGCCGGACACGGCCGCGGCGCGAAGCCCGAGCGGGCGCCGCTCAACCGGGACCGGGTGGTCGCCGCCGCGGTGGCGGTGGCCGACGAGAAGGGCACGGCGTCCGGGGCCACCATGCGGGCGATCGCCGCCCGGCTGAACGTGGAGGCGATGTCGCTCTACAACCACGTGTCCGGCCGGGACGACATCCTGGACGGGATGGTCGACGCGGTCTTCGGCGAGATCGACCTACCGGAGCCGGGCACCCCGTGGAAGCAGGCCATGCACGACCGCGCCGCTTCCTCACGCGCGGCGCTGCTGCGCCATCCCTGGGCCGTGGGCCTGATGGACTCCCGCAACCGGCCGGGCCCCAACACCCTGCGCCACCACGACGCCGTGCTGGGCTCCCTGCGCGCGGGGGGCTTCTCGGTCCCGATGGCCGGGCACGCCTTCAGCCTGCTCGACAGCTACATCTACGGATTCGTCATCCAGGAGGTGAGCCTGCCGGTCGTGCCCGAGGACGACTTCGACGAGATCGCCAACGAGATCCTGCGCTACATACCGGCCGAGGACCTTCCGCACCTCGCGGAGTTCATGGCCCACCACATCCTCACGCCGGGCTACGCGTTCGCCGACGAGTTCGAGTACGGCCTCGCCCTCATCCTCGACACCCTTCGGCCGGACGAGACCTAGCGGCGGGAACCTCAGCCGGTCAGCGGCGGACGCGGTAGCGGATGTGGGTGGCCTCCGGGGTGTCGATCACCCGCACGACGTCCAGCTCCACCCGCGACGGAAGCACATCGAACAGGCGGCGGCCGGCCCCGAACAGGATCGGGACCTGGTGGATCTGGATCTCGTCCAGCACTCCGGCCTCGATCGCCCGCTGGGCGGTGTACGCGCCGATCACGTGCACGGTGCGGTCGCCGGCGGCAGCCTTGGCCTGGGCCATCGCACTGGCGATGCCGTCGACCACGTAGGTGATCAGCGGATAGGCCGCGACCGACGGGTCGGGCGGCCGGTGGCTGGGCACGAAGACCGGCACGCCCTGGCCGTTGTGGTCGCCGCCCCAGTGGTCGACCTGCTCCGCGGTGCGGCGGCCCGAGACGACGGCGCCGGACGCGTGCACCTCGGCCAGCAGTTCGGCGGCGACCCCAAAGGTGCGGAAGCCGCCCTCCGGGGTGAGGGCCCAGGCGTGCAGCGGGGCGAAGCCGTCGCCGCCGGGATTGCCCGGCCGGTCGTTCGGGCCCGCGACATAGCCGTCGAGCGACACCGACATGTCCAGCACTGACACCGACACTGCGACCTCCTGCGGTCGTGATCCCTCACCGGATGGGAGGCAGCGTAGCCCTCGCGGACGACACTCCCGGGCCGCCGGGCCCGGCCGGCGCGGTCAGGGGAAGCGGGCCCGGTAGAGGTCGCGCAGCAGCGCGATCTCCGCGCCGTGGTGCATGGCCTCGCGGTTGAGGTGCAGGATCAGCGTGGCCATCGGCCGGTCGCCCCAGGGGCCTTCGGCCTCGCCGACCGGGCGCAGCAGCGCGTCGTCGTCCAGGGTGAGCACGCCCTCGCGCCAGGCGCGGTGCTGCTCGTGCAGGGCGGCGAGCCCGCCGGCGGCGGTGGTCGGCCAGTCGGCGGTGGCGACGGTCAGCGAACCGTCGCCGAAGTGCGCGCTGGCGCGGATGCCGAACACCGTGACGGCGATGTGCGCCATCCGCCAGGCGATGGTGGTGACCGGCGCCGGGTCGGGCGGCGGCCACTGCCAGTCGACCTCGCCCCGGCCGTCCGGGCCGGTGCGGATCGTCCAGCAGTCCGGCACCGGCTCCCAGAGGTACTCGTCGTCGGTCAGCCCCTCCAGCCGGGGCAGCATGTTCCGCTCCCAGTAGAAGTCGAGCTGGTCGAGCAGTTCGTCGCGCCAGAACATCCGGTGCTCCTGTCGGGGTCGGTCGGTGCCGCGTGCGCCGATGCCGGACACGACGCTAACGGGGATGACCGACAGGGCTGTGTCGATCTCTGCGCGACCGGGTCCGCGTCGGTGGTCCGGTTCTTACCCGCCCGGCTCAGCCGTCGTGCGTGTGCGCGCCCGTGTCGGCGTTCGAGGGGGCGTCGTCGTCGCCCTCCTCGGCCGGGTCCGGGGCGGTGCGCCGGATGGTCACCGCCGAGATGGCGCGTCCGCTCACCTCGGTGACCTCGGCGGTCCAGCCGTCCATGGTGACCGTCTCGCCCGGCTGCTGCGGGATGTGCCTGAGCGCCGCCACCAGCAGGCCCGCGACGGTGACGTAGCTCCCCGGCGGGCGATCGCGCAGCTCGATGCCGATGTCGCCGAGGTCGTGCACCGGATAGGTGCCGGGCAGCAGCAGCGCGCCGTCGTCCAGGCGGGTGACGGTGCGGATGTCGGAGTCGGTCTCGTCGTAGATCTCGCCGACGATCTCCTCCAGCAGGTCCTCCATGGACACGATGCCGTCGACGGACCCGGCCTCGTCCACCACGAAGGCCAGCTGCTGGCGTTCGGTGGTCATCCGGTGCAGCGCCACCGACACCGTCAGGGAGTCGGGCAGCAGCAGCGGCTGCCGGGCCACCTCGCGCGCCAGGGCCTCGCGGGTGACCAGGTCGGACCAGTGCACCACGCCGATCACGTCGTCCAGGTCGTCGCCCTCGACCACGGGCGCCCGGGAGTGTCCCACCTGGGCCAGCATGCGGGCGGCGTCGTCGGTGCGTGCGTCCGCCGAGATCATGTGCACGTCGCGGCGCGGCACCAGTACCTCGCGCAGCATCCGGTCGGTGATCTCCAGCGCTCCCGAGATGATCGTGCGCTGGGCCGCGGTGATGCCCCGGTGGGTGGTGACCATGTCGCGGAACTCGTCCTCGCTGATCTCCTCGCGCCCGGCCGTGGGGTCGCCGCCCGTCAGCCGCACGACCAGGTCGGTGGAGACGCCGAGCAGCCACACGGCCGGGCGCGACACCACCGAGACGACGTTGAGCGGACGCGCGATCACCAGCGCCCACGGCTCCGCCCGCTGCATCGCGATCCGCTTGGGCGCCAGTTCACCGAAGACGAGGGTGACGTAGGTGAGCACGATCGTGACCAGCACCACGGCGGTGGGCCCGGCGGCGTCGCCCAGCACCGGCGACAGCACCGGGACCAGCGGTTCCGACAGCGCCACGGCGGCGGTCGCCGACGCCAGGAAGCCCGCCAGCGTGATCCCGATCTGGATGGTGGCCAGGAAGCGGTTCGGGTCGCGGGCCAGCCGCGCGACCATGCGGCCGCCGGACCCCCGTTCCTCCAGCCGCTTGATCTGCCCCTCGCGCAGCGAGACCAGGGCCATCTCGCTGCCCGCGAAGGCCGCGTTCAAGATCACTAGCAGCAGGACCAGAGCGAGTTGTATGCCGACGCCGTCCATGAGGCCGCCGCTTCCCTTCATCGGTTCCGAGGTGGAGTGCCGCCCGCGCCGGTTCGCCCTGTCGCGCCTGGCAGTGCTTGCGAATGGAAGCTACCACCCGGTGCCCCGCCTACTCCCGGCGTACCTGACGGCAGGTGCGCCGGAAGTCAGGCGCGCCGCGGCCGGATCAGGAGTCCCGGGTCCCGGCGCCGTGGCGGAGTCCGTCGATGAGCAGCGCGACCATGCGCATGCTGAAGGCGGGCCCCTCGTCCGCCCCGGGCATGCACAGGTGGGCGACGGCGTACAGGACGTCCTTGGCGGGGATGTCGGCGCGGACCTCACCGGCGGCCGCGGCGGCGTCGAGCAGCGACCCGAGGGCCGGGCCGAAGCGCGACATGAAGTAGCCGGGCAGGGCGTCGAAGGCCGGGTCGCCGGAGTGCAGGGCCGCGGCGAGCCCGCGCTTGGTGGCCAGGAACTCGGTGTACCGGTGCAGCCACTTCTCAAGCGCCACCCCGGGCTCGTGGGCCGCGCTCAGCGCCGAAGCGGCGTCGGCGCAGGCGTCCACCTCGCGCTGGAACACGGCCTTGACCAGGTCGGAGCGCTGCGGGAAGTGCCGGTACAGCGTGCCGACCCCGACGCCGGCCAGATCGGCGATCTCCTTGGCGGGCGCGTCGACGCCCGAGGTGCCGAAGGCCGTCTTCGCCGCCTGGAGCAGGGAGTCGATATTGCGCTGCGCGTCGACGCGCAGCCGGCGCTGGGGGCGGGCCGGTGCGCCGGCCGGGTCCGCTCCGTTCGGTGCCGTGTTCTCGGTCACCACACACCCTCCCCTTGTGTTCCGGAACGACTTTCCGTATAGTTCTGGAACGGTGTTCCGCTTCAGTCAGCGTACGTCATCGGAGGAGCGCTCACCACTCCCTGAACCCAACCCTAGGAGAAGGCGCATGCGGTACCGCCCGCTCGGCCGGACCGGCATCAAGGTCAGCCCCTACGCGCTCGGCGCCATGATGTTCGGCGCGTCCATCGGCAACCCCGACCACGACGACTCGATCCGCATCATCCACAAGGCGCTGGACGCGGGGATCAACTTCATCGACACCGCCGACGCCTACTCGCGCGGCGAGTCGGAGCTGGTCGTGGGCAAGGCGCTCAAGGGGCGCCGCGACGACGTCGTGCTGGCCACCAAGGCGCACCTGCCGATGGGCGACGACCCCAACCGGCGCGGCAACTCCCGGCGGTGGCTGATGATCGCGGTCGAGGACTCGCTGCGCCGCCTCCAGACCGACCACATCGACCTCTACCAGATCCACCGGCCCGACCCCGACACCGACATCGAGGAGACCCTGTCCGCGCTGACGGACCTGATCCGCAGCGGCAAGGTCCGTGCCATCGGCTCGTCCGCGATGCCCGCCTCCGACATGGTCGAAGCCCAATGGGTCGCCGAACGGCGCGGTCTGGAGCGCTTCCGCACCGAGCAGCCCACCTACTCGATCCTCAACCGCGGCATCGAGGCCGAGGTACTGCCGGTCGCCCAGCGCTACGGCATGGGCACCCTGGTGTGGAGCCCGCTCGCCAAGGGGATGCTCACCGGACGCATCCGCAGAGGCCAGGAGACCGACCTCCACCGCGCGTCCATTTTCGTCAACTTCAGAGACGAACGCCGGCTCGACGCCGTCGAACAGATCGTCCCGCTCGCCGAGGAAGCCGGCCTGCGGATGACCCACCTCGCGATGGCCTTCGCCATCGCCCACCCCGGCGTGACCAGCGCCCTCCTCGGCCCGCGCACGATGGAGCACCTCGACGACCTGCTCGCCGGCGTCGATATCGCCCTCACCGACGACATCCTCGACCGGATCGACAAGATCGTCCCACCCGGCACCGACGTGGGCGCACCCGACCAGTCCACCTACCTCCCACCGGCCGTCCAGGACCCGACTCTGCGCCGCCGACCGGTGGGCGAGCGGGGAGCGGCTTGACGGGGGTTGCTCGGGCTCTTGCACGTGGCGGGGTGGGTTGTGCTGTGTCGGTGCGGAGTATTGGTCTGAAATCGATACTGACGTCTACGGGCTAGGTGCCATCCCGGCGCGCGCGGGGAGCACCTCGACCAGCGCCATACGGATGATGCGAGCGAGGGACCATCCCCGCGCGCGGGGAGCACTGCGGCGAGGGTGGCGTGCACCTGGGCGGCGGCGATGGGACCATCCCCGCGCGCGCGGGGAGCACGATGCGGCTCATCAGGCGGCCCTCCCGACAGTGGGACCATCCCCGCGCGCGCGGGGAGCACGTTCGGCGGGTGAAGGTGTCGATGTCGTCGCCGGGACCATCCCCGCGCGCGGGGAGCACGACGCATGCACTCATCCGCATCGGTTCACCCCGGGACCATCCCCGCGCGCGCGGGGAGCACACCATCCGCTCGCCTGGACCGCTGACCACCTCGGGACCATCCCCGCGCGCGGGGAGCACGAGGTCTCCGCCTCGGTGTACGACGCCGTGCAGGGACCATCCCCGCGCGGGAGGGGACCGGGGTCCGGGCCTGTCGGGGTTAGTGCGCTGGTCGATGGGGGGTGACTGTGACCTGCGGCTTTGCCGGGGCCTCCGTGTGAGTGTGGCATCTGTGGGCGTTCGTTGGCAGGCGTTTGCATCCGTTGCGGGCCATACACGGGCCAGGTCGCCGGTTGGGGTGGCGGGTGTTGTGGCTGGTCGAGGGCTAGCGTGCGGCACGTGCGGGACGGCTTCAGTTGCGGCGGCCCTGGGGCTCGATGCCCTGGGGCCGCCGCGGTCCGGCGGCTGGGGGGAGGGTGGACGGTTGCGGTCGGCGCGCAGCTGCGGGCGGGGTGAGCGGCGGCCCTTAAGCTGTGCTGGCGACGGCGGGCCTCTGGGGCCTGCCCGCGTTGTTGCTCGTCGGGGCCGCCGCTCGTAGGGGTCCCCGCCCGCAGTGGAGCGACGGCGGCAACCGGCCGCCCGACCGTGCGGGAACGCCGGTGCGTGGGCGTGGGGTTGCGCCATGTCGGGTGCATGGCACGGCGCAACCCTGGGCGGGGTTAGGTCAGCTCGGCGCGGGGGCGGAACCGCTCGGTCGGGGTGCAGTAGCGCCGCACGATCGTCCCGGCGACATCGCGGACCTTGCGGTTGGTGCGCTGGGACGCGTGGGTGAGCAGGGTGAACGCCTGGACGGATCCGCAGTTGGACCGGGCCATGAGGATGCCCATGGCCTGGTTGATGACCGCGGAGGATGCCAGCGCGGCCTTGAGGTCGGCGACCTGCTGTTCGTGCTCGCAGATCCGTTGGCCGGGGAGCACGCTGGAGATGTCGGCGGAAACGCGTATGGGGTCGTGGGTGGACTGGGGCATGGGACCGCCTCTACGGGGTCGCCTTCACTACGCCGCATGTCAGCGTAGGAGTTCATGTCCGATCGGTTCGAACCTGTACCCGACGATAGTCGACCCGAGCAGACGGCGGGCTGCGGCGGCCGGCCACGACGCACGGGCGGCGGCGAGCGGCGGCGAGCGGCGCGCGCCCGGCGCGGCCGAGCACGCGACGAAGTCGCGCGCGCAGGCCGATGCCGGGGCGCGCACCCGGCGCTGGCAACGGCGAGGGGCCGCCGCGAAGCGGCGGCCTGCCCGCCGCCCGCCCGCGTAGCGGGCGGCCTTGACCTGTTAGGGAAAATCCTCACCCGGATCATCGGCGCTGGTGCGGGCGGGTCGCGGGTTTAGTCGTGTGGTGGTGGGCATACCTGCTGGCGGTGGTTCGCAGGCACCGCGTTTTCCTCCCCGGTGCGCGGGTCTGCGGTCGTCACAATCGGCCGCGCGGGTCGGGCCGGGCGCGTTTCCCCGAGCGCCCTACGCTGCGACCCGGCCCGTGCGGCCGACGCCACGTCCTAATGCGGGTTGGCACTGCCGTCGATGATGCTGCGTGCTCCTTTGCGGAGCAGCGTGGCGGCGACGTAGGTGCCGAGTTCGTTAGGGCGCTGGGAGCTGTCCCATTCCTGGGCGTAGGCGAAGGTGGCGCCTTCGCGGCTGAAGACCATACCGGTCAGGCAGAGCTGGCCGTCTGCGGTGGTGGTGGCGTGTCCGGCGATGGGGCTGTTGCAGTGGCCCTGTAGGGCGTGCAGCATGGCGCGTTCGGCGGTGATGTGGACTCGGGTGGGGGCGTCGTCCAGTTCACGAAGAAGTTCCAGGACCGGGCCGTCTGCGATGCGGCATTGCAGGCCGATGACTCCGGCGCCGACCGCTGGGCACATCAGGTCGCGCGGTAGCTCTTGGCTGGCGCGTTGGGGCATGCCGATGCGGTGCAGTCCGGCGCGGGCCAGGACCAGGGCCTCGAACCGGTCTTCGGCGTCCAGGCGGGCAAGACGACTGTTGACGTTTCCGCGTAGCCGCTCGATCTGGAGATCGGGACGGTTCCTGAGCAGTTGGGCCTTGCGGCGCACAGCCGAGGTGCCGATACGGGTCCCGGGCGGCAGCTCCTCAAGGGAGCTGTACGGGCTGCCGGAGCGGAACACCAACACGTCGGCGACGTCTTCGCGGGGCAGGTAGGCGGCGAAGGTGAGCCCTTGGGGAAGGGGCACGTCCCCGGGCACGTCCTTCATGCAATGCACGGCGAAGTCGATTTCACCAGCCAGCAGGCGCCGGTCGATGGCCTTGACGAACGCTCCCTTGCCACCTAGCTCCGCCAGGTCGCCTTGCCACTGGTCGCCACTGGTCTTGATGCCGATGATCTCGACTTTGACCCCGGGCACCAGCGCCGCCAAGAGGGCTTGGACGTGGCGGGCCTGGGCCAGCGCCATAGGGGAGGTTCGAGACCCGATGCGCAAGGTCGGGCGGTCGGTGAGCATGCCCCCAAGGTAGGCGCTCACGTGTGCCGCCACAGGGGGAATCGGTGCAAGGGCCGCCGGTCGGGCGGCGACGGGCACGAGGTCACCCATGGTTCGGGGCTCCTTCATTCCAGGGGCCCGCGCGGCCGACAGTCGGGATGACGCTGCCGGTCTGGGCAGTTGCGGCCGCGCGGGCGCTGAGGGGGTTCAACCGCCAACGGCGGCGAGGTAGAGACCGTAGGCAATGCCGCAGGTGAAGACGCCCGCCAGGGCGAGGCAGCCGCATCCCAGTCTCATCAGGCTGTCGATCACGCGTTTCCTTCCTTCGGGGGAGCTGGCGGGGTGAAACGGGTACGAGCCGCTTCCCCCGCCAGCCGACCCGACCGGTCCGCGCTCTCCGGGGTCGAGCATCCGGCCGTAAGAGGTTGGACGACCGGTGGACCTGTCAGGCATGGGAGTCCCGGGCCGGGGTGGCCTAGCTCGCCTCGTCGGGTGCCTTGGCGGCCTCCGGCTCGGGCGGGTAGTAGAGGACTTCAGCCATGCGTCGTGCCATCTCGGCTGTTTCCTCGACGGGAACGATGGGGTCCAAGTCGCCGACCGGGTCACTGCCCGGAACGGGGTCGGGTCCCGGCTTCCACCAGACGTGCCAGTAGTGGCGGCCGCCGTCGGCGTCGTTGGGACGCAGCGCGACCCGTTCGCTCTCGTTTCCTCGCCAGACGGTGACGGTCCAGTCCTCGGGATTCACCCGGTAGTCGAGCCCTTGGGCGTGTAGTGCTTCGCCCAGCTCCACCATGGATTCGGCGGCGGGAATGTGACGCTTCGTCGGGCTCACGGCGCGGCCCCCCATCGGGCCAGTTGTTCAAGGGCGCGCCGCTGGCACAGGTCCTCGGCCTCTGCGTCCCGCTGCCGCCATCGGGCCTCGGCAGCGAGCACGTAGGGACGCACGAGAAGGATGTTCTCCAGCGTGTCCCCGAGGGCGGGCATTTCAGGCACCGGGTTCGGTCGCGGTGTCGGCCTGTGTGTCGGCCACGGCGCCCGCTCGAACACAGGACGTTCCACTCGCCGTGAATGTCGTCCGGTTCGCCTGGAACCCCTCACGATCTCGATAAGTGCGGCGATAAAGTGCACGAGTCATCAGCCCCTAGTCAGCTGGTGGCCACAGACCCCTTGGCGGAGTGTGCCTTCCGCCTTGGGGTCTTCGTGCGTTACAGCGTGACCGGCCGACTGAGGGGCACGGGGCTTGCACTGGGACAGGGATACGAAACGTACCCCCTACGCGATCACTCCCAGTTCATGCGCGATCCTGCGTGCCTGGGGGGCGATCATGAGACCTCCCCGATCGACCAGGTTCCCGGCGAGTGTGCGGGCGGTCGGGGTGAAGCGCATGTTCTCGACACTGACCCGGCAGGCGTTGTCCAGCGCCGTCGCGGCTCCGAGCTGGTCCCCGGCCGTCCAGGACGCGCGGGCGGCGTCAAGCCACAGACGCGAACGCCTGTACGGACCTGGAATGGTGTCCGGGTCGATGGCCAGCGCTAGCCGGGTGCCCTCGTCCCCTTTGCACAGCTCCGTCTGAACGCTGACCTGGTGAATCGAGACGTTGAAGGGAGCGAAGACCGTGACGGGGTGCTGCCAGCCCGCGGGCAGGCGCCGGGCCGTCTTCGCGGCATCGTCCAAGTGCTGTTGCGCTTCGCCCTCGCGGCCGCTTTGGGCGTGGGTGATCGCGTTGTGCAGTTGCAGGCTTCCCCACATGGCGGCCTGCTCCTCGGTGGCGCGGTCGCCGTCCATGAGCTGCCGAAGGGGCTGAGCCGCCCGGTTGACCAGGCTGATCGACGCGTTGGAGTCGATGTAGCGGAGAACGTTGCCCCACGCCCACGCCGCTTCCGCCATGACGTGGGGGTCGTCGGCGACTTCGGCCGCGTGCATGGCCCGGTCGGCCAGCACCATCATGAGCGACCGGTCACCGATCCACGACAACCAGTGTTCTGCCAGGGTGTACGCCTCGACCAATGCCGCTGCCGCGTCGCGTCGATCCTGCCCCTCCAACGTGCGGACAGAGTGACGCGCTTCGGTGATCAGGCTCGGCAGCAGCGGGGCTGTCGCCTGTCGCGGGCTCGGGTTCAGATGCCACACCGCCATAGCCTCACGGACCCGGCGCCGCAAGACACCACCCGGCACAGCGGGACCGTCGTGCGCGACCGGGTCCCAGGACAGGATCGCCCGGCGGATGGGTTCGGCTAGCTCATGGTCCGTGCGCACCACGAGGTTGAGCGGTACCTCCATGGGGCCGACCAGTTCCTCTACCGACTTCAGGCGCAGGGCGCGCGACAGGCGCACCAACATGTCAAGGTCGGGCATGACATTCTGCTTCTCCGCCTTCTTCACCCAGCTCGGAGAGCGTCCGACCAGACCGGCGAGAACCACCCGCGACAGGCCCCGCCGCTCTCTGATCCGCTGTAGCCGTTCCCCGAACGTCTGAACGTCGTCGATGTCTCCAGCCATGGTCTCGCCTCCACGAAGTTGTTCCTCAGGGTACCCAGCGGATCACGCCACAGCCGGGGGCGTGGTGCTTCCGTTCTAGCGGCCAGGAGCGTCGGCGTCACGGGGACCGCGCAATCGGCGCACTTGTTGGAGCCGTTCACGGCCCCTCATCTGCATGTAAACCTTTACGGCGCGTTTTTCTTGCCGCGTTGTGGCCGGGTGGGGCCATTCGGGCCGTTATTGGGGCGGGTATTTGTGGGTTCACAGGGCTTGGTTCGTCTGATACTGGGGGTAGGGCCTTCGTAGTGGAGGGGTGGGGTCCTTCATCGGTTGTTTTGGGCTGGGGGTTGTCGGGGTCGTGGGGTCGTTTGTGGGGCCGGTTGCTGCGGGTATCGAGAAGCGGGTTGTGCGGTCGGATTATGGGGTGTGGCGGGGGCAGGTTGAGCGGGCGGGTTTTTGTTCGAATCCGGTTCGGGTCGCTGGTCGGACAACGGCGGTGGACGGGGCGACGGGGGAAGTCCGGGCGGTTTTCGATTCGGGCTCTCAGCCGGACGGTGTGCTTTTGGTCGCGTGTGGGGATCGGCGTGCGGCGGTGTGTGCGAGTTGCTCGGAGACCTATCGGCGGGACCTGTGGCATGTGGTGGCCGGGGGCCTGACCGGGGGCGGGGGCGAGGGTTCGGGGTTGCGGGCTGAGACGGTGTCCGGGCTGGTCCCCGATGGTGTGGGCAGGCATCCACGCTTGTTCCTGACGTTGACCGCGCCGTCGTTCGGGCCAGTGCACACGGTGCATCGTGACGGGTCGCCGTGTCGTCCTCGGGCGGCGCGGAACGGTCGGGTGCGGGTGTGTGCGCATGGCCGTGCGGTGGGGTGCGGGTTGCGGCATTCCCGGGCTGACCGGACCGTTGGGTCGCCGTTGTGCGCGGATTGCTTCGACTATGCGGGTGTGGTCTTGTGGAATTCTTCGGTGGGCGAACTATGGCGGCGGACCCGCATTTACGCTGATCGCGCTCTGGCCCGTGAGGTGAGCGCGGTTGTGGGGCGGCGGGTTCCGACTTCGCGGCTGCGTGATGTGCTGCGGGTGAGCTATATCAAGGTGGCCGAATTCCAGAAGCGGGGCCTGGTGCACCTGCATATCGTGGCCCGGTTGGACGGGGTTGATCCGGAGGATCGGGACCGGATTGCGGCGCCGCCCTCCTGGGCGTCGGCTGCGCTGCTGCGGTCGGCGTTCGCGGCTGCGGTTCCGGCGGTGGGTGTGGAGCTGTCATCCCCGGACGGGCTGCTTCGGGTGGCGCAGTGGGGGGCGCAGTGGGACGCCTCGGACGTGTCGGCCGCATCGGATGGTTCGGTGGCGGCGGGGCGGCGGACGGCGGCGTACCTGTCGAAGTACGCGACGAAGACGGCGGGCGGGTCTGCGGCGTCGGGGTGGGCGCTGGCCCGGCGTATTCGCACGCTTCGGGTCGCGTGGCTGCGTCGTCAGGTCGGTGAGCACCTGGCCCGGATGGTGGAGACGGCTTGGACCCTGGGTGCTGAGCCGGGCCTTGAGGGGCTGCGGCGGTGGGCGCACAGCCTGGGGCACCCGGGCCACCTGGCGACCAAGAGCCGCCGCTACTCCCTCACGCTGGGGGCGCTTCGGCAGGCGCGCCGCTCCTGGCGGGCCGAGCAGCGGCGGGCGGCCGGTGAGGACGACCCGTGGGCCGATGACGCCGCGGTGCGGGTGGGTGAGTGGCGCTACGTCGCCCGGGGTTATGCCTCACTGGGAGATGCGGCCCTGGCTGAGCGGATGGCCGAACAGCACGCGTTCGCGCTGGCGGAGTACCGCGATCAGATCGCGCGGGAGAACGCGTTTCGGGCTGAGGTGGGGCTCCCGCCCGTGCCAGCGCGCGGCAGCTCACGAGGAATGAGCCGCGCAGCGTCCGCTTGAGTCCTGCCCGGTCAGCACGCGTCGGCACGTGCCCCCGCCTGAGCGCGGCAGCACGAAGCCGCGCGCCGTAGGCGCTCCATGTGCGCCTGCGGAGCGGCGCCAGGGGCGGGCGGCCGGGGGACGGATGGTGGGACGCCCCGAGCATTTCAGTCAAGGCGTTTCCCGGGAATTGTCAATTGTTTATGCGGCCGGAAACGGTCGTGTTGGCCCGTGGCTGGCCCGTGGCGTGGCCCACGGCCAGCCCGTGGAAGCTTGGGGGAATTGATGTCTCAATCGGATGTGGGTGGGTTCATGTCGGCGGCTCAGGTGGCGTCTGAGCTGGGCGTAGACCGCTCTACGGTCTATCGGTGGCTGCGTTTGGGAATCGGGCCACGGGCCGTGAAATTCGCCAGCGGTACTATCAGAATTCGGCGCCGCGATTTTATAGAATGGGCGAAGAAAGAGAGCATGGCCTACCGGAAGGACGCTGGGTGAGTACTGCATTCGAGGTCTATTCGACCCGCCCGGAAGGCGGGCAGGATATTCAGCTATGGAAAACGCGGAAGCGGACCGGGCGGCGCAAGCCGTGGGAGGTGCGTTGGCGGGTCGATACCCTTCCAAAATCCCGGTCGTTCTTGACGTCGGAGCTGGCGGAGAACTACCGGAGCGCCCTGCGCGCGGCCGCTCGGCGGGGTGAGTACTTCTCTCCCGTAAGCGGCCTTCCGGAGTCCTGGGAGCGCGCCACGGCGTCGATGTTCTCGGTGGTGGTCGACTACGCCCGCCACGCCTGGGCACAGACCGACTCCGGCAACTCCCGCCGCACCATCAGTGACAATCTGGTCCGGCTGGCGTTGGCGGCCGTCGATGACAAGGCGGTCAAGGCCACCCCCGCGCCCGGTATGCCCGCGCAACTGCGTTCGGCGCTGCTGAATTGGGGCCTGTCCTTCGACGTGAACCCCGGCGCGGAGCGGGCCGGGGACCGGGTGAAGCCGCTCACCGGCGTGCCTGAGGACGCGGCCGCGTGCCTGGCGTGGGTGGAATCGGTGTCCCGGCCGGTGGCCGACTTCGGCACCGAAACCGCCGCCCTGGCGCTGCTGGATCGGGCGTGTGTGAAGGTGCGGGGCTCGGGACGGTCGGCGCCTGCGACTTGTCGCCGGCGCCGGGGCATCCTCAGCGGCCTTCTCACCTACGCGGCCACCCGTGGCCTGATCAACGCAAGTCCGTTGAAGGGCGTCACCATCCGCCGCGCCCGTAGCAGCGACGCCGTAGACCGACGCGTAGTCCCGGACTGGGACCAGGCGGGCCGCCTGCTGTGCGCCGTGGCCGAGAGTCCCAACCCCCGTGACCGCGAACTCGCCGCGTTCTTCACCCTGGCGTACCTGGTCGGTACCCGCCCCGGGGAGACGCGGGCGGTCCGGGAAGATGACATCACCTGGCCTGAGGACATCACCGACCCCGACGCCGTACCCGGGTGGGGGCTGCTGACCGTGGCGGGCACCGCCACCGAAGTAGCCGCCGCCTACACCGACACCGGCACCAAGGGTGAGACCCGGGGACTGAAGGGGCGTGCCGACGGCGATATCCGACAGGTTCCCGTACCACCGGAAGGCGTGGCCGCGCTGCGCGACCACATCGCCACCTACGGAGTCGCCCCCGATGGGCGGCTGTTCTGGTACGCCACCCCCACCGACCCCCACGCCGTGGTACCCGGCAAGGCGTACCGCCGCACCTGGAAGCGGGCGCGTAAGGCCGCTCTGACTCCTGCGGAGCTGCGCGCCGGGGTCGCTCAGCGGCCTTACGACCTGCGGCACGGCGCCGCCTCCTACATGATCGGCGACGGCGTCCCCACACCCGAAATCGCCCGACGCCTCGGCCACACCGTCGAAGTACTGATGACCGTCTACGTCCACTGGTTCAAATCCCAGGAAAACCCCGCAAACCGCCTGCTAGAAGCCGCCTTCCGCAAGCGCGGGCCCCTCACGGGCCAAAACCCGCCCCCGACCGCCAACATCACACGTATCACCAGGTCAGCGGCCTAATGCCCTGCCCCGGTCCCCTCCCCGCGCGCGCGGGGAGCACAACGCTAGAACTTGGGCCAAAGCTGTGCCACGGGGACCATCCCCGCGCGCGCGGGGAGCACGGCGGCTGGTGTGTGTACATTGATGAGCTTTGGGGACCATCCCCGCGCGCGCGGGGAGCACTCTTCACGACCTGGGGCTTTAACGGCGACTCGCCTCGGTTTTGACCACTTCGCGAAAATCGGACAAATCGCTCACCTGTCTGTCGCCGCCGCTTCGAGCCGTGGACGAGATCGTAGGGGGCGAACCAGGCGGCGGCACCGTCGGGCGTGGTGGTGTCCGCTGTCGGCCGTCGGGGGCGGTCTTCGGCTCGCGGTCGGGCCCGTGAGCGGACGCACCGCCCCGCGCTCAAGCCGACAGCCGCCTGCCTTCGGCGGCTCGTGCGGCGGCCGCTCCCGGCGGCTCCTCGGCGCCGGGGTCGCCGGACATGGTGTAGGCGCCTTCTTCGAGGCGGGCGATCAGGTCGCGGGTCCACTCGGCGCCGGCGGCGAAGGTGTGGGACCAGAGATTGACCAGTTCGCTGATGTCGCCGGGTTCCTCCCAGTCGTGGGGGCCGCTGTCGCGGAGGACGGTGTGGCTGGTCTCCTCGACGGCCAGGCGTTCGCGGAGCAGGGCGACGGCCTCGGCGCGGGGGAGGGCGGGCAGCAGCGCGAGGGCGGCCGACAGGGAGTCGGCGCGCGGGTCGGGGCGGCGCAGGGCATCGCGGAGCAGGCGCAGGAACTCGGCCTCGCCCTCGGGGGTGATGCGGTAGTCGGTGCGGCAGTCGGGCACCTCGGTGGCGGCCAGCAGCCCCTCGGCGGCCAGCTTCTTCAGGGCGTGGTAGATCGAGCCCCACTTGACGTTGGTCCAGTCCTCGATGCCCCAGGACAGCAGTTCGTTGCGGACGAGGTAGCCGTGGGCGCCGTCGTGCCGCCGAACCACCCCGAGCACCAGCAGCCGCGTCGCCGACATCGTCTCCCTGTCCGGAAATCCTCGCGCTCACCGAGATCAGAGCCATGGTTCCACTGGACGTGAGTCTATGTTCACGTTTCCGGCGGCGTCGGCGCGGGCGGCCCTGCGGCAGGCCGAGGGCCGCCCTCCTGCCGGGGAGGGCGGCCCGGATCGGCGTCAGGGTGAGGACGCGGGCGTCAGCGGACGGCGCAGCTGACGGAGGGCACGCTGTTGCTGCCGTTCCAGGACCCGAGGAAGCCGAACTGGGTGCTGGCACCGGCCGCGAGCGAGCCGTTGTAGTTGACGTTGGTCGCGGTGACCCGCGAACCGCTGGACGTGACGTTCGCGCTCCACGAGGAGCTGATGGACTGCCCGTTGGCGTAGGTCCAGGTGACCTGCCAGCCGCTGATCGGCGCGTCGCCCGCGGTGACCGTGACGGCGGCCTGGAAGCCCGACGACCACTGGCCGACGACGGCGTAGCTCGCGGTGCAGCCGCCGGTCGGCGGGGTGGTGGGGTCGGTGGGGCTGGGGCTCGGGTCGGGGCCGCCGCCGTAGACGCTGGCCTCGCGCGAGGTCTGGCTGAGCCCGTCGGTGCCGGTGAAGATCCGGCGGCCCCAGTCGGTGACGTTGGCGGGGTTGAAGTTCTGCACCATGTCCAGGTACTCCACGCCGCCGCCGTTGCCGCTGTAGGACCAGCCGATCCAGCCGATGCCCAGGCTGCGGGTGGTGGACATGATGGTGTTCTCGTCGGGGTCGCCGTCGGAGTGGTTGTGCCCGAACTCGCCGACGACGATCGGCAGGTTCCGGGACCTGAAGGAGTTCAGGTAGCTGTTGACCTCCGCGGCGGTGTCGAACACGCCGTACATGTGCACGGAGAACACCGTGTTGCGGTCCGGGTCGCTGTTGAACACGGCCTGCGCGTTGTCGCGCATGGTGAAGGACCAGTCCTGGCCCCAGTTGGGCGCGTCCACCATGATCGTGTGGTCGAAGCCCGCGTCGCGGAGCCGGTCGATGGCCGAGGACGTCGCCGACGCCCAGTTCGCGTTCACGCTCGCGTTGTTGCCGAAGGGCTCGTTGCCGATGTTGAGGATGACGTAGTCCTCCTGGCCCTGCATGGCGCTCTGGATGCTGATCCAGTAGTCGACCGCCTGGTCCAGGGTGGCGGCGGCGCCCTCGTCCCCGTAGCCGGTGGTGTCGTGCACCTCCAGGACGCAGATCAGCCGGTTGGCCCGGCACAGGGAGATGACGTTGGCGACGTCGGCGGTGTCGTTGCGCGTCCAGCGGTGGCCGCTGCTGAGCACCACCCGCACGGTGTTGGCGCCGAAGGACTTGATCTCGGCGAAGGAGCCGGTCTCGCCCGCGTACCAGGCGTGCGGGTGGCTGACGCCGCGCATGATGAACTCGTTGCCGTTGGCGTCGTACAGGCGCCCGTTGTTCACGTGGAAGCCGGTCTCCGCCTGCGCCGGCAGCGCGAACGCCAGGAGTGAGAAGACGAGGGCGAGCAGCGCACTGCTCGCGATCGCGATTCGTGTTCGCATGGCCTACCTCAGTGGGGGACCCTTCGGGAGGAAGGGACTGGGGACATGGATGAGTAGGCGTGCGGCCGGTCGACCGCACGAATCGTGCGATGGTGCATGCGCACCGCGCCCCCCTGTGGCGCCACGCTCACTATAAGATCGGTGACTCAGTTCACACAACCGGTTAAGTTGAGTTAAGTAGACCGGTTCAGTGCGCCGGGTCGCGGCCGCGCCGGAACGGCCGGACGCGACCGCTCAGGCCAGCGCGCGGTCGTAGGCGCCGCGCAGCTCGGCGGCGCGGTCCCAGGCCGCGACCGTCCCGGGCCGCCCGGCCAGCAGGGCGTCCAGCGCGTCGAGGCAGGCGTGCCAGGCCGAGGCGGCCTCGGCGAAGTAGGCGGGGTCGTCGGGGACCTCGCCGGAGTCGACGACGACCGTGTCGGTGAAGACGAGCACGCAGCCCTCGCCGTCCGGGCGCAGCTCCCAGCGCAGCACCTCCTCGCCCCAGGTGTACTCCAGCAGGTGCGGCGGCTCGGAGCGGGTGATCTCTCCGGCGGAGACGGTGTCGAGGTCGGACGGGATGTCCAGGCGGCGCTTGGCCTCGGGGGTGAGGTCGAAGCGGAGCCGCGCGCCCGGAGTGGCGTCGAAGGCGACGGTGGCGGGGAACCAGGCGGCAAGTTCGCCGGTGTCGGTGAGGGCCCGCCACACCTTGGCGGGCGGATGGGCGAGGCGGCGTTCGAAGCGCATCACCACCCGGTTCGCGCCGTCGCGCCGTACCGACCCCAGGTTCTCCGCCATGTCCGTCCTTCCGTCGTGCTTCCGTCGCGTGCGCGGGCCGGGCGGCGGCGCCGTCCGGTACGGCCCTTATAGCCGAATTAGAATATAGCTAGTAAAGCATATTAACTGGCTCCGGGCATGCGGTGTGGACGCGCGGCCCGGTCCGCCCCGGATTCGTGGCGGGTGACGGGTTGGCATTTAGGTAAGCCTTCCCTATGATCGGCAGCGACGCGGGGTCCGTTCTGCCGCGCTCGCCCCCGGAACACAAGGATTCGCCATGCCCTGGTCGCCCCATGCCCGCACCCGGCCCGCGCGCCGCCGCAGCCGGCTCGCCGCGGCCGTCCTGCTGACGGGAGCGCTCGCGGCCGGCTGCGGCGCGATCGACGCGGCGGGCGAGGCGGCCGGGGCCGGCGGCGCCGAGGAAGGGGCCTGGACCTACCAGGACGCGCGGGCCGGCGAGATCAGCCTGCCCGCCCGGCCCGAGCGCATCGTCGCGCACGCCAGCGCGGCCGCCGCGCTGATTCCGCTGGGCATCACCCCCGTCGGCATCTACGGCGACACCCCGATGGAGGAGAACCCCGCCCTTGAGGGCTACGACCTCACCGGCGTCACCTCCGTCGGCGAGGTGTGGGGCGAGGTCAGCGTCGAGGGCATCGCCGAACTCGACCCCGACCTGTTCGTCACCGGCTACTTCCCGCTCGAGGAGCAGCTGGGCGGCTTCGAGGCCGACGACGACGCGCGGGTGCAGGCCATCGAGTCGCAGGTGCCGATCGCCAGCGTGGAGATGGGCCAGGCCGCCAGCGCCACCATCGACGACTTCGTCGCGCTCGCCGAATCCCTCGGCGCCGACCTCGACGCCCCCCGGGTCGCCGAGGCACGCGCGGCCTACCAGGCGGCCGTCGCGGAGTTCCAGGAGGTCGTGGCCGACCGGCCCGAGCTGAGCGTGGTCGCCACCTCCGCGAACGACCAGTACTACTACGTCGCGCACCCGCCGGCCTTCCCAGAGCTGCAGGACTACCAGGAGTGGGGCCTGGACCTGGTCGGGCCCGACCCGGAGTCGCTGGAGGACCCCGGCTACTTCGGCTACGTCAGCCACGAGCTGATCGACGAGTACCCGGCCGACATCATCTACTACGACGGGCGCGACTTCGCCACCTCCGCCGAGGAGCTGGACGAGAGCCAGCCCGCATGGCGCTCGCTGGCGGCCGTCGAGAACGACCAGGTCGTGACCTGGTACACCGACACCTTCACCAGCTGGGAGCGGTACGCCGAATACCTCACCACCCTCACCGACGCCCTGCGCGACGCCGACGACCTCGTCCCGTAGATGGCCGACCACACCGCCACCCCGCCACGCGGCCCGGCCGCGGCGCCGCCGTCGCCGCGCGCCGCCGGGCCGGACGCGCCGTCCGGTGGGCGGCCGGCCGGGGCCGGCCGGGTGGCGCTGCTGGTGGGCGGGCTGGTGCTGCTGGCCGCGGCCCTGGCCGCCGTCTCGGTCCTCAGCGTGTGCTTCGGCGCGCGCTCGGTGCCCTTCGCGACCGTCGTCGACGCCCTCACCGCGTACGACCCGGCCGACACCGACCAGACCGTGGTGCGCTCGCTGCGGGTGCCGCGCACGCTGGTCGGCGTGCTCGCGGGCGTCGCGCTCGGCCTGGCCGGCACGGTGATGCAGGGCGTGACCAGGAACCCGCTGGCCGACCCCGGCATCCTCGGCATCAATGCGGGAGCGGCGCTGCTGATCGTCTTCGCGATCAACGTGCTCGGCATCGGCTCGCTCAGCGGCTACGTGTGGTTCGGCTTCGCCGGCGCCGCCGTCGCGACCTTCACCGTCTACGGCATCGCGGCCATGGGCCGCGACGGCGCCACCCCGGTGCGGCTCGCCCTGTCCGGCGCCGCCGTCACGGCCGCCCTGAACTCGGTCACCACCGCGATCCTGCTCACCGACGTCGAAGCCTTCGACGCCTTCCGCTTCTGGCAGGTGGGCGCGCTGGCCGGCCGCGGCATGGACGTCGCCCTGCCCCTGGTGCCCTTCATCGCCGCCGGCGCCCTGCTGGCGCTGCTCTCCGGCCGGCTGCTGAACGCGCTCGCCCTCGGCGACGACATCGCCGCCGGCCTCGGCCAGCGCGTCGGGGCCTCCCGGATCGTGGCCGGAACCGCCGTGGTCCTGCTCTGCGGCGCCGCCACCGCCGCCGCCGGGCCGATCGCCTTCATCGGCCTGGTCATCCCGCACATGGCCCGCGCCATCACCGGCCCCGACTACCGCTGGGTGCTGCCCTACTCCGCCCTCCTCGCCCCGGTGCTGCTGCTGGGCGCCGACGTACTCGGCCGCATCATCGCCCACCCCAGCGAGGTCCAGGTCGGCGTGGTCACCGCCGCCATCGGCGCCCCCGTCTTCGTCGCCCTCATCCGCCGCCGCCGACTCGCGGAGCTGTGATGGCCGACGTCCTCACCGCCGAGAACGCCGACGCCGCCCGGGTCGGCGCCGCCAAGCGCGCGCTGCGGGATGCGCGTCGGCGGCGGTCGGCGCGGTCGCGCACCGTCACGCTGCTGCTGGCGCTGGCCGGGTGCGGGGCCTTCCTGGCCGCGCTGTGCGTGGGCGAGTACACCGTGTCCGTGCCCGAGGTGCTGGCGTCGCTGGCCGGGTACGGCGACGACGGCACCGACTTCATCGTGCTCGGACTGCGGCTGCCCCGGGCGCTGACGGGGGTGCTGGTGGGGGTCGCCTTCGGGCTGTCGGGCGCGATCTTCCAGCGGATGCTGCACAACCCGCTGGCCAGCCCCGACATCATCGGCATCAGTTTCGGGGCCAGCGCGGCAGCGGTCGTCGCCATCACGGTGTTCGGGCTGGGCGGCGCGGTGGTGTCCGGGCTCGCGTTCGGCGGCGCGCTGGCCTGCGCCGTCGGCGTCTACCTGCTCGCGTGGCGGCGCGGCGTCGGCGGCTACCGGCTGGTGCTCGTCGGCGTGGGGGTGGGGGCGCTGCTGTCGTCGACCATCTCCTACCTGCTCAGCCGCGCCGACATCTACGCGGCGCAGCAGGCGATGGTCTGGCTGACCGGCAGCCTGAACGGCGTCGGCTGGCCGCAGGCGCTGGTGCCGGCCGCCGCGCTCGCCGTGCTGCTGCCGCTCACGGCGGCGCTGGCCCGGCCACTGCGGGGGCTCCAGTTCGGCGACGACTCCGCCCGGGGGCTGGGCGTGCTCGTGGAGCCGAGCCGTTTCGCGCTGGTGGTGGTCGGCGTGGCGCTCACCGCCGTGGCGACGGCGGCGGCCGGGCCGCTCGCGTTCGTCGCCTTCCTCGCCGACCCGATCGCGCGCCGGTTGACCGGCGGCACCGCCCTGGCACCGCCCGCGCTGGTCGGCGCGCTCGTCGTCCTGGTCGCCGACTTCACCGCGCAGCACCTGATGGGCGGGGTGCAGTTCCCGGCCGGAGTCGTCACGGGCGCCGTCGGGGCGCCGTACCTGCTGTGGCTGATGGCCCGCTCCAGCCGGATCGGACGGTCGGGATGAGGCGGCCGGACCGGGACGGAACCGCGTCCGCCACCGGGCGGGCGCGTCGGGCGTCCGCTCGCGGGTGGGCGCCGCCCGCGCCCGCGGCGCCGTGGAAGCGAGAAGGGGAGTGCCCGCTGTGACCACCCACCACCGGCTGCGCGTCGAGGACGTGCACCTGGGCTATGACGAGCGCGAGATCGTCGGCGGACTGTCCCTGGAGGTGCCGCCGAGCCGGATCACGATGATCGTCGGGGCGAACGCGTGCGGCAAGTCCACCCTGCTGCGCGGCATCGCCCGGCTGCTGCGGCCGACGGCGGGCGCCGTGTACCTGGACGACCGCAGCATCCACCAGCAGTCCACCCGGTCGGTGGCGACGGTGGTCGGCATCCTGCCGCAGGCGCCGAGCGCGCCGGACGGGATCACCGTGGGCGATCTGGTCGCTCGCGGGCGCTACCCGCACCAGGGGTGGTTCGGGCGGCGCACCGCCGAGGACGAGGCGGCGGTGGCCGAGGCGATGCTGGCGACCGGCACCGTCGACCTGGCCGACCGGCCGGTGGACGAGCTGTCCGGCGGGCAGCGGCAGCGCGCCTGGATCGCGATGGCGCTGGCGCAGCGCACCGACATCCTGCTGCTGGACGAGCCCACCACCTACCTGGACGTCAGCCACCAGGTTGAGGTGCTCGACCTGCTCACCGACCTCAACCGGCGCCTGGGCACCACGATCGTCATCGTGCTGCACGACCTCAACCTCGCCTGCCGCTACGCCGACCACCTGGTGGCGATGAAGGAGGGCAAGGTCGCGGCCGAGGGGCGTCCGTCCGAGGTCGTGACGGAGGCGACGGTGACCGAGGTGTTCGGGATGCCGTCGCGGATCGTCGCCGACCCCGTGTCCGGCACGCCCATGGTCGTGCCCATCGGCCGCCACCACGGCGGCGCGGCGGCGCCGTCGTCCGGCCCCGTACCGGTCGGCGCGCCGGAGCAGCGGTGAGGAGCGGTGCGGTTCGTACGGGGTGGCGTGGCGAGGTGCCGCACCGGTCGGCACGTCAGGGCGGTGGTGGGCGGCGCGTTCCGGTGCGCGGACGAGGCGGCGAACAAGGGGTGGCCCGGACGGTGACGAGTGCTGCGGCGGTCCGCGGAACCGGGCGACGCGTTCGGCGCGCCGGTGGGACCGCGAACGCCGGGCGGTGCAGACCATGACGGGTGATGCGGCGGCGTGCGGAGCCCTTCGACGTATCTGCCGCGCGTCGGGTACGCGTCCTGCGGCGCCTCTCGGTGCCCTGGGGGAGCGGTGAGCGCGGCACCGGGGACGGGCGGCGCCCTGCTGCGGCGGATGGTGCGTCGACACTGGGGCAGGGTGGTCGGCGGGGTCGTACTGCTGTCGGGGCACCAGGTGAGCGAGGCGCTGGTTCCGGTGATGATCGGGGTGACCATCGACCGCGCCGTCGCCACGGGCGACCCGCTCGCCCTGGCGCTGTGCCTGCTCGGGCTGGCGGTGCTGTTCACGGCGCTGACCATGTGCTGGCGCTTCGGCGCCCGGCTGATGTACGCGGTGCAGGAGCACGAGGCGCACCGGCTGCGGATGGAGCTGGGCGGGCGGGTGCTGGAGCCCGGCGGGGTCCGGACCGGGCGCGCGTCGGGCGAGCTCGTCTCGATCGGCACCTCCGACGCGGAGCGGAGCACCCAGGCGCTGCGCGGCGTCGCCGAACTGGCCGGGGGCGCGGCGGCGCTCACCGTCGCGGCGGTCGCGCTGGTCGGGCTGCATCCGCTGCTCGGCATCGGGGTGCTGGTCGGCGCGGTGCTGCTCGCGGTCCTGGTACGGCGGCTTGCGCCCGTGCTCACCCGGCACAGCGCCGACCAGCAGGAGGCGGCCGGACGGACCGCCGCGCTCGCCACCGACCTGGTGACGGGCGTGCGGGTGCTGCGCGGCATCGGCGCCCAGCGCGCCGCCGCCGAGCGCTACCGGGCGTCGAGCCGGGCGACCCTCGCGGCCACGCTGCGCGTCGCCACCTCCTACGGCGCCAACACCGGCGTGACCACGCTGCTCGGCGGCCTGTTCCTGGCCGCGGTGACGGCCGCCGCCGGATACCTCGCCCTGGACGGGCAGCTCGGCATCGGCGCCTTCGTCACGGTGGTGGGCCTGGCCCAGTACGTCACCGAACCGATCGACTACGTGGGCACCTCCGCCCGCTCCTTCGCCACGGCGCGCGCCTCGGCGGACCGCGTCGCCGCCGTCCTCGCCGCCCCGCCGGAGGTCGAGTCCGGCACCCGCGAGGTCCCGGCGAGCCTGGCGGGCGCGCCCGAAAGCTCCTCGGTCGCTGCTGAGGGCGGCCGAGGAGCTCCGCAAGACGCCTTGCGGAGCCCTTCGGCGCGCCCAGCGGCTGATCTGGTACATGAACCGGCCGGTGCTGACGCGCCGGAGGCCGTACCGAACGGTGCGCGGGACGCGTCGCCGGCCGTGGAACCCGCCTCTCGGCAGGTGGGCGCGCCGTCGGACACCGGGTCCGGGCCGACGACCACGGCCGGCGCGTCGAACGGCGGGCGGCATACCCCCGGTCCGCTCGGCGAGGTACCGGCGGCCCGGCCCGTGCCCGCTGCGCCGTCCGTGCCGGAGGACGCGGCCTCGCGTCCGGAACCCGTGGCGGTACGGCCTGGCGCGGCCTTCGGTGCGGCCTCGGCCCGCGTGGCGGGAGATCCGGACGCCGATGTCATGGCTCTCCGGCAGGTGTCGGCCGTGCCCGAGGCGCCTGATGAAACCGGTGCTGGGCCCGACGCCGAGAGGGCGGATGCGCTGACCGGCGATGGGCTTTGGGCTTCGGACCCCGGCTCCGTGTCGGGGGATAGGGACGCGGCTGTGCCGACTGGTCGGGACGGCGCCGTCACGGGACGGATGTCTGTTGGAGGAACCGGCGCGCCGGGGGCTGGTGGCGGCGGGCCTTCGGACGGTCTTGCGCCCGGTTCCGGCGGTTCCGGTTCCACTTCGCCGCGCGTGACGGCGAACGACGGCCTCAGCGGCGGAGGCGATGGCGGGGCCGGTGCCGTGGTGGCGCCGCCCGGTGACGGCGAGGCGAGCGTGGCAACCGGTGCGGCCCCGCCGCACGTGGCTGCGGGCGTCGCGGGCGCAGGCGGACCGGCGGCGAACCGCGTCGGCGCAGCGGCTTCGGGCCGGGCCCCCGGCGGCGCGGAGCGCGTATCGGCGGGTCCGGCCGCCGTCGAGCTGCGCGGGCTGGGCTATCGCAGCCTGGACGGACTCGACCTGCGAGTGGGCTTCGGCGAGATCGCGGGGCTCGTCGTGCACGATCCGCGCGACGCCGCCGCACTGCTGGCCGTGCTGGCCGGACGGGTGCGCGCCGAGGAGCGGACCGGGGCGGTGCTGCTGGGCGGGGTCGCGTGGGAGGAACTGGACCTGCGGGCGGCGCGCCGCGCCGTGCTGGTCGAGCCGCACGCCACCGACCTCTTCGACGGCACCGTGCGCGGCAACCTGCTCGCCGGCCGTCCGGAGGCCGGAGAGGACGAGATCGGCGCGGCCGTGGCGGCGGCGTCGGCGGGCGATATCGTCGCCGACCACCCGCTCGGGCTGGACCAGCCGGTGGCGGACCGGGGCCGGAACCTGTCCGGAGGGCAGCGGCAGCGCCTGGCGCTGGCGCGCGCCCTGCTGGCCGACGGGCCCGTCCTGGTGCTGCACGATCCGACGACTGCCGTCGACGCGGTGACCGAGGCGGCCATGGCCGACGGCATCGCCCGCACCCGCGCGGGCCGCGCCACGCTGCTGGTGACCACCAGCCCGGCCCTGCTGGCGCGCGCCGACCGGGTGATCGTGGTGCGGTCCGGCCGGGTGGCGGCCGAGGGCGTCCACGCGGAACTCGCGGCGGACGCGTCCTACCGGGAACTGGTGCTGCGGTGAGCGCGGGGGTGGACCGGATCGCCGTCCGTCGCGGGGGACTCCTGGCCGGGTCCGGGGGCGCCGGGGCGGGACGGCCGACGTTCGCGCTGTTGCGGCGGCGTGCTGCGGGGAACGCGGTGTCGGGATGGAGGGGGACTCGTCCGCTCTGGCGGTCCCTCCGTTGTGGAGGGTGTCCGGCCGGTCGGAGGGTGTGTCCTGGTGCGGGGATCGGGTGGCTGGCGGCGTCAGGGGTGGTGGCCGTGTGGTGGGCGCGATGTCCACGGGGACGCTTGAAGGCGAGGCGCCCGTCACGGCGGCCGGTCGGTCATGGCGGTGGGCACCAGACGGCCAGGCGAGCGCGTCCGGACGCGGCCGACGCGCTGGTGGCGGCGTCCCGGAAACCGGTGCCGCGATGAGCGCGACCCCTGCCCGGACGGGCCGGCACGCGTCGTCCGCCGTGCCGGCCGGTGAACTCACGACGCTCCGGAAGCAGGTGCCGCGATGAGCACGACGCCGGTGGAAACGCGTGAGGGGACGCTGCCCGTCGCGACGGCCGGGCGCTCGTGGCGGTGGGTGCTGGCCGGTCTGCGGGAGCGGCCGGGGGCGGCGGTCGCGGTGCCGGTGGCGGCGGTGGCCGCGGCCTCGGCCGGGCTGGTGGCGCCGTGGGTGCTGGGCCGGCTGGTGGACGCGATCGCCGGGGGCGCGGGCGGGGACCGGGCCGGCGCGGTGGTGTGGGCGGTCGCCGCCATCGCCGCTGCGGCGGTCGCGACCGGGGCGCTGACCGGGCTGGCGCGGGCGCTCGTGGCGCGGACGGGTGAGCGGCTGCTGGCCGAACTGCGCGAACGGGTGGTGGCGCGGGTGCTGCGGCTGCCCGCTCAGGCGGTGGAGCGGGCGGGGACCGGCGACCTGGTGTCGCGGGTGGGCGACGACGTGGCCGTGGCGGCGACCGCCGTCACCTCGATCGTGCCCATCGTGGTGACCTCGCTGTTCACCGTCGGGCTCACCCTCGTCGGGCTGACGGCGCTCGACTGGCGGCTCGCGCTCGCGGGCGCGGCGGCGCTGCCCGTGTACTGGTTCGCGCTGCGCTGGTATCTGCCCAGGTCAGGGCCGCGATACGCCGAGGAGCGGGTGGCGATCGGGGCGCGCACCCAGGCCCTGCTCTCATCGGTGCGGGGTGCGGCGACCGTGCACGCCTACGGGGTGGAGCGCGAGCACGCGGCACGGGTGGACACCGCGTCGCGGCAGGCGCGGGACGTGTCGATCGGCGTGTTCGCGATGGTCACCCGGTTCGCGGGGTGGATGAACCGGGCCGAACTGCTGGGGCTCGGGCTGATTCTCGCGACGGGGTTCTGGCTGGTGCGCGCCGACGTCGGCGTGACCGTGGGCATGGCGACGGCGGCCGCGCTGTACTTCCACCGCCTGTTCAACCCGCTGGGCGCGCTGCTGATGACCTTCGACGACCTCCAGTCGGCCGGTGCGAGCCTGAACCGGCTGGTGGGCGTGGCCGAACTCCCCGAACCGGCGGCGGGCTCCGCCGCCCCGGTGCCCGGCGCGCAGGGGGCGCCGGGCACCGCGTCCGTCGCTCCGGTGGCGCTGCGCGTCGACGGGGTGTCGCACCGCTACGACGACGGGCCCGAAGTGCTCAGCGGCGTCGCCCTGGAGGTGGCGGCGGGCGAGCGGGTCGCGCTGGTGGGCGCGACGGGGGCGGGCAAGTCGACGCTGGCCTCGATCGCGGCGGGCGAGCTGGCGCCGGTCGGGGGCGGCGTGCGCATCGGCGGCCGGGACCTGGCTGCGGTCGGCGAGGACGAGGCGCGGCGGCTGGTCGTCCTGGTCAGCCAGGAGGCGCACGTGTTCGCCGGGACCGTCCTGGACGACCTGCGGCTGGCCGACCCGGACGCCGACGAGCAGCGGGTGGCGGCGGCTCTGGAGCGGGTCGGCGCGCTCGGCTGGGTGCGGGCGCTGCCCGACGGCGTGCGCACCGCCGTCGGCGAGGGCGGCCACGCGCTGACCCCGGCGCAGGCGCAGCACCTGGCGCTGGCGCGGCTGGCGCTCACGTCGGCGCCGGTCGCGGTGCTGGACGAGGCGACGGCCGAGGCCGGCAGCGCGGGCGCCCGCGAGCTGGAGGCCGCCGCGGCCGCCGCCACCGAGGGCCGCACCGTGCTCGTCGTCGCGCACCGCCTCACCCAGGCCGTGACCGCCGATCGGGTGGTCGTGCTGCACCGCGGCCGGGTGGCCGAGGCGGGCACGCACGCCGAACTCATCGCGGCGGGCGGCCGGTACGCCCGGCTGTGGAGCGCCTGGCGGGCGGGGGCGGAGTGACGGGAGGCGGTGGCCCGTGGTACGTGGCCACTGTCATCCGGCCGCGATACCGTGACCGGGCTACCGGCGCCTGACGGACGGATGAGGAAAGACCATGCGCAATACCGAAATGGCGAAGCTCGGCGGGTTCGTCGGCGAATGGGCGATGACGATATCGGACGCCTGGTTCCTCGAACCGCAGGGCACCACGGTGCCGGGCACCAGCACCATCGAATGGCTCGGAGAGTCCCTGCTGCTGGTGCGGACGAAGTTCGGCGGGGGCAAGCACGTGCATTCCGAGATGAGCCTCGTGCTGGGGCGCAGCGACGCGAACGACCGCTACGTCGCGCTCACCGAGGACGACCGCGGCGTCTGCCGCGAGTTCGCCATGACCTTCGACGGCGGGAACTGGACGCTGTCGCGCGAGGACCCCGACCTCCACCAGCGCTTCATCGCCACGGTCGAACCGGACCTGATCTCGGGGCGCTGGGAGGCATCAGAGGACGCGGGCGCTACCTGGCGGAAGGACTTCGACCTCACTTACGAGCGCGTCTGACCGAAGCGCCTTAGCAGGCGTCCGGCGGGGGGCCGAGGCGCGCTGGAAAGGTGAATGGATGAGCGAGGTCGAAGCGTTCATGGCGATTGTTCGGCGGTCGGCCATTGCTTTTCGCGATGCGAAGTAGGGGTCGGGCGTCTGCCGGACAGAACTGTCTTTCGTGCACGCGAACATCCCGCTCCGAAAGTGCGGCGCACCGCCCCGCTCACACGCCGTCAACCTGGTACGGGTCGTGTTCGGCGAGCAGTTTGTCGAGCCGTGCCCGGTCGACGCGGCTGGTCACGGCCGTCTCCTCCTGCCGGTCGCGCACGCACTTGGCCAGGGTGAACGTCGACGTGATCACGTACAGCAGGCCGAGCCCGAGGAAGGCGCGCATCCACATGTCGACGGGCAGGTAGGCGACGCCGATCCCGACACCCACGGCCGAGATGCCGAAGGAGAGGACCGACTGGACGAAGAAGGCGGAGGTCGTCTTGGTGGGGAGCGGTGCTCTGCTCATGGCGGCCATCCTCGGCCCGCGCGGGCGTCCCCGCCTGAGTCGCGCTACTCAGCCCGTCGGCGCGAAGCACTCAGCCGGCGTCGTCCGACGCGCGGACCGGGGGTGGTTGGCGCGCTGAGCGGCCGGCGCGGCACAATGGCCGGGGCCGACAGAAGGGCTGACGCATGAGCGTGCGATTCGGGCTGCTGGGAACAGGTTTCTGGGCGTCAGAGACGCAGGCGACGGCACTCGCGGCGCATTCCGGCACCGACTTCGTCGGCGTGTGGGGCCGCGACCCGGCCAAGGCGACGGTACTGGCCGAGCGCTTCGGCATCCGGCCCTACGACGACCCCGACGCCCTCATCGGCGATGTCGACGCCGTCGCGATCGCGCTGCCCCCCGACGTCCAGGCCGGCCTCGCGCTGCGCGCCGCCCGCGCCGGGCGGCACCTGCTGCTCGACAAGCCGCTCGCGCTCGACCGCGACGACGCGGCCGCGATCGTGGCCGAGGTGGCGGCGGCGAACCTCGCGTCGGTGGTGTTCTTCACCAACCGGTTCTCCGCCAATGTCGACGCCTTCCTGCGCGAGACGGCCGAGACCGGCGGCTGGGACGGCGTCCGCGCCACGATGTTCGCCGCCATCTTCCAGCCGGGCAACCCCTTCGGCGCCTCGCCGTGGCGCCGGGAGCGGGGCGGCCTGTGGGACATCGGCCCGCACGCACTGTCGATCATCCTGCCGGTGCTCGGCCCCGTCCGCGAGGTCACCGCCGTCGACGGCCCGCGCGGCACCGTCCACATGGTCGCGCGGCACGACGCCGGCCAGGTCAGCACCCTCGCCCTCAGCCTGGACGCCGCCCCCGCCGCCGTCAGCCACGAGTTCGTCTTCTACGGCGAGCACGGCCTGGCCACCGTTCCCAGCGGCGACCGCACCGCCGTGGACGCCTTCGGCACGGCACTCGACCAGCTCCTGCACGCCATCGCCACCGGTTCGACCCGCCACCCGTGCGACGTCCGCTTCGGCCGCGAGGTCGTCGACATCCTCGCCGCCGCCGACACCGCCCGCCGCGAACGCCGGACCGTGGAACTCCCGCGCACGGAGTGACGGCGCGCCGGTACTGCCCGGTGCGGGGACCTATGAGACGGCGCCGACACCGGACGCGGCGGACGGCGTCCGAGTGCTTCCTGGAGGAGGCCCGGACCGATGGCCGAGAGTGCCCGTCACTTCTCCGGTGACAGCGGCGGCGGCGCGTCCGGGCGGCCGGAGGTGCCCCGCCACCAGTGGCGGGCGGCGCTGCGGGCGCGGTCGAGTAGCGAGGCGGCGGGGGAGTGGCCGGGTGCGGTCGAGGCGTCGCCGTCCGGCGCGGGGACGGCGCCGGTGAGGCGGGCGCGCGCCGACGCCAGGGCGCGGCGCAGCCGCGCGGGCAGGGTCTCGGGCGGCGGGGGCAGCAGCATGGGGCCGTCACCTGCGGGATCGGCCGCCGACGCCTCGGCCAGCCGGTCGCGCAGCCGGGTGCGGATCTCGTCGGGCGTGTAGGCGCGGCGCCGCCGCTCCGCGCGGACGATCACCACTCCGGTGGCGGCGACACCCGTGAACGCGGCCAGACCGATTATCTTCCACCAGCGCATGCGCCTAGGCTATCGGCGTGTCCGAAGCGCGCATCAACCTCGACAAGGCACTCGACCTGACCCGCACCGGCGACGTCTGGGTGTTCCGCGGCCGCAGCGTGCACGACCGCGCCATCCAGGTGACGACCAACAGCCCCGTCAACCACGTCGGCATGTCCGTGGTCATCGATGACCTGCCACCGCTGATGTGGCACGCCGAACTCGGCCGCTCGCTGCCCGACATGTGGACCGGCACCCACCAGCGCGGCGTCCAGCTGCACGACCTGCGCTCGGCCGTGCTCGTCTGGGCGACCAGATACGGCCAGCGCGGCTGGCTCCGCCAGCTCGACCGCCCCGTCACCCGCGCCATGGAGGACGCCGTCCTCCGCACGATCGCCCGCCTCGACGGCACCCCGTTCCCCTCCACCGCCCGCCTGGCCGGCCGCTGGCTCCGCGGCCGCGTCCCCAACCTCCGCCGTCGCCCCACCCGCACCGAACGCGAACTCGAAACCGCCTACTGCGCCGAGGTGGTGGCACTCACCTACGAGGCGATGGGCCTCCTCCCCACCGGCCGCCGCCGCGTCAACTGGTACGACCCCGGCCGCTTCTGGAGCGGCGACGAACTCGACCTCTCCCCCGGCTACAACCTGGGCGGCGAGATCGCGGTGGACATTCCGAAGGCGTAAGTGCGGCACCGCACCGCAGCCGCGTTGGTCGGAGGCGGTCACCCAGGTCCACCAGCACCGCTTCCCGCCCGCCACGCTGTCGGCCGACACCGAGGACGGGCCGGCACGGATGACCCGTGGTGGTGACCGGTGACGGCGCTTCGGAGGTGTAACGGGAAGGGCGCCGCAGTTGTTCGACCATCCCGGCGTGCGGGGGGCTCACGCGCGGGCAAGGTTCCACTGCGCCTCAGCGGCCGTCCGCCCCGCGCACGCGGGGGTGAACCGAGTTCCTGCGCGGCGTCCCAGCGGCGAGGGTCGTCCGCCCCGCGCACGCGGGGAAGCCTGGTCAAGACGTCGATGCCGCCCGGATGAGCCGGAGCTGGCCGATCTCGGTGACGTTCTTCATCAGTTCGGCGTTGAGCCAGGCGGCGGTGTGGGCGACGGTCATGGTGGGGTCGTTCTGCCAGGGGAACGGGGCGGGGGCGTCCAGGTCGGCCTCGGTCAGGGTGGACAGGACGGTGCGCCACTGGTCGTGGAGGGAGCGGAGCCAGGCGATCGTGGGTTCGCCGGGGCCGGGCCAGCTGATGGCGGTGCGGTCGGTCGGGGGGCGGCCCTGCATGTGGTCGAGGGTCACGGTCCACCACCAGCCGATGTGCCAGGTGGTCCAGGCGGTGGTGGGAACGGGGATGGGGTCGGGTTCGGTTTCGGCCCAGTCGGGGGTCCAGGTGCCGTCGGGGGAGCGGTGCATGGTCCAGGTGAGGGGCGCGGGTTCCCAGCGGAAGTCCTCGGGGGCGAGTTCGGCCAGGTGCAGCTCGAAGAGCGACCAGGTGAAGTCGAACTGCCAGCGCAGCAGCTCGGTGCGGGACAGCGGCATTGGACTTCCTCGTCTGAGCGGCGGTGCGCCGCCGCGGTAGCGGTCCGCACGGGTCCCAGGGCTCGGTGCGGCGGCGCCTCGCGGTGGTCGGGCGCGTGCGTGCGGCGGCGCCGCGCGGTGGCGGTGCCCGGTACGACACGCGGCGAGGGCGCTTGGAGCGTCCGTGCGCCGCTGCGGTGCTCCTTGCCCGCGCGTGCACGCGGAGCCGCCGGTGCGAAGGCGGTCGCCGTTCGTTATGGGGTGCGGTTGTCGGATGGGCCGAGGGTGAGTGTGGCGGCCGGGAGCCGGTGGATCAAGTGGTTTTGTCAGTGGTCGAGCAGGGCGAAGGCGCGGACGGTGAAGGTGCCCAGGCCCTCGACGGCGGGTGGGGCCGCGGTGAAGCGGAAGCCGTGGGGTGGGAGGCGGTCGAGGCCGCGGAGGTGTTCGACCACGGGGATACCGGCGCCGAGGAGGGCGGTGTGGGCGGGGCGGAAGGCGTCGTCGGTGTCGTCGATGTTGAGGGAGTCGATGCCGACGAGGGCGGCGCCCTGCTCGACCAGCCAGGCGGCGCCGTCGGCGGTGAGGTAGGGGTGGCCGTCGTTGTAGCGGGTGGTGCCGAAGTGGCGGTCCCAGCCGGTGTGCAGCAGGACGGCGCGGCCGGTGACGTCGTGGGGGAGCAGCAGCGAGCGGTCGATGGCGCGCTGGTCGCCGACGGTGGCGCGCACGACGACGCCGTCCAGGTCGACCATGCGCGACAGCAGGACGTTGGCCAGGTCGGGGCCGTCGGCGAAGCGGTGGAACGGGGCGTCCAGGTAGGTGCCGGTGTTGCCGACCATGCTCACCCGGCCGATGTGGAACTCCGTGCCCGGCGCGTAGTGGCCGCGCGACTCCTCGCGGCTGAGGTGGGCGCCGATCTCGGGGCCGGGCAGGCCCGGATAGGTCTCCATGCCGGTGCGCACGCGGTGGCTGAGGTCGATCACGGTGCGGCCGGTGGCCGCCTCCGCCGGTGCCGGTTCGGCCGACGCGGTGCCGCGCGAGCCCTTGTGCTGCTCCCGGATCAGCTTCTTGGCGCTGATCCGCACCTCGTCGACCATGAGCAGGCCGAGATGGCGCACGAAGAGCTCGGCCAGCTCACGGTCGCCGATGTCGTCACCGGGGATGTCCAAGCGGAAGTCGTCCACGCGCAGACCGCCGCCGTTCGCGAAGGTCACCTCGGCGTCGAAGCGCACGCGCCATTGATCGTCAATGCCCATGCGCCCATGGTGCCGCACCGCCCTGACGCTCGGTGAACGCGGTACCCGGCAAGCGCGCCGGACGCCGCTGGTGGGAGGCGGTGCGCGGACCGCGCACCCGGTCGCGGTGACACGCGGTCATGGCAGGCCACCGGTCGGGCTCGCTGAGCGCGGTGGTCGGCGGTGCGCTCGCCCGGTTCTGCCGGCGCCGAAAAGCGGTGGGCCCGTGCGGAGATGATCACCTAGCATGCGCGCCATGGAGCAGCGGCCGACCGATCTGCACGACGACGCCCTCCGGGAGTGCCTTGCGGACTGGGGCATCGACGCCGCCACGCTGGCGTACGCGCCCGTGGGCTTCGGCGACCACCACTGGACAGCGGTCGGGAGCGACGGGCGGCGCTGGTTCGTGACCGTCGCCGACCTGGCGCACAAGTGGCACTGCGGCGCGACGCCTCCGGACGCCTACCAGGGGCTGCGGCGGGCCATGGACACGGCGGCGGCGCTGCGCGAGGCCGGACTGGAATTCGTGGTCGCGCCGGTGCGGACGGCCGGGGGCGGGACGGTGCGGCCGCTGGGGGAGCGGTACGCGGTCAGCGTCTTCCCGTTCCTGGACGGCAGCGCGGGCGCTTTCGGCGAGCGGCTGGGGGACGCCGATCGGCGGCTGGTCATCGATGTGCTCGCCGAGCTGCACCGGCAGCCGCCACCCGGCGAGGTCCCGGTGCCGTCGCCCCAGCCGTCGGCCCGCGCCGGCCTGGAGCGGGCGCTCGCCGAACTCGGGGAGCCGTGGCACGGCGGGCCCTTCGCCGAGCGGAGCCGCGCGCTCTTCGCCGACCGCGCCGAGGTGCTGCGCCGGAGCCTGGCCGCCTTCGACCGGCTGGCGGCCGACGTCGCGGCAGACGGGCCGGTCCTGGTGGTGACCCACGGCGAACCGCACTCCGCGAATCTGCTGCGGCAGGACGGGGGCTTCCGGCTGCTCGACTGGGACACCGTCGGACTGGCCGTGCCCGAGCGCGACCTGTGGCAGGTCGCCGAAGGTTCCGACGACCTCGCCCGCTACGCCGAGGCCACCGGACGGCGGCCCGACCCGCTCGCGCTGGAGCTGTACCGGCGGCGCTGGGCCCTGGAGGACGTCGCCGAGTACGCCGCCTGGTTCCGCGCACCGCACGGGCGGACGCCGGATACGGAACTGGCCTGGAACGGACTGGTCGACACCCTGGACCGCCTCGGTGAGGACGACCAGGGCTGATCGCGTCCTCGCCGGCGCCCGGCGCCCGTGTCCCGATGGGGCGAGGTCCCGTGGCGACGGGTCAGGGCAGTGCGCCGGTCTGGCGGAGCAGGGTGAGCGAGTCCGCCACGGCCCAGTGCTCGTACATGCGCCCGTCGCGGAAGCCGACCATGTCCATGACGCGGAACTCGACCTGCCGGCCCGACGGCGGGACGCCGAACCACGGGCCGGTGTGCCTGCCGCGGAAGAGTTTGTGGGTGGCGACGATGCCGCTGTGCGCGACGCAGTGCAGGATCTCCACCGAGAGATCGGTGAAGGCCGTGTGCATGGCCGCCATGGTGGCGCGGACCCCGTCGCGGTCCGTGCCCTGGCCGGGTTCGGCGGTGTGGTCGCGGTAGTCGGGATGCACCAGGGTGTCGATCAGGTCCAGCCGTCCCTCCTGCTGCACCTTGCCGACGAAGTCCCGGATGCGCTGCTCGTTGGAGCTGGTGGTGTCCGTCTCGTTCATGCCACCGAGTTCAGCGGACGGATCGTGCGCCGGGCAAAGACCGATCGGATCCGCCCCCATACCGTGAGGGTATGGACTCCCGTGAGCTGGCCTACTTCGTCGCGGTGGCAGAAGAGCTCAGTGTCAGCCGTGCCGCGGCACGGCTGGGTATGGCGCAGCCGCCGCTGTCACGGGCCATCCAGCGGCTTGAGCGGCGGTTGGGTGTGCGTCTGCTGGAGCGCGGCAGCCGCGGGGTCGCGCTGACCGCGGCCGGGGCCGTCCTGCTCGAACACGGGCGCGTCGCGCTGGCGTCCCTGGCGGCGGCGCGGCGGCTGGCCCAACGCGCCGGCGCCGCGGCGCCGCGGCTGGTCGTGGCCACCAAGCCCGGAGGAGACGCGGGGCTGCTCGCCGCCGCGCTGCCCCGATACGCCGAACAGCCCGAGGCCGTGGCGGTCGAGGTGACGATCTGCGGTATCGGCGAGGAGAAGACCCTGCTGCGGGACGGCTCCGCCGACCTGGCCCTGCTGCGCCTGCCACAGGAGGAGACGGCCGGACTGGCCGTCCAGGATCTGCTCGTCGAACAGGAGATGGCCGTGTTCGCCCCGAACCACCCGCTCGCGCGGCGCGATCGCGTGAGCATGGCGGAACTGGGCGGCGAGACCATGCCGCGCTGGACGGCCCGGTCACCCGGCACCGGCCCGCTCATCAGTGATACCGGACAGGTCGCCGAGCTGATCGCCCTCGGCCGCATGGTCGCCGTACTCCCGGAGTCGGTCGCCGCCGGGCTGGGCCGCGGCCTCGCCGCCGTTCCGGTCACCGGGCGGCGGACCAGGCTCATGGCCGTATGGGCGGAGCAGCGCCGCGACCTCCCCCTGGCGGCACTGGTCCGCACGCTCGCCGACACCGCCGCGCGGCACGGGCCGAACGGACGTGCTGGAACCGGCCGGTGAGCACGGCGGCGCCGCACCGGCCGGCACTCGGGCGCCGGCTCCGAGATGTGGCCGCCGGTGTTCCGCGTGGCGCGTTCAGTAGCAGAACCCGATGATGCCGTGCCCCTCGCGGGCCGTGGCCGCGCGCATCCATTCGACGCAGGACTCGATGGCGGCGCGTTCGTCGCGGGGGAGTTCGGCGCGCTGCTCAGGGGTGACGGCCTCCCACTGGTCGAGGGCCTTGCGGCATTCGTCGGGGCGCCATTCGCCGCAGCCGGGGAGGTCGGAAGGGGTGGGCAGCGGCGGGGGGAATCCCGGGTAACTGAAAGCGCTGACGGTGACGGCGGTGAGGCCGATGCGCTGCAATTGCTCGTCGACCTGGCCGAGCCAGGCGAAGCGGAAGGGGCTGAACCAGTTGTTGTCCAGGAAGCGGCCGTGGAAGCGGCAGATCAGCTCGTAGGCGTAGGCGTACTGGAAGGCCCACGCGGGGTCGAAGGGGCCGCCGTCGATGACGGCGCGCAGGGATTCGTAGCGGGTCGGGGCGCCTCTCTCGATCTCGCTGCGGAAGTAGTCGTCGTCGGCGGTGAGATTTCGCTTGAACCGGCCACCGATCATCCGGCGGAGCTTCTCGTCGCGGGAGCCGACGGCGGCACCGACCTGCTCGATGTCGGCGAGGTAGAGATGCATGCTCAGGCTCATGGCCGGAAGGTAGCAGCGGCTCATGACAGCGGGGCGCCGCGCCGACACGAATGCATTCCTGATTCGATTCCGCGGGCATGGCCGGTCCCGCCCTTCGCCGCCCGGAGCCCGGGGCGTCCGGCACGCGGAGGCTAGCATGCGGCGATGGACGCCTGCGTTTTCTGCCGGATCGCGGCCGGAGCGGGCCCCGCGCACCTGGTGGCCGCCGACGCGCACACGCTCGCCTTCCTCGACACCGCTCCGGCCACGCTGGGGCACACCATCGTGGTGCCACGACGGCACATCGCCGCGGTGTGGGACCTCACCGACGACGACGGCGCCAGACTCGCCGGCGCGGTGCGCGTGACCGCCCTGCGGCTGCGGGCGGCGCTGGAACCGGACGGCCTCACCATCACGCACTCCACCGGTGCGGCCGCCGGACAGGAGGTCCCGCACGTACACGTGCACCTCGTCCCCCGGTGGTACGGCGACAACGTGCGCGCGCCGTGGAGTGGCGCGCCGGCCGACCACGCCGACCTGGCCGCCATCGCGGAGCACATCCGGGGCGCGGGCTGACGGCCGCCGGTCCGCGGACCGAGCCGGGGAAGATGGTCGGCCACCACGGCAGTCGCCTCCGGGGCGGCGTAAAAGGAGTAGGCGCCGGTGCCGCCGTTCGGGGACCATGACGTCCATGGACGAGCACCTGGTCGAGCACGCGCGGCGCCTGGTGGTGCGGCGGTTCCCCGGGGCGCTCGCCGCCGCCCTGGCCGGGTCGGCGGCCGCGGGGCGGATGACGGCGAGCAGTGATCTGGACGTCGTGGTGCTGGTCGGTGACGGCGGGGTGGGCTTCCGGGAGACGGTCCGCGCCGGAGGGCGTCTGGTGGAGCTGTTCGTGCACACGCCGACCGTGCTGGACGAGATCTTCGCGGCCGATGCCGTGTCGCGGCGGGCGACCATGCAGACGATGTGGGCGCACGGACGCGTCCTGCTCGACACCGGCGGAGCGGCGCAGCGGGTCCGGGCGCGGGCGCGCGACGAACTGCGCGCGGGGCCTCCGGCGCTGGCGGCGCACCAGGTCGAGGAGAGGCGCTACGGGCTGACCGCCGAGCTGGACGACCTCGGCGACGCGCGTGACCCGGCGGAGCGGCTGGTGGTGGCCACCGGTGTGCTCGACCTCGCCGCCGACCTGCTGTGCGACCACCGCCGGGCCTGGGTCGGCAGCGGCAAGTGGCGGCCCCGGCGCTTGCGGGAGGCCGACGCCGAACTCGGCGGTGCGCTGCTCGCAGGCCACCTGCGCATGTGCGCCCACGGCGAAGCCGCGCCGCTGGCCGAGGCCGCCGCCGAAGTGCTCGGGCTGGTCGGCGGCCCGCTGCGCGAAGGGTACCGGCGGGAGTGGCCCGGGGACCGCCGGGCCGCGGTGCCGCGGCGCGCGGACCGCGCCTGACGCGGGCGGCGCGGCTAGGCCCCCGGCGGGCGCTGGGGGCGCGGCGGCATGGGGCCGCCGACGGGCGGGCCCGCCCGGACGACGGCGCCGCCCAGGCAGAGCAGCGAGGCGAGCGGCATGACGACGAACACCGGGTGCTTCGGGCCGTTCGCCTGGCCGTGCCAGTAGCAGCGCCGCGCGGCCCCGGAGGGTGTTTCCCGGCACGGCCGGAGCGGCCGGAAGCATTGCGCCGCAAGGGTTCCGGCGCTGTGCGGAGCGCCGCCGCGCCCTTGGCGGGACGCGGCGGCGCGAGGGCTAGGCGGCGCAGTACTCGGCCTGCTGACCGGTGATGCGGTAGGGGCAGTCGGCGTAGTCGAGCAGCCGCAGGACGGATTCGCGGTTGCGGGAGGTCTCGCGCTGGATGATGTCGTCGGGCGGGTAGAAGCCGCCGCCCGCGGTGCCGGTCGGGTACATCTCGTAGGTGTAGGAGAAGATCCCCTGGTCGCCCCACATCCAGTCGTTCACCGAGCCGTCGGTGATGTAGAGGTCGCTGGACTGCTGCGGGGTGTATCCGTTGGCGGCGGCCATGTGCTCGCCGAGCGCGGCGAAGGCGGCCTCGTCGTCGGCGGTCAGACCGGGCGCGGTGTCGTTGTAGGTGTAGCCGAACGGCCACAGGATCAGTTCGCCGTAGGTGTGGAAGTCGATGCCCGCGGTGATCTGCTGCTCGCCGCCGACGACGCGGCCGCGGACGAAGTCGGCCACCGCGCTGACCTCGGGCGAGGACTCCGCCGACGGGCCCCGGTAGGTGCCGCTGGACGGGGTCCCCGAGGAGCCGCCGCAGCAGCCCCAGCGGTAGTCCCAGTTGCGGTTGAGGTCGGTGCCGACGGCGGTGCTGCCGGCGTTGGGCTGGCGGTTCTTGCGCCAGCTGCGGTAGGAGCCGGTGGCGATGTCGTACTCGCCGCCGTCGGGGTTGACGTCGGGGAGCAGCCAGATCTCGCGGCTGTTCACCAGCTGGGTGACCCTGCTGTCGGAGCCGTAGTCGTCGGTCAGCTCGCCGAGCAGGTAGAGGGCCATCTCCACGGTGAGGTGCTCGCGGGCGTGCTGGTGGAAGGTGAGCAGCACCTCGGGCTCGTTCTCGTCGGTGCCGGCGTTGTCGCTGATCTTGATGGCGACCAGGTCGCGGCCCTGGTAGGAGTCGCCGATGACGGTGCGGCGGACGATGCCGGGGTGGTCGGCGACGGCCTGGGCGATGACCGCGTTCATCTCGGCGTAGTTGTGGTAGTTCGAGTCGGACGGCGGGAAGTCCAGCGGGCGGATGTCCTCGGGCGCCGACGGGTCGGAGAGCGGAGTGACCTGGTAGCCCAGGTCCTCGATCGCGTCGACCTCCGACGGCAGCGCGGTGATGTCGACGGCGCCGTCGGCCACGCCGTCGATGGCGGCGCCGGTGCGCGCCACCTCGGTGCGGTCCTGCGGGGTCGTCGGGCCGGTGACCCGGTACTGGCCGAGCTCGGCCGCGGCGGCCGACCCGGGCGACTCCGCCGCCGGGGCGTCATCGCGGGGCGCGGCGCCGGCGGGGCCGGCGCCCGAGGCGGCGAGGGTGAGCGCCGTGAGGGCGGCGCCGGTGACCAGCCCGTGTCTGAGCAGCTTGCGTCCGTTCACAGATCCTCCAACGGGGAGCGGGGAGTGAGGCGCTGGACCGCACCCCCCAATTGGAGGAATTCACGCAGAGTACGTCAATATGTCCGATGCGTGATCAAATGCCGCTGATTCGGGCGCGAGTGCGACTGCCAGGTGGCAGGTGGTGCCCGATGCGCCTCCGCGGCCATCATGTCCAGATGTGGCCGCATCCGGCCAGGGCGCCGCGCCGGGCGCGGGCGGCCGCCCGCGCACCGGACCGCTACGGCGCGGCCGGTACGGCGGTGCCGCCCTGGCTGAGGAAGCGCTCCATCGGCAGGGTGGCCGCGCCCAGCGCCACGGCCTCGGGGCCCAGCTGGCACAGCTCGATCGAGGTCTGGCCGAAGGGGTGCCGCAGCGCGTGCCGGGCGGCCGAGGCGCGCACGCCGGGCAGCAGGCGCGGCCCGAGCAGCATCCCGGCCCAGCCGCCCAGGATGATCCGCTGCGGGTTGAACAGGTTGATCAGGTCGGCGATGCCCGCGCCCAGGTAGACGGCGGTGCGGTCCAGCACGGGCCCGGCGTCGGCGGTGTCGAGCAGGGCGGCGACGGCCGCCTCCTCGCCGCCGTCGGCGGCGGTCGGGGCCGTGCCGGTGTGCTCGCGGTAGCGGTCGAGCACCGCCTCGGCGCCGACGTATGCCTCCAGGCAGCCGCGCGCCCCGCAGCGGCAGGCGCGGCCGTCGATCTGGATGGTGGTGTGCCCCCACTCGCCCGCGCTGCTGCTGGCGCCCCGGTAGGTGGCGCCGTTGGCGACCACGCTGGCGCCCACCCCCGAGCCGATCAGCGCGATGACGGCGCTGCTCGCCCCGCGCCCGGCGCCGAACCACATCTCGGCCTGGCCCATGCTCTTGGCGCCGTTCTCGATGAACAGCGGCAGAGTGGTGTCCTCGCGCAGCAGCCGCTCCAGCGGGACGGCGTCCCAGCCGACGGTCTGGCCGTGCACCACCGCCTCGGGGGTGTGCTCCACGACGCCGGGCACGCCGACGCCGACGCCCAGCACCCGCTCGGCGGGCACGCCGCTGTTGTCCAGCACCGCGCGCAGCCCGGCGTGGATCAGGCCGACCAGCGCCTCGACGTCGCGGCCGCCGGAGTCGAGGCCGTAGTCGGCCTTGGCCTTGGTGGCCATGGAGAGGTCGAACAGCTCCACCCGCACCCGGGTCTCGCCGACGTCGACGCCGACGAGGTGGCCGTGGCCGGCGTTGACGCGCAGCAGGACGTGCGGGCGGCCGCCGTCGGACTCCACCGAGCCGTCCTCGACCACCACGCCGTCGCGGATCAGCTGGCTGACCACATTGCTGACGGTGGCGGCGCTGAGGCCGGTGGCGCGGGCGAGGTCGTTGCGGGTGAGCGTGCCGCGCAGATACAGCTGCCACAGCAGCACCGAGCGGTTGCCGCGGCGGAGATCGCGCACCGTGCGCCGTCTGCGGTCGATCATCCGATCCCCTCCCCAGCCCTGCCCGGGCCGGTTCCGCCCAGCTAGCACGCATAGTTTACGCCGTGTAACAAGTGCTCCGACCGGTCTTCCCCCGTGATCACGTGCCGCTTTCCCCTCGGCGGCCCCCTTGACGGCGGTCGCTGGGGCCAGGTTAAATCGCGACTCAAATTAAGTCCTGAAGCATTTCGGTCCGGGGCGGCGGCGCGGTCCCGTGCGGCTCGCGCGCACGGGGGCGGCCGGCCCTCGCGGACCGGCGGCGCGCGGGGCGAAACGGCCTTTCGGTAAGGGGCGACACATGCGGATGCGGATCCTGGCGGCGGCCACGGCGGCCGGCCTGCTGGCTGCGGTATCGGGCTGCGGCGGCGGTACGTCGGAAGAGGAAGGCCAGACCCTCACCTACTGGGCGACCAACCAGGGCACCAGCCTGGAGAACGACGCGGAGGTGCTCCAGCCCGCGCTCGACCGCTTCGAGGAGGAGACCGGGATCACCGTCGAACTGGAGGTGATCCCCTGGGCCGACATCCTCAACCGCATCCTGGCCGCCACCACCTCCGGCGAGGGCCCCGACGTACTCAACATCGGCAACACCTGGTCGGCCTCGCTCCAGGCGACGGGCGCCTTCGTGCCCTTCGACGCCGAGACCCTTGAGGCCATCGACGGCACCGGCCGCTTCGTGGAGTCCAGCCTCGCCTCCACCGGCGCCCCCGGCCAGGACCCCACCTCCGTGCCGCTGTACGGCATGTCCTACGGGCTGTTCTACAACCGGGCCATGTTCGAGGAGGCCGGCATCGAGGAGCCGCCGGCCACCTGGGAGGAGCTGATCGAGGTCGGCCAGGAGATCACCGGGGACGGCCGCTGGGGCTTCACCCTGGAGGGCGCCGCCTACACCGACAACGCCCACCAGGCCTTCATCATGGGCGAGCAGCACGGCGCCGTGCCCTTCAACGAGGACGGCACCGCCAACTTCGCCACCCCGCAGCAGGTCGCCGCGCTCCAGCAGTACCTGGACCTGATGGGCGAGCACGGCATCGTCAACCCCAGCAACGCCGAGTTCAGCAACGGCACCCAGGCCGTCACGGAGTTCGCCCAGGGCAATGCCGCGATGATGATCCGGCAGGCCGGCACGATGCGCGCCCTGGAGGAGCAGGGCATGACCACCGAGGACTACGGCGTGGCGCCGGTACCGCTGCCCGATCCGCTGCCCGAGGGCGGCCGGCCGATCACCAGCATGGTCGCGGGCATCAACATCTCGGTCTTCAACAACAGCGACAACCCCGAGGGCGCGCTGGAGTTCGTCCGCTTCATGACCAGCGCGCAGACCCAGATCGAGCTGAACTCCGCCTACGGCACCCTGCCCGTGGTCACCGACGCGGCCGACGACCCGGCCTTCCAGACCGAGCAGCTGGCCGTCTTCCAGGAGACCCTGCTGGAGTACTCGGCGCCGATGCCGCAGGTGCCCGAGGAGAGCCAGTACGAGACCCTGATCGGCACCGCGATGGCCGAGCTGTTCGCGCAGATCGCCTCCGGCGAGGAGGTCACCGAGGCCGACATCGAGGCGCAGCTGTCCGCCGCGAACGAGCAGCTGACCGTCGGTGGCTGAGGCACGCACGGCGGCGCGGCCGGGGCTCCCGGCCGCGCCGCGGCGCGCGGCCCGCCCCGGCCCGGCCGGACGGGGGGCCTGATGGCCGCGACCGCCACCCCCGCCCCGCCGGCGCGGCGCCGCCGCACGCCCCGGCGGCCCTCGGACCCGGCGGTGGCCGGGCGCGGCCGGCTGCTGCGCTGGCTGCCGTACCTGCTGGTGCTGCCGGCCGTGCTGATGGAGCTGCTGATCCACATCGTGCCGATGCTGATCGGCATCGGGATGAGCTTCCTGCGGCTCACGCAGTTCACCATCCGCAACTGGACCGCGGCGCCCTTCACCGGCCTGGACAACTACCGGGTCACCCTGGACTTCGGCGGCACCGCCGGAGCGGAACTGCTGCGCTCCTTCGGGGTGACGGTCGCCTTCACGGTCATCGTCGTGGCGGCGTCGTGGGCGATCGGGATCTTCGCCGGGGTGCTGATGCAGCGCCCCTTCCGGGGGCGTGGCTTCCTGCGCGCGTTCTTCCTGTTCCCCTACGCGCTGCCGGCCTACGCGGCGGTGATCACCTGGAACTTCATGCTCCAGCGCGACAACGGCCTGGTCAACCACGTGCTGGTGGACCAGCTCGGCCTCTTCGACGAGCGCCCGTTCTGGCTGATCGGCTCCAACAGCTTCGCCTCGCTGACCGTGGTGGCGATCTGGCGGCTGTGGCCCTTCGCCTTCCTGGTGATCATGGCCGGCCTGCAGAGCATCCCCGACGACCTCTACGAGGCGGCGTCCATCGACGGCGCGAGCATCGGCCGCCAGTTCCGGGCGATCACGATGCCGATGCTGCGGCCGATCAACATGGTGCTGGTCCTGGTGCTGTTCCTGTGGACCTTCAACGACTTCAACACCGCCTACGTGCTGTTCGGCAACTCCGTGCCGGCCGAGGCGGCGGTGATCTCGGTGCACATCTACCAGAGCTCGTTCGTGACCTGGAACTTCGGCCTGGGCTCGGCCATGTCGGTCCTGCTGCTGCTCTTCCTGCTGCTGGTGTCGGCCGCCTACCTGCTGTTCACGTCGAGGAGGGGCCGTGGCTGAGCCGCTGTGGTTCACCTGGCTGCGCCGGGTCGGGCTGACCGTGCTGACCCTGGTCACCGCGGTGCCGCTGTTCGTGATGGTGTCGTCGTCGCTCAAGCCCTCGGAGGACGTGCAGAGCGCCTTCCGCTGGGTGCCGACGGAGCTGACGGTGCGCCCCTTCATCGACATCTGGTCGACGGTCCCGCTGGCGTCCTACTTCGCCAACAGCCTGGTGGTGTCGCTGGCCGCGACGCTGTTCTCGGTGCTGATCGCGATCTTCGCCGCCTACGTGATCAGCCGGTACCGCTTCCGCGGCCGCCAGTTGTTCTCGATGACCGTGCTGTCCACCCAGATGTTCCCCGGCATCCTGTTCCTGCTGCCGCTGTTCCTCATCTTCGTCAACCTGGAGCAGCTGACCGGCATCCAGCTCTACGCCACCAGGACCGGGCTGATCATCACCTACCTCACCTTCTCGCTGCCCTTCTCCATCTGGATGCTGGTCGGCTACTTCAACACCATCCCGCGCGAGCTGGACGAGGCGGCCTTCGTGGACGGGACGGGCCCGGTCGGCGCGCTGCTGCGCGTCGTGCTGCCCGCCGCGACCCCCGGCGTGGTCGCCGTCGCCGTCTACGCGTTCATGGCCGCCTGGAGCGAGGTGCTGTTCGCCTCCGTGATGACCACCGAGGCCAGCAGGACGCTGGCCGTCGGACTCCAGGCCTACTCGACGCAGTCCGGCGTGTACTGGAACCAGGTGATGGCCGCCTCGCTCGTGGTCAGCGTGCCCGTGGTGGCCGGCTTCCTGTTCCTCCAGCGCTACCTCGTGCAGGGCTTCACCAGCGGCGCGGTGAAGTAGCGCGCCCGGCCGGGGGCGGCGCGCCCCCGGCCACCGACCGGCCCGGAGCCACCACCCCACCTGAGGAGACTGACAACGTGGACGACCTGCGCGCATTCGAGCCCGACTTCGTCTGGGGCGTGGCCACCGCCGCGTACCAGATCGAGGGCGCCGCAGCCGAGGACGGGCGGTCCCCGTCCATCTGGGACACCTTCTGCCGGGTGCCCGGCGCCGTGGCCAACGGCGACACCGGCGACGTGGCCTGCGACCACTACCACCGCTGGCCCGAGGACGTGGCCATCATGCGGCGGCTGGGCGTCAGCGCCTACCGGCTGTCCACCGCCTGGCCCCGGGTGCTGCCCGAGGGCACCGGGCGGGTCAACCAGGCCGGGCTGGACTTCTACGACCGGCTGGTGGACGCGCTGCTGGCGGCCGGCATCCGGCCCTTCGTGACGCTCTACCACTGGGACCTGCCGCAGGCGCTGCAGGACCGGGGCGGCTGGCCGGAGCGCCGCACCGCCGAGCACTTCGCCGAGTACGCCGGCGTGGTCGCCCGGACGCTGGGCGACCGGGTCACCGACTGGACCACCCTGAACGAGCCGTCGTGCTCGGCCTGGATCGGGCACCTCGACGGCCGGATGGCGCCCGGCCTGACCAGCATCGAGGCGGCGGTGCCCGCCTCGCACCACCTGCTGCTCGGCCACGGCCTGGCCACCGCCGCCATCCGCGCCGAGGCGCGGGCGACGCCGTCGGTGGGGATCGTGAACAACCTGAGCCCCTGCGAGCCCGCCACCGACCGGCCCGAGGACGCCGCGGCGGCGGTGCGCGCCGACGGCCACACCAACCGCTGGTGGATGGACCCGCTGCACGGCCGCGGCTACCCCGAGGACATGGTGCGGGTCTACGGGGTGGAGCCGCCGGTGCGCCCCGGCGACCTGGAGGCCATCGCCACCGAACTGGACTACCTCGGGCTGAACTACTACTTCCGCAACGTCGTCGCCGACGACCCGGGCGGACGGCCGCCGTTCATCCGCGGCGTGCCGGTGCCCGGCTCCCAGCGCACCGCGATGGACTGGGAGGTGCACCCCGACGGGCTGGCCTCGATGCTGGTGCACATGACCGAGGAGTACGGCGCGCGCCGCCTCTACGTCACCGAGAGCGGATCGGCCTGGGCCGACGTGCCCGGCGCCGACGGCGCCGTCCGCGACAAGCAGCGCACCGACTACCTGGAGCGGCACCTGGCGGCCTGCGCCGACGCGGTGCGGCGCGGGGCGCCGCTGCGCGGATACTTCGTCTGGTCGCTGCTGGACAACTTCGAGTGGGCGTACGGTTACGACAAGCGGTTCGGCCTGGTGCACGTGGACTACGCGACCCAGGCGCGCACCGTCAAGGCCAGCGGCCACCGCTACGCCGAGCTGATCCGCGAGCACGCGGCGCTCGGCGGCGCGCAGCCGCCGGCGCCGAGCTGAGCTGAGGGGTGGAGCGGGTGACGGGTGCGGCGGCCACCTGGGTGGACGTGCCGGAGGGCTCCGGATTCGGGCCCGCCAACCTGCCCTACGGGGTGTTCGCGCCGTCCGGCGGGGAGCCCCGGGTGGGCGTCGCGATCGGCGGCCGGGTCCTGGACCTGGCCGCCGCCCTCGGCGACCCGGTGTTCGCCGCCCCGGCGCTGAACCCCTTCCTCGCCCAGGGCCCGGCGCGCTGGCGGGAGGTGCGGGCGCGGGTGGCCGAGCTGCTCGGCGACGAGCGGCACCGCGCGTGGGCGGAACCGCACCTGCACCCGCTGGACGGGGTGGCGCTGCGGCTGCCCTTCGAGGTGGCCGACTACGTCGACTTCTACGCCTCCGAGCACCACGCCGCCAACCTCGGCGCCCTGTTCCGCCCCGGGCAGCCGCCGCTCACCCCCAACTGGAAGCACCTGCCGATCGGCTACCACGGCCGGGCCGGCACCGTGGTGCCCTCGGGCACCCCGGTGGTGCGCCCGTGCGGCCAGTACCGCCCCGACCCCGACGCGCCGCCCGTGTACGGGCCGACGCGGCGGCTGGACATCGAGGCGGAGGTCGGCTTCGTGGTGGGGGCGCCGTCGAAGCCGGGGGAGCCGGTGCCGCTCAGCGCCTTCGCCGAGCACGTCTTCGGGGTCTGCCTGGTCAACGACTGGTCGGCCCGCGATGTGCAGGCGTGGGAGTACGTCCCGCTCGGGCCGTTCCTCGGCAAGTCCTTCGCCACCTCGGTGTCGCCCTGGGTGGTGCCGCTGGCGGCGCTGGCCGCCGCCCGCACCGCCCCGCCGCCGCGCGAGCCCGCGCCGCCGCCGTATCTGCGCGACGGCGGCGAGCCGTGGGGGCTCGACCTCGCCCTGGAGGTGCGCCTCAACGGGCACCTGGTGTCGCGCCCGCCCTACGCCGCCATGTACTGGACCCCGGCGCAGATGCTGGCGCACCTCACCGCCAACGGCGCCGCGCTGCGCACCGGCGACCTCTTCGCCTCCGGCACCGTCAGCGGCCCCGGCCGTGAGCAGCGCGGCTCGCTGGCCGAGCTGTCGTGGGGCGGCGCGGAGCCGCTGCGGCTGCCCGGGGGCGCCGAGCGGACCTTCCTGCACGACGGCGATGAGGTGTCCATCACCGCCACGGCACCGGGCACCGACGGGAGCCGGATCGGCTTCGGTGAGGTCACCGGGCGGGTGCTGCCCGCCCGGCCGCCCGAGGGCTGATCCAGGCCCGCGCGTTCGCTGACGCGTGCCAGGCGCGTGACGCTTGCGCGTTCAGGTGACCCGGCCGGGGGTCGCCGCGGTGTTCGCTATGCGTTCCCAGGGGGTCGCCGCAGTGTTTGCTAGGCGACCCCGGAGGGGTCGCCGCGGTGCTTGCTAGGCGACCCCTCCGGGGTCGCCGAACCGGGCCCGCACCCCCGGCGACCACAGCACCGAGCAGGGCGGCTCCGCCTCGACCGGTAGGCCGGCGGCCCGCAGGACCGGGATCGCGGTCTTGCCGTCGCGCCCCGGGCCGACCAGTTCGGCGCGGTGCAGCGGCCAGGGCTCGTGGTCCACCGCCAGCCAGCGGGTGCCGGTGACGTGGGCGACGTGCAGGCCCCAGCGGGCGGTGAGGAAGTCGTCGAGCGGCGAGCCGCGGTGGACCGGCTCGTCCGGGTTCACCCGGAAGGCGGCGGTGACGCGCGGTCCCGGCAGCCGCCGCCGCGAGACGTAGCGGATGCCGTCGGCCCGGTCGGTGATCCGCACGTCGGCCAGCATGTAGGGCAGCTGGGTGAGCAGCCGCGCGCCGGCGACGACATGGGGGGAGTCGGCGTCCATCGACAGGAACACGGTGCCCTGGCGGCCGTGCCGGTCGCGCGAGTACAGCCGCACGTTCAGCTCGGCGAAGCCGCCGAGCGGCAGCAGCCCGGCCATGGCGTTGGAGGTGACCCGGAAGGCGACGATGCCGGCGTAGGCGACGCCGTCGAAGAGGTCGGGCTCGGTGCCGCGCGGCAGCAGCGCGGCCACGGCGGCGGTCGGGACCGGCCAGTGCAGGAACGCGACGTCGGCCCAGTCCTGGGTGACCAGCGCTGGGCCGCGCAGCGGCGGGCCGCTGCTCGGCGGCACCGTCTCGCGGGGAGGGTCGGCGGAAGCGTCAGCGGGCATGTGCTCCAGCTAACCGCATCCGCGGTCGCTCCCGCCACGCCGGAAAGCGCGTGTGGCAGACTCGGCACCGCCTGTGCGGATGCGATCTGATATACCAATATTCCGGACGCACGACTGGGAGAACCGACACCGTGGCACCCGTGATCAGTTACGACCCCCGTACCGGCAAGGCCGTCGAGGAGGTGATCGAGGAGAGCACCACCGCCGAGGCGGACGCCGCCTGCGTCGCGGCGCGGGACGCCGCGCCCGCACTGGAGGCGATGGGCCGCTCCGGGCGGGCCCGGCTGCTGCGCGGGCTGGCCGACGCGCTGGAGGCCGACCGGGCCGGCATCGTGGCGCTGGCCGACCGCGAGACCGCGCTGGGCGAGACCCGGCTGAACGGCGAACTGACCCGCACCTGCTACCAGCTGCGGATGTTCGCCGAGGTGCTGGACGAGGGCTCCTACCTCGAGGCCGCCATCGACCACGCGGGCGACACCCCGATGGGCCCCCGCCCCGACCTGCGCCGGATGCTGGTGCCGCTCGGCCCGGTGGCGGTCTTCGGCGCCAGCAACTTCCCGCTGGCCTTCTCCGTGCCCGGCGGCGACACCGCGTCCGCGCTGGCCGCGGGCTGCCCCGTCGTGGTCAAGGCGCACCCCTCGCACCCGGCCACCTCCCAGCGCTGCTTCGAGGTGATGCGCGCCGCCGCCGAGGCGGCGGGCGCGCCGGTCGGCACCCTCGGCCTGGTGCACGGCCAGGCGGCCGGCGCCGCGCTGGTCGAGCACCCGGCGGTGCGCGCGGTCGGCTTCACCGGCTCGCTCACCGGCGGCCGCGCCCTGGCCGACATCGCCGCCTCCCGCCCCGACCCGATCCCCTTCTACGGCGAGCTGAGCAGCATCAACCCGGTCGTGGTGACCCCGAGCGCCGCCGAGGAGCGCGGCGCCGACATCGGCTCCGGGCTGGCCGGCTCGGTGCTGCTGGGCGCCGGGCAGTTCTGCACCAAGCCCGGACTGGTCTTCGTGCCCGCGGGCGAGGCCGGCCGGGCGCTCACCGAGTCGGTGTCGGCGGCCGTCACCGAGGCGGCGGCCGGATGGGCGCTGAACTCCGGCATCGCCGGAACCTTCCGCGCGGGCGTGGCCGGCCTGTCCGGGCACGCGTCGGTCGCCACCGCCGCCAGCGGCGGCCAGGCCGACGGCGACGGCTACGCGATGTCTCCCACGGTGCTGGCCACCTCGGCCACCGAGCTGACCCCCGATCTGGTGGACGAGTGCTTCGGGCCGGTCACCCTGCTGGTGGCCTACGCCTCGGAGGCCGAACTGCTCGGCGCGCTGCGGCGGCTGCCCGGCTCGCTGACCGCCACCCTGCACACCGCCGACGGCGACGAGGAGCTGACCGCGCGGCTCACCGCCGTGCTGCGCCCCCGGGCGGGCCGGATCCTGTTCGGCGGCTTCCCCACCGGGGTCGCGGTGTCCTGGGCCCAGCACCACGGCGGGCCGTGGCCGTCCACCAACAGCCAGCACACCTCGGTGGGCGCCACCGCCATCCGCCGGTTCCTGCGCCCCGTCACCTGGCAGAACGCGCCCGAGCACGCCCTGCCGGCCGAACTGCGCGAGCAGCCGCCGAGCCCGCTGCCCCGCCGGATCGACGGGCGGCTGGTCCTGCCGTAGCGGCCCCGCCTCCGTGCACCGGGCGGCCCGGCCGGCCGGAAACACGGGCACCAGGCCCGCCTGAAGTGGCGGCTACCGGTCGGCATCTGCCCGGATCGGTTCCGTCGGCCCTGGATCGGGGTGGTGCAGGTCGAATGCGGGCCGCTCGGAGCGGATGCGGGGCAGCGAGGTGAAGTTGTGCCGCGGCGGCGGGCAGGACGTGGCCCACTCCAGCGAATTGCCGAAGCCCCACGGGTCATCGCTGGACACCCGGGCGCCCCGGCGCGCGGTGACGAGCACGTTGGCGAAAAAGAACAGCGTCGAGGCGCCGAGCAGGAAGGAACCCAACGACGACACCATGTGCAGCTCCCAGAAGCCGTCGCCGGGCAGGTAGTCGGCGTAGCGGCGGGGCATGCCCTCCGCACCGAGCCAGTGCTGTAGCAGGAAAGTGGCGTGGAAGCCGACGAATAGCGTCCAGAAGTGCCATTTGCCCATACCCTCGTGCAGGAACCTGCCGGTGAACTTGGGCCACCAGAAGTAGAAGCCGGCGAACATCGCGAAGACCACCGTGCCGAAGAGCACGTAGTGGAAGTGCGCCACCACGAAGTAGCTGTCGTGGACGTGGAAGTCGATCGGCGGCGAGGCCAGCAGCACGCCGGTGAGCCCGCCGAACAGGAAGGTCACCAGAAAGCCGATGGCGAAGAGCATCGGCGTCTGGAAGGTGAGGTGCCCGCGCCACATGGTTCCGGTCCAGTTGAAGAACTTAATGCCAGTGGGCACCGCGATCAGGAAGGACAGGAAAGAGAAGAACGGCAGCAGCACCGCGCCGGTGGGGAACATGTGGTGCGCCCACACGGTCATCGACAGGCCGGTGATACCGATGGTGGCCGCCACCATGGTCTTGTACCCGAACAGCGGCTTGCGGGCGAACACGGGGATGATCTCGGTGACGATGCCGAAGAACGGCAGCGCCACGATGTACACCTCGGGATGGCCGAAGAACCAGAACAGGTGCTGCCAGAGGATCGCGCCACCGTGCTCGGGATTGAACACGTGGGTGCCGATCATCCGGTCGGTGCCCAGCGCGGCCAGGCTCGCGGTTAGCACGGGGAAGGCCAGGATCACCAGCACGCTGGTGAACAGGATGTTCCAGGTGAAGATCGGCATCCGGAACATGGTCATGCCCGGGGCGCGCAGGACGATGATCGTGGTGATGAAGTTGACCGCGCCGAGCACGGTGCCGAGGCCGGCGACGATGAGGCCTACCACCCACAGATCGCCGGCGACACCGGGCGAGCGCACCTCCGTGGACAGCGGGGTGTAGGCGAACCAGCCGAAACTGGCGGCACCGCCGGAGGTGAGGAAACCGCTCATCGTGATTAGCCCGCCGAACAGGAACAGCCAGTAGCTCAGCATGTTCAGCCGAGGGAAGGCGACATCGGGCGCGCCGATCTGCAGGGGCATGATTACATTAGCGAAGCCTGCGAAGAGCGGAGTGGCGAACAGCAGCATCATGATGGTGCCGTGCATCGTGAACAGCCGGTTGTACTCCTCGTACGTCATCAGCTCCATGCCGGGGTACATCAGCTCGGCCCGGATGAGCAGCGCCATCACACCGCCGGCGACGAAGAAGCCGAACGCGGTGATGATGTAGAGGTAGCCGATGGTCTTGTGGTCGGTACTGCTCAGCCACGATGCGACCACGGAGCCCGCCGGGCGGCGGCCGATCGGCTCCGGTTCGACTTCGGAGCGCGGGCGCCGGTCGATGTCGGTCATCGTGTGTTCCTCTCGGTAACCTCGGCGGGCCGCGGGACCGTGGGTGAGCCGCCGGCCGCGCACAGCGGAACGACGGCGGCGAGCAGCACGGCGCAGAACGCGAAAACCGCGCAGATCGCGGTCAGCGCGCCGCGCGGCACCGGTTCGACCGGTCCTGGAGGGACGTACGCGCGGGCTGGGCCGGTGGCCGGCCGCTCCGTTGGGCCCGCGTCGTGGAATCGTCGCTCGATCTCCCGGAATGCCCGCCACTGGTCAGGCGACATCGTCATCAGAAAGCCCTCATTCTGGAATAAGTGCTGGTCAGCCCCAAGATTCAAGGCCAGCTGATCTCTACCCCGTGCCGCTGTCGCGTGATCCTCGGTCTGTGATCTGAGCGGACTCGTCGGCGAGGGAAAGAGATGAACGGTGCCGCGCCGCCCCACGGGCGGAAGCCGGCCCCTCACCGCCGCCCGGCCCGGGGCTCGGCCGCCGGCGGCCCGCGCGCACCGGCGCGGCTGCCATAATGGCGGCGTATCTGTTCACTGAAGTGTCGTCAGCGCCCGGTGGTCGGTGGAGCGCGCTGGCGTGCTCGCTCGGTTGCGAGCACGGCCAGCCCTGCCCCGGCAGTGCCGTCGTCCGTGCCCTCGGAGCCGAGCCCGCTCCGAAAGGACGACCATGTCCGACGAGTCCACCGACACCTTCGACCTGACCGGCGACGACTACCGTCCCGATCCCGACCGCGACACCACCCTGCTCATCGAGGGCTTCTTCGACCGGATCGCCCGGCGCTCGGCCGCACTCGGCCTGCCGGACGGGCGGCTCGACGCGATGCGGGCCCGCCACACCGCACTCCTCGCCGCCTCGGCGCACCGGATCGTGGACGAGCCCTCGCGGCACAACCTCCGCATCACTCTCGCCCTGGTCGCCGCATACGAGGGGCTGCGCCCGGAACTCGACGGCCCGGCGGCCGCCGCGGAGCTGCGGGCCGCGCTGGTGGAGCCGCTGGGGGAGGCCATGCGCGACGGCACCCGCGCGATGCTCGACGCCGCCGCCGACCCCTTCGCCGCGATGGTGGCGGTCTCCAAGGCGCGCGAGGAGCACGCCTTCGGCGCGGCCTTCACCTTCCACCGCCCGGTCGACGATGACGAGCGCTACTTCGTGGATGTGCGGCACTGCTTCTACCATGAGGTGCTGGCCGCGCACGGCGCGCCGGAGCTGACTCCGGCGATGTGCGCCATCGACGCCAACTGGATCGACGCCATCGACCCGGACCGGCACGGCTTCGCCTTCGAGCGCGCCACCACGATCGGACTGGGCGGCACGCACTGCCCGTTCCACTTCCGCCGCGTCGGTCCCGCCGAGCGGGAGGCCGGCCCGGCCGCCTAACGGAGGCCCGTGCGGGCGGGGCCGGTCCGGTCCCGCCCGTACGGTGATCACGGTCGATCGTGCCGAGGAACCCGGGCGGACTTGACGGAGAGTCGCGGACGTCTTGACGTTCTCTGTCCGGACCGGCGGAAACGGCGCCGTCCGCCGTCGCGGTCCGCCAGGATTCCGGGCACGACGTCGCCCGCGCACGGGCCGGAACGGAGGAGAGCGCGATGCGGATCGTGATCGTGGCGGTGGGCTCGCGCGGCGACGTGGCGCCCTACACCGGTCTCGGCCTCCGGCTCCGCGAGGCGGGGCACGACGTGGCCATCGCGGCGCACGCGCCCTTCGCCGATTACGTCCGCTCGACAGGGCTCGGCTTCAGCCCGCTGCCGATGGACCTGCGCGCCGAGCTGGACTCGCGCGAGGGATGGCGCGTGCTGCGCCGCTCGCCGCTGGCGCTGGCCCGGTTCGCCCGCATGTACGCCGAGCACGCCACCGCGATGGCCGAGGCCACGGCCGCCGCGGCCGAGGACGCCGAGCTGCTGATGCTGTCGGCCATGGGCTGGATGGGCCTGCACGTCGCCGAGGGGATGGGCATCCCGTCCATGGGCGTGTTCCTGCAGCCGATGGACGCCACCGCCGAGTTCCCGCCGTCCCTGGTCACCACCCGCTCGCTGGGCGGCTGGGGCAACGCGGCCGCCGCCCGGGTGCTGCGCACCCTCGGGCAGCGGCCGTTCCGCTCGGCCGTGCGGGCGCTGCGGGCCCGCTACGGACTGCCCGACATCGCCCCGGGTGAGCTTTTCCGCCGCCTGGAGGAGAGCGGCTGGCCCAACTGCTACGGGTTCAGCCCGGCGGTGGTGCCCCGGCCGGCCGACTGGCCGCCCGGGAGCGAGGTCGTCGGCTACTGGTGGCCCGCGGCCGAGCCCGGCTGGCGCCCGCCGTCCGAGCTGGCCGACTTCCTGGCGGCGGGGCCGCCCCCGGTCTTCGTCGGTTTCGGCAGCATGACGGCCGAGGACGGCGCCGAGCTGGGCGCGGCCGTTGCCGGCGCGCTGCGCCGGGCGGGGGTGCGCGGTGTGGTGCAGGCGGGCTGGGCCGGGCTCGCGGCCGAGGCGGGCGACGACGTCATCGCGGTGGGCGAGGTGCCGCACGGGTGGCTGTTCCCGAGGATGGCGGCGGTGGTGCACCACGCCGGCGCCGGCACGACCGCCGCCGCCCTGCGCGCGGGCGTTCCGGCCGTTCCGGTGCCGGCAGCGGCCGACCAGCCGTTCTGGGCCGACCGGATCACCCGGATCGGCGTCAGCCCGGGGCCGGTGCCGTTCCGGCGCGTCACCGCGGAGCGGCTCGGCGAGGCCGTGCGCGCCGCGGTGACCGAGCGCCGCTACCGCGAGCAGGCCGGGCGGCTGGCCGACATCATCGCCACCGAGGACGGCGCGGGCAGCGTGCTCCGGGTGGTCGACGCGCTGGCGTCGCGGACCTAGCCCGGTGCGCCGCCCGCGCTCTGCCCGTCCGTGCTCTGCCCGGCCGCCGGCCGGGCGGGGGCGAGCCAGTCCCAGGCCGCCATCGCGCTGTCGACGACGGCCAGCAGTTCGGCCCGGGTCGCGCCGTCGTAGGCCTGGATGGACATGCCGTGCAGGACGGCGTTGTAGAAGCGGGCCAGCGCGGCGGTGTCGGTGCCGGGCGGGAGGTCGCCCTCGGCCGCGCCGCGGTCGAGCCGCTCCCGCAGCGCGCCGAGGTCGTCGCGGCGCAGCTTGGCCAGTAAGTCGCGGGCGCCGGCGCTCTCCTCCGTGCAGTTGACGGCGGCCAGGACGACCATGCAGCCGGCCGGGCGGTCGCCCGCCGTGTAGGCGAGCGCGTTGGTGCGCAGCAGGCCGTCGACGGATGCGCGTGCGGTCGGGCCCTCGCGCAGCGCGCGGGACGGCGCCGCGCCCTCGGTGCGGGTGTACAGCTCCACGGCCTCGCGGAACAGCGCCTCCTTGGAGCCGAAGGCGGCGTAGAGGCTGGGGGAGTTGATGCCCATGGCCGCGGTGAGGTCGGCCATCGAGGTGGCCTGGTAGCCGCGCTCCCAGAAGGCGCACATCGCCTGTCCGAGCGCTGCTTCGCGGTCGAAGCCGCGGGGGCGCCCGCGTGCGGCCATCCCGCCTCCCGTCGCCGTCGCCTTGACGAGCCATCGTAGTCCCTGATTGTATTTCTGTGTCGTTCGATACAGAAATGAGGCGGACATGGCGTCAGGACGGGTGGCCCTGGTCACCGGTGGAAGCAGGGGGATCGGCGCGTCGATCGCGCTCCGGCTGGCCGCCGAGGGCGTGGACGTGGCGGTGACCTACGAGCGCGCCGCCGACCGCGCCGCCGAGGTGGTGCGGCGCGTCGAGGCGGCCGGGCGGCGCGGCCTGGCGATCCGCGCCGACAGCGCCGACGCCGAGCAGGTGGTCGCGGCGGTGGAGGAGACCGTGAAGGTGTTCGGCCGGATCGACGTGCTGGTCAACAATGCCGGGATCTACCAGGCCGCCCCGGTCGAGGAGCTGACCGCCGCCGACGTCGACCGGATGCTCGCCATCCACGTGCGCGCCGTCGTGCTGGCGACCGGGGCCGCCGTGCGGAGCATGGCGCCGGGCGGCCGGATCATCAGCATCGGCAGCAACCTTGCCGAGCGCGCCACAGTGCCGGGCACCGCCCTGTACGCGGCCGGCAAGTCGGCGCTGACCGGCTTCACCCGGGCGCTGGCCCGCGAGGTCGGCGGCCGGGGCATCACGGCCGTGGTGGTCCACCCCGGCTCCACCGACACCGACATGAACCCGGCGTCCTCGGAGTACGCCGCCGAGCAGATCGCCGTCACCGCGCTCGAGCGCTTCAACGGGCCCGGTGACATCGCGGCGACCGTCGCCTTCCTCGCCGGGGAGGGCGGCCGCAACATCACCGGCACCGCCATCACCGTCGACGCGGGCGCCAACGCCTGAGCGGGGGACCCGCGCCGAGGCCGTCCGACCGGGCAGGACGGCCTCGGCGAACCCGTCGGCTCCGTCTCGGCAGGTCGCGTTGGCCGATCGGGCGGGCGCCGCCTACGGTGGCGGTGCGCACCGGCCGGGGGCGGCCGGGCGGCGGAGCGCGGGCGCGAAGCGGGGGAGCGGAGCATGGCCGTGCCGATCAGGGGATCTCGGGTGCTGGTGACCGGCGCCGGGCGCGGGCTCGGCCGGGTCTTCGTGCGCACGCTGATAGACCGGGGCGCGGCGAAGGTGTACGCGTCGACCCGCAGCGGGGCGCCGGTCTTCGGATCCACCGCGCCGCTGCGGCTGGACATCACCGACCCGGGGCAGGTCGCCGAGGCGGCCGAGACCTGCTCCGACGTGAACGTCCTGATCAACAACGCCGGGGTCATGCACCGCACGCCGCTGATCTCCGCCGCCGACACCGAGGGCGCGCGGGCGGAGATGGAGACGAACTACTTCGGCACCCTCGCGATGTGCCGCGCCTTCGCCCCGGTGCTGGCCCGCAACGGCGGCGGCGCCCTGGTGAACATCCTGTCGGCCGCCGCCTGGTTCGCGATGCCGTTCAACGGCTCCTACTGCGCGTCGAAGTCGGCGGAGTGGTCGCTCACCAACGCCGCCCGGGTCGAGCTGCGCGCCCAGGGCACCCTGGTGGTCGGCGTCTTCGCCAGCGTGATCGACACCGCGCTGTCCTCGGGCGGCGCCGACGCGCCCAAGGTGAGCCCGGAGAGCGTGGTGCAGCAGACGCTCGCCGCCGTCGAGGCGGGCGAGCAGGAGGTGCTGGCCGACTCCCGCAGCCAGGCCGTCAAGGCCGCGGTCCCCACAGACCTCGACGACATCTACCCCGGCGTCCAGTCCCTGTGGGACGCCGGGGCGCAGGGCTGAGCGGGCGCGAAACCGGTGGCGGTCGGCGGCGGGCCGCGCCATCCTGGGCGCATGACCGCCGACGCCCCGTCCGGTGACCCACGCGTGCGGCCGCTGGCCGACGCCGTGCTGCTGTGGTGCGGAGGCATGGGCCCGGCCGCCGACGCGGTGCGGGCCGCCTGCGAGGCCGCCGCCGCGGGCGCCGAGGGGCCCGAGCTGCTGATGCTCGCCGCCCTGCCCGAGCGCGACGCATCTTACTAGCTGCGCGACGCCCTGCCCCGGCTCTGCGCCGAGCAGGGCGTCCGGCACTTCGAACCCGGTACGCCCGCGGCCCACGAGGCGGCCCTGGTGGTGCTGGCGCGGCGGGTGCTCGCGGGCGAGATCGCCCCCCGGCGGCTCACCGCGAGCGTGTACGAGGCGTTCGGGTACGCGGCGCCGTCCTGAGACGGGCGGTGCCGTCAGACGGGGGAGCGCAGCGCGGCGGCCAGTTCGCCTGGGTGGTCGGTGGTGACGCCGTCGACGCCCATCGCGAGGACGCGGCGCAGCTCCGGCACCTCGTTGACGGACCAGGTGGTGATGCGCAGGCCCGCGGCGTGGCAGGCGTCGACATGGGCGGCGGTGAGGCCGGGCAGGCCGCATACCACCGTCTCGGCCTCGGCGGCGCGGGCGGCGGCGACCAGCTCGGCGGCGGTCTCGGTGGCGCGGTGGGTGATGAGCCCGACCGGGGTGCCGGGGCGCAGCCGCCGGATCTCCAGCAGCCGGTCCGGCTTGAACGAGATGACCAGGGTGCGCGCGGCCAGCGCGGGCTCGGCGTCGAGCACCCGCGCCAGCGGCTCGACGGCCGCCGGGTCCTTCAGCTCGGCCTGGATCGGGACCGGGATCACCGCGACCGCCTCGGCGAAGGTCGGCACCCGCGTCTCGGGGTCGGGATCGAGCGCCCGGATGTCGGCCAGGGTCAGCTCGGCGACCTTCCCCGGGGTGCCGGTGGTGCGCAGGAGGTCGGCGTCGTGCACCAGGACGAGGTGGCCGTCGCGGGTGCGCCGCAGGTCCAGCTCGACCTCGTCGCAGCCGTCGGCGACCGCGCGCCGGAACGAGCGGAGGGTGTTCTCCGGTTCGACGCCCATAGCGCCCCGGTGCCCGGTGATGCGGACGGGGGCCGGGTCCGGGGCGGCCTGAGGGGTCGGCATGGTCGGATGCACCTCGATCGGGTCGGGGCCGGGCGGCCCGGTGCGGGTCGGATCTGGTCAGCGATGATCTCAGTCCGCCCCCGTGCGCCGGGGGACGGCGTGCCCCCGGTGCGCCGAAAGCCGTACGGCGGGTCCGTCCGCAGGGCGAGGCGGAGCGGTGCGGGCGCGGGCACACTGGCGGCCATGCGCTCCCGCACCACCGTGATCGTCCTCTGCCTCGCCGTATTCGGCGCGGCCCTCGCGTTCCTGCTGCTGACCGGGCACACCGGGCTGCGGCTGTCGGCCGACGCCGAGGCGTCGGCGGTGCCGATGGCCGCGGTGCTGGCCTCCACCGCCGCCGGGCTGCTGCTGGTGCGGCTGGTGCCGCCCCGGCTGCCCGAGGCGGAGCCCGAGCCGGCCGAGCACCGGCCCGCGCTGGTCCGGCAGGCATGGGGGCTGGCGGCGATCGCGGTCGTGTTCGCGGCGGCGGGGCTCGCCCTCGGCGGGCACTGGCTGCTGTACTCCGCGGGCAAGCTGGTGCTGTTCATCGGTGTCGCGCTGCTGGTGGTGCGGATCTGGCGGGTGCCGGGGCTGCTGCGCCGGGCCAGGGCGGGCGTGCCCGGGCGCTGGCGGCTGCTCGGACCGGTGCCCGCGCTGGCCGCGTGGGCCTACCTGCTCTACTACAGCCCGCTCGCGGGCGCCGCCGACCTGTCGGGCTACGCCGCCTACAGCCGCGAGTACCTGATCGCGGCGGCGCTGCTCACCTTCGTCACCGCCAGCGTCACCGAGGAGATCTTCTTCCGGATCCTGCTGCAGACCCGGCTGGAGGCGCTGCTCGGCCGCTGGGCGGGCGTGCTGACCGCGTCGCTGCTCTTCGCCGCCATGCACCTGTCCCGCGTCGCCGACTCGCCCGACGCCGCCACCCTCGCCACCATCGTGGTGTGGAACGGCGGCTTCGGGCTGCTCGCCGGCTACCTGTGGTCGCGGCACCGCAGCGTCTGGGGCGTCATCGCCCTGCACGGGGCGGTGAACTCCCTGACGCTGCTGCCCCTGCTGGCCGGCTAGACGGGCGCGCCGCTCCACGCCCCCGCGGCCGCCGCCCGCCTCGCCCAGTCGGCGAAGTCGACCGGGTCGCGGCCGAGGGCGTCGCGGACGCCGGTGGCGGGCCGCGCGGTCAGGCCCGCCTCGTGCAGGGCGAACATGGCGACGAGGGAGTCCGCCGCCGCCGCGGGCACCCCGGAGGCGAGCAGTTCGGCGCGGTACTGCTGCGGGCTCAGCTCCTCGAAGCGGATCTCGCGGCCCGAGGCGGCTGCGATCTCGGCCACGGCCTGCCCGAAGCTGAGGCCGCGCGGCCCGGACAGTTCGTAGACGCGGCCGCCGTGCCCGTCGCCGGTGAGGGCCGCCACGGCGACGTCGGCCACGTCCTCCACGTCCACGAAGGGCTCGGGCACCGCGCCGGCCGGCAGGCCGAGCCGGCCGGCCGCCAGCGGGGCGTGCCACAGGTCCTCGTCGAAGTTCTGGTCGAAGTTGTTGGGCCGCAGCACCGTCCAGGCGGCGCCCGAGCCGCGCACCGCCCGCTCGGCCTCGGCCATGCCCGCGCCGAAGCCGGCGCCGAAGTGCTCGGCGCCGCGGCCGGACAGCAGCACGAAGCGGCGCACCCCGGCGTCCTCGGCCGCCCGTACGAAGGCGGCGGTCGGCGCGGGGTCGTCCGGCGGCACCAGGTACACCCGGTCCGCCCCGTCCAGGGCGGGCCCCCAGGTGGCGGGCTCGGTCCAGTCGAAGCGCACGTCGGCGGTGCGCGAGGCGGCGCGCACCCGCAGCCCGAGGGCGCGCAGCCGGGCCGCCACCCGGCGGCCGGTCTTGCCGGTGGCGCCCAGCACCAGGATGCCGGGGCCGGTGGTCGTCGATGTCGTCATGCCCCCAGCCAAGCGCCGCCCGCCGCCTTGCGGCCATGGCCGGGCGTACCGCGCGCATAGGCGCCCGTCCGGGCCGCCGCCCGCCGGTCCGGGCGCTGCGTAGGCTGGACGCCATGGACGTGTTCGACGAGCTGCTGCGCGGGGTGCGCGGCTCCGGAGCGGTGTTCGGCCGGTCGGTGCTCTGGCCGCCGTGGGCGCTGCGGCTCGGCGGCGGCGCCTACCTGACCCTGGTGGTGCCGATGCGCGGCGCGGGCTGGATCGTGCGCGAGGGCGCCGAGCCGCGCCTGGTGCGGCTGGGCGAGGCGGCGGTGGTGCGCGGCCCCGAGCCGTTCACGATGGCCGACGAGCCCGCCGCGCCCCGCCGGCTCAGCCCGGCGCCCCCGGCCGACCTGGACGGCCTCGCGCCGGGCGAGCTGACCGGCCCCACCGTGCTGCTGGTCGCCGGCTACCAGGTGGGCGAGCAGGCGCCGCGCCGGCTGCTCGACGCGCTGCCGCCGGTCGTCGTCGTCCCCGACGAGGAGGACTGCGCCGGGCTCCGCGACTACCTGGAGGCGCAGATGGCGGTCGAGCGCCCCGGCCGCCAGATCGTGCTGGACCGGCTGCTGGACTGGCTGCTGGTGTGCACCCTGCGCGACTGGTTCGACCGGCCCGAGGCGGCGCCGCCCGGCTGGTACCTGGCGCTGGGCGATCCCGTGGCCGGCCCCGCGCTGCGCGCCGTCCACGACGACCCCGCCCGCCCCTGGACCACCGCCTCGCTGGCCGAGCTGGCCGGGGTCTCGCGCACCACCTTCGCCAAGCGCTTCACCGAGCTGGTCGGCGAGGGCCCGGTCGCCTACCTGACGGAGTGGCGGATGACCCTCGCCGCCGACCTGCTGGCCGACCCCGGCCTCACGGTCGCGGCGGTGGCGCGCCGGGTCGGCTACGCCGACCCCTTCGGCTTCAGCGCCGCCTTCAAACGGGTGCGCGGGCTGAGCCCGAGCGCGCACCGCCGCGCCCTGCTCGGTGCCGACGTGCGCGCCGAGCCGCTGCCGGTGGGCTGAGCGGGCCCGGCGCCCCTCAGCCCTCGCGCCGCCACAGCACCGGCATGCCCGCCCCGTCGGAGCGGAAGTCCGGCGCCTCGGTCAGCGCCGCCTCGGCGCCGCCGGGGGAGTAGGTGACCACCAGCCGCAGCGGCCGCCAGCTCCGGTTGTGCGTGGAGTGGTAGACGCCGGTCGGCACCCAGACCCCCTCGCCCTCGCGGATGGTGAAGGGCTCGCCGTCGCCGACCGTCTGCTCCGCCTCCCCGGACACGACGTAGATCAGTTCCTCGGCGTCGGGGTGGTTGTGCCGCTCGTGGCCCCGGCCCGGGTAGACGATCACCTCGCCCTGGCTGGTGGCGGCGCCCGGGACGGACGCGGGGGTGACGAACCAGGTGATGGTGCCCCAGTCGAAGCTCATCGTCGGGACGTCGTCGGGCCTGATGTGCATTGCCGCCTCCTCGCGGACGGGTGGGACGGAGGGCCGGGCCGGGGCATCAGCCCCTGACCCGCTTGAACGCGTCGACCTGCGCGGTGATCGCCCGCTCGGTGGGCAGCCGCTCCATCGAGGATGCGCCGAAGAAGCCGACCACACCGGAGGTGTGCTCCAGCACGTACCGGGCGTCGTCGGGTTCGGCGATGGGGCCGCCGTGGCACAGCACCAGGATGTCGGGGCGCTCGGCGACGGCCGCGTCGCGCATCTCCTGCACCCGCCGCGCCGCCTCGTCCAGGCTGAGCGCGGTGGCGGCGCCGATCGTGCCCTTGGTGGTCAGCCCGACGTGCGGGACCAGCACGTCGGCGCCGGCCCGCGCCATCGCCGCGGCCTGGCCGGGGTCGAACACGTACGGGGCGGTGAGCATGCCGCGTTCGGCGGCCAGCCGGATCATCTCCACCTCCAGCTCGAAGCCCATCCCGGTCTCCTCCAGGTTCTGCCGGAACAGGCCGTCGTAGAGGCCCACGGTGGGGAAGTTCTGCACGCCCGCGAAGCCCATCCGGGCCAGCTCGTCCAGGAAGACCGGCATCAGCCGGAACGGGTCGGTGCCGCAGACGCCGGCCAGCACCGGGGTGTGCCGCACCACCGGCAGCACCTCGGCGGCCATGTCCACCACGACCTGGTTGGCGTCGCCGTAGGGCAGCAGCCCGGCCAGCGAGCCGCGCCCGGCCATCCGGTAGCGGCCGGAGTTGTAGATGATGATCAGGTCGGCGCCGCCCGCCTCGGCGCACTTGGCCGACAGGCCGGTGCCCGCTCCGGCGCCGACGACCGTGCCGCCGCCGTCGACGGTGGCGCGCAGCCGGGCCAGCGCGTCGTCTCGGTTCATCGCTCCGCTCCGATCAGTGCGTGCAGCCGGTCCGCCATTGCGGCGGCGAACCGCTGGTCGTTGATGTGCAGGTCCAGCGGGACCAGCTCCACGGGCGACCCGGCCAGCTCCTCGCTGAGCGCGGCGAAGCAGGCGTCGTCGGCGGCGCGGTCCTGGAAGGGCTGCCCGTCGGCGTCCAGCGCCGAGACCCCGCGCCGCGGCCAGAACACCGAGGTGGGTCCGGTGGCCGCGCGCAGCTTCGCGCCGGCGAGCCGGCCCAGCTCGGCCATCTCGGCGGCGGTGGTGCGCATCAGGGTGACCGTGGGGTTGTGCACGTACAGCAGCCGGCCGGCGAAGGGCTCGGGCACGGTGCCGCGGGGGCCGAAGTTCACCATGTCCAGCGCCCCGGGCGCCACCACCTGCGGCAGCCCGGCGCGCCCGGCTGCGGTCAGCCGGTCGGGCCCGGCGCTGAGCACGCCGCCCACCAGCTCGTCGGCGAGTTCGGTGGTGGTCAGGTCCAGCACCCCGTGCAGCAGCCCGCTCGCGGCCAGCGACTCCAGTGCCCGGCCGCCCGCGCCGGTGGCGTGGAAGACCAGCACCTCGTAGCCCAGCTCCTCCAGCCGGGCCCGCGCCGACTCCACCGCCGGGGTGGTGACGCCGAACATTGAGGCGGCGACCAGCGGCCGGTCCTCCCCGGCGGCCGGGCGCGGCGCCGCGTGCGCCCTCGCCATCCCGGCCACCGCCGCCACGGCATTGCCCAGGACCAGCCGCGACACCCGGTTCACTCCGGCGATGTCGACCACGCTGTACATGATCGCGACGTCCTTGGCGCCCACGTACGGCGCGACGTCGCCCGACGCCATGGTCGAGACGATCAGCTTGGGCAGCCCGATCGGCAGCTCGCGCACGGCCCGGGCCGCGATGGCCGAACCGCCGCTGCCGCCAACGGCCAGCACCGCGTCCAGCCGCCCCCGCCCGTGCAGTTCGGTCAGCACCGACGCGGCGCCCTCGGCCATGGCCGCCACGGCCGCGCCGCGGTCGCCGGCGGCGCCCAGCCGCTCGACGTCGGCGCCGGCGGCCGCGGCCACCGCCGCCCGGTCGATGTCCGGTACGGCTCCGGCCGGCGGCCGCACGCCCGCGTCCACCAGCACCACCGCGCAGCCCGCCTCGGCCAGCCGCTCGCGCAGCCACGCGTACTCGGCGCCCTTGGTGTCCAGGGTGCCCAGCAGGGCGACGACGGGGGCGCGGTCCGCGTCCGCGCTCGGGTGCTCGGGGGTCATCCGCGCCCTCCTCGGTCGGCGTGCGCCCGGCGCGGTGCGTACGGGCCGAGGGCACCGGGCGCGGTCGGCACCACCTTCTCACGCGGACCCCGGCCGGGCACGGCCCCAGGCGACACACCGGTGCCGCCGCCGGGGCGCTCCCGGCGCGCCGGGCGCCGCCGCCGTACCGTGGGGACGGGCCCGCATCCGGCGCGGCCCGTGACGGCACCCGCAGGCCAGGAGGCAGGCACATGGCCGAGAACGCACTCCCCGACCCCGTCGAGCGCGCCCTGGCCGCGGCCAACGGCGGCGACACCGACGGCTTCCTCGCCGCCTTCGCGCCCGGTGGCGCGGTCGACGACTGGGGCAGGGTCTTCCGCGGACCGGCGGAGATCCGCAGGTGGAGCGATGCCGAGTTCATCGGCAAGCGCGTCAGCCTCGAGGTCACCGGCGTCCGGAGCGAGGGCGGCACCACCACGGTCAGCGCCCAGGTCGGCGGGGACGGCTTCAACGGCCCCTCCGACTTCGCCTTCACCCTCGACGGCGACCGCGTGTCCCTGATGCGCATCACCGGCTGAGCCGGCCGGCGGCGGCGCGGATCGCCGCGCGGCGCGCGGCGCGCGGGCGGAGGCGCGCGGCCGGGAGGCTCCGGCCCGCACCGATGCGCGACACGACCCGACGGAGGCGCGCGATGCCGCGACCGTTCCCGGCAGGGGCCGCCAAGCGGTGGATGTACCGCGGCGGCCGCCCCAACGCGCTGGCCCGCGTGCTGAACCGGCTGGCCGCGCTCCAGTTCGCCACCGGGCGGCTGGCACCGCGCAACTGGGTGGCCCTGGAGGTCGTCGGCCGGCGGAGCGGCCGCCCCATCTCCTTCCCCCTGGTCCTCACCGACCACGGCGGTGAGCGCTACCTGGTCTCCATGCTGGGCGAGGACGCCAACTGGGTCCGCAACGTCCGCGCCGCGGACGGCAGGGCCGTCCTGCTGCACGGCGCCCGCGAGCTCGTGCGGCTGCGCGAGATCCCCGTCGCGGACCGGGCGCCGGTGCTCCGCCGCTACCTGCGGCTGGCCCCGGGCGCGCGCCCGCACTTCCCGGTCGACCGCGACGCCCCGCCGCCGGAGTTCGAGCGGGTGGCCGGCCGCTATCCGGTGTTCCGGGTGGAGTCGGCGGCGGACGACTGAGCGCGGCCCGGGCCGCGGCCCAGCGGCGATCGCCGGTGTGGACGCGATGTCAACAGGCCGTGGACGCACGGTCAACAATTGCGCGACCGCGCTCGGCATACTGAGTGCCGCGCGGGATTTCTGGCCGTATAACCCTTGTTGAGCAGCGGTTATGTAATCGCCAGGAGGATTTCGCGCGCCATTTCTCGGTCGATGACGGAAAGGCGATGACGGCGATGCCGAAGACGGGGAAGGCCGCGCGGGCCGCGAAGCGGGCGGCGCTGGTGGCGGGGGCGGCCGCGGTCGCGTTCGGGCTTGCGGCCCCGGCGCATGCGGGCGACGGCTGGAGCACCCGGGCGCAGGGCGATATGAACGTGACGGCCCTGGGCGACTCCTGGGTCACCGGGGCGGGCGGCTCCGCCGCTCCGCAGAACACCTGGTACACGGTCGCCCCGCTGAACACCTGGTACTCCTGAGCCGCCCTCCGGTGCCGCCCGCGCTGAGGGGCGGCACCGGGCGCACGCCCGTCCCCGCGGCACCCGTGCGGCGGGGACGGGCGGCGTGCCGGGGGCCGGGAATGCCGCGTCGGGGGGCGGAGTTGCACGGCACGTGAGCGATGCGATCAAAGTGGACGTCTGGTCCGACGTCCAGTGCCCCTGGTGCTACATCGGCAAGCGCAAGTTCGAGGCCGGAGCCGCCCGGTTCGGCGGCGAGGTGGAGGTGGAGTACCACTCCTTCGAGCTGGCGCCCGACACCCCCGAGGACTTCGACGGCTCGGCCCTCGACTTCCTGGTGCGGCGCAAGGGCATGCCGCCCGAGCAGGTGCGGCAGATGCTGGACCGCGTCACCGCCATCGCCGCCTCGGTCGGGCTGGAGTACGACTTCGACTCGGTCCACCAGACCAAGACGCTGAAGGCGCACGAGCTGCTGCACCACGCCAAGGCCGAGGGGCGGCAGCTCGACATGAAGGAGCGGCTGCTGCGCGCCTACTTCGTGGAGGGCGCGCACGTCGGCCGGGCCGAGGGGCTGGCCGACCTCGCCGCCGACATCGGGCTCGACCGCGGTGCCGCCCTGGCGGCCCTGGCCGAGGGCACCTACCGCGAGGCGGTCCGCGCCGACATCGAACTGGCGCAGCGCTACGGCATCCGGGGCGTCCCCTTCTACGTGCTGGACGCCAAGTACGGCGTCTCCGGCGCCCAGGAGCCCGAGATCTTCGCCGACGCCCTCAGCCAGGCGCAGCGGGACCGGGAAGGGGCCCGCGCATGACGGCCCCCGCCGCTCCCGCCCCCGGCGACGGCCCAGCCCCGCCGGAGCCCGCCCCGCTGCTGATGGTCGGCACCGGCGCGGACGGCGCCGACAGCAGCTGCGGCCCCGACGGCTGCGCGATCCCCGCCGACCACCCCGCCCGCGCGGCCGCCGGAACCGGCGAGTAGCGAGACCAGTGCCGCGCCCGGACGCCGTCCCGGGCGCGGCACCGCCGTGTCAGGACGCGGCGTCCGCGCGGCGGAAGCGGCGGCTGCCGGGGGCGAGCGCGGCCGCTGCCGGGGCGGCGGCGCACACGGCGGCGCAGACCGCGAGCACGGGCACCGCGCCGAAGGCGCCGACGGCCGGCGCGATCAGGGCCAGCCCGACGGGGGCGAGCCCGTAGGAGACCAGGAAGTCCAGTGACGACACCCGGCCGAGCAGCCGCGGTTCGACCTCGCGCTGAGTGGCGGTGAACCACGGCACGTTGAACAGCTCGATCCCGGCGCCCACCAGCGCGTAGGCGGCCACCACCGCGGCGGGGTGCACCGGGAGCAGCAGGCTGAGCGGGGCCAGGCCGTAGAGGGCGAGCCCGGTCAGCGCGGCCCAGCCCTCCGAGCGGGGGCGCCAGCGCGCCATCAGCACGGCCCCGGCCAGCGCGCCCGCGGTGTAGGCGGTGAGGGCGGCGGCGAGCACCAGTTCGGTGCCGTAGCGGTCCCGGCTCACCAGCGGCAGGATGACGCCGGTGGCGGAGTAGCCGGTGGCGATGACGGCGGTCAGCGCCCCCAGGCCGGCCAGGAACCACGGGTGGCGGCGCGCTTCGCGGACCCCCTCGGCGAAGGCGCCCAGGCCGGCCGCCGGTGTCTCGCCGGCCGGCGGGGCGCCCGCCCCGCGCGGCGGCAGCAGGGCGGCGGCCAGCCACAGCGCCGCGGTGCCCAGGATCAGCCCCGGGCTGCCGACGACGGTGGACAGCAGCGCGCTCAGACCGGGGGCGAGCAGCACCGTGCCGCGCACCGCGAAGGTGATCGCGGCATTGGCGGCCTGCCGCCGCTCGGGAGCGACCACCTCGGCGGTGAGCGCCTGGAAGGCGGCCCGCGACGCGCCCTGCCCCGCACCGACGACCGCGGCCGCCACCGCCATCAGCGCCAGCGAGCGGCCCAGGCCGGCGGCGATCAGCGGGGTGGCCAGCGCCGCCGCCAGGCCCGACCACAGCACCACGGCGCGGCGGGAGTGGCGGTCGGCCAGCACCCCGCCGACCGGTACGGCGACCAGGAAGCCGGCCGTGCGGGTGGCCAGTACGACGCCCAGCTCGGCCGGGGACAGCGACCGGTCCAGGACGGCCAGGCCCAGCACGAAGGGCAGCGCCCAGATCGACAGCCCCGACGCCGTGGTGCCCGCCCACAGCCGCAGGAACCGGGAGTCCCGCAGCACCGCGCGGTCCGGCGCCGCGCCCTCGGCCCGCCGCATCGGCTCGGCCTCCCCTTCCGTCGACGCGGTCAGCCCTGGTGGTCGCGCAGGTACGCGGCGAAGCCCTCAAGGCCGTCGATGATGCGCGGCCCGCTGATGGCCTCGTTGTAGTCCAGCACGTAGAAGGCGTCGTCGCGCACGGCGGGCAGGTCCCGGGTGACCGGCGAGGTGCGCAGGAACTCGATCTTCTCCTCGGCGGGGAGGTCGCCGTAGTCCAGCACGATGATGATCTCGGGCTGGGCGTCCACCACCGGCTCCCAGCCGACCTGGGTCCACCGGTCGTCCAGCTCGCCGAAGATGTTCTCGCCGCCGGCCCGCTCGATGATCTCGTGCGGCGGCACCTGGTTGCCGCCGGTGAAGGGCTGGTCGGTGCCGGAGTCGTAGAGGAAGACGCGCGGGCGCTCGCCCTCGGGCACCTGCTCCTCGACGGCGGCCACCCGCTCGCGCATGTCGGCCACCACCTCGGCGGCGCGGTCCTCGACGCCGAAGATGGCGCCCATCCGCTCCAGGTCGGTGTACAGGCCCTCGAAGGGGGCGACCTCCAGCGGGTGGCCCGGGTAGTTGTAGCAGGACTCGCTGTGCATGAAGCTCTGGATGCCCAGGCCGTCCAGGATCTCGGGCGTGATGCCCCGCTCGTCGCTGAAGCCCGACTGCCAGCCGGCCACCACGAAGTCCGCGCCCGCCTCGGTGACGAGGTCGCGGTTGAGCAGGTCGTCGCTGAGCATCTCCACCTGGGCGTACTCCTCGGCCCAGGGCGACTCCTCCACCGGCGGGTTGGCGGGCGGCATGACGTAGCCGAGCACGGAGTCGGTCAGGCCGAGGACGAACATCTTGTCGGCGCTGCCCGCCTCGTAGACGACGGCGCGCTCGGGGCGGGTGTACTCCACCTGCTCGCCGCAGCGGCCGACGGTGACCGTCTCGGCGGCTCCGTCATCGGCGACCTGGGCGCCGCAGCCGGCCAGCAGCACGGCGGACGCCGCGATCGGGAGCGCGCGCAGGCGCCGGGGGAGCGGGCGGGGCGTCGTCTTGCCGGTGTGTGTCATGGTCGGCTCTCTGTGCGGACGGCGGTCGGGAGGGAGTAGAGCACCTGCGGGGCGCCGGTCAGCGGATGCGGCACCACGCTGGTGCGCACCCCGAAGACCTCGTGGATCAGCTCGGGTGTCAGCACCTCGTGCGGCGGCCCGGCCGCGACGAGCGCGCCGCGCGACAGCACCACGACGCGGTCGCAGGCGGCGGCCGCGAGGTTGAGGTCGTGCAGCACCACCAGCACGGTCGGCCCGGCGCTGCGCAGCAGCGCGAGCAGTTCGACCTGGTGGCGTATGTCGAGGTGGTTGGTCGGCTCGTCCAGCACCAGCACGGACGGCTCCTGGACCAGGGCGCGTGCGATGAGCACCCGCTGGCGTTCGCCGCCGGACAGGGTGAGCACGCCGCGCCGGGCCAGGTGCAGCACGTCGAGGCGGGCCATCGCCTCCGTGCACAGCTCCCGCTCGCGCCGGCTGAGCGGCTGGTTGCCGTCCAGGTGCGGGGCGCGGCCGAGGGCGACCAGCTCCTCGACGGTGAAGTCGAGGTCGGTGCCGGCCTCCTGGGTGAGCGCCGCGACCTGCTGCGCGCTGTCGCGCAGGCTCAGCGCGGTGATGTCGCGGCCGTCGACCAGGACGGCGCCCGAGGCGGGGCGCAGCGCCCGGTAGACGCAGCGCAGGGCGGTGGACTTGCCGCTGCCGTTGGGGCCGACCAGCGCGACGACCTCGCCCTCGGCCGCGGCCAGCGACAGCTTCTCGACCAGGGTGGCGCCGTCGATCTCGACGGAGACGGCGTCCAGTCGCAGCCGCATGTCAGCGCCCTCCGAACAGGTAGCCCCTGCGGTGCATCAGCACGATGAAGACCGGCACGCCCACCAGCGCCGTGATGACCCCCAGCGGCAGCTCGCGCGGCGCCACCAGGGTGCGGGCGACCACGTCGGCCCAGACCATGAAGACCGCGCCGACCAGCGGGGCGATGGCGAGGACGCGGGCGTGCGCCGCGCCCACCGCGATCCGCACCAGGTGCGGCATGATCAGCCCGACGAAGCCGATGGCGCCGCTGACGGCGACGATCGCGCCGGTCATCAGCGAGGTGAGCACGAACAGCCGCCGCCGCACCGCCGAGGTGTCCACGCCCAGGCTGGCGGCGGTCTCGTCGCCCAGGGCCATCACGTCGAGCGCCCGGGCGGAGCGGCGCAGCAGCAGGGTGCCGGCCAGCACGACGACGGCGACCACCGGCAGCGAGCCCCAGGTCGCCGCGCCCAGCCCGCCCATGGTCCAGAACAGCACCATCGTGGTGGCCTCGCCGTCGGGCGCCAGGTAGATGAGCACGCTCATCAGCGCCTGGAAGCCGTAGGCCATGGCCACGCCGGTGAGGACCAGGCGCAGCGGCGTCATGCCCATCCGGCTGCGCGAGACGGCGTAGACCAGCGCTGACGCGGCCAGCGCGCCGAGGAAGGCGCCCGCTGACAGGGCGTAGACGCCGAGGGCGGCCAGCGCGCCGAAGACGACCACCACGACCGCGCCCACCGAGGCGCCCGAGGAGACGCCGAGGACGAAGGGGTCGGCCAGGGCGTTGCGCACGATCGCCTGGACGGCCACCCCGACCGCGCTCAGCCCCGCCCCCACCGCGACGGCCAGCAGCACGCGCGGGGTGCGGATCTGCCAGATCACCTGGTAGCCGGCGAACTCCTCCGCCGGGATCACCCCGCCGGTCAGCGCCGCCCACAGGTACCGCACCGTGTCGGCCGGCGGCACGGACGAGGGGCCGAGCCCGATCGCCAGCACGACCGACACCACCAGCACCGCCAGCAGCACGGCGACCGCCGCGGCCAGGCCGGCCGGCGAGACCGTCCGGCCGGCCCGCCCCTGCCCGGCGGCGGGCCGGGCAGGGGCGGGCGGCGCGGCGGAGCCGGGAGGCGTCGGGGGAGACGACACGTCGTTACCCGCCTTCGAGAAGAACGATAATCATTCTCGAAGATCGTAGCGCACCGACCTGTCCGGTTCGGACGGGTACGACCCCGTTCGGCCGGTCCGTCCGCGCCCACGCGCTCGAATAACGATAATCAGAATCGTTGCCGTGGTCGAGGGGTACCGGTGCGGGATCGGCCCTGGCCGGGGCCTTGCGGTGGCGGGGCCGCCGCCTCAGGCCAGGGCCAGGGCGCGGTAGCGCTCGGCGAGGGCGGTGAAGGCGGCCTTGGGCTCCCACGGCATGCCGGGGTAGGCGGTGCCGGTCGTGCCGTCGAGCACCTTGACGAGCCCGTAGGACGCGGCGTCCAGGTCCGCTCGGGGGCCCGCGCGGTGCGGCAGGTTGTAGGAGGCGAAGGTGCACCAGAACGCGGTGTCGACGCCCGCCTCGGTGAAGACATCCAGCAGTTCGCGTGCGTAGGCCGCCTGCTCGGCCTCGTCGCGGACGAGCTCGCCGGTGAGGCGGACCGCCGCGGCGCCGTCCCACTCGACGACGAACATGCCGCGTGCGCCCAGGTCGGCCGCGCCCCGGAATGTGGTGCAGCCGAACTCGGTGATCGCCACCGGCTTGCCCTGGGCGGTCAGCGCCCGGACGGCCTCGGGGAAGCGGTCGGCGACCTCGGCCGAGCGGTAGAGGTCGGCCGCGACGAAGTCGAAGGGCGTCCAGTCGACCTGCTCGGAGGGCAGCGCGGCGTAGGTGACCCTGCCGCCGAAGCGCTCGCGCACGGTGGCGGCGGCGCGGGCGAGGAAGGCGTTGAGCCGGGCCGGCACGTCGGCGAGGGCCGGGCGCAGCCGGGCCGGGTCCGACAGCAGCGCCAGCCGCTCGGCGAGGGTGTCGCCTGGCAGGAAGCCCTTGGCCATCAGGGTCAGCTCGGCGCCGGTCACCATGACCACCTCGCCGCCGCGCCGGCGCAGCCGCTCGGCGCGCTCGGCGCAGTCGGCGAGCAGGTCCAGCAGTTCCTCGGCGTCCAGGTCGTTGGTGAACGGGGAGAACCAGACCTCCAGGCCCGCGTCGGCGGCGTGGGCGGCGGCGGTCTCCAGCCGGTCGGGCAGCCCGCCGGTGACGCGCACGGCGGTGCAGTGCAGGTCCTCGCGGATGACGCGCATCTCGCGCCGCACCCGCTCGGGCTCGAAGGGCTCGTGGGTGGTCGCCCCCTCGCTGATGAACCCGGTGTCGTAGGTGATACCTCTGCCGCGCACGGCCGCCGCCTCTCCGCTGTCGGGACGGGGCGGCACGGATTCCGTCCGCCCCAGTTACGGTACTGAGCGTACCCTAATGCTCCTTGAGGCTGGATAGCGGGCATGGCGAATTCGGCACTGCTCGTACCGAAGAGAACAGGGAGGAGAGGGTGCCGGCCCGTCCGGCCAGGGCGGCGCCGTGCCCGACCGGGTCGGTCCCGGGAAGCCGGTGGACGGGGCGCGGCGGCGCGGCCGCCGGCGTGAATACGCACGGTGATCTTCCCGGGCGCACGCTGCGCTTTTCCCGTTTCCGGCCGATGACATTCGTGTGACCAGCCGCTTTTCCGCAGAAGAACCCTTGACACCCTCAGAACTGGATCTTAGCGTTACAGCATCTGATAGATCATTATTAGATGTTAATAATGATCTCGGTTATTGGTGTGCGCCTCCCTCCAGCACCGAGAGGACCGACCGCATGCAATCGCGACAGATCTCCGCCGAGGGCGTGCGGATGCGCTTCGGCAGCGGGTCAGCGGCCCAGACCGTCCTCGACGACCTCGACCTCACCATCCGGCCCGGCGGATTCGTCACCCTGCTCGGCCCGTCGGGGTGCGGCAAGAGCACCCTGCTGAAGATCCTCGGCGGCATCCTGGAGCCCACGTCAGGCCGGGTCCTGATCGGCGGCCGGCCGGTCCGCGACGCCGTCGGGGACCGCCAGATCGGGCTGGTGCCGCAGCGCCCGGCCCTGCTGCCGTGGAAGACCGCCCTGGAGAACGCGGGCCTGCTCCGGCAGATCGCCACCGGGGCGCGCGGCCGCACCGAGACGGCCCAGGCCGCGGAGCGCGCCCTCGCCCTGGTCGGCCTGGCCGACGCCCGCGGCAAGCTCCCGCACCAGCTGTCGGGCGGTATGGCGCAGCGCGTCTCGATCGCCCGGGCGCTGGCGATGGACCCGGCGATCCTGCTGATGGACGAGCCCTTCGGCGCGCTCGACGCCATCACCCGCGACGAGATGAACGAGAAGCTCGCCGAGATCTGGGCGGCGACCGGGAAGACGATCGTCTTCGTCACCCACTCCATCTCCGAGGCGATCTTCCTGTCCGACACCGTCCACGTCATGGGCGCGGATCCCGGCCGCGTCGTGGAGACGCTGGACATCGAGCTGGCCCGGCCGCGGACCCGCGAGGTCTTCGCCGACCCCCTCTTCGCCTCCTACTCCGGCCGGCTGCGCTCCCTGCTCGAACCGAAGGCGGCGGTGTGACCATGGCGACCGCGACCGGAACCGCCCGTACCCCCGCCCCCGCCGCCCCCGAGCGCCCCGACCGCCCGGGTCCGCGCGCCTGGCTGTCGGCCGTGTGGCCGAGCGCGCTGGTCCTGCTGGCCGTGCTGGTGCTGTGGGAGCTGGCCGCCGTCGCCTTCGGCGTCTCCCAGTTCGTGCTGGCCACGCCGAGCGCCATCGCCGCCGAGACCTGGGCCTCGCGGGAGCTGCTGCTGGCGGCCGCCTGGGTGACCACCCAGGAGATCGTCTACGGCTTCGCGATCAGCATCGCGGTCGGCGTGCTGCTCGCGGTGCTCATCGCCCGCTTCCACTGGCTGGACCGCGCGCTCTACCCGCTGGTGGTGCTCTTCCAGGTCGTCCCCAAGGTCGCCCTGGCCCCGATCTTCATCCTGTGGTTCGGCTACGGGCTCACGCCCAAGCTGCTGCTGGTCGTCGTGATCGCGTTCTTCCCGATCACCCTGAACATGCTGGTCGGCCTGAAGAGCATCGACTCCGACCTGCTGCTGCTGATGCGCTCGGTCGGCGCGACCCGCAACCAGATCCTGCTGCGGGTCCAGGTGCCGACCTCGCTGCCCTACCTGTTCGCCGGGCTGCGCATCGCCATCACCCTGGCCGTCATCGGAGCGGTCGTCGCGGAGTTCGCGGGCGCCTCCGACGGGCTGGGCTACCTCATCCAGTTCGCCTCCACCCAGCTCGACACCCCGCTGATGTTCTCCGCCCTCATCCTCGTCTCGCTGCTCGGCCTGGCCCTCTACTACGGCATGTCCCTGGTGGAGATCGCGCTGGCCCGCAGGTTCCCCCACATCCGGGCCGACGTGCGGTAGCACCCGCGCGGCCTCCCCATCTTTGGAGCACACCATGCCCGAGCCCCGCAGACCCCGCGTCCTGTCCGCCGTCTCCGCCCTGTCCGCCCTCTGCCTGCTCGCCGCCTGCGGCGGGGGCGGACAGGACGGAACCGACTCCGTCACCGTCCAGCTCGACTACCAGCTGCGCGGCAACCACGGCATCTTCCACGTCGCCGAGGAGCTGGGCTACTTCGCCGAGGCCGGCATCGAGATCGAGGACATCACCCTCGGCAGCGGCTCCCCCGACGCGCTGCGGATCGTGGGCACCGGCCGGGCCGACTTCGGCTTCGCCGACCTGCCCTCGCTGGTCACCGCCCGCTCCCAGCAGGTGCCGGTGCGGGCGCTGGCCGCCGTCAACCAGGTCTCGCCGCTCGGGCTGTGCACGCTGGGCGACAACCTCAGCCTCCAGGCGCCCGGGGACCTGGTCGGGCACACGGTCGGCGTGCACCCGGCCGGCTCCACCTACATCTTCTACGAGGCGCTGCTGGCCGCCAACGGGGTGGACCGGGCGGGCATCGAGGAGGTCACCGTCACCCCGCCGTACGAGAACTACCTGATCGAGGGCCAGGTCGACGCGGTGATCTGCTACATCGACGCCGAGGTGCCGCAGCTGGAGGACGCCGCCGGCGGCGAGGGCTCGCTGAGCATCCTGCTCGGCTCCGACCACGGCTACGACGCCTACGGCTCCGGGCTCGTCACCAGCGACCAGATGATCGCCGAGGACCCCGAGCTGGTGCAGCGCTTCACCGACGCCTACCTGCGCGCCTTCGCCTACGTGGTCGACAACCCCGAGGAGACGGCGCGGATCCTGGCCGAATCCGCCCCCGAGCAGGCCGACAACGCCGACCTGTTCCTGCGCCAGCTCCAGGCCGACATCGACCACACCTTCACCAGCGAGACCACCGAGGCCGCCGGCCTGGGCGCGATGGACGAGGAGCGGTGGACCGCCACCGTCGACACCCTCGCCGAGCAGGGCGTACTGGACGGCCCCGTCGAGGTGGCCGACGTCTACGACCCCTCCTTCACCGAGACCCACCACGCCGAGAACGGCTAGCGCGCCGCTGCCAGGCGGGACAGAGCCGACAGAAGCGGAGAGCGAATGGCATCCCCACAGCGCACGACGGCCCGCCGCGCCGAGATCTCCGGAGCGGGCTTCGCCGGGCTGACCGCCGCCACGGCGCTGGCGCGGCGCGGCTGGACGGTACGCGTGCACGAGAAGGCCGCCGAGCTGCGCGAGCAGGGCGCGGGCATCGTGCTGTTCCACAACAGCATCAAGGTACTGCGGTCCATCGGCGCCTATGACGACGTGCTGGCGGACTCGATGACCCCGCCGTACTACGAGACGCGCCTGCACGGCGCCAGCGTCTCCCACGAGGACTTCGGCGGGCTCCCGTGGCGGACGATGACCCGCCCGCACCTGCACCGCTGCCTGCTGGCGGCGGCGCGGCGCGCGGGCGTGGAGATCAGGACCGGCTCGGAGGTGGTCGCCGCCGACCCGGAGGGCGCCGTCACGCTCGCCTCCGGTGAGACGCTCCGCGCCGACCTGGTCGTGGGCGCTGACGGCGTCCGATCGGCGGTGCGCGACTCCATCGGCTTCGAGCAGGAGCGGTCCCGCTCCCGCGACGGCATCATCCGCTTCCTGGTGCCGCGCCGCCGCGCCGAACTCGGCCCCGGCGAGTGGGACAACGTCATCGACTTCTGGAACCTCGAACCGCGCTATCTGCGCGTGCTGTACGTGCCGTGCAACGACCGCGAGCTCTACATCGCGCTGGGCGCCCCCCGGGCCGACGAGCAGGGCAGCCGCACCCCCATCGACCTGGACCTGTGGACCTCCGCCTTCCCCGAGCTGACCCCCGTGCTGGAGGCCGCCGCGGTCGCCGAGGACCCCCGCTACTACGGCTACCAGACCACCGTGCTGCGCAGCTGGACGCGCGGGCGCGTCGCCCTGGTCGGCGACGCCGCGCACGCCATGTGCCCCGCGCTGGCCCAGGGCGCCGGCACCGCGATGGCCAACGCCTACACGCTCGCCGACGCCGCCACCCGCGCCGAGCCCGGCGCGGTCCCCGACGCGCTGCCGGAGTGGGAGCGCCTGGAGCGGCCGATCACCGACCGCTGCCAGCACCGCTCGGCCGAGTACGCCGCCACCCGGCGCATGTCGGAGGGCAACCAGTTCGACGCGGTCAACCTGGAGACCGCCGTGTACGACCCGACGGACCCGCACCGGCACGCCGCCGGGCGCAGCTGAGAGGAGACACGAGGGTGAGTGCCGCAAGCGCCGTCGAGGACGGCTACCGGGTCCGCCGCTGGGTGGGCTTCGTCGAGGAGATCGCGCACGAGGGCGGCCCGGTGCCCGGCGAGCCGCTGGTCAAGGCCGCCTGCGGCGTGGTGATCGCCAACCCCTTCGCCGGGGGCTACACCGAGGACCTGTCCGCGCTCACCGCGCCCAGCGCCGCGCTCGGCACCGAGTTGGGCCGCCGCGCGGCCGCGCTGCTGGGCCGGCGCGAGGTGCACAGCTACGGCAAGGGCGGCATCGCCGGCACCGCCGGCGAGCAGGAGCACGTCGTCGCCTGCGTCACCACCGTCTTCGGCGACGCGCTGCGCGCGGCCGTGGGCGGCGGCGCGGCCTGGATCTCCTCGGCCACCAAGACGGCGTCGGCGGGCACCGCCATCGACATCCCGCTGGCCTACAAGGACGAGCTGTACGTCCGCTCGCACTACGACGCCGTCACCCTCGCGGTCCCCGACGCGCCGCGCCCTGACGAGCTGCTGATCTGCGTCGCCGTGGCCAGCGGGGGCCGGGTGCACCAGCGCGTCGGCGGCCTGAGCCTGGCCGAGGCCCGCGCCGCCGCACGCGGATGACCCCGCACCGCCCACCCACCGCTTGCACCAGAAAGGCCGCACGATGCCGCACAGCGACGCGCTGTACAGCCAGGACGACTCCATCGCCACCGTGCTCGAACAGGTGGCCCGCGCCCACCGCATCCTGGAGATGGAGGGGCACGGCGACATGTCCATGGGCCACCTCTCCTACCGCGACCCCCACGGCCGCGGGCTGTGGCTCAAGCGCGGCAACCTCGGCCTGGAGGAGGTGACCGGCCGCGACTTCATCCTGATCGACTTCGACGGCCGGGTGCTGGAGGGCCAGGGGCTGCGCCACCTCGAATGGCCGCTGCACGCCGAGATCATGCTGGCCCGGCCCGAGGTCGCGGTCGTCGGCCACTCCCACCCCTTCTACTCCACCGTCTTCGGGGCCACCGGCGCCGAACTGGGGCCCTACATCAACCACGCCGTCTGGTTCGCCCACCACGGCGTGCCGCGCTTCGCCGAGACCAGCCACATCATCACCACCCCGCAGCTGGGCAAGGCGCTGGCGCGCACCCTCGGCCCGGCCGAGGCGGTGCTGATGGCCAACCACGGGGTCTCCTTCGTGGGCCGCGACGTCCGGGAGGCGACGCTGGCCGGGATCTTCCTGGAGAAGGCGGCCCGCGCCCAGCTGGCCCTCGCCTCCTCCGGCCTGGCGCACCACCCGCCCGGCGCGGAGGAGAGCGTCGAGAAGTACGACGTGATCTACCCCGACCGGGCCAAGAACAATTTCTGGATGTACTTCAACCGCAAGCTCGACGCCCAGGAGGCGCGCCAGGGCGGGCCGCAGCCCCGCTAGGCCGCGGCGCCGACCGCTCACCCAGTCCCAGCACGAGGAAGGCACGTCAGCATGAGCGTCCCCACCACCACCGCCGTCATCGGCTCCGGCACCATGGGCCCCGGCATCGCCGCCCTGATGGCCCGGTACGGCTCCACCGTCCGGCTCAACGACGTCAGCGCCGAGGTGCTGGAGCGCGCCGCGGGCGCGCTGGCGATCGCCGAGTCCGTCCTGGACCGGCTCGGCGTCCCGACCACCCCCGGCGGCTCCGTCAGCTGCGAAGCCGACCTCGCCGCCGCGCTCGACGGCGCCGACCTGGTCATCGAGGCGGTGCCCGAGAGGCTCGACCTCAAGCGCGCGGTGCTGGCCGAGATCGAGGCCGCGGTGCGCGACGACGCCGTCATCGGCACCAACACCTCGGGCATCCCCGTCTCCGAGCTGGCGGCGGACATGGCGCACCCCGAGCGGCTGATCGGCATGCACTGGTCCAACCCGCCGCACGTCATCCCGATGATCGAGGTCATCCCGGGCGAGCGCACCGCCGAGGGCGTGCGCGACGCGCTGGTCGAGACCGTGCGGGCGATCGGCTACGAGGCGGTGGTGGAGAAGGAGGTCCCCGGCTTCGTGGAGAACCGGATCCTCTACGCAATCCTGCGCGAGTGCCTGTCGCTGGTCGAGCAGGGCGTGGTCTCCCGGCAGGACCTGGACACCTGCGTCAAGTGGGGCATCGGCTACAAGCTCGCCGTCATCGGCCCGATGCGGCTGCTGGACATGGCCGGGCTCGACATCTACGAGTCGGTCGCCGGGTACCTCAACCGCGAGCTGTCCACCGAGGCGGGCGTCTCCCCGCTGGTCACCGAGATGACCGGGCAGCGGAAACTCGGTATGAAGACCGGCGGCGGCATGTACGCCTACGGCGAGGGCGATGTCGCCGCCAAGCGCGCCGACATCATCGCCGGCCTGATCACCGTGCGGCGGGCGCTCTCCGACACCACCCCGGTCTGACGGCGATGCCCGAGCATCCCGAAACCCTGGCCGACCTGCGCACCGTGCGCGTCGGCGGGACCGAGCTGTGCGTACGCGACCGGGGGAGCGGCCCCGCCGTGGTGCTGCTGCACGGCACCACCGGCAGCCTCGGCGTGTGGGACGCGGTGGTGGCGCACCTGGGCGGCGCCGTCCGCACCGTCGCCGTCGACCAGCGCGGCCACGGCCGCAGCGGGAGACCCGCGAGCGGCTACGGCGCCGACGAGTACACCGCCGACCTGCTCGGGCTGATCGCCGAGCTGGACTGCGGCCCGGCCGTCGTCTGCGGCCACTCCCTCGGCGCGCGCAACGGCGTGGTCGCGGCGGCGCGCGAGCCCGCCGCCGTACGCGGCGTCGTCGCGCTGGACTACACCCCGTTCATCGAGCGGCGGGTGCTCGACGAGCTGGAGGCGCGGGTGCGCGGCGGCGACCGGGTGTTCGCCTCCGCCGAGGAGGTGGCCGGCTACATCCGCGGCCGCTACCCGCTGATGCCCGAGGACGCGGTGCGCCGCCGCGTCGCCTACGGCTACACGCGCGAGGCCGGCGGCTACCGGGCGCTGGCCGACCCCGCCGCCATGGTGCGCACCGTCGAGGGGCTGCGCCGCGACTTCGCCGAGGAGACCCGCGCCGTCGCGGTGCCGGTCACCCTGGTGCGCGGCGCGCTCAGCAGGCTGGTGTCGCCCGACGCCTTCGCCGCGACCAGGCGGCTCCGCCCCGACCTGCGCGCCGTGGAGCTGCCCGGCGTCGACCACTACGTCCCCGAGGAGGCGCCGGAGCGGGTGGCCGGACTGATCAGGGAAATGGTCGGGGCCGCGCCCTGAGAAAGGGCTCCCGGCGCATGGGAGCCGCCGACCGGGCGCATTCATGGAGCCGAATCGAGCAAGGAGGAGAAATATGGGACTGAACATCAAGGACCTGGCGGTCTCGTCACCGGATTTCGCATTCGGCGAGCGGATTCCGGACGCCCATTCCGGCGCCGCGGGCACGCCGCCGGAGCTGGAGATCACCGGGGTGCCCGAGGGCGCGGTGGAGCTGGCCGTCATCGCGCACGACCCCGACGCCCCGCTGCCGCAGGGCTTCACGCACTGGACGGTCTACGGCATCGCCCCCGCCGACGGCCGCCTCGACACCGGGAGCGGCACCGTGCGGGAGGGGCCCAACGGCATCGGCGCTCCCGGATACACCGGCCCGCAACCGCCGCCGGGCCACGGAATCCACCACTACTATTTCTGGGTCTACGCGCTGAGCGCGGCCGTCGCGGGCGAGCCCACCCGCGAGGAGTTCCTCGCTCGGTACGCCGACCGCATCATCGAGCAGAACCGGGTCGTCGGGACCTACTCCGCCTGAGCCGCCGAGCGGGCGGGCGACCGGACGAGGAGACGAGGCGAAGTGGCGCAAGCGCGCGGGCGGACGCCGGGCGTCGACAGCGCGAGGCGGGCGCTGAAGGTGCTGCTGCTGTTCTCGGAGCAGTCACCGCAGCTCACCGTGGAGGAGATCGCACGCGACGTGGGCATCTCCACCCCCTCGGCCTACCGCTTCGTCTCGCTGCTGCGCGAGATGGAACTGGTGCAGGAGAACGGCGGCGGCACCTACGTGCTGGCGCCGCGCGTGCTGACCCTCGCCGAGAGCGCCGAGCAGACCATGCGGATGTCGCACCTGCTGCGGCCGCTGGTGGAGCGGCTGGCCTCGGTCACCGGCGAGGCGGCGCTGGTCATCCGGCGCGTCGGCGACTTCGCCACCTGCGCCGAGATCTGCCAGACCGAGCGCTCCATCCGGCTGTCCTTCCGCCCCGGGCAGATCATGAGCCTGCACCGGGGCGCGGGGCCCAAGGCGCTGCTGGCGGGGATGGGCCCGGAGTGGGCGGCCCGCTACTTCGACCGGCTGGAGCACCGGCCGCCCGAGGGCGAGCGGGAGTCGGTGCTGGCCGAGCTGCCGCTCATCGCCGAGCAGGGCTGGTCGCACAGCGCCTCGGAGGTCGACGAGGAGGTGTGGGCGGTGGCCGCGCCGATCAAGGTCGCCAGCAAGGTGGTCGCCGCCGTCACCGTCGCGGGGCCGCAGTACCGCATCGACGAGGAGCGCGGCGCCCGGATCCTGGCCGAGGTGGTCCGCGGCGCCGCCGACGTCTCCGCCGAGCTGAGCAGCTGGCACCCCGGCGCGGCCGAGCGGCCCTGAGCCGCCGCGCCGGGGCGCCCCGGGGCTCAGTACCGGCCGGCGCGCCCGTCGACCCTGGTGGCGGCCTCGCCGAAGACCCAGGCGTCGGGCTCGCACTGGGCGATGAAGTCCGAGGGGAAGCCCGCCTCGAAGGCGGCCGCCGCGTTCAGCCGCTCGACCGCCTCGCCGGGCAGGACCAGTTCGGCGGCGCCCAGGTTGTCGCGCAGCTGCTCGGCCGTGCTCGCGCCGATGATCGGCGCCACGGCGGGCGACCGGGCCCGGATCCAGGCGATCGCCACCTGCGAGGCGGTGGCGCCCAGCTCGTCGGCGACTTCCAGCACCGCGCGGGCGGCGGTGTGCTCGCGCTCGCCGAGGGAGTCGGCGGCGACCCGGGTGTCCGCGGGCACCGCCCCGCCGCGCGAGAACTTGCCCGAGAGCACGCCGCCGGCGAGCGGGCCCCAGGCCGCGAAGGTCAGCCCGAGGGCTTCGGCCACCGGGATCAGCTCGCGCTCGGCATCGCGCTGCAGCAGGCTGTAGGGCGCCTGCACCGCGACGAACGGGGACCAGCCGCGCCACTCCGCCAGCGTGTTCGCCCGGGCCACCACCCACGAAGGGGCGTCGGAGATGCCCACATAGAGGATCTTGCCGGAGCGCACCGCGTCGTCCAGCGCGCGCATGGTCTCCTCCAGCGGGGTGTGGCGGTCCCACAGGTGCACCCAGAACAGGTCCAGGTAGTCGGTGCGCAGCCTGCGCAGGCTCCGCTCCAGCGACAGGGTGAGGTTCTTGCGGTGGTTGCCCGCCGCGTTCACGTCGCCGCGGTCGCGGGAGAGCGTGTACTTGCTGCCCAGCACGAAGCGGTCGCGGCGGCCCTGCAGCAGCTCGCCGAGGACCGCCTCGCTCTCCCCGTACGCGGACGCCGTGTCGACCATGTTGCCGCCGGCCTCGGCGTAGGCGTCGAGGATGCGGCGGGAGCCGTCCACGTCGCCGAAGGTCATCGCGCCGAGGAACAGTTCCGAGACGCGCAGGCCGGAGCCGCCCAGCAGTCGGTAGCGCATGGAGTCAGAGTCTCTTTCGGTCGGGACCCGGCCGCGCCCTGGGCGCCGCCCGGTCGGGTACACGCCGAAGCCTAGGGCGCGGCCGGATCGGCGCGCCCGGCCGGTCCGCGGTCCGGTCCGGCGGGCGGCGACACGCTCAAGGGGGGATCGGCGAGTCCTTCCGCGCCGGGCCGATCGGGTGAAGGCTTGCTCACGGAGGGCCCGACAGGAGGTCCTCAGAACGGGAGAGACCGTGCAGATCAGTATTCACGTCCCGAACTTCAAGGTGCCCGGAGGGGACGCCGACCTCGGGCGGGTGCTGGGGGAGTCGGCCGCGATCGCCGAGGAGGCGGGCTGCGCCTGGTTCACGCTGATGGACCACTGGTTCCAGATGGAGCAGCTCGGGGGTGCCCCCGAGCCCATGCTGGAGGGCTACACCTCGCTGGGCTACGTCGCGGCCAGGACCCGCCGCATCCAGCTCGGCCTGCTGGTCACCGGGGTCACCTACCGGCACCCCGGCCTGCTGGCCAAGATCGTCACCACGCTCGACGTGCTGTCGGGCGGCCGGGCGATGCTCGGCATCGGCGCCGCCTGGTACGAGGAGGAGCACGCCGGGCTGGGCGTGCCCTTCCCGCCGGTGGCCGAGCGCTTCGAGCGCCTTGAGGAGACGCTGCGCATCTGCCTGCAGATGTGGAGCGACGACGACGGGCCCTTCGAGGGCACCCACTACCGGCTGGCGCGGACCGTCTGCTCGCCGCGCCCCCTCCAGTCGCCGCGCCCGCCCATCCTGATCGGCGGCGGCGGCGAGAAGAAGACGCTGCGGCTGGTCGCCCGCTACGCCGACGCCTGCAACCTCTTCGCCGCGGGCACGGAGGCGGTGGCGCACAAGCTCGACGTGCTGGCCGCGCACTGCGCGGACGCGGGACGCGACCCGGCCGAGATCAAGAAGACCCTCCTCAGCCAGTGCGACCCGTCCGCCCCCGACGACTTCCTCAGGGAGATGGAGTCCTACGCCAAGCTCGGCATCGACCATGTCGCGGTGATGCCGGGGAACGACCCGGTCGGCTACGCGACCGAACTGGGCGAGAAGGTCATCCCGCGCCTGTCCCAGATCTGACCGGGGCCTGACGCGCACGGCGGGCCGGCGGCGAAGCGCGCCGCCGGCCCGCCGCTAGCCCTCGTCGCGGCGGTAGGCGTCGCGGGCCCGCTCGACCTCGCGGGTGGACGCCTGGAGCAGATCGGCGAGGCCGCGCAGGTGCTCGGCGACGCGGGCGCCCAGCGGGGTGAGGGAGTACTCCACCCGCGGCGGGATCGCGGTGAGGACCCGGCGGGAGACCATGCCGTCGCGTTCGAGGTGCTGGAGGGTCTGCGACAGCATCTTCTCGCTCACCCCCTCCACCCGGCGGCGCAGCGCGTTGAAGCGGTAGCCGCCCTCGGCCAGCGCCAGCAGCGCCAGCGACGCCCATTTGGAAGTGACGCCCTCAAAGGCGCCGCGCGAGGTGCAGTCGCGGGCGAAGACGTCGGAGACCAGCGCCTGGGAGGGGCCCGGCTCGGGCCCGACGCGGTCGTTCGTCACATCCGCAGCCTAACCCACCCACTGCGGGACTAAACTGCGCTGTGCTTTAGTTAGTGCTTTCCGTCAGAAAGCACAGCGAGAGATGAGGTCTGCCCATGCCTGCCTACGCGGTCACCGGAGCCAGTGGTCCCTTCGGCCGTCTCGTGGTCGAGAGCCTGCTGGAGCGGGGCGTGCCCGCCGCCGATATCGTCGCGGTCGCCCGCACCGAGGCGAAGGCCGCCGACCTGGCCCGGCGCGGCGTCGAGGTCCGCCAGGCCGACTACTCGCGGCCGGACACCCTCCCGCCGGCCCTCGCCGGGGTGCGGCGCCTGCTGCTGGTGTCGGGCAACGAACCGGGCAGGCGGCTCGCCCAGCACCGCGCGGTGATCGACGCGGCCGCGGCGGCCGGCGTCGAGCGCCTCGCCTACACCAGCGTCCTGCGCGCCGACACCACCGCCAACCCGCTCGCGCCCGACCACAAGGCGACCGAGCGGGCCCTGGCCGCCTCGGGCCTGCCCGCCACCGTGCTGCGCAACGGCTGGTACATCGAGAACTACACCGACGCCGTCGACCGGTACCTGGCGCACGGGGAGATCGTGGGCGCCGCGGGCCAGGGCCGCGTCTCGGGCGCCACCCGCGCCGACTACGCCGCCGCGGCGGCCGCCGCGCTGACCGGCGACGAGGGCGGCACCACCGTCTACGAACTGGGCGGCGCGCCGTTCACCTTCACCGAGCTGGCCGCCGCCGTCACCGCGGTGACCGGCACCGAGGTCGCCTACCGCGACCTGTCCGCCGCCGACTACGCCGCCGTGCTGCGCGCGACCGGCATGGACGCCGGCACCGCGGAGTTCGTCGCCTCGATCGACGCGTCCATCGCCCGCGGCGAGCTGGAGACGGGCAGCGAGGACCTGCCCCGCCTGCTCGGCCGCCCGGCCACCCCGCTGGCCGAGGCGATCCGGGCGGCCCGGGCCTGACCCGCGGCGCGGGAGGGCCCGCCGGCCGTCCTCGGGCGGCGGACCCTCCCGCGCCGGCCGCTCGCCGCGCCGCGGTCGGCCGGCACGGCGGCGGGCCCCCGATTCCCGTTCTCCGCTGCGGCGCACCGCGGGGCTCATCCGCCGAACTCGGTACGGCGGCGCAGCATGACGGCGAGCATCAGCGGCAGCATCAGCACATGCTCGACCAGGTGCATGGTGTCGGCGGAGAGGAGGCCGAGCCACAGCACTGGGAAAAGCGCGACCGGCGGCAGGAACATCACACCCGACATTTCCAGGGTGCTCGCCCAGCCGTGGCCCCGGAAGCGCATCCACACGACCATTCCGACCGCCATGTCGAAGGCCATTTTCAGTGATGCGAACTCGGGCGACGCGGGCAGGTCCAGCCCGGTGAGGGCCAGGACGCCCTCCGTTGCCAAGCCGAGGACGACCATTCCGACCAGCATCGCGGCCACCATTTCGGCGAAATGGCGGATGAAGTGCCAGGTTCGAGTGCGGGTGGAGTGCTGCCGGACCTGCTGCTGCGTTTCCATGACGGCTCCTTCGGCCAAGGGGCGGACGTTCTCCCGCCGTTTCCTGATCCGAACGATGGCCGAGTGCGGCGGCCGCCGGTAGCGCCGAAACCGCACCGGCGCGGATGCGTCCGTCACCGGTCCGCATGACAGATGTCATTTTCCGAGTTCGGCGGGGTGTGGGGCCTTTGCGCGGCTGCCACAATGGCGGCGTGCGAGAGCGAGAGCCGGGACTCGTCCGGTTCCGGCGCTACACCTGGTGGAGCGTGCCGGGGACCGCCGTGACCTGCCTCGTCGTGTTCGTCGGCGAGTGGATCGCCGACCCCGACGTGCCCGTCCCCGCGCGGGCCGCGTCGGCGGCCGCGCTGCTGGCCACCGCGGTGGCGAGCGGGGTGCTGCTCAGCCGCCGGCTGGCGCCGGCCCGGTCCGGCGAGCCGCCCGGCCGCCCGCCGCTCGGCTGGCTGGCCGCCGGGGGAGCGGGCGCGGCGGTGCTCGGCGCGGTCCCGCTCGCCCTGGGCAATTACGGCCTGTGGGCGGTGGCACCCGCGATCATGGTCGCGATCGCCGCCGCCGTCCTGCCGCCCGCGCGGCGGCGGGTGCTGCTGGGCTGCGCGGCCGCCCTCGCGCCGGTGCCCGGCGGCGCCGCCAGTCTGGCCGCCGACGACGGGCAGGTGCTGTACGCCTCGCTGTTCCCGCTCGGACTGCTCGTCTTCTCCTGCTGGGTGACGCTCGGGCCGCTGTGGGCCTGGGACGTCGCCGCGCGCCTGGACGAGGCGCGGCGGATGTCCGCCGAGCTGGCGGTCAAGGACGAGCGGCTGCGCTTCGCCGCCGACCTGCACGACATCCAGGGCCACCACCTCCAGGTCATCGCGCTCAAGAGCGAGCTGGCGGCCAGGCTCGCCGCGGCCGACCCGGCGCGCGCCGCCGCGGAGATGGAGGAGGTGCGGCGGCTGGCCGCCGACGCGCTGCACGACACCCGCGCCGTGGTGCAGGGCTACCGCAGGACGACCCTGGACGAGGAGATCGCCAACGCCACCCGGGTGCTGGCCGCCGCCGACATCGACGCCCGGACGCACCTCGATCCCAGCGGCCCCGGCCGCCTCGCCGAGTCGAGCCGGCACCTGCTCGGGCTGGTGGTGCGCGAGGGCACCACCAACGTCCTCCGGCACAGCCGCGCCCGGCACGCCGAGGTCGACTACCGCGTCACCGGCGGCACCGCGCGCCTGCGGATGAGCAACGACGGTGCGGCCGGCCGGTCCGCCGGCCCGCCGGGCAGCGGGCTGCGCACCCTGGCGGAGCGCCTGCACGCGGCCGGCGGCGAGCTGACCTGGGAGCACGACGGCGACCGCTTCACCGTCGCCGCCACGCTCCGGGCCGACCCGAACGGGGGACCGGAATGATCCGCCTGCTGCTCGCCGACGACGACGCCCTGCTCCGCAGCGCCCTGGCGGCGCTGCTGCGGCTGGAGGACGACCTCGCCGTGCTGGCCGAGGCGGCCACCTCGACCGAGGCGGTGCTGCTGGCGCGCGAGCACCGACCCGACATCGCCGTGCTCGACCTGGAGATGCCGCCCGCCGACGGCCTGCGCGCCGCCGAGGAGATCAGGGCCGAGCTGCCCGCCAGGATCATCCTGGTCACCCGGCACGCCAGACCGGGCGTGCTGCGCCGCGCGCTGGCGGCCGGCGTCAGCGGCTTCGTGCCCAAGACGACCCCCGCCGCCCGCCTGGCGGAGATCATCCGCGATGTCGCCGCCGGCCGCAGGTACGTCGACCCCGACATCGCCGCGTCGGCGCTGACCGAGGACGCGTGCCCGCTCACCGACCGGGAGCTGGAGGTGCTGCGGGCGGCGCGCACCGGCGCCTCGGTGAACGAGATCGCCGCCCAGGTGCACCTGGCGCCCGGCACGGTCCGCAACTACCTGTCGGCGGCCATGGCCAAACTGGAGGTGGGCTCCCGGCACGCCGCGGCGCACCGGGCCTGGGAAGAGGGCTGGATCTAGGCCCCCGCGCGGGCGCCCGGCGCGCTCGCGGCGCCGAGGCGGCGCCTTTCGGACCCCTTGACGGTGATGGCGCGAAATCGTAGCGTCACCGGAAAGCGCTTTCCCCCGGCGCTGGCCGGCGCACCGGACCCAGGCGCTCCATGTCGGCCGACGAAAGGTACGAACACCATGCGTTCTCACCCAGGGAACCGAGGCCGGACGGTCCGCGCGCTGTGGCGCGGCCTCGCGGCGGTCGCGCTCGCCGCCGCCGTGGCGGCCGCGGGTGCCGGAGCGGCCGCCGCCGCCCCGGCCTGGTCGCCGGCCGCCGCCGGAGAGCTGTTCGTGGCGCCGAACGGGAACGATTCCGCGCCCGGCACCCTCTCCCAGCCGCTGCGCACCCTGCAGCGGGCGGTCGAGCTGGCGACCCCCGGCACCACGATCCAGCTGCGCGCGGGCACCTACGCCCCGAGCACCAACATCCGCATCCTGAAGGACGGCACCGCCTCGGCGCCGTACACCATCACCGCCTACCGGGGCGAGAACGTGGTGCTGGACGGCGAGAACATGCCGCACACGCCCGCGCCCGTGGACGGCAGCATCCCCAACATGGAGCGGGGCGTGCTGCACATCGAGGCCGACTACTGGCGGATCGTCGACATCGACATCATCCGCGGCCCGTACGGGATCTTCTGCCGCGACTGCAGCAACAACGTCTTCGACCGCCTCACCACCCGCGACAACTACGAGTCGGGCCTGCACATCCAGGCGGCGTCCAGCAACAACCTGGTCAGCAACCTGGACAGCCACGGCAACCGCGACCCGCGCAACAACGGCGAGAGCGCCGACGGCCTGGCCATCAAGGAGGGCTCCGGCTCCGGCAACGTGGTGCGCGGCGTGCGGCTGTGGAACAACTCCGACGACGGCTTCGACGCCTGGGAGTTCCTGTCGCCGATCACCGTCACCGACTCCGTCGCCTGGGGCAACGGCTTCAACCGGTGGAACCTGCCCGACTACACCGGCGACGGCAACGGCTGGAAGATGGGCGGCGGCGACGAGGACCTGCCCGCCGCGCACGTCGTGCGCAACTCGATCGCCTTCGACAACGCCGTCGGCGGCTTCATCGACAACTCCAACCCCGGCGCGCTCAGATTCGAACGCAACACCGCCTGGCGCAACGGCGGCACCGGCTTCGACGTCGCCGACGCCGACGCGGTGGTGGCGGGCAACCTGTCGGTGGCCAACGCCCGGGCCGTCTCGCTCGGCTCCTCCAGCAGTTCGGGCAACTCCTGGGACATCGGCGGCAGCTGGCCGCTGGCCAGTACGAACAGCTCAGTGATCACTGGGCCGCGCACGTCCTCGGGCGCGATCCCCTCGTCGAACTTCCTGCACCCGGCCAGCGGTGCCGCCGTCGGCGCGCGCATCTAGGCCGTACGAGCCGCGCTCCGGCGGGCCGCACTCCGACGGCGGCCCGCCGGAGCGCTCCACGGCTCCGTACGCGGCGCGGCGCCCGACGGGCCCGCGCCGTCCGTCCGGAGCACGGACCGCCGAGCACCTCCGGCGGTCCGCGCCACAGGCGGTCCGCCGCCGCGCCACGCAGCGGCGGCGGACCGTCCCGGCAGCGTGCGCGCAGGGTACCGAGTCGATCACTGTGCGGTCCGAAAACTTTCGAGAAGCCCTTGACGCACTGAAATGTTAGCGCTAACACTGTAGTCCACGTCACAGTGCGACGGCCTCGCCGCAGTGGCCGGTCCCGCCCGGGTTCCGCCGCCGGGGCGGCGCGCAGCCGACGTGGAGCACCCCGCAGCGACCATCCGACCCCCGCCCGGCACCGCCCGCCCCGGACGCCTCGCCCCCCGGTGCAGAGCGCGGGTGCCGCTCCGTCCGCCCCAGACCAGCACGATTTCGAGCACCCTCCACGCACCGGAATGTTAGCGCTAACATTCCGTCCGCCCGAACCCCCATCGGGAGCATCATGAGCACCAGAACCCCGGCGGCCCGTCCGCCCTCGAACCCCTGGCCGCTGCGCGCCGGCCTCCTCCTCGCCCTACTCGCGCTGCTGCTCGGCGGCGGCACCGCCGTCGCACCGCAGCAGGCCTCGGCGGCACCGGTGATCGACCCGAACGCCTACTACGTGCTGGTCAACCGGCACAGCGGCCTCGCGCTGGACGTGTACGACCTCGCCACCGAGGACGGCGCCCGGATCGCGCAGTGGACCCGCAACGACGGCGCCTGGCAGCAGTGGCAGTTCGTGGAGTCCGGCGACGGCTGGTACCGGCTGCGGTCCCGGCACAGCGGCCGGGTGCTGGACGTGGCCGGCTCCTCCACCGCCGACGGCGCCGGCATCGTGCAGTGGAGCGACCAGAACCGGGCCAGCCAGCAGTTCCGGCTCGCCGACTCCGGCGACGGCTACGTGCGCCTGATCAACCGCAACAGCGGCAAGGCGGTGGACGTGTACGAGTTCTCCACCGCCAACGGCGGCCAGGTCGTGCAGTGGCCGGACCTCAACGGCGCCAACCAGCAGTGGGAGCTGGTCGAACTCGACGCCGCGGGCAGCTTCACCAACCCGATCAAGCGCAACGGCCCCGACCCGTGGCTCCAGTACCACGACGGCTACTACTACCTGGCCACCACCACCTGGAACTCCACCATCACCATGCGGCGCTCGCGGACCCTGGGCGGCCTGGCGAGCGCGCAGGACACCACGGTCTTCGACCTGTCGGGGCGGCCCAACGGCTGCTGCAACATGTGGGCGCCGGAGTTCCACCTGATCAACGGACCCAACGGCCCGCGCTGGTACCTCTACTACGTGGCCGGGCAGAACGTGTCCGACTTCAACCCCACCCAGCGGCTGCACGTGCTGGAGAGTTCGGGCACGAACCCGATGGGCCCGTACACCTTCCGCGCCGACCTCGGCAACACCTGGGAGCTGGACCCGAGCATCCTGCGGGTCAACGGCAACCTGTACCTGCTGGGCAGCTACATGGACAACGGGACCCAGAGCCTGTCCATCACCCCGCTGAGCAACCCGTGGACCATCAGCGGCGCCCGGCGGACCATCAGCCAGCCCACCCTGGCCTGGGAACGGCAGACGCACCCGGTGAACGAGGGCGCCGAGCCCCTCTACCACAACGGCCGCACCATGATCGTGTACTCCGCCAGCGCCTGCTGGGGGCCCGACTACAAGCTCGGCCTGCTCACCCTCACCGGCTCCGACCCGCTCAACCGCTCGCACTGGACCAAGCACCCGCAGCCCGTCTTCCAGCGCAGCGACGCCAACGGGGTCTTCGCCCCCGGCCACAACGGCTTCTTCCGCTCGCCCGACGGCACCGAGGACTGGATCGTCTACCACGCCAATGACTCGGCGAGCGGCGGCTGCGACATGAACCGCTCCACCCGGGCGCAGCGCTTCACCTGGAACGCCGACGGCACCCCGAACTTCGGCACCCCGGTCCGGACGGGGGTGCAGCTGCCGGCGCCGTCCGGCGAGTGACCGGCGGATCCCCACGGTGAGCCCCGCGGTCCGGCGGCCCCCCGTCCGCCGCCGGACCGCGGCCCTCCGAGCAGACGAAAGGCATCGCTGATGCTCGAACGCCGCACCTTGCTGAGCCTGGGAGCATCCTCGCTGGTCCTGGCCGGCCTCGGCACCGCGCCGCGGGCCGCGTCCGCCGCCCCGGCCCCCGCCTACCAGGCCTACGTGATGGGCTACTTCACCGAGTCCCCCTCGCGGCTCGGCGACGACTACGGCCTGCACCTGGCGGTCAGCACCGACGGGCTGCACTGGATCCCGCTCAACCAGAACGAGCCCGTCGCCACCCCGACCGCCGGAACGGGCGGCCTGCGCGACCCCTTCATCATCCGCAGGCAGGACGGCGGCTTCGCCGTCATCGCCACCGACCTGCGCGGTACCGACTTCACGCAGCAGAACCAGTACATCCACGCCTGGGACTCCGCCGACCTGCGGTCCTTCACCGGCTACCGGCGGCTGCGGATGCACGGCATGCCCACCCACACCTGGGCGCCCGAGGCATTCTGGGACGCGGCCCGCGGCCGGTACGGCATCATCTACTCCGCCAACAGCGGCGGCCGCGACGCGCTGTGGGTCAACTACACGGCTGACTTCGTCACCGTCTCCCAGCCGCAGCTCTTCTTCGACCCCGGCTTCAACGTCCTGGACGGGACGATGCACGTCACGCCCAGGGGAAACTACCTCTACTACAAGAGCTTCGCCGACGGGCGGCTCTACGGCGCGCGCTCGGCCACCCTGGACCCGCGGTCCTTCGACAGCGGCACCTACACCTCCGGCGTCATCAGCGGCGGCATCGAGGCGCCGATCGTCGCCAAGGCCAACGACCGCGACGAGTGGTTCCTGTGGGGCGACTCCTTCTCCCCGGTCAACGGCGAGTTCTACGTGTGGCGCAGCACCGACGTCGCCGCGGGGAACTGGTCACCGCTGTCCAAGGCCGAGTACACGCAGCCGCTGAACGCCAAGCACGCCACCATCGCACCGATCACGGCGGCCGAGCACGCCGCGCTGCTGGCCCGCTGGGGCGCGCCCGCCTGGAACCGGATCAAGTCCTACAACTTCCCCGACCACCTGATCCGGCACGCCGACCACACGGCACGGATCGATCCCTACCCCTTCGACCCCTACGCCGACGCGCAGTGGCGGCTGGTGCCCGGCCGCGCCGACGCGTCGGGCCTGTCCTTCCAGTCGGTCAACCTGCCCGACCACTTCCTGCGCCACTCCGGCCACGTCCTGGTGCTCGCCCGCGACGACGGCTCGGCCGCCTTCGCGGCCGACGCCACCTTCCACCGCGTCCCGGGCCTGGCCGACTCCGCCTGGACCTCGTTCCGCTCGCACAACTTCCCCGACCGCTACATCAGGCACTCCGGCTACCAGCTGCGCACCGACCCCGTCACGACCGGGTCCTCCGCCATGGACCGGCAGGACGCCACCTTCCAGATCGGCCACTAGACCCCCGGGCGGCCACCCCCAACCGCCTCCGGCAGCAAGGAGAGAGACCGTGACCGAAGACCCCCGCATCCCGTCCCCCGAACCGCCGTCCCGGCGGCGCCTGCTGGGCGCCGCGCTGGCGACGGGCGCGATGGCGACCGCCTCGGCCATCGCGGGCCTCACCGGCCCCCGGCCCGCCGCCGCCGACGTCAGCGCGGTCGCCTATCCCTACCCCGGCCCGGTGACGGGCGACATCACCGTGCACGACCCCTCGTTCGTCCGGCGGCCCAACGGCGGCTACCTCGTCGCGCACACCGGCGACAACGTCGCCCTGAAGACCTCGACCGACCGGACCGCCTTCCGCAACGCCGGAACGGTCTTCCCCGGCGGCGCGCCCTGGACCAGCCCCTACACCGGGGGCGCACGCAACCTGTGGGCGCCGCACCTGTCCTACCACAACGGCCGCTACTACCTGTACTACTCGGCGTCGACCTTCGGCTCCAACCGCTCGGCGATCTTCCTGGCCACCAGCACCAGCGGCGACTCCGGCACCTGGTCCAACCAGGGCCTGGTGATCGAGTCCTCCTCCTCCAACGACTACAACGCCATCGACCCGCACCTGCAGGTGGACGACCAGGGCCGCTGGTGGCTGGCCTTCGGCTCCTTCTGGTCCGGCATCAAGATGATCAGGATCGACCCGGCGACCGGCCGGCGGCTGGACTCCAGCCTGTACTCCATCGCCGGCCGCAACGGCGGCGCCATCGAGGCGCCGACCATCTTCCGGCGCGGCGGCTACTACTACCTGTTCGTCTCCTTCGACCTGTGCTGCCGCGGCGCGTCGAGCACCTACCGCATCATGGTCGGCCGCTCCAGCAGCATCACCGGCCCCTACACCGACCGCAACGGCACCCGGATGACCTCGGGCGGCGGCACCGAGATCCTGGCCGGCCAGGGCAGCATCCACGGCCCCGGCCACCAGGACGTCTTCGCCGACACCGACCACGACATCCTCGCCTACCACTACTACAACGACAACGGCACCGCCCTGCTCGGCATCAACTGGCTCGGCTGGGACTCCGCGGGCTGGCCTTACGCGCACTGATTCCGTCCACCCGCCCCGCGCGGGCGGACACCGGCGGCACCGGTGGGAACGAGCGTCCCCGTTCCCACCGGTGCTTTTCGTGTTGCGGGGCGGGCGGGGCCGTGCGGTCGCGGTAACATCCGCGACTCCGGGTGTTCATGGAGTCTTGACACGGATCAGTTGAGGCATAGCATTTGCCGAAATGGGAGAGCGCTCTCCCAGTCCCTCTGGGAGGCGTCGCCTCCCCTGTGCACCGCCCGCCCCCCCGCTAACCGAGCCGCGCACCGGCGCGGCACGGAGGTCCGCATGGCACACAGACCGTTCGACCCGACCCGACTGCCCGCCCTCGCCGCCGCGTCCGCCGCGGTGTCCGTGCTGGCGATCGGCATGTTCAGCCCCACCGACCCCGCCGTCGCCGCGGCCGCCGACACCGCCGCCCACCACGAGCACATGGCCATGGCCGCGATGCCCGCCCCGCCCCCCGGGGAGTGGGTCCCGGTGGACGAGCCCGTCGCGGGCATCCCGCCGCTGGAGAACCCGCCCTTCGCGGTGCACCGCGAGTTCCAGGCCAACTGCACCGTCTCGCACACCGCCCCAGACGACCCGATCGTCTACCCGGGCCGGCCGGGCGGCTCCCACGACCACACCTTCATGGGCAACACCACCACGGACGCGTTCAGCACCCTCGCCTCGCTGGAGCGGGGCGGCACCAGCTGCCGCGTCCCCGGCGACCTGTCCGCCTACTGGATGCCGACGATGTACAACGGCACCGAGGAGGTCCGCCCCATCGGGCACCAGGTCATCTACTACAAGTCCGGCATCCGCGACCACACCACCGTGCGGCCCTTCCCGACCGGGCTGCGCTACGTCGTGGGCAGCCCGACGCAGAGCGCCGAGGAGTTCCTGGACGCCACGGTCCAGGGCTGGGAGTGCGGCGACGACTACGACAACGCGCACGTCCCGGCGCACTGCCCGGACGGCACCCAGCTCAACGTCCGCTTCCAGGCGCCCAGCTGCTGGGACGGGCGCCACCTGGACTCGCCCGACCACCAGTCGCACATGGCCTACCCCGTGGTGGAGAACGGCTCGGACGTCTGCCCGGACAGCCACCCGGTGGCCGTGCCGATGGTCGAGTTCAAGATGGCCTTCCCCGTGGACGGCGACATGTCCGGCGTCCACCTGTCCAGCGGCGAGGGCTACTCGTTCCACTACGACTTCTTCAACGCCTGGGACGAGGCGACGCTCGCCGCCATGGTCGAGCACTGCATCAACGGCGGGCTCCAGTGCGACGCCCGCGGCTACGACCAGCACCACCCCGGTGAGGGCGCGGCCCTCAACGAGGACTACGAACTGCCCTGAACCGCACCCGACCGTTCCGATCCCCGCTGAGCCGCAGGTCCGGCCGCACTGAACGCGCGGCCGGCCGGGCCCTCCCACCCCGGAGCCGGTCCGGTCCCCGGACCGGCTCCGTTTTGAGAGCGCTCTCCGTCCCGGCGCCCCTCCGCCGGGACCTCCCCGCCGAGGAGAACCCCGTGCCACAGCCCGAAGACCCCCGCGAGCACCGCGCCCCCGCCGCCGAGCAGCCGCCCACCGGGGCGCTGACCCGGCGTGCCACCATCGTCGGCCTGGCCGCCACCGCGGTGGCGGCGGCCGTCCCGGGGGCGGCCTCCGCCGCGCCCGCCCGCGACACCGCCGCCCCGGCCGCCGTCGACCCCGACTTCGGCCCCAACGTCGTCATCTTCGACCCCTCGATGCCGCGCCAGCAGATCCAGGACCGGCTCAACGCCGCCTTCACGGCGCAGGAGACCGCCCAGTTCGGCCCCGGGCGCTACGCCTTCCTGTTCAAGCCGGGCCACTACCAGGACATCGACGTCAACGTCGGCTACTACACCCACATCGTGGGCCTCGGCCGCCAGCCCGACGACGTGAACATCACCGGCTGGGTGCGGGTGATCGCCGACTGGTTCGGCGGCAACGCCACCCAGAACTTCTGGCGCGGCGCCGAGAACCTGTCGGTGACGCCGTGGGACGGGGTCAACCGCTGGGCCGTCTCCCAGGCCGCGCCGATGCGCCGCGTGCACGTGCGCGGCGAGCTGCCGCTGTGGAACGGCTACGACGGCTGGTCCAGCGGCGGCTTCATGGCCGACTGCCAGGTCGACCGGGTGGTCTCCGGCTCGCAGCAGCAGTGGTTCACCCGCAACAGCCGGCTGGGGGAGTGGGCCGGCTCGGTGTGGAACATGGTGTTCCTGGGCGTCGAGGGCGCACCGCCGAACCACTTCCCCAACCCCTCGCACACCACGATCGACCGCACCCCCTACGTGCGCGAGAAGCCCTACCTCTACGTCGACGGCGCGGGCGCCTTCCACGTGTTCCGCCCCGAGGCGCGCCGCGACTCCCGCGGCATCAGCTGGGCCAACGGCCCCACGCCCGGTACCTCGATCCCCATCGGCGACTTCCACATCGTCCGGCCCGGCGACTCCGCCGCGAGCATGAACGCCGCCCTCGCCCAGGGCCGCCACCTGCTCATCACCCCCGGCGTCTACCACCTGAACCAGACCCTGGAGGTGACCAGGCCGGACACGATCGTGCTCGGCATGGGCCTGGCCACCCTCATCCCCGACAACGGCATCACCGCCATCCGGGTGGCCGACGTCGACGGCGTCCAGCTGGCGCACCTGCTGGTCGACGCGGGCCCGCAGGAGTCCGGCACCCTGGTGGAGATCGGCCCCGCCGGCTCCTCCGCCCGCCACGAGGGCAACCCGATCCACGTCCACGACGTGTTCGCCCGCATCGGCGGCGCCGGCGCCGGCCGGGCGCTGCGCAGCCTGGTCGTCAACAGCCACGACACGATCGTCGACCACGTCTGGCTGTGGCGCGGCGACCACGGCGACGGCATCGGCTGGGAGGTGAACCCCGCCGAGCACGGCCTGATCGTCAACGGCGACAACGTCACCATCTACGGCCTGTTCGCCGAGCACTACCGCCGCGAGCAGGTGATCTGGAACGGCGAGCGCGGCCGCACCTACTTCTTCCAGTGTGAGCTGCCCTACGACCCGCCCAGCCAGGCGGCGTACATGAACGGCGGCGAACGCGGCTTCCCCGCCTACCTGGTGGCCGACTCGGTCACCGACCACCGCGCGTGGGGCCTGGGCGTGTACTGCCTGTTCCTGGAGGACGCGAGCATCGTGTCGGAGCGGGCCATCCAGGCGCCGCGCCGCTCGGGCGTCGCCTTCCAGCACATGGTGATCGTCTCGCTGGGCCAGCTCGGCACCATCAACCGCGTCATCAACGACACCGGCGGCCCGGCCGGCCCCGGCCTCAACGACGGCATCTACTACCTGGTGTCCTATCCGTGACGGCGTCCTGACGGCACCCGCTGACGCTGCCGCCCCCTCGCCTGCCGGGGCGAGGGGGCGGTGGCCGTCCCGGGCCCGCCGGGGGCGGGCGGCCGGGACGGCGGTGGTCAGCGGGCGTACACGCCGAACTCGTACAGCGAGTAGCCCCAGCTCGTGCCGCGCCCGGTGCCGAGCACGCGCACGTAGCGGCCCGAGCCGCCGACCGGGATGGAGTCCACGCCGCCGTTGCCGGCGGTCTCCTGGTGGACGGTGGTCCAGTTCGCGCCGTCGGTGGAGGTCTGCACCTGGTAGGCCCGCCCGTAGGCCGTCTCCCAGACCAGCTGGACGTGGTGGAAGGAGCGGACCGAGCCCAGGTCGACCTGGATCCACTGCGGGTCGCTCCAGTCGCTGGCCCAGCGGGATTCGGGGTTCCCGTCGGTGGCGTTGCCGGGCGGGAAGGGCTCGCCGCCGTTCTGGCCCTGCCAGGAGGAGGCGGTGGTGGCGGCGCCGCGAGCGATGTTCGTGCCGTCGACGTCGGGCGGGACCACCCGGATGGACGTGGTCTCGATGCCGATGTTGCCGCGGCCGTCGCGGGCCAGCAGGTACACCTTCCACACGCCGGGCCGCTCGGGCGCGGTCACCGTGAATGAGCCGCCCCCGCCGCTGGAGGCGGCCGGCACCAGCGCGCCGCTGTCGTCGACGTAGCGGCTGCTCAGCATGACCTCGTAGGAGACGGCGTCGCCGTCGGGGTCGGACACGTTGGCGCTGAGGCCGAAGCCCTCACCCGCCTCGACGGCGGTGCGGTCGCCGCCGACGGTCAGGCCGGTGATGACCGGCGGGGTGTTCGTCGGCCGGTCGCCGCCGTAGAGTTCGGCCACCTCGTAGTAGGACAGCCGCCGCTCGCCGCCGGGCAGCAGGTTGAACCAGACGCCGCCGAAGTCCTCCTCGATGCCGTAGTGGAACAGGGTGCCGCCCAGGGCGACGCCCTCGTGGCCCATCAGGCACTCCCAGGCGCGGCGGTAGCCGTCGCGCTTCTGTACGTCGGTCGGCTCCAGCGGCACGCCGTTGACGTCGTCGGGCACCTCCCATTCGCCGGCCGGGCCGCCCTCGGTGAGGATGTAGGGCCGGTCGTAGCCGCCGGCCGCCCAGGTCTCCTCGATGCCGCAGACCGCGTCATAGGCATTGACCGCGAGCAGGTCCAGGGCCGGGGCGTGCTCCTGGTAGTAGGGCCAGGCGCCGGTCCACGCGTCCGTGGAGGTCACCGGGTGGTTGGGGTCCAGGGCCCGGATCTCCTCGGCGGCGTCGTTGACGAACTGCGCGTAGGCGTCGCGCTGCGCCTCCAGCTGGGCGCCGGAGTAGCAGTTCTGCAGGCCGAGCAGCGACTCGTTGCCGACGTTCCACATCAGCACGCCCGGGTGGTCGCGGTAGGCGCCGACCCACTGGTTCATCAGGTACAGCTGGTAGCCCTTGTAGTCGTGGTCGTTGACGTAGTCGACGCAGCCGCCGCTGCCGGGGCCGCCGCCCGGCTGGAGCCAGAAGCCGGCGATGACGCGGATGCCATTGGCCGCGGCCGCGTCCAGCAGCGGCGCGGTGGTGGCGTCGGTGCCCCAGGTGCGCACGGTGTTGACGCCCATGGAGGCCAGATCGGGCATGTACTGGGCCGCGGCGGCGGTGCTCGGGCCCCAGGTGAGGCCCTGGACGGTGTAGGGCGCGCCGTCGACGGTCAGCTCCCAGTCGCCCTGGCTCCCGGTCACCTCCACCACGGAGGCGGCGGTCGGAGCGGCGGCGGGCTCGGCCGCGTCGGCGGTCGCGGGGGAGGGGGCGGACCAGCTCAGCAGGGCGGCGGTCAGGCTGAGTGCGGCCGCCGCGGACGGCCATCGTCTCGTGCGGCTCGCCGCGGGTCTCGTCTCGGTGGACACGGTGTCTCCTCGGTGCGGGGGACGGGCACCCGCGTGCGGCGGCGTGCCCATTGTTTCGGGAGAGCGCTCTCCCGAAACAATGCGTTGGCCCGCCCTGTCTGTCAACGCCTGCGGGGGCATCGCCCGGCCGGACCGCCGGGCGGCCGGCGGTCCGCGGTCCGGCGGCCGCCCGCGGGGCTCAGGCCGAGCGGCGGACGACCAGGGTCGGCTCGAAGATGACCGAGGTCGGCGCCAGGCCCGGGTTCTCGATGTGGTCCAGCAGCAGCCGCGTCATCTCGGCCGTCATCTCCTCGACCGGCTGGCGCACCGTCGTCAGGGTCACCCGGCTGGCGGTGGCCGCGCTGCTGTCGTCGAAGCCGATGAGCGCGACGTCCTCGGGCACCCGCCGCCCGCGTTCGAGCAGCACGTGCAGCGCCCCCTGGGCCATGAGGTCGTTGGCGGCGAAGACGCCGTCCAGCTCCGGCTCCTCGGTGAGCAGGCGCTCCATCGCCTTCTCGCCGCTCTCCTGCCGGAAGTCGCCCTCGACGGAGGGCACGTAGGGGTGGCCGTGGCGGGCCATCGCCTCGCGGAAGCCGGCCAGGCGGTCCTGGCTGGCGGGCACGTCCAGCGGCCCGGCGATGGTGGCCACCCGGCGGCATCCGCGCGCCACCAGCCGGTCGGCGGCCAGGCGGGCGCCGTCGCGGTGGGCCAGGTCGACGTAGCTCACCGGGACCGGCCGCGCCGGGCGGGCGAAGAGCACGAAGGGCAGCCCGGCGTCGGCCAGCAGCGCGGGGAGGGGGTCCTCGGGGTGGGTGGAGACCAGGACGGCGCCGTCGGCGTGGCCCTGGCGCAGGTGGGAGACGATCTGCTCGCGGGCGCCCGCGGAGTCGGCCAGCATGAGCACCGGGTGCATGGCCCGCGGGCGCAGGAAGCCCACCACCCCGCTCGCGGCGCGGCCGAAGAAGGGGTCGGCGAGGATGTGGCTGTCGAAGGGGCTGCGGGCGGCGGGCGGGCCGTCGACCTCCTCGGCGCCGACGCCGTCCAGCTCCTCGTGGCCCGCCCCCGACATCACCAGCGCGACGGTGCCGGTCCTGCGGGTGACCAGGGACCGGGCGGCCCGGTTGGGCACGTAGCCCGTGGCGGCGATGGCCTGGCGCACCACGGCCTGGATGGCCGGGTCGACATTGCGGTTCTCGTTGATCACCCGTGAGACGGTCGCCCGGGAGACCCCGGCCTCCCTGGCCACGTCCTCCAGGGTGGGGGAGCCGGACGGGGAGGAGCGGGAGTCCTTCGGTGACCTCGCCGAGCGATCGACCATGATCGCAGTTATACCAGAGAGCGCTCTCCGCGCCGGGGCGGCTGAGCCGCCGGGAACGGCTGTGTTCCAGGTGGTCAGGGCGCGGACGCCCCGCCCGGCGCACCGGACGGGACGAGACGAGGAACACGCCGACCGGTCCGCCGGCCGGCTCAGCCGATGCGGCGGCGCCGGCTGAGGTAGGTCTGCGCGACGACCACCGCGATGAGGAACAGCCCGCTGACGACCTGCTGGTAGGAGGAGCTGAGTGAGCCGATCAGGTTGATGACGTTCTGGATCACCTTGAGCAGCAGGACGCCCACCAGCGAACCGCTGACGTAGCCGAGCCCGCCGGTGAGCAGGGTGCCGCCGATGACCACGGCCGCGATGGCGTCCAGCTCCATGGCGAAGCCGAGGATGGTCACGCCCGAGCCCAGGTAGGCGGCGTTGAGGGCGCCGGCGAAGCCGGCCAGCAGGCCCGACATCAGGTACACGGTCAGCTTGGTGCGCGCCACCCGGACGCCCATCAGCGCGGCGGCGTCCTCGTTGCCGCCCACCGCGTACACGGACTGGCCGAAGCCGGTGCGGCGCAGCAGCAGCCCGCCCAGCCCGAACAGCGCCAGGGTGAGGTAGACGGGGTAGCCGATGCCGAACAGGCCGCCCTGCGCCAGCTCCAGGAAGGCCGAGCCCTGCGGCACCAGGTAGGTCTCGTTGCCCTCGCCCGACACCGCCAGCATCAGCCCGCGTGCGCCCAGCATGCTCGCCAGGGTGACGATGAACGGCGCCAGCCGGGTGCGCGCCACCAGCAGCCCGTTGGCCAGCCCGATCGCCCCGGCCGCCGCGACCGGCACCAGCAGCGCCGGCAGCGTCCCGTACTGAGAGGCCCACGCGGCCAGCACCCCGCCCAGCGCGAAGACCGAGCCGACCGACAGGTCGATGCCGCCGGTGATGATGACGAAGGTCATGCCCAGGGCGACGATCGCCAGGAAGGCGGCGTTCACCGCCAGCCGGTTGAGGTTGTAGCCGGTGAAGAAGGTGTCGAAGCTCAGCGAGGTGACCAGCACCACCGCGACCAGCACCACCAGCGCGCCGTGCCGCTGGGCCAGCGCGCTGATCCGCTCGGCCCCGGACGCCCCGGCCGGGGCGGCGCCGCCGCGGGACACGTCGACGGCGGCCGCGGTGACGGGTGTCCGCGCCATCAGTTCCTCCCCCGTTCGCGCGCCACCCAGACGGCGAGCACGATCACGACCGCGGACGCGATCTGCGTCCACGACTGCGGCAGGTTGTGCATGATCAGCGTGGCGGTGAGCAGCTGCATCAGCACCGCGCCGGCCACCGTCCCGGCGATCCTGACCCGGCCGCCGGTCAGCGCGGTGCCGCCGATCACCACGGCCGTGATCGCGTTCAGCTCCATCAGCTCGCCGAGCCGGGTGGGGTCGCTGGCGCCCAGCCGGGCGGTGGCAAGCACCCCGGCGACCGCGGCCAGCACCCCGGCCAGCACGTAGACGCCGATCAGCACCCGGCGCACCGGCAGCCCGGCCAGCGCGCTGGCCGCGGGGTTGCCGCCGATGGCCAGCACCTGGCGGCCGAAGGTGGTGCGCCGCACCACGAAGACCACCACCAGGGTGAGCGCGACCGCGATCAGCACCACGTAGGGCACCCCGAGGAACATCCCGCTGCCCAGGGCGCGCAGCTCGGGATTGCGGAAGGTGTCCAGCTGGGGCAGCATCACCTCGGCCAGGCCGCGCCCGCCGATCATCAGTGCGAGGGTGGCGACGATCGGCTGCACCCCGACGAAGGCCACCAGCGAGCCCGCCACCAGGCCCGACACCGCTCCGGCCAGCAGGGCGGCCAGCACCGCCGCCACCGGGCCGTAGCCCAGGTACAGCGAGATCATCGAGGCGGCGACCGCCATCACCGCGCCGACCGACAGGTCGATCCCGCCGGTGCCGATCACCACCGCCATGCCAAGCGCCACGATCAGGATCGGCGTGACCTGCACTGCCTGCACCCGCAGCGTGTCCAGCGAGGCGAAGTTGGGGGTGAGCGCCAGGTTGACCAGCACCAGCGCGGCCACCCCGGCGTACACGCCGTAGTCGCGCAGCCAGCGCAGCAGTACGGTGCGGTCCGGGCGGACCCGCGCCAGGGCCAGGTCAGCCACTGCCGGCCTCCCCGCCGGGCGCGGCGGGCACCGGTGCGGTCCCGTCCGGTCCGGCCGCGTCGGCGATGGCCGCCAGCAGGGCGTCCTCGGTGACGTCCTCGCCCACCAGCTCGCCGACCACGGCGCCGTCCTTGAGCACCACCACGCGCTCCGATCCCTCGATCAGCTCCTCCAGGTCGGAGGAGATCAGCAGCACGCCGAGCCCGTCGGCGGCCAGTTCGTCGATGAGCCGCTGCACCTCGGCCTTGGCGCCGACGTCGACGCCGCGGGTGGGCTCGTCCAGCAGCAGCACCTTCGGGTGCAGGGCGAGCCACCGGGCCAGCAGCACCTTCTGCTGGTTGCCGCCGGACAGCTCGCCGACGGGCTGGTGCGGGCCGGCCGCCTTGATCCGCAGCCGCTCCATGAAGGTGGCCACCACCCGGTCCACCCGCCGCTCGGAGACCAGCCCGAAGCGCGACAGCCGGGGCAGTGCGGCGAGCGCGATGTTGTCGCGCACCGACAGGCCGGGCACGATCCCCTCGGCCTTGCGGTCCTCGGGCAGCAGGCTGATCCCGCCGCGGATCGCCGCGGCGGTGGAGCGGCGGCGCAGCGGGACCCCGGCGACGCTCACCCGGCCGCCGTCCAGCGGCAGCGCCCCGGCGATCGCCTTGGCCGTCTCGGTGCGGCCCGCGCCGAGCAGCCCGCCGAGCCCGACGATCTCCCCGGGCCTGATCCGCAGGGTCACGCCGTCGACCAGGTGGCGGACGCGCAGGTCCTCGGCGACCAGCACCGGCTCGTCGGCCGAGGCGGTCCGCTCGCCGCTGAAGCGGGTCAGGCCCTCCCGGCGCACCTGCTCCACCTCGCGGCCGAGCATCAGCGCGACCAGCCGCAGCCGGGGCAGCTCGGCCAGCGCCCCGGTGTGCACCACCCGCCCGTCGCGCAGCACGGTGACCCGGTCGCAGACCCGGTACAGCTCGTCCAGCCGGTGGCTCACGTAGACGATCGCGATGCCCCGCTCGCGCAGCCGGCCGATCACCCCGAACAGGGTCTCCACCTCGCGCGGCTCCAGCGAGGAGGTGGGCTCGTCCATGATCACCACGCGGGCGTCCACGTCCACCGCCCGCGCCAGCGCCACCATCTGCTGGGCGCCCAGGCCCAGGGTGCGCAGCGGCGCGCGGACGTCGACGGAGACGCCGTACTCGCGCAGGGTGCGCTCGGCCTCGGCGTGCATCCGGCCGAAGTCGATCAGGCCGAGCCGGTTCTTCGGCTCGCGGCCCAGGTAGAGGTTGCGGGCCACGCTCATCAGCGGGACCAGGTTGACCTCCTGGTAGATGGTGGAGATCCCGGCTCGCTGCGCGTCCAGCGGGGTGGCGGGGCGCAGCGGGGCGCCCTGGAAGAGCAGGCTGCCGGCGTCGGGCCGGTACACGCCGGTGAGCACCTTGATCAGGGTGGACTTGCCCGCCCCGTTCTCGCCGACCAGGGCGTGCGCCTCGCCGGGGCGCAGGCTGAACGCGACCTCGTCCAGGGCGAGCACCCCGGGGAAGCGCTTGGTGAGCCCGGCGGTCTCCAGGATCGGCGCGAGCGGTGCGTCGGGTCCGGTCATCGGCCCCCTCCTCGGCTCCGTGGGACCGGCCGCGGCGCGGACGGCGGCCGGACCGGTGCCCCGGTCCGGCCGCCGGCGCCCGCGCCGGTGCGGGTCAGTAGGCGTTGGCGATGTCGGACTCGGCGTTGGCCTGCGTGTACTCGCGGTCCTCGATGACCAGGTTCACGCCGATCTCCTCGCCGGCCGCGAACTGCTCGGCCGCCTGGAAGGCCAGCGGCCCGAAGCGGGGGTTGGACTCGATCACGGCGAACATCCAGCCGTCGATGATGGCCTGCACGGCGCCCTCGGTGCCGTCGATGGTGACGATCTGCACCTCGCCGGGCTCGCGGCCCGCGCCCTGGAGGGCGGTGATCGCGCCCAGGCCCATCTCGTCGTTGTGGGCGTAGATCCCGTCGACGTCGGGGTTGGACTGGAGCAGCTGCTCGGCGACCTCCTGGCCCTCCTCGCGGGAGAAGTTGCCGGTCTGCTCGAAGACGATCTCGATGCCGGGCGCCTCGGCCTCGATCTGGTCGACGAAGCCCTGGTTGCGCTCGGTGGTGACGTTGTTGCCCGGTGCGCCGAGCAGGATGGCCACCTGGCCCTCGCCGCCCAGCGCCTCGATCATCCGGTCGGCGGCGCGCCGGCCCTGCTCCACGAAGTCCGAGCCGAGGAAGGCGACGTAGTCGGCGCAGGGCTCGGCGTTGATCTGGCGGTCGACGGTGATGATCGGGATGCCCTGCTCGGCCGCGTCGGCCAGCACCGGCTCCCAGCCGTCGGAGTTGAGCGGCGCGATGATCAGCAGGTCGACGCCCTGGGCGATCATGTCCTGTACATCGCTGATCTGGCGGGAGAACTCGCCCTGGGCGTTGGTGTCGATCAGTTCGATGCCGCGCGCCTCGGCCTCCTCGCGGATGGAGGCGGTCTCGGCGATCCGGAACGGGTTGGCCTCGGGCTCGGACTGGGAGAAGCCGACCGTGCTGCCGGCCAGGTCGAAGGGCTCCACCCCGTACTGCTCGGCCGTGCACGTCTCGCCGTCGGCCGCCCGCAGGGAGGGGCCCTGGTCGGCCGGCTCGGGGCTGCCGCCGCCCTCGGCGGCGTCCTCGCCCCGGGCGCAGCCGGCGAGCAGGGCGAGCGCGGCCAGGCCGGCCAGGCCGGTCCTGGCGAGTCGTGCTCGGTACGTGGCCATCCAGGGCCTCCTTCGCTCGGATCTGTGCGCATCATCACTCCGCCCGGAAACGAGTCCGCAACCCTACGGTCGCAAGCCGATAACGTCTGATCAGTTCGAGTCTTAAACGATCGCTAACGTTCAGTCGCCGTGACGCCGGTGCCGAGCGGCTTCCAGGGCCGGATGAGCGCGACGAACAGCCCAAGCCGCCGCCGTCGGGACGGGACGGCTCGGATTAAAAGGCGTGTTTCCAGTCAATTCCGATCAGCTGACGTGCAGGAACGAAACAAGTCGGCTACCGACTATTTACGCAACTGAACGCTTGGGATAGAACCCAGGCAAAGCGGCTGCGCGCGACCTCGCCGTCACTCTCCGTGCAGCAGGGCCGCGCGTGCTCTCGCCCGCCTCCGAGAGGAGCCCCATGTCCGTGCGCAGACGTATCCACCTCCTCGCCGCCGCCCTCGCGCTGATCGCCCCGATGCTCACCGCCGCCCCCGCCGAGGCGCAGCCGGTCGAACCGCCGCTGTCCACGCCGTGGACGGACGAGGTCTCGCCTGACAACGCCCTGCCCGAGTACCCCCGCCCCCAGCTGACCCGCGACGACTGGCTGAACCTGAACGGCACCTGGGAGTGGGAGCCCGCCGAGCCGGGGGAGGCGCCGCCCATCGGCCGCGAACTGGAGCGGGAGATCCTGGTGCCCTACCCGGTGGAGTCGGCGCTGTCCGGCATCGCCGAGCAGCACAGCGACATGTGGTACCGCCGGAGCTTCACCGTGCCCGAGGACTGGGCCGGCCGCGACGTCCAGCTCAACTTCGGCGCCGTTGACTGGCGGGCCACCGTCTGGGTGAACGGCACTGAGGTCGGCACGCACACCGGCGGCTACACCGCCTTCGAACTCGACATCACCGACGCGCTGCGCCCCGGCGGCAACGAGGTGGTCGTCGGCGTGCACGACCCCAGCGACGCGGGCGGCCAGCCGGTCGGCAAGCAGCGGCTGGACACCGGCGACGGCGACTGGTCGATCTGGTACACCACCAACTCCGGCATCTGGCAGACGGTCTGGCTGGAGCCGGTCGCCCCGGCGCACCTGGACCGGCTCGACACCACCCCCGACCTCGGCGCCGGAACCCTTGAGGTGGTCGCGCACACCGCCGCGGCCGGCGGGCACACGGTGCGGGCGACGGCGAGCACCCCCGAGGGCCGGGTGGTGGGCACCGCGCAGGGAGCCCCCGGCGAGCCGGTCGCGGTCCCCGTCCCCGACGCCCGGCTGTGGTGGCCGGACGACCCCTACCTGTACGACCTCACCGTGCAGCTGCTCGACGGCTCGGGCGCGGTGGTGGACGAGGTCGGCTCCTACTTCGGCATGCGCGAGATCAGCACCGGCATGGTCGACGGCGTGCGCCGCCCGCTGCTCAACGGCGAGTTCGTCTTCCAGCTCGGCCCGCTCGACCAGGGCTACTGGCCGGACGGCATCTACACCGCCCCCACCGACGAGGCGCTGCGCTTCGACATCGAGGCCACCCGCGACCTCGGCTTCAACACCATCCGCAAGCACGTCAAGCTGGAGCCGGCCCGCTGGTACTACTGGGCCGACCGGCTCGGGCTGCTCGTCATGCAGGACATGCCCACCATGGACGGCGAACCGGGAGCCGCCGAGCGCGCGCAGTTCGAGGCCGAGCTGACCGAGATGATCGACCAGCGCCGCTCGCACCCGTCCATCATCCAGTGGGTCCCCTTCAACGAGGGCTGGGGCCAGTACGACGGCGCCCGCATCGTCGAGGACATCCAGCGGCGCGACCCGTCCCGGCTGGTCGTCGGCGCCAGCGGCTGGCACGACACCGGCAACGGCGACGCCCACGACATCCACATCTACCCGGGGCCGACCACTCCGGTGCCCACCAGCGAGCGCGCCGCCTACCTCGGCGAGTTCGGCGGTTCGGCGCTGCTGGCCCCCGGCCACCAGTGGGACCCGGAGCGGGGCGGCGGCTACGAGGTGCTGCCCGACGCCGCCGCGCTGACCGAGCGCTACGAGTCGCTGCTGGGCCGGGTGGCCGAGCAGGTGGACACGCACGGCCTGTCCGCCGCCATCTACACCCAGACCACCGACGTGGAGAACGAGCTGAACGGCCTGCTCACCTACGACCGGCGGATCGTCAAGCCCGACGCCGACCGGGTCAGGGCCGCCAACCAGGCCGTGCTCGACGCGGCGGCGCCGTCCGGGCTCGGGATGGGGGCGTGGTTCCGGCTCGAGAACCGCAACTCCGGCCAGGTGCTCGCCGTCGACGGTATGTCCACCGAGGACGGCGCCCAGGTCACCCAGTGGCCCGACAACGGCACCGCCGACCACCGCTGGCGGCTGGTCAACAACGGCGACGGCACCTTCCGGATCGTCAACGACCACAGCGACCGGGTGCTCGCGGTCGACGGCATGTCCACCCAGGACGGCGCCGCCGTCGAGCAGTACCGCGACGCCGGCACCGCCGACCAGCGCTGGCGCCTGGAGGACACCGGCGACGGCTACGTCCGGATCGTCAACGTGCACAGCGGCCTGCGGCTGGACATCGCCGGCTCCTCCACCGAGAACGGCGCGCACGCCCGGCAGCGCGCCGCGCACGGCGGCGCCAGCCAGCAGTGGCGGCTGATGCCCGATGGCGAGGTCAACATCCAGAACCTCAACAGCGGCCGGGTGCTCGACGTGTTCGGCGCCTCCCACGACAACGGCGCCCGCCTCACCCAGTGGTGGGACAGCCAGGTCAGCCAGCAGAACTGGCGCTTCGAGGACAGCGGCGACGGCTACTTCCGGGTCGTCAGCACCCACTCGGGCAATGTGATGGAGGTGCTGGGCTGGTCCACCGCCAACAGCGCCCAGGTGGTGCAGTGGGACTGGCACGGCGGCGCCAACCAGCAGTGGCGGCTGCTGCACGACGGCGACGGCTACTTCCACCTGCAGAACCGGCACAGCGGCCTGCTGCTCGCCGTCGAGGGCGCCTCGGCCTTCGACGACGCCGACATCCACCAGTACGAGGACAACGGCACCCGCGACCACGTCTGGCGCTTCACGCCCTGACCCCCGTACGGCGCGCCGGTGCCGGTCCGCACCGGCGCGCCGTCCCGCCGATCCGTCCATCCCGGGGCCGCCGCGGCGGCCCCGTTTGACGTGCTCAGGCGGCGGTCTTAGAGTAAACAATTGTTCATTGTAAAATTCGGCAGCACCCGGATCCGGAGCGAAAGTGTCGAGGACCGAGGAGCAGTACGAGGCGATGCGGGCCGCCACCCGCGCCAAGGTGGAGGCGGCCGCGGTTCGGCTGTTCACCCGCCGCGGCTACGCCGCGACGAGCGTGCGCGACATCGCGGCCGAGGCGGGCATCAGCACCGGGCTGATGTACCGGCACTACGCCACGAAGGAGGAGCTGTTCGGCGCGCTGGTGGCGCAGGCGGCCGAGGGCCTGGGCGCCGTGGCCGCGGGTTTCCGCGGCGAGGGCTCCCCGGCCCGGCTGCTGGGTGAGTTCACCCGGGTCTTCGTCGCCGACCTCGGCCAGGAGGCCGAGGCCGTCGAGTTCTACCTGCTGATGAACCACGCCTTCGCGATGGACGAGCCGCCGGCGCCGGTGCGGGTGCTGGCCGAGCGGCACGCCGAGCTGGCCGCGGCGCTGGAGGCGCTGATCGAGCGCGGCCAGCGGCTGGGCGAGTTCAGGCGCGGAGATGCCGCGGAGCTGGCGGCCTGCTACTTCGTCGTGCTCAGCGGGCTGGTGTCGATGAAGACCACGCTGCGGGAGCGCTTCCAGGTGCCGGCGATGCCGGTGCTGCTGGCCTTCCTGCTGGAAGGGGACGGGGCATGATCGAGGTCAGGCGCGCCGACGAACTGGGGGAGGGGTACCGCAGGGCGATCGGCGGCATCTTCGTCGACGCCTTCTACGAGTACTTCTCCTACTTCTCCACCGACCGGGAGCGGCTGACCGACGCCTTCGCGCACATGCTGGTGCCGGACCTCTTCTACGTCGGCCTGGTCGACGGGAGCCCGGCCGGGATCGCCGCCTGCACCGACGGGCGGCGGCTGTCGATCCAGCACGACACCCGGGAGCTGCGCCGGCACCTGGGCCTGGTCAAGGGCACCATCGCCGGCTCGGTGTTCAAGAGCAACTTCCAGGCGCCGTTCCACCACCCGGGCCCGGCCACCGCGTCGGTCGAGTGCGTCGCCACGGCGGCGGCCTACCGGGGCAGGGGCGTCGCCTCGGCGATCCTGACCCACCTGCTCACCCTGCCGGGCTACCGCGCGTACGTGCTGGAGGACATCGCCGACACCAACGGCGCCGCCCTGCGGGTGTACGGCAGGCTCGGCTACACCGAGATCCACCGGCGCCCGGTGAAGCACACCAAGCGGACCGGCATCAACTCCTACATCTGCATGCGGCTGGAGCGGGACTGACGGCCGGCGGACCCGGCCGGGCACGGTGCGCCCGGCCGGGTCGCGGTGGAGCGTCGCGCACTAGCAGGAGTTGTCCCTGCTGTTGTTGTACGTGATGTTGCGGATGGTGATGTTGCTGCCGCACGGGCTCTCGTTGATGGCCGTGTTGGTCAGCGTCAGGTTCTGGAAGGTGATGTTGGAGGTGTTGGCGAACTCCGAGCGCGCCGCGATGCGGATGTCGCCGGGCCCGGCCACACTGCCGCTCTGCGCCGCGATCGTCACGTTGTGGCAGTTCTCGATCAGGATGGCGTTGTTGCCGGTCTGCGCGATGTCGACCCGGTCGATCACGGCGCCGCCGCTCTCGGAGACGCAGAAGACGCCGCGCCCGCCGCCGCGTGCGATCACCTGGCCCACCCGGATGTTCGTCGGGTAGCTGCCGCCCACCCGGCCGTTTCGGTTGGCCATCCGGAAGGCGGCGTAACCGGTGCCGGTGCCGGCGTTCTGGGCGTCGACCGTGCCGATGGTGGCGTTGACGGTCTCGTTGAGCAGCAGCCCGGACTCGCCCGTGCTGCGGGCGGTCACCGTGCCGATGTTCAGGCCGTCCACGCCGTAGGTCTCCACGCCGTGGCTGCTCGTCCCCGACACGTAGACGTTGTCGATGCGGACGTTGCGGGTGGGAACGCTGGTGTCGCCCCGGTTGTCGATGCGGATGCCGAGACCGCGCGACAACCGCATGTCGATCTGGCCGAGGATGACGTTGGTGACGTTGCGCATGAAGATGCCGTACAGCGGGGTGCCGGTGAGGGTGAGGTGCTGCACCTCGATGTCGCGCACACCGCGTGCGTAGACGGGTGCCTGGTCGCCCGAGCCCGAGCCGGTCACGTTGATCGTGCCGCACACGTCCAGGACGGTGTAGCTGGGCAGCGAGAGCCGCGATCCGGCGCTCATGGAGCCGGAGCCGCGCACGACCACCCGCTCCTTGGAGGTGCGGCCCGAACTGAGGCTGTTCACGGCGGCCTGCATGGCCGCGCGCATGTCGCCGCCCGTGTAGACGACGCTGCTGCCGCGCCGGGCGGTCCAGGTACTGCCGCTGAGCACGGCTTCGGCGTGGTAGGTGCCGGCGCCGCAGTCCTGCTGGGTGCCGATCGGGTCGGCGGCCGCGGCGGTCGCGGGGGCCGCGGCGGTGATGGCGGCGACTCCGGCCGCGAAGACGAGGGCCGCCGCGGCCGCGGTGCCCGCGGCCAGGCGCGTCCGTATTCCGGGGAGGAGACCGAAGGGTTTCACCAGGATGTCCTTCCTGTTCGCTGCGACTGTGCTCCCGGAACGTCGCGTCCCTAACTGCCTCCGTGAGCGGGGTGGCCGGGCCGCGCGCCGCGTCCGGCGCGCGGGAACCGGTGATGGAAAGCGTTTTCCAAGGTGGATGATAGCGACTTGTGTCACATTCCGATAGGCGGCGGAGCGCAATCCGTCGCCGCGCGTTCACGGCCCGTCGGCCCTGAGGGGCGGCGGACGCCGTTTCCGGTCCGGTGGGGCAGGGCCGAAACGAACGCGTCACGCGGCCGCCGCCACCGGGGGCGCGCTCGTGGAGCCGCCGCCGGAGCTGAAACCGCTTGCCCGGGCGGTGTCCGGCGGCGCACGATTCCATCTTGTGACGAGCACCGCGGCAGACCCGAGCCCCGACACGACCCGTCCGACGGCACTGATCACGGGGGTCGGCCGCACGGTCGGGATCGGCGCGGGGATCGCGCGCCGGCTGGCCGACTCGGGCTGGAACATCGCCTTCACGTACTGGCACCCGTACGACCTGCGGATGGAGTGGGGGATCCAGGAGGGGGCGACCGAGGCGATCGTGCGCGATCTCGTCGGCCGCGGCGCCGCCACCGCCCCGGTCGAGGCCGACCTGGCCGACGTCTCCACGCCCGCGTGTGTCTTCGACGAGGCGGAACGGCGGCTCGGCCCGGTCACCGCGCTGGTGCTGTGCCACTGCGAGTCGGTCGACTCCGACCTGCTCGGCACCACCGTCGAGAGCTTCGACCGGCACTTCGCGGTGAACGCCCGCGCGAGCTGGCTGCTGATCCGCGAATTCGGCCTGCGCTTCTCCGGCGCCTTCGGGTCCGGGCGGATCATCAGCCTGACCAGCGACCACACGGTGCGCAACCTGCCCTACGGCGCCAGCAAGGGCGCCCTGGACCGCATCACCCTGGCCGCGGCGCACGAGTTCGCGCACCTCGGCGTCACCGCCAATGCCATCAACCCCGGGCCCGTCGACACCGGCTGGATGACCGACCAGGTGCGCGAGGACTGCCTGCGCGCCACCCCGCTCGGCCGCCTGGGCACCCCGCGCGACACCGCGCACCTGGTGGACTTCCTCTGCTCGCCCGAGGGCGGCTGGATCAACGGCCAGCTGCTGATGAGCAACGGCGGCTTCGGATAGGTCCCGGCCGACGCGCACGCGGCCGTCCGTACGGCGGCGCGCATACTCGCGCGCCGCCGTGGCAGCGTCCCGGCGACAGCCGAGTTACAGGAGGACCCCATGGCCAGGGAACGAGCCACGCTCCCGATCGCGGACTACGAGCACCTGCCGGTCGGTTCGCTGCAGCACCGCATCCGCTCCCTGTCCGAAGACCAGTTGCGCGCGCTGATCGACCACGAGGAGGCGCACGCCCGGCGCACCCGCGTGCTGGAGATCATGACCCGGCGCCTGGCCGAACTGGAGCAGGGCGCCGAACCGTCGGACGGCGTGCACGAGCGGCACCTGGAGGCGCCGCCGCCCCCGGCCGGCGGCTCCCCGGTCACCGACGCGAGCGCCGGCCCGCCCGTGAACCCGCCGCCGCACGGCGTGCCCGCGCAGCCCGGCCGCCCCAAGGGCGACCGGCGCGGGTGACGGGCGCCGCAGTGGGCGGCATCGCTCCGGGCCCGGTCCGCGGGCCCGCCCGGGTCAGGCGCGGGCCGGCTCGGGCACACCGAACCACGCGTGCGCGGCGGTGCGCAGCGCCGCCAGTTCGGCGCGGTCCGGGCGGGGCGACGACGAGGCCCAGGCGACGCGGGCGTCCGGCCGGAGCAGCAGCGCGGTGGCCGGCGCCTCGCCGCCCCGCGGACGCGCGGTGACGGCGTCCACCCGGTCGGCGGCGTCGGACAGGGTCCCGGCGGGCGAACCGTCCTCGGTCAGGTCGACCAGCAGCGGCCGCGCGCCCCTGCACAGCTCGGCGAGCCGGGCCGTCCCCGTGCCGGTGCGCAGCACCAGGTCGGGGGCGAGCCGCCCGGCGAGCGGATGGGCGCCGCCCACCCCCATGTCGTAGCGGACGTCGGCGCCCGCCATCAGCTCGGCGAGGTACCGGACGTTGCGCGGTTCGGCGAGCAGTTCGGTGAACAGTTCGCGCAGGGCGGTCACCTCGCCGCCCGGGGCGATCAGCGCGGACTGCGCCTGGGTGTGCATGACCACGCGCTCGGCCACCGGCCGCCGCTCACTCTCGTAGCTGTCGAGCAGAGCGGGCGGCGCCCAGCCGAGGACCGCGGCGGCCAGCTTCCAGCCGAGGTTGACGGCGTCTTGCAGGCCGAGGTTGAGGCCGGGGCCGCCGAGCGCGGAGTGCACGTGCGCGGCATCGCCGACCAGCAGCACCCGGCGGTCCCTGAAGCGCTCCGCCAGCCGGGTGTTGCCGCCGGTCAGCCGGCGCAGCACATGCGGTCCTCCGCCGGCCGGCGGGCCGAGCGGCACGTCGACGCCGAGCACCCGCGCGACGCTCGCCCGCATCTCCGCCAGCGTCATCGGGCCGTCGTCGTCGGTCCGGTCCCACTCGCCCGTGCCCACCAGCGGCGTCCGCCCGGGGAAGGGCGCGAACACGAACAGTCCGCGCTCGTTGCGCTGGTGCGCGAAGGGCGGGACGGTGCCGTACCCCGGCACCGCCAGCGCCTGCGTGGCCGGGTCCACCCAGTCCTCGGGCACGGTGGCGTGCGCCGTCCGCGAGACCATCCGGTCGGTGGTGACGCCGGGGAAGCCGATGCCGGACAGCTTGCGGGTAAGGCTGCGGCCGCCGTCGGCGCCGACCAGGTAGCGGGTCCGCAGCCGGTAGGGGCCCTCGGGGCCCGTGACCTCGACGCCGACGCCGTCGGCGTCCTGGGACAGCTTGGTCAGCTCGTGGCCCCGGCGGACCTCCACTCCGAGTTCGCGGGCGCGCTCCGCCAGCACCTGCTCCAGGCGCCGCTGCGGCACCCCCAGCAGGTGCAGCGGGTTGTCGGCCAGACCGGACAGGTCCAGGGGCAGCGCACCGAACACATAGGCGGAGGCCGGCCGCGGCGGCTCGGCGCCGCCGCTCAGGCGCTCGTACAGGCCCCGGTGGTCGAGCACCCGCACGACCTGGCCGACCAGGCCGTTGGCCTTCGGCTCGGTCGCGGGCTCGGGCAGGCGCTCCAGCACGATCGGCCGCACTCCGGCCAGGCCCAACTCGCAGGCCAGCATGAGCCCGTTCGGGCCCGCACCGGCTATGACGACATCGGGGCTCATCGCATCCTCCTGTGGACGTCTTCGGGCATGGCGGACCGGCCCGGCGGCGGCCGGGCGGTTCCGGGGAATCGAGAAAGGGGCGCGGACGGATCAGGGCTCGGGGAGCCCCGCGCGCAGCCGGTCGAGCGCGTCGTCGAGCAGCGGAGCCATCGGGACGGGTGGATCCGCGCGCATCCACTGGCCCATGGCCACCGTGATGGCGGCTCCGACCGCCGCGGCGACGAGGCGCGGGTACATGTCGGCGTCGGGGTCGGTACCGGTGCGCTCGGCGACCGCCCGCGCCAGCGCGGCCTCGGCGACGGCGTTGGCCTTGAACAGCTCGCCCCGCAGCGAGGGTTCGGTGACCATGAGCCTGACGCCGTCGGTCCAGCGCCGGTCGGGCGGCCGCTCGCCCTCCTGCTCCAGGGCGAAGCGCGCCCGCACCGCATTGGCGATGGCCTCCCACAGCGGTTCGGCCGCGGGGCGGGCGCGCAGTTCGTCAGCGATCAGCAGGGCGCGATCGACGTGCCGGGCGGCGATCGCCTCGGCCTTGCCGGCGAAGTAGTTGCGGAAGGTGCGCAGCGAGACCCCCGCCTCGGCGGCGATGTCCTCGACCCGCACCTTGTCGACGCCGCGCTCCACGCTCAGCCGGATCGCCGCCCAGCTCAGCGCGGTGCGGGTCTGCTGCTTCTTGCGCTCCCGCAGTCCGCCGGGCGCGTCCTCGTCCGTGCTCATGGCACGACTCTACTGAATTTTGCCTAAAAGGCAAGATTGCCTAGTAGGCAAAATTTTATCCGTCACCCGAGGCGGTACTCCCGGCCCTCGCGCCAGCCGAAGTCGGCGTCGACCAGCTCTTCCAGCGGACGGCCGTCGATGAGCTGGTCGAGCGCCCGGCGGGTCGGCGCGTGGCCGACGATCAGGACTCTGGCGCCGGGCCGGAACCGGGGCAACTCGGTCTCGGCGGCGCGGGCGAGGTCGGAGCTGAGGACGGCGGCGACGCCGTTCTCGCGGCGCCGCTCGCCCAGCTCGGCGGCGAGCCGCCGGCCCTGCTCGGACAGGCGCCCGGGCAGCCGGCCGGCGGCGATGCCCCGCTCGTTGTCCTCGCTGATGGAGCGGGTCCCGAACACGATGTCGACCGGCATGGCGCCACGGCAGACCGGCCGCCGCCGCGCCGCCCCGTCTTCGCGCCCGGCGTAGCGGCGGGCGGTGCCGGGCGTCAGCCCTCCGGCGGCGCCGGGACGGCCGGGGCAGGGCCGCGCCGGAGCAGCCGGTCGAGCACGGCGCGGACGGCGGCGGCGTCCGGTGGGCCGGGGTAGCTGTGGCAGCGCAGGAAGAGGCCGTCGACGGCCGCCGCCGCGCCGGCCCGGTCGACGGGATCGGGGGCGAAGGGGGCGAGGAAGGCGTCGACGGCCTCGGCCCAGCGCACCGCCTCGTGCTGGAGTTCGGGGTGCCGCCCCGCGAGCAGGAACAGCTCGTACTCGGCCGCCGTGCGCGCGCCGCCGTCGGCGGCGCCTTCGGCGATGACGGCGGCGAGTTCGCCCAGCGGGTCCTCGGCGCGGGCGCACTCGTCCAGGCGGCGCAGGTAGCGGTCGTTGCAGGAGCTGAGCGCGGCGACCAGCAGGGCGTCGGCGGTGGCGAAGTAGTAGGTGACGGCGCTGGGGGGAAGCGCGGCCTCCTGCGCCACCGCCCGCTGGCTGAGCGCCGCCACCCCGCCGCGTCCGATCACCCGCAGCGCGGCCTCGATCAGCAGGCCGCGCCGCAGCTCGCCCTTGCGGCGCCGCCCGTCGGCTATCTCGCCGCCCGCTGCGCCGCTCAGTGCCGCGCTCCCAGTTCGAGGGCGAGCACGCCCGCGATGACCAGCACGATCCCGCCGATCTGCACCCAGGTCAGCCGCTCGTCCAGGAAGACGGCGCCGACCAGCGAGACCAGCGCGATGCCCGCGGCCGCCCACACGCCGTAGGCGACGCTGATGCCCATGCCCCGGGTGAGGGACTGCGACATCAGGAAGAAGGCGGTGATGTAGCCGACCACCACGACGGCCGACGGGACGAGCCGGGTGAAGCCCGCCGAGAGCTTCAGCGCCGTGGTGGCGACCACCTCGGCGGCGATCGCGCCCGCCAGGAACAGCCAAGGCATGGAGCCTCCTCCGAAAAAAGCTGAGCGATTGCTCCAGAAGTTACCACGGTGGAGAGCTCACCGGGATCCGCCCTTCGCCCTTGGTCGGCACCGGGTCGATTCGACGCATGATTTACATGTTATCTTTTGTATTGCGGTCATCTGCTGGATTACGGACGGGGCGCCGGGACGCCACGACCCGAGTCGGCCGGGGCCGCGGCCGGGGAATCGGACAGCGAGGAGACATGCACGTGGACACACCGACCCGGGCACCGGCGCCGCCCGCCGCGGCGGGCACGGCCGGCACGGCGGCGCGGGCGCTCGCCCCCGACCTGGCCAGGGGCGGCATGCTGCTCGCCATCGCCTTCGCGCACGCACCGCTGTTCGTGGCCGCCATCGACCGCGGCCCGGCGCTGCTAAACGGGGTGTCGAGCTTCCTGCACACCCTCTTCGTCAGCAACCACGCCCGGCCGATGTTCGCCTTCCTCTTCGGCTACTCGCTGGTGCAGCTGCTCACCCGGCAGACGCGGCGCGGCGGTGACTGGGTGTCGGTGCGCAAGCTGCTGCGCCGCCGGGGCTGGTGGCTGATCGTGTTCGGCCTTGTCCACACGCTGCTGATGCCACTGGACATCCTCGCCGTCTACGGCATGGGCGCCCTCCTGGTGGTCGGACTGCTGCGGGCCAGGGACGCCACGCTCCTGTGGACGGCGGGCCTGGCGCTGCTGCCCGCCACCCTGTCGGTCGGCTTCGGCATGTGGAACGCGATGGACAGGGGGATCTCCACCTTCGAGGCGGGCAGCGTCGTGCCGACGGCGGGCCTGGTGGAGAGCCTGGTCGCCCGGGCGCAGATCCTGCCCTTCTCGCTCGTGTTCGCCACGGTCTCCGTCATCCCCGCGATGATCCTCGGCATCTGGGCGGCCCGGCGCCGCGTCCTGGACGAGCCCGAGCGGCACCGCGGCTTCCTGGTCCGCACCGCGGTGGTGGCGACGGCCGTGTCCATCGCCGGCGGCCTGCCCATGGCCCTGATCCAGACCGGGGTGTGGGCCGCGCCGTCGGGAGCCGCCGTCTGGGCCGCGGCGCTCGCCCAGCCCCTCACCGGCTACTTCGGCGGGATCGCCATGGCCGGGATCATCGCCCTGATCGCGATCCGGGTCGGACGGCGGCGCGGTGCGCTGACCATCGCCGTCGAGGCGCTCGGCCAGCGCTCGATGAGCTTCTACCTCTTCCAGTCCGTCGCCTTCGTCGCGGTCTTCCACCCCGATGCCCTCGGGCTGCAGGACCGGCTCGGACTCGCGGGCGCCATGGGCGTCGCCGTGGCGACCTGGCTGGTCTCGCTGCTCCTCGCCGAGCTGATGCGGCGGGCGGGATACCGCGGTCCGGCCGAGAACCTGCTGCGCCGCCTCAGCTACGGTCGGCGGCGGCCCGAGGGTCGCGCGGCCTAGCGATCCGCGGTCTCCCGCCGCCCGCGCGGCCCGGACACCGCGACCGCGCCCTGCGCCACCGCGCACAGTCTGCGCGTGCCGTCGGCGGCCACGGTGAGCAGATCGCAGCGCCCGACGACGCGGGTGCGCCCGGCCCGGAGGATCCTGGCCTCCGCGCGCAGCACCGCGCCGTCGGCGGGCCGCAGGAAGTCGATGGCCAGGCCGGTGGTGATCAGGCCGGCACCCACCGCGGTGCCGGCGGCGAAGGCGAGGGCGTTGTCGGCGGCGAAGCCGAGCACACCGCCGTGCAGGAAGCCGAAGTGCTGGTACAGGTCCTCACGCGCATCCAGCTCCAGCACCGCGGCGCCGTCGCCGAAGTCCACCAGCCGCGCGCCGAGCAGCACGCTGAACGGCTGCGCCGCCAGTACGCGCCGGGCGGCTTCGAGATCCAGGATGTCGTCCACACGTACCTCAATTCACTGGTGAAGTGAGAATGGCGCCCACCTGTCACATCTGTCAAGATCGGCGCATGCCAGAGCCCGACCAGCGCCTGTTCTTCCTGCTGCAACGGGCGGCGCACCGGCTGCGCATCGACGCCGACCGCCGCTGCCTGGCCGCGGCCGGGGTCACCACGGCGCAGCTCGGCGCCCTGTTCGCCGTGCACGACCAGCCGGGTGCCACCCAGCGGCAGCTGGCCCGGACCCTCGGCCTGCGCGAGTCCGCCGTCACGCCCCTGCTGCGGCGCCTGTCCGCGGCCGGCCTGGTGGCCAAGCACGCGCACCCGAGCGAGCACCGGGCCGTGGTGCTCGAACTGACCGCCGAGGGGGCCGCCGCGCTGCGCGCCGCGCGGCCGGAGATCGACCGCTTCAACGCCGAACTGCGTGAACTCCTCGGCGAGCAGGGCTTCGCCCAGACCGCCGCCGCCCTGCACACGCTCGCCTACGGCCGGCCCCGGTCCTGACGCGGGACGCGACGATGTCCGTAACCGCCCGGATACAGGGGCTTCACAGCGTGCACAGAGATTGTTACGCTCATGTGGGAGCGCTCCCATATGTCCGTTACCTGATCGTCCCCCACAGCCGGGCATCCCCGTGCTGTCGATCGATGCGAATGTGGCGGTAGTGATGCTCTCCTTTGTCAAGTCCACTGCCTGGCGCGCACTCGCGGTCCTGGCGTCCGCGATGCTGCTGACCTCGGTCGCCGTGGGCAGCGCCTCCGCGCACGGCGCCGTCAGCGACCCGCCGTCACGCCACTACGGGTGCTACCACCGGTGGGCCAGCGAATGGCAGTCGCCGGACATGGCCACCGAGGACCCGATGTGCTATCAGGCCTGGCAGGCCGACCCGAACGCGCTGTGGAACTGGAACGGCCTGTTCCGCGAGAACGTCGGCGGCAACCACCAGGCCGCCATCCCCGACGGGCAGCTGTGCAGCGCCGGCATGACCTTCAACGGGCGGTACGCCGCCTTCGACCAGCCCGGCGCCTGGCAGCCCGTGGACCGGCCGAACCGGTTCACCCTGAACCTGCTCGACCAGTCCCACCACGGCGCCGACTACATCCGCGTCTACGTCACCCGCCAGGGCTTCAACCCGACCACCCAGCGGCTGCGCTGGAGCGACCTGGAGCTGGTGACCCAGGTGCAGAACATCCCCACCAGCCCGACCACCCCCGTCCAGGTGAACGCGCCCGGGCGGACCGGCCACCACGTCGTGTACACGGTCTGGCAGGCCAGTCACCTCGACCAGTCCTACTACTTCTGCAGCGACGTCAACTTCACCGGCTGACGTCCGCCGACACCCCCGCGGCGGGGGCCGGGCACCGCCCGGCCCCCGCCGTCTGCCGTGGGACGGCGAGCGGCACCACGGCCAGGCGGTCGGCATCGCTACGCCACGGCCAGGGCCGTGACAAGGGAGCCGACCGCCAGCAGCAGGAAGCCGCCGGGGAAGGCGATGTTGTGGAAGACGCGGGCGCGTACGTGCACGGCGACGGCGCCCACGAAGAACAGGACGAGTCCCGTCGCGGCGGCGATGCCCACGAGGCGGAGGCCGAACAGGCCGAGGAGGAGGCCGGCGGCTCCGGCGGCCTTGAGCACGGCCAGCGGGGGCACCCACGAGGGTGGGACGCCGACCTCGGCGGAGTTGGCCATGACGAAGGGCGCGCGGGCGAGGTCGGCGGCGGCGATGCCGGCATTGGCGGCGATCGTGAGCACGGTGACGACGAGGTAGAGGCTGTGCATCGGTCGGTCCGTTCAGTGGTGCGGCCGGTGGGAGGGGCGCGGGCGGCGGACCCCGCCGCGCGGGGCGGCGCCCGGCCGGTAGGGTCGCTGCCGTCGGCCTCCTCGGGTCCGGCGGATGTGCGTGCGGTCTGCTCGCCCCCATGACGTCCTCCGCGCCTGAAAGGTGACCCATGAAGGCCGACGAATCGCTGGCGGCCCGGTTCGACGCCGACCGGCCGCACCTGCGGGCGGTCGCCTACCGGCTGCTGGGCTCCGCCGACGATGCCGACGACGCGGTACAGGCCGCCTGGCTGAAGATCGACCGGGCCGACTCGCACGAGGTCCGGAACCTGACCGGGTGGTTCACCACGGTGACGGCCCGCGAGTGCCTGGACCAGCTGCGCGCCAGGAGGCGGCGCGGCGAGGTGGCGCTGCCCGGTGACGGCTCCGCGCTCGCGCCGCCCGCGCCGCCCGCCGAGGACGAGGCGCTGCTGGCCGACTCGGTGGGACGCGCGCTGCTGGTGTTGCTCGACCGGCTGTCGCCCGCGCAGCGGGTCGCCTTCGTGCTGCACGACCTGTTCGCGCTGCCCTTCGACGAGATCGGCCGGCTGCTGGAGCGCTCGCCGAGCGCCGCGAAGAAGCTGGCGAGCCGGGCGCGCGAGCGGCTGCGCGGCGGCCCGTCCGCCGAGCGGGCGCCCAGCGCCGAGCAGCTGAGGATCGCCGACGCCTTCCTGGCCGCGTCGCGCGGCGGCGACCTGCCCGCGCTGCTCGACCTGCTGGCCCCGGACGTGGTCCGGCGGGTGGACCGGGTGCTGGTGCCCGAGGGCGTCGCGACCGAGCTGCGCGGAGCACGGGCGGTCGCCGAGGAGACCAGGATCTTCGCCGCGCGGGCGCGTGCGGGCGCCGTCGCGGTGGTGGACGGCGCGCCCGGCGCCGTCATCGCGCCGGCGGGGCGCCTCCAGGCCGTGCTGCGGCTGGACATCGACGGGGACCGGATCCGCGGTATCGAGATCATCGGTGATCCGCGGCGGCTGGCCGCCGTCACCCTGGCGCTCCCGGGCTGACCGGCCGGGGCGCGGCGCGGGATCGCGGCCCGGCGCGTGTCCGGTCGGCGGGCCCGGCTCCGACCACATGGTGGGGGCGCGCGAGGGGCGCGCCCCTGAACAGGAGGAACCGCGGATGAAGTACCTGATCGCCACCTACGGCTCGCAGCGGGACCACGACGCGCTGTCAGGCCGGGAGGGCGGGCCGCCCGCCGCCTCCGCCGAGGAACCGGCCGCCATCGGCGGCTTCCTGGCGGAGTTCACCGCCGCACTCGCCGACTCGGGCGAGCTGGTGGACGCCCAGGGCCTGGCCGCCCCGGCGCTGGCCCGCCGGGTCCGGCTCCAGGAGGGGGCGCGGGTGGTCACCGACGGACCCTTCGCCGAGACCGAGGAGGTGCTGGCCGGCTACTGGATCGTGGAGTGCGCGGACCTGGAGCGCGCCACCGAGATCGCGGCCCGGCTCAACGAGTGCCCCGGCCCGGTGCCCGAGGCTGGCACCGTCATCTGGCCGGTCCTCGGCGCAGACGGCGGCCTGGACGACTGAGCCGGCGGCCGCGGCGGCGACCTGCTCAGGCGGCGAGGTGCTTGTAGTAGAAGCTGCAGTCGCGGAGGGCGCCGCCGGGTTCGGCGGCGTAGTCGGGGACGACGCCGTAGCGGGTCCAGCCGGCGCCCAGGTAGAGGCGTTCGGCGGGGCTGCCGGTCTCGGTGTCCAGCAGCAGGAGGGCGGCGCCGTCCTGGGCGGCGGCCCGCTCGGCGGTGGCGAGCAGGGCCCGGCCCAGGCCCTGGCCGCGGGCGGCGGGGTGCACCATCAGCTTGACGACCTCGGCGCGGTGGCGGCCGTTGGGCCGGGTCTCGCGGGCCAGGCCGATGGTCCCGGCCAGACCGCCGGGCCCGTGGGCCGCCCAGACGGCGAGGGTGCCGGCGGCCACGGCCTCCTGCCGGGAGCGCCACCAGTCGGCCGCCTCCTCCTGGCCGAAGGGCAGCACGAAGCCGAGGGAGGCGCCGTCGGCCACCACCTCGGCGAACAGGTCGGCCAGGGCCTTCACGCTGCGGGCGAAGTCCGCGGCGGACAGGCGGACGATGGTGTGCGGCGCGGATCTCATGGCTGTGCTCGGTCTCCTTCGAAATGGGGCGGACGGCGTCACGGCAGCACGACCACCAGGGCGTACCGGACCGGGTCGGGGCCCGGGCAGCGGAACCGCGAGCGGTCCCACAGCCGGAAGCGGAGGCAGTCGCCGGCGCGGAGGGTGTGCGCGGTGCTGCCGGCGGTGACCTCGAGCACGCCGTCGAGCACCCAGATGTGCTGTTCGAGCCCTGGTACGGCCGGGCCCTCGTAGGAGATGTCCGCGCCGGCCCGCAGTTCGGCCTCGACGAGTTCGCCGCGCAGGCCGGGATGGGGCGGGGAGACCGACCGCCGGGTGAAGCCGGAGCCCTCGTCGCGCCACACCGTCTGCCGCCCGGCCCGGACCACCTGGGGCGGCTCGGACTCCACCTCGGCCAGCAGCTGCGACATCGTCCGCCGGTACACCGTGCACAGCCGGTTGAGCAGCGCGGCCGTCGGGCTGATCTGCGCCCGCTCCAGCCGCGACAGGGTCGAGCGGCTGACCTCGGCGCGCCTGGCCAGCTCGTCCAGGGACCAGCCGTGCTCGGTGCGCAGCTCGGCCAGGCGCGCGGCGAGCCGGGCCTCGACCTGCTCGGCGCCGCCGGACTCGGGGGGCGGTTCAGCCTCTCTCATATATGGGAGTATATGCCGAATCAGAGAATATCCAGTACGCGGGCGCGGTGCGCGGTCGGCCGGAGTGGCCGGAGCGAGGTAGTGACCACAACTGCTAATCTGGTCACTACCTAGCGAGGAGGCGCCGTGCCGCGACCCACCATCCCCGACCGCGCCGAGGCGCTGCTGGACCACGCCCGCGCCGTCATCCTGGAGCAGGGCTACCGGCGGGCCACCGTCGCCGCGATCGCCCGGCGGGCCGGGGTCGCCAAGGGCGCGGTCTACCTGGACTTCCCGTCCAAGGAGGCGCTGCTGGACGCGCTGCTGGTCCGCTCGATGCGCCGGATGGCGGCGTCGGTGCGGGAGCGCGTCGCGGCGCACGGCGAAGCGGTCACCCTGTCGGCGGCCTTCCGCTACGGGGCCGAGGCGCTGCTCGGCGACGAGCTGATGCTCGCCTTCTACCTGGGCGACGCCGAGGTGCTCGGCGACTACGTGCGCGCCAAGGGGCCGGAGCGCTACCGGCTCCGGCTGGACTGGCTGACCGAGTACGTGGTCGAACTGCGCGGGGCCGGGCTGCTGCGGACGGATCTCGACCCCCGCGAGGCGTCGCTGCTGATGTCGGTCTTCACCGTCGGCCTGATCAACGCGGCCGGAGCCCTGGGCCCGCTCACCGCCGGGCAGCTGGGCCGCACCGTCGAGCTGATGGGCGAGCTGATCGCCACCGGGTGGGAGCGGCCGGGAGACCCGGGATCGCCCGCCGTGCGCCGGGTGTACGCGGCGCTGCTCGACCGGCTCGACGAGCAGTTGGCGGCGCCGTGACCTCCGGCCCGTACCCGCGCCACCGGGACCTCGCGCTGCCGGGCGGCACCCTGCGCGTGCACGAGGCCGGACCGCGCGACGCCGAGCCCGTGGTGCTGCTGCACGGCGCGATGCTGGACGAGGCCGCGCTGATCTGGCACCACCTCGCGCCCCTGCTGGCCGGGCACCTCCGGGTGATCGCCCCCGACCTGCCGCGCCACGGCGCCTCCCGGCCCTGGGCCGGCACGCTCGACCAGGCGGCGATGGAGGCCGTCGTCGACGGGCTCCTCGACGGCCTCGGCCTGGAGCGGGTGCCGCTGGTGGGCCTGTCCATGGGCGGCGGGATCGCGACCGGCTACGCGCTGGCCCGGCCGGAGCGGGTGCGCGGCCTGGTGGCCGTCAACCCGGGCGGCCTGGACGCGGTGCGCCCCTTGCAGTTCACCACCTGGCTGCTGCTCCGCTCGGACCGGCTGCTGCGCGCCGCGAGCCGCTGGATCGCCGCGCCGTCGTACCTGCGCCGCGCCATCGCCGGACAGCTCGCCCGCGGTGAGCACACGCCCGGCTTCGACCGGCTCATCGCGCTGGCCGAGGCCGAGGCGCGCGCCCGCGCGCGCGGCGGCGAAAGCGCCCTGGACGACTGGCAGACCACCGCCTACGGCCCGCGCCGGATGCGCACCTACTTCACTCCGCGCCTGCACCGCCTCGCCGTCCCCTCGCTGTGGATCCACGGTGGCCTGGACACGGCCGTCCCGCACGGCGCCGTGCGCACGGCCGCCCGGCTGGCGCCCGGCGGCGAGTTCGCCGAGGTCCCCGACGCCGGCCACCTCGCCCCGCTCGACCGGCCCGAACACCTGTACGAGCTGATCACCGGCTTCCTGGACCGGCTGCCCGGTCCCCGGCCGCTCCCCGGCCGCCGAACGGGCACGGACCCCGATGCGCCGGGGACCGCGCCGTGACCGGGGCGAGCCGCCCGGCACCCGCGGCACGCTCCGGACGGGCCGCCGGTCCCGTTCTCAGCCGGCTTCACCGCCGAACTCGTAGCGGAGGTTCAGGCTGAGGTCGCGCAGCAGGGGAACGGCCCGCTCCAACTCGTGCCCGTCGTCGATGGCCCACGTCAGCATCGGCGCGCCGAAGATGCGCTTGGGCACCCGGTCGACGCCCTTGACGGCGAGCCGGTCGTGCGTGTCCAGGACGACCGTGCCACCGGCGAAGCGGTCGGTGATCCGGCGGAACACCGCGTGCCCTTCGGCCGTCACCCGCCGTCGAGGTCGCGGCGGCGGAAGCCGTACACGCCGGTCAGAGCGAGAGCGGCCGCGAGTGCGGTGAGCGCCACGAGCGGGGCGAGGCGGAAGTCCTCCAGCGGCATGCGGGGGATGTGGTCGAACGGCGACAGGCTCCTGAACCCGTCCGGCAGGTCCCCGGCCCAGAAGCGGACGAATCCGCCGTAGGCGAGCACGGCCCAGCTCAGCGCGACGGCCCGGGGCGCCAGCCCGAACAGCGCGGCCGTGAGCGCCAGCAGGAACAGCACCTCGGGAGTGCGGACGAGCACCGCCGCGGTCAGCTCCCCGACGAGGCCGCTCTCGCCGACCGACAGGGCGGCGCCGACGCCCAGCCCGACGCCCGCCAGGGCCAGCAGCGCGACCGCGCCGACGGCGGTGGCCAGCAGCGACGCACCGAGCCAGGCCCACCGGCCGGTGGGCGCGGCCAGCAGCGGCGCCACCCGTCCGCGCGTCTCCTCGGCGCGCAGCCGGGTCGCCGACAGGATGGTGAAGACCCCGACGAGGAAGACCATTCCCACGGCCATGAGGCTCAGGTAGCCGCCCAGCACGTCGGGCCCGGCACCGATGAACTCCTCGGCCACGCCCGCGCGCATCGAGCCCGCGAGCGCGCCGAACACCAACCCCGCGACGGCCAGCGAGGCGCCCCACCACAGCAGCGACGCGCGCTGGAGGCGCAGTGCGAGCGTGAACGGGGAGCGCAGCCAGCGGCCCGCCGATTCCCGGCCGCGACGTGCGGGCAGCAGCCCGGCGCCGAGGTCGCGGCGGGCCGACAGCGCGTACGCCGTCGCGACCAGGGCCGCGGTGGACACGGCGGACAGCAGCAGCGGCCACCAGCGTTCGTCGGCGAGCACCCGGGTGAACTGGGCCCATCCCATGGGAGACCACCAGGTCAGCGGGCCGCCGTGCACCTCCTGGGCCGCTCCCACGCCGCGGATCACCCACACGGCGCCCAGTACCGCGCCCGCGAGGCCGGCCGCGCCCCTGGAGTGCTCGGTGAGCTGCGCGGTGACGGCGGTGACCCCGGCGAAGACCAGCCCGGTGGCGGCCGTGCCCGCGGCGAACAGCAGCGCGCTGCCCGGCGGGAGCCCCACGCCCACCGCCGCGATGGCCAGCAGCAGGGTCAGGACGGCGTTGGTGATGGCCGCGAGCAGGAGCGCGGCCGTGAGGGGGGCGTGTCGGCCGACGACGGCGGCGCGGATCAGCTCGGCCCGGCCGCTCTGCTCCTCCGCCCGGGTGTGCCGGGCGATGAGCAGGATGTTCATCAGCGCGGCGCCGAGCAGGAACTCGACGAAGTAGACCGCGATCACGTACCGCGGGAGCGTGGCGGCCTCCATGCCGAACGCCGGGCCGGTGAACAGTCGCAGCATCGGCACGCTTACCAGCTGCGCGGCGGCCTCCAGATCCTCCCGGGTCGATGTCGTCCTGCCCGCCACCGCGGCGAAGTACGGGAGGAGCAGCGCGATGCCGAGCGTCCAGGCGGGAAGCTTGACGCGGTCGCGGCGCAGCGCGAGCCGCAGCATCGCGCCGGTGCCGGTCAGCGGGCCGCCGCCCGCCGCCGGCGCGGCGCGATGGGCCGCGACGGCAGCGGTCATGCCGCTGCTCCGTTCCCGTAGTGGCGCAGCATGAGCTCCTCCAGCGTCGGCGGATGACTGGTCAGCGCGCGGATGCCGAAGGCGCCGAGGTGCTTGAGGGCGGCGTCGAGGTGGTCGGCGTCCACGTCGAAGCGCACCTGGACGCCACCGGTCTCGGCGTGGTGGACGCCGGGCAGGGCGGCCAACCCGGTGACGGGGGCGGCGGTCTCGGCCTCCACCGTGGTGCGCGACAGGTGCCGCAGCTCGGCCAGCGTGCCGGACTGCACCGTCCGGCCCCGTCTGACGATGCTGACCCGGTCGGCGAGCCGTTCGACCTGGGCCAGGATGTGGCTCGACAGCAGCACCGTGCGGCCCGCGGCCCGCGCCTCGGCGACGACCTCCTGGAACACCGCCTCCATCAGCGGGTCCAGCCCGGAGGTCGGCTCGTCCAGCACCAGCAGCTCCACGTCGGCGGCGAAGGCGGCGATGAGCGCCACTTTCTGCCGGTTTCCCTTGGAATAGGTGCGGCCCTTCTTGGCGGGATCGAGCTGGAAGCGCTCGACCAGCGCGTTCCTGCGGGCCGGGTCCAGTCCGCCGCGCAGCCGTCCGAGCAGGTCGATGGTCTCCCCACCCGTCAGGTTCGGCCACAGCTCCACGTCGCCGGGCACGTAGGCCAGCCGCCGGTGCAGCGCGGTGGCGTCGGTCCACGGGTCGCCGCCGAGCAGCACGGCGCGACCGGAGTCGGCGCGCACCAGGCCGAGCAGGACGCGGACGGCGGTGGACTTCCCGGCGCCGTTGGGGCCCAGGAGGCCGTGGATCTCGCCGGTGCGCACGCTGAGGTCGAGCCCGTCGAGGGCACGGGTCGGTCCGAAGGTCTTGACCAGCCCGGAGACGGCGATGGCAGTCTGTGCCATATCGCGGATCACCACTCCACCGGCAGACGCGTGACGCTGTAGAAGTTCGAGTCCGTCCTCATCGGGACCTCGTCCGAGGGGACGGCGAGCCGCAGGCCGGGGAAGCGCTGGAACAGGGCGGGGAAGACGGTGCGCAGTTCCACGCGGGCGAGGTGCTGGCCGAGACACTGGTGGACGCCGTGCCCGAAGGCGAGGTGCCCGTGGCCCGACCGGACGATGTCGAACTCGTCGGGGCGCTCGAACCGGGCCGGGTCGTGGTTGGCGGCGCCGACGAGCAGTTCGACCGTCTGTCCCTTTCTGATCAGCTCGCCCTCGATCCGCACGTCCTCCAGCGCCGTGCGCAGCATGCCGCCCGGACCGGTGATGAAGCGGAGCAGCTCTTCGACGGCGCCGTCGATCAGACCGGGGTCGCGGCGCAGTGCCTGGAGCTGGTCGGGGTGGTGCAGCAGGGTGAAGGTCCCGAAGCCGAGCAGCCCGGTGGTGGTCTCCATCCCGCCGGCGAACAGCAGCAGGCCGACGGAGGTCAGTTCCTCGTCGGAGAGGCCGCCGCCGTTCACCAGCCCGCTGAAGACGTCCTCCGTGGGCGCCGCGCGCCTGCGCGCGATGAGCGGTGGGAAGACGCCGAGCATGGCGGCGTAGCCCTGCCGGACCTCCTCGGGCGAGGACGCCGGGTCGAGCACCGTGTCGCCGGCCTGCCGGAACGCCGCCATGTCCGAGTCCGGGATCCCGAGCAGTTCGCAGATGAGCAGCGACGGCACGGGGCGGGCGAGGGCCTGCACGAGGTCGGCGGGCGGTCCGGTCCGCTCCATGCCGTCCAGGTGGTCGCCGGTCACCTCGGCGACCCTCTCCTCCAGCCGGCGCATCCTGCGGGCGGTGAACTCGCGCGCCAGCAGCTTGCGGTACCGGGTGTGCTCCGGCGGGTCCATGCGGACGAACATTCCCGGCGGGGGAGGCCCGTGGAAGATGGCCTGCTCCTCGGCGTTGGGCAGCGTGACCGGCGGATGGGTCAGTTCGCGCCGGACGCTGAACCGGCCGTCGGCGAGGATGGCGCGGACGGCTTCGTAGCCGGTGGCCAGCCAGCCCTCGTGCCCGTCGGCGAAGACCATCGGCCGCAGCGGGCGCTCCTCCCTGAGCCGGGCGAAGGCGCCGGGCTGGTCGAAGGGGGTGCGCCGCTCCGTGCGCGCCTCCCAGGGAAGGCTGATCGCGCTCTGTGTCATGTCGCGCTCCGTCGTGTACGCGGGTCGGTGGGGGTGTCCCGGATGCGCTCGAGGGCCGCGCGCATCTCGGCGGCCGCCTCCGGGCTGAGTATGGGATGGGAGTGGATGTCGAGCAGGACCACCGCGAGCAGGTGCGCCCCCTCGGGACTGGACAGATCGGCGCCGAGCCCGCGGGCGACGTGCTGCTGGAGGAGGGGGACGGCGAGGCCCATGGCGGTGCCCACCGTGGCGCGGGCCCTGCGGTCGGCGAAGGGCGGATCGGGACGGTTTCGGTCGGCCTCCTCCAGCCACTGCTCGCTCATCCGGACCATCTCGTCGAACAGCGGTGCGGCCCGGCCTTCGACGAGGGCGCGTGCCAGGTAGGGCTGGTAGGGCCCGAACGCGGCCTGGGCGGAGGCGACCGGGTTCACCTCCGTGGGCGCGGGTTCGGCCCGCGCCTGCTCGTTGAGCCGGTGCAGCGACGCGATGAGGAACTCGTCGCAGGCGTCGCGCAGCGCCTCCTTCGAGCCGAAGTGGTGCCGCACCAGCCCGGAGGACACCCCGGCGGCTTCGGCGATGCCCCGGATGGTCGCCCGTTCGAATCCGTGCTCGCCGAACTGCCGCAGTGCGGCGTCCCGGATGCGGGCGCGAGCCGTCAGGTCCTCAGGCTCCGCTTCGATCCTCGCCACGCGTACCGCTCCTATCCGTCCGTGTATCTGGCTATACACACGACACGGATATTACACACAGGTGTAGTCGTCTGGCCACACGGGGCGCGACGCGATCACGCTGTCCGGGGCTTCCGCCCCGCGTCAACCGTCGGAGGCTCGGGTGGTGAGCCGGATCCGGCGGACGGCCAGCAGGCCGCCGACGCCGGGGACGAGGGCGCGCCACCGGGCGCCGGGGGCGGCGGCGGACGGCATGAGCCAGGTGGCGGCGATCACGGCGAGGTAGGCGGTGCCGTGCACGGGGCCGCCGAGCGAGGTGACCGCCTCGTGGTGCACGGTGACCAGGTTGACCAGCAGCACCGCCAGCGAGACGGCCTCGACGGCGGCGGCGAGGCGCAGGAGCCGCACGGGGTCACACTCCGGTGGTGGAGCCGGGGCGGACGATCATCAGCACGACGACGACCGCCCACAGGATGTTGAACGCGCCCGTCAGCATGCTCAGCCGGGCGGCCCACCGCCGGGCCTGCCCGGGGGCGGCGCCCTCGGGAAGGGCGAGCATGCGCCGCTGCCCGGGCAGGATGGCCAGCGCCAGCACGGCGGCGGCGATCGCGGTCAGCACGATCGAGACGATGAGCCAGGCGTCGGTCAGCACGCCGAGCTGGGCACCGGTTGCCAGGCCGAAGACGGGGACGGCGATGCCCACCACGGAGTAGCCGCGGCAGATGCGGTGCAGGAAGGCGGCGGTCCCGGCCCGTCCGCCGGGCGCGTCGCGGGCGTAGCGGGGGAACAGCGAGGCGGCGACGGTGATCGGCCCGATCGTCAGGATCGCGGCCAGGACGTGCACCGACAGCAGCAACTTGGTCACGACGACTCCTCGGGAACGGCAGCACGGATTGGCTGCCAATGGATTGGCTGCCAATGTATAGCACGCCGTCTATGTGGGATAGGCTGCCTACCCATGAGGGACGATGCGGTACGGGGCCACCTGGACGGCCTGCTGCTGGCGGTCCTGGAGTCGGGCCCGCTGCACGGCTACGCCATCATCGCCGCGGTCCAGGAGCGCAGCCGGGGCGCGCTCGAACTGCGCAAGGGCACCATCTACCCGGCGCTGAACCGGCTGGAGCGGCTCGGGCTGCTGCGCAGCGAGTGGGAGTCGGTGGGCGAGCGGCGGCGCCGCCGCTACCGGCTGACCGACGCCGGCCGGCGCTCGCTGGCCACCGAGCGGGCGGCGTGGCGCGAGTTCACCGCCGCCATCGGCTCGGTCCTGGACCCGGCGCCGGGAGCGGCCACATGAGCGCCGCCCCCGTCCGCGCGGACCCCATCGAAGAGCACGTCGCCGCCCTGGCCGCCGTGCTGCACGGACCCGAGCGCGACAAGGCCCGGATGCTCGACGAGCTGCGCGACGGCCTCGTCGACACGGCCGACGCCCTGGTGGAGCAGGGCCTCTCCGGTCACGCCGCCGCGCGGCGGGCGGTGCGCGAGTTCGGCACCGTCGGCCAGCTCGCCCCGAGCTTCCAGCACGAACTCACCCTCATCCAGGCCCGGCACACCGCGCGGGCCGTCGCGCTCACCGTTCCGGTGCTGCTCGCCTGCTGGTACCTGGTGGGGATGGCCGACCTGGCGCAGGGGCGGCAGCTGCCCGCCGCCGCGCAGCTGCTGGCCGCCGCCACCGGCGGCGTTGCCGCCACCGCGGCGCTGTGCGCGGCCGCGTCGCTGGCCTGCACCGGCGCGCTGGCCCGCCGGCTGCCGGTCTGGCACCGGCTGCCGCTGGTGGTCGCCTGGACGGGCACCACCGCCGGGATCGCCTTCGCCCTGAGCGCGCTGGCCCTCACCACCGCTTCGGCCATGTCGGGGAACTGGCAGCTGAGCGCGCTCGCGGGCGCCGCCACCCTGGTCGTGCACGCCCGGGTGGCGGCGTCGGCCCGCGTCTGCCGCGAGTGCGCCCGGCTCCCGGCCGGCGGCCCCGTGCCCGCCTAGTCCACCGCGTGCTCCGGCCGGGCGCGGATCAGGCGGACGCCGTAGGCGACGAGCCACACCACCCAGATCAGCCACCCGGTGAGGCCGATCAGGCCGAGCAGGCCGTAGCCGGTCACGATCAGCGGCGTGAGGGTGGCCGAGGTGAACTGCAGCGCGGCCGCGACCATCCCGATGGCGGCGTGCCACCGGCGGAGCAGGCCGGCGCGCCGGCCGCTGACGGTCAGCCCGACGAGCGCCAGGGCCAGGAAGGTGCCGTTCAGGCTGAGCAGCGCCTGGTGCAGCGTCCAGAAGACCGCCGTCGTGGCGGCGTCGTGCGGGGCCGCCGCGGCGAGGGCGAAGCGGACCGCGATGAGCCCCGTGAAGGTGGCGTTCTGCAGCACGAGGCCGGCGAAGCCGACCAGCGACCAGGCGTCGCCCCGGCCCGGCTCGGACCGGCGCGCCGCGGCGACCGCCCCCGCGCCGAACACCGTGGCCAGCGCCCAGGCCGCGGGCGTGAGCGCGGACGCGAGGCCCAGCACGCCGCTCTGCGTGCTGAAGAAGGCGACCACGTCCTCGGGGCGGGCGCCGCCGTGCGGCAGCCCGGCGGGCACCAGGATCACATTGCCGAGGACGATCATGGTGGCGAAGCCGATGGCGGCCAGTCCGCTGGTCCGCGAGAAGGAGGCGGCGGCCGGCTCGGCAGATTTGGTTTTACGTGTCATATATTCAATATACAGAGCGGTAAGTCCGGAGGTTCCATGGGTGCACCCACAGGGCGGCGACGGTACGACTCGCTGCGCCGGGCGACGCAGGCGGACGAGACGAGGGCCGAGATCGCCCGCGCCGCCCGCCGGCTCTTCCTCGCGCAGGGCTGGTCGGCCACCACCGTGCGCGAGGTGGCGCGGGAGGCCGGCGTCTCCGTGCCCACCGTCTACTCGGCGTACGGGAGCAAGACCGGGCTGACGCGGGCGCTGGCCGACGCGGCCGACCTGTCGGCCGACGCGCCGCGGCAGCTCGCCGAGGTGGAGGCGGCCTCGGCCGATCCGGCCCGGCAGCTCGCGGCGATGGCCGGCTACGACCGGCGGCTGTTCGAACGGGCCGGCGACGTCATCGCGCTGATCCGCGAGGCGGGCCGCACCGAGCCCGAGCTGGCCGCGGCCTACGCCGACGGCCGCCGCCGCGCCGACGAGATCCGCACCGAGGTGTTCTCGTCCTGGCCCGACGGCGTGCTCAGGGACGGCCTGGACGTGCCCGCGGCCGTGGACGTGTACGCGGCGGTGTGCAGTATCGACGTCTACACCACGCTCACCACCGAGCGGTCCTGGCCGCCCGAGCGCGTCGAACGCTGGTGGGGCGGGGTGCTCGGCCGGGAGCTGCTGGCACCCGGCCGGTGAGTCCGCGCCCCGCCGGCGGGGCGCGGCCGGTCACCCGGCCGCGGTGTGCTCCAGGATCATCCCGGCGATGCGCTCGGGCAGCCCGGGGGAGTGGAAGCCGTGGCCCATGCCGGGGACGGTGCGCAGCCGCGCGCCGGGGATCCGTTCGGCGAGGGCGCGGCCGTGCGGCAGCGGGAGCAGCGGGTCCTCGGTGCCGTGCACGACCAGGGTGGGCGCGGTGATCGCCGACAGCGGGGCGAGCCGGTCGGGCGTCAGGGCGCGTCCGGCCAGGTCGTGGTTGGCGGCCGCGGCGGGGTCGGCGGCGCGGTCGTGGGCCCCGGTGACGAAGGCCAGGGCCGCCGCCTCGTCGAAGGGCAGGGCGCCGCCGTTGAGCACCCGCCAGGTCTCCAGGCTCGCGGCGATCTGCTCCTCGCGGGTGGACGGGGGCCGTTCGGCCAGCCGGGCCAGGTGGTGCAGGAAGGCGGGTGCGGGCGGCGGCAGGTCGTCGGGATCGGGCGCCTGCCCGGCCAAGGCGCGTGCCCAGGCCGGTCCGGCGTCGTGGCCCATCGGGGCGGACATGACGACGGTGAGCGTCCGCACCCGCTCGGGGCGGTGCACCGCGAGCCACTGGCCGATCGCGCCGCCCAGCGAGGCGCCCACGAGGTGCGCGTCGGCGACGGCGTGGCCGTCCAGGACGGCGAGCGCGTCGGCGGCCATATCGGCCAGGGTGTACGGGCGGGCGGCGAAGTCCACGCACGAGGACCGGCCGGTGTCGCGGTGGTCGAAGCGGATCACCTGCCGCCCGCCGGCGACGAGCGCCGCCACCAGCTCGTCCGGCCAGCCCGCCGCCGGGGCGGAGGTGCCCATGACCAGCAGCACCGGCGGGTCGTTCGGATCGCCGGAGCGCTCCGTCCACAGCCGCAGTTCACCGGATTTCACGAATTTCTCTTCGGGCGTCGGCATGCGCGCCAATATAGCGAATTCCGCATCGCTTTTGCATGGCCATTTCAATGTGCAATTGCATGCCATTTATGGTATAATTCAGCTGTCCTGGGAAGGGGCGTCCGCCCGGTCAGCCGTCGCCGCCCTCGATGATCCACCACCACACGGCGGCGACCACCGAGAGGACGCAGCCCACCACGCACACGATGGCGAGCGCCGCCAGCCCGCCCGCGGCGGCGTCGCTCAGCGGCTGCACCCCCTCGGCGTAGCCGGGCGACAGCGCGTCGGTCCGCGCGTCGTCGGCGATGAAGACGGAGGCGATCCACCACAGCCCCGCGCCGAAGCCGATCGCGAACAGGGGGGTCAGCCGCAGCAGCCAGACCAGCACGTCGTCCAGCCACTCGGGTTCGGTGGTCCGGCCGACCGCCTCCGGGCAGTGGCGCACCACCGCCTCGGCGAGCGTCCTGGCGCCCCGGGTGAGGCCGTTGAACTGCACGCGGGCGCCGTCGCGGAAGGAGACCGCGCAGCCGAAGTCCCAGCCGAACACCGCCCCCGCGCCCTTCTCGGCGGCCCGCACTCCGAACACCTGGTCCCAGGTCCAGCTCCGCCGAACGCCCCGGGCGACGTGCGCCACCCCGCCCTCGTACAGCTCGAAGGACTCAGCCGCACCGCCGCGCACCGCCTTGGCGAACTGCGTCCACGCGGCGGGCACCGCGACCGCGAGCACGATCATCATGACCGCGAGCAGCCCGCCGTAGCCGCGGCCGGGACCGGGGTTGAAGATGAGCAGTGCCAGCAGCCCCACCGCCGTGCCGACCACCAGCAGCACCGCCAGCCCGGCCGACCAGCGGCGGCCGTTGGCGACGGGATGGACGCTCACCAGCGCCCCGAGCGGCTGCATGGCCGACACCATAGCCATCCCCGACCCGGGCGGGTACTCCGGCGGAGCCCCGCTCCCGGCCGGCCGCCAATAGGATGGCGCGGTCCGGCGGGGCGCACGGGGCGGCCGCCGCGGCGGGGGAGGGGGAGCCGGATGGCCGGTGCCACGGCCGCGGAGTTCATCGAGGCGATGCACGCGCTGCGCTCCGACGCCGAACGGGCGAAGATCCGCCGCTACCTCAGGTCCGAGAAGGACTTCGAGGTCATCGGCGTCCGGATGAAGCAGCTCTTCGACACGGCGAAGTCCTTCGAGCGCATGCCGCTCGATCAGGTCGACCTGCTCTTGGACAGCCCGTACTACGAGGCGCGCGTCGGAGCCGTGAGCATCCTGGACTTCAAGGCCCGCCGCAAGGGGATCGGCGACGACGAGCGGCGCGAACTCTACCTGCTGTACCTGCGCCGCCATGACCGGATCAACAACTGGGACCTCGTCGACCGCGCCGCACCGCGCGTCATCGGCTGGTACCTGCTGGACAAGCCGCGGCGGCCGCTGTACGAGCTGGCCGCGTCGGCCGACGTCTGGGAGCGCCGCACCGCGATCACCGCCTCCTTCTGGTTCATCCGCGCGGGCGAGGTCGACGACGCGCTCGCCCTCGCCGGGATCCTGCTGGACGATCCGGAGGAGCCCGTCCACAAGTCCGTCGGGACGGCGCTCCGCGAGATCGGCAAGGTCGACCGCGACCGGCTGCTCGCCTTCCTCCGCGAGCACGCCGAGCGGATGCCGCGGGTGACGCTCCGCTACGCGGTCGAACGCCTCCCGCCGGAGCTGCGCGCCGAGCTGATGCGGCGCTGACCGGGCGCGCGGCCCTGCCGCGCCCGCCCCTGGCGCGCCGCTACCGGCGCGGACCGGGTTCGGCGCGGCGGGTGGCGTGGACGGAGCCGAGGAGGCCCAGCGCCTGGGCGTCGGCGCCGCCCGGCTCGGCGTGGTAGATGACGAGCTGCTGGCCGGGGGCGTCGCGGACGTCGAAGGACTGGTAGGTGAGGGTGAGCGGGCCGACGTCGGGGTGGTGCAGCCGCTTGGCGTCCCGGGTCTTGCCGCGCACGTCGTGAGCCTGCCACAGCCGGGTGAAGGCCGGGCTGCGCTCGCTCAGGGCGGCGACGAGTTCACGCAGGCGCGGGTCGTCGGGGTCGAAGCCGGCCGCCTCGCGCAGATTGGCGACCGTCGCCTGGGCGGTGCGGTCCCAGTCGAGGTAGAAGTCGCGGGCGGCGGGGTCGAGGAAGACCATGCGGGCCAGGTTGTCGGCCGGGTCGAACGGGGCGAACAGCGCGTCGGCCAGCGCGTTGGCGGCCAGGACGTCCAGGGTGCGGCCGAGCACGAAGGCCGGGGTGTTCGGATAGCCGTCCATCAGCTGGCGCAGCGCCGGGCCGGCCCGCTCGGCGCCGCGCCGGGAGCCGCGGTAGTCCGGCGCGGCCCCGGCCAGCCGGAACAGGTGGGCGCGGGCGTCGGCGTCCAGGCGCAGCGCGCGGCCGAGAGCGTCGAGCACCTGGGGCGAGGGATTGCGCTCGCGGCCCTGCTCCAGGCGGGTGTAGTAGTCGGCGTTCACCCCGGCCAGGACGGCGACCTCCTCGCGGCGCAGCCCGGCGACCCTGCGCACCCCGTGGCTCGCCATGCCGATGTCGTCGGGGCGCAGGGCTGCCCGGCGGGCGCGCAGGAACTCTCCCAGGTGCTTGTCCACGACCCCAGGCTAGGCGGTGGTCCGGCCTGCAGCCTGGGTGCGCCGCACCCAGGCTCCGAGCGGCCTGGTCCGCCCCCGCCGACCGGCCCAGACTCGGTTTTGCGGGACAGGACCCGCGCTTACCGAGGGGAGGAGCGCCATGGCCGGCACCGCCGACGACGGCGAGGTACACGTGGTGGGGATGTGGGTGACCGCCGACGGCCGCATCCGCCAGGAACTGCGTCCGGACGGCCGCTACGACGAGGCGCGCGACGGCCGGCGCAGCGCCTACACCGGCCGCTACACGGTCACCGGTAGCCATCTGGACTACGTCGACGACACCGGGTTCACCGCGACGGGCGACATCCGCGACGGAGTGCTCTACCACGAGCACCTGGTGCTGTACCGAGAGGAGGAGCGGGCATGACCGGCACCGCGAAGGTCGTCCTGGTGACCGGGGCGAGCAGCGGGATCGGCGCGGCGGCGGCCCGCCGCCTGGCGGCCGCCGGGCACCGGCTGATGCTGGGCGCGCGGCGCACCGACCGGCTGGAGGAGCTGGCCGGGCGGATCGCCGCCGAGGGCGGCGAGGCGGCCTGCCGGCGGCTGGACGTCACCGACGCCGCCGACGTGCACGCCTTCGTCGCCGCCGCCCGCGAGCGCTGGGGGCGGGTGGACGTGATGGTCAACAATGCCGGGGTGATGCCGCTGTCGCCGCTGGCGGCGCTGCGGACCGAGGAGTGGGACCGGATGATCGACGTGAACGTGCGCGGCGTGCTGCACGGCATCGCCGCCGCGCTGCCGGTCATGCGCGAGCAGGGCGGCGGCCATTTCGTCAACGTCGCCTCGGTCGGCGCCTACGAGGTCTCGCCCACCGCAGCGGTGTACTGCGCGACCAAGTTCGCGGTGCGTGCGATCTCCGAGGGGCTGCGGCAGGAGTCGCCCGGCGACATCCGGGTCAGCGTCGTCTCCCCGGGTGTCACCGAGTCCGAACTGGCCGACTCCATCGGCGACCCGGCCGCCCGCGAGGCCATGCGGACCTACCGCGCGGTCGCCATCCCGGCCGAGGCCGTCGCCGACGCGATCGCCTTCGCCGTCGCGCAGCCCGCCGAGGTGGACGTGAACGAGATCGTGGTCCGCCCGGCGGCGAGCGCCCAGTAGCCGCCGGACCGCGGTGCCGCCCCCGGCCGGGGGCGGCACCGCGGTCCGGGCTCAGCCCGGCGCGGAGCGCGGCAGCACGACCGGTGCGCCCGTGCCGGGGTCCGGAACGACCCGCGCGGGCAGGCCGAAGACCTTCTCCACCAGGGCGGCGTCCAGAATGTCGCGCGGCCCTCGCACGCGGTGAAGCGCTCGCCCGGACGCGGGTGGAGCCGGGTAGCGAACTCATTGTGCGCACCAGCACCGCACCGCCGGCCGAAATGACATTCTGACTCTCTGTCGACCAGCCTTGACGCCTTGGTTATGCCTGGTTATATTCACCTCAGTATTTCCGTTCGGGTGAGTCGCTCGCATAATTGTTAGCGCTAACATCGGCCGGGCGAGTGCGGACGTATTCGGGTGGTCCGCATGGCCGATGCCATGGCGTCATTCCGTAATGCGGACAGCGGTATGACGCTTGGCAACTCCCTTTTCGCGGCGACTCTTTCTTCCATTCGACAGGTGAATTCCGCCTGCCGTGCGCCGATCGCCCTCCGTGACCGCCGTACGGCCCCGCACTCAAGCATTCGCGCCGCATCCGGCACGGCCGCGGCGCGGCGGCCGCCGCGACCGCGCGAGCGGACGCGCCCGCGCCACCCGCGGCCATCCACACCCCGCGATCCGAGGAACCCCCATGACCCCACCGCGTATGAAAGGCGCCGTCCTCGCGGCGGCCGCCGCATTAGCCCTGCTCCTGCCCGCCGCCGCGCCCGCCGCGGCCGCACCCGCGCAGCCCGCCCCGGCCGCCGCGGCGGCCGAGGCGCCCGCCACCCTGCCGTCCAGCTTCCAGTGGTCGTCCAGCGGCGTGCTGATCAGCCCGCAGCGCGACGCCACCCACGACATCGTCTCCGTCAAGGACCCGTCGGTCGTCTACCACGGCGGCCAGTGGCACGTCTTCGCCACCACCGCGAACACCGCCGGCGGCTGGAGCCTGACCTACACCCGCTTCAACGACTGGAGCAACGCCGCCGGCGCGCGCCAGTACCACCTGGACACCACCGCGATCGGCCGCGGCTACCGCGCCGCCCCGCAGGTGTTCTACTACGCCCCGCAGGGCCTGTGGTACCTCGTCTACCAGACCGGCCTGCCGTCGTACTCCACCACCCGCGACATCAGCGACCCCTACAGCTGGTCGGCACCGCGCAACTTCCAGGACCGGATGCCGCCCATCGTCGAGGAGAACATCGGCAACGGCCACTGGCTCGACTTCTGGGTCACCTGCGACACCGCCATGTGCTACCTGTTCTCATCCGACGACAACGGCCAGCTCTACCGCGCCGAGACCACCGTGGCGAACTTCCCCAACGGCTTCACCAACACCGTGATTGCCATGCAGGACAGCAGGAACAACCTCTTCGAGGCCGCCAACGTCTACCGCGTCGACGGCACCGACACCTACCTGCTCCTGGTCGAGGCCATCGGCAGCCAGGGCCGCCGCTACTTCCGCTCCTGGACCTCGCGCTCGCTGCGCGGCCCGTGGACCCCCCTGGCCGCCACCGAGAGCAACCCCTTCGCCGGCGCCGCCAACGTCACCTTCCCGGGCGGCCGCTGGACCGCCGACATCAGCCACGGCGAGATGATCCGCGCCGGCACCGACCAGACCATGCGCATCAACCCCTGCAACCTCCGCTACCTCTACCAGGGCATGGACCCCAACGCCGGCGGCGACTACTCCCAGCTCCCGTGGCGGCTGGGCCTGCTCACCCAGCGCAATTCCACCTGCTGAGCCCGTCGGACGGCCGCGCCCCGGCCGCCGCCCGCCCGATGCCGGGGCGGACGGCGGCCGGGGCTCAGGCCCAGATCACCAGATCGTGTTGAAGGCCAGGCGGACCTGTTCGTCGGGGATGTCGGTGGCGCCGGTGCGGACGCGGGCGGCTTCGGCGGTGGTGAGGGCGCGGTCGTAGGCGCGGACGTCGTCCATGGCGCCGGTGAAGTGCTCTCGCTCGTCGGGGCGGGCGCCGATGTGGATGGTGAAGGCGCCGGCCGGGGTGAGGTCGCCGGTGGGGGCAGTGGCCGCGGCCGGGGTGGCGCCGTCGACGGACAGGCTCAGCCGGCCGGCCTGGCGGGTGAGGACGACGTGGTGCCAGGCGTTGTCGTTGTAGGCCGATGTGGTGCTGACGGAGGCGGCGGCGGTGCCGGTGTCGATGGCGGCGCGGACGCGGTCGGACGCGGGTTCGGCGCGGAGCCAGAACTGGCGTGCTCCCGAGCCCTGGCCGTAGCCCCACATGATGGGGTGGGCGCCGGTGGTGGCGTTGTAGCGGATCCAGGCGGCGACGGTGAAGTCGCCGTCGCCGAAGCGCAGCGACGCCGGGCAGTTGATCAGGCGGAGGTGGTCGTCGGTGCCGTCGAAGGTCATCGCGCTGCCGGTGCCCCTGCTGCCGAGCGCCGCGCCGCCGTGCACCACGGCGTGGTTGCCGTTGCCCGAGCCGTCGCTGGTGCGCGGGAAGGTCAGGTCGCCCGCGGCGCCGTCGAGTTCGGCCTCGGTGAAGGAGGTGAAGACGATGTTGCCGTGCGCGGTGTTGATACCGGTCTCGTACAGCAGGCCGATCCGGCCGGAGTCCAGCTCGGTCAGGTCGGAGTAGCCCGCGCGGAGCGGCACGATGACGGTGCCGACCGGGTCCCAGCTGGCGCCCTCGTCGTAGGAGGAGCGGATGGACAGCACCCGCCGGTCCGACGCCTCCGCGCCCGGACGGGCCGGTGCCGACAGCAGCAACCGGTTGCGGGCGTCGCCCTCGTCGGTGGCGCGCAGCCGCAGCAGCGAGGCCGACACCGGCGGCACCGGGAGGTTCGGCACGGGGGCGAAGGCACCGGGGTCGAAGCTGAGGCCGCCGTCGGAGCTGGTGGCGGCGAGGCGGTGGTCGGGGGTGCCGCAGTTGGCCGAGGAGCGGGAGTTGAGGTAGATGGAGCCGTCCACCCGCTCGACCACGGTGGTCTCGCCCGGGTGCGCACTGCCGGCGGGCGCCTCGTGCATCGCGCCCATCGCCCAGGTACGGCCGCCGTCGTCGCTGTAGTACAGCTGCACTCCGGACCGGCCGGTGACCCGGTTGGTGTGGTCACCGGGGACGATGATCCTCGGCGAGGCGCCGGGCGCCAGGCCGTCCTGGCGGGTGAGCTGAATCCCGTGCCCGGGTCCGAGCGCGATCCAGCCCCAGTCGGGCAGCTTGAGCGAGCCGAGATAGGCGCCGGGGGTCCAGTTCACGCCGTCGGAGTCGCTGTAGAGGGTGTGCAGGGTGCGCTCGCCGCGGACGCGGTCGCCGTCCTCGTCCAGCGTCCAGGGGTTGTAGGCGAAGAGCACGGAGACCCGGCCGCTGACGGAGTCCACCACCGGAACGGGGTTGCCGAAGCCGCCGGTGTCGTTGCGGCCGCGCAGCACCTGCACATCGCCCCAGGTGCGGCCGCCATCCTCCGAGCGGCGCAGCACCAGGTCGATGTCGCCGACATCGCCGCAGTCGGCCACCCGGGCCTCGGCGAAGGCGAGCACCGTGCCGTCCCGGGTGGTGACGACGGCCGGGATGCGGAAGCAGCGGTAGCCGAGGTCGCCGGCGGCGAACGGACGCGACAGCTCCTGGTCGGGCGCTGCCGCCGCGGACGGGTCGGCGAGGGCGGGCGGAGCGCCGGCGAGCAGGGCCAGGAGTGCGCTGAGCAGAATGGACGTCCAGAATCGGGCCGTTCGTCCGGGACGGCGGCGCCGTGTCGTTGCAGACATAGCCGGAGGCTATGGCATTGGGATGTTCCGGATTCATCCGGATCCATTCCGTTCTCCTGCCGCCGGCGCCGAATCCGGGCGTGCAGTCGCGACCTGCGGAAATGGCGGCAGAAATCGGCTGCGATGTGCGCGCCGGACCGGCACCGGCCGGTCACCTCAGCAGTTCGGCGCGGAGTTCGGCGTAGGTCGGGGCGAGCGAGCGCAGGGCCCGGGCTGCCGCGCGGTCGTCGCCGACCGCCAGCGCGTACTGGAGCGAGCCGGTCAGCCGCGCCTGGGCGGTCAGGACGGCCGCCGCCTCGGGCCGGCCGGCCCCGCGCATGCAGGCGGCGGCGTCCGCCAGGCGCCGGGTGCCGACGCGGACGGCGAAGTGCACCAGGTGCTCGCGGGCCGCCTCGCCGCAGCCGGACTCCAGCAGTGCCGCGAGGGCCGGCGCGGCATCGCCGTTGGCGAGGGTGCCCGGCGGGGCCGGGTGGCCGGTCTCGCCGCCCAGCCAGGCGGCCGCGCGGGGCACGGCCGCGGCGAGGGCCGCAGCGGCGTCGGTCGGCGCGGACCGGGTGAAGCCTGTGCGCATGGTGTACGGCTCGGCGTAGTCGACGGTCTCGGCCCGCCACGCCTCGGCGAACTCGCCCAGCGGCAGGGTCGCGTAGGGGTATCCCTGCGGATCGTGCAGCAGGACGCGCTCGTCGTCGACGCCGAGCGCGATGAGGTAGTGGTCGGCGCCGATCGGGCCGGCCATGCCGGGCTGGTAGCGCAGGCGCCCCATCTCGACCGGGCCCACCATGACGGGTCCGTGCGCCAGCTCGGCGGACAGGCGCGCGACCGCCGTGGCGGCGTCGCCGCCGCTGGTCCGTTCCGCGGTCCAGCCCAGGGCGGCCAGCGCGTCGTCCACACCGATCTCCGGAGTCCAGCCGAAGGGGTCGAAGAACGGCAGCCCGCCGCCGAGCAACTGCATACCGAAAGGGCTGCCGGTCAGCGTCTCGATGACCCCGGCGGGCGGCGCTTGCGCGCCCATCATCATCGCCAGCGAATTCGAATAGCAGTACGGGCCGGAACCGAGATAGGGAATTTCGATCACGGCGACACGCTCTCATTTTTCAGCGGGAAATTTCAACCGCGCAAGAAAAAAGGGGGGTGGAGCGGGACCGGCCCGCATTCGACGCCGGACCGCGCCGGGATGCGACCACCGGCGGCGGCGCCCGAACTAGTCGAACGCGCCCGTCAGCACCGCCTGGACCTCCGCCTCGACCAGTTGGCCCGCGTCGATGCCCATGGTGCCGAAGACGCCGGCGATCTCCAGCGTGGCGAGGCCGTGGACGCGCGACCACAGCAGCGCGCCGCGCCGCAGCACCGGCGCCGGGGTGCCGGGCGGGGCGCCGATCCGCTCCGCCCACCGCGCCAGGGACTCGTCCATGCCGAGCGGGCCTTCGACCGGCCCGGGCGCGGCCTCGGCCAGGGCGGCGAGCAGGTCCAGCATGGCCTGGTTGAAGGCGGCGACGCCCTCCGCGGGCTCCGCCATATCGGGACGGCGGTCGGTGAACAGCATCGCGTACCGGCGCGGGTGCCGCAGCACCCAGGCGCGGTACGCGCGCGCCATGTGCCTGACCTTCGCCGCGCCGTGCTCCTCGCCGGGCCGGGCGGTGGTGATCGCCGCGGAGAGTTCGGCGTAGGAGGAGGTGACGAGCCGGTCGATCAGCGCGTCGCGCGAGGGGAAGTAGCGGTAGAGGGCCGGTGCGGTCATGCCCATCGCCTTGCCGACCGCCGCCAGGGAGACCGCCGCGACGCCGCCGTCGTCCAGGAGCGCGTACGCGGTCCGCTCGATCTCGGCGATCGTCTGCTCGCGCTGCTGGAGTCGTAGCCGCTCACGGCGCGGGAGCTGGCTGGCGGATTCCGTCGGCATCACGGATCAGTGTATCCCGGTTGCCGTCGCTATAGGACTTCGCTACAGTAACGGCCATTAACTTGAGTCACGTACCATTACTGCATGAATGGTGGCTCTGTCGTGCCGCGAGGCCACCGAAAGGATATTGTCATGACACCGGTAACCCCGACCGCTCCCGCCGACGCGCCCACACGCACACAGGACCGCATCGGCCGTGGAATCAACGTTCTCAACGTGCTCGCCACCCTCGTGGCCCTGGCCAACGGAATTCTGATCGTACTGAACGCCCCCGATGAAACGCTCGTGGTCGAGACCTGGCGGACGCTCGGATACGTCGTCTTCGCCGGTATGTGGGCGCTGCTGGTGTTCTGGCCGCGCAGCCTGCCGGGCGTATGGGAACTCGTGCTGTTCCACAAGATCGTGGTGACCATTCTGTACTTCTCCTACGGGGACGTGCCCGACGCGGTCCAGGCGGGCTTCATCGACCTGGGCGTCTCCGTGGCCACCGTCATCGCCTACGTCCTGTGCCGCGGCTGGACCTCCTGGTGGCACGTCGCCGTCGTGCCGGCCCGCTGATACCGGGCGCCGGGCCGCCGGGACGGCCCCTTCCGGTCCCGGCGGCCCGCGCGCCGCCACCGCCTCACGGCCGCGCCGGGTCCGCCGGCAGGGCGGCGTCACCGTGAGCGGGGTCGGCAACGCACTCCCCGAACTGCTCGAACGCGTCGTCTACGTCCGGGCCCACTGCTGCGTCGACCCGCCGGACAAGAACGCCTACCTCGCCGAGCCGGAGAACGCCGAGAGCCTGATCGGCCAGGTGGCCGCCGCGCTGGTCGGTGATCCGGCGGCCCCGGAGGTGGCCCGGGTCGACTGGGACACGCCCGGCGATCGAACCGCATTTCGACCCTTTGGCGATTATGTGGCGCGATTTCGCGGCCGCCGTATCGGACCGACAATTCTTTATTCCTCGAACCGTCTTCCGGTCCTATCGGCCTGTGGTTCCATGGGAAAGGGCAAGCTGTCCGCTCGCGCGGATTACCGGCTTTCCGTGACGCTTCACGCCTTTCTCTCCTGAAGGATCGCTATGGGTCGGTGGCCGGATTTCGGTCCTAATGCAATTGCTGTCGTCGGCGCCGCTTGTCGGCTTCCGGGTGGAATCGTCGATCTGTCCGGTCTGTGGTCTGCCCTGGCCGAGGGGCGCGACCTGATCACGCCGCCGCCCCCCGGGCGCTTCGACGAGGCGCGGTACCTGTCGGACGACCGGGCGCGCCCGGGGCGGACCTACTCCTTCACCGGCGGCTACCTGGACGACCTGGCCGGCTGGGACGCCGGCTACTTCGGCGTCTCGCCGCGGGAGGCGAGCCGGATAGACCCGCAGCAGCGCATCATGCTCGACCTGGCGGCGGAGGCGCTGGACGACGCGGGCATGGACCCGGCGGCGCTGGCCGGCTCCGACACCGGCGTGTACATCGGCGTCTACCAGTACGGCTACGGCGCCCTCCAGCAGCACAACCCGGACACGCTCGACGCGCACACCGTGTGCGGCACGGCCGGGACCTCGGTGCCCAACCGGGTGTCCTACCACTTCGACCTGCGCGGTCCCAGCACCACCGTCGACACCGCCTGCTCGTCCTCGCTGATCGCGGTGCACCAGGCCTGCGAGAGCCTGGTGCACCGCCGCAGCCGGATGGCGATCGCGGGCGGCGTGAACGTGCTGATCAACCCCTACGAGTTCGTGCTGGCGGCGAAGGGGCAGGTCCTTTCGCGGCGCGGCCGCTGCCAGACCTTCTCGGCCGGGGCCGACGGCTACGTCCGCTCCGAGGGCGGCGGGCTGGTACTGCTCAAGCTGCTCGACGACGCCCTGGCCGAGGGCGACCGCGTGCACGCGGTCATCATGGCAACCGGCACCAACTGCGACGGCCGCACCGAGGGCGGCCTGTCCCGCCCGAGCGCGGCGGGACAGGCGGCGCTGCTGCGCGAGGTCTACGCGCGTGCGGGAGTCGCCCCCGACGAACTCGCCTACTTCGAGGCCCACGGCACCGGCACGCCGACCGGCGACCCGGTGGAGTGCGAGGCGGTCGGCCGCGCCCTGGGCGTCGCCCGCACCGAAGGGCCGCTGCCGATCGGCTCGGTCAAGACCAACCTCGGCCACCTGGAGGGCGCCGCGGGCATCACCGGCCTGCTCAAGTCCGTCCTGGTGGTGCGCGAGAGGTGCGTCCCGCCGCTGCTGCACGCGGACACGCTCAACCCCGCCATCGACTTCGCCGGCCTCGGCCTGGACCCCGTCCGCACGGCGCGGCGGCTTGAACCGGGGCGGCGCGCCGTCGTCGGGGTGAACTCCTTCGGGATCGGCGGCGCCAACGCGCACGTCGTGCTGGCCGAGCCGCCGCCCGCCGAGCGGGCCGAGCCGCGCTCCCGGCGGCGGCTGCCGGTGCTGGTGTCGGCGCGCACGGGCGAGGCGGCGGCGCGGGCCGCCGCCGACATGGCCGACCGGCTGGCGGCGGCGCCCACCGAGGACTTCTACGACCTGAGCTACACCTCCTGCCGCCGGCGCGGCGGCCACGAGCACCGGGCCGCCGTGCTGGCCGCGACGCCGGCCGAGGCCGCCGGGCGGCTGCGGGCGCTCGCCGCCGCGCCCGGCCGCGCCGTGCGCACCGCCACCGCGGCGCGCGGCGTCGCCTTCGTCTTCTCCGGCAACGGCTCCCAGTGGGCGGGCATGGGCGCCGCGCTGCTGGAGGCCGACCCCGTCTTCCGCGCCGCGGTCGCCGAGGCCGACGCCGTGCTCCGGCCCGAACTCGGCTGGTCGGTCCTTGACGAGCTGACGGCACCGCCGGAGCGGTCCGGCCTGGCCAGGACCGAGGTGGCCCAGCCCGCCCTGTTCGCCCTCCAGGTCGGCCTGGTCGCCGCGCTCGCCGAGCGGGGAGTGCGGCCGGCCGCCGCCACCGGGCACAGCGTCGGCGAGGTCGCCGCCGCCCACGCCGCAGGCGCCTACGACCTCGCCACGGCGGCGCGGGTGATCGCGGCGCGCAGCCGGGCCCAGGGACGGACCGCGGGCACCGGCCGGATGGCGGCGGTCGGCCTGTCGGTCGCGCGGGCCGAGAAGGAGCTGGCCGCCTTCGCCGGGCGGCTGGAGATCGCCGCCGTCAACAGCGACACCGACGTGACCGTCTCCGGCGATCCCGCCGCCCTCGCCGAACTCGGCGAACGGCTCCGGCTGCAGGAGGCGCCGTTCCGCGCGCTCGACCTGGACTACGGCTTCCACAGCCGCGCGATGGACCCGATCGAGGCGCAGGTCATGGCGGACCTGGCCGGGCTCGGCTCCGCCGAGCCGCGCATCCCGCTCGTCTCCACGGTCACCGGCTCGCCGGTCGCCGGGGACGAGTTGGACGCCGGGTACTGGTGGCGCAACGTCAGGGAGCCGGTGCTGTTCGCCGCGGCGGTGCGCCGGCTGGCCAGGGAGGGCTGCGGCGTCTTCGTGGAGATCGGCCCGCACCCGGTGCTCGGCGGCTACCTGCGGCGGCTGACGGCCGGGGCGGAGCGGCACGGCGCCGTGGTGGCCACGCTGACCCGGCCGGAGCGCGCCCCCGAGGGCGGCGAGGCCGCCGCCCTGGACGCCGCCGCGGCCGACGTCATCGCCTGCGGGGCCGAGGTCGACTGGGAGGCGCTGCTGCCCGACCGCGGACGCGTGGTCGACCTGCCCCGCTACCCCTGGCGGCGCGAGCCGCACTGGAACGGCGACCCGAACTGGTGGGCGCCCCGCGCCGAGCACCCCGCCCTGGAGCACGCTCTCCTCGGCGAGCGGGCGCCGGTGATGGAGCCGACCTGGACCAACCGGCTGGAGCCCGCCCTCCTGCCGTGGCTGGCCGACCACAAGGTCCGCGACGCGGTCGTCATGCCGCTGATGGGCTACGCCGAGATGGCGCTGGCGGCCGGCCGGCGCGCGCTCGGCGCGCCCGTCGAGGTGGCCGGCCTTGAGGTGCTGTCCCTGCTCGCCCTGGCCTGGGACGACCCGGAGATGGACGTGCGCACCCAGGTATCGGTGGGCGCGGACGGCGTGCTGCGGGTCGCGGGCCGCACCGGGACCGCGGGCGACTGGCGGGTGCACGCCCGGGCGCGGGTGCGCGAGCGGCCCGAGCGCCGCCCCGCCGACCTGGACCCCGCCGCGCTCCGCGCCCGTTTGGACGGCGGCCGCTGGGAGGCCGAACGCGTCTACGCGCTCATGCGCGGCCTCGGCATCCAGCACGGCCCCGCCTTCCGGATCGTCCGCGAGGTGCACGTCGGCACCGGCGAGGGGCTGGCGCGCTACCGGTGCGAGCACCCGGCCGACGGCTTCGAGGCGCACCCGGTCGTCCTCGACGGCGCCCTGCACACCACGGCGGCCCTGCTGGCCGGGTTCAGTTCCGGGCAGCTGTTCCTGCCGGCGGGGGTCGACGCGCTCCGCGCCTGGCGCCGCCCGGCGGCGGACGGGCTCGTCCACCTCCGCGTGGTCGGGATGAGCGGCGACGAGGCCGTACTCGACCTGCTCATCGCCGACGAGGACGGCACCGCGGCGGTGGAGATCGAGGGCTACCGGCTGCGGCGCGTGGAGGACGGCGCCGCCGCCGAGCGGCGCTACACCACGGTGCGCCGGGCCGTGCCCCGGCCCGGCCCGGCGGAGGTCCCCGTCCTGTCGCCGAGCCCCGCGGAACTGGTCGCCTCGGCGGCGGACCGGCTGGCCGCGGCGCACCGCCTGGTGCGCACCCCGCGCGCCGTCGCGGCCCGCCGCGCGCTCATGGAGGCCGGCGGACACTTCGCCGCCGGGGCGCTGGCGGAGTTCGCGGCGGCCGGCGCGGTGTTCACCGCGGCCGACCTCGTCGCCCGCGGCGTCCTGCCCAAGTACGCGCGCTACCTGGACGTGCTCGCGCACTGCGCGAGCAGGCAGGGGCTGGTCGACGCGCTCGGCACGCCCGAGGCGCCGCGCTGGCGGGTGTGCGGGCGGCCGACGCCGGTGGAGTCCTTCCGCCGGGCCCTCGCGGACTTCCCCGAGCTCGACGGCGCGCTGCTGCTGCTCGGCCGCTGCGGCCGCCACCTGGCCGCCGCGCTGCGCGGCGAGCACGACCCGATGGACCTGGTCGTCCTCGGGCAGACGCGGCTGCTCGAACACGTCTACCGCGAGCTGCACGCCACCAGGAAGATGAACGAGGAGGCGGCCGCGCTGCTGGCCGCCATCGCGGCGCACCGGCCCGCGGACCGGCCGCTGCGCGTCCTGGAGGTCGGCGCGGGCACCGGCTCCCTCACCGCCGCGCTGCTCCCGGTGCTGCCGCCGGAGCGCACCCGCTACGTGTTCACCGACCTGACCCCGTACTTCGTCGACCCGGCCAAGAAGCAGTTCGCCCGCTACGACTTCGTCGACTACCGGCTGCTCGACCTGGAGAAGGATCCGGCCGAGCAGGGCTTCGCCCCGGGCGGCTTCGACGTGGTGGTCGCGGCCAACTCGGTGCACGCCACCACCGACGTGCGGGCGACGCTGCGTCGCCTCGCCGGCCTGCTGGACGAGGGCGGTCACCTGCTCTGCGTCGAACTGCACGAGCTGGACAGCATCGGGATGAGCTTCGGGCTGCTGGACGGGTTCTGGAACTACTCCGACACGGAACTGCGCGGCCCCCTGCCGCTGCTGCCCCGCGACCGGTGGCTCGACGTGATCGCCGACGCGGGCTTCGCGGACGTGGTCCCGGCGAGCACCGATCCCGAGGACGAGATCTCGGTGCTGCTCGCCCGGCGCGGCCCCGTCGACCCGGCCGCCGGCAGGCCGGCGCCCGACGCCGCCGAGGCGCGGCCGGCGAGCTGGATCGTCGCCGCCGAGCCCGGCGCCGAGGGCCTGGCCGACGCGCTCGGCGCGCGGCTGGCCGAGCCGGGCGGTGCCGTCGTCCGCACCGGCGCGGACGGACTGGTCCCGGCCTGGACCGAGCACACCGAGGCGTCCGGCCTGGTCATCGTGCTGGGCGATGGACCGGACGGGCGGACGGCGGACACGGTGGAGGACGCGGTGCGGCGCATCGCCGTGCTGCGGTCGGTCGCCGCCGCGGCGGAGCGGTCGCCGGCCGGCGCGCTGCCGGCCCTGTGGCTGGTCACCCGCCCGAGCGGCTTCCCGCCCGGGGCCGAGCCGCCCTTCGCGCTCGGCCACGCGGCGGCGTGGGGCGCCTGCCGCGTGCTGGCCAACGAGAACCCCGGCATGGCGGTGCGCAAGGTGGCGCTGCGCCCCGGCGGCGACGCCGAGCGCGACGCCGCCCTGCTCGCCCGCGAACTGCTCGACCCCGACGGCGAGGACGAGATCATCCTCGACGGCGGCCGCTTCGCGCCCCGCGAGACCGCCGTGCCCCCCGCCGCCGAGCCGGCGCCCGCCGTGCTCCGGCTGCGCCGGCCGGGGCCGCACCACCGGCTCGACTGGACCGAGCGAGCGGCCGTCGAACCCGGCCCCGGGCAGGTCGCCATCGAGGTACGGGCGGTCGGGCTGACCCGCCGCGACGCCATGGAGGCGTCCGGCGCGGTGCGGCCGGCCAGCCCGCTCGAGTCGGGTTACACGGTCGGTACGGACTGCGCGGGCGTGGTCGTCGCGGTGGGGGAGCGGGTGACCGGCTTCGCCCGGGGCGACCGGGTGTTCGCGCTGGCCCCAGGCGCGGCCGCCTCCCACGTCGCCGCCGACGCCGGCCTGGTCGGGACGATCCCCGCGGAGATGCCCTTCGCCGCCGCGGCCGTGCTGCCCACGGCCCTCCTCACCGTCGAGTACGCCCTGCGGCACACCGCGCGGCCGCGCCCGGGTGAGACGCTGCTGCTCCTCGGCGGCGCGGGCCCGACCGAACTGGCGGCGCTGCGCCACGCCCGGGGCGCCGGGGCGCGGGTGATCGCCGTCGGCGCCTCAGCCCTCGCCCGCGACCTGCTCGCCCTGTCGGGCGCCGACCACGTGCTCGACCCTGAGCCGGACGAGCTCGCGCGGCGGATCGCGGCGCTGACCGGCGGCGGTGTGGACATCGTGCTGGACACGTCCGGCACCGCCGACCCGCACCTGGCCGGCGAGCTGCTGCGGCCCGGCGGCCGCTTCGTCGCCGCGGGGCCAGCACGGCCGGCCGGCGGCGCGCCGTCGCCTTCCGTCCTGGGCTCCGCCGCCGCCGTCGACGTGCACGCGATGATCGTCGAGCGGCCCGACCTGGCCCGGGCCTGCTTCGCGGACGCGATCGCGTCCGTGCGCTCCGGCCACGCCGTCCCGGCGCCCTACACCGCCCACCCGGCCGAGGACCTCGCCGCCGCCTACCGGGCGCTCGCCGACCCGGGCGGCACCGGCGGCACCGTCATCGCGCTCGACCGCGCCCCGGCCGCGGCGCGGCCGGCCGCCCGGATCCGGCTGGACGCCGACGCGGTCTACCTGGTCACCGGCGGCCTGGGCGGCTTCGGCGCGGCCACCGCCCGCCGGCTGGCCGAACGCGGCGCGCGTCGCCTCGCCCTGGTGGGCCGGCGCGGCGCCGGCGCGCCCGAGGCGCCCGCCCTGCTGGCCGAGCTGCGCGCGAGCGGCGCGGAGGCCACGGCGCACGCGGTCGACGTGACCGACGAGGCGGCGCTGCGGGCGCTGCTGGAGGAGCTGACCGGACCGGGGCGGCGGCTGGGCGGCGTCGTGCACGCCGCCATGGTGCTCGCCGACGCGCCCCTCACCGAGACCTCCGACGACGACCTGCGCACCGTGCTCGCGCCCAAGGTGCGCGGCGCGGAGCTGCTCGACCGGCTCACCCGCGGCCGCGAGCTCGACTTCTTCGTGGTCTACTCGTCCATCGCCACCACCGTGGGCAGCGGCAACCAGGCGGCCTATGTCGCGGCCAACGCCTACCTCGAAGCGCTGGTGCGCGAGCGCCGCGCCGCCGGGCTGCCCGGCCTGGCCATGGGCTGGGGCGCGATCGGCGACACCGGGGTGGTGGCACGCGGCGGGATGGGCGCGGCCATGGGCCGCAGGGGCATCGGCGCGATCGACTCGGCGACGGCGCTGGACGAGCTGGAGGCCGCTCTCGCCCGGCACGCCGCCGTCGTCGCGGTGGCCGAGATGGACTGGCCGCGCTTCGCCTCCTTCAGCCCGAACTTCCACACGCAGACCAGGCTGGCCGGGTTCGCGCCGCGGACCGGCGGGGAGGCCGGCACGGTGCCGGCCGCCGGGCTCGACGAGCTGCCGCCGGAGGAGTGCGGACGGCGGGTCGAGGACATCCTGGTCGGTGTGATCGCCCGCGTCATGCGCACCGGCGCGGACGGAGTGGACCGCACCCGCCGCCTGGCCGACCTCGGCATCGACTCCATCATGGCCACCGAGCTGGTCCTCGGCATCCGCGCCGAACTCGGCTGCGAGCTGTCGCCCGTCGAGGTCGGGTCCAGCCCGTCGGTCGCCGATCTGGCCGAGCGCGTCACAGCCCGGCGGCGGCTCGCCGCCGTCGCGGTGCGGACGGAGGCGGCGCCGTGAGGCTGCACACGCGGGAGTGGGGGGCGGGCGAGCGCACCGCCCTGCTCGTCCACGGCATGGCCGTGGACTCCAGGACCTTCAACCGGCTGGCGGCCGAACTGGTGCGGCGCGGTTACCGGGTGCTCGCCGTCGACCTGCGCGGGCACGGCCGCAGCCCGCGCGGCTACTACAGCCCCGCGGCCCTGGCCGCCGACGTGGCCGAGACGGTGCCGGCAGGAGTCGACCTGGCGCTCGGCCACTCCTACGGCACCGTCGTCCTCAGCCTGGCGGCGCCGCGGCTCGCACCCCGGCGCGTCGTCTACGCCGAGCCCTACTGGAACGTGGTCGGAGAGGAGTTGCCGCAGGTCGCGGCGGACTACCTCGCCGACGCGGCCGCCGCGCCGGGCGAGCGCTGGACGGCGCAGGACGTCCGCGACCACGAGGCGGCCCGGGCCTGCTGGGACCCGCGCACCCTGCTGGACCTCCGCCGCTTCGACACGCCCGCCACTCCGGACCCGTCAGCGGCGCCGGTGCTGGTGCAGTTCGCGGAGCGGTCCGGCTACTCCGCGGCCCTGGACGAAAGCGACCTGCGGGCGCGCGGCTTCGAGGTGCACACCGTGCCCGACGCCGGGCACAACCTGCACGTCGACAACCTGCCCGCGACCGCCGCCTCGCTGGACCGCTGGCTCGGCCCGGCGGAGCCGCCCGGCGCGGCGGCGGGCGGCGGTCAGGCGGTCGGTCCGAAGGCGGCCAGGTAGGGGGCGAAGGCGGCACGGACCCGGTCCGCGTCGAGCCCGTACCGCTCCGCCGAGTAGCGGTGCCGGCTGCGGGGCCCGCCCGGCCACCGGGCCACCTCGGCCATCCGGTGGCGGGCGGGCCCGTCGCAGACGGCGCCGATCCGGGCGCACACCTTCTCGGCGGTCCCCGCCGGGTCCGCCGTGAGTTCGCGGTAGTCGACGTCGACGAAGCGGGCGGGGCCGGCGGCCTCGCGTACCGCCATGGCCTTCGCGACAGCGGCCGACCAGGTCCGCAGCCACTCCTCGCCCAGGTCGGCCGGGTCCGCCCCGCGGGTGAACACGCCGCGCAGGGCCTCGACCATGCTGCACCACGAGGCCATCACCCGCGCGGGGTCGCGGTGCGTCCACACCACGACGGCATCGGGGAAGGCCGACAGCAGCGCCTCCAGGTGGCACAGGTGGAAGGGCGACTTCAGCACCCAGCGGCGCTCGGGCCCCGGTCCGCTCAGCACCCGCAGCTGCCGCCCCAGGTAGCCGTAGTCGGCGGTGAAGTCGCGCCGGGCCAGCCACGCGCCGTACTCGGGCAGCCGGGCCCGGGTGCAGTGCCAGGAGCTGTGCGGCAGCAGGTGGGTGCACTCCTCGGGGGCGTCGGCGCGCAGCGGGTGCATATCGCGCAGGGCGGGGGTGCTGGAGAGCGCCTGGGCCACCATGAGCCTCCCCGCGGCCCGGCGGCGCCGCAGCTCGGCGCGTCCGGCGTCGGGCCGGCCCGGGGCCAGCAGCTCCCACAGCAGCGGCGCCCGGTGCTCCGACGGCGCGGCCAGCAGCCGGTGCATCAGGGTGGTGCCGCTGCGCGGCAGCCCCACGACGAACACCGGCCGCTCGACCGGCCGCGCGGCGGCCTCCGGGTCCCGCGCCTCGGCCCGGTCCAGGCGCAGGCGGTTCGCCAGGTGCCGGCCGATCTCGCCGTCGAAGGCGCGCCGGCCGAGCGCGGCCACCTCCGCGTCGGTATGCACGAATCCGTGCAGGAGACGCAGGTCGGCGACGAAGTCCGGGTCCACGGCCTCCGCCGCCGTGCCCTCGCGGCGCGCGGCCGCGGCCGCGATGCGGTCGAAGGACTCCTCGGGCGAGCGGCGCGCGTCCGCCGCCCTGCGGTCCAGCCAGGCGTTGACCGGGCCGACCCACCAGGCCGTACGAGCCCGCATCGTGATCCCTCCGCGTCCGGCGGACACGGGCCGGGGCGGGGCGGCCGCCGGTACGTGTCCGCGGTGCTCAATGGTTCGGACGGATTCCGGGTCCCGGCGCCGTGTCGTTCCGCCCGCCGTAGCCGCATCCGTTCCGGTGAAAATGTGCGCACGGCAGTTTTCTCCGATCGCCGGACGTGTCAAACCGCCTGGTCGGCGGTTTGATCAATCATTTCGTGAGTAGCTCGCTCGTGAATCGGAAATGGTCGGAAATGTGCGTCGAATTGTTCGCCGAACCGGTGAGGGCGAGTGTGCCGGCGCCCGTCGCGCCGGGCGCGGGCCTCCGGACGGAGCGCGGCGGTGCCGGAGGGCGCCCTGCCGCGGCGCCGGCCGGGCGGTCCGTCGTACTTTGGGCCGATCCGCGACCGGGTCTTTCTCCCTACCATGGTGGGGTGCTCGCGCTGCTGCGGTCCGTGTGGGATGAGCCCCGGCCCGCCCACCCACCGCCCCCCGGATGGCGCGACTGGGCGCTGGTAGGCGTGTTCGCGCCGCTCGCGGTGCTGGAAGGCGTGCTGCGGCCCGAGCTGCCATGGCGGTTCGTGACGGTGGCGATCGTGGTCGGGCTGGTCGCCGTGCTGCCGTGGCGGCGGAGCAGGCCGCTGGCCGTGCTCGGGATCTGCTTCACCGCCACCACCCTGTTCTCGCTGCTGACCGGCGGCTCCCTGGAGGCGTACACGCTCGCGTGCTTCCTGCTGGTGCCCTACGCGCTGTTCCGGTGGGGCTCGGGGCGCGAGGTCGCGGCAGGGCTGGCGCTGATGCTGGCCGGGGTCGGCTCCTCGGTGCTGCTCGGGCACCTCGTCGTCGCCGACGCGGTCGGCGGCTTCGTCGTGGTCTTCGCGACCCTCGCCCTCGGACTGGCCTTCCGGTACCGCTCGCGGGCGAGGACGCGCGAGTTCGAGCGGGTGCGGCTGCTCGAACGCGAGCGGCTGGCCCGCGACCTGCACGACACCGTCGCCCACCACGTGTCGGCGATGGCGATCCGCGCCCAGGCGGGCATCGCCACCGCCCCCGCGCGGCCCGAGGCCGCCGTCGAGGCGCTGCGGGTGATCGAGGCCGAGGCGTCGCGCACCCTCACCGAGATGCGCGCGCTGGTGCGGGTGCTGCGCAAGGACGAGCCGGCCGAGCTGGAGCCCGGCCGGGGCCTCGCCGACCTCCAGCGGCTCGCGAGCCGCGCCGGCGCCGGCCCTGCCGTCGACGTGGAGGTCTCCGGCGACCTCGACGGGCTGCCGCCGCCGGTCGGGGCGGCCGTCTACCGCGTCGCCCAGGAGGCGGTCACCAACGCGCGGCGGCACGCCAGGCACGCCACCCGGATCCAGGTCCGGGTGGCCGCCGACGACAGCTCCGTGCGGCTGAGCGTCAGCGACGACGGCGAGACCGGCACCGCCCGCCCGGCCGCCGCGCCGGGCTACGGGATCATCGGCATGATGGAGCGCGCGGGGCTGCTCGGTGGCAGCTGCGAGGCCGGGCCCGGCCCCGACCGGGGCTGGACCGTGACCGCCGTGCTGCCCAGGAACGGGACGGCGGCGTGAGCATTCGGGTGGTCGTCGCCGACGACCAGGAGATCGCCCGCACCGGCCTGGCGATGATCCTGGACGCGCAGCCCGATATCGAGGTCGTCGGCCAGGCGGCCGACGGGCGGCGGGCCGTCGAACTCGCCCGGCGGCTGCGCCCGGACGTGTGCCTGTTCGACATCCGGATGCCCGTCCTGGACGGCATAGCGGCCACCCGCGCCCTGGCGGGGCCGGGCGTGGCCGACCCGCTGGCCGTCGTCGTCATCACCACCTTCGACCTGGACGACTACGTCTACGCCGCCCTGCGGGCCGGTGCCCGGGGCTTCCTGCTCAAGGACGCGGGTCCCGCGCTGCTCTCCCAGGCGGTGCACGCCGCGGCCACCGGCGACGCGCTCATCGCCCCCAGCGTCACCGCGCGGCTGCTCGGCGCCTTCGCCGCCGCTTGGCCCGCCGCGCCGCCGGCCCGGCCCGTCGAAGCGCTCACCGAGCGCGAGGAGCAGGTGCTGCGGACCGTGGCGCGGGGGAGGACCAACAGCGAGATCGCCCGCGACCTGCACATCTCGCTGAGCACCGTCAAGGCCCACATCGCCAACCTGATGGCCAAGCTGGGCGCCCGCAACCGGGTCGAGATCGCCATGTGGGCCTACGAGACGGGGCGCGTCCGCGACTGACGGCACCCGCCGGGCGGCGGCACCGGCCGAAAGTACGAGCCGGCCGTCGGCCTAAGGTCCGCTCCGGGTCGCGCCTTTCCACCGATGGGCCGCGCCGCTCCGGCGAGCATGCTCGGAGCATGACCGAAGAGAGAACGTCGGCGGGCCGGCGGCCACCCGGCCGGGCCGGGCGGCGCGGCCGCACCACCCCGGCGGACTGGCTGATACCCGCCGGGCTGCTCCTGCTCAGCGCCGTGCCGGCGGCCGGCGGCGTCCTCCGGCTGACCGACCTGGCCGGCGGAGAACTGACCCCGGAGAACGCGCGCTTCGTCACCGCGCCGCTGCCCGTGGTGGTGCACGCCGTCAGCGCCACCGTCTACTGCGTCCTGGGCGCCTTCCAGTTCGTCCCCGCCATCCGGCGCCGCCGGCCCGGATGGCACCGCGCGGCCGGGCGGCTGCTGGTGCCGTGCGGGCTCGCCGCGGCGCTCACCGGGCTGTGGATGACGCTGACCTACAGCTTTCCCGCCATCGACGGCGAGCTGCTGGCGGCCTTCCGGCTGCTGTTCGGCTCGGCCATGGCCCTGTTCATCGTCCTCGGCCTCGCCGCGGTCCGGCGGCGCGACTTCGCCCGGCACCGGGCCTGGATGATCCGCGGCTACGCGATCGGCCTGGGCGCCGGCACCCAGGCGTTCACGCCGATCCCGTGGCTCCTGCTCGTGGGCCCGCCCGGCGAGACCGGCAAGGCGCTGCTGATGGCGGCGGCCTGGGTCATCAACCTCGCGGTGGCCGAACTGATCATCCGGTGGCCGTCCCGGCCGCACCACCTCTCCGCACCAGACATGAGGAGACCCCGATGAAGGCGTATGTACAGCGTTCCTATGGCTCACCCGACTCCCTGCGACTCGAGGACGTCCCCAGGCCGGTCCCCGGCGACGACGAGGTCCTGGTGCGGGTGCACGCCACCTCCGTGAACCCCTACGACTGGCACAACATGCGCGGCGAGCCGCGCGTCGCCCGCGTCCTGGGCGAGCTGGGGCTGCGGCGGCCCAAGATCCCCGTCCTGGGCGCCGACCTGGCGGGGACGGTGGCGGAGGCCGGCGCGAAGGTGACGGAGTTCGCCCCCGGCGACGAGGTCTTCGCGATGGTGGAGGGGGGCGGCTTCGCCGAGTACGCGTGCGTCCGGGCGGAGCTGCTGGCCCGCAAGCCGCGGAACCTGTCCTTCGAGCAGGCGGCGGCGGTGCCGCTGGCCGCCAACACCGCCCTGGTCGCCGTGCGCGACGACGGCGGCGTCCGGTCCGGGCACCGGGTGCTGGTCAACGGCGCCTCGGGCGGGGTGGGCACCTTCGCCGTCCAGATCGCCCGGGCGCTCGGCGCGAGCGTCACCGGCGTGTGCGGCCCCCGCAACGTCACGATGGTCAAGTCGATCGGCGCCGACGATGTCGTGGACTACACCGTCGCCGACTTCACCCGCACCGGCCGGCACCACGACCTGGTGGTGGACATCGCGGGCAGCCGCTCCATGCCCGCCTGCCGCCGGGCGCTCGCCCCGAAGGGCGGCTACGTCGTCGTCGGCGGGCCGCCCGGCCGCTGGGTGCAGCCGATGGGCCACGTCATGGCCGGCCTCGCGCTCGCCCCGCTGCTGTCCCAGCGCGCCGCCCTGACCAATGTGCTCAGCCGCACCGACAAGAAGGCCATGCTGGAGACCCTGACCGGGCTCATCGAGTCCGGCGAGGTCACCCCGGTGATCGACCGCACCTACCCCTTCGACAAGATCCCCGCCGCCGTCGGCTACCTGGAGCAGGGGCACGCCTCCGGGAAGGTCGTCGTCACGGTGTGAGCCGGTGGGTGCGGAGCGGCACCCGGTTGCCGTCCCGCCCCCGGCCGCCGCACCCCACGGTGCGGCGGCCGAACGGTGCCGCGGGCGGCCCGGTGGCTGCCGCCCGCGGCACCGTTCATTCGGCGACGCAGCCGTTGAGGGTCGAGTCGCCGCCCAGCATGCCGCAGATGAGGTGCGAGGCGGTGATGTCGACCAGTTCCCCGGCGGCGGCCGGGGCGGCGGTGAGCGCGGCCAGCGCGCAGGCGGCGAGCAGAGCGAGGGCCGCGGCGCAGCGGTTCATACGGTGTCCCTTCGGACGGACGGGTACGGGAGCGCGCCGCCCGCGTGCGGCCGGCGCCTCGCCAAGCGTGCGCCGCGACGCGCCCCCCGAACCGGCGGCCGCGCGGCGCCTTGGCCGAGTCTTGGCCGGACCATGGCGCGGTCGGGCGGTTGGGCTGGTCAGGGCGTCAGCCGGCGGGGTCGTCGGTTAGTCGGGGGATGGCGAGGGTGAGGGTGAGGTGCTGGAGGGTGGTGGCGAGTGCTCCGTGGGGGTGGACGGCGTGCAGGGGGCGGGGTTCTTGGATCATGATCGGCCTTCTTCCTCGGTGTGGTGTTGTTGGTTGAGGAGGTGGTGGACGTCGTCGGCGGTGTAGCGGCGGTGTCCGCCGAGGGTGCGGATGTAGGTGAGCTTGCCTTGGCGGGCCCAGCTGGAGACGGTCTTGGGGTGGACGCGGAACAGGTGCGCCACTTCTTGGGCGGTCATCAGCTCGGGCAGCTCGCCCTGGAGCTCTTCGGGCAAGGCAGGTCGCTCGGGCAGGCGGTCGGGGTCGAAGTAGTAGTGGCCGCTGACGTGCACGGCGAAGACCTCACCGGCCTCGGCCATCTCCTTGATCGCCTGCGGCGTGCGTCCGGTCAGGCGAGCGGCCTCTCCCAGCGGCACCAAGTCGGGAACGGGCATACGGGTTTCCTCAGGGACTCGGGCATGGGTGGGCATGCCGGAAGTGGACGGATCGTGGGTGTGGTGGTCCCGGTCGCGGGGGAGCCTCCCCCTCGGGCCGCGCCGCCCCCGTTCTGGGGCAGGACAGGGGGCGGGCGGCCGCTCGACCCCCGCGACCGGGACGATTACGGGGCCGCGCCATGCGTGACGGCAGCGGCGGATCATCGAGAGACCGGTCAAGGACCGGTCAGACGGCGCCGGTCAGGGATACCGGGCGGATGGTGCCGGTGGCGGTCAGTTGGGCCGGTGCACGGGGAAGTGGTCGGGGTCGCAGCCCTCCCAGTCCAACTCGAAGTAGACCGTGGTCCCTGAGGAATCGAAGTGGTAGCCGTGCGCGGTCGACATGCACGACCTTGGGCAGGTACCCGTCTGCGGGCCCTTCGTCCTTCACCGCCACCCGCACCCGGCTGCGCTCACGCTCCACATGCACCGCGAACATCCCGCCGGTGCGGAAACTGTCACTGTGCTGGACGGCATTCGCGGCCAGTTCCGCCACCAGCAGGACGCCGAGATGCACCACATCCACCGGCACCGCCGACAATCCCGCCCGCTCCGCGACCAGCTCCCGCTGCACCCAGGCCCGAACCAGACCCACCGACTCGGGGTCGCCCGGGAATTCGCACACCGATTCCACGGCCGCCGGTACCGGCGCCAGGACGGCCGACTCCGCCGCGATCACCGGGACACCGCCGCGGCCAGCTGCGCACGCTCATGAGCGAGCAGGTACGGACGCACCATCGCGGGACGACCCTTTTATATTCGGCTTGCTCAGACGAGGTGCCAGTTGGTGCTCGCCATGACCCGAAGGTATGGCGGTCTGAGGAAGCCACTCAAGGAGTTTGCTAATGTTTGCGCGAAGTCCAGTCGGCAAGTGCCTGTGAGATGAGTTGTTTGGCGGCTCCGCCGTAGACGGCCATCTCCGCGTAGATGGCATGGGCACGTGCGTACAGGGCGATCTCTCGGGGCTGGGTGATGGTCATCTCCGCCGACAGCGTCTCGGCCATGACCATCCGGTCGTCGAACATGACGAATCCGTGTTCGACCGTGAGCCGATGGGGCGCCGCTGCTGGCACGATGCCGAGACTGAGTCGAGGCAGGCTCATCACGGCGAGCAGCCGGTCGAGCTGGCCGACCATCACGTCAGAACCGCCGATGTTGGTGTACAGCGCGCGTTCGCTGATCAACGCACTGAAGCGACGGTGCCCCCGGTACAAGTACTGCTGCCGCTCCATCCGGGCGGCCACCCCTTCATCGACGTCGTCGGGCAGCTCGTAGAACCGGACAGCATTGCTCAGCACCACGCCTGCGTACTCGGCGGTCTGAAGCGTTCCCCAGATGAGGAAGGGTTCCCACACCCGGAAGTGGGTCGTGCTGTCGTACAAGGCGATGGACCTGTACTGGCGGCGGTGGGTTCCGGTCTGGAGGGAACGGCGCCACTCCATCCACATCGCGTCAAGGTGCCGTACCGTCGCGATCAGGTCCGGCATCTGCTCCTGCGCATCGCAGTACTGGCACCAGATACGGACGTCGTCCTCGGTGATGTTCTGCTTGCCGTGCTCGATGCGACTGATCTTGGACAGGTGCCACCCGGTGTGTCGGGCCAGGGCCTGACCGGTGAGTCCAGCGCCCTTGCGGATCTCCCGCAACCGGGCGCCGAACTTCTCGCGTGCTTGATGAGCGCTCGTACTAGACATGGTTCAGCGCAGGGAGTAGTCGTCGTGCGGGATTGCAGAGTCCCACAGCAGGTCTCGAAGGCGCACGCACTCGGCGACGACAGGTCTATGGCGTACCACCTCTACCCCGGCGATCCTGCCGTCGCCGTCGACGTGGCTGACCGCCACCATCCGACCGTCGAGCAGCCACCAGTCACGGCCGCCGCACGGCCAGACGACACCGGCCGGAACCGTATGGCGTGGCAGCCACCGGATGTCCTCACCGGCGGCCAGATTGACCGGAGTCGTCTCATGCTCCCAACGGATGTAGTCGGTCCACGGCTCGGTGACCACACGAACCCGGCGCACCCGGGCACCTCGCCCCCTGATCCGCCGGATCCGCGCCAGCCACGGTTCCATCCACGCATGGTCATCAGGCCGCCCCGCCAGCCAATCCGCATACGGGCCGTCTTCCAACGACACCTGGTAGGTGTCGCGCAACTCCAGCCGGAAGGCGTCCAACTCGACTCTGTCGATGAGAGCATCGCGCTGCTCACTGCTGACCAGGTTCACCTGGTGCGCTCCCGGACGAGAGCCGCGAACTGGTCGCGCGGGATCTCAACGCAGTCTTCGTGGTCGGGGATTCGCATCTGCGACCTGGTGTCGCCGTCCGACACCACGGCGCCCTGGACGATGCACCTATCACCGGACTCACGGACGATCGGCGGTTCCATCCGCACGCCTCCGACCAGGCCGTCCTTCTCCAGGTGAGTGAGCAGCCGTGTGTAGATCTCCACGCAGGTCTGACCAGTGGGTACTCGCAGCGACTCCAGCAGGTCTGTGCCAACCCGGTACCCCTGCACGATGTAGGTGCCCTGGTCACTGGCGTAGAGGGTGGGTGACTCGCCCACGTTCGATTCTTTCCCGAGGAACCTCAGTCGCATGGCCGCCGTCTTCATGGATTTGCGAATCTTTGCTTGCCAAATATGGTCGTGGCGCAAACCTGCGGCGTCAAGGCCGGCCGGACAACTACCAGCAGGCGCAGTCTGTGAACAGCGCCCGCCCCACACCGACCCCCGGCCTCGGCCGGGGTCGCACCTGCTGTAGGCCGTGGGGTTCTCCGAGCTGGCAGCGGGAACATTTGGAGGTGCCGCCACACCGACTCGCCTGACGAGAGGCCGCCCATGAACGACATCCAGTGGCACAAGTCCATTTACAGCGGCTCTGGTGGCAGCTGCGTCGAAGTGGCTGAAGGACCGACCGTCCTGGTCCGGGACACGAAGAACCGGGACCAGGGACACCTGGCGATCCCGGCTGCCGAGTGGGCGCGGTTCATCGAACACGTCAAGACCGCACACTGACACCGGTAGCGCAGGAAGCACCATGGAGTCCACACCGACCGCAGGCCCCACAGAGAACGCCTCCCCAGCCGCTCAGAACGCCACCACCAGCGGCCACACCGACTATTCCGGCGTCTGGCTCTCGCGTTACGAGTACTACAGCTCAGGACGAGGAACAGCGCATACCGGTCTCCACTACGCGCTGGTCCGCCAAGAGGGCGACCGCCTGACCGTGCGAAGCCTCCCCGAGTCCTCCGCCTCACCCATGACAATGGACCTCACCGTGAGTGGCAAGGTCGCGACCGGAACCTGGACCGAGCAGACCGAACGCGAAGGCTACTACCAGGGCGCCCTCTACCACGGTGCGATCCAACTGCTCGCCGACCCTACCGGCCGCCGGATGCAGGGAAAATGGATCGGCTTCGGAAAAGAGTTCGAAGTGAACACCGGGCCATGGGAACTGGTCTTCCAGAGTTCATCGACGGACCAAGGAACACTCGACCGCTTCAACCACCCTTCCACGGCCAGCGACGAGCAGTAGGGGCGGAGCTGTTCCGCAAGGTCAGACAGAAAACCGCGTACCAGATCCGTCGTCCGCGCCGACCGTCCTCACCCCGATGAAGAGCTGGCAAGCCTTCGTCACGGACTTCAAAGCGGGCAAGTGCGATCTATGACGGGTTTGACGAGCCTGACTCGCGTCCTCTGATGGATACGCCCGCGCCCCTGGCTTCGGCCGGGGATTTCATCATGACCGAGAGTTGCCCGATTCTCTGACATGGCAGCGGGGAACATCTGGAGGTGCCGCCACACTGACTCACCTGACGAGAGGCCACCCATGAACGACAACCAGTGGCACAAGTCCAGCTACAGCAACGGCGCCTCGAACTGCGTCGAGATCCGCGAGCACGCCGACCGCGCCGACGTCCGCGACACCAAGAGGCGAGAGGCCGGCCACATCACCTTCGACCGGGCGGAATGGTCGGCGTTCCTGCGTGCCGTGCGGAACGACGCCCTGTAGCACCCGCGTATGAAGTCGGTCCCCGACCAGATCGGGCGGGGACCGTCCTTCCCGCCCTCGGCCGACACCACGTCGAAGCGGACAAGAAGCTCGTGATCTCACCACCGAAACCGGTTCGCGCACGGTGGCGATCAGTGAAATACTGGTTCGCGAGACTTGGAAGCGACAAGGAATCGCCCGAGTATTGCATGATGAATTTCTAGCTGGACGCCCCGAAGAGCGGGCAACTCTGCTCGTCAGGCCCAGAAATGTCGCAGCCGAACGCGCTTACTGGAAATGGGGCTGGGTGACCGTCGGCACCCTGGATCCGGGCTGGGAGAATGCGCCGACCTACAACTCCCTCATCCTGCCGAAGCTGAAAGAGCGTTGATCGGTCGGAGCGAAGCGCCGCACATCTGCCCTCGTCGATGCACGAGGACACGCGCGTCGGAGAACTCGAAACCTCCGTTCTTCCGTACACCCACCCCGACCTCGTCCGTCCGGGCAACGCGACCGCCGAAGATCAGTTCGTCCCGTGGCGGACGTCCGTCCCGTGTTCGGCGAATGCCTTGAAGTCCTGCATGTGCTGTCGCGACTGCTTGCGGAAGGAGCCGGGCATCAGCAGCGCCACCAGCCGCATCAGCAAACCGTCGAACCGGAACTCGCTCTCGCTCTCCCACAGCGTCTTGTCCGGACCGGCTTCGAACAGCCGGTCGCGCTGGGCCTGCCACATGCCCTCGGCGGCGATCTCGCGTTCGTAGTGCACGACGACCGAGCCGGGCACTGCATGCAGGTCCGCGGGCTCCAGGCGCGTGATGGTCTCGGTGGCCTCCATCCGCTGCTTGCCCATCTGCAACACAACGCGCGAGGTGGTGCCGATCTGGCCGTGTGCCCCGTTCACCGGCTCGTGCAGCACCAGGCCCCGCAGCCACTTCGGCATCTGCGCGGGGTCGGCGATCAGCTGGAGCACCTTGTCGCGCGGCAGCGCGATCTCGATCGAGGTGGTGTACTTCATCGCGCGTCCCCAGTGGCCAGGTAGAACGCGGTAGTGGCCTCGACCGCGGCCGCGACGTGGTCCGGTTCGCCGCCGCCGGCCAGATGGGCCTCGCCCCAGGCGGCGGCGCTGCGCCGGCTGAACTCTTGTCCGGCGGGCGATGCCCGGAACTCCTCGTGGTCGAGAGCCTCGCCGTCGCCCAGGAACTTGGCGAGGGTGAGGAGGTGCAGGTCCCAGCCGACGCCGCCGGCACCAGGGCCGTAGGTGGGAAACATGGGCTCTCCGACGGCCGCGGCGTGGACCAGCTCGAACTCGGTGTCCCCGGCCGGGCCAGGAGACAGGCGCACCTCGACCTCGCTCGTGCCTGGCCACTCGTCGGCCCCGGGCCCGAACATCCAGGACACCCGCAGCAGGCGCGGCGGCTCGCAACGGAGGATCTCGCCGTGCTCGCCGCCGTCCAGCTCGAATGTCCCGCCGAGGCGCAGGTCGCCGGTGACCGGCTTCATCCAGCGGCTCAGCCGCTCGGGGCTGGTGATGGCGTCCCACACGTCGTCGAGGTGCGCGTCGTAGCGACGCCTCAGCTCCATGGTGTAGGCCTCACCGGCGGGCAGGGTCGCCGTGCCCATCTTCCGGCGGGCGGCGGCCAGTTCGTCGAGTACATCCTTCATCGTCATGCTCCGTCCGCTAGGGAATCGCTCGTGCCTACGCTTCTTCGCCGGGCCTGGGCGGCCGGCCGGGCCCGGCGTCGGCGGGCCGCCGGGCGGCACGCCTGCCCCGGGCCAGCTCAGTCTCCAGTGCGTCGAGTCGCTGGTCCCAGGACCTGCGAAATCGGTCCAACCACGCGTCGACCTCGCGCAGCGGCCCGGCCTCGACGGCGTAGAACCGGCGAGCCCCCTCAGCCCGGACCGACGCGAACCCGTTCTCACGCAGAACGCGCAGATGCTGGGAGACGGCCGGTTGCGACAGTGCGAACTCGACCCGGACCACGTCCGTGACCGCGCCAGAGGTCTGCTCGCCCTCGGCGAGCAGCTCCAGAATGCGCCGGCGCACCGGGTCGCCGAGCACATCGAACGCGTGCACGAGACCGCATTCTACCAGGACTCACTTATATAAGTACAACCCAATGTCTCTCCGTGGTGTCGACGTCAATCGACATCCGGTACGCCTCATCGATGCCGGTGCCGAACGAGACCGACATCCGTTGCCGGGTGGGAGCGACGTAGCCACCCCAGCCGCAGAACGCCACTACCAGCGGCTACACCGACTACTCCGGTGTCTGGCTCTGGTGCTACGAGCACCGCAGCCCAGGGCGAGAAGCAGCGCGTGCCGCTCTTCACTACGCGCTGGTCCGCCAAGAGGGCGACCGCCTGACCGGGCGAAGCCGGCCCGAGTCCCACAGCAGGTCCCGAAGGCGCACACATTCACCACAGACCAGGGCTGTTCCTCCAGCCGCGCAGTTCGGCAACCGGTGTGCGTCGATGCTGCCGCCCGGGATCACGCCGATGCGCGGCTCGGTAGCCGAGTCGAACTCGGCTGCGCGGGTCCGTCAGCCGAGGTAAGGACCGTCCCCAGAGATGGCGGCATGGTGCAGGCGCAGCCGCTGGGTGTGGTGGACGGGGAGGTCGGCCAGCTCGCCGGGGCCGATCCAGCGCACGTCGAACATACCGTCGTCGACCCGGCGCCTGTGGCGGAAGACCGGGTCGGCATAGGCGTTGACGGGCAGTTCGCCGTCGGCCCGGTGGATCGAGTTGTCGAGCGTGGTGGGCGTGCTGCGCGATCCGGATGCCGCCGGCATCATCGGAGCGCGCGAGGAGGACGGGTCCAAAAGCCCGCCCGCCGCCCGTCCCTCACCCGCACAGCTCCGCGAAGCGTCCGGTGTCGATGTTGCCGCCCGAGATGATCACGCCGATGCGCGGCGGCACGTTCTCGACGCGTCCGGACAGTAGAGCGGCCAGGCCGCTGGCGCCGCTCGGCTCTATGACGAGTTTCAGCCGTTCGAAGGCGAAGCGCATCGCGTGGCGCAGTTCGTCGTCGGTGACCAGGGCGATGGTGTCGACCAGGCGCTGGTTGACGGAGAAGGTCAGCTCGCCCGGGGTGGGGACGGCCTGGCCGTCGGCGATGGTGCGGGGGACGTCGATGGTGACGCGGTGGCCTGCTGTGAGCGAGCGGGCGGTGTCGTCTCCGGCCTCGGGTTCGACGCCGACCATGCGGATGCCCGGGTGCAGGGCGGTGGCGGTGATGGCGCAGCCGGCCATCAGGCCGCCGCCGCCGACCGGGGCCACCAGCATGTCGAGTTCCCCGGTCTCCGCCAGCAGTTCCAGGGCGGCGGTGCCCTGGCCGGCGATGACGTGGGGGTGCTCGTAGGGCGGGATGAGGGCCAGGCCGCGCTCGGCGGCCAGGGCCTCGCCGATGGCGGTGCGGTCACCGCTGTAGCGGTCGTAGGTGACGACCTCGGCGCCGTAGCCGGTGGTCGCCGCCACCTTGGAGCCGGGTGCGTCCTCGGGCATCAGGATCACCGCCTTGGTGCCCAGCTCCCGCGCCGCCAGGGCGACGGCCTGGGCGTGGTTGCCCGAGGACCAGGCCGCGACGCCCGCCGCCAGCCGCTCGCGCGGCAGCCGCGCGGCCGCGTTGTAGGCGCCGCGGAACTTGAAGGCCCCCACCCGCTGGAAGTTCTCGCACTTCAGGAACACCTGCGCGCCCACCAGCCGGTCCAGGGTGCGCGAGCGCAGCACGGGGGTGCGGTGCGCCACGCCCTCGATCCGGGCGGCCGCGTCGCGCACGTCATCAAGGGTGACCGGCGGCTTGGACGTCATGGGCTCACTCCTGTCTGCGGTTTCCCCTCATGGCCGGGGCCGTGAGGCGTCCCCGGCTCGATGACGGGCCTTCAAGCGATGGGGCGACGAGGGGCGGCCCCGTACGCGCGGCGGTGCGGCCACGCCTTGGCGGAACTCCGACGCTCACGCCACCTCGCGGCACCCGGCGCACACCGGCTAGTCGCGCCGCGGGGCGCCGCCGAGGATCTGCTCGCGCAGGATCTCGGCGTGGCCGCAGTGCTGGGCGAGTTCGCGCAGCATGTGCAGGTAGATCCAGCGCATCGGCAGCGGCCCCCGCCGGTTGCCGTGCACCACGTCGTCGAGTGCCAAGGCGGCCGCGGCCCCGCGCGAGGCCGCGCACACGCGCCGGTACTCCTCCTGGACGGAGGCGACGGTGTCGCCGTCGTCCAGGTCGAAGCTCTCGTCGGGCGTGCCGGGGATGCCGATCTCGGCGCGGGACCGGCAGGTGATCGCCTCGTCGAACCAGACCTGCTCCACGAAGGTGACGTGCTTGACCAGCCCCAGCAGCGTCGTCTTCGACGCGACCAGCGACCGCCGCGCCTGCTCCTCGGTCAGCCCGTCCAGGCAGCGGTGCAGCGCGGCGCGGTACTCGTCGAGGAAGGCGTCGAACTGCTCGCGCAGCGGCGCCTGGAGGACGGCGGGGGTCGCCGAGGGCGGGTCCATTGGGGGAGAGGTGGCCACGATCCAACGATAGGCGGATCCGGGACGGTCCCGGCCGCCCGGGGTACCCGGAGCTCAGCGCTCCAGCCTGGCCAGGGTCTTGGCGGCCTCCCCGCGGACCCATGAGGGAGCCCAGCCGATCCCGCTGGAGGGGGCGCGGCCGGCCCGGTGGGCGCTGCTCCTCTTTGCGGCGGACTCAGCGGACCGACGGAGCCGGCGGCGCGACCACTTCGCACAGCTCGGCGGCGGCCTGGGCGACGAGCTCGGAAAGCGTCGCGTCGGGCTCGGTCAGCCAGCGGGACGTGGCGCGCCGGGAGATCGCGATCGCCACGTCGACGATGAAGCGTGCCTTGCCGGGCTCGACGCCGCGGCGCTCGAGCGCCCGCGCCAGCGCGTCGGCGATGTCGGCGAGCTTGATCAGATCGCGCTCGGCCAGTGCCGGGTTGGCGGCGATCACCTTGGTGCGGCGCAGCAGAAAATCGCGCGGGCGGAAGATCGCGTCCGCGGTCCCTAGCGCGGTCAGCAGCGCCTCGATCGGCCTGAGGCTTCGGTCGGCCGCCTCGACCTGGGCGACGAGGTGAGCCTCTAGCTCGTTGTCGGCGAAGAGGACCTCCCGCTTGTCGGGGAAGTAGCGGTAGAAGGAGCGCTCGGTCAGACCGGCGGTGCGCGCGATCTGCGCGACTGAGGTGCGCTCGTACCCCTGCGTCTCGAACAGCTCGAGCGCCGCGCGCTCGAGCCGGCCTTGCGCGTCGGATTCCCATCGTGGCATGCCCGCCAGGATATGACAGCAGACGCTGTCATCACGGTGCTAGAGTCAATGACAACAGATGCTGTCATCACGCAGGAGATCATCTTGAAGGCTCTGCAGTTCGACCGATCCGGTTCCCCGGACGTGATCGTGCTCCGCGACGTCCCGAAGCCGGAGCCGGGCCCCGGACAGATCCGGATCGCCGTGCGGGCGTGCGGCCTGAACCCGGCTGACTGGGCGCTCGTCGACGGACTCCTCGCCGACCAGCTGCCGTCGCTGCCGCGCGGGCTCGGCCTCGAGATCGCGGGCACCGTCGACGCACTCGGCGAGGGCGTCACCGGCATCGAGATCGGCGACCCCGTGTTCGGCCCGGCCACCTTCGACGGCCCGACGGCCGGCGCCGCAGAGTTTGCGCTGATGGCGGCCTGGGCGCGCATCCCCGAGGGTGTCACCGCCGAGCAGGCCGCCGCGCTGCCGGTGGCGGCCGAGACGGCGTGGCGCGCGCTCGACGACCTCGGCGTCCAGCCGGGTGAGCTGCTGCTCGTCCACGGCGCAGGCACCACAGTGGGTGAGGCGGCGGTGCGCTTCGCGCTGCACCGGGGTATTCGGGTGATCGCCACCGCCGGGCCGACCCGGGCCGCCGCCCTGGAAGAGATCGGCGCCCAGGTGACCGGCTACGGCGACGGTATGGCCGAACGCGTTGCCGCACTGGCCGGAGGCCGCGTCGACCGCGCCCTGGACACGGCCCCGACCGGCGGACGGATCGACCGCGCCGACCAGCCCAGCCCGGCCGGCGGCTCACTGCCGACCCTGATCGAGCTGACCGGTGATCCCGACCGCGTCCTCACCGTCTCGGACTTCGCCGCCGCGGCCGAACTGGGGGCCCGGATCACCACCGAGATCCGCTACGACCAGTTGGGCGAGTTCGCCCGGCTGGCCGGCGAAGGCGTCCTGGCCGTATCGGTCGCCCGCACCTACACGCTCGACCAGATCCGGGAAGCGGCCAAGCTCAGCCAGTCCCGCCGACCCGGCGGCAAGCTCCTGCTCGTCCTGTGATCGCCTTACCGCCCTGGTCAGGCAGAAGGAGCCCGCGCAACCCCGATGACCACGCGGTGGCCGTACCCGTTCCCGACCTGGGTTCCCGACAAGATTGCGAAGTCGCACCGGAGTACTGACCGGCCAGGAAGGGCGATGCGCAGACCCAGCCGGAGGCCCGATCCCGTGTCGCCGTTCGCGGTGACTTCTTCGCACATCCGCTCAGACCGGTCAGCGGCGCACCCGGTAGCACAGGTGCAGCACCCGGTCGCCCTGGATCACCACGTCGGGATCCTCCAGCAGGTGCTGCGCGCGGACCGAACCGAAGTAGCGCTTGCCGGACCCGAACACGACGGGGACGACGTCCATGCGCACCTCGTCGACCAGGCCCGCGGCGAGCACCTGGCCGCCGACGTCGCCGGCGGCGACCTCGACGATGCGGTCACCCGCGAGCTCCTGCGCCTTGGCCACGGCCGCCTCGACGCCGTCGACGAAGTGGAACGGCGCCTCGGGGTGCCAGCCCTCGGGCCTGCCCCGGTGGGTCACCACGACGACGTGGTCGATCCCGCTCGGCGGCGTCCCGTCCCAGCCGTCCGTCATGTCGAAGACGTGGCGGCCGGCGATCGTCGCCCCGATCCGGTCCCAGTACGGCCGGGTGTGGTCGTAGGAGGTCTGGGACACCTTCAGCTGGCCGCTGTCGTCCAGGGGGACGTCACCGCTGGTCAACCAGTCGAACAGCGGTCCGGGCCGGTCATTGTCGTCCGCGATGAAGCCGTCCGCGGACACCGAGCTGTACATGACCACCTTGCCCACGGGGCCCTCCTCTGCTTTGGGTCGCCCCAAAGTAGCGTTTCGTGAGCCGCCGCTCTTGTAAGAAATCAATCGGCGGGCAGCGGCCAGCCCTCCAGCGCGTGGCCGGGATGTTCGCGCAGGAAGCGCCGCCGGACTTCGAGGTACCGGGTCGGGGTGAGCCCGGTGAACGCCCGGAACTCGTGGCCGAAGTGGGCCTGGTCGAAGTAGCCCGCGCCACCGGCCAGTTCGCCCCAGTCGATCGGTCCGGCCGGGTCGATCGCGAGCATGGCGGCGGCGAAGCGGCGGGTGCGGGCCAGCCGCTTCGGCGTGACGCCGATGAGCTCCTTGAACCGCTGCGCCAGATGAGTGCCGCTGACACCGGCCGCCTCGCTGAGCTCACCGACCGGAACCGCCCCGTTGCGCGCCGCGATGACGCCGCTGGTATGGCGGACCAGCCCCAGGCCGGGGGTCTCGCGCAGCCGCCGCGTCAACTCCTGTTCGAGCAGCGTCAGCATCTCGCGCGGTCCGGCCGCCGCGGCCAGCCGGTCCCGCAGCTCGGCGGTGGCGGACCGGCCCCAGACCTGCTCCACCGTCACCGGCCGGTCACTCAGCTCGGCCGCGGGCATCGGCAGGAACGGCGCCAGCCCCCACGGCTTGGCGTGCGCGCCGACCGACCGGGTCCAGGGCGGATAGCCGAAGTCCCACGCCCGGGTGGGCATGGTGGCCACGCAGCCGTCGGCGTACTCGGCGGTCTCGGCGCCGGCGCGGATCCGGAACGGCGCCCCGAGGTTGACGATGAGCAGCGCCGATGGCGCCGGCGGCAGCGTCAGCCGGGCGTACGGCGGCGCACCCTCCAGGTAGTAGAGGTCGTCGATCAGCCCGTCCAGCGGCGGTCGCGGCACTCTGGACACGTACTCCACGCGCACAGTATCGCCGACGCACCGCCGGCATCGAGCGGAAGTGTCCAGGTCAAAGGAGGGACATGGTGCTGCCGTTCGCCGTCACCGGTCCGCTCGGGGCGCCGGCGCCCATCCCGGGCCGCTCCGGGCGGCGGGATTGACGGGCGCCTGAACTGCAACTACCGTTGTTGCGGTTCCAGTGGCGGTGCGAGCGGAGGGAGTGCGGTGAGTCTCAGCAGCAGGAGCGCGGTCGCCATCCACGGGCTGACGATGCTGGCGCGCTCGGACGGCTTCCAGCTGACCTCGGCGGAGATCGCGGAGAGCCTGGCCAGCAATCCGGTCCTGGTGCGGCGCGTCCTCGGCGGCCTGCGCGACGCGGGGCTGGTCCGGTCGACCGAGGGGCGCGGCGGCGGCTGGTCGCTCGCCCGTCCCGCGCGGGAGATCACGCTCTACGACGCCTACGCCGCCGTCGAGGCGGGGCCGGTGCTGTCGCGGCACCCCCATCCGCCCAGCGAGGCGTGCCTGGTCGGGCGGCACATGCAGGTGCTGCTCGAAGCGGAGTTCCGGGACGCCGAGCAGGCCATGGAGGAGCGGCTGGGCCGGACGACCATCGCCGACCTGCACCGGCAGGTGCTCGACCGGGAGCGCGAACTCGCCTCCCGGAGCCGCTAGCCGGAACCCGGCGGAGGGAGACCTCCGCCGTTCTTTCCGCCCTAACTGTAACTACAACGGTGGCAGTAAATGCCGCGTGGAGGACACTCCGAATGACACCCCCATCGACCGCGGCCGGGCGCACCGGCTCGCAGGCGGCCCTGCTGGCCGTGCTCATGCCGGCCGTGCTGGTCACGGTCGTCGCCAGCGACATGGTCAACCTCGTGCTCCCGTCGATCGGAACACAGTTCGGCTCCTCCGAGGCGGAGCTGGCCTGGGTGGTCACCGGCTTCCTGCTGGTGTTCGCGGTCGGCATCCCCGTCTACGGCCGGATCTCCGACCGGGTGAGCCTGCGGCGCCTGTTCGCCTTCGCCCTGCTCACCTACGCCGCGGGCAGCCTGGTCTGCGCGCTCGCCCCCGACCTGCTCGTGCTGGTGCTCGGACGGATCGTGACGGGGGTGGGCGCGGCGGCCATCCCCGTGCTGTCGGTCGTCGCCGTCACCCGGCTGGTGCCGGCGGACCGGCGGGGGGCGGCCTTCGGCGTCATCTCGGCGGCCTCGGGCATCGGCACCGCCGCCGGGCCGGCCATCGGCGGCGGGGTCGGCCAGTTCTTCGGCTGGCCCGCGCTGTTCTGGCTGATGCTGGTGGCCGCGCTGGTCCTGCTGCCGGCGGCGCTGCGCGTGCTGCCCGGCGAGACCCCGGCGGGCGCGGCCCGCTTCGACCTCCTCGGCGGCGCCCTGCTGGGCCTCGGCGCCGGCCTGCTGCTGTTCGGCATCACCCAGACGCAGACGGCCGGCCTGGGCGCCGCCCCGTCCTGGGGCAGCCTCGCCGCGGCCGCCGCGGCGCTCGCGCTCTTCGGATGGCGCACCATGCACGCCGCGCACCCCTTCGTGCCGCCCGCGCTCTTCGCCAACCGGGTCTTCAGGGCCGCGGTCGTCATCGTGCTGCTGGCCATGGTCGTCAACCTCGGCGGCCTGGTCCTGGTGCCGCTGCTGGTGGTCGACGTGAACGGGCTCAGCCCGGGGGCCGGCGCCCTGGTCATGGTCCCGGCCGGGCTCGCCGTCGCCCTCGTCTCGCCGCTGATCGGCCGGCTCGCCGACCGCGCCGGCGTCCGGCCGCTTGTCGTCGCCGGCCTCGCCGCCATCGGAGCGTCCGCCCTGTTCCTGTCGGCCTTCGCCGGAGGCGCGTCGGTGGTCCCGGCCGGGGTGGGGATCCTGGGGATCAGCGTCGGCTTCATCCTCGTGCTGGCCCCGCTCATCACCGCCGCGTCGGGCGCCCTGCCGCCCGGCGAGGTCGGTGTGGGCATGGGCATCCTGCAGGGCGCCCAGTTCCTCGGCGCGGGAGCCGGCCCCGCCCTGTTCGGCGCGCTGGTGACCGCCCGGCAGCACGGCGGCGGCGCCCTCAACCCGCTGCACACCGGGCAGGAGGCGGCCGCCTTCTCCGACGCCTTCCTGGCCATGGCCGCGGTCACCGTGCTCGCGCTGGCCGTCGCGGCCCGGATCCGCCCGGCGCCGCCCGCGGCCGCGCCGTCCGCCGGTACGGACGAGGCGGCCCGACCTGCCCCGGGTGAGACGGCGCCCCGGACGCCGTGAGCCCGCCCGCGCCTAGCGCATGAGGCGCGGGGCGAGCCGCTCCAGCTGGTCGACCGCCGGGCCGAGGCCGTCGGCCAGCGGGTGGAGCAGCACGTGGTCGGCCCCGGCGTCCAGCTGCGCGTCCAGCCGCGCCGCGACCGCGCCTTCGTCGCCCCAGGCCAGGACGGCGTCGACCAGCCGGTCGCTGTAGCCGTCCGCGAGGTCCGCGTCGCCGTACCCGAGCCGCCGGTAGCTGTTGGTGTAGGGCGTCGCGGCGCTGTGCGGCCCGGAGCCGACGATGGCCCGGATCCCCGCCCGCGCCGCCGCGGCGTCGCGCTCCAGGACCAGCATCTGGTGCGGGAGCAGCAGCGGACCGGGCCCGAGCGCCGCACGCGCCGTCCGGGTGTGCTCGACCGGCTGCATGAACGGGTGGGCCCCGTCGGCGCGCTCGCCGGCCAGCCGCAGGACCCGGGGCCCCAGGGCGGCCAGGACGCGCGGATAGCGCACCTGCGGCAGCAGCCGCCCGGCCGCCTCGTCCATGGCGTCGAGGTAGCCGCGCAGCCGGGCGAGCGGCCGGTCGCCGCCGTGGCCGCCGAGCCCGAGGACCAGCCGCCCCGGGTACGCCTCCGCCAGGGTGGCGGCCCCGCTGTGCATCGCCGACGGGTCGCGCATCGCGATGTTGGCGACGCCCATGCCCGCGACGAGCCGGTCCGTCGCCGCCAGCACCACGGCCAGCTGCGCGACGGCCTCGCGGCCCGCCGCCGGCGAGCCGGCCGGCGGCTCGCCGGTCCACACCGACCCGTAGCCCAGCGCCTCGATCCGCGCGAACTGCTCCCGCTGCACCGCCACCGGCGTGCCCAGCAGCGTCACCGGCGCGATCCACACCCCGAAGCGCCCGAGCCGCCGACGCGTCTCCGCCACGGCCACCACCCCCTCCCATCCAACCGGAGCTGGCCTCCGGTTGTCTGCCGGCTACCATACGGAGGATGGCTCCGCTTAGGCAAGTTCGGAGGAGGAGCGGGTGGACGGTACGGCGCGCCCCCGGCGGGCGGACGCCCGGCGCAACTACGACCGGCTGCTGGCCGAGGCCGACGCCGCCTTCCTCGACCACGGCACCCACGCCTCGCTGGAGGAGGTCGCGGCCCGCGCCGGAGTGGGCATCGGCACGCTCTACCGGCACTTCCCGACCCGCGACGCCCTGCTGGAGGCCCTGCTGCGCTCCCGCTTCGACGGCCTCACCGCCCGCGCCGCCGAGGTGCTCGACGGCCGGTCCGCCCGTGCCGCGCTGACCGCCTGGGCCCGCGCCTTCGTGGAGACGACCACCGTCTACCGGGGCCTCACCGCCGCCCTCATGGCCACCCTCCAGGACGAGGGCTCCGCCCTGCACGCCTCCTGCACCGCCATGCGCGGCGCGGCGAAGGACCTGCTGGTCCGCGCCCAGCGGAGCGGCGAACTCCGCTCCGACCTGGACCCGACCGAACTGCTCACCCTCGTCTCAGGCGTCGCCTGGGCCTGCGAGCAGACGGCCGGCACCCCCTCCCGCCACATCGAGCACTACCTGGACCTGCTCTTCGACGGCCTCGCTCCGCGCTGACCGCCGCGCTCAGCCGGTGTAGCGGCCCGCGGCCAGGTCCTCGATCAGCCCCGGCCCGTCCGGGCGCCAGCCGAGCAGTTCACGGGTCAGCGCGCTGGACGCCGGCTGGTCGACGGCGAGCATCGGGCCCAGGAAGCCGAAGTCCTCGGGTGGGGCCGAGGCGGTCGGCAGGTCCAGCCGGCGGCCGATCTCCGCGGCGATGTCGCGGACCGGCACGCCTTCGTCGGCCACCGCGTGCAGCACTGATCCGGCCGCCGCCTGCTCCAGCGCCAGGCGGAACAGGCGCGCGGTGTCGTGCACGTGCACCGCGGGCCAGCGGTTCGAACCGTCGCCGACGTAGCCGGCGACCCCCTTGTCGCGGGCGGTGCCGACCAGCAGGGTGATGAAGCCGGGGTCGCCCTCGCCGTGCACCGTCCGGGGCAGCCGCACGACGGAGGCGCGCACGCCCCGGTCCACCAGGGCCAGAGCCGCCCGCGCATTGGCCTCCCGCCCCGGCGCCGAGGGGCCGGGCGCCGACCAGTCGCGCTCGGTCGCCACGCCGCCGTGCGCGGCCACGGGTGTGCCGGAGGTGACGAGGAAGGGCTTGCCGGAGCCTTCGAGCGCGGTGCCCAGCGTCTCGATGGCGCGTGCGTCGACCCCGACCGAGTCGGTGAAGCGGCTGAAGTCGTGGATGAACGCGAGGTGGATGACGCCGTCGCAGTCCGCGGCCCCGCGGCCGAGTGCGTCCGCGTCCGCCAGATCGCCGCGGAGCACCTCCGCGCCCGCGGCGGCGACGGCGGCGGCCGAGGCGTCGGACCTGGCCAGCCCGAGGACCTGGTGGCCCGCGCCGATGAGTTCGGGGACGACGGCCGAGCCGACCCAGCCCGACGCGCCCGTGACGAATACCCGCATGACGACCTCCTGATGTCAGTGACTGTCGTCAGCATAGCAAGCGATGACAGTGACTGCCATCGCGTATCATCGCGCCATGGGTCGATGGGAGCCGAACGCGCGGGGACGGCTGGCGCAGGCGGCGATCAGGCTCTATGCCGAGCAGGGCTTCGAGCGGACCACGGTCGCCCAGATCGCCCGGCAGGCGGGACTGACCGAACGGACCTTCTTCCGGCACTTCGCCGACAAGCGCGAGGTCCTCTTCTACGGCACCGATCTGGCGCGCGAGCTACTGGCGCGCGCCGTCGCCGAGGCGCCGGCCTCGGCGGGGCCGATGGACGCGGTGGCGGCGGCGCTGCACGCCGCGGCCGCCGTCTTCCAGGAGAATCCCGAACGCGTCCGGCTGCGCGACGCCGTCGTGTCCGCCAACGCGGAACTCCGGGAACGCGAGCTGATCAAGCTCGCGGCCTTCGCCTCGGCCATCGCCGGCGCACTGCGCGAGCGCGGCGTCCCCGAGCCGGCCGCGGGCTTGGCCGCCGAGACGGGGGTCGCCGTCCTCAAGACCGCCTTCACCCGCTGGATCGGCGAGCCGGACGGGCCGGACCTGGACCACATCCTCCGCGAGTGCCTGCGCGACCTGTCCGGCATGCTCGCGGACCGGCTCGCCGACCAGGGCTCTCCCGGCTGACCGCTCAGCGCGCCCGGCGGCCGCCGCCCCTCAGCCGTGTCCCTGCCGCCAGTAGCCGCAGAAGGTGACCCGCGACTTGTCCACGCCGAGGTCGCGCACCAGCCAGCGGCGGACCCCGGTGGCCAGGGACGACTCGCCGGCGGCGAAGGCGTAGGGCTCGCCGGCCGGGCGGTCCAGGGCCTTGGCGGCCGCCAGTGCGGTCTGGCCGGGGGGAGTGCCGTGCGGCCGGACCACCCAGTGCACCCGCATGCCCTCGGGCGCGCCGGTGGGCTGGGCGTCGGCGGCGTCGGGCAGTTCGACCACGGCGTGGCCGACGGCGTCCCTGGGCATGTCGCGCAGGATGCCGGCGACGGCGGGCAGGGCCGACTCGTCGCCGACCAGGAGCTGCCAGTCGGCGGGGACGGGGGAGTAGCCGCGGCCCTGGTCAAGCAGGGCGACGGACTCGCCGGGCCGCGCAACGCGCGCCCACGGGCCGGCCACCCCCTCGTCGCCGTGCACGACGAAGTCGATGTCCAACTCGCGGGCCCCGGCGCGGTAGGCGCGGGCGGTGTAGTTGCGCAGCACCGGGCGGGTGCCCTTGGGCAGCGCGAGGTAGCGCAGGTAGCCGGGCATGTCGATGCGTTCGGGCAGATTGTCGAAACGGGTGCCGCCGCCGACCGGGATCGCCAGCCGGAACCACTGGTCGAAGCCCTGGAAGGTGTAGCGGGCCAGGTCGTCGCCGCCGACCGTGACGCGGACCAGGTGCGGGGAGATCTGCTCGGAGCGCAGCACCTCGGCGGTCACGAAGCCGCCGGGAGCGTGCTTGACGGCGATGTTCGTACTGCTCATCCGGGTTCCCATCGACGGGGCGGCCGCGGCGGCGGAGCCGCCAAATCTTAGGAAAGCCTAGCCTTACCATCTGATCGGCGCCAGGGGCTCCGGCGGGTTCGGTCCGTCCGTCCGAGTGTGGCGACGTGACGGTTGACACACTAAATGAATAAGTGATTTAGTCACTTCCATGACGCGAAGCGAAGCCTCCCTCTCCGAGCGGCTGGCCGACGACATCGTCGGCATCATCCGAGCCGAGCGGCTGACGCCGGGCGACCCGCTGGCCTCCTCGCGCGATCTGGCCCGCCGGTTCGCGGTGACCACCCCCACGGTGCGCGAGGCGCTGCGCCGGCTGGAGGCGACCGGCGTGGTGGAGCTGCGGCACGGCTCGGGCACCTACGTCGGGGCCGGCTACGACCGCAGACTGCTGGTGAACCCGCACCGGCCGCCGACCGAGCCCGAATCGGTCCTCGAACTGGTCGAGGCGCGGCTGGTGATGGAGCCGGCCATCGCCGCCGCGGCCGCGCGGGCGCGCACCCCCGAGGCGCTGGCGCCGCTGGAGGCCGCGGCCACCAACGCGCTGCACCCGCCCTCCGGCGACGCCCGTCCCGACCTGCACTTCCACGTCGCCCTCGCCGCCGCCAGCGGCAACGGCCTGCTCCGGGAGACGGTGGAGGCGCTGCTGCACGTCCGGGCGCGCGAGCAGATCGAGATCCGGCACCGCTACGACGACCGCGAGCGCGACCACGCCGAGCACCTCGCCATCTTCGCGGCCGTGCGCGACGGCGACGCGGCCGCCGCCGAGCGGCTGACCCGCGAGCACCTGGCCTCCATCAGGGACGCCATCGCCGGCCGCGCGGCCCGCGCGGCCGCCGGGGACGGCGCGTGAGCGCCCCGCACCCGGTGCGGCTGGCCGAGATGACCACCCTGGAGGCCGCCGACGCCGTCGCCGCCGCCCCCGTGGTGATCATCCCGGCCGGCGCCTTCGAGCAGCACGGCCCCGGCCTGCCGCTGTCCACCGACTGGCTGCGCGCCGAGCTGGTGGCCGAGCGGGTCGCGGCCGGCCTGGCCGGGCGGGCGGTGATCGGCCCGCCGCTGCCCGTCGGCGTCTCACCGCACCACCTCGGCTTCGCCGGCACGGTCAGCCTGAGCACCACCACCTTCGCCGCCGTCGTCCGCGAGTACGCCGAGAGCCTGCACCGGCACGGCTTTCGGAGACTGCTGGTCGTCACCGGGCACGGCGGCAACGCCGCCGCGCTGGGCACCGTCGCCCAGGACCTGCTCGCCCTCCGGCCCGAGCTGGAGTTCGCCTGGACCCCGCTGAGCGCGCTGGCCGCCGACGTGATCGCCGGCCAGCGGCCCAGCGAGGTGCACGGGCACTCCGGCGAGGCCGAGACCGCCCAGATGCTCCACCTGGCGCCCCACCTGGTGCGCACCGAACGGCTCGCCGCCGGGACGACCTCCCGCGCCGAGCTGGACCCGCTGTCCCGACTGGCCCGGCGCGGCGGCCACCCCACCCTGGCGGTGCGCTACGACCGGCTCAGCCGCAACGGCGTGCTCGGCGATCCCCGGCGCGCCACCCCCGAGGACGGACGCGCGATCGTCGACGCCGTCGTCGCCCGCATCACCGCCTTCGTCGAGGAGTGGCTGGCGGCCTGACCCGCCACCCCGGCACCCGCACCCCATACCGCACAGCACCCCGAACCGCAGCGCCGGCCGCCGTCGCGCCCGGCGCGGGGCGAGCACGCCCCGAAACCCCGCACGCAGCCGCGGGCCCCCGGCCCCGGCGGAACGGAAGCGACCCATGACCGCACGGAAACCGGGCACCGCCCTGCGCCGCGCCCCACGCGCCACCGCCCTGCTCGCCACCGCCCTGGCCGCCCTCGCCCTGCTCGGCGGCACGCCCGCCCCGGCCGCCGCCGACCGGGGCCCGGTGGCGGGCTCCGACGGGTGCGGCAGCGCCGCGCCGCACCGGCCGGGCACCAGCGCGACGTACCGCACCACCAGCGGCGGCATCGAGCGCACGTACCAGCTCCACCTGCCCGAGGGCTACCAGCCGCGCCGCCCCTGGCCGGTGGTCCTCGCCTACCACGGCCGCGGCAGCACCGGCACCGAACTCCAGGGCTTCTCCGGCCTGTCCGCACTGCCCGCCGTGCTGGTCTACCCCGAGGGCGTCGTCGGCACCGGCGAGGGCGAGCGGCAGGCCTGGCAGGGCGCGCCGTACTCCGCGCCGGGCGTGGACGACGTCGCCTTCACCGAGGACCTGATCGACCGGCTGGCCGACCGGCTCTGCCTGGACGAGCGGCGGATCTACGCCACCGGCAAGTCCAACGGCGGCGGCTTCACCGCCCTGCTCGCCTGCCGGGCCGCCGACCGGATCGCGGCGATCGCCCCGGTCGCCGGCGCCTTCTACCCCACCGGCGAGGAGTGCCGCCCGTCCCGCCCGGTGCCGGTCATCGAGTTCCACGGCACCGCGGACGCCACCATCCCCTACACCGGCGACGCCGACCGCGGCCTGCCGGCCGTGCCGGAGTGGACCGCGGCCTGGGCCGGGCGGGACGGCTGCCGGCCGCGGCCGTCGGTGCGGCGGATCGAGCCCGACATCGAGCTGTCGCGGTGGAGCGGCTGCGCGGCCGGCACCGCGGTCGCCCACGTCGCGATCGACGGCGGCGGGCACACCTGGCCGGGCGCCGACGCCTACAGCGGCGGCGGCCACACCACCCAGACCATCGAGGCCCACCAGGTGCTCTGGCGCTTCGTCGCCCGGCACCGGCTCCCCGTCCGCTGACGGCGGCCCACAACCCGAGGACTCAGCATGAGCACAGCACACCCCACCGGGCCCGCGACCGAGGCCGCCGAGCCGCCGCTGCCCCGCATCGTCCGCGCGATGGCCGTGGTCGAGCGGGTCGGCAACGCGCTGCCGCACCCGTTCTGGCTGTTCTGGATCCTGTCCGCCATCCTGGCGCTGACCAGCGCGGTCCTGGCCGCGCTCGGCGTCTCGGTGGTCTCGCCCAGCGACGGCGAGACCGTCACCGTGCGCAGCCTGCTCAGCGGCGACGGGCTCGCGATGGCGCTGTCCACGATGATCGACAACTTCGCGTCCTTCCCGCCGCTCGGCACCATCCTGGTGGTGATCATGGGCGTGGCGGTGGCCGAGCGCAGCGGCTTCCTGGCCGCGCTGATGCGCGTCAGCGTCTCGCGGGTGCCGGCCGCCTGGGTGGTCTTCGCCGTCGCCTTCGCGGGCACGGTGGCGCACGTCGCCTCGGCCGCCGCCTACATCATCCTGGTGCCGCTGGGCGGGCTGGCCTTCCGGGCCGTGGGCCGCTCGCCGATCCTCGGCATCGTGGTGGCCTACACCGCCATCGCCTCCGGCTACGACGCCAGCCCGGTGCCCACCCCCAACGACGCCATCTTCGCCGGGATCACCACCGCCGCCGCGCAGATCATCGACCCCGACATCTACGTCTCCCCGCTGAGCAACTGGTTCTTCAACATCGCCTCCTCCGTCGTGCTGGCGGCGGTGATCACCGTGGTCACCCGCTTCGTGCTCAGCCGCCGCCCCGACCTGGACCCCGACCCCGACGCCGAACTCGACGACATCGCCGCGCTCAGCCTCGGCCCGCGCGAGCGCTCCGGACTGCGCCGCGCCGGACTCGCGCTGCTGCTGGCGCTGGCCGCGCTGCTCGCGGTGGCGCTGCCGGCCGGCTCGCCGCTGCGCGGCGAGGGCGGCGCCATCGCAGAGTCGCCGCTGCTGGACGGCATCGCGGTGGTGGTGGCCTTCATGTTCGGGCTGGTCGGCATCGTGTACGGGTGGACCGCCGGCACGGTGTCCCGGCCCGCCGAGGTGCCCAGGCTGATGGTCGAGGGCATCAAGCAGATGGCGCCGGTGCTGGTGCTGTTCTTCGCGATCGCCCAGTTCCTCGCCTACTTCGAGTGGTCGCACCTCGGCGACGTGCTCGCGGTGCGCGCCGCCGAGGCGCTGCAGACCAGCGGGGTGCCGATCGTGCTGGTCTTCCTGCTCATCCTGGTGCTGCTCACGCTGGTCAACGTGATGGTCACCAGCGGCTCGGCCATGTGGTCGATCGCCGCCCCGGTGCTGGTGCCGATGCTGATGCTGCTGGCCGTCCCACCGGAGACCACCCAGGCGCTGTTCCGGATCGCCGACTCCGGCTCCACCGCGATCACCCCGATGAGCCCGTACTTCGTGATGGCCCTGGGCTTCCTCCAGCGCTACCGCAAGAGCGCCGGCATCGGCACCCTCGCCTCCTACACCCTCCCGCTGGCCGTGGCGATGACGGTGGTGTGGACCCTGCTGTTCCTGGCCTGGTGGGCCCTTGGCATCCCGCTGGGCCCCGGCGCCCCGGTCCGCTGAGCGGTCCGGCGGCGGGTCCGTGCGCGTACACGGACCCGCCGCCGGCGGTCCGGCCGTCAGTGCCGGACCGTCGCCACGATCTTGCCGAACTGCCGGTCGGACTCCAGCCGGCGGTGCGCCTCGGTGATCTCGTCGAGATCGAAGGTGCGGTCGACGTGCGGCCGGAAGGAGCCCGAGCGCAGGCCGGCGGTGATGAAGCGCTCGGCGCGGCGCAGCCGCTCGGGGTCGGTGCTGATGTCGAACATCGCGTGGAAGCGGGTGTCCACCCCGCGGAAGTCCGGCCTGAGGGGGAGGGGGACCGGGCCCTCGTCGAGCCAGCCGTAGACGATCAGCCGGCCGTCGGGGACGACGGCGCGGGCGAGTTCGTGGATCCCCGGGCCGGCCACGCAGTCGAAGGCCAGTTCGGCGCCGCGTCCCCCGGTGGCGTCCAGCACCCGCTGGACCAGGTCGTCCTCCCCGGTGACGATGACCTCGGCGGCTCCGGCGTCGAGCAGCCGCCGCCGCTTGGCGCCGGCGCGGGTGGTGGCGATCGGGACCGCGCCGAGGTGGTTCGCCACCTGGATCGCGGCGAGTCCCACCGTGCTCGCGGCGGCCGTGATGAGCACGGTGTCGCCGGCGCCCAGGCGGGCCACGTCCACCAGCGCGCCGTACGCGGTCACGTAGGCCGTCCACACCGCCGCCGCGGTGACGGCGTCCAGGCCGTCCGGTCGGTGCAGGACGGCGCGGGCCGGGACGATCGCGCGCTCGGCGTAGACCCCGTAGTCGCGCATGGAGAAGGCCGGCAGGGTGCAGACGGCGTCGCCGGGGGCGAAGCCGTCCACGCCCGCGCCCACCGCCTCCACCACGCCGGCCGACTCGGTGCCGATGCGCGAGGCGGGCAGCTCGGGCAGCTCGTAGTAGCTGCCGCGGCGGAACAGCGCCTCGCCGCGGTTGAGGCCGATGGCGTCGACGCGGATCCGCAGCTCGCCGGGGCCGGGTTCGCCGATGGGCAGATCGTGGATCCTCAGGACCTCGGGTCCGCCGAGTTCGTCGAAGAGCACTGCTCGGACCATGGAGGGGCCGTCCTTTCGGGCCAGGGGGCACCGGTCGCCGGTCCGGCCGGCGACGGTGGTGCGGCGGACGGGCGCGGAGCGCTCGACGCGTCCGTCCGCCGTGATGACGCTGACAACGGTAGAACCGGCCGACAGAGACGGACAATGATCTGGAATCTTGATTCATGTCTGAACGTCTCACCTGATTGCCGGAATTGATATGTTCTGCTGGTGGACGTGCTCAGTGACGCGATCGCCGCCATGCGGACCGGGCGGCCGCACTCCTCGCGCACCCGCTTCCAGGCCCCGTGGGGCCTGCGCTTCCCGCCGACGGAGGGCGCCGGCTTCCACGTGGTGCTCCAGGGCGCCTGCTGGCTGCTGCCGCCCGACGGCGAGCCGCTCGCGCTGGGCCCCGGCGACGTGGTGTTCCTGCGCAAGGGCGGCGGCCACGGCCTGGCCGACGACCCCGCAACCCCGCTGGTGGACTTCCGGCCGGACCGGGCGGACGCGGAGGACCCGGACCGGGGCCGCGCGTCGGCCGTCGTCCTGTGCGGGGCCTACCGGCTCGACCGGGCGCGGCCGCATCCGGTGCTGAACGACCTGGCCGACGTGGTCCACCTGCCGGCCCGGGTCGGCCGCCACCCCTCGCTGCGGATGGCCGTGGACCTGCTCGGCAGCGAACTGGAGCGGCCGCGCCCGGGAGCCGACGCCATCGTCCCGGCCCTGCTCGACATGCTGCTGCTGTACATCCTGCGCGCCTGGTACGAGGACCGCTCGGGCGAGCCCGGGGCGAGCGGCTGGGCGGCGGCCTTCAACGACCCCTCCGTCATGGCCGCGCTGCGGTGCGTCCACCTCGATCCGGCGCGGCAGTGGACCGTCGCGGAACTCGCCGCCGCGGCCGGGCTGTCCCGGGCCGCCTTCGCCCGCCGCTTCGCCGCCGCGGTCGGCGAGCCGCCGCTGGCGTACGTGACCCGCTGGCGGATGACCACCGCGGCGAGGCTGCTCCGCCAGGAAGACGCGCCGCTGGCCGAGGTGGCGCGGCGGACCGGCTACACCTCGGAGTTCGCCTTCGCCAAGGCGTTCAAGCGCGAGTTCGGCACCGCGCCCGGCCGCTACCGGCGCGAAGCGGTGTCGGTCGGCGCGGTCCAGCGGTAGTGCCGCATCAGCCTGCCGCTGTGAGGGAACGGCTCCTCGCCGGTGGCGGCGAAGCCGTGGCGGAAGAGGACCTGCCGCTCCACGTGCACGATGGCGGGGTGGGCGGTCTCCATCCGGGCGCGGATGACGGGGAAGCGCGGATCGCGCTGGGCGAGGGCGAGGCAGGCGGCCAGGGCCTCGCCGCCGTAGCCGCCCCGCCAGAAGGCGCGGGCCAGCATGCAGCTGAGTTCGGGATCGCCGTTCTCGTCGGGGGACAGGCCGACGAGCCCGGCGAGCCCGCCGCCGTCGCGCAGCACCGCCGCGGCCAGGCCGTAGCCGTGCTCGCGGTGGTCGGCGATCCACCTCTCCAGCAGCCGGCCCGTACGCTCGCGGTTCCAGGCGGCCTGGGTGCCGATGTGCTCCAGGGCGACGGGGTCCGTGTAGAGCGCGTGCAGCGGGCCGAGGTCGGCGGGTTCGGGCACCCGCAGCAGCAGCCGCTCGGTGGTGATGGGCAGGGTCAGCATCGTGCGAGCCTCCTTCAGCCGCGACGGTGGAAGACCAGGCGCAGGTCCTCGGGGCGGAGCGCGCCCTCGGTCTCCAGGCGGAAGGGCCAGGGGGCGGGGCACGACAGGCGGTGGTGCCGCGCCGTCCACGCCAGCACCAGGGAGAGCTCCATGGAGGCCAGCGCCGCCCCCGGGCACAGCCGGGGCCCCGCACCGAAGGGCAGGTAGGCGCCCGCGGTGCCCGGGCCCCGCGCCGCCAGCCAGCGCTCGGGCCGGAAGGCGGCGGGCTCCTCGTAGTGGCGGGCGTCGCGGTGCAGCAGGTAGGGCGAGACCATGACCCGGTCGCCCGGCCGCAGCCGGTGCCCGTCGAGTTCGGTGGGCTCGACCACCACGCGCGAGGTCAGCCAGTTCGGCGGGTACAGCCGCAGCGTCTCGCGGACGAAGGCGTCGGCGAGGGCCAGCCGGGCGACGTGGCCGGCGCCGACCCGGTCCGGGTCGGCGGGCAGCGCCGCCGCCTCCGCGGCGATCCGCTCGGTCCACTCGGGGTGGCGGGCCAGGTTGAACAGCAGCCAGCCGCCCGCGCGGGTGGACATCTCCTGGGTGGCGACCAGGATCGTCGCCAGCAGATGGGTGATCACCGGCCCGGGCGGGACGTCGTGGGCCTGGGAGGCGACGATCATGGCGTTGAGCAGGTCGGGCTCCGCGGTGCGGCCCTCGGCCAGCCGCCGGTCCATGACCGCGCCGATCCGCCCGGCCAGCGCGCCCAGGCGGTGGCGCAGCCGGACCCGGGCGGTGGTGGGGACCCACCGCGGCAGGTACACGGTGCGCGGCGGGGCGCCGTCGCGGGCCCGGGACAGCGGGACCTCTGCGTGGGTGAGGCCCGGGGCGTCGGCGCCGAAGCAGAAGCGCGCGCCCATGCGGGAGAACGCCCGCTTCAGCCGGGGCAGCACCTCGCACGGAGCGTGCTGCGGCCAGTCGGCGGCCAGCGCGCGGGCCTCGGCGGCGATCATGGCGGTGTGCCCGGCCACCGCGCTGTGGCCGAAGCCTCGCCGCGCCGCCTCCAGACTTTCCGGCAACAGGTGTCCCGGACGCAGAGCACGGCGCACTCCGCGCGGGAGCGGAAACAGGCCCGGTGGGGGCGAGAACTGCGCTCCGGTGCGGCGGAAGACCTCACGGGTCGGTTCGGAACCCGCGACCACATAGATGTGCGGGGCGAACTCCCAGAAGTCGCCGTAGTGCGCCGTGCTCTGGGACAGGAAGGCGATCCTCGCCGCCTTCTCCGTCGGATCGTTGAGAATGCCTCCGGAACCGACTCCGGAACTCCGATTCGTCACAGCCGGTCCTTATCGGCGTCCGCCGGCCGGCCGTTCCGTGCGATCGAAGCGGCCACCGGAATGCGGTCCGAACCATTCTCGCTACCAGTAATACCAGTACGCGCCGGCCTTCGCGGCCCGCACATTGAGCAGGAACCTCTTGACGGATGTCATCCGATCCACCTCCTCCCATGGATCGAATCCTTATGCCGATGAAAGGTCTACCCGCCGCTCTAACAGGAATAACAGTGGTACCGGCCGACGGCTGACGGGCGAACGGATCCGCGGGTCCATTATCCGCCGGGAGCATTGCGAGCCTTCTTCTCAAATCGTGGGACATCCCGGTCGATAACAGGGATATCGAGATTCGCGTTTCCGGCTTTCGGATCGGGAAATCGGCTCGCTGTGGTCGGTGGAAAACCGCCGCGCCGCCTCAGCCCAGGTCCAGATCGCGCAGCTGCGCCCGGGCGGAGATCCCGAGCTTGGGGAACATCCGGTACAGGTGCGAGCCGACCGTGCGCGGGCTGAGGAACAGCCGCTCGCCGATCTCGCGGTTGCTGTAGCCGTCGGCCGCCAACCGGGCCACCGCCCGCTCCTGCGGGGTGAGCAGTTCGGCTGCCGAGCCCGGGTAGGGGGCCGCGCCGCCCGCCGCGGTCAACCCGGACCTGGCCCGGCGGGCCCACGGCTCGGCGCCCAGCGTGTCGAAGAGCTGGGTGGCGGTCCGCAGCCGGGTGCGCGCCTCGGTGTAGCGGCGGGCGCGGCGCAGCCACTCGCCGTAGCGCAGCGCGATCCGCGCCCGGGCGAACGGCAGCTCGCCGACGCCCGCCCCGGCCAGGGCGCGCTGGTAGTGGCCCTCCGCGGTGCCGTCGGCGGCCAGCAGGGCGCGGCACTGCTCCAGCTGGATGCGCGCCCAGGGCGTGGCGCCGTCGGCGCCGGTCCACTCCTCGAAGGCGGCCACCACGGCGGCCGCCGTGTCGGCCCTGCCGACCTGCACCGCCGCCTCGACCAGCTCGGGCGCCGTGCCGGTGGCGGCGTAGCCCCTGCCGTGCGGCGAACCGGGCGCGTACAGCTCCGAGAGCCGGGCGTAGGCATCCTCCACATCGCCCTCGGCCAGCGCCAGCAGGCCCAGCGCCGTGTTGGTCGTCACCTCCGCGAGGCGGTGCCGCAGCGGGACGGCGATGGCGAGCGCGCGGTCGGCGTAGCGGCGGCAGGCCGCGCCCTCGCCGCGCACCGCGGCGAAGCGGGCCAGCAGCGCCAGCAGGTTCGTCATCCAGCCGCGCTGCCCGGTCTCGTGCGCGAAGCGCAGCCCCTCCTCGGCGTGCGCGATCCCCTCGGCCCACCGGCCGAGGCGGTACTCGATGTCGGCCTGGTAGTACAGCAGCTCGGTGAGCGGGGCGGCCGAGCCCGCGGCGCGCAGCCGCTGCCCCGTCGCCTCCGCGAGCCTGCGCGCCTGGTGCTGGTCGGGCCCGGCCCAGGCGATCACGGTCGCCCACATCCACGGGCGCCCGCCGCCCTCCGGCTGGCTGCGGGCCAGCGCTTCGGGCAGCTGCCACAGCTCGGTGCCGCTGAGCGAGCCCTCCAGCGCCCGCGCCATCCCCCGGCCGGCCCGCCGCGTCGCCGCGGAGCAGTCCAGCTCGGCGATCCGCCGCGGCGCGCGCTTGGCGGCCGCCAGCTCGCCGGCGTTGAGGGCCGCGCCCGAGGCCAGCATGTACAGCCAGGCCGCCTCCTCCGGGTCGGCCTCGGCCAGCAGCTCCGCGCAGCGGCTCAGGTGCTCGTAGGCGACGGCCGGATCGCCGCTGTAGAGCTCGATGGTGCCGGTCAGCCGCGCCATCGTCGCGGTGGGCACCGGTTCGGCCATGATCTCGTCGACCAGCCTCCTGGCCAGCTCGGGCTGGCCGGAGTCCAGGGCGACGAAGGCGGCGGCCACGGTGCGCCGCAGCCGCCCCTCGGTGGTCTCGCTGAGCCGGGCGGCCCGCTGCAGCACCGAGGCGGCCGCCGCCTCGCCGCCGCGGCGCCGCGCCGCGTCGGCGCTGCGCTCCAGGGCGCCGGCCAGCTCCTCATCGGCTTCGGTGGCGACCAGCGCGCGGTGCCAGGTGGCGCGGTCGTGCTCGTCCTGGTCGGCCAGGTGGGCGGCGAAGGCCAGGTGCGCGGCGCGGCGGCGCTGGAAGGGCGCGTCCGCGTAGACGGCCGAGCGCACCAGCGGATGCTGGAAGCGCAGCCGCGGCCCCGCCACCTCGATCAGGCTGGCCTCCTCCGCGGGCGTGAGCGCGTCGGCGGACAGGCCCAGCCGGTTGGCGGCCCCCAGCACGGTGGCGGTGTGCCCGGTCTCCTCGGCCGCCGCCACCACCAGCAGCTCGCGGCTGTCGGACGGCAGCGTGCGCACCCGCCGCAGGAAGGCAGCGCGGACGCGGGCGCCCGCCGGCACCGTGCCGGTCAGCGCAAGGTCAGCCGAGACGGCGTCGGGGTCGCCGAGCCGGGCCAGCTCGATCAGGGCCAGCGGGTTGCCGTGCGTGGCCGCGTGCACCGAGCGCAGCCACCGGCTCGACAGCTGCCGGCCGAGCGGGCTGAGCAGGCGGGCCGTGTCCAGCTCCGACAGGCCGCCCAGCGCCAGGTGCGGGAGGTCGCCGATGTCCACCGTGGCCGGTTCGGAGTCGCGCACCGCGATGAGCACCGCGATCGGGTCGGCGGCCAGCCGCCGGGCCGCGAAGAGCAGCGCGGCGGCCGAGGCGCGGTCCACCCACTGGAGGTCGTCGACGGCCACCAGCAGCGGACGGTCCGCGGCCGCCTCGGTCAGCAGGCCCAGCACCGCGGCGGAGACCAGGAGGTCCGACGCCGTGGAGTCGGTGATGCCCAGCGCGCCGCGCAGCGCCGCCGCCTGCGCCGCCGGCAGCGCGTCCAGGTGGCCGAGCACCGGGCCGAGCAGCTGGTGCAGCGCGCCGAATGCCTGCTTCACGTCGGACTCGATGCCGGCGCACGACAGCGGTCGCATCGGCTCGCCCTGGAGGGCCAGTTCGGCCGCGTGGCGCAGCAGGGCGCTCTTGCCGATGCCGGCCTCGCCGCTCAGCACGAGGACGCCGCCGCGCCCCGCCCTCGCGTCAGCGAGGAGTCTCGATACCGCCGCCGACTCCGCCTGACGCCCGAACATCACGCCTTGAGGTTACCTACCGCAGTCCCCGAGTCACAGACCGGGGCCGAATGCAGTCATTTCGACTTAGTCGCGGTCGACCGGCCCGGGTGACCATGTTCGGGCGGATGGCCGCCCTTGGACCCGCGTTGCCGCGACCAGACAGGGAGAACACACGTGACGACGCTCCTCGGTGAACCGGACCGCACCGGACCGGCCGAGTCCGAGCAGGAGAAGACGCCCGAGCGCCGGTCGCGCCGCCCGGGCGCCAGGCGGCACCTGGCCTGGCTGGTCCCGATGTCGATGGCCGCCTTCGCCTTCGTCTGCTTCTCCATCCCGCCGTACCTGACCTTCGACCCGGCCCAGGCCAGGTTCCCGGTGCGGGAGGACGTGTTCTTCCACTATCCGCTGCTCGTCTCGCACGTCATCTTCGGTTCGCTGGCGCTGCTGATCACCTGCGTCCAGATGTCGCCCTGGGTCCGCCGGCGCCGTCCCGCGCTGCACCGGTGGAGCGGGCGGGCCTACGTCCTGCTCGGCGTGCCCTTCGTCGGGGTGTCCGCCCTGATCCTCGTCCCGCTCAGCGCGACCAGCATCGTCGCCCAGGTCGGCAGCTTCATGTGGGGCCTGCTGTGGCTGTCCACCACGATCGTCGGCTACCGGATGGCGCGGCGGCGCAGGTACGCCGACCACCAGGAGTGGATGGTCCGCAGCTTCGCGCTGATCTGGGCGATCGTGCTGAACCGGCCCTGGTCCATGGGCTTCTTCCTCGCCCTGTCGCCGCAGGTGGACACCCTGTACGGCGGCGACATGAGCGCCATGATCGCCGACGTGGGCGCCGTCAGCGTCTGGATCAGCTGGGTCGTCAACCTGATCGCCGCCGAACTGTGGCTGCGCTACCGCCGCACCGGCCGCAGGCCGGCCCGCCCGTCCCGGCAGGGCGCCCAGGCCGGCGCCGCGTCGGCCTAGCCGCGGGGCTCAGCCGCGCAGTGCGTGCACCCGCAGGGCCACCCGGAGTTCGAGTTCGCGGTCGGGCGAGTTCCAGTCGGCGCCCAGCAGCCGGGCCACCCGGTCCAGGCGCTGCGAGACCGTGTTGACGTGGACGTGCAGGGCGGCCGCGGTGCGGGTGAGGCTGCGGCCGTGGGCGTAGTAGCTCTCCAGGGTCCGGCGCAGCGCGGTGCCGCGGCGGGCGTCGTGGTCCAGCAGCGGGCCGAGGACCGCGCGGACGTAGCCGCCCGCGTCCGCATGGTCGCCGAGCAGCATGCCGGCGAAGCCGAGGTCGGCGGCCGCGGCGCCGCGGCCGGTCAGGCCGAGGGCGCGCATCGCGTCCAGGCAGCGCCGCGCCTCGGCGTGGGCGCCGGGAACCCGGCCGAGCCCCTCGGCCGGGCCGCCCGCGGCCACCGTGACGGGGACGCGCAGCGCCTTCGACAGCTCGGCCGAGGCGCGCCGCGCCGCCTGCGCGGGCTCGGCGTGCGGCACCAGCAGCAGCGCGAGTTCGCGGTCGGTGCCGCTGATGCCGCCGCCGTCGGCCGCCAGCCGCCTGGCCCGCTCGGCCAGCCGCCCGTGCGCGGCGGCGGGCGCCCAGGCCAGCAGCAGCGTGTGCGCGCGGCCGGGGTCCAGGCCCAGGCGGCGGGCCCGCTCGGCCAGCGCGGCCGGGTCGCGGCCCGCGCTGGCCACCAGCTCGCCCACCAGCTCCCCGCGCAGCCGGTCCTCGGCCTCGGCGGTGGAGCGGCGCAGCATCAGCAGCAGGGCCGTCACCACCGCCGCCCGCTCGAACAGCCGCCGGTCGGCCTCGCCGAGATCGGGCCGGCCGGTCAGCACCAGCCCGCCCAGCTGCTCGGGCCCGGCCATGACCGCGCAGACCCACGCCCCCGCGCGGCCGATCGCCCGCCGCCGCGTCCGCGACTCGGCGACGGCGCGGACCGCCTCCGCGGGCGGCGCCGTCCCCACCTGGACCAGGACCGCGCCGCCGGCGTCGGTGACCGTGACCCCGCCGGCCAGCACCGTGCCGACGGCCGAGGCCACCTCGGTGAGGTCCGCCCCGCGCAGCACCAGGTCGGTGAGGCGGTCGTGCGCCTCCTCGGCCCGCTGCACCGCCGCGTTCTTGGCGCGCAGCCCGGCGTGGGCGGCGCGCGTCTCGGCCAGCAGCTTCGTCGCGTCGATCGCGACCGCCGCGTGCGCGGCGAGCGAGGACAGCAGCGCAACCTCGTCGGGGGTGAAGGCGCGGGCGGCCCGGTCGGCGGCGAAGAGCACCCCGATGACGCGCTCGCCCAGCAGCAGCGGCACGCCGAGGATCGCCACCAGCCCCTCCTCGCCGACGCCCCGGTCGATGGCCGCGGTGTGCGCGAAGCGCGGGTCGCTGAGGTAGTCGGCGCTGGCGTAGGGCTCGGCCGTCTTGGCGACCAGCCCGCCGAGCCCTTCGCCGTAGCCCAGCCGCAGCCGCTGGAAGACCGGTGAGACGGATCCGTCGGTGATGCGCATGTAGGTGTCGCCGCGCTCCTCGTCGTCCAGGGTCAGGTAGGCGGTGTCGGTGCCGAGCAGTTGGCGCACCCGGCGCACGATGGCGCGCAGCACCGTGTCCAGGTCGCGGGAGGCGGCGAGGTCGCCGGAGGTCTCGAAGAGCGCGGTCAGCTGCGCCTCGCGCCTGCGGTGCTGGGCCAGCGCGCCGTGCACCCGCAGCGCCTCCAGGGTGGCGGCCTCCACCTCCGCCACCTCGGCCGGGTCGGCGCCGGCCGCCCGCAGCAGGGCGGCCGGCTCCCCGAACCGCTCCACCGGCGCGTTGTCGGCGAGCAGGGCGAGGAGCCGGCGCAGGGCGGCGGCGGATGTGGCGCGCATGGCGCCGATCGTTACACCTGACCGGTGGTGGCGGACACCCCGGGCGGGGCGGCCAGGTCGCGGCCGCGGGTCTCCCGGGAGGCCCAGACCGCGACCAGGGTGAGCGCCCCCGCGAGCGCCACGTACACCGAGATCGGCAGGCTGGAGCCGAAGGAGGCGAGCAGGGCGGTGGCGATCAGCGGGGCCACCCCGCCGGCGCCGATGGAGGCGAGCTGGTAGCCCACCGAGGCGCCCGAGTAGCGGACCCGGGTGCCGAACAGCTCGGAGAAGAAGGCCGCCTGCGGCCCGTACATGGCGCCGTGCAGCACCAGCCCGCCGGTGGCGGCGGCCACCACCATGAGCGGCGTGCCGAGGTCGAGCAGCGGGAAGAAGGCGAAGGACCACAGCGCGACGCCGCCGGCGCCGATCGCGATCACCGGCCGGCGGCCGAGGCGGTCCGAGAGCGCGCCCCACAGCGGGATGGTGACCAGGTGCGCCGCCGAGGCGATCAGCAGCGCGTTCAGCACGGTGCCGTCGTCCAGCCCGACCTGCTGGGTGGCGTAGACGAGGATGAAGGCGGTCAGCACGTAGTAGGAGACGTTCTCGGCCAGCCGCACGCCCATCGCCACCAGCACCTCCCGCCAGTGGTGGACCAGCACGTCCACGATCGGCGCGCGCTCGCGGCGCCCGGCGGCCTCGGCCCGGGCGGCCGCCTCGGCGAACACCGGCGACTCGGTCACCGCGAGCCGGACCCACAGGCCGATCACGACCAGCACCCCCGACAGCAGGAAGGGCACCCGCCAGCCCCAGCCGAGGAAGGCGTCCTCGGACAGTACGACCGCCAGCACGGCGAGCACCGCGGTGGCCAGCAGGTTCCCGCAGGGCACCCCGGCCTGCGGCCACGACGCCCAGAAGCCGCGGTGCCGTCGCCCGCCGTGCTCGGAGACGATGAGCACGGCGCCGCCCCACTCGCCGCCCAGCGCGAAGCCCTGCACGACCCGAAGCAGCGTGAGCAGGACCGGCGCGGCCAGGCCGATGGCGGCGTAGGTGGGCAGCAGGCCGATCGCGAAGGTGGCGCCGCCCATCATCAGCAGGCTGAGCACCAGCAGCTGCTTGCGGCCGATCCGGTCGCCGTAGTGGCCGAAGACCAGCCCGCCCAGGGGCCGGGCCACGAAGCCGACGGCGTAGGTGGTGAAGGCCAGCAGGGTGCCGACCAGCGGGTCGGCGTCGGGGAAGAACACCTGGTTGAAGACGAGCGCGGCGGCGGAGCCGTACAGGAAGAAGTCGTACCACTCGATCGTGGTGCCGATCAGGCTGGCCACGACGACCCGGTGGAACGGGGTGCGTGAGTCGGGCTGCGACATGGGGATCACCGTCTTCGGGGGGTGCGGATGGGGGTAGGCCGCCGCCGGGCGGCGGCGGGAGGGGCGGGGGAGAAGCGGGGCGCGGGGCGGCGCCGGGGTCAGGTGGCCGTCCAGCCGCCGTCGACGGTGAGGCTCGCGCCGGTGACGGCGGCGGTGTGCGGGCCGCAGAGCCAGGCGGCGGTCTCGGCGACGTCGGCGGCGTCGACCAGCCGGCCGAGCGGCGAGCGGGCGAGCAGCACCTGCTCGGTGACCTCCTCCCGGCTGATGCGGTGCGCCCGCGCCAGTTCGGCGATCTGCCGCTCCACCAGCGGGGTGCGCACGTAGCCGGGGCTGACGCAGTTGCTGGTGACGCCGCGGCCGGCCGCCTCCACGGCGATGACCTTGCTCAGCCCCTCCAGGGCGTGCTTGGCCGAGACGTAGGCGGACTTGTAGGCACTGGCCCGCAGCCCGTGCACCGAGGAGATGTTGACGATCCGCCCCCACCCGCGGCCGTACATGTACGGCAGTACCCGGCGGGCGAGCAGGAAGGGAGCGTGCACCATGAGCGCGTGCATGCGCCGGAACTCGGCCGGCGGGAACTCGGGCACGGGCGCGACGTACTGCACTCCGGCGTTGTTGACCAGCACGTCGACCTCGCCGGGCAGCGCCGCGGCGGCCGCCTCGTCGGTGAGGTCGACCAGGTGCGCGCGCCCGCCGGTGGCCGCCGCCGCCTCGGCCAGCCCTTCGGCGTCCACGTCGGCCAGGTGGACGTGCAGTCCGGCCGCCGCCAGCCGCTCCGCGCAGGCCCGCCCGATCCCGCCGGCCGCGCCGGTCACCAGCGCGGACCGGGCGCGCGGATCGAGAGGAGCCGGAACGGGCGCGGTTCCACCGCTGCTCACTGCCATGCCCGGCACGCTAGACGCGCGATGTGACCTGGCCCATGGGCGCGGCCGCCACAGGTCCGGCCGGACCGGTGTGGGCCGCGCACATGCCCGGCCGCGCCGCCTGCGCGAGCGTGCCCGGGGCGGCCGGCCGTCCGCGGGTGCCGGTCAGCCGTCGAAGCGGCGGCGGGCGGCCTCGATGTCACCGAGGTACCGGTGGGTCCAGCCGCACATCTGGTCGACGGTGGCCCGCAGCGCGCGGCCCGGCTCGGTGAGGGTGTACTCCACCCGCGGCGGCACGGTGGGGTGCACCGTCCGCTCGACCAGGCCGTAGCGCTCCAGCATGCGCAGGTTCTGGGTGAGCATCTTGTGGCTGACGCCCTCGACCTCCCCGCGCAGCTCGCTGAAGCGCAGGGTGCCCTCGCCCAGGGCCTCGATGATCAGGAAGGCCCACTTGTTGGCCACGTCCGAGAAGATCTGCCGCGCCAGGGAGTCGGCGCGCCGCAGGTCGGCGTCCTCGGGCGAGCCCGTGAACTGGTGCTTGGTCACCATGAGGTTCCTCAGTCACTGAAAAGTGCGTTCTTCCAGGTCAGCATCTACTCTCCTATAGTTTCCGAGTAACCGCAAGAGAGCACGACAGAAGGACGGGAACCATGGCCACCACCGAGGTGTACGAGCACGGCGTGCCGGCCGAGAGCGAGTTCGGCTACGCGCAGGCGGTCAGGTCCGGCGACCTGATCCACGTCTCCGGGCAGCTCGCCTTCGACGACGCGGGCGGGCTGTTCGCCCCGGACGACTTCGCCGCCCAGCTGGAGCGGACCCACGCCAATATCGACAGGGTCCTGGCCCACTACGGCGCCACCCGGCGGCAGATCGTCTCGCAGGTCCTGTACGTGGTGGGCCTGGTGCGCAACGCGGCGGCGGTGGCCGAGGGCAACCGGGCGTACTTCGGCGGCCACCGCGCGGCCGCCACGGCCGTCGGCGTCACCGAGCTGACCTTCCCCGGCCAGCTCGTCGAGATCAGCTGCGTCATCGACACGAGCCTGCCCGCCTGAGCCTCAGCCGCGGCCGGGCGCCGGGCGCGGGCGGGCGGTGTAGGCGACCGCGGGCAGGATGGCCAGCGCGATGACGCCGCCGAGCAGTGACAGGACGGTGTAGCCGCCGGCGGCCACGATGGGGCCCGAGGCCATGCCGCCGCCCGCGCCGGCCACGGCGATGGCGACGTCGACCATGCCCTGGGTCCGGGCGCGGGTGGCCAGCGGCACGCTGTCGGTGACGATCGCGGTGCCGCTGACCAGGCCGAGGCTCCAGCCCAGGCCCAGCAGGGCCAGCGCGAGGGCGAGCAGGGGGACGGAGCGCGGCGGCGCCAGGGCGGCCAGCAGGCCCGCCGCGACCAGGGTGAGTCCCGCGGCCGCGGCCACGGGCGGCGCCCCGTAGCGGTCGACCAGGAATCCCGACAGCGGCGAGGGCAGGAACATCGCGCCGACGTGGATCGCGATGACCAGCCCGGCCGCGCCCACCGAGTGGCCGTGGTGGGTCATGTGGACGGGGGTCATCGTCATGATCGCGATCATCACGAGCTGGACCAGGACCATGACGGCGGCCCCCAGCACCAGGCGGCGCCGGTCGGCGGCACCGCCGCCGGTCTCGCCCGGGTCCGGGGTGTCGGCGGCCTCGTGGGCGGCGGCCAGGGCGCGGGCGGTGGTGAGCGGGTCGGGCCGCAGCAGCAGCCACAGGACCAGCGCGGCCGCGGCGTAGGCGGCCGCGGCCAGGATGAACGGCCCGGCCAGCGGCGGGATCCCCCAGGCGCGGGCCAGATCGCCCAGCGGGGTGACCAGGTTGGGGCCGGCCACGGCGCCCAGGGTGGTGGCCACCAGCACGGTGCTCACCGCCCGGGCGCGCAGCCCGGGGGCGGCCAGGTCGGCGCCGGCGTAGCGGGCCTGGAGGTTGGTGGCGCTGCCCGCGCCGTAGACGAACAGCGCGGCGAACAGCAGCGCCGGCGCCTCGGCGACGGCGGCGGCGACCACGCCCAGCGCCCCGGCCGCCCCGGCGGCGTAGCCGCCGGCCAGCCCGGCGCGCCGGCCCAGCCGCTGCGAGGTGCGTCCGATCAGGACGGCGGCGGCGGCCGAGCCGATGGTGAACAGGGCGGTGGGCAGCCCGGCCAGGCCGGTGGAGCCGAGCATGTCCTGGGCGAGCAGCGCGCCCACCGTGATGCCGGCGGCCAGCCCGGCACCGCTGAGGACCTGGGCGGCCACCAGCACGGTCAGGACGCGTCGCTGCGCGGGATGCGCCGGGGCGGGGCTGGCGGTCACGGGCGGCCTTTCGCGGGGCGGTGGCGGTCTCAGGCCATCGCGGGCGGCCCGGTGCCGCCTGGCGGCCGGGACGGCGACCAGGCGCACGGCATCATAGGACAGCGCCCCGCGCCCGCACCCCGCCGGGCCGCGGGAACCCCGCCTACTCGAAGGCGCGCATCGCGTCCTCGCCGTCGGTCCACCAGACGCCCAGCCCCTGGCGGACCAGCCGCCAGCCGTCCGGCCCCCGGCGGAACTCCCAGTCGTAGGGGCCGCCCATGGCGTAGGGGGCGGAACTGCGCCCGGGCGCCGTGACGGCCACGAACCACATGTAGCCGACGCCGGTCGCGCGGTCGCCGTCCACCTCGAAGTGCGAGTTGAGGATGTGGTGCTGCATGGCCGGGTACGCCGCTTCCGCCGCCTCCACCCTGGCCCGGACCGCGTCCCGGCCGCGGATCGCCTCCCAGGGGCCGAACTCCAGCACCGCGTCCTCGGCCCAGCACTCGATCCAGCTCTGCCAGTCCTTGCGGTCCAGCGCCCGCCAGCCCCGGATGAGGAGTCCGCGCAGCGCCTCCTTGTCCTCCAGGGTCCGCAGCCGGCGGACCAGGTCGTCGTGCTCGGTGGGACGGTGCGGCATGTCGGTTCCTCCCGGCTGGTGGCGGTCCGTCCTGCCCGAGTCTGCTCGCGGCGCCGACCGCGGGCCAGGACGCGCCGTGCCGGGGTGCGCCGCACCCCGGCACGGCGCCTGCGCCGTCGACACCGCCGCCCCCGGCCGGGGCTTCGGGCCCTTCGGCCGGACGATCCTGGCCTGCGCCTGAGCCGGGCTCCCGGCCGGCCGCCTCAGCAGCCGGCGTCGCGGTACTCGGCCAGCTCCCAGTCGGTGACCGCCCGGCGGAAGCGCGCCCATTCCGCGGACTTCAGCTCCGTGAAGAGCTCGGCGGTCTCCCGGCCGAGGGCGCCGGTGATGACCGGGGAGGCGGTGAAGAGCTCCAGCGCCTCGCCCAGGGAGGCGGGCAGGCCCGGGAAGGGCTCTGCGGCCGCCGGAGGGCCGCACCCCTTGGCGGGGCCCGGGTCGATCTGGTTCTTGATGCCGTCCTCCACGGCGGCCAGCAGGACGGCGTGCGAGAGGTAGGGGTTGGCCATCGCGTCCGGCACCCGGTACTCGATCCGCCCGTTGGCCGGCACGCGCACCGCGCAGGTCTTGGTCTCCCAGCCCCAGTCGACGCGCGAGGGGGTGAAGCCGCCGGCCTGGTCCAGGCGCTTGTAGGAGTTGACGGTGGGGCAGACGACCGCCGCCATGGCCGCGGTGTGCCGCAGGACGCCGCCGACGGCGTGGCGGCCGGTCTCGGTCAGGTGCAGGGCCGTCTCGCCGGGCTCGCTGAAGGCGTTCTCGCCGCCCCGCCACAGGCTGAGGTTGTGGTGGAGGCCGTTGCCCAGGGAGTTCGCGGCGGCCTTGGGCATGAAGGTGACGGCCGCGCCGGACTCGCGGGCGACCTGCCGGCAGATCGTGCGGTGCACCACCAGGCGGTCGGCGGTGCGGTCGGCGTGGTCGTACAGCCAGTTCATCTCCAGCTGCCCGTCATCGCCCTCGTGCCCGCCCTCGATCATCTCCAGGCCCAGCGCCTGCCCGTACTCCACGACGCGCTGGTAGACCGGGCGCAGCCGGTCCATGGCCGCGCAGTCGAAGGCCGGCGACACCCGGTGGCCCTCGGGGCGCTCCAGCCCGGGCCCGCTCCAGGTCGCCTCGGGCTCGCAGCCGCTGCGCAGCTCCAGGCCGGTCCGTGCGGTGAAATCGGCGTGCAGCCGCCGCAGCGCGCCGCGAGCGTCGGTGGCCAGCGGCCGACCGCCGACCCCGTCGGGCCGGTGCCCGGGCTCGTAGAGGCGGCACAGGAACCAGGCCGACCGGGGGTCCCAGGGCAGCACGGCGAAGGTGTCCAGATCGGGCATCGCGGTGAACTCCGCGGCGTCCTCGCCGCCGCCGAGCGGCGCGCCGGCCGCGTCGGTGCGCAGGTCGGCCAGGACCGAGCGGAACATCTGCACCCCCGTTTCGAGGCCGCGCCGCAGCTGCCGGGCCGGCACGGTCTTGCCCACGAGCCGGCCGGTGAGCGTCACCGTCTGGAAGTGGACGTACTCGACGCCGGCCTCCGCCGCGCGCTCGCACAGCCCGGCCGCGGCGGTGCCGTCCGTGTTCAGTTCGCGGTGCTCGTCCAGCGGCGTCCGGCCGGTCGTCATCGTGCTCCCCATTTCGCGGACCGCCGCTTCGCGGCGGCAGGTGATCGCTCATCGGTCAAGGCGGAACAAGGCCGCGAGTCGAATCCTGCCGCAATTCCCAATGCGGTGGCGGCGCGACACGGAAAACGGCTGTACGTCCGAGTCCACCTGGAAGTTCGTCATTGTCGGCCATGAGAACTATTTCCGTCGAAACGGCGTTCTTCGGGAAATGCCGGACCTGGAGCGATGAATTGTTACCAGCGCCACGGTGCCGCCTGCTTTCTTTATCGCGCCGCCGGGAGAATGATTCTTCCGGGAGCCTGTAGGGGAGTGGCCAGGTGCAGGATGACGACCCGATACCGCCGGACGGCGTCCGGGAGGACGCCGGTCCCTCGCCTCGCGCGGCCGCCCCGGCGCCCGCCGGGCCGGGCGACCGGGCCGTGCACCGCTTCTCGGTCGGCCTGGGCAAGGACGACGCGCTGCGTGCCGTCCGCGATCTCCACGCGCTGCTCGACGCCGCCTTCCCGGGCGAACTCGTGGTGGTGGGACGGGTCCCGGCTCCGGCCGGCGCGGGCGGCTCCGGCCCGGTCCACGCGATCGTCGACGCCGACGCGGCACCGGCCGGCCTGCTGGACCGGCTCGCTCCGCGCACCGCCGTCGTCCTCGCGTCCGCGCCCGCCGGCACGCGGGTGGAGGTGCGCGTCCCCGCGGCGGAACGGGTGCTGGAAGGGCTCGGGACGGTGGTGGAGACGGCCCTGCGCGCTCTGTCCGCCCTGCCCGGGCACGAGTCCGGCGACGCCGGTCGGCGCGAGGCCGCGATCCGGCGGGCCTTCGCGGCGCCGGAGGCGCCCGGGCGCCCGGAGGACGGCGCCGGGGCGCCGCCGGGCTTCGTCGCCCGCTTCGAGAGCCTGGCCGAGCGCCACCCCGACCGCCCCGCCCTGCACACGCCCGACGGCACCGTGTCCTACGGGGAGCTCGCCCGGCGGACCGGCGCCCTGGCGGCCGCCCTGCGGGAGCGGGCACCGCAAGCGGGCGCCCGCGTGCTCGTGCTGCCGCGGCGCGGGCCCGAACTGGTGACGGCCTTCGTCGCGGCCCTCAAGGCCGGGCTCGCGGTATCGCTGGTCGACCCCCGCCACCCCGACGGCTACATCGACGCCTGCGCCGCCGTCCTCGGGCCCGCCCTCGTCATCGACCTCGCCGGCCGCGCGGGCACGCCGGCGGCCGGCGCCCCCGTCATGGACGAGCGCGAGCTGGCGGCGGCCGCCGGGGCCGACCCGCCGCACCCGGCGTCCGGCCCGGAGCCCTTCGGCCCCGACGACTGCGCCATCGTCACCTTCACCTCGGGCACCACCGGCGAGCCCAAGGCGGTGGCCGGCCGCTACAGCTCGCTCGGCCACTTCTACGACTGGATGGACGCCCGATTCGGGCCGCTGGCGGACCTCCGCTTCGGCCTGTGCTCCAGCCTCGGGCACGACCCCCTCCAACGCGACATCATGACCCCGCTCTACCTCGGCGGCGCCGTCGCCATCCCCGGGGAAGGGGTGCTCGACGAGCCCGCGCGGCTCGCCGAGTGGCTGCGGCGGGAGCGGATCGGGGCGGTCTGCCTCAACCCCGTCCTCATCCCGTCCCTGACCGGCTCCGGCGCGGACCTGCCCGAGCTGCGGCTCTACCTGTCCGTGGGCAGCCCGCTCACCCGCGACCAGGCGCTCCGGCTGCGCCGGGCGGCGCCCGCGGCCAGGATCCTCAACCTCTACGGCTCCACCGAGACCCAGCGCGCCGTCTCCTACTTCGAGGTCCCCGGCACGGCCGCGGAGATCGCCGCGCTGCCGGCGGTCGTCCCGCTCGGCCGGGGCATGCGGGACGCGGTGATCGGCGTCGCCGCACCGGGCGGCGGCGCGCCCCGGCTGCCCTTCGAGACCGGCGAGATCACCCTGAGCAGCGAGCACATCAGCCTGGGCTACCTGAACAGCCCGGAGCTCGCGGCGGAGCGCTTCCGCGCCGCCGCGCCCGGCCGCCCGCTGCCCACCTACCTGACCGGCGACCTGGGGTACCTGAGCCCGAGCCTCGGCGTGATCAGCTCCGGGCGGGCCGACGGCCAGGTCAAGATCGCCGGCTACCGGGTGGAGACGGACGAGGTCAGCGCCGCCTGCCGGGCCCACCCGCAGGCCGCCGACGCGGTGACCGTCATGGTGGAGGCCGACGGCCTGCCCACCCTCGCCGCCTTCGTGGTGCCGGCGGACCCGGCCCTGGAGTTCGCCGCGGCCGGCTTCCGGGCCTTCCTCCAGGGGCGCCTCCCGCACTACGCGGTCCCGCAGCACATCATCACGCTGCCCGCCGTCCCGATGACCCTCAACCGCAAGATCGACTTCGCGGAGCTGCGCCGCCGGGCCCGGCTCCGGATCGACGGCGCGGAGCCCGCCGCCCGGGGCGGCGATCCCGTGCTGGACTTCGTCCGCCGGCACACCGGCATGGACGCTCCCCCCGACGACGTCCCCCTGCTCGAACTCGGCGTCGACTCACTGCGCTTCATGTCCATCGCGAGCCGGCTGGCGGACGGCCCCGCCGGGCGGCGCGCCCTGGAGCTGAGCCCGGCGATGTCCCTGGCCGAGGTGCGCGCGGCGCTGGACGGGGCCCCGGAGCCGCCGGCCGCGCCCCCGCGCCGCGCTCCCCAGGGGCGCGCGGCGCCCCCGCGCCCGGCGGCGGCCGCCGCGCTGGGTCCCGTGACGCGCGTGTCGAACACCTCGATCACCTTCGGGACCCGCACCTTCGCGCACTGCTGCTCCAACGACTACCTCGGCCTGGGCACCCGCAACGCCGGACCGGCGGCGCTGGACGAGTTCTGGGCCTCCGGCCTGCCGCCGCACTCCCACGGCTCGGCCGAGGTCAACGCGTACACCGTCTGGCACGAGAGCCTGGCCGACGCCCTCCGCGAACTGCACGGGACCGAGGCGGCGGTGCTGTTCAGCTCGGCCTACCTGGCCAACACCACGGCCATCGCCGCCGTCGCCGGCCCGGGCGACCACCTGTTCGTGGACGAGAGCGCGCACCGGTCGATCCTGGACGGCTGCCTGCTCAGCGGGGCGCGCCTGCACGTCTTCGGCCACAACGACCTCGAAGAGCTCGACCGGCTGCTGAGCGAGGCCGCTGCCCCGGGCCGGCGCAGGGCGGTCGTCACCGAGGGGCTCTTCGGCGTCGAGGGCGACATCGCCGACCTGCCCGCCCTGCACCGGCTGGCCGAGCGGCACGGCTGCCTGCTGATCGTCGACGAAGCCTGCTCCCTGGGCCAGCTCGGCCCGTCCGGACGCGGCGCGGCCGAGCACTTCGGCGCCCTGGACACCGCGGCACACCTGCGCGTCGGCACCCTCGCCAAGACGCTCGGCTCCAGCGGGGGCTACGCCACCGGGCCGCGGGAGCTCATCGACCGGATCCGCCCGCAGCGCGGGGCCGCCTTCTCCACCGGCCTGTCGCCGATCCACGCCTTCCTCGCCCACCGCGCCGCCAGGACGCTGCTGGACGAGGGCGCCGTGCTCGCGGAGCGGCTGCGGGTCAACGCCGGCATCTGGCGGAACGCGCTGCGCGCGGCCGGCCTGGCGATCGGCGGCACCCAGTCCGCCATCGTGCCGCTGGTCTTCGCCGGCCCCGAGGAGGCCGAGCGCCACCACGCCGCGCTGCTGGCCGCCGGCGTCTACGGGGTCCGCATCACGCCCCCGTGGTCGGGCACCGTCAACGCGGTGCGCACCACGGTGACCGCCGCCCACGACCACGGCGACATCCTGCGCCTGGCGGCGCGGGTGGGCGATGCCGTCGCCGGCACCGGCGGGCCGGGCGGCGTGCTGCAGGCCTCGTCGTCGGCCGCACCCGAGACCGGAGGATGATCGTGAAGTACCTGGTGGTCGGCGGTACCTCCGGTATCGGCGCCGAGACCGTCCGCCTGCTGGCCGGGATCGAGGGCGCGACGGTCGTCTTCAGCGGCCGCGACGAGGCGGCGGCCGCGCGGCTGGCCGACTCGCTGGAGCCGGCGCGGCGCGCCCGCACCGTGTTCGCGCGCTCCGACGTCACCTCGCCGTCCGACACCGACGCGCTCTTCGAGCGCGTCCGCGCCCTCCCCGGTGACCTGCACGGCGCCTTCAACGCGGCCGGGGTCGCGGGGGCCGACGGCCCGCTGCGCGGCGTCCCCTTCCACCAGGCCGACGAGCGCGCCTTCGACCGGGTGATCGAGGTGAACGTCAAGGGCACCTGGCGCTGCCTGCGCGCCGAACTGGCCGCCATGGCGCCCCAGGGCTTCGGCTCCATCGTCAACTGCGCCTCGGTCGCCGGCCTGCGCTCGGCCGACAGCATGTCGGCCTCCTACACCGCGAGCAAGCACGCCGTGGTCGGCCTCACCCGCAGCCTCGCCGCCGAGTACGCCGCGAGCGGCATCCGGGTCAACGCGGTCTGCCCCGGCGTCATCGACACCCCGATGCTCGGCGGCATGCGCGAGGAACTGCTGGCGGACCTGCGCAGGAAGAACCCGGCCGCCCGCATCGGCACCGCCCGCGAGGTCGCGGAGGCCGTCCTCTTCCTGCTGTCGGACCGGGCCGGCTACATCAGCGGCACGACCCTCACCGTGGACGCGGGCGGCCTGACCGGCGCCCTGTGAGCGCGGCCGGAGGCGGCACTCCGGCACCGGCCGGCGCGTTGTCCCCGCAAGAAGCCGGTCGATGGAGAGGGCGATGATGGAGCACGTGGCGGTCGCGATCGTCGGGGCCGGGCTGTCCGGGCTGGCGGCGGCGCGATACCTGCGTTCAGAGGGCGTGGACTCGCTGGCCGTGCTGGAGGGCTCCCCGGAGCCCGGGGGCCGGGCCGGGCTGCTGCCGCCCACACCGGGGGCGCGGCCCGACGACGACGCCGCCCCGGGGCGCATGTTCGTCCGCCACTCCGACCGCGCGGTACTGGACCTCGCCGAGGAGCTCGGCGTCGGAGCGGAGGAGGCCGAGCCCGCCCAGGCGCTGGACGCCCTGCGCGTCGACGAGTCCGGCGAGACCGCGGTGAGCACCGAGAACATCCCCCTGGGCACCTCCTGGTGGACGCGGCTGCGCAACGAGTGGGTCCTGGGCCGGCTCGCCCGGCTCACCGGCGACCTGGATCCGGCCGAGCCGTGGCGGTCCGCCGGCGCGGAGGAACTGGACGCCCAGACCGCGCACACCTGGCTGCGGACCCACTCCTCCGACGACGACGTGCTCGAACTGGTCGAGGAGCAGCTGACCTTCGAGGCGGGCCTGCCCGCCGACCGCATCAGCATGCTGTGGCTGCTCGCCCACGTCGGCCCGGTGCTGGACGACGACCGGGAACCGCTCCGGCTGAGCCCCGTCGAGCTGCTGGAGCGGCTGGCCGACGCGGTGGGCGGCGTCCGCACCGGGCACCACGTCGCGCGGATCGAGCAGGACGCCGAGGGGGCGCGCCTGTCCGGCTCCTGGGGCTCGCTCAGCGCCGACCGGGTCATCCTGGCGCTCTCGCCGGCCGACGCGCAGCGCGTCGACTTCGCCCCGGGCCTGCCGTCGAGCCGGGTGCGGATGCAGCGGCAGTGGCCGCAGGCGGAGATCGTCCGCACCGACATCACCTACTGGCGGCCGTTCTGGCGCAACCGCGGCCTGTCCGGCGAGGCCGTCTTCGACGGCGGCATCCCCGCCTGGACCTTCGACGACAGCCCCGCCGACGCCTCCTTCGGCCGCCTGGTCGCCCACACCTACACCTTCGGCGACGCCGACCCGCTCGGCGCCGACCAGAGCGTCATCGACGCGCCCGAGCGGCACCGCAGCGTGCTGCTCGCCAGCCTGGAGCAGGCCTTCGGCCCGCTGGCCGCCGACCCGCTCGCCTTCGTCCGCTCCTCGGCCGGCCCCGACTCCTACAACCGGGCCTACCAGTCCCCGACCCCGCCGGGCTTCCTCACCGAGTTCGGCCCGCTGCTGCGCCGCCCGGCCGGGCGGATCCACTGGGCGGCCACCGAGACCGCCGCCTTCCCCGCCAACGGCACCCTGGAGGGCGCGGTCACCAGCGGGGTGCGCGCCGCGGCCGAGGTGCTGAAGGCGCGGGCCGCGAGCTGACGGACGGGCGCGGCGGCCGCGGACGGCCGGGGCCGCCACCGGACGCGGTGGCGGCCCCGGGACGGGCGGGCGGCGGCTACCGCTCCTCGACGACGTGGAAGTCGATCACGTCGGTGAAGGCGCGGCCGTGGGCGTCGGTCGCGGTGACCACGGCGCGGTGCGGGCCCGCGTCGAGGTCGGCGGGGAGCTCGTAGCGCCAGATGTGCATGGCGCGGTCGGCGAGGCTGCCGCCGTTGACCAGCTGCTGGGCGGCGGCGTACGGGTCCGACCACTCCGGGCCGATCCGCTGGTCCTCGCCCTGGAGCGGCTGGGTGCGGGTGGCCGGGCGGGCCCGGCCGCGGTCGATCGAGACCTCGACCGTGGAGCCGGTGGAGCCGATCCAGAAGTTGGTGGTGAGCCAGGTGGTGCCGGCCAGGTCCTCGCGGTCCACCACGAGCGGGTCGCCGAGCTCCGGCGCCTCGCCCACGGGCTCGTCGTTCCAGTCCTGCCGCTCGGCGTACCACTCGCGGTAGGTCGGGCTGTTGATGCCCAGCTGGGTCTGCTCGCCGTCGTCCCTGCCGGTCGCGGTGTAGCGCTCGCGGAAGGAGTCGCGCCGGATGTCGAGGGTGAGCAGGCCGGGAGGGGCGCCGTCGCGGCCGACCGCGAGGGGGTAGCCGTGCTCGGTCAGCTCACCGGAGTACCAGTCGCCGGAGATGGCGCCGGCGGTGATGTGCGGGAAGGGCAGGCCCTCGATGCCGAAGAGCTCGTTCCAGCCCTGGACGAGGTCGCCGGTCCGCATGTTCTCCACCGAGTGGCTGTGCCCGGCGATGGCGACGGCCCTGCGCCCCTCAAGCAGCTCGTAGACCTCGCGCACCTGGGCGACCTGGTGGACCGCGCTGCCCTCGTCGGCGAAGTTGAGCAGGCCGATGTGGCCGGCCACCACGACCAGCTTGTCCTCGTCCACCCGGGCCAGGTCCCGCTCCAGCCAGGCCAGCTGCTCCTCGTCGAGCCAGCCGATGTAGCGGGGGGTGTTCTCCGGGTCGTCGCAGTGCGCGCCGAGCCGGTCGTTGATGTCGTCGTCCGGGGTGCACGGGTAGCGCACCGTGTTCAGCGCCACGATGTGCACATCGCCCACGTCGTAGGAGTAGTAGGTGGGCGCGAGCTGGGCGCGGAAGGTGTCGAAGGCGTGCTCGGGGCTCGCGGAGTCGAAGTCCAGGTCGTGGTTGCCGGGCAGGAAGCGGGCGGGCCCGTTGGTCAGGCCGGTCAGCTCCCGCACGTCCGGGTAGAGCGACAGGTCGTCGCCGACGACGTCGCCGACGAACAGGGTGCCGCAGCCCTGGTAGTCGTGCCGTCCGGCGAGGTCGCTGATCGCGCCCCGGCGGGCGTACTCGACCTCGGTCTCGTTGTAGGTCTGGAGGTCGCCGGCCATCACGCAGTGCTGCTCCGCCGCCCGGGTGAGCCCGCTGCGCACGAGGGGGAAGTTCACCGCGTCGGGGAGCGGCCCGGTGGGGGCGAGACCGCCGTAGCGCAGCTGCGGGGAGCCCTCGGGCAGGTGGTGGTAGTGGAACTGCGCGACATTGGCCTCGTCCACCGGCACCTGGTAGCCGGACGGCTGGGTGACGAACACCGTCATGTTGTCGTAGACGGGCAGCTCGTAGCGGCCGCGCCGGTCGGTGGTCACCACGTCGCGCCCGTTGGAGACCACGACACCGGCGAGACCGCGCTCGTTGCGGTCGGCGGTGCTGTCGCGGTCGCGGTCGACGAAGACGTGGCCGGTCAGCACGGAGGGGTCGGCCGGGCCCTCCGGCGTGCGGACCACCTCGACCTGGCCGCGGTAGGCGGTCGCGTTCCAGCCGGCGGCGAGGGGGTCCGCCGCGGTGTCGGCGGCGGCGGGGAGCGCCGCGGCCGAGCCGGCGACCGCGAGGACGGTGAGGGCCGTCAGGGCCGCGCGGAGCTTACCGCGTCGCCGCGGTGAGTTTCTCAACATGCACTGTCTCCGGTTGGTGGGGGGGTGCCGGCCCCGTGGCCAGCGGAGACCGATCCTGCATAACGGAACTGAACTGGGTCCCCCACTCGGCGTGAACATCGGTTGCAGTGGGGGTCGGCCTGCGGGTGGCCTGCGGCTCGACCCTTCCGCCTCAGCTCGGAGCGGTCGAGGCGGCTCGCCGCAGCAGCAGCCGCCGTTCGGCGGCGTTGGCGGTGAGCTCGGCCGCGCGCCGGTAGGCGGCGCCGGCCTCGCCGCGCCGTCCCGCCCACGCGAGCAGTTCGCCCTCGACGGCGTGGCGCTGCGGATAGCGGTCGAGCGAGCCCGCGGGCAGGGTGGCGAGCACGGCCAGCCCGGCCGCGGCGCCGTGGGCGCGGCCGTGCGCGGCGGCGCGGTTGAGGGTGACGACGGGGGTGGGCTGGTGCCGCTCCAGCGTGTCGTAGAGCCCGGCGATGCGCGCCCAGTCGGTGTCCTGCGCCGACGGGGCGGCGGCGTGGCAGCCGGCGATCGCGGCCTGCAGCACGTAGGGCCCGACCGAGCCGAGGCGGTGCGCGCGGGCCAGCGCGGCGAAGCCGCGGCCGATGAGCAGCCGGTCCCACCGGCCGCGGTCCTGGTCCTGCAGGAGTACGGGCGCGCCCTCGGCGTCGTGGCGGGCGGCGGCCCGGGACTGGGTGAACTCCAGCAGCGCCAGCAGCCCCTGCGCCTCGGCGTGCCCGGGCACCAGGGCGGCGGTGCGCCGGGCCAGGCGCAGCGCGTCGTGGCACAGCTCGGGGCGCATCCAGTCCTCGCCCGAGCTGGCGCTGTAGCCCTCGTTGAAGATCAGGTAGATGACCTCCAGCACCGACGACAGCCGCTCGGGGAGGTCGGCCGGCTCGGGCATGTGCAGCCCGATCCCCTTGTCGCGGAGGGTCTTCTTGGCGCGCGACACGCGCTGGCCGACCACGGAGTCCGCCACCAGGAAGGCCCGCGCGATCTGAGGGGTGCTCAGCCCGGCCAGGCAGCGCAGCGTCAGCGCCACCCGGTACTCGCGGCGCAGCTCGGGGTGGCAGGCGGCGAACAGCAGCCGCAGCTCGTCGTCGCCGACCGGGTCGTCGAGGGCGGCGTCGGCCTCGTCCGCCGGGCGCACCGAGGGGTCCTCGCCCTGCCGGTAGACCTGGTGGCCGAGGCCCTGCACGGTGCGCCGGTGCAGGGCCTCGCGCCGGAAGCCGTCCACGGCGCGGTTCTTCGCGGTGGTCATCAGCCAGCCTCCGGGGTTGGGCGGTGTTCCGGTGGCCGGCCACTGCTGGAGCGCGGCGAGCAGCGCGTCCTGCGCCAGGTCCTCGGCCAGGCCGATATCGCCGGTGAACCGGGCCAGCGCCGCGATCAGCCGGGCGGACTCGATCCGCCAGACCGCTTCGACGGCCTCGCGCCCGGCCACCGGGTCCGGGGGAGCGGCGGGCACTCAGGCCCCAGCGCCCTCGGGGGCGGGCAGGTCCTCGGGCCCGAACACCCGCAGCACCGTCGCCTCGCCCTGCCACGCGGGCCAGTGCTCGGCGTGCAGCGCGACGAAGCGCCGCGCCCACTCCACCGCCTCGGCCTTGGTGCGGGTGTCGTAGAGGGCGTAGCTGATCATCTCCTTGGACTCCGCGAACGGGCCGTCGGTGACCGTGACGGCGTCGCCGTCGAGCGTCACCCGGGCGCCGTCGGCGCTGGGCGCCAGGCCCGCGTTGTCGAGCATCGCGCCGGAGGCGACGGCCTCCTGGCCCAGCCGCATGATCGCGGCCATCAGCTCGGCGGGCGGGGGCTCCTGCGGCGGGGCGGCCTGCAGGATGACGAGGTAGCGCATGGCCGGATCTCCTTCTGGTCGGTTCGTCGGCAATGATGGCGGATCGGCGCCGGTAGCTGCGTGCGCCGCACCGGTCATCCGTTGGTGTCGGGCATCTGGCGGTAGCGGTGCACCGCCAGCACGGCGAGCAGCCCGAGCGCGGACACCGCCCCGGCGGTGAAGACGGGGATGCCGGCGCCGCCCAGGGCGCCCGACGCCATCCCCGCGAAGGAGGCCAGGAAGAACGCGCCGGTGATCCGGGAGGCCGCGGCCAGCCGGGTGAAGCCCTCGCGGCCCAGCCGCCGGGCGAGCACCCACAGCCCGGCCGCCAGGCACGGGAAGCCGACGGCGCCCGAGGCCAGGTGGACCAGGGCGCCGGCGCTCATCGCCGCGGGCGCGGGGACGCCGGCCGGGAAGCCGCCGCCGGCGTCGACGGGGAAGATCCCCGCCACGACCATGCTGAGCCCGAAGACCCCGATCAGGACCGGCGCCCACAGCGCCGCCGGGCCGCTCCGCAGCGCCCGGCGCAGCCCCACCGCGAAGGCGATCACCATCGCCCCGCTGAGGACGAAGTTCGCGACCTGCACCCAGCCGAACTCGCCGAGCGCGAGCTGGCTCCAGGCGTGCCGCGCCGGGTCGAAGCCCTCCCGCAGCACGGCCTGCGCCGAAGAGACCGCGACGTACACCGGCCCGGCGAGCACCCCGTATCCCAGCAGCGACTTGGTGACCCGGTCGGCGGTCAGCTCACCCGGCGCCGAGACCGTCCCGGCGCGGGTGGGGATGGTGCCGGTGATCGCGGACGTGTTCATGGCGGACCTCCTGCGGTTCGGGACCGGCCGTTCCGGCCCCACACCCCCTCCACGAACGGGCTCTTGCGTTTTTGCAGCGGTGCCGGAGAAATTTCTTCAGTGCTCCGGATCGCGGGGTGCCGGGTGGGGAACGCGTGCACCGCCGGGCGGAAAGTCCCCTCCCGACCTCGCCTGGATGAATCTTCCAATGTAAGAATTCGGATGTGCGCACCCCCCGTGCCGCACTACCGTGGTCGGCGCGCGTTCGAGCACCGGCGTACGGGCGACGCGCCTGACGAGAAGGGTTCCGATGCCGACGACATCCGTGCAGCTGTACTCGGTCCGCGACGCGGTCGCCGACGACCTGGACGGCGCGGTCGCGCGCCTGGCCGGGATCGGCTTCGCGCACGTGGAGCCGTACGCGTTCCACCTGCGCGCCGAGGACTACCGCCGCGCCTTCGCCGCCGCCGGGGTGACGGCCCCGTCCGGCCATGCGGCGGTCATCGACTCCGACCGGCCCGAGGACGCCTTCGACGCCGCGGCCGCGCTGGGCATGGCGACCGTGATCGACCCCTTCGTCCCGGCCGAGCGCTGGCAGACCCTGGACCAGGTCGCGAGCCTCGCCGACCGCGTCAACGCGCTGGCCGAACTCGCGTCCGCGCGCGGGGTGGAGTTCGGCTACCACAACCACGCCTGGGAGCTGAGCACCCGGATCGACGGCCGCCCCGTCCTGGAGCTGTTCGCCGAGCGGCTGGAGCCCCGGGTCGTGCTGGAGGTCGACACCTACTGGGCCGCCGTCGGCGGCGCCGACCCGGCCGCCCTGCTGCGCGGCCTCGGCGAGCGGGTACGGCTGATCCACGTCAAGGACGGCACGCTCGACGGCGACGTGGCCCGGCAGCAGCCCGTCGGCAGCGGGGAGGTCGACGTGCGGGGCGTCCTCGCCGCCGCGCCGGAGGCGGTCCGCGTCGTGGAGTTCGACGCCTACGCCGGGGACCTGTTCGAGGGCCTTGCCGGGTCGCTCGCGTGGCTCGCGGAGAACGACAGATGACGCGCCCGGGAGCCGCCGGCGTCGGCGTCATCGGCGCCGGGAACATCTCCTCGCAGTACCTGGCGAACCTGACCCGCTTCCCCGACGTCGAGGTGCGCTTCGTCGCCGACCTCGACACCGCCCGCGCCGCCGCGCAGGCCGCGGCCTACGGCGTCGGCGCCTCGGGGACCGTCGCCGAACTGCTCGGCCGCGAGGACATCGAGGTGGTGCTGAACCTCACCCACCCCGCCGTGCACACCGAGGTCGGGCACCTGATCCTCGCCGCGGGCAAGCACGTGTGGAGCGAGAAGCCCCTCGCGCTCGACAGCGCCTCCGCAGCGGCGCTGCTCGCCGAGGCGGCCTCGGCCGGGCTGCGGGTCGCCTGCGCGCCCGACACGGTGCTCGGCCCGGGCACCCAGGCCGCGCTGCGCGCCATCGCCCGGGGCGACATCGGCCGCCCGCTGACGGCGACCACGATGTTCCACGTGCCGGGCCCGGAGTCGTGGCACCCCGCCCCCGACTTCCTCTTCGCGCCGGGCGCCGGGCCCCTGTTCGACATGGGGCCGTACTACGTGACGGCGCTCGTGCACGTCTTCGGCGGCGCCACCAGGGTCCAGGCGGTCGCCTCCACCGCGCGGCCGACCCGCACCATCGCCACCGGGCCGCGTGCGGGCGAGGAGTTCCCGGTGCTGGTGCCCACCCACCACGCGGCGCTGATCGAGTTCGGCGAGGGGCGCTCCGCCCAGTCCGTCTTCTCCTTCCAGCACGCCATGCCGCGCGCCGGCGTCGTGGAGGTCAACGGCACCGAGGGCACGCTCGTGCTGCCCGACCCGAACACCTTCGACCAGGACATCGCGCTGTGGCGCTACGGCGCGGACGAACCGGTGGCGATCTCGGCCGGCGGCGCCGACTACGGGCGCGGGGCCGGGGTGGTCGACCTGGTGCGCGCCATCCGGACCGGCGGCGAGGAGCGGGCGTCGGGCGCGGTCGCCTCCCACGTCCTGGACGTGCTGCTCGGCATCCGCGACGCCGCGGAGAGCGGACGGCCGGTGGAGATCGACTCCAGCGTGGCCCCCGTCGCCCCGCTGCCCGAGGGCTGGGACCCGGCGGCGCCCACCCTCGCGGGCCTGCCCGGAACCTGAGGCGTCCGCGGGGCGCCGCCGTGCGGAAGCGCACCGGCGGCGCCCCAAGCGCCGGGCGGTCAGCCGCCGCGGGTCGGGGGGAGCAGCCGGGCGAGGACGGCCAGCGAGCGGCGCACGTCCACCCCGTCCGGATCCAGCAGCCACTGGAGCTGCAGCCCGTCCGACGCGGCGGCCACCAGCGCCGCCGCGTCGTCGGGGTCGATGTCCGCGGCGATCGTCCCGGCCTTCTGGCCGGCCCGCACCCGCTCGGCCAGGTCGGCGCGGACCCGCCGGAAGCGCTCCTGGACGAACTCGCGGGTCACCGGGTGCGCCCCCGCCTGGAGCGCGTCGGTGGTGAGCGTCGCGTACAGCTCGACCAGCCCGGGGATGGCGCGGTTGCGCAGGGCGCTGCGGTCCATCAGGTCGACCGCCGACACCTCCGGCTCCGCGTCGCACTCCGCCCGCGACTCGTGCTCGCGGTACACCTCCACCAGCAGCTCGTCGCGGGAGGCGAAGTAGTAGCGCAGGGCGGCGTGCGACACGCCGATCGCCTCGCCGATCGCGCGCAGTGACGCGCCCACGCCGCGTGCGGCGAAGACCTCGATGGCGCGCGTCAGGATCTCGGCGCGCCGCTGCGGCCCCTGCCGGTACGACCGCCCGCCCGTGTTCGCCGTGCGCTTCGCCATTCCGTCATCGTAAGCGCGGGCCGCCGCCGTGCACCTGCCCGGCCCGCGCGCCGGCGCCACCAGTGACGCCACGTCACGGCCGCACCCGGAGGAACGTCACGGCGGGGTGGTGACACGGCCCCACTGCCGGACACGGCCGCGCGGCGGTGGAATCGGAGCATGCCTTCCACACCCGACGCCGACCTGACCCTGCCGCAGCGCCTCTACCTGCTCAGCTACGACCTGGACAAGGACCGGTTCGACCCCGTCAGCACCGCCTACCGGGGCCAGCTGCTGTGCGCCGCCGCCCTGGCCGACCTGACCCTCGGCGGGCGGCTCAGCGCCCGCGGGGGCCGGGCCGAGCGCACCGCCGCCGGCCCGCCCGGCGACCCCTTCCTGGCCGAGGTGCTCTCCGACATCTCCCCGGACCGGCCGATGCACTGGATCACCGGCCTCTACCACCGGATGGGCGGCGCCGAGGAGGCCGTGCTCGACGGGCTCGCCGCGCGGGGGGCGGTCGCGGTGGACCGCGGCCGGGCGCTGGACCTGGTCCCCACCCGCACGGTCGCCCTCAAGCGGCCCGACCGCGTCCGCCTGCTGCGCGACCGCACCCGCGAGGCGCTCGTCGCGGGCCGCGAGGCGGCGGCGGTCCCCATGGCGGACGCGGCCGTGCTGGTGATCGCGGCCGAAGGCGACGTCTGGGCCGCGCTCAGCCCGCAGGAGCGCTCGGCGCACCGGCCGGCCCTCACCGCGCTCCAGCGGCGCTTCGACGCCGAGATCCCCGGCCTGCGCACCGCCATCCGCACGGCCGTCATGGCCACCGGCAGGGGCGCCGTCTACTAGCCCGGACCCCGAGACCACCAGAGACCCAGAGACAAGGAGGGCCCGCCATGCCGACCCGCCCCGAGCCCCCGCACGCGTCCGCTCCGGCCGCCACCGCCGCCGAGAAGCGCCCGGGCTGGCCCGAGATCATCATCGGCCTGCTCACCGCCCTGGCCGCCACCGCCGCGGTGATCCCCTTCGGCCCGGCCGGGCTGGACCTGGAGCCGGTGGCCTACGGACTCGTGCTGACCGCCTGGTCCGGCCTCATCGGCCTCGCCGGCTTCGCCGCGGCCGCGCTCATCCGCATCCGCTCCTGGGGCGCGTTCGGCGTGCGCCGCACCACCTGGCGCTGGATGGCCATCGGCGTCGCCGCCGGCCTGGCCGCCTTCGTGGTCAAAGGGGTGGCGAACTACGCCGTCATCACCCTGACCGGCTTCGACGCCGATCCCCAGGGCGCCTACTACGACGCGGCCGGCGGCGGCGTGCTGCCGCTGATCCTCACCTTCCTGTTCCTGTCCTTCCTCACCCCTCTCGGCGAGGAGTTCCTGTTCCGCGGCGTCATCACCACCGCCCTGCTGCGCTACGGCCCCGTCATCGGCGTCGTGGCGAGCTCGGTGGTCTTCGGCCTCTTCCACGGCGTCAACATCGCGCTGCCCTCGGCCATCGTGGTGGGCCTCTTCGCCGCCGAGATGCTGCGCCGCAGCGGCTCCATCTGGCCCGCCGTGGCCGTCCACACCGTCAACAACCTCGGCCTGCCCCTGTTCGTAGTGCTGACCGGAGCCACCGGCCCGGCGTGAGGTGCCGCGCAGGTCCCCGAGTCCGCCCCCGAGGGGCGGACTCAGCCGGTCGCGCCGCGGCGCTCCCGGTGCGCGCGCAGCAGGTCCTTGTACCAGTGGTAGCTGTCCTTGGGAGTGCGGGACAGGTCGTCGTAGTCGACGGCGATGATGCCGAACCTGCGGTCGTAGCCGTAGGCCCACTCGAAGTTGTCGAGCAGGGACCAGACGAAGTAGCCGCGCACGTCGGCTCCGGCGGCGATGGCGCCGGCGAGGGCGGTGAGGTGGTCGCGCAGGTAGGCGACGCGGTCCCCGTCGTGCACGCGGCCGTCTTCGGCCGGTACGTCGGCTTCGGCGGAGCCGTTCTCGGTGATGAGGACCGGCGGCAGCTCGGGATAGCGGCGGCGCAGGTCGAGCAGGAGCTCGGCGAAGGACTCCGGGACCACCGGCCAGCCCATGGTGGTGTGGCGCACGCCCTCGATCGGCACCTCCTCCGCGCCGATGTCGACGGCGGTGCGGGCCGCAGCGTCGGGGAGCGGCGCGTGCCGGATCCGCAGCGGCCGGTAGTAGTTCAGCCCGAGGAAGTCCAGCGGCTGGGCGATGAGCGAGGTGTCCGCGGGGCGGCGGTAGCCGCCGTCGGCCATGGCGCCCCAGGTGTCGGCCTCGTTCGCGGGATAGCGGCCGCGCAGCAGCGGGTCGAGCCACACCCGGTTGTGCAGCGTCTCCGCGCGGTCCACGGCCGCGGCGTCCTCGGGGGAGTCGGAGGCCGGGATCAGGCGGTCCAGGTTGAGGGTGATGCCGACCTCCGCCGCGCGCCCGTGCTCCGCAGCCGAGGCCCGCAGCTCCCTGGCGGCGAGGCCGTGGGCCACCAGCAGGTGGTGGGCGGCGGCGAGCGCCGGGGTGCCCTCCCGGGTGCCGGGAGCGTGCCGCCCCACCGCGTGGCCGACGAAGGCGGCGCAGTGCGGTTCGTTGAGGGTGATCCAGCGCCGCACCCGGTCGCCCAGGCGGTCCGCCACCGTGCGCGCGTACGCGGCGAAGTGCTCGGCCGTGGAGCGGACGCGCCAGCCGCCATCGTCCTCCAGCGCCTGGGGGAGGTCCCAGTGGTAGAGCGTGACCACGGGTTCGATCCCCGCGTCGCACAGGGCGTCGACGAGGCGGTCGTAGAAGGCCAGGCCCCCGGGGTTGACCGGGCCCGATCCGGTCGGCACGACGCGCGGCCACGCGGTGGAGAAGCGGTAGGCGTCCACCCCGAGCTCCTTGAGCAGGGCGACGTCCTCCGGATACCGGTGGTAGTGGTCGCAGGCGACGTCGCCGGTCTCGCCGCGGGCGACGCGGCCGGGCGTGCGGCAGTAGGTGTCCCAGATGGAGGGGCCGCGCCCGTCCTCGTCGGCCGCGCCTTCGATCTGGTAGGCCGCGGTCGCGGCGCCGAAGAGGAATCCGGGCGGGAACGCGGGCAGCTCGGGGCCGCTCATGGTGTGTCTCCGATCGCTGTGTGTCCGGGGGCGGGCGGTGGGCCGTCCGGGAAGATCAGTATCCGGCGGACTTGTCGACCACGTTGACCAGCGGCCGGCCCTGGACGTGGCGGCGCAGGTTGTCGACGAAGACCTCCAGCCCGCGGCGCCGGGTCGCCTCCGTGGTGGCTCCGTTGTGCGGGGTGACGATGACGTTCGGCAGCTCCCAGAAGGGGCTGGACTCCGGCAGCGGCTCCTCGCCGTGGGCGTCGAGCCCGGCTCCGGCGATCCACCCCTCGGTGAGCGCCCGCAGCAGCGCCCGGTCGGACACGATGCCGCCGCGCGAGACCACGACCAGGTGCGCCGACTCCTTCATCGCCTTCAGCTCCGGCTCGCCGATGAGCCCCGCGGTGGCCGGGGTGCCCGGGGCGGTGACCACCACGAAGTCGGACTCGGCCAGCACCAGGTGCAGGTCCTCGGGGGGATGGACCGCGTCGACGCCCGGACACGGCAGGCCGGTCCGGCGGCGCACCCCGAGCACCTGCATGTGGAAGGCCCGCGCCTTGGCCGCCAGGTCGAGGCCGCAGTGGCCGAGGCCGATGATCCCGCAGGTGAGGCCGTTGAGCTCGCCGTGCTGGAAGCGCTCCCACCGGTGCCCGGCCTGGGCCCGCGCCCACCGGGGGGCGTCCCTGTTCAGCATCAGCATGAGCATCATGGCGTGCTCGGCCAGCGGGATCGCGCCATTGCCGGTGGAGGAGGTGAGGACCGCCGGGTGCTCGTCCAGGCCGGCCGCGAGATCGCCGTTCACGCCCGCGGCCCAGCTGTGCACCCAGCGCACGGCGGAGGCCGCGGCCAGCTCCGCCCGGTTCGGGCTGCCGGCGATGACGGTCGCCGCGGCCAGCAGTTCGGCGCGGTCGCCGAGCCGCCGGACGAAGTCCACCGGGGCGCCCGCCGCCGCGGCGCGGATCCGCTCCTCCTCGGCGGGCTCGAAGCGCCCGCTCACGAGCACCGGTCCGTGCTCCGGCACGACCATCACACCCTTCGTTGGCTCTGGTATTTTGGTCCGACCGGTCAGGAGAGTACAGGGACGGAGTGTTCCGATGCCACAGGAGGGTCGCCCGGTCTTCCGCGCCGTCGAGCGCTCCAAGGTCTACTCCTCCGTGGCCGACCAGATCCTGGCCGGGGTGCGCTCGGGCGCCTTCCCGCCCGGTACGCCGCTGCCCGCCGAGCGGGTGCTGGCCGAGCGCTTCGAGGTCGGCCGCGGCTCGGTGCGCGAGGCCATCCGGGTGCTGGAGCACGCCGGCGTGCTCGACGTGCGCGTCGGCAGCGGCACCTACGTGGTCGGCGACGGCGGCTCGCAGGAGCGCGTGCTCCGGGCCCGCGCCGCGGTCGCCGGCGAGCACAGCCCGCTGGACCTCATCGTGGCCAGGGCGGCGCTCGAACCCGTGTGCGCCGAGCACGCGGCGAGCGCGCGCAACACCAACGACCTGCGCGTCCTCGAAGAACTCGTGCTCGAACAGGAGCGCGCGGTCCGCGAGGGGGAGGACCCCTCGGCCGCGGACGCCGACTTCCACCTGGCGGTGGCGGCCGCCTCCCACAACAGCGTGCTCTTCGCCCTGGAGCGGACCCTGGTGGAGCTGATGCGCGAGCGCATGTGGAGCGAGCTGAAGGACCACTCCCGCAGCAGGGGCCGGCGCGCCGAGCGCTACCTGGAGCACCACCGCCAGGTGCTGCGCGCCGTCGAGCGGCGCGACCACCGGCGGGCCCGGCAGCTGATGGCCGTGCACATGAGCGAGATCGAGACGGACCTGCTGACGGAGCTGGGCTCCTCGCCCGACGGTGCGCACTAGCGGGCCGCCCCCGGCTTGACATGGCGCGCGGCGCCCACTTAGCTTCACCATCGGTCAGGTGGTCGGACCAATTTCTCGATGCTCCGCAGTGGTCCGGCCGATCGCGGCACCGAAGCGAAGGGGGACGCCGTGGACACACCACGCTACGCCGTGAACTGCTCGATCATGATGAAGGACCGGCCGCCCGAGGGGAGGCTGGCGGCGGTCCGCGAGGCCGGCTTCGAGGCGGTGGAGTTCTGGTGGCCGTTCGGCACGCCCGCGCCCGCCCCGGACGAGGTCGACGGCTTCGTCGGCATGGTCCGCGCCTCGGGCCTGCGGCTGGTCGGGCTCAACCTCTACGCGGGCGACATGGCCGGCGGCGACAGGGGCGTGGTCTCCTGGCCCGACAGCTACCAGGAACTGCTGGCGAGCGCGCGGGTGGCGCGCCGCGTCGGCGAGGCGCTGGGCTGCCGGTCCTTCAACGCCCTGTACGGCAACCGCCGCGACGACCAGCCCGCCGCCGAGCAGGACGCCGCGGCCGTCCGCGCCCTGGGCGCGGTCGCCCGCGAACTCGCCGAGATCGGCGGCACCGTGCTGGTCGAGCCGGTCAGCGGCGCCCCGGCCTACCCGCTGCGCACGGCGGACGCGGTGGTCGAGGTGATCGACCGGGTCGAGCGCGAGACGGGGGCGGACAACCTGGGCCTCCTCTTCGACATGTACCATCTGGCCGCCAACGGCGACGACGTGCCGGCGGCCCTGGACCGGCACCGCGACCGCGTCCGCCACGTCCAGTTGGCCGACGCGCCCGGCCGCGGCGCCCCGGGCACGGGGGCGCTCCCGCTGCGCGACTGGCTGGCCGACCTGCTCGCGGGCGGCTACCAGGACTGGACGGCCCTGGAGCACGCGGGCGAGGGGGCGGAGCCCTTCGGCTGGACGCGTTCGTCGGAGCTGCCGGGCCTGCCCGGCGGCCGGGCGGCGTGAGGCCGGCCCGGCACCGCGGGCCGACCGCCGCGGAACACCCCGCCGCGGAACACCCCGGCGCGCCGTCCGGCGCGCCGGCACCGACACAGACCGGGAGGTCCCATTGAGTGCGCGCACGATCGCGTTCATCGGCCTGGGCGTCATGGGCGCCCCCATGGCGGCCAACCTCGTCCGGGCCGGCTTCGACGTGGTGGGGTACAACCGCACCGCCGCGAGGACCGACGCCCTGGTGGCCGCCGGCGGCCGCGCCGCGCCCTCGGCGGCCGAGGCGGCCGAAGGCGCCGACGCCGTCATCACGATGCTGCCCGACTCCCCGGACGTGGAGTCCGTAGTGCTGGGCGAGGGCAAGGTCCTGGACCGGATGCGGCCCGGCTCCCTGCTCATCGACATGAGCACCATCCGCCCCGACGTGGCCCGCGCCCTCGCCCTGGCCGGGGCCGAGGCCGGCGTCCGGGTCCTGGACGCCCCCGTCAGCGGCGGCGAGCAGGGGGCGGTCGAGGCGAAGCTCTCGATCATGGTCGGCGGCGAGGAGGACGCCTTCGACGCCGCCCGCCCGGTGCTGGACGCGCTGGGCGCGACGGTGGTCCACGTCGGCCCGGCCGGTGCCGGGCAGACCGTGAAGGCGGCCAACCAGCTGATCGTCGCCGGGGTGATCGAGCTGGTCTCCGAGGCGCTGGTCTTCCTGGACGCCCACGGAGTGGACCGCGGCAGCGCCGTGCGGGTCCTGGCCGGCGGCCTGGCCGGCAGCGCGGTGCTGGACCGCAAGGCCCCGTCGATGCTCGCCCGCGACTTCGACCCGGGCTTCCGCGTCGACCTCCACCACAAGGACCTCGGCATCGTGACGGCCGCCGCCCGCGAGGCCGGCGTCGCCATCCCCATGGGCGCCCTGGCCGCAAGCCTCATGGCCTCCCTCCGAGCCCAGGGCTTCGGCGACCTGGACCACTCGGCACTACTACTCCAGGTAGAACGCTTGTCCGGCCGCGAAGGAGAAACCTCCAACTAAGCCCATAGGGCGCCTGCCGGCCTTCCGACAGGCGCCCTCGGCGCGTTCGTCGCAGAACTCGCCCCGCCACGCCGGGCGGCTCACCCGTGTCCCAGGCGGCGAGCGGGGTCCCCAAAGCTCAGAAGGAATCCCCCGCGCCGAAGGCGGCAGAGCGGGGGTCCCGCGCCGAAGGCGCGCCTGCAGGACTCGCCGCGCCGAATGGCGCCTCCCGCGCCGAAGGCGGCAGAGCGGGGGTCCCGCGCCGAAGGCGGTAGAGCGGAGGTCAATTGTTAGGCTTGAAATATTGTCTGACAATGTGCCTATACTGGCCGGCCGCCGCAGCGGAGCGCCACCGGTCCGGAGGGCGGGCCGCGCCCGCGCGGCACCGCCGACGAGAGGACCAGCCATATGGCGCAGGGTGCGACGGAGAAGCGGCCCACGGCCACGGCCTCCGTGCCACGCACATCCGACTGGCATCTGGGCGCGACACGGTGGACCCAGCTCACGCTGACCGAGAACGACCCCGGGCGCTTCGACCCCGGCTTCTGGATCGAGGTCATGCGCGAGAGCAGGTCCAACGCGGCCTGCATCAGCGCGGGCGGCTACATCGCCTTCTATCCGACGGACGTCCCCTACCACTACCGGAGCGCCCACCTCGGCGACACCGACCCCTTCGGCGCCCTGGTCGACGGGGCGCGCGGCCTCGGCATGCACGTCATGGCCCGGGTGGACCCGCACGCCGTCCACGCCGACGCCGCCCGCGCGCACCCCGAATGGCTGGCGCGCACGGCCGACGGGAAGCCGGTGGAGCACTGGGGATACCCCGGCATCTGGCTGACCTGCCCCTTCGGGCCCTACAACCGCGAGTTCATCACCGAGGTGGCCAGGGAGATCGTCACCCGCTACGACGTGGACGCCGTCTTCGCCAACCGCTGGCAGGGCCACGGCATCTCCTACAGCGAGGCGGCGCTGCGCGGCTTCCGCGACGAGACCGGCTTCGACCTGCCGCGCCGGGAAGGCGACGCCGCGGACCCCGCCTGGCGCGCGTACGTGCTGTGGCGGCGGCGCAGGCTGAGCGAGCTGGTGAGCCTGTGGGACCAGGCGGTGCGCGACATCCGCCCGCACGCCCGCTTCATCCCCAACCTGGGCAGCATCGCAGCGCGCGACCTGGACCGCACCATGCTGGCCAGGCACTTCCCCTTCTTCCTCATCGACAAGCAGGGCCGCTCCGGGGTGGAGGCGCCGTGGTCGGCCGGCCGCAACGGCAAGCGGAGCCGGGCGGTCTTCAGAGACCGGCCGGTCGGGCTGATCACCTCGATCGGCCCCGAGCACCACCAGCACCGCTGGAAGGACTCGGTGTCGCCGGGGGCGGAGACGACCATGTGGATCGTCGACGGCTTCGCGCAGGGCGCCTTCCCGTGGTTCACCAAGTTCAACGGCATGGTCCCCGACCGCCGCTGGGTGCGCCCGGTGGCCGACGCCTTCGCCCTGCACGAGCGGCTGGAGCCCGAACTCGCCGCCCGCCGGATCACCGCGGAGGTGGCGCTGCTGGAGACGGGCGGCTCCGAGCCCTCGGGCGGCGGCGCCCGCGCGCACGAGGACGGCTTCTACCACGCCCTGGTCGAGGCCCGCATCCCCTTCGAGATCGTCGCCGAGCAGAACCTGACCGCCGAGGAGCTGGACCGCTTCAGGGTGCTGGTGCTGCCCAACGCCGAGCGGCTGAGCACGGCCCAGTGCCGGACCATCCAGGACTTCGCCGAGTCCGGCGGAGGCGTCGTCGCCGCGCACCGCTCCTCGCTGGATGACGAGTACGGCACCCCGCGGGCCAACTTCGGGCTGGCCGAGGTCTTCGGCGCCGATCTGAGCATGCCGGTGCGCGGTCCGGTCAAGAACAACTACATCGCGCTCACCGGTGAGCATCCCGTCGCCGGCGGTTTCGGCGGCGCCGAGCGGATCATCGGCGGTACCGAGCTGATCGACGTGACCGCCCGGCCGGGCACCGAGGTGCCCTTCCGCTTCGTCCCCGACTACCCGGACCTGCCGATGGAGGAGGTGTATCCGCGGGCGGAGCCGTCGAGCCCCGCGGTCGTCGCCAGGGAGCTGCCCGGGGGCGGGCGCTCGGTCTACGTGCCCTTCAACCTCGGCTCCCTGTTCTGGGAGGCGCTGCAGCCCGACCACGGCACGCTGATCGCCGACAGCGTCCGCTGGGCCCTCGGCGGGCCGGAGCGGGTCCGGGTCCGCGGGCGCGGCCTGGTCGACCTGGCGGTCTGGGAGAACTCCGAGTCGGTCGCGGTGCTCATCGTGAACCTGACCAATCCCATGGCGCTCAAGGGCCCGATGCGCGAGATCATCCCGCTGCCCGAGCAGGAGGTCTCGGTCGCGCTGCCGGAGGGTGCGGTCGGCGCCCGCGCCCGCCTGCTGGTCGCCGGTGCCGAGGTGCCGGTCGGCGTCCGGGACGGGCGCGCGGAGCTCACCGTGGGCGGCGCGGAGCTGATGGAGGCCGTCCGCCTCAGCTGGATCCGGGACGAACGGCCATGAGCGCGGACGAGCTGTGGTGGCGGCGGCCCTTCCAGATGTTCCAGACCAACCTCAGGGAGATCGACGCCGGGCTCGACGTCGAGCGGGTGCTGGACTACCTGGAAGACTTCGGGGCGCGCGCCTGGCTGCTGAGCGTCGGCGGCATCGTCTCCAACTACCCCACCGACCTGGAGTTCCAGACCCGCAACCCCGCACTGGCCGAACGCCCCTCGGGCGACCTGGTGGGCGACGCGGTCGCGGCCGCGGGCCGACGGGGGATACGGGTGCTGGCCCGGATGGACTTCTCCAAGGTCGACCACCGGCGCGCCGAGCGCCATCCGGAGTGGTGCTTCACCGGCGCCGACGGGACGCAGCAGGTGTACAACGGCCTGACCAGCGTCTGCCCGAGCGGCGACTACTACCAGCACCGCCTCTTCGAGGTGGTCGACGAGGTCCTCGACCGCTATGCGGTCGACGGCTTCTTCTTCAACTGGATGTCCTTCAACGAGGTCGACTACAGCAAGGCCCACCGGGGCTGCTGCCACTGCCTGGCCTGCCGGCGCGGCTTCGCCGCCTTCGCGCCCGGCACGGAACTGCCGGCCGGGCCCGGCTCCCCGGGGTACCCCGCCTGGCGGCGGTTCACGGCGGGCGTGCTGGACGAGCTGACCGCCCGGGTGCGCGCCCACGTCAGCGCGCGGCGGCCCGCGGCGCCGCTCATCCTCGGCGACCGCGCCGACATCGTCTTCCACGAGGCCAACAACGCGGTCGGGCGCACCCTGTGGCACCACCGGACGGCCGAGCACGTCAGCGCGGCCCGGACCCACCGGCCGGACGTGCCCGTGCTCACCAACGCCGTGGCCTTCGTGGACATGCCCTACCGGCTGGCGGGGGAGGAGCCCAACCACTTCGCCCAGTACCTGGTCCAGGCGATCGCACGCGGCGCCAACCCCTCCACCTACATCATGGGGACCCCGGACGACGTCGGCTACGAGTGCCTGGACGTGGCCGGGGAGCTGACCCGCTTCCACCGCGACCACGACGCCTTCTACCGCGATCTCGCCCCGGCGGCCCGCGTCCTGCTCGTCCGGCCGGATCCGCTGAAGCTCGCCCCGGAGCGCCTGGAGGAGGCGACGGGGGAGTTCCGCGGCCTGTACTCGGCGCTGCTCGAAGCGCACGTCCCCTTCGATGTGCTGCCCGAGCCCCGGGTGCCGGATGTCGCCGCCCAGGGCCGCCTGGACGGGTACGGGCTGGTCGTGCTGCCCGACCTGGGGCCGCTGGACCCCGCGGCGGCCGCCGCGCTGGGGCGCTTCGCCCGGGGCGGGGGAGGGGTGCTCGCCACCGGGGCGAGCGGCTTCGACGGCGAGGGCTCCCAGCTCGACGGCTCCCCGGTGCTGCGCCGGACCGCGGTCCGCGACACCGTCGAGTCGGTGCGCTCGATGCACCTGCGCCGCCCCGGGCGGGACGGGGCGCGGCCGAGGGGCGAGCTGCCGGTCGTGGGCGCCTTCCATGTGGTCGAGCCGTCGCCGGACGCCGAGACGGACCTGCCGGTGCTGTCCCGCGCCCCCTACGGTCCGCCGGAGAAGTGCCACGGCCATCTGCCCCTGGACATCCCCGGGGCGCTGTGGCGGGCCCACGGGGCGGGCCAGGTGGCGGTGCTGCCGTGGACGCCGGGCCGCGCCTACCACCAGGTGGGCTTGAGCGGGCACCGCGACGTGTTCGTCGAGGCCGCGCTGCGCACCGCGAACGGCCCGGTGCGGGTCGACACCGACCTGCCCGAGCAGGTCGAGGTCGTGCTGGGCGGCTCGGCGGCCGGGGGCGTGGTGCATCTGATCAACCACTCCGGCGAGGTGCCGCAGGGCTTCCGCGCGCCGCTGCCGGTCCACGGGCGCCGGCTGCGGGTGCCGTGGTGGTCGCGCCAGCCCTCCTTCGCGCTGCGCTCCCGTACCGGTCTGGACCCGGACGGCGCCGGCGCGCTGCCCCGCCTCGATCTGTTCGAAGTGCTGGTCGAGCGGCCTCCCGTCGCCGATCGGTAACTTTGTAAAACAAGTATTCATGAATTATTGACAGGCGAGATCTCCATCGGAAACATGGCCTGTCAGCTTGCACACTCACCCGGGTGATTCCCCCCGCAGTGAAGGGACTGTGATGAGAGACTTCGATCGGCGCGCTTTCCTCGCGCTGGCCGGCATGAGCGCGCTGGGGGCGTCCGCGCTCCTGTCGGGCTGCGGCGGCGGCAGCGGTTCGGGGATCGCCCTCAGGTACGCGTGGTGGGGCAACACCGTCCGCCAGCAGAACTACGAGCGCGCGCTGCAGCAGTTCCAGGAGGCGAACCCCGGCATCACCGTCGACCCGGAGTTCGCCGAGTACACCGCGTTCCAGGAGCGGATGACCACCCAGATGGCGGCCCGCAACGTCGCCGACATCTTCTGGATCGCCTCCCCCCAGGTGATGACCTACCAGGCGGCCGGCCTGTACCGCCCGCTCAGCGACATCCCCACCCTGGACCTCTCCGACTACAGCGAGGCCGACATCGCGGCCTTCTCCCTCAACGGCGAACTCCTCACCATGCCGCACGGCGTCTTCGTCCCGGTGGTCCGCTACAACGAGACCTTCCTCGAAGAGGACGGAGCGGAGCTGCCGGGTGAGGACTGGAACTGGGACCAGCTCTCGGAGTTCCTGATCGACTACGCCGCGAACGCCCCCGAGGGGCGCACCGGCGCCAGCTACACGCCCGACCAGGACATGGCCTTCGAGGCCTGGCTGCGCCAGCGCGGCCAGGACCTGTGGACCGCCGAGGGGACCGTCGGCTTCGACGCGGAGGCGCTGGGCGACTGGTTCGAGTGGTGGCGGGTGCTCCTGGACCGGGGGGCGGTGCTCAGCCTGGGCGAGCAGGAGGGCATGCAGCCCGACTTCGCCGACATCGGCGAACGGGTCCTGGTCAACTTTGGCAGCTCCAACCACATCATCGACGAGGCGGCGATGTTCCCCGACTGGCGGTACCGGCTCCGGTCCGTCCCGGTCGCCCCGGACGCGGCCGACGGCCACCGCTTCACCTACTATCCGCGCCTCGCCGTCTACCAGGGCATCGACGACGAGAAGCTGGAGGCCGCCGGGCGGCTGATCGACTACAACGTCAACAACGCCGACTTCCTGCGGACCGTCGGCCTCACCATGGGGGCGCCGCCCAACCCGCGGCTGCTGCAGGAGGCGTACGACTTCGCCTCCGAGGACGAGACGGAGATGCTGGCCGTGGTCGAGGCCGACCGCGCCGAGGAGCAGCGGCCCCGGTACGAGGCGCCGCCCGGGACCGGCACCTGGCGCGAGGCCCTGTCGCGCGCCTCCGAGACCATCGCCCTGGGCGACTCCAGCGTCTCGGCGGTGGCCGAGTCGCTGATCGCCGAGATCCAGGCCGGCATCGACCAGGCGGCGTAGGGCGTGGCGACCGCAGTGAAGAGCCGCCGCTCCGGGCCGGACGCGCCCGAGCGGGGCCGCCCCGCCCGGCCGGTCTCGCCGGAGCGGCGGCAGGGCCGCGCCGCGTACGTCTTCCTGACGCCCTGGCTGCTGGGCCTGTGCCTGGTGACGGCCGTACCGCTGGGCGCCTCGCTCTACCTGGCCTTCACCGACTACAACATCCTCAGCACGCCGAACTTCACCGGGCTCGACAACTTCGAGCGCATGCTCGGCGACGAGCGCTTCTGGGCGGCCTGCGCCGTCACCGCCCGGTACGTGTTCGTCTCGGTCCCGCTGCAGCTGGTCTTCGCGCTGCTGCTGGCCGTCGCGCTCGACCGCGGGCTGCGCGGGCTGGCCTTCTACCGCGGCGGCTTCTACCTGCCCTCGCTGCTGGGATCGAGCGTCGCGATCGCGATCCTGTGGCGCGAGCTGTTCGGCCACGACGGCCTGGTCAACGACGCCCTCGCCTTTGTCGGGATCGAGGGGCAGAGCTGGCTGCAGAACCCGTCGACCGCCCTGTCGACCCTGATCGTGCTGAACGTGTGGACCTTCGGCTCGCCCATGGTGATCTTCCTGGCGGGCCTGCGGCAGATCCCCGAGCAGTACTACGAGGCGGCCCGCGTCGACGGCGCCTCACGCCTCAGGCAGTTCTGGCACATCACCGTGCCGATCCTGACCCCGATCATCTTCTTCAACCTCATCCTGCAGACCATCGGGGCCTTCCAGACCTTCACCCAGGCGCATGTCATCAGCGGCGGGACCGGCGGCCCGGTCGACTCCACCCTCTTCTACACGCTGTACGTGTACCAGCAGGGGTTCAGGGACTTCGACATGGGCTACGCCTCCGCGCTGGCCTGGGTCCTGCTGCTGGTGATCGGCGCCGTGACCGCGGTCCACTTCGTCCTGTCCAAGTACTGGGTCTTCTACGGAGACGACTGATGATCGACGCCGCACCGCTCGCCGACGCGGGCGCCCGGCGGCGGCGCCGCAGGCGTCCGCCGACCGCGCTCCTCAAGCACGGCGCCCTGCTGCTCTTCCTGAGCCTGATGGTCTACCCGCTGGTCTGGATGGTCGTCAGCGCCTTCAAGCCGGCGCACCTCATCCTGACCGACCCCGGGCTGATCCCCGCCGAGGTCACCTTCGAGAACTTCCAGGAGGGCTGGTACGCCCTCAACCGGCCGTTCTCGCTGTTCTTCGTCAACTCCCTCGTGGTGACCGTCGGCTCGATCCTGGGCAACCTCTTCTCCTGCTCACTGGCGGCCTACGCGCTGGCCCGGCTGGAGTTCCGGACCCGCCGCCTGTTCTTCGCGATCACGCTCGTCTCGGTCATGCTGCCGATGCACGTGCTGATCATCCCGCAGTACATCTTCTTCTCCCAGCTCGGCTGGGTGGACACCTACCTGCCGCTGCTGATCCCCAAGCTGCTGGCGACCGACGCCTTCTTCGTCTTCCTCATGGTGCAGTTCATCAGGGGGATCCCGCGCGACCTCGACCGCGCCGCCGCGATCGACGGGGCCGGGCCCTTCCGGATCTTCTGGTACGTGGTCTTCCCGCTGATGCGCCCCGCCCTGGTGACCACGACCATCTTCACCTTCATCTGGACGTGGAACGACTTCTTCACACCGCTCATCTACCTGACGTCGACGGACATGTACACCGTGCCGGTCGCGCTGAGTTCGATGGTCAGCGCGGAGAGCCAGCAGGGAATCGGAATGCTGTTCGCGATGTCGCTGCTCTCACTGCTCCCGGTGATCCTCTTCTTCGTCTTCGCGCAGCGCTACCTGATCCGCGGAATGGTAACCAGCGGCCTCAAATGACGGCCGCCGAGGGCTATTCGGCCTCGGCCGCCTCCTGGGCCGCGGGCTCCAACTGCGCGAGGAGGCGGTCGCGGGCGTGGTCCAGATGAATCGCCAGGCTGAGGCGGGCCGCCTCGGGATCACCGGCCTGGATGCCCGCGAGGATGGTGGCGTGCTCGTGGGCGACGGTGCTGCCCTGCGCGGAGCGGTGGGCCTGGAAGCGGCCCATGGTCAGGTGGACCTCGCCCATGATGAGCTCGTGCATCCTGCTCAGCCGGTCGCTGCCCGCGCCGGAGACCAGCGCGGTGTGGAAGGCGATGTCGGCGTCGACCTGCTTCTCGAAGTTGCCGTCCCTGGCCGCGGCCTCGATGAGCAGCTGCGCCTCCGCCGCCTCGGCGGGCACCCGGCCGGCGCCGGCCAGGACGGTCACCGCCGCGCTCTCCACCGTGCCGCGGCTGAAGAAGAGGTCGCGGATCTCCTCGGCATGGAAATCGGGGACGACCGCCGTCTTGTGAGCCGAGCGACGGAGCAGGCCGAGCACGGTCAGCCGCTCCAGGCACGCCTTCGCGGTCGGGCGCGCGACGTCGTATTCGGTGGCGATCCGGTGCTCGGTCAGTTTCTCGCCGGCCGCTATGTCGCCGTTCACGATTCGGCGGCGCAGGGACTGGTAAAGCGCGTCGGTCAGAGACGAAGGCGCGAGGGTGAAGTTGGCCTGTCGGTTCACGGATTCATGGTGCCACAATCACATCACTGACACATACATCTGTCTGACCAGTGCACCGGTAAAACAGCTGCTGGCGGTACCGGTCAATCCGGCGGGCGCGGATCGGCGGCGCGGTTCAGCCGGGCCGCCTGCTTGAGCAGGTGCGTCAGCTCGGCCGTGCTGGACGCCGCCTCGGCCGCGGCCGCGTAGCGGCGCGCCGCCCCGGCGTAATCCCCGGCCCGCTCCTGCAGGTAGGCGGCGACGGCCTCCCGGCGCGGCAGGCCGGGGGCCAGCTCCTCGACCAGCCGCAGCCCGGCGAGCGGGCCGTCGACGTGCCCGACCGCGACCGCGCGGTTGAGCACCACCACGGGATTGCCGGGGACGAGCCGCAGCAACTCGTCGTACCACTCCAGGATCTGCGGCCAGTCGGTCTCCTCGGCCGACGGCGCGTCGTCGTGCAGCGCGGCGATCGCGGCCTGCGCCTGGTACTCGCCGAGCCGGTCCCGCACCAGCGCGCCCTGCAGCAGTTCGACGCCCTCGGCGATCATCGCGGTGTCCCACCGGGACCGGTCCTGCCGCGCCAGCGGCACCAGCTCGCCCGAGGCGTCGAAGCGGGCCGCGCGGCGCGCGTGGTGCAGCAGCATCAGGGCGAGCAGGCCCGCGACCTCCGGATCGCCGGGCACCGAGGCGGCCAGCTGCCGGGTCAGCCTGATCGCCTCCACGGCCAGGTCGGCGTCGGCGGCGCCCGGATCCCCGGCGGCGAAGCCCTGGTCGAACATCAGGTACAGCACGCGCAGCACGGCGCGCACGTCGCCCGGCCGCTCGAAGCTCTCGCCCGCCAGGGTCCGCTTGGCGCGGGAGATGCGCTGCGCCATCGTCGCCTCGGGGACCAGGAAGGCGCGGGCGATCTGGGCGGTGGTCAGGCCGCCCACCGCGCGCAGCGTCAGCGCGATGGCCGACGCCGGGGTGAGCGCGGGGTGGCAGCAGCGGCTGAGCAGCAGCAGTGTGTCGTCGGCCTGCTCGGCGGGGCCAGGGGGCGGTTCGAGGGTCACCGCCACCTCGCGCAGGGCGCGGGCCGAGGCCGAGCGGCGCGCGTCCAGGAACTTGCGCCAGGCCGCGGTGACCAGCCACGCCTTGGGATCGTCGGGCGCCTCGCCGTTCCGGCGGCGCACCGCCTCCACGAGCGCGTCCTGTACGGCGTCCTCGGCCGCCGCGAAGTCGGCTCCGCGGCGGACGAGGACGCCCAGCACCTGCGGGGTCAGCTCCCGCAGCAGGTGTTCGTCGATCATCGGTGCGGGATCACTCCACCACCGGCGGTTCGACCATGAACGGCCGGACCTCGATCCACTCGTGCAGCGGCTTCCCGCCCAGCCCGGGAGCCGACGACAGGTGGGCGGCGACCTCGTGCGCCCGCTCCTTGGACTCGACGTCGATGATCATCCACCCGGCGATGAGGTCCTTGGTCTCGGCGAACGGGCCGTCGGTGACCGGCGGCTCGCCCGCACCCCCGTACCGGACGAACTCGCCCTCGGCCGCGAGCGCCTGCGCGTCCACGAACTCGCCGCGCTCGCGCAGGTCGTCAGCGACCTGCCCCATGAAGCCGATGTGCGCCGAAATCTCCTCGGGCGTCCACCGGTCCATCTGCGCCTCGGCGTTGGGGTGCGGCTTCGGGCCGCCGCGGTAGTGCTTGAGCAGCAGGTACTTGGCCATGTCGCCATTCTCCGTTCCCCGGCGGCACCTCCTGCCGCCGACACCCCTGGGACGGAGCCGAACCGGGGTTCTCGACATCGGGCGGAGGTCTTTTCCGCGAAGTTTTTCGCGGCAATCCTCCCAGCACCCGCAAGCTCAGCGGCACAAGGCGTTCTCGCCGTCCATGTGCGACAGCTTCTCCGGGTTGCGCACGGCGTACAGGCCGGCGATCCGGCCGTCCGCCACCCGCACCGCCATGACGGCGCTGAGCGCGCCGCCGTCCCGGAAGACCAGCGCCGGATGGCCGTTGACCTGCGCCGGCCGCAGCGAGAGCGTGCCGGAGATTCTGCCCAGGAAGGCGGCCACGGGGCCGGCCCCCGTGATGGGCGCCGGCGCGGCGGGCACCACTCCGCCGCCGTCGCCCACGAGGACGACGTCGGGCGCCAGGATGTCCAGCAGCCCCTGCAGGTCGCCCGTCTCGACCGCCCGCCGGAAGGCGTCGAGCGCGCCGCGGGCCTCGGCGGGCGAGACGGGGCCGCGCGGCCGGCGCTCGGCGACGTGGGCGCGCGCCCGGTGCGCGATCTGGCGGACGGCGGCCGGGTTCTTCTCGACGGCCTGGGCGATCTCGTCGTAGGGCAGGTCGAAGACCTCCCGCAGCACGAACACCGCCCGCTCGACGGGGGAGAGCGTCTCCAGGACCAGCAGCATCGCCATCGAGAGGCTGTCGGCCAAGACGACGTCCTCGGCCACGTCGGGGCTGGTCAGCAGCGGCTCGGGCAGCCAGGGCCCGACGTAGGACTCCCGGCGCCGGCCCAGGGCGCGCAGCCGCATCAGCGCCTGGCGGGTGGTGATCCGCACCAGGTAGGCGCGCTGGTCGCGCACTGCGCCGAGGTCGACGTCCGTCCAGCGCAGCCAGGTCTCCTGCACGACGTCCTCGGCGTCGGCGGCCGAGCCCAGCAGTTCGTAGGCGACGGTGAACAGCAGCCCGCGGTGGGCGAGGAACGCGTCGGTGGCCGGATCCGCGCCGCCGTCCCGGCCGGTGCCCCCGTCCTGGTGGACGGGTGCGGTGTGCGTCCTGTCGGCCATCCTCGCCTCCCTCTCACCCGCGAGTCTGCCAGCTGTCTGACGTCCGATACACCCGATTTGTGACGGCGGGCCGGGGCGCCCGGTGCCGAGGCGGCCGTCCGCGTGGCGCAGGTCACACGGCCGCGCTGTCACACCGGCAGGGCGGCCGGCATCTGGTGGTCGTCGCACGCGGGACCCGGCGGCACGGGCCGCGCGGACACCGACTCGGAAGGAACCCCATGAGCCCAGCTATCGAAATCCTCCGCCGCGACTTCGGCGGCGACATCATCGAACCGGGAGGAGCGGAGTACGAGTCCGCAAGCCGCTCGGTCCTCGCCTCGGGCACTCCGGCCTGCGTCCTGCGGCCCAAGAGCGTCGCCGACGTGCGCGCCGGCGTCGCCTTCGCGGCCGGTGCCGGGCTGGAGCTGTCGGTACGCGGCGGCGGCCACGCCTTCGCGGGCTTCGGCACCAATGACGGCGGCGTCGTAATCGACCTCGGCATGCTCGCCGAGGTGGCGGTCACCGACCCGGAGAACCATCTGGTGCGGATCGGCGGCGGCGCCACCTGGGGCCAGGTCGCCGACGCCCTGGCCCCGCACGGCCTGGCGATCTCCTCAGGCGACACCAGGACCGTCGGCGTCGGCGGGCTGACGCTCAGCGGCGGTATCGGCTGGAAGGTCAGGAAGTACGGCCTGGCGATGGACAGTCTGGTCGCCGCCGAGCTGGTCACCGCGCGGGGGGAATCGGTGCGGGCGAGCGCGGCGGAGAACCCGGAGCTGTTCTGGGCGATCCGCGGCGGCGGCGGCAACTTCGGGATCGTCACCGCCTTCGAGTTCACGGCGCACCCGACGACGGAGGTCCACTACGGCACGATCGCCTTCCCCGCCTCGGAGCTCGCCGACGTGCTCCAGGGCTGGGCGGAGTACCTGCGCACCGCCCCCGACGAACTGACCTCCACCGCGACCGTCGCCAACCCCTTCGCGGGCGGCCCCGAGGCGCCGGTGGTGGTCCATGTCGCCTTCGACGGCGACGATCCGGCACGCGCGGCCGCGGCGATCGACCCGATCCGGCGGCTCGGCACGGTGCTGGCCGACGATGTCGCGCCGCGCCCCTACGCGGACACGCTGGAGGAGGGCGGCACCCCGCCGCTGTCCCTCCGCTTCGTGGCCAGGAGCGCCTTCGTCGGCACGGAGTCAGTGCCCGCCGCGCTGCGGGTCCTCGCCGAGGCCCGCGCGTCGGAGGGCGCGCCGTTCATCGCCGTGCGCGCCCTCGGCGGCGCGGTCTCCCGGGTCCCCGACGACGCCACCGCCTACGCGCACCGCCAGGCGGAGCTGATGGTGGTGACCACCAGCGTGGGTCCGCAGCCGGCCGTCGAGGCCGCCCGTCCGCTGGTGGAGGGCATCTGGACGAGGCTCGCCCCGCACGTCAGCGGCGCCTACGCCAACTTCCAGGCGTCCGCCACCGAGGAGGACGTCGCCGCGGTCTACCCCGGCGAGACCTACCGGCGGCTCGCCGAGCTCAAGCGCCGCTACGACCCGGGCAACCTGTTCGCCGGCAACCACAACGTCCGGCCCCGGTAGGGTGCCCGGCCCGGCCGTGCCGGGCCGCCCGCGCCGGGCGGCTCGGCACGGTGGCCGCACGGCCGGTCAGAGCAGGTACAGATAGGCGGTGAGGCACAGGCCGGCGATGGCGATCACCCAGGTGTAGGGCAGGGTGGACCGCATGGAGCGCTCGGGGCGCACCCCCGCGTACTGGGAGCTCCACACGGTCTGCGTGCTGGTCGGGTCGGAGACGCCCAGGACCTGCCCGTAGGAGGCCATCAGCCCCACCACGGCCGGCGCCGGGTAGATGCCGCCGGCCACCAGCACCCCGGCCACCCCCGCTCCGAGCCCGAAGATGTTCATCGGTCCCCGGTAGAGGCTGAGCGGGGCCAGCAGCGCGAAGACGAGCACGAACAGCACGACGTTCCCGGGGCTGACGGCGACCACGATCGGAGTGAGCGCGCTGACGGCACCGGGCAGGTTCACCGCGGCCAGCAGCATGCCGATGGCGATGAAGAGCACGATGGGTGGCGCCGCCACGTCGAAGGCCCGGTAGAGGGTGCGCAGGGCCGTGCTCGTCATCTCCCGCCAGGGCACGGCGGTGGCCAGGGCGAAGACCACCCCGGCCAGCAGCGCGGCGACGATCGGGACCTCCAGTCCCAGGGCCAGCACGATCGGGACCAGCGGGGTGACCAGCGCGTACCAGGGAGCGTCGCCCCGGCGGCGGCGCTTGGCGGCCCGCTCGCGGCCGGAGCCCGTGCCGCCGCCGGCGCTCGCCCGCACCGCCCAGGTGTGCCGCACGCCCTTGCGGCGCATCTCGACCAGGATGTACGCCAGCCCGCCGAGCAGGGCGATCGGGAAGAGGCGCAGCTGGAAGTGCTGGACGGTGGCGACCGGCACGCCGATGGCGTCCGACAGGAACTGCCAGTTGATCAGCTCCAGCGGCAGCCCGGCGGCGATGCCGACGAGGACCGTCCCCGCGGCGACCGTGGGGGTGACGCCCACGGCGATCATCGCCGGGATGCCGACCACGCCGGCCAGCATCGCCGCCGGGGCCGAGCCCGTGATGCTGCCGCACAGGATCGCCACCAGGAAGATGCCGACCGCCACCGCGGTGGGGCGCTCGCCGCCGAACTCCACGATCTTGCGGACCAGCGTCGACGCGATCCCGGCCTCGGACATGAGCGTGCCCAGCCAGCTGCCGAGCAGGATGGCCACCATGGTCGCGGCCAGCCGCGGCGCTCCCTCCTGGACGACGGTGCCGACCACGCTCTCGCCGTCCCCGGTGAGCGGTGTCCCGGCGATGAGGGCGATGGCGGCGGCGAGCAGGACGAGCGCGAAGGCGGTGGGCAGGCGGCGGGTCAGCATCAGGCCGACGCCCACCGCCATGGCGAGCAGGATTCCCAGGGCGGTCACGGGTGGTCTCCGAGAGGTGTCGCCGGGTCCGGGCCGCTCGGGTCCGTCCCCTGGTGGTCGAGGGTGGCGGCGATGGCCGCGGTCAGGGCGAGCGGGCTGCGGCGCAGTCCGCAGCGGACGCGGGCGTAGGCGTGCGCGGCGATCTCGTCGGCACCGGCGACGTGGCCGCGCAGCCGCAGCGGCCCCCACCGCAGCGGCTCGTGCCCGAGCCGGTCGCGCAGGGCGCGGCCGTGGCCGCCGTGCAGCAGCCGGTGCGCCTCCTCGTGCGCCAGGGCGGCCGCGCGCACGGTCGGCGGCGGGAAGTCGTCGGCCCAGCCGGCGGCGCGGGCCACCCGGTGCGCGTAGTCGAGGGCGTCGGTGTAGACGACGACCCGGTCGCCGGCGGAGCGGTGCAGGTACTCGGCCAGCAGCACCTGTCCGGGCGACACCCCGCCGGCGGCCCGTTCGACGACCTCCGTCTCCGCCGCCGCCCGGTGCGGGGCCCGCTCCGCCAGTTCGCGGCCGAAGGCGACGGCGCGGGAGGCCCACTCGCGCAGCAGCGCGGGATCCCGGTCCTCGTGCAGGGGCACCAGGGAGAGCAGGCCGACGGCGAGTTCCGTCTCGTCGGATCCGCCGATCCGGGCGTAGCTCCGGGCCAGGCCGGCCCCGTCCGCACCGGTTCCGGACGGCGGCCGCCGCTCGGCCGGGCGCACGGCGGCGGGGGCCGGGCGGCGGCTCACCGGCGCCGCTCCATGATCGCGATGACCTTCTCGTCGGGGGAGCGCCTGCCGATCTCGGTGCCGGCCAGGGCGACCAGGTGCCCGGCGTCCATGACCCCCGAGAGGTCGGCGATCTTGGTGCCGAGCAGCAGCCAGGTCGCGGGTGGGACCGCGCCGCCGTCACCGTAGGCGGTGCGCTCCTCGACCAGGTCCCTGAGCCGGCCCTCGGCCTGCCCGGCGACGAGGGTGTCCACCTCCGCGTCGCCGTTGTGCAGCCGGACGACGCCCTCGCCGTCGACCACCCTGATGTGCCTGCGCTCGCGGGCCAGCCGGCCGAACAGGCCCGGGGGCCGGCGCAGCAGCCCGAGCACCCGGTAGCGCCCGTTCGCGGCGTACTCGACCAGCTCCCCGGCGTCGGCGCCGAGGCTGGCCGCCGCCGCCGCGCGGGCGCCGGCCGCGCCGACGGCGGCGGTGCGGTCCTTGGCGCGCAGTTCGGTGGCGCCGGTGGCCACGGCGGTGACGAGGTTGCGCTGCGGGTCGACGGTGACGTCCACCTCCACGCCGTCCGGGTCGGCGCCCTGGGCGACCACGGCCTCCTCCGCCTCGGCCCGCACCGCCAGGACGTCGGCGTGGGTGGCCGCGGGGATGATGCGCTCGACGGACTCCCGCACCAGGGCGAGGGCGACCCCGAGCGGGCTGATCACCTCGCTGTGCGCGGCGATGCGGGAGCGCAGCCCCATCCGCTCGCCCAGGTGGGGGGTGATGGTCGCGGCGCCGCCGCCGCCCCCGACGAGCGTGCAGACCGACCGGTCCAGGGCGTAGTCGCGGACCAGGGCGTCCACCACCGAGGCGACCCGCTCCGTCGCCCGGTCCAGGACGGCGCGGGCGGCCCCGTCGACGTCGGTGCCCAGCGCGCGGGCCAGCGGCGCCAGGGCGGCGCGGGCGGCCCGGGGATCGGCCCGCGCGTAGTCGCCCGCGGGCACCCGGCCGAGGGCGTTCGCCGCGCAGGTGACGGTGAGGGCGAAGCGCCGGGTGCCGTTGTCCAGGACGGCGTGGTCGGCGGAGTCGCCGTCCAGCGGGGAGATCCGCAGCAGCCGGGCCCCGTCGAGTTCGGCGGGGTCGGCGAAGCAGGCGTAGGGGAGTCCGGCGATGTGCGCGCTGCGCGGCCCCACCTGGGTCAGCGCCGCGGCGCCGTCCTCCGTGCCGCCGCCGAGCCGGACGATGGAGCCGCCGCCGACGCCGACGGTGCGCACGTCCAGGGCCGACAGGTAGGTCTCCTTGCCGCCCAGTTCGGCGTGCCTGATCTGGACACGGCCGCGGCGGATGACGCTGATGTCGGTGGAGGTGCCGCCGGTCTCCAGGAAGACGCCCTCGCTGATCCGCTCGCCCATCAGGGCGCCCGCGACCCCGGCCGCGGGCCCGGACAGGACGGTGAGCAGCGGGCGCTTGCGCGTCTCGCCCAGGGACATCACCCCGCCGTCGCAGCGCATCACCATCAGCGGCGCGGTGATCCCGGCCTTGAGGATGCTGCGCTCGACCAGGTCGGCGGTCTGCAGCATGCGCGGCATGACGCCGGCGTTCAGCGCGGCGGTGCGGGCGCGCTTGGCCAGGCCGTAGAGCCGGGTGATCTCGTGGGTGGCGGTGGCGGGCACCCCGCGGCGGGCCGCCGCGGCCAGCACGGCCCGCTCGCCCTCGGAGTCGTCCACGCTGAAGGGCTCGGCGGCCACGACGACCTCGGCGCCCGCGGCGGTCACCGCGTCGACGGCGGCCAGCGCCGCCTCGGGGTCCCCGGGGCGGCGCAGGGCGGCGTAGCGCACCGGCAGCCGGTGCCCGGAGTCGAGGCGGAGCCGGCCCAGCGAGCGGAGCCGTCCGACGGCGAAGGCGTCGTAGCCGGTGCCGACGCCGACGACGCCGATGGTGGCCACATCGCCCTCCAGCAGGGCGTTCGTCGCCTGGGTGGTGCCGTGCGCGAGGAAGCCGACGTCCGCGGCGTCGACGCCGACCTCGGTGAGCAGGCGTTCGAGGGCGGTCATGATGCCGTGGGCGACGCCGTCGGGGTGGTCGTGGCTGGTGGGCACCTTGACCTGGCCGAGGAGTTCGAAGCTGGTGGCGCTGACCGCGACCGCGTCGGTGAAGGTGCCGCCGACGTCGATGCCGACGCGGACGGGGTCGCGGGCCGACCGGGCGGCCGGATCGCTCATGGAGGTGTCCCCTTTCGTGGGACGGGGCGGGGGTGCTCCGTCGGGCGGGCGGTGGTCAGTAGCCGCGGACGTCGGGCCAGTGGCGCTCGACGCCGGTGCGGTCCAGCAGCGCGGTGAACCGGTCCAGCAGCTCGTCCTTGGCGCGCACCGCGTGCGGCGTGGTGCCGTGGTCGAGGGCGAAGGCGGCCAGCCGCCCGGCGGCCTCGCCGATGTTCCACTCGACCGGGTGCAGGCGGAAGCAGCCGTTGGTGATGTGGGTGGTGCCGATGTTCTTGGCGGCGGGCAGCAGGTTGGTCTCCCGCTCGGGCAGCAGCGCCCCCAGCGGGATCTCGAAGGGCACACTGGCGATGTCGATGTAGTTGTTGCCGCCGGTGGAGGGGTGCAGGTCGATGCGGTAGGCGCCGACGCCGACGGAGTCCTCGCGGCGGACGATGCCGCGCGGGCCGCGCAGCTCCAGGGACACGTCGTGCTCGGTGACCGTGGTCGCCGCCCTGATCCGCCGGGACTCGCGCACGTAGGCGGCCTTGGCCAGGCCGTGCTCCGCGCCGGTGACGTCGGGCCGGGGCCGCAGGCCGGGGAAGCCGGTGCCGCCGTCGGGCCTGGGGGCCTCGGTCTGCAGCCAGTACAGGACGGACAGCGACAGCTGGCGGGCCTCCTCGTGCGCGCGGCGGACGGTGCCGGCGTCCACCAGGCCCTCGATCTCCAGGGCCGGGGTGAGCCAGTAGTCGTTCAGCGGCCAGTTGGCGAGGGTGATGTCGGAGTCGAAGGCGCCGGGCAGGTGCAGCCTGCGGGCCAGGATGCGCCGGAAGCCCCACAGCTCCTTGTCGCCGGCGTCGGCGCTCTGGTCGGCGGCGACGTCCAGGGGGTCGGTGCCGGGGTTGGGCACGAAGCGCCGGGTGACCGGCTCCAGGGTGCGCGGGTCCGGTGCCTGGAAGCCGAGCAGTGGGCCGGGCCAGAACCCGGGCCGGTAGGAGCGCCAGAAGCCGTACGTCTCCGGGCGGTCGATGGTGTGGTCCTCGCCCTCGTGGTGGGAGACGGCGAAGCAGTAGGTGATGCCCTGGAGGTTCGCCGGGTCGGCGGTCTCCGGGGCGTGCGGCTCGCCGTGCTCGGAGCGGGCCTCGGCCCCGGTGACGTGCTCGATCCCGGCGAGGGGGAGCAGGTCGCCGTTCTCGGTGGCGTCCAGGACGTAGTCCGCGCGCACCGTGTGCTCGCCGCCCTCGTGGTCGCGCAAGGTCACCGCGAGGACCCGTCCGCCGTCGGTGGCGGCGCCGACCGGCCGGTGCCGCACCAGGACGGTGATCCGCCCGGCCGCCCGGTGGGGGGCGATCATCTCCTCCAGGACGGCCAGGGCGACGCGCGGCTCGTGGCAGAGCTTGCTGACGCGGCCCGCCCCGGGGTTGAGCGCCCGCCAGGACGCGGCCCCGGCGCGCAGCGGATAGGCGCGGCGGTAGTAGTCGCGGATCCCCTCGCGCAGCCGCCGGTAGGAGGCGGTGGCGCCGAACATCTCGATCCAGGGGTGCTCGTCGGGCGGGACGGCCTGGGAGGTGAGCTGTCCGCCGATCCAGTCGGTCTCCTCGGTCAGGACGACCCTGCGGCCGGAGTCGGCGGCCGCCAGGGCGGCGGCGACACCGCCCAGGCCCCCTCCGACGACAAGGATCTCGGTCGCGCTCTCGGTCATATGGCCGGTCGGGCCCGCCGCCCTCCTGCGGGCGGCGGTGCCCTTCTCCTCTCTGCTGCGCCGCGCGGCGGCCGTGGCGGCGGCCGCGCGGGTGGACGTGGACGGGTTCGCCGGTGCGGGCGGGGTGCGCGCCGGGGCGCCCCGCACCGGTTCACTCCCGGCGCGGGTCCCGGCCGGGCGGGCGCGGCGGCGCGATGGTGCCGCCGTCGACCGGCTCGCAGGGCAGCAGGCGCCGGGTCTCGACTCCCTCCGCCCCCTCGATCAGCCGCAGCAGCAGGCGGACCGCGTCGCGGCCCATCTCCCGCATCGGCACGTCGAAGCCGCTGAACACCGCCCCGCCGCCCGGCGCCCGGCCGCGGGCGCCGACGGGCGCCCCCAGTACGGCCAGCGACAGGTCGCGCGGGCAGCGCAGGCCGGCCCGTTCGATGGCGGCCCCCAGCCCGGCCAGGGCGGCCCCCGTGTCGGTCTGCTCGACCACGACGGCCGTGACGCCGTCGTCCAGCCAGGAGGCGAGCAGCCCGTTGAGCCCGGTGCCGTCGGTGCGCACCACCAGTCCGGCGGTCTCGGTCCCCGTGGACCGGGCGCCGCGCAGCACCCCTTCCTCCCGGTCGGCGGAGGACGGGGCCTGGTCGTGCTCGCGCAGGTACCGGACCCTGCGGTGCCCGGCGGCGGCGAGCCCGGCCAGCACCGCGGCCGAGGCCGAGACGTAGTCGGCGCCCACGTAGGGGACGTCGGGCTCGTTCCTGCGGCCGATGTAGACGAACGGGAAGCCGTCCTCGGCCAGCTGCCGGATGGGTTCGTCCGGTACGTGGCGGCCGAAGAACAGGCAGCCGTCGGCGACGCGGACCCGCCGTAGCGAGGCGGGGTCGCCCGCGCCGGTGCCGCTCCGGGACGAGCCGGTGAACAGGATGAGGTCCTGCCCCTGGGCGGCCGCCTCCTCCTCGACCCCCGCGAGGATCGGGTAGTAGGAGTGGGCCACGTCGGTGGGGAAGGTGGCGCTGAAGGTGTAGAGCCCGAGCATGGCGTTGCCGGCCGCGGCCAGCCGCGTCGCCACCGGATCGGGCACGTAGCCCAGCCGCTCGGCGGCGTCCAGCACCCGCTGGCGCGTCTCGGCGGCCAGCGACATCCCGATGGTCGTACCGCGCAGCACCAGGGAGACGGTGGTCTGGGAGACGCCCGCGACCCGCGCGATGTCGGACTGGCGCGGCCGGCGCCGTCTCCTGCCGCCCCGTTGTGCGTTCTCCACCGGTTTCTCCTCGGAAGCGCTGTTCTAATGCGGATTAGTCCATGACTGTGAGCCGCATCTCAGCGCCGTGTCAAGGTTTCGGCGCGATTTCCAGCGTTTCACCCGAAGAGTTTCATTAATGCGTATTAGCGCCTTGACCAGTGCGTCGGCGCTGGTCGACACTCGGAGGCCATCGGTGCACCCGCCCCCTGGAAGGGAACCGTCATGGCCGACGCCCGCCCCCGACCGTCAACCGCACCGCACATCGACCGCAGGACCGCCCTGCTCGGCACCGGCACCGTCGTGGCCGGCGCCGTCCTGGCCGCCGCGATCCCCGCCCCGCCCGCCGCCGCGGACGTGCTGCCGACCTACCGCTTCGTCCGCGAGGCGCTGGACACCTCCTCGCTGGCCTACAACCCGACCGGGGAGCTGATCTTCCCCTGCCTGCGCGGCACCGCGGGCCGCCTCACCGACGCCCCCGGCCGCTTCCTGCTCTACTACGCGCCGCACGACGCGCCCGGCGGGATCTGCCTCGCCTACGCCGACAGCCCGGAGGGCCCCTTCACCGAGCACCCGGGCAACCCGATCGTGTCCCGGGTGTGGTCCCCGCACTACTCGGTGAGCCACGTGTCCTCACCGCACGTGATGTGGAACGCCGAGCACCGCGAGATGTGGCTGTACTTCCACGGCGAGAACCGCACCACCCGGCTGGCCCGCTCCAGGGACGGCGTGCGCTTCACCTACCAGGGCGTGGTGCTGGACACCTCGATGATCCCGGGCACCACCGAGACCTCCTACGCACGCGTCTTCGAGCACCGGCTGCCGGACCGCGGCGCGCGGTACGTCATGGTCTTCATGCGCAACGGGACGAACGACCACCGCGACATCGGCTGGGGCTGGTCCGCCGACGGCATCGACTTCGACTTCGCCCGCGACCCGCTCGTCCGCCACACCGACGTGGGCGTGTCGAACCTGTCAGGTCCGCACCTGGTCGTCCGCGGCGGCCGGACGCTCGTCGTCTACCACACCGACCGCGGCGACATCCGGGCGACCGAGGTCGGCGCCGACTTCTCCCTCCGCCGGCACCTGGGCACGGTCCACACCCCGATGCAGGGGGCCGCCCGACTCCGGCCGCTCCGCCGCGCCGTCCTTCGGCTCCGACGGCGGGGTGCAGTACATGTTCTACGAGGCGGGCCACCGCCTGGGCGCCACCATCGCCATCGCACGCGCCGACTGAATACCCCGGCGCCCCGGCCGGTCGGTGCCCCCGAGCGCGACGCAAGCGATAGATCACCGACCACCGGCCTGTCGCGGGCTCCGACGCCCCGCGAGCACTACGGCATCACCCCCGGCCGAGTTCGTCCGGCCCCGGCACCGCCGGGCCGCCGGCCGGGCTCGGCCGGCGGCCCGCGCGGTGCGGCCGCTATCCGGCGGCGAGGGAGTCCAGGGCGGCCGAGGCGTCGAAGGAGACCAGGCGCGCGTTCTGGAGGGCCGCGACCCGCCAGCGGTCGTCCTGCCACACCACCGCGAGCAGCTGCATCATGACGCGGCTCGTCGGCTCCTGCTCGCCCGGCATCACCAGTCCGACGCGGTGGTGGACCACCCCGGTGCCCGGACGGAGGATCCGGGCGAAGCGGACCTCGCCCCGCACCAGCAGGGCGCCCTTCAGCACCGTGTCGAACAGCGGCTGGTGGAAGGCCACCATCTGCTCGCGTCCCGTGTGGATGGTCCCCTCGAAGTCCGCGAACACGGCGTCGTCCGTGAAATCCGCGAAGAAGGCGGTGGCGTCACCGCGGTTCCAGCCCTCGTTCATCCGGGCCGGGATGGCGCTCATCGCCTCGACTGACTGTTCCATGCGCTCACCTTCCGTGTCAGCCACCATCGTCGCGGGGCCGACCGGGGGACGCCTTGACCGCGCGTGCCCGCTTGTTGGATGTGAGCGCCGCCGGGCTGTACCCGTAGGTCGCCTTGAACAGCCGGCTGAAGTGCGCAGGATCGGCGAAGCCCCAGCGGGCGGCGACGGCCGCGACCGTGCGTGCGGACCCGGCCAGCTCCGCGCGGCACCGCTCCAGGCGGCGCCGGCGGATGAGGGCCGCCACCGTCAGCGGCTGGTCCTCGAAGAGCCGGTGCAGGCGGCGCAGTGACATGTGGTGCGCCGCGGCCACCGCCGCCGGGCCGAGGTTCCGGTCCGGCAGCCGCGCCTCGATGAAGCCGACGATCCGCGCGCGCAGCGCCTCGTCGGAGGCCGGACGCGGATCGCCCAGCTGTGCCGAGAGCGCCACCGCGACCAGCTCGATCACGGCGGCCGCCGACCGGTCGGCCTCCTCGGCGCTGAACCCCGACAGCGAGCGCGCCATGTCTCCCACCAGCGCGGCCACCAGGGCGCCGGGGCCGCGGTCGCCGCGGACGCGCACCCCGGCCAGCCGGTCGGCGTCGCCGGGACGGAGCCGCAGCAGGCGGCGCGGCACCAGCATGGTCACGCTGGCGGTGGCGGAGCTGTCGAAGCGGACCGGCCGGATGGGGTCGACCAGGATCAGGTCGGAGGGGCCGAGCACGGCGGTGCCGCCGCCCTGCTCGGCGCGCACCCGCCCCCGCGTCACCAGGTCGATCTGCCACAGCTCGCCGTCGGCCTCCCGGGCGGAGCGGGCGTCCCGGAAGCACTCGCCCTCCGGGGTGACCAGCCCGGCCAGCCGCAGCGGCCCGAGATCGCGGGTCACCACCTCGGCGAGGAAGGGCGAGGCGGCGTGCCGCCGGCTGAGCAGCGGCGGCAGGCCGCTCGCCGCCATCTTCTCCTGGAAGGCGTCGAGACTGCTCATCCGGGCGGCACCCCGTCACGGTGCCGAGCACCGCCGCGACCACCCGGCGCACCGTGGTCCGCGCCCACTCCCATCGACCCCTCCGCTGCGCTCGGCCCGGCCATGGGGCAAGGCTTCCCGAGCGGCGGCGGGGAGTCAACGCGATGCCGTCGCCATGACGAGCGCCCCTGACAGCGCACCGGCGCCCACCAGGGCCAGGGCCCGCCTGCCGATGGGTGAGAAGGGGCTCACGAGACCGCCGGATAGACCTCCCGGAACGTGCGGGCCGGGCGGCCGGTCAGCCGTTCGACGGTGTCGGTGACCCGGTCTTCGGAGCCGGCCGCGATGCGGGTGTCCAGCTCGGCGAGCGTGGCGGCGAAGTCCGGAGGCAGGCCGTGCGCGGTGAAGTGCCGGGCCAGCTCGTCCGCGCCGACCGTCCGGTGGCGCAGCGGCCGGCCGGTGTGCCGGGCGACGATCTCGGCGACCTCGGCGTAGCTCAGCGGCTTTGGGCCGGTGAGGATGTGCTCGGTGTCGTGCGGCGGCTCGTCGATCAGGGCGCGGGCCGCGACCGCGGCGATGTCGGCGGCGTCGATGAAGGCCACGCGGCCCTCGCCCGTCGCGGACAGGAGTTCGCCGCCCCGCGCCCTGAGGGCGAGGGCGCCGCCGGTGAAGTTCTGCGCGAACCACGACGGGCGCAGCACCGTCCACTCGGGCATGCCGGTGCGCACCAGGCGGTACAGCGCGCCCATCCCCGTCGGACCCTCCGGCACCGCGGACGAGCCGAGCAGCACCACCCGCCGGACCCCCTGGTCCGCGGCCGCCGCCAGGAACGTCGCCACCAGCGGCGCGGGCTCGGCCACGCCGATGGGCGCGACGAGGTAGACGGCCGACACCCCCGACAGCGCGGGCGCGTGGGTCTTCGGATCGGCCCAGTCGAAGCGCACATGCCCGGCGAGCCCTTCGGTGCGGCTCGCGGCCCGCAGCGGCACCCCGCGCCCGCGCAGGAAGGCGGCCACCCGCGAGCCGGTGGTGCCGGTCGCTCCGATGACCAGGACCTCAGCCACCGCCGCCCCCGGCGAAGGCCTTGGTGAACGCCTGCACGCCGCCCATGGCCTCGGCCGCGGCCAGCGGGTTCCAGTAATCGCGGTATCGCCAAATCTCGCCGTCCCGCACGGTGATGACGGCGATGTAGCGCATCCGGTACGGCCGCCCGGTGGCGACCACCAGCCCGGCCGTCTCGATCTCGGCGATCACCACCTCCGGGTCGACGCTCTGGTGCACGGCCTGCTCGGCGATCTCCCGGACGTCGAGGATGCCGGGGTAGCCGCGCAGGTACTCCTCGATCGCGGCCCGGCCTTCGACCCGCTCCGGATAGCCGGGCGGCGCGAACGGGAACTCGATCACCCCGTCCTGCGCCCACAACCGGGCGAAGCCCCGCATGTCCTTGGCTAGTAGCAGTCCGAGAGCATGCTCGACCAGTTCGACTGATTCCATCGATACTCCTACGTCTCGACGGTACGGTACCGTCCCGTCGAGACGTTACACGGGACGGCCCCGTACCGTCCACTCGTTACACTGGCCCTCATGACCCGCCGCCCGCCTACCGGCGCGGCCGTCCTGCAAGCGACGGTCACCGAGGCCATCGTCGAAGCCGCCCTGGACGAACTGGCCGAGCAGGGCTACGCGCGCCTGTCCATGGAGGCCGTCGCCCGGCGCGCGGGCGTGGGCAAGAGCGCGCTCTACCGCCGCTGGCCCTCCAAGCGCGAGATGGCCATCGCGGTGATCGCCGATTTCACCATGGAGCGCGCCACCGTCCCCGACATCGGCTCACTCCGCGGCGACATCCGCGCGAGCCTGGACACCGTCGTCGACTGGCTGGCCCACCCCCGCTTCGCCCGGATCCTCCCCGACCTGGTCACCGAGGTCGCCCGCGACCCCGCCCTCGCCGAAGTGGTCGACGCCATGGTCGGCACCCCCAAGCGCCGACGCAGCGCGGAAATGCTGCAACGCGCCATCGACCGCGGCGAACTACCCCCGGACACCGACCTCGACATCGCCCTGGACCTGATCGCCGCCCCCGTCTACTGGCGCCTCATCGTCCGAGCCGCCCCCGTCGATCCGCCCTACCTCGACCGCCTCACCGACACACTCCTACGCGCCCTCACCGGCACCCTCCCCGAGGACCCGCCCCGGGCCTGACGCGGCGACGGTGATCGGTGAACGGCGCTCGGTATGGATCAGTTCCTTAACCGGCGCCGTGCGAGCCGGAACCTGCCTGTCGGCCAAGGAACGTCGGTGAAAGGTCCGGAGATCATTGTCTGATCTTTGGTGCGCCGTTGGCGAATCGCGCCTTCGAACGCGTGCGCAGAATATGCCACGGGCTTGTCCAGGAGCGTGATCGATTACTGTCTCGGCCGGTTCTCTCCAGACGGCTCTCACGTTTCACGTCCGCGTACATCACGATCTGCGCGGCGAGTACGGCGATGGCGGCCAGTTCGACGAAGGACACGACCAATAAGGTTCTCGATCCTGGCAGGCCTGACCACATGCCGGACCAGTAGACGACGACGGCGACGAGCGGTGCGCCGCAGAAGGTGAGCATGTCGATCGCGAGCTGGAAGTACTTGCGGGAGATGCGGTGCCGGTCGGCGCGGTGCGCCACCTCCCAGCTGAACACAGTCGTCCGGTCGTCGGTGAGACTTGCCAGCCGCGGGGCCAACTCACCGCGAACGTACCTCCCGATCGCGGAGATCTTTTCGTCGTTGACGAGGTACGTCCATCCGAGGACGAGGCAGACTGGTGGAACCAGCAAGAGAAAAACACGGCTGCCCGAAGAGACTGTGACGGCGATGATTCCCGCCAGCGAGGCGAATGTGGCGTAGAGCAGGTTGTCCCTGAAGCCGATCCTGGTTTTCTGCTCATCCTTGATGTGCTCGTACTCCACAATGATCACTCGGGTGGCGACCTCCTCGGCCCAGGTCATCGACGGCCCTTTCCCCAACACCGCACATATCGAATGCCGTCAGTATCCGTGCTTTCCAACGACGAGTCGATAGCTCCGCCGATGATTTTCTGATCGGCATGTCCTATAGGCGGAAGAGGGCATAGCCGTGCCGGGTGGGTTGCCCACGATGATCGACAGCGGAATGCGCATCGTCGGGCCGTCCCGCCTCAGCGACGTTGGGAGCGTGGCAATGCCGCGCTGGTGCACGCTGCCAACTGCCCTCGGGTCACCGAAGTTCCATGCGGAACTCCTGCATGAGGCGGGCGCAGAGTTCCTCGGCGATCCCGCCGGCATCGGCGGTGATGCAGGTCAGCGGCACGACGTCATCAGCGGCGACGCGCACGGGCGCCGTCGAGGGCCGCACGCGGGCGGTGTGGCGCGGAAGATCTGACACGCGACCTTCGGCGACGAGAAGTGGTTCCGTGATACCCACCGCGCAGCCCACTTCGACCGGAGAGAACACATTGATCTGAAGGAGTACATTGAGCAGGAACTCCAGGCGTTCGGCCAAGTCCGCCGGGTCGAGCACTGCGCCGAGCCCGTCTTTCGGCAATGGCTGCCAGGCGGAGCGCTGACCGCCACGGGTGACGGCCAGGCCGCTGCCGGACTCGGAGGTCACCACCGCGAGGTCATCGGTCGACAGTGCCTCCATGGAATCGAACAGCTTCTGCGTCCTGCCCAGAGCCGCCAGCTCGCCATTGAGCGCCGCCAGCCGCCGAACTTCTAGCCGAGCCGTCTGGTCGGCGGGCACCAGGTGAAGTTCGAGACTCGCCGACGCTCGGCCGCGTCTGGATGTGAACTGGGAACACCAGGTGGTCGTCAGCGCCTCGGCAAGTGGTCGCCAGACCGTTCCGTTCTCGGCGACTGGCGCGGCCGTGTCCGACGAGGGCTGGGCCGCGGGCCGCTCGTTGACGTACAGGTTGCCGTGCTGAACCACGTTGAGGGTGTTCCCCGGCGCGCCCACGATCTCCTGCACCATCCGCGGTGTCTCCGGGCGCACTTTCACCGGCAGCACCCCGGCGAGTTTCCTGAGGAGCGCGGCGGCGAACGCTGCAGCATGCGAAGCAGCGATGGGCTGTAGTCCGGCCTCGTCGCTGAGATGCTTCTCTCCATCCGCCAAGTCGCTGATTCCGCGGATCGTCAGCAAGGGCAGATCGTCATTGAGATGTGCGGCGTCGGCAACGCCCGCACTCTCCATTTCGATGGCCACAGCGTCGCGATAGAACGTATTCAGCTGCTGCGCGAGCGGAGTCACCCGCGAATTGAGCACGATCTCACCGGCGGCGATCGGTTTGAAGTGGACGGCAGGTGCGGCGCTTCCGGCCTGCGAGGCGGCCCAGTCGTCATTGCGGCTGACCGCCCGCGCCGCCTCGGTGAGCCGATGGGCGCTGGGCCAGGCGCGGGGTGAGGCGTGGAATCCTGCCTGATCCTCCTTGCCGCCCCCGTAGGCGTACACCCACGAGGACACCACCACGTCGCCCAACCGGATATCGGACTTGAGACCGCCCGCGATGCCGACGACAAGCACCGCCACCGGATCGAATGTGTCGATGGCCCGCTCGGCCAGGACCGCCGCCGGGCGGTTGCCCTCTCCCGTCGCCGCCAAGGCGACCCGCCATGGCACCCCGGAAATCCGCCCGACTTCGAATAGGGTTCCCCGCGAGTGCGGGTACTCCTCCAGTTCGGTGACGAACGCGCGCATCGCGCGATACTCCAGCTCAAGCGGAGTCAGTAGCACCACGGTACCGGCCTGCTCAGCGGAAAGAGTCACACGGAGTTCCTTTTCTCGTCCGGTACAGGCGAATCGAACTCATGCTAGCTTCGGCGATCGGCATTATGGAGCTGTGCCCGAGAATCCGAACCCGCGCCTTCCCGCGCAGTACGTCCAGTGGATCGAGGCCCTGCCCGGCAGCCAGATCAACGTGCTCCAGCACGGGGACATGCACGTGAACCCGGAGGCGCCGTCGGCCGGTTCTCCATTCGAACGGCTTCAGGCCGTCAGCGACAACGCCGTGGCCTACTGCGACATTGTCGCGCCTCGTGACGGGGGATCCGTCGTGCGGCTCGCTGAGGGCGCCTATGTACGCCGCACCGTCGAGGAGAGGCTGTTGCGGCGATTGGACAGCCCCTCGCTCACGGCGCTGGTCGGCGAGGCCGGGTACGGGAAGTCCGTACTGATGTGGCGGCTCCACCAGCGCCTGCGGGCGGCGGGCCGCAATCCGCTGCTGATCCCCGCCACCTCGCTCCTCGGAGACGGCGACATGGAGGCGACGCTCTCCGTGGAGATGATCGCCGCGGCGCTCCAGGAGCGTCCGACGATACTGCTGGTCGACACCCTGGACCTGCTGCTGCACGAGCAGGCGGCCCAGGAGCGGGTCGCCCGCCTACTCGCGGCCGCCGCCGAGGCCCGGACACCGACGCTGGTGACCAGCCGTCCCGTCGAGGCCCGCACGCTTACCCTCCACGAGGACGGCGCCGATGCCGGTGGACTCCCCGGCGGTGCCATCCGCAAGATCACCCTGTCCGACTACGACCCCCGCGAGCGCACCGAAGCCATCGTCACCTACGCCGCGCAGTTCTACCCGGAGGACGGCCGCGCGGAAGTGGTCGAACGGCTGCAGAACGCCAATGTGCGAGGGCTACCGCTCCAAGAGGTGTGCCGGAACCCCCTCGCCCTGCGGCTGCTGTTCGAACTGTACGCACCGGATGAACCACCGGAGACGGACGTCGACACGATCGGTCTGTACGACCAGTACTGGCAACGGCGGGTCGTGTCCGATACCCGCGGTCCGGGCACGGCCGGTTCCGGGCCGGATCTGACCGCACACGCACATGGGGTGGCCCTGGCGCTGCTGTCCAAGGGGTCGATCGAGTCCACGGGCACCGACCTGGCCGAGCAGATCAGGCCGTTGAGCGGTGGCTCGGCCCTCCCCGCTGACAAGGCCGTCGGGGCGCTGCACGCTCGGGGCGTTCTCACGATGCCGCCCAGCAGTCGCCGCCTGCGCTTCTTCCACCAGACGCTGTTCGAGCACGCGGCCGCCCGCGCGGTGGCGGCGGTCGGTGAGCCGGCTGCCCGTGTGTTGTTCGACTGCGTCCGGCGCGAACCCCACGACCTCTTCTACGGTGAGGTCGCCGCCCAGCTGATGCTGCTGGCCAAACGGCGACTCGTTCTTGACGGGCCGGCCACCGCGACGCTCGTCGAATGGCTGAGCGATCAGGAGCGCGGGCTCCTCGCCCTGGCGATGCGCACCTATGCCCGTATCACCGACCCCGGACATGAATTGCGCGAGGCCGCCGCCAGGGCTCTCCAGTCCTGCGAACGAGATGTGGCCATCGACCACCTCACCCTGCTGCCCTCCGTCAACCACGGCTCGTTCGATCGGATCGGAGCCGAACTGGGTCTGCTCTGGCGGAGGGCCGAGAAGCTCCAAGAAGAGGCGGGAATCCAGGACCGGGTGACTCGGCGCGAGGGCCGCGCCATCGCACTCAACGTCCTGGAAGCGCTGTCGCGGCTCGCCGCGGCCCATCCCGACCAGGTCCTTCGATTCCTTCAGGAGCGCGAGTGCCTGTCGTGGCTGAAGAACATGCCTTCAGGCGACATGCGCAACCACAAGAGCCTCTACCTACGGGTCCTCGAACCTCTCTACGCCTACGCCCCACGCCGGTGCGCGTCCGCGCTCGTCGACTTCTTCGAGTCGTTCGCGGCTGATGGAAGCGTCGGCGGTGCAGCCGAAATCCTCGACCTGTTCGACCGCCATCCGACCCCGCCGCTCGCTGAGGCCGAAATGATGAGGATCATGCGGGCGATGCGGGTGTTCCGCAGCGACCAGGACGCCACGGCCCTGGAGATGCTGTACGTCCGTCTCCGTGAGCCGTGGCTCGCAGACCTGTCCGCCACCGAACTGCTCGAACGAACCCAGACCATGCTCGGTGCGAAGGAGTGGGAAACCGTCGGGCGGCGTGCGGAACTCCGGGCGCTGTCGCGGAGCGCGCTCACCCTGACCGCCGGCGAGGCCGGGGCGTACCTAGAGCCGCTGCTGCGCACCAGGAACCGAACGCGGCAAGAGCATCTGCTCACAGTGCTCGGCACCGTGCTCCAGGAAGCGGGTGAACCTCCGGCTCCCCTCACCGAGTACGCGCGCAAGCAGTGCCGGAGGCAACTCGCGCGGCTGCCGGCGAAACGGCGTGCGGACAAGGGCCGACCGCTGCCGCTGCTATTCGTCAATGCCCTTTACGGTGCCCGAACGAGCGGTCCCGCACTGCTTGCCGCGCTCCCTGAGGTCACGTCCGAGGAGCTGTGGTCGGATCCCGACGGCCTCATAGGGATTCTCGCCGCAGCGGCACTCGCCGGCCACGAGACCGCCGCCGCGTCGCTCAGACAGCTCCTGACGTCGCGCAGACGGAGCAACGTCCATGTCGCCGTGCTGGGTCGGCTTCGCGAGGCCGCCGTCGCGGGCTCGGCTGAAAGTGTCGACTATCTAATCCTCCATGCCGAGGCCACCGGTGATCTCACCGCGATTCGCGAGGTGCTTTCCAAAGCACCGGAAAGTCCCGTCGGCGTCAGGGAACGGCTGCACCGGCTCAGGGCTTCCTTCGTCGCCGCCAAGAACAAGGATGTGGTCACGCAGGGCGCCAAGTTGTGGCGCACACTGGTCGACCAACGCGTGGAGCCCTATCCCACACCCTCGGAGATCGTCGGAGCGGGCCTGACCCGGTCGGCGGGCCACTCGCTGTCCATGGCACTGCTGCAACTCGCCGACTCCTGCCTGCGTCGTGACGTGTGGACCGGTCAGGACGTGTCCGTCCTTGTCCAGGCTCTGGGCCCGTACGTGGAGGCCGACCTCGATCGTCGAACCGACAAGGCGGCGACGGTCAGCGCCACCGCACGAACCGTCCTGATCGGACTGCACGCCCGCCACACGCCTCTTCCCGCCGATCCGGTACGGCAGCGTGCTTTCGCGACGGACATCATGGAGCTCGTCTACACTTCGGCGACCGACCTGGAGACACAGCAAGGGCTGGCGGCGTTCACCCGATGCGTCGTCGCCGCGGCTCCGCTGCCGAACCGCATCGCCGATCCCACGACGACCATCGAGCTGGTAACCACCGTCGCCCGCAGACTGCACGAACTCCAGCCGCAATCCACTCGTTGGCGGCGCAACGCCGCCCAGTCCTGGCACACGGCCATCGCCAAGGCCGTCATCAGCGCACCCGCTGACGAGGTACGCCGCATGATCCAGGAGTTGCTGGGATCGGATGAGCAGATGGCCCGCCTCGCCGTGGCCGTCTGCGTCGACCACATGCGCCCGATCCCGGACTGGCTGAAAGAGATGGAGCCCCTGATGACCCCGGAAATCCACAAGAGAATGCGGGGAGTTATGAGCCGGAACGCCCGGGACGGCAGCCCGCGCAAGCTCCCCGCCCTCTACGAGAAGGCCATCGCCGCGGCCTCCTCCCCGGACCTGTAAGGGGTGGTGGCGCCGCCTCAGGCCCTATCCCGGTCCACTGGTGGCCCCGCGTCGCGCCGTGGTGCCCGTACGGATGGAGCCGGTTCGCGGGTCGCCGAGGGCGCGTTCGGCGTTGTCGATGAGTTCCTTGTAGGTGAGGACTTCGACCCGGTTGATGTGGGTGTTGAAAACGCGCAGCGCCTCGTTGATCTCTGTTTCCGGCACGTCGGCTTGCAGATCGGGGTGTCCGATGAGCACGACCGCGCTGGCGCGACGCGTTTCCAGGTCGAATTCGTCCCGGATGCGCTGCCGCTCTTCGTCGAGTCCGACGAGGTAGTTCACGGCCTGGGCGACGGCGTCGTGGACTTCTGCTGTGGGCACCCATGCGTTGCGGTGGCGCTTGACGAGTTTTCCGCTGAGGCCCATGGCGCGCTTGAGTTCGACGATGTGGAGCGAGCCGTCGCCGCGGATCAGCGGGATGTCGACCTCGTCGCCGGGGACGAGTCGTCGATGCTCGGACTCGTCGATGAACCGTCCGCCGAAGATCCAGTGCTGTCCGCTGAGCGCTCGCTGCAGGTCGTGCTCTGAGGCGTCCCGATCCTCGGCGGCCTTGCGCAGGGCGGCCAGGCCCGCCGATCGCCGTTGCAGTTCGGCGGCCCTGAGCAGGGTCTGTCCGTCGGTGTCATTGGCCAGGACGTTCAACGCGTCCGGAGACATCGCGATGCGGCGAGCGGCCTCAGCAGGCTGCTCGATGTCGATCTGACTTCGTAGGACGCGCTCCAGCCAGAGGGACAGTTCGGCACGACCGCGGACAATGCGGTAGCGGCCCGGTCTGTCCTCCGGGGCGTCTAAGAAGTCGGCGTCCGCAATGAGATCACTGACATGTGTGAGCAGGTCATCCAGGGTGAGCCCTGGTTCTTCAATGCGCAGCATGTGGACGGTATCGAGCACGTACTGGTAGGTATGGCGCATGGTCGCGGCGACGGCGTCGCGCCTTATGGAGTTGCGGACGGCTCCCTCCTGGAAAAGGCGGTACCGTTCATCGAAGTCGGGCTGCAGGATGCGCCCCTCCGCGTAGTCCAGGGAATCCTGGAGTATCCGCACGACATGCCACTCGTCCAGGTCCGCGGCCTGTAGGCGAGCGCGGACCAGTAGTTGTACCAGGGCCTTCCCGCCCCTGCGCTTGCCGCCGGACCCTTGAGACATATGCGCCAGCGCATCGCTGATCGCCGCCCGGGTCGATTCGTCGACGGCCTCCTTGCGGGCGGCCTCGAGTTGGAGTTCCAGTGAAAAATCCGCACGTACTGCCATGACAGCAATTATGGGCGGCGATATCTTTCCGGGACTCGTCTTCGGTGGAATCGCTCGACCTCGTCTCCCACGGAGCGAAGTCGGCGGGCTGGGACACAGGGAAGTGACGCGCCCCCCTTGGCGTACGCGATATCACGGCCGTGCGCCGGGGAGGAAGCGGCGGTCGTCCGGGGTGGGGCGGGGCGGGATGAGGTCGGGGTCGTCGTGTTCGGTGAGCTGCCCTTCGTCGGCGGCCTGCTGGGCCTGGGCGGCGGGGGGCGGGTAGGGGTCGTGGTCGGTGTCGCGGGGGGTTTCGGGGCCGTCGATGCCGTGGCGGACGATCGGGATGGTGCGGGCGATGCGGTAGGTGCGGTCGAGCACGGTGACGGCGGTGGGCATGCGGTCGGTGGCGCAGGCTTCGTGGGCGCGGCGGTAGGCGTCGCGGACGTGGGCGGGGGTGTCGTCGTTCCAGTCGACGTCGGTGCGGAACCGGGCTTCGAAGTGCCCGAGCAGGGCGTCGTGGGCGCGTTGCGGACTGGGGTGGTGGTCGAGGAGGATGCCCCACCGCCGCCCGGCGTCGCGGGTCTCCACGAGCTGGAAGCCCGCCGGCAGTAGGACGAGGTCGCGGTGGAGGGCGGTGCGCACCAGGGCGTCGGCGGTCACCTCGCGGGGCATCAGCCCTCCGCCGGGGACGAAGTCGCGCAGCCTGTCCTTGAGCACGGTGGCGGCCCGGGTGGTGACGGCGTCGCGGCTGAGGTCGGTGCCGTAGCCCGGGGGCGCGTCGACCGGGGCGGACGGGTGGTCGCCGGCGTGCGGGCCCTCGGGGAGGCCGCCGCTGAAGACGCAGTAGCGCTCGATGCGCACGACCCGGTAGCGGCGGCCCAGCACGACGAGTTCGTCGTGGGCCTCCCAGTCCAGCAGGTTCGCCACGGCGGCGAACTCCCGGCGGTCCCGCTCGGACTCGCCGGGATCCTGGGTCTTCCTGAGGAAGTGGCTGGCCAGGAGGTCGCGCCCGTCCTGAGGGGCGGGGGCGGTCGGGCCGCACGACAGCCAGCGACCGTCGACCTCCTGGGCGGGCTGGAAGAGCTGGTGCAGCATCCGCACCTGGCTCAGGTCGGGGGCCGGCCAGGAGCCGTAGGCGACACCGTCTTCCCACACGGGGACGATTTCACTTCCGTTCACGGCCGCCATTCTCACTTACCGATCACGCGGTTGTCAGCCGTTTCGCCCTGAATGTTCGACTGGCCGGAAAAGATCAGTGGAAACGGTTCAAAGTGGCCTTTCCGAATTCGGTGGTATGTCCGTTCGCGACCCGGCCGCCGCGGTAAAATCTGCCGCCAATGATCTCCTTTGCGTCGCGTTCGCGCCGCCCGGACCGCGCGGGCGCCGTGCCGTCATCCGCCGTTGGACTGGCGGATGCCCGGGGCGAGCGCGGTGAAGGTGTAGACGAATCCGCCGCCGGGACCGCTGACGGTCAGGTAGGCGTCGGTGGACCCGGGGGCGATGGCGAGGTTGGTCGCGGACGCCGGCTCTCCCTCGGTCGAGGGGGCGGTGATGGTGGCGAGATGGGTGCCGCGCGGGTCGTACACCCGGATCTCGGGGCTGCCGTGGAAGCCCTGGTAGACGTTCCCGTCCGCGTCGACGGCGTTGGAGTCCACCCGGCCGCGGCCGGCGTCGATGTGGATCGCGGGGTGGGTCGAGGCGACGGCCGTGCCGTCCTCGGCCAGGCCGAGGTAGTCGACGCGGTTGCCGTGGTACTGGCTCACCCAGAGTCCGGCGAAGTCCTCGTCGAAGGAGATCCCGTTGGGGGCGGGCAGTTCGTCGGCGAGCACGGTCGCCTCGCCCCCGGCGCGGTCGATGCGCACGATCCGGCCCGCGGGCTCCGCCGTGGGGGAGTCGTGGCCGGTGGTGTCGCTGACGTAGAGGTGGCCGTCCTGGTCGAAGGCGAGGTCGTCGGGGGCCATCGGCTCGCCCTCGACGGAGCCGGAGAAGACGGTGGCGGGATCCTCGCCGTCCGCGGTGATGCTGAGGATCGAGCCGGTGAGGATGTCGGTCAGGTACAGCCGGCCGTCGTGCGGGCTGAACTGGGCCGAGGTGTAGGCGCCGGTCGTGTCGGTGTAGACCGGGGTGACCCGGCCGGTGCCGGGGTCGACGCGGAGCACCTTCGGCTCGCCCGGCGGGGCGGTGACGTCGACGAGGTAGAGGTCCCCGTCCGGCCCCAGCGTCGGGCCTTCGAGCAGCGTCATCCCCGTCGACTCGTGCGGCGAGGTGACGTGCGCGAGTCGCTCGGCGAGCCGCTCGACGGGTCCGGCGGCGGGCGCCGCCTCCGCCGCGCATCCGGCCAGCAGGGCCGCGCACAGTGCCACCGGGCCTGAGGCCGGCGCCCGCCGGACCGCCCGGCGGGCGTGGCCGCCCCGGCGCGGCCGTGCGTCTCGGCCCGGCTCCGGGGCCCGCCAGCGCGCCCTCATGCGCGGGTGCTGAGCGCGTCGTGGTGGACCAGGACGTCGTGCATGCCGCCGTCGCGCCACTCGCGCAGCACGCGCTGGAAGGCGACCGGCCCCGGGCTGTACATCATGCCGGTCGCCGACGCCGTGCCCTCGGCGTTGTAGTAGCCGGGCGTGCACTCGGCCTGGAAGGCGCGCAGGTCCGTCGCCGTCTCCCGTACGGTGCGCACCCACGCGGCCTCGGCCTCGGCCGAGGGCTCGATGTAGGCCGCGTCCACCTCCCTGCCCCGGGCGATCACCGCGGCGATGTGCTCGGCCTGGTCCTGGAGGATGTGCACGAAGTTGGCCGAGTTCGCGTTCTGCAGGGCGCCGAGCTGGAACAGGTTGGGGAAGCCGTGGCTGTAGAAGCCGTGCAGGGTGCGCGGCCCGCGGCTCCACGCCTCCAGCAGCGCGGTGCCGCCGCGCCCGATAACCGGCAGGGTGCCCGAGAGGACGCCGGAGACGCCGGTCTCGAAGCCCGTCGCGAAGATGACGCAGTCCACCTCGTACTCGGTCTCGCCCACGACGACGCCGCGCTCGGTCATCCGGGTGATGCCGCCGGTGTCGGCCGTGTCGACCAGCGTGACATTGGGGCGGTTGAAGGTCTGCAGGTACTCGTCGCTGAAGCCGGGGCGCTTGCACATGTAGCGGTACCAGGGCTTGAGGGCGTCGGCGGTCGCCGGGTCCCGCACGATCGCGGCCACCCGCTCGCGCAGGCGGTTCATGGTGAGCGCGTCGGCGAGCTCGTCGCGGCGCTCGCGCTCCTCCGCCGGCAGCGAGGTGTCGACGGCGCCGGACAGGATCTTGCGCTGCAGCTTGGTGGTCGCGGTCCACCCGTCCTGGACCAGGGACTCCTCGACGGGCTCGCCCGCCAGCACCTCCAGGAAGTTCTGCATGCGCTCCCGCTGCCAGCCGGGGCGCAGCGAGGCCGCCCACTCCGGGTCGGTCGGGCGGTTGTCGCGCACGTCGACGGTGGAGGGTGTCCGCTGGAACACGTAGAGGTGGCCCGCGTCCCGTCCGACGTGCGGGATGACCTGCAGGCCGGTCGCCCCCGTGCCGACGACCGCGACGCGCCTGCCGGCGAGTCCGGTCAACCCGCCCTCCTGGTCGCCGCCCGTGTAGCCGTAGTCCCACCGGCTGGTGTGGAAGGTGTGGCCGCGGAAGTCCTCGATGCCGGGGATCCCGGGCAGCTTCGGCTGGGTGAGGGTGCCCGACGAGGTGATGACGAAGCGTGCGCGCATCCGGTCGCCGCGGTCGGTCTCGACGGTCCACTCGTGCCCGGCCTCGTCCCAGGTCAGCCGGGTCGCGCGGGTGTGGAACAGGGCGTCGCGGTAGAGGTCGAACTTCTCGGCCAGCGCGACGGCGTGCCGCCGGATCTCCTCGCCGGGCGCGTAGCGCCGGCTGGGGATCGTGCCGACCTCCTCCAGCAGCGGCATGTACACGTAGGACTCGACGTCGCAGTGGATGCCGGGATAGCGGTTCCAGTACCAGGTCCCGCCCACGTCGCCCGCCTCGTCCATCAGCCGGACGGACTCCAGACCGGCCTTGCGGAGGTGCACCGCCGTCAGCAGGCCGCCGAAGCCGGCGCCGATGACCAGCGCCTCGACGCGGTCGGCCCGCGGCTCACGCTCGGCCCGCGGCGTGTAGGGGTCCTTGGCGTAGTAGCCGTACTCGCCCGCGGCCCGCCGGTACTGCCGCGGGCCGTCCGGGCGGAGGCGCCGGTCGCGTTCGGCGGCGTACTTGGCGCGCAGCGCGGCCAGGTCGATCTCGTCGGACGGTGACGCCGGGCTGGACTCGGTCATGGACTGCCCTCACTTCGCTGGTGGACCTGCACGGGCTCCGGGGAGCCGCGGGGATCGGCGACGGCGGCCGGCCGCGACCGCCTTCCGGGCGCCCGGTCACCCCGCGAGTTCGCCCCGTCGCCGAAAATAACTTAGACTCAGGTTAAGCAATTCTCAAGAGAGGCCCGAGGATGAGCGCGGTACGGTGTCGGCATGCCGGACGACGAACGGGCACAGCTGCTGCGCGGCATCGAGGCGCTGACCCACGCGATCGCGACCCGCTCGATCCCGCGCATGCTGGAGCCGCTGCTGGCCACGGAGCTGACCGTCCAGCAGGTCAAGGTCCTGACGGTGATCGTCACCGCGCCCGACGCGACCTCCGGCGCGGAACTCGCCACGATGTTCCAGGTCTCGATGGCGTCGATGTCCAAGCTCGTCGACCGGCTCGTCGCCCAGGGGCTCGCCGAACGCTCCACCGACCACAGGGATCAGCGGGTGCGCCGCGTGCGCCCCACCCGACGGGGGCGCGCGGTCGTCCGGCAGCTGATCGGTGCCCGTCCCGAACTGGGCGGCGACATCCTGGCCGGGCTGACGACCGAGGAACTCGGCGCGCTGGAGCAGGGCCTGCGGGCGGTCAGCCGAGAACTCAGGCGGCTCGCGCCGAGGTCCGCCCGGCGCGAGGCACCGGAGCCGGGCGACGACGAGAAGGAGACCAGGGCGCAGACCTCGGCCGACGCCTCCGACTGACGCCGGCCGGCGGTACGTGCGCGGCCGGACCGGCCGCGGCGAGGACGGATGCGCCGACGCGCGGTCCGCGGCGGCAGCGCACGGCCAGGGCGACCTCTTCACGGCACCAGAGCAGAGGAATGGGATGACCGACAACGACAAGCCGCTGACCGGCCACGACACCATCGCCCGCTGGCTCGGCCACCCGGTGGGCGCGCCCCTGATCGGCGAACTGCTCGCCGCCATCGGCCAGGACGAGAGCGTCCTGGACCGCGTCCGGCCGCTGCCGCTGAACACGCTCGTCACCATGAGCCAGGGGCGGCTGAGCCAGGAGGTCGTCGACGGCCTCGTCGCCAGGGCCAACGGCGGCGTCATCCCGGCCGAGGAGCCGGCGCCGGCCCCGGGCGCGCGCTTCGCCGGCCGCACGGTCATCGTCACCGGCGCGGCATCGGGCATCGGCAGGGCCACGGCCGAGCGGATCATCGCCGAAGAGGGCCGCGTCATCGCCGTCGACCTCGCCGCGGACCGCCTGGCCGAGCTCGCCACCGCCTCGCCCGAGGGAGCGGCGGTGCCGGTGGCCGGCGACATCACCAGCGACGATGACATCGAGCGCATCGTCGGGGCGGCGGGCGGCACGATCGACGGCCTCGCCAATGTCGCGGGCATCATGGACGGGATGCTGCCGCTGCACGAACTCGGCAACGAGGTCTGGGACCGCGTGATGGGCGTGAACGTCACCGGCACCTTCAAGCTCAGCCGCGCCGTCCTGCCGGTGATGCTCGCGGCGGGCAAGGGCGCGGTCGTGAACGTCGCCTCGGAGGCGTCGCTGCGCGGCAACGCGGCCGGCACCGCCTACACGGCCGCCAAGCACGCGGTCGTCGGCATCACCAAGAGCGCGGCCTTCCTCTACGGCCCCAGCGGCGTCCGCACCAACGCCGTCGCCCCCGGCCCGACGGCCACGGGCATCTCGGGCGCCGCCGCGTCCGACTTCGGCCGGGACCGGCTCGGCCCGTTCCTCGCGCTCATCCCGCCCGTCACGACGGCCGCGACGCTCGCCGCGTCGATCACCTGGCTGCTCAGCGACGACAGCGCGAACGTCAACGGCCAGATCCTCGCCTCCGACGGCGGCTGGTCGGTGCAGTGAGGCGGAGCCCTCGGGCCAGATTGATATACCAGTGCATGTTTGTATCGGGACCGTTCGAGGTAGACTCTGGTAAGCGCTTTCCAAGGGGGGACCTAGGAGTCGCGAACCGATGAACACCGATGAATGACGTCCCCGTCCCCGAGCCCTCATCGCCCCGTCCGGCCCCACCGCCCCGGCACTCGGCGCGGGCGCGCGCTCCCGACCCGGCACCCGCCCCGCTGGGACCGGCCGCGCCCTGACAAGGGCGACGCCGGCCCTGCCACCGCCCGACCGGCACACCGGTCGACGGCACCGCCGGTCCGGCGATCAGCTGATCCGAACCCGACACCCCGGTTCCGCATGCCCGCGATCACCCCGCGGAGCCCGAGAACCCGGAGCCCGCCGGCCGCGCGCACCGCACCCTCCAGCGGCCACGGCGGTCCGCACCCCCGACGAACACCGTCACGCAGAAAGGGAGAACCATGCCCCGACGAAGGAGATGGAGAACGCTGGTGGCCGTCTGGTCCACCGGCCTGGTCGCCGCCGCGACGGTCCTGTCCGCGGCCGGCACCGCGCACGCCGCGACGGTCCGGTACGAGGCGGAGAGCGCCGCCTGCGACGGAGCGGTCGCCTCGGAGCACTCCGGATTCTCCGGCTCCGGCTTCTGCGACACCACCAACAGCACCGGCGCGTCCCTGCAGTTCACGGTCAACGCCCCCGCGTCCGGCCAGGCGCAGCTCGCGGTCCGCTTCGCCAACGGAAGCTCGAGCGCGCGGGCGGCGAACCTGGTGGTGAACGGCTCGACCGTCCAGTCCGCCTCGTTCCAGGCCACCGGGGCGTGGACCAGCTGGGCCACGCAGAACTTCACCGTGCCGCTGAACGCGGGCGGCAACACCATCAGGCTCGCCGCCACCGGCTCCGGCGGCCTGCCCAACATCGACTACCTCGACGTCACGACCGACGGCGGCAACGGCGACCCGCAGCCGTCGGGGGACACCCTGTACGTCGCGCCCGACGGCCAGGACGGCGCGGCCGGCACGGAGGCGGCGCCGACCACGCTCACCTCGGCGATCAGCCGCATCGCCCCCGGCGGAACCATCTACCTGAGGGGAGGGACCTACCAGTTCTCGCAGACGGTCACCATCCCGCAGGGCAGCAACGGCACCGCCGGCGACCGCACCCGGCTGTCGGCCTACCCGGGCGAGACCCCGGTGCTGAACTTCTCGGCCCAGAGCGAGAACTCCGCCAACCGCGGCCTCGCCGTGAACGGGTCCTACTGGCACGTCTCCGGCATCGTGGTCGAGCGCGCCGGTGACAACGGCATCTTCGTCGGCGGCAGCAACAACATCTTCGAGCGCACGGTGACGCGGTTCAACCGCGACTCCGGGCTGCAGATCGCGCGGGCGACCTCCAGCACCCCCCGCGAGCAGTGGCCCGCCAACAACCTCGTCCTGAGCGCGCGCTCGCACGACAACGCCGACTCCGACGGCGAGGACGCCGACGGCTTCGCCGCGAAGCTCACCTCCGGCCCGGGCAACGTCTTCCGCTACTCCGTGGCCCACAACAACATCGACGACGGCTGGGACCTCTACACCTACGCCGACGAGGGCCCCATCGGCGCGGTGACCATCGAGGACTCGCTGTCCTACGGGAACGGCACCCTCAGCGACGGCACCCAGAACTCCAGCGGCGACCGCAACGGCTACAAGCTCGGCGGCGAGGACGTGCCCGTCGACCACGTCATCCGGCGCAACATCGCCTACGACAACGGCAGGCACGGGTTCACCTACAACAGGAACCCGGGCACCATGACCATCTCCGGCAATGTCAGCATCGACAGCGGCCAGCGCAACTTCAACTTCGACGGCGGGACCTCGGTCTTCCGCGAGAACGTCTCCTGCTTCAGCGGCGACGGCACCAACGACAGGATCATCGGCAGCGCCGACGGCTCGAACCAGTTCTGGTCCGGCTCCAACGGCTCCCGGTGCTCCTCCTACACCGGGACCCTCGGCTGGTCCTTCGCCGCGGACGGCCGCCTGGTGGTGACCTTCGGCGGCAGGGTGGTGACGCCGTAGCCGCCCGGCATCCCCGATCGGCGGCCCCGGCCGGCCCGTCCGCTTCGTCCGGACGGGCCGGCTACCGCGGCGCGGCCTCCGCCGGGCCGTGCGGTGGGTCGCCGGCGGGCCGGTCCGGGTCCGCGAGGACGACTTCGACGCCGAGCGCCGCCACCTGTTCGGACTCCGCCTCGCCGAGGCCGGTGTCGGTGATCACCGTGTCGAGCTCGTCAAGGGTGAGGACGCGGTACTTGGCGTAGCGGCCGTACTTGCCACTGTCGGCGAGGAGCGCCACGGAGCCGGCCGAGGAGAGCGCCGCGCGCTTGGGGTCGATCTTGGCTTCGACGGGCGTGGTGACGCCGTGGCGGACGTCCCATGAGCTCGACGACAGCAGGGCGAGGTCCAGGCACAGCTCAGAGAGCGTGATCGTCGCGAGGCGCCCGATCATGGACTCGTTGTCGCGGTCGACGCGCCCGCCGACGCAGATCAGCTCGGCGCCGGGGTGGTCGAGGAAGGCGTGGATCGTGCTGAGGTCGTTCGACACGATCGTGAGCCCTCGCCGGGCTTCGAGGTGCGGGCGGATGGACTGCACGGTGGTGCCGGCGTCGAGGTAGACCGTCATGGAGTCGGTGACCAGCTCGGCCGCCGCGCGGGCGATCGCGGACTTCTGCGGCAGGTCGGTGCGGGCCTTCTCCGCGCGGAGCGGCTCCGCGTCGAGCCGTTCGATCGCCGCGGCGCCGCCCTGGGTCGCCCGCAGCCGCCCCTGCCCGGCCAGTGCGGCGACGTCGCGGCGGGCCGTCATCTGGCTGACGCCGAGCAGCTCGGTGATCTGGCGGTAGCTGAGCACCTGCTCGGTGCGGAGGATGCGGAGGATCTGCTGCCTTCGCTGTTCGGGGATGAGCGGTGTCGAGCGTGGCATGGGTCCTCCCGGGGTCAGTCTGCGTCCACCCGTGTCCACGGGCTGTTCCATCGGGCCGCGAGCTCGGCCGCCTGGGCGTCGGTCAGCTCGCGGCGGCTCAGGCCCTCGGTGAGCAGCGCGATCCGGCACGCCTCCTCCAGTTCGGTCGCGCACTCGACCGCCTCGGCGACGGTCCCGCCGGCGACCACCGAGCCGTGGTTGGCCAGCAGCGCCGCCCGCACCGGCCACTCCAGCGCCCGGATGTCGTCGCCGAGCGCGGGGTCGCCGGGATGACGGTACGGCAGCAGGGGCGTCTGGCCCACTTTCATCACGAAATACGGGGTCAGCGGCGGCACGGCGTTGTGCGGGCGCCACGGCCGCAGGCACGACAGGGCGACGGCCTGCGGCGAGTGCAGGTGCACGACGGCGCGGTGGCGGTCGTCGCGCCCGTACAGGCCCAGGTGCAGCGGTGTCTCCTTGGACGGGCGCGCACCGGCGAGGTGTGTTCCGTCGAGCGCGACTTCGGCGAAGTGGGCAGCGGTGAGCGCGCCGAGCGGGGCGCCGGTGCCGGTGATGATCACCCGCTCGCCGGCGCGCAGGCTGATGTTGCCGCTGGTGCCCGGGCTCAGCCCGGTGTCGACGAGGGCCCGTCCCGCGGCGATGAGTTCGCCGATGCCCGTCACCTCAGCGCCTCCCATGCGCGGGTGAACAGGTCGGTGCCGCCGAAGTTCCCGCTCTTGAGCGCGATCGCGATGCCCCGTCCGTGCGCGTCGGCGGTGGCCCAGCACACGCCGGGGGCGAGTTCGGGGCCGATGTGCAGCACGCCGACGCCGAGGGCCCTGACCACCGCCCCGCTGGTCTCGCCGCCGGCGACGACCAGGGCGGTGACCTGCCCGGAGGAGACCAGCCGGGCGGCGACGTCCGCCAGCACCGCCTCCACGAGCACCGCGCCCGGTGTGCCGCCGACCTCCGCGCGGACGTCGGCGCGCTCCCGGGCCGCGCACACCACGGGCGCGGTGTCGGGCGGCCGGGTGAGCACCCAGTCGGCGATGGCCGCCGCCTCCGCGCCGGGGTCCGCCAGGGCGGCGTCGAGGTCGATCCGGCGGACGGGCCGGTCGAGCGCGGCATGCGCGACCTGGGCCAGGCTGGTACGGGACACGCTGCCGCACAGCACGGCGCCGCGGCCGGGCGGCGGCGCGACCCACGGCGCGCCGCCGCGGCGCGGCCCCGGGATGCCGAGAGCGAGCCCCGAGCCGCCCGAGACGAGAACGTCGTCCGCGGTCGCGGCGCCGATCGCCAGCAGGTCGGCGTCCTCGATCGCGTCCACGACCGCGTAGCGCGCGGACGTGCCCGCCAGCGCCGAGCGCAGCGCCTCGCCGCCGAGCCGCACCGTCTCCCAGGGGACCTCGGCGACCTCGTGCGCGGTCTGCGGGCGCAGCAGCTCGGCGACGCGCGAGCGCGTCATCGGGGTGAGCGGGTGCTTGCGCATGGAGGAGTTCTCCAGCAGGTCCGGGCCGACGAACAGGTGACCGTGGTACACGGTGCGGCCGTTGGCCGGCAGGGACGGGACCACCACCACCCGCTCGGCGTCGAGCGCGTCGGCGAGGGCGTCGAGGACGGGGCCGATATTGCCCGTGTCGGTGGAGTCGAAGGTGGAGCAGTACTTCAGGTAGCAGCGGTCGGCGCCCCAGGCGCGCAGCCGGCCGAGCGCGCCGATGGACGCCCGCACCGCCTCGGCGACCGGCGCGGTGCGGGTCTTCAGCGCGACGACGACCGCGTCGACCGCACCGCCGTCGCCGGCGGGAAGCGCGCCGTCCTCGATGACGACCGCGACGCGGTGGCCGGACCGGCGCAGCATCGTCGCCAGGTCCGTCGCGCCCGTGAAGTCGTCGGCGATGGCCCCGAGCATGCCGGCTCCTCTCTCGCCGCCCCGCGGCTGCCGTCCGTGGCGGGGTCGCCCGCCTACCTGGTCATCACACCGTATGTGAAGATTTGTTGCAAACTTGTGCGATCTTGGAATCCCTGGCACAGTGACCCGGACCCGGCTCGACGGCCGAGCGGGTGCACACGGGAGAACAACGGTGATCCTCACTCACACCGCTCGCGGCAGGGCCCCGATCCGGATCGCGCTCACCGGCGCCAACGGCGGCTACGGGCGCACCTTCCTCGCGCAGCTCGCGCTGACGCCCGAGATCGTGCCGGCCGTGCTCATCGACCCGGACGTGCCCGGTGTGCGGCGGACGCTCGGCGAACTCGGCACCGACCCGGCCAGGGTCGTCCGCTCCGCCGACCCGGCCGACACCGCGCGGCACGTCGCCGAGGGCATGGTCGTGCTCGCGGCCTCGGGCGACGCGGTCGACTGGGCCGCGGTCGACGTGCTCGTCGAGGCGTGCGGGCGGGTCGCCGACGGCTACCGCTACGCCGCCGCCGCGCTCGACCACGGCGTGCACGTCGTGATGGTGAGCAAGGAGGTCGACACCGTCACCGGGGTGGAGCTGAGCGCCCGCGCCGCCGAGCGGGGGCTGAGCTACCTGCCGGGCGACGGCGACCAGCCCGCCAACCTGCTGCGCCTGCTCGACTGGGTCGCCGCGGTCGGCCTCGACGTGGTCGCCATCGGCAAGTCCGGCGAATACGACCTGGAGCTCGACCCCGCCACCGGCCGGGTGACCCAGGCCGGCGCCACCGTCGACGCCCCCGAGCTGCTCGGCCTGCTCGAACTCGGCGACGACGTTCCGGCCGTGCTCGCGCGGCGGGCCGAGGCGGTGCGGGGCCTGAAGCGGGCCGCGGCCGCCGACTCCTGCGAGATGACCGTCGTGGCCACCCGCACCGGCGCCACGGCCGACGTCGAGGCCCTGCACTACCCGGTGGCCCGGATCGGCGAGCTGGCCGACGTCTACGCCGCCCGCGAGCACGGCGGGATCACCGGCCGCGACGGCATCGTGGACGTCTTCTCCGCGCTGCGGTTGCCCGGCGAGGCGAGCTTCGCCGGCGGCGTCTTCGCCGTCGTCCGCACCGGCGACCCGGCGACCTGGCGCACCCTGCGCGGCAAGGGGCACGTGCTCAGCCGGGACGGCCGCTACGCGTGCGTCTACTGGCCCTACCACTACATGGGCGTGGAGACGCCGCTCACGGTGCACGCCGCCGTCGACCGCGCCGCGGCGCCGCCCGCGCGCTGGACCACCGTGCTGGCCGCGCGGGCCACGGACGACCTGGATGCCGGCACGGCCTTCGCCGTCGCCGGGCACCACCACGAGATCGCGGGCGTCGCGCCGGTCATGATCGCGCCGACCCCGGACGCCGCGCCCTACTACCTGCTCGACGGCGCCCGGCTGCGCCGGCCCGTCCCGAAAGGCGGGCTCATCGCACTGAGCGACGTCGAGGGCACCGACCCCCGCGCGCACGCCGCCTACCTCGCAGGCACCGCCCGCACCATCTAGCTGGAGTGAACCCGATGACGACCCGTACCGCGCGCACCCCCCACCGCGCGCCCGCACACCGCGGCGGCGCGGCATGACCGCCGAGATCATCGCCCTGATCGGGCTCGCCGCGGTCTTCGCGATCTCGTCCCTGCGCAATGTCCACATGGGCGCGCTCGCGCTCGTCGGCGCCTTCGTCGTCGGCATCGGCGTCGTCGGCGAGAGCCTTGACGACGTGCTGGGCGGCTTCCCGGTCGACGCGCTCGTCATCCTGCTGGGCATCACCTACCTCTTCGGCATCGCACGCGAGACGGGCACCATCGACTGGCTGGTCGACCGCTCGCTGGTGCTCATCGGCGACCGGGTGGCGCTGCTGCCCTGGGGCCTGTGGCTGATCGGCACCGGCGTCGCGTGCCTCGGCACCTCGCACGCCGCCTTCGCCGTGGTGCCGATCGCGATGAGCCTGGCGCACAGCCACCGCATCAACTCCACCCTCATGGGCATCGCGATGAGCTCCGCCATCGTGGGCGGTGCCCTCGCCCCGACCAGCATCGTCGGCATCACCGTGCAGACCGTCGCCTCGTCCGCCCAGGTGCCCTACAACGCCGGGCTGATGTTCGCGCTCTCCATCGGCGTGAACGCCCTCGTCGTGCTGGTCGCCTTCTTCCTCTTCGGCGGACGCGAACTCATCGCGCGCTCCCGGGAGGCCCAGAGCGCGGCCGCGCCGGCCGCTGCGGGCGGCACGGAGGGGCGGACCGCGACGCGGACCGGGCCCACGGCGCTGCAGGTCGTCGTCATCGTCTCGATTCTCGTGCTCATCGGCGGCTTCTTCCTGCTCACGCAGGGCGGGGTGGACATCAACCTCGGTGTGGTCGCGCTGACGATCGCCGTCATCATCGCCCTCATCGACCCCGGCGTGGGCCGCAAGGCGATCGGCCGGGTGGACTGGAGCACGATCCTGCTCCTCGGCGGCATCATCACCTACGTCGACGTCCTCACCAGACTGGGCGCGATCGACCAACTCGGCGAGGCGGCCCGCTCGGTCAGCCAGCCGCTGCTCGCGGCGCTGGTCATCTGCGTCATCGCGGCCCTGGTCTCCGCCTTCGCGTCCACGATCGGCATCATCGGCGCGCTGATTCCGCTGGCGGTTCCGCTGCTGGTCCCTGGCGGCGGACTGGAGATGACCGGTTTCATCTACGCCGTCGCGATCTCGGCCTCGCTGGTGGACTGCGCCCCCTTCGGCACCACGGGCGCGACGATCGTCGCCTCCACCGTCGAAGAGCACCGCCCCCGCGTCAACCGCAACCTGATCATCTGGGGCCTGTCCATGGTCGTCATCGGCCCCGTCTTCACCCTCGCCACGATGGTCGTCCCGTTCCTGTGGAGCTGAGCCGCCGTTCCCGCCCTGGCCGGAGCCTCGGGAGGACAGGGCCTGGTCGAGCGGTGCACGGTGCGGTCCGGGCCGGGTCCCGGCCGCGCCGGCTCAGCCCAGGGCGTCCATCAGGGCGGTGACGTAGGCGTCCAGCCGCTGCTCCACGGTGCGCGTCGTCAGGTCCGTCCGCCCTGCCCGGCGCCATTGCCGCGCCACCGGCCGCACTTCTTCCGAACTGGCCAGCGCGTCGCGCACCTGCCAGTACAGCCGCTCGCTCGCGGCGGCGGCCAGCACCCCGCCGGCCTCCTCGTACGCCTCGGGGAACCGCAGGCCCCACGCCGGGCCGTGCAGCAGCGCGAGATTGACGGCGCAGTGCGCCACATCGAGATCCGCCGGGCCCCAGGAGGCCGCGGCCCAGTCGACGACGCCGCTGATCCGGGCGCCGGCCGGCCCGTGGGGCGGCAGGTCGAACAGCACGTTGCCGGGTTGGAAGTCGCGGTGCAGGAATCGCCCCGCATAGGGCGGCGGGGGCCTACGGATCACGTCGATGGCCGCGGCCCAGGCCGCCGCGTCGGCGCCCCGCGGAACCACGACGGTGTCGGCGGTCGTCAAGGCCACATACGTCCGGGGCCGCTCGACGGGCCGTACGGCATGGATGGCCGCGAGCTGGCGGGCCAGCAGCGGAACGCGGGTCTCCACTCCCTCATCATCGAGGACCGGCCGGCCGGGCAGATGCGTCATCAGCAGCGACGGATACGCGCACTGCGCGGCGGTCGGATCGACCGCGACCAGGCCAGGAGCCGGCACGCCGGTCCCGGCGAGCAGGGACAGCGCGCCGGTCTCCCTGGCCAGCCAGTCCTCGGCGTGTTCCAGGTAGAACGGGTCGACGAAGCTCCGCAGCACCAGGTCACGGGTTCGTCCGTCCCGCGCGGCGATGGTCAGCCGCCGCATCTCGGCGGTGATGCCGCCGTGCAGCGCCTCGATCCCGACGATCCGCTCGCCGGCTGCCAGCTGCCGGCCCACCCAGGCCAGTGTCGACGGCAGTACGGCCGCCGCGTCGTCGTCGGTCACCGTGCCACCCCATCATCGGCGGGGCCGTACGCGCGAGTGCTTTATGCCCGCGGCCGCCGGCACCCTCGTCCAGTCCTGGCCGCCGCCGGGTCGAAAGCCGGACCGGCACTGTGGCCCCCGGCTAGACTCCCGCCATGGGGCTGATCTTCGGCACTGTCGCCGGTGAACTCCCGATGGTGCGGCGAGTGTGGACGGCACGCTGTGACGCCGCGACTCCTTTCGCCTCGGTGGTCAAAGGCGCGTCCATGATCGCGTTCGCGCGGTCCGGTGACCGGCTGACGGTGCACCTGCGCGGACCGGAGACAGGGCCACCCCGATGACCTGTCCGGAGGACACGGAGTACTTCGGTGTCGAACTGCGGCTCGGCGCCTATCTGCCCCTGTTCCCGCCCGCCGGACTGGCCGACCTGAACGACGCCGTGCTGCCGACCCCGTCAGGCGACCGGATCCTGCTGGACAACCGCGACTGGGAGATGCCGACCGAGCAGAACGTCGACGTCTTCGTCGACCGGCTCGTGCGAGCGGGGTTGCTGTTCTTCGATTCACTCGCCGAGGAGATCCGGCACGGCGAACGGCCGCGGGCCATGTCGGAGCGGACGGCGCAGCTCCGCTTCCGCCGGGCCGTCGGGATATCGCGCCGCAAGCTCGTCAGCATCGAGCAGGCACGGCACGCCGCGCGGCTCCTGGCGGCGGGGGAGCCGATCGCCGACGTGGTCGCCGGCGGCGGCTACTACGACCAGCCGCAGTTCGCGCGGGCCATGCGGTGGGCGACCGGCCACACTCCGGGCGAACTGCGGTCCGGCCGACCGGTCCTCGCGTTCTGACCTCTGGCCCGGCCCGCCTGGCCGCGCTGCCGCGTCCCTCCTGACCTGCACCGCGAAGCCGGCCGGATTCGGTTCGATACAAGACGGCCCGATCACCGGAATGCTTGACTCCGGGGATGCGGAAACTGATCGAGTTCGACCATCTCTCGATGGACGGGAGATTCGTCGGGGACGAATTCTGGGCCGGACAGCTAAAGGTCGCCCCCAACGACAAGCACTTCGAATACCAGCTGAAGTTGTTGGAGCACGCGGCCGGTCTCGTACTCGGACGGTTGACCTACCAGGGCTTCGCCGAAACCTGGCCGAGCATGACCGGCCCTCTCGCCGACAAGCTCAACTCTCTACCGAAGTACGTCGCCTCCACCACACTGACCGAGACCACCTGGAACGCCCAGGTGCTCCCCGGCGACGCCTTGGAGGCCGTCGCCCAGCTCAAGCAGTCCGGTGACGGCACCTTGCTGAAGTACGGCAACGGCCCGTTCAGCCGCGCACTCATCGAAGCGGGCCTGCTCGACGAGCTGCACCTGAGCATTTCCCCGTTCGTCGCGGGTTCCGGCGAGTCGCTACTGTCGGGCCTCGGCACCACCCGCATGAACCTGGCGGGGGTAACCGAGATCGGCAACGGCGCGGTGGTCCTGACCTATACGCCACGACGGTGACCCCGCCCGTTCATATCGCCCCATAGCCGATCCGCCGATCCTTTCGTGGCACGGAGGGAGGGGCTTCAGGCCGGGGGAGCGAGCTGCCAACCGGCGGCGCCCACGCGCTCGTGCCAGTAGTGGGCGTAGGCGCCGCCGGCGGCGAGGAGCTCGGTGTGGGTGCCGGATTCGCGGATGCCGCCCGCACCGTCGAGCATGATGATCTGGTCGGCGGTCATGATCGTCTGCAGGCGGTGCGCGACGACGACCAGGGTGCGCTCGGCGCGCACGGCGTCGACGGCCGCGCCGATGGCGATCTCGTTGCCGATGTCCAGTGCGGCGGTCGCCTCGTCCAGCAACACGATCGGGGCGTCCTTGAGCAGGGCCCGGGCGATGGAGACGCGCTGCCGCTCCCCGCCGGAGAGCTTCGAGCCGCCCTCGCCGACCCGGGCGTCCCAGCCGCCGGGCAGCCGCTCGGCGATCTCGTCCACGCGGGCCCGTGCCGCGGCGGCGATGACCTCCTCGCGGCCGAGCTCCGGGTTACCGATCCAGACGTTGTTCAGGATCGTGTCGTCGAAGAGGTAGACGTCCTGGAAGACCGGCGAGACGGCGGCCTCCACCACCGCGGTGCCGAGTTCGGGCACGGGGACGCCGCCGATGGACACGGTGCCGGCCTCGGGGTCGTAGAAGCGGGCGATGAGCCTGGTGATCGTGGTCTTGCCCGAGCCGGAAGGGCCGACGATCGCGGTCATGCGCCGAGAGGGCGCGGTGAAGGAGAGGTTCCGGAGCACGGGCGCGCCACCGTAGCCGAAGCTGACGTTCCGGAACTCGACGCCCCAGTCGCGCGGGGTGGCGGGCCGCGCGGGCTCGGGCAGCGCCTTGAGGGCGGCGAGCCCGTCGAGCTGGTCGAGCGTGGTCCTGGCCAGCGAGATGCCGCCGCCGAGGTCGCCGGCGCCCACGATCGGCTCGTTGAAGCGCACCCCGAGCACGAGCAGGGCGATGAGGGTCGCCGGGTCGACCGAGCCGCCGACGGCGAGGTAGGCGCCCAGGACGAGGATGACCGTGAGCGAGAGCTGCACGACCCCGGTGAAGGACGCGATGCCCGCTCCGCCGGTGATGAGCATGCCCTTGTAGGCGCGGTGCTGCCGGTGCAGCGCCTCATCGACCAGCCGGTCGGCGATCGACCCGTCGCCGGCCGTCCGCAGGGCCGGCTGGGCGCGGGCGAACTCGATCACCCGGTTGGAGGCGTCCGCGACCGCCGCGGAGTGGGCGGCGTCGCCGCGGGCGATCCCGGCACGCAGCCACCGATAGACCAGCGCCATGACCGGCACCATGACGGTCATCGCCACCGCGAGGCGCCAGTCGAACGCGTACATTCCGACCAGCACGGTCCCGGGGGTGATGAACCCGGTGAGGATCAGCCGGAGGATCGAGTACGGGGTGGTGGAGACGAACATCGCGCCCTGGATCGCGATGCCGGTGACCATCCCCGAGCGGTCGGGTCCGAACCAGGCGACCGGCAGCTCCACGAGACGGTCGCCGAGCCGGGTCAGCAGCGAGTCGAGCAGCGCGGTGCTCGCCTTCATCCCGATCTGGCCGGCGAACCAGTACGCCGCCGTGTACACGGCCCCGACCGCGGCGAGGGCGAGCAGCCACGGTTCGACGGCCGCCATGTCCGCGAGGAACAGCGCCCGGAGCAGGGGGACGAGCATCAGGAAGGCGACGCCTTGCAGCACCGCCGTGGCGACGATGAACACCAGCTCCGTGATGAGCAGGCGGCGCGCCCGCGGGGAGGAGTAGTGCAGCAGCCGGCGGATCATCCCTGGACTCCTTCCGGGAGCGAACGAGCGTGGTTCGCCTGGTAGTCGGCCCACATCCGGGCGAATCGCCCCCCTGCGGCGACGAGCTGCGCATGGGTGCCGCGCTCGGCGATCCGGCCGCCGTCGAGGACGAGGATCTGATCGGCGCCCACGATGGTGTGCAGGCGGTGGGCGATGACGAGCACGGTCCGGTCGGCGGCCAGGGTGCTGAGCGCCCGCTGGATCGCGGCCTCGGAGTCCGGGTCGGCGAAGGCGGTCGCCTCGTCGAGCACGATGACCCGGGCGTCGGCGAGCAGCGCGCGGGCGATCGTCACGCGCTGGGCCTCACCGCCGGACAGGTTGGCGTCCTCGCCGACGACGGCGTCGTAGCCGCGGTCGAAGCGCAGGATACGGTCGTGGATCTGCGCGGCGCGGGCGGCGGCCTCGACCTCGTCGTCGGTGGCGTGGGGGCGGGTGAGGCGGATGTTGTCGCGCAGGCTCGTCCGCAGCAGCCGGACGTCCTGGAAGACGAATCCGACCTGCCGGTACAGGGCGGCCGAGGCGATCTCCCGTACGTCCGCGCCGCCGATCGCCACCTCGCCCTCGTCGGCGTCGTAGAAGCGGGGCAGCAGCTTGGCCAGGGTGGACTTGCCCGATCCGGACGCGCCGACCAGCGCGGTGACCGTGCCGGGCGCGCAGACGGCGGCGATCTCGTGCAGCACGCGGTGGCGGCCGTCGTAGCCGAACGAGACCTCGTCGAAGGCGACGCCGCGGCCGTCGGGAGTGCGCGGTGCGCGCGGCCGCGGTACCGGCGGCAGCGCGAAGAAGGCGGCGAGGGACTGCCGCGCCTTCGTCGCGTTGCGCAGGAACTGCGAGGACGAGCCGAGTTTCATCAGCGGGCTGGTCAGGCCCAGGCCGAGCAGCAGCCCCGGGAGCACGTCGATCGGGGCGGCGGCGCCGATGCCCACCAGCCATGAGCCGACCGCCAGCAGCCAGACCAGGACCACGACCGGGGAGGTGACGATCTCGATGAGCGTGAACATCGCCGCGGTCTGGCGCGTCCACTCGCCGACGAACTCCACATAGCTCTTCGTCGCCTCGCGGTAGCGGCGATGGCTGCGGCCGAGCTGCCCGAAGCGCTTGACCACGGTGATGCCGTGCACGAACTCGACCGTCGCCCCCGACAGCCGGACGCTCGCCTCGTCGTACTGCCGGTACTTCTCCGCCCCGCCGCGCATCAGGACCGGGTACAGGATCGCGGTGACGACGAGCGGCACGAGCGCGGCCACGGCGAGCTGCCACTGCACCGTGAACAGGTAGACCAGGCTGACCAGGGGGACCGTCACCGCGAAGATCACGTCGTGGATGGTGTGCGCGACGAGCTGGTGCAGCGCGACCACGTCGTTCTCGACGAGCTTGCGCACCGAACCCGAGCTGCGGGCGTCGAACCAGCCGAGCGGAAGTCTCTGCAGGTGGCGGATGATCCGCCGCCGCAGGGACAGCTGCAGTTCGGCGTCCGCGAAGTGGCTCACCATACCGGACAGGAAGGCGGCGCCGAAGCTCACGAACAGGGCGATCACCGCGACGGCCACGACCGCCCACACGCGACCGGCCCCGACCGCGTCGCCGGAGAGCGCCGGCAGCAGCGTCCGGGCCAGCTCGACGATGGCGATGAACGGCACCACGCTGCTCACCGCCCCGAGCACGCTCAGCCCGATGATCGCGGCCAGGCTGCCCTTCACCGGGGCGAAGAAGGACTCGTCCGTGCCGGCGTCCGCATCGCGGTCCGACGCGCCGGCTGTCGGGTCGCCCCTGCCTTCGGGCCGCGCCATGGGCCTGCCCCTCTCACTGATCGAGACTGATAACCATTATCACAGATATAGTGAACACTGTTCTAATGCATCGGCGCCAGGTGGGGCAAGGCAGGCTGTGCCCCAACCCGTTCGTCGGTCAGTGCGCCGGGCCCCACCTGTCGCCCGCTGAGAGGAGACACCGTGAGCGACACGGCCGCCACGCCGTTCCACGTGGGCCTGACGCCCGAGACCGTCATCGACGCCGCCGTGCACCTCACCCGCGAGACACACCTGCTGAGCTGGTCGATCCGCGATCTCGCCGCCCGCTTGCGGGTCGCCCCATCGGTGATCTACCACCACGTCGGCGGCAAGGACCTGCTGTGCCGGCGGGTGGTCGAACGCGTCCTCGACCGGATCCCGCTTCCGCCGACCGAACTGGACTGGCAGGAGTGGTTCCGCCGACTCCTCTACGACGTCGGACCGCTCGCCGCGCGCTACCCGGGTGTCGCGAAGTGGATGCTCATGCACGGCCCGACGATCCCCGCCGTGCTCCCGACGCTAGAGGCCGGCATGGCCGCCCTGCACCGCGCCGGCTTCGCCGACCGAGCGAGCTTCGCCTACGCCCTCCTGCTCAACAACGCCATGCTCACCATCTCGATCGGCGACGACCGCCTACAGCACGAGGGCGACGGCCCCCGCGACCACGCCACGATGATGGCCGAATTCCAGGACATGCCCACAGCGTCCGACCAGGTCCGCAGAATGGGCCGGGAACTGATGCGCCCCTTCGCCCAAGGCGGCGAATCGGCCGCGCGAACCCGAGAGTCCTACTACCGCTTCGCCGTCGACACCACCATCGCCGGCCTCGCCACGGTGCTGCCCAACGGGGCGGACCCCACGGCTTGACCAGGACGGTGGTCGCTGGCGACGAGCGGTTGTTCATGCTGCGCACCAGCCGAACCACTCGAAGACGTCGGGGCAGGACCGTCCACCGTTTCGCTGACTCCCGCCTACCGGGCGAAGGTCGCCTGGGCGGTCGAGCGACGGGTCATCGCCGATTCGGCAGGCTGGCTTCCTGGGACTGCGGGTCCCAGATGACCAGGCGGAATTCCGCGGCGAGTTCCTCGATCGCCTTGAGCGCCGCGTCGCTGCTCGGCGCGGAGCCCAGGCTCATGATCACGTGGTCGATGCCGATCGCCAGTGGCGCCGACACGGTGACTCCGCCCCATGGGACGGGTGGTCCGGGAAGCGCGAGCGGAGGCGCTCGTAGAACCCGACCACCCGCTCGTCCAGTTCGCCCTCATCGTGATCGGTGGACGTGCACCGCTGGAACATCGCCTGCGCCGCCGCGGCGTCGGCCGACTCGTCCATGGCGAGAACCGCCAGATCGAAGCTCACGGGAGCATTGTCCGCCTGGCCGTATCGGCACGACCCGCCGGGTGGACATCCCAGCCGCGGTCGCGTGGACCGGTGCCGCGGCGGCCTATGGCGGCGCGTGAGGTGCGTGCGCGGCCGTCGCGCGGCGGTGGCAACCTGAAGCGGCAAGCGATTGGACCGGAAGCGACAGTTTATTCGGCTATCCGGAAGGTGCGGCGGAGGGCGTGGGTGAGGAATCCGGCTTCGGCGGTGGCGTCGAAGTCCTCGTCGCCGCAGTTCAGGATCAGGCCGTCGACGACGCTGGTGATCCATCGTGCGGCCCGGGCGGGCGGGATGGAGGCGTCCATCAGGCGCTGCTCCTGGAGGCGTTCGATCAGGGTGGTGAGCAGCGGTACGACGAGGGCTTCGTGGTCGGCCAGGAGGGTGGCCAGTTCCGGGTCGGCGCCCAGGCGTTCCAGGATGGCGGCGGACATGCCGGCCGCTTGGGGGTCGGTGAAGTCGGTGCTCAGCACGTCGATCGTCGCCCAGAACGCGGGCAGCGGTTCGGTGGTGTCGATCGCCGCCAGACGCTCGCGCTGCTGCGCGCAGGCGGCTTCGACGACGGCGCGGAAGATGGCGGCCTTGTCGGCGAAGTAGTGGAACAGCGCGCCCGAGCTGAGGCCGGTGGCGCGCCGGAGCTCGGCGACGGTGGTGTTGGCGTACCCGTTCCGGCTGAACGCGGCGACGGCGCCGGACCGGATCTGACGGGTCCGCTCCTCGCGCAGTTGCGGATTGACGGTTCTCACCTATTCAGGCACCTCCCGGCGGTTCTGGACCATCCAGCCGGCCGCCACCAGCACCGCCACGAGGACCAGCAGGGCGATGTTACCGGCGGCCTTCGCCGCCGGGTCGACGTCGCCCAGCGGCGTGACCAGGAACGCGGCGCCGCCGACCGCGAACAGGTAGCCGGCGGCCGAGGCGAGTACGTGCGTGCCGGACCAGCCGGGTGCGCGAGACCAGCGGAGCATCAGGTACGACCACAGCACAACGGCCGCGACCGCGAACAGGGTGGGTCCCCAGGAATTCCAGCCGGGCCCGGCCGGGCTGAGCGCGGCCAGCAGCGGACGGGCGGCGAGCAGGCCGAGGCTCACCACCAGCACGACGAACGGCGAGGGCGCCGGAGTGCGTCCGCTGACCGGCGACGGCCGCGCCGTGCGTAGCGCCGCCCACACCAGCGCGCCGACGGCCGCGACGGTTCCCGCCACCTGCCAAGCGGACGGCTGCCACCCCTCCAAGCGCAGATGGTCGGCCAGCACGTACCAGCCCGCGAGCAGCCAGACGACGGTGGTCGCGGTCAGCCCGAGGGGCCGCAGCCACGGCCGGTCCCGGTTCCTTCCCGCCAGTGCCTCGGCGACGGCGACCGGCGCGTACACGCTGCCGAAGGCGTGCAGCGCGGTGAAGTGGAACAGCATGAAGCCGCTCGTGCCGAGCGGGGCCAGGAAGGTCGGCTGCCGCAGGGCGTCCCAGTAGAAGATGTCCCGGTACGCGGGATTGAACAGGCCCTGGTCGATCAGCCCGGCCTGCACCAGCCCGAACGCGGCGCCCAGCAGCAGGATCGACGGCCAGCCGCCCCCGGTGCGGCGGACGAGCTCCCGGATCAGCAGTGCCGGCGCCCCGTACAGCGGGGCGAAGACCATCAGACCGAACAGCATCGCGAGCGGATCACCGGCGAGGACGTCGTAGCCGATCAGGTACTCGGCGCTGATCGGCGCGAACAGCAGGAGCACCAGCACCGGCCCGAACCGGCCCCAGCCGCGTGCGGCCGGAACCGGGGTCTCGTCGCCAACGGTCGACGGCGAACGCCGCTTTCTTAGAATGCGCATTCTGTTAATGTAGCCGCATGCCGGAGCCGACGCCACCGCCGATCGACCCGGCTGCCCGCCGAGCCCGGCACCCTGGACGGGCCAGGGCCAGCCCGCCGGCCGCGGCCGATCACCGGCGCGAGTTCTTCCGGTAGTGCCGCTGCCGGCACGCGCGTGAGCAGTACCGGCGGCGCCGGCCGGTGGCCGGTTGCCGGAACGGGGCCGCCGCACATAATGGCGGTTCCCGCGGTCTTCTGTGTTTCCGTTCGGGCCGGTACGGTTGAGCCTGTCATTGTCCGGCGGTTTATCGGACCGTGGAGCGTGCTTGGGCATGGGCGATATGGAAACGGGTGCCTTGGGGGTCTGGGGGCGGCCTGCGGAGTTCGCGGTCACCGCTGAGCGAATCGCGGCTTACGCGGAGGCGACGAACGATCCGATCCCGGCGCACCGGCGCGGCGATATCGCGCCGCCGGTGTTCGCCGTGGTGCCCGCGTTCCAGTCGATGATGGCGGTCGTAATGGCGAGCGTGCCGTTCGAGGCCGCGACGAAAGGGCTGCACGAAAGGCACGAGCTCCGTTTCCACCGGTCGGTCTCTCCTGGTGACGCCCTCGTCTGCCGGGCGCGGCCGATCGGGCGGCTGCGGCGTCCGCACGGCTCCACGCTCACCGTGCACGCCGAGTCCAGGACCCTTGGCGGCGCCTTGGTCACCGAGCAGTGGCTGACGGCGGTGTTCGTCGGCTACGACGCGGCCGAGACCGCCGGTGAGCAGGCGCCGGAGCACCGCTTCGACCCGGCCCTGCGGGAGCGGCCCGCTCTGTGCTCGACGGTCGCGCACCTGGACGACGACCAGACCTTCCGGTACGCGCAGGCGGCCGGCGACCCCCTGCAGATCCATCTCGACGACGAGGTGGCGCGGCGGGCCGGATTTCCCGGAATCATCGCGCACGGAATGTGCGTCATGGCATTCGCGTCCTGGGCGCTGCTCACCGGGGTGGCCGAATCGCGGACCGACAGGATAGAGCGCCTGGCGGTCCGTTTCACTCGGCCCGTGCTGCCGGGCCAGGATCTCACCACCGCCATATGGCCGAACGGCGACGGCCATTTCGCATTCGAGAGCACGGTGGGAAAGGCGACCGTTCTGTCGGACGGCCTGGCGCGGTTCGCTCCCGCCGTTTAGCGGCCTACGGCATCGGCGACGTCGTCCGCAGTCCGGACAGGCAGTAGCGACGCTTCCGCGATCGGCTCGAATTCGTGGGTTCCGTAGTAGCCGGAGCCGTGGACGACCACATCGCTTTCGGCGGACACGAGTCCGCGGTCGATGGCGTTCATGACTCCGGTGAAGGCCATGACGAGCGACCATTCCCGCAGCTGCCGGTGGTCGGCCGGCAGCGGCCGCGGCGCTGAGGTCATCAGAGCGCGCACCAGCGGGTACCGCTCCAGGCACTCGGCCCGGGAGACGACGATCCCCGAGCCGCCGTGGCGGTCGATGATCGCGCTCATCGCCTCCGAGGTCGCCGGCCGGTGCGAGTAGAAGGTCGGCTCCAGCACCTCGTCCAGGCTGCCGGCGGTCAACGGGAAGTGCGGGTCGACGTCTTGGGCGAGGGCCCCGGTCCGCGGGTCGCGCGTGTAGGCGGGGAGGCGGTCCCGGGAGAAGTCGCGGTACTTGTGGTGCAGCACCATGTCGGGTGTCGCCAGGTGCTGCACCAGCAGGCTGGCCGGGCGGCGGGCCGGGTCGGCGTCGCCGCGCTGCTCCAGCACCGCGCGGCCGTGGTGGTAGCCGAGCAGGCCGAAGGCGCTGGACACGGCGTGCGCGTGCAGCCGGGGCCGTGCCGCCTCCTCGACCGGGGCGGCCCGCCGCTCGAAGAAGGCGCGGGCCGCGTCGGCGACCACGTAGTTGTCGAGGGCGAGCGTGAACCAGGTGCGCAGGCCGTGCCGCCGCCGCAGCCGGCCGGCGTGCTCGGCCAGGAAGGCCCGTCCGACCGCCTTGACCTCTTCGGGCTCGCTGCCCGGGTAGACGAGGACGGGGTTGAGCGCGCTCAGCGCCGGGTCGGTGCTCAGTCGGCTGGAGCGGAGCTTGCCGGCGCAGGAGCGCGGCGCGATCACGGCCACCCGGAGCATGTCCGGTTCGACCAGGCCGGCGTCGACCGCCCGCAGTACCGCGTCGCGGAGCGCGACGCCCTTGTTCGCCGAGGTCGGCGAGAGGATCATGACGCGCTCACCGGTCCGCCGGCAGTACTCGGCGGCCCGCGCGACGATGAGCAGGGACGCGAAGGTCTTGGTGGTGTGCGTGCCCGGATTGCGGGCCAGGTCGAGCAGGCTGATCCGGTGCCCGCCGTAGCCGTCCAGCTCGTGCCAGCCGGCGGTGGCGGCCGACAGGTAGCCGCGCACCGCCTCGTCGGGCTCCGGCAGCAGGAAGCCCGGCGAGAAGGCCGAGTCGTCGTCCACCGGAGCGGTGTCCGCGACACGCGCCCCGATGACCTCGGGGAGGTCCTGGTAGAAGTCGAGTAGCAGATTGGCGATCGCGGGTTGGGCGAGGGCGCGGTCCATGAGGGGCTTATCCTTCCTCGGCGGCGGTCAGCGCGGCGGCGAGCCGGCGGATGGTCGGATGGCGGAACAGGTCGAGGAGCTCGACGTCGCGGCGCAGGCTGTCGCGCAGCCGGGTGTGGACCTTGAGCAGCGTCAGCGATCTGCCGCCGAGGTCGAAGAAGTTGTCGTCCACCCCGACCTCCGCGAGGCCGAGGACCGAGCGCCAGATCTGCGCCAGGGTCTCGGTCACCGCGTCCTGGGTGGCCGGGCTCGCCGCCTCGCGGCGGCGGAGCCGGCGCAGCCGGTCCAGGTCGGGCTTGCCGCGTTCGGTGACCGGTATCCGGTCCAGCACGACGATGCGGTCGGGGACCATGACCGGCGGCAGGTTCGCGGCGAGGTGGCGGCCGACGTCGGCCGAGGTCACGGCCTGGCCGTCCGCGGGCGCCACGTAGGCGACCAGCTCCGAGGCGTCGCCGTCGACCACGCAGTCGCCGATCCGGGGCTCCGCGAGGGCGGTCCGCTCGATCTCCGCCGGCTCGACCCGGTGGCCGTTGACGCTCAGCTGCCGGTCGCCGCGGCCGAGGAAGTCCAGCCGGCCGTCCGGCCGCAGCCGCGCCCGGTCGCCGGTGCGGTACAGGCGGACGCCGGCCGCCCCGTACGGGTCGGGGCGGAACCGACCGGCCTGCTCGGCACGGGCGTTCAGGTAGCCGGCGGCCAGGTACGGGCTCCGCACCGCGAGCTCGCCCACCCCGTTGGCGGGTACCGGTGCTCCGTCCCGCCCCAGCACCATCAGCTGGGCGTGGGGCGTGCCGGCGCCGAGCGGGGACAGGTCCTCCCGCGCGGGACCGGCGAACTCCTCGGCGAGGTCGACCACGCTGACGCCCTGGGGCGTCTCCGTGGTCCCGTAGACGCTGAGCACCCGTGCGTTCGGGAACAGGCGCCGGGCGGTGGTGCGGTCGTCCCGGCGCACCGCCGCGCCGCCGGAGGCGACGAGCCGGACGGCGGGCAGGGTCCGGCCGTCCAGGGCGGCGGCCGCGCCCAGCATCCGCAGCATCGCCGGGGTCAGGTGGACGACGGTGACCTCCTGCTCCGCCAGCCACGACAGCAGGCGGTGCGGCACGGCCACCGCGTCCGCGGGCGGGACGCACACCGCGGCGCCGATCGTCAGGGGCAGGACCAGCTCTCTGAGCAGCGGGTCGTGCCCGATCCCGGCGAGCAGCGAGAAGCGGTCGCCGCCGCCGAGCCCGAACTCCCGGGCGTACCAGTCGAAGAACACGCGCAGCGGCGGCTCGGTGCCGAGCACCCCCTGCGGGCGGCCGGTGCTGCCCGAGGTGAAGGCCAGGTAGGCGGCGGGCTCCGGCAGCGGCGGCCGGCCGGACGGCGCCGGACCGGACCCGGGGCCGAGCCAGGCGACCCCGTCCCCCAGCGCCGCCGCCAGCTCGCCCGCCGCCCGCGAACCGCCGGTCAGGTCGACGGCGGCCGGCGCCGCCGCCTCGCGGACTAGAGCGGCCAGCCGCGCCACCGGCAGTTCGGCGTCCAGCAGCAGGAACGGGACCTCGGCGGCCAGCGAGCCCAGCACCGCCGCGGCCAGCTCCGGCCGGCGGCGGGTGAGCACCGCGAGCACGGTGCGTCCGTCGAGCCCGGCGCGGGTCAGCGACTCCGAGAAGCGCGCCACCTCGGCGCTCAGCGCGCGGTAGCCGGTCTCGGCGCCGCCGTGGCGGAGCGCCGGCGCCTCAGGGCGGGCGGCGGCCGCCGCCGCGAAGCGCTCCGGGACCGACTCCGCCGCCGCCGCGGGGAAGCGCGCGGGCGCGACGGCCGGGTCGGCCAGCCGCCGCCCGGCCGGGGTCGCGTCCGGATCGCGGGCCACGGTGCGCAGGGCCGCCTCGTACTGCGCCGCGATGGCGAGCGCCTGCTCGCGGTCGAAGAGGTCGGTGTCGTAGACGAGGGCGGCGTCGATGGTGCCGTCCCGGTCGGTGAGGTAGAGCGAGAGGTCGAACAGGGCGCCGGTCACCGGCGGGTCGAAGCGCCGGACCCGGCAGCCGGGCAGCGTCAGCGGCATCGTGTCGTAGGAGAGCATGTTGCACCAGATCTGGTAGATCGGGTTGACGCCGGGCGTGCGCGGCGGGGCCAGCTCCCTGACCAGCTCCTCGAACGGGACGTGCGCGTGTTCGAGCGCGGCGAGGATCGCTTCGCCGGTCCGCCGGATGAGCCGCCGGTAGGGCAGCGCGGGGTCGGTCGCGCACCGCGCGACGACCGAGTTGTTGAAGAAGCCCACGACCGGCTCGGTGCGCAGGTCGTCGCGGCCGGCGACGGGCATGCCGAGCAGCACCTCCCGGCGGTCGCCGTAGCCGCCGACCGTGGCGGCGAAGGCGCCGGCCAGGACCTGGAAGATCGGGACGCCCTCCGCGACGGCGAGGGCGCGCAGCCCGGCGGTGGTCTCCGCGTCGAGCCGGCAGCCGACCCGGTCGCCGCGGAACCTCGGCCGGGCCGGGCGCACCGGCGGCACCGGCAGGAGCACCGGCGGGGGCGGGTCCGACAGGTGCTCGCGCCAGAAGGCGAGGGAGCGCCGCAGCGGCGGGCGGCCCGCCCCGGCGGCGTCCATCACCTCGGCGAAGCCGGGCACCGCCGCGGCCCAGGCCGCCTCCCCGCCCGCCGCGTAGGCGGCGCCGAGGTCGCGCTGCACCAGCTCCCGCGACCAGCCGTCCATGACCAGGTGGTGGCCGATGACGAGCAGGACGTGCCGGCGCGGGCCGAGCCGGTAGCGCACGGCCCGGAACAGCGGCCCCCGGTCGAGCCGCATCGGGCGGCGCAGCTCCTCGGCGATCGCGCGGCCGGCCGCCTGGAACCGCTCCTGCTCGGGAAGCGCGGTGAGGTCCGCCGAGCGCACCGGCACCTCGCCCGCGTCGTGGACGCGCTGCCACACCTCGCCGCCGTGCGTCTCGAAGGTCGTCCGCAGCGCCGGGTGCCGCGCCGCGACCTGGTTCAGCGCACGGTGCAGCGCGCCGCCGTCCACCGCGCCCTCGATCTCGTAGCAGCCCGCGACATGGTAGGCGGTGCAGTAGGGGTAGAGCTGGTGCAGCACCCAGAGCCCGCGCTGGGCCGGCGAGGCCGGCAGCAGGCCGTCGGGGCGTGCCGCGGGGCGCGCGCCGCCCGGCTCGGCGCGCGGCGGCGCGGCCGCCGAGCGCTCGTCCAGCAGCGCCGCCTGCGCGCGCACCGTCGGCCTGCGCAGCAGCTCGACGCCGGTGACCGCCGTGCCGGTGTCGCGGTGGATCCAGGCCGCGAGCCGGATCGCGGTCAGCGAGTGCCCGCCCATGGCGATCAGGTCGTCGTCGCGCCGGACACCGGTGCGGCCGAGGATCTCCTGCCACAGCCCGGCGACGTAGCGCTCGTTCGCGCTCCGCGGCGCCTCCCCGGCCGCGGCGCGCTCGTGCTCCTGGGGCTCGGTCGGCGCCCGCGCGGCGAGCGCCCGGCGGTCGACCTTCCCGGTCGCGGTGAGCGGGAAGGCGTCCACCTCGACGAAGCCGGCCGGGACCATGTAGTCGGGCAGCCGTTCGGCGGTGTGCCGCCGCAGCAGCTCCGCGAGGTCCGGCGGCGGCCGGTGCGTGCGGACGTATCCGCGCAGCCGCTGCCGGTCCGGTTCCTCGGCCACCACGACCGCCTCGACGACGCAGCCGAGTTCCTCAAGCGTCCGCTCCACCTCGGACGGCTCGACCCGGTGCCCGCGGATCTTCACCTGGTGGTCGCGGCGCCCGGCGTAGTACAGCAGCCCGTCCGGTCCGCGCCGGGCCAGGTCCCCGGTCCGGTAGACGCGGACCCCGTCGTCCACGGTGAAGCGCGCGGCGTCCTCGGGTCCGGCCTTCCAGTAGCCGGGGGAGAGGTGCTCGCCGCGGACCGCGACCTCCCCGGCCAGCCAGGCCGGCCGGCCCTCGTCGCTGAGCAGCCGCACCTCGAAGCCGTCGAGCGCCCGGCCGATCGGCACCCCCTCCGCCGCCTCCCCGAGCAGCCGCCCGGGCACGTGGTGCTGGACGGCGAAGCTCACCTCGGTGGCGCCGTACCCGTTGACCAGGACGGAGTCCGGCCGGAAGTGCCGCCGGAAGGCGTCCAGGTCGCGCCGGGTCAGCTGCTCGCCGCCGAGGACCACGGCGCGCACGTCCGGGAAGGCGTCCGGACCGCCGGCGCCGTCCACCAGGTGCCGGTAGAGGGTCGGCGTGGAGTGGTACACGGTCACGCCGGTCGCCCTCAGCACGTCCGCGAGCCCGCCGCCCGCCAGCCGCCGCACGTCGACGGGCACCACCGCGGCTCCGTTCAGCAGGGCGGCGAAGAGGTCGGTCACCGCCATGTCGAAACCGAAGGACGAGAGCAGGCTGAGCCGGTCGCGGCCGGAGATCCGCAGGTTGTCGGTGTGGTTGCGGATCTGGAACAGCACATTGCGGTGCGTCTGCAGCACGCCCTTCGGCCGGCCGGTCGAGCCCGAGGTGTAGAGGACGTACGCCGCGGCCTCGGGCGCGGCCGGGGGAGCCGCTCCGATCTCCGCGTCGGCCAGGTCGCCGAGGTCGAGCACCGGCACGCCGCCGCCGGTGAGCCGGGCGTGCCGGTCGCGTAGTGAGGCCGTGCTTAGCAGCAGCTCCGGTTCGGCGTGCGCCAGCATGGCGCCGAGCCGCGCGGGCGGGTGGCGCGGGTCCAGCGGGACGTAGGCCTTGCCGGCCAGCAGCGTGCCCAGGATGGCGGCGATCATGTCGGGCCCGTGCTCGACGAGCAGTGCGACCCTGCCCGCGCCGCGGCCGGCCCGGTCGAGCACGGCGGCGGCGATGCCGCCCGCCCGCCGCGCCAGCTCGGCGTAGCCGATGGTGCGGTCCGGCGTGATCACGGCGGGGCGGTCCGGGTGCCGCAGCGCCTGCTGCGCGAAGCGCCCGGGAATCGACGTGGCGACGGCCTCCGGTGGGAAAGGCGTGTGGTCCCGGGCCGCGCGGTGGAGAGGGCCGGGCCGGTAGGGCGGCGGGTCGGCGGGCCGGGCGAGGTCCGCGACGGGGGCGTGCGGCGAGCGCGCCAGCGCGTCGACCAGGGTCCGCAGGTCGGCGGCGACGCGGCGGCCGAGTGCGGGGGAGGTGCCGCCGACCGACACGGCCGTCCCGCCGCCCTCGGTCTCGCGGAGCACCACGAGCCGGCCGTAGCCCGGCGGGACCGCCACCGGCTCGGCGGCGGTGCCCGTCCCGCGCCACACGGCCGTCGCGCCCATGGCCGCCCAGGCGAGTTCGCCGCCGCGCCCGGCGGGGCCGGTGTCGGGGTGCGACGGAGGCTCGGCCCTGCTCAGCCGCCGCGTCACCTGGTCGAGCAGCTCGGCGCCGCCCAGGCCCGGCCGCAGCTCGACGGCCAGCCGGCGGGCGGCCCGGCCGGTGTCCGCGGCGGGGCCGCCGTCGTCGGGCAGCAGGTGCACCTCGGGTCGCGCGGTGCCCAGATACCGGCCGATGAGGACCAGGAGGGCCGCGACGACCAGCCCGCCGGCGCGGTCGGGCCGGTCCACCGCGACGTGGAAGACGGCGGGCGGCGCCGCCGCGGGGTGTGTCGTCATACCGGTGTCCCTGGGAGTCGGTCGGCGGGGCGGCCGCGCAGCCGTTCGCGCAAGACGTGCAGTTCGGCGCGGGCCGCGTCGAGGTCCCCGATCGGGAAGCCTCCGGACAGCGCGGGCGCCACCCGGTCCAGTTCGGCCGCGGCGCGGGGCCCGAAGCGCACCCGGTCGCCGTCGAGCACGACGCCGTCAGCGGCGGCGGCCCGCTGGTTGAACGCGACCGCGGCGGCGCGGTCCAGGCCCGCGGGTAGCCGCAGCCGCACCTCGGAGCCGTGGACGCGCACCGGGTAGCCGCCGGGCAGCCCGTGCGGCCCGGGCAGGTGGGTGTCGACCGGTGCGCCCGCCGCCATCGCCGCCACCAGCAGGGCGGCGGCGTGCCCGGTGACCTGGTTCAGCTCCTGCCGCTCGGCGGCGCGCTGCTCGGCGAGGAGCCGGCCCGGTGCCGGGAGCGCTGCGCCGTCCAGCCACAGCCGCACGTCGTCGGCCTCGGCGGCGGGCGCGTGCAGGTGGACGTGGTGGGCGAGCATGTGCAGCCGGCTCTGGCCGGGCAGGCCGAGCGCGGCCTGGGCGCTCGCCGCGAGCAGGGCGATATTGCCGATCCCGGCCAGCACCGGCAGCCCGAGGGCGGCCAGCAGCGGGTTGACCGCGTCCGGGAAGCAGCCGTTGAGCAGCCACGGCCGGGGGGTGCGGCCGGCCAGCAGCCGGGCGACCCGCCGCGCCGGCTCGGCCTGGAACGGCAGGGTGAGGCCGAAACCGGCGCGGGTTAGCAGCGCGGTCCAGGCCGAGGGCGCCCGCGCCGCCTCCCAGGGCGAGTGCTCGGACGCCAGCACCAGCACCCCGTCGGCTCCGTCGACCGCGTCGGCGAGCGTGGTGCCGGGGGTGAAGCGCAGGCCGGTCGCGCCGCCGCAGGCGGCACGGGTCGCGGCGAGGTAGCAGACCTGCCGGGCCCGCTCGGCGCGTCGCCCGACCACGGCCACGTCGAGCGGCGCCCGGCAGACCACCGCGAGCGAGCAGGCCACCGCCCGGGCCAGGCCGCCGGTACCGATCAGGGCGATCCGCCGCCTACCCGGCACGGTCGCCGCCGGCCCCGCCGCCATGGGACGTACCGGCGTCCTCGCGGCCCATCAGTTCCCCGGCTCCCCGACCTTGAGGACGAGCTTGCCCACCGTGCCCCGCGAGGTGATCGCCTCCAGTGCCTTGGCCCCGTCGGCCAGCGGGTACTCGCCCCCGACCACCGGTCGCAGCTGCCCCTTCTTGATCAGGCCGATCAGGCCGGTAACGGTGTCGCGCAGCAGCAGCGGCTGTGCGTGGAAGAGGTCGGAGGCCCAGAAGCCGACGATCGACCGGGAGCCGTGCATCAGGCCCTCCGGCGCCACCGGGGTGCTCGGGGCCGCGGTGACCGACCCGAAGACGACCAGCCGGCCGAACATGGCGAGCGAGGACAGGCAGGCGTCGCGCGTCTTGCCGCCGGTCGTTTCGAGGATGAGGTCGATCGGGCGCCCGCCGTTGGCCTCGCGCAGCGCCCCGGCGAGATCGTCGTCATTGGAGTCGACCGCCGCGTGCGCGCCGAGCGACAGCGCGAGTTCGCGCTTGTCCGCCGTGGACGCGACCGCGATGATCCGCCGCGCCCCCCACGCGCGGGCGAGCTGGACGGCCAGCGAGCCGGTGCCGCCGGCCGCGCCGAACACCGCGACGCTGTCGCCCCGCGTGAGCCGGCCGCAGCGGCGCAGGACCTGCCACGCGGTGAAGCCCTGGAGGCCGAGCGCCAGGGCCTCGCCGTCGGAGAGGAAGTCGGGCAGCGGCACGACGACCGGATTCGCCGCGACGGCCGCCTCCGCCCAACCCGCCTTCATCGTCATGGCGAGGACGCGGCGCCCCGCCGCGTCGAAGCCCACCACCTCCGTGCCCGGGATGACCGGCAGCTCCGGCCGGCGCAGGTAGGTTCCCTCGATCCAGTGCCAGTCCGCGTAGTTCACACCCGCGCTGCGCACCCGGATCAGCTGGTGCCCGGTCTGCGGCACCGGCTCGGGCACCTCGTCGAGCGCCAGATTGCCCACGTCACCGAACTCGTGGAGTACCAGGGCCTTCACATCGCCTCCCACTCGGGTTGGATCTACAGGAACCGCGCCCGCAGCTCACGCCGGTAGCCCGTCGCGGCCAGCACCAGGAAGACACCGGTGTAGGCCGTCAGCACCAGTGCGGACACCGCTCCGAACTCGGGGCCCGCGCCGACGGCGGTCCAGCTGATGCGGGCGTAGTGCCAGGCGGGCAGCAGCTCCGCGGCCACCTGGAGGTATGAGGGCAGCTGGCTGGTGGGGATCAGCAGGCCGCTCGCGAGGGACAGCGGGAGGTAGACGACGGTGGCGAACGGCATGGCGGCCCGCGGCGACAGGTTGTAGCCGATCGCCAGGCCGAGTGCGATGAACACGATGCTGCCGCCGGTCAGGCCGCCGGCCATCCGGACCCAGACCCACCAGCCGATCGAGACGTCCGCGACGGTCACCGCGTAGCCGGCCAGCAGCCCCAGGGTCAGCACCGCGAAGCAGGCCGCCGGGATCAGCTTGGCGGCGAAGTACGCGCTGACGCGCATCGGCGTGGCCCGGGTGAGCTGGTCCCAGCGCATCCCGCGCTCCGTGGCGATGCCGACGCCGAAGCCGAACAGGCCGACCCCGATGGTGCCGTAGGCGCTCAGCGAGGCCAGGCCGCGCACGGCACCCTCGCCTCCGCCGTAGGAGGTGCCGAGGAAGGCGAAGAAGATGGTCGGCATCAGGCAGGTGATCACCACGAAGGTGGTGTCGCGCCAGAGCTTGAGGAACTCCACCCGGGTCTGGCCGGCCGCCATCCGCAGCCAGTGCCGGGCGGTGATTTCGGGCCGCCGCGGAAGGCGCCGCGCCGGCCCGGGGTTCGCGGGGGCGGGCGCGGGCGCGGTGTCGGGGGTCGGTTCGGCGATCGCGCGGTCGCGCAGCGCGGTGGTGACCGCCTCCTCGAAGCTCGCGCCGCGGACCTCCAGGTCCGTGAGGTCGGCGGCCCGGGCGAGCAGCGCCCGCAGCAGCTCCGCGGGGTGTCTGGTGGTCGCCCGGAACTCGCCGTCCTCATACGACACATCCCCGTAGCCGCGCAGTTCCTCGGCCTCCAGCGGCGTCCGCGTGCGGGCGTACACCCGCCGAAGCGTGAACATCGAGGTGATGGCGCCGGGTCGGCCGTCGAAGACCACTCTGCTGCCGACCACCAGCACGACGCGGTCGGCCAGTTCCTCGGCCTCGCCGAGGTCGTGCGTCGCCAGGACGATCGCGCAGCCCTCCGCGGCCAGCAGGGACAGCAGCGTCCGCAGCCGGGCGCGCGCCTCGATGTCCAGGCCGACACTCGGCTCGTCGAGGACCAGCAGCTTCGGGCGGGCGCACAGCGCCAGTGCGATGTAGACGCGCTGCTGCTGCCCGCCGGAGAGGTCGCCGAAGTACCGGTCGCGCAGCTCCGCGATGCCGGCCCGGCCGATCGCCTCCTCCGCGGCCAGCGGCGCCGGGTAGTAGGAGCGGAACAGGGCGACGAGTTCGCCGACGCGCAGGTTCCCGGGCAGGCCGGAGCTCTGCAGCACGGTCCCGGTGATCGAGCGGGCGGCGTAGGACGTGGGCGGATGGCCGTTGACGGCGACGCTGCCGCGGTCCGGGCGCCGCAGCCCGAGCAGCAGGTTCAGGATCGTGCTCTTGCCGGCGCCGTTCGGCCCGAGCAGGGCCACGGTCTCGCCGGCGGCCACCTCCAGGTCGAGGCCGCCGATTCCCGGAACCGCGCCGTAGTTCTTCGACACCGCCGACATCCGGACCACCGGGTGGCCGTCCGGCGCTCGGGCCGCTTCGGCACCGCCGTCCGTCCGCACCGCTCCGAGCGCCGAGTCGGCACCGTCATCCATCGGCGCCGCTCCGCGCGCTGAGCGGCCGCATGTCCGTCCAGGTCCGCTCGATGTGGTCCAGGCAGGGGCCGATCCGGCCGGTGAAGCCGGCCGGCCGCCAGCCGTCGGGCATCCGCAGGTCGGTGGGCCACAGCGAGTACTGCTCCTCGCCGTTGACCACGACCTGGTAGTCGATGGTGTCGTCATCCTCGTCGAAGTACGGCATGCTGCTCCTCCAGGCTGGTGAGATAGCGGACACAGCGGAGTAGGTAGCCGGCGTCCACCCGGGGCGGGCCGATCCCGCTCCCGGCGAGCTTGTCGGCGGTGCGCCGGTCGTCGAAGTCCGGCTCCTCGATCGCGACGGTGAGGTCCACGCCGTAGAGCAGCACGGCGAGCGGGGCGATCCCGGCGTCCCCGCGCGCCACTCCGCGCCGGATCCGGTCCCGCCAGGTCTCCACCGGCTCCAGCCGGGTGCCGAACTCGCTGTCCGCCAGCCAGCCGGCGATCTCCAGCCAGTTCACCTGCTCCCGGTTGACCAGGTGGAAGGTTTCGCCCGCGGCGTCGTCGCTCTGGGAGAGGGCCACCAGCGCGGCCGACACGTAGTCGACCGGGGCGATGGCGAGGGGGAACGGGTGGTGCGGTGCGCAGCCGAGGCGCACCGCCGCGTGCAGCAGCCGGCCCAGGAGGTCGGACGGGTTGCAGGCCCCGGTCTCGGAGTGGCCGCCGACCAGGCCGAGCCGGTAGACCGAGGCCGGCACACCTGCGTCAGCCGCCTGCCGGACCAGGGCCTCGGCCACCCACTTGCTCTGCGCGTAGCCGTCCGGCAGGTTCTCCGGGTCGTCGGGCACGCGGGACTCGCCGATCCGCGGGTCCGCCGCCTCCTGCGGGGAGAACACCGAGACCGTGGACACGTGGTGGACGGCCTTGACGCGGCCGGTGGCGGCGAAGCCGAGCACCTCGCGGGTGCCCTCCACATTGGTGGCGCGCAGCGCCGGGTAGGGCTTGAAGCCGTCGACCGCGGCACCGTTGTGGTAGACGACGTCGATGTCCTCGGCCAGGGCGGTGTGGTCGGCCTCGCCGAGGCCCCACCGCGGCCGGTCGAGCCGCCCCGCGAGCACCCGGACCCGTTCGGCGAAGCCGTCGGCGGGGATGCCGAGCCGGCGGAAGTTCGCCGCCAGGCGCTCCCGGCCGGCGTCGGCGTCCGCGCCGCGTACCAGGCAGACCACCTCAAGGCCGGTCCGGTCGATCAGCTCCCGCAGCAGGAACGACCCGACGAAGCCGGTGGCACCGGTGAGCAGGGCGCGGCGCGGGCGGGTGCGCGCCGCGCGGACCGGCCGCACCGGACGGTCCAGGACCGCGTCGGCGCGCAGCAGGGCGGCGGGGGTGCGCCGCTCCGCCCCCTCATCCACCAGCCGGGCGAGCGCCTCGACGGTGCGGGAGCGCAGGATGTCACCGGGCCGGATTGCGATACCGGCCTCGGCGGCCTTCGCCACGACGCGCAGGCTCGCCAGGGAGTCGCCGCCGGCGCGGGCGAAGTCGGTCCGCACCCCGATGTCCGCGGCGCCCAGTACCTGCGCCCACAGCTCCAGCAGGATGCGCTCGGTACGGCTGCGGGCCGGGACCGGCTCGTCCGGCCGCGCCGGGAGCGGTAGCGCGGCCAGCGCCGCGCGGTCCACCTTCCCGCTCGCCGCCAGCGGCAGCGCGGGTACCACGACCACGGTCGGGACGGCGTGGCTCGGCAGCCGGCCGGCGGCGAAGCGCTCCAGGTCCGCCGGGTCCGCCCCGTCCGCGACCGCGAAGGCCGTCAGGCGCCCGTCGCGTGCGGTGACGGCCGCCTCGGCGACGCGGCCGTGCCGCAGCAGCACAGCCTCCACCTCGCCGGGCTCGATCCGCGTCCCGTTGATGTTGAGCTGCTCGTCGCGGCGGCCGCACAGCAGCAGCCCGCCGTCCGGCAGCCGCCGGGCGAGGTCGCCGGTCCGGTACATCCGCCCACCGGTGGCGGGATCCGGCAGGAAGCGCAGCGCGGTCCCCTTCGCCCGGCCCTCGTAGCCGCGGGCGACACCGCGTCCGCCGACGTACACCTCGCCCACCTCGCCCTCGGCCACCGGTTGCAGCCACGCGTCCAGCAGGTGCAGCACCGTGTGCGGGTAGGCGGCGGCGAGCGGCACCGGCTCGCCGTCTCCGGCCGGGCGGGCGCCGACGGAGTACGCGGCCTCCACCGCGGTCTCGGTCAGGCCGTAGGAGTTGACGATCCGGGCCCGCGGCGCGACGGCGGCGAGCCGCCGGTAGTCGGCGCCGTACCAGGACTCGCCGCCGACCAGCACCGTCGTCAGCGCCTCCCACCGCGTCCCGGTCCGCTCGGCCTGCTCCAGCAGCAGCCGCAGCAGGCTCGGCGGCAGGTCGGCGAACTCGATCCGCCCGTCGCGGAGCAGCTCGGCGAGCGCGCGGGGGTCCGACGCGGTCTCCTGCCGCGCGACCACCAGGGTGTGGCCGAGCGTCAGCGCCCGGACCAGCTCGGCGATCGACACGTCGAAGGCGAGGCTGTTGACGTGCAGGTGCCGGGAGCCGGCGGCGCGCAGGTCCAGCGCCTCCGCCCAGGCCGCCGCCGATTCGGCGAGCTGGCCGTGCTCCACCACCACCGGCTTGGGCTCCCCGGTGGAACCGGAGGTGAAGATGGCGTACGCGGCATGGCGCGGGGACGGCACCGAGGGCGGACGCGCCGGCCCGGGCCCCGGCTCGACCAGCTCCTCGACGGGCAGGACGGTGCCGGGCAGCCGGGCCGCGGCGGCCGGGTCGCCGACCACGATCTCGGCGCCGACCTGGCGGATCACCGCCTCGATCCGGGCACGGGGCCAGGACGGGTCCAGTGGCACGTAGACGCCTCCGGCCCACCAGACGGCGCAGGCGGCCGCGACCGAGGCTGCGCCGCGCTCGGCGAGCAGTGCCACCGGTGTCTCGGCCGCGACGCCGTGCTTGCGCAGCCGCGCGGCGCCGGCCGCCGCCCGTGCCGCCAGTTCGCGGTAGCTCAGCCGCAGCGAGCCGTCGACCACGGCGGCCGCGTCCGGGTGGGCGGCGGCCGCCGCCGCGATGGCCGCGGGCACCGGGCCGACCGCGGCATTGGCGGGCCTCGCGGCCGGGCCGGTGGCGGTGCCCGCCGCCGGTGCCGCATCGGGGTCGGCGGTGCAGCCTTCGAGCAGGTCCAGGTACCACCGGCCGATCCGGGCGGAGTCGGCGGCGGTGAAGTGCTCGGGGGACAGGTGCAGCAGCAGCGCCAGGTACTCCGCGCCGGGCCGGGCGCCGTCGTCGAAGGACACGTCCAGCAGGTAGTTGGTGGGCGACTCCTCCTCGAAGGTGCTGTCCAGCCGCACCCGGCCGCTGCCGTCGATATCGCCGAGCGGGTGGAAGCGCGTGTAGTTGAACGAGGTGGTGAGCAGCCCGGACGGACCGAACCAGCGCTCGACCGCGACCCCGGGGTAGTGCCGGTGCCGCTGCAGGGCCGCCTCGGCCGCCAGGCAGCGGCGGGCCAGCCCGGCGAAGGACTCCCCGGTGAGCTGGAGCCGCAGCGGCAGCGTGTTGAGGTACATCCCGCGGGTGTGCTCGGCCGACACCGCCTCCGGGCGCCCGTTGACCACCAGGCCGGTCACCTGGTCGCGCCGCCCGGTCAGCCGGGCCAGCACCAGGAAGTGGACGGTCAGCAGCACGGTCTTGACCGGGACGCCGAGCCGGGCGGCGGTGTCGGACACCGCGCGGTGCAGCTCCGGCGGCAGGAGGAACACACCGCGGCCGGGCGGCGGGTCCGCCGACGGGTCCGGCAGCGCCGGGAAGCGGACCGCCCGCGCCCCCCGCAGCTCCGCGCGCAGCGCCTCCTCGCCTGCGGTGTCGGCCAGCGCGCGCCGCTCGGCGAGCACGTGGTCCCGGAATGGGATCTCGGGCGGGGGATCGGCGGGGTCCCGCCCGTCGAGCAGGGCGGCGTAGCGGCGGAGGATCTCGGCGTAGGTGGAGGTGAAGCTCCAGCCGTCGAGGACGGCGTGGCACTCGGTGGCGCTCAGCCAGAACCGGTCGTCCGCCTCCCGCTGCACGGTGAAGCGGATGAGCGGGGGCCGGGCGAGGTCCAGCGGCTCGCGGCGCTGCCGGCCGAGCCACTCCGCCAGCCTGGCCTGCGGGTGCGGCTCGTCGCGCCAGTCCAGCACCGAGACGTCCGCTGCCGCGTCCCGCCACACTAGTTGCAGGGGCTCGGGATGGGCGGCGAGGTCGATGCCGGTCCGCAGCACCGGGTGGCGTGCGACCACCCCGCCGATCGCCCGGCGCAGCAGCTCCGCGTCGAAGGGCGCGCGCACCCGGATCGCCGTGGCGTTCTGGTAGGTGCCGTCGTCGGCCTGGTGGTAGAGCATGCCCTGCTGGAGCAGGGTGAGGGGGTAGGCGTCGACCACGCCCTCGGGCAGCGCGGCGCGGACCTCGGGTGCGACCAGCTCGAAGGGCGCGCTCGACGGGCTCGGAGCGCCGCCCTCCTGGAGCGGCGCCCGGTCGGCGGGGACGGCGGCGGCGAGCGCCTCGATCGTCGGCGAGGTGAAGATGTTGGCGACCGACACCGGGTAGCCGCGCTGCCCCAGCCGGGCGGCCACCTGCACGGCGAGGATCGAGTCGCCGCCGAGCTGGAAGAAGTTGTCGGCCACGCCGATGGCGCGGGTCCCGAGAACGTCCTGCCAGACCTCCGCCATTGCGCGCTCGGCCTCGGTGCGGGGCGGGACCGGAACCGCCGCGCCGCCGCCGGGCTCGGGAACGGGCAGCCGGGCCAGCGCGGCCCGGTCCAGCTTCCCGTTGACCGTGCGCGGCACCTCCGCCACCGGCACCACGACGGGGACCATGTGGCCGGGCAGCCGCTCGGCGACGAAGCCGCGGACCTCGGCCGCGGTGACGCCGGGGTCGGCGGGCACGACGAAGCCGATCAGGCGCGGGCCCCGGTCCTCCCGCCGGACCGTGACCCCCGCGGCGGCGACGCCCGGATGGCGGAGCAGGCAGGCTTCGATCTCCGCGGGCTCGATCCGGTAGCCGTGCAGCTGCTCCTGGTCGTCATCGCGCCCGTCGTAGCGCAGCTCGCCGTCGGGCAGCAGGCGGACCCGGTCACCGGACCGGTAGCGCCGCGCGCCGGGCACGTCCGGGTCGGGGATGTAGCGCAGCGCCGTCCGCGCCGGCTCGCCCGCGTACCCGTCCGCCAGTCCGGCGCCGCCGACGTACAGCTCACCCGGGAAGCCCGGGGGAACCGGCCGCAGCCACGGGTCCAGCACCTGCGCGGACAGGTGCGGCAGCGCGCGGCCGATCGGGCTGCCCGCCGAGCCGTCCAGGTCCTCGGCGCGGATCCGCCGGTGCGTGACGTGCACCGTGGTCTCGGTGATCCCGTACATGTTGACCAGCCGCGGGCGCTCGTCGCCGACCCGCTCCAGCCACGGCCGCAGCATCGAGACGGGCAGGGCCTCCCCGGCGAAGACGACCAGCCGCAGCGAGGGCGGGACCGGGGCGCCGAGCGAGCCGACCAGGTGGACCAGCGAGGCGAAGGCGGTCGGGGTCTGGTTGAGCACCGTCACCCGGTTCTCGTGCAGCAGCCGCAGGAAGCGGTCCGGCGCCCTGGCCGTCGACCGGTCGACCACCACCACGGTCCCGCCGCTGGTGAGGGGGGCCCACATCTCCCACACGGACATGTCGAAGGCGCAGGAGTGGAACAGCGTCCAGGTGTCGTCGGGCCCGTGGCCGAGCAGCCGCCCGCAGGCGTCGAGCAGGGTGCCCAGATTGCGCCGGGTGACCGTGACGCCCTTCGGGCGGCCGGTCGAGCCCGAGGTGTAGATCCGGTACAGCGGGCCGGCCCAGTCCAGCGCCGGCCGCGGCCGGCGGCCGGCGCCCGGCTCGCCGGGGCCGGGGTCCGCCACCGCGAGGCCGGGCAGGTCGAGCGCTGCCAGGTGGTGCCGCTGCCCGACGACGAGCCCGACCCCGGCCCGCCGCACGATGTCGCGCAGCCGCTCCGGCGGATGCTCCGGGTCGAGGGGGACGTAGCAGCGGCCGGCCTTGGCCACGCCGAGGATCGCGGCGACCAGGCCGGCGTCCCGGTCGGTGAGCACCGCGACCGGCGCGTCCGGGTCGGCGGAGGCGGCCGCGACCCGTTCGGCGACGGCGTCCGCCCAGTCCGCCAGCTCCCGGTAGCTGAAGCGCCGCTCGCCGGCGACGACGGCGATCCGGTCGGGATGCGCCGCGGCGGCGTCTTCGAACCGGCCCACCACGCCGCGCCGCCCCTCGGGCCGGCCGATGTCCGCCGGGACCGCCCGGGCGGTCCCGGTGAGCGGGTGGCGCGACATCGGCAGTCCGGTGGTGTCCGCCGCGGCGGCGCCGACCAGCCTCAGGTAGGCGTCCAGCCATGACTCGGCCGTCTCCTGGCGGATCAGGTCCCGGTCGTACTCCAGGTACAGGCGGACCCGCCCCGGGCCCTGCTCCACCAGCAGGGTGAGATCGACCTTGGTGCTGCCCAGGTCCACGTCGAAGCGCCGGACCAGCACCCCGTCCACGGTGACCTGGTCGGGCATCCGGGAGTCGTTGTGCGTGAACACGACCTGGACCAGCGGCGGACGGCTGGAGTCGCGCACCGCGACGAGCTCCTCCACCACCAGTTCGAAGGGCGTGTGCCGGTGGTCCAGCGCGGTGGACAGCACCTGCTGCTCGGCGCGGACCAGCTCGGCGAACGCGGGGTCCGGCGGCAGTGGGACGCGCAGGCACAGCACGTTGACGAAGTTGCCGACGGCGGCCGGCTCGTCGGTTCTCCGGGTGCTGACCGAGCAGCCGATGATCAGGTCGTGTCGGCCGGTCAGCTGGTGCAGCAGGTACCGGTAGGCGGCCCGGTAGACGGTCGCCGGCGTCGTCCGGTGCCGCCGGGCCGCCGCCGCCACCGCGGCCGCCGCGCCGGCCGGCACGGTCCGGACGATCCGCCGGCCCCGGAAGCGCCGCCGTGTCCGGGCGGGCGCGTCGGACGGCAGCTCCACGACCTGGGGGGCACCCGCGAGCCGCTCCCGCCACCACCCCAGGTCGGCGGCTGCCCGCTCCCGGCCGGGGACCAGCACCCGCCGCGGGCCGCCGCCGGGCCCCGGGCGGCCCGCGTACCCGGCCATCAGCCCGTGGCACAGGAGGTCGACCGTGACGTTGTCGGCGACGATGTGGTGGATCGCCAGCACCAGGAACAGGTTCCGGTCGTCGCCGCGCGCCGCGTCCAGCCGCACCAGTGGGCCGGCGGCGAGGTCGAAGGGGCGGGCGGCGGCCTCCCTCGCCCAGCCCTCGACGGAGCCGAGGGTGCCGTCCCACGCCCGGCTCAGGTCGCGTACGGCGAACGGGGAGTCAGCGGGCGGCGGCCGGTGGACGGCCCGCGGCACGCCGTCGACGGCGGGGAAGGCGACGCACAGCGAGGGGTGGGCCTCGACCAGCCTCTGGAAGGCGGCGGCGAGCCGGTGCTCGTCGACGGGACCGTGCAGCCACAGTCCGCCCGCGATCGTGCCGTGCGGGCTGTCCGGATCGAGCTGGTGCAGGAACCACATGCCGGCTTCGGGCGGGGACAGCTCGGTCGCGGCCCGTTCCTCGAAGCCGTCACCCGCCGCGGGCGGCACCCGGGCATGGAGGCGGCGCAGCAGCTCGGGGTCGTTCAGCCGCCAGGTCATGACGCGTCCTGGAGGATCGCCGCAGCGGCGTCGGCCACCTCGTCGGCACGGGCCCCCAGCCGGTCGCGGAGCGCCCCGGCCAGCTCCTGGACGGTCTGGGCCGCGAACAGCAGCGACACCGGCAGTTCCACCCCGAACAGCTCGCCCAGCCGGCCGGCCACCCGGATGGCGGTGATCGACTCGCCGCCGAGGTCGAAGAAGCTGCGGTTCCTGGCGACGGCGTCGACGCGCAGCACCTCCGCCCACACCGCGGCGACCAGCCGTTCGAGATTGTCCCGCGGGTCGAGCGGGCCGCCCTCGGCACCGGTCTCGGGCGGGACGAGTTCGTGCAGGGCGCGGAGGTCGACCTTCCCCCCGGCGCTGAGCGGCAGCGCCGCCACCACCCGCACCACCGGGACCATGTACGCCGGGAGGCGCCGGGCGGTCCAGCGGCGCACCTCCGTCGCGTCCAGGCCCTGCTCGGCGGGCTCCACGAAGGTGACCAGCCGGTCGCCGTGCGGGCCGGAGCGGTCCAGCACCGTGGCGGCGGTGCGCACCGCCGGGTGCGCCGCGGCGGCCGCGGTCACCTCGCCCAGCTCGATCCGGTGTCCGTTGAGCTTCACCTGGTGGTCGGTCCGGCCGAGGAACCGCAGGCGGCCGTCGTCGAGCCGGCGGGCGCGGTCGCCGGTGCGGTACATGCGCTCTCCGGGGCGGCGCGGGTCGGGGACGAACCGGGCCGCGGTCCGCGCCGGCGCCGCGTGGTACCCCCGGGCGAGGCAGTCACCGGAGACGTACACCTCGCCCGCCGCGCCGAGCGGCACCGGGCGCAGCCACCGGTCCAGCACGTACAGGTGGACGCCGGGCAGCGGGTCGCCGAGCGCCACCACCGGCAGGTCGAGATCGGACGTTTCCAGGTACGAGCCGGTGACCACGACGGTGGTCTCGGTGGGGCCGTAGCCGTTCCACAGCCGCAGCCCGCGCCCCATCAGGGCGCGGGCGAGGTCGCCGGTCAGCGGCTCGCCCGCGGACATGCCGTGCCGGCCCGCCAGGTCGACCGCGGTGTCGCGCAGCTGCGCCCAGACCGTGGGCGTCGCGTAGAGCTTCGTGGTGCCCGCCCGCTGCACCGACGCGGCCAGCTCGTGCGGGTCGAAGGCCCCGCCCGGTTCGTGCAGCACCACGGTGGCTCCGCACACCAGGGGCAGCAGCAGCTCCATCACGCTCACGTCGAAGACCGGCCGGCAGGTGGTGACCAGCACGTCCCCGGGCGTCCAGCTCGTGGCCGCGGTCAGCGCGTCCATCAGCCAGCCCAGCGCGCGGTGCTCGACCACCACGCCCTTCGGCCGGCCGGTCGAACCGGAGGTGAAGATCAGGTAGGCGGCCTCGCCCGGGTGGACCGCGGTCTCGGGCGGCGGCGCGCCGGTGCGGGCGCCGGGGTCCGCGGGCAGCCGCAGGACGGTGCCGACGAGCGGTGCCACGTGCGCGGTCGCCTGCTCGACCACGGTGACCACCGGTCCGGCGATATCGGCCATGGCCCGCAGCCGCTCCGCCGGGTGGTCCGGGTCGAGCGGCACATAGGCGGCGCCGATCCGCAGCGCGGCCAGGAAGGCCACCACCAGCCCCGCGCCGCGGGTCAGGCAGACGCCGACCCGGTCGGACCGGCCGACCCCCGCCCGGCGGAGTTCTGTCGCCGCCGCGGCGACCTCGGCGTCGAGCCGGGCGTAGGTAAGTACGCGTGAGGCGTCGCGGACCGCCACCGCGTCCGGTCGCAGCTCCGCCCAGCGGCGGATCCGCTCGCCGACCGGGGCGTCCGCCGGCTCCGGCTCCGGGCCGCGCCCCGCGGCCAGCACCCGGTTCAGCTCGTCGTCGGGCACCGGATCGATGCCGGTGACGGCACGGTCGGCGTCGTCCAGCCCCTCCTCCACCAGCCGGGTGAGGATCCGGGTGAGCCGCCGCACCGCCGAGGCGTCGAGCGCGGTCCTGTCGTACCTGATCACCGGGGCGAGTCCGTCGCCGTCCTCGACCAGATACAGCGCGAGCGGCAGCTGCGGGGCGTCGGGCGGCAGCTGCCACCAGGTGAGGCGCAGGCCGGCCGCCTCCAGGCCGCCGCTGACCTCCTGCGGGGTCACCATGGTCTGGAACACCGGGCTGCGGTCGGCGCCGCGGTCCACACCCAGCGCCGCGACCACCTCGGCGAAGGGCATCCGGCGGTGCTCGAAGGCGTCGACGAGCGACCGCTGGACCTCCCGCAGGAAGCCGCGCACCGCGGTGCCGCGCACCGGAGTGGCGCGGACCGCCACCATGTTCAGCAGTGGTCCGACGACCTCGCTGTGCGAGGTGTGGCCGCGCCGGCTCATCGGCACGCCGATCGCGAAGTCGTCCTGCCCGGACCAGCGGGCCAGCGCCAGCTGCCAGGCGCCGAGCGCGACGGCGAAGGGGGTGACGGAGTGCGTCCGGGCCAGCCGCCTGAGCGCCCGCCCGGTGCTCTCGCCGACCAGGACGTCGCCGGCGGTCGCGCCCGCCGGGGCCTCGCGCTCGGCGCGGTCGGCCGGGAAGGCCAGCGGCTCCACCCCGGCGAGCCGGCGCCGCCAGTAGGCCGCGTCCCCGCCGGCGCGCTCCCCGGCCTCGGCCGCCAGCCCGTCCGCCACGTCCGCGTACTGGACGGCCGCCGCCGGCGGCGCGGTGTCGCCCACCGAATGGGCGGTGTACCGGGCGAGCAGCTCCCGGACGACCACGCCGACGGACTGGCCGTCGCAGGCGATGTGGTGCAGGGCGAGGAAGAGCACGTGGTCGTCGGCGGCCCGGCGGAGCAGTGCGACCCGCAGCGGTCCCGAGCGCAGGTCGATCGGTGTCCTGGCCAGCTCGTCCACCGCGGCGTTCAGCGTGTCGTCGTCGGCGCAGGCGACCGGCCGCAGCTCCCGCTCGACCTCCTCGCGGGCGACCGGCCGCACCTCGCCGTTCAGGCCGCCGCCGCCGTCATGGACGGCCAGCCGCAGGGTCTCGTGCCTGCTGACGACGTCCGTCAGCGCCGAGGCGAGGGCGCCGGCGTCCAGCGGGCCGCGGCAGCGGACCGCCACCGGCACCATGTAGGCGGTCGGCTCGCTGTTGCGGTACCCGAACCAGAACCCGCGCTGCGCGGCGCTGAGCGGGTGGCGGGCGCCGGTCCGCGGCGGGCGCGGCCGCACGGCGCCCACCGCGTTCGCCGTCCCGGCCCGGCCGATGCGGTCGGCCAGCGCGGCCACGGTCGGGTGCGCGAAGACGGTGCCGAGGTCCACGTCGGCGCCGAAGGTCTCGCGGCACCGCGCCGCCAGGCGGACCGCGAGCAGCGAGTTGCCGCCGAGCTGGAAGAAGTCGCCGGAATCCCTGGCGGGCGTCCCCAGCAGCTCGGTGAACCAGGCGGCGAGCTGGGCGCGGACCGGGTGGGCGAGGTCGCCGCCGGCCTCCTGCGCGGGAGCGTCGGACGCGCTCCAGCGGCGGAGCAGGCCGCGGTCCGCCTTTCCGCCGTCGGTCCGCGGCAGCCGCTCGCGCACCTCGATCCGGCGCGGCACGACGGCGGCCGGCAGCCGGGCGGCGACGAACTCCCGCAGCTCGGCGGGGCTGACCGGGTGCCGGCCCACGATCCAGGCGACCAGGTGCCGGTCCGCGCCCTCGTGCGGGACCACGACGGCCTCGGCGACGGCGGGGTGGGCGGTAAGCGCCTTCTCCACCTCGCCGGGCTCGAAGCGCAGCCCCATCACCTTGACCTGGGAGTCGGCGCGGCCCAGGAACTCCAGCTCACCGGAGCCGGCCGGCCGCACCAGGTCGCCGGTGCGGTACATCCGCCGGCCCGGCGGGCCGAAGGGGTCTGGCACGAAGGCCAGCGCGGTCCGGCGGGGATCACCGAGGTAGCCGTCGGCCAGGACCCCGCCCAGCCACAGCTCGCCGACCTCGCCCGCGGCGCACGGGCGCAGCGCACCGTCGCACACCTGGCCCCGCCGGCCCGCGGTGACCCGGCCGATCGGGTGGCGCGCCCGCGGCGCGGCGTCCGGCTCCGGGCGCAGCCGGCCCAGGGTGGCCGTCACCACGGCCTCGGTCGGCCCGTAGGCGTTGACCAGCATCACGTCGGCGGGCATCCGCCGGTGCCATTCCGCCACGGCCGCCGGAGCGATCTCGTCACCGCCGGGCATCACCAGCCGCAGCGGACTGTCCGCCAGCTCCCGCCACTGCTCGGCGCTCGCGGCCGACAGGGCGTTGAACCAGGGGGTCGGCAGGTTCGCGACGGTCAGCCGCGTCCGGCGCGCCAGCGTGCCGAAGGCCAGCGGGTCCCAGGTCTCCTCTCCGCGCATCACCACGGCGGCGCCCGCCAGCAGGGGGGCCAGCGCCTGCTCGATCCAGGCGTCGAAGCCGTGGCCGGAGAACTGCAGACACCGGTCGGCCGGGGTGAGTTCCAGCTCCGCTCGGGTGCGCGCCAGATGCCGCAGCAGGGTGCCGGCCGCTACCACGACGCCGTTCGGGCGACCGGTCGAACCCGAGGTGAAGACGCAGTAGCCGCCCTCCGCCGGCCAGCCCGGGGCCGGGTCCGGGGCCGCGCCGGCGGCGTCGAGGCCGCGCACCGCCAAGCCACCGGGCTCCGGGGCGTCGACCACCGCCACGGCCGGCGCGGCGGCGGCCAGGACGGCCTGCCGGCGCCGTTCCGGTACGTCGGCGGGCAGCGGCAGGTAGCTCGCGCCCGCCGCCAGTACGCCCAGCAGCGCGACCACGGCCCGCGGACCCCGGGACACGGTCACCGCCACCGGCATGCCGCCGCCCGCCCCGGCCTCGCGCAGTCTTGCCGCCAGCGAGCGGGCCCGGGCGAGAAGGTCTCCGTAGCCCAGGCGTCCGTCGGCGCTTTCGACGGCCGTGTGCCCGCTGTCGGCCATGCCGGCCTCGATCGCGGCGAGGATGCCGCCCGGCACCTCCTCGGGCGCGGGCTCCGCGGTGGGCACCGCCGCGCCCCCGGGACGGTGACCGGGGCCCGCCGCCCCGCCGGCCGTGGCGGGCCCCGGCGCCTCGGCGCAGGCGGCTTCCAGCGTCTGGACGAAGCCCTCACCCAGCGAGCGCACGGTCGCCGCCGCGTAGCGCGCGGACTGGTAGACGAGCCGGGACCGCAGCCGGACGCCGTCGTCGAAGACCTCCAGCGCCAGCGGGTGCTCGGCCAGGCCCGGCAGCGGGAACTCGGGCATGTCCGGCTGCACCCGGAAGGTGTTGAACAGCACACCCAGAGTCGAGCCCAGCACGGTCGGCGAGCCGTACACCGCGGCCAGCACGTCGTTCACCGGCGCGTCCTGGTGGCGCAGTGCGTCCGCGACCGCCCGCCGGCAGTGCTGGAGAACGTCGGCGAAGCCGCCGCGGAAGGGCAGCCGGACGCGGAGCGGGAGCACGTTCGCGAACGGCCCGATCAGGCCCACCAGCTCCGCGCGGTCGCGTCCGGTCACCGGCATGCCGATCACCAGGTCGCGCTGCCCGGTCGTGCGGGCCAGCACGCTCAGCCAGCCGGCGAGGAGGAAGACGGGCTCGGTGCAGCCGGCCGCCCGCGCACGCCCGCGGACGCGCTCGGCGAGCGCTTCGGGGATCGCGATCCGCTCGACGCCCATGCCGTGGTCGTCCTCGGCGCCGCGGAAGTCCGGCGGCACGCGCACCGGGAAGGGCGCGCCGGCCAGGGCGGCCGCCTGCCGCCGCACCTGCTCCCGGCGGCGGCGGATCCGCTGCGGCGTGTCCTCCCACAGCGCGTAGTCGGGATAGTCGATGGGGCTCGGCGGCACCGGCTTGCCCAGCAGCTCGCTGAACAGGATGGACACCGAGATGCCGTCGCCGACCAGGTGGTGGGCGGCGAGCACCACGACGTCGGTCCCGACGGGCATGGCCACCCGCGTCATCCGCACCGGCCACTCGGCCGCGGTGTCGAAGCAGTGCCCGCGCTCCGCCTGGACGAACGCGTCCAGTTCGCGGCGGGCCGCGGCCTCGTCCAGGTGCGCCAGCGACAGGTGGGCGACGTCGAAGCCGGCCGCGTCGCGCAGCCGGCCGACCGGGCGGCCCTCCCGCTCGACGATGTTCATCCGGAGCGCGGCGTGCCGCCCCACCACCTCCCTGGCCCGCCGGGCGAACTCCTCGGCCGGCATCCGGACGGAGCGCAGGGAGACCAGGGTGAACAGCGGGCTGCGGCCGGCCGCCTGGTGGGCGAACCAGATCCGCTCCTGGGCGGGCGCGAGCGGCAGGTCCTCGGGCCGGTCGTCGACCCGCACCGGCGCGTCCCGGGAGTTCAGCGAGAGCCGGCCGCTGACGAGGCGGTCGATCAGGGCGCGCCGGTCGACCGCCGACGCCTCCGACGCGCTCACCGCGCCTCCCCGCCGTCGAGGATGGCCCGCACCTCGTCGTCGTCCAGCTCGTCCACCAGGGCGCCGAGGCGCTCTTCGGCCACGGTCCTCATCCGGCGCACGGTCGGGTAGTCGAAGATGTCGGCGACCGAGACGTCGACCGCCAGCTTGTCCCGGATCCGCGAGGTGAGCTGGACCGCGGTCAGGGACGAGCCGCCGAGCAGGAAGTAGTCGTCGTCCACGCCGACCTCGCCGACGCCGACCGACTCCCCCCACAGCCCGGTCAGCACCCGTTCCAGCTCGGTCTCCGGCGCCACGTACGGCACGTCGAGCTTGCGCTCGCCGGTGCCGGCCGCCGGTTGGGCCGCGGCTCCCTGCAGGTTCTCACCGGTGAACGCGCGCATCCGCTCGATCCTCGTCGTCACCGGCTCTACGGAGACGTAGACCTGCGGGCCCGGAGCGACCGCGAGCAGCCGGCGCAGGATCGCCGTCGCCTCACCGGTGCCGAGCATCGTCTCGGTACCACCGTGCGAGCCGGCCGCGTCGGTCCGTGCGGCCGGCCGCCGGGCTGCGTCGGTGGACTCCACCGCGCGCAGGGTGTAGCCCTCGACCTCGACGCACACCTCGCCGTCCGCGTCCACCAGGACCTGGTCGATCTCGATGAAGTCCGGCCGGGCGGGATCGGCGCGGTAGGTCTGCACCACCGAGCAGGCGGGCGGCAGCGGGCGCCACACCGTGACGGAGCGGTGGGTGAACGGCAGGTAGCTGCGGCCGTCCAGGCTCGACAGCCCGTAGACCGCGCGGTCCAGTAGACCGGGGTGCAGCCAGTAGGAGCCGGCCTCGCCTTCGTCCTCGGCGGCGACGCGCAGGTCCAGCAGGCCGCGCTCGGAGTCGGCGTAGAAGCGCCGCACCAGGTCGAAGCGCGGACCCAGCTCGACCAGCCCGGTGTCGCGGTCCTCCACGGGGTGCTCGGGCAGTGCCGACCGGTGCCTGTCGACGTCGACGGGCGGCGGCGGCTCGGCGTCGACCAGGCCGATCGTGCCGCGGCACTGCACCTGTCCGTCGCCCTTCTCGGTGTCGAAGGCGACGGTGAACTGCCAGGTCCGGACGGGGTCCGCCGTACCGTCGCCGTCCTGCGGGGTGAACACGACCCGGCCGATCGTCGGCTCGGTCACCGCGATGGGGTCGATGTAGAGCACGTCGCGCAGCCGCATCGGCCGGGCGCCGTACAGGTGCCGGGCCGCCGCGTGCACCATCTCCAGCACGCTGGTGGCCGGCAGCACGCCCTCGCCCTTGATGCGGTGGTCGGTGAGCACCCAGTGCCCGTCCGGTTCCAGCTTCACCTCGAAGGTCTTGCGGTCGGGATCGTCCAGCACGAGCTGGTCCAGCAGCGGATGGTCGATCAGCAGGTCGGCGTGTTCGATCTCCTTGCGCAGCCGGAGGTAGCGGAGGAAGGTCTCGGAGCCGCCGGCCTGCGAGACCATGCCGACCTCGTTCCAGCCGCACCAGTCGATGGCGACCACGTAGGGGTCGCGGCCGCCGTCGTTGTTGGCGCACTCGTCCATGAACAGGTTCGCCGCCACGTAGTCGCACAGCCCGTAGTCCATGCTCGCCGTGGTGATAGACGAGAACAGCGCGACGAAGTCGACCTCGTCGCCGAGCCGGCCGGCGGCGAGCAGTTCGCGCAGCACCAGCGCGCCGTTGATCTTCGGGCGGAGCACCCGGTCGGCGGTGTCCTGGTCGTGTGCGGCGAGCAGTTGGCCGCCGCTCAGCCCGGCGGCGTGGATCACGCCGTTGATCGGGCCGAACCGGGCCGTGCCGGCCGCCACGGCCGCGGCCATCTGCTCGGGCTCGCCGACGTCGGCACCGCACACCAGCACCTCGGCCCCGAGTTCTTCGAGCCGGCGGACCCCCTCGATCCGGCGGCGCAGCGCGGTGTCGGCGCCGCCGGCCAGCAGCGCGTCCCACTCCTCGCGCGGCGGGAGCCCGGACCGGCCGACGAGGATGAGCCGGGCGCCGTTGCGGCGGGCGAAGTCCTCCGCGACGGCGAGGCCGAGCCCGCCGAGCCCGCCGGTGATCAGGTACACGCCGCCGGGGCGGACGGGGTCCTCACGGCGGTGGTCGACCGGCTCGTCGGTGATCCGCTCGTACCGCAGCACGTGCCGCCGGTGCCCGCGCAGTGCCACCTGCTCGGCCGGGTTGTCCGCGCACACCTCGCGCACCACGGCGGCGGCCGACCGGTCCGTCCGCCCGGTGGCGTCCAGGTCGACGTGCCGCGTCCGCAGCGACGGCAGCTCGCGGGGCAGCGTCATCAGCGGACCCAGGAGGGGGGTGGACCACGGAAGGTGACGTTCACCGGGGAGCACCCGGGCGCGGTCGGTCACCGCGACGATCTCCAGTTCGTCGCGCACCACCCGGCACAGCGCCCGGGCCAGCCGCGCCATCCGGGCGTAGGCCGCCCGCGCCGCCGCCGCGGTGTCCTCGCCCTCGGCCGCCCGCAGCTCGAGGGAGTACAGGATCCGGTCCGGGAGCTGGCCGCGGTCCCAGATCTCACCGACCACGGCGTCCACATCGGACTGCTCGGCGGGGTCGAACTCGTACCCGGCGGGGGTCTCGGCGAAGGACGGCCCGCTCACCGCCTCGGTGACCAGGACGCCCGCAGCCTGCGCGGCCGCCACCAGCTCCTGGTACCCGGCATCGCCGGTGCCGATCACCAGCCAGTGCTCGCCGAGCGGATCGGCGCCGGTCCTGCGGGGCACCGGGTGCCAGAGCGGCAGCGAGAACGGCCGCGCCAGCCGGGCCGCCGGCTCCTCGTCCTCGGCCTCCCGCACGTCGGGGCCGACCGGGTCCGGATTCACCCAGCAGCGCTGCCGCTGGTAGGGGTAGGTCGGCAGCGGCACCCGGCGAGCGGCCGGATCGCCGTTCACGCGGGTCCAGTCGACGCCGATGCCGGCGGTCCACAGCTTGCCGGCCGCGGCGGCCAGGTGTGCCTCCTCCTCGACGTTCTCCCAGCGCGGCGGCAGGCTGGGCACCGCGGTGAGCCGGCCGGGCGCGGAGCTCTGCTGGCGCGCGAAGCCGACGAGCGTCTGCCCCGGCCCGATCTCCAGCAGCGCCAGGTCCTCGCGCTGGACCAGCTTGTCGACGCCGGCGGCGAAGCGCACCTCCCGCCGGACCTGGGCGGCCCAGTAGGCGGGGCTGGCCGCCTCCTCGTCGGTGATCCACTCGCCGGTGACGTTGGACAGGAACGGCAGGCTCGGCGCCCGCCGGGGGACGGCGGCCACCGCGGCCTCGAAGCGCTCCAGGACCGGATCCACCATCGCGGAGTGGAAGGCGTGCGAGGTCCGGAGCGGGGTGACGCTCAGGCCCATGCCGGCCAGCTCCGCCCCGAACGGCTCGACGGCCTCGCCGGGCCCTGAGACGACGCACGCCGACGGGGAGTTGCCGGCGGCGATCTCGACCTCGGGCGGAAGCAGCGGCCGCACCGTGTCCGCCGCCGCCGACACCGCGATCATCGAACCGGCCGGCAGCGAGGCCATCAGCGCGCCCCGGGTGGCGATGAGCTTGAGCGCGTCGGGCAGCTCGAACACACCCGCGAGGCACGCGGCGGTGTACTCGCCCACGCTGTGGCCGATCATCGCCGCCGGCCGCACCCCCCAGTCGGCCCACACCTGGGCGAGCGACCATTCGAGGATGAGGAGCGCGGGCTGCGTCACGGCCGTGTCGGTCAGGCGTGCGGCCGCGTCCTCGTCGCTCGGGTCGGCGAGCAGTACTTCCTTCAGATCGAAGCCCAGGTGCGGGGCGATGTTCTCGCAGCAGCGGTCGACCGCCTCCCGGAACACCGGGTTCGCCTCGTACAGGCCCCGTCCCATGCCCGGGTACTGGGCGCCCTGCCCGGGGAACAGGAACGCCACCGAGCGCTCGGCGCTCCGCCCCGCCCCGGCCAGCGCCGGGGTGCCCAGGCCGCGCAGCGCGGCCGCGGCGTTCTCCCGGGTGTCCGCCACCACGATTCGCCGGTCGCGGTACTCCGTGCGGCCCTGCTGCAGGGTGTGCGCGACGTCGGACAGCGCGACGTCGTGGCGCTCCAGGTGCTCGGCCAGCTGCGCGCTCGCGGCCTGCAGAGCCTCTGGGCCGGCCGTCGACAGCGGCAGCGCGTGCCACCGGCGCCTGCCTCCGACCGGCCGTGCCTGCTCCGGCGGTGCCTCGATAATGAGGTGCGCGTTGGTCCCGCCGATGCCGAAAGAGCTGATCGCGGCCCTGAACGGCCGCATGTCCGCCGGCCACTCCGTCGGCTCGCCGCCGAAGACGAACGGTGACGCCGCCATGTCCAGGGCGGGGTTGAGTTCATCGCAGTTGATGCTGGGCGGGACCAGCCCGGTGTTCACCGCGCGCACGGCCTTGATCAGACCGACGGTGCCGGCGGCCGGGCCCAGGTGGCCGACGTTCCCCTTCACCGAGCCGATGACGCAGTACCCGGTGTCCGCGGTGTGCGTGCGGTAGGCGTCGACCAGCGCGTTGAACTCGATCGGGTCCCCGACGACGGTTCCGGTGCCGTGCGCCTCGACCATGCCGATGCTCCGGGCGTCCACACCGGCGTCGGCGAGCGCGTTCAGGACGAGCATGCGCTGGCCGGCGATGCCCGGCGCGGTGAACCCCACCCGCTCGGCGCCGTCGTTGTTGACCGCCGAGCCGCGGATCACCGCGTGGACCGTGCAGCCCGCCTTCCGAGCCGCCTCCAGGGTCATCAGGGCCACCAGCGCGCCGCCGCTGCCGAAGATGGTGCCGGAGGCGTTCGCCGCGAACGGGCGCACGTGCCCGTCCTCGGAGTAGATGCTGCCCTGGCGGTAGACGTAGCCGCCGCCGAGCGGCACCTCGACCTGCACCCCTCCGGCGAGCGCCACCTCGCACTCGCGCAGCCGCAGGCTCTGGCAGGCCTGGTGCACCGCGACCAGCGAGGTCGAGCACGCTGTGTAGACCGAGACGCTCGGTCCGTTGAAGCCGAGCCGGTAGGAGACCATCGGCGCGATGTAGTCGGGGTTGTTGCCGGCGCGGATGCTCATGTGCGGCACCGAGCGGAACACCGCGCGGTTGCGCTCCACGTGCCACTCGCGGTAGTTGTTCGTGCCCGCGCCGCCGAAGACCGCCACCCGCCCGGACAGCCGGCGGTGGTCGAAGCCCGCGTGCTGCAGGGCGGTGTGCGCCAGTTCGAGGAACAGCCGCTGCTGGGGGTCGGTGATCTCGGCTTCCCGCGGTGTGTACCCGAAGACCTCGGTGTCGAAGGCGTCGAGCTCGTCCGCCGTGGCGTGGACGAGACGGTAGTCGGGGTTCTTCAGCGAAGCGTCCTTGACGCCCTGGGTCCGCAGATCCTCGGCATTGGCGGGCCCCACGGACTCGACCCCGGCGAGGAGGTTGCTCCAGAACTGGTCGATGCCGTCGGCGCCGGGCAGGCGCGCCGCCATACCAACGATCGCGATGGCGTTCTCATCAGCCATAGGGCAATCCTCCTGACGCATTGCTGAATAAGGTCCGTAATAGGATCAGGCAGCTTAATCAGAAGTCGCCATCACAACGGGGACGCGAACGCACCGACCAATTCCTGCCTCCACGAAGCGGGCATCGGTATTTGGATCACCGAAACATGCGTGACGGTAGGATGACCTATCTGGGCTGTCAATGAATTTGTCCACTTCATGACAGGACCGGCAGGCCGGCCGGCCTCGGTACGCCGCCGCGGCCTGGGCGGAGCACCACCGTCCGTGCTGCGCGGACGGCTGCGGCGGCGCGGTGTACCGGCCGGTCGGCCGCCTCCCGGCGGGCTGCGGCGACCAAGGTTCCGCTCCGGTCCGCCGCTGTCCCTGAGCCGGTTCTCCCAGTGCGCGGCGAAAGGCGATGGCGTGCTCGGTGGATGAAAAGCAAAGGGTTGACCGACGCGATTCACCGTAGTTAAGTGGCTCTGGCGCCATACCCGGACCCGCGGTGCGCGCATATTGCGTCGCAGTTGTGCGGCGACCGGCCACCGACCAGAACCGGCTTCCCGGCGGCTTCCCGAACCGGCTCGTCCACATCGATCGAAGGGCTTCGCCCCACTTCTCGCCGCACCGGAAAAGGAGAGGCCATGAACCTCCGGGACACTCTCGCGCTATCCGCGGAGCTGGCCAGGGAACGGGCGGGCAGATGGGTGCTGGGCCGGCTGTACGGCGACCAGTTCTGCCTGCTCGGCCTGCGGAGCGGCATCGACGATCCGTACCCGGTCCACCGCCGGATCCGTGCCGCCGGCCCGCTGTCGTGGACCCGGGACGGCGGCTGGGTCACGCCGTCGCACCGGCTGGTCGGCGAGGTGCTGCGCGACCGCCGCTTCAGCAGCCGCGCGACGCCCGGGCCCAGCGAGCCCGGATCCATCACCGAGGAGGAACTGCTCTCCCTGTTCCGGCTCGAACCGCCCGACCACACCCGGCTGCGCAGACTGGTGGCCCCGGCGTTCACCGGGAAGGCGGTCGGCCGGTACCGCGACCGGATCGAGCGGGCCGCGCACCGCCTGCTCGACGCGGTGGTGCCCCGCGGTGCCTTCGACCTGATCGAGGACTTCGCCAGCCCGCTCCCCATCGCCGTCATCACCGAGATGCTCGGGATCCCGGACGCGGACGCGGCACGGCTCGCCAGGCACGGCCTGACCCTGTCGAGCGGCCTGGACGGCATCCGCTCGCCGGCCCACCTGCGCGCGCTGGGGGAGGCGGCGCACGACGTGAGCCGGCTGTTCGCCGAGCTGATCCTGCTGCGGACCCGTGAGCCCGGCGACGACCTGATCAGCGAACTGGTGGTGAAGGTGGCCGAGGGGCGGCTGACCGAGCACGAACTGCTCGGGCTCTTCCGGCTGGTCCTGATCGCCGGCTTCGAGACCACGACCAACGTGATCGGCAACGGGGTCCTCGCGCTGCTCCACCACCCCGAGCAGTGGGAGCTGCTGCGCGAGCGGCCCGACCTCGCCCCCGGCCTGGTCGAAGAGGTGCTGCGCTACGACTCGCCGGCCCAGTTCAGCAGCCGGTACGCCCTTGAGGACGTCGAGCTGGCAGGACGGCGGATCCGGGAGGGGCAGAAGATATACCTGCTGCTCGCCGCGGCCGGCCGGGACCCGGAGGTGTACGCCGACCCCGACCGCTTCGACATCACCCGGGAGGGAGCGCCCGAGCACCTGGCCTTCGCCGCGGGCCGCCACTACTGCCTGGGGGCGCCGCTGGCCCGGCTGGAGAGTGCGATAGCGTTCCAGGCCATGGCCGAACGGCTGCCCGGCCTGGCCCCCGCCGGACGGACCCGCCGCAGACGCACCCGCACGCTCCGCGGCCTGACCCGGTTCCCTGTGTCGGTCGTCCAGCCGATGAGCCGCACCACCGGAGCCGACGGGCGGCTCCGGGGGTGACCCGCCCGGATCGGCCCCGTCCCGGCCGCTCGCCCGCTGCCGCGGCCGCGATACCTCCGCGCTACGCGTCCGCTACGCACGGCTCGGTACGGTCCACCCATGGTGACCGAACCATCACACGACCGGCGCCGGCCGGCGGCGGGCACGCTCACCCGGCTCGACGCGGCGCTGGCCTCCGCCCGGCAGGAGGTCATGGCGCTGTGCACCTCCACCGGTCCGCTGCGCGCCGCCCGCTCCGTCGATCGCGGCAGCCTGCGTCCCGGCGTCCGGTGCCGTGTCCTGCTCCAGGCCGACAAGGGCAGCGGCGACTGGTCGGAGGCGCGGCTGGCGGAGCTGGTGCACGTCGGCGCCCAGGTGCGCGTGGCGCCGAGGGTCCCGCTCGACGCGCTGGTGATCGACCGCGCCGTGGCGATCTTTCCCGGCGGCGGGTCGACCGGTGTCGCGACCGCGACCGCACCGGGCATCGTCACCACCGCGGTCGAGCTGTTCGAGCAGATGTGGCCGCACCACGCCCCGCTCACCGTGGTGGGCGCACCGGACCGGCCGGCCCCGAACTCCCAGGAGCGGGAGCTGCTGCACATGCTCTCGGCGGGCTGGGGCGACGAATCGATCGCCGCGCAGCTGGGCGTGTCCGTCCGCACCGTCCGCCGCCGGATATCGACGATCATGAACCGAATCGGCGCGCGCAGCAGGTTCCAGGCGGGGGTGATCGCCGCGTCCGCCGGCTGGGTGCGGCCCCGGCGGCCGGACAGGGCCCGTTAGAACAGGGCCCTAGCGCAGAGCCCGACCGAATAGAACCCGTTGGGACAGAACCGGTCAGCCGTAGGGGGTAGGCCGCTCGGACAGTGGTGGTCTGTTCCCACCCCCCTCGGTACCCTTTCCTGCTAGACGGAGTGCGCCGCAGATGGACATCGTGGGCGAGGGCCAGCGTGGAGTTTCGGATGCTCGGACCGTTGGAGGTCTGGCACGACGACGACCCACTCCCGATCAGCGCCCCGATGCAGCGGGCACTGCTGGCGAGCCTGCTCAGCCGGCTCGGGAACGCGGTCTCCCTCGACACCATCGTCGCGGACCTGTGGGGAGACGTGCCGCCGAAGACGGCCGTCACCACGATCCGCAACTACGTCCGGCGTCTGCGGGCCGTCTTCCCCGAGCAGGTGCTGCAGAGCACCACGGCCGGATACCGGCTCACCGCGTCCCCGCAGCAGGTGGACGTGCACCGCTTCAACGAGCTGGTCACCGAGGCGCGGCGCCGCGGGTCCGTCGAGCTCTACGATCGGGCGCTGGCGCTGTGGCGGGGCGAACCGCTCATGAACATCGGCGACGTCCCGCTCCGTGCCGTGCAGGCGCCGCTGCTGGAGGAGTCCTACCTCGCCGGCCTCGAACGCGCCATCGAGCTCCGGCTGAGCCGGGGCCAGCACATGGAGGTCCTGGCCGGGCTGGTGGAGCTGAACAGCAGGTACCCGCTGCGCGAGCGCCTCTGCCACCAGCTGATGATCGCGCTCTACCGCAGCGGCCGCGCCGCGGAGGCGCTCTCGCGCTACCGCCAGATCCGCGGCCGGCTGGTCACAGAGGTCGGAATGGAACCGGGTCCTGACCTCCGCCGGCTGGAGACGGCCATCCTCCGCGAGGACGCGCAGCTGATCACCGCGGGCACGATGGGGCACGACGGCGGTCCCGGCCGCGCGCTCACCCCGGCGGGGCCGCCCCCGCTGTGCGCCCCCTTCCTGGGCCGCGAGGACGAGGTGGCCGAACTGAAGGAGCGCCTGCGCACCGACGACGCGCCCGTCCACTGCACCGTCTACGGCCCGGGCGGCTGCGGCAAGTCGGCGCTCGCCGTCAGGGTCGGGCACGAGCTGTCCGCCAGGTACCCGGACGGCACGCTCTACGTGGACGTCGGCGGATCGACCCCGGGCGTGCCGGCGCGCAGCGCCGCGGACGTCGTCGCCATGCTCATCCACGCCTTGGGCGGTATCGAACCGCGGCCCGACCAGGACATCACCGAGCTGCTGCGCGCCTACCGCGTCCGGCTGCGCGGCCGCCGGATGCTGATCATCTTCGACAATGTGGCCGGCGCGGACCAGATCCGCGTCGCGCTGCCCGACGAGCCGGGCTGTGCGGCGATCATCACCAGCCGGGCCCCCATCAGCTGCGGAGACTTCCTGTTCCACCTGGATCCGCTGCGGCCCGCGGACGCCGTGGAACTGCTCGGCCGGATGGGCGGGACGCGGATGGTGGCCGCCGAACCCGAGGCCGCGGCCGCGCTGGCCGAGCTGTGCGGGAGGCTGCCGCTGGCGCTGCGGCTGATCGCCACCCGTGCCGCGCTGCGCCCGCACTGGCCGCTCGCGACCTGGGTGCGGCTGCTCGACGACGAACTCGCCCGGCTCGACCAGCTGCGCCACGAGGACGTCGACGTGCGCGCCAGCCTCCTGATCGGACTCGACGGCCTCCGGACGAGCGGCGACGACGCCGACCAGGACGCCGCCGCCCTGTTCCCCCTCCTCGGCCTGCCGAATCCGCCGCACATCACCGCAGCCCTGGCGGCGGCACTGACCGGCTGGCCGGTCACCCGCGCGAACCGCGCGCTGGAATCGCTGCTCAACGTGCAGATGGCCTTCAGCCCCGGCCCGGAGCGCTACCTGCTCTACGACCTGGTCTCCGTGCTGGCCAAGGAGCGGGCACCGCACCGCCGGGCCGAGCCGCTGGCGCGGGCCGTCGACTGGTACGTCGCGGCGATCCGCGCGTGCAGCCTGACCGCCATCGGGGCGCGCACCGACTACGGGCTCCCGCAGGAGCACCCGACCGACGCCATGGCCACCGTCCGCTTCGACCGCTACGGCCAGGTGCAGTCCTGGCTGGACCGCGAACTCCCCGTCATGGTGGAGGTGCTGCGCCAGGCGGTCGCCGGCGGCCTGCGGACCGCGGTCGACGCCGCCCGCATCGCCCTGCAGACCCTGCCGTTCTACTTCAACTCCGCCCTGTCGTGGACCCAGCGCACCGCCCTGGCCGACATGCTGCTCGACCACGATCCCGACCACGCCGCCTTCGCCCGCACCCACCTGGCCATCGTCGAGGGCCAGCGCGGCAACATCCCCCTCGCCCAGCGGCTCCTCGACCAGGCGAACGAACAGCTCGACAGCCGCGACGTGTACACCTCGCTGCTGTTCAGCTCCACCCAGGGCATCGTGCTGGTCTACCGCGGCGACATGGCCGGCGCCCGCGAGAGGTTCGAGCACATCCTGCGCACCGCGCCCGGCACCGGCCACTGCTCCCTGCACGCGATGGCCCTGTGCAACCTCGCCGACGTCCACCTCCGCACCGGACGCTGCCGCGAGGCGCTGGCCCTGCTGGACCAGGCCCTGACCATCAACCGCGCCGCCGGCCACCAGCTCAACGTCGCCATCAACCTCAACACCATGCTGCAGGCCTACTCCGCCTCCGGCGACCACGACGAGGTCATCCGCCGCGCCCCGGAGGTCCGAGCCCACCACGACCGCCTCGGCGACGTCCACCAGCGCGCGGAGCACCTGCTGACCGTCGCCAACTCCCTCAGAGCCGTCGGCGATACCGCCGCGGCCGAAAGCCACCTGGCCGGCGCCCGCGACTGCATCTCCGCCATCAGCCACCGGGAAAAGGTCCACGCCAACACCCTCTTCGACCACCTCCTCACCGACATCCCGTGACCGAGGCCGAAAAGGCCCCGGAAGGTGTTCGTGCAGGTGGCGGGGCGTTCTCGCGTGTCAACCGGTTTCACCGGGCGCGCCGCACGCCGGCGCACGTGCCACCACCACTGTGACGGCCAAAAAGTATCGACACGCCTCTGGAACGAACTGGCGCCGGGGTGCCGATGACCGGTACCCCGGCGCAGCGAACCGCTCACTGCGCTCCGGACGCGTCCGCCTGGTCGGCGAAGCGGTCGCCCTGGCCGTTTACGGCGCCTGGACCGCCTACGGTCACCGAGGGCCGGGTTCGGCGCCGGCGGCAGGATGGCGGGAGGAGGGGGCGGCGACGGTGGACTCGCGGATGACGAGGCGTCCCGGGTGGCGGACGGCGCCGCCGGTCGGGGCGGCGTTGAGGGCGGCGAACAGGTGGCGGACCGCGGTGGCGCCCAGGCTCTGCAGGTTCAGGTCGACGGTGGTGAGCGGCGGGCGGCACTGCGCGGCGAAGACCTCCCAGTTGTCGTAGCCGACGATGGCGACGTCCTCGGGGACGCGCCGTCCGAGTTCGCGGACGGTCTCGGCGACACCGGTGGCGATCTGGTCGCTGCCGCAGAAGAAGGCGTCCACGTCGGGGCTGGTGCGCAGCACCATGCCCGCGGCGCGCCGCCCCCAGCTCTGGGTCCACTCCCCGTACAGCGGCGCCCCGCCCACCAGCGGCAGGCCGTGCTCGCGCAGCACGGTCTGGCAACCGGTGGCGCGGTCGCGCGCCGCCCGGTAGCCCTCCTCGCCGGTGATGTGGGCGATGCGCCGCCGGCCGGTGCCGACCAGGTGCTCCACGGCCAGCCGCGCGCCGCCCTCGTCGTCGGCCAGCACCGACAGGTCGGCGGGGTCGTCGGACTCCGCGTACACGTAGACGACCGGTACCGGGATCTCCCGGGTGAGCGAGGGCCGCATGTCGTTGCGGTCGCCGAGGATGATCAGCCCGTCGACCCGGCGGGAGACCAGGGTGCGGATGTAGTGGCGGCGACGGATCGCGTCGCCGCGCGCGTCGCACAGCAGCACCGACATCTGCTCGTCGCCGAGCGCGTTCTCCACGCCGAGCAGGATCGGGATGGCGAAGCGGCCGCCGAGTTCGTCGGTGATCAGGCCGATGGTGCCGCTGCTGCCCGAGATCAGCCCGCGCGCCAGGGCGTTGGGCTGGAAGGCGAGTTCGTCGGCGGCCCGCAGTACCCGCGTGCGGGTCTCGGCCGCCACCTCGGCGCGTGCGTTGAGCGCCTTGGAGGCGGTGGCCACCGAGACCCCGGCGCGCTCGGCGACGTCGCTGAGGGTGACGGACGTGGATCGCTTCCTGGGCAACGAAAACCTTTCGGCGAGATTTTCGGGCGGCGCGGCCGAGCGGGTGCTCGGGGGCTGAGCTGGAGCTGGGCCGGTTCTGCCACTGAGCCGCCGCAACCGCGTTCATTCTAGTCGACCCGCTTCCGCCGCCCGGCTGTTGACGCACCCGTCATCGTCCAGTTACCTTCCCGAAAACGATTTCGGAGTGGCCTCCATCACGGAGCGCTGTGAGGTGCAGAGCGCGCGGACGCGCACGGCGCCACGGGGCGCTGCCGGTGGCCGACCGAGGGAGCGCCGATGAACGAACGCGGGAGCCGACGGCCCTGGCGGCGCGCGGCCGCCGCACTGGCGGCGCTGCTCGCCACCCTGCTGGTCACCGCGGCCACGGGCTGCGGCGCCGCGCCGGAGCCCGCCGACGGGCGGCCGACCGGCCACACGCTCACCATGTGGACCCGGGCGGCCACCGAGGCGCAGACGCGCCGGTTCATCGACGCCTACAACGCGCTCGGCCGCAACAGCGTCGAGCTGCGGGTGATCCCCAACGACACCTACCAGCAGCAGATCGCCACCGCGGCCGGCGGCGACAACCTGCCCGACATCCTCGGCTCCGACGTCGTCTACGTCCAGAAGTTCATCGAGCAGGGCCTGCTGGCCGACATCACCGGCCGGATCGACGCGCTGGACTTCGCCGATGCGCTGGTCCCGGCCCACCTGGAGGTCGCCACCGCGGCCGGCGCCCGCCACGCCGTGCCGCACGCGCTCGACCTGTCGGTGCTGTTCTACAACCGGGTGCTCTACGAGCGGGCCGGGCTGGACCCCGACCGGCCGCCGCGGTCGCTGACGGAGATGGCCGAGCACGCCGCGCGCATCCAGCGGCTCGGCGGCGAGGTCAGCGGTGCCTACCTGGCCGGGCAGTGCCAGGGCTGCCTGCTGTTCACCCTCTGGCCGAGCGTGTGGGCGGGCGGCGGCGAAGTGCTCAGCCCGGACGGCACCTCCGCCCACCTGGACGCGCCCGAGATGGCCGGGGTCTTCGCGGCCTACCGGGGGATGGCCGAGGCCGGCGTACTGGCCGAGGGGTCGCGGCGGGAGAGCGGCGCCACCTGGATCACCGCCTTCCAGACCGGGAACATCGGGGTCGCGCCGATGTCCTCCACCTTCCTCGGCCGGATCGAGGAGGGCGAGCGCCTGCGGATCGGCGTCGCGCCGATCCCCGGGGCCGACGGCGGGGCGTCGACCTTCGTCGGCGGCGACGTCGTCGGGATCACCAGCACCAGCCGGCATCCCGAGGCCGCCTGGGACTTCATCTCCTGGACGCTGGGGGAGGAGGCCCAGCTGTCGGTGCTGGCCGCCAACAGCGACGTGCCGGCCCGCACCGACCTCGCCGACGCGCCGCGGGTGCGCGCGAACGAGCGGCTGCGGACCATGTCCGAGCTGGTCCCGCTCGGCCGCACCCCCAGGGCGGTGGAGTTCGGCGCCACCTTCAACGACCCGCAGGGCCCCTGGCTGACGCTCGCGCACAACGCGGTCTTCGGGCCCGACCTGGCGGCGGCGCTGGCCGCCAACGACCCGCTGGTCGACGCCTCGCTCGCCCGCTGACCGGCCGGCCCCGTCCCGACAGGAGGCGCCTTGCCCCCCACCGCGTCCCCGGCCCTGTTCCCCGCCCCGCCCGAAACCGCCCGGTCCCGGCCGAGCCCCCGCCCGGGGGCCGGGCGGCGCGCCCGCGAGGCGCGCACGGGGATCGTGCTCTCGCTGCCGCTGGCCGCCGTGGTGGCGGTGCTCTTCGTCGTCCCGGTCGGCCTGGCCGGGTGGATGTCGCTGCACGACTGGCCGCTGCTGGGCGCGCCCGCGTTCTCCGGCGGCCGCAACTACGCGCTGGCCGTCCAGGACCGGCTCTTCGTCGAGGCGGTCGTGTTCACCCTGAAGTACACCGCGGTCACCACGGTGGTGCTGCTCACCCTCTCCCTCGGCCTGGCGCTGCTGGTGCAGCGGCCGGGCCGGGGCGTCGGCCTGGCCCGCACCGCGTTCTTCCAGCCCGCGGTGGTCGGCCTCGCCGTGGCCAGCCTGCTCTGGTACGTCATCTTCAGCGACGAGGCCGGCCCGCTCGGGCCGCTGCTGGCGGCGCTGGGCATCGGCGACGGCACCGTCGACTGGTTCGGCACCCCCGGCGCCGCCCTGTGGTCCACCGTCTTGATGATCACCTGGCGCTTCGCCGGCTTCTACATGCTGGTGCTGCTCACCGGCCTGCAGGCGATTCCCGACGACGTGTACGAGGCGGCGCGGGTGGACGGCGCCGGCTGGTGGCGCACCCTGCGCCACGTGACCCTGCCGCTGCTGCGGCCGACGCTGGCCCTGGCGCTGACGCTGTGCGTCACCGGCTCGCTGCTGGCCTTCGAGCAGTTCGTGCTGCTCACCAGCGGCGGCCCCGACAACTCCACCGTCACCGTGGTGATGACCGTCTACCGGCAGGCCTTCACTCTGCTCGACGTCGGCGTGGCCGCGGCCATGTCGGTCCTGGTGGCGCTCGTCCTGGTGGTCGGGAACGTGGTCCAGCTGTCCATCCTTCGCGAGCGAGGAGACCGGCGATGAGCCTGCCACCCGCGTCCGCGGCCGCGACACCGCCGGCCTCCCGGCGGGCCGGCCGGCGCCGCCGGATCCTGGTGCGGATCACGGCCACCGGCCGGCACACCACGCTGCTGGCGCTGGCGGTCCTGTTCCTCGCCCCGCTGCTGTGGACCGCGTGGGCGTCGGTGCGCGGACCGAGGGCCGCCGGCGGCGCCGAGGGCGTCGGGCTGGACAACTACCGGCGGCTGGCCGAGTACGGCGCCGGGCTGCCCCAATACACCGCCAACAGCCTGGTGGTCTCCCTGCTGACGGTGGCGGGCACCCTCACCGCCGCCACCCTCGGCGGCTACGCGGCGGCCCGCTTCCGCTTCCCAGGCCGCGACCTGCTGTTCCTGGTCACCCTGGGCATCCTGATGGTGCCGTACCCGACCCTGCTGGTGCCGCTGTACGTCCTGCTCGGACGGCTGGGCCTGGAGAACTCCCACCTCGGCCTCGCCCTGGTGCTCACCATGTTCCAGCTGCCGTTCGCACTGTTCATGATGCGCAACGCCTTCGACGGCGTGCCGCGCGACCTGGACGAGGCCGCCCTCATCGACGGCTGCGGACCGGTGCGCACGCTGGTGCGGGTCCTCATCCCGGTCGTCGTGCCCGCCATGGTCACCGTCGGCCTGTTCGCCTTCCTGGCTTCGTGGAACGAGTTCATCGCGCCGCTGATGCTGCTGTCCGACGACAGCCTGCTCACCCTGCCCACGGCACTGGCCGCGATGCGGTCCAGCAGCCACGGCGCGATCGACTTCGGCGCGCTGCAGGCGGGCGTCATCGTCTCGGCGGTGCCCTGCACGGCCCTGTTCCTGCTGCTGCAGCGGCACTACGTGCGCGGCTTCACCTCGGGCGCGCTCAAGGGCTGACCCCGCCCGGCCGCCCCGCCCCGTCCCCGCCGACGAAAGGACCCCATGACCGCCTCATCCCAGCTGAACAAGGCGCCGGCCGGCCAGGCCGGCGGCCGGCCGGTCGTCCCCTCGCGCGGGGCGCTGCGCCCGCTCGGACTGGCCGAGGTACGGCTGACCGGCGGCTTCTGGCACCGGCGCCAGCAGACCAACGGGACCGCCACCATCGAGCACTGCCGCGACTGGATGGACCGGCTCGGCTGGACCGGCCGCCCCGCCCCGGCGCCCGGCACCCGGCGCGGGCTGGAGTTCTCCGACTCCGAGGTCTACAAGCTGCTGGAGGCGATGGCCTGGGAGGCGGGCCGGACCAGGGACCCCGGTCAGGACTGGGCGGCGCGGATCGGCGGACTGGCCGGGGTGCTGGCCGCCGCGCAGGACGGCGACGGCTACCTCGGCACCGCCTTCGGCGGCCCGGGGCAGCCGGCCCGCTACAGCGACCTCGCCTTCGGCCACGAGCTGTACTGCGCCGGGCACCTGCTGCAGGCGGCGGTGGCCCGGGCCAGGACCCACGGTCTCGACGAGCTGGTGGAGGTGGCCCGCCGGGTCGCCGACCACGTGTGCGCCGCCTTCGGTCCGGACGGGAACCCGGGGGTGTGCGGGCACCCGGAGATCGAGCCCGCGCTGGTGGAGTTCGCCCGGCTCACCGGCGAGCAGCGCTACCTGGACCAGGCGGCGCTCTTCGTCGAGCGGCGCGGCCACCGCACCCTGCCCGAGCACCCGCTGGGCTGGTCCTACTTCTCCGACGACATCCCGCCGCGCACCGCGCGGGTGCTGCGCGGCCATGCCGTGCGCGCCCTGTACCTGGCCTGCGGCGTGGTCGACACGGCCGTGGAGACCGGGGACACCGAGCTGCTGGAGGCGGTCCGGGCCCAGTTCGACCGAACCCTCGCCCGGCGCACCTACCTCACCGGCGGGATGGGCTCCCACCACGAGGGCGAGTCCTTCGGCGAGGACTTCGTGCTGCCCGCCGACCGCGCCTACTCCGAGACCTGCGCGGGCGTCGCCTCGGTGATGCTGGCCTGGCGGCTGCTGCTGGCCACCGGCGACACCCGCTACGGCGACGTGATCGAGCGCGCGCTGTACAACATCGTCGCTACCTCCGTCGCCGACGACGGACGCGCCTTCTTCTACGCCAACACCCTGCACCAGCGGGTACCCGCCGAGCCCGCCGCGCCCGACCGCGCCCGGCTGCGCTTCGGCGGGGGCATGCGGGCACCCTGGTTCGAGGTGTCGTGCTGCCTGCCCAACGCGGCCCGCCTGCTGGCCTCGCTCGGCGGCTACCTGGCGACCGCCGACGGCGAGGGCGTGCAGATCCACCAGTACGCCGGCATGGACGTGCGCACCCGGCTCGACGACGGCCGGCCCGCCGGGGTGCGGGTGAGCACCGGCTACCCCGACGACGGCACCGTCGTGGTACGGATCACCGAGAGCGGCCCCGGACCGTGGACCATCGCGCTGCGGGTGCCGTCCTGGGCGACGGGCGCCGTGCTGGCCGACGCCGGCGGACGGCGTCCGGTGCCGCCCGGCCCGGCGGTGGTGCGGCGCGCCTTCGCGGTCGGCGAGGAGCTGCGGCTCGAACTGCCGCTCCAGCCGCGCTGGACCTTCCCCGACGAGCGCATCGACGCCGTCCGCGGCTGCGCCGCCGTGCAGCGGGGGCCGGTCGTACTGTGCGCGGAGTCCACCGACCAGGACGGCGGCGAGCTCGACGAGCTGCGGGTGGACGTCTCCGCGCCGCCCGAGCCGGCCCCCGGCGGCGCCATCGTGCGCGGGAGCTTCAGGCCACCGGCCGACGAAGCCTTCCCCTACACCCCGGCCGAGCCGGCACCCAGGCAGGCCCCGGCCGTCCCGGTCCGCCTGGTGCCCTACCACCGCTGGGCCCGGCGCGGACCGTCCACCATGCGCGTCTGGCTGCCCCGTACGTGAGGCGGGCGCCTCCCGCCCCACGACCCGAACCCTGACCCCGTCCCCGTCCCAGGAGAAGCAGATGAAACGATCCCGCTGGCTCGCCGCGATCCTCACCGCGGCGACCGCGACCGCCCCGCTGGCCCTCGCCCCCGCGGCCTCGGCGGCCACCACCCTGGCCGTCGACCTGGGCGCGCCGATCCGCCCGGTCACCCACGCCGCCTCCGGCGGGCTGTACGCGCTGATCGAGAACGACCGGCCCGCCGACGAGATGCTGCACCCGATCCAGCTGCGCAACGTCACCCAGCCCGCCCCGGGCACCGTGCACGAGCCCAACGGGCAGCCGCCCGGCGGCGACGCCCTGCTCGTGGCGCCCCAGGCCGACCGCGTCGGCGCGGGCGTGATCATCCGGATGCCCGACATCTACCCGCGCTTCCCCTACCAGTGGGTGAGCTGGCAGGACTGGCTGACCAAGGTCGACCGCCAGGTCCAGGACCGGCTCGCGGCCACCTCGGTGAGCAACATCGAGGGCTACGAGCTGTGGAACGAACCCGACTACACCTGGAACACCCAGGAGGCGGGCCCGTTCAACGAGGGATGGGTGCGCACCTTCCAGCGGGTGCGCGCGGCCGACCCCCTCACCCCGATCATCGGCCCGAGCACCGCGCGCTTCGACACCGGCTACATGCGCTCCTTCCTCACCCACGCCCGCGACCACGGCGCCCTGCCCGACGTGGTGAGCTGGCACGAGCTGACCGCGCCGCCCTCGGCCGTGGCCGCCCATATCGAGCAGTACCGGGCGCTGGAGCGCGAGCTGGGCATCAGCCCGCGCCCCCTCGCCCTCAACGAGTACGCCGCCACCAGCGAGGTCGACGTGCCGGGCCGGATCGCCGGCTACATCGCCAAGCTGGAGCGCGGCGGCGTGGACTCGGCCAACCGCGCCTTCTGGTACGAGTACGGCACCGTCAACGGGCTGGTGGTGAACAACGACCAGCCGACCGGGATGTGGTGGCTGTACAAGTGGTACGGCGACATGTCCGGGAACATGGTCGCCACCACCCCGGCGGCGCAGATCGGCCTGGACGGCTTCGCCTCCTACGACGCCGCCCGCGGTGTCGCGCACGTCGTCTTCGGCGACGGCGACGGCCCCGCCACCATCGACCTGACCGGCCTGGCGGACTTCGGCCCCCAGGTCGAGGTGCTGCTGGAGTCCACCCCGGCGGCCGGGCGGTTCACCCACGTGCCCGAGCCGACCGTCGAGTCCACCGGCATCCACCAGGTCAGCGGCGGCCGGCTCTCCGTCGAGCTGCCCGACATGGACCGCACCCGCGGCTACCACCTCGCCATCCGCCCGGCCCAGGGCGAACCCGCCCACCCGCACCGCTACGAGGCGGAGAACGCGTCGGTCTACCGAGCCCTGCGCCTGGAGTCGCCCACCGCGTCCAACAGCGGCTACGTCGGCAGGATCGACAACTCCGGCGACCCCCGCACCGACAGCTACGTCGACTTCCTGGTCCAGGCCCCCGAGGCGGGCGACTACACCCTCACCATCGGCTACGCCAACGGCGGCACCCGGACCTCCACCCAGGGCCTGTCCGTCAACGGCGGCCCCTGGCGGACGGTCGGCTACCCGCCGACCTCGGGCTGGGGCACCTTCGGCCCGACCGTCACCACCACGGTCCACCTGGAACCCGGCCACAACCGCATCCGCCTCGCCAAGGGCGCCCCCGGCTTCCCCGGCGCCACCGACTACGCCGAACTGGACTACATCGAACTCGGCTGACCCCGTTACCGGCACGGCCCGGGCGGGCGCACTCTCGTCCGGGCCGTGCCCGGGGCCTCAGCAGGGACGCCGGCGCGCGGCTCCGGACCGGGGAAATCCATCCGGCCTCCTGCCGGGTTGGCGCGGTCGCGCGTACTAGCGCTGCAGCGCGGAGGTGATGTGGTTGTGGATCAATCGTGCGACACGGGCGGGCTCGGCGGCCGGGGCGAGGTGCGCTGTCCGCGGCAGAGTCGCGTGGCGGGCGTTCGGAACGGCCTTGGCGATCATCACCTGGTCGGCGACGGGATTGGCGGTGTCGGCCTCTCCGCTGATGACGAGCGTCGGCGCGGTGATCGAGGGGAGGTCGTCGCGGACGTCCGCTGATGCCAGCAGATCGCTGGCGTACGCGTACCCCAGGGGATCGGTGGCTTCCAGCATGGTGCGGAAGCCGCTTACGACGTGCGGGGCTCGCCGCTGGAACTCGGGGGTGAACCAGCGGTCGATGATTCCGGGGACGATCGACGCGAAGCCGGCCGACCGCACCACGCGGCCCCGCTCCACCCAGACGTCCCGGGAGAAGCGCGCGGCGCAGCACATCGCGGTGAGCGACGCGACGCGGCGCGGTTCGCGGGCCGCGGCCCGCAGGCCGACGATGCCGCCCAGGGAGACGCCGACGACATGGGCGGTGGGGGCGTTCGCGGCGTCCATGACCGCGAACAGGTCAGTGACCAGGTCGTCGAGTTCGAACGGCCGGCGCCCGTGGATCCCGCCGCGGTCGCGCTGGTCGTAGCGGACCACGCGGTGACCGGGGGGAAGCTCCGCGACGACGCCGTCCCACATCCGTCCCGTGGTCGCGAGGGAGTTGACGAAGACGATCGTTTCGGGTGCGGCCGCCGGGGTGCCGGTGTGGCCGAGGGACACGTTCATGGCCCCGTTCGTCACGGCGTCGTCTCCTGTCGTTCGGGGTGGGGTCGGTAGAATGCAATCGGTTGCCAGGGCGGTCGGAGGACGGCGCCTTTCCAGTGGTTCCCGGAACGGGCGGTCAGACCTTTACGCGAGCGGTCGAATTGCGGATGACGAACTCGGTCGTCAGATCGACCGCGGAACCGGTGTCGTCGTCATCGAGGCTCGCGATGAGCCGCCGCGCCGCCTCTTCGCCCAGTCGGCCGAGCGGCGTGCGGATGGTGGTGATCGGCGGAGAGGTGAAATCCGAGCCGAAGATGTCGTCGAATCCGATGATGCTCAGATCGTCGGGCACGGTGATTCCGGCTCCCTGGCACGCCTGGAGCAGGCCGATGGCCATGAGGTCGTTGTAGGCGAGCACCGCGCTCGCCGTCGTGCCCGACAGCGCGGGCAGAGCCGCCGCGCCGCCCGCCAGCGTGGGGTCGTTCGGCCCGATCGTCCGCACGCCCATGCCCCGCTCGTCGGCGGCGTTCTTGAGGGTCTGTTCGCGCAGCCGGCTCATCCAGGACTTGGCCGGACCCGCGAGATAGGCGAGCGATGAGTGCCCGAGCTCTTGGAGGTGGTCGAGCGCGTCCTCGATCCCCGGTCCGACGTCGGGGACGAGGCTCGGCGTGCCGCGCAGCCTGCGGTTGACGACGAGCAGGGGCTTCTGCTCGCTGAGGGTCCGGATGGCCGTGTTCTCCAGGCGGGCGGAGACCAGCACCAGTCCGTCGACCGATCCGAGCAGGCGCTGGGCGGTCCGGTGCTCGAGATCGGCGGACTCCTGGCTCTCGGCGAGAATGAGGATGTAGCCGCGGCTCGCGGCCACCCGCTCGGCGCCGCGGACCAGTTCGAAGAAGACCGGATTGGTGATGTCGGACAGGATGAGCGCGATCATCTGGGTCCGGCCGGTCGGCAGCGCCCGCGCCATGGGGTTCAGCCGGTACCCGACCGCCTCGGCCACCTCGCGGATCCGCTGCTCGGTCGCTCCGTTCAGCCGCCCCGGCTTGTTCAGCGCCCGGGAGACCGTCGACGGGCTCACTCCGCTGAGGCGTGCGACGTCATAGATCGTCGCCGGAGGCCGCGTGCGGCCCGTAGCCGATGCTGTGCTCTGCTTGCGGGGCGCCACACCAACTCATTCCAGAAGAACAGCGTCAGATCTGATGACGCGAGGTCACGATTTCGAGGGCTGTCAACGACCGTCCGCGGCCCGTCCTCGTGGGATCATACCGCTTGGCTCCGTGCGTGTACGTGCCGTCTCCGGAGCGTCCGAGGCCAATCGGGGAACGGGTGTCGACCGGTTGCCATGGACTGCTCTGGCGACCGGTCGACATTACTGCTCGGCCTACCGGCTCAGGGCGAACACGCGGATGTCGAACAGGGCGTTCGCGGTTCCGACGTACTCCACTCCGTCCCTGGTCGCCCAGTTGGTGCTCTGCAGGAAGATGGGCGCGGACCAGGCGTTCTCCACCGCGAAGGCATTGATCTCCCGGTAGATCCCGTTCGCCGCCTCCGGATCGGTCTCCGCGGCCAGATCCTCGAGCAGCCCGTCCAGCTCGGGGTCCGTCGTCCCGAAGGGGTTCTGCGATCCGGACTCCTCGAAGTACAGCGCCACCGTTCTGGACGGGGGCGCGACCGCGCCGAGGTTGAAGTACATCCCCCAGTTGGTGGTCTGCCCGGACTGCTGCGCCGGCACGGGCTCCCACTCCACCGTGATGCCGATGTCGGCGAGCGCCTGCGTGATCGTCGGCTGCACCTGCTGGACGAAGAGGTTCGCCGGCATCGTGAGGGTGAACCCGTCGGGGTACCCGGCCTCGGCCAGCAGCTCCCTCGCCCGGTCGGGGGCGTACTCGTACTCGCCGTTGAGCTCCTCGACGAACGCGGGCGAGAGCGTGTTGAAGATCTGCGTGGTCGGCTGGCCCAGGCCGAGGAAGATGGCGTCGATGATCCCCTGGCGGTCGAAGGCGAGGTTGATGGCCTGCCGGACCCGCACGTCCGCGAGCGCCGGCACCACCTCGCCGGCCCGGTCGGCGATCACGATCTGCCCGACCGAGATGCCGTCGACGCGCTGCAGCGTGAAGCCGGCCCTTTCCACCTGCCCGGCCTGCGTCTCGTCGACGGTGCCCGCGTCCAGCTCTCCGGTGAGCAGCGCGTTGAAGAGCGCGGTCCGGTCCTGGATCGCGCGCACCGTGACCGTCTCGAACGGGTAGGCGTCCGCGTTCCAGTGGTCGTCGCGGCGTTCGAGGACGTAGGTGGATCCGTCGACGGTCTCCTCGCGGTTGAGGACGTAGGGACCCGAGCCGACCGGGTTGAGAGCGGTGCTCTCGTCGTCGATGGTGTCGGGGTCGCCGATGACACCCGAGCCGAAGGCCAGGGCGACGAGCAGGTTCGGGTCGGGCTCGCTCAGGTTGAGGACCACGGTGTGCTCGTCGGGGGTGTCGACCGACTCGATCGCGCCGAGGTTGTTCTGCTGGGGTCCCGCGGTGTCCCGGGTCCGTTCCAGCGTGACCCGCACGGCCTCGGAGGTCACCGGGTCCCCGTCGCTGAAGGTCATGTCATCGCGCAGCCGGAGGGTGAGTGTCCTGGCGTCCTCGGAGTACTCCCAGCTCTCGGCGGCGGCGGGCTGGAGTTCGCCTTCGTTGTCGCTGTAGATGAGGGTGTCGTAGAGAGAGCCCCAGACGTACCGCTGCGTCCCGTCGTGGAGCTGTGCCGGGTCGAGTGAGTTCGGCGGCGCCTGCACACCGAAGGTGAGGGTCGCCGCGCCCTCGTCCTGGGATCCGCCTGGGCCCCCGCAGGCCGTGAGGGCGATGGCGAGGACCGCGATGGCGGCGCCGGTCGCCGGTCGGCGCGGTTTGAACTGTGACATGGGCTGAGCTCCTTTGTGCTGCGGTGCCGCGAGGAATGGCGGTATCGGGGAGAGTGGCTACCTCCTGGTGAAGATGTCGCGAGGGCCGAGGGCGTTGAGCAGGGGCTCACCGCGGCGGTACCGGCCGATGTTCTCGACGATCATGTCGATCGAGCGCTGCGTGCGGTCGGGCAGCATGGGCGTCATGTGCGGTGTGATGATGACGTTCGGCAGGTCCCACAGCGGGGATTCGGCCGGCAGCGGCTCGGGGTCGGTGACGTCCAGGCCCGCTCCGGCGATCTGGCCGGTTCGCAGGGCGTCGATGAGGGCGTCCTGGTCGATGACCGGTCCGCGCGCCATGTTGATGATGTAGGCGTCGTCCTTCATCGAGGCGAACTGCTCGGTGGAGAACAGGTGGTAGGTCTCGTCGCTCAGCGGCGCGGCCAGCATGATCACGTCGGCCTCCGCGATGAGCGTGTCCAGGGAGTCGCCCGCGTCGGTGGCGAGCATGAGGTCCACGGCGGGATGGGTCCGGCCGGCCTGGCGCCGGAGCGCGACGACGCGCATGCCGAAGGCCCTGCCGAGTTCGGCCATCTCACGCCCGGTGTGCCCGAATCCGACGATGCCGAGCGTCTTGCCCCACAGGGCCAGCCGGTGGTGGTAGTCGGGGATGCCGCGCCACACGTGCTCGGCCTGCTTCTCCAACAGCCGCCTGGCGTCGAAGGTGAGCGCGAGGGCGAAGAAGAACCCGTGCTGGGCGAGCGCGGGTGCGGAGCGGCCGGCCGAGCCGGTCACGATCAGCCCCTTCTCGAAGACCTCGGGACGGGCCGACCGGGTCAGTCCGGAGTGGTCGCAGTGCACCCAGCGCAGTTTCGGCGCCTTGAGGAAGCGGTCGTCGAGGTCGATGGGCAGCACAGCGACATCCGCGTGCTCCAGTGCCTCGGCGATGCCCTCCGCGTCGCCGGGGTGGAGGTGCACGAACTCGGCGGGAGCGAAGGCGGCGCGGAGCAGGTCGATCTCGTGGGGCTGGTAGAGCACGGTCGCCAGGACGCTGCGGATCTCTCGTTCCTCCGAAGGAGACGGCATCGTGGTGGACTCCCTTGTTCCAAGGACGGAGATGTTCCAGAGACGCAGATGTTCCAGAGGCGGAGACTTCCGCGTCCGGCGGAGCCCCGAGTTGCGGCAGCGTATGGCAGTCGCGGAGATTTTGTCAATCGGTTGCCAAGTTATGGACGTCCCGCCGGAACGGGCGGAGCGTCCGGCACCCGCCGGCGCGGACGATGCCCGTCCGCGCTGCTCAGGCCGCGCCGCGGCGGCCGAGCTCGTCCAGGCCGCGGCGGACCGCGTCGACGAAGCCGCCGTCCGCGGCCAGGACGGGAGACAGGGCGTGGACGGCGGTCTCGACGTCCCCGACCACCGAGGCGGCGGCCCAGCAGGCGACGGCGAAGGCGCACGCGCCGGCCGGGCGCCCGGCCGCACGCTCGGCCACCGCGACCGGGATGATGCGCAGCTTCAGCTTCGCCGCGCTGTCCGCCGCGATCTGCGCCAGCCGGTGCTCGATGCGCGGATTCGCGAAGCGGGTCCGGAGCTGCTCCGCATAGGCCGGCGGCTCGACCTCCGCGGGCAGCTGCGCGGCGGCCTCGTCCCACAGGGCGTCGACCATCTCCCGCAGCCGCGGGTCGCCCATCGCGCCCGCGACGGTCTCATGGCCGAGCGCGAGCCCGCCGTTCGCCAGCATGGTGTGGGCGCCGTTGAGCATCCAGAGCTTGCGGCGCTCCCACGGCTCGATATCGGCCGTGAAGCGCGCTCCGGCGTCCTCCCAGCACGGGCGTCCGGCGGGGAAGTCCCCGCTGAGCACCCAGTCGGTGAACGGCTCGGTGATCACCGGTGCCGCGTCCTGGAACGGGGCGTCCCTGTTCACGGCGGCCACGTCCGCCGCCGTGGTCCGCGGGGTGATCCTGTCGACGGAGGTGGACACGAAGCTCACCTCGGCCGAGATCCACGCCGCCAGCCCGGTGTCCACCTCGGCCGCCGCCTGGAGCAGTCCGGTGGACAGGAACCGGCCGTTGTCCGGCACGTTGTCGCAGGGGACCACGGCGATTCCGGGCAGCCGGGCCCGGCGCCGGGCGTCGAGCCCGAGCAGCAGCCGGCCGAGGAGTGTGGTCGGCGCGAAGCCGCCGAACGGTTCGGACGCGAGTCCGGCGAGGTCGGCGGTGAGGCCGGCGTCCTCGCGGTCGAGGCCGCCGTCCCATGCCAGGCGGTAGCCCCGCTCCGTGACGGTGATGGTGGCGATCGCCAGCTCCGGCCGGGAGAAGGCCGCGATGAGCGCCGGCAGGTCGGAGCCGGGCCGGGCCTGGACGATGCTGGTGACGACCTCGGAGGTATCGCCGCCGGCGCCGCGCCGGACCAGCGTGTAGAGGCCGTCCTGCGCGTCGAGGAGGCGCGCGTTCCGATCGCTGCGCCCGGTGAAGGCGGCGATGCCCCACTGGTCGCGGTCGCGGGCGTGCTGCGTGTACCAGGCCTGGTGCGCGCGGTGGAAGGCGCCGAGCCCGAAGTGGACGATCCGGACCGGCGCGGCCGCCGAGTCCCGGCCCGCGGCGGCGAGGTTCGGCCGGGAGAGCGGGGGCGTCACAGCTTGAAGGCCTTCCGCGGGATGGTGGCGACGAGGTCGTCGATGATGGTCTCCGCCATCTGCAGGCCGAGCCGCCCCTCGGTGACGTACCGGGCGAGGAAGGACGCGTCGACCCGGCGCGAGACGTCGTGGCGGGACGGGATCGACAGGAAGGCGCGGGTGTCGTCGATGAAGCCCGAGGTCCGGTAGAAGCCCGCGGTCTCGGTGATCGCGGCGCGCCAGCGCAGGATGGCGTCGGGGGCGTCGAGGAACCACCACGGCGCGCCGATGAAGACGCTCGGGTAGAAGCCCGCCAGCGGGGCGAGTTCGCGCGAGTAGACGGTCTCGTCGACCGTGAACAGCACGAGGTGGAAGCCGGCTTCGAGGCCGAAGCTCTCGAGGAGGGGCCGCAGCTCGTCGGTGAAGGCGGTGCGCAGCGGGATGTCGTGCCCGGTGTCGGCGCCGAAGCCGCGGAAGGTCCGCGTCGAGTGGTTCCGGCGGACACCGGGATGGAGCGTCAGCACCAGGCCGTCCTCGACCGACATCTCCGCCATCCGCCAGAGCAGGTGGCCGCGGAACAGCCGCCGGTCCGCGTCCGTCGCGCCACCGCCCATGACCCGGGCGAACAGCCGCTCGGCCTCCCGCGGATCCAGTTGCGCGGTGAACGGGTCCTCGACGCCGACGTCGACGGACACGGCCCCGTGCCGCAGGAAGTGCTCGCGGCGGGCCCGCAGCGCGTCGAGGTAGCCCTTGAAGCCGGGGGCGCCGCCGGTGGCGGCGGTGAGCCGCTCGACATTCTCGCGGAAACCGTTTGCACCGGGATCGATGTAGCGGTCCGGGCGGAAGGTCGGCAGCACGCGATGGGCGAACGACGGATCCGCCGCCAGTTCGGCGTGCGCCTCCAACGGGTCCAGCGGGTCGTCGGTGGTCGCGAGCACCGTGATGCGGAAAGCGTCGAACAGCGCGCGCGGCCGCATCGCGGGAGACATGAGTGCCGTGCTGATGGCGTCGTAGAGCTTGTCGGCGTTCTCCTCGTTGAGCGGTTCGTGGATGCCGAACACCGTCTCGAGCGAATCGGCGAACCACACGGCGACCGCTGTTCCGGCGAAGTGGGACTGGTGCCGCGCGAAGGTGCGCCACACCTTCCGGGGGTCGCCGCCCGGGTCGACGAGGTCCTGGAGGGGTTCGCCGGCGGCGTGCAGGAGCCGGATGACGTAGTGGTCCGAGGAGATGAAGAGGTCCGCGGGGTTGCCGAAGGGCAGGTTCCCGGCGACGGTCTCGGCCGGGACGTGTCCGTGCGGAGAGATGACCGGGGCCGACCTCACGCGCTCGTACAGGCCGCGAGCGATGTCCCTGGTGCGCGGCTCACCGGGCAGCAGGCGGTCATGGTCTCTGGCGGATGGCAACTGAAACCCCCGATCTGGTCCACTGGCGGCGCCGCGGACGCGGCGCACGCGCGGGGAGCACGACACCGCGCTGTGGCGGGGCCCGCGTTCCCCGGTTACTGTAGATGACAATCGGTTGCCATGCCACTGCATGGACGCGGTGACCGCTCACATGCCGTCCCTATGCGGAACGCGAGCGATAAACGGAATCGCATTCGTTGGGAATCCCCGGAATGGAAGGGAAGACGAAACGCAATGACGTCGATCGCATTCATCGGACTGGGGGTCATGGGACTGCCCATGGCGGTCAACCTGAAGCGGCGCGGACACGAGGTGACCGGCGTGGTGCGTCCGGGCCGCGCCCACGCCGGTGCGCTCGAAGCGGGGCTGGCGGTGACGGACGACCTGCCGCGGGCGGTCTCCGGCGCCGACGTCGTCATCACGATGCTTCCCGACACCCCGGACGTCCGTTCGGCGCTGACGGACGCGGTGCCGCACCTGCGGGCGGGGGCGCTCGTGATCGATATGAGCACCATCGATCCCACGGCGACCCGCGAGATCCGGGCGCGGATCGTGCCGGAATCGGTGGGGATGCTCGACGCGCCGGTCAGCGGCGGGGAGGCGGGTGCCGTCGACGGCGTCCTGTCGATCATGGTGGGCGGGTCGAAGGAGCACTTCTCGGCCGCGCTGCCGGTGTTCGAGGCGATGGGAAGGACCATCGTGCACGTGGGGCCGATCGGCGCGGGGCAGGTCGTCAAAGCGGCGAACCAGCTCATCGTGGCGGGCAACATCCAGATGGTCGCCGAGGCCGTCGCCTTCCTGGATGCGCAGGGCGCGGACCTGCCCGCCGCCCTGGACGTGATCGGCGGCGGGCTGGCGGGGAGCACGGTCCTGGAGCGCAAGCGGCCGGCCTTCCTGGGGCGCTCCTACCGGCCCGGGTTCCGGCTCGCCCTGCACGCCAAGGACCTGGGCATCGTGCAGGACACGGCCGCCGCGGCGGGCCTGTCCCTGCCGCTCACCGCCGCCGTGACGCAACTGGTGCGCGCGCTGGTCGCCCGCGGCGACGGGCACCTGGACCACGCCGCGCTCCTCAAACTCACCGAGGAACTGAACGGCCGCGGTGTCTAGGCGCCGCGCCGCCTCCCGCCACGAGGCACGCACGGCCGCACCCGTCCGCCCGGCCGCGCCGGCACCGAGATTTGGCGATCGGTTGCCATGTCAGCCGAAAGGGGTCCGGCCGCGAAGCTGCGGTCCGGCCGCCCTGCGGTGATCGGCGAGTACAACTGCCATGTTCAAGCCTGTCGTGCCCTGGTCCGCGCATCGCGATCGATGCGGCGGGGCGGGATCCCCCACGCCCTTGGGTCGTAGCAGCCGGTCGGCGACCGACGGCAAACGGTTGACAGGATCGACGCAGCCATGCACTATCGCTTCTCACCCACGCTGATGTGCGGTCGGTCACGTCCGCCCCGCGCACGTGCGACCGCCACTCGGCTTTCGCCGGTGCGTCCGCACCGGCGATACCCGCGTCGAGAAACCGGGGGCCGCTGATGGTCTCGTACATCCTGCGCCGTGTCGCGACGGGACTGGTGCTCGCCGTCCTCGTCACCTTCATCACCTTCTGGCTGCTCAGTTTCTCCTTCGACGGCGTCGTCACCAACGTCCTGGGGCCGGCCGCGTCACCGGACGCGGTGGAGGCGATGCGGGAGCAGCTCGGACTGAACCGCCCGCTGTTCGCGCAGTACTTCGAGTGGCTCGGCGGAGTGCTCCGCGGCGACTTCGGAGTCTCGCTCTTCACCAGTGAGCCGGTGGCGACCGCGGTCTCGGCGCGGCTGGGGGTGACCCTCTCGATCGTGCTGGTCGCGCTGGTGCTCAGCGTCGTCGTCAGCGTGCTCCTCGGCGTGCTGGCGGCCTCGCGCGCCGGCGCGGTCGACCGCCTCGCCCAGGGCGTGTCGCTGACCGGTCTTCTGCTCCCGAACCTGTTGATCGCGATCGTGCTGGTCGTCGTGTTCGCCATCAACGCGCGACTGCTGCCCGCCACCGGTTACACCCCCTTCGGGGAGGACCCGGTGCGGTGGGCCGCGTCGATCACGATCCCGGTGACCGTCCTGGTGATCAACGGTGTGGCGAACATGGCCGCGCAGGTCCGCGGGACGATGATCGGCGAGTTGCGAAAGGACTACGTGCGCACCCTCCGCACCCGCGGTGTCCCGACCTGGTCCATCGTCTACAAGCACGCGCTGCGCAACGCCGCCGCCCCGGCCCTGGTGGTCCTCTCCCTGGAGTTCCTCGCCATGCTGGGCGGCGCGCTCATCATCGAGAACGTGTTCGCCCTGCCGGGATTCGGTTCGTTCGCGTTCAACTCGTCCATCCAAGGAGACATCCCCGTCATCATGGGCATCACGGTCTTCAGCGTGATGCTCGTGGTGGGTGTGAACCTCCTGATCGATCTGGTCAACGGCTGGCTCAACCCGAAGGCGAGGATCTATTGAGCAGCGAACCGGCTCTCATCGGCACGGAGGCGGCCCCCGCGGCGCCGAAGCGGTCGGCCCTCCGGCGCCTCATCAGGGATCCCCAGGCCGACATCACCGCGGGCCTGCTGCTGGTCTTCGTCATCCTGGGCCTGCTGGCGCCGTGGGTCACCGGCCATGGACCGAACGAGGCCGTGCTCAGCGCGGTGAACGCTCCGGTCGGTACGCCCGGCTACCCCCTCGGCGGCGACCAGAACGGGCGCGACATCTGGGCCCGCCTCATCTACTCGATCAACACCAGCGTGCTCTCCGCGCTGATCGGCACGGGCGTCGCGATCGCCGTGGGGCTGAGCTGCGGGCTGATCGGCGGCTACTTCGGCGGCCGGGTGCGGGGCGCGATCGAGTGGGTCTTCAATCTGATCATGACCTTCCCCGGGATCCTGCTCCTGATCGTGCTCATGCCGCTCACCAGGGGAGACTTCCGGGTCACCATGCTCATCTTCGGCGTGCTGCTCGCGCCGGGGACCTACCGGCTGGTCCGGAACGTCACCGTCGGAGTCCGGAACGAGCTCTATGTCGACGCCGCGCGCGTCGCCGGGCTCTCGACCCTCCGGATCCTGGGGCGCCATGTCATGCCCGTGGTCCGCGGACCGGTGATCATCTCCACCGCCTTCCTGATGGGATCGGCGATCAGCGTCCAAGCGGGCCTGGCCTTCCTCGGCGTGGGTTCGAGCGACGTCCCGAGCTTCGGCGCGATGATCTCCTACGGCTTCCTCAACCTCTACGTGGACCCGCTGCAGTTCGTCTGGCCCGCCCTGCTGCTCGGGGTCTCCACCGCCTCACTGGTGCTGCTCGGCAACTCCCTGCGGGACGCCCTCGAAGGGGCCCGTCCCAAGGCGTCGAAGGTGGGTGCCACGGCGCGGGCGAAGGCGGTGCCGAGATCCGGCGACGACGCCGGTGCACTCCTCAGCATCCGGGACCTGCGTCTCAGCTATCCCGATCCGGGCGGCGAGCCCAAGCCCGTACTGAACGGGGTCTCGGTCACGCTGAACGCGGGCGAGACCCTGGGGCTCGTGGGCGAATCGGGTTCGGGGAAGACCCAGACGGCCTTCGCCGTCCTGGGGGTGCTGCCCGCCGAGGCGACCGTCACCGAAGGCTCGATCAGGCTCGACGGCCGCGAACTCGTCGGCCTTCCGGAGCGCGGACTCCGCGCGCTCCGCGGGCGCGAGATCGCCTACGTTCCACAGGAGCCGATGTCCAACCTGGACCCGTCGTTCACCATCGGCGCCCAGGTGGTCGAGGGCATCCGCGCCACGACGGCGATGTCGCGGTCCGCGGCGCGGGCACGGGCGCTCGAACTGCTCGGCCACGTCGGCATCGCCGATCCCCGGCGCACGATGGGCCTGTATCCGCACCAGATCTCCGGAGGCATGGCGCAGCGGGTCCTGATCGCGTCGGCCGTCGCGAGCCGGCCGAGAGTGCTCATCGCGGACGAGCCGACGACGGCCTTGGACGTCACCATCCAGGCCGAGATCCTGGACCTCCTGCGCGAGCTGCAGCGGGAGATGGGGATGGCCATCCTGCTCGTCACCCACAACTTCGGGGTGGTGGCGGACATCTGCGACCGGATGGCCGTCATGCAGGACGGACGGATCGTCGAGTCCGGAACCGTTCTGGACGTCTTCCGGGAGCCCCGGCACCCGTACACGAAGAAGCTCCTCGCCTCGATCCTGGACGAAAGCGTGGTCCGGGAGGACCCGCCCGTACTGATCGGCGACACGACGAGAGGACCGGGTCATGGCTGAGCCGCTGCTCCAGGTGGAGAAGCTCAGGGTGCAGTTCCCCGGCCGGGGCTTTCGGGCCAAGCCCCACGAGGTCCTGCACGGTGTCTCACTCGCCATCGGACAGGGCGAGGTCCTGGGGCTGGTCGGCGAGTCCGGTTCCGGCAAGACGACGATCGGCCGCGCAGTGCTCGGCCTGGTGAAACCGAGCGGAGGTGCCATCCGCTTCGACGGGGAGGACATCACCCACGCCGGAGCGCGCCGGCGCCGGGAACTGGCCCGGCACATCCAGGTCGTGTTCCAGGACCCGTACTCCTCGCTGAACCCGGCGCTCACCGTCGGCGACATCCTCAGCGAACCGCTCATCGTCCAGGGCGCGAGCCCTCGCGACGCCCGAGCCCGGGTGCGGGGGCTGCTGGAGCAGGTGGAACTCCCCAAGGACACCGCGGACCGGCTGCCGCGCGAGTTCAGCGGAGGGCAGCGGCAGCGCGTCGCCATCGCCCGGGCCCTCGCGCCGCGTCCCAAGCTCATCGTCTGCGACGAGCCGGTCTCGGCCCTGGACCTGTCCACGCAGGCCCTGGTTCTGAAGCTGCTCATCGACATCCAGCAGGAGACCGGGGTCGCGTTCCTGTTCATCTCGCACGACCTCGCGGTGGTGCGGCACATCAGCCACCGCGTGTCGGTGATCTACACCGGGAACATCGTCGAGACGGGCCCGGCGGCGGCGGTCACATCGGATCCGCGGCATCCGTACAGCAAGCGCCTTCTCGTCGCGGCACCGCTCGCCGACCCGGTCGAGCAGCGCAGGCGCCGCGAGGAGCGCAAGCGCCTCGCCGGGCAGGACCTCCCCGAGACGAGGGGGACCCAGGCGCCCTCGCGCTGATCCGCACCACCGTGCCGCGCGGCCCGCCGCGCGGCCGCGCCCACTTTCCATCCCTCCGTCGTTAGGCGTGCCATGCAAGTGGATTCTCCCAGCACCGAAAGAGACCTGCCCCGCGACAGCAGGTGGCGCCTGCCCTACAACATCCTGCAGACGAACCTGCAGGACATCGACGCGAGCATGGACGCCGAGGCCGCCGCGGACGCGGTGCGGGAGTACGGCGCCGATACCTGGCTCCTCAACGCGGGCGGGATCTCGTCCTTCTATCCGACCGATCTCCCGTTCCAGACGCGCAATCCGCTGCTGGGCTCGCGGCCTTCGGGCGACCTGTTCGGCGACGCCGTGGCGGCCGCGAAGCGCCGCGGGATCAAGGTGATCGCGCGCTTCGACATGTCCAAGGTCTCGGCGCGGATCGCGGCCGCTCACCCGGAGTGGCTGTACCGCTCGCCGGCGGGGCGGCCGCAGGTGTACAACACGCTCTCCAGCGCGTGCCCCTCTGGCGAGTACTACCAGGAGCGGAGCCTGGACGTCGTCGACGAGGTACTGGACCGGTACGACGTCGACGGCGTCTTCTTCAACTGGTTCAACTTCAACGAGCGCGACTATGACGAGGTGATGCACGGCCCCTGCCACTGCGGGGCGTGCCAGGAGGGCTTCGCCCGGTTCAGCGGCGGGCGGCCGCTGCCGGCGGACATGAAAGCGCCGGAGTTCGGGCTGTGGCGGCGGTACGTCTCCGCGACCCTCGCCCGGCTCACGGCGAAGATCGTCGACCATGTCGGCTCCCGGGGCCGAGACGTAGGCGTCATCCTCCGGCGGGGCGCGCCCATCGAGTACGTCGAAGGCAACAACGCCTACCGGGCGATGCCGGGGAAGGAGTTCTGGCCGCACGCCACGGCGGAGGCGGTCAGCGCCCAGACCTCCTCCCGGCCGGGGGCGTCGGTCATGGTCAACTGCGTCGCCTTCATCGACCCCGTCTACCGGATGGGCTCCGAGCAGCCCGAGCACTTCGCGCAGTACCTCGTGCAGGCGGTCGCCCGAGGGGGGAACCCCTCCGCCTACTACTTCGGCGCCCCCGGTCGGCTGCCGATGGAATGGGCCGTCTCCGCCGGGCGGGAGGTGATGCGCTTCCGCTCGGCGCACGGCGAGCTGTACCGGGACCTGCGGCCGGCGGCCACCGTCGGCCTGGTACGGCCCGACCACGGTTCGGCGGCCCCAGGGGCGTACTGGGACGTGCTCGAGGAGTTCCGGGGCCTGTACCTGGCGCTCCTCGAGGCGCACATCCCGTTCGACGTCCTCCCGGTCGACCGGCTCGCCCGGCTGGGGGCCGACGGGGCGCTCCGGCGGTACGGTCTCGTGGTCCTGCCCGACGTCGGCACGCTCCGCGACGGCGCGGCCGCCGTGGACGAGTACGTGCACGGCGGCGGCACGCTCCTGCTGACCGGTTCGTCGGGCGTGGGCCGGGACGGCGCCCTGGAGCTGGCGAGTTCACCGGCGCTCCAGGCGCTGGTCCCCGTGCTCTCGGGGGAGGAACTGCGGTCGACCTACGTGACGGACCGCCCGCAGCCGCGAGCCGGCGAGTTCCACTACAGCGGTCCGCTGATCCCCGTGTTCGGCCGCTACCAGCGGTTCGCCTGGAAACCGGGGGCCGAGAAGACCGGCGCCGTGCTGCCCCGGGCGCCCTTCGGTCCCCCGGAGCTGTCCTACGGGCACATCGTCGGCGGCGACCCCGGCCACGTGCGCTCCCGTTTCGGCTCCGGCCGGGTGGTGCATGTGCCGTGGACGGTCGGCCGCACCTACCGCGAGTTCGGCAAGACGGACGTCCGCGATCACATCGTGAGTGTCGCGCGGTCCGTGCTGCGGGTGCCGGTCACCGCGGACCTGCCCGATTCCGTGGAGGTCATCGTCGGTTCGAGCGGCCGGAGCACCGTGGTGCACCTGATCAACCACAGCGGCGCGGGCCGGCGTTCCTACGGGCCGCACCTGCCGGTGCCCGGCGGGCGCCTGCGGCTGGTCGGCGAGGGGGCGCGAAGCCGCACGGCTACCGCACTGGTGTCCGGTACCCCCTTGCGCGCGGAGGCGGACGACGGCGATCTCGTCTTCGAGCTGCCGGCACTCGACCTGTTCGAGGTCGTCGCCATCGCCCCCGAGTGAGGCCGCCGACCGGGAGGCGGGCCCTCGCGGTTTCATCCGGCATGGCGTTTTCCCAATATGTTGACAACCGGTTGCCAAATAAACGGAATGCGGGATAGCATCCGACCATGCGAGACCACTATGCCGTGATACGGAATCGTGCATGAAAGGGCCGGTCGAGGAACTGGCGTCGTCGATAGGCGCGGCCGCCGTGCTCGCCGATCCGGCGGCGATGGAGCCGTACCGCCGGGACCGCGCGCTCGACCCTGCGGCCGGCATGCCGCTCGCCGTGGTCCTTCCGCGGAGCACGGCCGATGTGCAGGCGATCATGCGGTGGGCCTCGGCCCGCGGGGTCCCGGTCACACCGCGAGGGGCGGGCACGGGCCTGTCCGGCGGGGCCACCGCGGTCGAGGGCGGCATCGTGCTGAGCACGGAGCGGATGCGCGCCATCCGGGTGGACGAGGCCACCCGGATGGCCGTCGTGCAGCCGGGCCTGCTCAACTCCGAGGTCAAGGCCGCCGCGGCGGAGCGCGGCCTGTGGTACCCGCCCGACCCGGCGTCCTTCGACATCTGCACCATCGGGGGGAACGCCGCGACGAACGCCGGGGGCCTGTGCTGCGTCAAGTACGGGGTCACGACCGACTACGTCCTCGGCGCGGAGGTCGTCCTCGCCGACGGCAGGGCCGTGAGGGTGGGCGGTCCGCGGCTCAAGGACGTCGCCGGACTCTCGATGCTCAAGCTCTTCGTGGGCAGCGAAGGCACGCTCGGCGTCATCACCGAGCTCACCCTCCGCCTGCTGCCGGCCCCTCCTCTCGCGCGGACGGTCGTGGGCTGGTTCGACAGCACGGAGAAGGCGGCCGCGGCGGGTCTGGAGATCGCCTCGCGCGTCCGCCCGTCCATGCTCGAATACATGGACCGCACCTCGATCGGCGCCGTCGAGGACGTGCTCGGCATGGGACTGCACCGGCACGCCGCCGCTCTGGTCGTGGCGCGTTCGGACGACCGGCATCCCGACGGTGCCGAGGTGGCCGCGATGCTGAGCGCCTTCACCGAGCACGGCGCCTTCGACGCCTTCGAGGCCGCGGGTCCCGAGGAGGGGGAGCGCTTCGCGCACGCGCGCCGCATCGCGATCCCGGCCGTCGAGAAGCTCGGACCGCTGCTCCTCGAGGACGTCGGGGTACCGCTCCCGCGACTGCCGGAGCTGGTGGAGGGCGTGGAGGAGATCGCTCGGAAGCGGGACGTGGTCATCGCGTTCATCGCCCACGCGGGAGACGGCAACACCCACCCGCTCATCGTGTACCGGCCCGAGGACGCCGAGCTCACCGAACGGGCGTATCTCGCCTACGGCGAGATAATGGACCTCGCCATCCGGCTCGGCGGAACCATTACGGGAGAGCACGGAGTGGGGCGCCTCAAGCGGCCGTGGCTGGCCGACCAGATCGGCGAGGACCTGCTGGAGGTCTCCCACCGCGTCAAACGCGCGCTGGATCCGGACGGGATCCTCAACCCGGGGACGATCTTCGCGATGCCCGCCGGCGCCGCGCTCGGTGAAGAGGCGCGGGCGCGATGACGTACACCACGGTCGGGGGACTGTCGGTCGACCGCGAGCTGCACGCCTTCGTGCAGCGGGAACTCCTCCCCGGTGCGGCGGTCGACGCGGCGGAGTTCTGGCCGGGCTTCGCACGGATCATCGAGGAGTTCGGCCCGCGCACCAGGACCCTCCTGGCGGAGCGCGACCGGTTGCAGGCCGCCATCGACGGCTGGCACCGGGAGCACCCGGCCCCGATCGACGCGGCGGCGTACCGGGCGTTCCTGGCGGAGATCGGATACCTGCTGCCCGAACCGGCGAACGTCACCGTGACCACGGCCGGCGTCGACGACGAGGTGGCGCGGCTCGCCGGCCCCCAGCTCGTCGTCCCGGTGTCCAACGCCCGTTACGCGCTCAACGCGGCCAACGCGCGCTGGGGCTCGCTCTACGACGCGCTCTACGGTACGGACACGCTCCCGGGAGCCCCGGCGCCCGGCCGGTACGACGCCGAACGCGGCGCCCGGGTGGTGGCCCGGGTGCGCGAGCTGCTGGACGAGATCGCGCCGCTGACCGAGGGCGGCCACCGCGACGTCGTCGCGTTCTCGGTGGCCGCGGACCGGCTGTCGGTGGCGCTGTCGGGCGGCGGCCGGGCCGCGCTGGCGGACCCCGGCCTGTTCGCGGGCTACGCGGGTGATCCGCGCGACCCGGAGTCGATCCTGCTCCGGCACCACGGACTCCATGTCGAGATCCGGATCGACCGCTCCAGCCCGGTCGGCGCGACCGACCCGGCAGGCGTCTCGGACGTGGTCGTCGAATCCGCGCTCACGGTGATCGCGGACCTCGAGGACTCGGTCGCGGCCGTCGACGCCGCGGACAAGCTCGCCGCGTACCGCAACTGGCTCGGCCTGAACCGGGGCGACCTCGAAGCCGCCTTCGACAAGGGCGGACGCACCGTCGTGCGGCACCTGGCCGATGACCGGCGCTTCACCGCGCCCGACGGCGGCGAACTCGTCGTCCCCGGGCGCGCCCTGCTCTTCGTGCGCAATGTCGGACACCTGATGACCACCGACGCGGTCCTCGACCCGCGCGGCGAGGAGATCGGCGAGGGCATCCTGGACGCCGTCGTCACCACGCTCGCCGCGCTGCCGGGCCGGGACGCGGGCAACCCCCGCCGCAACGGGCGCCACGGGTCGGTCTACATCGTCAAGCCCAAGATGCACGGACCGGCCGAGGTCGCCCTGGCCGTCGACCTCTTCGCCGCGGTCGAAGAGCTGCTGCGCCTGCCCGCGAACACGCTGAAGCTCGGCCTCATGGACGAGGAGCGGCGGACCACGCTCAATCTCAAAGCCTGCGTCGAGCAGGCGAGGGAGCGGATCGTCTTCATCAACACAGGCTTCCTGGACCGCTCCGGCGATGAGATCCACACCTCGATGGAGGCCGGGGCCTTCGTCCGCAAGGCGGACATGAAGCAGCAGCGCTGGATCGCCGCCTATGAGGAGCAGAACGTCGCCATCGGCCTCGAAGCCGGTCTGCCGGGGCACGGCCAGATCGGCAAGGGCATGTGGGCCATGCCCGACCTGATGGCGGACATGATCGAGCAGAAGATCGAGCATCCGCGGGCCGGGGCGAGCACGGCATGGGTTCCGTCGCCGACGGCGGCGACCCTGCACGCGCTGCACTACCACCGGGTCGACGTGTCCCGGCGGCAGCGGGAACTGAGCGGCCGCCGGAGCAGCCGGGTGGAGGATCTGCTGCGCATCCCCGTGGCGGACGAGCCGGACTGGACCGACGCCGAGCGCCGGGAAGAGCTCGACAGCAACGCGCAGTCGCTCCTGGGGTATGTCGTGCGCTGGGTCGACCAGGGCATCGGCTGCTCGAAGGTCCCCGACATCCACGGCGTGGCGCTGATGGAGGACCGCGCCACCCTGCGGATCTCCAGCCAACTCCTGGCCAACTGGCTCCGCCACGGCGTGGTCACCGCCGAGGAACTGCATGAGAGCCTCCGCCGCATGGCCGCCGTGGTCGACGCCCAGAACGCCGCCGACCCCCGCTACCGCTCGATGAGCGCCGACTTCGACGGCAGCCTGGCCTTCCAGGCGGCGCTGGAACTGGTGCTCGAAGGGACTCGGCAGCCCAACGGCTACACCGAGCCGATTCTCCACCGGCGTCGCAGGCAGGCGAAGGCCGCCGCCCGCACGACGAAGCCCGCTTCGGCGCCCGCCGGACGATAGGAGCCGAGATGCCCCAGTACGTGGAGAGCGCCGCGGTGAGTCACGCGACCGCTCAGGAGTTCGCTGCCGCGACGATCGATGAGGGAGCGCGGCGCGGCGTATCCGTCGCGGTGACGGTCGTCGACCCGTCGATGGCGCTCGTCGCCTTCGTGCGCGCCGACGGCACGACGCCGCACAGTACCGAGACCAGCAGGCGGAAGGCGAATACCTCGGCGTCGACCCGGCGGCCCAGCGGCCGGATGCGGGGTGACTTCGCCGTCGCGCTGCCCATGGGGTCGGGCAATCTGCTGACCAATATCCGCGGGGGCTTCCCGCTCTCGGTCGACGGCAAGCACCTCGGCGGACTCGGAGTCGCGGGCGGAACGCCGGAGCAGGACGCGGAGATCGGTGCGGCGGTGCTCGCCGCACTCGGGTTCCGGTCGGATTTCGATTAGCGCGGGGCCTCCGGGCGCGAGTGGCCGTACCGCACCACCCAATTGTCGACAATCGGTTGCCACATGCTCGCGTTCGCGATCCGCCGAGGCGAGATGATCTGTATCCGCAGGAGGAATCAATGCTGAAACCCCGCAGCACGGCCACCCGCGAACTGGTGAACCTCGACGGGATCTGGCGGTTCGCCCTCGACACCGACGCCGGCGGCGAACCCTGGGCCCGGGTGCTCCCCGGCACGCTCGACGTCGCCGTCCCGGCCAGCTACAACGACCAGTTCGTGGACGCACGCGTCCGCGACCACGTGGGCTGGGTCTACTACCAGCGGACGGTCAGGGTGCCGCGGGGCTGGGCCGGGGAGCGCGTCGTCCTGCGCCTGGACGCGGCGACGCACGAGGGGCGCGTCCACGTCGATGACACCCTGGTCGCCGAGCACGTCGGCGGCTACACCCCGTTCGAAGCCGAGCTGACGGACCTGGTGCGGCCCGGCGGGGAGTTCCGGCTGACGGTGGGCGTGTGCAACGAGCTCACCAACACCTCCATCCCGCCGGGAACGATCACCGTGGCGCGAAACGGCCGGCGTACCCAGACCTACCTGCACGACTTCTACAACTACGCCGGTCTCGCCCGCTCCGTGTGGCTCTACAGCACGCCGCGCACGCGCGTCGACGACATCGTGATCACCACGGGCGTCGCGGACGGCGCCGGCCTCGTGGACTACCGGGTCGCCTACAGCGGGGAGGCCCGGGTGCGGGCGACGGTCCTCGACGCGACCGGCGCCGAGGTCGCCGCCGGCACCGGGGACGAAGGCTCCCTCCGCATCGAGGGCGTCCGGCTCTGGCAGCCGGGTGCCGCCTACCTCTACCGGCTGCGGGTGGAACTGCTCGACGGCGACACGGTGCTGGACCGCTACGAGGAGCCCTTCGGCGTCCGGACGGTCGAGGTGCGCGGGCGCGAGTTCCTCATCAACGGCGAACCCTTCTACTTCACCGGCTTCGGCAGGCACGAGGACACCCCGGTGCGCGGCAAGGGCCACGACGACGCCTACCTGGTGCACGACTTCCAGCTCATGGAGTGGATCGGCGCCAACTCCTTCCGCACCTCGCACTACCCCTACGCCGAGGAGGTGCTGGAGTTCGCCGACCGGCACGGCATCGTCGTCATCGACGAGACCGCCGCCGTGGGACTCAACCTCGGCGTCCAGGGCGGGCTCACCGGTAGGCCGACGACGCCGACCTTCTCGCCGGACACCTGCAACGACGAGACGCGGGCCGCTCACGCCCAGCACATCCGCGAACTCATCGCCCGCGACAAGAACCACCCGAGCGTGGTGATGTGGTGCATCGCCAACGAGCCGGCGTCCAACGAGGACGGGGCGCGCGAGTACTTCGAGCCGCTGGTCGAGCTGGCCCGCGAGTTGGACCCGACGCGCCCCCTCACCTACGCGATCGTCCTGTTCGCCACCTTCCGCAACGACCAGGTCATCGACCTCTTCGACGTGGTCAGCCTGAACCGCTACTACGGCTGGTACGTGGCGAGCGGCGACCTCGCCACCGCTGAGGACTACCTGCGCCAGGACCTCAGGGGCTGGATCGACCGCGTCGACAAGCCGATCATGATGACCGAGTACGGTGCCGATACCCAGGCGGGCCTTCATTCCGTCTGGGACCAGCCATGGACCGAGGAGTACCAGACCGCCTTCCTGGAGATGCACCACAGGGTCTTCGACGAGTTTCCCCAGTTCGTCGGCGAGCAGATCTGGAACTTCGCCGACTTCCAGACCTCCAAGGGCGTCCACCGGGTGGACGGCAACAAGAAGGGCGTCTTCACCCGCGACCGGCGGCCGAAGTCGACGGCCTTCGCGCTGCGCGCCCGCTGGAAGGCGATCGGTTGCCGCAAACCCGGGTCCGCGCCCGACGAGACGAACTGAGGAAGCACGGCATATGAGCATCGACAGGGCCGAGGTCATCGTCACCAGCCCCGACCGCAACTTCGTCACGCTGAAGCTCACGACGGCCGACGGCGTCACCGGCCTCGGCGACGCCACCTTGAACGGGCGCGAACTCGCCGTGGTCTCCTACCTGAAGGACCACGTCGTCCCGCTGCTGATCGGCCGGGACGAGAGCCGGATCGAGGACACCTGGCAGTTCCTCTACCGCGGCGCGTACTGGCGCCGCGGGCCGGTGACCATGGCGGCGATCGCCGCGGTGGACATGGCGCTGTGGGACATCAAGGGTAAGACGGCGAACATGCCCGTGTACCAGCTGCTCGGGGGCGCGTCGCGCCGCGGGCTGCTCGCCTACGGCCACGCCTCGGGCAAGACCCTCGACGAGCTGTTCGACTCCATCCGCTCGCACCAGGAGCAGGGCTACCGGGCCATCCGGGTGCAGACCGGTGTCCCCGGACTCAAGTCGATCTACGGGATCGCCTCGAACGCCACCTACGAGGCGAACAAGGGCGTCCGCTACGACCACGAGCCGGCCCAGCGCGGCGCCCTGCCGCACGAGGAGGACTGGGACACCCGCTCCTACCTGCGGCACATCCCGACGGTCTTCGAGGCCGTGCGCAACGAGTTCGGCCCCGAGCTGCCCCTGCTGCACGACGCCCACCACCGGCTCACCCCCATCCAGGCCGCCAGACTCGGCAAGAGCCTGGAGCCCTACGACCTGTTCTGGCTGGAGGACTGCACCCCCGCGGAGAACCAGGAGGCGCTCCGCCTGGTACGCCGGCACACCACGACGCCTCTGGCGATCGGCGAGATCTTCAACACCGTCTGGGACTACCAGCAGATCATCCGCGAGCAGCTCATCGACTACGTGCGCTCCGCCGTCACCCACACCGGCGGGATCACCCACCTGAAGAAGGTGCTCGACTACGCCTCGCAGTACCAGATCAAGTCGGGCATGCACGGCCCGACCGACATCTCCCCGGTCGGGATGGCCGCCGCGATGCACCTCGGGCTGGCCATCCACAACTTCGGCATCCAGGAGTACATGAAGCACGGCGAGAAGACCGACGCGGTCTTCGAGCAGTCCTTCACCTGGCAGGACGGCTACCTGCACCCCGGCGACCGGCCCGGCCTCGGCGTCGAACTCGACGTCGACGGAGCCGGCCGGTACCCCTACGTCCAGGCGTACCTGCCGTACAACCGGTTGCACGACGGAACGGTGCACGACTGGTGAGCGCGCCGGGCCCCGCCATCGTGGTCATGGGGGTCTCGGGGGCGGGCAAGACGAGCGTGGGGGAGCGGCTCGCCGCGGCGCTCGGCGGAGGCTTCGTGGACGCCGACGATCTCCATCCCGCCGAGAACATCCGCAAGATGTCCGCCGGGATCCCCCTGGACGACGCCGACCGCCGGCCCTGGCTGGACCGCGTCGCCGCAAAGTTGCGCGAGCGCTCGGCATCGGGCGCCACCACCGTCATCGCCTGTTCCGCGCTCCGGCGCGGGTACCGGGACCGGATCCGGCGGGGCGCCGGCGTTCCGGTCTTCTTCGTCCACCTGGACGGCACCGAGGAGACCATCGCCGAACGCCTGAGCGGGCGCGCCGGCCACTTCATGCCGATGAGCCTGCTCGTCACCCAGCTGCGCACCCTGGAGGCGCTGGAGCCCGACGAAGCCGGGATCACGGTGGACATCCGCGGTACGGTCGAGGCCATCGTGGCGAGCGCGATCGACGGCGGCCCGGTGCCGACCGGTCAGGTGCGGTGAGAACCGGGGAGCGACCACCGCGCCGGCCGGCGGCACCGCCGGCCCGGCGAACAGCCGAGGCGGACGACACGCGCTGAGGGGGCGTCGCGGAGCACACGGCCGGTGCTCGGCGGCGCCCCCTCAGCGGCCGCCCGGCGGCCGCTTCACGCGCCGTGGCCGCCTCCGTCCGGGCGCGGCCGCGGCTGGTCGGCGGTCGCCGACCCGTCCGGCTCGGGCTGGGTACGGCGGTCGTCGATCTCGCGCACGAGCTCGCGGTGGACGGAGTCCGTCAGCGGATAGGCCAGCATGATCAGCGCCGCTCCGGCGATGAAGACGGCCGGCAGCAGTCCGACCGAGGCCCGGATGCCCCAGAGCGCGCTCTCCGTCTGCGCCGCCGCGGTGCCGACGTACCCGGTCAGGGCGAGCGCGTAGGCGGCGAAACTCGCGCCCAGTGCCTGGCCCGCCTTCCGGGTGAAGGAGAAGACACTGTAGATGATCCCTTCGGCGCGGACGCCGGTCCGCCATTCGCCGTACTCCACCGTGTCCGCTTCGAGCGCCCAGATGACGATGTTGACCACCATGACGGCCGGCAGCGAGATCATCAGCGCGGCCATGGCGATCCACACGGTGGGTGCGGCGAAAGCGACCGCACTGAATACCGCGGCGATGATTCCGGCGCCGATATAGGAGTTCCGCTTTCCCCATTTCCGCACGATCGAAGGGACGATCGGCGCCATTGCGAAGGTGACCACGAGCTGCGAGACCGAAAGGACCGGGACGAGGTCGAGCGCGTCGAAGACGTCGCGCATGTAGTAGATCTGCGCGGTCGTCTTGGCGAACTGCGCCAGCAGCAGGAGCACCGAGCTGATGCAGAGGAACACCAGCGGGCGGTTCGTCCGGAGCACCTGGACGGACTGCCGCAGCGTCACCTTCGGGATGTCGCGCCTGACGGTCTCCCGCACGGTGAAGAAGCAGAACAGGTAGAGCGCCATGCCGACGAACACCAGCACGATCGTGACGGTCGTGAAGAATGCCTGCAGGTCGGTGGTGCGCGACAGCAGCGGCGCCACGACGGCGCTCAGGGCCGCGCCGACGACCGTCCCGCCGACGGTCCGCGCCGCCGCGAGTTTCGAGCGTGCAGCCGGGTCCTGGGTCATCGCCGCGGCCAGGGAGCCGTACGGGATGTTGACGAAGGTGTACGCCAGGCCGAGCAGCGCGTAGGTCGCGTACGCGTACAGCAGCACGCCCGTCTCGCCGATCCGCGGCACGGTGAAGGTGGCCACCGAGAGCAGCAGCAGCGGGAGAGAGCCGAACAGCAGATAGGGGCGGAACTTCCCGAACCGGCTGTCGGTCCGGTCCACGATGCGGCCCGCTATCACGTCGGTGACGGCGTCGAAGACGCGCAGGACGAGGAACAGCGTGCCCGCCGCGGCCGCGCTGATCCCCGCCACGTCGGTGTAGTACAGCAGCAGGAACTGCGTGGCGAGCATGAAGGCGACGTTGTTGGCCGCGTCGCCGGCACCGTAGCCCACGATGTTGATCAACCGCGGATTCGCCGTGCCCGGGGCCGATCTCGCCGTATGCGCCGTCATTGATCAACCCCTCCGCCAGGCGGTCAAGGTGGCAATCGGGTGCAACCGGAACCGCTCGCGCCATACCGGGAAGACACCGATGCAAGCCATTGCCTGAGCGGAGTTAACCAGGTGGAAATCGCAAGTGTCAACCGGTTGCCAAAATTGCCGCCGTGCGGACCCTGGGCTGGTGGGGTGATGGCGAGCCCGGTCGCGGTCTCCCGTACCCCCGGTCGAGGGGAGGAGATCCGTCGGGTGCGGGCAGCCCGGTTCCGGCCGGTGCTGTGGTGCAGTCCGTGTGCCACGATGGCGGCGCGACGGCGTCGGAGGTGATCGACGTGAATCGCGCTCAGCTCGAACGGGCTACCTTCAGCGACTGTTCGCCGTTGGGTTCGTGATCGAGTGGCGCGTGCGCGTTCAGCGATGCGGCCCCTGTGGCGGGTTCGGCATGCCGTAGGGGCCCGGCCGGGCAGGGCGCGGGGCCAGGGCGTAGCTCACCAGCGCGCTGATGGCGGTGGCGAGCAGTGCGGCTAGCAGCAGCGGAATCGCGGCGAAGAACGTGGTGCGGAAGCCGAACGCGTCGGAGAACATCTGGCTGACGAACGGGGCGGCCACGATGGACAGGAGGCCGAAGGCCACGACGACCATGGCCGCGACGGCCCCCCACCGCCCGATCCGCCGTGCCAGTGCCCCGATCACTCCGGCGGCCGCGCCCGCGCCGAGTCCGGTGAGCACCCGCCCCACCGTCATCATGCCGCCGCCCGCGGCGAAGGCCGTCAGCAGCACGCCGATCGCCATGAGCACGACGGCGGCGACGGTCACCGCCGTCGGGAACCGGGCGCCGAGCAGGAACCCGACGGGAAGGGCCACAGCCGCCGCGACCACGTACGCGACCACGCCCTGCAGCAGGAACTGCTGGCCCGACAGGAGGAGTTCGAGTTGCATCCGCGGCATCTGCTCGGTGCCGTACACCGCGGTCACCAGGAACGCACCGATGATCGTGGTCATAGCGGGGCCGATGAGCGTCCACCAGCGGACGCCTCCATTCGGCGCGGCGTCACTGCGCTGCGGCGGCACATTCGGCATCCGGCCAACATAGCGCCTACCGATCGGCTCGCACCACGCTCAGTCGAAGGAGTGCGCGGCCTCGACCGGCCACGGGGCCGCAGGCCCGGTCCCGGCCCAGGTCTCGGCAAGACCGGCGAACACGGCCGCGGTCGCCTGCGGCGTCCCGCGGTGGCGCGGAAGGCGCCTTCGCGGCCGGGGGCGCGGCGGGGTCCGTACCTACCGCCTTTGGTCCCGGCCTGGTGACCGTGTGGCGATGACCTCGGCGATGAAGTCGCAAATCCGGCCGGCTCCGGCGCGATCACCGTCCTGGTCGGGGTCGTAGATGGCGACACTGCAGCCGATGCAGCCTCCTTCCCGGAGGGCACCGGTGGCGGCCGAGGTGAGCTGCTGCCACGTCAGGCCACCGGGCTCGTCGGGGATGTCGGGAAATCCCTGGGCAGGGAACTCCTCGGGGTCCAGCACGTCGAGGTCGATGTGCAGCCACCACCGTGCGGTGTGCCGCTGCAGATGCGCCGCGGCCCGCGCGCCGGATCCCTCCGGATCCGCGTCCACCTCGTGCCAGTCGCGCATCCACACCCCGAGGTCGCGCAGTGAGGCGACGTTGAACTGCCGCCGCCAGCCCGCGTCTCGCGGTCCGAGCATGGCCAGCTCCTCGAGACCCAGCGCCGGCAGGCGCGCGGCCAGCGGCCCGCGCAGCAGTCGTCCGGTCAGGCCGAGCAGCAGCCCGATCTCGGTGTTGGCCGCCTCGCCGTCCTCGGAGACGTCCAGCGGCATGGTGTCCTCGTGGCCGTCGAAGAACAGCAGCCCTACCCGTCCGTCGGCGCGCAGTGCCGGGATGATGCCCAGCAGCGTGGTGCAGTCCCCGCCGTAGACGACCGGGAACCGCCCTGCGGTGACGGCGGCGGCCACCCGCTCGCCCACCTGCTCACTCATCGCGACCAGAGCCGGCTCGTTGACCAGCGAGGTGTCCGCACCGCGCTCGCCCGTCCCCTCGGGCAATGCCAGCGGCTCGGACTCGACCACCCGGTACGGACCGAGCGCCGCCGGCAGGCCCGAACCGCGCAGCGCTTCCGCCGCGGCCGCCTGGTGACCGGCTCGGCCATAGCCATCGAACGGAACGGCGATCAACTCGACATCGGCCATACCACATCCTCGCACCGGTCTCCCCGATCACAAGGACGCTGACAGCCTGACACCACGCAACGAGAACCTCGGCAGGGTCCGCCTGGATAGGGGAGACCTGGACGGTGCGCTTGACGCGCACGTGGTCGCCTTCACCGAAACGGTCGATAACGCCACCTGGCAACGGCTCGACGAACTCAGTGACCAGGAACCCGCATCGCCGTCTCCTCCGATGGGGGACAGGTCTACGCGACTGGAAAATATTTCCGTGTCGGCAATTTGATTGTGCTCATGAATTGAATATGTTGCCGTCAATTTACCGTCTCAACTCTCGTCGGCCGCGTGTAAGGCGGTGCGGCGGGTATGTGGGCGGCGACACGCCGAAAACAGATTGCCGCGTGTTCCCGGTCGCGCGCTTTTTATGTCTGAATTCGTCGGGCGCGCATGGATGGACGGAGACTCGTATGACCAAGATGGACGCGGAGCGGTTGAGGGCACGGCTGGCCGCCGCGGCGAAGGAGTCCAGCAGCCCTACCGATGTCGTGTGGGCGCGATCAGGCAGGGTGCCGGAGAAGAACGATGAGGACCATCACCGGCTGGGCGCCCAGCGCTTGGCGGCCAACCGGCGGGTCAACTACCTGACGCCGGTGATGCTCAACGCCTGCCACAAGGCGGTGACGAAAAAGGAGCTGAGCAAGCTCGAAGCGTCGCTGCTGCGCCTGGCCAAGATCGCCATGCCCCACGAGGGCGAGACCGGGAAGTGGGGCAAGGCATTCGCCGAACTCTCCACCGACCAGCGCAATGCCCTGTTCCCGGAGAAGGTCGCGCACCTCACGCCCGACTCCACCGTCACGCACAAGGACGCGGTCGCGTGGATGCCCGAGGTGTGGAACGTGATCCAGAACATGCCCAATGTCGCCAAACAGACCGAGATCGGCAAGAAGCCGAAGAAGCCGAAAGGGCCGGAGGTCCAGCGCCACGGTTGGACCCGACTCATCCCGGTCCCGCCCAAGAAGCCGCAGCACACCACCGTGATGGTGGGCGGATCCGCCGATGCCGAACGTACGGCGCCGGAGCACACATGCGTCCTGCACCTGGGGAAAGTGAAATGCCTCCGCGTCACGGCCGGCGAGCCCGGCGATGACGAGGTCTACTTCACCTTCGAGGTCATAAGCAACTCTCCGCGAATGTGCGATCCCGCCGGCCGCTCCAAGACGGTGGAAGGATTCAACAACGATGTCGAGAAGGATTACAACGAGGATGTCTCTAACTTCACTGTCCTGATGCCGGACGGCAAGGGCGGCTTCATTCCGCTCAATGAAATGTTCTTCGGGGTGCAGGCATGGGAGGAAGACCACAAGGACCCGGATTTCCTGGGCGAGTTCCACAAGATCGCCAAACAGGTCTCCAAGGACATCGAGGAGGCGCTGCAGGAACCGACCAAGCGCCCGTACTACATCGGACACGCCATCGGCCTGGTCTTCGGCCTCGTCGACATCATCACGTCCTGGCTCACCGACGACCTCATCGCCGCCGACTTCGTCTACTTCAACTTCCCGGAGGGGCCCACGTGGGACCGCTCCACCCTGGTGCAGACATGGATCGACGACTGGGGCGATGAGCACGAGAACCAGTACACCGGCAAGTACGAGGTCGAACTCAGCGTGCGCCGCGCAAGCTGACCGACCAGCGCGCCGGCGAAACCCCGCGCCGCGCCCACCCGGCGCGGCGCCCGCCGTCGGACGCCGACCCCGACATCCCCTGGCCCGAGGACATCGAATTCCTCCCGTCCGACCGTGACCCCTCGGCTCCCGGCCTGCGCGAGCCGCACCGATACGACGCTCGGAAACGGCAGGCCGATGCGGATTCTGTCACTTTCAGTGACGGTTGCCGGCACCTGAAGGCAGGCGGTCTCCGCTCCGTTCACGCAAGGGCGGCCTGCTCGCGTCCGGGCAGTTCGCCGCGCACGCGGTGCCGGTAGCGCAGCGGGGATTCGCCGATCTCGCGCTTGAAGGCGTTGCTGAACGCCGCCTCGGAGGCATAGCCCAGGTCGGCCGCCAGGGAGCCGACGCGTGCGTCGCTGTGCCTCAGGGCGCGCTGCGCCAGGAGCATGCGGTAGCGGCTGAGGTAGGTGAGCGGCGGCATGCCCGCCGCGGCGCGGAAGCGGCGGGCGAAGGACGAGCGGGACATCGCGGCGGCGCGCGCCAGGTCCTCCAGGCTCCAGGATGTGGCGGGCTCGGCGTGCATGAGGGCCAGGGCGGGGCGCAGCCGGTCATCGGTCAGCACCCGGAGCCAGCCCGGCGGCGCCTCGGTCTGGTCCAGGTAGGCGCGCAGCACCTCGAGCACGAGAAGCTGGCCGTACTGCCGGACGGCGAAGGCGGAGCCGGTGCGGTTGCCCGCGACCTCGCCGAAGAGCTGGTCGAGGAGGATGCGCAGCGGAGCCGCCGCCGAGGCCTTGACGACTCCCACGGGCGGCAGCCGCTGCAGCAGCAGTTCGCGGCCGGCCGGGTTGATGTCCACGGCGATGCCGATCACGACATCGTCGGTGCTGCGGTCCGCCTCGGTGAGGCCGGTGAAGTTCTCCTCGGGGCCGATCCGGTGGCGCGGGCCGGGACCCGGGTCTCCGCCCTCGTGCCGGAGCCACGTGCGGTAGTTGAGGATGGCGATGTCACCGGCGGCGAGATGGACCGGCTCGTCGAGACCGTCGGTGAGCAGTCGGCCGTGGCCGGACACCATGGCGATGAGCTTCAGCATGTCGCGGCACGGCCTGCGTGCCTCCCACCGTCCATGGGCGGCGAAGCCGCCCGACACGAGACCGCGGATTTCGACGAGGTCGAACACCTCCGACAGCTGGTCCCTCACGAGTGACACTCTCGCACAAGAAATAGCGCTTCACAATTATTCAACGTGTCACCGATCCGCGCCAGGCTGAGTGTCGACGCCACGACGACCGTCGACCGGCGACGACCGAAGGAGTGGACGGCAATGGCACATCAGACCGCGGGCGAGGCCCGCACGATCGTCATCACCGGTGGCAGCAGCGGCATCGGACTCGCCGCGGCCACCGCGATCCTCAGCGGCGAGCACGGCCGGTGGCACGTGGTGCTGCCCGTCCGCGACACCGCCCGGGGCCAAGAGGCCGTGGCTTCACTGACCGCCGCCGCCGCGCATGGCGGCACGGTGGAGGCGATGGCGATGGACCTGTCGTCGCTCGCCTCCGTCCGGGAGTTCGCCGCGGCGCTGACCGGCCGCGTGGAGTCGGGCTCGATCCCCCGGCCGCACGCCCTGGTGTGCAACGCGGGCGTGCAGATGGGCACCAAGCTCACCCGCACGGCCGACGGCTTCGAGGCCACCTTCGGTGTCAACCACCTGGGCCACTTCGCCCTGGTCAACGCGCTGCTGCCCGTACTGAAGGCCCCGGCGCGCGTCGTCGTGACCTCCAGCGGTACCCACGACCCGGCCAATGCGGGGCCCAGCCCGGCGTGGAGCAGCGCGCAGGCCCTGGCGCGGGGCGAACTCGGGCCGTCGGCCGAGTCGGACAGCACGCTCGTCGCCGGGCAGCGCCGCTACAGCACCTCCAAGCTCGCGAACCTCTACTTCACCTACGCCCTGGCCCGCCGGCTGCCCGACGGTGTCACGGCCAACGCCTTCGACCCCGGCATGGTGCTGGGCACCTCCCTGGGCCGCTCGCTGCCTGCCCCGCTGAGGTTCATCGCCGACCACGTGCTCCCGCGCGCGCCCTGGCTGCTGCACCGGGTGGTGGGGCCCAACATCAGATCGGCCCCGGAGGCGGGCGGCGCGCTCGCCTGGCTGGCGACCGCACCGGAGCTCGCAGCGGTCACGGGCCGGTACTACAACGGCCGCACGCCGATCCGCTCGTCGGAGGAGTCCTACGACACCGTCCGCGCCGATGGTCTCTGGGCCGACAGCGAGGTGCTGACCGGCGTCCGCGTCTGACCGGCCCGAGACCTTCGCTGCCGGCCACCCGTCCCGAGGGGACGGCCACCACGTTGACCACCGAGGAGACGAGACGATGAACGAAACCGCGGTACCCACCCTCTCACCGGCCGAGCGCGACCGCCGCTGGGACCTGGCCCGGGCGCTCATGGCGCGCGAGGGCCTGGACGCGCTGCTGGTCTTCGGCGAGCACGAGGACGCGGGCCCGGCCCCGGTCGCCTACGACACCTGGTTCACCAACGACCGCCCCGGGACGACGGTCGTCTTCCCGCGAGACGGTGAGCCGATCGCGCACCTGCCGGGGCCGGGGTTCATCCTGGACCGCCTGGAGTCGAGCCGGCGCGGTCACGAGCCGTGGATCCCGCCGCGGAACATCAGGGCCTTCCGCGGCTTTGCCGCGATCGCGGCCACCCTCACCGAGCTGGGCCTCGGCAAGGGGAACATCGGCGTCGTCGGACTCGGGCCGCACCTGCCGTGGCACCCTGAAGGCGTGCTGCCCCACACCTTGTGGAGCCGCGTCCTGGAGCGGTTCCCGGACGCCGGCTTCCGGCCGGTCGACCTCGCCGTCGCCGTGATGACGATGCGGCTCGGTGACGAGGAGATGGCGCTTGTGCGGCGCTCCGCGGAGATCGGAGACGCCATGGTGCGGGCGATGGTCGACGCCGCGGGCCCGGGCGTGTCGGAGGCGGAGGTCTACGCCGCCGGTATGGCGGCGGGCTACCGGCGCGGGACGCTCCCCTCGGCCATGCACCTGTCGTCCGGACCGAACGGAGTCGCATCGGGCCTGCCCGCGTGGGGCTACCGCGCGGAGGCACCGCGCCTGCTGGCCGACGGCGACGTCATCTACGCCGAGGTGTTCTCCCAGTTCGGAGGGCGCCATACGCAGCACCAGGTCACCATCGCCGTCGGCGACGTGCACGAGGACTACTGGCGGGCGGGCGAGATCGCGCGGAAGTCCTACGACGCCGGCCTGGCGGTACTGCGTCCGGGCCGTACCTTCGGCGAGGTCGTGGAGGCGATGCACGCGCCGCTCGACGCACACGACGGCCAGATGTACCTCATCACCGTCCACTCGCTCAACCCGGGCCTCGTGCTCGGCAAGGGGCGCGGGGACATCAGCACGCTCCCCGGCGCGGACGCCTATCCTCCTGTGTCCGGCCACCCCACCTCCATGGCCGACCTGCTGCTGGAACCGGGGATGTGCTTCGTCCTGGAACCGCAGTACGCCTTCGACCGCCACCTCACCCACATCGGCGGCACAGTGATCGTGGGCGAGGACGAGCCCATCGCGCTCAGTCCGCTGACCCGAGAGGTGCTGCGCGCCGCCCGGTGACAGGCGCGGGTCGGCGGCCGCGTCGCCGACCCGCCATGCGCCGCACCATCGACCGGACCGGGACCGATGCGTGGTTCAAGGTAGAGAAGCCTTCGAAGAGAACGAACGACTGGCGCGGCGCGGCGGCCCCGCGCCCTTGTGGATTCCGGGCCCGTTGACATTTTCTTGACGCCCGCGGACCTCTACAGGCCGCCGGGGAGGGCCTAGATTCCGAGGCGTTCGGCCCCGTCAGGCGGCGGGCGCCGATGGAGTGCCGGGAAGCCTGGTCGGCGTGACACCACACCTGTGATGAGGAGAGGTCATGCCGAACAGCGGAAGCCGCGCGTCCCGCCGCGCACTGGTCGTCGGAGCGGGGATCGCGGGACTGGCCGTCGCGCTGCGGCTGCGGACCGGCGGCTGGGAGGTCCTGGTCGTGGAGCGCGCGCCGGCGCGGCGCGGCGGCGGCTACCTGGTGAACTTCTCCGACCTGGGCTACGACGCCGCCGAGCGCATGGGCCTCGCGGCCGCCGTGCACGCCGCTGAGCCGGAGCCCGTCGAACTGCGCTACGTCGACCGCGACGGCCGGGTGGAGGCGACCATGGGCGTGCGCGCCCAGACCGACCTGCTCGGCGAGCGGCAGGTCTCCATCTTCCGCGGCGATCTGGAATCCGTGCTGTTCGAGGCGCTGGACGAACCGCCCGACGTGCGGTTCGGCACCACGGTCACGGCCATCGAGCAGGACGCCGGGGGAGTGACGGCCACCCTGAGCGACGGCACCCGGGAGCGGGCCGACCTGCTCGTCGGCGCCGACGGGCTGCACTCGCGAGTGCGCTCCCTGGTCTTCGGGCCCGAGGAGGGCTTCCGCCACGACTTCGGCACCGCCATCGCGATCGTCCCGCTGCCCGAGGTCCCCAGCGGTATCGACCCGGGCACGAGCATCGCCCTGCCGCTGGTCCGGCGCGGCGTCAGCGTGATCACACCGCCGGGCCGCCAGGCGGCGGCCTTCTTCATCTTCCGCACTGGCGACGCCGAGGCCGAACTGGCCGCGGGCGCCGCGGCGACACTGCGCCACCGCTACGGAGATCTGGGCTGGGTGGTTCCCGAACTGCTCGACGCGGCGGAGCGGAACGAGGCGGACGTCTACTTCGACCAGGTCAGTCAGGTCCGGGCCGACCGGTGGAGCGTCGGCCGCGTCGTGCCGGCCGGCGATGCCGCCTGGTGCGTGAGCCTGTTCGCGGGCTTCGGCTCGTCACTGGCGGTCGGCGGCGCCGAGGCGCTGGGCGACGAGCTGGACCGTCAGCCCGGCGATGTGCCGGCCGCGCTGGAGGCGTGGGAGCGGCGGCTGCGACCGGTCGCCGAACGCTGGGGCCGGCAGGGCCGCCGGCTGCGCGGCGTCTTCGTCGCCGCCACCCCGCTGGGCGTGCGGGCACGCGTCCTGGGCCTGCGGATCGCCACCCACCCGGTCGGCATCGGCCTGGCGCGGCGCTTCCTCGCGGTCCCACCCACTCCGGACCAGCGGTGATCCGCGGCGGGATCCTCCCACCGTCCGGTATCCGTCGAGCCCGTTCGGGGAGCGCGCCTGATCGCGTCTGCCGGTCTCAGCGGTGTCGGCTGGGCGAATCCCCGTCGTACGCCGTGCGGTGATGGGTACACGAGGTGTAGAAGGCGCTTACCGGGGCGCGCTCCGGGCGTTTCAGAATCCGATGCTCGCCCCGCTCCACCAGACGCACGCGCCGTTCGTGGTGACGGTGTTGGCGATCGGCACCTCGGTGTCAGTCCGATCCCTGGAGTTCGACGGCGGCCACCGACCGGGCGGTCACCATGCGGCCCGCGTACAGGCCGGCGGCCAGACAGCCGGCGGCGGCCAGGCAGAACAGTACGGGGAGTCCGGCCAGGGCGGCGACCGCCCCGCCCGCGGCGGCGCCCAGGGGGGTGCTGCCCTCGCCGATGAGCCGGTAGCTGGCGTTCACGCGGCCGAGCAGCGGGTCGGGGATGAGCCGCTGCCGCAGCGACACCACGATGACATTGGCGCCCATCTGGGTGGCGCCGACGGCGGCCGCGGCCGGGAAGAGCGCCCACGGGGTGGGGGCCAGGACGGGGACGACCATGATCAGCGCGCCGGTGACGTTCGCGGTGAGCAGCAGGCGGGTCTCGCCGACCAGTCCGGCGAAGCGCTCGGCCGCCAGCGAGCCGGCGACGGCACCCGCGGCCAAGGCCACGCCAAGCAGCCCGAAGCCGGCCGGGCTGAGCCCCACGGCCGACTCGGGGCCGACCACCCACAGCACTAGGACGGCCATGTAGGCGGTGGTGGCGAAGTTCCACGCGCCGGCGTAGACGGCGAGGGCGCGCAGCACGCGATGCCGTCCGAGGTAGCGGAGGCCCTCGGCGATATCGGCCCTCATGGGGCGCGCCGGGGCGGCCGGGGCGCGGTAGCGGCCCGGCATCGCCAGTAGGAGGACGACGGCCACCGCGTACAGGACGCCGGGCAGGCCGAACACCGCCGCGGCGGCCACGCCGACCAGGACGCCGCCGATCGGCGCGCCCAGGAAGGCATCGCCGATGGTCTGCACCGCGAACAAGCGCCCGTTGGCGGCGCCCAGCCGCTCCTTGGCGACGGTCATGGGGACCAGCGACTGCGTGGTGGTGTCTCCGAAGACCTGGGCGCAGCCGATCACGATCACGACGGCGTACAGCAGCGGCAGGCTGAGCAGGCCCGCGGCGGCCGCCACCGCGGCGGCGCCGAGCGCGACGGCGCGGCAGCAGCCGGCCAGCAGCACGATGAGCCGCCTGTCGTAGCGGTCGGCCAGCACGCCGGCGTGCAGGGTGAGGATGAGCCAGGGCGTGGTGAGCGCGGTGGTGAGCAGCGAGACGAGCAGCGGGGAGCGGGTGAGGCCCACCGCGAGGATGGGAACGCCCACCGCGATGACGCCGTCGGCGGTGTTGGACAGGCCCGACGCCAGCCAGAGCCGCTGGAAGGCCGGGCCGAGGGATGTCCGGGTCACCGTGCCTCCCTGGCGGGACGGGGTGCATATCGCGCGGACGCGCCGCGTCTCGCCGCGGCCGTGCTGATCGGAATGTAACGGCGTGCGGACCGAGTGCACCAGGAGCCGCCGTGCACCGGAGGGCGCGGTGGCGCCCGTCGGCCCGCTCGGCGCGTCGCGGCACCCGGACCGCGGGCCGCCGCGCATTGGTCTCATGTGCGCCGGGTGCAGGCCGGTGGTATGTCCGGTTGATCATGGAAGAACACGATCGGTGATGCTTTCATTGCGGTGCGTTGTGCGCTGGAGGCAAAACTTCGAAAGTATACATTGGGGCGTTTGAGAAAGACATGAGGATTGTAAATATTGATGATCAATGGTTATCTCGCTTACAGTTACCTTGTTCGTGCGGAACCTGCGGTAACCCCGGGGGAGTGCGTTTTGTTTTGCTCGGAAGGTAACGTAGAAGCCACTGAGAATAATTCAGTGCTACTTGATATCGACTCGCTCGTGCTGGACGGCTCCCCCCGGCTCCTTGGTGAGGATGTCGACCACACTCAAATTCTGGCCGAGACCGACGCGCGACTTCCGGCCATTCTGGTCCACCGCTCGACCATGCGGGTCATCGACGGCATGCACCGCGTCAGGGCGGCGATCATGCGCGGCGACGAGAAGATCTCCGCCACCTTCTTCGACGGCGATGCGAGCGAGGCGTTCGTGCGCGCCGTGGAGGCCAATATCGCCTACGGGCTCCCGCTGTCGCTGTCGGACCGCCATGCCGCGGCCAAGCGCATCCTCGACCTGTATCCGCAGTGGTCGGACCGGTCGATCGCCGCGGTCGCCGGACTCTCCGCGCGCACCATCCGCGGTATACGCGCCAGTGCAACCGAGGAGATACCGCAGTTGCACAGCCGTGTCGGGCGCGACGGGAAGACCCGACCGCTCAACTTCGCCGACGGGCGCCGGCGCGCGGCCGAGCTGATCGCCCGGCGTCCTGAGGCTTCCCTGCGCGAGATCGCCCGAAACGCCGGGATATCGGTGGGAACGGCGCGCGACGTGCGCAAGCGGATCGACGAGGGGCGCGATCCCATCCCCGAAGGCGTGCGCAAAGGTAAACGTGAACCCGCGCATAGCACTATCTCGCTGAACCGGCCGCGACCGCGGAACGGTGTCGACCCTGCGGTACTGCTGGATAATCTCAGGAAAGACCCGTCGGTGCGATATTCGGAATCTGGACGACATATGGTCCGATGGCTCGGATCCCGGATCGTGCAGAGCGGATCATGGCAGGAAATCGCCGACTCCGTCCCCTCGCACTGTATCCCCGCCGTCGCCCAGATCGCGACCGAATGCGCCACGGCCTGGCTGAGCCTGGCCGAAGAACTGCAAAGTCGGGCCGAAAGGCTCGGCACTCTCGCCTGAAGTGTGAAGACGAGCAAAACGGAGCGACCGTGGGAGTCCACCAGCGCACGTCCGACCTCGCCCGCGTTCTGGACCGGCGTGCGGCCGAGTCGCCGCACCGGACCGCCTACCGTTTCCGGAGGCCCGGCTCCGACACCCGGTCGCTGACCTACGGCGCCCTCGCCGCCGAGGTCGAGCGCAGAGCCGCGGAGATGGGCTCGCTGGCCGGGCGCGGTGAGCGGGTGGCGCTGTACCTGCCGCCGGGACCCGAGTACGTCGTCGGCTTCCTCGCCTGCCAGCGGGCCGGCGCGGTGGCCGTGCCGGTCCCGCCCGCCACCAGCGGACGGGGCGGCGCGGCCGACCTGGCACGGCATCCCGTCATCGCCGACGCCGGCGCCCGGGCGGCCATCACCGCTGACGGGCTCGTCGCGGTCGACACGCCCGACCGCGGCGGCCCGGCGGAGGAGCTCGCCTTCCTCCAGTACACGTCCGGTTCGACCGGGGCCCCCAAGGGCGTGATGGTGACCCACGCCAGCCTGGCGGCCAACCTGGAGGCGATCCGCACCGCCATGGCCCTCGACGAGGACGACCGGGTGCTGCTGTGGCTGCCTCCCTACCACGACATGGGGCTGATCGGCGGCATCCTGGCCCCGCTGTGGACCGGTATCCCGGTCACGCTCATGCCGCCCCAGATCTTCGCCCGCGACCCGATGGAGTGGCTGAGGGCGGTCGCCGAGGAACGGGCCACCGCGTCGGGCGGTCCGAACTTCGCCTACGAGGCGTGTGTCGCCCGCAGTACCGCGGCCGAGCGCGCCGCCCTCGACCTGTCGGCCTGGGAGCTGGCCTTCATCGGCTCCGATCCGGTACGCCCGCGCACGCTGGAGCGCTTCGCCGCCGCCTTCGCCGGCTCGGGCTTCCGGCCCGGCGCCTTCTACCCCTGCTACGGCCTGGCGGAGACGACCCTGATCGCCACCGGAGGACGGCGGGGCGCGGGAGCCGCCACCGTGCGCGACGCGGGCGGCACCGAGCTGGTGGCCGCGGGAACCGCGGTGGCGGGGCACCGCGTGGCCGTGGTGGACCCGGTGAGCGGCGCGCCGGCGGCCGCGGGCGAGACGGGCGAGATCCGCATCGCGGGGCCGAGCGTCACGGCGGGTTACTGGAACCGGCCCGAGGCGACCGCCGCCGCGTTCACCGCCGACGGCTGGCTGCGCACCGGCGACCTCGGCTTCCAGCGCGACGGTGAGCTCTACATCAACGGCAGGGCCACGGACATGATCGTGGTCAGGGGGCGCAATGTGTTCCCTGAGGATCTGGAGGAGGCGGTGCGCGCCGGGGTGCCCGAGCTGGCCGGCTCCACCGCGGCGGCCTTCGGCGTCGACAGCGGCGGTGAGGAGCGCATCGTCGTGCTGGCCGAACTCCCCAGGGGCGTACGCGACCCGGAGCGCTGCCTGGAACTGCTCGACGGCGTCCGGGCGGCGGTGGCCGAAGCGGCGCGGGTGCGCCCCCACGCGGTCGCCCTCGTCGCCAGAGGCGCCCTGCCGCGTACGACGAGCGGCAAGGTACGCCGCTCGACCGCACGCGAACGCTACCTGTCCGACGGCTTCGCCGTGGTGGTGGAAGAGCGCGTGCCCGAGGGGCTGAACGGCAGGACCGCGCCATCGGGCCTGGTCGCCCACCGCGCGCTGGCCGGGCTCGCCCCCGAGCGCCGAGCGGCGGCCGTCGCCGCCTCGCTCGCGGCCTGGCTGTCATCGGCGACGGGGACGGCGGCCGAGCGGATCTCGGGGGACACCCCGCTGGCCGCCTGCGGCCTGGACTCCCTGACCGCCGCCCAGCTCCAGGGCGACATCGCCGCGCGCTGGGCGGCGCGCATCGACCTGCGCGAACTGTACGGGGCGGCCACCGTGGCCGAACTGGCCGGGCTGGTCGCCGACCGCATCGTCGACGAGCCCGCCGCGCCGCGGTCCGCGTCGCCCGCCGAAGCAGCCGCGGTGCCGGGCGCCACCCCGTCCCAGGCGGCCACCTGGTTCCTGGAGCAGCGCCACCCCGGCACCACCGCGCATGTGCTGGCTCGCGCCTTCCGCGTCGAGGGGCGGCTCGACGCCGGAGCGCTGCGGCGCACCCTGGACCTGCTCGTCGCCCGCCATCCGCAGCTGCGCACCGCACTGGTGGGCCGGGACGGCGCACCCGAGGCGCGCGTCACCGAGGCCGCCGCGGAACTGCGCGTGGCAGAGGCGTCGGACTGGGACCCCGCGGAGGTCGACGCCGCCCTGGCCCGCACCGCCGCCCCCTTCGACCTGACGCGCCCGCCGCTGCTGCGGGCGGCGCTGCTGCGCCGCCGCGACCACGACCTGCTCGCCGTCGCCGCGCACCACGCCGCCGTCGACCTGTGGTCGGCCACACTGCTGCTGGCGGAGTTCGACACCGCCTACCGCGCCTTCGCGGCCGGCCGCACCCCGGAGCTGCCCGCGGCGGCCGGATGGGCGCCGCCTCCGCCGGCCGGCGGAGGCGAGGACGACCGGCGGTGGTGGGCGGCGGCGCTGGCCGGCGGGCACCGGCCGACGCCGCTGCCCGCGGAGCGCCACCGCACGGGCCCCGCCCGCCTGGCGGCCGGCGCGGTCGTCCGCGAGCTGCGGCTCGCCGACCCCGCCGCGCCGCGCGCGCTCGCCGAGCGCCACGGCACCACCACCTACACGGTGCTGCTCGCCGTGCTCAAAGCGGTGCTGGCCGGCTACGGCGACGGCTCCGACGTGGTGGTGGGCAGCCCGGCCGCCGGACGGCGCGACACGGCCGCCCGGTCGGCCGTCGGCTTCTTCGCCAACCCCCTGGCGCTCCGCACGCGCGTGGCCGGCGATCCGCGCTTCGACGAACTGCTCGCCCGGGTGCACGCCACGGTCCTCGCCGCCCTCGACCACCAGGACCTGCCCTTCGCCTCGGTGGTCCAAGCGGTGGGCGCCTCCCGGACCGACGGGCGCAACCCGCTGTACGACGTGATGTTCGTCTTCCACAGCCCGCCCGCCTTCGCCGGCGCCTCGGCCGCCGCGGTCGCGATCGGCGCGCCCGGCCGCGCCGTGGAACTCGCCGGGCTGCCGGCCCGTACACTCCCACTGCCGCCACCCGACCTGCCCGTGGACCTGGCGGTGGAGGTCGGTCCGACCGCCGACGGCCTCGTGCTGGTGGTGCGCTACGCCGCCGACCTGCTCGACGACGCGGGTGCCGGCGCGATCGCCGACCGCTACGCGCGGTGCGTGGAGGCGGTGCTCGCCGATCCGGCGCTGCGCCTGTCGGCGCTGTCCGGCAGCGGCGGCCCTGTCGCCGGCACGGGCCGGCTCGCGGTCGCCGCACCGCCCGCCGACCTGGTGGAGCGGGTCGCCGCCACCGCGCGGCGCGTCCCCGACGCGGTGGCCGTGCGCCAGGGCGGGCACGCCGTGACCTACGCCGCGCTGACCGCGGCGGCCGCGGCGGTCGCGGGGAAGCTGCGCGAGCAGGGAGTGGGACCCGAGACGCGGGTCGCCGTCGCGGCCGCCCGCACCCCCGAACTGCTCGCGGGGCTGCTCGGGGTGCTGTGGGCGGGCGGCGCCTACTGCCCCGTCGACACCGCCCAGCCGCCCGCACGCGTGCGGATGCTGCTGGCGGAGCTGAGGCCCGCCCTGGTGCTGGCCGACGCGGACACCGCCGCCGCGCACTTGGCCGGCGCCGCCCCGGTGCTGCGGCTCGACGCGGCCCGGCCCGGCGCGGGGCCGCTTGCGACCCCTGAGCCCGCCCACCCGGCCCAGCTCGCCTACACCCTGTTCACCTCCGGCTCCACCGGCCGGCCCAAGGGCGTCGACCTCACCAGGGGCGGGCTGGCGGCGCTGGCCGACTGGGGGGTGTCGGCATTCGGGCGGCAGGAGCTGGCCGGGGTGCTCGCCGGGACCCCGCTCACCTTCGATCTGTCGGCGTTCGAACTGCTGGTGCCGCTGGCGGCCGGCGGAACCGTGCTGCTGGCCGGGCACACCCTCGACCTGCCGCGGCTGCCCGAGCGCGAGCACGCCACCCTCGTCAACACGGTGCCCTCGCTGATGGCCGAGCTGCTGCGCGACGGTCTGCCCGCGTCGGTGCGGGCCGTGAACCTGGCCGGCGAGCGGCTGCCCGCCGCGCTGGCCGCCCGGATCGGGGACGGCGTACGGCTGCTCAACCTCTACGGCCCGACGGAGGACACCACCTACTCGACCGCGGCCCGGATCGACCCGCGCGGACCCGGCATCGTCTCCATCGGCCGGCCGCTGCCCGGCGGCGCGGCCGAGGTGCTGGGCCCGCAGGACCGCCCGGCCGACATCGGCGTGCCCGGCGAGCTGTTCCTGCGCGGGCCCGGGCTGGCCCGGGGCTACGCGCACGCCCCCGGGCGGACCGCCGAGCGCTTCGTCCCCGCAGCGGGCGGGGAGCGCCGCTACCGCACCGGGGACCTCGCCCGCCGCCGTCCCGACGGCTCACTGGTCTTCCTCGGCCGCGACGACGACCAGGTCAAGCTCAGAGGGGTGCGGATCGAGCCGGGCGAGGTCGCGGCGGTGCTCGCCGAGTGCCCAGGCGTCCGCGAGGCGGCCGTCGCCGTGCACGACCCGGGCAGCGCCGGTGCGGCCCTCGTCGGCTACACGGCGGGAACGGCGACTGCGGAGGAACTGCGCGCCTTCGCCGCGGCGCGGCTGCCGGCCGCCCTGGTGCCGGCCCGCTACGCCGTGCTCGACCGGCTGCCCAGGACGTCGACCGGCAAGGTCGACCGCGGCGCGCTCCGCTCCCTGGCCCCGGCCGCCGCCCGCCCCGCCCCGCCGCGGCGGGCCGCTCCCTCGGCCACCGAGGCCGCGGTGGCCGAGGAGTGGGCCGCGCTGCTGGACACCGGCGACCCGGCCGGCGACGAGGGCTTCTTCGCGCAGGGCGGGCACTCGCTGCTGGCCATGCGCCTGCTGGCCCGCGTGGAGGAGCGCACCGGCGCCCGCGTCACCCTGGAGGAGTTCCTGGCCGCCCCGACGGTCGCCGGCCTGGCCGCGGCCGTCGACGCGGCCCCGGCCCGCGGGCGCCTGTCCGCGCCCGTGCCGCCGGCCGCGGTCGACCTCCCGCTCACCCACACACAGGAGCGGTTCTGGCTGCTGTCCTCGCTCGACCCGGACGACCCCGCCTACCACCTGCCCGCGGTGCTGCACCTGGCCGGTCCGCTGGACCCCGGCCGGCTGGAGCGGGCGCTGCGCGCGGCGGTGGCGCGCCACGACGGGATGCGGCTGCACTTCCCGCTGGTCGACGGCGTCCCGCGCCAGCGCCTGGCCGAGCCGCGGCCGCCACGGCTCCCCGTCACCGAGGTGCGGGACGCGGCCGAGGCGGACCGCATCGCTCGCGAGGAGGCCCGCCGCCGCTTCGACCTGGCCGCCGGACCGCTGTGGCGGGCTAGGCTGCTGCGGCTGGGGCCCGACGACCACCGGCTCGTCTTCGTCGCCCACCACGCCGGCTGCGACGGCTGGTCGCTCGAACTGCTCGCCGAGGACCTCGCCGCCGCCTACCGCGCCGACGGCCCGCCGACCGCCCCGGCCGGCCACTATCCGAGCTGGGCCGCCGCGCCGCCGTCCGCGGGGGAGCAGGGCCTGGCATGGTGGAGCGAGCGGCTCGCGGGGCTGCCGGCTCTGCGCCTGCCGGCCGACGCGCCGCGCCGGGGTGCGGGGCGCCGCCCGGCCGCGACCGTGCGCCGAACCGTGGACGCCGGTACGGTCGGCGCGCTGGACGAGCTGGCGCGAGCCGAGGGGACCACCCGATTCGCCGCGCTGGCCGCCCTGCTCGCCGCCCTGCTGGGCGCCGAGAGCGGCCAGGAGGAGTTCGGGATCGGCACACCCGTCGCCTGCCGGACCTCGCCCGAGTCGCAGCGGCTCTTCGGCTGCCTGGCCAACACGGTGGTGCTGCGCGCCGACCTCACCGGGCGGCCCGGCTTCCGCGAGCTGCTGCGGCGCTGCGGCACTGAGGCGGCCGAGGCGCTGGCCCACCAGGACACGCCCTTCGCGCAGGTCGTCAAGGAGACGGCGGGCTCCGGCACCCAGGCGGGCACGCCGCTGTTCCAGGTCATGCTCGCCGTCGAGCGCCAGGCGCCGGAGCCGGAGCTGAGCGGGCTGCGCACCCGCTTGGAGCCGCTGGAGACGGGCGCCGCCAAGTTCGACCTCACCGTGATGGTCCGCCCCGAGCCCGGCGGCGGACTGGACGTCGCCTTCGAGTACGACGCCGAGCTGTTCGCGGCCGAGTCCGCGGCCGCTCTCGCCGACCGCTTCCTGCGGCTGGCCGCCGCACTTGTCGCCGATCCCGACGCCGCGGCGGCCGGGATCGACCTCGTGGCCGAGGGCGAGCGGCGGCTGCTGGCCGCCTGGGGCGACGGAGGCCCGGCGCCGGCGGCGGGCGCGGACGGCGTGCACGGCGCCGTGCTGGCCCAGGCGGCCAGGACTCCGGACCGGGTCGCGGTGGCCGCGCCCGACGGCGCCCTGAGCTACGCGGGTCTGGCGGACGCGGTGCGCCGGGTCGCCTCGGCCCTGCGCGCGTGGGGGATCGGCGCCGAGGACCGCGTCGCGGTCTGCCACGAGCGCACCTCGCTGCTGCCCGTCGCCGTGCTCGGCGTGCTGGCGGCCGGTGCCGCCTATCTGCCGGTCCGGCTCGCCGACCCGGCGCAGCGCCGCGCCGAGATGCTGGCCGACGCGGGCGTGCGCATCGTCCTCGCCGATACCGAGACGGCCGGGTGGCTCGATACCTGGGACGTCCCGGTGCTCACCGTCGAGACGGCCCTGGCGGCGCCGCCGGCGCCGCCGGCCGCGCTCGCCCATCCCGAGCAGGCGGCGTACGTCCTGTACACCTCCGGCTCGACCGGCCGGCCCAAGGGCGTCGTGGTGACCCACAGCGGCGTGCTGGCTCGCATCGGCTGGGCGGCGCGGGCCTTCAGTCCGACGGAGCTGTCGGGGGTGCTGGCGGGCACCTCGATCGCTTTCGACTTCTCGGTCTTCGAGCTTTTCGGCCCGCTGGCCGCCGGCGGTACCGCCGTGCTGGCCGACAGCGTGCTCGACCTGCCTGAACTGGCCGAACGCGAGCGCGTGATGTGCGTGACCGGCGTCCCCTCCGCACTCGCCGCACTCGCCGAGACGGCACCGCCCGGGGACGGCGGCATCGCGGGGTGGGCCTGCGGACGGGTCGTGGCGTCGGGCGGTGAGGCGCTGCCCGAGCCGCTGGTGCGCCGGCTGCGCGAGGCCGGCGCGGCGCGGGTGCTGAACCTCTACGGGCCGACCGAGGACAGCTTCTGCTCCACCTCCGCCGAGGTGCCGGCCGGTGCCGAGCCGGTACCCGTCGGGTTCCCGCTGCCCGGCTCCCGGCAGACGGTGGTGAACGCCGGGTTGACCGCGGTTCCGGTGGGCGTGCCCGGCGAGATCTTGTGCCAGGGGGTCGGGGTGGCGCGCGGCTACCTGGGCCGGCCGGGCCTGACCGCCGCCGCCTTCCTGCCGGATCCGGCCGGCGGGCCGGGGGCCCGCTGCTACCGCAGCGGCGATCGCGCCCGGTGGACCCGGCGCGGCCTGGAGCTGATCGGACGGATCGACACGCAGGTCAAGATCCGCGGCCACCGGGTGGAGGTCGGCGAGGTGGAGGCGGCCGTCGCCGCGGTCGGCGGAGTGGTGGAGGCGGCGGTGGTGCCGGCCGAGGGACCTTCGGGAACGCGGCTGGCCGCCTGGGTGCGTCTCGGCGGTTCAGGGACCGAGATCCGCGACGTGCGGGCCGCGGTGCGCCGGCGGCTCCCCGACTACATGGTCCCGGCGCTCTTCTCGGCCGTCGACGAGCTGCCCAGGACCCGTACGGGCAAGGTCGACCGGTCGGCGCTGGTGCGCGCGGCGGCGGTGGCCGAGCGCCCGGCTGCGGCGGCCGAGCCGCCCGAGCCCGGGATGGAGACGGAACTGGCGGCGCTGTGGCGCGAGATGCTCGGCGTCGCGGTGGTCGGGCGGCACGACGGCTTCTTCGATCTGGGTGGTGATTCGCTCTTGGCGACCCGGATGACCAGCCGGATCAACGGTCGCTTCGCTGTGGAGCTGCCGCTCCGGCTGGTCTTCGAGGACGACCGGCTGGCCGCGGTCGCCCGGCGGGTCGAGCAGGCGGCGGGCGCTCAGCGGCGCTCGACGCGGGCGCTGCCGCTGTAGGCGGCGGTGTCGATCAGCGCCGTGCAGTGCAGCGGCGTGAAATCGAGGGTGAACTCGCCGCTCAGCGTGATCCGACCGGACTCCTCGGCGAGGGCGGCATCACGCGGGTGCAGTGCGACCCCCACCTCGGTGCCGCCGTCGGTGTCGGGGAAGCGCAGGTGAAGGTAGCCGCGTTCGACGGCGGCGCGCAGCCGCTCGGCCGACGGCTCCGGGCGCAGGACGACGTCGACCCGGTGCTCGGCGCCCGCCAGCCGGTCGGGAAGCGGCGGACCGGCCGGCGCGGCCGGCGGCTCGACGTCCGGTCCGCCGCCTCGGGCCGCCTCCTCCATGGCGCGCCTCAGGCTCAGCGGGCGCATGTCGGTCCACACCTGGTCGATGTAGGCGACGCAGGACTCGCGGTCGCCCTGGAAGCCCTCGGCGGTCCACCCTTCGGGCGGCTCCCGGTCGGCGGGCCAGATCGAGTACTGCTCCTCGTGGTTGACGACGACCCGCTGGAGGCCGTCCTCGGTATTCGCCATTCGGGTTTCCCCTCTCACTGGAATAGCGGAAACCCATAGTCTGGCCGGACGCGGCCGAGCGGAAGAGGGAAATTCGGATGGACGCGATGTCCAAGTCCCTTCCTTGACGCCTGTATGACTGCGTCTCCTAGAATCCGCGGTGGAAAAGCGAAACGAATTCAATGCCCGGGGGAGAGGAATTCTCTCATGCGGATACCCCTGGAACGCGGCCCTGGGGATTCCAGCGCTCCCGCGTCGTCGACGCAGGAGCGGTTCTGGTTCGCCGAGCGGCTCAGGCCCGGAACGGCCGTGCACAATCTGGCCTTCGGCGCCCGTGTCGATGGCGCATTGGACGCCGCCGCCGTCCGCGAAGCGCTGCGCGAGATCGTGCGCAGGCACTCCGTGCTGCGCACGCGCCTGGTCCTCGACGGCGATCGGCTCCTCCAGGTGACCAGCACCGTGCCCGACACTCCGCTGGCCGTGCGGGAGGCCGGCTCCGCCGGGCAGGCCGATGCGCTCGTGAGGAGCTTCGCCACCGAGCCCTTCGAACTCTCGCGCGGCCCGCTGTTCCGGGCGGCCCTCATCCGGGCGCCCGGCGAGCAGGAGCGGCTGGTCCTGGTCGCCCACCACGCCGTCTTCGACGGATGGTCACTCGGTGTCTTCTTCACGGAGTTCGCCGCCCTGTACCGCGCCGCCACCGGACAGGGCCCCGCCGCGCCGCCGCCGGCGCTGCAGTACGCCGACTACGCGCGCTGGCAGCGGGCCAGGGCCGAGGCGCGCGAGCCGGCCGGGCAGTACGCGTTCTGGGAGCGGGCGCTGGCCGAGGAGGTGGAGCCGCTGGAGCCGCCGCTCGACCACCCGCGCGCCCCGGTGCCGCGGTTCCTCGGCGGCCATCGCGCCGTCACCGTGGACGGGCCGGCGGCCCGCCGGCTGTCCGCACTGGCCGCCGAGGAGTCGGCCACCCTCTACATGGCGGTGCTCGCCGCCTTCCAGGTGCTGCTGTACCGGCACACCGGCCGGCGCCGCTTCCACGTCGGCACCCCCACCGCCAACCGGCCCGACGAGCGGCTGCACGCGCTGATCGGCCCGTTCGTCAACGTGCTGCCGGTCCGCGCCGACCTCACCGGCGACCCCAGCTTCCGCGAGCTGCTGGTGCGCACCGCGCGCACCGTCACCGACGTCCTCGACCACCAGGAGGTGCCGCTCCAGGCACTGGCCGGGCGGCCGGCCCGCCCCGGCGGGCCGGCGGCTCCGCTGTTCCGCACCGCGGTCGCCTTCCAAAACTTCCCGGCGGTCCCACTGGACCTCGGCGCGGGGACGGCCCTGCTCCCCTTCCCCGTCGAGACGGGTACGGCGCAAGACGACCTCGCTCTCTTCGTCTCCCCCGGGGCGGCGGGCCTGGACGCCGTCCTGCGCTATGACGCCGACCTGCTGCGCGCCGACACGGTCGCGGAGCTGGCCGCCGACCTGTCCGGGCTGCTGCGGCGGCTGGCCAGGGACCCCGAGCTGCCGATCAGCAGACTGGCCGCGGCGGGGGTGCCGGTGCCGCGCCGGGTCGACCGGGCCCAGCCGGTGCCGCCCACCCCGCCGCAGCGCCGGCTGCACGCGGCGCGCGCCGCCGGCGCCGCGCCCGAGCGCAGGATCGCGACCGCTCCGCTGCCGGCGGACGCCTCCGCCGAGGCGGTGGGCGCGGCCCTGGGCTGGGTCGAGGAGCGGTACGAAGCGCTGCGCACCGTGCTCGTGGACGACGGCGGACCGCTGCGCCAGGTCGTCGGCCCTCCGGGCCGAGCCCGGCTGCGGCGGCTGGACCCGCTCGCGGCCGGCACCGGGGCCGGCGGCCTCGCCGCCGCCCTCGCCGCAGGCGCGGGGCCGGACGAACCGCTGGCGGTGGGACTGGCCCGGTCGCCCGGTGCGTCGCTGCTGATCGCGGCAGCCGACCCGCTCGCCCTGGACGCATGGTCGCTGCGCAGGGTCATGGACGCACTGGTGCGCGGCTACCACGCCGCGGCGGCCGGCGGCTCCCCCGGCGACGGCGCGGATCCGCCCCTGCAAGCCGCCGACCACGCGGTCTGGCTGCGCCGCGCCGTCGGTGGCGCTGATGGCCGCGCGAGGGCCGCCTACTGGCGCGAGCGCCTCGCCGGGATGCCCGCGCGGCTGCCGCTGGCCGGAGCCCAGGACGGCCCCGGCCCGGGCCGCTGGGTCACCGCCGCGGTCGCGGCGCCCGTTCCCGCTCCGGCCGGCCCGGCCGGGGCTGCTGATGACGCGCTGCTCGCCGGAGCGGCGGTCGCGCTGAGCAGGTTCGGCGCGGGACGCGACGTCGTCATGGCGACCCCGGCGGCAGGCCGCACCGGCGGTGGTCAGCGGGCGGTGGTCGGGGCGCTGGCCGACGTGGTACCGGTGCGGATCGCGGTGCGCGAGGACGAGAGCGCCGCCGAGCTGATCGCCCGCGTGCACGCTGAGCGGACCCGCGACAGCGCCGCCGAACTGCCCTTCGACACCATCGCCGCCGGTCTGGACGGACCCTGCGAGGCGCTGCGCCAGGTGCTGGTGCTGGGTCCGGGCGACGGCTCGGCGCAGGACTGGGAGCCCGACGCCGACGCGCTGGGAACCGCGCTCGTGCTCGCGGTCGGCGACGGCGGCGCGGCCCTGCGGTACCGCACCGACCGCTACCTGGCCGCCGCGGCCGAGGAACTGGCCGCCGTGCTGGCCCACCTTCTGGAGTGCTTCGCCGCGGATCCGCACCGGCCGGTGGGCGAGGCCGAGTCGCTGCCCGACGAGCGGCGGCTGCGCATTCTGGCCGCCGCCGACGCGACCGGTGCCGCGGGACCCGACACCACTCTGCTCGACCAGTTCGAGCGCCGGGCGGCCGAGGCGCCGGAAGCCGACGCCGTGATCGACGGCGCGACGGTGCTGAGCTACCGCGAAGTGGCGGCGCGGGCCGCGCGCCTGGCCGGCCGCCTCACCGAACTGGGCGCGGTGCCGGGACGCCCGGTCGCCGTGCTGATGGACGCCGGCGCGGCCGCGATCGTCGCGCTGCTGGGTGTGGTGAAGGCCGGCGCCGCCTTCGCCTGCGTCGACCCGGTCAACCCCGGTGCACGCGTGCGGGGGCTCATCGATGAACTGCGGCCCGCCCTGGTCGTCGCCGACGCCGCCGCGGCCGGGCGGCACGCCGGCGCGCTGGCCGGGGCGGCGCCGGTCGCGGTGGTCGACGCCGGCGGCGGCGCGGAGCCGTCGAGCGTACCGGGAGTGCCACCGCGCGGTGCCGCGGCGCCGCGGCCCGTCGCCGCGCCCGTTCCGCGCGACCTCGCCTACATCGCCTACACCTCAGGCTCCACCGGCCGGCCCAAGGGCATCCCGCACACCCACGCCGATCTGGCGGAGTTCGTCCGCTGGCAGGCGGACGCCCTCGGCATCGGCCCGGGGCAGCGGGTCGGCCAGCTCGCCGCGCTCTCCTTCGACGTCGCCTACTGCGAGATCTTCGGCGCGCTGTGCAGCGGTGCCGCGCTATGCATGCGCCCGGCCGGAGGGCGCGCCGACCCCGGTGCGCTGGCCCGCTGGCTGCGCGAGCGGCGCGTCACCGTGCTCCAGGTCATCCCGCGGCTGTTCCGCGAGGTCCTGCGACGGCTGCGGTCGGACGGCGGTGGCACCGCCCTGCGGACCGTCGCCTTCGTGGGAGAGCCGCTGCCCGCCGACGTGGTGGCGGCGGCGCGCGCTGTGCTGGGAGCCGGGGTGCGCATGGTCAACATCTACGGGCCGACCGAGGCGGTGGCCGCCACCTCCTTCACCGTGGACGCGGTGCCGCCCGATGGCGCGGCCGTTCCGATCGGCCGCCCCATCGACGGCCGGGCCGTGCTGGTCCTGGACGACCAGGGGCGGCTGTGCCCGGCCGGCGTCACCGGGGAGCTGTGGATCGCGGGGCCGTACCTGTCCGCCGGCTACCTGGGCGACCCCGACGACACCGCCGCGCGCTTCGCCGCCTCGGTGCGCGCCCGCCCGCGCGGCCGGGCGTACCGGACCGGCGACCTGGCCCGGCTGCGCCACGACGGCGAGCTGGAGTTCGTCGGCCGGACGGACAACCAGGTGAAGCTGATGGGGGTCCGCGTCGAGCTGGAGGAGGTCGAGCGGGCCGCCGCCCGCTTCCCCGGGGTGCGCGAGTGCGCCGCCGCGGTGCAGGAGGCGGGGCAGGGGCAGCACCTCGTCCTCTACGTCGTGGCCGATCCGGCGCACGACACCGCCGCGCTGCGCGACTTCCTCGCCGAGCGGCTGCCGCGGACCATGGTGCCCGGCGTGGTGGTCCGGCCGGCGGCGCTGCCCCGCACGCCCAACGGCAAGCTCGACCGCCGCGCGCTGCCGCCGGCCGGCGAGCGGACGTCCGCGCGCGGCTCCGCCCCGCCGCGTACGGGCCTGGAGCGTGACCTCGCCGAACTGGTCGGCGAGGTCCTGGGCGCAGCCGAGGTCGGGCGCGACGACGACTTCTTCCAGCTCGGCGGCAACTCACTGCAGGCCGCTCGGCTGGTGAACCGGATCAGGGAGCGCCACGGAGCGGACGTACCGCTCCAGGACCTGTTCGCCCGGCCCACCGTCGCGGGGACCGCAGCGGAGGTCGAGCGCCGACTGGCCGAGGCGGGTCTGGACGGCCGACTGGCCGGAATCGAGGAGCGGCTGGCCGGGCTCACCGATGACGAGGTGGAAGCCCTGCTGGCCGAGTACGAAGCACCTCCTGACGCCGACGAATCGAGAGCGATGTGAGCGCAGCCGCCGACCGTCCCACGGTGGAGATCTCCACCGACTTCTACTCGCTCGACGCGCTGATGGCGCTGGTCGATGAGCCGCCGCGGCTCGCCCTCGCGCCCGAAGTGGCCGAGCGCATCGACGCCGGCGCCCGCTACGTCGAGCGCATCGCACCCCAGGACCGCCACATCTACGGCATCAACACCGGCTTCGGCCCGCTGTGCGAGACGCGCATCCCCGCCGACCGCATGTCCGAGCTGCAGCACAAGCACCTGGTCTCACACGCCTGCGGGGTCGGCGAGCCGGTGCCCGAGCGGGTGTCCCGGCTGGCGATGCTGGTCAAACTGCTCACCTTCCGGGCCGGCTACTCCGGCATCTCGCTGGAGGCGGTGCAGCGGGTGCTCGACCTGTGGAACGCCGACGTGATCCCGGTGGTGCCCAAGAAGGGCACGGTGGGCGCCAGCGGCGACCTGGCGCCGCTCGCGCACCTGGCGCTGCCGCTCATCGGCCTCGGCAAGGTGCGGGTGGACGGCCGGATCACCGACGCGGGCGCCGTCCTGGAGGCGATGGGGTGGAAGCCCCTGCGGCTCAAGCCCAAGGAGGGGCTGGCGCTGACCAACGGGGTGCAGTACATCAACGCGCTCGCTCTGGACTCGGTACTGCGGAGCGAGCGGCTGATCAAGGCGGCGGACCTGATCGCCGGCCTGAGCATCCAGGGCTTCAGCTGCGCCGACACCTTCTACCAGCCCATCCTGCACGCCACCTCGCTGCATCCGGAGCGTTCGGCGGTGGCCGGCAACCTGGTGCGGCTGCTCGACGGGAGCAACCACCACACCCTCCCGCAGGGCAATGCGGCGCGCGAGGACCCCTACTCCTTCCGCTGCGCACCCCAGGTGCACGCCGCCGTCCGCCAGACCTGTGGATTCGCACGCGATATCGTCGGCAGGGAGTGCAACAGCGTCTCGGACAACCCGCTGTTCTTCCCCGAGCACGACCAGGTGATCCTGGGCGGGAACCTGCACGGGGAGTCCACCGCCTTCGCGCTGGACTTCCTGGCCATCGCGATGAGCGAGCTGGCCAACATCTCCGAGCGGCGCACCTACCAGCTGCTCTCCGGCCAGCACGGGCTGCCGGACTTCCTGGCCCCCGAACCGGGGGTGGACTCGGGGTTGATGATCCCGCAGTACACCTCGGCGGCGCTGGTCAACGAGAACAAGGTGCTGGCCACTCCGGCGAGCATCGACACCATCCCCACCTCGCAGCTGCAGGAAGACCACGTCAGCATGGGCGGCACCAGCGCCTACAAACTGTGGACCATCCTGGACAACTGCGAGTACGTGCTCGCGGTGGAACTGATGACCGCCGTTCAGGCCATCGATCTCAACCAGGGGCTGCGGCCGTCGCCCGCGACCCGCGGCGTGGTGGCGGAGTTCCGCCAGGAGGTCGGATTCCTGCGCGAGGACCGGCTGCAGGCCGATGACATCGAGAAGTCGCGCCGCTACCTGCGGGGGAGGCTGCGGACGTGGGCGAAGGACCTGGACTGAGCGGCCGCCCCGGGTCTGCGGACCGCAGGCGGCGGCTGGCCGAGCTGCTGCTGCGGCGCGAACTGGCCGCCGAGCGCGCGGCGGGCGCTCCGGTCCGGCGGCCGCGTCCTGCCGAGCCCGCGCCCCTGTCGCCGGCGCAGGAGCGGCTGTGGCTGGTGGAGCGGATCTACCCGGAGTCGGCGGCCTACAACGAGCTGAGCGCCTTCACGCTCCGCGGCCCACTGGACACCGCGGTGCTGCGCGCGGCCCTGGCCGAGCTGGTACACAGGCACGAGGCACTGCGGACGGCGATCGTGGAGCGCGACGACGTGCCGATGCAGGTGGTGGTGCCCGACGCGGCCCTGACACTCACCGTCGACTCGGTGGACGGCCTGCCGGTGCGGCGGCGCGAGGCGGCCGCGGCCGAGCGGGCCGCCGCGCTGGGCGCGGCCCCGTTCGACCTCGGCGCGCCGCCGCTCCTGCGGGTCGCGCTGATCCGGCTGGCCGAGCGGCACCACCTGCTGGTGCTCGCCGTCCACCACATCGTGAGCGACGGCTGGTCGATCCGCGTACTGGCGGGGGAGCTGATCGCGCTGTACGCGGCGGCGTGCGAAGGGCGGCCCGCGGCGCTGCCGCCGCCTGGCGTCCAGTACGCCGATTACGCGGTCTGGCAGCGCGAGCGGCTGGAATCGCCCGAGGTCGCGGCGCGGCTCGCGCACTGGCGGAACAGCCTGGCCGGGGCGCCGGAACAGCTGGAGCTTCCCACCGACCGGCCCAGGCCGGCCAGGGAGAGCCACGCCGGCGCCGAGTACCTGTTCACCCTCCCGGAGGAGTTGGTGGAGCGCTTGGAGCGGCGCGGCCGCGAAGAGGGCGCGACGCTGTTCATGGTGCTGCTCGCCGGCTACTTCGTGCTGCTGTCGCGCTACTGCGGCCGCGAGGACCTGCTGGTGGGCACCCCGTACGCCAACCGGGCCGGCAGCGGGCTCGAAGGAGCGGTCGGCTGCTTCGCGACCACGCTGCTGGTCAGAGGGAGGCTGTCGGAGGATCCGACCGTGCGCGAGCTGCTGCGGACGGTGCGCGGCACCGTGCTGGCGGCGCTCGACAACGGCGACGTACCCTTCGAGTGGCTGGTGCGCGAGCTGCGCCCCCAGCGCGCCCTGGACCGCAACCCGCTCTTCCAGACCGTGTTCGCGCTGCACAACCAGCCGGTTCCCCTGCCGCCTCCGCCCACGGGGCTGACCGTCGAACCCGTGCCGCGGCCGGTGGTGGCGGCCAAGGTGGACCTGGAGCTGTCCTTCCTGCGCACCCCGGCCGGACTGGACGGCCACCTGGAGTACAGCACCGACCTGTTCGACCCGTCGACCGTCCAGCGGATGGCGGCGCACCTGGGAGTCCTGCTCGCCGCCATGGCCGAGGATCCGGACCGTGCCGTGCACGACCTGCCGCTGCTCACTCCCGCCGAGGCGGCCGGGCTGGCGGCCGAGTGGCGCGGCGCCGCGCGGCACGGCGGGCAGGACGGCCGGCTGCGCGCGGTGGCGGGCATCCTCGGCTGCACCACGGACGATGTGTGGCTCCTCGCGCACGACCGGGGCTGGGAGCAGGCGGCCGCGCGGCACTGCGCACGGGAGGCGATGCGGCAGGACGCCTCCGCGGGGGGTCTGGCCCGCGCGCTGGCCGCCGGCGCCGATGTGCTGTGCCTGCCGGCCTCGGCGCTGCCGGCCTTGACGGCGGCCTACCGCGGTCCGCGGTCCGGGAACGGTCCCCGCCTGGTCCTCCTGCGCGGTGACGGGCCGGTGCCGCCCGATACCGGAGCCTGGTTCGCCCGTCACGGGGACCGGGGGCCGCAGCTGGTGAGCGTCTGGGGGCCCGAGCGCACCGGGGGCTGGGGGACCCTGCTCGTCCACCGGTCCGACGGCGGTGTGCATGGTCCGCTGGGCGGCGCGGCGCCGGGGACGGCGCTGGCCGTGGTGGACGCACGCGGTCGGCCGGTGCCGCCCGGGGTGCCGGGTGAGCTGCTGATCTGGGGGCCGTCCCTGGATGGTGCGGGGGAGGGGAGTGCGGTCACCGCCCCCGCCGGGGTGGACCTGCCCGAGGGGGCCGGCCCCTGCCTGGCGACCGGGCTGCGGGTGCGCCGCCACCCGGCCGGCCACCTGCTGCCCGCGGAGCCGCCCAGCGCCGCGCAGGCGGCCGCGCTGATGATCGAGGAGGCGCTGCGCCGCCATCCGGGCGTGCGCGACGCGCGGGTACAGCGGCGCGGAAGCGGACTCGTCGCCTATGTGGTGCCCGCGCTCGCCGCGCCCCCTCCGGTTCCCGCGCTGCGGCGCTTCCTGAGCGAGACGCTGCCCGGCCGGCCCGCGCCGGGCGCGTACGTCTACGCCGAGAGCCTGGACGCCGGCTGAGAGCGGTCCGGCTCAATCCTCCCAGGGCAGGATGTCGAACTCGTTGCCCTCGGGATCGGCCAGGACCACCCAGTCCTCGACCCGGGCCACCTCGCGGGCACCGAGTTCGATGACCCGCTTGATCTCGCCCTCCATATCGGGAGCGTGCAGGTCCAGGTGGACGCGGTTCTTGGCCGCCTTGGGCTCGGGCACCCGGTTGAAGAAGTACCTGGTCCCCTGGCCGCTGACCGGGCGCACCAGGACCTGGGGATCGTCCTCAGGGTCGTCGTAGCCCTGCCGGCGCAGCTCGGCGAGGTCGTCCTCGTCATAGGGGGCCACTTCGTAGCCGTCCAGGACCGCCGCCCAGAAACGGGCCAGTGAGGCGGGATGACGGCAGTCGAAAACGATATCGCGCAGCTTCGCCATGCCGCCGATTGTAGTCACCGGGCCGGGGCGATCGCAGGATTATCGCGGCGGCTCGGTGTGCAACCGATCAGGTGTTTTCGAATGGTGCTGCTGTTAGCCTCCACGCAGCACGCAATTCGGGCGGCGGTATCCGATCGGGGCGGCGCAGCGGCCGAGCAGGTAAAGCGCCACCGTAATGCGACGCGGAATACCGGCGGCCAATCCGGTACGCACGGATTTATCCCTGGTGGCCAACCCGGAAGAGATGATTCCTATGACGGTGAACGGCTGGGGCGGCGGCGCCTCGTCGCGTCCGGCCGCCGCTGACCGGCCGGAGCGGATCCCGCTCTCCTTCGCGCAGCAGCGGCTGTGGTTCCTCGCCCAGCTCGAAGGCCCCAGCGCCACCTACAACATCCCGGTGGTGCTCCGCCTGAGCGGATCGGTCGATTCCGACGCGCTGGAGCAGGCGTTCCAGGACGTCGCCGAGCGGCACGAGCCGCTGCGCACCGTGTTCGAGGCGCCGGAGGGGGAGCCCTACCAGCGCATCCTGGGGATCGAGGAGTGCGGCCGCTGGCTGGAGGTGCGGCCGTGTACACCTGAGTCGCTGCCCGAGCGGGTGCGCGAGGCGTCGGGCCGGCCCTTCGACCTCGACAGGCGGCCGCCCTTCCGCGCCTGGCTGTTCACCCTGGCGCCGGACCAGGGCGTGCTGGTGCTCGTCCTGCACCACATCGCCGGGGACGGCTGGTCGATGGGGCCGCTGACGCGCGACCTGATGACCGCCTACCAGGCGCGCGCCGAGGGGCGCGCCCCCGGCTGGGAGCCGCTGCCGGTGCAGTATGCCGACTACGCGCTCTGGCAGCGCGAGAGCATGGACGGCGGCGGGATCGCCGAGCAGCTGGACTACTGGACCGACGCGCTGGCCGATATGCCGACGCATCTGGGCCTGCCCACCGACCGCCCCCGGCCCGCGGTGGTCAGCGGCGCCGGAGACGCCGTCCACTTCTCCATTCCCGAAGCCACTCACCGGCGGCTGGCGGAGTTCTGCCGCGAGCGCGATATCACTCCGTTCATGGCGCTGCACGCGGTGTTCACCGCGCTGCTGCACCGGCTCGGCGCGGGCGACGACATCGTGCTGGGCACGCCGATCGCGGGACGCACGGACGAGGAGCTGTGGGACCTCGTCGGCTTCTTCGTCAACACCCTGGTGCTGCGCACCGACCTGTCCGGCGATCCCTCCTTCGACGAGCTGCTGACCCTGGTGATGGAGACCGACCTGCTCGCCTACGCGCACGCCGACGTGCCGTTCGAGCACCTCGTCGAGGCGCTGCGCCCGGTCCGCTCCGTCGACCGGCACCCGCTGTTCCAGGTCATGCTCGCCTTCCACACCGAAGCGGCGGTGCCGGAGTTCAGCCTCGGCGGCGTCGAAGTGCGGCCGGAGCCGGTGGACCTGCCGGTCGCCAAGTTCGACCTGTCGCTGCTGCTGCAGGAGCACCGCTCGGCGGCCGGCGAGCCCGCCGGCATCGCGGCCTCGCTGGAGTTCGCCACCGACCTGTTCGAGCGGGAGGGCGTCGAGCGGATGGCGCGCCGGCTGCTCGGCGTGCTCGACCAGATGGTCGGCGATCCCGCGCTCCCGCTGTCGCGCGTCCAGGTACTGCTGCCCGACGAGAAGGAACTGCCGGCCCGCCACAAGCCCGCACCCCAGCCCGGCTACCCGGCTCCGGGCGGGCGGCCCGAACGGCGCGCGCCGGCCGGAGCGGTGGAGGCGGCGCTGTGCGAGCTGTTCGGCGAGGTGCTCGGCCGCACGGACGTCGGACCCGACGACGACTTCTTCGAGCTGGGTGGGCACTCCCTGCTGGTGATCCGGTTGATCAGCCGGGTCCGTTCCGTGCTGGCAGCCGAACTCGACGTGGTCCAGGTCTTCCAGCGTCCCACCCCGGCGGCCATGGCCGAACTGATCAACGCGGCGAAGGCGCCCACCGGCGGCGCCTCGTCGCGTCTGACCGCCGCTGACCGGCCGGAGCGGATCCCGCTCTCCTTCGCGCAGCAGCGGCTGTGGTTCCTCGCCCAGCTCGAGGGTCCCAGCGCCACTTACAACATCCCGGTGGTGCTGCGGTTGAGCGGTTCGGTCGACGCAGCCGCGCTGGAGCAGGCGTTCCAGGACGTCGCCGAGCGGCATGAGCCGCTGCGCACCGTGTTCGAGGCGCCGGAGGGGGAGCCCTACCAGCGGATCCTCGGGGTGGCGGAGTGCGGCCGCTGGCTGGAGGTGCGGCCATGTGCACCGGAGCTGCTGGCCGAGCGGGTGCGCGAGGCGGCGGCCTGGCACTTCGACCTCGGCGCACGGCCTCCGTTCCGCGCCTGGCTCTTCCCGGTGGCGCCGCAGGAGTGCGTGCTGGTGCTCGTCCTGCACCATATCGCCGGGGACGGCTGGTCGATGGGGCCGCTGACGCGTGACCTGATGGCCGCGTACCAGGCGCGCACCCGCGGGGAGGCCCCGGGTTGGGAGCCGCTGCTGGTGCAGTACGCCGACTACGCCCTGTGGCAGCACGAGCGGCTGGGCGACGGCGGGATCGCCGATCAGCTGGACTACTGGACCGACGCCCTGGCGGATATGCCGACGCATCTGGGTCTGCCCACCGACCACCCCAGGCCCGCGGTGGTCGGCGGCGGTGGGGACACCGTCCACTTCTCCATTCCCGAAGCCACTCACCGGCGGCTGGCGGAGTTCTGCCGCGAGCGCGACGTCACCCCCTTCATGGCGATGCACGCGCTCTTCGCGGTCGTGCTGCACCGATTGGGCGCCGGTGACGACATCGTGCTGGGCACGCCGATCGCCGGGCGCACGGACGAGGAACTGTGGAGCCTGGTCGGCTTCTTCGTCAACACGCTGGTGCTGCGCACGGACCTGTCAGGGGACCCGTCGTTCGAGGACGTCGTGGCCCGGGTGATGGAGACCGACCTGCTCGCCTACGCGCACGCCGATGTGCCGTTCGAGCATCTGGTGGAGGCGCTGCGCCCGGTGCGTTCGGTCGACCGGCACCCGCTGTTCCAGGTCATGCTCGCCTTTCACACCGAGGCGGCGGTGCCGGAGTTCAGCCTCGGCGGCATCGAGGTGCGGCCGGAGCCGGTGGACCTGCCGGTCGCCAAGTTCGACCTGTCGCTGCTGCTGCAGGAGTACCGGTCGGAGAAGGGCGAGCCCGCCGGCATCGCGGCCTCGCTGGAGTTCGCCACCGACCTGTTCGAGCGGGAGAGCGTCGAGCGGATGGCTCAGCGGCTGCTCGGCGTGCTCGACCAGGCGCTCGGCGATCCGGCCGTCCCGCTGTCGCGCGTCCAGGTGCTGCTGCCCGACGAGACGGAACTCCCGGCCCGCCACACCGCCGCCCCCGAGCCCGGCTACCTCGCCGGGGCCGGACGCCCCGAACGGCGCGCGCCGGCCGGAGCCGTGGAGGCGGCGCTGTGCGAGCTGTTCGGCGAGGTGCTCGGCCGCACGGACGTGCGGCCCGACGACGACTTCTTCGCGCTGGGCGGGCACTCGCTGCTCGTGGTCCGCCTCATCAGCCGGGTCCGCGCCGTGCTCGGAGCCGAACTCGACGTGGTCGAGGTCTTCCAGCGGCCCACCGTGGCCGCCATGGCGGAGCTGGTCGGCGCGGCGCGGACACGCACCGGCGGCCGGCCCCCGCTGGCCCCCCGCGAGCGGCCCGAGGAGGTCCCGCTCTCCTTCGCGCAGCGCAGGCTGTGGTTCCTCAAGCAGATCGAAGGTCCCAGCGCCACCTACAACATCCCGGTCGCGGTCCGCCTGCACGGCCGGGTCGACGCCGCCGCGCTGCGCGCCGGCCTGGCCGACGTGGCGGCCAGGCACGAGTCGCTGCGCACGGTCTTCCCGGTGCGCGACGGCCGCCCCTTCCAGCGGGTGCTGCCCGCCGACGAGGCCAGGCCCGCCCTTGAGGTGCGGCACTGCGCCGAAGACGAACTGCCCGGCCTGGTCGACGCGGCCGCCGCGGTCGACTTCGACCTCGCCGCCGACCTACCGCTGCGCGCCGCGCTGCTCACGCTCCGCCCTGACGAGCACGTCCTCGTGCTGGTCGTGCACCACATCGCCGGGGACGGCTGGTCGATGGGGCCGCTGATCCAGGACCTCTCGCTGGCCTGCGCCGCCCGGCTGCGCGGGCAGGCCCCCGACTGGGAGCCGCTGGCGGTGCAGTACGCCGACTACACGCTCTGGCAGCACGAGTGGCTGGGCGACGGCAGCGGGCCCAGCCCGGTGCTGGAGCGGCAGACCGACTTCTGGACCCGGGCCCTGGCCGGCCTGCCCGAGCAGATCGCGCTCCCGGTCGACCGGCCCCGTCCGGCGGTGGCCGGGCACAGCGGCGACACCGTGGACTTCACCGTGCCCGCCGAGCTGCACACCGGCCTGGTGAAGCTGGCGCGCGCGCACGGGGCCACCTCCTTCATGACCCTGCAGGCCGCCTTCGCCGTACTGCTGGCCAAGATGGGCGCGGGCACCGATATCGCCATCGGCTCGCCGACCGCGGGACGCGGCGACGAAGCGCTCGAACCGCTGGTCGGCTTCTTCGTCAACACCCTCGTGCTGCGCACCGACCTGTCCGGCGACCCCGACTTCACCGAGGTGCTCGCCCGGGTCGTGCGCGCCGACCTGGCCGCCTTCGACCACCAGGACGTGCCCTTCGAGTACCTGGTTGAGCGGCTCAACCCGGCCCGCTCCACCGCCCGCCACCCGCTGTTCCAGGTGATGTTCCAGCTCAACCCGGCCGCGGTGGCGCCCGGCTCGGTCGAGATCGCCGGCACCCGCGTCACTCAGGAGCCCTTCCGCACCCGGACCGCCAAGTTCGACCTCAACCTGGCGGTCCGCGAGGACTGGGACGCCGACGGCGGGCCGGCCGGGCTGGCGGGCTCCCTGGAGTACGCGACGGAGCTGTTCGACCGGCGCACCGCGGCCGCGCTCACCGCGCGGCTGGTGCGGGTGCTCGAACAGGTCGCGGCGGACGCCGCCGTGCGGCTCAGCGGGATCGACGTGGCGCTGCCCGGCGATCCGGGCACGGCCGACTGGCGCGCCACCGCCCGCGCCGTCCCGGAGCGCACAGCCGTCCAGCTCTTCGAGGAGCAGGCCGCCCGCACCCCCGACGCCGCCGCGCTCACCTTCGCCGGCCAGACCCTCTCCTACGCCGAACTGGACCGGCAGGCGAACCGGCTGGCCCGGCTGCTCGCCGAGCGCGGTGCCGGCCCCGAGGACTTCGTCGCCCTGCTGCTGCCCCGCTCGGTCGAACTGGTCACCGCCCTGCTCGCCGTGCTCAAGACCGGGGCGGCCTACCTGCCGCTCGACCCCGCGGGCCCGGGGCGGCGCACCGCCGCGCTGCTCGACGACGCGCGGCCGCGGGTGCTCGTCGCACTGGAGGGTACGGCTGAGCCGCTGCCCGAGGCGGCCGCGGCCGGAGCGCTGCTACTGGACGCGCCCGATGTGCGCTCCGCGCTGGCGGCCCGCTCCGCCCGCCCGCTCGCCGGCGCCGAGCGCACCGCCGCGCCCGACCCGGGCCAGGCGATGTACCTGATCTACACCTCGGGCTCCACCGGGCGGCCCAAAGGCGTGGTCAACGCGCACCGCGGCGTGGTGAACCGCCTCAGCTGGATGGTGGACGCCTTCGGGCTCGGCCCCGGAGACGCCCTGCTCAACAAGACCCCCTACACCTTCGACGTCTCCGTCTGGGAGCTGTTCACCCCGCTGGTCTGCGGCGCCCGGCTGGTGCTGGCCGAACCGGACGCCCACCGCGACCCGGCCAGGCTGTCGGAGGTGATCCGCGCCGAGCAGGTGACCGTCACGCAGTTCGTGCCGTCGATGCTGCGGGCCTTCCTGTCAGCCGAGGACCTGGGCGCCTGCACGTCCCTGCGCGCGGTGGTCTGCAGCGGCGAGGCGCTCACCCCGGACCTGGTCAGGGCCGCGCAGCGCGGCGGTGCGGCACCGCTGCACAACCTCTACGGCCCTACCGAGGCCGCGATCGAGGTCAGCCACTGGCCCTGCGCGGTGGACGACCCGGGGCCGGTGGTGCCGATCGGCCGGCCCATCGACAACACCGGACTGTACGTGGTGGATCCCTCAGGCGGACTCGCCCCCGCGGGGGTGGCCGGCGAGCTGATGATCTCCGGGCTCCCCGTGGCGCGCGGCTACCTGGGCCGGCCGGGCAGGACCGCTGAGCTGTTCGTGCCCGACCCCTTCGGGCCGGCCGGCTCCCGCGCCTACCGCACCGGCGACGTGGCCCGCCGCCGCTGGGACGGCGCGATCGAGTACCACGGCCGGCTCGACCACCAGGTGAAGATCCGCGGCTTCCGGATCGAACTCGGCGAGGTCGAGGCCGCCCTGGAGGAGCACCCCGGCATCGCGGCCGCCGTCGTGGTGGTGGCCGGCGACCAGGAGCGCAGGCGGCTGGCCGGCTACGTGGTGCCGGCCGGCCCCGGTGAGCTGGACACCTCCGCGGTCCGCCGCTTCCTGTCCGAGCGGCTGCCCGAGTACATGGTGCCCGCGGCACTGGCCGTGCTGCCCGAACTGCCGCTGACGTCCAGCGGGAAGGTCGACCGGGCCAGGCTGCCGGCCGTCGCGACGGCGGAATCCGGGCGGCGGCGGGCGCGCACCGAGCGGGAGCGGCTGCTGTGCGAACTCTTCGCCGACGTGCTCGACCTGCCCGATGTGGGCGCCGACGACGACTTCTTCGCGCTGGGCGGCCACTCTCTGCTCGCGGTTCGGCTGGTGGGCCTGGCGCGCAGCGTCCTCGGTGCCGAGCTTCCCGCCGCGGCCGTGTTCCGCGCCCCCACGCCGGCCGCGCTGGCCGCCGAGATCGAGGCCGCCGAGCGCGCCGGCGCTCCGCGCCCGGCGCTGGCCAGGCGCGAGCGGCCGCAGCGGCCGCCGCTGTCCCACGCGCAGCAGCGACTGTGGTTCCTGGCCAGGCTCGAAGGGCCGAGCGCCACCTACAACATCCCGCTGGCGCTGCGGCTGGACGGCCCCGTGGACGCCGCGGCGCTGCGCGCCGCGCTCGCCGACCTGGCGGCCCGCCACGAGACGCTGCGCACCGTCTTCCCCGCGCCCGGCGGCCGCCCCTACCAGCAGGTGCTGGAGCCCGGCCTGGCCGAGCCGCCGCTGACCGAGGCCGACTGCACCGAGGACGGCCTGGCCGACGCGATCGCGGCCGCCGCCGACACCCGCTTCGCCATCGAGTCCGAGCCGCCGCTGCGCGCCTGGCTGCTCACGCTGGATCCGCGGCGGCATGTGCTGGTGCTCGTCCTGCACCACATCGCCGGCGACGTGCTGTCGATGGAGCCGCTGCTGCGCGACCTGGGCGCCGCCTACCGGGCCCGGTGCGCCGGCACCCGGCCCGACTGGGAGCCGCTCCCGGTGCAGTACGCCGACTACACGCTCTGGCAGCGGGAACTGCTGACGGGCGGCGAGGAGGGGGACGACCCAGACGCCGGCGGGGGAGCGGACGGCCGGGAGAACGGGGCCGGCGGGGTGCTGCGCGGCCAGGTGGAGTACTGGACCGAGCAGCTCGCCGACCTGCCGGAGCCGCTGCCGCTGCCCACCGACCGGCCCCGTCCCGCGGCCGTCAGCTACCGGGGCGACCACGTCGCCTTCGGCATCTCCGCCGATCTGCACACCCGGCTGCGGGCGCTGGTCCGGTCGAGCAGGGCCACGTCCTTCATGGCGGTGCAGGCCGCCTTCGCCGCGCTGCTGAGCCGGCTCGGCGCCGGCACCGACATCCCCATCGGCGCCCCGTCCGCCGGACGCGGCCACGAGCTGCTGGACGGCCTGGTCGGCTTCTTCGCCAATACATTGGTGCTGCGCACGGACCTGTCCGGCGATCCCACCTTCACCGAACTGCTCGACCGGGTCAGGGAGACCGACCTGGCCGCCTACTCCAACGCCGACCTGCCGTTCGAGCACCTGGTGGAGGCGGTCAAGCCGGTCCGCACCACCGCGTGGAACCCGCTGTTCCAGGTGATGCTGGCCTTCAACGCCGGAGTCGGCGCGGCCGAGCAGCACCTGGGCGGCGCGCGGGTCGGCTTGGAGCCGGTGCGCGCGACGACCGCCAAGTTCGACCTGACGCTCAACGTGCACGAGGCCTTCGCCCACGACGGCCGCCCCGAAGGCATCTCAGGGGTGCTTGAGTACGCGACGGACCTGTTCGAGCGGCGCACGGCCGAGCGGATGACCGCCCGCCTGGTGCGCGTGCTCGAACAGGTGAGCGCCGATCCCGGCATCCGGCTGAGCCGCATCGACGTGCTGCTGGCCGGCGAGCGCACCGCGGCGGGGCGGCCGGCTCGGGCCGCCCAGAGGCCGGCGGCCGCACGCGGCACCGCGACGGCGCCGGCGCCGGTGCCGCCACGGGAGCGCCGGCCGCCGCGCACCCCGGACGAGACCCTGCTGTGCTCGGTCTTCGCCGAGGTCCTCGAACGGCCCCAGGTCGGCGTCGATGACGGCTTCTTCGAGCTCGGCGGCCACTCCCTGCTGGTGGTGCGGCTGGTCGAGCGGGTCCGCGAGGTCATGGGCGTGGAGCTGGCGGTCGCCGACGTGTTCCGCTCCCCGACCCCGGCGGGACTGCTCGGCGAGCGCGGCGCCGGAGGCGATCCGCTGGACCCCCTGCTGCCGCTGCGCACCGCGGGCGAGGCGCCCCCGCTGTTCTGCGTCCACCCCGCGCTCGGTCTGAGCTGGTGCTATGCCGGACTGGTCAGCCGCATCGGCACCCGGTACCCGGTCTACGGGCTCCAGTCGAGCCGGCTCACCGGCGTACGGCCTCCCCGCGAGACGGTCCAGGCGGTCGCGGCCGACTACCTGGAGCGCATCCGCGGCGTCCAGCCGTCAGGCCCGTACCACCTGCTCGGCTGGTCCTTCGGCGGCCTGGTAGCGCATGCCGCGGCCACCCGGCTGCGGGCCGAAGGCGAGCACGTCGCCCTGCTGGCGCTGCTGGACGCCTACCCGGACCAGCCCCTGGACGCGCGGCCCGGATCGTGGCCCGCGATCCTGCCGGACCTCCTCGGCGGCACCCGCGCCGCGCGGCGCGTGCTGGCGCGCCACCCGCGGCGCCCTGCCCCGGCCGAGTTGGCCCGCCTGGTGGCCAGGTACAACCCGCCGCTGGCCGCGCTGTCCACGGAGCAGATCGCGGCGCTCACCGACACGCTCGGGGCGCACACCGCCATGATGGCGGCCTTCGCCCCTGAGCGCTTCGACGGGGACGTGCTGTTCTTCAGCGCCGACCGGAACCGGCGCGGACGCCCGGCGCCCGCCGACGCGTGGCGCCCCTATGTCGAGGGCGCGGTGCTCGACCACCCGGTCGACTGCGCCCATCTGGAGCTGGCCTCTCCCGAGGCCCTGGACAGGATCGCGCCGGTGCTGACTCGGCACTTGGACGCAGTGGGAAAGGAAGGTGGGTGACCAGTGAGGCCGAAGGCCGCAGCGCTGCGCGCTACCCCTGGAGGCGGCGCGGACCCCGGCGCGCCGAGGCGCGGTGAGGCCCGGTGACCACCGAGCTGCTCGCGCATACCGGCCCGCGCCGGGCCGACCACGACGAGACCTGCCGTACCCGCCTGCCCGACTGGCTCCCGGCGGCCGAGCCGCCCGGTTCAGGACGGCACACCGCCGAGGTGCCCGCCGGCCTGGCGCGAGCGGTGCGCGAGCTGGCGGCGCGGGAGGGGACGTCAACGGACGCCGTGCTGCTCGCCGCGCACACCAAGGTGCTGAGCGTGCTCACCGGCGAACCGTGGATCGCGGTCGGTGTGGCCGAGGGCGCGGTCCGCCGCGGTGTGGCGGTCGAGGTGCCGGGCGGCAGCTGGTCGGAGCTGGTGCGCACGGCGTCCGCCGCACTGGAGGCCGCCGGCGCAGGGGCCGAGGCACCCGCCGCCGACTACGACACGCTGCTCGACCGCGGCCCTGACCCCGCCGGCGATGCGCAGGCCGGATTGGTGCTCCACGTCGACCTGGGCGAGTGTCCCCGGATCAGTGTCGGATACCCGCCTGAGCGCTTCAGCGCCGACTACGCCGCACGCGTCGCCGGATACCACCTGACGGCGCTGAAGGCCATGACCGCCGAGCCCGAAGCGCCGCACGCCGACACCGCGCTGCCGGACGCCGACGAGACCGAAGCGCTGGTGCGCGCCCAGGAACGGAACTTCGCCGAGCTGCCCGACGTGCGCGCCCACGAACTGGTGGCCGAGCAGGCGCGCCGTACCCCGGACCGCCCCGCCCTCACCTTCCAGGGCACCACCTGGAGCTACGCCGAACTCGACGCCTGCGCCAACCGCATCGCGCACCGGCTGCTCGCCGACGGGCCGCTGCGCGAAACCGTCGTCGCGGTGCTGACCGAGCGCACGCTCGAATGGGCGGCCGCGCTGCTGGCCGTCCTCAGGGCCGGAGGCGTCTACCTGCCCGTCGACCCGGCCTATCCGCCCGAGCGGATCGGCACGCTGCTGACGCAGAGCGGCTGCCGCTCCGTGCTGGCCGCCGAGGGGCACGACGAGCACCTCGCGGACGCGCTCGCCGCCGGCCACGCGCCCGCGGTCCGGGTCATCCCGCTCAGCGCCGCCGCGCACACCGCCGGGCCGGACACCGACCCCGGTGTGCGGGTCGAGGCCGGCCAAGCCGCCTACATCTACTTCACCTCCGGCTCCACCGGCACGCCCAAGGGCGCCGTCTGCGAGCACCTGGGCATGTCCAACCACCTGAGGGCCAAGATCCACGACCTGGAGCTGTCGGCCGCCGACACCGTGGTGCAGAGCGCGCCGCTGTGCTTCGACATCTCGCTGTGGCAGCTCATGGTCCCGCTCACCACCGGCGGCCGCGCCGTGATCGTGAGCGATGCGGAGATTCTCGACGTCGGGACCTTCCTCGACCGGATCCGCGCCGAGCGCGCGACCGTCGTCCAGCTCGTCCCGTCCTACCTCGATATCGTGCTCGCCGAACTGGAGGCCAGGCCGCGTCCGCTGCCCGCGCTGCGGTGCGTCTCGGTCACCGGCGAGGCGGTCGGCAAACCGCTGGTGCAGCGCTGGCTGGCCCGCTATCCGGACGTCTTCCTGGTCAACGCCTACGGCGCCACCGAGGCGTCGGACGACACCACCCACGCCGTCATCCGCTCCGTCCCGCCGCAGCGGCTGGTCCCGGTGGGCCGGCCGGTCACCAACGCGGCGGTCTACGTGGTCGACGAGCGGCTGCGGATGGTGCCGCCCGGGGCACCCGGCGAGGTCGTCTTCTCCGGACCCTGCGTGGGCCGCGGCTACGTCAACGACCCCGAGCGGACCGGCCGCGCCTTTATCGACGACCCCTTCCGACCCGGCCGCCGCGCCTACCGGACCGGCGACTTCGGCCGCTGGCTGCCCGACGGCGAACTGGAGTTCCTGGGGCGGCGGGACGAGCAGATCAAGATCCGCGGCATGCGGGTGGAGATCGGCGAGGTGGAGAACCACATCCTGGACGTCGCCGGCGTGCGCACCGTTGCCGTGGTGGCGCGCAAGGCGGCCGGCGGAACCAGGCTCGCCGCGTTCTTCACCGGCGAGCCGACAGCGGCGGAGCTCACCACCGCCCTGCGCGCCACCCTCCCCGCGCACATGGTCCCCGCCGGCTGCTACCGGCTCGGCGAGCTGCCGGTGACCGAGAACGGCAAGATCGACAAGAAGGCACTGGCCGCGGAGGCCGAGCGGCGGGGTGCCTCCGCCGCGGCGGCCGCCGCCCCCGGTACCGAGGCCGAGCGCGCAATGGCGGTGCTCTGGGCCGAACTGCTGGGCTATGCGGTGGAGGACATCGGCGCCGACGATGACTTCTTCGCGCTGGGCGGCGACTCGCTGGCCGCGGTGCGGCTGGTGATGCGGCTGGACGGTGCGGTGTCGCTGGCCGACCTGATGCGCGAACCGACGCTGCGCGGCCTGGCCGCCGCGGCGGCGGGAGAGGACACCGGGGGTGCCGCGCAGCTGCTGCAGTCCCTCAGCCGGCCGGCCCGCCCGCTCGCCGTACTGCTCTGCGTGCCCGACGCGGGCGGCAACGCGGTCAACTTCCAGCGGTTCGCCCGCGCCCTCGCCTCCGGCCGGCTGGCGGTCTACGGGCTCGAACTGCCCGGGCACGACGTCGCCCGGGCCGATGAGGAGCCGGTCGAGCCCGAGCAGGCGGCCGCTCGGGCGGTGGCCGAGCTGGCCCGCCTGCTCGAGCTGCCGCTGGCCGTATGGGGCCAGGGCGCCGGAGCCGCGGTGGCGGTCGAGACGGCCAGGCAGGCGCACGCCCGCGGCCGGCAGGTGAGCGGCGTGTTCCTCGGCGGCCGGCTCCCCGGCGCGCAGCCGCCGGCCGGCCAGGTGGCCGACGAGGTGGTCCGGATGGACGACGACGAGGTCAAGGCGGTGCTGGCCGCCGGGGTCGGCTTCACCGAGCTGGACGATCTGCGGTCGGAGCGCTCCCGCGTGGTGGCCGCCGCCTACCGGCACGATGTCGTCAGCGATGCCCGCTACTTCGAGCGCTGGGGCGGCGGGCGCGCGGGACTGCCGGACGGGATCCCCGTCGTGGCAGTGCTGCCCGCCGGCCACCCGGCGAGCGGCGAAGCCGCCCCCGGCGTGGCCGTGGAGGAGCTGTCCGACCGGGAGGGCGGCCGGCCCGGGGACCTGTCTCCGGAGCGGGCTGCCGAGGTGGTGCTGCGCCACCTGTCCGGTCGGCTTGACCAGGCGCCGGCGGGAGCGGCCGGGTGAGCGGCACGGGCGCGGCGCCGCACCCGCCCGTCACCGGCCGGCTGGCCGAGGTGCCGCGCGGCATCGTGCACACCGAGGTCCTCGAACCCCAGTTCCGGTTCGAAGCCGAGCACCTGCTCGACCACTACGTGCACCTGGAGCGCGTCCTGCTGCTCGAATACCGGCGGATGGGGCTGATCGACCGAGCCCAGGCGGCCGGGATCGCCGCGGCGCTGGACGGGGTGGACGCCGGCACGCTGCGGGCCGACCCCGAGGCGAACCTCTCCGACATCTCCCTCGCGCTGGAGCGGCACGTCGCCGACCGGCTCACCGCGCCCGTCCCGGCCTGGCACGTCGACCGCAGCCGCAACGACGTCCAGGCCACCGCGCAGCTCATGTACGGCCGGGCGGAGCTGCTGCGGGCGGCCGGCCTCCTGGCCGGACTGGCGCGGGCGGCGCAGCGGACGGCGGCCGGGCTGACCGAGACGCCGATGCCCGGCTACACCCACCTGCAGGCCGCCCAGGTCATCAGCCCGGGCTTCTACCTGGCCGCCGTCTCCGAACAGGCCCTGTTCGCGCTGCGCCGGCTGCTGGCCGGCCACGACGACGCCAACCGCTGCCCGATGGGAGCCGGCGCCATGGCGGGCCAGCAGCTCGCCTGGGACCGCGAGCGGATCGCCCGGCTGGCCGGCTGCGACGGACCGCAGCGCCATGCGCTGACCGCGGTGGCGGGGCGGGACTGGGCCGCGGTGCTGGCCGGGGAGCTGTCGGCCTTCGCCGTGGTGCTGAGCAGGTTCACCACCGACTTCATGGCCTGGGCCGGCGAGGCCCACGGCTTCCTGGAACTGCCCGACTCCCTGGCCGGCGTCTCGGCGGCCATGCCGCAGAAGAAGAACTACCCCGTGCTCGAACGCGTGCGCGGCCGCTCGGCGCACGTGGTCGCGCTCGCCCACGACCTGCGGATCGCCACCCGCAACACCTCGTACTCCAACTCCGTCGAGGTGGGCAAGGAGGCGAGCCGGTACCTGTCCGAGCTGTTCGCGTCGTTCCGCTTCTGCGTCGCCCTGCTGACGGAGGCCATCGCGGAGATGCGCTTCCGGCCGGCCAGGATGCGCGCCGCCTGCGAGGCGGCGTTCACCGGCGGCATGGCGCTGGCCAACGAGCTGACCCTCGCATACGGCGTACCGTGGCGGACCGCGCAGACCATCGCGGGCGCCTACATCCGCGCCGCCCTCGAATCCGGCGGACCCGACGCCCGCGACGGCGCCCTGCTGGCCGGCTGCGCCGCCCGCCACGGCCACCGCGTCAGCGAGCCCGACGGCGTCCTGAAGCGCGCCTTCGATGTGGACCTGGCGCTGCGGCGCTTCACCTCCAGCGGATCGGCCCATCCCGACGAGGTCCGCGCGCTGCTGGCCGATCAGGCGGCCGAACTGGAGGCACTGGAGGCCGAGGTGGCCGCACGCGTGCGGCGGGCCGCGGACGCCGCCGCCGAAGTGCGCCGGCTGCTGGGCGGGCCGACCGGGGAGGACCGATGAACGGCACGGTGCGGGCGCCCTTCGCCCGCTTCAACCGCCTGGTCGGAGTGAGCAGCTGCTTCGGCACCTTCGGCGAGCTGCTGCAGGGCGCCGATCCCGACGGCACCGACTTCCTGGTGACGATGCCGATCGCCTGCTGGACCACGGTGCGCTTCACTCTGGAGCCCGACGTGCCCGGTATCCGGGTGTATCCCGCGCACAAGTACAAGGCGGTCCGCCTGGCCCGCGCGATGCTGTCGGAGGCCGGCTACGCGGGCGGCGGGCGCATCGTCGTGCACAGCGGCATCCCCGAGGGCAAGGGCCTGGCCAGCTCCACCGCCGACCTGGTGGCCACCGCCCGGGCGATCGCCAATACGCTGGGCACCCCGGTGGGGCCGCGCGCCGTGGAGCGGCTGCTGCGCGGGATCGAACCGAGCGACGGCGTCATGTACGACGCGGTGACGGCCTTCGACCACCGCAGGGTCGCCCTGCGGGGGGTGCTGGGCTCGCTGCCCGCCCTGACCATCGTCGCGCTCGACGAGGGCGGCGCCGTCGACACGGTCCGCTTCAACCAGCTGGCCAAGCCCTACACCGCGTCCCAGCGGCGCGAATACGCCGGGCTGCTCGACGCGCTCGCGGCCGCGGTCGCCGAACACGACCTGCGCACGGTCGGCCGCATCGCCACCCGAAGCGCCGAGCTGAACCAGCACCTGCACACCAAGCGCACCTTCACGCGCCTGCGCGCGGCCGCCGAGGAACTGGATCTGCTCGGCGTGCTCACCGCCCACAGCGGGACCGTGGCGGGACTGCTGATCGCCGACAGCGACCCCGACTACCGGAGCAAGCGCGACGCCGCCGAGCGGGCCTGCCTCGTCCTCGCCGGCAACGCGACCGTGTACCACTCGCTGGGTTTCCAGTGCTGAACCGAGACGGATGGGATGTGCGGTGACCGCCTTCGAGGACGTGGTGGCAGCGATCGGACACACGCCGCTGGTCCGGCTGCGGCTGGGCCGGGACGGCGTCAGGGTCTACGCGAAACTGGAAATGCAGAACCTCTACACCATGAAGGACCGCGTCGGACGGGAGATGGTCCTGGCGGCCAGGCGCAGCGGGGCGCTGCGGCCCGGGGCGCCCATCGTGGAGAGTTCGTCGGGGAGCATGGCGCTGGGCCTGGCCGTGGTCGGCCGGTCGCTGGGCCACGCCGTCCACATCGTCACCGATCCCCGCATCGACCCGATCACCTTCGCCAAGCTGCGCGCGCTCGGCTGCGAGGTGCACGTGGTGGCGGAGATGAACGGCGCCGGCTGGCAGGGCGCGCGACTGGAGCAGGTGGACCGCCTGCTCGAGCGGATGCCCGACGCCTTCTACCCCCGCCAGTACTCCAATCCGAACAACCCTGCCGCCTACGCCGCCCTCGCCGAGGAACTGCTGGCCGATCTGGAGTCGGTCGACGTCCTGGTCGGCAGTGTCGGCAGCGGCGGCTCCCTCTGCGGCACCGTGCGCGCACTGCGCCGGGCCGGGAGACGGGTGCGCGCGGTGGCCGTCGACTCGGTGGGCAGTGTGCTGTTCGGTGCCCAGCCCGACCGGCCGGGGCGCCTGCAGAGCGGCCTCGGCAACAGCCTCCACGTGCTCAACGTGGACCACGCGGTCATCGACGAGGTGCACTGGCTCAACGACCGCGAGGCGTTCCTCGGCACCCGCGAGCTCGCCGCCGAGCAGCAGCTCTTCGCCGGCAACACCGCCGGCTCGGTGTACCGGATCCTGCGCCAGGTGGTCGCCGAGGCGCCGCCGGGCAGCACCGTGGTGGGAATCCTGCCCGACCGCGGCGACCGCTATGTCGAGACCGTCTACGACGACGCCTACTGGGCCGCCAAGGGGGTGGACGCGCTGGAGGTGGCCGACGCGCCCAAGCCGGTCCGCTACGGCGAAGCCGTCACCGGCTGGTCCCGGGCCCGGCTGCGCGAGTACGGGGCGCCCGACCGGCTGGCCTTCGTGGAGTCCAACACGACAGGCAGCGGGATGGCCGCGCTGGCCAAGGCGCGCGAGATGGGGCTGCTCCCGGTCCTGTACGCGGCTGACCCGTCCAGGTACCCCGCCGCCGCGCAGGCCGGCGCCGAACTCGTCGAGCTGCGCACCGCCGACCCGGCGGCGCTCAGGGCCGCCCTCGCCGCGAGGCCGCTGGCCGGGCTGACCACTACCAGCGACTACTACGTGCAGGCTGTCGCCGAACTGGCCGGCGGGCTCGGCCTGCCCGGCAACAGCCCCGAGGCGGTGGCCTGGTGCCGGGACAAGTCGGCGACCCGGCGCAGGCTGGCCGAGTCCGGGGTGCCCCAGCCGGCCTGGCGGGTGGTGGAAGCCCCCGGTGAGGTGGCGGCGGCCGTGGCCGCGGTCGGCCTGCCGTGCGTCGTCAAGCCGGTGGACGACTCCGGTTCCTCCGGGGTGCGGCGCTGCGAGGACACCGCGTCGGCCGGGCGGCAGGTGGCCGCGATCCTCGCCAGGACCGTCAACGACCGCGGCCAGCCCACGGCGGGGCGCGCCCTCGTCGAGGAGTACGTCGAAGGGGCGGAGTTCAGCGTCGAGACCTTCAGCGCCGACGGCACCTGCACCGCGGTGGGCGTCACGGCGACCCGGATCGGGCCGGCGCCCTGGTTCGTGGAGATGGGGCACGCCTTCCCGGCCCGCACCGCGGACCTGCCGGACGCGGCCGAGCCGGCGCAGGTCGCCCGGCAGGCGCTCAAGGCGGTCGGCTACACCTGGGGGCCGGCCCACACCGAGCTGCGGCTGTGCCCCGGCCGCGGACCCGTCGTGCTGGAGATCAACGCCCGGCTGGCCGGCGGCATGATCCCCGAACTGGTGCGGCTCGCCCACGGCGTCGACCTGGTGCAGCAGCAGCTCTGCCTGGCCGTGGGCCGCCCGGTGCACCTGGCCGGGCGGCTCGCGCGGCACGCCGGGATCAGGTTCCTGACCGCCCCGGCCGAGGGCGTCCTCGCGGAGCCGACGGGCCTCGCGGCGGCCGCCGCGGTACCGGGCGTCACCGAGGCGGTGGTGACGCGCGCGCCGGGTGCCGTTGTGCGGCCGGCGCGCAGTGCGCTCGACCGGCTCGGCCACGTGATCGCGGTGGCCGATACCGCCGCAGAGGTCGAGCAGGCACTGGACGCCGCCGTCGCGTGCGTCCGACTCCGGGTGACGAGAGGAGACGAACGGTGATCGAACTGCGCAGCGACACCTTCACCCTGCCCACCGCGCGGATGCGGGCCGCCATGGCCGACGCCGAGGTCGGCAACGACGTCTACGGCGAGGATCCGACCGTGCGCCGCCTCGAGGAGCGGGCGGCCGAACTGCTGGGGGCGGAGGCGGCCTGCCTGACCCCCACCGGCACGATGGCCAACCTGTGCGCGATCCTCAGCTGGATCCCGCGCGGCGGCAAGCTGCTGTGCGGCGACGAGAGCGATATCTACCTGCACGAAGCGGGCGGCGCCTCGGTGTGCGGCAGCGCCGTCTACGCGCCGGTGCCCACCGGTGCCGACGGCTCGCTGAGCATCGGGGACCTGGCGGCGGCGCTGCCGGAGGACCCCGACGACCCGGAGTTCGCCCCGGCCGCGCTGATCTGTCTGGAGAACACCCACAACAGGCGCGGCGGCCGTCCGCTGGGCCCCGGGTACCTGGCCGGGGTCGCCGGCTTCGCACGCGAGCACGGACTCCCCGTCCACCTCGACGGCGCGCGGCTGTTCAACGCGGCCGTGAGCCTCGGCGTCGCCCCCGCCGAGTTGGCGCGGCACGCCGACTCCGCCCAGTTCTGCCTCTCCAAGGGGCTGGGCGCGCCGGTCGGGTCGGTCCTCACCGGCTCGGCCGCGTTCATCAGACGGGCCCGGCGGGTCCGCAAGATGCTGGGCGGTGGGATGCGGCAGTCCGGGGTGGTCGCGGCCGCGGGCCTGGTCGCGCTGGCGGAGTGGCCGCGGCTGGCCGAGGACCACGCACACGCCGCGCGCCTGGCCGCCGGACTGGCCGGGCTGCCGGGCGTCGAGCTGGACCCCGCGGCCGTGCGGACCAATATCGTCATCTTCCGGCTGACCGGGACCGCCCCCGGCCACGAGCGCTTCATCGCGCTGATGCGCGACCGCGGTGTCGCGCTGGCCGAACTCGGGCGGGGCCGGCTGCGCGCCGTCACCCATGCGGGCGTGTCCACCGCGGACGTCGACCGCGCGGTCGCCGCCGCGGCCGCGGTGCTGGACGAGGCGGCGGCCCGGGGGACCGCGTCCGGGGCGGTGGCCCGGTGACCGCGGTCCGGCCGGACGCGACGGCCGGCCCGGTGGAGCTGGAGCTGCCGGAGTCCGCGCGCACGAGCGTCGGCGCCGCGGCCGACTGGCTGGCCGCCCGCCGCGACCGGCTGCGCGAGGACCTGGCCGAGCGCGGTGCCGTCCTGGTGCACGGCGCACCGGTCCGGCTGCCGGCCCAGGCCGCCCGGCTCCGCGACGCGCTCATCGAGACGCCGACCGCTCCAGGGGAGTCCTTCGGTGCCCGCGAGGACCTGGGACGCAAGCTCTTCTCCGCCATCGACTGGCCGGCCGAGCGCGTGATGTGCCCCCAGCACGAGGAGAGCTACTCGCTCACCGTGCCGCGGGTGCTGCTCCTGGCCTGCCTGCGTCCCGCCCGCACCGGCGGCGAGACACTGCTCAGCGACGCCCGCACCCTGATGCGCGTGCTGCCCGATGAGATCACCGAGCGCTTCCGCCGGCACGGCTGGCGCATGTCGCGCACCTTCAGGGAGCGGATGGGCCTGTCCTGGCGCGCGGCCTTCGGAGTGGCCGACGCCGCGGAGCTGGACCGGCGGTGCGCGCGGGAGGGCATCGGGGTCGAGTGGCGGTCCGGGGGCGAGGTGCGCCTGACACGTCGCCGCGCCGCGGTGGTGCGCCACCCCGCCACCGGCGAGGAGTGCTGGTTCAACCACGCCGGCTTCTTCAACGAATGGGCACTCGACCCGCAGGAGCGCGAGGTGCTGGTCGCCGCCTTCGGCTCCGACGGGCTGCCGCTCAACACCCGCGCCGGCGACGGCGGCCCGCTCACCCGCGAGGACGTGCGGCGCATCGAGGACGCCTACGAGGCCAACGCGGTACCGGTGGCCTGGCGGGCGGGCGACCTGCTGCTCGTGGACAACATCGCGATGGCGAACGGCAGGCGCCCCTACACCGGGCAGCGGGTGATGGTGGAGGCGATGGGCGAGCCGGTCGCGCTCCCCGGCCCGCCGCCCGGCGGCTGAGCGGCGGCTCAGCCGGGAACGACCAGTCGGCGGTCGTGCAGCCTGCGGTAGAACGGCAGATGGTGATCGAGGTAGCCGGCCAGTAGCGCGTTGTTGTGCACCGTGTCCTGGTAGCCGGGCGCGGTGGCGGTGAAGCCGCTGGTCCGGCTGGTCGCCTCGTGCCAGGGGCGGGTGCCGCGCCACTCCGGCAGCAGCGAGGGGCGCCAGTTCAGCGCCTCGGGCCGGAAGCGCAGGCCGACCCGTGCGCAGTAGGCGCGCACGGTCTGCTCGGGACGGGCGATGAGGTCGTTGGAGTCGATCACCACCGGCTCGGCCCCGGTGGCGGCCGCGACGGCGTCGTAGATCTCCGCGAGGCGTTCGAAGCCGATATCGTCCCGCGTCACCCGTGGGTTCACCGCGAAGTGCGAGGCGATCGCGTCGGCGGGCTCGCGGATGATGAAGGTGTGCGCGCCCGCCCGCCAGAACTCCTCGTCGGCGAGCGCGGCAGCGTAGCGGAAATCGGTGGTGTCCTTGAAGAACACCCGCCGGTCCGCCGGCAGTCCACGCAGGCGCCGGATCAGCTCGGCCTCGTCGCGCACCTCCTCGCCGTCCACGACCGTGCGGCCGAAGTCGGCGACGTGGGAGAAGGGCTCGTGCAGCACGGTGTAGTCGCCGCGCTCCACCATCATGCGCAGGAAAGCGGTGGAACGTGACCGCGGCGCGCTCCACAGCCCGAGCAGCCGCGGCCCGGCGGACGGCGGCTGGGGGCGGCGGCCATCGTCAGGGCTGGTCATGCCCTGACGATAAGCCGGGAGCCGCGGGCGCGAAACGGCCGGTCGAACGGGGGCGCCGCGGTGTTCGAGCCGGCCATGGACGCCGTTCCGGCCGGGCACCGGCCCCTGGTACCGTCCCCGCCGTGGCCGCGCATCCGCACCTGTGGGAGTGGGCACCGTGAAACTCGTACCGGCCGTCCTGTGCCCGCTGGCGCTGCTGCTCGTGGCGGTGGCCGCCGTCCTCGACGTGCGGGCCGCCCCCGAGGCGCCGGCCGACGGCTCGCCCGGCGCCTTCTCCGTCGCCCGCGCCCGCGCCGACCTGGAAATGATCAGCGCGGAGCCGCACCCCACCGGTTCGGCGGCCAACGACCGGGTCGCCGATTCGCTGGTGCGGCGCCTGGACGAGCTGGGGCTGGACGCGTCGGTGCGGGAGCGGACCGCCGCGTCCAGCCCGCCGGGCTCCTCGCACGCCGTCGGCTGGGCCCGCAATGTGGTGGCGACGCTGCCGGGCGAGCGGCCCACCGGCCGGATCCTGCTGGTCGCCCACTACGACTCGGTGCCGACCGGGCCGGGCGCGGCCGACAACGGCATGAACGTGGCCGCCCTGCTGGAGATCGCCAGAGTCCTGGCGGACGGTGCGCCGCCGCGCAATGACGTGACCTTCCTGTTCACCGACAGCGAGGAGTTCCGGCTGCTGGGAGCCGAGGCGTTCCTCGGCGAACCCGAGGCGGAGCCGGAGCGGACCGTGGTGCTCAACCTCGACGCACGCGGAGTCCGCGGGCGCTCGGTGATGTTCGAGACCGGCGGGCACAGCGCCGGTCTGGTCCCCGCACTGGCCGACCGCGCGCCGGTGACCACCTCGCTGGCCGCCGACGTGTACGCGCTGCTGCCCAACGCCACCGACTTCACGGCCTTCCTCGGCGCCGGCTTCACCGGACTGAACTTCGCGGTCATCGAGGAGGGGGCCTGGTACCACACCGAACGCGACGTGCCGGCCCATGTCGACGACGCGACCATGCGCGACGTCGGTGAGGTGGTGCTGGCCGCCACCGGAAACCTGGCCGCCGCGGACCTGGCCGAGCTGCGCGACGAGGGCGAGGCCGCCTACTTCACCGTCTTCGGCCGCCTGGTGGTGCACGGCTCCGCGCTGGTACTGCCCTTCGCGCTGCTCGCGGCGGCGGTGGCGGCCGCCGCGGTGCTGTGGGCCCGCCCCGCGGTGCCGCTGCGCGAGCTGGGGCGCGCCTGCCTGGGGGTGCCGCTCGTCGTCCTGGCCGCCGCCGCGGCGGCCTGGGCCGGGTGGCAGGTGGTGCCGGCGCTCGCCCCGTGGCTGCGCGGATTCCCGCTCGGCGACCCGTACGGGGCCGAGGGGGCCAGGATCGGCCTCGCGGTCGCCGCGCTCGCCGCGGGCGGCGTCGCCGGAGCGTGGCTGCGCCGCCGCGTCCCCGGCATCGCCGTGGCGCTGGCAGCCGCGCTGTGGATGTGCGCGCTCGCCGTGGCCGCGGCCGTCTGGCTGCCCGGCGGCGGCTACCTGTTCACCTGGCCGGGCCTGGCCGCGGCGGTGGGGGCGGCCGCCGCGGCGCGCGCTCCGGCGGACTCCGCCTGGCGGCCGCTCGCGCTGGGCCTCGGCGGCCTGCCGTCGGCGCTGCTGCTGCCGCCGCTGGCCTGGCTGCTGGCCGCCGCGCTCGGCCTGGCCGCTGCCGCGGTGCCCGCCGCTCTGGTGGCGCTCGGCGTGCTCGCCTGCCTTCCCGAGGCGCCGCGGCGGCCGGCGGCGGAGCCGGGCCGGGCGGTACGCGCGACCCGGGCGGCGCTGCCGGTCGGCGCGGCCCTGATCGCCGTGGCCGCGCTGCTGTGGGTGAACCGCGCTCCGACCGCGGACACCCCGGCGCAGGCCGGACTGATGTACGCGCTGGACGCCGAAGAGGGCGGCGCCTACTGGGTGGCCGAGGGCGGCGCTCCCGACCCGTGGATCGACCTGCACACCGCGGGCCCCGCGCCCGAGTTGGAGCACCGCTTCCCCGACCTGTACTCCGAGACCGGGGTGCGCGCCGGCCCGGCGCCCGAGCTGGCGGTGCCCCGGCCGGAGCTGCGGGTCCTGGGGGAGCGGCCCGGCCCCGAAGGGGGGCGCCTCGTGCGCGTGCGGGTCTCGTCCGTGCACGGCCGGGCTCTCCAGCTCGCGCTCTACGCCGGCACGGGCGGCGGCGCCAGACTGGTGGAGGCGAGCGCCGGCGGGCAGCGCCTGACCGGCGGGGTGAACCGTCCGTTCACCGCGACGGAGTGGGACTGGGGCCTGCTGCTGTCCGCCCCGCCCACCGACGGCGTCGAGGTCGAGCTGGCGGTGCGGGGCTCGGAGCCGCTGCCGCTGATGCTCGTGGCGCAGAGCGCCGGGCTGCCCGAGGCGGGCCTGCGGGAGCCCCGCCCGCCGCACCTGATGTGGGGCGGCCCCTCGTCGGGGCTGTCCTACGCCTCGCGGGGTTTCGAGGTCTGAGCGCGCAACCGCGTATCCTGCGCGGTTGAACGCGTCGGCCGCAATTTGAACACGTTGGTCGTCAAAACATCCGGGTGTTACCGTCCGGATATGCCGTCGAGTGCGATCGATGAATCAGAAATCCGACCGGCGCTGGGACATCCATTTTCGCATGTCGATATCAGCGCCCACACGAACAGCGCCGGGTTCACCTTCGCGGACTCGACCGGCTCGGGTGCGATGAACGTCTGGCGGAACTCCCTGCCCGCGGAGGAGTTCCCCTCCGGTGAGCTGGTCATCGAGGGCGTGCCTTTCCACCCGCCGCGGCCGCGGCGGGGCGCCGACGACCACGTCACGTGTGACGGCCAGCTGCTCGCGGTGGCGGAGGGCGGCTACGACTGGCTCTATCTGCTGGCCTGCTCGGAACGCAGGGTGGAAGAGGAAATCGCGCTGCATTTCACCGGAGGGCAGGTCGACTTCGAGCCGCTGCGCGTTTCGGATTTCTGGGCCGCCGTACCGTTTTTCGGTGAGAGCGCCGCATTCACCTCCGCGGTGATGCACTATCCGCACCATGTGCAGCCCCGCGTGCCGGGGACGATCTGGTGCCAGCGGGTCCCGGTCGTCCGCAGGGCGCCGCTGGCCGCCGTCCGGCTGCCGCGCAACGCCGCCGTGCACGTCTTCGCCGCGACCCTGGTCCGGTGCGGCTGACATGGCGGCACGACCGGAGGCGGCCGCCCCACCCGTGCGGCAGTGGTACCGCGATCCCCTCAGCTGCCTGCAGACGACGCTGGCGACCCTGCTGCTGCGCGCCGGGGAGGACCCCCTCGGCGCGCTCGGGCTGGCCTGGGAGTTCGTCTACCCGCCCGGTGAGGTGCACGCGGTGGAGTACTACTGGCCGTGCCGTCACCCCGGCGACCTGGCCCGCAGCGTGCTGCCGCACCACTCCGTCACCTCGGCCTGGCGGCGCGCCGGCGACGCCGACCCGCTGGGTGAACTGGAGCGCGCGCTGGAGCGCGGCGTGCTGCCCATCGCGGCCGTGGACAACTTCCACCTCCCGTTCCGGCCCGCCTACCAGGATGTGCACGCCGCGCACCTGGTGGTCGTCTACGACGTCGACCGCGGCCGCGGCGAGGTCGGCGTCTCCGACGTGATGCCGCCCGACCACCTCGGCCCGGTGGCGGCGGCCGACTTCCTGCGCGCGTGGTACTCGCCGATGCCGCACGACGAGCAGGACGCGTTCTTCAGCGGCTCGCCCACCGCCGGGGGCCGGTGGCTGGAGGTGCACATGCGCACCCCGTTTCCCGCGCTCACCCCCGGCCGGCTGGCGGCCGCGCTGCGCGCCGACTCGGCGCTCCTCACCGGCCCCGACGACGACGGCGGCCTGCGCGGCCTGCGCCGCTACACCGCTGAGCTGGTCGAGCGGGCCGAGACCGGCGACGGGGACGCCGTGGGCCGCGTCTACACCTTCGGCTGGGCCCCGCAGGCGCAGGCGAGCCTGCACGGTGAGCTGCTGCGCCGCCAAGGCGCCGCCTGGGGGCTGCCCGACCTGGCGGAGGCAGGGCGGCGGGTGGAGGGCGTCGCGCACGCCTGGACCTCGCTGCGAGTGGCCGGAGCGCACGGCCGGCGACGGCCCCGCGCGTGCGCGCCGCAGCTCAAGCGGCACGCCGCCCGCCTGGACCGCCGCTACCACGAAGCGGTCGAGGCGGTCGGCCTCGCGATCGACGCACTCCAACCCGAGGCGATGGGAGCGGTGGACGGATGAGCGATCTGAGGGAGCGGCTCGGCCGGCTGCCGCTGGAGCGGCGGGTGCGGTTCCTCGCCCTGCTGCGGTCCGGCGAACAGAACGGAGCCGCCGACGTGCCGGTGCCCCGGGCGCCCGACGCGGCCGTCCCGCTGTCGCACTCGCAGAACCTGCTGTGGTTCCTCGACCGGGTGGCGCCCGGCTCGGCCGGCTACAACGTGGTGCTGAGCTTCTGGTTGCACGGGCCACTGGACGCCGGCGCCCTCGAGACGGCGCTGGCCGCCGTGGTCGGCCGGCACGAGGTGCTGCGGACCAGCCTGCGCGAGTCCGATGACGAACCCAGGCAGGTGGTGCTGGACGCCGTGCCGGTGCGGCTGCCCGTCACGCCGGCGGACGGCCCCGACCCCGCCGCCCGCACCGCGCACGCCCGCACCCTGGCCGACGGGCTGTTCGCCGAGCCCTTCGATCTCGAGGCCGGCCCGCTGTGGCGGGCCGGGCTGATCCGGGTCGACCAGGAGCGGCACCTGTTCGTCTTCGTGGTGCACCATGTCGTCTTCGACGGCCCCTCGGCCGCGGTCTTCACCACCGAGCTGGCCGAGCACTACGGCGCGGCGCTGGCCGGGCGCCCGGCCGAGGCGCCCACGCTGCCGATCCAGTACGGCGACTTCGCGCTGTGGCAGCGGGGCAGGCTCACCGGTCCCCGACTGGAGCGGCTGAAGGGCTACTGGCGGGAGCGGCTCCGCGACGCCCCGCTGCTCGACCTGCCCACCGACCGGCCGCGCCCGCCCGAATTCACCTTCCGCGGCACCCGGCTGCGCGCCGCGGTGCCCGCCGCCGCGGTCGACGGCGCCCACCGATTGGCCCGCGACCTGGGTGTGACGCCTTACACCGTGTACCTGGCGGTGCTGGCCGCGCTGCTGCGCCGCTACACCCAGCAGGACGACCTCGTCATCGGCTGCTCCACGAGCGTGCGCGGCCGGGCCGAGCTGGACGGGCTGATCGGCTTCTTCGTCAACATGCTCGCGCTGCGCCTGGACACCGGCGGCGATCCGTCCTTCACCGGGCTGGTCCGCCAGGCCGACTCCGTCGTCAAGGAGGGCTTCGCCCACGTCGACCTGCCCTTCGAGCAGGTGGTGCAGACCGTGGCGCCCGTGCGCGACCTCTCCAGGTCCCCGCTGGTCCAATGCTGCTTCCTGCTGCCCGAGCAGCCGCACTGGGTCGACATGCACGGCCTGTCGGTGCGGGTGGAGGAGCCGACCAGCACCACGTCGAAGTTCGACATGACCTGGCAGATGTACGAGGCCGGCGAGGAGTCGGCGATCGTCGTGGAGTACTGCACCGACCTCTTCGAAGCGGAGACGGTGCGCATGATGCAGGAGCACTTCACCCGGCTGCTGACCAGCGCGCTCGCCGCCCCTGACCGGCCGCTGTCCGGCCTGGCGCTGCTCACGGCCCAGGAGCGGGCCGAACTCGTCGAGGGCTGGAACGGTGCGAGCGCCGAGCGTCCCGACACCACGCTGGACCGCTGGTTCGCCGAACAGGCGGCGCGCACGCCTGATGCGGTCGCGGTGGTCGCGGGCGAGGAGAGCATGAGCTACGCCGAACTCGACGCCCGGGCGGCGCGGCTGGCGTGGACGCTGCGCGAGCGCGGCGCCGAGCGGGGCCGCCTCGTCGCGCTCTGCCTCCCGCGCGGCCTGGACTACCCCGTCGCGGTGCTCGCCACCCTCAAGGCCGGCGCCGCCTTCGTCCCGCTGGATCCGACCCATCCGCCGGAACGCATCGCCGCCCTGGTGCGGGACGCGCGCCCGGCGGTGGTGGTGGCCTCGGCGCCGGGCGCGTGGACCGACGCGCTCGGCGGGGCCGAACTGGTGGTCCTGGGCGCCCACGAGTCGTCCGGAGCGGACCGGCCCGCGCATGGCCCCGAGCCGACCAGTTCGCCCGGCGACCTCGCCTATGTGCTGTACACCTCGGGCAGCACCGGCACCCCCAAGGGCGTGCTGATCGAGCACCGCAACGTCGTCAACTTCATCTGCACCACCCGCGAGCTCTTCGCCTTGAGCGAGCGCGACCGGGTGCTCGCCTACGCCGCGTACACCTTTGACGTCTCGGTCTTCGAGATGTTCGCCGCGCTGCTCACCGGTGCACGGCTGCACATCGCGCTCGACACCGACCGCCTTGACATCGAGCGGCTCCAGCAGTTGCTGGAGCACGATCGCATCAGCGTCATCGACCTGCCGCCCTCGGTGATGGCGCTGCTGGAACCCGAACGGCTGACCGAGCTGCGGATCTCCTTCGTCGGCGGCGAAGCCTTCCCCGGTTCGCTGGTCAACCGCTGGAACAGGGTGTCGACCTTCTACAACGGCTACGGCCCCACCGAGTGCACCGTCACCATGATCGTGCACGAGTGCGCCGGGGAGTGGGCCGCCTCGCCCCCGATCGGGCTGCCGATGGCCAACCACGTGGCGCACGTGCTGGACGAGCGGCTCGAACCGGTGCCCTACGGCGTCCCGGGCGAACTGGTGATCGGTGGCGCCGGCCTGGCGCGGGGGTACCTGAACCGGCCCGAGCTGACCCGCGAGAAGTTCGTGCCGGACCCGTTCGGCACCGTGCGGGGAGGCCGGCTGTACCGCACCGGCGACCTGGTCAAGCGGCGTCGCGACGGCGCCATCGTCTTCCTGGGCCGGCTGGACCGGCAGATAAAGATCCGTGGCGTACGGGTGGAGCCCGGCGAGGTGGAGGCGGCCGCCGCGGGCCACCCGGCGGTACGCGGCTGCCATGTGGTCGGCTACGACGACCCGCGCGGCCAGCGCCACCTGGTCGCCTACGTCGAGATCCCCGAGGCCGACACCGGCCCCGAGGAGGTGCGCGCGCACCTGGCCGCCGCCCTCCCCGCCACGCTGGTGCCGCACTACGTCGTGGTACTCGACCGGCTGCCGGTGACCGCGAGCGGGAAGATCGACACCCGCGCACTTCCGGCGCCGGACGCCGCCGGCGGCGGGGTGGCGGCGGCCGTCACCGAGGCCAGGACCGAGACGGAGAAGATCCTGGCGGAGGAGCTGTTCGCGCCGATGCTGCACCTGCCGGCCGTGGACGTCACCGCCCGCTTCTTCGAGCTGGGGGGCAGCAGCCTGCAGGCCGCCCAGATCATCGCCAAGATCCGGCGCCGCTTCCAGGTGCGCGTCAGCGTCACCGACTTCTTCCGCGACCCCACCGTCGCCGGGATCGCGGCTCTGGTCGACCGGGCCAGGGCCGAGCGCCTGGACCATGACGAGCTGCTCGGACTGCTGGACGGGCTGTCGGACGAGGAGGTCGAGCGGATGGCGGGCGACCGGGTGGAAGGAGCGGGCCGGTGAGGTTCGAAGACGACGACACCGAACGCAAGCTGCGCGAGGAGGTCGGCCGGGTCTTGGCCGAGCCCGACGTGGCCGAACTGCTGGCCGAGGTGCGCACCAGCGGGCTTGCCGAGCCCGACGTGCGCCCCCTCTACCGCGCGCTGGGCCGGCGCGGGCTGCTGGCGGTGGGCTGGCCGGTCCGCTACGGCGGCCGCGACGCCGGGCACGCGGCGGCCGCCGCGGTGGCCGAGGAGCTGGTCGCGGCCGGTGTGCCGGACATGCTGCACGTGCTGAGCGTCCAGATCGTCGGCGCGTTCCTGGCGCAGGCCGGCACCGACGAGCAGAAGGAGCGCCACCTGCCCGCGCTGGCCGCGGGCGAGCGCTTCGCCACCGTGCTCTACACCGAGCCGGAGACCGGCTCGGACCTGGCCGCGCTGCGGTGCGCGGCCGTGCGCGACGGCGACGGCCACCGGCTGACCGGTACCAAGGTGTGGGGCCTGAAGAGCTCCTTCAGCGATCTCGCGCTGTGCGCCGCGCGCACCTCGCGCGGTGCCAGCAAGTACGACGGCATCAGCCTCTTCCTGGTCGACCTCAACGCGGACGGGGTCTCGGTCGGCTCGGTGCCCGGCATCGCCGACGAGCAGTTCGACCGGGTCGAGTTGGACGGCGTCCATGTGCCGGCCGCCGACCTGCTCGGCGAGGAGGACGAGGGCTGGCCGCTGCTCAACCGCTGCCTGGCCGTGGAGCGGACCGGCCTGGACTACTCCCTCAAGGCGCGCACCTGGTTCACCGCGGCCCTCGCCGGGATCGGGGCGGCCGACGACGCGCTGGCCGAGGCGGTCGGGCGCCGCGGAGCGCAGGCGGAGGCGGCCCGGCTGCTGGCCTGGGAGGTCATCAGCGGGCTCGACCGCGGCGAGGCCGACCCGGTCGCCGCGGCACGCGCGAAGTACTACACGAGCGAGGCGGCCCAGGAGATCGCGGTGTGGGCGGCTCTCGTACACGGAGCGGACTACGGCTGGCGTGAGCTGCCCGCCGACGCGGCGCGCACCCTGGAGGCCGCCTACCGCGAGGCGCCCGGACTGACGCTGTCGGCCGGCACCTCGGAGATGATGCTTGAGCTGGTGGCCAGCGCGCTGCCTGGCCGCTCGGGAGAGGAAGCAGCCGGTGGACCTACGAGCTGACCCCCTGGTGCGGCGGCTGGCAGCGGCCGTGCGCGACGCGATCGGGCACAACCCCGACCAGCCGTGGGAGGCGCTGCGGCGCGTCGAGGCGCCCGCGCTGGAGGCGCCGGCCGCCGTCGGAGGCTTCGATCTCGGCCTCACCTGCGGCATCGTGGTCAGCGCCGAGCTGGGCCGGCGCGCTTCGCCCGATGTGTACGGCGCGGTGCCCATGGCGGTCGAAAGCCTGCTCGCAGCGGACGGCGACCACCGGGCCGCCGCCGCGCTGGCCGGCGGCGAGCGCCCCGTCGTGTCCGCCGGCCTGGACGCGGCGGTCCCCGGCGGACGTCCGGCGCCGCGCGCCGAGCGCACCGCGGCCGGGTGGTCGCTGACCGGTGCGGTTCCGGCGCCTGACGGAGCGCCTCCCGGCGCCGACCTGTGCGTGCCCGTGCGCACCGGCGAAGGCGTGCGGCTCGCGCTGCTGCCCGCCGCGGCCTGGAGCGAACGCGCCGCGGGAGAGCGCGTCGACCTCGCCGGGATCGAGCTTCCCGGCGACGCGCTCGGAGGCGGGCTCGACCCGGCCGACCAGGCCGGCCCCCTGGCGCGCGCCCGGGTCCGGCACGCCGGCCGCCTGCTGGGACTCGGTGAGGGCGCGCTCGGTCTGGCGGCCGACCACGCCGCGGCGCGCAAGCAGTTCGGCACCGCGCTGCTGGGCTTCCAAGGGGTGGCCTTCCCCTTGGCCAAGGCGGAGATCGACCTCGCGGCGGCCCGTCTGATGACCGCGCGGGCCGGCTGGCTGGCCGACGCGGGCCGCCCCTTCGGCACCGCGGCGGCCGAAGCGCTGGCGCTGGCCGCCGAGGCCGCGCTCACCGCGGTGCGCACCGCCCTCCAGGTCCACGGGGCACGCGGCATGAGCCGGGAGGCCGAGGTCTCCCGCTATCTGCCCGCGGTGCGGCGGGCGGTCGCCCACCTGGGCCCGGTGGGCGCCCTGTGGCGGGAGGCCGGCCGGCACCGCCTGGCCGAGCGGCGGGCCGCCGAGGCCGCGCCGGCGGAGGGGGAGTGAGATGCTGACGGCTCCCGCCGTCCCCGGGTTCGTCCCGCTGGACGGCATCGACCTCTACCCCGGCGAGCTGTACGCCTCGGGCGATCCGCATGCCGCCTGGCGCACCCTGCGCGCCAAGGCGCCGCTGTGGCGGCAGCAGGCCCCCGACGGCACACCGTTCTGGTCGGTGACCCGCTACCGGGACGTGTCCGCCGTGCTGGAGGACCCCCGGCGCTTCAGCTCCGAGCACAGCACGATGCTCACCGTCCTGGACGCCGATCCGGCGCGCGGGCGGGCCATCCACCTCACCGACCCGCCCCGGCACGACGACGTGCGCACCGCCACGGTGCGCGCGGTCTCCATGCGGGTGATGCGCCGGCACGGGGAGCGCATCACCGAACGGGTCCGCGCGCTGGTCGACGGCGCGGGCGAGGAGTTCGACTTCACCGCGGTCGCCGAGGCGCTGCCCATGGCGGTCGCCGGTGAGCTGCTGGGTGTGCCCGAGGACCAGTGGGCCGAAGCGTCGCGCTGGGCCGTGGCGAGCATGGCGCCCACCGACCCGAGGTTCCAGGCCGGTTCGGCCGAGGAGACCCTGCGCCAGGCGCACGTGTACCTGTTCACCCTGTTCTGCGACCTGATCGCCGAGCGGCGCGAGGAACCGGGCGACGACCTGGTCTCCGCGCTGGTCGCCGCCTCGCGCGACGGCGCACCGCTCGGCGACGACGACGTCCTCGTCAACTGCTACGCCTTCATCATGGGCGCCAATCCGACGATCCCGCAGGCGTCCTCGCACTTCATGCTGGCCGCCGCCGAGGCCCCCTCGGTGTGGGCGCGGCTGCGGGCCGAGCCCGCACTGCTCTCCACCGCCGTGGAGGAGGCGCTGCGCTGGGCCAGCCCGGTCAACCACGTGCTGCGCCGCACCGCCGAGCCGGTCGAGCTGTGCGGTACCGCCCTGCCCGAGGGGAGCCTGGTCGCCGCCTGGCTGGGCTCGGCCAACCGCGACGAGGAGGTCTTCACCGACCCCTACGCCTTCGACATCGCCCGCAGACCCAATCCGCACATCGCCTTCGGCGACGGGGTGCACCGCTGTGCCGGCCTGGCGCCGGCCCGCGTGGGACTCCAGACGCTGCTCCAGGTGCTGCTGGAGCGCTACGAAGGCTGGGAGCTGACCGGCGAGGTGGACCACCTGGACTCCAACTTCCTCAACGGGATCACTCGCCTGCCACTCGCCGTCCGCAGGAGCCGGCGGTGAGCGCGGTGCGCGGCGCGGCCCTGGGCGAACTGGCCGCCTTCGGCGGCGCCCCCGCCGTTCCGGCCGGTCTGCGCACGCTGCCGTGGCCGGTGGTGACGGACGCCGACCGGGCCGCCGTGGCGGGTGTTCTCGACGAGGGCCCCCTGGTCTCCAACGCCGATGGCCCCACGGCCGTCTCGGCTCTTGAGGAGCGGTGGCGGGCGCTGTGCGCGGCCCGGCACTGCGTGGCGACCTCCAACGGCACCACCGCGCTCGCACTGGCGCTGTTCGCGCTGGGCATCGGGCCGGGGGACGAGGTCATCGTGCCGGCCCTGAGTTTCGTCGCCTCCGGGCTCGCGCCGCTGCACCAGCTGGCGGTGCCGGTCTTCGCCGACATCGACCCCGTCTCGTTCACCCTCGACCCCGCCGCCGCGGCCGCGGCGGTCACCCCTCGCACCGCGGCGCTGCTCGCCGTTCATCTGCACGGTCAACCCGCCGACATGGACGCGCTGCGTGCCATCGCCGACCGGCACGGACTGGCCGTCATCGAGGACGCCGCACAGGCCGTCGGCGCGCTCTGGCGCGGCCGCCCCGTCGGTTCGCTCGGGGACGCGGCCGCCTTCAGCCTCCAGGTCACCAAGAACGTGCCGACCTGCGGTGAAGGCGGGCTGCTGACCTTCGCCGACGAGCAGGCCGCGCACCGCGCCGTGATGGCGCGGCAGTTCGGCGAGGTGATGGAGGCGGGCCGGCCGCGCGACTACATCTCGCACCTGCTCGGCTGGAACCACAAGATGAACCCGGTGCAGGCCGCTTTCGCCCTCTCCCAGCTGGACCGCTTCGCCGACTACGAGGCGGCCAGGCAACACAATGTGGCCGACTTCCTGGCCAGGATCGACGGCCTGCCCGGACTGCTGCCGCCCTCCGCCGCCCCCGGCAGCACCCACGCCTGGCACATCCTGCGGTTCCGGCTCGACCCCGCCGCGGCGGGGCTCGACGGGGTGGACCCCGCCGGGATGCGGCGGGCGGTGCACCGGCTGCTGCGGGCCGAAGGCGTACCCGTCTCCCGCTACCAGGTGACGACCCTGCCCAGGCAGCGGGTCTTCACCGACCGCGAGGGCTTCGGCCGCGGCCTGCCCTGGTCGCTGGGGCAGCCGCCGCCCGAGCCGCCGGTGCCGGTGGCCGAGGCCGTGGTCGCCGACTCCCTCACCCTCCAGAAGCGGCACCTGCACCCCGACGCCGGCCTGGCACTGCGAAGCTACGCCGAGGGCTTCGCGAAGGTGTGGCGGCACCTGGACGTGGTGCGCAACATGGCGCTGCGGAGCGGCCGGTGAGCGCGCCCGCCGACACCGGTACCGCGGTGCTGCGCGCGGCGGCGCTGCGCATCCGCCGCCACATCGTCGGCATGTGCGCCGGCGCCACCGGCGGCCACCTGGGCGGATCGCTCTCCATCGCCGACATCCTCGCCGCGCTGTACTTCCGGGTGCTCCGGGTGGACCCTGCCGCCCCGGACGACGAGGACCGCGACGTGTTCCTGCTCAGCAAGGGGCACGGCGCCGTCGCCCTCTACGCCGCCCTGGCGGTCCGCGGCTTCTTCCCCGAGGACGAACTGGCCGGCTTCGCCGCGCCCGGCGGGCGGCTGATGGCCCACCCCGTCCGCGCCGTCCCGGGCGTCGAACTGCCCACCGGCTCGCTGGGGCACGGCCTGGCGCTCGGGCTCGGCTTCGCCTGCGCCGCCCGCCTGTCCGGTGGGCCGCGCCGCGTGTACGTGCTGCTGGGCGACGGCGAACTCCAGGAGGGGGCGTGCTGGGAGAGCGCCATGGCCGCCGCCGCGCTGCGCGCCGACCGGCTGACCGCGATCGTGGACCGCAACGGCCTCCAGCTCACCGGCCCCACCGAGCGGATCGTGCCGCTCGAACCGCTCGCCGACAAGTGGCGCGCCTTCGGCTGGGAGGTGCGCGAAGTGGACGGCCACGACTTGGAGGCGCTACCGCCGGCCCTGCTGGCCGGCCCGTCCGTGCCCGGCCGGCCGGTCGCGGTGATCGCGAGCACCGTCAAGGGCCGCGGACTGCCGTACGCGGCCGGGCGGGTGGAGAGCCACTACGCGCGCCTGTCGGAGCGGGCGCTGGCCCGGGCGTACCGGGCGCTGGACCGGCCCGGACAGGAGCCGACGTGATCGCGGCGCGGCAGGCCTACCGCGACCACCTGGTCGCGCGGATGGCCCTCGACTCCCGGCTGGCCTGCCTGGACAGCGATACCGGCCTGTTCACCGGCGTCGACTTCGGCGCGGACGCCGCCCGCTACCTCAACCTGGGGATCGCCGAGCACACCCTCATCGGAGTGGCCGCCGGTATGGCCGCCGCCGGCTGGACCCCCTTCGTGACGACCATGGCCGCCTTCGCCGCCTCACGGGCCCTGGAGGCGGTCAAGATCGACGTCGCCTACAACGCGCTGCCGGTGCGGATCGCCGCCACGCACGCCGGGGTGGCGGCGGGATCGCTGGGCCCCACCCACCATGAGCTGGCCGACCTCGCCGTGATGCGGGCCCTGCCGAACATGACGGTGGTGGTGCCCGGAGACGCGGCCGCGGTCCCCGTGCTACTCGACCAGCTGCGCGCGGTGCCCGGCCCCGTGTACCTGCGGCTGGGACGCGGCCCCACCCCGCCGCTGCCCGCTTCGGCCCCCGCACCGGAACTCGGCCGGCTCCAGCCGCTGCGCGGGGGACGGCGGGCGGTGCTGGTGGCGACCGGGCCGCTGCCCGTGCTGGCCGCGCTGCGCGCCGCGGAACTGCTCGCGGCGGCGCGGGTCGACGCCGGCGTGCTCCAGGCCCACACGCTCAAGCCCTTCGACACCGCGACGCTGCTGGAGTGGACCGCGGACGCCGAGCTGGTGGTCGCGGTGGAGGAGCACTGGCGCACCGGCGGTCTGGGCTCGGCCGTCGCCGAGACCCTGGCCGAGAACGCGCCCGCTCCGCTGCTGCGGGTGGGCTGGCCGGACGCGTTCGTGGCCGAGGTCGGCGGCCAGGAGCACCTGCTCGACCGGGCCGGGGTGTCGGGCGCGGCCATCGCGGCCGCGGTTTCGGCCCGGCTGGACGGAACCGAACTGTGAGGAGACAGTGATGATCACCTGTCCTGAGTGCGAAGGCCGGGTGGCCGCGCCTGAGGAGCCGCGCGTCCACGAGATCGTGGAGTGCGCCGAGTGCCGCAGCGAGCTGGAGGTCGTCGGCCTCGACCCGCTGCTGGTCGCGCTGGCCCCGGAGGTCGAAGAGGACTGGGGCGAATGAGCCGCGACCGGATCGGGGTCATCGCCTCCCGGGTCCGGACCGAGGAGAAGTCGATCATGGCGGCCCTGGACGCACGCGGCGCCGGCTACGACTGCGTCGACGCCCGCACGCTGTGGCGCGGCGACCAGGGCGCACCGCGGTGGTCGGCCGTGCTCAACCGCGAGATCGCCGCGAGCCGGGCGCTGTACACCGCGCGCTCCCTGGAGGCCCACGGTGAGACCGTGGTCAACTCGGCCGCCGCCACCGAGGTGTGCACCGACAAGTGGCGCACCTCGCTGGCGCTGCGCGCGGCCGGGGTGCCCTCCCCGCCCGCGGTGATCGCGATGACGCCGCAGGCCGCGCTGGCGGCGCTGGACGAGCAGCTCGGCTATCCGGCGGTGCTCAAGCCGCTCGTCGGTTCATGGGGGCGGATGGTGTCGCTGCTGCCCGACCGGCGCACCGCGCAGACCGTCCTCGAGTACGTCGGCGAGCGTCCCGCTCCGCAGGCCCGCCTGGTCTACCTCCAGCGCTTCGTGCCCAAGCCGGACCGCGACATCCGGGTGCTGGTCGCCGGCGGCGCCGCCGTCGCCGCCAGCTTCCGCACCGGTGAGTGGCGGACCAACGCGGCGCTGGGCGGACGCAGCAGCCACTGCCCGCTCGGCCCCGACCTGGCCGAACTCGCCCTCGCCGCGGCGCGGGCGGTCGGGGCCGAGCTCGCCGGAGTGGACGTCATCGAGGACGAGGCGGGTGGGCTGCACGTGCTGGAGGTCAACGACCGGGTGGAGTTCGCCGGCCTGCAGTCCGCGGTGCAGGGCCGGGCCGACGTGGCCGGCGCGGTCGCCGACCACATCATCGCCGCCGGGCGCCGATGACCACCGCGTGCGTCGCCGGGGGCGCGGGATACATCGGCGGCGAGCTGATCCGGCTGCTCCTGGGGCATCCGCGCGTGGAGTTCGCCGGCGCCTCGTCGGCGACGCTGGCCGGGCGCAGGATCGACGGCGCGCACCCGAACCTGCGCGGCCTCACCGACGCCTCCTTCACCGAACCGGGCCGGCTGCCCCGCTGCGATGTGCTGTTCACGGCCGCTCCGCACACCCGCGCCATGGCCGCCGTCCGCGAGCACCTGGACACCGGCGCCGTGGTCATCGACCTGTCGGGGGACTTCCGGCTGCGTGACCCGGGTGAGTACGAGCGCTACTACGGGGTGCCGCACACCGAGCCCGAACTGCTGGACGGCTTCGTCAGCGGCCTGCCCGAACTGCACCGGGCCGAGATCGCCACGGCGGACCGGATCAGCGTGCCCGGCTGCATGGCGACGGCCGCGATCCTCGCCCTGCATCCGCTCGTCCGCTCCGGTCTGGCGGTCGGCGAGCCCCGGGTGGACGCGCGCACCGGGTCCAGCGGCTCCGGCGCATCCGCCGCGCACAACACCCACGCCGAACGCAGTGGCGCCCTGCGGGTGTACGCGCCGCTCGGCCACCGACACGAGGCCGAGATCCGGCAGGCGCTGGGCCGTCCGGTACGGATGACCGTCACCGGGATCGGCGCGGTCCGCGGCGTCCAGGTGCTGTGCTGGACGCGGCTGGCACCCGGAGCAGGGCCGCGCGAGGTGCGCGCCGCCTACCGGACCCGCTACGCCGCCGAACCCTTCGTACGCGTCGTGGCGGCCCGCCGGGGGCCGCACCGGCTGCCCGACCCCAAGATCCTGGCCGGCGCGAACTTCTGCGACGTGGGATTCGCCGCCGACGAGGCCGGCGGGGAGGTCCTGGCGGTCGCCGCACTCGACAACCTGGTCAAGGGCGGCGCCGGCAACGCGGTCCAGTGCATGAACCTGCGGCTTGGACTGCCCGAACGGAGCGGCCTGGAGTTCTCCGGCCTGCACCCCGTGTGAGTCACCGACCGGTGCCGCCCCTGGGAGGACGACCGATGAACGATCCGGCCGACGACGGCTACGCCGTCGCCCTGCTCAAGTCGATGCTCGACACGCCCTCGCCCTCCTACCAGGAGGGTGAGCTCGCCGCGGACCTGATGGTCCAGATGCGGGCCATGGGGTACACCGCCCACCTCGACAAGGCGGGCAACGTGGTCGGGGTGCTCGACCGCGGCCGCGGCCCGACCGTGATGATGCTCGGCCATATCGACACCGTGCCCGGCAGTGTCCCGGTCCGTTTCGAGGAGGGCCGCCTCTACGGCAGGGGCGCCGTGGACGCCAAGGGCCCGATGGCCGCGATGGTGTGCGCGGGAGCGCGCGCCACCGGTTTCTGCGGGCGAGTGGTGGTGGTCGGCGCGGTCGAGGAGGAGACGCCCGGCTCGCGCGGCGCCGTGCACATCCGCAAGAACCACCCGCCGCCCGACGCGCTCATCGTGGGGGAGCCCAGCGGCTGGTCGGCCGTGGTGCTGGGTTACAAGGGCAAGCTGGACCTGCACTACCGCGTCGAGCGGCCGGCCACCCACCCGAGCAGTCCGTGGCCCAAGGCCGTCGAACTGGCCGCGGAGGTGTGGCGAGCGCTCCTCACCCACCTCGGCCCCGACACCTCCCACACCCGCTTCGACCGGCCCGGAGTGACGCTCGTCTCGCTGATGGGCGACCTCACCCGAGCGTCGGCGGAGTTCAGCGTGCGGACCCCGCCCGGCTTCGACGGCGACGCCTGCCTGGACGCGCTGCGCCGCGCAACGCCGGAAGGCGAGCTGCTGGTGCGCAACGCGGTGGCGGCCTGCCGGGTGGGCCGCTCGGATCCGGTCGTGCGCGCGCTCAGCGCGGCGATCAGGGATCAGGGCGCCCGGCCGACGGCGAAGGTGAAGACGGCCACCTCGGACATGAACACCCTCGCGGAGGAGTGGCGGATTCCGATGGCCACCTACGGCCCCGGCGACAGCACCCTGTGCCACCACGACGACGAGCACATCGAGCTGGCCGACTACCTGGCCGCCGTCCGCGTGCTGACCGGGGCGCTGACCGCGCTGCCCGCCGCCGAATCGACGGCGTCGTGATCGTGGTGAAGTGCGGTGGGGCGGCCGGGGTCGACACCGCCGCCGTCTGCCGCGACCTGGCGGCGCTGGCCGCCGGCGGCGAGCGCCTGGTGCTGGTGCACGGCGGCTCCGCCGCCACCGACGCGCTGGCGCGCCGGCTCGGCCTGCCGGTGCGCCGCATGGTCGCACCGAGCGGGATCAGCAGCCGCCGGACCGACGCCGCCATGCTCGACGTGCTGCTCATGGCGGTGCTCGGCACGGTCAAACCGGCGCTGGTCGCCGAACTGGCCGGGTACGGAGTACGCGCCGTCGGACTGTCCGGGCTCGACGCCGGCATGGTGCGCTGCCGGCGCAAGCGCGCGGTGCGGGCGCTCGTCGACGGGCGGCCGACAGTGGTCCGCGATGACCGCAGCGGCCGGATCATCGCGGTCGACACCGCGCCGCTGCGGGCGGTGCTGGCCGCCGGCGGGCTGCCCGTGCTCTCGCCGCCCGGGCTGGACGAGGACGACCGGCCGGTGAACGTGGACGCCGACCGGATGGCGGCCGCCGTCGCCGCCGCGCTCAAGGCCGCCCACCTGGTGCTGCTCACGGCGGCCCCCGGAGTACTCGCCGACCCGGCCGACCCGGCCAGCCTGCTCGGCGAGTACGCGGTCGACACCTCGCCCCGCTCCGGGATCGGCGGCGGGATGGCCGTCAAACTCCTGGCGGCGGGCGAGGCGCTGGCGGGCGGGGTCGGCGCGGTGACCATCGCGGCCGGCCGGGGCGATCGGCCGGTGCAGCGGGCACTGCGCGGCGCCGGCACCCGGATCGTGTGGACGGACGGGCCGGCGCACGCCGGCGCGAGGGGAGAGGACCGATGACCGACGACCGCTTCGCCGCCGCTCCGACGGTGGTCGCGCTCATGCTGGCCCGTGCCCGCGCGACCCCGGACGCCACCGCGGTGCGCCGGGGCGGCGAGACGCTGAGCTACCGGGGCCTTGCCGCTGCCGCGCTGCGGATCGCCGGCCGGATCACCGCGCTGGAACTGCCGCCCGAGAGCGCGGTCGCCGTCCTGCTGCGGCGCCGGGCCGCCCTGCCCGCCGCGCTGCTCGGCGTCATGGCGGCCGGGCACGCTCCGCTCTTCCTCACCGAGGAGTACCCGCGCCACGATCTGCCGCGCCTGCTGGCCGGGGTGCCGCTGGCGCTGTGCGAGGACGGCTTCCCACCGCCGCCCGGCCCCCTGCGCGCGCTCGAACTGTCCAGCGCGCTCGAAGGGCCCGCCGCACCCGTCGACACCCTGCCCGTCCTCTCACCGGGCCGGCTCGCCTGCGTGCTGCACACCGCGGTCGAATCCGCCCAGGTCGCCGTCGACCACGGTGCGCTGCTCGCCCGGCTGCGCGCGCTGTCCGCGGCGCTGCCGTTCGGCCCGGCCGACCGCTTGCTCGCGCTCGCCCCGCTCTCGCTGGCGCCGTCCGCCGTCGAACTGCTGCTCCCGCCGGCCTCCGGGGCGTGCCTGGAACTCGTCGACAGCGCCGACACCGTCGATGCGGCGCGGCTGGCCGAGGTGGTCGAGCGGGTGCGGCCCACCGTGCTGCACGCGACGCCGACCTGCTGGCACGCGCTGCTGGACAGCGGATGGGTGCCCGGGCCCGAACTGGCCGCGGTGTCCAGCGGCGAGCCGCTGCCCGCGGGGATCGCGGCACGGCTCGCAGCCGACGCGCGCTGCGTGGTGAGCGCCTACGGGCAGGCCGAAACGCTGATGTGGACCAGCCTGCACCGGACGGCCGGCGAAGGGCCGCGGACGGGCACCGCCCTGCCCGGCACGACCCTGCGCGTACTCGGCCGGGGACCGGAGAATCAGCGGCCGGGGGAGGGTTCGGCGCCGGATGAGCCCGGCGAGCTCGCCGTGGGCGGTGTCGGCCTGGCCCGCGGCTACCTCGGCCGACCGGGGCGCACCGCCGCCGCCTTCGAGCCGGATCCCTGCGGCGAGCCGGGAGCGCGGCGGTTCCGCACCGGCGAGCTGGCGCGGGTACGGTCCGACGGCTCACTCGAGTTCGCGGGGCGGCCGCACGACACCTGGGACGGGGTGCGCTTCTTCGACGTCGAGCGGGTCCTGGGCGGGGTCGAGGGCGTCGCACGGTGCGTGGTGCTGCCCGGCGACCCCGGCCTGACCGCCCACCTCGTCGCCGAGCCCGGCTGGCGGCACGCGGACCTGCGCGAGGCCGCGGCCGCGCTCGGCACCGGATGCGAGGTGGTCGTCCACGCGGCGCTGTCGGCCGGCCCCGACGGCCGGGTGGACCGGCTGCGGCTGCTCAGCGTGCGCCCCGCGCGGCCGGCTCGAACCCACGAGGAGCGGGTGATCGCCGAGATCTGGGCAGAGCTGCTCGACCTGCCCGATCCGCCGGCCGAGACGAACCTGTTCGAACTGGGCGGCCACTCGATGACGGTGATCAAGCTGGCCGCGCGGCTCCAGCGCGCCTTCGGGCTCTCCATTCCGGTCGCCGACCTCTTCGACCACGCCACCATCGCCCAGCAGGCCGAGCTGATGGAGCGGCTGTACGAGGAGCAGCTGTCGGGCCTGAGCTAGCGCGGTGCCGCGGCGAGCAGGCGGTCCAGCCGGCCGGCGAGGTCCGCCAGCACCTCAGCCCGGCGGGGCACCAGGTAGAAGTGATCGCCCGGCCAGACGCGGACCTCGACCGGACCGGTCGTCGCCTCCGTCCAGTGCCGCACCTGCTCCGGATGCACGTAGGGGTCGCGATCACCGGTGTAGGCCACGACGGGCACCCCCACCCGCGCCCCCGGATCGGGCCGGTAGCCGCCGATGAGCCGGAAGTCGGCCCGCACGGCGGGCATGACGATCTCCAGCAACTCGGGGCTGTCGAACAGCTCGGCTTCGGCACCGCCCAGGCGGCGCAGCTCGCCGAGCAGCGCCGCATCGCCCTCGATCACGGCGTTCTCGGCCGCCAGCAGGCGCGGCGGGAACTGGGCCGACACGAAGAGCGCGGCGGGCGCACGGCCCAAGGACTCCAGCGCGGCGGCCACTTCGAAGGCCACCGAGGCACCCATACTGTGGCCGAAGAGCGCGAGGGGGACGTCCGCGCGCTCCTCCGCGCAGGACAACTCCGCCACGACCGGAGCCACCAACTCCGCCATCCGGGTGGCCGGTGCCTCGTCCAGGCGGTCGTGCCGCCCGGCATACTGGATCGCCGCCACCTCGATATCGGCCGGTATCCACCGGTGCCATTGCGCGAAGGTCGAGGCGGCGCCGCCGGCATGCGGAAAGCAGACCAGCCGCGCCCGCGCCAGCGGTCGCGGCGAGAAGCGGCGCAGAAATCCATGAGAGTGTGCACCAAGCGCGGCCACTCCATACCTCCGCCCGCCATCGCGACCAGCCGACCGCACGAATCCCCACCGTAACGCGGCGGTCCCCGTTCAAGCCATTCGCACGAACCCGCGGCCTGCGCCGCCGTCGGCGTCGAAGGCGGCCGGACGGCAGCCACGGGCACGTCACCCGCCATAGCCCCCGTCCGAACCGACGGCGTACGAGTCCACTCATTCCCGCAATCGGGGGTCCAGGGGGCAGAGCCCCCTGGCGCGGGGGCCCGGGGGCCGTGCCCCCGGACAAGCACAAAGGCGGGGCCGAGGTGAAGCAAGCCGTAAGGCTTGCGAACACTCGGCCCCGCCCCAACGTGGGCGATACTGGGATTGAACCAGTGACCTCTACCGTGTCAAGGTAGCGCTCTCCCACTGAGCTAATCGCCCTAGGTGTTGCAGAGGTGGAGACGGGATTTGAACCCGTGTGGACGGCTTTGCAGGCCGCTGCCTCGCCTCTCGGCCACTCCACCGCGTTGGATCGGGGTGCGATCCTACTCCGAGCGGACGACGGGATTCGAACCCGCGACCCTCACCTTGGCAAGGTGATGCTCTACCAACTGAGCCACGTCCGCATGCTGTCCCAGGGAGTCGGGCCGCTTGGCCGGGGCTCCTGTTCGGGGCTGCAGGTAGAACTCTAGCCGAATCTGCGTATCCGGCAACTCGAATTGGCAGGTGCGGCCGCGGGCGTGGCGGAGGCGGGACGCCGGGCGGGGTCGGGTGATCGGAGCGGCGCGGAGGGTGAGGATGGTCTTGCTGAACCGGTTGTGTTCGGTGGGGGTGGCTGTTTCACTTGGGGCGGGCCGGTTCGCCGGTCTTCGACGCCCGCGGTCAACTGGCTCTGAGAGTTGGTTCGTCATGCGTGGAAGACCCTTCCGCCCGTCTGCTCTGGTGGCCGTGTTCGTGCTGGTGGGGGCGGTGCTCGGGTTCGGGGCTCCGGCCTCGGCCGGGGCCGGGCCGGTGCGGATCATGCCGCTCGGCGACTCCATCACCGGGTCGCCCGGATGCTGGCGGGCGCTGCTGTGGAACGAGCTGCGGGACGCCGGCCACACCGCGATCGACTTCGTCGGCACGCTCGGGCCGCAGGGCTGCTCGGTGCCCTATGACGGCGACAACGAGGGCCACGGCGGGGCGCTGGTCACCAATGTCGCGGCGCAGAACCAGCTGCCGGGATGGCTGGCCGCCACCGAGCCCGACGTGGTGCTGATGCACTTCGGCACCAACGACGTGTGGAGCGCGCGGCCCACCGCGACCGTCCTGGACGCCTACAGCACCCTGGTGCGGCAGATGCGGGCGCAGAATCCGGACATGACGGTGCTGGTGGCGCAGATCATCCCGATGGACCCGGCGCGCAGCTGCGCCGACTGCGGGAACCGCGTCCGGGAGCTGAACGCGGCCATCCCCGGGTGGGCGGCCGGGATCAGCACGGCGCGTTCGCCGGTGGTCGTGGTGGACCAGTGGACGGGCTTCGACACCGGAGCCGACACCTACGACGGCGTCCACCCGAGCGCGTCCGGCGACGCCAAGATCGCCGCCAACTGGTTCGCCGCCCTCGACGGCGTGCTGGGCGGCTGACGGACCGGCGGTGGCCACCGTGCCGCCGGAAAGGGAACCGGCGCCGGCCGAGGGGGCTCGGGCGGCGCCGGAGGTATCCGGACCGGTCGGCGCAGGGGGCGGGTCGCCGACCGGTCCGTCGCCCACGCGAGTGGGCGGGTGGTTCAGCCTGGCGCCGCCATTGGCGTCGGAGACGCCGCTTCCAGGTTGAGCCGGTCCCGTCCGGCGTAGACGTTCATCGTGGTTCCGCGCAGGAAACCAATCAGGGTGACGCCGGACTCCTCGGCGAGGTCGACCGCGAGCGACGACGGCGCCGACACCGCCGCCATCACCGGGATGCCCGCCATCACCGCCTTCTGGGTCAGCTCGAAGGAGGCGCGGCCGGAGAGCATCAGCACGGTGCCGCGCAGCGGCAGCCGGTCCTGCTGGACGGCCCAGCCGACGAGCTTGTCGACGGCGTTGTGCCGGCCGACGTCCTCGCGCAGGCACAGCAGCTCGCCGTCGGCGTCGAAGAGCCCGGCGGCGTGCAGCCCGCCGGTGCGGTCGAAGACCTTCTGCGCCGCGCGCAGCTTGTCGGGCAGGGCCGCGATCTGCTCCGGGGTGAAGCGCACGGGGTCCTCGGCCACCGTCCAGTGCGCGATGGTGCGCACGGCGTCCAGGCTGGCCTTGCCGCACAGCCCGCACGAGGAGGTGGTGTAGAAGTTGCGCTCCAGGGTGGCCTCGGGCATGGCCACCCCCTCGGCGAGCGACACGTCGAGCACGTTGTAGGTGTTGGAGCCGTCGGCGGTGGCACCCGCGCAGTAGCGGATCGCGGTGATGTCGGCCGCGCGGCGCACCACGCCCTCGCTGACCAGGAAGCCGGCCGCCAGGTCGAAGTCGTGTCCGGGCGTGCGCATGGTGATCGTGAGCGGCTTGCCCTTCAGCCTGATCTCCAGCGGCTCCTCGACCACCAGGGTGTCGACCCTGGCGGACGGCTCGCCGTCGCGCACGCGCACCATCGGGGTGCGCACCGTGACCCTGCCCATGAGGCTCTCAGTCCCTCCGGCGGTTCTGAACGTGCTGGAAGCCGAAGCGTCCCTTGATGCAGAGGTTGCCGTGGGTGACCGGGTTCTCGTGCGGCGAGGTGACCTTCACGATCTCGTTGTCCTGGACGTGCAGGGTGACATTGCAGCCGACCCCGCAGTAGGTGCAGATCGTGGTGGTCTGCGTCTGCCGCGACTCGTCCCAGCTGCCCTCGGCGCGCCGGTCGAACTCGCTCTTGAAGGAGAGCGCTCCGGTCGGACACACCTCGATGCAGTTACCGCAGTACACGCATGCGGAGTCCGGAAGCGGATTGTTGTGCTCGGTGGAGATCCGAGCGTCGAATCCACGGCCTGCGACCCCGATGGCAAAGGTGTTCTGCCACTGTTCGCCGCATGCGTCAACGCATTTGTAGCACAGGATGCACTTGGCGTAGTCGCGTACGTACAGCTCGTTGTCGACCTTCGGCGGCTGGTGGACGGTGGCCGCCGCCTCGCCGCTGGGCAGCTCGTGCGCGCCCGCGTGCAGCTTGTCGCGCTCGCCGATGGCGGCGGGCGCGGCCGCCGGGCCGAAGCGCTCCGGTTCGGCGCCGTAGGACTCCAGCCACTCCGCGGCGCGCGGGGTGGTGGACAGGTCGACGGAGGAGGCCAGCAGCTCCAGCACCAGCTTGCGGCTGTGCCTGGCCCGCTCGGAGTCGGTCTTGACGACCATGCCCGCCTCGACCTTGCGCGAGCAGGCCGGGGCGAGCACGCGGGCGCCCTCCAGCTCCACCACGCACACGCGGCAGGCGTTCTTGGGGGTGAGGGTGTCGCCGTAGCACAGGGTCGGGATGTCCTTGCCCGCGGTCTCGCACGCGGTCAGGATCGTCTCGCCCTCGGGCACCGCGATGGTCTCGCCGTCGATGGACAGCTCCACCAGCCGGCGCGGTGGCGCCAGCGGGACGCTCATGCCGGTGCGCCGCACGGTGTCGTCCTGGATGGTCATGGCTGCTCCGTTCCAGCAGAGGTGCCGCCGGACCCGCCGGCAGGTTCCAGCGGGAACACGCCGAGCCGGTCGATGGCCGACTCCACCGCGTTCCACGCGGTCTGGCCGAGGCCGCAGATGGAGGCGTCGCGCATGGCGCCGCCCACCTCCCGCAGCAGGGTGAGGTCGGTGCGGCGCCCGGCGGGGGCGTTCACCATGCGGTGCAGCGCCTCCTCCTGGCGCACCGTGCCGACCCGGCACGGCACGCACTGGCCGCAGGATTCGTCCCGGAAGAACTGCGCGATGCGCAGCAGCACACCGCCGAGGTCGACGGTGTCGTCCAGCACCAGGATCACGCCCGAGCCGAGCGTGGTGCCGGCCTCGCGGGTGCCCTCGAAGGTGAGCGGGATGTCGAGTTCGTCGCCGCGGACGAAGCCGCCCGCGGCGCCGCCGAGCAGGACGGCGCGGATCTCGCGCCCCTCGGGGGCGCCGCCGGCCAGCTCCAGCAGTTCGCGCAGGGTGGCGCCGAAGGGCAGTTCGTAGATGCCGGGGCGGCGTACCGTGCCCGACACGCAGAACAGCTTGGGCCCGGTGGAGCGGCCGGTGCCGATCGCGGCGTAGCCGGGGCCGCCCATCTCCAGGATGGGCAGCACGTTGATCAGCGTCTCGACGTTGTTGATGACGGTGGGCTTGCCGAACAGGCCCTTCTCCACCGGGAACGGGGGCTTGCTGCGCGGCTCGCCGCGCTCGCCCTCGATGGAGTTGAAGATCGCGGTCTCCTCGCCGCAGATGTAGGCGCCCGCGCCCCGGCGGACCTCGATGTCGAAGTCGAAGCCGGTGCCGAGGATGTCGGTGCCCAGGAGGTTCCGCTCGCGTGCGGCGGCCAGCGCGTTCTCCAGCCGCTGGAGCGCCCGGGGGTACTCGCCGCGCAAGTAGACGTAGCCGTGGGTGGCGCCGATCGCGTAGCCGGCGATCGTCATCGACTCCACCAGCGAGAAGGGGTCGCCCTCGATGACCACGCGGTCCTTGAAGGTTCCCGGCTCGCTCTCGTCGGCATTGCAGATCAGGTACTTGGGCCGGTCGGGCTGGCGGGCGGTGGCGTCCCACTTGCGGCCGGTGGGGAAGGCGGCGCCGCCGCGCCCGACCAGGCCGGAGTCCAGCACCTCCTGGATGACGCGGGCCGGCCCGATCTTGAAGGCCTGCCGCAGCGCGTTGTAGCCGCCCGCGGCGCGGTAGTCGTCCAGGCTCTCGGGGTCGACGGTGCCGATCCGGCGCAGCAGCACCAGCTCGGGGTCGCCCGCCTGCGGTACGGCCGCCTCGGCGGGCGGCTCGGGCTCGCCGCCCGGGATCAGGGCGGTGCCGAAGGTGAGCGGGGAGGCCGCGGCCGGCTCGACGGAGGGGTCGGCGGTGCGCGCCGGGGGCTCGGCCGAGGCGTCGGCCGGTGCCCCGGCCGGCGGGGCGGCCGCACCAGCGGGCTCGGCCGCGCCGGTGAAGGCGGCGCCGTCGACCGGGGCCAGCCCGACCTCGGCGCCCTCGCGGTGCCCGTTGGCCGAGGCGTCGCCGGGGGCGGCGGCCGGGGCGGCGCGGCCGCCCAGGCGCGCGAGCACCTCGCAGGTGGCAGGGGCGGAGACGGCGTAGGTCGGCGGCTCGCCGGCCTCCAGGGTGAGCGCGGCCGGGCCGCGCTCGCACATGCCCAGGCAGGGGCTGTGGTGCCACTCCACCTCGGCGTCGGCGCCGCGCGGGCCGTGGTGGCCGACGCGCTCCTCCAGCTCCGCGACCAGCGCGTCGGAGCCGAGCGCCTTGCAGGCGATGTCGGTGCAGACGTGCATCACCTTCTTCGGCCGCTCGCGCACCGCGAACATCGCGTAGAAGGTGGCCACGCCGTACGCCTCGGCCGGCGGCACGGTGAGCCGCCGGCAGACGTAGTCGAGCGCGGCCTGGCTCAGGTAGCCGACCCGGTCGTTGACCGCGTGCAGCACGGGCAGCAGCAGGTGCCGCTGCCCCCGCGCGGCGTGCCCGCCGTGCGCGCGGCGCAGGTCGTCCTCGGTGCGCGCACCGCCGACCCACGCGGAGTCGGGTGGCCCGAGCACCGCGTCCACCGCGGCCTGTTCCTCCGACGACGGCAGTGCGTCGAGGAAACGTAGATCCACGTCAACCTCAGCTTTCCGATGGGGCGCCGGTCAGCGCGGTCGTCGAAGCGACCCGTGGAGCGGGCTGATGCCCCGCGGATGTGCGTAGACGATACGGAGCCACTGTTACCTGGATTCTGTATGCCGTCTACGGTATGCCTCGGTGCGACGTGGTGCAAGACACAAGCACTGACGCAACGCTCAGACTACTCCTGCCGTCCGCCACGGGCCGTCGCGCGGCCCGGTACGTCCGGTCCGGAGCGGTCCGTCGGCGTCGCCGGCGGACCGCTCCGCTGGATGGTGGTTCCCGTCCGGGCGGGCCGGGAGGGGTCGCCCGCCCGGACGGGGGTCAGCGGGCCAGGGCCGCGCGGTCCTGGGCCTGTTTGCGCTGGGCGATCAGTCCCTTCTCGGCCTCGGCGCGGGACAGGCGTTCGACCCGTACCGCGGTCGCCTTGTACTCCGAGGTGCCGGCGATGGGGTCGGTCGCCTCGATGGTGAGGGCGTTGACGTCGATCTCGTCGGGGAAATGGAAGGTCATGAAGACCAGCCCCCGGCGCAGAGCGGTGTCGAGCCGGACCGGGGCGATGATCGACCCCCGCCGGGAGACGATCCGCACCAGTTCGCCCTCGGTGACGCCCAGCTGCTCGGCGTCCTCGGGGCCCAGGTCCAGGGTCTCGCCCCGGCGCAGCGGGGAGTCGTAGCCGCTGGACTGGACACCCGTGTTGTAGGAGTCCAGCCGCCGGCCGGTGGTCATCCGCAGCGGGAAGTCGTCGTCCAGGACGTCGACGGGCAGGGCGTGCTCGACCGCCTTGAAGGGCGCGGGTTCGCCGCGCTTGTCAGGGTCGGCCTCCCACAGGCGGTGGTGCAGGTAGGTCGGCTCCAGCTCGTCCAGGCTGAAGCACGGCCACTGGATGCCGTGCAGGCGCTCCAGCCGCTCGTAGGTCATCCCGTAGTGCATCGGCGACAGCGAGCGGACCTCGTTCCAGATGTCCTCGGCCGACGGGTGGTTCCAGTCGTGCCCCATCCGGCGCGCGATCTCGCAGATGATGTCGATGTCGTCCCGGGCTCCGGGCGGCGGGTCGAGCGCCTTGCGGACGCGCTGCACCCTTCGTTCGCTGTTGGTGACGGTGCCGTCCGACTCGCACCACGCCGCCGCGGCGGGCAGCACCACGTCGGCCAGTTCGGCCGTACGGGTGAGGAAGATGTCCTGCACCACCAGGTGGTCCAGGCCCTTCAGCCGCTTGATGGTGTGGCCCGCGTCGGCCTCGGACTGCGCCGGGTTCTCGCCGATGCAGTAGACCGAGGTCAGCGTGCCCTCGTCCATCGCCTCCAGCATCTGGGTGAGGTGCTTGCCGTAGCGGGGCTGGATCTCCACGCCCCACGCCGAGCCGAACTTCTGCCGCACCTCGGGGTCCAGGATGTCCTGGAAGCCCGCCAGCCGGTTGGGGATGGCGCCCATGTCGCCGCCGCCCTGCACGTTGTTCTGGCCGCGCAGCGGGTTCAGGCCCGAGCCGTACCGGCCCACGTGGCCCGTGAGCAGGGACAGGTTGATCAGCGCCCGGACGTTGTCGGTGGCGTTGTGGTGCTCGGTGATGCCCAGGGTCCAGCAGATCTGCGCCCGGTCGGCCCGCGCGTAGGCGTGGGCCAGCTCCCGGATCGAGTCGGCCGGAACCCCGGTCTCCTGAGCGGCGACCTCCAGGGTCCAGGGTTCGACGGCGGCCTTGAGCTCCTCGAAGCCCGTGGTGGCGCGCCGGACGAAGGTCTCGTTGTACAGCCCGGCATGGATGATCTCGCGGGCGACGGCATTGGCGAGCGCGATGTCCGTGCCGACGTTCAGGCCCAGCCAGCGGTCGGCCCACTTGGCCGAGCTGGTGCGCCTGGGGTCGACGACGAACAGCCGCGCGCCGTTGCGCACGCCCTTGAGGAGGTGGTGGAAGAAGATCGGGTGCGTCTCACGCGCGTTCGAGCCCCACATCACGATGACGTCGGTCTCTTCGATCTCCTGGTAGGAGGAGGTGCCACCACCGGCACCGAACACTGCCGCCAGACCGGCGACGCTGGGAGCGTGTCAAGTTCGGTTGCAGGAGTCGACGTTGTTGCTGCCCATCACCACGCGGGTGAACTTCTGGGCCATGAAGTTCATCTCGTTCGTGGCGCGCGAGCACGAGAACATCCCGTACGCGTCGGGCCCGTGGGCGTCCAGGTTCCGCTGGAAGCCCGCGGCGGCGCGGTCCAGAGCCTCGTCCCAGCTGGCGGGGCGCAGCTCTCCGTTGTCCCTGACGAGCGGCTGGGTGAGCCGGGTGTACTTCATGGTCGTCTCCAGGGGGCCGGTGTATACAAAGCCTGTGTCTCAGTCAATCATGCGGGCGTCGGAACGAGATCGCCAGCCTGCACCCGCTCGTTGAGCAGGCCCGCCACCGCGTTGACCGCGCGCAGCGTGGGCACCTCGGCCCCGGTGAGGTCGGCCAGTTCGACCACGGCGGCCAGGATGACGTCGAGTTCGAGCGGCTTGCCCTTCTCCAGGTCCTGGAGGGTGGAGGTCTTGTGGTCCCCGGTGCGCTCGGCGCCGGCCAGCCGCCGCTCGATGGAGATGCTGGGGCTGCTGCCCACGCGCTCGGCCACGTCGACGGTCTCGCGCATCATCGTGGTGACCAGTTCGCGGGTGTCGCGGTTGCGGCAGATCTGGGCCATCGTGGAGCGGGTCAGCGCGCTGATCGGGTTGAACGCGATGTTGCCCATCAGCTTGACCCAGATGTCGTTGCGCAGGTCGGTCTCGACCGGGCACTTCAGCCCGCCGGCCACCATGGCCGCGCTGAAGTCCAGGCAGCGCTGCGACCGGGTCTGGTCGGGCTCGCCGATCGAGAAGCGGGTGCCCTCCAGGTGGCGGATCACGCCGGGCGCCTCGATCTCGGTCGCCGCGTAGACGACGCAGCCGATGGCGCGCTCCATGGTGAGGGTCTTGGTGACGGCGCCGTCGGGGTCGACCGTCTGGATCCGGTAGTTCTCATAGGGCCCGGACAGCTTGTGGAAGTACCACCACGGGATGCCGTTCTGCGCGGCGATCACGGCGGTGGTGTCGTGCAGCAGCGGGTTGAGGAGTGGGCCCGACGAGGCGTAGGAGTTGGCCTTGAGACCCAGGAAGACATAGTCGACCGGGCCCACCTCGTTCGGGTCGTCGGTGGCATGCGGGTGCGCGGTGAAATCGCCGCGCGGGCTGAGCACGCGCACACCGTCGCGGCGGAGCGCCTCCAGGTGCGCCTTTCGAGCGATGAGATGGACCTCGGCTCCGGCGCGCGACAAGGCTGCGCCCACGTATGCGCCGATGGCACCAGCGCCAAGAACAGCGACCTTCACGTGAACTCCGTCCTCGAGAACTGAATTCTGTGTACAGTATGCTACACGCAGGCCATCCTGGCGAGACTTGGGTCACACGTAAATTGTGAAGGGATGCACAAGAGCAGGTCAGCGACTGTTCGACGCCTCCGTGGCCGGGCGTGTCGCCGGAGCGCGGCGGGAATCAGGGCAGGTGCTCCGGAGGAAGCGTCCGGTGCGCGGGTGGCCCCGCGGGCGTCGTGGACAATCGAGGGACCTTTCGACCATCCGGGAGCGCAGGTGGAAGTGATCGAGTCCGGGCACCCCCGAAGCGGCCGAGCCGGCCACCGGCACGCCGGCACCACCTGGCCCCAGGCCCGCGCCGCCGCCGTCCGGCTGGCCGAGCGCGCACGGCCGGCCGCCCCCGCCAGGGTCCCGCTGGCCGACGCGGCCGGCGCCACCCTCGCCGAGCCGCTGTACGCGCTGACCGGGCTCCCCGGCCACGACGCCGCCGCCATGGACGGCTACGCCGTGGCCGGCGCGGGGCCGTGGCGGATCACCGGCCGCGTGCTGGCCGGGGAGGGCGCCCCGGGGCCGCTGCGGGCGGGGGAGTGCGTGGAGATCGCCACCGGCGCCCCCGCGCCGCAGGGCACCGAGGCGGTCCTGCCCTACGAGTACGCCGACCGCGATGGCGACACCGTGCGCGGCGAGGCCGAACCCGGGCGGCACGTCCGGCGGCGCGGCGAGGACTGCGCCGAGGGTGAGCGGGTGCTGCCGGCCGGCGCGGCCGTGACCCCCGCCGTGCTGGGCCTGGCCGCCGCGCTGGGCCACGACGCCCTGTCCGTGCGCCGCCCCCGGGTGTCCGTGCTGGTCACCGGCGACGAGCTCGCCACCTCTGGGCGGCCGGCGCCCGGACTGGTGCGCGACGCCGTCGGGCCGCTGCTGCCCGGCCTCACCGCCTGGGCCGGGGGAGCGGCCGAGCCGGTGCGCTACGTGCCCGACACCTACGCCGCCATGGTCGACGCCGTCGCCTCCTGCCGCGCGGCCGACGTGGTGGTGGTCTGCGGCGCCTCCTCGGCCGGACCCGCCGACCATCTGCGCGCCGCGCTGGCCGAGCTGGGCGCCGAGATCGCGGTCGACGGCGTCGCGGTGCGCCCCGGCCACCCCCAGCTGCTCGGCCGGCTGCCCCGCGGCGGCGGCCGCGACGCCGTGGTGATCGGGCTGCCGGGCAATCCCTACGCCGCCCTGGGCGCCGCCGTCACCCTGCTGGTGCCGGTGCTGCGCGGCCTGGCCGGGCGCCCGCCCGCCGGGGTGTGGCGCACCGCGCCGCTGCCGGAATCGGTGCGCGCCCACCCCGCCGACACCCGGCTGGTGGCGGTGCGGTTGGCGGACGGCCGCGCGGTACCCGTCGGCCACGACCGACCCGGCGTGCTGTGGGGCGCCGCACTGGCCGACGCGCTGGCGGTCGTCCCGCCCGGCTGGACGCCGGGGGACGGAGAGGCCGAGCTGCTGCCGCTCCCGGGCTAGCGGACCACCAGCGGGTACTCGCCGGCCGGCACCAGTTCGCCGATGACCGGCGCGCCCGGCACCTCGCCGGCGAGCAGCAGGCCGCCCGAGGTCTGGGCGTCGGCCAGCAGCAGCCGGTCGGTCTCGGAGGCGGCGCCGAACTCGGTGTGCGGGGCCACCCAGTCCAGGTTGCGGCGGGTGCCGCCGGAGACGTAGCCCTCGCGGACGGCGTCGCGGGCGCCGAGGATGTAGGGCACGGCGGCGGAGTCGACCACGGCGGTCACCCCGCTGGCGCGGGCCATCTTGTAGAGGTGGCCGAGCAGCCCGAAGCCGGTGACGTCGGTGGCGGCCCGGACCCCGGCGGCCAGCGCGGCGCGCGAGGCGTCGCGGTTGAGGGCCGTCATCGCGGCCACGGCCTCCTCGAAGACCTCGCCGGTCGCCTTGTGCCGGTTGTTGAGCACGCCCACGCCCAGGGGCTTGGTCAGCGACAGCGGCAGGCCGGGGGCGGCCGCGTCGATGCGCAGCAGCCGGCCGGGGTCGGCGATGCCGGTGACGGCCATGCCGTACTTGGGCTCGGGGTCGTCCACGCTGTGGCCGCCGGCGACGTGGCAGTCGGCGGCGTGCGCCGCCTCCAGACCGCCCCGCAGCACCTCGGCGGCCAGCTCGAAGGAGAGCACGTCGCGCGGCCAGCCGAGCAGGTTCACCGCGATCACCGGCTCGCCGCCCACCGCGTAGACGTCGGAGAGCGCGTTGGTGGCGGCGATCCTGCCCCAGGTGTAGGGATCGTCCACCACGGGGGTGAAGAAGTCGGCGGTGGCGACCAGGGCGCGCCCGCCGGCCACCCGCACGACCGCCGCGTCGTCGCCGTCGTCCAAGCCCACGATCAGCTCCCCGGGGGCCTTCGCGGGGTGCCGGCCCACCAGACCCGACACGACGGACTCCAACTCGCCGGGCGGGATCTTGCACGCGCACCCGCCGCCGTGGGCGTACTGGGTGAGCCGGATCGGGGCCGCGGCCTGCGTCTGCGTCATGTGGCCTACAGTATGCCGCCGTGTCCGGGTTCTGCCATCGGCATGGAACACGTCACGCATCGACATATCCGGTCTCGGAGCGCGTCATTTCCGAGGTAGCACCGGTACACTGTAGACAACAAACAATCCCGGCGGCGCGGCTCGATCTGGTTCTGTACGGTGCTGTACGCCGCCGCTCGTGGGCACGGTGCCCGGCAGCCGACACGGCGCGGTGACCGCGGAAGCGATCATCTGGAGTTGACACCCATGCCATCTTCGCCCCTGGCCAAAGGCTCGAATCGGATCCAGCGGCCGGTGCCGCTGCGCGAGGGCGTCTACGAGGCGCTGCTCGAACTGATCATCATGCGCGAGCTGCAGCCCGGCCAGCACCTGGTGGAGAGCGAGCTGGCGATGCAGCTGGGCGTGTCCCGCCAGCCGGTGCGCGAGGCGCTGCAGCGGCTGAGCACCGAGGGCTGGGTCGACCTGCGCCCCGGCTACGGCGCCTTCGTGCACACCCCCACCGAGAAGGAGGCCGACCAGCTCCTCGCGGTACGCGCCCTGCTGGAGACCGAGTCGGCCGGGCTGGCCGCGGTGAACCGCACCGAGGAGGGCCTGGCCCGGCTCCGCGAGCTGTGGGACGCGGGCGTGGCCGCCGTCGAGGCCGGCGATGTCGACGCCGTCGTGCTGGCCAACGCCGACTTCCACATGCACGTCGTGCAGCTGTCGGACAACGCCGTGCTGGCCGAGCTGGCCGCCCAGGTCGACCGCAGGGTCCGCTGGTACTACGCCCCCGTCGCCCGGCTGCGCGGCCGCCGCTCCTGGGAGGAGCACGCCAAACTGATCGAGGCCATCGCCGAGGGCGATGCCGACGCCGCCCGCCGGGTGATGCGCGACCACACCGAGAACACCCGCCGCACCTACCACGAGCAGGTCGACGGCGCCGGCGTGGAGGCGGCCGGAGTCTAGCGGCCGCCGCCGAGCGTCCCCGCGACGGCCCAGCGCACGCATCCGGTCCCGGCACCGCGCCGGGAGCGGCTGCGCCGCTACCGTCGGTGGTTCGACCGGCACGATTCGCCCGGACCGCACGAGGTCCGGGCGGAATGATCAACGGTTCCAGGCCCGTTCAACACGGGACGGGTAGCTTGCCCTCATGAAGATCGGATTCGGAGCGCCGGTGGCCGGCGCATGGGCGACGCCTCGCGGCCTCGCGGACTTCGCGATTCGGGCCGAAGCACTTGGCTACGACTCGCTGTGGACCTTCCACCGGCTGCTGGTGGCCGAGGGCGACGAGGTCGCCCCGGTGTACCGCAGCGTGCTGGACCCCCTGGTGGCGCTCGGCTTCGCCGCCGGGATCACCAAGCGCATCCGGCTGGGGGTGGCGCTGGTGAACCTCCCCTTCGTCTCACCCGTCTACCTGGCGAAACAGGCGTCCACCCTGGACGTGCTCAGTAACGGCCGCCTCGACCTGGGCCTCGGCATCGGCTGGTCGCCGGTCGAGTTCGCCGCCACCGGCGCCGTGCCGAAGCGGCGCGGCGCCCGCGCGGAGGAGTACCTGCGGGTGCTGGACACGCTCTGGAACGACGAGATCAGCTCCTTCGAGGGCGAGTTCTACACGGTGCCGCCGGCCGCGATGCAGCCCAAGCCGGTGCAGCCCGGCGGCCCGCCGGTGCTGCTGGGCGGGGCGGTGCCCGCCGCGCTGCGCCGGGCCGGGCGGCTGGCCTCCGGGTGGATGAGCCGCAGCGCCACCGACCTGGACCGCATCGGCGAGGGCATCGCGATCGTCAAGCAGGCCGCCGCCGACGCGGGCCGCGACCCCGACGCGGTCCGGGTGGTGGTGCGCGGCGTGGTGCGCGCCGAGCCGGGTGGCGCGGGCGTGCCCGGCCCCGACGGGCGGCGGCTGCGGCTGTCGGGCTCCTACGAACTGATCCGCGAGGACGCCGCCTGGCTGGCCGAGCAGGGCGTCACCGAGCTGTACTACGACCTCAACTGGGACCCCGCCGTCGGCCACCCGAAGGTGTCGGAGGAGGCGGCCGCCGATCGCGCCGGGGAGATCATGGCGGCGCTGGCCCCGGGCGCCGGCTGACGGCGCCGCACAGCGACGACGGCGGCCCCGGGCGCGATGCCCGGGGCCGCCGTCGTGTGTCGGGCCCGTGGTGCGACCCTTACCGGTTCCGGCGCGCGGGCGATGGCGGGCCGGAACCGGTAAGGGAGTAGGGGAGGGCGGGCGGCTCAGCGCCGCTCGCTGGGCTCCGCCTCGTCGTCGCGGCTGAAGCGGTTCGACGTGCCGCCCGGCGGGGTGTCGGAGTCCATGTCCGCCACCTCGGCCGGGTAGTCGCCGGGCCGGTCCGCCGCCGGTGCGGCGGCGGCCGCCTCCCGCTCGTCCCTGCGCGCCTTCATCAGGCTGAGCACGGTCGTGACGGTCAGCACGCCGATGATGACGCCCAGGGAGGTCAGGGTGTCGATCTCCGGCACCGGCCAGTGCAGCGAGGTGTGCATGGCGTGCAGCACGAGCTTCACGCCGATGAAGGCGAGGATGATCGCCAGCCCCTTGCTCAGGTAGACCAGCTTGTTGAGCAGGCCGCCGATGAGGAAGTAGAGCTGCCGCAGGCCCATCAGCGCGAAGGCGTTCGCGGTGAACACCAGGTAGGGCTCCTGGGTGATCCCGAAGATCGCCGGGATCGAGTCCAGCGCGAACAGGATGTCGGTCATGCCCACCGCGATCATGACGATCAGCAGCGGGGTGGCGAAGCGCTTGCCGTCCAGCCGGACGGTCAGCTTGGCGCCGTGGTAGCGGTCGGTGGTCGGCATCACCCGGCGCACGTAGGAGACCACCGCGGGCTCCTTGTACTCCTCGTCCCCGTCGTCATGGGAGACGATGAGCTGCCAGGCGGTCCACAGCAGGATGCCGCCGAAGATGAAGAAGACCCACGCGAAGGCGTTGACCGCCGCCGCGCCCACCGCGATGAAGATGCCGCGGAAGATCAGCGCCAGCGCGATGCCGACCAGCAGCACGCGCTGGCGGTGCTCGGCCGGGACGGCGAAGGAGCCGAGGATCAGGATGAAGACGAACAGGTTGTCCACGCTCAGCGAGTACTCGACGATCCAGCCGGTGAAGAAGTCGAGGCTCTGGTCGCCGCCGGCGAAGAAGCTGAGGCCGATGCCGAAGGCGATCGCCAGGGACACGTAAATGGACACCCAGATCGACGACTCTCGCATCGAGGGTTCGCGGGGATTGCGGACGATGAGGTAGAAGTCGAAGCAGATGACGGCGAGGAGCGTGGCGATCGTCGTCGCCCACACCCAGAAAGGCACATCCACACTTGTCTCCTGGGGTTCGGCAGCTTGGCGCACCTGCCCGCCGGGGCCGGGTGCCGTCGGTGTGACGGCATCGGCCCGGCCCCGGTGAGCAGTGCTGTATCGGTTTATTGACGGGTGGTGCTCAACGCACGGACGGCTTCTTCGCCGCCCTGCGCTCCCGGGCCCGCCGCGCGGCGTCCCGGTCCTGTGCTTCGCGCGCCTCCTTGCGGCGCACCTGGATCGCGGCATGCGCCAGGTAGCGTTCGGCGAGGTCGCCCGCCAGCGGGTTGTGCACCCGCGCCCACAGCAGGAAGCGCGGGGCGATCCGCTCGTGCAACCAGAGGAAGCCGATCGTGAAGCCGATGCTGAGCATCGCCTGGAACAGCAGGAACGACCACAGCGGCTCGCTCAGCATTTCGTCGTAGCCGAACACCACCGCCAAGGTCGCCTCGTGCAGCAGCCGAGCCAGCGGGAAGGCGGCGGCCCAGTAGGCCGCCATCGGCGCCACCGTGCCGACCTTGAACACCCCGCGTGCCAGCAGCACGCAGTAGCCGAGGCCGGCCAGCGCCAGCGGGATGCCCAGCCCGAGGCCGTTGGCCACCGCGTACCCGGCGGTCAGCGGGCCGAGCAGCGTGATCACGCCCGCGAACAGGCCGCAGAACAGACCGATCGCGATGCCCGGCAGTCCGACTTCGACGGCGTCCCGCAGGGACACGGGCGGAGCGGGCCGCTCGTCCTGCCGACGCTGTTGGTGAGTAGTCATCAGTCCAACACGACCCCGAATGCGAAGAGGCTGTAGAACAGGGCGCCCAGGTAGAACACGGCCGCGAGGGCCAGCACCACGTTCTGGAAGATGTTCGGCCGGATCGGCTTCGGCAGCGTCAGGTTGTTCACCAGCAGCAAGGTAACGCAGTAGGCACCCATGGCGAAGGACGACAGGAAGGCCAGGGTGTCCAGGATCGCCGCCGGGCCGTCGGCCGGACCGAACAGCAGCACCAGGATGCCGAAGAGGATCAGACCCCACAGGAAGAACGCGTAGAGCTGCGAGATGCTGAACCGCTTCGCGCCGGGCACGAAGAAGAAGGTCATGTCCGCCTGGCCCCGGGAGAAGGAGTCGAACAGGCCCAGGGTGGCGTTCAGACCGATCAGCGCGATGAAGCAGAAGAAGACGGTGCCCAGGATCGGGCTGCCCGCCGCGGCGAAGGAGCCCGCCATGGCGTCCAGCGCCGCGTCGCGGTCACCGGCCCGCAGCAGGTCGGCGACGCCCGGGTCGTACCGGACGGACGCCTGCGCCAGCACCGTGAAGGAGATGGTCACCAGCATCGTGATGCCCCAGAACATCACGAGGGCGTCGTAGGTGACCCAGCGGCGCCAGCCCTTCCACTTCTTCATCTCCTCGGGGTCTTCGGTGTCGAACATAAAGCCCCGCGACGGCATGCTCTCCTGCTCGTCGGCGTTGACCAGGCCGCGGATGCGCGGGATGTGCGCGCCCATGCCCGCGCCCTTGTCGCGCAGGTGCAGCGTGTACCACATCTGCTGCATGCCCGAGGGGCCGGCGAAGGCGAGCGCACCGACGATCACCGGGAACCACTCGGCGGTCAGCGCCTCGTCCGGCACGTAGCCGAAGGCGAACATGCCGGTGATGGTGCTCGTCAGGTCGGCGAAGCTGCCGACCATGGCGGCGACGACCGCGGTACCGACCACCAGCAGGCCGATACAGATCGACAGCACCGTCTCCAGCAGGTTGTAGACCACTTTGGCGAGTGTGAAGACCACACCCACCAAGAGCATGCCCGCGACCGCCGTGGCCTGCCAGGGTATGCCCGTCACCCGCTCGAACGCGGAGGCGCCCGCGCTGAGGTGGCCCGGCCAGATGTAGACCAGGATCGCGGTGAGGAAGAAGAACCACATGAGTGGCTTGAAGACCCGCGCGGCGCCGAAGAAGATGCTCTCGCCGGTCGCCATGGCGTACCGGGACATCTCCAGCATGACGAACGCCTGGAGGGTCACACCGATCAGGAACAGCCAGCGGATCTCGGGCCCGAACAGCAGCACGAGCCGCGGCCACATGTACGACTCGCCCATACCGACGCCCAGGGCGACCAGGAAGATGGTCGGACCGAGCAGGTGGATGGACGGTGGGGCGTCGGGGAGCTTCCGGATCGGCATCGGCTCAAGCCGACCCGCCTTCCAGAATCGTTCCTCGGCGACCTCGCCCGACGGCTGTCCGCCGGCGGATGAGGTTGGGGTTGAATCCACGGTTGGCCCTCCAAATGGGATGCGTGAATGCGGGCGCTGCCCCCAGGTGGCCCCCTCGGGTGTGGTGCGGCTTCCTCCATCTGTGGTCGTGCCGGGGGAGGACGGCCGGTCGCGTCCGCTGGCGGTGCTCGCGCGACCGACGGGGTCCGGCAGCCGGATCAAGCGGCGGCGTCGCCGGCTGCCGGACCATGTCGTACTTCTTTGTATTCGGTATACGGGAGACAAGTACCGCTGATCAAGCCTTGCCGCCCCGTTCGGTTACAACGGGCTTACAACAGTCCGGCGGCCCGGGCCCACCTGTACTTGGCGCCCAGGACCTGCACCGGCTTCTCCGTGGTGTACGGGTAGGCGACGATGCCGCGCTCGAACAGGTACTGGCTGGCCGCCTCCACCTCGGTGTCCCCCGACAGCGAGGCGACGATCGGCTTCTGGATGCCCTTGGCGCGGGCCTCCTCGACCACCTTGGAGACGACCTCCGCGAAGACCATCGGCGGCGTAACGATCGTGTGCCAGTAGCCCAGGATCAGCGCGTGGATGCGCTCGTCCTCCAGGCCCAGCCGGATCGTCGCCTCGTAGGTCGACGGCGGCTCGCCACCGGTGATGTCCACCGGGTTGCCGGCCGCGCCGAAGGGCGGGATGAAGGCCCGGAAGGCCTTGTCCAGGTCCGGCGGGATCTCGTACAGCGACATGCCGTTGTCGACCACGGCGTCCGACAGCAGCACGCCCGAGCCGCCCGCACCGGTGATGATGACGACGTTCTCGCCGGTCGGCGCCGGCATGACCGGCAGGGCCCGGCCGAACTCCAGCAGCTCGTTGAGGCCGGGCGCGCGGACCACGCCGGCCTGCCGCAGGATGTCGTCGTACACCTTGTCGTTGCCGGCCAGCGCGCCCGTGTGGGAGCTGGCCGCCTTGGCGCCGGCCGAGGTGCGGCCGGCCTTCAGCACGATGATCGGCTTCTTCGGCACGATCTCCTTCGCGGCCTCGACGAACGCGCGTCCGTCCTTGAGGTCCTCCAGGTGCATCGCGATCGCGTTGGTGTTCTCGTCCTGCCCGAAGAAGGTCAGCAGGTCGTCCTCGTCGATGTCGGCCTTGTTGCCGACGCCCACGATGGCCGACACACCGGTCTTGGTGGAGCGGCTGTAGCCGAGGATGGCCATGCCGATGCCGCCGCTCTGCGAGGTCAGCGCGGTACCGCCGCGGACGTCGTAGGGCGTGCAGAAGGTCGCCGACAGGTTCTCCGGCGTGTAGTAGTAGCCGTAGATGTTCGGGCCGAGCAGCCGCACGTCGTACTTGCGCGCGATGTCGAGCACCTGCTGCTGGAGCTCCACCTCACCGGTCTCGGCGAAGCCCGACGGGATGAGGATCGCGCCGGCCACGCCCTTCTTGCCGACCTCCTCCACCGCCGCGGCGACGAACTTGGCCGGAATGGCGAAGACGGCGACGTCGACGTCGCCGGGGACCTCGCTGATGCTCTTGTACGCCTTGCGGCCGAAGACCTCGTCGGACTTGGGGTTCACCGGGTAGATCTCGCCGGTGTAGCCGCCGTTGACGATGTTCTTGATGACCGAGTTGCCGATCTTGCCGGTCTCGTTCGAGGCGCCGATGATGGCGATCGAGCGCGGCTTGAAGATGCGGTTCATCGCGCCGAGGATCTCGTCCTTGCTGAACTTCTTCGGCCCCTGGCGGGCCTCGAAGTCCAGCACGATCCGCACGTCGGCGGCGACCGCGTCGCGGGAGGTGGCGAAGACCGGGTTCAGGTCGGCCTCGGCGATCTCCGGGAAGTCCGTCACGAGGTCGGAGATCCGGGTGATCAAGTCGGCCAGCTTCTCGCGGTCGACGCCCTCCTGGCCGCGCACGCCGTGCAGCACGGCCGCGGCCTTGATGTCGTCCAGCTGCGAGAGCGCGTCCTCGCGCGAGACCGGGGCGAGCCGGAAGGTGACGTCCTTGAGGACCTCCACCAGCACGCCGCCGAGGCCGAAGACCACGATCTTGCCGAAGGTGTCGTCGGTGGTGGCACCGATGATGACCTCCTGGCCGGCGCCCACCTGCTGCTGCACCTGCACGCCGGTAATCGTCGCCGAGGCGTTGTAGGCGCGGGCGTTGGCCACGATGCGCTCGTAGCCCGAGGCGACGGCCTCGGGGGAGTCCACGCCGACCAGCACGCCGCCGGCCTCGGTCTTGTGCAGGATCTCCGGCGAGACGATCTTCAGCACCACCGGGAAGCCGATCTCGACGGCCTTGGCCACCGCGTCGTCGGCCGAGGTCGCCACCGCCTCCTTGGGCGTGGCGATCCCGTAGGCGTCGGTGACGGCCTTGCCCTCGGGGGCCGTCAGCGATGACCGGCCCTCGGCGCGGGCCTTGTCGAGTACGGCCCGTACCGCGTCCTTGTCGTAGGACATACCTCAGATCACTCCGTTCGACTTCAACTCGGCGAGCTCATTCGCCGAGAGTCCGAGTTCGCGGCCGTATACGGCGTCGTTGTGCTCGCCGAGCAGTGGAGAGCGCTCCACGTCGACGGGCGAGTCCGACAGCCGGATGGGGCAGCCGACCGTCTTGTAGGTGCCCCGTTCGGGGTGGTCCACGGAGACCACCACCTTGTTCTCGTTCAGGGTCGGGTCCTCGGCCAGCTCCTTGGTGGAGAGGATCGGACCGCAGGGGATGTTGTGCTCGTTCAGGGCCGCCAGCACGTCCCACTTGCCGTGCTGGAGCGACCACTCCTCGATCAGCGCGAAGGCCTTGTCGAGCTTGTTGAGCCGGGCCTCGGGGGTGGCCCACTCGGGGTCGGTGGCCAGCTCGGGCTTACCGATGATCTTGGCGATCGGCGCCCAGCCCACCGGCTGGATGATCACGTAGACGTAGTCGTTGGGGCCGCCGGGCGCGGTGCGCACCGCCCAGCCGGGCTGGCCGCCGCCGGAGGCGTTGCCGGAGCGCGGCACCTCGTCGCCGAAGGTCTCGTTGGGGTACTCGGCCAGCGGGCCGTGCGCGAGCCGCTGCTGGTCGCGCAGCTTCACCCGGGTCAGGTTCAGCACGGCGTCCTGCATCGCGACCTGCACGCGCTGGCCGCGGCCGGAGTGGGTGCGCTGGTAGAGGGCGGCCAGGATGCCGGCCACGGTGTGCATGCCGGTGCCGGAGTCGCCGATCTGCGCGCCGGTGGCCAGCGGCGGGCCGTCCTCGAAGCCGGTGGTGCTCATCGAGCCGCCCATCGCCTGGGCGATCACCTCGTACGCCTTGTAGTCGGCGTACTTGCCGGGGCCGAAGCCCTTGATGGAGGCGTAGATCAGCCTGGGGTTCAGCTCCTGCAGCCGCTCCCAGGTGAAGCCCATCCGGTCGACGGCGCCGGGGCCGAAGTTCTCGACCAGGACGTCGGAGGACTCCACCAGCCGGGTGAAGATCTCCTTGCCCTTGTCGCTCTTCATGTTGAGGGTGATGCTGCGCTTGTTGGAGTTCAGCATCGTGAAGTACAGGCTGTCGGCGTCGGGAAGGTCGCGCAGCTGGCGCCGGGTGATGTCACCGGTCGGCGCCTCCAGCTTGACCACGTCCGCCCCCAGCCAGGCCAGGATCTGGGTGCAGGACGGACCCGACTGCACGTGGGTCATGTCGAGGACGCGGACACCCTCAAGAGCCTTCGTCATGGGTGTTCTCTTTCTCTGGTCCGCCCCGCCGCCAGGGTGCGCCGACCCTGACGGCGGGGCGGGCGGAAGGGGAGAGAGGTAGTCGGTGCCGGTTGCCGGCGGCTTACTTGTACATGGTCTGGTTCATGGTCCCGGGGGCGTAGACCTCCGGGTCGATCCAGACGTTGATCAGCGACGGCTTGCCGGACTCGCGGGCGCGCTGCAGCGCGGGGCCGATGTCGGCCGGGTCCCTGACCTCCTCGCCGTAGCCGCCGAGCATCTTGGCGAACTCCGAGTAGCGGACATCGCCCAGCGTGTTGCCGATGTTGCCGCGGTCGGCGCCGTACTTGGCGATCTGGCCGTAGCGGATCTGGTTCATCGACGAGTTGTTGCCGACGATGCCGACGAACGGCAGGTTGAACCGGACCGCGGTCTCGAAGTCCCAGCCGGTGAGGCTGAAGGCGCCGTCGCCGAAGAGCGCGACGACCTCCTTGTCCGGGCGGGCGTACTTGGCGGCGAGCACGAAGGGCATGCCCACGCCCAGGGTGCCCAGCGGGCCCGGGTCCATCCAGTGGCCGGGGGACTTGGGCTGCACGACCTGGCCGGAGAAGGTGACGACGTCGCCGCCGTCGCCGATGTAGATGGAGTCCTCGGTCAGGAAGTCGTTGATCTCGCTGACCAGCCGGTACGGGTGGATCGGCTGGGCGTCGGAGCGCATCAGCGGCAGGCGCTTCTCGTAGGCCTTGGCCTCCTCGGCCCGCAGCTCCTCAAGCCATGCCTTGCGGCCCTGGGCGCCGTTGTCGCTGCGGCCCGTGGTGGCCTGGAGGACCTGGCTGAGGATCAGGTCGGCGTCGCCGACGATGCCCAGGTCGATGTCGCGGTTCTTGCCGACGGTGGCGTAGTTCAGGTCGATCTGCACCACGGTGGCGTCGGGCGACAGGCGCTTGCCGTAGCCCATCCGGAAGTCGAACGGGGTTCCGACGATGATGATCAGGTCGGAGTTGTTGAAGGCGTAGCGCCGGGAGAGCTGGAAGTGGTGCGGGTCGCCCGGGGGCAGGGTGCCTCGACCCGCACCGTTCATGTAAGCCGGGACGTTGAGCGCGCGGACCAGCTCGATGGCGGAGTCGGTGGCGCGGGTGGTCCAGACCTGGTTGCCCAGCAGGATGCTCGGCTTCTCCGAGCGGACCAGCAGGTCCGCCAGGCGCTCGATGTCCTCGGGGTTGCCGGCCTGCCGGGTGGAGGCCCGGTACTGGCCGGCCTTGGGGATGCGCGCCTTCTCCACCGGGACCGAGGCGTCCAGGATGTCGCGGGGGATCTCCAGGAAGGCCGGGCCGGGGGCGCCGTTGTGCGCTTCGCGGAAGGCCATCGAGACCAGGTCGGCGACGCGCTCGGTGTGCGGCACGGTGGCCGCGAACTTGGAGATCGGGGCGATCATGTCGACGTGCGGCAGGTCCTGCAGCGAGCCCATCTTGTGCTGGCTCAGCGCACCCTGGCCGCCGATCACCAGCATCGGGCTCTCGGCGCGGTAGGCGTTGGCGATACCGGTGACGGCGTCGGTGGTGCCGGGGCCGGCGGTTACCACCGCGCACCCGGGCTTGCCGGTGATGCGGGCGTAGCCGTCGGCCGCGTGCGCGGCCACCTGCTCGTGCCGTACGTCGATGACGTCAATACCCTCGTCGACACATCCATCGTAGATGTCGATGATGTGACCGCCGCAGAGCGTGAAAATCACATCGATACCCTCGGCTTTGAGGGCTTTGGCCACAAGGTGGCCTCCCGAGATGGTGCCTCCGGAGGCGTTGTCGCGCTCGGCCATCTGCGTCGTCATCTCCTCACCTGGCGCCCGCTTCTACGAGCGCGTGTGGCTGGCAGTGCGTTGATGCATACTGCATACCGTATGTTCTCATTGCTACAGGACAGCCCTTCCGGTGTCCAGAGGGTGAACACGATCCGGGATGTGTTTCTGATCCATTTCCGCCGCTGGCCGGCCGCGCTAGCGGGGGTGCGCCGGAAGCGTCCTGGGGTGCCCGGGCTGGCGCAGCAGCCGGGTCAGCGCGGCCGCGAGCAGACCCGCGGCCCCCGCCGCGCAGAACGCGATGGCGTACCCCTGCTCCGGCGGGCCGGCGCCGGTGACGGCCAGGGCCGTCAGGCCGATGCCGATGACGCCGCCGACCACCTTCGCACTGTAGATCGCCCCGGTGTTGGATCCCACGTCCCGGGCGCCGTAGTACTCCAGCGCGAGCGAGGAGAACAGCGGGTAGAACGAGCCGCCGCCCAGGCCGGCCAGCAGCGCGGCGGCGAGCAGCACGCCGAGTGAGCCGGTCGAGCCGCCGTAGAGCAGGCCGAACTGGGCCAGGGCGCCGACGGCCAGCACGAGGCTGAGGGTGCGGCGGCGGCCCAGCCGGTCCGAGAGCCTGCTGGCCACCACCCGACTGGCCCCGTTCGCGCCGACCAGCACGCCCGCGGCAAGCGCGGCGGCGCCCAGCCCGAAGCCGCCCACCCGCAGGGTGAAGTCGGCCAGGTAGGCGATGTTGAACAGGGAGACCGCGCCGGCCAGCGCGAGCGTGCCGAACAGCAGCGGCCAGCAGCGGCTGCGCAGCGCCTCGGCGGGAGAGAACTCCCGCACCGCGGGCGGGTTGGCGGCCCGGCTCCGGTTCAGCCGCTTGTCAACGGCCCAGCTGCGCGGGTCGATGGCCGTGGGCCACCAGTCGCGCGGCGGGTCGGCGAAGTGCCACCCGCAGGCGGCCACCACCGCGCCGACGACGAGGGCCAGCACCGTCAGCAGCATCTCCAGGCCGGCCGGGGTGGCCCACAGGCCGAAGACGGCGATGACCGGGATGGCGCCGTAGGCGAAGGCGCCGCTGACCAGGCCGGCGCGGGTGGCCGGGCGCTCGGGGTACCAGCGCGCGACCGTCGAGGTGCAGGTGTGGTAGACGAGCCCGGCGCCGACACCGCACAGCACCGAGTAGCCGATCAGCGCCCAGGCGAGGCCGTCGGTCCAGGCGAACAGCAGCAGCCCGGCCGCGCACAGCCCGGCGCCGAGCAGCATGGCCGTGCGGGGGAGCAGCCGGCCGGCCGCGCGCAGCCGGGCGGCCGGATAGGCGACGGCGCCCTGGCAGACCGCCCACAGGGCGAGCACGCCGAAGGCCTGCGCGTGCGTCCAGCCGTGCGCGCTCAGCAGGGTGGGGACGGCGACTCCGTAGGCGTACTGGAGGAAGCCGATGGTGACCAGGGCCAGCCAGGCGCCGCGCAGCAGCTGGACGCGGTCGCGGCCGATGATCTCGCGCGGTGGGGGGCCGACGACGTAGCGGCGGCCGTAGCAGTCGCGGACCTCTCCGCGCAGCGGTGCGCCGTAGGGCGGGTAGACGGGGCCGGACTGCGCCGGGACCTGTGGCCGGGAGGCGGCCGGCGCGCTGCCGGCCGGGGGTGCGGGCTGGGCTTGCATAGGGATCGTCCCTTGCGAGTGGCGTATTGCATACTGTATGGAGACATTAGTCACTTGACCATGTGATGTCGAGACCCGCGACAAAAATTGTCTACTGCATACAGTTTGGGTCGGCTCGGCCGCCCACCTGCGGGAGGTCTACGCGGGGGAGCCGTCCGGACACCGATCGGCCGGCCGTGTGACGGTCCGGACGCCGCTCGGACTCGACCGGCCGCCGCCGCCCGCGGCCCGTCGTCCGGATGGATCGAATCGGCCGCGCACCGCGCCGGCGGACTGGGCTGGGCGAACGGAAACAGTTCGAAACTAGCCCTCATCAGCTATTGCATACTGAATACAGTCTGGAGTACACAAGTACGGGTACAGGGCAGCGCGGAGCGTCGCACCGCCAGCGTCAACTCCCCTAGCCATCGGTCCCCCATGAGGAAGGACGCGCCCGTGGACCTCTATGAGCACCAGGCGAAGCAGCTCTTCGCGGAGCACGGTGTCCCGGTCGGACGCCGCCAGCTCGCCGCGACCCCCCAGCAGGCCCGACTCAGCGCCGAGCACCTGGGTGGCCGGGTGGCCATCAAGGCCCAGGTCAAGACCGGCGGGCGGGGCAAGGCCGGTGGTGTGAAGGTCGCGAGCGGTCCGGCGGACGCCGAGGACAAGGCCCGCCAGATCCTGGGCATGGACATCAAGGGCCACACCGTGCACACGGTGCTGGTCGAGGAGGCGACCGCGATCGCGGAGGAGTACTACGTCTCCTTCCTGCTCGACCGCGCCAACCGCACCTTCCTGTGCATCGCCTCCGCCGAGGGCGGAGTGGACATCGAGCAGGTGGCCGAGAGCGACCCCGACGCGGTCGCCAAGATCCCGGTGAACCCGCTGACCGGAGTCGACCGGGCCAAGGCACTGGAGATCGTGACCGCCGCCCGCTTCCCCGAGGACGTGCGCGACGCCTCCGCCGACGTGCTCGTCAAGCTCTGGGAGGTGTTCGTCGGTGAGGACGCCACCCTGGTCGAGGTGAACCCACTGGTCAAGACCGCTTCCGGTGAGATCGTCGCCCTCGACGGCAAGGTCACCCTGGACGACAACGCCGCCGAACGCCACCCCCAGCACGCCGGCTTCGCCGACACGGCCGCGGGCGACGCCCTGGAGGCCCGCGCCAAGGAGAAGGGCCTCAACTACGTCAAGCTCGACGGCGAAGTGGGCGTCATCGGGAACGGCGCCGGGCTCGTCATGTCCACCCTCGATGTCGTCGCCTACGCGGGCGAGGGCTTCAACGGGGTGAAGCCGGCGAATTTCCTGGACATTGGTGGTGGTGCGTCGGCGGAGGTGATGGCCAATGGTTTGGACATCATTCTGGGTGATCCTGCGGTGAAGAGTGTGTTCGTGAACGTGTTCGGTGGGATCACGGCGTGTGATGCGGTGGCGAACGGGATCGTGCAGGCCCTGGAGTTGCTGGAGAGTCGCGGTGAGTCGGTGGACAAGCCGCTGGTGGTGCGTTTGGACGGCAACAACGCGGAGTTGGGCCGGTCGATTCTGACCGAGCGGGCGCATGCGGCGGTGCAGCAGGTGGACACGATGGACGGCGCGGCCGCGCGGGCCGCTGAGCTGGCTGCGGCCAGGTAAGGGCGGTTGGAGCGATGGCGATCTTCCTGACGGACCAGTCCCGGGTGCTGGTGCAGGGTATGACCGGGTCGGAGGGGTCCAAGCACACCGCGCGGATGCTGGCGGCCGGTACCAACATCGTGGGTGGGGTGAATCCGCGTAAGGCGGGCACCGCGGTGGATTTCTCCGGTACGCAGGTGCCGGTGTTCGGCTCGGTGGCCGATGGGATGAAGGCGACGGGCGCGGACGTATCGGTGATCTTCGTGCCGCCGAGGTTCACCAAGGACGCGGTGATCGAGGCGATCGACGCGGGGATCGG
>NZ_PVZC01000006.1 GCF_003002095.1 Allonocardiopsis opalescens | reverse complement strand
CCCTCCGCATTAGCGATCACCGTGGGCTCCCCACCCTCCAGCACCGCCACCACCGAATTCGTCGTACCAAGATCAATACCAACCGCACGCGCCACCGTGTGCTCCTCCCCGTGTATTGAGTCCGATCAACGCAATAATGCTGTCCGTGCTCGTCTCGGTCAAATCGGATGAGCCTACTTGACTCAACTTAGTTGCCAGCTGATCGATTCCTCGTGTGGTCTGGGCATACGGCGAAACGGCCCCGCGGCCGGCGGCGACCGCCGTGCGGGGCCGCCGATGGGCCGGGGGAGAGGCAGGGGAAAGGCGCCCGGACTCAGCGGGAGCGCCGTCGGCGCGTGCGGACGTCCGCACGCGCCGACGGCCTCAGGTGCGCGGAAGGCGCATCAGTTGGGCGGCGGCCACCGCGGCGCAGGCGGCCACGATCGCGGCGGCATCGGTCTCGCCGCGGTTCCAGTAGAGGACGGCGGCGGCCAGCGCCACCACGTACAGCGCCCAGAAGGCGCCGCGCTCGACATTCAGCAGTAGCGAGGACCGCAGCTCACGCCGTTCGCGCATTGCCGTTGTCCATGTTCGTGCTCCGTCAGACCGCTCGTCCGGTATCGCTCATAGGACGCGTCGTCAGGTCGGCCGGTTTGCCAGTGTGCCGGGTGTCACGTGGTCCGGGAATCGCCGGGCGACGCGTCCGGTGCCGCCCCGGACGGGGCCGCGACCGCGCGGCCGCGGTCGCCGTAGACGATCCTGCGCAGTACCGACTCGGCGGGACCGCGGCGGTCGCCGTACCCGGCGGCCGCGAGCACCGACACGAGCCAGACGGCCGCGCCGAGCCCCATCGCCGCCGCGACGCTGATGTCGTCCCCCAGCCCCAGCGACCACGGCGCCAGCAGCGCCACGAAGACGACCGACTGGAGCAGGTACGCGCTCAGGGAGTTGCGGCCGGTCGCGGCCAGCGCCGCCACCGTCCTGCCGTACCCGGCCGCGCCGCCGGCCGCGCTCGCGACGCGCCGCTCGACCGCGCCCGCGGCCAGTCCGAGGGCCGCGCCGTAGCCGAGCGCCACCGCGAGGCCGCCGATGCCGTGCAGGGCTGCCAGCAGCGGCAGCGACTCGGCGGGCACGGCGAGGTAGCCGGCGCCCGCCAGGGCCAGCGGCAGGCCGGCCAGCACCCCGGCGGGGACGCCCACCAGGGCCGTGCGCAGCAGCGTGCGCCGATGCCGGTCGGGCTCGGACAGCACGCGATGCCGACCGGCCAGGTAGCCCATCAGCATCGGGGCCAGGATGCCCACCATGCCCAGCACCGGGCCGAGGACCAGCTGCGCCAGCCACTCCGACAGGCGCAGGGTCATCGCGGCGGCGAAGTCGGCCTCGGAGCCGGAGTCGACCGAGGCGGCGGTGCCGTCGGCGAACTCCACGCCCAGCAGCGCGTTGGACAGGACGAACGGGATCAGCATCAGCCCGAACCAGATCAGCAGCCACCGGTCGCGGAGCCGGACGAAGGCGACCAGCGCCAGCCCGAGCAGCCCGTACAGGCCCAGCACGTCGCCCGACCACAGCAGCACGGCGTGCACGAAGCCGAACAGCAGCAGCGCGCCGCCCCGCCGGCCCAGCAGACGGCGGATCTGCCCGACGGAGGTGCCGGCCTCGGCCTGGCGGGTGACGATCTGCGCGGCGCCGTAGCCGAAGAGCGCCGCGAACAGGGGATAGGCCCGGCCGTCGACCAGCAGCAGGCTGCCGAAGGAGAAGGCCTGGTCGAGCGCGGTGCCGGGTTCGGGCCGGCTGCGCAGGCCCAGCGGGTGGCCCCACAGGTGCAGGACGGAGTTGGCCACCGCGATCAGCAGCAGGGCGCTGCCCCTGATGAGGTCGGGCGCCAGCGAGCGCTCGGTGATGGTGGCCGGGCCGCGGAACGGCGCGCCGGCGGAGGGCGAGGGGGATGCGGCCATGGCTGCGCGGGATTCCCTGTTCGGGGTGCCCGGATCGGGCGGACACGGGGCGGGGCGCGCGATGCGCGCCTTTTGTCGGCGCCGATCCTCTCACGCGCTCCGGCCGCGGCGGGCGGACATGAGCCGGCGGCGGCCGGGGAAGGTAGCCCACCGAGCGGCCGGATCAGGCCACCGCTCCCGGCCGGGACGTGGTCCGCCCGTCCGCCCGGACCCGGCCGACCGGCCGGATGCGTTCAGGTCCCGTCCTCGCTCGGTCCCGTCCACCAGAATCGACCCTACGACCGGGCGGCTCGCCGAGCCGCCGCCGACACATCCCCGAGGAGCTGACCTCGATGTCGCTGACCTTCGGTTACGGGCCGCTGTCGCGCCGCGTTCCCGAGACCGTCAACTACCGGCTCGACGGGCCGCAGCACCGCCTGCTGCTGCACCCGTTCCCGCGCCGGATCCGCGCGGTGGTCGGGGAGGTGACCGTGCTGGACACCGAACGGGGGCGGCTGCTGCACGAGACCGGCCTGCTGCCGGTGCTCTACGTGCCGCTCGACGACATCCGCGACGAGGTGCTGACGCCGTCGGACCACACCACCCACTGCCCGTTCAAGGGCGACGCGCGCTACTGGCACCTGCGGGTCGGCGACCGCACGGTGGACAACGCCGTGTGGTCCTACCCCGAGCCGAACCCCGAGTCCTCCTGGCTGCGCGGCCTGGCCTCGATGTACTGGGAGGCGGCCGACGGCTGGCTGGACGAGGACGAGCACGTCCAGGGCCACCTGCGCGACCCCTACCACCGCGTCGACGTACGCCGCAGCAGCCGCCGGGTGCGGGTCACCCTGGGCGACGAGGTCATCGCCGAGTCCGACCGGCCGCGCCTGCTGTCGGAGACCGGGCTGCCCAACCGGCTGTACCTGCCGCCCGAGGACGTCCGGCGCGACCTCCTCCAGCCCAGCGAGACCACCTCGGTCTGCCCCTACAAGGGGAACGCCTCGTACTGGTCGCTGCGGGTCGGCGACAGGCGGCTCGACGACGCGGCGTGGTCCTACCCGGCGCCGCTCGCCGAGGCCCTGGACGTGGCCGGCTACCTCTGCTTCCTGCACGACGACCTCACCGTGACCAGCATGCCGGGCTAGCGCGCCGTGCGGCCGCGGTGGCGCCGGGTAGCGCATCCGCCGAAACTTAGTCCAAGCCACGTCACAAGTGCGTCGACTTTCGCCTGAAGGTCTTCACAAGGCTGGCCAAAGTACGTAGATTCACCGGCAGCCGGTCTATTTCCGACCGGTTGCCGGGCGGTTTCCCGTCCGGCCGGTCGCGACAGCCGGGGGAATCTGGTGCCCGAGTCCGAACCGCTGCTGGAAATGATCGGCATCGTCAAGGAGTTCCCCGGCGTGCGCGCCCTCGACGGGGTCGACCTGGTGGTGCGCCCCGGTGAGGTCCACTGCCTACTCGGTCAGAACGGCGCGGGCAAGTCCACTCTGATCAAGGTGCTGTCCGGGGCGCACCAGCCCGACGAAGGCACCATCAGCTGGCAGGGCGAGCCCGTCCGGCTGAACTCCCCGACCGCCGCGATGCGGCTGGGGGTCGCCACCATCTACCAGGAGCTCGACCTCGTCGACGGCCTCTCGGTGGCCGAGAACGTCTTCCTCGGCCACGAGCAGACGACGGCCGGCTTCATCCACCGGTCGGAGATGAACCGCCGGACCCAGGAACTGCTGCACCGCCTCGGCCACGGCGAGATCTCACCCAGGACCGAGCTGGGCCGGCTCCCCGCCGCGCACAAGCAGATCGTCAGCATGGCCCGCGCCCTCTCCCACGAGGCCAAGCTGATCATCATGGACGAGCCCTCGGCCGCGCTCGCCCACGACGAGGTCGGCAACCTCTTCCGCATCATCCGCGACCTGCGCGCCGCCGGCGTCGCCGTCGTCTACATCTCCCACCGCCTCGCCGAGATCCGCGAGATCGGCGACCGGGTCACCGTCCTGAAGGACGGCCGCACCGTCGCCGTCGGACTGGCCGCCAAGGACACCCCCACCCCGCAGATCGTCTCGCTGATGGTCGGCCGCGACCTCGCCAACACCTTCCCCGAGCGCCCGGCGCCCGCGCCCGACGCCGCCGCGGTGCTCGACGTGCGCGGGCTGAGCCTCCCCGGCGTCTTCGCCGACATCAGCTTCTCGGTGCGGGCCGGCGAGATCGTCGGGCTGGCCGGGCTGGTCGGCTCCGGCCGCTCGGAGATCCTGGAGACCATCTACGGCGCCCGCCGCGCCTCGGCGGGCCAGGTGCTCATCGACGGCAAGCCGGTGCGGCGCGGCTCCACCCCGGCGGCCGTGGCGGCCGGCATGGGGCTGGCGCCCGAAGAGCGCAAGAGCCAGGCGCTGCTGCTGCACGACTCCGTCGCCGAGAACATCCTGCTGGCCGCCATGGACGACTTCGCCACCTTCGGCTGGCTGGACCGCCGCAAGGCGGCCCGCGCCGCCGCCGAGCAGGTCGCGGCACTGGACCTGCGCCCGCACGACCCCGAACGCGAGGTGCGCACCCTGTCCGGCGGCAACCAGCAGAAGGCGGTGCTGGCGCGCTGGCTGGTGCAGCGGCGCAGGCTGCTGCTGCTGGACGAACCCACCCGGGGCGTCGACGTCGGAGCGCGCACCGAGCTGTACGCCCTGATCCGCCGGCTCGCCGAGCAGGGGCTCGGCGTGCTGCTGGTCTCCTCAGAGGTCCCCGAGGTGCTCGGCCTCTCCGACCGCGTCCTGGTGGTGCGCGAGGGCCGCCTGGTGCACGAGGCGGCCGCCACCGAACTCGACGAAGCGCAGGTACTCGACCTCGTGATGGCCCCGACCGACGGTGCGGACTCCGCGGAGCCGGCCGGCCGGCCCGCCGCCTGACCGCACAGCCCGAAAGGAACGGACATGAGCGACGAGCGGACGCCGGGGGCGTCCAGCGTCACCGATCCCGCGCCGCCCGCGGACGAGAGCGGCCGGGTGGAGGCGCTGGCCGAGGAGGCCGGCGCACACCAGCGACCCGCCCGCCCCGGCTTCCTGGGCGGCTTCGGCCGCCACGGGGAGCTGCGCCACCTCGGACTGGTGGCGGTGCTGGGCATCCTGGTCGTGGTGGGCATGCTCACCTCGGACAACTTCGCCTCGGCCACCAACTTCGTGAACATCCTGATGCTCGCCGCGGTCATCGGCGTGATCACCGTCGGGATGACCTTCGTGATCATCGGCGGCGGCATCGACCTGTCCGTCGGCGCGATCATGGCGCTCGCCTCGGTCTGGTGCACCACCGTGGCCACCCAGTCCTTCGGGCCCGGGATCATGGTCGTCTGCGCCGTGCTGGTCGGCACCGCGACCGGGCTGATCAACGGACTGCTGGTGTCCTACGGGCGGCTGGTGCCGTTCATCGTCACCCTGGCGATGCTGGTGGCGGCCCGCGGCCTCGCCCAGCTCATCTCCAACCGGCAGACCCAGACCGTCGACCTGGACAACGGCGCGATCAACGCGCTGGCCACCGAGCGCATCCTCGGCATCCCGCTGATGGTCTACCTCTTCGCCGTGGTGGTGGCGATCGGCTGGCTGGTGCTCAACCGCACCACCTTCGGCCGGCGCACCTTCGCCGTCGGCGGCAACCCCGAGGCGGCCCGCCTGTCCGGCATCAACGTGCAGCGGCACACCGTGGCGCTCTACGCGATCTCCGGGCTGTGCTGCGGCATCGCCGCCATCATGATCACCGCTCGGACCACCACCGGATCCAGCACCCACGGCGACCTCTACGAACTGGACGCCATCGCCGCCGTCATCATCGGCGGCACCCTGCTGACCGGCGGCCGCGGCACGCTCATCGGGTCGATCCTCGGTGTGCTCGTGTTCACCACCATCACCAACCTGTTCATCCTGAACAACCTGCCCACCGACGTCCAGAACATCGCCAAGGGCGCGATCATCGTCGGCGCCGTGCTGCTGCAGCGCCGCAACCTCAGCTCGCTGTTCCTGGGCCGGGGACGGGCCCCGAGCTGAGCACGGCCGGACGCGGCGCCCCCGCCCGCCGCCCGGCCGACCGCGCCCGCACCCGTCAACCCGCCATCCCGTGCCGCCCGTAGAAAGGGCTTCGAAACAATGCCAGAGATCCTCACCTCGGTCGCCCGCCGCCGGTTCCTGCTCGGCGGCGCCCTGGTCGGCGCCGGCGCCCTCGCCGCGTCCTGCACCGGCAACGAGCCGGCCGACGGCGGCGGCGAGAACCCCGCCGTCAGCAACGCCGGCACCGACAACGACGCCCCCGGCGAGACCGTCATCATCGGCTTCTCCGCCCCGGCGGCCGACCACGGCTGGATCGCGGCCATCAGCCGCAACGCCCAGGCGCAGGCCGAGCAGTACTCCGACATCGACTTCCGCGCGGTGGAGCCGACCAACGACATCCAGCAGCAGATCGCCGCGGTGGAGTCGCTGATCAACGACGGCGTGAACGCGATCGTCGTGCTGCCCAACGACGGCGAGCAGCTGAACGCGGTGGCCCGCCAGGCCATGGACGCCGGCATCCCGGTGGTCAACCTGGACCGGATCTTCCCCGACCCGCTGTCCTTCCGCACCTACATCGGCGGCGACAACTACGGCATGGGCGTGGCCGCCGGCCACTACATCGGCCGCCGCCTCCAGGAGGAGGGCGTCGAGAACCCGATCATCGCCGAGGTGGCGGGCATCGAGACCCTGCCGCTGACCCAGCAGCGCAGCGACGGCTTCCGCGCCGCCCTGGAGACCTACGGCTTCGAGGTCGACATCAGCCAGGGCGCGCAGTTCACCGTCGAATCCGGGCAGGAGGTCATGAGCAACATCCTGCAGGCCCGCGACGAGATCCACGCCGTGTGGAACCACGACGACGACCAGGGCATCGGCGTCCTCGCCGCCATCGAGCAGGCCGGCCGCAACGAGTTCTTCCTCGTCGGCGGCGCCGGCTCCTCGGACATGATGGCGCAGATCGCCAACCCGGACAGCGTCGTCGAGGCGACGGTCACCTACAACCCGTCGATGGCCTCCTCGGCCATCCGCCTGGCCCGCCTGATCGCGCAGGGCAGGGGCATGAGCGACCTGGTGGAGCACGCGGTGCCGCAGAACATCGTGCTGGCGTCGGAGACGATCACCGCCGACAACGTCGAGGAGTACCAGGACCTCGGTTTCGAGTCCTGACCCCGGCGCACGGCACAGTCACCACCAACGGCACGGGTCCGACCGGGCACCGCATCATCGGGGAGTAATTCGTGAGCTCAGGAAATCTGGCAGACCGGCCCACCTTCGGCGTCGGACAGGTGGGATACGCCTTCATGGGGCGCACCCACTCTCAGGCGTGGCGGACGGTCGGCGCCTTCTTCGACCTGCCCGTCACCCCTGTGATGGCGGCGCTGGTCGGCAGGTCCCCCGACGCGGTGCGCGCCGCCGCCGCCCAGCTCGGCTGGGCGGCGGCGGAGACCGACTGGCGACAGCTCCTCAAGCGCGACGACATCCAGGTCGTGGACATCTGCACGCCGGGAGACTCCCACGCCGAGATCGCCATCGCGGCCCTCGGCGCCGGAAAGCACGTCATCGTGGAGAAGCCGCTGGCCAACACCGTCGCCGAGGCCGAGGCGATGGCCGAGGCGGCCGCGGCGGCCGCCGAGCGCGGCGTGCGCAGCATGGTCGCGTTCAACTACCGGCGGGTGCCCGCGCTCGCGCTGGCCCGGCAGCTCGTCGCCGACGGGCGGCTCGGCACCATCCGGCACGTCCGCGCCCAGTACCTCCAGGACTGGATCACCGACCCCGAGTTCCCGCTGGTGTGGCGGCTGCAGCGGGACAAGGCCGGGTCGGGCGCGCTGGGCGACATCGGCGCGCACATCGTCGACATCACCCAGTTCGTCTGCGGCGAGCGCATCACCGGCGTCTCCGCGGTCACCGAGACCTTCGTCAAGGAGCGGCCGCTGGCCGACGCCTCGGCCGGGCTGTCCGCCCAGGCGGGCGGCGCCGTCGCCACCGGGCCCGTCACCGTGGACGACGCCGCGATCTTCACCGCGCGCTTCGCCGGCGGAGCCCTCGGCTCCTTCGAGGCCACCCGCTTCGCCACCGGCCGCAAGAACGCGCTGCGGGTGGAGATCAACGGCTCGCGGGGCAGCCTCGCCTTCGACTTCGAGTCGATGAACGAGCTGTCGTTCTACGACGCTGAGGAGGACGGCGGCACCGCCGGCTTCCGCCGCATCCTGGTGACCGAGCCCGAGCACCCCTACCTGGGGGCCTGGTGGCCCGCCGGCCACCTGCTCGGCTACGAGCACACCTTCACCCACGAGGTGAGGGACTTCCTGCTGGCCGTCGCCGAGGGCACCGACCCCACGCCGTCGTTCGCCGACGGCCTCCAGGTCCAGCGCGTACTGGCCGCCGTCGAGGACAGCGCCGCCGCCGGCAGCGCCTGGACCCCGATTCCCTAGCCGGCGGGGGCGGCGGTGCCCGGTGGTGCCGGCCGCCGGGCACCGCCGCCCCCGCCCGCACCGCAGAGCCATCCGAACCGAGGAGAAGGGGACTAGACGATGCCGCGACCGATCACCCTGTTCACCGGACAGTGGGCGGACCTGCCGTTCGAGGAGGTGTGCCGGCTCACCTCGGAGTGGGGCTACGACGGCCTGGAGATCGCCTGCTGGGGCGACCACTTCGACGTGGACAAGGCGCTCAGCGAGGACGGCTACGTCGAGCGCAAGAAGGAGACGCTCGCCAAGTACAACCTGAACGTCTGGGCCATCTCCAACCACCTGGTGGGCCAGGCCGTGTGCGACCACCCCATCGACGAGCGGCACCAGGACATCCTGCCGTCGCGGGTGTGGGGCGACGGCGAGCCCGAAGGCGTGCGGCAGCGCGCCGCCGAGGAGATCAAGAAGACCGCGCGGGCCGCCGCCAAGCTCGGCGTCGACACCGTGGTCGGCTTCACCGGCTCCTCGATCTGGCACACCGTGGCGATGTTCCCGCCCGTCAGCCAGTCCATCATCGAGCGCGGCTACGCCGACTTCGCCGAGCGCTGGAACCCTATCCTCGACGTCTTCGACGAGGTGGGAGTGCGCTTCGCCCACGAGGTGCACCCCAGCGAGATCGCCTACGACTACTACACCACCAAGGCGGCGCTGGAGGCGATCGGGCACCGCCCGGCCTTCGGCCTGAACTGGGACCCCAGCCACTTCGTGTGGCAGGAGACCGACCCGGTGAACTTCATCTTCGACTTCGCCGACCGGATCTACCACGTCGACTGCAAGGACGCCAAGGTCCGCACCGGCGACGGCCGCCGCGGCCGCCTCGGCTCGCACCTGCCCTGGGCCGACATGCGCCGCGGCTGGGACTTCGTCTCCACCGGCCACGGCGACGTGCCCTGGGAGGACTCCTTCCGCGCCCTCAACGCCATCGGCTACGACGGCCCCATCTCCATCGAGTGGGAGGACGCCGGCATGGACCGCCTCATCGGCGCCCCCGAGGCCCTGGAGTTCGTCCGGAACCTCGCCAAGATCGAGCCCTCCGCCGAGTCCTTCGACGCGGCCTTCAGCAGCGGGGACTAGCCGCCCGCGTACCCGCCCACCTCACGGCCGATCCGGGGGTGGGCGGCGTGCGCCCGCCGCCGGATCCGCGCCCGCGGGGCCCGATGGCACCGGCGGCGCCGTGCCGCGGGCACGGCGCCGACCGCCAGGATGGAGCCATGACGATCGAGGTGAGCGAGGCCGGCCCCGAGGGCGCGCCGGCCGTGGTGCTGCTGCACGGGGCCGGTACCAGCGGGTGGATATGGGAGCGGCAGGTGGCCGGGCTCGCGGCGGACTTCCGCGTGCTGGTGCCCGACCTGCCCGGGCACGGGCGCAGCAACGGCCGCCCCTGGGTGTCCTTCGCCGACACCGCGGCCCTGGTGGCCGGGCTGCTCGCCGAGCGGGTGCCCGGCGGGCGGGCGCAGGTCGTCGGGCTGTCGCTGGGGGGCTATGTGGGGATGCACCTGGCCGTCGAGCACCCCGAACGGGTGGCCGGACTCACGGTCAGCGGCATCAACGTGCTGCCCTTCGCCAATGCGGCGTGGATCCGGCTGCTCGGCCGGATGATGACGCCGATGATGCGGTGGGAACCGGTGCTGCGGGCCAATGCGCGCACCCTCAAGGTGTCCGAGGCGGAGTACGCCGGGTACCGCGCCTCGGCGCTGCAGATGGACAAGGGCGCCGTCCGCAGGGTGACCGAGGAGGCGCTGGCCTTCCGGATCCCCGACGGGGCCGGCTCGGTGGCCTGCCCGGTGCTGGCCGTGGCCGGGGGGAACGAGGTCGAGTCGGTTCGCCGCTCGCTGCCGGAGATCGCGGCCGCGTTCCCGTCGGGCGAGGCCCGGCTGGTGCCGGGGGTGGGCCACGCCTGGAACGGCGAGCGGCCCGAGCTGTTCACCGGACTCGTGCGGGCCAGGATCGCCGGCGCGCCGCTGCCGGAGGAGCTGCTGCCGGTGTGAGCCCGCCCGCGCACGCCGTGCGCGCGGGACTCTCCCCGCGTGCACGGCGGCGGTGCGGCGGCCGTCGGCGCGACGGCGTCGGTCACACCGCGCGCAGGTCGACCTCGATGTTGCCGCGGGTGGCGTTGCTGTACGGGCACACCTGGTGGGCGGCCTCGATCAGCTGCTGGACGGTGTCGGAGTCCACACCCGGGATCGCCACTTCGAGGGCGACCTTGAGGCCGAAGCCGCCGCCGTCGATGCTGCCGAGGGTGACCTTGGCGGTCACGGTCGACTCGCCGGTGTCCACCTTCTGGCGGCGGGCCACCACGCCGAGGGCACCCTGGAAGCAGGCGGCGTAGCCGGCCGCGAACAGCTCCTCGGGGTTGGTGCCCTCACCGGAGCCGCCCATGTCGGTGGGCGGGGTGATCCGCACGTCGAAGGTCTTGTCGGCCGAGACGGCGTGGCCGTTCTGCCGGCCGCCCTGGACGGAGACCTCGGCGGTGTAGAGGTCCTTGGTGAGCTGTACGGTCATGGTCGTCCCTTCGTCTTCACTTCGCTTGCCGTGCTGCTGCGGTCGCGGCGCGCCGCGACCGGGCCCGAGGGCTCGGCCGGCCCGCCGCCCCGCGTACATGCTCGCGCATCCCGAACGGCTCCGGCTGTCCGGGGGCGCCGGTAGGTTCTAGCCTTGTGGCGGACTCTTCTCTTCCCTCCGTGTCCGAGCTGCTCGCCGTCGCGGTCGCCGCGCTCGGCGGCTCCGAGCGGCCCGGCCAGGCGCGCATGGCCGAGGCGGTGCGCGAGGCCATCGAGACCGACGAGCACGTCGCCGTGCAGGCCGGCACCGGCACCGGCAAGTCGCTGGCCTACCTGGTCCCGGCCATCCGCCACGCGGTCGCCGCGGAGACCACCGTGGTGGTGTCCACGGCCACCATCGCCCTCCAGCGCCAGCTGGTCGACCGCGACCTCCCCCGGCTGGCCGAGGCGCTGACCGGCCCGCTCGGCCGCGCGCCGACCTTCGCCATCCTCAAGGGCCGCCGCAACTACCTGTGCCGCTACAAGCTCACCACCGGCGCGAGCGACGACGACGAGCCCGCCCTGTTCGACCCCCGCTCCGTCTCCTCGCTGGGCCGCCAGGTGGCGCGGCTGCACGAATGGGCCGAGGAGACCACCACCGGCGACCGCGACGAGCTGGTGCCGGGCGTCAGCGAACTCGCCTGGCGGCAGGTCTCGGTGTCGGCGCGCGAGTGCCTGGGGGCGGGCCGCTGCCCCTCGGGCGGCGAGTGCTTCGCCGAGCAGGCCAGGGAGGACGCCGGCCACGTCGACGTGGTGGTCACCAACCACGCCCTGCTCGCCATCGACGCCATGGAGAGCTTCCCGCTGCTGCCCGAGCACGACGTCATCGTGGTCGACGAGGCCCACGACCTCGTCGACCGGGTCACCTCCGTCGCCACCGGCCAGCTGTCGGAGGCGCTGGTGGCCGCCGCCGCGCGCCGGGCCGGGCGCGCCTGCGACCAGGAGGTCGCCGACCGGCTCGCCGAGGCGGGGGAGGGGCTCGGCCTGATCATGGCCGACACCGAGCCCGCCCGGCTCGACCACCTCTCCGAGGCGCTGGAGGGCGCCGTCACCGCGGTCCGCGACGCCGCGCACGCCTGCGTCACCGCCATCGGCCCCGACCGCAAGGACGACGCCGACGCCTCCAACGTCCGCAAGCTCGCCCTGGCCGCGCTCGGCGAGGTGCACGACGACGCCGTGCGGATGCTGGCGGCCGTGCAGCCGCCGATCGCCGAGCGGCGCGAGGTGGTGTGGCTGTCCTCCCCGCCCAGCCAGGCGCCGTCGCTGCACGTCGCGCCGATGGAGGTCGGCGGGCTGCTGCGGGAGCGGCTGTTCGGCGACCGCACAGTGGTCCTCACCTCCGCCACCCTCACCCTCGGCGGCGCCTTCGACCACCTCGCCCGCCAGTGGGGCCTGCCGGTCCACCGCAAGGACCACCCCGGCCAGACCGGCCACCCCGACCCGCGCGACCGCCCCGAGGCCGTCGCCGACGGCGAGTCCGCGCCGGCCTCGGCCGAGCCGGTCTGGCGGGGCCTGGACGTCGGATCGCCCTTCGACTACCCGCGCAGCGGCATCCTCTACGTCGCCCGCCACCTGCCGCCGCCCGGCCGCGACGGCCTCGCCGACGCCTACCTGACCGAGATCACCGAGCTGATCCAGGCGGCCGGCGGCCGCACCCTCGCGCTGTTCTCGTCCATGCGCGCCGCCAAGCAGGCCGCCGAGGCGCTGCGCGAGCGCATCGAGCACCCGCTGCTGTGCCAGGGCGACGACTCCACCGGCCAGCTGGTGCGCGAGTTCGCCGCCGACGAGCGCACCTGCCTGTTCGGCACTCTGTCGCTGTGGCAGGGCGTCGACGTCCCCGGGCCCGCGCTGCAGCTGGTGATCGTCGACCGCATCCCGTTCCCGCGCCCCGACGACCCCCTGGCCTCGGCCCGGCAGCGCGCCGTGGCGGCCAGGGGCGGCAACGGCTTCATGAGCGTGGCCGCCTCGCACGCCGCGCTGCTGCTGGCCCAGGGCGCCGGGCGGCTGCTGCGCACCACCTCCGACCGGGGCGTGGTCGCGGTGCTCGACCCGAGGCTGGCCACCGCCCGCTACGGCGGCTTCCTGCGCGCCACCCTGCCGCCGTTCTGGGCCACCACCGACCCCGAGGTGGCGCGGGCCGCGCTGCGCCGCCTGGACGCCGCGGCCGAACGGGTGCCGGAGGCGGCCCGCTAGCCGCAGCCGCAGGTCGGCGGCTGGAAAACCGGGTGACTGCGGCAGGCCGCGCTGGGATACTCGCCGGGCACCGCGCGTCCGCGCGGCCTGCCGCCGAACCCAGGAGACCCCCTTGGTGCAGCGCTTCACCGCCCCCGGCCTCTTCGCGCCGCCCGACTACGCCCACGCCGCCGTGGTCGAGGCCGGCGAGCGCCTCGTCTTCACCGCGGGCTCCGTACCGCTCGACCCCTCCGGCGCCGTGGTCGAGGGCTTGGAGGCGCAGACCCGCCAGGTGCTGGCCAATCTGGACGAAGCCCTGCGCGAGGCGGGCAGCGAACTGGCGAAGGTCGTCAACAGCACCGTGTACGTGGTGGCGTCGGAGCCCGAGGAGCTGAGCCGGGTGTGGGAGATCGTGCGCGCCTCGCCGCTGGCCGCCGGGCCGCACACATCCACCCTGCTGGGGGTGCCGGTCCTGGGCTACAGCGGGCAGCTGGTGGAGATCACCGCCGTCGCCGTGGCCGGCTGAGGGCTCAGCGCGGCACCCGGTAGCCGAAGAGCCGCACCGCGTACCCGGGGCGGCGGCCCTCACCCGGCTGGATGTACCAGTGGCCTTCCGCGCCGCCGGTCATCAGCTCGTTCCACAGCAGGTCGATCAGCTTGAGCCGGGCCACCACGGAGGAGCCGGGGTCCAGCACGATCGCGTAGGCGTGGTCGTCCAGGCGGCGGGTCAGCATGCCGACGGGCTGGCCGTCCCAGACGGCCGGCACGGGGGCGTGGCCCACCTCCACACCGCACTGCCGCAGCTGGTCGACCTCTTCGTCCAGGGCTTCGGCGGCGAGGGCGTCGTCGAGGTTGAGGGCGTCTTCCAGCTCGTCGCGCTCGGGGTCGTCGCGGAGGTAGGCATGGGTGGTCTGCTCACCGCAGACGGCGCACTTGCGCCACACCACGCAGCGGGCGAAGCCGTAGGCCGACTGGGCCTCCCCGACATGCCGGTGGGTGCTCACGGCCCGGGTGTTGCCGCACTGGCAGCACAGCGCGGTGAGAGTCTGCGTCATCGATCGTCCCCCCTCCAAGGTGAGTATGCGTGCTGGTGCGGCCCACCGGTACCCCATCGGGGATGTGGTTCGACTGGACCTTACTGCGTGCCCCTGCCCTGCCGCAGCCCGGTCCCAACCCCGGGCCGGCGGGCGCCGCGGCCCCGAAAGCGCTGCTGGGCCGACGGGTGAGGCCGCCGTGGCGCTCCGTGCCGGTGCGCGGCGGAGTGACGCAGATCAACGGCCGGGTCGCCCGGCGTTGACGAAATCCTTACCGGACGGTCAGGCGACTGTGCCGCCGGGGGAGCCGCCGCGGGAGGCGGCGGACGGATCGCGGGCCGGCGCGGCCGGGGACGCGTCGCCCCGGTCCTGCGGCGCCACGAGCGGGTGCTCCTCGACCTTGTAGCGGCGGATGTAGTTGGACAGGAAGGCCTGCAGGCTCGCCCCGGCCGGCAGCGCCAGCAGCGCGCCGTGCGGGCCCAGGATGGCGGCGCCGGCGATGACCGCGGCGAAGGCGACGGCGGGGTGCATGTCGAGCGTGCGCGCGGTGATCTTCGGCTGGAGCCAGTAGTTCTCCACCTGCTGGTAGGCGACGATGAACAGCAGCACCCACAGCGCCGACCAGGGGTCGTCCAGCAGCCCGATCAGGATCGGCATCAGGCCGCCCAGGTAGGTGCCCACCGTCGGGATGAACTGCGACAGCACGCCCACCCAGACCGCGAGCGCGAAGGCGAACGGCAGGTCGATCAGGGTGAAGAAGACGTAGTGCGCGAGGCCGCAGATGAGCGCGAGCAGCCCGCGCGAGTAGATGTACCCGCCCGTCTTGGTGATCGCGATCTCCCAGGCCCGCAGCACCTCCCGCTGCGTCTGCGGGGTGAGCACCGAGCAGACCGCGCGGCGGAAGCGGGGGCCGTCGGCGGCGAGGTAGAAGGTGAACAGCATGACCGTCAGGCCCTGGAAGACCAGCCCGAGCACGGTGGTGCTCGCGCCCCACACCCCGCCCGCCAGCGAGGTGGCGTAGTCCTGCACCCGGGTGCTGGCCACCCGCAGCTGGTCGACGAGGGTCGCCGACGACCAGCCCAGGTCGAAGGAGTCGTTCAGCCACTCGATGGTGGCGCCGACCCGCTGCGGCACGTCGGCGGCGAGGTTGACGATCTGCGCGACCAGCATGGAGCCGAGCACCGTGAAGAAGGTGCCGAGCAGCACCAGCAGGACCACGAAGACCACGCCGGTGGCGGCGGCGCGCGGCCAGCCCTGCGCGGCCAGCCAGTTCACGGCCGGCTCGATGGCCAGCGCCAGGAAGAGCGAGACCAGTACCAGGGTGAGCAGGCCCTCCAGCCGCACCAGCAGCCACCAGCCGGCCCCGAAGGCGGCCACCGTGGCCATGGCGAGCACCAGGGCCCGCGGTACCCACGGCGGCATACCGGAGCTACCGGCCAGCTTCGGCCAGATGGACGCCTGCTCGGCCGCGCCGTCCGCGTCGCCCGCGACCGGCCGGCCGTCGTCGCGGGGCCGGCTCATTCGGACTGGAGGCCGCGCTTGTTGCGCTGGGTCCAGTCGCGCATCCGCTGCGGGTACCCGACGATCTGGACGTCGTATACGGGCAGGGCGAGGTCGTGGGCGACCTTGCGGATCACCGAGGGCGCGCCGACCCGGCGCCGGATCCACTCGCCGTTGGTGGCCACCGCCACGGCGGTGGTGTCGGTGGCGAAGGTCTCGGGCTCCACGTAGAACTCCACGCCGACCCGGCTCTTGGCGAACTGGACCAGCGCCGCGACGTCGGAGTCCTCGGCCTCGCGGTCGAAGCGGTTGATCCTGCCCTGCTTCTTGGACCGACGGAGGCCGAACCGGTCACGCCATCCCATACGCTCCGCTCCCTCTCGGCCGTCCGTAGCCGCGCCGGACCCCTGGAACCGCTGGGGCGCGGCGGCTCCTACGCAGATTATCCGGTGCCGCGGACATCCGGTGGACGAACCCTGCGTGGCCGGATCATGACGCCGCGTGGTGCCCGCACGTCGGAGACGGTGGATCCGCCCGCGCCGTCCTCCGGCCGCTGCTACCGTCGGCACAGAAGTGCGCCGGCGGCGCGGTAGGGACGGGGACGGGGCGGTTATGGACATCTGGAGATGGGTCGCCCGGCAGGTGGCGCCGCTGCGCGCGGCCGGTCACAACCGGCTGGCCGTGGCGCTGGTGCAGGCGCCGGAGCTGGCCGCTCGCGGCCAGACCCAGCGCATCGAGGGGCTGCTGGCGCCGGCCTCGGAGTCCGCCGAGACGGCCGTGCTGCCCTGGGCCGGCGCGTACCTGCGGTTCTGGGCGCTGCGCAGCCGGGTGGGCAACCGCCAGCACGGCGCCATCGCACTGGCCGACATCAACACCATGCACACCGAGGTGCGCACCGGCGAGGGGCCGATGTGCCCCGAGATCGTCTGCCCGGCCGAACTCGTGCTGCTGGCGCTGAGCAATATGGACGGCCCCGGCCACGTCGTCGAGCGCAGCGCCCAGGTGAGCCAGCAGATCGACCAGCTCTCGCCCGACTGGCCCAGCTTCGCCGCGCTCTCCCAGGGCTACGCCGAGATCCTGATCGACGACGACCGCCCCGAGGAGGCGATCACCTACCTCGACCGGCAGGCCGGCCGTGTCCGGGCCGCCGGCGAGCAGACCGGCCCCTACTACGGTCTGGCCTACGTCCGGGCGCTCCGCCAGCTCGACCGGCACGACGACGCGCTGCGCGCGCTCGACCACCTGGAGGAGACGACCCTCGGCGCGCTGCCCGCCCGGATGCCCGGCCGCGACGACGTGCAGCGCCGGGTGCGCTTCGAGCGGGCCCGGCTGCTGGCCTGGCAGGCCAGGACCGGTTCGGTACCCGTGGAGACCGCCATGGAGGCGCTGCCGGGCGTCAGCGAGGCCGAGGCCCACCCCGACCTGCGCGCGGCCTGGGCCGAGGCGGTGGAGAACCTGGTGGAGCTGGGGCGGGTGCGCAACAACTGGCAGCTCGGCGCCGTCCTCACCGGCTGGTCTCGCTACTGCGAACGGGTCGGAGCGCACCGCCGCGCCCTGGAGATGTCGCTGATCGCCGCGCGCCTCGCCGCCCGCCGCGGCGCCCGCTGGGTGGGCGGGGCCGCCCGCGCACGCGCCGAGCGGGCGCTGCGCCGGGTGCGGCGCGCCGACGACCTCGCCGCGGACCTGGCCGAGGCGCGCGCCGACGCGGCCGCGCTGGCGCCCGTCGAGCTGCCGGTGCCGCCCGAGCAGCTGCTCGCGCACCTCAACGAGCGTCCCGGCGCCGCCCCGGCCGCCGACGATCCCGCGGCGGCCGCCGCCGACGTCGAGACCCGCGCCGACCTGGTGGTGGCGGCGCTGGCCGTCCGCGAGGACGACCTCAGCCTGCTGGCCGCCCTCGGCCAGCTCGGCGGCGCGCTGCGCCAGCCCGACGCCGCCGCCGAGGCGCAGTGGCCCCGGGTGGCGGCCGACCCCTCCGACGAGCGGGCCGGCCTGGTGCTGCTCGACTCCCTGCACCGCGCCGAGGACGCCGCCGGCATGGCGCGGCTGGCCCGCGCCACCGAGACCGCCAACCCGAAGATCCGGCACTGGGCGCTGGCCCGCGCGGCCCTGCTCGCCGGCGACCTCGGGGCCTGCGCCCGCGAGTGCGCCCGCCTGGTCGAACTGGACCCCGCCGGCCTCGGCGCCCGGCGCCTCGGCGCCGACGTCGCCGCCCGCCTCGCCGACTGGCCCACGGCGCAGCGGCTACGCAGCGAAGTGCTCATGCTCAGCCCCGAGCCTCGCCCCGCCGACCGCTGGGCCCTGGTGGTGGCCGCCACCGCCGCCCGCGACTGGACCACCGTGCGCGCCCTCGCCGGCCAGCTCGGCCTGGAGGTGCCGCCCGGCACCGGCCCCATCGACCAGCGCGGCCACGCCGTGCGCATCCGCTTCACCGACGAGGACGGCTCACCCCGCCAGGCCTACGGCAGGCGCACCGGACCCGCCACCGCCCGCATCGTCCAGGTCCTCCCCAACGGCGCCGCGTGCAACGTCAACGACGTCGTGGTCTTCGACCCCACCCCGCTGGAGCCGCCGCCCCCCGACGAGGAGGCCCGCCGCCGCTACGCCCCCCTCTACCGCCACGTCACCACTCTGGAGACCGGCGGCTACTGGACCTACTCCTACAAGGGCGTCTGGCCCGGCAAGGACATCTGGACCCAGGCCCGTGCCCGCCTCGCCAAGGCCGGCTACCCCACCTGGGACACCGCCACCGGCGAGTCCACCGGCCCCCGCGCCCGCACCGCCGTCTCCCCGGACGGCGAGCGCCTCCCCGTCCTGGCCGGCCGGGTCGCCGTCCCCACCGACGGCGACCCCGCCGCCCTCGACCGCCTCCTGCACGAACTCACCGACCCCTGGCCCCACCCCCTCACCTGGCTCGACCTCGCCCGCGAGATCGGCGCCGACCTCACCGCCCACGAGCAGGCGGTGCTGGGGTACGGGTTGTAGGGGCGGGGAGGCTAGGACTGGTCGGAGAGCGTGCCGTTCCTGATCTCCCGTTCGATTTCAGTGGATTCCCGGTATCCCTTGGCCGTTTCGCGGGTCTGCTCGGGGAGGGCGGGGTCGTTCTCCAGCCGGGTGAAGTAGTCGAGTTGGCCGGACCTGTCGAGGGTCCAGATCGCGCCGATCGGGTCGGCGGCGTCGTCCTCGTGCAGGCGGGGGACGGCGGACTTGAGCATCTCTTTCAGGCGGAGTCCGTCCTGGCTGGTGGTCACGTCGTGTCCGCGCGGGCGGCCGACCGCGTCGATCAGCCACTCGGTGACCAGACGCGTGGCGCCGCGTACCGTTCCGCGTAGCCAGCCGCGTCCGAACACCTCGACGGCCTCGGCGGGAGGGTCCGTGACTCCCGGCCCGAAGAGAACATCGAGGTCGGTGTTGTCGCGCATCCACTGGCGGATTCGTTCGAAGGACATGTCCTGGATGGTGGGGAAGTCCGCGGCGAACCGCCGTGTGAGTCCGAAGAAGCCGTCATGGAACCGGTCTCCGAGCACGTCGGGGGCGTCCGCGGGGCGCGGCGGGTGTCCGGCGAGGTAGGACAGGCAGATCTCCAAGGCGCCGAACGCCTCCTCCCGCCGCTCCTGCGTAACCTTCCACGCCTTGACCGCTGCCCGTCGGGCGGCGAGGTCGTTCAGATTCCACGGATGGGGAAGGCGGGCGAGCCGCGCGGGCACGAGTTCAGGGGACAGGGGCACAGCGGTCAACTCCAGGGCCTCAAGCGTTCGCGGGCAGCGTCAAGATCGGGCAGGTTGGCACTGAACCAGTCCCGCAGGTTCCGGCTCTGATCATCGCGGCTGCTGAGAAGGTCGACCGCCGCCTCTTTCAAACGTTCCAACCGTTCCGGGTCCAACTGATGGGAGCCGAGTAACAATGGGATCTCCCGCTCGATCAGCTCATTGACGATGTAGCTGCGATCGTCCTCACGCTTCATCAGACTGAGTAGCCCGGTCCAGCCCTGGTCGGTGCCGATATGGACGGCGACGCGGCGGCCGTCCGGGTCCGCGTCCCGCCACTGGACCATTCTCCTGAGTTGGTCAGTGCTCTTTCGGATCTTGTTCGCCAAGGCCTGGGCGGTGTTCTTGATCTCGTACAGGTGAATTCGGCCGTCGTTGCCCGCGTAGATGACGTCGGCTTCGGCGACGGGATAAGCCCGTACTTCGATGCCGTGGCCCAGGTCCAGCTTCTCGCGTGCCGTGGCGCTGATGGCCATTCTGCTGTTCGGGGCGAGTTCGCCGCTGCCGAGGAGGGTGGCGGCGTGGCGCAGTTCGGCGGCGGCGCCCAGGGCGTTGTTGGGGTCGGCGCCCGTGAGTTTGCGCAGGTGCTCGCGGTAGATGTCGTCGTGGCGGCGAGGCGTCCCGGCGATGCGTCCCGAGTGCATCACGGTGTCGAGGTCCGCGAACGCCCGGGCCAGGAGCGGATCGCCCCGGTCCAGAATCCGGGCGACGCGCTCGCTCAGGCCCAGGTCGGCCGCCCGGGCCAGGGCGGTGGCCGGCGGCGGATCGGCGGCGGACCGGATCCACTCGTCCAGGCGCCGCTCGGCGACCTCCTCGCCGGGACCCGGCGGACGGTCCTCGCCCTCAGCGGCGGAGTCGATCTCGTCTGAGGACTCCGGCAGGTCCCGTTCCAGCTGTTCGAGCCGGGTGAGGCCGGTGTGCGGGTCGCGCTGCTCGGCGGCGGCGCGCAGTTCGGCCATGGCGCGCTCGAAGGGGGTGGCGCCCTCGGGGGCGGGCCGGGCGGGAGGGCTCTCGGGCCGGCGCGGGCGGTCGCCGCCCGGCGGTCCGTCCATCGCGGCCATCGCACCCCCTGTTCGGTTCGTGACCGAACGTAGCCCCTGGACGGACGGGAGATACGGACTGGCCGCATCAGGCCAGGCGGCGGAAAGGCCGTGGTGTCAGGGCTTTCCGATCACCGGAATCGGACAGGAGGCGGCGGGGCGGAGTGATCCCGGGCACGTTCCGTCACCGGATCGGGTCGGTCGCGGCGGGATGTCACAAGGCGTGGCCGCCCGCGACCTGGAGGACCTGGCCGGTGATCCAGCGAGCCTGCTGGGAGGCGAGGAAGACGACGGCGTCGGCGATGTCGGCCGGGGTGCCGACCCGGCCCATCGGGACGATGGACTCGGCGTGGCGCAGGATGTCGTCGGTCATCCAGCCGGTCTGCACGGGGCCGGGGGCGACGGCGTTGACCCGGATGCCGCGCCCGGCCAGGTCGAGGGCGGTGGCGCGGGTGATGGCCTCCAGGGCGGCCTTGGAGCTGCCGTAGCCGATCTGGCCGGTGAAGGCGCGGGCAGCGTCGGTGGAGATGTTGACCACGCAGGGCGGTGCGGTGGCCGTGCCGCCGGGGTGCCGGCGGGCCAGTTCGGCGGTGAGCAGGGCCGGCGCGATCGCGTTGACGCGGTAGTGGCGGTCCAGAGCGTCGGCGGTGAGGGTGTCGATGGAGTCGGGGCTCTCGCAGTGCGCGGCGTTGTTGACGAGGACGCCGACGGGGCCGAGCCGGTCCGCCACCTCGTCCAGCAGCCGAGCGGGCGCCCCGGGGGCCGCCAGGTCGGCCGGGATCGCGGCCGCGTCCGGCAGTTCGGCCGCCAGCCGCTCGGCCGCCTCGGCCGGGGGGACCATGTGCTCCCAGCGCGCACCGGCGGGCGCGTCGGGGGAGCGGTCGAGGTAGTGGACGGCGACCCGCGCCCCCTGCGCCCCGAAGGCGCGGGCGATCGCCGAGCCGATGCCGCCGCCCGCCCCGGTGACCAGCACGACGCGGCCGGAGAGTCCGGTATCGATCATGCTCCGAGCTTCGCGCAGACCGCCGGGACCGGGCAACGGGATTTCGGCGCGGGCCGTGCCCGACGGGACCGCCGGGCACGGCGCTCGGCGGCCGCTCGGTGGCCGCGGTTCGCCGGTACCGGTGGCGGATCACGCGCCCGGGGCCGGCCGCCCCCGCCCGGACCGGGGATCCCGCCCCGGTCCGGGCGGGTGGGTCACCCGCCGTAGAAGACGACCTCGTCGGGGGTCGGGCGGCTGAAGTCGAACTCCTCGATGGGGCCGGTCTCGCGGTCGGTGACGCGCGGCTCCTGCAGGATCTCGGAGCGGCCTCCCGCGTGGTACTGCGTGACGTAGGCGCCCTGGAAGCCGGAGTGCTCGCCCTCGGCGGTGGAGAACGGGACCAGGCCGGGGCCGTTGAACTCGCCGGAGTGCAGGGCGTCGACGAGGCTCTGCCGGGTGAGGTCGGGTCCGGCGGCCATCAGGGCCATCGAGGTCTGGGTGGCCTGGACCATGCCGTAGAGCAGGGTGTTGGTGAAGGGCTGCTCCTCGGGCACGTACTCCTCGTAGATCTGCGTGTACAGCTCGAGCCAGGGGTCGTCGGCGGCGGTGGCCTGCGGCAGGTAGCCGGTGGCGATCAGGCCGTCGAGCATGTCGTCGGCGGTGCCGCCGTCGGCGTCGGCGAACTCCTGCAGCAGGCCGTTGAGGGTGACGGTGTCCGCGCCGATGCTGCTGGCCACGAACTGCGGCTCGTAGCCGATGGCCTGCGACTCCAGGATGAGCAGCGCCATGTAGGTGGGGATGCACTCGCAGATCACCACCTCGGCCCCGGCCTCCTCCAGGGCGCTGACCTGCGGCCCGATATCGGTGTTGCCCGACTCGTACGGCTCGCGGACGACGATCTGCTCGCCCAGGTACTGCTCCAGGCCCGCCTGGGTGTCGGTGCCCACGTCGTCGTTCTGGAAGAAGACGCCGACGCTGGCATCCGGGAAGTTCTCGGCCACGTACTGGCCCTGGATCTTGGCCTCGCGGGTGTAGTCGACCTGGTAGCCGAAGGTCAGCGGGTGGGTGTCGGGCTGGTTCCACATCAGCGCGCCGGAGGAGACGAACAGGTCGGGCACGCCCTGCTCGTTCAGGAAGTCGATCACGCGTGCGTGGGTGGGGGTGCCGAGCCCGCCGACCATCGCGAAGATCTCGTCCTGGAGGACGAGCTCGTTCACCACCTCGACGGTGCGCACGGGGTCGTAGCCGTCGTCCTCGACCAGGTACTCGATCTGCCGCCCGTGCACGCCGCCCTGCGCGTTCACGTAGTCGAACACGGCCCGCGCGCCGACGGAGATCTGGCTGTAGCCGGGCGCGGCCGGGCCGGTCAGCGGCATGTGCGTGCCCAGCCGCACGCTGTCGTCGGTGACGCCGGTGGACACGTCCAGCGACGCGGCGTCGCCCTCGGCGACCTCGCCCGCACCGGTACAGGACGCGGTGAGCAGGGCGGCGGCGGCCAGCACGGCCACCAGGGGCGGGGCTTTGCGCATTTCTCCTCCAGGGTGTGCGAGTGCGGGGGCGGATACGGCGGGGTCGTGGGGGTGGGGAGAGGCGCGGTCCGGGCGCGGGGACTCAGTCGGGCCGGCCGCCGGGGCCGATCCGGCGGGTGCGCACCGCCGCGCCCAGCCGGGCCAGGCCGCCCTGCACGCCGGAGGGCCACAGCAGCACGATCGCGATGAGGGCGGCGCCGAACAGCGCGATGGGCAGATTGTTGGCCACGTGGTCGCTCAGGCCGAGCGCCTCGGCGGCGTCGTGCCCCCAGACCTCGACGTACACCAGCGCCAGCGCTCCCCACAGCGCGCCCCACAGGCTGCCGAGGCCGCCCAGGACGACGGCGGCCAGCAGGCTGAGCGAGAGGGCGAGGCCGAACGAACTGGGGGTGGCCGTGCCCAGCAGGTACGCCTGGAGGGCGCCGGCCAGCCCGCCGCAGCCGGCGCTGATGACGAAGGCGACGGTGCGCAGCCGGCCGGGGCGCAGCCCTGACAGCGCGGCCGCCGCCTCGTCGTCGCGCACCGCGCGCAGCCGCCGGCCGAGCCGGCCCCGGCTGACGTTGGCCACCACGACCAGCGCGAGCAGCACGGCCAGCCACACCACCCAGGACTGCCAGCGCGGGTCGGGGACGGTGTCCGACAGGGCCGGGGGCGTGCCGGCGACCGAGAAGGTGAGCCCGTTGCTGCCGCCCAGCGCCTCCGGGTAGCGCAGCGCCACGGCGGGCAGGCCGACGGCGAGGATGAGGGTGGCGCCGGCCAGGTAGGGGCCGTGCAGCCGGGCGGTGGCCGCCCCCACCGCGACGCCCGCGGCGCAGCTCGCCGCGATGGCGAGCAGCAGGTTGGCCCACAGCGGCGAGCCGGGCACGTGGATGACCAGCAGCGCCATCGTGTAGGCGCCGATGAACATGAAGGCGCCGTGGCCGAGGGAGATCTGGCCGCTCACCCCGATGAGCAGCGCCAGCCCGGCCACGGCCACCAGGTGGTAGCCGATGGTGGCGATGCGCAGATTGGTGAACGGGTCGGTCACCGAGGTGAGCAGCACGATGCCGAGGAAGGCGGCGAGCGCTGCGGCAAGGTGCCTGAGCAGCATCGGCGAGCGGCGCCAGCGGTCGAGCACGGCCGCACGGCCGGTCCTGGCGGTGTCGTCGGTCACGGGGTCCCTCCGCAGGTCCGGGCGGGTCGTCGGGCGCGCCACGGTCACACCTGCCGGGCGCGGGGGCGGGTGAACAGGCCGTCGGGCCGCAGGCTGAGCACCACCACCACGATCACCAGCGCGGCCAGCGTCACCAGCTCGGGCCCCAGGTAGCCCGAGACCAGTGAGAGGCCGATGCCGAGGGTGAAGCCGCCGAGCACCGCGCCGAACGGGTTGTCGAGGCCGCCGATCACGGCGGCGGTGATGCCGTAGACGAACACGCCGTCGAGCACGTTGGGGAAGATGAACGGCGGCACGGCGAGCATCCCGGCGAGCGCGCCGATCACCGAGGCGATGCCCCAGCCGACCGTGAGCATCAGCCCGACGCGCACCCCCACCATCCTGGCCACCTCGGGCCGGAAGGCCGCGGCCCGCATCCGCAGGCCCAGCGGCGTGTACCGGAACAGCAGCAGCAGGCCCAGCGCGGTGACGCCCACCGCGGCGACGGCGAAGGCGTCGGTGGCCGAGAAGCGGCCGCGGAAGTCCAGCGGGTACGGGAAGGAGTGCGGCTCGTTGCTCCACACCATGCCCGCGACGCCCTGCAGCAGCATCAGCAGCCCGAGCGTCACGATGATCGCGCTCAGCTCCGAGCGGCGCTGCACCGGCCGGATCAGCAGCCGCTCGGCCAGCACCCCCAGCGCCCCGCCCACCACCAGCGCGAGCACGAAGCCGAGCCAGTAGCTGCCGGTGGCCCGGGTGACGGAGAAGGCCGTGTAGGCCGCGATCAGCGCCAGGCCCGGCTGGGCGAAGTTCACCACCCGCGTCGCCTGGTAGATGATCATCAGCGAGAGGGCCAGCGCCGCGTAGACGGCGCCGCTGGAGACGCCGTTGAGTACCAGTTCGGCCAGCTGCTCCATCGGGCTCCTCCCGGCTGCGGGCGGTGGTGGGGGGTCAGAACCCCAGGTAGGCGTGGCGGGTGCGGTCGTCGGCGAGCAGCCGGTCGGCGTCGCCCGAGGCGGCCACCCGGCCGAGGGAGAGCACGAAGCCGTGGTCGGCGACCGACAGCGCCCCGCGTGCGTTCTGCTCCACCAGGACGACGGTCAGCCCGGTGCCGTCGCGCAGCTCCCGCAGCAGCCGGAGCAGCCGCCGGGTGACCATCGGCGCCAGCCCGAGCGAGGGCTCGTCCAGCAGCAGCACCCGGGGGCGGGCCATCAGCGCCCGCCCGATCGCCAGCATCTGCCGCTCGCCGCCCGACAGGGCGCCGGCCGGCTGCCGCCGCCGCTCGGCGAGCACCGGGAACAGCTGGTACATCTCCTCGCGCGCCCGGACCCGGTCGGCGCGGTCGGCCCGCCACAGGCCGCCCAGGCGCAGGTTCTCCTCGACGGTGAGCTGGGTGATGACGCCGCCGCCCTCGGGCACGTGCGCCACGCCGTGCCGCACCACCCGGTCGGCGGGCAGCCGGGTCAGCTCGACGCCGTCCGCCAGCACCCGGCCGGACTGCGCGGCCTTGGCGCCGCTGACGGTGCGCAGCAGCGTGGTCTTGCCGGCGCCGTTGGCCCCGAGCACGGCGGTGATCGACCCGGCGGGCACGGTCAGGCTCACCCCGTCGACGGCGCGCACGGCGCCGTAGGCGCTGACCAGGTCGTGCACCTCCAGGGCGGGCGGCGCGGGGGCCGGGGCGCTCATGCGGCGTCCCCCAGGTACGCCTCGGTCACGGCCGCGTCGGCGCGGATCGCCTCGGGCGGTCCGGCGGCGATCACGCGGCCGAAGTTGAGCACCGCGATGTGGTCGCACACGTCCATGACCATGTCCATGTGGTGCTCGACCAGCAGCACGGTCATCCGCTCGCGGAAGCCCCTGATCCGCTCGGCCAGCTCCGCGATCTCCTCGGCGGACAGCCCGCCGGCCGGCTCGTCCAGCAGCAGCAGGTCGGGGTCGGCGGCCAGCGCCCGGGCCAGCGCCACCCGCTTGCGCAGGCCGAAGGGCAGCGACGGCGGCAGCGCTTCGGCGAGGTGGGCCACGCCGAACTCGGCCAGCGCGTCGAGGGCGCGGGCGCGCAGCCGCCGCTCGTCGCGGCCGACGCGGCCGAGGCCGGTGAGCGCGGCCAGGGTGCCGCCGCGCGCCAGCCGGTCGGCGCCGACCATCACGTTCTCGGCCACGGTCATCAGCGGGAACAGGTTCATGCCCTGCAGGGTGCGGGCGACGCCCAGGCCGGCCAGTTCGTCGGGGCGGCGGCCCAGCAGCGGGGTGCCGCGCCAGCTGATCCGGCCGCTGTCGGCGCGCACCAGTCCGCACAGCGCGTTGTAGAGGGTGGTCTTGCCCGCGCCGTTGGGGCCGATGATCCCGGTGACCGTGTTCGGCGCGGCGGTGAGGGAGACGTCCCGCAGGGCGACGACGCCGCCGAAGCGGACCGACACGTCCTCGACGAGGAGTCCGCCGGTGCCTTCCGTGCTGGTCATGACGCCCGTGCACCCGTCCTTCCGCGGCCTCGGACCGCACGTCCAGAGCGGCGGCACCGAGCCGACGGCCCTGGACTCACGGTGATCGGAGTCACATACCGACTAGTTGGTCTGTGAGAAGCTATGTGTGCTCCGGCCCGCTGTCAAGGTGCTCGCGCGGACCGGGATCGACTGCGGGCGCGGCGGTCCCGCAGCCGCGAAAAGCGCGGGGACGGCCGCGTCGCGCGTCCCCTCGGGAGGGCGGCTCAGGCCCCGTCGGACTCCCGCCCCGCGGTGCCGGCCGCCCCCGGCTCCGGCCGCAGGCCGGCGAGCAGCAGCGTGGCGTAGTACTCGCCGAGCTCGCGGGGGGTCATCTTCCCGTCCGGGCGGTACCAGGTGCCGAGCTGGTGGACGGAGCCGAAGTAGTGGATCGTGACGATGCCGGCCGGGATGTCGTCGCGGAAGGCACCGGAGCGCTGCCCCTCCTCGATCAGCGAGCGGAACAGTTCGTGGTAGCGGCGCCGCTCGGCCCGTACTCGGGTCTGGTGCTCGTTGGTGAGCAGGTGCATCGACCGGAAGAAGATCACCGAGTCGTCGAGGTTGGCGATGCTGGTCTGCACCACGTCGGAGGCGGCGGCGAACAGCCGCTCCGGCAGCGGCCCCTCGGCGGCGGCGAAGTCGGCCAGCCGCTGCGTCTGCATCGTCAGCAGCCGCCGGTAGATCTCGTGCAGCAGGTCGTCCTTGGACCGGAAGTAGTGGTACATGGCGCCCTTGGTGACGCCCGCCGCCTCCACCACGTCCTGCACCGAGGTGCTCTCGAAGCCGCGCTGCGCGAACAGCCGGCTGGCCGCGGCCAGCAGCCGGTCGGGCACGGTGCTGCCGCCCGCCCTGCGGCCCGCGGGCGTTCCGCCGCGCGCGATTCGTGCCATGTCGTCTCCCTGATGCGCTGGACCGGCGGCGGCGCCACCGGCCGCAGGATGCCGGAAAAACCGGATCTGGCCAACATACCGACTAGTAGGTATGGTGTCCGCCATGAGCGATGACCCGCCCGGCCTCGACACCGGTCGGCTGCGGGCCTACCTGGACCGCGAGCACCCCGGCTTCGCCGACGGCCCGCTGCGCGCCGAGGTCATCGCCGGCGGGCGCTCCAACCTCACCTACACGGTCACCGACGGACGCGGCCGCTGGGTGCTGCGCCGCCCGCCGCTGGGCCACGTGCTCGCCACCGCGCACGACATGGGCCGCGAGTACCGGGTCATGGGCGCGCTGGCCGGCAGCCCGGTCCCGGTGCCCCGCGTCCACCTGCACTGCCCCGACCCCGAGGTGATCGGCGCGCCCTTCTACGTGATGGAGCTGGTGGAGGGCGCCGTGCTGCGCACCCCCGAGCAGGCGGTCCCGCTGGGCCGCGCCCGCGCCGAGCACATCGCCCGCGACCTGAGCGACGTGCTCGCCGCCCTGCACTCCGTGCCGCCCGCCGAGGTGGGGCTGGCCGACTTCGGCCGCCCCGACGGCTACCTGCACCGCCAGCTGGCCCGCTGGCGCAAGCAGCTGGACGCCTCCCGGAGCCGGCCGCTGGCCGGGGCCGACGAGCTGGCCGGGCTGCTGGCCGGCGCCGTGCCGCAAGCGCAGCGCGCCGCCGTCGTGCACGGGGACTTCCGGCTGGACAACTGCGTCGTCGGGCCCGACGACACGGTGGCCGCCGTACTGGACTGGGAGATGTCGACGCTCGGCGACCCGCTGGCCGACCTGGGCCTGCTGTGCGTCTACTGGGACCGCGTCGGCGCGCTCCCCGTGCTCCCGCTCGACACCGCCGTCACGCCCGGCTCCCCCTTCCCCTCCTCGGAGCGGCTGGTGGAGTGGTACGCCGCGAGCAGCGGGCTCGACCTCGCCCCGCTGCCCTGGTACGTGGCCTTCGGCCACTTCAAGCTGGCCGTGATCAGCGAGGGCATCCATTTCAGGCACATCCACGGCCAGACCGTGGGGGAGGGCTTCGACCGCATCGGCGCCGGGGTCGAGCCGCTGCTGGCCGCGGGGCTGGCCACGCTGGGACACCGGCCGGACGGCGCCGGGCGCTGACAGGCACGTGGAGACGCCGGGAGGCGGGCAGACCAATGGACTTCGCATACGACGCCACCACCGAGGACCTGCGCGAGCGGCTGCTCGCCTTCATGGCCGAGCACGTCTACCCGGCCGAGCCCGTCTTCGCCGAACAGGCGGAGCGGGCCGAGCAAGCCGCCGAGGACGAGCGCTGGCGGCGGCCCCCGGTCATCGCCGAGCTGCGGGAGCGGGCGCGCGCCCTGGGCCTGTGGAACCTGTTCCTGCCGGGCGGCCCGCCCGGAGCCGGGCTCACCAACCTCCAGTACGCGCCGCTGGCCGAGATCACCGGCCGCAGCCCCGCACTGGCGCCCGAGGCGCTGAACTGCGCCGCGCCCGACACCGGCAACATGGAGCTGCTGGCGGAGTTCGGCAGCCCCGAGCAGCGCGAGCGCTGGCTCACCCCGCTGCTGGACGGCGCGATCCGCTCCGCCTTCTGCATGACCGAGCCCGACGTCGCCTCCTCCGACGCCACCAACATCCGCACCCGCATCGAGCGCGACGGCGACTCCTACGTCGTCAACGGGCGCAAGTGGTGGTCCACCGGCGCGATGAACCCCGACTGCGAGCTGCTGATCGTGATGGGGGTGACCGACCCGGACGCCGAGCGGCACCGCAGGCAGAGCATGGTCATCGTGCCGCGCGGCACCCCGGGCGTGCAGGTGCGGCGCGGGATGCGCGTCTTCGGCTACACCGACGCCCCGCACGGCGGGCACGCCGAGGTGTCCTTCACCGACGTGCGGGTGCCCGCCGCCGGCCTGATCGGCAAGCCGGGCGACGGCTTCGCCATCGCGCAGGCCCGGCTCGGCCCCGGCCGCATCCACCACTGCATGCGGCTGGTCGGCATGGCCGAGCGCGGCCTGGACCTGATGTGCGAGCGGGTGAGCGGCCGCACCGCCTTCGGCGCGCCACTGGCCGAGCAGGGCGTGATCCAGGAGTGGATCGCCGAGGCGCGGGTCCGGATCGAGATGGCGCGGCTGCTGGTGCTCAAGACCGCCTGGCTGATGGACACCGTCGGCAACAAGGGCGCCCACACCGAGATCCAGGCCATTAAGATCGCCACCCCGGCGATGGCCGAGTGGGTGCTGGACAAGGCGATCCAGGCGTACGGCGCCGCCGGGCTCTCCCAGGACTCCCCGCTGGCCGCGCTCTGGACCTCGGCCCGCACCCTGCGGCTGGCCGACGGCCCCGACGAGGTGCACCGGCGCTCGCTGGCCCGCCGCGAGCTGCGCCGCGCCGGGACGGGGCGGCGGCCGTGACCGGCCACCCGCTGCGCGGCGCCGGAGTGGTCGTCACCGGCGCGGGCCGCGGCATCGGCGCGGCGATGGCCCGCCGCTTCGCGGCCGAGGGCGCCCGGCTGGTCCTGGCCGACCTCGACGCCGGCGCCGTGCGCGCCGTCGCCGCCGAACTGGACGCGGCGGCCGTCCCCGGCGACGCGGCGAGTGCCGAGGGGGTGGAGCGCCTGGTGGCCGAGGCCCGCGCCGTCCTCGGCGAGATCGACCTGTACGCCGCCAACGCCGGCGTCGCCGTCCCCGGCTCCGAGCAGTCGGCGGAGGAGGACTGGGCGCACGCCTGGGACGTGAACGTGATGGGCCACGTGCGCGCGGCCCGGCTGCTGATGGGGCCGTGGCTGAAGCGCGGCGCCGGCCACCTGGTCATCACCGCCTCGGCCGCCGGGCTGCTCACCATGGTCGGCGCCGCCCCCTACGCCGTCACCAAGCACGCCGCCGTCGCCTTCGCGGAGTGGCTGGCCGCCACCTACGCGCACCGCGGCATCACCGTGCAGGCGCTCTGCCCGCTCGGCGTGCGCACCCGGATGCTGCACGGCACCGGCGAGGGCGGGCGCTTCGTGCTGGAGCGCGACGCGATCACCCCCGAACAGGTGGCCGACACGGTCGCCGACGCGGTGGCCGACCGCCGCTTCCTGATCCTGCCGCACCCCGAGGTGGCGCGGATGTACGCGGGCCGGGCCGCCGACACCGACGCCTGGCTGGCCGCGATGAACCGGATCCAAGGCAAGACCGAACGACTCGGCGGCCAAGCGCCCGCCGGGCCCCAGAAAGGATGACCGTACGTGGACTTCGGCCTCACCGACGAGCAGCGCGCCATCCGCGACACCGCCCGGGCCTTCATCGCCCGCGAGGTGATCCCGCTGGAGGCCGAACTGCTGCGCCGCCAGCGCGACTCGGGCACCGGGATCACCCGTGACGAACTCCGGGAGCTGCAGCTCAAGGCGAAGGAGTTCGGCTTCTGGGGCCCGGGCACCCCCGAAAGCCACGGCGGGATGGGCCTGGACGCGGTGACCCAGGCGCTGCTGGCCACCGAGAACGGCCGCACGCTGGTGCCGTTCCAGTTCGGCGGCGAGACCGACAACATCCTCTTCTACGCCGACGACGAGCAGCGCAAGCGCTACCTGGAGCCCGCCATCGCCGGGGAGCTGCGGTCCTGCTTCGCCATCACCGAGCCCGACGCCGGCTCCGACGCCACCAACATCTCCACCACCGCCCGCCGCGACGGCGACGACTGGGTGCTGCGCGGGGAGAAGACCTTCATCACCGGCGGCGAGGACGCCGACCTGTTCATCGTCATCGCCGTCACCGACGCCGAGAAGCGGCACCGGGGCGGCTTCACCGCCTTCCTGGTGGAGCGCGGCATGGGCGTCACCACCTCGCCCATCCCCACCATGGGCCAGGCCAGGCCCGCCTCGGTGCACCTGGACGACGTGCGGGTGCCGGCCGGCAACGTCCTCGGCGAGATCGGCGACGGCTTCCGGCTGGCCATGGAGTGGATCGGCCGCGGCCGCTACCTGCTGCCCGCCCGCGCCGTCGGCTCGGCCGAGCGGCTGCTGCAGATGGCCCTCGACTACGCCAAGGTGCGCACCACCTTCGGCAGGCCCATCGCCGAGCACCAGGCCATCCAGTGGATGATCGCGGACTCCGCCACCGAACTGGAGGCGGTCAGGTACCTGACCCTGCTGGCCGCCTGGCAGGTCGACCAGGGCGCCGACCCGATCACCTCCTCGTCCATGGCCAAGCTCGGCGCCGGCACCTGGGCCAACCAGATCGTGGACCGGGTGCTGCAGATCCACGGCGGCATGGGCTACACCCAGGAGCTCCCGGTGCAGCTGTGGGCGCGCGACCTGCGGCTGCTCCGCATCTACGAGGGCAGCGACGAGATCCAGCGCCGGACCATCGCCCGCCAGCTGCTCAACGGCCGGTACCGCATCGGCGGCCACCTGGCCTGACCCGCCCCGACGCCCTCGCGTCCCCCGGCGCGCCCCCACGCCCGCGAGAGGAGACCCCCATGCTGAATCTGTCGGTGGTGCTGGAGGACAGCGCACGCACCGCCCCCGGCCGCACCGCGATCGTCTGCGGCGACGCCCGGCTGAGCTATGCCGAGGTGGAGGCGGCCGCCCGCAGGATGGCCGGGCTGCTGCGGGCGCGCGGCCTGGTGCCCGGCGACAAGGTCGCGCTGGTCTGCCCGAACCTGCCGCTCTTCCCGATCGCCTACTTCGGCATCCTCAAGGCCGGCTGCGTGGTGGTCCCGCTCAACCCGCTGCTCAAGCGGGACGAGCTGGCCTACCACCTGGCCGACAGCGACGCCCGGATGCTCTGCTGCTTTGGCGGCGCCCCCGGGGTCGAGACCGGCGCCGAGGGCCGGGCCGCCTTCGACGCCACCCCCGGCTGCACCGAGTTCCTGGTGATCACGCCCCGCCCCGATGACCCCTCGCCGGTGCCCGGCACCGAGACGCTATGGGCGGCGCTGGCCGGTGCCGACCCGGCCGACACCGCCCCGACCCGCGCCGACGACACCGCCGTCATCCTCTACACCAGCGGCACCACCGGCCGTCCCAAGGGCGCGGAGCTGACGCACGCCAACATGGTGCAGAACTCCCAGCTGGGCGCGCGGATGTTCACCCTGCACGACGACGACGTGCACCTGGTGGCGCTGCCGCTGTTCCACGTGTTCGCCGAGTCCACCCATCTGACCTCCGGCTTCGGCAGGCAGGCGACGCTCGTGCTGCTGCCCAGGTTCGACGCCGGGCAGATGATGGGCGCCATCCGCGCCGAGCGCGCCACCGTGATCGCCGGGGTGCCCACGATGTTCTGGGCGATGCTCAACCACCCCGACGCCGCGCTCGGGCTGGGCGACAGCGTGCGGGTGGCCATCTCGGGCGGCTCGGGCATCCCCGCCGAGCTGCACGCCGCCTTCCGCGAGCGCTTCGGCATCCACCTGCACGAGGGCTACGGGATGTCGGAGACCAGCCCCACCACCATTTCCAACTCCGAGAAGATCCCGTACCGGCCCGGCTCCATCGGCAAGCCGGTGTGGGGCATCGAGGCCAGGCTGATCGACCCGGACTGGAACGAGATCACCGGGGAAGGGCCCGGCGAGCTGGCGGTGCGCGGCCACGCCGTGATGAAGGGCTACTACAAGCGGCCCGAGGCGACCGCCGAGGTGATGCGGGACGGCTGGCTGCGCACCGGCGACATCGCCAGGCGCGACGCCGACGGCTACTACTACATCGTCGATCGCGCCAAGGAGATGATCATCCGCAACGGCCTCAACGTGTACCCGCGCGAGGTCGAGGAGGTGCTGATGACCCACCCCGGCATCAGCCTGGTGGCCGTGGTCGGCGTCCCCGACGAGCGGCACGGCGAGGAGATCAAGGCCATCGCGGTGCGCGCCCCGGGCGCGGAGCTGACCGAGCAGGAGCTGGTCGACTGGGCGGCGGCGCGGATGGCCGCGTACAAGTACCCGCGCACGGTGGAGTTCCGCGACACGCTCCCGCTCACCGCGACCGGCAAGATCCTCAAGCGCGAGCTGCGGTGAGGCGTCCGGGCGCGGCGGCGCCCCGGACGGCGGCGGCGCGGGCCCCCGCCGTCCGGACCGCCGGGCGCGGCTCAGCCGAGCTCGACCACGATCTTGCCGCGGGTGTGCCCCTCGGCGCTGAGCGCCTGGGCGTCCGCGGTGCGCTCCAGCGGGAAGGTCGCGGCCACCTCGACGGTGAGCTTCCCCTCGTCGACCAGCGCGCCCAGCGCGGTCAGGTCCGCGGTGTCGGGCCGGACGAACACGTAGCGGCCGCCCATCCCGTTGACGCCGGGGTCGGCGATGGACACCAGCCGCCCGCTCGCCGCCAGCAGCCCGGCGGAGTCCTCCAGGGTCTCGCCGCCGACGGAGTCCAGTACGGCGTCCACGCCGCCGGGCGCCAGCTCGCGCACCCGCTCGGCCAGGCCCTCGCCGTAGGCGACCGGCTCGGCGCCCAGGCCGCGCAGGAAGTCGTGGTTGGCCGGGCCGGCCGTGCCGATCACCCGGGCGCCGCGGGCGCGGGCGATCTGCACCGCCAGCGAGCCCACCCCGCCGGCCGCCGCGTGCACCAGCAGGGTCTCGCCCTCGGCCAGGCCGAGGCCGCGGCCGAGCGCCTGGTAGGCGGTGAGCCCGGCCAGCGGGAGGCCCGCCGCCTGCGCCCACGAGCAGCCGGCCGGCTTGCGGGCCAGCGTGCGCACCGGGGCGGCGACCAGCTCGGCGTGGGTGCCGCGCTGCACGTGGTCCTCGCGGACGTAGCCGATCACCTCGTCGCCGGGCGCGTACTCGGTGACGTCCGGGCCGACCCGCTCCACCACCCCGGCCAGGTCCCAGCCGGGTACCACGGGGAAGTGGGTCTCGATCAGGGTGTCCAGGTAGCCGCTGCGCAGCTTCCAGTCGACCGGGTTCACCCCGGCCGCCCGGGTGCGCACCAGCACGGAATCCGGTCCGAGCTTGGGTTCGGCCAGCTCGGCCGGCTCCAGTACCTCGGGGCCTCCGTAGCGGTAGTAGACGACGGCACGCATCGGGGGCGTCACGCTCCTCGGTGTCACTCCTCGCGGACCGGCGGTCGCCGGTCCCATCCGACGCTATCCCCGCGCCCGCCCGGCCGCGCGCAGGCACGGGCGCGCGCCGCCCGGGCGGCCGCGGACTCCGATTGAGAAGAGGTCGAGCCATGGAACGGTACGGACTGACCATCCCGCTGGACGGGATGCAGCTGCACGAGCAGCGCTCGGTGCTGGAGCGGCTGCCCGACCTGGGGTACACCGACGTGTGGTCGGCCGAGGCCGGCGGCGCCGACGCCTTCACCCCGCTCGCGCTGGCCGCCGCGTGGGCGCCCGCGCTGCGGCTCGGCACGGCCATCGTGCCGGTGTTCACCCGGGGCGCGGCCACCATCGCCCAGTCGGCCGCCGCGCTGGCCTCGGCGGCGCCCGGCCGCTTCGTCCTGGGCGTGGGGACCTCCTCCGACGTCATCGTGGAGCGCTGGAACGGGATGGAGTTCACCCGGCCCTACCAGCGCGTCCGGGACACCGTGCGCTTCCTGCGCGCGGCGCTGGCGGGCGAGCGGGTCGGCCGCGCGTACGAGACCTTCGCCGTCGACGGCTTCCGCCTGGGCCTGGTGCCGCCGGAGCCGCCGCCGATCGTGGTGGCGGCGCTGCGCGCCGGGATGCTCGGGCTGGCCGGGCGGGAGGGCGACGGCGCCGTGCTGAACTGGCTGGCCGCCGAGGACGTGCCCGGCCTCGCCGCCCGGGTGCACGCGGGCGGGCCCGGCAAGGAGGTGGTGGCGCGGATCTTCGTCGCCCCCACCGCGGACGCCGGGCTGGCCCGCGCCGTCGGCCGCCGCGTCATCGCGAGCTACCTCAACGTGCCGGTGTACCGGGCCTTCCACGAGTGGCTGGGCCGCGGCGAGGCGCTGGCGCCGATGTGGCGGGCCTGGGAGGCGGGCGACCGCAAGGGCGCCGCGGCGGCCGTGCCGGACGAGGTGGTGGACGCCCTCGTGGTGCACGGCGCCCCGGCCCGCTGCCGCGAGCACGTGCGCCGCTACACCGAGGCCGGCGTCACCACCCCGGTGCTCGCCCTGCTGCCGGTGGGCGGCGACCCCGTCGCCGCGATCAGCGGGCTCGCCCCGTCGGCCGGCTGACCGGACCGCGCCGCCGGGCGGCCGGGGCTAGCGCAGTTTCGCGATCACCTTGTCGGTGATCTCCTCCGGCCCGGGGCCGACGTCGACCGTGACGCCGTCCTCGTCCGCGCCGAGCGGTTCGAGGTCGCGCAGCTGGGAGTCGAGCAGCCCGGCCGGCATGAAGTGGCCCTTGCGGGCGGTGATGCGCTGCCGGATCAGTTCGGGGCTGCCGCCCAGGTGCACGAAGCGGACGCCGGGGGCGCCGCGGCGCAGGATGTCGCGGTAGCGGCGCTTGAGCGCCGAGCAGGCCAGCACCGTGCTGACGCCCTCGGCGTCGCGGCGGCCGGTCCACTCGGCCAGCGCCTCCAGCCAGGGCAGCCGGTCGGCGTCGCCGAGGGGTGTGCCGTGCTCCATCTTGGCGATGTTGGCGGGCGGGTGGAACTCGTCGGCCTCGGCGTAGCGGTAGCCGAGCCGTTCGGCCAGCAGCTCGCCGACGGTGGTCTTGCCCGCGCCGGACACGCCCATCACGATGAGGTGGACGGGCCGCGGCCGCTCCGAGGGGCCGGCTTCCGGGGGCCGGTGCCTGCTGGGCATGGGGGCGCACCTCCTGGTGGTCCCGGTCGGGGGTGCCCGGGACTCCATCATTAGTATTACCATTCGATGCGGTACCCGCGACAGCCTCGCAGCTGAGGCGGTGCCCGCGCCATCGCACCGGGTGCCGTGAGTGAGGGGACCGCATGGCCGCAGCCGAGGAGACCGCCGACGCGCCGCCCGGTGCGGCGCGGGGCCCGCACCGCACCCTGCACAACCGGGTGCTGGCCGAGCTGGGGCCGTCCATCGCGGCGGGCGAGTACGCGCCCGGCCACGCCTTCACCCTCGACGGCCTGGAGCGGCGCTTCCAGGTGTCGCGGACGGTGGTCCGCGAGGCGGTGCGGGTGCTGGAGTCGATGCGGCTGGTGGTCAGCCGCCCGCGCACCGGGGTGACGGTGCGGCCCGTCGCGGCCTGGAACGTGTTCGACCCCCAGCTCATCCGCTGGCGGCTGGCCGGGGCGGGCCGCCCGGCCCAGCTGCGCTCGCTCACCGAGCTGCGCGCCGCCGTGGAGCCGCCCGCCGCCGCGGCCGCCGCCCGCCGCGCCTCGCCCGCCGCCCGCGAGCGACTGCTGGCGCTGGGCGAGCTGATGACCGCCTCCGGCCACGCGGGCGACCTGGACACCTTCCTCGGCCACGACATCGAGTTCCACGCCATCCTGCTGCGCGAGTCGGGCAACGAGATGTTCGCCGGGCTGTCCGGGCTGGTCGCCGAGGTGCTGACCGGGCGCACCGCCTACCACCTGATGCCCGAGCACCCCCGCGCCGAGGCGCTGCGGCTGCACGCCCTGGTCGCGTCGGCGGTGCACTCGGGGCTGCCGGGCGTGGCGGAGGCGGCGATGCGCGAGATCGTCGCCGAGGTGGGCGTGCAGATCGAGCGGATCGCCCCCGGCGAGCCGGGGCCCTTCGACCGCCGGCCGGGCTGAGCGCCGCCGCGGCGCCGGGCGCGGAGGCCGGCTGGGCGGGGGATCGGGCGGCGGGGTACCGTCGCGTCGTGGATGACGCGACCGCAGCAGCCGCCTACGCGCACTGGCGCGACGTACCCACCCGCTGGTCGGACAACGACGTCTACGGCCATGTCAACAACGCCGTCTACTACGCCTACATGGACTCCGTGATCAACGACTGGCTGATCGCGCGCGGGGGTCTGGACATCCACGCCGGCGCCGCCATCGGCCTGTGCGTGGAGTCGCACTGCGCCTACCACGCGCCCGCCGCCTACCCCGAGACGCTGCGGGTGGGGCTGCGCGTGGGGCACCTGGGCCGCTCCAGCGTCCGCTACGAGCTGGCGCTGCGCCGCGACGGCACACCGCTCGCCGACGGCTGGTTCGTGCACGTGTTCGTCGACCGCGCCACCCGGCGCCCGGTGCCGGTCACCGGGCCGCTGCGCGGCGCCCTCGAGGAGCTGGTGGTCCGATGATCCGCGGTGTGCGCGCGAGCGTGCTCGACACCATGGGGCTGCCCGCCCCCTACGCGGACTCCCGCCCACTGCGCACGGCCGAACTCGACCTGGACCCGCCCGGCCCCGGCGAGCTGCTGGTCCGGGTGGGCGCGGCCGGGCTGTGCCACTCCGACCTCTCGGTGATCGAGGGCCGCCGGCCGCGGCCGGTGCCGATGGTGCTGGGCCACGAGGCGGCCGGCGAGGTGGTCGAGACCGGGCCCGGCGCCGAGCGCGAGTTCGCCGCCGGCGACCGCGTCGTGCTGTCCTTCGTGCCCGCCTGCGGCGGCTGCCCGCCCTGCCTGGCGGGGCGGCCCGCGCTGTGCGAGCCGGGGGCGCGCGCCAACGGCGCCGGGGCCCTGCTGGGCGGCGGGCGGCGCTGGCGGGGTGCGGACGGGGAGCGGCCCGCGCACCACCTCGGCGTGTCGGCCTTCGCCGAGCACATCGTGGTCTCGGCGCGCTCGGCGGTGAAGGTCGACGCCGACCTCCCATTCGACGTCGCCGCCCTGTTCGGCTGTGCCGTGCTCACCGGGGCGGGCGCCGTGCTGCACAGCGCGCGGGTGGAGCCGGGGGAGAGGGTGGCGGTCTTCGGGCTCGGCGGGGTCGGGCTGGCCGCGCTGATGGCGGCGCGGGCGGCCGGCGCGGCCGTCCTGGTCGCCGTCGACCTGGTCGACGCCAAGCGCGCCACCGCGCTGCGCCTGGGCGCCACCCACGAGGTGCCCGGCGGCGAGGACGCGGTGGCGGCGGTGCGCGAGCTGACCTCCGGCGGCGCGGACAAGGTGATCGACACCACCGGCAGCGAGCACGTGCTCGCGCAGGCCTACCAGGCGACCCGGCCGGGCGGCACCACGGTGACCGTCGGGCTGCCGCCGGCCGACCGGATGCTGAGCATCCCGGCGCTGGGCCTGGTGGCCGAGGAGCGCACCCTGCGCGGCAGCTACCTGGGCTCCTGCGTGCCGCGCCGCGATGTGCCGCGCTTCGTCGCCATGTACCGGGCGGGCCTGCTGCCGGTGCCGGAGCTGATCTCCGGCCGGATCGGGCTGGACGAGCTCAACACCGGCTTCGACCGGCTGGCCGGCGGCGCGGCCGTGCGCCAGGTCGTGGTGCTCTGACGCGCACGCGCCGGCCCGGCCTCCCTGACCGGACCGGCGCGGAGCGCGGCGCTACAGCAGCAGGCTGAGCACGAAGGCGATGGCGAAGCCGATCGTGCCGAGCAGGGTCTCCATCACGGTCCAGGTCTTCAGGGTGGTGGCGGTGTCCATGCCGAGGAAGCGGCCGACCAGCCAGAAGCCCGAGTCGTTGACGTGCGAGAGCACCGTGGCGCCGCAGGCGATGGCGATCACGATCAGCGCCAGGTCGAAGCCGGTCAGCCCGCCGGTGGCCTCCACGGTGGGCGCGATCAGGCCGGCCGTAGTGGTCAGCGCCACCGTGGCCGAGCCCTGCGCCACCCGCAGGCAGGTGGCGATCACGAAGGCCGCCACGATGACCGGCAGGCCGGTCGCCTCCAGGCTGGACGCCAGGGCGGCGCCGATCCCGCTGGCCCGCAGCACACCGCCGAACATGCCGCCCGCCCCGGTGATCAGGATGATCGCGCACACGGGCGGGAGCGCGCTGTTGAGGATCTCCTCCAGCTGGGCCAGGCTGCGCCGGCCGGTGCCGAGCAGCACCAGGCTGACCAGCGTGGTGATCAGCAGCGCGACCGGCGTCTCGCCCACGGCCCGCAGCGCCTGCACCCAGAACCGCTCGCCGTCGACCACCCCGGCGACCGACAGCGCGTTCAGGCCGGTGTTGAGGAAGATCAGCAGCATCGGCAGCAGCAGGATGAACAGCACGGTGCCGAACGAGGGCAGCCGGCGCGCGCCCTCGGCCTCGCCGTCCCCGGTGTCGGAGCCGGCCGAGGCGCTGACCGGCGGCACCGGCAGCACGAACCGCCTGCCGGTGGCGAGGCCGAACAGGTAGGAGCCCAGGTACCAGGTGGGGATCGCGATCAGCGTGCCGACGATGACGACCAGGCCGATGTCGGCCTGCAGCAGTTCGGCCGCGCCGACCGGGCCCGGGTGGGGCGGGACGAAGGCGTGCATCACCGCGAAGGCGCCCGCCGCGGGCAGCGCGTAGGTCAGCACGGAGCCGCCGAAGCGCCTGGCGACGCTGAAGATGATCGGCAGCATCACCACCAGGCCGGCGTCGAAGAAGATCGGGAAGCCGAACAGCAGCGAGGCGATGCCGAGCGCCAGCGGGGCGCGGCGCTCGCCGAAGCGGTTGATCAGCGTATTGGCCAGCACCTCGGCGCCGCCGGTGACCTCCAGCAGCCGGCCGATCATCGCGCCGAGCCCGACGAGCAGGGCGACGCTGGCCAGTGTTCCGCCGAAGCCGTCGAGCAGGGTGGGCACGATCTCGGCGGGCGGGATCAGGGTGGCGATCGCGGTCAGCAGGCTGACCAGCACCAGTGCGACGAAGGCGTGCAGGCGCAGCCGGATGATCAGGAACAGCAGCAGGACGATGGCACCGGCCGCGATGGCCAGCAGCGGAACGGTGCCCAGAGCGGGCTCGACGGTCTCTTCCACGCGGACTCCTCGGACGGAGGGAGGAGGCCGTGCCAACGGGGTGTGGGGGACGGCGACGGCCTGGCTCCGATTGGCGTCTGCCCACTCTGCACAAATGGTGATACCAAAACAAGAGGGCGGTGCCCGATTGTTGCCGTGCGGTTACGCGCGGCCGCGTAGGACGCGGGACGCACGGCGGCGGGTCGTCGTGCGCCCGGCGCATGCTTATACTCGGCGGCAGGTCATGAGTGCCAGCGCCAAGCCCCGGCTCGCTGGCCGGCAACCCTCCGTCCGCGGCGGGGTGCCCCGGGTGAGGACCAGGTCGAGACGCCGCCGCCGAGGCGGGCGTCAGGCAAGCGCGGACTCCCGGCGGCGCGGTGCTCCCGGAGTCCCCGACTCCGTGGAGGTGCCCCCATGTCCGTCACCCTCGAATCGCGCCCCGCTCCGGCCTTCCGGCCGCCCGCCGTGGTCGGCGCGGGACTGCGGGTGCCGCTGGCCACCGGCGGCGAGGCCGAGTACGCCAATCTGGACTACGCCGCCAGCGCCCCCTGTCTGGCCGAGGTGAAGGCCGCCGTCGACGACGCCCTGACCACCTACGCCAGCGTGCACCGGGGCGCCGGGTACGCCTCGCGGATCAGCACCGGGCGCTACGAGGCGGCCAGGGCCGCGCTGGCCGGCTTCGTCGGCGCCCGCGCCGACGACCAGGTCGTGTTCGTCCGCAACACCACCGACGCGCTCAACCTGCTGGCGCACGCCCTGCCCGCGGGCTGCACCGTGGTGGTCTTCGAGACCGAGCACCACGCCGCGCTGCTGCCCTGGGAGGGCACGGCCGCCGCGGTGCGGCGGCTGCCCGCCCCGGCCGGCCCCGGCGAGGCGGTGCGCGCCGCCAGGGCCGCGCTGCGCACGGCCGCCCCCGGCCCCCGGCTGCTGTGCGTCACCGGCGCCTCCAATGTCACCGGCGAGCTGTGGCCGGTCGCCGAGCTGGCCGCCGCCGCGCGTGCCGAGGGGGCGCGCACCGTGCTCGACGCCGCGCAGCTCGCGCCGCACCGCCCCGTCGACATCCAGGCGCTGGGCGTCGACTACGTCGCTCTGTCCGGGCACAAGCTGTACGCGCCCTTCGGCGCGGGCGTGCTGGCGGGCCGGGCCGACTGGCTGCGCGCCGCACCGCCGTACCTGCGCGGCGGCGGGGCCACCCGCTCCGTCGGGGCGCGCACCGAGTGGCACGAGGGCCCCGAGCGGCACGAGGCCGGCAGCCCCAACGTCATCGGCGCGCACGCCCTCGCCGCCGCCTGCGCCGCCCTGGTGCGCACCGGCCGCGAGCGGATCGCCGCCCGTGAGCGCGAGCTGCTCGACCGGCTGCGGCGCGGCCTGGCCGCGGTGCCCGGGGTAACGGAACTGAGCCTGTGGGCGCCTGAGCGCGACCGGGTCGGCATCGCCGCCTTCAGCGTCGACGGCCTGCCCGCCGACCTGCTCGCCGCCGCCCTCTCGGCCGAGCACGGCATCGGCGTGCGCGACGGCCTGTTCTGCGCCCACCCGCTCACCCGCCGCCTGCTGCCGCCCGGCGCCGCCACCGCCGTGCGCGCCAGCATCGGCCTGGGCACCACCGCCGAGCACGTCGACCGCCTGGTGGCCGCCGTCCGCACCCTGGCCGCCGACGGCCCCGCCTGGACCTACGCGCCCGACGACAGCGGCCGTCCGGCCCCGGTGGGCCGCTAGGCCGCGCCGCCGCGCGCTGGTAGGACGCGTCCGGAAGCCACGAGGTGGCCGGCTGGTGGCCATGGGTCGAATGCGGTTTTTCGTAAATATGTCGATCCGGCCCAAATGAACTGATCGAAATCCCGGAATTGATCATTCTTCGCAGACCCGGGGGGCGGCGTCCGGGGTTCCGGCACCATAGTGGGCAAGAGAAGTCAAGGGCTGTATTCCGAGAATGATTGCCCTAATGTCTACTTGGGCGGTCGGGCATGATTGCCGGCGCGTCCGTGATCATATTGGTTGATCATTTTCTGGCGTGTTATCGCGCTTTTCTTGATGCTGTGGGGGCCCGTGAAGTCGCCTCGGTCTCGAGGCGGCCGGACCCCTTGCCCACGGAGGGAGCTGCTCGTATGTGGCGCAGGTTGAGTGTGGTCGTCGGAGTCGTGGCGCTGGGCTTCGCCGGGCTGGTCGGCCCCGCGTCCGCCGACTTCTGGGTCTATGAACACGACGACCAGGGCGGCAGGAGCGAAAACTTCACCGGCGACGATTCGAACCTGTTCAACAACGTCTGGAACGACTCCGGAGGCAACGTTAACGACAACATCAGCTCGATGAGGAACAACGAGAACCGCGGGGTCACGATGTACGAGCACGCCAACTATGCAGGCGATGACTACTACGCGCGGCCCAACTCCGAAGACGATGACCTGACCAACAATGGTTTCGACAACATCGCCAGTTCCATCGATTTCTCATAGCGGATTGAACGGGCGGCGCCGAACTCGTCGGCGTCGCCCACCGGCCGCTCAGTTCGTGGAGGATCGCCGGCCGTGTCGCTGTCACGTTCCCTGAAGCTGCTCTCGGTGGCCTGTGTCGTGGGCGTCGTGGGCTGCGCACCGCCCGCTCAGCTCACCGAAGTCCCGTCCCTGCCCTTCGACGATTACGAGCTCTCTCGGCTCGACCACCACACGATCGAGTACGCCGCGGACCTCCTCGCCGCCGAGTGCATGCGTGATCTCGGCTTCGACTGGGAGCTGCTGCCGCCGCTCCCGGATGAGGATGTCGCCCCGCTCAACCACCGCCGCTACGGACTCTTCGAACCGCGGCTCGCCGCCAGCCACGGCTACGTCTTCGTGCGGCCGCCGGAGCTGGTCGCCCGTGACGAGGTGTGGGAGCGCCGCGAGCGGCTCCCGGCCGCCGAGCGGCGCGCGGCCCTGGGCACTGAGCACGACAACAACGGCTGTCTCGACCAGGCATACGAACGGCTTCGCGAGGATGTGCCCGAGCCGGCCGGCGGACCGGACATGAACGACTACTCCAGCGCCACGTTCGACGAGTCCGAGCGTGCCCCCGCCGTCGTGGAGGTCTTCGCGGACTGGAGCGCCTGCATGCGGGACGCCGGCTTCCGCTACTCGCATCCGTTCGACGCATCGGACGACCCCGCCTGGGCGGAGGGGCCTCGACCGTCGCCGCAGGAGATCGCCGTCGCCCAGGCCGACGTGAGCTGCAAGCACGAGACCGGCCTGGTCACGGTGTGGTCCGCGGCGGAGGCGCGGATCCAGCGCGCGCTCATCGCCGCTCACCCCGAGGACTTCGAGCACTTCCTGGACGTCAACAACGCCGAACTCGACGCCGCCCGCAGGGTGATCGACGAGCTCATGTGAACGCCATGGCACGCGTGTCTCAGTGCGACGGGCGGGCGGCGGACCGGCTCAGCGGCTGGGCGGTGGTGAGCGCGCAGGCGGCCGGGTAGCCGGCGGCCCGCTCGGGGAAGCCGGCGGCCCGGCCGCTGGCCAGGACGGTGAGGGCGCCGGTCGGCGCGGCGTCGGGCTCGGGCCGCGCGCCGAGGCGGCGCAGGGTCTGGGCGGCCACGGCGCCCGCCGCCGTCATCAGCGCCACCGGCCGGGCGAAGGCGGAGACGATGCGGTCCTGGACCAGGTCGTAGTGGGTGCAGCCGAGCACGACCACGGCGGTGTCGGCCGGGCTGCGCCCCGCCGCGTCGGCCACGGCCGCGTCGATCCGCTCGGAGTCGGCCGACTCCACCGCCTCGGCCAGCCCCGGGCAGGCGACGGCGGCCACCGGCACGCCGGCGGCGAAGCGCTCGATCAGCTCGCGCTGGTAGGCGCTGCCGGTGGTGGCCGGGGTGGCCCAGACGGCGACCGGCCCGCCGGTGGCGGCGGCCGGCTTGACGGCCGGCACCGTGCCGATCACCGGGACGCCGGGCTCGAACTCCGCCCGCAGCCGGTCCAGCGCGTGCACCGACGCGGTGTTGCAGGCCACCACGAGCGCGTCGGGCCGGTACGGCAGCGCGGCGCGGGCGCCGGCGAGGGCCCGCTCGGCGACGTCGGCCGGGGTGCGCGGCCCCCAGGGCATGTGGTCGGGGTCCATCGACAGCACCAGGTCGGCGTCGGGCCGGGCCCGCCGCAGCGCGGCGGCGGTCGACAGCAGGCCGAGTCCCGAGTCGATCAGAGCGATGCGCACCGGACCATTGTGCACCTTCGCCGCCCGCCGCCGCGGATTCCGGCGCGCCCGCAGGGTCCGGGCCGCCGGTGCGGCGAGTTGACGGGGTACGCGCCGCCCGGCGCGGCGGGCGCGCCCCCGCCGGCGCCGCCCGCACAGGTGCCGCCGCGGGCGGATCAGGGCTCTGACCAGGTGACGCGCCCCACTCGGCGGACGGGTGCCTGGACGGCGCGCCGTGGGTAAGGAGGGTGCGGCGGAGCGTATAGTCCGCAGGCAGTCCGCCCGAAAAGCAGCTGGATTTCGGTCATTACCGGCGATACGGTGACAGCTGATTCGGGCTGGAGCGCAGCAGATCCTGGCGGGCCGGGCGAGCGGAGGCGGGCACGGTGGTCGATCGAGCCACGAACGGAGAGCCGGCGACCAGCACCGGAGGAGCGGCCCCACCGCCGTCGGCGGCCGCGCACCGCCGCGCCGTCGACACCCTGCTGGCCTCCTACGCCGCGATCCCGCCGGGTGCCCCCGTGCGGCTCGCCAAGCGCACCTCCAACCTGTTCCGCTTCCGCGACGCCGGCGCGCGCGACCGAGCCAGGCGCCCGGCCGGCCTCGACGTCGGCGCCCTGAACCGCGTGCTCGGCGTCGACCCGGACGCCCGCACCGCCGAGGTCCAGGGCATGACCACCTATGAGGACCTGGTCGCGGCCACCCTGCCGCACGGCCTGATGCCGCTGGTGGTGCCGCAGCTGAAGACCATCACCCTCGGCGGCGCCGTCACCGGCCTGGGCATCGAGTCCAGCTCCTTCCGCAACGGCCTCCCGCACGAGTCCGTCCGCGAGATCGACGTTCTCACCGGCGCCGGCGAGGTCGTCACCGCCCGCCCGGACAATGAGCACCGCGAGCTGTTCCGCGGCTTTCCCAACTCCTACGGCACCCTCGGCTACGCCGTGCGGCTCACCATCGACCTGGAGCCGGTCAAGCCCTACGTGCACCTGCGCCACCTGCGGTTCACCGGCGCCGACGAGGCCATGGCCGCCTTCGAGCGGATCTGCGCCGACCGCCGGTACGACGGCGAGCCCGTCGACTTCATCGACGGCACGGTCTTCGCCCCCGGCGAGCTGTACATCACCCTGGCCGCGTTCACCGACGAGGCGCCCTGGACCAGCGACTACACCGGCCGCCGCATCTACTACCGCTCCATCGCCAACAACGGCGCCGCCGCGGCCGACGACTACCTCACCGTGCACGACTACCTGTGGCGCTGGGACACCGACTGGTTCTGGTGCTCCAAGGCGCTGGGCGTGCAGAACCCGCTGGTGCGCTCAGTGGTGCCGCGCCGCTACCTGCGCAGCGACGTCTACCGCAAGGCGGTCGCCCTCGACCGCAGGTACGGCCTGAGCGCCCGGGTGGCGCGGCTGCGCGGTCAGGCGCCGCCCGAGCCCGTCATCCAGGACATCGAGGTGACGGCCGACCGCGGCGCCGAGTTCCTGGACTTCTTCCACCGCGAGATCGGGATGGCCCCGATCTGGATGTGCCCGCTGCGGCTGCGCGAGCCCGAACCGTGGCCGCTCTACCCGCTGGAGTACGACCGGCTGTACGTGAACTTCGGCTTCTGGGGCGGGGTGCCGAGCCGCCCCGACCGGCCGGAGGGCCACCACAACCGCCTGGTCGAGGCCGAGGTGAGCAGGCTGGGCGGGCACAAGTCCCTGTACTCCGAGGCGTTCTACGACGCCGAGGAATTCTGGCGCCTCTACAACGGAGACGCCTACTGGCGGCTCAAGCGCGCTTATGACCCGGACGAACGGCTGCTGGACCTCTACGCCAAGTGCGTGCAGGACCGGTAGCCGCGCCGCCCCGGCCCGTGCCCCGCGAGGGGGCGCGGGCCGGCACCCGGCGTGGGGGCGCCGGGCGCGGGCCGACGGGAAAGGAACGATGGTGCGACTCGCTGATGTATTCGAACAGGTAGCCGGATCGGAGGCGCCGGTCCGGTTCCGCGCCTACGACGGCAGTAGCGCGGGCAGGCCCGACGCCGAGATCACGATGGTGGTGCGCACGCCGGTCGCGGTGAACTACCTGGCGCAGGCGCCGGGCGCCCTCGGCCTGGCGCGGGCCTACGTGTCCGGCCACCTCGACCTCGAGGGCGACATGTACACGGCGCTGGCGTCCATGTGGGACATGGCGTCGTCCGACGAGATCCCGCTGTCGCAGCGGCTGAAAATGCTGCGCGCGGTCGGCTGGGTGAAGCTGGTGAACCGCGTCCCGCCGCCGCCCCAGGAGATGCGCAGGACCCGGCTGCTCGGCCGCGGGCTGCGCCGCCACACCAAGGGGCGCGACGCCGAGGCCATCTCCCACCACTACGACGTCTCCAACGCCTTCTACGAGATGGTGCTGGGCCCGTCCATGGCCTACACCTGCGCCGCCTACCCGGCCGAGGACGCCACCCTGGAGCAGGCGCAGTTCCACAAGCACGACCTGGTGGCCAGGAAGCTCGGGCTCACCGAGGGCATGCGCCTGCTGGACGTGGGCTGCGGCTGGGGCGGCATGGTGATGCACGCGGCCGAGCACTACGGCGTGCGCGCGATCGGCGTCACCCTGTCCAAGCAGCAGGCCGAGTGGGCGCAGAAGACCATCGCCGAGCGCGGGCTGGGCGAACTCGCCGAGGTGCGCCACCTGGACTACCGCGACGTGCCGGAGGGGAACTTCGACGCCGTCAGCTCCATCGGGCTCACCGAGCACATCGGCAAGGCCAACCTGCCCGCCTACTTCTCCTCGCTCTACGCCAAGCTGCGCCCGGGCGGGCGGCTGCTCAACCACTGCATCACCCGCGCCCGCGACGACGAACCCAGCATGAACGCCGACGGCGTCATCAACCGCTACGTCTTCCCCGACGGCGAGCTGGAGGCGCCCGGCTACCTGGTCAGCCGGATGACCGACGCGGGCTTCGAGGTGCGCCACCTGGAGAACCTGCGCGAGCACTACGCCAAGACCCTCACCCACTGGTGCGCGAACCTGGACGAGCGCTGGGACGACGCGGTCGCCGAGGTCGGCCGGGGCACCGCCCGGGTGTGGCGGCTGTACATGGCGGGCAGCCGGCTGGGCTTCGAGCGCAACGTCGTGCAGCTGCACCAGATCCTGGGCGTGAAGCTCGGCGAGCGGGCCGCGTCCGGCTTCGAGCTGCGGCCGCGCTTCGAGCCGGACACCGGCGGGTGATCGTCCGCTCCGCGTGGGAACATTGCCGGTGTGCGCGGCGCCGGGTGCGCCCGGGGCGCGCACCCGGCGGCCCGCGCGCCGGCGGCATCCGCACGGGCGGCACCGGAGGAGGCAGGGCATGGCAGAGGGCAGCGGAAGCGGCGACGCGGGACGGAACACCGGCGGCGCGCACGCCGACGGCAAGGAGGCCGACAAGCGGCTCGCGATCGAGCTGATCGCCGCCTACACCAGCCGCGACCCCGGCGCGGTGCGCGCGGTGGTCGGCCGGATCGAGCCCACCGCGTCCCCGGGGGTGGGCTCGGAGCTGAAGATCCTGGCGTCCTTCCTGACCCTGCGGGCCCGCGAGGCCGGGGTGGTCTGGGGCCCGGAGGACGCGCGCACCGCGGTGGGCTCCACCATCGCCGGCATCCTGGAGCCCGAGCACGAGTTCGCCGTGGTGGCGTCGATGGCGGCCTTCGCCGACGGCGACGTCGAGGAGGCGACGAAGCTGACCAACGGCGACGACACCATCCTGCTGCACATGCTGGCCGCCTACGCGGCCGGCCTGGGCGGGGAGGTGTACCGCCCGGCCGAGCTGCTCGCCACACTGCGCATCGCCACCGGCATCGTCGACGAGCCGCCGGACGCGGACCGGGAGTAGCCCGGCCACGGGCGCCCCGGCGCCGCGAAGCCCGCCGCCGCGCGAGCTTGAGTAGTCTCCCGCCGCATCAGAGGATCTATCCGAGCGCGAGACTCCGCACCCGCGGACGGCGCTCTTCGACGGGAGGTCGCAGTGCGCGCATCAAGACGGCTCGCCGCCCTGGCGGTCGGCACCCTACTGCTCTCGGCGGTCGGCACGGCGCCCGGCGCCGCGGCCGATCCCGCGCCGGCGCCGCCGGACCGGGCGCCGGTGGCCACCGGCTACGGCGGGGCGGTCGCGACCGTGGACCCCGACGCCACCCGGGCCGGCATCGAGCTGCTGCGCCGCGGCGGGAACGCGGTGGACGCCGCGGTCGCGGCGGCGGCCGCTCTCGGGGTGACCGAGCCCTACTCCGGCGGGATCGGCGGCGGCGGCTTCTTCGTCTACTACGACGCCCGCAGCGGCGAGGTGCACACCATCGACGGCCGCGAGACCGCCCCGGCCGCCATGGAGGAGGACGCCTTCCTGGAGGACGGCACCCCGATCCCCTTCGCCGAGGCCGTCACCTCCGGCCTCAGCGTCGGCGCGCCCGGCACCCCCGACACCTGGGAGCGCGCCGTCGAGCGCTGGGGCCGCTCGGACCTGGACGAGGTGATGCGCCCGGCCATCCGGCTGGCCGAGGAGGGCTTCACCGTCGACGCCACCTTCCAGCAGCAGACCGCCGCCAACGCCGAGCGCTTCGCCGACTTCCCGGCCACCCGCGAGCTGTTCATGCCCGAGGGCGCGCCGCCCGAGCCCGGTACGGTGCTGCGCAACCCCGACCTGGCCGACACCTACCGCGCCTTCGCCCGGCACGGCGCCGAGGCGGTCTACTCCGGCCCCATCGCCGAGGACATCGCCGCCACCGTCCAGGAGCCGCCGCTGGACCCCGCCTCCGACCGCAACGCCCGCCCGGGCCTGCTGACCACCGAGGACCTGGCCGGGTACGAGGCCGTCGACCGCGAGCCGGTGCACAGCGAGTACCGGGGGCTGGACGTGTACGGCATGGCGCCGCCGTCCTCGGGCGGCATCGCCGTCGCCGAGACGCTGAACATCCTGGAGACCTTCGAGCTCGGCGAGCTGTCCGACGCCGACGCCCTGCACCGCTACCTGGAGGCGACCAAGCTGGCCTTCGCCGACCGCAACGCGTACGTGGGCGACCCCGCCTACGTCGACGTGCCGGTGCAGGGGCTGCTGTCCGACGAGTTCGCCGCCGAGCGCGCCTGCCTGATCGACCCGGCCGCGCCGCTGCCCGCCCCCGTCCCGGCCGGCGACCCCGCCGGCGCCGGCGGCGGCTGCCCCGAGCCGGCCGGCGCCATCGCGCCCGAGGGCGCCGAGGGCACCTCCACCACGCACCTGGTGACCAGCGACGTGTGGGGCAATGTCGTCTCCTACACCTTCACCATCGAGCAGACCGGCGGCTCGGGCATCACCGTGCCGGGCCGCGGCTTCCTGCTCAACAACGAGCTGACCGACTTCAACTTCGCCCCGGCCGTGGCCGGCGACCCCAACCTGCCCGCCCCGGGCAAGCGGCCGCGCTCCAGCATGGCGCCGACCATCGTGGTCGACGACGGGCGCCCCTGGCTGGCCCTGGGCAGCCCCGGCGGCGCCACCATCATCACCACCGTGGCGCAGACCCTGGTCAACCGGGTGGACCTCGGCCACTCGCTGCCCGAGGCGGTCGCCGCGCCGCGCGCCTCCCAGCGCAACGGCGCCCGCACCGACGCCGAGCCCGCCTTCGTGGCGAGCCCGGCCGGCCAGCGGCTCGCCGGACTCGGCCACAGCTTCAACCCCACCGCCGAGATCGGCGCCGCAGCCGCGCTGGAGTTCCTCTCCCGGCACCGGGTGCGGGCGGTGGCCGAGCCGGAGCGGCGCGGCGGCGGCCACGCCGCCGTGCGGGTGCCCAGCCCGCGCAGCTAGCGGCCGCGTCCGTCCGCCGGGCGCCGCCGCGGGGGCAGGCCCGCGGCGGCGCCCGGCGGACGCGCGGATCCTCAGCGCAGCTCGCGCTTGAGGATCTTGCCGGTCGCCGTCATCGGCAGCGCGTCGCGGAACTCCACCGTGCGCGGGTACTTGAAGGCGGCCATGTTCTCCCTGGCCCAGGCGATCAGCTCCTCCTCGGTGAGGCCGGAGTCCGCGGTGCGGATCACGAAGGCCTTGACCTCCTCGCCGTGCTGTTCGTGCGGTACGCCGACGACGGCGGCGAGGCTGACCCCGGGGTGGGTCATCAGCACCTCCTCGACCTCGCGCGGGTACACGTTGAAGCCGCCGCGGATGATCAGGTCCTTGGCGCGGTCCACGATCGTGTAGTAGCCGTCGGCGTCGCGGGTGGCGATGTCGCCGGTGCGCAGCCAGCCGTCCCGCAGCACCTCGGCGGTCGCCTCGGGGCGCTTGTAGTAGCCCTTCATCACGTTGTGGCCGCGCACCGCGATCTCGCCCGGCCCCTCGGTGACCTCCTCGCCGTCGGGCCCGACCAGCTTCATCTGGACACCCCAGATCGGGAAGCCGATCGTGCCGGGCTTGGTGGGGCGGGTGTACTGGTTGAACGAGGCGACCGGGCTGGTCTCCGAGAGGCCGTAGCCCTCCAGGACGGTCACGCCGAAGGCCGCCTCGAAGGCGCGCAGCACCTCCAGCGGCATCGGCGAGCCGCCGGACACCGCGGTGGCCAGCTCCTTGGCGGCCGCCGCCGCGTCGCGCCCCTCGGCGGCGTTGAGCAGCCCCCAGAACATCGTCGGCACGCCGGCGAAGAGGGTGACGCCCTCGCGCTCCATCAGGTCCAGCGCGGCCGAGGCGTCGAAGCGCGGCAGCAGCACCAGCCGCCCGCGCCGCAGGAAGCCGGCGTTGAGCACCACGGTCTGGCCGAAGGAGTGGAACAGCGGCAGCACCGCGAGGTAGACGTCCTGGCCGCCGTCGGTCTTCCGCTCGAACATGGTGTCGGAGACCATGGCGTTCATCAGCATGTTCAGGTGCGACAGCTCCGCGCCCTTGGGTCTGCCGGTGGTGCCGCTGGTGTACAGGATCACCGCGGTGTCCTGCGGCTCCGTCTCGACGGTCGCGAAGACCGGGCTCTGGCCGTCCAGCGCCGCCCACAGGCTCTCCGCGCCCTCGATCGCCGACTCCCTTGCGCCCGCCGACGCGGGCAGCGCGATGAAGTGCTCGCACCGCTCGGCCTGCTGGAAGCCCTCCCAGCCGCGCTGCCCCAGCGGCAGCTCGGGGGTGCCCTCGAAGCAGAACAGCGCGACCGCGTCGGAGTCGTCCAGATGGTAGGCGATCTCCCTGGCGGTGAGCAGCACGTTCAGCGGCACCACCGTGGCGCCGATCTTCAGCGCGCCGAAGTAGACGAAGGGGAAGTAGGGCAGGTTCGGGCAGGCCAGCGCCACCTTGTCGCCGCGCCGGACGCCCCGGGAGACCAGCAGGTTCGCCACCTGGTTGGCGAGCGCGTCCACCAGCGCGTAGCTGAGGCGGAGTTCGCCGAAGACCACCGCCTCGCGGTCGGGTTCCTGCCGGGCGCTGTCTTCGAGAACGACGGCGAGGTTGGTCATCGCGCCTCCTGGAGTTACCGACGGGTACTTGCCCCGTTTCTACTCCATCGGGAGACGTACGTCACGCTGCCCGCGATCAGCCCGCCGGGGTGAGGACGATCGAGACGACCGGCGGCTCGGACTCGTCGATGGCCAGCTCGGAGACCCGCCACTGCGCGCCGCCGATCTCGACGGTGTCGCCGAAGGCGAGGGTGTGCTCGGTGGTCGAGCCGTTCTCGGTGACCTCGATCTCGGCCTCGGAGCCGCCCGAGGCACCGGTGATCTCCACAGTGCCGCCGCCGTCGAGGGTGTGGGGCAGCTCGGAGTCGAGCCGGATGAAGCCGTCGTCGCTCATCCGCGGCACCGGCTCCACCTGCGCGCTGCTCTCGTCCACGTCCTCGGGCGGCGTGCCGCAGCCCGCCAGGCCGGCGGCGCAAACGGCGGCCGCGGCGGCCAGGGTGAACGGCCGGCCGGCGGACCCGAGGCCGAGGCGCGTGCGCTTCGCGTGCTTGCTGTGCATGGTCCCCCCGATGGCGTCGCTGACAGTCTCGCGACCAGATTGTTGCATCTTGGCGGGGTGCCCGTTGCCGTCCCCGCCGTCTGCCGCGCGATCGCCCCGCGGCCGCAGGGCTTGCGGCCGTCCCCGACCCCGGGCGTGCCGGGAGGCGCGCTTCCGCCTCCCGGCACGCCGTGTGCGAGCGGCTTCGGTCAGCAGGTCGGGGCGACCTGGCCGTCGGAGCCGGTGTAGACGTAGGCGTCGGCGATGTAGCCGCTGCCGATGTAGTCCCACAGGTCGCTGGTGCCGTAGGTGCCGGTGACCGACTGGCCGCGGACCTGGCACTGGATGGTCACCGTCGAGCCGTTGGCGCGGGAGCCGACGGCGGCCGAGGCGGTGGTCGGCTGGGCGCGCACGGTCAGCGCCGGGCCCGCGGTGCGCACCGTGCCCGTCGCCTCGCCGCCGCCTCCGCAGCCGTTGCTGCTGGTCACGGTGGTGTTCCCGAAGTAGCGGATCGCGAGGCCGTTGACGATGACCCGCACCGCGCTCCCGCCCGACCGCTGCTCGTAGTGCAGGTGGGGCCCGGTGGACCCGCCGGTGCTGCCGACGCTGCCGATCCGCTGCCCGACGGTGACCCGCTGCCCGACGCTCACGTTGAAGGAGGCGAGGTGCGCGTACAGGGAGGTCCAGCCGTCGCCGTGGTCGATGACGATGTACCGGCCGTAGCTGGTGCCGCCCAGGTCGCGCACGGTGGTGACCGTGCCCGAGGCGCTGGCGAGGGTGGCGCGGCCCAGGGCGCCGGAGCGCTGGAAGTCCACCGAGTTCTGCGGGTTGTGGTTGGTGCGGGTGTTGGCGTTCCACGTCTCGCCGCAGGCGAGCGGGGTCTGGAAGTTGGGGCGGGCCAGGGCGGTGGCCGAGGCCGTCGCGGTGGCGGTCGTCGCCGTGGCGGGGGCGGCCAGGGCGAGCGGTCCGACGACCAGGGCGGCGGCCGCCGCGGCGGCCAGGAGTGCGTGACGACCGGGTCTGAGCAGGCGACCGAGCCGATGGGGCATGGGGGACTCCTTAACGGGGGACGGCCGGCGCAGCTCGCCGGCACGGCCCGCTCATTCCCCGATCCACCGGTGTCCATGTGTAATGACATATGTACATTTAGCGACATAGGCGCCGATAGTGCGCTGATAACGCCACGCGTACGCACGACCACGCGATCCCCGCGGTCGACCGGGTACGTCCGCCCTCCGGTGCGAATCCGCACGCGCCCTTCCCCCGTGCGGTACTCTTCGTGTATGCGGAATCGGCTGCTCCTTAGCCAGCCGCGCCGGTGAACTGAGATCCCGACGCGGCCACCCCTCACTGCCTGAGGGGCTTTTTTGTGCCCCCGGGCCAGCCGACCCCCTGCCCAGCTAAGCGATGAGGACCAGCGATGACCGCCGTTGACCGGAGCGGAGCGGCACCGGCCGCCGACACCGACGACACCGCCGCCGTACAGGAGAAGTGGCAGGCGTACTGGGACAAGCACGACACCTTCCGGGCCGCCGACGCCGGCGGGGACGACGACCGTCCCCGCCGCTACGTCGTGGACATGTTCCCCTATCCCTCCGGTGATCTGCACATGGGCCACGCCGAGGCCTTCGCCATCGGCGACGTCATCGCGCGCTACCGCTTCCAGCGCGGCGACAACGTGCTGCACCCCATCGGCTGGGACTCCTTCGGCCTGCCGGCCGAGAACGCCGCGATCAAGCGCGACGCCCACCCCGCCGACTGGACCTACGCCAATATCGACACCCAGGCGGCGTCCTTCAAGCGGTACGGCATCTCGTTCGACTGGTCCCGACGCCTGCACACCTCCGATCCGGACTACTTCCGCTGGAACCAATGGCTGTTCCTGCGCTTCTTCGAGCGCGGTCTGGCCTACCGCGGCGGAGGCCTGGTCAACTGGTGCCCCACCGACCAGACCGTGCTGGCCAACGAGCAGGTCGTGGCGGGCCGGTGCGAGCGCTGCGGCTCCGAGGTGGTGCGCCGCTCGCTGACCCAGTGGTACTACCGGATCACCGAGTACGCCGACCGGCTGCTGGACGACATGGCGCAGCTGGAGGGAGGGTGGCCGGAAGAGATCCTGCTGATGCAGCGCAACTGGATCGGCCGCTCGCAGGGCGCCGACGTCCACTTCGCCGTCGAGGGCCGCGAGGAGCCCGTCACCGTCTTCACCACCCGGCCCGACACCCTGTACGGCGCCACCTTCTTCGTGGTCGCCGCCGACGCCCCGCTGGCCGACGAGCTGTGCGCCCCCGAGTGCCGCGACGCCTTCGACGCCTACCGGGCCCAGGTGGCGCGGCTGTCCGACATCGAGCGGCAGTCCACCGAGCGGGAGAAGACCGGCGTCTTCCTGGGCCGCTACGCCGTGAACCCGGTGAACGGCGAGCGCATCCCGGTGTGGGCGGCCGACTACGTGCTGGCCGACTACGGGCACGGCGCCATCATGGCCGTCCCCGCCCACGACCAGCGCGACCTGGACTTCGCCCGCACCTTCGACCTGCCGGTGCGGGTCGTGGTCGACACCGGGCAGCCCGACCCCGCCGAGACCGGCACCGCCACCTCGGGCGACGGCGTGCTGGTGAACTCCGGCCCGCTGGACGGCCTGGCCAAGGCCGAGGCGATCGAGCGGATCATCCAGGTGCTGGCCGAGCGCGGCACCGGCAGCGGCGCGGTGAACTACCGGCTGCGCGACTGGCTGCTGTCCCGGCAGCGCTTCTGGGGCACCCCGATCCCCATCGTGCACTGCGAGGGCTGCGGCGAGGTGCCGGTGCCCGACGACCAGCTGCCCGTCACCCTGCCCGACCTGCGCGGTGCCGACCTGGCTCCCAAGGGGATCTCACCGCTGGCCGCCGCCACCGACTGGGTGAACACCAGCTGCCCGCGCTGCGGCGGTCCCGCGCTGCGCGACACCGACACGATGGACACCTTCGTCGACTCCTCCTGGTACTTCCTGCGGTACTGCTCGCCTCGCTACGACGACGGCCCCTTCGACGTCGAGGCGGTCCGCCGCTGGGGGCCGGTCGACCAGTACGTCGGTGGCAAGGAGCACGCCACCGGCCACCTCCTGTACAGCCGGTTCTTCACCAAGGTGCTGTACGACATGGGCCTGGTGGACTTCACCGAGCCCTTCAAGCGGCTGCTGAACCAGGGCCAGGTCATCCTGAACGGCTCGGCCATGTCCAAGAGCACCGGCAACCTCGTCGACCTCGGTGCCGAGATCGACGACTACGGGGTGGACGCCGTGCGGCTGTGCATGCTGTTCGCCGGGCCGCCCGAGGACGACATCGACTGGGCCGACGTCTCTCCTGCCGCCTCGGTGCGTTTCCTCAACAGGGCGCTTCGGGTCATGACCGAGGCGGGCGCGGCCAGCGCTCCCGGTACGGACCCCGGCACCGGCGATCTGGAACTGCGCAAGGTCACGCACCGCACCATCCACCAGATCACCCAGCTGCTCGAGGTCAACCGGTTCAATGTCGCGATCGCCCGCATTATGGAACTGGTGACCGCTGCCCGCCGCGTGATCGACTCCGGTCCTGGTGCGGCGGATCCAGCGGTGCGCGAAGCGGCCGAGACCATCGCCGTCACCTTGTCGCTGTTCGCTCCCTATGTTGCTGAAGAGGGCTGGGAGCGGCTGGGCCACGCCCCGTCGGTGGCCATCGGCAACTGGCGCGCCGCCGATCCCGCACTCCTGGTGCAGGAGACCGTGACGGCCGTGGTGCAGGTCGCCGGGAAGGTGCGCGACCGCCTGGAGGTCGGCCCGGAGATCTCAGCGGCCGAACTGGAGCGGCTGGCCCTGGCCTCGGCCAAGGTGAGCGCGCATCTGGGCGGCGTACCGCCGCGCAAGGTGATCGTACGCGCGCCCAAGCTGGTCAACATCGTGCCGGGCTGACGCTCCTCCTGTCCTTGGCGGGTGCGCTCGTTCAGGGTCCTTCGGAAACGGGTGGGCTGCAGGAAAGCAAGGAAGGAAGGCCGCGGCCCGCGTACGTCGAACGGAGAAGCGTGTATGCGACGCCGGCACTTCCCTGCATCATCCCGGGGTAGGCGACCGCAGAAGGCAGACGCGGGTTCTGCGGCTGTGAGAGGAGTCGGGTGAGCGCGGCACCCGCTGGCGGCAGATCAGGCTCAGGCTCTTGAGGTCCTGAGCCCGGTCTGTCGCGCAGGCTCGCCAACACGTCGGCGACGGCTGCTTGCCCGCAGCACAGGGAGCGGCCCTGGACCAGGTCCTGGTGATCGAGGATCCAGGCGACCACCTCGTCGGCGAAGGGGCAGCGCTCCCCAGTGGACCGCTCGGTATCGAGCAGGGCCGCGGCCGCGCCGACCAGTCCCCGGCACCAACTGACGGCCGCGAAGGACCGGGCTTTCACACAGAGCTCGAAGAGCTTCTCACCGGTTTCCAGCATGCGCTGATGCCATGCGGCTTGAGGTGCGCCAAGGGCATGAGCGACCCGCGTCGCCGAGAAGACCAGACCCAACCGTCCGTGGGCCATGCCCATCTCGGACAGTGTCTCCGCCCCGCTCCCGCCGAGGATTCCTCCTTCGAGACGACGTAGCACGCGTGCCAGCAAGCCGTCGTCAGCAGCGGAAAGCCCAGATCCGCGTAGTGCGGTGAGGGTGAGTGCCATTCCCGCGGCACCTCCGACGACGTCGGCACCAAGGCTCTCGGGTTCGAAGCGGGCCTGGGACACGTACCGGTCGACAAGGGACAGAGCCTCCTCCACGTTCGGCGAGGGGACGTACTGGTACGCGACCCACAGTGCGTACAGGTCGGAGACCCCGCCGGTGAACCCGTTCCACAAGTCCGTCGTATCGGCGTTGTACATGTGGGATATGGCTCGCGCGATGTCGGACGTGGCTCGGAAAAGACGCTCGTCGCCGGTGAGCTTCCAGTGGGAGGCGTAGCAGAGCGCCAGCCCGGAGAGGCCGGAGTACAGGCCCTGGCTCAAGGGGGCCACGGTCACAAGGTCGTTGTGCGGGGCGAAGGACGCTCCTAGCAATCCGACCGTTCGTCCATCGTGAACGATGTGCCGAGAAAGGCAATCGTCGATGTATCTTCCTGCGAGTGCGATCACCTCTTCGTCGAACCGGCCCTGATGCCGCGGTTGGAGTAGGACGGATCCCACGTCTGTTGTGGCCGCAACGGGCGGATTGACCGCCATCTCTATTATTGCGAGTTGCTTCTCGGCCGCACCGGCGCCGAACTCTCCACTCTTCCTGCCGGCTCGTGCGACAGCGCTCTCGCCAGGGGCCGTTCCCAGGTTTTCGCCGGACGACGAGCGCAGTTCATTGCTTCTCGCGTTAATGGTGAAGTACGGGATGTCTCCCGATGAGATATCAAAGGCTTCGGCGTCGGCCATCTTCTTGTGCAGGGCAGACCCGCTTCGCCTCGGCCATTCCTGTAGCTTGCTGATCGATCGCCTGCGGTCTCCTTCTCGGCGAAGGGAGGCTGCTGCGACCGATTCTGAAAGCAGTCGCGCGTACGCGTTCGTCCGGCGGGCGAGGAAACGAAGTTCTGTTATGCAGTTCAGGTCCCTCGCGAGTCCGTTCGACCTCACATACCGGTCGATGGCGGTATGGCATTCGATGTACCCGCCTCTGAGCGCTGTCAGCAGCGAAGCGCGTTCGCCTGGACCTGCGTGGCCCAGGAGGGCGCTGACGACTCCGATGGAGCGCCAAGCCCCATCGGTCTTGAGTACGTAGCCGGTCACCGCGGAAGTCGAGAGAACGGTGTCGGCGACCTCATTCCACCAAGGGACGAAAGAAGCGCACTGCCGAGGGCGTGTCGCGTCGAGTCCGGGGGACAGGACCGTCTCGCAGTCGATGAGCAGTGGGCCGTGCGCGGAGAAGCGGACGTTCTCTCGGTGCACGTCCGTGGCCCCCAGGCGGTGGGCGGCGGCGAGCAGGCAGCCGGTCTGTGCGGCCAGCGCCAACGGCGGCAGGACATCGAAACGGTCAGGTACATACTCCATCCAGCCATGGGAGCCGCGGTCCCAGACACGGGCGGATCCGAGCAGGGGCCGGTCCGCCTTCGCATTGACGGCCCGGCACCAGCGTTGCCAGAAGGCCTCAGGCGCGAGTGAACGCGGCTTGTACACCAGGCGCGTGCCGTCCGTGAACGACACGATCAGTACCTGGCGTCCACCACGGTGGGAATCGGACAGCCCTCCGCTGAGCCCCGCGACCGACGTCCAGGTGTACTCCGGAAGCGGGTCCGCCAGCGATGCCGCGTCCAGTTCTCTGAGGAATCTTCCGTAGAAAGACCTGAGCCTTCCGGCTCGATTCCTCAGGAACGGTCCGATCGCGAAGAGCTGCATCGTGGCGGACGTGTCGTCGCTCGATTCGCGTGCGGTGAACTCGTCTCCGAAGCGACGTATCCGGCTTGCCGATGCGTCGTGAGGGACCGTGGTCTCCACGAGCGCCTGCCATGTCGCTCTGAATGCACTGCCGAAAAGGAAGGTGAGATCCCTTGCGATGATGCCCGTCAGTTCTCGTTCGAGCAGTCGCGGTTCGCACAGGCGTGCAAGTGTTGTGGGGGAGAGCCGAACTATCTCCTGGGCCAGGGTCTCGGCTCTGCGGTCCATGACCCTGGCCCAGGGTTCAGCAGCGGGTCGGCTCTCCGCAGGCGATGTTCCCAGGGCTCAGCAGCCGCATCGGGAATCGACGGAGTCGTTGGGGGTGACCCGGTCGGTCTCCGAGGGGGTCAGTTCGTCTGCGGAAATACAGTCGTCGCCCTCCAGGTTGAGATCAAGCCAATTACCGATTGTCTCGATATCTGCCGTGTAGTGGTCCATCGGCGCGCAGCTCCAGAGGGCGTCTGACCCATTCCGTACTCCTACGGAGATTCCGCCACTTCCGAAGAGCTGTCAAGGACGGAGCCGGCTGCCCAGTTCCAGCGGGTCCTGCGCGCCGCGCGTCACACCCGCCGCAGCACCGCCACCACCCGGCCCAGGATGGTCGCCTCGTCGCCCGGGATGGGGGAGTAGGCGTCATTGCGCGGCAGTAGCCAGACGTGGTCGGGCTCGCGCTTGAGCGCCTTGACCGTGGCCTCGCCGTCGATCATCGCGGCCACGATGTCGCCGTTCTCGGCGTCGGGCTGCTGCCGGACCACGACCAGGTCGCCATCGGCGATGGCGGCGTCGATCATGGAGTCGCCGACCACCTTGAGCATGAACAGGGTGCCCTCGCCCACGATCTGCTTGGGCAGGGTCAGTACGTCCTCGACGGCCTCCTCGGCCAGGATCGGCCCACCGGCCGCGATCCGGCCCAGGATGGGCACCTGGGCGGCGTGCTCGGCCGCGCTCCCGTCCTCGGCATCGGCAGCCACCTCCTCGGCGCCGCGGCCGGCCGGCAGGGTGCCGGTGACGGCGGAGTCGCCCGGCAGCCGCACCTCCACCGCACGCGGGCGGTTGGGGTCGCGGCGCAGGAAGCCCTTGCGCTGGAGCGTGGTGAGCTGGTGGGACACGCTGGAGGTGCTGGTCAGGCCGACGGCCTCGCCGATCTCGCGCATCGAGGGCGGGTACCCGCGCCGCTCCACGGACTCGCGGATGACCTCCAGCACGCGGCGCTGGCGCTCGGTGAGGCCGGAGTTGTCGTCTCCCGCCTCGCGCACCTGGGCTGAGGCCGCCGGGCGGGTCACCCGTGAGGCCGCCGGGGTGCGGCTCGTCCGGTGGGCTGCCCTGCTCTCGTCCGGCACGGCCGGCCTCCTCGCTCGGAATCGGCGCGCAGCGGCTCCGGGGGCGCCCCGCGCGGGGCGCCGGCACCGGGTTCGTACGGCCTTCGTCGGCTCACTGTTGTCTGTCGGCTCACACTGTCGCTCGGCTCACACCGCCGCTCGGTCCGGCCCGGCCGGCCGCCGACATGCGAGCGGACCTCTCTGCACGCCATACGCCCAGCGGGCGCGGCCTTTGCGGTCCGTGCACGCCGAATTCGACACTAGCGGCTGGCGCTATAGAGATCAAACAGATGTTCGAAAATTCCGGGAGTGTCGCGCCGGAATCCGGGTCCGGATGCGGTACTAATCGTACAGACGTTCGAATCGAACTCCCGTTCGAAGGGGGCCGTCGTGCGAAGAACTGACGACACCGCGTCCTGTCCGCCCGCCGCCGCGCCGCGATCGCATCCGTGGGACCTCTACGACTGGGCCCGCGATGTCCCCGAGTGGCGCCCCACCGGCCACAAGCGGTCGGCCGGCGCCGGGGCGCCGCGCCGGGGCGATCTCAGGCTCACCCGCAGGGGGCGGGTGGTGCTGCTGCTCATGGCCTGCGCCCTGCTGGTCGTCGCCCTCGGCGCGGGAGCGGCCAGCGCCGGCGGGGGAACCGCCGCCGCACCGTCGGCCGACCCGCCGAGCCGGACCGTCGTGGTCGGCGACGGCGACACACTATGGTGGATCGCCGCCGAGGCCGCGCCCGGCGCCGACCCCGCTCCGGTGATCCGCTGCATCATGGCGCTCAACGGGCTCTCCACCTCTTTCCTGCGGGCCGGGCAGCAGCTGGAGGTGCCGGTCGGCGGCCCCGCGGCCGACTGCCCCCGCTGAGCCGCGGCCCTCGCCGCCGGGCCCGTTCGCGGCACCGCGCGCCCGCCGCGCCGGGCGCGGCCGACTTGCGCGATCACTGGTGACCGTCATAGGTTGGGACCACAACATCTAGTAGACTTATTCGTGTTGAGAGCCTACAGATTGTGATCCGGGCGGGGGGCTCCGGTGTTTTTCGGCGCGCGCGCTGCGCCGGGCGCCGAGATCCCGTACGGGGCTAGGGACCAACTGAGGAGGCGCGGCGCATGCACTGCCCGTTCTGCCGGCACCCCGACAGCCGGGTGATCGACAGCCGCGCCTCCGACGACGGAACCGCGATCCGGCGGCGGCGCCAGTGCCAGGCGTGCGGCCGGCGGTTCTCCACCCAGGAGACGGTGCTGATGATGGTGGCCAAGCGGAGCGGGGTCACCGAGCCGTTCTCCCGGGACAAGATCATCGCCGGCGTGCGCCGGGCCTGCCAGGGGCGGCCGGTCGGCGAGGACGACCTCGCCATGCTCGGCCAGCGGGTCGAGGCCGACCTCCGCTCGCGCGGCAGCGCCGAGATCCCCGCCCACGACATCGGCCTCGCCATCCTGGGGCCGCTGCGCGAGCTGGACGAGGTCGCGTACCTGATGTTCGCGTCGGTCTACCGGGGCTTCGAGTCCCTGGCCGACTTCGAGAACGAGATCCAGGTACTGCGGGCCGGCCGGGAACCGCAGGACGCCGGCCCCTGAGCCCCAGGGTCGGCCCGTCCCGGCCGGCCCGACCCCGCCCTCGCGGCACAAAGCAATCACGCGGAGCGCGCCGTGCCGGCGCGCGCCCGCGGCGTCGATCGTCCGTACGACTAGGGGGACCACATGACCGAGACGGTGAGCGGCCCGACCGCCCGCAGGGGCAAGCAGGGCAAGGCGGCGCCCGAGGCCGAGGGCGCGGGCGGCCGCCGGGCCAGGGGCAAGGGGCTCACCATGCGCCGGGTGTTCACCACCCCGGGCACGCACCCCTACGACGAGCTGGAGTGGGAGCGCCGCGACGTCGTCATGACGAACTGGCGCGACGGCACCGTCAACTTCGAGCAGCGCGGCGTGGAGTTCCCCGCCTCCTGGTCGATCAACGCCTCCAACATCGTCGCCTCCAAGTACTTCCGCGGCGCCGTGGGCACCCCCCAGCGGGAATGGAGCCTCAAGCAGCTGATCGACCGCGTGGTCGGCCGCTACACCGCCACCGGCCTGGAGTACGGCTACTTCGCCACCGAGGACGACGCCGAGATCTTCGACCACGAGCTGAAGTACGCCCTCGCCAACCAGCTGTTCAGCTTCAACTCGCCGGTGTGGTTCAACGTCGGCACCTCCTCCAAGCAGCAGGTCTCGGCCTGTTTCATCCTCGCGGTCGACGACGCGATGGAGTCCATCCTGGACTGGTACAAGGAGGAGGGGCTGATCTTCAAGGGCGGCTCCGGCTCGGGCGTGAACCTCTCCCGGATCCGCTCCAGCAAGGAGCTGCTGTCCTCCGGCGGCACCGCCAGCGGCCCCGTCTCCTTCATGCGCGGCGCCGACGCCTCGGCCGGCACCATCAAGTCCGGCGGCGCCACCCGCCGCGCGGCCAAGATGGTCGTCCTCGACGTCGACCACCCCGACATCGAGGAGTTCATCCAAACCAAGGCGCGCGAGGAGGACAAGATCCGCGCCCTGCGCGACGCCGGCTTCGACATGGACCTGGGCGGACGGGATATCGCCAGCGTCCAGTACCAGAATGCCAACAATTCCGTCCGCGTCTCCGACGAGTTCATGCGCGCCGTCGAGGACGGCAAGGACTTCGGCCTGCGCGCCCGGATGACCGGCGAGGTCATCGAGCGCGTCGACGCCAAGAAGCTGTTCCGCCGGATGGCGCAGGCCGCCTGGGAGTGCGCCGACCCCGGCGTGCAGTACGACGACACCATCCAGGACTGGCACACCACCCCCGAGAGCGGGCGGATCAGCGCCAGCAACCCCTGCTCGGAGTACGTCCACCTGGACAACTCCTCCTGCAACCTGGCCTCGATCAACCTGCTCAAGTTCCTGCGCGAGGACGACAGCTTCGACATCGACCGGTTCACCCGGCTGGTGGAGTTCGTCATCACCGCGATGGACATCTCGATCACCTTCGCCGACTTCCCGACCGAGAAGATCGGCGAGACCACCCGCGCCTTCCGGCAGCTCGGCATCGGCTACGCCAACCTCGGCGCGCTGCTGATGGCCCTCGGCCACGCCTACGACTCCGAGGGCGGCCGCTCGCTGGCCGCCGCCATCACCTCGCTGATGACCGGCACCGCCTACCGCCGCTCCGCCGAACTGGCCGGCGTCGTCGGCGCCTACGACGGCTACGCCAAGAACGCCGACGCGCACAAGCGGGTGATGCGCAAGCACGCCGCCGCCAACGACAACCTGCGCCCGGTCGCCACCCTCGACCGCCGCATCGGCGAGGCGGCCGCCAAGGAGTGGTCCGCCGGGCTCTCGATCGGCGAGAAGAGCGGCTGGCGCAACGCGCAGGCCAGCCTGCTGGCGCCCACCGGCACCATCGGCTTCATGATGGACTGCGACACCACCGGTATCGAGCCGGACTTCTCGCTGGTCAAGTTCAAGAAGCTGGTCGGCGGCGGCTCGATGCAGATCGTGAACCGCACCGTCCCGCGGGCGCTGAAGAACCTCGGGTACCAGCAGGAGCAGGCCGAGGCGATCGTGGAGTACATCGCCGAGAACGGCCATGTCGTGGACGCGCCGGGGCTGCGGCCGGAGCACTACGAGGTCTTCGACACCGCCATGGGGCGGCGCTTCATCGAGCCGATGGGCCACGTCCGGATGATGGCCGCGGTGCAGCCCTTCCTGTCCGGCGCGATCAGCAAGACGGTGAACGTGCCCGAGACGGCGACCGTCGAGGACTTCGAGCGCATCTACTTCGAGGGCTGGAAGCTCGGCCTCAAGGCGCTCGCGGTCTACCGCGACAACTGCAAGGTGGGCCAGCCGCTGTCCAGCGGCAAGGGCGAGGAGAAGGCCGAGGCGGCGCCCGAGCCGAAGGTCATCGAGGTGAACCGCCCGGTGCGGCGGCGGCTGCCCAAGAAGCGGCCCAGCCAGACGGTGTCCTTCGCCGTCGGCGGCGCCGAGGGCTACCTCACCGCGGGCTCCTACCCCGACGACGGCCTGGGCGAGGTCTTCCTGAAGCTGGGCAAGCAGGGGTCCACCCTGGCCGGCGTGATGGACGCGTTCTCGATGGCCATCTCCATCGCGCTGCAGTACGGGGTGCCGCTGGACAAGTACGTCGAGAAGTTCACCAACATGCGCTTCGAGCCGGCCGGTCTCACCGACGACCCCGACATCCGCATGGCCCAGTCGGTGATCGACTACGTCTTCCGCCGGCTGGCGCTGGACTACCTGCCGTACGAGGAGCGCGCGGCGCTGGGCATCCTGTCCGCCGACGAGCGCACCGCCAAGCTCAACGATGAGGACCCCAGCGCCCTGGCCGCCGAGGTGGAGGGCTACCGCCAGTCCACCCCGACCGCCTCGGCCGCCGGCTCCGCCCCGGCCGAGGCGGCCGGAGTCCGCGAGGCTCCCGCCGACGCGCACACCTCCACCGAGCTGCTCGAACTCAAGCTCGGCCAGACCGCGGACGCCCCGCTCTGCGTCACCTGCGGCACCAAGATGCGCCCGGCCGGCAGCTGCTACGCCTGCGAGGGCTGCGGCTCCACCAGCGGGTGCAGCTGACCGGATCCGGCCGCTGAGGCCGGGTCGGGTCCGGGTCGGGGCCGCGGCGCTTGCCGCGGCCCCGACTCCGCCTCGCTGAGGCTCGCTGGCAGACTGGGAACGTGACCACCACGGATGCCGTCGAGACCTTCGAAGGGCAGCGCGGACGGCTGTTCGGGCTCGCGTACCGGCTGCTCGGCTCGGCCGCGGAGGCCGAGGACGCGGTGCAGGAGGCCTTCCTGCGCTGGAACGGGGCGGACCAGGAGCAGATCGCCTCACCGCCGGCCTGGCTGACCAAGGTCGTCACCAATCTCTGCCTCACCGCGCTCACCTCCGCGCGGGCGCGGCGCGAGCGCTACGTCGGGCCGTGGCTGCCCGAGCCGGTGGAGACCTCCGGCGACGCGCTCGGCCCGCTCGACACGGTGGAGCGGCGCGACTCCGTCTCCTTCGCGCTGCTGGTGCTGCTGGAACGGCTCACCCCCGCCGAGCGCGCCGTGTTCGTGCTGCGCGAGGCCTTCGGCTACGGCTACGGCGACATCGCGCGGACCCTGGACCTGTCCGAGCCCAACTGCCGCCAGCTCTACCACCGGGCCGGGGAGCGGGTGCGCGAGGGGCGCGCCCGCTTCGGCGCCGACGACGGCAAGCGCCGCGAGCTGGTCGAACGCTTCCTCGACGCGGCCCAGGACGGCGAGCTGCGCGGCCTGGAGGAGCTGCTCGCCGCCGACGTCACCATCTGGTCCGACGGCGGCGGCAAGGTCTCCGCGGCGCGCCGCCCGATCACCGGCCGCGACAAGGTGCTCCGCCTGCTGGAGGGCGTCGCCCGGCACTTCGTCCGGATGCGCGTGGAGCGCGCCGAGATCAACGGCGGGTCCGCGCTGCTGTTCTGGACCGGTGACGAGCTGCGCATGGTCCTCGTCCCCGACCTGACCGACGACGGCACCGCGGTCAGCGATCTGCGGCTGGTGGCCAACCCCGACAAGCTGGAGCACCTGGCCCGGCGGCTCGGCGGCGTGACCCCGCGCGACCTGGCCTGGCCGTAGCCGGGAGCCGCGGCCGTCCGGCCCGGTGCCCGGAAGGTCCGCTTCGGACGGTTTGCCGGCGGGGCCGCTGGGAATGCGGGTGGCACGCGCGGATCGGAGGCACCACCATGCGCATCGCGGACGTGTTGCGGAGCAAGGGATCGGCGGTGGCCACGGTGGCCCCGGAGACGACGGTGCGGCAGCTGCTGGCCCGGCTGGCCGAGCACAACATCGGCGCCGTCGTCGTGGTCGAGGAGGGCACCGAGGCGCCGCCGGCCGGGATCGTCTCGGAGCGGGACGTGGTCAGGCGGCTGCACGAGCAGGGCGCCGGCCTGCTGGACCGGCCGGTCTCGGAGATCATGACGACCTCGGTCGTCACCTGCGGCCCCGACGACACCGTCGACAGCCTGACCATCACGATGACCGAGGGGCGCTTCCGGCACCTGCCCGTCCTCGACGGCGGGCGGCTGGTCGGGATCGTCAGCATCGGCGACGTGGTCAAGAGCCGGATCAGCCAGCTCGAACACGACCACCAGCAGCTCGAGGCGTACATCACCGGGGGCTGAGCAGCGGCGCCCGGCGGGCCGCAGGCCCCGACTCTCCGACGCGTGTGCACACACCGTCGCTCCATGCGCGCGTACGATCACTCGGTGTGATGGAATTCGTCGTATCGGCTGTGCGGACGGTAAGGTCGCGGTCCCCGTACGTGAGTGCGGGACGGTTCGGGGTGCCGCTCGACGCCTCCGCCGCGGCAGGACGCCGCCGGAGCGATGCCGAGCGCAACCGCGAGGGGAAGGGAAAGCCGATGGCCGACGCACCGACAGACCAGCCGGTACGCACCATGGAGGCGCGCGAACTGGTGGCCGAGTTCGAGGCCGCCGTGAACGCCGCCGATCCCGACCGGGCCGCCGCCCTCGCCGTCGAGGACGTCGCGGTGGCCGGCCCGCAGGCCGCCGCCGGCGGCGGCCGCGCCCTGCTGCGCGACTGGGTGGGCGCCTCGGGGATCCAGCTCCACGCCGAGCAGGTCTTCCAGTTCGGCGACAAGATCATCGCCGAGCAGACGGCGCGGGTGCCGGTCGAGGACGGCGGCGCGCTCGGCGAGCCCGAGGAGACCGCCACCCTCTTCACCCTGCGCGACGGCCGCATCACCGGCGTCTACCGCTACGGCGACCTCTCCGCCGCCCTGATGGGCGCCACCAAGGTCTGAGCCCGGTCCCGGGCCCCTCCCGCCGCCGTCACGACCACGACAGGCGGAGCATGGTCTCCGCTTGGAGGGGGTCCTCGCCCCGGTGGGTGACCAGCACGCCCTCGCCCTCGGGCGAGCCGGTGTACAGCGGCTCGCCGTCGGAGACCCAGCGCCGCCAGGCGTCGGCGAAGGCGCCGGCGCCCGCGCGGTTGCGGCCCAGCACCGTCGGCACCGCGTGGTACACGACGCCGACCGGCAGCGGCCGCCCGGCCAGCCAGGCGGCCAGCGCCGCCCGGCGCGCCTCGTCCGTGCCGGTCAGCACATGGCGGGGCATCACATAGCGCGGTGCCGCCATCGGCGAGACCACCTCGTCGAGCGCCTCGGCGAAGACCTGCGAGGACTCCGGCCCCGCGCCCGCCAGCGACAGCTGGTAGGTGCCGTCGGCGTCCAGCCGCAGCCGCACGCCCTCGGCGCCGGCCGAGGAGTGCCCGGCGGCCTTGAGCGCGTCGGCGACGGCGTAGGCGAAGCGGGCCAGCCCCGGTTCGGCGGCCAGGTCGAGCAGTTCGGCGGCCCGCGCCCGCCGCTCGGCGCGGGCCCGCCGGCGCAGTTCGTCGACCCGGCGCACCCGCGCCCGGTACCGCCGTCGCTGGTCCAGCTGCCAGGCGCAGGCGCCCGCCGCCAGCGGCGCCCCCAGCGCCGGCGCGAGCACGGCGCTGCCGCCGGCCACCCCGGCCAGCACGGCGGCGATGGCCGCCATGGCGAGCAGCCACGGCAGCATCATCGGCGGCGGCACCGGGGTGTGCCGGTAGTGCTCGATGGCGGCCGGGCGGCGCGGGTCGAACAGGGCCGGCCCCACCCGCACGCCGTGCGGCGTCAGCACCGCCGCGGGCAGGGCCGGCGCCCCGGCGCGCACGGCCGGCACGGCCGGCGCCGCGGGCGCGGCGCGGCGGACCCTGATCCGCAGCGTGCGCACCGGCTCGTCGGCGTAGCCGGTGCCGATCCGCCACTGCTCGCGGACCGCGTCGCGGTCGCCGGCCCGGACCAGCATCCGCGCGTTGAAGGCGTCGAAGCCGGCCGGCAGCGGCGGCGCGAAGGGCGACAGCGCCGCGTCGACGTGCGCCACCCCGGCCGCGACGGTTCCGTCGGGGCCCGGCGCGAAGTAGCCGTCGTGCTTGCGTACGAAGCGGTCCCAGTCGGCTGCGCCCTTGGGGTGCTCGTCGGTGACGCACACCACCGTCCAGACGTTCGCCGACTTCTCCGGCCACTCCGGATCCAGCCGCAGCGCCCGGCCCCGGGTCTGCACCACCGAGGTCAGGGTGGTGACCGTGGTCAGGTCGACCAGGGTGTTCACCCGGGCCGCGTCCCAGCCCTCGCCGAGCAGCCCGCGGGTGCCCACCAGCAGCCGGGTGCCGCCCTGCTCGAAGTACTCGGTGACCAGCCGCACCCAGGTGCGCGACGACCAGGCGCCCTCCACCCGCGCCAGCCCGGGCCGCTCGGCCGGCTCCACCGCCAGGCGCAGCTCGGGGCGGCGCTCGGCCAGCCAGGCGGTGAAGCGCTCCGCCGCCGCGGTGGCGGCCGCGACGCTGCGCCCGGTGACCAGCACCGGGTCCAGGTCGGCGGTGCGGGCGTCCTCGGCCAGCGTCTCCAGCAGCAGCCAGGCCGAGCCCGCCTCCTGCGCCAGCACGCCGTCCAGCCGGGCCGGCAGCCGCGCCGTCGCCCGCTCGTGGTCGCACAGCACCAGGCAGCGCAGCCGGTCGCCCAGCGCCGCCGACTCGGCGGCCGCGATCTCGACCGCGCCGTGCGCCTTGGACGCGCTGCGCGCCAGCACCCGGTCCACCGGGCTGGGGCCGGGCCGCACGCCGCGCCGGGTGAGGTTGTGGCCGATGGAGGGCAGCGCCCGCCGGATCGCCGCCAGCGCCTCCTCGTCGCGCGGCTCGCCGCTGGGGCGCAGCGCGTGGCGCACGTAGTCGTCCAGCAGCCGCACCCAGTCGGCCGCGTCGGGCGGGTGTCGGTGCTGCTCGCGCAGGCGCGCGCCCGGCGGCAGCGCCAGCAGCCCGGCGTGGTGCAGCCGCAGCGCCGCGTCGCTCAGCTCGGGTTCGGCGTGCGCGAAGCGGTCCCAGTCCAGCCGCCGGCCGCCGGAGCCGTCGTCGTCGCCGGACCCGACGGGCCGGTCCACGAAGCGGCGGTCCAGCCACTGCGGGAACGGGGTGGTGGCGAAGTCGGGGCGCATCAGGTCGGTGCGCAGCTCGGCGAAGCGGGTGGCCTCGGCCGCGATGTAGTCGCGCTCGACCGGGGTGGGGCTCGCCAGCCAGGCCAGCTCCGCGAAGGGCGCCAGATGGCCGTCGCGGACCAGCGCCGGGATGGACGCGCCCACGATCGGCGTGCCGAACAGCGAGCGCACCAGCGCGGCCTGCTCGGTGCTGAGGCTGGGCGGCGGCGTGCCGGTCAGGCCCACCACGTGCGCGTCGGGCAGCCCGCGCACCACCTCGCTGACCAGCCGCCCCCACACCTGGAGCAGGTGGTGGCACTCGTCCAGCAGCAGGGTGATCGGCCCGGCGCCGCGCAGCGCGGCGACCAACTCGGCGCCGTTGGGGTGCAGCCGGTGCAGCAGCCCGCTGCGCCGCGCCGGCCGGACCGGGCCGTCCTCGGCCCCTTCCTCCGAGACCTCCTCCTCGGGCTCGAACACGGCCAGGGCCTGGTAGGTCAGCACGGTCACCTCGGCGTCCAGCTCGCGCGAGGTGCCGGCCCGCACCGTCGCCGGGGTGAACGCGCCCCACTGCCGCAGCCACTGGCCCTGGATGGCGGTGTTGGGCACCAGCACCACCGTGCGCCGGCCCAGCCGCCTGGCCGCCTCCAGCCCGACCAGGGTCTTGCCCGCGCCCGGCGGCAGCACGATCCAGGCCCGCCGGTGCCCGCCGGCCCAGCGCTCGGCCAGCCGGTCGAGGGCCGCCGCCTGGTAGTCGCGCAGCTCGCCCGGCCAGGCGCACCCGGCGAAGCCCCCGGCGGCCCCGGACGCGCTCACAGCCAGTCGCGCCGTTTGAAGACGACGTACAGGCTCAGGCAGACCAGCAGCATCAGCAGGACCGCGAAGGGGTACCCCAGCGGCCACTCCGTCTCGGGCATATGGGTGAAGTTCATGCCGTACACCGTGCCGATGAGGGTCGGCGCGAACAGGATGGCCGCCCAGGAGGAGATCTTCTTGACCTCCTCGCTCTGGGTGAAGCTCGCCTCGGTGAGGTGCTTGATCTCCTCGTTCTGCGCCTGCGCGACCAGGGTGGCGTTGACGGTGAGGATGTCGGACAGCATCATCCGGAAGCCGTCGACCCGCTCGGCCACCGTGGTGGCGTGGTCGGCGACGTCGCGCAGGTAGCGCTGGAGCTCGGAGTCGGTGCCGTACTTGTCGAAGCCGGCCGCGAGCCCGGCCAGCATGTCCAGCAGCGGACGGGTGGCGCGCTGGAACTCGATCACCTCGCGCGACAGCTCGTAGATGCGCCGCGACACGTTGGGGTCGCCGCCGAAGACCTCGGTCTCGATCTCGTCGATGTCGTTCTGCAGCCCGGCGACCACCGGCGCGTACCCGTCGACCACCCAGTCCACCACCGCGTACAGCACCGCCTCGGGGCCCAGCCGCAGCAGCTCGGGGTTCTCCTCCATCCGGCGCCGCACCGCGCCCAGGTCGGGGGCGCGGCCGTGCCGCACGGTAAGCACGAAGCGGGGGCCCACGAACAGGTGCAGCTCGCCGAACTCGACCTCCTCGGCGTCGTCGAGGTAGCGGGCGGCGCGCAGCACCACGAAGAGGGTGTCGCCGTAGCGCTCCAGCTTGGGCCGCTGGTGCGCCACCACCGCGTCCTCGACGGCCAGCGGATGCAGGTCGAACTCCTGCGCCACCGCGTGCAGCCGCGCCTCGCCGGGCTGGAACAGCCCGATCCACGCCAGGGTGTCGGGCGCCTCGCGCATCCGCCGGTAGGTGTCGGCCAGTGTGGGCGGGGACTCCACCCGCTCGCCGTCGCGGTAGATGGCCGCGTCCACGACGCTGTCCTCGGGTGTCACCTCGTCGGGCAGCGGCCGCTCGGCCATCGACGGCTCGGGATCCGACGGCGGGCGCCCGCGCCCGGACGCGTCCCGCGCCCGGCGCACCCCGCGTCTGACCCAGCCGCCGCGCGTCTCCGACATCGGCCCCACCTCCAGTTGACGGCTCCCGGCAGGCTCAGGGCGCCCGCCACAGCGCGGTGACGTTGACGCCCACGTCGGCCAGCAGCCGGCGCAGCAGCGGCAGCGAGACGCCGAGCACATTGCCGTGGTCGCCGTCGATGCCGTCCACGAACCAGCCGCCGAGCCCGTCGAGGGTGAACGCGCCGGCCACCCGCTCGGGCTCGCCGCTGGCGGCGTAGCGGCGGATGTCGGCCGCACCCGGCCGGCCGAAGCGCACCGAGGTGGAGCCCACCGCGCCCGCCCGGGCGCCGGTGCCGAGGTGGATGACCTGGTGGCCGGTGCGCAGCACGCCGGTGCGGCCCGCCATCGCCTCCCAGCGCCGCACCGCCTCCTCAGCGGAGGCGGGCTTGCCGTAGGCGACTCCGTCAAGTTCCAGCACGGAGTCGCAGCCCAGCAGCACCGCGTCGCCCGCGCCCGCGCGCTCCGCGGCCGCCTCGGCCTTGGCAGTGGCCAGCGCCAGGCACAGGTGCGCGGGGGAGTCGGCCCGCACGGCGGACTCGTCCACCCCGCTGACCAGCACTTCCGGGTCCAGGCCCGCGGCGCGCAGCACACTGAGCCGGGTAGGGGACGCGGAGGCGAGGATCAGGCGGGTCACGGCACCAGAGGTTAGCGGGCCGCGGCCGCCGCGGCACCGACCGCCCGGCGCCGCCGCCCCGCCGCGAGCGCCCCGGACGCCCGTTCCGGGCCCGGGGCCGGCCGGAGACCGGCACAATGGGGGGCATGGCCGTGGAACCGCCCGACTACGCGATCGAGACCGAGCTGCGCCGGGCCGGCGCCCGGGTCGTCGCGGGCGTCGACGAGGTGGGGCGCGGCGCCTGGGCGGGGCCCGTCATGGTGTGCGCCGCCGTCACCGACCTCTCGCCGCCGCCCGAGGGCCTCACCGACTCCAAGCTGCTGGCGCCCAAGCGCCGCACCGAGCTGGCCGGGCTGCTGGAGGGCTGGGTCAGCGCGCACGCCTACGGCTCGGCCAGCCCCGCCGAGATCGACGAACTGGGCATGACCGCGGCCCTGCGCACCGCCGCCCAGCGGGCGCTGCGGCTGCTGCCGGTGCGGCCGGACGCGGTCATCCTGGACGGCAAGCACGACTACCTCGGCCGCCCCTGGCGGGTGCGCACCCAGATCAAGGCCGACCTCACCAGCGTCTCGGTGGCCGCCGCCTCCGTGCTGGCCAAGGTGCGCAGGGACGGCCTGATGGCGGCGCTGGCCGCCGACCACCCCGAGTACGCCTTCGACACCGCCGTGGGCTACCCCTCGCCGGTGCACCGGGCAGCCCTCGACCTGCACGGACCCACCCCGCACCACCGGATGAGCTGGGCCTACCTGGACGACCTCCCCAGGTGGCGCCACCTGCGGGTGCGGCGGCCCGGGCAGGAGGGCGCCGCCGGAGGGAACCAGCTCGAACTCCTGTGACGCCCGGCGGCGCCGTCCCGTGCCGCGGAGATCATCGACGGCCGTCGCCGACGCCCCGTAGGGTGGCCGACACCTCGGGTGAGGCTCGCGCGAGCGCGGCGGGCGCCCTAGGTTGGGGGCGACGGACACGGGCGGAGAGGCGCGATGCGGTACAACGACAGACCCCGGCCGGCGGGTGGGGCCTCGGGGACTCCTCTGCTCGAACGCGTCCGTGCCGCCTACCGCGCGGTGCCGCTGCGCACCCGGCTGATCGCCGGCGGCGCCGTGCTGCTGGCCGCCCTGGTGGCGGGGGCGCTCACCGACATCGGGCTGATCTTCCCGCTCGCGCTCGTGGCGGTACTGCTGGTGGTGGCGCTGATGCGCTCGGCCGATGCCGCCGCCACCCTGCTCATCTGCGCGGTCTGGTCGGCGGCCGCCTTCCAGGTGTTCGGCCTGTTCGGACTCTCGGCCGCCAACCGGGCCGACATCTCCGTCGTGCTGCTGATGCTGCTCCCGCTGCCGGTCGCGCTGGTCGCGTCCCGGCTGCGCGCCTTCCCCGCCTGGCAGACCACCGGGCTCAGCCTCGGCGCCGCCCTGGTGCTCGGCACCGCGGTGCTCGCCGCCACCCACATGTTCCTCGGCGCGGTGGCCGGCGCCGTCGCCGCGGCGGTGGCGGCCGCGGCCGTGCTGCTGGTCCGCGCCTCGGCCGCCCGCCAGGCCGCCCGCAGGCAGCAGCCGCAGCGGCCCGGCGGCCGCCCGGCCGCCGCGGCGCCGGGCGGCCCGCAGCAGACGCAGGGACAGCCCGTCCAGCAGCGCCAGCAGGCGCCGGCCGGCGCGGCGCCCTACCTGCCGGCTCCCTCGGGCGCTGGGCACGACGCGCCGCCGCCGCGGATGTCGGTGCAGGAGGCGCTGGCCGAGCTGGAGAACATGATCGGCCTGGAGCCGGTCAAGCAGCAGATCCGGTCCATCGCCGCCTCCATCGAGGCGGCCAGGATGCGGGCCGAGGCCGGCTACAGCACCGAGAAGCCGCTGCGCCACTTCGTCTTCGTCGGCCCGCCCGGTACCGGCAAGACCAGCGTGGCCCGCATCATCGCCAACATCTTCTACTCCTTCGAGCTGCTGCCCACCCCCTACGTGGTCGAGGCGCAGCGCGCCGACCTGGTCGGGGAGTTCCTGGGCGCCACCGCGCTGAAGACCAACGAGGCGGTCGACCGCGCCCTGGGCGGGGTGCTGTTCATCGACGAGGCGTACTCCCTGGTGAACGCCGGCGACGGCCAGCCCGACCGCTTCGGCAACGAGGCGGTGCAGACCCTGCTCAAGCGGGCCGAGGACGACCGCGACAACCTCGTCATCGTGCTGGCGGGCTACGAGAAGGAGATGGAGTCCTTCCTCGGCTCCAACCCCGGCCTCAGCTCGCGCTTCGGCACCCGGGTGCACTTCCCCAGCTACAGCCCGGCCGAGCTGCTGCAGATCGCGGAGTCGCGCACCGAGGCCCGCGGCGACCAGCTCGACCCCGACGCCCGCCCGGTGCTGTGGCGGCGCCTGGAGGAGGCCGTCGAGCGCGGCATCGTGGACGAGCTGGGCAACGGCCGCTTCGTCCGCTCGCTGGTGGCCCAGGCCGCCCAGGCGCGCGACGTGCGGGTGGTGGGGGCCGGCGGCGCGCCGACGCCCGAGCAGCTGGTCACCATCAGGGGCGAGGACGTCGACGCCGCCTACGCGCAGCTCACCGCCCGCTTCCGCGGCTACGCCGAGACCCCGTCGGTGGAGGAGGCGCTGGCCGAGCTGGACGGCATGATCGGGCTCGACCCGGTCAAGCAGCAGGTCAGGTCGATCGTCGCCCAGCTGCAGGCGGCCCGGCTCCGCCAGGCCCAGGGCCTGCGCTCCCACCCGCCGATGCGGCACTTCGTGTTCACCGGTCCGCCCGGCACCGGCAAGACCACCGTGGCCCGCATCCTGGGGCGGGTCTTCGCCGCACTCGGCCTGCTCTCCCGGCCGGAGGTGGTGGAGGCGCAGCGCGCCGACCTGGTCGGCGAGCACCTTGGCTCCACGGCGGTGAAGACCAACAAGCTGATCGACTCCGCGATGGGCGGCGTGCTCTTCGTGGACGAGGCCTACGCGCTGGCCAACCCCGGCTACAGCGGCGGCGACGCCTTCGGCTCCGAAGCCATCCAGACCCTGCTCAAGCGGGCCGAGGACGACCGCTCCCGGCTGGTGATCGTGCTGGCCGGCTACTCGAGCGAGATGGACCGCTTCCTGGCCAGCAATGCCGGGCTGGCCTCGCGCTTCAACGTGCGGGTGACCTTCCCCAGCTACTCGCCGCGCGAGCTGCGCGCCATCGCCGAGCACCTGGCCGCCGCCGCGGGCGACCGCTTCGATGAGGCGGCGGCCGAGGACCTCGACCAGATCTTCGGCTACGTCTGCGCCGAGGGCTGGATCGACGAACTCGGCAACGGGCGCTTCGCGCGCTCGCTGTTCGAGAAGGCGTGCTCCTTCCGCGACCTGCGCGTCACCAACGAACTCGGCGAGGCGGCGACGGCCGACGACCTCACCACCGTCACCGGCGAGGACCTCCGCGACGCCTACCGCGAGATCACCCGGAACTGAGCCCGCCCCGCCGGGGATGAAATCAGGGTGAACCCCGATCCGGCAGGGGGCCGGTCTTGCTAGTGTCCCGCTCATGAGCGGTTCATCCACCCAGGTAAAGCAGGCTGTGATCCTCGCGGGCGGCCAGGCGACGCGGCTGCGTCCCTACACCGACACCCGGCCCAAGGCGATGGTCGAGGTGGCCGACCGGCCGATCATCGACTACCAGCTGGACTGGCTGGAGCGCCACGGTGTGGAGCAGGTCGTCATCTCCTGCGGCTACAAGGCCGAGGTGCTGCGCGAGTACCTGGGCGACCGCGAGCGCGGGCTCGGGATCACCCTGCTGGTGGAGGACGAGCCGCTGGGCCGGGGCGGCGCGCTCAAGTACGCCGCCTCCGGGCTGCCCGACCGAGACGACCGCTACTTCGCCCTCAACGGCGACATCCTGACCTGGTTCCCGCTGGAGGAGTTCACCGACTTCCACCTCGCCCGCGGCGGCGCGGTCACCCTCGCGCTGGCCCAGTACCGCACCAGCTGGGGCATCGTCGACGTCGACGACGACGGCGTCATCGAGGGCTTCACCCAGAGCCCGCTGCTGCCGTTCTGGATCAACGCCGGCGTCTACCTGTTCGAGCCGCACGTCACCCCGCTGCTGCCCGACAAGGGCGACCACGAGTCCACCACCTTCCCCGAGCTCGCCGCCCGCCGCGAGCTGGCCGGGTACCGCATCAACGGCTTCTGGCGCGGTGTCGACACGGTCAAGGACGTGAAGGAGGCCAGCGAGCAGGTGCCCGCGCTGCTCGCCGCCGAGCCGCCGGTGCCCGCCCCGCGCTGAGGCGTCCGCCGCCGCGCCCTTCGTCCGCGGGCGCGGCGGCGGTCCCGGCGGAGGCGCGGCGCGCCCGCTCTCTCGCCCCCTGCGGCCGGTTCCGGCCGTCCGCGCCGGAATGATTCCGGCGGACCGGTTCGTCCTTCCAACCGGGTGCCGTGAGCCGCGCGCCCGCGTTCGGCGTACGGAAACGGGGGCCAGGGTGATCGAGACCGTCTTCGAAACCGACGACCTGCCCGAACCCGAGCGGCTGGGCCGCTGGCGGGCGCGGCTGCGCGACACCCCGTTCCGGGCGGAGTTCCCCGACGACCCCTCCCGCGCGTCCGGCTTCACCGCCTACGAGCGCGATCTGCGGCTCGGCGCCGTGCACGCGGGCTGGAAGTCGCTGCCGCCGCTGCGGCTGCGCCGGACGGCGCCCCCACCGCCCGAGTGGGCGCGCGTGTACCAGGTCGTCATGCCGCTGCAAGGGAGCTTCCACACCGCCTGGGCCGGCCGCGAGAGCGCCGTGGGCGTGGGCGAACTCCAGATCCACGCCCTGGAACAGGTGGACAGCGCCGTGCTCGCCGCGCCCGGCGGGCGGCGCTCCGTCCAGATGTGCGCCGTCGCCGTCCCCCAGGAGCTGCTGCCGCTGCCGGAGCGGCAGCTCCGGCGGCTGCTCGGGCGGCGGATACCGGCGAGCGACGGTGTCGGCGGCCTGCTGGCCGGCCTCGCCACCCGGCTGGTGACCCGCGGCGAGGCCGACAACTACAGCCCCGCCGACGCCCGGCGGCTGGGCTCCATCGTGCTCGACCTCGTGAGCAGCGTCTTCGCCCACGAACTCGAGGCCGAGGGCGCACTCGAACCCGAGGCCCATACCCGCTCGCTGACCCTGCGCATCCAGGCGTTCATCCTGCGGCACCTGCGCGAACCCGACCTCGCCCCGGCCGCGATCGCGGCCGCCCACCACATCTCGCTCAGCTACCTGCACCGTCTGTTCCAGGCGCAGGGCACCACCGTCTCCAGCTGGATCCGCGGCCGGCGGCTCGAACGGGCCCGCCGCGACCTCGCCGACCCGGCCCTGTCGGGGACGGCGGTGCACCGCATCGCCGCGAGCTGGGGCTTCGCGCACGCCGCCGCCTTCAGCCGCCTGTTCCGCGACGCCTACGGCATGGCGCCGAGCGCCTACCGCAGATCCGCGCTGGGCGCCGCGGCCGAGGCCGTGCCGGGCCGATGAGCGGGGCGGCGCGCCCGGCCTAGAGCTCGTCGAGCGCCCGCACCAGGGCGGCGTCGTCGCCGGCCGCGGCGGTGAGGGCGTCGATCAGCCGGTGCAGCACGTCGAGCCGCTGCTCGCCCTGGTCGAGCAGCCGCTCGGCCGCCTCCCACAGCTGCGGCGGATCGCCGTCCCACAGCCGGGTGGCCAGTTCGTCGTGGCGGTCGAGGTGCCGCTCGGCCTCGGCCGCGGCGCCCTCAGCCGCCGCGTCCGCGCCCGGAGCCGGCGGCTCGGGCAGGTCCATGTGGTCCAGGCGGAGCAGCCGGCGGCGGTCGGCGGGCTCGCACGGGTCGAGCTCGTCCAGGTCGAGATCGCCGTGCACGCCGGTGAGCAGCGGGAAGGCGAACATCCGGCGCGGCAGCGCCTCAAGATCGCCGTCGGGCAGCAGCCGCGGCAGCACCGACCAGTCGACCCCGTAGGACGCCGGGTCGCGGTAGGCGGCGCTGAAGGGCTCGGTGGACTCCCACAGGGTGTCCAGCACCGCCCGGATCGCCTCGGCCGGCAGCTCGCCCACCCGCCCGGCCCACCGGGTCCACGCCGCCAGGACGTGCGGCATCGCCTCCTGCTCGGCCGGGGTCAGGATGACCTTGCGCGGCAGCCAGGTGAGCAGGAACAGCTCCGTCTTGACCGGGCTGATCCGCAGCGGGCGGCCGAAGTCGGCGTCGCAGCCGTAGTCGATGATCTGGTCGACGCAGCGCCCGGCGGTGTAGCTGTCGGAGAGCTCGGCCGCCTCCGCCGAGGCGAGGAACCGCGCCGCCAGGGTGGCCCGCCGGTCGCGGCCGTACACCGGGTGCAGCGGACGGCGCCGCCGGTTGGGCGGCAGCGCCCGGATCCGCGAGCGCACCAGGGCGTGGTACCCGGCGAAGCCCTCGCTCACCTTCGGCACCGCGGCGGCGTTGGTCTCGGCCAGCGCCTCCTCCAGCAGGCCGCGCGCCCGCACCGGGTCCATCGGCTCGAAGCGCGCCATGGGGTCGCTGGCCGCCTGCGCGCGGACGTGTGCGAACAGGCGGTCCAGCTTGGAGGTGACCCAGGCGTCGCGCAGCATCCCGCCGGAGTTGTAGTCGATCACGGCGATCAGCGCGTGCGCCGCCTCGCCCCGGTAGCTGAAGGTGCAGATCAGCTCGTCGGAGTCGCCGTACAGGGTGCGCGAGACGTGGCACTCGTGCGCCTCGACCGCGCCCAGGCTCTCGGCCCAGCCGGGCCGGGGCACGCCGTCGCGGATCAGCCGGAGCGCGGCGTGCTCGGCGGCGGCCGACTGGCGCACCGTGCCGAGCGAGGCGATGCCGGTGAGCAGGGCCAGCGCCGCCGGGGTGCCGGCACGGGCGGCGTGGCCCACCAGGCCCTCACCGAACAGCTGCTCGGCGTCGCCGCTGATCAGACGGTTGCCCCACCACGAACCGAGCAGCTTGCTGACCACCAGTTCGGCTTCGAGCGGGGAGCGGATCGCCAGCAGGCTGCGGGCGGCGCGCAGCATCTCGGCGAAGAGTTCGTCCGGCGGCGGCGCCACCGGGTCGGTCGCGGTGCCGGCGGGGTGCGGGCCCGAGCCGCCGCCCGGACCGGAGCCGCCCGCGCCCGAGCCGTCCGGGCGCCAGGAGTCCTCATCAGGCTGGCGGCGGTGGCTGGGACTCACGGCGGACGGTCCTCCCGATATCCATGTGGGCAGGGGCGCTGCGCACATTATCGGTGTTCGGACCGACCGGTCCGCCCAAAAAGGCGATCGGGTCCGCTAGCCGACGTCGCCGGCCGACTCGCTCGGCCGGCCGGGCCCCACGATGGTGGGCGGGCCCGAGGGGGGTTGCGACTTGGCGATGCCCTGGAGGTGCTCGCGGGCGATCCCCGCCACCAGGTCAGGGGTCACCGCGATGCCCAGGTGCCGCGCGCACGCCCGCGCGTTCGACACGCAGCGGTGCACCGCCGTCTCGGGGAGGCCGCTGAACTCGCATGAGAGCTCCGCCGTCACCCGTTCGTAGTCCGACACTCCGAGCATGTCCACCGTCATGGGCCAGCCCCCCTCGACCGGATGTGCGCTGCCGCCGACCGCACGACGACCACCACCGTCGTGGTGTCGGCGCCGACCTCGCGATTGGGCGAACCGGGCCGGTGATCACGGTAATGTCACGGGCCGGCTCGCAATCCCATTCCACCCGCTGTGAGCCGGGTGTCAAGAGAGCCGGGCCGTCTCTCGTGAGGCGTCAAGGGGTGCGGTCATCGTTTCGTCAACTCAGCGCAATCGCTGCGGCCGATACCTGTCGCCGCGGGGCCCGGCCGTGGCAGCATTGTCGGTTGGCCCGGTCGCGCCCGATACGCTCCCGGCGCCGCCTTCGCCCCGCCACGCGCCTTCGGGCCGCCGCCGCGCCCGCCGCGGGAGCGAACGGCCGCCAAACCGGAGTAAACAACCGGCACGGAACCGTTCACGCCGCCGCGGAAGGGCATGAACGCATACCATGTACAGGCCGGAGCCTCCGGCGCCGACGCGCGGCCGCACCCCCTCGTCCCCCCGACCAGGGAGTCCGGCCGGTGCGGCGGCGGATCCGCACCGTGCCGGCACCGCCGCCCCCCTGGCCGCGGAGCCGACGCGGTCGGCGCCCGGACGAGGGCGGCGGCAGGTATTCGGACATCGCCGGACACCCGCGAGGTGTCGTGTCGGGAAGCAGAGCGCTAGCCTGTCACCGGCGGTGATGGAAGGCCAATCGGTGGTAGTGAGCGGCGCGTGACGGAGGTGTCCACCATGAGCACCGAGACGTCCGTCCCCTCGCAGCGCAACGGCCTGGCCAAGCTGGGAGCCGCCGACACCAATCTGCTGTCCGCGCTGCTCAAGCGCGCGCCGGTCGGTTTCGCCTTCTTCGCTCCCGACCTCTCCTTCCAGCGCGTGAACGCCACCCTCGCCCAGGTCTACGGCCTGGAGGAGGCCGACTGCCTCGGCCGCCGCCCCTCCGAGGTGCTGCCGGCGGGCGCCGGCGCCGCCCACGAGGCGGCGCTGCGCCGCGTCCTGGACGGCGAGAGCGCCGCCAACGGCAGCCACCGCACCCCGGGCGAGCCGGTCCAGCACTGGTCGCTGTCGTGGTTCCCCTCCCATGACGACGACGGCGTCATCGACGGCATCGCGATGATCGCCATCGACGTCACCGACCAGCGGGCCGCCGAGGAGGACGTCCGCCGCAGCGAGGAGCGGTACCGCTCGCTGGTGCAGGCCAGCACCCAGGTGATCTGGGTGGCCGCGCCCGACGGCCAGATCCGCGAGGACTCCCCGGAGTGGCGGGCCATCACCGGCCAGGACCTGCCCGAGTACCTGGGCGACGGCTGGATGGAGACCCTGCACCCCGACGACCTGGACCGCGTCCGCTCCCAGTGGCGCCAGGCGGTCGCGACGCGGACCAGCGTCGACACCCGCTTCCGCGTGCGCACCCGCAACGGCGGCTACCGCAGCTTCGAGTCGCACGCCGTGCCGATCATCCGCGGCGGCGAGGTGGTGGAGTGGGTCGGCGCCAACACCGACGTCACCCAGCAGCGCGAGGCCGACGAGATGCGCCAGCGCCTCACCCAGCAGCTGAGCGAGGCGGCGCTGCGCACGGCGCGCCTCCAGCAGGCCACCTCACAGCTGGCCGAGGCGCTCACCGTCAGCGAGGTGGTGCGCGTCATCGGCGAGGTCGGCGTCGCCTCGGTCGGCGTCGACCGCGCCGCGGTGGCGCTGCTCGACCGGGAGCGGCTGCGGCTGCGGCTGGTCAACCCCGAGGGCGTCCCCGACGTGCCGGGCGCCCCGGCGCCCGTCCAGGCGCTGGACGTGCCCAGCGTGATGACGATCGCGGTGAACGAGCGGCGCCCGGTGATCGTGGAGGATCCCGAGCAGCTTCGGCGGCTGCTGGAGTCCTCGCCGGACGCCGAGGACTTCCTGGCGCACACCGACGAGCGGGCGTGGGTCGGGCTGCCGCTACTGGCCGCGGGCTCGGTGCTCGGGGCGCTGCGGTTCTCCTTCGGCCACACCCGGCGGATCTCCGACGAGGAGCGGGTGTTCCTGGAGGCGCTGGCCGGGCAGTGCGCGCTCGCGGTGGAGCGCGCGCAGATGTACGAGCGCGAGCACAGCGCCGCCGAGACCCTCCAGCTGAGCCTGCTGCCCGACACGCTGCCGGATGTGGCCGGGCTGCGCTTCGGGCGCATGTACCGCTCGGGCACCCAGCATGTGCAGGTCGGCGGCGACTGGTACGACGCGTTCGTGCTGCCCGACGGCAGGCTGGCCGGTGTGGTGGGCGACGTGATGGGGAAGGGTCTGAAGGCGGCGGCCGGAATGAGCCGGGTGCGCAACGCGCTTCGCGCGCTGGCGTACGCCGACCCGGACCCGGGCGCCGTGCTGAGCGGCCTGGACCGGGTCTTCACCGCCACCGAGCGGGAGGACCAGGTCGCGACGCTGGCGTACTTCGTGCTCGACCCCGCCACGGGCGAGGGGGTGTACGCCAGTGCGGGCCATCCGCCGCCGCTGCTGCTGGGCGGGGGCGGCGCGGCGGAGCTGTTCGCCGAGGAGGCGGGCACTCCGCTGGGCGTGCCGAACGGCGGGGAGCCGTACGAGGGCCGGGGGTTCACGATGCCGCCGGGCAGCACGCTGGTGCTGTACTCCGACGGCCTGGTGGAGAATCGCAAGCGAGGGGTGGGGACGGGTCTTGACACACTTGTGACGGTCGGCGCCGCCGCGCCCGCCGATCAGGCCGGCGACCCCGATCGCTTGATCGAATATCTCGTGGAGCGCATGCTCGCAGGTTATGAGCAGGATGACGACGTCACACTGCTCGCCGTCCACATCCCGATCCGGGACAACTGACCGTACGAAGAACTCATCTCAGCCGCCTATGGTGGAGAGCAGCGACCTGCGGGTCGAGCCGACCCTCGCGCCACGGGGGGCGTGTCGTCCCCGCGGTGCCGTGTCAAAATTGCATGTCATCGCCTGCACGTTGCTGCGGGCTCGCGCCCGCGAGGGCCGCCGGGTCCACAATCTCGCCACACGTCCGTTCGAGAGGTGTTTGTGTCGCCTGCCAGTTCGACCCGCTCAAAGCAGTCCGAGCTGCCTGAGCCTGTCATCCAGCAGCTGATCGAGCGTGGACGGTCCCAGGGGTACCTTGAGCCCGAGGACGTGCGCCGAGCCTTCGAGGAGGCCGAGATCCCCATGTCGAAGGCCCAGGCAGTCCTGCGCAGTCTGAGCAAGGAGGGCGTGACGGTCGCCGTGGGCGCCGCCGACTCCGCTCCCGCCAAGCGCCGGCTCAACCGGCGCAAGGCAGCACCGCGGGCCAAGACGGCAGCCGCGGCGAAGGAACAGCCGGAAACCGTGACCGCCGTAGTGGACGCCACCGCGGCCCCGGCCAGCGCCCCCGCCAAGAAGCGCAAGCGAGCGGCCGAGACCACGTCCCGCCCGGCGGTCGGCCAGGAGGCGACCGTGACCCAGCCACGGACGAAGTCGAGCACCGCGGCGGCATCCACCGCCAACGGCACGGCCGCACCCCGCAAGCGGGGCCAGAAGGCGGCCAAGGAGCCCGCCGCCCCGGTACCCGCCGAGGCGGCCGCAGACGCCGACGAGCTGGACACCGATCTCGAACTCGACGCCGACATCGAGCTTGAGGCCGACATCGAGCTGACCGACGACGTCGACGCCGACGACCCGGCCGAGATCGACACCGACACCGTCGTGGACGCCGAGGCCGACACCGCCGACGACGACACCGACGACACTGAGGCCGAGGCCCCGCAGGGGGCCGCCGCGGCGGCCAAGCCGGGCGCGGCGGTGCCCGCCCAGGGCAAGCCGGGCGCGCAGGGCGAGGACGAGACCTTCGTCGTCATCGAGGACGACGACGACGCCCCGGCCGCGCAGATCGCCGCCGCCGGCGCCACCGCCGACCCGGTGAAGGACTACCTCAAGCAGATCGGCAAGGTCCCGCTGCTCAACGCCGAGCAGGAGGTCGAACTGGCCAAGCGGATCGAGGCGGGCCTGTTCGCCGAGGAGAAGCTGGCCGAGGAGTACACCACCCTCGCCTTCGAGTTCCGCGACGAGCTCGACTGGATCGCCGCCGACGGCCGCCGGGCCAAGAACCACCTGCTCGAGGCGAACCTGCGTCTGGTGGTCTCGCTGGCCAAGCGCTACACCGGGCGCGGCATGCTCTTCCTGGACCTGATCCAGGAGGGCAACCTCGGCCTGATCCGCGCGGTGGAGAAGTTCGACTACACCAAGGGCTACAAGTTCTCCACCTACGCCACCTGGTGGATCCGGCAGGCCATCACCCGCGCCATGGCCGACCAGGCGCGCACCATCCGCATCCCGGTGCACATGGTGGAGGTCATCAACAAGCTGGCCCGCGTCCAGCGGCAGATGCTGCAGGACCTCGGCCGGGAGCCCACTCCGGAAGAGCTCGCCAAGGAGCTCGACATGTCGCCGGAGAAGGTCGTGGAGGTGCAGAAGTACGGCCGCGAGCCGATCTCGCTGCACACCCCGCTCGGTGAGGACGGCGACAGCGAGTTCGGCGACCTCATCGAGGACTCCGAGGCGATCCAGCCGGGCGAGGCCGTCAGCTTCACCCTGCTCCAGGAGCAGCTGCACTCCGTGCTCGACACCCTGTCCGAGCGCGAGGCCGGCGTGGTCTCGATGCGCTTCGGGCTGACCGACGGCCAGCCCAAGACCCTCGACGAGATCGGCAAGGTCTACGGGGTCACCCGGGAGCGCATCCGGCAGATCGAGAGCAAGACGATGTCGAAGCTGCGCCACCCCTCGCGCTCCCAGGTCCTGCGCGACTACCTCGACTGACGGACCGTGGCCTGGTTCAGCGGACCCGAGCCCGTGTCCACACGGGGGCTGGTCCTCGACCGCACCTGGTACGACCAGGAGCTCGACGCCGCCTGCGACACCGTGTCCGACGGCCATCCGGCCGCCGGCGCGGTGCTGCTGGCGGCCGGCCGCGACGACCACGAGCGCCGCGCGCTGCGCGCCGAGGGGCTCGGCCGGGCCGGGCGCGAGCTGGCCACCGAGGTCACCGCGCTCGCCGTCGACACCGACGACGACACCGAGCGGGCCGACCTGCTGCTGTGGCTGGGCTGGATCCGGATCGCGGCGGCCTGGCACGGCACGCTCGATGCCGAGCGGGGCGGCACCCCGCTTGACCTCGCGAAGCTGGGCGATGCGCTGACCAAGGCCGAGGAGCCGCTGCGCACCGCCGCGCGGCTGCTGCCCGACGACCCGGTGCCGTGGGTCGGCCTGCTGTGGTGGGCGCTGGGCAGCGGCGCCGACGACTCCGTGCGCGACGAACTGTGGGCGGAGGTCCAGCGGCGCGCCCCCTCGCTGTACGCCGGGCACGTCGCGCGGCTGCACTCCCTGAGCCCGCGGTACGGCGGCTCGCCCGAGCGGATGTTCGCCTTCGCCTGGGAGACCGTGCAGCAGGCGCCCGAGGGCGACCCCCTGCCCGCGGTGCTCCCGCTCGCGCACGCCGACCACCTGCTCAGCCAGCGCGCGGCGCTGCTCGCGGCGGGCAAGGCCCGGCGGGCGCAGCGCTTCGCCTCCACCTACTTCAACGCCAGGATGATCCGCGAGCTGGAGACGGCCGACCGCAAGTGGCGGCTGAACGCGCGGCCGCACCCCCGCTACCTGGAGGCGCACCACCTCTTCGCCTGGGCCTTCATCCGCGCCGGCAACATCCACGCCGCGCGCTGGCACATGCGGTGGCCGGGGGAGCGGGCGGCGACGGTGCCGTGGGGCTACGAGGGCGATCCGGCGGCGCACTACGCCGTCGCACGCGACGCGGTGCTCAACGCCCCCGGCTTCGGCTGACACCGACGGAGGACCACCCCCGATGGGCATGATCGGCAAGTACGCGCGGGTGACGCCCACCCAGCTGGACCGCGCGCTGGGCGAGCCCGTGTGGGCGCTGGAGCACGCCTACCGGCTGGCCGAGGGAGAAGGGGCGGTCGGCGCGGGCGGCGAGCCCTGGTACCTGGACATCGACAAGTCCTGGTGGGCGCTGGGCGTCCTGCTCGACCGCGCGGCCGGCGAGACCCCGGCCAACCCCTTCCTCGGCGGCGAGGTCCTCGGCGATTTGGACTGGGGCCAGGGCCCGGCCCGCTTCCTGAGCCCGGCGTCGACGGCGGAGGCGGCCGCGACGCTGGCCGGGCTGCCCTTCGCCCGGCTCGCCGAGCACTTCGACGCCGACGACCTCAACGCCGAGGGCATCTACCCGCGCAGCTGGCACGAGGGCGACCAGGACGGGTACCTGCGGCCCAACTACCAGGCGGTCACCACCCTGTTCGCCGGCGCCGCGGGCGCCGGCGACGCGGTGCTGCTCTGGGTGGACTGAGCGGACGCTCCGCCCGCCGCACGGGATCGACCGGCGAAACGATCTCAGATACAAAACCGTCCGAATCCGGCCTAACGCCGTCCCGGCTTCGCTAGAGTTCCCCGCATTATGGGACTTTTCCGGCGCAAGGCCGCTCCACCCGATCCCGATATCGCGGCGCTGATCGTCGACCGCACCTGGCAGGACCCGGCCCTGGACGCCGGGGTCGACGCCGTCGCCGAGGGGCACCTCGCCGCCGGCGTCGCACTGCTCCGCGAGACCCGCGCGGATCCCGAACTCCGCGTACTGCGCACCGAGGCGCTGGCGGACGCGGCCGTCGGCGGCAGCGAGCGGATCGCCGCCCTGATCAGCGAGCACCTGCCCGACGACGAGGTCGCCGATCTGCTGCTGTGGCTGGGCCGGACCCTGATCTCCGAGGCGTGGAGCATCCGCGGCAGCGGCTACGCCTCCACCGTCGGCGCGGAGCGCTTCAAGCTGTTCCACACCACCCTGCACAAGGCCCACCAGCCGCTGCTCGCCGCCACCGAGCTGCGTCCCGACGACCCGGCGCCCTGGGCCGCGCTCCAGACCATGGCCATGGGACTGGGGGTGCCGCGCGAGCAGTTCGACCTGGTGTGGCAGGAGATCACCCGGCGGTCGCCGCACCTGTACCCCGCGCACTGGGTCAGACTCCAGATCCTCGCGGAGAAGTGGCACGGCTCCCACGACGAGATGTTCGCCTTCGCCCGCGAGACCGTGCGGTCGGCGCCGTCGGGCCACCCCGTCACCGCGATGCTGCCGCTGGCGCACGAGGAGTACGTGCTCCGCCGCAAGGGCGCGATCGCCGACGAGGGCGGCGGCGCGGTGGCGACGGTGAAGTTCCTCGCCACGTACTACACCGAGGCGGTCCGCAGCGAGCTGCGCGGCGCCTCGGACCGGTGGTGCGCGGCGGAACCGCCGCCGCACCCGCGTGCGATCGAGGCGCACCACCTGTTCGGCGCCGCGCTCGCCTCCGCCGGCGACCGGGAGGCGGCGCGCTGGCACCTCGGCCGGATCGGCGACCGCGTTCACGGCCTCCCATGGGGCTACCGGGGCAACGACCCGGTCAAGCAGTTCCTCAAGACCGCCCGCCGGGTGGGCGCCCGCTGAAGGCGCCCGTCAGCCGGACAGCACGATGTCGAGCACCCACGGCCGGCCCGGGCCCGTGGGTGCGCGCAGCTCGGCGCGGTGGCCCAGGTCCTCGACGGCGACGGCCAGCTCCTTGGGGGTCTGCGGGCGGGCGCCCGCGGCGAGCAGGGCGTGCGCCACCTCGCCCCGGGTGGCCTTGGCCATGTGGCTCACCACGGTGCGCCCGCCCGCGGCGTCCTCGCGCAGCACCCGCAGCCCCACGGTGTGCTCGGCGGTGCGCCCGCGCGGGCGCCAGGCCGCCGCGTAGGTGCCGGACCTGGCGTCCACGACCAGCCGCCCCTCGGCCAGCGCGGTGAGCGGCCCGGCCAGTAGGGGCCGCCAGAACGCGGCCAGCGGCCCCAGCGGCGGCAGGGACGCCGCCATCGACAGCCGGTAGGGCGGCACCCGGTCGGCCGGGCGCAGCGCGCCCCACAGCGCCGAGGCGATCAGCACGGAGTCGCGTACGGTGCCGGCGTGCGGCCCGGCCAGCAGCGCGGGCAGCCGCAGGGCGTCGTAGAGCACCCCGGTGTACAGCTCGGCCGCCGGCAGCGCGGCGGCGGTGCGCAGCCGGGTGTTCCTGGGCAGCTCCGCCGCCTGGCCCACCGACAGGCCCAGGGCCGCGCGGGCCGCCTCGGCGTCCCCGGAGCACAGCTCGCCCAGCGCGGCCGCCACCCGGGCGCGGGCCTCCGCCAGCTCGGGCAGGCCGAGCGCCGCCGGGTCGGCGGGCGCTCCGCCGCCGCCCTCGGCCTTGCTCTCGGACGGCGGCAGCAGGATCAGCATGGGTCTCCTCGGTACGGGTGGGGCGGCGCCGGTCGGACACCGCCGCGGCTGGTATTTTCGCCGACCGATGGCTGAACCGGAGGCAGGACACGAGACCTGGGCGCGGCTGCTGGACGCGGCCTGGCCCGCCGTGCGGGTCGAGGAGCGCCACGGCTGGCTGCTGCGCCACGCCGACGGCTTCTCGTCCCGGGCGAACTCCGTGTGGCCGCGCGGCGAGCCCGCCGACCCGGGCGCCGCCATCGCGGCGGCCGAGGACTTCTACGCCCGCCACGGCGCCGCGCCCCGCTTCCAGATCTTCCCGGAGGCGCAGCCCGAGCTGGACGCCGCGCTGGCCGCGCGCGGCTACCGGGCGGAGCGCGCCACGGTGGCGATGTCGGCCGGGCTGCCCGCCGCGCCGCCGAGCGGCGGCGGCGCCGCCTTCGGCGCACGGCCGGGTCCGGACTGGTTCGAGCTGTGGTGGGCCGTCGACGGCCGCGGCGCGCCCGCTCAGCGCGCGGCGGCGCGGGCGATCCTCACCGGGTGCCCGGCCTGGTACGGCGCTCTGGACGAGGCGGCCGTGGTCCGGGCGGTGCCGCAGGCGGACCGGCTCGGGATCTACTGCCTCGCGGTCGCGCCCGAGCGGCGCGGCCGCGGGTACGCGCGGGAGTTGCTGGCGGCCGCGCTCGACCGGGGCGCGGCGCACGGGTGCCGTGAGGCCTATCTGATGGTCACCGAGAGCAATTCCGCGGCGATCCGGCTGTACCGCTCGGCCGGGTTCGAGCCGCGCGGCCGCTACCACTACCGGGTCGGGCCGGCCGGGGGAGCGGGAGCGCAGACGGCGGCCGCCCCGCGGGGCGGCCGCCGTCCGAAGCCTTCCGTCTAACGCTCGTCGTTGGAGGCGACGGCGGGGGTCTCCCGGAGTCGCGCCGTCTCGTCCTGGACTTCAACAGCGAGCTTACGCAGGGAGTCGCCGTGCTGGCGCATGTGATGGCCGCAGAACAGCAGCTCTCCACCGGCGCTGAGCCGCACGCGTACGTAAGCCTGGGCCCCACAGCGGTCGCAGCGATCAGCGGCCGTGAGCGGCTTGGTAGGGGCAAGAGCTCCAGTCACTTCGCCTTCCTCGGGCTCGGCGTCAGGTTCATGCTCACCCCGCAGTGCCGGGGGCGAGCACTTAGAACAACATATGACCCCACCTGCGCGTTCCCAACCTGGGAGGGTGTACGCCGATAGCGGAATCGCCCGACTGGGCTGTGATCTAGCTCATTGCGGCGTTCTGTCCCGGCGGGCGGCGCGCCCGGCGGCCCGGTTCGCTCCGTCGGCCGCGGACGCTACCCTTCCGAAGGGACGTTCGAATGCGCGCCCGCCGCAGCAGACCCTCCGCACGACAGGAGACCGCACACCGTGACCGCACTCACCAACGTGCTCACCGGCGACTCCGGCGACTACACCGCGCGTCACCTCTCCGTGCTGGAGGGCCTGGAGGCGGTCCGCAAGCGGCCCGGCATGTACATCGGCTCCACCGACAGCCGGGGCCTCACCCACTGCCTGTGGGAGATCGTCGACAACTCCGTGGACGAGGCCCTGGGCGGCCACTGCGACCGGGTCGAGGTGCTGCTGCGCGCCGACGGCTCGGTGGAGGTCCGCGACAACGGCCGGGGCATCCCCATCGACGTCGAGCCGCGCTCGGGCCTGTCCGGCGTCGAACTGGTCATGACCAAGCTGCACGCCGGCGGCAAGTTCGGCGGCGGCTCCTACACCGCCTCCGGCGGCCTGCACGGCGTGGGCGCCTCGGTGGTGAACGCGCTGTCGGCCCGGCTCGACGTCGAGGTCGACCGCGACGGCGCCACCCACGAGATGAGCTTCCGGCGCGGCATCCCCGGCCGCTTCGCCGGCATCGGCCCCGACGCCCAGTTCACCGCCGGCTCCGGCCTGGCCAAGGGCAAGCGGGTGGCCAAGCGCGTCACCGGCACCCGCGTCCGGTTCTGGCCCGACCGCCAGATCTTCCTGGCCGAGGCCGCCATCGCGCGCGGCGCCCTGCTCGACCGGGCGCGGCAGACCGCCTTCCTGGTGCCGGGCCTCACCCTCTCCATCCGCGACGAGCGCCCCTCCGACGACGGCCCCTACGAGGAGGAGTTCCGCTTCGACGGCGGCATCGGCGAGTTCTGCGAGCACCTGGCGCCCGACCAGCCGGTCTGCGACGTGCTGCGGATGCAGGGCGCCGGCAGCTTCACCGAGACGGTGCCGGTCCTGGACGACCAGGGCCACCTCACCCCGGCCGAGGTCGAGCGGGAGCTGATCGTCGACATCGCGCTGCGCTGGGGCGCCGGCTACGACACCGTCACGCGCTCGTTCGTGAACGTCATCGCCACCCCCAAGGGCGGCACCCACGTGGCCGGCTTCGAGCGGGCGCTGGTGCGCACCCTCAACGACCTGCTGCGCACCACCAAGATCCTCAAGGCCAGCGACGAGCCGATCACCAAGGAGGACGCCCTCGAAGGGCTCACCGCGGTGGTCACCGTGCGGCTGCCCGAACCGCAGTTCGAGGGGCAGACCAAGGAGATCCTGGGCACCGCCGCGGCCAGCAAGATCGTCTCCCAGGTGGTCGGCCGGGAGCTGCGCGCCTTCCTCACCTCCACCAAGCGGGTGCCCAAGCAGCAGGCCCGCACCGTGCTGGAGAAGGTGGCCGGCGCCGCCAAGGCGCGGCTGGCCGCCCGCCAGCACCGCGAGAACCAGCGCCGCAAGACCGCCCTGGAGAACTCCGCGCTCCCCGCCAAGCTGGTCGACTGCCGCAATGAGGGCACCGACCGCAGCGAGCTGTTCATCGTGGAGGGCGACTCCGCGCTCGGCACCGCCAAGCTGGCGCGCGACTCCGAGTTCCAGGCGCTGCTGCCGATCCGGGGCAAGATCCTCAACGTGCAGAAGGCGTCACTGGCCGACATGCTCAAGAACGCCGAGTGCGCCGCCATCATCCAGGTGCTGGGGGCGGGCTCCGGGCGCAGCTTCGAGATCGACGCGGCCCGCTACCAGCGGGTCATCCTGATGGCCGACGCCGACGTCGACGGCGCGCACATCCGCTGCCTGCTGCTCACCCTGTTCTACCGCTACATGCGGCCGATGCTGGAGGCGGGCCGGGTCTTCGCCGCGGTGCCGCCGCTGCACCGCATCGAGATCACCAATCCGAAGAAGCGCCAGGACAAGTTCATCTACACCTACAGCGACGCCGAGCTGCACCGCAGGCTGACCGAGCTGACCGCGGCGGGCCTGCGCTGGAAGGACCCGGTGCAGCGCTACAAGGGCCTCGGCGAGATGGACGCCGACCAGCTGGCCGAGACCACCATGGACCCCCGCTACCGCACCCTGCGCCGCATCCGCGTCGAGGACGCCGAGGGCGCGGCCGAGGTCTTCAACCTGCTGATGGGCAACGAGGTCGCCCCCCGCCGCGAGTTCATCGTCGGCGGCGCCGCCGAACTCGACCTCTCCCGCATCGACGCCTGAGGCTAGCGGGGCCGGCGGAAGTACGCGTTGGCGGCCGGGGTGAACATGAGGGCGAGCCCGACCGGCACCGCCAGGATGTGCGCGGTGCGCAGCGCGGCCGAGAGGTAGAAGACGGCGTCGGCGCTCGCGAGCAGCTCCGGCACGGAGTTGCCGGCGGCCAGCCAGCCGATCGGCTCGAGCACCAAAGACAGGGTGCCCACCGTCCCGAGCAGCAGGGCGAGCGCGATCCTGGCCGGGTTCCGGCCGGCCCGCATGGCGAGCACGAGCGCGATGACCGCGGCGTAGACGACCGCCCGCACACCCGCGCCCATCGCGAGGCCGGCGGCCGGCGCGCCGGCGGCGAGCGCGTCCGTGGCGAAGACCGCCGCCTCGGCGACGCCGGCGCCGACGGCGAAGAACCAGGCGGCGGCCGCGCCGCGTACGGCGTCGGGCGGGGCGGGCCGCACGGTCGGTGCGGACGGAGCGGAGGCGGCGGTGCTGTGCGCGGTCATGGGATTCCGTTCTCTCGCGGTGCGGAGGCGTGCTCGTGCACCCATGACTCTGCCCGCGGCGGCCCTCGGCCGCAGGGACGCGGGCACTCCTACGCCCCTGGTGCGGGCACCACCTTTCACCGGCCCGGCTCCCACACCCCCTCGGTGAGGAAGCGCTCCAGGACGGCGGTGTGCGGGGCGAGGTCGAGGCCGCGCTCGGCCAGCCAGCCGTCGTCGTAGTAGGTCTTGCGGTAGCGCTCGCCGCCGTCGCAGATGAGGGTGACGACGCTGCCGCGCACTCCTGCGCGCCGCATCCGGTCGATGAGCAGGAAGGCGCCCCACAGGTTCGTGCCGGTGGAGCCGCCGGCCGCGATGCCGGTGGCGGCGCGCAGGTGGCGCATGGCGGCCAGGCTGGCGGCGTCGGGCACCGGGATCATCAGGTCGATGACGGAGCCGACGAAGCTGGGCTCCATCCGGGGGCGGCCGATGCCCTCGATCCGCGAGGGCATGCCGGTGCCGTAGTCGGGGGTGTCGGTGGCCCAGCCGGGGAAGAAGGCGGAGTTCTCCGGGTCGACCACGGCCAGCCGGGTGGCGTGCCTGCGGTAGCGCAGGTAGCGGCCGATGGTGGCCGAGGTGCCGCCGGTGCCCGCGCCCACCACGATCCACTCCGGCACGGGGTGCCGCTCCAGGGCCAGCTGCCCGAAGATCGACTCGGCGATGTTGTTGTTGCCGCGCCAGTCGGTCGCCCGCTCGGCATAGGTGAACTGGTCCATGTAGTGGCCGCGCGCCTCGGCGGCCAGCCGCTCGGCCTCGGTGTACATCGCGGCGGGCACGTCGACGAAGTGGCAGCGGCCGCCGTACCGCTCGATCAGCGCGATCTTCTCCGGGCTGGTGCGCCTGGGCAGCACCGTGACGAACGGGAGGTCCAGCAGCCGGGCGAAGTACGCCTCGGACACGGCGGTGGAGCCGGAGCTGGCCTCCACGATGGTGGTGCCCTCGGTGATCCAGCCGTTGGCCAGCCCGTAGAGGAACAAGGAGCGCGCCAGCCGGTGCTTGAGGCTGCCGGTGGGGTGGACGGACTCGTCCTTGAGGTAGAGGTCGATGCCCCACTCGGCCGGCAGCGGGAAGACGTGCAGGTGGGTGTCTGCCGAGCGGTTGGCGTCGGCCTCGACCCGGCGGATCGCCTCGTCGACCCAGGCGCGAGCCTTGGCGTCGTAGCGGTCGTGGCAGCCGGCGGCCGGGGATGGGTCGTCCATACCGGCAGGCTAGCGGGGGCGGCGGACAGCGGGCGCCGCGCCGGACGCGGCGGGGCGCCCGCCGCCGCGTCCGGCGCGGGACGGCTCAGCCCTTGAGGGCGACCCCGCCGGCCACCCAGAAGCGCTCGGCCCCGATGGCGTCCTCGGGGCGCTCGGGGCGCCAGGCGTTCACGAAGGTCAGGCCGGGGTCGACCAGCTTGAAGTCGCCGAAGAAGCGCTCGAGTTCGCCGCTGCGCCGGTGCGCGCCGGTGCCGGTCTGCGAGCGGTAGACGGCCAGCAGCCGGTCGGCGGCGTCGGGGTCGGTGTCGCCGACGACGGAGGCGATGGCCAGGTAGCTGCCGGGCGCCAGCCGCTCGCGCAGCTCGGCCACGAAGCGGTCGGGTTCGAGCTCGTCCGGGATGAAGTGCAGCACCCCCGACAGCAGCAGCGCCATCGGCTCCTCGAAGTCCAGCAGCCGCCGGGTCTCGGGGTGGCCGAGGATCGTCTCGGGCTCCATCATGTCGGCCTGGATGACGGTGGTGCTCTCGTCGTCCTCCAGCAGCGCGCGGCCGTGCGCCAGCACGATGGGGTCGTTGTCGACGTACACCACCCGGGCGTCGGGCTGGTGCCGCTTGGCCACCTGGTGCACATTGTCCTGGGTGGGCAGCCCGGCGCCGAGGTCGAGGTACTGCCGGATGCCGGCCTCCTGGGACAGGAAGCGCACCACCCGCACCAGCCAGGCCCGCATGGCGCGCGCCATCGCCGGCACCTCGGGCGCGACCTCGCGCACCTTGGCCGCGGCGGCCCGGTCGACGGCGTAGTTGTCCTTGCCGCCGAGGAAGTAGTCGTAGAGGCGCGCGACGCTGGCCGTGGAGGTGTCGATGCCGCTGGGGGGCCGGGCGTCCGGGGCGAAGGACTCGTCGGGGTCGAGGGTTCCGTAGTCGGTCATGGCGTTGGGCTCTCTCAGCTTGCGCGAGCGGGGCGGCCGGCACGGCGCGCAGGGGGACCCGGCGGGCGGTTCGGGGGAGCGGCGCGGGGGCGCCGACCCGTCCGAGCGGTACCCGTCCTGCTGGCACCTTATCCCGCAGGAGCGGGGTTCCAGGGGCGTTCTCGGCGGATTCGCCGGTTTGGGTCAGTCCAGGCTGCCGCCGCTCATCGCCGCGTGCAGCCTGCGGTACCGGGACGCCTCGCTGGTGCGGCTCTGCCGTTCCAGGGTGCGCGCCAGCGCGATGCAGGCCCAGGAGTCGCAGGGGTCCAGCTCGACGAGCGTCCGGAAGGTCGCCTCGGCCTTGCGCAGCTGCGCGGAGTGGAAGTAGGCGCGTCCCAGCAGCTCCAGCACGGTGCGGTTGTTGGGCTCGGCCTCGGCGACCGGCTCGAGCACGCGGGCCGCGCCGATGGGGTCGCCCTGGGCGAACCGGCGCCGGCCCCGGGTGAAGGCGTCGTAGGACGTCTCGGGCATGTGACCTCCCTCAGGGCCATAACGGCCTCCACGCCTAGCATTCCCCGTGGTGCGGACGTGACACGAGGGGAGCGGACCGGAGTGCCCACTCCCCTTCGCGCCCGCGGATCAGGCGTCCGCCGCCTCGTCGTCGGGCTCGGCCCGGCCCACCACGGTGCCGCCGACGGCGGCCAGCGGCCGGGGCAGCAGGTCGCCGGAGCCGTCGCGGCGGTCGTTGAGGTCGGGCAGCCGGATCGGGCCGCCGTCGGCACGCGCGGCCCTGGCGGGGGCGGCGCCGGCCCAGCCGAACAGCAGGACGTCCTCGCCCTTGAGGAAGCGGTGGCAGCGCACCCCGCCGGTGGCGCGGCCCTTCGACGGGAAGAGCGAGAACGGGGTGACCTTGGCGGTGCCCGTCTGGGTGCCCGGCAGGGCGGCGGAAGAGCCCGCGACCGTGACGACCACGGCGTCGAACTCGTCGGGGTCGGCCGGCACCGCGCCGAACCACACGGCGTGGGCGCCGTCGGCCAGCCGCACCCCGGTCACACCGCCCGCCGGACGGCCCTGCGGGCGCACGCCGTCGACGGCGAAGCGCAGCAGCTGGGCGTCGGAGGTGATGAACACCAGGTCCTCGGCGCCGCCGGTGAGCTGGGCGGCGCCGATCACCCGGTCGCCGGGCTTGAGCGCGATGACGTCGAACTCGTCCTTGTTGGCGGGGTAGTCGGGGGTGACCCGCTTGACCACGCCGGTGCGGGTGCCCAGCACCAGCCCGGGGCCGACGCCGTCGAGGGCGGCCAGCGCGACCACCCGCTCCTCTGGGTCCAGCTCCACGAACTCCGCCACGGGGGCGCCGCCCTGGAGGTTCGGGGCGCCGCCGCCCTCGGGCAGGACGGGCAGTTCGAGGACGGACAGCCGCACCATCCGGCCGAGGTCGGTGACGACCGCGACCTCGCCGCGCGCGGTGGCCGGCACCGAGGACACCACCGCGTCGTGCTTGGCGCGCGAGCCCTCACCGGACGGCGCCGCGCCGGTGGCGGTCCTGGCCAGCAGGCCGGTGGAGGAGAGCAGGACGTGACAGGGGTCGTCGGGCAGTTCGAGCGGGACGGCGGCGGTGCGCTTCTCGCCGGAGCTCTCCAGCAGCTCGGTGCGGCGCCGGGTGCCGTACTCCTTGGCGACCTCGGCCAGCTCGGCGGAGACCACGCCGCGCAGCCGCTCGGGGGAGTCCAGGATCGCGGTCAGTTCGGCGATCTCGGCGCGCAGGCGGTCGCGCTCGCTCTCCAGCTCCAGCCGGTCGTAGCGGGTGAGGCGGCGCAGCGGGGTGTCCAGGATGTAGTTGGCCTGGATGTCGGAGAGGTCGAAGATGGTCATCAGCCGCTGCCGGGCCGACGCGGAGTCGTCGCTCTCCCGGATGACCTGGATGACCTCGTCGATGTTGAGCAGCGCCACCAGCAGGCCGTCGACCAGGTGCAGCCGGTCCTGCCTGCGCTTCCTGCGGTAGGTGGAGCGCCGCCTGACCACCTCGACGCGGTGGTCGACGTAGACCTGGAGCAGCTCCTTGAGGCCGAGGGTCTGCGGCTGGCCGTCGACCAGCGCGACGTTGTTGATGCCGAAGGTCTCCTCCATCGGGGTGAGCCGGTAGAGGTCCTCCAGCACCGCCTCGGGGTTGAAGCCGTTCTTCAGCTCCACCACCAGCCGCAGGCCGTTGGTGCGGTCGGTGAGGTCGCGCAGGTCGGAGATGCCCTGGAGCTTCTTGGCCTGCACCAGCTCCTTGATCCGGGCGACGACCTTCTCCGGGCCGACGTTGTAGGGCAGCTGGGTGACGACGATGCCGGTGCGGCGGGCGCTGACCTTCTCCACCGACACGGTGGCGCGGGTGCGGAAGGTGCCCCGGCCGGTCCGGTAGGCGTCGCGGACGCCGTCGAGGCCGACGATCCGGCCGCCGGTGGGGAGGTCGGGCCCGGGCACGAAGTCCATCAGCTTCTCGAGCGAGGCGCCGGGGTGGTCGATCAGGTACCGGGCGGCCGCGATCACCTCGCCCAGGTTGTGCGGCGCCATGTTGGTGGCCATCCCGACCGCGATGCCCGAGGCGCCGTTCACCAGCAGGTTCGGGTACGCGGCCGGCAGCACCTCGGGTTCGAGCTCCTGGCCGTCGTAGTTGGGCCGGAAGTCGACGACGTCCTCGTCGATGGAGTTCACCATCAGCATCGCGGCGGGCGCCAGCCGGGACTCGGTGTAGCGCATGGCGGCGGGGGCGTCGTCGCCGCCGAGCGAGCCGAAGTTGCCGTGGCCGTCGACCAGCGGCAGCCGCATCGCGAAGGGCTGGGCGATGCGGACGAGGGCGTCGTAGATGGCGCCGTCGCCGTGGGGGTGCAGCTTGCCCATCACCTCGCCGACCACGCGGGCGCACTTGACGTGCGCGCGGTCGGGACGCAGGCCCATCTCGCTCATCTGGTAGAGGATGCGGCGCTGCACCGGCTTCATGCCGTCGCGGGCGTCGGGCAGGGCGCGCTGGTAGATGACCGAGTAGGCGTACTCCAGGAAGCTGCCGCGCATCTCCTCGGAGACGTCGATGTCGATGATCTTCTCGTCGAGATCCTCGGGTGGGGGCGTCGTTCGGGCCATGCCCGCCATTGTGGCGCCTGCCGACGTCACTCGCACCACGGCGGGTGCCGGGTACGGCGGGGCGGGCGACGGTGAGAACAACCACCGGCCGATTCGGAATAAGCGGTCGCAAGCGGTCGGCCGCACCGCTGTGAGCAGGCGGAACCGGGATGTACTACGGAGCGTCGCCCTGCGGGTGCGGCCCTCGCGGGCGGAGGATGGCGGCGAGAGCCGTCTCTTCAGTGACAGGGGGCCGAAAACCTGTGATTCGATAAGGAGTGCTAAAAATTCGTTAATAAGACCCGACTCGGCTTGTGCGGGGTGTCCTGCGCCTGGCCGGACCGACCCACCGATAACGTCACGGACTGATGCTGCCTGCCCTGATCGCCCTGCATGTCGCGGTGGCCGTCGTGCTGCCGCCGCTGGCCGTCCGCCTGGGACCCCGCGTCTTCCTGGTGGCGGCCGTGCCGCTGCTGGCCACCGCCGGGTGGGCGCTGCTCCAGCTGCCCGGCATCCTGGACGGGCGGCCGGCCACCGCCTCCGTCCCCTGGGCCCCCGAACTCGGGCTCGTGCTGGACTTCCGGCTCGACGCGCTCGCGCTCACCATGGTCGCGCTGATCTCCGGGATCGGCTCGCTGATCTTCGTCTACGCCGCCTGGTACTTCTCCGCGAGCGAGCGCGCCCTGGGCCGGCTGGCCGCGATGATGGTGCTGTTCTCCGCCTCCATGCTCGGCGTCGTCGTCACCGACAACCTGCTCGCGCTGTACGTGTTCTGGGAGCTGACCACCGTCTGCTCCTTCGTGCTGATCGGCCACTCCGACCACCGCGAGAACAGCCGCCGGGCCGCCATCCAGGCCCTGATCACCACCGCGGGCTTCGGGCTGCTGATGCTGATCGGCTTCCTGCTGCTGGGCCAGGCGGCCGGCACCTACCGGATCTCGGAACTGGTGGCCGACCCGCCCACCGGCCCGCTGGTCCCGCTGGCGGTGGTGCTGGTGCTGGCCGGCGCCTTCGCCAAGTCGGCGCAGGTGCCGCTGCACTACTGGCTGCCGGCCGCGATGGTCGCGCCCACCCCCGTCAGCGCGTACCTGCACGCCGCCACGATGGTCAAGGGCGGCGTCTACCTGGTGGCCCGGCTCGCCCCCGGCTTCGCCGACACCGGGCCGTGGCTGCCGCTGGTGCTGTCCTTCGGGCTGGCCACCATGGTGGTGGGCGCCTGGCGGGCGATGCGGCAGGACGACGGCAAGCTGCTGCTGGCCTACGGCACCGTGAGCCAGCTGGGCTTCCTGACCGTGCTGGCCGGCGCCGGCACGCCCATCTCCGGCATCGCGGTGGTGGCGATGCTGCTGGCGCACGGTTTCTTCAAGTCCACGCTCTTCCTCGCCGTCGGCGTCATCGACCACCAGGTCGGCACCCGGACCATGAGTCGGCTGTCGGGGGTCGGCCGCCGGATGCCGGTGCTGGCCACCGCCGCGGCGGTGGCCGCCGGCTCCATGGCCGGGCTCCCGCCGCTGCTGGGCTTCGTCGCCAAGGAGGCCGACTTCGAGGTCTACCTCCCCGGCCACCACCCCGCGCTGAGCGTCGCCGGATCGAGTGCGGTGCTGCTCGTGCTCGCGCTGGGCTCCGTGCTCACCTTCGGCTACAGCGCCCGGCTGTGGTGGGGCTCGTTCACCACCAAGGCCGAGGTGGCCGAGCGCCGATACCCGAGCGCCGGCCCGGCCTTCCTCGCCCCCGTCGTACTGCTCGCCGCGGCCTGCCTGCTGCCGGGCCTGGCGCCGTCGCTGGTGGACCCGCTCGCCCAGGCGCATGCCGCCACCATGCCGCACGCCGCCGCACCCGATTACCACCTGGCGCTGTGGCACGGCTTCAGCCTGCCGCTGCTGCTGTCGGTGGCCGTCACCGCGGCCGGGCTGGTGCTGTTCGCCAACCGCGAGCGCTTCTACCGGCTGCAGAGCGCCGCGCCGCGCTGGCCCGACGCCGAGGTCGCCTACCACCTGTTCGTGCACGCCGTGTACTCCACCGCCCTGGGGGTGACCCGGCGGCTGCAGACCGGTTCGCTGCCGCTGTACCTGACCGTCATCCTCGGCACCCTGCTGGTGGTCCCGGGCGGTTGGTTCGTGTGGTCGCTGGCCTCGTCCGGCCTGCACGTCCCGATGAGCGGCGGCGACTGGCGGCTGTGGGACACCCCGGTCCAGCTGGTGCTGGCACTGGTGGTCGGCGTCAGCGCCATCGCCGCCGTGCGCGAGGAGCGCCGCTTCCCCGCGCTGCTGCTGCTGGGCGCCACCGGCTTCGGCATGTGCGGGATCTTCGTGGTGCACGGCGCCCCCGACCTGGCGCTGACCCTCATCCTGGTCGAGACGCTGACCATGATCATCCTGATCTTCGTGCTCCGCCGGCTGCCCGCCCGCTTCGCGTCGGGCGCCCGGCGGGTGGGCTGGCCGCGGCGGCTCACCGCCGTCGTCTGCGCGCTGGCCGGGATCTTCGTGGCGGGGGTGCTGGCCGCGAGCACCTACGCCCGCAGCCTCCCGCCCGCCTCGGTGGGCTACTGGGAGGAGGCCGAGCACGCCGGCAGCGCGAACCTGGTGAACCTGATCCTCGCCGACTTCCGCGCGATGGACACCATCGGCGAGATCACCGTCCTGGTCACCGCCGCCGTCGCGGTGGCCTCGCTGGTGGTGGCCAACCGCAGGACCGGCGGCGAGAACGGCGGCGACGAGGGGAACGGGGCCGCCAAGCCGGTCATGGCGCGCAACGAGCCCGTCATCGGCCGGGAGGGGCACGAGACGTCGACGGGAGGTGGGCATGGCTCAGGATGACGAGCGCGTACCGGCGGTCCCCGGACCGCCCGACGACTGGGAGGCGCCGCGCGAGCGCTGGCTCAGCACGGTGGTGCGGCCCGCCTTCGGCCCCCGCTCGATGCTGCTGGAGGTCGTCGCCAGGATGCTGATCCCGGCCATCCTCGTCTTCTCGGTCTACCTGCTGGTGGCCGGGCACAACCGCCCCGGCGGCGGCTTCGCGGGCGGCCTGGTCGCCTCGATGGCCTTCGTGCTGCGCTACGTCGCCGGCGGCCGCTACGAACTTGCCGCCGGCATCCCGGCCCGGCCGCCGGTGATCCTGGCGCTCGGCCTGCTGCTGTCCGGCGGCACCGCCGGCGCGCCGCTGCTCTTCGGCGAGCCGATCCTGCGCACCCACACCTGGCACTTCGAGCTTCCGGTCTTCGGCGAGGTGCACCTGCTGAGCGCGCTCTTCTTCGAGATCGGCGTCTACCTCATCGTCGTCGGCCTGGTGCTGTCGGTGGTGGCCGCGCTGGGAGCGCGGATGGAGGCCGAGGAAGAGGAGACGCGCGCCTGGGGCGAGGGGGAGGTGCGATGAACACGCCCGCCCTGGTCCTGGTGATCACGGTCGGCGTCCTGTACGGGACCGGCTTCTACCTGCTGGTGCAGCGCTCGCTGATGCGGGTGGTGCTCGGCATCCTGCTGCTGGGCCACGGCTCCAACCTGGCGCTGCTGCTCACTGACGGCGGGGCGGCGCTGCCGCCGCTGCTCGGCGACGCGGGCGAGGGCCGGATCGCCGACCCGCTGCCGCACGCGATGATCCTGACCGCCATCGTCATCACCTTCGGCGTCACCACCTTCCTGCTGGCGCTGGCCTACCGCGTCTGGCTCGGCGACGAGAACGACGAGGTGCCCGACGACATCGAGGACCGCCGCATCGGCGCCCTGGCCGAACCGGAGGACTCCGCATGACCGCCGGCACGCGCGCCCGCCGCACCGGCCCGCCGGGCGGTGGCCGATGACGGTCCTGGTCGCGCTCCCGTTCCTGCTGCCGCTGCTCGGCGCGGCCGTCACCCTGCTGATCAGCCGCTGGCCGCGGGTGCAGCGGGCGGCGAGCCTGCTGACGCTGGCCGCCGTCACCGCCAACGCCGGCCTGCTGCTGGCCGAGACCGCCGACGGCACCGTCATCTCCAGCCAGGCCGGCGGCTGGCCCGCGCCGCTGGGCATCACCCTGGTCGCCGACCCGCTGTCGGCGCTGCTGGTGCTGGTGTCGTCGGTGGTGCTGCTGATCGTGCTGCTGTACGCGATCGGGCAGGACGTCGGCGGGCTGAGCCGCGGCAACCCCGACGTGTTCCACCCCGTCTACCTGGTGCTGACGGCCGGGGTCGGGCTCAGCTTCGTGGCCGGCGACCTGTTCAACCTGTTCGTGGGCTTCGAGGTCACCCTGACCGCGAGCTACGCGCTCATCACCCAGGCCCCGACCCGGGAGCGGACCCGGGCGTCGATGATCTACACGGTCGTCAGCCTGATCTCCTCGATCCTGTTCCTGACCGGCATCGCGCTGGTCTACGCCGCGACCGGCACCGTCAACATGGCCGACATCGCCGACCGGCTGGCCACCGTCCCCGGCGACCTGCGCAATGTGCTGGGCCTGTTCTTCCTGGTGGTGTTCGGCATCAAGGCGGCGGTGGTGCCGATGCACTTCTGGCTGCCCGACAGCTACCCGATCGCCATCACCCGCATCTCGGCGATCTTCGCGGCGCTGCTCACCAAGGTCGCCGTCTACGCGATCATCCGCACCCAGACGCTGCTGTTCTCCCGCGACGACATCACCGACGTACTGCTGGTCTTCGCGATCGTGACCATGCTGGTGGGCATCCTCGGCGCCCTGGTGCAGGACGACGTGAACCGGGTGCTGTCCTTCGCCCTGGTCAGCCACATCGGCTACATGATCTTCGGCCTCGGCCTGGTGGGCGTGCCCGGGGGGCACGACGACGCCGGGGTGGCGGGCCTGACCGGGGTGATCGTCTACCTGGTGCACCACATCGTGGTGCAGGCCACCCTGTTCCTGGTGGCCGGGCTGATCCGGCAGTACGTCGGCAACACCTCGCTGCGCTCCATCCGGGGCCTGGCCTCGGTCTCGCCCGCGCTGGCGCTGTTCTTCTTCCTGCCCGCCATGAGCCTGGCCGGGCTGCCGCCGATGTCGGGCTTCGTGGCCAAGCTCGCGCTCTTCCAGGCGGGCCTGGAGCAGGGCGGCCCGCTCGCCTACGCGGGCGTGGCGGCCGGCGTCGCGACCAGCGTCCTCACCCTGATCGCGATCTTCCGGATCTGGGTGCGCGGCTTCTGGGGCACCCCCAGCCAGGCCATCGTCGCGGCGCAGTCCGCGCTCAGCAGCGGCACCGGCCGCTTCGGCATCCGCTGGATGACGGCGACGACCGGCCTGATGGTCGCCACCGGGATCGCCGTCGCCCTGCTGGCCGGGCCGCTCACCGAGATCGGCACGGTGGCCGCCCGCGAGCTGATCTCCGGCGAGGCCTACCGGACGGCGGTCATGTCCGACTCGGTGGTGGCGCCGTGACCGCCCCGCACCCGCGGGCGCCGCGCGACTCCGGCGTCAGGGAGCGGCTGGCGCGGCTGGTCGACCGGCTGCCGCGGCCGATGCGCCGCTGGGTGCTCAGGATCGGCGTCCGGATGCCGATGGTGGCCTGGCTGACCGTCATGTGGCTGATCCTGTGGGGCGATGTCACCCTGGGCGCGACGGTGGCCGGGGCGATCGTCGCGACGGGCTGCTACGCGGCGGCCAAGCTGCCCCGGATGCCCATCGGGGTGCGGCTGCGCCCGCTCGGGATCGTGCGGGTGGTCGTGGTCCTTGCCTACGACCTGCTGGTCTCCAGCGTGCACATGGCCTGGCACGTGCTGCACCGCCCGGGCCGGGCCCGCGGCGCGGTGGTGGCCGTGCCCCTCCAGACCGAGTCCGACCTACTGATGGCGATGACGGCCGGCGGGCTCACCATGGTGCCCGGCAGCATGGTGGTAGGGCTCAACCGCGACGAGGGCGTGCTCTACGTGCACGGCTTCCCGCTGCACGACGAGCGGTCGGTGGAGAAGCTGCGCCGCGACGTGCGCAGGACAGAGGAGCTGTTCGTGCGCGCCTTCGGTACCGCCGCCGACATCGCCGGGCTCAACGGCGGCACACCGGAGCGCGTTCCGGCGCCCGGCGGGCGCGGGGCCGACGGAGGGGAGGGCTGAGCATGTCCGTGGTGTACGCGGCGACCCTGGCGATGCTGGCGCTGGCCGGGCTGGCCGCCCTGGTCCGGATGGTGCGCGGGCCCTCGGTGCTGGACCGCATCGTCGCCCTGAACGCCATGTCGATCGTGCTGGTCAGCGCGGTGGCGGTCGAGGGGGCGATGCGCGGCGGCAGTGTCTTCGTCGCGGTGATGGTGAGCGTCGCGCTGATCGGCTTCCTGGGGGCGCTCACCGCCGCCAGGTTCGCGGAGCGGAGGGCGGCCCGTGAGCGCAGGTGACATCATCACGGCGGTCTTCCTCCCGCTCGGCGCCGCCTTCTCGCTGATCGGCTGCGTCGGCCTGCTCAGGTTCCCCGACCTCTACGGCCGGCTGCACGCCGCCACCAAGCCCGACACGGTCGGCCTGATCTTCATCCTGATCGGCGCCGCCCCGCAGCTGCGCAGCCCCGGCGCCATGGTGGCGATGCTGCTGGTGGCGATGTTCCAGCTGATGACCATGCCGGTGGTGGCGGCCACCCTCGGCCGCGTCGCCTACGGCAGGGGCGAGGTCGACGCGTCCAACATGATCGTGGACGAACTCGCCGAGGACCTGCGGGAGGTGGCGGCGAGGGACGAGGAGTCCGACGACGGCGCCGAAGCCGGACGCCGCTGAGCCGGGGCGGGGCACCGCCGGCCGGCCCGCCCGGGTCGGGAACCGCCGGCGGACCTGATAGCAAGGTAACCATGCGTGAGACTGCGGCCGCACCGGCATCCTCGGCACCCACGGCGGCCCAAGGCGAGGGGGCGCCGACTGAGGAGGCGCTGCGCGAGGAGGCGCAGGCGCGGCTGAGCGAGCTGGCCGGGCCCGCCGCGCGGCTGCGCGAGGACCAGTGGCGCGCCATCCGGGCGCTGGTCTCCGAGCGGCGCCGCGCCCTGGTGGTGCAGCGCACCGGCTGGGGCAAGTCGGCGGTCTACTTCGTCGCCACCGCCCTGCAGCGCGCCAGGGGCGCCGGCCCCACCGTGATCATCTCGCCGCTGCTGGCGCTGATGCGCAACCAGATCGCCGCCGCCGAGCGGGCCGGAATCCGGGCCCGCACCATCAACAGCGCCAACACCGCCGACTGGGAGCGCACCTACGCCGACGTCGCCGCCGGCGCGGTCGACGTGCTCCTGGTCAGCCCGGAGCGGCTGAACAACCCCGACTTCCGCGACCGCGTCCTGCCCGAGCTGGCCGGCGGCGCCGGCCTGGTGGTGATCGACGAGGCGCACTGCGTCTCCGACTGGGGCCACGACTTCCGGCCCGACTACCGGCGCATCCGCACCCTGCTGCGCGAGCTGCCCGACGGGGTCCCGGTGCTGGCCACCACCGCCACCGCGAACGCCCGCGTCACCCGCGACGTCGCCGAGCAGCTGGAGGTGGGCGACCGCGAGCCCACCGTGGTGCTCCGCGGCGACCTCGACCGCGCCGGGCTGCGGCTGTCGGTGGTGCGGCTGCCCGACAACCCGGCGCGGCTGGGCTGGCTGGCCGACCGGCTCGACGAGCTGCCCGGCTCCGGCATCATCTACACGCTCACCGTCGCCGCCGCCACCGAGACCGCCGAGTTCCTGGCCGCCCGCGGCCACGCCGTCGCCCCCTACACCGGCCAGACCGACCCCGAGGAGCGGCTGCGCGCCGAGGACGACCTGCTGGCCAACCGGGTCAAGGCGCTGGTGGCCACCAGCGCGCTCGGCATGGGCTTCGACAAAGGCGACCTCGGCTTCGTGGTGCACCTGGGCGCCCCTCCCTCGCCGATCGCCTACTACCAGCAGGTCGGCCGGGCCGGGCGCGCGCTGGAGCGCGCCGAGGCGGTGCTGCTGCCCGGCCGCGAGGACCGCGACATCTGGTCCTACTTCGCCGGCCTGGCCTTCCCGGCCGAGGCGACCGTGCGCCAGACCCTCCAGGTGCTGTCGGCCGCCGGCCGGCCGCTGTCGCTGGCCCGGCTGGAGACCCAGGTCGACCTCGGCCGGACCCGGCTGGAGACGATGCTCAAGGTGCTCGACGTCGACGGCGCCGTGCGCAGGGAGCGGGGCGGCTGGACCGCCACCGGGCGGCCGTGGGACTACGACGCCGAGCGCTACGCCGGGGTGGCCGCCGCCCGCCGCGCCGAGCAGCAGGCGATGGTCGACTACCTCGCCACCGGCGGCTGCCGGATGGAGTACCTGCGCCGCCAGCTCGACGACCCCGCCGCCGAGCCCTGCGGCCGCTGCGACAACTGCACCGGCACCTCCTGGACCACCGAGGTCGCCGAGGAGCACCGCGGCGCCGCCGCCCGGCACATCTCCAGGCCCGGTGTCTCCGTCGCCCCGCGCCGCCAGTGGCCCAGCGGCATGGCCGAGCTCGGCGTGCCGCTGAGCGGGAAGATCCCCGACGACGAGCGGGCCGCCGAAGGGCGGGCGCTGGCCCGGCTCACCGACATCGGCTGGGGCGGCACTCTGCGGCGGCTGCTCGCCGAGGACGCCCCCGACACCGCCGTCCCCGACGAGGTCGTGCAGGGGGTCGTCGCGGTGCTGGCCGGCTGGGGCTGGGACCGCCGGCCCGGCGGCGTCGTCGCGATGCCGGCCGGCCGCCGCCCCGTCCTGGTCGGCAGCCTGGCGGCGCGCATCGCCGAGATCGGCCGGCTGCCGCTGCTCGGCACCCTCGGCCACACCCGCCCCGACGGCGCCGGACCGCGCCGCCACAACAGCGCGCAGCGGCTGGCGGGGCTCTGGGACGCCTTCGAGGTCGGCCCCGAACTGGCCGCCGGGCTGCGCGCCCACCCCGGCCCCGTCCTGCTCGTCGACGACCTCGCCGACACCGGCTGGACGCTGACCGTGGCGGCCCGGCTGCTGCGGCGCGCGGGCGCGGCCGCGGTGCTGCCGCTGCCCCTCGGGGTCGTGCGCTGAGCCGCGGCCCGGCGCGGTTGGCGCCGCCCGCCCGCGAGCACCATGATGGGAGTGCGCCGGCCGTCGGCCGGGCGCGCCCCCCTGGACGACGAGGAGCACGATGACCGAGCCAGTGCCGGAGCCTCAGGCGGGTCCGCGCGACGTCGGCCAGGCCGAGACGGTGCCGCTGGCGCCGCCCGGCGGCGACCGCACCGACGCCGAGCCCGCCGAAGCCGCCGTCGCCGAACTCCCCGACGCGCTGCCCCCGGCCACGATCACGGTCACCGCCTTCACCCACACCGGCCTGTCCCGCACCGTGAACCAGGACAGCCTGGGCACCCTGGGCTGGCTGGCCCGCACCGAGCACGACCGCCCCGTCGTCCTGTCGGCCCCGCTGGCCGGCCCGGCCGCGCTGGTGCTGGTCGCCGACGGCCTGGGCGGCCATCCCGCGGGCGAGATCGCCAGCGAGGTGGTGGTGCACGAGCTGCTGGACGCGGCGGTCGACTGGGCCGAGCCCGACCGGGTCGCCGAAGCGCTGATCGCCGCCTCGGCCGGCCTGTTCGAGCTGATGGAATCGCAGCCCGACGTGTACGGCATGGCCACCACCGTGGCCGGCATCGCCGTCGACCACGCCGGCCTGACCGTCTTCAACGTCGGCGACAGCCGCGTCTACCAGGTCGGCGCGGACGGCCTGGAGCTGCTCTCGGAGGACGACCGCCCCGGCGAGGCGGCGCTCTCGGTCGTCACGCAGGTGCTGGGCGGCTACAGCCGCGAGCCCATCGTGCCGCACACCGCCCGCCTCGCCTGGCACGGCGGCGACCGCTACCTGGTGTGCAGCGACGGCCTGCACAACTTCGTCCCCGCCGAGGAGCTGGCCGAGGCCTGCCGCGAGCCCGACGACCGGCAGGCCGTCACCGAGCTGCGCCGCCTGGCCTTCGCCGCGGGCGCCCCCGACAACGTCACCGTCGCGCTGGTCCGGCTGGAGTCCTGAACTCCCGGCCGCGCCGAGCGCGGCCGGGCCGCGGGGCTACAGGTGCGGCCGGGCGCCCAGTTCGACCAGGGACCGCGCGGCCAGCCGGTTGCCGGCGGCCAGGGCGTCGCCGGGGTGCTTGCTGGCCAGCCAGGACGGCAGGAAGCCGGCGGTGAAGGCGTCGCCGGCCCCCAGGCCGCCCTTGATGGCCTCGACCGGCTCGGCCGGGGCGTGCACCGGCTCCGGGCGGCCGTTGGAGTACCACAGCGCGCCCTCGGCGCCGAGCTTGATCACGACCTGCGGGTAGAACGCGGTGAGGACCTTGGCGGCCTGCTCGGGCTCCTCGCGGCCGGTGAGCACGGTGGCCTGCTCGATATTGGCGAACAGCAGCTTCGCCCCGGCGCTCCACTCCAGGAACGACTCCGCGCCCGCGCGGTCCAGCGGCGCCCGCGAGCCGGCGTCGACCGAGATGGACATGCGGGTCTGCTCGGCGTACTGGATCGCGGTCTGGGCGCCCGCCCGCGCGGTGTCGCTGAGCAGGGTGTACCCGGAGACGTGCAGGTGGGCGTCCGGGCTGAAGAGGTCGGGCGGGATGTCCTCGGGGGACAGCGCCGCGTTCGCGCCGGGGTCGGTGAGCATGGTGCGCTCGCCCTTGTGGGTGACCAGGATGACGCAGGTGCCGGTGGGGCGCTCGGGGTCCATCACCATCCGGGCGTCCACGCCGTAGCCCATCAGCTCCATGTCGCGGGTGCGGCCGGTGATGTCGGCCCCCCGGCGGCCGACGAAGGCGACGTCGATCCCCTCGATGGCCAGCCAGGACGCGATGTTGGCGCCGGAACCGCCGCCGTGCATCGTCACAGCGGCCGGAGTGTCGCTGCCGCGGGCCAGCGGATACTTGGCCCGAGCCACGGCGTCGGTCATGAGATCGCCCACCACGACCACGCGCGTCATGCTTCCACCACCCTGATGGCGCCGCAGAGCCAGATCGCCGAATGAGTGCCTGACGACGGTAACAGGTCCAGGGAGGCACTGGGGTAACGATATCGCTAGCTGTGTTTGCCCGGCCTCGCTCCGCTGAGTCGGATTCCCGCCCCTGGGGGCGGCGCGGAGGGTGCGGCGGGGGAGTGCGGGGCCGGGCGGGCAGGGCATACGCTCGGGGCGTGCATCCCTATCCGGACCACTGGGAAGCCGACATCGTGCTGGCCGACGGCGGTACGGCCCATCTGCGGCCGATCACGCCCGACGACGCCGAGCTGCTGCGGGCGTTCCACTCCCGGCTGTCGCCGGAGACGATCTACTACCGGTTCTTCGCCCCGTACCCGAAGCTGTCGGCCCGCGACGTGGCGCGTTTCACCACGGTCGACTACGACGACCGCGTCGCCCTGGTGGCCACGATCGGCGGCGAGCTGGTGGCGGTGGTGCGCTACGACCGGGTCACGCCGGGCGAGGCCGAGGTCGCCTTCGTGGTGGCCGACGCCCACCAGGGCCGCGGGCTCGGCTCGGCCCTGCTGGAGCACATCGGCGCCGCGGCCAGGGAGCGCGGGGTGGACCGCTTCGTCGCCGACGTGCTGCCGGAGAACCGGCGGATGATCGGCGTCTTCGTGGCCGCCGGGTACACCGCGCAGCAGAGCTTCGACGACGGGGTGATCCGGCTGACGCTCGACCTGGCGCCCACCGCGACCACCGAGGGCGTGATGCGCGACCGCGAGCACCGTGCCGAGGCCCGCTCGATCGCCCGGCTGCTCTTCCCCGGCTCGGTGGCGGTGGTCGGCGCGAGCCGCTCCGAGCACAGCGTCGGCCGGGCCGTGCTGCGGCACCTGCTGGCCGGCGACTTCGCCGGGCCCGTCTACCCGGTGCACCCGCAGGCCGCGGCCGTGGCGGGCGTGCGTGCCTTCCCGTCGGTGCTGGACATCCCCGACCCGGTCGACCTGGCGGTCCTCGCGGTGCGCGCCGACGCGGTCGCGGAGGTGGTCGAGCAGTGCGCGGCCAAGGGCGTGCACGGACTGGTCGTGGTCAGCTCCGGCTTCGGGGAGGCGGGGCCGCGGGGGCGGGAGCGCCAGGAGGAGCTGGTCCGGCTGGCCCGGGCCGGCGGTATGCGGGTCGTCGGCCCCAACTGCCTGGGCGTGGCCAACACCGACCCGGCCGTGCGGCTCAACGCCACCCTCGCCCCCGACTTCCCGCCGCGCGGCCCGATCGGCTTCTTCTCCCAGTCGGGCGCGCTGGGCCGCGCGATCATGCAGCGGGTGGGGCTGCGCGGCATCGGGCTGTCCACCTTCGTGTCGGCGGGCAACCGGGCCGACGTGTCAGGCAACGACCTGCTCCAGTACTGGGAGGAGGACCCGGCCACCGAGGTGGTGCTCCAGTACCTGGAGTCGCTGGGCAATCCGCGCAAGTTCGCCCGGCTGGCCCGGCGCCTGGCCCGCCGCAAGCCGCTGGTCGCGGTCCGCAGCGGCGGCAGCAGCCAGGGCGTGCCGATCGGGCACGCCGCCCAGGCGCTGTCGCTGCCCGACGCGGCCGTCACCTCGCTGTTCCAGCAGGCGGGCGTGGTGCGGGTGGACGACATCACCCAGCTGTTCGACGTCGCCCAGCTGCTGGCCTACCAGCCGCTGCCGAAGGGCTCGTCCGTCGGCGTCGTCGGCAACTCCGACTCCCTGGGGCTGCTGGCCAAGGACGCCTGCCTGCGCGTGGGCCTCGCCCCGCGCGAACCGGTCGATCTCGGGCCGGAGGCCGGCGCGGCGGAGTTCGAGCGCGCGCTCGGGGCGCTGCTGGCCGACGACGCCGTCGACTCCGTGATCACCGTCTTCGTCCCGGCGCTGGCGCCGCCCGGCGCCGACGTGGCCGAGGCGGTGCGCCGGCTGGCCGCCGGGGCGGACAAGCCGGTGCTGGCCAGCTACCTGGGCCACCAGGGGCTGCCGCCGGAGCTGCGCGTGCCGGGGCCCGGCGGCTCCGCCGGGCGCGGCAGCGTGCCGTCCTACCCGGCGCCCGAGGACGCCGCCCGCGCCCTGGCGCACGCCACCCGCTACGCCGCCTGGCGGCGGCGCCCCGAGGGGCGGCTGCCCGAGCTGGACGGCATCGACGCCGACGCCGCCCGCGAGCTGGTGGCGGCCGCGCTGGACGAGGGCGTCGAGCGGCCCGGCGAGGCCGAGGTGCGCCGGCTGCTGGCCTGCTACGGGGTGGAGCTGTGGCCGCAGCGGGCCGCCGCCTCGGCCGAGGAGGCGGCGGCCGCCGCCGGGGAGCTGGGCTACCCGGTGGTGGTCAAGGCGGTCGGCGAGGGCCCGTGGCTGCGCTTCGGCGGCAGCGGCGTGCGCGCCGACCTGCACACCGCCGAGGGCGTGCGCGGCGCCTTCACCGCGATGGCGGCCCGGCTGGGACCGGGCGCCGGGCTGGCGGTGCAGCGGATGGCGCGTCCCGGGGCCGCCACCTCGGTCCGGGCCGGGCAGGACGCATCCTTCGGCGGCGTGGTCTCCTTCGGGCTGGCCGACGTGACGGCCGAGCTGCTGGAGGACCGCGCCTACCGGCTGGCCCCGCTCACCGACGCCGACGCCGCCGACCTGGTCCGCTCGGTGCGCGCCGCGCCGCTGCTCTTCGGCCACCGCGGCGCCGAGCCGGTCGACGTGGCCGCACTGGAGGAGCTGCTGGCGCGGGTGTCGCGGATCGCCGACGACCTGCCCGAGGTGGCCGAACTGGAGCTTGATCCGGTGCTGGCGGCGCCGGCGGGCGCCGCCGTGCTGGGCGCCCGGCTGCGGCTGGCCCGCCCGGTGGGGCCGCGCCCCGACCACGGCCCCCGGCGGCTGCGCGCCCCGTACTGACCTCCGGCCGGGTGCGGCTCACTCCGGCAGGATGATCCCCACCAGTTCGTCGATCAGCGCCGGGAAACCGGTCCACTCCCAGGCCTCGGGCAGCGTCAGCCGCTCCACCATCAGGCCCGTCATGGCCAGGTAGAGCGCGACCACGGCGCCGCGCCCGCCGGGGTAGCCGCCCTCCACGTGGAAGCCGATGTTGGCGTGGATGTCGCGGCCGATGCGCTCGGCGACGGCGGCCCGCACCTCTGGCCTGCGGGTGGCCTCCAGCCGCAGTTCGAGCAGGGCGAGGTAGCCGGCGCCGTCCGCGGTGATCCGCTCGTACAGCTCGTGCATCGCCCGCCGCACCACCTCGCGCGAGGGCTCCTGGGCCGCCATCTCGGCCATGACGGCGTCGCTGGGCGCCAGCCTGACGTACACGTGCGCGGCGGCCTGGGCCAGCAGCTCGGTGCGGTTGGCGAAGTAGTTGGAGGCGGTGCCGGCCGGCACGCCGGCCGCGCCGTCCAGCGCCCGGTAGGTCAGTCCGCGCGCGCCCTCGCGGGCGAGTACGTCGACGGCCGCGTCGAGCAGCGCCGTGCGCCGCTGCGTGTTCTGTCTCACCATGCTCATCTCCGTTGACCACTACACCCGTATCACTATGAATGTAGTACTGTGCTTGCAGTGGTATGGGAGATCGTAAGGAGACACCGCATGCGAATCAAGCTGGCCGGCGCCGTGAACATCACCGAGGACCCCCGGGAGAGCGCGAGCTGGCTCGCCGAGCACTTCGGCTTCACGGTGCAGGTGGACCTCGGCTGGTACGTCAACACGCAGCACCCCGACCTGCCCGGTCTCAGCGTCGACTTCATGGCGGCCGACCACGAGTCGCTGCCCGCGAGCCTGCGCGGGGCGGACCGCTCCACCCGGGGGCTCTTCCTCGGCCTGCTGGTCGACGACGTCGACGCCGAGGAGAAACGGCTGCGCGCCGCGGGCCTGGACGTGATCATGCCGCTGGTCACCGAGCCGTGGGGGCAGCGGCGCTTCCAGGTCGCCGGCCCCGGCGGCGCCGTGGTCGAGGTGCTCCAGCTGGTCGAACCCTCGGCGGAGTGGATGGCCGCCAACGGCCTGGCCTGAGGCGCGTCCCGAAAGTCGCCCGCATGCCGGAGGCCGGGGCGCGCAGTGTGCGCGCCCCGGCCTCCGGCATGGTCGGCCTCCGGCCTCAGACCGGCTCGGGAGCCGGCTCGGGTCCCGGCGGCTCCGGGAGCGGCCCGGGGCCGGGCGGTTCCGGGCTGGGCATCGGCCCCGGCGGCTCGGGGTCCGGGATCGGCCCCGGCGGGCCGGGGACCGGCGGCTGCGGCACCGGATCGGGCGTGGGCACCGGCGGCACCGGGTCGGGATAGCCCGGCCGGTTGGGGTCCGGGATCGTCATCTGCTCGCTCACCGCTGTGCTCCCTCCCTGGCGCGCTGCTGTCCGCCATGGAATCGGGTTCGTCGTTGGTGACCGGTCACGGCCAGTCCCTACCCGACCGGGACCCGTTAACCCGCCGGACGGCCGGAGCCGCCGGGCCCCGCCGGTGAATTCCGGGCCGGACACAGGGCAGGATGGAGCCATGAGGGAAACCCGAGCCAACCCCCAGGACTGGCGCGCCGCCATCGAGCGCAGCGGCTACTATCCGGCACTCGTCACCGACGCCGTCGCCGATTCGCTGGGCGAGGAGCCCGCCGTCGCGTCCCTGGTGCACCACGAGACGGTCTTCGACCCCGCCATGGAGGTCCACCGCCACGTCACGGTGCTGCTGCTCACCCCGACCCGGCTGATCGTCTCCCACACCGACGAGCACCCCCCCACCGAGGAGGAGCCGAAGTCCCACGCCTCCACCACCACCGAGACCGTCCGCCTCAGCAAGGTCACCTCGGTGATGCTGGTCCGCGTCGTCCCCGACCCCGAGAGCTACCGCCCCGGCACCCCGCCGAGCGAGGTGGTCCTCACCCTGGGGTACGGTGCCGTGGCCAATGTCGATCTCGAACCGGCGTCCTGCGGCGACGAGTCCTGCGAGGCCGACCACGGCTACACCGGCGCGATCCGCTCCGACGACTTCTCGGTGCGGTTCAGCGCGGCGGCCGACGGACCGGACGCCGTGCGCGACGCCATCGCGTTCGCCGACGCCCTGTCCGGCGCCATCGGCTGACCCGGCGCCGGCGCCCCGAGCCCACCGAAGGGTGCAACGCGTGACCGACGACAGCCCCGGCGCGGGCGCCCCCGCGCCGGCCGTGCCCCGCTACGGCTCCGGCTCGCTGGCCGACCTGGCCCCCTCCGTGCTGGCCGCCCTCGGCGTCGCCGGGGAGGAGAACCGGCTCGGACTCCCGCCGGTGCGCCGCGCCTGCGTGCTGCTGGTCGACGGCCTGGGTTGGGAGCTGCTGCGCTCCCACCCGGCCGACGCCCCGTTCCTCACCGCGCTGCTGGCCGACGGGCGCCGCATCACCGCCGGCTTCCCGACCACCACCGCCACCAGCCTCACCTCGCTCGGCACCGGCCGCCCGCCCGGCGGCCACGGCGTCTTCGGCTACCAGGTCGCGCTGCCCGGCTCGCACCGCCCGTTCAACCAGCTGCGCTGGAACGCCGACGTCGACCCGGAGCGCTGGCAGCCGCACCCCACCGCCTTCCAGCGGGCCGAGGCGGCCGGCGTCACCACCGCCTACGTCGCCTCCGGCCTGTTCGAGGGGAGCGGCCTCACCCGCGCGTCGGCGCGCGGCGGCCGCTACCGGCAGGCCAACGACATGAGCGAGCTGGTGGTGCGCGCCGAGGAGGCGCTGCGCGCCGCCGACCGCGGCTACGTGTTCGTCTACCACCCCGACCTCGACGCCACCGGCCACCTCTTCGGCTCCCGCTCGCCCAACTGGCGCTACCACCTCGGCCATGTCGACCGGCTGGTCGAGCAGCTGGCCGGCGCGCTGCCGCCCGACTCCGCGCTGTACGTCACCGGCGACCACGGGATGGTCGACGTCTCCGGCGAGGGCCGGCTGGACATCGAGTCCGAGCCCGAGCTGACGGCGGGCGTACGCGTGCTCGCCGGCGAGCCCCGGGCCCGCCACGTCTACGCCGAGCCCGGCGCCGCCGCCGACGTGCTGGCCGCCTGGCGCGCCCGGCTGGCGGGGCGCGCCCACGTGCTCGGCCGCGAGGAGGCGGTGGCGGCCGGCTGGTTCGGCCCGGTCGAGGAGGAGCTGGCGCCCCGGATCGGCGACGTCGTCGCGGCCGCCTACGGCGACTCCGCGCTGGTCGCGCCGCGCGCCGAGGCCGCGGAGTCCGCACTGGTGGGCATGCACGGCTCGCTCACCGAGGAGGAGCTGGCCGTCCCGCTGCTCAGCGCCGCCGGCTGAGCCCGGTCCGCCCGGGGGCGCGCCGGCGCCGCCGCTAGAGTTGCGGCATGGAGCGAGGCGAGCCTGCACCCGACTTCGAGCTGCCCGACCAGGACGGGCGGCCCGTGAGCCTGACCGGGCTGCTGCGCGAGGGCCCGGTGGCGCTGTTCTTCTACCCGGCGGCGATGACCGCCGGGTGCACGGCGCAGAGCTGCCGCTTCCGCGACCTTGCGGCGGAGTTCGCCGAGCTGGGCGCCTCGCGGGTCGGCGTCAGCACCGACAGCGTGGCGAAACAGCGCGAGTTCGCCGAGCGCAACGCCTTCGACTACCCGCTGCTGTCGGACCCGGACGCGAAGGTCACCGCCGCCTACGGTGTGGCGCGCGGCGTCGCCTTCGCGCCGACCCGGCGGCAGACCTTCGTGATCGGCGCCGACCGCCGGATCATCGAGGTGGTCAAGAGCGAGATCCGGATGAACGTGCACGCCGACCGCGCGCTCGCGGCGCTGCGGCGGCAGGCCGCCGACCCGGCGGGCTGAGGCGCGGCGCACCGCGCGCGGGCCGGGCGTGCACGGCTTCGGCGCGGCACAATGGCGGCATGGTGACCCCCGACCGCCCCGCCGAGCCCCTGATCGGCGCCGCCGGACTCGCCCGGCTGCTCCGCTCCGCCCGGCCGCCCGCGCTGCTGGACGTCCGGTGGCGGCTCGGCGGGCCGCCCGGCGCCGACGACTACCGGGCCGGGCACATCCCCGGCGCCGCCTTCGTCGACCTCGACCGCGACCTCGCCGCGCCGCCGGGCCCCGGCGGGCGGCATCCCATGCCCGACACCGCCGCCTTCCAGGCCGCGATGCGCGCCGCGGGCGTCGACGGCGACCGCGCCGTCGTGGTCTACGACGGCGCCGACTCCACCGCGGCCGCGCGCGCCTGGTGGCTGCTCACCTACCACGGCCATCCCGACGTTCGGGTCCTCGACGGCGGCTACCGCGCCTGGACGGATGCCGGGCTGCCGGCCGAGACCGGTGCGGCCGAACCCGAGCCCGGCGGCTTCACCGCCCGGCCCGGCGCGCTGCCGGTGCTGGACGCCGAGGCCGCCGCCCGGCTGGCTGGCGAGGGCGTGCTGCTGGACGCCCGCGCGGCCGAGCGCTACCGGGGCGAGACCGAGCCGGTCGACCCGGTCGCCGGGCACGTCCCCGGTGCCGTCAGCGCGCCCACCGCCGCCAATGTGGCCGCCGACGGGCGCTTCCGGCCCGCCGCCGAGCTGCGCGAGCGCTTCGCCGCGCTGGGCGCGGTGCCGGGCGCGCCGGTCGGCGCCTACTGCGGCTCGGGGGTGACCGCCGCGCACGAGGTGCTGGCGCTGCGGCTGGCCGGGGTGGACGCCGCCCTGTACGTCGGCTCGTGGTCGGACTGGATCACCGACCCCCGGCGCGCTGTGGCGACCGGAGACGCGTAGGGTGCGCGCATACCGTATGCGCTGAGACGGGCCCGCCGTGGGCGCGGGCACGGAAGGGAGCGGTCGAGCACCGTGACGGCACTGTGAGCTACACCGGGGACGTCGCCCCCGGCGGCCCCGCCGACGTGCGCGAGCTGCCGGAGCTGAGCATCGCGAAGCTGTCCGTCGGCCCGATGGACAACAACGCCTACCTGCTGCGCTGCCGCCGCACCGGCGAGGGCCTGCTGATCGACGCGGCCGACGAGCCGGACCGCCTGCTCGGACTGGTCGGCCCCGGCGGCATCGCCGCCGTGGCGACCACCCACCAGCACGGCGACCACTGGCGGGCGCTGGCCGAGGTGGTCGAGCGCACCGGCGCCCGCACGATCGCGCACCCGCTGGACGCCGGGCCGCTGCCGGTGCCGGTCACCGACCCGGTCGAGCACGGCGACCGGGTGCCCGTCGGCGCCGCCGAGCTGGAGGTGGTGCACCTGCGCGGCCACACGCCCGGCTCGATCGCACTCGTCTACCGCGATCCCGCGGGCGCGGCGCACCTGTTCACCGGCGACTCCCTGTTCCCCGGCGGCGTCGGCAACACCCGGGGCGACGCCGAGCGCTTCGCCTCGCTGCTGGACGACGTGACGGAGCGGATCTTCGGCGCCTTCGGCGACGACGCCTGGGTCTACCCCGGCCACGGCAGGGACACCACCTTGCGCGCCGAGCGCCCGCACCTGGGGGAGTGGCGCGAGCGCGGCTGGTGAGCCGCGCCGCCGGTGCCCGGCCGCGGGAGCGGCGCGGGCACCGGCGGCGCGGGTTCAGACGATCATGCCGCCGGTCGCCCGCAGGTTCTGCCCGGTGATCCACCGGCCGTCGGGGCCGGCCAGGAAGGCGACCACGTCGGCCACGTCGGCGGGCTGCCCGAGCCGGCCGAGCGCGGTGAAGCCCGCCGTCTGCTCCAGCGCCTCCGGCGGGTTGGTGGCGCGCAGCAGCTCGGTGTCGGTGGCGCCCGGCGAGACGGTGTTCACGGTGATGCCGCGCCCGCCCAGCTCGCGGGCGGCCGCCGCGACGAAGCCCTCCAGCGCCGACTTGGCGCCGATGTACACCGACGACCCGGGCACCGGGACGACCGTGTTGAGGGTGGACAGCGCCACGATCCTGCCGTGGTCGGACAGCCGCCGGGCGGCGTGCTGGATGGCGAAGAAGGCGCCCTTGGCGTTCACCGCCATCGCCCGGTCGTACTCGGCCTCGGTGACCCCGTCGATGGGGCCGGGGGTGTTCTTCCCGGCATTGACGACCAGGATGTCCAGGCCGCCGAGCAGCCGGTCGGCCTCGGCGAACAGGACCTCCAGATCGGCGAGGTCGCCCTGGTCGGCCTGGACGGCGTGCGCGGTGCCGCCGTCGGACTCCACCTGCTCGATCGTCTCCTGGGCCGCCTTGGCGTCGCTGAGGTAGCTGAACACCACCGCCGCGCCGTCGGCGGCCAGCCGCCGCACCACGGCCCGGCCGATGCCCCGCGAGCCCCCTGTCACGATCGCGCGCCTGCCCGCCAGCCGCGCCCCCATCATGCCGACGAGCGGGTTCGTCTCATCCGGCTCCATCGCCACCTCCCGGTGCCGTCGCGTCCACCGCCACCGTAACCGGCGCGCCCGCCGCGGCGGGAGGGCGTCCGGCGAGCCGGCCGAGGACGGCGGGCAGCTCGCCCGGGTGCACGACGGTGAGCCGCCGCATCGCCCGGGTGATCGCCACGTAGAGGTCCTGGCCGCCCTTGGGCGACTCGGCCAGGATGCCGGCCGGGTCGAGCACCACCACCGCGTCGAACTCCAGGCCCTTGGCCTCCACCGTGGTCAGCAGGGCGACCGGGGCGTCCAGCGCGTCCGGACCCGCGCCCGCGGCGGCGCCGGGCAGCGCCGCGGCGGCGGCCGGGCGCAGCGCGGCCGAGGTGATGACGGCGAGCCGGCCCCCGCCCACCGCGCCGAGCTCCGCGGCGACCAGCGCGGGCAGCCGCTCGGCCAGCTCGCCGGGCGGGATGTGCACCGCGACCGGCTCGGCCTCGCCGTCGCGGACGGCCTCGGGCGGCTGCTGCGCGGGATCGACCGCGCGCAGCACGTCGGCGGCCGGCCGCATGATCTCCGCCGGGGTCCGGTAGTTCACCAGCAGCCGCTCCTCGCGCCAGCGCCCCCGCACGTAGGGGTCGAGCATCTCGCCCCACGAGCGCGCCCCGGCGGCGCTGCCGGTCTGCGCGATGTCGCCCACCACGGTGAGCGAGCGGGTCGGCACCCGCCGCATCACCGCGCGCCAGGCCATCGCCGACAGCTCCTGGGCCTCGTCCACGATCACATGGCCGTAGGCCCAGGCGACGTCGGCCTCGGCCCGCTCGGCGGTGGTGGGCCGGGGCCCGCCCTCGTCGCGGTGCCGTGCGGCCAGGACCTCGGCGGTGACCAGGCCGTCGGCGCGCCGCATCAGCTCGGGCGCGTCCTCGTCGATCTCGCCGGTCAGCTCCAGTACGCCCTCGGCGTAGCGCTCCTCCTCCCGGCGGCGCCGGGCCCGCGCCCGCTCCGCGGCCCGCGCGGACGCGTCGTCGGTGCCCAGCAGTTCGGCCGCCTCGGCCAGCAGCGGCGCGTCCGCGGTGGTCCACTCGGCGCCGGGCGGGCGGGCGAGCAGATCGCGCTCGTCGTCGGAGAGCTTGGCGGCCGAGGCGGCCCGGGCGAGCGCGCCGGCGTCGGCGAACAGGCCGGTGAGCAGCCCCTGCGGGCTGAGCGGCGGCCAGAGGGCGTCGATCGCGGCGCGCACCGGTGCCTCGTCCCACAGCGCCGCCTTGGCCGCCTGAAGGTCCTCTTCGTCCATCGTGCGGCCGAGCCGCCGGGCCTGGTCGAGCGCGAGCGCGGCCAGCACGTCGTGCACGAAGCGGCGGCGGGCGGAGTTGTGCGGCCTGCGGGTGGCGCGGGCGCGGTCGCGGGCCCGGCGGCAGGCGGCGCGCTCGGCGGTCAGCTCCATGCCGTCGGCCTCGACGACGAGGTCGCCGCCGGGCACCCGCTGGCGGTCGCGGACGGCCGCCCGCACCAGCTCGACCATGCGCAGGTCGCCCTTGACCACCGCGGCCGCCGGTGCCTCGACGGCCTGCGCGCGCACGCCGGGGAACAGCTCGCCGACCGTGCTCAGCACCACGTCGGTCTCGCCCAGCGAGGGCAGCACCTGGCCGATGTAGCGCAGGAAGGTGCTGTTGGGCCCCACCACCAGCACACCGCGCCGCTGGAGGGTGTCGCGGTGGGTGTAGAGCAGGTAGGCGGCGCGGTGCAGCGCGGCCACGGTCTTGCCGGTGCCGGGGCCGCCCTGCACCACCAGCACCCCCGACAGCCCGGAGCGGATCACCCGGTCCTGCTCGTTCTGGATGGTGGCCACCACGTCGCTCATCCGCCCGGTGCGGGCCTGCCGCAGCGACGACAGCAGCGCGGCCTCGCCCACCAGGGTGCCGCGGTGCTGCTCGCTGAGCCCGTCGAGGTCGAACACCTCGTCGTCGATGCCGACGACGGTGCGCTCGCGGGTGTGCAGGTGGCGGCGGCGCACCAGGGTGCCGGCCGAGCCGGGGGTGGCGGCGTAGAAGGGGCGGGCGGCCGGCGCCCGCCAGTCGATCAGCAGCCGCTCGTGGTCGTCGTCGCGCAGCCCGATCCGGCCGATGTAGTAGGTGTCGCCCGGCTCGGCGCCCTCGGCGCGGTGGTCGATCCGGCCGAAGCACAGGCCGCGCTCCACCGCGGAGAGCTGGGCGAGGTGCCGCGACGCCTCGCCGGAGCGCACCTCGCGCTCGACGAGCGCCTGCCGGGTGCCGGCGCCCCCGCGTGCGTGCACCTCGCGCAGCTCCGCCGCGGTCCGCTCGCGGACCACGTCGAGCCGGTCGTAGAGGCGGGTGATGTACCGCTGCTCCTCGCGGAGCGCCGCCGCGCGCGCCCCGTCCGCGCCGCCGCGGGCGGCACCGGGTGCCGCCGCGCCGTTGGATCCGCTGGTGTCCGTGTCGCCGTTCAGTCCGCCATCCCCGCTCTGCTCGCTCCGGCCAGTACTCGCCACTTGACGCATCCTCATAACCTTGGTACGATCTCAACGTCAGAGTTTTTCTGACCTATTTGATTATTTGGACCGCCAGCGTATCACGCGCCGGGGCGCCGCGCCGTCCGCGCGCCGATGCCGCTCCGAGCCGGTCCCTCCCCCGTTCGGCCCCGAATGCGCTGCGGCACCGCGGGTAGCGGCGCGGACGTCCATCCGCACCCCAGCCGATTGGCGACCGCACATGACGCACAAGCCAGCGCAGAGCCAGCCGTACCCCGGCGCCACCGACCAGATGACGCCCCGGCCCCGCGACGAGATGGCCGACTACACCGGCAGCGGCCTGCTGGCCGGCAGACGCGCCCTGATCACCGGCGGGGACTCCGGCATCGGCCGCGCGGTGGCCGTCGCCTTCGCCAAGCAGGGCGCCGACGTGGCGATCGCGTACCTGAGCGAGGACGCAGACGCCGAGCGCACCGCCGAACTGGTCCGCGCCGAGGGGCGCCGCTGCCTGCTGATGCGCGGCGACCTCGCCGACGAGCAGCACTGCAACGACGTGGTGGCGCGCACCATAGCGGAGTTCGACCGCATCGACGTGCTCGTGCCGCACGCCGCCACCCAGCGGCCGGTCACCGACTTCGCCCGGCTCGACACCGAGCAGCTGACCCGCACCTTCCAGGTCAACGTCTTCAGCGTGTTCTGGCTGGTGCGCGCCGCGCTGCCGCACATGCCCAAGGGCGGCTCCATCGTCATCACCGGCTCGATCAACGGGCTGCGCGGCAACAAGACCCTGATCGACTACGCCGCCAGCAAGTCCGCGGCGATGAACCTGACGCTCTCCCTCGCCCAGCACCTGATGGACCGCGAGATCCGGGTGAACTGCGTGGCTCCGGGGCCGGTCTGGACGCCGCTGATCCCCGCCACCCTGGGCACCGACGCCGTCGAGGGCTTCGGCGAACAGGCGCCGATGGGGCGGGCGGCCGAGCCCGACGAGATCGCGCCCTCCTACGTCTTCTTCGCCAGCAACCGCCTGTCGTCGTACTACACCGGCGAAGTACTGGCCCCCACCGGCGGCGAGATCCAGGCGGGCTGAGGCCGCCGCGACGCGGACCGGCCCGGGCCGCTCCGAACGGGGGGCCCGGGCCGGTTCACGCCGCGCTCAGGCCTCCTCGTCGGGCACCGTCCGCATCGCGTCCTCCTCGGCGGTGGCCCCGCCGGTGTCCTCGCCCACGTCGCGTGCGACGGAGTCCTTCTCCCGGTCGGGGCGGGAGCCCTCGTCGGAGGCGACCATCCGGCCGACCGGCCCCTCCTCCAGATAGGAGTCGCGGGTGGAGCCCTCGGGGTCGGCGCCCTCCTCCAGGTCCAGGTCGGCGTTGACGTCCGGCTCCTCCCGGCTGAGCCTGCCGTCCAGCGGCTCGCCCTCCCGCTCCTCCTCGGCGGTCGTGCCGTAGTCCTCGACGGCCTGCGGCTCGTCGCCGGGCAGCGGCGCCTCCTCGGGATCGCTGGCCCACTGCTGCTGGGGGGTGCCGTCCTGCAGGTCCGGGATTCCCTCGTCCTCGAACGCGGACCGGGGGTCGCGGTCGGGCTTTCGCTCGGTCATCTCGTTCCTCCAGCCGGTGCGGATCATGCGCGTTCGGCCGCGCCGCTACCCGGCGCCCGATGCCTCATGCCCGATGCGGCACGGCCCCGCGCGCATGGCGAGGGGCGCGCCCCCGGTGCGGGAGCGCGCCCCTTCGCGTCGTGCGAGCCGGGTCTACAGCCGGTTGAACGCCCGCCGGATCCTGCCGGCGACCGAAGTCGGCCGGGCGGTCGGCCGGGAGGCCGGCCGCTGGAAGGGGCGTCCGCCGCCGCGGGCCGCCGGCCGCGAGTGCCGACTGCCGAGCGCGTTGCGGAGCGCCCTGCGTGCCCGGCCGAGCAGCGTGGGTCCGCTGCTGTACGGTCGACGCACATAGGGCTTGCGTGCGTAGCCCATCCCTCTGCACCTCCGTGCGGTTGGGTCGCCGTCGGGGGACGGCGCTGGCTCACCCTTTAGCTACCCGAGGACCGCGCTTTATTCGCGATCCCGGTACGCAGGGTGTGTTCCAGGACACGTTCAGCCGTTAATCTGCCCTAGGGGCGCATGGCACGTACTCGATGGCGCGTTCGTGACGGCTCGCATGCCTGGAGGACGACCATGAACGTCACCGCCCGCCCCTTCCGCCGCCCCGGGCGGCGGCCGTGACCCGCCCCGTCCAGATCACCCTCTTCGTGCTGGCGGGCGTCGCCGTCTTCGCCGCCGCGCTGCTGGCCGGCCGCCTGGTGGGCCCGATGCTCGGACCCGACACCGACGCCGCCGCCTCCCCCGTCCAGGCCAGCCCGCCGCCCGGCCACGCCGGCCACGCCGCCCCCGCAGCCGAGCTGCCGCACCTGGACACCGTCGAGGTCGACGGCTACACGGTCTCGCTGGCGGGCGACCCCGTGCTGGGCGGGGCGACCCTGCTGGTCGCCACCATCACCCGCGACGGCGAGCCCGTCACCGACCTGGAGAGCTACGAGGGGGTCACCGGCCCGGTCGCCGCCGACGCGCGCGGCACCGACCCCGAAGGGCTCGACGGACTCAACATCCACATGATGGACGTCGCCTCGGGGGTCGGCACCACCGAGACCGGCCCCTCGATCGCCTTCCACGCCTCCCCGCCCGAGCCCGGCGAGCACCGCCTCTTCGTGGACTTCCGGCACAGGGGCGAGGAGCACACCGCCGAGTTCGACGTCCTGTACGAGCGGATCGCGGTGCCCTGAGCCGGCCCGGCCGCGTCCCCCGGGCCGCCCGCCCGGGGGACGCGGCCGTAGGCGCCCGGCCTCAGCCCCCGTCGCTGAGCCTGCGCACCCGTTCGCCGATGCGGGCCAGCGAGCGGCCGCGCCGGTGCATGCCCCGCCACGGGTCCACGCCCTCCGCCAGCCGCGCCTCGATCGTGCGCACGGTCCACTGCCGCGCCGACTCCAGGCCGTCCAGCTCGTCCCAGGCGACCGGCGCGGCCACCGGCGCCTGCGGCAGCGGGCGCACGGCGTAGGGCGCGACGGCGAGCTGCGCGTAGGCGTTGCGCAGCACGTCCACGAAGAGGCGGCCGTGCCGCTGCTTCTTGCGCACCTCGGTGGTCAGGTGCCCGGGGTCGCGTGCGACCAGCAGCTCGGCGATCTGGCGCGCGACGTGCTTGACCTCGTCGAAGGGCTCCTCCCGGCGCAGCGGCACCACCACGTGCAGGCCGCGCGAGCCGGTTGTCATCAGGTAGCCGGGCACGTCGAGCTCGTCCAGCAGCGCGCGCAGCCGCCAGGCCGTGCGGCGCACCAGGTCGAAATCGGGCCGGTCGGCGTCCGGCGGGTCCAGGTCGAAGATCATCCGGTCCGGCAGGTCGGGGGCGTCGGCCCGGCTGAGCCAGGGGTGCGGAGTGAGCACCGCCTGGTCGGCGAGCCAGACCAGGCTCGCGGCGTCCTCGCAGACCAGCATCGTCATCGTGTCGTCCTCGTGCCGCCGCACCTCCACCGAGGACAGCCAGTCGGGGGCGTGGTCGGGCAGCCGCTTCTGGTAGAAGCTCTGGCCCGCGGTGCCGTCGGGGAAGCGCTGCAGCGCCAGCGGGTGGCCGCCGATCTCGGCCAGCATCGGCTCGGACGCGCGCAGGAAGTGCTCGGCCAGGCCGCGCTTGGTCAGCCGGCCCTCCTCGATCAGCACCTTGTCGGGGTGGCCGAGCGGGACGGAGCGCCTGCCCGCCCGCACCGCCTCACGGGTCGCGGTCACGTCGGATTCGCCTCCCTGTCCGCGGCGCCGGTCCCGGCCGCCGCGCGTCGCCCGGCCCGCTTCGGACCGCCGGTCCTTCCGGCCCTCGCGGTGCTCGGCCGCGCTCCGGTGGCCGGGGCGCCCGGCCCCGCCTCCGTCCTCGTCCGCCGCCACGGCGCGCATCCCGCGCCCGGTGAGCACCGACTCGGGGCGGCTGCTGACCGGGCGGCGGCGCGCGTCGGCCTCGTCGTCGTCCTCCTTGACCAGCAGCCAGGCCTCGTCCCGGCCCCGGCCGGCCGAGCCGCCGCGGAAGCGGGTGAAGGCGTAGCCGCCGCGCAGCTTCTCGCCCTCCAGCCAGACCGACACGTGGCCGTGGGCCAGCGCGTCCTCGACCGGGATGTCGCGGCCGCGCTTGCGGGTCTGGTTGCGGTAGGTGCCGGTGTCCCAGACCAGCACGGTCCCGCCGCCGTACTCGCCCTGGGGGATGGTGCCCTCGAAGTCCAGGTACTCCATCGGGTGGTCCTCGGTGGGCACGGCCAGCCGCTTGACGCGGGGGTCGGTGGAGGGCCCCTTGGGCACCGCCCACGACTTCAGCACGCCGTCGACCTCCAGGCGCACGTCGTAGTGGTCGGCCCGGGCGGCGTGGTGCTGGATCACGAACCTCGGCTCCGCGCCGCGGCGCCGCCGCCGGCCACCCCTGGGCTCGCTGGTGCGCGCGAAGTCGCGCTTGCCGTGGTAGGTCCGCAGCTTCCCCTCGCCGCCGCTGCCGCGCCGTTCCTCGGCCATACCGGCCCGCCTCCTCCCGGGCCGCCGCCGGCGGCCCGCCATCGCGGCGCTACCCGGCGCCGGGCTCCGGGGGCACCGCGTCCACCACGGCGCCGCCGCTGGGATAGCTGCCCTCGGGCACCGCGCGCAGCGCGTCGAGCGCGCGCTCGTCGGCACCGTTGCGTTCGGCGTAGGCGATCAGTTCGTCCTTGCTGGCGGGGTAGCCGACCCCGTCAAGCGCCTTGGCGACCCGCAGGTCCTCGACGGCGGACATGGGGAATCCCCTAACGACTCGCGGTCATGTACGCCCTGCCAGTACCCGGCGCCGCGGCCGCCATGCCCGCACCCGCGGGCGCCGCGGCCGCCCGCGAGCCGGACGCGAACCGTACCTGCGAACCGCAAATGGAATTCGACCGGCCGCGTGCACATTCGAGAGAAACGGGGCCGGTGAGTCCGAAGTGAATTGCACGCGCAAATGCGCGTTAAGGATCATGTGCGTGTGCACGATCGAATCCGCGCCGTCACCGCCGCCGAGGCTGACACATTCCGGCCACGTGCCCCGCCCGTGCGCCCCCACCAGGAAGCTTTCTCATCTTCCCAGTTCACCGCAGTGCCAATGCGATGATCGCGGAAAAGATAACACGAATACACGCCCCGGCCGTGAAAACTTCCACCCGCGCCCGGGTTTTCCCGCCTTCCTGCGGGAAGACCCGCAGGCGATGACAAATCGCGGTGGAGGGCGCCGTGTATATCACTTTGCTTGGGCGGGTCGCGGTCCACTCTGACGGCCGCACGATGCGCGTCGAGCGGCGTGCGGGGAAGGGCGTCATCGCGGCGCTCGTCCTCGCCGGCGGGCGCGCCGTGCCGCGGGAGACGCTGATCGACCGCGTATGGGGATCGGACAATCCGCCGAAGCGGGGCACCGTGTGGTCGGAGGTCTCCCGGATCCGCAACCGCATGCGCGACTTCTCCGCCGGCCGCCTGGACCTGCGCGAGATCGACGGCAGCTACTCCCTGGCCGTCGACCAGGAGTCGGTGGACGTGCTGCGCTTCCGCCGGCTGTGCGGCCGGGCGCAGGCCGCGGCGCGGAACGGCGACGACGAGGGCGCGGTCGCGCTGTGGACCGAGGCGCTGGCGCTGTGGGGCGGCGAGCCGCTGGCCGGGGTGGCGGGGGAGTGGGCCAGCGCCACCCGCGTCACCCTGCGCGACGAGCACGCGCACGCGGTGCTCCGCCGGGCCGAGGCGGCGATCCGGCTCGGCCGGTCCGCCGAGGTGCTCGGCGAGGTGCGCGAACTGGAGCAGGAGAAGCCCGACGACGAGGACGTGGTGCGGGTCTGCATGCTCGTGCTGTACAACTGCGGCCGCACCAGCGAGGCGCTCGACCTCTACCACGGGCTGCGGCTGCGCCTGCGCGACACGCGCGGCGTCGATCCGCAGCGGCAGACCCGGGAGCTGTACGAGCGCATGCTGCGGCACGACATCGCCGTGCCGCAGGCCTCGCCCGACGGCTTGAGCCGCGTCGCCGCGGACGCGGCGGCGATCAGCACCCTGCCACCGGCCGTCCGCGACTTCACCGGCCGCGCCCGCGAACTGGCGGCGCTGCTCGGCGTGCTGCCGCGCACCGCGAGCGAGCCCACGGTGATCTGGACCGTGCACGGCATGAGCGGCATCGGCAAGAGCGCGCTGGCGCTCCAGGCCGCCCACGCCGCCGCCGAGCACTTCCCCGACCTGCGGCTCTACCTCGACCTGCGCGCCTACAACCAGGGCCGGCCGGCGCTGGACGCGCAGACGGCGCTCGGTGAGCTGCTGCGCATGACCGGGATGCCGGCGCAGGGCATCCCCTCGGGACTCGACGCCCGCGCGGCGGCCTGGCGCGAGCGGGTCGCCGACCGGCGGCTGCTGCTGGTCCTGGACGACGTGGCGGGCGCCGAGCAGGTGCGCCGACTGCTGCCGACCGGCAACGGCTGCGCCGTACTGGTCACCAGCCGCAACCGGCTGTTCGGGGTGGACGGCGCCCGCTCGCTGAAGCTGGACGATCCACCGCCCGAGGAGGCGGCCGCGCTCTTCGCGCAGATCGCCGAACTGTCGCCGTCCGAGGAGGGCGTCGGCGAGGTGGTGCGATTACTCAGCCGGCTTCCGTTCGCCGTGCGGATGATGGCGCACCGACTCCGCAACCGCCAGGGCTGGACCGCCGCCGACCTGGCCAGGCGGCTGGCCGCCACCCGCAACCGGCTCGCCGAGATCCACGACGGCGACCAGTCGCTGGCGGCCGCCTTCGACATGTCGCTGCGCGCGCTGCCCACCCCCGCCCGCGACGCCTTCGTCCGGCTCGGTCTGCACCCCTCGGCCGAGTTCGGCCTGTACGCGGGCGCCGCCCTGGTCGGCCGCCCCGTGTCCGACACCGAGCGGCTGCTGGAGCGGCTGCTCGACGAGCACCTGCTGGAGGAGGCCGGGCAGCGGCGCTACCGCTTCCACGACCTGGTCGGCCAGCACGCCCGCGCCCTGGCGCTGAGCGATCTGGCCGCACCGGACCGCGACGCCGCCGTCGACCGGATGCTCGCGCACTACCGCGAGGCGGCCGAGGCGGCCGACCGGGTGATCAATCCGGACGCCTGGGAGGGGGCCGAACCGGCACGCCCGAGCACCGAGGTGCCCGGATTCGACGGCCCGCACGCGGTGCGGCGCTGGTTCGAGGCCGAGCAGGGCGCGCTGGTCGCGTCCATGGAGTGCGCGGACGAGTGGGAGCGGCCGCGGCACCTGGCACGGCTGCCCGCCCTGCTGTCGTACCTGCTCTACGTCTACGGCCAGCCCGACGTGGCGGCGCACATGTTCGAGTCGGCCGCCACCGCCTGCGACGAGTTGGGCGACGACAGCGGCCTGGCCGGTGCGGTGGTGGACCTGGCCAGGGCGCACCGCCGTGCCGGGCGGCTGGACGACGCGCTGCTCAACGCCGAGATGGGGCTGGAGTTGGCACGGATGCAGGGTGATCTGCGCTGTGAAGCCGACGCCCACGACGAGATCGGGCTGGTCCACTTCAGGGCGGCCCGCTATCCCGACGCGCTGGTCAGTTCGCAGCAGGCGCTCTCCGCCGCCCGCGAGACCGATTACCGGCTCGGCATGGCCGACGCCCTGGCACACAGCGCGCTCAGCCTGCGCTGCATGGACGACTACCGGGGCGCCATCTCGCAGTTCGAGGAGGCGCACGCCATCTCCCGGACGCTGCGCACGCCGTTCCGGAAGGGCTCGTCGATGCTCGGGCACGCGGGCGCGTACTTCCTGTTCGGCATGCACCGGCAGGCCGGCGACCTCTGCGAGGAAGCGCTGAGGCTGGCGCAGGAGAACGAGCTGCCGCTGATCCAAGCGGCGGCCCTGCACGACCTGGGCCTGATCGAGGCGTACAAGCAGCGGCACCGCAGGGCGCTGGAGCTCTACCAGCGCGGCCTCACCGTGCTGAACGGGCTGGGCCAGTCCCCGACCGCGGAGATCCTGGCCGACATCGGGCGCAGCCACCTGCGGCTGGACGCCCCCGACATCGCGATGAGCCTGATGCGCGAGGCCGAGGAGATGAGCCGCCGGTCGGGCCGCCCGGCGGACCGGGCAAAGGCGGCGATCGGCATCGCCGAGGTGCACCGGGCCCGGGGGGAGTACCGCGAGAGCGAGATCCACTACCGGCGGGCGGCAGGGGAGGCGCGGCGGGCCCACGCCCTGCTCGACCAGGGCAACGCGCTGAGCGGACTCGGCCACGTGCTGCTGCTGATGGACCGCGGCGCGGAGGCGGCCGACACCTGGCAGCGGGCGCTGACCATCCTGATGCGGCTGGGCGTGCCCGACGCCGAGCCGGTGCGGATCATGCTCGACAGCGTGCTGCCGGCCGGGGCGGCGGTGCGGTCGGACGTTCCGCGCATGGTCACCCTGGCGATCTGCGGCAGCAGGGTCACCGGCAGCGATGACGCGATGCTGGACTCCTGCGCGCGGGCGCTCGGCGGCCACCTGGCCGGCCGCGCCGTCCACCTCGTCCACGGCCCTGTCGGGATCGCGCTGGAGATCGTGGCGCACATGGGCGAGGCCGCGACGCGCGCGCAGCGGCGCGGCGGCCTGGGCACCCTCGGCCACGCCGACGTGGTCCGCGACGCCGACTACGTCGTCGTCCTCGGCGGCGGCGTCGGAACCCAGCAGGAGGTCGACACCGCGCTCGCCCTCGGCAAGCGGGTGATTCCGGTCCCCGCGAGCGGCGGGGTGGCACGCGCCGTCCACCGGCGGATGGGCGTCGACGTAGGCTTGCGCTCGTGGATGCCGGACGCCGAGTTCACCGCCCTGGCGGCCTGCGAGGACGGCGACTCGCTGGTCGCGGTCCTGGAGCGGCTGCTCAGTGCCGGGGGCGGCGCGCATGAGCCGGCGCCCTCACGTACTGCTCAGCTCCGCGGTCTCAGTCGACGGATATATCGACGACTGCGCCGACCGCCGGCTGATCCTGTCCAATGAGGCCGACCTCGACCGCGTCGACGAAGTACGCGCCGGCAGCGACGCCATCCTGGTCGGCGCCGCCACCGTCCGGCGGGACGACCCGCGCCTGCTGGTGCGCTCGGCCGAGAGGGTGCGGCGGCGCGTGGAGCGGGGCGAACCGGCGCAGCCCGCCAAGGTGACCCTCACCTCCCGGGGCGGTCTCGACCCCGGCAGCAGGTTCTTCACCGCCGGTGAGGGCGTCAAGCTCGTCTACACCGCGTCACGGGCGGCTTCCGGGCTGCGCTCGGCGCTGGCCGGGCGCGCCTCCGTGGTGGACCTCGGCCCTGCCGTGGCGCTGCCGGAGCTGCTGGCCGACCTGGCCCGGCGCGGGGTGCGCCGGCTCATGGTCGAGGGCGGCGGCCGGGTGCACACCCAGTTCCTCACCGCCGGACTGGTGGACGAGCTGCACCTGGTGGTGGCCCCGCTGTTCGTCGGGGCGGCCGACGCGCCCAGGTTCGTGCACCCCGGTGCCTTCCCGCACGGCGGCGACCACCGGATGGAGCTGGCCGAGGTGCGCCGGATCGGTGATGTGGTGCTGCTGGTCTACCGGCTCGGCGGGGGCACCGGTGGCTGAGCGCCGCCCGGGTTCCCCGGGCGCGGACGCCCACTGGCTCGCTCTCGCGGTCGCGCTGGCCGGGGAGTGCCCGCGGTCGGAGACGGCCTTCTCCGTGGGCGCCGTGGTCGTGGCCGACGACGGCACCGAACTGGCGCGCGGGTACTCGCGCGAGGAGGAGCCGCACGACCACGCCGAGGAGGTCGCGCTGCGCCGGGTGCGGGCCGGTGATCCGGCGCTGGCCACCGCGACCGTGTACAGCACGCTGGAGCCGTGCAGCCGGCGTGCGTCGCGGCCGGTGACCTGTACGCGGCTGATCCTGCGGGCCGGAGCGCCCAGGGTGGTGATCGCCTGGCGGGAGCCGGAGCTGTTCGTCGACTGCCACGGGGTGGAAGAGCTGCGGGCGGCCGGGGTCGAGGTCGTCGAAATGCCGGAATTCGCCGCTGCTGTGCGGAGTGTCAACGCGCATCTGTTCTGAACGGATTGAATGCGACGTGGATCGTACATCTCCGTGTCGTTCTGATCATTTATGGTCATACCGCGCTGAGCTGCTTGAACATTGTCATACTTTGTCCGTTCAAAAATTCGGGCAATCGGCACATTCGCGATCTCGCCGCGTGGGTGATATTGTTCGTCGCGTCCTGAAGTGCTGACCGTTTCCGGACATTCTGGAAACCTTGCTCACAGTTTGGATTCAAGGCATCGATGAAAATCGTTCTTGATTCATCGGCTCACCTCGTCCTGGCCGGCGTGATGGTGGTGGCGGCATTCGCCGTAGTCGCCTTGGCGGGAGGCGATGTGCAGGACTCGGCCGCGCTGCAGAGGTGGGTCGACGTCGTCTGAGCTGTCGGGGTGGCCGCCTAATGGTGGCCACCCCCTCTGAACTGCGGATATTTACATAACGTACCCATTGGGATACGGTAAGCAACCCCTGGATTGGTCTCCCTGGGGTGCGTCGGGAAGGCGGTCACACCTCTGTGTGACCGCCTTCCACATGTTCACACCACATGTTCACGGTCGCCCGTCTCGGTGGGCGGGGCGGGCGGGCGCCTGCGGCGGACGGCGCGGACGATGGCGCGCACCGCCCACTCGGCCAGGGCGGTGAGCAGGGCCAGGGCCAGGTAGGCGGGCCACAGCGCCAGGAAGACGGTGGCGGGCTCGCCGAGGGTGAGGGCGCGGGCGTCCATCGAGGCGAGCAGGGCGGCGCCCAGGAGGACCGCCGAGGGCGCCGCTAGCGCGGGGCGCACCGCGAGCAGGACGGCGATCGCGAAGGCTGCCGCGTAGCCGACGGCGCCCCACACCACGACGGCGGCCGGGACCCGTGCCAGCGGCAGTGCGAGCGGCACCAGCACCCCCGCGGCGGCCCCGCCGGCCGCCGCCAGTACCAGGGCCCGTCTCCAGCGGGGCCGCTCCGGTGGCGGCGCGGCGCCTGATCCGTACAGCGGCGGCAGCGGGCGGCGGGCCAGCCGCGCCTGGTACAGCGCGGTCAGGGTGGTGGCCAGCAGCAGGACCGGCCAGCTCGCCGCGACCGCCCCCAGCCACGGGTCGCCGATCGTCAGCCGCTCGCCGTGGATGACCACCCGGGTGCGCGGCTCGGCCAGCTCGGCGATGGTGGCCGCCAGCAGCACCGCGGCCGGGACCAGTGCGGCCAGCCACAGCCGGTGGCCCAGCCAGCACAGCACCGCGAGGCCGGAGGCGACGGCCAGCCCGGTGCCGTTGACGGCCACCGCGATCCACTCGGCCGCGTCGACCGGGGGCGGGTACCCGACGACCAGCAGGTCCAGGCCGACGATCGCCGCGCCGGCGATCCCCCAGGCGGCGGCGAGCGCCAGTATCCGTCCGGAGGTCCCGCGGCCGCCGCCGGGCCGCCCGGCAGGTGCCGGGGCGCCGTTCCCGGCCGTCATGCGGGTGTCCCGTCCGGCCGCAGTTCGGCGTCGAACAGCTCGAGGGCGCTGGTGAAGGCGGCTGAGGTGGCCGCCGCCGTGGCACCGGGCTCGCCGCCGGTGGCCAGCCAGGCGACGCCGGGCACGAAGGGAAGCGCGCCGTAGTAGGTGGTCGGCAGGTTCGGCACCCCACTGATGTAGTGGCCGGCGTCCTCGTAGACCTCGTGCCGGGCGCCGTGCGGGTTGCCCGCCTCGGTCAGCCGGTCCATGGCGATGTCGTGCAGCCGCTCCGACGGCCAGACGGCGTCGCCGGTGGCCGAGAGCAGCAGCACGGGGCCGTCGACCCGCTCGACCGGGATGGCGGCGGCGTCGATGGCGGCGGCGTCGGCCCCGTCGAGGGTGCCCTGGTAGGTGCCGTGCAGGTCGATCGGGCGGCCGCGCAGCGCCGCGGCGGTCTCGGCGGCGCCGTAACCGGCGAAGCCGCCGGTCAGGTACGGCACGTCGGCGCCGTCCAGGGTCCAGGAGGCCGACTCGGCGGGCGTCTGGGCGGTGTTCTGGCTCGGCGCGAAGCCGGGGATGCCCGGCCAGGCGACGCCGGAGCCGACGACGGAGACCACGGCGCCGACCTCGGGGGAGTGGGCGCCGAGCAGCAGGGCGTGCTCGCCGCCCTTGGATGCGCCGATCACGCCGATCCGGTCGCCGGACACCTCGGGCCGGTCCAGCAGCCAGTCGACCGCGCCCAGGCCGTACTCGAGCGGCACCTCCGACAGCGAGGCGGGCAGCCCGCCCTGGCCGAAGTAGGCGAGGCCGAGCACGGCGTAGCCGTGGCTGGCCAGCAGGCGGCCGACGCCGGGCTGCGGGCGGCCGCCCTCCGAGCCGCCGAGCAGCAGCACACCCGGGTGCGGGCCGTCGCCCGGCGGCAGGTAGAGGTCGCCGACCAGGCCGCCCGCGGTGCCGTCGACGGGCTGGACCCGGACGCCGGGGTCGTACTGGAGCCGGGTCAGCTCGGCGGTGGCCAGCGTGGAGCCGCCGCTGTCGACGCCGATCGTCATCGGCAGCTCGGCGGCGGCCACCCGTACCTGCGGCGGGTCGGCCGAGACACCGTCGCCCAGCCGCATCGACCAGAGCAGCCCGGTGGGGTCGACGCCCGAGTAGGAGCCGGAGGCGGGGGCCTGGGCGGCCGGGTCGACGCGACCGCCCCCGTCGGCGGTGAAGGTGCCCCACGAGGTCCACGCCCGGCCGCCGCCGTCGGTCAGCCGGGCCCAGAGCGTCACCTCCGCGCCGGGCCGCAGGCCGGACACGCTGATGGCGGCGGGCTCGTCGATCAGGCGCCGGTCGGGCCCCAGCTCGATGACCGGCCGCCCGACGCCGACCGGCGCCGAGGAGCAGCCGGCCAGCCCCGCGAGCACCGCCAGCACGGCGAGCACCGCGAGCACACCCGGCGCCGCCGCCCGGCCGACCGGCCCGGAACGGCCGAGCGCCGCTGGCGCGGACATGGGGATCACCTTGCCTTTCCGCACCCGCGGCGCGCGCGGGCACCTTCATGTTCGTACGGCAGCACGGTGCCGAGGGCAAGTCTGCGTGGGGCCGAGGGCGAGCCGTGCCGGGCCGACGCCGAGTCCGCATGGAGTCGACGGCGAGCCCATGCAGGCCCGACGCCGACTCCGTACGAAGTCGACCCCGAGCCCGCACGGGGCCGACGCCGAGTCCGCCCGAGGCCGATGGCAGCTTCGCGCGAGGCCGCCTCCGCAGACCACCGCAACGGGCCGCCCCCGTCAAGCCCGCCGTCCACAGCCCGGGGCCGCCCCGGCGACTTATCCACAACCCCCGTCCGCACCTCGCCCGGCGCACGCTGAAGCAGCAGAATTGTTCTCGGGGAGCCCCCCAGGGAGGGCGGGGGAATGTCTACGGGGGAATTATGTGAAACGTCTACCATTTCCACGTGCAAGGGCCCCTGGCCGAAAGGAAGGGAAACCGGTCAGGAGAGAGAGGAAGCGGCCACCGGGCTAGAGGTCGAATCCGACTACTCCGGCTCGGCTGTTCCGACGACTCACTCCGCGCCCGGTGCGGGCCGCCTGTCGGGCGGTGCCGTGCCGAGCCTGGTCGGAGGGCACCTGAGCCGGCCGGCGGATGCTGCCACGGGCACTGTCAGCCCGGTCGTGCATGGCCGTAGGTGGCGGCCGCCGCCGGCCCTGTCGTGCGTCGGAACCCGGGTCCGGTACCGGCGGCTCCGCCATGGGCGGCTCGGGTGCCGGGCGACCGCCGTCCGTGCCGTCCTGCGGTGTGAGTCGGCCACCGCGCGCCTGCGCGGTCCCGTCCCCGGCGGGCGCCTTGCCTGTGCCGAGCCTCCGGTCTGACGGCCGAACCCTTCAGGACCCTCAGCCCTCGGCCGCCTCGACGCGGTCGGCGTTGGCGGCCGCCGCGTCGCGCACGTACTCCGCGAGGCCGGGCGCGGCCCCGTCGTAGTAGGCGCGGAACCTCGGGTCCTCGGCGTACATCGCCGTCAGGCCCCGGTGGATGGCTGTGTCGCAGGTGTAGAACCAGCGGGTGATGTGCGAGCGATGCTCTTCGGCCAGGTCCATCGCCCGGGTGCTGCTCGGTTCGGCGCCGTCCCGCATGGCCTCGGCCAGCCGCCGTTCCACGTCGGCGCCCTCGGCCTTGAGCCGCCGCCAGTCGTCCTTGGTGTACGCGGCCGTCTTGCGCTGGGACTCGTCCCACTCGGCGGTGCCGCCCCACCGCTCCTCGGCCTCCTTGGCGTAGTCGTCGGCGAGGTAGTCGCCGAACAGCTCGAAACGCTCCTGGGGAGTGAGCGCGTTTCCCATGGTCATCGCCTCCAAAGCGCGTTCCACCGCGGCGACCATGCCCCGCAGGCGGCCGATCCGCTCGTTCAGCAGCCGGTGCTGGCGGCGCAGATGCGCCGCGGAGTCGGTCGACGGGTCGTCGAGGATGGTGCCGATGTCGTCCAGGGAGAAGCCCAGCTCGCGGTAGAAGAGGATCTGCTGCAGCCGTTCGAGGTCGCACTCGCCGTACCGCCGGTAGCCGGCGCCGCTGCGCCCGGTCGGCCTCAGCAGGCCGATCCGGTCGTAGTGGTGCAGCGTCCGCACGGTCACCCCCGCGAACGCGGCGACCTCGCCGACCGAGTGATCCATGGCTCTCCCGCCGCCGGCACCCGACCGTTCGGGCCCCTGTTGTCGCTGGTCCAGGGTGCGGCCTGACCTTACGTCAGGGTCAAGCCGGTTAGGCGGGACCGGCTCGGGAAGCCTGGGCGCAGCGGCGCCCGCGTCGGCGCGCATATCTTGTCGGGTACCGGCCGCGCGATAATCATCGCGGAGCCCGTGCGCACGGACCCGCGAGGAGGGGGCGATGCAGGACCTGTTGCCGAACGACCCGACCGAGGTCGGCGCGTACCGGCTGGTCGGCCGATTGGGCCATGGCGCCCAGGGGGTCGTCTACCTCGCCGAGCGGCCCGGCGGCGGGCAGGCCGCCGTCAAGGTGCTAGGGGCGGGCCTCGCCACCGACCAGCGGCTGCTGCGCCGCTTCGAGAAGGAGGTCGACGCCGCCCGCAAGGTGGCGCCGTTCTGCACGGCAGCCGTCCTCGACGCCGACCTCGACGCGGTACCGCCCTACGTGGTCAGCGAGTACGTGCCCGGTCCGTCACTGCGCGAGGCGGTGCTCACCGAGGGGCCGCGCACCGGAGCCGCGCTGGACCGCCTCGCGGTCGCCACCGCGACGGCGCTGGTCGCCATCCACCAGGCCGGGGTGGTGCACCGCGACTTCAAGCCCGCCAACGTGCTGCTGGGCCCCGACGGGCCCCGCGTCATCGACTTCGGCATCGCCCGCTCGCTGGAGGAGACCGCCACTCAGACCGGCTCCGTGCTCGGCACCCCCGCCTACATGGCGCCGGAGCAGATCAGGGGCGCCGTGGTCGGCACCGCGGTCGACGTCTTCGCCTGGGGCGGCGTGATGGCCTTCGCCGCCACCGGCACCGCTCCGTTCCCCGGCGAGACGATCGTCACGGTCATCCAGCAGGTGCTGCACGAACCGCCGCGGCTGGACGGCCTGGAAGGGCCGCTGCGCGAGATCGTGGCGGCCTCCCTGAACAAGGATCCCGACAAGCGGCCCACCAGCGGCGAACTGCTGTCGATGCTGCTCGGAAACGACCCTGCGGTGGCCGGCCGCCCGGTGGACGAGACACTGGCCGACGCATCCTCCCGGGTGGCCGACGCCTCCACCGTGCTGGCCCCCTTCGTGGTGCCGCCCGCGCACACGCGTGCGGACGCCTCCGACGCGCCGCCGACCCTGCCGGTGGGCGCGGTCGGCGCAGCCGCCCCCGGCCTCGACGAGACGGCCGCGCAGGCCGCCCCCGACGCCGCCACGATGAAGGCCGCCAGGATCGCGGGCACGGACGTCACCGCCCCGGGCGCCCCGGCCACGGCGGTGGGCCCGCCGGCCGTTGCGGGCGCCGCCGGCGCGGGCGGTCCCGGTGGCCCGGACCGGTCCGGCCCCAGCGGGCCCGGTGGCCCGGGCGGCCCTGGCGGGCCGCAGCGGCCGTGGCTGCCGAAATGGACGCACGGGCTGCACCCGGCCGTGCCGATCGCGGGCGTCGTCGCGGTGCTGGCGGTGCTGGGCATCGCGGGCTGGCTCATCCTGCCCGGCCTGTTCGGCGGCGAGGCGCGCGGCGACCGGGTGGCCAACGAGACGCCCGACCCCGTCGAGCAGTCCGTCGGCACCCCGGAGCCGGAGACCGACCCGACCGACACCGAGTCGGAACCCGGGCAGGGCTGGGTCGAACCGGGGCCCACCGACTCCGGCTGGACCGGCCAGTCGCCGGGCTGGCAGAGCAGCGGCGCCCCGTCGCAGCCCGCCGACACCGATGAGCCCGACGACGAGACCAGCGAGCCCGACGACGGCGAGCAGACCACCGAGACGCCCACCGACCCGGGCACCGAGCCGGTCGACCCGCCCGACGACCCGCCCGACCAGGGCGACGACACCGACCCGCAGGCGTCCGGCTGACGGCTCGCGCCGTCCGGCCCGGCGCCCGAGCACGCCGGGCCGGCATCGGTCCGATCGCACGCGCGCGGCGGCGGTGAACGCGTGCCGCCCGTGATCGGCGCCCGGAGCGGTCGGCGAGCCCGCCCGCGGGCGGACGCCGGTGGTAGAGCTGGTGGTGTCCATGCCGGGACGGTAACGCGGGTCGGCGGTCGGCGGCTTCGCGCTGTCCACAGGCGCGGGCGGTCGGTCGAAGTTATCCACAACCGGCGGTAGCCCCTGGTCAGGGCGGCGTGAACCGCGAGATGCTGGTTTCGGGGTCGTCCCCCCAGGGAGGGCGGGGGTGTGGGTGGGTGGGGTTTGGGTGTGGCGGGGGCGGGCGGCGTTCGGCGTGGGGCTGCGCGGCGGGGTGGGGGGAGTCGGTTCGCGTTCCGGTTCGCCGGGGTGCGCCGCCGGCGGCTGATGGCGGGCGGCGGGCGGTCTGACGGATCGGGGCGGCCGATGGCGCTTGCGGATCATGGGCTTTCACCGGTGCGCTGCGGGTAGCCGGTACGGCGCGTCCGGATACCGGTGGCGACTCGCCGGCCCTGTGCGGCTCGTGCGGTATCGGGCGGCCGTCGTTACGTCCGCATCGCAGACCTTGGCCGTCCTGGCGCGGCTCGCGCGGTGGGGCGCCGCTTCGATGGCCCGGGGAAGGCGCGGAATCGCCGTCCTGCTGCGGCGTGCAGCGGGCCTCTAAGTACTTTACCTGGGCTGATGTGCATTGACTAATATAAGTGTGGACGAATACAGTGCCGTGTGCGCGTTCGGAGGCGGTGCGTCCGCCGCACCTGCCGAGGACCGCTCGCGCCGCGAGCGGGAGCGCAGGACCACGACGGAGGTACGGCGATGGACATCCTCGACCAGATCGGGCGGGCCCGCCGCGAGGTGGTGGACGGCGGCGCGTCGAAGGCGGTGATCCTGACCCGGACCTACGACACGAGCGTCGAGGACCTCTGGGACGCCTGCACCAACGCCGAGCGGCTGCCGCGCTGGTTCGACGCGGTGAGCGGCGAGCTGCGCGAGGGCGGGCGGTACCGGTTGGACGCCAGTGCCACCAGCGGCACCATCGAGCGCTGCGCGGCCCCGAATCTGCTCCGGATCACCTGGGAGTACGGCGGCGACACCAGCCGCGTCGAGCTGACCCTGAGCGAGGAGGGCGGCCGGGCGGTGCTCAGGCTGGAGCACCTGGTGCCCGACAACGAGCACTGGCGCACCTACGGGCCCAGCGCCACCGGGGTCGGCTGGGACGGCTCCCTGCTGGCGCTCGCGCTGCACCTGGCCGACGATCCGCGCGGCACGCCCGCCGGGATGGAGGAGGTCAACGCGACGCCGGACGGCACCGAGTTCATCCGCCGCACCGCCGCGGCATGGGCCGAGGCGCACATCGCGTCCGGGGCGGATCCGGAGGCGGCGCGCCGCGTCTCGGAGCACACGGCCGCCTTCTACACCGGAGCCGAACAGGGCTGATCCGGTGCCGCCTTCCCGCCGTGGCGCCCAAAGGGCTGCGGCAGTGCGCGTTCAGACGGGTCGGAGACGGTGCCTCCGCTCCGGCTCGGCAGTTCAGCCGGATGCCGCCAGGGGCGCGCGGCCGGAGCCGCCGCGAGCACCGGGCCACCGCGTGCGCGCTCAGCCGCGCACCGGTCCGATCCGCCGGACCGGCCAAGGCTCACTCGGTCGGGGTGCCGATGCGCAACCGGTTGCCGTCAGGGTCGCGGAGTTCGATCTCGCGGGCCCACGGTGCCTCGGACACCTCGGCGCCGAAGTCGGCGGCGATGGTGTCGACATCGCGGACGCGCAGGTAGACCAGGGTGTCGGGGCGGGCGTCGCCGGTGTGCTCGGACAGGAAGAGCCGCACCGGACCGCGGGCCACCTCGACGAAGGCGGGCAGCGCGGGTTCGAAGCGGTGCTCCCACTGCTTGGTGAAGCCCAGGCGCGCGTACCAGGCGGTCGCGGCGGCGGCGTCCGCCACCCGCAGGATCGGGATGGCCTCTTCGCGCATGTCCTCGGTGTCGTCCATGCCGGCCAGCATCGCAGCCACGGGCGACAGCGCTGCCGTCGGCACGCGGCGGCGGGCGCCGCTAGGCGGGCGGCTCGGGCGACGGCGGCGCGGGAGGCCCGGGCTCGAAGCGGTAGCCGACGCCGCGGACCGTGACCAGCCGGGCGGCGTGGTGGCGCAGCTTGCGGCGGAGCCGGTGGACGTGCACGTCGACGGTGCGGCTCCCCGCGGCGGGGTCGCCGCCCCACAGCCGCGCGATGAGTTGGCGGCGGCTCCAGGCGCGGCCCTGGGTCTCGTGCAGGTGGGCGAGGAGTTCGAACTCGCGGTGCGTGAGGTCGAGCAGGTCGCCGTCGAGCCAGGCGCGGTGGGAGTCGCGGTCGACGACCAGGGGGTCGTGCGGCCGCGGGTGTCGCGGCTCGGCCGGAGCCCGGCGGCCGGTGCGCTCCACGATGCGGCCCACCACCACCATCAGGCGGTCGCCGTCATCGATCGGGATGACGCCGACCAGGGGCTCGGTGAGGCCGGGTACGGCGAGCGGTGCGGCGGTCGCGCGCGATGGCATCTCGGCCTCCTGAGGGGTGGGGGACAGTGCTCTCAGCCATCATGACCTGCATTTCCTATTAAATTAACTAAATTAGTTGGTTATATGGCTCAGGCCACTCCGCCCGAGCTGCCCCGGCACACCCGGCCCGACCGCGCCCGCCCCCGCGCCGGCGCAGGTCACGGCCGCGGCGGCACCGGCGGGACCGGGATGACGGGCAGGCGCAGCGCCCCGGGCGCATGCTCTGGGACGGCCGGGGCGGCCGGTGGTACCGGCGGCAGCCGCCGGTACGGCTCGCCCAGGGGCGGGCGCGGGTCGGGCTCGCCGCGGTTGGGCCACAGGGCCATCGCGCGCTCGGCCTGCGCGGTGATCGTCAGCGAGGGGTTCACCCCGAGGTTGGCCGAGACCGCGGACCCGTCGACCACGTGCAGGCCCGGGTGGCCGTACACCCGGTGGTAGGGGTCGACCACGCCCGTCTCCGGGGAGTCGCCGATGACGCAGCCGCCGAGGAAGTGCGCGGTCATCGGCATGCCGAACACCTCGCCCCAGTTGCCGCCCGCGACACCGCCGATATTGCGGGCCAGCCGCCGCACCGCCTCGTTCCCGGCCGGAATCCACGACGGATTCGGCTCGCCGTGGCCCTGCCGGGAGCTGAGGCGGTACCCGAAGAGGCCCCGCTTGCGGAACACCGTGATCGAGTTGTCGCGGGCCTGCATGACCAGGGCGATCACCGAGCGCTCCGAGAAGCGGCGCACCGACAGCAGCGTCGGCAGCCGGCGCCACTCGCGGGCCAGTTCGCGCAGCAGCAGCGCCCAGCGCGGCACCCGGCCGCCGCCGTCGACCAGCAGGGTCTTGACCAGGCCCATCAGGTTCGAGCCCTTGCCGTAGCGGACCGGCTCGACGTGGGTGACGGGGTCGGGGTGGAAGGACGAGGTGATGGCCACGCCCCGGGTGAAGTCGTACTCGCCGGGAAAGCGCGTCGCCATCGCGCCCAGCAGCGCCTCGGAGTTCGTCCTGGTCAGGTGGCCGAGCCGACGGGAGAGCCGGGGCAGCCGCCGCTCGCCGGCCATCCGGTGCAGCAGCCGCTGCGTGCCCATCGTGCCGGCCGCGAACACCACCTGGCGGGCGGCGAAGGTGCGCCGCCGCCCCGAGCCGGTGCGCGCGGTGCGCACCAGGTAGCCGCCGCCGCGGCGCGGCTGCACCCGCACGGCCGTGGTCATCGGGTGCACCCGGGCGCCCGCGCGCTCGGCCAGGTACAGGTAGTTCTCGGTCAGCGCGTTCTTGGCGCCGTGCCGGCAGCCCGTCATGCACTCCCCGCACTCCAGGCAGCCGCTGCGCCGCGGCCCGGCACCGCCGAAGTAGGGGTCGGGCACCTCGCGGCCCGGCTCGCCGAAGTAGACGCCGACGGGCGCGAGGTGGAAGCTCCCGCCCACCCCCATCTCCTCGGCGACCCGGCGCATCTGCACGTCGGCGGGGGTGGTGGACGGGTTCAGCGTGACGCCGAGCATCCGCTTGGCCTGGTCGTAGTAGGGCGCCAGCTCCGCCTTCCAGTCGGTGATGTGCCGCCACTGGGGGTCGGCGAAGAAGGGGTCGAGCGGTTCGTACAGCGTGTTGGCGTAGTTCAGCGAGCCGCCGCCGACGCCCGCGCCCGCCAGCACCACCACATTGCGCAGCAGGTGCACCCGCTGGATGCCGAACAGGCCCAGCGCCGGCGCCCACAGGAAGCGCGCCAGCCGCCAGGAGGTCTTCGGCAGCTCGTCGGGGGTGAAGCGCCGCCCGGCCTCCAGCACGCCGACCCGGTAGCCCTTCTCGGTCAGCCGCAGCGCCGACACCGAGCCGCCGAAGCCCGAGCCGATCACCAGCACGTCGTAGTCGAAGCGGTCGGGGGCTGGGGGAGTGGATGCGGCGCCCATGACCCGATGGTGCCGCCCTGCGCACCGCCGCGCCAGCCGTCCGCCGGAATCCGCCGCCCCGGGCTACAGCCAGCGGGGCAGCGGCGGCAGCGAGCCCGCGCCACCGTCGCCCAGGACCAGCAGCTCCTTGCCCTGGGTCCGGCCGGCCAGCCAGCCCAGCAGCTCGGCGGCCGAGCCGTGCACGGCGGGGACGGCGGCGGCACCGGCATCAGGGCCCAGCGACCACACGCCCTCGCGGTCCGTGGCGGCCAGCCGCACCGGCACGGCGCCGGGCGCCGAGCCCAGCTTGGCCGCGACGTCGGTGAGCAGTGCGTCGACCAGGTCGGCGGGCAGCTCGGCGAAGCCGATGCCGCTGTCGAGGTCGACGGCGTGGATCCACAGCTCACGCACCCGCATCCACGGCGCCTCGCGCGCCGGGATGGGCCGGCCCTGCGCGCTGGTGACTGTGTAGGACCAGCGGTCGGCGGGCATCGTGCGCACCGCCTCGGCGAAGCGCTCGCAGGCGGCGTGCAGGTCGGGCCGCAGCCGGTCGGCCGGCCAGGCGGCGCCCGCCTCGATATCGGCGTCGCGCCGCTCCCTGCTGGGGTACATAAGGGTCTCCACCCCGGTGCGCGCCCAGGTCAGCAGGTTCACCAGCGCGTCGGCATTGCGGGCGACGTGCGCGACGACGTGGGCGCGGGTCCAGCCGGGCAGCAGCGAGGGCTCGGCCAGGGCGTGCGCCGGGACGGTGTCGGTGAGCCGCCGGAACAGCAGGGTGCCGCGGTGCAGCCAGTCGGCCACCGCCTCGGGCCCGGGCGCGCTCACTTCGCGGCCCGGCACGGGTTGCGGCACTCGCCGATGCCCTCGATCCGGGTGACCAGGGTGTCGCCGTCGGCCAGGTACTCGCGGGGGCTGCGGGCGTGGCCGACGCCGCCGGGCGTGCCGGTGGCGATCACGTCGCCGGGCGACAGCGGCAGGATCGCCGAGATGTAGGACACCAGGCGCACCGGGTCGAACAGCAGGTCGCCGGTTGTCGACCGCTGCTTCTCGACGCCGTTCACCTCGCTGGTGATGGTGTGGCCGGCCGGGTCGACCGCGGGGTCGTCGGGGGTGACCAGGTAGGGGCCGAGCGGGGTGGTGCGGGCGAAGGTCTTGCCCTGGAGCCACTGCTTGGTGCGGTACTGCCAGTCGCGTGCGGTGACGTCGTTCAGCACGGTGTAGCCGCCGATCGCCGCCGCGGCGGCCGCGGGGTCGGCCCGCTCCACCGGCCGGCCGACCACGACCGCCAGCTCGGCCTCCCAGTCGACCGCCTCCGACACCGCGGGCAGCTCGATGTCGTCCTCGGCGCCGATCAGGGCCGGGGCGTACTTGGCGAACAGGGTCGGGAAGTCAGGCAGCTCCCGGCCCATCTCCAGGATGTGCGCCCGGTAGTTCAGCCCGACGCAGATGATCTTCTCGGGCCTGGGCACCAGCGGGGCGTGGTCGGCGGTGGCCGCGTCGTGCTCGCGCCCGCCCTGGGCGGCGGCCCACGCGGGCCAGTCCGGCCGGGCCAGCACGGCGCCGACGTCGGCGGCGGGCAGCTCGACCAGGGTCGAGCCGTCGGCCGAGACGCGCGCCGCGCTGGTGCCGTCCGGGGTTCGGATGGTGGCGAGCCTCACGCGGTGCCCTCCTCGTCGGTGGCGGTACGGGCCAGGTTCAGGCCCTCGTAGACCTGCGCGTCGTTGAAGGTGAACAGGTCGAGGCCGGTGTCGGCGTGCCAGCGTAGCGGGCACCACGACGGCACCGCCACGAGGTCGCCGGGGCCGACCTCGAAGCGCCGGTCGGCCAGCTCGACGGAGCCGGTGCCGGTGAACACCTGCCAGACCTGCGAGCCGACGGTGCGGCGCCGGGCGGTGGCGGCGCCGGGGCGCAGCCGGTGCATCTCGGTGCGCAGAGTGGGCAGCGCGTCGCGGCCGGTCGCGGGGTTGGTGAACCGGATCCCGGCGTGGCCGGGCTCGACGGTGGCGGCGTGGCCCTCGTCCTCCAGCTCCAACTGCGCGGTGAGCGCGGCGTCGGTGTGCGCCCAGCGGTAGGCGGCCAGCGGGGAGTTGGGCGGGTCCTGCCGCCCGGTGGCCGCCAGCGGGCGCAGCCCGGGGTGGCCCCAGAGCCGCTCGGCGCGGGAGCGCTCGGGAGTGGACCGGTCGCTGATCTCGTCCGGGCCGAACTCGAAGAACCCGGCGTCGAGCTGGGCCACCAGCGGGATGTCGAGGCCGTCCAGCCACACCATCGGCGCGTCGGCGGTGTTGTGGTGCTCGTGCCAGGCATAGCCGGGGGTGAGCAGCAGGTCACCGCGGTGCATCGCCACCGGGTCGCCGTTGACCAGCGTCCACACGCCCTCGCCCTCCAGGATGAACCGGAACGCGCCCTGGGCGTGGCGGTGCGCGGGCGCGACCTCCCTGGGGCCGAGGTACTGCACCGCGGTCCACAGCGTCGGGGTGGTGTAGGGCAGGCCGGGCAGGCCGGGGTTGGCGAGCGCGATGGCCCGCCGCTCGCCGCCGCGGCCGACCGGCACCAGCTCACCCGAGCGCACGGCCAGCGGGTGGATGTCGCGCCAGTGCCACACGTGCGGCAGCGCGCGCGGCGCCGGGACGGTCGGCATCAGGTCCGCCCGCTGCGTCCACAGCGGCAGCAGTCCGGCGGTGTCGAAGTCCTTGTACAGCCGCTCCAGCTCCGGGTCGTCCACGGGCTGGGGCGCTTCGCCGCTCGCCACGGTCGTGCCTCCTCGCGTCAGGCGTCGTTGGTCCTCGGGGGGCGGGACCGCCTCCGAGCCTGGTCCATGGCGCGGTGCCGGGTGAAGGGGGCGGCGTAGGATTCCGCTATGAGGGACACGGCGGGCGCCGGGCGGCTCGGCTCGGTCGAGAACGCGCTGCGGCTGCTGGTGCTGCTGCGCGAGCGCGGCCGGCTGCGGGTGGCCGAGGCCGCGCGTGAGCTGGGGGTGGCGCGCTCCACCGCGCACCGCCTGCTCGCCACCCTGCGCGAGCAGGGCTTCGCCGGCCAGGACGTCGACCGCGCCTACCGGCCGGGCCCGGCGCTGAGCGGGCCGGGCGCCGCGGCCCCGTCCCGGCCCGACCTGCGCGCGCTGGTGCGGCCGGCCCTGGCCGAACTGGGGCGCGAGACCGGCGAGACGGTGCACCTGATGCGGCTGGAGGGCAACGGCGTCCGCTTCATCGACTGCGTGGAGGCCGGGCACGTGCTGCGGGTGGGCTCGCGGGTGGGGATGGTGCTGCCCGCGCACATCACCTCGGGCGGCAAGGCGCTGCTGGCCGAGCGGACCACCGAGCAGCTGCGGGCCCTGTATCCGCAGGGCGGCGGCTTCACCGCCCCCTCGGTGGACCTGTCGCGGCTGACCGCCGAACTGGCCCGGGTGCGCCGCCGCGGCTACGCCGTCAACACCGGCGAGAGCGAGCGCGGGGTCACCGCGGTGGGGGCCTGCCTGCGCGATCCGGGCGGCCGCCCGGTGGCGGCCGTCGCCGTGGCGGCGCCGACGGTGCGCTGCCCGCGGGGACGGGGCGGCGAGCTGGCCGAGCGGCTGCTGGCGGCACTGGGCCCGCTGCGGGCGGAGCCGCCGGCTTCCTGACGGCGCGCGCCCGGGGCGGGACGGGGAGGGCGGGGGCGGCACCGGTCGGCGGCGGGGGGCGCCGACCGGCATGGGCGAGGGAGGGGACGGGGCGGAGGGCTCAGGCGCGCCCTTCGAGCAGCTTGCGCAGCAGGCCGTGCAGCTGCTCGCTCTCGTCGGCGGACAGGGAGCGCTCCAGCAGGGGCTGGAGCCGGCGCACCTTGGGCAGCAGCTCGCGCAGGATCTCGCGGCCCTGCTCGGTGAGCGAGAGCACCTTGCGGCGGCCGTCGGTGGTGCTGCGGGTGCGCTCGATCAGGCCCTGGACGTACATGCGGTTGACCAGCTCGGTGGTGGTCGAGGGGTCGGTGTGCACGCGGGCCGCCAGGGTGACCTGGTCCATCGGGCCCGATCTCGACAGCGCGTTGAGTGTGGCGAACTGCACAGGAGTGTGGGTACTGGAGACGTGCAGGCTCCAGAGCAGGTTGTGGAGCTGCTGCACCCGCCGGATCAGGTGCCCGGGGGCGTTGTCGAGGTCGAGCCACTCGTCTCGCTCGGTCATGGTCGGTACGTCACGCATCACTGCACGCCAGCCTTTCTGTCCCGGGCCGAACACTAGCCGTACCCGGTGACACTTCTGTCCCTATTGCCCCGTCTGGACCGGTTGACGGTCAGGTGTCACTCTCGTAGCATCCTCACCTCAGGGATCTTACGTATACAAAGTGGATCTCTGTCTCAAATCGGGCCTCCCGCCCATATCGGAAGGGGACGGCGTTATGACCTCGGCTGACGAGATCCTGATCGTAGGCGGCGGGATCGGGGGGCTCGCCACCGCCCTGGCGCTGACCAGGACCGGACGGCGCGCACGCGTGCTGGAGCGGGCCGCGGAGTTCGGCGAGATCGGCGCCGGGCTGCAGCTGGCGCCCAACGCCACCCGCCTGCTCGAACACCTCGGCGTCCTGGACGAGGTCATATCCGCCGGCGTGCAGCCGCGAAGACTCGTGTTCCGGAGCGCCGTCAGCGGCGAGGAGCTGACCTCGCTGCCGCTGGACGCCGACTTCGAGAAGCGCTACGGCGGACCCTACGTGGTCGTGCACCGCGGCGACCTCCTCGGCATCCTGCTGGAAGCCTGCCGCCGGGCCGGCGTCGAACTGCACACCAGCGCCCACGTCACCGGCGTCGACAATCTCGACGAGGCCGGCCAGGTCACCCTCGCCGACGGCTCCACCCGCCGCGGCGCCGCCGTGGTCGCCGCCGACGGCGTGCGCTCGCAGATCCGGCGCCGGTTCAGCGCCGATGAGCCCGTCGGCTCCGGCTACGTCGCCTACCGGGGCACCATCCCGGCCGAGCAGGCCCACGACCACCTCCACCCCACCGACGTCGTGCTGTGGATCGGCCCCGGCATCCACTACGTGCACTATCCGCTGCGCTCCGGCACCCTCTACAACCAGGTCGCGGTCTTCCGCAGCCCGGGCTACGCCGCCGGCGAGGCGGAGTGGGGCACCCCCGAGGAACTCGACGCCGCGTTCGCCTCCGCCGTTCCGCACATCCGCGAGGGCCTGACCACCCTGTGGCGCGACCGCCGCTGGGCGATGGAGGACCGCGAGCCCATCAGCACCTGGACCGACGGCCGCATCGCCCTGCTCGGCGACGCCGCCCACCCGATGCTCCAGTATCTCGCGCAGGGCGCGTGCCAGGCACTGGAGGACGCCGTCTGCCTGGCCGGCGCGCTCCGCGGCGGCGACGACGGCATCCCGGCCGCGCTCCGCGCCTACCAGGACGTCCGCGCCCCGCGCACCGCGCGGCTGCAGCGCACCGCGCGGCTGTGGGGCGACATGTGGCACGTCGACGGCGTCTCCATGCTGATGCGCGACGAACTCTTCCGCTCCCGCGACGTCCACGACCACCGCTACGTCGAATGGCTCTACGGCACCGAGCCGCACGAGGCCGGCCCGCCGATGCCGGCCCCGATCGCGGCGGTCGCCGGAGTCGGCTGACCCCCGCCGCGGCGGCCGGCCGAGCCGCCCGGCCGCCGGTCGGGCGCGACGCGTCCCCGGCGCCCGTTGCGCACCGATACGCTCGGATCCGTTCCGGCGCGGGTGCTGATCTAGGCTGGTGCCCGGCCGGCGTGGATCAGCGAGACCGGGGGAGCACGTGTCGGAATCGGACGTCACCGTGGGTTACCGGAAGGCGACTCCCGTGTGGCCGGGACAGTCGGCAGAGGTGGCCGAGGCCGAGAGCGAGGAGCTGTGGCTGCTCCGCCGCTTCGAGCCGGTGCTCGCCTACACCAGGGGCGAGCGCTTCTTCCCCACCGACGTCGACGGCTACGTGCGGCAGTGCAGCCTGTGGCGCGACACCGCGGGCCGCGGCGAGGAAGAGGTCGTCCCGGCCGGACAGCTCACCCTCGACCGGCTGGCCGGCGCACGCGGCGAGTGGCCCGGCACCCGGCTGCACCTGCGCTTCGTGCAGAAGGCGACACTGCGCGAGGAGGCCCAGCAGTGGCGGGCCACCTCGATGATCGCCCGCACCGGGCGGCTGGCCGCGGTGGGCCTGATGACCCGCGTGCTCGACGTGCTGATGCGCATCTCGCTGCTGGTGCGCGGCAAGGTGCCGGTGGGCCTGGCCGCGGCCGCCGCCACCCGCTACCGCGAACGGCTCGACGAGGGGCACTGCACCTACTACGGCCGGGTGAGCCGCGACGGCGGCTACGTGGTCCTCCAGTACTGGTTCTTCTACGCGATGAACGACTGGCGCTCCACCTTCGGCGGGGTCAACGACCACGAGGCCGACTGGGAGATGGTCACCGTCTACCTGGCCACCGCCGAGGACGGCGAGCCGCGGCCCGCGTGGGTGGGCATCTCCTCCCACGAGTACACCGGCGACGACCTCCGCCGCCGCTGGGACGATCCCGATCTGCACCGCGAGGGCGAGCACCCCGTGGTCTTCGTCGGCGCCGGCTCCCACTCCGGGCAGGTGCTGCCCGGCGACTACCTGATCGCGGTCGACCCCGCCTCGCTGCGCGGCGCGATCGCCTTCAGCCGGCGGCTCAAGGAGAGACTGTTCCCGTGGACCCGCCGCGCCGGCGCGGGGCGGCGCGGCATCGGCATCCCGTTCGTCGACTACGCGCGCGGCGACGGCCGCCGCGTCGGCCCCGGCGGCGACCGCCCGTGGCACCCGGTGGTCATCGACGACAGCACCCCGTGGGTGGTGGGCTTCCGCGGCCTGTGGGGCCGCGACACCCGCGACTGGCTCGACGGTGAGCGGGCGCCCACCGGGCCGCGCTACGAGCGCGACGGCCGGGTCCGCTTCGCCTGGCGCGACCCGCTGGGCTGGACCGGGCTGCAGAAGGTGGCGCCCGACCCCGCCGCCGACCGCCGCACGCTGGCCAACCAGGTCGAGCGGCTGGAGCAGGAGGTCGCCGAGGCCGACAAGGAGATCGCCGGCAAGCGCGAGGAGGTGCGCCGGCTGTCGGCGCTGGCCGCCTCGCTGGAGCGCTATCCGCACACCCGCGAGCGCGGCCGCGAGCTGCGCGCCGAGGTCGACGCGGCCGAGCGGGCGCTGGCCGCCGTCTACGAGCACCGCGCCGGCCTGGCCGAGGAGCGCGCCGTGCACCTCGCCGCGCTGGAGGCGGTGCCCGGCGGCGTGCCGGCCGGCGAGCCCCAGGCGCACCTGAAGGCGCCGCACGTCCCCTATGCCGTCGGCCACCAGCGCTACACCCGCTTCCTGCGGATCTGGGCCGCGCTCAGCACCCCGCTGCTCATCCTCGCCTTCGCGGTCATCCTGGCGGTGCCGGGGCCGACGCCGCTGGCCACCCTGGCCGGGGTGGTGCTGGCCTTCGCCGCCATCGAGGCGATCGCCCGCGGCAAGCTGCTCGGCTTCCTCACCGCGCTGGCCACCCTCGCCGTCATCGCCGGGGTGCTGGCCGGGGTGGTCTTCGCGTTCATGCTGAACTGGCGGGTCGCGCTGCTGATCCCGCTCTTCCTCGCCGTGGTGCTGCTGCTGGTGGTGAACGTCCGCGACCTGCTGAGCAAGTGACGGCGCGGCCCGGCCGCCCCGTAGGGCGCGCCGGGCCGCGGCGGGCGGGCTCAGCGCAGCCGCACCGGCAGCCGCTTCAGGCCGCGGATCAGGGTGCTGAACTGCCACTCCAGGTCGGCGTGCGAGGCGTCGAGGGCGAGTCCGGGGAAGCGGGTCAGCAGGTCGCGGATCGCGATCTGTCCCTCCAGCCGGGCCAGCGGCGCGCCCAGGCAGTAGTGGATGCCGTGGCCGAAGGCGAGGTGGCCGCCGGGCCTGCGGGTGATGTCGAGGCGGCCGGCGTCGTCGAACTGCCGGTCGTCGTGGTCGGCGGCCGAGAGCGCCACCAGCACCATCGTGTTGGCCGGGATCCGCGCGCCGGCCAGCTCGACCTCCTCGGTGGTGAAGCGCGCCGTCGCCAGGTTCACCGGCCCGTCGAAGCGCAGGAACTCCTCCACGGCCTGCGGCACCAGCTCCAGGTCGGCGCGGAGCGCGGCCAGCTGGTCGGGGTGGCCGAGCAGGGCCAGCATGCCGTTGCCGATCAGGTTCACCGTCGTCTCGTGCCCGGCGATCAGCAGCAGGAAGAGCGTGGACAGCAGCTCGCGCTCGCTGAGCCGGTCGCCCTCGTCCGTCGCCGTGATCAGCGCGCTGATCAGGTCGTCGCCCGGCCGCTTCCGCTTGACCGCCACCAGGTCCCCGAAGTAGTCGAGGATGGCCCGCACCGACGCGCGGGAGCGCTCGAAGTCGGCGTCGGAGACGATGTCGTTGGACCAGGTGCGGAAGGAGTCGCGCTCGCCGTCGGGCACGCCGAGCAGCTCGCAGATCACCGTGATGGGCAGCGGGAAGGCGTAGGCGCCGAGCAGGTCGGCGGTGTCGCGGCCGTCGAGGGCGTCCAGCAGCTCGCGGCTGATCTGCTCGATCCTGGGCCGCAGCGCCTCGACTCTGCGCGGGGTGAAGGCGGTGCTGACGATCTTGCGCAGCCGGGTGTGGTCGGGCGGGTCGGTGCTGAGCATGTGCCGGCCCATCACGAACTCGGGGTCCTCCTGGCCGGCGGGGTCCTCCAAGTCCCGAAAGGAGCCCCGGGCGTGCCGGGCGTCCTTGGCCAGGCGCGGATCGGTGAGCGCGGCGCGCGCCTCGGCGTACCCGGCCACCACCCAGACCGTGCCGACGCCCTCCATCCGGGACGGAAAGACCGATCCCTCGCCCTTGACCTTGCGGAACGCGGAGTAGGGATCGCGGATGAATGCCGCGTCGAACAGGTCGACGGTGTCCTGTGACGACGTCATCGGAGGGCTCCTAAGATGCGAATATAGATTCGCATCCAGCATGCGCCCGCCGCTCCGCGCCGTCAAGGGGGCGGGGTGAGCAGGTAGCTGACGCAGGCGTGCGCCACCCCCTCGCAGAGCCGGTCCCAGTCCAAGGAGTCGTCGGGCGCCGGCAGCGCCCCGACCTTGGAGCGCTGCACCAGCGCGCTCGCGGCCAGCGCGAAGGCGATCCTGACGGCCTGCTCCGGATCGGAGTGCGCGATCCGCCCGCGGTCGGCCAGCAGGCCGTCCCGGAAGGCGCCGCGCAGCCGCGCGTAGCTCTCCTCGGTGCGGCGGCGCATGTCGGGGTCGGCCAGGTCGGCCTGGTAGAAGGAGCCGACGGAGCCCGCGTGCCGCCGCAGCCAGTCGCCGGCCGGGCGCACCAGCGCCGCCACCACGGCCTCGAGCCTCGGCTCGGCCGCGCGCATCGAGGCGACCAGCTCCTCCTCCAGGGTGCACAGCCGGTCGTCCTGGACCGCGCGCAGCAACTCCCGCTTGTCGGCGAACCGGCGGTAGATCCCGCCGACGGAGACCCCGGCGGCGGCGGCGACCGACGCCATGGTCAGGCCCTCCACGCCGTACTCGTCCAGCACGCGCTCGGCCGCGCGCACCAGCCGCAGCAGCGACTGGCGGCTGCGCTCCTGGCGCGGCGGGCGGACCAGCGAGCCGCCGCGGCCGGGCCCGGGAGTGCCGGAGCTGCTGTGATCGTTCGCGTCCACCCCCGCATCATGCGGCACCGGTGCCCACCGGTCCAGCCGTCGCACCCCGCCGACCTGCGCCGCCACCCGGAACGCCGCGCCGCGGCCTTACCGCGCCATGACCCGGCGCCGACCGGAACTTGGTGAAAGGGGGCCCAATGCCAGCCTTTCACCAGGCGTTCGGCGGGACCTGGGATCGTCGGCCCGCACCGCGGCCCTGGGCGCCCGCCGCTGTGGCAGCATCACTCGAACCGCGGACCCGGACGCCGCCGGCCGGCCGCCGGATCCGCCACCACCTGTGGGGGGACGCATGTGGGCGAACGGAGGAGAGGGTCGCACCGGCCGCGCCGGCCTGGAGGACACCGCACACGCCGTGGAGAGCCTGTCGGCCGAGGTCGCCCGGCTGCGCGCCGAACTCGACCACGCCACCGCGGCGCTGGCGTCGCAGGGCGTCATCGAGCGGGCCAAGGGGATGGTCATGCTGGCCTGCGGCTGCGACGCCGAGGCCGCCTGGCAGACCATCGTCCGGTCCTCGCAGGCCACCAACACCAAGGCCCGCGACATCGCCGGCCACATCATCGACGTGATCACCCGCGCCTCGCCCGGCACCGTGCCCAGCCGCACCCGGCACGCCGTGCTGCGCGAGCTGTGGACCACCCGCCGCGACGCCGCGCCCGCGCCGCGGCGCGAGCCGGCCGCGGCCGGCTCGGCGTCCGGCGGAGGCCCCCGCACGGCTCCGCCGGCCCGCACCGAGCGCTGAGCGCCCGCGCGAAGGGGCCGGGGCGGTGCCCGTACACCGCCCCGGCCCCGGCTCACGAGGGCCGGGCGGCGGCGCGGCCGCCGCCCGGCACCCGGACTACTCGCACCGCACCCCGTTGAGGGTGAAGGACTCCGGTACCGGATGCGCGGTGCCGGTCGCCGTGCCGTTCAGGCCGAAGGAGATCGACCCGCCCGGCGCGATCCTGCGGTTCCAGTCCAGGTTGGACGCCGTGACGCTCGCGCCGTCGTGGGTGAACCGCGCGTTCCAGCCGTGGCCGAAGCGCTGGGTGCCCGGCCAGGTCCAGCCGACGGTCCAGCCGTCGACGGGCTCGTCACCGGTGTTCTCCACCCGCACCTGGGCGGTGAAGCCGCCCGGCCAGGTCTGCGCCGCGTAGGCGACGGTGCAGGCGCCCGTCGGCGGGTCGACCGGGCCGCCGTCCTCGTCGACCTGGTCGGCGACGAAGGAGGTGACCCAGGCCAGCGGCGCGTTCCAGTTGATCGTCAGCTCGTTGGTCGCCCAGGAGCCGATGTCGTCGATGTAGCAGAACTGGGGCGCGCAGCCGGCCAGGTTCTCCTGGGCCACCGGGTCCCAGGTTCCGGTCTGGGAGTTCGGGCCGCCCGACAGGGTGCCGGCCGGCGGGTTGGGCAGCGAGGCGTCCAGCTGGTTGGCGTACCAGCGGCTGTGCTGGTTCTCCGCGGCGTTCTCGCCGTAGCCGGTCACATAGGACTGGTTGAGCGCGTTGCGGCCGAACACGTAGTCCACGCCCGCCAGCACGCCGTCCCGGTACTCCTCCTCGCCGCTGATGTCGAAGGCGGTGGCCACCACCACGAGGTTGTTCAGCAGCAGGTTGTTGGAGCCCCAGGCGTACACGCCGTCGCTCGGCGCGTACGGCGAGCCGTAGGGGTGCGCCGCCACGGTGGCCAGGTAGTCGTCCGCCGCGGCGAGCACCGAGGCGCGCACCTGGTCACGGCCGGGCAGCTCGCTGTCGACCGTGGCCAGGTCGAGCCGGCCGAGCGGGGCGGTCCAGCCCCAGTCGAAGCCCTCGGGGCGGAAGATGTCCGGGTCGGTGTGCAGCGGCGAGTCCGTCACCGCGTCCTGGTACTCCTGCGCGCCGGTGGCCAGGAACAGCTCCGCCGCCGCCCAGTAGAACTCGTCCTCGACATTGGGGTCGCTGTAGGCGCCGCCGCCCACGCCGGTGTTGGGCGCGATGACGTCGGGGTTGGCGACGGCCGCCGCCCACGCCTCCTCGGCCGCCGACAGGCACTCGGCGGCGAATCCGGCGTCGAAGGGCTCGAAGACCCGCGCGCACTGCGCGCCCGCCGCGGCCAGGTTCAGCGTCGCGGCCGTGGACGGGGGCTGCAGGTAGCGCGGCTGCGGGTCCTCGTGCGGCAGCAGCGGCAGGCCGGTCCACTCGGCGTCGTGCATCTTGTGGTGGGCCATGCCGGCCAGCGGCTCGCCGTCGGGCACCTGCATGCTGAGCAGGAACTCCATCTCCCAGCGCGCCTCGTCCAGCACGTCGGGCACGTCGTTGCCGGTCTCGGGCAGCCGCAGCGTGCCGTCGTCCAGCGCGCCCTCGTCTGCCGTCGGCGCGTGGGTGCTGCGCTCGTAGATGCCCATCAGCTGCGCCGCCGAGATGCCGCCGTTGACCACGTACTTGCCGTGGTCGCCCGCGTCGTACCAGCCGCCGGAGACGTCCAGGGAGTAGTCGCAGCCCGAGCCCGGTGCGCACGGCACCTCGGTGTCGCCCTGGTTGGGCGCCACGCCGACGTGGCCGGCCGGGCGGCCGTAGCCCGGCGCGATGGCGTCGTCGATCTCGATGCCGCTGCGCTGCGGGTAGTAGAAGGACAGCGAGTCGACCCGCAGGTCCTGGTAGGCCTCGCCGGACAGGTCGAAGGGGTGGCTCGTCTCCCCGTCGGCCGTCAGCGTGTAGCCCTCGCCGGGCGTGGTGTAGGCGCTGAAGTCGATGGTGTGCACGTTCTGCGCCGAGCTGGGGTCCACGCCCTGCGGCACGGTCTGGCCCTCGGCCACGACCGCGCCCGAGGCGTCGGCCAGCTCCCACGGCAGCGCCTCGGTCGCCTCGGTGACCACGGTCGCGCCCTTGGGGCCGTCGGGCAGGTAGCCCACCTGGTTGACCCGCACCCGCGGGCCCGTGTCGGGCTCGTACGGGGGCGGCGGCTCGGCGCCGCCCTGGAGGGTGACGTCGTCCAGGCAGAAGGTCCACGCCTCCTCGGCGCCGCCGATCTGGAAGGCGACCTGCGCGTCCTCCATGTCGGCACTGGCGGTGAAGACGTACTCGAAGGCCGTCGCCTCCGCGGTGAGCTGCGGCCTCTCGTCGATCTGGGTGGCCCAGGGCTCCACCGGCTCCTGGATCAGCGCGCGTACGGCGACGTCGGTGGTGGCCGAGGCGGTGAAGCCGAAGGTGTACGACTCGCCGGCCACCAGCGGCACGTCGTCCTGGCCGATGATGACGTCCCAGGCGTTGAGGGTGCCGGCGGGCACGTCGGCGCACAGGCGGCCGTCGACGACCGCGCCCTCGGTGGTGGGGGTCCACCACCACGGCGCGGTGCCGCTGTCGAAGCCGCCGTTGACGATCTGTTCGGGTGCCTCGTCGGCCAGCGCGGGCAGCGCGCCCAGGCCGGCGAGGGTGAGCGCCGCGGCGATTCCGGTCGCGCCGACGGCCGTCGCCCTGGTGCGGGTTGGTCGGGTCACGGGAGTCCTTCCGGGGGAACGCGGCGTGGGGGCGCCGCGGAGTGAAGGGGCTCGCTATGTGGGAGCGCTCCCACATGTACGGGATGTTGACAGTGCGTTTCTGGTCTGTCAATGGGTTCCGTCCCGGCCGGACGGACGTGCCGAGCCGCTCCACCGGCGGCGCTCGTGCCGCCGCGCTAGCGTCCCGGGCCGGGGCGGCCGTACGGCTGCTGCGGCGGATACGGCCCGCCCGGGTACGGCCGGGGCCCGTGCGCGGAGGGGGCGGGGGTGCCGGGGTGGGGCTGCCTCGGCGGGGCGTGGTGGGGCGGCTGCGCGGGCGGGTAGCCGTGCGGACGCTGGGCGCCGAAGTGGGCGAGCGCCTGCCGGACCTGCTGCTCGGACTCCTTGATCTCGTCGAGCTGGCCGAGCAGGTAGGCCGGGCGTCCGTCGCGGTGGAAGGAGGGCTCGGCGCCCAGGTGGGTGCCCGGGTGCGGCCACAGCACCACATAGGGGGCCAGGCTCTCGGCGTCGCCCGGCTTGCGCTCGATGGTGATCGCGGCGATGCCGGTCCACGGCACGAAGGTGTTCAGGCCCTCAGGCGCGTGCCGGGTGGTCACGCCGTGCTGGTCGATGCGGAGCCGGAACGGGATCAGCCCATAGGCGGCCACGCCCAGGCCGGCCAGCAGGACCAGCGGCGCGCCGAACAGGATGATCGGCAGTGTGCCGCCCTGCACCAGCCAGCCGATGAGCAGGGCGGTGCCGAGCGCGCCGAGCAGGGCCAGGCCCAGGCCGCCGAACATGATCGTGCTGGTCTTCTTGCGGAACTCCACGGCCTGGCTCCCCGGTGGTCGGCTGCGGCGATCACCTTAGCCGCGCGGCGGGCCGCCCGTGCGCCGCGCGGCCAAAGCGGCCTGAACCGGACGACGGGCGCGGCGACGGCGCGGGCGTGAGCCGGACCGCTTCTCATGACCACAAGGTGGACTGCGTAATTATTCATTTACGGAGAGTGATGAGAGATCTCGGGTAATGGCCCGCTCGGTGGCCGACGGGGCCGTGACCAGCACGGTCCGGGTCGCCCGCAACCGCCTACGAGCGGTACAGCCAAGGGGGAAGCAGAAGATGATGAAGTCGATGCTGCGCCGGTTCGCGATCACGGCCGCCGCCACGCCCGCCCTCGTGTTCGCCGCGCAGGGCATGGCGTCGGCCGATGCTCTGCACGCGCATGAGCTCGGCGTGGTGGGCCCCGAGTACGCGGTGAACCAGACGATTGTGTCGTACGGCAATGCCGAAGACGGAGTTGCGTTCTACTTCCAGTCCACCGAGTGGGCGACCAGCGAGAGCGCTGGCTTCCACAACGACTTCAACGCCATCTACTGAGTACCCGTGGCCGGCCGGGCCTGACCGGCTGATGGCGGGGCCCCGGCGCGAGGCCGGGGGAGCCGCCGAGCGATAGCAGCACCGGGTGCCGGTGATGTCGAAGGGTGCCGTCATCCGAAGGGGCCCCGCCCGAGCCGGGCGGGGCCCGCCGCACGCAGCCGTCCGGGGCGCACCGCCCCGGGCGGCCGCCGTGTTCCCGGGCTCGCGCCCGCCGCGGAGTTAGGCTGAAACAGTGCCTGAGCTGCCAGAAGTCGAAGCGCTCGCCGAACTGCTGCGCCGCAGGGCCGTCGGTCGGACCGTGGCGGGCGTCGACGTGGCCGCCTTCCCGGCGCTGAAGACCGTCGACCCGCCGGTGGGCGCCCTGGGCGGGCTGGCCGTCACCGGCGCGGGGCGCCATGGCAAGTTCCTGGACCTGGAGTGCGACGGCCTCCACCTGGTGGTGCACCTGGCGAAGGGCGGCTGGCTGCGCTGGCGCGACGACCTCTCCGACGCCCGCCCGCCGCGCCCCGGCAAGGGGCCGCCGGCGGCCCGGGTCCGCTTCGCGCCCGGGGACGACGGCCGGGCGCCCGGGTTCGACCTGACCGAGACGGGCTCCGTCAAGCGGCTGGCCCTCTACGTGGTGCGCGCACCCGAGGAGGTGCCGGGCGTCGCCGGGCTCGGCCCCGACCCTCTCGCCGAGGACTTCACCGAGCAGGTGCTGGCCGCGATCCTGCGCGGCAGGCGCTCCCGGATCAAGCGGCTGCTGCGCGACCAGCACACCATCGCCGGGATCGGCAACGCCTACTCCGACGAGGTGCTGCACGCCGCCCGGATCTCGCCCTTCGCCGTGGCCGCGACGCTGGACGAGCGGCGGGTCGGGGAGCTGTACCGGGCGATGCGCGAGACGCTGGGCGAGGCGGTGCGCCGCGCGCTGGCCGCCGACGCGGGCGGGCTGAAGCGGGAGAAGCGGGCCGGGATGCGGGTGCACGGCCGGGCCGGGCAGCCCTGCCCGGTCTGCGGCGACACCGTGCGCGAGGTCGTCTACGCCGACTCCGCGCTCCAGTACTGCCCCACCTGCCAGACCGGCGGCGCGGTCCTGGCCGACCGGCGGATGTCGCGCCTGCTCAAGTAGGGGGCCGCCCCCGCCGCTGCCCGGAGTGGGGAGCCGGTGACCCAGGGTGCCGGTGACCCGGTCTATTGTCGGCTGTAGACACAGCTGATCACTCGCGCCGGACCGCCCGCGCCGGGCCCGGCACGGGCGGGGGAGGTGGCCATGCCGGCGGAGCGACCCGACACGCCGCCGCTGCGGGGCGTGCGCGTGGTGGAGGTCGGCGCCTTCATGGCGGCGCCGTTCGCCACCATGCAGCTGGCCGACCTCGGCGCCGACGTGGTCAAGGTGGAGAACCCCAAGGGCCCCGACCCGGTGCGCGCCGTCGGCCCGTTCCTGGAGGGGCACAGCTCGCCCTACCTGCGGCTGAACCGGAACAAGCGCTCGCTGGCGCTGGACCTGAAGGCGCCCGGCGGCGCGCGGCTGCTGCGGCGGCTGCTGGACGGCGCCGACGTGCTGGTGGAGAACCTGCGGCCCGGGGCGATGGCCCGCCTCGGCCTGGGCTACGACGACCTCGCCGCCAGCCATCCGCACCTGGTGTACGCCTCGGCCTCGGGCTGGGGGCAGGACGGCCCGCTGGCGCCGCTGCCCGGCCTGGACATCATGGCGCAGGCCCGCTCAGGGCTGATGAGCATCACCGGCCCGCCCGGCGGCGAGCCCGCCAAGGTCGGCGTGCCAGTGTGCGACCTGGTCTGCGGCCTGTACGTGGCGCTGGGCGTGCTGGCCGCGCTGCGGGCCCGCGAGCGGACCGGCCGCGGCCAGCACGTGGACGTCTCGCTGCTGGAGGCGGGTACCTCGCTGGCGATCTGGGAGGCGGCGCGGTACTGGGTGACCGGCGAGTCCGGCACCCCGCAGGGCAGCGCGCACCAGAGTTCAGCGCCCTACCAGGCGCTGCGCACCGCCGACGGCTGGCTCACCGTCGGCGCGATCACCCCCAACACCTGGCGCGGGCTGTGCGAGGCGCTCGGCCTGCCGGGGCTGCTGGCCGACGAGCGCTACGGCACGGCCCACGAGCGCCACGGACTGCGCGCGGAGCTGATCCCGGCGATCGAGTGCGTCACGCGCGGGCGCGGCACCGAGGACCTGGTGGCCGCGCTGGACGCGGCGGGGGTGCCGTGCGCGCCGATCAACACCACCGCGCAGGTCTTCACCGATCCGCACCTGTCGGGACGCGGCTTCTTCTGGGACGCCGAGCACCCGGAGCTGGGCGCGGTGCGCCAGATCGGCTCGCCGGTGCGGCTCTCGGCCACCCCGGCGCGGCGCGGTGCGGCCGGGCCCGGGCTGGGCGAGCACACGGCGGAGCTGCTGGCCGGGCTGGGACTGGACGGGGCCGAGGTGGCCGAGCTGCTGGCGCGCGGTGTGGTGGCGGGACCCGAAACGACGGAGGGCGGCGGATGAGCGGGAACGGTGCGGACGGCGGCGAGCTGCTGGTCGAGCGGGACGGTCAGGTGCTGACGGTCACCTTCAACCGGCCCGCCGCCCACAACGCGATGAGCTTCGCGATGTACGACGGCCTGTACGCCGCCTGCGAGCGGGCCGACGCCGAGGCGGTACCGTCCGGCGGGGACGGCGGTGGGCCCGGCGGCGTGCGGGTGATGGTGCTGCGCGGCGCGGGGGACCGCGCCTTCATCGCCGGTACCGACATCGCCCAGTTCGCCGACTTCACCACCGGCGCCGACGGCGTCGCCTACGAGAAGCGCATCTCGGAGGTGATCAACCGGCTGGAGGCGGTGCGGGTGCCCACGGTCGCCGCGGTGCGCGGCTACTGCGTGGGCGGCGGGCTGGCCGTCGCGGCCGCCTGCGACCTGCGCATCGCCGACACCACCGCCCAGTTCGGGGTGCCCATCGCCCGTACGCTGGGCAACTGCCTGTCGACGAACACCTACTCGCTGCTGGTCCACCACCTCGGCCCGGCCCGCGCCCTCGACATGCTGCTGCGGGCCCGGATGTTCGACGCGGAGGAGGCGCGGGCGGCCGGCTTCGCCGCCGAGGTGTGCTCGCCCGCCGAACTGGACCGCCGGGTGGAGGAGACGGTGGGCCGGCTGCTGCGCCACGCGCCGCTGACCATGTGGGCGGCGAAGGAGGCCAACCGCAGGCTGCGGCTGGCCTCGCTGCCCGACGGCGACGACATCGTGGCGCGGGCCTTCGGCAGCGACGACTTCCGGGCCGGCGTGCGCGCCTTCGTCGCCAAGGAGCGCCCGGAGTGGACCGGCCGCTGAGGCCGGGCGGGCCGTGCGGGGACCGCCGCCGGGCGCGGCCCCCGCACGCCACCCGCCCCCGGGCACAGCTACAGCCAGCCGGGCACGACCAGCACCAGCCAGGTGACCAGCGGCGCGATCGCGATCATGCTGAAGCCCCAGGCCATCAGCCGCTTGAACACCTGCTCGCGCTCGGCGTCGCCGGCATTGGCCACCACCAGCGCGCCGCTGGTGGAGAAGGGCGAGGAGTCCACCACCGACGACGACAGCGCCAGCGCGGTGATCAGGCCGACGGCGCCGATGTCGCCGCCGAGCAGGAACGGCACGGCCAGCGGGATCAGCGCGCCGAGGATGCCGGTGGTCGAGGCGAAGGCCGACACCGCGCCGCCGATCACGCAGATGATCAGCGCGGCCAGCAGCGGAGCGCCGATGGAGGCGACGCTGTCGCCGAGGAAGGTGACGGTGCCCATCCGCTCCATCAGGCTGACGTAGGTGACGATGCCGCAGATCAGCAGCACGGTCGGCCAGGCGACGCCGCTGACCGCGCCCTTGGTGGACTTCGGCGAGACGAGCGCCAGCACCACGGCGACCGTGATCGCCATGAAGCCGACGTCGATACCGAAGAACAGGGCGCCGACCGCGAGGGCCAGGATGCCGGCCAGGGTGAGGCCGCGGATCGGGTTGAGCCGGGGCTCGCCGCCGTCCGCGCCGGCCCGCTCGCCGGCCGGCTCGGGGGAGCGCTGGGCCGGCACGGCGGCGCCCTGGGACGCGGAGGGTCCGGGGGCGTCCGGGCCGGTGCCCGGCTCCGCGCCCCCGGGGCCGCCCGCGCCGCCGCCGGCCGCGGGCCGGGCGGGCCCGCCGGAGCCGCCGGACTCCGTCGCGGCCGTGCCGGCGTCGGCGCCGACCGCCGCCACGGTGCGCTCGGCCACCAGGGTGCGGCCCGGCTCCTCGGCCGCCTCGTGCTCGCCCAGTTCGCGCCGGCCGAGCAGCCTGTGCCCGCCGAACAGGAAGAACACCACCACGCTCAGCACGACGTTGAACACGTAGGAGGCGGCGAAGAGCAGTCCGGGGTCGCCCGGCAGGCCGTTGCGCTCCACCACGCCGTTGGTGATGCCGCCGAAGATGCTGATCGGGGAGAAGCCGCCCGCACTGGCGCCGTTGATGATGAACAGGCCCATCAGCACCGGGTTGATCCGGTACCGGGCGGCGAAGCCCATGCCCATCGGCGCGATGATCGCCACGGCGGCGGGCACCACGGCGCCCACGGCGGTCAGCGCGGAGGTGACCGCGAACATGACCCAGGGGATCAGCGCGATGCGGCCGCGCACCGCCCACACCGCCTTGCGCACCAGCCAGTCCACCGTGCCGTTGTCCTTGGCGATGGCGAACAGGTAGGTGACGCCGACGAGGATGACGAACAGGTCGCCGGGGAAGCCGGCGAAGATCTCGTCCGCGGACTCCCCGACCACCAGGGTGCCGACCAGGAAGGCGGCGACCAGCGCGAGCGCGCCCATGTGCACGGGCAGCAGGGTGGCGATCAGGAAGACGGCGATGAGGACCAGGATCGAGATGACCTCTGCGGACACACGGGCTCCCTCGGTTCGGGGACGCGCAGGGGGTCGGCCCGGCGGTGCCGGGGCGGCCGCGGCGGCAGGAGCGGGCTCGGGCGGAACTCGGGGGGCGGCGCGACCCGCGCGGCGCTGGACGGGTCGGGGACCTGTCACGTTCGATGGCGGAAAGGACTTTCCGCTATCCGGAATATCGGCCGGGTTGCTGCTGGGTTTCGAAGAGTATGGTCTTGGTTACATTCGAGGTCAATACCCCCTCGTGATCACGGTCTCACTTCTGGTAAGGCCAGGCAGGGCCCTGCCCGCCGCCTGATCGGGCCGGCGCGGAACCCGCTCCGCCCAGGGCTTGCGCTGAAGATCCGATGATCGGAGCATGGACCTCGACTCCGCGATCCGGGAGACATTTTCCGTATGTCGGAATAGTGCTCCGAAGGTCGGGAGTGCCGAGCCGACGGCGGAGGGAACGCGATGACACATGCCACCGGGCGCCACTTCCTGCAGATCCCGGGCCCCACCAACGTGCCCGACCAGGTACTGCGCGCCATGGCGGCGCCCGTCATCGACCACCGCGGACCCGAGTTCGCCCGGATGGCGCTCGAACTGCTCCAGGACGTCAGGGCGGTCTTCGGCACGGCGGAGCCGGTGGTGATCTTCCCGTCCTCGGGCACCGGCGCCTGGGAGGCGGCGCTGGTGAACACCCTCAGCCCCGGCGACCGGGTGCTCGCCTTCGAGACCGGCCACTTCGCCACCCTGTGGCGCGACATCGCCACCGGCCTCGGGCTGGAGGTCGACTTCGTGCCCGGCGACTGGCGGCACGGCGCCGACCCCGACACGGTCCGCGAGCGGCTGGCCGCCGACGGCGCCCGCGCGATCAAGGCCGTGTGCGTGGTGCACAACGAGACCTCCACCGGCGTCACCAGCCGGATCGCCGAGATCCGCCGCGCCATGGACGAGGCCGGCCATCCCGCCCTGCTGCTGGTCGACACCATCTCCTCGCTCGGCTCCATCGACTACCGCCACGACGAGTGGGGGGTGGACGTCACCGTGGCCGGCTCGCAGAAGGGGCTGATGCTCCCGCCCGGCCTGGGCTTCAACGCCGTCAGCGCCAAGGCGCTGCGCGCGGCCGAGACGGCGGCGCTGCCCCGCTCCTACTTCGACTGGCGGCCCGTGCTGGCCGCGAACAAGGCCGGCTTCTTCCCCTACACCCCCGCCACCAACCTGCTCTACGGCCTGCGCGAGGCGCTGCGGATGCTGCGCGAGGAGGGCCTGCCGAAGGTCTACGCCCGCCACGCCCGGCACGCCGCCGCCACCCGCGCCGCCGTGCGCGGCTGGGGCCTGGAGGTGCTGTGCGCCGACGAGCGCGAGCACTCCGGCTCGCTCACCGCGGTGCTGGTGCCGGAGGGGCACGACGCCGACAAGGTGCGGGCGCTGATCCTGGACCGCTTCGACATGTCGCTGGGCACCGGCCTCGGCCGGCTGGCCGGACGGGTGTTCCGGATCGGCCACCTCGGGCACTTCAACGATCTGACGCTGGCCGGCACGCTCGCGGGCGTGCAGATGGGGCTGGCCCTCGCCGGAGTGCGCGTCGACCCGAACGGGATCAACGCGGCGCTCGACCACCTGCAGTCGTGCTGAGGAGCAGCCGCAGATGACCGTGACCCAGGACGGCACCACCCGCGGGGACGAGTCGGCTCGGGCGGGCGAGCTGGAGCGCCGGCTGCGCGCCGGAATCGCCGGCGAGGTCGCCTTCGACGACTACACCCGGCACCTGTTCTCCCGCGACGCCAGCATGTACGCGATCCGGCCGCTGGGCGTCGCCTTCCCCAGGAGCGCCGACGACGTGGCCGCCGCGGTCGCGGCCGCCCGCGAGCTGGGCGTGCCGGTGGTGCCGCGCGGCGGCGGCACCAGCCTGGCCGGGCAGACCGTCGGCCCCGGCCTGGTGCTGGACCTGTCCAGGCACATGAACCGCATCCTGTCCATCGACCCCGAGGCCCGCACCGCCCTGGTCGAGCCCGGGGTGGTGCAGGACCAGCTGAACGCGGCCGCCGCCGAGCACGGCCTGATGTTCGGCCCCGACACCTCCACCAGCAACCGCGCCACCATCGGCGGGATGATCGGCAACAACTCGGCGGGCAGCGGCTCGGTGCGCTACGGCATGACCATCGACCACGTCCGCGAGCTGGACGTCGTGCTGTCCGACGGCAGCCGGGCCCATCTGGCCCCCGTGGACGAGGCCGAACGGGCCCGCCGGGCGCGCTCGGCCACCCTGGAGGGCCGGATCTACCGTGAGCTGCCGGAGATCCTGCGCGCCGACGCCGAGGCCATCGCCGCCGACTACCCGCCGTTCTGGCGGCGGTCCGGCGGCTACCGGCTCGACCGGCTGGCCGCTTCGGCGGCCGGGGAGCCCTTCGACCTGGCGAAGTTCGTGGTGGGCTCCGAGGGCACCCTGGTGGTCGCCACCCGCGCCCTGGTCGGCCTGGTGCCCAAGCCCAAGCGCACGGTCATCGCCGTCGGCCACTTCACCTCCACGGCCGCCGCCATCGCCGCCACCGAGGACGCGCTGGCCTGCGAGCCCTCGGCCGTGGAGATGATGGACCGCACCATCCTGGAGCTGTCGCGCAGCAAGCTGGAGTACGCCACGCTCGGCTCCATCCTGGTCGGCGACCCCGACGCGCTGCTGTTCGTCTCCTTCACCGGCGACGACGAGGAGGAGCTGCGCGGGCGGCTGCGCCGGCTGGACGACGCCTGGAGCGCGCACGGCCATGGCTACCACACCCTGCTCGCCGAGACCGCCGAGCAGCAGAGCGCGCTGCTGAAGGTGCGCAAGTCCGGCCTCGGCCTGCTGATGGCCTCCAGCGTCGGCACCCGCAGGCCGGCCGCGTTCATCGAGGACACCGCCGTCGACCCCTCCCGGCTGGCCGAATACACCGACCGGTTCCGCCAGGTGCTGGACCGGCACGGCCTCACCGCCGGCTTCTACGGCCACTGCTCCGTGGGCTGCCTGCACATCCGCCCCTTCGTCGACCTCACCGACCCCGAGGAGGTGCGCACCATGCGCGCCGTCGCCGGGGAGATCACCGCGCTGGTCGCCGAGTTCGGCGGGGTGAACTCCAGCGAGCACGGCGACGGCCTGGCCCGCAGCGAGTTCAACCGCGAGATCTACGGCGAGCGGCTGTACGAGGCGATGCGCCGGGTCAAGCGCGTCTTCGACCCCGGCAACGGGCTTAACCCCGGCAAGATCGTGGACGCCCCCGCGATGACCGAGCACCTGCGCGACGCCGCGCTGCCGCCCGCGCCGCCGCTGGTGACCCGGCTGGACTTCGAGGTCGTCGGCGGGATGCGCGGCGCCGCCGACCGCTGCATGAACATCGGCCTGTGCCGCAAGCACACCAGCGGCGCGATGTGCCCGTCCTACATCGCCACCCGCAACGAGGAGGACTCCACCCGCGGCCGGGCGAACGCGCTGGTCAAAGCCTTGAGCGAGCCCGACCCCGCCACCGCGCTGGCCGACGACCGGCTGCACGAGGTGCTGGACCTGTGCCTGATGTGCAAGGCATGCAAGAGCGAGTGCCCGCTGGGCGTGGACATGGCGGCGCTGAAGACCGAGGCGCTGGCCCGCCGGCACGACGTGCGCGGCGTACCGCTGCGCTCCCGGATCTTCGGCTCCATCCGCACCCTCAACCGGCTCGGCGCCGCCGCCGCGCCGCTGTCCAACGTCCCGCTGCGGCTGGGGCCGGTGCGGCGGCTGATGCGGCGGCTGGCCGGGATCACCGACGCCCGCCCGCTGCCGGCCTTCGCCCGGCGCACCCTGGTGGGCTGGTTCCGCCGCCGCCGTCCGGCGGCGCGCCCGGCGCCGGTCGGCACCGTCACCTTCCTGGCCGACTCCTTCACCACCTACACCGAGCCCGAGGTGGGCCGGGCCGCCATCGAGCTGCTGGAGCTGGCGGGGTGGCGGGTGGTGCTGGCCTCCTCGGGCTGCTGCGGCCGGTCCAGCCTGTCCAAGGGCCTGGTGGACGACGCCAGGAGCAAGGCCCGCGACCTGGTCAACCGGCTGGCCGCCTCCGGCGGGCCGGACTCGCCGATCGTCGGCTGCGAGCCCTCGTGCGTGCTCACCCTCAAGGACGAGTACCGCACGCTGCTGCCGGACACCCCGCGGGTGCGCGAGGTGTCGGGCCGGGTGCGCCAGGTCGAGGAGCTGCTGGCCGAGGCGGTCGACGACGGGCGGCTGCGGCTGCGCGCCGACTCCTGGCTCGCCGGGCGCCGGATCCTCTTCCACGGGCACTGCCACCAGAAGGCCGAGGTCGGCACGGCCGCGACGGTGGGGCTGCTGCGGCGGCTGCCTGGCGTCACCGTCGAGGAGTTGGACGCCGGCTGCTGCGGGATGGCCGGCTCCTTCGGTTTCGAGGACGAGCACTACGCGCTGTCCATGCAGGTCGGCGCCGACCGGCTGTTCCCCGCCGTCCGGGCCGAGCCCGCGGCCACCGTGGTGGCCGCCACCGGCGTGTCGTGCCGCCAGCAGATCGCCCACGGCGCCGAGCGCACCGCGTGGCACCCGGTGCGGCTGCTGCGCGAGGCGGTCGAGGAGTAGCCGGGGAACGGGCGGAGAGCATGGGGCCGGGACACGATCGCCGCAGTGAGCGGCACGCCATGTTCGGCGCGCGCCGGTGTCTGGACTGACGGAGGCGCATCGCGACGAAGTCGCGATGCGCCGGAGGAGGGCGGTGCTCCCCGGGGACACCCCGGACCCCGGGCACCGGGTCTAAGCGCGCCGAACCGCCGCGCCGAAGGCGCGGCCGATAAGCAGAGCCTTGCGTGTTGGTCGGGCGGACCGCAGGCTGTGGGGGTGAGCGACTACGACTTCGACCTCATCGTCCTCGGCTCGGGTCCGGGCGGCCAGAAGGCGGCCGTGGCCGCCGCCAAACTGGGCAAGCGCGTCGCGGTGGTCGACCGCCCCGACATGATCGGCGGGGTGTGCGTGAACACCGGCACCATCCCGTCCAAGACCCTGCGCGAGGCGGTGCTGTACCTGACCGGCATGTCGCAGCGCGAGCTGTACGGCGCCAGCTACCGCGTCAAGCAGGAGATCACCATCGGCGACCTGATGTCGCGGACCCGCCATGTGGTCGACCGCGAGGTGCAGGTGGTCAAGGCGCAGCTGCTGCGCAACCACGTGGAGCTGGTGCCCGGCCTCGGCCGCTTCCTGGACCCGCACACCGTGTGCGTCGAGGGCGCGCACCGCGGCGACCGCACCTCCATCACCGGCGCCTTCGTGGTGATCGCCACCGGCAGCCGCCCCGCGCGCCCCGCCGAGATCGACTTCGACAAGGAGCGGGTGCTCGACTCCGACGAGGTCTTGAACCTGGACCACATCCCGTCCTCGCTGGTCGTGGTGGGCGCGGGCGTGATCGGCATCGAGTACGCCTCCATGTTCGCCGCGCTGGGCACCCGGGTGACCGTGGTCGAGCAGCGCGAGCAGATGCTCGGCTTCTGCGACCCCGAGGTGGTGGAGTCGCTCAAGTTCCACATGCGCGACCTCGCGGTCACCTTCCGCTTCGGCGAGAAGGTGGTCGACGTCGCCGTCTCCGACCGCGCCACCGTCACCACCCTGGTCAGCGGCAAGCGGATCCTGGCCGACGCGGTGCTGTACTCCGCCGGCCGCCAGGGCATGACCGACGCCCTGGACCTGGAGCGCGCCGGGCTGAGCGCCGACGACCGCGGCCGGCTGGCCGTGGACGGCGACTACCGCACCGCGGTGGAGAACATCTACGCCGTCGGCGACGTGATCGGCTTCCCCGCGCTGGCCGCCACCTCCACCGACCAGGGCAGGATCGCCGCCTACCACGCCTTCGGCGAGCCGGCCAGGGAGCTGGCCGGGCTGCAGCCCATCGGGATCTACACCGTCCCGGAGATCTCCTACTGCGGCGCCACCGAGGCCGAGCTGACCGCCACCTCGGTGCCCTACGAGGTCGGCATCTCCCGCTACCGCGAGCTGGCGCGCGGCCAGATCGCCGGCGACACCTACGGCATGCTCAAACTGCTGGTCTCCACCACCGACCGCAAACTGCTGGGCGTGCACGTCTTCGGCACCGGCGCCACCGACCTGGTCCACATCGGCCAGGCCGTGATGGGCACCGGCGGCACCGTCGACTACCTGGTGGACACCGTCTTCAACTATCCGACCCTGTCGGAGGCGTACAAGGTCGCCGCCCTGGACGCCACCAACAAGATCCGCGACCTGGAGCGGTTCTCCTGACGGCGGGCGCGCCGGCTCCGGCGCGCCGCCCCGGCCCGGAGGCGGTCCACCGAGAGGAATCCGAGCGGAAAAAGTTACCGGACTGACATAAGAGAAAAATGCCAACAATGGGCCTTCTCGGCGGAGTTGTTCCGTTCTAGCCTGACCCTTGCGGGGGGCCGGAACCGATTACGTCGAGAGTGCGTGCGACGGTGATTTCGGCGTGCGCACGTTTCCGGACGGGCACACGCACGGCCTCATTGGCGCACGTGAGGAAAGGGCGTCAATGAGAGCGGCACCACGTCGCCTTGCGCTGGGCCTATTGCTGCCACTGGCATCGTTCTCCCTGGTCACGGCCTCGCTGGCCGTGCCGGCGAGTGCGACGGACGAGCTGGCCCCCGTCCATCCGGCGCCGGTCGCCGACGACGGCACCCCGATGGCCCGCGCCTCGGGCCTGTGGTTCGTCCAGCTGGAGAGCCCGCCGGTGGTCGAGGGCGGCGCCCGGGCGGCGCTGCGCGACGACCGGGCCGAGTTCCGGGCCGCGGCCGACGCCCGCGGCGTCGACTACACCGAGCGGATGACCTTCGAGACGCTGTGGAACGGCCTCTCGGTGGAGCTGGGCGACGCCGAGGAGCTGACCCGGCTGCGCGGCACCCCCGGCGTCGAGGCGGTCTTCCCGGTGGTGAGCGTGCCGGTCCCCGAGACCGCCACCGCCGAGCCCGACCTCGCCACCGCGCTCGGCATGACCGGCGCCGACATCGCCCAGTCGGAGCTGGGCCTGAGCGGCGAGGGCGTGCGCGTCGCCGTGATGGACACCGGCATCGACTACCAGCACCCCGACCTCGGCGGGCCCGGGCCGATGCCCACCGGCAGGGTGGTGGCCGGCCACGACTTCGTCGGCGACGCCTACAACGCCGGCGACCCCGCCAACCTCACCCCGGTGCCCGACGGCGACCCGATGGACTGCAACGGCCACGGCACCCACGTCGCCGGCATCGTCGGCGCCGAGGGCGAGGTCACCGGGGTGGCGCCCGGAGTGGTCTTCGGCGCCTACAAGGTGTTCGGCTGCACCGGCAGCACCACCTCCGACATCATGGTGCAGGCCATGGAGCGCGCCTACGCCGACGACATGGACGTGCTGAACATGAGCATCGGCTCCGGGTTCAGCTGGCCGCAGTACCCCACCGCCGTCGCCAGCGACAACCTGGTCGCCCGCGGGGTGGTCGTGGTCGCCTCCATCGGCAACGACGGCGACACCGGCGCCTACTCGGCCGGCGCGCCCGGCCTGGGCCGCGACGTCATCGGCGTCGCCTCCTTCGACAACACCCACATCAGCGCGCTGAGCTTCCAGGTCGACTCCAGCGGCCGCCAGGTGCCGTACCTGCCGCTGGCTGCCACCCAGGACCCGCCGACCGAGGGCACCACCGCCGAACTCGCCAACGGCGGCCGGGGCTGCCCCTCGCTCGGCGACACCTATCCCGAGGACCTCACCGGCCGGGTCGCCCTGCTGGTGCGCGGTGACTGCACCTTCGCCGAGAAGTACGATGAGGCGGTGAACGCCGGCGCCGTCGGCGTGGTGATCTACAACAACGGTCCCGGCCTGTTCTCCGGCGGCGGCATCGTCGACCGCGGCGCATTCGGCGTCGGCGTCTCCGACGTCGACGGCGCGCACCTGCTGGAGCAGCTGGAGCAGGGCCCGGTCACCCTCACCTGGACCGACGAGCAGGCCAGCGCGCCCAATCCCACGGGCGGCCTGATCAGCTCGTTCAGCTCCTACGGCCTGGCCCCCGACCTCACCCTCAAGCCCGACATCGGCGCCCCGGGCGGCCTGATCCGCTCGACCTACCCGCTGGAGCTGGGCGGCTACGCCGCCATCAGCGGCACCTCGATGTCGTCCCCGCACGTCGCGGGCGGCGTCGCGCTGCTGCTGGAGACCGAGCCGGACCTCAGCCCGGCGCAGGTGCGCGACCGGCTGCGCAACACCGCCGACCCGCAGCCGTGGTGGGGCGACCCCAGCCTCGGCTACCTGGACCAGGTGCACCGCCAGGGCGCCGGCATGCTCGACGTCCCCGGCGCCGTGCAGGGCGGCACCACCGTCAGCCCGAGCGCCCTGTCGCTCGGCGAGAGCCAGTCCGGCCCCAGCACCCAGCGGCTGCGCATCACCAACAACACCGGCGCCCCGGTCCGCTACACCCTCGGCCACGAACCGGCGCTCGGCACCCACGGCGACACCTACGCGCCCGGCGCCAACGCCTCGTTCGCGGAGGCGGTGATCCGCCCCGCGCGAGTCACCGTGCCGGCCGGCCGCTCGATCACGGTGCGGGCCACCATCACCGCCCCCGCGCAGGACTTCGCCCAGATGCAGTACGGCGGCTACCTCACGGTGACCGACGAGGGCGGCGAGACGGTGCGGGTGCCCTACGCGGGCTACGTCGGCGACTACCAGGAGATCGACGCCATCGCCCCGATCGACCTGGGCGGCGGCCAGGTGCTCGACATGCCCTGGCTGACCCGCATCACCGCCTGCGACGCCTTCATCGGCGACGAGTGCGTCTCCGGCGGCCGCTTCGCCAACCAGCCCGACGGCGCGAGCTACACCCTGGAGACGGTCGGCGGGCTGCCCGACATCCCGTACGTGACCATGCACTTCGACCACCAGGTCGAACGGCTGGAACTCACCGTGCTCGACGCGGAGACCGGCGAACCGGTGAACGGCGAGGACAGCCTGGCCGTGGACCTGTCCTACGTCGAGCGCAGCGGCACGCCCACGGAGTTCTTCGCCTACGCCTGGGACGGCACCCTGCTCGGCGCGGACGGCGAGCCCGGCGGGCAGGTCCCCGACGGCCGCTACATCCTGTCGGCACGCGCCCTCAAGGCGCTCGGCGACGAGGACGACCCCGCCCACTGGGAGACCTGGACCTCCCCGGAGATCACCATCGCCCGTCCCTGACCCGGCGGCACGGCCGGCGGCCGGGCCCCCTTCGAGGGGACCGGCCGCCGGCCGTTCTACCTTCCTGGACTCTTTTCAGGACGGCAGAACGGGGTCGCGCCGAAGGGCGCCTCCCGCGCCCGTAGGGCGGTAGAGCTGGGGTCACCCCACATGGATGTGCGGCCGCCGGATCGGGTCCGGTTCGGCCTCGCGCAGCACCTCGCGGGTGACCGGCGCGGTGTCGCCCTCGCCGAAGAGGACGTAGCGGCCGGCGTTGAGCAGCGGGTGCATCTCGGTCCAGCCGAAGTAGCAGTGCGGTGTGCAGCCGGTGCGGTCGCGCAGCGCCAGCACGATCGCGGCGAGCGCGTTGGGCACCACCGGGCTGTGCGCGCGCAGCACCCGGTGGCCGCCGATCTCGTGGCCGCTCACCCGCAGCTCGCTGCTGAACTCCGAGGGATCGCTCACGGTGATCTCCACGAACAGCACCTGGGCGTCGCCGGGGATCGGCTGGATGCCGCGCTGCTCCTTCTCCTTGGCGTGGTACTCGGCTGCGTCGCCGGCCTGCCGCTTGTTGGCGATGATGTGCAGGCCGTCCCGGCAGCGCGCCTCGGCGATGAACCGCCGCGCCGCGGCGTCGAACTCGATCCGCTCGGCGCGCAGCTCGGTGCTGCGCATCACCCGGGAGACCAGCGAGATCACCACGATGGCGGCGACGAAGGCCAGCGAGATGAGGATCCCGTCGGGCTTGGCCACCACGTTGGCGACCAGCGCGTAGCCGAAGACCAGTGTGACGACGCCGAATCCGGCCCTCGCCCGGTGCCGCCGCCGGCGGTGCGCGGCCAGGGTGACGGCGAGCGCGGCCGAGACCATCATCGCCAGGATCCCGGTGGCGTAGGCGCCGGACTGGGCGGTGACGTCGGCGTCGAAGGCGATCGTGATCATGATGGTGACCGCGGTGTAGACCAGCACCACCGGCCGGACCGCCTGCCCCCAGGCCGGCGCCATGCCGTACCTGGGCAGGTAGCGGGGGACGATGTTGATCAGCCCGGCCAGCGCGGAGGCGCCGGCGAACCACAGGATCAGGATGGTGCTGATGTCGTAGAGGGTGCCGAAGCCGGTGCCCAGGTAGCCGTGGGCCAGATAGGCGAGCGCCCGGCCCTCCGCTGCGCCGCCCGGGGCGAACTCCTCCGCCGGGATCAGCACCGCGGTGACGAAGGTCGTGGCCAGCAGGTAGCCGCTCATGATCACGGCGGCGGTGGTCAGCATCCGGCGGCCGCGCACCACCCGGTCGCGCAGCCGCTCGGCCTCGGTGCGCCCCGTCGAACGCACCAGCGGCATCATGCTGGCGCCCGTCTCGAAGCCGGACAGGCCGAGCACCAGCAGTGGGAAGGCCAGCAGCGCGGTGCCCGCCACGGCCGACGGGCCACCCACCTGGGTGACCGCCTCCCACCAGCCGCCCAGCACCACCGGATCGGCCGCCACGTGCACCAGGGCCGCGCCGACGACCACCGCGTTCAACAGCAGGAAGACCGCGACCAGCGGGATCGCGATGCTCACCGCCTCGCTGAAGCCGGCCAGGAACACGGCGCCCAGCACCAGCAGCAGCACGATCGTGATCGGCACGTGCTGGTGGCGCAGCGCCTCGGGCACGATCGGGTTCTCCACGATGTGCGCGGTGGCGTCGGCCGCCGACAGGGTGATGGTGATGACCCAGGAGGTGGTGACGAAGCCGAGCAGGCAGAGCACGAAGAACTTGCCCCACCACTTCGGCAGCAGGTGCTCCAGCATGGCCACCGAGCCCTGGCCGTGCGGGCTCTCCGCCACCACCCTGCGGTACATCGGCAGCATCCCGGCCAGAGTGAGCGCGACGATCAGCAGGGTGGCGATCGGGGAGAGCGCCCCGGCCGCCAGCGCGGCGATCGCGGGCAGGTATCCGAGCGTGGAGAAGTAGTCCACGCCCGTCAGGCACATCACCTTCCACCACGGGTGCCGCTCGGCCGTACCGGTGGCGCCGGGGCCGGAGACGGAGTCCACCCGGTGCGCCAGCAGCCAGCCGGCGGCCCTGCCGGGCCGGCGCGGCCCGGCGGTGCCGGCCGGGCCGACCGTGTCGCGCTGACGGACGTGCCCGCTGGGCGCGCCGTCGGTGTCCGTCGCCATGTGTCCTCGCTCCTCGCCGGGTGCGCTCCCTGCCGATGGGCAGGAAGCCCCGTGCATGCAAACGCCGCGAGAAGGCGATCACCAGCCCAAAGCGCCGGTCTTGGCGCTTTCTTAGCGTCCGGGAGGCGAGTCCGGGCAGGTCGTTAGCATGTTCTTAGCGGCCGGACCCCACGGCCCCGCGGGGGCGCACCGGCCACCACAGCGCCCACAGGAGCCGCTCTCGCCGTCAGGCGTCCCGTGCCGAAGGCGGTAGAGCGGAGATTCGGCGCTCAAGGGCATCCTCCGCCGTGATCTGCTCGTGCGCCCACGGCAGGGTGACGAAGCCGCGTTTGACCATCAGCAGCTGCACATTGGCGCTCCAGGCCCGCACTCCCGGGATCTCGGCGAGCGTCTCGGTGGTGAACCGGTAGATGTCGGCGTTGTCGGGGACCACGACCTCGCACATCAGCGAGGACTCGCCGAGGGTGGCGGCGACGTAGCGGACCCGGCGGTCGTCGGCCAGCCGGGTGGCGACCCGGCGCATCTGGGCGGGCTCGACCTCCAGCCAGAACAGCACCTCGGTGTCGAAGCCCATCGCGGCCGCGGGGACCAGCGTGATCATGGTGACCATGCCCTGGCCACGCAGCGTCTCGAATCGGCGCCGCACGGTCCGCTCGCTGACCCCGAATCGGGCCGCGATGGACTGGAAGCTGGCCCGACCGTCCTCGCTGAGTACGTCGATGATGCCCCGGTCGATCGCGTCCAGGGCCGCGTCCGGCGGCGGCGTGGGGCGCACGACCGGCTCGGTGTTCTCGTCGAGCAGCCGGGCACTCCAGTCCTGGCTGGTCTTGAAGATGCGCAGTACCAGGTCGGCCTGGCTGCGCAGGATGCCATCGACGTCATTGTGCAGGTTCACGATGACCTGGTGCACCGGGGTGGACTTCGGGATCACCAGCTCGGCGACCAGGTCGCAGCCGCCGGACACGACGGCCACGAAGCGCACCTCGGCCGCCTTGGCCAGCTGGGCCGCGGCGCGCAGCTGGGTGCCCGGCGTGCAGTGCAACCGCACCAGGAACAGGCTGACCGGCCCGTACAGCTCCTCGTGCGGTACACAGGCGACCCTGACGATCCCATCGCCGAACAGCTGCTGGGCCCGCCGCGCCACCGTGGTGGTAGAGCTGCCGACCGTGGCCGCGATCTCGGTCCAGCTGGCACGCCCGTCGGCCTGCAGCGCAGCGATGATCTGCTGGTCGAGGTGGTCCAGAGCATTCACGGGCAGCATCATGCCGTGCCCGGGGCGCCGGGCGCAGCCGCGGCGAGGAAGTCCCTGACCGTCCGCTGGAACAGCGGCGCCTCCTCGATCTGCGGCGAGTGCCCGGACTTCTCGAAGACCACCAGGCGCGCGCCGGGGATGAGGCCCGCGATGGTCTCGCTGCACGACACCGGGGTGATCCAGTCGTGCCGGCCGACGGTGACCAGCGTGGGGGCGGTGATGCCCGGCAGCTTGTCCTTGATGTCGTAGTTCGGCTGGTTCACCGCGAAGGCGAAGTTGTGGGTGCGGTACCGGTACGGAGTCGCGTCCACCCGCTGCTGTACGACCGCGGGATCGTAGTCGTGGTCGTACAGCGGCAGGATCTCCCGCCAGCAGTCGCGCAGGTCGTCGTCGTCGCGGACCCGGCCCGCCATGATCCGGTCCAGCTTCTCGCGGTCGATGTCCACCCGCGAGGAGGCCAGCGCGTTCTTGATCGCCAGGTCCTGGTTGGCGTTGTCGGCCGCGGTGTCGCGCAGCACCAGCGCCCGCACCCGCTCCGGGTAGCGGATGGCGTACTCCATCGCGATGAAGCCGCCGTAGGAGCCGCCGGCCATCACCACCTGGTCGACGCCGAGCCACTGGCGCAGCCCGTCGACGTCGGCGGCCCACTGCTCGTGGGTGTAGGGCTCCTCGCCGCCGCTGGCGCCCGAGCCGCGGGCGTCGAAGACGACCACGCGGTAGCGGTCGGCCAGCGGCCCGAAGGACGCCCTGGGTTCGGCCAGCGAGCCCAAACCGGGCGCGCCGTGGTGCGCGATCAGCACCGGGGCGTCCTCGGCGCCCAGCACCTCGACATTGAGCCTGTTGCCGTTGATCTGCACGAACATGGTGATCCTCTCCGTTTCGGGGGGCCGCGGGGGTCCGGGGGCGGGGACCCCGCTCAGGCGGCGATGACGACGTCGTCGAGGGCGCGCGGGTAGGCGGTGAGCCGGCGCGGGCCCTCCTCGGTGACGACGACGGTGTCGGAGATGCGGTAGCCGGCGTGCCCGGGAACGTAGACGCCCGGCTCGCTGGACAGCACCATCCCGGGCCGCAGCTCGGTGCGGTCGCCGTCCTCGATCCACGGCGGCTCGTGGAAGCCGAGCCCGATGCCGTGGCCCTGGCGGTGGCGCAGGTACTCGCCGAGCCCGGCGGCGCGGATGACGTCCAGGCAGCGGGCGTTGGCCTCGGCGGCGGGCGTGCCGGCGCAAAGCGCCTTGGTTCCGGTCTCCTGCGCCTCCCTGACCACCTCGTACAGGCGCCGCTGCCGCTCGTCGGGCTCGCCGATGAAGAAGGTGCGCTCGCTCTCCACGAAGCGCCCGCCGACGGCGGCGCCCAGCGAGAGCATGAAGGACTCGCCGCGGCGCAGCCGGTCGCCGCCGGGCAGCCGGTGCGGCTGCGCGGAGTTCGCGCCGCCGTACACCAGGCCGCCGGTGAGCATCGGGACCACCACCACGTCGGTGTGCTCGGCGTACATCAGCCGGCTGCCGTGCTCGATGACGTGCCCGGCCAGCTCCGCCTCGGTGGGCAGCGCGCCCCCGGAGGCCAGCGCCTCGCGGACGGCCGCCACCCCGGCGCGCAGCATCTCGTCGGCGATCCTGGCCGCCTCGGCGTGCAGCGCCAGCTCCTCGGCGGTCTTGACCTGCCGCTCCCGGCCGACGATGTCGCTCATCTCCCACCGGGTGGTGGAGAAGGCGGTGTTGAGCGCGACCACCCGCTCGGCGCGGGTGGACGGCGCGTACCCGGCGGTGCGCGGCAGGCTCTGCTCGGCCAGCACGGCCTCGGCCAGCACCGCGAAGGGCGAGGTGGTGCCCGGGTACTCGAAGTAGCTCACCAGCTGGACCGCGACCGCCTGCGCCTGCGCGTACTCGCGGTCCAGCTCGGGCAGCAGCAGCAGCAGCGGGTCGCCGTCGAGCGGCAGGTAGCAGGCGACCGGCCGCTCGTTGGGGAAGTGGGTGAAGCCGGTCAGGTACGCCACGTCCAGAGGGTCGTCCAGCACCAGCGCCTCCAGACCGGCGTCGGCCATGGCCGCGCGCACGCGGGACCCCACCTGGTCGTAGAAGGCGGCCGGCAGCCGCTGGGAGAAGGCCGTTGACGTCATTGTCACCTCGTACGTGGATTGCGGGCGTCGTTGTAGGCGACCGAGACGAGCGTGGTGGCCACCACGAGCAGCAGGATCGCCAAAGAGGGGAACAGGGTGGACCACCAGGCCGTCGCCAGCGATCCGGACTGCTGGGCGCGGTGGAGGATCGTCCCCCACGACCAGGTGTTGGGGTCGCCCAGCCCCAGGAAGGACAGCCCGGCCTCCGACAGGACCGCGCGCGAGGTGGTCAGCACGACGGAGATCGCCACCACCGGCGCCACTCCGGGCAGCACGTGCCGCCGCATGATCCACCACGGCGAGCCGCCGATCACCTTCGCGGCCGACACGTAGGGCAGCGGCACGATGGCCATCGCGGCCGAGCGGACCAGCCGGGCCACCTCGGGCCAGCTGAAGATCGCGATGACCACCACCAGGGTGGTGACGCTCGGCCCGGCCAGCGCGGCGATCAGGATCATCAGCGGCAGCACCGGCAGCGACAGGAACAGGTCGATCACGATGCCCAGCAGGGTGTCCAGGGCGCGGAAGTAGGCGGCCAGCACGCCGACCAGCAGCCCGATCACGATGGCCAGCAGCGCGGCCGCCAGCCCGATGGTCATGCTGATCCGGGTGCCCCACACCACCTGCGCGAAGACGTCCTGGCCGACGTCGTCGGTGCCGAACCAGTGCGCGGCGCTCGGCGGGCTGAGGATCTCGTGGCCGTAGCCGCGCGGGTACTCGGCGATCAGCGGGGCGGCCAGCGCCACCAGGATCAGCGCGAGCAGGAGTACGGCCGAGCCCATGCCCAGCGGGTTGCGCCGGAAGGCGCGCCAGGTGCGGCTGGACGAGGTCAGCTCGTCGGCCGCGGTGGCGACCTCCGCTGCGGGAGAGGGGTTCATGATGTCCGCACCCGTGGGTCGAGGAGTCCGTAGACGATGTCGGTGATGAGGTTGGCGACCACCACGGCCACCGCGAGGAGCACGAAGGCGCCCTGGAGGACCGGGAAGTCGAGCTGGCCCACCGACTCGTACACCGCCCGGCCGATGCCGGGATAGGCGTAGATGGTCTCGGTGAGCACCGCGCCACCGACAAGTGTGCCAAGCTGCAGGCCGACGAGTGTGGTGGTCGGCAGCAAGGCGTTGCGCAGAGCGTGCTTCCACACCACCGCGCGGGGCGAGACACCCTTCGCCTTGGCCAGCGCCACGTAGTCCTCGCCCAGCACCTCGATCAGCGAGGAGCGCATCGCGAGCACGTAGGAGCCGAGCTGGATGAAGACCAGCGACAGGCACGGCAGCACCAGGTGGTGCAGCATGCTCAGCGTGGCGGCGAAGCCGGTGGCGTCGGGGTCCACGGCGCCGCCGATCGGGAACCAGCCGAAGACCACGCCGAAGACGTACAGCAGCAGGATGCCGACGCTGGGCACGAACAGCGACTGGGCGGTGATGCCGCCGATCTGGATGGCGCGGTCGGCGAAGCCCTTGGCGCGGGTGGCGGCGTACACGCCCAGCGGCACGCCCAGCACGACCGTCACCAGGATCGCGGCGCCGGTGAGGATGAGCGTCCAGGGCAGCCGCTGCATCAGCACCTCGGTGACCGGCAGCGACTGGCGGAAGGACACGCCCATGTTGCCCTGGAGGAGCTGGCCCAGGTAGCCGACGTACTGCACCGAGAGCGGCTGGTCGAGGCCGAAGTCGGCGAGCAGCTTCTGGCGCAGCGCCTCGGTCATCGTCGGGTCGGCGACGGCGAGCACCGGGTCGCCCGGCAGCAGCCGGAGCAGGAAGAAGGTCACGGTGACCGCGAACCAGATGGTGAGCAGGCCGCGCAGCACGCGCAGCCCGATGAAGCGCAGGCCGGCGATCACGGCACCTCCTGGCGGCCGGCCGCGGCGGCGGCCCGGCGGGGCGGGGCGGACGGGCGGTGGTGCGCCTCGCACGGGGGACGAGGCGCACCACCGGTGGGGGCGGTATCGGTCATGGTTCGGCTGTCGTGTCCAGATGCGGTTCGGGGGCGGCCGGTGCGGTGGCGGTGCGCGGCCGCCGGGCGGGGAGGGTGGAGGGTCCGCCCGGCGGCCGCGGGCTCAGCCGGCCGGCCGCACCTGCGAGAGCGACAGCGGGTGGACGATGCCGAGCAGTTCGCTGGGCACCGGCTGGAACCCGGTCCAGTCCGAGGAGTAGGCGATGTTGAAGGTCTCCACGTACAGGACGTTGTCGTAGACCTGGTCGTGGATGATCCTGGCCGCCTCCTGGGTGGGCTCCAGCGCCTCCTCGACGGTCAGCGCCTCGTTGGCCTCCTGGATCAGCGCGTCGAGCTCCGGGTCGGACACGTTGGCGTAGTTGATGAAGCCGTCCGTCCCGAAGGCCAGCGCGAAGTTGGCCGGAGGGTTGTCCATCACCGCCCACGACCCGGCGTAGATGTCGAAGTCGCGCTCGTCGGCGTGGGAGATGTAGGTGTTGCGCTCCAGCCCCTGGAGGTTGATGGTGATGCCCGCCTCGGCGGCGGAGTCGCGCACCAGCGGCGCCCACCGGGAGATGTTGGCGTCGGCCTGGTCGTAGATCATGTCCAGGCTGAGGTCGGTGACGCCCGCCTCCTCCAGCAGCCGCCGCGCCTCGGCGGGGTCGTAGGGGTACTCCTGGATGCTGTCGTCGTACCACTCGGTCAGCGTCGGGGTGAGCGTGCTGCCGCCGGTGGACTCGGCGAAGCCCTGGAGCGCCACCTCGCGGATGGCCTCGTAGTCGACGGAGTGCGCCAGCGCCCGACGGACGCGGACGTCGTCCAGCGGCTCGCGCTCCATGTTGTACTGCAGGTGCGCCCAGCCGAGCGAGGGCACCTGGGCCAGTTCGATGCCCTCGGCGTCCTGCAGGCTGACCGCCGTGGAGGGCGGCAGCACGTTGCCGATCACGTCGACCTCGCCGTTGCGCAGCGCCAGCACCTCGGTGTTGACGTCGGGGTAGATCTGGAAGACCACCTCGTCGACGGCCGGGGTGCCCTCGGGCGCCAGCGGGAAGTTCTCCACCCGCTCCATCACGTAGCGCTGGCCGCGGTCGGCCTCGGTGAGCACGTAGGGGCCGGCGCTGACCCAGTCGGAGTCGTTGGCGAACTCCTGCACGCTCTCGGCCTGCGAGAAGACGTGCTCGGGCACGATGGGCATCCAGAAGCCGACGCTGTCCAGGAAGGTGCCGTCGGGGCGGGACAGGTTGAAGCGCACCTCGGTGTCGGAGACGGCCTCGGCCGACTCCAGGGCGGTGATCAGGCCCGCCACGACGCCGAACTGCTCCTCGGCGACGGCGTTGATGGTGAACACCACGTCGTCGGCGGTCACCGGCTCGCCGTCGGTCCAGGTCATGTCGTCGCGGATGGTCACCGTCGCCTCGGTGCCGTCCTCGTTGTAGCCCCACTCGGTGGCCAGGTACGGGATGCGCTGGCCCTCGGCGTCGATCTGGGTGAGGTGCGGGTACATCAGGTTGGTGACCCACGAGTCGGTGCGGCTGTTGCCGACCAGCGGGTTGAAGTTCACCACGTCGGTGGTGGTGGCGATGGTCAGCCGCTCGGCGTCGCCGCCACCGCCGGCCTCCGGCGTCGACGGGACGCACGCCGACAGGGTCAGCGCGGCGAGTGCCCCCGCGGCCAGCGCGGCGGACAGGGAACGGCGCATCAGTACCACACTTCCTCTAGCACCCGGAGCACATTGCCGCCGAGCACCTTTCCGATCTCGTCGTCCGAGTAGCCGTGGCTCACCAGCCAGCCGGTGATGTTCCAGAACTCCTCGGTGGGGTTCTCCAGCCCGTCCACGTAGGGGACCCTGGGGTAGGAGGTCTCGCCGTGCGCCTCGTTCAGGGAGAGGTGCTCGGCGAAGGTGTCGTGCAGTCCCACGTGGTCGCCGTAGAGCGTGTCCGGCCCGAAGGCGACATGGTCGATGCCGACCAGGTCGACGCAGTACTTGAAATGGTCCATGACTGATTCAAGCGAATGCCGGGGGTGGTCCGGGCTCAAAGTCGTGTGCGGGGCGGCCTCCAGGCCGATCACACCGCCGCGCTCGGCCGCCGCCTTGATCACCGAGTCCGGCTTCATCCGCTTGGTCGGCCAGACCGAGCGGGCGCCCGCGTGGGTGATCAGGATCGGCCGCTCGGAGTGCGCGATGGTGTCCAGCGAGGTCTGGTCGCCGGAGTGCGAGACGTCGATGGCGATGCCCAGCTTGTTCATCCGGCGCACCGCGCGCCGGCCGAACAGGGTGAGGCCGCCGTCGCCGTCCTCCTTCAGGCCGCTGCCGAGGGTGTTGGCCTCGCTGTAGGCGATGCCCATCTGCCGCACGCCGAAGCCGTAGAGGATGTCGATCCGGTCCAGCTCGTTCTCGATCGGCGTGGCCGCCTCCATCGAGATCACCAGGCCGAGCCGGCCGTCGGCCTTGGCGCGGGCGATGTCGGCGTAGCGGTCGATGACGGTGATGTAGTCCTGGTGGGCCAGGTCGGAGCGGCGCATCCCGATGTCGGCGATGACGTCGGTCCACTTCCAGCCCATCTGGCTGGTGACGCAGCAGGTACCGTCCATCATGTTGTCGAACAGGATGGTGATGCCGGATCTGGAGAGTCCGGCGTAGCCGGTGTGGTGCCGGGCGGTGCGGTTGTAGTCGACGGTCTCGCCGATGTTCTCCGGGAAGACGGTGGGGTGGTCGTGCAGAGAGACGACGATGTTGTCGTCGAGCAGACGCCGGACCCGGGCGGCCTGCTCGTCGCTGAGTTGCAGCCCCTGGTAGGCGGGGACGCGGTCGAACTCGGGCGCGAGCGCGAATACGCGGTAGTCGGCGCCGGCCTCCAGGTACTCGTAGGACCGGTAGCCGGTGTAGCTCTTGGCGGGTTCGAGCACGACCCGTTCCCCTTCCCAGCTCCGTGATTCACGGAACGTAACATCACTCATGGCTGTGTGACACATGTGTTTCGGCGATGCTTTCCCAAGGTTTCCGGACGGGAAGAACCGGCGTCCGGAGTGGGATGCGCGTTGATCTCCGGCAGACTAAAGTCAAGTATTGAAGGATACGGTCATGGCTGTCAAGATCAACGGTAGAATTCGGCTTGGGAGCTTTGCGGGGTGGGTGGAATCGGCGCCGATCGGGCCCACCGGCTGCTCCCCTGATGGCCGAACCAGTCAATGACCAGCGGAAACGGAAGGAGGCGCCGTGAACGAGCCGGTGAACGGTCCGGCGCCGAGCGATACGCCGGCGCTCCGCGTGCGCGACCTGAACGTCAGGTTCACCACCGAGCGCGGTGAGATCCCGGCGGTGCGCGGCGTCGACCTGACCGTGCGGCGCGGGCAGCTGCTCGCACTGCTCGGCGAGTCGGGCTCGGGCAAGTCCGTCACGGCTCGCGCGGTGATGGGCCTGCTCGACCAGCCCAACGTACACGTCAGCGCCGCGGCGATCGACGTCGCGGGCCGCGAGCTGACCGCCATGCGCGCCGCCGAGCGGCGGCGGCTGCGCGGCGACGCGATGACCCTGGTGTTCCAGGACGCGCTGTCCGCGCTGAACCCGGTGCTCAGCATCGGCGACCAGCTCGGCGAGCTGTTCCGGGTGCACCGCGGCGCCTCGCGGCGGGCCGCGCGGGCCCGCGCGGTCGAACTGCTCGACCTGGTCGGCATCCCGGCGCCCGAGCGGCGGGTGCGCGACTACCCGCACCAGTTCTCCGGCGGTATGCGGCAGCGCATCCTGGTCGCGATGGCCGTCGCGCTGGAGCCCGAGCTGCTGATCGCCGACGAGCCGACGACCGCGCTCGACGTCACCGTGCAGGCCCAGATCCTGCGGCTGCTCGACCGGCTCCGCCGCGAGCTGGGGATGGCGGTGCTGCTGATCACCCACGACCTCGGCGTCGCCGCCGAGGTCGCCGACGACGTCGCCGTCATGTACGCGGGCCGGATCGTGGAGGAGGCGCCGGTCGGCCGGCTCTTCGCCGCCCCCGCCCACCCCTACACCCAGGCGCTGCTGGGCTCCATCCCGCGGCTGGACGGCCCGCGCGAGGCGCTGGCCGCCATCGAGGGCAGCCCGCCCAACCCCGCCCGCCTGCCCCCGGGCTGCTCCTTCAACCCGCGCTGCCGCTACGCCACCGACATCTGCCGCGCCGAGCGCCCGCTGCTGCTCCCCGTCCCGGCGGCCCTCGCCGGACCGGCCGAGCGCACCCGCACCGCCGCCTGCCACCACACCGAGGAGGTGCTCCGTGCCGCCGTCGGCTGAGGGGGCGCCGCCCTCGCGGGAGTACGTCCGAGGACCGGTCCCTGCCGCCGGTCGCGATCACACCGAGGAGGTCCGCCGTGCCGCCGTCCGTTGAGACGCAGCCGGTCCCGGCGCCCAACGGGCCGGCGGGACCGGTCCTGAGCGTCACCGACGTGCACAAGAGCTACCGCGCCGGGCTGCTGTCCAGCGCCCGGGTGCGGGCCGTCGACGGCGTGAGCCTGGAGCTGGCGCCCGGCGAGACGCTGGGCATCGTGGGGGAGTCCGGCAGCGGCAAGTCCACCCTCGCCCGGATGCTCGTCGGCCTGGAGCGCCCCGACTCCGGCAGTGTGCTCTTCCGCGGCCGCCCCGTCGCGCAGGGGCGCGGCGCGGCCGGCCGGGCCACGCGCCGCAGCGTGCAGATGGTGTTCCAGGACCCGCTGACCTCGCTGAACCCGCGCATGACCGTCCTGGACATCATCGCCGAGCCCCTGGACGTGCACGGACTCGCCTCCGGGCGCGCCGCGCGCAGAGCCCGGGTGGAGGAGCTGCTCGGGCTCGTCGGCCTGGCAGCCGACATGGCGCAGCGCTTCCCGCACGAGTTCTCCGGCGGCCAGCGGCAGCGCATCGGCATCGCCCGCGCGCTGGCCACCGAGCCCGACGTGCTCGTCTGCGACGAACCCGTCTCCGCGCTCGACATGTCCGTGCAGGCCCAGGTGGTGAACCTCTTCGCCGACCTCCAGCGCCGCCTCGGCGTCTCCCTGGTGTTCATCGCGCACGACCTCGCCGTCGTCCGCCACGTGTCGCACCGCGTCGCCGTCATGTACCTGGGGCGCATCGCCGAGGTCGGCCCGGCCGACCGCGTCTACACCGAGCCCGCCCACCCCTACACCCAGGCCCTGCTCGCCGCCGCCCCCGTCCCCGAGCCCGCGGCCCGCGACCGCGAGCGCATCGAGCTGAAGGGCGACCCGCCCAGCCCGCTGAACCCCCCGTCCGGCTGCCCCTTCCACACCCGCTGCCACCTCGCCCAGGACGTCTGCACCACCACCGTCCCACCCCTCGCCGGCCCCAAGCCCGACCCCGCCGGCCCCCACCGCTCCGCCTGCCACTTCTCCTTCGACCGGCCGTAGCGGCCGCGGGCGCCGGCGGGACGGATTTCGCGATCCCGCCGCGCCGCCGCCCGCCTCCGGCGAGGATGGAGCCGCGCGGCGCGAGCGGTGGAGGCGGCATGCGGTTCGAGCGACCCGGCGGGACGGGCGAGTCCCGCCCCGACAGCCCGAGCCCGGTCGATCGGACGGCCAGGGCCGGGCAGCGGATGGACGAAGCCGCGGCGGCCTGGCGGGAGGCCCAGGCGGCCCGGGACGCCTACCGGGGCGACGGCACCGGATTCGACCTCGCCGCACCGCTGCCCGCCCTGGACGGGGGCGACGACACCACACCGTGGGACGAACTCGCGGCCTTCCGCGCGGCGGACGCCAACCTCCCGCCGGTCCCGGCGGGCGACGCCCCCGGCTACATCGCGAGCGCCCCGGCGGACCGCCCGTGGCTGCTCTCCGCCAAGGACTCCCATCCCGCCATCCAGTACGTGTTCGCCGCCCTCGACGGCGGCGCCGGCCATCCCACCGAGCGCCACGAGGGCTGGCTCACCGCCGACCAGCTCATCCGCCGCGTGACGCGGCTGGAGGATCCGGCGCAGTTGGACGCGGCCGCTCGTGCTCGTGCCGTCGACGCGTACACGGGCCGCCGTCACGGCTGTGGGCCGTACGCGACCCGCTTCGTCGGACCCGACGTGTTCGCGACGGCGGTCGTGCGGGCCGTCGGACATCCGAAGACACGCGGCGTCCTCGACGGGACCTATGACCCGAGCGATCCTGCCCGGCCGATCAAACTGCCGATCAGCGATCTACTGGGACCCGACGGTCACCGGTTCTGCGAGGGATACGCCATTGATCCGGTGAACGGATCGGTCGCCGACGCCATCAGGCTCCGACGGCAGTGGGTGGTCGCACGAGCCGGTGCGCCGCAGGCGACCACCGCGCCGACGGCGAGCCCGATCGGCGGTTTCGAAGGCGGAACAGTGAGCATCGCCTTCAAGCCCACGGTCGATGGCCGGCGTAATCAGCTGGCGACCATGTTCGTCAATCCCAGACAGTAGGAGTGAAATGGCGACCTTGGACTACTGGCGCGACGATCCCGACGCGCCCTTCGCCGAACTGCTCGCGGTGCTGGAGACCTTCTACCACCCCGAACTCAACGAGGCCAACGGCCCGGAAGCGCTGAGCCGCCTGGTACATCGGGTCGAGAGCGAGGGATTCACCAGCGCCCACCACGATGTCCCGAGGTTCCTGGCGGAGCTGCGTACCGCCCTGAGCGACCCCGGGCGGCTTCCGGACGGGCAGTTGTGCAAGGCCACCTACTACGACGAGGAGCCTGACGACGCCGCCTTCCTCGAACGCGTGTGGCGTGACATCTATCCGGGGCGCCCGCTGCCGTCGGACGGGTGACGCGTCCGCGCGTGAGCAGGGGAGGGGATTGCTCATTATCCTCTGCTGACATGACGACAATTGACCGCTCGTCGCCGATGCCCTTCTACCACCAGCTCAAAGAGCTGCTGCTGGCGGAGATCGAGCGGAAGGGGCTGCGGCCGGGGGACCGGATCCCGGGCGATCACGAACTGTGCCTGACCTACGGGGTGTCGCGGACGGTGGTGCGGCAGGCGCTGGCGGAGCTGGAGTTCGCGGGGGTCGTCGAGCGGGTGAAGGGGCGGGGCACCTTCGTGGCGCGGCCGAAGGTGACCGAGGGGCTGGCGCAGTCGCTGACGGGGCTGTTCGAGGACGCGGCGGCGCGCGGCTCGCACCTGCGCAGCGAGGTGCGGGCGCTGGAGGAGCGGCCGGCCGAGATCCAGGTGGCGCACGACCTGGGGGTGGCGCCGGGGCATCCGGTGGTCTTCCTGGAGCGGCTGCGGTTCATCGACGACGTGCCCTGGGCGCACACCTTCACCTACGTCCCGGCCGAGCTGGCGCCGGGGCTGCTGGCGGAGGACTTCACCGAGGCGTCGCTGTACCACCTGCTGGAGCGCAGGTACGGGGTGGTGCTGGCCCGCGCCCGCCGCACGATCGAGGCGGCGGTGGCCAATGCCGAGCTGGCGCGCAACCTGGACATCCGGGTCGGGGACCCGGTGCTGGTGCTGCGCAGCGTCTGCGTCGACGGCGACGGGCGCCCGGTCGAGCACTTCGTCGCCTTCCACCGCGGCGACCGCAGCCGGATGGAGGTCGACCTCACCCGCAGCCCGCGCCGGGCGTCCCGCAGCCCGCTGATGGTCGTCACCGACTGAGGCGCGGGGCGCGGCCCCGCCTCGGCGCCGTGCGGCGGGCGGGGGCGAGGGCCGGGACGCGACACCCCGGCCGGCTGCCGCCGATGCCCACCCCTGACCGGCGCGGACCGGGCGGAATGCGATCGGCCGCACCCATTGCCCACTTGTCATGACAGGACTACACTCGCGGAAACCTCGGCGTCATCGAGGGGAGACCTGAGCGCTCCCCGCGGGCGCGGGCGGGCACCCACAAGGCCGGCTACCGGCTCTGCCCGCTCCGGCCGTTCGGCGGTGCCGGCGGTGCGGGCAGCGCGGGCTGATGGGAGTGACCATGCGGCGACTCAAGTACGTGTCGATGGGGCTGGCGGGCCTCATCGCGCTGGCGGCGCTGGCCGTCGGCATGATCGGCGGGCGGCTGGTGTTCGGCGGCGAGGCCGCCGGGGAGGCGCGCGAGGCCGAGACGGCCGGGCTGCGCATCGACGTCATCGTCAAGGCGACGGACTCCGACTTCTGGCAGTCGATGCTGGCCGGGGCCGAGCAGGCCGGCGCCGACCTGGGCGCCGACGTGCATCTCACCGGGCCCACCTCGGAGGCCGACATCGAGGAGCAGGTCAGCCTGCTGGAGGACTCCATCACCCGCGGCGTCGACGCGATCGTGCTGGCACCCAACTCCTCGACCGCGCTGGACGGCACCATCGACCGCGCCCGCGAGGCCGGCATCCCGGTGATCATCGCGGACAACGCGGTGGAGACCGATCACGACGGCTTCATCGGCACCGACAACATCAGGGCGGGCGAGCAGGCCGGCGAGCGGATGTGCGAACTGCTCACCGAGCAGGGCGACGAGGACGGCCAGGTGCTGCACGAGTCCGGCGCCTCCGGCCAGCAGGTGCTGATCGACCGCTTCGAGGGCTTCGAGGCCGGGCTCACCACCGCCTGCCCCGACGCCGAGGTCGTGCAGACCCTCGTCAACGAGAACGACATCAACACCGCGGTGACCGACGTCGCGGGCGCGCTCAACGCCAACCGCGACATCGCCGGGGTCTTCGCCGACAACAACACCTCGGGCACCGGCGCGGCCCAGGCCGTCGCCGAGTCCGGCCGCGCCGACGAGTTGGCCGTGGTCGCCTTCGACTCCGACCCGGCCGAGGTCGACGCCGTCCGCAGCGGCGACATCGACGCGATCATGGTGCAGAACCCGGTGTTCTTCGGCTACCAGGGGGTCGTCGAGGCCGCCATGGTCGTGCAGGGGCGGCAGCCGCCGGGCCGCCTCGACCCGGGCGCGGTCATCGTCGACTCCGGCAATGTGGACGACCCCGAGCTTCAGTCGCTGCTCGACCCCCCGCTGGCGTCGGAGTGAGCGCGGCGGCGGCCGCGGCGGCGGCGCACACCCCCGGACCCGCGGCCGAACTGACCGGGGTCTCCAAGAGCTACGGGCCCGTCGCGGCGCTGCGCCGGGTCGACCTGCGGCTGCTGCCCGGCGAGGTGCACTGCCTGGCCGGGGAGAACGGCGCCGGCAAGTCCACGCTGATCAGGATCCTGGCCGGCGCCGAGCAGCGCGACGGCGGCACCTACACCGTGGCCGGCCGCCCGGTGCCCGAGGCGGCCGGCCCGGCGCGGGCACGGCGGTCGGGCGTCGGTGTCGTGTACCAGGAGCTGAGCCTGCTGCCGCACCTGTCGGTCGCCGACAACCTGCTGATGGGGCGGCTGCCCAATGTGCGCGGCCTGCTCCGGCCCCGCCGCCAGGCCGAACTGGCCCGCGCGGCGCTGCGCCGGGTCGGCCTGGACGGCGTCGACCCGGACACCCCCGTGGAGGAGCTGCCCACCGCCACCCGGCAGCTGGTGGAGATCGCACGCGTGCTCGACCAGGACGCGCGGGTCATCGTCTTCGACGAGCCGACCACGGCCCTGGCCGAGCACGAGACGGAGCGGCTGCTGGAGCGGATCCGCGAGCTGGCCGGGCGCGGCATCGCGGTGCTGTACGTGACTCACCGGATCGAGGAGATGTTCGCGATCGGCCACCGGGTCACCGTGCTGCGCGACGGGGAGCGGGCCGCCTGCCGCCCCATCGGGGAGTTCACCCCCGACAGCCTGGTCGAGTCGATGGTGGGCCGCCCGATCGACCGGCTCTACCCCGACAGCGGACGGCGCCGCCCCGACGCCGCTCCGCTGCTGGAGGTCACCGGCCTGCGCGCCCCGGCCTTCCCCGAGCCGGTCGACTTCTCGGTCGCGGCCGGGGAGATCGTCGGTCTGGCCGGGCTGATGGGCTCGGGCCGCTCGGAGCTGGTGCGGGCCGTCTTCGGCGCCGACCGCGTCACCGGCGGCACCGTGCGGGTCGGCGGGGTGCCCGTCCCGCCGAACTCGCCGCGCGCCGCCGCCGCCCGCGGCCTCGGCCTGCTGACGGAGGACCGCAAGGAGGCCGGGCTGCTGCCCGAACTCTCCATCCAGGAGAACATCGCCATCGCCGGCTACGCGCGGGGCGGCCGGGGCCGGCTGCTGTCGCCCGCGCGGACGCGCCGGCACGCCGCCGGCGCCATCGAAGGACTGGGCCTGAAGTACCGCGACCTCGCCGACCCGGCGAGCGCGCTGTCCGGCGGCAACCAGCAGAAGATGCTGCTGGCCCGCTGGCTGGCGCTGGACGCCAGGGTGCTGCTGCTGGACGAGCCGACCAAGGGCGTGGACGTCGGCGCCAAAGCCGACATCTACCGCATCATCGCCGACCTGGCCGCCTCGGGGAAGGCCGTGGTCGTCGTCTCCTCCTACCTCCCCGAACTGCTCGGACTCTGCGACCGCATCGCGGTGCTGCGGCACGGCCGCATCGTCGCCGACCTCAGCGCCGCCGGCACGTCCGAAGCGGAGATCGCCCGACACGCCAGCCTGGACGGCGGCGCGGACCCAGGGACGCACCCGTCCCCGGACGGCAAGGAGTGATCATGGCCGCCGAAACCGGCACCGGCCCCGGCGCCCAGCCGGCCACGGAGAAGAGGGAACCGGGCCCGGACGAGATCCTGACAGCGCGCGACCTGCTCGGACGCGGCCTCAACGGCATCCCGGTGCTCATCGTCCTGGTCGTCGCGCTCTCGCTGGCCACCGACAGCTTCCTGACGCTGAACAACCTCGACAACCTCGCCCGGCAGATGTCGATCTACGCGATCATCGCCATGGGGCAGCTGCTGGTCATCCTGACCCGGGGCATCGACCTGTCGGTCGGCTCGGTGGTCGGCCTGTCCGGGGTGATCGCGGCCATCACCGTCTTCGAGACCTCCGGCGGGCTGCCCGTGGTCTGGGCGGTGGTGCTGGCGCTGCTGGTCAGCGCGGCCGTCGGCGCCGTCAACGGGCTGCTGGTGGCGGTGCTGAAGATGCCGCCCTTCATCGTCACGCTCGGCTTCATGGGCATCGCCCGCGGCCTGACCCTGCTGCTGTCGGGCGGCCGCACCGTCCAGCCGCTGCCCGAGGAGTTCTCGGCCATCGCCAACGGCTCGATCCTGGGCATCACCAACCTGTTCTGGGTCACCCTGGTGGTCCTGGTGGTGCTCAGCTTCGCGCTGCACCGCACGGTCTGGGGCCGCTACGTCTACGCGGTGGGCTCCAGCCCCGAGTCCGCCCGGCTGGCCGGCGTGCCGGTGAACGCGGTCCAGATCAGCGTGTTCACCCTGTCGGGCCTGCTCGCCGGCGTCGCGGGCGTCCTGCTGGCCTCGCGGCTGTCCAACGGAGTGCCGACGGCGGGCACCAGCTACGAGCTGGACGCCATCGCGGCCTGCGTGATCGGCGGCGCCAGCCTGTTCGGCGCGCGCGGCACCGCGCTCGGCGCCTTCCTGGGCGCGCTCATCGTCGGCATCCTCAACAACGGCGGCACGCTGCTGGGCATCGACCCCTTCTACCTGCAGATCGCGATCGGCGCGCTGATCCTGGTGGCCGTCGCGATGGACCAGCTCCAGGCCATCCGCGCCCGCAACCGGCCCGATCCCGATCCCGAGCAGGGCCCTGGCGCGGACCCGCCGGGGGCGGAGGCGGCCGCGCGGTAGGCGCCCGGCGAGACACCACGACCCACCCCCGCCCCCGGACCACCCCCGGGGCGGGCCGGAAGGAGAGTTCGACCATGCCCGAGTACGCCACGCAGCCGGTGCGCCCGATGCGGATCACCTTCGGCGGCGCGGACCGATCGGTGCTGGAGCCGCAGGGCCCGCTGCTGACCCGCCGGATGTCGGACCTGGACGGGCTGTTCGCCGACGGCGGCGCCTGGACGGCGGCCGTCGCCGACGGCGACCCGGTGGTCTACCAGGTCGCCTGCTCGCCGGTGCCGGAGCGGCCGACCGACCTGCCGCAGTCCGTCACCACCATCCAGCCCGGGGCGGTGGGCGGCGAGTTCCACATGACCAAGGGCCATATGCACCCCGTCCCCCAGGGCGAGATCTACCTGGGGCTGTCCGGCCAGGGCGGGGTGCTGATGTTCGACGGCGAGCGCGCCGAGTTCATCGAGATGGCCGAGGGCGTCATCGCCTACATCCCGCCGAACTGGGCGCACCGCAGCGTCAACACCGGCACCGAGCCGTACCGCTTCCTCGCGGTCTACCCGGGCGACGCCGGCCACGACTACGGCTGGGTGCTGCAACACGGCATGGGCCACCGCGTCCGGCGCGCCGCCGGCGGGTCCGGCTACCGCCTCGCCCCGTACGCCGGCTGACCTGGCCGGCCGGAGGAGAGCCATGATCATCGCGCACGACCTCGGCACGACCGGGGACAAGGCGTCGCTGCACCACGACGACGGCCGGCCGGTCGCCTCGGCCACCGAGACCTACCCCACCAGGTACGCCGACGGCGGCGTGGCCGAGCAGGACCCCGACGACTGGTGGCGCGCCGTCGGCGCCGCCACCCGCGCGCTGCTGGCGCGCACCGGCACCGCCGCCGCCGAGGTGACGGCCGTCGGCTTCAGCGGCCAGATGATGGGCGCCGTCGTCCTGGACGCCGCCCACCGCCCGGTGCGCCCGGCCCTCATCTGGGCCGACCACCGCAGCACCGCCCAGGCCGACCGGCTGCGCGGCGCGGTGGGCGCCGAGCGGGCCTACCGCATCCTCGGCCACCGGCTGGACCCGACCTACACGCTGGCCAAGCTGCTGTGGCTGCGTGACGAGGAGCCGGACGCCTACGCGCGCACCGCGCACGTCTGCCTCGCCAAGGACTACGTCGTGCACCGGCTGACCGGAACGCTGGTCACCGACCCGTCGGACGCCTCCAGCACCAACGCCTACGACCAGCGCGAAGGCGCCTGGTCGGCCGAGGTGCTGGCCGCCGCCGGCGTCGACCCAGGGCTGTTCCCCGAGATCGTGCCGTCGACCACGGTGGCCGGCACCGTCACCCCCGCGGCCGCCGAGGCGACCGGGCTCGCCCCGGGGACCAAGGTCGTCGTGGGCGGCGGCGACGGCCCGCTGGCCGCGCTGGGCGCCGGGATCGTCGAACCCGGGGACGGCGCCTACACCTACCTGGGCTCCTCGTCGTGGATCTCCATGTCCGCCGACCGGCCGCTGCACGACCCGCTCGCCCGCACGATGACCTTCGACCACGTCGTGCCGGGCCGCTACGTGCCCACCGCCACCATGCAGGCCGGCGGCGCCGCGCTGGACTGGATCGCCGAACTGCTGCGCCCCGGCGAGGCCGGGCGCTTCGACCGGCTGGTGGCGGCGGCCGACGGCGCCGACACGGGCGGCCTGTACTTCCTGCCGCATCTGATGGGCGAGCGCTCCCCGTACTGGAACCCCAGGGCGCGCGGCGCCTTCGTCGGCCTCGCCCGCCACCACGGCCCCGCCCACCTCACCAAGGCGGTGCTGGAGGGCGTCGCCTTCAACCTGGCCGGCTGCCTGGACGCCTTCGCCGAGGCCGGGCGCGAGGTGCGCCGGGTGGACGCCATCGGCGGCGGCGCCACCAGCGACGTGTGGCTGCGCGTCCTCGCCGACGTGTGGGGGGTGCCGGTGCGCCGCCGCGGCATCGTGGAGGGCGCCAACAGCCTGGGCGCCGCCGTGACGGCCGCCGTCGGCGCCGGCCTGGTCGACGGCTTCGCGGTGGCGCGCGGCCTGTCGGAGACCACCGCCGAGTTCGAGCCCGACCCCGCCCGGCACGCCCGCTACGCCGAGCGGCACCGCGCCTTCCAGGACGCCTACCGGCGGCTGGAGCCCTTCTACGAGGAGGGCGCCCGATGACCGGGGGCCGCGCGGGCGCGACCGTGCTGGTCACCCCGCGCTCCTTCGGCCGGGGCGCCGCACCCGTCGAGGAGGAGCTGCGGCGGGCCGGGCTGCGGGTGGTGCGCGGCCCGGCCAGCCACGACCTGGCCGAGCTGCGCCCGCTGCTGGCCGAGGCCGCCGCCTGGATCGCCGGCACCGCCCCGGTCACCGAGGCGCACCTGGCCGCCGCGCCCCGGCTGCGGGTGGTGGCCCGCTACGGGGTCGGGGTGGACGCCGTCGACCGCGCCGCCGCCGCGCGGCGGGGCGTCGCCGTCACCAACACCCCGGCCGCCAATGCCGACGCCGTCGCGGACCTGGCCGTCGCCTTGCTGCTGGCCGCGCTGCGGCACGTCGCGGCGGGCGATCGCGATGTGCGCTCCGGCGCGTGGACCGCGCGGCGGGGCCGCGAGCTGGGTGCTCTCACCCTCGGCCTCGCCGGCTTCGGCCGCGTCGGCCGCGCGGTGGCCGCCCGGGCCCGCGGCTTCGGCTGCCGGGTCCTCGCCCACGACCCGGCCGTGCCCGGCGCCGAGGTCCGCGCCCTCGGCGCCGAGCCGGTCGGCGCGGCCGACCTGCCCGCCCGCGCCGACGCGGTCAGCCTGCACCTGCCCGGCGGCACCCGGGTGGTGGACGCCGACTGGCTGGCCGCGGCCCGCCCCGGCGCGGTGCTGGTGAACACCGCACGCGCCGACATCGTCGACGAGGAGGCCGTCGCGGCCGCGCTGCGCTCGGGCGTGCTCGGCGGCTACGCCGCCGATACCCTGGCGCACGAGGCGTCGCCCGGCGCCGCGACGGCCTCCCCGCTCCTCGCCGCCGACCTCGCCGACCGGGTCGTGGTCACCCCGCACCTCGGAGCGCAGACGGTGGAGGCGGTGGACCGCATGGGCGCGGGCGCCGTGCGCAACGTGCTGGACGTGCTCGCCGGGCGCGCCCCCGCCGACCTGGTCCCGCCCGTGGAAACCGAACCCTTGGAAGGAGGCCGGCGATGACCGGCACCGGCCCGCACGACGGCTCGCCCATCGGCCCGCTGCTGGCGCGGCGGGTGATCGCGGTGCTGCGCGCGCCGAGCCCCGACGCCGCCGTCCGAGCGGCCGACGCCCTGGTGGCGGGCGGCGTCACCGCGCTGGAGATCACCTACTCCACCCCCGACGCCCCCGCCGTCATCACCGAGCTGCGCGGGCGGCACCCCGGCGCCCTCACCGGCGCCGGCACGGTGCGCACCGAGGACGAGGCCGCCCGGGCCGCCGCCGCGGGCGCGCAGTTCCTGGTCAGCCCCGGCTCGCGGCAGGCGGTGGTGGCGGCGATGGCCGCCACCGGGCTGCCGGTCGCCTCCGGCGCGCTCACCCCCACCGAGGTGATGGACGCGCTGGCCGCCGGGGCGCACGCGGTGAAGCTCTTCCCGGCCTCGCTGCACGGCCCCGCCCTGGTCAAGAGCCTGCGAGGCCCGTTCCCCGACGTCGCCTTCATCCCCACGGGCGGGGTGCACGCGGGCAACGCGGCCGACTGGATCGCGGCGGGCGCCGCCGCCGTCGGCGCGGGCAGCGAGCTGTGCGGCACCGCCGACATGCGCGAGGGCCGCTGGGCGGCCGTGACGGAGCGGGCGCGGGCGCTGGCCGCGGCGGCGGGGGAGCGCGCGGATGGCTGAGCCGGCCGGCCGGGTGCTCGGCTTCGTCGGCGTGAGCACCGCGGGCTCCTCCATCCAGCGCGTCTTCCCGGCCTGGGCCGAAGACCTGGGCCTGTCCGGGATGCGGCTGGCAGGCCACGACCTGCCGCTGGACGCCTCGGCCGAGGACTACCGCGCGGTGGTCCGGCTGATCCGCGACGACGACGCCTACGCGGGCGCCCTGATCACCACGCACAAGATCAGCCTCTACCGGGCCGCCGCCGACCTGTTCGACTCCATCGACCCCTTCGCCGAGCTGTGCGGGGAGATCTCGTCCATCTCCAAGCGCGGCGGGCGGCTGGCCGGCCAGGCCAAGGACCCGTTCACCGCCGGGCTGGCCCTGGAGGAGTTCCTGGACGACGACCACTTCGCCCGCACCGGCGGGCAGGCGCTGATCCTCGGCTCCGGCGGCGCCGGCACCGCCATCGCCTACTACCTCGCCAAGCGCCCCGACCGGCCCGGCCGGATCCTCTGCACCGGGCTGGGCGCCGCCGACACCGGCCATGTGCGCGCGGTGCTGGCCGCCGGCGGCGCCGCCCCCGGCCTGGTGGAGACGGCCGTCGCCGACGGCCCGGCCGATGGGCTGCTGGCCGCGATGCCCCCGGGAAGCCTCGTCGTCAACGCCACCGGCATGGGCAAGGACCGCCCCGGCTCGCCGCTGGGCGACGCGGCGCCCTACCCGCCGGACGCCATCGCCTGGGAGCTGAACTACCGCGGCGAGCTGGCCTTCCTGCACCAGGCGAGGGCGGCCGGGGTGCGGGTGGTGGACGGCTGGCGCTACTTCGTGCACGGCTGGTCGCAGGTGGTGGCCGAGGTCTTCGGCCTCAGCCTGACCGACGCCGACATGGCGCGGCTGTCGGCCAGCGCCGAGGCGGTGCGGTGAACCCCACCGGGCGCGTGCGCACGGTCCTGGCCGACATCGAGCCGGGGGAGCTGGGCCGCACCGACTACCACGAGCACCTGACGCAGGTCAGCCCGCTGCTGCCCGGCGACGAGCTGGACGACGAGGAGCGCAGCGGCGCCGAGGCGGCGAGCCTGCGCGCCGCGGGCATCGACGCGATGGTGGAGGCCACCCCCACCGGCCTGGGCCGTGACGTGGCCGCGATCGCCCGCATCGCCGCCGCCACCGGGCTGAACATCGTCGCCACCACCGGCGCGCACCGCGAGGCCCACTACCGGCCCGGCGATCCGCTGCCGGCCGAGGACGCGGCCGCGCTGGCCGCCCGCTTCACCGCCGACCTCACCGTCGACGCCCGCCCCGGCTCGCCCGGCGGGGCCGGGGCGGTGCGGGCCGGGCTGCTCAAGGCGGGCGCCGGTTACTGGTCCGTCAGCCCCTTCGAACGGCGGGTGCTGGACGCCGTCGCGGCGGCGCACCGGGCGACCGGCGCGCCGGTGATGGTCCACCTCGAACACGGCAGCGCCGCCTTCGAGCTGCTGGCGGTGCTGGCCGAGGGCGGTGTGCCCGCGTCCGCCGTGGCGCTGGCGCACATGGACCGCAACCCCGACCCCGGGCTGCACGCGGAGCTGTGCGAGGCTGGTGCCTACCTGGGCTACGACGGCATGGCCAGGCACCGCGAGCGGCCCGACTCCGAGCTGATCGCCTGCCTGCTGGCCACGGTGGAGCGGGCCGGACCGCACCGGCTGCTGCTGGGCGGCGACGTCGCCCGCCGCACCCGCTACCGGGCCTACGGCGGGATGCCGGGCCTGGACTACCTGCCCAGGAGGTTCCTGCCCCGGCTGGCCGCCGAGGGCGGCGCCGAGCTGGTGGACACCCTGCTGGCGGCCAACCCGGCCGCCTGGCTGACCTGGCGGAGCGCGGCATAGCCGCGCACGACGGACGAAGGACGGTCACGGCACGTATGGCGGAGACGGTGAGAGCGGCGGCGGACCCGGCGGGCGCGTTCCCGTGGCCGAGCGCGGTGCTGTGGGACATGGACGGCACCCTGGTGGACTCCGAGCCGCTGTGGGCCGAGGCGCTGGACGAGGCCGCCGCCGAACTGGGCCGCCCGCTCACCGCGGCGGTCCACGAGCGGATGACCGGCACCGACGACCGCACCACCATGCGGATGCTGGTCGAGTACACCGGCGCGTCCATCGGCGAGGCCGAGCTGGACGCGCTGCACGACCGGATCGTGGCGCGGGTGGTGGACATGCTGCGCACCGCCGTCCCGGTGCATCCGGACGCGCCGCCCACCCTGCGGGCGCTGCGCGGGGCCGGGGTGCCGATGGCGGTGGTGACCTCCTCGCCCGCATCCGTCACCGCCACCGTGCTGGAGCGGCTGGGCCGGGAGCTGTTCGACGCGGTCGTCACCGCGGCCGACGTGGAGCGGCGCAAGCCCGACCCCGCGCCCTACCTGCTCGCCGCCGAGCTGCTCGGGGTGGCGCCGGACCGGTGCTGGGCGGTGGAGGACTCGCCCAGCGGCGCCGAGTCGGCCCAGCGGGCCGGGTGCAGGGTCTTCCTGGTGCCCGACGCCGTCCCGGCCGCCCGCACCGAGGGCCGCCGCCCGCTGGCCGCGCTGACCGAGCTGGCCGAGCTGCTGCCGGCCGGCTGAGCCGCGCCGCCGGGGCGGTGGCGCCCCGGCGGCGAGCGGTGAACTCAGTCCTGGTCGGCCTGCGACTCCACCGCCGTGACGGGCACCGGCGGCGCGGTGCGGCGCCGCTCGCGGACACCGCGGGTGAGCCGCCAGGCCAGCGGGGCCAGCAGCGCCAGCACGATCAGCACCCACAGGGTGACCGTCAGCGGGCTGGACACCAGCACGGCCGGATCGCCCTGCGACAGGGCCAGCGCCCGGCGCAGCTGGGTCTCGGCCAGCGGGCCGAGGATGACGCCGACGACGGCCGGGGCCACCGGCGCGTCGGCCAGCCGCAGCACCAGCGCGACCAGGCCGAGCGCGTACAGCACGATCAGGTCGTCGAAGGTGCCGCCGGAGGCGAAGGTGCCCAGGGTGCTGAAGACCAGCACCGCCGCGTAGATGCCGTACGCGGGGATGGTCAGCAGCCGGGCCCACAGCCGCACCAGCGGCAGGTTGAGCACCAGCAGCATCACATTGCCGATGTAGAGGCTGGCGATCAGCGTCCACAGCAGCGGGCCCGACTCGGTGAACAGCTGCGGGCCCGGCTGGAGGCCGTAGGACTGGAAGGCGGTCAGGATGACCGCGGCCGTCGCCGAGGTGGGCAGGCCGATGGTGAGCAGCGGCACCAGCACGCCGGCGGCGGCCGCGTTGTTGGCCGCCTCCGGCCCGGCCACGCCCTCGATGGCGCCCTTGCCGAACTGGGAGCGGTGCTTGGACAGCCGCCGCTCCAGGCTGTAGCTGAGGAAGGTCGGCACGTCGGCGCCGCCGGCCGGCAGGCCGCCGATGGGGAAGCCGAGCGCCGTGCCGCGCAGCCAGGCTGGCCACGACCGCCGCCAGTCCTCGCGGGAGAGCACGGCGCGGCCGCGCACCGGCTCGACCGTCTCGCGGCCGGTGCCGCGCAGCAGCCGCTCGAAGGTCTCGCCCAGCGCGAACAGCGCCACCACGACCACCACGACGTCGATCCCGTCCAGCAGCGCGGGCACGCCGAAGTCCAGCCGCGCCTGGCCGCTCTGGGCGTCGATGCCGACCAGGCCGATCGCCAGCCCGATCAGCAGGCTGGCCGCGCCCTTGACCAGGCTGCGACCCAGCAGCGCGCTGACCGTGACGAAGGACAGCGCCATCAGCGCGACGTACTCCGGCGGGCCGAAGCCCACCGCGAGTTCGGCGACGGCCGGGGCCAGGAAGGTCAGCCCGATGGTGCCGATGGTGCCGGCCACGAAGCTGCCGATGGCGGCGGTGGCCAGCGCGGCGGCGCCGCGCCCGGCCCGCGCCATCTTGTTGCCCTCCAGCGCCGAGACCATCGACGCGCTCTCGCCCGGGGTGTTGAGCAGGATGGAGGTGGTGGAGCCGCCGTACATGCCGCCGTAGTAGATGCCGGCGAACATGATCAGCGAGCTGGCGGGGTCGAGCCGGAAGGTGAGCGGCAGCAGCATCGCCACCGTCAGCGCCGGGCCGATGCCGGGCAGCACGCCGACCACGGTGCCGATGGTGACGCCCACCAGCGCCCACACCAGGTTGCCCAGGGTGACGGCGTCCGCGAAGCCCTGCATGAGGGCGCCGAGCTGGTCCATGTCAGAACCCCCAGGGTCCGGCGGGCAGGGTCAGGCCGATGAGCCGGTCGAACACCAGGTACACGACGGCGACCAGGGTCCAGCCGTAGGCGAGGGTGTGCCAGGGGCGCGGCGCGCCAAGCAGCAGGGCCGCCCCGGTGAACAGGGCGGTGGAGGAGACGACGTAGCCGGCCAGCGGCAGCGCGACCGCGAAGCCGACCAGCAGCACCAGCAGCCCGGCCAGCCGCAGCACCCGCGACAGCGGGATCGGCTCGCTGGACGGCGCGGCGCCGAGCCGACGCGCGGCGCGCACCACCAGCGCGACGCCGACGACGGCCATCAGGGCGCCGACGAGCGCGGGGAAGACGGCGGGGCCCAGCGGCGTGGCGTCGGTCGCGGCGTGCAGCGCCGCCGCCTCGGCGAGCACCAGGACCGCGCCGACGAGCAGCAGCAGGCCGAGCGCGCCGCCGCCCAGCACCGTCCGGCGGTCCTCGGGCGGGTCGGCCGCGACGGCGGCCGGGGCGCCGCCGGGTTCCTCTCCGGGGCGGGGCCCGGTCGCGGGATCGGGGTCGGGGGAGCTCACGGGGTCATCACCGCGTTTCTGGCCGGGGGAGCGGATGCGGGCGGGTGGGAGGGGCGCACGGGCTCACCCGAGGCCGATGTCGTCGAGGACCTGGCCGACCCGCGCCGTCTCCTCGGCGAGGAAGGCCTCGAACTCAGGGCCGGCGAGGGCGGCGTCGCCCCAGCCGCGGCGCTGGAGGGTCTCCTGCCACTGGGGGCTGTCCGCCATCTCCATCAGCAGGTCCTCCAGGGCCTGCTCGTCCTCGTCGCTGATCCCGGCGGGCGCCACCACGCCGCGCCAGTTCGCGAGTTCGACGTCGACGCCCTCCTCCAGCAGGGTCGGCACCTCGGGCAGGCCGGGCAGCCGCTCGGCGCTGGAGACGGCGAGCGCGCGCACCTGGCCGGCGTCGATCTGGGCCTGGATCTCCGAGACGCCGGAGACCCCGGCCGTGGCGCGGCCCGACAGCAGGGTGGTCAGCGCCTCACCGCCGCCGGAGTGCGCGATGTAGTTCACCTCGGCGGGGTCGGCGCCGATGTCGGCGGCGATCAGCCCGGCGGTGATCTGCTCCACGCCGCCGGCCGAGCCGCCCGCGATGGAGACCGCGCCGATGTCCTCGCGCATCAGCTCGACCAGGTCGGCGGTGGTCTGGACGGGGGAGTCGGCCGGCACCACGATGACCTCGTAGTCGGTGGTCAGCCGTACCAGCGGGGTGGTCTGCTCCAGGGTGACCGGCGAGTCGTTGCTCTCGATCGCGCCGACCATGATCAGGCCGGTGACCATCAGCTCGGTGGGCTCCGGCGGCAGCCGCACGTACTGGCTCAGCCCGATCGTGCCGCCCGCGCCGCCGACGTTGTACACCTCGGCCCGGCCCACCCGGTCGCGCAGCGCCGCCTGGAGTTCGCGGGCGGTCTGGTCCCAGCCGCCGCCGGGCTCGGCCGGGGCCATCAGCCGCAGCTGGCGGCCGTCCAGCAGCTCCTGCGCCTGGGCGCGCTCGCCGTCGGTCTGTACCGCGAAGAGGCCGACGGTGGCCAGCGCCGCCGTGACGAAGGGGGCCAGCGAGCGGACCAGCCGCCCGGGGCCGGGCCGCGCCGCGGCGCCGGGTTCGTCCATGTCCCGGCCGGTGGAGTCCATCGTGACCGCCTCACTCACTACTGGCTCGCCGTGTGACGTATGTCCTTCAACCTCAGGTGACCGTACCGCTACATCCGCGGTGGTCAATGTATACAGTTGCATGCAGTCGAGTTCAAGTGTGGACGGAAGGAGCACCATGCCCGACGCCTCCCCCCTCACCGGCCCGGCGGCCGCCCCGGTGCCGGACCGCGCCGACGTGGTCGTGGTCGGCGGCGGCAACGCCGGGTTCAGCGCCGCGCAGGCCGCCGCGGGCCGCGGCCGCCGGGTGCTGCTGATCGAGAAGGGCGCCCCCGAGGAGGCCGGCGGCAACAGCTTCTACACGGCCGGCGCCTTCCGGATCGCGCACGGCGGCCTGGCCGACCTGGCCGGGCTGATCGAGGCCGACGAGCGCGACGCGAGCGCGGAGCTGCCGCCCTACCCGGCCGGGTCCTTCACCGCCGACATGGAGCGCGTCACCGAGGGCCGCTGCGACCCGGCGCTGACCGCCGCCCTGGTCGCCGACGGCCAGGACGCGCTGCGCTGGCTGCGCGGCCTGGGCCTGCGCTTCCGGCTGATGTACGAGCGGCAGTCCTACCCCGACGAGACCGGCAGGCACGTCTTCTGGGGCAATCTGGCCGTGGGCAGCGTCGGCGGCGGGCAGGGCCTGATCGAGCAGCACACCGCCGCCGCGGCCGCCGCCGGGATCGAGGTGCGCTACGGCACCGCCGCCACCGGGCTCGTCACGGCCGGCGGACGCGTCACCGGGGTGCGCTGGCGGGACCGCTCCGGCGCCGAGGGCACCGTGCGGGCCGAGTCGGTGGTGCTGGCCGCGGGCGGCTTCGAGGCCGACGCCGAGCTGCGCCGCACCCACCTCGGCCCCGGCTGGGAGCGCGCCAAGGTGCGCGGCACCCCGCTGAACACCGGCGACATGCTGACGGCCGCGCTGGAGATCGGCGCGGCCAAGGGGGGCGACTGGTCCTCGTGCCACAGCGTCGCCTGGGACGCCGAGGCGGGCGACGAGGGCGGGAACCGCGAGCTGACCAACCGGCTGACCCGGCAGAGCTACCCGCTGGGCATCGTGGTCAACACCGAGGGCCGCCGCTTCGTCGACGAGGGGGCGGACTACCGGAACTACACCTACGCCAAGTACGGCGCCGCCATCCTGCGCCAGCCCGGCGGTCGCGCCTTCCAGCTCTTCGACGCGGCCACCCGCCCGCTGCTGCGCACCGAGGAGTACGACAGCCCGGGCGCGACCGTGCTGACGGCCGGCAGCGTGCCGGAGCTGGCCGAGGCGATGGGGGTGGACCCGGCGGCGCTGGCGGCCACCGTCAGCGGCTTCAACGCCGCCGTCCGCCGCGAGGTGCCCTTCGACCCCGCGGTCAAGGACGGCCGCGCCGCGGCCGTGGACCCGCCCAAGAGCAACTGGGCGATGCCGCTGGAGCGGCCGCCGTACTACGCCTTCCCGGTCACCTGCGGCATCACCTTCACCTTCGGCGGCCTGCGCGCCGACGACCGCGGCCGGGTGCTGGACGCCGGCGGGGCCGCGATCCCGGGGCTGTTCGTCTGCGGGGAGATGCTCGGCGGCCTGTTCTCCGGCAACTACCCTGGGGGCACCGGCCTGACGTCGGGCACGGTGTTCGGCCGCCGGGCCGGATCCCTCGCCTGACGGCCGGCCGATCCGGCGCACCGCCGGGCGGAGCCGGGACGACAACCGAGTGGGACGCGCGATGACGCCACGACCCGACCGGCCGCAGCGAGTCGGCGCGGCAGGCATCTACCAGCGGCTGCGTGCCGAGATCTCCGAAGGCGCGCTCCCGCCCGGCACCCCGCTGCGCGAGGTCGCCCTCGCCGAGCGCTTCGGCGTCTCGCGCACCCCCGTCCGCGAGGCGCTGCGCCGCCTCCAGCACGACCGGCTGCTGGCGGCGGGCGAGCGCGGCCTGCACGTGCGGGTGCCCACCCCGGAGGAGGTGCTCCAGGTCTACGACGCGCGCATCCTGCTGGAGGCCGAGGCGGCCGGGCAGGCCGCCACCGCGCGCAGCCGCATCGACCTGGCCCGCCTCGACGGCCTGCTCGCCCGCGACCGCGCCCTGTCGGAGCCCGACGACGCCGTGCGCGCCGCCACCAACATCGAGTTCCACGAGGCGGTCTGGCGCGCCGCGCACAACGCCGTGCTGCTGGACCTGCTGGACCGGCTGACCGTGCACACCGTGCGCACCCAGCACTCCACCCTGTCCAGCCCCGGGCGCTGGACCGAGGCGCTGGAGGAGCACGCCGGCATCCTGGCCGCCATCGCCGACGGCGAGGTCGCGGCCGCCCGGGAGCGGGCCCGCGCCCACATGAGCCGGGCCAGGGACATCCGGCTGGCGATGGTGCGCGAGGAGAGTTCGGCGCTGCGCGGCGGATAACAGCGCTGCCGGTATGTCCTATTGTGACCCAGGGCACAGCGATTCCCGTATATGTCATGACAAAGTCAGGGCCATGATCATCGGGTCATAGGGTCAGGAGGGGCGTGGCATGCGCTCACGTAGTCGGGCCGCCGTGGTGGCGGCAACCATCCTCACGCTCGGCGCGGCGCTCGTCCCGCCCGCCCTCGCCGATCCCGGCGGCGGCTCGGCGCCGCCCGGAGGAGAGGCCGCCGTCGACCTGGACGTGCTGTTCATCGGCGCCCACCCCGACGACGAGGCCGGCACGCTGGCCGCGCTCGGCCAGTGGAACGAGTTCGACGGGATCTCCGCCGGCGTCATCACGGTGACCCGCGGTGAGGGCGGCGGGAACGCCGTCGGCCTGGAGGAGGGGCCCGAACTCGGCATCCTGCGCGAGGCCGAGGAGCGCCGCGCGGTCGGCCACGCCGGCATCGAGCACGTCTACAACCTCGACAAGGTCGACTTCTTCTACACCGCCAGCTCGCCGCTGACCGCGCAGGCATGGGACGGCGAGGACGCGCTGGAGCGGGTGGTCCGCGTCATCCGCGCCACCCGGCCCGAGGTCATCATCACGATGAACCCCTCGCCCACCCCGGGCAACCACGGCAACCACCAAGAGGCGGCCCGCCTCGCGGTCGAGGGCTACTACGCCGCCGCCGACCCCGCCGCCTTCGCCGCGCAGATCACCGACGAGGGCATGGAGCCCTGGGCCGCCGGGCGGGTGCTGCGCAGCGGCGCCAGCGGCCAGGGCGAGCCCGGCGCCCAGTGCGCCACCACCCCGTACCGGCCCACCGACCCCACCGACCGCGTCTTCGGCGCCTGGGCCGGGCGGATGTCGGAGGCGGCCGGCGAGACCTGGGCGGCGCTGGAGCGGCGCGCCCAGTGGGAGTACGTGAGCCAGGGCTGGGCCGCCTTCCCGCCCGCCCCCACCGACCCCGACCAGATCGCCTGCGACTGGTTCACCCTGATCGACAGCCGCACCCCCTACCCCGACCCGGCGAGCGGCCCCACCGCCGCGATCCAGGGCGCCGCGCTGCCCGCCGAGGGCGGGCTGCCGCTGGGCACCCGGCTGGAGATCGAGGCCGGCCGCTACGACGTACTCGCCGGCGAGCCCTTCGACGCCACCGTGCACGTCCAGGCGCCGGACCGGCGGCCGCTGGTCCATCCCGAACTGGCCGTCACCGCGCCCGAGGGCTGGCAGGTGGAGCAGTCCGGCGACACCCTGGGCACCATCCGCCCCGGCGGCTCGGCCACCGTCGAGCTGACCGTCACCCCGCCCGCCGGCGCCGCCGCGGGCGAGCGCGCGGTGCTCGCCGCCGAACTGACCGCCCGCGGCGCCTCGGGGCGCAACGAGACCTCCGTCCAGGTGGCCAACGCGGTGCGCGGCGGGCTCGCGCCCCGGCCCGAGGTCGCCGTCTTCGAGGACTGGACCGCCGAGCAGGGCCTACCCAAGCTGCGCGACCTGATCACCCCGCTCGCCTCCGTCGGCACCGGCCGGACCCAGGAGGTGGCGGTCGAGGTCGTCAACGACGGCACCGAGCCGGCCGGCGGGACCGTGCGGCTCGACCTGGCCGACGGCTTCAGCGCCGAGCCCGCCGAGCGGACCTACACCGGCCTGGCCCCCGGCGAGACGGCCACGGTCACCTTCGCCGTCACCAACGACGACACCTCGCTGCCCACCTCCAACCGCGCCCCGGACGGCGGCTACCCGCTGGAGGTCGTCACCACCTCCCCGTCGGGCACCGACACCAGGGCGGGCGTGCTGGAACTGGTGCCCACCACCGAGGTGCCGCGCCTGGAGGCCGCGCCCGAGGTCGACGGCACGGCGGCCGAGGGCGAGTACCCCGGCGAGGTCCTGGACAGCTCCACCCGGTGGGAGGGCGAGGAGGCGGCGCCCGAGGACGCCTCCGCCGCCACCAGGGTCAGCTTCACCGACGACGCCCTGTACCTGCACGTCGAGGTCGCCGACGACACGCTCGGCACCGTGCTGGCGCCCGAGGACTGCCGCCGGCACTGGCGGACCGACTCGGTGGAGATCACCATCGACCCGCGCGGCAGCTCCGCCAACACCGCCACCACCTTCAAGACCGGTATCTTCCCGATCACCGACGACCCCGCGGCCGGCGACCCGCCCTGCTTCCAGCGCGACGCCGACAACAACCAGGGTCCCGGCGAGGAGACCGCCCCCGGCATGGAGGTCGCCTCGGTGATCGACCGCGAGGACTACGACGGCTACGCGATCGAGGCGATGATTCCCTTCGACGCGCTGCCTGACACGGTCGACCCGGAGCGGATGGGCCTGAACGTGCTGGTCTACGACTCCGACACCGACGACCGCACCGGCCAGACCCGGATCGGCTGGGCCACCTACAGCGGCGTGCAGGCCGACCCCTTCCGCTGGGGCCTGGCCACCCTGCCCGGCCTGGCGGCGGCCGAGCCCGCGCCGGTCGAGCCGACCCTGCCCGACGAGGCGGCGAGCAGCACCGACTCCCCGCAGAGCATCGCCCAGTCGGCCGCCGACGGGGTGCCGCTCGGCGGCGGCCCGGGGCTGCCCGGCAGCGCGCTGCGGCTGCGCTCGGCGCAGGCGGAGGGCGACACGGTGCGGGTCGGCCTGCGGGCCGGCGTCGCCGGGCGGGCCGACGTGTTCGTCTGGGACGGCACCGAGGTCGTCGGGCGGCTCGACGCCGAGCTGCCGCGCGGCGCGAGCACCCTGGAGGTGCCGGTCACCGGCGGCTCCGGTGAGCTGGAGGTGCTGGTGGCCTACACCGCCGACGGCGCGAGCCTGGCGCTGTCGCGGCCGGTGGGCTGAGCCCGCACCGCACGGACGGGGGCGGCGGCGCACGGTGCGCCGCCGCCCCCGGCGCGTGCCGGGCCAAGAGGGCCGGCACGCGCGCCGCTCTCAGGCGAAGCGGGAGCTGCGCACCGGCCCGGCCGAGCGGACCCGCTCGCGCGGACCGGTCAGCCAGCGCCCCGCCACCGCGGCGGTGAAGGCGGCCAGCTCCCGGTCGGAGTCGCCGGGGGCGGTGCCGCCGGGCCCGGCGGGCTCCAGCGCCGCCCGCAGCACCTCCTCGGCCAGCTCGCCGGCGGGCCGCTCGTCGGCCGGGTCGCGCACGGCCCCGCCGTCCTCACCCAGCCGCAGCCGCGGGCCCCACGGCGGCACGTTCACCTGGTGCAGCAGGACGGCGTAGTCGGCGGACACCGGCGGCGGCGAGGTCCAGCAGGAGGCGTGCTCCACCAGGATCTGGCCGGGCGCGCGCTCGTACAGCGCCGGGACCAGCTCCGCCGCGGACTCGCCCAGCTCGTTGAGGTCGTAGGCGACCACCAGGGCCTCGGGCGCCCGCGGATCGAAGCGCTCGGCGGGCAGGCCGAGCAGCCGGGCGGCGGCCAGGCCGAGGGCCTGGCTGGAGCGGTCGGGCAGCAGGCCGACCGCTCGCGGGCGGCGCCCGGCCGCGTCCAGCACCAGGCGCAGCCGCTCCAGGCCGCGCCGGCACTCCTGGTAGTCGTCCTGGAGGTAGGCGTGCCGGCCGTTCATGCCGTCGTCGTAGCCGTGCGGCGACACGATGCCCAGCACGGTGCCGGCCAGCGCGAACTGCCAGCCGCGCAGGTCGCGGCCGTCCAGGGCCGACACCCTGCGCGCCGCGGCGGCGCGGTCGAGCATCCGCCCGATCCGGGCGTGCGCCGGATGCCACGACTCGTCCTCGGGCGCCGGCAGCCGCGCGGCCACCGCCTCGGCGCGGGGCAGGTCGCCCGCCATCAGCGCGTTGTAGGCCAGCAGGTAGCGGTCGGGCCAGTCGCGCAGCCGGGCCTCGCGCTCGGCGAGCACGGCGACCGCCTCGGCGTGCCGCTCCTCGTCCTCCAGCGCCGAGACCAGCTCGGTGAGCACGCCCGACGCGTCGGGGTACTCGCGCAGCAGCTCGGTGAGGACGCCGACGGCCAGGAACGAGGCGCCGCGCTCGACGCAGGCGTAGCCGAAGTCGTAGCGGGCCTGGGGTTCGGCCGGCTCCCGGGCGAGCCGGTCGGCCGCGGCGGCCAGGTCGTCGAAGCCGGCCAGCCGCGCCGCCCCGCCCACCAGGGCGGCCAGGTCCGCGGCCGCGAAGCCGCCGGCGTGCTGACGCAGGTGGCGCAGCAGCCCCTGGGTGTCCTGGGCGTCGAGAAGCGCGCGCGCCTCGTCCAGCTCTGCCGTCATCGGCGGGTCCTTTCGCATGCACGTGGGGTGGCGGAGAGTCTGGCGCACCGGCCGCCGCCCGCGTTCCGGTTTTTTTCCGGGGAGGCGGCGCGGATCCGTCACAAGACGGCGAGCCGCGCGGTCCACCTGGGCGAGGATGCCGGAAGGACGACCGAGGAGGACGGATGAAGCCGCGGATCAAACTGGCGGAGATCGCACCCGACGCCTACCAGGCCATGCTCGGCGTGGAGCGCTACCTGCACTCCAGCGGGCTGCCCGGCCCCACGCTGGAACTGGTGAAGCTGCGTGCCAGCCAGATCAACGGCTGTGGCTTCTGCGTGGACATGCACAGCCACGATGCCAAGAAGGCGGGCGAGACCGACGAGCGGCTGTTCGCGCTGGCGGCCTGGCGCGAGGCGCCGTACTACACCGACGCCGAGCGCGCCGCGCTGGCGCTGACCGAGGCGGCGACCCGGCTGGCCGACCGGGGCGACGCGGTCCCCGACGCGGTGTGGGACGAGGCGGCGCGCCACTACGACGAGCCGGTGCTGGCCGCGCTGGTGGTGGCGATCGCGCAGATCAACGCCTGGAACCGCATCGGGGTCGCCACCCGGCTGGCCGCCGGCTCGCACCGCAGGTAGCCCGGGCGGCCGGGACGGGCGCGGCCCGTCCCGGTCAGCCGGCCGGCGCCACCAGCTGGGGCCCGTCATTGCGCACCGAGCCCACCGCGGCGCCCACCCGGCGCGGCACCAGGTGCGGCTCGGGGACCGCGTCCAGCAGCCGCTGGACCTCGGCCTTGGCGGTGGTGCCCGGGTCGAGCCAGTCGTCGACCATCGAGCGGGGCAGGATCAGCGGGGTCCGGTCGTGGATGTGGCCGACGGTGTCGGCGGCACGGGTGGTGATGATCGTGCAGGTCCAGACCCAGCGGGCGGGGTCGTCGTCGGGGATCGCGGGGTCGCGCCAGCGCTCGTAGAGCCCGGCGAAGGCCAGCGGCGACTCGTCCGGGGCGTGCAGGTAGTAGGGCACCTTGCCGCCGCCGTCGCGCTGCCACTCGTAGTAGCCGTCGGCTGGGACCACGCAGCGCCGCCTGGCCGCCGCCGAGCGGAAGGACGGCTTCTCGGTGACGCTCTCGACCCGCGCGTTGATCATCCGGGCGCCGACCTTGACGTCCTTGGCCCAGGAGGGGACCAGGCCCCAGCGCACCTCGCGCAGCACCCGCACGGCGGGCCCCTCGGCGCGGGGATCGTCGAGGATCACCCGGACGGGGTCGGTGGGGGCGACGTTCCACGACGGCGGGGCGGGCTCGCCGATCCGCTCGCGGACCTCGAAGAGGTCGAACAGCGCCTGGTCGTTCGTCGAACTCACATAGCGTCCGCACATGCCCCCAGTCTGCCGCCGCGCCGGTCCCGGCCGGACCCCGGGGGCGGGCCGGCGCCCGGACGGTCCGCGGACCGGACGGCATGCCGGCCGGGTAATTGCGCGACGGCTGAATTCGATACGCAGATGCGAATTGCATATGGCCTCGATTGCCGCCGCCGTTCCGCTCCGCGTCCCCATCGTCACTCCGCGCCGAACAGCATGCGAACAGAGTTTGCGAACAGAGTGCGCGAATGGAGTGACGAAAATGTCACCATACTCGTCCCGGCCGCGCGCCCGCGCCCTTGACCGCGTGAAATGCCACCCTTTCCGATGCGGCGCCGAATCGATCAATTGATCGGCGCCGGTCAACTCTAGACAGGTGTGTTCTCCGCGTGCCACCATCGACGCGGCGCCCGGAAAAGCGGCCGAGCGGTGCGTGAGCGCCATTCCAGGAGGGGTGGTGGCCGACTCCGGCATCCACGGCATCGGCCTCGCCGTGAAGTGTCGGCGTCGCCGCCGATACGGCGCACCACCACGCACGTGCCGGGGCCGCCCCGACGGCCGGCGCCCGCTCAGGGGCGCTCCTTTCGGGGCGGACGGGTGGGGCGGGGGGCTTTCCGCCTCCCCGCCTTATCCCACCCCGCCGCGCCGCACCCGATCGCACCCACTCCGCCGAAGGGGGAGCACATGCGCGTCGAACCCGACGCGGACGCCGCGGACCGCGACGAGCGGCACCTCACCGAACTGGTGCACGGCCGCCTCACCGCGTTCCTCGGCGGCCACGCCGTGGTGCCGCCGCCGGCCGCGCTGCGGAACCCGGCCTTCCACACCCTCGCGCACGCCGCGCAGCGCGCGACCGGGCGCGGCGCCGCCGACCTCGCCGTCCGGGTCCGCCTCTCCGCCGAACTGGCCGCCGTGGCCGAACGGGTCCGCACCGACCGCGGCGTCGAGCGCGTGCACGAGCGGTGGACGGTCGGGCTGCCCGGCCCCCGCCGCCACCTCAGCCTCAGCCTGCGCCGCGCCACCGGCCGCGCCTCCCTGCTGCCCGGCCTCGACGGCCGCTCCGAGCCGGTCGCGGTGGCCGAGTGGGACGGCGCGCGCCGGGCCGCGCTGCGCGACGCCGCCCGGCTGCTCGGCGACGTGTGGCCCGCCATGCTCGGCGAGCTCGCGGCCGTGGTCCGCGAGGTCGCCCTCCTGGACGGGCCGGGCCTCGACGGCCTCACCGACTTCGCCGCGCACGGCGCCGTCTTCATCGGCGCCGAGCGGCTGCGCGCCCACCCGGACGGCCTGCCCGGTCCGCTGGGCTGCGCCGAGGCGCTGGTGCGCGAGGCCACCCGCACCCGGTGCGACGCCGCCGCCGTCATCGAGCCCTTCCTGCTGCCCGAGGAGCCCGGCGCCTCCGGCGGCCCGCCGGTGCGCGGCCCGCTGCGCGCCGACTCCAGACCGCCGACCGCGCTGCTGCAGCGGGTCGTGGTGGCGGCCCGCACGGTCGAGCTCTACGACCGGAGCCTGCGCGCCGGGGCCGGGGGCGCCGGCGCGCCGCGGCGCCGGGCCGCGCTCGCCGAGCGCGGCGCCCGCGACTCCGCCGCCCTGCGCGTGAGCGCCGGCGCGCTCAGCCCGCGCGGCCGCGAGCTCGCCGAGGAGGCGTCGAAGCTGCTGGAGTGGTCCGGATGACCGGCGCGCTGCGCACCCGCGAGGCGGCGCCGCCCGGTCGCATCGGGCTGGCCGCCGGCCGCTGGCCGGTGCACGTCTTCCGCCCGTTCGCGCGGCTCGACCGCCTGGTCGTCGGGCGGGCCACCGCCCACGCCCCCGGCCTGGCCCCCAACGGCGCCGCGGGCGGCCGCCGGGTGCTGGTCGGCGCGGCGGCGGGCGAGAACGTCGTCTCGGTGACCCTGCGCGCCAGGGCCGGGCTGCTGGAGCGGGTGCACGCCGCCGTCGCCGGCCGCCGCGCCGCGGCCGGCGGACCGCCCGGCTCGGTCCTCGGCCGCTTCGACCGGCTGCGCGCGGCCGGCCGCCCCGCGCTCGACCCGCTCGACTGGCCCGAGCTGGCCGGGCACCCCGAAGCGCGCTCGGCCGAGACGCTGTGGCTGCCGGGGGAGTCGCTGACCGGCCTCGGCCCGGTCCTGGTGCCCGCCTGGGCGGTGCACCTGCGGACCTCGCCCGCCCCCGGCGAGCCGCCGTGGCCGCTTCCCGGCATCAGCGGACTCGGCGCGCACACCGGCCAGAACGCGGCGGCCCGGCACGCCGTGCTGGAACTGCTGGAGCACGACCTCCTCGCCCGCGCCTGGTACGGCGGCGCCCCGCGCGTCCTGCTCACCGGCCCCGACCCCCTGCCCGAGCCGCTGCGGGCCGGGCTGGCCGCGGCCGGCCTGGCCACCACCTTCCTGCTGCTGCCCGGAGCCCGGCGCACCGCGTGCCTGCTGTGCTGCCTGCACGACCCCGACGGCCGCTGGCAGACCTTCGGCGCCCGCGCCCTCGGCGACCCCGGCGCGGCCCCGACCGCCGCCGAGGCGGCGCGCTCGGCGGTCTACGAGGCGCTGCTGGTGCGGTGGAGCCTGGACAGCCCGGCGGCCCGCGCCGTCGCCGACCGACTCAGGGCCGGGCGGGGCTCCCGCCTGCACGGCCCCCTGGAACACGCCCTGCACGCCTTCCGCGCCAGGCACGCGCTCGACCACTTGGCCAGGGGCGCCGGCAGCGCGCCCTGGCCCGGCCCCGGCGGCGCCTCCGCCGCCGGCTCGGCCCGGGGGCTGGCCCGCGCCCTGGCCGACCGCACCGGCCGCGACGTCGTCCGCGTCGACACCACCGCGCCCGGGGTCGGCCCGACCGGCACGGTGGTCGTGCGCGCGGTCGCCCCCGGCGCGCGGCTGCCGCCGGCCGCCGAGCCGCTGCCGGCCGCCGACCCCGCGGCCGCGCCCCCGCACCCCTTCGGCTGAGTGCGCCGCCAGGCTCAGGGCTTGCGGCCGACGCCGCCGATGTAGAGGTGGTGCACGGGGCTGTCGGCCGGTGTCTCGTCGTCGGGGCGCCACTCGTTGACCGGCACCAGCCCGGGATCGACCAGTTCGAGTCCGTGGAAGTAGCGGCGCTGGTCCGGCCAGGTGCGGAAGCGGCCGGTGCCCAGGCCCTTGTCCAGCAGGGCCTTCTCGATCTCGCGCGCGCGGGGGTCGCCGCTGTCGTGGAAGTTGGCGATGGCCAGGTAGGAGCCGGACGGGACCCGGTCGCGGATCGCCGCGGCCACCGCCACCGGGTTCTGGTGGTCGTGCAGGTGGTGCAGCACACTGGCGATGAGCACGCCGACCGGGCGCTCGAAGTCGATCAGCCGGAGGGTGTCGGGATTGGTGAAGATGCCCTCGGGTTCGAGGAGGTCGGCGGTGATGACGGTGGTCGCGCCGCTGTCGTCCAGCAGCGCGCGGCCGTGCGCCAGCACGATGGGGTCGTTGTCGACGTAGACGACCCTGGCGCCCGGGTTCGCCTCCCGGGCGAACTCGTGCACATTGCTGCTGGTCGGCAGGCCGGAGCCAATGTCGATGATCTGGTCGATCCCCGCCTCGGCGACCAGGAAGCGCACCACGCGCTTGATGAAGAAGCGGTTGTCGAAGGGCATCGAGGCGGCGCCCTCGATCGACAGGAAGGCGTCGCCGGGGACGCGGTCGACGGCGAAGTTGTCCTTGCCGCCGAGCACGTAGTCGTAGACGCGGGCGATCGAGGCGGTGCTGGTGTCGATCGGGGTGGCCAGCCACGACTCGTCGAAGGTCTCGCGGGCGATGGCGTCCCCGGTATCGGGAGCGGTGGAGTCGGTCATGGCGGCGGCCATCTCTTCCATCGAAGGGGTGAAGATCTCCCATTTTCGCGGAAGTCACGGCCGCATACCCGCAATTGGCACGATTCGGTAGGAGTGGGGCCGGCGCACCGCCGGACCGGGGAGGTGACGTGGACGCCAGGCAACTGGAGTACTTCGTGGCGATCGCCGAGCACGGCGGCTTCAGCCGCGCGGCCGCCGCGCTGCACATCGCGCAGCCCTCGCTGTCGCAGGCGATCGCGAATCTGGAGGCCGAGCTGGGCGTGCCGCTGTTCCACCGCACCGGGCGCGGCGTCACCCTCAGCCGCGCCGGACGGCGGCTGCTGGGGCCCAGCCGCCAGGTGCTGCGTGACCTGGCCGCGGTGCGCGACGCCTCGGCCGCGCTGACCGGGCTGCGGCAGGGCACCCTGGACCTGGCCGCCATGCCCTCGCCCGGCATCGAGCCCTTCGGCGCGCTGGTGCGGCGCTTCGCCCGGCGCAGCCCGGAGGTCACGATCAGCGCCACGGCGGCCTTCACCCCCGGCGAGACGGTCGAGCTGGTCCGCGACGGCGCCTGCGAGCTGGGGCTGCTCGGCGCCGCCGGCCGGGTGGCCGCGCCGGGGCTGGACGTGCTGGACATCGAGGAGCAGCCCTTCGTCGTGGTGGCCGCCCCCGGCGGGCCGGTGCGCGACGGCGTGCCGGTGGCGGCGGCCGGCCTGGCCGGGCTGCGGCTGATCGTGGCCGGCCGCGGCAGCACGATGCGCGGCGTGGTCGACGGGATGATCGCCGAGGGCGCCGACCTGCGGATCGCCGCTGAGGTCGGCCACCGCACCTCGATCCTGCCGCTGGTGCTGGCCGGCGTCGGCGCGGCCGTGCTGCCGGACGCCTGGACCGCGCTGGCACGGCGCTGCGGCGCGGTGGCCGCGCCGGTCGAGCACGGCGCCCGGCTGCGGGTCGCGCTGGTCAGCAGGCGCGGCCACCTCACCCCCGCCGCCCGCGCCTTCCTGGGCACCGCGCGCCGGCTGGCCGCCGAGCGGCTGCCGGAGGTGCGCGGATAGGCGGCGCCTATCGCGCCCATCGGCAACCGGTCTTGGACGCGCGGCGCCGCGGCCGCTTGACTCGGAAGCCGCGGCGCCGCTCCGCCGGCGCCGTCCGTACCGCCGACCCCGGGAGGGCCAGCCCGTGACCGCCGATCCGTCCCCGACCCCGGCCCGCTACCGCATCGCCGCCATCCCCGCCGACGGCGTGGGCGCCGAGGTGGTCGCCGCCGGGCGCTCCGTGCTCGACGCGCTGGCCGCCGGCTCCGGCGGCGCCTTCTCCTTCGACTGGACGGAGTTCCCCTGGGGCTCGCGGTACTACGCCGAGACCGGCGCCATGATGGCCGACGACGGCCTGGACCGGCTCAAGGAGTTCGACGCGATCTACTTCGGCGCCGTCGGCTGGCCCACCGTGCCCGACCACATCAGCCTGTGGGGGCTGCGGCTGCGCGTCTGCCAGGGCTTCGACCAGTGGGCCAATGTCCGCCCGGTGCGCTTTCTGCCCGGTGTGCTCAGCCCGCTGCGCGCCGCCGACCGCGCCGAGCTGGACTGGGTGGTGGTCCGGGAGAACAGCGAGGGCGAGTACGCCGGCTTCGGCGGCCGCAACTTCGCCGGGCGCGGCGCGGGCGGCGAGGTCGCGGTGCAGAGCTCGGTCTTCACCGAGACGGGCTGCGAGCGGATCATCCGCTTCGCCTTCGACCTGGCCCGCACTCGGGAGCGCCGCAAGGTCTCCAGCGTCACCAAGAGCAACGCCCAGCAGTACGGCATGGTGCTGTGGGACGAGGTGTTCCGCCGGGTGGCCGCCGACTACCCCGACGTGGAGACCGAGAGCGTGCTGGTGGACGCGATGGCGGCGAAGTTCGTGCTGCGGCCCGAGGAGCTGTCCGTGGTGGTCGCCTCCAACCTCAACGCCGACATCCTGTCCGACCTCGGCAGCGCGCTGGCCGGCAGCCTGGGCCTGGCCGCCAGCGCCAACCTCAATCCGGAGCGGGCCTGGCCGAGCATGTTCGAGCCGGTGCACGGCTCCGCCCCCGACATCGCCGGGCAGGGCGTGGCCAACCCGATCGGAGCGGTGGGCAGCGCGGCGATGATGCTGGACCACTTCGGCCTGTCCGAGCAGGCCGGGCGGCTGAACCGGGCCATCGCCGCCACCACGGCCGCCGGGGTGCTGCCGCGCGACCTCGGTGGCAGGGCGTCCACGGCCGAGGTGACGGCGGCGATCATCGACGCGCTGGCGGACTGAGGCGTCGGGCGGGTCCGGGCGGCGGGCGTCCGCCCGGACCCGCCGCGCCTACCGCTCCGCGCCCGGCAGGCGGACCGACTGGGCGCTGCGGAAGACGTTGTCGGGGTCCCAGTACGCCTTGGCGCGCTGGAGGCGCTGGTAGTTGTCGCCGTAGTACAGCCGGTAGCAGTCCTGGCCGGACTCGTTCCACTCCGGGTCGTTCAGGTCGACGTCGGGGTAGCCGATGTAGCAGCCGTCCGTCGCCGACACCTTCCGCTCCGGGCCCTGCCTGACCGGAACGCCGCCGGTGTCGCTGTACATCGTCTTGTACAACCGGCGGATCCAGGCCAGCTCGGCCTCGCCGGCGCCCGGCGCGGGCCAGTAGACCTGGTGCTGGAGCTTGATGATGGAGCTGCGCTGGTCGACGGCCGTCGCGTCGGGGGCCGGTACGTTGACCTGGGAGCCGTAGGAGTCGATCTGCACGACGGCGTCGCGCTTGACGCCCGGCCCCAGGTCCTCGGTGAGGGCGTCCCACATCGCGTCGATGTGGTGGTCGGGCAGCGGCCGCTGCATGTAGGCCGACTTGTGCTTGCCGCAGCGGTTGTTGTCGACCGGGCCGAGCAGCTTCTCCACGGTGTCCCACGGCAGCGGCGTGGGCGTGTGCAGGCCGCTGAAGGCCGGGTACTCGCCGTAGCCCTCCGTCAGCGGCTCCAGCGCGAGTTCGGCGTGCGGTCCGTCGGTCATCGCGTCGTGGAACTCCGTCATGAGCCGGTCGGCGTCGGGGACGCTCGCATCGATCTGCGCGATGAGGCCGATCTTGTCCTGGGTGGCGTGGTTGAGCAGCAGGATCGCGAACAGGGCGCCGAAGGGGTCGTCGGGCTCGCTGTGCCGCTCGAAGAAGTCGCCGAAGTTCTGCACGATCCGGGTGAAGGACGGCTTGTCGATGCCGCTCCACTTCCAGCCGCCCGCGCTCAGGATCACGTGCTCGGGCGCGGTCGGCAGGCCCCTGAACCACATCCGGGTGAGCACGCCGAAGTTGCCGCCGCCGCCCCCGGTGTGCGCCCACCACAGGTCGTTGAGGGCGATGTCGTCGGTGTCGCTGGACGCGCGGACCAGCTCGACCCGGCCGTCGCGCACGACCGCCACCTCAACCGCGTACAGGTAGTCTACGGTGAGCCCGTACTGGCGCGAGAGCAGGCCGAAGCCGCCGGCCGGCACGTGGCCGCCCGCGCCGACGGAGGGGCACGAGCCGCCGGGCAGCACCTTGCCGGTGGTGAGGAAGAGGCGCTTGCGCAGGTCGCCGTTGGTCGCCCCGGCCTCGATGCAGACGGCGCCCATCTCCTCGTCGGGGTAGATCCCGTTCATCAGCGAGACGTCGATGATCATGCGCACGTCGGGGGCGCAGACGAAGTTCTCGTAGCAGTGGCCGCCCGAGCGGACGGTGATCCTGTCCTTGCCGGGGTGCCGCGGGGACTCCTGAACGGCCTCCTGCAGTGCGGCCGCCGCCTCCTGGGGGGTCGCGACCAGCCGGACGTACTCGGGGCGCGCGTGCCAGCGGGGGTTGAAGCCCCGGCTGACCGAGGGGTAGCGCGTATCGTCCGGCAGGATCCTGATGCCGGCGGGGTCGGGGGCGGGCGGGTCGACGGACAAGTGATTCCTCCTCGTGGATTCGCCCCGCCGCCCGGGCACCGGGGCGGGTCGGCCCGGTGGACCGGCGGATGGGGCGGTGGCGGTCTGCGCGGCCCGCCGCCGGCGGGGGACCGGCGGCGGGGTCTTCCGGGCGCGGGACGATGCCGTCCCGCTCGGGAGGGGGTGTTGGGGCGAGGGCCGGTCGTGGGCGAAGGTCGGGCATCGGGACCAGCGCGCCCGTGCCACGCGTCGAGGCGTCGGGGAAGTGGCGCCCCGACTCCGCGGTTGGTCACGCTGGGTGATTGATGTATTCCTCGGCTGCGAGCCGAAAATCCCGCGCCGCCGTATCGGTCAGCATTGCGGTGCTCCGGAACGCGGCGGCGACGGCGGAAAAGCCGCGATCTGGCGCAGTCCGATCCGGACCACCGGCCACGAACCAGCGGCTACCAGGCCGAAATCGCCGAGTGGGCCGCGCCGTCCGCAACCCGGGTCTTCTGCCCGCCCTGCCGGTACCGGCCCGGGCCGAGGGCGGCCGGGACGCCTCCGCGCACCGGCCCGGCGCGGGCGCCCCCCCGGCCCCGGGTGCGGCCCGCGGCGGGCCGGCGCGGCCGCTCAGTCGAAGGAGTCCAGGGAGGCGTCGGCCAGTTCGTCGGCGCCGGGGGCCACCCGGGCCGCGAGTCTGGGGTAGCGCCGGGCCAGGTCCTCGAACGGGGTCCGGTAGGGGGCGGGGGTGTCGGCGGCCGCCGGCTCGGGCAGCTGTGAACCGGTCGCCCGCTCGTAGGCGTAGCGGGCGGCGGAGCCGAAGGTGTCGCCGCCCCAGGGGTCCAGCTCGTCCAGGTCGGCCAGGCTCTCGGGGTCGGCGACGACCAGTTCGTACACGACGCGGCCCCGCGAGATCAGCCAGCAGCGGAAGTCGCGGAAGCCCTCCGCGCTGTAGCCGCCCTCGATCAGGGCGGCGGCGCCCCACAGCTCACCGGTGAGCGCGCTGTCGAGATAGGAGTCGAAGACCGATTGGAAGGCGACGATGCGCTCGGGGTCGTCCAGCGCCACCAGCAGGTCGGCCAGCAGGTCGGTCTGCCGCTCGATCTGGCCCTCGGCCGAGACATAGGTGTGGTTGACGAGGTCCCAGAACTCCTCCGTGTCCACTGCCACTCCTTCGCACGTCGACGACCTCGCGCTTCCACCCTACGGGTGCCGGCGGCGGCGCGGCGGGCGCGGGCGCCGATTCGCCCCGCTGCGCGGCCCGCGGCGCCACGCCGGGGCGGCCGGAGTCGGCCAGGTCAGGACACCTTGGAACGGACGGCCGAAACCTACTTGAGCATGGGCCATAACTGGATATATATAAGCGTTATCAGCAGTGAGGTCACTGTCCGCAACCGGCACCCGCAGCGGCCGCGCATCGAGGCGCCGTCCAGGGGCGCCGCAGGCGCGGACGGCGGCCGGAGCGGGGCCCGCGGACCCGCGCGGCGAGCGCGCATACCCGGCATCTGGTTCCACGCCGGGCCGACCGGGCCTCTAGAGTGGCGCCGCGGTGCCGTGCTCGGCGGACCCGACATAACGGGTCACTATCGGTCTAACCGTGAAAAACCGGGGGACTCTTCGCTAAGCTTGCGGCAGTCTCATGGTGCGGATGAGACCCGCACACCCGGAGCCGCCCGCCCCGGGTATGCACCCGCGGCCGCCCGCCGTCCAGCGCGGTGCGGCACAGCGCCCAGGTGACCTGCCTAACAGTCAAATGCGCAGGTCACGCATGCAATAGGGCCAAGCCTGGCCTGCACAATTGAAACGGGCCCTCGTAGCTCAGAGGACAGAGCGGCGGACTTCTAATCCGTTGGTCGCAGGTTCGATTCCTGCCGGGGGCGCCCGAACCTCTGGCCGACCCTGCTCGCACGCTGCGCGTGCTCGCCGGGTCGGTTCTGTCATTCTCCCGGGGGGACGACCCCCCGGAGCCCCCCGGCTGCGCGGCTGCGCCGCGCCCGGTGGCCTGGGGGCGCGCTCGGCGATCAGCCCGGGGGTCGGTGTGCGGAGCGCTGCCGTTAGATTGCGCGGGAGCGGAGGTGCGCGGTGCGGACGGACTGGGACTATGCCCTGGCGACGCGGATCCTGAAGGAGAAGCGGCTGGAGCTGAGGCCGGCGATCCGGCTGACCGTGCCGGTGCTGGCGGCGATGGGCGAGCGGCGCTACCGGCTCGCCCAGCCGAAGCGGGAGCCCACCGAGTTCCAGGTCACCATGCGCGACATCTTCCTGTGGAGTTATGTCGAACGGGGAGCGCGGGACCCGGAGTCCGACGTCCAGGTGCAGCGGCAGTTCACGGTCGGGTTCCAGTGGACGGTCACCTCCGAGCCCGACAACCGGGCCCAGATCAGCCTCGTCGTCTACGCCGACCGGAAGGCCGGACTGCTCCAGGGCCCCGGCCGCGACTACCCGGCCACCTGCAAGGGGTGGTTCCTCATGCTGACCGGGATGCGGATCTGAGCTCCGATGCGGGGCCGCCCGCGGGCCCCGGCTCAGCCCGCCATGGTGCGGGCCTGGTTCACCTGGCCCAGGACGTAGCCGATCTCGTGGGCGGCGGTGATGGGGACGGCCGTGGTGTGGTACAGGCCGTTTCCGTGCACGGTCACCTGGATGTGGCCGCGCACGACCTGTTCGCGCATGAGCAGGAAGAGCAGGCTGAAGACCGAGATGACGAAGACCATCGCGACGCTGAGCACGATGCCGGCCGCCGACACCCGGTAGCGGGTGAAGGTGAGGTCGTTGACGATCCAGTTGGTGCCCGCCAGCGGCACGGTCCCGGCCGGGGTGGCGACGTACTCGCGCGACACCGAGATGTCGCCGATCCGCAGCAGCGGAGGCTCGGGCCAGGCGGCGGCCGTGAAGGCCGGCATCTCCGGATCGGTGGGGTGGTCGGTGGGATCGCCCTGCCCGGCGGCGAGGCGCTCCAGGTACGCGGGGTCGGCGAAGTCGGCGGAATCGGCGGTGTAGGGGCTGCCGGGGGCGTTCGTCCAGTAGTGGCCGTCCGGCGGCGGGCCCCCGGGGAGCGGGCCCGGATGGCCGTAGGGGTATCCCGCCGGGTCCTGGTAGCGGTGGTCGCCCTCGCCCGGCTGATCGGGGTAATGGCTCACCCTGACGAGTCTCGCAGAACTCCGCCCGGCTCCCAAGCGGGTCCGCTGGCCGGAAGCAGACGGCGGCCCCGGCTCCGGCGGGGAACCCGGCGCGAGGTTGGCCAGAGAGGTGCGAAGGTGGATAGGCTTCAAGCAGCGGACGCCGAAGAAACGGCGCGTCCGGCTCGCCGGGCCACCGCGCGGTCCTCGACGGCGTCGCGAGACGCGGGTGCAAGGGGGTCCGAAATGCCCTACTGGGTCATCTGGCTCATCGCCGCGGGCCTGCTCGGCATCGCGGAGATGTTCACCCTCACGCTCGCCCTCGGACTCATCGCCATCGCCGCCCTCGTCGCGGGCATCGTCGGCGCCGTGGGCGTGGGCTTCGCCGGGCAGGTCGTCGCCTTCGTCATCGCCGCGGCCGCCGGCCTGCTGGTGGTCAGGCCGATAGCCAAGCGCCACATCAAGGAGCCGCCGGTGCTGCGCACCGGAGTCGCCGCCCTGGTCGGCCGCTCGGCGGAGGTCACCGAGGAGGTCACCGGCTCCAGCGGCCGCGTCCGGCTGGCCGGCGAGGACTGGAGCGCCCGCGCCTACGACGAGACCCTGGTCATCCCGGCGGGCGCCACCGTGGACGTGATGGAGATCGACGGCGCCACCGCCGTCGTCTACCCGCGCGAGCCGCTGCCATCGTGACCGCGCGCCCGGCCGGTCGCCGAACCGGGCACTGAAGGGACTGGACCCAATGTTCTTCTGGGAAATCGTCGGGGTCGTCATCGCGGTGCTCGCGGTGGCCTTCGTGGTCCGCACGGTGCGCATCGTGCCGCAGGCGCGCGCCGGGATCGTGGAGCGTCTCGGCCGCTACAGCCGCACCCTCGAACCGGGGCTGAACTTCGTCATCCCGATCGTCGACCGGGTGCACCGCCCGCTGATCGACATGCGCGAGCAGGTGTACTCCTCCCGCCCGCAGCCGGTGATCACCGAGGACAACCTGGTGGTGAACATCGACACGGTGCTGTACTACCAGGTCACCGACCCGCGGGCCGCCACCTACGAGGTGGCCAGCTACCTGCAGGCCATCGACCAGCTCACCGTCACCACCCTGCGCAACGTCATCGGCGGCATGGACCTGGAGCGCACCCTCACCTCGCGCGACGAGATCAACAACCGGCTGCGCGGGGTGCTGGACGAGGCGACGGGCAAGTGGGGCATCCGGGTGAACCGGGTGGAGATCAAGGCCATCGACCCGCCGCCCTCCATCAAGGAGGCGATGGAGAAGCAGATGCGCGCCGAGCGCGACAAGCGCGCCGCGATCCTCACCGCCGAGGGCTCCCGGGCGTCGAAGATCCTGACCGCCGAGGGCGAGAAGGCCAGCGCGATCCTGACCGCCGAGGGCGAGAAGCAGGCCGCCATCCTGCGGGCCGACGGCGAGTCGCAGGCCATCGAGCGCGTCTTCCAGTCCATCCACGCCAATGACGCCGACCCCAAGCTGCTCGCCTACCAGTACCTGCGCACCCTGCCGGCGCTCGCCGAGGGCGAGAACACCACCTTCTTCGTGATCCCCGGCGAGTTCACCAGCGCGGTGCAGGCCGTCAGCAAGGCCTTCACCGGCGACACCGCCGAGTCCGACGAGCGGGTGGCGCGGCTGAGCGCCGCCTACCAGGAGGAGCAGCGGCGGCGCCGCGAGGCCGGGCAGCTCGGCCGCGGCCCGGGCCAGCTGCCCGCCGGCACCTCGGACGCGGCGGCTGAGGCCGCCGAGGCGGTGGAGGTGGCCAAGGCCGAGGCGGCCGCGGCCGCCCAGGGCCGCACCGGTGGCGGCGCCGCCCCGGCCGAGCCGCAGATGCCCGCCGGCGCGCAGCAGCCGCCCGACGAACCCGCCGGCGACGGCCGCGGCCCGGCCCGCTAGCGCGCCCGGCCCGAGCGGCTCAGCGGACGAGCAGGATGCTCTTGCCGGTGGTCCGGCGCCCGGTCAGGTCCTCGTGGGCCCGGCCGGCGTCGGCCAGCGGGTAGCGCGCGTTCACCCGCACGTCGAGCCGCCCCGCCCGGATCCACTCGAACAGCTCGCGGCTGCGGGTCAGCAGCTCCGCGCGGTCGGCGATGTAGTGCGCGAGGGTGGGGCGGGTCAAAAAGACCGAGCCCGCCGCGTTCAGCCGCTGCAGCTCCACCGGCGGTACCACCCCGCTGGCCTGGCCGAAGACGGCGAGCAGCCCGCGCGGGCGCAGCGAGGCCAGGCTCGCGTCGAAGGTCGCCGCCCCCACGCCGTCGTAGACCACGGCCACCCCCGCGCCGCCGGTCAGCTTCCGCACGGCGGTGTCGACGGGCTCCTCGGTGTACCGGATCACCTCGTCGGCTCCGGCCGCCCGCGCCACCGCCTCCTTCTCGGCGGTGGACACGGTGCCGATGACGCGGCCGCCGTGCAGTTTGACCAGCTGGGTCAGCAGCAGCCCCATGCCGCCCGCGGCGGCGTGCACCAGTACGTCGTCGCCCTCGCGGACGGTGTGGGCGGTGCGGGTCAGGAAGTGGGCGGTCATGCCCTGCAGCAGCGCGGCCGCGGCCAGCTCGGTGGAGACGCCGTCGGGCAGCGGTACGGCGCGGTCGGCCGGGATCACCGCGCGCTCGGCGTAGCTGCCGGGCAGCATCACCCAGCCGACGCGGTCGCCCACCGCGAGCCCGGACACCCCGGCGCCGAGCGCGCTGACCGTGCCGGCCCCCTCCATGCCCGGGGTGAAGGGCGCCGGCAGCGGGTACAGGCCGCTGCGGTGGTAGACGTCGATGAAGTTCACCCCGCTGGCGGCGACGTCGACCGCGATCTCGCCGGGCCCCGGCACCGGGTCGGCGGTCTCCCGCACCCGCAGCACCTCGGGGCCGCCGGGCTCCTCCACCACGACTGCGCGCATGATCTCGCCGTTCCTCCCCGTCAGGGCGGCGCGCCGGCGGAGGACCCCGCCGGCCGCCGCGTCACTCGGCCGCTTCGATGGTGCAGAGCAGGTAGTTGTCGAAGGCGACGATGGTGTCGTCGCCGCTGCCGCTGGACCGGGTGACGAGCAGTCCGGTGCCGCCGCCCTCGGGATCCGTGGCCCCGGGCAGCGGCTCGGAGTCGACGGCCTCCAGCACCGGCTCGTCGTTGACCCACAGCCGCAGCCGCACCGAGCTGTCGACCGTCTCGCAGGCGGCCTGGAGCAGGTTGCTCGCCTCCAGGGTGGTGTCGAGCCCGGGCACGCCGGTGGCGGTGGCCAGCTCTGTGGTGCCCTCGGCGGCCGAGACCCGGCGGATCAGCGCGCCCTGGCCGTCGACGCGGACCAGGAACTCGTAGCGGGTCTCCAGTTCGGCGTCGTCGCTGTCCATGGTGAAGCAGGACATGCCGTACTCGGCGTAGTCGGGGCCCGCCTCGACGTGGGCGTCGACCTCCATGTAGAGGTTCTTGGGGAAGAGGCCGCCCCCGGGGCTCAGGACGTGCTGGACGCCGCCGTCGACCTCCTCCCGGATGTAGTAGCGCCCGTCGAGGTAGCCGTAGTAGCTGGCGGCGCTCCCGGCCTCGTAGCCGGAGGAGCCGGGCCAGTCGCTGTCGGTGTCCTCGAAGACGTCGGCGTAGAAGCTCTGCCGGTTCTGCGGCGGGCCGCTGGGGCCCCACGGGTTCATCACCAGGACGGCGGCGGCCACCAGTACGAGCACCAGGGCGACGGCCCCGCCGCCGATCAGCAGCGTCCGCCGGGAGGCCCCGCCCCGCCCGGGCGGCCGCCCGCCCGCGGCCGGCCCCGGCAGGGGCGGCTGCGGACCCGAGGGCCCGCCCAGGGCCGGGTTCGGGCCGGACGGGCCCGCCTCCGGCGGCCGCGGGCCCCACGCTTCGGTCGGCTGCCCGCCGGACGGACCCTGCCAGGACTGCTGCGGACCCGGCATCGGATGGGTGGGCGGAAGGACCGCCTGTGCGGGCGGCTCGGCGAACCGCCCGGCCGGCTCCGGCGCGCTGGCGTGCACCACCTCGGTGGTGCCCGGCTGCTCGGACACGGGGGCGGGCCGGCCCTGCGGCGCGGTGCCGGCCGGCGCCGTCCAGGCGGTGCCGGTGGCCGGCGGACGCTGCGCCGGGCCGGGGGCGGCGAAGCCGGCCGCCAGGGTGCGGTTGATGGTGTCGGGGCTGGTGTCGCCGACGAGGTGGTTCAGCACGTCCTGCGCGCTGGGCCGCTGCAGCGGGTCCTTGCTCAGCGCCCGCTCCACCAGGCCGCGCAGCGCGGGGTCGAGCCGGCCGAGATTGGGCTCGCTGTGCGCGACGTTGTAGAGCACGGCCGGGACGGTGGGGGCGTCGAAGGGCGCGCTGCCCTCCCCGGCGTAGGCGACCAGGCAGCCCCAGGAGAAGATGTCGGAGGCCGGCGAGGGCTCGCCGCCGGCGATCAGCTCGGGGGCGAGGTAGGCGGGGGTGCCGAGCAGCTGGCCGGTCTTGGTGGCGTCGCCGACGGTGTCCAGCGCGCGGGCGATGCCGAAGTCGATCACCCGCGGCCCGACGGTGGACAGCAGCACATTGGCCGGCTTGAGGTCGCGGTGGATGACGCCGGCGTTGTGGATGGCGACCAGCGCGGAGGCGACGCCCACGGCCAGCCCCTCCAGGGTGGCGCCGCGCATCACGCCGTCGCGCTGCACGGCCTCGGCGAGGTTCGGGCCGTCCACGAACTCGGTGACCACGAACAGGGGCTCGCCGTCGAGCCGGGCGTCGATCACCGGGGCGGTGCAGAAGCGGGCCACCCGCTGCGCGGAGCGCACCTCGCGCTGGAATCGCGCCCGGAAGGCGGCGTCGTCGGCCAGTTCGGTGTTGATGATCTTGACGGCGACCGGGTGGCCCTGCGGGTCGTCCGCCAGGTACACGGTGCCCATGCCGCCGCGTCCGAGCCGGGCGGTGATCCGGTAGGGGCCCAGCGCCCTGGGGTCGTTCGGACGCAGCGGGTTGCCGCGGGGGGTGCCGTTCGCCACCGTTGCTCGATCCTTGGAGGAAGGGGGAGGCCGTCGCGCTTAGCTTAGGGGGATTCACCCGTAATGGCGCGCGGGTCCCCGGCGCCGGAAGCGGACGCCGTGCCCTGGTCGGAGGGCTCGCGCACCGCCACGAGCGCCATCGTGCGGTCCAGGTCGGACAGCAGGCCCTCAAGGGTGGCCGGCGGCCGGTCCGCCCACGTCTGGAGCGCCACCCGGAACGCGGCGGCGAACACCCGCGCTGTCAGCTCGGCGCGCAGCGGCGCCTCCGGGTCCTCCGCCCGGCGGTCGAGCACCCCGGCGACCAGCGCGCGGTCGACGCCGGCGGCGCGGAACAGCTGGCGGGCCGCCAGCGCCGGGTTGTCGCGCAGCACCCACTGCACCTTCGCGAAGCGCTCCACACTGGCGGGCCCGCCGGTCCCGCAGTGGGCGGTCAGCGCCGTCCGCGCCGCGGCGTGCAGCGCGGCCAGCGGCGGCTCCTGCGCCGGGCGGGCGCGCAGCGCCTCGGTGATGGCCGCGCCCAGCTCCCCGAACGGGGTCAGCACCACTTCGTCCTTGTTCGGGAAGTAGCGGAAGAAGGTGCGCTGCGAGACGCCGACCGCGGCCGCGACGGCGTCGACGGTCGTCGTCTCGTAGCCGTGTTCGAGGAAGAGGTCGAGGGCGGCGTCGATCAGCGCCAGCCGGGTGCGCCGCTTCTTGTAGGCGCGGACTCCGGGGACCCCTCTGTGCCGCTGTGTCCGTACCGTCATGGCGACCTCCCGCGGGTGCCGGTCCAGGCAGAGCCACGAGTGTGCCATACCGGACCGTGCTCGCGCCGCCCCCGAACGTGGCCGATCTGCGCTACCATCGACGGTATCGAACGCATGTTCGATGGACTGGCGCCGGCCGGTCCGGCGGCCCCTCCGGGGCGCCGGCGCGTGCGCGCCACGGCCGAGGGGAGCGCGGTGAGCCGGGTGTTCGGGGAGCCCGTCCAGGTCTGGACCGGCGGCGACGGCCGTCCCGAGCGCTTCGCCTGGCAGGGGCGCGTCCACACCGTCCGCCGGGTGCTCGACCACTGGGTCCGCATCCGCCGGTCCGGCGGCGGCCCGGGCCGGCCGGGCCCGCACGTCTCCGAGCAGCGCTTCTGGCGGATCGACGCGGGGCCGGAGCCCGGCGCGGGCCGCTTCGAGCTGTGCTACGACACCCTGATCGACCAGTGGCTGCTCTCCCGGCCGTGGGAGTGAGCGCGCCGCGGCGCCGGGAGCGGATCGTGTCCGGCTCGTCACGTGGCGCGCCGGTCGGTTAGGCGGTCGCCGTACGGCACATCCATTACGCTAGGGGCGCGGCCCCGGGTGAGCCCCAGGGGCGACGCCGCAGCCGGCGGGGCCGTGTCGCCGGAGCGCCAGCGGGCGCGGGCTGCCGGCGCGCGACGCGCTTTCCCGAGCCACACGGGCCACCGGCTGGCGCCGGCGCTCCGTCGAGTGAGCCGGCCTGGCGATCGCGGTCGGAGAGTACAGGCGTGGAGTACGGCAGCAGGTCTATTCGGGCACCCCGGATCCGGGAACGGTTGCTGGCCGCCCTGGCCGCACTACTCGCCGTGGCGGTGTGGACCCAGCCGGCGGCGGCCGACACGGCCGGAGCGGACGCCACCGCCGAGGCGGACGGCACCGCCGGGGCCGCCGACACCGCCGCCGACGAGGCGGAGCCGGACCGGGCCGATCCGGACGAACCGGCTGAGCCGGCCGGCACGGCCGAAGGCGTCGAAGCCGCCACCGACCACGTCGTCCTGATCGGTGTCCCCGGCCTCACCTGGGAGGACATCACCCCCGAGGGCACGCCCACCCTGTGGCGGACCGCCGAGCGGGGCGCCGCCGCCAACCTCTCCATCCGCACCGTGACCCCGCGCACCTGCCCGATGGACGGCTGGCTCACCATCTCCGCGGGCCAGCGGGCCACCTGGCGGCCGCCCGACAGCCCCGGCTGCGTGCTGCCCACCGCCACCGACGACGGCCCGGGCGGCTCGGGCGCGACCGTGCCGGAATTCGACACGATCGCCGCCGCCAACGCGGGCTCGCACTACGGCGCCCGGGTCGGCTCGCTCGGCCAGGCGGTGCGCGACGCCGGCGGCCGCACCCTCGCGGTGGGCCCCGGCGCGGTGCTCGGCGCCGCCGACCGCACCGGCGCCGTCGACCTCTACGCGAGCGGCGTGGGCCGCGTCACCGACGCCCAGTGGTCGGCCGCCACCCTCGCCGTGGTCGACATCGACGACCTCGCCCGCGCCTACCTGCCGCTGTGGCCGGAGACCGAGGAGGGCGAGGAGCCGGAGGAGCCGGAGGCCGAGCCGGTCCCCGAGCGCCCCGAACTGCTCGAACGTGTCGACGACGCGGTGGCCGCGGTACTGGACGCCGCCCCCGGCGACGCCGCCGTGCTGGTCGCGGGCACCTCGGGCACCGGCGGCGGCTCGGAGCTGAACGTCCTGCTGGCCCGCGGCCCGGCCCCCACCGGCGGCGAGTACCGCCCCCCGTACCTGAGTTCGGACTCCACCCGCCACCCCGGCCTGGTCACGCTCACCGACATCCCCACCGCCGTGCTGCGCACCCTGGGCGCCGAGCCGGCCACCGGGATGATCGGGCGGCTGTGGCGGCCCGCCGACGGCCCCGAGGACACCGCCGACGCCCTGCACCGGCTGCGCGACGTGAACGACACCGCCATGGTGGTCGACCGGGTCAAGGCGCCGTTCTTCACCTTCCTGGTGGCCGCGCTGGTGGCCGCGCTCGGCCTGGGCGTGCTGGCGGTGTGGGGGAGCGGCCGCCGCACCGCCGACGTCCCCCTGCGGCTCGGCCCGCTGGCGCTGCCCGCCTCGGCCGCGGCCCGGCTGGCCGCGGCGGCCGGCCCGGTCCGGGCGCTGGCCGGCCCCGCCCTGCTGGCCGCGATGGCGCTGCCCGTCGCGGTCTACCTGGCCAATCTGGTGCCGTGGTGGCGGGTCGAGCCCGCGCCGCCCGCCCTGGTCGGCACGGTGGCCGCGATCACCGCGCTGATCACCGCGCTGGCCGCGGCGGGCCCGTGGCGGCGCTCGCCGCTGGGGCCGGGCGCCTTCGTGGCCGCGTTCACCGCGCTGGTCATGGGCGTCGACATCGCCACCGGGGCGAGCCTGCAGATGAACAACCTGACCGGCTACTCGCCGATCGTGGCGGGCCGCTTCTACGGCACCGGCAACCTCCCGCTGGCCGCGCTCACCGCCTCGCTGCTGATCGCGCTGAGCTGCCTCACCCAGGTGCTGCGCACCCGCGCGCCGCACCGCTCGCGCGCCTGGCTGGCCGCGCCCGCCGCGCTGGTCGGCGCGGTCACCATCGTGGTGGTGGGCTGGCCGGGGCTGGGCACCAGCTTCGGCGGCGTCATCGTGCTGGTGCCCGCGATCGGGGTCACCGTGATGATGCTGGCCGGCTGGCGCGTCACCGTGCTGCGCTTCGCGCTGGCCGGCGGCGCGGGGCTGGTGCTGGTGCTGTCCTTCGCCTTCCTGGACTACCTGCGGCCCGCCAGCGAGCGCAGCCACTTCGGCGCCTTCTTCGGGCAGATCCTCGACGGCGAGGCCGTCACGGTGGTGGTGCGGAAGCTGGCCGCGATGGTGGGCACCCTCAGCAACTGGCCGCTGACCCTGCTCACGGTCTGCGCGCTGGTCGCGCTGTTCGCGATCGCGGCCCGCCCGGCCCACGGCGCGGTGCTGCGGCGGGTGTACGGTCACGCCCCGCTGGTGCGCGCCGCCGTGGTCGGCTGCCTGACCACCGGCGCGGTCGGCCTGGCCACCAAGGACTCCGGTATCGCGCTGCCCGCCTTCTCGCTCACGCTGGCCGCCGCCTTCGTGCTCTACACCGGCATCCGGGTGGCGAGCGCGGCGGCGCCGGAGGCGGTGCCGCCCGCGGACGACGATGACGACGGCGAGGGCGAGCTGGCGGTGCTCACCGCCACCGGTCCCGCCGGACCGCGCTGACCCCCGCCGCCGGCGGGCGGACGGGGGTCGGGATGGTGAGCGACGGCGGAGCGGGCGTTCAGTCCCCGCGCCGCCACAGCCGGCGGCCGGCCAGGTGGATCGGGACGGCCAGCGCGAGGCCCAGCACCAGCGGCGCGGCAGCGGCCGGGGACGCGCTCGGCCCCAGCACGTCGAAGGTGGCCGGCCGCTCCAGCATGCTGATCCGGTCGAGCGGCCAGTGGATCATGAACGCCTGGCCCAGCACCGAGGCCTCGGAGATGGTGCCGTCGCTGGACTCGTCGGAGGAGTGGCCCCGGGAGTCGTAGGAGACCGCGCGGTGGTCGCCCAGCACCCACAGCCGCCCCTCGGGGACGGTGACCGGGCCGAACTCCTCGTGGGTCTCCAGGCTGCCCGGGTACAGGTACGGCTCGTCCAGCGGCACGCCGTTCACCAGCACCCGGTTCTCCACGTCGCAGCACTCGACGGTGTCGCCGGGCAGCCCGATGACGCGCTTGACGTAGTCGCGGCCGGTGGGCGCCATGCCCAGCGCCTGGCTCACGGAGTTGAAGAAGCCCGCGATCGGGTTCAGCGGCTCCTCGGGGAGCACGACGGTGTCCTCGTCCCAGGAGTCGCCGCCGTTGAACACGATCACGTCGCCGCGCTGGATGTCGGTGAACCGGTAGATGAACTTGTTCACGAACACGCGGTCGTCGATCTGGAGGGTGTTCTCCATCGAGCCGGACGGAACGTAGTAGGGCCGCACCACCCAGGTCTGGATCGCGAACGACAGCACGAGCGCGATCGCGATCAGGATCGGCAGCTCCTTCCAGAAGGAGCCGGACCCCTTCTTCCGGGTGCGCCGGGTGGGCTCCGCGGTGTCGTCGGTGCCGCCGTCGGCGTCGTCGGCCGAGGCTCCGCCGGGGGGGTCGGCGTCGGCCGTGGCGGCGGATCGTCCAGGTGTGCCGGAACCGTCGTTGTCGCCGGAAACGCCGGGTGCGCCGGGTGTGCCGGAACCGCCCCGGGTCTCGCTGTCGCTGTCGTCGCTCATCGTCTTGGAGCCTATCCGACCGCCGCCCGCGCCGCCCTGCCGCGGCGGATTCCGGACGTGTTCCGGCGCGCCTCGCCCGCCGGGAGGCGGCCCGTATACTCGCCTGCGCGACGGGTTCGCCCGGCCGGCCCCGGCCGGCCGGGCGCCCAAGCGGTCCCGACGTCCGCGGCGCTTCGCGCGCCGCGCCGTGGGGGCCGGTAGAGGGAATCCGGTGCGAGTCCGGAACTGCCCCGCAGCGGTGAGCGGGAACGACCGCCGTCATCAGCACTTGAGGCGCCATCGGCCTCTGGGAAGCGACGGCCAGTAGGAGCGCGCACGCGGTCTCGGCGCCCGTCAGGGCGGCCGGGGCGCGTGCGGCGCGCGCCCGCGAGTCCGAAGACCTGCCCGCCGCCCGCGCGCCGCCGGCGCGCGGCAGGTCCGCGGCCGCTCGGGACGGCCAGGGCGTCTCGGCGGCCGCACGCTCGGCCGCCCGCCGCGTCCTGCCCCCGCCGTGGACCTTTCGGAGCCGTCCACGAGGGAGAGGACGCCGTGAACACGCCCGTACCCGCCACATCGGTGCACGGATACCCGCACATCGGCCCGCGCCGCGAGCTCAAGCGCGCCGTCGAGGGCTACTGGGCCGGCCGCACCACCGCGGCCGAACTGGACGCCGCCGCGGCCGCCCTGCGCCGCGACGCCGTCGCCGCGATGGCCGCGGCCGGCATCGCCGCCGTACCGTCCAACACCTTCACCTACTACGACCAGATGCTCGACACGGCGCTGCTGTTCGGCGCCGTGCCCGAGCGCTTCCGCGCCGCCGCGGCCGCCGCGAGCGACCGCGCGGGCGAACTCGACGCCTACTTCGCCATGGCCCGGGGCTCCGACGCCGCCCCGCCGCTGGAGATGACGAAGTGGTTCGACACCAACTACCACTACCTCGTCCCCGAGATCGGGCCGGCGACGCCGCTGCGGCTGTCGGGCGCCAAGCCGGTCGAGGAGTTCGAGGAGGCGCGTGCGCAGGGGGTGGAGACCCGGCCGGTCCTGATCGGCCCGCTCACCTTCCTGCTGCTGTCCAAGCCCGACGCGTCCGCGCCGGAGGGCTTCGCCCCGCTCGACCGCCTGGACGAGCTGCTGCCCTGCTACGGCGAGCTGCTGGAGCGGCTGCACCGGGCCGGGGCCGCGGCCGTGCGCCTGGACGAGCCGGCGCTGGCCGCCGACCGCACTCCCGAGGAGCTGGCCGCGCTGCGCCGCGCCTACCGGTACCTCGGCGAACGGGAGGCCCGCCCCGCCATCACGGTCTCCACCTACTTCGGCGCGATCGGCGCGGCGCTGCCGGTGCTGGCCGCCGCCCCGGTGGAGGGCGTCGGCCTTGACTTCGTCGCCGGCCCGGCCAACCGGGACGCGCTGGCCGCCGCCGGCGGCCTGGGCGGCAAGGTGCTTGAGGCCGGGCTGGTCGACGGCCGCAATGTCTGGCGGACCGACCTGGGCGGCGCGCTGGCCATGGCCGCCTCGCTGCTCGGCCTGGCCGGCGGCCTGACCGTGTCCACCTCCTGCTCGCTCCAGCACGTCCCGCTCGACCTGGCGGCCGAGACCGGGCTGGACCCCCGGCTGCGGGAGCGGCTGGCCTTCGCCCGACAGAAGCTGGACGAGCTGGCGCTGATCGCGCTCGGCCTGGCCGAGGGCACCGAGGCGCTCGGCGACCGGCTGGCGGCCGGCCGCCCGGCCGGCGGCGCGTTCACCGACCACCAGGTGCGCGCCCGGCTGGACGCGCTTGGCGCCGGCCGTCCCCGCGCCGACTACGCCGTGCGGGTCCGCGCCCAGCGCCAGGGCGGCGCGGGCGCGCTGCCGCCGCTCGCCACCACCACGATCGGCTCCTTCCCGCAGACGGCCGAGGTGCGGGCGGCCCGCGCCGGGCTGCGGGCCGGGCGGCTGCCACGGGAGGAGTACGAGCGGCTGATGCGCGCGGAGATCGACCGCGTCATCGCGCTCCAGGAGGACATCGGCCTCGACGTGCTGGTGCACGGCGAGCCCGAGCGCAACGACATGGTGCAGTACTTCGCCGAGCAGCTGGCCGGCTACGCCGCCACCGAGCACGGCTGGGTGCAGTCCTACGGCTCCCGCTACGTGCGGCCGCCGATCCTGTTCGGCGACGTGTCGCGGCCCGCGCCGATGACCGTGGAGTGGGCGCGCTACGCCCAGTCGCGCACCGCCAAGCCGGTCAAGGGCATGCTGACCGGGCCGGTCACCATGCTGGCCTGGTCCTTCGTCCGCGACGACCAGCCGCTCGCGGAGACCGCCCGGCAGGTGGCGCTGGCGCTGCGCGACGAGGTGCGCGACCTGGAGGCGGCCGGCATCCGGCACATCCAGGTCGACGAGCCGGCGCTGCGCGAGCTGCTGCCGCTGCGCCGGGACGAGCAGCCGGCCTACCTGGCCTGGGCGGCCGAGGCCTTCAGGCTGGCCACCTCGGGGGTGGCCGACACCACCACCGTGCACACCCACATGTGCTACTCGGAGTTCGGCGAGGTCATCGGCGCCATCGGCGAGCTGGACGCCGACGTCACCAGCGTCGAGGCGGCCCGCTCGCGGATGGAGCTGGTCGCCGACCTGCGCGATGTCGGCTACCGCAGGGAGATCGGCCCCGGCGTGTACGACATCCACTCGCCGCGGGTGCCGTCGGAGGAGGAGATCGAGGCGGCGCTGCGCCGGGCGCTGGCCGCGGTCGAGCCGGACCGGCTGTGGGTGAACCCCGACTGCGGGCTCAAGACCCGCGGCTACGCCGAGGTCGAGCCGGCCCTGCGCAACCTGGTGAGCGCGGCGCGCCGGGTGCGGGAGTCGCTGGGCTCCTGAGCGGGGAGGGCCGGGTGTCCGGCGGGTGGCCCGTTCACCGGGGTCGGTGCCCCGGTGTCACCCGCCGGACACCTCCGCGCCCGTCCGGCAGGCGATGTGCCGGGACGGGCCGCTCGCGTCCCCCGCCGCCGCGGTGCTTGCCGCGGCGGCGGGGGAGAAGCCGGGGGCGGCCCGTGCGGGCCGCCCCCGTTCTCATCCCCCCGATCCCCGGGGTGGGAGAGGAGGGGCCCACTCCCGGGGCTTCGCCGGGCCCTGTGCGGCCGGCCCTCACCGGCCTGCCCGGCGTCTGCGGCCTGGTCGGCCGAGACGGTCCGTTCCTTAGGACGGGACCGTCTCGCCGGCCAGGGTCACCTCGGCGGTGCGCTCGTGCCCGCCGCGCTGGTAGGTGATGGTCACGGTGTCGTCGGGCCGGTGCGAGCGCACCGCCGCGATGAGGTCGTCGCCGTTGGCCACTCTTCGGTCGTTCACCTGGGTGATCACGTCGCCCTCGCGCAGGCCGCCCCCGTCGGCGGGGCCGCCCGACTGCACCTGCGCGACCTGGGCCCCCTCGCCGAGGCCGTTCTCGCCGATGGCGTCGTTGATGGACACGCCGAGGACGGTGTAGGTGGCCGTGCCGGTGTCGATCAGCTGCTCGGCGATGGGCCGCGCCGCGTTCACCGGGATGGCGAAGCCGAGGCCGATGGACCCGGCCTGGGCGCCCGACATGATGACGGAGTTGATCCCGATCACCTCGCCGCTCATGTTCACCAGGGCGCCGCCGGAGTTGCCCGGGTTGATCGGCGCGTCGGTCTGGATGGCGTCGATCACCGTCGGGGTGATCGTCTGCGGCTCCTCGTCCTGTTGCGGCAGGTCGAACGGGAAGTCCTCGGGCTGCTGCTGCTCCTGCTGCGAGGCGGTGGTGTTCACCGGCCGGTTCACCGCGCTGACGATGCCGGTGGTGACGGTGCCGCTCAGGCCGAGCGGCGAGCCGATCGCCACCACCTCGTCGCCGACCTGGAGCTGCGAGGAGTCGCCCAGGCGCGCCGGGGTGAGTTCGCTGACCCCGTCGGCCTGGATCACGGCCAGGTCGGAGGTGGGATCGGTGCCCAGCACCCGCGCGGTCGCGGTGCTGCCGTCGTTGAACTGGACGGTGATCTCGCCGTCGCGGGCGTTGGCCACCACGTGGTTGTTGGTCATGATCTGGCCGTCGGAGCTGATGATCACACCGCTGCCGCCGGACTCCCCGGCGAAGATCGACACGACGCTGGGCAGCACCGAGTCGGCGACCTCGCTGACGTCGCCGGCCGGGGCGCCGCCCCCGCCGGGCTGCTGGTCGAGCGAGCTGACCGCGCCGTCGCCGGACAGCTCCGTCGTGACGTAGGCGGCGGTGGGGCCGACGATCAGGCTGGTCACCAGCGCGGTGGCGCCGACCAGCAGGATGGTCTGCCGACGGCGGGACCGCGGTTGCGCCGGCTGCGCAACCGGGCCCGCGCCGGGCGGCGGATATCCAGGACTGCCCGCGCTCTCGCCAGACGGGGGCAGGCCGGTGCCGCCAGGGGGAACGTTTCCGGAGTGGTGGAACCAGCCCACCGGGTCGGTCGGCGGCGGACCGCCGACCGGTGTGTGCGTCGGCGGGCCGTAACCCGGGGTGTGCTGCGGCGCGCCGCCCTGGCCGTGGTAGGCCGGGCCGCCGGGCGGCCGGCCGGGGGAGCCGTGCTGGGCCTCGCCGTGCGCGGGCGCCGGCCGGTCGACCAGGGTCTGGTCGGGGCGGACGTGCGCGCCGGTGTGGTGCGGACCGTCGCCGGTGACCCGCGGACCGGCGGACGGCTCGCCCTGGTGGCTCTGCCGGTCCTGCTCGGCCGGCCGGCCCTGCGCGGCGTCCGGCGACTCGGTCGCGGGCCGCTGCTCGGGCCGGTCGATGCGGGCGGTCTCCTCCGCGCGGTCGGTGGGCTGGGGCTCGGGCCGTGCGTTCGCCGCGCCGTTACCCTCAGCCGCCGCGTCGGGTGCCTCACCGCGATTAGTGGAGTCGTTCATGGCCCTGGCCTCTTCACCTCAGGTCGTCCTGCTGACACCCTCAAGCTTCCCCGGCGGGTCTAAGAAATGGGTAAGAGCGCCATGAAATGCCGCGAAGAACCTCCTCGCGGCCCGCGGTGCCGTGCCGGAGCGCGGATATGCGAAAGGGCAGGCAGGCGAGGTGCGGTGGTCGGCGGAAGGGCTCAGCCGGGCCGGCCGGGCACGTACATCCACATCCGGGTGCCGCCGCCGGGGCGGTTCTCGGCCCGCACGTCGCCGCCGTGGTTGAGGGCGGCCTGCCGGACGATGGCCAGGCCGAGCCCCGAGCCGGCGTGGGAGCGGGCCTCGGCCGACCGGTAGAAGCGGTCGAAGATGTGCGGGAGGTCGTGCTCGGGGATGCCGGGGCCGCGGTCGGAGACGGTGAGCCGGCCGGCCCGCAGCTCCACCTCGACGGCGTTCGCCTCCCCGGAGGGGTCGGCGGGCGCGCTCGGGCTGAACTTCACCGCGTTGTCGAGCAGGTTCACCACGGCGCGCTCCAGTTCGGCCGCCGAGCCGGTCAGCCGCCACGGCCGCAGGTCGACCTTGAAGACGCGCGAGGGGTCGCGCCTGCGCACCCGCTCCACGGCGGCCGCCACCACGGCGTCGAAGTCCACCGGCGCCATCTCCCTGGGCTGCTCCTCGTCCCTGGCCAGCGCGACCAGGTCGTTGATGAGCTGGGACAGCTCGGCCAGCTGCGCGTCGACATCGCACAGCAGCGCGTCGAGGTCGGCCGGGTCGAGTTCGCGGTCGGGGGCGCGCCGCGACTGGAGCAGCAGGCTGATGTTGGTGCGCAGGCTGGTCAGCGGGGTGCGCAGTTCGTGGCTGGCGTCGGCTACCAGCTGGCGCTGGCGCCGGCGCGACTGCTCCAGCGCGCTCACCATCGCGTTGAAGCTCGCCGCCAGCTGGGCGATCTCGTCGTCGCCCTCGGCCTCGATGGGGCGGGTGCTCAGCTCCTGGGTGCGGGCGATGGTGCCGGCCGCCTCCGACAGCCGCCGTACGGGCGCCAGCCCGGCCCGGGCGATCGCCCAGCCGCCGGTGACCGCGAAGACCAGCGCGACCAGGCCGATGCCGACCATCAGCCAGCCCAGCCGGGCCAGTGAGGCGTCCACGCTGGTCAGCGGCTGGATCAGCACCAGGGCGACGCCCGGGGTCCCCGAGACGGTGGCGACGCGCACGTGCACGCCCTCGGAGTAGGCGTCGCGCAGCAGCACGCCGTTCACGCCGGCCTGCGCGAGCCGCACGTCGGACTGGACGCCGGGGTCGTCCAGCGGGACGGCCGGGGACATCTCGGCGATGGTGATCGGCAGCTCGCCCCGTACGGCGTAGGCCATGTTCACGCCCAGGGCCTGGTAGGCGCCGACGGCCTGCCGGAAGAAGGTGGAGTCCTGGGCGAAGGTGCTGTTGGAGAACTGCTGGGCCTGGAGTGCCAGGCTCTGGTCGGTGGTCTCGCGCAGCTGGGTGCGGACCAGCTGGTAGGTGAAGACGCCGGAGACCGCGACGGTGATGATCACCGCGAGGGCGGCCAGCAGCGAGACCCGGGCCCGCAGCGACAGCCGGCCCAGGTAGCGGCCGGAGAGCTCGGTCCAGCCCGCGTCGCGCCGGACCGGTCCGGTCGGCGGCGCGGGCGGGTGCGGGCTCACGTCCGCCGCCCGCCGCCCGCCGCGGAGGGGTCGGGCCGCCGCAGCGCGTAGCCGACGCCGCGGACGGTGTGGATCAGCCGGGGCAGGCCGCCCTCCTCGGTCTTGCGGCGCAGGTAGCCGATGTAGACCTCCAGGGAGTTGGACGCCTGGCCGAAGTCGTAGCCCCACACCTCCTCCAGCAGCTGCGACTTCGACAGCACCTGGCGCGGGTGGCGCATCATGAACTCCAGCAGGTCGAACTCGGTGCGGGTGAGCTGGAGCGGGCGGCCCGCGCGGGTGACCTCGCGGGCGGCCACGTCCAGGGCGAGGTCGGCGAACTCCAGCACCTCGCGCCGCTCGGTGCGGCCGAAGCCGCGGGCCCGCCGCAGCAGCGCGCGCAGCCGGGCCAGCAGCTCGTCCAGCTCGAAGGGCTTGGGCAGGTAGTCGTCGGCGCCGGCGTCCAGGCCGGCCACCCGGTCGCCGAGCGCGTCGCGGGCGGTGAGCATCAGCACGGGCAGGTCGTCGCCGCCCGCGCGCAGCCGGCGGCAGGCGCCCAGGCCGTCCAGGCGCGGCATCATGATGTCCAGGACCAGCGCGTCGGGGCGGTCGGCGGCGATCCGGTCCAGCGCCTCCTGGCCGTCGGCCGCGGTGTCGACCTCGTAGCCGTTGAAGCGCAGCGCCCGTGTGAGCGAGGCGCGCACCGCGGCGTCGTCGTCAGCCACCAGAATCCGCATACCTGCCATTGTGCGCGAGGGCGGCGGCCGGTCCGTCCCGGCCCGGTGCGGCGCGCCGGGTGTGACCCGGTCGAGATCCGGGGATTGCCGGGACGCGTCGCGCGGTTGTCTAACGTGAACATGTCGCCCGCACTCTTTTCGTGGAAGGTGGAGTCGTGCCACTGGACCCCCGTGAGCTGTACGAGCTGGACGCCCGGCCGCCGGAGGCCGAAGCGCCGGTGCTGCTGGCGCTGTTCGACGGATTCCTCGACGCGGGCAAGGCCGGCAAGCTGCTCGGCGGCCACCTCATCGAGCGGATGGAGCACCGCGTGGTGGCCACCTTCGACGTCGACCAGCTCCTGGACTACCGCTCGCGCCGCCCGCAGATGGTCTTCGACGAGGACCACTGGGCCGACGCGAAGCTGCCCGAGCTGGTGGTGCGCGAGGTCACCGACGCCGCCGGCGAGCCCTTCCTGCTGCTGACGGGCCCCGAGCCCGACCAGCAGTGGAACCGCTTCGTGGCGGCGCTCACCGGGCTGATCGAGCGCTTCGGCGTCCGGCTGACCGTCACCGCGCACGGCATCCCGATGGCGGTGCCGCACACCCGACCGGTCGGGATGACCGCCCACGCCACCCGCAAGGAGCTGATCGCCGAGCACACCTCGTTCTTCAACAAGGTCGAGGTGCCCGGCAGCGTCGCCGCGCTGCTGGAGTTCCGGCTGGGCGAGCAGGGCCGCGACGCCCTCGGCTTCGCCGTGCACGTCCCGCACTACCTGGCCCAGCTCGGCTATCCCGACGCCACGGTGGCGGCGCTGCGCGCGGTGGCGCGCTCCACGGGCCTGTCGCTGCCCGAGGAGGAGCTGGTCGAGACCGCGGAGCGCACCCGGCAGGAGATCCAGCAGCAGGTCGACGCCTCCGAGGACGCCGCGTCCGTGGTCAGCGCCCTGGAGCGCCAGTACGACCTCTATGTGGAGGCCCAGGCCAAGGGCGGCAACCTGCTCGCGCCCGACCTCGGCGCCATCCCCACCGCCGACGAACTCGGCGCGGAGTTCGAGCGCTTCCTGGCCGAGCGCGACGGCGGCGACGGCCCCGCCTGAGCACCGCCGCGGACGGGGCGGCCCGCTGAGTCCCAGCTCACAGCGGGGCCGCCCGCCGCAGCGGCGGCCCCTTCCCTAGAATCGGATTCGGTTCGGGCGCATCCAGGCCCGCCGATCCGGGGGGATCCGCCGATGACCGTCGACATGACCGCGCCCGCGCCGCTGCCCGACCCGGCCGACTACGGCTTCACGGTGGTCGCGGAGTCGGGGCTGCCCGCCGAGCACGCCGCGCTGGCGGAGCGGGTCCGGCGGCTGGTCGACGCGACCGCGCACAGCACCGCCGACCCGGCCGTGCTGGCCGAGGCGGCCGAGGAGGTCGACCGGATCAGCGCGCTGCTGGAAGGCGCCCGGCGCGAGACCGGCGCGATGCTGCACCGGCGGGTCGACGGCCGCGACGAGTACACCACCCTCACCAACGCCGTGGGCGCCGAGCTGAACCCGGCGGCGCCGCCGCTGCGGCTGGCCGGCGCGGCCGAGGGCGTGCGGGGCGAGGTGGTGCTGGGCGGCGCCTATCAAGGGCCGCCCGGCCTGGTGCACGGCGGCTGGATCGCCGCCCTGCTCGACCAGGCGATGGGCCATGCCGCGGTGGTGCTCGGCATGCCGGGGCTGACCGCGAACCTGAGCGTCGACTACCGCAGGCCCACGCCGCTGGGCCGCCCGGTCGAGGTGACCGGCCGGGTGACGGGCACCGAGCGGCGCAAGGTCTTCGTGGCCGGCGAGGTGCGCGTCGACGGGGAGCTGACCGCCGAGGGCACCGCCGTCATGGTGCGGATCCTGCCGCTCCGCTGAGCCCGGCCGCCGCGTCCGCGGCGGCGGTGTGCGCCGGGTGCATCCGGGCGCGGTCCAGGTCGGGCCCGATGGCGGCCGGCCGCCCGCCGTCGGCGCGCACCTCGGCGTCGTCGGGGCTGCTGTGCTCCTCCACCACCGACACGATGCGCAGCACGTCGTCCAGGGCGTGCGCGAGCGCGGGGTCGATCAGCTCATACCGGGTCTGGCGCCCCTCCGGGCGGGCCCGCACCAGGCCGCAGCCCCGCAGGCACGACAGGTGGTTGGAGACGTTCTGCCTGGTCAGATCGAGGGACCGGGCCAGCTGCGCGGGGTAGGCGGGTCCCTCGGCGAGCGCGAGCAGCAGCCGGCAGCGGGTGGGGTCGGCCAGGGCGCGGCCGAGGCGGCGGATCGAGGCGAGTCGGGCGTCGGCGGTGAGCATGAGAATCATTGTACAAGGTTTGGTGTATAGACAGCCGTTGCTGTATAAACAGTGACGGCTGAACAGTCGTTCGGCCGTCCGTCTGGGCAGCGTGACCCCTAGGGCTGCTCGTGCTGCGCGACACGGGGGAGGCGGCGATGGGAGCCGGCCACGGACACGGCCACGCGACGGCGGCGTCCGCGCACCGCGGGCGGCTCGTCACGGTGCTGGTGCTGACCGTCTCCGTGATGGCGGTCGAGATCGTCGGCGCGGTGCTCTCCGGCAGCCTCGCGCTGCTCGCCGACGGCGCCCACATGGGCGCCGACGCGGGCGGCCTGCTGCTGGCGCTGGTCGCCGTGTGGATCGCCGGCCGCCCGGCCACCGCCAAGCGCACCTACGGCTACCAGCGCGCCGAGATCCTGGCCGCCGCCCTGAACGCGCTCGTCCTGTTCGCGCTGGCCGCCTACATCCTCTACCAGGGCGTGCTGCGGCTCGCCGAGCCGCACGAGGTCTCCAGCGGCCTGATGCTGGCCATCGCCGTCATCGGCCTGCTCGCCAACGCCGCCGGCCTGCTGCTGCTGTACCGGGGCCAGCGCGACAGCCTCAATCTGCGCGGCGCCTACCTCGAAGTCCTCAGCGACGCCCTCGGCTCGCTGGCCGCGATCACCGCCGCCGTGATCATCTGGTTCACCGGCTGGACCCGGGCCGACGCGATCGTGTCCATGGCGATCGCGCTGTTCATCGTGCCGCGCGCCTGGGGCCTGCTCCGCGAGGCGCTGGACGTGCTGCTGGAGGCGGTGCCCAAGGGCGTGGACATCACCGACGTGCGGGCCCGGCTGCTCGCCCAGCCCGGCGTGATCGACGTGCACGACCTGCACGCCTGGACCATCACCTCGGGCGTGCCGGTGCTCTCGGCGCACGTCGTGGTCGACGACGACCGGCTCGGCCACTGCACCCACATGCTGGACCGGCTGCGCGACTGCCTGGCCACCGACTTCGACGTGGAGCACTCCACCCTGCAACTGGAGCCGGCCGACCACAGCCGCCACGAGAGCGAGCAGCACCCCTGACGCACTGGCGCCCGGCGCCCGGACCCGCGTGAGCGGGCCGGACCCCGGGCGCCTCGCGTCGCGGGGGAGCCGCTACAGGTCGTGGACCCTGCCGCTGGCAAGGTCGTAGCGGGCGCTCACCACCCGAAGCGCGCCCTCGGCGATGTAGGGCGCCAGGAACTCGTTGCCGCGCAGCCGCTCGGCGATCTGGCGGGCGTTGACGTCGATCGTCTTGGCCACCAGGTCGTCGCCGGGCAGCGTCATGGCCTCCTCGACGGCCGGGCGGATGCCGGTGACGAAGGGCTCGATGTCGGCGGGCGGCGTCTCGCCCGACTCCACGTACTGCACCGCGGCCGTCACCGCGCCGCAGGAGCTGTGGCCCAGCACCATGATCAGCGGCACGTGCAGGTGGGCGCCGCCGTAGGTGACGCTGGCCGTCACGGAGGCGTCGAGCACCTGCCCGCCGGTGCGGACCACGGCGAGGTCGCCGATGCCCCGGTCGAAGACGTGCTCGACCGGCACGCGGGAGTCCAGGCAGCCGAGCACCAGTGCGAACGGGTGCTGGGCGCCGGCGGTCTCCTCGCGCCTGGCCTGGCTGAGATGGGGCTGGCGGGAGCGGTCGCGGCGGTAGCGGCGGTTGCCCTCGTGCAGCAGCGCCAGCGCCTGGTCGGGCGTCAGGTTCTCGGTGTCGTCGCCGCCGGACGCGTGGGCGGAGGTGGAGGCGAGTGAGGTGACGAGCAAGGCGGATGAGCCGGCGAACAGCGCGGTGCCGAGAGCCCGGCGCCGTGTCGGACGGGAGGGGTTGTTCATATCCGGATTTTGCACCCGTTCACGGCTCTTTCATCGCGCTGGGCGGTGATGGTCGGCTTTCTGACCGCTTTTGGTCACAATCAGCGACATAGACATGTCAGGCAATCGATGTCGGCAAAAGGGCGGCCATTTCCGGGGAGCCGGTGGCGCCGGACCGGCCGGACCGGGACTAGGATTCCGAGCCATGAGCGAGCCTCCCGAGCCGGCCGACCGTCGGCAGATGCGCGCGTCGGACGCCGACCGGGACAAGGTGGCCGAGGTGCTGCGCGAGGCCGCCGCCGAGGGGCGGCTGGACCTCGCCGAACTGGACGAGCGCATCGACGCGCTCTACCGGGCCAGGACCTACGCCGAACTCGAACCGATCACCCGCGACCTCCCGGCCCAAAGCCGCGCCGCCGCGGCGCGGCCGGCCGCGCACCCCGCGCCCGCCCGCCGCATCGGCGGCCGGGCCACCTCCAGCTCCGCCTTCGCCATCATGAGCGGCGCCGCCCGCAAGGGACGGTGGACCATCGGCGAGCGCTTCACCTCCGGCGCCTTCTGGGGCGGTGTCGAGATCGACCTGCGCGAGGCCGACTTCGCCGCCGAGACGGTCGCCATCAGCGCCTACGCCTTCCAGGCCGGTATCCACATCATCGTCCCCGAGGACGTCGAGGTCGACATGCGCGGCATCGGCGTCATGGGCGGCTTCGGCAGCGCGGCCGGCTCCGGCACCGGTACCGGCCCCACCATCGTCGTCAAGGGCTTCGCGCTGATGGGGGGCGTGTCGGTCACCCGCAAGCCAAGGCAGCAGCGGCCCGGCGAACTCGACCGGTCCGGGCGGCCCGGCATCGAGGAGTAGCCGGGCGCGCCCCGCGCCGGCGCCGCATCGCAGCGGGCCCGGACCGGTCGACCGGTCCGGGCCCGCTCACTCGGCGGAAGGGCGTCAGGCGGCGCCGCTCGCGGCGAACTGCCGGTTCCAGCCCGCCAGCTGGGCCGGGTGGTCGGTGATGATCGCGTCGACGCCCAGCTCGGTCAGCCGCTGCCAGCCCGCCGCCTCGTTGACGGTGTAGGCCATGACCTCGATCCCGGCCGCCTGGAGCTCGTCGACCACCTCGGGCCGCTCCAGCAGCCGCTCGGCGTTGGGGTTGTAGGCGTCCACGCCCAGCTCCTCGGCGATCGCCACCGGGTCGCCGTCCAGCCTGCTGCGCAGCAGCCCGGCCGGCAGTTCGGGCGCCTCGGCGCGCAGGTTGCGCACGGTCTCCACGTCGAAGCTCTGCACCATGACGCTGTCGGCCAGGCCCCGGTCGCGGATCATGTCGGCGGTCTCGGCGACCGCGTTCGCCGACCAGCCGCCCTTGTACTCCAGCAGCAGCCGGCCGCCCTGGTCGGCGAAGGAGTCCAGCGCCTGCTCCAGGGAGGGCATCGGCTCGTCGGCGTAGGCCGGCGCGAACCACGAGCCCGCGTCGAGCCCGCGCACCTCGGAGTAGTCCATCTCGCGGATGGCGCCGGTGCCGTCGGTGGTGCGGTCGACGGTGTCGTCGTGGATGACCACCGGCACGCCGTCGGCGGTGAAGTCGATGTCGATCTCGATGTAGTCGGCGCCGCTGTGCCGGGCCGCCTCGATCGCGACGAGCGTGTTCTCGGGAGCCAGGCCCGAGTAGCCGCGGTGCGCCACCACCTGGGCGGGCGCCAGGGCCGCGGCCGGCTCGGCGGCCTCGGCGACCGGCGCCGGCGCCGGCTCGGTCCGGACGGCCACGGGCGCCGGCGCGGCCGGTGCGGTGCCGGCGGTCTCGGCCGTCGCGACGGCCGGGACCAGCGCGGCGGTGAGCGCGAACAGCGAGGCGAAGGCGATCGCACGAGAAGTGGTCATGATCGCAAAATAAGCTGCGAAAGTGTATTTCTCCGCTCGCCGAACTGAATGCACGCCAACCGGAAGGTACGATTTTGCGACCGGATGGCATTTCGGCTTCTATTTTTGACGTTAAACGGCTCAAATTATGAAATTCGTCCGACCGTGAGGTGAGGAGGTGATCACACTCCGGCATACAGGACGAAACGGATATATCCCGGGATTCGGCTCGGCGGCCGCCGCTGCGGCCGCGCGCCCCCACTAGCCGGTATGCGGAGACGTTATGTGTGCACACCTTGACTGGGGCCCGGCCACCTGCCTGTATGGCTGGAGCTGACAACGTTGTCAGGGGTTCCCGTGCGCCGCGGGGTGGCGCGGAGCGCAGGACACGAGGTCCCGTTGAAAAGGAGCAGCAAGGATGCGACGAGGATGGACCGCGGCGCTCGCGATCTCGCTGGCCGGGGTGCTGACCGCGACCGCCTGCGGAGGGTCGGGCGGTGAGGACGCCGAAGGCTCGGTGGAGGTCTTCTCCTGGTGGACCGGGGGCGGTGAGGCGGCCGGGCTCGACGCGCTGATCGAGCGCTTCGAGGCCGACAACGCCGGCATCGCCTTCAACAACGCCGCCGTGGCCGGCGGCTCGGGCACCAACGCCCAGGGCGTGCTGGAGTCGCGCCTGCAGGCCAACGAGCCGCCGGACTCCTTCCAGGGGCACGCCGGCGCCGAGCTGATGGACTACATCGAGGCGGGCTACTTGGAACCGCTCACCGAGTTCTACGCCGAGCAGGGCCTCAACGAGGTCTTCCCGCCCGAACTGCTGGAGCAGATCACCCTGGACGGCGAGATCTACTCCGTCCCGGTGAACATCCACCGCTCCAACGTGCTCTGGTACAACCCCGGCGTGCTGGAGGAGGCGGGGGTCGAGCCGCCCACCACGCTGGCGGAGTTCGAGGACGCGCTCGCCACCGTGGAGGAGGAGACCGACGCGATCCCGCTCTCGCTGGGCGCGCAGTGGACCGCCGACCACCTGCTGGAGAGCATCCTGCTGGCCTCGCTGGGGACCGAGGGCTACAACGCGCTGTGGCAGCCGGGCGCCGACTGGAGCACCCCCGAGGTGACGGAGGCGCTGGAGACCTTCGACCGGATCTACGCCTACACCAACACCGACGCCGGCGCCGCCGACTGGCAGGAGGCGTCGCAGGCCGTCGTGGACGGCGACGCCGCCTTCAACATCATGGGCGACTGGGCGCTGAGCCTCTTCCAGGAGGTCGGCGCGGTCGAGGGCGAGGACTACGGCTACGTGCCGACCCCCGGCACCGACGGCACCTACCTGTGGCTGAGCGACAGCTTCACCCTGCCCGTCAACGCCCCCAACCCCGAGGGCGCCCAGGCCTGGCTGGAACTGGTCTCCAGCCAGGAGGGCCAGGACATCTTCAACCCGCTCAAGGGCTCGATCCCGGCGCGGACCGACGCCGACGCCTCGCTGTACGAGGGCTACCTGGCCGACGCCCTCACCGACTGGCAGGAGAGCACGATGGCCCCCTCCTACCAGCACGGTGCCGCCGCCAACAACCGGCAGAAGTCCGGCATCAACGACGCCGTGGGCGTCTACATCCGCGACGGGGACGTGGCCGCGCTCCAGGAGGCCCTGGTCACCGCGGCCGGCGAGGCCGGCTGAGGCACCCCGTCCATCCCGCCTGCACGCCGAGGACCCTCGCGGTCGGCCCAGCCCTGGGCTCGGCCGCCCGCGCGGGGTCCTCGGCATGCGCGGGCGCGGCAAGCAACGCGGTACAGAAAGGGGGCGGCGGCGCATGCGCGCGAAACGCGACTGGCTGCCGGGCCTGCTGCTGGTCTCACCGTCGATCATCCTGATCGGCGTCTTCGTCTACGGGCTGATCGGCTGGAACTTCCAGCTGGCCACGTCCGACAAGCACACCAACATCGCCGACGGGGAGTTCGTCGGCCTGGACAACTTCATCGCCATCTGGAGCGAGGCGCGCTGGCCGGGCGCCGTGTGGAACGCGCTCGTCTTCACCGTCGTGTTCGTGCTGACGGCCCTGCTGCTCGGCTGGCTGCTCGCGCTGCTGCTGGACAAGGGCGTGCGCGGGGAGGCCGGCTTCCGGACCGTGTTCCTGTTCCCGATGGCGGTCTCCTTCATCGCGACCGGGATCGTGTGGCGGTGGCTGATGAACCCGGCGCCGCCCGACCGCGCCGTCGGGCTGAACGCGCTCTTCCAGGACATCGGCCTCGGCTTCCTGGCCAACGAGTGGTGGCTGACCGATCGGTGGGGCATGGCCGCGATGGCGCTGCCCGCCATCTGGCAGCTGTCGGGCTACGTGATGGCGCTCTTCCTGGCCGGCTTCCGGGGCGTCTCCGAGGACCTGCGCGAGGCGGCGCGGGTGGACGGCTGCTCGGAGCGGCAGGTCTACTGGCACGTCGTGCTGCCGCAGCTGCGGCCGGTCACCCTGGTCGCGGTGATCATCATCGGCCACATGTCGCTGAAGGTGTTCGACCTGATCGTGGCGGTGGCCGGCCGCCAGCTGGCGGCCGACGTGCCCGCCATCTACATGTGGGACCAGGTCTACGAGGTGCGCGACCCGGCGATGGGCGCGACGGCCGCGAGCTACCTGCTGCTCGCCGTCGCCGTCGTCATCGTGCCGTACCTGGTGTGGACGCTGCGGTCGGAGAGGAAGGCGTCATGACGGCGGCGGTGGCCCGCACGGCGGTGCGGCCGAGGGCGCGGGCCGGGGCGGCCGGGCGGTGGCTGAAGTTCGGCGTGCTGCTGGTCTTCGCGCTGATCGTGCTGATCCCGATGTACGTGCTGCTGGTGACCAGCTTCAAGCCGCTGGCCGAGGCGACGGCGGCGCGGGCCTGGCAGCTGCCCACGGTGTGGACCGTGGAGGGCTGGGTCTTCGCCTGGCAGGAACTGGCGCCGAGCCTGGCCAACAGCCTGCGGATGGTGATCCCCGCCTCGATCATCTCCTCCGTGCTGGGCTCGCTCAACGGCTACGTGATGGCCAAGTGGCGCTTCCCGCACTCCGACGTGGTCTTCACCCTCTTCCTGTTCGGGATGTTCATCCCGTACCAGGCGGTGATGATCCCGCTGGTGCAGATGATGCAGGCGGCGGACCTGATGGGCACCATCACCCCGCTGGTGATCGCGCACGTCGTGTTCGGCATCCCGATCTGCACGCTGATCTTCCGCAACTACTACGCCACCCTGCCGGACCAGCTGATCGAGGCGTCCCGCGTCGACGGGGCCGGCATGCTGCGGACGTACTGGTCGATCATCCTGCCGAACTCGGCGCCGGCCTTCGCCGTCACCCTGATCTGGCAGTTCACCTCGGCCTGGAACGACTTCCTGTTCGCCGTCTTCCTGACCGGACCGAGCGACTGGCCGGTGACCGTGGCGCTGAACAACCTGACCGGGTCGATGGTGATGCCCTACAACCAGCAGATGGCGGCCGCGCTGCTCGCGTCGCTGCCGACGCTGCTGGTGTACGTGTTCCTCGGCCGCTTCTTCATGCGCGGGCTGATGGCCGGGGCGCTGAAGGGCTGAGGCCCATGCGTCCGCCCCGGCCGGGCGCCGCGCGCCCGCAGGCGTGCGCGACCCCGGCCGGGGCGGACGGCGGTCAGGCGGAGGCGGCGCGCTCGGCCGCGCCGGCCCCGGCCGGCAGCTCGTCGCGGTAGGGCGGGTCGGCGCCGGGCCGGGTGCAGCTGAGCGCGGCCACGGCCTGGGCGTGCGCGAGGACGGGCCCGAGCCGGTTCGCGGGGTCCGGGGCGGCGCACAGCCGGCGCAGCGCGGCGCGGTCGGCCAGTGCGCCGAGCGTGCCAAGGGCGTCGAGCAGACCGGCCGCGAAGGCGTCGCCCGCGCCGACCGTGTCGGCCGTGTCCACGGGCACGAAGGGCGCGTGCAGCGGCTCGCCCGGCCCGGCCAGCGCGAAGGCGCCCGCGGCGCCGCGGGTGACGACCACCAGCGCGGGGCCGCGGGCCAGCCAGTCGCGGGCCGCGTCGAGCGGGTCGCGGCCGGGGTAGAGATGGTCGATGTCCTCGTCGCTGGCCTTGACGATGTCGGCCAGCGCCAGCTGGCGCTCGACCCGGGCGACCGCCTCGGCGGGCTCGCCCGCCAGGGCGGGGCGCACATTGGGGTCGTAGCTGACGGTGGCCGCGGAGTGCGCCCGAACCCGGTGCAGCCACTCCTCCAGCACCCGCGCGCCCGGCGGCACGGCCATGGCCAGCGAGCCGACGTGCAGCGCGGCGGTGCCCTCGGGCAGCGGGTCGGGCAGCTCGGCGGGCGTCCACTGCCAGTCGGCGGTGCCGTCGACCCGGAAGTCGTAGCGGGCGCGGCCGGCGTCGTCGAGGGTGGCGATCGCCAGGGTGGTCGGCTCGGCGGCGGCGACCAGGAGCTCGGGCCGCACGCCGTTGCGCTCCAGGTGCGCCCGCAACCGCTGCCCGAAGGTGTCGGCGCCGATCCGGCCGAGCAGGGCGGCGGGCACCCCCAGCCGGGCCAGCGCCACCGCCGTGTTCGCGGGCGCTCCGCCGCACACGGCCCGGTACACGGGGTCGGGCGGGGCCGCCCCGCGGCCGGAGCGGGGCGCACCGGCGTCCGCCGGTGCCGATCCGATGAGGTCGATCAGCGCCTCTCCGACAACCACGATCACGCCCCCATGGTCCCGGCCCGGCGCCGTCCGCGCCAGCCCGGGCGCGGCGCGTCGCCGGCCGCGCGGGCGCCGGAGATCCGGAAGTGGTCCGAAAGTTTTCGGTAATGGCGAGTCGCCAATCGATCATTCCGGGCGGCGCGGTGCGCTTCGGTCGTGGGGTCGCCGAGCGCGGTACGGCATTGATCAGCATCAACATCTTTTCCGGCGAATCGGGGCAAGTCTGCGGTTTCCGTAGCTTTTCCGGAAAAGTATTGACAAGTGGCAGGGGTCGACCAAAACTAACGGCATCGGCGGATCTCGCCACCGCCGATCCGGGTCGACCGCACGACCCGGTCCCCGGCCGCCGCCCGCACGGCGGCCGTCCGTACTCCGCCGCGTCGAGCGACGCCGGCGCGCGGCGGCCTTCCCCCAGGCCGCCGGCGGTCCGCGCCGGCCCGCCCGACGCCGTCCGGAACCCCGTCGGCCTTCACAAGGAGGCAGCACGCCCATGAACGACGCATCCCGACGCCCCGGCGGGCGCGGCCGCGGCCGCACCCGCCTGATCATCGCCCGCGCCTGCGCGGTCCTGGTGATGGTCGCGGCCATGACGGCGCCGCACGGCACCGCCAACGCGGCCGTCACCACCAACCAGACCGGCACCAACAACGGCTACTTCTACTCGTTCTGGACCGACAGCCAGGGCACGGTCTCCATGGAGCTGGGCTCCGGCGGCAGCTACAGCACCTCGTGGCGCAACACCGGCAACTTCGTCGCCGGCAAGGGCTGGAGCACCGGCGGGCGCAGGACCGTCACCTACTCCGGCAGCTTCAACCCGTCCGGCAACTCCTACCTGACGCTCTACGGGTGGACCAGGAACCCGCTCGTGGAGTACTACATCGTCGACAACTGGGGCACCTACCGGCCCACCGGCACCTTCATGGGCACGGTCACCAGCGACGGCGGCACCTACGACATCTACCGGACGACGCGCTACAACGCCCCGTCCATCGAGGGCACCCGGACCTTCGACCAGTACTGGAGCGTCCGGCAGTCCAGGCGGACCGGCGGCACCATCACCTCGGGCAACCACTTCGACGCCTGGGCGAGCCGCGGGATGAACCTGGGCAGCCACGACTACATGATCATGGCGACCGAGGGCTACCAGAGCAGCGGCAGCTCCAACATCACCGTGGGCTCCGGCGGCACCACCCCGCCGCCCACCGGCGGCGGCTGCACCGCGACGCTGTCCGCGGGCGAGCAGTGGAGCGACCGGTACAACCTCAACGTCGCGGTCAGCGGTTCGAGCAACTGGACCGTGACGATGAACGTGCCCTCGCCCTCGCGGATCATGGCGTCGTGGAACATCAGCGCCAGCTATCCCAGCTCCCAGGTGCTGACCGCCCGGCCCAACGGCAACGGCAACAACTGGGGCGTGACGATCCAGCGCAACGGCAACTCGACCTGGCCCACCGTCTCCTGCAGCGCGGGCTGACCCGGCTCCGGCGCGGCCACCGCAACCGGCGGCGCGGCGGCCCGCCGCGCCGCCTCGGCCGCCGCTACCGGGTGCCGGGCGGCGGCGGGATCTCGCCCGATCCCCGCGGGACCAGCCGGGTGGGCAGCTCGACGCGGACCGGGTCCGCGCCCAGCTCGGCCGCGATGAGCGGGTCGGCCTGGGCCGGGTCGACGCCGTCGGCCCGGCCCAGGCGGCGCAGCAGCAGCTCGGCGGCGGTGCGGCCGAGCCGGGCGGGGTCCTGGGCGACGACGGTGACGGCCGGGGTGAGCAGGTCGGCGAAGGGGAAGTCGTCGAAGCCGACCAGCGCGAGCGGGTGGCCGGGGGCGTCGGCGGCCAGGGCCCGCAGGGCGTGCGCGGTGGTGACGTTGTTGCCGGTGAACAGGGCCGTGGGCGGTTCGGGCAGCGCCGCCAGCCGCCGCAGCGCGGCGGCCAGCGCCTCGATCCGCGGCGCCTGCATCACCTCCAGCGCCGGGTCGTGGCCGATCCCGGCGGCGGCCAGCGCGTCGCGGTACCCCTGCCGCCGCTGCTCGGCGGTGTGGATCTCCGCCACGTCGCCCAGGCAGGCGATCCTGCGGTGGCCGTGCGCGATCAGGTGCGCGACACCCGTGCGCGCCCCCTCGCGGTTGGCCGACAGCACCGTGTCGGCGGCCAGCCCCACGGCCGGGCGGTCCAGGAACACGGCCGCCACCCCGGCCGCCAGCTCCGGCGCCAGGTACTCGTGCCGGGCGCCGGCCGCCGGGACGATGATCAGCCCCTCGACCCGCCGCGCGCAGAAGGCCATGCCGAGCCGGCGCTCGCGTTCGGGCCGCTCGTCGGAGGAGCCGGTGAAGACCAGCAGGTCGTTGCGGGCGGCCACCTCCTCCACCGCGCGGGTGACCACCGAGTAGAACGGGTCGGCGACGTCCTCGATCACCAGCCCGATGCTCGCGGTCTGCCCGCTGCGCAGCAGCCGGGCGCTGTCGTTGCGGCGGTAGCCCAGCTGCTCGATGGCCGACCGCACCCGGCGGGCCGTCGGCTCGTTCACGCCCGGCTCGCCGTTGACCACGCGCGACACCGTCTTGAGCCCGACCCCTGCCGCGCGGGCCACGTCCTTCATGGTCGGGCGCGCGGTTCCGCGACCGGCGGGCGGGGATTCGATCACTGCGCGCGGCACCTTCCTGGCAAGGACACGTCCGAGGCCATCATGACGGCGCCCCGGCCCCGCGACAATGCCGCCGCAGCGCGTCTGCCCACATGGGAGCGGGTTTCCTGCTGCCTTGTCCGGAAATGGACGCAAGATCCCCGGGGTCGGCGCGCCGGCGGCGCGAACGCTCCCCGGTGCGGCCGGACGTGGTCTGCCGATCTTGCGGCGATTCGCGTGATCGGTCCTTAACACGCCGCTAAGCTGCGGAATCGCCCGACTCGGGCGCGGCTCCGCCCGGGTCGCGCCCCGGCCGGCGCCATCGTGACGCACACCGCCGCCGACCCTGGAAGGGCTTCGCAGTGACGCTTCGGGAACGAGTCAGGGCGGTCACGGACGGCCCGCGGTTCCAGCAGGCGGTCATCACGCTCATCCTGCTGAACGCCGTCATCCTCGGCCTGGAGACCTCGCCCGAGATCATGGCGCGGCACGGCGGGGTGCTGCACGCCTTCGACATGCTGCTGCTGACGGTGTTCGTGATCGAGATCGCACTGCGGATCTACGCCCACGGCCGGCGCTTCTTCCGCGACCCGTGGTCCTGGTTCGACATCGTGATCGTCGGCATCGCGCTGCTGCCCAGCTCCGGCCCGTTCGCGGTCTTCCGGGTGCTGCGGGTGCTGCGCGTGCTCCGGCTGCTGTCGGTCATCCCGTCGCTGCGCAAGGTCGTGTCCGGCCTGCTGGCCGCGCTGCCCGGCATGGCCTCGATCGCGCTGCTGCTGAGCCTGCTGCTGTACGTGGCCGGGGTGATGGCCACCCGGCTGTTCCACCGCACCTCGCCCGAGTACTTCGGCGATCTGTGGAGCTCGCTGTTCACCCTCTTCCAGATCATGACGGGCGACGGCTGGGGCGAGATCGCCAGGCCGATCATGGAGCGGCAGCCGCTGGCCTGGACCTTCTTCGTCGGCTACATCCTCGTCTCGACCTTCGTCGCGCTGAACCTGTTCATCGCCGTCGCCGTCAACGCGCTGGAGCACGAGGGCGACGAGGAGCAGCCCGGGCGCCCGTCGCCGGGCGCCCCCGCCGAGCAGGCCGTCCTGGCCGAGCTGCGCGAACTGCGCGCCGAGGTCGCCGCGCTGCGCGCGGAGCGGCACCGGGTGTGACGCGCACCGCCCGCGCGGCCGGCGGGGCGCCGCGCGGCGCCCCGCACGAGCGGCCGGGAGCTCAGGAGATGAGCTGGATCGCCTCTTCGGCCATGTCCTGGACCACCTCGACCTCGGCGAGGTCGATGGGCTCCTGCTCGTAGCCGTACTCGCCGACGTCGACGGCGCCCGCGTACTCGATCGTCATCACGATGGTGCCCTGGCGGACGATGACCACGCCGACGCCCTGGGTGAGGATGTAGTCGGGGGTCGAGTAGGCGATGTAGGCCGCCTGGTCGCCCAGCCCGGACAGGTCCTCGTCGGTGGCGATCTCGCGGTTGTCGATGCTGTCGGCGCGGGTCTCGGACTGGCGGGTGGTGGTGAAGAGGTCCTGGGCCGCCGCCTCGGCGTCGTTGGAGATGGAGTACGGCAGCTGGTAGGTGATGTCCAGCGTGTAGATGCCGCCCTCGTAGGAGGAGAAGGTGCAGTACGACTGGCTGTCGGAGATGTTCTGTGTCTGCGAGGCCCCGGCCAGGTTGTTGGCCTCCCGCGTGGCCTCGCTCACCCCCTCGCAGGGCTCGGAGGGCAGCTCGTTGGGGGTGCCCTCCGGCTGCTCGCCGCCGGTCTCGCCGGAGGGCTGGGGCGCCTCGGGGGTCTCGGGGCCCGGCTGCGCCTGGGTCTCCCCGCCGACGGGCGCGGGCGCCGGCTCGCCGCCGCGGAACAGCACCACCGCCGTGAAGATGACCACCAGCGCCAGCACGAGGCCGCCGACGCCGAGCCCGATGAACAGGCCGGTGTTGCTGCGCTGCGGCGCCGGGTAGCCGACGCTCTCCGACGGGTAGCCCGAGCCGGGCGGCGGCGGGCCGCCGAAGCCGGGGCCGCCGGGCGCGCCCGGCTGGTAGAACTCCGGCCCGCCGTGGTGGGGGTGGGTCGGCTGGGGGCCGCTGCCGTAGGGGCCGGGTCCGCCCCCGTAGGGCGGCTGCGGGCCGCTGGAGCCGTGGCCGGGGTACGGCGGCTGACCGCCGTCGCCCCCGGGCGGGTAGCCGGAGTGATCCCCGTATGGACCATTGTTCGCCATGGTTCCCCTCGCATCACCCCGGCCGTGCGGACCAACGCGGGTGCACGGCCGGATCCGGCGGTAAGCGGCCGTGCGCCCGACGGGGCCAAGGGGACGGGCCGGGGTCGGTGCGGCGGCACGCTCGCAAGCCTGCTCGCTCTACGCAGCCATGCTGCACGACGTAGATAACGGAAGGAAAACTACAGCGCGCACGGCCGGCACAGGGGACCATCTCACTGCATTGATGGCCAGGTTAGGTCTTTCTGGCGCTTTCACGACTGTTCCCGCCCCCGCGCCCGGGTCTCAATGGGTGCTGTGGGGGATGGGGGCGGTGGGGAACCGGCCGGCGACCGGGTCGAGCGCGTCCGCGGCGAGCCGCGGTACCCGAGGCGGCACGGCGTGCTGTCCTGGACGGTCTTCCTGCTCGCGCTGTCCGCCGTGGGCGTCCTCGCGGCCGGCTGCGTGGGCTACGTCTACGGCGACCTGGCGCGCGCCGGAGCCGCCGCGGTGGCGGCGGCGTCCGCCTCGCCCGGCGGGACGGAGCGGCCGCACGCCCACGCCCGCCAGGACGGCGACGGCGCCGACCGCGCGGGCGGAGGCGCCGGACGGGCCTCCGCGCCCGGATTCGGCGAGGCGGTGCGGACCGGACCGCTGGTGGCCACCGTCACCGGGGTGGAGTACGGCTGCGGGCCGCTGGACCCCGTCATCGACGACATCGAGGGCACGTGCGTGCTCGTCTACCTGGAGATCGCCAACACCGGGACGCGGGCCTACCGGCCCGTGGCCGAGTTCCAGACGCTGGTGGCCGCCGGCGGCGGACGCCACCCAGGCGACACCCGGCTGTCCCTGGCGGCCGACCACGGCGGCCTGTTCGACGCCGTGCCGCCGGGGGAGAGCCGCGACGGCGTGTTGGTCTTCGAGATTGCCTACGATGTCAACGCCCGGTCGATCGAGCTGCGGGCGTCGGCGGACACTCCAGGCGTCCAGGTGCGGCTCGCGCACTGACCCTGTCGGACAGCGCCGCGGCGCGGGCGCCGGAGGCCGGCCGGCGCAGCGCGCGAAGGACCCCCATGAGCATGCTCTCCATCCCGGTCCGCACCCTGGCCGGAACCCCCACCACCCTCGGCGGGCTGGGCGGCCCGCTGCTGCTGATCGTCAACGTCGCCTCCCGCTGCGGCCTCACCCCGCAGTACGAAGGACTGGAGAAGCTGCACCGCCGCTACCGCGAGCAGGGCCTCACCGTCGTCGGCGCGCCCTGCAACCAGTTCATGGGCCAGGAACCGGGCACGGCCGAGGAGATCCAGGAGTTCTGCTCGACCCGCTACGACGTCACCTTCCCGCTGCTGGAGAAGCTCGACGTCAACGGGCCCGGCCGGCACCCCGTCTTCGAGGCGCTCACCACCACCCCAGACGCCGACGGCCAGGCCGGCGATGTGCAGTGGAACTTCGAGAAGTTCCTGGTCGGCCCGGACGGCCGCCCCTTCGCCCGCTTCCGGCCCCGTGTCGAACCCGACGACCCCGACCTGATCGACGCGATCGAGCAGGCGCTGGTGGAGTAGCGGCTCAGCCCCGGCTGGAGCGCAGCTTGTGCAGGGACCGGCGCGCCTCCTTGGCGAGCCCCTTGTCCGGGTGCGCCCGCGACACCGCGTCGAGCACGTCGGCCACGCCCGGGTGCGGCACCCGCCACAGCTGCGCCACCACCTCGTGCTGGCGGCCGCCGTCGCCGGTGGTGCGCAGCCCGGCCACCACGTTCGCCGCGTCGATCGCGGCCATGGCGGCCAGGCTCTCCGCGATCGCCAGCAGTTCGTCGGAGGGGCCGAGCGCGTCGTCGGGGAGGTGGCCGTGCTGGATCAGCCAGGCCGTGGCGAACGGCCCGGTGAACGGGTGCTCCCGCAGCCGCTGGACGGCCGCCCCCCCCGGCTCGCCGACGAAGGTGAGCGCCTGGAAGGCCAGCTGCCGGATCGGGCTGAGGTCCGCCAGCTCCACGAAGGCGGCCAGCCGGTCGGCCGCCTGCTCGGGACCGACCTCCTCGGCCCAGGCCCGCACCTCGTCCTCCAGGCGCGCGTCGGAGTTCTTCACCACGCGCAGCAGCAGCCGCCGCACGTCCTCGGGCACCTCACCGGAGCCCGGGGCGCCGGCCGGATCGGGATTCGCGGTCATGGCGTCGATGGTAGACACCCGCTCTACCGCCCTTCCGGGCGCGTAGACCCCTGCTCTGCCGCCCTTCGGGCGCGGGAGGCGCCCTTCGGCGCGGCGAGTCCTGCAGACGCGTAGACCCCTGCTCTGTCGCCCTTCGGGCGCGGGAGGCGCCCTTCGGCGCGGCGAGTCCTGCAGACGCGTAGACCCCTGCTCTGTCGCCCTTCGGGCGCGGGAGGCGCCCTTCGGCGCGGCGAGTCCTGCAGACGCGTAGACCCCTGCTCTGTCGCCCTTCGGGCGCGGGAGGCGCCCTTCGGCGCGGCGAGTCCTGCAGACGCGCCTGCGGCGCGGGTGGTTTTTTCCGGGATTTTTTTGTTTTGTGCGGCTGGGGTTGTGGTGGGTTCGCTTGGGTGTGGTCGGGGCGCACCGTGTGGCGCACTAGCGTTTGACGCGCCGGCATCGAGGCGGTGCGGGTCTGCGGGAGGGGGGCACGTGATGCGGGGGGAGCGCGGCGGGTACGGGCGCGGCGGGCCCAGGCGGTGGAGCGGAGGGCCGGTGGAGCGCGGCGAGGACCTCGGTGCGCCCTCGGCGTCCGGCCGGGCGCAGGGCGGCGGTGACGCCGAGCGGCTGCGCGCCGCGCTGCTGGGCATGGACGGCAGCGGCTACGGCCGGTACCGCTCGCTCACCGGGCGGTGGCGCTTCGACGGCTTCGAGCTGGCGGTCGAGCACGTCCAGGCCGACCCCTACGCCCCGCCGAGCCGCCTCAGCCTCGAGGTGCCGGCCTCCGTCGCCGGCTTCGACGCCGGGCTGTGGCGCGATCCGGTGCGGGCCAGGGCGCTGGCCGACCTGCTGGCCCGCCGCGCGGCCGAGGCGCTGGCCGGCAGCCGCTTCCGGGTGGACGCCGGCGGCCAGGAGGTGCTGGCGCGCAGCGCGTGCGCGGTGCGCGAGGGCGCGGTACGGCTGCGGTTCGCGGTGGAGCTGCCCGGCCACGGCCGCCGGATCGCCGGGCGCGAGGCCGCCCGCCAGCTGTGCGAGCTGCTGCCGGCCGCGGTCGCGTCCTCGCTGCGCGCGCAGGCGCTGCCCGCCGAGGAGGTGCGGGCCTTCGCCGACACCGTCTCCGACAGCGTGGCCGCCCGCGAGCAGCTGGCCGAGCGCGGGCTGGTCGCCTTCGTGGCCGACGGCTCGGTGCTGCCGCGCCGCAGCGGCGTCAGCGACCTCCCGCTGACCGGCCCGGGAGCGGTGCCCTTCGCGGCGCCGGAGCCGCTGCGGGTCGAACTCGAGCTTCCGCACCGGGGCCGGGTCGCCGGCATGGGGGTGCCCGAGGGCATCACCCTGATCGTCGGCGGCGGATTCCACGGCAAGTCCACCCTGCTGCACGCCCTGGAGCGCGGCGTCTACGACCACGTCCCCGGCGACGGCCGCGAGCTGGTGGTCACCCGCGCCGACGCGGTGAAGATCCGCGCCGAGGAGGGGCGGCGGGTGGAGCGGACCGACATCTCGGCCTTCGTCGGCGAGCTGCCCAGCGGCGCCGACACCCGCGACTTCCGCACCGACAACGCCTCGGGCTCCACCTCCCAGGCCGCCGCGATCGTGGAGGCGGTCGAGGCCGGGGCCCGGGTGCTGCTGGTGGACGAGGACACCACCGCCACCAACCTGATGATCCGCGACGCCCGCATGCAGGCGCTGGTCGCCCCCGACCGCGAGCCGCTGACCCCGTTCGTCGACCTGGTCCGGCCGCTGCGCCGCTCCCACGGCGTGTCCTGCGTGCTGGTCATGGGCGCCAGCGGCGACTACTTCGACGTCGCCGACCAGGTGGTGCTGCTCGACGCCTACCGCCCCCACGACGTCACCGCCGCCGCCCGCGCGCTGGCCGCGCCGCGCGACGACGCGCCCTTCCCCGCCGTCGCCCACCGCGCCCCCGACCCCGGATCGATATCGGCCCAGGCGCGCGGGCGCCGCCGGATCAAGGGGCGCGGCACCGACGCGCTCGTCTTCGGCGAGACCGAGATCGACCTGCGCGCGCTCGAACAGCTGGTCGACCCCAGCCAGGTGCCCGGACTCGGCCTGGCGCTCACCGCGCTGGTGCGCCGCGGCCACCTCGACGGCCACCGCACCCTGGCCGCCGCCCTCGACCTGCTCGACGCCGAACTCGCCGAGGGGCCCGACGCGCTGGACGACGGCTACCTGGGCGACTTCGCGCCGCCCCGCCGGCACGACACCGCGGCCGCCCTGAACCGGCTGCGCACCCTGCGGGTGGCGCGGCAGTCGCGCTGAGCGCCGCCGGCCATTTCCAGGCGTTTCCGGACTTTCGCGTCCTCGCGCCCGTTCCGGAATTCCCGCCTTTTCCGGGCAATCGTCCTGTGTGCCGACAAGGAGGGTAAGTCCGTCGATCGGCCGGGACTGCCGGATGGAGTGGACTTTTCGTCCGAAGTCGTTCCGGCCGAATTCCGCGGCAGCGGATCCGCGGAATTCGGCCGCGGGCCCGGTCCGGCGCAATGCCGGTTCGCGCGGTGCGCCGTGGCGCGCTGACCTGGATCGGACGCTGCGGCGGCGCGTCGCGGGCGGGCGCTCGCCGGAGTGTCGACGCTATTGGGCGCAGACCACCGGAACGCCGGGATGTCGGCCATTCCGACTACGATTCCGCAGAATTGCGCAAAGGGCTGTCATGTGACCGCTGGTGATGGTTAGCATGCCGAATGTACTCAGCTTTCGGTCGGCCGACGAGAGTAGGCATGCCCGTGGACGCGTTCACCCTGCCCGATTTCTATCTGCCGTATCCGGCCCGGCTCAATCCCAACCTGGACCGCGCCCGCGCGCACAGCATGGAGTGGGCCAGGGAGATGGGCATGCTCGACGCGCCCAAGCACGGCGGCGGCACGGTCTGGGACGAGGCGGCGCTGGCGGGAATGGACTACGCGCTGATGTGCGCCTACACCCATCCCGACTGCGACGGCCCCATGCTCGACCTGATCACCGACTGGTACGTGTGGGTGTTCTTCTTCGACGACGACTTCCTGGAGAGCTTCAAGTACACCCGCGACCACCGGGGCGCGCGGGAGTACCTGGACCGGCTGGAGCTGTTCATGACGGCCGGGGACCGGGAGGCGCCCGAGCCCCGCAACCCGGCCGAGCGCGGGCTCGACGACCTCTGGCGGCGCACCGTGCCGATGATGTCGGACGGCTGGCGCGGACGCTTCACCACCAGCACCTACAACCTGATGGTCGAGTCCATGTGGGAGCTTGACAACATCGACCGCGAGCGGGTGGCCAACCCGATCGAGTACATCCAGATGCGCCGCATGGTGGGCGGGGCGCCGTGGTCGGCCAACCTGGTGGAGTGCGCGGTGGGCGCCGAGGTGCCCGACGCCATCGCGGCCACCCGGCCGATGCGGGTGCTCTCCGACACCTTCGCCGACGCCGTCCACCTCCGCAACGACCTCTTCTCCTACCAGCGCGAGGTGCAGCAGGAGGGCGAGAACTCCAATGCCGTCCTGGTCTTCGAGCGCTTCTTCGGCTGCTCGGTGCAGGAGGCGGCCGACATGGTGAACGACCTCCTCACCTCGCGGCTGCTCCAGTTCGAGGACACCGCCCTGCTGGAGGTGGCGGAGCTCTTCGCCGAGCACGGGGTGCCGCCCGACCGGCAGCTCGGCGTGGCCGCCTACATCAAGGGCCTCCAGGACTGGCAGGCCGGCGGGCACGAGTGGCACGCCAGGTCCAACCGGTACATGAACGACAACGCTGTACGCGGCGGGCCGGGCGCGTCCGCTCTCGGCGGCCCGACGGGGCTCGGCACCGCCGGGCTGTCCTTCGGCCCGGGCCTGCGCCGCCGCACCAGGCAGCGCATCCAGCCGCTGTACCGGCAGACCGGGCCGCTCGAACTGCCCGAGCTGTACATGCCCTTCCCGGTGCGCACCAGCCCGCACCTGGACGCCGTGCGCCGCTACGCCGTCGGCTGGGCCCGCGAGATGGGCATGTTCGACTCCATCCCGGGCGTGGAGTTCGGCGGCGTCTGGAACGAGGACCGCTTCCGCGCCAACGACGTCGCCTACTGCGGGGCGATGATCCACCCCGACGCCGGGCCGGAGGAGCTGAAGCTCTCGGCCGACTGGCTGGCCTGGGGAACCTACGGCGACGACTACTTCCCGATCGTCTACGGCGCGCGGCGCGACCTCGCCGCCGCCCGCGCCTGCAACCGGCGGCTGTCGCTGTTCATGCCGCTGGACGGCGAGCCCGCGCCCGAGCCGTACGGGCCGATCGAGCGCGGCCTGGCCGACCTCTGGCGGCGCACCGCGGGCCCGATGAACCGGCGCGACCGCGCCCGCTTCCGGCTGGCCGTGGAGGACATGACCGCGAGCTGGCTGTGGGAGCTGGACAACCAGGCCATGCACCGGGTGCCCGACCCCGTCGACTACATCGAGATGCGGCGCAAGACCTTCGGCTCCGACATGACGATGAGCCTGGCCAAGCTGGCGCGCGCCAACGAGGTGCCCGAGGAGGTCTTCGGCAACCGGGTCGTCCGCGAACTGGAGAGCTCGGCCCAGGACTACGCCATCTTCACCAACGACCTGTTCTCTTACCAGAAGGAGGTGCAGTTCGAGGGCGAGCTCCACAACATGGTCCTTGTCGTGGAGAACTACCTGGGCGTCGACCGCCGGGCCGCCGCCGACGTGGTCGCCGACCTGATGGCCGCCCGGATGCGGCAGTTCGAGCACATCCTCGCCAACGGCCTCCCCGATCTCTTCGAGGACCTGGACCTCGACCCCGCGGCCCGCGGCGCGCTGAGCCGCCATGCCGACGAGCTCAAGGACTGGATGTCCGGCATCCTCCAGTGGCACCGCGCCGTCAGCCGCTACACCGAGCCCGAGCAGCGCGACCGCGCCCGGACCTTCCTGGTGCCGGCGATCCCCACGGTGCCCTGGCGGCAACCCGGCACCCCCGCCGCGCTTCCCGGCGCCGCTCCCGCCGCCACGCGGGCCGTCCCGGACGAGTCCGCCTCGGACAAGTCCGCCCCGGTACTGACGGCGGTCCTGCCGGCGGCCGCCACCCTGTCGGCGCCCACCGCCTCCGCACTGCCCGGCGCCCGGGTACCGGCCCGGTCCGCCGACCCGGCTCCCTCGGCGTCCGGTCCGGCCGAGCCGCCCGGCCCGCCGGTGCCCTCGGTTCCGGCCGCGGTGCCCGCGCCCGCCGGCCCGCCGGTCCCGTCGGTGCCCGCCGCCGCTGCCGAGCCGCCCGGCCCGGCCGTGCCCGCGGTCCCGGTGAGCGTGCCCGACCCGGGCGGGGTGCCGGTGCCCGCCGAGACCTCCGCGGAGCGGACGCGTGGTGAGCGGAAGGGAGCGGCCCCGGCCGCTTCCGCGCCCGCGGCGCCGCCCGTACCCTCGGTTCCGGCCGCGGCGCCGGACCCGGGCGGCACTCCGGTGCCCGCCGAGACGGCGGCAGCGGCACCGCCCGCCGTCCTGGCGCGGCGGCCCTTCGAGGTGCGCGCCGGGGCGTCGGCGCTGCCCGGCGCCCGGGCGGCCTCCGGTCCGGCCGGGGCGGAGCTCGCGTCGGCGCCGCCGCCGGCCGCTCCGGCGCCGCCCGGGCCGCCGGTGCCCTCCGTCCCCGTGGCGGTCGCGGCGCCCCCCGGTCCGGCGGTCCCGTCGGTGCCCGCCGCCGCTGCCGAGCCGCCCGGCCCGGCCGTGCCCGCGGTCCCGGTGAGCGCGCCGGACCCGGGCGGGGTGCCGGTGCCCGCCCAGACCACGGGGGCGGCCGCGCCCGCCGCCTTCTCCGGGCGGCCCCTCGGCCTGGGCACGGGCGCGGCGGCCCTGGCCGACCTGGGGAGGCGCGCCGGCTAGGCGCGCGGAACGCGAAGACCCGACAGGACGGCGCCCCCTTCGGCGGCGGCGCCGGATCGGCCAGGTGCGGGGCCGACCGGCGCCGCCGGGGCGCCGGGCCGTGGTGCCGGGGGCGGTGACCGGCCGGGCTCCGCTCCCGGTCAGCGGGCTGCTAGCGTGACGGGATGTGATGTACCGGCTGCTCTTCCGCCATGTGCTGCGGCGTGTGCCCGCCGAGGCCGCCCACCGTGCCGCCTTCGCCGCGCTGCGGCTGCCGGCCCTGGTGCCCGGCTTCCGGCGGGTGCTGCGGTTCTGGCTCGGGCCCAGCCCGGTGCTGCGGGTGCGGGCGCTCGGCCGCACCTTCCCCAGCCCGCTCGGCCTGGCGGCCGGCTTCGACAAGGACGCGGAGGGCCCGGACGCGCTGGGCGCCCTCGGCTTCGGCCATGTCGAGATCGGCACGGTCACCGCGCACGCCCAGCCGGGCAACCCGCGGCCGCGGCTGTTCCGGCTGGCGGCCGACCGCGCGCTGGTGAACCGGATGGGCTTCAACAACCGGGGTTCGCGGGCGGCCGCCGCCCGGCTGCGGGCGCGGACCGCGCAGTGGCCGGTGGTCGGCGCCAATATCGGCAAGACGAAGCTCGCCACCGACGGCGAGGCGGTCGCCGACTACGTCGCCAGTGCGCGCATGCTGGCCCCGGTCGCCGACTACCTGGTGGTGAACGTCAGCTCGCCCAACACCCCCGGCCTGCGCGACCTCCAGTCGGTGCGGCGGCTGCGCCCGCTGCTCACCGCCGTGCGCGACGCCGCCGCCGAGGCGTGCGAGGCGACCGGGCGGCCGCGCCTGCCGCTGCTGGTGAAGATCGCCCCGGACCTCGCCGACGACGACATCGACGCCGTCGCCGACCTCGCCGTCGAACTCGGCCTGGACGGCGTCATCGCCACCAACACCACCATCGCCCGCGACGGCCTCGCCACCCCGGATGACGAGGTGGCGCGGGCGGGCGCGGGCGGGCTGTCCGGGCCCCCGGTGCGCGAGCGCGCGCTGGAGGTGCTGCGGCGGCTGCGGGCCCGGGCCGGCGACCGGCTGGTGCTGGTCGCCGCGGGCGGCATCGAGACCCCGCAGGACGCCTGGGAGCGCATCCGCGCCGGTGCCACCCTGGTGCAGGCGTACACCGCCTTCGTCTACGGCGGCCCGCTGTGGCCGCACCGGATGAACCGCGGCCTGCGCGCCCTGCTCCGCGGCAGCGGCCACGCCACCCTGGCCGGTGTGGTCGGCGAGGCGGCACCGGGCGGCACCGAGGACCGCTGACCGGCCCCGGCGGCGGTCGCTGAGGCGTTCAGCCGGTGTAGAAGGCGGTCAGGACGGGGCCGAGCCGGGCCGGGTCGGGGACGTGGCCCGGCACTTCGACGGTGCTCCGCCGGCCGTCGGGCAGCTGGGCGGCGGCCGCGTCGGCGGCGGCGCCGAAGAAGTCGACGGGGAGGCCGGCGGAGTGCGGATCGATGGTCACCCCGGTGGTCAGCAGCACCGGCCGGCGCACCGCGGCCAGCCGGTCCGCGGGGGGCGGCCCGTCGCCGAGGCAGGCGGCGTCGTAGCGCAGCGTCGGCGCGAGGGCCCGCAGGGCCGGCCAGACCGGGGCGGTCTCGGCGGCGGCGATGTCGTCGTCGGACGAGCCGGCCAGCCGCATGAACAGGCGCAGCGCCCGGTCGCGGTCGCCGGCGTCGAGCGCGGCGTCCAGTTCGGCCCGGTAGGCGCGCCAGGCGGCGAGCATCTCGTCCCCGAGCAGGTACGGGACCTCGTGGACGGCGATCCGGTCGACGGGAAGTCCGGCGGCGGCCGCCTCCAGGGCGAGCGCGCCGCCGGAGGAGGCGCCGAACAGGTGCGCCCGGCCGCCGGCGGCGTCGATGACCGCGGCGAGGTCCTCGATCTCCCGCCGCACGGCGTAGGGGGCGGTGTCGCCGCTGTCGCCCCTGCCGCGGCGCCGGTAGGTGACGACGGCGAAGTCGCCGGCCAGCTGTTCGCCCAGTGGGATGTTCTCGGTGCCGTCGTCCAGTCCGCCGCTGACGAGCACCAGGGCGGGGCCGTCGCCGCTGAGCCGGTCGTAGCCGATGGGCGTGCCGTCGGCCGAGGTCACATGGGGCATAGGAGTCTCCCTGACTAATGGTTCTCCTAATGTAGGAGTAACCAGTGTCAGTGGAGAAGTACCATCGGGCCATGAGGAGCTACCGGGATCTGTGCGGTATCGCCCGCGCCCTCGACGTGGTCGGGGAGCGGTGGGCCCTGCTGGTCGTGCGGGAGCTGCTGTTCGGTCCGAAGCGCTTCGCCGACCTGCATCGCGGACTGCCCGGTATGAGCCAGAACGTGCTGACCCAGCGGCTGCGCGAGCTGGAGGAGTCCGGTGTGCTGACCCGGCGCCGCACGCTGCCGCCGGCGGCCGGGCTGGTCTACCGGCTGACGGACCGGGGCCGCGCCCTCGAACCGGTCCTGCTGGCGCTCGGGCGCTGGGGGAGCCCGCTGCCGCCCGGTCCGGACTCGGCCGCCGAACTCAGCCCGGACGCCCTGATCGTCGCCCTGCGCACCACCTTCGACCCGTCCGCGGCGGCCGGCCTGCGCGCAGCCGTTCAGCTCCGCCTGCCCGGTGACGCCTTCCGGCTCGCCGTGGACGGCGGCGGGCTCGCCGCCGAGCGGCGCGAGGCCGCCGCCGACGCGGTCCTCACCACCACCGTGCGCGTGGTCCAGGACCTGGTGTTCGACGGGCGCGGACTCGATGACGCGGTCCGCTCGGGGGACGCGTCGGCCGAAGGCGACACCGCGCTGCTGCGGCGCTTCCTCGCGGCCTTCGACGACCGCCGCGGCGCCTGAGCTCAGAACACCGACACGTGCACGTGGTCGTAGTGGTTCTCGGTGATGCTGCCGCGGTCGGACATCATGGACCAGCCGCCGCCGGTGCGGGTGTCCCAGATGCGCTGCCGCCAGATGATGTACATGATGCCGAGGCGGTCGGCGTTGTCGATGGCCCACTGGGCGATGGCGTCGCCGCGGGCCTGCTGCTCGGCGCTGGGGTAGCCGGAGCTGACCATCCAGTCGCAGGCGCGGCCCAGCGGGTGCTCGCCCACCACCCAGCCGCCGTTGGGCCGGTAGCAGCCGACGCCGTTGCCGGTGCCGAACTCCTCGGTGATGGCGTCGCGCACCATCTCCATGCGCAGGGTGATGTTGTCGGGCGGGCGCATGGTGTGGTCGCTGAGCTCGGCGACGCGGGCCTGGACGGCGCCGAGGTTCTCCTCCAGCTCGTCGACCTCCGCCTGCATCGCCTCGACCTCGGCCGCCGCCGCCTCCTCCGACTCCGCCGCCCGCTCGGCCAGCAGCTCCAGCTCGTCCAGCTGCGCGGCGTTCGTCTCGGTGAGGTAGTTCACGATCGAGGCGCGGTCCAGGATGTCCTGGGGGTCGTCCTCCAGGAACAGGGTCGCGACGGGGTCGAGCGAGCCGTCCTGGTAGCTGGAGACGGCCAGCTGGGTGACCTCCTCGCGGGCGGTCTCCAGCTCCTGCTGCGCCTCATCGGCGCGCTCCTGGGCCGCCTCGGCGTTGTCGCGGAGCGTGCGCAGCTCGTACAGCTCGCCGTCGTACTGCTCCTCCAGCTCCTCGATATCGGCCAGCATGTCGTCGGTGGACTCCGGATCCGCGTGGCCCGCGGTGGCCGAGGGGAGCACGAGCCCGGCGGCGACGACGGCGGCCAGGGCGCTGACGCGGCGGGTGCGGCGGCGCGGGGCGGGGGAGCCGGGGTCCGGCGTGGACGAATCCACTCTCGTCGTACTCCTCGGCGGCTGGTCGGATTCGGATGGGGGCACTCGAAACCTCGTGCACTCTAGGAGACCGGGCCGGGCATTGCCAATCGGCCGCCGCCGGGTCCTCGTCCTCACGCAGTACCGGCGGCCGCGGCAAAACCGTTGTACAGCCGACAGGGCCGCTCAGTAGGCTGGTGCCCGACCTGATGGCCCGCACGGCGGGCGGCGCGACGGCGGCGGGGAGCGGCGGCCACGGCGGCCGGCCCTGGCGGCCCCGGTCACGGGGGCGCCCGGCCGGGTCCGGGCACGGCCCCACCGGCAGTCACGCCGCTGGCCGCTCAGAGTAGCGCAGCCCCTTGACCGACATCGGCGGAACCTGGCGATCCGTGCCGCGGTGAGCTGTGCCCGGCGTGGTCCGGCCAGGTCGGGAGGGCGGATATGTGCCTCAGGAGCCCGGTGGACGCCGGAGTGAACGGCCGAAAAATAGGTCGGATGACAGGATTACCAACGGCGGCGCCCGCGTTGGAGTCATGGTGTCCAGAACGATCATCAAGGAGTCGAGCGTGCCAGAAGAACCTTCCAGACCTGCCGAGACCACCGCGGCTCGGCGCCCGAAGAAGTCGGTTCTGCTGCTCGTCCTGGTACTGGGAGCGCTGGCCGCCACCGGCCCGCTCTCCGTCGACCTCTACCTCCCCGCGTTCCCGCAGATCGCCGCCGACCTCGGCGCGCCGGAGTCGCAGATCCAGCTGACCCTCACCGCGATCATGATCGGGCTCGCGGTCGGGCAGATCATCATCGGCCCGATGAGCGACGCCTGGGGGCGCCGCCGGCCGCTGCTCATCGGGGTGGCCGCGTTCACCCTCACCTCCTTCCTGATCGTCATCGTGCCGACGGTGGAGGCCTTCATCGCGCTGCGCTTCGTCCAGGGCCTGGCCGGCGCGGCCGGCGCGGTCATCTCGCGGGCGATCGTGCGCGACCTCTTCGAGGGCGACGACGCGGCCCGGTTCTTCTCCCGGCTGATGCTGGTGGTCGGCCTCGCCCCGATCCTCGCCCCGGTGCTCGGCGGCCAGCTGCTGCTGGTCGGCTCCTGGCACCTGAGCTTCGTCGTGCTCGGCGCGGCGGGCGCGGTGAGCTTCGCCGCCATCCTGTTCGGCATGCCGGAGAGCCTGCCGGCCGAGCAGCGCAGCCCGGCGCGGGCCGGCACCCTGGCGCGCAACTTCGGCGGCCTGCTGCGCGACCGGCGCTTCATGGGCTTTACGCTGGCGCTGAGCCTCGGCTTCTCGGTGATGTTCGCCTACATCTCGTCCTTCCCGTTCATCTCCGACGCCGTCTACGGGGTCAGCCCGCAGACCTTCAGCCTGCTGTTCGGGCTGAACTCCATCGGCCTGGTGGCGGCCACCCAGATCAACGGCTTCCTGATCGGCCGGGTCTCCACCGAGCGGCTGCTGATGTTCGGCCTGGTCGTGGCGGTGGCCGGCACCGGCGGGCTGCTGCTGGCCAGCCTGTTCGGCACCCCGCCGCTGTGGCTGGCCATCGCGCTGCTGTTCGTCTCGGTCTTCGCGCAGGGCTTCGTGTTCACCAACGCGACCACGCTGGCCATCACCAGCCAGCGGCCCAGCGTCGCGGGCAGCGCCTCGGCGCTGATGGGCTCGCTCCAGTTCGGCCTGGGCGGCACGATCGGCGCGCTGGGTGGCGTGTTCAGCGCCCAGGGCACGCCGACCATGGTCAGCATGAGCGCGGTGATGGCCCTCGGCACGGTCGCCGCGGTGACCGCCTTCATGCTGGGCTCGGCCAAGCGCACCGCGAAGGTCGCCGACACGGCCGCCGCGGTGGCCCCCGTCGCCGAGCCCGAGCTGGAGGTCGCGCAGGCGGTGGCGGCCGAGCCGACCGCGCGCTGACGCCGCCGCACGGACACACGAGGACGCCGGCGCCCCAAGGGGGGCGCCGGCGTCCTTTCGCCGTGCGGGCGGGGTCAGCGGGTCGGCCCCCGGTCGATCTCGACCTCGTCCAGCTCGGGAATGGCCGGCGCCGGAGTGCTCAGCGCCGCCACGCCGTCGAGTCCGGCCCAGCGCAGCAGCGCCTCGCCGGCGCGCTCGCGGTCGGCGGCGGGCAGCTGCGCGATGTCGGCGCCGTGGTTGCCGCGGGGCACCTCCAGGCTGAGCGAGTCGCGGGTGCGGTGGCCGAGCCGGAACGGCTCCGCGGCCCAGGGGTCGAACTCGCCGTTGACGAAGAGCAGCTCACTGCCCTGGGTGCGCACCCAGCGGTCGATGTCGGGCATGGCCCGGTGGTCGAAGCGCATCGGGATCTCGCGCGGCACGTAGGAGCGCGGGCCGAACAGCCCGGGGTAGCGCAGCAGCTCCTCGACGTGCCCGGTCGGCACCGACGGCGAACCCAGCTGGGTGCCCGCCTGGTAGTAGTACGGGATGTAGGGGATCGTGCCCTGGTCGGTGTAGAAGGCGAAGCCGGAGATCTCGTCCAGGAAGGCGTAGATCTCGTCGGTGGACGCGTCCGCGGCCGGCACCGCGGCGCAGGCCGACTCCTCCTGGTACTGCCAGAAGGCCCACGGCGTGTCCAGGATCAGCATCTCCAGCGCCCGGTCGGCGCTGCCCAGGGTCTGGGTGAAGGTCCAGCCCTCGGCCGCGGCCGCCGCCTCGTAGCGCTCCAGCAGCTCGCCGCGGCGCTCCAGCGCCTCGTGCTGCAGCGCCGCCAGCGACTCCTGGCAGGCGGGATCGGTGCCGACGGTCTCGAAGAAGTCCAGGTAGGCGGCGTCGTGCCGGTCGTGCACGTCGTTGGGCGCCACATAGGCGACCGTGCCGTCGACGTCGCCGGGGTAGAAGCGGCGGTGGTAGACCGAGGTCATGCCGCCCTTGGAGGCGCCGGTGGAGATCCACGCGCCCTCGTACAGGTCGTCGATCGCGGCCACGATGCGGTGGTGGTCGGTGGCGGCCTGCCAGATGTCCAGATCGGACCAGTCGGCCGGGTCGGGGCGCGAGGGGCTGAAGAAGCGCTGCTCGGTGTGCACCTGGTTGCCGTCGAGCATGACGGTCGGCTCGTCGCGGAACGGCCGCTCCACCAGCCCGTACCCGGTGGTGTGCAGCACGGTGGGCCGGTCGAAGCCGCGGTGCAGCACGGTGAGGCGCTGTTCGAAGGTGCCCGCCGAGGGGTCGGTGTGGTCGACCCGCTGGGTGAAGCTCAGCGTCAGGAAGATGTGCGCTCCGCCGGGCGCCGGCTCGGCCGAGACCACGGTGAGGCCGGGGAGCGCCTCGAAGGCGGCGGCCAGCTCGTCCACCGGGTCGGGCTCGGGCTCGGCTGCGGCGGGGGCGGCCCCGGCCAGCAGGCCGAGGGCCACGGCGGCGGGGAGCACCGCGCGGCGGAGCCTCCCCGCCGGTCCGGTGCCAGAGGATCTTCGTAGCGCTTCGGGCATGCGGGTACTCCGTTCGTCACCGTGGTGGACCGCCACGCTACCGGCCGCCGGGCCGCCGCCCAAGGCCCGTCCGGTAACGGTGCGCCGCGCGGGCCGGAAGCCCTCGCCACCGCGCTAAGATGGCCGAGTTCTCAGCAAGGAATATCGGAAAAGTAGGGAATGTCGGGAGTGCGCAGAGGGGCGGGGCGGCGCGGCGGCGGTGCGCGACGCCGGGTGGTCGACATCTCACCGGCCGCGGCAATATCGTGCGGCGGCGCGCCGTTGCACGCGTGGACCCATACCTGCCGCCGGTGGCGCGGCACGTCCGCGAAAGGGAGCCCTTGATCGACGTCCAGAACCTGACCAAGGTCTACGACCTGGGCCGCGGCCGGACCGTCCAGGCCCTCGACGGCGTCGACCTGCACGTGCCGCAGGGGCAGGTCTTCGGCATCCTCGGCCGCAGCGGCGCCGGCAAGAGCACCCTGCTGCGCTGCGTCAACCTGCTGGAGCGCCCCACCTCCGGCTCGGTGCGCGTCGACGGCCAGGACATGACGGCCCTGCGCGGCGCCGCGCTGCGCCGGGCCCGGCGCGGCATCGGCATGATCCACCAGCACTTCGCGCTGCTGTCCTCGCGCACGGTGGCGGGCAATGTCGCCTTCCCGCTGGAGGTCATGGGCACCCCCCGCGCGCAGCGCGCCCGCAGGGTGGCCGAACTGCTCGACGTGGTGGGGCTGGGCGACCGCGGCGGCTCCTACCCGGCGCAGCTGTCCGGCGGGCAGAAGCAGCGGGTGGGCATCGCCCGCGCGCTGGCCGCCGGCCCCAAGGTGCTGCTCTCTGACGAGGCGACCTCCGCGCTGGACCCCGAGACCACCGGGTCCATCCTCGACCTGCTGCGCCGGCTCAACCGCGAACTGGGCCTCACCGTCCTGCTGATCACCCACGAGATGGGCGTGATCAAGCGGGTCTGCGACTCCGCCGCCGTCATGCACGACGGCCGCTTCCTGGAGTCCGGGCCGCTGCCCGAGCTGCTGGCCGCCCCCGACTCCCGGCTCGCCGACGCGCTCTTCCCGCTGCCCACCGTCGACCTGCCCGGGGTGGTCACCCTGAGCTACGCCGAACGCGCCACCGAACCGGTCTTGTCGGCGCTCACCCGCGAGTTCGACGTGGACGTCAACATCCTGGCCGGTACGGTCGAGACCGTGGCCGGCGCGCCGTACGGGCGGCTGAAGGTACAGCTCACCGGCGAGCGCACCGCCGAGGCGCTGGAGTACCTGCGCGCCCGCGGCCTGGCCGTGCGGACCGCCGGCGACCCGCTCGCCGCCGACGGCGCCGAGCCCACCGGAGAGGGTGCCTGATGCTCACCGAACTGGCCGAACGCTGGGACGAGCTCGGCCCGCTGCTCTTCGACGGCACCTACGCCACCCTGTACATGGTCGGCTGGTCCACCCTGTTCACCGCGCTGTTCGGGCTGCCGCTCGGCGTGCTGCTCTACGCCACCGAGCGCGGCCGGCTGCTGCCGGCGCCCTGGCTGCGGGCGGTGCTCGGCGCGATCGTCAACATCGGCCGCTCGGTGCCGTTCATCGTGCTGATGGTGGCGGTGCTGACCTTCACCCGCTTCATCACCGGCACCACCATCGGCCCCACCGCCGCCATCGTGCCGCTCACCCTGGGCGCCATCCCGTTCTACGCCCGGCTGGTCGAGACCTCGCTGCGCGAGGTCGGCCGCGACGTCATCGAGGCGGCCGAGGCCATGGGCGCCGGGCGCGGCACGATCGTGGCCAAGGTGCTGCTGCCCGAGGCGCTGCCCGGGCTGATCGCCGGGCTGACCGTCACCGTCGTCGCGCTGGTGTCGTACTCGGCCATGGCCGGGGCCATCGGCGGCGGCGGCCTCGGCGACGTCGCGATCCGCTTCGGCTACCAGCGCTTCGACGAACTCGTGCTGCTGCTGTGCGTCGTGCTGCTGGTCGTCGTCGTCCAGCTGCTGCAGTCGCTCGGCGACCTGGCGGCGCGCCGGCTCTCCCACCGCTGAGGCGGCCGGACACCACGGTCCGGGCGGCGACCCCGCCCGGGCGACACCATCGAGACAAGGAGAACACCGTGCGTACGTATCCAGGCGCCGTGACCGGGGGAATCGCCGTGCTCGCCCTGCTCGCGGCCTGCGGCGCCCCGGGCGATCCCGTGGACGGCGGCGGCGAGTCGGCCGGCCCGGTCACCAGCGTGGACGAGCTGCCCGACGGCGCCCAGATCGGCGTGCCCAACGACCCCGCCAACCTGGGCCGCTCGCTGCAGCTGCTGGCCGGGGAGGGGCTGATCACCCTCGACCCCGAGGTCGAGGGCAGCGTCACCGAGCAGGACATCGCCGAGAACCCGCGCGGCATCCAGTTCGTCCCGCTGGAGGCGGCCCAGCTGCCCCGCTCGCTGCAGGACTTCGACGCCGCGATCGTCAACGGCAACTACGCCATCGAGGCCGGCCTCAACCCGGCCGAGGACGCCATCGTGCTGGAGTCCGGCGAGGACAACCCCTACGCCAACGGCCTGGTGGCCCAGGGCGAGAACGCCGACGACCCGCGGGTGGAGCAGCTGGGCGCCCTGCTCAACACCCAGGAGGTGCACGACTTCATCGCCGAGACCTACACCAACGGCTCGGTGGTGCCCGCGTTCACCCCGACGGGGCCGGCCGCCGACGTGCAGCCGCTGGACGACCCGGGCGAGCCGCTGCGGGTCGGCGTGAGCCCGGTGCCGCACGGCGAGATCCTCGGCTACGTCGACTCGGAGCTGGCCGCCGACGCCGGACTCGACCTGGAGATCATCGAGTTCAGCGACTACGTGCAGCCCAACCTCCAGCTGGCCGACGGCGAACTGGACGCCAACTTCTTCCAGCACCGCCCCTACCTGGCGGAGTTCCTGGCCGGGCAGGGCGAGGGCGAGGACTTCCAGTACCTGACCGACGTGCACGTCGAACCGCTCGGCCTGTACGTGTACGGCGGCTGAGCTCGCGGAACCCCGCCGCCCCCGGCCGCGGCAACCGCGCCGGGGGCGGCCGCACGTCCGCGCCCACCGGAAAAATCGGTGGTCCGGCCGGCTACGTCCGGTTAGTGTCCAGGACTTGTGCGCGACTTGCCGGTGACCGACCCCGGAACCCCTGACCACCGCGGACCCGCCGGGTACCTGCGGTGGGTGCTGGGCACCCAGGCGGGCTCGATCGCTTTCGCCACCGTGGCGATGACCCTGTGGCAGGGGGCGCAGGCGGTGCTGCCCGCCGTGGTCGGCGCCGCCGTCGACGCCGGGCTCACCCGCGGCGAGCCGCCCGCGCTGGCCGGCTGGGCCGGCCTGCTGATGGCGGTCGGCTGCGTCCAGGCCGTGCTCGGCGTGGTCGCGCACCGCGCCTCCGTCTTCAACTGGTGCGCCGCCACCTACCGCTCCGCGCAGGTGGTGGCCGACCGCGCCGCCCGGCTCGGCGCCGCCCTCACCCGCCGCATCCCCTCGGGCGAGGTCGTCGCGGTGGGCGCGCACGACATCGACGAGATCGGCGAACTGGCCGAGCACACCGGCTACGCCGTCTCCTCCGCCGTGGTCGTGGCGGCCGTCGGCGGCTGGCTGCTGTACGTGTCGCCGCCCTTCGGGCTGCTGGTGGTCATCGGCGTGCCGCTGATGATGCTCGGCATCGGGCCGCTGATGCGCCCGCTCCAGCGCCGCCAGCACGGCCAGCGCGAACTCCAGTCCAAGCTCAGCTCCCGCGCCGTCGACATCGTGTCGGGCCTGCGGGTGCTGCGCGGCGTCGGCGGCGAGTCGCTGTTCGGCGCCCGCTACCGCGAGGAGTCCCAGGCCGTGCGCGCGGCCGGGGAGCGGGTGGGCCGGTCCGAGGCGCTGCTCCAGGCGGTGGGCACCCTGCTGCCGGGGCTGCTGACCGTCGCCGTCATCTGGCTCGGCGCCCGGCTGGCGCTGGCCGGCGAGATCACCCCCGGGCAGCTGGTCGCCTTCTACGGCTACGCCGGCTATCTCGCCATCCCGGTGCACTTCCTCACCGACATGGTCCGCCGCTACGTCGCGGCCCGGGTCGCGGCCGGACGGGTGGTGCGCATCCTGGCGCTGCCGCCCGACCGGACCGAGCCGCGGCGGCCCGCACCCGGGCCGAGCGGCCCGGCCGCGCTGTACGACGCCGGCAGCGGCGTCCGGATCGAGCCCGGCGTGGTCACCGCGGTGGCCGGCACCGACCCCGACGACATGCTCAGGCTGGCCGAGCGGCTGGGCGGCTACGAGCCCGGCCGCGTCGACTACGGCGGCACCGACCTCGCCGAGCTGTCAGAGGCCGAGCTGCGCCGCCGCATCCTGGTCGCCGACAACGACGCCTGGCTCTTCCCCGGCACCCTGCGCACCGAGCTGGACCCCGGCGCCGCCGGCCCCGAGGGGGAGGCCCGGGTGCGCGCCGCCGTGCACGCCGCCTGCGCCGACGACATCGTGGCCGCCCTACCGGCCGGCCTGGACGGCGCCGTCACCGACCGCGGCCGCGAGTTCTCCGGCGGCCAGCAGCAGCGGCTGCGGCTGGCCCGGGCGCTGCTGGCCGACCCCGAGGTGCTGGTGCTGGTGGAGCCCGCCTCGGCCGTCGACGCGCACACCGAGGCGGCGGTGGCCGAGCGGCTGGGCCGCGCCCGCGCCGGGCGCACCACCGTGGTGCTCACCACCAGCCCGCTGCTGCTCGCCCGCGCCGACCGGGTCGTCTTCGTCTCCGGCGGCCGCGCCCGCGCGAGCGGCCGCCACGGCGAGCTGCTGCGCACCGAACCCGAGTACGCCCGCACCGTCACCCGTGGAGCCGAGCCGTCATGACCGACCTCTCCGTCGCCGAGCGGGCCGACGATCCCGCCCCGGCACCGTCGGCGCCCGCCGCGCCCGCGCGGGCGCTGCCGGTCGCCGACCGCGCCCGGATGCTGGCCGAGACGCGCCGCATCGTGCGCCGGCACCGGGCGCGGCTGGCCCGCGTCGTCTCGGTGCACGGCGCCGCCACCGTGGCGGGACTCTGCGTGCCGTACCTGGTCGGGCTGGTGGTCGACGGCCTGGCCGGCGGAATGGCGCCGGCCCGGGCCGACCTGCTGGTCGCGCTGGTGGCCGGCGCCGTCGTGCTGCACGCCGCCATCACCTACGCCGCGGTGGCCGCCTCCGCGCGGCTGGGGGAGCGGGTGCTCGCCGAACTGCGCGAGGACTTCGTCTCCCGGGTGCTGCGGCTGCCGCTGGCCGTGGTGGAGCGGGCCGGCACCGGCGACCTCGTCTCGCGCACCTCCCGCGACCTCGACCAGCTCGCCCGCGCCGTGCGCTTCGCCGCGCCCGACACGGTGATCGCCGGTGTCACGCTCGTGTTCACCCTCGGCGCCATCGCGCTGGTGCACCCGGTGCTGCTGCTGGCCGTGCTGCCCGCGGCGCCGCTGCTGGTGCTGTCGACCCGCTGGTACCTGCGGCGGGCCGGCACCGGCTACCAGCGCGAGATGGCCGCCTACTCCACCCTCACCCAGGGCCTGGCCGACACGGTCGAGGGGGCCAGGACGGTGGTCGCGCTCGGCCGCGTCCGGCTGCGCCGCGAGCGCACCGACGCCGACATCGCCGGCTCCTACACCGCCGAGCGCTACACCCTGTGGCTGCGCAGCCTGTGGTTCCCGGCGCTGGAGATCGGCTACGTCATCCCGACCGTGGCCGCGCTGCTCGGCGGCGGCTGGCTGTACTTCGCCGACGTGCTCACCCTCGGGCAGGCCGTGGCCGCCACGCTGTACTTCCAGCAGGTGATCGAGCCGCTGGACCGCTTCGTCTCCCAGATCGACACCCTCCAGGTCGGCGCCGCCGCGCTGCGCCGGCTGCTGGGCGTGGCCGCCGTCGACGACGCCCCCGCCGCCCCGGCCGCCGAAAGCGCCGAGGCCGCCCCGGCCGACGCCGCCGCCCGGGGCGGCGAGCTGCGCGTGCGCGGGCTGCGCTTCGGCTACCGGGCCGGCGCCGACGTGCTGCACGGCATCGACCTGGACGTGCGTCCGGGCGAGCGGCTGGCGGTCGTCGGGCCCAGCGGCGCGGGCAAGTCCACCCTGGGCCGGCTGCTGGCCGGCATCCACACCCCGCGCGAGGGCGCCATCACCCTGGACGGCCGCGAGCTGGGCTCCTGGCCGCCCGAGGAGCTGCGCTCGCGGATCGCGCTGGTCAGCCAGGAGCACCACGTCTTCCGCACCAGCCTCCGCGACAACGTCGCCATGGTCCGCGCGGGCGACGCCGACGACGCCGCGGTCTGGGCCGCGCTGGAGGCGGTGGAGGCGGCCGGCTGGGTGCGCGAGCTGCCTGAGGGGCTGGACACCGCGGTCGGCTCGGGCGGCCGCTCGCTCAGCCCGGCGCAGGCGCAGCAGCTGGCGCTGGCCCGGCTGGTGCTGGCCGACCCGCACACCCTCATCCTGGACGAGGCGACCTCGCTGCTCGACCCGCGCGCCGCCCGGCAGTTGGAGCGCTCGCTCGCCGCCGTGCTGCGCGGCCGAACCGTGATCGCGATCGCGCACCGGCTGCACACCGCGCACGACGCCGACCGCGTCGCGGTGGTCGAAGGGGGCCGGATCACCGAATTGGGCGGCCACGAAGAACTTGTCGCCCGCGACGGCTCCTATGCCGCTTTGTGGAGGTCATGGCACGGTCGGGACTGAGTCCCGGCGGTAACGGTTGGATTTCGCCGCCATGACCGGGGATTGACGCGGACCTGTGAGCGGCGCCACGATGGTGGGAGCGCTCCCATGAATCGGGGTCGGGGACGCGGCTTCAGCGACATGGTCATGAGAGGGATCGAATCTGATGATGGCGACCATTGGACGCCGTCGCGCGCGCACCATAGCGCTCGCGGCGGGGCTGGCCGGCGTGCTGGCTGCGGTTACCGCGTGCGGCGGTGGCGCGGGCGAAGAAGGCGAGAGCGGCGAGATCACCCTCGTCGTCGAGACATTCGGCAACTTCGGGTACGACGCGCTCATTCAGCAGTACATGGAGGAGAACCCGGGAATCACGGTCGAGGAGCGCAACACCCAGCGCCTTGAGGACTACGGTCCCCAGCTGCTGCAGAACCTCGCCGCCGGATCGGGCGCCGGCGACGTGGTCGCGATCGAGGAGGGCCAGATCGAGCAGATCATGGCCGCGAACGAGCAGTTCGTGAACCTCCTCGACCACGGCGCGGGCGAGCTCCAGGGCAACTTCCTGTCCTGGAAGTGGGAGCGCGCGCTCACCCAGGAGGGCGACTACCTGGTGGGCCTGGGCACCGACATGGGCGGCCTGGCGATGTGCTACCGGGCGGACCTGTTCGAGGCGGCCGGCCTGCCGACCGACCGCGAAGAGGTCGGCGAGCAGTGGGCGACCTGGGACGACTTCATCGCGATGGGCGAGGAGTTCGTGGAGAACTCCGACGCGGCCTTCGTGGACAACACCACGATCCCGTACTCCACCATCGTGAACCAGCTGGGCGGCCAGCAGGGCGGCTACACCCACTTCGACCCCAGCGGCGAGCTGGTCGTCGAGACCAACCCGGTCATCCGGCAGGCCTTCGACCAGGCCGTCGCGATCGGCGAGGCGGGCATCTCCGCGAACCTGGAGGAGTTCACCGAGGACTGGACGGCCGGCCTCCAGCAGAGCGCCTTCGCCGTCACCACCTGCCCGGCGTGGATGCTCGGCCAGATCCAGGACGGCGCCGGCGAGGACCTGGCCGGCTCGTGGGACGTGGCCGCGACCGTGCCCGGCGGCGGCGGCAACTGGGGCGGCTCGTGGCTCGGCGTGCCCGCGCAGAGCGAGCACCCCGAAGAGGCGGCCGCGCTGGCGCAGTTCCTGACCAGCCCCGAGGGGCACATCTCGGCCTTCCAGGAGGCCAACACGCTGCCGACCTCGCCTGAGGCGCTGCAGAGCCCCGAGGTGCTGGAGTACACCAACGAGTACTTCAGCGACGCGCCGGTCGGTGAGATCTACGGGACCACCGCGCTGGAGCTCGAGCCCGTCTACCTGGGCACCCTGGAGGTCCCGGTCCGGACCGCGATCCAGAACCAGCTGCGGGCGGTGGAGAACGGGGACCTGACTCCCGACGAGGCCTGGGAGCAGGCCGTCGCCGAGGCAGAGGCGGAAGCCCGCTGAGGCCCGTCGGCCCCCTCCGGTAACGGCGCCCCGATCACGGCACTGCGCGGCAGTGCGTGATCGGGGCGTCCGTCCGCCCGCATTCCACCGTCCACACAACGGAGTTACCGCATGAGAACGACCGGTCCCCCGACACCGGGCGAGACCCACGAGCGGCCACGCCCCTCACATCGCACCAGGACGAGCTCCAAGGCGCGCGACGGGTCCGCGGGCTGGCGCGTGCGGCTCACCAAAGCCGACATGCGCTACTCGCCGTACCTGTACGTCGCGCCGTTCTTCGTGCTGTTCGCGATCTTCGGCCTGTTCCCGGTGATCTACACGCTGTGGATCTCCCTGCACGACTGGACGCTGCTCGGCGGCCAGGAGGCCTTCGTCGGCCTGGACAACTACGCCTACCTGCTGTTCGAGGACACGCGCTTCTACAACGCGCTGTTCAACACGCTCGGCATGTTCGTGCTGGCCACCGTGCCCCAGCTGCTGATCGCGCTGCTGCTGGCCGACCTGCTGAACCGGCGCATCCGGTTCCGCGGCTTCTTCCGGGTGAGCGTGATCTTCCCCTACGTCACCTCCGTCGCCGCCACCGCGCTGGTCTTCGGGCAGCTGTTCGGCCGGGACTACGGCCTGATCAACTACGTCATCGAACTGGTCGGGCTGCCGCCGGTGAACTGGCAGTCGGGCCGGCTGGCCTCCTGGTCCGCGGTGTCGATCATGGTCGACTGGCGCTGGATCGGCTACAACACGCTGATCTACCTGGCGGCGATGCAGGCGATCCCGAAGGACCTGTACGAGGCGGCGGCCATCGACGGCGCGTCGCGGATGCGCCAGTTCTGGCAGATCACCATCCCGATGCTCCAGCCGACCATCCTCTTCACGGTGATCATCTCGACCATCGGCGGCATGCAGCTGTTCACCGAGCCCGTCATGTTCGGCGGCGGCGACTACGACGGCGGCAGCCAGGCGGAGTTCCAGACCATCGCGATGTACATGTTCTCCGAGGCCTTCGGCAGGCAGGACTACGGCTACGGCTCGGCCGTCGCCTGGATCATCTTCGTGGTGATCATCCTGTTCTCGCTGATCAACGTCCTGTTCGTCCAGCGCATCCGCTCGGCCGTGTGAGGGAGGGAGACCCATGGCGACCATTCCGGGCGTACCCGGAACCACCGCGCGCCCGCGGCCGGACCGGCCGGGCGCACCCCGCCGCTCGCAGCGCGACCGGCGGCGCCGCGGCCCGATGGGCCGCGCCGCACGCCGGCTCAGCACGATGCGCGACGCGACACCGCTGACCTACTTCGCGCTGATCTTCACCGCCCTGCTGTCGGCCTTCCCGATCTACTGGATGTTCGTGGTCGCCACCCGCGGCAACGACGTGATCGCGATGCGGCCGCCGCCCATCTTCCCGGGCGCGAACTTCGTGGAGAACACCGGGCGGCTCTTCGCCAACCCGGAGGCCAACTTCACCCTGGGGCTGATCAACTCGCTGGTCGCGGCCACCGTGGTGGCCTTCAGCATGATCCTGTTCTGCTCGCTGGCCGGCTTCGCGCTGGCCAAGCTGCCGTTCCGCGGCCGCAACGCGGTGCTGGTGCTGATCATCCTGACCATGTCGGTGCCGGTGCAGATGGGCCTCATCCCGATGTACATCGTGATGAACCAGCTCGGCTGGGTGAACCAGCTCCAGGCCATCATCGTGCCGTTCATGGTGACCGGCTTCGGCGTCTTCATGATGCGCCAGTACGCCCTGCAGGCCATCCCGGACGAGCTGATCGAGGCGGCGCGCGTCGACGGCTGCTCCACCTTCCGCATCTACTGGAGCGTAGTGCTGCCCGCGCTGCGCCCGGCGATGGTGGTGCTGGCCCTGCTCAGCTTCATGCAGAGCTGGAACGACTTCATCTGGCCGCTGGCGGTGCTCACCGCGGAGAACCCCACGGTCCAGATGTCCATCCGGCAGCTCGCCAACGCCTACTTCAACGACTACGCCCTGATGTTCACCGGCGCCACCTTCGCGACCGTGCCGCTGATCATCGTCTTCATCATTTTCGGCCGCCAGCTCATCGGCGGCATCATGGAAGGTGCGATCAAAGCGTGACAGCCCAAGTGCCACAGTCTCAGACCATGGCGTCCGCGGTCGACGCCGTCTCCTTCCCCGCGGACTTCGTGTGGGGCGCCGCCACCGCGTCCTACCAGATCGAGGGGGCGACGAAGGAGGACGGCCGCGGCCCGTGCATCTGGGACACCTTCGCCGCCACCCCGGGGCGCGTCCTCAACGGCGACTCCGGCGAACCGGCCACCGACCACTACCACCTCTACCGCGACGACATCGCGCTGATGAAGGAGCTGGGCATCGGCGCGTACCGCTTCTCCGTCGCCTGGCCCCGGGTGCAGCCCGACGGCAAGGGCCGCATCAACCCCGTCGGCCTGGACTTCTACCGGCGGCTGGTGGACGAGCTGCTTGAGGCGGGGATCACCCCGTGGCCGACGCTCTACCACTGGGACCTGCCCCAGCCGCTCGAGGACGACGGAGGCTGGCCCAACCGCGACACCGCCTACCGCTTCGCCGAGTACGCGGCGGTGGTGCACGGCGCCCTCGGTGACCGGGTGCGGCACTGGAACACCCTGAACGAGCCGTGGTGCTCGGCCTTCCTCGGCTACGCCGAGGGGCAGCACGCCCCGGGCCGCACCGAGCCGGCCGCCTCGATCGCCGCCGTGCACCACCTGCTGCTCGGCCACGGCCTGGCCATCGCCGCCATGCGCGAGCAGCAGGCCCAGCACGGCGGCGAGCAGCTGATGGGCATCGTGCTGAACCCGTCCGACATCCGGCCCTACAGCGACCGCGAGGCCGATGTGGACGCCGCGCGGCGCATCGACGGCCTGCGCAACCGCATCTTCCTCGACCCGCTGTTCCGCGGCGCCTACCCTGAGGACGTCCGCGAGGACCTGGCCCAGGTGACCGACTTCGGCTTCGTGCACGAGGGCGACCTCGCCGCGATCTCCGCGCCGCTGGACCTGCTCGGGGTGAACTTCTACAACCACGACCGGGTCGCCGGCAGCACCGAGGGCCTGGAGCCGGGCACCTTCAGCGAGCCGGGCGTGCCCGGCGCGACGGCGACCTCCTGGGTGGGCAGCGAGCACGTGTCCTTCGTGCGCAGCGGCTACCCGCGCACCCGGATGGGCTGGGAGGTCGACGCCAACGGGCTGTACGCGCTGCTGACCCGGCTCGCGGCGGACTACCCCGGTGTGGAGCTGTACGTTACGGAGAACGGCGCGGCCTACGCGGACACGGTGACCCCCGACGGGGAGGTGCACGACCCCGAACGGCTCGACTACATCCGCAGCCACCTGCTCGCGGCGCATCGGGCGATCGAGGACGGGGTACCGCTCAAGGGGTACTTCGCCTGGTCGCTGCTTGACAACTACGAGTGGGCGTGGGGTTACTCGCAGCGCTTCGGCATCGTCTACGTCGACTACGGCACTCAGGAGAGAATCGTCAAGGACAGCGGACGCTGGTACGGCTCGGTGGCGCGCAGCGGTGAGGTTCCCGCTCGATAGCAAGCCGACGAAGGTGTGCGCCGCCGCGGTCCGCTACCCGCGGCGGCGCACGCGCGCCGGGCACGGACCCGTGCCCTGGAACGGAAGGACGGACCGACATGACGACGCGGCAAGGGCGGCCGCCGACCCTGGAAGAGGTCGCGGTACGCGCAGGGGTGGGCCGCGGCACCGTGTCCCGGGTCATCAACGGGTCGCCTCGGGTCAGCGAGCGGGCGCGCACCGCGGTGCTGAAGGCGATCGATGACCTCGGCTATGTACCGAACAGGGCCGCGCGGACCCTGGTCACCCGCCAGTCCGACACCGTGGCGCTGGTGGTGTCGCAGTCGGGCGAGCGGCTGTTCGCGGAGCCCTTCTACGCCGGCATCGTGCGGGGCATCTCGGCCACGCTGGCCGCCGCCGACCTCCAGCTGCTGCTGATGCTGGCCTCCTCCTCGGCGGAGCTGGCCCGGATGGAGAACTACCTGACCGCCCAGCACGTCGCCGGGGCGATGCTGCTGTCGCTGCACCGCAGCGACCGGCTGCCGCAGCGGCTGGAGGCGGCCGGGGTGCCGTGCGTGCTCGGCGGCCAGCTGATCGACATCGAGCCCGGCACGCTCAGCCAGGTCGACGTCGACAACAACGGCGGGGCGCGCTCGGCCGTGCAGCACCTGATCGGCACCGGCCGGCGCCGGATCGCCACGATCACCGGTGCGCTCGACATGCTCAGCGGCCTGGAGCGGCTGCGCGGCTACCAGGCGGTGCTGGAGGAGGCCGACCTCCCGGCGGACCTGGTGGCCACCGGCGACTACAGCTACGCCAGCGCGCTGGACGGCATGCGCCAGCTGCTGGAGACCGAACCGGAGCTGGACGCCGTCTTCGCCGCCTCCGACCCGATGGCGATGGCGGCGATCCGGGTGCTGCGCGACCGGGGCCGCAGGGTGCCCGACGACGTGGCGGTGGTCGGCTTCGACGACTCCGACCTCGCCCTGCACGCCGAGCCGCCGCTGACGACCGTGCACCAGCCGATCGAGCTGATGGGCTCGGAGATGGCCCGGCTGCTGGTCGACCGGGTGCACGGCGAGCGGGAGAAGATCGAGGTGCTGCTCGACACCCACCTGGTGGTGCGGGCCTCGGCCTGAGGCGGTGCGAAAGCCGGACGGCGGTGCCCGGGACGCCTCAGGCGTCCCGGGCACCGCCGTCTCATCCGGCGACCGGGTCCGCTACTCGGGGCTGGCCGAGGCGGAGGGCTCGGCGCCCTCGGGCGGGGCCAGCAGGTAGGGGTCGACCACGAACTCCTCCTCCAGGTAACCGAGTTCGAACATCAGGTCGGCGACCCGCTGGATGCGCTCGGCCTCCATGGTGGTCGGGAAGGTGCCGAAGGTGATGGCCGCGGCGGTCTCGGGCTCGATGCCCGCGTACTCGGGGAGCAGCGACTCGACCGCGTTGCGGTCCTCGGCCGCGGCCTGCTGGCCGCGCAGGATGGCGCGCTGGAAGGCGGCGGCGGAGTTGGGGTTCTCCTCCACCCACTCCTGGGTGGCCATCCAGCCGGCGATCGGGAAGTCGGCGGTGGGGCCGGACATGGAGTCGGCCAGGATGCGCGCGCCCAGTTCGGCGTGGGCCTGGGTGACGAAGGGCTCGGTGATCCAGGCGGCGTCGACGTCGCCGCTGTCGAGCGCGGCGGGCATCTCCGGGAACGGGACCGCGACGAACTCGACGTCCTCGGCGGTCAGGCCGGCGGTGCGCAGGGTCGCCTCGACGGCCAGGGTGCCGATGTTCTCCAGGGTGTTCACCGCGATGGTGGCGCCTTCGAGGTCCTCGACGGCGTCCATCTCGGAGTCCTCGGCGACCATGATCGGGAAGGTGTCGGGACCGGCCTGGAACATCTCGGCCAGCCAGACGATCTCGCCCGCTCCGGAGGTGATCGCGTTGATGCTGGAGACGTTGTTGCCGTGGATCACCTGGTAGGTGCCGTTGAGCAGCGCGGGGAGGCCGGCGGCGCCGCCCTCGATGGGCTCGACGGTGACCGTGAGCCCTTCCTCCTCGAAGTAGCCGTTGGCCACCGCGACGTGGACGGCGCCGGCGTCGACGATGGGGATCGCGCCGACCGCGATTTCGGTGACCTCGAGTTCGCCGGACCCGGTTTCCGCGGGGGTCTCTCCGGACCCGCAGGCGGTCAGGGCGAGGGATGCCGTGGCGAGCAGGGCGAACAGCCGGAGCTGAGTGGAGCCAGGGGATTTCATTGATGTCCTTGGTGCACTGAGACGCTGAGTGGCCGAACCCATGAACAGGGGATGGACAGGGATTGTCGCCGAGCGGGGGAAGGCGCGCGATGTTGTGCGTCGGTGACGTTACCTGCCATCAATTCGGGCAGCCTAGCGCAATCCCTTCGGGGAGAAGCAATGAAATCCGGCTTTGCTGCCCGGGTGGGCCGTGTGGGGCGAATGTCTGGTTCCCTGATGTCTGCCCAGCTCAGCGCGGTTGCACACTCGTGCGGGACGCGGGTGGAGTACAGGTGGACGCTCGGTCACGATCACATTTCGGTAGCGCGAAAAAACGGCTTCAGCGCAATGACACGCTGATCTCGCCGAGCCCGGCCACGTCCGTGCGCACCTCGTCGCCCGGCGCCAGCCGGGGCCAGTCCACCGGCGCCCCGCGTAGCGGATCGCCGACCACCTCGCCGGGGAGCACGCCGCCGTCGGCGGCGGCCGCGGCCACCAGCGCGGGCAGCCGCAGCCAGGGCGGCGGGCCGCCGAAGCGCGCCAGTTCGGCGTCGTTGACGCTCACCGTCGCGATCTCGCCGCCCGCCGCGGCCCCGGCAAGTTCGTCGGGGGTGACCAGCGCGGGCCCCAGCACGACGGTGGGCGCCCGCTCCGGGCGGGCGAGGTCGCGCCAGACCAGCATGATGAGGTATCCGGCCACGACCGCCGCCGCCTCCTCGGCGGTCACGTCCTGCGCGGCGCGGCCCACCACGGCCGCCACCGCGAGCCCGGGCAGCGGGTGCGCACCCGGCTCCAGTTCGTGCGCGTAGCCGTCGTCGGGGCCGTGCACCGCCGAGGGGCGCAGCACGGCGGGTGGGACCCCCGGCGCCGCCTCCGGCGCGGCGCAGCGGATCCGCGGCGGGTCGGGCACCGGCGCGCGCAGCCGCGCCTCGAAGCCGAAGATGAGGTCGGCGGGCTCGGCCTGGGCGCGGCGGGCCGCCGAGCGCATCAGCGCGCCGTCGTCGCCGAGCAGGTCGGTGAGCCGGCGCGGCTCGGCCAGGCCGTAGACGTACTCGTCGTCGCCGAGGAGACCGGCCCGGGTGCGGCCGTCGCTCGGGGAGAGGTAGCTGACCCAGCGCATAGCCCGACGTTAGCGCGCCCCGGGGCCGGTTCGGGTCAGCCGTACTCCCAGTGCCACGGCTCGAAGCCGCCGCGCGCCCACGGCGGGTTGTCCCAGCCGAAGCTCGGCGCGGTGGCCAGCATCCAGGCGTGCTCGGGCGTGCCCAGCCGCTCGATCCCGCCGCACAGGTCCACGGCGACGCCCAGGCCGTGCGTGCTGGTGCCCGGCGCCGCCGCCATGCCCGGCGGCATCACGGCGTACAGGTGCTGCTGCTCGGCGTAGGGCCGGTAGGAGTCGGTGACGCAGATCGGGCGGCCGAAGCGCTCGCGGAAGGCGCCGTCGAGCCGGATGAAGGCGGCGGCCGCGTCGGCGCGCAGGTACTCCCCGGCCTGCGGCAGCGGGCAGAGCACCGAGGTGGGGATCTGGCCGTTGGCGTAGCCGCCGAGCCCGGTGGGGCGGTCGTGGCAGCCCTCCGCCACCACCGGCCCGCCGCCGTCCCCGGCCGGCTCCGCCGGCCCGGCCGCGTCCGCGTGGGCGGCCTGGGCGGCCTGCTCGGCCTGCGCCAGCGCCTCCTGGCGCTCACGCTCCAGCTCCTCGGTGTCGCGCCGCGAGTCGGCCAGCAGGGCTTCGAGCCTGGTCTGCTCGGCGGCGACCTCGCCGACCTCGTGCTCCTGGCGCGCCACGGCGTCCTCGGCCGCCTCGGCCGCGCGCCCGGCCTCGGCCGCGGCCCGCTCCTGCTCTTCGCGGGCGTCCTCGGCCATGCCGTGCAGCGTCTCGGCCACCACGTCGACGGCGGTGAGCCGGTCCATCTGGTCGGAGCGGCGCCCGGACAGGTGGTCCAGGGTCGCGGCGCGGTCCAGCGCCGCCTGCGGGCCGCCGGCCAAGGCCGACACCAGGCCGAGATCGGCGCCCTTGTAGGCGGCGACGGCGTAGCGGGCGACCTCCGAGCGCGACTCCTCCAGCCGCCGGGCGGCCTGCTCGGCCCGCTCCTGCGCCGACTCCTGCTCGCGCTGGGCCCGCTCCAGCTCGGTCCGCTCCCTGCCGTAGGCGGCGAGGGCCTGCTGGGCCTCCTCCTGCAGCCGGTCCAGGCGCGCCCTGACCCGCGCCAGCTCCGCGCGCACCGCCCCGACGTCCTCGGCCCGCTCGCGGGCCTCCCGCCGGCTCTGCGCGATCTCGGACTCACTGGGCGGCTCGGCCCAGGCGTAGGCCGGCATCAGCACCGCCCCGCCCACCAGCACGGCCGCCGCGGCCCGCCCCACCCGCCTTTGCCGCCCTCCGCAACGGTTTCGCCCACGCACGTGCGCACCCCCCGGTAACCGTGCCGTCACCTGCGAGGATGCCACGCAGTAACCGAATGTCACGGTATTGGCGCGCGTGTCTACCGAAAGTGACAACGGCCGGTCGGGGACGGTGGGCCCGGCAAGATCAGGAGTTGATCTGCTCCCGCACCAACTGGGCGACCTGCGCCCGCAGCGCGACGAACTCCGGGGTGGCGCGGGTGGAGATCTGCTCCCGCGGGCCCTCCAGCACCACCGGAAGGTCCGCGACGATGTGGCCGGGGTTGCGGCCGAGCACCACGACGCGGTCGCCGACGTAAACGCTCTCGTCGATGTCGTGCGTGATGAGCAGGATCGTCATGGTGTGCTCGGTGCGCAGCCGCAGGACCAGGTCCTCCAGGTCCTCGCGGGTCTGCGCGTCCAGCGCGCCGAAGGGCTCGTCCAGCAGCAGCAGCGACGGGGTGTAGGCGAGCGCCCGCGCGATGGAGACGCGCTGCTGCATACCGCCCGACAGCTGCCAGGGGTACTTCTCGCCCGCCCCGGCCAGCCCGACCTCGCCCAGCGCGCGCTCCGACGCCTCCCGCGCCTCGGCCCGGCCGGCGCCCTTGCGGCTCAGCGGCAGCGCGACGTTGTCGCGCACCGACAGCCACGGGTACAGCGAGCGGCTGTAGTCCTGGAAGACCACGGCGAGGTTGTCGGGCACCCCGCTGATGGGGGTGCCGTCCAGCCGCACCTCGCCCTCGGTGGGCTGGATCAGCCCGGCGACGCAGCGCAGCAGGGTGGACTTGCCGCAGCCCGAGGGGCCGACCAGGCTGACGAGCTCGCCCTGGGCGACCTCCAGGTTGATGTCGGCGATGGCCTGGTGGGCGGTGGGGCCGGTGCCGTAGACGTGTCCCAGTTTGACGATTTCCAGCATGGCGTTCCTTCGGGGAAGGGGCGGGCGGGCCAGGGGAGCGGGGGAGGTGCGGGCCGGGGCGCCCCCCGGCCCGCGCGGGCGCGTCAGGAGTTCAGCTGCCTGGCGCCGTGCTGCCAGCCGAGCACCTGCCGCTCGACCAGCGTGAACAGGAGGTTCAGTACGTTGCCGAGCACGCCCAGCACGATGACCGCGCCCCAGACGGCCTGGTAGTCGAAGCCGAACTGGGCGGTCTGCATCAGGTAGCCGATGCCGTTGGTGGCGCCGACCAGCTCGGAGATGACCATCAGGATGAGCGCCATCGCCAGGCTGATCCGCAGCCCGGCGAAGATCTTCGGCGCCGCCGAGGGCAGGATGATCCGGACCAGGCGGCGCGGCGCCGACAGGCCGAAGACCCGCGCGGTGTCCAGGTGCAGCCGGTCCACGCTCCTGGCGCCGTCCATCGTGTTCAGCAGGATCGGCCAGATGATGCCGAAGACGATCGTGGCCAGCTGCATCCGCGGGCCGATGCTGAACAGGATGAGGAAGACCGGCAGCAGCGCGGGCGGCGGGATCGCCCGGAAGAACTGGAGCAGCGGGTCGAGCAGGTCGTGCAGCAGCTCGCTGCGGCCCAGCGCCACGCCGAGCACCACCCCCACCACGGCGGCCAGCGCCCAGCCCAGCAGCAGCCTGCCGATTCCGGGCACGAAGTGGTCCAGCGCCTCCTGGGTGAGGAAGGCCGACGAGGCCGGGCCGGAGAACCACAGCTCGTACATGCGGACCGCGATCTGCGACGGCGGCGGGAAGAAGTGGTCGTCGACGGCGACCGTCACCGCCTCCCACGCCACCAGGACCAGCACCACCAGCCAGGACCGGCTCAGCACCGCCAGGACGGCGCGACCCACCCGGGCCGCCCCGCCGGGGGAGCCGCCCCCGGCCGGGTCGCCGTCCTCGGCCGGAGCCGCCGGCCGGGTCGCCGTACTCGTGCTCATGCGCCCACCTCCGCGCGTGCCGAGTGCCAGCGGAACACACGTCGCTCCATCCGCACCAGCAGGAAGTTGATGAGAATTCCGATCACCCCGGCCCACACGATCGCGCCGAGCAGCAGGTCGGTGTTGATGCCGCCGCTGCGCACCAGCATCGTGTAGAAGCCGATGCCGCCGCCGCGGCCGGCGATTATCTCCGCGCTCACCGTCAGCACCAGCGCGGTGGCCGCCGCCACCCGCACGCCGGTGGCGATGAACGGCGCCGCGCTCGGCAGCGAGACCCGCCACAGCACCGCGAAGGGGTTGAAGCCGAAGCTGCGCAGCGTCTCCTTGGCCACCGGGTCCACATCGCGCAGCGCGTAGACGGTGTTGATGAGGATCGGCCACATCGAGGCGTAGACGATGACCGAGGTCTTCATCTGGAGGGTGTCGGGCAGCAGCATGATCGCCAGCGGGATCAGCGCGACCGAGGGGATCGGCCGCAGGAACTCCACCAGCGGCTGCGTGGCCTTGTCCACCCACGGCAGCGAGCCGATCAGCAGGCCGAGCGGCACCGCCACCGCGATGGCCACCGCCAGGCCGAGCGCCCAGGCGGTGAGGGTGGTGCCGACGTGCCCCAGGAACTCGACGTCGGCGGCGAGCTGCACGGCGCGCAGCAGGACGGTGCTCACCGGGGGGATGTGGTCGGGATCGACCAGGCCGGTCCGGCTCGCCACCTCCGCGAGCACCAGGAAGCCGGCCACGCCGCAGGCCCCGCGGACCAGTCGCCGGTTCATCCGCGCCCCCCGGTGCCGCGGCGGACGGCGGCGCACCGCGCGGCCGGGATCGAGACGATCGGTATCGGTACGGTGTAGGGATTCACCGAACGCTCCCGTTCAAAAACGAAATTCGGGGGATGTCAGGGGATATGCGGCTGGATGGAGCGGAGCGGTCCGGCCGAAGCGTCCGGGGGGACGGCCCGATACGGCTTTTCGGCCGGGCGGCACCTGATCGGGCCGGTGCGGCGACCGGAGTCCGAAGTGTCGCACGACGCCACCGGATCGCCCGCCGCCGTCGGGTCCGCCGCGACGATTCGCTTGCGGACGAGGACTTTTGCCGATGGCGACGGAAGCCTAGCGCAGCGGGTTTGGCCACTCCATGGTGTGTAGGGTGATTTGGGAAACTCCGCGCGCCTTGATCCGCTTGGCGGATTCGGTACGCTTCGCCCTGCTGTGAGAGCTACGCTACCGTGCAGCGATCGAGTGCTGAAGCGAACGACATCAGACCGCGGCGACCCACGGGCCGTGGCTTGAAGAGCGTTGGCGATTCCGGACCCGTTCAGACGAGAGGTTGCGAAGGTCCGTGCCCACACCATCGACCACCGGCCAGAACGAGGCGGCCAAGCGGCCGCCCGTCCCGGCCGTGCTCCCGGGCTTCTCCGCCTCCTCCTCCCAGGACCGGGCGGGTTGGTCGCGTTTCAAGCTGCAGAACTGGCGGGTCCGCTCCAGACTCCTGGCGCTGATCATCATCCCCACCCTGGTCGCGGTCGTGCTCGGGGGCCTTCGCGCGTCCTCCTCGCTGAACGACTTCAACAACTACGACCGGGTCCAGCAGCTCGCCGAGATCGGGCGCACCTCGGTCTGGCTCGCCGACGAACTGGCCCAGGAGCGCAACCTGGTCGTCCAGTACGTCTCCACCTCAGCGAACCCGCAGAACCGCGACGCCGGGGTCCGCGAGGAGCTGACCGCGCAGCAGACCGAGGTGCTGACCGCGGCCAACGAGCTCCAGGTGCAGATCGCCGAGACCGACAACGGCGCGGAGTTCTCCGCGCTGACCCGGCAGAACATGCGGGCCGTCACCAGCTGGCTGAACCAGCTGCCCGCGCTGCGCGCCTACACGGTCGACACCCGGATGCCCGCGCTGCCGGCCACCAACCGCTACTCCGACGTCATCGACAGCGTGCTGGCGCTCACCGAGGACATCGCGCAGACCACCAACGACTCCGAGATCGCGCAGAGCGTCCGGGCGCTGAACGCCCTGGCCCGCGCCCGTGAGCAGCAGGGGCACGAGGGCGCGATCCTGCTGGCCGGCCTCGTCTCCGGCGAGCTGAGCAACAACGAGGTCAACTCGATCGTCGACGCGGTCTCCCAGCACGGCAGCGAGCTGGTCGCCTTCCGCGCCAGCGCCTCCCTGGACCAGCGCGAGCTGTTCGACGACACCGTCACCGGCGGCACCCTGGACCGCGCCGCCACCGTGCGCGAGCGCGTCCTCGGCCTGGTCCGCGACGACCAGCCCTTCCGCAGCGCCTCCGACGTCTCCGGCGTCAGCCAGTGGGTCACCGACATGGCCGAGATCGGCGCCATGTACTACAGCGTCGAGGACCAGCTGGGCGACCAGATCTTCAACCGCGCCCAGACCCTGCGCGGCGAGGCGCAGGCCCGCCTGGCCGTCGAGGCGGCGATCATCGTCGGCCTGCTGGCCCTGGTCCTGGTCGTCACCACCGTCGTGGCCCGCTCCATGGTGCGCCCGCTGCGCCGGCTGCGCTCCGGCGCCCTCGACGTCGCCCAGAAGCGGCTGCCCGACGAGATCCAGGAGCTGCGCCTCAGCGGCGACGCCGCCTCGGTCCCCTCCGTCGAACCGATCGACGTGCACTCCACCGACGAGATCGGCGAGGTGGCGCGCTCCTTCGACGAGGTCCACCAGGTGGCGCTCCGGCTGGCCGGCGACGAGGCCGCGCTGCGCAGCAACGTCAACGCGATGTTCGTGAACCTCTCCCGCCGCAGCCAGACCCTGGTGGAGCGGCAGCTGCGGCTGATCGACGGCCTGGAGCAGGGCGAGGACGACCCCGACCGCCTGGGCAGCCTGTTCAAGCTCGACCACCTCGCCACCCGCATGCGCAGGAACAACGAGAACCTGCTGGTCTTGTCCGGCCACGAGAGCGCGCGCCGCTGGAACACCCCGATCTCGCTGATCGACGTGCTGCGCGCCTCGCTGTCGGAGGTCGAGCAGTACGAGCGCGTCGACGTCACCGCCCAGCCCGGCCTCGCCGTGGCCGGCCGGGTCGTCAACGACCTCGTGCACCTGGTCGCGGAGCTGGTGGAGAACGCCACCGCCTTCTCCTCCCACGACACCCGGGTCGCGGTGTCCGGCCGCACCCTCGCCAACGGCGGCTGCATGCTGGAGGTCAGCGACGAGGGCATCGGCATGGCCGCCGAGGAGCTGGAGGAGGCCAACGAGCGGCTGGCCAACCCGCCCGAGATCGACGTCGCCGTCTCCCGCCGCATGGGCCTGTTCGTGGTCGGCCGCCTGGCCCAGCGCCACCGCGTCCACGTCCAGCTGCGCAGCTCCGCCACCGGCGGCATCAGCGCGCTGGTGCTGGTCCCCGAAGAGCTGCTGGTGCAGGAGCGCGAGAGCGGCTCCAAGCCGCCCTCGGTCATCCCCGACACCTTCGCCGAGGCGACCGCCGCCTTCGCCGCCAGCCCGCCCGTCTCCGACCCCACCGCCCGCGGGCGCGACGGCGGCCAGGCGGCCAGGCAGCCCGAGCGCGAGCTGCCCAGCGCCGAGCGCCCGGCCCTGCCCACCGCCCACACCCCGCCGCCCCCGGCCGCCGAGCCCGCGGCCGAGCCCTTCTCCGCCTTCGGCCCCTCGTCGGCCTTCGGCGGCCCCGACGCCGCGCAGCCCGCCGAGCCGCAGACCGGGGACTCCCCGGTCGAGGACACCGGCACCTGGCTGCGCCGGATGGAGAACGAGCGCGCGCAGCAGGAGACCCCGGCGCCCTGGGAGCTGGCCGCCGCGCAGCGCCGCGCCGAGGAGGACGAGTTCGCGGCGCCCAAGCCGCCCGAGCCCGTCGAGCCCCCGGCCGCCGCTAGCCCCGAGCCCTGGCGGCCCGAGCCCGAGCCCGAACCTCTGCGCGAGCCCGAGCGCCCGGCGGTCCCCGAGTACCGGCACACCGCCGGCTCCACCCGCCAGCCCAGCCGCAACGCGTGGGAGGCGCCGCCCCCCACCGTCGTGCCGCCGCCCCCGTCCTCCCGCGACTCCAGCTCCGACCGGCTGCCGATCTTCGACTCGATCGAGTCCGACTGGTTCAGCCGCCGCACCGTGCAGCCGCCGGTGATGTCGCAGCGCCCCGAGCCGGCCGCCGACAGCACCGACGGCGGCTGGCAGCCGCTGGCCGCCGACCCGGCCGCCTCCACCGAGACGGGCGGCTTCTCCCGGCCGCAGACCGGCGGCTTCACCCGCCCCGAGCGGACCGAGCGGCCGGAGGCACCGGCCCCCGAGCCGCCCGCCGCCGCCCCGCCGGCCCGCCCCGAGCGCCGTCCCCGGGCCCAGGAGCCGGTGGAGCCCCCGCCGGCCTGGCGCCCCTCGCCTGCCGACCAGGGCTGGGAGAAGGCGCGAGTGGCCGCCAAGCCCACCAGCTCCGGCACCACCGACTCCGGCCTGCCCAAGCGGGTGCCCCGGGCCAACCTGGTGCCCGGCGCCGCGCCCACGGTCGCGCCCGTCCAGCCCTCGCTGAGCGCCCGCTCCGCCGAGCGCGTCCGCAGCCGGATCGCCAGCTTCCAGCAGGGCCTGCGCCAGGGCCGCGCCGAGGCCGGCCAGCAGGGCGGTCCGGGCGAGGGCCCGCGCCCCGGTGGCGGCCGACGCGGCCCGCAGTCCGGCAACGGCGACATCACCACGCCCATCAAGAGGGTTCAGTGATGGGGTGGCGCGACGAAACGTCAAACGGTATCCCTACCCTTAGACATTGAACCGGAATAGAGTCACAAATCCCGACACCTGGTGGTCGCAGCCGCTCGACCGCCGGAGACGCAAAGGACAGGTACTGCGATGGGCCAGCCGTTGAATGACTTGAACTGGCTGATCACCAGTTTCGCCGAGCGAGTGCCCGGTGTCGCGCACGCGATCGTGGTCTCCTCCGACGGCCTTCCTCTGGTGGCGTCGACCGGATTCCCCAAGGACCGCGCCGACCAGCTCGCCGCCATCGCCTCCGGTCTGGCCAGCCTCACCCAGGGCGCCGCCCGCGTCTTCGACGGCGGAGCCGTCAACCAGACGGTGGTCGAGATGGAGCACGGCCTGCTGCTGATCATGGCGATCAGCGACGGTTCGTGCCTGGCCGTCCTCGCCATGGCCGACTGCGACATGGGCCTGGTGGCCTACGAGATGACCCTGCTGGTCGATCGTGCGGGCAGGGCGCTCACGCCCTCCGTACGCTAGGTACGGTCACACCCACCAGGAGGCGTCCGATGGCACAGCGCAGCGGCGGAGACTCACGGCCGTCCCGTTACTCTGCCCGCTTCCCGCCCGCGGCCTTCGAGCCGTCGGCGCCCCCGCCCCCATACGCGAACGGTTCACCGTCTTCCCCGACCCGGGCCTTTGACGAGGAGTACGTCATGCCAACGCAGGGCAGAAACGCGGGCTATGATCCGCTCTTCGACCCGCTGCCTCCGGGCGACGGAGCGTCGCAGCGCGGCGCCAGGCCCGAGGAGAACCCCTACGCGGGCGAGGCGCCGAGCTCGCTGGTCCGCCCGTACGCCGTCACCGGCGGACGGACGCGTCCCACCTCGGAGCTCGCCCTGGAAACCCTGGTGTCGTCCTTGGACGCACCACCGGTGACCGGTCCGGCCCAGACCCCCGAGTGGCGCGCCATCAGCGAACTGTGCCGTGAGTGGCGCTCCGTGGCCGAGGTCTCGGCGCTGCTGCGCATCCCGCTGGGGGTGGCCCGGGTCCTCATCGGAGACATGGCGGACCGGCGCCTGGTCCAGGTCCGCCAGCCGGCGCTCGACCAGGGTCGCCCCGACCTCAACCTGCTCGAAAGGGTGCTCAGTGGACTTCGCAAGCTCTAGCCATGCTCCCGATCCCGGGGGCGGCACGATGACTTCGGTGAAGATCGTCGTTGCCGGCGGCTTCGGCGTGGGCAAGACCACATTCGTCGGGTCGGTCTCCGAGATCATGCCGCTGACGACCGAAGCCGTGATGACCAGCGCGAGCGCGGGCGTGGACGACCTCGGCAAGACCCCGGACAAGACCACCACCACCGTGGCGATGGACTTCGGCCGGGTCTCCCTCGACGCCGAGCTGATCCTCTACCTGTTCGGCACCCCCGGCCAGCACCGCTTCTGGTTCATGTGGGACGACCTCGTCAAGGGCGCGATCGGCGCGGTGGTGCTGGTCGACACCCGCCGGCTGGCCGACTGCTTCCCGGCGATCGACTACTTCGAAGAGGCCATGCTGCCCTTCGTGATCGCGGTGAACGGCTTCGACAACCAGTACCCGCACTCCGTCGACGAGGTCAGGGACGCGCTCACCCTCGACCAGCACATCCCCATCATCCAGTGCGACGCCCGCAACCGGGAGTCCACCAAGGCGGCGCTGATCACCCTGGTCCAGCACGCCATGACGGTGAACCGCAGCGCCCACGTGATGCGCTGACCCGTCCGCCCGCCGCGGCGGGCGGACGCCGTCCGGCGGCCCGCCCGCCGGCGGGCCCGGCCGACGGAGCGCTCAGGACGCGCGGGAGCCCTCGGGGCCCACACCCAGCTCCCGCGCGATCAGCATCCGCTGCACCTCGGAGGTTCCCTCGCCGATCTCCAGGATCTTGGCGTCGCGGTAGAAGCGCCCCACCGGGAACTCGTTCATGAAGCCGTAGCCGCCGAAGACCTGGGTGGCGTCCCTGGCGTTGTCCATCGCCGCGTTGGAGGCCACCAGCTTGGCGATGGCCGCCTCCTTCTTGAACGGCAGCCCGGCCAGCATCCGGGCGGCGGCGTCGTAGTAGGCCAGCCGGGCGGTGTGCGCCCGCGCCTCCATATCGGCGATCTTGAACTGGATGGCCTGGTAGCCGCCGATGGCACGGCCGAAGGCGGTCCGCTCGGCGGAGTAGCGCAGGCACTCGTCCACGCAGCCCTGCGCCAGCCCCACCGACAGCGCGGCGATCGCGACGCGGCCCTCGTCCAGGGTGCGCAGGAACTGCGCGTAGCCGCGGCCGCGCTCGCCGAGCAGGTGGTCCGCGGGCACCCGGCAGTCGGCGAAGACCAGTTCATTGGTGTCCGAGGCGCTCCAGCCGACCTTGGAGTACTTCTGGCCGACGGTGAAGCCCGGGGTGCCCGAGGGCACCACGATGGCCGAGATCTCCGGGCGGCCCTCGGGACCGCGGCCGGTCACCGCGGTCACCGTGACCAGCGCAGTGATGTCGGTGCCGGAGTTGGTGATGAACACCTTGGTGCCGTCGATCACCCACTGGCCGCCGTCGAGCCGCGCCGTGGTGCGGGTGGCGCCCGCGTCGGTGCCGCCGCCCGGCTCGGTCAGTCCGAAGGCCCCCAGCCGGGTGCCGGCGCACAGGTCGGGCAGCCAGCGGCCGCGCTGCTCCTCGGTGCCGAAGCGGTAGACCGGCATCGCGCCCAGCGAGACCCCGGCCTCCAGGGTGATCGCCACCGAGGAGTCGACCCGCGCCAGCTCCTCCAGGGCCAGGCAGAGCGCGAAGTAGTCGCCGCCCATCCCGCCGTACTCCTCGGGGAAGGGCAGGCCGAACAGGCCCATCGCGCCCATCTTGGCGACGATGTCGTAGGGGAAGGCGGCGCGCTCGTAGTAGTCGCCGATCACCGGCGCCACCTCGGCGCGGGCGAACTCGCGCACGGCGCGGCGCAGCGACTCGTGCTCGTCGGCCAGGCCGTAGCCGGGTGCGTCGGACATGGTGCTCACTCCTGATCCGCTGGGCCGGCCGGCGCGGCCGGTCCGGGCTCGGGTTCCTCGGGCTCCACCAGGGCCAGCACGGCGTCCAGGGCGACCTGCCGCCCCGGCACGGCGTGCACCTCGGCCAGTACGCCGCCGATCGGCGCGGTGACGGCGTGCTCCATCTTCATCGCCTCCACCACGACCAGGACCTGCCCGGCGGCGACGCGCTCGCCGGGCCGGGCGCGAACCTCCAGCACGGTGCCGGGCATCGGGCTGCGCAGCCGGCCGTCGGCGGCGGCGCCGGGTCCGGCGGCGCGCTCCAGCGGCTCCTGCTCGGCCAGCGGCCAGGCCAGCCCGTCGCGGCCGATCCACAGGGTGGAGCCGTGGTGGGCGCGGGCGTAGCGGGTGGTGGCGCCGTCGGCCTCGACCAGCAGCTCGTCACCCTCGTGGCGGGCGGCGGCGCGGCGCGGGCCGGCGCCCTGCACGGCGGCGCTCGCGCCGGCGGCGCGGCCGGTCAGCTCCACCTCGGCGGTCCGCCCGTCGGCGAGCCGGAAGCGCCACCGGGTGGGGTGCGGCGCGCCGAGGCGCCAGCCGTCGGGGACCGCGAAGCGGTCGGCGGCGCCGGGCGGCGGCTCCAGCGCGAGCTGCCGTTCGAGGGCGGCGGCCAGCAGCACGTCATCAGGCACGGCGGCAGCGTCCTGGCCGCGGGCCCGCGTGCCGGCGAGCCGCCGCTCCACCAGGCCGGTGTCGAGCGCGCCGGCGCGCACGTCGGGGTCGGCCAGCAGGGAGCGCAGGAAGCCGAGGTTGGTGGCCAGGCCGAGCAGCACCGTCTCGGCCAGGGCGGCGTCCAGCCGGCGCAGCGCGGTGGCGCGGTCGGAGCCCCAGGCGACGACCTTGGCCAGCATGGGGTCGTAGTCGCTGGTCACCTGGGCGCCTTCGTCGATGCCCGCGTCGGTGCGCACGTGCGGGGCGTGCGGCTCGCGCCAGCGCAGCACCGGACCGCCCGAGGGCAGGAAGCCGCGGTCGGGGTCCTCGGCGTACAGGCGGGCCTCCACGGCGTGGCCGTGCGGGGCGCGGTCGGCCAGGCCGGGCGGCAGCGGCTCCCCGGCCGCGACGCGCAGCTGCAGCTCGACCAGGTCCAGGCCGGTGACCAGCTCGGTGACGGGGTGCTCGACCTGGAGGCGGGTGTTCATCTCCAGGAAGAAGTACTCGTCCGCGCCACCGCCGCCGGGGACGATGAACTCCACCGTGCCCGCGCCGACGTAGCCGCAGGCGCGGGCGGCCGCCACCGCGTGCGCGCCCATCGCGGCGCGGGCGGCGGCGTCCAGCAGCGGTGAGGGCGCCTCCTCGATGATCTTCTGGTGCCGCCGCTGGAGGCTGCACTCCCGCTCGCCCAGGTGCACCACCTCGCCGTGCGCGTCGGCGAAGACCTGCACCTCGATGTGCCGGGGCCGCTCCAGGTACCGCTCGACCAGCAGGGTGGCGTCGCCGAAGGCGGCCAGCGCGGTGCGGCGGGCGGTGGCGACCGCCCCGTCCAGCTCACCGGGCCCGCGCACGACCTGCATGCCCTTGCCGCCGCCCCCGGCCGAGGGCTTCACCAGCAGCGGGTAGCCGACCTCGGCGGCCCGCTCGGCCAGCGCGGCGCCGTCCAGCGGCCGCCCCGGCTCCTCGGCGAAGCCGGGCAGCACCGGCACCCCGGCGCCGGCGGCGGTGCGCTTGGCGCGCACCTTGTCGCCCATCGCCTCGATCGCGGCGGGCGGCGGTCCGATGAACACCAGGCCGTCCTTGGCGCAGGCGCGGGCGAAGTCGGCGTTCTCGGACAGGAAGCCGTAGCCCGGGTGCACCGCCTGCGCCCCCGAGGCGGCGGCCGCGCGCAGGATCGCCTCGGCGTCCAGATAGCTGCGCGCCGCCGCGGCCGGTCCGATCGCCACGGCCGCGTCCGCCTCGCGGACATGGCGCGCCTGCGCGTCGGCCGCGCTGTACACGGCGACGGAGCGCAGCCCCAGCGCGCGCAGGGTGCGGATCACTCGCACCGCGATCTCGCCCCGGTTGGCGACCAGCACCGTGTCGAAGGGGAAAGAGCTCACGCCCGGACCTCCCGTCCAGCGCTGCGGGCGGCGGCGCGCGGCCCGTCGGCCCCCGGCGCGCCCGGCCGGCCGACGGCGGGCCGGGCACCATACACCCGCACCGGGGCCGCGGCCGCCCCCGCCCGCGATTCGTCCACAGGCCGGCGCGCGCCGGCGCCGCCGTCCACAGCCCCGCGATCGGGGCTCGCCCCGGCGCGCCTCGGCGCGGGATACTGGATGTGGGGTCGCCCCCCTGGGCGGGAGGGGGATGGGGTGTCGGGCATGGGGCTCACATCCGGAAGACGCCGTAGTTGACGGGGTCGAGCGGGGCGTTGGCGGCGGCGGCCAGGCCCAGGGCGAGCACGGTGCGGGTGTCGCGCGGGTCGATGACGCCGTCGTCCCAGAGCCGGGCGGTGGAGTAGTACGGGCTGCCCTGCTGCTCGTACTGTTCCCGGATCGGCGCCTTGAACCGCTCCTCGTCCTCGGCCGACCACTCCTCGCCGCGCGCCTCGACGCCGTCGCGGCGCACGGTGGCCAGCACCGACGCCGCCTGCTCGCCGCCCATCACCGAGATGCGGGCGTTGGGCCACATCCACAGGAAGCGGGGGGAGTAGGCCCGGCCGCACATGCTGTAGTTCCCGGCGCCGAAGGAGCCGCCGATGACCACGGTGAACTTCGGCACCCGCGCGCAGGCCACTGCGGTGACCATCTTCGCGCCGTGCTTGGCGATCCCGGCCGCCTCGTAGTCGGCGCCCACCATGAAGCCGGAGATGTTCTGCAGGAAGACCAGCGGCACCGAGCGGCGGTCGCACAGCTCGATGAAGTGCGCGCCCTTGAGCGCCGACTCCCCGAACAGCACGCCGTTGTTGGCGATGATCCCCACCGGGTGGCCGTGGACGTGCGCGAAGCCGGTGACCAGGGTGGCGCCGTACTCGGCCTTGAACTCGGTGAAGCGGCTGCCGTCGACGATCCGCGCGATCACCTGGCGCACGTCGTAGGGGGTGCGGGTGTCGGCCGGCACGATCCCGTACAGCTCCTCGGGGTCGGCGGCCGGCGGCTCGGCCGCCCGCACCGGCCACGGCGCCTGCGGGCGCGGCCCGAGGGTGGCCACGATCTCGCGCAGGATGCGCAGCGCGTGCGCGTCGTCGTCGGCGAGGTGGTCGACCACCCCAGAGGTGCGGGCGTGCAGCGCGCCGCCGCCCAACTCCTCGGGGCTGACCACGGCGCCCGTCGCCGCCTTCACCAGCGGCGGGCCGCCCAGGAAGATGGTGCCCTGGTTCGCCACGATGACGGTCTCGTCGCTCATCGCGGGCACGTAGGCGCCCCCGGCCGTGCATGAGCCGAGCACGGCCGACAGCTGCGGGATGCCGCGCGCCGACATCGTCGCCTGGTTGTAGAAGATCCGGCCGAAGTGCTCGCGGTCGGGGAAGACCTCGTCCTGGCGGGGCAGGAAGGCGCCGCCGGAGTCCACCAGGTACAGGCAGGGCAGCCGGTTGTGCAGCGCCACCTCCTGCGCCCGCAGGTGCTTCTTGACGGTGAGCGGGTAGTACGTGCCGCCCTTCACGGTGGCGTCGTTGGCGACCACCACGCACTCGCGCCCGGCGACCCGCCCGACCCCCGTGATGATCCCGGCGGCCGGCGCCTCGCCGTCGTAGAGTCCGTACGCGGCCAGCGGCGACAGCTCCAGGAAGGGCGAACCGGGGTCGAGCAGCGCGTCGACGCGCTGCCTGGGCAGCAGCTTGCCCCGCTCGACGTGGCGGCGCCTGGCCCGCTCGGGGCCGCCGAGCGCCGCCGCGGCCAGCCGCTCCCGCAGCTCGGCGGCGAGCGCGGTGTTCGACTCGGCATTGCGCTCGAACCGGTCGCCCCCGGGGTCGAGCGGAGGGTGCGGGAGGGTGGGTGCGCTCATCGCGTGGACCTGCCCGTTCGTTAACGCTCGCTAACAAGGCGAATGTTAGTGCCTGTTAACCAGCTCGTCTACAATCCCCGCATGGGCGACCCTGTGCCGGTCCAGGGGCCGGCGCGCCGCGGCCGGCGGACCGAGATCCTGGAGGCGGCGGCCGTCCTGTTCGCCCAGCGCGGCTTCCACGGCGTGGCGATCGACGACATCGGCCGCGCCATCGGCGTCAGCGGACCCGCGCTCTACCGCCACTTCCGCGGCAAGGAGGCGGTGCTGGCGCAGATGCTGCTGGACATCAGCGAGCGGCTGCGCTCGGAGGGCGAGCGCCGGGTGGCCGCCGCCGAGGGCCCGGAACAGGCCCTCGCCGCGCTGATCGACGGCCACATCGCCTTCGCGCTCGGCCGCCCCGCCCTGATCACGGTGCACGACCGCGAGCTGGGCAACGTTCCCGAGCCCGAGCGCCGCCAGATCCGGCGGCTGCAGCGCCGCTACGTCGAGCAGTGGGTGGCCGTGCTCAGCCGGCTGCGCCCCGAGGCCGGCGAGGCCCGGCTGCGCGCCGCCGTCCACGCCGCCCTCGGGCTGCTGAACTCCACCCCGCACAGCGCCGGCGGCCTGCCCGGCGAGGAGATGCGCGCCATGCTCGCCGCGATGGCCAGGGCCGCCCTGCTGGCCGGGTGAGCGGCCGGGCGGGCGGGCGCCGCGCGCCGTCGCGGCCACAGCCGGACAGCCCCCCGGGGCCGGAGCGCTCCGCCGCTGCGGGAAGAATCAGCACAGCGACGGCCGACGCGAGGAGGAGCCATGAACCCCGGACCGCCCACCGGCGTGCCGCCGGGCTCGGTGCCCACCCAGCCGGGCGCCGCGGCGCACCGCGTGTTCCGCGCGCCCGGGTCGGCCGTGGTGATGATCGGCGTCGTGCTGGTGGTGGTGAGCCTGTTCCTGCCCTACCTGGGCGGGCAGTACCCGGACCAGGCCGCCTGGGGGCCGTTCGGGCGCGGCAGCGGCGACCTCGTCACCGTGCTGGCGCTGCTCGCGCTCTGCCTGACCGGTCCGCTGCTCGCCTACACCGCCCGCCGCGACGGCTTCGCGGGCTGGTCCCTGATCGGCGGGCTGCCGCTGCTCGTCCTCCCGTGGCTGGGCCACGCCCCGTTCCTGTGGGTCCAGGTGGTGAACGGAGGCGAGACCACCGCCTTCGGCCCGGGCTTCGTGCTGCACGGCTTCGGCGCGCTGGTCATCGTGCTGGGAGCCGCCGCGGCGGTCGTGACGCCCCGGTCGCCCCGGTGGCGGCCGCCCGGTGCCTGGGCCGCGCTGCTCGCGGTGGTCGCCACGGCGGTGGCCGCCCTGGGCACCGCGCTGCTGATGACCTCCGTGCTGCTGCCGTCGGCGGCGGTGTCGAGCACCGAGGCGCTGCCCGACGACCTCTCGGCGGGCGGCATCGTGCTCCTCGCGCTCCAGCCGGTCCTGCTGTCGGCCCAGTCCGCCCTCACCGTGTTCTGGGCGGCGCTGGCGGCGCTGAGCCGCCGGCTGTGGCTGGTGCTGCCCGCGATCCCGTTCGCGCTGGCCACCGCCGTGCTGTGCTGGTACGGCGCGCGGTACGGCAGCGCCACGGACGGCACGGTCGTGGGCCAGGCCCTCACCTACGCCGGCACCCTGTTCACCGTCGCCGGCCCGCTGACCGGCGTCCTCGCCGCCATCGTCGGCCGCTGGCACCGGAAGGGCTGACCCGTCCCGGGCGGTGCGGATGCGACGCCGGAGGCGCTCGGCCGCGGCGGCCCCCCGCCCCTGCATCGAGATATCGTGATGTGTCGGAACCTGGCGAGAGGGGTGGCTGGTGGCCGCGACGGCAGCACCGGGGCCGGATGACCTGATCGAGGTGTTCAAGGCTCTCGGCAACCCCGCCCGTCTGCAGATCATGCGGTGGCTGAAGGACCCCGACGCGCACTTCGGCGCGTACGAGCCGATCGCGGACCGGCAGTCGGTCGGTGTGTGCGTCACCCACATCCAGGCGAAGTCCGGACTCGCCCAGTCGACCGTCTCCAGCTACCTGGCCACGCTCGAACGGGCGGGCCTCGTGCGCCCCACCCGGGTGGGCAAGTGGACCCACTACCGACGCGACGAAGAGCGGCTGGCGCAGGTGGCGCAGGTGATCGGCACCACTCTCTAATTGTTGGATCGCGATATGTCGATATGATCCATGTCGACCCCCGATACCGCCCCCACCGCTCTGATCGTCCACGCCCACCTGGAGCCGCACTCGTTCAGCGCCGCCCAGATGGCCGCCGCCGCCCAGGCCCTGCGCGACGCCGGGTACCGGGTCGACGTGCTGGACCTCTACACGGAGGGATGGGCCCCGGTCCTCGACCGCGACGAGTTCGGACCGCTGGACGGCCCCTTCAAGCCGCAGGCCGAGCAGCTCCGCGCGGCGGGGGACGGGACGCTCGACGCGGCCGTCAGAGCCCATCTCGATCGGCTGCTCGCCGCCGACCTGCTCGTGCTGTCGTTCCCGATGTGGTGGTTCTCGCTGCCCGCCATCCTCAAGGGATGGGTCGACCGGGTCTTCGTGATGGGTGGGGTCTTCGGCGGGGACCACGGACTGTTCGACGAGGCGGCGCTGGCCGGGAGGCGGGCGATGCTGCTGGTCACCACCGGCGGGTCCAGCGAGTCGTTCCGGCCCGGCGGCGCCTTCGGGCCGATGGCCGAGTTCCTGTTCCACATCCACCGCGGCATGCTGGAGTTCGTCGGCTACCAGGTCCTGGACCCCGTGGTCACCTATGGGCCGGCCCGGATGACCGCTCCGGAGAGGGCGAGCGCGCTGGACGCGGTCAGGCGGGCCGTCGCACTCGTCGCGGCGGACCCGGAGCTCACCGCTCGCTGAACCCGGCGCCGATGAGCCCGCCTCCGGCCGTCCCGGGATGTGCGGCACCTAGGCTGTGTCGTGTGGTGCGGAACGGGATGTCGCGGGCGCGCGGGAGTGCCGCCCTGGTGCTGGCCGGGGCGGTGCTGACGCTGGCCGGCCTGCCGCTGGCCGACGCCGAGGCGCACGCCTACCGGCCGGAGGGCATGGCGTGGGTGGCCGCCGGCGGGTGGCCGCTGTCGGCGGGGGAGTGGGCCGCCGGGTTGGCGGCGGTGGCGGCGCTCGCGGCCTTCCCGGTGCTGGCGCTGGCGCTGCGCCGCCCGAGGCTGACCGGATACGCGCTCGTCCCGGGCGCGCTCGTGCTGCTGCTCGTACTGCTCTACCTGGCGGACCTGGAGTACACCCCGGCCTACGCGGCCTGGCGCCTCGGACCCGGCCTGTACGCGCAGCTGGCGGGGGCGGGCTGCGCGCTGGCGGGCGCGGCCTGGGCCCTGGCCGGGCCGCGCCGGACCGCGGGCGTCAGGATTTGACCAGGCGGGCGATGGCGGCGGACGCCTCCTGCACCTTGGCCTCGGCCTCGGCGCCGCCGCCGGCCATGGCGTCGGCGACGCAGTGCTTGAGGTGCTCGTCGAGCAGGCCGAGGGCGACCGCCTGGAGGGCCTTGGTGGCGGCGGAGACCTGGGTGAGGATGTCGATGCAGTAGGCGTCCTCGTCGACCATGCGCTGCAGGCCGCGGATCTGGCCTTCGACGCGCCGCAGCCGCGCGAGGTGCTGCTGCTTGTTGTCGTGGTATCCGTACGTCGCCACTCGCTCGCTCCCTCGGTCCGGCTCCTCCGCACTACAATACCCCCACCAGGTATATTCCCGGACCGGTCGGACGGATGGCCGTCACCTCCGAGCGGCGATAACGCGACCAGGTCGTTATTGGCCGGTGCGGGGCTTGACGTGGACCGGTCCGGTTAGACTATGGCTGCCGCACGCAACGTGGCGTGACGGTCCGATCGTCCTCCGTGATGACCCGCGGCGCCGTCCGGCACGTCGACGGCGACGGGTCACGCGGCCACCCGTCACACCGACCGCCGCTGCCGCGCTCGCGGTCCGGCGCCTCCCGGACGGCTCCGTCCCGCCGCTCCGACCGTTCGACCCCGAGGTGGATGGTGCCGTTCTCCCCGCTGAACCGCATCGCGCGCCGCTCACGCGGCGTGCGGGCCGCGCTCGCGGTCGCGCTCGCGGTCGCCGGGGCAGCGCTGCCGGCACCGCTCGCCGCCGCGGTCACACCCGCGTCCGGCGAGCCCTCCGCCCGCGCCGTCCCGGTCACCCTGGAGTTCCCGGCGGGCGCCATCGCCACCGCGCCGAGCACCGCGAGCCTGGCCGAGCTGGCCGCCACCGCCCCCGGCGAGCACGCCGCGGGCGGTCCCGGCGCCGCCGCCCCCTCCGTCCCAGAGCCGATCGGCCGCTTCGCCGACACCACCGCCGCGCAGGGCTCGATCTCCTGGCCCGAGGACGAGCCGCCCCGCATCACCGCGCGCACCGGCGCCGAGCTCCTCGAACTGCGGCTGGGCGAGGTGTTCGGCGCCGCGGCCGAGGCGCCGTCGGAGCTGGTGCGCGGCCTGGTGGGCGCGGGCGGCACCGACACCGCCGTGCCCGCCGAACCGCGCAGCATCCGGGTGGAGGGCCTGCGGTCCATGGCCGCGTGCCGGGGCGGCGAGCCCCCCGGGCAGGAGGGCGTGCTGCCCGGCGTCCGCACCGCCGAGGCGGAGGTTTCCGCCGAGCACATCAGCGTCTTCGGGCAGGCGGTCGAGGTCGGCGACACCGCGTACTGGGAGCTGCCCGCCGAAGTGCCGGTGCTGCCCCGCGCGGGCCGCGCCACCGCCACGGTGGAGTTCGAGGCGCAGGTGCGCGAGGTGCGCGAGACGGCCGGCGCCACCGCGCGGGCGCTCATCGACATCACCCTCGCCGGGCGCGCCTACGACGGCGCGGGCGAGCTGCTGGGCAGCGCCCCGATCCTGCGGCTGGTGCTGGGCGAGGTCGCCGTCGACTGCGGCGAGCCGGCGCCGGCCGCCGCCGACGCCCCCGCCACCACGGCCCCGCCCGAGCCCGCCGTACCCGCGCCGAGCCCGGCCCCGTCCAGCCGGGAGCCCGCGCCGCCCTCCTCGCCGCCGCCCGCCGCCGCGCCCGCCGAGCCCGCCGGGGAGCTTTCGGTCACCGGGGTGGAGGTGGCCGGGCTGATCGCGCTGGCCGCCACCCTGGTCGTCGGCGGGGCCACCGCCATGGTGCTGGCGCGGAGGCGCGCCGCGCCCGACGGCGCCGAGGAGACCGGGGCCGAACCGGTGCCCTGAGCGGCCGGGGTCCACCCGTCCGCACGGGGATGAGCGCGGGCGTTCCGGGGCAAAGAGTCAGCGACCCTCACCCCCCGGAGGCCCGATGAAGCTCTATGCCGAAAGCGGCGGCCGCTTCGCCGCCCAGTTCCTCGCCGACGCGCTCGCCGTCGCCTGGATCGCCGCCTGGGCCTGGGCCGGGACCGAGATGCACCGGATCGTGCTGCGCCTGGCCGAGCCCGGGCGCACCCTGGAGGCGGCCGGCGGCGACTTCTCCGCGATGATGAACGACGCCGCCGCCGGAGCGGCCGAGATCCCGTTCGCGGGGGAGTCCCTGAGCGCGCCCTTCACCGGCGCGGGCGAGGCGGGCGGCTCGGTCGCCGAGGCCGGGCGGCAGTTCCAGGACACCGTCGCGGACGTGGCGCTGGCGCTGGGGCTGACCACCGCGCTGCTGCCCATCCTGCTGGTGCTCGCGGTGTGGCTGCCGCTGCGGGTGCTGTGGATCAGGAAGGCGTCGGCCGCGCACGGCCTGCGCCGCGACGGCGTGGAGCTGCTGGCGCTGCGCGCGCTCACCGAGCGGCCGCTGCGCCAGCTCAGGAAGGTCAGCGACGACCCGGCGGGCGCCTGGCGCGACGGCGACCCCGAGGTGATCCGGCGGCTGGCAGAACTCCAGCTGCGCAGGCTCGGCCTGCGCGCCTGAGCGCACCGCACCCGAGCGCCCCGACGATGGCCGGGTCCGGCCAGACGGGCGCCCTTGACGGCGTCCGCCGGCCGGTCCCGCCGCTGGTGGTCCAGGGTGACGGCACCGTCGCCGTGCGTAGAGGGCGACGGTGCGGGGCCGGCCGGCAACGTGAGGATCTTTCGCGACCGAACCGAGTCTGTTTACGTGTCGGTAACCCGCTTGGTCCCGCCTCCCGCGAAGAGGTGCACCGTGACCCGTCCCCTCCGTGTCCGGGCGGCGGCGCTGGCCGCCGTACCGGTGATCGCGTTCCCGCCGGCGGCCTCGGCGGCCGCGCCGGCCGCCGCCGAGCCGCCCGCCCCCGTCCAGGCCGCCGTCGACTACTGCGGCGACCAGTGCGCCGACATCCTGCCGCCCGGCCAGAACGGCAACGCCACCCTGGTCGACATCCTGGCCCATCAGGTCTTCGGCACCATGCCCCGGCACGCGGGCGACCAGATGGTGCCCTACGACCGGCTGCTGCACTCCTACACCGGGCTGACCGACGCCCAGCTGGACGACTTCTTCAACGACGCCTCCTTCGGCGTGCCCGCCGGCCAGGTCGAGAGCCGGGTCCGCCCGCGCGCGGACGTGGAGATCGTCCGCGACCGCGCCACCGGGGTGCCGCACATCACCGGCACCACCCGCGAGGGCACCATGTTCGGCGCCGGCTACGCCGCGGCCGGCGACCGCCTCTTCCTGATCGACGTCTTCCGCCGCCTCGGCCGCGGCGAACTGACCAGCTTCGCCGGCGGCGCCCCGTCCAACCAGGCGCTGGAGCAGAGCCTGTGGCGGGGCGCCCCCTACACCGAGGCCGACCTCCAGGCGCAGATCGACCGCGTCGCCGCCTCGGGGCCGCGCGGCGCCCAGGCCCTGGCCGACGTGGAGGACTACGTCGCGGGCATGAACGCCTACATCGACGAGGCGCGCGCCGACCGCGACTACCCCGGTGAGTACGTGCTCACCGGGCACATGGACGCCATCACCCAGCGCGGCACCATCGAGCACTTCACCCCGACCGACGTCGTCGGCATCGCCTCGGTGGTCGGCCTGCTGTTCGGCGGCGGCGGTGGCGGCGAGGTCGCGTCCGGGCTGGCGCTGCTGGCCTTCCAGGAGCGCTACGGCGCCCAGGAGGGCGAGCGGCTATACGAGGCGTGGCGGGCCCAGAACGACCCCGAGTCGGTCCTCACCGTGCACGAGGGCGAGTTCCCGTACGCGCAGAGCCCCGAGGACCCCGTCGGCGTCGCGCTCGCCGACCCCGGCTCGGTGGTGCCGCACGAACTCGTCCGCGACGCCTCCGGCGCCGCCGCGAGCGGCGCGTCGGCCGAGCCCGTGCCGCAGTCGGAGGGCACCGCCACCGAGCCCGCGCCCACCGCGACGCCCGGCGGCGCCGAGGACCTGGTCGCGCCCGGCGAGGTCGAGGAGAATCTGGAGCACGTCCGCGGCCTGTTCAACGACGGCGTGCTGCCGGGCGACCTGATCAGCGACCCCGACGGCATGTCCAACGCGCTGCTGGTGGCCGGCGAGCACACCGCCAGCGGCGACCCGATCATGGTGGCCGGGCCGCAGACCGGCTACTTCTCGCCGCAGCTGCTGATGGTGCAGGAGCTGCAGGGCCCCGGTATCAGCGCGCGCGGCGCGTCCTTCCCCGGGCTCAGCTTCTACGTGCAGATCGGCCGCGGCCCCGACTACGCCTGGAGCCCCACCAGCGCCTCGCAGGACATCACCGACACCTTCGCGCTGCGGCTGTGCGAGCCCGACGGCTCCGCGCCCACCACCGAGTCGCGGCACTACCTCGATGGCGAGGACTGCGTCCCGTTCGAGGAGCTGTCGGTGGACAACAGCTGGACGCCGACCGTGGCCGACCAGACCCCGGCCGGCTCCTACCGGCTGCTGTCGCTGCGCACCCCCTACGGGCTGGTGGAGAGCTTCGCGACCGTCGACGGCACCCCCGTCGCCTACGTGACGCGCCGCTCCACCTACCTGCGCGAGGTCGACTCGATCATCGGCTTCCAGCAGTTCAACGAGCCCGCGGCCATCACCTCGGCCGCCGACTTCCAGCGGGCCGCCTTCGACGTCGGCTACGCCTTCAACTGGTTCTACACCGACACCGACGACATCGCCTTCTTCAACTCCGGCGCGAACCCGGTGCGGGCGCAGGGCACCGACCCCAACCTGCCGATCTGGTCCGAACCCGCCTACCAGTGGCAGGACTGGAACCCGGCCGACAACGGCGCCCGCTACCACCCCTTCGCCGAGCGGCCCCAAGTGGTCAACCAGGACTACATCTCCAACTGGAACAACCGGCAGGCCGCGGGCTACACCTCGGGCTGGGGGATGGGCGCCGTGCACCGCGGCGACCTGCTCGACGGGCGCATCAGCGCGCTGATCGCCGAGGGCCACGCGTTCACCCGCGCCTCCCTGGTGCAGACCATGATGGAGGCCGGCGTGGCCGACCTGCGCGCCGAGCAGGTGCTGCCCGAGCTGCTGCGGGTCATCGACAGCGCGCCCGTGGACGACCCCGAGCTGGCGGCCGCCGTCGCGGAGCTGCGCGCCTGGCACGAGGACGGCTCGCTGCGCCGCGAGCCGGAGCTGGGCGCCGGCGAGTACGTGCACGCGGAGGCGATCCACACCCTGGACGCCTGGTGGCCGCTGCTGGTGCGGGCCCAGTTCGAACCCGGGCTCGGCACCCCGCTCTACGAGCAGCTGACCCGGCTGGTGCAGATCAACGAGACGCCGTCGGGCGGCCAGAACGGCGGGGGCGGCTCGGGCGGCAGCCCCAACCAGTCGCAGCCGCACCGCGGCTCGGCCTTCCAGTACGGCTGGTGGGGCTACGTCGACAAGGACCTGCGCGCCGTGCTCGGCGAGGAGGTCCAGGGCGGCTTCGGCACCGCCTACTGCGGCGGCGGAGAGCTCGCGCAGTGCCGCGCGGTGCTGCTGGAGACCCTGGCCCAGGCGGCGGCCGAGCCCTGGGAGACGACCTATCCGGGCGACGCCGAGTGTGATTCGGGCGACCAGCTGTGCGCCGACAGCATCGTGCACTCCACCCTCGGCGGCATCACCCAGCCGAGGATCGCCTGGCAGAACCGGCCCACCTACCAGGCCGTCCACCAGTTCCCCGCCCGCAGGACCGACCCGCCGCCGGGCGGCTGAGCAAGGACGCGCGGCACCCGGCGGGGCGGGCGGTGCAGGACGGGCCGCCCGCCCCGCCGCCGTGCGCCTCCGCCGGTGCGCCAAAGCGCCGCAAGCGGTGCGGCGGCGCCCGTATCCTTGTGCAGGCCCGCCCCGCGTGACCATGAGCGCCACGGGGCACAACTCGGCCACGAGACTACGGTGCGGAAGGCGGACGCCTGCGGTGGACAGTCCCGGGATGCAGCTCAAGCGGGCCGGTCGGCTGGCCGAGGCGGAGCACTGGTTCCGGCAGGCCGCGGCGGCCGGCGACCCCGAGGCCGCCCTCCAGGTCGCCATCCTGCTGGGCCAGACCCAGCGCGCGGCAGAGGCCGAGCAGTGGTACCACCACGCCGCCAACACCGGCTACCCCAAGGCGATGACCCACTACGGCGTCTTCCTGGCCATGGCCCAGCGCCACCAGGAGGCCGAGCAGTGGCTGCGCACGGCCGCCGGGAACGGCGACGTCGAGGCCATGTTCAACCTCGGCAGCCTGCTGCGCGAGACCGGCCGGGCCGACGAGGGCGGCCAGTGGTACCACTGGGCCGCCGAGCGCGGCCACCCCGACGCCATGTTCAACATCGGCAACGACCTCGCCGAGCGCGACCCCGGCGCGGCCGAGCAGTGGCTGCGCCGCAGCGCCGACACCGGCCACACCGGCGCCTCCTGGAACCTCACCGTCCTCCTCAACGGCCAGAACCGCTACCCGGAGGCCCGGCCCTACCTCCAGCGCGCCGCCCAGTCCGGCCACGTCCCCGCCATGAACGCCCTCGCCCGCGACCTGCTGGACCGCCGCGAGTACCCCGAGGCCGAACGCCTGCTCCGCCACGCCGCCCAGGCCGGCAACGACGCCGCCAAGCGCAACCTCGGCCGCCTCCTCAAGGAGACCGGCCGCCTCCCCGAAGCCGAGCACTGGCTGCGCGAGGCCGCCCGCGCCGAGGACGTCGAGGCGATGACCCTGCTGATGCAGCTCCTGCTGGAGACCGGCCGCCAGGACGAGGCGTCGGAGTGGGGCGGCTACCTGGTGCAGAAGGGGTACGCGCGACCGGCGTGAGGCCGGGTGCGCTCACCGGCGTGTGCGGGACGCCCCGGGTTCCGGTCGGCGTACCCGGCCCGGGCGCGGCCGGACCGCTCAGCGCCGCGCCCAGTACGCCTCGCAGAAGCAGAAGACGCCGAAGACCGCCAGCCCGGCCGCGGTGCCGCCCAGCACCCACGGGCCGAACGGGGCGGCGGCGAGGGCGCGCAGGGAGCCGTCCACGCCCTCGGCGCGCTCGGGATCGAAGGTGATCGCCGCCTGCACGACCAGGACCCCGGCCGCGATGGCCACCACACCCTTGGCGCAGTGCCCGATCCGGCCCAGCCACACCACGGCCGCGCGCACCGGCGGCGACATGGCGCCCGTCCGCAGGTCCTTGGTGAAGGTCGCGCGCACGCCCTGGTAGCCGAAGAAGAACCCGGTGCCGATCAGGGCCAGGCCCGCGGCGCCCACCAGCAGCTGCCCGAAGGGCAGCGCCATCAGCTGGGCGGTGGCCGCCTCGGAGCCCTGGTCCTGCGAGCCGCCGCCCGAGCCCAGCAGGAAGCCCACGACCGTCACGCACAGCGCCGCGTACACGACCAGCCGCCCGCCCGCGGCGATCCGCTGGGTGGTCCGGTGCGCGTCGTCGCGGTCGCCGAAGACGACGGCGGCCAGCTGCCACAGCGTCAGCGCGAGCAGCCCGACCGCGACCGCGGCCAGCGCGACGACCCCGCCGGGCGTGGCCGCGACCGCCCGCAGCGCCCCGGACGTCTCCGCCTCCTGCCCCGACCCCCCGCCCGCCGCGATCTGCACCGCGATCAGCCCGACCATCAGGAACAGCAGCCCCCGCCCGGCCAGCCCCACCCGCGCCGCGACCTCGAAGTACCGGCTGCGCGACGCCTCCCGCCCAGCCTCCCTGGCCTCCCGCCCGGCCTCCTTGGCCTGCCGACCGGCGTCCTTGGCCTGGTCCTTGGCCTGCTCGGCCGTACTCTGCCGGTCGCCCGCGCTGCTACCGCTCGTCGTCGCTGCCATGGCCTTGTGTCTACCCCTGGGGCTTTTCGCAAACGGTGCCCGGTTCCGCCCGGTCACGTCCGGCGACCCGGCGGGCTCGGGCCGCCACCACCCGGCTGCGGATCGAGCCGTCGTCCACGCCCATACCGCGGCAGATCCCGAAGTAGGTCTTGCCCGCCTCGTGCCGCGCCGGCAGTTCCTCGACGGGCACTCCGAGGTCCCTTGGGCTGGACGCCGCCCCGCCTCTCAGTCGCCACCGGAGTCCTCCTGGAGTTCGGCTCGCCGTCTCATGGCCGAGGGATCGGGGAAATCGGCGAGCAGCCGCACCGCCTCGCGCTGCTGGTTGCGTGCCTCGCGGAGGTCTCCAGTTCCAGCCAGTGCTTTGGCGAGGTTCGACAGCGAGATCGCGAGTGCCCACTGATCCCCTCTGCCGCGATGCGCAGTGGACGCCTGCCGACTGAACTCGACGGCTTCGCCGGTGCGTCCGAGCAGCAGGTACGCCTCACCGGTCGTATCCCAGGCGGCGGCCTGCAGATCAGGGCGTCCGACCTGCTGAAATAGGATCGCGGCCTGCTGTAGGTGCGGCAGGGCCTCAGCGCCGTCGTCCCGTGCGAGCGCGATGCGTCCCAGTTCGAGCAGCGCGAGCGCCTGGAACAGAGTGCCATCGAAATCACCGGCGATCGCCAATGCGCGCTCGGCGGTCTCCTGTGCCTCCCCGAAACGGCGGGACCGCCACAGGACCGCCGCCAGCAGGGTCAGCGCCTCGGCCACTTCCAGGGGCTCGTTCACCGCACGGAGCAGTTCGGCGGCCTGTCGCAACAAGGCTTCGGCCCGATCGAGCCGCTCGGCTTCCAGCAGCGCCCAGCCCAGATTGCGGGTGAAATAGCCGGTGTACGCCTGGTCGCCCAGCTCCTTCACCAAAGCCAGAGCCTCTTCGAAACACCTCGCGGCCCGTTCGACACGGTGCGCGAACATATGGCAGACGCCCAGGCCGTTGGTCGCCCGGGCGTCCCCGAACGTGTCGCCCAGCTCACGAAATGCGGTCTGTGCAGCGGTGAAGTGCTCTTCGGCCTGCAAGAGGCGGAACAGATGCCGGTAGGCGATACCCAGGTTGTCGTGCGTGATGGCCTCGCCATATCGGTCACCGGCCCGGCGTGCCGCTTCCAGAGCCGTCCGCTGGGTCGGCAGCCAGGCGTCGGCCGGCTCCCGATCCGCAATGATCATGGTGAGGACCGCAGGGATCTGCCAGGCGATCCGCTCCATTCCCGCGGCATGCGCGGCTCGGGTCACGGAGCTCAGATTGTCCCGTTCGGTCTCGTACCAGGCGATCGCGGCCTTTCTGTCCTCGAAGGCCGCGGCCATCACACCGGCGGGCAGCGGTTCCGGTTCGACCGGCGGTGTGTAGCCGCTCGACGCCGATCGAGCGGCCGCGGACGCACCGTGCAGGTACCAGCCGAAGACGCGACTCCGGGCGGTGCGGCGCTCCGCCTCCGAATCCTCGCTGCGGCTCTGGTCGACGGCATAGGCTCTCAGGAGATCGTGGAACTGGTAACGGTCGTGGCCGCACTCCTCTAACAGGTGCGCTCCGGCCAAGGTGTCGAGTTGGCGGCGTGCCTCGGACGTGGCCATGGCGGTGAGAGCTGCGGCCGCCTCAACGCCGATCTCCGGCCCCGGGTGCAGTCCCAGGAGCCTGAACACACGCGCCGCCTGCGGGCTGAGCGCACGGTAGGACCAGGCGAACACGGTTCGGACCGCGTCCGCTTCCTCCGCGTCCTCAGTGGACAGGGCGTCCCAGAGGCCGGACTCGTCGCGCAACTCCGCGATGAGCGCGCGCAGCGGCATCCGCGGACGGACGACGGCGCGTTCGGCGACGATCCGCAGTGCTAGAGGAAGCCGAGCGCACAGGCGCGCCAGCTCGGCCAGTTCTTCATCGTCCTCGCTGCTGCGATACCCGGACATGACGGTGCGGAGCAGATGGACGGACTCGGCTTCGGAAAGAGTCCCTACACTCACGCGAAACGCTCCCTCACGCGCGACCAGACCAGACATCCTGGTGCGACTCGTAATGATCACCGGGCAACTCGACGATCCTGGCAGGAGCGGCCGGATCTGTCCGGCCGTCACCGCGTTGTCCAGGAGCACAAGAATACGTCGTCGCGCCACAAACGTACGGAACAGCTCCGCACGCGCCTCTTCCCCGGCGGGGATTCGGTCCACTGGAAGATCAAGGGCGCGAAGGAAACGGGCAAGCACATCTTTGGCGGCAACTGGTGTCCCAGGATCGTACCCATGCATATTTACGTAGAGCTGTCCGTCCGGAAATTGCTCCTTCATCCTGTTCGCCCACCGAACAGCGAGAGCCGTCTTGCCGACTCCTGCCGTGCCGACGATGACCGCCACCGGCGGTGCGGCGGTCTCGGCGGCGGGACCTGCGGTGACGACTCCGAGGGCGTCGTCGAGTTCTCGCAGTTCTCTGGCCCGGTTGACGAAGCCTCCTACGTCCCCGGGAAGTTGGGCCGGGCGCGGTGCCGGAGCGGTCGCCGCGTGGAAGTGCACGTCTCCGCGGACCTCTCGGGCCTGGACCACGTTTTCTGCTGAGCCTGAGAAATCGGATCGGCTCCACTGATAAGATCCGGCCGCCGGATCGCTTTCCTCTCCATGTGGTCTATTTCTCACATGCCTCACCCTGCCCATCTGCGTGATAATCAAGGTCGGCTGAGCCGGTCCACTGTCGTACGGGTCTTGAACTCAGGGATTGCCTAGCATAACCTGTCCGAAATCTGGCGTGGTCTGCGGCGTGCGAGTCGCATGGTCATCGCCAATGACGATCTTGTATAAGCAGGTGATTGCGAAGATCGTCGACTGGCGGGACGGCACGTACTTCGTTCATTGTTTTCAAGGAATGTCGGGTTGTTCCACTGGGACTCAGTAGGGATGGTCATGAGGATTGTGTTCATCGGTGGTGCAACGGCGCAGGGCGGATCGCCCCGTTTGTACCGGGACGAGGAGAGCGGCGACTTCATCGTGCAGGGCTATGTGGTCAGCGAACCGGCCGACCTGGCGCAGATGAATATTCCCGCGGGGGAGACGGTTGTGCGGGTCCCCGAGTCCCTGTTCGACTACCTGCCAGGAGCCGGTGCTGATGGAGTCGCTTGACGCGAATGGGTGGGCCCGGCTGTTCGGCGCCTGCCGGGAGTCGGCCTGCCATCTGGAGATGCGCGACACCTACGCGGTCCAGGAGGAGGCGGCCGACTTCGAGGAGTGGCGGGCTGGACGGTGGGGACCTGCGGAGGCCGCAGAGAGCTGGGCGAGCTGGCTGGACCTGATGAGGAAGACCTCAACTCGCGGGGTGCGCTTGCGCCGGGCCCGCATCGTCTCCGAACCGGTCACCGACTACATCCGGTTCGAGCACGAGGGCACGCCGCTGAACATCGCTGCGGGGGAGGACGTCCGCTGGCTGCCCCGCACCCGCGCTTCCGGACTGGCCCTACCCGGAAACGACTTCTGGATCTTCGATGGCGCGACCGTGCTGTTCAACCACTTCACCGGAGACGGTGGCTGGATCGGCAACGAACTGACCACCGATCCGGAAGTGGCCAAGCTGTGCGCCGACGCGTTCGAGTCGGTCTGGGCGCTGGCCGTCCCTCATAGCGAGTACACGCTGGTCTGAGCCATGTGCGCACTACTGCCGATGCGGACGACAGCAGGCAGGACATCCGCGCTGAACGAGGGCCGAACATGTCGGACAGCATGAGGGTCGGCGTGATCTCTTCCGGCCCGGCAGAGTTCGACACGATCCAGGCCGCATGCACGGACGCCGGCCATCCTCCGGTGGTGTATTTCTACGGTCGTTCGCTTCGGCCGGGTGGCCCGAACCTCACCGAAGCAGGTGAGACGACCGCAGCCATCCTCGAAGCCGTTCCACCGGGAATGGACCTGATACTTCCCGAAAGCATGGCAGGTCTCGCCGCCGCCATCGAGAACTACCGCGTCGACCTGCTGATCGTCTTCGGGTTCCCGTGGAAGCTTCCCCGAGCGGTGCGGCTTCTCCCGAACTTCGGCGCGATGAACGTCCACGTCTCGGTGCTGCCGAAGTACCGCGGCCCGGCACCGCTGCTGTGGGCGATCCGCAATGGCGACCCGACCGGCGGCGTGACCGTGCACTGGATGGACGACGACTTCGACACCGGGAACATCCTCGCGCAGCAGGACGGCATACCCCTTGAAGACGACATCACTTGGGACGGCTACTGCGCTGTAGCATTGCCGATCGTCTACCGTCTGCTGCGCGAGTCCCTCGCACTCGCGGCAGTGCGCGACCCCGGCACGCCACAGGACCACAGCGCCGCCACCTATGCGGGCTTCATGGACGACGATTTCTCAACGATCGACTGGTCCAATAGCGCGAAAGAGATCCACAACCAGGTGAGGACGCATCGTTTCATGCGCTCGCCCCGGGATCCGGTCGCCGACGTGGGCAAGGACCGCGTACACGTGATCCGAACGAGCCTGACACCCGCTCACGGCCAGAAGGTGGTCTGCGGCGACGGGCGTCCGCTGTGGATCGTTGAGTCCGAACAACTGTGACCGGCGCCGAAGCCGGCTCGCCGAGCAGTTCATCGCCCGGCCCGTGACCTGGATACCGACACCATGCGAAGGCCTCCTTGAGCGCTTCCTCCGGACTCTCCTCAGCGAGCCCTCGGCCGTACCGATCCCAGTAGTCAGCGGGACTCGCGGTCTCGGCGGTCCGCACCATCCGACCCATACGAGCGGCACCTTCGCGACGGCGGCAGAACGCCGATCACGCTACTCCGCGCCTCCCAGGGCCACCGGGCGATGCGCGAAAACGTCCATGCCGCCCGGCGCGGTGTCGCCGCGCGTTCAGCGCAAGGCGTGTTCCAGCGTGTCGCGGTGGTCGGTGACCCACTGGTAGGCGCTTCGCACCTCCGTGACCACGCCGGCGGCGCGGAGGCGGGCCATCGCGGGGTCGCCCGCGTCGGCGCCGGCGTCGATGCCGCGGTGGCAGCGGTCCTGCCACCACAGGATCGTGGGGACGAGGGCTCGGCGGTCGGTGAGGCCGTAGGCGTCGGCGATCAGGCGGATGCGCCGGGCCGCGGCGGCGGTGTCGGGGAGCGAGGGGCCCAGGCCGAGGTACTGCCAGCAGACGTGGGCGATGTCGTGGACGCGTGCGCCCGGCGCGGCGGTGTCCCAGTCGATGAAGGCGACGGGGCGCAGTTCGCCGCCGAGCGGGCGGTAGACGGTGTTCTTCGGCGACAGGTCGTTGTGGCAGACGACCTCTTGGTCTCCGGCGAGCGGGGTTCCGGCGGTCAGCCCGTGGAACTCGCGCACCAGGCGGGCGACCGCCGCCAGGCTCTCGTCCGACGAGACGGCGGCGGGCTGCTGCGCCTCCCAGGCCACATGGCCGTCGAGGTAGTCGAGGACCTCGCGGCCCTGATCGTCCATACCGAGGAACCGCGGGGCGCCGTGCCAGCCGCCCGCTTCCAGCAGATCCAGCAGTTCGCGCACGAACGCCGTCCGCGCGGTCGCGGGACGGCGCACCGTGTCGCCGACGCGGACGACGGTGCTGACGAAACCCCCGGGCAAGCTCGGCTCTGACACGGTCCCACTCTGCCCGATGGCCGCTGCGACCGGAAAAACCGCAGCGGATGGAGCGGACGGACGCGCCCCCGGCCACCGGCCGGGGGCGCGCACCGTTCCCGCTACTGCGCCACCTCCACCGTCGCCGTGCGGGTGGCGCCGTTGACGGTGACCGCGATCTCGACGGTGCCCGGGCGCAGCGCCGTGAGGGTGCCGGTGGCCGGGTCGAAGCTCGCGATGTGGCTCGGGCGGTGCCCGCCGGGGGTGCCGATGTGCAGGCCCGTGCCGGTCCAGTCGGCCGAGACCGGGTACCGGACGGGCACGTGGCGGCCCTCCTGGACGACCGAGGCGCCCGCGGTGGCGGACTCGCCGGCGGCCAGGGTGTCCGGGGTGTCGAGGACGAGGTCCTCCACGTGCGGGCGGAACTCGACGCCGACCCAGTCGGGGCCGCCGTCGTAGGCGTCGGCGCGGGCCGCCTCGGCCTCGGCGGCGGTGACCGGGTCGACGCCGACCAGGGACCAGCCGCTGAAGCCGCCGTTGTCGGCGTCGGCCGACGGCGCCTTGCCCGAGTTGCCGTTGATGACGTACGGGACGCCGTCGACGCCGGCGGCGTGGAAGCGGCCGACGTGGGCGCCGACGAACAGGGCGCCCTTGCCGGTCTCCTCCTGGAACTCCGCCAGCCACGCCTCGATCATCGCCGCCTCCCGGCGGTCGGCGAGCTGCGAGCCCGCGGCCGGGCTCGGGTCGCGCGGCGGGTGGTGCTGGGTCAGCACGACGGAGCCGACCGACGGGTCCTGCGCGGCCGCGTCCAGCTGCTCGCGCAGCAGCCGGATCTGCTCGAAGCCGCCGCCCAGCAGAGTGCCGCGCGAGGTGTCGAGCGTGATGAAGCGGGTGCCCTCGTGGTCGAAGGTGCTGGTCGTCTCACCGAAGTGGCGGCGGAAGTTGGCGATGTCGCCGCCCATGACCTCGTGGTTGCCCGGCACGTAGTGGTAGGGGAGTTCGCCCTCCAGCTCCTCGGCCAGGATCCGGGCGGCCAGCTGGAAGTCGGCGTCGGACGCCTCGTCCACGAAGTCGCCGTTGATGATCAGGAAGTCGGGATCGGCGGCCCGCACCTCCTGGAGGGTGCGCCTGGCCCGCTGCACGAACTCCGAGTCGGGGTTGCGCGCCACGAACTGGGCGTCGGACATCACCGCGAAGCGCCACTCGGCGCCCTCCACCGTGCCGTCGGTGATGATCACGTCGTCGGCCACCGGGGTGGACGGCGGAATCTGGGCGGTCGGCGCGACCTGCACGCTGATGTCGTCCAGCGCGACCTCGGCCCTGTACTGGCGGTCGGCGCCCAGCTCGATCGTGTAGAAGCGGCTGACGCGGATCGGCTGCGGCAGCGCGTCGGGCACCGGGATGGTCAGCTCCTGCCAGCCCTGCCAGGTGATGTAGGGCCCGTACAGGGAGTGCGAGCGGCCGGTGGCGTCGATGACGGTGAACGCGGTCCACTCGCCCCGGCCGCGGCCGTCCACCCAGATGCTCAGCGCGCGCGCCTGGCCGTCGACGGCGAGCGGCGCGGGCGGGATGGCGTAGGCGGTGCGGGTCGCGGTGGACTGGGTGAAGTCGTAGGACAGCCGCAGGCCCTCGCCGCCCTCGCGGCCCGGCGCCGGGGCGACCTGGGCGGTGCCGCGCGCCGAGCCCGCGGTCCACGCGGCGGCGTCGGAGAAGTCGGCCAGCACGCGCTCCTCGACGCCGACCGTGACGGCGAGGCTGGTGCTCAGCCCGGCGACCTCGGCGGTGACCGTGCCGCTGCCGGACTCGGCGACGGCGCTCACCGTGAACGAGCCGTCGGCACCCGGCTGGACGTCCACCAGTGCGGGATCGAAGTCCAGGCGCACGTCGGCGGGCTCGATCGGCGCGGTGTAGCCGTGCTCGTCGAAGCCCACGACGCCGAAGGACCCGGTGGCTCCGGCGCCCGACAGGGCGACGTGCGACTCGGTGGCGGCGGCCCGGACCGGCTCGCCCAGCACCTCGAGCTCGATGGAGCCCTGCGCCGACCCGGCGCGGGCCGTGACGGTCGCCTCGCCCGGGCGGCGCCCCTGGAACACGCCGTCGCGGACCGAGCCGGAGCCGCGTGCGTTCCAGCGGATCGCCGGGTCGCCCTCGACCGGCCCGTACGCCTCGTCGTGGCCGGTGGCCACCAGGGAGCGGGTCAGGCCGGTGAAGACCCGGTCGGGGCGGCCGCCGGCCACCGGGCCGGCGCCGGGGGCGGCGGTCGCGTCGATCGCGGTGTCCACCCAGACCCCGTCCAGGCGGCCGCTGCCCTCGGCGGCGAAGACCGCGAGGCCGTTGGGGACCGGCCGCTCCGTCTCGGAGCCGGGGTCGTTCTCCACCTGCACGCTGTCACCGCCGGGCAGCCGCGCCGCCAGGGTGGAGGAGCCGCCGCCGTCCAGTTCCAGGCCGACGTGCGCGCCCAGTTCGCGCAGGCGCTCGCCCATCTCGCGCAGGGTGGCGCCGCGGCTGTTGGCCTGCCGCCCGTCGGCGGTGACCAGGTACATGTCCGTGCCGTCCTCGGAGAAGCCGACGGCGGTGCGCGGCTCAGGCGTCACGTCGTTGACCTCGCGCACCCGGCCGTCCTCGACCAGCAGCTGGCGGCCGCCGATCGCGGTGTCCAGCGCGGCGCCCTCCAGCCCGGCCAGCTCGTAGTCGACCGCGACGGGGTCGCCGGGCGCCAGCTCGGCCAGCCGCGCCGCCCCGGCCTCCCGGCCGACCAGCACGGTGGTGTCGGCGCCGATCGGGCCCTCGCCCGCCGCGTCGCGCACCTCGGTGACCACGCCGTCGACCACGACCACCTCGGTGACCTGGGCGGCGCCCTGCACCGCGCGCGAGCGCGGGTACTCGCCCCACAGCGAGGTGAAGGCGGCGACGCCGCCGCTGCGCAGCTGCGGGCTGTTCAGCTGGTCCAGCGCCAGCTCGCCGCCGGGGAGGGTGACGGTGCCGTCGAACAGGATGTCCTGCACCCGGCCGACGCCCTCGGCGTCCACCGTGACCGCGCGCGGCCAGTCGGGGGTGGGCGACTTGATGATCTCGCCGTCGGCCACCGCGGCGCCCAGCGGGGCGCCGGAGTTGTTGATGTCGAAGAAGTCGCCGTTGATCGCCGCGACGGCGCCGACCCGGTCGGCCTGCGCCGAGATGACCTCGGTCTCGGCCACGCTGCCGGGGGAGAGGTACTCCACCCGCGCGCCGCCGTCCAGGTCGAGGCTGAGCGAGGTGATGCGCTGCCAGCCGCGCGGGTCGTAGCTGTCGGCCTGCGCCAGCTCCACCCCGGGCGCCACCGGGCGCTCCCAGCTGCGGGTGTCGATCCGCTCGGCCGCCGAGGCGCCGGCCGTTAGAGGGACGGCGGCCGGGCCGCCCGACGACGCGGCCGCCGCGGCCGGGGCCGAGGCGGCGACCGGGTCGGCGCCGGCGGACGGCGCCGGGTCCGCGTAGCCGGTGCCGGCCAGGCCGAGTACGACGGCCAGGCTCAGCGGCGCGGCCAGCGCGCGCCAGGCGGCGCGGCCGCGGCGGGCGCCGCCGGCTCTGCGCGGCGGTGGTGTCGGGCTTGGGGACGAATCGAGGGCGGGCACCCTTGACCTCCGGAGATCGTGTGGACGGAAACCATCGGAAGTCAAACACGCCGCCGCCGTCCGCAATGTGTCCCGACGGCGACGAAGACATGGCCACACCGTGGCACCATTCCAACCCCGCCGACGTACGCCCTGGTCACGGGGTCACCGTTCGTGGTCATCCGGCGACGCGGCGCATGGCGGGGCCGGGGCGGGACCTCGGCCGGGGCCGCCGCACCCGCGGGACGCCCGGCCCCGGCCGCACGCGGGCCGCTGGAGCGGCGCGACGGGGCGCCTGGTCCGCGACCGACTCCACCAGCATTGTTTACGGAAAGTAGTTGAGCGGGAACAGTGAGTGTCGGCGAATCGTCGCCACCCGACCCCGTGAAGGAGCACACCCATGCGCCGTACCGCGACCGCCCTCGGCTGCCTCGCCCTGGCCACCGCCCTGCCGGTGGCGTCGGCCGCACCCGCCCAGGCCGCCCAGGGGACCCTCACCGTGGGCTTCCAGCGCTTCGAGAATCCCAGTGGCTGCTACACGGCGAGTTTGTGGCCGATGAGCGTCCAGAACGACGCCGATACCCGGGCCGTCGTCTACTCCGGCCCGGACTGCACCGGTGAACAGGTGGGCGTGGTGGAGCCCGGCGAGAGCGGCGTCTTCGAGTTCGGCACGAGCGTCCGCATCGACTGAGGCGCGGCGGCCGGTCCCGGCTACGCCCGCCAGACGGCGCCGGCGAGGGCGCGGACGCGGGCCTCGTCCACCTCGTGGCCGAGGCCCGGCTGGGCCAGCGGCACCGCGACCACGCCGTCGTCGGCGCGGACCGGGGGTTCGACGATGTCGCCGTGCTCCCCGGTGCCGTTGCGGTCGGCGCCGGCCGGCTCGTTGAGCAGGCTGACGCCGGGCAGCCCGGCCAGGGCGACATTGGCGGCCCGCCCCACGCCGAACTCGCGGCCGCCGCCGCACCACACCAGCCAGCCGGCGTCCACCGCGCGGTCGTGGGCGCGGCGGGCGGCGGTCAGCCCGCCCAGCAGCGGCACCCGCAGGGTGACGGCGCGGGCCGCCTCCAGTTCGATGGCGGTGTCGAGCTGGTCGGTGCCGGTGACCGACAGGTCCAGGCCGACGGGGGTGCGCAGCCGCCGCTGGAGGCGGGCGTGCGCGACCAGCGCGCCGGGCGCGAAGGGCTGGCGCAGCTGTTCGAGGCCGTAGTCGTCCAGGGCGCGCAGCGCGGCAAGCGACTCGGGCGTCTCCGGGTAGCCGCCGCGAGCGTCGGCCTGCACGGCCAGGTGCGGGTAGGTGGAGCGCACCGCGCGCACCGGCTCGATGTCGCGGCCCGGGCCGATCGTGAGGGTGACGCTGCGGTAGCCGCGCGACACCTGCCGGTTCACCAGCTCCACCAGCTGCTCCACCGAGGACTGCGCGGCCAGGGTGACGCCGGTGGCCACGGCGGTGCGGGTGCCGCCGAGCGCGTGCGACAGCGGCCGGCCCCTGGCCCGGCTCCAGAGGTCCCAGCAGGCCATGTCCAGCCCGGCCCGCGCGACCTGGCCGCCCTTGACCCGCGCCCAGGCCGCGCCGGCCTCCTCGGGACGCGTCCAGTCGTGGTCCAGCAGCGCGGGCGCCAGCACCTCGCGCAGCTGCCGCCAGCAGGTGTCGAGCGTGTCGGCGCCCTGCGAGATGTCGGTGACGGGGGTGATCTCGCCCCAGCCGACGCTGCCCAGGGCGTCTTCGACCCGCACCAGGATGTGCTCCAGGAAGGGCCGGCTCCGCCCCTCGCGCTCGGCCCGGCGGGTGAGCGGCAGCCGGAGCCGGAACGCTTCGAGTCCGGTGATCCGGTGCGTCGCGACGGGCTGCGGCTGGGCTCGGGACACGCTGCTCCTGTCGGAGAGTGCGATCGGATGGCTCCCTCGACTGTATCCCCTGTACCGGCCGGTACCGGCTCGGCGCGGTGCGTGAGGCCCGGCACGCCCGGTCCGCGATCGCGATGGCGGTACCGGGGCCGGGGCGCGACACTGGAGGCGTGCACACCGCCCGCCTGATCCTGGCCCTTCCCGACCGGCCCACCGCCGAAGCCGACCACGCGCTGCCCCGGCTGCTGGGCGCCCTGCACCAGAACGGCCAGGTGCTGGACTCCGCTCCACCGGTCGTCGCCGACGAGCAGGCCCTGCACGCCTACCTCAGCCTGCCCGCCGCCGACGCGCTCGACCCGGAGCACCACGGCCCCTACGTGCGCGCCGCCCTGGCCGAACTGGCGGCCGCCGGCCACGGCGCGCCCCGGGTGCGCCTGCTGGGCGCCGACCCGCACGGCGAACCGGAGTGCGGCTGCGAGACTCCGTCGGCCTACCTGCTGTACACCACCTTCGTGGACCGCGACAGCCCGCTGCGCTGCGCCGACTGCTCCGGCACCGTGCCGCTGTACCGGATACCGGCCGGCCCCGGCGACCTGATCCGCTCCCGCGTGCTGGACTGGCAGCAGCAGTACCGCGCCTGCGACCGGCTGTGGATCGAGAGCGGCGCGCTGGAAGCCGCCGCCCTGCACGAACTGGTGGCGGCCGGCAGCGACCTCAGCGCGTCCGGCCGCGAGCTGTGCGCCGCCCTGGCCGCCGCCCCGCACCTGGGCCGCCCGGTCTACTACTACCTGCACCGCCCCGGCGGCGAGGAGCCGGCCGCCCCCGACGCCTGCCCCTCGTGCGGCCGCCCGTGGCGCCTCGATCTGCCCTGGGGCGTGTGCGGGCACCGCTGCGACGGCTGCGGGCTGGCGGCGGCCTAGCGGCCCCCGCTCAGCTCAGCACGTTCTCCAGCTTCTGGTGCGGCAGGCCGTGGGCGTCGGCGACGGCGGCGTTGACGACGGCGCCGTCGTGGGTGTTGAGGCCCTGGGCGAGGCTGTGGTCCTCGGCGAGGGCGGTGCGCCAGCCCCGGTCGGCCAGGGCGATGGCGTAGGCCAGCGTGTCCTTGGTCAGGGCGTAGGTGGAGGTGTGCGGGACGGCGCCGGGCATATTGGCCACGCAGTAGAAGACGGAGCCGTGCACCCGGAAGGTGGGCTCGGCGTGGGTGGTGGGGCGGGAGTCCTCGAAGCAGCCGCCCTGGTCGATGGAGATGTCCACCAGCACCGAGCCGGGCTTCATCCGGGCGACCATGTCGTTGGTGACCAGCTTGGGCGCGCGGGCGCCCGGCACCAGCACGGCGCCGATCACCAGGTCGGCGTCCAGGACGGCGCGCTCCAGTTCGTAGCGGTTGGAGACGATGGTCTTCAGCCGCCCGTGGTACTGGGCGTCGGCGGCGCGCAGCTTGGCGACGCTGAGGTCGAGCAGGGTGACGTCGGCGCCCATCCCGACCGCGATCTCGGTCGCGTTCAGGCCCGACACGCCCGCCCCGATCACGGTGACCTTGGCCGGGTAGACGCCCGGCACCCCGCCCATCAGCACGCCGCGCCCGCCGTTGACGCTCATCAGGGTCTGCGCGCCCACCTGCGCGGCCAGCCGCCCGGCCACCTCAGACATGGGGGCCAGCAGCGGCAGGGTGCCGTCGGGCAGCTGCACGGTCTCGTACGCGATGCCGGTGACGCGCCGCTCCAGCAGCGCGCGGGTGCACTCCGGCGAGGCGGCGAGGTGCAGGTAGGTGAAGAGGGTCTGGCCCGGGCGCATCCGGTGGAACTCCTCGGCCACCGGCTCCTTGACCTTGAGGACGAGTTCGGCCTCGCCCCACACCTCGTCGGCGCTGCCGGCCACCCGGGCGCCGGCGGCGGCGAAGTCGGCGTCGGGGATGGCGGAGCCGGTGCCCGCCTCGCGCTCCACGACCACCTCGTGGCCGTGCCGGGTGAGTTCGTGCACGCCCGCCGGTGTGATCGCCACCCGGTACTCGTTGTTCTTGACCTCGCGAGGTACCCCGACCTTCACAGCATCCTCCTTGATGCCGGCGGCCGGACTCCGGCCGCACCCTGACTCCACTGTGCGTCCTGGAACCGGTCGGCGCCAGTCGGCCCGTGGAAGGGATCCGGTGACCTTGCCGACAATCGGCAAGATCTGATCATTTCGAGTGGCGCAGCCGCAGAATCGACGGTATGGCGGTCAGTGTGCCGGGGCGGCCGCGCGGTCGGCGGTGAGCAGGCGGCCGCGCGGCGGGCCGCCGGAGGCGGTGTCGGCGCGGTGGCCCGCCAGCCAGGTGGCCAGGACGGCGCCGATCAGCGGGTGGCCCGCGTAGGGCGACGGATCGCCGCCCGCCGGCACCGGCGGGGCGGGCGCCTCGGGGTCGAAGGCGACCAGGTCGGCGCGGAGCCCCACCGCGATGCGGCCCCGGTCGGCCAGGCCCAGGGCGGCGGCGGGCTCGGCGGCCAGCCACCGCGCCAGCGAGGGCAGCGTGCCGCCGCGCCGCCGCGCCGCCGTCCACACCGAGGGCAGCAGGTAGGGGAGGGAGGCGACCCCCCGCCACGACGTGCGGAAGTCGTCGGTGCGCGCACCCGGCGGCGCCGGGGCGTGCCCGGCCGACACGCCGGTCAGCACCCCGTCGAACAGTGCCCGCCACAGCGCCTGCCGGGCGGCGTCGGGGCGGATCGGCGGTGCGGTCGCGAAGGCCGTCGCGCGCTCGGGCACGTTCTCGGCCGGGAAGCACAGGTGGTGCGCGCTGGTCTGCGCGCTGATCCGCACGCCCGCGGCGACGGCGGCGGCCAGCAGGCCGGCGCAGTCGGCGGCCGACACGCGCAGCAGGTGCGCCCGCCCGCCCGAGCCGCGCACCGCCGCGACCACCCGCTCGATCGCCCGCCGCTCGGCGCGCGGCGGGCGCGAGCGCGCGTAGGCGGAGAAGCCCGGACCGTCGGGCGCGGCCAGCTCCGAGGGCTCCTCGGCGTGCACCAGCAGCGGCGCGGCCGCGCCCCGGCCCGCCGGCCCCGCGAGCGCGCCGCAGGCCCGGAGCGCGGCGCGCAGCGCGCGGTCGTCCAGCGGCGGCACGCCGTCGCCGAGATCGGCCAGGTGCGCCACGAAGCCGGCCGCCCCGGCCGCGCGCAACTCGGTTAGCCGGTCCGCCCGTGCCGCATCGGGGGTGACGGCCGCGCACCAGCCGACGTCCACCCGGAGCTCACCGCGGGCCCGCTCGGCCGCCTCGGCCGCGCCGCCGGGCCCCGGCAGCGCCAGCAGCGTCGTCACCCCGGCGTCGGCGGCGGCGGCCGCGGCCCGCGCCAGGCCGTCCGCGCCGCCCGGCCGCACATCGGCGTCGACCGCGCCCGGCAGCAGCGCCACCGCGCCGAGGTCCACGTCCCTCCCGCCGGGCGCCACCGGCACCGCCGAGTCCCGCGCGAACACCCCGGCGATCCGCCCGTCCCGCACCGCCACCGCCGCCGGCCGCACCTCGTCGGCCACCACCACCCGCCGCGCCCGCAGCACCAGCTCGAACCCGTCCACAGCGCCCGCCTCCCCACGGGTCCGCCCGGCGGCGCACCCCGGTCGCGATGCTCGCACGCACACCCCGCCCGCCGCGGCCGACCGCCGGAATGCGCCCTATGCCGCAGATGCCGGGAACAGCCGGGGATGGCCGTTGGGCCCGGACGGGTCGGGGCATGGCGTACGATCGCCGCAGCGCGACTGTGGAGTCCGTGCGCGCCCGCTCTCGCCGGATTCGCCGCGTTAACCTGATGTTCAGTTCTGGTGGCGGCGATCCCTGCGTGGGAGCCGATGGGCGGCATTAGCCTGAGCGCTGGCCCGGCCGGGTTCCGCCCTTTTCCACCGCATTCCGCTGGAGGTGCCAGTGACGCTCGACCGCATGGGTACGGCATGGGCGGGCTGAGCGCACGCGTCCTGCGTGAACCGCCGTCCGGCCGCAGCTGGCTCGGGTTCGCCGGAGTGGACGGGTGGGCCGGCCTCGGCGCCGCCGTCGACCCCGCCGCCTTCGAGCGGGTGGTCGACCTCGACGCCGTCGACGTCGACGCCGAACTCGCCCTGCGCGCCGTCCCGGCCGAGGAGGAGCCCGCCGAATCCGGCCCGCGGGTGGACGTGGCGCCGGAGGACCTGCTGCCCGACGAGGGCCCCGAGCCGGCCGAACCGGCCGACGTGCCCGACCCGCCCGGCACCGTCGACTCCGTGCTCATCATCGCGCGCACCGCCACCGACCTGCGCCGCGCCGCCTCGCTGAGCGCGCTGCTGCCCGACGCCGTCCACGTCCTGGTCTGCGTCGAGGACGCGCCGGAGTCCCACGGCATCGCCCTCTCGGCCGAGCTGGGCCAGCTGCCGCGCCTCAGCGAGCTGAAGCTGCGCCGCGCCGAGGGCGGCTGGGTGCTCGACGTCTGGCTCGCCGAGCCCGTCCCGGCCGGGCGGGTGCTGGCGATCGCGGCCCGCCAGGTCACCTGGCGGCGGATGCCGCCCGCCCCGCGCCCGCTGGCCGCGCTGGCCGGCAGCTCGGTCGCCGAGTGGCGCCCCGGCGACCCCGGCGCGGTGCCGATGCCACTGGCCGGGCCGCTGCCCGTACTGGGCGTCACCCCGGCCGCCGACGTCGTGCTGCGCGTGGGCGCCGAGGGCCCCGCACCGGCCGAGACGCCGGTGCCCGTGGCCGACCGCGCCGGCCTCGGCACCGCCGGCGACGCCGACCTGGCCGGGCCCGAGTCGGTGCCGCCCGTGGACGAGCTGAGCGTGAACGCCCTCGGCTGGCGCTTCGGCGTGCGCGACGTGTTCGCCACCCTCGCCGCCGGCGCCAACGGGCTCGTGGTCACCCCGCCCGACGGCCCGCCGCTGCGGCTGCGCGACTCCGGCGCCGTCACCAACCGCGACACCGCCAGGCTCCGGCTGGTGCGCGCCGTCGAGGTCCGCTGGACCGGCGCCGAGCCGGTCGCGATGGTGCGCGCGGTGGCCGGCCTCGCCGTCGCGGGCATCCCGCTGTACTCCGCGCCCGTCCCGGCCGCCGCCCGCCGGCTGCTCGGCCCCGCCCTGGCCGAGCTGCTGGAGACCGCCACCGCCGAGACCCTGCGCGACGACCTCCGCCGCGAGGAGCACAGCGTGCGGCTGCGCCGCGCCGCCGTCCGCACCCACGGCACCCGCGCCCGCTGGCGGCAGCTGGGCGTGCTGGCGGGGGTGCCGGTGCCCGCGCCGCCGCCCGTCTCGGTCATCTTGTGCACGCGCCGCCCCGACATGGTCGGCTTCGCGCTGCGCCAGGTCGCCCGGCAGCGCGAGATCGAACTGGAACTGGTGCTCACCCTGCACGGCTTCACCGCCGACATCCCCGAGGTCGCCGCCGCGCTGCGCGGCTTCGAGCGGCCGCTGACCGTCATCGAGGAGGACAGCACCACCATCTTCGGCATGGCGCTCAACGGCGCGGTCCGCCGGGCCGCGGGCCCGCTGATCGCCAAGATGGACGACGACGACTGGTACGGCCCCGAGCACCTCGCCGACATGGCGATGGCCCGCGACTACTCCGGCGCCGACGTGGTCGGCTGCGGCCAGGACTTCGTCTACCTGGAGGAGCACGACCTCACCGTCTGGCGCCGGCGCGGCAACGAGAAGCTGAGCCGGCACATCGCGGGCGGCACCATGATGCTGGACCGCAGCGTGCTGGAGACCATCGGCGGCTTCCGCCCCATCCCGCGCTCCATCGACACCCAGCTGCTGCTGGGCGTACTGGACACCGGCGGCCGCATCTACCGCAGCCACGGCCTCGGCTACGTGCTGCGCCGCCGCGGCGACGGCCACACCTGGTCCGAGGACAACGCCTTCTTCCTGGAGGGCGACACCTGGCGCTGGCAGGGCTTCCACCCCAGCACGCTGCTGGAGCCCGCCGAGGCCGACCGTCCCGTGCCCACGGTGACGGTCCCGCTCCCCGACACCGTCCCGGGCGGCCACCCCGCCCCCGACGGCACGCCCGCGAAGACGGCGGTACCGCGATGACCACTCCCGCACCGATCAAGCCCGGCACCCAGCCCGCGCTGCGCGCCGCCCTCCGGGCGGCCGGACCCGGGCGCGTGTGGGTCGGGCACACCGGCTTCACCTCGGTCCCCAGGACCGGCGGCCGCTCGGTCACCATGATGAACCTGGACAAGGTGCCGCTGGACCGGGTGCTCGCCTCGCCCGGCCGCGTCATCCCCAACCAGACCGGCACCGTGGTGGTCTTCGCCCGCACCGCCACCGACCTGCGCCGCGTCGCGCCGCTGGGCACCCTGCTGCCCAAGTCGCTGCGCACGGTCATCTGCGTCGTGGAGCACCCCGCCGACGCCGCCGCGCCGGTGCCCTCCTCGCCCGGCATGTACGAGTGGGGCGACCTCCACGAACTGTCGGTCACCCGGCTGCCCGGCTCCGGCTGGCTCCTCGCCGCCCACTTCGACGCGCTGATCCGCGCCAACGAGGTGCTGCGCTTCGTGGTGCGCTCGGTGGCCGGCGTCGGCCCGCGCACCTTCAGCCCTCCGCCGCTGGCCGCCTTCGCCGGCTCGGCCGGAGCGGCCTGGCGGCCCGGCGACACCCGCGCGGTCGAGGTCCGCGCCGAGGGGCCGGTGCCGATCCGCCGGGTCACCGTCAAGTCCGACGTCGCGCTGCGCGTCTCCGACGGCGGCCACCCCGAGTGGATCGACCCCACCGTGCCGGTGCTCGACCGCGAGGCCGACGCGCTGTCGGCCGCCCGCCCCGAGGCGCTGGCGCCGATCGACGAGCGCGCCGTGAACCCGATCGGCTTCGGCCCGGTGCCCGAGGCGGGCATGGCCGAGCTGCGGGTGGAGCGCAACGAGTGGCGGGTGGTGCGCAACGACCGCTACGTCGGCCGCCTCCCCAGCTCCGGGCAGCTCGCCGGGGCCGACATCGCCCGGCTGCGCAACCTGCGCGGCATCCGGCTCGGCTGGCACGAGCCCTCGGCCGGCTACGCCCGCACCGTCGTCGCGCTGGCCGCCGCCGGGGTGCCGCTGATCACCGACCCGGTGCCCGGCTGGGCCGCCGCCCTGCTCGGCCCCGAGCTCACCCCGCTGCTCACCTCCGTCACCGAGGTCGACCTCGCCGACGCGCTGCACCGCGACGAGCACAGCGTCCGGCTGCGCCGCGCCGCGCTGCGCCGGCACGGCAGCCACGCCCGCTGGCGGCAGCTGGCCGCCGAGGCGGGCGTCCCGGTGCCCAAGCCGCCGGTGGTGTCGGTGCTGCTGTGCACCCGCCGCCCCGACATGGTCGGCTTCGGGCTGCGCCAGATCGCCCGGCAGCGCCACGTCGACGCCGAGGTGGTGCTCGGCCTGCACGGCTTCGGCGCGGACCTCCCCGAGGTCGCCGCCGCGGTCGCCGCGCACCCCACCCCGGTCACCGTGGTCGAGCAGGACGCCGGCACCGTGTACGGCGCCGCCCTCAACGCCGCCGCCGCCCGGGCGAGCGGCTCGCTGCTGGCCAAGATGGACGACGACGACTGGTACGGCCCCGAGCACCTCGCCGACATGGCGCTGGCCCGGCTGTACTCCGGCGCCGAGGTGGTCGGCTGCCGCAACGAGTTCGTCTACCTGACGGAGCTGGACCGCACCGTCTGGCGGCGCAACGCCGCCGAGCGGCCCGACGCCCACGTCGCGGGCGGCTCCCTGCTGTTCGACCGTGAGGTCTTCGGCGCCGTCGGCGGCTTCCGGCCGCTGCCGCGCGCCGTCGACAGCCAGTTCCTGCTCGGCACCCGCCAGGCCGGCGGGCGCGAGTACCGCACCCACGGCCTCGGCTACGTGCTGCGGCGCTCGGCCGACGGCCACACCTGGGCGGCGGAGGACACCCACTTCCTGCGCGGCAGCACCCGGCAGTGGCGCGGCTTCCGGCCGAGCGCGCTGCTGGAGCCGGACCCCGCCGACCTCCCGCCGGCCGCCCGGCGCGCCCAGGCGCGCTGAGGCCCGCGCGACCACACCGAACACCGGAGCACACGGAGCGAAGGACACACGACAGTGGACAGCAGCGGTCAGGGCGGGCGTCAGCCGCGCATCCGGCACAACGACTACGGGTCGCTCCAGCCCGCCGAGCTGGGCGCGTGGACGCCCACGCTCAGCGTCAGCGTGGTGATCCCCGCCTACGGCGCCCAGCACAAACTCGACGTGACCCTCGCCTCGCTCGCCTCGCAGAGCTACCCGGCCGAGCTGCTCGACGTGATCGTCGTCGACGACAACAGCGAGCCCCCGCTGCGGCTGCCGGAGATCAAGCCCGAGCGCACCCGGCTGATCACCAGCGACGACGGCAAGTGGGGCTCCGGGCACGCCTTCCACTGCGGCGTGCTCGCCGCCGAGGGCGACATCGTGCTGCGGCTGGACTCCGACATGCTCGTCTTCCGCGAGCACGTCGAGGCGCAGGCCCGCTGGCACCACCTCGCCGACCACCTGGTGGTGCTCGGCCACAAGCGGATGGTGCCCTACACCGAGGGCCGCCCCACCCCCGAGGAGGCCGCCAAGGCGGTCGCCGACGGCGCCGCGGCCGCGCTGTTCGACCTCGCCGAGAGCCAGGCGCACTGGGTGGACGAGCACATCGAGCGCTCCGACGCCCTGCGCACCTCCGGGCACCGCTCCTACCACGTCTACGTCGGCGCCACCGGCTCGCTGCGCCGCGAGCTCTACCACGAGGCCGGCGGCATGGACCGCGCGCTGCTGCTGGGCGGCGACAGCGAGTTCGGCTACCGGCTGGCGCAGACCGGCGCGGTGTTCATCCCCGAACTGGACCCCCGGGCCAGCAGCTGGCACCTCGGCCTCACCCAGATGCAGCAGAACAGGGAGACCGGCAAGCGCTACCGCGAGCCGCTGGTGAACCAGCGGGTGCCGCAGCCGCGCTGGCGGCGCGGCGCGGCCGGCCGGCAGTGGCAGGTGCCCGGGATCGACGCGGTGGTGCACGCGGCGGGCGCGGACGCCGCCGACGTCATCGCCACCGTCGACGGCCTGCTGGGCGGCGCCGTCACCGACGTGCGGGTCAGCCTGGTGGGCCCGTGGTCGGAGCTGTCGGACCGCCGCGGCGACCCGCTCCAGGACCCCCAGTTCGACCTGCGGCTGCTGCGGGAGAACTACCGCACCGACCAGCGCGTCCGCCTGGTCGAAGCCGACCCGGGCCGCGACCGGGCCGTGCCGTACCGCTTCGTGGTCCCGGCCGGCTGGGTACCCACCTCGGGGGCGCTGCAGCGGCTGATCCGGCTGGCCGACCAGCGCGACCTCGGCCTGGTGCAGCTGTCCATGGCGTCGGGCGACGGCCGCCCGCCGGCCACCGCCCGCTTCGAGCGCTCGATGTCCTTCGCCCGCGCCGAGCGGGTGCGCGATGAGGGCGAGGACCTCGACGACGTGGTGGCCGAGCTGTTCGACGACTTCCTGCTCGACGGCACCGAGTGGGCCTTCCAGCCGGCCGCCGAGGTCACCGGCCGCAAGAAGGAGCTGACCGACTGGCAGGGCAAGGCCGCCCACTGGCGCGGCGTCGCCGAACGGCACCGCCTGGCCGCGCGCCAGGCCCAGCTGCGGCTGGACTACCGCGCGGGCTACGCGCCCACCCGCTCCGACCGGCTGCGCGCCTGGACGCGGGCCCAGTGGGTACTGCATGGCCGCCGCATCGCGCTCGGCCTGGCGCGGCGCACGCCGTCGTGGGGCAGGGCGATGGTGCCCGGCGGGCTGCGCCGCCGCTTCCGGGCCCTCACCCGGAGGTGAGTCCGCACTGACGCCCGGCCGGGACCGGTGTCCCCGTTCCCGGAACCGTCATTACCCTTAGGGCGTGACACCGCGCTCGCCGTCCCCCGGCGCCTGGCCGGTCCCGCTGCCCGAGGTCGATCCCGCCTGGCTGTGGGCGGTCGTCGGCATGGCCGTGGGCGTGCTCGCCGCGGTGCTGGTGATCCGCCGCTGGGCCGGGCCGCGCGGCGAGCCCGGTCCCCCTGAGGAGTGACGTGACTGACAGCCTGAGCAAGGAGAGCGCCCCGGGACGCGCCGACGGCGGCCGCGACCCCGGCGCGCTGCCGTTCATCGCGGCGGCCGCGCTGGCCGCGGGTGCCGTCGCGCTCCTGCTCGGCCTGGTACTGGGCGGCAGCGTCACCGCCCGCGTCATCCCCGGCCTGCCCGACGCGGGGGCGCTCACCCGGTGGGGGCTGCCGGTCAGCCGGCACGTCATGGACGTGGCCGCCGTGCTCACGGTCGGCCTGCTGCTGCTCGCCTCCGTCGGGCTGCCCTCGGCCAAGGGCCGGCTGAGCACCGAGGCCGAGGGCCTGGTGCGGGCCGCGTCGTGGACGGCGCTGCTGTGGGGGGTGGCCGCCGCCGCCACCCTGGTCTTCCAGCTCTCGGAGATCTTCGGCTACCCCGTCACCGAACTGGTGGGCGACCAGATCACCAGCTACGCGGGCCAGGTCGACCAGGGCGTCGCGCTGATGCTGGTCATCCTGCTGGTCACCGCCGTCGCGCTGTTCGGCCGCACCGCCACCGGCGCGCCCGCCGCGCTGGCGCTGCTCGCCACGGCGCTGGTCGCGCTGCTGCCGCCGCCGCTCACCGGCCACGCCGCGGCCGCCGGCAACCACGAACTCGCCACCACCGGGCTGGCGCTGCACGTGCTGACCATCTCGGTGTGGGCGGGCGGGCTGTGCGCGGTGGTCTGGTACGCCCTGCGCGGCGGCGCCGAACTCTCCACGGCGGCCCACCGCTACAGCAGGGTCGCGCTGTGGGCCTACATCGGGGTCGCGGTCAGCGGCGCGGCCAGCGCGCTGGCCCGGCTCAGCGACGTGGGGCAGCTGTTCACCACCCCGTACGGGCTGCTCATGGTGGCCAAGACCATCGGCTTCGCCGTGCTGGGCTACCTGGGCTGGCGGCACCGCACGGTCACCCTGCCCGCGCTGGCCGAGGGCCGCAGGCACGCCTTCCTGCGGCTGGCCGGCGGCGAGGTGGTGCTGATGTCGGCCGTCATCGGGCTCGCGGTGGCGCTGGCGCGCACCGCGCCGCCGCCGCCGCGCGAGGGCACCGTCGACCCCGTACGCGAGGTGCTGGGCTTCTCGATGCCGCCGCCGGTCAGCGCGCAGACGCTGCTCACCCTGTGGCGGCCCGACCTCTTCTTCATCCTGCTCGTGGCGGTGCTCGGCGGCCTGTACGCGGCGGCACTGCTGCGGCTGCGCCGCCGGGGCGACCGCTGGCCGCTGGGCCGCACCGTCTCCTGGGCGATCGGGCTCCTCACCGTCGTGGCGGTGAACCTCACCGGTGTGGCCAGCTACGCCCCGATCATGTTCAGCGTGCACATGGTGCAGCACATGACGCTGAACATGGTCACCCCGATCTTCCTGGTGCTGGGCGCCCCGGTCACCCTGGCGCTGCGCGCGCTGCGCCCGGCCGAGCGGCGCGGCGACCGCGGTCCGCGCGAGTGGCTGGTGCTGGCGCTGCACAGCCGCTTCTTCGCGGTGCTCAGCCATCCGCTGGTGGCCACCGCCCTGTTCGTCGGCAGCACCTTCGCGCTGTACTTCACCCCGCTGTTCGGCTACCTGATGAACAACCACCTGGGGCACCTCTACATGAGCGTGCACTTCCTGCTGGTGGGCGCGCTGTTCTTCTGGCTGATCATCGGGGTCGACCCCGCGCCGCGCTCGATCCCGCACCTGCTGCGCATCCTGCTGCTGTTCGTCACGATGGCCTTCCACGCCTTCTTCGGCATGGCGCTGATGAGCCTGAGCGGGCCGATCGCACCGGAGTGGTACGCGCTGGTGGAACGGCCGTGGGGGCCCACGGTGCTGGAGGACCAGAACGCGGGCGGCGGCATCGCCTGGTCCTTCGGCGAGGTCCCGAACCTGATCGTGCTGGCCGCGCTCTTCGTGCAGTGGATCCGCGACGACGAGCGCACCGAGCGGCGCCGGGAGCGCCACGCCGCCCGCGGCGGCGCGGGCGGCGACTCCGATCTGGACGCCTACAACGCCTACCTGGCCGAACTCGACCGCCGGGCGCAGGGCGGGCAGCGGCGCGAATAACCGGAGGTCCACCGCCCGGCTCGGCGATCCCAGGCCCTTCCGGGCCGTTACCTTGCTACCGTTGACCTCGTTTAGTAGTTGATCGACTTCACACAGTGAGCGGACGGTGAGTCCGCTCGTCAGCGAACGGGGAATTCCGGTGGGTGTGGACAGGACCAGGACACAGCGCGGACGTCGGACGCCGGAGCGCATGGCGCGTCGCGCCGCGGCGGTGGCGGCGGCCGCCATCGGCCTGGCGGCGATGGGCATCGGGGCGGGAGCCGCGCCCCTCGCGGCGGACGACTACGGCTACGACGGCGGACCGGCCTATGCCACGCCGCCCGGGTACGGCGAGCCCTCGGGGCCGCTGCCGTCGGAGCCCGACAGGCCCGCGCCCGAGGAGAGCGAGCCGGACGTCCCGCCCTACGGGCCGCCCACCGAGCCGGACAAGCCGTCGGAGGAGCCGCCGTACGAGCGGCCCTCGTCGCCCCCCTACGAACTGCCCTCGCGCACGCCGACGCCCGAGCCGTCCAGCCCGCCGGCCGAGCCCTCGCGCGGGCCGTCCCCGACCCCTTCGGAGCCGCCGGCCGAGCCCTCGCGCGGTCCCTCGGAGCGACCCGCTCCACCGGAGGGCGAGCTGCCGCGCACGGGCGCGTCGCTCGGCTGGCTGCTGGCCGCCGTCGGGGTCGCGGTGGTGGCGGGCGGCGGGCTGATGCTCCTGTCCCGGTGGCGCCCGCACCGGTAGCGGGCGCGACACGGCTTGATAACGCCTCGATATGTCAAGTTCGCGCACCTGTTCCGTGCGTGGCGATCATTTACCGGCTGTGGTATCAGTAGCCCGCGCTGGATTGACGTTTCACCCGGTGCTCGGTCACCGATCCAGCTGGAGCCGGGCATCATCGGCAACTGCAGAACGGTAGAGGGGATGCCTGAACAGAACAGTGGTGCGCAGAACGAAGATGGCCGGAAGCGGTCGATGAGGCGGCGTTTGCTGTTCCCGATCGTTCCGGCGCTCGCGATCGGGCTCGCCCCGTTCGCCGCGGGAGCGGCCTCGGCGGACACCGTGTCCGACGCCGGCTACGAGGAAGCGTCCGAGGCCGAGGTGAACGCGGTCTCCGAGCAGATCGCCCGGGTGGAGCCGGTCGCGGCCGCCGCGCCGGCGCCGCAGCCGCAGAGCGGCCCGATCACCGACGTGGTCGGCGGTGTCACCGACGGCCTCGGTGAGGTCGTCGGCGGGGTGAGCGACGGTCTGAACGACATCGTCGACCCGGGGCCGGAGCCGACCGACCCGCCGGATCCCACGGATCCGCCGGACCCGACCGACCCGCCGGACCCGACTGACCCGCCGGACCCCACGGATCCGCCGGACCCGACCGACCCGCCGGACCCGACCGATCCGCCGGACCCCACGGATCCGCCGGACCCGACCGACCCGCCGGACCCCACCGACCCGCCGGCCCCGGACCCCACGGACCCGCCTGAGGAGCCCGAGGACCCGGACGACCCCGACGACCCGGTGCCGCCGCGGGAGCCCGGTGAGCCCCCGGCCGACGGTGGCGACGACGACGGCGACGACACCGGTGGCGACGACGGCGACGACGACGCGGAGGTGCTGCCGGTCACCGGCGGCGACGCCGCGAGCACGATCGCGCTCGTGGGCACCGCCGCCGCGCTGGCCGGTGGGGCGCTGCTGGCGTCCACCCGCCGCCGCCAGGTCGACCTGGGCGACGGATCGGCCGAGGCCTGATCGGTCCGCGCCGTGCGCAGGGCCCCGCCGCACCGCGGCGGGGCCCTGCCGCGTCCGGGGCCGCCCGCTCAGCCGGCGCGCACGGTGGAGCCCCGCGCGCCCTTGCGGATGTGCAGCTGCGTGGTGATCCGGCCGCGCAGGTCGGGCACGTGGCTGACGATGCCGACGGCCCGGCCGCCGTCGCGCAGGCCGTCGAGCACGTCCATCACCTCGTCCAGCGTCGCCTCGTCCAGGCTGCCGAAGCCCTCGTCCACGAAGAGGGTGGCGATCTCGGTGCCGCCCGCCTCGGCCGCCGCCACATCGCCCAGCCCGAGCGCCAGCGCCAGCGAGCAGATGAAGGTCTCCCCGCCCGACAGGGTGGCCGGGTCGCGGTCGTGGCCGGTCCAGGCGTCGGAGACCAGCAGGCCGAGCCCGCCGCCGGAGCGGCTGCGGTCGCCGGCCGCGCGGCCCAGGCTGTGCCGGAAGGCGTAACGGCCGCCCGACATGTGCCCCAGCCGCTCGTTGGCCGCCGCGACCACCTGTTCGAGCCGGGCGGCCAGCACGTAGGCCGACAGCCGCATGTGCCGCTGGTTGTCGCCCGAGGTACCGGCCGCCAGCCGGGCCAGCCCGTCGGCCACCGCGTGCGCGCGGGCCAGCGGCCGCCAGCGGTCCAGCCGGGCCGCCAGCTCGTCGGCCAGCTCGTCCAGCCGGTCGGCGCTCGCGACCAGCCGGACCGCGTCCCTGTCGATTCGCCGGTAGCCGCTCTCGGCCGTTTCGGCGGCGCTCCGCAGCGCGGCCGGGTCGGGCGGTTCGGCCGCGGCGGCCGCGATCAGCTCGGGCAGCTCCAGTTCGGCGGTGACGGCGGCCAGCTCGTCGTCGTGCGCGCGGGCGCGCCGGCCCAGCTCGCCGCGCTCGGCGTCGGACAGGGCGGCGGCGCGCGCCGCCGGCAGGTCCTCGAAGCCGGCGGCGCGGGCCCCGGCCCGGGCGGCGGCCAGCGCCCCCTCGGCCTCGCGCTCGTCGGCCGCCCAGTCGCGCACGGCGGCCAGCGCCGCGGCGATCAGCTCGGCCTCCTGGCCGAGCCGGTCGACGCGGGCGCTCAGGGTGGGGTCGGCGCCCCTGGCGGCGTCCAGCCGGGCACGCAGCCGCTCCGCCTCGGCGGCCAGGTGGGCATGGCGGGCGCGCAGCCGGGTGGCGGCCGCCTCGGCCGCGCGGTCGGCCTCGCGGGCCGCGTCCAGTTCGCCGTCCAGCTCGGCCAGCCGCCGTTCCAGCCGGGCCGCGTCGTCGGCGCCCCGCGCCGCCGCACGCAGCTGCTCGACCCGCAGGCGCAGTTCCTCGGCGGCCGCCGCGGGCTCGCGCCCCTCGGCCTCGGCTCGGGCGGCGGCGTGCTGCTCGCGCAGCCGCACCGTCCGGTTCTCGGCCCGGCGGCGCTCGGTGTCGGCCGCCTCGTAGCGCTCGGTGGCCGCCCGCTCGGCGGCGGCGTCGGGCGCGCCGTCGCGGGGGCGGGCGGGTGCGGGGTGCTCGGCGGAGCCGCAGACCGGGCAGGGCGCCCCGGCGGCGAGCGCGCCGGCCAGCTCGGCCGCCATCCCGTCCAGGCGGCGCTGCCGGACGTCTAGGAGCGCGTCGCGCAGCTCCTGCGCGCGGTCGGTGGCGGCACGCTCCGCCGTCTCGGCCTCGGCCAGCTCGGCGGCGAGCCGCTCGGCCCGCACCGCGCCGGCCCGGCGCCGCTCGGCGGCGTCGTGCTCGGCCCGGGCGGCGGGGGCGGCCTCGGCCGCCGCGCGGGCGGCCGCCAGCTCGGCGCGGAGCCGGTCGCGCTCGGCGGGCAGCTCGGCCAGCAGCCGCAGCGCCTCGCCGCGGTCGGCCTCGCGGCCGGTGATATCGGCGGTCAGGCCGGACAGCTCGGCGGTGACCTCCTCCAGCCGCTCGGCCTCGCCGCGCAGCTGCTCCAGCCGGGCCGCCTCGTCGCGGCGGACCCGCTCGGCCTCGGCCAGGGCTCCCTCGGACGGGGGAGCGTTGGCGGGCGGGGGCTCGGCGAGCAGGCCGCGCACCAGGTCGAGCCGGTCCCGCGCGGTCAGCCGCGACTTCTCCAGCCGGGCGCCGCGGTCGTCGGCGGCCCGCAGCAGCGGCACCACCCCGGCGGCGCGCTCGGCCGCCCGCAGCCGCTCGTCCAGCAGCGCGCGGCCGTCGTCGGCGGCCAGTTCGGCCCGGCGCCGCGCGGCCTCGGCGTGCCGGCTGCGCAGGCCGAGCAGCCGCTCCCCTTCGGCCAGCGCGGCGCGGGCCCGCGTCCGCTCGGCATCGGCGCGCTCGGCCGCCGACGCGGCGTCCAGGGCCGCCTCCCGGACGGCTTTGGCCAGTCCGCGCGACCACGGGTGCAGCTCCGCCAGCTCCTCGGGCGCGCTCGCATGGTCGGCGGCGGCCTGCTCGGCGACGGCGCGCACGGTGGAGCGCACGTCGTCCTCGGCCCGCTCGACCGCCCGGCGCCGGACGCGGGCGTGCTCGGCCAGCCAGTCCTCGGCGCGGGTGAACACCTGGGTGGCGAAGATCTTCTCCAGCGCGCGGCGCCGCTCCTCGGCGCCCGAGCGCAGGAAGCGGGCGAACTCGCCCTGCGGGAGCAGCGCCACCTGGCAGAACTGGTCCAGGGAGAGGCCCACCAGGTGGTCGATCAGCTGCCCGGCCTCGTCCAGCCGGGTGGTCAGCGCGCTCCAGCCGCCGGGCAGCCTCTCCTCGACCACCACCCGGGCCTGCTCGGTGGTGGTGCCCTCGCCGCGCCGCTTGGGCCGCTCCCAGGCGGGGGAGCGGGTGACGCGCAGCCGCCGGCCGCGCACCGTCGCCTCCAGCACCGCCTCGGGGGCGCGGTCGGGCGGGGCGTGGTTGCTGCGCAGGGTCTTGGCCTGGTCGCGCAGCCCCGGCACCCGCCCGTACAGTGCGAAGCAGACGGCGTCCAGCACGGAGGTCTTCCCGGCGCCGGTCTGGCCGTGGATCAGGAACAGCCCGGCGTCCGACAGCGCGTCGAAGTCGACCTGCTCGGTGCCGGCGAAGGGCCCGAAGGCCGTGACGGTGAGCCGGTGCAGCCGCATCAGCGGTTCGCCTCCTTGGCGCGCAGGTCCTCGAAGGCGGTGCGGACCAGCGCGGCCTCGGCGTCGTCAGCCTCGGTCTCGCGGGCCCAGGCGACGAAGTCCAGTGCCAGGTCCGTCTCGGAGCGGCCGCGCACGCGGTCGGTCCAGCTGCGGTCGTCGGCCGGGCCGCCGCCCTCGGGGGCGAAGTCCAGCAGCAGGGTGTGCGGGAAGCGGGCGCGCAGCCGCTCCATCGGCGCACGCGGGCGGACGGGGTCGGTGAGGGTGACCTGGAGCCAGTGGGCCTCGTGCGGGGCGTGCGCCGGGTCGGCGAGCAGCTCGGCCAGCCGGCCGCGCAGCCGGGCCAGCCGCCGGGGGACCGGGGCGGGGACGAACTCGGCGCCCGCCAGGCCCGAAGCGTCCAGCTCCACCAGCCAGCAGCCCTTCACCTGGTCCACCTCGGAGAAGGAGTAGGCCAGCGGCGAGCCGGAGTAGCGCACCGCGTCGGCCATCCGCTGGCGGCCGTGCAGGTGGCCCAGCGCGGTGTAGTCGGCTCCGGCGAAGACCCCGGCCGGGACCGAGGACGCCCCGCCCACGCTGATGTCGCGCTCGCTGTCGGAGGGCTCGCCGCCGCTGACGAAGGCGTGCGCCAGCACCACCGAGCGGGTGCCGGCCGGGCGGCGGGCGAGGTCGGCGCGGACGCGGTCCATGGCGGCGGTCAGCGCCGCGGTGTGGCCGCGCTCGGGCAGCTCCCACGGCTGCCGGAGCAGTTCGGGCTCCAGGTAGGGGATGCCGTAGCAGGCGACCGGCCCGTGGGCGTCCTCGGCGAGCACCGGGGTGCCGACGGCGTCGGGCTCGGTGCGCAGGTGCACGCCCGCGGCGTCCATCAGCGCCGCGCCGAAGCCGAGCCGCCGCGCGGAGTCGTGGTTGCCGCTGATCACCACCACCCGCGCGCCGGTGTCGCGCAGCCGCGCCAGCGCCTCGTCGCACAGGCTCACCGCGTCGACGGGCGGCAGGGCCCGGTCGTAGAGGTCGCCGGAGACCGCCACCAGGTCGACGCGCTCGGCGCGCACCGTCTCCACCAGGTGGTCGACGAAGGCGCCCTGGGCGGACAGCAGATCCTCGCGGTGCAGCGACCGGCCCAGATGCCAGTCGGAGGTGTGCAGCAGGCGCATGAGGTCCCAAGCTACCGGAGTGGCGCCCGCGCGGCGTGGTGTCCGGGCGCACACCCGCGGCCCGGCGCGGCCTCCCGGACCGGTGTGACGCGGCGGGCGCCCGTCGGCCGCTCCCGCCCTCCGTCAGTCGGAGACCATCCAGGTCTCGTCCTCGCACAGCGGCGGCCCGTAGGTGAACTCCCGCCCGTCCGCCGTCACCGCGTACATGCAGGTGTCATGGTCGGTGCAGCGTTCGGCCCCGATCGTGAAGGGCCAGATGTTCCAGGGCCAGGGGTCCTCCTGGAAGAAGACGACCTGGCCCCTGCCTTCACCAGGCTGGATGGGATCGATATAGCTGTCGTAGTCCACGTCCGGCGGACGGTAAGAACGGCCGCGCTACCTCCGGCCGGCCCGCCCACCCGCCATCCGCAGTGCCTCGGTTGAAGTGTCCCCATCCGGATTCAGCACGGCATCCCGAGCCGAGCGGAATCACGCTGTCCGGATGCGGACAGCGTTTTACGGCTAAAGAAGTCGTTTTCGGTGATAGCTTTGCGGTCAAGGATGAGGGACGGACGGTCCCGGGGGTTCTGGCGGGTCCCCGGGACCAACCTCTGTCTGGGGCGACGCATCGACACGGCGATCGGCGGATGCGAGAACGTCAGCCCTGAAGGAGCGCTGGACCACCACGACCGCAATACACTCGGGCCACGGACTACGCAGCGGTGGAACGAAGTGGCCGACGTATGAACGCACACGCGCGCGAGACTCATGACGAAGGCGCCGCTCGGCGTGTGCCCGAGCGTAATCTCCGAGCGATCCGTGCCGCGCTCCTTCCTGAAGAGGTCGGAGCCTTCGACCAGGAGTTCCGCGCGATCATGGTCGAAGCCACGGAGTCGCTGGACCTGACACCGCTCACTGCCTTCGTTGAACGCTGGTGGCGCGTCGCCTGGTCCTCATCCACCGACGCCGCGGGCCACCGCGCCATGCCGGCCACCGCCGAGCGCCTCCAGCGCGGGGAGCACGTGCCGACGCGGTCGTGGAGCGAACTCAGGTCGCAGCTGGGCGCCTGAGTGTATTCCGTAGAATTCGAAGATCTTGCGGTCGAGGAGATCACGGCGCTTCCGGGCAAGGCTCTGCAATCCTTCGCTTCGCTCATCACCGTCCTGGAACTCGCGCCATGGAGCGGCGACGCCTACAACCGACGCCGTCCGGACACTGGCATGCGCGTGCACGGCTTCGGTGACGACCGCGAGGGCATGGCGGGCTACCTGATCCTGGAGGACCAGGCCAGGGTGGTGGTGCCGCGCGTGCTCTGGGTCCGGCTAACGGAGGCCGTTGGGCCCGGTGGCGGGCAGGTGCACGGGGGAGCCGAGGGCCTGGCGGACGGCGTCCTCGGGGTCGTCGGCGTGGCCGATGCCCTCGACGGGGCGGCCGTCGGCGTCGTAGATGCGCCAGCCGCCGAGCTGGACGACCGGGATGCCGCCGCGCCGCTTGGCCAGGGCCAGTTCCGACACGCTGCCCCAGGACGAGCCGATCACGATGACCGCGTCGGCGGCGTTGACGATGATGTTGTTGCGCGCCTGGCCCATGCCGGTGGGGAGCACCGCCGACAGGCCGGGGGCGGCTCCCGAGCGGTCGGCGCCGGAGAGCACGCCGATCACCATGCCGCCGGCCGAGCGGGCGCCGGCCGCGACCGCGCCCATCACTCCGGAGTATCCGCCGCAGATGACGACCGCGGAGCGCTGGGCGAGCAGCCGCCCCACCTCGTGGGCCTGCCGGGAGAGTTCGGCGCCGGCGTCGCTGGGACCGCAGACGGCGACTTGGATGGGCATACCGCTCCACCTCCTGTACCGCTCCGCATCCCAACCGTAATCGAATCAGCGGCGGCGCGGACCGCGAACACGCACGGTGATGGACAGGCTACTTCTTGCGGGCGAAGGTGAGGCCGTCGCCGATCGGCAGCAGCACCGCCTCGGTGCGCTCGTCGGCGGAGGCGTGGTCGTTGAAGTCGCGGATGGCCTGCACGTTCGCGCCGCGCTGGGTGTCGTCGACCACCCGGCCGTGCGAGAGGGTGTTGTCGACCAGGATGACGCCGTTGCTGCGGACCCGGGGCACCAGCTCCTCCCAGTAGCCGATGTAGCCGGTCTTGTCGGCGTCGATGAAGGCGAGGTCGAAGGCGGTCTCCTCGGGCAGCGCGCGCAGGGAGTCCAGCGCCGGGCCGAGTTCGAGGGTGATTTGCTCGGCCAGGCCGGCCCGCGCCCAGTAGCGGCGGGCGACGGCGGTCCACTCGTCGTTGATGTCCAGGCAGAGCAGGCCGCCGCCCTCGGCCAGCCCGCGGGCCAGGCAGATCGAGGAGTAACCGGTGAAGGTGCCGACCTCGACCACCCGGGCGGCGCCCAGGGCGCGGGTCAGCTGGGTCATGAACACGCCCTGCTCGGCGCCGATCTGCATGCCCTGGAACTCGGGGAAGCGGTCGGCGGTCTCGGCCGCCAGCTCCCGCAGCACCTCGTCCTCGGGCACGCTGTGCGCGACCACGTAGCGCTGCAAGTCGTCGGAGAGCTGCTCACTGGATCTCGTCACGCGATCACTCTAGCCAGCCCGCCCCGGTCAGGTCTGCTGCACCTCGCCGGAGGACGGCAGACCGGGCACGTCGGGCAGGATCGGCAGCTGGAGGTAGCCCAGGACCAGGATGGTCACGATCAGCAGCGGGGTGACCACGAAACGCTCGACCTTGCCGTCGGTCTTGAAGCCGAACGGGAACTCCGAGCGGGTCTTCAGCGGCCAGAACAGCGGGATGCCCATATGCGTGACGGCGTCGCCGAGGAAGTGCATCAGGATGCCCAGTGTGACGGCCGCGCCCACCCAGCTGTAGTCGGTGACGGCGAGGTTCAGCAGCACCAGCACCACCACCGTGCTGGCGGCGTTCATCACGCCGGAGATGATGCCGTGCTTGGGCACGTGGAAGCCGATGCCGCGCAGCGCGATGCCCAGCAGCAGGAAGAGGAAGACCTGGAGCGCCAGCTCCGAGGCGATCTGCAGCAGCTGGCAGCCGATCCCGACCAGCAGCGCGAACAGCAGCGAGTGGGTGCCCTGGCGGTGCCCGCCCGCCGCCTTCTCGATGACCCGCGACATCGCCTGGCTGACCACGCCGTAGGTCTTGGCGATGGTGGAGCTGGGGTGGTCGAGGTCGGGCACCAGCGCCGCCCCGGCGCAGACCAGCGCACCCGCGATCACATCGCCGGGGCCCAGCGGACGGCCGGTGGCGGCGAAGGCGGGCCCCATGGCCAGCCAGGCCGCGCAGCCGCTCAGCGCGTGCGCGTAGCCCATCACGGGGCGGCTCCGGACAGGGCGGCATGACCGGCGGAGCAGCCGGCTGAGGGGTTCGGCACGAGCGAAACCCTAGCGCTTGGCGGCTTTTTGTCGAGTTGGGCGCTTGCGGCCGCTTGCTCCCGCCCGGGGCGGGCTCAGGGGAGGGTCAGGATCTCGGTGCCGGAGTCGGTGACCAGGATGGTGTGCTCCCACTGCGCGGTGCGGCTGCGGTCCTTGGTGACCGCCGTCCAGCCGTCGTCCCACAGGTCGTAGTCGATACCGCCCAGGGTGAGCATCGGCTCGATCGTGAAGGTCATGCCCGGCTCGATCACGGTGGTGGCGCGCGGGTCGTCGTAGTGCGGGATGACCAGGCCCGAGTGGAAGGTGGTGCCGATGCCGTGGCCGGTGAAGTCGCGGACGACGCCGTAGCCGAAGCGGCGGGCGTAGGACTCGATCACCCGGCCGATCACGTTGATGGCGCGGCCGGGCCGGGCGGCGCGGATGCCGCGCATCATCGCCTCGTGGGTGCGCTCCACCAGCTGCCGCGACTCCTCGGGGACCTCGCCGGCCAGGAAGGTGGCGTTGGTGTCGCCGTGCACGCCGCCGATGTAGGCGGTGATGTCGATGTTCACGATGTCGCCGTCGGCGATGACGGTGTCGTCGGGGATGCCGTGGCAGATGACCTCGTTCAGCGAGGTGCACAGCGACTTGGGGTAGCCCCGGTAGCCGAGCGTGGACGGGTAGGCGCCGTGGTCGCACAGGAACTCGTGGCCGACGCGGTCGAGTTCGTCGGTGGTGACGCCGGGGGCGACGTGCGCGCCCACCTCGCGCAGCGCCTGCGCCGCCAGCTTCCCGGCCGCCCGCATCCGCTCGATCTGCTCAGGCGTCTTGACGTCGGGCTCGCCCAGGGTGGGCCGCTCCTTGCCGACGTACTCAGGGCGCGGGATCGAGGCCGGCACCGTCCGCCGTGGGGAGATCCGGCCGGGGCGAAGCGTCGTGGTCATGGTCCGAGTTTACGGGCATGATGCCGAAACGGGCCGGGCGCGGGCGCGGCCCGCCGAACGCGACGGAGGAGGCCCGATGGCTGAGGCGCCCGGGGTACGCAGCGGCGACTACGACTGGTGGTACTGCCTGAAGCACATGCGGGTGGAGCGCGGCCCCGGCTGCGCGGACAAGTGGCGGATGGGCCCCTACGCCACCGAGGCGGAGGCGGCGAACGCGCTGAACACCGCCGCCCAGCGCAATGAGGAGTGGGACCGCGCCGAGCGCCGCGAGCAGGCCGACTGAGCGTCGCCGCCGGGCCGCTCAGCGGGCGACGTGCGGTCCGCTGACCACGTCGAGGAAGGCCGACAGGTAGTCGCGCAGCCCCCGCCGGCCCTTGGGCCGCTCCCCGCCGGCCGCGTAGCTGACGAGGTGCTGGGCGGCGTCGAAGCTGACCGGCGCCGCCTCGGGCACCACGCCGAGCGCTTCGTGGGCCAGCGAGTGCAGTTCGGTGTCGCCCTGGTCCAGGGCGAGCACGGTGGCGCCCGAGCGCCGCGCGTCGTCCACCCGTTCGAGCAGCGGGACCGGCGCGACCGGTTCGGGCGACACGACGAACAGGGTCTCGCCCCGCCGGACCTCGCCCAGCCGGTCGAGCCCCACGCTCAGGTGCGGGGGAGCGTCCGGAGGCGGCCGCCACCGCACCAGGGTGGGCCGCAGCTGGGGGAGGCCGGCGTAGCGGCTCTCGTCGTCCAGGTGGGCGGCGAGGTGCCAGGGCTCCTCGACGGGGGTGCCGAAGAGCAGCAGCCCGCCCGGTTCGCGGGTGGTGCGCAGCGCGTCGGCGAACTCCTCGGTGCGCTGGATCCAGCCGGTGGTGGCGAGGACGGCGCGCAGCGACTCGACCTGACTGATCTCCACGCCACCATGGTGCCCCATCGACGGGCCGGTCAGCCCTGCTTCGGCCGGTCGGCTGCCGACAGCAGCGACATGATCGCCTCCTCGGCGCGCTTGCGGGTGATGCCGAGGCCGACGAGCGCGCGGGCGCCGGCCGACCGCTCGTCGCGGAGCAGGCCGAGCAGGATGTGTTCGCTGCCGACGTGGTCGTGGCCGAGCCGCAGCGCCTCGCGCACCGCCAGTTCGAGCACCTTGGTGGCGGCCGACCCGAGCGGGATCTGCTCCGGCGAACCCGGTTCGGCGGGCGGCCCGAGCACCTCGGCCGCCGCCTCCCTGGCGCGGCCCAGGTCGGCGCCGAGCCGGACCACCGCCAGGCAGGCGATGGACTCGGGGTCGTCCAGCAGCGCGAGCAGGACGTGCCCGGTGTCCACGACGGCGTGGCCGTGGCGGCGCGCCTCCTCGTGCGCCCGCGCGATCGCCGTGCGCGCCCGGGAGGTCAGCCGGGAGAACCGCTTGCCGCTCGTGACCGGGTCCTCGGTCTGCTTCGGCACGAAGCGCTGCTGCGCCGCCTGCTTGGACACGCCCATGTGCCGGCCGATGTCGGTCCACGAGGCGCCGGCCCGGCGCGCCTGGTCGACGAAGTGCCCGATGAGGTGGTCGGCCACCTCCCCGACGTGCGCCGACACCTGCACGGCGCCGGAGAGCCGCTGAAGCGGGTCGTCGCCGGGGTTCTCGGTCTTGACGTACCGGATGAGGTCGTCCAGGCGGACGGGGTGAGGTTTCGTCATGCGTCAACTTTATGTTGACGATATGGCTTGCGTCAACGCCGGGTTGACGTTCGTTCCGGCTCTCGCGTTCGCGGCGGTCTGTGCGGCCGTGGTTTGCGGTTCCGTGCTCGCATGTCCGTGCGAAAGGGCGCGCCGCCGCCCGCCTCGGTGCGGCCGACCGCGACGGCGGCCGTACGGGTTCGGCTCCGACCCGCTCGTCCGTGTGCTCGGAGAAGGGAACGCTCAGCATGACGCGGCAGCCCGTCGGTGTGCCGACGGGCGCGGCCGGGGCCGTGCGCGGGCCGGTGTGCCGACCGGCACACGCGCCGGTACGGGGTGCCGCTGCGCGGACGCGCGCCGGACTGGCAGGATCGGGTCATGGCAGAGCAGAAGTCACCTCATGACGTGCCCGACGTGACCGGGATGTCCATCGGGATCCTGGGCGGCACCGGCGACCAGGGGCGCGGGCTCGCCCGCCGGTTCGCGATCGCCGGGCACTGGGTCCTCATCGGCTCGCGCGACGCCGAGCGCGCCCGCGCCGCGGCCGCCGAACTCGGCTCCCGGCTCCCCGTGCGCGGCATGGAGAACGCGGCCGTCGCGGCCGAGGCCGATGTCGTCGTCGTCGCGGTGCCCTGGGAGGGCCACCGCGAGCTGCTGGCCTCACTGGCCGGCCCGCTGGCCGGCAAGATCGTGATCGACTGCGTGAACCCGCTCGGCTTCGACAAGCAGGGCCCCTTCGCGCTGCCGGTGCCCGAGGGCAGCGCCGCCCAGCAGGCCGCGGCCGTGCTGCCCGACAGCCGGGTGGTCGGCGCCTTCCACCACGTCTCCTCGGTGCTGCTGCTCGACCCCGAGGTCGACCGCGTCGACCTGGACGTGCTCGTCCTCGGCGACGACCGCGAGGCCACCGACACCGTGCGCGCCCTGGCCGGCCGCATCCCCGGCTTCCGCGGCGTCTACGGCGGCCGGCTGCGCAACGCGCACCAGGTGGAGGCGCTCACCGCCAACCTGATCGCGGTCAACCGCCGCTACAAGGCCCACGCCGGCCTCCGCATCACCGACGTGTGACCCCCGCACCGCCCGTCCCCGTCCCAGCCCCCACCGGGGCCCCGCCCGACCAGGGGGCGAACCACCCCGACAAGCGTGAAGCCGCGCCGTCAGCCTGGCGGTTGTCAAGACCCCGGGGAAGGGCGGGCCGGGAATCTGTGCAGAACCGTCTGGTCGAGGGACGGTCCATGCACAGCCATGGCGCCGGGGCTTGCGCTCGGGGCGCTGAAGGTGCACCGGAGGACGGTCGCGCCGCCGGTCCGCCGCCGTCCGCCTCGGGTGGTGCGGCGGAGCGCGTCGACGACCTCGGCCTGCCGGTGCCCGGCGACGCCGGGCGGGTCGGCCGGGTGGTGTCGCTGGTGCCGTCGCTCACCGAGGCCGTGGCGGCGACCGCGCCCGGCCTGCTCGTCGGGGCGACCGACTGGTGCTCGCACCCGCCGGGGCTCGACTTGGCGCGGGTGCGCGGCACCAAGAACCCCGACGTGGCGCGGGTGGTCGCGCTCCGGCCCGACCTGGTGCTGGCCAATGAGGAGGAGAACCGCGAAGCCGACCTCGCCGCGCTGCGCGCGGCGGGCGTCGCGGTGTGGGTGACCGCCGTGCGCACGCTGCCGCAGGCACTCACCGGCCTGCGCCGGATGCTGGCCGCCTGCGGCCTGGACTCCCCGCCCTGGCTGGCCGAGGCCCGCGACGCCTGGGCCGACGTGCTGGACGCGGCGCCGCCCCCCACCGTGCGCGCGGTGGTGCCGATCTGGCGCCGTCCCTGGATGGTGCTGGGCCGCGACACCTTCGCCGGCGATCTGCTGGCCCGCCTCGGCATCGCCAACGCCTACGGCGACGCGGCCGACCGCTACCCCAAGGTGCCGCTCACCGAGCTGAACGCCGTCGGCGCCGACCTGGTCGTCCTCCCCGACGAGCCCTACGCCTTCTCCGCCGACGACGGCCCCGACGCCTTTCCGGCCCTGCCGTCCGCCCTCCTCAGCGGCCGGCACCTCACCTGGTACGGCCCGTCGCTGACGGAGGCGCGGCGGGTGTTGCCGGAACAGCTGGCGGCGGCGCGCTAGGCGGCGGGCAGCCCTTTCAGGATCTCCGCCCGCCAGTCGGCGAAGCGCCGCCGGAGGGCGGTCACCTCGCCGACGGCGAGGCCGTAGCGGGTGAAGTCGGCATCTTCCAGGCGCGACATGGAGTGCAGCATCTCCGCGAAGATGCCGAGGTGGAAGCCCGGATCGCGCTCGGTGACGAGCCGGATCAGGTCGCTCTCCGCGAGCTGGGTGCGGTCGAGGATCGCCGCCACGTCGATGAAGTCGCGCGGCCTCCGCACGCCCCCGCAGCGCGCCCATCTTGCCCGACGCCGCATCCTCCGGATGGATGACCGGACACAATTCGAGGAGTACCGGTGGGTGGACGCGGAAGTCGCGTGCGAATCCGACCTTTGTCCGCTCACCGTCCGCCGGATCGGTGATCTCGGCCCGGGCGAAATGCTCGCTCCGCTGACCGCGCCGAGCCCGGCGGCGCGGAAGGCGAGGATCGCGCGGTCGACGGCCGTCGATATGTCCGGGCGGTCGCGAGAGGTGAACAGGTCGACGTCGGCGCTCGGGCGGTCGACGATGCCGTGCCGCTGCACGGCGTATCCTCCCGCCAAGGCGAAGCCGAACTCCGCGGTACTGGCGAGGCCGATTCCGATCAGGCGCTCGTGCAGGGGGCGCATCTGGCGATCAGACCACGGCCCTCGGCTCTGCTAACTGGAACTCCCAAAGGCGGCGTACCTGCCGGGGGAGGACCAGCTCGGGCCATATCCGCACCAGAGTTTCCGAATTGATGTACCTGCGCAGATCCCGTACCGTTCCGCTCTCCCTGATTACCCGCTCGTACATGGCATTGCGCTGCTCGGGGACGGCGAGGTCGTATCGGAGGTCCGGCGCCCGGTCCAGGCGGTTGGGCAGCTCGACGTCCGAGACCGGGCCGGTGAGTTCCCGCAGGCTTCCCGGCACGACGTACGGGCGGTTCTCGGCGTGGGAGCGCGGCACCAGGTCTCTCAGTATGCCCGCCGGTCCCGGCCGGGACGCCGCGTCACAGCCACCCCCGCACCTTCTCCACCAGCCCGACCGGGTCGTCGGTGACCGGGGTGATATCGAGCGTGGTGACGCCCGCCTCGCGGTAGGCGGCGATGCGCTCGCGGACGTAGGACTCGGGGCCGACGAGGTTGGTGAGTTCGAGGAGTTCGAGGGGGACGGCGGCGGCCGCCTCGTCCTTGCGGCCCGACAGGTAGAGCTCCTGGATGAGGTCGGCCTCGCGCTGGTAGCCGTAGCGGCAGGCCAGGCTGTGGTAGAAGTTCTTGCCCTTGGCGCCCATGCCGCCCACGTACAGGGCGACGAACGGGCGGGCGAAGTCGAGCAGGCGCTTGGTGTCCTCGCCCTCGCCGACGGCGAGCAGGCCGCCCGCCGAGATCTGCAGCGGGCCGAGCGCGGCGTCCCGCTTGGCCGCTCCGGCGCGCAGCGGCTCGCCCCACACCCCGCCGGCCTTCTCCGGAGCGAACAGGATCGGCAGCCAGCCGTCGGCGAGTTCGGCGGTGAGCTCCACGTTCTTGGCGCCCAGCGCGGCGACGAAGACGGGGATGTCGGGCCGGACCGGGTGATTGATCAGCTTGAGCGGCTTGCCGAGGCCGGTGCCGCGCTCGGGCGGCAGCGGCAGCGGGTAGATGCCCTCGTTGGTCAGCGGTCCCTCGCGCCGCCAGACCTGGCGGCAGATCCCGATGATCTCGCGGGTGCGGGCCAGCGGGCGGTCGTAGGGCACGCCGTGCCAGCCCTCGATCACCTGCGGACCGCTGGCGCCCAGGCCGAGGATGGCGCGGCCGTCGGACAGGTAGTCCAGGCCCGCGGCGGTCTGCGCGATCAGCGCGGGGGTGCGGCTGTAGATCGGCAGGATGGCCGAGCCGATCTGGACCCGCTCGGTCCTGGCGGCCAGGTAGCCCATGAAGGTGGGGCTGTCGTAGCTGTACGCCTCCGCCACCCAGACGGTGTCAAGGCCCGCCTTCTCCAGGGTGATGACCTGCTCCGCCGCCTTCTTGGGCTCGCCCGCGTACTGCAGGGGCATCGACAGCCGCATCGGCCGCTCCGTTCGTCGGGGGGTCGCGCCGGGCGCGCTCCCGCCGATGTTACCGCTCGGTCACTTCGCGGTGCCGCCCGCACCGCCGGATCCGGAGCCGACGCGGCGGCCCCCAGACGGCGGAGCGCCCGCCACCCCGCGGGGGCGGCGGGCGCTCGCGCGTCCGTCAGGGACGGGGCATCACGAGTACGAGTGCTCGGCGGCCGGGAAAGCGCCGCCCGCGACCTCGGCGGCGAAGGCGTGCGCGGCGCCGGTGAGGGTGTCGGCCAGGTCCGCGTACCGCTTGACGAACTTGGCGGTGCGCGGGCTCAGCCCGGCCATGTCCTGCCAGACCAGCACCTGGGCGTCGCAGTCGGGCCCGGCGCCGATGCCGATGGTGGCGATGCCCAGCGCCTCGGTGACGCGCCGCCCCACCTCGGAGGGCACGCACTCCAGCACGACCGAGAAGGCCCCGGCGTGCTCCAGCTCCTTGGCGTCGGCCAGCAGCGCCTCGCCCGCCTCGTGGCCGCGGCCCTGCACCCGGTAGCCGCCGATGGTGTTCACCGACTGCGGGGTCAGCCCGACGTGGCCCATGACGGGAACCCCCGCCGCGACCAGCGCCTCGACCTGCGGAGCGACCCGGCGGCCGCCCTCCAGCTTGACGGCGTGCGCGCCGCCCTCCTTCATGAACCGGGCGGCCGAGCGCAGCGCCTGCTCGGGCCCCTCCTGGTAGGAGGCGAAGGGGAGGTCGGCGACCACCATCGCGCGGGTGGTGGCGCGCGACACCGCCGCCGTCAGCGGCAGCAGGTCGTCGACGGTGACGGGCAGGGTGGAGTCATAGCCGTAGACGACCATCGCGGCGGAGTCGCCGACCAGCAGCACGGGGATGCCGGCGTCGTCGAAGACCCGCGCGGTCAGCGCGTCATAGGCGGTGAGCATCGGCCAGCGCTCGCCGCGCTCCTTGGCGGCGGCGATGTCGCGCACGGTGACCCGTCGGCGGCTGCCGCCGCCGTACAGGCTGCCGGGCTGCTGCGCGCCGGACGGGGTGGTGGAAGGGGTGGACGCGGCCGCGGGTCCGGACCCGGGCACGTTCGCGGACACGGCTGTCGAAGCCGACATGGGAACCTCCTCGCCTCGAAGCGCCGCGCGGGCGTCTCCGGGGAAACGGTCGTGTGATTCAGGATAATCGCATGCGAAAGCGGCGTTCGTGCGCGCGGGGGGTTCGGTCCGCTCCGCCGCGCCGGGCGGCGCGCGGGCGTCGCGGTCATGCGGCGCGAGCCGCCGCTCGAAGGCGGTCCGCGCCCGGCGAGGTGCGGGTGGCGCCGCTCGGCGCACCAGCGGCCCACCGGGCGCGGGTACCGGCGCCCACCGCGACCGGACGCGCCTCGGCCGAACCGGCACCGCTCGCCGCCGGCCGGCCGGCGCCGCGGCTCGGCGCCGCGGTCAGGACCAGCGGCTGGTGATGGGGAGGCGCCGGTCGCGGCCGAAGTTGCGGCCGGTCACCTTGGGGCCGGGCGGGTACTGGCGCCGCTTGTACTCGGCCCGGTCGACCAGGCGGATCACCCGGTCGACCAAGGCGGGGTCGTGCCCCGCCGCGACGAGCGCGTCGCGGCCGAGGTCCCGCTCGACGTAGTCGTGCAGCAGCGCGTCCAGGATGTCGTAGGCGGGCAGCGAGTCGGTGTCGACCTGGCCGGGCCGCAGCTCGGCGCTGGGCGGCTTGGTGATGGAGTTCTCCGGGATCGGCGGCACCTCGCCGCGCGCCTCGGCCTGCGCGTTGCGCCACCGCGACAGCTCCCACACCACCGTCTTGGGCACGTCCTTGATCGGGGCGAAGCCGCCCGCGGAGTCGCCGTAGAGGGTGGAGTAGCCGGTGGCCAGCTCGCTCTTGTTGCCGGTGGTGAGCACCAGATGGCCGTGCTGGTTGGACAGGCTCATCACCAGCATGCCCCGGATGCGCGCCTGGAGGTTCTCGGCGGCCAGGCCGTCGATGTCGATGCGGTCCTCGAAGGCGCCGACGATGTCGGCGATCGGGATCAGCTGCGCGTGCAGCCCCTGCCGCTTCACCAGCTCCTCGGCGTCCTGCACGGAGTGGTCGCTGGAGTAGCGGCTGGGCAGCAGCAGGGTGTACACCCGCTCGGGCCCGACGGCGTCGGAGGCGATCGTGGCGACCAGCGCGGAGTCGATTCCGCCGGACAGGTTCAGGATCACCGAGCGGAAGCCGTTCTTGCGCACGTAGTCGCGGGTGCCGGTGACCAGCGCGGCGTAGATCTCGGCCGCCGACTCCATCGGCTCGGCGATCCGCGCGGGCAGCGGCGCCCGCTCGGGTGCCGGGTCCTGCGACAGGACGACGTGCTCCACCCGGATGCGGGTGCCGTCGGCGGCGTCGTAGGGGCCGGGGCCGGGCGGCTCGGCCGCCGCCTCGGGCAGCTCCACGTCGGTGACCAGCAGGTCCTCGGTGAACTGCGGCCCCCGCGCCAGCAGCTTCCCGGCGGCGTCCACCACCAGGGAGTCGCCGTCGAAGACGAGTTCGTCCTGGCCGCCGACCATGTTCACGTAGGCCAGCGCCGCGCCCGCCTCGACGGCGCGGCGCGCGCACAGTTCGAGCCGGACGTCGTCCTTGTCGCGCTCGTACGGGGAGGCGTTCACGGTGAGCAGCAGCCCGGCGCCCACCTGGCGGGCGACCGCCACCGGGCCGCCCTCCTGCCACAGGTCCTCGCAGACGGCGACGGCGATGTCGACGCCGCGCAGCCGCAGCACCGGCAACCGGTCGCCAGGAACGAAGTAGCGGAACTCGTCGAACACGCCGTAGTTGGGGAGGTGGTGCTTTGCCGAGCGGACCGCGACCCGGCCGCCGTACAGCACCGCGACGGCGTCCTGCGGGGCGCCCGCCGGGCGGCCGACCCGGGGCACCGCACCGGGCTCGCGGTCCAGGTAGCCCACGACGACCGGCAGCCCGCCGAGGCCGTCGGTGGCCAGCCGGGACGCGGTGGACTCCAGCGCCGCCAGGGACGCGTCCACGAAGGACTCGCGCAGCGCCAGGTCCTCGACGGGGTAGCCGGTGAGCGCCATCTCCGGGAAGGCGACCAGGTCGGCGCCCGCGTCGGCGGCCCGGCGGGACCACTGCGCGATCAGGTCCGCGTTGCCGGTGATGTCGCCGACGCAGGAGTTGGTCTGGGCGAGAGCGATTCGCAAGCGAGGCACGTGGATCACTCTACGAAAGCCGCTGAGCGGCCCGGCGGGCGAGGGGCCGCCCGGCGCGGCGGGCCGCTAGCGGGCGGGGGCGGCGGCGCGGTGGACGGCGAAGAGCTGGGCGCGGTCGAGGCGGCGCAGCGGCTCCAGCGAGCGCCCGGCGGGGCGCAGCTTCTGCCAGCGCTCGGCCACCCGCTTCTCCTCGGCGCGGTCGACGTCGTCGAGCACCACGGTGGCGCCGTCGTTCAGCGCCTCGGCCAGCATCTCGTAGGCGGGGTAGCGGGCCTGCTCGCCGGTCGCCTGCGGAGGGCCGTCCACGAACAGCACGTCGACGCCGGAGATGCCCTCCAGCGCGGCGGGGTCGTACCAGGGCGCGGTGGAGCCCTCCAGCGACAGCTCGCGCAGCGGGGCGTGGCGCACCTCAGCCCAGTCGGCCAGCCCGGCCCGCAGCAGCCGCTCGCGGGTCTGCGCGGCGAAGTGCTCGTCGTGGTCGAGCGCGATCACCCGGCCCGCGCCCTTCTGCCGCAGCGCGGTGGCCAGCCACACGGTGGAGGTGCCGCTGCCGCACTCCACCACCAGCGGCGCCCCGGGGCGGGTCATCACCTCCGACACGATCGCCAGCAGGGTCTGCGGGGTGGCGGCCCAGCCGCCGGGCGCCGGGATCTCGTGGTGCACGTCGACCACGCGCAGCAGGTTCAGCAGCGACCAGGTGTCGGCCGAGATCTGGTTCAGGCCGGTGCGGTGCCGGACGGTGAGGGTGTCGACGGCCTGGCCGATCCGCTCGAAGCCCTCGCGCTGCGCGGTGTCCAGTTCGCGCAGCATCCGCCGTTCCTCGGCGCCGCGGTCGGCCTTGACGTGCTTGGCCACCGAGGCCAGCGCGGTGTCGAGCCGGGCCAGGGAGCGGCCCAGCTCGCGGTTGCCGTTCACGGCCCGGATCACGTCGCGGCGCACCAGCACGATCCCGGCCAGCACCACCCCCTGCAGCAGCAGCACCGCCGCCAGCGCCGGACTGCCCTCGCCGAACGCCGCCCACGCGGCCGTTACCGCGCCCAGCGCCAGCAGCGCGCCGATGAGGATGACGTCCCGGCGGGACAGGTGTGCCAGCATGACCACTCCGAAGCGGGAGGCGGGACGAGCGGGGGCGGCCGGCGGGGCGGTATGTCCGCTGTACGGCCGATCGGCAGCCTAACGCGCAGGGCCCGCCCCGGTGGCGCTATTCGGCGTGTTCCGATCCTACGCCGGTGCGCCGCCTCCGCCCATCGGCCGCAGTGCCTCGGCCTGCAGGCGGCGGGCCAGCGCGCACCAGCGCGGCCGGAAGGCGTACACCGCCGCCAGCCTCAGCCGGGTGGCGGCGGCGTAGCCGCCGGCCCTGGCCAGGGTGGCCTCGTCGGGGGCCAGGCCGCCGAGGAAGGCGGTGCGGGCGAGTTCGGCGCGGCCGCCGGTCAGCAGACCCTGCGCGGCGCGCAGCTCCAGGTGCACCAGCAGGTTGGCCACGTCCAGCGCGGGGTCTCCGGCGGCCAGGGTGTCCAGGTCGACCAGGCCGGGCGCGGCGGCGTCGCCGGTGAGCAGCTGCTTGTCGTGCAGGTCGCGGTGGATCAGCCGGACGGGGCCCGGCTCGGGTGCGGCCGGCAGCGACGCCGGGTCGGGGCGGGGGAGCAGCCCGAACCGCCAGGCGTGCCCGGCCCAGCGCAGCGCGACGGCGTGCTCGTCGGCCGCGGTGTGCGCGGGCAGCCCCTCGGCGGGCGCCGCGTGCAGCGCGGCCAGCGCCCGGCCGGCCCGCAGCCAGGCGCGGGCCAGGTCGCCGGGCGCGGTGGCCGGGTCGGCGCCCAGCGCGAACAGGGTGCGGCCGGGGACGGTCGAGAACAGCGCGGTGCCCAGCCGCTCGTCGTGGCCGAGGCGGACGGGCACGGTGAACCCGGCCGCGTGGCCGGCGGCGCGTTCCGTGCGGGCCAGCAGGTCGGCGAGGCGGCTCGGCCGCACCGCCTTCAGGTACCCGCCGGCGGTGCGCAGCACCGCGCGCCGCTCGGGCCGGTGCACCAGCAGCTCACCGGTGCGCGCCAGCTCGGCCAGCCGCCGCAGCCGCCGGTCCGCGCCCCCCGGCTGCAGCAGCACCCCGGCGCTCGTGTCGGCGCTGGCCGCGCCGCCGGTCGCGCCGAGCGCGTCGAGCAGTTCGGCGCGGTCGGCGAACCACTGGCCCGCCACGGTCCCCCCGTCCGGCCGCCGCCACTCCAGCAGCACATGCCGCTCCGACCGCGGCCAGGCCCGCCCCAGCCGCAGCCCGGCCCGCGGCCCGGCGGCCGTCCAGGGGGGCGGGGCGGTGGCGGGTGCGTCGGTCGGTGGGTGGGTCATGGTGTCAGACCTCCGGGTGCGGGGGCGGGGTGTTCGGGGCGGAATCGTCGCGACGGCCGGCAGGAGCCATCGTCGGAGTCCGGGTGTTCGGGCGGAATCGTCGCGATGGGCGGCAGGAGTGATCGCGCGGGTTCGGCGCCAGGCGGTGGGACGGTCGCCGCGCGGCCGGTCACCGGCTGCCCTGCCCGGCGGTCCCGTCCAGGTGCCCCGGTCGGCCGCGCGGTCCGGGCGCCGTGCCCGGCGGCGCCGGGCGGACGGCCGCGCGACCGCTGTCAAAGCGGACCCCCCGTTCATCCACAGCGGGCCCGTCCCCGCGCCCCGTCGTCCACAGCCGGCAGCGAGCCCGCGCCCGGAGGCGCTCCGGCGCGGGATAGTGGATGTGGGGTCGCCCCCCGGGCGGGAGGGGGATCGGGTCGGGGCCTGGCAGGGCAGGGTGGGAGCGGGGCCGCCGGGAGCAGGGCCGCGGGATGCGAGTGCGTCGGGCGGACGCGGCTTCATGGCTGTTCCAGCAGGTCGCGGGCTGCCGTCAGGAGGGTGGCGGCGCGGACGGGCCAGTCGGGGTGGCGGTGGCGGAAGGGCTCGGCGGTGCGGCGCAGGAGGGCGGCGGCGGTGTGGGCCGCCAGGGCGCGGCGGTCGAGCCGGGCGCCGCACGGGCGGTATCCGGCCAGCAGCGGGGCGAGCGCGTCATACGGGTCGGTGCCGGGCGGCACCCGGCCGTCGGCGATCTCGGCGGCCAGGTAGCCGCCGAGGTCGGCGAGCGGGTCGTCGATGCGCACCTGGTCCAGGTCGGTGAGCCAGACGCCGTCGGCCGCCACCATCACCTGGTCGGCGGAGAAGTCGCCGTGCACCACCGTCCGGGGCCGGTCCGCCAACCGGGCCGCCGCGGTCCTGGCCACCGCCCGCGCCTCGGCCGCCAGACCGGGCAGCAGCACGCCGACGGCGGCGGCCGCCGCGTCGAGGCCGGGCCGGGCCGGGGCCGCCTCGCGGCCCGCCGCGAGCGCCGGGGCGACGGCGTGCACCCGGGCCAGCAGCGCCCCCACCTCGGCCAGCACCCGCTCGTCGGCGGGCGCGGCGTCCAGCGCGGTGCCGTGCACCCACGCCAGCGACAGCAGCCCCCGGCAGCGCTGCGGGTGCACCCGCTCGGCCGCCGGAACCGGCAGCCCGGCCGCCGCCAGCGCCCGGTGCCCGGCCAGCGCCGCCGCCGCCCGCGCCGGCGGGTGCGCCTTGAGCAGCCGCGCCGGACGCTCGTGCCCCAGCACCCCCACCCAGCGCCGCTCGGGCTTGTACCGCAGCGTGCGCACGCTCGCGTCCGGCCCGGTGGCGCGCCCGGGCCGCTCCGCCAGCTGCCCGACGCCCGGCAGCCGGCGGTCCGCGCGGGCGGTGCCCACCACCAGGTGCGCGGGCTCATCCACCACGCTGTGCCAGTCGGCGGACACGTCGCCGCCGCCCGCGCCGGCGGCCGCCCGCGCGGCGAGGCCGCGGTGCTTGGCGAGCTTTTCGGGCGCCCCCTCGGGGGTGAACGCCTTGGCGTAGGCGCGCACCGGGCCGGCGCCGGTGTCCAGCACCAGCCCGGCCAGCACGCTGGTGCCCGGCTTGTACCGCAGGTAGTCCACCCGCACCGCGCGCGGCGCCTCGGGCAGCCGCGCGGCCAGCCGGTCGCGCAGCGCGGCGGGGTCGAGCACCAGCCCGAAGGCGGTGACGCGGGTCTCGCGGCGGGCCAGTTCGGCGTCAGCTGCGGTGAGCATGGAGTCCCCCTCGGGTGATCACGGCGGTGGTGGCCGTGGCCTCGGCCAGTTCGGCGGGCGTCAGCGTCCTGACCCGGCCGCCGTAGACGCTCAGCACCATGTCGCAGTCGGCGACCGCGTCGAGGTCGTGCGAGATGACCAGCGTGGTGCGGTCGCGGGTCAGCTCGGCCAGCGCGGCGGTGACCTCGCGCTCGGTGGTGGGGTCCAGCCCGGTCGTCGCCTCGTCCAGCACCACGATGGACGCTTGGCGGACGATGGCCCGCGCGATCGCGATCCGCTGCCGCTGGCCGCCGGACAGGGTGGCGCCGCGCTCGCCGAGGACGGTGTCGTAGCCCTCGGGCAGCCGGAGGATGAAGTCGTGCGCGTTCGCGGCGCGGGCCGCCCACTCGACCTCCTCGTCGGTGGCGCCGGGGCGGCCGGAGCGGATGTTGTCGCGCACCGAGGTGGCGAAGAGCACCGACTCCTGCAGCACGATCGCGATCTGGGAGCGCACCGAGTCCAGGGTCAGGTCGCGCACGTCGCGCCCGTCGACGACCACCCGGCCGTGCGCCGGGTCGATCAGCCGGGGCAGCAGCGCCGCCAGGGTGGACTTGCCCGAGCCGGAGGGGCCGACGATGCCGACGCGGGCCCGGGCCGGGATGTGCACGTTGACGTCGCGCAGCGCGAGGCGGTCCTCGGTGTGGCCCGCGCTGACGTTCTCGAAGCGGATGTCGCCCTGCCAGGGCATCGCGGGCGTGGCGCCGGGGCGGTCGGTGATGTCGGGCTCGGTGCGCAGCACGTCCACGATCCGCTCGCCGCTGGCCGCCGCCTTGGCGATGCGCCCGGTGTACTTGGCCATGTCGCGCATCGGCTTGAAGGCGCCCTTGAGGTAGCTGACGAACACCACCAGCTCGCCCGGTGTGAGCTGGCCGAGCAGCGCGGCGTAGCCTCCGGCCAGGATGACGACGGCGGTGGCGACGCCCACCAGCAGGTCGGTGCGGCGCTCCAGGCCCGCCGAGAGGCGGGTGGTGCGGACGCCCTCGGTGAGGGTCTGGTCGTTGCTCGCGTCGAAGCGCCGCTGCAGCAGCGGCTCCAGCCCGTACGCCTGCACCACCGTGATCGCGCCCAGGGACTCCGCGGCGCTGCCCGCCAGCTCGCCTTCGCGCTTGCGCTGGCGGCGCGCGGCGGTGTTGATCCGGCGGGAGTCGCGGGAGCCGAACCAGATGAACACGGGGAAGGCGACGAAGGTGAAGACCGCGAGCCGCCAGTCGAGCACCAGCATGACCACGCTCATGCCGACCAGGGTGACGACGTTGCCGACCAGCGGCAGCGCGGCGGTGACGGCGACCTCCTGGAGGCGGCCCACGTCGCCGGTGAGCCGCGAGATCAGGTCGCCGAGGCGCGAGCCGCGGTGGTAGCGCAGCGAGAGGCGGTTGAGGTGCCCGAACAGCTGGGCGCGGACCCGGGTCATCACCCGGTTGCCGACCAGCGCGAAGGCGACCGTCATCAGGTAGGCGGACAGGGCGCGCAGCGCGGCGACGGCGATCAGCGCGCCCGCGCACAGCAGCAGCACGCGCACGACGCCGGGCTGCCCCGCGGCGGCGGGGGCGACGACCGTGTCGATGACGAACTTGAGCGGCCAGGGCTCCAGCAGCCGGAAGGCCACCTCGGCGAAGAGGGCGACGAAGCCGCCGCCGATCAGCAGCCGCTGGTCGCGCATGTGCGGTCGGAGGTATCCGAGGGTGCGGCGCAGCCCGGGCAGCGCTTCGCGCAGCTGCTCGGGCGCCGAGGCGCCGGACTTCTTGGCCATCAGCTGCTCCCTGGGGTGCGGGGGCCGGCCGAGGGGGTCGGCCGGGCGTCGGATCGGTTCGTCGGCCGGTGGATCCCGTCGGGATCCCCTCGCCGTCCACAGCCCTGGCACGATCCGGCCAGACCGTCCACAACCGCCGTCCGCCCCTCACGCCGCACAAGCCAGGGCGCGAGGATGGAAGCAGGGGTGTCCCCCAGGGAGGGCGGGGGTATGGGCTGGGGCCCTCGGACGACGGGGCCGGTGGCAGGCGGGGTGAGCGGCGGCGGGGTGAGGCCCGGCCGCGGGCCCGCGGCCGGGCCGGCCGGGTGGGCGCCGCTCATGCCGCGCGCACCCGGCGGCCCAGCCGCAGGCCCGCGGCGGCGAGGCTGCGGTCGACGGTGCGGTCCCAGCCGTGCCGCCGTACGGCGGTGCGGCGGGCGGCGGCGCCCAGCCGGGCGCGCAGCGGCGCGTCGGCCCGCAGCCGGGCCAGCGCGCCGGCCAGGGCCTCGGCGTCGCCGGGCGGGCTGAGCAGGCCGTCGGTGCCGTGCGTGATGATCTGGGCGGCCTGGCCGACCTCGGTGGCCACCACCGGCAGGCCGGCGGCCAGGTACTCATAGATCTTCAGCGGCGAGAAGTAGCTGCCCAGCGCCGAGTCGGCCGGCGGGTACGGCGCCACCGCCGCGTGCATGCGGTGCAGCAGCGCCGGCACCTGCGACGGCGGCAGCGCCCCGGTCAGCTCCGTGCGCGCCGCAAGCCCGAGCGCCGCCGCCCGCTCGGCCAGCCGCCCGGCCTCGGGGCCGTCCCCGACGATCAGCAGCCGCGCCGGGCCGCTCTCGCACAGCAGCCGGAAGGCGTCCAGCAGGGTGTCCAGGCCGTGCCAGCGCTTCACGGTGCCGACGAAGCCGACGGTGAACGGCCCCGCGGGCTCGGCCGGCGCCGGGCGCACCCGCGCCACGTCCACGCCGTTGGGCACCACGTGGACCGCCCGGGCGCCGTGCCCGCGCGCCCAGGCCGCCACCGGGTCCGAAACGGCGACCACGGCGGCGGCCGCGCCCAGCGCGGTCCGCGCCGACTCCACCGCCGCGCTGCGGTGCACCAGTCCCCGGTAGCGCTCCTGCTCCTCCACCAGCGGCGCGTTCACCTCCAGCACGCCCGGCACCCCCATCGCCCGCGCCAGCGGCATCGCCGACCGGCCCCACAGGGCGTAGCGCTCGTACACCAGGTCGAAGCCGCCCCGGGCCGCCACGGCCCGCGCGAGCGCGGCGTCGGCCCGCATCGCGGCCAGTTCGCGCGTCACCGGGTCGCGGGACGGCTCCAGCGGCAGCTCGTGCACCCGCACCCCGGCCAGGTCCCCGGGCCCGGCGCCGCCGGTGCGGACGCAGAACAGCTCCACCTCGGCGCCGCGCCCCACGAGCACGCGCAGCACCTCCTGGACGTGGACGGACGCGCCCTTGGCGCCGAAGACGGGGACGCCGGGATCGGTGCAGACGTAGGCGATGCGCATGTGAATCCCTCGCAGGTGGATGGGGCGGCTTCGGTGGTGGGGCGGGTGCCGTCGGACGGGTCCGCGGGCCCGCCGTCTCGCTTCGGTCAGCCGGCCGGCACGGCCGCCAGGGCCGGGGCGGGCGGTGCGGCGGCGGGGACGGGCGGGAGCAGGGCGTCGAGCGCGCGCGCCTGCGCGGCGCCGTCGAAGTTCCGCTCCACGTGCGCGCGGGCGGCGCGGGCCAGCCGCACTGCGGCGGCCCGGTCGGCCAGCAGGGTGCGCAGCGCGGCGGCCAGCGCGGCCGGGTCGTGCTGGGGCACCGACAGCCCGGTCTCGCCGTGCCGGACCGCCTCGGGGATGCCGGTCACGTCGGTGGACACGCACGGGGTGCCCAGCGCCATCGCCTCCAGCAGCACGGTGGGCAGCCCGTCGGCATTGCCGTCGGAGCCGACCACGCACGGCGCGGCCAGCGCGGCGGCGCCCCGCATCAGCGCGCGCACCCGGTCGGCGGGCAGCGGCCCGGCCAGCCGGACCGCGCCGCCGAGGCCGCGTGCGTCGATCCGCTCGCGCAGCGCCGCCTCCAGCGGCCCCGCCCCGGCGATCACGCAGTCGAACTCCACGCCCTCGGCGGCCAGCAGCGCGCACGCGTCCACCAGCACCTCGAAGCCCTTCTTCTCCACCAGCCGCCCGACCCCCGCGATCAGCGGCGGGCGGCCGGTGGGCTCGGTGTAGTCGAAGTCGGCCAGCCGCAGTCCGTTGTAGACCCGGTGCACCCGGCTCGCGGCGGCGCCGAAGCTCCGCTCCAGGTGGGCGCGGTTGTAGTCGCTGACGGCGACCGTGTGCTGCGCGCCGGCCAGCTTGGCGCGCAGGTCCTTGGGGTCCACCGACTCGTGGAACAGGTCCTTGGCGTGCGCGGTGAACGAGTAGGGCACCCCCGTGAGCAGTGAGGCCAGCCGGGCCACCGTGGTGGCCACCGAGCCGAAGTGCGCGTGCAGGTGGGTGATGCCGCGCTCGCGCACCGCCAGCGCCAGCTCGACGGCCTGCAGGCCGTCGTCGGGCTCGGCGGCGAGCAGGTCGGGCAGCGTCCCGGTGAGCCGGGGCAGTGCGCCGTGCGCCGCGCGCAGCAGCCGCCAGCAGTCCTCGGGACGGGCCCGGCGGTGCGGCAGGTAGCTGACGGGCGCCGTCACCTCGGCCAGCTCGGCGTGGAAGCGGCCGTCGTTGGGCAGCCGCAGCGAGAAGACCTCGATCTCGGTGCCCCGGGCCTGCCGGGCCAGGATCTCCGACACGACGAAGGTCTCGGAGAAGCGCGGGAACATCTTGAGCACGTAGCCGATCCGGTGCCCGGAGCCGGCGGGCGACCGGCGGGCGGGGGCGGCGGCGCTCCAGCCGGCCCGGGCGGCGGTGGTCTCAGACGGCGACATGGTGGCTCTCCGGTGCGGTACGGCGCCGCGGCGCGGTGATCAGGTCGGTGGCGAGTCCGGGGATTCGGTGCAGGCCGTCCAGGTCCACCCCGGTGCGCGGGGCCGGCTCGCGGACCGCGGCACCGGCCAGCCAGCGGCCGATCCGGGCGGGGGACAGCCGGTCAGGGTGCAGCAGGTCGAGCAGTCCGGCGGCCGCCATCCGGCGGGCCCGCAGCAGCTGCTCGCCGCGCGGCCGCACTCTGGGCACCACCAGCAGCGGCGCCGCGGTGGCCAGCGCCTCGCAGACGGTGTTGTAGCCGCCCATGGCGACCACGGCCGAGGCGTGCGACAGCCAGCGGCCGGGGTCGTCGACGAAGCCGCGCACCGTGACGCCGGGCCGCTCGGCGGCGTGGGCGGCCAGCCGGGCCCGGTCCGCCGCCGGCATCTGCGGGCCGGTTACGAACACCGCCCGCATCCCCTCGGGCAGCGGGGCGCGGACGAAGGACTCCGCCAGCCGCACCCCGTCGCCGCCGCCCCCGGCCAGGCCGAGCACGTACGGCGCCGGGTGCGGGGCGCCCTGCGCGGCGCCGCCGTCGAAGCGGCCGTGCGACAGGTAGCCGGTGTGCCGGCTGATCGCGGCCAGGTCGGCGGGGAGGCCGAGGTCGGCGACGGGGTCGCTGACCTCCGGGTCGCCGTAGGCCCAGACCTCGTCGTAGTAGCAGCGCAGCGCCTGCGAACCGCGCTCGCCGGCCCACTCGGCCGCGGCGACGGACGGGTCGTCGAGCACGTCGCGCAGGCCGAGCACCACCCGGGTGCGCCCCTGGGCCGCCAGCTCGCGCAGGGCCGGCTCCAGCTCGCCGAACACGCCCCTGGGGTGCTTGTCCACCACCAGCAGGTCGGGGGCGAAGGCGCGCAGGGTGGAGCAAAGGATGGCGGCCCGCAGTCCGACCAGCTCGACCAGGCTGGCCGACAGCGCCCGCGCCTGGTAGCCGCCCCGCACGTCCTTGAGCAGCCCCGGCAGGCTCACCAGGTCGCAGCCTGGCGGGCGGCGGAAGGCCGCCGCCTCGGGCGCCCCGCTCAGCAGCAGCGTGTCCGGCCGGGGGGACAGCCGGCTCAGCGCCCCCGCCAGCGCCAGGTTGCGCCGGGTGTGCCCGAGGCCCTGCGCGTCGTGGGAGTACAGGGCCACCCTCGGCCGGTGCGGCCGGGCGCGGTCCGTGGTGTCAGGCATCGGGGTCTCCTCCGGGCAGGTGCCGCCGCGGGGCGGGGGCGTCCGCGGTGCTCGTGGTGTCCGCTCCGGAGTGGGCCTCCGTCGCGAGAAGAACTCTCGCCCGGACCGGCCTAAGGCGACGTTAAGAGCGGCCCAAGGCATCGCTATTCACCGGCTGCGACCGGCCCGCGACGGCGCGTGCGCGGTCCGGTGTCCCCGGGGCCACGCGGGGTTCACGCCGGGGAAACGGTGATCGGGCACAATGAGGGCAGTCAAGGAGCACGTACGGTGTAGTCCGACGTGACATCGACCAGGAGGTGGCCAGGCGTGGACCGACAGCAGGAGTTCGTGCTCCGCACGCTGGAGGAACGTGACATCCGGTTCGTAAGGCTGTGGTTCACCGACGTACTGGGCTACCTCAAGTCGGTGGCCATCGCGCCGGCCGAGCTGGAGGGCGCGTTCGGCGAGGGCATCGGCTTCGACGGGTCCGCCATCGAGGGCTTCGCCCGGGTGTACGAGGCCGACATGCTGGCCCGCCCCGACCCCTCCACCTTCCAGGTGCTGCCCTGGCGCAGCCAGGTGCCCGGCACCGCGCGGATGTTCTGCGACATCCTGATGCCCGACGGCACCCCCAGCTACGCCGACCCCCGCTTCGTGCTCAAGCGGGTGCTGGGCAGGGCGTCAGACCTCGGCTTCACCTTCTACACCCACCCCGAGGTGGAGTTCTTCCTGATGAAGAACCCGCCCGCCTACGGGCAGTTCCCCGAGCCCGTCGACTCCGGCGGCTACTTCGACCACACCCCGCACAGCGCCTCCTACGACTTCCGGCGCGACGCGATCATGATGCTGGAGAACATGGGCATCTCGGTGGAGTTCAGCCACCACGAGGGCGCCCCCGGCCAGCAGGAGATCGACCTCCGCTACGCCGACGCCCTCACCACCGCCGACAACATCATGACCTTCCGGCTGGTGATGAAGGAGGTGGCGCTCGAGCACGACATCTACGCCTCGTTCATGCCCAAGCCCTTCACCGAGTACCCCGGCTCCGGTATGCACACCCACATGTCGCTGTTCGAGGGCGACCGCAACGCCTTCTACGAGGCGGGCTCGCAGTTCCAGCTCTCCAAGGTCGGCCGGAGCTTCATCGCCGGGCTGCTGCACCACGCCGCCGAGATCACCGCGGTCTGCAACCAGTGGGTGAACTCCTACAAGCGGCTGTGGGACGCCGCCGCCGCCACCGCCGGGGCGGGCGGCGAGGCGCCCGCCTACATCTGCTGGGGCCACAACAACCGCTCCGCGCTGGTTCGGGTGCCGATGTACAAGCCCACCAAGGACAACTCCAGCCGGATCGAGTTCCGCTCGCTCGACAGCGCCTGCAACCCCTACCTGGCCTTCGCGGTGATCCTGGCCGCCGGGCTCAAGGGCATCGAGGACGGCTACGAGCTGCCCCCCGGCGCCGAGGACGACGTCTGGGCGCTCACCGACGCCGAGCGCCGCGCGCTGGGCATCGCCCCGCTGCCGCAGAGCCTCGACGAGGCCATCCGGGCGATGGAGCGCAGCGAGTTCGTGGCCGAGACCCTCGGCGAGCACGTCTACGAGTTCTTCCTGCGCAACAAGCGCGCCGAGTGGGAGGACTACCGGCGCCAGGTCACCCCCTACGAGCTGAACCGGTACCTGCCGGTCCTGTAGGGCGCGCCGGCGCCAGCAGCGGCTCGGTGAGGAGCACGGCCAGCGCGGCGGCCACCAGCAGGCCGCCCACCAGCGCCGTGCTCCGCACCCCGAGCGCGGGCAGCAGCAGCCCGCCGAGCAGCGCGCCCAGGCCGATCCCCAGGTTGAAGGCCGACGACGTGCCCGCCGACGCCAGGTCGGCGCTGCCGGGCGCCACGTCCAGCACCCGCACCTGCAGCGCGGCGGCGAGCAGGCCGATCGAGAAGCTCGACAGCGCCAGCAGCGCCACCGCGGCCGGGCGCGACTCCCCCAACGCGTACAGCCCGAGCTGCGCGGCCGCCATCGTGCCGGCCGCCGCCAGCAGCGCCCAGCGGGGGCTGCGCTCGGTGGCCGCCCCCGCGACCGCCACCCCCACCACACCGGCCACCCCGTTGACCAGCAGCAGCGCGCTGATGGCCGAGGCGGGGAAGCCGGGCACCGAGGTCAGGAAGTCGGTGGTGTAGGTGTACGCGGTGAAGACGCCGGTGATCATCAGCGCCGTCGCCACCAGCAGCAGCACGTAGCGGCGCACGTCCGGCGCCCGCCCGCGCGCGGCGTGCCCCACCCCCGCCGGGCCGCTGGGCATGGTCGAGGCGAAGACCGCCAGCATCGCCACCACCAGCACGCTCAGCGCCACGAAGGCCGCCCGCCAGCCGGCCTGCTGGCCCAGCCAGGTCCCGGCCGGCACGCCGAGCACGCCCGCCAGCGAGCTGCCCGCGAACACCACCGAGACCACCCGGCCGCGCAGCCGGGGCGCGAACAGCCCGGCGGCGGTCACCGCGACCACCGACCAGAACACCCCGTGCGTCAGCGCGCTGACCAGCCGCGCCGCCAGCAGCACCGGGTAGGAGGCGGCCAGCGCCGACACCAGCGTGGCGGCGGCGAACAGCGCCAGCACCCCCGACAGCAGCAGCCGGCGCGGCACCCGGCGGGTGGCCTGGGTCAGCGGCACCGACACCACCGCCACGGTCAGGCCGTACCCGCTCACCAGCAGGCCGACCTGCGGCAGTGACACCTCGAGGTCGGCGGCGATCGGGGCCAGCAGCCCGATGGGCAGGCTCTCGCTGGTGACGTAGCAGAAGGTGGAGACCGCGAGTGCGGCGAGGGCCGCCACCGCGGCGGCGGCGGACGGTGCGGGCGGTGTGCCGGAACCCGTCGCGGCGGCGGGTCGGTCGGGGTCCATGGGCGCCTAGCGTGGGTCGGGGCGGGGGTCGGCGGCCGCGCGCTCGGCGGCGGCGTGCCACCACTCGGGCGGCGAGGGCGCGTGGACCCGGGAGAGCGGCTGGTCGGGGTGGAGGCCGAGCCGGCGCAGCGCGCCGGCGCGGACGCTGAGGGTGCAGCGGCCGCGCCAGCGGCCGCTGTCAGCGTCGATGCCGCAGCTGAGCTCGGCCCGGACGTCGGCGGGGCCGAAGGGCGTCCAGTCGATGCCGCGGTCGCGCAGTCAAGCGCGCGCCATCGCCATCGGCCGGGGCGCGCCCGGCTGGTTCTCGTAGTCGGCGATGGCGACCCAGTCGGCGTCCGGCTGCTCCATGGCACCCATGATGCCCGTTTCGTGCCGCTGTGGCCATCGACTTTCCGGCGGCCCGGGCGGCGGCGCCCGCGGGCACGGGTGAGCCCCCGCCGGCGGGGGCGCGTGCCGGCGGGGGCTCGGGAAGGGATCGGTCGCCCGGCTAGCCGAGTTCCATGATCCTGATGTCGCGGAAGGAGACGTCGTCGCCCTCGCCGTGGTTCTGCAGGCCGATGTGGCCGTCGGTCAGGCTGCGGGCGGGGTCGGTGTTGGTGAAGTCGTTGATGAGCACGTCGTTGAGGTAGATCCTCAGCCGCTCGCCCTCCACCAGCAGTTCGAAGGTGTTCCACTCGCCGGGCGGGTTCAGCGCCGCGTCGCGGGCGGCCAGGTCGGCCGACTGGAAGCCGTAGACGGCCCCGGTGGTGCGGTCGTCGGCGTCGGTGGCGTCGATCTGGATCTCGTAGCCGTTGTTCACCGCCGACCAGGGGTCGTCGCTGGGCGGGAAGCCGACGAAGACGCCGGAGTTGTCGTCCCCGGCCACCCGCCAGTCCAGCATCAGCGAGTAGGAGCCGAACTGCTGGGCCTCGTACCAGAGCATGCCCATGCCGCCGGTCGTGGTCAGCACGCCGTCGGCCAGCACGAACTCGCCGGGGCCCGCCTGGCTCCAGCCCTCGGTGGAGCTGCCGTCGAACAGGGAGCGGTACTCGCCCGGCTGCTGCGGGCCCTCCCCGCAGTCGCCGGGCACCGCGCCCGCCGCCCACCGGATCCCGCCGACCAGGTGCGCCTGGAAGTCGGGCTCGGCGTAGGACTCGGTGGTGTGGCCGCCGCCGGTGTAGAAGGACCGGCCGGCGTCGACCGGCTGGCACCAGGCGATCGGGTGGTCATCGCCCATCCGGCCGCCCTGGTAGGTGGACTCGTCCAGCGTGGCCAGCACGTGCACGCTGCCGCGCGGGTTGGTGCGGTAGTCGTACCACTCGTCCGTGCGCACCCACTCCGCGTCCAGGTGCGCGGTCGACGGGTGCGCCTGGTCCTCGACGTCCACCGTCGCCTGCTGGATGTGGGGGTGGGAGGCGAAGTACGCGCCGACCAGCTCGCCGTAGAAGGGCCAGTCGTACTCGGTGTCGGCCGCGGCGTGCACGCCCACGTACCCGCCGCCCGCCCGGACGTACTCCTCGAACACGTCCTGCTGGTTCGCGTCCAGCACGTCGCCGGTGGTGCTGAGGAACACCACCGCCTCGTACTGGGCCAGGTTCTCGGCGCTGAAGGCCGTCGGGTCCTCGGTCGCGGTGACGGTGAAGCCGTTGGCCGCGCCGAGCTCGGTGAGGGTGGCGATGCCGGTGGGGATGGAGTCGTGCCGGAATCCGGTGGTGCGGGAGAACACCAGCACGTCGAAGTCGGCCGGCTCGTCGGCGACGGCGGTCGCGGGGGCGATCAGCGCCGCCGAGGCGGCCAGCGCCACCGCGGCCCGCAGGCCGGGCCGGGTCTGTCTGCGCATTGCGGACCTCCTCTCTATTCGATGGTGAAGGAGTCGACGTCGAACAGGGCGCCGGCGCCGCCGGTGAAGACCAGGTAGAGGCTGGTCGTCTCGGCCGGCCCGCCGCTCAGGGATGTGGTGACCTCGGTGAAGGTCTCCCAGTCTCCGGTGACCGGCGCCTCCACCGAGCCGAGCAGGGGGCCGTCGGGTGCCCCGGCGCGGACCTCGATGGTGCCGCCCGTCCCCGCCGAGGCGACCCGGGCGGTGAAGGACGCGGCGTCGGCCAGCAGGTAGGGCTCGAAGGCGATCCAGTCGCCGTTCTCGATGTGGCCGACGGTCGCGGCGCCCTCGGCGTTGGTGTGCTGTACGACCTGTACCCCGGAGGCGTCGCCGAAGTGCTCGCCCTGGCGGTGCCGGGGCTGCAGGATGTTCTGCCCGGAGCCGCTCAGGCCGCCGGCGTCGGTGTACTCGGCGTCGATGATCCCGAAGATGTTGGCGTTCGGGTCGTGCTCGCCGTCGACGGGCGTCTGGATGGTGCCGGAGCAGCCGCTGGTCTCGGCGAGGCCGTGGCCGTGGCTGTCGTGGCCGAGGATGTAGCTGACCGTCACCTGGGAGCAGTCGATCTCGCCGTCCTCGGGGTCGGTCACCTCGATCTCGAAGGCCACCTCGTCGCCGAACTCGAAGAGCTGGCCCTCGGCGGGCAGCACCACCTCGACCTGCGGCGCGGTGTTGCCGACCGTGATCGGCACGCTGGCGGTGCCGGTGAGTCCGGCCTCGTCGGTGACGGTCAGGGTGGCGGTGTAGTCGCCGTCGGCGGTGTAGGTGTGGCTGGGGTTCGGCTCGGTGGAGGTGCCGCCGTCCCCGAAGTCCCAGGCGTAGGCCAGTTCGGTGCTGTCGGGGTCGGAGGTGCCCTCGGAGGAGAACCGGACCTCCAGCGGCGCCTGGCCCGAGGTCACGTCGGCCGAGGCGACCGCGTTCGGGCGCTGGCCGTCGGGGGCGTACTCGATCCGGTACAGGGCCGAGTTGTGGTCCCCGTTGAAGTAGCCGGTGCCGTAGTCCAGCACGTACAGGGCGCCCTCGGGCCCGAAGGCGAGGTCCATCGGCTGGGTGCCGGCCCACGGGAACTCGGCGATGGTACCGGCCGAGCCGTCGCCGTTCACGGTGACGCTGCGGATCCAGCGGCGGCCGTACTCGGCGAGGAAGACCTGGCCGTCGTACTCCTCGGGGAACTTCACCGCCGAGTCCAGCTCCGGGTCGAAGTGGTAGACGGGGCCGCCCATCGGCGACTCGCTGCCGTTGCCGAACTCGGGCACCGATCCGCCGTTGTAGGGGATCCAGGCCGGCTCGGCCGGGGGCAGCTGCGTCAGGCCGGTGTTGCGCGGCGAGTCGTTGACGGGGGCGGCGCAGTCGAAGCGGGAGCCGGAGGTCTGGGTGGCGAAGTCGTAGTCGACGTAGGTCTCCTCCGCGGTGTTGCTGCCGGTGCAGTACGGCCAGCCGTAGTTGCCGGGGGCGTCCACGCGGGCGAACTCCACCTGGCCGGCGGGCCCTCGGTCAGGGTTGGCCGCGCCCGCGTCCGGGCCGTAGTCGCCGACGTAGACCACGCCGGTCTCCTGGTCGACGCTGATGCGGAAGGGGTTGCGGAAGCCCATCGCGTAGATCTCCGGGCGGGTGTCCGCCGTGCCGGGGGCGAAGAGGTTGCCCTCGGGGATGGAGTACGAGCCGTCGTCGTTGACGGTGATCCGCAGGATCTTGCCGCGCAGGTCGTTGGTGTTGCCCGAGGTGCGCTGCGCGTCGAAGGCGGGGTTGCGGTCGGCGCGCTCGTCGATCGGGGTGTACCCGTCGGACTCGAACGGGTTGGTGTCGTCGCCGGTGGACAGGTAGAGGTTGCCCTCGGCGTCGAAGTCCATGTCGCCGCCGGCGTGGCAGCAGATGCCCCGGTCGGCGGGGACCTCCAGCACCGTGACCTCGCTGCCCATGTCCAGCCGGCCCGACTCCGAGAGCGTGAACCGGGAGAGCCGGTTCACGCCCTCCCAGGCGGCGAAGTCGCCGCCGCCGGCGGGCGCGTCGCCGGGCGGGGTGTCCAGCGGGGGCGCGTAGTACAGGAAGATGTGCCGGTTGGCGGCGAAGTCGGGGTCGACGGCGACGCCCTGCAGGCCCTCTTCGTCGTGGGTGTAGACGGGGATCACCCCGGCCACCGTGGTGGTGCCGTCGGAGTCGGTGAGGCGGACCGTGCCGTCGCGGGAGGTGTGCACGGCGGTGCCGTCGGGGAGGATGTCCAGCCCCATCGGCTCGCCCATCTCGGGCTCGCCGATGGCGAGGGTGACCTGCTGGAAGTCCTCCGGGGGCGCGAGGGGGGCGGCTGCGTCGCCGTGGTCGTGCCCGGGGTGGGCGTACGCGCTCGGCGCCGCGGCGGCCGTCAGCGCGAGCAGCACGGCCCCAAGCAGGCCGAGCCGGGCCCGGGGTGCGCGTCGTGACATCACTTTTTCCTTCGTGAGCGGGACTAGGGAATCGGTGCAGATCAAGACTGATCTTCTGCTGCGCTCCCAATGTGCCGGCAGAGGAAAACGCGCTCCGGTGTTCAGTTGTGGGTGCCGGGGCGGGCGGGCGCGGGACGGAGCGTCACCGGGCACGCGCGGAGCGGCACTGACGTGAAGGATTCTTATCCGTGCCGCCCGTCCGTGTAAAGGCCGGATCGCGGTTCTGTTTCCGAGCCGTCACGCGGCGGTGGGCGCGGCCGGCCGCCGCGGACCGCCCGGGCCCGCGGGCGTTCGCCGTGGTCGGAGCTTCCCGGCGGCCGCCCGCCCTCGTGTCCGGCCGGGAGCGGCCCCGGTGGTGACCAGATCAGAACGGACCGCATATGATCGCAATCGATCGAACCTTCTGTCGCGTACACAGAAACGGGGGCCGCGGTGGCGGACGGGCGGCGCACGGCCATCCGGCTGGCGGACGGGCGCGAGCTCATCTACTTCGACGACCTGCCGGGACTGGACCGGTCCCGGCCCGACCCCCGGCGGCTGGAGCCCGCCCGCACCGCCTCGCAGCTGCGCTACGACCCGGTGCTCGACGAGTGGGTGGTGGTGGCCGCGCACCGCCAGGGCCGCACCAACCTGCCCGCCGCCGACGCCTGCCCGCTGTGCCCGGGCGGCCCCGACTCCGAGATCCCGGCCGCCGGGTACCACGCCGTCGCCTTCGAGAACCGCTTCCCCTCGCTGGTCGGCGCACCGGTGCCCGCGCCGCCGGACGGCCCCGCCGGCCTGCGGCCCGGCACCGGCCGCTGCGAGGTCGTCTGCTTCACCGACGACCACGACGCCGCCTTCTCCACCCTGGCGCCGCGCCGCCGCGCCACCATCGGCCGCGCCCTGGTGGACCGCACCGAGGAGCTGGGACGGCAGCCGGGCGTTGAGTACGTGCTGTGCTTCGAGAACCGGGGCCGCGAGATCGGGGCGACCCTGCCGCACCCGCACGGTCAGATCTACGCCTTCCCCTTCGTGCCGCCGCGGATCGCCCGCGCGCTGGAGTCGGCCCGCCGCCACCGGCACCGCAGCGGCGGCTGCCTCTTCTGCGAACTGGGCGCGGCCGAGGAGAAGGCGGGCGAGCGCGTCGTCGCGGCGGCGGGCGACTTCATCGCCTTCGTCCCCACCGCCGCCCGCTGGCCCTACGAGGTGGTGATCCAGCCCCGCCGCCACCTGCCCGACCTCGCCGCCCTCGGCGAGGCCGAGCTGGCCGTGCTGATGGAGCTGTACGCCGACGTGCTCGGCCGCTTCGAGCGCCTGTTCGGCGGCGAGCCGCCCGCCCCCTACATCGCCTGCTTCCTCCAGGCGCCGGTGCGCGCGGACCGCGACCTCGCCCACCTGCGCGTCCAGGTCTTCACCCTGCGCCGCGCCCCCGACAAGCTCAAGTACCTCGCCGCCACCGAGTCCGGCGCGGGCGTCTTCATCAACGACGTCGCCCCCGAGCGGGCCGCCGAGCGGCTGCGCGCGGCGGGGGGCTAGCGGGCCCGGTCCGTTCCGGTCGACATCGATCGATCGCCGCTCGTCGGCAGGCCGTGCGCTGTGCGCGCGGCCGGCCGCCGGCGGCGCCCGGAAAATCCGTTGCGCCGCCGCCGCCCGCCGCTCCATCATTGGCCGCATGTTCCGGCACGCCGTCCCGACACCGCCCGCCCCCGCGGGCGTGCCGCCGCGTGCCGCCGCTCCCTTCGACGGCGTCGAGCGCTGACCTCCCCCCGTGCGTCCAGGTGACCCGGCGGGCGGAGGTCGGCAGCACGCGCGGGTCACCGGAGACGGCCCTCACCGGAACAGGGAACAGCCATGGCCAAGCAGGCCTACGTGCGGACCAAACCGCACCTCAACATCGGCACGATGGGACACGTCGACCACGGGAAGACGACCCTGACCGCCGCCATCACCAAAGTCCTCAGCGAGCACGGCGGCGCGTCCTACGTGCCCTTCGAGCGGATCGACCGCACTCCCGAGGAGGCGTCGCGGGGGATCACCATCAACATCTCGCACGTCGAGTACGAGACCGCCACCCGCCACTACGCCCATGTGGACATGCCGGGCCACGCCGACTACGTGAGGAACATGATCACCGGAGCGGCGCAGCTCGACGGCGCCATCCTGGTCGTGTCGGCGCGCGACGGCGTCATGCCGCAGACCCGCGAGCACGTGCTGCTGGCCCGCCGGGTGGGCGTCGCGCACGTGGTGGTCGCGCTGAACAAGGCCGACGGCGCCGACCCCGAGCTGCTGGAGCTGGTGGAGCTGGAGACGGCCGAGCTGCTGGCCGAGCACGGCTACCCCGGCGCGCCCATCGTCCGGGTCTCCGGGCTGCGGGCGCTGGCGGGCGACCCTGAGTGGACCGCCGCCGTCGAGCGGCTGCTGCGCGCGGTGGACGAGCACGTGCCGGTACCCGAGCGCTACACCGGCGCGCCGTTCCTCCTCCCGGTGGAGAGCGTGCTCACCGTGCCGGGGCGGGGCACCGTGGTCACCGGCGCGATCGAGCGGGGCACGGTCGCGGTCGGCGACACCGTGCAGGCCGTCGGCTTCGACGACGGGTTCAGCGCGGTCGTCACCGGGGTGGAGACCTTCGGCCGGACGATGGAGCGGGGCGAGGCGGGCGACAACGCCGCGCTGCTGCTGCGCGGCGTCCGGCGCGAGCAGGTGCGGCGCGGGCAGGTGCTGGCCGCGCCCGGCACCCAGACGGCGCACCACCGCTTCACCGCCCGGGTGTACCTGCTCACGGCCGAGGAGGGCGGCCGGGCCACCCCGGTCGCCTCGGGCTACCAGCCGCAGTTCTACCTGCGCACCACCAGCGTGTCCGGGCGGATGCGGCTGCCCGGCGAACTGGCGATGCCGGGCGACACGGTCGAGGTGACCGTCGAGCTGGGCCGCGCCATCGCGGTGGAGCCGGGCCTCGGCTTCGCCGTGCGCGAGGGCGGCCGCACCGTCGGCGCCGGCACCGTCACGGCCGCGCCCGCCTGAAAGCGGTGCGCCGCCGGGCCCGTGGTCGCTTGCGGCCACGGGCCCGGTCGGCTCCAGGCGCCGGCGGCCGCCCGCTCGGCATGCGCGCGGGCCGTCAGTCCGCCAGCGCGTCGAACTCGTCCAGCCGCGCCGGGCAGTAGACGGCGATGACGAGCCGGGTGTTTGCAATCCAGTCCTCCGTGCCGATGCCCCAGAAAGCATCGTCAGGGGCCGAATGGTGCTCCTCGCCGTACGGCTCATCGCACCAGTCGGCGATGACGATGCTGCGGTGCCGCCGCCAGTCGGCATCGGTATCGGTACTGCGGGGATTGTGCTCCGCCACCATGGCACGCAGCTGCGGCGGCTCCGTCCGGACCTGCGCTCGGCGGGGCCGTTCCTGCTCCCACCGTGCCAGCTCCCGGTCCCCCCACCACAGCGCTCCCGCGCACAGCGCGACGGCGGCGGCCAGAGCCAGGAGCCGATGGCGTCGTCTCATGCTCGCCACCGTACGACGGCCCCAGACGCTCCGGACCGCTCCTGGCCCGACCCGGCCCCGGCTCAGACCCGCTCGGGCGCCACCAGGCCCAGCCGGAAGGCCTCGGCCGCCGCCGCGCCCCGGTTGGGGACGCCCAGCTTGCCGAGGATGTTGGAGACGTGGACGCTGGCGGTCTTGGCGGAGATGAACAGCTCTCCGGCGATCTCGCGGTTGGAGCGGCCGCGGGCCAGCAGCCGCAGCACCTCGGTCTCGCGCGGGGTGAGCCCGGGGGCGCTCGGCACGGGCGCGGCGGTGTCGAGCGGCTCGCCGATGCGTGCGGCGAGGGCCTGCACGCGGGCGCGCAGCGGCGGGGCGGGCAGCGGGGCGGCCGCCTCGGCCGCGGCGCGCACCAGCCGGCCGGCCGCCGCGCGCTCGCCGGCCTCCGCCGCGGCCTCGGCCGCGCGCAGCAGCGCCTCGGCACGCTCGTAGGGCTGTTCGAGGCCCGCCCACCGCTCGGCGACCGCCGACCAGGCCGCGGCGGCGGAGGCGGCGCCCTCGTACTCGCGCAGCAGCTGGCCGACGGCGGCGCGGTGCGCCTGCTGCGCCGGGTAGATGTCGTTCATCTCGGCGACGGCGGCCCGCACGGCGGCGGCCAGCGCCGCCATCCGCTCGGGTCCGGCCTCGGCCGCGGCCCGCGGGTCGGTCAGCAGCACGGCGGTCGCGCCGAGCAGCTGCCAGCCGTAGATGTCGCAGCGCAGCGCCGTGCCGTCGCCCAGCGCGGCCAGCGCGGCGCCGACGGCCTCGCCCGGCCGCCCCTCGGCGAGCAGCACCCCGATCTCCAGGACCGCGGCCGGGCCCTCCTCCTGGCTGTAGGTGTCGCGCCGCCCCGGAGCGGCGAGGTAGGCGTCGAGGTCGGCGCGGGCGGCGGCGGTGTCGCCCTGCAGCAGCGCGGCCCGGCCCCGGAACAGGCGCAGCTGCAGCTGGGTGGCGCGGGCGGGCTGCCAGCGCAGCGTCTCCTCGACCGCGGTCCTGCACCGGTCGTACTGGCCCAGCAGCAGGCGGATCTCCACGATGTTGATCGCGGTGCAGACGCTGTCGAGCCGCTGGAGCTTGAGCCGGGTGGTCTGCTCGTAGCCCGACTCGGCCACCCGCAGCGCCTCGTGCAGCCGCCCGGCGTTCTCGCTCAGCATGGCGGCGCGGTTGCTGATCGCACGCTGCTCCAGGGTGATGGCGCTGATGCGGCGGGCGATGGCCTCGCCCTCGTCGATCAGCCGCATGCCGGTGTCGAAGGCGCCGCGCTGGACGTGCAGCACGCCCCGGGTGATCAGCGCGTCGGCCTCGACGTAGTGGTGGCCGGTGGCGCGGGCCAGCGCCAGCGCCTCGTCGGCCAGCTCGATGGACTCCGCCAGCCGGGGGTGCAGCATCAGGTCGTTGGCGAGGGTGGCCAGCAGCAGCGCCCGCTCGGGGCGGTCGGCCGGGAGGGTGGCCAGGGCGGCGCGGAGGTCGTCGACGCTCTCGGCCTGGCCCAGCTCGCGCCGCGCCCGCCCCCGCTGGCGCAGCAGCAGGGCGTAGCGGACCGGGTCCTCGGCCGGGTCCAGTCCGCGCAGCGCGGCGGTGGCCAGCGCCCCGGCCCGCTCGGGGTCGCCGCCGCTGAGCGCCGCCCCGACGGCCTGGCGCAGGACGTCGAGGCGGTCGGCGCCGATGAGGGCGGCGGCGTCGGGCACTCGGTCCCACAGTTCGAGGATGCGCTCCAGCATCTGCAGCTTCTCGGCGAAGGCCAGCGCGGAGTACGCCTGGCCGGCCGCCAGCCAGGCCGCGCTGAGCGCCTGCGGCAGCTGGTTGGCGGAGTGGCGGTGGTGGGCCAGCGCCACGGCGCGGTCGCGGGCCGGCAGCAGCGAGGGGTCGGCCTCCAGTTCGTCGGCGTACCTGGCGTGCAGCCGGGTGTGCTCGCCGGGGAGCAGGTCGTCGTGGACGGCCTCGCGCAGCAGGGCGTGCCGGAAGACGTAGCCGGCCGGATCGCCGTGCCGCGAGGGCTCGACCCGCAGCACATTGCCGTCGACGGCCGCCCGCAGCGAGCCGTCGAGCGCGGCCTCCGGCAGGCCGGTGACCCGGCGCAGCAGCTCGTGGTCGACCCGCTCGCCCGCCACCGACGCGGCGGCCACCACCCGCGCGGCGTCGTCGGGCAGCCGCTGGATGGCGCCGAGCAGGAGGTCGCGCAGGGTGTCGGGCACCACGCGGCCGAGGCCGTGGGCGCCGCACTCCAGCAGCGACTCCACGAACAGCGGATTGCCGTTGCTGCGCTCGTGGATCGTGTCGAGCAGGGCGGGCGGCGGCTCGGCGCCCCGGATGGCGGCGGCCAGCTCCGCGACCTCGCCGCGCGACAGGCCGGACAGCTCCACCGCGGCGACGTGGTCGAGCCGGCGCAGCTGGGGGAGGAGCCGGCGCAGCGGGTGGGCGCGGTGCAGCTCGTCGGAGCGGTAGCTCAGCACCAGCTGGACGCGGGCGGCGCCGAGGTTGTGCACGAGGAAGACGAAGAGGTCGCGGGTGGAGCGGTCGGCCCAGTGGGCGTCCTCGATCACCAGGCTGAGGCCGCCGGGCTCGGCCGCCGACTCCAGCAGCCGCAGCACCTGGTCGAAGAGGTGGCCCCTGGAGTCCTCGCGCTCGGCGGCGGCCGCGCCCAGCTCGGGCAGCAGCCGGGCCAGCTCGTCGGGCGGGCCGCCGAACACCCGGGAGAGGTGCTCGGCGCCCAGCTCGCGGACGAGCTGGCGCAGCGCGGTGACGAAAGGGGCGAAGGGCAGGCCGTCGACGCCCAGCTCCAGGCAGTTGCCGGTCAGCACCCGCTCGGTGGCGGCCCGGCGGCCGAACTCGTCCAGCAGCCGGGACTTGCCCACCCCCGCCTCGCCGGCCACCAGCACCGCGCGCGCGGTGCCGGCCGCCGCGTCGGCGGCGGTGTCGAGCAGCAGGTTCAGCTCGTCCCCCCTGCCGATCAGGACGGGGCTCGAAGAGTGCGACCACATGCCTTCCAGCATGCCATCCACCTCGGACGAAAGCACCGGGTGAGCGGGCGGTACGGCGCCCGGAGCGGGCCGCGCGCTCACCGCGCCGCCCGCCCGGCCGCGGCTCCCTCCGCCGCCCGCCCGCCGACCCGGAGCCCGGGGGCCGCGGCGGGCCGCGGCCGGGGGACCGGCGCCGCGGCGGGCCCGGCCGCCCGCCGCGGCTCCGCGCCGGCCGGCGGCGCCGCGGGCGCCGAGGGCGCCCGCCGCGGCCGCCGTCCACCCCCGTCGGGCGGCGGCGCGGCGCCGTCCGCGCCGCCGTCGCGGCCGAGCCGCCGGAACCGGTCGCGCGCCCGCGCCGCGCGCTCCCGGTCCCGGACGCGTTCCGCCGCCACCGCGCGCAGCAGTTCCGGGGACATCGCTTCCTCGCCTCCTCACGCCGGCCCGTCCGTCGGTCCGGCACCTTGAGACTCGCGCTAAGACCCCCGCCTCCGCATCGGGCAGCCGCCTTAGACGCCTTGAGAACCCGCCCCGGCCCGCCTAAGCCCGACCGTGACCCGAACGTGTCGCGCCAGGACGCGGCCGGGCCGATTAACGTAGGTACGTGACGGCGAGCGAGCACGGCAGGGTGACCACCGCGGCCGGGCGCCTGGCGCGGCTCGGGTTCGTCGCGGCCGACCAGGCGGCGGAGCTGTTCGCCGAGATCGGGCTGCGGCTGCCCGACGACGACGGCCCGGGCCCCGACCGCGCGGTGGTGGAGGCGCTGCGCGAGGCGGCCGACCCCGAGGCGGCGCTGACCGGCCTGGCCCGGCTGCTGGAGCGGGCGCCCGACCGCGAGGAGCTGCTGGCGGCGGTCCGCGCCGACGCCGAGCTGCGCGGGCGGCTGCTCGCGGTGCTGGGCGCGAGCACGGGGCTGACCGACCACCTGTGCCGCCACCCCGGCGACTGGCGGCGCCTGCGCGGCCCGGAGGCCGAGCGGGCGCCGGAGGCGGCCGAGGTCCGCGCCGAGCTGCTGCGCGCCGTCGGGGCCGACGACTCCGCCGACCCGGCCGAACCGCCCGCGGCCCGCCCCGACCGCATCGAGGCCGACCCCGTCATGGCGCTGCGGGCGGCCTACCGGCGCCGGGTGCTGGGGCTGGCCGCACGCGACCTCACCGGGCTGGCCGACGTCAAGCGGGTCGCCGCCGAGCTGGCCGACCTGGCGGCGGCGGCGCTGGAGGCGGCGCTGGCCGTCGCCCGCGCCGAGCTGGGCGATCCGGCGCGCTGGTGCCGGCTGGCCGTCATCGGCATGGGCAAGTGCGGCGCCCGGGAGCTGAACTACGTCAGCGACGTCGACGTGGTGTTCGTGGCCGAGCCCGCCGAGGGCGCCGACGACGAGCAGGCGGCGCTGCGCGCCGCCGAGCGGCTGGCCGCGGCCGCCATGCGCGTGTGCATGCAGGCGGGGGAGGAGGCGGCGCTGTGGCAGGTCGACGCCGCCCTGCGCCCCGAGGGGCGCAACGGCCCGCTGGTGCGCACCCTCGCCAGCCACACCGCCTACTACCGCAGATGGGCGCAGACCTGGGAGTTCCAGGCGCTGCTCAAGGCGCGCCCGGTGGCCGGCGACGCCGAGCTGGGCGCCGCGTACCTGGCGGCGCTGGCGCCGATGGTGTGGCGGGCGGCCGAGCGGGAGAACTTCGTCGCCGACGTGCAGGCCATGCGCCGCCGGGTGGAGGCCAGCATCCCGGCCGGCGCGGCCGACCGCCAGCTCAAGCTCGGCCCCGGCGGCCTGCGCGACGTGGAGTTCGCCGTGCAGCTGCTCCAGCTGGTGCACGGCAGGACCGACGAGTCGCTGCGCGCCCCGGGCACCCTGGACGCGCTGGACGCGCTGTCCGCGGGCGGCTACGTCGGCCGCGACGACGCCGCCGACCTCTCGGCGGCCTACCGCTTCCTGCGCCGGGTCGAGCACCTGCTCCAGCTGCACCGGATGCGCCGCACCCACATGGTGCCCGACGGCGGCACGCCCGACGGCCGGCGCGAGCTGCGCCGCATCGGCCGGGCGCTGGGCCACCGCACCCACCCCGAGGACTCCTTCACCGCAGAGTGGCGCCGGCACGCCCGCGAGGTGCGGCGGCTGCACGAGAAGCTGTTCTACCGGCCGCTGCTCCAGGCCGCCGCCCGGGTCCCCAGCGACCAGGCCGGGCTCAGCCCCGAGGCGGCCGAGGCGCGGCTGTCCGCGCTGGGCTTCGGCGACCCCGCGGGGGCGCTGCGGCACATCCAGGCGCTGACCACGGGCGTGTCGCGCCGCGCCGCGATCCAGCGCACCCTGCTGCCGGTGATGCTCGGCTGGTTCGCCGCCGCCCCCGACGCCGACGGCGGCCTGCTCGGGTTCCGGCAGGTCAGCGACGCGCTGGGCAGCACCCCCTGGTACCTGCGGCTGCTACGCGACGAGGCGGGGGTGGCCGAGCGGATGGCCTGGCTGCTCGGCTCGGGCCGCTACGCCACCGACCTGCTGCTGCGCGCCCCCGACGCCGTCGCCATCCTGGGCGACGACGCGGCGCTGGCGCCCCGGCCGCAGCAGGCGCTGGCCGTGGAGGCCGACGCGGTGCTGCGCCGGCACGCCACCGCGGAGTTCGCCGTCACCGGCCTGCGCGCGCTGCGCCGCCGCGAGCTGTTCCGGGTGGCCGCCGCCGACATCTTCGGCCTGATCGACGTCGACCAGGTCGGCGAGGCGCTGAGCGCCATCACCGCCGTGACCCTCGACGGCGCGCTGCGGCTGGCCACCCGCGCCGTGCTGGACGGCAGGCCGTCGCCCACCCGGTTCACCATCGTGGCGATGGGCCGCTTCGGCGGCCGCGAGCTCGGCTACGCCAGCGACGCCGACGTGATGTTCGTGCACGATCCGCTGCCCGGCGCCGACGAGGGCGAGGCGGCCAGGACGGCGCACGCGATCGCCGTGGAGCTGCGCCGGCTGCTGGCGCTGCCCGCGCCCGACCCGGCCCTGCACGTCGACGCCGACCTGCGCCCCGAGGGCCGCCAGGGCCCGCTGGTGCGCACGCTCGCCTCCTACCGCGCCTACTACCGGCGGTGGTCCTCGCCGTGGGAGAGCCAGGCGCTGCTGCGCGCCGCCGTCGCGGCCGGCGACGCCGGACTCGGCGCGCGCTTCACCGAGCTGATCGAGCCGCTGCGCCACCCCGAGCACGGCATCGACGACGCCGCGCTGCGCGAGATCCGCCGGCTCAAGGCCCGGATGGAGAGCGAACGGCTGCCGCGCGGCGCCGACCCGGGACTGCACACCAAGCTGGGCCGCGGCGGCCTGTCCGACGTGGAGTGGGTGGCGCAGCTGCTCCAGCTCCAGCACGCCCACCGGGTGCCGGCGCTGCGCGGCACCCGCACCCTGGAGGCCCTGGCGGCCGCGGTCAACGCCGGGCTGCTGGACGGCGGCGACGCGCGGCGGCTGGCGGCGGCGTGGCGGCTGGCGGGGCGGATCAGGGGGGCGATCACCCTGGTGCGCGGCAAGGGCGGCGACTCCATCCCCACCGACATCCGCGAGGGCACCGTGCTGGCGCGGGTGCTCGGCTACGACAGCCACGGCGCGCTGATCGAGGACTACCGGCGCACGGCACGGCGCGCCCGGGCCGTCATGGAGCGCGTCTTCTACGGCTGACGCTCCCCGGCGCCGCGGGGGCCCACGGGACGGGCGGTACGTGCGGTCGGAGAACGGACCGGTGACCTGCAAGTAGTTGAGAAGGGGCTAAATCGGCCGGTTGGTTCAGTAGTCTGCTCACCGTGGTAGAGCTGAAAGAGCGGGCCGACGGCCCCGGCGCCGAGACGCCCGCCGGCTGGGCCGGGCTGCTGGCGCGCGGCCGTGCCTGGCTGGCCGGGCACTGGGTCGTCGCGGTGCCGGGCCTGGCGGGCGCCGCGATGGCCTTCTGGGGCATCGCCGGGCCCTCCTACCGGGCCGACGAGGGCGCCACCATCACCGCCACCACCCGCTCGCTGGTCGAGCTGGCCGCGCTGCTGCGCAACGGCGACGCCGTCCACGGCCCCTTCTACCTGCTGATGCACCCCGTCGCGCAGATCGGCACCCGCGAGTGGGTGATGCGCGCGCCCATGGCCGTCGCCATGGTGGTCGCGGTGGTGTTCACCGCGCTGATCGCCCGCCGGCTCGTCTCGCCGGCCGCCGCGCTCTTCGCCGGGCTGGTGCTGGCGCTGGCGCCCACCATGTCCTGGTACGCCCACGACGCCCGCTCCTACGCGCTGGTCACCGCGCTGGCCACCGTCTCCACCTACTGCCTGGTGCGGCTGGTGCAGCAGCCGGGCCCGGCGCGGTGGCGCGGCTGGGCGGTGGGGTACACCCTCGCGACGGCGGCCATGGCGCTGCTGTTCATGTACGCCGCGCTGCTGCTCGCCGCGCACCTGTGCGCGCTGCTGGTGCTGTGGCGCCGCACCGGTGCGGCGCCGTGGCGGCCCTGGCTGATCACCACCGGCGTCACCGCCGCGCTGGTGCTGCCGATCTTCGTGGTCGGCTTCGGCCAGCGCGGCCAGGTCGGCCACCTGGAGCCGCCCACCCTGGAGACCCTTGAGGAGCTGGTGGAGTTCCTGGCCGGCGGCCCGCTGCTGGTGGTGGTGCTGGTGGCGCTGGTCGCGCTGGGCGCGGCCCGCTCCGGGCGCGACGACCGCTCGCCGGAGGGCTGGACCGTCGCCTCGGTGGCGCTGCCGTGGCTGCTGGCGCCGCCCGCGCTGCTGCTGATCGCGTCGGTGCTGGTCACCCCCACCTTCCACGAGCGCTACACGGTCATGGTGCTGCCCGCGCTGGCGCTGCTGGCCGGGGCGGGGCTGGCCGCGCTGCGGCCGGTGGCGGCCGCCGTCGGGCTGGTGCTGGTGGCCGTGCTGGCGCTGCCGGTGATCGTCGACGACCACGCCGAGAACGGCAAGGGCGACAACCTCCGCATCCGCGCCGAGGTCATCGGCGCGTACGCCCGGCCGGGCGACGGCATCATGTACGCCCACAGCAGGCACCGCCGCATCATGCAGGCGTACCCCGACATGGGTGCCGGCCTGCGCGACGTGCTGGCCGAGCGCAGCCCGGCCGACGACGGCTCGCTGATCGCCCCCGAGGTCACCGACCTCGCCGAGATGGAGCGGCGGATCCGCTCCGTCGACCGGCTGTGGGTGATCGTGGGCGACAGCACGATCCCCGAGCGCGCCGCCGACTACGAGCGGAAGATGGAGCTGCTCGACGACATCGGCGCGGTGGAGCTCGACCAGTGGGTCACCAGCCGCCGCGAGGTCCGGCTCTACGAGATCCCCTGACCCTCTCCGCTCCGCCGCGCCCCGCGGCCGTCCGGGCCCGCCGCCGTCCACCGGCGCGGGCCCGCCGCCGTCCATGCCCCTGTAACGGACCGCCTCCACCGGCGTGCCAGCAGGTCTGGAGCGCGCGGGTATTCCGTGGAACCGCTGTGGGTATCGCCACAGGGAGCGGAATCGTTTCACAACGAGAATCGATGCGCATTGTGCACTTATCCGGGCATACTTGATCAGGTGACGACGATCAGCGCGGACGCTCCACTGGGGCGCCGGGAGCGCAAGAAGCAGGCGACCAGGCAGGCCCTGGCCGCCGCCGCCCTGCGGCTCGCGGCGGAGCGCGGCGTCGACGGCGTCACGGTCGAGGAGATCGCCACGGCGGCCGACCTCTCGCCCCGCACCTTCTTCAACCACTTCTCCTGCAAGGAGGAGGCGATCGCCGACCCCGGCGACGACCGGGTGGAGCGGGTGCGCGCCGTGCTCTCCACCAGGCCGGCCGGCGAGGCGCCGCTGGAGGCGCTGCGCCACGCCATGGGCTCGATCCGGGACAACATGACCGAGGCGGCCATCCGCGAATGGCGCGAACGGCACCGGCTGGTGCGGGAGAACCCCGCCCTCAAGGCCTACCACCTCGCGTCCTTCGCCCGCTTCGAGCGGGCCATCATCGAGGAGATGGCCGCGAGATCCGGTACCGACCCGGACTCCGACGTCTACCCGAGGATGCTGGCGCGGGCCGGGCTGACCGCCGTGCGCACCGCCTTCGAGCTGTGGCGCGACGGCGAGGGCCCCGACGAGTTCGGAGCCCTGATCGACACCGCCTTCGACCAGATCGCGTCCGGCTTCACCCTGCCGCCACCCCGCTGACGCACGCCAGACCAGCCGTGCCGCCCATCGGGCGCGGCGCGGACCGGAGCCCCGACCACGCTCCGGAACACCCGACATTCCATTTCAGGGGACAGCACATGACCAGTACAGCCGAGAGCCCGGCGCCCCCGCCGGGCACGGGGGCGGCTGCCGACGCGGCACCGGCCTACCTTTCGCACCGGCAGATCCTGACCGTCATGGTCGGGATCATGTCGGGGATGATGCTCGCCGCGCTCGACCAGAGCATCGTCGGCACCGCGCTGCCGCGCATCGTCAGCGACCTGGGCGGCCTCGACCAGCTGTCATGGGTGGTGACCGCGTACCTGCTCACCTCCACCGCGGTCGTGCCGCTGTGGGGCAAGATCTCCGACCTGTACGGCCGGCGGCTCATCTTCCAGGTGGCCATCGGCATCTTCATCGTCGGCTCGCTGCTGGCCGGGCTCAGCCAGGACATGACGCAGCTGATCATCTTCCGCGCCGTCCAGGGCGTGGGCGGCGGCGGCCTGATGTCGATCGCGCTGGCGATCATCGGCGACATCATCCCCCCGCGCGACCGCGGCCGCTACCAGGGCGCCTTCGCCGCCGTCTTCGGCATCTCCAGCGTGGCCGGGCCGCTGCTCGGCGGCTTCTTCACCGACGGCCCCGGCTGGCAGTGGATCTTCTACATCAACGTGCCGATCGGCATCGCCGCGCTCGTCGTCACCTCGATGGCGCTGCGCATCCCCACCGTGCGCCGCCAGCACTCCATCGACTACCTGGGCGCGGCGCTGATCGTCGCCTCGGTCACCTCGCTCATCCTCTACCTGGACTGGCGCGGCCCCGACCACGGCTGGACGGAGGCCGGAGCGCTCGCGCTGCTGGCCGCCTCGGTGCTGCTGGCCGCGCTGTTCGTCTGGGCCGAGAGCCGGGCCAAGGAGCCGATCATCCCGCTGCACCTGTTCCGGCTCTCGATCTTCAGCCTGGGCAACGTCTTCAACGCGCTGTCGGGCTTCGCGATGTTCGGCGGCCTGGTCTTCCTGCCGCTGTACCTGCAGGCGGTGCAGGGCATGTCGCCCACCGTCTCCGGCCTGGCCATGCTTCCGGCCGTGGTGGGCATCTTCATCACCTCGATCGGCTCCGGCCAGCTGATCAGCCGCACCGGCCGCTACAAGATCTACCCGATCGCCGGCGCGGCCGTACTGACGGTGGCGCTGCTGCTGCTGTCCACCGTGGCCACCGGCACGCCGTACTGGCAGATCGCGCTCTACTCGGTCCTGTTCGGCGCCGGACTCGGCTTCACCATGCAGACCGTGGTCACCGCGATCCAGAACGCGGTGCCCCGCGCCGACATGGGCTCGGCCACCAGCGCCTCGATGTTCTTCCGGCAGATGGGCGCCGCCGTGGGCACCACCGTGGCCGGCGTGGTCATGTCCACCCAGCTGCAGAACTACCTGGCCGACAGCGCGCCCCCCGGCGCCGCCCCCGCGTCCGCGGAGGTCGACGTCAACAACATCGCCGCCATCCAGGCCCTGCCGGAGCCCGTCCACGGCATCGTCCTGGACGCCTTCTCCGGCGCCATCGGCGACGTGTTCCTCTTCTCGGCGCCGTTCGTGGTCCTGTCGCTGATCGTCGCGTTCTTCATCAAGGAGATCCCGCTCGCCCAGCGCCAGTCCCCGGCGGACGCCACCGCAGCCGCCGCGCACTAGCGCGGCCCGCCCCCGCGCCCCGGCGTCGCCCCGCCGGGGCGCGGGGGTCTTCCTGTACCCGCCCGCGCGTGTCGAGGCCCGGCCCCCTTGTGCAGGGGACCGGGCCTCGGGTCGTGCGGACGGGTGACGGCTCAGGTCACACGTCGTAGTACAGCTCGAACTCGTGCGGGTGGGGGCGCAGCCGGATCGGGTCGATCTCGGTGGTGCGCTTGTAGTCGATCCAGGTCTCGATGAGGTCCGGGGTGAAGACGCCGCCCTCCAGCAGGAAGGCGTGGTCGTTCTCCAGGGCCGTCAGCGCCTCGTCGAGGGAGCCGGGGACGGTGGGGACCGCCTTGGCCTCCTCGGCGGGGAGCTCGTAGAGGTCCTTGTCGATGGGCTCCGGCGGCTCGGTCTTGTTCTTGATGCCGTCGAGGCCGGCCATCAGCATGGCGGAGAAGGCCAGGTAGGGGTTGGCCGAGGGGTCGGGGACCCGGAACTCCAGGCGCTTGGCCTTGGGGTTGGAGCCGGTGAGCGGGATGCGCACGGCGGCGGAGCGGTTGCGCTGCGAGTACACCAGGTTGACGGGCGCCTCGAAGCCGGGCACCAGGCGGTGGAAGGAGTTCACCGTGGGGTTGGTGAAGGCCAGCAGCGCCGGGGCGTGGGCCAGCAGGCCGCCGATGTAGTACCGGGCGATGTCGGACAGGCCGGCGTAGCCCGACTCGTCGTAGAAGAGCGGCGAGCCGTCCTTCCACAGGCTCTGGTGGCAGTGCATGCCGGAGCCGTTGTCGCCGAAGACCGGCTTGGGCATGAAGGTGACCGACTTGCCCGCGGCGTTCGCGACGTTCTTGACGACGTACTTGTACAGCTGCACGTTGTCGGCGGTCTTGAGCAGGCTGCCGAAGCGGAAGTCGATCTCGGCCTGGCCGGCGGTGCCCACCTCGTGGTGCTGGATCTCGACGGTGATGCCGCAGTCGATCAGCTGGCGGACCATGCGCGAGCGCAGGTCGCTGTAGTGGTCGGTGGGCTCGACCGGGAAGTAGCCGCCCTTGTAGCGCGGGCGGTAGCCGAGGTTGCCGCCCTCGGCCTTGCTGCCGGTGTTCCACGCGCCCTCGATGGAGTCGAGGTAGTAGTACGACGCGTTCTGCTTGGTCTCGAAGCGGGCGTCGTCGAAGATGTAGAACTCCGCCTCGGGGCCGAAGAACGCGGTGTCGGCGATCCCGGTGCTCTTCAGGTACGCCTCGGCCTTGCGGGCGACGTTCCTGGGGTCGCGGGTGTACTGCTCGCGCGTGAACGGGTCGTGCACGAAGAAGGTGAGGTTCAGCGTCTTGAACTCGCGGAACGGGTCGATGACCGCCGTCGACGGATCGGGCAGCAGCAGCATGTCCGACTCGTGGATGGCCTGGAACCCGCGGATGGAGGAGCCGTCGAACATCAGGCCCTCGGTGAACACGTCCTCGCCGAAGTTCTCGACGGGGAGGGTGAAGTGGTGCGTGGCACCCGGCAGGTCCGTGAAGCGCACGTCAACGAACTGCACGCCCTCGTCCTTGATGTAGGCAAGGACCTCCTCGGCGTTCTTGAACAAACCAAACCTCCGTGTGCTCTGTACGTTCGCCTGGCAGCGTAGGGAGAGGGCGTTTCTCGGCCGTGTCCCTCGCGTTTCACGCATGTTACGGATGGCGTCATCCCTAGCAGGACCAGCGCCGGGACAGAAGGAGGCGCGGCGGCCGCCGCTCCGCTTTCCGTCACGGAGCGCGACGGTGAGGTGCCCCACCCCCGGCGGCCTCTCGCACCGGGGCCGGTACCGTGGGGGCCATGGCGCACGACAGGCGGCGGCCGCCGGGCGACGGCGGCGGAGCCGAGGCGGCGGGGTCCGCCGATTCCGAATTCGGATACCGGGGCAGGCGATTGGGGCTGCCCGAATCCGGCCCGCGGTCGATCCCGGGCTTCGGCCGCCGCATCGGTGCGATCTTCATCGACTGGCTGCTCGCCGTGGCCGCGGCGCAGCTGGTGCCGCTGGACCACCCCCTGCTGCCGCTCGGCGTCTTCGCCCTGGTGGCCGTGGTCTCCATCAGCCTCACCGGCACCACGATCGGCAAGCGGCTCCTTGGCGTCCACCTCGCCCCGGTCGGCGACGGCCCGCCCTGGGCGGTCCGGGTGCTGCTGCGCACCCTGCTGATCTGCCTGGTGGTGCCGCCGCTGGTGTGGGACCGCGACGGGCGCGGCCTGCACGACCTCGCCGCCCGCACCGTGAGCCTGCGGCTGTGACGGCCCGCGGCGGCCGGCCCCGGGCGGGGCGGCCGCCGCGCGGACCGTGCCGGCCGGGCGGCGCGCTCAGGCCAGCTCGACCAGCGCCTGCACCGGCAGGTGGTCGGAGGGCCACTGCGAACCGCGCCGGAAGGTGTTGATGGCGGCCGCGGGCACCCGGATGCCCTGGCTGGTCAGGATCCAGTCGATGCGCACCGCCTCGGGGTCGGGCTCGTTGAAGCCGTGGAAGGTGCCGTAGTAGGGGGTCACCTGCTCGTCGGCGCTGAGCCAGGTGTCGGCCAGGAAGCCGCCCTCGGTGAGGGTCTGCCAGCTCACCGAGGTCTCGGGGAAGGTGTTGAAGTCGCCTGTGACGATCAGCGGGGTGCCGGCCGGGAAGCCCTCCAGGGTGGAGCGGATCAGCCCGGCGCTGCGCTGCCTGGCCTCCTCCGAGCGGTGGTCGAAGTGGGTGTTGAGGAAGATGAACTCGCGCCCGGTGCGCATGTCGGCGAAGCGCACCCAGGTGACCATGCGCACCACGGTGTTGCCCCAGGTGGCCGAGCCGATCAGCAGCGGGGTGTCGGAGAGCCAGAAGTGGTCGAACTCCAGCGGCGCGAGGCGCCTGCTGTCGTAGAACACGTGCATGAACTCGCCCCGGCTGCCGCCCTGGCGGCCCACCCCGATGCTGTCGTAGGGGTTGGGCAGGTCGGCCTGGATGTCGTTGAGCTGCGCGTACAGCCCCTCCTGGGTGCCGATCACGGTCGGCTGCTCGCGCTGCAGCAGCGCGGCCAGCACCGGGCGCCGCTCCGGCCAGGAGTTGGGCGGGGTGTCGGAGGCGAAGCGCACGTTGAAGGACATGATGTGGAGCTGGTCGCCCCGGGCCGGGCCGAATACCGTGCCGCTGAGGGACTGGGCGCCGGGTTCCGGCTGCGTGTCGGCGGACGCGGCGCTGAACGGGAGGGAGGTCGCGGACGCGACGAGGGGGAGGGTGAACAGGACACGACTGAGCGACCGGCGAGTGATCACACGTTCTCCTCTGTTCGGACAGCAGGGCCCCGGCGCACCCGCGTCGGGCGGCCGGGGCCCTTGGCAATCCGAAAGTGTATGGAGCGGGACGGACGCGGAGAATGACCGCCCCGTGTCCGGTGCGTGATGTGCCGTCGACTCTTTGTCGCGGCCGGGCCGGAAGCGCTGGTGGGGGCCTTAGCGGGGCGGCCGCGGCATCTTGGGCATCTTCGCGCCCTTGGGCAGCGGCCCCTTGGGCATCTGCACCGCGGGCGGCAGGGCCTTGAGCCTGCTGCGCAGGCCCGACACCTCGGCGCGGCTGAGGTTGCGCGGCAGCTTCATCAGCTCGCGCTGCAGCTTGGAGACCGGCACCTGGCCCTCGGCGTTGCCCGCTTGGAGGTCGTAGATCGGGATTTCGTGGGCGACGCGGGCCACCCGCTTCTTCTCCTGCGCGATCAGGCCGCGCAGCCGTCCGGGGTTGCCCTCGCCGACCAGCACCACGCCGGGACGGCCGGTGACCCGGTGCACGATGTCCATGGACCGGTTGGCGGCCACGCCCTGCTCGGTGACCCAGTCGCCGCGCATGTTGTCGAGGATGGCCCAGCCCGCGCCGAGCTGGCCCTCCATCATGGCGAACTGCAGCCTGCGCGCGGCGAAGTTGAAGTACAGCAGGCCGCTGAGCAGGCCGAGGGGGATCGCGGGGATGAGCCAGTACAGCAGGCTGCTCGTGAGCCAGCCGCCGAGCACGCACAGCGCGATCACCACCAGCGCGATCGCGATCGCGATCGGGATGACCTTGCGGTCGCGCTGGTTCACGAAGGAGCCGATCATCCGCAGCTGCTTGAAGTAGCCGGGCGGCTTGCCGGAGTCCGCCTTGCGGCCGCCGGAGCCGCCGTCCGCCGCGGTGGGACGGGCGGAATCGCCGCCCGAGGACTTCTTCGCCATGTCTGCCAGGATACGAGCCCCGGCCGAGCGGTACGGCACCGGCGCGGAGGGCGCGGCGGCTATTGTTTCGCGGTTGTGACCGCCCGCGGGCGGCGCGCCCGTGCCGCGGGCGGTCACGGGCGCGGTCGGGGGCTCAGCCGGCCGGTGTCGCGCCGGCCCGGCGCTCGACGGCCTGCCGGTACAGCCGGCCCGCCCGGTAGGAGGAGCGCACCAGCGGTCCGGACAGCACTCCGGCGAAGCCGATCTCCTCGGCCTCGGCCGACAGCTCCACGAACTCCTCGGGCTTCACCCAGCGCTCCACCGGGTGGTGGCGCACGGAGGGGCGCAGGTACTGGGTGATGGTCAGCAGGTCGCAGCCCGCGGCGTGCAGTTCGCGCATGGCCGCCGAGACCTCCTCGCGCTCCTCACCCATGCCGAGGATGAGGTTGGACTTGGTGACCAGCCCGGCCTCGCGCGCCCGGGTGATGACCTCCAGGGAGCGCTCGTAGCGGAAGCCCGGCCGGATCCGGCGGAAGATCCGCGGCACGGTCTCGACATTGTGCGCCAGCACCTGCGGGCGCGAGCCGAAGACCTCGGCGAGCTGGTCGGGCTCGGCGTTGAAGTCGGGGATCAGCAGTTCGACGCCGGTGCCGGGGTTGAGGGCGTGGATCCGGCGGACGGTCTCGGCGTACAGCCAGGCGCCGCCGTCGGCGAGGTCGTCGCGGGCCACCCCGGTGACGGTGGCGTAGCGCAGCCCCATGGCCTGCACGGACTCGGCGACCCTGCGGGGTTCGTCGCGGTCGAGCTCGGCCGGGCGGCCGGTGTCGATCTGGCAGAAGTCGCAGCGCCGGGTGCACTGGTCGCCGCCGATGAGGAAGGTGGCCTCGCGGTCCTCCCAGCACTCGTAGATGTTGGGGCAGCCGGCCTCCTCGCAGACCGTGTGCAGCCCCTCGCGGCGGACCAGCGCCTTGAGCTCGGTGTACTCCGGGCCCGTCTTCAGCTTGGTCTTGATCCACGACGGCTTCTTCTCGATGGGGGTCTCGCTGTTGCGGACCTCCAGGCGAAGCAGCTTCCGTCCGTCGGGTGTGACGGTCACCTTGCGGCTCCCTTGGGTCGGGCGTGTGCCGGCGGTGTCGGCCGTGCCGGCCTTCGTTTCCCAGGCCGGCGTACGGCCTGTCCTGCCAGCCTATGCGGGCGGCGCGGGCGGTGCCCGCGCCGCGCCTCAGGCCGGGATGAGCGCGTTGAGCGCGCCGGCGTCGGCGCGGGCGGTGGCCCCGAAGACCTCCAGGGTGCGCCGCCGCACCAGCGGCAGCACCTCGGCGACGCGCACGTCGCGGCCCAGCTCGGCGCTGAGCGAGGTGACGTCGGCGTCGGAGATGCCGCACGGGATGATGCGGTCGTACCAGGAGAGGTCGTTGTCGCAGTTGAGGGCGTAGCCGTGCATGGTCACGCCCCGGCTCACCCGGGCGCCGATGGCGGCCACCTTGCGCTCGCGCAGCCCGCGTGCGGCGTCGGCCGGGCACCACACCCCGCTGCGGCCCTCGACCCGCAGGGTGGGCACGCCGAGGTCGGCGCAGACCCGGATCAGCATCTCCTCCAGGTCGCGCACGTAGGCGACGACGTCCATCGGCTCGGCGAGCTTGAGGATGGGGTAGCCGGTCAGCTGCCCGGGGCCGTGCCAGGTGATCTTGCCGCCCCGGTCGACGTCGACGACCGGCGCGCCGGGGTCGCCGGCCGGCCGGTCGGCCCGCCCGGTGCGCTTGCCCGCGGTGAAGACGGGCTCGTGCTCCAGCAGCAGGCAGGTGTCGGGGACCTCGTCGGCGACGCGGCGCTCGTGGATCCGCCGCTGGAGGTCCCAGCCCTCTGCGTACGGGACGGGCGCGGTGCCCAGATGGGCGAATACCAGGTCACTCACCCATCCAATGTACGCCCGCGCGCCGCGGGGGCGAGCGGCCGGGCGGCGGCTCAGCCGGCGAGCCGGCGCGGCTCGATCGGGACCTCCTTGGCGCCGCCCGCGCCGTCGGACTCGACCCGGTAGGCGCGCGCCTCGGGCACGTACCCGATGGCCTGCACCAGCTCGGTCCCGACGTAGTGCAGCGCCACGCCGTTGTCGGCGGCGTACCCGGCCGGGAGGGTGCCGTCGGCGACCAGGCGCTGCATCAGCGGGCGGCGGCGCGGCTCGGCGTCGTAGTGCACGCCGTTGGAGTAGGGCAGCAGGCCGAGGCCGTCGGTGAAGGGCGCCAGCTCAGGGCCGAAGGAGTCGGTCGGGCCGCCGACGTGCCAGCACAGCGAGCCGGCGCTCTGCCCGCACAGCACCACGCCGGACTCCCACGCGCGGCGCATCACCTCGTCGACGCCGTGCACCCGCCACAGCGCCCGCAGATTGGCCACGCTGCCGCCGGTGACGTAGATCATGTCCTGGCTGAGCAGGTGGGCGGCCAGGTCGGCGTGGTTGGGCCAGGGGTACAGCGCGAGGTGGCTCACCTCCGCCTCCCAGCGGCTGAACCCGGCGTAGAACCGGGAGAGGACCTCGTGGTGGTCGCCGACGGCGGTGGTGACGAAGCACACCCGCGGGCGGTCGGTGTCGGTCAGGTCGCGCGCGTAGCGCAGCAGCGGGCTGGGCGTCAGCTCGCCGCGGTCGTCGGGGACGAACGACCCTCCGCTGATGGCCACGATGTGCGATCGTCCGTCGGTCGTCACGGCTTCCTCCTCGGGCGGTGGCGGGGACGAACCGCAGTATTCCAGCTGGGACGGGCGAGGACCCGGGAACCGGTCCGGTTCCCGGGTCCTCGCCCCAGGGGGTCGCCGCTCAGTGCCGCGCAGTGCCGCTCAGTGCCGCGCAGTGGCGCTCAGTGCCGCAGCGGCAGCCGCACCGTGAAGCGGGTGTCGCCCGGGACCGAGCTCACCTCGATCGACCCGCCGTGCCGCTGGCTCACGATGTCGCGGCACAGGTGCAGGCCGAGCCCGGTGCCCTTGCCGATGTCCTTCGTGGTGAAGAAGGGCTGGAAGAGGGACGGCAGCAGCTCGGGCGGGATGCCCCGGCCGTTGTCGCGGATCTCCACCAGCGCGCAGTCGCCTTCGCGCGAGGTGGTGATGGTGAGCACGCCGTCGGCGCCCATGGCGTCCGCGGCGTTGGTGATCAGGTGCACCCAGACCTGGTTCAGCTCACTGGGACGGGCCGGGAGGGCGGGCAGCTCACCGAAGCGCCGCTGGACCCGGACGCCGCTGAGCCGGGGCGCGAGCACCGTGAGGGTCGCCTCCAGCGCGTCGTGCAGGTCGACGTCGTGCTCGGGCGCGCGGTCGAGGTCGGTGTAGCCGCGGGTGGCGCGCACCAGCGCGTCGATGCGCCGGCCCGCACCGGTGATCTCGTCCACCAGGGACCGGGCGTTGAGCACCTGGGCGGCGCACGCCAGCGCCGCCTCCAGCGCGTCGGGACGCACGGACTCGGCGATGCGCGCCAGCGTGTCGGGGCTCGCGCCGCTGTCGGCCAGGACGGCGCCGATGTCGTCGGCCGACTCGAAGCCTTGGGCGTCCAGCCAGTCCACCACCTCGTCGGTCAGCTCGGCCGCCTCCAGCGCGTCGCGGGCGGCCGGCGGTTCGGCGGACAGGTGCCGCACGAAGCCGTCGATCACCCGCCGCTCGGCGGGGGAGGCGAGCCGGCCCCAGCGCGCCGCCTGGTCGCTGAGGTCCTGCACCGCGTCGCGGAGGCTCGCCGCGGCGCGGACGATCGCGGCGGCGGGGTTGTTGAGCTCGTGGGCGAGTCCGGCCGCGAGCGTGCCGAGCCCTTCGAGCATGGTGGTGTGCCCCGCTCGCGCCTCGTAGTCCCTGATGCGCCAGGCCAGCACCGGCAGCAGCACGGCGCAGATGGTGGGGCAGCGCCCCAGGAGTTCGAGGAAGGTCGGCTTGTCGTAGGCGATCAGCTCCGTGCGGCCCGAGGCGGTGGCCTTGGCCAGGTAGTCGCCGTCGACCAGCAGCGGCAGCTCACCGGTGAACTGGTGGGCCGCTCGCGGCTTGCCGTCGGGCGGGTCCGCCGGCGCGGCGGGACCGGGTCCGTCCTGCCGGCGGTCGGCGGGGCCGTCGCCGCCGGGGCGGGGCGGGTCGGCGGTGTGCCGCCCGTACAACTCCTCGCGGCCGTCCCTCATCTTGGTGATGACCAGTTGGCCGCGCAGCAGCACGTAGAAGTAGCGGGCGCGCTCGCCGTCCTCGAACAGGACCTCGCCGTCGTCCAGGTGTACCGGTCGGCCCACCTCGACGAGCCAGCGGAGGTTGTCGTCGGAGAGGCGGGCGAAGAGTTCGACCGAGCGCAGCCGCTCGATGTCCACCGCCGCCGGCGGCGCCTTGGCGCCGCCGGCGGCGGTGGAGGGGGCGGCCGCCGCATGCGGTCCGGCTGAAGGCATCGTGGCCTTTCACCTATCCGTGCAGCCGCGACAGCACCGCGGCGGTGGGCTCTTCCCGCCGGCGCAGCAGCGTGTAGGCGTGCGCCGCGGACACGAGCGTGACGTGGTGGTGCCAGCCCCGGTAGGAGCGGCCCTCGAAGTGGCGCAGGCCCGAGTTGTCGGCCAGGTGGCTCAGGTCGGAGGTCGAACGCCGGCCGGACTCGATCACGCCCACCAGCTCAGGCAGCTGAGCCGGCTGCAGGTTGGTCAGCCAGATCGCCCGGGGCTGGTTGCGGCCGGCCGGGATCTCGGCCGCCAGGTGCCGCTCCTCGCGCCAGCGCTGCCGGCCGCTGTAGCGGGCGGAGGCGGGCTGCGTCATGACGATGTAGCGCGTGCTGCCGCCGCGGCTGCGCATCACCGGGCGCCGGCTGAGGGTCATCCGGCCGTAGCGCGTCGCCTCCTGCACGGCCTCGCGCGCCGTCGGGCCGCCGACGGCGCCGAGCGGGGTGTTCTCCGGCACCCGCACGACGTAGCGCAGTCCGCGCTGCTCCAAGCCGTCCAGCAGCTGCTCCACGTGGGGGAGCTGGTGCGCGTCCACGACGATGGGCGCCGGGCTGAGGTCCCATCCCAGCATCTCGTCGACGGCGTCGAGCAGCTGCTGCCACCGCGAGCGGTGCCGCTCGTGCTCGGGCAGGTGCGCCCGGGACCGCAGCCGGTCGTCGTCGTCCCAGCAGCGGGGCAGGAGCAGCCGCCAGTTCACCGGGCAGCTCCCGTCCACGTCGGCCAGGAACACCGCGAGACCGATCTGGCAGTTGAGGAGGCGTCCGGCCGAGTGCGCGAACTGCTTCGCGACGCCGACGGAGCTGTCCCCGTTCTTCGGGAAGACGACCTCCTGCACCACCCACGCCCGCGGTTCGACGGCGGCGGAGACGAGTTCGGCCAGGCGGGTGCGCACCGGCTCCCACTCCCATGGACTCTGGTTCACCAGTTGCTGGAGGCACTGGTCGGCCCGCCAGCCCACCACGTGCTCGCAGATGCGCCGGATGGACTTGCGGCCGGGGACGCTCACCAGTCCCTGTACGTAAACCTCGCCCCAGCGGCGCTGGTCGCTGCGAGGAAAGGAGGAGAATACGTCCTGGCAGAACGTCGAGAGGTCCAGTTCTTCCTGTCCTGTCCCGACGGCGGATCTATGCCCCGGGATCACTCCGATATCGATACTCATGTCACTCTGCCCCTGCTCTCACGCCTTCCGGTCGCCCTCACCGGTCACTCGGCGGAGCGATTCAACGGATTTCCATTCCGGTCGCGCTGTCGATTTCCCCGTCAATGAACTTGGTCGCGTCCTGGTCGTAGAGGAGGTGGGTGGCGATGGCGGCCGCATAGGGTGCGTACCGGGTCCGCAGATCCTGGAAGACCTCCTGTGCCAAGGCCTCGTGGCGCTCGGCGGGCAGGCCCGCCTGGATGGCCAGCCGCATGGTGGCGGAGAACTCGTGCTCCTCGCGCCCCTGCAGGCTGACGGCGGCGTGCGGAATGATCAGGCCCAGACGGTCGGCCAGTCCGCGCAGGCAGCGCGTTCCGGCGTCCAGGAGGGAGCGGGTGTTGGGCGGTGCCCAGTTGGGCGCGATCGCCTGGGTCAGTGCGGCGGCGTCGAGGACGATCACGGCGGCCTGCACCCAGCACAGGCGGCCGGCCGGTCGGTAGTGGACCAGGGACGGGTATCCCAGATGGGTGCCCTGGACGTCCGACATCCAGGCCGCCCACTCGGCGAAGCGGCCGTCCAGGTTGTCGCGGGACCCGGTCCGCAGGTAGTCGGCGAGTACGGCTTCGGCGTCGGTGGGCAGCATCGCCTGGGACGCCAGTTGGGTGACCTGCCGCTCGCGACGGCTGTAGGCGTCGGTCAAGCGGATCAGGTGCGTGGTGAGGACTGCGACCAGGAGCATGGTGGACCAGGCGGCGGCGGTCTGCACCGGCTGCGGTGCCGATTCCGCTGGCAGGAGCCCGGCGGTCGGCAGCCCGGCCGCGGGTGTGCCGGCGACGCCCCAGCCCAGCAGGGCGAAGCCCAGCCCGGTGCCGAGCAGCCAGCCGGCCGCCATCACCATCAGGACGAGCGGACTGTAGGTCTCCAGGACGCGCTCGGCGGCCTTGCCGGGCACCGTGCCGAGGGTCCGCAGCGCCCGGGCCGTCCGCAGCGCCGCCGACGAGACCACTTTCAGCGTCCACCGGGCGGCCCCCGAGGAGCGCTCGCGGGGGATGAAAACGGTCCGCAGCACACTGAGCCAGGTGATGAATACCAGCAGCCCACCGGCCGTGGCGGCGAAATAATGGATCATGCCGCACGGCTCCGTTCGGCCCGGGTGAATGCACGCGGGCTTCGTGTGCCATTCTTGTGGTCGACGGTGATCAACCTGGTCTCCTCACGGCGACGCGGCGGCTCATACGGCCAGATACGAGCGTGGCCGCATTCGCGCCGGAACGCCTAGAGCCGGGTTGTGGTGGTACTGCAAATGCCAGCATCGGCGCGAATGTGCCGCTGATCTCGACCGCGGCGGAAGCGCGGGCCGGTCCCGGGCGCGGTGCCGCCGGGCGGCGAGGCGGAAGCGGGAGGCCCGGCGCGGGTGCGGGCGCGCCGGTTTCCAGGTCGGGATGGGCGCCGTCATGTGCCCCGGCTCCGGGCGGTGGTGATCAATTCGTGTCGGTGCGAACGATTAAAGCCCCGGTCGAGCCGATCACGGTCGGGCAGGCGACGGCCCTGCAAAAACAACTTAGGGTGGTATCCCAAATGCCAGCATTGTCTGCCTGAGCGTTCGGCCGATCTCGTCGGCTGGCACGGCGCGCCGTCCGGGGCCGGCGGAGAGCCCCGAAGAGAGGAGGTGTCGTGTCAGGTGACGATCGGAGCAGGCGCGAGCTGGCGGAGTTCCTGCGCAACCGCCGGGCGCGGATCAGTCCCGGGCAGGTCGGCATCCCGGTGGGCTCCCGCCGGCGCACCAGCGGCCTGCGTCGCGAGGAGGTGGCCGTGCTGGCCGGCCTCAGCCCTACCTGGTACACCTATCTGGAGCAGGGCCGCAACATCCATCCCTCGCCTGAGGTGCTCGACAGCCTGGCGCGCGTGCTGCAGCTGAGCGAGGATGAGCGCGGCTACATGCACATCCTCGCCTACGGCCACGTGGTCAAGCCGCAGCCGGCGGAGAAGCCCGCGGACGAACTGCTGAGGCAGATCGTGGACGCCGTCGGCTCCGGCCCGTACCCGGTGTACGCGGCCAACCAGTACGGCGAACTGATCGCGTGGAACCGTGCCGCGGCGGAGTGGTACGACGACTGGGACCGGCTCCCCCCGGCCGACCGCAACATCGTGCGTTGGATGGTCACCTCTCCCAGAGCGCGTGAGCGGCTGCTCGATTGGGAGGACGACACCCAGGACGCCATCGCGCGCTGGCGGGCGGAGTCGGCGAAATGGCCGAGCGACGAGCGACTGCGGGATCTCATCGCCGAGTTCACCCGGCTGAGTTCCGACTTCGCTCGGTGGTGGGATGGTCACGAAGTGCGAGAGCACCGTGTCCGAATACGCCGTTTCCGACTGCCGCAAATCGGAATTCGATCAGTTCGACTGGTGCCGTTGGGGGCTCCCGACACGCTGCCGTCCGGTATCGTCCTTCACCTCCCCGTGTGAGTTTCCTTAGTTTTGGACATGTGTCCTATCGTCACCGAAGATCGATACGGTGCCAATTTGGGCGTTTCACCCTATTTCGTTACTTCTTTGTTGACTGGTTTAGGCGCAACTGACAATCGTTGGGGCACTGCAACATCCTCGCGACCGGCGCATTCCGGCCCCGCTACCGGTGCCGCGACGGTCGGCGGTTCTGTTCGCGTGGTCCGCGGCTGTTCGGGTGCCGCGCGCACCGTACTGGTGCCGTGCTGGTCGCGCCACGATCCGAGTCAAGGGGGAGTCGCGCCATGTCGTGGACTTTTGTCGGAAGGTCCGAACAGTTGGCGCACATACGCGCCGTGCTGGACGGGCCGGTCACCGGCCCGCTGATGATCACCGGAGCGGCCGGCATGGGCCACACCACCATGCTCGCCCGCACGTACGAACTGCTCGATCACAAGCACGACCTGGTCGCACGGATCGCTCCGTGCGGGCCCGCTCCGTTCTCGGCCCTGCGCTCGGCCTTCCCCGCGGGCCTGTGCGACAGCGGTTCGCTCTACGACATGGAGCGCGAGGTCGCCCTGGCGATCGCCGGACACGCCGGAGGACGCCGACTGGTGGTACTCGTCGACGACGCCCCGCTGGTCGACCAGGCCAGCCTGATGACCCTGCGCCACCTCAGCCGGTTCGGGGACGCCGTGGTGGTGATCTGCCGGCCCGACACCGCGGTGCCGGGCCGCCCCGACCCCACCGACGCGTTCGGCTATGAGCCGGGGCTGCGCACGCTGCGGCTGCCGGCGCTGAGCTTGGGCGAGGTGTCGACGATCCTGGCCGAGGTGGTGGGTGGACCGGTGGCCCCGGCCACGGCCGAGGCGCTGTACGAGGTGACCGGCGGCAGCCCGCGTTCCCTGCGCCGGCTGGTGGAGCACGGCCTGCCCGACAGGATGGCGCCGCACGAGGGCGTGTGGCGGATCGCCGAACCCGAGCCCGACCACGGCGACGGCATCGACGCGGCCGCCCCGATGGCCGCGGACGCGGCGCGGCGAGCCTGGGAGCGCCTTGATCTGGACGGGACCGAGGAACTGTGCCGGCTCGCTCTGTGGTACGGCCAGGCGGAGCAGATCGCGTCGGTCTGGCCCTATGTGCTGCTGCTGCGCGGCAGGGCGGCCGATGGTATCGCCTTCCTCGACGCGCTTCCGAGCGCCTCGGCGGAAGGTGCCGCACCGGCCGCTCTGGCCAGGGCGATGTGCCTGGCCTTCGGCCTGCGCCGCGTCTCCGCGGCCGCCGCCATGCTGCGCAACGCCGCGATCGACGGAGAGGGGGCGCCCAACCGGCTCCTCGCCTACCGGGCCTGGCTGATGGCGGTGGGCGGACGGCCCGACAAGGCGGCCGCCGCGCTGATCGAGGTCGACCGCACCGACCGGGAGACCGCGCTGTTCGTGCACGCGACCCGGGCGGCGGCCGAGATGGCCGACGGCCGGCCCGGTGACGCCGTGTTCCAGCTCAGGCGGGCACTGGCCCAGGCCGACGAGTGCTGCGCCTCGGTCCCCTGGCTGGCCCCGTACCTCACCGCCTCGCTGATCGACGCGCTGCTGCTCGCCTCCCGCATCGGCGAGGCCACCTCGACGGCGCGCGGCTTCCACAACGGCGCGCGGGGCTGCGGGTGGGAGATCGCCTTCGCCCTCTCCGCGATGATGACGCAGGACGCCCTCCGTCCGGTCCGAAGCGTCCTGGCGGACGTGGAGGCGGCATGACAGGCCGACACAGCCCGATCGCCATTGTGGGCGCCGCATGCCGACTCCCCGGCGCCCCCGACGTGTCAGGCTTGTGGGAGCTCCTCGTCCATGAGCGCGACACGGTCACCGAGATCCCGTCCGACCGCCTGATGGCTCCCGACTGGGCGGACCTCGCCCAGCGCAGACGTCTCGTGGCGAGCAGGGCCGGCGGCTTCCTGCCGGGTATCGACCTCTTCGACGCCGCCTTCTTCGGGATCTCGCCGAACGAGGCGGTCCGGCTGGACCCGCAGCACCGGCTGATGCTGGAGTGCACCTGGGAGGCGCTGGAGGACGCCGGCATCCCCGCCGAGCGGCTGGCCGGCAGCAGCACCGGCGTGTACACGGCCTGCCTGTTCTCCGACTACTGGGACCTGCTGCGCGCGGGCGGCAAGTACGACGCGCACGCCTCGCTCGGCGGCGCGAGCTGCGGCATCGCCGCCGGCCGGATCTCCTACCAGCTGGACCTGCGCGGACCGAGCATGGGCCTGGCCGCGACCTGCTCCTCGTCGCTGCTCGCCGTACACCTCGCCGTCCAGGCGCTGCGCAGCGGCGAGATCGAGGCGGCCATCGTCGCGGGGGCGAGCCTGCTGGTCGGCCCCGATCTCTACTTCCCGCTGACCAGCGGCGGCCTGCTCTCCCGCAGCGGCCGGTGCCGCTTCGGCGACGCCGGCGCAGACGGCTACGTCCGTAGTGAAGGCGGCGTCGCCCTGGTCCTCAAACCGCTGGATCGGGCGCTCGCCGACGGCGACCCCGTCTACGCCGCCATCCTCGGGTCCGCGGTGAACAACGACGGCCGCTCCGGCGGCACCATGATCGGGCCCGGCCTGGACGGCCAGGAGGCGATGCTGCGGGCCGCCTACCGCGACGCGGGCGTCTCCCCGGGCGAGGTCCGCTACGTCGAGACGCACGGCGCCGGCACCCCCAACGGGGACCGGGTGGAGCTGACCGCGCTCGGACGGGTGCTGCGCGAGGGGCGCGAACCGGGCCGGCGCTGCCTGGCGGGCTCGGTCAAGTCCAACATCGGGCACATCGAGGGCGCCGCAGGGATGGCCGGCCTGCTCAAGGCCGCGCTGGCGGTGCGGCACCGCACCATCCCGAGGACCCTGCACGTCGAGACGCCCATCCCGGTCGTCCAGGACCCCGGCCAGCCGGTCGACCTGGCGCTGCGCACGGTGCACGAGCCGCCGGAGACCGGCCGCTTCGTGGCCGGCGTCAGCTCCTTCGGCCTGTCGGGGACCAACGCCCACGTGGTGCTCGCCGACGTGCCCGTCCCGGCCACCGCGCGCAGGCGCCGCAGGCACCGGTTCCCCTACCTGCTCCCGCTCTCGGCGCGCGATCCGCGCGCGCTCGCGGAGCTGGCCGGGCGCTACGCCGACCTGGTCGGCGAGCGGCCCTCGGCCGAGCGGGTGGCCGACGTGGCCTACAGCGCGGCCGTCCGGCGCTCCCACCACCGCCGCCGGGCCGCGGTGGTGGCCGGCGACCCCGACACCCTGCTGGAGGCGCTGCGCTCCCTGCGGGACGGCACGCCGCACCCGGCGGTGGTCGGCGGGACGGCTCCGGCGGCGAAGCCGCCCCGGGTGGTGTTCGTCTTCCCGGGCCAGGGCTCGCAGTGGGTCGGCATGGGCCGGGAGCTGCTCGCCCGCGGCGGCGTGTTCGCCCGCCGCTTCCGCGAGTGCGACCGCGCGATCCGCGCCGAACTCGGCTGGTCGCCCGTCGAACGGCTGGACGACGACCGGCCGCTGACCGCCGTGGACGAGGTGCAGCCGATGCTGTGGGCGGTGCAGGTCTCCCTCGCCTCTCTGTGGCAGCACTGGGGGATCCGGCCCGACCTGGTCATCGGGCACAGCATGGGCGAGATCGCGGCCGCCACGGCCACCGGAGCGCTGACCGTCGCCGACGGGGCGGCCGTCGTGTGCCGGCGCAGCCGCCTGCTGCGCGAGCTGCCCGAGCCGGGCGCGATGTGCGCGGTCCAGCTCGGCGAGCAGGAGGCGCGGCGGGCGATCGGCGACGCCGCGGACCGGGTCTGCGTCGGCGTGGTCAACAGCTCCGACTCCTGCGTGCTGTCGGGCGACCCCGCCGAGCTGGCCAAGATCGTGGAGCCGCTGCGCCGCCGCGGCGTCTACTGCCGGATGGTCCAGGTCGACTACGCCTCGCACGCCCCCCAGGTCGAGGCGGTGCGCGAGGGCCTGCTGGACGCGCTCGCCGGCCTGCGTCCGCGCAATGGGCGCACACCGGTGCACTCGACCGTCATGGACCGCCCGGCGGCCGGCACGGAGTTCGACGCCGCCTACTGGATGGAGAACCTCAGGCGGCAGGTCCGCTTCGCCTCGGCGGTCCGCACCACACTCACCGGGGACGACCCCGCCCTGTTCATCGAGATCAGTCCGCATCCGACGCTGCTGGCCGCGATCGAGTCCGAGATCGCGGCCCAGGGCGCCGACGCGTGGGCCGTGCCATCGCTGCGCCGTGACGAGCCTGAGACGGAATCGCTCCTGCTCAGCCTCGGCGCGGTGTACGCTCGCGGCTGCTCGCCGGGGTGGCGGCGGGTCCAGGCGGAAGGGCGGTCCGTGCCGCTGCCGTCCTACCCCTGGCAGCGCCGCAGGTACTGGGTCGACGCCCCGAAACCGAGCAGGGCCGCCGAGAACGCCGACCAGGCGCGGCCGACCGACCCCGATCCGATCGGTGACGAGTGGGCCGGTTCCCTGGACATGGCGGCGACGGTCATGGAGCTGGCCGTCGACCTCGGGCCGGATGCCGGAGCGCCCGGGGGCGGCGCCCGGCCCCTGCGATCGGCGGCCGCATGCCGACGCCGCTTGACGGCGGTGGTCGCCGGCCACCTCGGTATGGCGCCGCAGGATCTGGAGCCCGAGGCGCCGCTGGTGCTGGCCGGTCTGGACTCACTGGCGGCCGTGCGGCTCAGGCACCTGATCGAGCGGGAGTTCGAGCTGAGCGTCCCGGTCGGCGAGCTGCTGGGGCCTCGTCCTCTCGCCGAGCTGGCCGACGACCTGTACGCCCGGCTGACCGAACTCCCGAGGCCGCAGGTGGCCCTGCGGTAGTGCGGTCGCCGGGCCTGTGCGCCGTGCCCGGTCCGCTCACCGGTCGTAGGGTGTGCTCCGCCCTCCGACGACCGCGCTGAACCAGCTCTCGAACTCGGCGGGCGCCATGGCCTCCCAGTCGGGCGTCCGCTCCACCTGGGCCAGGCCCAGCCGCCGGCCCAGTTCCACCAGGGCGTTGCCGAAGGCGCGGCGCCGGTCGTCGTAGGCCGGCAGCGCCTTCTCCCAGGTGGTATGGGTCCGGCAGACGCGTTCCAGCGCGATCGCGTCCTGCAGCGCCTTGGTGGCGCCGCTGCCGGTGTGCGGCCGGGCCAGCGCGGCGGCGTCGCCGACCAGCAGCACGCGCTCGGCCGCGTAGCGGGCGACGGTCACGTCGTAGATCGGCTGCAGGGAGACGGAGTCGCGGCCGCCGTACCGGGCGATGTCGGCCCAGACCGGCGGGAAGTGGTCGGTGAGGAGTTGGTCGAGGAAGCGGGTGAGCCCGTCGTCGAGCGAGCCGGGCGGCAGCGAGGTGGGATCGGTGAAGCGCGACGCCTCGGCGACACGGCTGTACACGGCCCAGTTCATCCGGGTGCCGCTCGGCCGGAAGTCCGGAATCAGGTAGAAGACGCCGTGGCCGCCGGGGAAGCCCACCGTCACGGTGCCCTGGGCCAGGGCGTCGGGGATCGCGGTCCGGTCGTCGGCAACGGGGTAGTTCCCGCGCCACAGCGCGTACCCCGCGAAGCGCGGCCGGGCCGCGGGATCGACGAGTCCGCGCACCAGCGAGCGGTAGCCGTCGGCGCCCACGACGACGTCGTAGCGCTCGCCGCGGCCGTCGGCGGTCGTGACCGTGGCGCCCTCGTCGTCCACGGCGACATCCACCACGGCCAGCGCCTTGCGGTACACGGAGTCGGCCACGCTGGAGCAGACCGCCCGCCACAGCAGGCCCCAGTTGACGAACGAGGCTTCGAGCGGCGTCCGCCAGGCCACCCGGCCCTCAGGCGACTCCCGCTCCGCCGCGCCGGCGCGGTCGCGCAGCATCCACACCCGCTCCCGGCAGGGGCGGACCGGCATCCCGGGCGGGAGGTAGCCGATCGCCGCCAGCTCGTCGCGCAGCGGCACCGGCAGTGCGATGCCGAAGCCGCGGTCCGTCAGCTCGGCGCCGCTGCGTTCGTACACCGTGACCGAGCAGCCCGCGCGCCGCAGCGCGATCGCGGCCGCGCACCCGGCGATGCTGCCGCCCACGACGGCCACCCGGCTTCCCCTGATGAGCATGCGGTCCTCTCCCTTGAGGCCGGTGGTGGCGCCGCCGGCACGGGTGTGCCGGCGGCGTGGGGCTTCCCGGAACCGGCGGTCAGTCGTCGGATCGGCGCAGCGCCATCATGGTGATGTCGTCGGACTGGGCCGCACCGGCGACGTGGCCGGCGACGGCCTGGTCGACCAGGCCGAGCAGCTTCTCGGCGCTGTGACCGGGCTGCGTCACCACCCGCAGCATCCGGTCGCTGCCGAACAGGCGGCCGTCGGTGCCGCGCGCCTCGACCACGCCGTCGGTGTACATGAACAGGGTGTCGCCGGGGCCGATGCTGGTGTGGCCGAGCGTGTAGGAGCTGTTGGCGAGCATTCCCACCGCCGGGCCCGTGGGGGGGAGCAGGATGTGCTCGCCGTTGGCGCGGGCCAGCACCGGGGGGTTGTGCCCGCCGTTGATGTAGAGCAGCTTGCCCGAGCCGGGGTCGAGCACGGCGAAGAAGAGGGTGGCGAAGTAGCCCTGGCGCAGGTGGTTGCGGGCCAGGTACTGGTTGGTGCTGGAGACCGCCTGGACCAGCGGCCCCGCGCCCAGCGACAGCATCGGCGGCAGGGCGGCGCCGGGCTCGCCGCCGGGCCGGGAGCCGGGCGGGCTGTCCACCGGGTTCCAGTTGCCGGTGTGCTCGGCGGTGTGCCGCAGCAGGGTGCGGATCAGCGCCATGAACAGCGCGGCGCCGACGCCCTTGTCGCACACGTCGGCCACCAGCAGCGCCAGCCGCCGCCCGTTCAGCAGTTCGAACACGTCGTAGAAGTCGCCGGCCACCTGCCTGGCCGGCTCGAACCTGGTCGCCAGCTCCCAGCCCGCCGGGGTGGGCAGCTCCTCGGGCAGGAAGCCCGACTGGATCTCGTGCGCGATGCTGAGTTCGCGCTCGTACTCGCGCAGGCTGGCCAGGTTCTCCATCTCCTGGACCGTCTGGGTCAGCCGGCTGCGCTCCCAGCACGACGTCATCCGGCTGCGCAGCAGGCTGGGCAGGAACGGCGGTGTCACGTAGTCGTATCCGCCCCGGACACATGATTCCAGGGCGGCGAAGTCTCCGTCCGGGTACACCACGATCGTCGGTGAGCTGTCGTTCTCGGAGAAGCGCCGGCTGATGTGCGTCAGTTCGTGTAAGCCCAGTGAGGCCGAGACCAGCACCATGTCGGGGGACTGGTGCGGCGCGAGGTCGGCCGACAGCTGCGCCGCCGAGACCCCCCGCACGCTGAATTCGTCCGGGTGCAGTGCCTGGTGAAGTTCGGGTGCGACCTCACCGGACTCGGCGACGATGAGCACACGCGTCGCGGACATCGTGGGAATTCTCCGTTTCAGCCGAGCGGCGCAAGGGTGAGGGGCGCCACATGATGAGGGTGTTGCGGTTGCGGCCGTCGGTGTAGTCGTAGTCGAAGTCGTTGAGCTTGGTCAGGGCCAGCAGCAGCCCGTGCCCGCCCTCCGGGCGTTCCGCGGGGGCGGTGGCCAGGTGCGGGCCGGGGTCGTGGCAGCGCGGATCGAACTCGGGGGCCTCGTCCTCGATGCGCAGCCAGACCCGGTCGGCCTCGACGCTGCCGTAGAGGTCGACCCGCCCGGCGCCGCCGCGGTAGCCGTGCTGGAGGATGTTGGTGGTGATCTCGTCGGCGGCCAGGCGCAACCAGTACGCCTGGCCGGTGCTCAGGTCGGCCATCCCGACGAGCTGCTCGACGAAGGCAGCCACCTGGTCGTTGACGGCGGCGCCCTCGTCGAAGCAGAGGCGCTGGCCGAGCATCACGCCTCCGTGGACTGCTCGATGAGGACGCTGCGGTCGAAGCCGGTGAGCTTGATGGTCTCGACCACCTCCGGGCGCGCCCCCACCAGCACGAGGTCGCGTCCCGGCGGCATCTTCTGGTGCGCGAACACCAGGCAACGCAGGCCGGCCGAGGACATGTAGGCCAGCTCGTCCATGATCAGGACCATCCGGTTGACCTGGAGGCCGGTCGCCTCGTTGACCAGCTCGTTGAACTCCGGGGCGGACCGGGCGTCGAGGTCGCCGGTCAGCCGGATCGTGGCGACGTCGTCGTCGAGTCGCATCGTGGCGGAGAAGCTCATGCTGATTCCTCACTTACGGCAACGGGTGCCTGGGACTGCGGTCGGGTGCGGCGGCTACAGGCGGGAACGGGCGACCAGCACCAGCACGCTGCGCGGACCCACCAGGGCCCGCGACTGGTCCGCCCGCAGGGCCTCGCGGCCCGGCTCGTACACGTCGTGCGGCGCCTCGGCCGCGGTGTCGGCGAAGGTGTGCCAGGCCAGCTCCTCGGGGAGCCGCGGCAGTTCCAGCCGCTGTCCCTCCCAGTGGCTGTTGGCGGCCACGTACACGCAGTCGTGCTGGACTTCGGCGCCCGAGGGCAGGCCCGCGTAGAACATCGCCGCGAGCAGTCGGCTGTCGGCCGACCAGTCCGGGGTCCAGTCGTGCACGCCGTGCCAGCTCACGTCGGGGAACAGCTGGTCGGTGACGGGAGCGGAGCGGTCAGAGCGCGGGCGCAGCGCCGGGTGGGCCGCCCGGAACGCGATCGCGCACCGGGTGAACCGCAGCAGGTCGGCGTTCTCCTCGGTGAGCCGCCAGTCGAACCACGACTGCGGCCCGTCCTGGCAGTAGGCGTTGTTGTTGCCGTCCTGGGTGCGCCCCACCTCGTCGCCCGACAGCAGCATCGGCACGCCGCGGCTGGTCAGCAGGAGCAGCAGCGCGTTGCGGCTCTGGCGGTTGCGCAGCCGCAGCACCTCGGGGTCGTCGGTGGGGCCCTCCCAGCCGCAGTTCCAGGAGTTGTTGGCGTTGTCGCCGTCCCGGTTGTCCTCCCCGTTGGCCTCGTTGTGCTTGGTGTTGTAGGAGACGAGGTCGCGCAGGGTGAAGCCGTCGTGCGCGGTGACGAAGTTGATGGAGGCGGTCGGACCGCGGCGTCCGTAGAGGTCGCTGGAGCCCGCCAGCCGGGTGGCCATGTCGCCAACGGTGCCGGCGTCGCCCTTGAGGAAGCGGCGGACGGTGTCGCGGTAGCGGCCGTTCCACTCCGACCAGCGGTCATAGGCCGGGAAGCTGCCCACCTGGTACAGCCCGGCCGCGTCCCAGGCCTCCGCGATCAGCTTGCAGTCGCGCAGGACCGGGTCGTGGGCCAGGGTCTCCAGCAGCGGCGGATTGGGCAGCACCGACCCGTCGGGGGCCCGGCCGAGGATCGACGCCAGGTCGAAGCGGAAGCCGTCGACGCGGAACTCGGTGACCCAGTAGCGCAGGCAGTCCAGCACGAACTGGCGCACCACCGGGTGGTTGCAGTTCAGCGTGTTGCCGGTGCCGCTGAAGTTGGCGTAGTAGCCGCCCGGTGTCAGCATGTAGTAGGTGCTGTTGTCCAGGCCGCGGAAGGAGATGGTCGGCCCCTGCTCGTTGCCCTCGGCGGTGTGGTTGAACACCACGTCGAGCACGACCTCGATCCCGGCCCGGTGCAGCTCCTTGACCATGTTCTTGAACTCGTCGACCTGCATCCCGAAGCGGCCGGTGGCCGCGTAGGACGCCTTCGGCGCGAAGAAGCCGAGCGGGTTGTAGCCCCAGTAGTTGTACAGCCGCCGCCCGGTCGTCGGATCGGTGCGCGGGTTGTCCAGCTCGTCGAACTCGTAGGTCGGCATCAGTTCGACGCAGTTGACGCCCAGCCCCTTGAGGTAGGGGATCTTCTCGACCAGGGCGGAGAAGGTGCCGGGCGCGGAGGTCTCGGAGGCGGGGTGGGCGGTGAAGCCGCGCACGTGCGTCTCGTAGATGACCAGGTCCTCGTGCCGGTGGCCCGGGGAGACCACCTCCTCCCAGTCGAAGTCGCCGTAGGGGACGCGGGCCCGGTACGGGTACGGGTCGTCGGGCGCGCTCGGCCGCCCCCAGGTCTCGTGGCCGGCGATCAGCCTGGCGTAGGGGTCGGTGAGCACCCAGCGGGCGTCGAAGCGGTGGCCCATCTCGGGCTCGAACGGACCGTAGGCGCGGTAGCCGTACTCGATGCTCTCGGGGTCGAGCCCGAACACGGTCATCGCGTACACGCCGCCGGTCCGGAAGGACGGCGGGAACGGCAGTTCGGCCAGCGGCCGGGGCTCGCCCGGCCGGAACAGCACCAGGGTCATCCGCTCGGCGCCGTTGGAGTAGACGGAGAAGTTGATGCCGCCGGGCACCGGCGTGGCGCCGAACGGCAGCGCCTGGCCGGGACGCACCGGGAAGCCGGCGATCGTCTGGGTGGGGTACGCGTCGATCCGCTGCGGCAGCGGATCGACCTGTACGTCGCGGAAGGACTCCCGCTTCGATGTCCCGGTCATGCCGTGAGTTCCTGAACGCCGTGCTGGACCGTGTCGGAGACGCTGAAGAAGGTCAGGAAGCCGGTGGCCGCCATGATCTCGCGCATCTCGGGCGGCACCCCGGTGAGCGCCACCCGGGCGCCGGTGCGCTGGCTCTGCCGGTAGATGGTCAGCAGCACCCGCAGGCCGGCGCTCGACATGTACGAGGTCCGGCTGAGGTCGAGGAGGACCCGCCCGCCGTCGGGCACCAGCTTCTCCAGGTCCAGCCGTGCGCGGGGCGCGGTGCTGCTGTCGAGGCTGCCGTCCAGCGTGATGACGGTGACGTCCCCGACCGTCTGTCTCTCGATCTGCATGATCAACTCCTGACTGGTAACCGTCCTGCCGGACGGTCGCGGTGCCTGCTGTTCTCGTTCCTCCCGCGCCGGCCCCCGACCGGCGGCCGTACGGCGGCGCCGCACCGGCTCAGCGCGGGACTACCCTCGCGTCCTCCCGCCCTCCACCGGCGCCAGGTGCGCCCGGACCGTCACCGCGTGCTCGGAGTCCGGCAGCTTCACGGTCAGCGCGGCGGCGTCGAAGGCCGAGTACGGGCGGCCGTCGATCTCCACCCACTCCAGCCGCACCCGGCCGGCCGGCAGGGCGTCGGGTGCGACCCGCAGCGTCCGGTCGGCGAAGCCGTCGGGGCGCGGCTTGAAGTGCAGGGTCAGCGGTTCGGCGTCGATCAGCAGCCGCTCGTAGACGGTGGCCAGGAAGCACAGTTCGGCGGTGTGGTACATGCTCATCGAGTGGCTGCCCTTGAACCGCTCGTTGCCGACCAGGTACGGGGTGCCGTCGGCGAGCACGTTGAAGAACACGCCGCCCTCGTCGTGGTCCAGGAAGTAGGCGTTGTAGAAGGCGGCGGCCTCCCTGGCGTGCCGCAGGAACTCGCCGTCGCCGCTGTGGCCGGCCAGGATCTGGTAGGCGAGGATGGCCTGCTCCTGCTGCCACCACGCCTTGCGGTCGTGCCAGACGAAGCGGTGCACGCCCTCGCCCTCGGCGCGGGTGCGCTCCACCACGTCGTACCAGCCGCCGCGCTGGCGGTCGCTGCCGAACTCCGGCATGGTGCGCCCGATCCGCTCGGCCAGCTCGCGGTAGCCGTCCTTGGCGGTGACCGACATCATCCGCATCAGGTTCCAGGCGATCTTCAGGTTGTGCCCGACCACGGCGCGGTTCTGCTGCCAGAACCAGCTGCGGTCGGGGGTCCAGTCGGCGTGGAAGCGCTCCTGGACGAAGGGGCTGCCGGCCTCGGGCATGTGCTCGGCGATCAGGTCGAAGCACTCCTCCAGCATGGCCCGGTGCGCCTCGTCGCCGGTGGCGAGGTACAGGTTGAACAGGTAGGCCGGGGCGTGGTCGCCGACGGAGTTCCAGTTCTTGCGGGCCCGGTTGGGGCCCAGCGACTCGTGGTGCGGGCTGAGCAGGATCGGGTCGATGTGGGAGAAGTAGCCGCCCTTGTCGTCGTCCCGGAAGAAGCGCTTGATCAGCCGCAGGGTGCCGTCGATGTCGGAGGCGATCCGCCGGTCGCCGGTGATCCGGTACAGCTGGGTGGGGCCGGCGAGGGCGTAGATCTGCTCGTACATCGGGATGGCGTCGTAGTCGTCGCCGAACTCGGAGGTGAACAGCTTGCGCTCGGAGTCGCCGTTGACCTCGATGCCGTGGTACCAGTACACGACGTCCTCGTCGCGGTCGACGAAGCGCATGTGGTCGCGCAGGTAGGCGGTGCCGCGCTCGGCCACCTCCAGGAAGTCCTCGTCCCCGGTGAGCATGTAGGCCGAGGACATCCCGTAGATGAGCCGCGAGATGGTGTCGGTCTCCTGCACGTGGCTGTCGGTCTTGTCGCCGCCCAGCCGCAGGACGGTGCGGTAGTCGGCGTAGTCGATCTCGCCCTCGCCGAACTGCGCGCGCCGGTAGAAGCGGGCCAGCTCCTTGAGCTGGTCCACCCACCAGTTGGGGTCGGCGAACTCGTACTCGCCGACCCGGCGGCCGACGAAGACCAGCCGCTTGGCCTCGAAGGTGTGGCCGCCGTGCTCGGAGTAGTAGATGCCGTGCGCGAACACGTGCCGGCCGGGGACCAGCAGGTCGGCCAGGTGCGCGCCGGCGTCGACGTAGGGGTGGCCGAGGTTGCGCAGGAACTCCGCGGTGGTGGTCGGGCCGACCCTGGCCCGCACGGTGCGGCCGTCGCTGGTGCGCAGGCCGAGGTCGCCCCGGTCGGCGTCGTAGTCGGTCACGTAGCCGGCGACCAGGTCGGAGAAGGTGAAGTCGGGCCGGTAGGCGCCTTCGGGCGCGGCCGGGGCCGGCGCGGCGGCCGGCGCGGCCACCGCGGCGGGCGCGGGCGCCCGGACGGGGGCCGCCACCGGGGCGGGCGCCGCATCGGCGGTGAGCGAGCGGACGGCCTCGGCCGGGCGGCGGGGGCCGGGCAGTGCCGGGCGGCGCGGCGCGGTCCTGGCGGCCACCAGGTCGATGAGCATCCGGGCGAACAGGTGGCAGTGGCCGGCGCTGCGGCCGGTGACCAGGTCGCCGTCGACCACCACGTCCTGGTCGGTGTAGACCGCGCCCATGTTGCGCGCATCGCCGATGAGATTGTTGTGGCAGGTCAGCCGCCGCCCGCGCACCACCTCGGGGATCGGCGCGGCCAGCCACAGGCCGTGGCAGATGATGCCCTTGAGCACCTCGGGCCGGGCGAAGGCGTCGCGCAGCAGCTTCACCGCCGGGGACAGCTCCTTGACGTCCTCGGTGTAGCGCAGCCGGTCCGAGACCATGCCCGAGGGCACGATCAGCGCGTCGAAGGAGGCCAGCCGCTCGGCGTCGACCGCCTCCAGGTCGCCGTCCACGGTGAACGGCTGCTGGTACTCGTGGCCGTGGAAGGTGATCGAGGGCTGCCCCCACAGCCGGGTGAGGAACTCGACCTTGGCGCCCTCCTCGGCGAAGCGCCGCTGGTAGTAGTGGAGTTCGGGTTCGACGTAGTCGCTCTCCATCAGGATCGCGATGGTGCGGCCCGTGAGCCGGGCGCCCTCCGTGCTCATCTGCTGCTGCCTCCTTGGCGTCGCGCGCCGGTGCTCATGCCGTGTCGAGGTCGATGAGGAACGGCCCGGGCGCGGCGAGCATCCGCGCCACCGCGGACTCCACCTGCGCGGGCTTGTCGACCCGCAGCCCGGGCACGTCCAGGGCGCCCGCGAGCCGGGGGAAGTCGATCTCCGGCCGCGACAGGTCGAAGCCGCCGGGGTAGGCGTGCGGGGGGATGCCGCGCTCGCGCCAGTACTGGTCGATGTTGTTGTCCAGCAGCCCGTACCTGCGGTTGTTGCAGATCACGAACCTGGCGGCGACGTTGTGCCTGGCCGCGGTCCACAGCGCCTGGATCGTGTACATGCTGCCGCCGTCGCCGGTGAAGCCGACCACCTCGGCGCCGGGCCTGGCCAGCTTGGCGCCGATCGCGCCCGGGATGCCCACGCCCAGCGAGCCGCCTCGGGTGGCGAAGTAGGAACCGGGCCTGCGGGGCGGCAGCTGCCGGGTGAGCCCGCCCGAAGCGGTCAGCGCCTCGTCGAAGACGACCAGGTCCTCGGGGGCCTGGCGGGCCAGCTCCGCGGCGAACAGTTCGATCAGCGGCCCGTCGGCGCGGGGCTGCGGCTGGACCGGGCAGTACTCGCCGGGCGCCTCGTCGCTTGGACGGCCGGCCGACTGGGAGGCCAGCCGGCCGGCCAGCGCCGCCAGGGTCGGTCTGGGATCGGCGACCAGGGCGACGTCGACGGGGAAGTTCTTGCCGATCTCGTAGGCGTCCAGGTCGATGTGCACGATTCGCGCGTCCGGCCGGAACGGGCTGTCGAGCATCGGGAAGACCTCGGGGAACACGTAGGTGCCCACGATCAGCACCGCGTCGGCCTCGCGGACCGCGGCGCCGCTGACCGAGCCGAACATGTGGCCCAGCTGGCCCCGGTACAGCGGGTGGGTGGTGTCCATGTTCAGCTCGGAGGAGTCCACCCCCCACACCGGTGCGCCCAGCAGCTCGGCGATGCGGACCAGCTCCTCCTGGGCGCCCGAGACCGCGACGCCGTCGCCCATCAGCACGACGGGCCGCTCGGCGCCGCGCAGCGCCTCGGCCGCCCGCTCCAGTTCGGCGGGCACCGGCAGCACCGATCGGGACGGCACCGTGCTGGGCACGGCCGGCTCGGCGGTGTCGGCGTCCAGCACGTCCATCGGCAGCCCGACGAAGACCGGGCCGCGCGGCGGCGTCATCGCCGTCTTCACCGCGCGGCGCAGCACCCGCAGCAGCGAGTCGGGGTGGGTGACGCGGGTGGCGTACTTGGTGACGGGACGGGCCATCGCCACCAGGTCGGCGGCCATCTGCGCGTCCATCGCGTCGTAGCGCACGCCCGCGTCCCCGGCCACCACCACCAGCGGCGAGTGGCCCCGCATCGCCTGGTAGAGCATGCCGATGCCGTTGCCGAGCCCCACGCCGACGTGCAGCTGCACCAGCGCGGGCCCGCCGGAGGCGCGGGCGTAGCCGTCGGCGATGCCCAGCGCCACGGTCTCCTGGAGCGCGAGGACGTACTCCATGCCGGGCGCCTCCTCCAAGGCGTCCAGGAAGCCCTGCTCCACCGTGCCCGGATTGCCGAACATGTGGGTGATGCCGTCGGCGGCGAACTGCTCGAAGATCGCCTGCTTACCGGGTCTGGCGCTCATGTGCTGCCTCCTTGCCGCCGGCGCTCGCCGGACGGGCCGTGCTCGGTACGTGGGCCGCGTCCCGCCTGGGGCCGCGTGCGGTGCCGTCCCGCCACCGTCACCAGCCGTAGCGGCGCAGGCCCGACTCCAGGACCTCGACCAGCTTCTGGCCGGCCAGGAAGGAGTCCGGGGTGGAACGGGCGGTGATGAACGGGTAGTCGACGATCACCGAGGTCTCGTGGCCGACGTTGCCGTGGTAGCGGCCGTCGGGCGCGGTCGCGTCGCGCAGGATGTACTCCAGCGGGTACGGCGGCGGACCCATGTTGAAGTCGACGCCGATGAAGCCGGTGCCGTCCTTGTAGTCGTACTCCTTGCAGTGGCCCGTGACGTGCTTGCCGCGGATGATGCTGTCGCGGTCCTCCCAGTCGCGGGCGAAGGCCAGGCAGGCCACCCCGTAGCACTCGGCCACGATCGGCTTGTCGGCGCGCAGGAAGGCCAGGATCAGCTCGTGCACCCGCCCGTTGTTGGCCAGGTCCACGATCGGCCCGCTGCCGCCGACGATGACCAGCGCGTCGTAGCGCTCGATGTCGGTGTCGATGCGGCCGAGCTCCCGGTAGTAGCCCTCGATCCGGCGCAGGAAGTCCGGCTCGCTGTTGTAGGGGCGGTCGGGGATCCACGCGCTCAGGCTGAGCGGGTCGTTCAGCCGGTCCGACGCGTCCAGCTCCGCGACGGCCACCGCCACCTCGGGCGTGGTCACCGACCGGCCCAGCGGCGGGTCGACGTAGCCGGGATCGAGGCTGGGCGGCAGCGCCTGCGGGCGCTTGCCGGTGGGCGTGGCGAAGACGGTCTGGTACCCCTGCTCGTCGCAGGCGGCGACCGGCCCGAGGAGTTCTTCACCCCAGTAGCCGTACTCCGAGAGGATGACGAGAATCGTTCTGGACGCCATGGAAGGCTCCCGTCGCTTGTGGTGCATGGGTCGGTGCAGCGGACAGAAGGGTCTCCGTGCGCGGCGGGTATCTATGGACATAGCGAATCAAGTGGGGACAAAAATAAATAGACCTCCCGGTGCGCGGGGACCGTACTTCGACAGGTCGAAAGTCGGTGACCGGAAGGTGTGTTGATTCTTCGTTAAGTGGAGAAACGCTCGACCGGAATTCGGGTGGGAATGACGGCGGACCGGATATGCCGCCGGTACGCGGCGCGGCGGCCGTGCCGCCGGACCGGGGTCACCGCGTGCGGTGCGCTCCGATGAGCGCGAACAGCATCAGCACGGGCCGCCGGCCGGGGTTGCGCCAGGAGTGCAGGGTGCCGCGCTGGACCACCACGTCGCCGGCGCCCAGCCGCACCTCGCCGTCGTCCAGTGCCATCAGCATGTCGCCGTCCAGGACCATGCACCAGTCGACCGTGTCGGTCGCGTGCGGGCCGCGCGGATGGCCGTGTATCGCGCCCAGCGCGCCCGGCAGGCGCCGCTCCATCTCCTCGGTCAGCTCCTCGGCGGTCCCGACCGGCTCGGGGGAGCCGTCCGCGGGCCAGCGCAGCAGGACGAAGCGGGTGCCGCCCGGGGCGGGGAAGTAGGGGGCGAATTCGGGTCCGCCGTCGCCGGAGCCGACCGCGGGAACGCCGTTGAAGCCCCAGAGCAGGAAGAAGTCCGTGTCGGGATACAGGCCGACCCGTACCGGATCGACAAGGTGGTCGGCGACGACCACCGACCGCCCTTCGCGTAGGCCGGTCACCACTCGCCGGATCCTGTCCACCGTGCCTCCTCGCCAGCCGCGCTGCCCGGCAGTCAAGCGGGGCGGCCGGGGCGGGGCAAGCGCCGCCCGCCAGGAAGCCGGCACTTCGACATGTCCGCGCGGGATATTCGCCGACCAAGTCATCTTGATACCGATTTCGCAGCCGCGAATGATCCCTCCCGCGCGGCCGGAACACCCCGGCTCCCGCGGTCCGGCCGCCGTGGGAACGGACTCCGGGGCACAGGTCGGGCACCAGGCGGCCGAGTAGCTAACGGAGTCCGCCGTGACCGGGGAGAACCGCTCGCCCGGTGCCGCAATGGCGAGCATAGTTCAATCAGTTCCCCATTCCCGGAATAAGGGGTGTTCTACGACCATGCCTCAGACAGAGAACGCCAGACGCCTGGCCATTATCGGCACCGGAAAGATCGGCCAGGCGGCCGGCCGGCTGTGGCTGGCCGCCGGCCACGAGGTCGTCTTCGGCTCGCGATCACCGCAGCGCGCGGGTCCGGCGCTCGCCGGCCTCGGCGAGCGGGTCAGCGTGGCGACGCACGCCGAGGCGGCCGAGGCCGGCGAGATCGTCATGCTCGCGGTCCCCGGCGAAGTGGTCGACGAGGTCGTCGACGACATCGCCGACCGGCTCGTCGGGAAGATCGTCATCGACGCCACCAACCAACTCGCCTACGTGGACGGGCGCTGGGTGTCCTCGCTGGAGCCGGGGCTGACCGAAGGGCGCCGGATGGCGCGCCGGCTGCCCGACAGCTCCGTGGTGCGTGCGTTCAGCCACATTCCGGACGAACTGCTGTGGCCGCGCGGCAGTGAGCAGGCCTTCTACTGGGCCATGGCGATCGCTGGCGACGACACGGCCGCGACCGAGACGGTCGCCGGCCTGGTGCGCGACGCCGGATGGACGCCGGTGGACCTGGGCGGGCTGGACGAATCGGCCGCCCTGGACCCGGGGGGCTCGGTCTTCCACCTCTTCTACAGCGAGGCCGAAATGCGTGACGTGGTGGGTGTTGCGGCCAGCGCTCGCACTTAGGCCGGGATCAATTCTTTCATTGCAAGCAATAAGGCGAAACTGATGACTAAAGTTGTAAGTCGCAACAGGAACCTCCTCCTGCTCGTACTGTGTGCCGCCATGTTCCTGGACGCTTTGGACACCTCGCTCGTCGGTGTCGCCCTGCCCAGCATCCAGAACGAACTCGGCCTGTCGAACGCCACGCTGCAGTGGCTGGTCTCCGGCTACACGGTCACCTACGGCGGTCTCCTGCTGTTCGGCGGCCGGGTGGCCGACCTGTTCGGCAGGCGCCGGGTCTTTCTCGCCTCGATGGTGCTCTTCGCGGTCGCCAGCCTGGTCGGCGGCCTGGTCTCGTCGGGCGAGCTGCTGATCATCAGCCGCGTGGTGAAGGGCATCGCCGCGGCGTTCACCGCCCCGGCGGCGATGTCGATCATCACCACGACCTTCCACGAGGGCTCGGAGCGCAACCGGGCGCTCGGCTTCTACTCGGCGACGGCGGCCGGCGGCTACAGCCTTGGCCTCATCCTCTCCGGCATCCTGACCGAGGCCAACTGGCGCCTCGTCTTCTTCATGCCGGTCGCGGTGGCACTGCTGGTCATCGTCGCCACCCCGCTGACCATCCGTGCCGACCAGCCGGAAAGCCGCCAGCGCCGCAGCTACGACATCACCGGGGCGATGACCATCACCGGTTCGGTGCTGCTGCTCATCTTCGGCCTGGTGCAGGCGCCCGAGGTGGGCTGGGGCGCGGCCTCCACCCTGGGGGCGCTCGGCGCCGCGGTCGTGCTGTTCGCCATCTTCATCGCGGTGGAGCGCAGGCACAGCGACCCCACCGTGCCGCTCCGCCTGTTCCGCTCCTGGACGCGCAGCTCCGCGAGCATCCTCGCCGTGCTGTTCGCCGCGGCCAGCCTGGGGTGGCAGTTCGTGGCCACCCTCTACATCCAGCAGCTCCTCGGCTACGGGCCGTTCCAGACGGCCATGGTGCTGCTCCCCGTCGGCATTTCGACCCCGCCGATCGCGCTCGTCGTCACCCCGTGGCTGCTCAACAGGATCCCGATGCACTGGGTCGCCGGCATCGGCATGCTGTTCCAGGGGGCGGGCATCGTCATGTTCGTCTTCGTCGGCTTGGAGTCGAACTACCTGGGCCTGATGCTCCCGGGCATGCTGCTGCACGGCATCGGCAACGGCCTGGTCTTCCCGACGATGACCATCGCCGGGGTGCAGGGCGTCGACGACCGGCAGCAGGGGGTCGCCTCCGGCGTCATCACCGGCAGCTACCAGCTCGGTGTCGGCCTCGGCGTCGCGATCATGGCCAGCGTCATCACGGCCACCGTCGTCGGCTCCGGCGAGGGCGCGCAGCTGGCCGGCTACCAGACCGCGTTCATGACGGCGTCGGTCATCGCCCTGCTCGGTCTGCTGGTGGGCTTCATCGGCCTGCAGATCAGGCGCGGCACACCGGCGGACGCGCCCACCGCCCCCGCGGAGCCCGCCGGCTCCGCGGACGCCACCCCACCGACCGCCGCCACCGCACCGCAGCAGTGACGCGCGACCCGAGCATGGAAGAGGCTGAGTGATGACAAGTCCGGTCACCGTCGTCGGCGGTGCTGGAAGGACGGGGCGGCTCATCGTCGCGGACCTGCTCGCGCAGGGCGTCGAGGTCCGGGTGGTGAGCCGCCGGGCAGGCCGGGCGGCCGACCTTCGCAGCCGCGGAGTCGCGACCTTCGACGCGGACGTGCGCGACGGCCGGGGCCTGGACGCCGCACTGGCCGGCAGCGCGGGAGTGGTCTACCTGGTCGAGCCCGGCACCGCCAACAGCGGTCCGGACCGGCCCGAGACCACCCTCTACCAGGGCGTCAGGAACGTGCTCGCCGCGTGCTCGCCCCAGTTGGAGCGTTTCGTCCTGGTCAGCTCGATCTACGTGACGCGCCCCGACCACTACTTCAACGAGTGGGGGCGGCTGCTGGACTGGCGGCTGCGCGGCGAGGACGCGGTCCGCGCCAGCGGCTTCCCGTACACGGTCGTGCGCCCGTCCTGGCTCACCGACGAGCCCGCCGGCCGCGCGGGGGTGCGCTTGGAACGGGGTGACCGCGGGGACGGCAAGATCTCCCGGTCGGACGTCGCCCAGGCGTGCGTGCACGCGCTGAGCTCTCCGGCCGCGGTCGGTCTCACCTTCGAGATGTACACCGACCCGGGCGTCGCCCGGGAGCCGTGGGAGGCGCTTTTCGCCGGGCTGGCGAAGGAGCCGGCGCCGGGAGGCTGACAGCGGCGTGAAAATGGTCCGGCGAGGTCCGCGGGTAAAGCCCCGGGCCTCGCCGTTCTATTGCCGCGGTGCTTTCACGGACATGGAATCGGCATCGACATACGGAAGTACGGCGGGCGTTTCGTTCGAACCTTGATCTGGTGCTTGAGGTGACTATTTACTGGGGTTGCGGCGAAAATCCGAATTCGTCGCCAGGTCCCGACCTGACGGAAGGGCAGGACGGTCGTAGCGGACGCGGATGCGCCCGGCAGAAGATCGGCCATACGTGACGATGCTTTTCTTACTGCGAAGGGGATCCGATGACGAGCAACACGGCCGACCGCCTGACGAGTGAGGAGGCGGTCCGCACGGCGGCCGTTTCCTGGTTCGCGGCACTGGACCGCAAGGAGCCGTTCGACCGGATGGTCGACTACTTCGACCTGGACCGGCTCTACCTGCGGTTCCCTGAGGGGGAGTTCCACGGACGGGACGGCTTCGCGCGCTGGTACGACGCCGCGATGAACACCTATTTCGACACCAAGCACACCGTGCACGAGGTGGGTGTCGACATCGCCGACGACGGAACAGCCGACGTCCGCGTCTTCGTCACCTGGCAGGCCAGGACCTGGAAGCCCCCGGCGGCCACGAGCGAATCCGTGGCCTTCGACATCCGCCAGAGCTGGCGGGTGGTCGCGGACGGCAACGGTGCCCCGCGGGTGCGCTCCTACGTCGTCGAGGAGGTCGAGCCGGCGAAGGGGTTGGCGGCCCGCCCGAGCATCTGATGGCCATGAACGGCAGAATCCGAAAGGGAGTAGCAGGAATGACTACGGTAGTCTCGTCGAACATCGACGTCGTCCGGCGTATGTACGCGGCCTTCCACGCCCGCGACCTGGACCAGCTCCGCAACGACGTCTTCGCGAACGACATCGTCTGGTACATGCCGGGGCAGCACCCGCTGTCCGGCCGGCATGACGGGATCGACGCCGTCATGGCGTTCAACGCCGCGCTGGCCAAGGCGGGCATCGTCGTCGACAACATCCACCTGGGCGAGCTGGACGACGGCACCGTGGTCGAGAAGCACACGGGCCACGGGCACTCCCAGGGCGTCGACTACATCTTCCCCACCTGCACCTCCTACCGGGTGCAGGACGGCAAGATCGTCGAGGTGCGGGTGCACACCAACGACCCGCACGCGGTGAACGAGTACATGTGGGCCCAGTACCAGCTCAGGTCGCTGCCGGACCGGCTGGCCGACGGGCAGGTCTGAGCACGGATCGGAAGGTGCCAGCCATGTCCGACACTGCAGGCGCTCTGACCCCGGAACGCGTCGAGGCGGCCTATGGCGTACTCGGCTCCGGGGACCGGGCCGCTATCGAGGAGTACTGGGACCCCGAGATGACCTGGGAGGCCGCGGGTCACGCGCGGACGTCCGGCGTCCACGCCGGGCTGGACAATTTCCTCCTCTTCATGAAGACGATGGGCGAGCTGACCGGAAACTCGCTCAAAGGCGAATTCAAGGAGATCCTGGTCGGTGACGGCATCGCAGTGGCGGTGACGCACAATACGGCGACCAGAGCCGGTGACCCGTCGAGGAAGCTGGACATCGACGAGATTCATCACCTGCGCTGGCGGGACGGCAGGATCATCGAAGGAAAAGGCGCGATGTTCGGCACGGGTACCGCCGAATTCGAGCAATTTCTCGCCTGAGCGGACAAGGCCGTTCTCCCGCGGTTGAACGTCGGTCGGCGGCGGCGCGGGCGCATCGGAAGCGACAGACGTGGCGGGCATCGGCCGGACTGGTGGATGTCCGCCGCGTCACGCTCGGGCGAGTGGACCGATCACGAATCCACGCAGCAGTGCCGGGAGGCGCCGATGAACACCAGAGACGTCATCACCAGATACTACGAGCTCGCCAATCAGGGCGACTGGTCGTCGTGGGTCGACCTCTTCGCCGTCGACCAGGTCACCGACGAGCAGCTGGCCGGACACATCGAGGGGCAGCAGACCCTGCGCGAGATGATGGCCGGCTTCCCGGACATGTACGCGAGCTTCCAGAACGTGCCCCGGCACGTGGTCATCGAGGGCGAGCAGGCGGCGGTGGTCTCCCACATCTCGGCCACGACCCACCAGGGCGAGACGATCGAGGCCGACGTCGCCAACTACTTCCGGGTCACGGACGGGCGCATCGCCTACCTGGCGAACTTCCACGACTCGGTGCCCTTCCGGGCCGTCTCCCCGGCCTGAGCGAGGGGGCGGAACATGGAGGAGTTCGACTACGTCATCGTCGGGGGAGGCACCGCGGGATCGGTGCTCGCCAACCGGCTCACCGAGGACCCCGACGTGCGCGTGTGCGTGCTGGAGGCCGGTGGCGCCTGGATCCCCGGCAATGTCGACGCCGCGGCGGCGTGGGTGACCCTGTGGGGCACCGGCGTCGACTGGGCGTACCAGAGCGTGCCGCAGCCCGCCCTCGGCGGCCGCGTCACCAACGAGCCGCGCGGCAGGATGCCGGGCGGCAGCAGCAACATGTACATCATGATGCACGTCCGCGGCCATCCCTCCGACTTCGACAACTGGGCCTACCAGGGCGCGGCGGGGTGGTCGCACGCCGATCTGCTGCCCTACTTCCAGCGGCTGGAGTCGCAGGAGGACCCGGTTGACGGCGTCAACGGGACCGGCGGACCGCAGCCGGTGACCAACGCCGGCCTGCACGAGCCCAACCCGCTGTCCCGCACCTTCATCGACGCCTGCGTGGAGGTCGGCTATCCGGAGACGCCGGACTTCAACGGACCCCGGATGCTCGGCGCCGGCTGGCACCACCTCGACGTCGTGGAGGGCCGGCGCCGCGGCACGCTCAGCTCCTACCTCGAACCGGCGCTCGACCGGCCCAACCTCACCCTGCGCACCGACGCGCAGGCCACCGCCCTGAAGTTCTCGGGACGGCGCTGCGTCGGGGTCGAGTACCGCCAGCAGGCGGCGGCCGAGCCGGAGGGCGAGGGGCGGACCCTGCCGGCGGACCGGGCCGAGCCCGGTATCAGGACCGTGAACGCGGCGGTCGAGGTGATCGTCGCCTCCGGCGCCATCGAGTCGCCGAAGCTGCTGCTCTTGTCGGGCATCGGCGACCCACGTCACCTGCGCGAGTTCGGCATCCCGGTGGTGGCCGAGTCGCCCGGTGTCGGGGAGAACTTCCACAACCACGTGCTGACCGGGCTCGTCGCGGAGACGAAGGAGCCGGTCGCCCCGGCGAAGCAGAACCTGTCGGAGTCCGCGCTGTTCACCACCTCCGAGCCGGGGATGGTGGCACCGGACCTCCAGCTCGCGTTCGTGCACGTCCCGTTCGACCTCATCGTCGGCAAGCAGCACCCCAACGCGGTCAGCATCCTGCCCGGCGTCGTCCGGCCCCAGTCGCGCGGCTGGGTGCGGCTGGCGAGTGCGGACCCGTTCGCCAAGCCGCTGGTGAACCCGAACTACCTCGGCGACGCCTCCGACGCGCGGCGGCTGGTGCAGGCGGTGCGGCTGTCCAGGGAGATCTTCGCCGCCTCGGCCTTCTCCCGGCACCTGACGGGGGAGCTGCTGCCCGGTCCCGCGGTGCAGACCGACGCCGAGCTGCACGCGTTCGTCCGCGACCGCGCCGACAGCTACCACCACCAGGCCGGCTCGTGCCGGATGGGCATCGACGACCGGTCGGTCGTCGATCCGCGGCTGCGGGTGCACGGGGTGACGGGACTGCGGGTCGTGGACGCGAGCGTGATGCCCGCCGTGCCCTCGGGCAACTGCCACACGGCGATCGTCGCGATCGCCGAGCGGGCCGCCGACCTCATCAAGGAGGACAATCGTGCCTGACCAGCCGGCGATGCGCTGGTCCCATGTGGGGCTCAACTGCGGCGACCAGGCCGCCACGGAGGACTTCTACCGCACCCTGTTCGGCTTCCAGCGGGCGCGGGTGGCCGACATCGGCGGCGGTGAGCGCATCATCTTCCTGCGCAGCGGACCCGTCTACCTGGAGCTGTTCCCCTCCGCCGCCGAGCCCGCCGACGGGCCCAAAGGCGACGGGCCGCAGTCTCCCGGCGTGATCCGCCACCTCGCCTTCCAGACCGATGACCTCGACGCGTTCCTGGAGCGCATCGGTGACTCCGTGCCCGTCACCCTGGGACCGCTCCGCTTCGACGAGTTCATCCCCGGATGGCGGACCGTCTGGCTGAGCGACCCCGACGGCGTGGTGGTCGAGGTCAGCCAGGGCTACCGCGACCAGGAGCAGGTTCCGACCGACTGAGACCCGCCGCCGGACCCGGTGCGCCGGTGTCCGGCGGCGCATCCGGGACCGGCGGCGGCGACCGGTGTCGCCGCCCCATGCCGGCCGCGGTTCGGCAGATGACGGAGAAGAACATGATGTCGGAGTTCAACGAGGCGGCGGTACACACGGCGGTGCGTGGCTGGTACGCGGCGCTGGACCGGCACGACGATGTCGGCGCCGTGCTCCCCTACGTGGTGGACGAGGGTTTCGAGATGCACATGCCCGAGGGGGTGTTCTACGGCCGCACCGGCTTCCTGGAGTGGTACGAGCGGGTCGTCAACACCTTCTTCGACGAGGAGCACACCGTGGAGCGCGTCGACGTCTCCTTCCTGGGCGAGGAGACGGCCAAGGTCGCGGTCCGGGTGAACTGGCAGGCCAGGGTATGGGAGCCGCCCGAGCCCGTCAGCTCGTGGCTGGGCTTCGACGCCCGCCAGACCTGGACGGTCGTCTGGCAGGACGACAGCGTCCGGGTCCGCAGGTACGTCATCGAGGGGCTTGAGGCCATGCCCGGATCCGCGCCGCTGTAGCCGGGCGGGAGCGTCACCGCGCCGCTCCCGGAGCCGCCCGGTCCGGCGCGGCGAGGTGCGGGGCGGCCAGGTCCAGTGCCGCGTCCACCGTGGCGTCGCGGTCGTAGAAGTCGAACTGGGTCCCCTGGGTCCAGTGCGCCGTCGCGGGGCCCGCCAGCTGCGCCACGAAGCGGCGGGCCCCGTCGGGGACGGCGGCGTCGTCGCTGTGCACCACGAGGGTCGGCACATCGACGTGCGGCGCGGCCTGGATCGGGTCGAAGCCCAGCCACTCCGGCCAGGCCATGACCGCGAAGCGGTTGGACCAGGCGGCGATCCGGCCGCGGCGGGGGTCCAGGTAGTACGTGATGGGGCCGTACATGGCGGCGGCCGGGTCGGTCTCGCTCACCGCGGGCACGTAGTCGACCTCACCGGTCTCCCGGTACCTGCTCTCGGCCGCCAGGCCGGCGTCGACGCGCTCGCGCACCCCCGACTCGCCGCCGTAGACCTCGCGTACCAGCCGGGCGTCGTGCAGCCAGGGGGCGACCAGGGCGAGGGAGCGGATACGGGGCTCCTCGGTCGCGGCCACCGCCGCGTAGCCGGCGCCGGCGCAGACGCCCAGCACGCCGAGCCGGGAGGCGTCCACGTCGTCGCGGCCCGCCAGGTACGCCACGGCGCTGCGGAGGTCGCGGACCTTCAGCGCCGCCGACTCCACATCGCGCGGTTCGCCGCCGGACTCGCCGTACCCCCGGAAGTCGAAGGCGAGCGCGGCCTGGCCGCGCTCGGCCAGGCCCCGCGCGTAGCGGCCCGCCATCTGCTCCTTGACGGTGGTCCAGGATCCGGCGACGGCGCTCGCCGGCAGGGGTTCGCCGGTCCGGTCCGCGGGACGGTACAGCGTGCCGACCAGCGTCGCGGACTCGCTGGTGAAGCTGATCGGTTCCGTCTGGACGCGCTGGGTCATCGTGGTCTCCCGTCGGCGGGGGCCGGGCGCGGGGGCCCGGAGCAGTCCGTCGTTCGGAATCGAGCCTGCCCCTACTGAGGGCGGGCACCAAGTAGCCGGTGCTGCTGGCATCAGCGGTGCCAGGCTCGGCGGCGGGGACCGGCGCTCAGCCCAGCACCGCCCGCAGCGCGCTGTCGATGTCGGGGTGGGCGAAGGTGAAGCCCGCGTCGGTGAGGCGGGCCGGCAGGACGCGCTGGCTGACCAGGGCGGCGCTGTCGGCGAAGTCGCCGAAGACGGCGCGCATCGCGACGGCCGGGACCGGCAACGGGGTGGGGCGGCGCAGGGCGCGGCCGATGGCGCGGGTGTACTCGGCGTTGGTGACGGGGTGCGGCGCGGTGAGGTCGACGGCGCCGCGCACGGTGTCGTGGTCAAGCAGGAAGCGGATCGCGGCCACCTCGTCGCGCAGCGAGATCCAGCTGACGTACTGGCGGCCGTCGCCCAGCGGGCCGCCCAGGCCGAGCCGGAACAGCGGCAGCACCGTGCCGAGCATGCCGCCGCGCCGGTCGAGCACGATGCCGCTGCGCAGGTTCACCACCCGCACGCCCCCGGCGGCGGCCGCGCCGGCCGCCTCCTCCCAGCGGCGGCACAGCGCGGCCAGGAAGTCGGTGCCGGAGGCGCCGGAGTCCTCGTCGACGGCGGCGCGACCGGTGTCGCCGTAGTAGCCGACGGCCGAGGCCGACAGCAGCGCCGACGGCGGGCGGCGCATGCCGGCCAGCGCGGTGGCCAGGGTCCGGGTGGCCGGGACCCGGCTGTCGTGCAGCACGACCTTGTAGCGGTGGGTCCACCGGCGGGGGCCGATCGGCGCGCCCGCGAGGTGTACGACGGCGTCCGTCCCCTCCAGCCGCTCGGTGTCCACGCGCTGCCCCGCGGGGTCCCAGGCCACCTCGGCGCTGGTGCGGGCGGGCCGTCTGACCAGGTGCAGCACCTCGTGCCCGGCCGCGGTCAGGTCCTGGCTCAGCGCGGCGCCGACAAGGCCGGAGGCGCCGGAGATCGCGATCCTCATGCCCCGCCCGTACCCGCCCGCGGCCGCGCTACCCGGGCGGCGGTCCCGGCGGCGGGGGAGCCGTCGCGCTCGGCGGCGCCGCCCAGGCTGGGGAAGTACGCCTCGTGCAGCACCAGCGAGGCGGCGCCGATGGCGCCGGCGTCCGGGCCGATCACCGACAGCTCCACGCCGACCTCGCGCACCTCCCTGGCGATGGTGCGCGCCGCCACCTCGGCGGCGATCCGCTCGGCGAAGTGCGCGCCGATGTGCTCGATCCCGGTGCCGCCCAGCACGATCTGCGGCACGTCGAGCACGTTGACCAGGGTGACGGCCGCCTCCCCGAGCCGCCGCGCGGCCTCGCGCACCACCCGCAGCGCCACCGGCTCCTCGGCGACGGCCGCCCGGCACAGCCGGCCGTAGTGCTCCATGACGGCGGCGCCGCCGGGCGCCGAGGGCGGCGGCTCCTCGCCGCGCAGCCGGGCGGCGTCCAGCACCATCGCCCGCGGCGACACATAGGTCTCCAGGCAGCCCCGGTTGCCGCAGACGCAGGCGCGGCCGCCCGGTTCGACCACCATGTGGCCCAGCTCCCCGGCGTTCCACGACACCCCCCGGTACAGCTGGTCGCCCAGGACCAGGCCGCCGCCGATGCCGGTGCCGAAGTAGACGAAGGCGAAGCCGCCGGCCCTCGCGGCGCCGCCGGCCCAGCGCTCGCCGATCGCGGCGGCGGTGGCGTCGTTGTCGATCACCACCGGCAGGCCGGTGCCGGCCAGCAGCGACTCGCGCAGCGGCACGACGTGCCAGCCGGGCAGGTTGGGCGGCTCGACGACCAGACCGCGCTCGCGGTCGATCGGACCCGGGGTGGCGACGCCGACGCCCAGCAGCCGGTCCTCGGGCACCTGCGAGCGCTCCACCATCCGCTCGATCGCGCTGACCAGCGCGCGGATGGAGCGCTCGGGGCCTTGCCGGAAGGAGGTGCGGCGCCGGCTGCGGGCGACCACGGTGCCGCTGAGGTCGGTCAGCACGAAGGTGGTCCTGGCCGGGTCGATGTGCACGCCGACGGCGTAGTAGGCCGACGCGTTCAGCCGCAGCAGGGTGGCGGGCTTGCCGCCGCGCGAACTGCGCCGGCCGCCCTCGCTGACCAGGTCCTGGTCTAGCAGGCGGCGCACGATGTTGGAGACGGTCTGCGCGGTCAGCCCGGTCTCGCGGGCCAGGTCGACGCGGCTCACGCCGTCGCTGCGCCGGATCACGTCGAGCACGATGTGCTGGTTGAAATCCCCGATGCGCGGCAGGTTCGCGCCCGTCAGCATCCGCACCTCACACCCTCTCGCCCGCGACATCCTCGCATGCCGGACCGCGGTCCAGGCAAGCGCCCGACCAGGCCCGAGGCGGGCGGCCGGACGCGGCGAAGCGCCGGGCCGGCCTCCGCCACAACAAGATCACGAACTGGACTTTGCCCATTGTGTTTATACATCGTTTTTAGTAAGACGGATGTCACACAGCCGTAACCGCCCGCTCAGGCGGCGCTGAATGTCCTGACAATCACTCGGGGGTGCCGGGCAGTCCCCCGCCCGGCCCGCAGGTCAGAGAGGTGACTTGATGACGATCTCCCGACTCCGACTCCCCGCGAGAGCAGCCGCGGCCGCGGCGGTCCTCGCGCTCGCAGCCGCCGGCTGCGGCGGCGGCAGCCAGGAGGACGACCAGACGATCACGGTCGTCTACAACACCTACGGCGGCTTCATGGCGCTGCACAACGCCCTGGAGGACGTCAAGCCGGCCTTCGAGGAGGCCAACCCCGGCTGGACCCTGGAACTCCAGCCGCTGGAGGTGGCCGAGGGCGACTACCGCACCCGCATCCAGCTGATGCAGCGCTCGCCGTCCACCGCGCCCGACATCGTCTACGAGGACACCTTCTGGATCCAGGGCGACGTCGACGCCGGCTACCTCGCCCCCCTCGACGAGTACATGGCCGGCTGGGAGGACGCCGAGCAGTTCAACGAGGCGGTCGGGCCCGCGGTCACCGCCGCCGACGGCCAGCGCTACGGCGTGCAGCTCGGCACCGACACCCGCGGCCTGTTCTACAACCGCGAGCTGCTGGAGTCGGCCGGCGTCGAGGTGCCCTGGGAGCCGGAGACCTGGGAGGACGTCCTGGAGGCGGCCCGCGCCGTGCAGCGCGAGCACCCCGACGTGATCCCGTTCAACATGTACTCGGGCACCCCCGCCGCCGAGGCGTCGTCCATGCAGGGCTTCCAGATGCTGCTGGCCGGCACCGAGGACCGCCTCTACGACGAGGCGTCCGGCCTGTGGGTGACCCGCAGCCAGGGCTTCAACGACTCCCTGGAGTTCGTCCAGACGGTCTGGGACGAGGAGCTCGGCCCGCCCATCGAGGACGCGCTCAACCCCAACATCGGCAGCGTGGTCGGCCAGGAGTGGCTGCCCGAGGGCCGGCTGGCCATCGCGCTCGACGGCTCGTGGAAGTCCCAGACCTGGCTGGAGACCGGCGGCCGCCCCTGGCCGGAGTGGAGCGAGGAGCTGGGCTGGACCGCGATGCCCACCCAGAACGGCCAGGAGCCCGGCCGGGTCAGCATGTCCGGCGGCTGGGCGCTGGCGATCAGCGCGCACTCGCCCAACCCCGAGATGGCCTTCGAGGCGATCTCGATCGCGACCAACCGCGAGAACTCGCTGAACTACGTCTCCATGGCGTCGGAGATCCCGGTCCGCGACGACGTGCGCGAGGACCCGGCCTACGTGGAGGCCAACCCGGCCAACGAGTTCTTCAGCGGCCTGGTCGACGTCACCGAGTTCCGGCCGGCCTTCGCGGAGTACCCGCAGGTCTCCGACCAGGTCATGGTCGCGATGGAGTCGGTGATGACGGGCTCGACCCCCGAGGAGGCGGCGCAGATCTACGCCGAGGAGGTCACCGGCATCGTCGGTCCCGAGATGGTCACCGAGGCGCCCTGACATGGCGTCGTCCACACTGACGCCGCCGCCGGCGGCGGCCCGGGCGCGGCGGACCGGTTCCGCCCGCCCGGGCCGGCGCGGCATCGCCCGCTGGGCCGTGCCGCTCGCCCCGGCGGTGCTACTGCTGATCATGTTCGTCGCCGGGCCGATCGTGTGGAGCGTCTGGGCCGCCTTCACCAACGCCGCCCTCACCGGCGCCGCCGCCGCGAACACCGAGTTCGTCGGCTTCGAGAACTTCCAGAACCTGCTGGCGGACCCGGCCGTGTGGAACGCGACCGTGCTGACGCTGATCTTCCTCTTCGGCTCGGCGATCGTCGGCCAGAACCTGCTCGGGCTCGCCCTCGCGCTGCTGATGCAGCGGCGCAACCGGGTGACCCGGGCCTTCGTCAGCACCGTCGTCGTGGGCGCGTGGGTGCTGCCCGAGACCGTCACCGCCTTCACCTGGGCGGCCTTCCTCGGCCGCGAGGGCAGCCTCAACACCGCGCTGGCCGCGCTGGGCCTGCCGCCGCAGAACTGGATGTACGCCGCCCCGATCTTCGCCGTCATCCTGGCCAACATCTGGAAGGGCACCGCCTTCTCGATGATGGTCTACTCGGCCGCGCTGCAGGAGGTGCCGCCCGACCTCAAGGAGTCGGCGCGCGTCGACGGCGCCTCGGGCGTCCAGACCCTGCGCCACGTCACGCTGCCGCTGATCCGCCGCTCGATCCTGACCAACCTGATCCTGATCACCCTGCAGACCCTCCAGGTGTTCACGCTGATCTACATCATGACCGGCGGCGGCCCCGGCACCCGCAGCGAGACGCTGCCGGTGCTCATGTACGAGCAGGCCTTCGACTTCGGCCACCTCGGCTACGGCACCGCCATCGCGCTGGTGCTGCTCGCCGTGGCCGGCCTGGTCTCCGCCGTCTACGTCCGCGCGCTGCGGGCCGAGGGGAGTGTGTGACGCCGTGTCAGAGACAGCGCAGTCCAAGGCGGCGCCACCCGGTGCGCCCGAGCGGCCCGCCGGCGCGGCGCCGCCGCCCGGCGGCTCCGGCGCGGCCCCGGCCGGCTACCGCCCGGCCGAGCGCTCCCCGCTCGCGGTGCTGACGGCGCCGGGGCGGATCGCGGCGCGGGCGGCGGCCAACGCGGTGCTGATCGTCATCGCGCTCGCCTTCCTGGTACCGCTGCTGTGGCTGCTGTTCGCCTCGGTCGACCCGGCGGCGGGCATGTCCGTCCGCTTCCCCGAGGCGCCCAGCCTGGAGAACTTCGCCGCGGTGCTCACCACCGACATCACCTTCCGGCCGCTGTGGAACGGCCTGCTGCTGTCGGGCGGCTCCTCGCTGATCGCCGTGGCGGTCGCGACCCTGGCGGCCTACCCGCTGTCGCGGTACAACCTGCGGTTCAAGCGGCCGTTCCTCTACACGGTGCTGTTCACCACCGGGCTGCCGCTGACCGCCATCATGGTGCCGGTCTACGGCGTCTTCGTGCAGGCCGACTTGATCGACAACCAGTTCGCCACCATGCTGTTCATGGCCGCCACCTCGCTGCCGTTCGCGATCTGGCTGATCAAGAACTTCATGGACGGGGTGCCGATCTCGCTGGAGGAGGCGGCCTGGGTCGACGGCGCGTCGAGCTGGGACGCGCTGCGGCTGCTGGTGGTGCCCCTGATGCTGCCGGGCATGGCCGTGGTCGCCGTGTTCACCTTCGTGCAATCCTGGGGCAACTTCTTCGTGCCGTTCATCCTGCTGCTCACCCCCGAGTACATGCCGGCCTCGGTGACCATCTACACCTTCTTCGGCCAGCACGGCGCGGTGATCTACGGGCAGCTGGCGGCGTTCTCACTGGTCTACACGGTTCCGGCCGCGGCGCTCTGGCTGATCGCGTCGCGCGCCATGGGAGGTGCGTTCGCCTTCGGCGGCGCTCTGAAGGGATGAGTGTGCGCAGGTCCGAGCGACTGATGCGAGCGAGAGGCGTCCGGACGTGACCACCGCGAGCCCCGGCCGCGGCGAGGTCCTCGCCATCGACATCGGCGGCACCAAGATCGCCGCCGCGCTGGTCGGGCCGGCCGGCGCGGTGCGGGCCCAGGTCCGCGTCCCCACCCCGCGCGGCACCGACGACGCCGAGCGGGTGTGGGCGGCCGTCCGCGCCGCGCTGGAGCGGGTCCGCGCCCAGGCCGGGCCCGGCGGCGCCGACGGCCTGGGCGTGTGCTGCGCCGGGCCGGTCGACCTGGCCGCCGGCACCGTCAGCCCGGTCAACATCCCGGCCTGGCGGGGCTTCCCGCTGATCGAGCGGCTGAGCGCGCTGGTGCCGGGACCCGTCGAGCTGGCCGGCGACGGCATGTGCGCCGCGCTCGGCGAGTACGGCGCCGGCGCCGGGCGCGGCAGCGCCGCCATGCTCGGCATGGTGGTGTCCACCGGCGTCGGCGGCGGCCTGGTGCTGGACGGGCGCCCCTACCTGGGACCCACCGGCAACGCCGGGCACATCGGCCACGTGCTGGTCGAACCCGGCGGCGAGCCCTGCGGCTGCGGCTCGGCCGGCTGCCTGGAGACCGTCGCGGCCGGGCCCTACCTGGCCGCCTGGGCGCGCCGCCGCGGCTGGGAGGCCCCGCCCGAGGCGGGCCCCCGCGAACTGGCCGAGGCGGCCAGGCGCGGACTGCCCGTGGCGGTGGAGTCCTTCGAACGGGCCGGCCGGGCGCTGGGCACCGCCATCGCCGGCGCCGCCGCCCTGTTCGACCTGGACCGGGTGGTGATCGGCGGCGGCGTGGCCGAGTCCGGCGAGGTGCTGCTCGGCCCGGTCCGCCGGCACGTGCGCGCACTGGCCCGGCTCGGCTTCCAGCGGCGGCTGCGCGTGGAGCGCTCCGCCCTCGGCGGCGCGGCCGGGCTGGTCGGCGCGGCCGGGCTGCTGCGGTCCCGCGAGGGCGCGGCGGCCGCGAACTGACCCCCGCGGCGCGGCCCGGCCGCGCCGTGGCACCGGACGTGCACCCGCCCGCGCCGCGGGCACGGGTGCGAAAGGCATACCGACACAAGACAGGTGAAGGGGAACTCATGCACGACGACCGGCGACTCATCGAGGAGCGGGTGGAACGCGTGCTGCGCGAGCGGATCAGGCCCGCCGTGCACCGCGCCGTCGCGCCCTTCGGCATCGAGGTGTGGCACGCGCCCGGCGAGCCGGTCCCGGTGGCCGAGGCGCTCGCCGCCGACTACGCCCCGGCCGCGCCCGGCGACCTGTGGGGCCCGCCCTGGGGGACCAGCTGGTTCCGGTTCACCGGCCGGGTGCCCGACAGCGGCGGGCGGCTGGAGGCCGTGATCGACCTCGGCTTCGACACGAACATGCCGGGCTTCCAGGCCGAAGGGCTCGCCTACCGGCCCGACGGCACCCCCGTCAAGGGCCTGTCGCCGCGCAACTCCTACCTGCCGGTCGCCGCCTGCGGCGGCCGCCCCGGCGAGGAGCTGGTGTTCTATGTCGAGGCGGCGGCCAACCCCGTCATCCTCGGCCACGACCAGTTCGTGCCCACCGCGCTCGGCCGCCTGGAGACCGCCGGACGCGAGCCCCTGTACCGGCTGCGCTCCGCCGGGATCGCCGAGCGCGACGAGACCGTGGCCGCGCTGGTCGCCGACATCGAGGTGCTGGACGGGCTGGCCCGCCAGCTCGCCGCGCACGAGCCCCGCCGCCAGACCGTCCTGCGCGCGCTGGAGCGCGCGCTGGACCGGCTCGACCTGCGCGACGTGCCGGGCAGCGCCGACGCCGCCCGCAAGGAGCTGGCCGACGTGCTGGCCAGCCCCGCGCACGCCAGCGCGCACCGGCTCAGCGCCATCGGCCACGCCCACATCGACTCCGCGTGGCTGTGGCCGCTGCGCGAGACCGTCCGCAAGGTGGCGCGCACCGCCGCCAACGTCACCGCGCTCATGGACGAGCGGCCCGAGTTCAAGTTCGCCATGTCGCAGGCGCAGCAGTGGGCCTGGCTGCGCGACCACCACCCGAAGATCTTCGAGCGGGTCAAGGAGAAGGTCCGCGCCGGGCAGTTCCTGCCCGTCGGCGGCATGTGGGTGGAGTCCGACACCAACATGCCCGGCGGCGAGGCGATGGCCCGCCAGTTCAGCCACGGCAAGCGCTTCTTCCTCGACGAACTCGGCGTGGAGACGCAGGAGGTGTGGCTGCCCGACTCCTTCGGCTACAGCGCCGCGCTCCCGCAGCTCATCGCGCTGTCGGGCTCCCAGTACTTCCTGACCCAGAAGATCTCCTGGAACCAGACCAACAAGTTCCCGCACCACACCTTCGCGTGGGAGGGCATCGACGGCACCCGGATGTTCACGCACTTCCCGCCGATCGACACCTACAACTCCGAGCTGACCGCCCCCGAACTGGCCCACGCCACCCGCAACTACGCCGAGCACGGCCGCGGCACCCGCTCGCTGGTCCCGTTCGGCTACGGCGACGGCGGCGGCGGCCCCACCCGCGAGATGCTCGACCGGGCCGCCCGCACCGCCGACCTGGAGGGCTCGCCGCGCGTCGCCATCGAGACGCCCGCCGCCTTCTTCGCGGCCGCCCAGGCCGAGTACCCCAACGCGCCGGTCTGGGCCGGGGAGCTGTACCTGGAGTTCCACCGCGGCACCTACACCTCCCAGGCCCGCACCAAGCAGGGCAACCGGCGCAGCGAGCACCTGCTGCGCGAGGCCGAGCTGTGGGCGGCCACCGCCGCGCTGCGCACCGGCCTGGCCTACCCGTACGAGGACCTGGACCGCATCTGGAAGAAGGTGCTGCTCAACCAGTTCCACGACATCCTGCCCGGCAGCTCCATCGCCTGGGTGCACCGCGAGGCCGAGCGCACCTACGCCGAGATCGCCGCCGAACTGGAGGAGATCATCGACCGGGCCGTCACCGCCCTGGCCGGCGACGGCGGCGGGACCGAACTGGTCTTCAACGCCGCCCCGCACGCCCGCGGCGGCGCCCCCGCCCTGGGCGCCGCACCGCGCACCGCGCCGGACGGCGGCGCCGTGCGGGCCGAGGCCGCCGACGGCGGCACCGTGCTCGACAACGGCCTGGTCCGGGTGACCGTCGACGAGCGGGGCCTCATCACCTCGCTGCGCGATCTGCGCGCCGACCGCGAGGTCGTCGCCCCCGGCGCCGCCGCCAACCTGCTCCAGCTCCACCCCGACCTGCCCAACCGGTGGGACGCCTGGGACGTGGACTCCTTCTACCGCAACACCGTCACCGACCTCACCGGCGCCGACGAGGTGGCCCTGGTCCGCACCGACCCCGACGCGGCCGAAGTACGGGTCGTCCGGTCCTTCGGCTCCTCGCGGGTCGAGCAGCTGCTGCGGCTGCGGGCCGGATCCCCGAACCTGGAGATCGACACCGAGGTCGACTGGCACGAGTCGGAGACCTTCCTCAAGGCCGCCTTCCCGCTCGACATCCACACCGACCGCTCCACCTCGGAGATCCAGTTCGGCCACGTGCACCGCCCGGCGCACACCAACACCTCCTGGGACGCGGCCCGCTTCGAGATCTGCGCGCACCGCTTCCTGCACGTCGGCGAACCCGACTACGGAGTCGCCCTGGTCAACGCCACCAGCTACGGCCACGACGTCACCCGCCACCCCCGCGAGGGCGGCGGCACCACCACCACCGTCCGCCTGTCGCTGCTGCGCGCCCCGCGCTTCCCCGACCCCGAGACCGACCAGGGCCGCCACAGCTTCCGGCACGCCCTCGTCCCCGGCGCCGCCATCGCCGACGCCGTCACCGAGGGCTACCGCATCAACCTGCCCGAGCGCACCGCCCCCGGCACCGCGCCGGTCGCCCCGCTGGTCGCCGTCGACAACGACGCCGCCATCGTCGAGGCCGTCAAACTCGCCGACGACCGCTCCGGCGACGTCGTCGTCCGCCTCTACGAGTCCCGCGGCGCCCGCGCCACCGCCACCATCACCCCGTCCTTCCCCACCACTGCCATCCAGGAGACCGACCTCCTCGAACGCCCCACCGCCCCGACCGCCCTCACCACCGCCACCCCCGAAGGCGCCACCCTGTCCCTGCGCCCCTTCCAGGTGGTCACACTGCGGTTCGGTAGGGAGGGGTAGCGGACGGCCGCACCGGTGCCGCCCGGATTTGCTCCGGGCGGCACCGGTGCGGGAACACGCGGACGAATCAGCTCCAGATCGCCGCGATCGGCGCCGCCACGATGCGCTCATCGAGCGGGTACACACGCGGGCCGGTATGGAAGACGATCCCCAGTTCGAAGGTGGAGCCCAACTGATCCCGCAACCAGGCGAGATGCCGCGCCGAGTCCGCCGCCGGGGCCGATGACGCCTTGATCTCGATGCCGACCACCTGGCCGGCTCCGATCTCGGCGACCAGGTCGACCTCCCGGCGTCCGGTGTCCTGCCGGAGGTGGTAGAGACCTGCCGGGAGGTCTCCGACGGCGGCCTCGGCCCGCAGCTGCGCGTAGACGAAGGTCTCGATCATGCGGCCGAGCAGGTTCCCGTCGCGCATGACGCCCTCGGCCCCCACACCGATGAGCGCTGCGGCGAGACCGGGGTCGACCACATAGCGCTTCGGGGTGCGTACGAGCCGCTTCAACCGCTGCGTCGACCATGCCGGAGCGGCGTCGACCACGAAGAGGCTGCGCAGCAGCCGTTCGTAGGCTTCGGCGGTGTCCCTGCTGACACCGGCCGCCTCGAACAGGGTCCGCATGTCCACCGTGCCGGCGGTGTTGAGCGCCAGGGCCGAGAAGAAGCGCCGGAGCCGCACCGGATCGCGGTGCGCTCCCGCGAGTTCGGCGTCGCGCGTCAGCAACTGCTCGGCGTAGCCCTCGTACCAGCGGCGCCTGCTGCGCTCGGGCAGGCGCAGAGCCGGCTCGGGGAAGCCGCCGCGCACGGCGAGTTCGACGTAGTCGCGCAGGTCGGGCGGGTCCGCCGGTGCGACCAGCGACTCCGCGCCCTGCTCGGCGATCCGGTCGAAGAACGCCGGACACTCGACCGAACCGCGCTCCTCCCGCGCGGTCAGCCCGGTCATGGCGAGCCGGACGACACGGCCCGTTCCCGGCCAGACGGCCTGTTCCAGGTCCGCGCGTACCGAACCCGTCAGAACGAAGCGCCCGGGGCGGTACGGGTCATCGTCCAGTGTCCGCTTGATCGCGCCCAGCACACCGGGCACGACCTGCCACTCATCGAGGAGGACGGGCTCGGGCAGCCCGCGCAGCGCGGCGTCGGGATCGGCCTGGAAGGCAGCGGCCTCGCGCTCCCGGTCCAGCCGCACGACCGTGCGGGCGAGCCGCGCGGCCGTGGTGGTCTTGCCGCAGGCGCGCGGGCCGGTGACCATGACGGCCGGGAGGTCGGCCACGAGCTGTTCCAAGGTCCGATCGGCGAGTCTACGAACGTACTCCATAGTCGAAGAACATACCAGTCATCAACCAGGCCGTTCGCACTTTCCCCCACAACTCACTAGTAGTTTCACCCAGTGCTGAGTCGTACTTTCACCCGCCCGGCAGTCGTGCTTCGCCCACAGATTCGGGACCCGGGTGCTGCGAACCCGACTCGGACAGCGCGAGGGACGGCACCCGGGTCCGGGTGCCGTCCCTCGTCGGTGGTGCGGGTGGGCCGCTACTGCAGCCCGAGTTCGGCCTCGAAGTTGCCCTCTTCCAGGCGGGACTTGATGGTGCCCAGGAAGCGGGCGGCGTCGGCGCCGTCGATGATGCGGTGGTCGTAGCTCAGGGCGAGGTAGACCATGGAGCGGACGGCGATGACCTCGCCCAGCTGGGGGTCGTCGACCACGACCGGGCGCTTGACGACCGCGCCGGTGCCGAGGATGCCGACCTGGGGGAGGGTGACGATCGGGGTGTCGAACAGGGCGCCCCGGCTGCCGGTGTTGGTGAGGGTGAAGGTGCCGCCGCTGAGTTCGTCGGGGGCCACCTTGTTGGCGCGGGTGCGCTCGGCGAGATCCGCGATCTTGCGGGCCAGGCCGCCGAGGTTGAGGTCGCCGGCGTCCTTGATGACCGGGGCCATCAGCAGGCGGTCGGTGTCGACGGCGATGCTGAGGTTCTCCACCGCGTGGTAGGTGACCTCGTTGGTCTCGGCGTCGACGGAGGCGTTCACCTTGGGGTGGGCCTTCAGCGCCTCGACGGTGGCCTGCGCGAAGAAGGGCATGAAGGAGAGCTTCACGCCCTCGCGGGCGAGGAAGTCGGCCTTGGCGCGCTCGCGCAGGCGGGCGATCCGGGTGACGTCGACCTCGACCACGGAGGTGAGCTGCGCCGCGGTCTGCAGCGACTCCACCATCCGCTCGGCCAGCATCTGCCGGGAGCGCGCCATCTTCTGGGTGGTGCCGCGGAGCTTGGCGTCGGCGGCGCTGGGTCGCGCGGCCGGGCGGGCCGGGGCGGCGACCGCCGACGGCTCGCTGCGCACGGCGGCGGGCTCGCTGGGGCGGGTGCGCTCGGCCGCCTGGGACTCGCGCTTGGCGCGCGCCGCCTCCAGCACGTCCTGCTTGCGGATCCTGCCGCCCACGCCGGTGCCGGTCAGCGAGGCGAGGTCGACCTCGTGCTCGGCGGCCAGCTTGCGGACCAGCGGGGTGACGTAGGCGCCGTCGGAGCCGCCGGAGCCGTTCTGCTGCACCGAAGCGGCCGCGGGCGGCTCCTGCCGGGCGGCCGGCGCGGGCTGCGGAGCCGGACGCGGGGCGGGCTCGGGCTCGGGCGCCGGGGGAGGCGGCGGAGCGGGCGCGGCCTGCTGCGGCTCGGGCTCCGGTTCCGGCTCGGGCTCGGGCTCGGGTTCCGGCCGGGCCTGCTCGGCCGGCTGCTGCGGGGCGGCCTGCTCACCGCCGCCCGAGGACGCCTCGGCGCCCTCGGAGATGACCGCCAGTTCGGCGCCCACCTCGACGGTCTCGTCCTCGGCGACGGAGATCTTGGTCAGCACGCCCGAGGTGGGCGAGGGGATCTCGGTGTCGACCTTGTCGGTCGATACCTCAAGGAGCGGTTCGTCGGTCTCGACCCGCTCGCCTTCCTGCTTGAGCCAGCGCGTGACAGTGCCCTCGGTGACGCTCTCTCCGAGCTGGGGCATGGTGACTGGGGTCGGCATGGCTGTTCAGAGGCTCCTTCGGCAACGGATGGGCACAGGGTCAGCTGTGCGCGTGTAGCGGCTTGCCCGCGAGGGCGAGGTGTGCCTCGCCGACCGCCTCGGACTGGGTCGGGTGCGGGTGGATGAGCTGCGCCACCTCGGCGGGCAGCGCCTCCCAGTTGTAGATGAGCTGGCCTTCGGCGATGAGCTCGCCGACGCGGCTGCCCACCATGTGGACGCCCAGCACCGGTCCGTCCTTCGCGGCGATGACCTTGACGGCGCCCTGGGTCTGCAGGATCTGGCTCTTGCCGTTGCCGCCGAGGTTGTAGCTGTACTCGGTCAGCTCGTAGCCGCGCTCCCTGGCGGCGGCGGAGGTGAGGCCCACCGAGGCGACCTCCGGCTCGGAGTAGGTCACCTTCGGCACGCCGTCGTAGTCGATCGGGACGGGCTTGAGCCCGCCGATCCGCTCGGCCACGAAGATGCCCTCGGCGAAGCCGACGTGGGCCAGCTGGAGGGTCGGGATGAGGTCGCCGACCGCGTAGATGTTGCCGACCCCGGTGTGCAGGTTCTCGTCCACCTGGACGAAGCCGCGCTCCAGCCGGATGCCGGCCTCCTCGTAGCCCAGCCCCTCCGAGACCGGGCCCCGGCCGACGGCGACCAGCAGCAGTTCGGCGTCGATGGTCTTGCCGTCCTCCAGCGAGACGGTGACGCCCGACTCGGTGGTCTTGGCGCCGGAGAAGCGCTTGCCCAGCTCGTACTTGATGCCCCGGCGGCGGAAGGCGCGCTCCAGCAGCTTGGCGCTGGACTCGTCCTCCAGCGGCAGCAGGTGCGGCAGCGCCTCGACGATGGTGACCTCGGCGCCGAAGGAGCGCCACACGCTGGCGAACTCCACGCCGATGACGCCGCCGCCCAGGATGACCACCGAGGAGGGGACGCGGTCGAGCCTGAGGGCGTGGTCGCTGGAGATGACGCGCTCGCCGTCGAGCTCGAGCCCGGGCAGGGTGCGCGGGTAGGAGCCGGTGGCCAGGATGATGTTGCGGCCCTCGTAGGAGGTGCCGTTCACCGTGACCGTGGACGGCCCCGACAGCCGGCCCTCGCCCTCGACGATGGTGATGCCCCGGCCCTTGAGGGTGCTCTGCAGGCCCTTGAACAGGCGGTCGACGACCTTGTCCTTGTAGGCGTTCACGCCGTCGACGTCGATGCCCTCCAGGCGGGTCTTGACCCCGAAGGACGCGCTCTCGCGTGCGGTGTCGGCCACCTCGGCGGCGTGCAGCAGCGCCTTGGTGGGGATGCAGCCGCGGTGCAGGCAGGTGCCGCCGACCTTGTCCTTCTCGATCAGGGCGACGCTCAGCCCCAGCTCGGCCGCGCGCAGCGCGGCGGCGTACCCGCCGCTCCCGCCGCCGAGGATGACGATGTCGAAGGTGCCGCCGCTGTCACTCACTGGACGCTCCTTGTCCGGATGGGTTCACCATGCTTGCGATTGTGGTCCGCGCCCGGTGCGGCCGGGTGGGCGGCGCGCCGGGTGCGCGGGGTGAGGGCCGGGGGTCGGCCCGGCCGCCACCGGATGGTCATCGGTCGGCCCCTCCGGCGAGGTCCTCGGCGACCCGCACCAGCGTGCGCACGCCGATGCCGGTGCCGCCCTTGGCGGTGTAGCCGTAGGCCTCGCCCTGGTTGAAGGCGGGCCCGGCGATGTCGAGGTGCGCCCACGCGACGTCGTCGGGGACGAACTCCTTTAGGAAGATGCCGGCCGTCAGCATGCCGCCGGAGCGGTCGGAGGCGACATTGGCGATGTCGGCGACGGGGGAGTCCAGGCCCTTGCGCAGCTCGGCGGGGAAGGGCATCGGCCACATGGACTCGCCGGCGCCGCCGGCCGCGGCCACCACCCGCTCGCGGGTGGCGTCGGAGTTCGCCATCACGGCGGAGGTGCGGCTGCCGAGCGCGACGAGCTGCGCGCCGGTGAGGGTGGCGATGTCGACGATGAGGTCGGGGGAGTCCTCCAGCGAGCGCACCAGCGCGTCGGCCAGCACCAGCCGGCCCTCGGCGTCGGTGTTGAGCACCTCGACGGTGGTGCCGCCGTAGACGGTCAGCACGTCGGACGGGCGCTGCGCGGAGCCGCTGGGCATGTTCTCGGCGAGGGCGAGGTAGCCGACGGCGTTGACCGCGACGCCCAGCCGCGCGATGGCCTTCAGCGCGCCGAGCACGGCGGCGGCCCCCGCCATGTCGGACTTCATCCACTCCATCGCCGCGGGCGGCTTCAGCGACAGGCCTCCGGAGTCGAAGGTGATGCCCTTGCCGACGAAGGCGACGGTGGCGGTGGCCTCGGGGTGGGTGTAGCCCAGCCGGACCAGGCGCGGCGGGTTCACCGAGCCCTGGCCGACGCCGACCAGGCCGCCGTAGCCGCCCTCCACCAGCGCCGCCTCGTCCAGCACCTCCACCGACAGGGAGGCGGACTCGGCGACCTCGGTGGCGATGGCGGCGAAGTCCTCGGGGTGGAGGTCGGCCGGCGGGGTGTTCACCAGGTCGCGGGTGAGCGCGACGGACTCCGCCAGCACCTCGGCGCGGTGCGCGGCCTGCTCGGCGCCCTCGGCGCCGGTGGCCAGCAGCAGCTCGCCGACGGGGGCGCGGCGCTGCTCGCCGGTGCGGTACCGCCGGAACTGGTAGTTGCCCAGCAGCGCGCCGAGCGCGACGGCGCCGACCTCGGCGGCGCCCGCCGCCGGGAGCGCGAGCACGACCTTGTCCTTGCCCGCCAGCGCGCGCACGGCCGCGCCCGCCGCGCGCGCGAGGGTCTCGGCCGGGTAGGGCGCGCCGTCGGCGGGCGGGGCGCCCAGGCCGACCGCGAGGGTCAGCGGGGCGGGGCCGCCCGGAGTGGGCAGCAGGTGGACCTCGTCGGCCCGCCCGGAGGCGCCCAGCAGGGCGAGGGTGGCGGCCAGGCCGCCGGAAGCGTCGAGGGCGGCGCCGAGGCCGGGCGTGCCCGGCGCGGGCACCGGGCCGTCGGCGCCCTGGCCGACGCCGACGACCAGGGCGTCGGCTTCGGCCGCGGCGGGGGAGTCTTGGGTGATGGATAGGGACGCGCTCACACGCACGATGCTAGTCCGTATGACTGATCGGTAAGGACAGGCACCCGCCGGGTGAGAGCAATCTTGCTCGATACGGGCCGAATCCGGTCATGGCGGGCCGGAGCGCGTCGAGCGGGCGTCGAGGCGGCGTCGACCTGGGGGCGCCCGGCGCCGTTCGTCACGGCAGCGGTACCACCCGCCCGGCCACGACGAGCACCGCCTCCTCGGCGGCCTCGGCCAGCAGCCGGTTGAGGCGGGCCAGCTCCGCGGCCTGCGGTCCGCTGCCGTCGGCCAGCTCCACCTCCGTGCTCACCGCCACCACGTGCGCCGCGGTGAACCGCCATGCCTCGGCCAGCTCCGCGATCCGCCCGGCCGTGCCGCCGGGATCGGCCGCGGCGTCATCGGCCAGCCAGCCGCCCAGGTCGTCGACGAGCAGGGTGTCGCCGGCCCCGCGCAGCAGCGCCGCCAGCCGGCCCAGCGGGGCCGTGCCGTCGCCGCCGCCGGGGCGCACGGTCCGCCAGCCCGGCGGCGGCGCACCGGCCCCCTCCGCCCGGGACGGCGGCGGCGCGTACCGCACCGCGGGCTCGGCGGCGAGCCGCTGGCGCGCCTCGGCCGAGCGGCGCGACAGCGCGCCGCCGAGCACCAGCACCCGGTACGGCCCGAAGGGGCGCGGCACCGGCGGGATCGGCGGGCGCAGCGCCCGCAGGGTGACGGGGTCCAGCCGGGTGCGCAGCACCGTGCCGTCGTCGACGACGTGCACGCCCCACTGCCAGGCCCGCCGGACCAGCTCGGCCGGGGAGGCGACGCGGTGGTCGAGGCCGATCGCGACCACCGTGGTGGCCGGCCCGACGCGGCCCCGGCGGCGCAGCCGCGCCAGCACCCACGCCGGCCCGCAGGGGTCCACCAGCGCGATGTCGACGGCGCCGAGCGGCCCGTCGGCGGCGTCGGCCGGCCCCTCGGCCGCGCCGCCGGGCGGCTGGTCGGCGTAGAGCACCCAGGACCCGTCGGGGCCGATGACCTCGACCCCGTCGGCGCTGCGGTAGAGCAGGTAGCCGGCCGGCACGGGGTGCCGGTCGCGCAGCGGCCCCCGCACGGGGCCGGCGAGGCTCGGCGCGGGCACCTCGAAGCGCCCGTCGACCAGCACGTGGGCGGGGCCCCGGTTCTCGCCGGCCGCGGCGGCCCGGTTGCACGAGGCGCACCGGCAGTCGGCGCCGGGCCAGCCCGCCGCGCCGCCGGTACCGCGCAGTTCCACGTCCATGGTCGTGCGCAATCCAACACGGGCGGTCGCGGCCCGTCAAAGCCGCCGGTCGCGCCCGCGCGGAGCGGTACCGCGCCCGGTCCGCCGCCGTTAGGCTCGTCCCGGGCCGGGCGCGCCCCGCGGCCGGGCGCGGACCGGCCGGGAGCGTCCGGGAGGACGAGGAGGAAGCGTGGCCTGGAGCTGGCGGTACGAGAAGCTGGACGGCACCCCCGTGAACGTCGACGCCCTGCCGCCCGAGGGCTTCCTGGCCCAGGGCGACGCCGAGAGCTGGCTCGGCGAGCACTGGCGGCGCCTGCACGAGTTCGGCGTCGAGCAGGTCACCCTCCTCGACGACACCACCGCCAAGTACACGATGCCGCTGAGCGAGGACTGAGCCGCCGCTCCGCCGCCCTCGGGCTCAGTCGGCGACGGTTCCGGCCGGCGTCGGGAGGTCGAAGGCGGTGGGGGAGCAGCCGCGCCCCTCGGGGTCGGCGCGCGGGCACAGCGAGGCCGCGAGCGCGCCGGGCCCCGGCTCGGGCCGCACCGCCCAGCGCTCGCCGGTGGCCGGGACGACGCAGGACCACTCCGGCGCGTGCGCCGCGCAGACCGCGCCGCCCGCCACCACGGCCCGCCCGCGCTCGCCCGCGAGCCGGGCCAGGTCCTCCTCGGCGCCGGTCAGCACGTCGACGGCCACCCAGCGCCGGGGCCCGCCGCCCTCGGGCGGCGCCGGGTAGACCAGCAGCCGGTTGACCGGAGCCTCGAGCGCGTAGGAGCCGCCGGCCGGGGGCGCGGTGCCGGGCCCGGAGTCCGCGAAGGCGTAGGACTCCACCGGGCCCGCGCCGGGGTCGGCCGGGGCGCCCGGCGCGCCGTTCAGCGCGCCGAAGCTCCCGGTCGGCTCGGCGAAGGCCCGCCGCCAGAGTTCGGCGCCGGTGGCGGCGTCCACCCCGGCGAGGACCAGCCCCTCGGCCTCCGCGCCCGACTCGGCCGAGCACTCCGCCGCCACCAGCACGACGCCGCCGCCGGCCTCGCGGGCGTAGGGCGACGGCGGGCAGGCGGCGTCCGGCTGATAGGTCCACAGCGGCGCGCCGGTGTAGTCGAAGGCGCGCACCCGCCCGCCCGTCAGCTCCAGGTAGCGGTCGGCCAGCAGCAGCGCCTCGAAGTCCCAGCGTCCCTCGGAGCCCCAGGTGATGTCCAGCGGCCGCTCGAACAGCGGCTCGGCCGAGGCGAGGTCGAAGACCCGCAGCCAGGGCCGCGGTCCCTCGGCGCCGGGACCGGGCTGCGACCGCAGCACCACCGCCATCCGGCCCGCGCCGAGCCAGGTGCCGGCGGACTCGTCGCCGTGGCCGACCCGGTAGGTCCAGCAGTGGGTGCCGGTGGCGCTCTCGAAGACCTGGAACTCCCGCCGGTCCTCGGGCCAGGGCGACACGTCGTTGATGTGGAAGGGCGGGCCGCCGTACGGAGGCGGGGCGCCGGTGCAGGCGGCGTGCCGGACGATCTCGCCCTCGCCGGGCTCCCCGGACCCGTCGGTGCCGGACGGCAGGGTCACCGCGACCAGCAGCGCGGCCACGGCGGCGAGGGTGACCGCCGCGGCGGCCGGCGGCCCGAAGGGCCGGAGCCGGCCGGACCGGGCGCCGGCGGCAAGATCATCGTTTCCCGGATCGTCCATGCGCCAACGGTGCCATGCGGCGGAGATCCACCGCACGGCACCGCCGGCGGCGGCCGGTTACGGACGCTGCGCGGGGCTGACGGTCTTCGCCGGGTCGCGCTCGATGTGGCCCTCCAGGACCTTGTCGATCTCGGCCAGGAGGTCGTCGCCGAGCTTCACCCCGGCCGCCTTGACATTGCCGCGCACCTGCTCGGGGCGGGTGGCGCCGATGATGGCGGAGGAGACGTTGCCGTTTTGCAGCACCCAGGCCAGCGCCAGCTGGGCCATGTCCAGGCCCGCCTGCTCGGCCAGCGGCTTGAGCCGCTGGACCCGGGTGAGCAGGTCCTCGTTGCCGACGTGGCGGGCGATGAAGTTCGCGCCGCTCTTGTCGTCGGTGGCGCGCGATCCGGCGGGCGGCGGCTGCCCGGGCAGGTACTTGCCGGTGAGCACGCCCTGCTGGAGCGGGGAGAAGACCACCTGGCCCAGCCCCTCCTTCTCGCACAGCGGCACGACCTCGGTCTCGATGACCCGCCACAGCATGTTGTACTGCGGCTGGTTGGAGACGATCCGGTCGAAGCCCATGTCGTCGGCGATCTTCAGCGCCCGCGCGATCTGCTCTGCGGTCCACTCCGACACGCCGATGTAGAGCACCTTGCCCTGCCGGACGAGGTCGTCGAAGGCGCGCAGGGTCTCTTCGAGCGGGGTCTCGTAGTCGAAGCGGTGCGCCTGGTAGAGGTCGACGTAGTCGGTCTGCAGCCGCTTCAGCGAGCCGTTGATGGACTCCATGATGTGCTTGCGCGACAGGCCGCGGTCGTTGCGGCCCTCGCCGGTCGGCCAGTAGACCTTGGTGAAGATCTCCAGCGACTCCCGGCGCTGCCCCTTGAGCGCGCGCCCCAGCACCGACTCGGCGCGGGTGCCGGCGTAGACGTCGGCGGTGTCGAAGGTGGTGATGCCCTCGTCGAGCGCGGCGTTGACGCACGCGACCGCCGCTTCTTCCTCGACCTGCGAGCCGTGGGTGATCCAGTTGCCGTAGCTGATCTCACTGACCATGAGACCGCTGCGGCCGAGGTGTCGAAAGTCCATGGGCACCAAATCTATGCCGTCCCGGCCGGGAAGATCGACTCGGGCTCGCGCCCGGCCGGAGCCGCCCCACTGAAAGATGGCACATTCCGGCCAATGCGCCGGATCCGGACACGGCGGAGCCGCGGACCGGCGCGGCGGCCGCCGTCAGCGGTAGTCGTCGGGCAGCGCGTCGCCCGGCTTCACCCGCGGCTTGGGCAGCCGCAGCCTGCGGTACTGGAGGTTGCGCATGGCCACGTACCAGCTCAGGCCGCGCAGGCTCTCGTTGGGGAAGCGGGCCGCGGCCTCGCGCTTGACCCGCCCGGAGACCAGCATGGCCTCGAAGACCACGGCGACCATCATGACCGGCCAGACGAAGGTGGTGACGGTCTCGCTCGCCCCCGGGATCATCAGCAGCACGACGATCGCCAGCGACAGGAACAGGAAGTACTCGCCGAAGGAGCGGCGGGAGTCGACGTAGTCCCGCGCGAACGCGCGCACCGGGCCGCGGTCGCGTTCGAGCATGTCGTCGCGGGTGGACGACAGCCGCTTGCGCCGGTCGTCGTCGCGCATCCGGCGGTAGGCTTCCTTGCGGGTGCGCGGCGCGGCGTAGTGGCGCCGCTCACGTGCGGAGTCGCGCCGCTTCGGGGTCGGCTTGTCCTTGGGCGGGGTCACTCCCCGGGGCGCGGAGGGGGACTCATCCCGGTCCGCGGCCGGGGCGGACTCGGCAGGGGTACGGCGTCGGAACACGGTCCCACCCTACCGGGACCGCCGGGCGCGAACTTCGTGACGATCTCGCACGTTAACGCGTAGGCTGGTAATTCGGATGTTTGCTAGGGGCTGCCGCAGCGTTTCGGGGCCGTCAGGGTCCGAATCGCCACCGGGGAACTGCTCGTACGGATCACGAAGGGGACGGCCACGCCTATGAGCGTGTTTCAGCGACTTTCCATGCTTTTCAAGACCAAGGCCAACAAGGCCCTGGACGCGGCCGAGGACCCTCGCGAAACCCTCGACTACTCGTACCAGAAGCAGCTGGAGCTGCTGCAGAAGGTGCGCAGGGGCGTCGCCGACGTCGCCACCTCCCGCAAGCGGGTCGAGTTGCAGATCCAGCAGCTGGCGCAGCAGTCCACCCGGCTGGAGAACCAGGGCAAGCAGGCGCTGAGCGCGGGCCGCGAGGACCTCGCCCGCGAGGCGCTGACCCGCCGGGCCGGGCTGCAGAGCCAGATCGGCGACCTGCGCGTGCAGCTGGAGTCCCTCCAGGGCGAGGAGGAGAAGCTCACCACCGCCTCGCAGCGCCTGCAGGCCAAGGTCGACTCCTTCCGCACCCGCAAGGAGACGATCAAGGCCACCTACACCGCGGCCGAGGCCCAGACCCGCATCACCGAGGCCTTCTCCGGCATCTCCGAGGAGATGGACGACGTCGGCATGGCGATCCAGCGGGCCGAGGACAAGACCGCCACGATGCAGGCCCGCGCCGGCGCCATCGACGAACTGCTCGCCTCGGGCGCGCTCGACGACGTCACCGGCACCCAGCGGGACGACATCCAGGCCGAGCTGGACCGGATCGGCGCCACCAGCGGCGTCGACCTGGAGCTGGAGCGGATGAAGGCCGAGCTGGGCCAGGCCCCCTCCACCCCCGCCATCGAGGGGGGCAACGGCACGGGCGGCCAGTCGCAGTCGCAGCAGGTGCAGCGGCAGCCGGGGGAGGGCGCATGATCGTCCGCATCCTGGGTGAGGGCCAGTTCCGCCTCGACCTCTCGGAGCTCGGCCGGCTCAACGAGCTGGACGCGCGCCTGGAGGAGGCGACCAACGCCGGCGACGAGGGCGCCTTCCGGCAGACGCTGCACGACCTGCTGGACGCCGTGCGCACCGGCAGCGCCCCGGTGCCCGACGACGAACTGCACCCCTCGGACCTGATCCTGCCGCCCGCCGACGCCAGCATCGACGACGTGCGCACGATCCTGTCCGACAAGGAGGGCGAGGGCCTGATCCCGAACTGACCCGGGACGGACCGGCACCGGGTGGTCCGGCGCGCGGCGGCGACGCCGCCGCGGCCGCGCCACCCGGTCGCGGCCGCAGTCGGGGGACCGCGACCGCGAGCAGACGCGATAACAGCGTTGCACAGGGGGCGATGCGCATGGCGCGGACGCGGTTCGCCGCGGACCGGGGGCTCACCAACCGGATGCTGACCACCATGTTCCTGCTGGGACTGGTCTACGTGGTCTTCATCGCGGCGATGGTGGCGGCGGGGGTCCAGTGGTGGCTCATCCTGCTCGTCGTCGTGGGCTTCTTCCTCTTCCAGTTCTTCGGCTCCGAGCGCATGGCGCTGTACTCGATGAACGCCAGGGTCGTCTCGCCGGAGGAGGCGCCGGCCCTGCACGGCGTGGTCGACCGGCTGTGCGCCATGGCCGACATGCCCAAGCCGAAGGTCGCGATCGCCCACTCCGACATGCCCAACGCCTTCGCCACCGGCCACAGCCGCAAGAAGGCGCTGGTCTGCGTCACCACCGGCCTGCTGCGCAGGCTGGAGCCCGAGCGCGACCCCGCCGAACTGGAGGCCGTGCTCGCGCACGAGCTGTCCCATGTCGCGCACCGCGACGTGGCGGTGATGACCATCGCCTCCACCCTGGGCATCCTGGCCGGCTTCGTCAGCCGCTTCGCGCTGCAGTTCGCCTTCGTCGGCGGGCGCGGCAATAACAACAACGGCGGCGCCCTGCTCGGCCTGGCCGTGATCCTGGTCAGCGCGATCGTGTACGCGGTCAGCTTCCTGCTCATCCGGGTGCTCTCCCGCTACCGCGAGCTGGCCGCCGACCGGGGCGCCGCGCAGCTCACCGGCCGCCCCTCCGCCCTGGCCAGCGCGCTGACCAAGATCAGCGGCGAGATGGGGCGGATCCCCACCGGCGACCTCCGCAAGGCGGAGCCGATCAACGCCTTCTTCCTGGTGCCCGCCTTCGCCAAGCGCCGCGGCATCAGCCTGGCGCAGCTCTTCGCCACCCACCCGCCGCTGGAGCAGCGGCTGGAGCAGCTGGCCCGCATCTCCGCCGACCTCGGCCGCGGCGCCTAGCGCCGGGGCGGCCGCGGGCCCGCCCGCCTGTCCGCTTCGTGCCACGACGCGGGAAAAGCGCGGGCCACCTGCTTCAATTGCCTGCCATGCCCCCCGACGCCCTCCCGGCCGCCCCCCAGGACCCGCCCGGCGCCGGTCCGGCGGAGTGGGTGGACCTGCGCCGGGTCTTCCGTACCGGCTGGATCCTCGGCGTCCGCAACATCACCGGCATCATCGCCGTCTCCGGCGTGCTGACCGCCTTCCTGGTACTGCACCCGGCGGGCGCGGTCGCGGGCGTCCGCGAGGACGGCTTCGGCGAGTCGAACGCGACCCTGCTCGTCCTCGTACTGCTGTTCAGCGGCATGTTCCTGCTGGCCGGCCTCTCCGTGGCCGGCCTCATCATCGTCTGGGCGCCGCGCACGCTCGCCCGGCAGGGCGTCGCCGCCGGCCGCGGGGGCCTCACCCTGCTGGAGGAGGCGCGCTGGTGGACGCGCCGCCGGGTGCTGCACCTGCCGTGGGAGCAGGTGCGCGCGGTGGAGTCGCGCGCCGCCGACCGGCGGCGGCCGGGCGTCCCGGCGGGGTCGTACATGCTCGTGGTGCACCTGGAGCGCGAGCCGCCCAGGGTGAAGCTCCCGGCCTGGGCGGTACGGGCGGCGCCGCACGAGGAGGGGCCCGACGGCGTACCGCGCGGCGGTCACTCCCGGGTGGTGGTCACCACCCCGGGCGGCGAGCACGGCCGGCTGCTGGGCGCGATCGGCGCGGTCCGGCCCGACCTGCTCACCGACGCGGCCCGGGACCGGGCCGCACCGGCGCCGGCCGCGCACGCCGCACCGCCGCCGGACCCAGCACCGCCGCCAGGCCCGCCGCCGTCCTGGGGCGCGGAGTCCCCCTGGGCGGCCGACGGCATGCTCGGCCGGCTGGAGCTGCGCCGGGCCGGGATCGCCCGGTGGGTGGCCTACTGCGTGGTCGCCGTGTCGGTCACGGCCTCCTTCGGCTACGTCGGGTTCGTGCTCCTGGCCGCGTTCGGCGACGGCACCACCCCCGCGGGCGGTCCGGCCGTTCTGTGGGGCCTGGGCGCCGCCGCCCTGGCCGCGCTGCTGGTCCCGGTCGCCTACGTCCCGCGCCTGTGGGCGCGGCAGGCGATCGAACTGACCGAGCGCGGCATCGACCTGGTGCGGCGCCCGCTGTGGTGGAGCCGCGGCCACACCGCCCACATCCCGTGGACCGACGTCCGGGCCATCGTGCCGAGCGGGCGCTCCGACGGCCTCGACGACCACATCGAGCTGTTCCTGCGGCAGGCGCCGCAGGAACCGCGCCTCCCCGGCTGGGCGGTGTTCGTGCCCGCGGGCGAGCCGCGCCGCGACCGCGCCGTCTCGCTGCCCCGGGTCGTCCTCGGCCTGCGCGCCCCGGTGGAGCAGCGGCGGCTGGAGCGGATGCTGCGCGGCGCCCGGCCCGACCTGTTCGATCCGCCGGCTCCGGACGGCGGCTCCGTGCCGGCAGGACTGGCGCAGTGGGTCGATCTCGGCCGGCGGCGCCTGGGCGCGTGGACCGTCGCCCTGCTCGTCCCGCTCGCCTACATCGTCGCCGTGACCGCGCTGCTCGCCCTGGAGCCCGACCCCGCGGTCTGGGCCGGCCCGGTGGCCATGGTGCTGCTGTGCGCGGCCGTGGTCGCCCGCCTGGTCCAGGTGGCCCCGCGGCTGTTCACCCGGCAGGGGGTCTCGGTGCACGCGGCCGGTGTCACGCTCGTCCAGGAGCCGTCGCTGTGGTTCCCCGGCCGCGTCGCGCACCTGCGCTGGGACGAGATCGCCGCGGTCCGCGAGCGGACCGCCGTCACCCTGGACAGCCTGTTCGACCGGGCGCGCGGCAGCGACCTGGTGGTCGACGTGTTCCTGCGCACCCCCGGCCGGGCCGGGCCCGTGCCCACCTGGGCCCGGGTGCACCCGCACGAGGCGGAGGTGCCGCCGGCCACGCCCGCGGCACCGCTGACCAGGATCAGGATCGCGCCGGGCCATCACCGGCAGCCCGCGCTGGTCCAGGCGCTGCGCGCCGCCCGCCCGGAGCTGCTCCAGGGCGGCTGAGCGCCCGCACCCGTCCCGCCGGCTCGGACCGGCCCCATACCCCGCAGGAGGAGACGATGGCTCACCGGTGGATCGACCTCGGCCGGCGCAGGCTGGTCGACTGGTCCGTCGCCCTGTTCGCGAGCGCCGGATACCTGGCGGTGATGCTGATCATGTTCACCAGGGGGGTCTTCGACGGCGGCCCGGCGGTGGCGCTCGGCCCCTCGGTACTGACCCTGCTCTGCGCGGTCGCGGTCGCCCGGCTGGTCCAGGTGCTGCCGCGCCTGACCACCCGCCAGGGGATCTCGGTGCACCAGGAGGGCGTCTCCCTCGTGCAGGAGCGCGCGCTGTGGTTCGCGGGCCGCGCCGCGCACCTGCCCTGGGACGAGATCGCCCGGATCCGCGAGGCCGCGCCCGTCACCTTCGAGAGCCTCAGCACCAAGGGCGGCCTCACCGACCTGGTGGTGGACGTGTACCTGCGCACCCCCGGCTGGACGGGCCGGACCCCGACCTGGGCGCGGGTGCGCGCGCACCGAGAGGCGGCGGTGCCGCCGGACGCGCCGGCGGCACCGCTGACCAGGATCAGGATCGCGCCGGGCCGCACCCGGCAGCCGGCGCTGCTCCAGGCGCTGCGCGCCGCCCGGCCGGAGCTCGTGCGCGAGGGCTGAGCCCGCCGGGCCGGACGCGCGGCGCCGTCAGGAGCCGGCCGGCACGTACAGCCGGATGTCGTCGATCCGGGCGTCGCCCTCGTAGAAGTTCATGTGCGGCTGGCCGATCAGGAAGTTGTCCGGGTAGGCCGAACCGGCCGGCCAGACGCCCTCGTGGGTGTAGGTGCCGTTGGGCGAGGGGTAGGTCCAGGTGGCGTCGTGGGCGCCGTCGTACTCCTCCGCGTTCTGGTTGTAGTGGTAGATCGGCAGGCCGTCCTCGTCGAAGGCGCGCTCGTAGCGCAGGGTCCGCTCGCCGACGTGGCGGAAGGTGCCCGTCACCTCCAGCACGTAGCTTCCCGCGCGCCGCTCGATCGCGAAGCGGTAGCTCTGCTCGGGCATCAACTCCGGCATCAGGTCGGCCTGGCTGACGATGCCGCCGCCCACGGCGGTGCCGCACTCGCTCTCCATCACGTACTCGGTGCCGGGCTGGTTGCCGTAGCGGCGGTCGTCGGTCATGAAGAGCATGTTGACGCCGTTGCCGCTGCCCCACTCGTAGGGCCGGTACTGCCCGGTCGCCGTGTCGCAGTAGCGCAGGCCGCTGCCGGTGTAGCGGTAGCGGTTGTAGCCGTCCATCACCACCTTGCGGTGGGTGTGGATGAAAACGTTGTTGTGCGGCGCGGGTCTGGCGTAGTCCATGATCCCGAGGTAGTAGAAGCCGTTGGCGTCCCGGGTGACGTCGAACCACTCGCACTCGGGCCGCGAGAAGTCGCCCGAGGCGGCCCACGGGAAGTTGGTGGAGCAGCCGGTGGGCCGGTAGCCGTTCACCAGTCCGTCGTAGTCCCAGCTGCCGCCGCGCTGCCCGCCGAAGTCGATGGTGCGCAGGGTGACCTCCACCCGGTACTCCGCCGGCAGCTCCTCGGTGGCGCGCACCACCACCGCGCCGTGGTGCGGCGACTCCAGGTGCGCGACGGGGCCGGCGCCGGGCAGCCGGTCCCTGGTCAGGCTGGGCGACTCGTCGGCGAGGCCGTCGCCGTCGGTGTCGCGGGCGGCCAGCTCTGCGGTCAGCCAGCCGTCCTCGCCGAAGGCGAAGGAGCGCCGGTACAGGTCCGTGGTGGCCAGCTGCCGGTCGAAGTCGGCGCCGCCGATGGTGCGGAAGTACTCGCCGTCGTTGTCGTAGCCGTCGACGTCGTAGGGGCTGCCGGGGCCGTCGCGGTCCGGGCGCCAGCCGGTGTCGCCGACCGGGCGCAGCCGCTCGAAGCCCTCGGCGTGCACCAGCTCCCAGCCGTCGGGCGCCGGCCGGTCCTGGGCCGCCGGGGCGGCGGCCGCGGGCGCGCCCCGCGTGTCGGCGCCCGCCTGGCCCGCGAGGGCGGTCGCCGCCAGCAGCGCGGCCGAGGCCGCCGCGGCGGTCCGCCACCGATGAGCTCCCATGGTTCCTCCTCGTGTCGGGGGAGACGCCTCCCGGCGCATCCGACGATCTTCTCCCGCGCCGCCCGGCCCGCGCCATGCCGTACCGGGCACAATGGGGTGATGGGATTCCTCGACGCGCTGTTCGGCCGCTCCAAGCAGGTCCAGCCGAACCTCGACCGCCTGTTCGCGCTGCCGAGCGCGGCCGTCACCCTCCAGGCGTCCGCGGGCTTCACCCCCGCCGGCACCGGCTCGGTCTGCTTCCGCGCCGTCGAGGGCCAGGCCTTCAGCTCGGTGGCCGACGAGGTCACCGGCCTGCTGGAGTCGGTCGGCGGCGACATCGACGAGACCCGCGACGACTACGGCTACACCTGGGTCACCTCCACCCAGCCGCCCGACCGCCTCGACGCGCTCGTCACCGACATCCACGCGGTGAACTCCGCCCTGGAGGGCGCCGGCTTCGGGCCGCAGCTGCTGTGCTCGCTGTTCGGCTTCACCGACTCCGGCGGGCGGCGCCTGGCCCTGGTCTACCTCTACAAGCGCGGCACCTTCTTCCCCTTCGCCCCGCTGGGCGGGCAGCGCCGCGACAACGCGCTCGAACTCCAGGTCCGCGCCTCGGTCGCCGCCGACCTGCCGATCGAGCCGGAGCTGGAGCGCTGGCTGGCGCTGTGGGGCGCCCCCGGCATGTGACCGCGGCGCCCGCCTCGCGGCATTCTGTATGCACAGCCGCACCCCCGGTGGTCCGCCGTCCGGGGTGGGGCGGCAGACTGGGGGCGTGCGCATCGTGATAGCTCCCGACAAGTTCGCCGGCACCCTGACCGCGCTGGAGGCGGCCCGGGCCGTGGCCGAGGGCTGGCGCGGCGCCGACCCCGGCGCCGACACGCGCCTGCTGCCGCTGTCCGACGGCGGCCCCGGCTTCGTCGAGGTGATGACCACCGCCTCGGCCGAGCCCGTCACCCGCGCCCTCACGGTGCGCGGGCCGCTCGGCGAGCCCGTCGAGGCGGCCTGGGTGGAGGCCGGCGGCACCGCCTACATCGAGAGCGCGCAGGCGTGCGGGCTGCACCTGGTACCCGCGAACCGGCGCGACCCCGGGGTCACCACCAGCCACGGCGTCGGCGAGCTGATCGCCGACGCCCTCGGCCACGGGCTGCGCCGCGTCGTGGTCGGCCTCGGCGGCAGCGCCACCAACGACGGCGGCGCCGGCCTGCTGGCCGCGCTCGGCGCCGAGCCCGCCGAGGGACTGCGCCGCGGCGGCGCGGCGCTGCCCGCGCTCGACCGGGTCGACACCGCCGCCGCCCGCGAGCGGCTGGCCGGGGTGAGCCTGGTGGCCGCCACCGACGTGGACAACCCGCTGCTGGGGCCGGAGGGCGCCAGCGCGGTCTTCGGCCCGCAGAAGGGGGCCGACGAGGAGCAGGTGCGCCGCCTGGACGCCGCCCTCGCCGCCTTCGCTGACCGCACCGACCCCGGCGGCCTGCGCGAGCGGCCCGGCTCCGGCGCGGCGGGCGGGCTCGGCTACGCCCTGCTGCTGCTCGGCGGCGAGGTCGTGTCGGGCATCAGCACCGTGTTGGACGCCGTCGACCTGGACGGCCACCTCGACGGCGCCGACGTGGTCGTCACCGGGGAGGGCTCCTTCGACGGCCAGTCGCTGCGCGGGAAGCTGCCCTACGGCGTCGCGCAGGCGGCCAGGGCGCGGGGGGTGCCCTGCCTGGTGCTGGCCGGGCGGGTGCAGGTGGACGCCGCCGAGGCGGCGGCGGCCGGCATCGCCGGCACCTACGCGCTGGTGGACTCGGCCGGCTCGGTCGAGGCGGCCATGGCCGACTCCGCCGGGGAGCTGCGCCGGCTCGCCCGCAGCGTGGCCGAGGGCTGGCGGCGCTGAGCGGCGCGCACTCCGCCGCGTGTGCCACCATGGAAGGACGGCCGGAGGCGGACACGGCACTGTCGACGGTCCCTTCGACGAGCATCGCCGATCTTCGGGTACCGGCACAGGAATGCGGAGCACCGCGGTGCGGTTGACCGCTAGAGACGAGTCTGTGGCCGTCGCCGGACGGCCATCCACCATAGGAGCCAGCACATGACAGTTCAGGGCGAGACCACCGAGCAGCAGCAGGGCGTGATCCTGACTGACGGAGCGGCCGGCAAGGTCAAGAGCCTGCTCGAGCAGGAGGGCCGCGACGACCTCGCGCTGCGCATCGCGGTGCAGCCTGGCGGCTGCTCGGGGCTGCGGTACCAGCTCTTCTTCGACGACCGGCAGCTCGACGGCGACGTGGTCGCCACCTTCGGCGGGGTGAACGTCGTCACCGACCGCATGAGCGCTCCCTATGTGCAGGGCGCCAGCATCGACTTCGTCGACACGATCGAGAAGCAGGGCTTCACGATCGACAACCCCAACGCCACCAACTCCTGCGCCTGCGGCGACTCCTTCCACTGAGCCCGCCGCGCGTCCGGGCCGCGGGCCCGGCGCGGGGAGACCGGACGCCCCGTCCGAGCGGACGGGGCGTCGGCGCGCCCGGCACCGCCCCGCCCGGCGGCGTTCGGCGCCCGCGGCCGCCGCCGCCCGGGTAAGGTGACGGGGTTCCGCCCATCGTGCCCGAGGAGACCCCCGCCGTGCGCATCGCCGTCACCGGTTCGATCGCTACCGATCACCTGATGACCTTCCCCGGCCGCTTCGCCGAGCAGTTCGTCGCCGACCGGCTGGACCGGGTGTCGCTGTCCTTCCTGGTCGACGCGCTGGAGATCCGCCGCGGCGGGGTGGCGGCCAACATCTGCTTCGGCATGGGCGCGCTGGGCCTGTCGCCGATCCTCGTCGGCGCGGTGGGCCCCGACTTCGCCGACTACCGCTCCTGGCTGGAGCGCCACGGCGTCGACACCGAGTCGGTGCACGTCTCCGAGCTGCACCACACCGCCAGGTTCGTCTGCACCACCGACGCCGACCACAACCAGATCGCCTCCTTCTACGCCGGGGCGATGGCCGAGGCCCGCAACATCGAGCTGCGGCCGGTGGCCGAGCGCGTCGGCGGCCTCGACCTGGTGATGATCGCGGCGAACGACCCCGAGGCGATGCTGCGCCACACCGACGAGTGCCGCGAGCGCGGCTACGCCTTCGCCGCCGACCCCTCGCAGCAGCTGGCGCGGATGGAGCGCGCCGAGATCCGCCGCCTGGTCGGCGGCGCGGAGTTCCTGTTCAGCAACGAGTACGAGAAGGCGCTGATCGAGCAGAAGTCCGGCTGGTCCGACGCCGAGCTGCTCGGCATGGTCGGCACCCGGGTGACCACCCTGGGCTCCAAGGGGGTCAGGATCGACCGGGCCGGCGAGCCCGCCGTGCAGGTGGCCGCGCTGCCCACCGACCGGCTGGTCGACCCCACCGGGGTCGGCGACGCCTTCCGGGCCGGCTTCCTGAGCGGCCTGGCCGCCGGGCTCGGCCTGGAGCACAGCGCGCAGCTGGGCAATCTGGTGGCCGTGCACGTGCTGGAGGCCGTCGGGCCCCAGGAGTACACCCTGGGCCGCCAGGCGGCCCTGGACCGCTTCGCCGCCGCCTACGGCGAGAACGCCGCCGCGGCGGTCGAGCCGGCGCTGCGCTGCCCGGTGCCCTAGCGGCCGCGCCTCAGCGCACCTTCGGCGCGGGCCGGGCGTGCATGAGGTCGTGCAGGGCGCGCTCCAGATCGCGGGGGTGCTCCGCCGGGGCGCTCCACGGCAGCCGGATCAGCACCGGCCCGCAGCCGGCGCCCGGCTCCGCGGGCCGCGGCAGGGGCTGCACCCACAGAGTGGAGCCGTGCCGGTCCAGCTCCCACAGCCAGGCGCGGCCCTCGGGCGCGCCCGGGATGTGCGCGAGGGCCGCGCTGAGTTCGTCGCGGTGCCGGTCGTTGACGTGGGCGAGCAGCCGTTCGGCCGCGCCGGCGAGCGGGTCGGGCTCGGCCGCCAGGAAGGCGCCGCCGTCCAGCACACCGCCGGCGTCGTAGGTGTCGTAAATCACAACTGCGGGCTCCACCCGTGCCAAAAGCGGTGTTTGACGTGTGGAATCATGGTCTGTAGCAGCGAGTAGGTCTTCGTCGGGCAGCCTTTCCCAGACACTGAGTGCGGCATCGCGGCACTCGGCTGCGGGAATGACCGAGACCCAGCCTTCGAACCAGAGCCGTGCCCGCACCGTCGGTACCGATCCGACGGTCCGGTGTGCGGCCAGGTCGACGCTGACCCCTAGGTCGGCGCGACCGTGGCGGGTCGCCCGAAGCGGTTGATGCAGCGGATGATCGACCCCGATCAGAACGATCGCGCGGCCGGTGGGATCCACGGCTCCACGCACGGAACTCCGTGTGCCGGGGTCGTCGGTGAGCGCCACCGCCGTGGGGGTCGCCGCCGCGGCGAGAGAACGGACCCGTTCGATGGGGGACGGGCTGACTTGGCGCATGACCACCTCCTTGACTTAGGTAAGACTTACCTAAGTCGCTTCGAGATGCAAGGCAGTGCGGCCGTCCCCGGCCGTTGATGTGGAGGAGATTGAATGCGCTACACCGGACCGAAGGTGCGCCTGTCGCGGCGCGCCGGCGCCCCGTTGACCCGCAAGGCGGTCGACTACTTCGAGAAGCGGCCCTACCCCCCGGGTGAGCACGGCCGCCGCGTCCGGCGCTCCAACAGCGACTACGGCGTGCGCCAGCTGGAGAAGCAGAAGCTGCGCTGGTACTACGACCTCTCCGAGAAGCAGCTCGCCAAGGCCTTCGAAGTGGCCAAGAAGCGCCCCGGGCGTACCGGCGAGGAGCTGATCGCCGAGCTGGAGACCCGCCTGGTCTCCCTGGTGCTGCGGGCCGGCTTCGCGCCGTCCATCTACGCCGCCCGGCAGTTCGTCAGCCACGGCCACATCGAGGTCGACGGCCAGCGGGTGAACATCCCGTCGTACAAGGTCAAGCCCGGCCAGGTCATCTCGGTGCGCGAGAAGTCCAAGAAGATCGTCGCCTTCATCGAGGCGGCCGAGGGCACCTTCGCCGACGACCGGCTCCCCGGCTACCTGGCGGTCAGCCACCGCGAGCTCAAGGCCGCGCTGGTCGACCGGCCCAAGCGCGAGCAGGTGCCGGTGCTCTTCGACGAGCAGCTGGTGGTGGAGTACTACTCGCGCTGACCCGCGAGCGAAGACCGGACCGCCCGGTCCCGCACCGCCCCTCGGGGCGGTCCGGGCCGGGCGGTCCGGCGTTTCGGCACCCCTCGGGGGCGTCAGTAGGCGCGGCGGATGTGGAAGGCGCTGCCGCCGCCGGGCAGCGGCACCTCGCGCACGAAGTCCTGCAGCTTCATCCGGCACCAGGCCGGGATGTCGGTGCGGGCGGCGGGGTCGTCGGCGCAGACCGCGATGATCGACCCGATCGGCACCTCGTTCAGCCGCTGGGCCAGCATGATGATCGGGATCGGGCACTTCCGGCCGAGCGCGTCGATGGTGAGTCGCGGGACCTCGGTCAAGATACGGCCTCTCCTGCGGCGACGCGGACACCGACAGGTTAACGCCGCCCCGGACGCGGGTGCGGCGCACGCAGCGATACGCTCGATGCGCGCCCCAGCGCGTCGACCACCGGCGGCTCCGCCGCCGATGCGCGGCGGCGGGGCGCGTCGGCAGCGGTGAACCGTGGCGGCGCGAGTGCCGTCCGGCCGGGCGCGAAGCCCCACGGCGGCAACACGCCCCGGGGGTCCGGCCCCAGATCGGCCTCGGAAAAGATGCGCGATACTGTTCCCCTGTCACTCCTGAAACATTGAGGAAAGCCCGAGGTTCGGGCATCACCGCTGGAAGGCAACCCGTGAGTCCGACCCGCCGTAGGAACCGGCGTTCTCGCCTGCGTCACTGGGCGCCGCGCGGGCTGGCGCTGGCCGCAGTGCCGGCGTTCGCGACGGCATGTACGTCGACCGAGTTCACCCGACTGGGCATGCCCGAGCCCGTCACCCAACAGGCGGAGCGGGTGCTCTCGCTCTGGCAGGGGTCGTGGATCGCCGCGTTCGGCGTCGGCATCCTGGTGTGGGGCCTGATCATCTGGTCGGTGATCTTCCACCGCAAGCGCTCCGACCGCCTGCCGCCGCAGGTGCGGTACAACATGCCGATCGAGGTGCTCTACACCGTCGTCCCGTTCGTGATCATCGCGGTGCTCTTCTACTTCACCGCCCGCGACCAGGACTACCTGCTGGAGACCGACGAGCAGCCCGACGTCGTCGTCAACGTCACGGCCTTCCAGTGGAGCTGGCGCTTCGACTACTACGACGCCGCCGCCATCCAGGCCGCGGGCGATGTCGACCTGCTGGCGCGCCCCGAGGCCTTCGGCGACATCGCCGAGCTGCCCGAGGAGCCGCACGGCGAGCCGACCGCCGAGCAGGAGGCCGCTCACGAGGCCGCGGTCGCCGCGGCCGAGGAGTCCGCCGAGCTGGCGGAGTCGCTGCCCGAGCCGGTCGCCACCACCGTCGGTGAGCCCGGCGAGGCCGCCCGCCCCGACCTCTACCTCCCCGAGGGCCAGGTCGTCCGCTTCAACCTCTACTCGCCCGACGTGATCCACTCCTTCTGGATCCCGGCGTTCCTGTTCAAGCTGGACGTGATCCCCGGCCAGATCAACACCTTCCAGGTGATCCCGACGACCCCGGGCACCTACGAGGGCCGCTGCGCCGAGCTGTGCGGTGTGGACCACTCCCAGATGCTGTTCCAGGCCCACGTCGTCGAGGGCGACGCCTTCCCCGCGCAGCTCGCCGAGGTCGCCGCCGCCAACCCGGACGCGCCGCCCCCGGGCGCCGACGACGAGAACGAGATCCGCTCGGGCGGACCCGCCGAGGAACCCGAACCCCAGGGCGGTACGCCCGGGGGAACCGAGACCCCGGGCACCCCCGAGGGCGAGCCGTCGAGCGAGCCCAGCCAGGGCGGCGCCGCCAGTCCGGAGACCGAACCGACCGAGGGAAGTGCGCAGTGACCACCACGGGCGAGTCGAGGCAGCTGGGCGCCGTCCAGCGTGAGCCGAGCCGCGCCGGGTCGAAGATCGTCGACTGGATGACGACGACAGACCACAAGACCATCGGCTACATGTACATCATCACGTCGTTCGGCTTCTTCGTCGTCGGCGGCGTGATGGCGCTGCTCATCCGTGCCGAGCTGATGTTCCCCGGCATGGACCTGATGACGAACGAGCAGTTCAACCAGCTGTTCACCATGCACGGCACCATCATGCTGCTGCTGTTCGCCACCCCGCTGTTCGTCGGCTTCTCCAATGTGCTGGTGCCGCTGCAGATCGGCGCCCCCGACGTCGCCTTCCCCAGGCTGAACCTGTTCGGGTACTACCTGTTCCTGTTCGGCGGCCTGATCACCATCAGCGGCTTCATCACCCCGGGCGGCGCCGCCAGCTTCGGCTGGTTCGCCTACACCCCGCTGTCGGACGCGGTGCGCTCGCCGGGCGTCGGCGGCGACCTGTGGATCATGGGCCTGGTGGTCAGCGGTCTCGGCACCATCCTGGCGGCCGTCAACTTCATCACCACCATCCTGTGCATGCGCGCGCCGGGCATGACCATGTTCCGGATGCCGATCTTCACCTGGAACGCGCTGCTCACCAGCGTGCTGGTGCTGCTCGCCTTCCCGGTGCTGACCGCCGCCCTGGTGGTGCTCGGCACCGACCGGATGATCGGCACCCACGTCTTCAGCACCGAGCACGGCGGCGCGATCCTCTGGCAGCACCTGTTCTGGTTCTTCGGCCATCCCGAGGTGTACATCGTGGCCCTGCCGTTCTTCGGCATCGTCACCGAGGTGCTGCCGGTGTTCAGCCGCAAGCCGCTGTTCGGCTACAAGACCCTGGTGTTCGCCACCATCGCGATCGCCGGCCTGTCCGTCACGGTGTGGGCGCACCACATGTTCCCCACCGGCGCGGTGCTGCTGCCCTTCTTCTCCTTCATGTCCTTCCTGATCGCGGTGCCCACCGGGGTGAAGTTCTTCAACTGGACCGGCACCATGTGGCGCGGCTCGCTGACCTTCGAGTCGCCGATGCTCTTCGCCATCGGCTTCCTGGTGACCTTCCTGTTCGGCGGGCTCACCGGCGTGCTGCTGGCCTCGCCGCCGATCGACTTCCACGTCACCGACAGCTACTTCGTGGTGGCCCACTTCCACTACGTGCTCTTCGGCACGGTGGTCTTCGCGATGTTCGCCGGCTTCTACTTCTGGTGGCCGAAGTTCACCGGCAAGATGCTGAACGAGGGCCTGGCGAAGTTCCACTTCTGGGTGCTGTTCATCGGCTTCCACACCACCTTCCTGGTGCAGCACTGGCTCGGCGCGGAGGGCATGCCCCGCCGCTACGCCGACTACCTGCCGGGCGACGGCTTCTGGGAGCTGAACATGGTGTCCTCGCTGGGCGCCTTCCTGCTCGGCGCGTCCACGTTCATCTTCTTCTGGAACGTCTGGATCACCCACAAGCGGGGCGAGCGGGTGCTGGCCGACGACCCGTGGGGCTACGCCGCCTCGCTGGAGTGGGCCACGTCCTGCCCGCCGCCGCGGCACAACTTCACCTCGCTGCCGCGCATCCGCTCGGAGCGGCCCGCCTTCGACCTGCACCACCCCGAGGTGGCGGCGGGCGAGCTGGTCAGCGGCACGAGCAGCAGGGACTAGGGGAGGCACCGTGAAGTTCCAGGCATATCTGTTCATCGGTGTCGGCCTGTTCTTCGGGCTGTGCGCCGCGATCTACGCCTACTGGACCGGCCTGGCCGGCGGGATCGAGTGGACCGGCACGGTCGCCCTGATCGTCTCCGTCTTCATGGCGCTGATGATCGGCAGTTGGCTGCTCGTCTCGGCCAGCAGGATCGAGCGGGTCCACGGCCGGGCGCCCGAGGACCAGCTGGAGGGCGAGATCGCCGACAACGCCGGCGAGCTGGGCTTCTTCAGCCCGCACAGCTGGTGGCCGCTGTTCGTCGCCATGTCGGTGGCGCTGGCCGCCGTCGGATTCGTCATCGGCTGGTGGCTGCTGGCCATCGGCGTCGCGGCGGTGCTGCTGACCGTGATGGGCATGGTCTTCGAGTACTACCGGGGTCACTTCGAGCACTGAGCGTGGCGTGCGCCGGGCTGCGGTGGGCCGCGGTCCGGCGCGCGGCCGTCCCGCAATAGCTTTGTGACACTGGGGCCAGGGTTCTCCGGCAGGAGCCCTGGCCTCACGCGATAGTGTGTGGCCGGTAGACAACTTCACCTTTTTCCCGCGTCCTCCCGGTTCCGGCCGGTGAGAGCGGGCGCGTGGAACCCTTTCGGCGGAATGGGCATCTGAGGTCCCAGGGGGTCCGCCGAGCGGCCGGAGGAGACGACTGTGGAGGTCGAGGACGTGAGGGGCAGCGCCGTACTCGGGCGTCGCAAGCTGGCCGCGGCACTGAGCGGCATCGCGCTCGTGTTCGCCGCGGCCTGCCAGGGCGGGGGCACAGAAGCGAGCGGTACCGCGGGCGGGGGAGACCCGGCCGCGCCCGAGGCCGCGCAGGTCGAGATCGTCCCGGCCGACGGCGGCGCCGACGTGCGTCCTGACCAGCCCATCGTGGTCACCGCCGCCACCGGTACCATCGAGGACGTCGTGGTCGAGCGGGCCGGGGGCGGCGCCTCCGCGAGCCCGGCCGCCGATGCCTCGGCCGAGGACGGCGGGGAGCAGCCCGGCCTCGACGAGGTCACCGGCACCCTCAACGACGACAGCACCGTCTGGACCTCCACCTGGACGCTGCACCCCGGCACCGAGTACACCGTCACCGCCACGGCCGCCATCGAGGGCGGCGAGCCCACCACGGTCACCAGCAGCTTCACCACGCTGACCCCCGAGGCGACGGTCTCGGTCACCGACGTCACCCCGCAGGGCGACGAGACGGTCGGCGTCGGCCTGCCGATCATCGTCACCTTCGACCGCGAGGTGCACAACAAGGAGCTGGTCGAGCGCGCGCTGGAGGTCCGCTCCGAGGAGCCGGCCGAGGGCGCCTGGAACTGGCTCAGCGACACCCAGGCCGTCTTCCGCACCAGCGAGTACTGGGCGCCGAACCAGACCGTCACCCTCAACGCCCGGATGGCCGGGGTCCGTTCCAGCCAGGACGTCTACGGCGTCCAGAACAGCTCCTATGAGTTCAACATCGGCGACTCCCAGATCTTCACCGTCGACACCGACTCCCACCGGATGACCGTCGAGGTCAACGGCGAGGAGGTCCAGGACTTCCCGATCAGCGCCGGCAACGAGACCACCCGCGCGTACACCACCACCAGCGGCGTGCACATCAACATGGAGAAGTACGAGGACCTGGTGATGGACTCCGCCACGGTGGGCATCCCCGAGGGCCACCCGGACTACTACCGGATCGAGGCCCGCCACGCGGTGCGGATCTCCAACAGCGGCGAGTTCCACCACGGCGCGCCCTGGAACGGCCAGCTCGGCCAGGCCAACACCAGCCACGGCTGCGTGAACCTCTCGGCGGCCGACGCCGAGTGGGTGTACAACCACTCCCAGCGCGGCGACATCACCGTCATCACCGGCACCGACCGCGAGCTGGAGTGGAACAACGGCTGGGGCTTCTACCAGCTGAGCTGGGACGAGTGGCTGGGCAACAGCAACCTCGACGAGCCCTGGCAGACCGGCCCCGACGCCGCCGGCCCGCCCGCCCTGCCCGAGAGCGCCTCGGCCTCGCCCAGCGAGTGACCCGCCGCGCCGCGGCACTCGCGCCCTCGGTGCTCACCAGCGGCCGGCTCGTGCTCCGGCCGGTGGAGGAGTCCGACGAGCCGGCCGTCGCCGAGGCGCTGCGCGACCCCGGGATCCTGCGCTGGGCGGTCGGAACGGCGGTGGCCGCGGCCCCCGAGGCGCAGCGCGCCCGGCGGTGGGTGCGGTCCCGCGCCGGCGCGTGGTCCAGCGGCACGGCCGCCTTCGCCGTCGTCGGCGCCGCCGACGGAGCGCTGCTCGGCTCGGTGAGCGTCCGCGACGTGGACCGGCTGCCGGACCAGGCGGCCGTCACCTACTGGACGGCTCCGTGGGCCCGCGGCCGGGGCGTGGCGGCACGCGCCCTGGAGGCCGCGAGCCGCTGGGCGCTGGGCGGCCGCGACGGCGGCGGGCTCGGACTGCACCGGCTGTGGCTGGACCACGCGTTGGCCAACGAGGCGTCGTGCCGGGTGGCGCTGCGGACCGGCTTCCGGTACGAGGGGACCATGCGCGACTTCTACCTCGACGCGTCGGGCCGGCGGCACGACTCCCACCTGCACGCCCGGCTGGCGACCGACCGGGGGTGAGGGCGGTGCCCGCAGCAGGCCGGGCACAGGCCCGCCCGGCGCCGTGAGGGATCGGTACGGCGCCGGGCGGGGTCGGTTCCGCCGGGTCAGGCCGCCGGTGTCCTCGGCCGGCGGACGGTGTCGTTCACGCAGCGCAGCACCGGCGGGCGGACCAGCGCGGCAGGGTCGAGCGCGGCGGTGCCGCGCACCAGGAAGCGGTGGGTCTCGCCGGGCAGCAGCGTGACCAGCATGTCGTCCACCTCCGCGCCCGGGTCGAGCCGGTCGGCGAAGATCGCCAGGTCGCGCAGCAGGGTCTGCGCGGTCACGGTGACCAGCCACCCCTCGGGCACCGCGGCGACCTTGGCCTCGAAGAGGGCGGCCGGGTACTCGATGTCGGCGTCCTCGGTGAAGAAGCGGTGGCCGCGCAGCTCGTCGGCGTCGGCGGTGACCAGCTCGGCCTGCGGCACGTCGGGGCGGGCCACCCGCTCGGGCAGCACCGCGTGCGCGACGGCGCGCGGCGGCACCCGCACCGGCAGCTCCGCCCTGGCCAGCACCCGGCCGGACAGGTCGCGGCGGGCCACGACGGCGGTGGTGTCCCAGGCTTCGTCGGTGTCGTTGGCCAGTACGGCCGTGAGGCCGCCGCCCGCGGCGGGCTGCAGGGTGACCAGGCGCGGGCGGTAGGCGGCGCGCAGCGCGTACCACAGCGGCTTGCGGCGGGCGTCCCCGTCGACCATGGCCCAGGAGGTGACGGGCCAGCAGTCGTTGATCTGCCAGACGACCGTGCCCATGCAGGTGGGCTGCTGAGCGCGGAAGTGCTCCACGCCCAGGGCGATCGCGCGGGCCTGGTTCAGCTGGGTCAGGTAGTGCCAGTCGTCGAAGTCGGCCGGCTCGGCGAAGTGCGGCGCCAGCCCGCGCTCCAGCTTGCCGTTGCCGTCGACGGCCTTCTGGTGGTGCAGCAGACCGGGGGAGTCGGGCCGCAGCGGCCGGTCGGAGACGGCGCGGCGCAGGGTGGCGTAGGCGGGCGGCGCCTGGAAGCCGAACTCGGCGACGAAGCGCGGCCGGTACTCCAGGTAGGCGGTGTAGTCGCGCCGGTTCCACACGTCCCAGATGTGCATGGGGCCGTGCGCGGGGTCGTTGGGGTGCACCTCGGGGCGGCCGGAGTACGGGCTGCCCGGCCAGTAGGGGCGGGTGGGGTCGAGTTCGGCGACGACGCGGGGCAGCAGGTCGAGGTAGTAGCCCTCGCCCCAGCTCCGCCCGGCCAGCGGCTCCACCCAGTCCCAGTCGGCGTACCCCCAGATGTTCTCGTTGTTGCCGTTCCACAGCACCAGGCTGGGGTGCGGGGCGAGCCGGACGACCGCGTCGCGGGCCTCGGCCTCGACCTCGGCGGCCAGCGGCTCCTCCTCGGGGTAGGCGGCGCAGGCGAACAGGAAGTCCTGCCAGACCATCAGGCCCCGTTCGTCGCAGAGCCGGTAGAAGTCGTCGCTCTCGTAGATGCCGCCGCCCCAGATCCGCAGCAGGTTGAGGTTGGCGTCGACCGCCTGGTCCAGCCGCTGCGCGTAGCGGGCGGCGTCGACCCGGGAGGGGAAGCAGTCGTCGGGGATCCAGTTGGCGCCCTTGACCAGGACGGGGCGGCCGTTGACCACGAAGGTGAAGGCGGTGCCGGTGTCGTCGGCCGAGGTGTCCAGCTCGACGGTGCGGAAGCCGACGCGGCGCCGCCAGCTGTCCAGTTCGGCGCCGTCGGGACCGGCCAGCACCAGCTCCAGCGGGTAGAGCGCCGCCTCGCCGTAGCCGCGGGGCCACCACAGCGCCGGGTCGGGCACCTCCACCACCGCGGTCGCCTCGGTGGCCCCGGCGGGCACGGTGACCTCGACGTCGCGGCCGGCGACGGCGGCCCGCAGGATCAGCTCGGCCTCGCGGCCGGGGCCGCTGCGCTCGATGTCGACGTGCACGGCCGCCTCGCCGATCCTGCGGCCGTCGGGCCCGGTGCGCACGGTGACCAGCGGGCGGACCCGGGCCAGCCGGGCGGTGCTCCAGGCGTGCAGCCAGATCGGCCGCCAGATGCCGGCGGTGACCAGGGTGGGGCCCCAGTCCCAGCCGAAGTTGCAGGCCATCTTCCTGATGAAGTTGAAGGGTTCGGGGTACGAGCAGGGCCGGTCGCCCAGCCGCTCGCGCAGCTCCTCGGCGTAGCGGTAGGCGGAGCCGAAGGTGATCTCCAGGGCGGCGGGGCCCGCGCCGGGCCGCAGTGCCGGGAGCAGGTCGAAGCGGTAGCCGCGGTGCATATTGGCGGTGGAGCCGACGGTGCGGCCGTCCACCGCGATCTCGGCGACGGTGTCCAGCCCCTCGCAGACCAGGTCGAGCCGTTCGTGGCCGTTCGGGCCCACCAGCCCCGACACGTCCAGGGGGCGGCTGTAGCGCCACTCGGTGCGGCCGATCCAGGCCAGCGCGGTCTCGTTGGCGTCCAGGTACGGGTCGGGGATCAGCCCGGCGGCCAGCAGGTCGGTGTGGACGCAGCCGGGCACCGCCGCCGGGATGCCGGCCTCGGTCGCGGGTGCGGCGGCGGGGGGAGCGCCCACCGCCCGCATGGTCCAGTCGTCACGCAGGTCGATGCGCTCTGCCATCGGCTCTCCAGCCTCAGTCGGTGCAGACGGGGGGTTGTGCCGTTCGCCGCTCGCGGCCGCGGCGGCCGGGGCCCGCCACGGTGACCGGGTGAGGGAAGCACATCACTAAACCGGTTCAGTGTCAAGATCGCGAATGCGCACCCGGGGCCGCCGGGCGGCGCCGGAGGGAGGGTGCGGGCGGCCGCGGCGGCTCAGCCGGCCGGGTGGAACGGCCCGGTGCTGCCGCGCGGGACCAGCTCGAAGGCGCTGGCGGCCAGCCGCGCCGGCGGGCCGCCGTCGACCAGGCGCAGCAGCAGCCGGGCGGCCTGCTCGCCGTAGTCGACCACGTCGCGCCGCACCGCGGTGAGGGCCGGCCGCAGGGTGCGGCAGAGCGGGGAGTCGTCCCAGGCCACGATGGACAGCCGGTCGGGCACCTGGACCCCCATGTCCTGCGCCACGCCGAGCGCGGCCACCGCCATCAGGTCGTTGTCGAAGATCAGCGCCGTGGGCGGCTCCGGCGCCGCCAGCAGCTCGCGGGTGAGCCGGGCGCCCTCCTCGCCGGAGTAGTCGGCGTGCGCCACCTGCGCCCCGTCCAGGCCCAGGTCCGCGGCGGCGCCGTGGAAGGCGGCCGACCTGGCCCTGGTGTGCACGAACTCGGCCGGGCCCGCCACCCGGGCGATCCTGCGGTGGCCGAGCCCGGCCAGGTGGTCGACGACCGCGCGCATGGCGGCGTCGTCGTCGGACCACACGCACGACAGCGCGCCGGTGTCGTCAGGGCCGCCGATCACCACGGCGGGCAGCCCCAGTTCGGCGACGGTGGTGATCCGGGGGTCGGCCACCCGAAGGTCCACCAGGAGCACACCGTCGACCCGGCGCTCGGCGTACCAGCGGCGGTAGGTGGCGATCTCGGCGGTGGCGTCGTCGGAGACCTGGAGCAGCAGCGCGGTCGGGCCGCCCGCCAGGGCGCTCTGGATGCCCGCGATCAGCCGCATGAAGAAGGGTTCGCTGCCGAGCACCTGCGCCGGGCGGTCCACCACCAGGCCGATCGCGCCGGCCCGGCCGTCGGAGAGCGCGCGGGCCGCGCTGCTGGGCGCCCAGCCCAGTTCGGCGGCGATCTCCAGGATCCTGCGCCGGGTCGGCTCGGAGACGCCGGGCCGGCCGTTCAGCGCGTAGGAGACCGCCCCCTTGGAGACGCCCGCGGCCCGCGCGATGTCGACGATCGTCGGACGGCGCATCTTCGCCCACCTCCGCCCGCCGCCCCCAGGCGGCGCTCTGCTCGGGCCGCAGGAGGCGTCCGAGCGCCGGCGCGGCCCGCCGGAGGGCGGCCCGCGCGGCACCGTACTGCGGTGAACCGGTTTTGTACTCCGGAAGGATAACAGTGTGGCGGCCCGGCGGCTCCCGTTCCGATCACCGAAGTGCCCGCACACGGCGGCGGGCCCGGCACTCGCTCGGAGTGCCGGGCCCGCCCGTGCGGCCCTTCAGCGGCGCGTCAGTGCTTGTCCGACGGCCCCGAGGAGACGGCGGCGCGACCGGAGCCCGCGCCCTCCTCCACGGCGGCGTGGCCGTCGCCGTGGCCGCCGTCGTGCTCGTCGAAGTCCACCTTGTCGCGGGTGAACCAGCGGCTCGCCGCACCGCGCAGCTTGCCCAGCGGCGAGCGGGTGCGCGGGTCGGGTACGCCGTTCTCGTCCACCGCCCCGGTGCGGATCTCCAGCGGCTCGCTCGCCACCTTGCTGCGCAGCTCGACGGCGGCGTCCGCGCCGACGGGCTGGTGCACCTCGATGAACTCGCCGCTCGGGAGCTGCTTGACGATGCCGCTCTCGTAGCCGTGGTGGAGTTCGTCGCGGTCGCGCCGCTGCAGGCCCAGGCAGACCCGGCGCGTCACGATGAACGCGATGATCGGACCCACGATGAGCGACACCCGGAAGATCCAGGTGGTCAGGTAGAGGTCGATGTAGAAGATCTCCGAGATCAGGTCGTTCGCGCCGGCCAGCAGCAGCACCCCGTAGAAGGTGATGCCGGTGACGCCCAGGGCGGTGCGGGTCGGGGCGTTGCGCGGCCGGTCGGCGGTGTGGTGCTGGCGCTTGTCGCCGGTGATCCACGCCTCCAGGAACGGCCACAGCATCAGCGCCGTGAACAGGATGCCCGGGATGACCAGCGCCGGTATCAGCGTGCTCAGGCTCAGCGGATGCCCGAAGATCAGCGGTTCCCACTGCGGGAACAGCCGCAGCGAGCCCTCCATGAACCCGATGTAGAAGTCGGGCTGCGAGCCCGCGCTGATCGAGGTGGGCGTGTAGGGCCCGAACAGCCAGATCGGGTTGATCTGGAAGACCGACGCCATCAGCGCGGTGAAGCCGAACACGAAGAAGAAGAACGCGCCGGCCTTCACGGCGAAGGCCGGGTACATCGGAGTGCCGACCACATTGGACTCGGTGCGGCCCCTGCCCGGGTACTGGGTGTGCTTCTGGATCCACACGATCAGCACGTGCGCGCCGACCAGCGCCAGCATGATGCCCGGCAGCAGCAGGACGTGCACGGTGAACAGCCGGGGGATGATCGCCTCGCCGGGGAACTCCCCGTCGAAGAGGAACATCTGCGCGTAGGAGCCGATGACCGGGACGGCCAGCGCCACCCCCTGCATCAGCCGGATGCCGACGCCCGACAGCAGGTCGTCGGGGAGCGAGTAGCCCAGCAGGCCCTCGACCATCGCCAGGATCAGCAGGGTGGCGCCGATGAGCCAGTTCAGCTCACGCGGCTTGCGGAAGGCGCCGGTGAAGAACACCCGCATCATGTGCATCAGGATCGCGGCCACGAAGATCAGCGCGGCCCAGTGGTGGATCTGCCGGACCAGCAGGCCGCCGCGGACGTCGAAGCTGATGTGCAGGGCCGAGGCGTAGGCCTCGCTCATCATCACGCCCTGCAGCGGCGCGTAGGAGCCGGTGTACTCCACCTCCAGCATCGAGGGCCGGAACCACAGGGTCAGGAAGACCCCGGTGAGCAGCACGATGATGAAGGAGTAGAGCGCGACCTCGCCGAGCATGAACGACCAGTGGTTCGGGAACACCTTGCGCATGTTGGTGCGCAGCATGCTCGAACCGTGGAAGCGTTCGTCCAGGTAGGTGCCGAGCGCCCCGAGGGCTTTCGGCGGGGTGGTGGGCTGGCTCATGGCTCAGCTGCCCTCCTCTGGGTCCAGGTGCTCGTTGCCGCGCTCCCAGAAGTTCGGGCCGCGCTCCCAGAAGCTGGGGCCGACGGCGTCGGGGTAGTCGGAGACCGCCACCAGGTAGCCCTCGCTGTCGACCGCCAGCGGCAGCATCGGCAGCGCGCGCCCGGCCGGGCCGAAGATGACCTCGCCGCCGTTGCGGGCGTCGAAGGTCGACTGGTGGCAGGGGCACAGGATGCGGTGGGTGGTCTGCTCGTAGAGCGCCGCGGCGCAGCCGACGTGGGTGCAGACCTTGGAGTAGGCGATGATCCCGTCGATGGTGAAGTCGAGCCGCTCGGGCGGCAGGGCCAGCTCCTCGGGCCGCATCTTGATCAGCAGCGTGACGGCCTTGGCCTGCTCGGTCAGCGAGAGGTGGCCCTCGTGGCCGTCCTCGCCCGGGTCGGGCTCGGGCAGCACCGTGATGATCGAGCCGGGGGAGTCGAACTCCGCCGCCAGGATCGGCTGGTTGGTGCCCTCGATGAGCAGCCGGCGCGGCCGGCCGTCGGGACCCGGCGCCCACGCGGTGTGCCTGAGCACCTCGATGTTGTTGGGGCCGAGGTCGCGCAGCAGCACGATCGGGGCCAGGCCGAGCGGCACCATGGCCAGCAGCAGGGTGCGCCGCAGCATCGGCCGCTTGACGATGCCGCTCTCGTTGGCGCCCTTCATGAAGTAGTCGCCGAACTCGCGGCGCTCGCCGCCCGACGGGGGGTCGTGCCGCTCGTCGACCACCTCGTAGTGCGGCATCACCTTGCGCACCCAGATCGTCATGCCGACGGCGATGGCCAGCAGGGCGATGGCGAGGGAGAGGCCGAGGCCGAAGTTGGAGTAGCGCGCCGCCAGGGTGGCCGAGCCCTCGGGGGCGTGCTCGCCGATCCGGAAGGCGAAGTAGGCGACGAAGAAGCCGATGCCGGCCACCATCGCGACCAGGAAGGCGACGGAGGCCCAGCGCTCACCGCTGCGCTGCTCCTTCTCCGGGCGGGCGTGGAACATGCCCGGGTAGGCGGCTCCGGCCTCGGCCGCCTCCCGCGGGTCCTCGGCGGCGAGGGCCGGGCCGGTGGCCGGCGGAGTGCCGATGACCCTCCTGCGGCGGCGGGCGGGGCCGTCGTCGGGCCCCTCCGCGCCTCCGCCCGCGTTCGTGTCGTTGGTGTCAGTCATTTTCCCGCTGCCTCGCAGTGATCCACATGGCCGCGGCCACGATGAGGCCGATTCCGACGGTCCAGGCCACCAGGCCCTCGCTGGACGGGCCGAGCCTGCCCAGGTTGAACAGACCGCCGGAGTCGGGCTCGGCGCGGACGGTGACGATGTAGTTGATGATCCCGAGCTTCTCCTCCGGCGTCAGCGTCTCGTCGTCGAACACCGGCATCGCGCCGGGGCCGGAGATCAGCGCCTCGTAGATCTGCTCGGGGGTGCTCTCGGTGAGTTCCGGCGCGAACCGGCCGCCGGTCAGCGCGCCGCCCTGGCCGACGAAGTTGTGGCACTGGGCGCAGTTGGACATGAAGACGCGCTGGCCCAGCTCGATGTCGCCTCTGGCGTAGTCCTCGTCGGGGTCGACGCTCGCCGGGATCTCGGGGCCGCCGCCGAAGGAGGTGCTGACGTAGGCGGCGAGCTGGTCGATCTGCTCCTCGGTGAACACCGGCGGCTTGCGCGGCATCTGCACGTCGGGGTTCATCGACGGCATGCGGCCCGTGCTGACCTGGAAGTCGACGGCGGCGGCGCCGACGCCCTGCAGGGACGGCATGCCGTTGCGGCCCTGGCCGTCGATGCCGTGGCAGCTGGAGCAGCTCTGCTCGAAGAGCGCCTGGCCGGCGGCGAGGTCCTGCTGGGTGGCGCCCGCCTCCTGGGTGCGCGCCTCGGCCCGGTCGGCATTGGGGGCCAGTACGGCCCACAGGGTGCCGATCGCCACCAAGGCGAAGAAGACGACCGCGTATCCCATCAGGGGATGCCGCCGCCGCGCGGTGATCCAATTCACGGTTGCCGGCCTTACCTTATGAAGTAGATGACGAAGAACAGCGCGATCCAGACCACGTCGACGAAGTGCCAGTAGTAGGACACGACGATGGCGCTGGTCGCCTGCTGGTGCGTGAAGCGCTTCGCGGCGTACGTGCGTCCGAGGACGAGCAGGAACGCGATCAGCCCGCCGGTCACGTGCAGTCCGTGGAAACCGGTCGTCAGGTAGAACATCGAGCCGTACGCGTCCGAGGTGAGCGAGAAGCCCTCGTGCACGATGAGGCTGTAGTACTCGTACCCCTGGCCGGCCACGAAGAAGGTGCCCATCGCCAGCGTGATCCAGAACCACATGCGCATCTTGCGGACGTCGCCGCGCTCGGCGGCGAAGACGCCGAACTGAGCGGTGAAGCTGGACAGGATCAGCACGACGGTGACGGGGACGGCCAGGTAGTAGTTGAAGTGGATGTACGCCCACTCCGGTGCCATGGCCGGATCGCCCAGAAGGACCGACCGGATGGTGAAGTACATCGCGAACAGTGCCGCGAAGAACATGAGCTCGGATGACAACCAGACGATCGTGCCCACGCTGACGAGGTCAGGCCGCCTGGCCTGAGTCGGATGGTGGAAGGCGGGAGTCTGGTTCGCGGTTGCTGTCGCCACGCCAGCATTATTACGGCATCTCGCGGAACCCCATGCACGACCCCCCGTTTGAGGTGCGGCGGGTCCGCCAGGCGGAGCGGCGCCGGAGGGCGCCGGGGCCGGCTCGGGCCCCGGGCGGCGGGGCGGCGCGGATGCCGGCGGTGAGCGGGCGGCTACCGCGTTCGCAGGTCAGCGCCCGGGCGCGTCGGCGGGGCCGGGGGGTGCCGGCGGCGCGGGGGCCCGCCGGCCGCGGGCCGCGGCGCGCGGTGAGGTCACAGTGGGGTCACGACAGTCATTACAGCGTGCGGCCCCCGCCGGCGCCAGAGGGCCGGCGCGTGACGGATGCCACCCGTCCGGGCGCGTCCCGGGGGTTTACCGATCGCGGCCGCGGGGGCGGACCGCGCCCCGGCCCGGCGGGCGGAGACCGGTAGCATCGGGAGAGCGGACGCCCCGGTCGAGGGGCGGTACCCCCACGGACCGGGCGGATGAGGACGATGTCTGAGAAGGAAAGCACCGACCGCGCACCCGAGGCGATGCGGGTGCTCGTCTACAGCGACGACGCGCGCACCCGCGAGCAGGTGCGGCTGGCCATCGGCCGCCGGCCCGCGATCGACCTCCCCAAGGTGGAGATCATCGAGGTCGCCACCGAGCCGATGGTGTGGCGGCGGCTGGACGACGGCGCCGTCGACATCGCGATCCTCGACGGAGAGGCGAAGCCGGGCGGCATGGGCATCTGCCGCCAGGCCAAGGACGAGCTGTACCAGGCGCCCCCGGTCCTGCTGATCATCGGCCGCCGCGACGACGGCTGGCTGGCCACCTGGTCGCGCGCCGACGCCGTCGTCTCCCACCCCATCGACCCGGTCGCCCTGGCCGAGTCCCTGGCCGGCCTGATGCGCATCCGCATGGCGCGCCTGCCGGCCTGACCACCGTCCGCACCCGCGAACCCGGCAGGACAACGATGAGCGCTACAACCTGGTCCAATCTCCTGGCGAGCCTGCTGGGCGGCGAGTCGCTGAGCGCGCAGCAGACCGCGTGGGCGATGGACGAGATCATGTCGGGCTCGGCCAGCGACTCCCAGATCGCCGGCTTCGCGGTGGCGCTGCGCGCCAAGGGCGAGACGGTCGCCGAGGTCACCGGGCTGGCCGAGACGATGCTGCGGCACGCCGCCACCATCTCCGTCCCGGGCCCCACCGTCGACATCGTCGGCACCGGCGGCGACCGCGCGCACACCGTGAACGTCTCCACGATGGCCGCCATGGTGGTGGCCGCGGCCGGGGCCACGGTGGTCAAGCACGGCAACCGCGCCGCGTCCTCGTCGTGCGGCTCGGCCGACCTGCTGGAGCGGATGGGCGTGGTCATCGACCTGCCGCCGCACCTGTCCGAGCGGGTCGCCGCCGAGGCGGGCATCGCCTTCTGCTTCGCGCCGCTGTTCCACCCGTCCTTCCGGCACACGGCCGGGCCGCGGCGCGAGCTGGGGGTGCCGACGGTCTTCAACTTCCTCGGCCCGCTGACCAACCCGGGCCGGCCGCGCGCCACCGCCGTGGGCGTGTTCGACCCCCGGATGGCGCCGATCATGGCCGGGGTCTTCGCCGGGCGCGGAGTGTCCGCGCTGGTCTTCCGGGGCGACGACGGCCTCGACGAGCTGACCACCACCACCACCTCGCGGGTGTGGGCGGTGCGCGGCGGCGAGGTGGCCGAGGAGGTCTTCGACCCCGCCGAGCTGGGCATCGCCCCCGCCACCCCCGAGCAGCTGCGCGGCGCCGACGCCGAGTACAACGCCGCCGTGGCCTGGCGGATGCTCGACGGCGAGCGCGGCCCGGTCCGCGACGCCGTGCTGCTGAACGCGGCCGCCGCGCTGGCCGCCTCCGGCGGCCTTGAGGGGCCGCTGGTGGAGAACCTGCGCACCTGCCTGCGCCGGGCCGAGCAGGCCGTCGACTCCGGCGCGGCGCTGGCGCTGGTGCGCCGCTGGATCGAGCTGAGCCAGGAGCTGGGCAAGGCCAGGTAGCGGCCCCGGCTAGCCGGGGAGTCCGGCGGCGGGCGTGCCGGGCGCGGGCACGTCGTCCTTGAAGGTGAAGGCGTCGGGGCCGGGCCCGTGCTCGGTCAGCAGCGCCAGCCGCCTGGCCGCCTCCGCCACCGTCGGCAGGGTGCCGGCCGGCGTCCACCACATCACCTGGCTGGGCCGGGCCATCGGCGAGAACCACTCCCGGCGGCGGCGCAGCGCGTCCAGGTGGCCGCTGCGGTAGGTGAAGTCCCACAGCGCCTCGCGGGTCTCCCACACGGTCAGGTTGACCAGTACGTCGGGGCCGAAGGGGCGCAGCGAGGTGGCGTCGGCGCCGTCCTCGGCGCGCAGCCGCCAGACGAAGCCGGGGCTGCGGTCGGCCAGGGTGTTGATCGGGTCGAGCAGGGCGACGAACCCGGCGTACTCGGGCGATTCCAGCGGTGCGCGCAGCTCGACGAGGTTCAGCTGGGCGAGGTGGTGTGCTGTCACGCCGTCGAGCAGACCACACCGCCCGCTTCTAAGTCAATCCTCATTATTTTTAGAGAGCACCACGCAGCAGCGGCCGGGCGCCGGGTCCAGCCGCGGCCGCACCCCCTCGGCGCCCAGGCCCGCCACCAGCCCCTCCAGCAGGGCGAGGTTCATCCCGCAGGCCAGCGGCGGGTACGCGCCCGCCAGGGTGTGGAAGGGGCAGTTGCGCAGCCGCACCGCGCCGGCGGCGGAGCCGTCCGCCGGCTCGTAGCCCATCGCGGCCAGCGCCGCCAGCAGCTCGGCGGCGGAGGCCGGGCCGGCCCCGCCGCGCTCCCGGGCCGCCGCGGCGCCGCGCCGCTCGCCGGCCTCGCGGGCGGCGGCGTGCAGCGCGGCGTCGGCCCCGGCCCGCTCGACGGCCTCGGCGAGCAGGTGGGCCGCCGCCTCGTAGTCGCGCGGCGGCAGCTGGACGGTGCGCTGCCGCTCGGCCCGCCGGTACACCTTGGCCGGCCGCCCCGAGCCGGGGCCCTGCCGCCCGCTGAGCTTCCTGCGCTCCTCGGCCAGCAGCCCGGCCGCCACCAGGCGATCCAGATGGAAGGCGGCCAGCTGGCGCTGCGCGCCGACGGCCTCGGCCGCCTCGTTCCTGCTGACCTCGTGGTCCTGCGCGGCGACGTAGTCGTACAGGGCGCGGCGCAGGGGATCGGCCAGGCTGGCCAGCGCGTCGAGGTCCGCGCCGGGGCCCCCAGCGGCCGGGACCGCCCGCCCGTCGCCGTCGCCGCCGGTCTGGGCGGTGCTCACCCCGCCATCCTGCCGCACCGCGGACCTGCGCGCGCTCAGTCGGCGTCGTCCAGGCCGAGGGAGAACGCGGCCTCCAGATCGTGCTGGGAGTACGCGCGGAAGGCGATGTGGGTGTCGGAGTGGACCACCCCGGGCACCTTGTTCAACCGGCCGGGGATGACCTCCGCGAGCTGCTCGTGCCGGCGCACCCGCACCAGCGCCACCAGGTCGAAGGCGCCGGTGACGGAGTAGACCTCGCTGACGTGGTCGATCTCCGCGATCGCCTCGGCGACCTCGGGAATGCGCGCGACATCGGCCTTGACCAGGACGATCGCGGTGATCATGAATGGTCCTCCTCAGCGGTCGGGGATCGGCGGACGGCGCCGCGGCTACCTGCGCAGGTCGTAGACCGAGCCCGGCACCCGCCACCAGCGGGTGCGGTAGCCGATCACTCCGGCGACCACCCCGGCGACGAAGCCGAAGACGTGGGCGGAGTAGGCGACGGCCGAGCGCTCGATCTCGGGCGCCAGGTAGTCCTGGACCATCCGGAAGTATTCGATCACGAAGAAGCTGCCGGCCACGACCCAGCCCGGCAGCCGGATCGGCACCAGCCCGAACAGCAGGCCGATCATCCGGGCCCGCGGCTGCAGGACCAGGTAGGCGCCGAGCACCCCCGCGACCGCGCCGGAGGCGCCGATCAGCGGGGTGGTGCCCTCGGGGGAGAGCAGCGCGAAGCCGACGGTGCCCGCGATACCGGTGAGCAGGTAGGCCAGCACGTACCTGACCCGGCCGAACAGGTCCTCGACGCTGGGGCCGAAGGCGAACAGGAACAGCATGTTCGACAGCAGGTGCATGGCGTCGCCGTGCAGGAACATCGCGCTGACCAGCGAGAACCAGACGAACTTGGGGAAGGGCTCGGCCGGGCAGCCCTGGAGCGCCAGCTGCCCGACGTCCAGCTGCGCGCCGGTGAACAGCTCCTGCGGGATCGCCCCCCACTGCGCGATGTACACCGCGTAGGCGCACCAGCGCTCCTCGGCGGTGCCGTACCAGCCGGCCAGCAGCGAGCCGGGCGAGAGCAGGTACACGACCACGTTGGCGGCGAGCAGGGAGTAGGTGACCACCGGCACACGGCGGGTGGGGAAGTCGTCGCCCATCGGAATCATGCCTGCCATGGGCTCAATCCTGCCAGGTGCCGCAGCCGGGACCACAGCCTTCCGGCGCCGTCGGCCGGGCAGCTCCAGGTTCCGTCCACCTCCACCAGCCGGACGCCGGGCGACTCCAGCCAGCGCAGCACCGCCTCCATCTCCTCCACCCCGGCCGCCGGGGTGGGGCCGGGGCCGTCCTCGACGGTCTCGGCGGTGGCGACCAGCGCCGCGACGTGCGGCGCCGCGGCGGTGCGGTGCGGCAGCCGCCCGGCGGCGGCCAGCCGGCCGTGCCGGACGACCGCCAGGTCCCAGCCGTCGGCGGCCGGGCTGCCTGCCACCAGCTGGCGGCAGCGGGCCAGTCCCTCCAGGCGCTGCATCCGCGCGACTGTGCGGACCAGGGCGGTGAGCCGGTCGCGGTGCACGGCCGCGTCCTCGTAGCGCTGCTGCTCGGCCAGCCGGTCGATCCGCAGCCGGACGGCGGCGGCCACCGGCTCGACGTCGCCGGTCATCGCACGCGCCGCCGCCTCGGCGTGGCGCGCGTACTCGGCCGGCGCCTCGCGGCCCTCGCAGGGCGCCCCGCAGCGGCCGAGCCCGGCGAGCGCGCAGGCGGACACGCGGGACCTGATGCCGATCCGCTGGGTGCACTGGCGCAGCGGGAAGGCCTCGTGCAGCGCCGCCCTGGCCCGTTCGGCCCGGCTGGTGGAGCCGAAGGGCCCCAGGTAGGTGGCTCCGTCGGAGCGCAGCGCCCGCACGATCGACAGCCGCGGGTAGGTCTCGGCCGTCAGCTTCAGCCAGACGGCGCGCTCGGGGAACTTGGACTTGCGGTTGTAGGGCGGCTTGTGCTGGGCGATCAGCCGCAGCTCGCGCACCTCGGCCTCCAGCGGGGTGGCGCACGGGATCGGCACGACGGCCTCGGCCAGCGCCACCATCTCGCCCATCCGGCTGCGGGTCTCGGCCGCGGTGAAGTAGGTGCGCACCCGCTTGCGCAGGCTGGTGCTCTTGCCGACGTACAGGGCGTCGCCGCGGGCGTCGGTGAACATGTACACCCCGGGCGCGTCGGGCAGGCCGTCGGCGAGGTGGCGCTTGCGGCGCTGGACGGCGGAGGGCGCCGAGGTGAAGGAGCGCAGCTCCTCCAGGGTGGCCACGCCGAAGGAGCCGAGCCGCTCCAGCAGGCCGTGCAGCACGGCGACGGTGGCGCGGGCGTCGGCCAGCGCGCGGTGGTTGGGCGGCTCGGGCACCCGGAAGAAGTCGGCGAGGGTGGACAGCTTGTGGTTGCGGACCTCGTCGCGGGTGAGCGCCCTGCGGGCCAGCGGCACGGTGTCGACCACCGGCGGATCGGGCCAGGTGTAGCCGTGCTCAGCGCAGGCGGTGCGGATGAAGCCGACGTCGAAGGGGGCGTTGTGCGCCACCAGCACGCAGCCCTCGGCGAACTCCAGGAAGGACGGCAGCACCGTCTCGATCCGCGGCGCGCCGACCAGCATGGCGTCGGTGATCCCGGTCAGCACCGTGATGAACGGGGGGACCGGGGAGCCGGGGTCGACGAGGGTGGCGAACTCGCCGACGACCTCGCCGCCGCGCACCTTCACCGCGCCGATCTCGGTGATGCCCGAGGCGGCCGCGCGGGTGCCGGTGGTCTCCAGGTCGAAGACCACGAAGGTGACCTCGGACAGCGGGGTGCCGAGGTCGTCCAGGGTGCCCTGCACGGGGAGGGGGTCGACGACGCTCACGCGGGCCACCGTAGACCGTCGGGATGTCAGCGGCCGGGCCGCGTGCCGCCCGGGGCGGGCCCGGCGGCGGTCCGTGTTCGCCCGCTGACGGACGGTGGCCGGACCCGCACTGCCGTAGTCTCTTGACCCACCGGCCCCCGGGCGGACCCGTGACGGAAGGATCGCGACGTGAGCGTGCCCGCACCCTCAGAGACGACCAGATGGCGCTGCGCCCAGTGCGGGAACCTGACCCGCTTCGACGTCACCCGCACGACGCGCTCCCGCGACTACGTCCACTTCGACCTGTCGGGCGCGGCGAGCACCGAGAGCAGCGAGGTACTGGCCGAGACCGTCGAGCAGATCCAGTGCCGCTGGTGCAAGGCGGTCGACGCGGTGGAAGCGGTGGCGCGGCCCGGGGTCGACGCGGGGCGGTCGTGACCACCGGTCCGGCGGACGGCGGGCCGGGCGCTCCGGCGCCCGGCCCGCACGCGCGGGCCAACGGCTCGGCACCCGAGGGCGCCGCCGCCGACCCGGCGCCCGACCCCGAGTCCGACCCAGGGGCCGGGGCGGAGCGGATCGAGGGCCCGCTGCCGGAGAGCATCCGGGCCCGGATCGTGGAGTACGCCGCCGAGCTGGTCGGCCAGCTGCCGGCCGACGAACTGCCCGCACCGCTGCGCCGGGTGGCCCGCTTCGAGCGCAAGCGCCGCGCGCGGCTCGCCGGGCCGCAGCTGGCCGCCCAGCTGGAGACCGACGAAGGCTTCCGCGAGCTGCTGGGCGCGCGGGTGCGCACGGCCTGGCCCGAGCTGGCCGAGGGCATCGCGGCGGGCGTGGTGCCGCCCGCGGCCGACCCGGTCACGGTCGCGGCGGTGGCGTACTACCTGCGGCCGCCGGGCTGGTCGGAGCTGGTCGGCCGGATCCGGGCCGAGCTTGAGCGAGGTGCCGCGGCCGAGGAGGAGGCGGTGCGGGCCGAGCGCGTCGCCCAGCTGCGCGAGCAGCTGGCCGAGGCCAAGGCCGACGCCAGGGAGGAGGCCAGGCGCTTCCGCGAGGAGCTGCGCGGGGCCCGCGGCGAGATCGCCGAGCTGCGGCACAAGCTGCACGAGGCGCGGCTGCGGGCGCGGGAGGCCGAGGCCAGGGCCGACCGCGCCGCGCGGGAGGCCGATGCCGAGCGGGCCGGCGCGCACGCCCGGGTGGCGGCGGCCGAGAAGGAGGCGCGCAAGCTCCAGAGCCGGCTCACCGCCGCCGAGAACCAGGTGGAGGTGGCCAGGCGGGCCGCCAGGAGCGGGCGCAGCGTCGAGGACGCGCGGCTGCGGGTGCTGCTCGACGTCCTGTCCGATGCCACCCAGGGCCTGCGCAGGGAGCTGGCGCTGCCCACGGGGATCGACCGCCCGGCCGACCTCGCCGCCGGCACCGACGCTCGCGGCGGGCCGTTCCCCGTCCGCACCGTGCCCGAGGACGACCCCTGGCTGCTCGACAACCTGCTGGCGCTGCCGCAGGCCCATCTGCTGGTCGACGGCTACAACGTGACCAAGAGCGGCTACCCCACCCTGCCGCTGGCCGACCAGCGCGCCCGGCTGCTCGGCGGCCTCAGCGGACTGGCCGCCCAGACCAAGGCCGAGATCACCTGCGTCTTCGACGGCGCCGAGGTCGAGGGGGCGCACGCCATGCCGGGGCCGCGCCGGGTGAGGCTGCTGTTCAGCGCCCCCGGCGAGACGGCCGACGACCTGATCGTGCGGCTGGTGCAGGCCGAGCCCGAGGGGCGCCCGGTGGTGGTGGTCAGCTCCGACGGCGAGATCGTCCGGGCGGTGCGGCGCGCCGGGGCGCGGCCGGTGCCGTCCCGGCTGCTGCTGCGCCGGCTCGACCCGGGCTGAACGGGCCGCTTGGCCACATCCGGCCGCCGGACGCCCTGCCCCACGGGAACCGCCGCCGCCCCCGCGCCGTCCGCGGGCTGCGGCGGGATGCGAGAGAGTCCGAAGGTGCGGCAGTGGCCGCGGACGCCCCGGCGGCACTCTGAGGCGGGAGATTCCGCCGTAGTGGTTGAGACCCGGTCGTGACTCCGCTAGCTTTCAGGCTCGGGTGTCGGCCGCCGTCCGCGGATGCGCTGGCGGTGCGGTCCACCCGCCCCCGATCCCGCGACCCCGTCGTTCCCATCGCTCCGCACCCCGCTCAGGCGAGAGCGAGCAGGCGCGGGTCGTCCCTGTGTCCCCGGACCCGGTGCCCGCCGGGCGTGAAGGAGCGTGTTCGTCTCGTGTCCAGTCGGCAAGGTCGATCCATGCGGCGTCGGGTCGCTACGGGTGTGGGCATCGTCACCGCGGGTGTGATGGCTCTGCCGGGCGTGGCGCAGGCCGATCCCGAGCCGACCCAGCAGGAGGTCCAGGACGAGATCGACCGCCTCACCGAGGAGTCCAGCGAGCTGGTCGACGCCGCCAACGAGGCCGAGGAGGAGCGGGAGGCGGCCGAGGCGGAGCTGGAGGACGTCGAGGAGCGGATCGAGACCGAGACCGAGGACTACGAGCGGCTGCGCCAGCGCATCGGCGAGCTGGCCGGCGCCGCCTACCAGGGCGGCGACCTCGGCTCCACCGTCGCCGTGCTCGGCTCCGGCGACCCCCAGGACGTCGTCGACCAGGCGGCCACCCTGGAGTACATCTCGCAGAACCGCCAGGCCGAGCTGGAGCAGTACAGCGCCGCCGCCGAGCGCCTTGAGGAGCTGCGCGCCGAGGCCGAGGCCGCCCTGGAGGACGCCGAGCAGGCCGAGACCGAGGCGCAGGAGGCCGCCGAGGAGGTCGAGACGGCGCTGGCCGAGCAGCAGGACCTGCTGGAGTCCTTCCCCGAGGTCACCCCGTCGGGCTCGGCGGGCGGCACGACGACCGGCGGCAGCTACACCGGCTCGGCCAGCGGCAGCGCGGGCGCGGCCCTGGACTACGCCTACGCCCAGCTCGGCGACCCCTATGTCTGGGGCGGCACCGGCCCCGACGGCTTCGACTGCTCGGGCCTGACCATGATGGCCTGGCAGGCGGGCGGGGTCAGCCTGCCGCGCACCTCCCAGGCGCAGTTCAGCGTCGGCCAGCCCGTCGACCGCTCCAGCCTCCAGCCGGGCGACCTGCTCTTCTTCTACGGCGGCATCAGCCACGTCGGCCTCTACGTCGGCGACGGCCAGATGATCCACGCCCCCAACAGCAGCAGCACCGTTCAGGTCGTCTCGCTGGCCGGCTACTGGGACGGGCAGTTCCAGGGCGCCCGCCGCCCCTGACCTGCTGCGACGGCCGTGCCCTCCTCCGCGTGCGGCGGGGAGCGGCACGGCTGTGGCATGTCCCACGAATTCGTGCCGCCCCGGAAATGCGCGCGGACCCCGCGCGATTTCGCCAGGCACTGCGGCGCACCGGGACGCGGTGAAGTGTTCTCCAGTTCTCTAGGGCGATTTCCCGGCGTGAAACGCGCCGCCCGGAGATTGGAAAGTAACGAATTGGTTGAGTTAATGCAGCGGCTTCGCTAGCCTCTTGCCTCGAGTTCGGCCGTGTGATTCGTCGCCACCCCGGCGACGACGGCGGACTCCCGCTGAATCCCCGTCGGCCGAGACGCGACCGGACCGACCTCCAGGGGAGCCGGGGTACTCCATCCCCGGGTGAATCGGTGCCCTCTGCCCCCGGCTCCGTAGTACGACACCGCCGCCCAGGCGTGCCGCGCGGACGAGCGTCCGCGAACCGGCGCGCCCCGGTACCGGCGTGCCCGTGCGAACCCGCAGACCCGGTAAGCGGCCCCACCGTAGGAGAGTCGCGCCCCGTGTCCAGACGTGAGCAGCTTCCGTACCGCAGGACCCTCTTCGTCACCGGTCTGGTGACCGCCGGTGTGCTGGCCTTCCCGGCCGGCGCGGCCGTCGCCGACCCGCAGAGCAGCCCCGAGGAGGTCCGGGAGCGGATCGAGGAGCTTCAGCGCGAGTACAGCGATCTCGCCGAGGAGTACAACCAGGCCCGCACCGACCACGAGGCGGCCGAGCGCGAACTGGAGGAGGTCAACGAGCGCCTGGAGCGGGCGCAGGAGGACCGCGACCGCATGGAGCAGCGGATCTCCGCGCTCGCGTCGGCCACCTACCGCGGCGCCGACCTGGACTCCACCGCCGCCCTGCTCAACGCGTCGAGCCCGCAGGAGGCGCTCGACCAGGCGGCGACCATCGACTACCTGGCCGGCAGCCGCGCCGGGGAGCTCGAACGCTATGTCAGCGCCGGCGAGGAGCTGGAGCAGCTGCAGGCCGAGCGCGAGGAGACCGAGGCGGCGGCCGCCGAGGACCTGGAGCGGGCCGAGAGCGCACGCGACGAGGCCGAGGGGCGCATCGCCGAGCAGGAGGAGATCCTGGCGGACCTGACCGCGCAGGAGCAGGCCGAGGCCCAGGAGGGCGTCGCCCCCGCGAGCTCCTCGGGCGGCTCCGGCGGCTCGGGCGGGTCCGGCGGCACCTACAACGGCTCCGCCTCCGGGGACGCCCGCGTCGCGATCGAGTTCGCCTACGCCCAGATCGGCGACAGCTACTCGCTCGGCGCCAACGGGCCCGACGTGTGGGACTGCTCCAGCCTGGTGCAGGCCGCCTGGGCCGAGGCCGGGGTGAGCATCCCCAGGACCACCTACGACCAGTTCGACATCGGCCCGCACATCGCGCGCGAGGACCTCCAGCCGGGCGACCTGATGTTCTTCTACGACTCGGCGGAGCCCAGCCACGTCGGCATGTACGTGGGCGACAACCAGATGCTGCACGCCTCCAACCCGAGCAAGCCGGTCGCGGTGGTCGACCTGAACGACTACTACTGGACCAACTTCGTCGGCGGCATCCGCCCCTAGCGGGCGCGGCGCACCCCGGAACGGGCGCGGCCCGGGGAGGTCTCCCTCCCCGGGCCGCGCCCGTCTCTTCCGCCCGGCGTCAGCGCGACGCGTACAGGGCGTCGATCTCGGCGGCGAACTCGCGCGCCACCACCTCGCGCTTGACCTTCAGCGAGGGGGTCATCTGCCCGCCCTCGACGGTGAAGTCGACGGGCAGCACGGTGAACTTGCGGACCGACTCGGCCTTGGAGACCGCCTTGTTGGCGTCGTCCACGGCCTCCTGGACCGCGGCCAGCAGGTCGGGGTCGTCGACCAGCTCGGCCACCCCGGCCGACTCCGGCTTGCCGTTCTGGGACTTCCAGAACTCCAGCGCGTCGGGGTCGATGGTGATCAGCGCCGCCACGAAGGGCTTGCCGTCGCCCACCAGCATGCACTGGCTGACCAGGGCGTGGCCGCGCAGGCGGTCCTCGACCACGGCGGGCGCGACGTTCTTGCCGCCCGCCGTCACCAGGATCTCCTTCTTGCGGCCGGTGATGCGGATGAAGCCGTCGTCGTCGATGGTGCCGAGGTCGCCGGTGCGCAGCCAGCCGTCCTCGGTGAAGGCCTCCTTGGTGGCGGTCTCGTTCTTCCAGTAGCCGCGCATGACGTGGTCGCCGCGGACCAGCAGCTCGCCGTCGGAGGCGGTGCGCACCGCGACGCCGGGGAAGGGGCGGCCGACCGTGCCGATCCGCACGGCGTCGGGGCCGTTGACGCTGCTGGGGGCGGAGGTCTCGGTGAGGCCGTAGCCCTCGAAGACCGGCAGCCCGATGCCGCGGAAGAAGTGGCCGAGCCGCTCGCCGAGCGCGGCGCCGCCGGCCACGGCGTGGGTGGTGTGGCCGCCGACGGCGTCGCGCAGCTTGCCGTAGACCAGGCGGTCGAAGAGCAGGTGCTTGAGCTTGAGCACCAGGCCGGGCCCGCCGGTGTCGACGGCCTTGCTGTAGGCGATCGCGGTGTCGGTGGCGGCGGCGAAGATCGAGCCCTTGCCGCCCGCGACGGCCTTCTGCTCGGCGCCGTTGTAGACCTTCTCGAAGACCCGCGGCACGGCCAGCAGGAAGGTGGGCTGGTAGCTGGCGAGGTCGGGCAGCAGGTCGGCGAGGTCGGCGGTGTGGCCCATCACCGTGTGGGTCTCGACGCAGCCCACCTGGATGACCCGGGGGAAGGAGTGGGCGAGGGTCATGAACAGCAGGGTGGAGCGGCCCTCCACGGTGAACACCTGCTTGAGGTTGCCCTCGATCACGTTGCGGATGGTGAAGAGCAGGTTGCGGTGGGTCAGCTCGCAGCCCTTCGGGCGGCCGGTGGTGCCCGAGGTGTAGATGAGGGTGGCCAGCGCGTCGGCGCCGACCGAGCCGCGCGCCGCCGCCAGTTGGTCGTCGCCGATCTCGGCTCCGGTGGCGGTGAACGCGCTGAGGTCGGGCTCCAGCCGCCAGACGTTGCGCAGCGCGGGGAGTTCGCCGCGCACCGCCTCGACGGTGGCGGTGTGGCCGTCGGTCTCGGTGAACACGGCCTTGGCCTCGGAGTCGCCGAGGATCCAGCGGACCTGCTCCTCGGAGGAGGTCTCGTAGATCGGCACGGTGACGGCGCCCGCGGCCCAGATGCCGTAGTCGGCGACCGTCCACTCGTAGCGGGTGCGCGACATCAGGCCGACGCGGTCGCCGGTGCCGATCCCGGCGGCGATCAGCCCCTTGGCGACGGCGGCGACGTCGTCGCGGAACTCCGCGGCCGTGATGTCGCGCCAGCCGGCGCCCTCCTTGCGCCGCATCACCACGCTGTCGGGGGTGTCGGCGGCGCGCTTGAACGGGGTGTCGGTGAGGGTCTCGTTCTCCTGGACCTCCACCAGGACGGGGCGGCTGTACTCGTCGCGCACGGCGGACTCCTCGGTCGCAGCGTGAAACAGGGCTCGGGGGAACTTGTGGGGACGGTATCCGGTGGACTTACCCGCGGGTAGTTGGCCGTATCAGTTGGTATCGGATGGTGATGCGGCCGGCTGCCGCCCGCGGAGCCGCCGGAACCGGGTTCCCGGCACCCTCGATTCTCGATTCTTCCAGCGTATAGGTCTGGGCGGCTACGTCCGGTATGTTCCCCGCACGGGCGGTGCCGGACCGCCTGCGGTGCCGGGGGATCCGAGGCGGGTGCGGCTCCCCGGCGATTGGTCTGGACCTGTACGCTCGGGTGAGTCCGCAGCGAGGGAGGAGGCACCGGTGGCCGACCGGACGCGCTCGTCGATCACCATCAACGCCGGCACCGCCGACGTGCTGGCCGTCATCGCCGACTTCCCGCGCTACCCCGAATGGGCCGACGGCGTGAAGGACGCGGGGGTGGAGTCCGTCGATGGCGAGGGCCGCCCCGAACGCGTCCGCTTCGCGCTCGACGCGGGCGTGATCAAGGACCGCTACGTCCTCGCCTACGACTGGACCGCCGACGGCGTGCGCTGGCGGATGGCCGAGCCCGGCTCGGTGCTGGCCGAACTCGCCGGCGGCTACACCCTGCGCGGCTCGGGCGGCCGCACCGAGGTGGAGTACGAGCTGGCCGCCGACATCGCGATTCCGCTGCCCGGATTGGTGAAGCGGCAGGCCGAACGGCGTATCGTCGACACCGCGCTGAAGGGGCTCAAACGGCGGGTCGAGCGCGGCGGGTGAGCGGCTCCACGAGGCACTTCACCCCGCGGCCGAGCGTTAGCCGCGTAGCGGCCCGCACCCTTTTGGATGCGGTCCGCCGACCGTTGCAGATCCACAGCGTGGGGGCGAGAGACGATGGCTGACATGGCGGACAGGAACGACAGGGCCGACGAGGAGCACCCGGCGCCCGGCACGGGCGACGCGCCCGCCGTCGCGGGCGGCGAGCGCCCCGGCGGGCAGGAGCCGGCCGGCTCCGCCCCGGCCGACCGGCCCGCGGAGCCGCCGCGCACCGGCCCCGAACCCGGGCCGTCCGGCGAAGCGGCCCACGGGCGCGGCGGCGACCTCGTCGACGGCGCGGCGCGCTTCATCAGCACGGTGCAGCGCCGCGCGGTGAGCCAGGGCATCAGATACACCGCCTCCGCCGCCGGGCGCGCCACCGGGCTGCGCCGCTCGGAGGACGTCTGGCAGCGCGCCGTCCGCGAGCCGCACGACGGATCCGAGCCCTCGGTGCGCGCCCTGCTCGACCAGATCGCCGGCACCGTCCGGCACCGCGCCCCGGAGGTCTTCGGCCACCTCGGCCGGGCCGGCGGCACCGTGTTCAACGCGCTGCGCGAGACCGTCGACGCCGTCGAGGACTACGAGCGCCGGCTGCGCGCCCGCCGCGAGGCCGAGCTGCGCGAGGAGGACCGCCGCGAGCTCGACTCCGCGCCGGCCGCGCGCGCGGGCATCCGCGACGCCGGCGCCGGCGAGGCGCCCGCGCCCGCGCGGCCCGCCGGTGAGCCCGCGGGCGACCCCTGGTCGGCGTCGGTGGCCGAGCCCGCCGCCGCGCCGCCGCCCCGGCCGGCCCGCGAGCAGCAGGACGGCGGCGACCCCTGGGCCACCGCCATCTCCGAGCGCGACGACGCGCCCTGACCAGCCTCCGGACGCCTCCTCCCGGCCGCACGGCCGGGAGGGCGGCCCGGCGCCGCGGGAGCGATCCGGCGGCACGATGAGAACAGCGACGGAACGAATCCGGACAGGAGGCCCGTCCATGGGCTTGGCAATCGGCGTCGACGTCGGCGGCACCAAGGTGGCCGCGGGTGTTGTCGACGAGGATGGGCGGATCCTCGACAAGGTCAGGTATCCGACTCCGGCCAGCAGCGAGGCCGCCACCGCCGACGTGATCGGCGACGCGGTCGAGGAGCTGATCGGCCGGCACGAGGTCTCCGCCGTCGGGATCGGCGCGGCCGGGTTCGTCGACGAGAACCGCTCCACCGTGCTCTTCGCCCCCAATCTCGCCTGGCGGGACGAACCGCTCAAGGAACTCCTCTCCCAGCGGGTCGACGTCCCGGTCGTGGTCGAGAACGACGCCAACGCCATGGCCTGGGCCGAGTACCGCTTCGGCGCCGGGCGCGGCGAGGACTACCTGGTCTGCATCACCCTGGGCACCGGCATCGGCGGCGGCATCGTGCTGAACGGCCAGATGTTCCGCGGCAAGTTCGGCTTCGGCGCCGAGGTGGGCCACTTCCGGGTGGTGCCGCACGGCCGCCGCTGCGGCTGCGGGCAGCGCGGCTGCTGGGAGCAGTACGCCAGCGGCCGGGCACTGGTCGCCGAGGCGCAGGACCTCGCCCTCACCCAGCCCGACATCGCCGAGGGCCTGCTCAAGCGGGCCGAGGGCGACGTCGGCGGCATCGAGGGCGCGATGATCACCGACCTCGCCAAGCAGGGCGACCCCGGCGCGGTGTGGGCCTTCGAGCGCGTCGCCGACTGGACCGGCCAGGGCCTGGCCACCCTCGCCGCGATCCTGGACCCGGGCCGCTTCGTGCTGGGCGGCGGCGTCTCCGACGCGGGCGACGTGCTGCTCGAACCCGTGCTGGCCTCCTTCCGGCGCAACATCACCGGCCGCAGCTTCCGCAAGGTGCCCGACATCCGGATCGCCGAGTTCGGCTCCGAGGCCGGCATCATCGGGGCGGCCGACCTCGCCCGCGTCTGAGGTGGCCGGCCCGGACGCCCGCACGCGGGACTTCCGGGTGCTCGGCTACAACGTGCGCTCGCTGCGCGACGACCCGGTCGCGGTGGCGCGGGTGGTCCGCGCCGCCGCGCCCGACGTCGTCTGCCTGCAGGAGGCGCCGCGCTTCCTCGGCTGGCGGTGGCGGCGGGCCCGGCTGGCCCGCCGCTGCGGCCTGGGCCTGGTGCCCGGTGCGCGGGCCGGCGGCCTGGCGCTGCTGGTCCGGCACGCCTACACCGTCCGCCACGTCGAGCACCACCTGCTCAGCCCGGACCCCGGGCTGCACCGGCGGGCGCTCGCCCTGGCCGTGCTCGACGGCCCGCCCGGCCGGCTGGTGGCCGCCTGCACCCACCTGGACCTGCGCGCCGAGCCCCGGCTGCGGCACGTCCACGAGGTGCTGGCCCGCCTGGCCGCCGCCCGGCGCCGCTACCGCGCGCCCGTGGTGCTGGCCGCCGACGTGAACGAGCCGCCCGGCGGCCCGGCCTGGTCGGTGCTGGCCGGTGCGCTCACCGACACGGCGGCGTGCGTGCCGGGTGCCGCCGGGCCGACCTTCCCGTCGGCGGCGCCGCGCGCCCGCATCGACGCGGTCTTCGCCGACCCCCGCCTCGCCGTCCGCGCGGCCGGCGTGCCCGACGGCCCCGCCCTGGCGGCCGACTACCCCTCGGCCAGCGACCACCGGCCGGTCATGGCGGTCCTCGCCGCGCCCGGCTAGATGACGGCTCCGTCGTCGGGACCCGAGTCGCTCGGCGGCTGGTCGCCCATCCGCAGCACGAGGACCACGAAGCCGCCGATGAAGGCGGCGACGGCGGCGAAGGCCAGCCAGCCGGGCATGTCCCAGCGGACCAGCATCGCCACGATCAGGAAGAGGGGGCCGGCGAACAGCGCGGTCCAGGCGAGCCGGCTGACCAGGTCGCCGCGGGGGATCGGCGGGGGCGGCGGCGGGGTGTAGTGGTCCTCGTCGTCATCGGCGGCGTCGGACTCGTCGGCGCCGCGCACCACCCGGCGGGCGGACCTGGCGGGGGCCGACCCCGGCGGGTCGAGGAGGTCGGTGGGGCCGTCGTCGCCGTCGGAGCCCTCGGGCAGGTCCTCGCGCTCGGGCCAGTCGCCGCGGTCGGCGGAGCCGTCGTTGAAGCGGTCGACGAGGTCGCGCCAGACGGCGTCCTCATCGGGCACCGCCGGGGCGTCGGACACGATCTCGGTGGCCAGCGGCGAGACCTCGTCGCCGTCGTCGCGCAGCAGCGGCAGCAGCGCCTCCAGCACCTCGGCCGCCTGCTCGTGCGCGCGCGAGTCCACGAACAGCTGGTCGGTGGGGGCGAGCTCGACGGCCGCGCCGCCGGGGCGCGGCGCCGGCACGGCGTAGGCCGCCACCCCGGCCTCGCGCAGCGCCTCCAGCATGGCGTCGGCGTGCTCCGGGGCGAGATCGGCCAGCGGCTCGTAGGAGTCCGCGTGCAATCCGTTGCCGCGGCGGGTCATTCATGGGTCCTTTCCCGCGCGTGCGCGCTGACGAAGTCCAGGCTCGCCGCGAAGATGTCGTCGGCGTCGTTGTCGAGGGTGGCGACGTGGTAGCTGTCCGGGCACTCGCGGACCGTGAGCAGGTGCGGGGGCACCGCCGCCCGCAGCACCGCCATGCTGGCCGGCCCCACCACGTGGTCCTCGGCGCTGTGGAAGGCCAGGACGGGCCGGGTGAGCGACGGCAGGCCGGCCCGGGTGAGCCGCCACAGCTCCGGCAGGGTGGCGGCCGCGCGCACCGGGACGCGGTCGTAGCCGACCTCGTGCACTCCGTCGCGCTTGATGTCGTCGGTGACGCCGCGCAGCGAGGGCACCAGCCACTTCAGCGCCGGGGCGAGCAGGAAGAGCTTGGTGTCCGGTGCCAAGGAAGGATTCACCAGCACCACCCCCCGTACCCCCTCGCCGTGGCGCAGGGCCAGCCGCAGCGCCATGCAGCCGCCGAGCGACAGGCCCATGACGAAGACCCGCTCACATGACGAGCTTAGAGCGAGCAGGGCCCGCTCCGCTTCGCCGTACCAGTCGCGCCAGCCGGTGGCGGCCATGTCGCGCCATGTCGTGCCGTGTCCGGGCAGCAGCGGCAGCGAGACCGTCAGGCCGGCCGCGGCCAGGTGCTCGGCCCAGGGGCGCAGGCTCTGCGGCGTTCCGGTGAAGCCGTGGCACAGCAGCACGCCGACCGGCCCGCCTTCGTGCGCGAACGGTTCGGCGCCGGGAAGAAGGGCCATGGGAGCCGCCTCCGGTCGAAGGATCCGTCGGTGCGACGGGGGGACGATGCGCCAAGCCTAAGCATCCGGGCCCCTCCGCGGGGCGTCCGGTGCGGCCGTGGGCGGCCGGGCGCCCCGGCGTCTAATATTTACGCAAAACATCCGGACGCCCGACAGGCGGCGGCGGCCGCGGTCCCCACCAGGGCCGTCCGCGCACCTCACCGCCGGCGCGTCCGTCCCCGGGGGCGAGGCCGCACCACGGCCGAGCCGCCCGCGGTGGTCCGGCCGGCCCGGCGGTGGCATGATCAGGTCCGGTCGAGGGCGGGTGCAGTCGTGAACCGGGAGGCGTTCGGGTGTTCTACTGGCTGGTCAAAGCGGTCCTCGGTCCGTTCCTGCATCTGATCTGGCGGCCGTGGGCCGAGGGCGTCGACCGGGTCCCGCGCACCGGCCCCGCGATCCTGGTGAGCAACCACCTGTCCTTCGCCGACCACTTCTTCGGGCCGCTGCCGCTGCCCCGCAAGGTCACCTTCCTGGCCAAGGCCGAGTACTTCACCGGGCGCGGCCTCAAGGGCCTGGTCAGCCGGCTGTTCTTCACCGGCGTCGGCCAGATCCCGATCGACCGCTCCGGCGGCAAGAAGAGCGAGGCGGCCCTCAACACCGGCCTGCGGGTGCTGAAGAGCGGCCACCTGCTCGGGATCTACCCCGAGGGCACCCGCTCGCCCGACGGCCGGCTGTACCGCGGCCGCACCGGGGTGGCGCGGCTGGTGCTGGAGGCCCGGGTGCCGGTGGTGCCGATGGCGATGTTCAACGTCGACGAGATGATGCCGCCCGGCCGGATCATCCCGAAGTTCGGCATCCGGCCCGGGGTGAAGTTCGGCAAGCCGCTGGACTTCTCCCGCTACCACGGCATGGAGAGCGACCGCCTGGTGCTGCGCGCCGTCACCGACGAGATCATGTACGCGCTGATGGAGCTGTCCGGCCAGGAGTACGTCGACCGCTACGCCCAGTCCGTCAAGGCCGAGCTGGAGGCCGAGGCCAAGGCGGCCAAGGCGCGGAAGTAACCGCCGTGGCCGCCGAGGCCGCGCCGGCCGACGGCCGGCGCCGGCAGGACAGCGGCTTCGCCGAGCCGCTGTGGCGGGGGATCGCGGCCTACCGCTTCGCCTCGCTGGTCTACGCCGCGATCGTGGTCGTGGTGAACCTGGACGCCTACGCGCGGGCCTGGGCGGGCGCCGCGGTGGTCGGCGTCATGACGATGTGGACCGTGCTCGCCGTGGTCGGCTACGCCCGGCCGAGCCGCCGCTCCTGGCCGCTGCTCCTGGCCGACCTGCTCGTCACCACCACCGCGCTGGCCAGCACCGTGGTCGTCTACACGCCCGCGCAGGTGTACAGCATGGCGCCGATCACCACGCTGTGGGTGGCCGGCCCGGTGCTGTCGGGCGCGGTCATCTTCGGGCGGCGCGCCGCGATCGCCTGCTCGCTGGTGCTCGGCCTGTGCGACACCCTCAACCGGGGCCGGGTGGACGCCGACGTGCTGCACGGCGTCGCCATCCTGCTGCTGGCCGGCTTCGCGCTCGGCTACGTCTCGGCGCTGGCCAGCGAGGCCGAGCGGCGCATCGCGCACGCCGCCCGGCTGGAGGCCGCCACCCGCGAGCGCGAGCGGCTGGCCCGCCGCATCCACGACTCCGTGCTCCAGGTGCTCTCGCTGGTGCAGCGCCGGGGCAGCGAGCTGGGCGGCGAGGCGGCGGAGCTGGGCCGGCTGGCCGGGGAGCAGGAGGCGGCGCTGCGCGGCCTGGTGGGCCTGGACGCCGACGCGGTCAGCCCCTCGGGCGCGGCCGACCTGCGCGCCGCCCTGACCGCGCACGCCTCGGCCTCCGTCACCCTCTCCATGCCCGCCACCCCGGTGGAGCTGCCCGCCCGTACCGTCCAGGAGATCGACGCCGCCGTCGCCGCCGCCCTGGACAACGTCGCCCGCCACTGCCCCCCGCACTGCCGCGCCTGGGTCCTGCTGGAGGACGAGCCCGACGCCGTCACCGTCACCGTCCGCGATGACGGCCCCGGCATCCCCGACGGCCGCCTCGCCCAGGCCGAGGCCGACGGCCGCCTCGGCCTCGCCCAGTCCATCCGCGGCCGCGTCCGCGACTTGGGCGGCAGCGTCACCGTCCACACCGAGCCCGGCTCCGGCACCGAGATCGAGTTCCGGGTGCCGCGAGCCGCCTGACCGGCACCGGCCACAGCGAGCGCGATACCGGTCCATGTCACGGAGTGTTGCTGCGGTGCACCTTGAGTAGTCGAATGGGGAAGAGCTGGCGCTTTCAGCTGCCGGATCGACACTGGGCGGCTGCAGAGGCCTATGGGCGGCTAGCCTGGCCCCGTGAGCGACGGTGGGACGGGCGGCGGGGCGCCGCTGCGGGTGATGGTGGTGGACGACCACCCGATGTGGCGCGACGCGGTGGCGCGCGACCTGGCGGCGGCCGGCTTCGAGGTGGCGGCCACGGCGGGTGACGGCGCGCAGGCGGTGCGGCTGGTGGGGGCGGCGCGGCCCGATGTGGTGGTGCTCGACCTCCAGCTGCCCGACTACTCCGGGGTCGAGGTGATCGGGAAGCTGGCGGCGGCCGGGAGCGGTGCGCGGGTGCTGGTGCTGTCGGCCAGCGGCGAGCAGCAGGACGTGCTGGACGCCGTCAAGGCGGGCGCCACCGGCTACCTGGTGAAGTCGGCCAGCAGCGAGGAGCTGATCGCGGCGGTGCGCCGGGTCGGCGCGGGCGACGCCGTGTTCACCCCCGGGCTGGCCGGGCTGGTGCTGGGGGAGTACCGGCGGCTGGCCGCCGCCCCCGCTCGGCGCGAGGACGAGGACGCGCCCCGGCTCACCGAGCGCGAGACCGAGGTGCTGCGGCTGGTCGCCAAGGGGCTCACCTACAAGCAGATCGCGCAGCGGCTGGTGCTCTCGCACCGCACCGTGCAGAACCACGTGCAGAACACCCTCAACAAGCTCCAGCTGCACAACCGCGTCGAGCTGGTCCGCTACGCCTTGGAGCAGGGCCTGGACGACGACTGACCCGCCGGCACCGGCGGGCCCTCAGCCCTCCGCCGTGTAGACCCCCCACTCGGTGCGGTCGCCGGGGTCGGCCCCCTCGGCGGTGACGGTGACGACCACCTCGCGCGGGCCCTCGCCGTCGAGGGCGGCGGGCGACAGGGTGCTCGGGCCGGCGCAGTCGCCCTCGGCGACGGTCTCGCCGTCCACCTCGATCCGGTAGGCGGCCGTGCCGCCGAGCGGGCCGCCGGAGGCGCCGGCGCAGGCGCCCGCGAGGGCCTGCTCCCGGCCGTCGGCGCCCAGGCTGAAGCGCAGCTCGGCCGAGCCCGAGGGCGCCAGTTCGCGGCTGAGCACCGAGGCCGGGTCCAGCGGCAGCGGCGGCCCGCCCCCGGTGCCGGGGAGGGTGGCGGGCAGCAGGGCGGCGCCGGCCGCCATCGGCTCGTCGACAGCCTCGGGCGCCGCCGCGCCGCCCTCTCCGGCACCGTCCTGGTCGCCGAGGGCGGACGAGGCGGCCTGCTCGGGCGCGCGCAGCACCTCCATGCCCACCGGGACGCCCACCCCGACCACCAGGACGGCCGCTCCGGCGGACACCGCGACGGCCACCCGGCGGCGGGCGGCCCGCCGCACCCGGTGCTGGACCTGGCCGAGCCGGTCGGGGTTCTCCGGCGCGTCGGCGACGTGTCGCAGCAGCACGTCGCGGATGTCGTCGTCCACGCCTCACGCCTCCATCGCTGTCGTCGGGGTCCCGGCGTGGCCGCGCAGCGCCGCCAGGGCACGCGCGTGCTGGCTCTTGACGGTGCCGACCGAGCAGCCCAGCAGCTCGGCGGCCTGCGCCTCGCTCAGGTCCTCGTAGTAGCGCAGCACCACCACCGCCCGCTGCCTCGCCGGCAGCCGCCCCAGCAACTGCCAGATCGCGGAGCGATCGTCGACGGCGCCGTAGGGGTCGGCGCCGGGCCGGTCGGGCGGGTCGGCCCACGGCTCCTCGCCGACCCAGCGGCGCCGCCGCCAGCTCAGGAACGCGTTCACCAGGATCTTGCGGACGTAGGCCTCCCTGGTGGCCGGCTCGATCCGCCGCCAGGCCGACCACGCCTTGGCCAGCGCCGTCTGCAGCAGGTCCTCGGCCAGCGCCCAGTCGCGGGTGAGCAGGTAGGCCGTGCGCAGCAGCGGCTGGGAGCGCTCGGAGACGAACGCGCTGAAGTCGTCGCGGTGCGTCATCAGGTCGCTCCCTGATTCCTCTCCGGCCGCTCCCGGTGGCGGCCCGCCGACTCCCACCCTCTCCTACGCGGCGGCCCGGGCGGAAGGTTGCTGTGTCCGCGCAAGCCGGCGCGCGGGAGTGCGGGGGCCATCACGCTACAGCGCCGCCCAGCCCTTGCTGCGCTCCACGGCCGCCCGCCACCGGGTGTAGGCCGCGTCGTCGCGGGTGCCGGGGGTGAAGCGCTGGTCGAGCCGCCAGGTGTCGATCAGCTCGTCGGTGGAGCCCCACACCCCGGTGCCGAGCCCGGCCAGGAAGGCGGCGCCCAGGCCGGTGGTCTCCTGGATGACCGGGCGGGCCACCGGCTTGCCGAGCTGGTCGGCCTGCATCCGGCAGAGCAGGTTGTTGGCGGAGGCGCCGCCGTCGGCCTTGAGTTCGGCGATGTCGTGCCCGGAGGCGCGCACCACGGCCTCGACCACGTCGCGCACCTCGAAGGCGATCGCCTCCAGGGTGGCGCGGACGATGTGGGCCCGCTGGGTGCCGCGGGTGATCCCGAAGATCGCGCCGCGCGCCTCGGGGTCCCAGTCGGGCGCGCCCAGGCCGGTCAGGGCGGGGACGAAGACCACGCCGCCGGAGTCGGGGACGGTCTGGGCCAGCGCCTCGGTCTGCGGCGCCGTGTCGATCATGCCGAGGCCGTCCCTGAGCCACTGGACGGCCGCGCCGGTGACGAAGATCGAGCCCTCCAGCGCGTAGGTCAGGCTGCCGTCGGGGTGCTGCCAGGCGACGGTGGACAGCAGCCCCTCGCGGGCGCCCACGGCGTCGGAGCCGGTGTTCACCAGGACGAAGGAGCCGGTGCCGTAGGTGCACTTGGAGTCGCCGACCCCGAAGCAGGTCTGGCCGAACAGCGCCGCCTGCTGGTCGCCGGCGATGCCGGCCACCGGCAGGTCCAGGCCGAGGAAGGCGTCGGGGTCGGTGCGGCCGATCTCGCCGTAGGTGGGCACCACCTCGGGCAGCGCGGACATCGGCACCCCGAACAGCTCGCACATCTCCGCCGACCAGCCCCCGGCCCGGATGTCGTAGAGGAGGGTGCGCGAGGCGTTGGAGGCGTCGGTGACGTGCCGGGCGCCGCCGGTGAGGCGCGCCACCAGGTAGGAGTCGACGGTGCCGACCGCGACCCTGCCCTCGGTCACCCCCGACCAGGACCGCTCGTCGTGCGCGGCCAGCCAGTTGAACTTGGTGGCGGTGAAGTAGGGGTCCAGCCGCAGCCCGGTCAGCTCGGTGACGCGCTCCTCGCGGCCCTCCTCGCGCAGCCGGGTGCACACCTCGGTGCTGCGCCGGTCCTGCCAGACCACCGCGCGGCGCGGCGAGGACAGCCGCTCGCGGTCCCACAGCACCGCCGTCTCGCGCTGGTTGGTCAGCCCCACGCAGGTCGGCTGCGCGGGCGCGGCGGCCAGCGCCTCGCCGGCGGCGGCGAGGGTGGCCTGCCAGATCTCCTCCGGGGCGTGCTCGACCCAGCCGGGCCTGGGGAAATGCTGGGTGAATTCCTGGTAGCCCCGGGCGGTGACCCGGCCGTCGTCACTCACCACCAGCGCGGTAACGCCGGTGGTCCCGGCATCGATTGCGAGAACGGGCATGCGGCTTGGCCTCCTGGCGCTCGACGGACTATGGTCTAGACCAAAAGTTCTGGAAGTCCTGGACCCCGAGCATGATCCTGCCCGCTGCGCCCGTCGCTTACCAGCCCGCCCGTCCGGACCGGCCCCGCCCACAGGCTCCGGTCTTCCCGGTTCGGCACGGCCGGCGCGCCGCGGCGCACTAGGCTCGGACGGCTACGGCACAGGACTCGAAGAGCCGCACCGGCACCGCGGGCGCCCCGAGCGCCGCGCGGTCCGGCGGCCGAGCCACGTCAACACCGAGCCACACCAAGCCACAGAGGAGTGAACGCATGCGCGTCGGGGTGCTGACCGGCGGCGGGGACTGCCCCGGTCTCAACGCCGTCATCCGTGCGGTGGTGCGTAAGGGCATCCAGGAGTACGGGTACGAGTTCGTCGGCTTCCGCGACGGATGGCGCGGGCCGCTCGAGGGCGACACCATGCCCCTCGACATCGCCGCGGTGCGCGGCATCCTGCCGCGCGGCGGCACGATCCTGGGCTCCTCGCGGACCAACCTGATGAAGATCGAGGGCGGTGTCGAGCGGGTCAAGGACAACATGGCCGGGCTCGGCGTCGACGCGCTGATCGCCATCGGCGGCGAGGACACCCTCGGGGTGGCCCGCCAGCTCGGCGACCGCGACGTCAAGGTCGTGGGCGTGCCCAAGACCATCGACAACGACCTGAACGCCACCGACTACACCTTCGGCTTCGACACCGCGGTGAACATCGCCACCGAGGCGATCGACCGGCTGCACACCACCGCCGAGTCGCACCACCGCGCGCTGATCGTCGAGGTCATGGGCCGGCACGCGGGCTGGATCGCGCTGCACTCCGGCCTGGCCGGCGGCGCGAACGTCATCCTGATCCCGGAGCGCCCCTTCGACATCGACGAGGTGGTCGCGCACGTCGAGAGCCGGTTCAAGACCCGCTACGCGCCGATCATCGTGGTCGCCGAGGGCGCCCACCCCAAGGAGGGCCAGATGGCCCTGGCCACCGGCGAGAAGGACGCCTTCGGGCACGTCCGGCTCGGCGGCATCGGGCAGCGGCTGGCCGACGAGATCGAGCAGCGCACCGGCAAGGAGGCGCGCTCGGTGGTGCTCGGCCACGTCCAGCGCGGCGGCACCCCCACCGCCTTCGACCGGGTGCTGGCCACCCGGCTGGGCCTGCACGCCATCGAGGCGGTGCACGACGCCGACTTCGGCAAGATGGTCGCCCTGCAGGGCACCGACGTGGTCCGGGTGGAGCTGGCCGAGGCCACCCGCGAGCTGAAGGTGGTGCCGGTGGAGCGCTACGCCGAGGTGGAGGTCTTCTTCGGCTGAGCCTCCCGGCCGAGCTGTTTCGGGCCCCTTCCGGCGGTGCGCCGCCGGGAGGGGCCCGTGCCCTTGCGGGCGGCCCGGATCCCCGTGGCGGCGGGCCTTTTTCATGATCCGGCGGGTCGGATTCCCGGTTCTTCACCGACCGTATCGGGCAGAATGGTCAACGGGACCCAAAGTGGGCTCCCTTCCGGGGGAAAGCGTCGCTAGATTGACAGCACCTTTCCAACAGGGAGCGTCATCATGACGGGATCGCGCCGCCAGGGCGCCCCTTACGTCGTCCACAAGGACCGGCCCGCCATCGGCGCGCGGATCTGGCTGGTCTGGGCGCTGGCGCTGTTCGGCTGCGCGACGGTGCTGACCTGGTGGTGGCTGCCCGGCTCCCTCGGCGCGGGCACCCTCATCGTGCCGCTGCTGTTCTGCGCGGTGCCGCTGATGATCAGCGGGCTGCGCCTCGGCCGGCGCACCCTGGTCCGCGTCGACCGGCGCGGCATCCGGCTCGGCGACCGCCCCATCCCGTGGCGCGAGATCGGCGCGATCCTGGTCACCCGGGCCGAACGCGACCAGGGCAGAGGGGAGATCGGCGTCGTGCAGCAGGTGCGGCGCGGCGAGCGGCGGGGCGAGCGGCTGCGCACGATCTCCTTCGAGCCCGGCCAGGTCGACCTGCGCGCCTTCGCCCGGGCGGCCCGCGCCTACGGCCCCAAGGGCACCGTGGTGATCGAGGCGCGCGACGGCTCCCGCAAGGTCGTCCCGGCCTGATCCTCCCGGCCGCCCCCCGGCCGCCGGGGAGAACGGATCGAACGGGCTCGGAATGGGCCGATACTGGAGGAGGGCCGCGCCCGCGGCCGTCCCCTGTCCCGACGCCGGAGGTGGCCATGTCGTCCAAGCCCGCACACCGCCTGCGCGGCAACCCCGGCTCCGGCGGAGCCGAGCCGCCGGCCGAGGGCGAGTCCTGCCTGCTGCTCAAGCTCGGCGAGGTGGTGCTCAAGGGGCGCAACCGCGAGCTGTTCGAGCGCCGGCTGCAGAACAACATCCGCTCGGCGCTGCGCGAGTTCGGCGAGGTCAAGCTCTGGCAGCGCAAGGGCGTCGTGGTGGTGCGGATGCCCGGGGCCGCCGACGCGCAGATCGCCGCGGCCGCCGAGCGGGTCGGCGACGTCATGGGCATCGTCTGGGTCCACGTCGCCCGCCGGGTGCCGCGCGACCCCGAGCTGGTCGCCGCCACCGCGGTGCGGATGATGGCCGGGCGCTCCGGCAGCTTCGCGGTGCGCGCCCGCCGCCGCGACAAGAGCTTCCCGATGAACTCCTCCGACCTCGCCGTGCTGATCGGCTCCCGGATCCAGGACGCCTACGGCCTGCCGGTGCGGCTCAAGCACCCCGACAACAGCGTGTTCGTCGAGGCCGACCAGCAGGAGGTGTTCGTCTTCACCGACGGCATCGCCGGCCAGGGCGGCCTGCCGGTGGGCATGAGCGGCCGCGCGCTGGTGCTGATGTCGGGCGGCATCGACTCCCCGGTCGCCGCCTACCGGATGATGCGGCGCGGCCTCAAGGTCGACTTCCTGCACTTCTCGGGCATGCCCTTCACCGGCCCGGAGTCCATCTACAAGGCCTACGGCCTGGTCCGCGAGCTGGACCGCTTCCAGTCCGGCTCGCGGCTGTTCACGGTGGCCTTCGGCAAGGCCCAGCAGTCGCTGAAGAACGCCGGGGCCGAGAAGCTCCAGATCGTGGCGCAGCGGCGGCTGATGCTGAAGACCGCCGAGGCGCTGGCCGAGCGCCTGGGCGCCGAGGCGCTGATCACCGGCGACTCCCTCGGCCAGGTCTCCAGCCAGACCCTCACCAACCTCACCGCGCTCGACGACGCCGTCCGGCTGCCGATCCTGCGCCCGCTGGTCGGCTTCGACAAGTCCGAGATCATGGCCGAGGCGCGCCGGCTGCGCACCCTGGCCATCTCCGAGCTGCCCGACGAGGACTGCTGCACCCTGCTGACGCCCCGCCAGGTCGAGACCGCGGCCAAGCTGCCCGAGCTGCACGCCATCGAGAAGCGCCTCGACGTCGAGGAGCTGGCCGAGCGGCTGGCCGGCACCGCGAAGCTGCACCGGCCCGGCGCCACCGCCGGCGCCGAGCCGAAGACCGCCCCGGCGCCGGCCGACGCCCCGTCCGCCGCCGCGGCGCCGGCCGCGGCCGCGGCCCGCTAGCCCGGCAGCGGAGCCAGCCCGGCCACCGCGGCCGGCGCCTGCGGCGCCGGGGTGAGCGAGCGGCCGAGCAGGGCCGGCAGGGTCTCCAGGGTGCGCGACAGCTCGGCCAGGTCGGCTCCGGTGAGCGCCTGGGCGCCGTCGCACAGCGCGGCGTCCGGGCTGGGGTGCACGTCCACGATCAGACCGTCGGCGCCCACCGCCACGGCCGCCCGCGACAGCGGCAGCACCAGGTCGCGGCGGCCGCCGGAGTGCGAGGGGTCCACGATCACCGGCAGGTGCGACAGCCGCTGGGCCACCGGCACCGCGCTGATGTCCAGGGTGTTGCGGGTGGCCGGCTCGAAGGTGCGGATACCGCGCTCGCACAGCACGATGTCCAGGTTCCCGCGCTCGGCGATGTACTCCGCGGCCAGCAGCCACTCCTCGATGGTGGCGTTCATGCCGCGCTTGAGCAGCACCGGCCGCCGCGCCGCCCCCACGGCCTGCAGCAGCGCGAAGTTCTGCATATTGCGGGTGCCCACCTGGAGCATGTCCGCGTAGGAGGCGACCAGCTCCACATCGCGCGGGTCCACCACCTCCGTCACCACCGGCAGCCCCGTGTCGGCGCGCACGTCCGCCAGCACGCGCAGGCCCTCCTCGCCCAGCCCCTGGAAGGCGTACGGCGAGGTGCGCGGCTTGTACGCGCCCCCGCGCAGCAGCGCGGCCCCCGCCGCCTTGGCCATCCGCGCCGCCGCCAGGGCCTGGTCGGGCGTCTCCACCGCGCACGGGCCCGCGATCAGGGTGAGGTGGTCGCCGCCGATCGGCACCCCGGCCACCCGCACCACCGTGCGCTCCGGCGCCGTCTGCCTGCTCACCAACTGGTAGGGGGCGGTCACCGCGACCACGTCGGCCACCCCGGGCAGCGCGCGCAGGCGCTCGGGCCCGGTGCGCGCGGTGCCGGTGAGGCCCACGAGCGTGCGGCCGCCGCCGCGGCTGGCCAGGGCGCGGCCGCCATCGGCGGTCACCGCGCGCACGACCTCGGCGGCGTCGTCCGGACCGGCGCCGGGCGCCATGACGGCGACGAGCTTGGCTGATGCGTCGGCTGTGGTGGATGCGCTTGGCATGGCGGCTGGGTTCCTGTCTGTGCGGAGGCGCCCGGTGGGGCTCCTCGGGCTGGTGGGGGCGGAAAACGACGAAGAGCCCCGGGCCGTGTGGCCCGGGGCTCTTCGTCGGTCGTCCGTCTAGCGCAGCGTCTGGCGGGCGACCGTCCTGTCCTCGGACCGGTAGCCAAAAAAACGCCAGTAGCTGCGCCGCATGTGAATCACCATAGCGCATGACCGGCCGAGAGCAGCAGCACCCGTCGGTACACCGTCAAGACGCCGGATGGCAGGATGGCAGCACGGACCCGCCGCGACGGAGCGGCGGCACCGGCACCGCAGGGGAGGGGCCCGTGGGGGAGCGGCGGATTCCGCCTGGGCAGCACGTTCCTCGGAATTGGCCGGTCCTGCACTACGGCAGGGTGCCGGCCTTCCGCGAGGAGCGCTGGGACCTGCGCGTCTTCGGGGCCACCGCCTCGGGCGCCGCCCACCGGCTGACCTGGCCGCAGCTGCGGGAGCTGCCCCGCACCGCCGTCACCGCCGACTTCCACTGCGTCACCAAGTTCACCATCCCCGACGTGCACTGGGAGGGCGTCGCCCCGGCCACCCTGGTGGAGCTGGCACCGCCCGCCCCCGAGGCCACCCACGTGATGGTCTGGGCGGAGTACGGCTACAGCGCCAACATGGCGCTCGGCGACTTCCTGCACCGCGACACCCTGCTCGCGCTGCGCCGCGACGGCGCGGAGCTGAGCCCCGAGCACGGCTTCCCGGTCCGGCTGGTGGTCTCGCGGCTGTACGGCTGGAAGAGCGTGAAGTGGGTGCGCGGCGTGGAGTACCTCACCCGCGACCGGCGCGGCTTCTGGGAGGAGCGCGGCTACCACAACCGCGCCGACCCCTGGCGGGAGCAGCGCTACTCCTACCAGGAGGACGACGGCGACGGCCCGCCGCTGCTGTGAGCGCGGGCCCGGGCGGCGGGGGAGCGCCCCGCCGCCCGGCCGTCAGTCGTCGTCGCGGCCGCCTCCGCCGTTTCCTCCGCCGGGTCCGCCCCCGCCCGGCCCGCCCCCGCCGCCGATCGGTGAGGTCCAGATCTGGATCTGGGTGCCGGGCTCGACCTGGCCCTGCGGCTGCCAGTTGTAGACCTGCCCGCCGCCGAAGAGCTGGTGCACCTGGACCTGGAGGCCCAGGCGCTGCAGCTCGGCGACGGCGTCGGCCTCGTTCCAGTTGCGGATGTCGGGCACGGTGACCATCGCGGGCCCGGAGGAGACCACCAGCTGCACCGCCGTCTCGCGGTTGACGCCCTCGCCCTCGGCCGGGGTCTGCTCCAGCACCTGGCCGGCGGGCGCGCTGTCGTCCTCGCGCTCGGTGAAGGTGGCCTGCATGCCCAGTTCGCTGAGGCGCGCCTCGGCGTCGGGGCGGCTCATGCCGACCAGGTTCGGCATCTCGAAGCCGGTGCTGACCTGGAGCACCACCGGCTCGCCGCGGTCGGCGTTGCTGCCCACCGACGGTGTGACGGCGACGATGGTGCCCTCGGGCGCGGTGAAGGAGGTCGCCTCCTCCTGCTCGACCTGGTCGAGGCCGGCCTCCTCCAGCATGGCCAGCGCCTCGTCCAGGGTGCGGCCCACCACGTCGGGCACCGGCGCGAACTGCGGCCCCTGCGAGAGGGAGACGGTGACCACGCTGCCGCTGTCGACCTCGGTGCCGGCCTCGGGGGTGGAGGCGGCCACCAGGCCGGGCTCCACGTCGTCGCTGTAGGAAGCTTCGCCCACCTCGACGGTCAGGCCGGCATCCTCGGCGGCCGCGACCGCCTGCTCCTCGGTCATGCCGGTGAGGTCGGGGGTGACCGTGGTCGAGGTGGCCGCCAGCCACCAGGCGATACCGCCGACCAGCACCACCAGCGCCGCCGCGATGGCGATGCCGGGCACCAGCCACGGGTGCATCGCGCGGCGGCGGCGCCGGGACCCGCGCCGGGGCGGCGGGTCGTAGTCGTCGTCGAGGTCGTCGTCGTAATCGTCGTCGTAGTCGTCGTCGACGATGGGCCGCAGCACGCCGGACAGGGTCTGGGTGCGCGGGTCGTCGTCGGAGGTGATGCCGACCAGCTGGGTGGCGGCGTAGGTGCCGCGGTCGCCGGCGGCGGGCGGGTCGGTGGCCGCCGCCACCGCGGCGTAGCCGAGCTGGCGCATCAGCGGCTGCTCGCCGGTGCCGGGGAGGTTGTGGTAGGCGTCGAAGACCCCGGCCAGCAGCTGGATGGCGTTGGCCGGGCGCCGCTGGGGCTCGCGGTCGGTGGCCTCGGCGACCAGCCGGTCGATGGAGGCCGGCAGGCCGGGCACCGCGCGTGACGGCGGCGGGACGTCGGTGTTGACGTGCTGGTACGACACGGCCATCAGGGAGTCGCCCTGGTGCGGCAGCGCGCCGGTGACCAGCTCGTAGAGCATGATCCCGGCCGAGTAGACGTCGCCGCGGGCGTCGGTGCGGCCCAGGGTGACCTGCTCGGGCGGCATGTAGCCGGCGGTGCCGATCACCGAGCCGACGGCGGTGTGCCGCTGCTCGTCGCCGTCGACGGTGCGGGCGAGGCCGAAATCGGCCACTCTGACCCGGCCGTCGTTGGTGAGGAGGACGTTCTCGGGCTTGACGTCGCGGTGCACGATGCCGTTCTGGTGGGCGGCGCCCAGCGCCGCGAGCACCGGCACCAGCACCTGCAGCGCGTCGGCCGCGGTGAGCCGGCCCCGGGCGGCCAGCAGGTCGCGCAGCGTGCGCCCGGGGACGTACTCCATCGTGAGGTAGACCTGGCCCTGGTCGGTGCCCTGATCGTAGACCTGCACGATGTTGGGATGGGTGAGCCGCGCGATCGACTTGGCCTCGTTGATGAAGCGCGCCACGAAGCGCTCGTCGAGGCTCAGCGACGGGTGCATCACCTTGAGCGCGACCCTGCGGTCGAGCCGCAGGTCCTGGGCCACGTACACGGTGGCCATGCCGCCTCGGGCGATGCGCGACTCAACGCGATAGCGCCCATCGAGCATGGCTCCGATGAGCGGGTCCGCGAGCGTCGTGTCCACGGGCCGAGTTTACGGGCGAATTGGGCAGTACGGGCAGAGTACCGTCAACGTGGTCATCTCGGGCCTCCTCGGGTCGGCGGCACCTCACACTGGAGGTGACGAGGGCTGAGCATAGCGCCGTACCGGGATCCGCCCGGCGCGTCTGGCCAGCCGGCCCGCCCGCACCGCGTCCCGCATGGCCTGCGCCATCACGGCCGGGCGCTGCGCGCGGGTCACCGCGGTGGCGAGCAGCACGGCCGAGCAGCCCAGCTCCATCGCCTGCGCCGCCTCGCTCGCGGTGCCGATCCCGGCGTCGAGCACCACTGGCACGCCGGCGCGCTCCACGATCAGTTCGATGTTGTGCGGGTTGCGGATGCCCAGGCCCGAGCCGATCGGCGCGCCGAGCGGCATCACCGCCGCGCAGCCCACCTGCTCGAGCCGGTGCGCCAGCACGGGGTCGTCATTGGTGTAGGGGAGCACCACGAAGCCGTCGTCGACCAGCCGCTCGGCCGCCTCCAGCAGCTCCACCGGGTCGGGCAGCAGGGTGTGCTCGTCGGCGATCACCTCCAGCTTCACCCAGTTGGTCTCCAGCGCCTCCCTGGCCAGCCGCGCGGTCAGCACCGCGTCGGCGGCGGTGAAGCAGCCGGCCGTGTTGGGCAGCACCCGGATGCCGTGCCGCCGCAGCACGTCCAGCACCGAGCCGGTCTGCGCCGGGTCGATGCGCCGCATCGCGACGGTCGTCATCTCGGTCTCCGAGGCGAGCAGCGCGTCCTCCAGCACCTGGAGCGAGGGGGCGCCGCCGGTGCCCATCACCAGCCGCGAGCCGAAGCGCTCGCCGGCGATCACCAGGGCGTCGTCGGGCTCCCCGGCGCCGTGCGGGGGCGCGGGGGAGGAAGTGGTCTGCGCGGTCACGTCAGCCTCCCTGTACAGCGGTGAGCACGTCCACCCGGTCGCCGCTCGCCAGCGGGGTGCGCTCCCACGCGCCCCGGCTGACGACCTCTCCGTTCAGCGCCACGGCGACGCCGCTGGGCGCGGAGGTCAGCAGCGCGACCACCTCGGCCACGCTGCTGCCGGCGTCGATCTCGCGCGTCTCGCCGTTCACGGTCACCCGCATCGGCCTCATCCCTTCGTCCTCGCGGCGGTCCCGGCGGTGCGGGTCGCGGCGAACTCGCGTGCGTGGTCGGGCAGCTTCTCCTCCGCCACGGCGTGGGCCATCACCTCGGCGGTGACCGGGGCCAGCAGCACGCCGTGCCGGAAGTGCCCGGCCGCCAACTGCAGGCCCGGCAGCGCGGTGGGCCCGAGCAGCGGCAGGTTGTCGGCGGCGCCGGGGCGCAGCCCCACCGCGGTCTCGGTGATCTCCAGCTCGGCGACGCCGGGCACCAGTTCGCGCGCGTCGCGCAGCAGCTGCCACACCCCGCCGACGGTGAGCCGCTCGTCGCGGCCCAGCTCCTCCTGGGTGGCGCCCAGCACCAGTTCGCCGCCGTCGCGCGGCACCAGGTAGACGGGGGTGCCCCGCACCAGCCCGCGCACGGTGCGGGTGAGGAAGCCGGCGGGCGCGCGCAGCCGCAGGATCTGGCCCTTGACCGGCCGTATCGTCGGCACCGCTCCCCGGGGCAGCCCGGCCAGCTCGCCGCAGTCGGCCCCGGCGGCCAGCACCACCTGGCGGGCCCGCAGCTCGGTGCCGTCGTCCAGCAGCACACCGGCGGCCGCGGCGCCGTCGGCGGTCAGCAGCAGCCGCTCCGCCCGCCGCCGCAGCAGCCGCGCGCCGGCGCGCTCGGCGGCGCGCAGCAGCGCGGCGGCCAGCCGCCTGGGGTCCACCGAGTGGTCGTCGGGCGCGTACAGGGCGCCGCGCACGGCGGGGCTGAGCATCGGTTCGAGGCGGCGGGTCTCGCGCGAGGTCAGGCGCTCGGTGCGCACGCCCAGCCGCTCGGTGAAGGCCAGCAGCTCGCGCAGCTGCGCCCAGTCGTCGCTGTCGAAGGCGACCTGGAGGGTGCCCTCGGCGCGGTAGCCGGGGTCGGCGCCCGACGCCTCGGCCAGTTCGGCGGCGAAGGCCGGGTAGAGCCCGCGCGAGCGCAGCGCGAAGCGGACCAGCTCCTCCTCGCCGTAGGCGGCCTCGGTGGTGGGGGTGAGCATCCCGGCGGACACCCGGGTGGCGCCGCCGGCGGGCCGGGGGTCGACCAGGACGGTGGCCAGGCCGCGCTGGGCGCACCGCCAGGCGGTGGCCAGGCCGACCACCCCCGCGCCGACGATCACGACATCGGTCATCGCTTCCACTCCCTTCGCCGGCATGACCCGGATCAGGTTCGTGCGGTCGGAGACGTTCCGGTCTCCCTCTCAGCCCGGCTCACCGGGCTCCCGCGGGTGCATGTCCCGCAAGGCCCGACTTCGGGTCTCGCGGGTGTTTCGTCCACTGTACCTCTCGTTGTATGCAATGTACGCGGCCGGTGCCCCGGGCGCCCGGCCGGGACGGCCGCCGCGCGGCCGGTACCGCTGAGCGCGGGTTTGTCCGCCCCCGGAATGTGGGACATTGGCAGACGTGACACAGATCGACCGCGACACCGACGCCCTCGTGGGCGAATGGCTGTCCGCCAAGGAAGTCGGCTCCCGGCTGGGCGTCAGCCCCAACAAGGTCAAGCAGCTGATCCGCGACCACCGCCTGCTCGGCGTGGTGCGGTCCGGAGAGCTGTCCGTCCCGGCCGCCTTCGTGGCCGGCGACGACGTCCTCAAGGGCCTGCCCGGCACCCTCACCGTCCTCGCCGACTGCGGCTACGACACCGAGGCGGCGCTGCGGTGGCTGTTCACCGCCGACGACACCCTGCCCGGCACCCCCATCGAGGCCATCGCCGCCAACCGCGGCACCGAGGTACGCCGCCGGGCCCAGGCCCTGGCCTTCTAGCGGCGCCGCGCGCAACGGCGCCCGGGGCGGAGTCCGTCCGCCCGGGCGCCGTACCGGTGGCTAGAAGGCGTCATGGAAGGCCGCGGTGTCGTAGTACTCGCGGAACACCGCGATGCGGTCGCCGCTCATCTCGAAGATGGCCACCCCCTCGTTGCGGTAGGAGCCGCCCCGCAGCAGATCGATGTCGCACGACCACACGGCCATGACCTGGCCGGGGTCGAGCATGGGCTCGACCTGCCAGGTGAAGTGGGTCTCCCCGAACCGGGTGATGAAGTCGTCCAGCGCGGAGACGATCTCCTCACGTCCGACGAGTTCCCCGGGCGGCCCTTCCAGGGAGGTGGGCATCCGGTAGGTGGCGTCGGTGGTCCACAGCGTCGACAGGTGGTCGATGTCGCGGTCCTGCAGGGACCGGTAGAAGGCGTTGACGGTGCGCACGCTGCGGGCGCGCTGCTCCTCCCCGGGTGAGGCGTCGGCCTCGGCCCGGGGGGCGGGGTCCGCCGGAGGGGTTGCGCAGGCCGCCAGCAGGGCGGCGGCCACGAGCCCGGTCACGACGACCCGGGTCCGGCAGGGTGGGGTGGCGCCCATATCGGTCGACTCCTCTCACTGGTTCGCAGTCATCTGATCACTGTGCGTAGTCTCACCGGACGTGCGGAACCGCCGTCCTGCCGTGGGTGCCAGAGGTCACCCGGACCGGCGCGGACGGTGCGAGGTCTCCGCGGTGCGGCCGGGCGGCCGGCGGGTGCGCCGGCCGCCCGGCCGGACTTCGAAGGGGGTGGCCGAGCGGGCGGCTCAGCGGTCGGTGGTCCCGCTCTCCACCGGCCGCGCGTGCGGCTGCTCGGCCGGGGCCGCCGGCACGGCGGCCGCGTGCGGCCGCGCCCGGCCGTCGCCGCGCAGGACGATGGCCATCAGCACCGAGCCGACCACAGTGCCGATCGCCGCGGTCAGGTACGCCAGGTGGTATCCGGCGACCTCGCCGGAGGGGCCCGGCACCGTGCCGACCGCCGCGACGGCGACCAGCGCGGCGATGCCGACGCTGGAGCCGATCTGCTGGGCCGTGACGTTGACCGCGCCGGCGATGCCGTGCTGGGGCTGGGGGACTCCGGTGAGGGAGGCGGCCGTCAGCGCGGGGAAGGTGGTGGCCTGGCCCAGAGTCATGATCAGGATGCCGGGGAGCAGCAGCCAGTAGCTGGTGTCGTCGCCCGTCCACATCCAGGTCAGGATGCCCAGGCCGATCAGCGGCATCCCGTAGATCATGAACGGGCCCTGGCCCACCCGGTGGAGCAGGCGGCCGGTGACGTTGGACAGGATCACCACGGACAGGCCCATCGGCACGATCGCCAGGCCCGACTGAAGCGGGCTGTAGCCCAGGACGTTCTGCATGTAGAGCGGCGCGAAGAACAGCATCGAGTTGACCGAGGCGAAGTGCGTGAACGCCGCGAGGGCGGCGGCCCGGACCGGCGCCCCGCCGAAGATGGAGAACGGCACCAGCGGCTCGGCCACGCGCCGCTCCCAGGCGACGAACGCGCCCAGCAGCGCGACCGCCACCACCAGCGGCACCACGGTGGTGGCATCGCCCCAACCCACCTCGGCGCCGCGGGTCAGACCGAACACGATCAACGCCAGCCCGAGGGTCACCAGGACGGCACCGGGCACGTCCAGCGACCGGTCGTTGCGCACTCCGGGCGGCAGCGCGACCTTGCACAGCGCCAGGACCGCCACGCCGAGCACGACGGAGAAGATGAAGGTCGAGCGCCAGCCCAGCAGTTGGGTGAGGACCCCGCCCAGGATCATGCCGCCGCTGAAGCTCGCCGCGGCCACGGCCGTGTAGATCCCCATGGCCCGGTTGCGCGCCGGCCCCTCGGGGAAGACCTCGGTGAGCAGCGCCAGGGCCGCCGGACCCGACAGCGCGGCCCCCAGCCCCTGCGCGGCGCGGGCCAGGATCAGCACGAGCGCGTTGGGCGCCATGGCGCCCACCAGCGCCGCCACGCAGAACAGGGCGACGCCCGCGATGAACACCGGGCGCCGGCCCTTGACGTCGGCCAGCCGGCCGCCCAGCAGCAGGAACCCCGCGAAGGTGACGGCGTAGGAGGTCATCGCCCACTGCAGAGTGGAGTCGTCGATGGTGAAGCTCGTCCCGATGGCCGGCAGCGCGGCGTTCAGGACGGCCAGTCCGCTGACATCGAGGACGAAGGCGCCGGCGATGACGAAGAGCGCCATCCACTGCCGGGGTGTCACCGTGGCCGACGTGTCGCCCACGGCCTCGTTCGGGTTGGTTGTCACGTCGATCTCCAATCGAGGCATCCGGCTCGGGCGCACCGCCGCGGAGGGTACCGAGGGAATTCCCGGCAGCGTCGAGCCGGGCCGTGGACACATTTCCCTTATGGTCGTTTTCGCCGACCTCTGGGATTTGGCTATGGCGTTCTCAAATCAAATAAATGGTACTGCAGACGGCGGGCGGTGGGACCGGATAATTGAGTTGGGACTGAATTAACGAAGTACGCCGGTCGTCGCTCTCATTTATCGATTTCCATTGCCCGGCGGGCCGAGGCCGGGTAATGGGCGCCGCGCGCCGTCATCGCGGGATCGCCGTCAGGTCCCCGCGGCGGCCGCCCGGACCGGGCGGCGGGACCGCTCGGCGCGGCGGCGCCGGCGGCGCGGGCGCAGCACGAACCACTCGACGAACAGCAGGTGGCCGACGAAGGAGGCCCACAGCCCGGCGACGGCGCCCTCGACCATCACCAGGTGCTCCTGGCCCGCGTAGGTTCCGGGCAGCAGCCAGGTCGTCGCCCCGATGGCCAGCGGCTGCAGGAAGCGCACCGTGATGGTGGAGGTGGTCATCGCCACGTTGCGGATCATCCACCGCCGGTGGTCCTCGTACCGGCGCTGCAGCACCGCCACGAACCCGGCCACGGTGGTGATCAGCCAGAGGGTGGACATCGCCAGGAAGGCGTAGCGCAGCCCCTGGCCGAAGATCGTCATGATCGACACCGGGAAGGCCAGAACGGCCGAGGGAATGACGCCGCCCAGGAAATACACCCAGCCGATTCTGCGGTGGATCTTGGGGTGGTTTTCGCGCAGCCACGGCCACACCTGGAGCCAGGCGAGCATGACGGCGACGGCGCCCGTGAGGACGTGAATCGCGAGCACCGGATAGTGCCAGTCGTAGCCCGGCCGTGCGACGGCGACCGAAAGAGAAGGGTCAAATGTGATGAATCGGGCGCCGGCGAAAACGCCGAACGCCAAGCAGTACACCGCAAGAAGGGCGACCCACCACTGGGTCCGCCACGCGGAAGGGGGCCGGGGTGCCACGGCGGGCGCCTCGGGGGCCCGGGAGGCCTCGCTGGTCGCGGTCATCGCAGATCCTGTTCCCTGAGTATTCGAGTGCTGTCGGGTCGTTCGGTGTCCGGGCCGGGAGCGGTCCGGGCGGGCCCGGCCTCAGGCCCGGGTGAGAGCGCGCAGGTCGACTGACTCGTCGGCGAGCCGGGCGAGGTCCACGGGGCGTCCGCGCTCGATCAGCCGGCGCGCGGCCCGGACGTCCATCGGCCGGTTCACCGCGACCGCACCCACGCACCGGCCGTCGCGCACGGCCAGCGCGGAGAACGAGTCGCTGGCGTACACGCCGCGCACCGCGGTGGTCTCGGCGTCCAGCACCTGGCCCACCACCTCCAGATGGGTCTGGTACCGGTCCGACCAGAACCAGGGGGAACGGGGCGCGGGAACCGGACCGCCCAGGATCGCCGCCGCGGCGGCGCGGCCCTCGTTCAGCGCCGCGTCCCAGTGCTCGCTCGGCGGCAGGACGCCGTCGGGACCCCGGGTGCGGGCGACGTCGCCGGCCGCGAAGACGTGCGGGTTGGAGGTGCGCTGGGCGTTGTCGACCAGCACGCCTCCCGCGGTCTCGATGCCGGCGTCCGCGGCCAGCGCGACGTCGGGGACCATGCCCACGCCGACGACCGCCACGTCGCACGGCACGGTCCGCCCGTCCCCGAGGCGCAGGCGCACGCCCTCGCCCAGGTCCTCGACCGCGGCGAGCGCGCCTTCCAGCACCCGCACGCCGTTCGCGCGGTGCTGATCGTGCAGGGCGCCGGCCAGTCGGGTGCCCAGGACCCGCGCCAGGGGGTGCGGGTTCGGGGCCAGCAGGGTCACCGAGCAGCCCAGCGCGACCGCGCTGGCCGCCACCTCGGCCCCCACCAGGCCGGCGCCCACCACGCCCAGCCGGACGCCGGGGGCCAGCCGTTCGCGCAGCGCCTCGGCATCGCGCAGCGTGCGCAGCGTCCGCAGCTCCGGATGGGGGGCGCCCGGCACCCGCGGGGTGCGCGGGCGCCCGCCGATCGCGAGGACGACGGCGTCCGCCCGCTCGGCGGTGCCGCCGGCCAGTACGACGCGGCCCTCGGCCGGCGCGATCCGCTGCACCGCGACGCCCGGCCGCAGGTCGACCGCCTTGTCGGCGAACCAGCCCTCGGGGCGCAGCAGCGCCTCGCCGGCCGAGCGCTTGCCCTGGAGTAGGTCCTTGCTCAGCGCGGGGCGCTCGTACGGCGGTTCCTCCTCGGCGCCGAGCAGGGTCAGCCGCCCGTCGTACCCCAGCTCGCGCAGCCGCTCGCAGGTGCTCAACCCGGCCAGGCCGGCGCCGACGACCACGACGCTCCGGGGGAGGTCGGAATGCTTCATGGTGGGCTCCTTTCCGGACGGGCGGCGCAGGTCAAGAGCTGGCGCCCGGCATCAGCCACACCTCGCCGCCGCTGACCTCCACGGGGTGGCCGACGGTGTCGCGGGAGGCCGGCATGGCCAGCGCCTCGCCGGTGCGCAGGCAGAAGACGCCGCTGTGCACGGGGCACTCGACCTCCCCGTCCTCGACCCACCCTTCGGCCAGCGAGCCCTGGGCGTGGGTGCAGGTGTCGTTGAGGGCGAAGAACTCGCCGCCGTCGTTGAACACGGCGATCGCATCGCCGGTCCCCGTCTCCTCGCGTGGGATTCGGACAGCCTCCCCGTCCGGGAGTTCGGCGACCGCGCACACTCGGATCCGGCGGCCGACCTGCTTGGTGACGTCCACGATGATCCTTCTTTCAGAAATTCGGCATCGATCTTCGGCGGCCTTCCGCCGGTTTTCGGCCCGTGTCCGCTTCCCGGTGGTCGAATGCCTTGATCGGACTATGGGGTGGAGGTGGAGTATCGAATTGAATCGAGTTCAATTTGATCTCCGGAACTCGCTTCCGAAGATCGGATAATCAATTCGATCACGGTTGTTCTGTGGCCTTGTGATCTGATTCGATCCCCGTCCTCGTGCGGGAACCGGATGAGCGCTGCGAACGCCTATTCGCAGTCGACGCAGTTGAGGTACTCCACGACGTCGGTGATCACACCGTCTTCGACCAGGTAGGCGTAGTGCAGCCCGATGTTGCTCTCGGTGGCGGAGGTCCACATGTAGTCGACCTGTACGCGGTAGCCGTCCCAGTAGGACTGGGCCACGTCGAGGCGCCCCTCCACCTCGATCAGTTCGGGCTGGAGGAAGTCCGCCATGATCTCCTCGCGGCCGGAGAAGATGCGGCCGACGGTGTACCACTGGGCGTCCTCGGCGATCAGTGCGGCGATGGCCTCGGCGTCGTGGGTGTTGGAGGCTTCCTCGAATTCCGCGACCACCGTTTCCGCTTCGATCTGTTCCGGGGTGCGCTCGTCGGCGGCTTCGGCGGCCACGGCGCTCGTCGACGGCTGCGCTGCCGGCTGCGATTCTCCGGCCTGCGCCGTGCACGCCGAAGAGGCGATCACGAGTAGGGCGGCCGCGGCGAAGGCGGCGAATCGGTTCTGATCAAGGATTGCCATTTTGATATTCCTTTCCGAAGCTGCGTGAATCAAAGCCTTGCATGGGGCGGCGCGCGTGGGCCAATAGTGCGTTTGCACTTCGTGATTTACGGCTCACGCCGTGTAGCTCTCGTTTTCGGTCTGCATTAAAGGGTGATGGAAGGGTGTGGAAACGGGACGGGTGCGAGCGGTGCGGGCCCTCGGCGACGGGTGTGGGGTGCGTCGGCGCGCGGACGTGCGCCGTCGTGCCGCGGGTCGCGCGGCGACCGGAAGGCGCGCCGTCGAGCGCCCGTGCCGCCCGGCTCCGGCTCCCGGGCCGCGGGTGCGAGGACCGGTCCCGCACTTCGCGGCAACTGAGTACTCACTTGAGCTGTGCGGATGCTACGGTGCTCCGGCCGGTGGGTGCGGCGGATGCGGGAAGTGGCTGCAGTCGGCTGGTTCGAGGCGAAAAGTCGGAACTTCGGCGGTGAATCAGTGGAACCTCAATTGAGTACTCACCGTCCGTGTAGGTGAACCAGACAGCAAGCGAAGGAGTGGACAGTGCGCACATCAGTGCAGGGAACGGCCGTGGCGGCGGCGATGCTCGCGGTGCTGGCCACCGGCTGCTCGCTGGCCGGCGCGGGCGAGGGGCCGGCGACCGGAGGCGGGGGCGGCGAGCCGGCCGCGGTCGGCGAGCCGGTGGACATCGGCACGGTGCTGGTCGAGGCGAGCTACCCGGTGCCCGGGCTGGCCGGCGGCAGCGCCGACATCGCCGTGCACGAGCTGCGGGTCAGGGAGCCGCTGGCGCGGCTCACCTTCTCGATCACCACCCACGACCCCGAGGGGGACGGGTGGACCAACCCCGACCTCGACAACACCTACGACGGTCTCGCCGTCTCGCTCATCGACACCGTCAACCTCAACCGGCACGTGGTGGTGGCCGACGGCAACCAGACCCCGCTGCGGACGCCGCCGGACACCGCCCTGGAGTACGGCCGGCCGACCACCCTCAGCTACACCTTCGCCGCACCCCCGGAGGACGTGACCGACATGGACGTGTACATCGGCGGCTTCCCGCCCTTCACCGACGTGCCCGTGGTGCGGTGATGCGCCCCCGTGAGCGCGCCCCGCGCCGCGCGGGCCCGCGGCCCCGCACCGGTCCGGTGCTGGCGCTGGCCGCCGCCGCGGCGGTGCCGGCGCTGATGGCCGCCGACTCCCGGCCGCAGGAGTGGCCGAGCCCGCCCGAGATCAACATCGCCGAATCGGTGCACGGGATCCCGTTCGAGGAACCGGAGCCCTTCACCTACGGCATCCCGCTCGACACCTTCATCCGGCCGGTCAGGACCGAGCAGGTCGAGGCGGGGGTCACCACCGTCAGCATCTCCTCCGACGTGCTGTTCGCCTTCGACGAGGCGGAGCTGGGCGAGCGGGCCCTGGCGACCGTCGAGGCGCTCGCCGCCGAGATCCAGGGCGCCGGCGGCACCGTCACCGTCGTCGGCCACACCGACGGCGTGGGAGACGACGACTACAACGCGGAACTGTCGCGGGACCGCGCCGAGGCGGTCCGCGCGGCGCTCCAGCAGGAACTGGGCGACGGCACGGCGATCGAGGCCGAGGGCCGCGGCGCCGAGGAGCCGGTCGCCGAAGAGACGGGCAGCGCCGAGGAGATCGCCGCTGCGCAGGCCGAGAACCGGAGAGTGGAGATCAGTTATGAGGGCCGTTAGTTTCGAAAGCGCCGCCCGCACGGCGTCGCGCAGCCGTCCGAGCTCGCGGGCGGGCGTCACCCGGGTCACCCGCCCGGCCAGACCCGTGCCGAGACCCCCCAGGACGCGCCGCTAGCGGCGCGCACCCCGCCGGCCCGGCGGACCGCGGCCCCCGCCGCCGTCCGCCGGGCCGTGCCGCGTACGCGGAGTCGCACCGCACCCCGCCCCGCACGGGCGAACGGGCGCTAGCCGGCGTCCACCGGCAGGGCGCGCAGCCGCCGGGCGAAAGCGCGGGCGGCGGCCTCGGGGTCCTCGGCGTCGGTGATCGCGCGGACGACCACCACCCGGCGCGCCCCGGCGGCCAGCACCTCGTCCAGATTGGCCAGGTCGATGCCGCCGATGGCGAACCACGGCCGCGGCGGGCGCAGGGCGGCCGTGGCGCGCAGCAGTTCGAGGCCGGCGGCGGCCCGGCCCGGCTTGGTGGGGGTGGCCCAGGTGGGGCCGGTGCACAGGTAGTCGACGCCGGGCTGCGCCATCGCGTCGGCCGCGAGCGCGGGGGTGCTGGTGGAGCGGCCGATCAGCGGGCCCTCGCCCAGGATCCGCCGGGCGTGCGGGACCGGCAGGTCGTTCTGGCCGAGGTGCAGGATGTCGGCTCCGGCGGCCAGCGCCACATCGGCGCGGTCGTTGACCGACAGCAGCGCGCCGTGCCGGTCGCAGGCGTCCCGGACCACCTCCAGGTACTCCAGCTCCTGCCTGGCCTCCAGGCCCTTGTCGCGCAGCTGGACCGCGTCGACGCCGCCGGCCAGCGCCGCGTCCAGGAACTCCGCCAGATCGCCCCGCTCGCGCCGGGCGTCGGTGCACAGGTACAGCCGCGCGTCGGCCAGCCGCGCGCGCAGGGGGTCGCTCAGCAGGGAGTCGGTCACCGGCCCAGGCTAGAGCAGCCGCGCCGCGGCGCCGCGCCCGGGCCCGGCTCAGGCGACGAGCTCCAGCCGGCGGCCGTCCACCGAGACCTGGGCGGCCTGCCCCCAGGCGAGGGTGAGGCGGTCGGCCTCGATGCCGTCGCCGAACACGACGAGCCCGTCGGACTCCGCGACCAGCCGCAGCGCCGCGCCGCCGGCCAGCCGCCCCTCGGTGCGGTCGGTGCCGGTGGACGGCGAGGCCCACGCCTCCCGGACGAACCAGGCCAGCGCGGCCTCGTCGGGCTCGGGCAGCCGCACCGTGCTGCGCGACTGCCGCCACACCGAGCCGCACCAGCCGGTGGCGCCGGTGCCGGTGCTGACCAGCACCCCCGACGACGCCTGCCGCTCGGCCTCGCCGTCGGCCGACTCCAGCCGGTAGCGGGCGGTCTGGTGGGTGGGGTGGCCGATGAAGACCTCGTTGAGGGCGCGCAGCTCCAGGCCGTCGTCGGTGCGCACCCGCACCATCGTGCGCCGCTGCACCGGCGCCCGCTCGGCGGCGGCGGCGCGCAGCAGCGGCGCCAGCGCCTCGGCGCGGTGCCGCACCAGCACACCGGGGTTGCGCCCGGGCTCGGGGTCGACCCCGATGACGGGCTGGCCGTCCAGGTACTTGGCGACATTGGCCACCAGGCCGTCCTGCCCGGCCACCACCACGATGTCGCCGGGCGCGAACAGGAAGCGGTCCAGGTCGGCGCGCTCGATCCGGCCGCGCCGCCAGTCGGCCGGGATCGCGGCCGAGATGGCGGCCAGCGCCCGCTCGACGGCCTGGTGGGAGCGGTCGATGTCGGCCGGGTCGCGGCCACGCTCGCGCAGGAAGAACGCGGCCTGCGCGTAGCTGCCGTGCCGGGCCAGCAGCCGGTCGCGCTCGGTGGCCCGGTGCACGACCACGACCCTGGGCGCCAGCGAGGTCACCGGCTCACCGCCGCTCCCGGGGGCCGGCGAGCCGGCCGAGCGCGGTGGTGAGGGTGTCGGGGGAGATGTTCAGCTGGCCGATCTGCGGCAGCTTGTCGGCCATCGACTCGGCCGCCAGCGCGAGCAGCACCCGGGGGTCGGCGTCGGTGTAGACGGCCATCCGGGCGGCCTCGGCGTCGGCCTGGGCCTGCCCGAGCACGCGCCGCGCCTCGGCGCGCACCTGCGCGGCGAGCCGGTCGCGCACCGCCTTGGCCTCGGCGGCGACCCGCTCGGCCTCGGCCGCCTCCTCGGCGCGGCGCCGCTCGTTGCGGCCGCGCTGGGTGACCAGCTGCTCCTCGCGGGCGGCCAGCTCGATCTGGTTGTGCAGCTCGTTCTCGGCGATGGCGCGCTCCTGCTCGACGGCGGTCGCGCGCCGCTCGTAGGTCGCCTTGTCGGCCAGCTGCTGGATGCGCTCGCGCTCGGGCGTGCGCAGGGCCCGCTCGACCTCGGCCTCGGGGCGGATCGCCACCACGCGCACGCCGATCACCTGGGTGCCGGTCTCGGTCAGCCGCTCGTCGTCGGCGAGGCCGGCGGAGACGGCCCGCCGGGTGCGGTCGACGCCCTCGGTGACCGCCTCGCGCAGGCCGAGGCGGGCGATCTCGGCGATGCCGTACTGCTGCGCCGTCTCGGTGAGCAGCACGCCCAGCTGCTCCAGCGGGGCCGAGCGCCAGGTGCCCCGGTCGGGGTCGATGTCGAAGTCAAGCCGCCGGGCGGCGGTCTCGGGATCGGTGATCCGGTAGGTGAGCGTGCCCTGGACGGAGACGTCCTGGAAGTCGGCGGTCCTGGCGTGGAAGCCGAGCGGCAGCTCCCGGTCGCCCACCGGCACCTCGCTGATGGCGGCGGTGAGCGCCCGGTACCAGAACGACAGGCCCACGCCTTCGTGCGCCACCCGGCCCCCGCGCAGGTGGCGCACGTAGCTGGTCGGACCGCAGCGCAGGTGCCGCCAGACCAGCCTGCGGTGGACGTCTGCCATGGAAGATCCTCCTTATCGTCGGGTTGACCCTAACTCTGGAGAGAGTTGTCGTCAATCTGACATTTGGGGGATCATCCGAAGCGGAGCGTCCTCAGGCGCGGGCGTCCAGCCGGGCCACCCGCTGCTCGATGTCGCCGAAGTGCCGCACCAGCGCCTCGCGCGCCCGCACGGCGTCGCCCGCCCGCACCGCGTCGGCGATGACCCGGTGCGCCCGGCCGATCTCGCCGGGGTCGTCGCCCGGCGGCTCAAGGTCGGACTCGACCTGGTGGTAGACGGTCCAGAACAGCTCGATCAGCTCCACGGCCAGCCGGTTGGGCACCCGCCGGTACAGGACCTCGTGGAAGTGCTGGTCGGCGGCTGACAGCTCGCCCGCGTCGATGGCGGAGGCGGCGGCGTCCAGTTCGGCCAGGAAGTCCTCGTCGGCCCGCTCGACCACCTGCTCGATCAGCGACGCCTCCAGGGTGCGGCGGATCTCCAGCATGTCGCGCAGCGCCGAGGCGCCCGAGCGCACGGACTGGCGGGTGCTGTAGAGCAGTCCGGGCGTGAAGGCGGTGAGCGGCGCCTGGCCGACGAAGGTGCCGTGGCCGTGCCGGATCTCGATGATGCCCAGGGTGTGCAGCGCGCGCAGCGCCTCGCGCACGGAGTTGCGGCTGGCGCCCAGCTCGTCCACCAGGCGCGGCTCGGCGGGCATCGGCGCCCCCGGGGCGAGCCCGCGCGCCAGTATCAGGTCGATGATCCGGTCCTGCAGCCGCCGGCCGTTCGGTGCCATCGAACTCCTCTTGTCAGTCGCCACGGTCGAGCGTACTGTACGCAGACATCCCACGTCCTACGTGTTCCCCATCACGGCACCGTATGTGGAGGCCCACATGTCCCCGCCCCAGCGATCGGCCGGTGTGCGCTGGTACCGGCAACTCGACCGCAAGGACTGGAAGGCGTTCTTCGCCGCCTGGCTCGGCTACGCGATGGACGGCTTCGACTTCGTGCTGATCACGCTGGTCCTCACCGAGGTCGGGCGCGAGTTCGGCCTGGACACCGTCGCCACCGCGAGCCTGGTGTCGGCCGCCTTCATCTCGCGCTGGTTCGGCGGCCTGGCGCTCGGCGCCGTCGGCGACCGCTACGGGCGGCGGCCCGCCATGGTTGCCAGCATCGTGCTGTACTCCGTCGGCACCTTCGCCTGCGGGCTCGCCGTCGGCTACTGGACCCTGTTCATCGCCCGGCTGGTGGTGGGCATCGGCATGGCCGGCGAGTACAGCGCCAGCGCCACCTACGTCATCGAGAGCTGGCCCCGGGCGCTGCGCAACCGCGCCAGCGGCTTCCTGATCTCCGGCTTCTCCCTCGGCGGCGTACTGGCCGCGCAGGCCTACGCGCTGATCGTGCCGGCCCTCGGCTGGCGGGCGCTGTTCTTCGTCGGCATCGTGCCCATCGTGCTGGCGCTGTGGCTGCGCCGCAGCATCCCCGAGGCGCCCGACTGGCAGCACCAGGCCGCCGCCGGGCGCGAGGCGTCCTTCATCGAGGTGCTGTACACCGGCCGCCGGGCGCCCCTCAACGTGATCGCGACGGTCCTGGTGGCCGGGGCCCTGTTCGGCATCTTCGCCGTCGGCGCCCAGGGCTGGGCGGTGTGGCTGCTCATCGCGGTCGCCGCGGCCGGACTGCTCTCCTTCGCCGCCCAGTTCGCCGGGGCGCAGACCCCGATGATGGTCACGCTGATCGTGGTCGTCTTCTGCGCCTTCCTGTACTCCTGGCCGATCCAGGCGCTGCTGCCCACCTACCTGGAGACGGAGCTGGACTACACGCCGGCGCAGGTCAGCGGTGTGCTCGCCTTCTCCGGCTTCGGCACCATGGTGGGCTGCTGGATCGCCGGCTTCATCGGCGACTGGCTGGGCACCCGGCGCGCCTACGTCATCAGCCTGTCGGCCTCGCTGGTCTTCATCGTGCCGGTCTTCGGGCTCGGCGGCGACCTGCTCGTGGTCCTCGGCGTGCTGCTCTTCTGCCAGCAGGCCTTCGGCCAGGGCATCTCCGGCCTGCTGCCCAAGCTCGTCGGCGGCTACTTCCCCACCACGAGGCGCGCCGCGGGCCTCGGCTACACCTACAACGTCGGCGCGCTCGGCGGCGCGGTCGCGCCCGTGCTCGGCGCGCAGATCGCCGAGCGCACCAGCCTGGCGGTGGCGCTTGGCGGACTCGCCTTCGCACTGACCGCCGTCGTCATCGTGCTGATCGCGGTGGACGCGCCCGCACGCGTGCAGCGGCTGTTCACCCCCGGCGCCGACCTGATGGTCGACCACACCACCGACGCCGACCAGGTGGCGCCCGAGCTGCGCGCGCCCGCCGCCGCCCCGGGCGGTGCGCCCACCGGGGGAACCGGAGCAACCAAGGAAACCAAGGAAACCAAGGAAACCAAGGGAACCCAGGGAACGGAGCCCGACAGCCGATGACGACCACTCCCGCCACCGAGCGCCCGCCCGTACTGGACCGGGGGGTGATCCCGCCGCTGTGCACCCCGCTGACTCCCGACGGCGAGGTCGACGACGCCTCGCTGCGGCGGCTGGTGGACTTCCTGGTCGACGCCGGCGTGAGCGGCCTGTTCGTCACCGGGTCCACCGGCGAGGTCGCCTACCTCACCGACCGGCAGCGGCTGCACACCCTGCGCACGGTCGTGGACGCCGCCGCCGGCCGGGTGCCGGTGGCCGCCGGGATCGTGGACACCGCCACCCGGCGCGTCGCCGACCACGCCCGGGCCGCCCGCGACGGCGGCGCCGACGCCCTGGTGGCCACGGCGCCCTTCTACGTGCCCACCCATCCCGCCGAGATCCGCGCCCACTTCCGCGCGCTGCGCTCCGCCACCGAGCTGCCGCTGCTCGCCTACGACATCCCGTCCTTCACCCACACCAAGCTCCCGCCCGGCCTGGTCGCCGAACTGGCCGACGAGGGCGCCATCGACGGCCTCAAGGACAGCAGCGGCGACATCGACGCGCTCCGCTCGGTGCTCGAAGCCGTCACCGCGCCGCGCTTCCGGGTCTTCACCGGCTCCGAGACCATCGCCGACGTCGGCCTGCGGCTGGGCGCGCACGGCATCGTGCCCGGCCTCGGCAATGTGGACCCGCACGGCTACGTGCGGCTCCAGGCGGCGGCCGAGGCCGGCGACTGGGCCGCGGCCGAGCGCGAGCAGGCCCGGCTGCGCGCCCTGTTCGGCCTGATCAAGGCGGGCGATCCGGCCCGGATGGGGCCGTACTCCTCCGCGATCGGCGCCTTCAAGGAGGGCCTGCGGCTGCGCGGCGCCATCGCCCACGCCACCACCAGCACCCCGATGGTGCCGCTCGACGGCGCCGAGCGGGCCGCCGTCCGCGACCACCTCGCCGCCGCCGGACTCATCGAGAAGGGAACCGCATGACCCGCACCCTGCGCACCGCCGCGGCCTGCGCCGCGCTGGCCGCGGCCGGCTGCCTGGCCGCCGCCCCGGCCCAGGCCGCTTCGCGGCCCCAGGAGTCGACCGTCTTCGCGGCCGGCACCGACGGCTACGACACCTTCCGCATCCCCGCCGTGGTCGAGGCGGCCGACGGCGACCTGCTCGCCTTCGCCGAGGGCCGCCGCACCGGCGCCGGCGACACCGGCGACATCGACCTGGTCCTGCGCCGCTCCGGCGACGGCGGGCGCAGCTGGGGCCCGCTCCAGGTCGTCGGCGACAACGGCCCGAACACCTTCGGCAACCCCGTCCCCGTGGTGGACCCCGCCACCGGCCGGGTGGTGCTGCTCAGCACCCACAACGCCGGCGACGCCCACGAGAGCGCCATCCGCCGCGGCGAGGTCGACGCCGCCGACAGCCGCCGGGTCTGGGTGCAGTACTCCGACGACGACGGCGCCACCTGGAGCGAGCCCCGGGAGATCACCGCCGAGGTCAAGCGGCCCGACTGGCGCTGGTACGCCACCGGGCCGGTGCACGGCATCGCGCTGGAGGAGGGCCCGCACGCCGGGCGCCTGGTCGTTCCCGCCAACCACTCCGCCGCCCCGCCCGAGGGCAGCGGCGACCAGGGCGACGAGGACGCCTACTACGGCGCCCACCTGCTCTACAGCGACGACGGCGGCGCCAGCTGGGAGATCGGCGCCGTGGACGACGCCTACGAGGGCGAGGTCAACGGCAACGAGACCACCGTCGCCGAACTGCCCGGCGGGACCATCTACGTCAACAGCCGCGACCAGAACGGCACCGCCGCGGGCACCAGGGCGAGCGCGCTGAGCACCGACGGCGGCGCCTCCCTCGCCGCCCCGCTCGCCCCCGAGCCCGAGCTGACCGCCCCCGTCGTCCAGGGCAGCGTCCTGCAGGCCGAGCGCGGGCCGCTGCTGTTCGCCGCGCCCGCCGACCCCTCGGCGCGCCGCGCGCTCACCGTGCGGGCCAGCACGGACGGCGGGGAGTCCTGGCCGCGCTCCTACCGGCTGTCGGACGCCCCGGCCGCCTACTCCGACCTGGTCCAGCTCAACGCCGCCACCGTGGGCGTGCTGTACGAGACCGGTACGGCCGGACCCTACGAGCGGATCGCCTTCCACCGGCTGCGGCTGCGGCCCTGAAGCACCCCGGGGCCGGTGCGGGCGTGAGCCGCGCCGGCCCCGGGGGCAGGGGCGAAAGCCCTGTTCTCGTCAGTGTGACGACTATGATCGCAGGTATGGACGCCCCAGCCCCGCCCACCGGATACCGGCCTGACGCCTTCCCGCCCTTCGCGGTCACCGTCGACCTGATCGTGCTCACGATCCAGGACGACCGCCTGCGGGCGGTCGTGGTGGAGCGGGGGGTGGACCCCTACGCAGGGGCGTGGGCGCTGCCGGGCGGCTTCGTCCGCATCGACGAGGACCTGCCGGAGGCGGCCTCCCGGGAGCTGGCCGAGGAGACCGGGCTCACCGCCGCCGACGTCCACCTGGAGCAGGTCGCCAGCTACGGCCGGCCCGGCCGCGACCCCCGGATGCGGGTGGTCACCATCGCGTACCTGGCGCTGGCCGCGCACCTGCCCGAGCTGCGGCCGGGCACCGACGCCAGCGCCGCCCGCTTCGCCGACGTGGACGAGCTGCTGGGCCGGCCCGGCGCGCTGGCCTTCGACCACGGCCGGCTGCTGGCCGACGGGGTGGAGCGGGCCCGCGCCAAACTGGAGTACTCCCCGCTGGCCACCGCCTTCTGCCCGCCGGAGTTCACCGTGGCCGAACTGCGGCGGGTGTACGAGGTGGTGTGGGGGGTGTCGCTGGACCCGCGCAACTTCCACCGCAAGGTCACCGGCACGCCCGGCTTCCTGGTGCCCACTGGGCGCAGCACCGCCCGCCAGGGCGGCCGCCCGGCCGCGCTGTTCCGGGTCGGCGACACCCAGGTGCTGCACCCGCCGATCACCCGCCGCGACGGCTGAGCACCGCGCTCAGCCGCCCGGGCGCGGCGCTGGACGGCCGTAGGCGAGTCGGCGCAGCAGGACCTCGGCCGGGGCGCGCCGGCCGTAGCGTTCGAGCAGCCAGGCCGCTGCCACCGTGGCCAGCCAGGTGGCGCCGGCCAGCGCGGCCGTCGCCGCGTTGCCCAGCTGCGCGCCCAGTGCCAGCGTGTAGGGCGAGAACAGCGCCACCCAGACGACGGACTGGACGAGGTAGCCCGACAGCGAGCGGCGCCCCAGCGCGGCGAGCGCCCCGATCACGCCTTGGTGGGCCGGCGGCGCGGAGCCGGCGGGCGTGCCGGCGCGGCGCCCCTCGAACCAGAGCGCGACCAGCCCGAACAGCGCCGCGTAGCCCGGGCCGGCCGCCAGGCCGGTCAGGTAGTGCAGGCCGAAGGCGCTGCCCGCCACCGCCTCGTCGGTGGGGAAGGCGCCGGCCGCGGCCAGTCCGAGCGGCGCGCCGCCGAGGTAGGCGGCGCCGAGGCCCACGACGGCGACCAGCACCAGCGTGCGGCGGTGCGCGGCGGGGTCGTCCAGCAGCCGGTGCCGGGCGGCCCAGACCCCGGTCAGCACGGCCGGGATCAGGAAGACGCCGAGCCCGACGGCGCTGGCCGGCCACTCGATCAGCCGGTCCACCACCGAGGCGGGGTAGTCGGGCGCGCTCACCGACTGAAGGACGAAGCTCGTCGCCCCGGCCGGCCCCGGTTCCGTCATCAGCGCCAGGGTGACGGCCAGGCCGACCAGGCTGAACAGCGAGCCGACGGCCAGCACGCCCATCCAGATCCACACCACCACGCGCAGACTGCCCTCCCGGCTGAACAGCAGGAAGGCGGTGATCAGCAGCCCGCACACGCCGTAGGGGCCGAGGATGTCGCCGGAGAACAGCAGCAGTCCGTGCACTGCGCCGAAGGCCACCAGCCAGCCGTTGCGCCGCATCAGCACCCTGCGGGTGGCGGCCCGGTCGACCCCCGCGGCCTCCTGGCGGCCGGCCAGCTGCACCATGCCGTAGCCGAACAGGAAGGCGAACATCGGGTACGCGCGGCCGTCGACGAAGGTCAGCAGCGCGAAGTTCACCACCCGGTCGGCGAGCGAGCCGCCCGCCAGCTTCCCGCGCAGTCCGATCTCCTGGCCCCACAGGAACAGCGGGCTGTTGGCCAGCGCGATGAACAGCAGCGCCGCGCCCCTGGCCAGGTCGGGCGCGAGCGAGCGCTCGCGGGGCTGCACCGGGCCCCGGGCCGCGGGACCGGGGGCGGGTCTGTCGGGTGCGGGATCGCTCATCGGGACTCCACGGCCTGGTCGGTTGCGGCGGGCGGTCGAAGGCGGAACGGCAGGCGGACGCGGAGGGCCCAGCGGCCGACATAATGAGACATATCGTGTCCGCCGCCCAGCCTGCCGGAACTCCGGCGAACCGGCCGAAGGCGGTACCGCGCCGTTATGATCCCGTGATCAGGTGCGCCGGACGGTGGCCGCCACCGCCAGCCCGGCCAGCGCGCTACGGCTGACCGGGTCCAGGGCGGGGCTGTCCAGCGCCGCCGTCGCCTCGGCCGCGTAGGTCTCGATGTGCCGCTCGCAGGCGGCCAGCGCCCCGCAGCCCTCGATGATCTCGCGCAGCCGGTCGACCGCGTCGGGGCCGAGCGCGGGGTCGCCCAGGCAGCGCCGGAACTCCGCCGCCGCCGGCGGCGCGGCCCGGCGCAGGGTCTCGGCGGCCAGCACGGTGCGCTTGCCCTCGCGCAGGTCGTCGCCTGCCGGCTTGCCGGTCTCGGCCGGATCGCCGAAGACGCCGAGCACGTCGTCGCGGAGCTGGAAGGCGACGCCGAGCGGCAGGCCGTACGCGGTGTACACCGGGCCGAGCGCGTCCAGCGCGCCGGCCAGCGCCGCCCCCAGGTGCAGCGGCCGCTCGATGGTGTACTTGGCGGTCTTGTAGCGCACCACCCGCAGCGCCGTCTCGGCCGACTCGGCCCCCGAGACCTGCCCGATCAGGTCAAGGTACTGGCCGGCCATCACCTCGGTGCGCATGGCGGCGTACACCGGCCCCCCGGCGGCCAGCGCCGCGGTGTCCAGGCCGCTACGCCGGTACATCTCCTCCGACCAGGCGAGGAAGAGGTCGCCGATCAGGATCGCGGCGCCCGAGCCGAAGGCGTCGTCGGAGCCGAGCCAGCCCTCGCGGGCGTGCAGCTTGCCGAACCTGCGGTGCACCGATGGGCTGCCGCGCCGGGTGTCGCTGCCGTCGATCAGGTCGTCGTGGACCAGGGCGCAGCCCTGGAGCAGCTCCAGCGAGGCGGCCGCCGCCACCACGCCGGGGTCGTCGGGACGCCCGGCGCCGCGCCAGCCCCAGTAGCAGAACGACGGGCGCAGCCGCTTGCCGCCCGCGACGAAGTCGCGCATGGCGTCGTGCACCGGGGCCAGCTCCGCGCCGATGGCGAGCAGGCCGGGGCGCTGCCCGTCGAGGAAGTCGTCGAGCGCGGCCGCGAAACGGCCGCGCAGCTCGTCGTCGGCCGGACGCGCGATCACCATGCGGTCGAGGGTAACGCGCGCCTGCGCGAACACCACACCAGGCCGTCGGCGCGTTTCCGTGCCCGGCGGCGCCGCCGGGCCGCCGATCCGGGCGAGCGGGCGCACCGCACCGGCCCTTCTTGGCTAGTCTTGGCGCCATGCTTGCCGAACCGCGCGGGTCCGCCCGGCCGCACCACCGCCGGCACATCCGCGAGCTGCTGGCCGAGGGGCGGCCGACCTTCTCCTTCGAGTTCTTCCCGCCCAAGTCCGACGACGGCGAGCGCGTGCTGTGGCGGTCCATCCGCGATCTGGAGGCGCTGCGCCCGTCCTTCATCTCGGTCACCTACGGCGCCGGCGGCGGCACCCGCGACCGCACCGTCGACACCACCGAGCGGATCGCCACCGACACCACCCTGCTGCCGGTCGCGCACCTCACCGCGGTGAACCACTCCGTGCGCGAGCTGCGCCACCTCGCCGGGCGCTTCGCCTCGGTGGGGGTCTGCAACGTCCTCGCGGTGCGCGGCGACCCTCCCGGCGACCCCCAGGGCGAGTGGGTCCGGCACCCCGAGGGCGTCGATTACGCCGAGGAGCTGGTCCGGCTGCTGCGCGGCAGCGGCGACTTCTGCGTCGGCGTCGCCGCCTTCCCCTACAAGCACCCCCGCTCGCCCGACATCGCCTCCGACACCGAGCACTTCGTCCGCAAGTGCCGGGCCGGCGCCGACTACGCCATCACCCAGATGTTCTTCGACGCCGACGACTACCTGCGGCTGCGCGACCGGGTGGCGGCGGCCGGCTGCGAGGTGCCCATCCTGGCCGGGGTGATGCCGGTGACCCGCTTCGGCACCATCGAGCGCTCGGTGCAGCTGTCGGGGGCGCCTTTCCCGCCCGCGCTGGCCGCGCAGTTCGAGGCGGTGGCCGACGACCCCGCCGCCGTGCGCGAGATCGGCATGGACCAGGCCACCCGGATGTGCCAGCGGCTGCTCGACGAGGGCGTGCCCGGCATCCACTTCATCACCATGAACCGCTCCACGGCCACCCGCGAGATCTACCAGCGGCTGAGCGCCCCCGAGCCGGCCAGCGGCAGCCGCGCGCCCATCACGGCGTAGGGCTCGCCGGAGCCCGGGAAGAAGAAGCCGGTCAGCACGTCGGCGAAGCCCACCGACCGGTAGAGCCGGCGCGCCCGCGACTCCACGTCGGGCGTCGACAGCACGGCGGTGCGCTCCGGCAGGCCGCGCGACAGCCGGTCCAGCAGCGCCCTGCCGATCCCGCGCGCCTGCCAGCCGGGCCGCACGTGCAGCTCGGCCAGCTCCCAGGCGTCGCCCAGCCACCGCCCGTACTCGTGCGGGCCGGTCGCCTGGGTGATGCCGGAGCCGACCACGTCGTGCCACCACTGGCCGGGCGCGCCGTGGAAGCCGTAGCCGAAGCCGACGGGCTCGCCCGCCACGTCGGCCACCACCGCGCGGAACCGGGGATGGCCGGAGTGCTCGGTCAGGATGTCGCGCCGCCCCGGCAGCTGCTCGGCGGGCGGCCGCTTGGCCGACTGGTAGATCTCCAGCAGCGCCGGCAGCGCGTGCCGGAACGCGGGCGCCGCGAGTTCGCTGAACCCGACCGCCGGGGTGGTCTCCATGCGTTCATTGTGGTGCGTGCCGGGACGGGATCGCACCGTCTCGGCCGGGCCGGCCGGTGCTAGCGGCGCGCTTCGCCGCCTTCGTCGGGACCGGGCACCACGTCGACCGCTTCGCCGCCGGTGATGCGGACCAGTTCGGCGAAGCTGGTCGGGAAGACGGTGTGCGGGTGGCCGGCGGCGGCCCAGACGACGGGGTGGCGGGCCAGCCAGGTGTCGACCAGGGTCCGCACGGGGGAGGGGTGGCCGACGGGGGCGACGCCGCCGATGGGCTGGCCGGTGGCGGCGCGGACGAAGTCGGGGTCGGCGCGGCGGACGGCGGCGGCGCCGATCAGGGCCGCGACGTGGGCGGTGTCGACGCGGTGTGCGCCGCTGGTGAGGACGAGCAGCGGGCGCGGCTCGGCGCCCTCGGCGGCGACCGAGGCGAACAGCAGGCTGTTGGCGATCGCACCGACCTCGCAGCCGAGCTGGGCGGCGGCGGTGGCCGCGGACGGCGCGGGCTCGGGCAGTTCGCGCACGGCCCCTTCGACGGACAGCTCGCGCAGCCGGGCGGCGACCTTCTCCACGCGTGGGTGCATGGCCGAATGCTAGCGAAGCCCGCGAGTGTCAGAGCCCCGGCTTACCGTGAGGCCATGCACGCATCGAACAGGGATTCGAAACTCCTTGACTCGGCCCGCGGTGCCGGGTTTACTGGAGTCGAGTCGAACGCACGTTCGATTGTGTGGATGTCAACCGTGCCGGTCGCTGCGGTCAGGGGCAGCGTGCCGGTCTGCGTGGGACCGCTTCTCTCGTGCCCCCGGGAGGTCCCTCGCACGGGCGGTTGGGCGGGAGGAGGGGAAGCCTCCCGCCCAACCGGGCCGCGTCTCTCCGAGGCAAGGAGGCCGACACCATGAACGACGCGCCGACCGGATCCGACCCCACTCTCTCGACCGTCAGCGACCAGCCGAAGCTGTCGCCATCGGTGCTCGCCATCCTCTCCGACGCCCGCCGCCACCTCCTGGAGGCGATCGACGCGCCCACCCCGGGACTGCGCTACGTCGAGGCCCACCTCGCCGCGCTGCGCGCGGCCGCCACCGTGGTGGCGGCGCGCAGCCATCCGCTCACCGGCACGGGCCGGCGCCGGGTGCGCAGTGCGTGGGAGCTGCTGAGCGAGGCGGCGCCCGAGCTCAACGGCTGGGCGGCCTTCTTCGCCGGCGGCGCCGACAAGCGGGCCGCGGCCGAGGCGGGCCAGGCCGTCGCGGAGGCCGACGCCGATGCCCTGATGGAGGACGCCCAGACCTTCCTGGCGCTGGTCGAGACCACGCTGGGCCTGCCCGGGCAGCCGGTGCTGCCGCTGGAGCGGCGCAGGCCGTGACGGCCCGGCCAGGTGACGGGGAAGCGTGCCGCCTGGCCGGGTCCGGCTCCGAGCCGTCGGCCGCCGCGGGGGCGCGGCCGGCCGCCGTCAGAAGGAGTCGACGGCGCGCCGCGCCTCCGGGTCGAGCACGCCCCAGCCGATCAGCTCCTCGGTGAGGTCGCTGGGCGACTTGTCGTAGATGACGGCGAGCGAGCGCAGGTCCTCCTGGCGGATGGACAGCACCTTGCCGTTGTAGTCGCCGCGCTGGCTCTGGATGGTCGCCACGTAGCGCGCCAGCGGCCCGGCCTTCTCCTTGGGCAGCTGCTGCATGCGCTCAAGGTCGATGACCAGCTTCGGCGTGGGGCCGAGCGGGCTCGGCGTCACCCCGCCGGGCAGCAGCTCGGACACGGGCACCCCGTAGAAGTCGGCCAGTTCGGCGAGCTTCTGCACCGTGACGGCGCGGTCGCCGCGCTCGTACGAGCCCACCACGACCGCCTTCCAGCGGCCGTGCGACTTCTCCTCGACCCCGTGGAGGGACAGCCCCTGCTGGGTGCGGATGGCGCGCAGGCGCGCCCCGAGCGATTTCGCGTATTCGGATGGCATGGTCTCGGCTCCCGGCCTGTTTCGAATCTTCCGCACAGGCGGGTGGCCCCCGGTCGCCTCGCCTGGTTTGGTTACGGACAGTGACGGTAAAACGGTAGCGCCCCCAGGTCAAGCTCAATGTCAAAAACGGGTCCAATCGGTGTCCTTATGCGCGCCCCGGATACGGGCCGCGAACGACCACGTTTCCGACATTACGGTCCGGCGCCGATGTTGGAATCCCTTGCATAGCAGGGCTTTTCGCCGTCGGCGGGCTCGCGGGGGCGCTTCGGCCGGACGCGCCAGGCGGCGCGGCGGGCGGGCGGAAATCGATCTCCACCTGTTACACAGCGCACACTGCCGCAGGTCAGCACCAGATCGACCACGGGGGCGCTGCTGGTACGGTGTGGACGTTCGACGTCCTTTAACGACCCGTCCCGTGAGGCGGGGAAGGAGGTCTGCCTCTCCATGCCTGCCGAACCCGCCGAATCCGCCGCGCCCTCCGGCCCATGGTCGCAGACGCCGGCGCCACCGTCCGGCGGACCGCCCGGACGGCGCGAAGGTGAGCAAGACCACACCTCCGCCCGTGCCGTCCTGGAGGGCCCCGACATCCGGCGGGCGCTCACCCGGATCGCGCACGAGATCCTGGAGCGCACCAAGGGCGGCACCGACATCGTCCTGTTGGGCATCCCCACCCGCGGCGTCACCCTCGCCGAGCGGCTGGCCCGCCGGATCGAGGAGGTCGAGGGCCGCCCGGTCCCGTGGGGCTCGCTCGACATCACGATGTACCGCGACGACCTGCGGCTGCGCCCGGCCCGCGCCCTGGGCCGCACCGAGCTCCCGCCCGACGGCGTCGACGGCCGCCTGGTGGTGCTCGTCGACGACGTGCTCTTCTCCGGCCGCACCGTGCGCGCCGCCCTGGACGCCCTGGGCGACCTCGGCCGCCCCCGCGCCGTGCAGCTGGCCATCCTGGTCGACCGCGGCCACCGCCAGCTGCCCATCCGGGCCGACTACGTCGGCAAGAACCTGCCCACCTCGCTGCGCGAGACGGTCAAGGTGCAGCTGGCCGAGAACGACGGCCGCGACGCCGTGCTGCTGGACAAGCGCGCCGACACCCCCGGAGCCGGGCGCGAACGCGACGGAAGGGACCCGCGCTGATGCTGCACCTCATCTCGGCCGCGGACCTCTCCCACTCCGACGCCGTGCTCATCCTGGACACCGCCGAGGAGCTGGCGCAGGTCGGCGACCGCTCGGTCAAGAAGCTGCCCACCCTGCGCGGGCGCACCGTGGTGAACCTCTTCTTCGAGGACTCCACCCGCACCCGCATCTCCTTCGAGGCCGCCGCCAAGCGGCTCTCCGCCGACGTGCTGAACTTCGCCGTCAAGGGGTCGAGCGTGTCCAAGGGCGAGAGCCTGAAGGACACCGCGCTCACCCTGGAGGCCATGGGCGCCGACGGCGTGGTGATCCGGCACAACGCCTCGGGCGCCCCCTACCGGCTGGCCGAGTGGGTCCGCGGCAGCGTGATCAACGCGGGCGACGGCACCCACGAGCACCCCACCCAGGCGCTGCTGGACGCCTTCACGATGCGCCGCAGACTCGGCCGGCTGGCCGACCTGCGGGTCACCATCGTCGGCGACGTGCTGCACAGCCGGGTGGCCCGCTCCAACGTCGCCCTGCTGCACACCCTCGGCGCCCAGGTCACCCTGGTCGCGCCGCCCACCCTGCTGCCGGTGGCGGTCGAGACCTGGCCGTGCGAGGTCGCCTACGACCTCGACTCCGCGCTGCCCAAGAGCGACGTCGTGATGATGCTGCGGGTGCAGCGCGAGCGCATGCAGGCGGCGTACTTCCCCAGCGCACGCGAGTACAGCCGCCGCTACGGCCTGGACGCCGAGCGGATGGCGCGGCTGCCCGACGACGCCATCGTGATGCACCCCGGCCCGATGAACCGGGGCATGGAGATCGCCGCGGAGGTGGCCGACTCGCCCAGGTCGACCATCGTCGAGCAGGTCGCCAACGGCGTCAGCGTGCGCATGGCCGTCCTGTACCTGCTGCTGGGCGGATCGGAACCGGCACTCGGGGGAGGAGAGCGGTGACCCACACCGTGACGACGGAGACGGGCGCGGCGGCCGGCGGCGGCCGCCCGCGCCGGCTGCACATCGCGGGCGCAGCGCTGCCCGGGCCCGGCGGCGCGCTGCGCACCGCCAACATCGCGGTCGAGGACGGCCGGATCGCCGAGGTCTCCGACGCCGGCCCGGCCGCCGGCGCCGTGCGCGTCGACGGCAGCGGCCTGATCGCGCTGCCCGGCCTGGTCGACCTGCACACCCACCTGCGCGAGCCCGGCCGCGAGGACGCCGAGACGGTGGCCAGCGGCACCCGCGCCGCCGCCCGCGGCGGCTTCACCGCCGTGCACGCCATGGCCAACACCGACCCCGTCGCCGACACCGCGGGCGTGGTCGAGCAGGTCTGGCGGCTCGGCCAGGAGGCCGGCCACTGCGACGTGTGGCCGGTCGGCGCCGTCACCCAGGGCATCGCCGGCAGCCGGCTGGCCGAACTGGGCGCGATGGCCGACTCCAAGGCCCGGGTGCGGGTCTTCTCCGACGACGGCCACTGCGTGTCCGACGCCCTGCTGATGCGCCGCGCCCTGGAGTACGTCAAGGCCTTCGACGGCGTCATCGCCCAGCACGCCCAGGAGCCGCGGCTCACCGAGGGCGCCCAGATGAACGAGGGCGCCGTCTCGGCCCGCCTCGGCCTGGCGGGCTGGCCCGCGGTGGCCGAGGAGGCGATCATCGCCCGCGACTGCCTGCTCGCCGCGCACGTCGGCTCCCGGCTGCACGTCTGCCACGTCTCCACCGCCGGCTCGGTGGAGATCCTGCGCTGGGCCAAGAGCCGCGGCACCCAGGTGACCGCCGAGGTCACCCCGCACCACCTGCTGCTCACCGACGACCTGGTGCAGCACTACGACCCCGCCTACAAGGTGAACCCGCCGCTGCGCACCGCCGAGGACGTCCACGCCCTGCGCGCCGGGCTGGCCGACGGCACCATCGACTGCGTCGCCACCGACCACGCCCCGCACCCGGTGGAGGCCAAGGAGTCGGAGTGGTCCTACGCCGCCATGGGCATGGTCGGCCTGGAGACCGCGCTGTCCGTCGTGCACCTCACCATGGTCGAGACCGGCCTGCTCGACTGGGCCGGGGTGGCCGAGCGCATGTCGGCCGCGCCCGCGCGCATCGGCCGGCTGGCCACCCAGGGCCGCCCGCTGGAGCCCGGCGAGCCCGCCAACCTCACCCTGTACGACCCCGCGCCGCGCGGCCGCGTCGACCCCCGGTCCTTCGCCTCCAAGAGCCGCAACACGCCCTACCTGGGCATCGAACTGCCCGGCCGCGTCGTCGCCACCCTCCTGCGCGGCCGGCCGACCGTACTGGACGGGAAACTGGTATGAGCACCGCTGATGAACAGCGGCCCGCTGCGACGGGCCGCGTGATCGCCCCGGCCGTAGAGGGCATCCTGGTCCTGGAGGACGGCCGCACCTTCCACGGCCGCGCCTTCGGCGCGGTGGGGGAGACCTTCGGCGAGATGGTCTTCAACACCGCGATGACCGGCTACCAGGAGACGCTGACCGACCCCTCCTACCACCGCCAGATCGTGGCGATGACCGCCCCCCACATCGGCAACACCGGCGTCAACGACGACGACCCGGAGTCCGGCCGGATCTGGGTGGCCGGCTACGTGGTGCGCGAGCCCGCGCGGGTGCCGTCCAACTGGCGCTCCACCCGCAGCCTGGACGCCGAGCTCCAGCGGCAGGGCGTGGTCGGGCTGGCCATCCGCGGCACCCGCGCCCTCACCCGCCACCTGCGCGAGCGCGGCGCGATGCGCGCCGCCATCAGCACCGTCGGCACCGACCCCGAGACCCTGCTGGCACGGGTCCGCACCAGCCCGGCGATGGCCGGCGCCGAACTCGCCGCCGAGGTCACCACCGCCGAGCCCTACGTGGTGGCCCCGCCCGGCGGCGCCCCGGCCCGGCTGCGGGTGGCCGCCGTCGACCTCGGCATCAAGGCGATGACCCCGCAGCGGCTGGCCGAGCGCGGCTGCGAGGTGCACGTGCTGCCCGCGAGCGCCACCGCCGCCGACATCCTCGCCCTGGACCCCGACGGCGTCTTCTTCAGCAACGGCCCCGGCGACCCCGCCACCGCCGAGGGGCCGGTCGCCGCGATGCGCGGCGTGCTGGCGGCCGGCCGCCCGGTCTTCGGCATCTGCTTCGGCAACCAGATCCTCGGCCGCGCGCTGTCGCTGGGCACCTACAAGCTCCGCTTCGGCCACCGCGGCGTGAACCAGCCCGTCCAGGACCGCAGGACCGGACGGGTCCACATCACCAGCCACAACCACGGCTTCGCGGTGGACGCGCCCCTCGACGGGCCCTTCGACACCCCCTACGGGTGGGCCGAGGTCAGCCACGTCGACCTCAACGACGGCGTGGTCGAGGGCCTGCGGCTGCTCGACCGGCCCGCGTTCAGCGTCCAGTACCACCCCGAGGCCGCCGCCGGACCGCACGACGCCGCCGAGCTTTTCGACGCGTTCGTCACCCTGATGGAGCGGTCCGGCCCCAAGGGCGTCCAGGAAGGCGGCACCGTCCATGCCACGTCGTAGCGATCTCTCCTCCGTCCTGGTGATCGGCTCCGGGCCGATCGTCATCGGGCAGGCGTGCGAGTTCGACTACTCCGGCACCCAGGCCTGCCGGGTGCTCAAGGCCGAGGGCCTGCGGGTCGTACTGGTGAACTCCAACCCGGCCACGATCATGACCGACCCGGAGTTCGCCGACGCCACCTACGTCGAGCCCATCACCCCCGAGTTCGTCGAGAAGATCATCGCCAAGGAGCGGCCCGACGCGCTGCTGCCCACCCTGGGCGGCCAGACCGCGCTGAACACCGCCGTGGCGCTGCACGAGGCCGGGGTGCTGGAGAAGTACGGCGTCGAGCTGATCGGCGCCAACATCGACGCCATCCAGGCCGGCGAGGACCGCGAGCGCTTCAAGGAGATCGTCGCCGCGATCGGCGCCGAGTCCGCCCGCTCCACCGTCTGCCGCACCGTCGAGGAGTGCCTGGCCGCCGCCGACGAGCTGGGCTACCCCGTGGTGGTGCGGCCCTCCTTCACGATGGGCGGCGCCGGCTCCGGCTTCGCCCACGACGCCGACGAGCTGCGCCGCATCGCCGGCCAGGGCCTGGCCCTGTCACCGACCACCGAGGTGCTGCTGGAAGAGTCCGTGCTCGGCTGGAAGGAGTACGAGCTGGAGCTGATGCGCGACGCCAACGACAACGTCGTCGTGGTCTGCTCCATCGAGAACCTGGACCCGATGGGCGTGCACACCGGCGACTCCATCACCGTCGCGCCCGCCATGACCCTCACCGACCGCGAGTACCAGGCGCTGCGCGACATGGGCATCGCGGTCATCCGCGCCGTGGGCGTCGACACCGGCGGCTGCAACATCCAGTTCGCGGTCCAGCCCGAGACCGGCCGCGTCGTCGTCATCGAGATGAACCCGCGGGTCTCGCGCTCCTCGGCGCTCGCCTCCAAGGCGACCGGCTTCCCGATCGCCAAGATCGCCGCGCGGCTGGCCGTCGGCTACACCCTGGACGAGATCCCCAACGACATCACCCGGCAGACCCCGGCCAGCTTCGAGCCGAGCCTGGACTACGTCGTGGTCAAGGTGCCCCGCTTCGCCTTCGAGAAGTTCCCCGGCGCCGACCCGGCCCTCACCACCACGATGAAGTCGGTCGGCGAGGCGATGGCCATCGGCCGCTCCTTCCCTGAGGCGCTGGGCAAGGCGCTGCGCTCGCTGGAGAAGCCGGGCGCCCCGTTCTCCTGGGCCGAGCCGCCCGGCGACCGCGCCGAGCTGGTCGCCCGCGCCGCCACCCCCACCGACGGCCGGCTGCACCTGGTCCACCAGGCGCTGCGCGCGGGCGCGACAGTGGCCGAGCTGCACGACGCCACCGGCATCGACCCCTGGTTCCTGGACCAGCTGCTGGCCGTGGAGGAGGTCGCCCGCGAGCTGGCCGCCGCGCCGCAGCTCACCGCCGAACTGCTGCGGCTGGCCAAGTCGCACGGCCTGTCCGACGCGCAGATCGCCCAGATCACCGGCCGCTCCGAGACCGTGCTGCGCGAGCTGCGCGACGCCCTGGGCGTGCACCCGGTCTACCTGACCGTCGACACCTGCGCCGCGGAGTTCGCCGCCGAGACGCCGTACCTGTACTCCAGCTACGACGAGGAGACCGAGGTCCCGCAGGGCGCCAGGCCCAAGGTGATCATCCTGGGCTCGGGCCCCAACCGCATCGGCCAGGGCGTGGAGTTCGACTACTCCTGCGTGCACGCCTCCTTCGCGCTGGCCGAGGCGGGCTACGAGACCGTCATGGTCAACTGCAACCCCGAGACCGTCTCCACCGACTACGACACCAGCGACCGCCTGTACTTCGAGCCGCTGACCCTGGAGGACGTGCTGGAGGTGGTCCGCGCCGAGCAGGCGGCGGGCGAGGTCGTCGGCGTCATCGTGCAGCTGGGCGGGCAGACCCCGCTCGGCCTGGCCCAGCAGCTCAAGGACGCGGGGGTGCCCATCGTCGGCACCAGCCCCGAGAGCATCGACCTGGCCGAGGACCGCGGCGCCTTCGGCGGCGTGCTGGCCAGGGCCGGGCTGCCCGCGCCCAAGCACGGCACCGCGGTCTCCTTCGACGAGGCCAAGGCGATCGCCGACGAGATCGGCTACCCGGTGCTGGTCCGCCCCTCCTACGTGCTGGGCGGCCGCGGCATGGAGATCGTCTACACCGAGGAGATGCTCCGCGACTACCTGGACAAGCAGGGCGCGAACATCGACCCGGCCCACCCCATGCTGGTCGACCGCTTCCTGGACGACGCGATCGAGATCGACGTCGACGCGCTCTTCGACGGCGAGGAGCTGTACCTCGGCGGTGTGATGGAGCACATCGAGGAGGCCGGCATCCACTCCGGCGACTCCGCCTGCGCGCTGCCGCCGATCACCCTGGGCGGCGTCGACATCAAGCGCATCCGCGCCTCCACCGAGGCGATCGCCCGCGGCGTGGGCGTGCGCGGGCTGCTCAACGTCCAGTACGCGCTGGCCGCCGGGGTGCTGTACGTGCTGGAGGCCAACCCCCGCGCCTCGCGCACGGTGCCCTTCGTGTCCAAGGCGACCGCCGTGCCGCTGGCCAAGGCGGCGGCCCGGCTCATGCTGGGCGCCACCGTGGCGCAGCTGCGCGCCGAGGGCCTGCTGCCGGCCGAGGGCGACGGCGGCGACCTGCCGATGGACGCGCCCGTCGCCGTCAAGGAGGCGGTGCTCCCGTTCAACCGCTTCATCGACAAGTACGGCCGCGGCGTCGACACCGTGCTCGGGCCGGAGATGCGCTCCACCGGCGAGGTGATGGGCTTCGACGCCTACTTCGGCACCGCCTACGCCAAGTCGCAGCAGGCCGCCTACGGGGCGCTGCCCACCCGCGGCCGCGTCTTCGTGTCGGTGGCCAACCGCGACAAGCGCGCGATGATCTTCCCGGTCAAGCGGCTGGCCGACCTCGGCTTCGAGATCCTGGCCACCAAGGGCACCGCCGAGGTGCTGCGCCGCAACGGCGTGAACGCGCAGGTGGTGCGGAAGCTGAGCGAGGGGCGGGGCCCCGGCGGCGAGCCGACCGTGGTCGACCTGATCCACCGCGGCGAGGTCGACCTCATCGTCAACACCCCCTTCGGCAGCCCCGGCCAGTCCGGGCCGCGCCTGGACGGCTACGAGATCCGCACCGCGGCCGTCGTGCGCGGTGTGCCCAGCGTCACCACCGTGCAGGGCCTAGCCGCGGCGGTGCAGGGGGTGGAGGCGGTCGCGGGCGGCGCGATCGGGGTCCGGTCGCTCCAGGAGCACGCCGAGCGGATTCGCAGCGCAGGTCCGGGATAATGTCGGGGGATGTCCCGTATCAGCCGCCAGGGTGAGCCGTGAGAACGATCAAACCGGTGCAGATGCGCAGCCCGGTGCTGACCGTGCGGCGCGTCGACACCTACCACGCCATCACGGTGGTGGCCCCCGGGGTGGCCGAGCGCTTCCGCGCCGGCCAGTTCGTGGCGGTGGCGGTCGGCGGCGACACCTCCAGCATGCTGGCGCGGCGGGCCTTCTTCATCCATGACGTCAAGCCCGACTACGGCGGCACCGTCGAGTTCGTCTTCGAGGTGCGCGGGCGCGGCACCTCCTGGCTGTCGGAGTGCCGCTCCCGCGACCTGCTCGACGTCACCGGCCCGCTCGGCCGCCCCTTCCCGCTGCCGCGCGACCCGGTGAACTGCGTGCTGGTCGGCGACGGCCACGGCGCCTCGCCGCTGTTCCCGCTCGCCCACACCCTGCGCCGCCGCGGCTGCCGGGTGGACTTCGTGCTGGGGGCGGCCGGGGCGCAGCGCGTCTTCGGCGCGCTGGCCGCCCGCCGGGTGGGCGAGACCGCCACCTTCGCCACCCGCGACGGCTCGCTCGGCCTGCGCGGCCGGGTCACCGACGCGCTGCCCCAGGTCATCGAGGACGCCCGCGCCGACGTGGTGTACGGCGTGGGGCCGCTGCCGGTGCTGCGCACCGTCACCGCCATCGCCGCCAAGTACGGCGTCCCGGCGCAGGTCGCGGTGGAGGAGCGGATGGCCTGCGGGATCGGCCTGTGCATGACCTGCGTGCTGCCGGTCGTCGGCGACGACGGTGTCACCCGTATGCTGCGCTCCTGCGTCGACGGCCCGGTGTTCCGCGGCGAGCAGGTGCGCTTCGACGACGTCGGCACCATCCCGTTCGACGCCCTGGGCGCGCCCGGCTGGAAGGCCCGCCCCGACGACTCCGCCAGCACCGAGATCGGGCAGTAGCGGTTTTGCGAGTGAGGGGAGGTGCGGCGTGAGTGTTGACCTCACCGCCCGGCTGGGCCCGGTGGAGCTGGCCAACCCGGTGCTGGCGGCGGCGGGCTGCGCGGGCGCGGGGCGGGAGCTGGCGCAGTTCTTCGACATCGCCCGGCTGGGCGCGCTGGTGACCAAGTCCATCATGGCCCAGCCCCGCTCAGGCCGCCCCACCCCCCGGCTGGCGGAGTCGGCGTCGGGCATGCTCAACTCCATCGGCCTGCAGGGCCCCGGAGTCGACGTGTTCCTCCAGCGCGACCTGCCGTGGCTGCTGTCGCGCGGCGCGCGCACGATCGTGTCGGTCGCCGGCGCCCACACCGGCGAGTACGCCGAGGTCGCGGCCCGGCTGTCCGACGCGCCCGGCATCAGCGCCGTCGAGGTGAACCTGTCGTGCGCGCAGGCGACGGAGCGCGAGCGCACCTTCGCGGCCGAGCCCGAGGCGGCGGCGGAGGTGGTGGCGTCGGTGGTGGCGGCCGTCCGCCCCGACCTGCCGGTGATCGCCAAGCTGGCGCCCGACGGCGCCGACATCGTGGAGGTGGCCCGCGCCTGCGTGTCGGCCGGCGCCGGGCTGCTCGCGATGATCAACACCATCCCCGGCATGGTGATCGACACCACCACGCTGCGGCCAGGTCTGGCCGGTTCCACCGGCGGGCTGTCCGGCCCGGCCATCCGGCCGATCGCGGTCCGCTGCGTCTACCGGGTGCACGCCGCCCTCCCCGACGTGCCGATCATCGGCATCGGCGGCGTGCAGACCGGTCAGGACGCGCTGGAGATGCTGCTCGCGGGGGCGAGCGCGGTGGGGGTGGGCACCGCCACCTTCCGCGACCCCACGGCGGCGCTGCGCATCCAGCGCGAGATCGAGGAGGGCCTCGCCGAGCGGGAGATCTCCCGACTGGGCGATATCGTCGGTCTCGCGCACCGACCCGAGGGCGCGGCGGGCCTGATCAGGACCAGGTCGCGCCGGGCCGTCGCGTTCGACTGACACCGGGCGGCCCACCCGCCGGACCGCGGCCGGCCGCGGCGGGGGCGGGCCGCCGACCACCATGCGGATATCGCGCTAATCACCCGGCTGAGCGGGTTTGATCTCGGCACAACGGGCACCGATAGAACGGGCCCCAGCAGCCTCCGGGATCATTCCGCCACCGCGGGTGAGCCGCGCCGACCCGACCCCGTAACGAAGGGACCCAAGCCCGTGGCCGCTCCCATCGCCGTCGCTCTGGACGCCCCCGACCTCGAGACCGCGGCACGGTGGGCCTCGCAGGTGACCCCGCACGTCAGCACGGTCAAAGTGGGGCTGGAGCTGTACCTGCGCTACGGACCCGACGCCATCGCCAGCGTGCGCGGGGCCAACCGTGTCCAGATCTTCCTGGACCTCAAGCTGCACGACATCCCGGCCACGGTCGCGGGCGCGGCCCGCTCCGTCGCCCGGTTCAAGCCCGCCTTCCTCACCGTGCACGCGGTCGGCGGGCCGGCCATGATCCGCTCGGCCGTGGACGCCGCGCCCGGCGTGTGCATCGCGGCCGTCACCGTGCTCACCTCGCTCAGCGACGCCGACCTCGAACGGGTCGGCATGTCGGGCCGCTCGCTCGACGTGGCGCGGCGGCTGGCCGCGCTCGCGGTGGAGGCGGGCGCCAGGGCGCTGGTCTGCTCGCCGCACGAGGCGGCCGCGCTGCGCGAGGAGGTCGGCCCGGACATCACCCTGATCACCCCCGGCGTCCGTCCGGCCGGCTCGGCCAACCAGGACCAGGCCCGGGTGGCCACCCCCGAGGAGGCGCTGCGGTCGGGGGCCGACCTCCTCGTCATCGGACGGCCCATCACCGGCGCGCAGGACCCCGGCGCGGCGGCCGCCCACATCGCCGCGGCGCTGCGCCGCACCGGCGTCGGGCAGCATTAGCCCCATTTGCGGTCACCGGCCCCGTGGTTTGCGAAGGTCCGAAATCGGGCGATACGGGGCCGGTGAATTCGCTCCGGGGGCGTCCGGGGGAGTCCGGCGAATAGCCGGAGGGGGTCGGAAGGTGAGAAACAGATCACACCTTCGTATACGTGCTGCTTATACCTCCCCAGCCGGGAACTAGTACTCAAAGTAGTCATGTGCGCACGTAGAGTGATAATTGTAAAGAAATGTCGAGTAAAACGCCGCTTTACGTTGCCTCCGGTGCCCCTGAGCTACTAACTTGCGCAGGCGTCCGCCTCTTTACGACAAGAGAAAACCGAGGTGACCTGGCGTGGCTCTTCCGCCCCTCACACCTGAACAGCGCGCCGCAGCCCTTGAGAAGGCTGCTAAGGCAAGAAAGGAACGGGCCGAAGTCAAGAACCGGCTCAAGCACGGCGGCACCACTCTGGCCGCGGTCCTCAAAGACGGCCAGGAGGACGACGTAATCGGCAAAATGAAGGTTTCGGCTCTCCTTGAGTCGCTGCCGGGCGTCGGAAAGGTCCGCGCCAAGCAGATCATGGAGCGGCTGAACATCGCCGAATCGCGGCGCGTCCGCGGCCTCGGCGCCAACCAGCGGGCCGCCCTGCAGGAGGAGTTCGGCGGCGAGTCCTGACCCGTCGGCCGCCACCGAACGCACGCAGCGAGCGGTACGGCTGCGATAGCGTGAAGGCTCACCTGCCGACCCCGGAGGAGCGACATGGACGGAACGGCTGGCCATCCCGGCCGACTGCTGGTCCTGTCCGGCCCCTCCGGGGTCGGCAAGAGCACGGTCGTGGCCGAGCTGCGACGCGCCAGACCCGACGTCTGGCTGTCGGTCTCGGCCACCACCCGCCCGCCGCGCCCGGGTGAGCGCGACGGGATCGAGTACTTCTTCGTCACCCGCGAGCACTTCGACGACATGGTCGCCCGGGGCGAGTTCCTGGAGTGGGCCGAGTTCGCCGGCAACCGCTACGGCACCCCCCGCGGCCCCGTGCTGGCCCGCCTGTCGGCCGGCGTGTCGGTGCTGCTGGAGGTCGAGCTGCAGGGCGCCCGGCAGGTGCGCGCCGCCATGCCCGATGCCTACCTGGTCTTCCTCGCGCCGCCGTCCTGGGACGAGCTGGTGCGCCGCCTGGTCGGCCGCGGCACCGAGGCCGACGAGGTCATCCAGCGGCGCCTGGAGCGGGCCCGGGTCGAGCTGGCCGCCGAGGACGAGTTCGACACGACCCTTGTCAACACGTCCGTCCAGGATGTATGCGGCGAACTGCTAGCCTTGATGACGAGTACGGCCCGCAGCTGAGGGCCCCATCCGCTACCCCAGGGGACGCATATCGTGGCTGGCACGGAGCCCGTTGCCGAAGGCATCACCAACCCGCCGATCGACGATCTGCTCGGCGTGGTCGACAGCAAGTACAGTCTCGTGATCATGGCCGCCAAGCGCGCCCGCCAGATCAACGCCTACTACGCCCAGCTCGGCGAGGGCCTGCTGGAGTACGTCGGCCCGCTGGTCGAGACCCACGTCCAGGAGAAGCCGCTCTCCATCGCGCTGCGCGAGACCCGCGACGGCCTGCTGCGGTCCGAGCCGGTCGAGCCGCCTCCCGGCACCTTCCAGCCCTGAGCCCCGTGCCGCCCCGATCCGCCCCGGCCCGCCGGCCGGGGGAGCCCGCCTCCGTGGTGCTGGGCGTCGGCGCGGGCATCGCCGCCTACAAGGTGTGCGAGCTGCTGCGCCGGCTGACCGAGAGCGGGCACCGCGTCCGAGTGGTCCCCACCGCGGCCGCGCTGCGCTTCGTCGGGGCGCCCACCTGGGCGGCCCTGTCGGGGCAGCCGGTGGCCACCGAGGTCTGGGAGTCCGTGCACGAGGTGCCGCACGTCCGGATCGGCCAGGGCGCCGACCTGGTGCTGGTCGCGCCGGCCACCGCCGACCTGCTGGCCAAGGCGGCCCACGGCGCCGCCGACGACCTGCTCACCAACACCCTGCTCACCGCGCGCTGCCCGGTGGTCTTCGCGCCCGCCATGCACACCGAGATGTGGGAGCACCCCGCCACCCGCGCCAATGTCGCCACCCTGCGCGAGCGCGGCGCCATCGTGGTGGAGCCGGCCGTGGGCCGCCTCACCGGCGCCGACTCCGGCGCGGGGCGGCTGCCCGAGCCCGCCCAGCTGTTCGAGGTGGCGCGCCGGGTGCTGGAGCGCGGCTCCGCCGCGGTGGTGCGCGACCTCGCCGGACTGCGGGTGGCGATCTCGGCGGGCGGCACCCGCGAGGCCATCGACCCCGTCCGCTTCATCGGCAACCACTCCTCGGGCCGGCAGGGCTACGCCCTGGCCGCCACCGCGCTGGCGCGCGGCGCCGAGGTCACCCTGGTGGCGGCGAACACCGCGCTGCCCGACCCCGCCGGGGTCCGCACCGTCCCGGTGCGGTCCACCGCGGAGCTGGCCGAGGCCATGCGCGCGGCCGCTCGCGACGCCGACGTGGTGGTGATGGCGGCGGCGGTGGCCGACTTCCGGCCGGTGGCGGCGGCCGCGTCCAAGATCAAGAAGACCGGCGCGGGCCCCGCGCCGATCGAGCTGACCGAGAACCCCGACATCCTGGCCGAGCTGTCGGCCTCGCGCGCCAAGCCCGAGCAGCTGGTGGTCGGCTTCGCCGCCGAGACCGACGACGTGCTGGCCAACGGCCGCGCCAAGCTGGCACGGAAGGGCTGCGACCTCCTGGTGGTGAACCAGGTGGGCGACGGCCGCGCCTTCGGCACTCCCGACAACGAGGCCGTCGTGCTCGCGCCCGACGGCTCCTCGGTGCCGGTGCCGCACGGCAGCAAGGAGTCGGTCGCCGACGCCGTCTGGGACGCGGTGGCGGCCCGGCTGCCCTGAGGCGCCGAGCACCGGCCGCCCGTACTGAACTAAGTCGACCTGCTCGGTAGGATAACGAGTCGGACTGATCGCCGGCCCGGTTTGTTATACGCTGCCTGCCAGGGTTTCGCCGGCGGTCCGCCCGACCACCCGCCGCCGAACGGCCAGCCAGCAGCCGCTGCAAGGAGTCTCGTACGTGTCCCGTCGTCTGTTCACCTCTGAGTCGGTCACCGAAGGCCACCCGGACAAGATCGCTGACCAGATCAGCGACTCCATCCTCGACGCCCTGCTGAAGGACGACCCCAAGAGCCGGGTCGCCGTCGAGACCTTGATCACGACCGGTCAGGTGCACGTCGCCGGCGAGGTCACCACCGAGACCTACGTCGACATCCCCGCGATCATCCGCGAGAAGATCCTCGACATCGGCTACGACTCCTCGGCCAAGGGCTTCGACGGCCGCACCGCGGGCGTCTCCGTCTCCATCGGCGCGCAGTCCCCCGACATCGCGCAGGGCGTGGACACCGCCTATGAGGCGCGCGAGGGCACCACCGCCGACGACATCGACCTCCAGGGCGCGGGCGACCAGGGCATCATCTTCGGCTACGCCAACACCGAGACCCCGCAGCTGCTGCCGCTGCCGATCACCCTCGCGCACCGCCTGTCCCGTCAGCTGGCCGCGGTGCGGCGCTCGGGCACCGTCCCCTACCTGCGCCCTGACGGCAAGACCCAGGTCACCATCGAGTACGACGGCAACCGGCCGGTGCGGCTGGACACCGTCGTCGTCTCCAGCCAGCACGCGCCGGACATCGACCTGCGCGAGCTGCTGGAGCCCGACGTGCGCGAGCACGTGGTCGAGGCCGTGCTCAAGGACTTCGACATCGACGCCGGCGACTACAAGCTGCTGGTGAACCCCACCGGCCGCTTCGAGATCGGCGGCCCGCAGGGCGACGCCGGCCTCACCGGCCGCAAGATCATCATCGACACCTACGGCGGCTACGCCCGCCACGGCGGCGGCGCCTTCTCCGGCAAGGACCCCTCCAAGGTCGACCGCAGCGCCGCCTACGCCACCCGGTGGGTCGCCAAGAACGTCGTCGCCGCCGGCCTCGCCGAGCGCGCCGAGATCCAGGTCGCCTACGCCATCGGCAAGGCCCACCCCGTCGGCGTCTTCCTGGAGACCTTCGGCACCGAGCAGGTCGACCCCGCCAAGATCGAGCGCGCCATCCAGGAGGTCTTCGACCTCCGCCCCGGCGCCATCATCCGCGACCTCGACCTGCTGCGCCCCATCTACTCCCAGACCGCCGCCTACGGCCACTTCGGCCGCGAGGAGCCCGACTTCAGCTGGGAGCGCACCGACCGCACCGACGCGTTGAAGACGGCGGCGGGGGCGTAGCGCCACCTGGTCCACGACGACGGCTCTCCGGCACCCTCCCCGGTGGCGGGGAGCCGTCGTGCTGTTCGGACCGGTGCTTCGTGGCAGGGTGTTCCCATGTACATCAAGCGGCTCCGGATCGACGGCATCCGCAACTTCCACGGTCCGCGTGCGGTGGACCTGGACTTCACCCGGCCGGACGGGTCCTACGCGGGGTGGACGGTGCTCGCGGGGCGCAACGGGTCGGGGAAGAGCACCTTGCTGCAGATGCTGGCGCTGACGGCCGGGCTGCCCCAGGCGGTGCACATTGAGTATCTGATCTACAACAAGCCGAACCAGAACCTGGTCACACGGGGAGCGAACGAAGGCGTAATCGATGCTACGGCTGTGTCCCAACCCGAATACGACCGTAACGCGAAGCGCCTCGATCAGTTCGGACTAAAGATCCCTCGGCGGCTTGCGGACGGAGTGGGAGGTGGGTGGAGCCACAGCTCCCCTCTCGACGAGATGAGCTTGGACGCGCACTCGGGCTGGTTGCTTGCGGCGTATGGCCCCTTTCGGCGCCTCTCGAACGCTTTGGTCGCAGCCGTCCAGGAGAGCCACACGCCCTCCAGGATGGACGCTGTGCGCACCCTGTTCGAAGAGGACGCCTCGCTCGCAGACGGGGTGACCTGGCTGGTGCGACAGCACCTCTTCCGTCTGGAGAACCAGCCAGGCGCCGCAGAACTGCTCGACACGGTCCTCATGCTGCTCAGCGATGGCCTGCTGCCCGACCGCCATCGCATCGTAAAGGTCGACTCCTCCGGTCTGTGGGTCGGCCGCGATGGCGCAGAATACCCACTCGCGCAGGTCAGCGACGGCTATCGGTCTGTGGTCGCCCTCGTCGTGGATCTGATCCGCCGGTTCGACCAGGCGTACGGCTCCGCGACCCTGGCCGACCTGGACGGCCGCCCTGCTCTGCTCCAGCCCGGTGTCGTCCTCATCGACGAAGTAGACGCCCACCTGCACGTGAGCTGGCAGCAGCAGATCGGCCCGTGGCTGACCGCGCACTTCCCCAACATCCAGTTCATCGTCACCTCGCACAGCCCCTACGTCTGCCAGAGCGCCGACCCGGGTGGGCTGATCCGGCTGCCCGGCCCCGACGAGGCCGCCGCACCGCACGTGGTCAGCCAGGACCTCTACGAGCGCGTCGTCTACGGCAGCGGCGACGACGCCGTGCTGACCGAGCTGTTCGGGCTGGACACGCCCTACTCCGTCGCGGCGGAGCGCCTGCGGCGGCGGCTCGCGGTGCTGGAGGGGCGGGTGCTGGCCGGAGAGGCGACCGAGGCCGAGGTCGCCGAGTACCAGGAGGTCAGCGAGACACTGACCAGTTCACTGTCCTCGCGCGTGGTCGAGCTGTCCGCGCGGCTCAACCGCGACTCGTGATCCGGATCGTCCGGCTGCCGCTCGGTGCCGACGGAGCCGAGCGGCTGGCCAGGAAGGCGGAACACGTTCGACAGCTTGGCGGCTCTGTTGCCCACGCGCGTGCGACGTGGAAGTCCGCGGCGGCGGAGCGCGGGCTGGTCCGCGACCGGCTGGCCGAGATGGCCGCCGGAATCCAGCGCTGCATGTACTGCGGCGACAGCCTCGGCACGGACATCGACCACTTCGAGCCGCTGGCGAGGACCCCGTCGCGCGCCTTCGACTGGCTGAACCACCTGCTCGCCTGCTCGCACTGCAACAGCAATGAGAAGCGGGACGGCCACCCGTGCGGCGAGGCAGGTGAGTGCCTGCTCATCGATCCGACCCGCGAGGAACCGAGTACGCACCTGCGGCTCGTCCTGAGCACGGGCGAGTACCAGGCGTCGACGCCCAAAGGTGGAGCGACGATCGAGACCATCGGCCTCAACCGCCCGGACCTGGTGCGAGGCCGGGCGGACGCGTTCGCGATGAGGGGACTCGTGTTCCTCGGGTTGATGGCCAAGCACGATGCTGGAGATATCGACGCCTGGCGCGTCGCGCTCGACGCTCTGCACCGCCAGCCCTTCGCCGACGTACTCGCGGCCATGATGCGTATCGCCGACCGTCCCGGCGCCGACATCGTGCTGGGCGCCGATGTGCGGGACGCCATGCTCACGGTCGTCTCGCTCATGCGCGCGGAAGGCGCGCCCACGGTGCACATGACCTCGGCGATGGGCGAGGCTTCGACTGCAGGCGCCCTTGGCTCCAGCGGTGTGCAGGCACCCCGCGGCCCCTCTGGTAAGACCTAGAACGTGGCGACCTCCCCGACCGACTCCGACGACGGCCCGGACGACGGCGACGCGCTGCTGTCCGTGGCCGAGGTGGTGGGGAAGCGCAAGGCGGCGGCGCGGCGGCGCAAGGCGGCCAGGAACGCGGCCGCCGTGCGAGCGCCGGTCGCGCGGGTGCTGATCGACTCACCGCTGCCGCACCTGGACCGCGTGTTCGACTACCGGGTCACGGCGGCGCAGGACGAGCGCGCCGTGCCCGGGTGCCGGGTGCGGGTGGGCTTCAGCGGTCAGACGGTGGACGGCTACCTGCTCGAACGTGTCGAGAGCAGCGAGTTCGGCGGTCGGCTGCTGCCGCTGGACCGGGTGGTGTCGCCCGAACCGGTGCTCACTCCCGAGATCGCCCGCCTCGCCCGCGCCGTCGCCGACCGCTACGCCGGAACCATGGCCGACGTCATCCGCTTGGCGGTGCCCCCCCGGCACGCCCGGGTCGAGAAGGAGGGGACGGCAGTCGGCGCCGGGTCCGCCGACGCCACTGCGCCGGAGGCGGCCGAGCCGCCCGTGCCGGAGGCCGGACGTCCTGAGCGGACGGGCGGCGGCGAGTCGACGGCGGCCGGAGCCGAGACGCCCCCCGGGACCGACCGGCCCGGTCCCGGCGGCCGGAAGGGCGGCGGAGCCGTGCCGTCGAGGGGATCGGACGTGCACCGGAACACGGTCACCGTCCGCCTGCCCGACACCAGGGAAGAAGAAGACGGTCATCCTGCCCGTCCCGGGAATCCGGACGACGATGGAGGACGGGGACCCGACGCGGTCGGCGACGGGCAGACCCCTGACCGCGCGGGTGGGGGAGCGGTCACCGCGTCCGAGGGCGGCACCGCTTCCCGGACAGGCGGCGACGGCGGTCCAATCGCGGGCACGGACGACGTTCCTGGTGCCGTGGGGGAGCGGCATGGCGGTGCGGAGGGCGAGGGCAGAGGTTCCGCAGGCGCCGCGCCCCCCGGAGGAGGGCTTCCGACCGGCAGCGCAGACGGCGCGGTACCGCACGGCATGCACGGCGCTCTCGCCGCAGGATCGAGCGCGTCTCCACCGGGTTGCGGAACCGGCCCGGGGACCGGGAAGCCGTCCGACTGCGGTCACGCGACCGAAGGCGCGGACAGCGCGGACCCGGCTGCCACGGGCGGTCCCGTCGCCGGAACCGGCGACGGGGACGTGAGTCCTGGGCCCGGTCCGGATGCCGTGGAGGACTTCGGAGGGCCGGACCCTGCGGGTGCGTTCGCGGGCCGTGGTGTGGCAGGCCGGGGAGCGGGCGGGTCCGCACGCGGCGGTGGCGCGGAATCTCTGCCTGGTTCGTCAGGTCGTGGCGTCGCTCCTGTCGGATCAGGCGGCGCGCGTGCTGGGCTCGGTTCCGAGGCCGAGGCGGGCTCCGAACCGTCGATCCTTGGGCGTTTCAGGACTGAGGTCACGCGTGGTGGCGTCGAGGGCCGGACGCTGAGTGGCGCGGCTGAGTTCACTGGTGCTGGCGGAGTTGGCTCCTTGTCCGGCTTGTCGGCTCGTGGCACTGTCGCTGCTGCCGGATCCGGCGGCGCGGGTGCGGGGCGTGGTTCGGAGGCCGTAGAAGGCTCTGGAACGTCGGGTCCTGGAGGGCGTCCGGGGACCGAGGGCGCGGGCCAGGGGTCGGGCGGCGCGGCCGCGGCCCCGCCCGGCGGCGGTGCGGCGTCCGCGTCCGGCGGCGCGGCGGGCGGCGGCTCGGGCCCGCCACCGGTCGAACCCGGGCCGTGGGCGGACTACCCGGCCGGGCCCGCGTTTCTGGCCGCGCTGGCCGACGGGCGGGCGCCGCGTGCGGTGTGGACGGCGCTGCCGGGGCCGGACTGGTGCCGGGCGGTGGCCGTCGCGGTGGCGGTGTGCCTGCGGGCGGGGCGCGGCGCGGTCGTGGTGGTTGCGGACGGGCGGGCGGCGGCGCGGCTCGACGCGGCGCTGAGCGCCGAACTCGGCGCGGGGCGGCACGTCGTGCTCACGGCCGAGCTGGGCCCGGCCGAGCGGTACCGCAGGTGGCTGGCGGCGCTGCGGGGGCAGGTACGCGCGGTCGTGGGCACCCGGGCGGCCACGTACGCGCCCGTCGCCGATCTCGGCCTGGTGGTGCTGTGGGACGACGGCGACGACGTGCACGCCGAGCCGCACGCGCCCTACCCGCACCCGCGTGCGGTGCTGGCGCTGCGCGCGCACCAGGCGGGGGCGGCGGTGCTGTTCGGCGGGGTGACGCGTACGGCGGACACCGCGCAGCTGATCGCGTCGGGCTGGGCGCGCCCGCTGGAGGCCGACCGCGCCACGGTGCGGCGGCGCGCCCCGCAGGTGCGGATCGCGGGCGAGGACAGCGAGCTGGCGCGCGACCCCGGGGCGCGCACTGCCCGACTGCCCAGCCTGGCGCTGCGGGTGGCGCGGTCGGCGCTCGAACACGGGCCGGTGCTGGTGCAGGTGCCCAGGCGCGGCTACCTGCCGTCGCTGGCCTGCGCGAGCTGCCGCGAGCCGGCCCGCTGCGCGCACTGCGCCGGACCGCTGGCGCTGCGCAGCTCGCACGCGATGCCGTACTGCCGCTGGTGCGGCCGGATCGCGGCCGGGTGGCGCTGCCCGGAGTGCGACGGCGCGCAGGTGCGGGCGCGTGTCGTCGGCGCGCGGCGGACCGCCGAGGAGATCGGCCGGGCCTTCCCGCAGGTGCGGGTGCGCACCTCGGGACGTGACGAGATCCTGGACCGGGTGGGACCGGAGCCCGCGCTGGTGGTGTCCACGCCGGGCGCGGAACCGGTGGCCGAGGGCGGCTACGCGGCGGCGCTGCTGCTCGACGGCTGGGTGCTGCTCGGCCGTGCCGACCTGCGCGCCACCGAGGAGGCACTGCGCCGCTGGCTGAACGCCGCCGCCCTGGTCCGACCGGCCCCTGACGGGGGCCAGGTCGTGCTGCTGGCCGACCCCCAGGCGCCGGCCGCGCAGGCCGCGGTGCGCTGGGACCCCGGCACCCTCGCCGAACGCGAACTGGCCGAACGCGCCGAACTGGGCTTCCCGCCCGCCGTCCGGATGGCGTCGCTCACCGGCGACGCTGCCTCCGTGCGCGAGCTGCTCGATCTCGCCGACCTGCCGTCCGGCGCCGAGGTTCTCGGCCCGGTGGCGCTGCCCCAGGACGCCCCGGCCTTGGGGCGGCCGGGCGGCGCTCCTGACGGAGTGCCCGAACGCGCCCTCGTCCGCGTGCCGCACGCCGCCGGAGCGGCCCTCGCCGCCGCCGTCAAGGCGGCCGTCGCGGCCCGCAGCGCGCGCGGGGAGCCCCCCGTACGCGTCCAGGTGGACCCGTCGGAGCTGCTGTGACGGAGTGAGCGGGCGGTGTCGAGCGGTTGCCGCCGGGTGCGGCCGGGCACGCGACGAGTCCGCGCGGTGCCATGCCCGGAGCAGCGCTCGTCACTTGTGACGGCGCGCCGCGAAACAGCGGCCCGCTCGCGAGGCGAGCGGGCCGCTTGACCTGTCATGGGGAGTTCGCACCGCTTCCGCTGACTGTGCGTCCCAGCGCAGGGTTCGTGAGATCAGTCGGTGTCGTCGGTGAGTCGTGGGAGGGCGAGGGTGAATCCGTGGAGTTGGTGGGTGTGGGGTTGGTGGGTGGGGGTGAGGTGTCGGAGGGTGATCCAGGCGGGTGTGGTGGTGTGGGCGGTGGTGTGGGCGAGTAGCCAGGTGCGGAATTCGTTGCCGAGGGCTTGGACCATGAGGTCGGTGATGGTGGCCAGGTAGTGGGGGTCGG
>NZ_PVZC01000005.1 GCF_003002095.1 Allonocardiopsis opalescens | reverse complement strand
CTGCTGGACGTCACCCCGCTGTCGCTGGGGATCGAGACCAAGGGCGGCATCTTCACCAAACTCATCGAACGCAACACCACCATCCCCACCAAGCGGTCGGAGATCTTCACGACCGCCGACGACAACCAGCCGTCCGTGCAGATCCAGGTGTTCCAGGGCGAGCGCGAGATCGCCCAGCACAACAAGCGGCTGGGCGTCTTCGAGCTGAGCGGGATCGCCCCCGCCCCCCGCGGCACGCCGCAGATCGAGGTCACCTTCGACATCGACGCCAACGGCATCGTGCACGTCACCGCCAAGGACCTCGGCACCGGCCGCGAGCAGCGGATCACCATCTCCGGCGGCTCCGGCCTGGCCAAGGACGACATCGACCGCATGGTGTCGGAGGCCGAGCAGTACGCCGAGGAGGACCGCCGCCGCCGCGAAGAGGCCGAGGTGCGCAACAACGCCGAGGCGCTGTCGTACCAGACCGAGAAGGTGCTGGCCGACAATGCGGACAAGGTGCCGGCCGAGGTGAAGACCGAGGTCGAGGCCGCGCTGGCGGAGGTCAAGACCGCGCTGGCCGGAACCGACACCGCGGCGATCAAGACGGCCGCCGAGAAGCTGGCCACCACCAGCCAGAAGATCGGCACCGCCATCTACAGCCAGAACGCCTCCTCGGAGGACGCCTCGGGTGCCGCCGACGGCGCCGACACCGGCAGCACCGGCGCCAACAGCGACGACGACGTGGTCGAAGCCGAGATCATCGATGACGACACCGACGGCGAGGGCCGGCGCTCCGGCGGCGGCGCCGCCTGAGAACCGTCCGCATCGATGGACGACCGCTAGACAGGGAGAGCAGGAGCGGTGGCTGAGAAGGGATACGAAGACGAGCAGGAGGGCCCGGTGATCCGGGACCGCCGGCGCATCGACCCCGACACGGGCGATGTCCGGGAGAGCGCGGAGGCCGGCCCGGACGACCGGGCCGGCGCGCCCGCCGAGCCCCCGGCCGGGGGAGACTCGGCGGAGCTGGAGGAGCTGCGCACCCAGGTCGGCGAGCGAACGGCCGACCTGCAGCGGCTGCAGGCCGAGTACACCAACTACCGGCGGCGCGTCGAGCGCGACCGGGTGGTGGTGCAGGAGCTGGCCGTCGCCAAGGTGCTCGCCGACCTGCTTCCCGTGCTGGACGACATCGGCCGGGCCCGTGAGCACGAAGAGCTCACCGGCGGCTTCAAGTCGGTGGCCGAGTCGCTGGAGGCGACCGTCACCAAACTGGGGCTGAACCGGTTCGGCGAGGTGGGCGACCCCTTCGACCCGAACGTGCACGAAGCGCTGATGCACAAGTACTCCGACGAGGTCACCGAACCGACCTGCGTGGAGATCTTCCAGCCCGGCTACACCATGGCCGAGCGGGTGATCCGGCCGGCGCGGGTCGTGGTGGCCGAGCCCGGCGGCGACGCGCCGGCGGCCGAGGCCGCCCCCGAGGCGGCCGACGCCCCGGAAACGGCTCCCGACGACTCCGGGGCCGGGCCGCAGGAGGGCCAGGAGGGCGAGGTCTGGCCCCCCGAGGGCGCGGCGGGCGGGTCCGACGCGGCCGGCGGCGCGGAGAAGTAGCGATGGCGGCCGGCCGTGTCCGCCGGCCCGGGAACTTCCCGGGCACGCGGGGACATGGCCGGCCGCGAACGAGGGACATATGACAGCAGCACCGGTACGCAGCCGCGGCCGGCGTGATCGCGGAGCAGGGGACGCCTAGATGAGCACCAAGGACTTCCTGGAGAAGGACTACTACAAAGTCCTCGGCGTCGCGAAGACGGCCGCCCAGGACGAGATCAAGCAGGCGTACCGGAAGCTGGCCCGCACCTATCACCCGGACGCCAACAAGAACGACGCGCAGGCCGAGGAGCGCTTCAAGGAGATCTCCGAGGCGTACAACGTCCTGTCCGACGAGAAGCGCCGCAAGGAGTACGACGACGCCCGCTCGCTGTTCGGCGCCGGCTACCGGCCGGGCGGCGCCGGCGGCGGCTTCGACTTCGGCGACATCTTCAACCGGAGCGGCGGCACCGCCCCCGGCGGCGAGCGGATCGGCGACCTCTTCGGCGACCTCTTCGGCGGCGGCCGCACCCGCGGCACCACCCGCGCCCGGCGCGGCCGCGATGTCGAGACCGAGGCGACCCTGGAGTTCGAGCAGGCCATCGACGGCACCACCGTCGCCATCGGCCTGCCCGGCGAGGCGGCCTGCAATGCCTGCAAGGGCACCGGCGACAAGTTCGGCCGTCCGCCGCGGGTCTGCCCGACCTGCGAGGGAACCGGCCACTCCGCCCGTCCCCTGGGCGGCTTCTCGCTGTCCGAGCCCTGCCGCACCTGCAAGGGCCGCGGCTTCCTGCCGGAGGAGAACTGCCCGGTGTGCGGCGGCAGCGGCCGCGAGAAGACCTCGCGCACCATCCACGCCCGCATCCCCGCCGGGGTCCGCGACGGCCAGCGCATCCGGCTGACCGGCAAGGGCACCCCGGGCCAGAACGGCGGCCGGGCCGGCGACCTCTACGTGCGCGTCACCGTCAAGCCGCACAAGCTCTTCGGGCGCAGCGACGACAACCTGACCATCACCGTCCCCGTCACCTTCGACGAGGCGGCGCTGGGCTCAGAGGTCAAGGTGCCCACCCTGGACGGCAGCCAGGTGACCCTCAAGATCCCGGCGGGCACCCCCTCCGGCCGCACCTTCCGGGTGCGCGGGCGCGGCGTCCGGCGCCGCGACGGCAGCCGGGGCGACATGCTGGTCTCCGTCGAGGTGGCCGTCCCCCAGAAGATCAACGCGAAGCAGGAAGAGGCACTCAAGCAGTTCCGGGACGCCGCGTCGGACGACGACCCGCGCGGCGGCCTCTACGCCCAGTCGGGAGGCGGGTGATGGTCATGGCAGGCAATCCGTTCGGCGACGACACACCGGTGTACGTGATCTCAGTGGCGGCGGAGCTGTCCGGACTGCATCCGCAGACCCTGCGCCAGTACGACCGGCTCGGGCTGGTCTCGCCCGGCCGGGCGTCGGGCCGCGGCCGCCGCTACTCGATGCGCGACATCACCCTGCTGCGCGAGGTGCAGCGCCTCTCGCAGGAGGAGGGCATCAACCTCGCCGGCATCAAGCGCATCCTCGAACTGGAGCAGCAGGTCGAGGAGCTGCGGGCGCAGCTGTTCCACCTGCACAACGAACTGGACGCGGCCCGCGCCGCCGTCGCCCGCCGCGCCAGGGGCGGCACCGACGCCGAGCCCGGCGAGGGCGGCGACCGGCTGCCGGTGCGCCGGGCCAGCGTGACGGTCTGGCGGACCCAGCACACCACCGAGTGACCATCCGGCGCCCGTCCCGCACGGGGGCGCGGGCGGGCGCCGGCGGCCGGCACGACAACACCACGACAAGTGCGCGCGGAGCGCGGGCGCGGCGGCGCCCCGGCGCGTGCGCCGCCCGTTCGGGGGAGGAAAAGCAGAGTATGGACGTCAAGCTCACCCAGAAGAGCCAGGAGGCGGTCTCGGCCGCCATCCGGCAGGCCACCGTCGACGGCAGCCCGCAGGTCGAGCCGGTGCACCTGCTCAAGGCGCTGATCGAGCAGGCCGACGGGATCGCCCGTCCGCTGCTCCAGGCCGTCGGCGCCGACCCCTCGGCCGTGCTGCGGCAGACCGAGGAGGCGATCGGGCGGCTCCCCAAGGTGTCGGGGTCCAATGTCGGCAAGCCGCAGACCTCGCGCTCCTTCATCGTCGTGATCAACACCGCGGGCCAGCGGGCCAAGCAGCTGGAGGACGAGTACGTCTCCACCGAGCACCTGCTGGTCGGCCTGGCCGCCGACGGCGGCGAGGCCGCCACGGTCCTGCGCGGCGCCGGCGCCGGCCCCGAGGCGCTGCTCGACGCCTTCGAGCAGGTGCGCGGCAATGCCCGCGTCACCTCGGAGAACCCCGAGGACACCTACAAGTCGCTGGAGAAGTACGGCGTCGACCTCACCGAGGCGGCCCGCGCCGGCAAGCTCGACCCCGTCATCGGCCGCGACGGCGAGATCCGGCGCGTCATCCAGGTGCTCTCGCGGCGCACCAAGAACAACCCCGTGCTGATCGGCGAGCCCGGCGTCGGCAAGACCGCCGTCGTGGAGGGGCTGGCCCAGCGGATCGTGGCCGGGGACGTGCCCGAATCGCTGCGCGGCAAGCGGCTGGTCGCGCTGGACCTCGGCGCGATGGTCGCGGGCGCGAAGTTCCGCGGCGAGTTCGAGGAGCGGCTGAAGGCCGTCCTCAACGAGATCAAGGAGAGCGACGGCCAGGTCGTCACCTTCATCGACGAGCTGCACACCGTGGTGGGGGCCGGAGCCGCCGAGGGCGCGATGGACGCGGGCAACATGCTCAAGCCGATGCTGGCCCGCGGCGAGCTGCGCATGGTCGGCGCCACCACCCTGGACGAGTACCGCGAGCGGATCGAGAAGGACCCGGCGCTGGAGCGCCGCTTCCAGCAGGTGCTGGTGGGCGAGCCGTCGGTGGAGGACACCGTGGCGATCCTGCGCGGGCTCAAGGGCCGCTACGAGGCGCACCACAAGGTGCAGATCTCCGACGCCGCGCTGGTCGCGGCGGCGGCGCTGTCCGACCGCTACATCACCGCCCGCTTCCTGCCCGACAAGGCGATCGACCTCGTCGACGAGTCCGCGTCGCGGCTGCGGATGGAGATCGACTCCCGCCCGGTGGAGATCGACGAGCTGCAGCGCTCCGTCGACCGGCTGCGGATGGAGGAGCTGGCGCTGTCCAAGGAGCACGACGAGGCCAGCATGCAGCGGCTGGAGCGGCTCCGCGGCGACCTCGCCGACCGCCAGGAGCAGCTGAACAGCCTGGTCGCCCGCTGGGAGCAGGAGAAGGCCGGACTGAACAAGGTCGGCGAGCTCAAGGAGCGCCTGGACGACCTGCGCAGCCAGGCCGAGCGGGCGCAGCGCGACGGCGACTTCGCCACCGCCTCGCGGCTGCTGTACGGCGAGATCCCCGCCCTGGAGAAGCAGCTGGCCGACGAGTCCTCCGAGGAGGCGGCCGAGGCCGTCGCCGAGGGCTCGCCCATGGTCAAGGAGGAGGTCGGCGCCGACGACATCGCCGACGTGGTGTCCTCGTGGACCGGCATCCCCGTCGGGCGGCTGATGGAGGGCGAGACCGCCAAGCTGCTGCGGATGGAGGACGAGCTGGGCCGCCGCATCATCGGTCAGACCGACGCCGTGCGCGCCGTCTCCGACGCCGTCCGCCGCGCCCGCGCCGGCGTCTCCGACCCCGACCGGCCGACCGGCTCCTTCCTCTTCCTCGGCCCGACCGGCGTCGGCAAGACCGAGCTGGCCAAGGCGCTGGCGGAGTTCCTCTTCGACGACGAGCGCGCCATCGTCCGCATCGACATGAGCGAGTACGCCGAGAAGCACTCGGTGGCCCGCCTCGTCGGCGCCCCGCCCGGATACGTCGGCTACGAGGAGGGCGGCCAGCTCACCGAGGCCGTCCGCCGCCGCCCCTACACCGTCGTCCTGCTGGACGAGGTGGAGAAGGCCCACATCGAGGTCTTCGACACCCTGCTCCAAGTGCTGGACGACGGCCGCCTCACCGACGGCCAGGGCCGCGTGGTCGACTTCCGCAACACCCTGCTGGTCCTCACCTCCAACATGGGCTCGCAGTTCCTGGTCGACCCCGCCCTCGACGACGCCGCCAAGCGCGACGCCGTGATGAACGTCGTCCGCAGCACCTTCAAGCCGGAGTTCCTCAACCGCCTGGACGACGTCATCATGTTCGACGCCCTGTCCACTGACGAGCTCACCCGCATCGTCGACATCCAGATCACCCGCCTCGCCCAGCGCCTGGCCGACCGCCGCCTCACCCTGGACGTCACCCCCGCGGCCCGCGAATGGCTCGCCCTGACCGGCTACGACCCGATCTACGGCGCCCGCCCCCTCCGCCGCCTCGTCCAGGCCGCCATCGGCGACAAACTCGCCCGCCTCCTCCTCAGCGGCGAGATCCGCGACGGCGACACGGCGGTGGTCGACCTGGACGTCAGCAAGGATGAGCTGACGGTGACTCCGTCGACTCCCGTTCCGGTGCAGGTGGCCGGCGGGGGGTGAGGCCGGGGCGCTGACGGCGCCGCCCCCGATCCTGGGGGCGGCGCCGGTCTCGTGACCGGATCTCGCCGAATATTGCAACAAGTAGCGACTTGAGCGCGTAGCGTTGCGATGTGGGTTTCTCCGGCCGTTCGGGTCGCCGGATCCTTCCGATGAGGCGGGGGCATCGTCCGTGCTGCTGAGCTTCCATGTCGCCAACCACAGGTCGCTGCGTGACGAACAGCGGTTGTCCCTGGTCCCACCGCATGTCCGGGCGCGCGGCGGCCTGTCGGCCGTCCCCGTCACGGGCATCTTCGGTGCGAATGCGGCGGGCAAGTCGAGCCTGCTCGACGCACTCGGTCGCATGCGCCGGGAGATCCGGAACGACGAACCCGGGAAGAACGGCGCGCGGACGCCCTTCGCGTTGGATCCGGACTCGCGGGCCAGACCGACCCGATACGTGGTCGAACTGCTGCTCGGCGGATCGCGATTCGAGTACGGCTATTCCGTCGACGACGCTCATATAACCGAAGAATGGCTATATCAATCCGCTTCCGCGGAGCGAACCGGTCGGGTCGTCTTCGAGAGGACCGGAATGGCGCGCGGGTGCGCGTTTCCGCCCGCGCCGCTGCGCGCTTCGGCCGAGACCGTCGCCGCGGACAGGCTGTTGCTCCCTGCGGCCGCCGATGCCGGACAGCAGGAGGCGCAACGGGTATATGACTGGTTCGGCGCTCTTTGTGTCTACCCTGACCAGTTCGACGGCCGATGCGCGGTGAATCAGAACCGTCTCGACCGTTTGTCCATGCTCCTCCGTGCTATGGACACAGGGGTCGACAAGGTGGTGGTGCGTCCCGGTGGCGCGGTCGTGGCAGGGGAGGTGCGGGGTGGCCGTGGACCGAGCACGTGCAGCGGTGAGGGAGACTCCTGGATGGACGAATTGGCCTTCCGATCCGGTCCTCTGGGCATGCTGGCCGCGTCAGACCTATCAGGCGGAACGCGAACTCTGGTGAAATTGTGCCTCGCCGTTCTTGCGACGATGGACGCGGGCAACGTGCTTGTCGTGGATGATTTCGGTGCGGGACTTCATCTCTATGTCTCCAGGGCTGTGGTCGATTCGTTCCAAGAACGGCGGACTAATCCTCGAAACGCTCAGCTCATCTTCGCAAGCCATGACTCGGGGCTGATGGATCGAATCCGGGGAGACCGGGTACTCCGGCGCGACCAGGTCTGGTTCGTGGAGAAGGACGGCGACGGGGCGAGTCGGCTGTACCCCGTTTCCGACTTCGGCGTGGAAGAAGAAGCGGCATCAGGGGCAGCGGCTGGCGCCGCATCGGACTCGTGAGGTGCGATGGTGACCCATCGTCACCGCCCCGTCGCCCTGCCCGTTTGTGGCCAGATGTTCGGGCTGCTGGGTGGGTTTCGTTCTGCTCGGGGTCGTTACGATGCGGAGCCGTAGGGCCTGGGCGCGTGCGTTCTTCGGGGGTGGGCGGGTGCCGGGCCGTTGGTGAGCACATACCGATGAGGACCCATGCGCGGCGATATCTTCAGCAAGGAACACCAGGTCGCACCGCCCACGCAGGCGGGGATGAGCCTGCAGAACTCCCGGTGCGTCCGGTACGTGGTGAACGGGGAGGTGCTGGCGCGGCAGGGGGCGATGGTCGCGTTCCGGGGCAACCTCCAGTTCGAGGTGAAGAGCCAGGGGATCGGCAACTTCCTGAAGCGGGCGGCCACGGGTGAGGGGCTGAGCCTGATGGCGGTGCGCGGCCAGGGCGAGGTGTGGCTGGCCGACACCGGTGCGCACTGCTTCATCCTGGACGTCGAGGACGGCGACCGGATCACCGTCAACGGCAAGAACGTGCTCTGCTTCGAGCCGACGCTGCGCTACGACATCCAGGTGGTCAAGGGCGCGGGCATGTTCGGCGGCGGGCTGTTCAACACGGTCTTCGACGGGCACGGCCGGCTGGCGATCACCTGCGACGGCGACCCCATCGTGCTGCCGGTCTCCTCGCAGCTGCCGGTCTTCGTCGACACCGACGCCGTGGTGTGCTGGTCCAGCGGGCTGCAGACCTCGATCAACCGCTCGCAGAGCGTCAAGTCGATGCTCAAGGGCGGCTCCGGCGAAGCCGCCCAGCTCCGGCTCGACGGCGACGGCTTCGTGGTGGTCCAGCCCAGCGAGGGCGTCCCCGTGCAGCCGCAGCAGGGCGGCGGCGGTGGCGGCGGGGGCTGATCCGTCCCGGTCACGGCGACGCGCGCCGCGCACCACCCTGTGCGGCGCGCCGGTACCGGCCCGGTGCGGTGCCGTATACGCGCTTGAACGCGTTGGCGAAGGCGAACTCGGACGTGTAGCCGACCCTGGCGGCGATGACGTGCAGCGGTGCGGTGGACTCGCGCAGCAGGCGGGCCGCGGTGGTCATCCGCCACCAGGTCAGGTACGTCAGCGGCGGTCGGCCGACCAGCGCGGCGAAGCGCCGCGCGAAGCTTGCGCGCGACAGGCCGGCCTCGGCGGCCAGGGCGGCGACCGTCCACAGTCGCGCCGGGTCGCGGTGGATGGAGTGCAGGGCGGCGGCGACCGGCGGGTCGCTGAGCGCCGCCGCCCATCCACGGGAGGCGCCGACGGCCTGACCGTCGAACCAGGCGCGCAGGATGTAGAGCAGCATCATGTCGAGCAGCGCGGGTACGATGGCGTCCGTGCCCAGGCGGGGACGGTCCAGTTCGACGCCGAGCAGCGCGACGGCGGACCGGAGCTCCGGGCTCTGCCCGCCGCGGGCGGACAGGTGGACGACCTCGGGAAGCCCGGCGAGCAGGGGGTGCGCGCGGGCCGGGTCGAGCCGGTAGGCGCCGCAGAGCGTTATGGCGGCCGGGGCGCCGTCCCCGGCCTGGTCGCCGGCGGCCGCGGTGCGGAGCCCGGCGGCGTGCGGGTCGTCGGGATCGCAGTCCGGTGCGGTGATCGCGCTCGTCGGGCCGTCGGCCAGCGCGTGCTCGCGCCCGTGCGGAAAGAACACCACGTCGCCGGTGCCCAGCCGGACCTGCTCGCCTTCCGGAGGTGTGAGCCAGCAGGCTCCCTGGAGGACCACGTGGAAGCCCGCGCCGGGTACCGCCGCGAACCACCGGCCCCATGGAGCATGCCAGGACAGGCGCGCCGAGCGCGGCCGGCCGGTGCGCATCACCGCGATCACGTCACTGAGCACGTCCACGTCGGCGAGGGTAGCGTCCCTGGGACGAACGAGTATGAATGAGCGATCTCCGCGCATGGTCCGTCTCACGGCGCCGCCATAGGTTCACCGCATGAGAACCGCGCGGATCCACCGGCACGGCGACGCCTCCGTGATCAGCATCGACGACGTCGAGCCCCTCCCACCAGGACCGGACGACGCGGTGATCCAGGTCGCCGCGACCTCGTTCAACCCGACCGAGGCGGCGCTGCGGTCGGGGGCGCTGCGCGGCATCGTCCAGGTGAAGCTGCCGTACGCGCTCGGCTGGGATGTCGCGGGTACCGTCATCGACACCGGAGAACGGGTGCGCGCCTTGGCTCCCGGCGACCGGGTCGTGGGGTGGCTCGACGGCGGCGCCGCGGCGGAGTACGCCATTGCCCCGGCGAGCCGGCTGGTCCGGGCGCCCACCGCCATCCCGCTCACCGACGCGGCCGCCATCCCGCTCGCCGGGCTCACCGCGTGGCAGGCGGTGTTCGACCACGCCAGGATCGCCGAGGGGCAGCGGGTGCTGGTCAACGGCGCGGGCGGCGGCATCGGCGGCTTCGCCGTCCAACTCGCCAAGCACGCCGGAGCGCACGTCATCGCCACCGCCGGTCCGCGCAGCGCCGCGGCCGTCCGCCGCCAGGGCGCCGAACAGATCGTCGACTACACCGCCGCACCCGTCGGTGAAGCGATCGGCGCTCCCGTGGACATCGTGCTCAACCTGGTCGGGATCGGTCCGCGGCAGGCGGCGGACCTCGCCTCCACCGTGCGGCCGGGCGGTGTGGTCGTCTCCGTGGCCACTCCGGTCGAGCCGCCTCCGGGCGCCGGGGTGACCGCCACGCACGTCATCGCCCGAAACGACGCGGCCGATCTCGCCGCCCTGGTCGGACTCGTCGACGCCGGGGTGGTCGCCGTCGACGTGGCGGAGTCCTACCGGCTCGCCGACCTCGCCACCGTCCACCGGCGGAGCGAGGCCGGGCTGACCCGCGGCAAGATCACGATCATCCCCTGAGGGCTCAGTCCAGCAGGTGGTCCAGTTCGTCCTCGGTGAGGCCGAGGTCGACGCGGATGCGGAAGCGGATCTGGAGGAGCTGGATCAGCTGGTCCTGGGAGAGCGGGGCGTCGCGGTAGGCGCGGGCACCGATGGTGGCCCATTCGTGGGCGGCGGCGAGGTCGCCGTGGGCCTGCAGGAGCTCGGCGACGACGATGTAGGTCTCCAGGGTGTGCGGGCCACCCGTGCGGAGCCGTTCGAGCTGGTGGTAGGCGTCGCTGAGCTGGTCGAGTTCGAAGAGGGCGCCGGCCAGCAGGGCGCGGGCGTCGATGAGGGTGGCGCCGCCGTCGTCGATCGCGCGCTGGTAGAGCTGGATCGCGATCTCCGGGCAGCTGGCCATCTCCCACTGCTCTCCGGCCCGGATGAACACCTCGGCGCGCGGCACCTCGCTGGCCGGGTCGAGGCGGTCGGCCAGTTCGGCGAGCCGCCGGGCAATCCGGGCGTGATCGCCTGACTGGACGGCGGCGAACTCCAGTTCATCAAGATCATCAGGCGTGACACGGACCACGACTCAGACCGTACCCGCTCTGTCGCGATTACGCCTCCAGATCGCAAACTGTGCGTTTCACGCCCTGCCGGGCGGAGCGCGAACGGGTGCGGGCGGCGGCCTCAGCGCAGGTTCTTGCGCTCCAGCGCTTCCCAGAATCCGCGCCGCAGGGAGTGCCTGACCTCGTCGTGCAGCAGGAAGTCGATGGGCAGGGCCGAGCCCTGGAGCAGCCGGGCCTCCAGGTCGGACGGCATCCGCGGCTTGCGGGCCAGTACCGCCTCCAGCCACAGCAGCGGCGCGTCCTTGGCCACGGCCTCGCCGAAGTCGTTGCCCTCGCGGTGCGCGGAGCGCACCGCCTCGGCCAGCGAGGTGCCGGCGGCGGGGTCGGCCATCGCGGCCGACGGCGTCGGGGTGGGGTTGGTGAAGGGGCCGTGCTGGGGCATGGCGGGCTGGGCCGCCATGCCGCCGGTGTCGAAGCGGGTGTCGGAGCGGGCCATCGACGGCTGGCCGCCGGTGGGGTGGTGCTGGGGAGGCGGGACCGGGGCGGAGTGCGGCACGGCGGCATGGCCGCCGACCGGCTCCGGATATCCGGTCGGGTAGTCGCCCGGATAGCCGACGTGGGCGCCGCCGTTGCGCGACGGTTCGGGGCGCGGCGGCTGGTGCTCGTGTGCCGGCGGCGGGTACTCCGGCGGCGCCGAGGCGCGCGGCCGGAACGAGCGCTGGGGGCCGGTGTAGGTGTCGGCGGCCCGCTGCGCAGCCGGTTCGGCCCGGAACGGCGGTGCCATGCCGCGGAAGGACGGCTGCTCCCCGGTACCGAGTTCGGCGGCGCGGAAGGACTGCTGGCCACCGGTGCCCAGGTCGGGGGCGCGGAAGGACTGCTGGCCACCGGTTGCCGGCTCCGGCACGCGCTCGGGGGCGCTCTCGGCGGTGTGCGGCTCGCGCGGGAAACCGCCCGTGTCGCGCGGGAAGTTGCCGGTGTTGCGCGGGAAGCCGCCGGTCTCGGGCCGGAAGGTGCGGTACTCGCCCGTGGTGCGGTCGTCGGCGGGTCTGGCCTCGGCCCTCGCCACCGGCGCGGGCTCGCGCTGGCGCCGGGGCGCGGGCTGCTCGGGCGGGCGGTGCCTGACGGTCGTCTCGGTGGCGTTGTCGGGCTCGGCCGTCAGCGCGGGCGGGAGGTAGTAGCCCTCGCGCGGCACGGGGGGCGAGGACTCCAGCGGAGCGGCGGGGCCGTGCGGGCGGCCGTTGGGCGGAGGGTCGGCGCCGCGGCGGATCCGGGTGGTGGTCATGTCGGGGCTCGCGGCGAGCCGCACGAACGGGCGCAGCTGCGCGGCGCCGATCTCGATGAGGTCGTCGCACTCCTGCCGCAGCGAGCGGGCGATGCTCCAGTTGCCGTCGACGGCGACGTGCACGACGGTGATCCGGATGCCGAGGTCCTGCACCTCGGCCACGACCGGCGCCATGTCCTCGTCGCCGCCGACCAGGATGGCGTCGCTCACCACGCCGGTGCGGGCGAGGGTGGCGAGGTCGCGCTGCAGGTAGGTCTCGATGCCCTCGCGGCGGCCCGGACGGATCCGCGCGGCGCGGAACTTGCAGCCCGGGATGTCGGCGATGGCCTCCTGCTCGGTGGTGCGGCGGCCGTCCACCGTCGCCTCGTACCAGTAGCAGCGCAGCAGCGGCAGGCCGGTGCGCTCGCGGGCCACCCCGCCGAGCAGCTGCAGCAGGCCGGCGTAGTCCCACGTCACGGAGTCGCGGTTGCGGGTTCCGTGGACCGCCATCGCGCCGTCGGCCAGGAGATAGCCGGCGTCGATGAACAGCGCACAGCGATCCACGGGCACGGCTCCCTTCCGAGGATTCGTACGGGCCGCATGGAGCTTAGTGACCCGAGGGCGTGGCTGACGAGGCCGGCCGCGCCGATAGCATCCGACAGCCTAGTGAACTCGTGGCGCGGCGTAAGGCAGACGCTACAACCCGCCCGTTCCGGACGAAAATACGCGTGCGGTGCGAACTTTCCCGCTCCATCCCCATTGTGCGGCCGTGCGCGGGCGCGTCCCGGGGGCTTCGGGCCGATCAGTCCCGTTTCGCGCGCCAGTCGGCGAGGACGCGTTCGACCTCGAAGGGCATCAGGTTGAGCGGGGGCCCGGCCGGCGGGTCGAGGATGGCCGCGCGGATCTTCTCGTTGACCGCGCCGATGATCCGCCGCACCTCGTCCTCGGTGCGCGCCGCGGCGGCCGCGGCCCGCGCGTCCTCGGCCTCCTTGCGCAGGGCGAGGGTGGGCGGCAGGAAGGAGACGTTCTCGCGGCGCAGCTTCTGCTTGATCCACCAGTCCTCGTCGTGCGGCCGGTCGATGCCCGGGATGGGCTTGCCGGCGCCGGGGAGGTCGTCGAAGTCGCCGCGCTCCTCGGCCTCGCGGATCTGCCGGTCGATGAAGGACTCGAAGCTCTCCCCGGACGGCTTCCGCTCGGTCATGGCGGTCGCTCCTCTCATCGGCACGGGCCGGGCGCACGCGTGGTACATGCGTATCATAGCCGGGGTGCGGCGACCGGTTCCGGCCGGTGGGGCGCTGGACGGGTGGCGGGGCCGAGCCTCGTGGGGAGCGTCGGTGCTCTGCGGCGGGAACGGACCCGGTCGGGGGCGGGCCGGCCGTCGGATCGTCGCGGGGGAAGCCCCTTGGTCAATAGCGTTCCGCCGCGGCTTGTGCCCCGCAAGGCCCAAAACGCGTCGCGGCGCACGCCGTGACTGGTTTCTCGGCATCTGCGGGGACGCCACCGCCCCGGCCCCGGACCCCGCGCGCCCCGGTCTGCGTCGACACGAGCCGCCGGATGACGGAGTCGGCCTGCCGTCCGTCGACATCACGTCCCTTGCCGCAGGCCCGACGCGCTCACCCACCTCCGCCCGCACGTACCGGTATCCACTACCGACCCGCCGCCTAGTTGCGCATAGGCGCCGTCACCGTGACCACCCCGGCCATGATCGCGTCGCCCTCGGTCGCGAGCCGGATGCGCGGGTCGTCGGGCAGCGGCGCCGCGAACTCCGCGACGTCGACCCCGAAGGTCATCGGCGGGCCGACGGCGCCCGCGGCCGAGCTGTCGAAGGCGTTGGCGGGGTCGGAACCCGAGGCGCGCAGCGCCCGGTCGCCCAGTAGTACGCGGTCGCCGGCCAGGTCGGCGTCGCCCTCCCAGGCGACGACGGAGATGTCGGCGGGCGCGGCCGCCAGGATCAGCCCGGCCACCGGCAGCGCGAAGCCGTCGGGATCGCGGAAGACGCTCCTGGCGGTGTCCAGCACCATGGCCTGGCTGAACGGCGCGTCGGCGTCCTCGGCCACCACCACCAGCGTCCAGCCCGCGTAGTGGCCGACCCCGGTGCCGCCCGGGACGTCGGCCACCCACCACTCGCCGGCGCCGCCGTCGCGCACCAGCTCGGTGACGTCGGCGAAGGCCTGATAGGCGGGGTAGCCGGGCAGCCGCGCCGCGGCCACCTCGTCGGCCGCGACCTCGGTGTAGCCGCCCGCCCCCGGGCCGCGCACCCGCGCGCGCGCCGACGCCGGCTCGCCCGTGCCGGAGAAGTACAGCCCGGCCCAGCGCACCTCCCCGCCGGGCAGCTCCACCCGGGCCGAACTGGACGTGGCGGTGCCCGGGTCGTCGTCGAGGTCGAGCGGGACCATGGGCCAGAAGTCGTTGTCGCGCCGCTCGCCGCGCCGCTCGCGCGCCTCGGCGCAGGCCGCGCCGTGCTTGGGGTGGTCGGCGTCGCAGGTCAGCAGGGCGTTGCCGACGGCGGTCGTGCGCACATGGCCGTCGGTGGCGTAGCGGGCGGGCATGCCGTCGGGCTGCACGCCGTTGCGGCCCGCCGCCTCGGCGGCGATGCCGCCCGAGCGCAGCGACACGCGGGGCGGCTCGCCCGTCTGTGCGTCGGGGGTGACGTCCACCCGCAGGTAGGCCGTCGACTCGGTGTCGCCGGCCAGCGGGCCGTGCGCGCAGGCCGCGCCGGCGTCGGCCGTCCGGCACATCCAGTCGTCGCCGGTGGCCGCGTTGCGGAAGCGCGCGCTCGACCCGCCCCGGCTCGCCGGGGCCAGCAGCACGCCGTCGGGCAGGTCGATATCGGCGAAGAGGTCGTCGACGGCGTCGCCGCCGGTGTTGAGCACGGTCAGCGCGATCAGCCCGGACCGCCCGGGCACCAGCGCCCCCACCGTGTCGATCGCCACCTCGAAGCGGGCGGTGTCGGCGGGTGGCGCCGCTTCGCCGGGTGTGTCCGGCTCGGGGGCGGGCGGATCGGCGGCTTGCGGCGCCTCGCCGGCCTCGGACGGCGGTGCGGGCGCGGCCTGCTGCGGGGCGCCGGCGGGCGGCTCGCCCGGCGCCGGCTGCGGCTCGGGCTGCGCGGGCGCCGCCGCGGCGGGCTCGTCGGGGACGGGCTCCTCGCCGCCGGTCAGCGCCAGCGCCGAGACGGCCGCCACCACCACGGCCGCGCTGCCGGCCGCCGCGGCCTGCTGCTGCTTGGGTAGCCGCTGCCACCAGCCGAAGGCGCCGCCCGCGCCGGCAGCGCCCGTCTGGAGCGCGACCAGGTAGCCGCCGACGGCGGTCGGGCCGAGCACCAGCGGGCCGACGACGCCGCGCAGCCCGATGTTCACGTCGACCAGTTCGGCGTAGACGGCGCGGCAGTCGGCGCAGGTCTCCAGGTGGCGGTCGACCAGCGCGGTGTCGCGCTTGGCCAGGCCGCCCCGGATGTAGGCGCCCATCCGGTCCAGCGCGGGCTGGCAGGCGCTGTCGGCGGTGCCGCCCGCGAGGTGCATCTGCAGGTACGCCTGGCGCAGGCCCTCGCGGGCCCGGTACGCCAGTGCGGCCACCCCGTTGGACGACAGGCCCAGGACGGGGGCGACCTCGGCGGGCTTGCCGCCCTCGATCTCGGTGTGCCACAGCACGGTCCGCCAGCGCTCGGGCAGCGACAGGAATGCCTGCGCGATCAGCGAGCGCTCCAGCCCGTCCAGGGCCGGGTCCACGAAGGGGACGTCCTGGTCCAGCCGCTCCACGTCGTCGGTGACGATCTGCCGCCGCTCGCCGCGGAAGCGGTCGTAGGCGATGCGGCGCAGCGAGGTGAGCAGATAGGCGCGGAAGTTGTCGTGCGGGCCGGCGCCGCGCTTGATGACGCCGAGCACCCGGGCGAAGGCCTCGGAGACCACGTCGTCGACCTCGGACTCGCCGCGGACCAGCTGCCTGGCCAGGCCGCGGGCGGCCGTGACGTGGCGCTGGTAGAGGATGCCGTAGGGGTCGGGATCGCCCCGCCGGATCTCAGCGATCAGCTCAGCGTCACTCGACAGCGACGCTGCGTGACCACTCTGTGCGTCGTTCATCGCTGTTCCCCCACGATGCCCCGCCCCTCCCAGGAAAACTCCGTCGCAAAATCATTCCGTATTCCGTGTCATGACCGGAGCCGAACGCCGTCTTTCTCATGAACACTCCGGACGGGCGCGGGTGCAGCGGGGGCGCTCCCGGGCCCGTTGGCAGGCCGGAGGCGAGGGTTCGGCGCGGTGAGAGGAGGCGCGGATGGAAGCGGACGTGAGCCGGGCGCCGGCCGTGCCGCCCCACCTCCGGCTGCGCGAGGAGTGGCGCGGCCTGAGCCGTGCGGGCGGCTGGACGATGGCCGACGACTGGTGGTCGCCGGCCGTCGACGCCGTCACCAGCGCGGCCGTGCGCGGCGAGCCGCTGGACGCGGTGTGCGAGCGGCTGGGGCGGTGCCGTGCACGGGCCGGCGTCGGCCTCGGCGCGGCCCTGGACGACCTCGGCGCGCTGTGCGCCGCGCTCGGCTGGGGCGAGCCGCCGCTGCGGCTGGTCAAGATGGTGGCGGAGGGCTGGGTGGAGTGCGGCCTGTCCGGGGCGCTCGGCGCGGACTGCCACGACCCGCTCACCGGCCTGGCCAACGCCGCCTACCTGCGCACCCGGCTGCGGGAGCTGTACCGGGGCGCGGGTTCGGCGGAGGCGGCGGTGTCGTCGCGGCGGCTGGTCCTGGTCGACGCCGGCGGCCACCGCGACCCGTGGCGGCGGATCGCCTGGGCGATCGTGATCGGACATGAGCTCCGGCGCGTCTTCACCGGCGGCGAGACGCTGTGCATGCTGGACGCCCGGCTGGCGGTCGGCCTGGTGGAGTCCAGCGGCGGGCTCGGCGCCCGGATCGCGGAGCTGCGCCGGGTGATGGCGCGCGAGCACCGCGCGCGGGTGTGGACCCGGCCGCTCCCGGCCACCTGGCAGTCGGCCGCGCGGCTGCTCGACAAGCTGATGGAGCGGCCGTGAACCGGGACCCGCCCCGACGGCCGCACGGCGGACCGGCCGCGCGCGGACAGCCGCGGCCGACCGCCTGACGACCATCCAGGCCGTACGACGAGGCGTGCTCGCCCCACTGGCCCGCCTCGGCCGGCCTGGACGCCGCCGGCGCCGCGGATCCCGAAGAGGGGGCGGGATCAGGCGCCGGCGGCCCGGCCGCCGCACCGCCGCACTCCGGCGGCGCCGCCTCCCCGGGGGAGGCGGCACCGGCGGCCGGCCCGAAGCACGGCGGGCGCCGCGCCCGAGGGAGAGGCGGCTGCGGCGCCCGCCGTGCGGGGGGCGGCCCGCCGCCCGGGTCGGGGGACCTGGGCGGCGGGCTACGGGGCTGTGCGAGGTGGAGCGCCGGGGGAGCTCCTTCTACGGCCGGCTGTGGCGGGTTCCATGCGAGTGGACCGGCCCCCGAGAGTTCGTGCCGACATGGGGCCGGTGCACGCGGATGCCGACGGCATCAGAAAAACCCGCCACAGCGTGCGCAGCGGCGCGATCGGGGTCTTGCGCGGCGCAAGCCGCGGCGGAACCCTATTGACCAAGGGGCTTCCCCCGCGACGATCCGACGGCCGGCCGGCCCGCCGCGACCGGAGCGCTCGCGCGCACGGACGGGCGCCTCCGGCGGGCCGCGCCCCGGTCGGCGCTCCCGCGGCCGGTCTCGGTTCGGACACCAAGCGCCGTGCGCAGCTCCGGTCAGCCCGGCAGGGGTACATTCCTGGCGACAGGTCCCATTCCGGGAAGGACGGGTCCGATGCCCGCTGGCCGCACGCGCGGTGCGCTGCTCGCCGTACTGCTCGCCCTGGCCGCGGCGGGCTGCGCCGCCCCCACCCCGCCCGGCACCCGCGCCCCCGCCGTGCCCCCGCCGGCCGCCGGTCCGGCGGCCGAACCAGGCGGCGGAGCCGCGCCGGACGACGCCCACCGCTACCCCGACGGCGTGGTGGTCGAGGTGTCCGCCGCACGCGTCGAGACCATCAGCGAGGTGGCGGCCGGCGGCGTGCCCGGTGAGCCCATGGCCGCGGTCGACGTCACCGTCGACAACGGCTCCGACTCCGAGATCAACATCGCCATCGCCCTGGTCTCGGCCGTCACCGGCGATGACGCGACCGCCACCGACAACGTCTTCGACGTCGACGTCCTGGGCGACCCCCTCGACGGCCCGATCGCCGCCGGCGAGACGGCAACCGGCGGCTACGGCTTCCACCTCGGCGACGGCGACTACTCCGACCTGCTGATCGAGGTCGTCCTCGAACCCGACCGGGAGGCCGCCGTGTTCGAGCGCTCCGCCTGACCCGCCGGGCCCCGCACCGCCGCCCGACCGCCGCGCGGAGCGCCCGAACGCGGCGCCCGCCGTGCACGGAAACCGCCGAGTCGCGACCTCGCCGCGAGACCCCGCGGGCGCGGACCACCCGAAGTGACGGAGAAGCCCGGCGGACGCCGATCGTCCCGTCGATCCGTATCGATTCGTCCCACCCGCCGACCGGATGCGCGCCGACAAGCGGCTTTTCCATAGTTAACCAGTCCAGATACCAAGCTGGTCCGGCGACTATTAGTTACTCTGAGCGCAGATGGCAGCACACAGCGTCATTGCCCTGTGGTGGCGGGCGACGAGCCCCGGCCGCCACCGGGACGGCGCGCCTCCCCCTCTCGGTCCACCCGACCGAACGGCGAAGGAAGAGTCGATGAACCCGAAGACTCAGGAACTCGTGGCCCCGCACTCGCTCGGCGCGGCGGCCGCACACCGTACCGACGGGGACACCACCCTGTACGGCGTGCAACTGCAGTGGACCGTCGGCGACAACCGCGGCGGCGAATGGCCCCCGCCGTCGGACTGGAACGACGGCCGGCCGCCCTACCCGCACCACTACGAGGTGTGGATCGACGGCGGCGCGATCAAGCAGACCGTCGGCCTGCACTGGCCCGGCTGGGCACCGGGCTGGCAGCTGGCGCGCACCCACTGGGTGTGCCTGGGCACCGACCCCGCCCCCGAGTACCGGGTGAAGATCCGCGCCAGGCTCGGCGACGGCATGTGGACGGACTTCACCAACGAGACCGCGGTCCATCTAGCCGAGAGCGGGCCGTACCCGAGCCTCGCACCGGACCAGAGCGCGCGGGGCGACGGAATCGGCGTCTCCGGTGTGCGCCACGGCAGCGTGGGCCACCCCGCCAGCCGTGCCGTACGCGCCATCCGCGACCGCGAACCGGCGGACATCTGCCGCCGCGCCCGCGAACTGAACACCAGCACGACCTGGCAGGAGGTCATGCCGCCCGCCGCGGCCATGATCGCCGATCCGCCGTGGAACGGCTCCTACCTGGAGTACCGCAAGTTCTTCCGCGGCGGCGACGTCGCCTCGGCCGGCAACCCGGCCTTCGCCGGTCTCGACCTCGCCGGCGACTGGCCCACCACCGCCCTGCCCGCCGCCGCCCGCGAGTACACCTTCGGCTACGACTACACCGCCCACCACGTGGACGCCACCTGGACTCACCAGTGGTTCATCACCAAACAGGGCTGGCGACCCGACCGCGGCCTGTCCTGGGACGACCTCGACCCCGTCCCCTTCATGACCGAGACCCACGGCGACGCCGCCATCACCGACTACACCACCGAGGCCCTCCCCTTCCGGACCGGCCGCCACGCCATCGTCAACGTCTGGGGCGGCCACGGCGGCCCTGCCGACGACACCGGCAGGCTCGTCGGCGAGTTCTTCGTCTCCTGCTCCGACGTCACCTTCACCTGACCCGCCCCGCCACCCCGCCCGGACGCGCCCTCGCCCGCACGGCGAGGACGCGTCCGGCCCGCGCCCCGGCGAAAAACCGTCAAAGCCAGTCACCGCAAAGTGGTACCGTATTGAACGTCGCCCGGCAGCCGGGCCGACCACAACCGAACAAGCGCTCGTAGCTCAACGGATAGAGCATCTGACTACGGATCAGAAGGTTGGGGGTTCGAATCCTCCCGAGCGCGCCAGACAGCCGGTGAAGCCCAGGTCAGGGCGGTAGCCGCAGTCCGGACAAGATGGCCGTCACTGAGCAGTGCACATTCAGTGCACACCACTCGGGGCGGCCGTTCTGCTGTTTCCCTGGTCCACCGCTTCGGCCATGGCCTCGATCCGCCGCGCGTCCATGGCGTCGGCCACCTCGTCCAGGCGGTCCGGCCACAGGTGCCCGTAGACGTCGAGCGTCATGGACGGCTTGGCGTGGCCGAGCATCCTCTGGACGACGTAGACGTCCGCCCTGGCAGCGATCGCCAGCGACGCGGCCGTGTGCCTGAGCTTGTGCGGGGTCAGGTCGAGTGCGTCGAGGCCGGCCGCCTTGCGGGCGGGCAGGAATTCGCGCCTGCGCCAGTTCCGCAGCCGCAAGGCGTTCCCGCGTGCGCTGGTGAACACGAGGTCGTTCGGATCGCGGCCGTCGATCAGCGGTTTGAGTTCCGCCACCAGGGACGCGGGGATCGGTACCGCGCGCCGCTCGCCGGTCTTCGGGGTGTCCTCGTACAGCTCGCCGTCGACCTCGTTGAAGGCGGTGACCACCTGAATACGGCGCTTGTCCAGGTCCACCCGGCCGACGCGGAGCGCCGACGCCTCGTCCCAGCGCAGGCCCGTGTAGGCGAGCAGCAGGATCAAGGCGCGATTGACCCGGGCCGCCGCCGTGGGCCGGTCGTACTTCGTGCGCAGGCCGCCCGCCGCCGTGGCCAGCGCTTCCACCTGCACATAGGTCAGATACACATGGTCGCTGGGCGGCAGCTTCGGCAGAGGCACGCCCTTGGCCGGATTGGCGGCCAGCCGTCGAGGAACGCACCAGTCGAGCACCATCGACAGCACCGAATAGACGGTCCGGGTCTGCGAGGCGCCGAGCTGCTTGCCGCCGCGCTCCCGCGACCTCTGCAACTCGGACACCCAAACGGCGACGTCGTCGAAGGTGATGGCGGATACGGGGAGATCGCCCCATCGTTCGAGAATGTGATCGTCCAGGGCATCGCGGTACTTCGCCCGGGACGAGCGCTTCAGATCGGACTGAGCGGCCAGCCAGGTCTCGGCCACGTCCCGGAATCTGGCCTTCCCGGCCGAAGGGTCGCGGTACGACCCTTCGGCCAGGCTGTTCTCGATATCGGTCTTGCGGCGCTCGGCGTCCGGCTTCTTGGCGAGCGTCTTGGTCTTGAGCTTGCCGCTGGGGTCGTACCAGCGCACTTGCCAGCGTCCCGGTGGGTCCTTCTTGGCCTTGCGTGCCTTTTCGACGGCACTGCGGTACGTCGCATCGTTGGTCCGGTCGTAGATCCATACGCGGGCCACTGCTCGTCTTCTTTCAGCGCTGCTCGCGAACCCATGCGCGCACCTCGGCGGGCACGTAGCGCAGATGCCGTCCGATGCGGTGCGACGGCGGCCCGGCCTCGCGGTAGCGCCACTGGTAGAGGGTGCGGACCGGCACGCCGAGGAAGGCGGCGGCTTCGCGGACGGACCAGAGCGGTTCGCCGCCGTCCGCCATCTCGGCGTGCGGCACGGGTCGGGGCGCGGGAATCGGGTGGTGACGTGTTCTCGTGGTGGTCCTCCCTTCGATCGGCGGTGGGGATCGTCCGCGCGGACGTCCGTCGTCGGTCCGCCGCCCTACGCGCGCAGGCGCGTGAGGCGGGCGGCGGACGCGGACGAGCGGACGTGCGTGCGAGGTGGTCAGGTCGGATCGGTGCCGCGCCAGCGGCCGCGAGCAACCTGGACGACGCGGCCGGTGTCGGCGAGTTGCTGAAGCCGGTCATAGACCCACGTGCGGCCCATGCCGGTCGCGTCCATGAGGTCGGCGACGGAACGGCCGTCCGGCGGCGCGTCGGCCAATGCGTCGGAGAGGCGGCTTTCGGGGTCGTCGGCGGGGTCGGTGTCGACCGCGTCATGTGGTGCTCCGGAGGTGAGGGGCGCGGTCCGCCGGACGGCGTCCGCCGAGAGGGCATCGAGCGGCGGGCGGCGTTCGGTGTGGGCGTGAGCGAGGGTGCGGATCTGGTCGTCGGTGAGCAGATACGCGCGAGCGCGGCGCGGGCTGTCGAAGCCGGGCGCGGAGACGAGGAACTTTCCGGGTTCGTCGAGGGTGTGGGCGTGCCAGCCGGCCGCGTGCATGCCTTGGCCGAGCACAAGGTCGGTGTCGCGGCGTTCGCGGACCCGCAGGCAGACCCGCACGTCCATCTGGGAGCGCACGGCGCCGCGTCCCATGGCGGCCTGGGTGGGGCGCTGGGTGGCGGCGATGAGGGTCACGGCGACCGCGCGGCCGCGCCGGGCGATCGAGTCGGCGTGACCGGTGGCGGCGGGCGCTTCCTCGGCCAGCTCGGCGTACTCGTCCACCACGATCACGAGAGCGGGTGCGTCCGGAGTCGGCTCCCACACCCGCGTGCCGGTGGTGCCCAGCCGCGCGGCACGGGCGTCGAGAACCCCCGTGGCGTCGCGTAGGAGGGCGGCGGCTTCGGCGGGCGTGGTGGCGAGCCGGTCCAGGCAGGCGCGCCACGGTGCCAGCTCCATGCCGCCCTTGAGGTCGACGCCCCACACCACCACGTCCAGGCAGGCGGTCAGGTGGGCCAGCACGACGTTCAGCACGCCGCTCTTGCCCGATCCCGCGATCCCGCCGATGAGGGCGTGCCGCCGCAGCAGCGGGACGCGGACCGGGTCGGCGTCCTCGAACACGCCCAGCGCGAGCGGTTCGGCCGCACCTGACGCGGGGCGGCCCGGCCAGGGCACCGGCCGGGCGTGCGGGTCGGCGGCCAGCACCCGGAGCGCGAAGCGGTCGGCGCGGTGCGGGTCGGGCTCGACGCGCACCGCGCCCGGACGTGTCCCAAGGCCGGACTCAATGGCGGGGACCCGGTCGACCACGTCGGCGAAGCTCTGGCCGCGCCGCAGTGCGACCCTGGCGCGCCAGCCCCACCGGTCGACCACGGCCGAGAGCATCCGGGACCCGGGCAGTCCGATGGTCTCGCCGAGGTCGGGCCAGGCGGCGATGGTTCGTTCGACGTGCACCCGGGCGCGGCGGCGCCGGTGGCGCCACCACGGAAGGCCGGACACGACCACGCCGACCAGGAGCAGCAGCGGCAGCGGTTCCGTGCCAGGGCCGAGGTAGGTGGCGGCGGTCAGCCAGCCTCCGGCCGACGCGGTGACGGCGGCGGCGTAGCCGCGTTCCTCGGCGCGGTCGAGCCACGCCCGGCCGCTCGCCAGTATCCCGGCGGCCGTCAGCACCGACGCCACGGCGACGGCCGGCCACCACGCGCGGTATGACCCGTGTAGCCCCCAACCGGCGACGAACAGGGCGGCGGCAAGCGCCACCGGCCCCAACTCGGACCGGTACCGGAACAGCCACCGGCCGACGAGCACCAGGACCTCGCCGGGGTACCCGTCATCGGTCATGATCAGCAGCGGCTCGGCGTCGCGGCGCCGACCCCAGCGGCGGCGGCGCTTCATCGGACACCCCCGGCACGGCGGAGCGCCCAGGTCAGCGCGAGGTACTGCGGCGACGCGTCGTCGGGCAGCCGTCCATGTGCGGCAAGCTCATCGCGGAGGTACCAGAGCGGGTCATCCTCGCCGTCGCCGTGCGCGGCGAGGGTGGCGCGGGCGGCGGCGACCAGGTCGGCGTACTGGCCGCTGGTCAGGTCGAGCAGGGCGCGGGAACGGTCGATCTCGGCGACCAGTACGGGAATGTCGGCGACGGACGTCCACAGGGTGTGGAACGAGCGGACGAGCAGCGCGAGGCGGTAATGGGTGCGGACGGCCTCCAGGTCAACGGACGCGTGGGCGGTGGATCGGTTCGTCATGGGCGTTGTCGTGTCTCCCTTCGCTCGGAAGCCGGGCATGCGGGAACCGTTCAGAAGTCCAGGCCGGACAGGAACGAGGCGACGGCCTGCCCGGCCTGCTCGATGTAGGGACCGACGGAACTCGACGCGAGATAGAAGCCGAGGAACACGCACACGGCGGCGTGCCACAGCCGCAGGCCGGCGAAGCGCCACAGACCCCAGACCAGGGCGGCGAGCATCACGACGGCCGAAAGCGAGACGATCACGGGTACCTCCTTCCGAATCGGCGGTTCACAGCAGGAAGTAGGCGGTGACGGCCGCAGCGACGATGAAGGCGAAGCCGCTGCGGCCGGGCGATGAGGTGGCCCAGAGAATGAGCAGGGCGACGACGCGGATAGGGAGCATGACGATCCGGTAGAGCGCGTCGGTGTCGTCGCTCGGCCACAGCCGGGTGAAGTGGTCGTCGGGGCGCGTCTTCACGCCCACGACCTCGACGGCGCCCCGGCGGCCGAAGCCGCGCCGCTTCGCGGGCACCAGTTCGACGGCGTTGCGGTTCACGATGCACTCACCTCCATCAGCGGCGGAACGGGTCGGTACAGGGCCAGGGCGAAGCGGGCGGCGTCGGCGTCACGGGCCGCTTGGCGCGCCTTTGCCACGCGTCGCTGCCAGCGCATCCGGGCGCGGCACTTGCGGCACATCCGCCGGTCCTTCTCAGCCCGAGCCCCGCACAGGCAGCGGTCGTCATCTCGCTCAGTGGTCCGGTCTCGCACGATCCCCCTCTCGTGTCGGCCCGCGACTCCGGATAGCGGAGAATCTATACATGTATAACATGTGCAGATTCTCTCAACCGATCGATCACCTACCTGCCGTTAGAGGGGTGATCGCCCGATTCGAATCCGGTGCTGCGGACGCTGTTTCGGCTTACGGTGATGAGCATCCGCCAGGTGAGCCGGACACGGTCAGTACCTGACTGGACGGGTGCGAGACGTCCCGGCTAGGGTGAGCGCGTCCTGAGACGTCCTACGGACACGGGGTCCATGGCGAACGAGAGGCTGCGCGCGGCTCTACTTGAGCGCGGGCTGACGCCTGCCCAGCTCGCCGAGAAGGTGGGCGTCGACCCCAAGAGCGTCGAGCGCTGGATCAACGGCCGCCTTCCGTACCGCAAGCACCGCTACACCGTCGCGGCTCTGCTCAAGGTCGAAGAGACCTACCTGTGGCCCGAAGGGCTCACCAAAGAGCAGACGGCGGCGGCGTCCGAGAGCGAGATCGTCGCCATCCACCCGCACCGCTGGGCGGTGCCGCGCGACGCCTGGTCGCGGCTGTTCTCCTCGGCCGAGAGCGAGATCGGCATCCTCGTCTACAGCGGCTTCTTCCTCGCGGACGACTCCGGACTTCTGCGTCTGCTTGCCGACAAGGCGGCGGCCGGCGTCCGCGTCCGCGTGCTGCTCGGCGACCCGGACAGCGCCGAGGTCGCCCAGCGCGGTGCGGACGAGGGTATTGGCGACGCCATGGCCGCGAAGATCCGCAACGTGATCGTCCTGTACAAGCCGCTCCGCGGCGCCGACGGCGCCGAGATCCGCCTCCACAGCACGACCCTGTACAACTCGATCTACCGGGCCGACGACCAGCTGCTCGTCAACACCCACATCTACGGCACCCCAGCGGGCAACGCGCCAGTCTTCCACCTGCGTAAAGTGGCCGGCGGTGGCATGGTGACCACCTACGTCGACAGCTTCGAACGCGTCTGGGAGGGCGCCCGCCCCCTGGACTGACCGACGACAGGGAGAGTCGTGGCCCGCAGAATCGACTACTACGACGACCCGCAGGCCCCGAAAGCCAACAGCCTCGTCCCGTCCGTGAACGTGATCGTCGTCAACGACCAGGACGAGATCCTGCTGATCCGCCGCACCGACAACGACAACTGGGCCGTCCCCGGCGGCGCCATCGACCTCGGCGAATCCCTCCCGCAGGCCGCCATCCGCGAGACCCGCGAGGAAACCGGCGTCGAGTGCGAGATCACCGGCATCTCCGGCATCTACACCGACCCCAAGCACGTCATCCTTTACACCAGCAACGGCGAAGCCCGACAGGAATTTTCGATCGTCCTCACCGCCCGCCCGGTGTCCGGCGAGCCGACGCCGAGCGACGAATCCAAGGAAGTCCGGTGGGTGCCTAAGACGGATCTCGCCACGTACCTCATGGATCGGTCGATGCAGTTGCGAGTCAAGCGCTATCTTGAAGATCCCCTAACACCGCATATCGGATAACTGATACATATATAGCTATGAGTATCGCTGTTGGCTCCGAGCCGCATATCCCCTTCAGAGACCTGCCGGATGCCGACCTGGTAGTGGATGCTGTCTACGCTGGTGGATCACAACGGAACGCTGGCGACGATCCGATTTCCAAACTGATACCTGGCGTCGGCAACCAGGGGGGTTTTCGCCATAGGGGATCTCCGGCGAAGGGCACGGTCCGGCTCAGTGTCCTCTACACAACTGGTGGCGAGATTGACTGGCCTGACTATCTGGATCTGGAGACCGGTACATTCACCTATTATGGCGACAATAGGACTCCGGGGAGAGATCTTCACGACACGCCCCGGTCCGGTAATATGCTTCTTCGGGATGCCTTTGCGGCTTCGCATGGCGACCCTGCTGAACGTGGCGCAGGAGTTCCGCCATTCCTCCTTTTTCAGAAGGCGTCGACAGCGGGTCGTGCTGTGCGCTTCCGGGGGCTGCTCGCTCCTGGCGGTCCAAATCTAACTTCTGATGACGAGTTGGCTGCTATCTGGCGCTCGACTGCAGGGCACCGTTTTCAGAACTATCGCGCTCGATTCACCGTACTCGACGAAGCGCGAATCTCGCGCTCATGGATCCAGCATGTTCTTGCGGGTGGAGATACACTGGAAGGCGACTGTCCGGCAGCTTGGCGGGACTGGGTTGAACGCCGCACCTATCGCCCGCTACTTGCCCCCTCCACAACTGTTATTAGGTCTAAGAAGGAGCAGTTGCCCGAGGACAGTGAGGGCCAGAAGATATTGGCGCTTATCAGAGAGTATTTCCGGGGCCGCGAGCATGCCTTCGAAGCTTGCGCGGTGGCGATCTGGCGCCTGCTTGCACCGCGGACCGGAGTTTGCGATGTGACACGTCCGAGCCGCGACGGCGGACGTGATGCCGTGGGTGAGTATATACTGGGGCCGCCGGCGAATACGATTTCCATCGATTTCGCGCTTGAGGCCAAGTGCTATGATCCTACCAATGCTGTAGGGGTGAAAGAGGCCTCACGTCTAATCTCGCGTTTGAGGCACCGGAACTTCGGGGTCCTCGTGACTACATCGTACTTCCATAAGCAGGTCCAGGAGGAAATTCGAGAGGATGGCCACCCTATATCCCTTGTGTGTGGCAGGGATATAGTTGACGTCCTTCGGCAACATGGCCGGACCACTCCGCATTCTGTGCAGCAGTGGCTTAACCAAAGCTTCCCCGATGTGTCATAAAGCGTCAGCGTATCGGGGCTTCCGACTTGGATTTATATGACCCTTCGGAGTTCATCTCTATTGAACTAGGTTGGCCGATTCGCTTGTTGCTGCTCAATGGTATGGACTGCATCAAGTAGATCCGGCTCTGCTCGCTCGATGAAGCGAAATACAACATCAGCAGGACCATAGCGCTTCTTGATCTCGGCTAGCCGCCCTTCGACCGGGAGGTGGCCGCCGTCCGGACCGGTGGTCATGTCGCAGTAGATCAGCGCTTGCCGGAGTTCCTTGGGTTGTAGTGCGAACTCCCGCGACAGTTCATCGGCGAGTCCCCGTTCGTCCGCCTCGATGAGAGCGCAAGAGTGGTGCGCCACCAGTGAGCAGAGCCGTTCGTCGGCCTGCTCGACGTCGCGGAGGTACCGGGCGCCGTCGAGCGGATGGAAGCCCGTCTTCACCAGAGCGGGCGAGTACCCGATGTCGTGCAACCAGGCGGCGGCCGTCAATAGATCGGCGTCCTGACCGGTGATCGCCCGCAACGACTCAGCCTGTTCGGCGACGCCTTGGGAGTGCGCCCAGCGGCGCGGTAGCGGTTCTTCGAGGAGGCGCCGGGCTAGGTCACGCGCCCACTGGACATGTTCCACATGTGCAAGGCTAACGTTCGGGTTCTTCAGTGACACGGACGAACCGGCCCTTGCCCGGCACCGCGACGATGAGGCCGGCGCCTTCCAGATCGGTGAGTGCTTGGCGGGCGGTGCCCCGCGACACGCGGAAGTTCCTGGCCACCGTCGCCTCGCTCGGGACAGGGTCGCCCGGTGCGAGTTCGCCGCTGTCGATCCGCGCGCGCAACTCGGCGGCGATGCGGCGGTACTGCGGTTGGGCGCCTTCGGCATCGTCGGTGCTTCCGGGCTCCCGCACAATCCGGCCGGTGCCGGGAACCGTGCGGGTGAGCCCTTCCGCCTCCAGCTCGGCCAGCGCTCGACGCACCGTGTTGCGTGCCACGGAGAACTCGGCGGACAGCGCGGACTCGGACGGAAACGGTTGCCCCGGCACGAGTTCCTTGGTCGCGATCCGCTGACGCAGGACCTCGGCGATCTGCGCGTACGCGCCCCATGCCGTCGGCCGTGGGCTCACCGCGTCATCCTCCGCCGCCTCCTGCATCTTGGTCAGCCAACAGGTACGCCGACCGACCGGCAGGGCCATACTGGCACGTCCCCGTGGCACGTCGTCGTCCCAGTGCAGTTCCGCCCAGACCAGATGTACGAAGCGGTCGCTCCGAGAGCCGAACCGCGACGCCACCAGCGAGACCAGCGCCAGTTCGCACCCGCTCATCGCGTGAGTGACCGCGTCATTGGCCTCTCGCGAGTACCGACCGGCCGGATCGTCGTATACCTCGATCCGGAATACCCCGTCACCGCCCTTCACGTGGACGTGGAACCGTCCGACCGATCGCGACGACGTACGCCAGAAGGCATGCGTCGCCAGCTCGGAGACAATGAGTTCACCGTCGTCCGCGACGGGCGTACCGGCTAGAAGGGCACGCACGAATCGCCGGGCGACGCGGACGGAGTTGACCACGGACGGAAGCGTCACGGCGGCATCGACAAGTACACCGTCATGAGATGTGTTGTCCAGGTCGATTTGAATGGGCGGCGAGTCCACGGTTCTCCAATCCTCGTTAGGAATCGCCTTGCGAAAAGGCGTTGTTATGAAAGGTTTCACACTCAGAATCAAGGCTCGCTGGGTCGAACTGGACGGGCTGTTCGGTATGGGAAAAGACCGGCTCGGTCACGGTTCTCCGTTGCCCTGCTGTCCGTGGATGTCCTGCTGGCCGAGCAGTTTGTGAACGTCCTCGGCTACGTAGCGCCGGTGTCCGCCCAAGGTGCGGATGTACGGCAACCTTCCTTGGCGCGCCCAACTGGTGACGGTCTTGGGATGCACGCGGAACAGCCGAGCGACCTCCTGGGCGGTCATCAACTCCGGTAGCTCCCCCCGCAGTTCTTCGGGCAGAGGCGGGCGATCGGGAAGGCGGCCGGGGTCAAAGTAGTAGTGGCCGCTGACGAAAAAGGCGAAAACCTGCCCGGCCTCGGCCATCTCCTTCAACGTCTCAGGGTGGCGTCCGGACAGACGGGCTGCCTCTCCCAGCGGCACCAAGGCGGGTATGGGCATACCGGGAACCTTCACATGCGAGGCACGCGCGTGCCGAAGATGAGCTATCTGATGTGGCGGCTCTTACCGAAAGGGTGCCCACCACCGTCGCGATTGCTATCCGGTGGCGTGGTCACCCTCGGGATTAGGAAGCCAGACCGGCAGGAAATTCACCGCCTTGGTAGAGGAACGGCTCCCCGAAAACCACGGTCGCTATCTACTGGTCTCCCAGTGAGCGAGATGGCGTGCGAGGCGCCAGTTCACCCCTGCCACCCGTCGCGGCAGCGGCGGCCCGGCCACAGGTCCCGCGTCGTCCGGCACTCGGCCTGTCGACAAGGCCGGCCCATCCGCGTCGGCGCTGCGACCGACCGGAGCCGCGCCGCCGCTGACGCTCCGGTCGTTCGAGACCTTCGATTGTCTTGCCACGACGTTCTCCCTACGTGCGCCGATGATCTCCGCCAACGGGGCGGCGCTTCCGGGAAGAACTCTCGTCCGGCCAGGTGGACATGGATACCTCGTCCATGCCACGCCTAGGGACGTCTTGGGACTTCTTCTGTTAGGGTCGGGAGTCCCGTGCACCGGAGGACAAGGTGAACGACGCCCTGCGCCGCGCCATGGCGGCCGCCCGCCTGACCGATGCCGACGTGGCGGCCCGCGTCGGCGTCGACCCGAAGACGGTCCGTAGATGGCTCGCTGGCCGCACGCCCCACCCGCGCCACCGGTGGGCCGTGGTCGATCTGGTCGGTGAGCCCGAATACAGATTGTGGCCAGAGGTCGAAGCGGGCACCCAACCGTTGGGCGTCCTTAACAACGGGGTGCTCTACCCCCACCGTTGGGCTGTTCCCCGTGATGTGTGGTTGCGGCACTTCGAGTCTGCCGAGAAGGAGATCGCGATTCTCGTCTACAGCGGCCTTTTCTTGGCCGAGGACGCGGGAATCCTTGCCGTCTTTGAGCGGAAGGCGCTTGCAGGCGTCATGATCCGTATCCTGCTCGGCGATCCGTCAAGTCCGCAGGTCGAGCATCGGGGTGACGAAGAACGGATCGGCGACGCGATGTCCGCCAAGGTCCGCAATGCCCTAGTGCTCTATCTCCCTATTCTTGATGAACAGCGCATACAAATTCGGCTTCATCGGACGGTGCTATATAATTCACTGTATCGTGTCGACGAGCGGTTGCTTGTTAATCAACACGTCTATGGGGTCCCGGCTGCAAGCAGTCCGGTGTTCGAAATTGACGGTCGCCGGAGTGGTGAACTGGCGAAAATCTACATCGACAGCTTTGAGAAGGTTTGGGAGTTGGGCGTTCCATTTCCTGTATAACTTAAGGCTCGCTGACCACTCGATGCAGGAAGGAGATGGCTGACTCGACGCGTGTGCGGATCGCCGTTAATTCCGTAATTGTGAACCGGCCTGCGTGGCCGTGCGTGCCATCGTTGAAGGTTCGGAACAAGGATAGCAAATTGTTTACGTCCTCATTCACTGCGTCAGCGATTTGCTCGGTATTGACGCCGTGTCGGCTCAGCAGGTAACTGATCTTCGCTCGACGGGTTACTGCTCCTTGCTTGGTGATCTCGCAATTCGGATCAGATTTCTTAACTTCGTCGTCAGGTGCGGAGGTGTCCAGGATTTTGACAACCACTTCGCGGGCGCTGGTGCAAAAATGGCGGGCTGCGTCAGGATTGGCAGGGCTAAGTGAAAAAAGCGCTCCGGTCCACCGCTGCACAAGATCGTTTCCGAACGTCGAGAGTTCAACTGTCATGCTTGGAGCGCGCAAGTCCGCTTCGCTTAGGTCGTCCTGGGGTGAGCCGTCCCCGTCTAGGGCATTGACTAGGTAGACGCTGTTGGCGGCTTCGTCGCTGACGAGGTTGAGAAGATGCTCTTCCGTGGGGCTGAGACTCTGGGTGGCGAGCGAGGCGTCGACGGAATTGTAGGTACGGACGAAGCTTTGCGTCGACGTACGTACGTTTGTGAATGTGGAGCCAGTCGGACGAGAGTTCAGGCGCCGGATTTCCTGGTCTAGTCGGTGACGTTGGCTCTCAATCTGCCGATTGTGGGCGCGAGCCTTGGAGTTGTAGTTGCGCACCTCCCGGTTGTAGTCGTCCACCGCCTTCTTCACAGCCGCATTGTACTTGCGGGCCTCGCGGTTATAGTTACTGATCGCTTGCTTCTGCTTACGCTGAGCCTTCTGTAGCGCTGCCCTCAACTGGGCCGGAGTCATCTTGCGTACCATTTCACCAGTATGAGTTCGACCACCGACACTGCGGGGACCAGTTGGGGACGGTCTGACACTGACGCAGCGCACCAGCCTGCGGACGTGATGTGTGACCACCACTGGGGGCGGCGAATCGCCCACCAAACTCGGTGCTCCCGCCTGTGACGCAATATGCGACAGGGGTGTTTCATGTTCGACTGCCTGGACAGCGTCGATGTGCTGCGAATAGCTGCAAGGAGGATGCATATCGAGCGTGCGCGGTGCACATCCGGTGCACATGCGGCCGAGAGACGTCGAGTATCCGTGAGAGATCATGAGACCGTCAGCCCAGCTCACCGGCCGTCCGGCCGCTCGCCCGCTGATCGCCGAAGTGGTCGAACGGATCAGAAGGTTGGGGGTTCGAATCCTCCCGAGCGCGCAGGGTTTGACCAGGGCGTTTCCCTTAGTGGGGGAGGCGCCCTGAGTCGTTTTCGAGGCCCGGTGCAGCAACAGCTACAGCAGGCAGCTCGGGTTCGCGGCGGTCGGCCGGCTCCAGCCGGGTGGGCGAGTTCCGAGAGGCGGCACGATGACGCGCGTCTACTACGACACCGAGTTCATCGAGGACGGGCGGACCGTCGAGCTGATCAGTATCGGGATGGTCCGTGAGGACGGGGCCGAGTACTACGCCGTCGCGCGGGACGCCCCGTGGGAGCGGGTCAGGGAGGACGCGTGGCTGATGGCGCACGTCGTTCCGTCGCTGCCGCGGGCGGAGGGCGGCGGGTCTGGCCGGGAGCCGGGTGAGTGGCCCGGGATCGACCTCGGCGATCCCTGTGTGAAGCCGAAGAGCCTGATCGCCGAGGAGGTCGCGGGCTTCGTGCTCGGGGTCGAGCGGCCGGAGTTGTGGGCGTGGTACGGCCCGTACGACTACGTGGTGACGGCGCGGCTGTTCGGCTCGTTCCAGGACCGGCCGCCGGGGTGGCCGATGTTCGCCTTCGACCTGAAGCAGGAGGCCGTCCGGCTGGGCGACCCACGGCTGCCCGAGCAGGAGACCGGCCTCCACAACGCGCTGGCGGACGCCCGCCACAACAAGGTGGTCGGCGAGTTCCTGCTGCGCCGCGCCGAGGAGGACGGCCGCGTCTGACGGCCCGCGCTCGGGCGAGCGGGCCGGTCGGACGGGAGACGGCTCAGACGGCTTGGGCGGACCGGACGCGGCTTGGGTCGACCGGACGGACCAGTGGACGCCGGGGACCTGATGGACCGGACGGACTGGGGGACCGAGGGGCCAGATGGACCGGTGGACCTCGTGAACCGGGCGGACCGACTGGACCAGCCGGACCGGGGGACCGGATGGGCCAGGGGACCAGCCGGACCGGGGGACCGAGCGGCCTCGCGGGGTGTCCTGTTCAACGGAGGGCCCCTCGCGTGGGTCGGACATGACCGATCCGGACACAGGTCCTACCGCCGACGACCCGCCCGTGCCGAACCGTTACCGCGCGCCGGCCGCCGCCGGACGCGCGAGCGTCTGGCCCCGTTACCGCGCCGATGACCGGCACATACGCCGATCGCGGCTTTGCCGGGGCGGCTGCCGGGTACCCAGCACGCACCGGCCGCGGTCCGGCGCCCCGACCCGATCGCCGCGGTCGGCCGAACCGGCCTGGAGGTCGCCATGGCCCGTATGCCGGGCGCCCAGTGGCGCCCGATCTCCATCAACCACTCCAACGGCGGCTGCGCGCCGCGGCTGGTGATCCTGCACATCATCGTCGGCTCCCTGAACGGCGCCGATTCCTGGTTCCGCAATCCCGACTCCCGCGTCAGCGCCCACTTCGGCACCGGGAGGGACGGCCGCCTGATCCAGTGGGTCGACACCTCCGACCGCGCCTGGGCGAACGCCGGCGCGAACGGCTACGCGGTGTCGATCGAGAATGAGGGCGACGCCGACGACGCGCTGACCGACGCCCAGATCGACCGCTGCGCCCAGGTGCTGGAGTGGGCCCACCGCGTCCACGACGTCTCACTGGCCGTCACGAACAACCCCGGCGGCAGCGGCCTGGCCTACCACAGCATGAGCCCGTCGTGGTCCCTCGGCGGCACCGCCTGCCCCGGGAGCCGCGTCATCGCCCAGCGCGCCGAGATCGTCCAGCGCGCCCGCAGCATCGGAGACGACATGCCCCTCAGCAACGAGGACCTCAACCGGATCCGCGCCATCGTGCGCGACGAGGTCGACCGCCGCATCGACGACATCGCCGACGCCGTGTGGCGCCGCGACCTCCAGGACCGCGACACCCCCGACACCGCCGACCGCAGGCCCGCCGGCACCCTCGTCGAACGCATCGCCGCCCACACCTACACCCCCGACGAACTCGTCGAACTGGTCCGCCGCGCATCAGAACCCGGCCAGACCACCGACGGCTGAACCCCGCCCCCCACCACCCCACCACCCCACCAAGCCCCGGCGCCCCCGGGGCTGACCTATGTCCGTTCGGGCGGCGGAGCGGTCGAACGGACGGGTACCCGCCCGTCTCAGGAGGTGCCCACTCAGCCGCGCCCCGGACCGGTTCGTGCGCCGTGGGGCTCGGCATGCGAGGCTGGCGGGGGATCGGTCGTTCGGGTGAGGGAAGGGCGCTATGGGCGCGAGTTCGGACTTGCTGGTCGACGCGTTCGGGCGGATTCAGGGGGTCGTGCACGGGGTGCTCGACGGGGTGACCGGTGAGGAGTTGACGGCGCGGGTCGATGGCGGGGCGAACACGATCGCCTGGCTGGTGTGGCATCTGACGCGGATCCAGGACGACCATGTCGCCGGGGTGGCGGGGCGGCCGCAGCGGTGGACCGACGACGGCTGGTACGACCGGTTCGATCTGCCGTTCCCGCCTCGGGCGCTCGGGTACGGGGACTCCTCGGCCGATGTGGCCGCCGTCCGCGACGTCGCTCCCGAGCTGCTGCGCGGCTACCACGACGCGGTGCACGACAGCACGGTCGCGTACCTGCGGACGATCACCGATGACGACCTGGCGCGCGTCGTCGACAAGGGCTGGGATCCGCCGGTCACCCTGGGCGTGCGGCTGGTCAGCGTCGTCTCCGACGACCTCCAGCACGCCGGGCAGGCCGCGTTCATCCGCGGGGTGCTGCGGCGGCGCTGACGGACGGGTGCGGCCGGTCCGCGCCGGTGTCCGGGGCGCCCGCGACGCGGTCGCGGGCGCGGCGGGCCTCGTGGTGGCGGCCGCGGAGGGTCCAGTAGCGGGTCAGCGACGAGACGAGGGTCTGTGCGGCGCGGTGGTCGCCGTCGGCGAGGGCGGCGTCCAGGGCGGCGCGGAGGTTGGCGGACTCGGCGTCCAGGCGGCGGAGCCAGCGGTCGCGACCGGGGCCGTCGAGGCGGGTGCCGGCGGCGGCGAGGCGGGTGTAGTGCCCGCGGTGGCGGCGCCGGACGGCGTCCAGCTCGCCGGCCTCCCGCATCCGGTCCACGCCGTAGGCGGCGATGGACTCCAGCAGCCGGTACCGGGGGCCGTCGGCACCCGGCACCACCGCGACCAGGGAGCGGTCCACCAGCCGCGTCAGCAGGCCCAGCACGTCGGCACTCGCCACCGGGCCGCCGGCGCACACCTCTTCGGCCGCGGCCAGGACGCAGCCGTCGGCGTGCACGGCGAGCCGGCGCAGTACGGCGCGCTCGGGTCCGGTCAGCGGCTCGCAGCTCCAGTCGATCACCGCCTGCAGGCTGCGCTGCCGGTCGGGCGCGTCGCGGCTGCCGGCCGACAGCAGCCGGAAACGGTCGTCGAGCCGGGCCGCCAACTCGGCGGCGTCGAGCGCGCGCAGCCGGGTCGCGGCCAGCTCCAGGGCGAGCGGGACGCCGTCGAGCCGCCGGCAGACCGCCGCCACCGCCGGTGCGCTGCGCCGGTCGAAGACGAAGCCGGGCGCCGCTGCGGCGGCCCGCTCGACGAAGAGCCGTACCGCGCCGAATCGGAGCAGCGCCTCGGGTTCCTCCTGCGCCGACGGCTCCGGCACGGGCAGCGGCGGCACCGGCCGCAGCACCTCGCCGGCCAGGGCGAGCGGTTCCTGGCTGGTCGCGAGCACCCGCAGGTCGGGCACTGCCGGCAGCAGCCGCCCGGCCAGCTCCGCGACGGGGCCGATCACGTGCTCGCAGTTGTCCAGCACCAGCAGCGTGCGGCGTCCGCGCAGGGCGGCGACGAGCCGGTCGGCCGCGGTCTCGTCCTCCTGCCCCGGGGCGTCGCCGCCGGGGTCTTCGCGCGCCTCGGTGAGCGGCCGTTCGGCCGTTCGGCCGGTCTCCGGCCGGTCCGGCGTGCGGTTCGAAAGCCCCTCGCGCAGTGTCGCGACGAGCCGGTCGGCGGCGGTGTCCCGCTCGGCGGGCGCGGTCGCGTCGCGCAGGTCGCGCAGGGCCGTGAGGAGCCGGTCGGCCGTCATGTCGGCCGCCGCGTGGCCGGGCGCGCTGGCCGCGGGTCCTTCTCGCGGGCCGTGCGCCGCCGTGATGAGCCCTGCGGCCGCTCCGCCGCCGACCGGGTGGGTGGGTTCGTCCCGTACGCCGAGGGTCTCGGCGACCAGGTCGGATACCAGGGAGACGGTCGGGGTGCCCGGGTCGGCGGCTCGGCACAGTGCGGTGAGGTCGACGATCCACACGCCGCCGGGGTGGGCCTCCGTCAGGCCGTGCGCGGCGGCCACGGCCAGCCGGGTCTTGCCGACGCCGCCGGGGCCGGTGAGAGTGACGAGGCGTTCGGTGCCGAGCAGCGCGCGGACCTGCGCCACGTCGGCGTCGCGGCCCACCAGGCGGGTCAGCGGCGCGGGCAGGTTCGTGCGCGCCCGCACCGCCGCGGCGGGCGGGGCCGCGCCCGCCGGCGTCCCGGGAGCCGGCGGGGCCGTCCACGCCGCGCCCGGGGCGGGCGGGCCCGGGCCCGGCACCAGTTCGTGGCGCAGGATCGAGCGGTGCAGGGCCGACAGTTCGGGGCCGGGATCCACGCCCAGTTCGTCGGAGAGCCGCCGCTGGAGCCCGGTGTAGGCGGCGAGGGCATCGTGCTGGCGTCCGGCCAGGTACAGCGCGCGGATGTGGGCGGCGCGCAGGCGCTCGCGCAGCGGGTGGCGCGCGGCGAGCTCGCCCAGCTCCCCGGCGAGGGCGTGGTGCTCGCCGAGGTCCAGCCGCGCCTCTGCCAGCCGCTCGACGGCCTCGAGCCGCAGCTCCTCCAGGCGGTCCGCCGCCGGGCGCAGCGCGTCGTCGTCGGCCATCCCGGCGAAGGCCGGGCCCCGCCACAGCTCCAGTGCCCGCCCGAGCAGGGCCGCCGCCTCCGCCGCCTCCGCGCGCCTGGCCCGCGCGAGCAGGTCGGCGAAGACCTCTGCGTCCACATCAGCGGCCTCGGCCCGCAGCAGGTAGCCGCCCGGCAGGTGCGGCGGCACCAGCCCGCGGCCGCCCGGTTCGGCGTCGGCGAACACGCGCCGCAGCTGCGAGACCTTGGTCTGGACGACGGCGTCCGGATGGACCGGGAGCCGCCCGCGCCACAGCGCCGCGGCCAGCCGGTCGGCCGAGACGGGACCGCGGGGGTGGTCGAGCCGCCCGGCCAGCAGTACGGCCAGCACCGTGCGCACCTTGCGTTCGGGGACGTGCACCTCGCGGCCGTCACGGGTCCAGACCGCCAGCGGGCCCAGCACTCCGAAACGCACACCGCCACAATAACCGAGCCGAACCGGACCGGCAGGCGGCCGGAAGGTCCCCAGAAGGGCGTTCGCGCACCCTGATGCGCATGGACGGCCGGCGACGGAGCCGGCCGCGCGGAGGAAGGCACGGGGAGACGATGTCCGCCAAGGGCGACTACACGGATGTGAAGGCCGTCGTGACCGGGGGCACCCACGGCATGGGCCTGGCGATGGCCCGCGCGCTGCTGGCCGGCGGTGCCGAGGTGCTGGTGACCGGCAGGAACGAGGGCAGGGTCCAGGCGGCCCGCGCCGAGCTCGGCTCGGCGGCCGCGCACGTCGTGCGCTCCGACGCGGCCGCCATGGCCGACGTCGACGCGTTCGGCGCGCAGGTCGCGGAGCGCTTCGGCGCGATCGACGCGCTGTTCGTCAACCACGGGACGGCGGCCTTCGCGCCGCTGGAGGAGGTGACCGAGGAGTCCTACGACCGGCACTTCGCCGTGAACACCAAGGGTGCGTTCTTCACGGTGCAGCGGCTCGCTCCGCTAATGAAGGACGGCGGCGCGATCGTGTTCACCACGGTCGCCAACGAGCGGATCTTCCCGGGTATGAGCGCGTACTCCGGCGCCAAGGAGGGGGTGCGCGGCTTCCTGCGGGTGCTGGCCGCGGAGTTCCTGCCGCGCGGGGTGCGCGTCAACGCGGTGGCGCCCGGCTTCATCGACACCCCGAGCATGGGGATCGGCGTCGTGTCGGCCGAGCAGCGGGAGGAGTTCATGCGCGACGCCCACGCCATGACGCCGATGGGCCGGCCGGGCTCCAGCGAGGAGGTCGCGGCCGCGGCGATGTTCCTCGCCTTCGACGCCACCTTCACCACCGGCGCGGAACTTCCCGTGGACGGGGGCTTCGCGCAGGGACTGCCGTCGGTGCGCTGACCGGCCGCCGCCCGCGCCCGGACCGGGCGCGGGCGGTTCCCGTCGCGCCCGCGCCACGTCGCGCTTGCCTGGAGTGCACTCGAACTCTCTAACGTTGAGGGGAGAGAGGACGCCGAGCCCGGAGGAGGGCGAACGGTATGGCCGTGACCGAGAGCGTGCCTACGGCGCTGCGCGTGGTGGACCGGACGATCCCGGACCGGCGGCCGGACGGCCGCGACCAGTACACGATCAGCGAGGTCGCGGCGTACACCGGCCTGAGCGTGCACACCCTGCGCTGGTACGAGCGGATCGGGCTGATGCCGCACGTCGACCGCACCAGCACCGGGCAGCGCCGCTTCAGCAACAAGGACCTCGACTGGCTCGGCTTCATCGGGAAGCTGCGACTGACCGGCATGCCCGTGGCCGGGATGCTGGAGTACGCCGACCTGGTGCGCCAGGGCGACGAGACCGTGGGCGCACGCGCCGAGCTGCTGACCGCGCACCGCGACGACGTGCGGCGCCGCATCGCCGAACTCCAGGGCACGCTCGACGTCCTCGACTGGAAGATCAACCTGTACGACGCCGCTGAGCGGAGAACTGAGGTCGGATGAGCACGGACAGGATCGGCACGGTCGAACTCGGAACCGGTGGACCCCGCGTCGGGGCGCAGGGCCTGGGCTGCATGGGCATGAGCTTCGCCTACGGGCCCGCCGACGACACGCAGTCGCGGGCCACCCTGGACCGCGCGCTTGAGCTGGGCGTCACGCTGTTCGACACCGCGGACATCTACGGATTCGGCGGCAACGAGGAGCTGCTGGCTCCGTTCGTGAACGCGCACCGCGACGAGGTCTTCATCGCCACCAAGTTCGGCAACTCCCGCAAGGAGGGCGCGCCGCTGGGCACCTGGCAGGTCCGCAACGACCCCGCCTACATCAGGCAGGCCATCGACGCCAGCCTGCGGCGGCTGCGGCTGGATCGCGTCGACCTCTACTACATGCACCGCCGCGACCCCGAGGTGCCGCTGGCCGAGAGCATCGGCGCGCTGGCCGAGCTGGTCGCCGAGGGCAAGGTCGGCCACCTGGGCCTCAGCGAGGTCACCGGCGCCGAGCTGCGCGAGGCGCACGCCGTGCACCCGATCGCGGCCGTCCAGTCGGAGTGGTCGCTGTTCACCCGCGACCTGGAGCGCAGCCTGGTGGCGGCCGCTGCGGAGCTGGGCACCGCCGTGGTGCCGTACTCGCCGCTGGGCCGGGGCTTCCTCACCGGCTCGCTGCCCGACGCGCGGGAGCTGCCCGACAGCGACTACCGCCGGATCCTGCCCAGGTTCAGCGGCGGCAACGCCGAGGCGAACGCGGCGCTGCTCGAACCGGTCCGCGCGATCGCGGCGGCGCGCGGCATCACTCCGGGCCAGGTCGCGCTCGCCTGGGTGCACCAGCGGGCGGCCGTGCACGGCGTCACAGTGGTGCCGATCCCGGGCACCCGCCGCCCCGAGCGGCTGGAGGAGAACCTGGCGGCCGTCGGGATCGAGCTGACCCAGGATGAGCTGGACGCGCTCGAACCGATCGCGTCGAAGGTCGCCGGCGACCGCTACGCGGACATGTCGACCACGTCGACCGCACGCGAGTAGCGGGACGGGATCAGCCGGGCTCGGGGCCGGCGGGGCGGAACGGCAGGCCGAGGCGGTCGGCGAGCGCGCGTCCCGCCTCGCCGGCCGCGGCCGCCTCGGGCCACGGCGGTACGGCGCCGTTGAAGATCCGCAGGTCGGAGCCGTGGCGGAACCGCGCCAGCACCACCGCGGTGGGCGGGTCGGCCAGCACCGCGAGCAGCAGCACGAACCAGCCGGCGGTGTCGCCGTCCCAGGCCGTCTCGATCCGCACCGCCCGGCCGGGCAGCCGGCGGACGCGTTCGGCCAGCGCTTCGGTGTCTTCGGGCGGCTCGGGCGGTGCTGACGGCACCCCCAGCGCCCGGTAGCGGCCCGCCACGGCGTCCATGCAGTCGCCCAGCCGCGCGCCGCTCGCCGTCCGCAGCGTCCGGACCGCCTCGAACCGGCGGCCGGACCGCACCAGCGCGTCGATCCGGTCCCGGTCCGGCCCCGGCAGGGCCTCCCACAGGTCGTGGCCGTCCATGCCGGGCACCATAGCGGGGCGCGGGCGGACGGACGGGGCGCGGCCGGGCCTGCGTCCAGTGGTCCGCCCCAGTGGTGGACCGCGACGTCGTGGGACGCCCGGCGCGTGGGCCCGGTCGGTTATCCGCGTCGAGCCGATCGGCTCGCCCCGGCCGGGCGGGGCACCGACCGGTTCGGGATCGTCGCGGCGGCTGGACGCGCGGACCGCGAGCAGACCGCCGGGACGTGGTGTGCCTCGTGCGGCGGGTCGACGGAGCGGGCAGGTGGGCCCCATGGAACGGCCCCATCGAACGGCGCCGTCCGGGACGGCGGCCGCACGGCGTCGGCCCGCAGGGCGCTCCGGGGGCGCGAACGACGTGCCGGGTCCGGTCGACGGCCACGGCCCGCGCGGCGCGGTCGGTCGGCCGGGCGCGCGCCCGTGTTGACGTCGACCGCCCGCGCACACCTCGGCGGCGCGGCGCCGCGTCGCGTCGGCGGGCACGCGCCGCGGAGCGCGAAACGCTCCACCGCCTGGTCGGCCGCGAGGCGGCCCGGGCCGGTGTCGCGGCCGCCCGGACGGCTCCGCACTGGAGCGTCGTACGCGGCTGGTCGCCCAGGACGGGAGTAGGCCGGGCGCGGAGCACACGGCGCCTGGATCGAGCGGCCGGGCGGCACGGCGGTGGTCCGGCGGCCCTGGTCAGCGCCTCGTTCGGACGTTCCGAGCGCTCGAAATTCGATGGAGCGACCGGAAGGGGGCCGTCCATAGTGTGCTCATGGACCAGACCTCTATGCTCCCCGCCGCACCCGTGATCCGCCCCGCCGTGCCGGCCGACGTGGACGTACTGCACCGGTTCATCCTCGAACTGGCCGAGGCGGAGGAGCTCCCCGGCCAGGTCACGGCGCGGCCCGGCGATGTGGCGGCGGCGCTGTTCGGCGCGCGTCCGGTGGCCGAGGCCGTCCTGGTGGAGGTCGGCGGCGAGCCCGTGGGCTTCGCGCTGTTCCACCCCACCTACAGCACCGTCGTCGGACGCCCCGGTATCCACCTGGCCGACCTCTACGTACGCCCCGAGCACCAGGGCGGCGGCCTGGGGCGGGCGCTGGTCGCGCACGTCGCCGGGCTGGCGGTGCGGCGCGGCTGCGCCCGGCTGGAGTGGTGGGTGCTGCGCACGAACGAGTCGGCCCTGGGGTTCTACCGCCGTCTGCACGCCCGCGCTCTGGACGAGATCGCGGTACTGCGGCTCGACGGCGACACACTGGCCGAGCTGGCGTCGTCGGCGGGCTGACCGGCGCGGCCGCCGGTTCCACGCGGGCGGCGGGGCTTGTGCGCGGCCGTGCCGGATGGACGGCGCCGTCCCACCGAATGCCCGGGTGTGCGGGATCGCGCCGAAGGGTGCTGCTCCCGTCCGGAGGGCGCGTTCGGCCGACCGCGCCGATGGCAGGGCGGGACGCCATGCGGACGACTGCCTCGCCGGGCGCTCGCGACGGCGCCCGGCGGCCCTCGGGCGCTGAACGCCGGCCCGGCGAAGCGGTTCGGTACGGGAGCTTCGCCGCCCGGCGCCTGGTGGTGATGCGGTCGGTACGGATGTCCGCATGCGGGGCGGGCGGGGCGTCAGAAGGTGACCGTGATGGCGCCGGTCAGCAGGGAGACGGCCGTCATGACCAGGGTGGTGCCGAAGGCCCAGCCGAAGACCTTGCGCTGGTGCTCGCCGAGCTGCACTCCGGCCATGCCGACCAGGATGAAGGTGGCGGGGGTGAGCGGGCTGAGCGGGAAGCCGGTGGTCATCTGGCCGAGGATCGCGGCGCGGCTGATCTCGGCGGGGTCGTGGCCGAAGTGGGCGGCGCTCTCGGCCAGTACGGGCAGTACGCCGAAGTAGTAGGCGTCGGGGGTGAAGACGAGGCTCAGCGGCATGCTGGTGAGTGCGACCAGCAGCGGGAGGAAGCCGCCGAGGGCGTCGGGGATCAGGGCGACGAGGCCCTGCGCCATCGCCTCGATCATGCCGGAGCCGTTCAGGATGCCGGTGAAGACTCCGGCCGCGAAGATCATCGTGGTGACGAGGACAACGTTCTTCGCATGCCGGTTCAGCAGCTGGTGCTGGTCCTCCCAGCGCGGCATGTTGACGACGAGGGCGACCGCGAAGGCGATCATGAAGAGCACCGGCAGCGGCAGCACCTCGACGACCAGCGAGACGATCAGCGCCACGGTGAGCAGGGCGTTGAAGGCCATCATCAGCGGGTGCGGGCGGGGCCGGTCGGTGGGGGCGCCGTCGTCGTCGGGGGCGCCGGCCGGGGCGGCGGGTGCGTCGGAGGTGTCCGCGGCGCCGCTCGCGGTGCCCGCGGGCACGGTGAGCGGCGCTCCGGCGGCGGCCAGCCGGATGCGCTCCTTGCGGCCGAGCCAGAAGGCGCTGAACAGGACCCAGGCGATCCCGGCGGCCATGGCGGGCAGCACGGGGGTGAAGACCTCGGCCGACGTGAGGTCGAGGGTGGCCAGCGCGCGGGCGGTGGGGCCGCCCCAGGGGATCATGTTCATCACGCCCGCGCCGAGGCAGACGACGGCGGTCAGCAGCAGCCTGCTCATGCCGAGCCGCTGGTAGATCGGGAGCATGGCCGAGAGCGTGATCAGGAAGGTCGACGCGCCCTCGCCGTCGAGCGCGACGACCATGGTGAGGACGGCCGTGCCGACCGTGATGCGCATCGGGTCGCCCTTGGCGAGCTTCAGCACGCCGCGGATGATCGGGTCGAACAGGCCGACGTCGATCATCAGGCTGAAGTAGAGGACCGCGAAGGCGATCATGATCCCGGTCGGCGCGACCGTGGTGAGCCCGTCGAGCACGAAGGTGCCCAGTTCGGGGCCGAAGCCGCCGATGAGTGCGAAGGGGATGGGCACCAGCACGAGGGCGACGAGCACGCTCACCCGCTTGGTCATCACCAGGGCGAGGAACAGGCCGATCGTGGCCAGGCCGAGCGCCGCAACCATAGTGTTCCCACCTTCTGACCCGGGATGTTGCGCGGATCACGTCCGCGTTTCGCACGAGTGTCCGCGCTGGGACTATCACTTGTCCAACATCAAAGTCCGATAGATCCATGCGGTTGGTGCATCAATGTGGGGTGGGCGGCGGGGTTGGCGCTGAGGTTCGTGCGTCGGTGCCGGGAGTCCGGTGTGACCGGCGGTGGGCGGCGCCGAGGGTCCGGCGCTTACTACGTCGGGCGGAACGATCGCAAGCGCACCGCGTCCCGCCCTGTGGACGACGCGCACGTTATCCACAGCCCTACTCCGGGGCTGTCGGGGCCCACGCTGGGACGGGGAGAATGGATATCGGGGAGTCCCCCGGGTGGGAGGGGGATTGACTTCCTTAGGACTCGCCCGGCGAGCACCCATCCCCGCGCCGACGGCACCCAGGCGAGGCCGACCCGCCCGCCCTCACCCACCGCCCCCGTACCGGCGCAGCCGGTCCCGTGCCGTGGCCGCCATGGCTTCGTCGATCATGACGCCCTCGAACACCACGGCCCCCTCGCCGGACGCGTCCAGGGCCGCCAGCAGGCGGCGGTCGCGGTCCAGGGTGGCGGCGTCGGGGGAGAAGACCTCGTTGATCACGGGCACGTGCGTCGGGTGGATGGCCATCATGCCGTCGTAGCCGAGCGCGCGGTTCTGCTCGGCGAAGCGGCGCAGGCCGCCGAGGTCCGCGATGTCGGTCCACAGGCCCGTCACGGGGTTCGGCACCCCGGCGGCCCGCGCGTCCAGCAGCACCCGCGAGCGCAGCGCCAGCGTCTCGGTGCCCTCGGCGCTCCACCGGAAGCCCAGCGCGCGCTCGATGTCGCCGTCGCGCGCGCTCAGCGCCCCCAGGCACGCCACCCGGCGCGACTCGGCGGCCACCTCGTACGCCGAGCGCAGCCCGGACGCGGTCTCCAGCAGCGGCACCAGGGCGACGGAGCCCGCCGGGAGCCCGGCCTCCGCCTCGGCCCAGTCGAGCAGCCGCGCCGCGACGGCCACGTCGGCCGGACCGCTCACCTTGGGCAGCACCACGCCGGACAGCCCGGCCCGCACCACCGCGCGCACGTCGTCGGCGGCCGCCCAGCTCGACAGGTCGTTGATCCGCACCAGCAGCGCCGCCCCGTCGGACGCATCGGCCTGTTCCGCGACGACCGCGGCGACGGCGCCCCGCGCCGACGCCTTGTCCGCGGCGCGCACCGCGTCCTCAAGATCCATGATGACGGCGTCCGCACCCGCGGCCACCGCCTTGGCCGCCCAGTCCGGCCGGGTGCCCGGCACGAACAGCATCGACCGCACCGGGCGGTCCCGCCCGAGGCGCGCCGCTCCGCCGTCCGTCCGCCTAGATGACTCCCCGCTCACGCAGCCCCCGCACCTCGTCGCCGTCCATGCCCAACCACTCTTCGTACACCAGCGCGTTGTCCGCGCCCAGCGCCGGGCCGGTGCGCCACACCCGGCCGGGGCGGTTCTCGAAGCGCGGCACCACGTTCTGCATCTTCACCGGACCCAGGTCCTCGTCGTCGACCGTGACGATGTCGCCGCGCTCGGCGTAGGTCGGGTCGGCCATGATGTCGGCCATGCTGAACACCTTCGACGCCACCACCTCAGCCCGCTCGAAGGCGCGCAGGCAGGTCTCGGCGTCCCGTTCGGCCACCCAGCGGCGCAGTTCGGCGCCGAGGCGCTCCTGGCCGGCCACCTGCTGCTCCGAGGTGGCGTACTCCTCCACCGGCAGCCCGAGCAGTTCGACCACGTTGCGCACGGACCGCGGCGTCGCCGAGGTGACGGTGATCCAGACGCCGTCCCTGCTCTGGTAGCTGTCGATCACGGCCGCCGGAGCCACTGCCAACCGGTTGCCATGCCGCCCGGGCACCGCGCCGAGCTGGTCGTAGAGGATGACCTGCCACTCCACCAGCCGGAACAGCGGTTCGAACAGCGCCAGGTCGATCCACTCGCCGTCGAAGCCGGGGTCGTGCGCCTTGCGGTACAGGGCGGCCAGCACGGCGTGCGAACCCATCAGGCCGGTGACGGCGTCGCCGTGCGAGAAGCCGGTGTGCACGGGCGGCTGGTCGGGGAAGCCGGTCAGGTGCACCACGCCGCTGCGCGCCTCGCCCATCTTGCCGAACCCGGGCGCGTTCGCCAGCGAGCCGGTCGCGCCGAAGCCGGAGATCTGCAGCAGGACGGCCGTCGGGTTGAGCCGGTGCACCGATTCCCAGTCCAGCCCCCACGCGCGCAGCCGTTCGGCGCGCAGCGTCGCGATCACGACGTCGGCCCAGGCCACCAGGCGGGCGGCCACCTCGCGCCCCTCGGCCGTGCGCAGGTCCAGGGTGACGGAGCGCTTGTTGCGGGCCGCGACCTTGAACCACAGCGGGCTCCCGTCGCGGCGCGGCCCCATCGCGCGGGCCGCGTCGCCCTCGCCCGGCGGCTCGACGTGCACCACGTCGGCCCCCATGTCGGCCAGCAGCGAACCCGCCAGCGGGCCCGCCACCACGTGCGCGAACTCCACCACCTTGAGCCCGTGCAGCTGCCCCCACGCCCGCGGCGCCCCGTCCGCCTCCGACGGCCCCTGTCCCACCGGCCGCACCTCTCCGCATCGACGTCACCGGCCGCGCCGCCGCCGTCGCCCGGCGGCCGCCCTGCCGCCAGCATCCCGCCGCACGCCTATACGTGTCCAACATCAAATCCGCAAGTATTCAGCTGCTCGGCGCATGAGTCCGGCGGCGGACGTCTGGTCCGCGAGCGCCCGCAGCGCGAAGCGGCTGCTTGATAACAGCGATGCCGAAAATCTGGGCTTCTACGCCGCCAGCGCCGTGCGGTTCCTGGGCCCCGCGCTGAGCACCGGCCGGCTCGCGCTCCCCGCGGACGGGCCGGTCAGCTGGACCGCGCACGCCGACCTCGCCGACGTGGCCGCCGCGGTGCTGGCCGATGAGGGCGCATTCGACGGGCCCACGCCGCCGCTCACCGCCCCGCACGCCCTCACCTTCGACGACATCGCCGCCATCGCCTCCGAGGCCGCGGGCCGCACCACCACGCGGACGACGGTGTCCGACGACCGGTTCCGGGAGCAGATGGCCGGCCAGGGCGTGCCCGCCGACGCCGTGGACGGCCTGCTGAGCATCTTCGCCGCCGCCCGCGTCGGCGAGTTCGCCGCCGTCGACCCGACGCTCGCCACCCTCATCGGCCGCGAACCCGTCACCATGGGCGCCCTGCTGCGCGAACGTCTGTCCGGCGGCTGATCCGCGAACGCCGCCGGACGCGCCCCCGCGCGGTCGGCCCGGCCGCCACGACCGTTCCGACGAACCGGCCACCCGGATCCGGCCCACCGCTCGACATCCCCGGCCGGACGCCGCCAGGGCGCCGGACGTGCTCAGGACCAGGTGACGTCCTCAGGCAGCGGTGCCTGGGAGCGGCGCAGGTCCTCCAGGAGTTCCAGGAAGCGCCGCGCCGCCGGAGGCAGCGCACGGTCGGTGGGCAGGACCACGTCGAGCTGCCGGTCCACCACCGGCTCCACCAGCGGGCGCTGTTCGATGTCGGCGAAGCCGAGCAGCGCGCGGACCAGCGACGGCAGCGCGGACACGCCGAGCTGCGCCGCGACCAGCCCGCCGACCGTGACGATGTTGCTGGCCTCCACCACACCGCCCGCCCGCACCCCCGCCTGCGTGAACGCGGCGTCGGTGAAGGCGCGCACACTGGAGCTGGCGCCCATCGCGATGAACCGCTCCCCGGCGATGTCGGCCCAGCGCACCGACTCCGCCGCCGCCAGCCGGTGCCCGCGCGGGAAGACCGCGCCGAACCGGTCCCGCACCAGCGGACGCCGGTCCAGCCAGTCCGGCAGCCCCTCCGACACGGTGATCGCGAAGTCCGCGTCGCCCGCCGCGACGCTGTCGACCACCGAACGCGCCAGCCCGTCCAGAATGCGCACCGAGATGTCCGGCCAGTGCTCGCGGAAGACGGGCAGCACCGCCGGGAGCAGCACCCCGGCCACCGACGGCAGCGCCGCGACGGTCACCGTGCCCCGTCCGCCCTGCTGGTACCGCGCGAGCTGCCGCATCCCGGCCCGGTGCACGGCCAGGATGTGCTCGGCGATCTCCAGCAGCTCGGCACCCTCGTCGGTGACCTCGACATTTCGGGTGTCCCGCCGCAGCAACCGCGCGCCGACGACCCGCTCCATGTCGGCCACGGTCCGGCTCAGCGAGGACTGCGACACGTGCAGCTCCCCCGCGGCCGCCGTGAAACTCGCCGCCCGCGCCACCGCGACGAACACCGACAGCTGCCGCAGCGTCAGATCCATGACAGGCGAGCCTACGACCTGCGCACACCACCAAGGATCCGGCACCGCGGCCACGGCCGGACGGACGGTCGCCGCCTTCGGGTCCCGGCCTTCCCGTTCCGGCCTCTCGGTCCCGGCCTCCTGGACATGTCACCGGGCGCGTGAGCGCGTCCGGCCACGGGCGGTGCGCGGACGCGATGTCCGGATGCGGCGGCATCGTCGACGGCCGGCGCCCGTGACCCCTCCCGCCGGTCGGCCGCCGCGCGGTGGCGAGGACCGGACGACGTGGGGCGTGCTGCGGCCGGTGGCGTCGCGGCGGCAGCGCACGCGAAGCCACGGCCGGGGTGAGGGGGCGGCAGACCGATGCGGGCGGCGCTTCCCACGCCGGACCGGCGTGATCGGCGCTCGGGGCCGCGCCCTTCGCCCCGACCCGCTCGACCGGCTGTCCCCGCTCGACTCGCGGCCGCTGGACCGCCACCTCGCGCGGCCTTCCGAAGGTGCCGGGAAGCGTCACCACCCGGCGGACGGCCGCACGGACCGCACGCCCCGGCCGCTCCCGCACACCGAGCCGACCGGGTCCGGCAGGTACGACGACGGCCTCACAGGGTGAAATCGTCCGCGGTGACCGCGAAACACGAACCTGACGGCGATCGCTCCGCACGACCAGTGTCGGTGACAGGTCGTGCCGGCCGCCGGTGCACCACAGCGCCATGACGGCAGCACGATCGCGAGGGGCCGCCGCTGCCGTGGGCTCAGCGGCCCCTCGATCCGGGTGCCGCCTGCTCGGCGGACTAGGCCCGGTCCAGCCGCACTGGTGTGCGGCGGTCGGTGTGCCGGGTCATGGCCGGCAGTACCAGTTCGGTGGTGGTGTGGGAGCTGCGGCGACGAGTGGCAGGACGAGCAGCAGCCACTGGCCGAAGCAGATGCCGATCAGGGTGGCCACCGCTGACAGCAGCACCGCGGTGGGGAAGAGCAGTGCCAGTGCCCGTACCACCGCCGGCCGGTCGGCGAGCACGTGGGCCAGTGCCACGAACACCGGCAGGGCCAGGGCGGTCCGGCCCGAGGTCGAGGGCACCGCCAGCGCCGTCACCAGCAGGGCCGGCGTGCACAGGTGCGCCGACTGGCGCACAGTAGGCGCCCGCACTGGACGAGAGCACGGCGGTCACCGCGGACCGCCGTCACCGTGTCGCCCGCGCGATGGACCGCTGCGGATTCGTGCGGTGGAAGACGGTCGGCCGACCGGATGCCCGAATCGGCGCGGTGCTCGGGCACGTTCTGGACCGGACGCCAGTCCCCGCGTTGTGCGGCGGTGGACGCTTGCGGATTCGTGTGATGGAGGAGGGTGGGCCGACCGGATGCGCCAATCGGTGCGGTGGTCGGGCCCGATTCGTTCGGTGGAGGGCGGTGGACCAATCGAATGCGCAAACAGGCGCGCGGGTCGGGACCGCTGTGAACGCGAGCGCGTGGACGGCGGCCGATCCGGTGGAGAGGATGGGCGGGCCGCGGCGTGGTCGCCGCGTCGTCCGCACGGGGTCACCATGGATGTGCGGTGGCGTGCGGTGGCGGCCGCCGTGTTCGGTGCCGGGCCGGGCTTCCCGGCGCCGCCGCTTCGACGGATTGGACGGTTCATGGGCGACCCGGTGAGAGCGGACGCGTCCGCCCCCGACTCCGGTGCGGGTAGCGGACGCGAACGTAGCTATGAGTGGGACGATCCGGCGGACATCGCTGCTGCCGCGCCCACTATGAACGGTCTGGCGTTCATGCGGGCGCTGGCCGAGGGGCGGGTTCCGCCGCCGCCGATTCTGCGGACGCTCGGCTTCGAACTGGAGTCGGTGCGTCCGGGCGGCGCTGTGTTCGTACTGACTCCGGCCGAGTACCACTACAACCCGATCGGCTCGGTGCACGGCGGTGTGTACGCGGCGCTGCTGGACTCGGCGGCCGGATGCGCGGTGCACACCACACTGCCGCAGGGCGCTTACTACAGCAGCCTGGATCTGAATGTGAAGTTCCTGCGGCGGCTGACCGTCGATTCGGGCCCGGTGCGCTGTTCCGGCCATGTCGTGCACGCCGGCACCCGCACGGCACTGGCGCGCGCCGAACTGACGGACGCGGCGGGCACCCTGCTGGCCGAGGCGACTTCCAGCTGCCTGATCACCCGGCCGTCGCCGTCCGGCGGTGGCTGAGGCGTGGGCCGGCCGGCGCCGAGGCGCCCGCCTGCTCGACCTGCTGCTGTGGGCCTGCCTGACCCTGCCGCTCGCCGTCGAACAGCTCGCGATGCCCAGGAGCGGCGCGCTGCGCTGGGGCCTCGTCGCCGCGGGTGCCGCCGTGGCGGGGGCGGCCGTGCTGCTCGCCCGGCGGCGTCCGCTCTGGGCGCTCGGCCTCCCGGTGGCGGCGGCGGTACTGCTCTGGTCGGTCGACATCTCGGCGCCGTCGAGCGCCCTTGCGCCGTTCGCGCTGGTCGCCGCGATGGCGTACCTGGCCGGGCGGCGGCTCGCCGAGGGGCGGCCTGTGCTGGTGCTGACGGGCTGGCTGGCCGCGGCCGGGCTGCTGCTCGGCATCGGGGTGCGCGCCGTCCAGGACGGGGTCTTCGGCGCGGTGACGGCGCTGCACTCCTGGATCGTGCTCGCGATCGCGCTGGTCATCGCGCTGCTGCTGCCGTGGCTGTTCGCGCGGTACCGCACGACCCGGGCGGAGCTGGCGGTGGCGGGCTGGCAGCGGGCGGCCTGGCTGGAACGCGAGCGGCGCATCACCGCCGAGCAGGCCCGGCTGCGTGAGCGGTCCCGTATCGCGCAGGAGATGCACGACTCCCTCGGGCACGAGCTCAGCCTGATCGCGCTGCGCGCCGCCGCCCTGGAGCTGGCGCCCGGCGCCGACGAGCGGACGCGCGCCCAGGCGGGCGAGGTGCGCGCCGGACTGGCCGACGCGACCGCGCGCCTGCGCGAGATCGTCGGCGTGCTGCGTCCGGGCACCGGCGTGTCGGCGGCTGATGACGGCGCCGACACGCTCGGCATGCAGTCCGGCGGCGCCGATATCGATGCCCTGGTGCGGCGCGCCGCGGCCGCCGGGATGTCGGTGCGCCTGGAGCGGTCGGGTCCCGAGGGCGAGGTGCCCGACGCGGTGCGCCGCGCCGCGCACCGGATCGTGCAGGAGGCGCTGACCAACGCCGCCAAGCACGCCCCCGGCGCGGCCGTGGCGGTGGCGGTCGGGCACGGGCGCGAGACCACCTCCGTCACGGTCCGCAACGGCCCGGCCCCCGCCGGGGGCGGCGGCCGTGCACCGGGCGGTCGTCAGGGCCTGGCCGGGCTGGCCGAGCGCGCCCGGATGCTCGGCGGCACGCTGGCGGCCGGCCCGGACGGCGCGGGCTTCACGGTCCGGGCCGAACTGCCGCACCGGGCGGCTAGGGCGGTGGCGGACGCGGACCTCGCGGAGGAGCCGGACGGCGGCGGCGAGTCCGTCCGCCGGTTCGCGTCGGGCCGCGAGCGGGTGCGGCACAGCCTCACCGCCGCCGTGGTCGTGCCGGTGGTCGGCTGCCTCGGCCTCGCCCTCGCCGTGGTGGGCCTGGAGCTGTACGTCAACGCCGGCAACGAGTTCGACCGCGCCGGCTTCCAGGCGCTGTCGGTCGGCCAGGACCGCGCCGAGGTCGAGCGGGTGCTGCCGCGCTTCCAGCGCCTCGGCGGCCCGCCGGTGGCCGAACCGCCCCCGCCGCCCGGCGCGGAGTGCCGCTACTACTGGTCGGGCGAGCCGGTGAACGGCGAGGAGATCTACCGCGTCTGCTTCACCGGCGACCGTCTGGCCGACGCCACCGCGATCCCCAGGAGCGCGCTGTCGGTTCCCGGCGACTGACGCCCCCGCCGTCCGGCCGTGCGCGCGCCGGTATCGAATCGTTCGTGCGGGCGGGGGCCGTGTTCCGGGCGTGCGGTCGCGCGACACGTCGTGCTTGGATGCGGTGGGGCCGGGGCGGCGATGGCCTCATGTTGAAAGAGGTGTGGAGAGTGGTTCTCGCAGACGTATCGATGGCAGTTCGGGTGCGATCGCTTTGATTCGAGTCGTGCTGGCCGACGACGAGGCGTTGATCCGTGCGGGGGTACGCGCCATCCTCGACACCGACCCGGGCATCGAGGTGGTGGGCGAGGCGCCGGACGGGCGCCAGGCGGTGGAGTCGGCGCTCGCGCACCGGCCCGACGTGGTGCTGATGGACATCGGCATGCCGGTGCTGGACGGGCTCGACGCCGCCGCCGAGATCCGGCGGGCGCTGCCGGCGGCGGCGGTGCTGGTGCTCACCACCTTCGCCGAGGACGCCTACGTCGCCCGCGCCCTGGCCGAGGGCGCCGCCGGATTCCTGCTCAAGAGCGGTGACCCGCGCGAACTGCTGGCCGGCGTGCACGCGGCCGCAGACGGCGCCGCCTACCTCTCGCCCCGGATCGCCCACCGCGTGATCCAGCAGCTCAACGCGAGCGGCGCCGGAAACCGCCTCGGCCGGGGCGCCGCCGCTCGCGAACGCGTCGCCACGCTCAGCCCGCGCGAGCGCGAGGTGCTCGCCCTCCTCGGCTCCGGCCTGTCCAACGCCGAGATCGCCGCCCGTCTCCACATCGTGGAGGGCACCGTCAAGGTCTTCGTCAGCGCCATCCTCCGCCGCCTGGAGGTCAAGAACCGCGTCCAGGCCGCGATCGTCGCCCACGAGGCCGGCCTGGTGCCGGGGGACCCGGCCTGAGAACGACCCCGGCCGTCATTCCGTGGGCAGCGGACGTCCGGGGTAGATGTCGCGCCAGACGCGGGCGAGGAATTCGGTGTCGTTCCCTTCGGTGTGGTCGGTCGCTCTGTCCAGTGCGTCTCCGGGAATCCGGCTCGGGTCGGTGACGGCGAGGCGCAGTTCATTCAGAAAGACCGGGATGTTCCACTCCGTGCCGGTGTCTTCACCTCGCTCGGCGGCTTGGACGAGTGCTCGCAGTTCCTCTTCCGCACCTGCTTGCCGAATGTCCGGGTGGTAGCAGGTCTGGAGCAGGCTGAGGAGTTCGGCGAACGGCGCGCTCCGATCGGTGTACCACCACGCGGAACTCATGGAGCGTTCTCCTTGGGGTTCGGGAACATGGTCAGAACCTGGAAGGGCTCATTGGAGTTTCGCCTTCCAAAAGGAATTACGACGTCACCGCCCGCGAAACTCGTTATAGGAGACGCGCTCGGATGCGGCACGGTGGGAACTCGGCCGGTGGCGCGCTCGACAGCCCATTGCTCTCGCTGGACACGAGCCTTGGAATTGCTTCCGCCCACGGGGTCCAAGGTGAAACCTGCGCAGAACCGGTGTCCATCGGGACCGAGAAGGTCGGCGATGGGGATCATGGCCGGGCGAGGCGGTCCGAGTTGATGCGGTGGCCGATCCAGCACCGCACGGACGGCCGGGTGCGACAAGGCGCGCACGAACGCCGTGGCGAAGGCGTCGGGTCCGGTGAACCTGGTGGCGTGCCGGCCGCTGCTGTGCAGCCGCCCCGTGTACGCGTCGCGGGAACGCTCCCTGTCGGCCCGGTTCAGCTGGGCCGGGTCCTCGAGCCGGGTCACGCGGCGGATCAGCTGCTCGGGGGTGAGCCAGCCTTCGTGGCGCTCGACGCCGTGGCCGATGCCGCCGTCCAGGGCGGCGAACACGTACTGGATGTCGGTGGGGGCGTCGCGGACCGAGACGAGCCAGGGCCGGTCGCCGCCGGCGACGGCGGTACGGACGCGGGCGGGGGCGTCGTCGATGGAGATGAACGGGAGATTGGCGTCCGCGTCGGCGAGGAAGGCGCCGAGCGCGTCCCACGGGGTCTCGCGGCCGGGGCGCCCGTTGAGGCGGGCGAGCGGCCGGTCCAGCGCGAAGCCGGTGCCGTCGCCCGCGTATCCGGCGCGTTCGGCCGCCGCCGGATCGGCTGAATCGGCCGGGCCGGGCGGGTCGAGCCGCCGGAGCGGTGCGTCGGCGGGCCGCGGCCGCCGTTCGCCGTGGTCGCGCGGCAGATCGAAGCGCATGGGGCCTCCGGTGGCTATGTTCCGCCCTCATCATCACCGGACGGGCATGATCGCCGTGGTCGGACGGCCGGAATGACACACGGCGTCGTCCACGGCCCGGTCCGCGCGGTTATCTCGGCCGCTGCCGGTGCCATCCGGCGCCATGCGTGCGCAGTGCGTTCGGCGGCCGGTGTCCGCTGCCGGTGACCGCTCTGAGCAGGTGCGGCCGAGCGTGTCGGCTATGACTTTCGGCAAGGTGGAGTCGGGCCGATCGGCAGATGCGGCGGGCGGACGCTCGCGGCCAGGGTGGAGGCATGTTCAGATCACATGCAGTTCGCGGGCGTGCGGGGGTCGCCGCAGGGGCCGCGGTGCTCGCCCTGGCCGCCGTCGTTTCGGGGGCTCCGGCGGTCGCCGCCGAGGCCGGCGGGGAGCGGGCGGCCGCGTTCGCCCTGCCGGAGCCCACGGGGCGGTACGACGTGGGCACTTTGGAGATGCGTCTGGTGGATGAGGAGCGGCTGACCGGTGGCCGGGCGCGGGAGGTGATGGTCAGCCTCTGGTACCCGGCGCGGCACCGGCCGGGGCGGGCGCCGGTGCCGTACCTGAACGCCGAGCTGGCCGGCCACTACGACCGCAATGCCGCGATGCTCGGGCTCGAACCGGGCGATGTGGACTTCGCGTCCGCCGAAACGCATGCGCAGGACCGTGCGCCGGTGTTCCCGGGACGCGCCGAAAGGCCCGTGGTGCTGTACTCGCCCGGTGGCGGCAACCCGCGCGCCTTCGGCACCACCCTGGTGGAGGAGCTGGCCAGCCGGGGCTACATCGTCGTGGCCATGGACCACCTCGGCCAGGCGCCGATCCGCTTCCCCGACCGGTTCGAGCTGCCGGCGGACTCACCGGACATGGCGGCCGCCATGCGCGAACGCGTCGCCGACGTGCGCTTCACGCTCGACCAGCTGGAGCTGCTCGCCGACGGCGGCAATCCCGACGCGGGCGGCAATCGGTTGCCGCGCGGCCTCGGCGCGGCGATGGACCTGTCCCACACCGGTATGTTCGGCCACTCGATGGGCGGTTTCGCCAGCGCCGAGACCATGCTGGACGAACCGCGGATCGACGCCGGGATCAACTTGGACGGCAGCATGAACCCGCCCTACGGCGAGGCGGCCGAGCGCGGCGTCGACCGGCCGTTCATGCTGTTCGGCGCAGGTGTCTCCGGTCCGGCGGACGAGCCGCACAACCACCTGTACGCGCCGGAGTGGGCGTCGTTCTGGCACAACTCCACCGGCTGGCGGCGCGATCTGTACCTGGCCGACGGCGAGCACATGAGCTTCGCCGACCTCCAGACCTTCCTGCCGCAGATCGACGCGCAGATCCCGCTGGACGAGGCGCTGATGGCGAGCCTCGGGACCGTCGACCCGGCGCGCAGCCTGGCCGTCCAGCGCGCCTACGTCACCGCCTTCTTCGACCAGCACCTGCGCGGACGCCACCAGCCGCTGCTGGACGCCGACTCGCCCGCCTACCCCGAGGTCACCTTCGTGGAGTAGGTTCCGGCCGCACCGCGGCGCACCGCCGCGGTGCGGCCCTCGCCTGCCACCGGCGGCGGGTCAGTCCGCCAGCCGGACGGTGACGGTGACGCGGCCCTTGGCGTCGCGGTGGGCGGTGGCGTGGCCGGTGCGGCCGGAACCGTCCAGGTCGAGCCGTACCGTGCCGCCGTCGCCGGTGAAGTTGCGCCACCACGACTTGGCGTCGGGGAGCCGGACGCCGATGGTGACGGTGTCGCCCGCGCGGCGGTAGCCGACGGGGGTGCTGAAGGTCCGGCCCGAGCGCCGACCCGTGTAGGTGATGATCGTGATGTGCCTGGAGACCGGGCCGCCCCAGCGCCGGGATGCGCGCAGCGCCAGCACCAGGGCGTTGACTCTGCTCACCACGCGCTCCGCGAGTGCTCCTCCGTGCCGCACCGGACCTCCCTGGCGCCGTCGTTCCCGGCCGTGGTCGACGGTGCGGATCACCGTCGGCCGGGTCCCTTCACGCTAGCCAGGAAAGTGGAGTACCCCGTCCATTTCTTCTAGAGTGAGAGGAATGAGCGCCGAACCGTCTCGGATGCCGGGCGATGCGGCGGGGCTGCGCACCGACGCGCGCCGCAACCGCGACCGGATCATCGAGGTGGCCCGCGAGCTGTTCGCCGGCCGCGGGCTGGACGTGCCGATGGCCACGATCGCCCGGCGCGCCGGAGTGGGCGTCGCGACGCTCTACCGCCGGTTTCCCACCAAGGATTCGCTGGTCATCGAGGTGTTCGCCGACCAGTTCGCGGCCTGTGCCGCGGTGGTGGACGAAGGGCTGGCCGACCCGGACCCGTGGCGCGGGTTCTGCGCGGCCGTGGAGAGGCTGTGCGCCATGCAGATCGCCGACCGGGGCTTCAGCGCGGCCTTCCTCGCGGCCTATCCCGACGTGATCGACGTCGACGCGACGCGCGAGCGCGCCCTGCGCGGCGCGACCGCGCTGGCCGACCGGGCCAAGGCGGCCGGCCGGCTGCGCGCGGACTTCGCGCCCGACGACCTCCTGCTGCTGCTCACGGCCAACAGCGGCATCGCCGGCGGCTCCGCGGAGCTGGCCCGGGCCGCGTCCCGGCGACTGGTCGCCTACCTGCTCAATTCCTTCCGCGCTGACCACGCCGACCCGGCGGTGCCGCTGCCGCCGCCCGCTCCGCTCAGCGTGCACGACGTCTGGTAGCCGCGCGCCGGAATGCGCCGTTCGGGCGTAAGGGGGCGGAGTCGCGGTCGGAGGGCTGCGCGCGGGCGAGTTCGGCGGCGTCCGGGTGCGTCGACGAGCGCGTCGGTGCCGTCAGGCGATGGTGACCTGGAGGCCGGCCGAGGCCAGCTGGTCGAGGCGGTCCTCGTCGGCGCCGGAGTCGGTGATGAGTTCGTCGACTTCGGCCAGGTCGCAGATGTGGGTGAAGCAGGCGCGGCCCACGCGGTCGCTGTCGAGGATGGCGATGACCTGGTTGGCGCGGCGGACGAACATGGCGGCGATCTGGGCGTATCCGGCGTCGTCGGCGGTGAGGCCGGAGCGGGCGGCGACGCCGTCGGCCTGGACGAACACGGTGTCGAGGTTGACGCGGTCCAGGATGGCCTCGGTGAAGGAGCCGCTGAGGGCGGCCGTGCGCGGGTCGGCGACGCCGCCGGTGACGACGACGCGCAGCTGCGGGTGGACGAGCAGCTGGTGGGCGATGTCGACGGCGTTCGTGACCACGGTGAGCTCGTCGCGGTCGGCCAGCGTCCGGCCGACGGCGGCGACCGCGGTGCCGCTGACCAGGCCCACGCTGTAGCCGTCGCGCACCCGGGTGGCGGCGACGCGTGCGATGCGGTCCTCGCGCTCGGCGCGCTCGGCGTCGCGCTTGGTGAGCTGCAGCTCAAGCGGGGTGCCGCGTGCGACCGCGCCGCCGTGGGTGCGCGAGACCCACTTCTGGGTCTCCAGCAGGTTGAGGTCGCGCCGGACCGAGGACTCCGAGACGCCGAGCCCCCGCGAGAGCGCGGACACCGCGACCGAACCCTCCCGGGCCAGGTGCTCCATGATCGCGACCAGCCGCTCCGCCCTCTTCATGGCCCCAAGGCTAGACCCGCGGCGCGTCGGTGCGCATGGGTGGCCGGATCGGTCGGTGGGGCGGGGCGCTGCGGTGGGCGTCGCGTCGGGTCTCGTCCGGACGGGCCTGGAGGCGTCGGCCCGCGATGTGGGCGGCGCAAGTGCGTAGGCGCGGTCTGTGGACGGGGCGGGGCCGGTGGGACCGGTTGTCCACAGTTTCCGTGTGGGGCCTGCCCGGGGGGCTTGACAGGTGCGAGGCTCGGGGGGCGGCTTGGCCTTGTCGGGGTGGTTTGCCCCCTGGTGGGGCGGGGCCTGAGACGGGTGGGGCCGATGACGTGGGCGGGGCCGGGGCCCATGGCGGGGCGGGCCCGGGGAAGCCGCGATCCGGACGGGGCGAGTGCCCGCACACCACCCGGCCGAGGCACCCCGACGCGCCCCCGCACCACCGAACGGACGGTGAGCCACCCGCGCGCCGTGACCGGTGTCTGGCCCACCGACCCCAGGTGACGAGCAGGTAACGCACGTTTAACCGAGCAATCGAGCAAAAATGAGCATCTCTCTTGCTCGATCGTGGCGGGAGCGCGTAGCCTCCCGTCAACGATCTTCGGATGGCCAGGTCACGGGGCTGCCCCCTGCCCGTGGTCACCCTTCGTGACGGTCCGCCGGTGGCGGCACGGTCCCCCTGCCCGGCGCGGCGCGCCGGGTGCGGCCGCAACGGCGTACCGCCGGACCGTCCGAGTGAAAGGTGGGTCAGATGACCCTGGGGCAAGTCCTCCTGCTCGCGTTCATCGCGGGCTTCGCGTACTTCAGCCGCCGCTTCATGGGCGACCTGTTCCTGGAGCGCGCGATCGTGCTCGGGCCGCTGACCGGCCTCGTACTGGGCGACCTCGCCACCGGACTCGCCGTCGGCGCCGCCCTCGAACTGATCTTCATCGGCGCGGCCGACGTCGGCGGCTCCGTACCGCCCAACCTGCCGATCGGCAGCGTGCTCGGCACCGCGTTCGCCATCACCGCCGGGCTCTCACCGGAGCAGGCGATGGTGGTGGCGGTGCCCGCCGCCCTCCTCGGCGCTTTCGGCGAACTCATCGCCAAGGCGGTGAGCACGGTCTTCGTCACAGCGGCCGAACGCTATGCCGACCGAGGAAGCGGACGGGGGGTGGCCGCCATGGTGCACCTGGGCAACTTCGTGCACTTCCTGTGCATCGCGGTGCCCGCCTTCCTCGGTCTGCAGCTGGGCACCACGGCGGTGCAGCACCTCAGCGCGGCCATCGAGGGGCCGCTGCAGAACGGCCTGATGGTGGCCGGAGCGGTACTGCCCGCGCTCGGCTTCGCGCTGCTGCTCAACACCCTGTCCACCAAGATGCTGATGCCCTTCTTCTTCATCGGCTTCCTGCTGGCCGCCTACACCAGCTTCGGCGTGCTGGGCGTCGCCGCGCTCGGCTTCATGATCGCGGCCGTGTGGATCTTCCAGAAGGGCGGCGTCCAGCTGGTGCACCGCGGCGACGGTGACCAGGCCGAGGCCGCCACCTACAGCCGCCGCGACCAGCGCCGGCTGTTCTGGCGGTCCTTCGCGGTCCAGTCGGCCTTCAGCTTCGACCGCATGCAGGCCATGGGCTTCACCTGGGCGCTGCTGCCGTTCCTGCGCCGGCTCTACCCGGACCGGGAGCGCTTCGGAGCCGCACTCCGCCGCCACCTGGTGTTCTTCAACAGCCACGCCTGGCTGCCCGGCCCCATCCTGGCGCTGGTGAGCGACCTGGAGGCCCAGCACGCCGCGATCACCGCCCCGGCCGCCGCCGAGGCCCGCACCGCTACGGCGGCGGCGTCCGACGCGCCGTCCGCCACCGTCACCGCGACGGCCGTCGAACCCGCGCCCACCCGCACCGATACCACCGACGACCTGGCCGGACTCGACGCCGAGGAGCGCGCCGAGCGCGAGCACAACAGCGTGCAGACCATCCAGGGCGTCAAGGGCAGCCTGATGGGCCCGCTGGCCGGCATCGGCGACGCCGCCTTCCACGGCACCCTGCGCCCGCTGTTCAGCGGCATCAGCGCCTCGCTGGCCCTCCAGGGCAATGTGCTCGCACCGCTGGTCTTCCTCATCCCGGTGAACGTCGTGCACGTGGTGATCCGCTGGGTCTCGCTCAGCTACGGCTTCCGGCTCGGCCGGCGGCTGTTCGAGCGGATCGACCAGACCGCGATCAAGCGGCTGATGGAGGGCGCCTCCATCGCCGGCCTGATGGGCGTCGGCGCGCTCGTCGGCACCTGGCTGTCCATCGACACCCCGCTCCAGTACACGCAGGGCGAGTCCGTGGTCAGCCTCCAGGACATGCTCGACCAGGTCATGCCGAAGATCATCCCGCTCGGCATCACGCTGCTGGCCTTCTGGGGCATCCGCCGCCGGGTGAACGCGATGCTCGTGCTGCTGGTGCTGGCCGTCGTCGGCTTCGGCCTCGGCGCCCTGGGCGTGCTGCACACCGGCGGCTGACGGCGGACACACAGGACACGGAGAACACGGAGGACGCCTTGGAGATGGTCGCGGTAGTGGTGGCCGGGCACGGCCGCTCGGCCTCGGGCCTGCTGTCGGCGGTGGAGGTGATCGTCGGCCCGCAGCAGGCGAGCGCCGCGCTGGACCTGGAGGAGGGCGAGGCGCCCGAGGGCTTCGGCGCCCGGCTGCGCGAGACGGCCGCCGCGCTGGACGGCGGCGAGGGCGTGCTGGTGCTGGCCGACCTGCCCGGCGCCACCCCCTTCACCTCGGCGGCCCGGCTGACCCGGGAGCTGCCCGGCCTGGCCGTCGTCGCGGGGGTGAACGTGCCGATGCTGCTCGAAGTGCTGACCCGCCGCGCCGGGACGGCCCTGGCCGAGCTGGCCGAACTGGCCGAGGGCGCCGGACGTCAGGGCGTCGTGCGCTGGTCGGCGGGCTGAGGCCCGCCGCACCGGCGGAAACCAAGACAGCGAACGGAGGGAACGGGATGGAACTCGTACTGGTACGGGTGGACCACCGCCTGGTCCACGGCCAGGTCACGATGGGGTGGACCCGCAGTGTCGCCGCCGACGTGATCATCGTGGCCAACGACCGCGTGGCCGGCGACGCCTTCGAGAAGAGCCTGGTCACCATGGCCGTGCCGCACGGCGTCGGCATCGAGATCTGGACGGTGGCCGAGGCCGCGCGCCGGCTGGGCTCGGGTGCCGAACTGCCCGAGGGGCGCGCCCTGCTGCTGGTCTCCAACCCGGTCGACCTGCTCACCCTGGTCGACGGCGGGCTGAAGCTGACGGAGGTGAACATCGGCGGCGTGCGCTCCCCGGGCGCGAAGATCAAGCTCACCAAGGAGGTGCACGCCACCGACGCCGAGATCCAGGCGTGGAAGCGGCTGGCCGAGCACGGTCTGGAGCTGTCGGTGCAGTGGCTGCCCGGCCAGCGCCGCAACTCGCTGAACGCCGAGGTGCTGAAGCGATGAGCGGCGTCCACATGCGCGCGGGCGTCGAGGCCGTCCCCGAGGTGCTGGCCGAAGCGGGCGAGCGCCCCGAGGACGCGCGGACCGCGGCGGCCGTCCTGGCCGGGGCTTCAGCGGTCGACCTGGTCGGCTGCGGCTCCTCGCTGTTCGCGGCCGCGGTCCTCGGCTACGCCTTCGACGCCGCCGGGCTGCGCTCCCGGGTGACCGAGGCGTACGAGTACGCCGGCTACCCGCCGCCGGCCGGGCCCGCCGACGCGCTCATCGCGATCTCCCACACCGGGCGCACGCCCGACGTGGTCGCCGCGGCGCGCGCCGCCGCCGCGGCCGGGCGGCCCGTCATCGCCATCACCGACGACGGCGCCTCGCCGCTGGCCGCCGCGGCCGGGTACGCCCTGGTCGACGAGCGCGGCATGGAGTCGGCGCTGCCCAAGACCCGCAGCTACGTCAGCACCCTGGTGCGCGGGCTGCGGCTGGCCCGCGAGCTCGCCGCGCTGCGCGGCGCCGCGGCGCCGGGCCTGGACGCGCTCGCCGAGCCCGCCGGGCATGTCGGCGCGCTGCTCGCCGCCGCCTGGCCGCAGGCCGCCGACCTGGCCGACCGCTGGGCCGACGCGCCCCGCTACGTCGTCGTCGGCGCGGGTCCCGAGCACGCCACCGCCCTGGAAGGCGCCCTGAAGATCACCGAGGCCGCCTCCGTGTACGCCGTCGGCTGGCAGATCGAGGAGGCGGCGCACGGCACCTGGGTGAGCACCCGGGCGGGCGAACTCGCGATCGTGCTGGCCGTCGGGGAGCGCGACCGCGACGCCGTCCGCCGCACCCTGGCCGGGCTGCGCGCCATCGGCGCCGCCACCTGGGTCATCGGGGACGACGAGGAGGCCCTGGCCGCCGCCGACGCCGCCACCCGGCTGCCCGCCCTGCCCGCGCCGGTCATGCCGCTGCTCACCGCGCTGCCGCTGTACTGCTTCGCGCACCAGCTGGCACTGGGCCGCGGCCTGGACCCCGACGTGATGCGCCAGGACGAGCCCCGGTACCGCGAGGCGCGGACGGTGATGCGGCGCTCGATCAGCACGGCGGCGAATTGAGGGCAGCCCGGTCCGGCCAGACCGGTCCTAGGCGGAGCGGTCCAAGGCGGGGCCCTTCGGGTGGTGCCGCCCGTCTCGGGCCCCGCCCCTCCAGGGGGCAAACCACCCCAACAAGGCCAAGCCGCGCCCCGAGCCTCGCAGCTGTCAAGCCCTCCGGGCCGGCCCGGCACGGAAACTGTGGACAACCGGCCCGATCGGCGCCGTCCTGTCCACAGGCCGGGCTCGCCCACTTGCGTCTGGCGTATCGGGCGTCGTCACCGGCCGACCGGGCCGGCGCGGGCGGCCCAGGACGCGTCACGGCCAGGCCGTTGTGACCGTGCCGTCGTCGGCCGGAGGCACCTGAGAGGAGTGGAGGGCATGGGAACGGGCGCCGGGCCGCTGCGGCTGGCCGGGGGGAGGGTGCTGCTGCCCGATGGCCGGTTGACACAGCGCGACCTGGTGCTCGACGGCGGCACCGTGCACGCGGTGCTGCCGCCGGGAGCGCCCGCACCGCCTCTCGGCGCGGAGCGGGCGCGCCGAGAGGGGCCGGGGGAGGCGACCCCGGCGGACCTCGACGGAACCGGCGGTCCTGCCGAGACGCGGTGGGACGTGTCCGGTCAAGTGGTGGCGCCCGGATTCATCGACACCCATGTGCACGGCGCGCTCGGGCACAGCTTTATGGCGCCCGACCCTGACGGGCTCGCCGCGATCGGCGGGCACCTCGCCCGGCACGGCGTGACGGCGTGCGTCGCGACCACGGTCAGCGCCGCCCCGGACGCGCTGGCGGCGGCGGTGCGCGGCCTGGCCGCGGCGGGCGGGCGCCTCGGCGGCTGCGGCGTCCACCTGCTCGGCCTGCACCTGGAGGGGCCGTTCATCAGCCCGCAGGCGCGGGGCGTGCACCCGGCCGAGCGGCTGCGCACCGCGACCGCCGCCGAGATCCACCGGCTGCACGCCGCCGCGGGCGGCGCGCTGCGCACCGTCACGCTCGCCCCCGAGCTGCCCGGCGGTGCCGAGGCCGTGGCCGTCCTAGCGGAGCTGGGGGTCTCCGCCTCGCTCGGCCACTCCACCGCGGGCTACGAGCAGGCCAGGCGCGCCTTCGACGCGGGCGTGCGCCGGGTCACCCACTGCTTCAACGCGCTGCCGCCCATCGACCGGCACGCGCCCGGCGCGGTGACCGCGGCCCTGGTGGACGAGCGGGTGCGGGTGGAGGTGATCGCCGACGGGCGGCACGTCGCCGCCCCGCTGCTGCGCTTCCTGCACGACGCCGTGGGGCCGGACCGGATGATGGCCGTCAGCGACGGCAGCGACGTGTCCGGGCTGCCCGACGGCGCGCACCGTCGCTGGGAGGGCACCGAGGTGAGCGTGCGGGGCGGCGAGATCACCGCGGCGGGCGGCGGCCCGGCGGGCGGCGGCCGCGCCCTGGACCACGCCGTCGCCACCCTGGTCGGCGCCGGGGTGCCGCTCGCCGCGGCCCTGCGCACCGCCTCGGCCACCCCGGCCGCGCAGCTCGGCGCGGCCGCCAAGGGCAGGATCGCCCCGGGCGCCGACGCCGACCTGGTCGTCCTGGACCCCGACCTGTCGGTGGCCGCGACCGTCATCGGCGGCCGGATCGTCTACCGCCGCTGACCGGGTCCCGCACGCGTGGGGCCGTCAGGGCACGCTGCGTCCGGGCCGCTTCGTCCAGGGCGGCCCCACCCAGGCCCCGCCCCTCCAGGGGGCAGACCACCCCAACAAGGACAAGCCCGCGCCCCGAGCCTCGCAGCCGTCAAGGGGGCTGGGCGGGTCTCAGTGGAAATCTGTGGACAACCCGGCCGGGCCGGCGCCGGGCCGTCCACAGCCGTGCTCGCGGGGCTTGCGCTCGGGTGGCTTCCGGCCCTGGCCGACCGCGGGTTGCCGGGTCCGCCCCCTGGCCGACGGCGGGTCAGCGGGTTCGCCCGGCAGGGGCCGGTCACCGGACCGGCCCCTGCCGACGGCAGAGCATCGGATCCGGCCGAAGCCGACGGTGGGGCACCAGGCGCGGCCCTCGCCAACGGCGGGTCCTCGGGCCGGGTCCCCGCCGACACCGGGTCACCGCCCCCGACCCAGCCCGCGGATCACCAGGTGAGGGCCGGGCCGACCCCCTCCGGCGGCCCGGCCCTCACGCGTCGGCGCCGTCCGGGTAGCGGTCGGTGAGCAGCGGCGCTGTCGGGGTGAGCGGCAGTGCAGCGGCGATGATGCGGTCCATCAGCATCTCGCAGTGGCCGATGCCCTCGTCGTCGCTGATCAGGGTGCCGCCGAGGGCGTGGAAGGCGTAGACGAGCCGGGGGCGGCCGGTGAAGGTCATCACCCGGAAGCCGGGCGACAGGCCGGGATGGTTGGGGGTGGCCTCGGGGATGATGCCCAGTTCGACGCTGCCCGAGGCGATCCGCGCCGCCAGCGCGTCGCGCTGCGCGTTGAGCACCTCGGGGCCGCCGAAGGGGCGCAGCAGCGCCGTCTCGTTCAGCACCACCCGCAGGGTGGGGGCGTCCGGTCCGGCCAGCGCGGCGCCGCGCCGCACCTCCTCGCGCACCCACTCCTCGACGGTCTCGGCCGGGGTGCCCGGGTGCGACGGGCCCAGCACGGCACGCGAGTAGTCGGCGGTGCGCAGGTAGACCGGCACCGTCATGGACTGGTGCTCCCAGATGTGGTCGGCATGCACCTCAAGCGCGGCGAGGTCGTCGAAGCGGCGCGGGAATGCCTCGTCCTGCACGGTTCCGGCCCACGCCTCGGTGAGGGCGCCGTCCGCGTCGAGGGCGGTGTCCAGCTGCTCGACCAGCGAGCGCGACGGGCGGCGGTGCGCCCGTTCGACCGAGGCGATCGACTCGGCGGACTCGCCGACGAGGTCGCCCAGGCCGCCGACGGTGAGCCCCGCCTCGGTGCGCGCGTCGGCGAGGCGCGCACCGAAGCACATCCACAGGGCCGAGGGCAGCGTCTGGCTCACACTCCTATCCTTGCGCACCCGGCCGCCGCTGTCCCGCCGAGTACGCGAACCGGCCCGGTCCACGGGCACCGGCCGGGCGCCCGCACCTCCCACCCCGATGCAAGGCGCCGGTGACGCGGGCGCCGCTCCGGGATGTGGACGGCCCACTTCGGCGTCCGGGCCGGCCTGTCGCCCGACGAGCGCACCGCCGAAGTGCGCGCGGCACTGCCGCCGAACCGGCTGGTGCACCGGACGGGTGAGGGCTGGGAGCGGCTGTGCGCCACCTGCGGCGCGGCCGTGCCCGCCGAAGGCTTCCCTCCGCCTCAACGACACCGAGGCGATGCGGCGGCCTGTAGGAGCGGATGCGGTTCGGTGCGGTCCCCGCGATCCCGCGCGGCCACCCGGCGCGACCACGCGCGACCGCGGCCCGGCGGCGCGGTTTCCGCGCGTTCCGGTGACCGCGGCGGCCGGACCGAAAAGGGCCCGGTCACCGGCGCCGAACCGTTCCGGTGAACATCTGCCGAATGCTCGACGTCGCCCCGCATCCGGTGCGTTATGTCCGCCGTATATTCATCCGTCCCTATTGATCCGCGGGTCGGAATGGGTGCGGTCTTGGACGAATACCCCTGGAACATCATTCTGACGGTCGTCGGTGTGCTGGTCCCGATCGGCGCGTTCCTCTACGAGTTCGTATTCGTCGGCCGCAAGCGGCTGGGCTACCGGGTGCAGATGGACACCACCGCCGCCGACGACGTCGCCGCCCGCACCTCCGCGGACGGTTGGCAGTTGCTGCGCCGCGCCAACGGGGAGCGCCCCGAGCCGCTGGTCAACCCCTCATTCGTGCTGCTGCGGATCGAGAACGACGGCACCAGCCACATCAACTCCTCCGACTACGCCGTGCTGCCCGGCAACAAGGTCGGCGTCCGCGTCAGATTCCCGGGGCGCCGGGTGGCCGGGCTGGTCGTCACAGAGGTCAGTGACGAATTCCTGCACGAATCCTTCGATGCGGAATCCGGGCTCGCCGTTTCCGAAGGCGAGGACGAGATCTGCCTTCCCAAAGTGCCGCTCAACCCCGGCCTGCACTACAAGGTCCTGGTGGTGCTGGAGAGCACCGACCGCACGGTCGACGGCCGCGCCAAGCCCTTCGCGGAACCGGTGTTCATCGGCGGCATCATCGGCGGCGTCGGCAGCGGCGGGATGAGCGAGACCGAGAGCCGCACCCGCACGTCCGGACCGGTGATGGCGCTGATCGCCTTCCTCGTCGTGATCATCGTCGCCCAGTTCGGCGTCGGCTACGTCTTCGGTGAGCAGGCCGACCCGATGGACTGCTACCAGGGGCGGCTCACCCTGGTGGGCTCGACGGCCTTCCGGCCGGTGCTGGCCGAGGCGGCCGACGCCTACATGCGGACCTGCCCGGGCGCCGAGATCCTCACCGACACCGAGGGCAGCGACCACGGCGTCCGCGAGCTGAACGACTCGCAGAGCACCGAGATGGTGGCCTTCTCCGACGGAGCGAAGCCCGACGGCCTGCCCATGCTGGTGGAGCGGCCGGTCGCCTTCATGCTGTTCACCCCCGTCGTCAACGCGGAGGCGGGCGTGCGGGAGCTGTCGCTGGAGCAGCTCAGGGACGTCTTCACCGGTGAGTACGGCAACTGGGAGGAGCTGGGCGGCGCCGACGTGCCGGTCCGCCTGGTGGGGCGCTACGCCGACTCCGGCACCCGCGGCGTCTTCGAGCAGCGCGTCCTTCGGCTGCGCGAGGGCGGCACGAACTCCGAGGACTGCACGACCCTCGCCCCCAACGCGGAGCCGGGCGTCGTCCGCTGCGAGCGCTCGTCCACCGACGACCTCCTGGACGCGGTCGCGCAGACGCCGGGCGCCATCGGCTACAGCGAACTCGGCGCGGTGAACGCCCGCGCCGACGTGCTGCCCGTGCAGATCGACGGCGTCACCGCGAGCGTCGCCGAGGCCGACGCCGGAGCCTACCCCTACTGGGAGACCGAGTACGCCTACACCTACGGCACGCCCGACGCCCAGTCGCTCACCGCCGCCTTCCTGCGCTACCTGACGGCCGAGGTCGGCGTCGACGTGATGCGCTCCCTCGGCCACCACCCGTGCGGGGCGCTGAGCAGCCCGGTGCTGTGCCGCCCGGAGACGGACCCGGCCGACGACGCCTGAGCGGCGGGTCGGCTACCGGGCCGCCGCCCGCTCGCGGGTCCAGTCGGCGAGCACGCCGTCCAGGACGGGCATGGGCAGCGGGCCGCTGCCGAGGACGGTGTCGTGGAAGGCGCGGATGTCGAAGGCGGCGCCGAGTTCGGCCTCGGCGCGGGCGCGCAGCCGCTGGATCTCCAGCCGACCGACCATGTACGACAGGGCCTGCCCCGGCGACTCGATGTAGCGGTCGGTCTCCTGCTGCACCTCCACCTCGGGCATGACGGTGTTCGCGCGCAGGTACTCCACCACCTGCCGGCGGCTCCAGCCGAGCGCGTGCAGGCCGGTGTCCACGACCAGCCGGGCGGCGCGCATCGTCTCCAGGGCCAGCATGCCGAGCCGGGCGACGTCGTCGGAGTACAGGCCCATCTCCTCGGCCAGCCGCTCGGAGTACAGCGCCCAGCCCTCCATGTAGGCGTTCACCCAGGCGGCGCGGCGCAGCGGGTGCACTCCGGTCAGCTCCTGGGTGAGCGAGATCTGCATGTGGTGGCCGGGGACGCCTTCGTGGAAGGCGTTGGCCTCGGCGGGTGAGCGGTCGCGCTCGGTGGCCAGGTAGGTGTTGGCGTAGTAGGTGCCCGGGCGGGAGCCGTCGGGCGCGCCCGGCAGGTAGGCGGCCGCCGACGACTCGGGCGCCTCGGCGGGCGGGGTGGCCGCCACCGCCACGGGCCGCGACGGCAGCCGCCCGAACCAGTCGGGCGCGGCGCGCTCGGCGCGTGCGATGGCGGCGCGGGCGGTGGCCAGCACCTCTTCGGCGCCCGGCCACAGCAGGGTGCGGTCGGCGCGGATCCGCCGCCGCGTCTCGGCCCCGTCGGCGGCGCCGTAGCGGCGTGCGCCGATCGCGGCGAACTCGTCGTCCAGCCGCTCCATCAGCTCCAGGCCGGTGCGGTGCAGCTCCTCGGGGCTGTGCCCGGTGGTGGTGTGGGTGCGGGCCAGCGCGGCGTAGACGGCGCCGCCGCCGGGCAGCGCGCACAGGCCGGGACGGTCGTCGGGGCGGCCGTGCGGCGCGATCTCCTCGGCCAGCACCGCCCGGTAGGCGGCGAAGGCGGGCCGCACCGCCCCTTCGAGCAGCCGGTCCCGCTCGGCGGCGGCCGTCGGGCTGAGCGGCGGGCGGCGCAGCGGGTCGTCGGCGGGCGCGGACAGGTGCCGGTCCAGGTAGGCGACGGCGTCGCGCACCCGCCGCGCCACCGGGGTGCGGCCCGCCGCCACGCCCTGGCGGTGCCGTTCGGCGGCCGCGGCGAGGTAGCCGGGGATCGCGGCCAGCCGGGTCAGGAAGGCGCGCTCGTGCCGCGGCTCCCCGACGGGGGTGAGCAGCGGCAGGTTGCTGAGCAGCTGGGTGAGGGGCGAGACGCTCAGGCCGCGCATGGTGAACTCCACCAGCCGCGCGTCGAGCCGGACCACGACCGCCTCGGCCTGCTGGCGGACGACCGCGAGGGTGAGCGCGTCGCCGGGCGGCGGCGCCGGGGCGGCGGCCTCGTCGGCCACCCGCCGCGCCCGCTCCCGCAGCAGCCGTTCGGCCTCCTCGCGGGGGTCGGCCAGCCGGTCCTGGTGGCCCGGCTGGTCCTGCAGCATCTCGTTCAGCGGCTCCTCGGCGGCGAGGACGTCGAGGAGTTCGTCGGCGAGTTCGGCCACGGTGCGCACGGCGCCATTGTGGCAGCGTCCGCGCCTGGCCGTATGGGGCCAAGAGCCCCCTGGACCGTGGCGGCCGCGGGGCGGCGTGTGGGAGCGTGCCGGTATGACCGACAGAAAGGCCGATGCCGCGTAGACGCCCCTCGGCCGTCCGCGCCGAGCCGCCGTGCCGCTCCCGGCGGCGGGAGCGGCAGGTCCCCGGTGCCTCGCCCCGGCTGCTGCGCGCGCTCGCCCGGCTCGAACGCGAGCGCGAGTGGCTGCGTCCGGGCCGCACCGCGCATCTGCTGGCCGCATGGGCGTCCTTCGCCCGCCTGCGCCACACCGAGGTGTACGTCGGCTGCGGAATCTCCCCGTGCTGCCTCGACCCCGCGGACCGCCCTGATCTCGAACGGGTGATCCGCGCGCTGCCCAGGGCGGCGGGCGCGGAGTTGCGCAGGCGCGTCGCCCCGCTGGACGCCGCCTATTTCGCCCGCTGCCTGACCGACCCTGGCCGACCGGGCGACGCCGACTGGTGGCGGCGGGTCCTGGACCCCGACCGGGGTGGGGGCCTCGACGCCCGGTAGACCGCCGTCGGCGGTGCGGGCGGCCGCGCCGCCGCCTGGCGCGGACCGGGCGGAGCGCGACAGCGGCCGCCTTTCCTGTCGCGGCGTGCGCCGCGACGCGTATCGGGCCTTGCGCGGCACAAGCCAGGGCGGAACGCTGTTGACCAAGGGGCTTCCCCCTACGGGCGCGCTCCGGCGGGTGCTTGCCCGCGGGCCCTCCCCGCCGGGCAGGCCGATCCGCCAGGCAGACCGCGCCATACCCGCCCCGGCCGACCCGCCCCGGCCGACCCGCCCCGGTCACCCCGCGCGCCGCTCCCACAGCGCCCCGAACGGTGTACGTGCGGGTGCCGGTGTACGACCCCGGTCGGACCCCGCGAATCCTCCTGGGCGCAGACGCGGCGGCGGCCCCTCGCGGCGCATTCTCGATAGCGGTGGGCGAGGCCCGCCGGGCGGCGCGTCCGGTGCCGTGACCAGGGGGATGAGGGCGTGAGGCGGCCGGTCCGCCCCGCGTCACGGGAGGCGTACACCAATGAGGTTCAACGTGCTCGGTCCGCTTGAGATCGTCACGGACGGCCATGGCACGCTGTCGGTCACCGCGGCGAAGTCGGGGCGGGTCCTCGCGCTGCTGCTGGTGCGGCGGCACGAGATCGTGGCGGTGGACACGCTGATCGGGGAGCTGTGGGGGGACCGCCCGCCGCGCAGCGCGCTGACCACGCTCCAGACGTACGTGTACCACGCGCGGCAGATGTTCGTGCGGGAGCTGGGCGTCCCGCTGATCAGGGACCTGCTGGTCACCCGCCCGCCCGGCTACCTGCTGCGGGTGGCCGACGAGCAGGTCGACGCGCGGGAGTTCGAGCTGCTGGTGGACCGGGGCCGCGCCGAGCTGGAGGGCGGCCGCCCGGCGGCCGCGCTGGACTCGCTGCGCCGGGCGCTGCGGCTGTGGCGCGGAGCGCCGTTCTGCAGCGTCGAGACGGGGGAGGTGCTGTCCGCGCACGCCACCCGGCTGGAGGAGCTGCGGCTGGGCGCCGTGCACCTGCGGATCGAGGCGGAGATGCGGCTGGGCCGCTACCGCGACCTGGTGCCCGACCTCCACCAGCTGGTGCGGGCCCATCCGCTCGACGAGGCGCTGCACGCCCGGCTGATCGAGGCGCTGTACCGCACCGGGCGGCGGGCCGACGCGCTGGCCGCCTACCAGCGGCTGTGGCGGCTGCTCGACGCCGAGTTGGGCGTGGAGCCGGGCCCGGAGCTGCGCGCGCTCCAGCAGAAGGTGCTGGGCGCGGCCGTGCGCCCGCCCCGGCAGCGCACGGGTCCGGCCGCGCCGCGGCCGGAGGCGCTCCGGGCGCGCGCCGCGGTTCCGGCCGTGCTGTGAGGCGGCGGCCGGGCCCGCACGCCCGGCCGCCGCTCCGGTCCGCATCCATCGGCATCAATCGTCATCTATCGGAATCAGTTCGGATTTCGACCGATATTCCGACTGGTCGAGAAATCGAACTCGACGGGTCCGGTGGTCGGCGGTCCGCCCTGGTCGGCCGGTCGTCATTATGACAATGTGGCGCCGACGGGCAGGCGGACGGGTATTCGGTGGTTCCATTCCGGGAGGAAGCATTATGAAGCGCGACAACGCCTCGATCGTGGACGTGTACGTCCTCACGGAGGACAGCGCCAAGCGGGTCGCACCCGGCATCCTGGTCGCGCCGAGCGCGGTCATCGTGCCCGATCCGCCGCGCGAGCTGCTGGACCGGTCCGAGGGCATGACCGTGCGGACCCTGCCCGAGGTGCCGGACCGCGCGGAGAAACTGCTGGTGGAGAAGGTGGAGGCGGCGCGCTTCGAGGGCGGGTTCGTCTCGTCGTTCTGCGCGCTGTACCTGCGGGACGCCTCCGCGTACGCGGTGCAGGTGCCCGCCGCGGGCCGCGGCGCGCTGGCCGAGGCCATCGAGCGGCACGAGGGCGACCTGTGGGAGGTATTCGCCGAACTCGGCTATCTGGTGGCCGGACGGCCGAGGTACGAGGGCCCGCAGGAATGGGAATGGCCTGAGGGGCTGGTGGCCGATTCCTTCGCGGAATTCGTCATCCAGACCTGCCGGCCGACGCCGATATGCAAGGGCGGGCCGGGGGACGGCGAATAAGCGTCCGCGCTGAACCCGCCGGAAGTCCCGATGTCCTCTCCGGACGCCGGCCGGCGCGCCGTTCCGTCGCCGATGGTGCAGGACGGCGCGCTCGCGCTGGCGGTTCTCGTTCCCGATCTGCTGTACTACTCGGCTCTCATCACGCCGGGGGCCACGGCCGGGCAGCGGCTGAGCATGCTCGGCCTGGCCTCCCTGGGCACGGCGGCGCTGCTGCTGCGCAGCCGCCGCCCGGTGGGGGTCTACCTCGCGGTGTGGGCCTACGCGACCGGCAGCGCGGTGCTGTCCCTGCTGGGCGCGGGTTTCTTCACTCCGTTCACCGCCCTGCTGGTCGCCCTGTACACGGTGGCCGTGGCGCGGCCGCTGTGGGCGGCGCTGGCGGCGCTGGCCGCCGCCGCGGTGCCGTGCCTGCTGTTCGTGGTCAACTCGCTGGTCGACGAGGCCGAGCCCGAGCAGCTGACCTCGGCCACGATCGGCCTGACGATCTTCTACGGCCTGCAGGCGGCCGGGGCGTGCGCGGTGGGCCGCTGGGTGCGGGTCACCCGCGCGGCGGCCGAGGTCGAGCGCCGGCGGCTGGCGGAGTCGCGCCAGGCGACGGCGCTGGAACGGGCCAGGATCGCCCGCGAGCTGCACGACATCGTCGCGCACGCCGTCACGGTGATGGTGCTCCAGGCCAGCGGCGCCCGGCGGGTGCTGGCCGCCGACCCGGCCCGCGCCGCCGACGCGCTCGGCCACATCGAGGACCTGGGCAAGTCCGCCATGACCGAGCTGCGGCGGATGCTGGTGGTGATGCGCGGACACGAGGTCCCGCAGCGCAGCCTGTCGATGAACCGGATCAGCGACCTGGACGAGTTGCTGGACGGCGTCCGCATGGCCGGCATCCAGGTGCGCCTGGAGGTCGTCGGCGAGCCGGTGCCGCTGCCGGAGAGCGTCGAGCTGACCGCCTACCGGCTGGTCCAGGAGGCCGTCACGAACATCACCAAGCACGCCGGCCCCGGCACCGCCGCCACCGTGCGGCTGGACTGGTCGGCCGGCTCCGCCCGGCTGCTGCGGATCGAGGTGGTCGACGACGGCAAGGGCGTCCCGCCGTCCAACCGGGCGTCGCTGTCCACCGGCCACGGCCTGCTCGGCCTGGCCGAGCGGGTGGCCGTCTTCGGCGGCCGGCTCGACGCCGCCCCGTACCGCACCGGCTACCGGGTGGCGGCCTCGCTGCCCGTGCTGGCCGACCCCGCGTCCCCGTCCCCCCGCCCCGCCCCACACAGGAAGTAGGCCCCTTCAGTGATCAGAGTGCTGCTCGCCGACGACCAGCCGCTCGTCCGCTCGGGGATCGCGATGATCCTGTCCGGCGAACCCGGTATCGAGGTGGTCGGCGAGGCCGGCGACGGCGAGGAGGCGGTCGAGCTGGCCGCTCGGCTGCAGCCCGACATCGTGCTGATGGACGTGCGGATGCCGGGCACCGACGGGGTGGCGGCCACCCGCCGGATCACCTCCGACGGCTTCGCCGAGGACGCCGACTCGCCGGTGAAGGTGCTCATCCTGACCACCTACAACGTGCACGAGGCCGTGTACGAGGCGCTGCGCTCGGGGGCGTCGGGCTTCCTGCTCAAGGACGCGGTGCCCGAGGAGCTGGTGCGCTCGGTTCGGGTGATCGCCGGGGGCGACGCGTGGCTGGATCCGGCGGTGACCTCCCGGCTGCTCAGCGAGTTCGCCTCCCGGCACGACACCCTGCGTCCGACGCCCGAGGAGATGGCCTGCCTGACCGCACGCGAGCGCGAGGTGCTGGTGCTGGTGGCCTACGGCCTGTCGAACAAGGAGATCGCCGGCCATCTGGTGATCGGCGAGGCGACGGTGAAGACCCACTTCGGCCGCATCCTGATGAAGCTCGGCCTGCGCGACCGGGCCCAGGCGGTGGCCGCCGCCTACCAGACCGGCCTGGTGCGGCCGGGGTCGGCGCCGCCCGCGCCGGTGTGAACCGGCGCGGGGCCGGCCTGGTCAGCGCGGCCGGACGCCGGGAGTCCACGGCCGCAGCCGCGGCCACCAGGCCGGTACGTGGGCGCGGTAGGCGGCGTACTCGCCGCCGAACTGCTCCGCCAGCTTGGGCTCCTCGTACCAGCGCACGAAGGCGGCGGCGACCGCCCACATCACGAGCGCGTAGCCGACCGGCCCGAGCTGGCCGAACAGCAGCGCCTGGCCCAGGACGACGGCGATCAGCGCGACGTACATGGGGTTGCGCACGTAGCGGTGGAAGCCCTCCACCACCAGTCTGCGGGTGGGCGCGGCCGGCACCGGGGTGCCCTCGGCGCGGGCGAAGGCGACGAACGCCCCGGCCAGGACGTACACCCCGGCGGCGATGAGCAGCGCGCCGAGGGCCTGCGCCGCCGCCCAGTAGGGCAGCGGCTCGCGGAACTCCCAGCCGGTGATCCACCACGGCACCAGGCCGGCGACGGTGCCGGGGCCCACCACGAAGAAGGCGGCGGTGCCGACGGCGGCTGCTGTCCTGCCCATGGCTGTGTCCTCTCTGTCGGTCGTGCGGGTGTGCTCGGGGCCGTGGGACGCGTCACCGGCCCCCGTCCTCGGCGGGACCGGGCAGCGCGGCGGCGCGCAGGAAGGCGTCGGCGAAGATCTGGACGGTGTCCTCCACCGGGGGCAGCGCGTCGCCGAGCACCGGCTCGATGGTCGGGCGCAGCAGCATGTGGATGGCCAGCGGCCCGAGCAGCTGCTGGATGAGCAGCGGGATCGGCCACGGCCGCAGCCGCCCGGCCGCCACCTGGGCGGCGAGCAGCGGCCCGAGGCTGCCGAGCATCCGGGGCAGGTTCTCGCGCAGCACCCGGGCGCCGGGGCCGTCGGGGCGGCTGAACACGTCGGCGAAGATCGCCGGGAGTACTCGGGGTTCGTGTTCGAAGAGCACCACCAGCGCCCGGTAGAGCTGTTCGACGGTGTCCTCGATGCGCTCGGGCGGGTCGGCGGCCAGCCGCTCCAGGTCGAGGACCGGGCCGTGGCGCTCGAACATGGCGCGCAGCAGGCCGTCGCGGCCGGCGAAGACGGTGTGCAGGGTGGGCAGCGAGCATTCGGCCGCCTCGGCCACGGCGTCCAGGGTGAGCGCGCCGATGCCGCGCTCGCCGATGAGCCGGGCCGCCGCCGCCATGGCGCGCTCGCGCACCGGCGGCCGCCCGCCGGGGTCGACCCCGGCGCGGCGCACGGCCGCGTCCAGCGGGGCCCGCGAGCCGCCGAGCCGCCGCAGCAGGGTGCTGCGGGACAGGCCCGCGGCGGCGGCGATCGCGGTGACGGGCACCTCGGCGACGTCGCTGCCGCGCTCGCGCGCCGCGGCGAGCGCCGCCTCGACCAGTTCGGTGGGGACGTCCGCTGTCATGACACTAGATACTACTTCACATATGAGCCTGTGTCATATGTCGAGTCTGGCTGTGTTCCAGTCGCGGCGGTCCGGCGCCGTCCGAGTCGGCGGGCGCGGTCCGGCATCACGGGCATTACGGGAGAACGGCTGGAAAAGGCTCGTCGGTGACGGTAGGGACGGGCGGACCAATCATGGTCTATTTGTATTTATCGGACAGCGGAGACCGTGTGTCGAACATGCACGGCTGTGCCTTATCGGACCGGTTTTCCGGTCCGCTGATCGACCTGCGGCAAAAGCAGTGGCTTTTCTCTTACGTCCGGGTGGCAGCAATTACGGTGAGTGGTAGCGTTACGCCGTGTTCCGCAGTGAACATGCTCCGTACCTGCTTGGTGGGGTGGCGCGGGTTCTGTCGTGAAGCCGTTCCGCCGTCCGCGGGGGGAGTTCCATGTCCGCCCGGGAAGGGCGCTGCGGATTTCCACCCGTCGCCGTGTGCTCACCGTGCCCCCGTGCGCGCGGCCGTCCCCGGGTGTCCCTGTCAACGCATGAGATGAGGCAATTCTCCAATTATGTCCGCGATGCTGCGAAAGAAACTCCTGGTATCCGCTTCGGCCGCCGTCGTCGCCTCGGGACTGGCCGCGCTGTCCGCTCCGGCGGCGGCCGCCGACACCAGCGGCGCCGGGGGTGTGGCCGCCGGCAACCAGATCGAGGTCCCGGTGGACGTCCGCGCCGTGATCTGCGGGAACGCGCTGGCCGCGCTGGGGCTGTCGGCCGCCGAGTGCGAGCAGGTGGCGCAGACCCTCTACACGGCCGACCAGGGCCAGTCCACCGATGGTTCCGGCGGGATCGCCAGCGGGAACCAGATCAGCATCCCGGTGGACGCCGCGATCGAGGTGTGCGGCAACTCGGTGTCGGTCCTCGGGCTGTCGGCGGCCGAGTGCGAGCGGACCGTGCACACGCTGCACGAGTCCGAGCAGAACCAGTCCACCGACGGCTCGGGCGGGATCGCGAGCGGCAACCAGATCAGCATCCCGGTGGACGTCGCCGTCGAGGTGTGCGGCAACTCGGTGTCGGTGCTGGGCCTGTCGGCGGCCGAGTGCGAGGAGACCGTGCACACGCTGCACGAGTCCGAGCAGAACCAGTCCACCGACGGTTCCGGCGGGATCGCCTCCGGCAACCAGGTGACGGTGCCGGTGGACGTGGCCGCCGAGATCTGCGGCAACTCCGTGTCGGTGCTCGGCCTGTCGGCGGCCGAGTGCGAGCAGCTGATCTCCGAGCAGCCGGACGGCGGCGAGGAGCCGGCGCCCGAACCCGAGTCGCCCGACGACTCCGGCACCGCCCCGCCGGCAGAGGGCGATGACGGCGGCCAGGACGACGGCGCCGCCGAGGAGCCGGGCGGCGAGGGCGCGGCCGAGCCCTCGCCCTCGCCCTCGGCGCAGCCGGCCGGCATGGAGAACGCCTCCAACGCGCTGCCTGTCACCGGTGTCCAGGCCGGCGTGCTGGCCGGAGCGGCCGCCGCCCTGGTCGCGGGCGGCGCCACACTGCTCGCGCTCGGCCGCAAGCGGCGGGCCGCCCGCCTCGCCGACGAGGGCTAGCCCCCTCGCGCCGCACTGCGCCCCCGCCGCCCCGGCCGTCGATCCGGCCGGGGCGGCGCTGCGCCGTCAGCCCTGGTGCAGCGCGGCGCGCAGCACCGCGGCGGCCTGGGCGATCGCGGCTCCGGCGGCGTGCGTGCCGCGCAGCGCGTTGAGCATCACGAAGTCGTGGATGATGCCCTGGTAGCGCACCGCGGTGACCGGCACCCCGGCCGCGCGCAGCTTGGCGGCGTAGGCTTCGCCCTCGTCGCGGAGCACGTCGGCCTCACCGGTGATGACCAGCGCGGGCGGCAGGCCGGACAGCTGCTCGACGCTCGCGCGCAGCGGCGAGGCGGTGATCTCGGCCCGCTGCGCCTCGTCGGTGGTGTACTGGTCCCAGAACCAGCGCATGCCCTCGGTGGTCAGGAAGTAGCCCTCGGCGAACTGCCGGTAGGAGCCGGTGTCGAACGAGGCGTCGGTGACCGGGTAGAACAGCACCTGCTGGAGCAGCGGCACGCCGCCGCGCTCCTTGGCCATCAGGGTGAGCGCGGCCGTCATATTGCCGCCGACGGAGTCGCCCGCCACCGCGAGCCGCGCCCCGTCCAGTCCGCGCTCGGCGCCCTGCGCCACGATCCAGCGGGCGACGGTGAAGTTCTGCTCGATCGCCACCGGGTACCTCGCCTCGGGGGAGAGGCTGTACTCGGGGAAGACCACGGCGGCGCCGGCGCCGACCGCCAGCTCGCGCACCAGCCGGTCGTGGGTGTGGGCGTTGCCGAAGACCCAGCCGGCGCCGTGGATGTAGAGGATCACCGGCAGCGGCCCGGAGGCGCCCGCCGGCTTGACCACGCGGACCGGCACCTCGCCGGTGGGGCCGCCCGGCACGGTGATCCACTCCTCGTCCACCTCGGGCTTGGCGATGTCGCCGGACTGCACCTGGTTGACGGTCCTGCGGCCCTCCTCGGGCGGCAGCTGGAACAGGAACGGCGGCTTGGCCGTCGCTTCGGCGAACTCACGGGCAGCCGGCTCCAGCACGGGTGCTGCGGCCTGGTCGTGGACTGCGGTCATGACGGTTCCTCCTGGTGAGCCGGGCCCGTGCGGCCCGGATGAGAAGAACATAGCCCACAATTAGATTGCGCGCAATCTACTTTTGGGCGAGTCGTCCAGTAGGATGATCGCGTGCCGGGGCGGTGTGCGCGGCGCCGTCCGTCCGACCTGAGGAGGAAGCGATGGCCACCGAGCAGCGGACCGGTGCCGGCGAGCGGTCCGACGAGGAGCTGTCGATGCTGCTCGACGACCAGATGTGCTTCGCGCTGTACGCCGCCTCGCGCGCCGTCACCGCGCTGTACCGCCCGATGCTGGACGAGGTCGGGCTCACCTACCCCCAGTACCTGGTGCTGCTGGTCCTGTGGGAGCGCGGCGAGGACGCCGCCACCGGCGTCAAGGACATCGGCGCCGCCCTCCAGCTCGACTACGGCACCCTGTCTCCGCTGCTCAAGCGCCTGGAGGCGCGCGGCCTGATCCGCCGCGAGCGCCGCGCCGACGACGAGCGCGCCGTGCGGATCGCGCTGACGCCCGAGGGCGCCGCCCTGCGCGAGCGGGCCCGCGCCTTCCCGGGCGAGATCGGCGCCGCGATGGGCCTGGACGACGAGGAGTTCGACCGCACCCGGGCGAGCCTGCGCCGCCTGGTCGACAACGTCACCGCCTACACCCGCGAGCGGCGCTGAGGCGAGCGGCGGGGCGCTCGCGATCCCGGGCGAGCACCGGAGCGGCCGCTACCACCCCGTCAGTAGCAGATGGTTGACGAGCAGCGCCAGTGCGGCCTGGGCGGCCGCCCAGCCGCGGCCGTCGCGGCCGGGCAGCAGGGCGGCGGCGGGGAGCAGCCAGACCGTGAACGGCAGCCAGATGCGTTCCGTCTCCGCCTTGCTCATACCCGAGAGATCGGCCAGCGCGACCGCGCACAGCGCGGCCGCCACCAGTACCGCGACGGTCGCCGCCTCGGCGGTCGGCCCCCGCCGCACCGCCCGGAGCGCCCCCGGCGCGGCGGCCACCGCCCGGCGCAGCCCCGCGCAGACCGCCAGACCCACCGCGAAGACCGTGGCGCCGAGGTTCCCCCACACCCAGTAGCCGTACGGACGCACCGAGCCGACGCCCTGGTAATACCGCTCCACCAGCAAGTGGTACCCCTCCCACCAGTGGAAACCCGCGGCCGTGAAGGCCGCCGCCACCGCGAGCGCGCCCAGCAGCGCGAAGGGCAGCGCCCGCGCGCCGCGTGCGCACACCAGCACGCCCACCGCGAGCAGCCCGGCGAGCACCAGCCCGTAGGAGCAGTACACCGCCCAGCCCAGCAGCACCCCGGCCGCGAACGCGACCGTGCCGGGGGCCCGCACCCGCCGCGCGGCGGCCAGCGCCAGCAGGGCCAGCCCCCAGGCCGTGACGGCGGCGAAGTAGCCGTCGGCCGACGTGCCCGCCCACACCGCCGACGGCGCCAGCACCAGGAAGGGGGCGGCCGCCCGCGCCGCCCGCTCCGCGCCGAGCGCCCCCAGCGCGACCAGCACCGCCGCCGACGCGGTACCGCCCACCACCACGCACCACACTCCCGCCCACTCGGGCCCGCCCAGGCCGACGCGGTCCAGGGCGACGAAGGTGAGCACCGCGCCCGGCGGGTGCCCGGCGACGTGGGTCGGCCAGTTGTCCGGCTGGGTGAGCAGGATGTGGTCGGTGAAGCCGCGCAGCGCGGCCCCGGCGTCGGCGAAGCGCGGCACCGAGCCCAGGTACTCGTGCGGGGAGGCGAGCCGGCCGGCGATACCGCGCCGCCACCCGTCGACCAGCGCCAGCGCGAAGGTCCAGGCGACGGAGGCGGCCGCCGTCGCCGCCACCAGGGGCCGCCAGCGCAGCCGCGCCGCGAGCGGCGCCCCCGCGGCCACCACCAGCGCGGCGACCGCCAGCGCCGGAACCGTCCCCGGCCCGGCATGCGGCGACCACACCGCGTACAGCGGCGGCCAGTCCACGTGCAGGGTGCCCTCGGCGCGCTCGACCGCCGTGCCCACGACCGCGGCCAGCGCCGCCAGCCCGGCCGCGGCCGCGGCGGCGGCCAGGTCCAGCCGGCGCCCCCTCGGCGCGGCACCGGCTTCGGCCCGGACAGGGCGCGGCATCGTCACGCGGCCACGCTAGGGCGCGGCGCCGCGCAGCGGGTCCGCGGCGGGCTCCCGTCACCGAACCGTAAGACACCGCAGGTCACAGCGGTGGGCGTAAGCATGCCGTAAGGCGCGGTGTCCCCGGCCGGAGGGCTCGGCCTTCCTAGCATGAGCCCAGATACCAGGGCCGCGCCGACTGGGCGGTCGGGCGGGGACGGCGGCCGGGCCGGTGGCGGCCCTGCCCGGGAGCTGGAGGCGTTGATGGGTGGGAAGGCCGGGAGGGCGGGCCGCGTCGGGGCGGCCGCGGAGTGGCTGCGGGCACGCCTGCGGGAAGGGCCTCCGGCCGGGCCGACGCGGCCGGAGTTCTGGCGCAGTCCGCTGCGCGGCCCGTGGCTGACCTCGGTGCTCGGGCTGGTGCTGCTGGCCGGGACCGCGGTGGTGTTCGCGACGGGCCTGCTGTCCTACGCCGCGTACAACCCCGACCTGGCCGCCGTGAACGACCGGACGCCGGACAAGGGCTGGCTCGGCTTCTACCTGTTCGCCTGGCCGACGCGGCCGCACTGGCTCTACCGGCTCACCCAGGGCGTGCACGTCACGCTCGGGATCATGCTGGTGCCGGTGCTGCTGGCCAAGCTGTGGTCGGTGATCCCCAAGCTGTTCGCCTGGCCGCCGGTGCGCTCGGTGGCGCACGCGCTGGAGCGCCTCTCGGTGCTCGCGCTGGTCGGCGGAGGGCTGTTCGTGTTCGCCACCGGGGTGCTTAACATCCAGCTGGAGTACGTGTTCCCCGGTTCGTTCTACCCGCTGCACCTCTATGGCGCGTGGGTGTTCGTCGGCGCGCTGGTGCTGCACGTCGGCACCCGGATGGGGCTGGTGGCGCGCACGCTGCGGTCGCGCCGGCTCCGCGACGAGCTGCGCACGCCGGCCGCGCGCACCACCGCCGAGCCGCCGGACGGTACCGGACTGATGCCGCCGCGCCCCGCCGCGGCGACGATGTCGCGGCGCGGTGCGCTCGGCATGGTGGGCCTCGGCTCGCTCGCGCTGCTCGCCGTCACCGTCGGGCAGAGCATCGGCGGGCCGCTGCGCGCCACCGCGCTGCTCGCTCCGCGCGGCGGCGAGCCGGGAGCGGGGCCCAACGGCTTCCCGGTGAACCGGACGGCCGCCGAGGCCGGGATCACCGCCGCCGACACCGGCCCGGACTGGCGCCTCACCGTGCGCGGCGGCGGCCGCGAGGTGGTGCTTGCACGCGAGCGGCTGCTCGCCATGCCGCAGCACACCGCGGCGCTGCCGATCGCGTGCGTGGAGGGCTGGTCCACCCCGGACCAGGAGTGGTCGGGGGTCCGCCTGGCCGACCTGGCAGCCCTCGTCGGTTTCCCGCCCGGCGCCGCCCCGGACGTGCTGGTGGAGTCGGCGCAGCGCCGCGGCTCCTTCGGCTCGGCCGCGCTGCGCGCCAACCAGGTGGCCGACCCGTGGTCGCTGCTGGCGCTGCGCGTCAACGGCGCCGAACTGTCGGCCGACCACGGCTATCCCGCGAGGATCATCGTCCCGGCCAATCCCGGCGTCCACAACACCAAGTGGGTCACCCGCCTCACCTTCGGGGACCCGGCGTGAGGGCGCGTCGGCGGCGGGGCGGCGCGGCGGCCGAAGCGGCGCGCTCAGGTGTCGGCCGGACCGGCGGTGCGGCGCCGGGGGTGCGGCGGCCCGCGGGCGTCGCGGACCCGGAGGCCCGGGAGAGGGCCATGAGGGGGCGGACCGGGCCGGGAGGCGGGCGGCGCGGACCCGGGGGTGCGGTATGAGGACGCTGCGCGCCTGGTACGGCGCCGGGCCGACGCACCTGCTGCTGACCGTCTGCTCCTTCGCCGTGGCCGGTTACGCGGGCCTGCGGCTGCTCGGCGGGGACGTCGTGGGCCTGCTGCTGTGGACGGTCGGCGCCGCCCTCCTGCACGACCTCGTCCTCGTCCCGCTCTACACCGCCGCCGACCGCGCCGTCCGCGCCCTGGACCCCCGCCGGGACGCGAGCTGGATCAACCACGTGCGCGTCCCGGCCTTCGTCTCGGCCGTGCTGTTCGTGGTGTGGTCCCCGCTCATCCTGGGCCTGTCCGGCGAGGTCTACGCGGCCAAGACCGGCCTCGACCCGGCCGCCTTCGCCCCCCGGTGGCTCCTGATCACCGCCGCCCTCTTCGCCGCCTCGGCCGCCGTGCTGGCGGCCCGGTCGCTGATCGCCCGGCACCGCGCGGCGCGCGGCCGCCCGCCGGCGCGGCCGGGGGCGTAGGGGCCCGGCGACCGGGCGGCTCCGGCGGGCCGATCCGAGCGGGGCGCGGGAGGCGGTCTGCGCTCCGCGCGCACGTGCCGTGACCGGAACCTTGGTCCGTGCGATCGGGGTGCAAAGGGCGGGGGTGCCCGGGGGCGGGGATGGGGTGCTGGGGGCGGGAGTACTGGGGACGGCGGTGCCTGCGGGCGGGGAGCCGGAGGCAAGGATGCCCCGGGGGCGAGGGCCGGAGGCGGGGGTGCCGGGGCGGAGGGACGCGGTGGGGCGCTCGGCCGTCGGATCGTCGCGGGGGAAGCCCCTTGGTCAATAGGGTTCCGCCCGGACGTGTGCCGCACAAGGCCCAAAACCCGCTCCGGCGCACGCCGGGGCGGGTTTCTTGAGCCCGCAGGGACCGGGCTCGGCTCACCCGGGCGCGCGGAGGGCGGCGAAGCGGCGGCCGTGGCTGTGCCAGGTGGCGGCGGGGGACCAGCCGCTCGCCTCGGCGCGGCGCAGCAGGGCGGGCAGGCCGAGGCGCGCCCAGGGGAAGGCGCCGCCGCGCCGGTCGTGTGCGTCGGAGACCTGGACCGCCACACGCTCGTCCACGTCCTCGCGGGCCGCCTCCACCAGCAGCAGGCCGCCGGGGCGGACCAGCTCCAGCATCCGGGTCAGCAGGGCGCCGGGTGCACCGCCGATGCCGATATTGCCGTCGACCAGCAGCGCCGTGTCCCAGCGGCCCTCATCGGGCAGGGGCTCGAAGACCGACCGGCACACCGCGGTACCCCCCGCGTCGGCGGTGCGGGTGACCGCCACCGGGTGCACGTCGACGCCCAGCGCGCGGCGCCCGCGTGCGACCAGCCCCGCGACCATCCGCCCGGGCCCGCAGCCGACATCGAGCACGGCACCCTCGCACCGGTCCAGCACGGTGGCGTCCGCGTCGTCCGGGTCGGCGCACCAGCGCTCCACCTCCAGGGGCAGCAGCCACCCGTCGGTACGCCGCAGGAACAGCGGCCCGCGCCCGCTGAGCAGCGCCTCGGCATAGGGATCGCACCGCCACGGCTGCGCGGACGCCGGCACAGACCGCACTTCGGCCATGCTCACCAGGCGCCTCCCCGCCCCGCGCGCACGTCGCACGCCGTGCGTCCGCCGCCTTCCAGCCCATCCCCGGCCATCCGGCGCCGCACGCGGGCGGCGCCGCGCCTCGACGTGTCCGCCGGTCTTCCCGAGGTCATGGGGCGACGCCGCTCATGGTGCGCAGCGCGGCGGCGAAACGGCTGCCGGGAGCTTGGGAGGCGACCCGGTCGGCGTCGTCAGGGGTGTCGACGTCGAGGAGGGTCGGCAGCTCCGCGACGCGGAGGCCGGCGTCGAGCAGACGGCGGCGCTGGACGGCTCCGGTGCGCGGCGTCGACATCGGGACGCCGCGCAGCAGCGCGGGCTCGGGTTCGGCCAGGCCGATCGCCCAGAAGCCGCCGTCCTCGGCCGGGCCGAACCACGCGTCGGCGCGGTGCCAGGCGTCCCCGGCCAGCGCGGGGGCGAGCAGATCGGCGGTGACCTGCGGCGTGTCCATGCCGATGAGCAGCGACGGCCCCGAGCAGCCCGCGAAGGCCGCCGCCAGCCGCTCATCCAGGCCGCCCGCCGCCTGCGCGACCACCTCGAAGCCGGCCTCCGGCAGCCACGGCCCCGGCCGTCCGTCCAGCACGAGGACGCGGCGGCGCGCCGGTGCCGCCAGCGCCGCCGCCAGGGTGTCGGCGAGCGCGGCCGCCGCGAGCCGGGCGGCCTGCTCCTCGGTGTAGCGGGCGCACAGTCGCGTCTTCGCCCGGCCGGGCACGGGTTCCTTGGCGATGACCAGCAGCGTGGTCGGACCCGTCACGCGGCGCCCCCGCCGGCTCCGGCGGCCGGGGGGCGGCGGAGGACGGCGGTCATATCGCGGACCGCCGTCCAGGTGCCGCGCCAGGTGCCGGTGACCTTGGACCGCCCCGACCTCGGCCGGTACGGCACGTCCACCTCCACGATGCGCCAACCCGCGTCGGCGGCGCGCACGACCGTCTCCAGCGGGTAGCCGGAGCGGCGGTCGGTGAGTCCGAGGGAGAGCAGGGCGGACCGGCGGGCCGCGCGCATCGGGCCGATGTCGTGCAGCCGGATCCCGGCGCGGCGGCGCAGCATCCGCGCGACGACGGTGTTGCCGACGCGAGCGTGCACCGGCCACGCCCCGGCGCGGGTGGGGCGCCGGCGTCCGAGGACCAGGTCGGCGGCGCCACCGCCCACGGTGTCGACCATGCCGCGCAGCAGCGCGGGGTCGAGCGACGCGTCGCAGTCGCAGAAGCAGACGATCTCGGCGGTGGCGGCGCTGAGGCCGGCGTGGCAGGCGGCGCCGAAGCCCCGGCGCGGCTCGGTCACGACGAGCGCGCCCAGGCGCGCGGCGATCTCGGCCGAGCCGTCGGTGGATCCGTTGTCCACCACGATCGCCCGCCAGCCGTCCGGCACCCGCTCCAGCACCCAGGGCAGCGCCGCCGCCTCGTCCAGGCAGGGCAGCACCACATCGACGGGTGGGAGCGGCTCGCCGCCTTCTCCGCCGATCGGCGCAGTGGCGGGCGTGGGCAGCCATTCGGCGTTCGTGTCGTCCGTCGAGTGCGGCCCCGGTGCCGTGGGAGCCGCCCCGGCGGTCGCCGGAGCGGGCGCAAGCGGCCTCTCGGTGTCAGCATGCGACGCCGAGTGCGGGCGGCGCGCGTCCGCGTCGCGGCGGACGCGGGCCGGATGGCGGCCTGGGCGCGCGGGGCGCGCCGCCGAGGGCTCGGACGTGTCGTGGCGGGACGTCGTGGTCACGGGTGCTGTCCGTTTCAGTGCGCGGCCGGTGCGGGTCGGGGTGACGCGGCATGCCGCCCCTGCGGGCGCGGACATGCCGCCGCGTGTCTGGTGCGGTGCGCGGCCGGACGCCCGCGGCGGTGGGCGCCCGGCTCGCGGACGGTCCGCGCGGCCGCGGCGATTGCCGGCGCCGGGCGCGGCACACGGCCGTCCGCGCCCCGTGCCGCGGAGGGGCCGCCGACCTCGGTCTCAGTGGTCACACCGGTAACGCTAAGCAGGTGAGGGGCTGATGGGCGGTAATCCCGCCTTACGAAACGCGGACGTCGGGCGGGGCGGCGGGCGGGCGTCTTCCCGGGTGATGCCGGCCGGTGCCAGACTCGCGACCATGGCGACACCGGCTGATGTCCGTTCCAGGCAGCGCGTCCTCGTCGTCGACGATGACCCGACCGTGGCCGAGGTGGTCGCCGGCTACCTCGACCGTGAGGGCTTCGCCGTCGACCGCGCGGCCGACGGGCACGACGCGCTGCGCCGAGCGGTGGAGGCGCCGCCCGACCTGGTGGTGCTCGACCTGATGCTGCCCGGCCTGGACGGCTGGGAGGTGTGCCGGCGGCTGCGGGCCCAGGCGCCGGTGCCCGTCATCATGCTCACGGCGCGCGGCGACGAGACCGACCGCATCCTCGGGCTCGAACTGGGCGCCGACGACTACGTGACCAAGCCGTTCAGCCCGCGAGAGCTGGTGCTGCGCGTGCGTTCGGTGCTGCGTCGGGCCGACGCGCGTCCGGAGCCGGCCGTGCCGCTGCGCGCCCACGGCATCGCTGTGGACCCGGCCGCGCGTACCGCCGACCGCGACGGCACGCCCCTCGCGCTGACCCTGCGCGAGTTCGACCTGCTGGCGTTCTTCCTGGCGCATCCGGGCCGCGCGTTCCGCCGCGAGGAGCTGATGCGGCGGGTGTGGGGCTGGGACTTCGGCGACCTGTCGACCGTGACCGTGCACGTGCGCCGGCTCCGCGAGAAGGTCGAGGCCGACCCCGCGCATCCGCGCGTCATCACCACCATCTGGGGTGTGGGCTACCGCTTCGAGGCCGAGGGCGGCGAAGCGGACGGGACCCTGCACGCATGAGCCGATCCACTCCTCGGAGCAACGGTCATCAAGGGGGGTGCGGTGTCATTGCCAGGAGCTTCACACAACCAATCTGCGAGTGGTCAGGGCGGGTTGTAGGATGGTTCGTTATTCTCCTCCATCGTTACGGAGCCCTCGGTTCCTGGCCAGGTCAATTTAATTCCTGCTCGTATTCCTCGCGGTAGCGCTTCGCCTCCAAGCGAGTCGGCTCGGGTGCTCCCGGGTGCTGCTCGACCATGCGGAGGTAACCGATCGCGTCGATTTCTTCCAGGCTCCAGATCACACCGATAGAAAGCACACCTTCATCACCCGGCAGTTTCGGAGCCGCCTCTTTGAGCAGGTCGAGGAGTCGAGCGCGGTCCTCGCCGCGCGCCGGATCATCTTCAGTGCCGATGGCGCGGACACCAGGCAGCAACCAGGCGATCAGCACACGTGTGGTAGTGCTCACCGTCCCGTAGACCCAGCCGCGGCCGAGATTGTCCACCACATCGTCCGGTGGCACCTCCCATTCCCGCCCGAACAGCCGCTGCGGGTCGACGTTCTCTGCCAGCCAGTCGCGAATGGCGTCCCTGGACAGGGTATCGAGTGTAGGGAAACGTCGCCGGAACGTGTGATCGTAGGAAATCCATTCGTCGGCAAAATGCTCATTGAGCGAAGGTAGTTCACCACCATAACGCGGAGCGTCGCTCATAAGGTACTCCAGGCACGACCGCAAGACCTTAAGCGCCGTCGCACGCCGCTCGGGGTTCGGCTGCCAACTGTCCAGGGGCGGGCCGCCGAGAGAGAGTCCGTCGACGTTCCACGGGTAGGGCAACCCGGCGATGGCGGCCGGTACCAGCGGCCTTCGGTCGATCACAGGAAATCCACTCCATGGGGTCGGAGGAAATCACGTGCCGCGTCCAAGTCAGGGATGCATCTGGCGAACCATTCTCGTAGAGTCTCGTCGGAAGATTCGCGGTTCTCTAAGCAGGCGACCGTCGCGTCGCGAAGCCTTGCCAGTTCAGCAGGAGCGAGGTCATGCGACCCGAGGCGCAACGGGACATCGAAGCGAATCAACTCGTTTATTGCGTAGCTCCCCGGCTTACTGGCATTGATAAGGCCAAGCAGCCCCGTCCACCCCTGGTCGGTGGTGATATGGACCGCGATGCGGCGGTTGTCCTGGTCTCTTCCCCGCCAGTCCACCATCTTGTCGAGTTGGTCGGTGTTCCTGCGGAGTTTGTTGGCGAGGGCTCGGGCGGTGTTCTTGACTTCGTGGAGGTGTACCCGGCCGTCGCGGCCGGCGAAGACCAGGTCGGCTTCCGACACCGGAGAGACATCGATTCTGCGTCCGGTTCCTAGGTCCAGGGGTTCGCGGCGTCCGGCGCTCATGGCGATCTTGCCGGTGGGGGCGAGTTCACCGGTGTGCAGGATGGTGGCGGCGGCGTGGAGTTCGGCGGCTGCGCCCAGGGCGTTGTTGGGCTCGGTGCCGCTGAGTTTGCGCAGGTGGTCGCGGCAGATGATCTCTTGGCGCTCCGGGGTGCCCGCGAGTCGGCCGGAGTCCATGACGGTGGTGAGGTCGGTGAACGCCTGGCCGAGGACCGGGTCGCGACGGTCCAGTGTGGCCGCGACGCGGTCCCCCAGCCCCCACCCAACGGCGGCGCGGGTGAGGGTGGCCATCGGGGCGGGCGGACGGTCGGTCACCGCCGGAGCAGAGGGCCCGGGCGGTTCGCCCTCGGTGTCGGACTGGGAGAGGGGCCGAGGTGGTTCGCCGTCGCCGTTGTTGTCGGTGGTTTGGCGTGTCGCGGTAACGGCGGCCGCCGCTCGATTCTCAGATGGCCGAGCCTCGTCGGACGGCGCGGCCTCTGCGGGTGTTGACTCGTGCCGGAGTGCGCCGGACCGGGCGGCCGCGGTGGTGCGGATCCACTCCTCCAGGTGCCGCTCGCGGGAAGCTTCGTCGGGATCGAGTGGGCGGTCCTCCGTCGCTTCCGCGTCGGTGTCCTGCGTGTCGAGTCCCGCATCGATCTCCTGGTCCAACTGCTCCAGCCGGGTCAGCCCGGTATGCGGGTCACGCTCCTGAGCGGCGGCGCGCAACTCGGCGGCGGCGCGCCCGATCACGGCCTCAGGACCGGCCCGCGCCGACGACGCGTCCGACGGACGCGGAGCATCAGCGCTCCGAGGCCCGTCCATCCCACCCACCGCCCACTCTCCGCTCAGCCGTCACCGAACGTAGCCCGAACAGGTGCGGGAGAAACGGACTGGCCGCATCAGGCCAGGAGTCGGAAGTCCGTAACCGCAGGTGTTGTCGATCATGCGATGCGGACTCAGGCGGCCCCGAGAGAGCGAGCTCCGACACTCTCTGTTAGCGGAGACGGTCGGTCGCGCGGAATGTCAAGCCACCCACTCACGGCCATCAGCCGGGTTATCCACAGCTGGGCCTCACGGCGGCCGCAGTTGTCCACAACCAGCCGGTAACCGGTCGCCGCGACGCACGCCGGCGCGAAAGACTGGTTGTGGGGTCGTCCCCCCCTTGGGAGGGCGGGGGATGGGGGGAGATGGGGAAACAGGGAGGCGGACGAACTGCTGGGCCCTCTGGAAGTGGAGGGCGAGAAGGGTTGGGGCGGCTGGTGGCCTGGGCCGGCGGGGCGGGGTTTGCGGTGTGGTCGGTGTCGTGATCGGGTGTGGTCGGTGTTGTGATCGTCGGTCCTGGCGGAGAGGAGGCGTGACACGGTGCGGGACGTGCTGCTGATCGCGCTGTTCGCCTTCGCCGGGGCGGCCGTGGCGGGGCTGCTCGGGGCGGTGGTGCTGCGGCTGCTGCGGAACCGGTCGGTGTCGGTGGCGCTGGCCGTGGTGGCGGCCGTCGCGGTGGGGGCGATGCTGGCCGGCACGCTGTCGGTGGCGCGGGCGATGTTCCTGTCGGAACACGATCTATGGGTCGTCACCACGGTGTGCGCGATGGCGGCCGTCGTGTCGCTGGCCACGGCGCTGCTGCTCGGGCGGTGGGTGATCGCGTCCAGCGCGGAGCTGACGCGCGCCACCCGGCTGCTCGGCGGCGACGACTTCACCGCGCCGCGGCCGCCCTTCACCTCCGAGCTGTCCGCGCTCGGCCGCGAGCTGGCCGCCACGAACGCGAAGCTGGCCGCGTCCCGCGAGCGCGAGCGGCGCCTGGACGCGTCGCGGCGCGAGCTGGTCGCCTGGATCTCCCACGACCTGCGCACCCCGCTGGCGGGGCTGCGCGCGATGGCCGAGGCGCTGGAGGACGGGATCGCGCCCGACCCCGACCGCTACCACCGCCAGATCCGTACCGAGGTCGAGCGGCTGGGCACGATGGTCGACGACCTGTTCGAGCTGTCCAGGATCGAGTCCGGCTCCATCCCGCTCGATTTGGCGCGCGTCTCCGTGTACGACCTGGTGTCGGACGCCCTGGCCGCCTCCGAGCCGCTGGCCCGCAGCTCGGGTGTGCGCCTGGTCGGCACGGAGGTCGACGGCGTCCCGGTCGAGGTCGACAGTGGCGAGATGACGCGCGTGATCGTGAACCTGCTGGCCAACGCGATCCGCTATACCCCGGCCGACGGCACCGTCGCGGTCGCCGCGCACGCCGAGGCGGACCGGGTGGTGGTCTCGGTGACCGACGGCTGCGGGGGTATCGCCCCGGCCGACCTCCCGCGCGTCTTCGACACCGGCTGGCGCGGCACCGACGCCCGCACACCTCCGGCCGGAGCGGGCCTCGGCCTGGCCATCGTCAACGGCATCGTCCGCGCCCACTCCGGCCACGCGACGGTCCGCAATGTGCCGGGCGGCTGCCGCTTCGAAGTGAGCCTCCCGGTCGCGGCGGGCTGAGCCGGTCGGATCGGCCGTCGGATCGTCGCGGGGGAAGCCCCTTGGTCAATAGGGTTCCGCCCTGGCTTGTGCAGCACAAGGCCCAAAGGGCGTCCGTGCGCACGCTGTGGCCGGTCAGCGTAGGAACGCGTCCAGTTGGCGGAGGAGTTCGCCGACGCGTCCGCCGCCGTGCGGGGCGGGCGGGTAGCGCCGCAGGACGTCCGCCATGACGGGCTTGGCGAGGGCGCGGGCGCGGGCGAGGTGGTCGGCCGCGGCGGCGGGGTCGTCTCCGGCGGCGAGTTCGAGGGCTCGGGCGGCGTGGGCGGCCGCTCCGAGGATGTGCTTGACCTGGGTGGCCTTGGCCAGGGGGTGCAGGTAGGGGGCGCTGGCCGCGGCGAGGGCGGCGCGGGCCGCCTCGCTCGCCGCGGCCAACCCGGCGTCGCGGGTCTCCTGGGCGGCCCGGTGCGCGGCCCAGGCGCTGTCGCGGATCGACTTGGTCCGCCGGGCGCCGTCCGCGAAGCCCTGCGCAGCCTCGATCGCGGCGCGCGGACGGCGGTCGTCGGGCCGCTCGTGTTCGAAGAGCGCCAGGGCGGGACGTGCGCACGCCGCCGCGTAGCGGGCGACCTCGCGGAGTTCGGGCAGGTCGAGTTCGATCGCGGCGGAGTCATCCGCCACGGCGGTGCCCTTCGGTGAGCGCGGCCGCGCGGAGGATCTCCAGGGCGGCCGACCGGAAGCCGCCGCGGTGGATGAGACCGGCGAGCAGTTCGTTGGAGATCTCCGTGCCGTCCGGGTCCGGGGGCGTCGGCGCACCGGGAGCGGGACGGGACGCAGGCGTGAAGCCGCGAATGTCCTTGGTCATGTGTATGAATCGTATCGTTGAACAGCCGGTTTAGGCTTCTGTCGATCCGGGCTGCCGCACCGCGCCGAAAGCCTCAACCGGGCGTCGACGCCGGGTCCGGACGGGCCATGCGGGCGGCGTCCCGTCCGGACGGCGGCTTGCGGCGGACTCCTCGTAACCCGTATAACTGGTTACATGGCACTCGGTTGGAAGCTGGTCATCGACAGCGCGAACGCGCCCGTCATCGCGGACTTCTGGGCCGCGGCCCTGGAGTACGAGGTGGAGGACCCCACCCCGCTCATCGAGCGGCTGCTGGCCGCCGGACACCTCGGCGCGGAGGCGGTCGTGGAGCACCGCGGCCGGAAGAACTTCCGCGGCTATGCGGCGGTCCGCCACCCCGACGACCCCTTCGACCCCACCAGCGGCGTCGGCCACGGTCGGCGGCTGCTGTTCCAGGACGTGCCCGAGGGCAAGTCCGGCAAGAACCGCCTGCACATCGACGTCCACAGCGAGCCCGACGGACTGGAAAGGCTGGTGGCCCGGCTGGAAGGGCTGGGGGCGACCCGCGTCCGGGAGTACGACCAGGGGCCGGCCGGGCACTGGTGGCAGATGCGGGACCCCGAGGGAAACGAGGTCTGCGCCTCGTAGCCGGGGCGCGCGGACGGCGGCCGGCCGCTCAGCGGCCGGACCGCCTTCCCAGCAGGCGCTCTTGCTCCCGCTTCAGCTTGGAGAACTCCTCCCGCGCATAGGGCCCCAGCTCGTCGGTGGGGAACCACACCACCGACAGGTGCTCCGCGTAGTCGCCCTGAGCCCACCGGGCGGCGGTGACCTCGTAGCCCGACACGTGCGCGCAGAGCTGGAGCAGCAGCGGCGGCATCTCCGCCTCGGTCAGCAGATCGGCGTGCCGGACGACGAGGTCGCGCATGGCCCGGTTGTTCGGCAGGAAGACGGTGGTGACCCACAGCCGCCACTCGGCCAGCTCCTCCTCGGTCGGCGGCGTCTCGTGGGCGAAGGGCGATACGCCGCCGGGGCGGGCGTGGCGCTCCTTGAAGGCGTCGAAGGTGCGGCGGCTGGATTCCGAAAGGGCGAACAAGGGGCCGTAGAGATCGCTGAGCTGGCGATTCACCCGGGCGAGGCGTTCTTGGCGCTGAGCCAGGCGCAGACCATTGATGTAGGTGGCGACATAGCCCGCGAACGCCAGCCCGATCGTGACGATCAATGCGCTCATGACGGGCCATGCTACTGAGCGGCCCGGATTTCGATCAGCGGGCCTCCGCGCCGGTCCCTCCGGACGGTAGGCGGACCGTCACGGATGGCTTGACGGCCGCCGGGTGTGGGGTTAACGTGCGATCGATCCGTTGTTCCGTAAGTCGATGACAATTTCCAGTACGTATTGGGAGCGCTCCCAGGTTAATGGACCTGCCTGGGGAGAAAGCGCGGCCCGCCCATGGCGTTTCCATGGCGGAGCCTTCGGCGGCGTTTTCACGATGAGTGCGATCCGGTGAAACGGCGTCGACCGAGGTGAGGGGGGACGACAAGGCGCGAATTCGCGCCGCCGGTCGACTAGGAGGAGAAATGGCGTCACCTCGGAATGACTCAGCGGCCGCAGGGCCGGAGCAGCCGAGCCGGAGGTCCGTGCTGGCGGCGATGACCGCCGCCCCGTTCCTGGCGGTCGCCCCGATGTCCGCGCGGCCGGCCGCGGCGGCCGCCGCGGAAGTGCTCGTCGACACCTTGGCCGACCGGCAGACGATCCGGGGCTTCGGCGGTATGAACCACACGGCCTGGATCAACGACCTGACGGCCGCCCAGCGCGACACCGCCTTCGGCAACGGCACCGGCCAGCTCGGATTCTCGATACTGCGGATTCCGGTGCACGAGGACCGGGCGAACTGGAGCCGCGAGGTGGCGACGGCGCGGCGCGCGATCGAGCACGGCGCGGTCGTCATCGCCTCGCCGTGGAATCCGCCCGCCAATATGGTCGAGACCTTCGTGCGCGGCAGCCAGACCGACGCCAGGCGGCTCCGATACAATATGTACGGCGCCTATGCGCAGCACTTGAACGAGTTCTACCGGTTCATGCGGGACAACGGCGTGAACCTGTACGCGATTTCGGTCCAGAACGAGCCCGATTACGCGCACGAATGGACCTGGTGGACGCCCGCCGAGATGGTCCGATTCCTGCGCGAGAATGCCGGATCGATCGAGACGAGGGTCATCGCACCGGAGTCCTTCCAGTACGTGAAGAGCTTCTCGGATCCGATTCTGAACGATTCGGCGGCATGGGCCAATGTCGACATTCTCGGGGCGCACCTGTACGGAACGCAGCACCGGGACTTTCCCTACCCCCTGTACCAGCAGCGGCGCCAGGGCAAGGAACTGTGGATGACGGAGGTCTACCACCCCAACAGCAGCGATTCGGCGGACCTGTGGCCGCAGGCGCTCGACGTGGGCGAGCACATCCACCGCGCGCTGGTGGACGGCCAGTTCCAGACCTACGTGTGGTGGTACATCCGGCGCAGCTACGGCCCGATGCGCGAGGACGGCCAGATCAGCAAGCGCGGCGCCAACATGGCGCACTTCGCCAAGTTCATCCGTCCCGGCTACGTCCGGATCGACATGGCGCCGACCCCGCAGGCGAACGTCTTCACCTCGGCCTACCGGGGCGGCTCCCGCATCGTCATCGTCGCCATCAACAAGGGGACCTCGCAGGTCAACCAGCAGTTCACCCTGGAGAACAGCTCCGCGTCGAGCGTGTCGTCCTGGGTGACGGACGCCAACAGGAACCTCGCACTCCAGAGCCGGATGACCCTGCCGAACGACACCTTCACCGGCGTCCTGCCGGCCCGGAGCGTGACGACCTTCGTGGCCGAGTAGGGCGGAGCACGGGCGGTGCCGTACGCGGCACGGTCCGCGCCCGCGTCTCTGTTCGAGCAGCCGCTGGAGGATTACGCTGAGATGGCCGGCCGTCACCCTACGGTCGGCCATTTCGTTGCCGCCTGTTCGGAGGCATCCGCATGGAACCCGCCCGCGGTCCGCTCCCATGGGGGCTGTCCCGGCTGACCGACCGGCTCCCGGTACCGGGCCCGATCGGCCGCGCCGAACTCGACCCCGTCACCCAGACCGCCCGCTGCTACGACGACGCCGGGCAGGTCATCGAACTGGGCAAGCACGGCACCAACAAGGAGACGAGCACTACCAGCTACTCCGGCGGCTCCGACGGCTCCAAACCCCAGTCACAGTCCGCCGACGACTCCACCACCGACTACGCGCCCGACTGAGGAACGAGCCTCCGCCCCGTGTCCGCCCCGGTCCTTGTCGTCACGAGCGTCGACGATGTCACCGCGTGCATGGTCATCCGCGCTCTCAACACGCGCGGCGTCCCCGTCGTGCGCGTCGATCCCGCCGACATCGGGAACGGTCTGACCTTCGCCGCCCGCCTCGGTTCCGGTCCCGGACCGGCGGGGCGGCTCGCGACCCTCAGCCGCGAGCTGAATCTCGGCGCGGTGCGGTCGGTGTACCACCGGCGGCCGGGCGCCTGGCGGTTCGACCACCTACCCGAGCAGGCCCGGCTGTTCGCGACCGCCGAGGCCCGTCACGGGCTCGGCGGTCTGCTGGCGGGTCTGCCCGTCCTGCACGTCAACGACGTGTTCGCCACCGCGAGAGCCGAGTACAAGCCGCTGCAACTCCAAGCCGCGGCCGGGCTCGGCCTGGCGGTGCCGCCGACGCTCATCACCAACGATCCCGCCGCCGTCGCGCGCTTCGAGGCCGAGCACGGACCGCTGGTCTACAAGACCTTCCGGGGCGTCCCGTCCGTCGACGGGAAGGCCGGTGCGATCTGGACCCAGCCGGTCAGTGCCGCCGAGGTCGACGGCAGCCTGGCGGTCACCGCCCACCTGTTCCAGGCCGAGGTGCGGGACAAGGTCGCCGACGCCCGCGTGACGATCGTCGGTGACGCGGTGTTCGCATGGAGGATCACCGCCCCAGCCGGTCGGGGCCTGGACTGGCGGGCGGGATCGTGGGCCGAACTCGACTACGCTCCGCTCACCCTGGCGGACGATCTCGTCGGACGGCTGCGCGCCTACCTGCGCGGCTTCGGCCTGGTGTTCGGCTGCTTCGACCTGGCTCTGACCAGCCAAGGCCAGACGGTGTGGATCGAGTGCAATCCCAACGGGCAATGGGGATTCCTGCCTGAATCCGAGCGGATCGCCGACGCCTTCGCCGACCTTCTCCAGGCAGGATGACCACATGAGCACGCCCACCAGCCATGCGGTCGCCGCCGCCCCCCTGCGCCGGAAGCTGGCCGAGGAGTTGGCCGCGGAGGGGCTGCTCAGCGATCCCGGGTGGCGGGCGGCGGCGCGGGCGGTGCCCCGGCACGCGTTCACGCCCGGCTTCTACCTCCAGGCCGGGGCCGCCGAGGACGGTCTGCCGGTATGGGAGCCGGTCACCGCGGCCACCGACCCCGACCGCTGGCTGCGGACCGTCTACACCGATACGACACTGGTCACCCAGTTCGACGGCGACGAACCCGACTGGGAGCACCCCGCGCCCCGGACCGGCGGTACTCCGACGTCCTCGTCCACCCTGCCCTCCCTCGTGCTGCGGATGTGGCTGGACGCCGAGCTGCGGCCCGGCCACGACGTCCTGGAGATCGGCACCGGTACCGGCTACTCCACCGCGCTGGCCTGCCAGTGGCTCGGTGACGAGGGCGACATCGTCTCGCTCGAAGTCGACCCGCGCCGCGCGGCCCAGGCGGCCGAAGCGCTCTACGGCTGCGGGTACCGGCCCGGCCTGGCCGTCGCCGACGGCCTGTACGGCTACTGGCCCTACGCGCCCTATGACCGGATCGTCGCCGCCTGCTCGGTCCGCAGCATCCCGGCCGGCTGGATCGCGCAGAGCAGGCCGGGCGGGAAGATCCTCAGCACCCTGTCGGGGTGGCTGAACGGATCGGCCCGCGCGCTGCTCACCGTCGCCGATCCCGTGGCCGGTACCGCCGAAGGGCCGCTGCTGGACGGGACGATCTCATTCATGCTGGCCCGCACCCACCTGCCTCCCGCGCCGGGGAGCCCCGGCCACTGGCAAGGGCTTCTCGACGGCCCGCCGAGGCTGGCCCGGCATGCTCCCGCGCGGATCACGCCCACCGACGAGGCGACGTTCTTCGCCCGCTTCCTCGCCCAGCTCGCCGCCCCCCACGCCGTCATGTCGACGGTGGGCGACACGGTCTACTTCACCGACCCGGTCACCGGAAGCGCCGCGAGCCTCACGCCCCAAGGGGGTGACTGGGTGGTCCGCCAGGGCGGACGGGCGGCGCTGTGGGACGCCATCGAGGCCGCTTTGGACGCCTGGGACGCCGCAGGCGAACCGGGCCCCGGTCATTTCCGGGTCCGCGTGGAGCCCGACCGGCAAGAGGTCTATCTCCCGGGCGTCCCGGCCTTGGCGTTCCGCCTTCCGCAGTGATCGCCTCCGCGAGCAGCGGCGCGACCCGACCAGCGGGTGCAAGCCCCGGGATTGAGGACCTGACGATGACCCTTCCCGGACCGGAGTTCACGGCCCTGATCGCGCCGCACACGGGCGAGGTCTTCGAGGTCTCCGCTGCCAGGCGCGGGGCCGACGCCGATGTGGCGGGGATCGTGACCTGTGAGAAGGGGGCGTTCTTCGTCAAGGCGGTGCCCAACCGGCCGGGGGGACGCCGTGAGTCGCTGGTGCGGGAAGGGCTGATCGACCCACACGTTGTGCCGATCTCGCCGCCGCTTCGGTGGCGGGCTGAGGACGATGCCTGGGTCGTGCTCGGCTTCGAGCCGGTCTCGGCGCGGTCCGCGGGCTTCGAACCTGGTTCGGTCGACCTGCCCGCCGTGGTGGAACTTGTCGCCCGGATCGGAGAGCTCGCGGTTCCGCCGGTCGCCGCGGAGTGGTGGGAGACGCGGTGGCACCGCTTCGCCGCCGACGAGGCCGAAGCGGTGCTGTTCGACGGTGACGCGCTGCTGTACACCGACTTCCACTTTGACAACGTGCTCATCGGCGAGCGGGGGGAGACGTGGGCGGTCGACTGGGCGTGGCCGACCCGTGGTGCCGGGTTCATCGATCCGGCGTGCCTCGTGCTGCAGCTGATCGCGGCCGGGCACACGGCTGAGGCAGCCGAGGCGCTGGTGGCGGGGTGTCCGGCGTGGGGCGGGGCTGATCCGGCCGGTACCGACGCGTTCGCCGCCGCCCAGGTGCGGATGCTGCGTGAGTTCGCCGCTCGCCGTCCTGGCGAGACCTGGCGCGGTGCCATGGTCGCCGCCGCTGAGCGATGGGCCGACCATCGCGGCGTCACCGTGGGCCTGCCCGGGGTCGCTTGAGACGATGGAACCGGTCCGCAGGTCGATGCCTTGGGGGAGCGACGCGGCCCCCGGGTCTGGGCGGGGAGTCGCGAAGGCGACTGGCGCTACAGGTGGGGGTACAGCGCGTCGTTGCGGACGGCGTGCGCGAATGCGCGCCAAGCTGCGACGTGGAAGGTCAGGTGGGGCTGGGGCGGGGGCTTGGAGTCGCGGAACGCGAGCGCGGCGCCGGGCGTGGTGGTGGCAGGGGACGTACGGACTCCGGGTCTCTCAGAGTTTGCCTGCCAGGAGGACCGTGCGGTGCCCCCCGAGCGCGCGGGAGAGACCTTCGATGAACCCAGGGCTGAAGTCGGGCCAGTCCCAGAACTCGAAACCGAGATACCCGAAGGCGAAGTAGTCATCCGACCAGGTCCACGCAGGCAGGTCGCCAGGGCGCCGACAATGCGGGCAGGCGACCGCGGCGCTGCCGGTGTCGCTCCAGTCGCTGATGGCCGCACCGAAGGGTTCCCACGTACCCTCGATCTCCTCCAGCCGGTCGGTGTAGAAATCCGCCCGCCCGGCACAATGGGGGCACACCGCGAACATGGGTTCGCCCTGACCGCAGGTGAATACGGTGCGGCCGGTCTCGATCCTGAGTCCGTCGCTGGGCTCCCAGTCCTCCTGGCCGACCGCCTTGGCCCAGGAGGGACCGGGCGGATGCCCCGACGGCGCCCCGAGAACACAGTCGGTGAGCTCGGCCCGAACTATCCCCTCGCTGACCAGCCAGTCGAGTCCGCTCTCTGCCAGGGTGCGGGCGTCCGCATGCGTGGCGTCGAGGTCGACGACGGTCTGAAAATAGTTCCCCATGACGCAACAGTAGAAGCAGCCACCGACAGCACCTCACTGAGCCTCATGCCGACACGAAGCTTCTGGTGCAGCGAGTGATCAATGCCTCGGGGAGTGACGCGACCCCCGGCCTTGGGCGGGGGTCGCGAAGACGGTGGGCGCTGGGTTTGGGGGTTACAGCGCGTCGTTGCGGACGGCGTGGATGAAGGCGTTCCAGTCGGACCCGGAAATCATGAGGTGGGGCTGGTCGGGGTGCTTGGAGTCGCGGACCGCGCGTCCCTCGGCGAGTTCGGCCACCTCGACGCAGTCGCCGCCGTTGGCGCTGCTGTAGCTGGACTTCCGCCAGATGAGTTCAGACATCGTAATGGCCTCCTTGCAAGACTTTCTCGATCAGGGTACGCGACTGCTCGGGGGTCAACGCTACTGCGCGCAGCAGGCCGAACAGCCGGTCGCACGTGACAACGTGCTCGGGCTCCTGAACGGGAATATCCGCGACGATGGTCGGCATGTAGGCACTCAGCATTCCCTGTTTGTCCCGAAACAGAACGCATGCTCCGATGAGTCCGGCGTGCGGGCGGGTGTTGAACCGGATGATCTGGAGTGTGATCCGTGGATCGCGCGACGCTTCGAGTAGCCGCTCAAGTTGACGGCTGATGACTTCGGGACCGCCTACAGGGCGCCGGATTACTGTCTCGTCCATGACGACGTGTAGTAGTGGAGGGCGCTCACGGCTTAGAAGGTCCACCTGGCGAGCCATGCGGTTCTGGACCAGTTCGTCGATCTCCGCATCGGTGTCCTCGGGGCGACCCTCGCGCAGCAGGGCGCGAGCGTAGTCCTCGGTCTGAAGCTGTCCGGGCACATTTAGCGGTTGGTAGCTGAGGATTTCCACCGCTTCCCGTTCGGCCTGGATGATGTCGCGCATCCACTCAGGCTGAGTGCTCATCTGCTGATTCTGCCAAGCGGTCGTCAGGACACCGCCTGTAGAGAGTGCCTGATCGATAAGTGCGACAAGGTCCGGTTTAGCCGCGCGTGTCCCACGCTCGATTGCACTGATCATGGCGGCTGATAAAGACACTCGTTTGGCTAGCTCCACTTGCGAAAACCCAGCTCGGCGGCGTTCTCTCCGCACCTGGATGCCGAAACGCCTGTCCTTGGGATTGACCTTCTCCACGACACCTCCACGTGCCTATACATAGTTGGTACGTTCCGATACCTATTGAACAGCCTTCCTCCGGTCCCGTGCAAGGTGTGGCGGGATGGAGTTCGCGAGGACAGTGTGAACGTGTCCGACCATTCAAGCGGCGCACAAGATCCCGTTACGTTCCAAGATCGTTCGGAGGCGCGGCCGCAAATCAGACCAAAGGAGTGATTGCCGGTGAAAAGCATCCGGCGAATCGTGCGGTATGGGCTGAAACTGGTGGCACCAGACCGCTATTCGGGGCGGCATGCGCATGGCCCGTGTCCGGCCGCGGTCCACATGCCGCCGCTACGGCGGCGTATTCGGCACGTCTGGGACTGCACCGAGACGCTCGCTGTGGAGGACATCGCACAGCCTCCGGCCTTGGTACGGCCGTATCTGGTGGCGCATGAGCGTGCGCTTGTGCACGCAAAAATTTCTGACGCTGATCTGCTGGCGGGGGTGGCGCGATGATCGCGGCGCGGCCGACCGCCCTGGAACCGGTGCCGACCACGGCGGCCTCGATGCGCGAGTTCCCGGGAGACCACGAGTCGGTGCCCGAGGTCCGGTCGTGGGTGCAGCGGGAGCTGGCCAAGGCCCGGCCGGGCTGCTCGGCGGTCCCCGTCGACGTGGCGCATCTGGCGGTGCTGCTGGTCTCGGAGCTGGCCACCAACGCGGTCCGGCACAGCGACAGCTTCCGCACCGGCGGCATGTTCGCCGTCCACCTGGAGCGCCAGGCCCGGCACGTGCGCGTCGCGGTCAAGGACGAGGGCCCCGCGGAAGGCCACCTGCCCGCGATGGTGCACCTGGACGACGACGTCGCCGACAGCGGGCGCGGCCTGCGCATCGTGGCGAGCATGTCGACGGCGCACGGCTACCACTACGAACCGTCCGGGACCACGGTCTACTTCGAGCTGGACTGGACCGACTGCGACCCCGACCACTTCCCCGTGCACCGGGCCCGCTGAGGCCACCTCGGTACCGCCTGACCGGTACCGCTGTTCCGCCGCCGCGCCGTCCGGCGCGGCCCCGCAAGCGTCCCGGCCGTGGGGGTCGAGCGGCCGCCCGCCCCCGTCCTGCCCCAAGCGGGGGCGGTGCGGCTCGATGGGGGAGGCTCCCCTCACGGCCGGGACCAGCACCCGACAGCACCCGACACTGCCCGACACGACCCGACAGCACTCGACTGCACCGGACATCACCCGACCGCTCCTGACATCGGAGGACACCCCCGTATGCCCGCGTCCATGGTTCCGCTGGGCGAGGCCGCCCGGTTGTCGGGCCGCACCCCCCAAGCGTTGAAGGAGTTGGCCGACGCCGACGAGGTGTACGCCGTTTTCGTCAGCGGCCACTACTGGTTCGACCCCAGCCGCCTGCCGGAGCGCCTCCCACTCCCCGAAGAACTCCAGGGCGCCCTACCCGAACTCATGACCGCCCAAGAGGTCGCCAACCTGTTCCGCGTCCACCCCAAGACCGTCTCCAGCTGGGCCCGCCAAGGAAAACTCACCTACATCCGCACCCTGGGCGGACACCGCCGCTACACCGCCGACGACGTCCGCCAACTCCTCAAAGAACAGACCACCGACGACGAGCCCGACCCGACCGAACCCGGCGATCGGGACGAACCCGCGCCCTGACCGCCGACTCCGAGGGCCGCACCGCGCCCGTCCGCCTTACGAAAGCCTGACGCGCTGCGCTCGGTGACGGCGTCCCGGGGTCGGCGGGCGTAGCGTCGGCGGCATGCGTGTACTGGTGACGGGCGGCGCCGGGTTCATCGGGTCGCACATCGCGGAAGCCCTGGTGGCGGCCGGGCACGAGGTGGTCGTGCTCGACGCCTTCCTCCCCTCGGCGCACCCGGGGGGCGCCGACGTCGGGGACCGGCCCGGTGTGCGGACGGTGCGCGGCGACGTGCGCGACGCCGACACCGTCGAGTACGCGCTGCGCGGCGTGGACGCCGTCTGCCACCAGGCCGCGATGGTGGGCCTGTCCACCGACTTCGCCGACGCGCCCGACTACGTCGGCGTCAACGACCTCGGCACCGCCGTGCTGCTGGCCGCGATGGCCCGGCGCGGTCCGCGCGAGCTGGTGCTCGCGGGCTCCATGGTCGTGTACGGCGAGGGCCGCTACACCTGCGAGCTGCACGGCGCCGTGCGCCCCGGCCCGCGCCGGGTCGCCGACCTGGACGCCGGCCGCTTCGAACCGCCCTGCCCCACCTGCGGCGCGCCGCTGCTGCCCGCCCTGGTCGGCGAGGACGCCCCCACCGACCCGCGCAACGTCTACGCCGCGACCAAGCTCGCCCAGGAGCACCTGGCCGCCGCGTGGGCCCGCGCCACCGGCGCACGGGCGATCTCGCTGCGCTACCACAACGTTTACGGCCCCGGCATGCCGCGCGACACCCCCTACGCCGGGGTCGCGTCCTTCTTCCGCTCGGCGCTGGCCAGGGGCGAGGCGCCCCGCGTCTACGAGGACGGCGGCCAGCGGCGCGACTTCGTGCACGTCGCGGACATCGCGCGGGCCAACGTGGCGGCGCTCCAGGCCGTCGCGGACCGCGAGGCGGGTGTGCTGGCGCCCTTCAACGCGGGCAGCGGCACCCCGCACACCGTGGGCGAGATGGCGGCGGCGCTCGCCGAGGCGTACGGTGGCCCGGCCCCGGTGGTCACCGGCGAGTACCGCCTGGGCGACGTCCGCCACATCACGGCCTCCTCGCGGCGCCTCGCCGCCGAACTCGGCTGGCGCCCCACCGTGGACTTCGCCACCGGCATGGCCGAGTTCGCCCGCGCCCCGCTGCGCGGCCAGGCGCCCGCGGGCGGCCGGTCCCGGCGCTGAGCCCGGAGCCCGTCCGTCACCGCCGTGGGCTGATCCCGGCCACGGCGAGGGCGAGCAGCCGGTCCGCCTCGGCGGCGGGGTCCGGGTGGTGCTCGGTGGCCAGCACGATGCCGGTGATCAAGGTGAGCAGGTCGGCGACGGCCACGTCCGGTGCGACCGCGCCGTCCTGGGCGGCGCGGCGCAGCAGCGGGGCGCCCGCCTGGGCGAGCCGCGCCGCGCAGGCGTCCGGCGCCCCGTCGTCGCCCGGCGCGCACCGGTCGAGCACGGCGACCAGCCCGCGGGTGCGCGCGCCGTAGGCGGTGACGGCGCGCAGCCACTCCAGCAGGGCGGCCCGGGCGTCGGCCGCGCCCGCCAGCTCGCGGGCGTGCGCGCACAGGGTCTCGATGCGGCCGCGGAAGACCGCCTCCAGCAGGGCGCGGCGGCTGGGGAAGTGGCGGCGCACGGTGGCCGAGCCGACTCCGGCGGTACGGGCGATCTGCTCCAGGGAGGCGGCGGCGCCGTGCGCGGCGATCTCCTCCTCGGCGACGGCGAGCAGCCGCGCGTGGTTGCGGCGGGCGTCGGCACGCTGGGTCGGCATGGCGTCACCTCAGGGTTTGCTAAGTGGCGGGGCCCTCCGTATTTTAGTCAACAGGAAACGGCGGGGCCCGCCGTTTATCGTCCGCGAACCCTGGGAGGGGCCGCATGGCCACCGATTCCGCACCTGTCCTGGTCACCGGCGCCACCGGTCGGCAGGGCGGCGCCACCGCCCGCGCCCTGCTCAAGGCGGACGTGCCCGTCCGCGCGCTGGTCCGCGACCCCTCGACCGAGCGGGCGAAGGCCGTCGAAGCGCTCGGCGCCGAGCTGGTCACCGGCGACCTCCGCGACCGCGACTCCCTGACCAGGGCCGCGCGAGGCGCCCGGGCCGTCTTCTCGATGCAGATGCCCGAGCCGAAGGGCGACGGTTACGACTCCGAGGGCGAGCTGGCCCAGGGCGTCAACCTGGTCGAAGCGGCGATCACCGCGGGTGTGCCGCAGTTCGTGCACACGTCCGTCTCCGGTGCCGGGCAGCACGAGGAGATGCCGGGCTGGGCCGAAGGCCGCTGGGCGCCGATGGAGCCCTACTACGCGGCCAAGGCCGGGATCCAGGACCGCGTGCGCGCGGCGGGCTTCACGCACTGGACGCTGCTCAAGCCGGCCTTCTTCATGGACAACTTCCTGCCCTCGCTGGCCTTCCTCTTCCCGCACGGCGTCGAGGGCGGCCTGGTGACCGTGCTCAAGCCGAAGACGTGGATCTCGCTCGTCGCCGTCGACGACATCGGCGCGGCGGCCGCCGCGGCCATCGCCGAACCGGAGCGCTTCCACCAGGTCGAACTGGAGCTGGCGAGCGACTACCGCACGATGACGGAGATCGCCGAGGTGCTGTCCCGCGCGCTGGGCACCGAGCTGGCCGCACCCGATATGACGCCGGAGCAGGCGGTCGAGGCGGGCATGCCCTGGATGGGCATCGCCCACGACTTCATCAACGTGACCGGCCAGCCCGCCCGCCCGGAGTTCGCCCGCGCCCTCGGCATCCCGCTGACGAGCTTCGAGGAGTGGGCGGAGGGGCACCCGGAATTGCGGCGGTGACTCGGCGGACGGCGCGAGCGGCGCGCCGGAGACGCCGAGGCGCCCGTCCGGCCACCGGTCCCCGGTGGGCGGCCCGGACGGGCGTGGGGCCGGGCGGGACACGGGGCGGGCGCGGTCCGCTCGGAAAGGGGGGCGGGCGGAGCGCGGTGCGGGCGTGTCCCGCCCGGTGGTTCAGGCCGGGCGCACGGCCTCCGCGGGGTCCAGGCGGGCGGCCCGGTTCGCGGGATACAGCCCGGCCAGGGCGCCGACGACGAGGGCGGCGGCCACCCCGCCCGCGAGCCCTTCCACCGGGAGCGCGATCGGCCAGCCCATCGCCAGGGCGTAGCCGACGGTGATGACCGCGCCGAGCAGCATGCCCGCGATACCGCCCACCCCCGCCTGGGCGACGGCCTCGACCAGGAACTGGGTGCGGATGTGGCGGCGGGTGGCGCCCAGAGCCCGCCTGACGCCGATCTCGTCGCGCCGTTCGAGCACCGAGATCACCATCACATTGGCGATGCCGACCCCGCCGACCAGCAGCGCCACCCCGCCCAGCCCGAGCAGCAGCGCGGTGAACGCGGTCTCGGTGGCCGCCCGTGCCTCCAGGGCGTCCGAGGGGCGGGTCACCTCCACCTCCTCCGGGCTGTCCGGATCGGCGGTGACGGCGGCGACCTCGCGCACGGTCTCGATGTCGTCGGGATCCGCCCGCAGGTACACCGTGGTGGGAGAGCCCGCGAAGCCGAAGGCGTCGGCCGCGACCGCCGTGCCGATCAGGGCGGCGTTGTCCAGCTCCGGCGCCAGCGGCAGCGGCTGCAGCACGCCGACGACGGAGAACCACTGCTCGCCGAGCCAGACCAGCTGCCCGCCGCCGGCCAGGGAGACGCCGTGGCGCTCGGCCGCCGTGGCGCCGAGGACCACGGTCGGGTAGCCCTCGGCCGCGTCGTCCAGCCAGCGCCCCTGCGCCAGGTTCCCGTTCAGGGTGGCCAGCAGGTTCGGTTCGGCGGCCAGCACCACGGTGCCGCGGGTGTCGGTGGCCGGCATCCGGTCGCTGCGGCGCACGGTCGCGTCGAGCTGCGCCACCCCCGACACCGCCTGCACCTCGTCCAGCAGCGACAGCCGCGCCGTCGCCTCGGTCGGCAGCTGCGGCTGCTCGTCGCCGCTGAGCGACTGCCCGGGCGCCACCGTCAGGTAGTTGGTGCCCAGGTCGTCCAGGACGGCCAGCAGGTTGGCCTGCGACGAGGCCGAGATCCCGACCACGGCCACCATGGCTGCGATACCGATCGCGATGCCCACCGAGGTGAGCAGCGCCCGCCCGCGCCGCCCGGCCAGCCCGAGCAGCCCGACCGACAGCGCGTCGCGCGGTGTGAGCACCGACGCGGTCAGGCCCTCGCCGCGCGCCCCGTCCGCCGAGGGGCGGTCTGTCCCCGGGCGCTCTGTCCCGGGGCGCCCGGGAGGGGCCTTGCGACGGCGGCGACCCGTGGCGCCCGATCGAGCGTCATCCGACGCAGCCGCCGTCGATTCGGTGGTCACAGTCGCCTTCGCCGTCGTTTCTTCCGGCGTGCCGCCGCCCTGCGGGCCGGTCATGGTGTCACCGCCGCGGCTGTCGCGGGTTCGGAGACGCGGCCGTCGCGCAGGTGGACGCGGCGGGCCGCCGCGCGGGCGGTGTCCTCGTCGTGGGTGATGAGCACGATGGTGGTGCCCTCGGCGTGCAGCCGGCCGAACAGTTCCATGATGTCCCGGCTGGTCTTGGAGTCCAGATTGCCGGTCGGCTCGTCGGCGAGCAGCAGCGCGGGCTCGCCCACCAGGGCGCGCGCCACGGCCACCCGCTGGCACTCCCCGCCCGACAGCCGGGCCGGCCGGTGGTCCAGCCGGTGGCCGAGGCCCACCCGGCGCAGCGCCTCGGCGGCGCGCTCGCGCCGCTCGGCCGCCGGCACGCCGCGGTACAGCAGCCCCGTCGCCACGTTCTCCACCGCGTTGAGGCTCTTGAGCAGGTGGAAGGACTGGAAGACGAAGCCCAGCGCGCGCCCGCGCAGCGCCGACAGCTGGGCGTCGTCCAGCCCGCCCACGTCGTGGCCGTCGACGCGCACCGTGCCCGAGCTGGGCCGGTCCAGCGCGCCCATCAGGTTCAGCAGCGTGGACTTGCCCGAGCCGGACGGTCCCACGACCGCCACCCAGTCGCCGGAGCGCACGGTCAGGTCCACGCCGTCGAGCGCCCGCACCGGCGGGCTGCCCGGGTAGCTGCGCCGCACGTCGACCAGTTCGAGCACCGGGCGGCTCACTCCGGCACCTCCACCAGATCGCCTTCGGAGACCCCGCCCGCCACCTGGACGAAGCCGTCGCCCCAGGCGCCCAGCTCCACCGGCACGCGGGTGGTGGTCCCGTCGGCGCCGACCAGGTCCACCGCGTGGCCGCCGCCGGGCACCCCGACCACGGCCGTGACGGGCACGGTCAGCGCGTCCTCGGCGACGGTGGAGACCGCCGACACGCTCACCGGCGCCAGGGCGAGATCGTCGGCGGCGCCGGAGTCCTCCAGCGCCACGGTGACCTGGTAGACGTCCTCGCCCTCGGCATTGGCCTCCAGGGTGGAGCCGACCTCGGTCACCGTCCCCGGCAGCCGCTCCCCGGTGGGCAGCGCCACTTCCACCGCCATGTCCTCGCTGACGAGGTCGCGGTCGAGCGGTGCCAGCTCGACCGTGACGATCCGGTCGGTGGCGGACACCTGGACGACGGGCTGCCCGGCACTGGCCTGGCCGCCGACCGCGACCTCCTGCACGGCGATGCGCACGGACCCGTCGGCGAAGACGATCTCGCCGAGCGAGGCGACCCCGTCGACGGGCGCGCCCGTCTCGTCCTGGAACTCCTGCAGCGCGTAGCTGGTCGCCCAGTCCCAGTCCCGGTCGGGGAAGGTCGGGCTCTCCTCGGCGTGGCCGAGCGCGACCAGCGCCTCTTCCAGCTGCCGCACGTCGGCGCCGTCGGAGACCCCGTACTGGAGGTCGCGCCAGGCCGGTACGGAGCCGTCGACCAGCACCACCGGCTCCTCGTCGATGCGCATCAGCTCCTCGCCGGAGGCCACCGTCTCGCCCACCTCGGGCAGCCGGGTGACCGTGCCGGAGCGGCCCGACGGGATGGCGCGCAGCTCGTCGTAGGTGATGACGCCCGACAGTGTCTCGGTGTGCGCGAGGTCGCGGACGGCGACCTCGGCGGTGCTGGGCGCCGACTGCTCCTCGCCCTCGCCCTCCGCCGTCCCGGCCTGGGCCCAGGCCACCGACGCCGCGCCGAGCAGCAGCGCCCCGGGCACCGCCACCAGGACGGCGGTCCGCTTCGACGGCCTCATTCCCCGCCGCCCTCGGACGGCGCCACCCCGGCGTCGGAGCAGGCGTCCAGCGCCTCCTGGACGGCCGGGTCGGTGCGGTCCAGCTCACCGGCGAAGGGGCCGCCCTCCTGGCCAGGCACCGGGTCGGGTACGTCGATGCCCTGCTCACGCAGGCACTCGGCGATCGCGAGCAGTTCGTCGTTGTTCTGCTGCTCCTCCTCGGGGTCGGTGTTCTGGCGCTCCTGCACAACTCCGGCCAGGTGCTCCGCGCACGCCTCGTCGGCCGCGGTGAACGCGGGGGAGTCCTGGTCGACGCCCTCGTACAGCGACGCGGGCTCACCCGGCTCCGGGTCGGGCATCTCGACGCCCTGGTCGCGCATGCACTGCGCGTAGGCGAGCAGGGCGTCCTCGCCCGACGCGGCCGACGGGCCCGCTTCCGCGCCGGAGCCCTCGGCGCCGCCGCCGCACGAGGCGAGCAGCAGGCCGGCCAGCAGCGCGGGGACCGCGGCGAGTGCGGCGCGGGCCGCCGGGCGGATCGTGATGGGGTAGGCCGCCATGGCCCTCACCTCCGTGGTTGGTGACCTCGATGTCACGCACCACGGTGGCGGGCGGAGCTTGGCCGCCGCTTAACCGGGCTGAGAGCGGGCTTGTGCCCAGGTGAGGGGCGGTCCGCTCAGCCCTGGATCATCGACAGCGGCCGCAGTTCGGGGTGGTGGCGGAGGTGGTTCTCGCCCAGCGCAAGGTAGACGAGCGCCACCGACAGCCACGGCGCCGCCGGGCCGTGCCAGCGCAGCGGCTCGGAGTTCTCGAAGTACTGCACCACGCTCCAGTGGTCCAGCAGCGGCTGCACCTGCACATTGGCGTCGTGGTCCCACGACAGCCAGCGCGAGCCGTCGACCATCGCGACCAGCCGCTGGTTGGTGACGAAGACGCCGATCTGCTGGAAGTCGCGCCACTGGGGCGCGGCCATCGCCTGGGCGCGCGACCTGGCCGAGGCGTTGCTGATGGAGTCGGCGGCCACGCCGGCCGCGACGAACAGCGCCGAGCCGAAGTAGAAGCCGGAGTTCTGCTGGTAGCTGACGTTCATCCCGTAGTAGCGGGAGTAGTCGAGCACGAGTTCGGCGTGCGCCACCTCGTTGGGGCGGGTGCGCACCGGGATGAACGGGATCGTGGGCAGGGGGGCTCCGGCCAGCAGGGCCTCGCGCAGGTCGACCGCCCTGCGCCAGCCGTCGTCCCAGGCGGGGTTGTGGGGCTGCCCGCCCCGGTTGCGCTTCGGCACCGACTGCTCCGTTCCTCTCAGCGGTACTGCTCCACCCGGCCCGCGCCGGGCTCACTCCCAGACGGTCGCCCGCACCGCGACGGCCGCGTCGGTGACCTCGGTGATCTCGACGAAGGCGATGCGCCCATCAGTCGTCTCCAGGCAGAAGGGCACGTCCTGCTCCAGTTCGACCTGGTAGGTCGGATCCTCCGCCAGCAGCTCCCAGCAGCCGTCGCGGCCGGGCTGCTCGCCCGGGGCGACGGGCGCGATGGTCATCTCGGTGGAGTCGTGCGACAGCAGCGCCGGGGTGATCAGGAAGGACATGATCAGGTCGTGCCCGGACATCTCGGCGCCGGTCCACTGCGGAGTCCCGGCGTCCAGGTCGATGTAGAAGCGGTCGCCGCTGTCGAGGTCCACCGAGACGGTCTCGGGGCCGAAGCGCTCGGTGGCCGGGCCGGTGGGGGCGGCGCTCGCCTCGGCGTCGGAGGAGGAGTCCGAGGAGCCTGAGGAATCGCCGTCGGCGCTCATGATGACGGCGATGAAGCCGATGAACATGGCCAGGACGAGCAGGGCACCGCAGCCGATGATGGTGAAGGCGACTCCGGCGGCGCCCATGGGGCGCTTCGGCGGCTTGGGGCGCGCGCCGTCGCCGGGGGGCGGGGGCGCCGAGGGGTAGTACCTGCCGGGGCCTTGCCCGGGGGGCGGAGGGATGCTCACGCGGCGCTCCATCGCTGTATGTGCCGATGTTCGTAACGCGGATCATCACCGCGCGGGGAATTGTACGCCCATCAGGCCGCAGGCGGGCAGGTCGGAACGGCCGGAACCGCGGCGCCGCCCGGGCCTCAGTCCGCCGCGGGCAGCCGGACGGTGAAGCGGGCGCCGCCCAGCGGGGCGGCGGCGACCACCACGTCCCCGTCGTGGGCGCGGGCGATCCGGCGGGCCAGGGCCAGGCCGAGGCCGGTGCCGCCGCTGGAGCGGTCACGGCTGCCGTCCAGCCGGTAGAAGCGGTCGAAGACCCGTTCGCGCTGGTCGGGCGGGATGCCGGGGCCGTCGTCGTCCACGGTCAGCACGGCGGTGCCGGCCCCGGGCTCGGAGCCCGGCTCGGCGGCCAGCGTCACGGCGACGCGCCCGGCGGAGTAGCGGTCGGCGTTGTCGAGCAGGTTGCGGACCAGCCGGGCCAGCTCCGCGGGCACCCCCCGCACCTGGACCGGGCGCAGCGACGCCGCCGCCTCGGCGCGGGTGAGCGCGGCCAGCTCCCCGGCCACCAGCTCGTCCAGCCGCACCGGCTCGGCGCGGCGGGCCACCGAGCCGTCGTCGAAGCGGGCCAGCAGCAGCAGGTCGCCGGTCAGCCGCTCGATCCGCCGGTGGTCGGCGAGCAGCCGGTCGGCCGTCGCCCGCCAGCCCGACGCGGTGCCGTGCGCCCGCGCCACCTCGATCTCGGCGCGCATCGCCGCCAGCGGGGTACGCAGCTCGTGCGAGGCGTCGGAGACGAACTCGCGCTGCCGGCGGGCTCCGGCGTCCAGCCGGTCCAGCATCGCGTTGAGGGTGGCGGTCAGCCGCTCGACCTCGTCGCCGGTGGCCGCCTGCGGCAGCCGCTCGCCCAGGTTGGCGTGGCTGATCGCCTCGGCCCGCCGCCGCACCGCCTCGATCGGCCGCAGCGAGCGGTCCACCGCGAACCAGGCCAGCACCGCGACGAACAGGGTGAGCAGCGGCGCCGCCACCATCAGCGCGTTCACCACCAGGTCGACGCCGTGCGCCGCCGGACCGATGCGCGAGGCCGCCACCACGGTGAGCACGCCGTCGGGCGTGGTGACGGTCCGCTCCGCCACCACCAGCTCGTCGGCGGCCGGACCCGGCGAGGCGTCGGCGTCGGCGGCCCGCCGCTCGGCGGCGTCCCCGCCGTCCGCGTCCGGCACGGCGGGGCGCTCCGCGGCCGCCTCGGCCGCCGGCTCGGGCAACTCGGCGAGCAGCCGCCCCTGCTCGTCGCGGACCTGGATCATGGTGAAGCCCGACACGGCCGACCACTCGCCCTCGGTGGGCGTGCGCCCCTGCTCCAGCTCGGCCGCGACCCGCGCCACCTCGGCCTCGGCGGTCTGCCGCACCTCGCCGATCAGGGTGCCGCGCATGGTGAGGACGAGGACGACGGAGGCGACCGCGAGCGCGGCGGCCACCGCCACCGTGACCAGCGCGGTCACCCGCACCCGCAGGGTGCGCCACCAGCGCCGGGGGGTGTCAGGCATCGGGGTCGACCAGCCGGTAGCCGAGGCCGCGCACGGTCTGCACCCGCTCGGCCCCGATCCGGCGCCGCAGGTAGGAGACGTACACCTCCACCAGGTTGGTGTCGCTGTCGGCGTCCAGGCCCCAGACGGCGTCGAGCAGCCGCCCCTTGGACAGCACCCGGTCGCGGTTGCGCAGCAGCACCTCGAGCAGCGCGCGTTCGCGCGGCCGCAGCTCGACCGGCTCGCCGTCGACGGTGCAGTCGCCCGACTCGGGGTCCAGGCACAGGCCGCCGTGGCTGAGCAGCCGCGGCCTGGGGGTGGACCCGCGCCGGGCCAGCGCGCGGAGCCGCGCCACCAGCACCACGAAGGAGAAGGGCTTGCGCAGGTAGTCGTCGGCTCCGGCGTCCAGGCCGTCGGCCTCGTCGTACTCGCCGTCCTTGGCGGTCAGCATCAGCAGCGGCGTCCAGACGCGCTCCGAGCGCAGCCGCCGCGCCACCTCGTAGCCGCTGGCCGAGGGGAGCAGCACGTCGAGCACGACCACGTCGTGCGCGCCCTCGCGCGCCTGCCAGTAGCCGTCGTAGCCGTCGTGCACCACGTCGACGTCCATGCCCTCGGCGCGCAGCCCGGAGCTGAGCACCCCCGCCAGCCGCACATCGTCCTCGACGACCAGGACCCGCATCCCGCCTCCGCCGTATCGCAACCCCCGATGCGGCCACAGTGGCACACCCGGTTAAGAGCGCGCTGAGGACCGGGGGAGCGCGTTCGCGTTACCGGGGAGCGGCCGTCCGCGGGGCGGTGGCGGAAATCCCGGTGACGATCGCGGAACGCGGCCGCCCGCGCGTCGTCGCAGCTGGCAGGAAGGAGACACGTGGCCCCTGATTCCGGGCGCGCGCTCCTACGCTTCCGTCATGACCCAACTTCGGATGGTGACGATCGCGGCCGTGGGCGTGCTGGCGGCCGGGACGGTGGCCGGGGCTCCGGTGCTGGCCGCCCCCGGCCCGGCGGCGCAGGCCCCGGCGGCGGCCCAGGAATGCGAGTACCCCGCGGACGTGCTGGACCTGGACTCCTGGAAGATCCAGCTGCCGATCGGTGAGGAGGAGAGTCCTGACGAGGTCGAGCAGCCGGAGCTGGCGAGCTACGCGGTGGACCCGTGGTTCACGGTGGCGGAGAACTGCGAGGGGGTCCGGTTCCGGGCCGCGGTCGACGGGGTGACCACCAGCGGCTCCAACTACCCGCGCTCGGAGCTGCGCGAGATGGACGGCGACGACGAGGCGTCCTGGGCCGCCGACGAGGGCAGGCACGTGATGACCATCGACCAGACCGTGACCCGGCTGCCCAACGACCGGCCGCACCTCGTCGTCGGGCAGATCCACGGCGGTGACGACGACGTCTCGGTGTTCCGGATCGAGGGGTCGAACCTCTACGTCACCGACGGGGACGACAGCAACCACCAGCTGGTCACCGACGACTTCCGGCTCAACACCCGCTTCCAGGTCAGGTTCGTGGTCGAGGACGGAACGATCCACGCGTACTACAACGGCGAAGAGGTGGCCACGCTCGACGCGGACTTCACCACGGGCTACTTCAAGGCGGGCGCCTACACCCAGGCCAACTGCGGCAACTCCGACCCCTGCGACGAGGACAACTACGGCGAGGTGATCATCCACGACGTGACGATCGGCGAGGACGCCGGCACGCCGCCGGACCAGGACCCGCCGGCGGGCGACGAGCTGGAGGTGTCGGAGGTCACCGCGAGCGGCGACGACGGCAACGAGCCCGAGAACACGCTGGACGGCGACCTGGGCACCCGCTGGTCGGACGAGGGCGACGGCGTGTGGATCGAGTACGACCTCGGCTCCGTGCGGCAGGTCGGCTCGGTGGGGCTGGCCTGGCACCGGGGCGATACGCGCCGGCACGACTTCGAGATCCGGACCTCCGACGACGGCACGGACTGGACGACCCGGTACGAGGGTTCGAGCGGCGGCGAGACCCTGCGGGAGGAGGTCTACGCCCTCGGCGAGCCCGCCGACGCGCGCTATGTGCGGATCGTGGGGAGCGGCAACACCGACAACGACTGGACGAGCATCACCGAGACCCGGATCCTCGGCGGCCAGGACTGAGCCGCCGACCACCTCGCCCCCGGGGGTGCCGAGCGCCCCCGGGGGCTGTTTCCTGCGGGCGTACCTGACTCGAAGGTGACAGGGATCTAACCCAGCGGACAGCAAAGTCTTAGCCACGGCGCGGGGACCGTTACCGGTCTGTAGCCGGTATACCGCCACCGGCCTAGACCAGTAGGCCGCTGATCGCGCCGCCGTACTGGTCGCGCCCATTTCCCGCCATTCGCGGCGTCGATACCAGACCCTTCCGGACGCATTCGGCGGGCATGGACCACGGTTACGGATCGGCCCGGATCCGCGGCATGGCGGGGATTTCGGGCTGCTGCGGCCCTTGACCGAGAGTGGTCGCCGAATTACGGTTCCGACCAATCGGCGGATTCGAATACCAGTGGCGCAGGCCGGCGGCCACCGGGACATCGGGGACGAACCCGTCCGCCGCCGCAGCGACCGACGTCCGCCTGGCCCGTGGGTCCCCACGGCCCTCACCTCCCCGCTACCGCGCCTCCGCCGGAACCGGGCGACCCCGTCCGCCTTCGGCACCGGGGGAGGCGCGGGACCTCCAGAAAGGCCCCCCGCATGTCCTGGAAGAGGAAGCTCCTGTCGGCGGCGGCGGTCGCCGCCGCCACCCCGATCCTGTTCGCGCTGCTGCCCGCCGGAACCGCCAACGCGCACGGCTACGTCTCCGCCCCGGCCAGCCGCCAGGCGCAGTGCGCCCAGCGCGTCGTGCCGTGCGGCGACATCCAGTGGGAGCCGCAGAGCGTCGAGGGCCCCAAGGGCCAGATGAACTGCCACGGCGGCAACGCCCGCTTCGCGGAGCTGAGCGACAACAACCGCGGCTGGCGGGTCAGCCCGGTCGGCAGCTCGGTGACCTTCACCTGGACGCTGACCGTGCCGCACCGCACCAGCACCTGGGAGTACTACGTGCTCGGCGGCCGCCGGCTGGCCACCTTCGACCAGGGCGGCACCCAGCCGCCGTACTCCCTCTCCCACAACGTCAACCTCAGCGGCCTCAGCGGCAGGCAGACCATCCTGGCGGTCTGGAACGTCTACGACACCTCCAACGCCTTCTACGCCTGCATCGACGTGAACGTCGGCGCCCTGTAGCGCCAGGCCGGGCCGGCCGCAGGCGGCCCGGCCCGGTACCGCCGGTGGGCGGGGACGCGGCTGCGCGTCCCCGCCCACCGGTGCGAAAAGGCCGCAGCGAACGGCATTCCGGCGCTTTGCGCCCGTGCCGCGGAGCGGTTCTCCGGGCGGTGGAATAATCCACTCCGCCAGGTTATTGAGTACCTTGCAGAGCCGTTTGTCATCGGCTCGCGCGAAAGGCCGGAAAGTCCCTCTATGTGATATCCGGCATAGCGCGCGTCCGCCCGGTCCCCACCGCGCGGACATCCCTGCCCCGTCCCGAAAGGGCGCTGCCGCATGCGCGGCGGCGGATCCGGGGCACGGGGCGAACGAGACACCCGCACCCTGGCTGACCTGCGTGAGCATGTTCGCAGCAGCCGCTATCAGCGGGTAGCCTCCATGAGACCCCGGCATACGGTCGACCTCGTTGCCGTGTGTTTGCCTACCCTTTAATTTAGGAAACTTTCCTATTTGATGCTGTCCGGGACGGCCCTGCCATCGGCAGGCCCGACAGCTCGGTGTGTCTCATGCCGTTTTCGCCCTGAGCAGCCCCCGAAGGGGCGCCCGCACAGCCCTTCCCGACGTACACGGGTGCCGTCCCGTGTGCCCTCTTGAGGAGAGCGATGACCTCACCGCGAAAGCTCGCCCGGATCTGGGCGCTCGCCGTCACCTCCGTGCTGATGGTGATCGGCACCGCCGCCCCGGCGTCGGCGCTGCCGCTCGCGAAGGCCGCGGCCGAGCCCCGCTCGGCGGAGGCGTCCGTCGCGGCGCCGGAGACCTTCACCCACCCCGGGGTGCTGGTCAGCCGGTCGCAGCTGGACTTCGTGCGCGAGCGCGTCCAGTCGGGCGCGCAGCCGTGGACCGAGGCCTTCGAGCAGATGATGGCCAGCGACTACGCCGAGCCGGACCGCGAGCCCAAGCCGCGCGAGGTCGTGCAGTGCGGCCCCTACACCAAGCCCAACAAGGGCTGCACCGACGAGCGCGAGGACGCCATCGCCGCGTACACGCTCTCGCTGGCCTGGTACATCACCGAGGACCCCCGCTACGCCGAGCAGGCGATCGAGATCATGAACGCCTGGTCCGGCGAGATCGAGGAGCACACCGACGACAACGCCCCGCTGCAGACCGCGTGGGCCGGGTCGTCGTGGCCGCGCGCCGCGGAGATCATCCGCTACACCTACGGCGGCTGGGAGGACGACGACATCGCCGACTTCTCCGACATGCTGCGCGAGGTCTACCTCCCCGTGGTGGAGGAGGGGCACGACGGCAACGGCAACTGGGAGCTGAGCATGACCGAGGCCGCCATCGGCATCTCGGTCTTCCTGGAGGACCGCGAGGCCTACGACCGCGCCGTGGACATGTTCCGCGAGCGGGTCCCGGCCTACATCTACCTCAGCTCCGACGGCGAGCTGCCCCGGACCGACCCCGACAGCGAGCTTGAGTCGCGCGAGGAGATCGTCGACTACTGGCAGGGCCAGGACCGCTTCGTGGACGGCCTCACCCAGGAGACCTGCCGCGACTTCGGGCACACCGGCTACGGGCTGTCGTCCATCTCCCACGTCGCCGAGACCAGCCGGATCCAGGGCGCGTCCCTGTACCCGGAGGTCGGGGAGCGGCTGCGGCTGGCGCTGGGCTTCCACTCCGCCTACGAGAACGGCGCCGAGATGCCCGAGTGGCTGTGCGGCGGCGAGTTCGACAAGCGGATGGGCCCGATCACCGAGGTCGGCTACAACGCGCTGGCCCACCGCCTCGGCCACCCCATGCCCGAGACCTGGGAGCTGACCGAGCGCCAGCGCCCGGCCGGCACCAACAACCTGTTCGTGTCGTGGGAGACCCTGACCCACGCCGCCAACCCGCACTGACCCGGACCGAGGTCCACCCGGCCGCGCCCCTGTCCCGCCCCCCGCGGAGGCAGGGGCGCGTCGCGTCACGGGGCGGCGTCCTTCGCGGTCGGCGCGGCGAAGCGGAGCCGTCCGGTCAGCGCCAGGAAGGCGGTGAAGCCGCCCATCACCACCCAGCCGAGCCAGCTGGTCATCCCGACCGTCAGCGGGTGGAAGGGCGCGTCGGCGTCGGCGAGCACCCAGGTCAGCTGTATGCAGACGGTACTGATCATCGTGTGCGCCACCACGGCGGGCCACACCGAGCCCGAGCGCATCCGCAGCCAGGCCAGGATGGGCAGCAGCAGCACCGTGCTGACCAGCATCATGCCCACCGCCATCGGCCACGGCACCCCCGGGTACTGGCCGCCCATCACCAGGGTGGGCCCGTGCCACAGGGCGAAGACCGCGCCGGTGCCGATCAGGGCGGGGGCGACGCCCAGCGGCGCCAGCTTGGGCAGCAGGTAGCCCTGCCAGCCCAGTTCCTCGCCGAAGAACTGCGGCAGCGAGACGAGCAGGGCCGGCAGCAGTGCGAGCGCCCAGCCGGCCAGCGCCGCCCACGGCACGCCCTGCGCGCCCATGGTGTCGGGGGCGAACTGGCTGCGGAAGCCGGAGAAGTCGGCCAGGTCGAAGCGGTAGGTGCCGGCCAGCGCGCACAGGCACAGGATCGCCAGCTGGATGGCGACGGGCACGGCGGCGGCGAACAGGATCTGGCGGGCCAGCGCGCCCGGCGAGCCGGGCAGCACCAGGCCCAGCGAGGTGCGCAGCGCCCGCAGGCTGCGGCGGCGGTGCACCGTCACCAGCGCCACGACGGCGGCGATCGCGGGGGTGAACATCATCACCGCGATGGAGATCCGCTCGGGCACGCCCATCGCCAGGTCGGTGCCGGTGCGCTGGAAGCCGCTGATCAGCAGTGGCAGCATGGCCAGCCAGGCGCCGCCCATGGCGAGCGCGACGAAGAGCGCGATGCCGCGCCACTCGACGCGGGGCCGGACGGCCGGGTCCGGGCCGTCGTCGGAGAACGTTCGGGTCGTATCGGTCATGCGGCCCGACGCTAGGCGGGCGCCGGGGCGGCCACGAGCCTGCGGACGCGACGGCCGAAGGTGTAGTCCGCTCTACTCCGCCCGCCCGTCCCGGCGTTGAATAATCCTCGGCATGAACACGCTCACGGCCCGTAGCGGCCTGTCATCGAGGCTCGTGGACGGGCTGCGCTCGGCCGGATACCTCACGGTGGGCATGGCCTCGGCCATCGCCTCCCTGCTGGTGCCGCCGCTGCTGATGGTCTCCGTCGCGTCCTTCGCCGTCGGCGGCCTTGGACTGCTGCTGTTCCCGCGCGCCCTGGCCGGGCTGCGGCTGTGGGCCGACGTCGAGCGCCGCCGGGTCGGCCGCCACCTGGGGGTGGAGGTCCCGCTGCGGCACCGCCCGCTCCCGCGCGGCATCGGCGCCCAGTTCCGGCGGCTGCGCTCCGACGCGCTGGTCCCGCGCGAGCTGGGCTGGGTGGTGGCGCACGTCGCCACCGGCCTGCCGCTGGGCTTCCTCGGCCTGTTCGCGCTCATCGGCGCGCCGGCCACCGTGCTCCAGGCGGCGCTGTGGTGGGTGGCGCCCGCCGGGGCGCCGGTCAGCATGCTGGGCCTGCCCGTCACCGACTGGACCGGCGCGCTGGTGCTGGGCGCCGGGCAGCTGGCGGTGATCGGCGCGCTGCTGCTGTGGGCGACGAGCCCGCTGGCCCGGTTGCAGGCCCGGATGGCGCGCGCCCTGCTCGGGCGCTCGGTCAAGCAGGAGCTGGCCGAGCGGGTGGAGACGCTGACCGAGACCCGCGCCGACGCTTTGCACGCGCACGCCTCCGAGCTGCGCCGCATCGAGCGCGACCTGCACGACGGCACCCAGGCGCGGCTGGTCGCGCTGGCGATGCGGCTCGGCCTGGCCGAGCGCACCCTCAACGACGACCCGGAGAAGGTGGCCGCGCTGCTGCGCGACGCCCGCAGCGGCGCCGAGGAGGCGATGACGGAGCTGCGCCAGGTCATCCGCACCATGTACCCGCCGATCCTCACCGACCGCGGCCTGGTCGGCGCCGCCTCCGCCCTGGTGGCCCGCAGCGCCGTGCCCGCCCGGCTGGACGCCGGCGAGCTGGGCTCCGTCCCGGCGGCCGTGGAGGCGACCGCCTACTTCGTGGTGGCCGAGGCGCTGACCAACGCGGCCAAGCACTCCGCCGCCGGCAGTGTGACCGTCGGCCTGGAGCGCCGGGGCGACCGGCTGCACGTGGAGGTGGTGGACGACGGCCTCGGCGGCGCGGACGCGGGCTCGGGCACCGGGGTGTCGGGAATGGCGCGCCGGGTGGCCGCTCTCGACGGAGAGTTCACCCTGCACAGCCCGGTCGGCGGCCCCACCACGGTGCGGGCGGTGCTGCCGTGCGGATCGTGATCGTCGAGGACAGTGCGGTGCTGGCCGAGGGACTGAACCTGCTGCTGTCCGCGTCGGGCATGACGGTGGTGGCGACCACCGGCGACGCCCCCGCCTTCCTGGCGGCCGTCGCCGAGCACGAGCCCGACGTCGCCATCGTGGACGTGCGGCTGCCGCCCAGCTTCCGCGACGAGGGTGTGCAGGCCGCGCTGGAGGCCCGCCGGATCGTCCCCGGGCTGCCGGTGCTGCTGTTCTCCCAGTACGTCGAGCAGGTCTACGCACGCGAACTGCTCTCCGACGGCAAGGGCGGCGTGGGCTACCTGCTCAAGGACCGGGTGGCGCGGGTGGACGACTTCATCGACGCGCTGCGCAGGGTGGCCGCCGGAGGCACCGCGATGGACCCCGAGGCCGTCGCCCAGCTGCTGGTGCGCCGCTCCGACCCGCTGGACCGGCTGACCGCCCGCGAGCGCGACGTGCTCCAGCTGATGGCCGAGGGCCTGGACAACGCCGAGATCGCCGCCCGCCTGTTCGTCACCGAGCGGGCCGTGCACAAGCACATCGGCAACATCTTCGGCAAGCTCGACCTCGCCCCCACCGACTCCGGCCACCGCCGGGTCCGCGCGGTGCTGGCCTACCTGGACCGCTGAGCCGGCCGCGCGGCGCGGTTCAGGGCTTGCGGCCCAGGCCGCAGAAGGCGTCGACCTCGGGGCCGTCGCCGGTGCCGGGCTCCGGGCGCCAGCGGGTGAGCGAGACGACGCCGGGCTCCAGCAGCTCCAGACCGTCGAAGAATCCGGCGATCTGCTCGGGGCTGCGCAGCACCAGCGGGGTGGAGCCGGACGCGTTCCACTGCCGGGCGACGGCGTCGGAGCGCTCGCGGTGCACGACGTTGGTGCCGTCGTACATCATCAGGTAGCTGCCCGAGGGCAGCGCGTCCATCAGCTCGCGGACCACGGCGCGCGCCTGGCCGTCGTCGGTGACGAACTCCATGATGCCCATCAGCATCAGCGCGACCGGCCGGTCGAGGTCGAGCGTGCGCGACGCCTCGCGCAGCACCCGGGCCGGGTCGCGCACGTCGGCGTCGACGTAGTCGGTCTCGCCCTCGGGGCTGCCCACCAGCAGCGCGCGGGCGTGCGCCAGCACCAGCGGGTCGTTGTCGACGTAGACCACCCGCGACTCCGGCGCCACCCGCTGCGCCACCTCGTGCGTGTTGTCCTGGGTCGGCAGCCCGGTGCCGATGTCCAGGAACTGCCGCACCCCCGCCTCGCCGGCTAGGTGGGTGACCGCGCGCACCAGCAGCGCCCGCGAGGCCCGCGCCAGCACCGCGACCTCGGGCAGGATCCCCAGGATCTGCTCGCCGACCTCGCGGTCGACGGGGTAGTTGTCCTTCCCGCCCAGCCAGTAGTTCCAGATCCGCGCGACATGCGACACCGAGGTGTCGATCGTGGGCGGCGCCCCGCCGCCACCCGCCGTACCTTCTCCCATCAGGCCCCTCCGCACTCCCCGAACCGCCCGGCCGACCCGCCCGCGGCCATGCGCCATGCTAGCCACCTGGTCGGATCCGAGGCCGGAAGAGGCCGAAGACCGCCGAAACGGCACCCGCCGGGCGATTCCGGCTAGTATCGCGAAGCGTCCGCACCCGCGGCGCAGCTCGGGTGAACCCGCCGGAAGAAGGTCGTCGTGGTGTCGCCGAGCAAGTGGTCGTTCTGGTTGTCCGTGGTACTCGTCGGGCTGGGGATCGGGTTCTCGATCGCCGGGCTGGTCGCGGTGTTCCTGCCCCGCGACGGCGAGGTCGCGCTGCTCGTGTTCGGCGGGCTGGCGCTGCTGCTGGCCCTGTTCCGGGAGCGCTTGGAGAGCATCGAGTTCAGCGGCTTCAACCGCAGGCTGCGCGCCGCGGCGGCGGAGCGCTTCCAGTGGGCCGAGGAGTCGGCGCGGCAGGGCGACGGGCAGGCGGCGGAGCGGCTGCGCTCCGAGGCGCGCACGCTGATGGGGCTGACCGGGCCCCTCGCGGACGACTACCGCGCGGTGCGGGGGCCCATGCCGAGCGGCACCGAGCGCGCCCGCCGGCTGGACGAGGTCTACGACCGCGCGCTGCTGATGGCCGAGGGGCAGTCCTTCCAGCCGGAGCAGGTGCGCGACTGGCTGATGTTCGGCGACGAGGGCCGGCGCGTCACGGCGCTGGCCGTCATGCAGGCCAATCCGGGGCTGCGCGACTTCGACGCGGTGCTGGCGGCCATTCGCGCCGCGAGCAGCGGCTTCGAGCAGTTCCGGGCCATGCAGGTGGCCGCCGAGATGATGGGCGGGCTGGACGACGAGCGGCGCGGCCGGCTCGCGGAGGCGGTCCGGGCGGAGCGCGGCGTCCGCTTCCAGCAGGGCAGCCACCGCTGGGACGTCGCCGAGCGCATCCTGGCCGGGGCGCCGGGCACGCCCGCGTCCGGCACGCAGCTGTTCGGCACGACCGCGTCCGGCACCCCGGCGGCGGGCTCCGCCGCCGGCACCACCGCGCCGGGTGCGCCCGCGCCGGGTGGTCCGGTCCCTGACGGCACCGTGCGGCTGCCCGCCACGCCCGACCGCGACGAGCCCGCCGCCGAGCCCGCTCCCGCCGAGCCCGCGCGGACGTCCGGCGACCCCGGCGACACCGCGCGGCTGCCCGGCGACACCGGGCGCGGCTGAGCCGCCGCCCGCTCAGTCCGGGCGTCCGTCCAGGTGGCGGGCGTCGGGGAGGTGGATGGTGAAGACGGAGCCGCTGCCGGGAGTGCTGGCCACCTCGACGCGGCCGTGGTGGGCTTCGACCAGGTGCCTGGTGATGGCGAGGCCCAGCCCGCCGCCGCCGGTGGCGCGGGTGCGGGACGGGTCGGCGCGGTAGAAGCGGTCGAAGATGTGCGGCAGGTGCTCGGCGCCGATGCCGCTACCGGAGTCGGCGACGGTGAGCACGGCGCCGTCGGCGGTGCGGCGGGCCGACACCCGCACGGTGCCGCCGGACGGGGTGTGCCGGACGGCGTTGGACACGAGGTTGCCGAGCGCCTGGCGGAGCCGGGCCGGGTCGGCGTGCACGGGCACCGGCTCGGGGGCGTCCACCGCGACGGTGACGCCCGACTCCTCGGCGCGGGCGCGGTGGGCGGCCACCGCCTGGGCGGCGAGGTCGGCGGCGTCGCGCTCCTCGGGGTGGACGCGCAGCATCCCGGCGTCGGCGAGCGCGAGATCCTGGAGGTCGGCGACGAGCCGTTCCAGCAGGGCCGACTCCTCCAGTAGCGAGGCGATCAGCGCGCGGTCCAGCGGCACCACGCCGTCCTCGGCGGCCTCCAAGTGGCTTCGCACATTGGCCAGCGGGGTGCGCAGCTCGTGCGCCACGTCGCTGACCAGCGCCTTGCGCTGGCGGTCGCTGCTTTCGATGGACTCGGCCATGGCGTTGAAGGCGGTGCCGAGCCGGGTGACCTCGTCGCCGCCGGTCACCGGCACCCGGGCGGCGCGGTCCCCGGCCGCCATCCGCTGGGCGGCCTCGGTCAGCGCCAGGATGGGCCGCACCAGCCGCCGCCCGGCCAGCACGGTCACCACCGCGGCCGCGGCCAGCACGGCCAGCGCGGTGGCGGCCGTGCGCCACCAGCCCTGCGGGGAGAAGGCGTCGAAGCGGTCGCTGGTGCCGAGGTAGAGGTCGGCGGGTTCGGCGACGAGCGGCCGCAGCGCGGCCCGCTGCGCGCTCGACTCGCACTCGGCCCACCGCGGCGCCTGGTCGGAGCCGTCGACCGGCTCCACCGCCTGTACGCCGGCGGCGTCGGCGGCCAGTCGGTAGGCGATGCCCTCGCGGTCCAGGCAGGCGGCGGTCAGCGCAACGGTCTCCTCGTTCAGCTCCCGTGCGGCGGCGCTGGGGGCGTACATCTCCGGGGGGACGCACTCCGAGGCGTGCGGCCCGGGGTCCCCGCCGCCCCCCGCCGAGCCGAACAGCCAGTTGTAGGTGACGACGATCGAGCCGTCGGCCGGGTCGTACTCCACCGGCCCCTGCCCGGAGGGGTCGGGCCCGCCGCCGCCGTCCTGCTCGCGCAGGCACTCCAGCGCCTGCTCGGCCAGCTCCTGGCGGTGCCGCTGCTCCTGCTCGGTGAGCCGCCACCCCCGGTGCGCCAGGATGAGCTGGGGGTCGATCGCGCGGGCGAACTCCGAGTGGATCTGGGCGACCTGCGCGCCGGGGTCGGCCGCGTCGATCCGGGCCGCCGGCACGGAGGGCAGCTCGGCCGCGCCCTGGCCGAGGAGTTCGGCGGAGTCGGCGATGGTGCTCCCGTCCGGGGTGGTGAGCGCGATCCGGCGGCCGGTCTCGGCGGCCAGCTCGCGGACCAGCCCGTGCACACCGGACCAGTCGCCGTGGTCGCGGGCGTAGGTGAGCAGCGCGTCGCGGATGGAGGCGTCGGTCTCCAGCAGGGAGGGGCTGCTCTCGGCCTGCTCGCGCAGCTGGGTGCCGGTGCCGTAGGTGGCCAGCAGCGCGGTGGCGGCGACGGCGAGCGAGGCGACGGCCAGCGAGAGCCCGAGCAGCCGCAGCAGCAGGCTACGGCGCATCGCCGTCGGCCGAGCCCTCGCCGGGCTCGGCCAGCTTGTAGCCGACGCCGTACACGGTGAGCAGGTAGCGCGGCCGGGTGGGGACCTCTTCGATCTTGCGGCGCAGGTTCATCACGTGCACGTCGATGGTGCGGCCGGTGGCGTCGCGGCCCGCCGACACCTGCTCCAGCAGCAGCGGCCGGGTGAAGGCGCGGCCCGGCGCCGCCGCCAGGCAGGCGAGCAGCTTGAACTCGGCCGGGGTGGTCTCCACCGGCCGCCCGCCGACGTGCACCTGGTGCCGCTCGGGGTCGATGACCAGGCCGCCGACCCGGTACGGCCCGGGCTCGCTGGGCGTGGTGCGGGCGGCGCGCCGCAGCACGGTGCGCACCCGGGCGGCCAGCTCGCGCGGGCTGTAGGGCTTGGTGACGTAGTCGTCGGCGCCCAGCGCCAGCCCGAGCAGCAGGTCGTCCTCTCCGGCGCGGGCGGTGAGCATGATGATCGGGATGTCCTGCTCGGTGCGCAGCACCCGGCAGACGTCCAGGCCGTCGACGGCGGGGAGCATCAGGTCGAGCACCAGCAGGTCGGGGCGGCGCCGCCGCGTCTCCTCGATCGCGCTGCGGCCGTCGTGCACGACCGTGGTGGCGTGGCCCTCGTGCTCCAGGAAGCGGCGGACCAGGTCGGCCTGCTTGTGGTCGTCCTCGGCGATGAGAATGCGTGCCGGCATGGCGGCAGTGTCGCCTGCGAAGCTGAGGGTTCGTTAAGAGAACAGGGGGCTGACCGGCTGCTAACCGGAACCTGACCGCCCTTCGGCACGCTGAGCGGCGATCGGCCCGGCCGCCGCGGTGCGTTCGCGGCGCCGGGCACCACTCGCTCTCAGGGGGAGACCCGTGCGAAATCCATGGACGATCGTCCCCGCGCTGCTGCTGGCGGCCGGGCTGGCCGGCTGCGGCGGGGGCGCGCAGGGCGACGAGACGACCGGCACCGGCGCGGCCGGGGGCGGCGCCGCCACCGGCGCGGCCGCCGCCGGGGAGGCGATGCTCGCCTTCTACGACTGCATGCGCGACCACGGCATCGACGTGCCCGACCCGGACCCGAACAACCCGCGGATCGACACGTCGCAGTTCGACATGGACGATCCCGCGACGCAGGAGGCGCTGCAGGACTGCCGGTCGGAGATGCCCAACGGCGGTGAGCCGCCTCCCGCCGACGAGGAGCGGATGGCGGCGATGCGCGACTTCACCGCCTGCATGCAGGAGAACGGCATCGACATGCCCGACCCCAATGCCGACGGCTCGCTGAGCATGCCCGAGGGCGCCGACCCGAACTCCGCGGAGTTCCAGGAGGCGATGGGCGCCTGCCGCTCCTCGCTCGGCGGCCAGCCCGTCATGTTCGGCCCGCCCGGGGGCCGGCAGTGAGCGCCCCGGCCACCGAGCGCTCCGAGCGCCCCGAGGACGCGGCGCCCGAGCCGGCGGCCGCGACGGCGGCCGAGGCGCCGGCCGCGAGCGGCGCGGCCCCGCCGCCGGAGGCCGGCACCGCCGCCGCGGCGGAGGGCGGGCCGAAGCGGCGCCGCCGCCTCGGCCTGGTCTGGGTGGCGCTCGGCATCGCCGTGCCGGTGGGCGCGGGCGCCGGCTACTGGTACGCCGCGCAGGACGGCGGCGCCGCTTCGGCCGGCGCCGCCGCGCCGCCGGTCGCCACCACCGAGGTCACCCGGCAGACGCTCACCGTCGCCGAGTCCTTCGGCGGCGTGCTGGGCCACGGCGAGCCGACCGCCGTGCCGGCCGCCGCGCAGGGCACCGTCACCGCCACCGCCGAGCAGGGCTCGCAGATCGAGCGCGGCACCGAGCTGTTCCGGATCGACGAGCGGCCGGTGACCGCCATGTACGGCGAGGTGCCGATGTTCCGCGACCTCGGCCCCGGCGACAGCGGCGACGACGTGGAGCAGCTGGAGGAGAACCTCTCCGAGCTGGGCTACGACGGCTTCTCCGTCGACGGGGACTACGACTGGGGCACCGAGGCGGCCGTGCGCGCCTGGCAGGACGACATCGGCGCGGAGGAGACCGGGACGGTCGGCCGCGCCGACGTGGTAATGCTGCCCGGCGCGGGCCGGGTGGACGGCGTGCGCGCCGATCGCGGCGCCGCCGTGTCGCCGGGCGCGCCGGTGCTCGACGTCACCGGCGCCGACCAGCTCGTGTCGCTGGACGTCGCGGTCGGCGACCGGGAGCTGTTCGAGGTGGACCAGGAGGTCGCGGTCCAGCTGCCCGGCGGCGAGGAGGTGGCGGGCACCGTCACCGACGTCGCCGTGGTCGAGGGCGGGTCGGACGAGGCCGGCGGCGGCGGTGCGGCGGCCGGGGCCGAGGACGCCGTCGCCCAGGTCGAGGTGGCCATCGAGGGCGAGGACGTGGACGACGCCCTGCTCGGCTCCCCGGTGGACGTGGTGGTCGAGGCCGAGCAGCGCGAGGACGTGCTGACCGTGCCCGTCAACGCGCTGCTGGCGCTCGCGGAGGGCGGCTACGGCCTGGAGGTCGTGGACGGGGCCGCGAGCACCACCGTGGTCCCGGTCGAGGCCGGCCTGTTCGCGCAGGGCCGGGTGGAGGTCGAGGGCGACGGGATCGCCGAGGGCACCGTGGTGGGGGTGGCGGGACGGTGAGCGCCACCACCCTGGCCGCCGAGCCGGCGGCCCGGCCCGCCCCCGAGCGGCGGCCCGTGGTCGAGCTGTCCGGCGTGCACCGCCGGTACCCCGGTACCCCGCCGGTGCGCGCGCTGGACGGCGTGGACCTGCGGATCGACTCCGGTGAGCTGGTCGGCATCGTCGGCCCGTCCGGCTCGGGCAAGTCGACGCTGCTCAACATCCTCGGCACCCTGGACCGCGCCGACGAGGGGCTGGTCCGCATCGACGGCCTGGACGTCGGAAAGCTGGGCGACGGGCAGCTGTCCGCGCTGCGGGCCCGCCGGATCGGCTTCGTCTTCCAGCAGTTCTTCCTGACGGCGGGCGTGACGGCGGTGGACAACGTGGCCGACGGCCTGCTCTACACCGGGATGCCGCTCGGCGAGCGGCGGCGGCGCGCGCTGGACACGCTGGAGCGGGTCGGCCTGGCCGACCGGGTGCACCACCGGCCCAACGAGCTGTCCGGCGGCCAGCGCCAGCGCGTCGCCGTGGCGCGCGCCCTGGTCGGCGCGCCCTCGCTGCTGCTCGCGGACGAGCCCACGGGGGCGCTGGACTCCGCGTCCGGCGCGGCCGTGCTCAAGCTGCTGCACGAGCTGCACGACGGCGGCACCACGGTGGTGGTCATCACCCACGACCACGACGTGGCCGCCGAGCTGCCCCGGCAGGTGCACATCCGCGACGGGCGGATCGCCTCCGACGAGAAGGCGGGCGGCAGGTGAGCGCCGGGCGGCCCGGGTCCGGCCGGGGCGATCCGGCGCCGTCGCGGCTGCGGCCGCGCGACACCCTGCGGGTGGCGGCGTCCGGGCTGAGCGCCCGGCCGCTGCGCGCGGTCCTGTCGGCGCTGGGCATCGCGGTCGGTGTCGCCGCCATGGTGGCGGTGGTCGGCATCTCGGCGAGCAGCCGCGAGCAGGTCAACCAGCAGCTGCGCGAGCTGGGCACCAATCTGCTCACGGTGGCGCCCGGCCAGTCCTTCACCGGGGAGGAGGTGCGGCTGCCGCCCGAGAGCGTCGACATGGTCGACCGGATCCCCGCGGTCACCGACGTCAGCGCCATCGGGGCGGTCGCCGGCGCGGCCGTGTACCGCAATGACGAGATCGACCCCGGCCAGACCAACGCGCTGGCCGTGAACGCGGCCCGGATCGACCTGCTCGACACGGTCGGCGGCACCGTCGCCTCCGGGCGCTGGCTGGACGAGGCGCTGGCCGAGTACCCGACGGTGGTGCTGGGGGCGACCGCGGCCGAGCTGCTGGGGATCTCTCGGACCGACGGCACCGTGGGCGTCTGGCTGGGCGGGGAGTGGTTCACGGTGGTGGGCGTCCTCGACCCGGTCGCGCTGGCGCCGGAGCTGGACTCCGCGGCGCTGGTCGGCTGGCCGGCCGCCACCGAGATCCTGGGTTTCGACGGCTCGCCGTCGACCATCTACGAGCGCTCCGACGAGGCGGCGATCGAGGAGGTGCAGGCGCTGCTGCCGGCCACCGTCAACCCGGAGCACCCCGAGGAGGTGGCGGTCAGCCGCCCCTCGGACGCGCTGGCCGCGCAGGCGGCGGCCGACGAGACGCTGACCACGCTGCTGCTGGCCCTGGGCGGGGTGGCGCTGCTGGTCGGCGGGATCGGGGTGGCCAACACGATGGTCATCGCGGTGTTGGAGCGCCGTACCGAGATCGGGCTGCGGCGGGCCCTGGGCGCCACCCGCGCCCATGTGCGGCGGCAGTTCCTCGGCGAGTCGGTGCTGCTGGCCGGGCTGGGCGGCACCGGCGGGGCGGTGCTGGGCGGCATCGTCACGGCGGTCTTCGCCGCCACCCGCGACTGGCCCTTCGCGCTCCCGCTGTGGGTGCTGGCGGGCGCGGCGGCGGCGACGGTGCTGGTCGGGGCGCTGGCGGGCGCGTACCCGGCGGCGCGGGCGGCCCGGATGCCGCCGACGGCGGCGCTGTCGTCGGTGTAGGAGGGCGGCGGGCGGAGCGGGGCGCGCCCGCTCCGCCCGCCGCCGGCTCAGCCGTCCAGCAGCGCCTGTTCGAGGGCGTGCGCGCCCATGGCGGCCATGTGCGGGGCGTCGGCGGAGTTCAGCGCGACGGCCGAGGCCATGCCGATCGCCCAGCCGCGGGCGCGCGCCCAGGTGGCGGCACCGGTGCCGCACAGCTCGTCCACGCGGGCGCGGAAGGCGGCCCGGCCGCCGGCGTCGAAGACCAGCCAGGCGGCGGCGAGGTCGGTGGCGGGGTCGCCGGCGGTGAGGTCACCGAAGTCGATCACGGCGGCGAGGCGGGGCGCGCCGCCGCCGGGGTCGTCGGTGAGCAGGATGTTGCCCGGGTGCAGGTCGCCGTGGAGCCACACCGGCGGTCCCTCCCACGGCGGGGCGGCCGCCGCCTCGTCCCAGATCCGGCGCAGCTCGGCGCCGTGCGGCAGCCGGGGGTCGGCCAGCCGCCCGCGCACCGCCTCGGCGCGGCTCGCCAGCGGCATCCCGCGCACGGGGTTGTGCGGGGCGCCGGCGGGCGCGGGGCCGTGCAGCTCGGCGGTGAACTCCGCCAGTTCCGCCGCGATCGCGGTGCGCACGGCGGGCGGCGCCTCGACGGCCGGGCGGCCCGCGAACCACGGGGTGATCGACCACGGCCACGGGTAGTCCTCGCTCGGCCGCCCGACGCGGACCGGCGCGGGCACCGGCACCCGCACCCGCTCGGCCAGTACGGGCAGCCAGCGCTGCTCGTTGCGGAGGAGCCCGGCCGCGACGCGGCGGCGCGGCAGCCGCACGCACAGCTCGTCGCCCAGCCGGTAGAGGGCGTTGTCCCATCCGTTCGCGGCCAGGGCCGGCGTCCCGGCGAGGTCGGGGTGCTGGGCGGCGACCAACCGCGCCACCAAGGGCGCGTCGATGTCGATGTCGGCGGCGGGGGTGTCCATCCGGACATCATCGCGCGGCGGGCTGCGGCCCGCCGGTACGGGGGCCGGGCGCGACGGCGCGGACGGGCTCGTCGTATGCGCGGCGCATTCGGTGATCTCGGGCTGAAGATCGTGAATACATGATCGATTTCCTCAAGATCAATTCCGGCCGTTCACTGATCCGGGTGTATCGCCGGTCCGCTAAGTGTCCTGTTTAGGCCGGTATGCGCGTCAAAATTTGTAGTTGACAGCGGAAATTTTGCGGGTTTCAATCCTCGTGTGCACCTTGACCGATAAGCACGGAAAAGGGTGGGTCGCCGATGACCGCTGTGTTCACGTGGGCTTTTGTCGTGGTGGCCGCTCTGCTGATCCTGGTCGCGGTTCTCGCCGTTGTGACGATCGCCCAGCTGATCCTGCAGAGCCGGGCCGGCGTCGCACGCGACGGCCTGGAGCGCGGCCGCACCGCACCCGAGTGGGAGGCCGACGACCTCGGCGGCACCCGGCGCCGCTCGCCCGCTCCCGGGCGCTGGCAGCTGCTCGTCTTCGCCGACCACTCGCTGAACTCCTTCCCGGGCGTGGTCGAGGGGCTGCGGGCGCTGGCCGACGAGGCCGGCGACGAACTGGAGACCATCGTGCTGGCCCGCGAGTACTCCCGCGAGGTGGTCGGCGAACTCACGGTCCTCGGTGTCGACAGCCCCGTGGTGCTCGTGCCGAATTCCGTCTACCACCGCTACAACATCCGCGTCATGCCGTTCGTGGTCCTGGTCGGACCCGATGGGAAAGTGGGCGCCTCCAGTCTGGTCAACCATGCCTGGCAGCTGGAATCGCTGTGGCGGCTGACCGGAAAAGCGCCTGCCCGATAAACGACAATTGGGGGTCGGGTGGCGATTTTAAGTACGCTGGCCGGAATCGCGACCGCAACCGTTCTACTCACCGCGGGATTCGCCAAGCTGTGGGGGCTGCGCGCCTTCGCGGCGACGATCCGCACCTTCCTGCCCATGGTCCTGCGCGACGGCCCCGCCCCGCGTGCGATCGCGGCCGGGGTGACCCTCGCCGAGGTGGCGCTGGGCGGCTGGCTGCTGCTGGTGCCCGCCTCGGTGCCCGCCGCACTGGCGTGCGCCGCCTTCTGCACCGGGCTGCTGGTCACCGCCGTCGTCGGCGCGGTGCGCGACCGCGGCGCGCCGTGCAACTGCTTCGGCGGCCTGGGCCAGGAGCGCTTCGGGCCCTGGGGCGTCGTGCAGGCGGCGCTGCTGCTGGCCGGCGCCGTGCTGGCCGCGTGGCGGCCGGGCGGAGCCGTGGACCCGCTCGTCCTGGGCGGCCCGCTCAACACCGTCCTGCTGGTCGGTGCCATCGCGGCGGTCGGGACGGCCGTCGCCCAAGCCGCCGCCACCCTCGGCCCGGCCCGTCGCGAAGGGGCGCTCAGATGACCACGGTCCCCACCTACCTGCTGTTCGCGCAGTGGGCGCTGCTGTTCGTGCTCGCCGCGCTCATCTTCATCATGTACCGGCAGCTCGCGCAGCTGCTCCAGGTCCGGCCGCGCGACCACCAGCACGGCCTCGCCGTCGGCGCCCGGGCGCCGCGCTTCGACTACCGCGACGCGCGCCGGCCCGAGCAGCAGGGCAGCTTCACCCCCGAGGGCGAGCCCACACTGCTGGTCTTCGCCGACCCCTCCTGCAACGCCTGCGTCGACGCGATGGCCCGCATCGACATGGCCCTGGAGCTGGCCGGGCCTGACCCGGTCCGGGTGCTGGTGGCCACGGCCGAGCCCGCCTCCTTCGTGGAGCGCACCCCCGCGTTCGCCGGCGCCCGCGCCCCGGTGGTGCTGATCGAGCGCGAGACCGTCGGCAGCTACCGGGTCGACGGCACCCCGCACTTCTACCTCGTCGGAGCCGACGGCGCCATCGCCGAGTCGGGTCCCGCCTGGTCCTCCGAGCAGATCCAACACGCACTCGACAGAAGGAGCGCCCATGTGGGGCAGATCAAGTCCTGACAAGATCGACAAGTACATCGCGGACGCGTCCGACCAGACGGCCCGCCGGATCAGCAGGCGCGAGGGCCTGAGCAAGATGCTGCGCGGCACGGCGGCCGTGCTGGCCGGTGTGGCGGCGGGCCAGATCGTCTCGCCCTCCGCGGCGGCCGCGCAGTCGTGCTCCTGCGTCCCGCCGCGCGGGGTCTACTGCAGCGGCTGTCCCAGCGGCCCCGAGCAGCGCGGCTGCCCCTCGGGCTACGCCGTCTGCACGACCAGCTCCGGCTGCTCGCCCTGCATCTACGCGAGCGGCTACTGGACCGCCTGCACCGGGCAGGGCTCCGGCGGCCACGGCTACCGGGTCTGCTACGACTGCTGGCGCAACAGCAGTTGCGGCACCACCTGCGGCTGCCTGAGCGGCGTCCTGTGCGGCGGCTGCCGTACTCCCGCCGACGTCCGCGCCGTGATGGCGAGCGTCGAGCAGGAGGCCCAGCTGTCGGCGCGGTCGGCGCAGACATGACCGAAGTCCGGGCCCGCTGGTCGGCCGGCCGGCTCGGACCGGCGGCGGCCGCGCTCCTCCTGGCGGGGGGCGCGGCCGCGCTGGCCGTGACCGCACCGCACCCGGCCCTGCTGCCGGCCGCCGCCGCGGTACTCGCCTGGACGACCGGTTACGGCAAGAGCGACGCCCCTTGAGGCGTCAACGCGGCCACCACCCTGGCCGCCCCCTCCGGGAGAGGGGCCCCGCTCCGCGTCGCCTGGCTGCTGCTGGTCTTCGCGCTGCCCGCCGCCCTGGTGTGGGCACCGGTCAGCGCGCTACTGGCCACCGTGCCGACGGCCGTGCTGCTCGCCGTCGCGCTGGCCTACACGGTGCTGTACGGCATCCCCGAAGTGCTCGCCCTGTCGCTGCGCCCGCCCGGCCGCAGCTGGCAGGTGCCCAAGCAGTGGGTGGCCGGCCGCGGCTACGCCGGCCGCGCCGCCGTCTGGGGCGCCACCCTGGGCCCGGGCATCATGACCCGCAATCCCGTCGCGGGCACCTGGCTCTTCCCCATGCTGGCCGCCCTCAGCGGCGATCCCGCCACGGCCGCCCTGGTCGGCGCCGCCGCCGGCGCCCTGCACGGCCTCGGCCGCGCGGGCGGCGTGCTGCGCCAGTCCGGCCGGCTGGCCACCGAGCCCGGTGACCCCTTCGAGACCGTCATCCGCCTCATGCACTGGCGCACCATCGACGGCCTCCTCCTCGCGGCCGCGGCGGGGCTGCTGGCGGGGGCCCTGTTCTAGGGATTCGGGCGCCCGGCAGGCACGGCCGCGGCCGGCGGCCCCGTTCGCGGGGACCGCCGGCCGCGGCGCGCACCGGCGCCCCCGTCAGCCGGTGCGGACCTGGGGGACTGGAGCGGGGACGGGGGGAGCGGCGGGGCCGTCCTCATTGCCCGCCAGCGGCCTGAAGCCGCGCAGGCGGAGGCTGTTGCTGACCACGAAGACGCTGGAGAAGGCCATGGCGGCCCCGGCGATCATCGGGTTGAGCAGGCCCGCGGCCGCCAGGGGCAGGGCGGCGACGTTGTAGGCGAAGGCCCAGAACAGGTTGCCGCGGATGGTGGCGAAGGTGCGGCGGGACAGGCGGATGGCGTCGGCGGCGGTGCGCAGGTCGCCGCGGACGAGGGTGAGGTCGCCGGCCTCGATGGCGACGTCGGTGCCGGTGCCCATGGCCAGGCCCAGATCGGCCTGGGCCAGTGCGGCGGCGTCGTTGACGCCGTCGCCGACCATCGCGACCCTGCGACCCTGCGCCTGCAGCCGCTTGACGGCGTCGACCTTCTGCTCGGGCAGCACTTCGGCGATCACCTCGTCGATGCCGACCTGGTCGGCGACGGAGCGGGCCGCGGCGGCGTTGTCCCCGGTGAGCAGGATGGGGGTCAGGCCGAGCTCGCGCAGCTGGGCGACGGCGCGGGCGCTGGTGGGCTTGACCGTGTCGGCCACCGCGAGGACGCCGCGCGCCCGGCCGTCCCAGCCGACCGCCACCGCGGTCATGCCCTCGGCCTCGGCGGCCGCCTTGGCCGCGCGCAGCGGCTCGGGCAGCCGCTGGGACCACTCGGCCAGCAGCGACTCGCGTCCGGCCAGCACGGCGTGGCCGTCCACCACGCCCTGGACGCCCTGGCCCGCCACACTGGCGAAGTCCTCGACCGCGCCAAGAGTGCCGACGCGTGCGGCGGCCCCGGCGGCGATCGCCTTGGCCACCGGGTGCTCCGAGGCGTTCTCCAGCGCCCCGGCCAGCCGCAGCAGTTCGTCCTCGTCCTCGCCCTCGGCGACGGCCACCCGGGCCAGCGCCATCCGGCCGGTGGTGACCGTGCCGGTCTTGTCCAGCACGACCGTGTCGACGGAGCGGGTGCTCTCCAGCACCTCGGGGCCCTTGATCAGGATGCCCAGCTGGGCGCCCCGGCCGGTGCCCACCAGCAGCGCGGTGGGGGTGGCCAGGCCGAGCGCGCACGGGCAGGCGATGATTAGCACCGCCACGGCGGCGGTGAACGCGGCCGAGGCCGGCGCTCCGGTGCCGATCCAGAAGCCGAGCGTCGCGATGGCCAGCACGATCACGATCGGGACGAAGACGCCCGACACCCGGTCGGCGAGCCGCTGCACCTCGGCCTTGCCGCTCTGCGCCTCCTCCACCAGCCGCGCCATCTGGGCCAGCCGGGTGTCGTCGCCGACCCGGTCGGCGCGCACCACCAGGCGGCCCCCGGCGTTGACGGTGCCGCCCGCCACGGCGGAGCCCGGCCCCACCTCGACCGGCACCGACTCGCCGGTCAGCATGCTCATGTCGACGGCTGAGGTGCCCTCGTCAACGGTGCCGTCGGCGGCCACCTTCTCGCCGGGCCGCACCACGAAGCGGTCGCCGACGGCCAGCTCGCCGACCGGCACCCGCCGCTCGGCGCCGCCGCGCAGCACCGCCACGTCCTTGGCGCCGAGGTCCAGCAGGGCGCGCAGCGCCGCGCCGGCCCGGCGCTTGGAGCGCGCCTCGAAGTAGCGTCCGGCCAGGATGAAGGTGGTGACGCCGGCCGCCACCTCCAGGTAGATGTTGGCCGAGCCGTCGGTGCGGGCGATGGTCAGCTCGAAGGGGTGCGTCATGCCGGGCACCCCGGCCGTGCCGAGGAACAACGCGTACAGCGACCAGGCGAAGGCGGCGATCGTGCCGAGCGAGACCAGCGTGTCCATCGTGGCCGCGCCGAGCCGAAGGTTCTTCCAGGCCGCCCGGTGGAAGGGGAGCGCGCCCCAGACCAGCACCGGGGCGGCCAGCGCCAGGGAGGCCCACTGCCAGTAGGTGAACTGGAGCGCCGGGACCATCGCCATCGCCACCACCGGCGCGGACAGCACCGCGCTGACCAGCAGCCGGTCGCGCAGCGGGCGGACGGGGTCCTCGGCCGGCCCGGCGTCCTCGGCGGCGGGGGCGGCCGGCGGCGCCGGGAGCGCCGCCGTGTAGCCGGCCTTCTCGACCTGCGCGATCAGCTCCTCGGTGGCCAGCGGCGGGCCGTCGAACACCACCTGCGCCTTCTCGGTGGCGTAGTTGACGCTGGCGGTGACGCCGTCGAGTTTGTTGAGCCGCTTCTCCACCCGCATCGCGCAGGACGCGCAGGTCATGCCGCCGATCACCAGTTCGACGCGGTCCTGCCGCGCGCTCGCGGTGCTCATCGCCACCCCCGTGCCCCGCGCGGCGGGGCCTGCGGCCGCCCGCCGCGCGTACTGCTGGTCTTAATCGTCGTCGTCGCGCCGCCCGCCGGGGGCGGGGCGTCAGTGCGTGTGGCCGTCATCGGCGTGCTCCGTACCGCTCGAAGCGCCCGGGTCGAGGGGCACCGTGCCCTCCGCCGCGGCGGTGAACTCGGCGGTGCGCACCTCGCCGCCGTGCTGGAAGTCCAGGAACAGCCGGTAGTGGCCGGTGGACGGCACCTCGGCCTGGAAGGTGATCTCCGGACCCGGCTCGGTGCCTCCGTCGCCGGGGGTGCCATCGGGGTGGACGTGCAGGTAGGCGAGGTCGCCGTCGCGCAGCGCCACCAGGTGCCCGTAGGCGCCGAGGTAGGGCTCCAGGTCCGTGACGGGCTCGCCGCCGCGGCTGACGCTCAGCGTCAGCTCGCTGGTGCGGCCGGGCACCAGCTCGCCCTCCAGGGTGACGGTGTACCCGTCGACCTCGGCGGTGCGCCGCGGCTCCGGCAGCGGCCGGGGCTCGCTCTCGCCGGGCACCAGCAGGTCGGCGCCGAGGGTGAGGGGGTCGTCGCCGGTCGGCACGAAGTCGGCGAACATCCGGTAGGCGCCGGGATCGCCCGGCTCCATCGGGATGCTCCAGGTGCCGTCGTCGGCCATCTCCGGGTGGACGTGCCGGAAGCCGGTCATGTCGCGGCCGACCACGATCAGGTGCATCCGCTCGTCGTGCGAGACGTCGAAGCGGGTGACGGGCTCGCCGTCGGGGCCCAGCACCCGGTACGCCAGTTCGCCGCCGTCCGCGGGCCGCTCGACCAGGTCGAGCGTGTAGCCCTCGGCGGAGATCTGCAGGCCGGACGGCACCGGCGCGCCGGTGCCGCCGGAGCCGTGGCCGTCTCCGTGCTCGTCGGCCTCGGGGGCGGCGCCGTGCCCGCCATCCCCGGCCGCGTCGTGGGCCGCCTGCTCGGGCGCCGCCGCCGCGGGCAGCAGCGGCGCGGCGACGGTTCCGACCGCCACCGCGCCGCCGAAGGCGGCGGCGAGCCCGAGCCCGTACAGGCCGAGCCGTGCCGGGACGTTCATCACTCGGCCTTCATCGTGTAGCCGGCCTCTTCGACGGCGGCCCGCACCAGCGCGCCGTCCACCGGCGCCTCGCTGGTGACGGTGACCGCGCCGGACTCCAGGCTCACCTCGACGCCGGTCACGCCCGGCACCTGGCCGACTTCCTCGCTGACAGCGCTGACGCAGTGCCCGCAGGTCATGCCCTCAACGGTGTAAACGGCGACGGCCATCGGAACCTCCGAAAAAGTGTGTGGTGAACGGGGAGCGTACGGTCCGGCGGCGACCGGGTCGATTACCGCCGGGATCAAGAGATACCATACCCCCCTAGGGTAACGTCAAGCCGGTGGACGCCCGCTCGGCCTGGCCCGCGCAAACGTACCCGGTCGAAGCAGGCGGCTCCGCCGCGCACCGCCACCCCGTCCGATCAGCGCCGATCCTCCGCGTCTGAGTACAGACGGTACCCCCGTAGTGTATGACGCCCGGCGCCGTCCGCCGCCCCGGGGGCGCCTCAGGCGGTGACCGGGCCGGGCTCGTACTGGAGGGCGTGCCGGACGGTCTGGGCGGCGGCGGGGGAGTCGATCCGGGCGACCAGGTGCAGGGCCATGTCGATGCCCGCGGAGACGCCCGCGCTGGTGATGATGTCGCCCTCGTCCACGAAGCGCACCTCGCGCTGCACCTCGATGGTGTGGTCGAGCTCGGTGAGCAGGTCGAGGGAGCGCCAGTGCGTGGTGGCGCGGCGGTTGGCCAGCAGCCCGGCGGCGGCGTAGACCAGTGAGCCGGTGCAGACGCTGGCCAGCAGCGGGGTGGTGGCCCGCCGGCGGCGGACCCACTCCAGGTGTGCGTCGTTCTTCAGCCGCGGGCGGGTGCCGGGCCCGCCCGGGTGGACGAGCACGTCGAGCCGCGGCGCCCGGGCCATGGTGGTGTCGGTGACCACCCGCAGCCCCTTGGCGCAGCGCACCGGCCGGCCGCCGGGGCCGATGGACAGCACGCGCGGCCGGCCCGGTGCGACGTGCTCGGCCCAGAACTTCAGCACCTCCCACGGGCCGACGGCGTCCAGCTCGTCGACGTCCCGGAAGAACAGAATCCCGATGACGGGTCCTCGGTCGCTGGTCATGACGGGTTCGCCTCCTGGACGGACGGGATGCGGGACGGGCGGATGAGCAGCCGGGGCCGGCCGTCGACCGGGTCGGTGAGCAGGCTGGCCTCGATACCGAAGACGCGCCTGAGCAGTTCGGGCGTGAGCAGCTCGCGCGGCGGACCGGCCGCCGCGACGGTGCCCTCGTGCAGCACGACCACCCGGTCCGCGTAGTAGGCGGCCAGGTCCAGTGAGTGCAGTGCGGCGATCACGGTGATCCCCTTCCCCCGCACCAGCTCCAGCACCTCGAACTGGTGCCGCGGATCCAGGTGGTTGGTGGGCTCGTCCAGCACCAGCAGCCGGGGCCGCTGCGCCAGCGCGCGGGCGAGCAGCACCCGCTGGCGCTCGCCGCCCGACAGCGTCGAGACCGGCCGCTCGGCCAGCTCGGCGCAGCCCGTCGCGGCCAGGCACTCGGCGACGGTGGCGGCGTCGCCGGGGCCCAGCCGCCCGAACGGGCCCAGGTGCGGGGCGCGGCCGAGCGCGACGGCCTCGCGGGCGGTGAAGTCGAAGCCGCCGTGCTGGTCCTGCCCGAGCACCCCCACCGTCCGCGCCACCTCGCGGCGCGGCAGCCGCCACAGGTCGTCCTCGCCGAGCAGCAGCAGCCCCGACGCGGGCCGCAGCGCCCGGTAGACCGTCTTGAGCAGGGTCGACTTACCGCTGCCGTTCGGCCCGACCAGCGCCGTCAGCCGCCCCTCGGCGATGTCCAGATCGATCCCCGACACCGCGGGGACCGAGGTCCAGCCCGCGGTCAGCCCGCGCACCCGCAGCCTCACGCCGCCCCCATCCCGTTGCGGCGCAGCGCCCAGACGAAGAACGGGACGCCCACCATCGCGGTGAGGATGCCGATCGGCAGCTCCGAGGGGGCGAGCACCATGCGGGCGGCCGTGTCGGCCCAGACCAGCAGCAGCGCGCCGAGGAGGGCGGCGACCGGCAGCACCCGTCGGTGGTCGGCGCCCACCAGCAGCCGGGTCAGGTTCGGCACCACCAGGCCGACGAAGCCGATCGTGCCCGACACCGCCACCACGGTCCCGGTGAGCAGGCCCGTGGCCAGGAAGAGCAGGCCGCGGGTGCGGGTGGCGTCCATGCCGAGCGCGGCGGCGCCCTCGTCGCCGAGCACCAGCACGTTCAGCCGGTTCGCCGCCGCGAGCAGCGCGGCCGTGACCGCGCCGACCACGGCGGCGCAGGTGAGCGCGAGCGGCCACTGGGCGCCGGCCAGGCTGCCCAGCAGCCAGAACATGACCTGCTGCTGGGCGTCGGTGGAGCCGGCCCGCAGCACCAGGAAGGAGGTCAGCCCGCCGAGCAGCTGGCCGACGGCGATGCCCACCATGATCAGCCGCAGCGGGTGCAGCATCCCGCCGGTGCGGGCCAGCGCGAACACCCCCACGCCGGCCGCGAGCGCGCCGAGGAAGGCGGCCAGCGGCAGGGTCATCGTGCCGGCGGCGGTGGCGCCGACGGTGGTGAGCACCAGCACCGCGCCCACGCTCGCGCCCGAGGACAGGCCGAGCACGTAGGGGTCGGCGACGGGGTTGCGCACCAGGGCCTGCGCCACTGTGCCCGCCACCGCCAAACCCGCGCCGACGAACACGCCCTCGACCACCCGCGGCGCCCGCAGCCGCCACACGATGAAGGCGTCGGTCGACTCCGGCGGACCGGCGCCCAGCAGCCGGTCCGCGAGCACGCGGGCCACCGTGCCGGGGGCGATGGAGACCGGCCCGATGCCGATCGCCAGCACGACCGAGCCGAGCAGCAGGGCCGTCAGCACCGCCAGCAGCACCGGCAGCGGCGGCCGCGCCAGGGGCCGCGCGTCCGGCGCCGGGGTGCGGGGGCGCTCCGTGTCCAGGGCCACGGCTCAGCTCCCGCCGCCGTGCAGCGCCTCGGCCAGCCGGGCCACGGCCTCACCGTTCAGCACACTCGGCGACAGCAGGATGCTCTGCGGCAGCAGGGTGAAGCGGTCGTCGCGCACCGCCGCCGTCCCGGCCAGCATCGGGCTCGACCGGATCGAGTCGACCAGCTCCGCGTCGTCCAGCGGGGAGAAGCCCGACACCACCAGGACCGCCTCGGGATCGGCGGCCGCCACCGCCTCGGCGTTGATCTCGGTGATGTCGCGGTCGATCCCGGCCGCGATGTTCTCCCCGCCCGCCAGGGTGACGATGCCGTTGGCGAGGCTGTTCGCGCCCAGCGTGTAGAAGCCCTGGCCGCCCTCCGCGGGCGCCGAGGTGACCAGCACGCGCACCGGGCGCCGGCCGGCGTGCAGCTCGGCGGCGTCGGCGATCTGCCCGCGGATGCGTTCGACCAGCTCGGCACCGCGCTCGGGCACGCCGAAGACCTCGGCGGTGTGCTCGATGAAGGTCTCCGTCTCCCCGATCCCGGTCACCGTGCCGCTCCCCGGACACGAGGTCAGCGCCTCGATGCCCGCGTCGTTGAGCTCCTGGACCGTCGGGGTGCCGTCGAAGGCGCCGAAGGAGTACACGGAGATCCCCATCACCAGGTCCGGCTCGGCCGCCACCACGGCCTCGCGGTTGCCCTGCCGCTCGTCCAGCACGGGGATCTCCGCCAGCTCGGCCCTCGCCTCCCCGTCGAAGGCGTCGAAGAAGTCGGGCGCGGCGGTGCCGACCACCCGGTCCGCCAGGCCCAGCTCGCGCAGGATGGCGGCGGCGCCGCCGTCCATGGTCACCACCCGCTCGGGCGCCTCGGCCATGGCAGGCGGCGGCGGGCAGCCGGCGTCCGCCATGGCCGTGCCGCCGGCGGCCGCCGGGTCCGCGGCGCCGGTCCCGCAGCCCGCCAGCAGCGCCAGCACGGCGGCGCCCGCCGCGGCCGCCGGCGGCCGCAAGCGCCGGGGACCTCCCCGTCCACGCTCCGCACTCCTCACCCGCACGCTCCTTCGTCCGTGTCCTGCCGACCGTGTCCTAGAAGTCGGGGCGATCCGGCGACCGGTTCCCGATCGGCCGCCGGATGGCCGAATCCGAGCGTTCTGACCTGCACATGCGAGGTGCTCGCAATTGGGGCCTTGCGCGAGTTCCGTCCCGCGGTGACACTTCAGAGGACTGGAGTTACGGCCGGTTACGGCCGATATGCCGTGTGACGTCGGTGCACCAGAGGTCGTGATGGTGATCGAGCCTGCCGCCCCCCGCCGGGCCGCCGCTCCGCCGCCGGCCGCTCGCGTCGCCCCGCTCCGGCGACCCGGCGGGAGGGGCGCCGGAACGGCTGCCAGGATGGGCGGCGGTGCCTGAGATGCTGCCGTCCCGAAGCCTGCGCGCCGCGGTGTTCGCCGCGGTGTGCGTCGGGGTGTCGGCGCTCGGGCACGCGCTGTCGTCGGGGCACGCGGTGCCGTGGGCCGTGCTGGTCGCGGCGTACTTCCTGGTCTACGCGATGGCGTGGGCGGTCGCGCGGCGCGAGCAGAGCCAGTTCGCCATCGGCGGCTGGCTGGTGTGGGGGCAGCTCGCGCTGCACCTGCTGTACTCCACCGCGATGCCGTCCGACGGCTCCGCGAGCGCGTCGGCGGCGCTCTCGGCCCACGCCTCGATGGGCATGGCCGTCCCCGACGCCGGCAGCGGCGGCGACGGCGGCAGCATGCTGCTCGCGCACCTGCTCGCGGTGGTGGTCAGCGCCTGGTGGCTGCGGCGCGGCGAGGCGGCCGGCTTCGCCTTCGCCCGCTTCGTCCGCGCGGTGCTGCTCGGCCTGCTGGCCCGCTGGTTCGACCGGCCGCCCGCGCCGGACCGCCCCAGGCGCGCCCCCGCCCCGGCTCCGCGCCCGCGTGCGGCCGCCGTCCGGCTGCTCCGCCACGTCGTGGTGCTGCGCGGGCCGCCCCGCGCCCCCTCCGCCGCGCCCGCCTGATCCCCGTCCGGGGGTCCGTTCGGGCGCGCGCCATGCCACCCGCGCCTGCCGTGCGGCCTTCCCGCCCCACGGTGTGCCGCGCTGCCCGATCCTGCCCGCCGAGGCGCCCCGCGCGCCCGGCGCGGCCCCCCGTCGCCCGCCAGCGGCGCGGCGGCGGGCACCAGCGGAGGACAGAGAAGACGTGGACGACACAGCAAGACCGGCGGGCGGCACCCGCACCGCGCCGCCGCGAACCGACCGGCCCCACCCCGCCCGCCCGCACGGGCGGCCGGGCGCCGGCCGCGCGATGGACGACCTCGCGCTCACCGACCTGGCGATCGCCGCCGTCGCAGGGGGCGACCAGGCCGCCCTCGCCCGGCTGTTCCAGGAGACCCGCCCCGACGTCAGCCGCTTCATCCGCGGCATGGCAGCCCCCGACCTGGTGGAGGACCTCACCCAGGAGACCTACCTGCGCGCCATCCGCAGCCTCCCCGGCTTCGCCGGCCGGGCGCCCGTCCGCTCCTGGCTGCGCTCCATCGCCCGGCACACCGTCGTCGACCAGTACCGGGCCGCCTCGGCGCGGCCGCGCACCGTCGGCGTCGAGGACTGGGAGGCCGTCACCCCGCTCGGACGCGCCGCCCCCAGCGCCTTCGACGAGGAGTACGCCCTGCTCGACCTCCTCGCCACCGTCGCCGAACCGCGCCGCTCCGCCTTCGTCCTCACCCAGCTCGAAGGCTTCTCCTACGCCGAGGCCGCCCGGATGGCCGGCGTCCCGGTCGGCACCGTCCGCTCCCGTGTGGCCCGCGCCCGCGAGGACCTGGCCGCCGCCCTCCGCTCCGCCGAAGCCGACCGCGGCGGCGACGCCGCGTCCGAGCCCTTCGGCGACGACAGGGTCAGGGGGCGGCGGTGAGCAGGTGGAGCAGGCGGGTGGTGGCCGCGGCGCTCTGCCTCGCCCCGGCCGTGGCGCTCGGCGGCTGCGGGGGCGGCGCGGACGCCCCGGCGAGCGCGTCGCCGGCGGCGTCCGCGCCCGACCGGGAACCGAGCGCGGCCGCGGCACCCGGCGGAGACCGCGGCGGCGCGGCCGCCGGGGCGATCACCGTCTCCGAGGCGTGGATCCCCGATCCGGCCGGTGCCGAGCGCTTCGCCGTCTACCTGGCGGCCGCCAACGCCGCGGCCGCCGAGGACGCGCTGGTCGGCGCGTCCTCGCCATCGGCGGAGGGCTTCGACCTGGTTCTCGCCGAGGACCCGGGCGGCGCGGACATGCGTCCGGTCGACGAGATCCCGGTCCCGCCGGGCGGCTCGACGGAACTGCGCCCGGACGGCTTCCACCTGATGGCCGTGGGCGCCGCCCCGATCGCCGAGGGCGACCGCGTCGACGTCGACCTCGTGTTCCGCAGCGGCACCGAGATGAGCGTCACCGCCCCCGTCCTCCCGGCATCGGCACACCCGGCCGACCAAGCACCTGAGGACCACGGCGGCCACCACTGACCGGCCCCGCCCGCCCCGTGCATGCACGGGGCGGGCGGGAGCCGTCAGCTCGCCGAGAGCTTCTCGTAGCCGACCAGGCGGACGCAGGTGGTGAGGCCGAGCATGGCCTGCTCCAGGTCGTCCTGGACGGGGAAGGTCGGCGCGATGCGGATGGTGGCGTCGCGCGGGTCGTCGCCGTAGGGGTGGGTGGCACCGGCCGGGGTGAGGACGATGCCGGCCTCCGAGGCGCGGCGGACGACCTCCTTGGCGCAGCCGTCCGGGACGCGGAGGGTGACGAAGTAGCCGCCCTTGGGGTCGGTCCACTCGGCGAGGCCGGTGCCGCCGAGTTCGGCGGCCAGGATGCGCTGCACGGCGTCGAACTTGGGGCGCAGCAGCTCGCGCTGGCGCGCCATGTGCGCGCGCAGGCCCGCCGCGTCGCGCAGGAACAGCGCGTGGCGCAGCTGGTTGACCTTGTCCGGGCCGATGGAGCGCTTGGCATTGTTGGCGAGCAGCCAGCGCACGTTGTCGGGGGAGGCGCCGAAGAAGGCGACGCCCGATCCGGCGAAGGTCACCTTGGAGCTGGAGCCGAAGACGAAGACCCGGTCCGGATTGCCGCTCGCCGCGCAGGCCGCGAGGAGGTCGGCGGTCTCGACGGGCTCGTCGGTGAGGTGGTGGACGGCGTAGGCGTTGTCCCAGAAGATCCGGAAGTCGGGGGCGGCCGCGGACATGGCGGCGAGGCGGGCCACGGTCTCGTCGCTGTAGCAGGCGCCGTCGGGGTTGCTGTACTTGGGCACGCACCAGATGCCCTTGACGGCGGCGTCGCCGGCGGCCAGCCGCTCGACCTCGTCCATGTCGGGGCCGTCGGGGGTCATCGGCACCGGGATCATCTCGATGCCGAAGCGCTCGCACAGCGCGAAGTGGCGGTCGTAGCCGGGCACCGGGCACAGGAAGGCGATGCGCTCCTGGTCGACCCAGCGCGATTCGGCCCCCGGCACCCGGCCGAGCAGCGCGTGCACCAGGCAGTCGTGCATCAGTTCGAGGCTGGAGTTGCCGAGCGCGACGAGCTGCGTGACCGGCACCTGGAGCGCGTCGGCGAAGATCTCCCGCAGCTCGGGCAGGCCCTGGAGGCCGCCGTAGTTGCGCACGTCCGTGCCGTCGGCGGCGGTGTGCCGGCCGTCGGGCAGGCTGAGCAGGTCCTCGGCCAGGTCCAGCTGCGCGGGCGCCGGCTTGCCCCGGGTCAGGTCCAGCGAGAGGCCGCGTGCGGCGAGGGCCGCGTAGTCCTTCCTGGCCCGTTCCAGCAGTTCCGGCAGGGCGTCGGGGCTCAGCTCCGTGGTCATGGTGTCCTCTCGCGGGGCGTTGCGGGGGCGTTCGCCGAGAATACAAACGATCACGGCCCACCCGCGGCTCGGCCTCGGCGAACCGGCCGGGGGATGCACACCGCCGATCCACCGCGGCGGCGCCCGGTCCTGGGCCCGGCGGCGGCCTGCGGCCGGACGCGGCACACCCCGGTTCCCGGAGCGGCCCGCACCGAAAGTCCGCCGCGTCGGCGATCCGCTGCTCCGCCCAAGGCTATCTGGCCGCCACCCGCGATCCGCGCCGGCCGCGCCCCGGCGGTGCGCGCGTCCTGGGACTCCGCGTACCGACCGGCCGGCGCATGGGCGCGAGCCCGTCCGGCAGTGCGGTTCGCGCTTTCGGCGCGTTCTGGTGGCGGCGAGGGAACTCGCGGACCGATTCGTCCGACTTCATCTGTGCCCGGAACTTGAGCCGGGACCGTGTCCGGTGCGTCGACGGGAGCCGCCATGGCCGTAGAGGATGTCTCGCGGGTTCGCGGCGCCGGTGACGGGGCCGGTGCGGACGCGCCGGTCGAGGAAGGGCCGCGCTCGGCGTGGCAGCCGGTGCGGGCGCTGGTGCTGCGGCTGCACTTCTACGCGGGGGTGCTGGTCGCGCCGTTCATTCTGGTCGCGACGGTGACCGGGCTGCTGTACGTGTGGACGCCCCAGCTCGAGCAGGCACTCTACGACCACGAACTGCACGCGCCGGTGCCCGCGGGTGGGGAACCGCTTCCCTTGAGTGAGCAGGTGGCGGCGGCGCGGCAGGCGCATCCGGAGGCGGAACCGCTTGCCGTCCGGCCCGCGGCGCGGCCCGGCGACACCACCCGGGTGCTCTTTCCCGTCGACGGGCCCACCGAGAGCCACCGCCTCGCGGTCTTCGTGGATCCGCACACGGCCGAGGTGCGCGGCTCGCTGCTCAGCTACGGCGGCAGCGGCGCGCTGCCGGTGCGGGCCTGGATCGACCTGCTCCACCGCGAGCTGCACCTGGGCGACGCCGGCCGCCTCTACAGCGAGCTGGCCGCGAGCTGGCTGTGGGTCGTCGCGGCGGGCGGCGTCGCGCTGTGGATCGGGCGCGCCCGGCGGCGGGCACGGCTACGCCGGGTGCTGCTTCCCGAACCGGGGGCGCGCGGCACCAGGCGGACGCTGTCCTTCCACGGCGCGATCGGGATCTGGCTCTTCGTCGGGCTGCTGTTCGTATCGGCGACCGGGCTGACCTGGTCGCAGTACGCCGGCGCCAACATCTCCACGATCCGCACCGCGATGGACTGGCAGACGCCGTCCGTCGCCGCCGAACTCCCCGAGACGGCCGGACCCGCCGGCGTCGACGTGGGCGCCGACCAGGTGCTGGCCGCCGCGAACGCCGCCGGTGTGGACGGCGCCGTCGAGCTGGTCTACCCGGCCGGCGACGGCCAGGGCTACACCGTCACGGAGTTGGGGACCCAGTGGCCCACCCAGGCCGACTCCGTCGCCGTCGCCCCCGCCACCGGGCAGATCACCGACGAGTTGCGCTTCGACGACCACCCGCTGATGGCGAAGCTGGCCACCTGGGGCATCGACGCGCACATGGGCCTGCTGTTCGGCATCCCCAACCAGCTCGCCCTGACCGCCTTCGCGCTCGGCCTCATCACGGTGATCGTCCTCGGCTACACCATGTGGTGGCGCCGCCGCCCGCGCCCGGGCGAGGGCGCCCTGGCGGCCCCGGTGCCGCGCGGCGTCTGGCGCCCGCTCCCGCGCTGGGCCAAGGCGGCGGCCGTCATCACCGCCGTGGTCGTCGGCATCGTCCTCCCGCTCTGGGCGGCCAGCCTGCTCGTGTTCCTGGCCGTCGACCTCGTCCTGTCCCGACGGGCCCGGATGGCCCACACCCCGGACTGAACCGGCCCTCTTCGCGGGTCCGCGAGCACGGATCCGCCCGTCTCGGCGCACCCTCTTCCCGTGGCGCCGCGCCGGGCCGATGGCCCGCGCCCTCCCGACGCCGGCACCCTGGCGCGAACTCTTCAGCACCTCCGCGACCCGGCGAAAGGGAATCGGGTCCGGGACGCGCGTTTCCGGATGGGCGGGCGTCCGGCATTTTGGGTTCAAGTTCGTGCGTTATGGTGATCTGATGATATTTCAGTGCCGGATCGGCTCGCATATTGGCTGGTCAGCTTCGTGATCACGTTCTTGCGGCGTTTTGGTGCTGCTGTTTACAATCGGAAGTCCGAGACGGAAGGGTCGTTATTAGGGGATCGGTTATGTGCCGGATCGAATTCGGGGTGCTTGGTCCGTTCGAAGCCGTTTTCGACGGGCGGCGGATACCGATTCCACGGGGCAGGCAGCGGGTGCTGCTGGCTTCGCTGGTGCTGAATGCGAATGATGTCGTCTCCGTTGACGAACTGCTGGAGCGGCTGTGGGGCGACCGGTTGCCGAGCCGGCCGCGCGGGGCGCTCCAGACCTGTCTGACCCGGTTGCGGCACTGGTTGGACGCCTATGCCGAGGGGGCGTCCGAGCTGGTCAGGACCTCTTCGGCCGGATACGTGATGGAGCTGCCCGACCACAGTGTGGACCTGCTGCGGGCGCGGCGGCTGCTGCGGGAGGCGGAGGCGGCGGCGGGGCGCGGCGATCTGCTGGGGCAGTCCATCGCGCTGACCGCGGTGCTGGGGCTGTGGCGGGGGGCGGTGCTGTCGGACGTGCGCTCGGACTCACTGCACCGCGATGTGGTGCCGCGGCTGGCCGAGGAGTACCTGCGAGCGCTGGAGTGGCGCTGCGAGGTGGGGCTCGCGCTTGGCCGCCATGACGAGCTGGTGGGCGACCTGGTGGCGGTGACCCGGCGGTACCCGTTCCAGGAGCGGTTCTGGCAGCAGCTGATGATCGCGCTGTGCCGGTGCGGACGGCAGGTGGAGGCGCTGGCGGCCTACCGGCAGGTCAGTACGCACCTGCGGGACGAGATCGGCATCGATCCAGGCCCGGAGCTGCGCAAACTGCATGTCGCGATCCTGCGCAACGACCTGGCGGTGATGTCGCATGGTGCTCGCTGAGGGCTTCCGGCCGGCCGAGCCGCGGTCCTTCCGCACGGTGCTCGGCCACTTCTGCACCGGCGTCACCGTCATCACGACCGAGCACGGCGGCCCGGCCGGCTTCACCTGCCAGGCGTTCAACGCCCTGTCGATGGATCCGCCGCTGGTGCTGTTCTGCGTGTCCAACACCTCGGCGACCTGGCCCCGCATCCGCGCGGCCGGCTTCTTCTGCGTGAACGTGCTCGCCGCCGGCCAGGCCGAGCTGGGCCGCCGCTTCGCCGCCCGCACCGGGGGCCGCTTCGACCGGATCGACTGCGGCAGCTCCCCGGGCGGGGCCCCGATGCTGCCCGGCGCCGCGGCCTGGATCGACTGCACGCTGGAGAGCCACTTTCCGCGCGGCGACCACACGATCGCGATCGGCCGCGTCACCGAGATGCTCGCCGACTCCACCCGCGACCCCCTCCTGTACTACCGGGGCCGGCTGGGCGTCTGAGGCCGGGGCCCCGGCCACCGGTTGCCGGCGGCCGGGACCCGGCCTCAAAGGCTCAGCCCAGGCCGGCGACGGCCTTGGCCAGCAGCTCGTAGGAGCGCACCCGGTCCTCGTAGTCGTGCACCACCGTCACCGCCATCAGCTCGTCGGCCCCGGTGAGCTCGACGAGTTCGGCCACCCGGCGGCGGACCGTCTCGGTGTCGCCGATGAGGTGGGCCGCCATCCGCTCGCGCACCTCGGCGCGCTCGGCCGCCGGCCAGGCGTAGGTCGCGGCCTGCTCGGGCGTCAGGTTCGGCCCGTCGCGCCGCCCCTTGAGCGACTGGTGGATGATCACGGCGATCGGCCCGGCCAGCCACTGCGCCTGGTCGTCGTCATCGGCCACCAGCACCGACGCGGCGAGGAGCGTGCGCGGCCGCTCGCACAGCTGCGACGGGCGGAAGGCGGCGCGGTAGGCGCGCAGGGCCGGCTCGGCGTTCTCGGGGCGGATGTGGTGGGCGAAGGCCAGCGGCAGGCCCAGCTCGCCCGCGAAGCGGGCGTTGTCGACGCTCGACCCGAGCAGCCAGATCTGCGGCCTGCTGCCCTCGGCCGGCACGGCCGAGATCTCGCCGGGCGCTCGCGGCCCGAACAGGGCGAGGAGTTCGCGGACCTGCTCGCGGTAGGCGTCGGACCCGGGCGGCGCGCTCACCCGGCGCAGCGCCCGCGCCGTCGCCGGGTCGGTGCCGGGCGAGCGGCCGATCCCCAGGTCGATTCGGCCCGGGTTCAGCGCCTCCAAGGTGCCGAACTGCTCCGCGACGACGAGCGGCGGGTGGTTGGGCAGCATCACGCCGCCGGACCCGACGCGCAGCCGCGAGGTGCGGGCCGCGATGTGCGCGGCCAGCACCGGGGGAGCGCAGCTGGCGATGAACGGCGCGCTGTGGTGCTCGGCCACCCAGAACCGCAGGTAGCCCAGCCGCTCCGCCTCGGCCGCCAGGTCGGCCGACTCGCGCAGCGCCCGCGCGGGCGTCGAACCGTGCCACACCGGAGCCGTGTCCAGTATCGAAAGGTCGATCACTGCCGCCATCCCTTCATCACGTCGTCCGGACACGACAGATCCTTTACTTGAAACCTGTCGGCGGCAACAGATCTGAATTTCTGGCCGCGTATTTGAAAGGCAAGTGAAAGCGAAGTGAAATAGCCGCGGTCCTAAATTTGGCTTGCAGGTCGGAGGGTCCATTGGAGTGACTTTCCGCACGCGGAAGGAAGGTGCTCTCATGCAGGAAGAGACTGCGGTCTACGAGCCGCCGACGCTGGCCGAGGCCGGCGAATTCACCGAGGTCACCCTCGGCCGTCCTAGCTGGGGATTCGAGAACGACTGGTCATGCGTCATGCTCTGCTGAGCCGACGTGAGTCATTGCGGAAATAAATCCGTGCCGGCGCCGGAAGGAAATGTCCCGGCGCCGGCACGGGCCCCGGACTTGGGAGGGCGGAGCGGTGGAGTTCGTGGTGCTACCGGACAGCCCGGGAGGTGCGGCGGTTCCCGTCGCCGCGGCGCTGCTCGAAGCGGCCGAGGGACCGGCGGGCGTCTCGGTGATACCGCACGCATCCGGCCGCCCGTGGATCGTCGGCCGCTGGCCCGTGGGCGCCGTCACCTGGGCCGTCGCCGGACGCCGCCGCGCCGCGGTCTTCGGGCCGTCCTCGGCGACGGAGGAGTGGCTGCGCCGGGCGCTCGACGGCGCCACCACGGTCGCCGGCTTCGACACCCCGGTGGCCGGCCTGGCCGGCGGCTTCCACCTGATCGCCTCGATCGACGACCGCATCCGGGTGCAGGGCAGCCTGTCGACGGCCCGCCAGGTCTTCTTCGCCGACATCGCCGGCACCCCGGTCGCGGCCGACCGCCCCCAGACCCTGGCCGCGCTGATCGGGGGCGCCCCGCGCCCCGAACTGCTCGCCGGCCGCCTGATCGCCCCCTGGGTGCCGTGGCCGCTCAACGAGGAGTGCCTGTGGAAGGGCGTGGAGGCGCTGCCGGCCGGCTGCTACCTGGAGATGAGCGTCGGCCGCGGCTGCCGGGCGGTCCGCTGGTGGACTCCGCCCGACCCCGACGTGCCGCTGGCCGCCGGGGCCGAACGGGTCCGCACCGCGCTGAACGACGCCGTCGCCGTGCGGACGCAGGGCCGGCGGACCGTCAGCGCCGACCTGTCGGGCGGCATGGACTCCACCAGCCTGTGCTTTCTGGCGGCCGGCAGCGTGCCCCGGCTGGTCACGACCCGCTGGGAGGCGGCCGACCCGGCCGACGAGGACCGCGACTGGGCCGACCGCGCCGCCGTCGAGCTGCCGGGCTCCGAACACCTCGTCCTGCTGCGCGGCACCGCGCCGACCTGGTTCGAGGGCCTGTCGGCGCCCGATCCCGACACCGAGGCGCCCTTCGCGTGGATCCGCACCCGGTCCCGGCTGGTGCACATGGCCCGCCAGGTCGCCGCCCAGGGCTCGACCCTGCACCTGACCGGCCACGGCGGCGACGAACTGTTCCTCGCCAACCCGCTCTACCTGCACACCCTGGTCCGCACCCACCGCCTGGGCGCGCTGCGCTACCTGCGCGCCTACCGCGCGATGTACCGCTGGCGGCTCGGCCCGACGCTGCCCGCGCTGCTGCGCGACGAGAGCTTCGGGGCCTGGCTGTCGGCGCTGGCCGAACGGCTCACCGACCCGATCCGAGAGGTCGGCGCCGCTCCGTCCTTCGGCTGGGGCATCGGCTACCGATTGCCACCGTGGGCGACGCCCGACGCCGTGGACGCGACCCGCGCCCTGCTGCGCGAGACCGCGCAGACCGCGCCCGAGCCGCTGTCGCGGCTGCGCGCCCAGCACGCCGCTCTGCAGGACGTGCGACTGTGCGGCGACACCCTGCGCCGCGTCGACCGGCTCACCTCGCGCCACGGCGTGTCCTGGCACGCGCCGTTCGTAGACGACCGGGTGGTGGAGGCGGCGCTGGCCATCCGCTTCGAGGACGTCGCCATGCCCGACCGCTACAAGCCGGCCCTGGTCGAGGCGATGCGCGGCACCGTGCCGGACGCCGTGCTGGGCCGCCGGACCAAGTCGGAGTACAGCGCGGAGGCCTACGACAGCCTGCGCCGGCACCGCGACGAGCTGCTCGGGCTCTGCGAGGACATGCGGCTGGCCCGGCTGGGCCTGGTCGACGCCGACGCGCTCCGCTCCACCCTGCTCGCCCTGCCGCCCTCGTCCTTCACCCTGATGCCCCTCGTCGCCACCTTCGCCTGCGAGGTGTGGCTGCGGGCCGTTCCGATCGGAGGTTCCTGATGCTGCTCGCGCCCGACGTGACGCTCACCGTGACCGAGCGCGGCATGGTGCTGCTCGACGAGCGCTCCGGCCGCTACTGGACGCTGAACGCCACCGGCGCCACCGTCGTGCGGATGCTGCTGGACGGGGAGACCGTCGATGACGCGCTGGCGGCCCTGCGCGACCGCCACCCGTCGGCCGCGGACCGGATCGCCGCGGACGTCGAGCGCTTCCTCGCCTCCCTGCGCGACGCCAAGGTGGTGCGCTCGTGACGATGCCGGTCGCGCTCGAACCGTCCGTGCGCGTCGGGCGGCGCCGCCGGGTGGCCGCGCTGGCCGCCGTCGGGCTGGCCTGGCTGCTCCAGCGGCTGCGGCCCCGCCGGCTGCGCGCGGTGCTCGGCCTGGTGCGCCGCGGCGCCCGGCCCGCGACGGAGGCCCAGGCGCTGTCGGCCCGGCGCACCGTCGTGACGGTGAGCGTGCGCTGCGCGGGCCAGGGCTGCCTCCAGCGCTCGATCGCCACCGCGCTGCTGTGCCGCTTCGGCGGCAGCTGGCCGGACTGGTGCACGGGCGTGCGCACCGAGCCCTTCCGGGCGCACGCCTGGGTGGAGGTGGCCGGCCGGCCGGTCGGCGAGCGCGACGAGGTGAGCGTCTACCACAAGACGATGACGGTGCGGGCCGCGGCGCGGCGGAGGCGGGCGCGGTGAGCGGCCAGCTGACCCTCGCGGCGCAGGCGCTGATCGGCGCGGTGTTCGCGCTCGCCTTCGTCGGCAAGCTGCCCCCGGACCGGTTCCGGTCCTTCACCGGCACGATCCGGCGGCTGGCCGCGCTGCCCGGGCGCACCGCCGGGTACGCGGGGGCGGCGATCCTGGCGGGGGAGGGTGCCACGGTGGTGCTGCTGCTGCCACCGGTGGCGCCCCGGGCCGGCTTCGCGCTGGCCGGCGTGCTGCTGGTGGTCTTCGTGGCGGTCGCGGTGCGCGCCGTCCGGGGCGGGGTCTTCGCCGAGTGCCGCTGCTTCGGCTCCCGGCGCTCGGTGATGGGCCACGCCATCATCGTCCGCAACCTGCTGCTGCTCGCCGTCGTCCTGGCCGGTCTGGCGGGTCCGCCCGTCCCCGACCTGAGCTCCTGGCCCGCGGCGCTGGCCGTGGCGGCCGGGGCGGCGGCCGGACTGCTGTTCGTCCGCTACTACGAGCGGCTGGCGCGGCTGGTGATCCGGCGGGTCGCGGCCGCGCCCGCCGGGGCGGAGGGCGAGGCGTGATCGAGGTGATCGGCGTGAGCCGCCGCTTCGGCGCGGTCCTGGCGCTGGACGACGTGACGCTCAGCGTCCCCGCCGGGACCGTGCTCGGCCTGCTCGGCCACAACGGCGCGGGCAAGACGACGCTGATCGAGATCCTGACCGCGCTGTGCCGCCCGAGCGCGGGCACCGCCCGGGTGGCCGGCTACGACGTGGTCACCCAGGCCGCGCAGCTGCGGCGGCGCATCGGGCTGACCGGCCAGTCCGTCGCGCTCGACGAGCAGATCTCCGGCCGCGACAACCTGGTGCTGATCGCCCGCCTGCTCGGCGCGGGCCGGCGGGCCGCCCGTGCGCGCGGCGGCGAGCTGCTGGACGCCTTCGACCTGGCCGGGGCGGCCGACCGCCCGGTGCGCACCTACTCCGGCGGGATGCGCCGCCGCCTCGACCTGGCGGCGAGCCTGATCGGCCGGCCCGACGTGCTCTTCCTGGACGAGCCGACGACCGGCCTGGACCCGGCGGGGCGCCGCGCCGCCTGGCAGGTCGTCCGCGAGCTGGTGCGCGGCGGCACCACGGTCATGCTGACCACGCAGTACCTCGACGAGGCCGACCGACTGGCCGACGCCATCACGGTGCTGGCCGACGGACGGGTGGTCGCCTCCGGCACCCCGGCCGAGCTGAAGGCCAGGGCCGGGGGCCGCACCGCCACCGCCCGCCCGGCCGAGGCCGAGGCCGTGACGGACGCGCTGTACGCGCTGCGCACCATCGGCCTGCGCGCCGACGCGGACCTCGGCGCGGTGACCGTGCCGGTCGCCGCCCCCGGCGACCTGGCCGCGATCGCCCGCGCGCTGGACGACGCGCCGATCGGCCCCTACGAGCTGACGCTGACCGAGCCGACCCTGGACGACGTGTACCTCTCCCTGATGGGGACGCGGCGGGCGGCATGATGAAGGACGGCACGTGGCCTGGTACTGGAACCCCGGATCACCCGCCCAGGGGCACGTCGGCGGCTGGGGGCCCGAAGCCGCCGGCCGGGCCGGCGCCCTCGCCGAGCACGCCGCGGCGGCGGCCGTGACGGCGGCCGGGCACGCGCCCGCCCGCGCCGGCCGGCCCGAGGCGGGGCCCGAGCCGGACCCGCCCGAGGCGGCCTGGAGCGGCACCGGGATCGCGGCGCAGGTGCTGGTGCTGACCGGCCGCTCGCTGCGCGCGGTGGTGCTCGACCCGCGGCTGCTGCTGGCCAGCCTGTTCGCGCCGATGGTGATGCTGGTGCTGTTCAGCCAGCTCTTCGCCTCCGTCGCGGCCGCGCCCGGCTTCCCCGACGTGCGCTACATCGACTTCCTGGTGCCCGCGATCCTGGTCACCTCCGCGATCCAGGCGGCACTGAACACCGGCCTCGGCCTCACCCAGGAGATGTCGAACGGCATCATCACCCGCTTCCGCACCCTGCCGGTCTGGCCCGGCTCGGTGCTGCTGGCCCGCAGCCTCGCCGACGTCGTCCGCAACGCCGTCCAGCTGCTGCTGGTCGTGGTCGCGGCGGCCGCCGTGTTCGGCTTCCGGCCCGCGGGCGGGCCGCTCGGCACGCTCGGCGCCTGCGCGCTGGCCCTGGCCGTCGGCGGCTGCCTAGGCTGGATCTTCATCGCGCTGGCCTGCTGGCTGCGCAGGGTCGAGCTCATGCAGAGCGTGGCCGGTCTGGTGACCTTCCCGCTGGTCTTCGCCTCCACCGCCTTCGTGCCCGCCTCGGGCCTGCCCGGCTGGCTGCGCGCCGTCGCCCAGGTCAACCCGGCCACCTACGGCATCGAGGCCGCCCGCGGCCTCGCCCTCGGGCAGCCCGCCCTGCTCAGCGCCGCGATCGCCCTCGCCATCAGCCTGACGGTGGCCGCCGCCGCGGCGGCCGTCGCGATCCGGGGCTTCCAGCGGCGGCGCTGAGGCTGCCGCCGCGCGGCCGCCCGGGGCGGGATCAGCCCGCCGCCCGCTCCCACGCCTGCGGATTGACGACGGCGGCGGCGGGCGGGCGGCCGCCGCGCAGGACGGTGATGACGGCGTCGGCGGCGCCCATGGCCATGCGGCGCATGGAGCCGTGGGTCTGGCCGGCGAGGTGCGGGGTGAGCACGGCGCCGCCGGCGGACAGCAGCGGGTTGTCGGCGGGCGGCGGTTCGGCGGTGAAGACGTCGACGCCGGCGCCGCGCAGCCGTCCGGTGCGCAGCCGCTCGGCCAGGGCGGCCTCGTCGACGATGCCGCCGCGTGCGGTGTGCACCAGGACGGCCCCGGCCGGCATCAGGTCGAGTTCGCGGGCGCCGATCAGGCCGCGGGTGCGCTCGGTCAGCGGGACGTGCACCGTCACGGCCGCGCAGGTGGAGAGCAGTTCGTCCAGGCCGGCGGGTTCGGCGCCGCGGGCGCGGACGGCGGCGGCGCCGAGGAAGGGGTCGTGGCCGGCGACCTCCATCCGGAAGCCGTCGCGGGCGATGCGCGCGACCTCGGCGCCGATCCGGCCGTAGCCGATGACGCCGAGGCGCGCGCCGCGCAGCTCGACGCCGGTGAGGGCGTCGCGGTCGGCGAAGCCGCCGGTGCGCACCCGGTGGTCGCCGGTGACCACATTGCGCGCCACCGCCAGCAGCAGCGCGAAGACGTGCTCGGCGACGGCGACCATATTGGCGTCGGGGGTGATGCAGACCGGCACGCCGCGCTCGGTGGCGGCGGCCACGTCGATGCTGTCGACGCCGACGCCGTGCCGCGCGATCACCGCCAGCTCCGGCATGGCGGCGATGTCGGCGGCGTCGACCGGCCGGGTGCGGGTCAGGACGCCGCGGACCTGCCCGGCCACCTCGGCCAGCGGGCGGGCGCCGGGGCCGAAGCCGACCTCGACGCGGGCGTGCTCGCGGAGCCGGGTGAGGGCGTCGGGGTGTACGGGCTGCGGGACGTAGACGACGGGGAGCACCCGTCCTCCCTCCGTTGACGCGCCGGCGCTGCGCTCCGGCCGACGTAGTGGAACACTGATATACCAGTATTCCATTCAGTTCGATCTACGGCCAGCCCGGTGCGGGGACCGGCCGGTCCAGGAGGGTGCGGGCGCCCGTCGGCGGGAGGCGTGGGTCGCGCCGCCCCGGCCGCGCGGCGGGCCGGGGCGGTGGGGGTGCGCCGGTCAGGCCGCCGGCGCGGCGGGCCAGCCGGCCAGGATCCCGCGCAGGGCGGCGGTCTCGGCCTCGCCCAGGTCCTCGCAGGGCGCGCGCACGCCGCCGACGTCCATGCCGGCCTCGCGCAGCGCCCACTTGACCACGGAGACGTTGTGCCGGCCGCCGTCGCGGGTGCGCATCAGCTCGAAGGGCAGGACCTGCCTGACCCGCTCGGCCAGCAGGCCGAGGTCGCCGTCGCGGGACGCCTCGTAGACGCCGAGGGCCAGGTCAGGGCGGACATTGGCCAGGCCGGAGGTGAAGCCGATCAGGCCGTGCCCGCGCATGGCCGGGACCATCGACTCCGCCGAGCCGCAGGCCCAGGCGCAGGCGGTGCGCAGCTCCTCGTCGGCGAGCAGGCTGCCGAGCAGGTTCATCTCGGGCCGCGCGTACTTCACGCCGACCACCTTGGGCAGCCGGACCAGGCGGGCGATGGACTCCCTGCTCAGCCGGGGGGTGCGGATGTAGATCAGGGACGGCAGCGGCGAGCGCTCCGCCAGGTCGGCCAGGAAGTCGGCGATGCCGCGGTCGCCCGCGAGGGGGTCGAGCGGCTCGTGCAGCATGACGGCGTCGTAGCCGAGCCCGGCGGCCGCCTCGGCCAGCCGCAGCGCGTCGGGGGCCGCCCCGGCGAGGCCGGCCACCCGCACGGCGTTCGAGGCGCCGGCCGCGACGGCGCGCAGCAGCTCCAGCCGCTCGTCCTCGGTGAGCTGGTAGAGCTCGGCGGTGTTGCCCAGGGCGGTGACGGCGTGGATGCCGGCCTCGTCGCAGGAGCGGGCCAGCTCGGTCATGAGCTTGGAGTCCAGGGGGCCGGTCCCGTCGCGGAAGGGCGCGATCAGGACGGCGTTCACCCCGCCGAGGCGCTCGGTCAGGGTGTTCTCGTCAGTATTCGGCATGTTGGTATATTAAGATACCAAGGAGTGGCCAGCAAGGCCGCCCACCGGCGTCGAGAGGCGCCCGTGCCCGTGCCCGAGTCCGCGCGGCGCGGGGTGGTGCCGGTACGGCCGGGACCGCCGCGCGGCCCCGGCCGTACCGGTGCTCAGTGGATGGCCGGCTCCGGGTTGCCGCCGCGCCCCTCCAGGAAGTCGAAGTCGCAGCCGGTGTCGGCCTGGCCCATCCGGGAGAGCGCCGCTCTGGCGTAGCCGCGCTGGTACGGCGAGACCGGCGGCCGCCAGTCCGCCCGGCGCCGCTCCAGCTCGGCCGGGTCCACCAGCAGCTCCAGCCGCCGCCGCGCCACGTCCAGCTCGATCAGGTCGCCGGTGCGCACCAGCGCCAGCGGCCCGCCCACGGCCGACTCCGGGGCGACGTGCAGCACGCAGGTGCCGTAGCTGGTGCCGCTCATCCGCGCGTCGGAGATCCGCACCATGTCCTCCACGCCCTGCGCCAGCAGCTTGCGCGGGATCGGCAGCATCCCCCACTCGGGCATGCCGGGCCCTCCGACGGGGCCCGAGCCGCGCAGCACCAGCACGGAGTCGGCCGTGACGTCGAGGTCGGGGTCGTCGATGCGGGCGGCGAGGTCGTCGTAGTCGTCGAAGACGACCGCCGGGCCGGTGTGCCGCAGCAGCGAGGGGGTGGCGGCCGTCGTCTTGATGACGGCGCCGTCGGGCGCCAGCGAGCCGCGCAGGATGGCCAGCCCGCCCTCGGTGGACAGCGCGGTCTCCGGCGTGCGGATCACGTCGTCGTCGTACACCTGCGCGCCGGCCAGGTTCTCGCCGAGCGTGCGGCCGTTGACGGTGGGGCGGTCCAGGTGGAGCAGGTCGCCGAGGCGGGCCATCAGCCCGCGCAGCCCGCCGGCGTCGTAGAAGTCCTCCATCAGGTACGTCCCGGACGGCCGCAAATTGGCCAGCACCGGGACCCGCCGCGACAGCTCGTCGAAGTCGGCCAGGGTCAGCTCCACCCCCGCCCGCCCCGCGATGGCCAGCAGGTGGATGACGGAGTTGGTGGACCCGGCCAGCGCGAGCACCACCGTGACGGCGTCGGCCACCGACTCGCGGGTGACCAGCGAGCCCGGCGTGCGGCCCTCCCACACCATCTCGACGATCTCGCGCCCGGTGGCCGCCCCCATCTGGGCGTGCGCGGAGAAGGCGGCGGGGATGGAGGCGGCGCCGGGCAGGCTGAGCCCCATCGCCTCCACCGCCGAGGTCATGGTGGAGGCGGTGCCCATCGTCATGCAGTGGCCGGGCGAGCGGGCGATGCCGTCCTCGATGCCCTCCCACTGCTCCTGGGTGATCTCGCCGGTGCGCAGCTTCGCCCAGTACTTCCAGGTGTCGGAGCCGCTGCCGAGGACCTGGCCGGCCCACCGGCCGCGCAGCATCGGCCCGGCCGGCAGGAAGATCGCCGGCAGGTCGGCGCTGAGCGCGCCCATCACCAGGGCTGGGGTGGTCTTGTCGCAGCCGCCCATCAGCACCACGCCGTCCAGCGGGTAGGAGCGCATCAGCTCCTCCACCTCCAGCGCGAGCAGGTTGCGGTAGAGCATGGTGGTGGGCTTCTGGAAGGGCTCCGACAGCGACATGGCCGGGATCTCCAGCGGGAAGCCGCCGGCCTGGTAGACGCCGCGCTTGGCGTCCTCGACCCGTTGCTTGAAGTGGGTGTGGCAGGGGTTGATGTCGCTCCAGGTGTTGATGATGCCGATCACCGGCTTCCCGGCGAAGTCCTGGCGGTCGAAGCCCATCTGCTTGGCCCGGGACCGGTGCCCGAACGAGCGCAGGTCGTTGACGCCGAACCAGCGGTGGCTCCTCAGCCGGGTCGGGTCGCGGTGCGTGGTCATCCGCTCAGCCCTCTCGTCGTCGTTGCGTGGCCCCGGGCGCGCAGGCGCCGCGCCGGGGGAAGCAGGTCATGCGGCGCCCGCCACGGTATGCAACACGGCGTCGGCGATGGCCGCCAGGGCCGCCACCAGGCCCAGGCCGAGCACGGCGGCCTGGAGCCGGCCCGGGGTGAGGCGGTCGTTGAGGAAGCCGCTCAGCCGCAGGCCGAGCAGGGCGACGGGCAGCAGGATCGCGGCCATCGCGGCGTGCCGCCAGTCCCAGCGCCCCATCAGCACGACGGCGGCCAGCGACATGACGGTGCCCGCGAGCAGCGCCGCGCCCACGGTGGCGCGCATGACCGGGCCCGGCTGTCCCCGGTAGGCCAGGCTGGCCGGCGGCCCGCCGACCCCGGCCGCGGTGCCCATCACCCCCGACGCGAAGCCGGCGGCGACCTGGGTGCGCCAGTTCAGCGGCGGCGCCTGGCGCGCGGCGCTGACCGCGATGGTGGCCAGCAGCACCGCCCCCACCAGCAGCCCCAGCAGGTGCGGCGCGACCAGGGCGAGCAGCGCCGCGCCCACCACCGTGCCGGGGGCGCGGCCGGCCATCATCAGCAGGCTGCCGCGCCGGTCCAGCGCGCGGAAGTCACGCACGAGAGTGCCCAGCAGCAGCGACATCCCCAGCAGCAGCGGCACGGTCGGGATCGCCAGCGGCTCGACCACCGCGAGCAGCGGCACCACGGTGAAGCCCAGCCCGAAGCCCACGGCCCCCTGCACGGACGAGCCGAGCAGGGTGGCGGCCGCGAGCAGGATCCATGTCAGCCCGTCACCCAGGTCCATCGACGCTCAGACGAACATCAGGACGGTCTGCTGGATGCCCTGGTAGGCCGCGACCGCGACGAAGACCAGCAGCACCGCCAGCCCGGTGTTCTCCCACCTGTTGTTCACGTGCTCGCCCATGATGTCCCTGCGGTTCAGCATGAAGCAGAGCCCGACCAGGATCAGCAGCAGGAAGGGCGAGGTCAGCACGTGCGAGACGACCACCAGCACGACGAAGTCGGGCGCGTTCGGCAGTGACCACAGCACGGCGAGCAGGCCCCAGGCGACCATCCACTTGTAGATCGGGTCGGAGTTGGGCCGCTCGCGGTAGCGTTCGGCCCGCTTCGGGCGCACGGCGTGCGCCGATTCCACCGTCATCGTGCTCAGGGCGAACAGCGATCCGGCCACCGTCGTCCAGGCGGCGCCGAGCAGCCCCGCGTAGAAGATGTACGGGCCGATCGGGCCGATGGCGGTGCCGAGGGCGCCCGCGATGTCGGCGGCGGTCTCCGCCCCGCGGCCGCCGTGCAGCACCTCGGCGCCGATCGCCCAGATCGCCACACCGAGGAAGAAGACGACGACCACGCCGAACAGCAGGTCGTAGCGCTGCACCTTGCGGTGCGCCGGGGTGGTCCAGCCCTTCTCCTTGAGGAACTGCGGGTAGAACAGGCTGGTCATCGAGCCCAGGGTGGCCAGCACCAGGCTGGAGGCGATCAGGGTGGAGTCGAAGAGGCCCTCGCTGGGCGGGAGCTGGAAGGCCAGGCCGCGGACGAACTCGGCCCAGTTGATGCCGACCAGGACGATGCCCAGCACGAAGGAGGCGACCATCGCGGCGAGGACGAACTTGAAGATCCGCTCGATCAGCCGGTAGGCGCCGGAGAAGGTCACCAGCAGCACCGACGCGGCGCCGATGACCGACCACCAGAAGGTCGGCAGCCCGCCGAACAGCCCTTCCAGCGCCGTCCCGACCCCGCTGAGGGTGAACGAGAGCAGGATGTGGGTGTAGAGCGCGAAGGCGATCAGGAACAGCCAGCCGAATACCGGATGCGTGCGGTGGAAGCCCCGGACGATGCTGGCGTCGCGCCGGACGTTGTACAGCGGGTACTTCGCCAGCAGATTGACGAAGAAGAAGCGGAACACCAGGCTGAGCGGCAGCACCCACAGCAGGGCGTAGCCGTAGTTCCCGCCCGCGACCGAGTTGTCGATCAGGTCGCCGGTGCCCACCCAGGCCAGCGCCACCACGATCCCGGGGCCGAGCGAGGTGATGTACCCGCGCAGCGTGGTGGGGATCGGGGCGGGGGCCGCCTCGGTGGGCCGGTCGGCGGTCGCGGCCTGCCGGCCGGCGGCCGTCGAGGACGGGTCTGGGGCGGTGTCGGTCATCGTGGCTCCTCGCTCAAGGAGGGGGGTCTTGTGCGGCGGCGGACGTGACGAACGGCTCAGCGGCCGGGTTGATATGTTGGTATACCGTAACGTTGGTATATCCCAACGGCAATACCCCGGAAACATCCATCGGGCGCGGACGTACCCCCGGACCAGCCACGACCCGGCCGCCGCCCCGGCGGGCACCGCGCCGGCGGTGCCGGCCGTCCGCGCCCAGCCGCCGCAAGGAGACGCATGAGCGACACCGCCCCGGCCCCCGTCGACCCCGCCGTCATCGAGGCGCTGCGCGCCGTCAGCACCGCCACGATCACCACCCAGCTGATGGACCGGGGGCTGCGCAACACCTTCCTGGAGGGGCCGCGGCAGCTCAACCCCGCGACGCCGCGCATGGTCGGACCCGCGTTCACGCTCCGCTACATCCCGGCGCGCGAGGACGTCGACGTGCTCGCCGTCTTCAAGGACTACGACCACCCGCAGCGGCGGGCGGTCGAGCAGACGCCGCCCGGCGCGGTGCTGGTCATCGACGCCCGGGGACAGACCCGGGCGGCCTCGCTCGGCCACATCCTCGCCACCCGGCTGCGGGAGCGCGGGGCGGCGGGCGTGGTGACCGACGGGGCAGTGCGCGACATGGCCGGATTCGCAGCGCTCGACCTGCCCGCCTTCGCGGCGGGCGCCGCGCCCACCACCAACCTGGCCAAGCACCACGCCGTCGACCTCCAGCAGCCGATCGCCTGCGGCGAGGTGGGCGTGTACCCGGGCGACATCATCGTCGGCGACCACGACGGGGTCGTGTGCGTGCCGCGGCACCTCGCCGCCGAGGTGGCGCGTGCGGGTGTGGAGCAGGAGCGGCTGGAGGACTTCGTGCTGGCGCGGATCGAGGAGGGCAGGCCGCTGCGCGGCACCTACCCGCCCGACGAGGCGACGCTGCGGGAGTACCGCGAGCGGGGCTGAGGCCCGGCGGCTCAGCCGCCGCCCTCGGGCTGCGCGTCCTCCAGGCGTTCGAGCATGCGCTCGATATGGCGCCGCACCAGCTGCTCGGCCTCCTCGGCGCGGCCCGAGCGGGCGGCCGCCAGGATGCGGGCGTGCTCGTGGAACTCCTGCTCCCAGGTGGGGCTGAGCCGCCAGAAGATGCTCAGCGTGGCGAGCGCGGTGAGATCCTGCAGACCGTCGAGAGTGCCCACGACCAGGGTGTTCTCGCACTGGGAGTACAGCGCCCGGTGGAAGCGGCGGTTCTCCAGCGCGAGCGCCGCCGAGCGCTCGTCGACGGCCAGGCTCTCCACGCCGGCCAGCACCTGCTCGGCGAGGGAGAAGTCGACACCGGGCCGGCGCACCGCGCTGGCGAGCGCCCACGGCTCCAGCAGCAGCCGCTGCTGGTAGATGTGGCGGGCGTCCTGGTGGCTCAGCTTGCGCACCGCCACGCCCCGGTTGCGGGTCACCTTGAGCAGGCCCGAGCCGGACAGCTGGATCAGCGCCTCGCGCACCGGGGTCTTCGAGACGCCCAGCATCTCCGCCAGCCGCCGCTCGACTAGCACCTCGTCCGGCCGCAGCTGCCCGCTCAGGATCGCCTGCCGGATCGACTCGGCCACCAGGTCGGAGTGCGACCGCGACGCCCCCAGCGGCGGCAGCGCGGCGGCCTGGGCGGCCAGGTCAGGAGTGGACATAATCCTGGTATACCACAGCGGTTTTATCCCGTTTCCCTTTTGGCCGGAGCCTTAGGCGATCTCGCTCAGCGCCCGCTCGGCGATGGCGCGGCCGATGGCGAAGGAGGCGGTGGCGGCGGGGGACGGGGCGTTCACGACGTGCAGGCAGCGGCCCTCGCGCTGGAAGAGGAAGTCGTCGACGAGCGCGCCGTCGGGGGTGAGGGCCTGGGCGCGGACGCCCGCCTCGGCGCGGACCAGGTCGCGGCCGCGCACCTCGGGCAGCAGCCGCCGCACCCCGCGGACGAACAGCGGCTTGGCGGCCGAGCGCGCCATCTCGGCCAGGCCCGCGCGCCAGTACCGGCGGGCCAGCAGCCGCAGGCCCCGGCTGGCGGCCAGCTCGCGCAGCGTGCGCGCCGACACGTCGCGCCGCCGGTAGCCGTGCCGGGAGAGCGCGAGGACGGCGCTGGGCCCCGCGTGCACGCCGCCGTCGACGGAGCGGGTCAGGTGCACGCCCAGGAAGGGGAAGGCGGGGTCGGGCACGGGGTAGACCAGGTGCCGCACCAGGTCGGTGCGCTCGGGCCGCAGGTGGAAGTACTCGCCGCGGAAGGGCACGATCGCCGCCTTCGGCGCGGCGCCGCTCGCCCGGACCAGCAGGTCGCTGTGCAGCCCGGCGGCGGTGACGACCTGGCGGGCCCGCAGCGTGCCGCGGTCGGTGGCGACCAGCGCGGCCTCGCCGTGCGTCTCGATCCCTTGCACGGTCGTGCCGAGGCGCAGGTCGGCGCCGTCCTCGGCCAGCAGGGCGGCGATCCGCTCGGCCACCGCGCCGTAGTCGGTGATGCCCGTCTCCGGCACCAGCAGCGCCGCGGCACCGGCGATGTGCGGCTCCCGTGCGCGCAGCTGCGCGCGGGTCAGCCGCTCGACCCGCACGCCGTTGGCGCGACCGCGCTCGTACAGCGCCTCCAGCCGGGGCAGCTCGCTCGCGTCCGAGGCCACGACCACCTTGCCGCAGCGCTCGGCGGGCAGGCCCTGCTCGGCGCAGAAGGCGTACATTTCGCGCAGGCCCTCGCGGGTGAGCCGCGCCTTGAGGCTGCCGGGCGCGTAGTACAGCCCGCTGTGGATCACCCCGCTGTTGTGGCCGGTCTGGTGCCGCCCCCAGCCCTGCTCGCGTTCGAGCAGGCAGAGCCGGAGCCCGGGGCGGGCGCGCAGCAGCGCCCGCGCCGCGGCGAGCCCGACGATGCCGCCGCCCACGACGGCCACGTCGACGGTGTCGGCGACGGACGGTGGGGTCATGGGGGCTCCTTCGGGGCGGTGGCGATCACGTAGGCTGTATCCTGATATACCAAGATATGATCAACTGATCGAACCGGCGACTGAGCGAGCGAGCACGGGAGCGTGACGCGGGTGAGCCACCGTCTGGGCGGACACGTCGTGGTGGAGCAGCTGCTCCAGCATGGAACGGACCTCGCCTTCTGCGTGCCGGGCGAGAGCTACCTCGCCGTCCTCGACGGCCTGTACGACGCACGCGACCGCATCAGGCTGATCACCAACCGCCACGAAGGCGGTGCCGCCATCATGGCCGCCGCCTACGGGAAGCTGACCGGCCGCCCAGGGGTCTGCCTCGTCACCAGAGGGCCGGGAGCCACCAACGCCAGTATCGGCGTGCACATGGCGCACCAGGACGCCAGCCCCATGGTGCTCTTCGTCGGCCAGGTCGGCACCGACCAGGCCGGTCGGCGGACCTTCCAGGAGGTCGACTACCGCGCCATGTTCGCGCCGCTGGCCAAGGCCGTGCTCCAGATCGACCGGGCCGACCGCGTCCCCGAACTCGTCGCCCGCGCCTTCCACACGGCCGTCTCCGGCGAGCCGGGCCCGGTCGTCGTCGCCCTTCCCGACGACGTGCTCATGCACAGCACCGACGCCCCGGTCGTCCCGGCCGCGCCACCCGTCGCCGCCGCCCCCGCACCGGCCGACCTGGCCCGCTTCCTGGCCGAACTCGACGCCGCCGCCCGCCCGCTGCTGGTGGCGGGCGGCTCCGGCTGGACCCCCGAGGGCACCGAGGCGCTACGCCGCTTCGCCGAGGCCCGCGGCCTCCCGGTCGCCACGGCCGTGCGGCACCAGGACCTCATCGACAACCGCTCCCCGTCCTATGTCGGCACGCTCGGACTCAACACCACCCCGGGCCTGGCCGAACGCGTCGGCCAGGCCGACCTGGTCGCGCTGATCGGCACCCGCCCCGACGCGCTCACCGTCGAGAACCACAGTCTGCTGTCCGCGCCCCATCCCGCCCAGCGCCTGCTGCACGTCCACCCCTCGCCCGACGTCCTCAACCAGGTCTACCGCGCCGACCTCGCCATCGTCTCGGGCCCCACCGCCTTCGCCACCGCCCTGGCGGACACCGTCGGGTCCGCGCGGGCGGGGGTGAGCGCGGAGGCCGCCGGGAGCCCCGCGGCATCCGGACGGTCCGCGTGGACCCGTGAGCTGCGGGCCCTGTTCACCCGCGAGCGCCCCGCCCCGGCGTCCGGCGTGGATCCAGCGCCCTACCTGCGCATCCTCCAGGAGCGGCTACCGGCGGACACGATCATCACAGCGGGCGCGGGCGCCTACACGGCCTGGCCGCAGCGCCACTGGAGCTTCACGCGCTACCCCTCGCAGCTCGGCACCCAGTCCGGCGCGATGGGCTACGGCCTCCCCGCCGCGATCGCCGCCAAGCTGGTGCACCCCGAGCGCGCCGCCGTCGCCTTCGCCGGGGACGGCTGCCTGCTGATGACCGGCCAGGAGCTGGCCACCGCCGCCCGCTACAAGACCGACGTCCTCATCATCGTCGTCAACAACAGCAGCTACGGCACCATCCGCCAGCACCAGGAGGCCCGCTTCCCCGGCCGCGTCAGCGGCACGGACCTGCACAACCCCGACTTCGTCGGCTACGCCTGCTCCTTCGGCGCCCACGCCGCCCGCACCCGCACTCCCGAGGAGTTCGAACAGGCCCTCAAGGAGGCCCGCACCCACCCGGGCCCGGCCCTGATCGAGATCGTCACGGCGGAACCGGCCTGAGTGGCGCGGGTACCGCCGTACGGGTGCGCCGGAGCCGGTCAGCGCAGTTCGAGGGAGCCGTCGAAGACGGGGTCGCCCGCATCGCAGTAGGCGCGGCTGGTGTCGGTCCCGCCGGGCACCCACGGGCCGAACGCCGAGTACTCGTCCCCGCCGCCGAGGTCGCGGCAGTCGGCGACCGCACGGACCTCGGTGTACTCGTTGCCGGAGTGCCCCCGGCACACCGAGGAGACGTGATCGGCGGTGTGGTCGACCGAGGGCGCGCAGGCCAGGCCGGGAGTGGCGGTCGCCGTGGCGGAACCGCAGGCGGCGCCGGACAGGACCAGGGCGGCCGCCAGCGAGGACAGTCGTCGCATCGGCAAGGGCTCCTCCGTCGCCATGCCCGACCGCATCGAACCGCGGCCGCCACGCTCAGTATCAGCAGCCCCGGACCGACCCACAACGCGCACAATTACTTTCAGTAGCCAAATGACCGTCTCTAACAGGCGCTTCCGCTGCGGGTAAACCCACTCGATCACTGCGAAGGGCTGCGGACCATAACCGGCCACGGCGCGGGCGCGGTCCCGTCGGCTCCGTCAGTCCGCCGCTTCGAGCAGCTCGCTCATCAGGCGCGCCGCCGTGACGGAGGCGTCGCCGCAGCAGTTGTTGAACAGCACGTGCACACTGTCGGCGCCCTCGGCGAGGCGGCGGACGCGCGGCAGCCAGGGCAGCAGGTCCTCGCGGGTGTAGTGGTGCCGGAAGCGGTCCTCCTTGCTGCCGGTGCCCCAGTGCGGGCTGCGGCCGTGGAAGCGGACGACGGCCAGTCCCTCGCAGGTCGCCTCCGCTACCGGCGGCATCGAGGTGGGCAGGTTCTGCGCGGTGTCGACGGCGACCAGCGCCATGCCGTGCTCGCGCAGCAGCGCCGGAGTCCCGGCACGCCGCCCGCCGGTCAGCCAGGCGGGATGGCGGAACTCGACGGCGAGCGGCACGCCCTCGGCCAGTTCGGCGCAGCGCGCGATCCGCGCCCGCGCACCCGGACCGGGCGCGAACGACGGCGGGAACTGGAGCAGCACACTCCCGAGCCGGTCCCCGTCGCGCAGCGGCGCGATCCCGTCCAGGAAGGCCCGCCACACCATGCGCTCCCCGTCCGGCCCGAGATCGCGAACGCCCACCGAGCGCGTCGGCGGCCCGGACGGCCGCAACTCCGGCGGCAGCCGCCCGACCTGCGCCCGATGCCCGGTCATCAGCGCGAATGCCTTGACGTCGAAGACGAACCCCTTGGGCGTCCGCTCCACCCAGGCCCGGCTCCGCTCCGCCCCCGGCAGCGCATAGAACGAGGCGTCCACCTCGACCACCGGAAACACCGACGCGTAATACCGCAAGCGCCCCTCAGCGGTCCGCGCCCCCACCGGATACCACCCACTGGCCACCAGCGCCCGATCCGTCCACGAACACGTCCCGACCACGACTCCGCCCATGACGCCCCGGATGCCCGCCCCACGACGCCCTAGCCACCCCCGACCCGCCCCAGAACCCGTTTCCCGAGGCCATCGGCGTCCTATGGCGTCGTCGAAGCGCTCCCGGGGTCGGGCGGGTCGGGTGCGAGCAGACGCGCTCGGACGGTGCCGGTCGCGAGACCGCGGCGGAGCCGAGGCCGGCTGGTCGGTCGTTCGGCCACCGCCGGGAAACCGCTGGAGCCCACGGCGCGAACACGACGTGAGTTCCAGGTGCTGAACGCGGAGCCTCCATCCGGATCCGGCCGCAAAGGCTCTTCGTTGGACACAATCAGGCGCGATTCGGTGGTGAAAGCAGCGAAAAGCGGCTTTCCGTCAGTGTCGAATCCGGATCGTGCGCATTTGTCGCCGACAACGGATCAACTGCCGTATGATTCCGGCAGGCAGAACGAGGGGCGGTCTTAATCCATGGCGCGGATCGGGCGCGGCGGGGAGCGGGAAGAACCACGGAATGGCGACGTGAATCCCGACGGCGATCGCTTGGCGAACAAGGTCACCGACAGCAACGTCTCCGGAAATCTCGTCCAGGCGCATTCCATCGGTGAATTGAACATCCACGGCAGCCGTATCGTGGTCGCCGCCCAGGACGACGCGCCTGCCGTCGGGTGGCGCGGCAGAGCCGAGCTGCGTGTCGGTGGCGAGCGGCTGCTGCTGCACGACCCTGTCACCGAATCGCTTTCCGGCGACGGTGCCGTGCGCCGCCACCAAGCGCTCGCACAGCGGCTCTCCTCGCCGCACGGCTACGTCTGGCTCCGCCACGACGCCGTCCTGCGGCCGACCGTCGGCGAGACTCCAGGCGCCCGCGCGCTCGACCGCGAGGCAGCGCTGCTCGACCGGCTGGGCCGCCGGACCGAACTGCCGCGCATCGTCGTCCACCGTGCCGACACCACGGGCTCCGTGCTCGCCCTGCACTGGCCCGAGCGGACCGACGGCGGACCATGCGACACCCTCGCCCGGCTGCTGGAACGGGCGGCCGGGCCACTGGCCATCTGGCCCGCGCAACGGCTCCTGACCGCTCTGGCCGAACTCGCCGGCACCCTCGCCCGCCTCCACGCGCACGGCCTTAGCCACCGGCTGCTCGAACCCACGGGAATCATCGCCGCGAGCGGCGGAAGGCTGCTGCCACGTGATCTCGGGGCGGCCGCGCAGCCGCCGGCCGCGGGTGAGGGACCGGGCGACCACCAGGCGCCAGAGCAGAGCCATCGCGGGTACGGCGTGCCAGGCCCGGCCACGGACGCCTACCGGCTCGCCGCAATCGCCTATCACCTCGTCATGGGGGTGCCCCCGCACCCGCGCCACCCACTGCCGGTGCCCACCGACCGACTGCCGTCCGAAGCCGGCCGCGCCTTGGCCGACGCCCTGGCGGCCGAGCCCGGCAACCGGCCGGACCTGTCCGAACTCGGCCGCCGACTGCTTACCGCCTACGGCCGGTATTGAGGAGTCGCCCATGAGTCAGTTCCCTGTTCAATTGCAGTCCCCGCTGTTTCTGACGCCCAGCAGGAATCTGCACGAACAACTGAGCCGACTTCCCGCCGACCGCCAGGGCCTTCTTCCCGATCCGGCGCGAATCGTCGCCGATCTGAATGAGCGGACCAGGGGCGGCGGGGTCCCCGCGGCAATCGAAGCGCCGGCACGAACGGGTCGCCGCAATGGCGGCAATACGAGCAGCGGTCTGCTGGTGTACGGCCGCGACTACGCGGTGAAGCTGTATCCGACGAAGTACGGGCAGGCACTCACCATCGCGGCGATCCGCTCGATCCGACTGGACGACCACAACCGCATCGCCACAGGCTGCCTGCGGCTGCGCCCGTCGGCCTGGGCACTGCTGCCGGACCCGCGGACGGCTCCGGAGCGGGCCAGCGCGCACTGGGCCGAGATCGAGGCGGCGTGGCGGGCGCTCACGGCGGCGGCCGGTGACGAGCGGGGGGCCCCGGGTCCGGACCCTCGGCAGTCCCTGCTGCTCGACATGCTGGACAAGGTGATCGACGCTACCGAGGCGATCGAAATCGACTCCGCGCAGGGGGCGACGTACCCGTACCGGAAGGTCGACACCACCGGTGAACGACGCCAAGGCGCCCATTCCATGTACGTCTTCCACCTCGCCGACGATTCCGCTCCGGAGGAGGACGAGTTCGTGCAGGTGCACGGCGAACCCTCGCAGCGAGGCCAGGTGACCCGCGTGGACGGCCGCGCGGTCACGGTCCGCTTCGACACCCGGATCGACTGGGCCGACCTCGGCGGGCAGGGCCGGCTCGATCGGACCGAGAGCCGGATCGTCTACGCCAAGCAGCGCGAGGCCGTCGAAACGCTCCGTACCCGCCAGTCGCGCAACCCCCACCTGCTCGACGTCCTCACCTACCACCGGACGCGCGGCTTCCGGCCGGTGCAGGCCGAGCCGACCGTCCCGCTCGACCCTGACCAGTTGACGGCGTTCCGCCGCGCAGTCGCGGTCGACGACCTGTTCGTCATTCAGGGGCCGCCGGGTACCGGCAAGACCCGCACCATCAGCCAGATCGCCCGCGCCGCCGCCGAACTGCCGGCCAAGTCGGCCAACCGCGTGCTGATCACCTCGCACAGCAACCGGGCGGTCGACAACGTGCTGCCCAAGCTGCCCGGTCACCTGACCGTGGTCCGGGTCGGCAACGCCGGGAAGGTCACCGCGGACGGACTGCCGTACCTCCTGGAGAACCAGGCGGCCGATCTGCGCGAGCAGGTATTGGACGGAGTCGACCGCGCCATGTCCGGCTACCGGGACGTGGCGTTCGCGGCACAGTGGGCGGAGCGGCTGTCGGCGAGCCTGAATGCGCTCGGCCGCGCGGCGGCGGCCGAGGACGCCCACCGTGCCGACCTCGCCGCGGCGCGCCGAGCCGTCGGCGGTGACCGGCAGTTCCGGTGGGAGGCGTCGCTGGCCGCGTATCAGCACGGGCTGCGCCGGGCCGACGACCACGATGCCCGGCTCGAACGGCTCCGCAGCCGACTGGACCGCGCCAGGGCGCGGCTCGTCCTCCCGCTGATCGGTCCGCTCTTCGGCTGGTACGCGCGCCGGCTGGAGCGGCGCGCAGACGCCGCGGGCGACGAGGCGGTCCGGTCGCGCGCGGAGGCGGCGCGGCTGCACGCCGCCGTCACGGAGGCCGAACGCGCGCTCCACGAGGCCACCAGGGACCACCCCGCCGTACGGGCCGCCGCGGACCGCGTGGACGGCGCGGCACAGGAGCGGGCCCGGCACCGCGACGACGCGGTGGCGGCCGTCGCGGCCTGCCGCGAGGCGCTGCTCGCCGTCATGCCGCTCGAGCCGGTGCCGCCGGTCGCCGACACCGACGAGCAGGAACGCCGACTGCACGCGGCGTACTCGCTCCTGTCGCGCGGCCTTCCGCTGTACAGCTCCCGGGCGCGGCTGCTGGAGGAATGGCGCGACGCCGTGTCAGGCTCTCCCGAACGGCTGCACTCCGAGCTCATCCGCTACGCCGACGTCGTCGCGGCCACCTGTATCGGCGCCGCCTCGCGGCCCGAGGTGTCCGAGCTCGACTTCGATCTGGCGATCGTGGACGAGGCAGGGCAGATCGGCGTCCCCGACGTTCTGGTCCCGCTCACGCGTGCCCGCAGGGGCGTGCTCGTCGGCGACCACATGCAGCTGCCGCCGTTTCTGGACACCGAGGTGGAGCACTGGGGCAGGCGGGCGGGTGATCCGGCGATCGTCCGCATGCTCACCACCAGCGCGCTGGAGCAGTTGGTCCACGGACTGCCCGCCGAGCACAGCACGATGCTGACGGTCCAGCGGCGGATGCCGGCCGCGATCGCGGAGTTCGCCTCGGACCGCTTCTATGCCCGCAGGCTGGAGACCGCGGGGGACCGGGAGCACAGCGACCCCGTCTTCGCGGCCCCGTTCGCCTTCGTCGACACCTCGCGGCTGCCCGAGAGACGGCGCCGTGAGGTGCCGGGCGGCTCGGGTAGGTACCGCGAACGCTGGGGGCAGAAGGGCTACCACAATCCGGCGGAGGCGGAGCTGCTGGTGCGGCTGGCCGAGCACTACCACCGCCGAGGCGCCGAATGGGCGGTGATCGTCGGGTACCAGGCGCAGCGGCGGGCCGTCATGAGCGAGCTGAACCGGCTGGTGGGCGACGCCGAACTGGTGAGGCTCAACGTCGGCACCGTCGACTCCTTCCAGGGCGGCGAACGCGATGTCGTCCTGTTCGGCTTCACCCGGAGCAACCCCGACGGCAAGGTCGGCTTCCTCCGCGAACTCCGCCGTCTGAACGTCGCCTTCACCCGCGCCAAGCGGCAACTCGTTCTCGTCGGAGACATGAGCACCCTGGTCAGCGCCACCGACCCGCCGTTCCGGGAGCTGGCCATCGCCCTCCGCGACCACCTGTTGCGCGTCGGTGACGTCCACCACCACCAGGCCATCACCGCGCGGCTCCGCCGCGGGAGCGAGGCCGGGGACCTGTCGGGGGGCGCGGCATGACGCGGGAGTTGATCCACTACCCCGCCGTCCGCGCGATCGAGGACGTGGCGTTCCGGATCGGCTGGACCCCGGTACGTGTCTTCCGGCTGCTGCTGCCGGTGTGGCAGGTCGAGGTGAGCGCGACGATCACGGACGGACGGCCCTACGAACTCATCGACCGCTTCCTCGAACTCGGCATCCACAAGGCGGGGCTGGGCACGGTCGACGAACTCGCGGACTTCCTCTGCCTGGACCGCTCGCTGGTCGACCGCGCCCTTCGCGTACTGGGCGCGATCGGGCACCTGGACGAGCAGAACGGCCGCCTCGTCCTCACCGGCATCGGCCTCCGCTCGGTGCGCGAGGGCACCTGCTATGTCCTCACGCGCGAGGACCGCCGCCGCCTGTACTTCGACGCCTTCTCCTCGCGTCCGCTGACCCGCGCCTACTACGAGTCCCGCACCGTCACCATGCTGACCACCGCAGAGTGGCGCGAGCACGCGGCCACGCGGTGGCCGTACCACGTGCTGGACACCGACACCGGCCTGGACTCCGGCGCCCTGGCGGCCCTGGCGGCCCTCCCGGACCGTGAGCGCTTCAACCTGCCGGAGCGGATAGACGAGCCGCGGCAGCTGGGCAGCAGCCTGAAGGTGCGCCTGCCGGTCTACCTGGTCCGAGCGGTCGACCCGGACGGAGCCGTCAGGTCCGTCGTCTACACACAGGCGACGGATCCGGCCCGCGACGGCAACGATCCCGAACTGACCGAGCTGTGCGAGCACACTCCGGAGATCGCCGCCGCGCTGCGCGCTGAGACCGTCGGCCCAGGTCTCCTCCAGCATGTCCGCGACTGGCTGGACAAGCGCGGCGTGGGCCCGCTGACCGTTGACGACCGGGGCGACGGCCTCATCCGCGCCACCGTCCGGCCATCGGCCTTCGGCGAGAAGGGGCTCGGAATCACCACGCTGGGCTCCTACGTCCCCGTGCGCGACGGCCTCCTCAACGTATGGTGCGACGATCTGCCGACCCGCCGTCGCGCCCTGCTCCGTCGCCTGGACTCGATCGTTCAGGCCAACACCCGTTTCACTCGACGAGGGGCCGACGAGACCATCACCCGCATCGCCGCCCAGCTCGCGCTCGGTCCGCTCGACACGGACGCGGCCCGGCGACTCGCCGCCGAGGCTCAGATGTCCGCGCTGGCGCGGCGGCTCGATCGCTTGGAGTGACCGCCAGCGGTCTCGGTGTCTCCCGTGCCGTCGGTCATATCAGCTGCGTCCGGCGATGCTCAGCAGCGTGTTCCCTAATAGGGGTTAGTCAGGTATCGACATGTAACCCTAACGGGGGTATGCATATAGAGTAACTCCACAATGACCCCAACAGGAGGCGGCGGCATGCCGAAGATCAACGTGTACCTGCCCGACGAGTTGGCGGACGCGGTCAAGGACGCTGGTGTGCCGGTGTCGGCGATCTGCCAGCGGGCGCTTGAGCAGGCGGTGCGCAGGATCACCGCCATCCGGCAGACGGCGCTGGGCGAGCTGGACGCCGACGATCTGACCGAGCGGCTGCCGCTGTTCACGGGGCGGGCCCGCGCCGTGGTGAAGATGGGGATCGACCGGGCGCGGGCCGACGGCGCGCCGAACGTCTCGACGGGCCACCTGCTGGGGGCGATGGTGGCCGAGGGCACCAATCTGGCCCTGCACGTGCTGCGGGCCGTCGACATCGATCCGGCGCAGGTCCAGCGCGACCTGGAGCGGGCGACCGGCGCCGAGGAGGGCGGCGGCGCGGAGGCGTCCTTCCACTTCAGCGGACCGGCCGCCGGAGCGCTCGAACTCACGGTGGCGGAGGCCACCGCCCTCGGCCACAACTACATCGGCTGCGAGCACCTGCTGCTCGGCCTGGTCACCGAGCCCGAGGGCACCGCCGGCCAGGTGCTGCGCGCGCTCGGCGCCGAGCCCCGGCTGACGCGCCGCGCCGTCAGCGCGGCACTGGCCGGCTACGTCCACCTGCGCGCCCAAGCCGCCACCACCGACCCGGCGCAGGCTCTGGCCGCGACCGTACGGCAGCAGCTGGAACCGCTCGTCGCCCGCGTCGAACGGCTGGAGCAGCGCCTCGGCGCCGGCTCCGACCGGGAGTGACCACCGCCGTGAACGCACCGTCCGCCCGCGGGGAGACCGCCGGTCCGGCGACGCGGTCGGCTGGGCCGCTCGCCGCCGGCGACCACGGATCAGCGGCGTCACGGCCCGCCGCGCGGAGCGCCACCGGAGCCGGGAGTTCGATGGCGGCGCGGCCGTCCCGGTGCGCTGCTGGTGCCGAGGGCCCGAAGGGCGCGCGATCGGCCGCGTCGGACGCTGGCGAGGACGGCCGAACGGGCACGGTACGGTCCGGGCCGTCCGCTGTCGGCGCCCCCAGCTCGACGGCGGCAGCGGGCTCAGCACTCGCCGGCGTAGCCGTCCGTGTCGCGCTCAAGGCGGCGGGCACCGCGGTCTTCTGGCTGCTCGTGCTGCTCCCCTTGCTGGCCGACGCGTGATGACGCGGGCCGCAGAATGTCAGCCGAGGTCGGCGCAGGTGCCGTAGGCGTACTTGTACAGCCCCTCGGCGGGGACCCCCCGCGGTCGCGGACCACCACCCCGACACCCTCCGGCGGCGGGTACCCGCCCCCGAACTGGTAATCGAAGCCCGCCCCCTCGGGCGGCACGCCAACCCTCGCCGCCTCCTCCGGACCGACGCGCCCCTCCCCGCCGGCCTCCGCGCAACTCTGCGAGCGCGACCAGCCCCACCAGCGCAATGACCCGCCTTAACGGAAAAAGCGGCCCCTACGGCACGACGCGTCGTCATGCGACGAAACCACCGGCGTGTCCTCGCCCGAGGCACTGCGCCTTGGCCCACCCGCACCTCACCACATGTCCAAGGAAGACCCGGTGGACGATGTTCGATGCCAAGCCCACCAACAGCAACTGGAAGACCCGCGAACGGGCGCCGTCACCAAGTTGTGGACGGCTTCGCCCGGGGTCATCGTGAAATGCTTCAGGCATCAGTCACATGAGTTGCTTTCAGTCACTCAAGAGATCTCAAACAACCTTTGTTGGCCGATGAGACGCTTCAAGCCGTTCGTGAGATACCGAACATCAGACGGGTTGTTCTGTAGGTGATTCCACTTGCGCTCCTCGCCATCTCCGAAGTTCCAACTGCCTGACATCCACGCGGACGACTTCTTGATTCGCTCGAGTGCATCGGTGACGACATGCGTTTGAATATTGTGGACGGGAAGATTATCTGTAAGATGGTCCATGATGAAGCCCATCGCCTGGATTCCGACCCCATGGGTTAGGCGTGATTTGCGTGGCGGGTTTTTCCAGGCTTCCGGGAAGAACTTTTTGACGAGCCCCCAATAGGCATTTAGGTGGGCGAGCATCTGTTCGACGTCACCGGAACCGTTATCAGAATCACGATACTTGTACAGAGCGCCTTCGTAAATGCTGTGCTCGATCATTTTGAGGATACTGTTATCTTTGATGTATCCTTTTGGGGACGTGGGTGTCGCAATAATGCGATAAAAGGGGCCCTCGTGTTTTCCGTTAAGGCGGGTCATTAGCACGGTGGCAAGTTGCCGCCGTGCGTAGGCGTAAGGAAGGTGGCCGGTAGTATCGGGCAGAAGTTCATGGATGAGACCTTTGGGCAGCGGTTTTGTGTTATTGACCAATATGAACTGTGATCGCTGCTCCGCTTCGTCGTCAGCAATAAAGGCAATGGCGGCGACCGGGAACTCGCCGATGTCGGCATCCCTGATCGCGGCACTGCGTTGCTGGCCGTCCACCAGCCATGCCGGCTTCTGTTCGTCTACCAGGGTCTCGTCCACCGGAATGATCAGCTCTCCAGGAATGGAGTATCCGATCTTGGTGTCATTAGCCGCCGTGACAGCCGGGGCGAAGGTAACCCGGCTATCGAATGCCAGTACGACAGCGTTCGGAAGCATGGCATTGCCGGACTCGAGATAACGGCGGATAGCCCGAATGTGGTTTGCGACCTCCGGTCGTTGGTAGCCGTGCAGTTGCTCTTCGCCATCACGCCTAATCCGGGAAACCGCTGTAAAATCAGGCAACCGCTTACCGTCGACTGCGAAGCAGTAGATCTTGCGAGAGCCCTGCCGAACCTCCAACGCAGGCAGTCGAAGCGTATAGCGGTCGGCCATTAGTTCTCCCCTGTATAGGACTGGACGATGCCTCGAATCTTACCATTAAACACAGCGAGATTATGAAACCCTCGACTCTTATTTCGTTCTGTTCCTCGGAAGATAACGATCTCTATGCCGTGTTTGCGGCAGAGGGTGCACTCGCATGACTTCCAGGGACGAGTTTCGAGGGTTCGGCGATATGCAGAGATTCTGCTCTTCTTGGTGGGATCGACGAGAAGTTCGTACTCGCTCAAGACCTCAATAACATCGTCCAGAGAAGCAAGTCCAGCATCATAAGATCGAAGGCGCTTCAGCGCCTCTCGTTCCGTTGACTTGATCAAAGGCTGTGAGACTGCGCCGGAAAGGACTCGGCGTTTCAGACTAGGGTTTCCATCGACTTGTGGTACCCGAATCGCTGTGAAGTTGTCCGTAGCTGTATGGTAATTGTTCCGATCATCCATAAAGGCTTGGCGAAACGGAGCTGTGCTGTCGAAGCTCGTCACTCCGTATTGTGCGAACTCTTCAATCGCGCCGACTCTCGTGATGCCCAGCAGATGAAGTTGTGTCTCCGGGAGGCGAATCTTATCGATCACCTCAAGACAGTCGAGAATGTCGTTAGTCTTCAGGGGAATCATGCCACCCAGGGCGATCCTGCGATACCCGAAATCCTGAAGCCGTGCGACACTGTCCGCGTAGCTTGCTGGGCTCCATCCCTGAGCGGCCCCGACCGGTTCGATATTGCGACCGCGCTGCTCGACGCCGGATAGGAAATCCTCAGCATATTGAAGCGAGATCTGGCGACGCTTCACCCAGGAACGATCGACTGCGGCATCGGAAACATTCGGGTCGTAACCGAATATGACGTGGTCGATACTGATACCCGACGTAAATCCGCAGCCTTCATAGAAATTGAGCACCTCGTTGACACTGTAGGGTGGGTACTCTTCGTTCACATAGTTGAAAGCGCCGCAGTCTCCCATTGTGGTGATGTTCTCGGGAAGTCGAAAGAACTTAGAAACGCCGAATCGGTAGAGTCGTTCCCGCTGAGGCATCGTGTACTTCCCTGCCCCTTTTACTGACCCATCGACTATCGCCTTGCTGACCAGAATCCCATCGTAAGGCCTAGGCTCGAGGACCTCGTGAGGATATTTGTCGTCACGCTGCCGGACGCGGTAGGGAGAGTATTCCTCATTAAGGAAATCATATGTTGGGCTGACTTGGTCCTGGCTATCAGGGAAATAAAACTTCACGGAAGCTCCCGGCGAGCGTTCTGGTAGACGCGGATGAGGTAGTTGGAGAGCTCCGTCACCTGCCTGGTGGTGTTCTCGACTTCGTTCCACCGATGACCGAGCTCTTCCCAGGTACCTGACGTCCACCGGCAGTGCGGAGCGACCAGCGCAAGGTGATCGCGTACGAGCCGGGGTGCCTGCACATGCAGGGGATCGACGATCCCTAGAATCCGGTCCATCAGGCGGCCCATGGCGCGAATCCCAGCGCCGTGCATAAGACGGCTCTTCTCCGGAGGCTTCCCCCATGCGTCCGGAAAGGTGTCACGGACCGCCGCCCAATAGAGGAACAGAGCCTGGATGATGCCGTCGAAGTCGGTCTCATTCCGGCCCAGATCTCTGTAGGGGAAGAGGCATCCGGCCGCTGACATGAGGCTCTGTTGAATCATGTCGACCACGCCGGTGTCAGTGACGACCGCCTTAGGCTGCTTGTTCGCAGTTGTCGAGGCACGCTTTATCATACCGAAAAATGGTGAACTCTTGTCAGAGTTCAGTATGTCGCACAGACTGGAAGGAGCTTTCCGGATCTGCAATCGAGGTGGGAGGGGGCTGTCCACCTCGGGGAGAAGTTCTGTCACAAGTCCGCGAGGAAGTGGCTTGGTGTTGTTGATCCTTACGAACTGGTCGCGCTGCAAATTGACGGTCTCGGCCACAAAAGCCATGATCGGAACCGGGAAATCCTGTCTCTGTGTCTTAGCCAATGCCAGCGCGCGCTGCTGTCCGTCAACAATCCATGCGGGCTTGGGTTTAGCCTGTTCCGGAAGCGGGATGACCAGTCGTCCGGTATCGCAGATCCCGTCATCGGGATGGCGGTTGCCGCCGCGAGTGCTTCTGAATCTCACTTGTGACGAGAGAGCCATGATGATCGGATTGGGCAGGATCGGTGAGGTGCTGTCCAAGTACTCAACGATTTCTTGAATGTGTTTGCGTACCCGGGGCCGTTGGTATCCGATTAACTTTCCAGCCTCGTCTCGGCTTACCCGTGAGATATCTGCGAACTGGAGGACGTTCTGGGCGCGCAGCATGAAAACGTATAGAGGATATTCCTCCGCCTGAATAACCCGAAGTGCCCGCACCTCAGTGGTCGGGGCTATGTTCCTCGCTGTCATCAGAAAAGAGTTCCCGACGCTGTGATCGAGTCAAAAAGTGCTTTGAAGCGGACTTGTTCGCAGGACTTTCCGGAGGCTCGCAACCGACGCAGCAAGCGAGTAGCCGAAGTCGGACCGCCGCGATTCAGTGACTGAACAATGAAGCGCCTCACTTCATCATCACTAAGGCGAACGCCTGGCGGACGGCGATCGCGCTCTTCCGGCGCCGCAGCTGTGACTTCTGCCATCAGTTGAGTCAAGTGAGGGCGGCGGAAGGGAACACTGCGGTCGCGCGCGATCTCAAGTATCCGCGCTGCCGCTCGAACGTTGAGGGACAGGAGACTACCGCCTATGGCAGGCCTGAGAGCGGCGCTCACCGGAACGATGAATTCGTCGATGGCTTGGCACCGTCCACGAGGTCCGATGATAGAAAGCAGGGAGTTGTCTGTGAGTTTCGCTGCCGCTTCAAGAAGGTCGTCTGAGCAAGCGCGTAGATAGGACTCCGAGAGCGCTGCGACAATAGGACGATCCGGATCTGCTCCGGCCAGTTCCGCGAAGGAACGCGGGTAGCCCGGTCGAGGCCCTGGCCAGTTCGCCAACCGTGTCCACCATCGGCGGGTTCCTTCGACAGTCCCGGCGACCGAGTCTATCTGCCCGACGGCGAGCGTCGCGGCATAGGGACTTATCGGAGCATCATTGGGGATCAGGCCATAGCCGGCCGAGCAAACCCAGAGGGAAGCGTGCTCGCCTGCGACTTGGTCCAGGGTCTTCGCGATCTGCCAATGTTCTCCCGCGTACATCTCACTGGCGGGGGTGGTCGATGGCATGGCCGAGAGTCTGGTCACCCATTCGTCGCAGCGTCGGTCGACGTTGCTCTTGTGTAGAACATGCAACTGAAGATGCTCAGGGATAACTTGTCGCTTCCGGTTCGCGCAGGTGACCACGACGTGCACGCTCGGTGTCGACTGACCGATCCTGCCGGCCATGGTCAGACACCTCCGGTTGGAGCGGTCCAGGACACTGCGGCATACGCCGCGTGATTGTGGATGCTCTCGTCGTTCACCGCCCGTACCCTGTACGACTGAATTCGTCTTGAGCCGTTCAGTGCCTGAGAGACGTTGCGAACCATATCCTCAACAAAGACCGGATTGTCATAGGCCGCCATGGTCACATGGCGTTCGTCCGGGCGCTTCAACAGGGCGTAAACCGGTGAGGAGGCAGCACTCTCGGCAATATCGATGAGTTCGTCGAACCAAATGTCCGTCGGGTGTTCTGCGGGTATGGTGTCGATGATGATTCGTCCGCGCTGGTTGTGAGCGCCACGATCGCTAATCGTCTTACTGCACGGGCAGACGCTCGTAACCGGAACTTCTGCGCTCAGAATGAGCGAATTGCCATAGGTGCCGCTGGAAGCGGTCACTGCGCAGACGTATTCCACAAACGCTCGGGCGCCCGTGGCCGGAGCCTCACGTTCCAAGAAGTACGGAAACGACATCTGGACGCGCGCGGATGACGTCTCCATGCGCTCACGCACCTGTTCAGCGATCGCGACCACGCTTGCTGCCGTCAGTTGATCTCGACAACTGTGCAGCACGTCGACGAACCGGCTCAGGTGCGCGCCTTTGATCTTGTCGCCGAGACTGACCGACATGGCCACCGTTGCTACGGTCTCTCTCTTCGACCCCTGTCCGTCGGCCACCAGAATCGGATAGCGGAGACCTTCGACTCCGACCTCATCCAAGGCGATCCCACGAGAGTCGTGGGTCGCCTGAACGTCCTGGAGCTTCACTTTTCCCCCCGATAGATACATCCCGACGTGCAAGTCTCTCTTACCACGACCGCCGAGAGGGGCAGCTGGTCGATCAGCCGGTCCCAGATCCACTTGGCGAGTACTTCGCTGGTCGGGTTCTCCAACCCGGGTACGTCATTGAGGTAGTAATGGTCGAGTTGGTCGAGCAGCGGCTTGAAGGCAGCCTTGATCTCCGCGAAATCCATGAGCCAACCAGTTGCGGGATCGACGTCACCGATCACGTGAACCTCTACGCGGAAGCTGTGCCCATGGAGCCGCGCGCATTTGTGGCCGGTTGGCACGTTCGGGAGTCGGTGCGCAGCTTCAAATGCGAACTCGCGAAAAATCTCGATCAACGAATCCCCAGAGTCTTGTGCGTCTGCGCGCTCAGGTGCCACTGGGGATGCTCGAGGCAGTACTCGATCGCCGCCTGGGTGTTGGCCGCCAAATCCGGGCCGTCCATCGGCTGCAGCATGAATCTCCTGAAGTCGAGGTCCTCGAAGCGTTCGGGCTCCGCTCCGACCTGCGGATATACCAACTTCAGATCGTGGCCTGACCGCAACACCAACTCAGTGCCAGCCTTCGGACTCACACAGATCCAGTCGATACCGTCAGGTGCCGGCCGAGTGCCATTGGTTTCGATGGCGACCTCCAGCCCTTCGGTGTGCAGTGCGTTGACCGCTTCGTTATCCAACTGCAGCAGCGGTTCGCCACCCGTGCACACCACATACGGTCGACTACGTGGATGCGAGCGTCCCTGCCAGGTCTTGGCCACCGCCGCGGCCAGGTCCTCGGCCGTCCTGAACCGTCCTCCACCTGGACCGTCGGTACCGACGAAATCCGTGTCACAGAACTTACAGATAGCCCGGTGCCGGTCTTTCTCTCGTCCGGTCCACAGGTTGCAACTGGTGAACCGGCAGAATACGGAGGGGCGTCCCGTATGGCTGCCTTCGCCTTGCAGCGTGTAGAAAATCTCCTTGACCCTGTACATCTCCGCGATCAGATGTTCGCTGAAGAGGTTGAAGAGAAGGATGGGTCCACCAGGCCGAGCTCGGCGAAACCACGGCTACGCAGCAGGCAGGAGTCACACGTCTGGCAGGCACGTCCGTCGACCGGGTCATAGCAGCTGTGTGTCCAGGAGTAGTCGACTCCCAGTTCGAGACCGCGCTGGATCGTCTGGGCCTTGGTCAACTCGATCAGCGGTGTGTGGATCTTCAGCCGCTGCTTGCCCTCCACCCCGGCTTTGGTCGCAAGATTGGCCATCCGCTCATACGCCTCGATGTACTCAGGGCGGCAGTCCGGATACCCGCTGTAGTCCAAGGCGTTCACGCCGATGAAGACGTCGGACGACCCCAGGGTCTCTGCCCAGGCAAGCGCAAAGGAGAGGAAGACGGTGTTACGCGCCGGCACGTAGGTGATCGGGATCTCATCAGTGCTGATCTGGTCCGCGCTGTCGTGATGTGGCACAGCGAGCGTGTCATCGGTCAGCGCCGATCCGCCGAAGACCGCGAGGTTGATGTCCACGACTACATGCCGAGCAGCGCCGAGCGCAGCGGCGACCTTCTCAGCCGCAACGAGCTCCTCGGTGTGGCGCTGCCCGTACCGGAAGCTCAGAGCGTGCGTTTCATAGCCTTCGTGCCGAGCGATCGCCAGGACGGTTGTTGAGTCCAGACCCCCACTAAGCAGCACGACTGCCTTGCGCTTGTCACCGTTCACAGGCCGATCCTTCCGCTCGTCGAGGTGCTGGCGAGACTGCATCGCCGTTCACAGTGCGGTAGGCAGGCTGCACCGCACGGAATCGTAACGGTGCCCGCCGACACCAGAGGTGCTTCGCTCGCGCAGTAGCGCTCCAGACCCGTGGTCCGACACATCGCAGGTTCAACCCCTCTGACGTGCTATTTCGACGCCTATAGAGCAGTCAGTCCTGAGCTAGCCAAAGGCGAAACTGTACCGCAGTGTCAGACGACTAGCCTGCCAGTTTCCGCGCAGCATCCGCAGGGCAAGCTTACGCTCAGGAAGATCCAGTTCGGAGCGAAACTGCCGCTCCAGCACGGTGAGCCACGTCGCCGTCGGCCGAACACCCTCCATGCGCAGACGGTGACTTCCGGGGGCGCGACGATCGTTGCCGCATTCCAGGCGCCCGTCATGCGGCGTCGACAGTGGCCTGACGGAGCTCTTACCAGCGAACCGGTAGGGCCGCCGGTTCGCCGCCGCACTGCCACGGGAGTATCGGGCGACGGGACGGAAGCTCTGGAGTCCAGGACGTGGTCAGCTGGATGACCAGGTACGATACTCACGATTGGACGTGCGAATCATTCATATCCTTGATGATCGGCGAGGCGATTCGATGGCTCCCGACGAAGGCAAGACCTTCTACGGCCCCGGGGGGCGAGGCTTCTACGGGGCGGTGACAGTGAGCGAGCGGGGGCAGATCGTCATCCCGGCACAGGCGCGACGTGACCTCGGCATCGAACCGGGCGACAAGTTGCTGGTGCTCGCCGACCCTCAGCAGGGCCTGGCACTCATGACGATCGAAACGCTGATGCGCGGCCTCCAGGGATCTTCGGCCCTGTTCGAACAGATCCGGCAACACGCTCTGGAGGACACTGAGGAGCGGAAACCGAGCGGTGAGCATCAGGACTAGCGGTACGAGCTCCCGTCTTCGCGGCACTTCGGAGCGGAGGCGGAGTCGGCAGGGATGGATGTCCCCGTTCACCTGCACGCAGGGCGCGGCCTGGTGAGAACAGCTGAGCCCTCCCTGATGAGGAGAACCATCCTCTCTCAGGGAGGGCTTGCCCGGGCTGTACCTCCTCTCACTCCTCTAGATCATCGAACTCCGCGTAGGGAAGACCGCAGATCTGGCATCGATCGAGCTCTGGACCCCAGAGGTGATCGCCAGCCCGGCAGCGCTCCACCGGATCTCCCGGTGCAGGTGGTTCGGTTTGACGAAGCACCATCCACAACATGGAATGACTGCGCGGACGCTCGGGCGTCATCGAGTTCCTCTCGGCTGTGAGGCGTGCTCTTGACGTGCCTTGGCGCTCGCACCGGTCGGCGGGAGGTGGCACCCTCTCGCCGACCACCACTTGCGTTACGGCACGCGGCAGTGACCCGACGGCTTTTTCTTTCCTCTTTCTCTTCTCGGGACAAGCCGGCGCCGGGTAAGGGACCGTCCAGGTGACTGAACGGTAACTTGTGGCTGATTAGGAATACTCCCTGTGGTCCCTCCTCTGTAACGCATCTATGGGCGAGATATACGTTCCTCGACCCTACAACGAGCCCTCCCTTCGGCAAGCCGACAGTGCTGTGGACAACTGTGCGACGGACGGCACCTTCGTCACTCTCTGTGAGTATTCGCAAATGGGACGACTTCGTTTGACGGAGGCGGCGAAGGTCGGTATCGTCGCCGTTACTAATCTGGCCCTTTTATTGCCGCAGTCGAATTCGCGCTGTGCCACTGTGTTTATCTGGACACTCTCCGTGAGAGATTCACCTACTTCTTGTGCGCACTTATGGAGTGGTGGAGGTGGGTCTGTTGCGCTCAGTAGTCTCTCATCTCCTGAGTTGGCCTGATTCGGTCGAAAATTTGCGGTCGGAGCGACGCCAGTGGGCGAGAGCATCTACTATGAGAAGCTGTCTCTGAGCAATGTGAGGGTGTGCGGACTTGTTGAGGCGACACTCCTCACCTGACGCCTATGTCGGTCGTTGGGTGCAGGCGCGGTCCAGCGATCTGGGGTACGGCTTCTGCCGCGAAAGGCGGCCGGAAGGCGCTGTCGTCGTCTACACGGACATCCCGGACTACGCGGAGGTCAGCAAGACAGTCCCTGTGCAGGATCTGACCGTGCCACGCATTTCCCCGGGATCGCGTGTCTGGGTGAAGGGCCGACCCTACGGTTGGCACGGGGCGGAGGTAGCCGGGCTCAGCGGGTTCGGGGAGTACCTGGTTCGCGTTCCTGGTCTGGACTCCGATCTGAAACTGTCGGCCGACCAGTTCAAGATCCGCTGGGATCGGCCATTGACCGATCCAGTCAGCGCTCTGGTCCGGGGATTCTGCGACTCCCCTGAGTACTACGAAGCGCGCAGCGCTCTTCTCGACCAACTGGTGCTACAGCGGAGGGTTTCCAGGGGCTATACCGCCGTGTTGTCGGCCCCCGTTGAGCTTTACCAGCATCAACTCGACACCGTGGCGAGAGTGCTGTCCGACCCGGTGCCCCGTTACCTGCTCGCGGATGAAGTCGGCCTGGGGAAGACGGTCGTCGCCGGCCTCGTCGTGCGGCAGTTGCTGATCGACGATGATGAAGCCACGGCACTCATATCAGTTCCCAGTACTCTGCGCCGGCAGTGGAGCGACGAACTTCGCGACCGCCTTCTGCTGGGCGAGGAGATGGGGGGCGGCGGGCGAGTCCGTCTCGTCTCCCACGCCGACCTCATCCGTGAGCCAGGACTCCGCGAACACGCGATCGTGGTGATCGACGAGGCTCACCGGCTTCTGCCGCTGCTGTCGGGCAACTCCAGTGTGCGCGGCGATCTCCATAGGGCCAACGGCCTGCTGCTGCTTTCAGCCACGCCGATGAACGGCAATCTCGCCGACCTGCTCGGTCTTCTCAATCTAGTCGATCCGGTCGCGTATCCGATCAACAGCCTCGATTCTCTGCGGACGCGGGTGCGTCAGCGAGTGGAGGAGGCGCAGTATCTGCAGTTGCTGACCTACCGACGCATCAGTCCATATAAGCAGAGAATGGCGCTTGATGCTATCTTGGCGATGCACGGAACGGATCCCGAAGTAATTCGGCTGGTGGAGGAGTGTCGAGCCGAGACTGTCGAAGCCAGCGCATGGTCGGATCTGAGTTACTATGTGAGAGAGACCTATCGTATCAGTCGTCGGATGATCCGAAATCGACGGAGCAATGGCGTCGCGCGAGAATATCCGGTAGTAGGCCGCCGGCCTGTCTTCTTGCCGATACATGACCCTACGCGCGCGTTGGTGGATGACTTTCTCGATCAATATCGAGAATTTCTGGCCGCTACCTCTGCAGGGCATGAAGCGTCCAAGCGATTCGCATACATGGTTCTCCATGCTCTTGGCGGACCTCGTTCGATGCTCCACTACCTTCAGAGGAGTCGCGCCTTCCATGGTGACGAGCGGTCCATGCGTGAAGCCATGATCGCGCGGTTGCAGAGCATCGATACCGAGGCGCGAATCCGCCGTGCTTGCGACGTCGTAGACGACCGGCTGGCCAAGGACCTCAAGGTAGTGGTGGTCGGCACCTCGTCTGACTTGGCGCGCGATTTCTACGAGACGGCGCGGAAACGATGGGGTAGCTCTGTCGCGGGACATCTTAGTTCGATGGAAAGAGCGCAGCAGGAGGAAGAGGTCCGACGATTCCTTAAAGAATCAGGAGGCCGCGTTCTCGTTGGCGACATCACGCTTGAAGAGGGGAGGAACCTGCAGGAAGCGCAGGTGATCATCAATCTCGATCTACCACTGGATCCCAACAGACTGGAACAGAGGATCGGGCGTCTCGACCGGTTCGCCTTCCGGACCGAACCCGCGGAGGTCGTGGTATTTGTCGAGCCCGACAGCGAATGGGTTACCGGACACGTCCGCCTGCTCCACGAAGGCATCGGCGTCTTCAATGCGTCGGTCGCGACCCTGCAGCGCAAACTCGCCGAGGTCCTTGACGAGCTGATCACGCGACTGGAGCGCGAAGGCAGTGACGCCTTCTCGCAGGATCTGAGTGCTCTCCAGCAGGAGATCGAGAACGAACGCGTCGAGGTCGACAGCTTGGAGGAGATCGAATCTGTCACGGCGGCATCTGACGTCGATGATGCGAGCATGGCTGAGCTCCGCGCGGCAGAGGACAACGTCGAAGGTCTGCGGAACGCGTTCCAGCGGTTCATCTCGATGCGAGGTGGCATCGGCCTGCCGGCAGAGTGGAACGAGGACGAACAACTGTTGCGCTTCCATACCAGCCGTCGGCGTATCCCCGGGTTGCCGGACGACCACGTCGCCCAAGTACTCCCACTGCTGCGCCGCCCGCGGGCCTATTCGCGATCGGTAGCGACGCGCCAGAAAGGAGTAGCGCCCCTGAGGCTTGGAGACCCGCTCGTCGACTGGATCGATCGGTACCTCCGAACGGACGAGCGCGGTCGCACCAGGGCGATCGTCCGTCCGAGCAGTACCGTGCGCGAGCCGGCCATTTGGATGTCATGCGACTTCCTGGTGGAGTTCGACGCGGCGCATCTGGCGGCTGAGAGCGAAGCGGTCCGGCGGCGGCTCCGACGTCGCGGAGACGCGCTCTTCCCACCGAGCGTCGTGCGTGTGTGGACCGATCCGAATGGCACAGCGCCCGACTCGATGCTGGACATACTGGAGGCGCCGTTCAACCCGGATTCCGACGAGGTACTGCGGGGACGGGTCTGGGACGACGTGCTCGCCGCGTTGCCGGACTGGCAGCCGCTCTGCCGAATGAGCGCCGATACGGCGCTCGAGCACCTGCGTTCCTTGCCGATCCTTGGTACAGAGCCCGCGGTGTCGGCCCAACGAGCCCGTAAGGAGGTCGCAGCCAGGGTGGCGGTCATCCGTGCCAGGGCACGCCGACTGCCGACGGATTCCGAGCGTCGGGCGGCGCAACTGGAGTTGGAGCGCGAGGAAGCGCTCGGAGCGGCCCTTGTCGACGGCGTCGCGAACCCAGCCGTGTCGACCATTGCCTGCGGTGTGGTGGTGCTATGGCCGCGAGTATGACGGCCGCCCGATTCGACCCGGACGAGCTGCTGCGCACTTTTCTGCGAACAGTGGACCGGACGGGTGTCCCCTATTTCGGTGACGATCTGTATGACCGCCTCGTGCACACGTGTGCGGATCCGGAGAGCGCCGACCTCGACACTGCCGTGCTGATCCGCCACCTCCTCCGCAGGTGGTCGGTGCGGGATGGGCGTTTGAACGCCGTGGTCACCGCCCCAGCGCTCTCGGCACGGCTACGTCGTGCGGCGTCGCTCACGCGCTTGCGAGAGACCTCAGCTGACACCTGGTCTGCAACTCCCTGGAGCCCTGACTGGCTCGACGCGAACGGCACACCGGATGGTGCCGCGGTCGCGGGAACCGAGAAGGGAAGGAGATTCACCGAGGACAAACTGCCTGCGGACCCGTTCTTCCGCCAATGCACCGGACACCCCCATTACCGCACCCCCGGACAGCGAGCGGCATGCCGCGCGGTAGTCTCTGCCCCGGCCGGGGGGACCGTGATCGCGATGCTCCCCACAGGGTCGGGAAAGACCGAGGTGGCGCTCTGCCTGGCAGACCAGCGGAGAAACGGGGTCACCCTGGTCATCGTTCCGACGGTCGCCCTCGCCTACGACTTCGAACGACGATTCCGTGATCACTACGCCCGGCAGAACCGCCGCGTCGACCCCAAGCGCCTGCACCTCGCCTGGACGGCGGACACCTCGGAAGAGTTGCGCGAAAGCATGCGCTTGCGCTTGCGCCAGGGCAAGCAGCCGATCCTGATCACATCACCGGAGTCGATGACCCGTGCGCTGCGCCTCCTGCTGATGGAGGCGGCCGGCACGGGACGAATCAACGGTTTCGTGCTCGATGAGGCACACCTCGTCACACAGTGGGGCCGGGACTTCCGGCCCGAGTTCCGTACGCTGGCCGATCTTCGGCGCGATCTGGTTCGGAAGGCGACCGAGGCGGGGCATCCGAGTCCGGTCACCCTGCTGCTCAGCGCGACGCTCGGACCCTTCGAACTGGGCGATCTGCATCGTCTGTTCGGACAGCCAGGCCCGTGCACCCTCGTCGCGGCCAATGCGCTGCGCGCCGAACCGGACCTGTGGATAGCAGCGGCCGACAACTCCGAGCAGAGAGACGCGTGGGTACTTGAGGCGCTCGCGCAACTGCCGCGGCCGGCGATTCTCTACGTCACCTCCCCGGAAGCCGCTGAGGAATGGCGGCGCCGCCTGGAACGCACGGGTTACGGCCGGCTCGCGCTCGTCACCGGCCGGACGAACGCGATCGAACGGGCCCGCGTCCTCGCCGGGCTGCGTAGCAGCGAAGAGAGCCCGGCCTCGGTGGACCTCGTTGTCGCCACCTCGGCCTTCGGCCTCGGTATCGACTACCCCCATGTGCGCACCGTCGTGCATGCGTGCATGCCCGAAACCGTGGACCGCTGGTACCAGGAACTGGGCCGCGGCGGACGTGACGGTAACGCCTCAGCCGCGTTTCTCCTCACCGCTCCAAAGGACCGGCGCGAGGCCGAACAACTCACCACCAAGGTCCTGACCGCGGAAACCGCGTATAACCGCTGGTCGGATCTGTGGGCGCACCGCCGCCAGTTCGGAGGCCGTTCCTTCGTAGACCTGGAAGGTAGCCGGGGGATCGCGATGCGCGGTTCGTACAACCGCCGCTGGAATGCGCAACTCGTTCAGGGCTTGGTCGAGTCCGGTGCGGTACGGCGGCTGCAGGTGGACGCCGAAGATCTGGCCGAACTGGCCGAGGAGAGCGGACAACAGCGCGACTGGGTGGGAGTGGAGGTGCTTCGCGGTGACCTCGTGAACAACTCGCCGTTCTGGGCGGAGCACTGGGTGACGTGGCAGAAAGCGGAGTCAGCGCGGTCGCGTGAGGCGCTGGAGTCCATCCGGCGACTCGTGAACGGCTCGCTGCGTGCCTGCGAGGCTATCGCCGGATCATACCGGCCCGATGAGAAGGTCCGTATCCTTTTCGGCCGGCCTGCCGACCACACACAGCCACTGGACCGCTGCGGAAGGTGCCCGGGTTGCCGCCGGGATGCGATCGAGCCCTCGAATGATCCGCCGCCCAACCCCATGCAGAAGTGGCCCGTTTCCGATGACCTCACCGCACGCCTGGACGACCTCGCAGAGGCCGCCGGTGCCCGAGACGGGCTTGTGCTTCTCACTACCGATGATCATGTGGCCGTGATGCGACGGTTGCTGCGAATCCTGGCTCGCCGGGGGGTAAGGCACTTCGTCGGACCGAAGGATGCACTGGACCTGGCGGCGGAATGGTTGTTTGTGGATCCGCTTCCCGTCACACCCGCTAATCTCACCCCCTGCTCCTCATTCATCGTGTACCCGCCGGGAGAGCGAGTCCCTGGCACTTGGCTGAGTCCGAAAATAAGGCGAGAGTTGCGCAATGATGCTCCGATTGCATTCGATGTCCTATTGCTACCGCGTGACGTTGCTATAGGGGGGCGACAGGTAGGACGCGATCTGCCCGCACTCGACGCCGTCAGTGCGCTTCATGTTCTCGGAGACTGAAATGGACTATCTGAAGAGCCATGTCAGAGCCAGTGCTCCCGCGCTGGTCGTGATCGGCAGGTATCTGGCCAACCGCCCTGATGGTGTGGAAGAGTCCGAACTCCATCGTGCCCTCCGTCCATTCGTTGCGGCGCGCAGCGCGGTGCCCGATGGGAGTGTTCTCGCGGCCTCGCTGGCGGTCGGCAGGGATCTGCGTCTCTTTGATATCGATGAGGGGACTCGGGATCGACGCCGTTGGACGATCCAAGAAAAGCTCAGGGCCGAGGTCGTTGCCGATGCGACACCTGAGGCCCGAACCATTCGACAGCGTGTGCTGAAGAACCTCGGGCGCCGAACGGTAGAGGAGGTAGAGTCCGGTAAGGCACCATCGGACCTCGGGTTCGCGCTGAGTTGGTTCACTCTTCAGGACCCACTCAGGCCCTTCGCGTCCAGGTGGGGAGAAGGACCCGAGTCGGCCTTCCGATCGGCGTGGCGGGATAACCGTCCTCCTGTCGACAACCCCGAGCAGTGGCGGTCGTTCATGCGATGGGCCCAGGCCCTGGGACTGGCGGCCCGCGTCGAGGTCAAATCGAGGTCGGCTCTGACGATCGATCCGACCCAAGCGGTTGCGGGTGTGCTGACCGACATGCCCCGCCGGGTGCCCGCTGACGAATGGTTCCGGCGGTTGTACTCGGCTCTGCCCGTTCTGGGCGACCCGCGGCTCAGGTCCGTACTTCCTCAATCCGCTGTCCCCGACGGGGAGATTCCGGTCGCTGTGGCGTGCGCCATGAGCAAACTGGAGCGTATGGGGAAAGTGAGACTGCTGGCTTCAGACGACTCAAGTAATACCGTTGCCCTGCGCCTTGGACAACGCGATCGCCGTATCGCTGAGGTGCAGATCGTGGAGGACGCGGAGTGACTGAATCGATGAAGGGATTTCGCTGCTGGAGCGCGAAGTCCGTACGGGAAGCCGTGTACTCCGACATCGGAGCACTGCCGAGCAGCGCCGACGCCGTCTTCCTCGCCGCGCACTCTCCGATGGTGCTGAGCCATGCCAAGGGGGAGGAGAAGACGGAGTCCGGCCAGGGCGAGCGCCAGGTACTAGACGCCCTGATCGCCGGTATAGGAGACGCGGACCGGAACACCCTCATCGCCGTAACCGGCGGATCCGGTACGGGCAAGAGCCATGTCGTGCGCTGGGTGCACGCCCACGTGGATCCGGCGGACGAGCGCTATCACGTCCTCTATGTCCCGCGTGCGGTCCAGACTATTCGGGAATTGCTGCGCAGGGTCGTGGCGGGGCTTCCCGGTCAGGGCGGCGAGGCTTTCATGAAGCGGATCGACGCGGCGGTGGGCAGTACGAACCCCGCCGAGCTCAAGGACCGGCTGCTCGAGGAGATGCGTTTCGCGCTGACCTGGACGCTTGAACCGCAGCCGCCTCGCGAAGGAGAGAGCGAGCAGGAACGGGAACAGCGGGAAGAACGCAACAGCCTGCTCGGGGACCGCGACGACCAGGGCAAGCGCCGAAACGGACTGGCGGACCTTCTTTCGTTGGAGCCCGTGAATCGGACCCTGCTACGGACGGACGGACGACTGCACCGGTTCGTGGCATCGGTTTACGAGAGGACCTCCCGGCGCGATGACGACCAGGAGGGGTTCGAGCCGGCGGACCTTCCGATCCGTGAGACGGGCCTGCGCAGGGCTCTCGCCGGAAACCAGGACCTCATGGGCATGTGGGAGGTCATCTGCTTCGATCCGACGCCGGCACTCGAGATGCTCGACGAAGCACTGCGCAAGGCGGCGCTGAAGGCGCTCGGTATGCGGACCTCCGAGAACGAGGTGACGTTGGACGAACTGTTCCGCAGTTCCCGGAAACTGCTGCGCGACCAGGGTAAGGAACTGGTTCTGCTCTTCGAGGACCTAGCGCAGTTCGGACTCATCGACGGTGAACTGTACGACCAGTTCGCCACTCAACCGGGTGCTGACCTCGCTCCGCTGCGGGTGGTATTCGCCGTGACCGACGCTCCGTTCCAGCGACTTCCCGATACGGTCCAGACGCGCATAACGCACAGGTTCACAATCGAACCGAGTGCTCTCACTGACCGTGCGACCTTTGTAGCCCGCTACCTGAACCTCGTCCGGGTCGGTCGACAGGACGTCGAATCCGCTTGGGCCCGCTCTCGGGACGACGGCGCGACGGACTGGGTGCGCAACGCATGCGATACGCGCGAGGGCGGACTGCCCTGCCGGTTCAGGGACGAGTGCCACGCCGGTTTCGGCGCAGTCGACGTGTCCGGGCTCGGCCGGATAGGGCTCTACCCCTACAACGACGCGGCGCTGCACCGGTCGCTGGCGGCGAGAGGATCCGATCCCACGCCGAGGGACGTCCTGGACGTCTGCGTTTCTGAGACCTTGATCGAGGCTGATGCGCACATCAGCAGGGAGACATATCCGCACGAGCGGGTCCGCGACCGGTTCGAGTTCCGGCCGCAGCGGCCCAAAGACGTCGTGCTGGCAGGACGCAGTGGAGAGCAGGCGGAGCGCCTGTACCGTGCCCTGGTGGTCTGGGGCGGAGAGTCACACCTTCCACCCGCTGTCACCGATGCCTTCGCGCTGGACGCACCAGTCACAACGGAGCCCACGGCACACGTTTCGCAAGCAGAGGCCGTCCGGGAGCCCGAACCGCTCGATATGCCCGCCACACTGGCCCCGAGTCCGCTTCCCCAGCTCTTCCAATGGCAGGTCGGACATTTGCTGCCAACGGACGAGGCGGACCGCTACCGAGAACTTCTCTTCAAGCTCGTCCGATCACGGCTGGACCTCGAGTTCGCTCTGTTCCATACAGCGGGTACCGGTGAAGGATCGAGAATCCTGAGCGAACTCTTCAACCGGACGTCGTTCACGCTCGAGGGGGCACGAGGCCGTGCCGCCGGCTCAGGGAGAGTGCTCTTCGCCCTCGGCCGTGACGACGAAAGCGTCAGGGTGCTGGCGGCTGCGAGATGGTTCTACGACAACGGGCACTGGCGGCCCGAGGACGGGATCTGGCCCTGGCCTGAGGGCTATGATCCGGTCGAGTTGATGCTCGACCTCGAGTACCACCTCGACGACTGGGCCGAGCAGGTACGCGCCGCCTTCCTGGATCGGGTCCGGGGACGCGGCCTGGCCAAGGCGGCGATCGGAACGCGCGCCATCGCACTGATGGCGGCAGGGCTGTCACCCGCATCGGTGCAGCGGATCGGCGACGTCCTGGCGACTGAGGCGCCGCACGCCGACCCGGCCACCCCGCCGTGGACGGAGGTGGATCGGATAGCCCGCGACATCCTCGCGAATCCTTCGATCAACGCATTCGTCAGTGAATTCGCTTCAGTGCGGCAAGGGGACACCGGAGCCGCTGAACTCGTCGACGCGGTCATGCTGGAGGAAGGACTCGCCGAGTTTCTGCGCTCACCGGTCGCTCAACTGCGGAGGACGGCCAAGGAATTCGGTGACACGGCCCCGGTCCTGGGCAAGGCGGCCGGCGATCTGCTGACCGCTGTGGAGAAGGCGACCCCCGATCAATCACAGGAAATCGTCGCCGCGGTGAAGGTGCTCGCGGACGGCCTCCAGGGCCGAGCACCGGGAGAGGTCGCGCGAGCCGCCCGTGAGGTCGGGCAGCTCGCGATGGACAGCGGGTTCTTCAGGCCAGCCGAAGGGCGCGGCGACTTCGCAGATGCGCTGGCCGTCCTTCGGGACCTGCCTCCAGAGCTTCCCCTCGACAGTGTCGGCGAAGGCCACGGAGCGGTCGACGTTATCGCCACGCAGTACTGGGCTCGCGCCGCTGTGCGAGGAGCAAGGGCGCTTGAGGTGATCCGCCGGAGCCTGGCGGAGACGCGGTTGGAGAGCGAACGGACCGGCGTAGTCGGTATGGACCTTGATCAGGTGGCGCGGGATGTACGCCTCAAGCTGCGCCAAGTGAGGGAGCACCTTCAGGCGATGAGCCTCCCCAAGGAGGAGACCGATGGCTGACGGCGGCCTGCTGTGGATCGAAGAGACCCGCACGGCGGTCGAGAGGGCCGGCAACACAGCGCGAGCCGAGGCGGAGTTCAACGAACTCAAGGATGCGGCTGAGACCATCGATGACGTCCTGCCCAAATTGGCCGAACTCCGTACCGCCGCCGATGCGGGGCGTGGTGTCTGGTGGTTCGGACTGGACACGTACGAGAGCCTGCTCGCCGACCTGGCAACGATCGAGCACTCCCTGGATGACCGGAACCGGGATCTGGACACACGGGGACTGAGGACCGTCACCCGCCGACTCGTGCGGCTCGAAGCGCCATTGCGTGAGTCGGTCATGGCCATATGGCGGGAGTATGTCTCGTCGCGGGCCGGTGGTGCCGTCGATCTGCAAGAGTTGATGCAGGTGCTGTCCGGGGCCGACGGTATCGCCGACGTGGCCAAGGAACTACGTGCAGCACTCGGCCGACTGGGACGACTCGAGCGGAATCTTCCCGACGCAAATGCCCTCGAACTGCTCGATGAGGTGGACTCGCTCCTTGAGAGCTTGGAAAGGAGGCTGCCCGAGTCGGTGAAGGAGTTCGTGTCGGTAGCCGCGCGAGGAGGGGCATCGCTGGAAATGTTGGACAGCGAAGTGCGGCAGTGGCTGGTCGACAATGGAGCCGCGCACAATTTCAAGGTGGTCCCGGGCCGTCCTCAGGGGGGACGACGTGGATAGGAGCGCTCTCAATGCTCTGACCGAAACCGAGTTGCGCGAAGCGAAACTCCTCTCCTGGGGTGCGGTCGGTGCCGAGTGGACGGAGGATGAGCTCCTCTCGATCCTGTCGGCGCATGGCGGCGGGTCGGACATCCTGGACGAGCTCGTTGAGTCGGCCCTGATCGTGCGGACGCCGCGCGGTGGCTACCGATCCAGGAGCGCTGAGACGATCCGCCTGCTCGCCACCCTGCGGCAGGCGTTCTGGAAAGGGCGCGTCACCCACGGCAGACCGCTGGTTCTCGACTACCGATTCCTGCACCGGCCGCGGCGCCGACCGGAACGGAATGTGCCGGCCCAGAGCGTGTTGACCGAAATCGGCGCGGTCCTGGGGATGGGCGGCTCCACTGCCGCACAAGCGCTCCTGCCGGAACGGCTCTCGGGATTCCAACGGCGCAGTACGAATGCGGTCCTGGAGGCTCTGAAGAGCGGACGGCCCTCGGGCGTGATGGTCTCGGCCGGCACGGGCAGCGGAAAGACATTGGCCTTCTATCTGCCTCTGCTCTCGTGGTTGGCTGATCAGCGGGAAGAGCGACGAGCTTCGGGTCCACTGGCCTTGGCCCTGTATCCCCGGAATGAACTGCTCAAGGACCAGCTCCGAGCACTGCTGGGCTACGTCCGCCGTATCCGTGCTGGGCAGAAGCCTGACGGACGTCCGTTGAGTCTGGCCACCTGGTTCGGTCTCACCCCCTCGTCGGCATATGCCGTGCGCCAGGGGTGGGCGGAAGGCTGGCAGCGACGCGGTGGGGGAGATTTCGTCTGCCCGTACCTGCGCTGCCTGGAGTGTGATGCGGATCTGCTCTGGCGCCGCACCGATATCGTCCAGAATCGCGAACGACTCGTCTGCAGCACTCCTTCGTGCGGGTTCGACGTGGACGGGCGGGTTCTGAGACTGACGCGTGACAGCGCTCGCCGTGATCCTGCGGATCTCATGCTCAGCACCACCGAATCGCTCAACCGCCAACTCGGGGCTCCAGGAAACCTGCGCGCATTCGGTGTCCGTCCCTCGACCCTCGCCGCCGTCCTCTTGGACGAGGTGCATACCTACGAGGGCACGACCGGTGCGCAGAACGCGATTCTGCTCCGCCGCCTGACACACGCGCTCGGCCACGCACCTGTTTGGGCAGGACTGTCCGCGACACTGCGAAACGCCGGTGACTTCTTCGCCCAGTTGACTGGACTGCGGCCTGGCGACGTGACGGTCGTCCAACCCGATGCCGAGGAGATGGAGGAGTCCGGCGCCGAGTACCTGCTCGCGCTCCGGCATGATCCGCACTCAAGGACGGGGACGATCTCCACCAGTATCCAGACCTGCATGGCCCTGGCCCGTTGCCTGGACTCCATGGACGACGACCCCTTCGATCCACCCCCGTCCTCCGAAGGGGTCTTCGGCAGCAGGCTCTTCGTGTTCACCGACAAACTCGACAGCACCAACCGCCTGTTCTGGGACCTGTTGGACGCTGAGGGCTGGCGTTGGCCAGGCCGTCTCCACGACGGCAGGCGAGTATTGACCCTTGCGCACCTGCGAGCAGAGCAGCAGGAACGCCTCCCTCCGGAGCACCGGGAGCCCAAGGAGGAACGTGATTCCGACGGGCAGTGGTGGTGGCTGCCTGAGCGCTTGGGGCACGGAATCGAAGCCGACCGCTCGCTGCAACTCGGAAGGACCAGTTCGCAGGACCGAGGTGTGGCCGCCGACGCCCAGGTGGTCATCGCGACGGCGACACTCGAGGTCGGCTTCGACGACGAGCGCGTCGGCGCCGTCGTGCAGCACAAGGCGCCGCACGATCCCGCCCAGTTCCTGCAGCGCAAAGGACGCGCCGGTCGAAACCCGATGACCCGGCCGTGGACGGTGGTGGTGCTGAGCGACTGGGGCAGGGACCGTCAGGCGTGGGAGGCATACGACGCCCTCTTCGACCCTGAGTTGCCTCCGCGCAGCCTACCGTTGGAGAACCTCTACGTACTGCGGATCCAGGCCGTCTACGCACTCCTGGACTGGCTCGCGGTCGAGTTGCGCTACTCCGGCAGGGATTCGATCTGGGAGGACCTCGCCGGTCCAGCGGTTGCTCTGCACTCGAATAGCCCTGAGAGGCAGCGACCGACTCTGGAGCGGCAGAAACGGATCGTGGCTCTGCTCGCCCTGCTGCTCCGTCCCGGGCCCGAGCGGCAACGACTCCGGCTCCACCTGCGGTCCGCGCTCGGACTCGGCTTCGGAGACTGGGCGGATTCCGTGGTGGACAGCCTGCTGTGGGACGCGCCGCGACCGCTGTTGCCGGTCGTCGTGCCGACCATCCGCCGCCGCCTGCGCGACCAGTGGGCAGGGGAACAGCCCCAGGCCAATGACGCCGGTCTGCGCACGCGTACGCCCCTACGCCAATTCGTCCCCGGGAACCTGTTCGATGATCTTTTGGTCCCCGATGTGGAAGTGGCCATACCGGGTCGGCGGCATGAGGTACAGGCAGTGAACCTTCCGGCCCTTCGTGTGCTCGGGGAATTCTGCCCTGGCAACGTGTCCAGGCACTTCGGAATATGGGCTACCAACAAACGGCACTGGATTCCCCTCCGTGCTGCAGGACGTGGAGCCGAGGAGCAGCGGATCGACATCCGGGAGACGTACCGCAGCCTCCCGGTGGACGTCGTAGAGACCGCGGAGGGGCGTGTGACGGTCTATACGCCGACGGCAGCCGCACTGGAGGCCGTTCCTGACCAAGTGAGGGACGCCTCTGCCGTCCGACCTGACTGGGAACTCCAGATCGCTCCCCTCGGCGCGGGTTACGAGGTTCGTGTCTCCAGGGGAGCGGACCGCCTCATCACCCGGCTCACCGGGCATCTGCACGCGCAAGGGGGGGGTGTGCGAATGCTGCGGTACGCGAGGACGGCGTCCGGGACGATCTGGGATCCGCGAGCGCGTCCGGTGCGGCTCGACTTCGGCGTAGAGTCCGACGACAGTTGGGCTCCTGCGGCGCTCGGTGTCGACGTCCAATGCGACGCACTCACAGGGACCATCCGGTTCCCCCGCCGCATTCCGCCGCCCGACGCGGAGGAGCGCACTCAGCGGCTTCGGCACTACCTCCAGAACGAAGCACGGCTTCCCAGCGAGATGTCGGCTTTCGACCGAGAGTCACTGGTTGACATCGTCCTGCTCGCGGTGACCGCCGCTCGGGTGAACGGTGAGGCGATCAGTGAGGACGGTCTGTCGGCGGCCATGAGGAGGTCCGCGACCATCCTCGGACCGGACACCGACGACGAAGAACTCGGTGGCCGCTTCGGTGCGGCCTGGACGAACTGGTGCGCTGATCCGCAGGTGCTGGCAGCGGTCCGTGGGGCACTGGCGGAAGTCGAGGGCACGGAGCGGTCGGTCGGGTGGACGTCCTGGTGGCGCAGGCGCTACACCCTGTCAACCGCACAGGTCGCGTTGGCCGCTCTGTCCGCGCTCTGTCCCGGCGTCAACACGGACGAACTCATGGTCGACCTCGACCCGGTTGACGACAGCCGCTTCTGGGTCTCGGAGCCGGCTCCTGGAGGCACTGGCCAGATCGAGGCGTTCGTGCGCGCACTCACGCAGGAACCGGCCGCGTTCACCCGGGCGCTGGAAGACGCGCTCATCCCGTCCACGATCGAGACCATGGACCAGGAGTTGACGGCTCTCATCCGCGAGGACGCATCCGAGATCCGGTCCGCGCTGGCAGAGCTACGGGAGTCGTGGCCGAAGGGACATGCCGCCGTGGCGAACGAGGTACAGCGACTGGACGATGCCGCTCGAGTGCGCGACCTCGTCCTAGGGGGTCCGGCCCGTTCCGCGCTGAGCACGCGCATCGCCGGGCCGGGAGCCCACCCCGACCTACCCGCCGCGATCAGGTACTGGCTCGACCTGCGCGATATTGCCATGGAGCGCAGCCGGTTCGCGGTGGAGGGGCGGACGCTGGGAGCGCTGCTCGCCGACGAAACGGCTGTGGACGAAGTACTCCACCTCGGAGCCGGCACAACCCGGCAGCAGCGGGCGCGCGCCGTCACCAACGTCCTGTGGCCATGGGGCATGGCGGCGCAGCCGAGCCTCTCGTACAACCCATATGCTCCCCGGCTGCACGGATCGATGTCAGCCCCGCGTGCTCTGGTCGATCTCCGGCCACCCAAGATCAGCGCCGTGCCTTGGGATGGCGAACGCAGGGAAGCGATCCATGATGCGCTGCGTGAATACGGCGAGATCGTCCTGCAAGTTCCGAATGTTCAGCGAGCCGACCTCAGGACGGTTCTGCTGGATCTGCAGACGCGTCCGGTCGAGGTCGGGACGCTGCTCTGCCACCCTGTGGTGGTCGGAGCGCGTACGACGGAGCGGCACGCCGAAGCGCGCCTGCTGCTCAGGGAGGCGCTGTGAACCGTGTCATCCGCAAGTCCAGCGCGCAGAGTTCCAGCGAGGTGCTGGATCTGCTCGGCGCGCTGTTCGCCGCCGAGCTCATTCACCCGAGCAAGACCCTGTGGCTCATCTCCCCGTGGATCACGGACGTCGATGTGGTCGATAATTCCGTCGGTGCGTTCTCAGCACTCACCCGCTTCGGCCGACGCCCTATCCGTCTGACCGAAGTCCTCGCCGCGCTGGCCGCGGAAGGCGCTCAAATTGTGGTCGCCACCACGACCGACAACCGCAATGACACGTTCACGCGGCGACTCAGGCAGCTCGCCCGTGATCTAAACGTGGAAGACAAAATTCGAATAGAGGCCGACGCCACCGGGCGGCTGCACACCAAGTCGATCACCGGAGACGACTATGCGCTGGCCGGCAGTATGAACATCACTCGTCATGGCATTCATCTGCGTGAAGAACAGGTGGAGTTGAAGACGGATTCCGAATACGTCGCTCAAGCGCGCACTGATGTCTACGGTCGGTTCGGAGGTGAGCTATGAACCGCGCTGATGCACTCCGCCAGGCGCTCGGCGACACTGTGCGCTTCGGACCGATGCGAGAGCGTATCGAGGTCCTGTTCGAAACCGAGGCGCGAGCCTGGACACAAAGACCGGACGGCTGGATGGTCATCCCGCTGGAACGCAAACCGGCCGGCTTTTACCTCGTCTCAACGGACCGTGAGGGGCAGCGGCGCGGGCAGGAGGTGCTCGACGCCTTCCTCGGTCCGGCGACGGCTGTTCTGGAACCTCAGACCATGAGTTCGGACGACGGCGGCGCTGACGGGATTCTCCATTCCATCGGAATCAGGCATCTGTCGTATCTGCGTCGTACGACGGAGTCCATGGACGACATGCTTGAGCGGATCGAGGACGCTGTCGCGACCGTGGACGGGAAGGATGCACGGCCGCGGCCCGTCCGACCTTCACATGTCGATCTGCTTCGCGACTTCAGGCTCGCACTGCTGGGACACAATGGTCGTGCCGCCGAACGCGCGTTGGAGAACCTCCGGCTGACCGGTCGGCTCAGTGCCGAGAATCTCCGGTTCCTGGACGTCGAACTGCTCGGTCGCCTCGAGCGCTGGAAGGAGTTGCAGGCCCTTCCCTATCTGCAGGAGATGCTTCGCGCCCGGCGGCCCCGAGCCGTGAACGAGATCCTGCTGCAGATGCTGTGGTGGACGGAGCTCGCCGAGCGGTGCATCGGCGGTCAGTCTGCTGATGAGGTCTACGCGCAGGTCGAGCTCGGTGCCCGCTTCGGGACACTGCTCAATGCCGTTGATATACCTATTACCGAGGCCGGTCGTTCGGTCGCGATAGTGACGGCCACCGCCCAAGGAGACAGGGGCCGTGTGGAACGGCTGCTGGGCGCCGTCGCCGTCGATGGCGAGCGTGAGCGGCTGGAACGACTGGCCGCCGGCGCCGACACCGTCGCGCACGTGTCCGCGGTCCACAGCATCCAGGACCTGTTCGACCAGGCGCAGTACGGTGCGGTGACGCGCGCGTTCCTCGAAGCGCCGGATCCAGCAGCCGCAGACCTGGCCGTACAGGCCGTTCTGGAAGCGGGAGAAGCCAATGAGAGTGCGCCTGCGGTCCTTTCGGCGGTACGAGGATTCGAAGCGGAAGGGCGGCTGCGACCGAACCGTCGCTTGCAGAGAGATCTGTCGGAATTGGACCGACTGGTCGACGGCACCTGCGGGGGCTGGGTGGAGTGGAGCGCCCGGCTGGCCAGGGAACGGTGGCCGGACGCCGATCATGTCCTGCGGTCCCAGCACACGCAGTGGGCGGGACTGGAGACGCTTTCGGAACCTGACCTCCAGCACCTCGCCAACCAGGTGCTGGCCGCCTGGGGCGGCGACAACAAGGAGCAGGTCAAGCGTGCGCTGGACGTTCTATGCCGGTCGGTGGCCGAAGCGGTCGACACGATGCGAAGCGATGCGTTCTTCGACACCGTCCTCATACTGCTGGCCGACCAGCCCAATCTGAGCGAACCGGTGCGCGATGCGTACCTGTTGCTGGTCAAGAGATTCCTGGCGTGCGGACCCGCCGAATCCGACTACCAAGAGAGGTTGTCAGAGACGAGTCGACTGTGGACCCTGATCGCCTCGCCTGCGGCGGTCGACTGGGGTCTCAGCCTGGTCGATGTCCTGCTATACGCGCCTTGCCCGGAACCGGCGGCACGGCTGGCCGTCATCTCCGAGGTGCTCGGCACATGCCAGAGTTTCGAACAACGACTCAGCGCGCGTCAGCAGTTGGAGTTGGAGGTCCTAGGCGACGAAGCCGGAGTACCGGTGCGGCGTGCCCCTACGGACACGTCCGATGCCGGCTCTGTATGGAAACGGCTCGATGGTGCGGTGGTCGGCCTCTACTCGCTGCAGCCCCGAGCCCAGGCCCTGCTGGCCAACCGATTGTCCCGTCTATGCCACCCGAAAAAGATCGACGTCAACTCCGACAAGGTGGCCACAGCGAGCTTGCGTGCACTCGCCGAACGGGCCGACTATTTGATCGTCGACATCTGGCACGCCAAACACGCCGCAACGGATGCGATCGACGAGGTCAGGCCCAAGAGCGAGCAGATCATGCCGCGGGGACAAGGAATCACGGGCCTCGTCCAGGCACTCGAAGAGCACCTTTCCGCTACTGACGGCGCAGCGCACGCGGTCAGGCGCTAGAGGCCGAGGTCACCGCGCCGTCAAGCGGGCCTCAGCTCGGCAGTCCCCGGCCGCCGTCGACGGTGATGGTCTGGCCGGTGATGAAGGCGGCGGCGGGGGAGGCGAGGAAGGCGACGACGGCGGCGATCTCGACGGGGGTGCCGAGGCGCTTGAGAGGGGTCTTGTCGATGGTGGCGGCGATGAATTCGGGGCCGGCGGAGCGGGTCATCTCGGTGTCGATGTCGCCGGGGGCGATGGCGTTGACCAGGATGTCGGGGGCGAGTTCGGTGGCGAACACGCGGGTGAGGGTGCGGACGGCCGATTTGGCGGAGACGTAGCCGGCGACGAAGCCGGTGCCGATGTCGGCGTAGACGGAGCCGATGTTGACGATGCGGCCCTGGTCGGAGGTGCGGGCGATCAGCGGGGCGAGGGCCTGGACGCAGTTGAAGACGCCGGTGAGGTTGATCTGCAGGACGCGGTCCCAGGTGGCGGGGTCGAGGGTGCGCCAGTCGCCGACCAGGGTCTGGCCGGCGTTGTTGACCAAGAGGTCGAGGCGGCCGAACTCGTCGGAGACCCGCCGGGCCATGGCCGAGACGTCCTCGCGCCTGGAGACGTCGGCCTGGACCGCCAGGCCGCGCACGCCTTCCGGCAGGCCGGCGACGACCTCTTCGGCCGCCGCCTCCGATTCCAGGTAGTTAACGATGACGGAGTATCCGTCGCCGGCGAGCCTTTCGGCGATCGCCCGGCCGATTCCCCGGGACCCTCCGGTGACGAGGGCGACTCTCTCTGCTGGCACGGTCCGGTCCTCCCGGCGATATCGGGGATAAAGGAGGCGCGGACCGGGTCACGCGAAATCGCGATCACAAATCTCGATCACGGAACGCCGCCGATTCGGCCGAAATAGTGTTCGGCCTGGTCGCCGCAGGTTCTATTGCGTTCTCCCTCCGCTGTGCCGAGCTTATACCGATCAAACACGAACGTCTGGGAATCTGGGAAATGGCGGTGCCGGGGTCGGATCAGCGAATGGCCCCGGGCGGCAGTACCGCGTGCACCCCCACGACGCCGTTCACGATCTGGGTGATCCGCAGGTCGACGGCGACGCTGGCCAGCATGACGGCATCCGCACGCGAGACCTCGTGCAGGCGACCGATCAGGGCGAACATCGCGTCCAGCGCCCGGGCGGTGGCGGTGTCGAGGTCCTCGGCCAGCCCGAAGGCCAGCCAGCCCGAGGGGGTGTGCGCGACCGGGGTGTCGAGCGCCCAGTCGTCGCGCAGGTCGAGCCGCAGGTCCACCCGCCGCATCGGGCACTCGATCGCGGTGCCGCCGATCTCGCCGTCGCCCTGGGCGGCGTGGCCGTCGCCTACGGAGAACAGCGCGCCCTCGACGGGGACGGGGAGGTACAGCGTGCTCCCGGCGACGAGGTCCTTGCAGTCGAGGTTCCCGCCGTGCCGCCGGGGCGGGAAGGTGGGGTGCAGCCCGGGCTCGGGCGGGGGCATGCCCATGATGCCGAGGAACGGGCGCAGCCCCACGGTGTGGCCGTGCTGGTTGCGGCCGGTCATCGCGACGGGGTCGAGCGTCCAGTCGTGCACGGTGCCCGCCGGCGGCAGGCCGTACCGGGCGTTCAGCTCGGGCTGCGCCAGCGCGCAGGTGCCCCAGACGTCGGGCACGACCGCGTCGACGCGCACCTCCAGCACCATGCCGGGCTGCGCGCCGCGCACCTCGATCGGGCCGGTGAGCGCGTGCCCGTAGCCCTCGCGGTACTGCGGGACGCGGGGCCGCTCGGCGACGTCGTCGCCGAGGTAGGGGCCGGTGGACCACCAGGCGTCCAGGGTGCGCACCCGCACGGAGTCGCCGGGGTCGACGCTGAGCACGGGCGGGAAGTCGGGGGAGAAGTGGCCGCGCAGGGTCCGGTCATCGGGCTCCAGCGCATACGACGTGCCCATCGCCACCTCCGTGGCTCTCACAGTACGCCGCCCGGATCGTCCGTGCCGGGGCAATGCCCCTTTTCGATCGGCCGCTCCGCTCCACCAGAGGGACCGGGTTCCCGTGCGCATGGGATCAATGACCGGAAACGATCTCATTCCGTCTCACAATGCTTTATACACCGCCTGAATCACGGCCGTCCCATGCCTTTCGCCCCAAGATCGCCGATTCCCGCCCGCTGCCGTCCGTGCCGGAATCGCGGTCCGCATGATCAGCGGGAAATCGATCATCCGATCCCTCTTCCCGGCTTCTTCTCACCGGCTGCGCGCTGAAGTACCCTCTTTCGAGATGCCCATTCGGCGCCATCGCCCCCATGGCTCGCATTCGCCCGGACGTCAGCCATTCGCGTCGCGGCCGCCGACCTGTTCCCAGAGGAGCGGCGCATTATGATGCCCGACGAGTCCGTGCCGGTGGAAAACCCCGTCTCGTATCTGATGAAGAACGATTCCCACGCCATCAGCGGCGCCCTGATGGGCCGCCCGCACCCGCCGGTGCTGGGCGTCATCATCGGGGTCACCCCGGGCGAGACGGACGCCGACCTGGAGTACGCCAAGGCCGTGCGCGCGCAGGAGTTAGGCGTCCAGACCCTCACCGACGTCACCACCAATGACGACACCCGGCTGCGCGAGCGCGTCCTGGACTCCCTCGACATCGTCTTCGGCACGGTCCCCACCTACGAGATCCACCGCCGCATCACCCGCCGGGGCGAGGACGCCCGCTCGGCCGTGCTCACCGTGCTCGACGGCCAGGCCCGCCAGGGCGTCGACTTCGTGACCATCCACGCCTCCGGCACCCTCGCGATGGCGGAGCGGATCAAGGACAGCACGCGCGCCATCCCGGTGACCAGCCGCGGCGGCGCGATGATGGCCGAGGTGTCGCTGCGGTCCGGGCGGGAGAACCCGTACCTGGAGAACTTCGACGACATCCTCGGCATCTGCCGCGACAGCGGCATGGCGCTCAGCCTGGCCGGCACCTACCGCCCGGGCAGCATCGCCGACGCCCTGGACGCCACCCACCTCGAAGAGGTCGACCACCAGGCCGAACTGGTGCGCCGGGCGCACGAGCGGGGCGTCAAGGTCTCGGTCGAGCTGGTCAACCACGTACCGCTCGACCTCATCCCGGTCTACTGCGAACTGGGCCGCACCAAGCTGCACGGAGCGCCCTTCGGCGCTCTCGGCCCCACGCCCACCGACATCGGCATCGGCTACGACGACGTCGTCGGCGCGATCGGCGCGACCACCGCCGCCCGGCACGACACCTCGTGGATCACCTGCGTCACCGCGGGCGAGCACTGCCATATGCCGACGATCGACGACATGACCCAGGCGGTGAAGTACTTCCAGATCGCGCTGCACGCCGCCGGGGTGAGCCGGCACGGCGACCTCGGCCGCGACGCCAAGCTGTCGGAGGCGCGCAACCGCAACGACTGGGCGGGCATGGCGCACCTGGCCATCCACCGCGGCGACGCCGTCGCGCTGTTCGACCGGCTCGGCTACCACGAGGGCCAGGCCTGCACGATGTGCTCGGGCGCGTGCCCGCTGGTGCGGGCCCGGACGGCCCTCACGTGAGGGCCCCGGTCCTGCCGGCCGGCTGGATCGTCGCCGACGCCGACTACGCGCGGACGCCCATCGCCGAGATCGGCGGCAAGGCGCGCGGGCTGGGCGCGATCCTCGGCCGCTCGGCGCCCTGCCCGCCGTCGTTCTGCGTGTCCACCTCGGTGCTGCGGCACTGCTTCGCCGCCGCGGCCCCGGCCGGCAGCCGGCCCGAGGAGATGCCGCGCATCGTGCGCGGGCTGTCGCTCCCGCCCGAGCTGGTGAAGGAGATCGGCGACCGCTTGCCGGAACTGTCCGGCGGCGCGGGCGGCGCGGTGGCCGTCCGCTCGTCCTTCGTCAGCGAGGACCTGCCCGGCACGGTCTCGCCGGGCGTCTACCACAGCGAGATCGGGCTCGGCACGGCCGAGGAGGTCTGCGCGGCCGTCGTGCGGGTCTGGGCCTCCGCCTTCACCCCCGAGGCCCGCGACTACCGCGCGGCCAACGGCCTGCCCGTGTACGAGCTGGGCATGGCGGTGGTGGTGCAGCACGCGCCCGAGCCCGTCCTCGGCGGCGTCGCCTACACCCTGCTGCCCGGCACCGCCGACGCCGGCTCGATGCTGATCGAGTATGCCGAGGGCGCTCCGGTGAACGTGGTGGAGAACCGGCGGGAGGCGGCCACCCTGGTGGTCGGAAAGCGCGCCCGGACGGTGGCGGACCGGCCGGACCGGAACCTCCAGACCCGGCACGCCGACGAACTGATCGCCTGGTCCCTGGAGCTCGAACGCACCCAGCGGGCGCCGCTGGACATCGAGTGGCTGGTCGACTCCGCCGACCGGCTCTGGCTGCTGCAAGCGCGCCGGCTGCCCTACCCCGACCCGTCCGGGCCGCCCGGCCGGTACACCGCCGACGCCCGGGGCACCGCCCTGCGCAGTCCGAAACTGGTGCCCTTCCGGCTCGCGGGGGAGGCGGCCGTCACCACGGTGCCGGCCTCGATCATCCTGCCCGCCGCCTTCGAGGCGTTCAAGCGGAGCGGCGGACGGCCGCCGCCCGAGGTCGTCGCGGCCTGCCGGTCGGTCTTCGACGCCTTCCTGGCCCGGGGGCCGGTCTCGATGCGGTCCGTCTACTGGTCGGCGCTGGACAGCGGCGACCTGATGCCGCAGTCGGGCTTCCTGACCAGCGCCGACGACTGCATGGCGCACGTCGTCCGCTACTGGCGCTTCATCGCTGACAACGGCCGCGACGACTACACCGCCGAGGTCGCCCTGCTGGTCTGCAACTGGACGGACCTGCGCGCCTCGCTGATCGCCACCCTGCCCGCACCGGACCAGGGCGAGGTGGCCACCGTGGCGGCCCTCTACGGGCAGCTCGACGGCCTGGAGTCCTGCGGCCACGACGTGTACGAGATCGACCTGGACACGGCGGGCACCCGCCGGGAGATCGTGCCGGACAAGCCCTACGCCGTGCGGGTGCCCGGCACCCCGGCCGAGCCGGTGCCGGCCGAGCTGCGGCGCCTCCCGGTGCTCGACGCCGACGAACGCGCTGCCGTGGCGGCCAATCTCCTTGCGATCCGTAAGGTGTTCGGACCCGCCAGGGTCGAAATGCTGGTGCTGCACGGCGACGCGCCCGTCAGGGAGCGGGTGGTCACCTGGCAGGTGTCGCCGCTGACGCCGGAGGAGGCGCGGCTGCGGTACTTCCGCGCCGCCGTCGGCGGCGCGGGCGCAGCTGCGGCCGCCACCGGCACGCTCACCCCGATCCGCGGACCGCAGGACGCCGGCGCCCTGCGCGGCGGCAGGCCCGGCAGGCTGGCCTACGTCGACTTCAGCCGCTCCGCCTTCCGCGATCCGGCGCTGGCCAATGCCATGGCGCTCGACCTCAAGCGCGCGGGCTGCCCGGTGCTGCTGCGCGGCAGCCTGCTGTCGCACTTCGCGGCGCTGCTGCGCGACTACCGGGTGACCGTCTACCCGATCATCGAGCCGCTGGACGACGTGCCGGCCGGTTCGGTGGTGAGCGTGGTGCCGGTGGGCTGAGGACCGGCGGGCGGCTAAGGCGTGCCGGCCCGCACCAGCCGGAAGCCGAGGGCCGGGTAGCGCAGCTCGGGGTCGTCCCAGCCGCGGAAGTCGGCGCGGGCGAAGGAGCGGGCCACCAGCCACGAGCCGCCGCGGACCACCCGGGCGTTCTGCGAGGCGTGGTCGACGCCGTCGAGCGCGGTGTCGGACAGGCGGTTCAGGCACCACTCCCAGACATTGCCGTGCAGGTCGTGCACGCCCTGGGGGGTGGCGCCCACCGCGTACAGGCCGACGGCGACAGTGCGGCCCAGGCCGCACTCCAGGGTGTTGGCCCGGTCGTCGTCCCAGCGCTCGCCCCAGCAGTAGCGCGAGCCGTCGCCCGGCCCGGCCGCGGCCAGCTGCCACTCCCAGTCGGCCGGCAGCCGGACCTGCCGGCCGGTGCGCGCGCTCAGCCAGCGGCAGAAGGCGACGGCGTCGTACCAGGAGACGTTCTCGGCCGGGTGGTTGGGCACCAGCCGGAACTGGCGGCCGGGCTGCTGCGGCCGGGCGGCCAGGCCGTCGAACCAGGACGGCTCGGCGAAGCCGCCGGGGTCGTCGAGGAAAGCGCGGTACTGCCGGTAGGTGACCGGGTAGGCCGAGATCTCGAAGCCGGGCACCTGGATCTCCCCGGCGTCGCGCAGCCGCACCCGGCCGCCGGGCACCCGCCGCCACAGGATGTCGGGGCGGCCCTCGGCGTCCAGGCCGACGCCCGCCCGGGGGTCGCCGATCTCCGCGAGCCGGTCGCCGACGCTCGCGCGGCGCTGGTGGGCGCAGGGCTGCTCGACCTCGGCGAGGATGCGGGTGGCCTCGGGGACGATGAAGTCCTCGATGACCGGGTCGAGTTCGGGGTCGAGATTGCGCAGCATGGCCTCGACCATGACCAGGCGCTCATGCGGCCACAGGAAGGAGTCGAGCCGGTTGGAGCGCTGCCAGTCGTCGGCGGCCCGGCGCAGCTGCCGCAGCAGGGTCATGTCGTCCTGGGTCTGCTGGATCCACTCGGTGAGGCGCGGCCAGGAGCCGAACAGGGCCTCGTGGGCGACCTCGGCCGTCGCCTCGCGGTGGCCGTCGTCGCTGACGACGACCAGCCGGGCCTGGACGAGCAGGTTGACGAGCCGTTCGGTGGCCGGCTCCTGGCATAAGACGCTGAGCCGGGCGCGGCGGCGGACCGGGGCGCCGGACTCCCCGACGTCGGTCAGCTTGCGGAACAGGGTGGGCAGCTGCTCGCGGTCGGCCGGGGCGAGGTGCTCGAAGATCTCCTCGGCGCGGGTGGCGATGGCGCCGCGGATGCCGCCGATGCGCTCGTACTCGCTGACCAGCAGCTCGCCGTCGGCGCCGGCGCGGGAGTAGAGCAGGTTCAGGGTGAAGGCCATCAGCGCCAGGCCGCCGGGCTCGGCGCCGGTGTCCTCCACGATGCGCTCGTAGAGCTGGTCCTGGAAGTGCAGCCCGGCCAGCTCGGCCGGGCGGGTGATCATCCGGTACAGGGCGCCGAGGCCGGCGGTGCTGAGCGGGAAGGAGCCGTCGCGTAGCAGCGCGGCCAGCTCGGGGTGCTCCAGGCAGTGGGCGTAGAAGTCGGCGCGCAGGGTGACGATCACGACGACGCGCTCGGAGCGGACCGCCTCGACCAGCAGCGCGACGAACTGGACGCGCTTGCGCTCGTCCGTGGTGGAGGCGAACAGCTCCTCGAACTGGTCCACGACCAGCAGCGCCTTGGCCCAGCGCGGGGAGTCGCGGAGGACGCCGCCGATGTACTCGCCGAAGCCGCCGGGGTCGCGTTCGAGCTTCTGCGCGATGTCCTGGGGGTCGGCGGCGGCGCCGGCGGCGCGGCTGCCGGCCAGGGCGGCGGCGAGCGAGAGGAAGGGATCGCCGTCGATCTCGCCGGGGGTCATCCGCAGCAGCCGCCAGCTCTCGGCGCCCGGGATCGCGCCGCGCTCGCGCAGCGCCGGGATGACCCCGGCGTTGACGAGCGAGGACTTGCCGACGCCGGAGGAGCCGATGACGGCCAGGAAGCGGTACTTGGGATCGCTGAGCCGCTCGACGAGCTCGTTGGTCTCGCGCTCGCGGCCGAAGAAGACCAGTGACTCCGACTCGCTGAACGGGCGCAGGCCGGGGAACGGGGAGGAGGTGAACCTGCGCGGCGTGCCGGGGCCTGCGTCCATCTTGCCCTCCTGGTCCATGAGGCCCTTGATGACGGACCTCAGATGGGCCTCGGCCGTCGACGCGAACTTCGTTACGTCCTCGTACGAGTTAATGGCGACGGGGCGGCCCGAGCCGATTGCGTTTCCGGCGTCGTGCAGGAATTCACCGACCAGCTTCAGTTGTTCTTGTTTGTCGGCGAGATCGGGATCTTTAAGCGAGACCTGAATATCGGAGTTCCTATGATACAGCAATACCCTGGGCCGTCCAGTGGCGGCTTCGGACCGAACCGCGTCGTGGAACTCCCATTCCGTACCCGATCGGAAATATCCACCGCCCGGTCTGGGGTATTCCGGCCCGAGCGGTGTGCCGAGCCTGCTCCATAAGATCACCACCACGATGTCGCACTGGCTCGGCTTGGGAAGGCCCCGGTTGACCGCCTCCTGCGGGGCGAGCGAGGCCAGCAGCGGCACTTCGGCGCGCGGGCGGTCCCACGAGACGTCCTGGAGGCTCACGTGGTCGCGCAGAAAGGGGTCGTACTGGAGATCGTCGATTATCTTCCGCAGGGCGGCGCGCTCTTCACTTACATCTGACGGTGAGGAGATGAACACCCGCACGTGTCTCATATCGCTCGTGGCTCCTCTGTCGGCGGAAGGGGCTCCCGCCGCTCGAATCATTCGAAGGATCTGATGGCGGCCTCGCACCAGGCGTCGGTGGGGACGGCGAAGGGGACGATCGGGACCGCGGTGCCGCGCCGCGCGTCGACATAGCGGGCCCGGTCGGCCGGCAGCCCGTCCGCGAAGGCGAGCCGGCCGGGGACCGGGCCCGCCCCGTCCAGGATGACCACGTGGCCGAAGGCGCCGATGCCGTCGGCCATGGTCAGGTCGAGGTTGACGAAGCTGTTGCACCAGACGATCGTGTGCAGCGACCAGGCGCCGCCCCGCCGCAGCAGCCGGGCGAACTTCGGCGCCTGCGGATTGACGCCCGGCGAGCGGTAGAGGCCCCGGGAGCGGATTCCGTGCGCGGCCTGGAGCCCGCACAGGAAGAGGAACTTGGCGTGCCGGGGGGAGTCCGGATCGCCCTGGCGCCGGGTGAGCTCGTAGTCGAAATCGGTGAAGGCGGTCATCGCCGTGTCGGTGGCGCGCTCCAGCTTTATCGCCAGGGGAAGCGACATCGCCGCGTCGGTGAACACGCGCGACTCCTCGGTGCCCAGCAGGTCGAGGATGCTGAACGGCGGAGTGGTGTACATGCCGCGGCGGTCGGGTGTGGTGACGATCTGCCTGGCCAGGTCGAGCAGCATCGCGGTGCAGATCCCGAGCGCGGCCGCACGCGAGCGACCGACGATCATGACATGGGCCGCTTCGGACTCCTCGAACGCGATCCGCACCGGTTCGCCCGACGAATCCGAAATTCCGACACAGGCGGCCAGCGGCGCGTGCGGAGAGTGCGCCAGAAAGAACTCGGCCGCATCGCCGTCGAGTCGCCCGATCTGCATGACCGGCTCCTTTTCGTCACCGCACCTGCACCGCTCGAATGGATTTCGTCGGTGTGGAAGCGGCTCGCATACGGGTTGGGGGCGCATTGTGCGTGACCGGCTCGCTCCGGCCGGCGGGCGGACGCGGTGCGCGGACCGGAAGCGGTGCTGAACAGAATACGTGTGCGATCGACTTCGCAAACCGCATCATGATGGGTTTCGGCATTGCGAGGCGAGAGCCGGGTCCGGCCGCGGCCGGACCCGCGCGGCGGCGGGCGGCCGAAGATCGATTGTTCTGGGCGATACACGCCGCGACCTGGCCGATCGGAATTCTCCGGCGGAAGTGATCATTAGGGAACTCCGGTACGCACCCACTTCGGGCAAACCGCTTTCCCGCCGATGGCCGGTCCCGGTCAGCCGCGGTGCCGTCCCCGACCGGTCGGGTATTCCCCAAGCCGCGCGCCGTACCGGCGATTTCCGTTCTGCCCGTCGATCCGGACCGGCGCGATTCATTCGGTTATGCGCGGCCACTCCAGCTGGTGACCTCGGCCCCGGCCCGGACGGAATGAGCGAATGGCAGGAACGGAAAGCCGGCGGCCCGCCGGCCTCACTTACCCGGACTACCCGGGCCTGTACCAGTCCGCCGACCAGGCGTCGCTCCAGGGCCAGCGGGTGTACCTGCGCGCGGTGCGGGCCCGGCTGCTGCTCACCGTGGCCGCCGCGGTCACGGCCGCGCTGACGCTCGCGGCGGGACCGGAGCGGGTCGACCTCGCCGCGGTCGCCACCGCCCTGCTGTTCGTGGGGGCGCTGGCCGTGGACACCCTCGTGCTGCAGCGGCAGCCCGACCGCTCCTGGTACACCGGCCGGGCGCTGGCGGAGTCGGTGAAGACCCTGTCGTGGCGCTACGCGGTCGGCGGCGCGCCCTTCGGGCTCCAGCTGCCGCCCGACGAGGCCGACAGCGCCTTCGTGGAGCGCCTCTCGGCGCTCCGCCGCGACCTCGCCTCCGTCCAGCTGCCGCCGACGCGCGCCGCCGTGATCAGCGACCGGCTGCGCGAGCTGCGCGCCAGCCCGCCGGACGTGCGCCGGCGCGCGTACCTGGCCGACCGGATCGGCGACCAGCAGGACTGGTACGCGGACAGGTCGGAGTTCCACCACCGGCAGGCGCGCCGCTACGGCGCGGTCGTGCTGGCGCTGGAGGTGGCCGGCGTGGCCTGCGCGCTGGCCAAGGCGGCCGGCTTCGTCGACGTCGACCTCGCCGGCATCGCCGCCGCCATGGTGGCCGCCTTCGCCGCCTGGTCGGCGACCCGCCAGCACTCCACCACCGCCAGCGCCTACGCCCTGGCCACCCACGAGCTGGGCCTGGTCAGGGAGCGGCTGCGGCGCGACTCGGCCGAGGCCGACTGGTCGGCCGGCGTGGCCGACGCCGAGGCCGCGATCAGCCGCGAGCACAGCACCTGGCGCTCCTCCCACGGCTGAGGCGGGCGCGCGCTCACGCCCTGCGGTACGCGATCCGCAGCTCCGTCAGGTAGCGCTTGGTGATCCGGCCGCCGTGGCGGCCGTCGATGAGCCGGCCGATCGCGTCGAACAGGCCCCGGCGGGCCTCCTCGGGCAGGGCGCGGTGGCCGGAGTAGGTGAGCAGCAGGTCCAGGTAGGCGCGGGTGGAGTAGCCCGCCTCCCATTCGTACCGGTGGAAGACGGGCGGCCCGAAGCGCTCGGCGCCGGGCGTCTCCAGGCGGTCCTCGGGCACCTCGGCGGCGGGCGACAGCCGCAGGTCCGGGGGCGTCGACGGGTCGAAGCGCTCGTAGCACTCCTGCACCTCGGCGAAGAAGGCGCTGCTGCCCCCGGCGACGTGGTGGGTGGCGACGGTGGCCAGCGCGCCGCCGGGCCGCAGCGCCTCGGCCGCCTTCGCCACCCGCACCCGCGGGTCGACCCAGTGGAAGGCCGTCGCCGACAGCACCGTGTCGAAGGGCTCGTCGGGCAGCGGCCAGTCCTCGAAGGCGGCCACCTCGACCCGCGCCCGCGGGAAGGCGGCCAGCCTCCGCCGCGCCACCGCGGCCATCTCGGCGCCCAGCTCCACGGCGACGATCCGGCAGCCGCGCGCCGCAAGCGGCAGCGTCGCCTGCCCCGTGCCGCAGCCGATCTCCAGCACCCGCCGCCCCGGCCCGACCTGGGCCGCCCGGGCCAGGTCGCGGAACATCCGCGCGGGATAGCCCGGCCGCGAGCGGTCGTACAGTTCCGCCGCCTCGGTGAAGGTGCGGCGAAGCCGCTCGCGTCCTGTATCGGTCACCTACCGGACCCTAGCGTCCGCGAGGGAAAGATCGACATCTCCATTCCGCGCCTGGTCGGCGCCCTGCCGTCCTTTCCGGGCGCCATTCCGGCGCTTTCGCAGCTGAAACGAGCAGGTCCCTCTCGACCGTCCTCGCCATCGCCGCGTGTGCCCGGCGGCATCCGTCCCATGGCGCGGCCCCGGGCCCGGGCGGTGCCGTGCCACCGCGCCGTGCGGGTGGGCCGCCGGGGTGTAGGCAGCACCACCATCGGCGGTGCGCACGCTCCCGGGAGGAGCGGGCAGCTCGCGTCACTGATCGGAGCGCGGCGTGTCTCTAGCGTTTTCTCGTGACGGGGACGTCGGTCCCCGCCCTCGAACTCCCCCTGAGAGCAAGGAGACGGCACCGTGCCGCAAGCTATTCGGACCGCACTCGGGCTCGGCGTGGCCACGGTGCTCGTCCTCGGGTCCGCCCTGCTCCCCGGCGCGGCCGCGCACGCCGGCGAGGCGGGCGGCGGGGCCCGCACCGAGCCCACGGCCGCCGATGTGCAGCGCTTCCTCGACGAGCGGGTCCCCGCGCTGATGGCCGAGCACCGGCTGCCCGGCGCCGTGGTGTCGGTGGTCGCCGACGGCGAGCAGGTCTTCGCCGGCGGGTACGGCGAGGCCGATGTCGAGGCGGGCACCCCGGTCGACGCGGAGACGACGTCCTTCCCGATCGCGTCGGTCAGCAAGTCCTTCACCGCCGCCGCGGCCCTGCAACTGGTGGAGCAGGGCAGGCTCGACCTGCACACCGACGTCAACGCGTACCTGCCCGAGGACGTCCGGATCCCCGACAGCTTCCCCGGCGAGCCGGTCACCCTGCACCACCTGCTCACCCACACCGCCGGCTTCGCCGACAGCGTGGCGGGCATGGCGGCCGCCTCGCCCGGCGGGGTGCTGCCGCTGGCCGAGTACGCCGCCGCCTACCGGCCCGAGCGCGTCCACCCGCCCGGCCGCTTCGTCGCGTACTCCAACTACGGCACCACCCTGGTCGGCCTGATCGTCCAGGAGGTCTCGGGCGTCCCGTTCGAGGAGTACACCGCCGAGAACGTCTTCGCCCCGCTGGGCATGGAGCGCAGCGGCTTCCACCAGCCCGACGAGGCCGCCGAGATCCTGGAGACCCCCAAGCTGTACACGGTCGCCCCCGACCCGGCGGCCCCGCTGTACATCAACCAGGGCCCCGCCGGCGCCGTCTACGCCACGGCCCCCGACATGTCCCGCTTCATGATCGCCCTGCTCAACGACGGCGCCGCGGCCGGCGGCGACTTCCTCTCCCCGGAGAGCACCGCGGCGATGCTCACCCGCCAGGCCAGTGCGCACCCGCGGATCGCCGGCGCCGGCTACGGCACCTGGGACCGGTACGCCGACGGCGTGCACGGCATCGGCCACAGCGGCGACCTCGACGGCGCGCACAGCGAGTACGTCCTGCTCCCCGAGCAGGAGCTGGGCTTCTTCGTATCGGTCAACGCCGACGGCGTCGCCGAGAGCCCCATCGCGGACGGCCGCGCCCGCATCGTCGACGCCTTCCTCGCCGAGTTCGGCACGCCCGAGCCGGAGCAGCCGGGACCCGGCACCGAGCAGGGGCGATCGGGGGCGGACGCCGAGCAGGGACCGGGATCGGACACCGAGCAGGAGCAGCCCGCGCCGGACGCGTCCGCCATCGACCTGGAGCCGTACGTGGGCACCTACACCACCACCCGCACCAGCAGCGGCGAGCCCGCCTCGCTGCTGGTCGTCACGGACCAGACCACGGTGTCGGCCACTGGCGACGGCCGCCTGCACACCACCAACGCCCTCCTGGGCGAGCGCGACTGGACCCCGGTCGAGCAGAACCTGTTCCGCTCCGACGAGGGCGACCAGCTGGCCTTCATCGAAGAAGACGGCCGCGTCATCGGCCTAGCCCTGGACGCCGTCCCCTCGCAGAACTACCAGCGCGTCGACTGGCACGAGCAGCCCTACCTGCACTTCGGCGCTGCCGCCGCCGCCCTGCTCGTCATGCTCACCATCCTGGCCTGGCCGATCGCCGCCCTGACCCGCCTCGTCCTCCGCCGCCGCCCCGCCCGCACCGCCGCCGCGCGCACCGCCGTCTGGACCGCCGCCGCCACCGTCGCCACCTGCGTCGGCTTCGTCGCCCTCCTCGCCTACCTGATGACCGACATGGCCGCCCTGACCGGCCTGATGTTCAACGACTCCCCCCTCCTCACCGCCCCCCTCACCGCCGCCGCCGTCCTCCTGCTCCCCGTCCTCGCCTTCACCGTCACCGCCTGGATCCGCCGCTGGTGGACCCTGACCGGCCGCATCCACTACACCGCCATCGCCCTGTCCCTCGCCGCCTTCATCGACTTCGGCTTCCACTACGGCATCGTGTGGACCCCACCGGTCTGAACGTCCGAACCGCCGGCGGGCGGGCGACCGGGGGAAGACCCCCGGTCGCCCGCCCGCCGGACCGGGTCAGCGGCCGCGCGTCTCGGCGGACGGGGCGTCGCGGTCCGCGGCGGGCGGGACCGCCAGTTCGGACCTGATCCACTCCAGGGCGGAGAGGGCGCGGGGCCGCCAGCCGAGGTGGGTGCGGGCGCGTTCGCCCCGTACCCGGCTGTTGGAGCCGAGGGCGAAGACGGCTAGTTCGCGGCCCCACTCGGCGATGGCGGCGTCGATGGGCCAGGGCTCGGCGCGGTCCGAGCCGAGGGACGCGGCGATGGCGTCGGCGAGGTCGGCGAAGGAGGCTTCGCCGTTCTCGACGAAGTAGAACGATCCCGCTGGGGCCGCCTCCAGGGCGAGCAGGTAGAGGTCGGCCATGTCGTCGACGTGGACGTTGGACCAGATGTTGCGGCCGGGGCCGATCCGGCGGACGGTTCCGCTCCGTCGCGCCTGCCGGACAAGGGCGGGGATCTGCACGCTGTCGCGGGCCAGGCCGCGTCCGTGGCCGTAGATCATCGTGTTGCACAGGACCACCGATCGGACGGCACGGTCGGCGGCGGCCAGGACGTGGCGGTCGATCGCCACCCGTGCCCGCTTGTCGGCGGCGGGCCGCCAGGCCGAGCCCTCGTTCAGGATCTCCTCGCCGAAGACCTCGTCGGACGCCTCGCCGCGGGAGTCGGTGCCGACGATGCTCGATCCGCTGGTGTGCAGCAGGGGCTTGCCCGATCCCGCGAGCGCGTCGACCAGCGCCTCCACGGCGCCCCGGTGGTCGCTGTCGGCGGCGTTGACGACGGCGTCGGCGGCGCGGGCCCGCTCGATGAGCAGCTCGCGGTCCTCCAGCGTGCCGAGTACGGGCTCGACGCCGAGGCGGCCGAGCGCCGCCGCCTTCTCGGGGGTGCGCGCCAGCCCGGTGACGCGGTGGCCGGCCCGCAGCAGCCGGTGCGCGACCGAACCGCCGATGTAGCCCGTCGCGCCGGTGAGGAAGACGTCCATGGGCGCCCCCGATCTATGCATAGACAGAATTTGTATATGCATAGATTGTCTGTGCATGGAATCTGTGTCAAACTTGCCGCTGAGCGAGGAGGACGCCCATGCCGCCAGCCGGCGCCCGCGGCCCGCGGATCGAACTGCCGTCGCCCCTGGAGGAGCGCTGGCAGGCGCTGCGGCGGCTGGAAGCGGCCACCCACGACGCCCTGGACCGCGCCCTGCAGGCCGAGCACGGCATCTCCGCGTCCGAGTACGCCGCCCTCGCGGCGCTGGCCTACTCCGATGACGGCGGCCACCTGCGCCAGCAGGCCCTCGCCGACGCGATCCCGCTCAAGCAGAGTTCGGTCAGCCGCCTGGTCGCCCGCCTGGAGCGCGCCGGCCTCACCGAACGCTTCCTGTGCCCGACCGACCGGCGCGGCGTCTACACCCAGATCACCGCTCGCGGCCGCGAACTGGTCGCCCAGGCCCGCCCCACCCACCGGGCCGTCCTCGAACGCGCTCTCGCCGCCGCCGCCACCGACCCGACCCTGAAACCGCTGGCCGAGCAGGTGCGCGGCGACTGATCCGCCTCGGCACGGCGACGGCCGACCGGCCCGCCGTTGGCGGAGCACGGTAGCGCCGCACGTCCGCGCCTCCGCCCGTAGTACGGCGGAGCGGACGGGCACGGTCAGCCGGTCGGGAGGCCGCCGCGCGTCTCGACGGCCCGGGCCATGCGCTCGGCGAGGTCGCCCTGGGCGGCTGTCGGCGCGGATCCCGGCTCGTCGTCGGACGGTACGTCGGGTGCGGGCAGTCCCGGGCACACCGCTCCGCCGCGCGGGAGGACGCCGTCCACCAGGTAGCGGTTCACGTGCGCGTCCACGCAGCCGTAGCCCTCGCCGCGGACGGCGTAGAAGGCGTGGCCGCCGTCGTCGGCGATGGTGACCAGGCCGGCGCCCAGTTCGCGTGCCATGGCGGGGCCGCCCGCGTAGACGGTCTGCGAGTCGTACTCGGCCTGGATGACCAGACCGCGCGGGTGGCCGTCGCGGCGCAGCTCCACCGGAGGTTCGGGCGGGGTGAAGGAACGGAAGGTGCACGGGTCGGGCGCCACGGCCATCACGCCCATGCCGTACGGGTGTTCGGTGCGGTACTCGCGCATTTCGCGGTAGTAGCCGCCGAGCCCGGCGGGCCAGTCGGCCTCGCACATGACGGCGGTGAAGGTCGCCCGCGACCAGGGCTGCGGCTCGGCCGCCTCGGCCAGCAGCACCGCCTCGGCGGCGTCGGCGGCGTCGCGTGCGGACGGCGAGCGCAGCCCGGCCAGGGTCTCGGCGAACAGGTCCCACTCCGCCTGCCAGCGGGCCTGCCTGCCGACGAATCCGTCGAAAGCGGTCCGGTCCATCCCGTCGACCGGCTCCTGGTGCGCTGCGGCCGCGATCTCTTCGATGGTGGCGCGCACCGCGTCCGGTGAGCCGCCGAGGCCGTAGGTGCCGTCGCGCTCGGCGGCCCAGCGGGCGAAGCGGTCCACATTGCGGGTGACGGCGGGTGCCGTCGCCCGCCAGGTGTCGCGCCAGATCCGGTCGGGGTGGATCGAGGAGTCCAGCACGCTGCGGTCCAGCCGCTCGGGGAACAGGCTGCCGTACACCGCGCCGAGGTACGTGCCGTAGGAGTAGCCCAGGTAGTTGATCCGCTCCTCGCCGAGCGCGGCGCGGACCACGTCCATGTCGCGGGCGGTGTTGGCCGTGCTGACGTGCCGGCGGAATTCGCCGCCGGCCCGCTCGCAGCTCGCCTCGTACGCGCGGGCGAGCCGGGCGAACTCCGGCAGCTGGGCGTCGGTGGGCCGCGACGACACGTCGTTGGGGCCGGGCTCGGGAGCGTCGCAGTTCAGCGGGGTGGACGCACCGATCCCGCGCGGGTCGAAGCCGATCAGGTCGTAGACCTCGGTGATCGGCTGCCCCTGGTACAGGGCCGGCAGGCTGCGGCCCTCCGCGCCCGGCCCGCCGGGGTTGAGCAGCAGCACACCGCGCCGCCGGCCCGGATCGGCGGCGGGCGCGCGGCTGAGCGCCACCTCGATCCGCTCCCCGCCGGGCTCGGCGTAGTCCATGGGCACCACCACCGTCGCGCACTCCAGCCCGGCCAGAGCCTCCTCGGTACAGGCCGACCACTCGACCGGCTGCCGGTAGAAGTCCGCGAGCCCGCCGGCAGCGGACGCGGCCGAGGCCGTCCCGCCGCTCAGGGCACCCGCCGCCACGAGCACCGCGGCACCGGCGGCGAGCACCCGGCCGCCGCGTCTCCCACCGAACGGAACCAAGGCACGCCTCCTCAGGCCGTCCACGCGAAGAACACGGAACGTGGACAGAGGGTCACATGACGTTCACAGAGCCTAGAGACCGGCATTCGCGGAGAGAACCCGTTACAGCGGATTTTCTGCTCTTTTTTGCCGGAAACAGCCGCCGGACGGGGTGTTCGCGCCGAGGAGTGTCGGTGTTCGGTCCAGGTCCGCCGGAACCGGCGGTCGCCGGGTCGGCCACGACCGATGCGCCGCCTCGCGGGACGAGTGCGCCCGCGCCGGGGACGGACTTGCCGCGTCCCGGACGTCGCCGGACGCCCCCGAAGAGCCGTGACGACCTCTCGGACCGGATCCTTTCCGGGTAGGAGCCGCAACATCGCAGCTGAGAGCGGTCGCGTCCCGTCCTCAGCCGGGCGGCCGGAATTCTGGCAGGATTCTGCCGCCGCCGTGTCGATCGGGGACGGCTTCCGTTCGACCTATGGGTGAGCGGGCCGGGAGAGCGGCCCGGGCGAGTCAGGGAGACGGAACCATGAAGTACATGCTGATCATGCGGGCGACCGATGAGGCTTTCGCGGGGATGGCGGAGGCGGATTTCACCGAGATGATCGCGACGGTCGGGCGGTTCAACCAGGAGATGATCCGGGCCGGGGTGCTGCTCGCCGCCGAGGGGCTGGACGACGCGGCCGAGGGTGTGGTGGTGGACCACTCGGCTGAGCCGCCCGTGGTGACCGATGGGCCTTACGGGGAGACCAAGGAGCTGTTCGGCGGGTTCTACATCCTCAATGTGGCGTCGAAGGAGGAGGCCGTCGAGTGGGCGAAGCGGGCGCCGCTGACGGGGCCGGGCTTCAAGACCGAGATCCGCCGGGTCACCACGATCGATGAGTTTCCGCAGGACAACGAGTGGATCCAGCAGGAGCGGGCCTGGCGCGAGGCGACCGGGCAGCTGTGAGCGGAGTGCGGAGAGCGAGAGATGGCCGATCCGACCGGTCGTGAGGCCGTCGCCGCCGTGTGGCGGATCGAGTCCGCGCGGATCGTCGGGGCGCTCGCGCGGTATACCGGGGACTTCGCCTTGGCGGAGGATCTGGCGCAGGAGGCGCTGGCCGAGGCGCTGGTCAGCTGGCCGCGCGACGGGGTGCCGCACAAGCCCGCGGGCTGGCTGCTCACCGTGGGCCGGCGCCGGGCGATCGACGCCTTCCGGCGGCGCTCCGCCCTTGACGACAGGTACGCCTCCCTCGCCCAGGACCTGGGCGAGGGAGGGGCCGTCACGGGCAGTGCCCCGTCCGATCCGGTCCGGGAGGCGCCTGACGTGCTGTGGGACCCCGACCAGATCGACGACGACGTGCTGGCGCTGATGTTCACCTCGTGCCATCCGGTGCTGTCGCGGGAGGCTCGGGTGGCGCTGACCCTGCGGGTGGTCGGCGGTCTGACCAGCGACGAGATCGCCAGGGCCTTCCTGGTTCCGACGGCGACCGTGCAGGCGCGCATCACCCGGGCGAAGAAGACGCTCGGCGCGGCCCGGGTGCCGTTCCGGGTGCCGCCGCCCGAGGAGCGGGCCGAACGGCTCGGCTCGGTGCTCAGTGTGGTCTACCTGATCTTCACCGAGGGGTCCTCGGCCAGCTCCGGGCGTGAGCTGATCCGCTTCGACCTCGCGGGTGAGGCGCAGCGCCTCGCCCGGATCCTGAGCCGGCTGATGCCGGACGAGCCCGAGGTGCACGGCCTGCTGGCGCTGCTCGAACTGACCGCGGCGCGCTTCCCGGCCCGCACCGGGCCCGACGGGCGGCCGGTGCTGCTCGAACACCAGGACCGCACCCGCTGGGACCGCGCCGCGATCCGCCGGGGGCGGGCCGCGCTGGCCCGCGCGGAGCGGGCCGGACGGGGCCTGGGCGCCTACGGCCTGCAGGCCGCGATCGCCGAGTGCCACGCCGTCGCCGCGTCCGTCGACGCGACGGACTGGGAGCGCGTCGTGCTCATCTACGAGGCGCTCGGCCGCCTCGCGCCCTCGCCCGTGGTCGACCTGAACCGAGCCGTCGCGGTCTCGATGGCGCGCGGCCCCGCCGCGGCGCTGCCGATCGTGGACGGGCTGGCGGACGCCGGGCAGCTGGCCGGATCCCACCTGCTGCCCAACGTCCGCGGCGAACTGCTCGCCCGCCTGGGCCGCACCGACGAGGCCCGCGCCGAACTGCGGCGGGCCGCGGAGCTGTGCGGCAACGAGAGCGAGCGGACCGTACTGGAACGCAGGCTCGCCGAGCTGGGCTGACCGGCCGCGCTCAGCCGCCGGTATCGCGCGGATGGCCGGCTCCACCAGCCGCTCGTGCGCCGGCCGCGCGAGCCCTTCGTCGCCGTGGTGCCGCGTCCGCATCCGAAGGATGGCGCTTCCTCCGTGACGGGGGCGGAACCGCCGGCGGACCGGTTTCTCAGGTTCGCCCGGATCGCCGGGTCGTGCAGCCACGATCTCGGCCTGCGCGGTCTTACGCGGCGGTGCCTGGCCGCGGGTGGTGCGGGAGGCGTCGAGCCCAGCCGGCGCCCGGTGATTCGTCGGGCCGGCGCACCGACGCGAGCCGGTCGGCCAGCGCGTCGAGGCCGCCCTGCGGGATGTCGACGCGGAACGGGCCAAACTCGGCCGAGCCGGGCGCGGGCGCCCGCCCGGGTTCGGCCGGCGCGGCTCTGCGGAGGACGTCCCTGCGGCCGGACCCGGGCCCGGCGTCGTCTGCGGACGGTGGGGCCGCACCAGTCGTTCGTGCTGGTCAAAGTCGCTGACCCGCCCCGCCCGCGCCACTCGACCGGACCAGGCGCACACGCGGTACAGCGGTGCTTCCGGCACCGCGCCCGGCCGGGACACGATCGCGACCTGGTGCGGACGGGATCCGGACACAGGGCCGCCACAGTCGGTGCCATGACTGAGGTGCAGCCGGCCGCGCCGGCCCCGTCGTCCGCCGGGCCGAAGCGGCATCTGCCGGCGCTGGACGGGCTGCGCGGCGCGGCCATCACCGGGGTGCTGCTCTTCCATACCGGTCTGCTGCCGGGGGGCTTCCTCGGGGTGGACCTGTTCTTCGCGCTGTCCGGGTATCTGATCACCGGTCTGCTGCTGCGGGAGGTGGCGGCGACGGGGACCGTGTCGCTGCCCGGTTTCTGGGGGCGCCGGGTCCGGCGGCTGCTGCCGGCCTTGGCGGTCATGCTGGCCGGCGTCACCGTGGCGGTCTGGGCGGTCGGGCCGCCCGGCCTGGTCAGGACGACGCTCGCGGACGGCCCGTGGGTGCAGCTGAACCTGGTCAACTGGCATCTGCTCGCGGAATCGGCGGGCTACTGGGACCGCCTCGGCGCGGCGCGGGTGTTCGGGCATCTGTGGAGCATCGCGGTCGAGGAGCAGTTCTACCTGGTGTGGCCGCTGCTCGTGCTGGTCCTCGCCCGGACCGGGGCCGGGGGCCGCGCGGACCGCCGGGTCGCGGTGGCCGCGGCACTGATCTCGGTCGGCTCGCTGGTGCTGATGGCGGTCCTGGCCGACCCGGCGGATCCGACCCGGGTCTACACCGGTACCGACACCCGGGCCTTCTCGCTGCTGCTGGGCGCGCTGGCCGCCACCCGGCCGGCGCGTGCCGCGCTCGACCGCGTCCTCGGCCGCCGGCCGGGCCCGGCGGCGGCGCTGCTCGCGGCCGGTATCGGCGCGGCCTGGGCGCTGGTCCACGGCACCGGCCAGCCGTGGCTGTACACCGGCGGCCTGTTCGCGCACTCGCTCGCGTCCGCGCTGCTGATCGCGGTGTGCGCGCGGGCACCGCGGACGGCGGTGGCGCGGGCTCTGGCCTGGGGGCCGCTGCGGTGGCTGGGGCTGGTCTCCTACAGCCTGTACCTGTGGCACTGGCCGGTCATCGTGCTGCTGTCGCCGCAGGTGACGGGGCTCGACGGGTGGGGCTGGACGGCGATGGTGTGGGCGGTGTCGATCGGCCTGGCCGCGCTGTCGAAGTACCTGGTGGAGGATCCGATCCGGTTCCGCGCCGCCTGGGCCGGGGGGCGCACCGGCCTGCTCGTCTTCGCGCTGCTCATGGCGGGTCTGGCCGCCCTCTGGTTCGCGCTGCCCGCCCCGCCCCCGCCCGCCGTCGACACCGGCCTGCTGGGCTGATCACCCGATCAGCGGGCAGGTCCGCGGCCGGTCCGAGCCCGGGGCGGGCACGGTGAACAGGATCCGCACCGTCGTGGCCGGTGAGCCGCCGGACCGCACGTGCACGTCCAGCGCGGTGCAGACCAGCTGGTCGATGCCGAGCGGGCTCAGCTCGTGCTCGGCCAGCGGCACTCTGAGCTCGATCGTGCCGTCGTCCACCGTCACCTCGACCCGCGTGTGCTCGACCGGCGGGATCTCGGTGCGCAGCGCGGAGTCGCCGGGCGCGAAGCCGCCCGGACCGAGCAGCAGCAGCGTCAGCGCGTCGGGGATCGTGCCCAGGCGGCCGGTCTCCCGCGGCTGCGGCCGCAGCTCGCCGCGCCGGTCGACGAAGTACAGCGTCACCCCGGGCGCCACGCCCGTGGGCGGCTCGCCGGCGTCGGTCACCTCCGACGGCTGGATCCCGCAGCCGGTGAGCGCGAGCAGCGCGACGGCCGCCGCGGCCCAAAGCCGCCTCATCCGTCCTCCACCTGGTCCGCCATGCCCCGGGGCAGCCGCAGCACGAAGCGCGCCCCGCCGCCGTCGGCATTGCCCGCGGTGAGATCGCCGCCGTGCAGGCGGGCGTTCTCCAGGGCGATCGCCAGGCCGAGCCCGCTGCCCGGGGTGCGGGTGCGGGCGGCGTCGGCCTTGTAGAAGCGGTCGAAGACGTGCGGCAGCACGTCCTCGGGCAGGCCGCGGCCGGCGTCGGTGACCTCGATCCTGACCTCCCCGGGCGAGGCCGACACGTCCACGCGCACCGGCGGCTCCCCGTGCCGCAGGGCGTTGCCGACCAGATTGGCCACGATGACGTCCAGCCGGCGCCGGTCCAGCCGCGAGCGCGACTCCGCCGGCGCCGTCAGCTCCACCCGGTCCAGCCAGTCCCGGGCGCGCAGGCAGTCGCGCACCGCGCCGGCCACGTCGACCTCCTCCAGGCGCGGCCGCACCGTGCCGGCGTCGAAGCGGGAGACCTCCATCAGGTCCTCCACCAGGCGGACCAGCCGGTGGGTCTCGGTGATCGCCATCCGCGCGGACTCGCGGGCGTCCGGGTCCATCCCGTCGGCCGCGTCCTCCAGCACCTCCATCACGGCCGTCAGCGTGCTCAGCGGGGTGCGCAGCTCGTGCGAGACGTCGGCGGCGAAGCGCCTGGCGTCGGCCTGCATCCGGCGCATCGCCGCCATGGACGCCTGCACCGACTCGGCCATCTCGTTGACGGTGGCCGTCAGCTCGGCCAGTTCGTCGGCGCCCTGGGGGAGGGAGCGCGCGCCGAGGTCGCCGTCGGCCAGTCGGCGCGCGGTGTCGCGCAGCTCGCGCACCGGGCGCAGCACGCTGCGCGCGGCCAGCAGCGCCAGCAGCGCCGCCGGCGGCAGCGCCAGCGCCGCGGTGCCGATCGCGGACCTGGTGAGCCCGTCGATCCGCCGCTCGACATCGCCGAGGTCGTGCGCGGCGTAGACCTCGATACCGGACGGGGTGCGGGTACCGTCCAGGTCCGTGATCATGACGGGGGTGCCGATCAGCAGCCAGGACCCGCCGTCGCCGCCGACCCGCTGCGCGACCAGCCGGCCGCGGACGCGCACGGCCTCGCGCAGCTCCTCGGTGACCAGCGCGGCGCCGGCGCCGTCCGCGGACCGCAGGTGCCGGTAGGTCACCAGGGTGTCCGGGCCGACGGCCGCGCGCAGCCGGTCGAGTCCGGCCTGGTCGGGCGGGTAGCTCAGCTGGGGGGCGAGCGCGCCGATCTGGGCGGCCGTCGCCTCGGTGAGCCGCCGCTGGGTCGAGTCGACCAGCGCGGTGCTCGCCGAGCCGGCGCTGGACCAGGCCGCGGCGGCGGCGCCGAGCACGGTGACCAGCACGAAGGTGACCAGCAGCCGGGCGCGCAGCCCGCGCGGCCACAGCCGCCGCCTCACACCGGACCGAAGCGGTAGCCGAAGCCGCGCACGGTCTGCACGTACTCCGGGCGGGCCGGGTCGGTCTCGATCTTCGCCCGCAGCCGCTGCACGCAGTTATCGACCAGCCGGGAGTCGCCGAGGTAGTCGTGCTCCCACACCAGTTCGAGCAGCTGCTGCCGGCTGAACACCTGGGCCGGGGCCTGGGAGAGGGTCAGCAGCAGCCGCAGCTCGGTCGGCGTCAGCCGCACCGGCTCGCCGCGCAGCGACACGGTGAGCGAGGCGGTGTCGACGCGCAGCTCGCGGTGGACGCGCACGCCCTCGGCGGCGCCGGGGGCGCGGCGCCGGACCGCGCGGATGCGGGCGTCGAGCACGGTCGGCTGGGCAGGCTTGACGACGTAGTCGTCCGCCCCGGCCGCGAGGCCGCTGACGATGTCGAAATCGTCGCCGCGGGCGGTCAGCATGATCACCGGTATCTCGCTGACTGCCCGGATGCGGCGGCACACCTCGAAGCCGTCGACGTCCGGCAGCATCAGGTCGAGCACCACCAGCTCCGGCGGCGACGAGCGGAAGGCGCGCAGCCCGTCCTCGCCGGAGGCGGCCGTGCGCACGTCGTGGCCGTGCCGGCCGAGCGCCAGTTCGAGCCCCCGCCGCAGCAGGGCGTCGTCTTCGATCAGCAGAATCGCGGCCACCCGTCCAGTATGGGCGGCACCGGCGCGATCGGGCCTGGTCGGCGGTCCGTTGCGACACGACCGCGACACGGCGGCGGAGCGGCCGACACATCGCGGCCCCACTCTCGACGGCATGTCACAGCATCTGATCCGCTCGGCCAGGTCCGATCGCGAGGCCGCGGCCGAGCGTCCGAACACCCACGACGAACGCACGTCCGCCTCCGGTGGACGGTCCCTCGCCGCCATGCGCGGGCTGCCGCGGGTCCTCACCGGACTGCTCGCCCTCACCGCGCTGACCGCCGGCTGCTCCGCCGCCGCTACGTCCGACGCGCCGGCCGGGGGAGCGGCGAGCTCCGCGGCCGGCGCCTCCGCCGACCACGGGCTGTCGCGGGTGCTCCTGCTCGGCGACTCCGTCGCGGTCGGCCAGGCCCTGCCCATGGCCGACGCCTTCGCGGCCAGCGGCGTCGAGTTCGAGTCGATCGCCAGCGAGGGCGGCGGCAATGTCGTGGGCCCCTTCGCCGAGGAGCAGTGGGCGGAGCTGCCCGGGGAGATCGCCGCCGCCGAGCCCGCCGTCGTCATCTACCAGATCACCACCTACGACTGGGGCACCGAGGAGGAGCAGCGGACCGGCTACGAGCGGCTGCTGAGCACCGTCGCGGAGACCGGCGCGGACCTCGTCTTCGTCACCATGCCGCCCATCGAGCCCGACGACTTCTACCGGCCGCACATGTCGGAGCTGGCGCGCACCGCCGACGTCGCCCGCGCCGTCGCCGAGGACTCCGACGGCCGGGCCCACTTCCTGGACGCCGGCGCCGTGTGGGGCGACACCTACCAGCGCACCAGGGACGGCCGGGCCGACCGCAGCACCGACGGCATCCACACCTGCCCGCAGGGCGCCGCCCGCTTCACCGACTGGCTGCTGACCGAACTGGCCGGGCGCTACCCCGGCTTCGGCCCCGCCCCCGCCGAGCAGTGGGCCAACACCGGCTGGAGCGCGGACGAGCACTACAACGGCTGCTGAGCCGGAAATCCGGCGAATCGTTCTTATTGACAGGCCGGAACAGGCGCAGTGGAATCGACCCGATCGCGCGGCGGTTCGGAGGTGTCGTGGAAAGGGATCACTTGATCCGGCTTCTCGCTGGAGGCGGCTCGGTGCACTCCCTTTCCCGATCCGCGCTGAGCGCCGGTGCGACGTACCAGGTCTGGCCTGAGACCGTGCCGGTGCAGGGCCTGCTCTCCGTATACGCGAGGAGGGAGCGCTCGGTTCGGCGCTCCGGCCAGAATTCGATCGGATTCGCCGAAGCCGTTTCGGATCTGCGCGATTACCGCGGCTCCGATGTGCTGATCGGATTCATCGACGACCGGAAACGCGGCGGATACTATTTCCAGCTGTTCGTGGAGCCCGCGTTCGCCCGAATCGTCGCTTGCCTGGGGGTCGGACCGCCTCGACGGAACGGTGCCTCGTGACGCGAGCGGCATTCCGGGTGCCGGAACGCGCCGACGGCGGCTGACGCGGACCCGGTGACGCGCGTCACGCGCCCGCCCTGTCACAGGAGGGCGGCCATCTCGATCTCCCAGGTGACCGCTCATCCCCTCGGACAGGGAGACATCCGTGGACCTCGCACTGTGGATCGCCGCCGGGCTGCTGGCCGCGGTGGCGCTGCTCGGCGGCATCACCAAGACCTTCGTGCCCAGGGAGAGACTGGCCGCGCACCGCGGCGGCGAGTGGACCGGGCACGTCGGCGCCGGCTTCGTCAGGACCCTCGGGGTGCTGGAGATCCTGGCGGCGGCGGGCCTGATCCTGCCCGCCGTCACGGGCATCGCGCCGGTCATGGTGCCGGTGACCGCGGTCTGCTGGATCCTGCTCATGGCCGGCGCGATGGTCACCCACGGCCGCCTCGGCCAGTACGGGCTCGTGCTGCTGAACCTGGTCTACCTGGCCCTGGCCGCCTTCATCGCGTGGGGCCGATTCGTCCTGGAACCGTTCACGGGCTGACGGGCGGCGGGCCCTCGGCCGCCCGCCGCCCGCGGCGCTCAGGCCACCAGGCCGTGGCGGTAGGCGTAGACGACCGCCTGGACGCGGTCGCGCAGGTCGAGCTTGGTGAGGATGCGCGAGACGAAGGTCTTGACGGTCTCCTGGCTGATCACGAGGCTCGCGGCGATCTCGCTGTTGGACTGGCCGTCCGCGATGAGGCGCAGCACCTCCAGCTCGCGGGGGGTCAGCGGGGTGTCGGGCGCCTCGCCGTCGGTGGGCCGGATCCGGGCGGCGTACCTGCCCACGAGCTGGCGCGTCACCTCGGGGTCCAGCAGGGCCGCGCCCGTGGCCACGGTCCGGATGCCGTTCAGCAGCTGGCTGGGCGGCGCGTCCTTGAGCAGGAAGCCGCTCGCCCCCGCGCGCAGCGCCTCGTAGACGTACTCGTCCAGGTTGAAGGTGGTCACCACCAGCACCTTCACCGGGTGCGGCACCCCGGCGCCGGCCAGCAGGCGGGTGGCCTCGATGCCGTCGAGCACCGGCATGCGGACGTCCATCACCACGACGTCGGGGTGCAGCTCGCCGCCGAGTTCGACCGCGCTCTGCCCGTCGCCGCACTCGCCCACCACCTCCAGGTCGGGCTGGGCGTCGATGATGGTGGTGAGTCCGGTGCGGATGAGCACCTGGTCGTCGCAGACCAGGACCCGGATCGGCGCGCTCATGACGGGCTCCCGGCGGGGATGCGCGCCCGCACGACGAAGCCGCCGCCGGTGCGCGGGCCCGCGCTGAAGTCGCCGTCCAGGACCTCGACCCGTTCGCGGAGCCCGGCGAGGCCCCGCCCACTCCCCTCGGAGAAGCCGGCCCCCGAGCCGGAGCCGTCCGTGCCGACCTCCACGGTGATCTCCCTTTCGCTGTGGCGCACCTGGACCGAGGTGCGGCTGCCGTGGGCGTACTTGAGTGCGTTGGTCAGGGCCTCCTGCACGATCCGGTAGGCGACCAGGTCGGCGCTGCCGGTGGACGCCGCCGGGGTGCCCTCCTCGGTGAACTCCACCGGCTGCCCGGCCCGGCGGGTCTGCTCCACCAGGGTGAGGAGCCGGCCGACGGGCGGCGTCCTGGCCTCGGTGCCGTGGTCGGGGTTGAGCAGGTCGAGCAGGTGCCGCAGGTCGGTGATGGCCCGCCGGCCGGTGTCGGTGACGGCGGTCAGCGCCTGGTCGAGCCGGTCGGGCGCGGCGGTCAGGTACCGGGCCGCCTCCGCCTGCACGACCATCGCCGTCACGTGGTGGGTCACCACGTCGTGCAGTTCGCGGGCGATGCGGGTGCGTTCGGCGGTGCGGGTCTCCTCGGCGACGCGGCGGCGGCGCTCGGCCTCGGCGATCCGGGTGGAGCGCAGCCAGGAGCCGATGCCCCAGGCGAAGGCGATGGCCAGGTAGAAGGTGATGAACTCCGTCGCCGGCTGGCCGCCGAGCTGGTGCAGGGCGATCGACAGCGGGACGAAGGCCACCGAGAAGGCGAGCATCGTCGCGCGCCGGTGCCGGTCCAGGTGGGCGCCGGTGCTCAGCACCGAGATGGCCAGCGCGGTGCCCGCGAACATGTGGTAGCCGCGGAGCTGGTCGACGGCGAAGCCGAGCGAGACCAGGGTGAGGCACACGACCGGCAGCCGGCGGCGCACGGCCAGCGGAAGGCCCTGGAGCAGCAGCGCGACGACGGCGAGGGCGTCGTAGGGGCGGTCCGGCAGCGCGCCGACCTCGGTGCCGAGGCCGCGCAGCGAGGGCACCAGCGACGCGGCGATCAGCACGAGGCCGAGCGGAAGGTCTCGGACCGTGACGTCGAGCCGGTGCCACAGCTCCGAGACCCGCCGAGCAGATATCACTGCGGAAGTGTATTGGCGGCGGCGGCACGCTCGGCGCGCCGGCGGAAGGGGACCAGACGGCCGCGCCTGCGGGCGATCCACAGGAAGACGGCGGTCGCGATCAGGCAGAACACGATCGAGTAGGCGCTTCCCTCGGGGCCGAACTCGCCGCCGGTGACCAGGACCGGCCCCGACATCACCGCGTCGAGCAGCCCCTGCGGGGTGTGGTTGCCCGAGACCTCGGTGCTGAAGATGGCGGACGCGGCGAGGTTCCAGCCGAAGTGCAGGCCGATCGGCAGCCACAGGCTGCGGGTGGCGACGTAGGCGGCGGTGAGCATGCCGCCGGCCTCGATGGCGATGGCGATGGCGCCCCACAGGGTGGCGTTGGGGTTGATCATGTGCGCCAGGCCGAAGGCCACGCCGGTCAGCACCAGCGCGATCCACGTCCCGGTGCGCTCCTCGATGATCCGGAACAGGACGCCGCGCCACATCAGCTCCTCCGTCACGGCCACGGCGGCCATGAAGCCGAGCAGCCCCAGCGCGCTCATCGGCGAGCCCAAGCCGTCGATCCGGTAGAAGCCGAGGAAGGCGATGTTCATGATGACGAGCCCGAACAGCCCGACGCCGACCGCCGTCCCCAGGGCGACCGCGGGTGCGGCACCCTGCCAGTCCAGTTCGGTGACCCTGCGGCGCTCGGTCCGCCGCACCACCCACCGGTAGACGAGCACCGAGAGCACGACCACCGCGGCGCTGAGGGCGAGCGTGAGCCAGGGGTCGCCCTGCACCGCCATCACCGCCTGACCGCCGGCGAAACCGACCGCCGCGACGGCCAGGAGCTGCCAGATGAGCCTCACGATGCCTCCTTCGAGTGAGCCGCCGCGGCCGGTCCGCCGCGGCTGTGCGGTACGGAACGCTACGCATCCGGCGGCCCGGAATCGTCACCGTGCGGTGGACACCCGTACGTAGCTCGCACGGGGGACGGCGGGCTGTTCCCGGCCCGGCGCCCGCCGGACAGGTGTTCCGGAACGTCTTTCCGTATATAGTTCTGGAAAGACATTCCGGTTCGGCTCGGGGTGCGGCGGCTCCGTCCCCGCACCCCCGGCCGCACCGGAGCCGCCCGACCCGCGACAGGAGAACAGGGCACATGGCACACAGGCAGCACCCCATCGGAACGGGATTCACCGCCGCGTCGACGGCCGGCGACGTACTGGCCGGCATCGACCTGACCGGCATGAACGCCGTCGTCACCGGCGGCGCCGCCGGGATCGGCCTGGAGGTCACCCGGGCCCTGGCCGAAGCGGGTGCCGCGGTGACCGCGGCCTCGCGCGACCCGGAGCGCGCCGCGGCCGCGCTGGCCGGGATCGACCGCGCCGAGGCCGACCGGCTCGACCTGCTCGACCCCGAGTCGATCGACGCCTTCGCCGCCCGCCGGCGCGACTCCGGCCGGCCGCTGCACATCCTGGTCAACAACGCCGGCATCCCGGCACCACCCGAGCGGGCCGAGGACGCACGCGGCTACGAATCGCAGTTCGCCGCCAACCACCTCGGCCACTTCCAGCTCACGCTGGCCCTGCGGCCGGCCCTGCGCGCCGCCCAGGGCGCCCGGGTGGTCAACGTGTCCTCCGGCGCCCAGCGCTTCTCCGGCATCCGCTGGGACGACCCGCAGTTCACCGGCGGCTATGACCCCAACCTCGCCTACGCCCAGACCAAGACCGCCAATGTGCTGTTCGCCGTCGAACTGGACCGCCGCTGGGCCGAGGACGGGATCCGCGGCTACGCCGCGCATCCCGGCGTCGTCGTCGGCACGGCGCTGAACAGCAGCGCGGGCCCGGACGCGCTGCGGGCCATGGGCCTGATCGACGAGGAGGGCCGGCCGGTCGTCGATCCCGACCGGGGCATCAAGTCGCCCCGGCAGGGCGCCGCCACGATCGTGTTCGGGGCGGCCAGCCCGCTGCTCGACGGGACCGGCGGCGTCTACCTGAAGGACTGCGACATCTCACCGCTGGACGACACCGCGAGGCCGATGACCGAGTGGCCGATCCCCGCCGAGGTCGCCTCGCACTCCATCGACCCGGACTCCGCGCGGCGGCTGTGGGAGCTGAGCGAGCGCTTGCTGAAGGCGTGACCGCCGGCGGCGGCCCGCGCCCCGGTGCGGGGCGCGGGCCGGCGCGGAGGCGTCAGGCGCGTGCCCGCTCGGGCTCGGACCGGCCGGTCAGCTGAACCGGCGCCCGGCGTAGGCGCGCAGCAGCAGGCCGACGACGAGGGCGAGGTAGGCGGTGCCGACGGCGGCGTAGGGCCACCAGTCGCCGCCCTCGGCGGCGACCCAGTAGACCTTGACCGGCCAGTACGACGGCAGGACGCCGAAGAGCAGCTCCCAGGGCGCGGGGACGAAGTAGGGCACGGCGGGCAGGCCGGCCACGACGATGCCGAGCGCCCGGACCACCGCGAGCCCTTCCACCTGGTTGTTCGCGACCAGGGCCATGGTGAGCGCGAGGGCGGCGGCGAGCAGCCCGGCGCACAGCGCGGCCGCGGCGGCCCCGGGCAGCACCTCGGCGGGCACCAGCCCGCACAGCAGCATCCCCACGACGACGTAGCCGGCCGTCACCGCGACGACGGTGGCGGCGCGGTAGGCGGCGAAGGTGCCGAGCGCGACCGGGGTGACCCGCAGCGCGAGCAGGGTGCCGGCGTCCTTCTCCTCCAGCAGCATCAGCCCGGCCAGCGCGCCGAGGATCGCCGCCGAGCCGAGGATGAGGAAGAGCGAGATGATCAGCGGATGGTAGGGGAGCAGGTCGAAGGCGTAGCGCTCCCGCAGCAGCTCGGTGAGGGCCGGCAGCGGGAAGCGCACGACGGCGACGTAGACGAAGGGCGCCACGACGAGGAAGCGCAGCATGGTGTCGCGCCGGACGCCCGCGAGGTCGTTGCGGCCGAAGGCGGCCGCGTGCCGCAGCGCGCTCACGCCCCCTCCCCGGCGACGATGAAGCGGTCGAAGACCCGCCGGGCCAGCACCAGCAGCACGCCCATCCACAGCAGCGGGTAGACCACCGCGTACACCAGTTCGCCCGCCGACAGCTCCAGTTGGCCGAAGGCGGCGCCGAACAGCAGCAGCGGCCCGTAGGTCGGGACGGAGTACAGCGACCAGTGCTCCCAGAGCCCGCCGTAGGCCAGCAGCGGCAGGGAGCACAGGCCGATCCAGAACGACGAGGGCACGACCCAGTCGGAGATGGCCGCGTAGGGCGCGGCGGTGACGAAGCTGAGCAGCAGCATCAGCGGCGCCATCAGCAGGCAGCCGAGCAGGACGAGTCCGGCGCCGAAGGCCAGGCCGTGCACCGGCAGGACGATCGCGAAGCTCAGGGCGACGGACAGCCCGGTGAGGGTGACCAGCTTCGCGGTCAGGTACTCCCAGAAGGACAGGGGCGTGGTGACCAGGGCGAACACAGTGCGCTCGCCCTTCTCGAAGAAGAGCGAACCGGCGATGAAGAAGAAGGCGACGATGGTGAGGTCGCCGAAGAGCACCAGCGGCGCCGCGATGTCGCGGTACTCCGACGGGATCGGCAGCAGGACGGCGAGCCAGAGCACGCCGGAGAAGGCGGCGGCGTACAGGAAGCCGTAGCGCCGCTGGAGCTTCAGCTCCAGCCGCATGGTGGCGGTGAGCGCGCTCATGTCAGGCTCCGGCCGGTGACCTCGACGAACACGTCGTTGAGCGACGCCTCCTGGCTGTGCAGCGACTCCACCCGGTGGGTGCGCAGCAGCGTGTGCAGCGCGGCGTCGTCGGCCAGTCCGTCCAGCGGGAACTCGGCGGTGTGCAGCGCCGCTCCCTCGGCGCGGTAGCCGACCCGGACGGTCCGCCGGCTGCGGGCCAGCTTCAGTTCCTCGGGCGCGTCCATGACGGCGATCCGCCCGTCGACGACGAAGGCGACCCGGTCGCACAGCTCCTCGGCCGTCGCCATGTCGTGGGTGGTCAGGAAGACAGTGCGGCCCTGCTCGCGCAGCTCGGCGATCATGTCCTTGACCGTGCGGGCGTTGCGGGGGTCCAGGCCGGAGGTGGGCTCGTCCAGGAAGACCAGTTCGGGCCGGTTGAGCAGGGCGCGCACGAAGGTGAGCCGCGCCTGCATGCCCTTGGAGTAGCGGCCGACCCGGGTGCGGGCGTCGTCCGCCAGGCCGACCCGCTCCAGCAGCGCCATCGGGTCCTCGGTCTCCCCTTCGTAGAGGGAGGCGAAGAACTCCAGGTTCTCCAGGGCGGTGAGCTTGCGGTAGTGGTTGGGCAGCTCGAAGGAGACGCCGATCCGCTCGAAGTACGCCCGTCCCCACGCTCGCGGGGCGCGGCCCCACACGTCCACGGTGCCGGTCGCGCCGGGCAGCAGGCCGGTGAGGATCTTCTGGGTGGTGGACTTCCCGGCGCCGGAAGGGCCGAGGAAGCCGAAGATCTCGCCGGCCCGGACCGAGAAGGTCATCTCGCGGACGGCGGGCTCCTTGGCCCTGGGGTAGCTGTAGGCCAGTTCGCGCACGTCGATCACGGTCGTCGTGCCGTCGGCGGTCGCGGCGTCCGGCCGCTGCCGCGTAGAGGTCATCGCGGCGGTTCCTCCTGTCGGGTCCGGTCCTGCTCGCGTTCGTGCCAGCGGTCGCGCACCTGCGCGTACTCGCCGGCCAGGAAGTCGTACATCTCGTAGAAGTCGCGCAGCCGCTCCAGCTCGCCCTCGGGGGCGCCGGCCAGCCGTTTCAGCCCGCCCTCGGCCATGTCCCGCACCGTCTCGGCCTGCCGCACCCGGGTGTCGATCTCCCGGCGCCAGAAGCCGGGCCGGAAGCGGTAGTAGTGCCGGCGGGAGCCGGGCACGGTCACCCGCTCCACCGCCCCGGCGCGCTGCAGCATCCGCACCGCCATGCTGATCGCGCCCCGGCTGGCCCCGAGTTCGGCGGCGAGTTCGTCCGCCGAGCGCATCGGCGGGCTGCACACCATCAGCCAGCCGATCAGCCGTCCCTCCATCCGGGGCAGCCCGCTCTCCTCGCAGAAGCGGGCCATCTCCTCCATGAACGCGCGCCGTGCCCCGTCCAGGGCGTCGTCCGCCATCGCCGGCCTCCGTTCGGTAGGCCCTCATCCTCATCCCGGGGGGCGGGCGGACGCAATGAAGTTTCAATACTTTCTGAAAGTTCGGCCATCAAGAATGCGTCAAGGCCCCGACGGCGAGCCGGGCACCGCCGGGTCGGCGCCGCCCCGGCCCGGTCAGGGCGTGAGCAGCACCTTGATGGCGCGGCGCTCGTCCATGGCCTGGCAGCCCTCGGCGGCCGCGTCCACCGGCGCCCGGGCGGCCGGTCCCTCGGCGCCGAGGTCACCGTGCTCTCGCAGAGCCTGCGCAAGAAGGACGACGGCCTGCGCCTGGGGGCCGACCACTACTACGCGACCGCCGATCCGGCGACCTTCAAGGAGCTGGCCGGCCGCTTCGACCTGATCGTGAACACCTCGACCCGCGCGCCGAGGACTACTACGTCGACTGGCCCCAGGCCCGCCGCACGGTGGCGGCGATGATGCGCCTGGAGGCCGGGCGCGACCCGCTGAACAGGGAGCTGACCGCGCTGATCGGTGAGCTGTCCACCCGCAGCCGGCGCTTCCGCGCCGACTGGGCCGGACACGACGTGCACGAGCACCGCAGCGGCGTGAAGTGCTTCCGCCACCCGGAGGTGGGCGTCATCGAGGTCGCCTTCGACGTCTTCGAGATGCCTGGTGAGGCCGGCCTGCAGATCGTCACCTACAGCGCCCCGCCCGGCACCGACTCCGCCGAGAAGTTCCCGCTCCTCGCCAGCTGGGCCGCCACCGGCCGGGGCCGAGGCGGAACGGCGCGCCGAGCCCGCGGACGGGCGCTCCCATGACGGAGCCGTGCCCTCGGCGCGGGCGGACGGCTGAGCCCGCGGCCGGGTGCGGTGGGCCCGGGCGCCGGACACGGCCGTACGCCCCGGCGGTGCGCCGGGGCGTACGGCTGCCGCCGCGGGGCCGGCTAGCGCGCGGGGTCGCGGTTGTAGAGCCGCTTCGCCCAGAGGTAGGCGGCCAGGCTGATGCCGGCGCACCAGGCGACCGCGAGCACTCCGTTGCCGCCGATCTCGGTTCCCAGCAGCAGTCCGCGCAGGGTCTCGATGATGGGGGTGAAGGGCTGGTACTCGGCGAACCAGCGCAGTACGACCGGCAGGGTGTCGGTGGGCACGAATCCGCTGCTCAGGAAGGGCAGCAGCATCAGCCCCATCGGGGTGTTGCTCGCGGTCTCGACCGTGTCGGCGACCAGGCCGAGGGCCACCGACAGCCAGGTGAGGGCGAAGGAGACCAGCAGCAGCAGGCCGGCGGCGGCCAGCCACTCGCCCAGGGTGGCGGTGGGCCGGAAGCCGATCAGCACCGCCACCAAGAGGACCAGCGCGACGCTGAGCATCGACTGGATGAGCGCCCCGACGACATGGCCGGTCAGCACCGAGACGCGGGCGATGTCCATGGTGCGGAAGCGCGCGACGATCCCCTCGGTCATGTCCATGGCCACCGAGATGGCGGTGCCCTGGGCCGCGGAGGCGACGGTCATCAGCACGATGCCGGGGATGACGTAGTGCAGGTACTCGGTGCGGGAGCCGGACGCGGTGCCCGGCCCGGCGCCCATGGTGCCCGGCCCGGCCCCCATGGCGCCGCCGAAGACGTAGACGAACAGCAGCAGGAGGATGATCGGCATGCCGACGAGCATCAGCGTCATGGAGGGGTAGCGCAGCATGTGCCGCAGCTGGCGGCCCAGCATCGTGCCGGAGTCGCGGGCGGCGCGGGTGAGCGTGGTCATCGTGCGGCTGCTTTCTGCTCGGTGCCGGACCGGCCGGTGAGGGAGAGGTAGACGTCGTCGAGGTCGGGGGTGTGCACCGACAGCTCCTCGACCTTGAGCGACGCGCCGTCGATGCGGTCGAGGAGGGCGCGCAGCGACGCGAGCCCGCCGTCGCTGGGGACCTGGAGCACCAGCGCTTCGTCGTCGCGCGAGCCGCCGAGGGCGCGCTCCGCCGAGTCCAGGGCGTCGGCCTGGGCGAAGTGCAGCCGGATGTGGCCGCCGGGGATGAGCCGCTTCAGCTCGTTCGGGGTGCCCTCGGCGATGAGCCTGCCGCGGTCGAGGACCGCGATGCGGTCGGCGAGCTGGTCGGCCTCCTCCAGGTACTGGGTGGTGAGGAAGACCGTCACGCCCTCGGAGACCAGCTCGCGGACGATCTCCCACATGCCGCGGCGGCTGCGGGGGTCCAGTCCGGTGGTGGGCTCGTCGAGGAAGATCAGGCGCGGGCCGCCGACCAGGGTCATCGCCAGGTCGAGCCGGCGCCGCATGCCGCCCGAGTAGGTGGAGGCGGGCTTCGACGCGGCGTCGGCCAGGTCGAAGCGCTCCAGCAGCTCGGTGCTGCGCCGCCGGGCGCGGCCGCGGCCCAGACCGTGCAGACGCCCCATCAGCATCAGGTTCTCCGCGCCGGTGAGGAGGCCGTCCACCGCCGAGTACTGGCCGGTGACGCCGATGGCGGCGCGCACCCGGTCGGGTTCCCGGTCCAGGTCGCGGCCGAAGATCCTCGCCTGGCCGCTGTCGGCGCGGATCAGGGTGGACAGGATCTTCACCATGGTCGTCTTGCCGGCGCCGTTGGGGCCCAGCAGCGAGAAGACGGTGCCCGCCGGGATGTCCAGGTCGATGCCGTCCAGCACGACGTGCGTGCCGAATGACTTGCGCAGCCCGGTGGCCGCGATGGCCGCCTGGGGCTCGGGTGGGGTCATGACTGTGCCTCGGTTCTCGTTGGCGCGGCCGGGTCGCCGCGAGAGGGTGGGTCGGGGGTGCGCGCCGGGCGGGCTCAGGCGCGGCGGATCACGATGTCGCCGTAGACGCTGCGCGCGTAGATCTCGACGGTCTCCTCGGCGGAGCCCGGGTCCTCGGCCGCCTCCAGCGAGCTGGTCAGCCTGCCGTGCTTGGATCCGGCGTCCAGCCAGGCCGCGGTGCCCTCGCGGACGCCGACCTCCACTTCGCCGTAGGAGGTCTCCAGCTCCATGCGGCCGCGGACCACCTCGCCGATGCGGACGTTGCCGTGGGCGGTCCTGATGTGGGCGCCGTCCAGCAGCCGCTCGGCGGCGATGGCGCCGTGCGCGGACTTCGCCCTCAGCCGGCCGGTCACTGTGCCGAGGGTGATGGCGCCGATGGACGTGGTGACCGTGGCGCCGCCGTCGATCTCCTGGGCGCGGATCCAGCCGTGGGCCGAGGTGAGTTCGGTGCCGCCCACCGCCCGGTCGAGTGCGATATTGCCGCCGGTCGCGGTGATCGCGGCGGCGCCGAAGGAGCCCTGGCAGCGGATGTTGGCGTCCCGTACCGCGGCGTGGACCCGGGAGCCGCTGGGCAGGTCGACGGTGACGTCGGCCACGCCCTTGCGCAGCAGCCGGCCCAGGCCGGTGCCGGTGTCCTTGACCACCAGCCGGCCGTCGGCGTACTCGGCCTGGATCAGTTCGGCGGCCCGCACGTCGGCGTCCTTGGCGGCGTCGCGCGGATGGATCTCGACGGTGGTGTCGGCGCGGTCCACGGCGTTGATCTGGATGGCGCCGAACACCAGGTCGATTTCGAGGTCGATCGGCTCTGGCGTGTCGAAGGCGGGCATGGGTGTCTCCTGGTCCGGGTGCTCGGGGCGTCTCCGCGGGTGGGAGACGTTCTGGTGGTGGCGGGCGGGAGCGCGGGGTCAGCGGACCCAGCCGGTGTGGCCGCGCCCGATCTGGCGGCCGGTGCCCCGGTCGGCGCGGCGGGCGCCGGTGTCGAGCGTGGCGGTCACGGCGCGCACCAGCCAGGCGTTGACCGACAGCCCTTCGCGGCGCGCGGCGTCCTCGACGCGCGGCTTGAGGTGGTCGGGCAGGCGCAGGGTGACCCGTGCGGTGCCGCCGTCGTCGGCCTCCGGCTGGTACTCGGGCGCGATGTCGCCGGGTCGGCCCGGGGTCCCGGCGGGACCGTCGTCGCCGGTCTCGTCGAAGGATCCGAAGACCGGGGGTGGTGTCACGATGAAGTCAGTGTGACGCCCGCGGAGGCGGACCTCGACCGAGCCGGGGGCGAAATCGCGGGTGATCTCGTCGGCGGCGTCGGACAGCGCGTCCATCACGGCCAGCCGCGCGGCCGAGTCCAGGGAGGCCGCCAGGTGCTCTGCGGTCGCCCGAGTCTCCTCGCTGCCTGCTTCGGCCGCGGCCACGAGCTGGCGGTGGAGCTTGTCGACATACGGCGTCAGATCCATGGCTCCACTATGACGTCACGAATGACGTCATGTCAAGTTCGTGTGGCGCAGCTTGACGCCAGTCGGTTCGTTCCGGCCGGTAGCGGGTCTGCTGTTGCGGCATGGCGGGACGTGCGGGGCCGGCCGCGATGGCGGCGGCCTGCGGTGAGGGCGGTCCGGAGCGGTCAGGGCGGCCCGTCGTCCGGGGGCGCCTCGGAGTCCTCGGGCTCGTCCTCGCCGGTGAGCCGGGAGGCCAGGCGGTAATCGACCTCGACGTCCCGGTAGGTGGTCCCGGGGGCGACCGGTGCCGGCAGGTTCGTGCAGTCGGCGCCGGAGGCGGACTCGCGGCCGCCCTCGCCCGGGAAGTCCACCGAGGTCTCCGGCCGGGTGTGGAAGGTGATCTCGGCCGCCCGGACCGTGGCGGTGAACTCCACGTCGCCCCGGCGCGGCCGCCGTGGTCGCGACATGGCCTCAGTCCGCCTCGCGGGCGGCCCGCGCCGCCCGGGACACCGCGCCCCCGGCCTCGCGCCCCAGTTGGCGGGCGCCGGCCCGGACCTTGCGGATCACCCTGCGCGCCCCCTCGGCCGGCGGGCCATCGGCGCGGCCGGGCCCGTGCGGCCCGGCTCCGTCGTCCCCGGGGCCGCTGTGCCCGGCGCCGGCCCAGCCGCTGTCCCGCACGGCCGGGCCGGGCCCGTCGTCGGCGGGCACGCCGCCCCCGGCCGCGGCGGTGGCCCGATCCACGACAGGGCCGGCCCGGCGCGCGGCCGCTCCGACCCCCTCGCCGGTGCCGCGCACCGCCTGCTCCGCGCCGCCCGGCAGGCCCGCCACCGCCGAGCCGGCCTCGCCCACGGCCTCCCCGGCGCCGCGGCCGACATCGCGCACCGCCTGCCCGGCGTCCCCGCCGAGGCGGTCGACGGCGCCGCCCGCGCCCTCGCCGACCGCGCCGACGGCCTGTCCGCCGCCCGCGCCGAGGTCGCGCAGGGCCGGGCCGAGGCCGCGGGTGACGTGCTCCAGGATCTGCGGGTTGGTGTCGATCGTCCGCAGCACGCGTTCGATGATGGCGGCCACGTTGTCCAGGCGGACCTTCAGCAGCGCCTGCGCCTCGACGCCCTTGATGGTCAGGTCGACCCTGCCGAGGTCCACGTCCGCGCCGACGTTCAGCCGGAGCAGGTCGAGCACCTCGGCCTGGAGGGAGACCCGCGCCCGCAGGTTCTCGACGTCCAGGGTGATCTCGTCGACCTTCAGCTCGGGCACGTCCAGCAGCACGTCGGGCGGCTCGGCGGCCGTGCCGCGCGGCCGGACCGGGTGCTCGGGCTCCGCGCCGTCCCGCCCGTGCTGCTCGGCGCCGGCCGGCGCCTCGCGGGGCTCCGCCTGGCCGCGCTCGGTCATGGTCTCTCCTCGTGGTCCGGGGTCACCGCGTCCGTCCGCGGTCGTGCGGCCGCTGCCCGTCGGCTCCGGAGCGGAAACAGCATCTGACCAGGGCTTACGGTGCCCGGCGGCCCTCGCCCCGAGGCGGCTGTCCCCCGTGGGAGCTACGGGCGGGTGTACGTCCTGGGGTGACGACGCGGAGGCGGCCGACTCCGTAGCGTTCTCGGCAGATGCAGCGCTCCGGTCGGGCGCCCGGTGGAACGGCCGCCACCACGGCGCCGCGCGGCCGCTGCCTCTCCCGGAACCTTCCCCGTTTCTTCCGTCTTCTTGGAGGTCGTTCATGAACCGCGCGAGCAGGGTGAGCGTTGTGGCCGCACTGTGCTGGGCCGTCGGCGCGGGGCTGGTCGGATGCGCCGAGGCGGGCGGGCAGGCGAACCCGTCCTCGGCCATGGTCGAGCCCGCCTCCTCCGCGGAGGCCCCCCAGACCGAGGTGATCGACGTGGACGGGCGCTCGGTGAACGTCGCCTGCTCCGGTGCGGCGGTCGAGGGCGAGCCGGTGATCGTGCTGCTGCACGGCGGGGGCGACGACCTGACCGCGATGGCCGCCCTTCAGCAGGCGCTGAGCGCCGAACGGCGGGTGTGCGCCTACGACAGGCTCGGCGCGGGCGCCAGCGACCAGCCCGAGGGCCCCCAGGACTACGACGCGATCGGCGTGACGCTGGCCGGGGTGCTCGACCACGTCGCCGGGGACGGGCCCGTCGTACTGGCCGGGCACTCCATGGGCGGGCTGATCGCCGCCAGGTACGCCCCCGACGACGAGCGGGTGCGGGGCCTGGTGCTGCTGGACGCCACCTCGCCGACCGCGATCACCGACCTGGGCAACAGGATCCCCGAGTCCGCCACCGGCCCGGCCGGCGACCTGCGCGCCCAGACGCTGGCGGTCTTCGCGGGGGAGAACCCCGAGCAGCTGGTGTTCACCGACGGGGAGGTCCGCTCCGCCGGCGACATCCCGGTGCAGGTGATCCAGCACGGGCAGCAGTACCTCGCCGAGGTCCCCGAGTACGGACCGGGCCTTGAGGAGGACTGGACCGCGGGCCAGCGCGGGTGGCTCGAGGTGTCCAGCCGCAGCGAGCTGAGCATCGCCTACGGCAGCGGGCACTACATCTACACCGACGAGCCCGAGGTCGCCGTCGAGGCGATCGAGCGCATCACCGCCCACGCCGCCGGCTGAGCCGCCCGGCACCCGGCCCGAGACCCACCGGCCCGGCGGTCGCCCCGACCGCCGGGCTCCGGCCTGTCCCGGCGGGGCGCGGCCGCGCCGGTCAGCGGGGCGCGGACCCCGGGCCGGTGCGCAGGTGCGAGCGCACGCCCTGCAGGCCGAACAGGATCAGCAGCTCGACCGCGCCGCCGTCGGCGCTGCCCAGCCAGTGCGGCAGGGAGGTGTCGAACTCGGCCGCCTCACCGGGGGACAGGACCAGGTCGCGCTCGCCGAGCACGAGCCGCAGCCGGCCGTTGAGCACGTACAGCCATTCGGCGCCCTCGTGGGTCTGCGGGGTGGGTTGGAGCGGTTCCGGCCGGGCCGGAATGATCATCTTGAACGCCTGGGTGCCGCCCGGCCGCCTGGACAGCGGGATGAAGACCATCCCGTAGCGCCGGATCGGCTTGAGGTGGATCCGGGGGTCGCCGGTGCGCGGGGCGCCGACCAGGTCGTCCAGCGGGACGCCGTAGGTGCGGGCCAGCGGGAGCAGCAGCTCCAGGGTGGCCCGGCGCTGACCGCTCTCCAGCCGGGACAGGGTGCTCTCCGACACCCCGGTCGCCGCCGAGAGGGCGGCGAGGGTGATACCGCGCTCGCGCCGCAGCGCGCGCAGCCGCGGCCCGACCACGTCGAGCACGTCCTCCGTTTCGCGGTCCACGCGGCCATCTTGCCAGAACCGCAAGATTTCGTGCCAGATCGCGCCGGCTCCGGTGACACTGAGCGCATCCGACGACAAGGAGCCCCGATGAGCAGCACCGACGCGGACACGTTCTGGAACGGTCTCTACGCCGCCCGGCCGGCCGCCGCCGACCCGCGGCCGAACGCCCGTCTCGTCGAAACCGTCACCGGCCTGCCGCCCGGCCGCGTGCTGGACCTGGGCTGCGGTGAGGGCGGCGACGCGCTGTGGCTCGCTGGCCGGGGATGGCGGGTCACCGCCGTGGACATCTCGGCCGTGGCGGTCGACCGGCTCGCCGGCCTCGCCCGCTCGCGCGGGCTGGGCGAGCAGATCACCGCCGAGCGCCACGACCTGCACACATCCTTCCCGGCGGGCCGGTTCGACCTGGTCAGCGCGCACTACCTGCACAGCTCCTTCGAACTGGACCGGGCGGCCGTCCTGCGCGCGGCCGGGCACGCGCTGCGCCCCGGCGGGCTGCTGCTGGTGGTCGACCACGGCTCGACCGCCCCGTGGTCGTGGGACCAGGATCCTGACGCCCGGTTCCCGAGCCCGCGGGAGGTCGCCGCCGGCATCGGCCTGGACCCGGCGGCCTGGACGGTCGAGCGGGCCGACGCGCCGCGCCGGACCGCGACCGGCCCGGACGGGCGCACCGCCGAGGTCACCGACCACGTCCTGCTCATCCGCCGCACCGCCTGACCCGGCTCGCGCTTTCCGACCAGGGAGACCACCATGCCCACCGCCGCCCGCCGCAAGGACACCCCGCCGCCCCGGACCGGCGGCGGCGAGGCCGAGGTGCTGCGCGGATTCCTCGACTACCTCCGGGCCTCGATCGCCGCGAAGGTCGACGGCGCCCCCGAACCGCAGGTCCGCACGGCCGGAGTGCCCTCGGGCACCAACCTGCTCGGCCTGCTGAACCACTTGGCCGCCGTCGAGCGCGCGACCTTCCTCGGGGAGGAGGTCGCCGACTGGCAGGCGACCTTCCACGCGGCGCCGGCGGACGGCGTCGCCGACGTCCTCGCCCGCTACCGGGCGGCGGTCGAGCGGGCGAACGAGGTCCTGGACGGGTGCACCGACCTGGGCGCCCCGCTCCCGAGGCCGCGCTCGCGGCGCCCCGCCCCCAGCGTCCGCTGGGCGCTCGTCCACCTGATCGAGGAGACCGGCCGCCACGCCGGGCACGCCGACATCCTCCGCGAGCAGATCGACGGCTCGACCGGGCGCTGAGCCCGATGCCCGTCCGTCCCTTCCGCGTTCCCCCCATCGGCCGGGGCCCCGCCCCAGGGCGCTGAGGCGCCGACCACCTGATGAGGGGAACAGGGGGACCGGCCACCGCCGGCGCTTCAGCTCGCGGACACGCCCTGAGAGGGCAGCGGGTCCTCGGCGCGCATGGCCTCGGCGATCCAGGCGTAGGGGACGGAGTCGAGGTCCTCGTCGGTCGCGGTGCCGTTGATCCGCGTCACCAGCGACAGGTACCGGCCGTGGGTGTCGTCGTAGCCGGGGCCGTCGGCGGCGGCCTCCTCCTCGGCGATCTGGCGCAGCAGCTCGGGCACCTGCCGGAATCCGTCGGCCATCCGGTCGCGCAGCTCGGGGGTGAGCGGTGTGTCGGACAGTGCGACGGCCGCCGCCAGGAAGCGCGCGGCGGCCTGCCGCGCCCGGGGGGACCGGGGCGACTCCCCGGCGCGGTGCGCGGCGATCAGTTCCGCCATGAGCTGGGTGCTGCTCCCGTGGATGAAGTCCTGGAAGGGCTCGGTCGCCATGGCCCGGGCCTCCGGTGCGGAGTAGGCGTCCCGCAGGTAGGCGCGGACGGCGTCGCGGAACGCCGGGTCCCCCACCAGGTCGGCCAGCTCGATCCAGGCTTCGAGCTGGGCGGCCGTGGGCTCGGCGGGCAGGACCGGGCGCATGGACCGCAGCCGGTCCACGAAGCCCTCGGGGACGTCCAGGCCCTCGCCGACGTCGGTCCAGAAGTCGTCGACGGCCTGTTCGCGCTCCTCGTCGGTCATCGAGACGAGCTTGTGCATCAGGTCGGCCTGGGCGGTGGTGCCGCCCTGCCTGATCAGGGTCCTCAGCACCGCCCGCCTGGCCCGCAGGGTGCGCTCCTGGCGCTCGACGATCTCCAGGTGGGTGCTGAGCAGGTCGTGCAGGGTGGTGCCCCCTTCGAGCAGGCGGCGGATCTCGTCCAGGTCGGTGTCCAGCTCGCGCAGGGTGCGGACGAGTTCCAGCCGGGCGATGGCGTCGATGTCGTACATGCGGTGGCCGGCGTCGTTCAGGCCCGTGGGCGGGATGAGCCCGGTGTCGGCGTAGAAGCGCACGGCGCTCACGCTCAGGCCGCTGCGGCGCGCGGCGTCTCCGATGGGGTACAGCTCGTGCTCGCTCATGGGGCCAACTGTGGTACCTCAAGCGGCTTGAGGCGCAAGTCGGAGAATCCGTCACCGCCCGTCGCGCAACCCAGGTTGACAGTCGGAGGTTGCGCAACCTAGGTTGACACCATGGACGCGGTCAAGCTGGCGGCCACCGCCTCGGACACCTCCGCCCCCGTGGACGGCCTGCGCGCCGTCGCCTCGCTGCGGGCCCTGGTCGACTCGCTGGAGCTGCGGCAGGTCGAGCAGGCGCTGCGCGCGGGGGAGACCTGGTCCTCCATCGCCGCCGCGCTCGGGGTGACCCGGCAGGCCGTGCACAAGAAGTACGGGAAACGACTCCGCCACATCGGCGCGACCGAGAGAGGCCAGTGATGACGGACCCGGCAACGAAGCGGTCCCCCCTCGCACGGGGCTACGACCGAGCCATGATCGAGCTGGCCGCGAGCCGCGAGGCGGCGCGCACGGGCCAGGCCGAGGTCGGCTTCGAGCAGCTGCTGCTCGGGGTGCTCGTCAACGGCGGGCCCGGCGCACGGCTGCTGATGGACGCGGGCGTCGGGCTGGCCGAAGCCCGTTCGGCGATCGACGCGCTCGTCCGCGAGGACCTCGCCCTGCTCGGGATCGACGCCGCCCCGCCCGCGCTGGGCCCCGGCGCACCGGAACTGCTGCCGCTCAGCCCCCGGCTGCGCGAGATCGTGGACGACTGCCCGTCGGCCGAGGGCGACGGCGCCCTGATCGCGGCGCTGATCGACGACGGCGGCGGCCGGGTGCGGCGGCTGCTGGACCGGCTCGGCGTGGACACCGACCGGATCCGCCGCGAGCTCGGCGATCCGGACCGGACCCCCGAGCCGGAGCCGGCCGCGGCGGGCGGCCCCGACACGGCCGACGCGGCGCCCGAGGGCTGGGAGTACACGGTCTACCGGCTCGAAGTGCCGGTCTCGGTCGCACGCGTGTGGGCCGTCGTCGGCGACCCCGATCGGCGGGCCGAGTGGGAGGCCAACAGCACGGGCTCGCGCCGGCTCGGCGACGGCTCCGTCGAGCTGCTCCGCGAGGGCGAGCCGACGTACAGCGAGTCCATCACGCACAGCGTCCCGGGCCGCACCGTCACCTGGACGCGGGCGGACCGGAGCGGCGCCCCCCGCACGCTGCGGATCGACATCGAGCCGGTCGGCGAGCACGCCCGGCTGCACCTGCGGATGGGCTGGCCCAACGCCCTGCGCGGCCGGATCGCCAATCGCGTGGTCCGGTGGATCGCCCGGCAGCAGCTCCGGTTCCACGCCCAGGGCATCACCCAGGCGGCCGCGTCCTAGCGGTCTGCGTCGGGCGTTTCGGCGAGACCGGGCTTGCGGGGCCCGCCGTCGGCGCCGGCCGTCGGCGGGCTCCGTCGCACCTCGCATGGGACGGGCCACGGGCCGGCGGCCGCGCAGAGTTTCTGCTCACTTGACCTCGGCGCACCCGGCGGTGCGGGCCTCCGCGCGGGCGGATGCGTACCGTGGCGACGGTGGCCTGCCCGACGCGACGCGGAGACGACGCCCACCGGTCGGCCGCCCCGCGTCTCCACGGCCTGGACGCGCTGCGCGCCGGCGCGCTGCTGCTGGGCATCGTGCTGCACTCGCTGCTGCCCTTCGATCCCGCCGCGGACTGGCTGGTCGCCGACGAGCGCTCCTCGGCCCTCGCCGCGGTCGCGGTGTCCGTCATCCACCTGTTCCGGATGTCGCTGTTCATGCTGCTGGCCGGCTACTTCGGGCGGCTCGTGCTGCACCGCCGCGGGTGGTCGCGGTACCTCGGTGACCGGCTGCTGCGGATCGGGCTGCCCTTCGTCGTCTTCTGGCCGCTCGCGGTCCTCCCGCTCTGGCCGCTGATGGTCCTCGACGCCCGGCTGCGCGGTGCACCGGATCCGGCCCCGCGCGCCGCGGCGCACCCGCTGCTCGCCCTGCCCCCGGGCCAGCTGTGGTTCCTGCTCGTGCTGCTGCAGAGCGTTCTGATCGTGCTGATCGTCCGCGCTCTGATCCTGGCGGTGATCGGCCCCCGTCGAGCGGCACGGTCGGCCGAGTGGGCCGGCCGCCTGCTGGCGGCCCCGCTCGGCGTGCTGCCGGCGGCCGTGCCGTACTGGGCGGCCCTGCTGCGGCAGGGCACGGTCGACGGCGGAATCGCCGCGCCGGCCGCGCTCGCGCCGGACCTGGCAGCGCTGACGGCCTACGCCGGCGCGTTCACCGTCGGCTGGGCACTCCAGGCGGACCCCGGGGCGCTGCGGCGGATCGCCCGTTCGTGGCCCGCCCACCTCACCGCCGCGGTCGGGACGACGGTGCCGGCGCTCCTGGCCGCCGGGCCCGGGGCGCCCTTGCCGCTGTCCGCCGCCGTCACCGCGGTGGCCGGATGGAGCTGGGTCTACGCCCTGCTCGGCATCTGCGTCCGCTTCCTCCACGCGGAGCGCCCGGCGATCCGCTACCTGGCCGACGCCTCGTACTGGATGTACCTGACGCACCTGCCGCTGCTGATCGCCATCGAGATCCCGCTGGCCCGCCTGGACCTGCCCATCGCGGTCAAGCTCGCCGCGACCTGGCTCGCAGCCGGCGCCGCCCTGGTCGCCGGCTACCACCTGCTGGTGCGCTCCACTCCGGTCGGCCACTGGCTCAACGGACACCGGTACCCGTTCCGACCGCTCCAAGCCCCCTGGCGGAACGACGCCCGGCGGATCCGTCCCGCAAGCCCCGCCGCGCCGCACCGTCCCCGCGGCCTCGACCGGGCGCCGTGACGGCGCCGCGCCCGGCCGGGCCGGAGCCGGGCCGGGGTACCCGGGCGCCGCGGCGGTCGGGGTCGGCCGGGGGCCACGGCATGGGGCCGCCCGGCTTCCAGGACCGGGCCGCGGGCGCCGGCTGATCAGCGTCGTGCCGGGGGGCGCCCTCGGATCGTGCGGGTGGTCGGGAGGCGTGCGGTCCTACCCGAAGCCGCAGCCGGGGTCGGGGTCGTCCTGGGAGAGCGGGCCGCCGGCGGGCAGCACGTAGAGGACCTCCAGGACCAGCGGGTCACCGCCCAGGTTCCGTCCGACGTGGACCTCGTCGGGGACCTCGGTGATCGTGCTGCCAGGGCCGTACACGCCGTCGGTGGAGCAGTCGGCGACGAAGTGGGTGAGCGTCCCGGAGCGCACCCGTCCGTAGACCGGGCCGTCGTGGTGGTGCCAGCCGGTGCTCCCGCCGGGCGCGATGGTGATCTCGCGCAGCACGTAGTCGCGCCCGTCGACGGTCGTACGGCCCAGCGTCGTGCCGGTGACGCCGGACGGCGGGGTGGCCTGCGCGCTCGCCGGGGCGAGGGCCAGGGCGAAGGCGCAGGTCAGGGCGATGAGCGCGCTGCGCACGGTGTTCCGCATGGTCGTCCCCTGTGGTGGAGGGTCCGCCCGCCGGAGGAGCCCGGCGGCACTATGGGGAAACCGTAAGCCCAGGTGGTGGCGGTGCGGCGCAGGGACGCGCCGGGTGCTCAGCTCTCGCCGCGCCGCAGCCGGTCCAGCCGGCGGCGGTCCCGCTTGGTGGGCCGCCCCGCTCCCCGGTCGCGCCGGGGCACCGAGCCGTGCTGCTCGGGCGGCGGGGGCGGGGTGCGGTCGATGTAGCACTGCACCGCGATCGGCGCCGAGGTCCGCTTCTCGATGATGTGGACGACCTCCACGATCCGGGTCCCGCCCGGCAGGTGCACCCGTACGACGGCCCCGGCCCGCACCGCCGCGGCCGCCTTGGCCGGGCGGCCGTCGATCCGCACGTGCCCGCCCCGGCACGCCTGGACGGCGTCGGAACGCGTCTTGACCAGCCGCACCGCCCACAGCCACCGGTCCACCCGGGTGGACGGCGGTCCGGGCGGCGGGCCGGGAACCGGCCGCGCCGCCGGCGTCCCGTCCGGTCCGGTCTCGGTACGGGTATCGCTCACAGCGCCGATGGTACGCGCCGCGCCGCCCGGGGCGCTCCCGCCCGGACCCGGAGTGATCATGACATCACGTACCGGTGAAGGTGGCAGCTTGCGGCCTTTCCGGTACGGGGACCGGATGCGTCCCTAGGCTGGCCCCGAACAGCGTCCGCTCCACCTCCACCGCGCTCTGACACCGAGGGGCGAACCGACGATGGCATCCACCGGCGCGGGGCCCGCGGGCAGTCCGCTGGGACCGCGCGATCCGAGGGTCCTCGGCCCGTACCAGCTGCTGAGCCGGCTCGGCCGGGGCGGCGCGGGCACCGTCTACCTGGCCCGCGACCCGCGCGGCGAGCGGGTCGCCGTCAAGGTCATCCACCCGTACCTCCTGGACGACGACGTCTACCGGGCCCGCCTCACCCGGGAGGTGAGCGCCGCGCGGCGCGTCGCCCGCTTCTGCACCGCGCCCGTCCTGGACGCCCGGATCGACGGAGACCCCGCGTACGTCGTCACGGAGTACGTCGAGGGCACCACCCTGCGCGACGCCGTGCGCCGGCGGGTGATGCGCGGCGCGCGGCTAGAGCAGTTGGCCGTGGGCGTCGCCGACGCGCTGGTCGCCATCCACGACGCCGGGGTCGTGCACCGCGACCTCACGCCGGCCAATGTGATGCTGTCCGACGTCGGGATCGTGGTGATCGACTTCGGCATCGCCCGGCTCCTGGACACCACGGGCACCCGCACCGGCGCCGGGACGGTGCTCGGCACCTCCGGCTACATCGCGCCCGAGACGGCGAGCGGCCCCGCCACCCCAGCCTCCGACATCTTCGCCTGGGGCTGCCTGGTCGCCTTCGCCGCCACCGGCGAACCACCCTTCAGCGGCGACACCCCGCAGGCCGCCCTCTACAACGCCATGCACACCGAACCGCGCCTGCCCGGCCTGGACCCCGGCCTGGCCGCACTGGTCCGTCGCACCCTCAGCACCGACCCGGCGCTGCGCCCGACCGCCCGCCGCCTGCGCGCGGAACTGACGGGCATCACGGAACCGGTTGCCACGACGGAGGGGCTGTCGGGTTCGGCGGGACCGGCCGGTCCAGCGGGCCCGGTTCCGGCCGGTCCGTCGAGTCCGTCAGGTCCCGCGGCTCCGTCAACTCGGTCGGGCCCGGCACGAGGCCGGATCGGCGGGCGCCGACGCGTCCCGCCCCGCGGCCTGGCGCTGGGCGGGGCGGCGGCCGCCGCCCTGGCCGTGGTGGCCGTCCTCGCCACCTGGGCGCTGCCGTCCTGGAACGCCTCCAGCGCCGACTCGGCCGGAACCCGGTCCACCCACGGCCCCGCGACGGCGGGCCCCGGCCCGGAGTTTCCGGCCTCCCTGACGCCCTTCGCCACGGACGACTTCTCCGATCCCGCCTCCGGCTGGGGCGGTAGCGATTTCGCCTTCGACCGCACGGACGACTCCTCCGGCTACCTGGACGGCCGGATGATCCTGCGGGCCCGCCCCGACCGCATCGTCTGGGTCGCGGGCCCCGACTTCGAGCCGCATCCCGCGCGCACCCTCGCCGGAGTGGAAGCCCAGGTCGTCGAGTCCTCACCGCTCGGCCAGTACGGCTTGGGCTGCCTCGGCTCATGGGCCGACGACGAGAGCGGCGAGGAGGTCTTCACCCGCTACGAATTCCTGGTCGAGGTCGCCGACGGATCCGCGTTCATCCAACGCCAGACCGCCGACCACCTGGACGAACTGGAGGCCGTCACCGACGTCCCCACCTACGACACCCGCCCCGAGGCGGTCAACCGCCTCCACGCCTCATGCGAAGTCCTGGACGACGGCCAAGCCGTACGCCTGGCCATGTGGGTCAACGGCACCCGGATCGCCCACACCGTCGACCGCGACCCCCTCCCCGGCGCCACCACCCTGGAGCAGGCCCGAATGGCCCTGATCCTGGACCACCCCGTCGCCGAAGACGACGAAGCCGAACGAGAAGACGTCGTCATCGCCTTCGACGACTTCGAACAACAGGTCATCAGCGACTAGCCCGGCAGATGCCGGAACGGCGTTATGCGATTGCGCTATCTCGGCAATTCCTACTTCACTGTGGCTCTCTGCCGAGATTTCGATGCGGCAATCGTCCTCAATGAACCCACGCTACCGTTGACAGTCGGAGTATTTAGATGGTGAGTTTCAATGAAAATGATATGCAGGCTAGGCTGCGGCGTCTGTCGGATAGAGAAGTCGTCATATTTCTGGCCTCATGCGTTCAGTGGCGTGAAGGGAAGTGAATGGCGGGCAAATTGATGAAATGTATTCAGAATTGCAGTCCTGAGCCACGGCTTGTGTGCAAAATTGAGCGAGCGCCCACATGTTGGAGTCACTTATTTATGCTCCTGGACCACCTCTGCCGCGGGAGTTGACTATTGGTCCATGCAGTTGACGGCAATTTCAGACAGGTTTCGTAGTCGCCGACAGGGCTGAGTTGCGTGTTAGGTATGAATATGGGTGGAAGAGTCAAGTATCCCGAGTCGTGGGTCGCTCATATTTGCAATGAAGAGACGAGGGTATTTCTAGAAAAAGTGGGAGTTCCTGGGGAGACATTTATATTCCGGGCCCGTCGACCGGACATCCAACCGGAATTTGTATATGTGGACACTCAAAACTTCACAATTATTGGCGATGGTGCAACATCTCAAGTTTTCTGTGTCGCCGAAGATGGCGCCGTAGTAGCTGTTAACTTGATTGATCGTAGCGTGCGCCACGTGAATGCGGACGTAGTGAAATTCGCTAGATGCCTTGACTACTTCATGGACTCCTATCCATTCGGTTCAGTCGATGTGACCCGCGAGGAACTCGAGGTGATCGCAGGGCGACTAATGGCGGAACTGATGAATATCGATCACACCGTTTCGGATGGGGATGCAATCTGGGAGTATGTAGTTCACGACGTCGCGATCGGTGATTATGTTGACGAATAGGCGACTGTTATTCCTGGTCGTCTGAGTCGGCGTGCGAACCTCGTTATTTCACCCTTTCCTGAGTCGTCGAATCTAACTGGGAGTGAGTGCGCCCAAACATCGGAACTGCGAACTAAACTTTCGCCGCGCTTGTCTGCGCATGACCGGTGGCCCGAGCTGGCCGGTCCGCGACGGCAAAGTCTGGCTCGGTCGCCAGTACCAGGCGATCCGGTGGGAAGAATGTCATGGCGTGTGGTCGTTAGAGATGGTGGCTGATGGATTTGTGGAGCCTGACAGGAGGGATGGCTCCTTTCCGGCCTCATCGGCTGACGATCATTTCGAGATCCGCGCTATTCGAGGAATCGGCGGACCTTGGGGAATTGACCCGTCATCCGGCAAGGGAAGCTCATACTTGATCGCCGGGCTCCGCCGTGAGATCCGTGCAGTGATCCTGCCTCGGTGAACCCGTGCCGCCCTCGGTGGGTCCGAGCGCTCGGGGGACCCCGACGACCTCCAGCCCATCGTCGAGTCCTACAATATTCGCATGCATGAAGGTAAGAAGGTGTGCAGCTTCGGGCCGGACAGCCCCTACGTGGACCTGGCGGCCGAGGTGTTCCGGATGTTGGCGGATCCGACGCGGATCAGGATCATCCTGGCGCTGCGGGAGGGGGAGCAGTCGGTCGGAGGGCTGGCCGAGGTGGTGGGGAAGTCGGCGACGACGGTTTCGCAGCACTTGGCGAAGCTGCGGTGGGGGCGGGTCGTGGCGGCTCGGCAGGACGGGACGCGCGTGTACTACCGGCTGCAGGATGACCGGGCGCGGTCGCTGGTGGCCTTGGCCGTTGCGCAGGCCGAGCACGCGTTGGACGAGGAGTCCGCGCATCGGCGGGCCGGGGTGTCGGTGGAGGGGCTTCCGGGGTCGGGGGGCGGTCGTGCTGCTGACGGGGACGCCGACGACGAGTCCGGTCGTCTGGCCGGCGGGGACTCCGACGGCGAGGTGCGGGCGTGATCCGGGTGGACGCGCCGGGTACGGCGCCGGGGCGGGTGCTGGCGCGGCCGCCGTCTCTGCTGGTCACCGGGCTGAGATTGCCGGAAGTGCGTTGGGCCGGGGCGGCGCTGGTGCTGTTCCTGCTCGGGTGGGGCTTGCAGCTGGCCGGGGCTCCGGCGCCGGTGTGGTGGGCGCTCTACCTCGCGTGCTACGCCACGGGCGGGTGGGAGCCGGCGCTGGCGGGGCTGCGTGCGCTGAAGGACAGGACGCTCGACGTCGACCTGCTGATGATCGTCGCGGCCATCGCCGCGGCCTCGATCGGGCAGGTCTTCGACGGGGCGCTGCTGATCGTCATCTTCGCGACCTCCGGCGCGCTGGAGGTGATCGTCACCCAGCGCACCGCCGACTCGGTCAACTCGCTGCTGAACCTGGCGCCCGAACAGGCCGCTCTGCTGCGCGAGGACGGCGGCACGGTCACCGTGGCCAGCCGCGAGCTGGTGCCCGGGCAGCGCATCCTGGTGCGCCCCGGTGAGCGGGTCGGCGGTGACGGCACCGTCGTCGAGGGCACCAGCGAGGTCGACCAGCAGGCCATCACCGGCGAGTCGGTGCCGGTGCTGCGCGAGGTGGGCGACGAGGTGCTGTCGGGCACCGTCAACGGCACCGGCACGCTGACCGTGGAGATCACCCGGCCGGCCTCGGCCTCGGTGATCGCGCGCATCGTCGCCCTGGTCGAAGAGGCGTCCGAGACCAAGGCGAAGACCCAGCTGTTCATCGAGAAGGTCGAGCAGACCTACTCCGTCGGCGTGGTGGTCGCCACCCTGCTGGTGCTGGCCGTGCCGATGGCCTTCTTCGGCCACGGCTTCGAGGAGGCGCTGCTGCGCGCGATCGTGTTCATGATCGTCGCCTCCCCCTGCGCGGTGGTGCTGTCGACCATGCCGCCGCTGCTGGCCTCCATCGCCAACGCGGGCCGCCACGGCGTCCTGGTCAAGTCGGCCACGGTGATGGAGGCCATCGGCCGCACCAGCGTGGTCGCCTTCGACAAGACCGGCACCCTCACCGAGGGCGCGCCCGAGGTCACCGCCGTCGACGCCGCCGCCGGGCACGGCGAGGACGAGGTGCTGGCCCTGGCCGCGGCGGTGGAGCACTACAGCGAGCACCCGCTGGGCCGGGCGATCGTGCGCGCCGCCGCCGAACGGGGGCTGCCGGCCGGCGGAGCCGAGGACTTCCGCGCCCTGCCCGGCCGCGGCGTCACCGGACGGGTCGGCGGGCGCACCGTGACGGTGGAGCGCGCGGACGCCGGTCCGGCGGCCGCCGGCACCCGGGTGGCGGTGCGCGACGGCGACGAACGGGTCGGCATGATCACCCTGGTGGACCGCCTGCGCCCGGACGCCCCGGAGGCGGTCCGCGAGCTGACCGCCCTCACCGGGAGCCCAGCGGTGCTGCTGACCGGCGACAACGCCGCCGTGGCGGCGACGGTGGCCGAGCGCACCGGCATCGGCGCGGTGCACGCGGCCCTGATGCCCGAGGACAAGGTCACCGCCGTCCAGCGGCTCCAGGCCAGGGGCGAACGGGTCCTGCTGGTCGGCGACGGCGTCAATGACGCCCCCGCCCTGGCCGCGGCCGACACCGGCGCGGCGATGGGGCGCCGGGGTTCCGATCTGGCCCTGGACACCTCCGACGTCATCATCGTGCGCGACGAACTCGGCGCGCTGGCGAAGCTGGTGCGCCTGTCCAGGAGGGCCCGCCGGTACGTGATCGCCAATCTGGCCATCGCGGCGACCGTCATCACGGTCCTCGTCACCTGGGACCTGGTCGCCACCCTGCCGCTCGCCCTGGCGGTGGCCGGCCACGAGGGCTCCACCGTGCTGGTCGCGCTGAACGGCGCACGGCTGCTGCGCCGCTCCGCCTGGAACACCTGAGCCCCCGGCCGCCGCCGGGGGCTCAGCGCCGCGGCCTCCGGCGGCGGTCAGTGGTCGTCCCAGTGCCCGTCGTGGGCCGCGTGGCGGTGGCGGTCGTGCAGGTAGTCGACGTGGTCGCCGTGCGGGACGGCGACGTGGCCGCAGCCGTCCCCGTGCTGGTGCTCGTGCCCCTCGTGCACCCGGTGGCCGGAGCCGTCGCACTCGTCGACGTGGTCCCCGTGCAGCCGGTGGATGTGGTCGTCGTGCAGGTAGTCGACGTGGTCGCCGTGCGGGAGGGCCACGTGGCCGCAGCCCTCACCGTGAGCGTGCTGGTGGGCGGTGTGCGTGCGGTGCCCGGTCGGGGTCGCCATCGACGGCCTCCTTCCATGCGGGAAAGACGTCCTCACCTGGGACACTGCCGCCTGCCGGAACCCGTGAAACCAGCCGACGGGGCCGCCGCGCCGGGCGGCCGGGCCGGGACCGCCTGGCAACCGCTTTCGCGCCGCCGCCCCACGGCACACGGCGCGGCGCGCGCCCGTCCCAACCGTCGCCATCGGGCCGCGAACCGTTTCTGACCACCCGCGCGAGCCGGTACTTTCGACGGCGGGACCGCCGCGAAGCGCCGGTCGCGGGGCCGGGGCGCGTCCGGAGCGGCACGGCCGGCGGTGTCCGGAGGTGTCGAGGAAGGGTGCTGGTATGGGCGGTCGCCACGGGCAGCGGAGCGGCGAACCGGGGTGGGAGGCGTGGCCTGCGCCGCTGTACGTCATCGTCCCGCTCGCGGGGCTCACCCTCATCGCACTGATCGTGCTGTGGCCCGCCCCTGTTCCCACGAGCGGCCAGGCCGCCCCCGGCATGGAGCGGGTGACGGGCACGATCGCCGAGATCACGTCCACGCCGTGCCCCGAGGCACCCGCGGTGGAGGGGGCACCCGCGGGCGGGCAGGAGACCGATCCAGGGGAGTGCGGCCGGGCGCAAGTGGAGCTGACCGGCGGTTCCGCCGCCGGGGAGTCCGTGACCACCGACCTGCCCACCGGCCCCGGCCCGCACGGCTACGACCCGGGCGACCGGGTGGTGCTGATGAGCATGCCCGCCGCCCCGGGCGGTCCGGAGGCGGCCGCCGCACCGGCCTACCAGATCGTCGACCACGACCGGTCCACGCCACTGGCGGTGTGGGGGGTCGCCTTCGCGCTGGCAGTGATCGCGTTCGGGCGGTGGCGCGGGGTGATGTCCCTGATCGGCCTGGCCGTCACCTTCGTGCTGCTGCTGATGTTCATCATCCCGGCGATCCTCGCCGGGCAGCCGCCGCTGCTGGTGGCCGTGGTCGGCTCGACCGCGATCATGCTGGTGGTGCTCTACCTGACGCACGGCTTCGCGCTGTCGACGTCCATGGCCGTCATCGGCACCCTGTCCAGCCTCTGCCTGACCGGCCTGCTGTCACTGGCGGCGATCGGGATGACCGAGCTGAACGGCATCACCGACGAGAGCTCGTTCTACCTGGACATGAGCCATCAGATCAACACCCAGGGGCTGCTGCTGGCCAGCATCATCATCGGCTCCCTCGGCGTGCTCGACGACGTCACGGTCACCCAGGCCGCCACCGTCACCGAACTCGCCAGGGCCAATCCGTCCTACGGCTTCCGCCGCCTCTACCAGGCGGCGAGCCGGGTGGGACGCGCCCACATCGCCTCGGTGATCAACACGATCATCCTCGCCTACGCGGGCGCCTCGCTGCCGCTGCTGCTGCTCATCAACGTCAGCGCCCAGCCGCTCGGCGAGGTGCTGGCCAACCCCGTCTTCGGCCAGGAGATCGTGCGCGCCGTCGCGGGCACCCTGGGCCTGATCGCGGCGGTCCCCATCACCACCGCGCTGACCGCACTGGCCGTCACCCGCAGCGCGGCCGCCGCCTCCGGACGCGACCGTGCCGCCGAGGCCCCCGCCGTCGCGGCGGCCGACGCCGGGACGCCCTGAGGGCGGCGGGCCGCGCGTCAGTCCGGCAGCGGGATGAGGCCGCGCTGGTAGGCGCGGACGAGGGAGCGCGGGACGAGGGTGCGGCGGCCGGCGATCTCGATGGGGACGAGGTCGGGGCGCTGGGCTTTCCACTGGGCGCGGCGGTGGCGGGTGTTGGCGCGTGAGGTCTTGCGCTTGGGGACGGCCATCAGTGCGGTCCTTTCCGGTTCAGTCCTGGTTCGTGCGGCCGTAGCGGCGCTGGAAGCGCTCGACGCGGCCCTGGGTGTCGAGCACGCGCGAGCGGCCCGTGTAGAAGGGGTGGCTGGCCGAGGAGACGTCGACGTCGACCACCGGGTAGCTGCGGCCGTCCTCCCACTCGATCAGCCGGTCGCTGGTGGCGGTGGAGCGGGTGAGGAAGGCGAAGCCGGCGCCGCGGTCGCGGAAGACCACCGGGTGGTAGTCGGGGTGGATGTCCTTCTTCATGCTGCTCGCTTTCCTAAAGGCGGGTGCGGTGGAGGGCCGGCCGCGCCCCGGGAGCCGCGCGGCCGGGGGCCCGGGAGGATCCCCCGGCCGTGCGGCCGACGCCGGGGCGCGGCCGGTCCGGCGGGTCAGGACAGGGCGCCGACGGTGAAGCTGTAGTCGATCGGGCCGGTGGAGACCTCGGTGCCGTCGAGGAGGACGCCGCTGACCTCCAGGGTGACGGTGTAGTCGCCCTCGGCCTCGAAGGCCCAGTTGGTGTGCTCGTGGGTGCCGACGGGCACGGTCGTCACATCGCCGGTGCCGTCGCCGCTGTCGAAGCGGATGTCGGGGGTGCCGGCCGCGGTGGTGTCGAAGACGCTGAAGTCGCCCGGGCCGCTGACGTCGAGCAGTTCGAACCGGAGTTCTTCGTCCTGGAAGACGCCGGGCTCGACCGGTTCGGTGCTCCAGCCGGCGAACAGGACGCCGGGCTGCTGCGACTGGGGCAGGATCCACACCGGATCGCCGGGCTCGCCCAGGAAGGCGTAGGCCGGGTCGGCGGGGACGGCGGTCTCGGCCGCGGGGACGACGTGCAGCAGCACCTCGGACGGGTCCAGCTCTCCACTGGCGTCGTCGTGGACGTGGACGTGGAAGTGGTCGACGTGGAACTCGACCTCGACCACGTCGACGTGGCCTTCGGAGAGCACCACCTGGGCGGTGGCGGGCGCGGCGCCCAGCAGCAGGGCGGTGGCGGCGGCGCCGGTGGTGAGCAGGGCGCTTCTTCGCGGGTTCATGGTCCTCCTCAGGACGGTCGTGTCGGGCCCGGCCGGTCGAGGGCCACCGGGCAGCACGAGCCTAGCAAGAATGATTATCATTCTCAGTAGTGCGATGCCCGGGTCGGTAGGACTTGTCGCATATTGAGAACGATAATCGTTCTTGTTATGGTTCTCGCGTCCACGTCCGGGAGCGGAGGAAGCCCATGCCTGTCGGCGTTCACCGGATCTGCGCGGCCGGACTCGCCGTGCTGCTGGCGTCCGGCTGCGGCGCGGCGGCGGGCTCCGACGGCGGCAGCCTGCGCGTGGTCGCCTCCACCGAACTGGTGGCCGACCTGGTGCGCCAGGTGGGCGGCGAGCGCGTCGAGGTGACCTCGGTGGTCCCGCCGGGCGGCGACCCGCACTCCTACGAGCCCGCGCCCGACGACGCCCTGTCGGTGGTCGAGGCCGACGTCGGCTTCGGCAACGGCATGCTGCTGGAGGAGCAGTCGATCACCCGGCTGCTGGTCAACAACCTCGGCGAGGGCGTGCCCTACGTGCCGCTGGCCGAGGAGTCCGAGGCCCACGGCGCCCGCCTCATCCCGATGGAGGAGAACCTCGGGCTCGACGTGCTCTGGCTCGGCCTGGCGGTGCGCGGGGAGGTCGACGACGTCAACGCCCAGGTCCACCTGCGCGCCACCGGCCTCGACGGACCGGGCGAGCTGTTCGTCTACCTCACCGACGCCCTGGGGAACCCCGAGGTCTACATCGACTCCGCCGACGGCTTCGACGGCGACGGCACCACCCTGCCGCCCGCCGCGCACACGCACGTCAGCTGGGTGTTCACCGAACCGGGCACCTACGAGCTGACCCTGACGGCCGAACTCGACCCCGGCGACGGCGAGCGCGTCCCGGCGGGCGAGGCGGTCTTCACCTTCGCCGTGGCCGAGGAGCCGGGCGCGGGCACGGCCGTGGACTTCGGCCACGCCGACCTCGCCGTCGACCTCGACACCGGAGAGATCGTGGTCCGCCACGACGACCTGGGCGACATCGCCGCCGAGGACGCGGTCCTGGTCGCGCCGGACGACGGCGCCCGGCTGGAGGTCCCCGACGACGAGCGCTTCGCCTTCCTCGGCGAGCCCGGCACCCCCGTCTGGGAGCTGCCGCAGGCCGTGCTGGGCCGGCACGTGCACGGCGAGATCGACCCCCACCTGTGGCAGAACGTGCTCAACACGAAGTCCTACGTCAACGTCATCCGCGACACCCTGGCCGAGGTCGACCCGGACGGCGCGGACCTCTACCGCGAGAACGCGGCCGCTTACCTCGCCGAACTCGACGAGCTGCACGCCTACGTCGGCGAGCGGCTGGCCGGCATCCCCGAGGAGAACCGGCAGCTGATCACCACCCACGACGCCTTCGGCTACCTCGCCGACGCCTACGGCATGAGCGTCGCCGGCTTCGTGGTGCCGGTGCCCGGCCAGGAGCCCAGCGCCGCCCAGGTCGCCGAGCTGGCCGAGACCATCGCCGAACTCGGCGTGCCCGCGGTGTTCGTGGAGCCCAACCTGGCCGCCCGCGCCGACGTGCTGCGGCGGGTGGCCGACGACCAGGGCGTGGACGTGTGCCTGGTGTACGGCGACGCCTTCTACGGCGAGGTCGCCGACTACCAGGACATGATGCGCGCCAACGCCGATTCGCTGGCCGAGTGCCTGCGGTAGGAGAAGTGATGGAACAGATCAGGCACCGCGGCCGGCGGGTCCGCCGCGCCGCGCTCGGCGCGGCGGCCGTGCTGGCCGGCCTCGCCCTCGCCGCCGCGCCGGCCCTGGGCGTGCCCGAACCGGCCGGTCCCGCGCCCGCGGCGAGCGCGCCGCCCGCGGCGGCCGTCGACATCGCGCTGCGGCTGGACGGCGGCGACCTCGCCATCGAGGCGCACGGCTCCGCACCGGACGGCGGCGGCGCGCCGCTGACCGGCGCCGCGGCGCCCGCCGCCGTACCCGAGGACCCGGCGTACGCCTTCCTCGGCCGCGCGGGCGACCCGGTCTGGCTGCTGCCCGCGGGCGGCGGCACCGGGGCGCTGGCCTGGGACACCACCGCGATCCCGCCCGGAACCCTGGACGGCGACGCCGTCGAGCTGCGGCTGGTCGACGTGCGGGGGCCGGGCGCGTTCACCGCCTTCAGCCCGGAGCGGACGGTGGCCGAACCCGGGCCTTCGCCGGAGCCGGACGCGGCTCCGGCGGCCGAGGACGCCTCCGGCGGGCCCGCCGTGGTGCTGAGCAGCACGGCGGACGCCCACCGCGCGCACCGGCTGCCGGTCGCCGAACGCGCCCCGACCGTCTGGGCCTTCGACCGTCCCGGCGACTACCAGGTGACCCTCGCCGCCACCGGCGCCCTGGCCGACGGCGGCACCGCCGCGGCCGAGGCGACCTACGACGTGCGCATCGGCGCCCAGGCGGCGCCGGAGGACGAACCGGGACCCGGCGGAGCGGCGCCGGACCCCGGTGACGCACCCGCTCCGAGCGCGGGCGCCGATCCGCAGGCCGCGCCGGTGCGCTCGGCGCCCCGGCCCGCCGCCGCGCAGACCGAAGCCGCTACCGGCGGCACCGCGCAGACGACCAGCGAGGACACCGTCGTACTGGACCGCGGCCACGTCGACGTGGCCGCCCTGGTCGAGGGCGGCGCGCTGAGCATCCAGGTCAAGGACGGCACCCAGGGCGGCGAGATCTGGCGGCCGCTCTCGGACGTCGTCTTCCACGTCCGGCCCGAGGCCCAGATCGAGGTCCCCGACGGCGCGGACTTCGCCTTCCTCGGCGAGCCCGGGGCCGCGTCCTGGATGCTGCCGCAGACCCAGGACAGCGCGCTGCTGTGGCCCGGCTGGAACACCGAGGAGATCGGCGCCGACGCCCTGGACGGCGGCGTGAACTGGACCCTCACCGGAGTCGAGGGGCCCGGCGACTTCGCGCTGTTCATCAACGGCTCCTTCGGCGCCCCCGAAGTGCTGTTCGACAGCTCCGACGGGCTGCCCGACGCCTTCGACATCCCGCTGGGCACCCACGCCCACGGCAACTGGGCCTTCAGCGAGCAGGGCGTCTACCGGCTCAGCTTCACCATGAGCGGCACCCTCCCGTCAGGACAGCCGACCCAGAGCGAGGGGACCCTCTCCCTCGCGGTGGGCGACGTCGACCCCGGTACGGTCGACCCCGGCGCGGGCGGCGGCGCCGGTGACGGCGGTGGCGGCGACGGCGGGCAGCAGGGCGACCAGTCCGCCGGCGGCGCGGCTGACGACGGCGCGGGCGGCTCCCTGCCGCTGACCGGCACCGGCATCGCGGTGGGTCTGACCGCGCTCGGGCTCGTCCTGGCGGTGGGCGGCGCGGTCCTGCTGCTGGTGGTCCGGCGCCGCCGTTCGACCGCCGCGCACGCGGCCGGCTCCGCGCCCGCGTCCCCGAACGGACCGGCGGAATGAGCGCCGGCGCCCCGGCCGCCCTCGGCCGGCGGCTCGGCGCGGCCCTGGCCCTCGGCGGGCTCGCCCTCGCCGCCACCGCGCTCGCCCCGATGGCCGGAGCCGACGCCCAGCCGGTCCCCGACGACACCGTCGTCCTGGCCGACGGGCATGTCGACGTGGCCGCCCGCTTCGTCGACGGCGCGTTGCGGATGCAGGTCGGGGACGGCACCCGGCCCGGTGGCACCGTGTGGCGCGAGCTGGACACCGTGGTCTTCCACGCGGCGCCGGAGTCGCAGATCACCGTGCCGAACCGCGCCGACTGGAGCTTCATCGGCGAGCCGGGCGCGACGGTGTGGAACCTGCCGATGACCCAGCTCGACGGCGTGCTGTGGCCGGGCTGGAACTCCGAGGAGCTGCGCTCGGCCGAGGTGACCGGACCGGTGCGGTGGACCCTCGGCCAGGTGAGCGGACCCGGCGACTTCGCGCTGTTCACCACCAGCCCCTTCGGCGCGCCGAACATCCTGTTCTCCACCCACGACGGCGTCCCCGACACGATGTCCTTCCCGACCGGCACCCACGCGCACGGCAACTGGGTGTTCACCGAGCCCGGCGTCTACCGCCTCGGTTTCGAGATGGCCGTCACCCTCTCCAGCGGAGCCACCGCCTCCGACAGCGGCACCCTCGCCGTCGCGGTGGGCGATGTCGACCCCGGCACGGTGGTGCCCGGCGACGGCGGGCCCACCGAGGACCCGAGCCCGTCGCCGACGCCGGACCCCGGCCCGGACCCCAGCGAGCCCGGACCCGACCCTTCGGACGATCCGACCGGACCGCCAGGAGAGCCCACCGGACCGATCGTGCTGGACCAGGGGCACATCGACCTCGCCGCGGTCCCGGACGGGAACGGGATCGACATCCGGATCAAGGACGGCACCCGGTCCATCACCGACCCGGAGTGGCACCGGCCCGACGAGGTGGTCTGGCACGCGCGGCCGCGGTCGCGCACCGAGGTGCCCGACAACCCGGCCTTCGCCTTCCTCGGCTCGCCCGGTGACCCCGTCTGGCTGCTGCCGCAGATCCAGGACGCGGAGCTGCTGTGGCCGGGGTGGAACAGCGAGGAGTTCGCCCCGGGGGACCTCGCCGGCGACCTGGAGTGGGAGCTGACGGCGGCCCGCGGCCCCGGCGCCTTCGCGCTGTACCAGGACGGAGCGCTGGGCGACACCGACGTCGTCTTCGACAGCGACGACGCCCTGCCGCAGGCGCGCGCCGTCCCGCCGGGCACCCACGCGCACGGCAACTGGGCCTTCGGCGCCGAGGGCGTCTACCGGCTCACCTTCACCATGAGCGGCCGCACGCCGTCCGGCGTCGAGGTCTCCGACACCGACACCATCGCGATCGCCGTCGGCGATGTGGACCCCGGCACGGTCGTGCCCGGCGACGGCGGCGACCCACCGCCCACCCCCGACCCCACCGGCGATCCGGACCCCAGCCCCGATCCGAGCCCGTCGCAGCCCCCGGGCGGCACGCCGCCGCCGGGCGCCGCGCCGCCACCCGGCGGCGGCCCCGGCCCGCAGCCCGCGGGCGGCGGCAGCACGCTGCCGGTGACCGGCGCCGCCCTGGTCGGTGTCGCGCTGGCGGGCGCGGCGCTGGCCGCGGGCGGGGCGGGGCTGCTCGCCGCCTCCCGGCGCCGCCGCGCGTCGCCGGCGCACGGCGCGGACGACCCGCCGTCCGAGGGCGGCGCGAGCCGGGCGGCCGGCTGACCGGCCGGGTCGCGGTGGGAGCGAGGACCGGCGGTCGACGGATGGAGAGGAACGGTGGAGGACGGATGAGCGCGGTGGAGCCGAGCGCTTCGGCAGCGGCCGGCGATCGAGCCGGCGATGACGGCGTCCAGGGCGGTGCCGTCGAGCCCGGCCGCGTCGGCGCGGCCGGGTCCACCGGTCCTGGACCGGACACGTCCGAAGCCGCGGGAGGCGTCATCGCAGCCGCCCGCGGCGGCGCTCCCGTGCTGGCGGCCGAGGGCGTCCGGGTGCACCTGGGCGAGCGGCTGGCCGTGGACGACGCCACGCTGAGCGTGCGTGCCGGGGAGTTCATCGGCCTGATCGGACCCAACGGCGCCGGCAAGACCACTCTGCTGCGCGCCGTCCTCGGCCTGGTCCCGCTGAGTGCCGGCCGCGTGCTCGTGAACGGCCGTCCGCTGGACCGGGCGGCGCGCGGCGGCGCGGCGGGCGGGGTCGGCTACGTGCCGCAGCGCCACGAGTTCGCCTGGGAGTTCCCCATCTCCATCGCGGACGCCGTCATGGCCGCGCGGACCGCGCGCCTGGGCTGGCTGCGCCGTCCGCGCGCCGCGGACCGCGCCGCCGTCGACCGCGCGCTGCTGCGCGCCGGCCTGGCCGAGCTGCGGGACCGGCCGGTGGGGGAGCTGTCAGGCGGTCAGCGGCAGCGGGTGCTGGTGGCCCGGGCGCTGGCCACCGACCCGAGCGTGCTGCTGCTGGACGAACCCTTCACCGGGGTCGACCTCCCGACCCAGGAACTGCTCTCCGTGCTCTTCCAACGGCTGGTGGGCGAAGGGCTCGCCCTGGTCATGACCACGCACGACCTCGCGCATGCCCGCGCCGTGTGCACCCGGCTGTGCCTGCTGAACACCTCGGTCGTCGCACAGGGCACCCCCGAGGAGCTGCGCGACCCGGCCCTGCTGCTGCGGGCCTTCGGCGTGGCCGGCGCGGACGGCTCCGCCCGGCTGGTCGCGGCCCTGGGCGGTGCGGAGTGAGCGAGCTGCTGTCGCTGGTCACCGAGCCCTGGCTGCTGCCGTTCATGCGCCGCGCCTTCCTGGTCGCGGCGGTGTCCGGCGCCGTCTGCGGGGTGATCGGCACCTATGTGGTGCTGCGCGGGATGGCCTTCATCGGCGAGGCCGTCGCGCACTCGGTGTTCCCCGGGGTGGCGGTCGCCTACGCGCTGGCCGGGAACATGCTGCTCGGCGGCGCGGTCGCCGGCGTGGTGACCGCCACGGCCATCGCCGTCGTCTCGCAGAACCGCCGGCTGCGTGAGGACACGGTGATCGGCGTCTTCTTCGCCTTCGCCTTCGGACTGGGCATCGTGCTCGTCAGCACGCGGTCCAACTACAGCACCGACCTGGCGTCCTTCCTGTTCGGCCAGGTCCTGGCCGTCTCCGACGCCGACGTGCGCACGGTCGCGGTGACCGGCGCGGTGCTGGTGGCCGTCGCGCTGCTGCTGCGCCGCCGCCTGGTCGCCGTCAGCCTGGACCGCGAGACCGCCAGGGCCGCCGGCCTGCCGGTCTTCTGGCTGGACCTCGCCCTCTACGTGATGGTGACGATCGCGATCGTCAACTCCCTCCAGGCGGTGGGCAACATCCTGGTACTGGCCCTGCTCATCACCCCGGCCGCCACCGCCCGGATGCTCACCGACCGCCTCGGCACGATGATGGCGCTGTCCGCGCTGATCGGCTGCACCGGCGCGGTCGTCGGCCTGTACGCGTCGCTGTACGCGAACCTGGCGGCAGGCGGGCTGATGGTGTGCGTGCTGACGGCGATCTTCGCGGCGGCCTGGCTGCTCGCCCCCCGCCACGGCCTGCTCGCCCGGCTCGGCCGCTCGCTGCGCCGCCGTCCGGGCGGGGCGCCGCCCGCCGGCCGTCCGCTCGCGTCGACGCGCTGAGCCGGAGCGGCCCGCCCGCGGCACGGCGGCCGCGCGAGAGGATCGGGACCATGAAAACGCATGTGCTGCCCAACACCGGACTGACCGCCTCCGCCGTCGTGCTGGGGATGATGCGGATCGCCTCGCTGAGCGACGCCCGGATCCGGGACCTGGTCGCCGCGGCCAGGGACGCCGGGGTGAACGTCTTCGACCACGCCGACATCTACGGCGGCGAGCGCCACGCCTGCGAGCGGCGCTTCGGCGAGGCCGTCAGGCTCAGCCCGGCCGAGCGCGAGTCGGTGGTGATCCAGAGCAAGTGCGGCATCCGGCCGGGCTACTACGACTTCTCCACCGAGCACATCGTGCGCTCGGCGGAGGAGTCGCTGGCCGCGCTGCGCACCGACCACCTCGACCTGCTGCTACTGCACCGCCCCGACACCCTGGTGCGCCCGGAGGAGGTGGCCGAGGCCTTCGACCGCCTGCACCGCGCCGGCAAGGTCGCCCACTTCGGCGTCTCCAACCACACCCCCGGCCAGATCGAACTGCTCAGGCGCGTGGTGGACCGGCCGCTGGTGGTGAACCAGGTGCAGCTCAGCATCACCCACGCCCCGCTCGTCGCGGCCGGCCTCGCCGCCAACATGGCCGGCGTCGAGCAGTCCGCCGACCGCGACAACGGCCTGCTGGAGTACAGCAGGCTCAACGGGATCACCCTCCAGGCCTGGTCGCCCTTCCAGCGCGACTTCTTCCACGGCGGCTTCCTCGGCGACCGGGAGGACCACGCCGAACTGAACACCGCCATCGACGAACTCGCCGAGCACTACGGCGTCACCCCGGCGGCCATCGCCATCGCCTGGATCACCCGCCACCCCGCCGACATCCAGACCGTCATCGGCACCACCCGCCCCGAACGCGTGACCGAGGCCGCGGCCGGCGCCGACATCGTCCTCACCCGCCAGGAGTGGTACCGCCTCTTCACCGCGGCGGGCCATCTGCTGCCTTGAGCCGGGGAGCGGCGGTGTCCGGACCGACGCCCGCACGCCGCCGTTCACAGTAGACCTGGGAGGCGGGTTCGTTGGCGGAACGGGCCGGCGAGGGCGATCGGAGCGTGGTGTATGACGGCGTGGGTGCGGCATGGGATCTGGTGGCAGGTCTATCCGCTGGGCTTTCTCGGCGCGGAGCCGAGGTGTCCGGCTGACGGGGCCGGAGCGGCGCACCGGCTGGAGGGCTTGGAGCCGTGGCTCGACTACCTGGTCGAGCTGGGGTGCAACGGCCTGGCGCTCGGGCCGGTGTTCGCGTCGGAGACCCACGGCTACGACACCGTCGACCACTTCAGGATCGACCCCAGGCTCGGGACGGACGCGGACTTCGACAAGCTGGTCGGCCGGTGCCGCGAGCGCGGGGTACGGCTGCTGCTGGACGGAGTGTTCAACCATGTCGGGCGGGGTTTCCCCGCCTTCCGCGATGTGCTGGCCCACGGCCGCGACTCGCGGTTCGCCGACTGGTTCCGGCTGGACTTCTCCGCTGACGGGCCCGACGGCTTCGGGTACGCCGACTTCGAGGGGCACCGGCACCTGGTGGCGCTCAACCACGAGGAGCCGGCCGTGGCCGAGCACGTGGTGGCGGTGATGCGGCACTGGCTCGACCGGGGCGCCGACGGCTGGCGCTTGGACGCCGCCTATGCCGTTCCGCTGCCCTTCTGGCGCACGGTCTCCGACCGGGTCCGCGCCGCGCATCCCGATGTGTGGCTGGTCGGCGAGGTGATCCACGGGGACTACCCGGCCTGGACCGACCAGGGCGGGCTGGACGCGACGACCCAGTACGAACTGTGGAAGGCCGTGTGGAGCAGCCTCAACGACCGGAACTTCTTCGAACTCGCCTGGGCGCTGGAGCGGCACGCCGCCTTCTCGGCCCGGTTCGTCCCGCTCACCTTCGTGGGCAACCACGACGTCACCAGGCTGGCCAGCGTCCTGGACGAGCCGAGGCATCTGGAGCTCGCCGTGGTGGTGCTGTGCACAGTGCCCGGCGTGCCCAGCGTCTACTACGGCGACGAGCAGGGCTTCCACGGGATCAAGGAGGACCGCGAGGGCGGTGACGACGCCGTGCGCCCCGCCTTCCCCGCCGACCCGGGCGGCCTCGCCCCTTACGGATGGGGCGTCCACCGCCACCACAAGCGGCTGCTCGGCCTGCGCCGCCGGCACCCCTGGCTGGTCGACGCCCGGATCGAGGTGGTGCACCTGGCCAATGAGCAGATCGCCTACCGGGCCACCGCGCTCGACGGGTCGGACTCCTTGATCGTGCTGCTGAACACCGCCGGCGAACCGCGGCGGATGCCGGTGCCCGAGGGCACCGTCGTGCTGGCCGCCGACGGGCACGGCGGCGACCCGGCCGAGGCCCCTGGACACGGCTGGACCGTCATCCGCCCGCACTGAGCCGCGACGGCCGTACGCCTCCGGCCCGGGGCACGGGCGGCGGGCCGGACGCGCGAGGCGTCCCGCCGGCCGGAGGGTGGGATCGGCGATCCGTGGTAGCCGTCGCCGGTGACCGGTAGAAACGGAGGCGGTACCACGAGAAGAGGGAATGCCGTGATCGATCGCACCGGGCTGGCGGAGTTCCTCCGGAACCGCCGGGCAGCGCTGCAACCCGAGGACGTGGGCCTCCCGCGCGGCCTCCGCCGGAGGACCAGCGGGCTGCGCCGCGAGGAGGTCGCGGCGCTGTGCCACATGTCGACGGACTACTACTCCCGCCTGGAGCGGGAGCGCGGACCGCAGCCGTCGAGCCAGATGCTCGCCTCGATCGCGCAGGGGCTGCACCTCTCGCTGGACGAGCGCGACCACCTGTTCCGCCTCGCGGGGCACAACCCGCCCGCCCGTGGCGGCGTCGGCGACCACATCAGCCCGGGCCTGCTGCGCGTCCTCGACCGGCTGGACGACACGCCCGCCGAGATCGTCACCGAACTCGGCGAGACCCTGCGGCAGACCCCGATGGGCGTGGCGCTCACCGGCGACACGACCCACTTCACCGGCCCGGTCCGCAGCGCGGGATACCGCTGGTTCACCGACCCGGCGGCCCGCCGGATCTACGCGCCGGAGGAGCACCCGTTCCTGACCCGGATGTACGCCTCGGGCCTGCGCGAGATCGTCACCCTGCGCGGCCCCGGCTCCCGCGCCGCGCGGCTCGCCGAACTGCTCCTGGCCGAGAGCGAGGAGTTCCGGCGGGTCTGGGACGAGCACGAGATCGGGATCCGCCCCCACGAGGTCAAGCACTTCGTGCACCCGGAGGTCGGCCCGCTGGAGCTGACCTGCCAGCGGCTGGTCGACCCCGGCCAGGCCCACTCCCTGCTCGTCTACACCGCCATCCCGGGCAGCGAGAGCCACGACAAGCTGCACCTGCTGTCCGTCATCGGGGCGCAGAGCCTCGCCTGAGGGCCGACGGCTCGGGGAGCGAGTCCGTCCGGCGGCCGCCTCGGGTACCCGAGGGCCGGGCCGGTGACGACCGCGGGCCCGCGCCCTGGTGCCGCGCTCAGGCCGTGTCGCCCCGCCACAGCCACACCCCGGGCCGCTCGGGGTCGGGGGTGTAGACGCTGTGGCCGCCCGGGATGCCGCACCGGGGGTGCTTGAAGGCGATGCCTTCCGCGAGGTGCCGCTCGCTCAGCCTGCGGGTCTCCATGATCGCGCCGTCCATCGGACCGGCGATCAGCTCGATGTGCTCCATGCCACCAGGATGCCGCCGCGCGGATGGGCTACCAAGCCCGCCGCGGGCGCGGGCCGGGCAGTCGGACGTCGATGCGGAGTCCGCCCGCGGGGCGCGGGGTGATGGTGAGGTGTCCGTCGTGCGCCTGGGTGATGCTCTTGACGATCGCCAGGCCGAGGCCGACGCCCGCGTGGTCGCCGCGGATCCGCTCGGTGCCGCGCTGGAACGGTTCGGTGAGCGCCCAGACCAGGTGCGGGGGGAGTCTGTCGCCGGTGTTCTCGACGGTGAGCACCGCTGCCCCGGCGTGCACGCCGGTGGTGACCCACACGGTGCCCCGCCCGGGCAGGTTGTGCACGATGGCGTTGTGGACGAGGTTCGTCGTCACCTGAAGCAGCAGCGCCTGCGAGCCGATGGCCGGGGTGATGTCGCCGGAGGTCTCGACGGTGACGCCGCGCTTCTCGGCGAGCGGGAGCAGGGTCTCGGTCGCCTCCTCCACGAGTAGCGACAGGTCGACGACCTCCCGGGCGAAGGACCGCTGGTCGGCGCGGCTGAGCATGAGCAGCGCCTCGGTGAGGTCGATCGCCCGCGCGTTGACGGCGTGCAGGCGCTCGACGAGTTCGCCGGGGTTCTTGGCCGGATCGCTGCGAGCCACGTCGAGGAGGGTCTGCGAGATCGCGAGCGGGGTGCGCAGCTCGTGCGAGGCGTTGGCCGCGAACCTGCGCTGTTCGGCGACGTGCGCTTCGAGCCGCGCCAGCATGGTGTCGAAGGCGTCGGCGAGCTCGCGGAACTCGTCCTGGTCGCCTTCCAGGCGGATCCGGTGGGAGAGCGAGCCGTTCGTGGCCATGCGGGTGGCCTCGGTGATGCGGGTCAGCGGGGCGAGCATGCGGCCGGCGAGCACCCATCCGCCCAGGAGGCCGAAGAGCAGCAGGAACACCAGGGCCGCGGCCGCCCGCGGCGCGAAGGCGCGCAGCAGGTCGGAGCGGTTGGGCACGAAGCCGCGCGCCATGATCGCGCCGTCGGGCACGTAGCGCAGCAGGAACACCCACACCACCGCGAGCAGCAGCACGCCGGCGAGCATGAGGAAGCCGGCGTAGCTGAGGGTGAGCTTGATGCGGACGCTCAAGCCGGGCGCTCTATGCACGGTCGCCCTCCTCACCTCCGGTGTCCGGCGGAGTGTCGATGCGGTAGCCGGCGCCGGGCACCGTGGTGATGAGCCAGGGTTCGCCGAGCCGTTTGCGCAGCGCCGACACCGTGATGCGCACGGCGTTGGTGAACGGGTCGGCGCTCTCGTCCCATGCCCGCTCCAGGAGTTCCTCCGCGCTGATCACGCCGCCTTCGGCGTCGACGAGGACTTCGAGCACGGCGAACTGCTTCCTGGTCAGCGCGACGTAGCGGCCGTCGCGGTAGACCTCCCGGCGGAACGGGTCCAGCCGCAGCCCCGCGATCTCCCGCACCGGCGGCCGGTTCCGCGCCCGCCTGCGGTCGAGCGCCCTGAGCCTGAGCACGAGTTCGCGGAGCTCGAAGGGCTTGGTGAGGTAGTCGTCGGCGCCGAGCCCGAAGCCCGACGCCTTGTCGTCGAGGCGGTCGGCGGCGGTGAGCATCAGGATCGGCATGCCGCTGCCGGAGGCGACGATGTGTTCGGCGATCTCGTCACCACTGGGCCCGGGGATGTCCCGGTCGAGGACGGCGATGTCGTAGGCATTGACGCTCAGCAGCTCCAGCGCGGTGCCGCCGTCACCCGCGATGTCGGCCGCGATCGCTTCCAGGCGCAGGCCGTCGCGGATGGCCTCGGCCAGATAGGGCTCGTCTTCGACGATCAACACACGCACGCTCGCGATGCTACGAGCCCGCGCATACCGTCGGCGTATCCAAAACCGCATACGCGACGGCAACGGCGCGATGTCTTGACTGGGGGCATGCCGTACAGCGGACCAGCACGAACATCAGCCCGCCGCATCCGGCCGGTCATCCTCGCGGCCGTCGGTGCGGCGCTCCTCGGCGTCCTCGGCTGCCAGGCGCCGGCGTCCTCGGCATCCCCGGGCGCGTCACCCGTGTCGATCACGTCACCCTCGCGGACGGCACCGCTCAGCTCGGCCACGTCGCCCAGCGAGATCCATCCGCGCAGCCGGCCCCAGGTGCTCGGCGAGGCGGACGGCGCCGTCCCTGACGGCGTGACGGTCTTCGACGACGAGTTCCCGGCCGTGGCCGGGCTCGACCCCGATCTCCTCAACGCCCTGCGCCGGGCCGCGGCCGACGCCGCGGGCGACGGGGTCGGGTTCGTCGTCAACAGCGGCTGGCGCTCCCCGGAGTACCAGGAGCACCTGCTCCGTGAGGCGATCGCCGAGTACGGCTCGGCGGCGGAGGCCGCCCGGTGGGTGGCCACTCCGGAGACGTCCGTGCACGTGTCGGGGGACGCGGTCGACATCGGGCTCGCCGACGCCACGGCCTGGCTCTCGGCGCACGGCGCCGACTACGGGCTCTGCCAGATCTACCGCAACGAGCCCTGGCACTACGAACTGCGCCCCGAGGCGATCGGCCGCGGCTGCCCGGCCATGTACGCCGATCCCACCCATGACCCCAGGATGCAGCGGTGACCGGCGCGCTCGGCATGACCCGTCCCGGACCCGTCGGCCTGCTGCCGCCCGCGCTGCGGACGATCCCCGCGGCGGTGGCGGCGAACGTCGCGATCGCCCGGACACGCACCCGCGCACGGATCATGGCGGTGGTCAAGGCGGACGGATACGGGCACGGAGCCGTCACGGTCGCGCGGACCGCGGTGGCCGCCGGAGCGGAGTGGCTCGGCACGACGGACCCGGCCGAGGCCGCCCGGCTGCGCGCGGCCGGGCTCACCGTGCCGATCCTGACCTGGCTGAACCCGTCCGGAGTCGACGCCGGGGCCGCCGCGGCCGGCGGGATCGACATCGCGGTCGGATCGCCGGACGAACTGGCGGCCCTCCTGGAGCAGAGCCCGTCCACCGCCGTGCGGATCCATCTGCACATGGACACCGGCATGGCCCGGGAGGGCTGCCCGGCAGCCGAGTGGGACGCGCTGATCGCGCTCGCGCGGCAGGGGCAGGAGCGGGGGCAGGTCCGCGTCGTGGGCCTGATGGGGCATCTGCCGCTGGCCGACCAGGCCGATCCCGAGGCGAACGCTCCGGCGGTGTCCCGCCTGCGCCAGGCCGCGCGAGCGGTCGCGGCGGCCGGCTTCGACCCCCCGCTCACCCACCTGGCCGCCAGCTCGGGCACGCTGACCGACCCGGCCACCCACTTCGGGATGGTCCGCTTCGGGGCCGGGCTCGTCGGCATCGACCCGTCCGGGACCACCGAGCTGCACGGCGCGTCCCGGCTGACCGCGCCGGTCACGCACAGCGCGGCCGTCGAGGCGGGCACGCCGGTCGGCTACGGCGGCGCCTACCTGACCCCGCGGGCGACGAACCTCAGCGTCGTCCCCCTCGGGTACGCCGACGGGATCCCGCGCGAGATCTCGCCGGACGCGTCCGTGCAGATCCACGGCCGCCGCCACCGGGTGGTCGGGCGCGTCTCGATGGACCAGATCGTCATCGACACCGGCGCCGAACACATCCCGCCCGGCACGACCGCGACCGTGTTCGGGCCGCGGGACGGGGTCACCCCGACCATCCACGACTGGGCGCGCTGGGCCGGGACCATCCCGCACACGATCGTCACCGGAATCGGATCACGAGTGAAGAGGACAACCGCATGACGCAACACGTCCTGGTCATCGGCGGCGGCCGGAACGCCGAGCACGGCGTCTCGCTGAAGTCCGCCGCGGCCATCGGCGAGGCCCTGCGCTCCGGCGGGTTCGGGGTCAGCGCGGTCACCATCGGCCTCGACGGAGTATGGACGGACGGACGCGGGCCGCTCGGGAGCAGCGCCGCCGCCTCACTGGCCGCGGCCCTGCCGCTGCTCGAACAGGCGGATGCGGTCTTCCCCGCGGTGCACGGCCCCTGCGGAGAGGACGGGACCCTCGCCGCGCTGTGCGCTCTCGCGCGAAGACCCGTGGTCGGCTCCGGGCTGCGGGCCGGGGCGATCGGCATGGACAAGTGGGCGACCAAGCTCGTCGCCGAGGCCATCGGGATACGCACCGCCCCGGGGCGCCTGGTACACGCGGCCGACGTGGCAGGCGTCGATTTCAAGGCGGAGGCCGTCGTCAAACCCGTCTCCGCCGGGTCCAGCTACGGGGTCTCCCTGGCCCGGGACCCTGGCCAGTTGGGCGAAGCGCTGCGCACCGCCGCGCGCTACGACGAGCGGATCCTGGTCGAGGACGTCGTCCACGGCCGGGAGATCGACGTCGCCGTGCTGCGCGAGGCCGACGGCGGCCGCTGGGCGCCGCCGCCCCTGGAGATCCACGCCGCCGGCCTGTTCGACACGGCGACGAAGTACAACGGGACCGCCCGCTTCACCGTGCCCGCCGAGCTCGGCGGCGCGGACCTCACCCGGCTCACCGAAGCGGCGCTGGCGCTGTTCGACGCGCTCGGCTGCGCCGGAGTCGCCCGCATGGACTTCTTCCTGACCGATGACGGTCCGGTCCTCAACGAGGTCAACACGATGCCCGGCATGACGGCCGAGTCCCAGGTGCCGAGGGTGTTCGCGGCCGCCGGAGTGCCCTACGGGGAACTGGTCGCCCGCCTGGTCGCCGCCGCGTCGGTCCCGGAGACCGCGCCCCTCGTGGAGGGGCGGCCGCAGGTCTGAGGCGCGGGCAGGGCGGCGGACCTCACGAAGGGGGTCGGTCCGGCCTCGGCGGCCGGGGGTCCAGGACCCGGCCGAACCGCTGACCGCGTCCTGGACCGGCGGTGGCCTGCGCCGGTCTCTTCTCCCTGGCCCCGCAGGGCGGCCGTCATCGCTGATCAGCCACCGCAACAGCCATGCCTTCCCGATGAAGGCATGGACCGCAACGCACCCGTACGCAGGTGGCGTACGGGTCGGTTCGTCGAAAGGACCGTGAACGAACATGGACTCCAACGCCGTAGGTGGTATCGGCCGGCGGCGGCTGCTCGGTTGGGGCGGGCTGGCGGCCGCCGGGGTGGCGGCGGCCGGCGCGCAGCTGGTGGGCGCCCCGCCCGCCGCTGCGGCGGCCGAGCGGTCCGGGACCGACCGGATCCCGCCCGACGCCCGGCCCGGCGGCGCCTACGACCGGTACGTGGCGGGGCTGGCCGCCGAGGACAGGTTCTCCGGTGTGGTGCTGCTGTCGTACCAGGGCCGGACGGTGCTGTCCCGCAGCTACGGCATGGCGGACAGGGAGCGGGGCATCCGCAACCACGAGGACGTCGCGGTCAACCTCAGCTCGGCGAGCCAGCCCTTCCTGGCGGTCGCCGTCCTGCGGCTGATGCAGGAGGGCGAGCTGGCGCTGTCGGACACGGTGGGCACCCACCTCACCGGCTTCGCCGCGGACATCGCCGAGCGGGTGACCGTCCACCACCTCCTCACCAGCACCTCCGGGCTGGACGCCCCGATGCCGGACTGGGAGCGCGTCTTCCACAGCAGGGAGGAGGTGCGCGAGTACCACGAGCAGTGGACCCGGCAGGCGACGCTGGTGGTTGCGCCGGGCTCCGACGACCAGGGCCACACCGCCGGCGGCGGCGCCGGCCTGGCCATCGCCGCGCAGATCGTCGAGGCGGTCACCGGCACGACGTACTGGGACTACGTGCACGAGCACGTCTTCGGCCGCGCGGGCATGACCGGCTCGGCGTACTACACCCGGACCCAGTGGCTCACCGACGAGCACATCGCGCACTCCTACATGCGGCAGGCCGACGGCAGTCGGGTGGACGCCGTCCGCAATCTGGACAAGGGCAGCGTGAACCCGCCGATAGCGGGCCGGAACCCGGCCCGCGCCTTCATCGGCAACGCCTCGGGCGACGGCTTCGCCACCGCCCCCGACCTGGTCCGCTTCGCGCACGCGCTGCGCGACGGCACGCTGCTGGACCGGCCCTTCGCCGAACTGCTGACCGGGGCCAAGCTCCCCGGCTCCACCCGCACGTCCTTCCGCGCGTACACGGGCCCGCTGCACCTGGTCAACGGCCGCCAGTGGGAGTTCGGGCGCGGCGGCTCCACCGCCGGCAGCGCCGCCAACTGGAGCGTCTACCCGGACACCGGCTGGGTCGGTGTCGTCCTCAGCAACTACGACGACATCCCGCTGCCCGAGATCCTCCAGCAGCAGGAGCAGGCCATCACCGGGCAGGCGGTCGAACCGCCGGTCGGCGGCTGACGCGCGGACACAGTCGGCGGTACCCGGTGCCGTGCGGATCCACGGCACCGGGTACCGCCGGGGAGGTCGGCGGACGCTTAGAGATACTGACCGTTCTATCTGCTAAACTCGCGCCGATGGCGCACAACACTTCAGGCCGGGTCTCCGAAGCACGATCGAGGCTGCTCGCGACGGCCACGCGGATCTTCTACGCGGAGGGCCTGCACGCCGTGGGGATCGACCGGATCATCGCGGAGGCGAAGGTCACCCGCGCCACGCTGTACCGGCACTTCCCCAGCAAGGACGAGCTGGTCGTCGCCTACCTGCGCGGCGTCAGCCAAGCCGACCGCGACGGGGTCGGGAGGGCTCTCGCCGCCGACCTCCCGGCGGCCGAGACCCTGCGCTCCATCGCCGAGTCGATCGCCGGGGGCATCCTGTCGGACCGCTTCCGCGGCTGCGCCTTCCTCAACGCCGTCGCGGAGTACCCGGACCCCGGGCATCCCGTGCACCAGGCCGTCCTCGCCCACCGCGAATGGTTCCTGCGCACCGTCACAGACCTGTTCGCGCAGGTCGGCGCGGCGCCGCCGGAACCCGCGGGCCGGCACTTCGTGATGCTGCGCGACGGCGCGATGACCGCGGGCTGCCTGGCCGACCCGGTGCAGGTCTGCGACACCTTCCTCAAGGGCGTCGACGGGATCCTGCGGTTCCGCCTCGACGCCGCGCCGAAGTAGCGCCCACCGCCGCCCCGGCCGCCGCGCGTCCCGAAGCGGCCGGTGTCCACGTTGGTCACCTTAAGAGATAGAACGTTCTGTCTTGACAAGGTGCGGCCGGATCGCCATGCTGGCTTGAGGTAGAACGTTCGGTCTTGTCGCCGAACCGCGCACTCTCTTCTCGAAAAGGATCATCGTGACCACCGTTCACTCACCCGCCCCCGGCGGAATCGCATCGGCGCTGCGCCGGCTGTACTTCGCGCGGTTCGCGTTCGCCCTCGTCTGGGCGGCCGTGCTGTTCCTGTTCTTCACCGGCTCGCCGCTCGGGCCCCTCGGCATCGCGCTGCTCGTCCTGTACCCCCTGTTCGACGTCGCGGCGGCCGTCGTGGACGCCCGTGCGTCCCGCGCCACCGGTCCGGCCCGCGGCCTGTACGCCAACATCGCGATCAGCCTGCTGGCCGCCGTCGGCCTGGCGATCGCCGGCGCCTCCGGTGTGCCGGCGGTCCTGCTCGTGTGGGGCGCCTGGGCGATCGTCGCCGGGCTGGTCCAGCTGCTCGTGGCCGTGGGCCGCCGCAGGATGGGCGGCCAGTGGCCGATGATCCTCAGCGGCGGCATCTCCGTGCTGGCCGGCGCCTCGTTCATCGCGGCGGCCTCCGCGCCGGAGCCGGTGCTGACCAATGTGGTCGGCTACGCCGTCCTCGGCGGCGTCTTCTTCCTCGTCTCGGCGATCCGCCTCGGCCGCGCCGCCAAGGGGAACTGACCATGGACACCACCACGTACGACGTCGTCGTCATCGGCGCGGGCCCGGTGGGGGAGAACGTCGCCGACCGGGCCGTCCAGGGCGGCCTGACCGCCGCCGTCGTCGAGCGGGAACTGGTCGGCGGCGAGTGCTCCTACTGGGCGTGCATGCCGACCAAGGCCCTGCTGCGCAGCGGCGCCGCGCTGCGCGCGGCCCGGGCGGTGCCCGGGGCGCGCGAAGCGGTGACGGGCGGCCTGGACGCGGCGGCCGTGCTCCGCCGCCGCGACTCCTTCGCCGCGAACTGGCGGGACGACGGGCAGGTGTCCTGGCTCGAACGGGCGGGCATCGCGCTGTACCGCGGCCACGGCCGGATCGCCGCCGCCCGGACCGTCGAGGTGGCCGGAGAGGACGGCACCGCGACGACGCTGACCGCCCGGCACGCGGTCGTCGTCGCGACCGGGAGCGGCGCGCTGCTCCCGGACATCGAAGGACTCCGCGAGGCCGCGCCGTGGACCAGCCGGGACGCGGCCGCGGCGAGCGGGGCCCCGGGGCGGCTCGCCATCATCGGCGGCGGGGTGGTGGCCGTGGAGATGGCGACCGCGTTCACCGATCTGGGCTCGTCGGTGACGATGCTGGCCCGTGACGGCCTGCTGAGCCGCGCCGAGCCCTTCGTCGGCGAGCGCGTCGCGGCGTCCCTGCGGGACCGGGGCGTCTCGGTGCGCACCGGGACCGAGGCCGGATCGGTGAAGCGCAACGGCGACGGAACGGTCTCCATCACGCTAACCGGCGGTGAGCAGCTCGACGCCGACGAGCTCCTCGTCGCGATCGGCCGCACCCCCAACACCCAGGACATCGGCCTGGACGCCCTCGGCCTCACACCGGGCGGCTGGCTCGCGGTCGACGGCACGATGCGGGTCGTCGGAGCGGACGGCGCGCCGGTCGGCGACGGGTGGCTCTACGCCGCCGGAGACGTGAACCGGCGCGCCCTGCTGACCCACCAGGGCAAGTACCAGGCCCGCGCCGCCGGCGACGTCATCGTGGCCCGCGCGAAGGGCGAAGCGGTCGAAGCCGGGCCCTGGGGGCGGCACGCGGCGACCGCCGACGAGCGCGCGGTGCCGCAGGTGGTGTTCGCCGATCCGGAAATCGCGTCCGTGGGCCTGACCGCGGCCGCCGCCCAGGCCGCCGGGCTGCGGATCCGGGTGGTCGACTACGACCTGGCCGCCACCGCCGGATCCGCCCTCCAGGCCGAGGGCTACCAGGGCCGCGCCCGGATGGTCGTCGACGAGGACCGCAAGGTGATCGTCGGCTTCACCCTCGTCGGCCCCGACGTCGCGGAACTGCTGCACGCCGCGACGATCGCCGTGGTCGGCGAGGTCCCACTGGACCGCCTCTGGCACGCCGTCCCGGCATACCCGACCGTCAGCGAGGTGTGGCTCCGCCTGCTGGAGACCTACGGCCGCTGACCCGCCCGGCCGGTGCCCCGTCCCGCGCGACCGCGACGGAACGGGGCACCGGCACGCCGTCCCGGCTACGCGCCGTTGACCGGGGCGCGGTCCAGGATCCGCACGCCGATGGCCTCCAGGCGCTCCGGGTGGTCGAAGTCCTCGCGCTCGTCGGCCTCGCCGACCGACAGGAAGTAGTCCTGGCTGTCGGCGGGGCTCCACAGGACGGTGACGTCCCCGGCGCCGTCGAGGCTCTGGAAGGTGTGCGGCACGTCGCGCGGTCCGTAGACGACGCCCCCCGGTCCGACGTCGTGGACGGCGGCGGTCGCCAGGGACTCGCCGCCGATCCAGAACCGGAAGGTCCCGCTGTTGACGATCCAGATCTCGTCCTCGCGGGTGTGCACGTGGAAGGGCGGCGCGGCCTCCGGCGGGATCTCCCGCTGCCGGATCATGAAGTACTGGTTCCCGGTCAGCTCCGCCCGGAGGATCACGTCGAACTCGGTGTTGTAGTAGCCGTGGCGCGCCACGCCGTCGGGCAGCGACACGACGGGGCTCCCGAAGGGGCCTTCCTCGCGGATCTCGACCGCCATGCGGATCACTCCTCGCTCCGAATTATTTGTCTGCGCAGACAGATACTATTCAGGAAGAGGCTTTCCGCAAGTGCGGCCTGGAGAGCGCGATGTTGGTCGCCGAGGCGCGCCCCCGGTACCGTGCCGCCATGGCGACCGACGAGCTGGACGACCTTGAGCAGGAGGCCTGGCGGGGCTTCCTGCTCACCCACGACCGACTCTGGCGCGCACTGGAGGCCGGGCTCGCCCCGCTCAACGTGAGCATGGCCGAGTACAGCGTTCTCGCCCTGCTCCACGAGGCCGGCCCGGACGGCATGCGCATGTCGGACCTCGCCCAGCGCCGCCTGATGTCCAGCGGCGGCTTCACCCGCCTCGCCGACCGCCTGGAGCGCCGCGGGCTGATCGAGCGGCGGCGGTCGGCCGTCGACCGCCGCGGCTTCGACGCCACCCTGACTCCGGGCGGTCGGGCACTGACCCGCCGGGCGCGCCGGCAGCACCACGAGGACCTGCGCGCGCTGTTCTTCAGCCGGCTCGACGACGACCGACTCCGCGGGCTCGCCGAGGTCTGGGCCCTGCTCGACCCCGACGCCGGCCGCGGCGGCGACGCGCCGACCGGAAGCGGAACGGCGCTCTCCTGCTAGCCGGTCGACGCGCTTTGTCACCGGGCCGGGGCGGTGGGCCGGCCCGGCCGGACGCCGTCAGGCCTCGGGAATGTCGATCCAGAAGTTCCGCCGGGTGATGTCGTGGGGCTCGGGCCCGCCGCGTACGCCGGTGTCGAGGGCGTCGATGGCGGTGAGCTGCTCGGCGGTCAGCTCGAAGTCGAAGACCTCGAAGTTCTCCGCGATCCGCGAGGGTGTCACCGACTTGGGGATCACCTGCCGCCCCTGCTGGAGGTGCCAGCGCAGCATCACCTGGGCGGGCGTCCTGCCATGCGCCCGGGCGATCTCGCCGATGACGGGATCCTCCAGGGTGGAGCCCTTGCTCCCGTCGCGGTAGAAGGTGACGCCGCCGATGGGCGACCACGCCTGGTTGAGGATGCCGTGTTCGCTGTCGAAGGCGAGCAGTTCGGACTGGCGGAAGTAGGGGTGCACCTCGATCTGGTTCACCGCGGGCACGGTCCCGGTCTCGGCCAGCAGCCGGGTGAGGTGGTCGGGCATGAAGTTGCTGACCCCGATCGCCCGCACCCTGCCGTCGGCCAGCAGCGCCTCCAGCGCCCGGTAGGCGTCGAGGGTGCGCTCGAACTCGCTCGGCAGGGCCTGGTGGAGGATCAGCAGGTCGATCCGGTCGAGCCCGAGCTTGCCCGCGCTCTTGTCGAAGGCGTGCAGCGTCTCGTCGTACCCGTAGTCGCTGATCCAGACCTTCGTCTCGACGAAGACCTCCGAGCGGTCCAGGCCGGAGCGGCGGATCGCCGCCCCGACCTCTCGCTCGTTGCCGTACGCGGCCGCGGTGTCGATGTGCCGGTAGCCGGTCGACAGCGCCGTTTCGACGGCGGCGACGGTCTGCTCGGGCGGTGTCTGGTACACCCCGAAACCCAGGGCCGGCATCCGCACACCGTTGTTCAGGTTCACGTTCGGAACGGTCATGGCGTCCACGCTAGGCCGACCCGCCCTGACCAGGGAGGGAAGGCCGTTCCCCTGTTCGCCAAGACCTCCCAAAGCCCTCGCGAAGGGTCTGCGTCCGGGCGTCGGCCGCGCTCAGCGCCGCCGGGCCGAGACGGCGGGTTCGGCGGCACCGCAGCTGCTGTCGGCCGGGCCCGTTCGTCACGGCCGGATGAGCACCTTGAGCGCGCTGCGCTCGTCCATGGCCCGGTAGCCCGCCGGGGTCTCCTCCAGGGAGACGGTCCGGTCGAAGACCTTCCCCGGATCGGCGGTGCCGTCCAGGACGGCGGGCATCAGGGTATCGATGTAGGCGCGGGCCGGTGCGGGGCCGCCGGTGAGGGTGATGTTGTGCCGGAAGAGGCTGCCGAAGCCGATCGGCGCCTCCTCGTACTGCGGCACCCCGACCCTGCTGATCACGCCGCCCGGCCGCACGACCCCGAAGGCCTGCTCGTAGGCGGGCATATGGCCGACCGCCTCGAGCACGATCGGGCTGCCGTGCCCGCCGGTCAGCTCGCGCACCGCGGCGATGCCCTCCTCGCCGCGCTCGGCGACCACGTCGGTGGCGCCGAACTCCCGGCCCAGGTCGGTGCGCGTCTTGTGCCGGCCCATCAGCACGATCCGCTCGGCGCCCAGCTGCCGGGAGGCCAGCACGGCCAGCAGTCCGACCGCGCCGTCGCCGATGACGGTCACCGTGCTGCCCGCCGCCACACCGCCCTTGACCGCGGCGTGGTAGCCGGTGCCGTAGACGTCGGAGAGGGTCAGCAGCGACGGCAGCAGGCCGGAGTCCTCGGCGACCGGCGCCTTCACCAGGGTGCCCTCGGCGAAGGGCACCCGGACCGCCTCGGCCTGGCCCCCGCCGATCCCGCCGGCCGCCCAGAAGCCGCCGTGCAGGCAGGACGTCTGGAGTCCCTCCCGGCAGAACGGGCAGCTGCCGTCCGACCAGGCGAAGGGCGCGATCACCACATCGCCGGGGGCGACCGCCGACACCTCGGCGCCCACCTCCTCGACCACGCCGACGAACTCGTGGCCCATCGGGGTGCCCTCCGGCGTGGCCGGCAGGGAGCGGAACGGATGCAGGTCGCTGCCGCACACACAGGCACGCAGCACGCGGACCAGCGCGTCGGTGGGCAGCTGGATCTTCGGATCGGGGACGTCGACGACGCGCACGTCGCCGGCCCCGTACATGTAGGTGGCTCGCATGGCGCCCAGTCAACCCAGGGGCCGCGGGCCCGGGGAGAGCCTGGCGTTACAGGTACTGGCATAGCCTCCCTCGTGCCCCGGACGCGACCTACCCTGGGGATATGAGCCAGGTCGACCACCGCGCGGAGGTCCGTGAGTTCCTCAGCTCGCGGCGGGCGCGCATCACACCCCAGCAAGCCGGGCTGCCCGCCTACGGGGGCAACCGCCGCGTCAAGGGCCTGCGCCGCGAGGAGGTCGCGCTGCTGGCCGGCGTCTCCATCGACTACTACGTGCGGATGGAGCGGGGCAATCTCGCCGGTGCCTCCGAGAGCGTGCTGAACGGGCTGGCCGGCGCGCTCCAGCTGAACGAGGCCGAGCGCGCCCACCTCTTCGCCCTCGCCCGCGCCGCGGGTCCCGGCCGCACGCCGGGCCGCCGGATGCCGACGAGCGTGCGGCGGCGCCCCGCCGTCCAGCAGATGCTCGACGCCATCACCGGCGCGCCGGCGTGGGTGCGCAACGGCCGCCACGACATCGTCGCCCTGAACGACCTGGGCCGCGCCCTGTACGCGCCCGTCCTGGCCGACCCCCGCCGCCCGGCCAACTCCACCCGCTTCGTCTACCTCGACCCGGCGGCACGCGAGTTCTTCGTCGACTGGGAGCTCACCGCCAACGACGCCGCCACGATGCTCCGCCTGCAGGCGGGCCGCAACCCGCACGACCCGGCCCTGTTCGAGCTGATCGGCGAGCTGTCCACGCGCAGCGAGCTCTTCCGGCGGCGCTGGGCCTCCCACGACGTCCAGTTCCACCGCAGCGGGCACAAGCGGCTGCGCCACCCGGTGGTGGGCCGGCTCGACCTGGCCTTCGAGTCGATGGACCTCACCTCCGAGCCGGGCCTGACCCTCAACGTCTACACCGCCCCTGCCGACAGCCCGACCGCCGACGCGCTCAAACTGCTCGCCAGCTGGGCCGCCACCCAGGACCTGACCGAAGAGGCCCTGACCCGCACCGACGAGGGCTGAGCGCGCCGGTCACCCGGCCGCTTCGCGGGTGAGGAGCCGGGAGCGCAGGAGGGCGGCGGCCCTGCCCGGACCGGAGTACACCGGCACGCCGAGGGCGCGGGCCAGCGCGTCGGCGGCGGGCGCGAGGGAGTACTGCGCGAGCAGTACCGCATCAGTGCCGCCGGGCCGTGCGGCGCAGGCCCGTTCCAGTGCCGAGGCGAGTGCTTCCGCGTCCTCGTCGAGCGCGGCGCGGTAGGCGTCGGGTGCCAGTGCGCCGTCGATCTCGATCGACGCCGCGGCGGCGTGCGCGTGGGCGGTGAAGCGCCTTTGGGCGTCGTCCAGTGCGCCGGGGATCGAGGCGAGGACGAGGATCCGCCGGTGGCCGGCCGCGACGGCCGCGTCGAGCGCGGCGGTGTCGGGGGCGTGGATGGGGACGGCGCTGCGCTCGGCGCGCTCGCGGGCGACGAAGCCGTACAGCGAGCAGGTCAGCAGCACCGCGTCGGCTCCCCCGGCCGTCGCGTGGTCGATGAGGCGGTGCATCCGGTCGACGAGCGCGGGGGTCACCTCGCCGGCGTCCTGCGCGTCGTCGAGGAGGCGGTCGTCCAGCAGGTTCCACAGCCGGGCCTCGGGGAAGGCCGCGGCGAAGGCGCTGCGGGCCGGCGGTATCGAAGCGGGGGTGGCGCTGATCAGGGCGATCGTGGGCGTTGCGGCCATGCCGTGCCTTTGCTCTCGTGGCGGGCGGCGTTCGCGCGGGTCGCCGGTCGGGGCGATCGCGGTTCCGTCGGTGTGCGGGCCCGGACCGCCGGCAGAGCCCGCACGTGTGCGTCGGCCACCTCGGCCGCGGCTCCGGCCGCCCCGGCGGCCCGGCCCGCGATCCGCCGCAGGCGCGAACAGCGGATGGCGGACCCGCTCGGCCGGCATGGTCCTCCTCACCATGCCACAGGGAGTTCGGCCAGTCCGCCGGTCAGGGTGTCGGCGCGCACCCGCGTCTGCTCCAGTTCGCCGACCGGCTTCATGGCGGGGAAGCGCGCGGGCAGGCGGGAGAACACGGCCTGCAGCTCGAGGCGGGCCAGCGGCGCGCCGATGCAGTACCGGGCGCCGTGGCCGAAGCTCAGGTGTGCGGGACCCCGGCGGTCGGGGTCGAAGCGGTCGGGGTCCTCGAAGACGGACGGGTCGTGGTTGGCGGCGCCGTTGTCGCACATCACCAGGTCCCCGGCGGCGATGGTCTCACCGGCCAGCTCGATGTCGGTGCGGGCGTAGCGCGGGATGCCGCCGCCGCCCTTGCCGGCCGCGCGCAGCATCTCCTCCACCGCCGCGCCCGCGTCCTCCGGGTGCTCGGCCAGCCGCCGCCACCGGTCCGGCCGGGTGAGCAGGAGCAGGGCGCCCATGCCGATCTGGACGACGGTGGTCTCGTGCCCGGCGAACAGCAGCGCCATGGACAGCCCGGCGATCTCGCCGTCGCCGACCCCGTCGACGGCCGCCAGGGCGGAGATGACGTCCTCGCCGGGTCTGCGGCGCTTGGCGGCCACCAGGCGCATGCCGTAGTCGAAGAGCTCGGCCAGCCCCTGCTCGGAGCGCGCCTGGTCGGTGACGTCGGCGGCAGCCTCCGACCAGGCCCGGAATCGGGTCCGGTCCTCGTAGGGCACCCCCAGGAGTTCGCAGATGACCAGGATCGGCAGCGGCACCGCGAGCGCGGTGACGAGGTCGGCCGGCGGGCCGAGCCGGGCCAGCTCGTCCAGCAGGCCCTCGGTGAGCTGCGCGACGCGGGGCGCCAGGGCGCGGATGCGCCCGGGGGTGAAGTGCGGACGCAGCAGGGAGCGCATCCGGGCGTGGTCGGCGTGCTCGGTGGCGAAATCGCCCTGCGGCCCGCCGAACAGGGCGGAGGCGCCCGAACGTGCGGCGTGCGCGGGGTCGGGGTGGGCGCGGCCGAGGCGCGGGTCGGCCAGCAGCGCGCGGACCTCGGCGTATCCGGTGACCAGCCAGGCGTCGTCGCCGGTACGGGTGCGGACGCGGTGCAGCGGTCCGGCCTCCCGTAGGGTGCGCAGCGCCGGGGGAAACTGCAGAGGATGGTCCTGGGGAAACGGCAGGCCAGGGGTCATGGCGATCTCCAGCGGCAACTTGTTTACTTCAGCATAAACAAACCTAGATGTATACCCTCAAGTATACAAGTGGAGGTGGCCATGTCCGCCGCAGAATCGGGAGCCGAGCCGGGCGCGCCCGTCCGCCGGATGCCCCGCGCCCAGCGGCGCGAGCAGATCCTGGACGCCGCCACCCGCGCCTTCGCGCGCTCTGGCTTCGCTGACACGAGTCTGGACGCCATCGCCGTCGAAGCCGCCGTCAGCCGGGTTGTCCTGTACCGCCACTTCGATTCCAAGGCCGCCCTGTACCGCGCGGTCCTCGACCGCGCCTGCGCACGCCTGACCGAGCGGGTGGGCATCGACGACTTCACCGACCGCAGCATCCCCGCCATGCTGGACGCCGCCTCCGACGACCCTGACGGCTTCCGCCTGCTGTTCCGCTACGCCGCCCGCGAACCGGAGTTCCGCGAGCTGACCGACAGCCTCGCCGCGGACTCCGCGGAGATCACCTACCGCAGCCTCGCCGCGCTCATCGGCGACGAGGGCTGGACCCGCTGGGCCACCCAGGTCGTGCTGACACTGGCCACCGAAGGCGTCATCGCCTGGCTGGACGCCGGCCGCCCCGACCCCGACCAGGCCGCCCGCCGCATCAGCGCCGCCATCGACGGCGTCATCGACGCGGCCCGCCGGCGCCTCGACTGAACCGACACCCACACCGACGACCGGAGGCCGCATCCACCGGACGGCCGCCCCCAACCCCGACCGGCCCAAGCCGCAGCTCCACAAGACCTCGGTCTACGCCGCACCTACCCGCGCAAACAAAATCGTGGAGACCCGGATCGAACCGAGACTCCACGACATGTGCGAAAGGTTGGTGTCCGAGGGGCAATTCGACCTTTTCGTACATACCACTCATCCTGACCGCAGATCTTGCCCTGGGCAGGCGGTGATCTGCGGTGGGTTCTTCCCGTTTGTCCCGGTGGGTCACCATCACGGCGGTGCTGCTGCTGGCGTCGATCGCCGCGGTGGTCAGCTACAGCCACATGTACGAGTTGGCTCTGGGCCACGGCGAGCCGCCCTGGCAGGCGGCGCTGTTCCCGCTGTCGGTGGACGGGATGATCGTCGCTTCCTCGATGACCCTGCTGGACGCCGCCCGCTCGGGTCGGCGCGGCGGCTGGCTGCCGTGGACGCTGCTGATCGTCGGCAGTATCGCTTCGCTTGCCGCCAACGTCGCCGTCGCCGACCCGAACGTGTGGAGCCAGGTGATTCACGCCTGGCCGAGCTTCGCACTGGCGTGTGCGTACGAGCTGCTGATGCAGCAGTTCCGCGTGCATGCGCGTGACGTACGCAATGCGTACGCAGACTCTACGGAAACCGCGACCGCGATCATGTCGGAGAACAGCGATGAGGTCGGCTGGCCTCCGATTGAGGACGTAGGTGCCCTTCCAACAGCGCCATCCGGAACATCACAGCCAGAAATGCACGTCCTCCAAGCGTCGCCTGACAACGCCGAGACGACTGAGAGCGACCGGGAAGGCGCGGTCGACGTTCCACAAGTCCAGTTGGCAGCATGGCGCTGGGCGCTCGACAACCGTCGCCCTGACGGAACACTCCCCACGGGCAAGGAAATCGCCGCTCACTTCGACCACCAGCCGAGATGGGGCCGGTTGATCAAGCAATGGGGGCATCAAGGACGATTCGATCTGTTCATCTCGTCAGGATGAACAGGGCGACTCGGACGAGGGCGCTGGTGAATGCGGGAACGTACTGCTGTCCAAGTTGGCCATGGCGTCCCCGGAGACGTCGATCCTGCGGCGATGATCGAACGCTTGGAGATTCGGGTCTCAGTGAGGCTGGCGCAGTGACTAAAGGCGGTTCGCCGCTCACCGGCCGAGCACCACTCGCGTCGTGCTCGTCCGGTCTTCTTTGGCAGGCGTTGCGAACCCTCCAGGGATGATCAGCGACCCGAGCTGGCCAGCCAGCTGCAGGGCGCCGTGCGGTTGCGATCCCTCCAGGGATGATCAGCGACAACCCATAGTCCCCGGACGCGCTCCGGCCGGGCGGTTGCGATCCCTCCAGGGATGATCAGCGACCGGCCCATAGCGGGGGTTGCGGCGGTGGATCTGCAGTTGCGATCCCTCCAGGGATGATCAGCGACCCGGGGGAGCCCCGAGACGAGACGCAGCATCAGCCCTGTTGCGATCCCTCCAGGGATGATCAGCGACGCGGACACCGCGTCGGCGCGGGTCCAGGGCCGCCAGGGTTGCGATCCCTCCAGGGATGATCAGCGACCCGACCCGACCCACAGGAAGGCTGCCTGACCATGTCGTTGCGATCCCTCCAGGGATGATCAGCGACAAGGGTGCCACTGGCCGCATCGCCGTGCTGGAGCAGTTGCGATCCCTCCAGGGATGATCAGCGACCGGCCGGATGCGCAGCCTCCTGAGCGCCCTGCTCGGGTTGCGATCCCTCCAGGGATGATCAGCGACCCGGCGCTGACATGGACATGGCCAAGGTCACCGTCATGTTGCGATCCCTCCAGGGATGATCAGCGACCAGATCTGCTGGTACTGGCTCGCGGCGTGAGCCGGTTGCGATCCCTCCAGGGATGATCAGCGACTCTGGTTGAGTTCCTCCGCGCCCGGCTGGCCGAGGAGTTGCGATCCCTCCAGGGATGATCAGCGACCCGAACCCCCGCTTGCCGCTCGGCGCCGACAAGACGTTGCGATCCCTCCAGGTGATCAGCGACCAGGGAGCGGGCCTGAAGCAGGCGGGGATGAGATCGTTGCGATCCCTCCAGGGATGATCAGCGACCGTCGACGTCGCTGACGACCTCCGGTCGCTGTTTGAGTTGCGATCCCTCCAGGGATGATCAGCGACAGGCGTCGGACGCCCTTGCGGCGTCCGAAAGAACGTTGCGATCCCTCCAGGGATGATCAGCGACAGACCGGCCGTGGCTGAGCCGCACCACCCCACCGAGTTGCGATCCCTCCAGGGATGATCAGCGACTCCGTTGACCAATCCGAAGGATTGGTTGATGGAGCGTTGCGATCCCTCCAGGGATGATCAGCGACGGCGGCGCCGGGGTGTACCTCAACCCGCACTACACCCGTTGCGATCCCTCCAGGGATGATCAGCGACCCGAGGGTAAAGCCGCAGGTCGGAGTGCCTGTTCGGCGCTGTCGTCGGTGCAATTTTGCAGCGGTCCGCCGGTAGTGCATCAGTGCAGGTCAGCGTGTGTGGCGATCAAGGGCACTGTCGTGGTGGTCGTGTAGGTCGATGTGCTCGTGGTCGGTTGCGGTTCGTGGGTGTGCAGCGTACCGGACCGGGGATGCGCGTGGGTGTTCGTCAGTCGGGGGGTACGTCCACCATATGAATTGGTCGAGTGAATTGTCGAGTTTGGGAGAGTCGGCAATCTATGGCGTGCGCGGGGTGAATGAGTGCTTGCTGTCGGAGTGGGTGATTGCCAGTGGAAGCATCCTTGGTGCCTGTTCTGTGATCAATTGCTCGCTACCTTGATCGGCTCCTGTGGGCGGATGGGTCGCGACGCTCAGTGAGTAGTTCGTGATCAAGTAATTTGCGCGCCGGTTCGCTTCTTCGCGGTTGCTTGTTTCTGATTTTCCGGTCTAGTTTGAGTTTTCGTTAGACGTATCCGCTGTTCGGCGATGGCGTGTCGGAGCCGGTTGCTATTAATTGCCTCCTGAGATGTGAGGAGGTGTGATGCGTTTCCGGGTTGATGTCGAATCGTCGGTTGCGTGTATGGAGTGGCGGGATGTGCATGGGCCTGCGCGTTCGGTGGTTTATGACCTGATCAGGGGTCAGGATGCGCATTTGGCGGCGGAGCTGCACGATTCGGGGTGGCGGGGGTCGGTGTTGCGGCCGGTGGGGGTGGCGCCGCCGGTGTTTCCCACGGCGGCGCGTCGTAAGGGGGCGTACGCGACCACGGGTCCGGGGATGGTGCGGCTGGGCTCGCCGGTGCCGAAGATCGCGGCGTGTCTGCTGGCCGGGCTGGCCGGGCGCGGCGAGCTGCGGTGGGGCGGGGTGTCGCTGCCGGTGCGCGGGGTGCAGTTGGAGCCCACCCCCGACCACAGCGCCGGGTCGGCGGTGTTCGAGACGGTGTCGCCGGTGGTGGTCAAGCACGAGGACCGTTTCCTGGTGCCCGATGACGCCCACTTCGTGCAGCGGCTGACGCATAACCTGCGTCACAAGGCCGACCTGCTGGATCTGCCCAACGAGGTGGAGGTCACGGTCCTGAAGTCGGGGCGGCGGCGCCGCTTCGACACCGCGAAGGGGTTCCGGATCGGCGCCCCGATCACAGCACGGGTCTCGGCCGCTCCGGCGCTGCTGGACGCCCTGTACGAGTGGGGGATCGGGCTCGCCACCATTCAGGGGTTCGGGTGGGTGAAGTGACCGCCCCGGCCACCGATCTCCCGGTCGCGCGGTTGACGGAGCATCCGCTGCAGCGCAGCGGGACCCGTTCCCTCCTCTGCCTGGCCGGGCGGGACGAGGTGGGCGCGTTGACGACGGCGGACCTGGACCGGGTCGCGGCGCGGATCGTCGCCGACGTCGTGCGGGCCGCGACGGCCTCCCCGGGGTCTGGCGGCTATGACTGGTGGAAGGTGCTGTTCGCGCTCTACCCCAACGCCAAACCCACGCACGCCAAGCGGGACCGCGACCCCGATCGGCTCCACGAGCAGGTGTCTGCGCTGTTCGTCGCCGACGGCGACGCCGCGGATCTGCTGCCGTGCGCTTTCTGCGGAGCGCCGAGCGGAGCGGTGTGGGCGAAGTCGACGCTGCCGATGTTCGATTCGCCGCGGGCGCTGAACACCCTGCCGCCCGACTTGGGCGGGTGGCCGGTGTGCCGCGCGTGCCGGCTCGCGATGTGGGCGCTGCCCTACGGGGCGTGGGTGACGGCGGGTTCTGCGACGGTGCTCACCTGCGATGACGGGGAGGTGGAGCGCGCCTTCGTGGCCCGTAACGTGCTGCGGTCCGCACGCGCCCGGCAGGCGGGCTTCCAGGACCTGCCCGCCGGAGCCGGACCGGAAGCCGTCGCCGTACGGATGCTGCGGGAGCACGCGCAGGACCACCTGGCCGCCACCACCTTGTGGATGTTCAAGAACGACAACCAGGAGCCCTGGTTACGGGTGATGAGCACCCGTACCGGGGTGGCCCGGTTCCTGCAGCGGATGTCGGCCGACCGGGCCTGTGCCGACGGGTGGAACGACCTGCGCAGGGTGCTGGTGCGCCGGGACGCCTCCGGCGCGGTCACGACGAGCGGCACCACGGCGGCCGCGCGCACGCTGTTCGATTTCGAACTCGTTCCCGGCGACCGCCTGCTACGGGAGCTGCGGAACCGCTCGACCGACCCGGACAAGGTGCCCACCCGCACGCTGTGGCGGTGGCGGGCCCTGTTCTCCCTGTATATGGAGGTGATGTACGAGGTGACGACCAAGCCCCTCGAACCGGCCGCCCACCTGCTGGCGCGGTGGATCGCCGCGGAGTCCAGCCGCGGCCGCTTCAACGAGTACCGGCAGGCGGCCGGCAGCGCCTACCCGCTGCACAAACTGCTGATGACGGCCCATGCCCGTCTGCTGCTGGACGGCGCGGAGACCCCGGAGATGTCGCCGGGGGTGGCCGCCGTCCTGCCTGAACTGATCGCCGACGGCCCCAAGGGGTGGCGGCTGCGCGCTCAGCTCTACTTCGAGGTGGCGACCCAGCTGAACCGGCTCGGCGTCGCCATCGGCAAGGAATCAGCGGATGACGATCCCGCTGATGACGCCCCCACCCGGTTCGACGACCCCCTGTCCGACGACAGCGATGAGGACGCCTGATGAGCTACCTGGCCGGAAAGATCGTGCTCGCCGTGAGCGCGGGCGCCCCCAACAACGGCAAGGGCGAGACCACCACCACCCCGGTGAAGCAGGCGCGGGTGCGCGGACGCGTCTACCCCTATGTGTCGGCGCAGGCGTTCCGGCGCTGGCTGCGCGACACGATGACCGCGCGGGGCTCGGCGCCGTCGCCGACGGTGCGGGTCGGCAAGGCGCAGGGCAAGGCCCAGAAGGCCACCACGTCGGCCGACCCGGTGCGCTACGCCGATGACGACCTGTTCGGCTACATGAAGGCCGGCGCCAAGTCCAGCGACGACGCCACCACGCTGCGCGACACCCCGTTCATGGTGGGCACGTTCATGTCGGTGGAGCCGGCGCGTCCCACCGAGGACTTCGGCGTGATGTCGCGCGGGGTGGAGGAACCGGTGCTGCACTCCCACCAGTTCTACACCGCCGACCTCGCCGCGCCCTTCCTGCTCGACGTCCCCCGGGTCGGCACGTTCACCCTCCCCGGCAACAACGGCGGCAAGGCCAACTACCTCAGCGAGGACGCGGCGCGGCGGGCGGCGGCCGCCGTCGAGCTCGGCGCCGCCATGGTGACCTTCCGCGGCTCGCCGGCGTTGCGGCTGCCGCTGGAGATGCGCCGCGAGCGGGTGGCCTCGCTGCTGGAGGCGCTGGCCGACCTGGTGGGCGGGGCGAAGAAGGCCCTGCACTACGGGGACCGCACCCCGGCGCTGGTGGCGGCGGTGCCGATGGCCGGCGGGGTCAACCCGCTCGGGTTCGTCATCGACGGCGCCGAAGACGGCTCGGGCCTCCAGGTCCGGGGCGAGGTCCTGAGGCAGGAACTCGACGCCTGGGCGGGCCAGTGGGAGGCACCAGTGCGCATCGGGTGGCGGCCGGGCTTCCGCGAACAGGTCCGCAAGGAGTTCGAGGCCGAGGTCGCCGAGCTGCTGGACGGCGGCCAGGTGCGCGTCGACCACCCCCGGTCGATGCTGCGCGACCTGGCCGCGGAGATCCGCGGCGGCCGGTGCGACGGCTGGTTCGACGACCCGGCCCGGTGAACGCCATGACGCGACCGTCCGCCCCGATCGAGGCGGTCCGGATCGAGCTGTACGCTCCGGCCGCCTCGTTCCGCGATCCGATGTTCCCCGGAGTCACCCGCTGCCTGCCGGTGCCGCCGCCCTCCACCGTGCGCGGAATGCTGGCCGCCGCGACCGGCCGGGCCGGCGAGCCGGTCCCGGTCGGCATGTGCGCGCACGCCGACGGACGCGGCACGGACGCCGAGACCTACCACCCGATCGCCGCCGACGGTTCCAACCCGGCGGTGGCCGGCCGGGTCCGGGAGGGCAAGGGCGGTATGACCATCCGCGACCGGCCCTTCCTGGTCGGCGTGCACGTCACCCTGTGGATACCCGCCCCGCACGCCGACCGGGTCGCGGCCGCGCTGCGGTGCCCGGTATGGGGGCTCCGGCTGGGCCGCTCCCAAGACCTCGTCCACCTCCGGTCGGTTACGCCGGTGACCTTGTACCCGGCGGATGAGGCGGTGGTCGGGCACGCGCTGGCGCCGTTGGGCGGGCACGTCGCCGTGCAGGCAACCAGCGTGCGGCTGGCCGACACCATCAGTACCGACCGGCTGCGCACCTCCTTCACCGACTACCTGTGGTGCGCCGAGCCGGCCGGCCGCCAGCCGGTGAGCGGCGCCTACCGCGACCCCACCGACGACCAGGCCGTCTGGCTGCACACCGCCGGTACCACCGACGCTGGCGACCCGGAGTTGGCGCAGGTGTGGGCCAAGTCCGCCGAACGCTCCCCGACAGGGCGGCCGGAGCTGTTGACCGAGCACAGCACCCTGGTGCACGACGCCGCCGGTACGGTCGCCGACCGGATCGGCTCGCCCGGGCTGCTGGCCCACCGGCCGTGGTTCTGGTCGTGCGTGAAGACCGCCGCACTGCTGCACGACACCGGAAAGGTCGGCGAAGGCTTCCAGTTGCAGGTCCGGCCGGGCGGGGAGTACTGGGGCGAGCGCCACGAGGTGCTGTCGCTGGCCTACGTCGACCTACTCACCCGTGACCTGCCCGAACAGGACCGGGCGATGATCAAGGCCGGAGTGGTCTTCCACCACCGGCCGCTGGTGTCGACATCGGGTAAGGAGCTGCGTTTGGATTACCCGCCGGACGCCGACTGGCAGCGCAAGTTCGGCCGCGACCCCGACCCACCGCCGGGCCGACCCCGCATCCAGGTCCCGGCGAAGCGGCACCGGGCGCTGCTGCGCTGGCTGACAGCCCACTCCGGCCTGGTCGCCGCCGAGGAGACCCGCAAGCTGTGGGAACTCGCCCGCGACGCCTTCGCGCAGGTTAGCGCCGACTGGTTCCACCCCGTCCCCGACGAGGACGGACTGGTCGCGGTTCTGCTGCAGGGTGCCGTCACCCTCGCCGACCACGCCGGATCGGCGCACGTCCCCTTGCAGACGCACATGCCGCTGCCGCGCTCGTATCTGTCCACCCTCGCCGCGCCCTACCCCCACCAGAAGGCGGCGGCCGACACCGCCGGGCACCTGGTGCTGTGCTCGCCCACCGGCAGCGGCAAGACCGAGGCCGCGCTGGCCTGGGCGTCCAGCCAGCTGGAGACGATGCCCGGCCGGCCCCGGCTGGTGTGGGTGCTGCCCTACCGCGCCTCCATCGACGCCGCCCGCGAACGGTTCCGCGACAACCTCACACCACCCCCAGGAGCAAAGAAGCCCGACATCGGCGTGCTGCACGCGACCGCCGCCCAGACCTTGCTCAGCGACGCGGTCCAGGACGACTGCGCCTCGGAGAAGACACCCGACGGCGCCGCCGCCGACCAGGCGCGCAGCCGGGCACACGCCATGCGGACCCTGTTCGTCCAACGCGTGCGGGTCGCCACCCCGCACCAGCTGCTGCGGGCGGCGATCGCCGGGCCGCGCTACTCCAGCGTGCTACTCGAACAGGCCAACGCGCTGATGGTCCTGGACGAACTGCACGCCTACGACCCCGTCACCTTCGGCCGCATCTGCGCGGCCATGCGGCTGTGGGAACGGCTGGGCAGCCGCATCGCCGTCCTGTCGGCCACCCTGGCCCCGCCGATGCTCGACCTGGTCGCTGAGACGCTGGAACAGGACGTCACGGTGCACCGGGCTCCGCCGGGCACCGCACCCGACCGGCACCGCCTCGCCTTGGACGAGCTGCCGCTCACCCACCCCGACAGCCTGGCCCGCGTCCGCTGCTGGCTGGCCGACGGGCACAGCGTGCTGCTGGTCGCCAACACCGTGGCCACCGCCCAGCAGCTCTACACCGACCTGGCCCCCCACGCCCGGACCGTCCGCCCCGAAGACCCCGACGCGGCGGTGCTGCTGCACTCCCGGTTCCGCGGCCGGGACCGCGCCGCCATCGAACGCCGCATCAAGCGCCGCCACCCCGAACGCAAGCCCGGGGAGAGCGGGCGCCGGGGCGGACTGGTCGTGGCCACCCAGGCGCTGGAGGTCTCCCTCTGCCTGGACTTCGACCGGGGGGCCAGCGAACTGGCCCCCGTCGAAGCGCTGGCCCAGCGCGCCGGCCGGGTCAACCGGCGCGGACACCACCCCGAAGGCCCCGTGGAGTTCCGCGTCCACCGCACCGACGAGCACCGCCCGTATGACCCCGGAGCCATCACCGCCGCCTGGGAGGCACTGCAGACCGCGCCCGGCCCCGTCATCTCCGAGCAGACCATCGAGGACTGGCTGCGGCTGGCCTACGACACCGACTGGGGCCGGACCTGGCATGCCGAGGCCCGCCGCGCACGCGACGAGTTCACCGACACGTTCCTCACCTTCACCGACCCCTTCCACGACCGCAGCGAATTCGCCGAAGGGCTGGACAAGTCCTTCGACACCGTGGAGGTCCTGCACCACGACGACATCGCCGATTACCGCCGGCAGCGGGCCGAACACCCGCTCCTGGCCTCCGGCCTGCTCATCCCCGTCCGCTACACCCAGCTCAAGGTCCTGGAATCTGCAGGCCATGCCGACTTCGACTCGAAACTGCGGCTGTGGACCACCAAAGCGCCCTACAACACCGAGACCGGACTGGACCTGACTGCGGGCCGCGCCCCGGCCGCCCCCAAGGACACCATCCTGTGACCGGCGACGACGGACTCGGCGGCGTGCACATCAAGTACCTGCTGCACTGCCCCCGCCAACTGTGGCTGTACGCCCGCGGCTACCGCCCCGAACACCGCAGCGACGCCGTCGCCTTCGGTGAGACCGTCGACGCCACCACCTACACCCGTCGCCGCGACATCGACCTCGGCGAAGCCCGCATCGACTGGGTCACCACCGGCGCCGTCGTCCACGAGACCAAGTCCTCCCGCGCCCCCTCACTCCAGCACGACGCCCAGGTACGGCACTACTGCCTGCTGCTGTCGCGCCTGGGCGTGAACGTGGCGCGCGGCGTCGTGCACTACCCGCTGATCCGCCGCACCGTCGACGTTCCCTGGGACGCCTCGGCCCGCCGCCAGGCCGAAGACACCGAGCAGCAGGCCCGCGACGTCATCGGCGCCGACCGACCCGCACCCCGCCTTCCCCGCACCCAGTGCCGGGGCTGCTCCTACCGCGACTACTGCTGGGGAGACTGAGTGACCGCCGCCACCCGCACCTACTGGCTCACCGAGCCCTGCCGCATCCGCCGCGAGGACAACAGCATCCGGATCGAACGCGTCGACGAGGTCTCTCATCACCCCTGAAGGGTTCGTAACACCACGCCGACATCAACGCCTCGGCCATGTCGCTGCTGAGCCGGCACAACGTGACCGTTCACGTGCCCGACCACTACGGCAACCACGCCGGCGCGTTCACCCCCGCCGAAGACATGTCCTCGGCCCGCGCCGTACGCCGCCAGGACGCCCTGGCCAGCGACCACGAACAGCGGTCGCTGATCATCCCTGGAGGGTTCACAACCAACCTGATGACCGCCACCGCCGCCAACGTCCGCTGGGCTCTGGACACCGACCTGCTCGACAAACCCCTGCGCCGAGCCACCGAAGACGCCGCCATCGCCGACGAACTGATGGGCGTCGAAGGCAACTTCCGCCGCACCGCCTGGGGCGTCCTGGACACCCTGCTCCCGCCCTGGCTCCGCCTGGACGGACGCACCCGCCGCCTTGGTGTACAGGTCGGTGACCCGGCGTTCGGTCGCGTCGAACTGCGTCTCTGCGGCGACCTTCTCCTGATGGCGGTGCGCGACCTCCTGGTGCCACTGCCTTCGTACCGCCAGCAGCAGCGCGACGGCGCCCCCGGTGCCGGCGCCAACGGTGAGGCCGGCACGGATGGCCTCCAGTCGCTGCTCGGGGGTGGCGACGTCCAACAGCCAGGCGGTGGAGTACCAGGTGGCGATCACGACGAAGCCTGCCCCGGCGAGTACCCACCACCAGGAGATCGGCTGCGGCGACGGCGGCGCCTCCTCGGAGTCGCTGGAGGGTTTGCGGGTGAGGGTCATGCCGATGGCGGCCGCGATCAGCAGGGCGCCGGCCAGTGCGATGATGCCGGGCCACGGCAGCCCGGCCAGCCACGGCACCAGACGGTCGGCGACCAGCACGAGGGCGGCTGCCAGGCCGACCGCCCCCAGGCTGAAGGTGATCAGTGCGGGGCGGCCGGGGGCACGCCACCAGGGGGCAGGAGCGCTCATGGCGTCATCCCACCCGGTCTCGGCCACTCTTGGTGGCGAAGGCCGTAACCGGTCAGCCGAAGGCGACGCGCCTAAGCACGAGACCGGGGCGGTGTCAGGGGCTTGGACCGGTGGCATCGTGAGCAGCGGCGGGGCGGGGCGGCCCTGTGTTGCCGGTTGCTTGTGATCGTCAACATCTGCGGCAAATCCCCGTATTGGTGTCGTAGATCTTGAGAAGCGGTATGCCGGGTGGGGAGGTGGGCGCGGAAGGGGTGATCCCACAGACCGATCAGTCCGATTTCGGGGGTGTGGAGGACATGGTTGAGCGACAGACGCAGGGCCGCGCGGGAGAGGAGACGGTGCGCGAGGAGGCCGTGCCGCATGTGCCGGCGCAGCCTCGGAGTGATTGGCGGCAGTGGGGTGCTCCCTACCGGTTTACGCCGCTGCTGCAGCAAAGCGGGCGTTCGCCGATGGGTGAGGACTACTCGGACACCTCGGTGGTGCTGTACAACGACACCGGCGGTTCGCTGTACCTCGCGTCCCAGCGGGTGGACGGCGGGGAGTTCTCCTCTGGCGACGGCACACGGGGCAACAACCTCTACGGGGTTCCTCCGCTGGAGATCGGTGCGGGCGGCAGTGCCAGCGTATGGAACGTCGACACCGGGATGAGCGGCGTCGGCGGATGCCTCACCTACGCCACCCCGCCAGGGGAAAGCGACCGCTACTGCGTCGATATCCAGTGGGACAACTGGAACTTCCAGAAGAACCACTACAGCATCAAGTTCTTCCGCTTCGCCACCGCAGACGATCAGGAAACCGAGTATCGCGGTTGCCAGGGCAACATCCTCGCGGCCAAGGGGACCCCGTACCGCCTGCAGGTCAGCGGCGTCGACGTGGACGGCAGGCGGTTCTCCACCGTCGATGATGCGAACTACGACTCCGACACCTTCGGCAAACACGCGCACGCCATCGTGGGCTTCGCCATCGGCTACAACGGAGGCGACGACAGCTACATCGAGGTGGGGGAATTCACGCCCAAGTCCGACGACCAACGACCAGACTACTTCCGGAGCTACGCCCGCCAGTACAAGATCACGCGATCGGAACTGAAGCGGATGTGGGTCGACAACCGGGCCATTCAGCCCCGACCGGGTGCCTGGCTGGGCATGGTCTACGGGCTCATCGAGGATTAGCTCGTCTGTCCGGCTTCGTCGTTTCACCCCGAGGGCGGTGCTTGTCCGGTTACTGTCCGGGCATGGTCGGTTCCCGCCGTCTGCGAACCGGGCGGCCACCACGGCGGCCGCCCCGCTCGGCCTCGCGGCGCCTGATCGCCTCGGCGCGGCGGCATTCCCCCGTGCGCGCCCTCACGCTCCTCAGACGTTCGCACCACGTGCGCGGTCGGGGGTGGAACTGGAACGAGTTCATCATGTCGGTGGCCACGGTGGTGGCCGCCGTGGCCGCGTTCGCGAGCCTGCGATACGTCGATGCCACGTTCCGCATGCAGCAGGAGCAGTTCTGGATGCAGCAGGAGCAGCACGAGGAATACCGGCACGATCGCGAGCGCCGCTTCATCAACATGGTGTCGACCTCCTTCGACCTAAGGGCGTCGCCGTTTGATGACGAGGCGGTCCGTATCGACAACACCGGCTCGGTGCCGCTGACGGTCCAACTCGCCTACACCGTGTCCGACGCAGAAGTCGAAGACCGGCCGACCCACTACGGGAGATTCTGGGAAGAGTTCGAGGCCGGACGGTTGCTCAGCCCTATGAGATTCGATCTGGAAACGTCGATGGCCGGCTGTATGTCCGTCACGATGCCCTTTCCGGAGTATCCCGACCTCAACAGGATGTTCGACGTCGCCGGACGTGAGATCGAACTCGACTTCGTCGGCATCTTCGTCACCGACCCGGCTGGAATCATCTGGTTCCGCGACAACTCAGGACAGTCGTTCCAGGTCATCGGCCCCTCACCCGATCTGACCATTGTCGAGCCCGTCGACCTGTCCCATGCGGGGCGCGCGGTGGAGCAGGCCGGGATTATTCCGTCCGGCGGTGCAACAGTCACCAACCAGGACAATCGCGACAGCGTTGGCTGCTCCCCTCCATCCTGACGGGTATTGCGGACCGCTGGATTTTTGATCACCTCTTGCCTTCGAGTAGGCGAATCTCCGGGCAGCCGACGGCGTGTGAACCACCCCTGTCTGCACCGCGCCGGCGAGTACTACTTCGGGGTTGCCCCGGATGGACTCACAGGCATGCGAACGATCAATCCGGTGGTCGAGCTAGTGGAAATCTCGCTGGACCGCATAACGCCAGCGCTGTCCAGCCCGGTACGCAGCCGCCCGCAGTCGCCCCCACACCACGGGTTCGTCCAGGTCGATTACCTGTATCTCGGCGAGGAATCCCGTCAGTAGTTCGGCCTCCAGATCGGCCGCACCACCCGCGGGGGCGCCCGTGCGAAGCCGGGCGCGTGCTGAACGCAAGCCAGGCAACGCCAAGCCAGCAGCGGCCACCACCCACACGCCTTCGCCGTCGCGCACTCTGCGCACCAGCGCCCGCCACACCTCATCACGCGCCGCCGGTCCTAGTGCAGGAAGCGCCGCCAACAACTCCTCCAACGGCATACGCCGGCTACTCGGTCCTTGCATTGTGACCTCAAGACACGGCTGGCCCGGTCCACCGGCGAGCAGGTGAAATGACTGATTCCATCTCAGTGGAGACAGAAGGTCGTCTTGTGGCTGGGCTCTCTGTGCGGCGTGCTGGCCGTTGTCGCGGTGCTGCGGGCGGTGGTGGTGTGGGGGACGGCCTGGGGTCCCCCTGGTGTGCAGCCTGCTCTGCGTCGACGGTAGGCACCGTGCGCGGCTTGGTCTGGGTTGCTAGCATCGATTTTTAGGCCTAAGATCGAAGCCTAAAAAGGAGGCTTAGATGCTTGCTGGTCTGTCGGCAGGAGACAAGCTGCAGCGACGTGACGTCCATGCCCGCTTCGGGGGGCGGCAGCAAGGAGGGATCGGGCCGTCGAGCAAGGCGCCTGTGGTGCTCTTCTTCACCGACCCCGTCTCCGGGCAGCAACACGGTTACTACGACGGATGGGACACCGAAGGGCTGTTCAACTACGTCGGCGAGGGACAGCGTGGCGACCAGCAGCTGACGCAAGGCAACAAGACGATCTTGAACCACCGAGCCGACGGCCGAACCCTCGAAGGGTTCCGCGCTCAGGGATCAACCGTCACCTACCTCGGCGAGTTCGAACTGGTCGACTACTACTTCACCGACGCTCACGAGACCGGTGACCCAGACACGTTGCGTCAGGTCGTGGTCTTCAGGTTGCGTCCACTGGACACGGTCCCGGTGGAACTCCCCAACCTGCCGATCAGCCCAGAATCCAAACCGCGGGTGGACATGGTTCCCGTTGAGGCGTTGCATACCGAGCGCGCGCACGTGAGTCCCGATCGTGATGACTACGAGTTCGAGCGACGCGAGGCTTCCCTGGTGCACCGCTATCACCAGTATCTGCAACGCCAAGGCCACACGGTTGGCCGACTGCGATTGGTACCACCAAACGAGTCCCGGCCGCTTTACAGCGACCTGTGGGATGAGACGACCGGCGAACTCATCGAGGCTAAGGCCACGGTCGTGCGTGACAGCATTCGCATGGCGGTGGGACAACTACTTGACTATGGCCGGTTCGCCGACGCACGCAGCCTGGCGGTCTTGCTGCCGTCACGACCGCGCCCCGATCTCGTCACCTACCTTCACCACACCGGCATCAACGTTGTGTTCCCCCGGGGCGACGAATGGATTCGTCTCACTCCCAACGGCGACAATGCGGCCTGAGCATTGGACCTTCCTTTCTAGGCTGACCAGGCGGCATCTGTCCTCGATCCGCTGTAGGCGTCGGCAAGCGCCTGACGGCGGCGCAAGGGCAGGTTCAGGCGCCTCCCGTTAACGTCAACGCGAGGCTGTGGGCGCTGTGGTGGTCCCGATTGTTGATCTCGTTCGCTATACATAGGTGAGGCGCCCTCGATAGCCGTTGCCGACACCACTGCATGGGTCAGCTCTCTACCCGTCGTACCCATCCCCCGACTCTCAGCTTGCTCTCTCTCGGCGCAGGAGTGCAGTCGACCACGCTGCTGCTGCTTGCCTGCCAAGGCGTGATTCCACGGTTCGACTACGCGATCTTCGCCGATACCGGCTGGGAACCGCCGTCGGTGTATCGGCACCTGCAGCGGTTGGAGGCCATTGCTGCTGATGCGAGCATCCCCGTCGTCCGAGTTAGCGCCGGCAACATTCGTCGCGACGCCTTAGATGAGAACCATCGGTTCGCATCCATGCCTTTGCATGTTCGCAAATCAGACGGCAGCGCCGGCATGGCACGGAGGCAGTGCACCAACGAATACAAAGTGAGGCTGATCAAGAAGGAAGTCCGCCAACTTCTCGGCTTCCCGCATCCTCAGCGTGTCCCCGAAGATGTGCACGCCGAACAAGCCATCGGGATCTCGGTCGATGAGTTCCAAGCGGCTGCTGGCGGTTAAGGGCCGGCGAGCCGTGGTCCGGCGCCCGCGCAGCACCGGGCGCGTATACCCGCTGCGGAGTCTGCTGCACTGCTCACTGTGCGGACGGCGGATGCAGGGCAGTTGGAACAACGACCAGGCGTACTACCGCTGCACCTTCCCCAACGAGTACGCCACCGCCAACCACATCGCGCACCCGCGAACGCTCTACCTGCGGGAGAAGGACGTACTGCCACCCCTGGACGACTGGTTGGCCCGCCTGTTCGACCCCATCCACCTGGACGCGACCGTGCGCATGCTGGCCGCCAGCCAGCCTGAGAGCACGATCGACCAGCTCACCCGGCATGCAGCCGAGGAAAAGCTCGCGGAGTGCGACGCCAAGCTCGAAAAGTATCGTGCGGCACTGGAAACCGGAGCCGATCCCAGGACCGTGACCGAGTGGATCGACGAAGTCAACGCCGACCGGGCGCTGGCCGCCTCCCAACTCGACCAGCAGCAGCCCGATTCTCCCGCCAGCCTCACGGCCGAGGAGATCACCGCCCACCTCGAAGCCCTGGGAGACCTGACCACCGTGATCCGCAACGCCGACCGGGCCGACAAGGCGCAGCTCTACAAGCATCTGGACCTGCGGCTGACCTACCACCCGGCACAACGAACCGTGCGGGCCGAGGCGAACCTCAACCCGCACGAGCAGCCCATGTACAAAGGGACGTGTCCGAGGGGGAAGCCGAACCATTCCCCCATATGTCGTAGAACCTCTGATCCTCACCGCGGACCTAGCCCTGGTCAGGCGGTGACTTACGGTGAAGCCTTCCCGCTGGTCCCGCTGGGTGACCGTCACTTCGGTGCTACTGCTGGCGTCGATCGCCACGGTGGTGTCCTACGCCCACATGTACGAACTGGCGCTTCGCCACGGCGAACCGAGTTGGCGGGCTGCGCTGTTCCCGCTGTCGGTGGACGGCATGATCGTGGCGTCGTCGATGGTCCTATTGGACTCGGCCCGCTCGGGCCGGCGCGGCGGCTGGTTGCCGTGGACATTGCTGATCGTCGGCAGTATCGCTTCGCTTGCCGTCAACGTCGCGGTGGCCGAGCCGGATCTGTGGTCGCAGGTGATCCACGCCTGGCCGAGCTTCGCGTTGGCGTGTGCGTACGAGTTGCTGATGCAGCAGTTCCGCGTGCATGCGCGTGACGTACGCAGTGCGTATGCAGACCCCACAGAACTCGCGGCCACGATGAAATCGGAGAAGGGTGATGAGGCCAGTTGGCCTCCGATTGAGGACGTGGGTGCCCTTCCAACGGCGCCGCCCGGAACATCACGGCCAGAACTGCATGTCCTCCAAGCATCGAGTGACAACGCCGAGTCGACTGAGAGCGACCGGGTAGGCGCGGTCGAGGTTCCACGAGTCCAGTTGGAAGCATGGCGCTGGGCCCTCGACAACCGTCGCCCTGACGGAACACTGCCCACCGGCAAGGAAATCGCCGCTCACTTCGACCACCAGCCGAGGTGGGGCCGGTTGATCAAGCAATGGGGCCATCAAGGACGATTCGATCTGTTCATCTCGTCAGGATGAACAAGGCGACTCGGACGAGGGCGCTGGTGAATGCGGGAGCGTGCTGCTGTCCAAGTTGGCCATGGCGTCCCCGGAGACGTCGATCCTGTGGCGGTGAACGCGTGGAGAATCGGGTCTCAGTGAGCCTGGCGCGGTTACCGAAGGCCGTTTGCCTTTAGGTCTCGGGAGCGGTATCCGGCGTCAGCGCGGAGGCCGCGCTGGTGGAAGGGCTCCGCGCTTAGCGGCACCTCACCCGACATCTGCCAACGGCAGCACCTCGACACCTGGCTCGCCGAGGGCACGTCGACCCGCTACACCGACCGGGGCGTCGTCCTGTGGGCGCGGGTTCGGGGCGCCATAGTTTGCGAACCCAGCAGGGATGATCAGCGACGCTTCCGCCGTCTCGTCACCTACACGCAGGAGGGTTGCGAACCCTCCAGGGAGGATGAGCGACATGGTTACCACGTCCAGTGCGACAGCGTCCTCATCTACCGTCTCCAAACCCCCTACCTCGTACAGATCGAAACCATCGGCCAACAGCTATGAAAGCCTCATCGAACCCCTCCGCGTCTCGAATGAGGCGATCGAGCAGATGAGCGAAGACGAGGCCAAGAGGTTTGACGCAGTACGTGGCGACGGAATGTCATGGCATTCGATTGTCCATAGAACGCCTCGCCGACGGTTGGGGGACGCATCAGGGAATTAAGAGTGTCGCTGACTGGTGAAAGCAATGACCAAATCGGCCAAGAGGCATTGAGTGGAGCCTGTCTATCCTGCCAGGGCAACGTATCGCCCTAGACGACGACGTGTGTGCTCTCTGCCCGTAGGCTCCGGTTCACAGAGTCTGCTGTCCACACTCTGGGGTTGGTTCGGTGATCGCCCGACTAACCTTGAACCGCGATGACACGCGGAGCGTCCGAAGCATCGTGCCTTAGCCGGGCCGCCGCCCGAGCCGGCTTACCGATCGAAGCCCGGCTCGGTGCCCTTTGGCTCCCTGAGCACTGGACAGGGGAGGAACAAGGCTGCCCGCAGGGGTTGAGTTCCCCGGTCTTGGTGATCCTTGCTGCCGTTGGTCTCGATGTTGGTTAGGATCTCAGTGCACTCCTGGTGGAGAGGACCGCAGTAGCGACGAGACCGTCCAGGAGTGGCCCGGAGGACATATCGGTACATGGAGCAGATCATGGCGCTTGACGCAGACGGTCCGAACGCGGCGTACCTCGACTACAACGCCACTGCGCCGCTGCGTCCGGAGGCGCTCGAAGCCACTCTGAGCGCTCTGAGGAGCGTCGGCAACGCCTCCAGCGTCCACCCGGCCGGCAGGGACGCGGCCTCCCGGGTCGGCCTAGCCCGCTCGCAACTGGCTCATCTGATCAACTGCTCGCCGGGTGAGATCATCTTCACGTCTGGAGCCACGGAGGCGAACAACCTGGCTCTCCACGCGGCCTATGCGAGCGGCGGGGTGCTGGTCACCACTGCCGTTGAACATCCCGCAGTGCTGGAGGCTGCCCGCGCGATCACAGCAGACCGGCCCAACACGCTTGTCGTGCTGCCAGTCGACGGTGACGGCGTCCTCGACCTGGAGCCTTTGGTCGCAGCGTGCCACGAGCGCCGAGTCGCGATTGTTTCGGCCATGCTGGCCAACAACGAGACTGGGGTCCTGACCGATCTGGCACCCATCATCAAGATTGTCCGGGATGTCGGTGCGCTGATCCATACCGACGCGGCGCAGTTTGTCGGCCGACTCCCGCTCGACCTCACCGCGTTGGACGTCGACCTGTTGTCTCTCTCGGCCCACAAGTTCGGTGGCCCGCAAGGGATCGGTGCGCTGTTCGTGCGCCGCGGTACGGCCCTTCCGAAGCGGCCGCTGCTTGTGGGTGGGGGGCAGGAACGTGGATGGCGAGCGGGCACCCTGAACGTGGCGGGTATTGCCGGGCTCGGTGCCGCTGCCGAGGCTGCGCGACTCGGACTCGATGACGAGGCGGCCCGTTCTGCCGAGCTACGCGACAAATTGGAGGCTGGGCTGCGATCGCGTCTGCCCGAATGCCGTATCAATGGCGCCCGAGTCCCTCGACTTCCCGGCGTCGCCAGTGTCACCTTCCCTGATGTACCGGCGGATGCCGTGCTGGCCGCCATGCCAGAGGTGGCCGCTTCTGATGGCAGCGCCTGCGCCGCTGGCGCTCCAAGCCCAAGCCATGTGCTCTTGGCCATGGGTCACAACCGGGAGGAGGCAGATTCCACCGTTCGCTTCTCTCTCGGTTATGCCACTACCGAACGTGACGTCGAGTATGCGGTCGATGCCGCCGTCCGCGCGGTGAGTGAAGTCCGGTCGATCATGGCAGCCACCGCGGAGGCGTGATCGACAACCATCATCGCGTAGAAGCGTCCTCTGTCACCCCACAGCTCCACCGAAAGGGTCCGCCGTATGTCCGATGGTCGCCTCGCCGCCGCAGCCGAACCGAAGTTCGGGCGTCATGAAACTTTCGCCCCGCGCTTCGGTTGGCTTCACAAGGCGTATTCGCAGATCAAGGAAGACGGTGAAATCTTCCACCGTGCGGACGCTCCAGTCCTTCTCGGTGTCGGTAAGAACATGGTCAACGCCATGCGGTACTGGTCGCAGGCCTTCAAGCTCACTCGCGAGCATCCACATAAGGATCCGTCCTATCGGGCCTACGTTGCCTCGCCTACCTGGAGGGCGCGGTGGCTGCTCGATGAAGAGGGAGCTGATCCCTATTTGGAGGACACCGGGAGTTTGTGGTTGCTCCACTGGTGGCTGCTCTCATCCGAGCCCACGAAGTGCTTGGCGCCGAGCTGGTACGTCATGTTCCACCTCGCTCCCTTCTCGAAGGTCACTGCGGCAGGTATGGCCACTATGATCACTCGTCACGTTCACGAGAACTACGACGCAGAGGCCTTCCCGTCGCCAGAGTCGATCAACCGTGACGTGGACTGCCTGGTGAAGATGTACGCGCTCGACCAGGAATACAACCCGCTCTCGCCGGGCAGCTTCGAGGACTTGCTGATGAGTCCCTTCCGCGAGCTCGGCCTGTTGGAGGGCCAAGGGCGAGGCAAGGGACGAACTTGGCGTTTCACCAGCGGATCGCGCGCCAACCTCCCCGCACCGGTCCTGGTGTATGCGTGTCTGGACTACGCCTCGCGTACTTCGGCCGGCTCTGGCTCCATGTCGCTGGCGCGGCTCGCCAACGAGCCCGGTGCTCCCGGCCGGGCTTTCCGGATGAGAGAGCCAGAGCTGACCAAGGCCATTCAGGCCCTGGTCAGCGATCACCCTGGCCTGGATATCACCGAGAACCTCGGCCAGCGTAGTCTGCACTTCGCCAAAGCTCCGAAATCCCTCGCCTGGGACATCCTCGACCAGCACTACGGCCGGGTCCAAGAACGAGCCGGGTTCCCTTCCGAGGATGAGTGGCGTCAGCGGTATCCCGGTCTTGATGAAGACACTCACCGGCGTCCACGCAAGAAGGCGCCGCAGCAAGCGGACGCTCTAGACCTCATCAAGGAGAACGCGTGACCACGGTGACCAAACGTCCTCAAAACTCAGACGAGGACCGGGCCGTCACTCAGCTTCCTACGGGCATCAAGCTGGTCGGTTCTGAACTCCGCTCCACGAATTTGGAGCGCGACGTCCGTAACAAGCATCTGAACTCTCCGTATGTGGGCGCGCGTGCTCTGGACGTCCTCGACCGTGTCACCAACGCGGTCACCGACCTCAAACGTACGCGCGCGTGGTCCTTCACCGGCCCCTATGGCTCGGGTAAGTCCACCCTGTCCAACCTGCTGGACGCCTTCCTCGGACACGACCTGACTCGCCAGGCCGAGGCCCAGGCAGCCGTGGAGGCCACCAGCCCGGGCCTTGCCGCACGGCTGGCTCAAGCACGAGACGCTCGCACGTCCAAAGGGTTTCTGGGGGCGGTGGCCACCGCTCACCGTGAGCCTTTGGCGGCCACGGTGCACCGAGCCCTGCAGACCGCGGTGGACCGCAAGTGGAAGAACCGTGCCCCCAAAGTCATCGCCCAGGCCCTCGCCGCATGCGCCGAGCGCGCGGTACCCACGACCGAGAGCCTCCTCGATGCTGTCACCGCCCTGTGCGCGACGGGGCATCCAGTCCTGTTGATCATCGACGAATTCGGCAAATCGCTGGAGTACCTTGCCGCCGACGGCGATTCCGGTAGCGCCGAGAGCGATGTGTTCCTGCTGCAGATGCTCGCTGAGAGAGGTGCCGGGCGTTCGGGGCTGCCGCTGTTCATCTTCACCCTGCAGCACCTGGCCTTCAGCGACTACGCCGCCCGTTCCAGCGCGATCCAGACCCAGGAGTGGGCCAAGGTCCAGGGCCGGTTCGAGGACATCACCTTCGCGCCCAACCTCGGCGATGCCGTGCACCTGCTGCGACGACGCCTGGATCAGTCGGCTATGGAAGAACCCGGCCGCAGGCTCGTTGACCAGCAGGCGAAAGCCGCGGCACAAGCATGGACCCAGCACGCACTGAACGCTGTCGTGGACATCTCTCCCGAGATGTTCGCTGACCTGTACCCGCTCCATCCGCTCACAGCGATCGCGGCCCCGCTGCTGGCGGCACAGATTGGCCAGCACGACCGCAGCCTCACCGGCTTTTTGGCCAGCGACGAGCCGAACACAGTCCGGCGCACCATCGAGGCGACCTCGGTCGCAGCGCCCGAACGTGTCTCCACGATCCGCCTGCCGCAGCTATATGACTACTTCTTCGCCTCCGGCCGCACCACCATCCTGGCCTCGACCAATGCCAGCCGCTGGCTGGAGGTCGACAACCGCCTGAACGAAGCACATGGGCTGCCCGCAGAAGACCAGGACATCCTCAAAGCTATCGGCATCCTGAACCTGATCGACGCCGACGGCGTCCTGCGCGCCACACCGGCAATGATCCAGTTCGCGCTGCACGACCCGGTCGACGCCCCCGATCCGAAGCGTTTCGCTGCGTTGCAGGAGCGTCTGCAGCGACTCGTCGAGGACAGCCTTGTCGTTCATCGTGACTACAGCGACGAATACCGAGTCTGGCAAGGCAGCGACGTCGACATCGACGCCCGGTTGAAGGAGATCGCCGTCCGCATCGCCCCCAGCGATGTCGTGAGCTTCTTCAGCCAGCACCTGGGCACGGTACTTCCAGCCGCCGTGGTCGCCGGAGCCCACAGTCAACGCACCGGCATGCTGCGCTACTTCTGCACCGCCGTCAGCCACCAGACCGAAAAGCTCGACGGTCCCGAGGTCGTCCGCGACGCTGCCGACGGCATGATCGTCTACCACCTCGGGACGCTGGACACTCGACCCTTGGTCAACTCTCCGCTCCCGGTGCTGATCGGAACCACCAGCGATCCTCCAGCCATTCTGGACGCCGGCATCACCCTCGTCGCTCTCAAGGAACTCCTACAAGACGACACCCTCGACCATGTGGCCACGCGCGAGATCGAGGAACGCGTCGCCGACCTCTCCTACGACATCGGTAGCAAGCTGGACGAGGCTTTCAACCCCCGTAGTCCACAAGCCACTTGGCACCTGTGGGAGAAAGGCGCCGACACCCAAACCGCCCCGCGCACGTCCATTGAGGCGCGCAGCTACGCCAGCCTGGTCTCCAAAGCCTGCGACGAGGTGTACCCGCACACCCCTCACATCCGTAATGAGATGCTCGGGCGCCACGAGCTGACCAGCAACGGGGCTCGCGCCCGCCGCGAACTGCTCACCGCCCTGCTTACGCGCACCGGCCTACCTCTCCTCGACTTCGACAAAGACAAGTACACCCCCGAACGCGCGATGTACCACGGCGTTGTGGAATACCTCGGACTTCACCGCGCCAACGGCCAAGCCAACGGAGACATCCAGGGCGACGGCTTCACCACGCACGGCGTCTCTCACCCAGACCCGCTCAAGAACCCCAGCGTCATAGCGGTCTGGAAAGCCCTCGACGAGGCGCTTACCAACGCGACCCGCCCGACGCCGATCGGCGAGATATACCACCAGCTCATGGCCCCTCCATACGGGGTCAAGGCCGGTGTCATCCCGATCTTGCTGGTTACCGCACTCATCTTGCGTGCCGGGGACGTCGCCGTGTTCGAGGAGGGAAACTACTGCCCCAGGCTCGCCCCAGAGACTGTGGAACGGCTTCTTGCCGACACCGGCCCGGATCGCTTCACGGTCAAGGCCGCGCCCCTCGGGAAGGGGCAGCGTCGCTTGGTGGCCAGCAGGCTTGCCTCCTCCCTCGCCGTCGATGCCCCCCGCTCCCGCACCGCGCGCAACCCCCAACTGCTCGCCGTCACGCGCGCCATTCTGGAGCGGGTCATGGTCCTTCAGCCCTACGCAGCCCAGACTCAGCGTCTCAGCACCGAGGCGCTAAAGATTCGCGAAGTGATCTCCGCCGCCACCGATCCAGACGAGCTGGTCTTCAGTGCCTTGCCCAAGTCCCTCGATCTCAAGCCCATCCTGGTCAGCACCCCGAAAGACGATCAGGCGGCCAACGCCTACGTCTCTCGCTTGACCACCGCTCTGGATGAGCTCTCCAACGCCAGTGCGGCATTGCGGCAGGAGGCCGTCGCGGTGATCGGCCAGGAGTTCCGACTGTCGGCCAACCTCGAAGAACTCCGAGCTGACCTGACCGAGCGGCTTAGCGGCTTCGCCAACGCCTCGCTCGAACCTGCCTTGCAGGGCTTCGTCTCTCGCGTCCTCAACCAAAGCCTTCCCGACGAGGACTGGCTCGACCCGATCATCATTCGCTTGACCAACAAGGCCCTCGGTGACTGGACCGACCGGGACGTCGAGAGCTTCCCCCGGCAGGTAAAACAGATGGCCCGCGCGCTCGACCGCGTCAGTCACCTCTACGACACGCAAGAAAGCCCCCCCGTCGCCAAGGCACAGGCAGACGTGGAGGCAGCCAAGCCCAGGCAGATCGAGACCCGTCTACTGACGCTCACCACTCCCCAGGGAACAGAAGAACGCACGCTGATCCACGTGCCGAAGCAAACACGCACGGCCGCCGATGCTCTGGTTGTCAGAGTCATGAGGCAGGCTGAAGACGAGCTTGGCCCCGACGGCGCCCGCATTCTGCTCGCCGCCCTGGCCGAGCGGCTCGCCGCAACAGATTCCGATTACACCCCCCAGGGGAAGGAGACGCTGTGACCGACGCCAGCAGTTCCAGCGGCAGCCCACGCCACGTCCTCGGGATCTCGGGAGGTAAGGACTCCTCTGCCCTCGCCATCTACATGCGCGACCGCATCCCCGACATGGAGTACTTTTTCTGCGACACTGGCGCTGAGCTCCCTGAGACGTACGAATACCTCAACCGGCTCGAAGCCGCGCTCGGCAAGCCGATCGAACGACTCAACTCCAGTCGTGACTTCGACCACTGGCTAGAGGTCTACCAGGGCACCTTGCCCAGCCCTCAGATGCGCTGGTGCACCAAGAACCTCAAGATCAAGCCACTGGAAGCCTGGGTCGGCGACGACGAGGTAATCTCCTACGTCGCCATCAGATCTGATGAGAACCGCCTCGGGTACGTCAGCACCAAACCCAACATCACCGCCGTCTTTCCCTTCCGCGAGGACGGCATCGACCGTGCCGGTGTGGACCGCATCCTCGACGAAGCTGGCATCGGCCTGCCTGCCTACTACGAGTGGCGCACTCGCTCAGGCTGTTACTTCTGCTTCTTCCAGCGCAAACACGAATGGGTCGGCCTCAAGGACCGTCATCCAGAACTGTTCGAGAAGGCCATCGCCTACGAGGAGAAGGTCAACTACCAGCAGACCGCCATGAAAGACCGCAAGTACACCTGGTCCCAGGGCGAGTCGCTGCATGAACTGATCGAGCGACGAGGAGAGATCGAGGCCAAGCACCAGGCTGCTCTCGAACGGGCCGCCAAACGCCTCAAGCCCAACCGCCCTCTGCTGGAGATCCTCTCCGATGCACACGACGAGGACGACGATCAGGTCGGCTGCGCTGTGTGTCACCTCTGATGGCCCGCTGGGCAGCCGCGGTGACAGACCCGGCGCCCAGCTGCTCTCAGGCAGTCAGTTGACATTGGTGATCATAAGGCAGTCCTCTAGCTTGCCCTTGGTGAGACACGGCATGCTCTTGGGTTCGCGCTATCGTGGAGCTCCCAACGGGCACGTGCGCTGGGTGGTCACAGGATGGCTTGGGGAGAACGTGGGGCATGGGAACCGAGCGGATCCCCTACCTCCTCGGCCATGCCGAGATTGCTCGTCTATTCGGCGTTGCCGCTGACACACCGCAGCTTTGGCGCAAGAGATCTCTCCTTGGAGAGCCGGATCTGGTGATCTCTGGCAAGCCCTACTGGCTGCTCCCCACTGTGCTGGCCTTGGCCAGGCCCGGTGGCAGGGAAGTGGACCCGGATCGACTTGCCGAGTACAAAGCTGACATTCCCAACGGCTACCTTGTTCAGGCCTTGGACGGCCCGCCTTCCTTGATCGGCATCAAGGAAGTCTCGTGGATCTTCGGCAAGAAACCCTCCGACATCGGGCAGTGGCGAAACCGAGGCACTCTGGCCAGGCAGGACCTCCTCCTGTCAGGATCTCCTCTCTGGTTCCTGCACACAATCATCGAGGATGCTGAGCGTCGAGGCCGCGCTGTCTCTGCAGAGGCAGTTGAGCGGATTCAGGCCGGGGAGAGAGAGCAGCCGCTGCCTCGGCGCCAGCGCGGAGTTCCTCCTGCAAGCATGGGGCGGGCATTCCCTGCTGCGCAGGTCTTCACCAGCGGTGAGAGCGTTGCTGCGGTCGCCTTCCTCCGCCGCATCCTGAACGCCGGTTATGCGGTGGAGGTGCGACCGCGTCCTGCTGGTGAACGCTCCAAGCATGATCGCTCCACCAACACGGACCCTCCAAGCGGACCGCGGGCGTAGATCGCTGCGTCCTACTCGGCAGCGCTCACTCTGTCACTCTCGAACGTTTGGCCGCTTGGTGCCCACGCCGCCTTGACAATGTGACCATAAAATCTTATGGTCACTCGAAAAGGAGAAAATCCATGTCCAGAGACAAGGGTGACAGACGGGAGACCGCCGCTGCCGAGGCCAACGGCCTGAGGGTGATCTCGTACGGCGGCGGTGTCCAGTCCACTGCGCTCCTAGTGCTGGCCGCGCAGCGCAAGATCGACTTTCCAGTGTTCCTGTTCGCCAACGTCGGGGATGACAGTGAGCATCCAGCGACACTCCATCATGTGCGCGATATTGCTGCCCGGTACGCAAACCGGAACGGCATCGATCTACATGAGATACAGCGCCTCCGCCGCGACGGGAGCACCGAAACGCTCTGGGAGCGCCTCCACAGGCCTGGCGTACGGTCGATCCCGATTCCCATCCGGATGGCTAACGGTGCCCCGGGGCGCAGATCGTGCACGTCCGACTTCAAGATCAAGGTCGTGGGTCGGTGGCTGCGGGAGCACGGGGCGACAGCGGATCGACCTGCCATTGTTGGCATAGGGATCTCTGTCGATGAGATCCACAGAGCCAACAAGCGCCGAGGGGAGCCATACGAGCGCATCGAGTATCCGCTCCTCGATCTTGGACTCCGTCGCGACGACTGTGTCCGGATCATCACTGAGGCTGGCCTTCCGGTGCCGCCCAAGAGCGCGTGCTTCTTCTGTCCATTCCATACGTTGGGAGCATGGCGGCAGCAGCGGCGCGATGAGCCTGAACTGTTCGCGAAATCGGTGCAGCTCGAAGCCGTGGTGAACGAGCGGCGCGCAATGTTGGGCAGGGACACTGCCTATCTCACGCGCTACGGGCTTCCGCTGGCTGACGCAATTCACCAAACCTCCCCAGTAGCCGACCACCACGACCAAGAGCCCGGTTGTGACTCAGGATGGTGTATGACCTGAACTCGGGCCATCGGCATCAGGCCGAGCAGCAGGCCAACGTTCAGCGAGGCAGCCGTACCGAGCGTCACGGTTGGTCGTTGCGCCCCGTATGAGAAGGCGGTGGCTTGCTGTGTCGGCTTGTTCGGTGCTGGTGGAAGGTGTGGCGGGCCTAGATTGGTCGGTAGTCGTCCTTGGTGGTGTGGGTGAGGAGCGGTTGTGGCTCAGCGTCCGTCCCCGGTGCGGGGTATGCGTGATGTGCTGCCGGATGCCGCGGAGCGGCGTTTGTGGCTGGAGTCGGCCATTCATCAGGTGTTCGCCCGGTTCGGTTACCGTCCGATCGAGACGCCCGCGCTTGAGGATCTGCGGTTCTTGGAGTCGGGGCAGGGCGGGGACAACGAGAAACTGATCTTCAAGACGTTGCGGCGCGGGTTGGACCTGGCGCAGGTGCGTGAGGTCGGTGAGTTGGCGGATGCGGGGCTGCGGTTCGATCTGACGGTGCCGCTGGCGCGGTTTTATGCGACGAACGCGCCGGAGTCGCCGGCGCCGTTTCGGGCGGTGCAGATCGGTGCGGTGTGGCGGGCCGAGCGGCCGCAGCGGGGGCGGTGGCGGCAGTTCACCCAGTGCGATATCGACATCCTGGGGGAGCCGTCGCTGCTGGCCGAGGTGGAGTTGCTGACGGCGGGTGGTCAGGCGTTGGCGGCGGTGGGGTTGGAGGAGTTCACGATCCGGCTCAACCACCGTGGGCTGCTGACCGCGCTGCTGGGGGTGTGCGGGTTCGCGGCGCAGGCGTCTCCGCAGGTGCTGATCGTGGTGGACAAGCTCGACAAGATCGGCGCTGAGGGGGTGGAACGCGAGCTGCGCGAGGCCGGCCACCCGGAACAGGCGGTGGGGGCGCTGGCGCAGGTGCTGGCGAAGGCGGATGCGGCGACCACGCCCGATGAGCTGGCGAGGCTGCTGCCGTCGGGCATCGATGAGCGGCTGCTGGAGGAGCTGCGCACGATCACCGACGCCGTGGCCCTCCCAGTGGGTGCGCCGAAGGCTCGGGTGGTGCTGGATGTGTCGCTGGTGCGGGGGATGGGCTATTACACCGGTCCGATCTTCGAGGTGGCTGCCCCGGGCTTGGGTTCTTCGATCGCGGGCGGTGGCCGCTATGACGAGATGATCGGCCGGATCGGCGGGCAGCCGGCGGCGTGCGGGTTCAGCATCGGCTTCGAGCGCCTCGCCGAAGTCCTCACCCCCGCCGCGGCCGACCAGAGCGGTCGGGTGGCGCTGCTGTGGCGTGAGGACCAGGACTGGCCGCGGTGAGCGCGCACGCCGCCCAGTTGCGCGACCAAGGCCACACCGTGGAGACCATCCGGATCTCGGGCAAGGGCAAGGGCCCGGGAGCTGGCGCCCTGACCGAACGACCGCAGTGGGGCGACGAGCCATGGTTCGACCCGCGCATGACGCCGCCCATCCTTAACTCACCACCGATAACTACTTTGTCTGGGACGAACCCCTACAAAAACTACCTCTATACCGATGTCTGGGTGAGCAATTCGTCGCTATCTACCCACGTCCGAGATTTCGAGCGCGTTACTGGTAGCGTCCGTTCACCTTTGTCCGAGCAGAACGTCACCGCAGCCGGCATCGGAGCCAGGGCATCGCGTTCGTGATCTGACCGAAGGCCCGTTAGCCCTTCGGGTATCAAAACTGGTGCAACGATCAATCCGAAAGGCGACCGCGAAATGACGCTTCCGGTGCACTACTTGCACAGGGTAAGAGCGATATCTGGACTGAATGTAGTGGCCAGCTCGAGCTGTGCCGGAATTAGGGCTGCACTAGGACCAGGTGTGATGAGGGGCCAGCGCGCAGGCTACGACGGTCAACTAGCATAAGATTACTTGGGTCGACTGCTTATAGCCAACTGCTCCACCACCTCAGTATACCTACTTCAATTCCCGACCCTGGCGGAGCTCCCAGCGATCATAAGCACGATAAAATCGTTCGAAGTGTGCAAGCCAGGCTGCGAGTGTATCGGTCATGACTCGTACTTCTTCGTCGCTTTTACCGCGCCCAGCAATAACTTGTCTCAGGTCTTCGGGGGACAAGCGCGGCTGACCTAGAAGCTCTAGAAGGCCGGGAATATCTCGCAGTCTCGTCTGAACTGCATCATTGAATCTCTCCTCTGAGAGGCCTGCGGGTAGATCAAGGTATGCGAGGTCGGACAAAACGCCCTTGCGGATTGAAGCAGGCATCCCCCGGCTCCCTCGATAAAACTGATACAAGCGAGCCGGTTCGCGAGTGCTCGGCGTCCATAGATCAGCCGTGACTTGGACACCGAGTATGCTGCTAGCTGTAGTCGGTAGGACCATTTCTGCCTGCTCACGCATAAATTCCGCCAAGCTGGCTGTGGCGGGGCTTGTCATGCCTTCGAGTGTCGACAGCAGGCGCTGTACCCCAGGATGTGATGTGCTTGCTTCTATCAGTATTTCGAGATTCGAGTCTGATGTCTTTCCGAGCGCCTTGGCTGTGAGGTTGGCCGACCCAACAAGACACAATTCGTCTGCAATGTACAGCTTTGCGTGCAGAGCATGGCAGAGGTGGATTTGGATACGAGGGTCATTCGCTGCCAGTTGAATAATCTCCGGGTCTGACACGCCCGCGGCAATCTCCGATGGAACCCATCGCGTGATGCATCGAATCTCCGCGACATCCGTTGACACGCAGTGGAGGGCGGCTTCGAAGATGCTGCGTTTGATGAAGGGGGCTACAAGGACGACGCGTCCTTTTGCGTGACTGAGAAGTATCTCAAGTTGTTCCCATACGTGCGCCCTATCCTGCATACTTAAAAGTCCCCATCCTCGATGAAGTCGCGAGCATAGCTGCCCCAGTCGCGACGAGCGTCCTTGACTATCTTGAGACGCTCGGGATCTGACGTCTCCTTCTCCATACGCGCCCAGGAGAAGAGGAGGAGCTGGAAGGTGGTGGCGACTTGGGCGAGGCGTTCTCGCAGGTCCTCGGAAGAGGAATCGCTTGGGACCTCCTCCATGACGGCCATCAGCCGGCCATGAAGAACATGATCCGAATTGAATGCGACCTGAAGGATACTGGTCATTGGGTCGATCGTGAAGAACGCTTCGGTGTCCTGAGATGAAGTAATCCAGTTCGCCAACAGACCCAACTTGAGCGAATGGTCAACTATCTTCGTGGCGGCCGCTGGGTCAACGTGGTGGCGCGCTACCAGGTTGTCGACCTGTTCCTTTCGCTTCTCGTCTTCGCTCTGGCCGCGACTGGCGAGGTCCTCCTTGGTGGTGTGTCCGTCTTCCTGTCGCTTCCTGATAGCGTTGGTGGCTTGGCGTGCTGCTCTGTCTGGGTGACGTTCCCCAGAATCTCCACGGATTCCTTTTGTCTGCGCCTTTATCTTTGCGCGCATCGGACGCAGCAATGAAGTTCTGATGTGATTGGCGAGGTCGATGAGTGGCAGCCTCGGGTCTCCCAGCTCCTTCAGGCGGTCTTTGTACGCCTTGTATGTTTCACCTTCATCAAGCTCCGCTTCCCAGTTGAGACGTGCAAGCGACTCGAAAACGGTAGCGCTCTGCTTGTTGTTGGTCACGCCGAAGATGTCATCCAGCGCTTTAGGGAAGGATACCTCTACCCCCCACCAGCGTTCCCTGACATCGCTTTCTGCCCAGGCGCTGTCGAGGAGAAGTTCCCGGTCCTCACGTATAAGGGAGATTCCGACGTTCCGTTCTGCGTGCTTGCCCCATTTCTGGTGGCCTGCGTCCTTGTTAGACTTGGCATCTTGGGGCCACGGGTGGCCCGGAATATCGCGTATGCGTGCTTCGGGGCGCGCCATTGCCGCTCGGACCGTAACCGTGTGCCGAATACCGTCCTTGTCCGCAATCTGGAAGGACTGGAACCCTGGCCGTTCCGGGTCACCGAGTTCAAAAGCCTGGAACATCGGCTTGCTGTTGAAGGGGGGCGGTGTGCAGGTTTCCTTCATCAGGTACAGCGGGTCATTGGGGGCCGCGTAGTACTCGCCGCCTTCGATGACCTGCCCGTCCCGGACAGGTGCCATGCGGATCTGGACCCGTCCCGTGTCGAGAAACTTTCGGTAGATGCGGCCGATCAGTTCCTCAGTGTGACGAAGGGTGGCGGCAGCCCCGTACCAGTTCACTCGATCTAGGTCGGTCCACAACACGAGCGTCCCGGACCTGTCGAGTCCGTTGCTGAGCCTGCGCCAATACTCTGGAACAGGCTTGTGTTCCGGGTCGGGTACGTTCTCTTGGCCCTTCCTGATCTGGTCGAGGTTCAGGAAGGTGTATAGGGCGTTGCCGGGGCCGTTGGTCCAGGACCAGACCTCGACCTGTGTGCATTGCGACAGACTAGAGTTCGGCAAACCCATGCCGAACTTGCCGATGCGGGGTTCTCCGTCATTACCGTTGCCACTCCCGTCACCATACTTGAGTGACCTTCGAAGCGTCTCGGCGTTCATCCCGTGGCCGTTGTCGAGGACCGCGATTTCTTCAACGCGATAGGACACTCGAGTTTTTAGTTGGACAGGAGCTTCGCACGCGAACACTTCCACCAGGTCGGCCTTGGCATCGATGCTGTTGTCGATGAGCTCGGCGAGCGCGTGGGCGGTGTCTTTGTAACCACTATCGCGCATCGCTTTGACCGTCAGCTCAGGGCTGACGATCCTGTATTTGTCAGAATGCACGCTCATGCGGTCTCCCATACATCTTCCCAGTTAGTGAATGCAGCAGCGAGATCCCCGAAGCCAGGAAGGCTCGGATCGATGACGGTGACGATTTCGCAGTTCGGGGTGCCACCAGCTCTTGGACCTCTGATCACCCGGCCGACCATCTGGCTGTAGAGCACCAGGGACTTCGTCGGGCGGGCAATGACTGCCGCGCTTGTCTCTGGCGCGTCGAAACCAGTCGTGAGGACGCCATAATTGCAGAGGACCATGGTGCGGCGGGACTTACTTTTGAACCGTGTTATCGCCCTGCTGCGATGTGCTGCTGTGGATTCGCTGGTCACGTAGTCGGCGTCCATGCCCATAGATTTCAATACTGCTGCCAGGAGACGGCAGTGTTCGACTGAGGCGGCGAAAACCAGGATTCTCAGGTGCCGTTCGGCGAGATCTTGAATCGTGTGCACGACCTGAAGGCTCCACTGCTCTGAGGCGGTGAGCCGCTGCACAACATCGCCTGGGATATCGAAAGATCGCGCGATGCGATTGAGATCTTCTTCGGACAGCTCAAGACCTGCGTCTGCGCCAACGGTGTGCATGGTCGGCTTGGAAAGGAATCCGTCGTCGATAAGTGCGGTTACTGGATTGGAGTACCCTTCGATCTTTAGCATCACCTTCTGCCGGTGAAAGAAGTCTGACAGCTCCTCGTCTTTGGCGATGTTCGACCAGGTTCGGCCCGGGGTTGCGGTTAGCCCGAGCAGTGAGCATTCGGGCCGCACTGTCAGGGCGTAGACCACGTGTTGGTAAGTGGGAGCGATGATTTGATGGGCCTCGTCGAAGACCACCAGGCTGCTGCGCGAGGCGAGCTTGTCCAGGTACTGCGGGTCCTGCTTGACAGCCGCGACCGCCTTTTCCAGACCGAGGATAACGACCCCGTCGCTGACATCGCTGACATCGGCCAAGGCGGAGCTCCAGGCGTGGGCCACAGTCACAGGCCGGTCGCCGAGCCGGCTCCAGGCTCGTTCGAACTCTGCGGCGGCCTGTTCGAGGAGTTCTTGGCCGTGTGCGAGCCACACGACGACCGTGGGGCCGTGCTGCCGAAGATGGTCAGCGATGATGTTCATCGCCGAGCGCGTCTTGCCGACTCCGGTCGGCAGATGCAGCACGACGCGGCGGTAGCCGTCGTAGAGTAGGACTTTCGTGCGTTCGATCGCGTCGCGTTGATGCGCGAACAATCCGTATTCGGGTTCCACCGTGGTCCGACTCTGCGGACCCGGAGCCGGGACACTCTCCATGGTCCGGCCAAGGAACTCCAGCAGTTCTGCCCGTTTGTCGGCTGTCCAACGCAGAGAGTTCAACACCGCAAGGGGCGGGGCTCCGTCGATGTCCTGTTGCAGGCGTTGCAGCAGCTCGACCTGCTTAAATTTGGGAATGAGGCGGAGAAGTTCTTCCCGCTCGGTAGCGTCAGTGATGAGGTGGTCGAGGTCGATGGCGTCGCCCGCGACGGTACGGACCCATGCCTCATTTGCCTCACCGCCTTCGAGTAGATCAAGGAGCCGGCAGAAGTCGTCACCGAGGAGGCGCCGAACGTAGGTGTAAGGGGCGTCTTCGAGGACGGTTTCGAAGGCGATACCCGGCGTCCATGTCGTCACGCGGGCTCCGCGCTATCTCGCGTGCGTGCCTGCGATGAACGTGCTGTTCGTGGTCTTTGCACAGAGCTCGCGGAGCGGATGAGTTGGTCGGTGGTGTGTGATGCAGTCGTGCCGGTGCGTAGCTCCACGTGCCTATAAGCTCCTTGTACTAAGCCATTCTTAGTCGCCTGTGCAACGTGCGTTGGGGTGTTGTGGACCACAGTGCGACCCACCATAGACCGCGGTACCGACAGGGTGTGCGGACTTGTGTCAGCCTCCGCTGCTCCGGCCGTTCATGGCCGCCGTTGCGGTTCGTCCCGGCGAGAGGGGAAGGGGAGAGTACCGTTGTTGAGCCGCGCGCACCATCCCAGACTTGTGGTCCACAGGGGCGGCGAGCTCACGTGTGTTGCCTATGAGGTCAGCCAGGATGGTCTTGCACTCCTGGAGTTGGGCCAGTCTGGACGGATGGATGCGAGCCCGGAGGGGCTCGTTGTGAGTATCACGCCAGCATACCGAACGGCTATCTTGCTCGCGCGTTGGAACGGACGAACCGTTCGGCGAGCTTTTCTCCTGTTGGTCGACCTTGACACCGACGCTGGTCCCGTCAGAAGGACCTCACCCCATTCTCCAGTAGACGTCTGGAGGCTCGCATGGCCAATTCCGTACCAGCAGTCTGGTTGGTTCGAGGAGGGCGCACCGGTAAGGGAAAAACCTGGCGCTGAAGGAAGGCTTGGCGATCATCTGTTGGGAGGAGCTCGATGATATCGGTGACGTCCAGTCAAGGGAAGAGTTTTTGGTGCGGACTGTGGTGGACTTCCTCGCCCACAACATCGCCCAGCTCGGATTGCACGTGTTCCGGTGGGTGTCGGATACTGCCATGGGTCGAGAACACCTGGCCGATTGCCAACCCCGCCCTGGGTGACTTCCTCGGCCTGGAGAAGTTCCGCCAAGTCGCCAACGACGCCCGCAACGCACCCGAGAAGGAGAATGCGTTCCGCCAGTTCCACCTCAACCAGTGGGTGCGCCAAGCCACCCGGTGGATGCCCATGCACCTTTACGACGCGTCCGCCGGCACGGTGTGGCAGCACCCGGACCAGGAGCGAGGCTGACTGGTCGGCCGGGAGGCGTGGGGCGGGATGGACCTGTCGGCGAAGTTCGACCTCACCGCCTGGTGCGTCCTGCTGCCACCCGAGGAGCTGAGCGGACCGGTTGAGGTGCTGTGGCGGTTCTGGCTCCCCGAAGACGCCCTACCTCGGTTGGACCTCCAACCGCCATAAGACATGGAGGTCCTCTAGAACCCTCGACCTTCGAAGCGCTCCACTCCCGTTGAGTGCTGGCCACGCTTTGTTCGAGCCGATGCACGATCCAAAGTCGAGATCGCTCGCATGTTCGGTGTTTACCGTCAAGTCGTCCAACAATGGCACAACGTCTCCAGGTCGTTCGGCGCTGTCAACTGTGGCGGCCTGAGACCTGACCACACTAAAATTGTGCTACCAAAGTACCGATATGGCAACAGCAGGCCGAGCAAGCCTGTGCTGGAATAGATTCAACAGATGCCTTTCGTGCTGGTGGCCGCCTGAACGGCATGCGGTGACGTTGTCGACATTACGACGATGCAAGGTTGCCCGAGCAGACCCGCTAGATAGCCTTGGGCTTGATAAACGCGTCTCACCGCCGGAGCTAACTTCTCTCCGAATTTGTTACCGCCGTGGGGCCAGCGCCATCGCGTCGTAAATGGGGGATTCGGGGGCATGTTTGATCTGCCCCATGATCCGGTAGCCCCACCGTAGGTAGGCGCTGTGGGCGGGCTCGTTGTCCACCATGCACGTCAGCGTTGTCCACGGCTCGGTCCGTCCGTCGATCGTGGTGTCGTGCAGCATTCGGCCGATGCCCTGGCTCTGCACCTCGGGTAGCACCATCAGCTCCCGTAGCCAGAACACGTTCCCCTGCTCAGCGGCGGCCACCAACTCCTTCGGGCGGGCGTCAGCCAGGGAGGTGAACCAGAGTTTGTCCGCGGGCAGAGTGGCGCCGTGGACGTAGCCGATGATCCGGCCGTCGAGGCGGCCGACGACCGTCTCGAAGCCGGCTGAGGGGAAGGCGGCGGTGAGCCGGTCGGTGAAGGCGGCGGTGGAGAAGAACGGGTCGCCGATGTACGGAGGGGTGTCGTAGACCTTCGTGTACACGTCGATCAGTTCGTCCGCGATGGCTTTGGCGTGGTCGGCGTTGTACCGCGTGATCTCGATGTCCGCCACAAAGCGGCTCCTTTCGCGGTGGTGGGGTTAGTGGTTCATGCCGGGACGGTGATGTAACCGCTCAACTTCTCCGAAAGTCGCTTGGCGGCCGGATCGGGGAGGCGGGTGAGCCCGTCGCGGACGGTGCCGAGCTGCTTGAGGTTGCGGGTGGAGGTCATGCCGCCGTCGATGAGGCGGAAGGACTCCTCGGCGGCGTACGCGGTGTGGTCGAAGTCCCTGCTTTTCAGCGCGGCGCCGGCCAGGCGGGCCAGGCACATGCCGCGGTTGCGGGAGTGCTCGATGTCCTGCATCCGGGCCGAAGTGGTCAGCAGCTTCACGGCCCGTCGGTGCTGGCCCAGATCGGAGCGGCACATGCCCTCCAGGCAGGTCAGCTCGGCCTCGTTGAGAAATCCGGTCCAGTCCGGGTCGCGGTCGGTGGTGCCCTTGTTGAACAGCGTCCAAGAGCGCTTGATGGCGTTCTCGAAGCCGAGTTCATCTCCGCCGCGGGCATGCCCTTGCGCCTCGCGGATCGCCAACAGGGCCCGCACCCGAGGTGGGGCCTCCCATTCAAAGGCGTGGGCCTCGGCGATGCGGCAGAAGCGCACTGCCTCACGGGGCTTGCCCAGGTCGACGGACTGGCGGGCCATGTTCGACAGGGTGCGCGTTGCCAGCGGGTCGTCACCGCTGAGCATCGCGGTGTTCAGCGCTTCGGAGAAGTACACGCGTGCTTCGGCCTGCTCCTCGGCGTCGTAGCAGAACCAGCCCAGGGAGGTGGTCAGCTGTCCGGAGATGCCGTGCAGCTCGCGGCCGACCTGCTCGGTGTAGGTGCCGTGCTCGATGAGGTGGTGCACCCAGTACAGGTGGGCGCGGGCGGATCTCCACAACCGGCCGCCGCCGAAGCGTTGGTCGATGGCATCGAGATCGTAGGCGGCCTGCCGCAGCAGGCTGACCTCGTCCCCGCCGATCTTCAGTTCGGCGTGTCCCGAGGCGGATGCGGTGGGGGTGAGCCAGGGCAAGTTGTGTCCGGCGGCAGCAAGTCCCAGGGCGGAGGCGCCGCCAAGGGCATGACGGCGTTTCGCGGGGTCTTGGTGCTCGGCTTCCTCGTCAGGTCCGGGTTCGAGGAGAACGGCCCCAGTGGGCACAAGGTCCTCGGTCCAGGGCGGGGTGAATCCCAGTTGGGCGATCTTCCGGTGGAAGAACGTCTCCAGCAGGACGCGGTGGTCCGCATGCGGCCACGGCGGAACTGCGCTCTCCCACCGGCGGTACTGGCGCACGCTCACCGAGGTGCGGCGCGTGAGCCTTCCGGCGCTGGTGAGTTCGTCCGCCAGTTTGGTCAGCTTCTCTGCGCACCGCTCCTGGGTGAGGTTGGCGCTCTCGCGCGCCTGTCGCAGTAGCTGGTTGCGTGGTCTGGTTCCGGCCATGGGCCTGCCCTCGGATGGTCTGAGCGCCTGCCCACTCACCGTAGCGGCGCCTCCGGCCACTGTGAGGTCAGCGCCGAATGGGTGTGCACTTCGCACCTTAAAACGTCCGGTAAAAGGCCGATGCACGGCCGCTCCAGGATCGAGCCGCGCAGCGTGGGACCGGAAGAGGTCCGGTGCGCGGACGGATGGCGGCCTGGGATTCGATCCGGCTTGGCGGTGTCCTGGATACGGCCCCGGCCACCCGCTCACTCAGTGATGCCGACACCAAGCACGACCGACCAGTAGGAGGAACCGCCATGCACATCACCACCATCGAGCAAACGCAGGCCGCCGACACCGTCGACCTGGACCTGAACGTCAGCATCGTCACCGCCGGCCCGGTGGCGGCGGCCCTGCTGTCATCCACCGACGACGGCTGCGACACCGTCCGCGGCAGCGACTGCTGACCCGGGTCTGACGTCCAGGGTGCCCGCGCGGCGAGACGCCCTCGCCGCGCGGGCACCCCCGGGCCCACATCCGAACGTCACAGGCCGCAGCGGTGGAAGGCATGAAGAGATGACAGCGATCGACTCCGCGCCGTACTACCGACCGTTAACGGCGGCGACGTGGCGGGCGAGTGTTGCCGGAGATGGCCGAGGGCTGCCGCCGTGGCCCGGGGAGGCGGCCGAAGCCGCTTCGTGGCGGGCCTGGCTCGCCCAGATGTGGGCGACGCGGCGCCTCGCCGAAGCAGTCACGCAGGCGAGCCCGCCCTTGGCCCAGAAAATCGAACAGGTTTTTGGCGGACGCGAATACCCGGTGCCTCGGCTGCGGCGCATGGGAACCTCCCTGGCCAGATACCTGATTCGCGCACGCGGCCGTGCCACGCCGTTCGGCACCTTCGCCGGAGTCGGCCCGGTCCACTTCGGCGCCCGCGCCCAATTGTCGTGGAGCGGGGACCACCGGCTACGTACGAGGGTTGACGCGGTCTGGCTCGCTGATGTAATCGCTCGGCTGGAAGCGTGTCGGCCTCTGCGCGAGCGGCTGCCGGTCGTCCTCAACGACCTCCTCGCCGAGCGCGGTGAAACGCTCGTGGTGCCCTGGCAACCGCATCTCGCCTCCGCCATCCGTAGCGGGGGCGAGGTCGTGGCAGAGGTGACCGTCCGTTCGATCCCTGTCCTGCGGACCATCCGCCAGGCGGCCCGCACTCCCGTTCCAGTCCACGCCTTGGTCGACAAGATCATGGCCGGGTATCCCGGTGCCGCTCGCGATGCCCTGGCGGACGTGGTGGGTCGGCTGGTGACCTCCGGCGTGCTGATCAGCAGCCTGCGGGCTCCGGGAACCTGCGCTGATCCTCTTGGGCACCTGCTGTGTGAACTGGACGAGATGGGCGCAGACGCCGTGGCGGAGGTCAAGACGCTGCACGCCGAACTGCGCGCCCTCCACCACCAGCTGAGCGGTCTCGGTCGAGCCGGAGCACGGGCCGGCGAGGAGGGTCGGCGCCTGGTCTCCAGCCGGATGCGGGCCCTCTCTCCGGTCACCGACCAGCCCGTGGCCGTGGACCTCCACCTTGGCGCCACGCTCGTGCTGCCCCGTGTGGTGGCCGTTGAGGCCGCCGCTGCGGCGAAGGCCCTCATCCGCCTCACCCCGCAGCCGTCGGCGAGCGCGTCCTGGCGCGAGTTTCACCAGGACTTCCTCGCCCGGTACGGGCCTGGCACCCTCGTACCAGTCGCTGAACTGACCGATCCGGCCCGTGGCCTCGGCTACCCCCGCCACTTCATCCAACCTGCCGGACGGGAGGTGACACGGCGGGACGACGCCCTGCTCGCGCTCGCCCACCAGGCCGCCCTCGACCGCAGACACGAGATCGTCCTGGACGACGCCGACCTCGACGGGATCGCCCTCACCGGTGACGGCGCTCGACCGGTGTCGGCTGCGGACCTTTCGGCCGACCTTCGTGCAGCGTCCCAAGCCGCTCTCGACGAAGGCGAGTTCGCCTTGGCCGTGAGCGGGTTCGGTCGCTTCGGCGCCACCACCGGCCGGTTCCTCGATCTCCTGGAGACCAGCGACCGGAACAAGACCACCGCCGTGTACGCGGCCTTCCCGACCGGCGTACATGGGGCGCTCGCCGCCCAGTTGTCCTTCCCACCCCGGCACCTTGGCAGCGAGAACGTCCTGCGGGTGATGCCGGTGCTGCCGCACGTGATCTCGCTGGCCGAGCACCGCCACGGCGGCGCCGGACACATCCCGGTGACGGATCTGGCCGTGGCGGCGGACTCGACGCGTCTGTACCTCGTCTCGCGCTCACAGCGGCGGGTGATCGAGCCGATGCTGCCGCACGCCGGGGCCCGGCACACCATGCCGGACTTGGCCCGGTTGCTGTTCGAGATCCCCCGCTCGACCCAGCCGGCGGTCACCACGTTCGACTGGGGCATCGCTGCCTGCCTTCCCGACCTGCCTCGTGTGCGCTACGGCCGAAGCATCCTCACCCCCGCCCAGTGGCGCATCGACCCGGCCGGCCTGCCGGGCCTGAAGGCGTCGGAAGGCCAATGGGTGGCGGCTTGGGAGAAGCTCCGTGAGGTTCGGCGCCTACCCGCCACCGTGTCGGTCGGCGACGGCGACCGTCGCCTGCGGCTCGACTTGGACCAGGCCATGGACCTGGCGGTGCTGCGCTCCCACCTTGACGTCGCCGACGGGCCGGTCACCGTGGCCGAGGCGTCCACCGGTGCTGATCACGGCTGGTGCGGTGGCCGGGTCCACGAGATCGTCATCCCGCTGGTCCCGACAGCGCCGCCGTGGCCGGCGCCGTCCTTCCTCACCACCAACCCGCTGCCGGTGGCCGACCGGCAGGACGGAGCCGGGGTGGTGTTCGCGAAACTGTACGGCCCAGGCCAAGCGGTGAACGCCATCCTTGCCCGGCACCTGCCGTCCCTGCTGGAGCAGTGGGAGAAACTGCCGCGGTGGTGGTTCGTCCGTTACGGCCATCCGCGACCTCATCTGCGGCTCAGGTTGCGCGACGCCGACATCCAGCGGGCCGCCGGGCGGGTGGCGGCCTGGGCGGAACGGCTGCGGCAGGCGGGCCTGGCCGGTGAGGTCACTTTCGACGCCTACCATCCTGAGACCGGCCGCTACGGGACCGGTGCGGCCCTCGATGCCGCGGAGGCGTTGTTCGCGGCCGACTCGACGGCCGTGCTCGCCCAACTCGCCTTCCTGGCCACCCACCAGGAGATCCCGCCGCAAGCTCTGACGGCCGTAAGCATGATCGACCTGACGGGCGCCGCCTTGGGCAGCCGTCCGGCGGGACTTGGCTGGCTGCTCGACCACCCTCGGTACGCCGACGGCGCCCCGTCCCAGGACCGCCGGATGCGCAGCCACACACTTAACCTCGCCCGACAAAGCGCGCTTCAGGCCCTGGCGGGTGGGTCGGACCTCGCCGCCGCCTGGGCGGCACGGGCCGAGGCGGCGGCCGACTACACCAACCGCCTCGCCACCTCCGGCCAGGCTCCCGAGAAGGTGCTCGGCTCACTACTGCACCTGCACCACGTCCGCGCCCACGCCCCCGACGAGGCCGACGAGGCGACGACGTACAAACTGGCCCGGGCTGTCGCTCTGGCCGATGCCGCACGCCGCGCCGATCGACGACACCAGGTAGGCGACTGGTGAACGGCCTGGGGACCACGATGAACAAGGCGGCCCTGCGAGGGCACGCCGCGGCCGTCGCCACCGAACTCACCGACGCGCTGGCCGTCCCGCCGCCGACCGACTACGGCGACGACGTCCGACCCGACAGCCCGCGCTGGCGCGACCAGTCGCTGTCCAAAGGAGCCGCAGGCGTCGCCGTCCTGCACGGTCTACGCGCCCAGCAGGGGCTCGGTAGCGCGGCAACGACGCACGCCTGGCTCGCCCGCGCCACCCGCGACGCTCTGACCGCTGGCGACGGGGCCGGACTGTGGTTCGGCGCCCCCGCCCTCGCCTTCGCCGTCCACATCGGAGCCCCCGGCCGGTACCAGGGCGTTCTGGCTCGGCTGGACGCTGCTGTCGACCAACTGGTGCACACCCGGCTGAAGGCGGCCACCGAGCGAATGGACGCGGCCCGACGGCCCTCGCAGTACGAGTTCGACCTCACCCGCGGACTCACCGGACTCGGCGCCTACCTCCTCAGGCGTGACCCTGGCGGCGACCGGCTCCGCCGCATCCTCGCCTACCTGGTCCGGCTCGCCCAGCCCATCCCGGCCGACGATCCGGCCGGCGACAACGCCCCCGGCTGGTGGACGTCCGACATACCCGCGCGGCAGCACGAGGCGGCCTACGCCGACGGACACGCCAACTTGGGCATGGCCCACGGCATCACCGGCCCGCTGGCGCTACTCGCCCTCGCGATGCGCGAAGCCATTACCGTCGACGGCCACCACGAGGCCATCGAGACCATCTGCCGCCACCTGGACGCCTGGCGGCAGCCCTCCTCCGCCGGACCCTGGTGGCCCGAGCACATCACCTTGGGCGAACTGCTCGACCAACGGCTCCACCGGGACGGACCTGCCCGCCCTTCATGGTGCTACGGCACTCCTGGTATCGCCCGTGCCCAGCAGCTTGCCGCCATCGCCCTGGGGGACACCGGCCGCCAGCAGTCCGCCGAGGACGCCCTCGCCCGCTGCCTCGCCGACCCCGTCCAACTCGCCCGCATCAGCGACCCCGCCCTGTGCCACGGCTGGGCCGGAGTCCTGGCCACCGCCTGGCACGCCGCCGTCGACGCCACCACGCCGAATATCGCCCACCGCCTGGACCGCCTGCTGATCCGCCTACTCGACCACGCCCGCGACACCGCCCCCGGTCAGGCACCCGGCCTGATCGAGGGCAGCGCGGGCGTCGCCCTGACCCTGCACAGTATCGCCACCGGCACCACCGGCGGCTGGCCCACCTGCCTCCTGATCGACTGATGACGAACGGACGCCCCCGGATGAGCGACGAGCCCAGCACCTGGCAACAGATCAATCTGTGGAGCGACACCTGGCGCACAGCCGAACTCACAGCCGCCTACCACTTGCTTCCGCTGCTGGCCCAGGCCGAGGACAGCGGAGCGATCACCGCATGGTGGTTCGTCCGCAAGCGCGAATCCTGGCGCCTGCGGATCAAGCCCACACGCGGACACACCGAGAACGTCGCCGACCTGGTCACTCAGATCACCAGGATTCCGGAACTGCGCGCCCACGCCGACAGCGTGGTGTACGAACCGGAGATACACCGCTTCGGCGGCACCGACGCCATCCAGATCGCCCACCACCTCTTCCACGCCGACAGCCGCCACATCCTTACCCACCTCGCCCGCACCCAAGTCACTCCCGACCACCGGCGCGAGATCGGCATCCGGCTGGCAACCCGTTTGATGCACGCTGCCGGCCAGGACTTCTACGAACAGGGCGACATCTGGACCCGCGTCGCCGAGCACCGCACCGCCGCCGACACCCCACAGCCGTCCGCATCGACCCTGGCCGCGGTACAGATGCTGATCACGGCCGCCGACGACAGCCTCGACAGCCCCCTCAGCCGGTCTCCCACGTGGCCCGCGGCCTATGAGGACGCCGGACGAGGGCTCGCCGGCCTCGCCCAGCGCGGCCGGCTCACCCGTGGCGTACGTGCCATCCTCACCGACCACCTGCTGTTCGGCTTCAACCGCCTCGGCATCCCCGCCGAACACCAGGCCGCACTCGCCTCCGCCGCGAACCGGATCATCTTCCACCGCCCGAACGGGGTCGATACGGCTCCGCGCACCAGCCCTACCCAACTCACTACAGTCAGGCCAGTGACCATGGACACCACCGCCTCTGAGAGCACCGACCCGCAGACCCTGCGCGACGCACTCGTCGCCAAGATCGGGAGCCTCGGCACCTTCCGCTCCGAAGCGGTCGCCAACGCTTTCCGCGCCGTACCGAGGCACCTGTTCCTGCCCGGGGTGGACCTCGCCACGGCGTATGCGCCCAGGCAGGTGGTCACCAAGCGCGCGGCCGACGGGACCGCGCTGTCCTCGGCCTCCAGCCCCAACATCGTCGCCACGATGCTCGAACAACTCGACGTCGACCCCGGGCACAGGGTCCTGGAGATCGGTGCGGCCACCGGCATCAACGCCGCTCTGCTGGCCGAACTCGTCGGAAGCGGCGGCAGCGTGGTGACCATCGAACTCGACGAGGACCTTGCCGAGGGCGCCCGCGCCCACCTCGCCGACGCCGGGTACGAGCAGGTCACGGTGGTGTGCGGGGACGGCGCCCTGGGGGATCCCGACCGCGCTCCGTTCGACAGGATCATCGTCACCGCCGGAGCCTGGGACATCCCCGCTGCTTGGTGGACGCAGCTCGACCTTGCGGGGCGCCTCGTCGTCCCCCTGCGGCTGCACGGCAGTGGCCTGACCCGCTCCATCGCCTTCACCCGAACCCAAGCAGACCGCATGGTCAGCACCGACGCGGCCGTGTGCGGATTCGTCCCCCTGCGCGGTGCCGCCGAAATGGGCGAGATCCACGTCCGCCTCGCTGATGACGCCATCCTCAAGATCGACGCTGATGACCACCCGGACCAAGGCGCTCTGGCCAAGGTCCTCACTCACCACGCCCACCAGCGGTGGACCGGCATCCGAGTACGCCACGATGAGCAGGCGGCCCACCTCGACCTCTGGCTCGCCACCATCGACTCCGGTCTGAGCTTCGGCAAGCTGTCCATCGGCTCCGCCGCCCGGAGCCTCGGCCTGGCCGACCCCGCCCTGCGCTGGTCCGGCGCCGCCCTGTACGACGGCGGTACCTTCGCCTATCTCACCGCCCGGCCCGTCGGCGACGACGCCGACGAACTGGGCATCACCGCCCACGGCCCGGACGCCGACAGGATCGCCGAGCAGATCAACGACCTCCTGCACCGCTGGGGCCAGGAACGACCCGCCCAGCCGGTCATCACCGCCTATCCGGCCGCCACCCAAGACGGCCGGCTCGAAGCCGGTGCCCGGGTCGACCGACCCGACACCCGCCTGACCATCAACTGGTGACCGTGAAGCGCCGCGGACGACCGCAGCGGCGCTGAAAACCCAGAGTCCTGGAGACCGACCTCACCGTCTGATCTCCGGGGCTCCGGCCTTCAGTCCGACACCTCACCCGATCAGAAGAAGCACTGCCTGGCGGAAGCCAGTGGTTCATTCGAGTGTCTCGGTTTGACAACAGGGTTCCTGTACGCCGACGCAAGGAGACCAGCCCGGCGGATTCTGGGAGGTGATTACAGCATTCTCCCAGGTCAGAGGGGATTATGGTTCGGTTTGCGTTCGTAGGCCGCGTGTCGACGGAGGATCTACAGGATCCGGCTTCATCCCGGCAGTGGCAGCTGGCCAGAGCCGGGGATCTGGTGGAGAAGGCCGGCGGGGAGATCGTCGCGGAGTTCTTCGACGTGGGGCAGTCGCGGGCGGTGGCGTGGCCGCAGCGGTTGGAGGGCGGGCGGTTGCTTGCGGCGCTGGAGGATCCCCGGCGGGGATTCGAAGCGGTGGTGGTCGGTGAGCCGCAGCGGGTGTTCTATGACAACCAGTACGCGTTGACGTTCCCGTTGTTCGTTCACTTCGGGGTTCAGCTGTGGGTCCCCGAGATCGGTGGAGCGGTCGATCCGGATTCCGAGGCGCACAACCTGATCATGTCGATGTACGCCGGGATGTCGAAGGCCGAGCGGCGCCGGATCCAACTGCGCGTGCGTACGGCCATGGCGGCGCAGGCGGAGCTGGAGGGGCGGTTCCTGGGCGGGCGCCCGCCGTACGGATACCGCCTGGTGGATGCCGGACCGCATCCGCGGCCGGACCTCGCCGCACTGGGGGCGCGGCTGCATCGACTGGACCTCGATTCCGAGACGGCCCCGGTGGTGCGGCGCATATTCGCACTGCGCCTGGCCGGCTATGGCGCGCGGCGGATCGTCAACAAGCTCAACAGCGAGGGTGTGCTGTGCCCTTCCGCCTATGACCGGGCCCGCAACCGGCACCGGTCGGCCGACGGGTGGAGCGTGGGAACGGTCCTGGCGATCCTGGCGAACCCGCGCTACACCGGCCATCAGGTGTGGAACAAGCAGTCCAAGGCCGAGACGCTGCTCGACGTGCGCAACGTGGGTCTCGGCACGCGCACGGTGTCGCGGTGGAACCCCGGCGAGAAGTGGGTCTACTCCCGGGAGGCGGTCCATCCGGCGATCGTGAGCACCGCGGACTTCCGCCGCGCGCAGACGACTCCCGCCACGCGCGGGCCGCAGCGCACCTATCTGCTGCGCGGACTGCTGCGCTGCGGACTGTGCGGGCGCGGGTTGGAGGGGGCGTGGAACAACGGGCGGGCGAACTACCGCTGCCAGGCCGTACGCGCCGCCGAGCATGTCGTGGCGGACAAGAGGCGCAACGTCTTCGTCCGGGAGGACACGGTGCTCGCACGCCTCGGCGGGCTGCTGATCCGTGCTCTGACCCCACCAGGTGACCGATTCGAGGAGATCACGATTCCGCGCGACCTCCCCGAACAGGCGGACCTGTGCCGCGAACTCGCCCTGACGCTTATCTACGATCCGGTCGCTCAGACCCTGAGGGCCGATAGGGGAGACAACGAGAGGATCATCGCCTACTTGCGTTAGCCGGTCCGCTCCACGCCCACGACCTCTTGTGCGCAGTGTCGCTGTATGAACACGGGTGCATAAAGATGCAGAGTTGGGTGGTGAGGGGATCGAGTGGAACGAGAAAACCCCAGGCCGTGAGTGACGCTGGGGTTCTCAATGCTGCATAAATTTTCAGTTCTATGTATAATAATGTGTCCGAGGGGGGACTTGAACCCCCATGCCCTTAACGGGCACTAGCACCTCAAGCTAGCGCGTCTGCCTATTCCGCCACCCGGACGTGAGTGGGACGCGGTGTGGCCGCGTCGGCGTGCCAACGATACCAAACCGCGGGTGGTGCACGTTACCGAGATTCGGGGGTGCGGGGGAGTGGGGGTGGGGGCGAGGATGGGGCGGTGGGTGTCGTCTAGTGGGGAGTCCGTGCCGTGGCTGAGGTGAGTGGGGAAGGTGTCGAGGGCGGGCGGGCCGAGGTGGAGGTCGTGGACCTGTGCCGGGAGCTGATCCGGATCGATACGTCCAATCCGGGGGATCATTCGGGGCCCGGGGAGCGGGTGGCGGCGGAGTACGTGGCGGCGAAGCTGGACGAGGTGGGGCTGGCCACGCAGATCTTCGAGTCGCATCCGAGGCGGACCAGTGTGGTGGCGCGGATGGAGGGGGAGGATCCGAGCCGGCCGCCGCTGCTGCTGCACGGGCATCTGGACGTGGTGCCGGCGGACGCGGCGGACTGGTCGCGCGATCCCTTCGGCGGGGAGATCGCCGACGGGTGCGTGTGGGGGCGCGGCGCCGTCGACATGAAGGACATGGACGCCATGATCCTGGCGATGGTGCGCGAGCGGATGCGCACCGGGCGGCGGCCGCCGCGCGACATCGTGCTGGCCTTCCTGGCCGACGAGGAGGCGGGCGGGTACTTCGGGGCGAAGTGGCTGGTGGACCACCATCCCGAGCTGTTCGCCGACTGCACCGAGGCGGTCGGCGAGGTGGGCGGCTTCAGCTTCACGGTCCGCGACGACCTGCGGCTGTACCTGATCGAGACGGCCGAGAAGGGCATCGCCTGGATGCGGCTGACGGCCACGGGCACCGCCGGGCACGGGTCGATGGTGAACGACGACAACGCGGTCACCGAGCTGGCCGAGGCGGTTGCGCGGCTGGGGCGGCACCGCTTCCCGCTGCGGCTCACCAAGACGGTGCGCGCCTTCCTGGAGGAGGTGTGCGACGCCTTCGGCATCGAGTTCGACCCCGACGACGAGGAGGCGGTGGCCGAGACGGTCGCCCGGCTCGGGCCGATCGCGACGATGATCGGCGCCACTCTGCGCAATTCCGTCAATCCGACCATGCTGCGCGCCGGGTACAAGACGAACGTCATTCCGCAGACCGCCACCGCCGAGGTCGACGGGCGCTTCCTGCCGGGCTTGGAAGACGAATACTTTGCCACGATCGACGAATTGCTCGGCCCCAAGGTGACCCGCGACTCCGAACGGCAGCTGCCCGCGGTGGAAACGGACTTTTCCGGTGCGTTGGTGGCAGCCATGGCCGATGCGCTGAAAGCGGAGGATCCCGCCGCACGTGCGGTTCCGTACTGCTTGTCGGGCGGAACGGACGCCAAGGCCTTCGCCGAACTGGGGATCAAGGGCTACGGCTTCGCGCCGCTGAAACTGCCGCCGGAGCTGAACTTCGCGGGCATGTTCCACGGGATCGACGAGCGGGTCCCGGTGGACGGCCTGCAGTTCGGCGTGCGCGTACTAAACCGTTTCGTAGACAACTGCTGAGGCGTCGGCGGCCCGTTCCGGCATCGCGCGGAAAACTTTTCGCGGGAACCCGCGGAATTGGCCGCCGTCCCCGCCGGGCGCTGCTAACGTAACTTCCCGTACGGAGACCACTGCTCTCCGTAGTCGAAGTGGCATCGTCCTGTGAGGGGTCCCGGCATGGCACGCAGCGAACGGCAGACGCGGGTGGGTCCCGCGCCGCGTTCGCGCCGCGCGCTGCCCGGGCTCCTCGCCCGCCGTCTGCTCACCCTGGGCGGGCTCGCGCTCGCCGGCTGGGTGCTCGGCACCGGCGCGGCCGCGGCCGACTCCGCTCCCGCCGACCTCGCCCAGCGCGATTCTGGCGTGGTGTCGTCGATCGCGAGCGGCCTCGACGCGGCCACCACCGGAGGGGACGGGACGCGGCAGCGGCCCGCCACCCTGCCGGAGACCGTCGAGCGGATCGGCGACTCCGCCGGCACCGTGGTCGGCGGGATCACCACGCCCCCCGGGCAGCAGCCCGAGGCGTCGGCGGGCGGCCTCGACGTCGAGGGCGCGGTCGGCCATGTCACCGAGACGGTGGCCACCCTTCCGGGCGCCGAGCAGGCCGGCCAGGGCATCGGCACCTCGCCCGGCCAGGACGGCGGGCTGCTGCCCGCACTCGGCGCCACCGCCGACACACCGGAGAACGACGGCGAAGCCGCCGAGCACGACGAGCGCGACCGCGACCGGTCCGAAGGCGACGCCTCGGACCCCGCTGACCGCACCGGCGCCCACTCCGCCGCCACCGCCCCCGCCCCGGCCTACGCCGCCGGCGCGGACACCGGCACGGACGGCACCGTCTCCACCGCCAAGTCCGAACGGACCGCGTCGCCCGACGAGCGCTCCTTCGGCTCCTCCGCCCAGAGCTCCGACTCCGGCGGACTCGTCCCCACCTCGTCCTGGGCGCCCAGCCCCATGGTGGCGGGCTACCTCGCGCACCCCGCCGACGCCCGGCGGCAGCCGACGCTGTCCGCCGCGCTGTCCCGCGCGCTCCTGCCGGTCGTCCGCAATGTCGTGGACGAGCCGTCGACCTCTCCTGACTAGCCCGAGCGCACGCATCCGGCCCGCCGCCGCGCGCTGATTCCCAGCTGACGCCGCGCCGGAGCCGGAAAGGCCTGGTCGTCACGTGCCGGCACCGGTCCGCGGCGTGGCCCCGCCAGTCCGATGCGGAAACCGCGCGTTCAGCGGCCGCACTCCCCGAAACCGCGCCCGTCCCGTCTGAAATGAGGCATCACCATGCGTAGGAAGCTGTACACCGCAGCCTCTGCGGCCGTCCTCGCGGCCGGCCTGGCCGGCGCCCTGGCGCCCGGCGCCCACGCCGACGAGCTGGAGACCGACGGGCGGGGCGGCGTGATCAGCGGCAACCAGGTGAGCGTGCCCGTGGACGTCGACGGGACCGTGTGCAGCGCCTCCGTCGCCGTGGGCGGCTCCGCCGCCGCCACCTGCGAGGCGGCCGACGACGACGCCGGACGCGGCGGCGGGACGGACGGCGCCGGGGACCCCGAGCTGGAGACCGACGGGCGGGGCGGCGTCGGCAGCGGCAACCAGATCTACGTTCCCGTCGACATCGAGGCGCTGATCTGCGGGAACTCCCTGGCGGCGATCGGCATCTCCGCCGCGGAGTGCCAGGCGGTCACCGAGGTCCTGGTCGCCGAGCAGCGGGAGATGGTGACCGACGGCCAGGGCGGAATCGCCAGCGGCAACCAGATCAGCATCCCGATCGAGGCGGCCGCCACCGTCTGCGGCAACGCCGTCGCGGTCCTCGGCATCTCCGCGGCGGCCTGCGAGGACGCGCTGTCCTCCTCGGCGCCCCCGGCCTACCCGGAAGAGAACCCCGACCCGTCCCCCTCGCCGACGCCGTACCCGTCGACGCCCGAGGAGGAGCCGGAGCCCGAATCCCCGTCCCCGACCCCGTCGAACGGCCCCGGCGAGCCCCCGCCGGCGGACGGCCCGCAGCGGCCCGCCGAACCCGGCACCCTGCCGGTGACCGGCGCCCAGGTGGGCCTGCTGGCCGCCGCGGCGGCGGCCGCGACCGCCGCGGGCGGCGCGCTGCTGCTGCTCGCACGCCGGCGCCGACGCGCCGCCCAGGACTGAAGCACCATCCGAAACCCCGTCCGCTTCCCGGCCGCTCGGCCGGTCGGGAGGCTGACGTGAGCCACGCTGCGCGGTAGCGGGGTTCACGTCAGCCGGGTCACGCCATGACCGCGGCTGCATTCGCGGGCCACCGCGCACCCACCAGGTGCGCACCACGCGCCCGCACCCCCGGCCAGCCCCCGCGTCGTCCAGACGCGCCGCGGCCGGTCGGGATCCATCGACGCGGTGCGACCGCGCCGCTCCAACCGGGAGCGGCGCGGGGCCGCCGCAGCTCGCCTGCACCCATCCATGCAGGTCAACCCATCCGAATGTCCGAAAGGAACACCCACATGAACAAGTGGGCCAAGAGCTCCGCCAAGTTGGCGCTGCTCACCGCCGGATTCGTCGCCCTGGGCGCCGGGATCTCCAGCGCCGACCTGGAGGCGGAGACCGACGGCCGCGGCTCGATCCTGGGCGGCAACCAGGTCGTCGCGCCGATCGACGCGGCCGCCAACATCAGCGGCAACGCCGTCGGCCTGGTCGGCGGCTCGGCGGGCGCGACCGCCGACGAGACCGGCGCGGCCGTGTTCGACGACGACGAGGTCGACCTGGAGACCGATGGCCGCGGCTCGATCCTCGGCGGCAACCAGGTGGCCGCGCCGATCGACGTCGCCGCCAATGTGACGGGCAACGCCGTGTCCGGTGTGCTGTCCAACGCGGCGGCCACCGCCGACGAGTCCGGCGCGGCCGTCGTGCACGACAGCGGCGACCGGTACGAGGACGACGCGGACCTGGAGCTCGACACCGACGGCCGCGGCTCCATCATCGGCGGCAACCAGATCGCGGCTCCCGTCAACGCCGCCGCCAACATCGCCGGCAACGCCGTGGCGCTCGTCGGCGGCTCGGCGGCGGCCACCGCCGACGACACCGGCGCGGCCGTGCTGCACGACAGCGGCGGCTGGGGCGGCGAGGAGGACGTCGACCTGGACACCGACGGCAGCGGCTCGATCATCGGCGGCAACCAGATCGCGGCGCCGATCGACGTCGCCGCCAACATCAGCGGCAACGCGGTCTCGGCCGTGCTGTCCAACGCCGCCGCCACCGCCGACGAGACCGCCGCCGTCGTGGTCGACGAGTCCGGCACCTGGCACCGGGTGGCCGCTCCCGTCCACGACTCGGCCGGCGTGCTGCCGGAGCCCGCGCAGGGCGCGGTCGGCACCGTGAGCGGCCTGGTGTCGGGCACCGGCCTGTCGGAGACCCTGCCGATGAGCTCGCCGGTGGACCTGCACCCCGGCCAGAACGCCGTGCAGACCCCGCTGGGCGGCCTGGACGACCTGACGACCGGGCTCGGCCAGGTGGCGGAGACGGCGGAGGTCAGCGACGTCGCCGTGACGCCGCAGCTCCAGCAGGAGGAGCCCGTCACCCAGCTGCCCACCACGGACGACCTGCTGGGCCTGCTGTCGCTGTTCGGCCTGGGCGGCGTGTAGCGGCGACCGGGCTCCGCCGCTGACGGCTCACCGTTCCGCCGCCCGCCGCTGAGAGCGCGGCTCGACGGCGCGCACGGGGCACGGAGCCGTGGCGGCCGGCGCCCGGCCGTACCACCGAATCAAGGAATCACATCCAAGTCAGACCACCAGGTCCGCGGGTCCCGGGCCGCCACAGGCCCGGACCCCCGCCACGCCGCACTCCTCCGGCACCGTGACCCCGTGTCGGCGGGAGGGCGCACCGACCGGACCGGGGCCGACGCGGGCCCCGCGACACCTCGCGCGGCCGGCGCCGGCCGCCGGTCCCCGAATCCCCGTCCCGATCTTCCGGCGCGTGCGCGGCGCGCCGCGAATCACAACCCGTCTACACCGTCCACGCAAGTCAGTGAAGGGAAGAATCCGATGAACAACTGGGTGAAGAAGTCCGCGGTGGCCACCGTGGTGGCCGCCGGCCTGCTGGTGTTCGGCGCCGGAGCGGCCGGCGCCGACACGCTGAGCGCCGCCGACACCGTCGAGGGCGTCGCGGGCAACGCGCTCGTCGCCGACGTGGTCCGCGTCCTGCCCGCCCCGGCGCACATGGTGCTCGGCGAGACCGCGTCAGCGGTGTACGAGAACGCCGTGGTGCTGGACGAGCAGCTCCAGGGAGCGACCGGGACCACCGGGTCGAGCCCGGACCGGAGCCTGGGCGACGCCGTCGGCGTCGAGCTGCCCGAGGTGGAGGGGCTGAACCTGCGCGAGGGCCTCCAGGCCGACCACGTGCGCTTCGACGGGGTCACCACCGACCTCTCGGAGCTGCCAGCCGGCGAGTCCGTGTCCCGCGCCGTCGGGGCGCTGGGCGGACTCGGCGCGGTCCTGGGCGGGCGCTAGCCGCAGACCGCGCCGCCGGCCCGGAGCGCGGCCAGGCCGGCGGACAGGGAAGAAGCGCACACCGTTCCGGAGCGCGGCCGGAGCGGCGCACTGGGAGAACACACCGCCGGCCCGGAGCGCGGCCGGACCGGCGGACCGAGACAGAGACAGAGACGACCCTCCGTCGGCCCGGAGCGCGGCCGGACCGGCGGACCGAGAGAACACACCGCCGATTCCGGAGCGCGGCCGGAGCGGCGGACCGAGACAAGGCACCGTCGGCCCGGAGCGCGGCCGGGCCGGCGGGGCGGCAGGGCCCACCGGCACGCCGGTGGGCCCGTTCGCGTGCCGCGACGCGCCGAGGAACACGCGGTGCGCGGTTTCACATGGTGCGGACCTGTCTGATGATCCTGCGACGGAGTGTCACCCGGCGGCTTCCATCGGGATACAGTCGGAGCCGGTCCAACTCCCAGTCGCCGATCTCGGCATGACGGGTCAGGACCTGCCGCGCCAGATCGCGCGACATGCCGCGCGGCAGATGGAGTGACTGGTACTCATATTCCAGCATTGCGCTTATTCTGCGTCTGCTCGAGGTGTGAGTTGGACCGCAGGTGCATCCGGCGGTCGCGGGGCGGGTTAACGTCAAAGGGGCGCCGGGGCGCCGGGGAATCCGGAACGGCCGCGGATGGCTGTAGCGGATGACGACATAGCCGGACGTTAGTAGAGGGTGGAACAGCGTGCCAGCCAGGACAGGCAGCGCAGGGGACGCGGGCGGGGGGACACGCCTGGTCATCGTGGAGTCGTCGACCAAGGCGAAGACCATCGCCGGATATCTCGGCCGTGGTTACGTTGTCGAGTCCAGTATCGGCCATATCCGTGACCTGCCCACCAAGGCCGCCGAGATCCCGGTGAAGTACAAGAAAGAGCCCTGGTCGCGGCTGGGTGTGAACGTCGAGCACGAGTTCGAGCCGCTCTACGTCGTCAACGCCGACAAGAAGAGTCAGGTCAAGAAGCTCAAGGATCTGCTGGCCGACGCCTCCGAGCTGTACCTGGCCACGGACGAGGACCGCGAGGGCGAGGCCATCGCCTGGCACCTGCTCGAAGTGCTCAAGCCCAAGGTGCCGGTGCGCCGCATGGTCTTCAACGAGATCACCAAGGACGCCATCCGCCGCGCCGCCGACAACACCCGCGAGCTGAACCTCCGGCTGGTCGACGCCCAGGAGACCCGCCGTATCCTCGACCGCCTCTACGGCTACGAGGTCTCGCCGGTGCTGTGGAAGAAGGTCATGCCGAGGCTGTCGGCGGGCCGCGTGCAGTCGGTGGCCACCCGGCTGGTGGTGGAGCGCGAGCGCGAGCGGATCGCCTTCCGCTCGGCCGACTACTGGGACATCAAGGGCCAGTTCGACACCGGCGTGGCCGAGCACGACCCCTCGGTCTTCGGCGCCGCGCTGGTCTCCGTCGACGGCCGCCGCGTCGCGCAGGGGCGCGACTTCAGCTCCGTCGGGCAGCTGCGCGACCAGGCCGTGCTGCACCTGGACGAGGAGGCGGCGCGCGCGCTGGCCGGGCGGCTGGAGGGCGCGAACTACACGGTGCGCTCGGTGGAGCGCAAGCCGTACCGCCGCTCGCCGTACCCGCCGTTCCGCACCACCACCCTCCAGCAGGAGGCGTCGCGCAAGCTCGGCTTCTCGGCCAAGTACACGATGCAGGTGGCGCAGCGGCTGTACGAGAACGGCCACATCACCTATATGCGTACCGACAGCATCACCCTGTCGGAGGGCGCCATCGCCGCCGCCCGCGGGCAGGCCGTGCAGCTGTACGGCTCCAGCTACGTGCCGGACAAGCCGCGGGCCTACCAGAGCAAGGTGAAGAACGCCCAGGAGGCGCACGAGGCGATCCGCCCGGCGGGCGACACCTTCCGCACCCCGGCCGAGGCGGGGCTGCGCAGCGACGAGTTCCGGCTGTACGAGCTGATCTGGAAGCGCACCGTCGCCTCGCAGATGAAGGACGCCGTCGGCGAGTCGGTGTCGGTGCGGATGGTCGGGGCCTCCAACGCGGGCGAGCAGGCCGAGTTCAGCGCCACCGGCAAGGTCATCAGCTTCCACGGCTTCCTCAAGGCCTACGTGGAGGGCTCCGACGACCCCGACGCCGAGCTGGACGACCGCGAGCGCAGGCTGCCGCCGCTGGCCGAGGGCGACGCCGTCACCGCCGTGGAGCTGGCGGCCGAGGGCCACAGCACCCGCCCGCCGGCCCGCTACACCGAGGCGTCGCTGGTCAAGGAGCTGGAGGAGCGCGGGATCGGGCGGCCGTCGACCTACGCGTCGATCATCGGCACCATCCTGGACCGCGGCTACGTGTTCAAGAAGGGCTCCGCGCTGGTGCCCTCCTTCCTGGCCTTCGCCGTCGTCACCCTGCTGGAGAAGCACTTCGACAACCTGGTCGACTACGACTTCACCGCCCGGATGGAGGACATCCTCGACGACATCGCCCGCGGCGACGCGCAGCGGGTGCCGTGGCTGCGGCGGTTCTACTACGGCGAGGACGGCGACGAGGGGCTCAAGGAGCTGGTCACCGACCTCGGCGACATCGACGCCAAGGAGGTCAGCTCCTTCCCGCTGGCCGACAGCGACATCATCATCCGGGTGGGGCGCTACGGCCCCTACCTGGAGCGCGACGAGCAGCGGGTGAACGTCCCCGAGGACCTCGCGCCCGACGAGCTGACGGTGGAGCGCGCCGAGGAGCTGTTCGCGCAGCCCAGCGGCGAGCGCGAACTGGGCGTCGACCCCGACACCGGCCGGATGCTGGTGGCGAAGAGCGGCCGCTTCGGCCCGTACGTCACCGAGGTGCTGGAGGAGGACGCGCCGAAGTCGGCCAAGCCGCGCACCGGCTCGCTGCTGAAGTCGATGACCCTCGACACGGTCACCTTCGACGACGCCAAGAAGCTGCTCTCGCTGCCCCGGGTGGTCGGCGAGATCGACGGCGAGCAGGTCACCGCGCAGAACGGCCGCTACGGCCCGTACCTGCGCAAGGGCGCCGAGGGCAAGGGCTCCGACAGTCGCTCGCTGGAGACCGAGGAGCAGCTGTTCACGGTCACCATCGAGCAGGCCAAGGAGCTGTTCGCGCAGCCCAAGGCCCGCGGCCGCGCCCGCGCCGCCGCGGCGCCGCCCCTGCGCGAGCTGGGCAAGGACCCCGAGAGCGGCCAGGACGTCGTGGTCAAGGAGGGGCGCTTCGGCCCCTACGTCACCGACGGCGCCACCAACGCCTCGCTGCGCAAGGGCGACGACGTGGCGACGGTGACGATCGAGCGCGCCGCCGAACTGCTGGCCGAGCGCCGCGCCAAGGCTCCGGCCAAGCCGAAGGCCAAGTCCAAGAACGGCACCACCACCCGCAAGCGGGCGTCGGCGAAGTCGAAGTAGCCGGACGGAGTCGGGCGGCGGTCAGCCGCCCGTTTCGTCGTCCGGGGGGTTCGGGGCTTCGCCGGCGGTGTCGTGCGCTGCGGCGACAGGCCGTAGAGGGCCCGCCGGGCAGTGTTATGACATCGTGCCCCGGGCGCGTACGGGCCCAGTAGGCTGCGCTTCGTGTGTGCGCGCCGATATTCGCGGGGTACTACATCATCGAACCCCGCTAAACACGCCGTTCTACTCGATACGCTGACGCAATGACCAGATCTGGACGATCCGAGGCGCGTGGCGAGCCTCGCACCGTACTGGCGATCAAGCCCTTCCGCCGGTTCTGGCTGGTGCTGTCGCTGTCGAGCCTCGGCGACTGGCTGAGCCTCCTCGCCCTGATGTCGATGGCGGCCATGCTCACCGCCGACCAGGCGGCCTGGCTGCAGGGCACCGCGGTCAGCGCCGTGGTCGTCGTCCAGCTGCTGCCCACCCTGGTCCTCGGCCCGATCGCCGGCGCGCTCGCCGACCGCTTCGACCGGCGGCTGAACATGGTCGTCGGCGACATCCTCCGAGCCCTCCTCTACATCTCGATGCCGCTCGTCGGCGAGCTGTGGTGGCTGCTGATCGCCAACTTCCTGGCGCAGACCGTCTCCCTCTTCTGGGCCCCCGCCAAGGAGGCGACGGTCCCCAACCTGGTGCCCCGCCAGCGCCTGGAGGAGGCCAACCGGCTCTTCCTGGTCACCACCTACGGCAGCATGCCGATCGCGGCCGGCCTCTACACGCTGCTGGCCACCGTCGGCACGGTCTCCGTCCGGCTCTTCCCCGACTTCGCGCTGAACCAGAACGACATCGCGCTGTTCCTCAACGGGGCCACGTACCTGGTCGCCGCCCTGGTCGTCTTCCGACTGCCGATCCCGCCGATGCAGCCCACCGAGGGCGAGCGGCAGCCATCGGTGTGGCGGCAGATCGTCGACGGCTGGCGCTTCGCCGCCAGCACCCCCGTGGTGCGCGGCCTGCTGGTGGGCATGCTCGGCGCCTTCGCGGCGGGCGGCCTGGTGGTGGGCGTCGCCCGCCTCTACGTCACCCTGCTGCAGGCCGGCGACGCCGGCTTCGGCATCCTGGTCGGCTCCGTCTTCACCGGCATGGCGCTGGGCATGTTCGTGGCGCCCCGGGTGGTGCGCGACTTCAGCCGCTACCGCCTGTTCGGCCTCGCCATCGCCGCCTCGGGCGTCGCGCTGCTGCTGATGGCGCTGATCCCCAACATGGTCATCGCCGCCTTCCTCACCGGCACCGTCGGCGCGGGCGCCGGCATCGCGTGGATGATCGGGCTCACCCTGCTCGGCACCGAGGTCTCCGACGAGATCCGCGGCCGCACCTTCGCCTTCCTGCAGGCCATGGCGAAGGTCGTGCTGATGGTCGCCGTCGCCGCCGGGCCGATCCTGGGCGGCCTGATCCCCAACCGCACCCAGCGCCTCGGCGCCGACATCGCGCTCACCTTCGGCGGCTCCAACGTGGTGCTGCTGGTCGGCGCCGCGATCGCCCTGCTGGTCGGCTGGTACTCCTACACCCAGATGGACGACCGCCGCGGCACCTCCCTGATCGCCGACGTCGTCACCGCCGTGCGCGGCGCGCCGCCCGACGTCGCCGCCAAGCGCACCTCGGGAACCCTCATCGCACTGGAGGGCGGCGAGGGCGCGGGCAAGTCCACCCAGGCCCGGCTGCTCGCCATCTGGCTGCGCGAGCAGGGCTACGACGTCGTCGCCACCCACGAGCCCGGCGCCACCAAGGTCGGCATGCGGCTGCGGGCCATCCTGCTCGACCGCAACCACGTGGGCCTGTCGCCGCGCGCCGAAGCGCTGCTGTACTGCGCCGACCGCGCCGAGCACGTCGAGTCCGTCATCCGGCCCGCGCTGGAGCGCGGCGCCGTGGTCGTCACCGACCGCTACATCGACTCGATGGTCGCCTACCAGGGCGCCGGCCGCCAGCTGCCTGAGGACGAGATCGTCTGGCTGAACCGCTGGGCCACCGACAACCTGCTGCCCGACCTCACGATCGTGCTCGACCTGCCCCCGTCGGAGGGCTCCGCCCGGCGCGGCGCGCCCGCCGACCGGCTGGAGGCGGAGTCCGAGGACTTCCACGAGCGCGTCCGCTCCGGCTTCCAGGCCCGCGCCCGCAGCGAGCCCGACCGCTACTTCGTGGTCGACGCGAGCGAGCCGGCCGAGGCGGTCTCCCGCGCCATCCAGGACGAGGTGCGCCGCATCCTGCCCGACCCGGTGCCCGACAGCTCCGAGGAGGCGACGACCACCTTCCCGGCGATCAAGATCGAATAGTCGGGAGACGGGGCGCGGAGGGGCGGGCGCGTGGCGTCCGCTCCGGCCGGGGGTGCGCCTCGGCGTCGTGTTTCGTCTGGTGTGGGGTTGTTCGCTGGTCGAATTCTGATGGGGCGGCCGGTGGTTCCGCTGCTGGCGGCGGTCAGGTGCTCGTTGCCTGTTTGAGGCAAGGGACTCGCCGTGCACCCTGGCCGGTCCGCGCGGTTCGCTCGCCGTCCGGCGTCGTCGGCCGTCCCGGACAAGGCGGGCGCGTCCCCTCGGCTCGCTGCGTACGATCGAGGGCATGACCGCAGCCGGAGTGTTCGCCGACCTGGTCGACCAGGACGCCGTCGTCGCCGACCTGCGCGCCGCCGCACTGGCCGCGGCCGACCAGCTGCGCGGCGGCCCCGGCACCGGCATGACGCACGCGTGGCTGTTCACCGGCCCGCCCGGCTCGGGCCGGTCCAGTGCCGCCCGCGCCTTCGCCGCCGCGCTCCAGTGCCCGGACGCCGGGTGCGGCCACTGCGACGCCTGCCACCAGGTGCTGGCCGGCACCCACGCCGACGTGCGGGTGGTGCGTCCGGCCGGACTCTCCTACGGTGTGAAGGAGACGCGCTCGCTGGTGCTGCGCGCGTCGTCGTCGCCGACGAGTGGGCGCTTCCAGGTGGTGCTGTTCGAGGACGCCGACCGCGCCACGGAGGCGGCGGCGAACGCGCTGCTCAAGGCGGTCGAGGAGCCGCCGCCCCGGACCGTGTGGCTGCTGTGCACCCCGGCGCCCGAGGACCTGCTGGTGACGATCCGTTCACGCTGCCGACTGGTGCGGATGCGCACGCCGTCGAACCGCGCTGTAGCCGAACTGTTGGTGCGGCGCGAGGGGGTGGACCAGCGGACCGCCGCCGAGGCCGCGCGTGCCGCCCAAGGGCACATCGGCCGCGCCCGGCGCCTGGCCGTCGACGACGAGGCGCGCACCCGCCGCCTGGCCGTCCTGGACATCCCCGGGCAGGTCGACACGCTCGGCTCGGCCATGCTGGCCGCGGCCGACCTGGTGCAGGCGGCCGAGCGCGACGCGGCGTCCACCAGCGGCGAACTGGACGAGGCCGAACGCACCGCCCTGCGGCAGGCCTTCGGCGAGGGCGCCACCGGCAAAGGCGTGCAGAAGGCGGTGCGCGGCGCGGCCGGAGCCCTCAAGGAACTGGAGGACCGCCAGAAGTCGCGCGCCACCCGCATCAAGCGCGACTCCCTCGACCTGGCCCTGCTCGACCTCGCCGCCTTTTACCGCGACGTGCTCGCCGTGCAGTTCGGCGCCGACGTGGAGCTGTCGGCCGACCCCGCCCGGGTCCGCGCCGTCGCCGGCGCATCATCCCCGGAGACGACCCTGCGCCGCCTGGACGCCGTCATGCGCTGCCGCCGCCGCATCGCCGCCAACGTCCACCCCCAGATCGCCGCCGAGGCGATGACGACGGCGCTGTTCACGGGGTAGGTCGGGGCGTGGGGGGGCGCCGTTTCGGGCTTGGGCGGGATTCGGGTCCGCGTTGTCCCTCCCCCGGCGGACGCGATGCGTCGGCCATTGGCGTGCGGCCTGCGCCGCTGTCGCCCAGGGGGCGGTATCGACCGCTGTTATGGGGGTGTGGTTCCGCACTGTCGCACGGAGACGCCGTCGCGCTGTCGGCCCCCGGGGCGCAGCCCCCTCCCGCCCTGGGGAGGCACCCCTGTAACCATTCTCGCGCGACACCGTGCGCACCGTCAGCGGTTACCCGTGGGTTGTGGACAAGTGGGCACGCGGTCCCCAACCTGTGGACGGCTGCCGGAGGTGGTGGGGCGGAATGGTGTAGAAGGCGCGATCGGCGGTGCCGTGCTGTGGGCTTGCGTCCCATCAGCGCGCTCGGAGTCGCGCTTCTCGGCACGAAGGTGACGGCGTCGATGCCGCTGAACCGGGCCGCCCGGTGCCCCCTGCCCTGACGGCCGCCGGGTGAGGCGGTCGGCGCGCAGGGTGAGCGGCGAAGCTCCGACCGCGTCGTTCCGCGAGGCTGTTTTGTCCCGGTTTTCCGGCCAATGACCGTTCCTGGCCGTCCTCGCGTTCGTGTCTGGCGGCTGTCGGTGGGCCGACCTAATCTTGGGCGGCCAACTGAATGTGGAGGTTAGGTATGCCGTCCTCTCACTCCAGATCCGCCGCCCGACGGGCTCTCGCCGCAGTCGCGGCCGCGATCTTCGGGCTGAGCCTGCTTCTCGCCCCGTCCACCGCCCACGCCGCCCCCGCGGGGCTGCCCGATCCCGAGGTCGAGCGCGAGGTCGCCCGCGACCTGCGCATCCCCTGGGGCGTCGCCTTCCTGCCCTCGGGAGACGCGCTGGTCAGCGAGCGCGACACCGCGCAGGTGCTGCGCGTCTCGCCGTCCGGCACCGTCGACGTGGTCGGCACGGTGCCCGGAGTGGCGCCGGGCGGCCAGGGCGGGCTCATGGGCCTCGCGCTCTCGCCCGACTTCGCCACCGACCGCTACGTCTACGCCTTCCTGACCTCCGCCACCGACAACCGGATCGTCCGGATGGAGTACCGCTTCGGTAGGCTCGGCCCGCCTGAGGTGATCTTCTTCGGAATCGAGCGCGGCCCCGGCCACAACGGCGGCGGAATCGCCTTCGGCCCCGACGGCATGCTCTACGCGGGCACCGGCGACGCCGGGCAGCCGGCCATCGCCCAGGACCCGGACAACCCGGCCGGCAAGATCCTGCGCATGACGCCCGACGGGGAGCCCGCCCCGGGCAACCCCGACCCCTCGTCCGTCATCTACACCATCGGCCACCGCAATGTGCAGGGCCTCGGCTGGGACTCCAGGAACCGCTTCTGGGTGTCGGAGTTCGGCCAGGACACCTGGGACGAGCTGAACCTGGTGCGGGCCGGCGGCAACTACGGCTGGCCCGAGGTCGAGGGCGCGGCCGGCGACCCCCGCTTCATCGACCCGCTCTGGCAGCGCTCCCCGGCCGAGGCCACCCCCAGCGGCCTGGCCATCGTGGACGACGTCATCTACATCGCCGGCCTGCGCGGCCAGCGGCTGTGGCGCATCCCCATCAACCGCCACGGCGTGGGCGCCGGCGAGGACTTCTTCGTCGGTGAGTACGGCCGGCTGCGCACCGTCGTCCCGGCCCCTGGCGGCGGCCTGTGGCTCACCACCAGCAACCACGACCAGCTCGGCACCCCCAGGCCGGGCGACGACCGCATCCTCCACATCGGCCTGTAGCGCCGTGGCCGGGCCGCTCCCCGCGCGGGAGCGGCCCGCGCCCGCGGCGGCCGACGCACGGATCAGCCATCCCACGCCACCGGTCGCGAGGACCCGTCCGCCGCGGAAGCGCTGGAAGGCCCCGCGCAGCTCCGCGACGGCCTTCGCGACTCCGGGCGGGACAAGGACCGCGATGCCACCTGGCCCTCTCATCTGCTCGTCCCTTTCGGTACGGCATATCGCGCCACTACTATCCTAATAGCGTGAGAAATATCGTGAAGGCGGTGCTGATCGTCGTCCTGGGGCTGGCCTTCGGCGCGGTGTCGTCGCTGAGCAACGCGGTGTCCAGCCCGTACAACGACCTCGGCGCGCCGCTGACGGGCACCCTGTGGGCGTCGGCCGCGCTGGTCGTGAGCCTGGTGCTGAACGCCGGCTGGGCGTGGGCCGGGCTGGCGGTCGTCGCCGGGCGCCTGACCGGAGCGCTCGGACGCGGAGCGGCCGCCGGAATGTCGGCCCTGCTGGCCGCGTCGGTGGCCTACTACGCCTCGGACGCCGTCCTGCGGCCGGAGCCCTTCGGCCTGTTCGATCAGGGCCGGCCCTGGCTGGCCGTGAGCCTGGTCCTCGGCCCTGGCCTCGGTGCCGTGGGCGCCCTCGCCGCACGTTCCGGCTGGGTGGGCCTGCTCGCCGGGCTGACGGTTCCGGTCGGCGCGGTGACGGAGACCGTCCTCCTCCCGCGCGGCAACGGTGTCCTGGCCGCCGCCCCGCTCATGGCGGGGATCCAGATCTGTGTCGTGGCGGCGGCCGTGGCCGCCGCCGCGCTGCTGTCGGCGCGCTTCGCCGCCACCCGTCGGCGCACGGCCTGACCCGGCTACGAAGGCCGACACCACCAGCCTGCTCGCCATCCGCCACTGCCAGCCGTGATTCGCGAACCGGTCGGTCCGTTCCGGTGCTCCTCACCCGCCACCAGCCCGGTCACCGGTGTTCAAGGAACTCCGCACAGCCATGACCAGGGCCGATACCCGCCGGTCCGGTATCGGGTCACCGCTCGAAGCCGTGAACCCGCCGGACGCGCCGCACCGTAACGACCGGCACCGGCAGCCGACGCGGCTCGGCTCTGACGCGGCGTCCGACGTCGGAGTCCGGGCGCGGCCGCCGTACCCGAAGTGCCCGGCACTACACGATCGGTGGCCGCCAGTGGCCGTGGTCGATGCGGTGGCGGGGCAGGCGGCCGTAGGGTCGGCTCGACGCCCGATCGCGCCCGTGGGGCGCCCGAATCCGCGAGGTGTCCGATGACGATGGTCCGTGTGCTGGGCGGCGCGATCGCGGTCACCGCCCTTTCGGCGGCGGTCGCGTGCGGCGGAGCGCAGCCGGACGCGGCCGGGCCCTCCCCGACGCCGCAGTCGCCGTCGCCATCGATGTCCTCGGTCCCGCCGTCGCCCAGCCCGTCGGCGTCGCCCTCGGAGAGCCCGGCAGAGGTCGACCCGGACTCGGCGGAGAACATCTGCACCCGCGCCCGCGAGGCGGAGGGGGCGCCGGAGGGCGGCGGCATCGCCGGTGCCGACTCCATGATGCTGCAGATGGAGGTCATGTCCGCCGCGCTGGCCGAGGACGCCGAGCCCGCCCTGCGCGAGATCGCCGAAGAGCACTTCCGTGCCGACTCCGGCGGCGACGCCGAGGAGGGCTTCCGCCTGCTGCACGAGTGGTGCGACGAGAACGTGCCCGAGTAGCCGCCGCGGGGCGACGGCGGCGCGGAGAAACGGCGCCCGGCACTGTCAGGGCGGGCGGCCCCGTGGCGCGCCACCCGCCCGGACCCGTGCCCCTCACAGCACGCTCGCGCGCTCCCGGTCGACCACGTGCAGCGGCACCTGTTCGGCGACGCGCGCCAGCACCTCCAGGGCCTTGCCGCCACGGGCGGCGGCGTACTCGGCCTCGGTCAGCGCCGCGACCTGGAGGAAGGCGACGGCGCCGTTGGGCGTGTCCACCACGCCCAGCTCGGGGTCGATGTCGAAGGCCAGCGCGGCGAGCAGGGTGGGCGCCGGGCCCTCCTGCCCGGGTCCCTGGCCGAAGGTGCCGCGGGCCACGTGGATGGTGTGCCCGGGGGCGAAGGGGCGCTCGGCGAAGACGTACTTGGCCAGCTGCTGCAGCAGTATGACCGGCCACCCGGGCGGGGCGGACTCGTCCGGGCCGCGTGCGACCCGGATGCTGAACTCGATCCCGAAGCCCGACAACTCCGGGTCGGAGCCGGTCTTCTCGTACAGCTCCGACAGCCCGAAGCCGACCAGGTGCCAGTGCGGCACGGGGTCGCTCGTGGCGTAGACGCGTACCGCGTCCAGCGGCTCCTTGCCGCCCAGCATGTAGGGCACCTCCGGGGCGAAGTCGCCCAAGGGCTCGGCGCCGCCGTACAACTCGCTGAGCGCGGCGCCGAGCGCGTCCCATCCGGGCGCTGCGGCGTCCTGCTCGTGATCATCCTGAGGCATCCGGCGACGCTAGCAGCGCCCCCGCACGGACCACCGGACATGGCCGCAAGGGGTCAACGGGAACCGTGAACAGGAGTGGACTTCAGTACTCTGTGCTACTTTATAGCGGTACTCGGTGTTACAAAGTACTGAGGAGGGGGCGCGATGGACGACCTGACGGAGATGCTGAAGGGCACACTCGAGGGCTGCGTGCTGGAGATCATCGGCGGCGAGGAGACCTACGGCTACGCCATCACGCGCCGGCTGAACGACCTCGGCTTCGCCGATGTCGTCGAGGGGACGGTCTACACCATCCTGCTGAGGCTGGAGAGGAACGGTCTCGTCCGGGTGACGAAACGACCGTCCGGGATGGGGCCGCCGCGCAAGTTCTACGCGCTCAACGACGCGGGACGCGCGGAACTCGCGCGGTTCTGGACGAAATGGGAGTACCTCTCATCACGAATCGACAAGCTCAGGGAGGGCGGAGGATGAATCTCTGGGAGACCATGTCGGGCGGCGACATCACCCGGGAATGGACGGCCTTCGAATCCCGGGCCGAGGCACTGCCGGCCGGCCACCGGGCGGCGTGGGAAGAGATCAAGAGCCACCTTTCCCCCTACTCCGACTTCACCGGCCGCAAGCTGATCCCCGCTCTCGACGGCGCCCTCGGGCTGCTCGAAGAGACGGCGGCCGACGGCCAGAGCGTCAACGAAGTGCTGGACGACGACATCGCCGACTTCTGCGCCGCCCTGGCCGGCAGGGAAGGCGTCCGGACCCATCGCGACCGGTGGCGCGAACAACTGAACCGCAAGGTCGCGAGAAAACTGGGCCGGCTAGGAGGCTGACGTGGGCGTCCAGGACATCATCCAGGGCAAGAAGCAGTGGCGTGCGCACCTGGCGCGGGTTAAGGCGCTCCCGCCCGACTACCAGATCGTCTACCAGGAGATCCAGCGGTACCTCTTCAAGGTCGGACCGGTCGACCTGGCCGACGGAAACCTGCTCTCAGGACTCGTCGACTTCTTCGAGGAAGGCGCCGCGACCGACAGAGGAGTCCTCGACCTCATCGGCACCGACGTCGCCGCCTTCGCCGACGAGCTGATCAAGGACTCACCCACCTACGCGGACCTCTACCAGGCGTCCATCCGCGCGGAACACGGCACAGCCGAGAAGTGACCCGTCGCCGAGCCGGCGGACGCGCGCCCGGGCCGCTCCTGGGCGACGGCATAGCACCGCACCCCGGAAACACACCAGGGCGCTCCCCACGAGGGAAGCGCCTGGTCACGTGTGTGTCCGCTGGAGCCGCCTAAGGGAATCGAACCCTTGACCTACGCATTACGAGTGCGTCGCTCTGGCCGACTGAGCTAAGGCGGCGGGTGCTCGGCTCCTCACCCCGTTCACGCGGACCGGCTGATCAGCGACGCGCTGGAACTCACCGCCCAGGCAGGCGGTGGCCTGGCCAAGCGATCTTCAAGGACGACCACAAGATCGGTGTACCACCGCTCCTCGTCCAGCCCCGCGAGCAAGGCGAAGAACTCCTCGCGGTTCATCCGGTCTGCACGCACGGCCGACGACGTATAGCACCGTCTCGGTGGGCGGCGGAGCCGGCAGGCCGTGGGCCGGCGCCAGCGAAACGCTTGGCGTCAGCGCACTCCCGGCCGGTAGGCTCGATGCTCCCTCCACCGCACCCGGAACAACCCAGGCACGTCACTTCGTACAGCACCCCAGGAAGAGCGGTACCCCTCCAATGAGCGCAGGTGACGCGGCACAGACACCGGCCCCCAGACTCGTCGAGCTCGCCCGGACGTCACGCAACTTCGGTTTCCTGTACGACCATCTGCCGCTGCTCGTCGCTTACGGCTCGGGCGCCGAGGCCAACGTCTTCACCGATCCGAACACCTCGCTCATCAAGTCCCGGCAGTTCGGTGAGGCCCTCGCCTCCGATCTGGTGCGCAGGGGGCGTGTCCACTTCACCGGGACCAAGCAGGTCGAGCGCCTGGCAGCCCTTGACAGGGAAGGTTACCTGCACGGCAACGTGGGGCCCGCCTTCCATGAGGTCCGCGTCCTCGGCAACAAGGCCAACCACGACGGCTACGACGACGCGGACGACGCCTTCCGTGCCCTGCGGACCTGTCACCGGCTCGGTGTCTGGTACCACCGCCTGATCACCGGCTCCCGCGAACAGCGCACGTTCGTGCCACCGGACCCGGCACGCACGCCGGCCGCGCAGAACGCGGCCCTGCGCGCACAGGTGGAGGAGACTCGGCGTGCGCTGGAGGAGGCCCGGCTCACCTACGAGGGCCAGGCGTCCCAGGCACAGGCCGAGCAGGCCGCACGCCTCGCGGCGGAGAAGGAACTCGCCGACGCTGCGGCGGAGCGCGAGGAGCTGGCCCGTCAAGTGGCCGCCATGCATTATCAGCTCGCGGCGCTCCAGCAGGCCCAGTCCGCGGCCGACGCCAGACTGCTGCGCGAGCAGTTGACGAGCTCCGCCGCCGCGTCTGCGGCGGTGGCCGAGCGTGCCCGTCTCCTGGAGAACGCCGAGCAGGCAGCTCGTGAGCCTCTCACCGAGGCGCAGGTGCGCACCCGTATCGACGAGATGCTCACCGAGGCGGGCTGGAGCGTCCAGGACGCGGGCGGCAGCCTCAACCTGTATGTGCAGGGCGACCGCCGTGGCAGTGGTGTCGCCGTCCGCGAGATGACCACCGCCGCGGGCCGCGCCGACTACGCCCTGTACGTGGAGCGCAAACTCGTCGGCGTGATCGAGGCCAAGCGAGAGGGCGCCGACCTGACGGCCGCTGAAGCCCAGGCCGACCGGTACGCCGACAATCCCACCGAGGCGCAGCAGCGCCTGATCGCCTGGCGCACCCCACTCCCGTTCCGCTATGTGTCGGACGGCGGCGAGACCCGCTTCCGCAACACCCTCGATCCCGACTCGCGGAGTCGGCGGATTTTCTCCTTCCACCAGCCCCGCACCCTGTCCCGCTGGATCCGCCAGGCCGAACAGGACCCTCAGGCGCCCTCCTATCGCGCCAGGCTACGCCTGCGCATGCCCGATCTGGATGAGCGTCCCCTGCGCCCGGCTCAGATCAAGGCCGTGCGCGGCGTGGAGCGGTCCGTGGCCCTGAGCCAGGGCCAGCAGGGCACGGGCCAGTCCCGCTCGCTCGTCCAGATGGCGACCGGCGCCGGCAAGACGTACACAGCGGTCACGTTCTCGTACCGGATGCTCAAGTACGCGCAGGCCGAGCGGGTTCTGTTCCTGGTGGACCGGAACAACCTGGGCGCCCAGGCGCAGAACGAGTTCGAGAACTTCACGACGCCCGACACCAACCGCACCTTCGCCGACCTGTTCAATGTGCAGCGCCTGGGCGCCGAGGGCATGAACCCGTCCGCGAAGGTCGTCGTCTCCACGGTGCAGCGCCTGTACATGGAGCTGACGGGGGCGACCGTCCCCGCCACGCAGGGCGAGGACGGCGAGGAGGAGTACGCGTACGACGTGGCGGGTGACATCCGCGTCGGCTACAACCCCGGCATCCCACCCGAGTCCTTCGACTTGATCGTCGTCGACGAGTGCCACCGCTCCATCTACGGCAAGTGGCGCTCGGTACTGGAGTACTTCGACGCACCCGTGGTCGGCCTCACCGCGACCCCCGTCGCGCAGACCTTCGGCTACTTCAACGGCAATCTGGTCAGCGAGTACACCTACCCGGAGGCGGTCGCCGACGGCGTCAACGTCGACTTCCAGGTGTACGAGATCCTGACGCGGATCACGGGCGAAGGCGGCGTCATCGCACGCGGCACCATCCCCGTCCGCGACCGCCGGACCCGCCGCCAGCGCTACGAGGACTTCGACGAGGACGTCTCCTACGGCGCGACGGAAGTCGGCGCTGGCGTGATCAGCAAGGACCAGCTGCGCACGGTCATCCATACCTTCCGCGAGCGCTTGTTCACCGAGATCTTCCCCGATCGCGCCAAGCGCGACAAAGAGACCGGCGAGCTGCTGTGGGACGAGATGTACGTCCCCAAGACCCTCGTGTTCGCCAAGAACGACAACCACGCCGAGGAGATCGTCGAGGTAATCCGGGATGTCTTCGGCAAGGGCAACGACTTCTGCGCGAAGATCACACACGCGGCGAGGAACCCGGCGGAACTGCTCTCCGACTTCCGCAACCTCCCGCAATTGCGCATCGCCGTCACCGTGGACATGATCGCCACCGGCACCGACGTCAAGCCGCTCGAATGCCTGCTCTTCCTGCGGGACGTCAAGAGCTGGGCCTACTTCGAGCAGATGAAGGGCCGCGGCGCCCGTACCCTCTCGCTGACCGAGTTCGAGCGTGTCACGCCGGGTGTCGGGCCCAAGACGCGCTTTGTGATCGTCGACGCGGTGGGCGTGACCCGGAAGCCGAAGGTGGACGCCGGTCCGCTGGAGCAGCACACGGAGAAGGACCTCAATCTTGAGAGGCTCCTCCGCCTCACCGCCCGGGGTGTCGCGGAGGACAGCCATATCTCCACCCTGGCATCTCGTCTGGCCAAGCTGGACATCCAGATGACCGATGAGGAGCGCGCCGAGATCGAAGGGCTCACCGGCGGCGTACCGCTGAAGCACATCGTGCACAATATGGTCGACGCCGTCTCAATCGACGAGCAGGCCAAGACCCGCGAGGCCGCCGAACTCGTCGGCCTCGATCCCGACCAGGCCGTACGGGACGCGACGGAACGAGCGCTGCGCCCGCTGGCCTCCAACCCTGAACTGCGCAGCCGACTGCTGGAGATGCGCCGCGCGAAGGACATCCTGTACGACGAGACGAGCCGTGACGCCCTCGTGTCGGCCGGTGCTGTCCCGGAGGACGAGTCGACGGCGCGCGAGACCCTCCGCGATTGGCAGGCGTACGTCAAGGAGCACCGCGAAGAGATAGCGGAACTCGCCGCCGCCTTTTCGCCCGACTCGCCGGTACCGCCCCGCGAGGCCCTGCAGCGCCTCAAGGACCTGGAGCGGGCCGTGGCGCGTCCGCCGCGTGCCTGGACAGCAGAGAGGCTGTGGCGCTGCTATGAGCAGGTGGGCGAGGCCGTGACGGCTGACCGTTCCGCCGCCCGCACCGTGGCCGATCTGCTGGTCCTGGTGCGCTACGAGCTGGCAGGCGGCGCAAACGAGGGCGCCACACCGCCGCGCCCGCACGAGGAGGCGGTACGGGAGCGGTACGCTGCCTGGCGCACCAGGCAGGTACAAGCGGGCGTGACCTTCACCGACACCGAACTCTGGTGGCTCGACCACATCGTCGGCGCCACGATCGAGCGTGTACGCTTCGACACCGCCGACCTCGACTACGCTCCGTTCACGAAGAGGAACGGCACGGACGGGTTCCTCGCCGATTTCGGCGAGACGCGGGCGGAAAAGATCCTCGACGAACTTGACAGGGAGCTGGGGGCGTGACGCTGGGGCTGGGTGCGGAGTCCGGTGACGGCCAGGAGGAACTTCCTGGCGGTGGCACTGGGGAGCTGCCTCGCGGGTGGGCTCGGGTGACGCTGGCGGAACTGTGCGATATCAACCCGCGCTACTTCGATGAAGAGCCCGGAGACGATGATTTCATCTCACAAGTTCCCATGGCCGCAGTCGAGGCCGAGACAGGACGTATGGACGCGTCCAGTCAAGTGCGGTACGGCGACTTCAAACAGAAGTCGCTGACTCGCTTCCAGGAGAACGATGTTCTCTTTGCCAAGATTACACCCTGCATGGAGAACGGAAAGATTGCGGTAGCCCGAGGGCTACTAGACGGACGCGCTCTCGGTAGCACCGAATTCCATGTGCTACGCAGCTTCGGTGCAATTCTCCCCGAGTATCTGATGCACTATTTGTTGCAGCGTGATGTGCGCGCCAATGCAGAGCAGAACATGTCCGGCGCAGTCGGCCAACGTCGCGTGCCGCGACCTTATTTGGAATCCATTGAAATTCCGGTGCCGCCGCTTGCGGAGCAACACCGCATCGTTACCGAGATCGAGCGGCAGATCAGCCATATCGAGGCGGGTGAAGATGCGGTAAACATAGCAAGCAAGCGGATGGCAAATTTGGTTCAGGCGATCCGAACCGATGCGCTTTGGCCGGTAGGTACCGTGCTGCCAACAGATTGGTCGTGGGGTACTGTTGGCGATGTTCTAGACGACATTGAAGCGGGAAAGTCATTCACCTGTCTCCCGCGCCCCGCAAATCGCGACGAGTGGGGCATTATAAAGGTCAGCGCAATGACTTGGGGCGAGTTTCGACCGGAGGAGAACAAGGCGATTCCCCCGGAAAGAGAGCCGAATCCTGCTCATGAAATTCGCAGCGGCGACATATTGGTCAGTCGAGCAAACACTGTTGACTACGTGGGTGCTCCTGTGCTGGTCGGGGCGACGCGTGGAAGGCTGCTGTTGAGTGATAAAAGTCTACGTCTCGTTCCTAAGCGAGATGTAGATGTCAACTGGCTTGTTCATATGCTCGCTTCGCCAGCCGTTCGGGCACAGTATTCAGAAGCTGCCACCGGCACAAGCGACTCAATGCGTAACATCTCGCAGAAGGTCGTCCGTGAAGCCAGGATTCCCATTCCAGAATGCGATTCGACGCGCAAAGAGATCGCCGAGACGATAAATTCCCGTATCGAACTGGTTGAAGAGTTCCGAACGCCACTAATGGAACAGGTCGGCCATGCTCGGGACCTTCGTGCCGCCCTCCTGAACGCCGCCTTCACCGGCATCCTCGTCCCTCAGGATCCCGCCAACGAGCACGCCTCCGTCCTGCTCGACCGCATCCGCGCCGAGCGCGCGACCGCCCGGAAGGTGCCTCGCAAGCGTGCGGCCCGTAAGCCGCGCTCCACCCCGCCCGGTCAGGAAGAACTGCCTCAGTGAGCACCACCGCCGCCCTCATGAACAGCGCCACCGCCCCAGGCTTCCGCCGCTCCGCCGGGGAGACGACATCGACGCTCGTCAACCGGCTCTGGTCGTACTGCGAGTTGCTGCGCCACTCGGGCGTCTCCACCCTCGACTACGTCGAGCAGTTGACGTACCTCCTCTTCCTGAAAATGGCGGACGAGCGTGCCAACCGGCCGGCCAGGTTCCGCCGGAATATGCCGGAGGAGCCGCTGGTACCGCCGGGCCTGGACTGGCCGAGTCTCACCAGTCGGTCGGCCGAGGAGCTTGTGGTCCACTACGAGCACGTCCTGCGCCAGTTGGGCCGCAAGGGCGGGACGATGCTCGGCGAGGTGTTCACCAAGGCGCAGAACAAGATCCACGAGCCCGCCGTCCTGGAACGCCTCATCAAGGATCTGATCGACCCCTACACCTGGACCCGCGAGAACCTGGACCTCAAGGGCGACGCCTATGAAGGCCTGCTCCAGCGTGGTGCCGAGGATCGCAAGACAGGCGCCGGCCAGTACTTCACACCGCGCCCGCTCATCGACGCCATGGTCGACTGCGTGCAGCCGCGTCCCGGCGAATCGATCACCGACCCCGCCTGCGGCACCGGCGGCTTCCTCATCGCCGCGTATGCCCACATCGTCGAGCGCTACGAAGAGCAACTCTACGGCGACGAGGCACGCAAGCTCCAGACAGGTGCCATCACCGGCTACGAACTGGTCCGGGAGACAGCCCGGCTGGCGCTGATGAACATGCTGTTGCACGGCATCGGCACATCCGAGGCCCGCCCGCTGATCACCATCCAAGATTCTCTCGCGAAGTCGCCGCACAAGTTCTACGACATCGTGCTCGCCAATCCGCCCTTCGGCGTGGGCTCGGTCACCGGCGAGGCGTACACCTCCCGCAAGGACTTCTGGACGCAGACTACGAATAAACAGCTCAACTTCGTCCAGCACATCTACACCCTGCTGAAGACGAACGGCCGCGCCGCCCTGGTCCTGCCCGACAATGTGCTGTTCGAGGGCGGTGCGGGTGCGGAGATCCGCCGTCGCCTGCTGGACCTCACCGACGTCCATACCCTGCTGCGTCTGCCCACCGGCATCTTCTACGCCAATGGCGTCAAGGCGAACGTTCTTTTCTTCGACAAGCGTCCGCCCCGCCCCGGCGGCAAGCCCGCGACCAAACGGCTCTGGGTCTACGACTTCCGCACCGATCAGCGCTTCACGCTCAAGCAGCGCGCCCTGCGCCGCGAGCACCTCGACGAGTTCGTCGCCGCGTTCCACTCCGGCGGCACGGACTACTCGGCCCGAAAGCCAAGTGAGCGTTTCCGATCGTACGAGTACGATGAACTGATCGCCCGTGACAAGGTCAACCTCGACCTGACCGTGCTTCAGTCGGCCTCCGCCTCCTCCGCGACGCTCGCGCCCCCAGACGTGATCGCGCAGCAGATCGTGGAGGATTTGGAGACGGCCCTGGCGGAGTTCACCGCAGTGGCACAGGCCTTGAAGAAGGCCGCGAGCAGCAGGACGACCGACGGCTTCACTGCTACCACCAGCACTTCCCACGACGGTACAACGGACGACGGCACAACTCAGGAGCAATAGCCCTCCGGTCCCTCTCGCTCCCCGCCAAGCCACGCACGGGCTTCCCGGTGGCGTGAGGGCTTACCGGGGTCCGCTCCCTGGAACGGAAAGGCATGGTCCCCTTGCGTTCGTACCGGCAGCACGGACGCGGGCGGCCCGCCAGGGACTGAACACAAGGATGAGTGGCACATGGCCAACGGGTTCGGCCGAGGCGACAGCGCGGCAGCGGCAAGCGTAAGACCAGAGGCGTCCTGGACCGGTGACGTGATAGCGGACCGCTTCTGGAAGTTCTACCGCGAGGAAACGAGCACTCGAGCCATCACCCGCCTCCAGTTCGTGGAGCACGTCGGCTATCTGCTGTTCCTCAAGCTGGACCACGAGCGCGCTCAGAGAGCAGGCCGCTTCGCGCAGCAGCCCGTAGCGCCCGTTGGCGCCTGGCCGGATCTGGCTCTGCTCAGCGGTGACGCCCTGCACACCGGGTTCACCAAGCTCTTGAACGATCTTGGTGACCAGCAACTCTCCGGCCATCCCGACCGCGAGACCGCGAGCGTCGTCTTCCGTGACGCCCAGCCCTGGGACCTCGACCGCATGGCCGAGCTCAACAAACTGATCGTCGAGCGGATCGACCCCTACCGATGGCTGGCCGTTCCCCAGACCGAGTTGGGCCGTGCCTTCTCACGGATGCTCCGGGACTGCCGCGACGACATCGACCTCAAGATCGAGACCGGTCAGACCCTCACACCCCTCCCGGTCCTGAACGCCATCACCAAGGTGCTCGGCGTGGGCCCCGAGGACATCGTGATCGATCCTGCGTGCGGTACGGGCACGACGCTCATCGCCGCGTACTATGCAATGCTCGCCGCGAACCGTCAGCTGCCGCCGACCGCCCTCGCGGGCGCCGACCTCGACGCGCAGATGTGCCGGCTCGCCATGCTGAACATCCTCCTGCACACCGGCCGTCCGTTCGCCGATCCTGCCCCCGTTCGGCTCGCGGACACCCTCAAGCGCAAGACCCCGGTGGCCCGCGCCGAGTCTTCTGCGCCCACCGTGGCGATCTGCAACCCGCCGTTCAAGAGCAACGGCGTCCAGCCCGACGCCACCATGCGCGATGACTTCTGGGCGTACGGGGACTTTCCCACCAACTTCCTCCAGCACCTGGCTATCACCCTGCCGCAGGGTGCGCGGGCGGCGGTGTTCGTGCCGGACGGAGTCCTCTTCGGCGGCGGTGCGGCGGTCACCGTACGTCAGAACCTGCTGAGGAACTGCGATGTCCACACCCTTCTTCGACTTCCGACCGGGCTGTTCCACCGCAAGGGCGTGAAGTCGAACATCCTCTTCTTCACGAAGTCCGCGCCCAAGCCGAGCGGTGAACCCGCAACCCAGCACCTGTGGGTGTACGACGCCCGGACGGGCAACCACCACACCGACACCGGCAATCCGGTCGCCGAGGCCGACTTCGACGACTTCGTCGCCTCTTGCCTTCCGGAGAAGGGCTTCACCGCACGGACCGAGTCGAGACGTTTCCGCCGCTACCCGGTGGCGGAACTCCTCGCTCGCCCGAAGACGAGCCTCGACCTCAAGGCCCATCTGGCTCCGGAACTGGACGACTTCGGCTCCCCCAAGGAAATCGCCTTGGAAGTGGCGGATCGGCTCGAGGAGGCAGCCGCCCACTTCCGCCAGGTCGCAGAGGCGCTGCCCGAACAGTGAACGCAACGATCGGGCGCTTCCGGTACAAGTCCGGCGGCCCCGGTCGTCGCCACCCCTTCCTGCGTCATTACCGGTCTGCCCCGTTCCACCTGAGCGTCGTGGCGCCGGGGGTGCGATTCGAAGCGGAGCAGCCGGATCTCTCGGCGCTCAGAGCCGTGCCCGCTTACTACGCCGAGTTCTCTTCCCCCGCCTCTCCTTCGTCCGTGATTCGCTGCCAGACCCCCTCAGCGATCTCCACCAAGGTGCCCTCGCCCGGAACTTTCCACTGCTTGGGGCCCTGAACCGCGCTCCACTGCTCCTTCCAGTCGGCCGCGTTCCACATCTGGGCGACCAGTCCCGTCGGCGAGTACCGCTTGCCGTCGGCCTCCCAGAGGATGGGGGTCCTTCGGTCGTTCACCCAACTCGCCCGGCGACGGCGGGGGTCCTCGTCGAGCCATGCGCCGATGGCCAGCTCCTCCACGGTGGTGGGGGCGTATACGAGGGGCGTGCCGTCGCTGATGGCCTCGTGGTCGACGAGTATGCGGACCGTCTGGGGCCGCCGTTGCCGCCTCCGCTTCGTGCCCGCCATGAGGGCCTTGAGGTTCATGGGGGAATCCGGACCGGTGCCGCGTTCGAGAACCCCCAGAACCGCGGCGACCAGTCGCGCGCAGCGCTCCTCGTTGGCGAAGGTGCTCGTGACGTAACTCTTGTTCGTGAAAAGGGTGTCCACCATGGTGATGAGGCAGGGAAGCACGGCGCGTACCTGATCGGGTACGTCGGCGAGCACTGCGGCCCACTCGTCATCCGGCTCGTCGAACCGCTCTCTGCCGATCCGCTGGAAAACCAAATGGGCCACCAGCAGTGCTCCACTGTCCACGATGGCGGCCGGGCGTCCGCTGAATTTTGCTCGTAGTTCTGTCAGTCGGTCTCGCACCAGCCTGAAGACCTGCACCGCACGCCAAATCTGCTGGGCGGCTGGCTGCTGGCCGAAGAGCATGGTGTAGGCGCCTCCCGGGCCTTCCGCCCACAGCGCGTTCGTGGAGCCCTTGACCCGCACGGCGAGCGACGGGTCCCGGTGCATGCACGCCAGGGCCGTGGCCGCCTCTGTTACCGAGCAGCCCGACTCGGGGGCAGGGTCCAGTTCGCCCCGCCGGAAGACGTACTCCTTGTCGAGGGAGAGACGGAAGTCCTTCTGGATCTCACTCTGGACGGCGTCGATGGCGATGAAGTCCCGGCGCTCCATGTGGTTCTGCGTGTTGGTGGCATTAGTGATGGAGTTTCCGAAGCCCTCCGGTGCTCCCTCCAGGGAGATGATTCGTACCAGGACATACGCCTCCACGACGGCGTCGGGGTTTCTCTCGTACGCCCGGAAGGCGGAGGTCACCGTCTGAGCACCGTTGACCACGCTGGCGTTGTGCAGGGTGAGGGTGGTGGGATGGCCGACCGCTCTCTTGGCGTAATACCCCTGCTCGATCTTGTCGCACTGTACCGTGATGCCATTGTGGCGGTAGAGGAATCCTTCCGGGTCCTCCAGCATCGACTCCACCATGGTCTGGTTGACCCCGGTGAGCCCCAGTGACTTTCGGACATTGCGGTGGTAGAGGCGTTCGCCGTGTCCCTCGTTATTGCCCTTGCCGCCGTACCAGCGCGCGAGCTGATCAGCGCTGATCTCACCAATCACTGCCTTGTACGGATTTTCGCGGCTGTACCATTCGCGGTCCATGGTCGCCTCGAGAGTGATCGGCTGCGGCTCCAGGTCCTCCCGGATCGCTCGGTGGAAGTCACTCTGGTCCAGCACCCGGTACTCCACGGTGCGTCCGCGTCCGCCGAACTCCTCGGCCGCCTCGTTCAGGATCTTGCGGGTCTCCCGGGAGAGATGACCGTCCCCCATGAGTGCGACGACCAGGTTCACCTTGCACGTAGGCAGCCTGAGGACGCCGTGCACGCGATCCGCGAGCAACTGCAAGCGCTCGTTGAAGTGGTCGAGATCACGGTTGTCGAGCTTCTTCAGCCCATGGACCAACTTGAGCGCCGCTCCCGTGTCGAATCCGGCCGTACCCTTGTCCTTCCACTTGGCCTGGATCAGCCAGAGTTCGGACCCTGAGGCGGAGAACGCGACGCAGTCGATACCGAAGTCGTCCCGGCCGTCGATCACCCACGCCGCCGCTTCGTCTGAGGTGCAGTCAGCGAGGATTCGGGCGGCCTTCGCGGACATGGCCCTTGACAGCAATGCCGTCTCGCGCTCCTTGGGATCCTTCTTTTCGAAATCGTCCATGGAGATCCGGCCTTCGAACTCGCGCAGCAGAGCCCTCCTGATGTGCTGCACCTCGAGGGGCATCCCTGGCGCGCCGTTACCCATCCGCTCTCCCAACGACCGCTCCCGACAGAACTGCTCAGACTATCGAAACAGAGCGTGCCAGCCTCGTATGAGGATTGCAGCCCTATAAAGCCTTCCGCTACATGGTTTTGGCGATAGGTGCTGGAAGACGCTTCACGAAGACGAGCGCACGATCAAGTGCACCTCCGCTCACGCCTCGCTCCCACACGTGGCTTCACAAGGTCGCACCTGCTGAGCCTGCAAGGCGTAGGTACATCAAAGCCCCGGGTCAGATGCCATCTGACCCGGGGCTTTGCGGAGCCGCCTAAGGGAATCGAACCCTTGACCTACGCATTACGAGTGCGTCGCTCTGGCCGACTGAGCTAAGGCGGCGGGTGCTCGCGGACGGGCCGCGAGGCTCTATGAGTCTAGCGCAGCGGGCATACGCTCGGACCCTAGTGGATCGGGGGTTCGGGCGCATCCGGATTGCGGGGCGGGCGGGTCGGCCGCCCTGGTGGCCGGCGGGTCAGCCGCCCCAGCAGACGGTGCTCTCGGAGGGGACCTCCAGGTCGATGAGGTAGGTGTCGACGACCTGGTCGATGCAGCTGTCGCCCATCATGTAGCCGGTGTGGCCGTCGCCGTCGCGGGTGAGGAGGACGCCGGACTCCAGCTGCTCGGCGAGGGCCTCGGCCCAGACGTAGGGGGTGGCGGAGTCGCGGGTGGTGCCGACGACGAGGATGGGGGCGGCGCCCGCGCCGGTGAGGACGGGGGGCTCGGCCGGGCCCTCGACGGGCCAGTAGGCGCAGGGCAGCGAGCCCCACACCACGTCGGCGCCGAACAGGGGGGCCGCCTCCTCGGCCTCCTCGGCGGCCTCCTCGAAGGCGTCGGTCTCGCGCGGGGTGGGGTAGTCCAGGCAGTTCACGGCGTAGAGCATCGAGGTGGAGTTGGTGTACGCCTCCTCGTCCTCGCGCTCGTACAGGGCGTCGACCAGGGCCTGCATGCGGGTGCCGTTGCCCTCCTCGGCGACGTCGGTCAGGCCCTGGTTGAGCTGGGTCCAGCTGTCGGGGCTGTAGAGGGCGGCGAGCACGCCCTCCAGGACGACCTCGGAGTCGATGGGCTCGCCGCCGGCCTTGTTGTTCTCCAGGTCCTCGCCCTCGACGCTCTCGACCAGCTCGGTGAGGTTGGCGCGCGCCTCCTCCACCGTGACGCCGGTGCCCAGCGGGCAGTCGTCCTTGACGACGCAGGTGGCGGCGTAGGCGTCGAAGGCCGTCTCGAAGCCCTCGGCCTGCTCGATGGCGACCTCCAGCGCGTCCAGCTGGGGGTCGACGGCGCCGTCCAGCACCAGCGCGCGGGCGCGGTCGGGGAAGAGTTCGGCGTAGTAGGCGCCGATGTAGGTGCCGTAGGAGGCGCCCATGTAGCTCAGCTGCTCGTCGCCGAGCAGGGCGCGCAGCACGTCGAGGTCGCGGGCGACGTCGTCGGTGCCGACGTGGCCGAGCAGCGGGCCGGCGTTGGCCTCGCAGGCCTCGGCGAAGGCGCGGCTGTCGGCCTCCAGCTCCGCCATCTCGTCGCCGCCGTCGGACTCGAAGAAGACCTCGTCCATCTCATCGGCGGACATGCACGACAGCGGGGTGCTCTGGCCGACGCCGCGGGGGTCGAAGCCGACGATGTCGAAGCGCTGCTGCAGCCCGGCCGAGGTGACCAGCCGGGCGGCCGCGGCGTACTCGATGCCGGAGCCACCGGGGCCGCCGGGGTTGAGGACCAGCGAGCCGATGCGCTCTGAGGGCTCCGCGGCCGGCAGCCGGTTCACCGCGATCTCGACGCGGTCGCCGTCGGGCGCCTCGTAGTCCATCGGCACCTCGAAGGTGGCGCACTGGAAGCCGTCGCCGCAGTCCTCCCAGGCCAGCTCCTGGCCGTAGAACTCGGCCAGCTCGGGGGTGCCGCCCAGCAGGTCGGAGGCCGACGCCTCCGGCTCGGAGCCGTTGGCGGAGCTGCAGGCCGCGAGCATGGCAAGCGCGAGCAGAGCGGCGGCGGGAGCGGCTGGGCGCATCGGAATCCTTCGTACGACGTGCGGACGACCTCGGCCATCATCCCGCATCATCGCATTAGCGCAGGAAGCGACACGAAGCAGCGGGACGGGACGGGGCCGGCCGGAGCGGGACGGCCGAAGATTGGACGCGGCGGAGCGTCATTCCGTGCCGCCGTCACCGCCCGGATCCCGGTGGGCCTTCTCATAGGACTGCCGGGGGCCGCACACCTCGGCCCTGGAGCACACGCAGCGGCGCCCTCCGTCGTTGAGGCGCACCACCAGCGAGTCGGACGGGACCTTGTGGCCGACCACGGTGCCCTCGCCCTCGGGGGTCGAGACCCGGCTGCCGGTGCGCGGCGCCGTGGCCTTGAACTCCTGGTAGAGCGGGTGCTCGTACTTCAGGCAGCACATCAGCCGCCCGCACGCGCCCGCGATGCGCATGGGGTTGACGGGAAGGTCCTGGTCCTTGGCCATCCGCACCGAGACGGGCTCGAAGTCGCGCAGGAAGGTGGCGCAGCACAGGTCGCGGCCGCACGGCCCGATGCCGCCCTGCAGCCGCGCCTCGTCGCGCGGGCCCACCTGGCGCAGTTCGACGCGGGCGTGCAGCGCGCGGGCCAGTTCGCGGACCAGGGCGCGGAAGTCGACCCGGTCGGGCGCGGAGAAGAAGACGGTGAAGCTGCCGGCGCGGTCGAGGTAGTCGACGCCGACCACCTTCATGGGCAGGCCGTGGCGCCGGATGAGCCGCTTGGACACGGACCTGGCCTCGGCCCGGCGGGCGCGGTTGCGTTCGTCGCGGGCGAGGTCGCCGTCGCCGGCGAGCCCGGCGCAGACGGGTAAGCCGTCGACGTCGTCGCTCACCCACTGCGGCGCCCAGACGCACTCGGCCACCTCGGGCCCGGACTCGGTGGGCACCAGCACCTTGTCGCCGACGCGGGGGGCGGTCGAGCCGGGGTCGAGGTAGTACAGCCGGCCGTAGCGTTCGAAGCTGACCGCCATCATCATGCCCATCGGGACAGCGTAACCGCCGGCGCCGTGAGAAACGGGACAGGACGGACGCGCCCTTCCTCCTTCAGGGCACGACCGGCCTGACATCGTTGTCAAGGCGACGCGCGGAGCGCGACGGCTACGGTTTCACAACGGTCCGTCACGCCCATGGTCGAAGCCGACACCCTCTGTGCACGATGCCAGCGGGAGCCCGCGCGCCAGCGGCTCCCGCCACAGAAAGGGGCTTGCGGTGATCCTTCGACCCCGTTCCTACTTCGGCTGGGGCCCGTCCGGCGCCGACTACGCGAACCCGCGCTCCGGCCTCGTCGTCCACTACAACGGACCCGCCACCGACCTCGACGGCCACGACGAGTGCGTCGCCTACTGGAAGCGCATCCGCTCCGACCACATCAACGGCAACGGGTGGGCGGACGTGGGGTACTGCGTCGACGAGGAGACCGAGATCCTCACCGCCGCCGGGTGGCGTACGTTCCGGCAGATCGAGCCGGGGGACCCCGTCCTCACCCTCGACCACGAGACGGGCATGTCGGAGTGGCAGCCCCTGCTGGCGGTGAACGTCTTCCCCGCGATGCCGCGCGAACTGGTCCTGATGGAGGGCTCCGGCCACTCCTCCCTGACGACCCCGAACCACCGCTGGCCGGTGGAGCGCTTCTACCGGAAGACCGGAACCGAACGCCGGCACGAGGCGGACGGCACCGGGGCGGCCACCGGAGCCGCACCGCTCAGCGTCCAGGGCAGGGAACGCCGATGGGCCACCACCGGGACCCTCACGTACCGGGACAGGGTGCCGCTGGCCGCCCCCCGCGCCGATCTCCCGACCGAGCAGAAGTGGTCGGACGCGCTGGTCGAACTGGTGGCCTGGTTCTGGACCGAGGGGCACATCGAGCCGCAGAGCGGGAGCCGCGAGGCGAGCACAGGGGTGACGATCTACCAGCCCCTCGTGCGGAACCCGGCCGACACCGACCGCATCCGGGCCGCCCTGCACGTCCTCTTCGGCCCGCCATCCGACCGCTTCCCCCGTACGGGTTCCGGCACGGACGGCGCGCCGCGGTGGCGTGAGGCGCACAACCGCCACTCGGCCGAGTTCCACCTGTCCGTCGACGCCGGCCGGGTCCTGCTGGAACACGCGCCGGGCCGGGTGCCGAGCCATGCGTTCCTGTTGTCCCTCACGAAGGCGCAGCTCGAACTGTTCATCGCGGTCTCACTGCTGGGCGGCGGGCACAACCACCGCACGAACGACTCCCGGGCGCTCAGCCGGAAGGACCGGTCGGCCGCGGAGGCGTTCCAGTTCGCCGCCACGGTCGCCGGCTACGCGACATCACTGCGCCGCAGGCCGCCCACCGCGTCGACCGCCTACGACATGTGGAAGGTGGAGCTGAGGCGCAAGTCCTACTTCGCTCCGAAGCCGGCGGCCGCCGCCCCGAGGTCGGCGTTCTCCATCGGTACGCGGACCTACGCCGGGCACATCTGGTGCCCGACCACCCCGAACGCCACTTGGCTGGCCCGGCGCAAGGGGACGGTCTACTTCACCGGCAACAGCTTCTCCGCCTGCCGCCACGGCGAGGTCTTCACCGGCCGCGGACTCAACCGGTACCAGGCGGCGCAGGGGACGACCTCGGGGAACGCGAACTGGTACTCCGTCACGCTGATGCTCGGCGGCAGCGAGCGGCCGACGGACGAGCAGGTGCGGGGGGTGCGCGACCTGCGGGCCTATCTGATGGACCGCGGGGTGGCGGGGGCGGTGCGCGGGCACCGCGACTTCATCGCCACCGAGTGCCCGGGCGACGTGCTGTACGCGCTGGTCGAGAACGGCGGCTTCCGAGGCGAGGGGGACGGCTCGGTGGGCGGCGGGGAGGACCCGGGTGAGCCGGGCGGTGACGGCATCCCCGCCTGGCCCGGTGTGTACCTGTCGCAGCCGCCGGTGCGCGAGTCCGACGCGGCCCGCACCTGGCAGCGGCGGATGCGCGACCGGGGTTGGACCATCGTCGCCGACGGGCGGTACGGGCCCGATTCCGAGCGGGTCTGCCGCGCGTTCCAGGCGGAGAAGGGGCTCGCGGTCGACGGGGTGGTCGGACCGGAGACCTGGCGGGCCGCCTGGACGGCGCCCGTCACCTGAGCGGTCCGGCCCGGGCGCCGCGGCTACCGGCCGTTGCGGCGGGCGATGGCGGGCTGGACGAACCAGGCCCAGGCGGCGAACAGGGCGATGACTCCGGCGGTGGCGACGGCCAGCCAGTTGTGGAACAGGAAGTCGGTGACCAGCAGGGTGGCGGCGGTCATCGAGACGGCGAGGGCGGCCCCTCCGGCGATGGCGTAGTGGTTGGAGCGGCGGACCAGCTGGTCCTTGAGGCCCTGGCGGAACAGGATGCGGTGCTGGGCGGCGGGGGTGATGTAGCAGACCGAGGCGATGGCGGCGCCGACGAGCGAGACGTAGAACAGCCAGTGGCTGGTGCTGGTGACGTCCTCGAAGCGCTCGGAGAAGGGCACGGTGAGCAGGAAGGCGAACAGGACCTGGACGCCGGTGACGGCCACCCTCGCGGCCTGGAGGAGTTCGGCGAAGTTGCGGTCGACGCGCTGCTTCTCGCTCTCCTCGCCGTTCGTGCCGGACTGCGACGGCGTCTCGGCCATCTGTCTCCTCCTGGGTCGGGTACTCCACGGGTTACCGAACCTGGACGGGACGAAACGCCGATACCGGGCGCTGCCGGCGGCGGAAGCGGCCGGACGCGGGTCCGCCCGGGCCCACCGGGCCCGGGCGGACGGCCGCGGCTCAGGGCCGCTCGGGCCCGGGCGGCGGAGAGTCCGCGCCGCCGTCGGCGGGCGGCGGCCCGTCGGGCAGCGAGCCGGCGCCCGAACCGGGGTCGGCGTCGTCCGCGACGGGGGAGACCTCCAGCTGGAAGTCGGTGCCGTAGGTGGTGGCGCCGCTGATCACCGCCGCCTCGACCACCTCCGAGCCCTTCGCGCCGCGCAGCACCACGGGGTCGCTGCGCAGGTCGCGGTAGAGTGCGACGCACAGCAGCACCATCACCACGGTGAACGGCGCCGCGACGATGATCGTGATCTGCTGGAGGCCGCTGAGCGCGGTATCGCCGCCGACCAGCAGCATGACCGCGGCGACCGCGCCGATCAGCACACCCCAGGTGATGACGAAGGGGCGCTGCGGCGAGATGCTGCCGCGCTGCGAGAGGGTGCCCATCACGATCGAGGCGGAGTCGGCGCCGGTGACGAAGAAGATGGCGACCAGCACGATGACCAGCACGCTCACCGCGACGTCCCACGGGAAGGCCTGGAGCATGGTGAACAGCTGCGCCTCGGGGCTGTCGGCCAGGGCGCCCAGGTTCGCCCCGCCCTGCTCCAGCCTGATGCCGGTGCCGCCGAAGATGACGAACCAGATCAGGCTGACCAGGCTGGGCACCAGCAGCAAACCCGCGACGAACTGCCGGATGGTGCGGCCGCGGCTGATGCGGGCGATGAACATGCCGACGAAGGGCGTCCAGGAGATCCACCAGGCCCAGTAGAAGACGGTCCAGGTGGCGAGCCATTCGGCCGTCTCCTGCCCGCCGAAGGCCTCGGTGCGCCCCGCCATCGGCACCAGCTCGTTGAGGTAGCTGGCGATCGTGGTTGGCACCAGGTTCAGCAGGAAGATCGAGGGGCCGACCACGAAGATGAAGATCAGGAAGACCACCATCAGCACCATGTTGATGTTGGACAGCCACTGGATGCCGCGGGCGATCCCCGACACCGCCGAGGCGACGAAGGCGAGCGTGAGCACGGCGATGACGGTCACCAGCACGGGGATGCTCACCTCGGGCACCCAGCCCAGCTGCTCGAAGCCGCCGACGATCTGCAGCGCGCCCAGGCCGAGCGAGGTGGCCGAGCCGAACAGGGTGGCGAAGATCGCCATCACGTCGATGGCCTTCCCGGCCGTGCCGCGCACGTTCTTCGCGCCGAACAGCGGCGCGAAGGCCGAGCTGATCAGCTGGCGCCGGCCGCGCCGGAAGGTGCCGTAGGCGATGGCCAGGCCCACCACCGCGTAGATCGCCCAGGGGTGCAGCGCCCAGTGGAACAGGGTGGTGCCCAGCGCCGTCTCCACGCGCAGCGCCTCGGTGGAGACGTCGGAGCCGGGCGGCGGGGAGGTGTAGTGCGCGATCGGCTCGTTGACGCCGTAGAACATCAGGCCGATGCCCATGCCGGTGGCGAACATCATCGCGATCCACGAGAAGGTGCGGAACTCCGGCTCCTCGTCGTCGCGGCCCAACCGGATCTTGCCGAAGCGGCTGAAGGCGATCCACAGCGCGAAGACCACGAAGCCCGACGCGGCCAGCACGAAGGCCCAGCCGCCGTTGTGCACCAGCCAGCCGAGGATGGCCGAGGAGACGGCCGCCAGGCTTTCGGCGCTGGACATGCCCCAGACCACGAAGGCGAGGGCCGCGGCGGCCGCGGTGCCGAAGACGGCCCAGTCCGTGCGCGGCCTGCGCTCGGCCGTCTGCGCCGGCGGCTCGTAGAGCATGTCGGCCACGTCGTCGTCGGCGGCGGGCGGGGGAGCGGCCGACGCGGGCAGCCGGCCTTCGTCGTCGGGGAGCGAGCCGTTGGCGGGCGTCAGGTGGACGGGACCGGGGTCTTTGTCTGGCACGGGTCGTCGACGCCGTCGGCGTCTTCCCCCTTTCGTCGGCGCGCACCGGCCGCGCGGCCGGTGCCGGGGATGATCGAATTGCAGCGGCTTACCCGGCTTCGGGTACTTGGAACGTCCCGCCCGCGGCTGTTATCGAATCAATACTGACAGTCATCCGCTGTGCCGTCCGGCAGCGCCGCGTCGCCAGGGGCCGGCGCGGCCGGCTCCGCGCGTCCGCCCCGGTGGTTAGCCCGCAGACAGTGGGTATCTGAGTCAGGTGAAAAGTAACGATCTTGAGGGCCGACGCGCCCTGCGAAGGAGTCGCCGGACATGAGCCTGAACCTGGACGAGGCGGCACGCCAGCTGGAGCTCGCCATCCACGACGCGCGGGTGTCGTTCGACTGCATCGCGCTGGACGAGCTGGAGCGCGCGCACACCAACGCGATCACGGCGCGCGCCGCGGTGGACGCCGCGGAGAACGCCATCAGGGTGGCGCTTGAGGAGCAGCAGGCCGAGAGCGGCGCGGGCGCGTCGGGGAGGCCCGCCGCGGAGTGAGGCGCGCCGCCGGGCGCCGGGCGCGACGAGGCCGGGAACAGAATCGAACATCCGTTCGATTCTGTTCTATTCTTGGGGCATGCCCGAGCAGCTTCCGCCCGAATGGCCCGAAGGGGTGCATCCCCCCGGTTCCGAGACCTTCGAACGCAGCGCCGTGCAGTGGCTGCTCGACCGGCTCCCGGCCGACTACCGCGTGCACGGCCTGCTGCGGCGCCATCCCGTCATCCTGGCCCGGATCGCCCGCGACCACACCGCGGCCGCGCTCGAAGCGGCCCGCGCGGGATACCGCACCGCCCGGGTCGACCTGCGCGACGCCGTCCCGGTGCACGCCGTGGAGCAGCTGATGCGGCTCTACGCCGAGGAGGGCGAGCGGATGGCGGCGGTGCTGCGCGGCATCGAGCTGATCCGGCGGGGGCTGGCCGGGCGGCCCCTGGCCCCGTCGGGTCAGCGCGAGCGGGCGTAGACCGCCACCGCCGGCTCGGCGCCGGCGTTCAGCAGTTCGTGCCGCCGCCCGGAGCCGAGCACCCGGGTGCGGCCGCGCGCCGCCGCCCTGATGTCCAGCAGGCGCCCGTCCAGGGAGCTCGCGATCAGGTGGCCGCGCCCCGACACGATGCGCAGCGCCCCGGGCGGCACCGCGACCACCTGGTCGGAGGGCACCACCAGCGCGCGCACCTCCCAGCCGTCGCCGCGCAGCACGACCGGATGGCCGGTTCCGAGCTCGCCGGCGCCGGACAGGGCGGCGGCCGCCCGCTCGGCGGCCTCGGCGAGCAGCCCGTAGGTCGGCCGGGCGGCGGCCGGGCACGGGCAGAGCCGTTCGTAGCCGCTGGGCCGGCCGGCCAGCACGATGTCGCCGATGGTGGCGAGGTCGTCGGAGCGGACGGCTGCGGTGGTCACGTCGGTGGCCAAGGTGGGGTCCTTCACTGGGCGGCGCCCGCCGGGCCGGAGCGTGCGGCGCGGCGGTGGGCCGGAAGATGGCGGAGCGGCGGCCGGCGCAGGGCCGGCCGGAGAGCGTCCGGGAACGCGGGAACGACCGGCGCGAAGGCGCCGGAGCGAAGACGGGAGGGCGGCGGCTCCGCCGTGGAGAAGGGGCGGGCCGGCTCAGCGGTGCGTCAGCGCACGCGACAACAACACAGGGCGCCGGCCACGGGGCGGCTGCCGAAGTGTGCCTTCCAGGTGGGGAAGGGGTGCGCGTGCATGGCAGCAAGCACACCAACCCCGGTCGGCCGTGTCAAGCCGAACGCCGACTCCGGTGCCCCGCGTGTCCGCGGGACCCGCCCGCGGCGGCCCCGTCGCGACCGGCTCGGCCGGAATCCGGTGTTCGGCCGTTATCCGGTATAGCGTCTGCTTCATGGCGACGCGTGCTCCCCTGACCGTGGTGCTGGTCCACGGCAACTTCCTCGGCCCCTGGTCCTGGGAGCCGGTGGCCGCGATCCTGGCCGGCCGAGGCATGCGCGCGGTGAGCGTCCCGCTGCCCAGCTCCACCGCCTCGGCGGCCGGACCCGGCGGCGACCTCCACGACGACGCCGCGGCGGTGCGCGCGGCGGTCGCCGGGCAGGACGGCCCCGTGGTGCTGTGCGGCCACTCCTACGGCGGAGCCGTCGTCACCGAGGCCGCCGCGGAGGCGGACGGCGCGGTGGCGCACCTGGTCTACTTGGCCGGCGCGGTGCCCGACGCCGGCGAGAGCATGGCCGACCTGGCCCGCGCCGCCTCCCCGCCGGCGGCCGGCGGCGGGGAGGCGGGCGAGTCCGTGCGCGTCCGCGGCGACGGCATGATCGAGCTGCTGCCCGACTCCGCCCGGCACAGGCTCTTCCACGACTGCGACGAGGAGCGGACGCGGGCCGCGCTGGACCGGCTGGTCCCGTCCAATCCGGTCGTCGGCACCCAGCCGCTGCGCGGCGCCGGCTGACGGAGCGTGCCGGCCACCTTCGTGCGCGGCACCCGCGACCGGATGCCGGAGCTGGTCTCGGCCGCATTCCCGATGGCCGAGGCGCGCGTGCTCGAACTGCCCACCGGGCACTGCCCGAATCTGAGCCGTCCCGAGTGGGTGGCCGAGCTGCTGGCCGTACGGGCCGACGAGGCCGCCACGCCGCCGCGCTGACGGCCGCTTCGGCGCCTCGGCAGCGCATACGCGCGATGATCAGCGCCAAAGGCGTTGCGGAGGTTCCGATTCGGTGATGGCATGGCAGGCGGTGGCGCCCGGGTGCGATGTGCGGGCCGCCCGCGCCGCCGCACGGCCTCCGGCCCCCGCCGACGCTCTCGCCGGGGGGCCCGGACGAGCTGACGGGGGTGAGATGAGCGGGCCTACCGGCGCCGACAGCCGGCCCGCCGACGCAGGGGGAGATCCGGTGCGCCCGGGTCCGCGAGGCGAGTGGGGGGCCCGCACGGCGCGGGCGGTGGTGCGGCTGCTGGTGGCGGCCGCCGTCGGCGTGATGGCGGCCGGCTTCCTGGACTGGCGCGCGGGGCTGCTGGTGGGCGGCCTGACCGCGCTCGGATACCTGCTGGTGGCGGTGCTCGGGCCGCGGCTGCCCGCCTCGCCGGGCCAGGCGCGGCTGGTGCGCGCGCTGCGCGCCGCCGGGTACCGCGAGCTGCCGGAGGGGGCCGCGCACCTGCTGCTGGTGGGCCCGGGCGGGGTGTACCACCTGGATCCGCGCTCGTGGCTGCACCAGGTGTCGCGGCGCGGCGGCGAGCTGTGGATCGGCAGCCGGCCCGCCTCGGCCGCGATCGAGCGCGCCGAGCGGCGCGCGGCGCGGCTCACCGCGGCGCTGCGGGCCCGGCTGCCGGAGCTGTGGGAGGCCGGCGTGCCGGAGCGCGGGGCGGACGGGGAGCCGGTGGCCGGCGGGGAGCCCGTGGACGGCGGCGGGCCGGCGGCCGCGGTGGTCGCGGTCATCACGGTCAGCGGGCGGCTGAGCGAGCCGGTGACGCGGGCCGGCGGCGCGGTGGTGGCGAGCCCGCGCGGGGCGGTGCGGTATCTGGCGGAGCGCCCTGAAACGCTCAGCGCCGCTCAGGCCGATCTGATAGCCCGCACCCTGCGGCGGATCGTGCGCCGCCGGCGCTGACGTTCTCCGGCCGTATTCCGGCGACGCCCCCTACTAAACCGAATAGTAATAGGCGCATGTCCGCGCATGTGTCCGCAGAAATGACGGAGAATGCCGTCAATGTCGATTCGGACATTCGTCGAAGTGGCGGTTGAGAAGGCTCTGAACTGCGAAGATGCTTCGTAGTGACCCGCGTTGACCCCGGCGAAATATGGTGCACGGGACGACAAAGCACACGGGTCGCACATCCATTCGGCGGAATGGGTAGTGGCTCGACCCTTAAAAGCTTTAATGTCGTCCGTCATGGACGACCGACTCGTGGTGGGGGCGCTGCGCGGCCAGGATCCCGACGCGTTCACCGTGCTCTATGACGACTATGCCGAGCGCGTGTTCCAGTACTGCTGGTTCCACCTGCGCGACCAGGACGCCGCCCAGGTCGCGGTGCGCGACACCTTCATCGTGGCCCAGGCCCACATCGGCAAGCTGCGCGATCCCAGCCTGTTCCGGCCCTGGCTGTACGCGATCGCCCGCGCCGAGAGCCTGCGCCACCGCGCCCCCGTCGGGGAGCCCGGCGACATCCCCGTCGCCTCCCCCGACCAGGACGACGTCGACCTGCGCGTACTGGCCTGGAACACCGCCGACACGCTCACCGCGCCGGAGCGCGAGGCGATCGAGCTGACCACCCGGCACGCGCTGGAGCCGATCGGGGTCGCCGCCGTGCTCGGGATCCCCGCCCGCGAGGCGCAGGCCCTGCTCCGCCGGGCCAGGGAGAACCTGGAGCGCGCGCTGACCGCGGAGATCCTGGCGCGCAAGGGCGACGACGGCTGCGCCGAACGCGCCGGCCTGCTCGCCGACTGGGACGGCCGGATGGACCGCGCGCTGCGGGAGCGGCTGGCCAGGCACGCCGCCGAATGCGAACCCTGCCGCCGGCACCGCCCGCGCAATGTCTCCGCCACCAAGGTCTTCAGCCTGCTGCCGGTCGCGAGCCGACCCACCGGGCTGCGGGTGCGGGTGATCGGCTGCCTCACCGACCGGCAGCTGAAGGGCTACCGGGGGCACGTCGCCGCGCGGGCGCACTTCGGCCCCGACGGCTTCCCCGCCCAGCGCGCCGCCGAGCGCGGCGTCACCCCGGTGTGGGCGGGACTGCTCGCCGCCGTCAGCGCGGTGGCCGCCGTCGCCCTGGTCTTCCACCAGTTCGGCGGCGGCATCGCCGAGACGGCGACCAGCATCGCGGCCGGCACCTGGTCGGGAGCCCAGCGCACCGACTGGTTCGACGGCGGCGGGCAGGAGGCGGCGGGGAGCGCCGTCCCCGGCTCGGCGGGGGCGTCGGAACGCGGCGCGGACGGACGGCTGTCCGCCGATCCGAGCGCGTCGACGTCCGCACGCGGCCCGGGCGAGCCCTCGGCGCCGCCGCGCGGCGACGGCGCGGGGCCGCCGACGCGCGACCACCAGAGCGACCCGGCGCCGACGAGCGCGTCCGCCACCGGCCCGGGTCCGACCGCGCCCGCTCCCGGACAACTCCGGCTCTCGACCGCTACTCTCTCCCTCGGTACCTCCCAGTCGAGCGGGCGGCTCATCCTCACCGCCGTCGGCGGCCCGGTCGAGTGGACGGTGGGCGGCGCCGGGCCGGCCGTCACGGTGGCCCCGGCCGGCGGCAGCCTCGCCGAGGACCAGCAGGTGACCCTGACCGTCGACGTGGACCGGAACGTGCAGCCGGAGGGCGAAGCCACCCTGAGCTTCGGCCCGGGCGAACACACGGTGCGCCTGACCTGGAGTAGTGAACCGAGCCCTGACCCCACCCACAGCTCCTCCGCAGGCTGAGCCCGAACCCGCCTACACGGTGCTCGGCAACGGCCGGCTGCGGCCCAAGCCGGTCGGCGCGGGGCTGGCCGCCGTGGTGGCGCGCTCGCAGCGGGTGCCGTGGCCGCTGTGGTCGGAGCCGTACCGGCTGGTGGCGCGAGACCTCGGGGAGCTGTGCCGCCTGCAGACCGCACGCGGGCTGACCGCTCTGTCGTGGCTGGCCGCGGGCGCGGCGCCCGACGACACCGAGTGGCTGTACCCCAACCAGCGGCTGAGCGGCGCCCGGCAGGAGTACATGTACGGTGCCGCGGCCGGGCTGGCCGAGCCCGTGCACGGGCTGGTCGCCGCCAACTGGAGGTGGGCGGTGAGCGCCGGCCACGGCGGCCGCGTGGTCGCCCCGTACCTGGCCGGGCAGGCCTACCCCGATGACGGCTACGCCGCCGCTCACGCCGCGATCGCCCTGGCGCAGCTGTGGGAGCGCAACGTCGAACTGCGCCCCGCCCTGGCCGCCGCCTGGGCGGCCACCTGGACCTCCGCCGCCTGGTGCACCGCGGCCGAACCCCACGGCGCCCAGGGCACTCCGATCTCGGTCTTCGCCTACCCGTCGGTGCCCGACCCCCGCCCGCCCGGCCTGCGCCCGTGGATCGCCCGGCTGCTGCGGCTGCGGGCGCGCGACGCCCCGGCCGGCTGAACCGGACGATCAGTGACGAACAGTGACGACGAGGTCGATGGCGGCCCTCGGGGTCCGGAAGGTGGCGGCAGGGTGAAAGCCCAGGTCCCGCAGGGTGTCTTCCCGGTAAGACTCCTATAGCGGGCCTGTCCCGATCCGGCCATCGCATGGCGTGATCGTGACAGTGCGTGCCTATTGTGTGCCCACCCACCCCCTCACCTCGGGAGGACTCATGGCAGGGAAGCACGCGGGCCCCTCGCGCGACACGGAGCCGGCGCCGCCGCCGAAGAAGGAGGGCGGCGGAAAGCACGAGAAGAAGTAGTGACCCTGGAGAGACCGGGCGACGAGCCCGCCGCGATGGCGCCACCGGAGTGGCGGGCGCCGTCGCGGGGGCCGAGCCCTCAGGCGGCGGAGGCGAGGACGCGGTCGAGCGCGCTTCGCCCGGCAGGGCCCCAGCTGGGCTTGCCGCCGGGCAGGCCCTTGTCGCCGGCCTCGCCGATGGCGATGAGGGCGAGGGCGCAGCGCACGGCCCAGCCCCGTGCGCGGCGGATCATCGCCTCGTCGGCCGCGGCGTAGGAGTCGAAGAAGCGCCGGTCCGCGCCCGCCGGCAGCAGCAGCCAGGCGGCGGCGAGATCGGTCGCCGGGTCGCCGGCGCACAGCTCACCGAAGTCGATCACGCCGGACAGCGTGCCGTCGGTGACGACGGCGTTCGCGGGGTGCAGGTCGCCGTGCAGCCACACCGGCGGGCCCGTCCAGGCGGGCGCGGCCAGGGCGTCCTCCCAGACATCGCGGACCCGCGCGGGGAGCGGCCTGCCGGCGAATTCGGGCGCGATGGCGCTGAGCGGGACGCCGCGATCCGAACCGGCGGGCGCGTCGGCGGGCGCGCTGATGTGCAGCGCGCGGAGGAAGGCGGCCAGTGCGTCGGCCGCGTGGGCGCCGCGTGCGACCGGGGCCAGGTCCGCCGGTTCGCCGGGCACCCAGCGCACGACCGTCCAGTTCCGCGGGAAGCGCGCCGAGGGCTCCCCGAGCCGCAGCGGCACCGGGACCGGCAGCGGCAGGCGCCGCGCCAGCGGCGGCAGCCGATGGAACTCCTTGCGCAGCAGCGCCGGGCCGCGCTCCGTGCACGGCATCCGCACCGCCAGGTCGTCGCCGAGCCGCCACAGCAGGTTGTCCCAGCCGCCCGCCACCGGCCGCAGGTCCCGGCCGGCCAGGTCGGGGTGCTGCTCGCGCAGCAGGGCACGCACCAGCTCGGCGTCGATCCCGTCGCGCATGTCGACGACGTCCTGCATGTCCGGGGCTCCGTTCCCGTCCCGCGGCCGATGGGCCGGCCCGCGACGCCCTTAGGGTTCTCGGCATGAGCCTGCCAGTCTGCTACCTCGTCGTTTCGGCGGCCTCCGCTCCGGAGCCGATCACCGATCTGGTGCGGCTGCTCCAGGCCGACGGGTGGCGGGTGGCGGCGCTGTCGACCCCCTTGGGCACCCGCTTCCACGACCCCGGCGAGCTGGAGTCGCTGACCGGGGAGCCGGTGCGGGTCCGGTTCAGGCTGCCGGGCACCGGCGAGAGCCTGCCGCCGCCCGACGCCGTCCTGGCCTGCCCGCTGAGCTTCAACAGCGTCAACAAGTTCGCGCTCGGCCTCGCCGACAACTTCGCCGTCGGTGTGCTGTGCGAGATGGCCGGCTACGGCGTGCCCACGGTCGTCGTGCCGCAGTGCAAGCCGCAGCTCGCCGCCCACCCCGCCTTCCGGCGCAGCCTGGAGACCCTGCGCGCCATGCCGCCGGTCACCGTCCTGCACGACCCCGGGGCCTCCGGCGAACACCGGGCGCCGTCCTGGCGCGAGGTCGTGGCGGCGGTGCGGGCCGCACACGGCGATCGGCCCGCGGGCGGGAGCTGAGTACGCCGCCGCGACGGGTGACAGTGCCGTCGCGGGCGGCGTCGCTGCTGGCCAGAAGCCCGGTGTCAGGAGCGCGGTGGCGCGCCGGTCAGTGCGGCAGCTCGCCGCCGCGGTCGGCCAGGCGCTTGCGGGAGCGGGCGATCTCGGCCTCGGCCTCGGTGCGGCCGACCCAGGTGGCGCCCTCGACCGACTTGCCGGGCTCCAGGTCCTTGTAGACGGTGAAGAAGTGCTGGATCTCCAGCCGGTCGAACTCGGAGATGTGATGAATGTCTCGCATGTGCTCCATGCGGGGGTCGGTCGCCGGTACGCAGAGCACCTTGTCGTCGCCGCCGGCCTCGTCCTTCATCCGGAACATCCCCACGGCCCGGCAGGTGATCAGGCAGCCGGGGAAGGTGGGCTCGTCCAGGATCACCAGCGCGTCGAGCGGGTCGCCGTCGTCACCCAGAGTGTGATCGATGAACCCGTAGTCGTGCGGGTAGCGGGTCGACGTGAACAGCATCCGATCGAGCTTGATCCGACCGGTCTCATGGTCCATCTCGTACTTGTTGCGCTGCCCCTTGGGGATCTCGATGATCACGTCGAATTCCATGGCTTCCTCCACTGGCCCTGCGGCTAGGCTCCTGTAATCAACGGCGCGTCCGACGGCGGTGCAACCGCGCGACGGCGCCAATCCTCCGCAGACACACCGCGCGCGGCGCGGCGGGCAACGCACCTGTCGGCACCACAAGGGTGCCGCACGGCGACACGGAAGGCTGGTGCCGGGTGAGACGAGAACGGGCGCTGGCCCTGGCGGCACTCGCGCTCCTGAACGTGTTCACGATCACCGTCGCGCTGGCGGTGGTGGTCTTCACGCTCACCGACGACACCGCGCCGGTGTGGGAACCGAGTCTGGTCCAGGCCGAACCCGCGCCGGTGTCGGCCGGCTCGGTGTCCGAAGTCGACGCCGGTAGCGTGGCCGACCGCCTCGCCGGGCCGCTCCAGGCCGACGCGCTGGGAACGAGCGTAGCGGCCGTCGTCACCGACACCGCAACCGGATCGGAGCTGTTCGACCACAACGGCGACGCCCAGACGGTGCCCGCGTCCACCACCAAGATCGCCACGGGCGTCGCCGCGCTGAACGCCGTCGGCACCGAGTTCCGGCTGACGACCCGGGTGGTGCAGGGCGCCGGTCCCGAGGAGGTCGTCCTCGTCGGCGGCGGCGACCCCACCCTGAGCCGGTCCACCCACGACGACGGCTACCCGCAGGCCGCCACCCTGGACGACCTCGCCACCGCCACGGCGGCGGCGCTGGAGGCGGCCGGGGTCGGCGCGGTGCGGGTGCGCTACGACACCTCGCTGTACGAGGGGCCCGAGACGGCGCCGGGCTGGCGCGAGGGCTACGTCACCGAGGGCAGCGTGGCGCCCGTCACCGCGCTGATGGTCGACGGCGGCCGCACCGACCCGGCGATCATGTACTCCCCGCGCTACGACGACCCCGCGTCGTCGGCGGCGGAGACCTTCGCCGAACTGCTGCGCGAGGCCGGCCTGGAGGTGGAGGGCGGGGTGGACTCCACCACCGCCCCGGCCGGGGCGCCCGAGCTGGCGGCGGTGCAGTCCGCGCCGGTGGCCAGCCTGGTCGAGGACATGATGACCTCCAGCGACAACAACATCGCCGAGGCGCTGGCCCGCCAGGTGGCGATCGCGCTGGGCGAGCCCGCCTCCTTCGAGGGCGGTGCCGCCGCCATGACGCGGACGCTGGCCGAACTGGGCGTCGGCGAGATGCGGCTGGAGGACGCCAGCGGCCTGTCCAGGAACAACGCGATCAGCGCCCAGACCATGGTGAACACCCTGATGGTCGCCGCCGACCCCGAGCGGCCCGAGCTGAGCTACGCGCTCAGCGGCCTGCCCATCGGTGGCTTCACCGGCACGCTGGACCAGCGGTACGTGGAGGCGCTGGGCGGCCCGGCCGAGGGCGCCGGGGTGGTGCGCGCCAAGACCGGCACCCTGTCGGGCGTGTCGACCCTGGCCGGGCTGGTGCAGACCGACGACGGCCAGTTGCTCGCCTTCGCGTTCATGGCCGACGACACCGCCGGATACGCCCCGCTCGCCCTGGACCAGCTCGCCGCGGCGCTCGCGGAGTGCGGCTGCTCGGCCGGGGGGCCGGCGCCCGAGGGCGGCGCTGAGGAGGAGACGGGGGAGGACCCCAGCTAGGCGTCCGGGGGCGTCTTCCGGAGGGGCGCTCGGCACGGGGCGCCGGAGCGGTTAGCGGAGTTCGGCGGCGGGTGTTGCTCGGTCCGACTTCTGCTGCTCATTCCCCCGCCCACCCAGGGGGCCACCCTCCCCACCATTCTCCCGCGCCGGACGTGCGCCGCGTGAGGGGGCGGGCGGGATCTGTGGACGGAGGCGGCCGGGGCCGCTGCCTGTGGACGGGGGTTTTGACGCGGGGCGTGCCGGTCCGCTGAGCGCGGCTCCGCCCGTTCGGGCCCGTCCGTCCAGGTGGGGCTCCGTCCGTTCGGCCCGTCCGTCGACGGTGGCCCGGCGTTCGGAGCGCACCGTCGCGCGGGCGAGAACTATCCGCAGGGCCCGCGCGTTAGCCATAACGCACGGGGTAAGGAATCCCCGGATCAGCTCCGGCGCGGCCGGGTCACCGAGGGGGCGCCGGCGCGCGGGCCCGGCCCGTCCTTGCGGGCGGTGCCGCCGGAGCGGGCCGTGGCGGCGTCCGGTCCCTTAGGGGCGGAGCCAGGGACGGCCACGCGGGCAGTCGGACCCAGAAGGGCATACGGTGAGGGCGTGAGTGACATGCAGACCATCGACTGGGATCTCGCCGTTGCCACCGGAGTGCGGCTGGCGCGGCCCGGACCCCAGGTCAGTCTCGCCGACGCACGCCAGGCAGTGCGCGAGCTGCGCGAACTGTCCGTCACCGCCCAGCGCCACGTCCGGGAGTTCACCCGGATGGAGAGCCTGGAGGAGGCCGGCTCCGCCGAGATCGTCGACCGGCCGGGCTGGATCAGGGCCAATGTCGAGGGCTTCCGCGTCGTGCTCGAACCGCTGCTCAAGCGGATGCAGGGAAACCGCGGCGACTCCGCGCCCAACGCGCTGACCTCCTTCGCCGCCTCCGTCGGCTCGCGCGTCACCGGCGTGCAGCTGGGCGGGGTGCTCGCCTACCTGTCGGGCCGCGTGCTCGGCCAGTACGAGCTGTTCCTGCCGCCCGACCCCGACGGCAAGGCGCCGACCGGCCGCCTCACCCTGGTGGCGCCCAACATCGTCATGGTGGAGCGCGACCTCAAGGTCGACCCGCACGACTTCCGGCTCTGGGTCTGCCTGCACGAGGAGACCCACCGCACCCAGTTCACCGCCGTCCCGTGGCTGCGCCCCTACGTCCAGGAGCAGATGGGCGAGTTCATCCTCGCCTCCGACCTGGACCCGGCCGCCTTCATGGACCGCCTCCGCGACATCACCGACACGGTCGCCGACGCCGTCCGCGGCGAGGGCGACTCCGGCTCCAACCTGATCACGGCCATCCAGTCGCCGGCCCAGCGCGAGATCCTCGACCGGCTCACCGCGGTGATGTCCCTGGTCGAGGGGCACGGCGACTACGTCATGGACGCCGTCGGCCCCGGCGTGGTCCCCACCGTCGCCACCATCAGGGCCCGCTTCCAGCAGCGCCGCCAGGCCACCACCCGCTTCGACCGGGCCATCCGCCAGCTGCTCGGCGTCGACCTCAAGATGAAGCAGTACGCCGAGGGCGCCGCCTTCGTCCGCCACGTCGTCGCGGCCGCGGGCATGGACGGCTTCAACCAGGTCTGGTCGTCGCCCGCCACCCTGCCCAGCCGCGAGGAGATCCAGCAGCCGCACCGGTGGGTGGCCCGCGTCATCGGCCCGGCCGGAGAGCTGCCCGCCGCCAACGCCTGAGGGCGCGGGCACCCGCGTGGGACCGCCCGTCGACGTCGCCATGGTGCGCCGAGAGCTGCGGCGGTGGCTGCAGGAGCCGCCCCTCGGCCCGCCGGGCACCCTCGTGCTGGCCGCGTGCAGCGGCGGCGCCGACTCGCTGGCCCTGGCCGGGGCGCTCGCCTTCACGGCGCCCCGGCTCGGCCTGCGCGCCGGAGGCGTCACCGTCGACCACGGCCTGCAGGCCGGCTCGGCCGAGCGGGCCGCGACCGTCGCCGACACGCTCCGCGCGCTCGGCCTGGCGCCGGTGGAGGTGCTGACGGTCGCCGTCGGCACCGAGGGCGGCCCTGAGGCGGCCGCCCGCACCGCCCGCTACGCCGCCCTGGACGCCGCCGCCCAGCGGCACGGCGCCGCCGCCGTCCTGCTCGGGCACACCCGCGACGACCAGGCCGAGACGGTGCTGCTCGGGCTGGCCAGGGGGTCGGGAGCGCGCTCCCTGGCCGGGATGGCGCCGGTGGCGGGCCGCTACCGCAGGCCGCTGCTGGACCTGGAGCGCGCCGCCGTGCGCCGGGCCTGCGCCCAGATGGGCCTCACCCCCTGGGAGGACCCCCACAACACCGACCCCGGCTATACCAGGGTCCGGGTCCGGCACGAACTGCTGCCCGCGATGGAGCGCGCCCTGGGCCCCGGGATCGCGGCCGCGCTGGCCCGCACCGCCCGCCGGCTGCGCGACGACGCCGACGCGCTGGACGCCCTCGCCCGCGACGCCCTGGCCGAGGCGTCGGCCGGCGGCCCCGGCCTGGACACCGCCCGCCTCGCCGCGCTGCCGCGTGCGGTGCGCACCCGCGTGCTGCGGGCCGCCGCGATCCAGGCGGGCAGCCCGGCCGGCACGCTGGCCGCCGTGCACGTCGACGCGCTCGACGCCCTGGTCACCGCCTGGCGCGGCCAGGCCGGCGCCGACCTGCCCGGCGGGCTGTCCGGCCGCCGGACCGGCGGACGCCTGGTGTTCGGCCCCACCACCGCGCCGCCGGGCCGGTGATCGCGGCGCCCGACCCACCGACACGCCCCGGCCGGGCTTGTGCCAAGCTGATGTATCGGCTGGTTGATCCGCTACCGACGGTGCCGTCAGAGAACCGGTGCCGGCAGAGAACAGAGCAAGGGGACCCGTGGACGCAGGCGATCTCGGTCGTGATCTGGACCGTGTACTGATCTCAGAAGAGCAGTTGCGGGAGAAGACCAAGGAGCTGGCCAAGGCCGTCGACGCCGACTACGCGGGCAAGGAGCTGCTGCTGGTCGGCGTGCTCAAGGGCGCGATCATGGTGATGGCCGACCTCGCCCGGGCCCTGCACACCCCCGCCGAGATGGACTGGATGGCCATCTCCTCCTACGGCTCCGGCACGAAGTCCTCGGGCGTGGTGCGCATCCTCAAGGACCTCGACACCGACCTCGAGGGCCGCCACGTCCTGGTGGTCGAGGACATCGTCGACTCCGGGCTGACCCTGTCGTGGCTGCTGGGCAACCTGAAGTCCCGCGGCCCGGCCAGCGTGGAGGTCTGCGCGATGCTGCGCAAGCCCGCGGCGCAGCGCATCGAGCTGGACGTGCGCTACGTCGGCTTCGACATCCCCAACGAGTTCGTCGTCGGCTACGGCCTGGACTACGCCGAGAAGTACCGGAACCTGCCCTTCGTCGGCACCCTCGCCCCGCACGTCTACAGCAGCTAGCGCCCGGAGGGTGAGACCCCTCACAGGCGCGGCAGGTACGATCGGAGCGCGGCGCCGCTCCGGCTGAGCGGCGGCGGCGCCCCGGCCCGCCACGAGCGGCGGACCGGCGCCTTCCAGCGGCGGCGACACGCCGTGCGGGCGGCCGCGCCGCCCGCCGGGAACAAGGCCCCGGGCGCCGACCGTTGACGCTACGGCGGGCTTCGCGCCCGGCCGTCGGGCTCCCAGTGGGGAAAACGGCTGCCGCGGTGTACCGTCGATTATCCCGGCACCCGTGCCGGCAAGACGTATCCGATAGGTCCCGCTCCGCAGCTCCGTCAGGATCGCGGCGGGCGGACCGCTGGTCAGGAGGGGACGGGCCCTACCGGGGTTCCGCATCGATGGACTTCAAGCGCATTTATCGTGGTCCGTTTCTATGGATCGTCGCGATCGGTCTGCTGATCATCGTCGCGATGAACCTCGTCGGCGGCCAGGATTCCCACCAGCCGGCGGACATCTCCGAGATCAACGCGATGATCGCCGACGGCGAGGTCCGCGACGCCCGGATCACGGACAGGGACCAGCGGATCGAGATCACCACCGACGACGGCGAGAGCTACCAGGCGTCGTGGGTGTCCGGGCAGGGCCTGCAGCTGGCCGACCAGCTCCAGGAGCAGGTCGACGCCGGCACCGTCGACAACTACACCGTCGAGGTGCCGCAGGAGAGCGTCTTCCTGCAGTTCCTGTTCGGCCTGCTGCCGATCGTCATCCTCGTGCTGATCTTCCTGTTCATCCTGAACCAGATGCAGGGTGGCGGCTCCCGGGTGATGAACTTCGGCAAGTCCAAGGCCAAGCTCATCAGCAAGGACACCCCGAAGACCACCTTCGCCGACGTGGCCGGCTCCCAGGAGGCCATCGAGGAGCTGCACGAGATCAAGGAGTTCCTGGAGACCCCCGCCAAGTTCCAGGCCATCGGCGCCAAGATCCCCAAGGGCGTGCTGCTGTACGGCCCGCCGGGAACCGGCAAGACCCTGCTGGCCCGTGCGGTGGCCGGTGAGGCGGGCGTGCCCTTCTACTCCATCTCCGGCTCCGACTTCGTGGAGATGTTCGTCGGCGTCGGCGCCTCCCGGGTGCGCGACCTCTTCGAGCAGGCCAAGGCGAACGCGCCCGCGATCATCTTCGTCGACGAGATCGACGCCGTCGGCCGGCACCGCGGCGCGGGCCTCGGCGGCGGCCACGACGAGCGCGAGCAGACGCTGAACCAGCTGCTGGTCGAGATGGACGGCTTCGACGTCAAGGGCGGCGTCATCCTGATCGCGGCCACCAACCGGCCCGACATCCTCGACCCCGCGCTGCTGCGTCCGGGCCGCTTCGACCGCCAGATCGTGGTCGACCGCCCCGACCTGGAGGGCCGCAAGGGCATCCTCGGGGTGCACGCGCGCGGCAAGCCGATGGAGGAGGGCGTCGACCTCGACGTCATCGCCCGCCGCACCCCCGGCTTCACCGGCGCCGACCTCGCCAACGTCATCAACGAGGCGGCCCTGCTCACCGCACGCGGCGACCGCAAGCTGATCGACATGGCCACCCTGGAGGAGGCCATCGACCGGGTGATGGCCGGACCCGAGCGCAAGACCCGCGCCATGTCGGAGCGGGAAAAGAAGCGGATCGCCTACCACGAGGGCGGCCACGCCCTCGTCGCGCACGCGCTGCCCAATTCCGACCCCGTGCACAAGGTCACCATCCTGCCGCGCGGCCGGGCGCTGGGGTACACGATGACCCTCCCGATGGAGGACAAGTTCCTCACCACCCGCTCGGAGATGACCGACCAGCTGGCCATGCTGCTGGGCGGCCGGGCCGCCGAGGAACTGGTCTTCCACGAGCCGACCACCGGCGCCGCCAACGACATCGAGAAGGCGACCGCGCTCGCCCGCAGCATGATCACCGAGCACGGCATGAGCGAGCGGCTGGGCGCGCGCAAGTTCGGCGACGGCGGCGGCGAGCCCTTCCTCGGCCGGGAGATGTCGCACAGCCGCGACTACTCCGAGGAGATCGCCTCCGTCATCGACGGCGAGGTCCGCCGGCTGATCGAGGCCGCGCACGACCAGGCGTGGGAGGTGCTGGTCGAGTACCGCGACGTGCTGGACGACCTGGTGCTGCGGCTGCTCGACAAGGAGACCCTCTCCAAGGACGAGGTCCTGGAGGTCTTCGCCCCCGTGCGCAAGCGCACCTCCCTGGGCGGCTACACCGGCTACGGCAAGCGGATCCCGTCCGACCGCCCGCCGGTGCTCTCCCCCAAGGAGTTGGCGCTGATGGGCCCGAAGGACGTCGAGGAGCTGACCCGCGGCTCCACCAACGGCAGCGGCCCGTCCACCCCGCCGCCGAGTGAGGCCCGCCGCGACGCGGCCGACCCCGACCCCGAGGACGGTGCGTGACGGAGTTCTCGCGGCCGCTCGACGTCGACCACCCGCGAATCGAGCGCGCGATCCGGGAGATCCTGCTCGCCATCGGCGAGGACCCGGATCGCGACGGTCTGCGCGACACCCCGGCCCGGGTCGCCCGCGCCTACGCCGAGCAGTTCGCCGGCCTCGGCCAGGACCCCGCCGAAGTGCTCAGCACCGTCTTCGACATCGACCACCAGGAGATGGTGCTCGTCAAGGACATCGAAATGGTGTCCAGCTGCGAGCACCACCTGGTGCCCTTCTACGGCTCCGCCCACGTCGGCTACATCCCCAACGAGAAGGGCCAGGTCACCGGCCTGTCCAAGCTCGCCCGCCTGGTCGACGTCTTCGCCCGCCGCCCCCAGGTCCAAGAACGCCTCACCAGCCAGATCGCCGACGCCCTGATGGCCCACATCCAGCCCGCCGGCGTCATCGTCGTCATCGAGGCCGAACACCTCTGCATGACCATGCGCGGCGTCCGCAAGCCGGGCGCCAAGACCGTCACCTCGGCCGTCCGCGGCAGCTTCCGCGACCACGAACCCACCCGCCACGAGGCGATGAGCCTCATCCTGGGACCGCGGTAGCCTCCCCCTCCCGCCCGGAGGCCGCCCATGGGTGCGTACGACCGGCCGCCGTCGGACGGCGGTGAGCGGCCTCACCCGCTGTCACGCGGTCCGGGTGACTCGGTCGAGAACGATTGGGCGTAGGTTCCGCACAGGTCTTCCGCTGTTCATGGGAGGTGGAGAGGATCTGAGTCTCACCTGACGTGGGAGGAACGTGTGAGGCTCTTGTCCCGGTGCCGGCGGTGGGTCGGCGCGTGTGCGGCGGTGGCGGTCTCGGCCGGGCTGGTCGCGGTGCCGGCGGTGCCGGCGCAGGCGGTGTCGGAGACCGTGGTGGTGTCCGAGGTGTACGGCGGGGGCGGCAACGCCGGGGCCGAGCTGACGCAGGACTTCGTCGAGCTGGCCAATCTCGGTGACGCGCCGGTTGAGTTGGACGGGTGGTCGGTGCAGTACGCGTCGGCGGGCGGGGCGGCCTGGTCGGGGCGTACGCAGCTGACCGGGACGATCGAGCCGGGCGGCTTCTACCTGGTGGCGCAGGCGCGGGGGAGCGGCGGCACCACGGCGCTGCCGGAGCCGGACGCGTCGGGGACCGTCGCGATGTCGGCGAGCCAGGGCTCGGTGGCGCTGGTGAACAGCGCCGAGGCGCTGACCTGCGGTGATCCGACGAGCTGTGCGGCCGACGGCCGGGTGGTCGACCTGGTCGGCTACGGGGCGGCGCGCCGCTACGAGGGGACGCCGGCGCCGGAGCTGAGCAATACGCGTTCGGCGGCGCGCGGTGCCGACCTGGCGTCCGTCGCCGATACCGACGACAACGCGGCCGACTTCGCCGCCGGGGCGCCGACGCCGGTGAACGCGGCGGGCGAGGGACCCGGGGGCGGGGAGCCGGGCGGTCCTGAGGAGCCCGGCGAGCACCGCGTGCACGACGTGACCGGCACCACCAGGGTGTCGCCGCTGCTCGGGGAGCGCGTCGAGGGCGTGCCCGGGGTGGTCACGGCGGTGAACAGGTTCGGGTCCGGGCGCGGCTTCTGGTTCCAGGACGTCCGGGGCGATGGCGACGAGCGGACCAGCGAGGGGCTGTTCGTGTTCACCGGCGAGTCGACGCCGCAGGTGGCGGTGGGTGACGAGGTGCTGGTGTCCGGGCAGGTCAGCGCGTACCGGCCGGGTGCGGCCAACGGGCCGAACCAGGCGATCACGCAGCTGGGCGGTGCGGTGTGGACGGTGCTGTCGTCGGGCAACGCGCTGCCGGAGGCCGAGGCGATCGGGCCGGACGAGGTGCCCGCCGAGTTGGCCCCCGAGGCGGGCGGCGACATCTCGGCGCTGCCGCTGGAGCCCGACCGCTACGCGCTGGACTACTGGGCGTCCCGGCTGGGCATGCGGGTGAGCGTCGCCGACGTGCCACTGGTCGGGCCGAGCACCGAGTTCAACGAGCTGTGGGTCACCACCCGTCCCGAGGAGGTGGCCACCCCGGCGGGCGGGGTGCACTACGGCTCCTACGACCGGCCCAACACCGGGCGCTTGAAGATCGAATCGCTGATCCCGTTCGGGGAGCGGCCGTTCCCGCAGGCCGACACGGGCGACCGGCTGACCGGCACCACGGCGGGGCCGCTGTACTACGACAGCTTCGGCGGCTACACCCTGATGGCCACCGAGCTGGGCCAGGTCGCCGACGGCGGGCTGACCCGCGACGTGGCTTCCGCGCAGCCGGAATGGGCCCTCTCGGTGGCCACGTACAACGTCGAGAACCTGTCCGTGAACGACGACGCGGCGAAGTTCGAGCGGCTGGCCGAGGGCCTGGTCACCCATCTGGCCGCGCCCGACATCGTGGCGCTGGAGGAGATCCAGGACGACACCGGGCCCACCGACGACGGCGTGGTCGGCTCCGAGCGCACCGTGGCGCGGTTCCTCGACGCGATCGAGGCGGCCGGAGGGCCGCGCTACGCATCGGCGTGGATCGACCCGCAGGACGGCCAGGACGGCGGCCAGCCGGGCGGCAACATCCGCAACGTCTTCCTGTACGACCCCGCGCAGGTCGACCTGGTGTCGGCGCCCGGGGGCGACGCGACCACGCCCGTGGAGGTGGTGGCCGGGCGGCGCGGGGCGGCGCTCAGCGTCTCGCCGGGCCGGATCGCACCGGCCGACGCGGCCTGGGACTCCAGCCGCAAGCCGCTGGTGGCGCAGTTCCGCTATCGGGGGCGGGACGTGTTCGTGGTGGCCAACCACTTCGCGTCCAAGGGCGGCGACGAGCCGCTGCACGGCCGCTTCCAGCCGCCGGAGCGCTCCTCGGAGGTGCAGCGGCTCGCCCAGGCGGAGCTGGTGCGCGGCTTCGTGGACGAGCTGCTGGCCGCCGACCCGGACGCGAACGTGCTGGTGGTCGGCGATCTGAACGACTTCCCGTTCTCGCCGGTGCTCCAGACCTTCACCGGTGACGGCGCCATGGTGAACTCGGCGGACACGCTGCCGGTCGAAGAGCGCTACAACTACGTTTTCGACGGCAACTCGCAGCAGCTCGACCACATCCTGGTGGGCGGCGCGCTCGCGCACCGGGTCGACTTCGACGTGGTGCACCTCAACGCCGACTTCCACGACCAGGTCAGCGACCACGATCCGCTGCTGCTGCGCTTCCGCCCGCTCAGCGGGCACCCCGGGCTCGACCGCACCGAGGACCGGCGCTACTACGGCTGCGAGGGCGGCGCCGCCGCGGCGCCCTGCCCGGCCGGGTAGCGGGCGGCGCGGAGTCGAGGCGGACGGCGTCGGACTGCCGGTCCGGCTAGCGTCGTGGCATGAACGACGATCCGGACCGCCTGCTCGCCGACGCCGTCCGCGAGGGGGTCGAGACCTTCGCCGTCGGTGCCGTCGTGCATGACGGGGACCGGGTGCTGCTGCTGCGCCGCCGTGCGGACGACAGCTCCTATCCCGGGTTCGAGGAGTTCCCCTCCGGCGGGGTGGAGCCGGGTGAGACGCTGCCGGCCGCGCTGGCGCGGGAGCTGGCGGAGGAGGTCGGCTGGCACCGGCCGCTGGTCCGCGACGCCGGCTTCGCCACCTGGTTCGACTACCTGTCCAGGCGCGGGCGGCGGAGGTCGCGCCAGTTCACCTTCTCCGTCGGCTACGACGGGGAGCCGATCGTGCTGTCCGACGAGCACACCGGGTACCGGTGGCTGCCCTTCGGCGAGCTGGCGGCGGCGCGGCTGACGCCGGAGGTGCGCGGGAGCGTCCAGCGCTGGGCGGAGGCCATCGGGCCGCTGAGCGGGCGGGGCGGCGGACCGGCGTCCGCCCGTCGGTGACGGCGGCGGGAGAACATAAGCTGACGGGCATGATCGAGAGCACCACACCGCGCGGGTCCGTGCCCGGGCTGCCCGACCCGGGGCGCTGCCTGGTGATGGGCGTGGTGAACGTAACGCCCGACTCCTTCTCCGACGGGGGTGCGTGGTTCGACGCCACGGCGGCGATCCGGCACGGCGTGCGGATGGCCGAGGAGGGCGCCGACATCATCGACGTCGGCGGCGAGTCCACCCGGCCGGGCGCGCAGCGGGTGCCGCTGGAGGAGGAGCTGCGCCGGGTCAAGCCCGTCGTGCACGCGCTGGTCGCCGAGGGGCTGGTGGTGAGCGTCGACACGATGCGCGCCGAGGTGGCCCAGTTCGCGATCGACGCCGGTGCGCGGCTGGTGAACGACGTCAGCGGCGGCCTGTCCGACCCGGCCATGCCACGGCTGGTGGCGAGGGCGCGCGTCCCGTACGTGCTGATGCACTGGCGCGGGCACAGCCACGACATGCAGTCGCGGGCGGTGTACGGCGATGTGGTCGGGGAGGTCCGCGACGAGCTGGCGCAGCGGATGGCGGCCGCCGTCGACGAAGGGCTGGACCCCGAGCTGATCGTGCTGGACCCCGGCCTCGGCTTCGCGAAGCGGCCCGACGTGCCCGAGCACAACTGGACCCTGCTCGCCCACCTCGCCGAGCTCCGTTCGCTGGGCCGACCGCTGCTGATCGGCGGCTCCCGCAAGCGCTTCCTCGGCCGCCTGCTGGCCGACGCCGCCGGGGAGCCGCGCCCCTTCGCCGAGTCCGACGACGCCACCGTCGCCGTCACCGCGCTGGCCGCGGCCGCGGGTGCCTGGTGCGTACGCGTGCACGAGGTGCGGCCCAATGCCGACGCGGTCCGAGTGGCCGAAGCCTGGCGCGCGGGCATTGAGGGACGCGGCGGCGCCCGCTGAGAGGCGACGGCCGGTGCGGCCGGTGTCGCGCAGGCGTCCGCCTTGGACCCGGTACGCGGGTCGGCGGAGCACGTCCGGAACGCGGCGGGGCCACGCACGCCCGAGCACGTGTGGCCGTGGCGGAGCCGCCACGGGGCCGTTGTGCGGATCGGCGGTGCGGGTGGCGGCCGGGTCAGGTGAACAGCCCGATCAGGTTCAGTGAATACACGGCGACGAACGCGATCGCGACGAGGGCGGTCACGCCTGTGGCCGCGGTCGCGGAGCGGAGGTCGGGGAAGCGCCGGGCGATCGCCCACACGAGCAGGGCGGTGCCCGCGGCGATGGAGCACCACCAGTACGCGGGCGGTGTGGTGGCGGCGATGAAGCTGAGGCCGTAGCCGCCCTCGCCGATGAGCACGCCGCTCATCGCGCCGACCGCCGCGGGGGTGAGTCTGGACCTGGTGCGCAGGGCATGTCCGCCGAGGCCCAGAGGCGGGCCGGCCACTACTGCGGCGGCCAGCCAGAAGAGCGTCATGCCCATGGCGGGCTGGTAACCGCGCAGGATGGAGCCGATGTCGTAGCCGACGACCATGGCCGCCAGCGACAGCACGCCGATCAGCGCGCAGACCCACGCGTGCCGGGAGAGGGTCCCGAGCAGGAAGGCGATCGCGCTCCACGACCCGGCGGAGTTGGCCAGCGGGGCGAGGCCGTCGGGCAGCAGACCCTGGGCGTAGGAGGTCAGGCAGCCGATCGCGGCACCGGCGCCGAGGGCGATGGCCAGCGGTGCAGGCCAGGTGCGGTGCGAGCCGGGTGGTCGGGAATCTGCGCGCATGGCGGTCCGATCGGTCGCGGTGGCGGGGAAAGGGCTGCTCTTCGGGCGCCGCTTCAGCGGCATGGAACATGATCGGTCATGAGACCCAGGATGCCGCCGCCGTGCGCACCGGAGTCGGCGGTGGCCGGTCGCGCGGTCAGGCGTGGAAGGCGGGGCCGGGGGCTGTGCGCATGGCGGTCCGATCCGTCACGGGACGGGCGCATGCCGTCCGTCAGGTACCGCCTCAGCGCCATCGGACCCGCTCCGCCCAGGTCACGGCTTGCCGCCGCCCGGTGGGCGGTGCGGCGGTGAAGCGGGCCGGGCCGTTGGGGTGGAAGGGTGGGCCGCCGGGTACCAGAGTGGGATCCCGCGATGGCCGCGAAGGGGGCGGCGGTCGCGGCGGCTTCGTTGGCCCGGTGTGATGCGCCGGGGCGGATGAGTGGAGGATGGATGCCGGTACTGCCGGAGTCGGGCGCGCCGGGCGCGCCGAGCGTGCGTCAGGCCGAGGGGGCGCCGCTCGCGGGCGCCCGAGCGCGGGGGGAGGCGGCATGAACGACCGAGCCGAGCCGGGCGGCTGGACGCCCGGCGGCGACAAGGGGCAGGGCAGAGCGCTGGGCGACCCCGACGACGTGGCGGCGGTGCGGCGGGCCAATGCCGACCTGTACGAGGCGATCGAGCGCGGCGACCTGGACCTGATGGAGCGGGTGTGGGCGCAGCCCGACGAGGCGGCCGACATCATCTGCGTGCACCCGGGCTGGATGCCGCTGCGCGGCCGCGCCGACGTCCTGCGCTCGTGGGCGCTGATCATGGCGAACACCACCTACATCCAGTTCGTGCTGACCGAGGACAACATCGGTGTGCGGGGCGATGTCGCCGTGCTCAGCTGCGAGGAGAACATCCTCACCGGAGCCGAGGACTCCAACGCATTCGTGGCGACGGGAAGGATCGCCGCCACCAATGCGTTCGTGCGCACAGAGAGCGGCTGGCGGCTGTGGCTGCACCACTCCTCACCGATCATTTCCGACGACGAAGACGAGGACGTAGAGGAACCGTGAGCGAAGACCGGCCATCGGGCCACGGCACCGGTTCCGACCGGATCGCCCTGCGCGGCCTGCGCTGCCGCGGACGCCACGGGGTGTACGAGTTCGAACGCCGGGACGGCCAGGACTTCGTGGTGGACGTGGTGCTCAGCGTCGACACCCGCCCGGCGGCCGAGAAGGACGACCTCGGCCGCACGGTGCACTACGGCGAGCTGGCCGACCGGCTGGTGGCGGTGGTCGGCGGCGAGCCGGTCCGGCTCATCGAGACGCTCGCGCAGCGGCTGGCGGATGTCTGCCTGATAGAGCCGCTGGTCAGCGAGGTAGAGGTCACGGTGCACAAACCGCAGGCGCCCATCTCGTACCCGTTCGACGACGTGACCGTCACGATCCAACGGAGGCGCCCATGACCACCCCGACCCCTTCGGGATCGCACCGCAGCACACGGCGCGCCGTGCTCTCGCTGGGCAGCAACCTCGGCGACCGCTTCGACAACATCCAGGGCGCGCTGGACGCGCTGGTCGACGCCCCGGAGATCGACGTGGTGGCCATCTCGCCGATCTACGAGACGGAACCGGTGGGCGGCCCGCGGCAGCAGAACTTCCTGAACGTCGTCGTGCTCGCCGACACGGGGCTGTCCTCGCTGACACTGCTCGAACGGGTGCAGGGGGTGGAGGACGCCTTCCACCGCACCCGCGAGGTGCGCTGGGGGCCGCGCACGCTGGACATCGACGTGATCGCCGTCGGCACCGAGCGGCGCGACGACGAGGTGCTGACCCTCCCGCATCCCCGCGCGCACGAGCGCGCCTTCGTGCTGCGGCCGTGGCTGGACGTCGAGCCCGACGCCGAGCTGCCCGGTCGCGGCGCCGTCACCGAGTTGCTGGCCGGGCTGGGCGACCAGTGGATGCAGCTCCGGGTCGACCTGGCGCTGCAGCCGCCCGATTAGGCTGTACCGCGCCCGGCGCCTGGTACGCACGGGTCTTCGAGCCGGGCCGGGGAGCGGCCGCGGCGAGGTGACGAAAGGGACGGCTCCTGTGGTGAAGCCCCAGCCCACCCGCTGGCGGGTCCTGCTGCTGGCCGCCCTGGTGGCGGCGGTCGCGGGCTGGGCGGTGTCGGTGTCGTACTCCTCCGTGCTGCCGGTGCTGCCGTGGACGATGGTGCCGACGCTGCTGCTGCTCGGGGCCGCGGAGCTGGCCGGGGCGCGCAATCTGCGCGCACGCATCCAGCGCAAGCCGGGCGCGGAGCCCGTCGACCCGATCAGCGCCGCCCGCTACCTGGCGCTGGCCAAGGCGAGCGCGCTGCTGGGCGCCGTGCTGGCCGGAGGTTTCGCGGGCTACACCCTGCCGATGCTGGAACGGCTGCACGCCGAGAGCATGCGCAATGACGCCGTCGTGGGCGGCGCCACCGCCCTGTCGGCGGCGGCGCTGGTGGTCTGCGCCATCGTGCTGGAGTACGCGTGCCGGGTGCCCGAGGACCCCGACGAGAAGAACGGGCCCGGCCGCAGCCGCGCCTGAGGGACGTCGAGGGGCTGCTGGTGCGTGTCCGGGCCGGCGTTCTCGCGAGGGCCAATCTGGTCAAGCGGCCGGACGCCGGAGCCGCGGCGTGCTGGGCGGCAGCGGCGACAACCGCTGAGACAGCGGCGGTTCGGTGTGCGGAGTTCGCGGCGACGCCCCCGTGGCGCATGCCCGCGACGGCGTTCGGCGCGCGTGCACCCGGGCGACGGCGCGGCCGGACATGCCGTGCTGACGGCACGCTGCGTGGGCGGCACGGCACATGGTTGACTGGGCACGTGGGGAACATGGACATTTCGGCGGGTAACGAGCGGGAGCCGGAGAGCGGCGCCACGCAGGGCGGCCCCTCCGGTCCGGCGCGTCCGAACTTCGTCCCCGACGACCGCCCCCTGGCCCAGCGCGAGGCCGAACGGGCCGCCCAGGAGGCGGCCGCCCGGCGGCGGTCGGAGCCCGAGAGCGCCGGATCCGTGCGGCAGCACCCCTTCGACGTCGCCTTCGGCCCGCCCGAGGGCCTGCCATGGCGGCGGCCGGTGCCCGAGCTGGTCACCTACCGTCGGGTGGTGCTGCTGGTGATCGCGGCAGTGGCCGGGCTGGCGGCCGGGGCGGGTGCCGTGCTGCTCACCGGCAGCTGGCCGCTGGGGGCGGTACCGCCGCTGCTGGCCGTCGCCGCCTGCGCCTACGGCTGGTTCGCCGTACGGCGCGACTACCTGACCTGGGGCTTCGCCGAGGGCGAAGGCGACCTCTACATCACCCACGGCCTGTACGTCCGCCAGCTGGTCGCCATCCCGTACGGGCGCGTCCAGTTCGTCGACGTCATCACCAACCCGCTCGAACAGGCGATGGGCCTGGCCACCGTCCGGCTGTTCACCGCCGCCGCCACCACCGACGCCGGCATCCCCGGCCTGCCGCTCGACGAGGCCGTGCTGCTGCGCGACCGGCTGACCGCCCGCAGCGAGACCTTCTCGACGGGCCTGTGACCATGTCCGACGCCCACCGCCCGCACGACGGCGAGCCTGAGCCGGACGGTCCCGACACAGGGCCGGGGCACGGCCCGGACTCCGGCGGGCGGGCCCCGGCGGAGGGCGGCCCGTCGCGTCCGGACGACGTGGACGTGCCGCGACCGGAGCAGCGCGGTCCAGGGTGGTTCGGCGAGAGCGCGCGTCCGGCCATCGTGCCGCCGACCGGAGTGCCGGTGATCGCGGACGGAACCGGTCCGCCGCAGGGCGCGGCACCGGGACCCCTCGCGGGCGCGTCCGAACCGGGCGGCAGCGGGCGGCCGGTCTTCGTGCCGCCCGCCGGAGCGCCGCCGATCGGGCCGGACGCGTCCGGTGGCGACCCGCGCACACCGTACGGCGGCGGAGCGCCGCCGCGCGGCCCCGACGACACCGCACCGTACCCGTCGAGCCGCGGCGAGCGTCCGTGGCGCGGCCCCGACATGCTGCCGCCCGAAGGCGTGCCGCTCGCCACCGCGACCGGACGGGCCCGCCGCCCGGACCCGTGGCAGGGGCGGTATCCCGCCCCCTACGCGGGCGGTCCGCCGCCCGGCCCGTACCCGCAGCCCGGCCCGTACGGCCGGGACCCGCGCTTCGCGCCGACCCCGGGCGCCGAGGGCGCCCCACCGGCCGCGCCCGGGCCGTGGCACCCGGCGCAGCCGCCCGGTTCTGGGCCGTACGACGCTCACCAGGCGCCGCCCCCTGGGCCCAACGGCGCGGGAGAGCACTGGAGCGGGCCGTACGCCGCGCCGGGACCGCAGGCTCCGGTGCCGGGCCGGGACGTGCCTTCCGAGGGGGCACCGGTCGGAGGCGCGGACGGCCGCCCGGTCGGGCCGGGCGACGCCTCGGGCGCCGCGGAACGTGCGGATGAACGGCGGGATGCGGCCGGGCCGGATGGGACGGCCGCTGGTCGGGGCGGCGCGTCCGGTCCGCAGGGGCCGGTTCCGGGTGGCTCTGCGGGGCCGCGCCAGGACGGCGCCGGACCGGAAGAAAGCGGATCCGGACGAGGGCTGCCTGCTGTACGCGAGCTCTCTGGTGCGGGCGACCGTCCGGACGACACATCCGGCGCGGGGGCGGGCGCCGCCCGGAGCGCCGTGTCCGGTCCGCGAGGGGCGGTGGGCGGCGAGCGCGATCCGTCGACGCCGGAGTCGGAGCCGGGCGCCGCGACACCGGGCGGAGCGTCGGACGGTGGCCCGGCCGCGGATTCAGACCCGGTCCGGTCGTGGGCCGAGGCGTCGGCGCCTGGGCTGGGGGACGCGGGCTCTGGCGAGTCGGACGGGGGCGCGTCGGCCGGTCCGGCGGAGTCCGCGGCGGGCGGATCCGTGCGCGCGGACGGTGATCCGGGCGGGCCGTCGGACGCCGGCGATGTGCCCTGGCGCGGCCCGTCAGCTCTGAGCGGTCATGGCGGGCCGCTCGACACCGGGTACGCCGACGGGATGACGCCGGGCGCGTCGGCCGACGTGGCCCGCGCGGGGGCGATGCGTCCAGGGCGGCCGCCTGATGTCTCCGGCGGCGGGGCGCGTCCGGTCGGCGGGACGCCTGCCGGGGGGCCGCCGGGCGGGCCCGGGTACCCCGGGATGGGCGCGGCGCCCTACGGGCCGGGGGCGACGGCGCGGTATCCCGCGCCGGGGCGGCCGGTGCACGGGGCGCCGTACGGGTACGCCTATCCGCCCTTCGCGCGGCCGGGGTACGCGCCCGTGGTTCCGGCGCCGCAGCCCGTGGTCGACTTCTCCACCGGGGTGCACCGGCTGCACTGGGCGACCATGCCGCTGAGGGTGCTGGTGGTCGTCGGGGTGTTCCTGGCGGTGGCCGGGGTGACGCTGCTGGACTTCGGGCTGCCCTTCGTCGCGCTGCTGACGATGGCGGTGACCGGGGTCGCGGTGCTGGGCGCGTTCGGCGGCTGGTGGGGGCTGCGCTTCCGCGTCTTCAACGACGCGCTGGTGCTGGAGCGCGGCGTGCTGCGGCGGCACGCGCAGCAGGTGCCGCTGAGTCGGTTGCAGGCCGTGGACATCGTCAGGCCGCCGCTGATGTACCTGCTCGACCTGTCGGAGCTGCGGCTCCAGCTGGCCGGGGGCGACGACAGCGAGATCCGCTTCCGCTACCTCAACCGGAAGGCCGCCGAGCAGCTGCGCGCGTCGCTGCTGGCCAGCGCCGCCGGGCTGTCGGGGCGCACCCCGGCCGCGCCCGAGCGCGACTACTACCAGATGCCCTTCGGCCTGCTCATCGGCGCGATGGCGCTGCGGGTGCCGGTGCTGGCCGCGTTCGCGCTGCTCATCGCGCTCGGCGTGGCCGGGATCTGGGTGGGTGAGCCCGGCGTCCTCGGCGGCATGCTGCCGCTGCTGCTCGGGCTGATCCGCGGCTTCCTGTCGCCGCTGCTGCTGTACATGACCTTCCGCGCCGCGATCTCCCCCGACGGCCTGCGGCTGCGGTACGGGCTGGTGCGCAGCCGGATGCAGACGGTGCCGCCCGGCCGAGTGCAGGCCGTCCGCATCGTGGAGCCGCTGCTGTGGCGGGCCATGGGGGTCGCGCGGGTGGAGGCGAACGTGGCCGGGTACGTCGGCGACCGGCAGATGGAGTCGTCGGTGCTGCTCCCGGTGGCGCCCCGCTGGCTCGCGCTCAGCCTGGTGAACCAGCTCTTCCCCGGCACCGAGGTGTCGCAGGTGCGGCTGCACCGCGCGGCGCGCCCGTCCGGCGCGGTGGACGCCGCGGGCATCGACGACACGGTGTTCGTCACCCGGCGCGGCGTGTTCTGCCACACCACCGAGGTCATCGCGCACGCCCGCGCCCAGTTGGTGCGGCTCAGCGTCGGCCCGTGGCAGCGGCTGCGCGGCACTGCGACGGTGTACGTCGACAGCCCGCCGGGCCCCGTGCAGGTCCGAGCGTCCGGCCGTGACCCGGTGGAGGCGCGCGGCATCGTCAACGCGGTCGTCACCCGCGCCGGACGCGCCCGCCGTGAGACCGTCGGCCCCGAACGCTGGGCGACCCGCATCCGGGGTTAGCCGGCGGACGGTGGGGGGCGGATGGCCCCTGTTCCGTCAGGACCACGGCGGTTCCGCGGCCCGGACGCCGCTGCGGACCCGGTTCTCGGCCCGCGCGTGCGACCGCGGGCCGAGGCGAGGCGGCGGGGCCGTTCGGTCCGCTGCCGCCGCGGTGGGCGGCTACGACCCTGCGCGTACGCGGGTTCAGCCCGCGGGCTGACCCGCGGGCGGGGTGGCGAACCTAGGCTGACTTCGTGTTCGGCAGACTGCGGCGGTGGGGGCGGCGGCACGGGGTCGTGCTCGACGTGGTGTGGGTGCTGCCGCTGTGGTTCGGCCTGGCCGCGGCGACCGGCGTGCTGGTGCTGGCGGGGGAGTCGCGGGCGCCGGCGGTGGCGCTGGTGGGGCTGGCGCTGGCGTGCCTGCCGCTGGTGTGGCGCCGGCGGTATCCGGTGTGGACCTTTGTGCTGATCACGATGGCGACCGGTCTGGTGTTCGTGGACGTCGCCGCGTTCAGCCCGCTGGTCAGCCAGTTCGTGGCGCTGTTCGCGGTGGCGAAGTACCGCCGCTGGCCGTGGGCGGTGGGGGCGACGGCGGTCGCGGTGGGCAGGGCCGTGCCGCAGCTGTTCCTGCTGGGCGCCCCGTGGCTGGCGGAGATGCTGCTCAACACGGCGGTGTGCCTGCTCGTGCTGCTCGGCGGGCTCTACGCGAATATGCGCCGGGCGTACTACGACAGCCTGGAGGAGCGTGCCGAGCGCCTGGAGTCGGAGCGCGACCAGCAGGCGCGGATCGCGGTGGCCGAGGAGCGGTCCAGGATCGCGCGGGAGCTGCACGACGTGGTCGCGCACAACGTGAGCGTGATGGTGGTGCAGGCCGACGGCGCCGGCTACATGATCGACTCGGCGCCTGAACGCGCCAAGCAGGCGGTGGAGACCATCGCGGCCACCGGGCGGCAGGCGCTGGTGGAGATGCGGCGGCTGCTCGGCGTGCTGCGCGACTCCGACGCGGCCGTCGTACTGGCCCCGCAGCCGGGACTGGACCAGCTCGACGAGCTGCTCGAGCAGTTCCGCGCGGCCGGGCTGCCGGTGGAGTCCGGGAGCACCGGCCGGCCGGTGCCGATCCCGCAGGGCCGCCAGATCGTGGTGTACCGGGTGGTGCAGGAGGCGCTGACCAACACGCTCAAGCACGGCGGCCCGGGCGCGCACGCGCTGGTCCGGCTGGAGTACGGCGACGGCGCGGTCCGCGTCCGGGTGGTCGACGACGGCATGGGCGCGGCGGCCGCGGCCGACGGGCGCGGCCACGGCCTGATCGGGATGCGCGAGCGCGTCGCGGTGTACGGCGGCGAGCTGCGCACGGGCCCGCTGCCCGGCGGCGGCTTCGAGGTGTGCGCGACCCTGCCCCTCGCCGAGGCGCCGGGGTGAGCCCCGGCGGGCAGGAGAGGGCGCCGGGCGGCGCGGCAGCGCCGGAGTGCGCCCGGGCGGGAGCGCGATGCGCGGCGCGGGCCGTCCGCCCGGGCCGGGATGCGAAAGCATGGCCGTGGGGCCAAGGTGCCGGGTCGCGGATGGTGTGGACGTCGATCGGTGAGGGAGCGGGAGCATGGCGGAGGCGGGGGCGCGGGGTGCCGAGCGGCCGATCAGGGTGGTGCTCGTGGACGACCAGGAGTTGGTCAGGACCGGGTTCACCATGGTGCTGGACGCGCAGCCCGATATCGATGTGGTGGGGGAGGCCGGTGACGGTGGGGCGGCCTTGGCGCTGCTGGATGTGACGCGGGCCGATGTGGTGCTGATGGATGTGCGGATGCCGCGGATGGACGGGGTGGCGGCGACGCGGCGGATCTGCCAGGGCGGTGACTCCGGGCGCCCGGTTCCGAAGGTGATCATCTTGACCACCTTCGATCTGGACGAGTACGCCTTCGCGGCGCTGCGGGCCGGGGCGAGCGGTTTCCTGCTGAAGGACGTGCCGCCGGCCGAGCTGGTCACCGCGATCCACGCGGTGCACTCGGGCGACGCCGTTGTCGCGCCGAGCACGACCAAGCGGCTGCTGGACCGCTTCGTACCGCACCTCGACGCGCCGGAGCCGGAGGGGGCGGAACGGCTGGCCGAGTTGACGGCGCGCGAGCGCGAGGTGCTGGTACTGGTGGCGCGGGGGCTGTCCAATGGCGAGATCGCGGCGGAGCTGGTGGTGTCGGAGGCGACGGTCAAGACCCACGTGGGCCGGATCCTGGCCAAACTGGGGCTGCGCGACCGGGTGCAGGCGGTGGTGCTGGCCTATGAGACAGGTCTGGTGAAGTCCGGACATCGATAGTTACGTTCCGTGTCACTTTACTATCTCTTTGTAATTATCGCTGGTGGGGCGGGTTCGCCGTAGATTTCGCAGGGGTATCCAGCTTGTCGGGTGCACCCGGTGCACCCGAACTGTTCCGAGAAGCAGCAGAGATCCACTTCTGCCACACCGCCGCCGGCCCCCCAGCCGGCGGTGCGAAAGGGGAACCAGTGCTCAAGAAGGCCCTCGCCACCAGTGCTGTCGTGTTCGCCACCCTCGGATTCACCGTCGTCGGCGCCGGTGCCGCCAGCGCCGACCTTGAGACCACCGGACACGGTGGCATCCTCAGCGGCAACAACATCTCCATCCCGACCAACACCGCCGTGAACGTCTCCTGCAACTCCCTCGGCCTGTTCGGCGCGGCCGGCGCCTACTGCTCGGACTCCGACAGCAGCGCCACCGCCGTCCAGGTCATCGACTGACGCCGGTAGCCGGCGGCATATTCGCGCGGCGCCGGTCCCCTCGGGGGCCGGCGCCGCCCGCGTGTGCGGCCGGAGCCGCCGATGGCAGGATCCGAGGGGTGGCCGTCATTGCCGCCATCGCCGGCGCACCCGGATACTTGCGGCATGGAGGCGAAGGCCGCACCGCGCGACGTGGTCATCGTGGTGTACGACGGCATGCAGCTGCTCGACCTGGCCGGGCCGGTCGAGGTGCTGGACGGGGCCACGAACATGACCGGCGGCTACCGCGTCCGGATCGTCTCCCTCGGCGGACGCGAGGTCACCTCATCGTCGGGGGTCCGGGTCGGCGTGGACGGGGACCTCGCCGCGGTCGCCGAGCCGCCGCACACCCTGCTGGTGGTCGGCGGCCGGCGCTACACCGACGGCATCGGCGACGAGGAGCTGCTGGCGCAGCTGCGGCGGCTGGCCGCCGGGGCGCGTCGGGTGGCGTCGGTGTGCACCGGGGCCTTCCTGCTCGCCGCCGCCGGGCTGCTCGACGGGCGGCGCGCCACAACCCACTGGGCGTCCTGCGCGGACCTGGCCGCGCGCTATCCGAAGGTGACCGTGGAACCCGACGCGATCTTCGTCCGCGACGGTCCGACCGTCACCGCCGCCGGGGTCACCTCGGGCACCGACCTGGCCCTCGCCCTGGTCGAGGAGGACCACGGCGCCGAGGTGGCGCGCACGATCGGCCGCTGGCTGGTCGTCTACCTGCGCCGTCCCGGCGGCCAGTCCCAGTTCAGCGCGTGGACCCAGGTGCGCAGGACCGATGACGCCACCCTCGGCGCGCTGCTCGACCACATCGCCGCCAACCCCTCGGCCGACCTCTCGGTGCCCGCCATGGCGCGGCGCACCGCGCTCAGCGAGCGGCACTTCGCCCGCAAGTTCACCCGCGCGGTCGGCACCACGCCCGGCCGCTACGTCGAGCGCGCCCGGGTGGAGGCGGCCCGCGCGCTGCTGGAGTCCGGCGCGGACAGCGTCGAGGCGGTGGCGCGGCACTGCGGTTTCGGCGCCGCCGAGACGATGCGCCGCGCCTTCCTGCGCGAACTCGGCATCCCGCCCGGCGCCTACCGCGAACGCTTCCGCTCTGCGGAACAGCAGCACAGCCGCTCCGCGGAACAGCAGCACGGCCGCTCCGCGGAACAGCAGCCCCGCACCGCGGTGCCGTCGCACTGACGCCCCATCCCGCACGCCCCCGCAGCAGCGGCGGCCCGGCACCGCGCCGGCCCGCCGGCCATCCGACGCACGAGAGGACCACCGGCATGGACATCGCCTTCGCGCTCTACCGCGGAATGACCACCCTGGACTTCGCCGGGCCGCACGAGATGCTGGCCCACCACCCCGAGGTCACCGCGCACTACCTCGCGGCCGCCGCCGGACCGGTGCGCACGGACACCGGCCTGGAGGTCACCGCCACCGCCGCCTTCGGCGAGCTGCCCAGGCCGGACGTGATCGTGGTGCCCGGCTCCGGGGAGTACGAGCGGGTGCTGGACGACGAGAAGGAGCTGGTGGACTGGCTGGCCGCCGCGTACCCCTCGGCGACCTGGACCACCTCGGTGTGCACCGGCTCGACGCTGCTGGCCAAGGCGGGGATCCTGGCCGGCCGCCCGGCCACCACGCACTGGGCGGCCCGCGGCCTGCTCGAAGGGCTCGGCGCGCGGGTCAGCACCGAGCGGGTGGTGATCGACGGGGACGTCATCACGGCGGCCGGGGTGTCGGCCGGGCTGGACATGGGGCTCACCCTGGCGGCGCGGCTGTGGGGCGAGCGCACCGCCCGCGCCGTCCAGCTGCTGGTGGAGTACGCGCCGGAACCGCCGTACGACTCCGGCAGCCTGGAGGGCGTCGACCCGGAGGTGCTGGCGGAGCTGGGCCGGCTGACCGCGCGCTCCTGACCGCACCGCCGGCGGGCCGCCCTTAGTCGGTACCGGACTGCGACCACAGGCGGAGGCGGGCTCCCGCCGCCTCCGCCCATCGCCGCGCCGAGGACCGGCTCGCAGGGCGACGCCCCCGGCCGCCCCGCTCCCTAGCGTTTCCGGGTACCGGCGCAGATCCGGGCCGACCGGCCCGCCGCGCCCACGCACCGAGACCCTGGGAGAACCGTGGTGGACCTGCCGACCCGCACCGGACCGGACCCTGCCCCCGTCCGGCCGGCGCCCGACCCCGGGCCGAGCGCGGCGCCCGCCGTGTCGGCCCGCCGCCTGGTCAAGACCTACGGCAGCGGCGAAGCCGCCGTCCGGGCCCTGGACGGGGTGGACGTCGACTTCGCCGCCGGCGCCTTCACCGCCATCATGGGCCCGTCCGGCTCGGGCAAGAGCACGCTGATGCACTGCCTGGCCGGCCTGGACACCGTGACCTCCGGCTCGGTGCTGCTGGGCGGCACCGAACTGACCGGGCTGAGCGACAAGCGGCTGACCCGGCTGCGCCGCGACCGCGTCGGCTTCGTGTTCCAGTCCTTCAACCTGCTGCCGACCCTCACCGCCGAGCAGAACATCCTGCTGCCGCTGGACATCGCCGGGCGCCGGGTGGACCGCGCCCGCTTCGAGGGGGTCGTGGCGACCGTCGGTCTCGCCGACCGGCTGAGCCACCGGCCCGCGCAGCTGTCCGGCGGCCAGCAGCAGCGGGTGGCGGTGGCCCGGGCGCTGGTCGCCCGGCCCGAGGTGGTCTTCGCCGACGAGCCGACCGGCAACCTGGACTCGCGGTCGGGCGCCGAGGTGCTCGGCTTCCTGCGCGAGTCGGTGCGCACGCTCGGCCAGACCATCGTGATGGTGACGCACGATCCGGTGGCCGCCTCCTACGCCGACCGGGTGGTGTTCCTGCGCGACGGCGCCTTCGTGGACGAGCTGAGCGGCCCGACGGCGGAGTCCGTGCTGGACCGGCTGAAGCGGCTGGAGTCCTGACGATGCTGCGCACCACACTGGCCGGGCTGCGCGCGCACCGGCTGCGCCTGCTGCTGACCGGCCTGGCCATCACCCTCGGCGTCGCGTTCGTGTCCGGCACCTTCGTGCTGACCGACATGATGGGCGCCTCCGTCAGCCGGCAGCTGGCCGGCTCCGCCGACCGCTTCGACGTGATCGTGCTGCCCGGGGAGAGCGAGGAGGGCGCCGAGCGGACCGAGGACCCGGCCATCCCCGCCGATGTGCTGGCCGAGGTCGGCGCGGTGCCCGGGGTGGCGGCCGCCGCCGGGGAGATCGTCGCCCAGACGCCGCTGCTCGACGCCGACGGGCGCGCCATCGGCTTCATGCCGACCTACGGGGTCTCGCTGCCCGCCGACCCGGAGCTGCTGCGCTACCCGGTCGTGGAGGGCACGGTGCCCACCGCGGACGACGAGGTCGCCCTGGACACCGGCACCGCCGAGGACACCGGCTTCGCCGTCGGCGACCGGGTCGAGGTGCTGGACGCCGACCAGGAGCGGCACGGCTTCACCGTCACCGGCCTGATCGACCTCGGCGCCAACGCCATGGCCGCCATCGGCGGCGGCGTCGGCTTCGCGCCCGCGACCGCCGAGCGGATGGCGGGCGGCGGCGACTTCGCCGAGATCCACGTGCTGGGCGCCGGCGGCGACCCGGCCGAGCTGCGCGACGCCGTCGCGGCCGCGCTGGGCGGCGGCTACGAGGTGGTCACCGGGGCCGAGCGCGCCGCGGCGCTGGTGGAGGCGAGCGGCGGCGACAACCAGGTGCTCGCCATCGGGCTGCTGCTGTTCGCGCTGGTCGCGCTCTTCGTGGCCGGGCTGGTCATCTACAACACCTTCACCATCCTGGTCGCGCAGCGCACCCGCGAGCTGGCGCTGCTGCGCTGCGTCGGCGCGGAACGCGCCCAGGTCTTCGGCGCGGTGCTGCTGGAGGCGGCGGTGGTCGGCCTGCTCGCCTCGGCCGTGGGCGTGGCGGCCGGGATCGGGCTGGGTGCGGGCGGCTACGCCGCCCTGTCGGCCGTCCAGGGCGACACCCCGATCGCGCCGGTGATCGGCTGGCACACCGTGCTGGTCGGGCTGGTCGCGGGCACCGTCGTCACAGTGGTCGCCGCGCTGCTGCCCGCGCGCCGGGCCACCACGATCGCGCCGGTGGCGGCGCTGCGCTCGCAGCCGGAGACCGACGAGGGCCGCCGGGCCGGGGCGGTCCGGATCGGCCTGGCGGCGCTGTTCGCGGCGGGCGGCACCGCCCTCACCTGGTACGGGATCGTGCTGGGCACCGGCGGGACGCTGGAGCCGGGCATGCTGCTGGTGGCGGCGGGCGGGATCGTGTCCTTCCTCGGCGTGCTGGCCATCGGTCCGAACCTGGTGGCCGGACTGGTCCGGCTGCTCGGCTGGGCGCCCGCCCGGCTGCTGGGCGTGCCGACCCGGCTGGCGGTGGCCAACACCCGCCGCAACCCGCGCCGGGCCGCGACCACGACGGTGGCGCTGACCGTGGGCGTCACCCTGATCACCCTGTTCGCGGTGGTGACCGCTTCGCTGCGCGCCAGCTACGACCAGGCGCTGGAGGACCGGTACCCCGTCGACGTGCTGGCCCAGCCGCAGATGTCGGCCGAGGGGGCCATCCCGCGCGAGGTGGCGGCCGGGCTGCGCGCCGATCCTGCGGTGCGCTCGGTGGTCGAGGTGCGCAGCGCCGAGGCGCGGCTGGACGGCACCGAGCAGCGGGTCGCGGCGCTCGACGGGGCGGAGCTGGCCGATATCGCCACCGGGGCGGTCGCCGGCGATCCGGCCGGCCTGGGCCCCGGCACGGTGGCCGTGGCCGAGGACGTCGCGGCCGCCGAAGGGCTGTCCGTGGGCGACACCGTCGCCCTGGACGGCGGCGGCGGCACGGGCGAGCTGACCGTGGTGGCCGTGCTGGAGCCGATGGACCTGCCGGTGCCCGGCGTGGTGCTGGCCGGCACCGACTTCGACCGGTACTTCGGCGCCGACCACCCCGCCGAGAGGCTGCTGGTGTCGTCGGCCGACCGCGAGGACAGCTCCGCCGCCGAGGCGGCGGTGAGCGGCGCCCTGGCCGAGCTGCCCGCCATCCAGGTGCAGACCGTCGACGTGATGCGGCAGGAGATGACGGCCGCGCTCGACCAGCTGCTGCTGGTGATGGCGGGGCTGGTCGGGCTGGCGGTGGTGATCGCGCTGTTCGGTATCGCCAACACGCTGACCCTGTCGGTGGTGGAGCGCACCCGCGAGTCGGCCATGCTGCGGGCGCTCGGCCTCACCCGGGGGCAGCTGCGCCGGATGCTGCTGGTCGAGGCGGTGCTGATCTCGGTGATCGGCGCGCTGATCGGCGTGGTGCTGGGGGTCGTCTTCGGCTGGGCCGCCGTGGTGACCGCCTTCACCTCGACCATGAGCGGCGAGGTGCTGACGACGGTGCCCGCCGGGCAGATCGGCGTCTTCCTGGCGGTGGCGGCGCTGGCCGGGGTGCTCGCCTCGGTGCTGCCGGCCCGGCGGGCGGCCCGCGACTCGGTGGTGGCGGCGCTCGCCGGAGAGTGAGCACCGGTCGCGGCCCGGGCGGTCCCCGTCGTCATGCGGGGGCCGCCCGGGCCGAGCGACCTTTGGTGACAAATGGTGGCCTAACGGTGACTGTGTGTTTCTGTCGCCGGTGAACGGGGGATCCTCGTTGCGGCGCACTGGTCACAGCGCGCTCCCCGAGCGGCGGGACGGGTCCCCGCCGCGTCCACCACGAGCAGCTGGGGATCGCCTGATGGACACCCTGTCGACCGGCGGCGCCGGCGCCGTGCGGCGGCCGGCCGCCGCCGTGCGCACGGCCTTCGCGGTGACGGTGCGGCACAACTTCGAGACCGCGCACCGGCTGCCGCACCTGGCGGGCAAGTGCGTCAACCTGCACGGCCATTCCTGGTGGGCGGAGGTGACGGTCACCGCGCCCGGCCTGCTGGACGGCACGGTGGTGCGCTTCAGCGCCTTCAAGGCCGAACTGCGCGAGTGGATCGACCGCCACCTCGACCACGGCGCCATGCTCGGCGCGGCCGACCCGCTGGCCAAGCTGCTGCCCGACTGCGGCAGCAGGGTGTTCCGCTTCGGCGCCGCCGACCCCCTCCCGCACGAGCGGCCCGCCGCCGACCTGCCGTACCCCACCGTCGAGGCGGTGGCCGAGCTGCTGGCCCGCGTCTCCACCGGCCTGGTCGCCCGCCTCGACCGGGCGCCCGGCGCCCGGGTGACCCGGGTGCACATCACCGAGACGCACGTCAACGCGGCGGAGTGGCGCGAGGCGGGCGCGTGACCCTCGCGCACGAGGCCGCGCCCGCGGCGGTGCGGGCCCTGGCGCCGGGCGGCGGTGCCGAGCCGCCGGCCGAGGCGGTCGCGCACGCCGAGGCGATGCTCTCCCTGCTGGGGATCGCCTGCGACACCGAGTCGACCCGGGACACGCCGCGGCGCTTCGTGCGGGCGCTGGCCGAGCTGACCCGGGGGACGCGGCTGGACCCCGGCCGGCACCTGCGGGTGCGCTTCCCGCCGGAGTCGGCCTGCCAGGGCGTCATCGCCGCCGTCGACGTGCCCTTCGTGGCGGTCTGCGAACACCACCTGCTGCCCTTCCCCGGCCGCGCCGCCGTCGCCTACCTGCCCGCGCCGGGGGCGCGGATCGTGGGCCTGTCCAAGCTGGCGCGGCTGCTCCAGGAGTACGCGGCCAGGCCGCAGGTGCAGGAGCGGCTGGGCGAGCAGGTCGTGGCGGCGCTCACCGCGGAGCTGGACACCCGGGGCGCCGCCTGCCTGATCCGGGCCGAGCACGCCTGCATGACGCTGCGCGGCGCGCAGGCGCACGGTGCGGCGATGGTCACCACGCACCTGGCGGGGGAGTTCGGCACCGACGCCGCGCTGCGCGCACAGGTGCTGGCGCTCGCCCCGAGGCCCCCGGCGCGCTGACCCCCGTCCGCCGTCCGGGCGGGGGAAAGGCGGTTGGCGAATAAAGTACGGCCATTCTCCAGGCGATCAAGAGAGTCCGGCCGGCGCACGCCTCGGCGGGCGTTTTCCTGTTCCGTGCGGATCGTGCGCTAAACGTGTGCCGCATACCATTTTGGATTCCGCCGCTAATGGACCGGGGTCGTCGTGGTCCGCTCAGTGGATCCGCAGGTGGGAAGCTGTTTCGCGGTGTGCGTCCGGGGTGTCTGCGATGTCCGGCTCCGGACACCCGGCATAAAGTGCCATGGCGTATAATAAGGACGTATTGACCCCCTGGCGCGCCGTTGAACGAACCGATCGCCGTCCGTGAAATTCGGCTGGCACGCCGCACATTTTTTGGAGGGTCCGCTATGGCCATTCCGAGGTGCGCCGCGGGCCCGTCCGGCCATCGCGGAACCGGCCGCCGCCGTGGACCGGGCCGCGGCGCGTTCGCGTATCCGGCGGCCGCGCCCCGCCCGTGCCCACCACCCGCGTCCGCGCAGGAAGGACCGCATATGGCCGCTGCCCGCACCGAGACGACGAGCGTCCACCCCGATCTGCCCGACCTCTCGCGCCACTCGCTGCGCGAGCTCGCCGAACTGCCCGACGAGACCCTGCTCGGCTCGCTGGTCCGGCTGCTCGACCCCGACGGCGGCACCGCAAACCGGCGCTGGGCGGCCGACCGGGAGCCGGCGTGCCGATGAACGGCCTCCCCGGCCCGGCCCGGCCGGTCACCCTGGTCCGCAACGACCTCCTCGCCCTCGGCCGGGGCGTCCCCGCGCGCCGCACGCTGCGTGTGCTGCGCACCGGCGCGCTCAGCAGGCAGCTGGCAATGCTCGAACTGCTGCGCCGCGGCGCGGCCGACCCGGAGGCGGCCGCCGCCTGGCGCGCCGTCGCCGACGCCCAGGAGCGCGAGCCGGTCCGGCTGGCCCAACTGCTCGCCTCGGCCCGCACCGGCGCCTGGGCCGCCGACACCATCGCCGCCCTGCGCGCCGGCGGCGACCGCGTCGACCTCTCCCACCTGCACGACCTCGGCCGAGGCCGCGAGCACGGCACCGTCCTGCGGCTCGCCGCCGCAGGGCTGCGCTGGGAGCCCGCCCTGGACCCCGGCGAGCCGCTGCGCCGCCACCTCGGCGCCCACCACCGCCCCGACGACGGCGAGCCCTCCCGCTGGGAGCGGCCGCTGGCCGCGGCCTGGCGGCTGCTGGCCGCCCGCCACCGCGACGCCGCCCGCACCCTGGCCGGGCTGCCGATCGTGCTGGTCCCCGTCGCCGCCCCCGCGCACGGCCCGGAGCCGACCGCCACGTCGAGCTGGGCCTTCGGCGCCGTCGCGCTCTCGCCCCCCGACCCCGACCGCCCGGCCGCGGCCGCCCTCGCCCTGGTCCGCGCCGTCCAGCACGTCCTGCTCGGCGCCGCCGAGGACGTCACCGCGCTCGTGTCGCCCGGCGCCCCGCCCGCGCCCGCCGCCGACGCGCTGCGCCACGGCTACGCCGACGCCGCCGTCGCCGGCTTCTGGCGCATCGAGCGCCTGTACGGCCCGCCCGACCAGCGCGCGGCCGCCGCCGACGCCTTCGCCCGGCACCGCGCCTCGGCGGCGGCCGCCCTGTCCGCCGCCCTGTCCGGCGACGCCCTCACCCCCGCGGGCCGCCTCGTCGCCGAGACGGCCCGCGCCCGGATCGCCCCGTGGCTGGCCGAAGCGCCGGGGCCGCCCGGCCCCCGGGCCTCCGGCCGCTGCGACGCGCAGGCCCGGTAAGGCGGCGCCGCCGCCGACCCTGGCCGCCGGTTCCGTCAGGCGTGCAGGGTGCCCTCGGTGACGGTGACCGCGGTACCGCCGATCAGGACGCGGCCGGGGGAGTCGGCCGGCAGGCGCAGGGCAAGGTGGCCGCCGCGCCGTGAGCACTGGTGGGCGGCGAAGGCGTCGGCGCCCAGGCGCGGCGCCCAGTACGGGGCGAGCGCCGTCTGGGCGCTCCCGGTGACGGGATCCTCGGGGATGCCGACATTGGGTGCGAAGACGCGGCACACGTAGGCGTAGGGGCGGCCGGGGTCGGCGGCGGCGGTGACGATCACGCCCCGGTCCGGCAGCGCCGCGAGCCGCGCCATGTCGGGGGCGAGGGCGCGCACTTCCGCCTCGGTGCGGTACTCGACCAGGAAGTCGCCGACGGCGCTGTGGCCGGTCCAGACGGGGGCGCCGCCCAGCGCCGCGGCCAGCGCGGGCTCCTCGACCGGCCTGGGCGGGTTGGCCGGGAAGTCCAGCCACAGCCGCCCGTCCTCGGCCGCGACGGTCAGCACGCCGCTGCGGGTGCGGAAGCGCACCGGGCCCGGCACGCCGTCCTCGGCCAGGGCGTGCGCGGTGGCGAGGGTGGCGTGGCCGCACAGGTCGACCTCGGCGGCCGGGGTGAACCAGCGCAGGCTGTAGTCGGCGCCGGGATCGCCGTCCAGCGGCACCGCGAAGGCGGTCTCGGAGAGGTTGAACTCCGCGGCGACCCGCTGCGCCCAGCCGTCGTCGCAGGGCTCGGCCAGGACGAGCACGGCGGCGGGGTTGCCCTGGAAGGGGCGGTCGGTGAAGGCGTCGATCACACGGAAGCGCGGCATGGCGGCCAGCCTAGCCACGGGCTCCGCACCGGCCGCCACCGGCCGCCGCGGCCCGGCCGGGCCCGCGTCCACCGGTACGGATTGGCCGGATCCGGCCGCGCCGCGGTCCGCTGCGCACCTCGGGCAGGTCGTCGCGCACCAGGCGGTGGCCGTTGTCCGGCCGAGTGCCGAGATGTCCGGAGAGGCCGTGGAGAACTTCCGTCACTCTGGTTCACTTGTGCCGTGAATTCGCGCGCCGACATGCCGATCTGACGAGGGCTTCGCATGCACAAGATCATTTTCCCTGCCGCCGGGAATGCGGCCCGCCCGACCGGCGGAAAGGGCGGAGCGTCCGATGAGCGATAACGCCGCATGCCCGTTCCCGCACGGCGGCGAGGCGGTCCGCCCGGTGCCCTTCAAGGAGCCGCTGCCGCTGCACGACCCCTTCTTCCAGTTCGCCACCCCGGAGCTGTGGCAGCGGCTGCGCGATGAGTTCGGCAATGTGGTGCGGGTGGAGCTCGAACCCGCCGCCGAGCCGGGCCAGGAGCCCATCACCGCCTGGCTGCTGCTGGGCTACCAGGAGAATCTCCGAGCCCTGTCCGATCCGGTGAACTACACCAAGGACTCGCGGCTGTGGCCGGTTCTCAGCTCCGGACGGCTGAAGCCGGACTCGCCGCTCTACCCCTTCGCACAATGGCAGTCGAACGCATTCTTCGTCGACGGTGCGGAACACGAGCGTTTCCGGGCGCCGATCGTGGAGGCCATCGCCCGATTCCGTTCTGATCAGCTGGCGCGAGATGTGCGTTCGGTCGCCGACCGCCTGATCGACGAATTCATCGAACAGGGAAGCGCGGACCTGGTCACCGAATACGCGCAATGGGTACCGTTGGTCTCGCTGGCGCGCATGTTCGGACTGGACGACGCCGATACCGTCGAGCTCTGCGAGGCGATGAACGACCTGTGGCAGATGAACGAGAAGTCGGTCCCCGCGCAGCGGTGGCTGTTCGAACGCCTGCTCGCGCTCGCCCGGCTCAAGCGGGTGAACCCGGGCCCCGACTTCCCGTCGTGGATGTGCGCCCATCCCGCCGGGCTGACCGACGAAGAGGTGCGCGACCAGCTGATGCTGCTGATCGCCGCGGGCCACGAGTCCTCCAAGAACGTCATCGCCAACACCGTGCACATGCTGCTCACCCGGGCCGAGTTCCGGCACGCGCTCGCCTCCTCGGCCACCCTGGTCGCCGACACCCTCGACCGCAGCCTGTGGGTGAGCCCGCCGCTGAACGTGCTGCTGTCGCGGTACGCCACCGGTGACGTCCTGCTCGGCGGCCGCCAGGTCAGGAGGGGCGACGCCATCCTGATCGGCTTCACCCCGGCCCACTCCGACCCCGTCCTCTTCGACGGCGAGGGCGGCAGCCCCTACACCGCCACCGAGGTCAGCCGGGCGCACCTGCTGTTCGGCGTCGGCCCGCACAAGTGCCCGGCCGTCGACATCGCCAGGCACATGGCCACCACCGCCGTCTCCCGGCTGGTGGAGCGGGTGCACGACCTGCGGCTGGCCGTCCCCGACGACGAACTGCCGCGCCAGACCTCGCCGTGGCTGGCCGGGTTCACCGCGCTGCCGGTCGAGTTCACCCCGATGAGCCGCCTCGGCGAGCCCGAGCCCCGCGCCGCCGTCCCCGACGACACGCCCCCGCCCACCTCCACCGGGTCCTTCCGCCGCCCGACCGCGTCCGAACTCGACCCGTCCCAGGCCCTGCTTCCCACGTCCCTGTCCCCTGCACCGAACGGAGCTCCATGGAGCCGATCGTCATCGACCCCACCGCCCGCAGCATCCACGCCCAAGCAGCCCGGCTCCGCGAGGCCGGGCCTGTGGTCCCGGTTGAGCTCCCTGGGTCGCTGGTTGTCACGGCGGTGACCCGCGACGCGGAGCTGCGCCGGATCCTGACCGACCCCCGCTTCTCCCACGACGCGCACAACTGGCCCGGGCTGGAGGAGCTGCCCGCCGACCACCCGGTCCGCGGCTTCGTCGACTACTACGAGAACATGCTGTACAAGGACGGCCTGGACCACCGCAGGCTGCGCGGCCTCGTCTCCCAGGCGTTCACCCCGCGCCGGGTCGAGCGGCTGCGCCCCCGGGTCCAGCAGGTCACCGCCGAACTGCTCGACGGCCTCGACGCCCTGGGCGGCCGGGCCGACCTCAAGGAGCACTACGCCTTCGCGCTCACCATCCGGGTGATCTGCGACCTGCTCGGTGTGCCCGAGGCGGCCCAGCCCGGTGTGCAGCACCTCGTCCACCAGGCGTTCTCGGCGCAGCCCGAGGACGTCGACACGCTGCGCGAGCGCACCATGCAGGCCTTCTCCGACCTGGTCACCGCCAAGCGCGCCCAGCCGGGCGACGACCTCACCACCGCGCTGATCGAGGCGAGCGACCACGGCGACCGCCTCAGCCAGGCCGAGCTGACCGACACCGTGGCGCTGTTCGTCTCCGCCGGCTTCGAGACGACGATGGGCGCCATCCTCAACGGCGTCCGCGCCCTGCTGGACCATCCCGACCAGCTGGCGCTGGCCGTCTCCGGCGAGGTCGCCTGGGAGGCCGTCACCGAGGAGGTGCTGCGGTACGACACCTCCGTGCCGTACTTCGGCTTCCGCTGGCCGACGGAGCCGGTGGAGCTGGCCGGGCACACCATCCCGGCCGGGGAGCCGGTGCTGCTCGCCTTCGCCGCCGCCAACCACGACCCCGCGCAGCACGGCGAGCGCGCCGACGTCTTCGACATCACCCGCACCCAGTCCCGGCACATGGCCTTCGGCCACGGCCCGCACATGTGCCTGGGCGCCCCGCTGGCGCGGCTGGAGCTGAACACGGCGCTGCCCGCGCTGTTCGAGCGCTTCCCCGACATCGCGCTCAGCGGTGAGCCGATCGTGCCCACCCCGTCCATCATCACCAGCAACCCGCAGCGGCTGACCGTCACCTACACCCCACGCGCGGGCGCCGAGCCCGCCGCGGAGACCGCCCCGGCGGGCTGACGCGCACCTCCGACGGCGGCCGGCCCCCGCCCCGCACGGGGAAGGGGCCGGCCGCCGCCGCGCGTCCGCCGGCTACCCGGCGGCGGTCGCGTTGGCGGCCGCGCGACGGGCCGGGCCGCGCCGGCCGCGGCTCCGCTGGATCCACAGCTCGACCACGATCAGGACGGTCACCCAGCTCAGCCAGGAGCTGGCGGAGGCGGCCTGCTGGATCATCAGCGCCTCCTGGCCGCCGAAGGTGGTCTCCAGCTGCGGCATCAGCACCATGACGCAGACGAAGGCCCACGGCCGGTTCAGCACGATCGCCCACAGCAGCGCGAAGCTGCGCAGCATCCACTCGCGGTGGTCGGCGTAGCGGCGCGCCCGCGCCATCCGGTAGCCGGCGACGGTGGTGCCCAGCCAGAGCAGCGCCCACAGCGTGTTGCTGACCTGCGTGCTGAAGCCGGTGTGGCTGAGCGGCGCGATGACCAGGCCGGGCAGGCCCATCAACGGCACCCCGGCGAACACGTAGACCCGCCCGCTCCAGCGGTGCACCGCCGGGTGGTGCCGCCGCACCCACGGCGAGACCTGCGCGCAGGTGATCAGCAGCATGACGGCGCCCGCCATGATGTGGGCGACCATGAGCGGATAGTGCGGCGGGAAGTCCTCCCGGATCGGGAAACGCGCCTGCTCGGGGTCGAAGGTGGCGTACGGCGGCAGCGTGAACGCCAGGAACGCGACGCAGACCATGGCCAGCGGGACCAGCCACACCAGCTGCCTGCGCGCCTGCCGCCTGGCGCGGTCCGCGCGGCCGCCGCCCGGCCGCTCCGCCGGCGCCCCCGCGTCCGGCGGTGCCGCGGACCCGGGCTCGGGTCCTCCGATGGTCGTGGTCACGGTGCTCCCCCGTCTGTTCCGTACTCGCGACGCCGTCGCAGCGGGAGGCCCCGTGCTTCCCGCGCCGCCAGTCTCCGGCGCGGCCGCGGTGCCGCGCTTAGGTAGAACCGACTGCATCCGCGGCGGCGTGCGCCGTAATGTCGGGCCTGTGATGTTCGGGCGCGCCGCCGAGACGCGGGCCGTGGGCGAGCTGCTGGCCGCCGCGTGCGAGGGCGCCGGCGGTGTGCTGGTGCTGCGCGGCGAGGCCGGCATCGGCAAGAGCGCGCTGCTGCGCCACGCGGCCGGACTCGCCGCCGAGCCGGGCCGCGACGGCGCGCCGATGCGGGTGCTGTCGTGCGCCGGAGTGGAGTCGGAGGTCGAGTACGCCTTCAGCGGCCTGCTCCAGCTGCTGCGCCCGGTGCTCGGCCACCTCGGCGAGCTGCCCGCTGTGCAGGCCGAGGCGCTGCGCGGCGCGCTGGGGCTCGGCCCCGGCACCGCCTCGGACTTCCTGGTGGCCGCCGCGGTGCTCGGCCTGCTCGGCGCGGCCGCCGCCGAGCGGCCGCTGCTGGTGCTGGTCGACGACCTCCAGTGGCTGGACCGGGCGTCGGCCGCCGCGCTGCTCTTCGCGGCCCGGCGGCTGCCCACCGAGCCCGTCGCGGTGCTGCTGGCCGTGCGCGAGCCGGCCGCGGCGGCCGTGGACACCTCCGACCTGCCCGCCCGCCGCCTGGAGGGGCTGGACGCCGCGGACGCGGCGCGGCTCCTCGCCGAGGCGGGCTGGACCGCGGCGCCGCCGCTGCGCGAGGCCGTGCTGGCCGCGAGCGGCGGCAACCCGCTCGCCCTGATCGAGCTGGCCGGGCTCGGCGGCTCCGGCGGCCTCGCCGAACTGCCGCTCACCGGCACCCTGCCGGTCGGCGACCGGGTGCGCACCGCCTTCGCCCGGCGGGCCCGCGCCCTGCCGCCCGACAGCCGCGAGCTGCTGCTGGTGGCGGCGGCCGAGGAGACCGGCCGCACCGCCACCGTGACCGGCGCGGCCGCGCGGCTCGGGCTGCCGCCCGGCGCCCTGGAACCGGCCGAGCGGTCCGGGCTGGTGGAGCTGGCAGGCCCGGAGCTGCGCTTCCGGCACCCGCTGGTGCGCTCCGCCGTCTACGCCGACGCGCCCGCCGACCGGCGCAGGGCCGCGCACCTGGCGGTGGCCGGGCAGCTGGCCGCGGACGGAGCGGGCGACCGCGCCGCCTGGCACCGGGCGCTCGCCGCCACCGCCCCGGACGAGGCGCTGGCCGAGGAGCTGGAGCGCGGCGCGGAGACGGCCAGGCGCCGGGGCGGGGAGGCGGCCGCCGCCTCGGTGCTGCGGCGGGCCGCCGCGCTGAGCACCACCGCCGAGGGGCGGCGGCGCCGCACCGTGGCGGCCGCCTTCGTCGCGCTGGAATCCGGCCAGCCCGACCTGGCCAGGACCCTGGTCGGGGAGGTGATGGCCGAGCCGGTCCCGGCCGTGACGCTGGCGCAGCTCACCGGCACGGTCGAGATGTACAGCGGCGATCCTGCGGTCGCGGCCGCCTCCCTGATCCGCTGCGGCGAGCTGATGGCCGACGACGACCCCGAAGAGGCGGCGTGGACCTTCATGCTGGCGGCGGGCGCGGCCTTCCAATCCGGCGACCTGCGGCGCACCGACTGGGCGGTGCGCCGCATCGCCGGACTCGACTGCTCGCCGGCCACCCGCACGGCCGGCCTGGGCATGGCGGGAGCGCTCGAAGGGCGGGTGAGCGGCGCCGAGCTGTGGGAGCTGCCCGCGGCGCTGGCAGCCAGCCAGACCGAGACCGGCGGGCGCCCGTGGATGTGGGCGGCGATCATCGGCTGGCTCGGCCCGGACCAGCGGCTGGCGGCGCGGCTGGCCGAGGCGGCCGGGCAGGTGCTGCGCGCCACCGGGGCGCGGGCCTCCCTCACCGAGCTGCTGTACTACCAGGCCGACATCGAGTTCCGGCTCGGCCGCTGGCCCGAGGGGCTCAGGCACGCCGAGGAGGGGCTGCACTTCTCCCGGGAGACCGGCCAGCGGGGCTGGACCGCGTCACTGCTGGCCCTGCTGGCCAGGTACGCCGCCGTGCGCGGCGCGGCAGCGCAGTGCAGGGCGTGCGCCGACGACGCCCTGGCGCTGGCCGTGCCGATGCGGCACCGGCTCGCCGCCGCGGTCGCCGCCTCGTCCCTGGGCCTGCTCGCGCTCGGCGAGGGCGACCCGGAGGCGGCCTTCGCCGCGCTGACCGGTCCGCACTTCGGCGGCGCCCCGCTCGGCCTGGCGCACGTCCCCACCGGGATGGTGCCCGACCTGGTCGAGGCGGCCATGCGCACCGGGCGCGCCGACACCGCCCGCGAGGTGGTGGACGACTACGCCGCCTGGGTCGAGGCGGGCACGGGGCCGCTGCAGCGCGCCCTGCTCGACCAGTGCCGCGCGCTGGCGGCCGACGACGGCAGCGCGGAGGAGTTCCACCGGGCCGCCGTGGCCGGGGCCGATGCCCAGCAGCGCCCGTTCGCCGCGGCGCGGGCGGCGCTGCGCTACGGGGAGTGGCTGCGCCGCGCCCGGCGCCCCGCCGAGGCGCGCGAGCCGCTGCGCAGCGCCTTCACGGTCCTCGACCGGCTCGGCGCCGAGCCCTGGGCCCGCCGGGCCCGGCTCGAACTGGCGGCGGCGGGCGGCACGGCGCACCGGCTCGACCCGGCCGCGCGGCTCAGCCCGCAGGAGCGGGCGGTGGCCCGGCTGGCCGCCGCCGGATACAGCAATCGCGAGATCGCCGAACGGCTCTACCTGAGCCCGAGGACGGTCGGCTCGCACCTGTACCGGATGTTTCCGAAGCTCGGCATCGGCACCCGCTCGCAGCTGCGCGAGCTTGATCTGGACTGACGCGCCCGGGGCGGGTCCGGCCGTCGATTCGGTGGGCGCGGGCGACGCAGGGGAAACAATGAATGCAATTCGCTCGGGAAGTTCAATTCCGCCTCACCCGCATCTTCCGCCCCGATAGTATTCCGGGGATATGTGCGTTTCCTCCGGGAATACGTCGGGAATTAAACGGGTGGGTAACCGCAGAGAAGTTGCTGGTGCTCAAGCAGTTGGTGAACATTTTCAACCTACTGCTGAGACTACCAGTAAATAACGTCGCCGGCGCGCCCAAAAAAACTGAACCGATATCCCGTCATTTCAGCATGCCCGCGGACAGGTCCCTCCCGAAGCGGTGCGTGACGACCGCGAAGGGGGACATATGGACGAAAGCGGGCTCAGTGGCAGGATCGCCCTGGTCACCGGCGCCGCCCAGGGCATCGGCCGTGCCGTCGCCCTGGCGCTGGCGGCCGAGGGCGCCGCGGTGGCGGCGCTCGACCGGGACCACCGAGGGCTGGCCTCGACCGTCGCCCAGCTGCGCGCCTCGGGCCGCGACGCCCGCGCCTTCCCCGCCGACGTGACCGACCGGGCCGCGGTCGACGCGGCCGTCGACCGGATCGAGGACGAGCTGGGCCCGGTCCGGCTGGCCGTCAACGTCGCCGGAGTGTTACGCACCGGGCCGGTGGTGGACTGCTCCGACGACGACTGGGCCGCCGTCTTCGGCGTCAACGCGACCGGGGTCTTCCACGTGAGCCGCGCGGTGGCGCGGCGGATGGTGGGCCGGCGCAGCGGCTCGATCATCACGGTCGCCTCCAACGCCGCCGGCATCCCGCGCGCCGGCATGGCCGCCTACAGCGCCTCCAAGGCGGCGGCGGTGCTGTTCACCAAGTCCCTCGGTCTGGAGCTCGCCGGGTACGGCATCCGCTGCAACGTCGTCTCGCCCGGTTCCACCGACACCCCGATGCAGCGCGCCATGTGGGCCACCTCCGGCGGCGGTGCCGCCGCCGCGGTGGCCGGCGACCCCCGGCGGTTCCGCACCGGGATCCCGCTCGGGCGGCTCGCCGGTCCCGGCGATGTCGCCGCCGCCGTCGTCTTCCTCGCCTCCGACGCCGCCCGGCACATCACCATGCACGACCTGTACGTGGACGGGGGCGCCACCATGCGCTGACCCCGGCGCCGGCGCCTCCGCCCGGCAGTACCCAGGCAAGGACCGTCCATCTGTTCCGGCCGCCCGACCACGGGCGGCGCCATGGCAACGCAGCACCAGAAAGGCCGATCGGTGTCATATCAGCGTGTCGCAGCCGCCGCGCGGACGGCTGTCGAGCTTCTCGACGCCTACCGCCCCGGCGACGCCCTCCTCGCCACCGCCGCCGGCACCCTGCACACCAGAGGCGCCCTCACCGTCCTGGACCGTGCCGAGGACCTGCCCGGCGCCCTGCGCGCCACGACCGCCGACGGCGGTGCCCCCGCCCTCGCCGTCGGGGCGCTGCCCTTCGACCCCGACCGCCCGGCGCACCTCGTCGTCCCCGAGACGGTGCGGCGCGGACCCGGACCGGTCGCCGCCGCGGGCCCGGCGGCCCGCCCGGCCGCCCCGCCGGGCGGCTGGCGGATCGAGCCGGTGCCCGACACCGCGGCCTACGTCCGCGGCGTGGAGCGGGCGCTGAAGCTGATGGCCGATGCCGAACCCGATCCGGCGACGGGCCTGCGCAAGGTGGTGCTGGCCCGCTCGGTCCGGCTCACCGGGCCGGGCCCGGTGGACCTGCCCGCGCTGCTGCGCGTCCTGGCCGGGCGCGACCCCTCCGGCCACACCTTCGCGGTGGGCCTGCCGGAGCGCGACGGGCGGCCGCGGACACTGGTGGGCGCCAGCCCGGAGCTGCTGGTGTCCAGGCGCGGCCGCGAGGCGGTGTCGTACCCGCTGGCCGGCTCGGCGCCGCGCGGCCGCGACGCCGCCGAGGACCGGCGCAACTCCGCCGCGCTGCTGGCCTCGGCCAAGGACCGCTACGAGCACGCGCTGGTGGTGGACGCGGTCGCCGAGACGCTGCGCCCCTACTGCGCCCGGCTGGACGTGCCGGCCGAGCCGCACCTGGTGCGCACCGCCGCCATGTGGCACCTGGGCACCCTGGTGCGTGGGGAGCTGGCCGACCCGGGCGTCTCGGCGCTCGACCTGGCCCGCGCCCTGCACCCCACCCCGGCCGTGTGCGGCTGGCCGGTGGGCCCGGCCAGGACCGCGATCGGCGCCATCGAGCCCTTCGACCGGCGCTTCTACACCGGAGCGGTCGGCCACGTCGACGCGGCGGGGGACGGCGCGTGGGTGGTGTCCATCCGCTGCGCGGAGGTGTCCGGGGCGAGCCTGGACCTGTTCGCGGGCGGCGGCATCGTCCCCGAGTCCGATCCCGACGCCGAACTGGCCGAGACCTCGGCGAAGATGCGCACGCTCCAGGCGGCGCTCGGCGTCGACCAGCCGCTGTAACCCCCTCCCGCCCCCGGGCCCGCCAGCACCGGCGGCGCGCACCCGTCGCGCCGCCGGCCGTTCCCGACCGCTCCGAGCAGACAGGAAGCCCCATGCTCCGCACGTCCGCCCTGCCCTCGATCGCCCCGTACGCCGTCCCCGCCTTCACCGAACCGACGACCGGCCCCTCCGGTTGGCGGCCCGAACCCGGCCGCGCCGCCCTGCTCATCCACGACATGCAGCGGTACTTCCTGCGCCCGTACCCGCCGGCGGCCGAGCCGCTGGCCACAGCGCTGGCCAATATCGCCGCGCTGCGCGCCGCCTGCCGCGCGGCGGGCGTGCCGGTGCTCTACACCGCGAAGCCGGGCGGGATGCCGCCCGAGCAGCGCGGGCTCGAACGCGACTTCTGGGGCGCCGGGATGCGCGAGGTGGACGAGCACACCGCCATCACCCCCGAGCTGGCGCCCGCGGGGACCGATGTGGTGATCATCAAGCGCCGCTACAGCGCCTTCGTCGGCACCGGCCTTGAGCAGCTGCTGCGGTCCCGCGGCCGCGACCAGCTGATCGTCACCGGCGTGTACACCCACATCGGCTGCCTGCTCACGGCGGCCGACGCCTTCATGCGCGACATCCAGCCCTTCCTGGTCGCCGACGCCACCGCCGACTTCACCGCCGAGGACCACCGCTCGGCGCTGCGCTACGCCGCCGGGCGCTGCGCCAAGGTGCTGCCGACGGCCGGTGTGCTCGGCGCGCTGGCCTCGGGCGCGGTGCCACCGCCCGTCCCGGCGCCGCCCGGGGCGGTGGGCACGCCGGGAGCGATGCGGGCGGCGCCGGCCTGATCCGCGTCCCGCCCGTCCGACGCTCCGTCCCCGCCTGACCGCCCCGCCGCCTGACGGCTCCGCCCCCGCGCCCGCCCGCGCGGGGACGGAGCCGTGTTTAGCCGGGCCCCGCGCAGGCCAGTGGAGGGCCGGGGTCAGGATCGAAGGGGTCGCTATGAGGTGGACGGGCAGGCTCGTCATGGCCGGTGCGCTGGTGGCGGGGGCGGTGGTGGGCGCCCGGATGCGCGCCGCCCGCGATCTGACCGGGAAGACGGCCCTGGTCACCGGCGGCTCGCGCGGCCTGGGCCTGCTGCTGGCCCGTGAGTTCGGCCGGGCCGGCTGCCGGGTGCTGATCTGCGCCCGCGACGGCGAGGAGCTGGACCGGGCGGTGTCGCTGCTGCGCGAGCAGGGCGTCGACGCGCACGCCCGCGCCTGCGACCTGCGCGACCCGGACCAGACCGCCGGGCTGGTGCGGCGGGTGCGCGCCGAGGGCGGACTGGACCTGCTGGTCAACAATGCCGGGATCATCCAGGTCGGCCCGGTGGAGGCCATGACCGACGACGACTTCGCCGACGCGATGGACACCATGTTCTGGGCGCCCTACCGGCTGACCCGCGCCCTGCTGCCCGAACTGGCCCTGCGCCGCGGCCACCTGGTCACCATCTCCTCCGTCGGCGGCCGGATCAGCGTCCCGCACCTGCTGCCGTACTCCTGCGCCAAGTTCGCCGAGGCCGCCCTCTCCCAGGGGCTGGACGCCGAGTCGGCCGGGACCGGGGTGAAGGTGACCACCGTGGTGCCGGGCCTGATGCGCACCGGCTCGCACCAGAGGGTCGAGCTGTCCGGGCGGCCGCGGGCCGAGTACGGCTGGTTCTCCCTCGGCGCCTCGCTGCCGCTGGTCTCGATGGACGCCGAGCGCGCCGCCGCGCAGATCGTGCAGGCGGTGCGGAAGGGCCGCCGCCATGTGGTGCTGACCCCGCTGGCCCGGCTGGCCGTGCTCGCCGACGGCGCCAGCCCGGGCCTGACCCAGTGGGCGCTGCGCGCCACCGGCCGGCTGATGCCCGCCGCGCCGGCCCGGCGCCCCGGCCGCCAGGGCGGCGCCGCCGCCCGGGAGCGCACCGGCAAGGTGATGCGCGCGCTGACCGGGCTGAACGACGCGGCGGCCCGCCGCTTCAACCAGCGGCGCGAGGCGGCCGAGGGCGCCGGTCGCGCGGAGCGCGCCGAGCGGGTGCCCGGCCGCTGACCGGGGGCGCGGCCGCGTCCGTCCGGCTCAGCGGCCCGGCTCGGGCGGCCGGTACTCCTGCCCCAGCGCGGCGGCCAGCTCGCGCAGGCACTCCTCGTAGACCGGCTCCAGGTCGGTGAAGGCGAAGTCGAGCTGGTGCAGCACCTCCATGCACAGCAGGCCGTAGAGCCGGATCCAGCAGGTCAGGAAGGTGTGCGCCGCCTCGGGCGGCAGCCGTCCGCCCAGTCCGGCGGAGTAGGCGCGCAGCTGCTCGCGCAGCGAGGGGTCGAGCGCGTCCAGTTCGGGCACCGGGAACGGGCTGGTCTCCCACAGCTCCACGAAGGGCTCCAGGACGACCTGCTCGAACTCCAGCCCGGCCTGGTGGCGCGGGGAGTCGGCGGAGCGCTCGGCGCGGGGCGGGCCGGGGCTGGCGAAGATCCAGCCGAACTCGGCGGGGTGGCCGACCGCCCAGGCGCGCATCGCGCGGCAGGCGGCGAGCAGCCGGACGGCGGGCGGCTCGCCGGCGCGGGCGTCGCGCGCCGCCGCCATGGCCTGGGCCAGCTCGCGGTAGAAGTCGGCGACCAGCGCTCCGACCAGCTCCTCGTGGCCGGCGTAGTAGTGGTACAGCGCCGGGCCGCTCAGCCCCATCTCCCTGGCCACCGCGTTGACGGTGACCGCCGCGGACCCGTGCTCGACCAGCAGCCGCCGCGCCGTCGCGCGGATCTCGGCCAGGGTGGCCTGCCGCATCCGCTCCTTGCGCTGGGTGGTCCGCGCGGCCATGGCCCCTCCGGTGCTCGGCGACGTTGACAGCATAGAGGGTCTATGTTTGTTTAGAGGCTATAAATAGATCTAGAACTTCAAGAAAAAGACGGTCGGACGGGCGCGCTGACGCGTCCGCTCCCGTGCCGTCCGGAGGACTCCCGTGAACGACGACCGCACCCCCGTCCGGCGCTCCCGCAACCCGCTGGCCCGCGCCTTCGCCGAGCACTACGCGCACGGCACCGTCACCGAGGTGGAGCCGGTGACGCCCACCCTGGTCCGGATCCGGATCCACTCCCCGGCCGCGGCCGGCCCGCCGTGGACGCCGGGCCGGCACGTGCGGGTGCAGATCAACGACCCGCTGTCGCTGTCCGGCCTGCTGCGGCCGGGCGAGACCCTGCGCACGTACACGGTCTGGGAGCACCGGCCCGCCGAGAGCTGCTTCGACATCCGGGCGCACCTGTACGGCGGCGAGGGCATCGGGCTGCGGTGGGTGCGTGGCGTACGGGCCGGCGACCCCGTCACCTACTGGGGGCCGCAGGGCGACCTCGCCCTGCGCGAGGCCACGTACCACCTGTTCGCCGGCGAGGAGACGGCCGCCTGCGCCTTCGGCCCGATGCTGCGGGCACTGGGCCCCGGCGCCCGGGTGTTCGGCGTAGTGGAGAGCGAGACGCCCGAGGACGCGCCGCCGCTGCCCGGCCCGCCGCTGCGCCGCGTCTACCGGCACGGCGCCCCGGCGGTCTCCTCGGCCGTCCTGCCGGCGGCCGTCGCCGGACTGGAGCTGCCGGAGCCCGGCGGCGGCGCGGCGTACGTGGCGGGGGAGGCGCAGACCTGCCGGCAGATCCGCGACCACCTGGTCCGCGAGCGCGGCTGGCCGCGCCGGGACATCGTGGTCAAGCCCTTCTGGACGCCGGGGAAGCGCGGGCTGCACCACTGAGCGGGGCGGGCCGCGTCGGCCGGGACTTCACGGCCCTGCCATCCGGCCGCCACCTCTGCGATACTGCGACCGCCCACCATCGGTCTGGCCCGCCGCGGCGGGCCGCGACCCGTTGACCGCACCCCCCGGGAGACGACCATGAGCGGCGATCGGCAGCCGGCCAGACCCCAGCGCTCCGAGCTCGACCGGCGCGGATTCCTCCGCGCCGCAAGCATCACCGCCGCCGTGGGCGGCTCCGTCATGCTCGACCCCGTCGGCTTCGCCTTCGCCGACGACGCCGACGAGCAGACCCGGGTGGTCGAGGGCCGGATCGAAGCGGCCGCGCCCGACTGGGTGTACGTGCCGGTGCAGGTGCCGACGGGCACCACCGAGATCGAGGTGCACTACTCCTACGACCGGCCGACCCCGCCGCAGGGCCTGCCGGGCAACGCCCTCGACATCGGGATCTTCGACGTCGACGGCCACGAACTGGGCGACTCCCGCGGCTTCCGCGGCTGGTCCGGCGGCGCGCGCACCAGTTTCACCATCAGCCGCAGCCAGGCGACGCCCGGCTACGTGCCCGGCCCGATCGTCCGCGGCACCTGGCACATCATCCTCGGCCCCTACACCGTCGCGCCGCAGGGCCTGAACTACCGGCTGGAGATCACCCTGCGCCGCGGCCGGCCCGGACGCGACTTCGTGCCCTCGCCCGCCCCCGAGCGCGCCGCCGGGCGCGGCCGCGCCTGGTACCGGGGCGACATCCACCTGCACACCGTCCACTCCGACGGGCGCTGGGAGCCGGCCGCCCTGGCGGCGGCGGTCCGCGCCGCCGGGCTCGACTTCATGTTCTCCACCGAGCACAACACCCACACCGCCAGCGGCGTGTGGGGCCATCACGCCGGCGACGACCTGCTGATCGTGGACGGCGAGGAGATCACCACCCGCAACGGCCACTACCTGGCCGCCGGGCTGCCGGCCGGCACCTGGATCGACTGGCGCTACCGGGCCGCCGACGCCGTGTTCCCCCGCTTCCTGGACGAGATCCACGGCCACGGCGGGCTGGCCATCGCGGCGCACCCCTTCTGCCCCTACGTCGGCTGCTCGTGGAAGTTCGGCTTCGCCGGGATCGACGCGGTCGAGGTGTGGAACGGACCCTGGACGCCCGACGACGAGATCTCGCTCAGCCAGTGGGACGCCACCCTGGTCGAGCGGGTGGCCGACGGCGGCCGCTGGCTGCCGGCCGTCGGCAGCAGCGACTCCCACAACGACACCCAGACCGTCGGCAACGGCCAGACCGTGGTGCTCGCCGACGACCTCACCCGTGCCGCCGTCCTGGACGCGATCCGGGCGGGCCGCGCCTATATCGCCGAGTCCGCGCAGGTCGGGCTGGAGTTCGGCGCCACCGCCGGCTCCGCCACCGCCGGGATCGGCGAGCGCCTGGACGCCGCCCCCGGTGCCGAGGTCACCGTCGACCTGCGCGTCACCGGCGCCCCCGGCACCACCGCCGCCTTCGTCACCGACCAGGGCACCATCGCCACCCTCCCCGTCCCGGAGTCCGGCGAGCTGAGCTGGACCACCCGGCCCCAGGTCTCCGGCTACGTCCGCGCCGAGGTGCGCCGCCCCGCCACCACCCCCGGCCTGCCCGGCCGGATGGTCGCCTTCACCAACCCCGTCTTCCTCGGCTCCCTGGACTGACCCGGACGCCGGAGGGCGCTGGCCCTAGGGGCGGGCGGCAACCGGAATCAGGGTCGGGTGCGGGCTTCGCCCGATGCGGCGTGAGCGCGCGGCTTCCTAGAGTTGCCGGGCCCGCAGGGCGCGGGCCTGGTGACGGAAGGAAGCCTTGATGACGCAGGTCGGCTTGCGGCGCGGTGCCGTGGGGGCGGTGGTGCTCGCGGCGGCGGTGCTGGCGGCGGGCGCCGGGACGGCGGGTGCCGAGGTGGCGCCGGGCGGCGGCGACAGCGGCGAGGTCTCGGTGCGGCTGCCGGAGCCGACCGGGGCGCACCCGGTCGGCAGCACGGGCCTGCACCTGGTGGACGAGGGGCGCGCCGACATCTGGAACCCCGACGCCGAAGCGCGCGAGCTGCTGGTCACCCTCTGGTACCCGGCGCGGGCCGCGGTCGGCGAGCGGGCGCCGTACGTGACGGAGGCCGAGTCGGCGGCGACCATCGCCGCAGTCGGCCTCGACCTGCCCGCCGACACCCTCGCCCGGGTCGGCACCCACTCCTACACCGACGCGCCGGTGCGCCGCACGCCGGGCGGCAGCCCGCTGGTGGTGCTCTCGCCCGGCGCCGGCTTCAGCCGCACCACCCTCACCGTGCTCGCCGAGGACCTGGCGTCGCGGGGCTTCGTCGTCGCCGGAGTGGACCACGCCTACGAGGCGGGGCCGGTGGAGTTCCCGGGCGGCCGGATGCTGGACTGCGCGGCCTGCGCGCAAGACCGCTGGGCCGAGGGGACCCTGAACCGCGCCGCCGACATCGGCTTCGTCATCGACGAGCTGACCGGCCCCGGCTCGGCCTGGCACGGCTCCCGCGCGATCGACGCCGACCGGATCGGGGTGGCCGGCCACTCCGCGGGCGGCTCGGCCGCCGCGGAGCTGCTCCGCTCCGACGAGCGGGTGGACGCGGCCGTCAACCTGGACGGCCCGTACTACTCACCGGCGCTGGACGAGGGGACGGACCGGCCGCTCGCGCTGCTCAGCAGCGACCTGGCGCCGCCGCCCTTCCACGATTCGCAGGCCGGCATGTGGCCCCGGCTGACCGGCTGGCGGGAGTGGCTGCGCCCGGCGGGATCGGGCCACTCCAACGCCATCGACCGCGGCGTGCTGATCGACCGCCTCGGCGTGCGCGAGCAGGTGGACCCGGCCTATATGCGCAACCAGTTCGGCAGCCTGCCCACCGAGTACGGCCAGGCCATGGTCCGCGACTACGTGACCGGATTCTTCACTCAGCACCTGCGGGGTGTGCCGCAGCCGATCATCGAGGACCCGGCGTCGGTCTACCCGGAACTCGTCCGGGTCGAGCAGCCGTAGCGGGCGGACCGCAAGCACCTCGGGCGGCCGGGAGGGGGTCCCGGCCGCCCGAGGGCGGTGGCCGCGGCCGGGGTCAGCCGGCGCGCTGGCCGATGTGCAGGGCGAGAGCGGTGTCGGTGGGCACCGTCGCGGTAAAACCGCCGTCGGCTCCCACGGTGTACGCGGCGCCGGTGCAGCCGCCGCTGCCGTCGACACGTGAGCCCGACGCCACGTCGCAGTAGGTGCCGGCCGGCAGCGAGCTGTCGAAGGTGCGGGTCAGCGCGGCGCCGGTGTTGAAGACCGCGTAGCCGGCCCCGCCCCGCCCGAAGGCGATCTGCCCGTGGGCGCCGCTCCACCAGTCGGTGACGCCGGTGCCGGCCGTCGCGTTGCGGAAGCCGACCAGTCCGGCCACGGTCGTCCTGCGGTGCTCGCAGACCCAGGTGGCGCCGCAGTCGACCGGGGTGGTGGTGCCGTCGGCCTGGGCGGGCGGGCCCTGGTCGGTGTCGCTGAAGTCGTAGCTGGACATGACGGTCGGGGTGCCGAAGGGATAGGCCAGCATGAAACCGGTGGCCAGGTCGTAGCGGGCGCCGTCGCGGAAGGTGAGGGTGGGGGAGCTGCGCTGGGTGTCGTGGTTGTCCACGAAGACCTGCGCCTGCTCGCTGGAGACGGCCATGCCGCCGGGCAGGTCGCGCAGCCGCGCGATGTCGCCGTCGCGGAAGGCGTCGCTGACGGTGTGGTGGAAGCGGAAGTCGGAGACGTCGCCGCTGCCGGTGTACTCGCGCGGGCTGATGGCGGCGTCCTCGATCACCTCCTGGTAGACGTAGGGCGCACCGCCGAAGCCCGGCACCTGGCCGAGGCCGCCCAGGATGGCGGCGAGGTCGGCGGGGTGCATGTGCTTGGCCGCGTCGACCCGGAAGCCCGCGACGCCCATGCCGACCAGCCCGCTGAGGTACTGGTTGAGCCGCCCGCGCACGTAGCCGCTCCCGGTGGCCAAGTCGGAGAGGCCGACCAGCTCGCAGGTGCGCACCTCGTTCGGGTCGTTCCAGTTGGAGATGTCCCGGCGGCAGTAGTGGAAGTCCTGGTCGCCGTAGATCCCGGGATAGGTGTACTTGGTGAAGCTCGACCCGCCGCTGCCCGGCCCGCTGTTGACGGACCCGCTGCCGGTCATGTGGTTGACCACCGCGTCGACGTAGATCCGCACCCCGGACTCGCGGCAGCTCGCGATCATGTCGGCGAAGTCCTGCGCGTCGCCGCGCCGCGACTCCAGCCCGTAGCTCACCGGCTGGTAGTCCTGCCACCAGGGGTGCCCCTCGCCCGGCAGCACGACGTGCTCCTGCGGCGGCGACACCTGCACCGCGCCGTAGCCCTGCGGCCCGAGCACGTTCTCGCACTCGGCCGCGACGGAGTCCCACGGCCACTGGAACAGGTGCACGATGACCTCGCCATTGGCCGTGGCGGCGGGCGCGACCGCGTCGGCCGCGGCAGGAGCCGGCGCGGCCGCCGCCGGAACGGCGGCCACCGCCCCGATCAGCAGCGCCGAGACGGCGGCGCCGAGACGTGAGGGTCTGGCGCGAAGACGGGCTCGTAGTGACATGGGGTCCTCCTGATCGCGGGGGGTGGGCGGGACGCCCACGCGGGGAGACACCGTGCGACCGAGCCGAACCGACCGGCCCTTCTTGCAAGAAGTTGCACGGTGAGAAAAAGCTAACAGCGCTTTGCGAGCTTGTGAAGGGGGTGTTTCGGGCGTGCCCAGAACGCGCGTGGAAATGTGGAAAGCCCTGGTAGGAGCCGATTCCTGGCCTCAGGGCATCCAGATCTCATTCGATCTTGTCGGTCGACGGCACCCGCTGACCTGTAAGAATCGTGGTCGGATCGCCGAACGCGTGATCGACTCGCTGAAAGAAATTTCAACCGTGGTTCAGTGCTGCCGCCGCACCGCCCCCTACTGCTCCCGTGGCCGCCCCGAGCTGGAGCGGACGACGAGTTCGGGGCGGAACAGGAACTCGCCGTGGGGGGTCTCGAAGCCGTTCATCTCGTCCAGGAGGGCGGTGACGGCGGCCATGCTGAGTTCGCGGACGGGTTGGCGGATGGTGGTGAGGGGCGGGTCGATGTAGGCCATCAGGGAGGAGTCGTCGGAGCCGATGACGGAGACGTCGTCGGGGACGGACAGGCCGCGTTCGCGGACGGCGCGGATGGCGCCGATGGCCATGGGGTCGCCGCCGCAGCAGATGGCGGTGCAGCCGCGGTCCAGCAGGCGGGCGGCGGCGGTGCGGCCGCCCTCGACGGTGTACATGGTGTGCTCGACGGCGGCGCGGCCGCCCTCGACGCCGTCCATCGCGCGCAGGAAGCCGCGCTTCTTGCGGATGGAGGTGACGAAGCGCTCCTGGCCGAGGGCGAGGCCGATCCGGCGGTGGCCGAGGGCCGACAGGTGCGCGACGGCGAGTTCCAGGCCGAGTTCGTCGTCGGCGGAGAAGAAGGAGGCGTCGACCTCGCGGGCCGGGCCGTTGATCATCACGATCGGCAGGCCCTGGGCCACCAGCTTCTGGTAGCGGGCGGGGTCGGAGCGGCTGTCGGCGTGCAGGCCGTTGACGAAGATGATGCCCGAGACGGCGCGCTCCAGCAGCAGCTCGGTGTACTCGTCCTCGGTGGTGCCGCCCGGCTCCTGGGTGCACAGCACGCTGACGTAGCCGCGGGTGACCAGCGCCGTCTCGATGACCTGCGCGTAGGTGGGGAAGATGGGGTTGGACAGCTCGGGCACGATCAGCCCGATCAGCCCCGCGCGTCTGCTGCGCAGCAGCTTGGGCCGTTCGTACCCGAGCACGTCCAGGGCCGTGAGCACCGCCTGCTTGGTGGCCGGCGACACGCCGGGCCTGCCGTTGAGCACCCGGCTGACGGTGGCGGCGCTGACCTTTGCCTGCGCCGCGATCTCGGCGAGATTAGCGGCCATGGAACGAATCTACCGATCGGGGCGGCGCCGACGTGCGGCCCCGCGCGGTGCGGCACCTCACGCCTTGTTCGCTCCCGCCGTCAGCCCGGTGACCAGATTGCGCTGCACGACCAGGAAGACCAGCGCCGCGGGCACCGCGATCAGCACCGACGCCGCCGTGAGCAGGCCCCACTCCGCCATGTGCTGGCCGACGAAGAGCTGCAGGCCCCTGGCCAGCGTGTAGTTGTCATTGGAGATCATGAAGGCGCTGGCGTAGGCGACCTCGCCCCAGGCGGTGACGAAGGAGTAGAAGGCGGTCACCGCCAGTCCGGGCCGGGCCAGCGGCACGATCAGCCGCCAGAAGGTGCCGAAGGGGCTCAGCCCGTCGACCCGGCCCGCCTCGTCGATCTCCACCGGGATGGTGTTGAAGTAGCCGCGCATCATCCAGGCGCAGAACGGCACCGCGACGGTCAGGTAGGCCAGCATCAGCCCGCCGTGGTTGTTGATCAGCCCGAGCGAGGCGAGCACGTTGTACAGCGGCACGATCAGGATGGCCACCGGGAACATCTGGGTGACCAGCAGCGACCACAGCAGCGGCCGCATGCCGGGGAAGCGGAAGCGGCTGAGCGCGTAGCCCGTGGTGGCCGAGACGAACACCCCGAAGACCATGGTGCCGGTGGCGACGATGACGGAGTTGGCGAACCAGCGCAGGAAGTCGGTGGTGGTCAGCAGCTGCACGTAGTTGTCGAGGCTCGGGTCGCTGAACAGCTGGACGGTGCTGGTCCGCCAGGCGTCGCGCGGCTTGAGCGAGGTGAGCACGATCCACATGATCGGGAAGAGCGCGATGGCGGTGGCGCTCAGCAGCAGCGCGTGCAGGCCGATGGACGCGGCGCGGCTGCGCTCGCGCCGTACGGCCGGCGGCCCGGCCGTCCGGGTCGTCGTCACCATGCCTCTCCTCCCCGCCGCAGCGCCCGCTGGTAGACGACGGCCAGCACGATCAGCAGCACCAGGATCAGCAGGCCGTAGGCCGAGGAGGCGCTGTAGTTGCGGATGCCCTCGAAGGCGAGCCGGAAGGCGTAGGTGACCAGCAGTTCGCTGGAGTCGCCCGGCCCGCCCTCGGTGACCAGGTAGATCACCGGGAACATGTTGAAGCTCCAGATGGTGCCGAGCAGCACGATGGTGCTGCTGATCTGGCGCAGCCCCGGGATGGTGATGTACCGAAACTGCTGCCAGGGCGAGGCGCCGTCCACCCGGGACGCCTCGTACAGCTCCTTCGGTATCGCCTGGAGGCCGCCGAGCAGCGCGAGCATCATGAAGGGCACGCCCAGCCAGACGTTGACCGCGATCACCGCGATCTTGGCGGTGAGCGCGTCGTTGAGCCAGCCGACCGTGGGCAGCCCGGCCGTGCGCAGCATCGCGTTGAAGACGCCGAAGTCGTTGTTGTACAGGTAGCGCCAGATGAAGATCGAGACGAAGGGCGGCACCGCCCAGGGCAGCACCAGCAGCATCCGGTACACGGCGCGAAAGCGCAGCCGCCGGTTCAGCGCCACGGCCAGCCCGAGCCCGATCCCGTAGTGCAGCGCGGTGCAGGCGACCGTCCACACCAGCGTCCAGGTGAGCCGGGGCCAGAAGCTGCCCAGCTCGCCGGAGAGGATCGCCAGGAAGTTGTCGGCGCCGACGAACTCGTAGGTGGCCGGGATCTCGTTCATCCCGATCGTGCGGCCGACGTTGGACTCGTTGGCGTTGGTGAAGGACAGGTACAGGCCGCGCGACAGCGGGATGCCGATCAGCACGGCCAGCACGATCACGACCGGCGCGATCATCGCCCACGCGTACCAGTGCGTCCGCCACAGCCGGGCCAGCGGCCCGTTCCTCTCGCGGCGCGGCGCCCGGCCGCCGGACACGCGTCCGGCGGCCGGGGTACGGCGTCGGGCGGCCGCCGGGGAGGCGGCGGCCATCACTCCCAGTCCTGGAGGAAGGTCCGGTACTCGTCGGCGACGGCGTCCAGCGCCTCCTGCGGGCTCGCCTGCCCGGCGACGGCCTCGGCGTACTGGAGGTCGAGCGGGGTGAACAGCTGGCCGCCCTCGGGGATCCAGGCGCGGGGCCGCGCGCCCTCCACCACGGGCAGGAAGTCGGCCACCACCGGGTTCTCGGCCACCTCGGGCAGCTCGTAGGCCGAGGCGCGGGTGGGCAGCAGGCCCAGCTCAGCGGCGATGCGCGCCTGGCTCTCGGCACTCGCCATGTACTGCACGAACAGGTAGGACGCGTCCAGGTTCTGCGATCCGGCGTAGACGGCGTAGTTGTGGCCGCCGACGGGACTGCCCTGGCCTGCGGGCCCGGCGGGCACCGGCGCGACGCCCAGGTTCTCGGGGTCCTCGAACTCCGGCCCGGTGAAGTTGTCGGCCATCGCCCACGGCCCGTTGATGACCATGGCGACCAGGCCCTCCTTGAAGGCCGTCTGCATGTTGTCGTAGGTGTCGGGGCCCAGCTCGGGCTCTGCCGCGGCGCCCGACTCGATGAGGTCGAGCACCTCCTCAAGGCCGGCCACGGCCTCGGGGGAGTTGACGGTGATGCGCTGCCCCTCCACGTCCAGCAGGTCGCCGCCCTGGCCGTAGATGTGCGGCAGCAGGTAGTACCCGGCGCCGACGTTGAGGTACAGGCCCTCGGCGTCGGTCTCCTCGCTGACGGCGAGGGCGACCTCGCGCAGCTGCTCCATCGTCTGCGGCGGCTCGTCGTAGCCGGCCTCGGCCAGCAGCTCGCGGTTGTACAGCAGGGCGAGCCCGTCGGTGACCTGCGGTACCGCGTAGGTGGCGCCCTCGTACCGAGTGCTGCTGAACGGGGTCTCCAGGAAGTCGTCGGGGTCCTGGAGCGCGGGGGTGCCGTCCAGCGGCGCCAGGTAGCCCAGCGAGGCGAACTCCGGCACCCACGCCACCTCGGCGCGCAGCACGTCGGGGGCGTCCCCGGCCTGGGCGGCGGTGCGGTAGGTGTCCTGGGCGCCGTCGAAGGGGACGGTCTCGTAGTTCACGGTGATGTTGGGGTACTCGGCCTGGAAGTCCTCGACCAGCGCCTGGAAGGCCGGCGCCTCGTTGGTCGCGTCGGAGGTGTCCCAGAAGGTGATCTCGCCGCTGACGTCCTCGGGGTCGACGGCGCCGCCGGACGCGCCGGACTGGTCGGCGCCGCCGCACGCGCTGATCGCGAGGGCCGTGGCGGCGAGCGCGCCGCCCAACCGGATGAACCGCATCGTCGCTCCTTCGTACGAACCGACCCGCGGCGCGCCTGGCCCCGAAAGCACCGCAGAGTGCCCAGAAGTTAGCAACGAATTTCAGGAACTGGAAGAGCTTGCAATCATCTCGCAACCTACCGGGCCGCCGGGCTCGCCGGACGCGAGCACACGACCGGTGGGGTCGCCCGCCACGTTCCCCACAGGTCACCCGCCGGGCGCCGACCGGACGCCCGCGCGTCGACGGCGCCCTCTAGCCTGGGCGGCCATGAGCCGTCTGCCGAAGGTTTTCAGCCCCCTCGCCGTCCTGCCGCTGACCGCCGCGCTGGTGCTGTCCGCGGTCCTGCCCGCCGCCGCCGAGCAGCTGCCGGCCGGCGACGCCGAACCGCTCGACCAGGCGCACGCCCACAACGACTACGAGCACGACCGGCCGCTGCTGGACGCCCTCGACCACGGCTTCACCAGTGTGGAGGCCGACGTCTGGCTGGTCGACGGCGAGCTGCTGGTCGCGCACGACCGCGAGGACGTGCGGCCGGGCCGCACCCTCCAGTCGCTCTACCTGGACCCGTTGCGGGCCATCACCCGCGCCAACGGCGGCTCCGTCTACCCCGGCTGGGACGGCTCCCTCCAGCTGCTGATCGACATCAAGAACGAGGGCGCCGCCTCCTACACCGAGATCGACCGGGTGCTGCGCCGCTACGCCGGCATGATGACCCGCTTCACCGACGACCGGGTGCACGAGGGCGCCGTCACCGCCGTCATCAGCGGCGAGCGCCCCCGGGCCCTGATGGAGTCGCAGCGGCTCCGCTTCGCCGGCTACGACGGCCGGCTCCCCGACCTCGCCACCGGCACCCCGGCCGCCTTCATGCCGCTGGTCAGCGACAACTGGACCAACCACTTCGACTGGACCGGCGAGGGCCCCATGCCCGCCGACGAGCGCGAGCGCCTGCACGCCCTGGTCGCCGACGCCCACGCCGCCGGTTACCGCCTCCGCTTCTGGGCCACCCCCGACACCCCCGGCCCCGCCCGCGACGCCCTGTGGACCGAACTCGCCGCCGCCGGCGTCGACCACCTCAACACCGACGACCTGGCGGGGCTGCGCGACTTCCTGCTCGCGCGGAGGTAGGGCGGCGCCGCTCCCCGCGCGCCGCCGTCCATGGCCGTGCGGGCCGCGCCAGGATGGCGGTGCAGCCCGCACGGCAGCGCGCCGCCGGCGGCCAGGCGATGAGTTCCGGTGCCGCCGCGGGTCCATATCCCGACGGGCCCGTACGGGTGCCGCGGTACTGGGAGGAACCGAGCGATGCGCAAGCTGGTGTACGCCATGTCGACCACGCTGGACGGGTACGTCAAGGGGCGCGGGGACGACATCTCGTGGTCGGGGCCCGATGACGAGTTGATGGACTTCCACAACCAGCAGACGGAGCGGTACGACACCTCGCTGTACGGGCGGGGGCTGTACGAGAACATGGCGTCGTACTGGCCGCATGTGCCCGACGACCCGGCGGCCGATCCGCGTGAGCTCGAGTTCGCCCGGGCCTGGCTGAAGCTGCGGAAGGTGGTCTTCTCCACCACCCTGGAGTCGGTCGAGTGGAACAGCACCCTGGTGCGCGGCGACATCGTGGCCGAGGTGGCGCGGCTCAAGGCCATGCCCGGCCGCGACATGGACCTCGGCGGGGCCACTCTGGCCGCGAGTTTCATCAGGCTGGGGCTGGTGGACGAGTTCCAGACCTGGGTGCACCCGGTCGTGCTGGGCGGTGGCACTCCGTTCCTGCCGCCGCTGGACTCCTCCTTCAAGATGCGGCTGATCGAGTCGCGCACCTTCCGCTCCGGTGTGGTCTACCTGCGCTACGAGCCCGTCCGCGCGGAGCCGTCCGGCTCGTAGAATTCGGGGTATGCGCCGGCCGAACAGCACCCTGATCGTCGTCGCGGGCGAGGCCGCCGAGCGGGTCGTCGCCGGGCTCGGCGAGCTGCCCAACGTCCGCGCCGTCACCGGCGAGCGCACCCGCGACGAGCTGCCGCGCGCCATCGCGTCGGCCGCCTCCACCTACGTGGTGCACGCCGCCGACCCGCTGGCCGGTGTCCGCGACGCCTGGGTCGGCTTCTTCGACGGCACCGGCGCCCACGGGCGGCTGGAGGCCGAGATCGAGCTGGCCGCCGGCTCGCTCGGCTCCGGAGCCGAGCTGCTGCCCGACTACTACGTGGTGCTCGACCCCGAGGCGCTGCCGGCCACCCCGAAGCACTGGTGGCTGGGGGTGCTGGCCGGCGCCGCACCGGCGCGGGTGGTGCCGGCCGCCGCCTCGGCGGGCGCGGTCCGCGACGCGCTGGCCCGGCTGCCCGCCGGGCGCTGGTGGCCGGCCGACCCGGCGGCGTGGCTGCGCGAGCTGCCGCGCACCGTGCCCGACCAGGCCGGGCTGGCGCTGCGGTGAGCCTGCGCCGATGCCGTGCGCGGGTCCGCCCGCGCTGACCGACCGGCACCGCGGCGAGGCGGCCGCGTACCGTGCCCGACCAGGCCCGGCCGGCACTGCGTTGAACTCGCACTCTTTGTGCGCGAGCCCCCTCCGCGCCGCCTAGTACGCGTACCGCAGGATCCGGCCCACGTCGCGCATGCCGGGCAGCAGCCCGAGCACCCGGAGCTGGATCCGGCCCGCCCGGGGCATCTTGTCCCGGCCGACCTCGATGCTGCGCAGTGCGTCCAGGCAGCGCAGGCCGGGGTGCCAAGCCTCCAGCTCGTGCGGATCGTCGATGCCCCAGTGCAGGGTGGCGCCGGCGTTGCGCACGGCGGGCACCAGCTTCTGCAGCCGGATGCCCACGGTGCCGTAGCAGTCGAAGAGCAGCCGGCCGTGCTCGAAGCGGCCGGTGATCCGCTGGATCAGCCGCCTGCCCTCGTCCTTGGTCAGGTACATGGTCAGGCCCTCGAAGACGGCGACCGTCGGACGGTCGGCGGGCACCTCCTCCAGCCAGCCCTCGTCCGTCACCGACGCCGCCACCATCCGGTAGTCGCCGGCGGGCTCGGGCAGCAGGCGGCGGCGCAGGTCGAGCACGCCGGGGTAGTCCACGTCGATCCAGCGGACGGTGTCCGGCGGGTCCATGCGCTGCGCCCGGGTGTCCAGGCCGCAGGCCAGGTGCAGCACGGTCGCGGTGGGGTGCTCGGCCAGGAACTCCCGGGTCCAGTCGTCCAGCTGCTTCCCGCGTGCGGCCACGCCCGCCGCCGTGGTGGGCTTGATGCGGGTCCTGGCGAAGTCGTAGTCGATCCGCTCGACCGCGTCGGCGGCCGCGCGGTCGGCGAGCACCGGGTCGGGTGCGCGGTAGTCCAGCGCACGGGCGTACAGCGTGGCCAGCATGGTCTCCTGCGCCCCGGTGAGGGTGATCTTCTCGCGTTCCATACCGCCCCGCCCTTCCGCGCCCGGACCCGCCTCCGGGCTGCCCGCACCGGGACACGCTACTCCGGCGCCCGGCCGCCGCCCGTCAGGGACGCGTATGGATTCGGCGGCACGGACGGGACCGGCGCCTCAGTCCGCCGCCCGGACCTCCAGCAGCAGCGCCTGCTGGGGGGCGAGCCGGGGCAGCGGCAGGCCGAGCGCGCCGAGCGCCCGGCCGGTGAGGACCGGCTCCGGCGCGCCCGGCCGCAGCCAGGCCGGGTCGGCGGTGCCGAAGCGGACGGGCTCGCCCAGCTCGGTCCGGGCGCGCACCCGGTACCGGCGGTCCGGGTCCAGTCCGGGCAGCGGGGTGCGGCCGGGCTGGGCGGCGCCGCTGGTGTCGAGCTGGGCCAGGCAGAACAGGGCGTGGCCGCCGTCGCGGGCGACCACGCCGTGCAGGGCGGCCGACGGGTCGGTCTCGTCGGCCCGCACGGTGCGGCCGCCGTGCAGCAGCGGGCGCAGCTCCCGGTACAGCGCCGTCCACGCGGTGAGCGCGGCCAGCTCGGTCTCGTCGCAGCCGGTGATGTCCCACTCGATGCCCGGGTGGCCGAACAGGGCGGTGGCCAGCCGGAAGGAGAGGTCGGCGGCGCGGCCGGTGCTGTGCGCGACCGGCGGGCCGACGTGCGCGCCGACCAGTTCGGGCGGCAGCAGCAGCCCGGTCCAGCGCTGAATGGTCTGCCGCTCCAGCGGGTCGTTGCAGTCCGACGCCCACACCCGCTGCGTGTGCCGGAGGATCCCGAGGTCCACCCGGGCGCCGCCGCTGGCACAGGACTCGATCTCCACCCCGGGGTGGCGGGCGCGCACCGCGCCGAGCAGCGCGTACAGCGCCTCGGTCTGCCGGCGCACCCCCGGCACCGGGCCCGAGGGCGACGCATGGACGGCCTCGTGCAGGTCGCGGTTGTGGTCCCACTTCAGGTAGCTGATCGGGTAGGCGTCCAGCAGCGCGGTGAGCGCGTCGTGCACGTACCGCCAGGCGTCCTCGCGGCCCAGGTCGAGCACGTACTGGTGCCGCCAGGCGCGGCCGGGCGCGCCGGGCGGGTGCAGCAGCCAGTCCGGGTGCGCGCGGGCGAGGTCGGAGTCGGGGTTCACCATCTCCGGCTCCACCCAGAGCCCGAACTCCATGCCGAGGCCGGTCACGTGCTCGGCCAGCGGGCCGAGCCCGTCCGGCCAGGTGACGGGGTCCACCCGCCAGTCGCCCAGCCCGGCGGTGGCGTCGCGCCGGCCCCGGAACCAGCCGTCGTCCAGCACGAAGCGGCCCACGCCCACCCGCGCCGCCCGGTCGGCCAGTGCCCGCAGCCGGTCGATGTCGTGGTCGAAGTAGACGGCCTCCCAGGTGTTGAGCACCACCGGGCGCGGCGAGGCCGGGTGCTCGGGCCGGGCGCGCAGGCTGCCGTGCAGCCGCTCCGACAGGCCGTCCAGGCCCGCCTCGGAATGGCAGAACACCAGGTCGGGGCTGTCGTAGCGCTCGCCGGGGGCCAGCCGGACCTCTCCGGGCGCCACCGCCTCCGCACCGCCCAGCACGGCGGCGTGCGCGCCGGCCCGCTCGGGCAGCCGCTCGACCAGGTACTCGGCGCCGCCGCTCCAGGCGACGTGCACGCCCCACACCTCGCCGGAGCGGAAGCCGAAGCCATGGGTGCCGGCCACCAGCAGCAGCGGGCTGTCGTGGCCGGGCCGGCCGCGCAGCGAGCGGCGGAGCAGGGTGCCGTCGAGCAGTTCGCGGCGCTGCGGTGCGCGCTCGCGCGCCCAGGCGCCGGTCAGGTCCAGCACCTCGGCCGCGCGGGCGGGCAGCGGCAGCAGCAGCCGCAGCGCGGCGAGGTCGTAGCGCGCGCCGGTGCCCTCGGGCGGTGCGATCACGCTGGCCGAGGCGCGCAGCACGCCGTGCGGGTCCAGCGCGTAGCGCAGCTCCACGTCCAGGCCGCCGCCGGGTTCGCGCAGGTCGAGCAGGAGGACGTGCGCCGCGCCCGCGGTGTCCAGGCTGTAGCCGTGCAGGGCGAGCCGCGGTGTGGTGGCGGTGCCGGCCAGGTGGCCGCTCAGCCCAAGGGTGCCCGACCAGCCGTCGGCCTGGGTGGGCAGCACGGTGAACGGGCGGGGCGCGTCGAAGGAGCTCCTGGGCACGCCGGTCGCGGCCGTAGCGCGCAGCTGGGCGCCGAGGTCCGCGTCGATCTCGCCCAGGTCGGCGCCCCAGTGCAGCACCTCGGGCAGGCCGCCTCCGGACGGCGCGAGATCGACCAGCAGGCTGCTGCCGGCCCGGCGGAGCACGGCGATCGGCTCGGCCTGGGGCTGCGGGCTCGTCACGGTGGGTCCTCCCGGTCGGGCTCGGTGCGGCGCGCCTCCGTGTCGGACCGGACACCGACCGCTTCCGTTCGATGCGGATCGCCGGTGATCGCGGAGCGTCGCCGGACGACCGCTTCGGGTCAGGATCCTAACCGGCCGCCCCGGTCCGCCGGGGCCGGGCGGGCCCGGCGGGCCGGAGCGGCCGCGCCGCTGCCACCACGGCCGTTCCGGTGGAGGGCCCCCACGCAGGCCGGCGCCGCCGCCCGGTATGCGGCCCGGATATGCGAAAAGCGCGGATCAATTCCGATCAGATCGGGAATGCGCCGGTAAAAGCGTTATCCGTAACCGGCACTCCATTTCCCGCGTCCTTTCCGTTATCGTCCTGGCAGGCCCCGCTCAGGCACGGCCCGCACTTCGTCCCGGAGTCGCGGGCGCGGCCGCGCGCACCCGAGGCGTGCGCGGCGGTGACCGGGGCCCACGCCTCCGCGCTGCCGCTCGGCGTGCTGGCCGGCACTCGTCGCCGGACGGCAGCGGGGGGCCGGAGCCGGCCCGTGTCCCGGTCCCGCCCCCACCCTCCCGGCAACCGTCGAGTTCGGCAGAAGGGACAGCCCCCCATGTCCACACGGAGATCATTCCTGGCCGGCAGCGCAGGGCTGCTCGGCGCGGCAGCGCTGGGCGGCGCCGCCTTCCTGCGGCCCGCACCGGCCCTCGGCGACGCGGTCCGCCCCGCCGCCCCGCTCTCCCGCAACGTCCACGCCTTCTACTACTCCTGGTACGCCAACCCGCAGGTCACCGGCGAGTGGCTGCACTGGCAGCAGGGCGGCTTCACCCCGCCGGCCGACATCGGCTCCGACTTCTACCCCGTCCTGGGCGCCTACGACTCCGGCGACTTCGCCGGCGCCGTCGCCCGGCACATGGCCTGGCTGAGCCAGGCCGGCATCGGCGTCATCTGCTACAGCTGGTGGGGCCGCGGCGACCACACCGACCGGGTGGCGCCCGGCGTGCTCGACGCGGCGCAGGCCCACGGCATCCAGGTGAACTGGCACCTCGAGCCGCACGCCGGGCGCACCTCGGCGCGGGCCGTCATCGAGGACATCGCCTACATCGAGGAGACCTACGGCTCGCACCCCGCCTTCTACCGGGCCGCCGACCTCGGGAACCGGGGCGCCTACTACGTGTTCCAGAGTCTGTTCATCGCAGACTGGAGCCCGATCGCCGCGCTCAGGGACGAAGTGATCATCATGTCCCAGACCACGGACGTGTCCCGCTCGCAGGACTTCGGCGGCATGTACACCTACGACGCCATCGCCGCCGCGGCCGGGAACCCGGAGTGGGAGGGCGCGGGCGAGTGGTGCGCCGCCAACGGCCGCGTCTGGGCGCCCTCGGTGGGCCCCGGCTACATCGACGACCGCGCCGTGCCGGGCAACACCACCCCCACCGTCGACCGCGAGAACGGCGCCGTCTACGACCGCTGCTGGGAGTACGCGCTGCGCGAGGACATGGGCGGCCCGCCCACCTGGGTGAGCGTCACGTCCTTCAACGAGTGGCACGAGGGCAGCCAGCTCGAACCCGCCACCGCCTCGCCGCCGGGCTCGGCGCCGTACCTGGACTACGAGGGCGCCTACGGCCGCACCGGCACCGGCGCCGAGACCGCCTACCTGGACCGCACCGCGTACTGGGTGGAGCGCTACGAGGCGGTCCGGGCCGCGCGGCGCTAACCGCCGCACGCCCTTGGTCGGCGCGCACATGACAGAACGCTCCCGGCCGGGCGAAAGACCCGGCCGGGAGCGTTCGGCAGCCGGTGCGACCGGGCCGGCGGCGCCGTCGTCAGCGGGCCGTGCTGCGGCCGGTGGCGCCGCGGCCGAGCAGCAGACCGAGCGCGATCATCGACACGGCCAGCAGGAAGTGCAACCAGTTGTCGGCGGTGTTCAGCGGGACGAAGTTGGCGGGGCTCTCGTGGTCGATCACGAGCCCGTAGAGCCACAGCAGTGCGTAGACGACACCGCCGCCGATCAGGAAGGACTTTGCCAGCGCCGCGGTCCGGGCCATGAGCAGCCCGGCGATACCGAACAGCAGGTGCACGATGTTGTGCAGGATGGACACCTGGAAGACGCCCATCAGCAGCGCCTCGGAATGGTGCCCGGCGAACTGCATCGTGTCGTAGCCGGTGGTGATGCCCGGCACGAAGCCCAGCACACCGATGAGCAGGAACACGATTCCGTATACGAGGGCGGCAAGCCGCACCGGCTCCTGACGCAGACCCGTGCTCGCCGCTGCTGGGTTACTCATCCCGTCCTCCTTGAGATAGACGAGGGGCCGCTACCCCTGACGGGGCCGGGATATGGGCGGATCGCGAAATTCCGCGGTCGCCCGGATGGACGGCCGCGTCGGCCGCGCACCGGAGCGCGGGATCCAGGGCCGCAGGACCGGACCCGCCGGCCGTCCGCCCCGTACGGCGGCCGTGCCGCGGCCGGTCAGGCGTCGCGGCCGACGGGGAGCCCGTCGGCCGGCGGCCCGATGTTCTCGCGCACCACCCACGCGTTCAGCCGGGCGTCCCAGTAGATCTCGGTCCACCCGCGGCGCGGCCTGCGCAGCCGCAGTTCGGCGATGGCGCTCAGCCGCTCGCCCGACAGGTCGGCCGGGATGCGCAGCACGGTGCGGGCGTCGAGGTCGTAGAGGGTGATCTGCCCGGAGTCGCGCAGCTGCTCCTCGGCGCGCGGACGCGTGGCGGCCGGAAAGAGTTCGCGGATGCGCTGGTAGGCGTCCTCGCCGTCCTCGGTGGCGATGGCGTTCGCGAAGGGATAGAGATCGGACGCCGTCAGCGCGGCCAGCAGCAGATCGGTGTAGGCGCGCGTGTGGTCGTCGAAGGGAGTTTCCGGATCAGTTTCGCCGTTGTCGGACACCGGCCCGCCTCTGATATGACCGCACCCACCAGAATGGGGAATCCGTATTCTATTTCGAGTGCTTTGTCGAGGCAATGCGAAATGGCGCGGAGCGGAACACGGGCCGGCGGCCTTCGGCCCGTGGCGCGCGCCAGGGCGCCGGCGCCGCCGCGGACCCCCGGCCGGGGCCCCGCACCGGCCGCCGTTTCCGCGCCGGGGCGGCGGGCAGCGGCGGGGCCATGCGCGAGGACGGCGAGGCCGAGGTGGTGGTGACGCCCTGCGAGAACGGGCCGCTGCTGGTACGCGGGGCGGTGCGGATCACCACGCAGGACGGGGAGTCGATCGAGGCGGGTCGGCGGACGATCGCGCTGTGCCGCTGCGGCGCCTCAGCCGTGAAGCCCTTCTGCGACGGAAGCCACAAGGCGGTCGGCTTCACCGCCGGCAGCGGTCCCGACCGGCCGAGGGACTAGCGGCGGGCGCGGATGGCGCGCCAGCCACCCGAGCGGATGCGCCGCCAGGCGCAGCCTGCGGCCCCGGTAGCGCACCCCCGCGCCGCCGAGGTGCCGGGCCAGCGCCACCCAGCCGAGCAGCCCCCGCTCGGCCAGCCACAGCGGCGCGAACAGTGAGCAGCGGAACGGGAAGTACCGGGCGCCCCCGGCCCGGCGCCGGCCGGCCTCGGCCACCGCCACCGCCGCCAGCGCGCCGAGCGCGAGCAGGTCGGCGCGGCCCCGGGCGGCGGCGGTCACCGCCGCGGGCAGCACGGCGAGCGCCCCGGCCAGCCGCAGCGGCTGCGCCGTGTCGTCGTAGGCCTGGCGGAGCCGCTGGGAGCAGAAGTGCGCGGTGTCCGGCGGCAGCCGCCGGACGTACAGGTCGCGGCGGCGCGACTCGGCGCCGCCGTGCGCGAGCACGGTGCGGACCAGCTCCAGGTTCTCGAACATCACGTCGCCGTCGTAGCCGCCCATCGCGAGGAAGGTGGAGCGGCGCACCCCGAAGGTGCCGGGGTAATCGTGGCCGAGCGCGCGGTTGAGCAGGATCCGGCCGCTGTCCCACAGGGCGTGCCAGGGCAGCGGGTCGAAGTGGTTCTGCGGGCGCACCAGGTCGGCCTCTGCCAGCCCGGCGGCGACGGCGGTCAGGCCGGCGTCGTCGTAGCGCACGTCGTCGTCGGCGATGACGACCCGCTCGGTGCGGGCGGCCAGGACGCCGGTGGTCACCCCGTCGACCTTGCCGTTGGCGAAGCGCGTCCCCGGGTCGGGCGGCAGGTGCCTGACGTGGCCGTACCAGGCGTCGGCGTGCCGCTGGAACAGCTCGGGCGGCGAGCCGTCGACCACGACGACCTGCGCCCGGCGGGCCAGCCACTCCAGGTAGCCGGTCAGCTCGGGCAGCCGGCCGCCGTCGTCGGTCCAGCGCAGCGGGAGCACGTAGCTCAACTGGGGGGCGCTCATGCGGTGGCCGTCGCGATCGTCTCGGGGCGCAGCGAGCTCTCGCCGCTCCGCCAGCGGCCGAGCAGGTGCTCGCCGAAGACGCGCTCCAGCTCCAGGCAGGCGGCGGCGCCGAAGAGCAGGTCGGGGACCTGCTCGGGGTGCTCGCTCGCGTAGGTCCCGCACAGGTCGTGCGCGGCGATCTGCTCGTGCACGGCGTCGGCCTCCACGTGCTCGTCGTAGAAGCGGCGGGCGTCGGGGCCGCCGCCGAGCCGGCGCAGGCCGGCCGAGTAGTCGCGGTTGGGCAGCGACGAGGTCAGCTCGAAGGCGGCGAGGTGGCCGAGCAGCGCGGCGAGCCGGGCGCGGTGCAGGCCGAACAGCGACATGGCGTTGTTCACGGCCAGCGTGATCGCGGGCACCCGGTCCAGCTGTGCGCCGGGGCGGTCGTCGACGCCCAGGGCGCGCATGGTGGTGCGGAAGAGTTCGGCGTGCATCCGCTCGGGCCGCCCGCCGCCGTACTCGTCGGCCTGCACCTCCACCAGGGCCGCCTTGGCGCGGCCGCTCAGCCGGGGGATGCCCCAGGAGTGCGGGTCGGCCTCCTTCAGGTGGTAGACGGAGCGGTGCGCGACGAACTCGCGGAACTGGGCGGCCGTGGCCGAGCGGCGGACGAAGGCGGACAGGCCGGAGCCGGGGTCCTCGGCCGCCATCCGGGCCAGCGCGGCCGGCACGGCCGGCGGGGGGACCGGCTCGGGTTCGGGCACGGCGGCGCGCAGCGCCCGGTCCAGGGCCCGCTCCAGCGGGCGGCGGAAGGCGATCAGCGACGGCTCCCACTCCCACTCGGGGTCAACGCCGTCGAGCCCGGAGTAGTGCGACTCGTAGCACAGGTAGAGCGCCAGTTGGAGATCCTCGTCGGCCAGGGCGTCAGTCCCGTCGTACTCCGGCGCGGACGGGGCGGGCAGCGGCCCGCCGCCGCGTCCGGGCGGCGGGCCGGTCAGCGTGTCCAGCAGCAGGGCGCTCAGCGGTCCGCGCGGAGCGGGTGCGATCATCGTTCAGCCTCCCAGGCGGCCGGGCGCGGCCGGGTGGCGCCGTCGGCCACCGGCCATCTGCCCGGTCCGCACATGGGCTAACGCCCTCCCGGTGTGGTGCTTCGACGGCGTGCGGGACACCGCGCGGCTCCGTCGGCGATTACTTTCCCAACCATCGTGATTGCGGAAAGTGACACGGGGGCATCGGCGCCTCCATGATCCAGAAACTGAGCGATCTGGGAATCCGGTCCGAGCACGCCTACGCGGCGGGCTTCGCGTCCATCGGCGCCAGCGTGGCCGCGTGGCTGGCGTCCAAGAAGGCCGAGTCCGCCGGGATCGACCGCGCCGACCGCTGGGGCCTGTTCGTCGGCGAGTGGGCGCCCACCTTCTTCGCGCTGGGCGTCGCGCTGCGCATGGAGGAGGTGGCCCGCGCCAAGGGCAAGACCTAGCCGTACACGCGGACAGGGGCGGGGACGGCGTCCTCGCCCCTTGGGCGTGTCCGGGCCGCCGGCTCGGTTAGGGTACCCACGTGCGACCGAGTGCCAAGGAGCCCGCCGAGGGGGCGCGGATCAGGGACGTCGGCCCCGGCGACCTCGGCGCCGTCGCGGCGATCCTCGCCCACTACGTGCTGCACACCGCCGTCACCTTCGACGAGGTCCCGCCCACCCCCGAGGAGTGGCGCGAGCGCGTCGCGCACTACACCGGCCTCGGCCTGCCCTTCCTGGTGGCCGAGGTCGGCGGCCGGGTCGTCGGCTACGCCTACGCCAGCCCGTGGCGCCCCAAGGCCGCCTACCGCCTGACGGTGGAGGAGACCATCTACCTGGACCCGGCCTGGACCGGGCGCGGACTCGGCCGCCCGCTGCTGCGCGCGCTGCTGGACCGCTGCGCCGCCGCCGGCCTGCGCCAGGCCGTCGCCGTCATCGTCGACTCCGAGGCGCCCGCCTCGGTGGCCCTGCACCGCTCCGTCGGCTTCCGCCCGGTCGGCCGCCTCACCGGGGTCGGGTACAAGCACGGGCGCCCGCTGGACACCCTGCTGCTCCAGTGCGAGCTGGCGGCGGACTAGCGGCCCGCCCGGTCACCCCGGCCGCGGGCCGCCGCTCCCGGGGCCCGGCTCCGGCGGCAGCGCGACCGTCACCGCCAGGCCGCCCTCGGGCCGCCCGGCCAGCCGCAGGCTGCCGCCGTGCGCCGCGACGATGCTCTGCACCAGGGCCAGGCCGAGTCCGTGGCCGCGGCCGCCGGGCGCCGAGGCACGGCCGCCGGCGCGGAAGAAGGGCTCGGCCAGCAGGGCGAGCTTCTCCGGCGGCACCACCGGCCCGGTGTTGACGACGGTGAGCACCGCGCCGCCCGCCTCCGCGGGGCCGCAGGACAGCTCCACCCGGCCGCCGGGACGGTTGTGGCGGACGGCGTTGAGCAGCAGGTTGGTGGCCATCCGCCTGAGCAGCACGGCCTCGCCCGCGACCAGCGCGGTGCCCGCGGCGGACTCGATCCGCACCTTCGCCTCCGCCGCCTCGGGCCCGACCTCGGCCAGCGCCTCGCGGACCGGACCGGCCAGGTCGACGGGGCCGGGGTCCAGCGGACTCTGCCCGATCTCGGCGAGGTCGAGCAGCGCGTCGACGGTCTCGATACTGCGCTGGTTGGTCTCCAGCAGCCGCTCGGTCAGCGCGGCCACGTCCTGGCCGCCGGGGTCGGCCCGCGCCACGTCCAGCATCGCCTTGGTGGTGGCCAGCGGGGTGCGCAGCTCGTGCGAGGCGTTGGCGGCGAAGCGCTGGTGGGCGTGGAGCGAGCCGCTCAGCCGGTCGAGCATGGTGTCGAAGGAGGCGGCCAGCTGCGCGAACTCGTCATCGGGGCCGCGCAGCCGCACCCGCTGGTCGAGCCGGCCCGCCCCGGCCAGCACGGCGGTCTCGTGGATGCGGCGCAGCGGCCGCAGCATCCGGCCCGCCGCGACCCAGCTGATCCAGGCACCCAGCGCCCCGATCAGGACCAGGGCGAGAGCCGAGAACAGCAGCAGGGTGTTCAACACGTCGTCGGCGCTGGCGATCTGCAGAGAGAGGGCCGGCACGGTCTCCGTCGGCTGGAACGGCCGGGCCGAGCCGGACGGGGCCGGCAGCGGCGAGGCGGGCGCCCGCTGGAATTCGGCCGTGCCGGTCGCGCCCACCGACGCCTCGATGGCGTAGGTCGGCACGTAGCGCATGAACACGTAGACGGCGGCGAGCATCGCCAGCCCGGTCAGCACCGTCAGGCTGGCATAGGTGAGGGTCAGCCGGGCGCGGACGCCGAGCGCGGGCCGGCGCCGCGCCCGCTCAGCCACCGGACGCCTCGATCCGGTAGCCGACCCCGGGCTCGGTCCTGATCACCCACGGCTCGCCGAGCCGTTTGCGCAGGGTGGAGACGGTCACCCGGATCACGTTGGTGAACGGGTCGGCGTGCGCGTCCCACGCCTTCTCCAGCAGGGTCTCGGCACTCACCACGCCGCCGCGTGCGGACATCAGGATCTCCAGCACGGCGAACTCCTTGCGGCTCAGCCGGACGAACCGCCCCTCGCGGACCACCTCGCGGCGGAACGGGTCCAGCCGCACCCCGGCGTACTCCAGCACCGGCGGGGCGGCGGGACCCGCCCGCCGGTTCAGCGAGCGCAGCCGCGCCACCAGTTCGGCGAACTCGAAGGGTTTGGCCAGGTAGTCGTCGGCGCCCAGCTCGAAGCCGGACACCTTGTCGTGCAGCCGCCGGGCCGCCGTGAGCATTAGCACCCGGCAGGTGGAGCCGGAGGCGGCGACCTGCCGGCACACCTCGTCGCCGTGGGTGCCCGGGATGTCGCGGTCGAGCACCAGCACGTCGTAGTCGTGCACGGCCAGGTGCTCAAGCGCCGCGTCGCCGTCGTGCACCACGTCCGCGGCGATCGCCTCCCGGCGCAGACCCGTGCGCAGCGCGTCGGCGAGGTAGACCTCGTCCTCCACGATGAGCACCCGCATAGGACTCCTCCGTCCGTGTCTCGCGCAGGGCGTCCGTACGGGGCCCGCAGCCTAGTCCACCAGCGGATCCCTAAGGAGAACGTAAGCGCTTTCGCTGACGCCGCCCGAACGCCCGATCCGGTCGACTTGGCCCCGGCCGCGCCCCCGCCGTCCGGCGCGCGGGCGGCGGGGCGGCGGCCGCCACGGCACCGAGAGACCAGGAGGAAGCGGATGCGGACCACGACGAGGGATCGGCGGAGGCGGCGCGCGGCCGCGCGCGGTATGGCGCTCGCGCTGCCGTGCGCGGCGCTGGCGCTGCTGGCGGCCTGCGGGGCGCCGGCGGATTCCGGGGAGCCGGAGGCGGCCCCGTCCGACTCCGAGCAGGCGTTCATGGACTGGCAGCTCGCCTATGCCCAGTGCATGCGCGAGAACGGCGTCGACATGGCGGACCCCGTCCAGGGCGAAGGCGGCGTCTCGCAGGGCTTCGACCTGTCCGGCACGGACCCGGAGGTCGTCGAGCAGGCCGGCACCGCGTGCCGGGAGGAGCTGGGCGAGCCACCGGTGTCGGGGATGGACCGGGACCCCGAAGCGGTGCGCGAGGAGCAGCTGGAGCTGGCGGAGTGCCTGCGCGAGCAGGGCTACGACGTGGCCGACCCGGTGCCCGGCGAGGCGATGGGCCTGCCGAGCGACATCGGCGATGACGCGGCGAGCGCCTGCGGCCTGGAGGGCGGCTTCGCCCCGGCGGCGCCGCGGTGAGCCGGCGACGCTGGATTGCGGGCGGCGCGATCGGAGCGGTGATCCTGGTCGCCGCGGGGGCGGCCGGGACGGCCCTGGTCGGCGGGGCCGCGGCCGACGACACCGAGGCGCCGTCCGACGACACCGCTACGGCGCAGGTGCGGCGCGGCGACCTGACCGGCACCGCGACCGCCGCGGGCACCCTGGAGTACGCGGACCCCTTCGGCGTCGACGCGGGCGTCGACGGCACGGTCACCGCGCTGCCCGGCCCCGGCGAGCGCGTCGAGACCGGCGGGGAGCTGTTCCGGGTGGACGACGAGCCGGTGGTGCTCTTCCCCGGGAGCACGCCCGCCTGGCGCGAGTTCGCCTGGGGGATGTCCGACGGGCCCGACGTCAGGCAGCTGGAGCGCGGCCTGGCCGAGCTGGACCTCTTCGACGAGGAGCCCGACCAGGAGTTCACCTGGGCGACGGCCGCCGCCGTGGAGGAGTGGCAGCGCGAAGAGGGCCTGGAGGTCACCGGGCGGATCGAGCCGGGCCGGATCGTGTTCGCCCCCGGCGATCTGAGGATCGCCTCCGCCGAGGTCGACCCGGGCGACCGGGTCGGCCCGGGCACCCAGGTCCTGACCGCGACCGGGCTCGGCCAGGTCGTCACGGCCGAGGTGGACCTGGCCGACCAGGAGTCGGCCGAGGCCGGCGCCGAAGTCACCGTGAACCTGCCCGGCAACCGGCGGGCGGCCGGGACGGTGACCGAGGTCGGTGTGCCGACCGCGGTGGAGGACGACCTGGGGGAGACCGTCCGCATCCCGGTCACCGTCGAGCTGGACGACCCCGAGGCGGCCGGAGCGCTGCAGCAGGCCGGGGTCACGGTGGAGCTCGCGAGCGAGACACGTGAAAACGTCCTGTACGTGCCCGTGGGCGCCCTGCTCGCCCTGCCGGGCGGCGGTGTCGGCGTGGAACTGGCGCCCGAGGGCGGGGACGGCGGGGGCGGCCGCGTCGTGCCCGTGGAGACCGGGCTGTTCACCGACGGCTTCGTCGAGGTCAGCGGCGACGGTCTCGCCGAAGGGCAGCGGATCGTGGTGCCGTCCCGGTGAGCGCGTCCACGACCGAGCGGCCGGGTGCCGCGGCCGCCGCGCCGGAGCCCGACGGCGGCGCGATCATCGAGTTGGCGGAGGTCTCGCGCCGGTTCGGGCGTCCACCGGTGCGGGCGCTGCACCGGGTCTCCCTCACCGTGGGCCGGGGCGAACTGCTCGCGGTCGTCGGGCCGAGCGGTTCGGGCAAGTCGACCCTGCTCAACATCCTCGGCACGCTCGACCGGCCCAGCGAGGGCAGCGCGCGCGTCGACGGCCGGGACCTCGCCCGGCTGCCGGACGCCGAGCTGTCGGCGCTGCGCGCCCACCGCATCGGCTTCGTCTTCCAGCGCTTCCACCTCGCCGACGGGGTGAGCGCGCTGGACAACGTGGCCGACGGTCTGCTCTACACCGGTGTACCGCTGCGGCGCCGCCGGGAGCGGGCCGCGGCGGCCCTGGAGCGGGTGGGCCTGGCCGGGCGGGCCGGGCACCGGCCGCACCAGCTGTCCGGCGGCGAGCGCCAGCGCGTCGCCGTGGCCCGCGCAGTGGTGGGCGACCCGCCGCTGCTGCTCGCCGACGAGCCCACCGGCAACCTGGACTCCGCCTCGGGCGCGGCCGTGGTGGCGCTGCTGCGCGAACTGAACGCGGCCGGCACCACCGTCGTGGTGATCACGCACGACACCGCCCTGGCGGAGCGGATGCCCCGACGGATCGCGCTGCGCGACGGCGAGCTGGTGCACGACTCGGGGGCGGACGCGTGAGCGCGCCGGCCTCGCGGCTCACCGGGCGCGACGTGCTGCGGCTGGGCACGGCCGGGCCGAGGGCCAGGCCGGTCCGGGCCGGCTTGGCCGCGCTCGGCATCGCCATCGGCATCGCGGCGATGATCGCCGTCCTGGGGGTGTCCGCGTCGAGCCGGGCGCGGCTGGAGGCGCAGCTGGACGCGCTGGGCACCAACCTGCTCACCGCCGCCCCCGGCCAGACCGCCTTCGGCGAGGACGCCGTGCTGCCGCCCGAGGCGGTCGGCCGGATCGGCCGGATCGACGGAGTGCTCGCCGTCAGCTCCATCGGGCTGATCGACGGCGCCGGGGTGTACCGCAGCCACCTGTCCGACGAGCGCGGCACCGGAGGGCTCGGCGTCTACGCCGCCCACCCGGACCTGCTCGACGTGACGGCGGCGACGGTGCGCGCGGGGGCCTGGCTGAACGGGGCGACCGGGCGCTTCCCGGCCGTCGTGCTGGGCGACACCGCCGCCCGGCGGCTCGGCGTCGCCACGCCGGGCACCCAGGTCTGGCTCGGCGGGCGCTACTTCACGGTGACCGGCATCCTGGCGCCCGCCCCGCTCGCCCCGGAGCTGGACACCGCCGCGCTGGTCGGCCAGGAGGCGGCGGCCGGCCTGCTCGGGTACGACGGCAGCCCGACCACCGTCTACGAGCGCTCCGCCGACGAGGACGTGGCCGCCGTGCGCGAGCTGCTGGCGCGGGCGGCCGATCCCGAGGCGCCCGACAACGTGGAGGTGAGCCGGCCTTCGGACGCGCTGGCCGCCCGGGACGCCGCCGATCAGGCGTTCACCGGGCTGCTGCTCGGCGTCGGCTCGGTGGCGCTGCTGGTGGGCGGGATCGGCGTCGCCAACACCATGGTGGTGTCGGTGCTGGAGCGCCGCCGCGAGATCGGCCTGCGCCGCGCGCTGGGCGCGACGCGGGGCCACATCAGGGTCCAGTTCCTGGCCGAGGCGCTGGTGCTGTCGGCGGCGGGCGGGGCCGCCGGGGTGTTGCTGGGCGTCGGCGTGACGGGGGTGCTCGCGGCGCTCAACGGCTGGCCGCTCGCGGTTCCGCCCGAGGCACTGGCCGGCGGGCTGGCGGCGACGGTGCTGATCGGCGGGGTGGCCGGGTTGTACCCGGCGGTGCGGGCGGCGCGGACGCCGCCCACCTCGGCCCTCGACAGCGGCTAGCCGGGCGTGAGTCCGCGGCGGCGGGGGCCGCCGCGGACCCGCCGCGCGCCCCGCGCCTCACAGCAGCGGGCGCAGCGGGCTCAGGATCAGCTCGCTCAGCTTGGCCAGCAGCGGGCGGGACCGCCACTCGGCCGCCGTCAGCGGGCGGGCGTTGCCGATGTCGTTGGCGAAGACCTTCTCCAGGTGCGCCGCGACGCCCTCGTCGAAGATCTCCACGTTGATCTCGTAGTTGCCGGTGAGGCTGAGCCGGTCGACATTGGCGGTGCCGATCGTGCTCCAGCGGCCGTCGATGGTGGCCGTCTTGGCGTGCACCATGGCGTTCTGGTACAGCCAGAGGTTGACGCCGCCGCGCAGCAGGGTGGAGTAGAAGCCGCGCGACAGCCAGTCGGCGATGACGTGGTTGGAGACCTCCGGCAGCAGGATGTGCACCGCGACCCCGCGGCGGGCCGCGCTGACCAGGGCGCGGCGGATCTCGCGGTCGGGGATGAAGTACGCCTGCGTGATGTAGATGTGCTCCCTGGCCCGGTCGATCGCCTCCAGGTACATGGCGCGGATCGGGTAGATCAGCAGCTCGGGCACGTTGCGGTGGGTGCGGATCTCCGCGGTCCAGGTGGTGGCGCCCGCGTCGGCCAGCCTCGGCTGGTGCTCGGCCCGGTTGGAGTTCCAGAAGTCGTTGAAGGCGTTCTCCAGCTCCCACACCGAGGGGCCGGTCAGCCGCAGGTGGGTGTCGCGCCACTCGGTGGCGTAGGCCGAGCCGACGTTGAAGCCGCCGACGAAGCCCACCTCGCCGTCGACCACCAGGATCTTGCGGTGGTCGCGGCCGGACTTGCGCACGTTCAGCAGCAGCACGCCGGGGCGGAAGGTGGGGTACTCGATGACGTGCACCGAGGGCGGGAAGCGGAAGAACGAGCGGGGCACGACCAGGTTGGCGAAGCCGTCGTAGATGACGAAGACCTCGACGCCGCGCTCGGCCGCCTCAATCAGCGCCCGCTTGAAGGCGCGGCCGGTCTGGTCGCCCTTGAAGATGTAGGACTCGAACAGCACCCGCTCGCGTGCGTTGCGGATGGCGTCGAGCATGTCGGCGAAGAGGTCCTCGCCGTAGGTGTAGACCTTGCCGGTCGTCGCGCCGATCGGCAGGTCCTCGGGCTCGGTGCGGGGGAAGGCGGTCTGCTCGGGGCGCTTGCGCTTGCGCCAGGCGTCGATGCCGATGAGCGCCAGGATCACCACGAGCTGGGCGCCGAGCACGCCGAGCAGGATCCGCTTGAGCACGGTCGTCAGGGTTCTTCGTGGCCGCATCGCGTCGTCTCCGGGTGCCGCCGCTCCCGGGGCGGTTCGTCGGCGGTTCGGCTCCGCCCGGGGCGGGCCGCGCGTCCGAATCACGCGGACGCCGGCTGCCCCCAAGGTACCGCCTCGCCGGCCGGGACCGGCGGACCCCGTGGCGGCGCGGTGCGTGAGTCGTCAGGTCGGCGCGGCGGGTCCGCCCGCTAGTGTGGCCGCGTGTCCGGCCCGGCGCGGTGGCCGGCCGGGTCCCTCGCCGACCGTCCGTCACCCGAAAGGCGCCCCGGTATGAGGTTCCGCACCGTCGTCGTGCTCAGCGGCAGGACCGCGACCGGCCTGGAGGTTCCGGCCGAGGTCGTGTCGGCGCTCGGCCCGACCAAACGTCCGCCGGTGGTCGTCACCATCGGCGGCCACTCCTACCGCAGCACGGTCGCGCCGATGGGCGGCGGCTTCTGGATCCCGCTGAGCGCGGAGAAGCGCGCCGGGGCGGGAGTGGCCGCCGGAGACGAGGTCGAGGTGGAACTGCGGCCCGACACCGCGCCGCGCGAGGTGGAGGTGCCCGCCGACTTCGCCGCCGCCCTGGACGCCGAGCCGGCGGCCGGCGCCTTCTTCGACGGCCTGTCCTACAGCAAGCGCCGCCGCCACGTGCTGTCCGTCGAGGGCGCCAAGACGGACGAGACGCGGCGGCGGCGCATCGCCAAGTCGGTGGCCGGCTTCCTGGAGGGGCGCGCCTAGCGGCGCGGCGCAGGCCGTCAGCGCGCGGTGGCGAAGGCGTCGAGGCCGGTCAGCTCCGCTGAGAGCGCCCACAGGCGCGCCGCCTCGTCGGGGTCGGTGGCGTGGGCGCGCACCCCGTGGGCCGACGCCTCGGTGGTGATCTCCGCGATGTCGCAGTCCTCGCAGTACACGCCGCCCATCCCCTCCAGCCGCGGCGAGGTGGCGGCCCACACCTGGGTGGCCGCGCCCTGCTCCGGGGTCTTGAAGACGCTCGGGTCGACCGGCTCGCCGGCCTCGTCGATCCAGCCGAGGGCGACCATCTCCTCCACGGGCAGGTGCCGCTGGAGCGGGGTGAGGATGCCGCCGGGGTGCAGTGAGAAGGCCCGCACGCCCGCGTCGCGGCCGAGCGCGTCCAGGTGCACCGCGAAGAGCACATTGGCCGTCTTGGCCTGGCTGTAGGCGAGCCACTTGTCGTAGCCGCGCTCGAACTGCACGTCGTCCCAGCGGATGCCGCTGCCGCGGTGCGCCGCCGACGACACCGCGACGACGCGCGCCCCGGGCCGCAGCGCCGGCCGCAGCCGGTTGACCAGCGCGTAGTGGCCGAGGTGGTTGGTGGCGAACTGCCGCTCCCAGCCGGGGCCGACCCGCTCCTCGGGGCAGGCCATCACACCGGCGCTGTTGATCATGATGTCGATGCCGCGCCCGGAGGCGAGGAAGCGGTCGGCGAAGCGGCGGATGTCCTCCTGGTCGGCCAGGTCGAGCCGGTCGACCTCGGCGCCGTCGATCCCGTCGACGGCCGCGGCCGCGCTGCCGGGCCGCCGCGCCGGCACCACCACGCGCGCGCCCGCGTCGGCGAGCGCGCGGGTGGTCTCCAGGCCGATGCCGGAGTAGCCCCCGGTGACGATGGCGAGCCTGCCGGACAGGTCGATGCCGTCCAGCACCTCCGCCGCGGTGCTGCGGGCGCCGAAGCCCGATCCGATCCTGTGCTGAGGCGTTGTCATGGGACGGAGGCTATGAACTGGAGTGCGCTCCAGGGCAAACGCGCGGCCGGGCGGCGTGTCCCCGCGGCCCGCGTCCTCGCCGGGGCGGGATCGCGGGCGGACGGGGGAACCGATGAAGATCGCCGCGTATTATCGGGCGAATTCATATTCGGCGACCGATTCGCGCGTTCTGCTGTTCGGTGAAATCGCTCTAAGCTCTGACTGTGGGCGGACATACGAAATGGACCATTCGGGGTGAAAGGCTCGTCGACGACGGCCCCTATTTCCGGCTGTCGACCGTCGACGTCGAACTCCCCGACGCGAAGACGTTCACCCAGTACGTCGTCAGGATGCCGCCGGCCGCCATGACCCTCGTACTCGACGCCGACCACCGCGTCCTGCTGATGTACCGCCACCGCTTCATCGTCGACCGCTGGATCTGGGAGCTGCCCGGCGGCTACGTCGACGGCGCAGAGGACTGCGCCGCGGCCGCCGCCCGCGAGGTCGAGGAGGAGACCGGCTGGCGCCCCCGCTCAATGGAGCACCTGGTCACCTTCCAGCCCGCCATCGGCTCCATGGACCACCCCCAGATGGTCTACCTCGCCCGCGGCGCCGACCCCACCGGCACCACCCCCGACGTCAACGAGGCCGAACTCGTCCGCTGGTTCCCCCTTACCGAGGCCGCCGCCATGATCGACCGCGGCGAACTCGTCGGTGCCGCCTCCGTCGTGGCGGTCTACCGGGCGCTCAACATGGTGGACGCTCAGCGGCCGGCGGGACCGGGCGGGCGGGGGTCAGCGGACCGGGACCGCGCCGGCCGGTGACATCGCGTCCCCTCGGTCCGGCGGGGGCTCGACCGGTTCGACCCTGTTCTCCGTGGTCGTGGGGGTGAGCAGCGCGAGGACCAGGAGCGCCGCGGTGATCAGGACCAGCAGCGGGACCAGGATGAAAAGCATCCGGCGGTTCATTCTTCTCTCCCGGTGTATGCCTCCGCGCTTTCCGCGGCCGGCATTTTTCGAAACGAATGTGTCGGATCTTGACGTGGTCGATCGCGCGGCCGGAATCCGATCCGCTCCCATTCAGATGGAAAGGGCCATGGTAGTGCGTTGGAGCGGAAGATCGCATTTTCGACCACGGTCGTCCGCCCGGAAACCCGCGGCCCGTGGTCGCCGGTCCCGGTGACGTAATGCTGCCGGGCGGCGGTGGCGTCCGCTTTGTTCTCGCGGCGCGCCGCCGGTCGGCACCGATTCGCTGCGTCGAGCGGCTTTCCAGTACGCCGCGAGGGCTCTCTAGATAACATCCGGTCACCCTGGTCGTGAGGGTCGAGTACTCGCCGCCGACCGACGCCCCCGAGCGGCGGCGGGCCCCGGATGACGACTCCCCTCACGACCGGGGCCACCATGGCGGCCGGGCGGGTGAGCGGCGCGGACGGGCACGTGAGAGTCTGCGTCGGTCGGATCTGCGTACTGAGAGGAGCCAGCCATGGGCGTCCGCCGCGTCGTGCCCAACATCCGGGCCTCGGCCGTGCCGGAGAGCCGGGAGTTCTACGGCCTGCTCGGCTTCGAGGAGGCGATGGACCTCGGCTGGATCGTGACGCTGGTGTCGCCCTCGGAGCGCGCGGCCCAGCTGAGCCTGTTCACCGGAGAGCGCACCGGGCCCGTCGTCCCCGACATGAGCGTGGAGGTGGACGATGTCGACGCCGTCCACGCCGCCGTGCGCACTGCCGGTGCGGAGATCGTGTACCCGCTCAGCGACGAGGAGTGGGGCGTGCGCCGCTTCTTCGTCCGCGACCCGGACGGCCGCGTGGTCAACGTGCTGAGCCACCGGTAGCGCCATGGGAGCGGGCACGGACGGGCTGATGACCCCGGCGCTGCTGGTGGACCGGGGCAGGCTGGCGGCCAATGTCGCCGAGATGGCGGAGCGGACCGCCGCCCGGGGCGTGGCGCTGCGGCCGCACGTCAAGACCTCGAAATCGCTGGACGTGGCCCGGGCGCAGCTGGCGGCCGGGGCGATCGGCTTCACCTGCTCCACCCCGGCCGAGGTGCGGCTGCTGCAGGACGCGGGCATCGGCGGCCTGGTCTGGGCGCACCAGCCGGTGGGCCCGGCCAAGCTCGCCTTCGCGGTGGCGGCCGCCCGCCGGGGCGGCCTGACCGTCACGGTGGACTCCGTCGAGGTGGCGGCGCCGCTTGGGGAGGCGCTGGCCGAGGCGGGCACCTCGCTGCCGGTGCTGATCGAGGTGGACACCGGGCTCGGCCGCACCGGCGCCGACCCCGGCGACGTGCTCGCGCTGGCCGAGGCGCTGACCCGGTGGCCGGCGCTGCGGCTGTGCGGCGTGCTCACCCACGAGGGGCAGCTGTACGCCCACGCCGGCGACCGGGCGGGGCTGGAGCGGGCCGGTCGGCGGGCCGGGGAGGTGATGGCCGGGCTGGGCGAGCGGCTGCGCGCCGCCGGGCACCCGGCCGGCATCGTCTCGGTGGGCTCCACCCCCGGCGCCACCTCGACTCCGTTCGTGCCGGGCGTCACCGAGACGCGCGCCGGCACCTACGTGTACTACGACGCCAACCAGGTCGCGCTCGGCAGCGTCCCGCTGGAGCGGTGCGCGCTGACCGTGCTGGCCACCGTGGTCAGCACCCGCAGGCGCGGTACGGCGATCATCGACGCGGGCCTGAAGGCGATGAGCTCGGACCGCTCCGTCACCGGTGAGGGCTTCGGCGCCGTGCTGGCGCCCACTCCCGGCGGCGGCCCACTGGACGGCGTCGCCTTCACCGCCGCCAACGAGGAACACGGCTTCCTCACCGGCCCCGGCACCGCCCGCCTCACCGTCGGCGACCGCGTCAGGATCGTGCCCAACCACGCCTGCACCACCGTCAACATGTGGAGCGAAGCCCAGGTCCTCGACGGCGCCGAGGTGGTCGCGCGCTGGCGGATCAGCGCGCGGCACTGAGGCGCGGCGGCGTTCGGCACGGGGGCGTCCAGGTGCGCGTGCGCGGCGGCCGCCGCCGCGCCCGTCGTGCGGCCCGGCCGGGTCAGGCGCCGCGCCGCCTGGCCAGGTACCAGGTGCCCGCGCCGCCGCCGAGCAGCGCCGCCGCGGCCGCGAGCAGGCCCGCCACCCCGGCGCCGGTGACCGGCAGGGAGCCGGAGTCCGATGGCGTGGGCGACGGGGTGGGCGCGCTGCCGTTCGGCAGCGTCTCGCAGGCTTCGCCGTCGTCGTCGGCGTCGAGACCGTGCGGGTCGCCGGGCTCGTCGTCGTAGGCGTCCTGGGCGTCGGCCCGGCTGTCGAAGTCGGAGCAGTCCAGGTCGGGGCCGGGAGGGGTGGCGCTGGGACTCGGCGACGGGTCGGGCGACGGGCTGGGATCGGGGTCCGGCGACGGGCTCGGGGAGGGAGAGGCGGACGCGCTCGGCTCCGGGGAGGGGGCCGGCTCGGGGGCGTCGGCGGGAGCGGGCTCCGCCGCAGGGGCGGGATCGCAGTCGGTATCGACCGGGACCTGCGTGCCGGGGGCGCCCGTCGCCGGAGCGTCGGCGGGCACCACCCGGTAGGTGACGGTGTGGACGCCGCTGCCGGGGGCGAACTCCACCGTGACGGTCTCGGCGGCGCCGCCGTCGACGGCGGCGCTCTGCCACTCGGGCGCGGGCCGCGCCGCAGGCGGCGCCGGTGCGCCGGACGGTCCGGCCGAGGGCGCGGCCGCCTCGGGCGCGGCGTCGACCAGGTATTCGAGCAGGTACGGCCCTGCCGTCGCGTTCGCAGCGCGCAGGGTGATCCGGCCGCACTCGACCTCGACCGCGATCTCGGGCTCCGCCCCGTCTGCGGCGAGCGCCCCGACCGCGCCTCCTCCGGCGAGCGCACCACTCAGTCCGGCCACTGCCAGGGTCTTCGCGAACACGGGCCACCTCCGTCGTCGGTGCGGCCCCGAACCGCGTCGATGTCCTCCCACGGTAGCCCCGCCGCACCGGCCGCGCCTCCGCCGCACGCGGCCGGAGTCGGCCGCGCGGCGGCGGCCGTGCGGCGCGTGGTCGGGATGGAACGCGTGTGTCGCGTGGTTCTACCGGCCGGACGTGCCAGGGTGCTGGGTGCGGCCGGTCGGACGGTGCCGGCGGGCCGGGGGGTCTGCCGGATGAGAAGGGGGCTGACGGATGCGCTTGGACCTGTCGGGTAGGACGGCGCTGGTCACGGGGTCGACGCAGGGGATCGGCCGGGCGATCGCGCTCGGGCTGGCCCGCTCCGGGGCGCGGGTCGGGGTGAACGGGCGCACGGCGGCCACCGTCGAGAAGACGGTCGGGGAGCTGCGGGCCGAGGCGGGCGCGGGCGAGCTGGTGCCGGTGGCCGCCGACGTCGCGAGCGACGAGGGGGCGGCGCGGGCGGTCGAGCTGCTGCCCGACGCGGACATCCTGGTGAACAACCTCGGCATCTTCGGAGCCACGCCCGCGCTGGACATCACCGACGCCGAGTGGCGGCGGTACTTCGAGGTGAACGTGCTCGCCGCCGTGCGGCTGACCCGGGCCTACCTGCCGGGGATGATGGCGCGCGGCTTCGGCCGGGTCCAGTACATCGCCAGCGACTCCGCCGTGGCCGTCCCGGCCGAGATGATCCACTACGGCATGACCAAGACCGCGCTGCTCGCCGTCTCGCGCGGCTTCGCCAAGGAGGCGGCGGGCACCGGGGTGACGGTGAACTCCGTCATCGCCGGACCCACGCACACCGGCGGCGTCGAGGACTTCGTGTACTCGCTGGTCGACCGCGCGCTGCCCTGGGACGAGGCGCAGCGCGCCTTCATGCGCGAGCACCGGCCGCAGTCGCTGCTGCAGCGCCTCATCGAGCCGGAGGAGATCGCCAACATGGTCGTCTACCTCAGCTCCCCGCAGGCGTCGGCGACCACGGGCGGCGCCGTCCGCGTCGACGGCGGCTACGTCGACGCGATCCTGCCGTAGCGGCCGCCCCCGGCGCGGGTCGGGCAGGTCGGTGCGTCGGCCCGGAACCGGCGCCGAGCCGACCGCCCGCCACGGCGGCGCCCGTGCGGAGGCGGCGGGCTCAGGCGCCGATCACGACGAAGGCGGCCCAGTGGTACGGGTGCGCGAAGGGGCGGCGCCCGGGGTCGCGGACGGCGGCCAGGGTGGCGCCCGCGTCGGCGAAGGGCGTCAGGGCGGGGTCGCCGGGGGAGAGGGCGGCCAGTGCGGCGCACCACTCGGCCAGCTCGCGGGCGGTGGCGGCTCGCAGCCACAGCTGGGCGGCGCGGAGCGCGCCGGCGGGAGCACGGGCCCGCGGTCCGCGCAGTTCGGCGTAGCAGCGGGTGACGAGCAGGGCGGTGGACACGTCGCCGACCTGCCACAGCGACGCGACCACGCACCCGGCGCCCGCGTGCAGCAGCCCGGTGGCCAGGCTCAGCGCCTCGTCGGGGAGGACGGTCTCCGTCGCCCCGGTCTGGCAGCCCGACGCGACCACCAGCCGCACACCGCGCAGCGCCCGCCGGTCGAGCAGATCGCCGAGGCTGAGCCGGGCCCCTCCGGCCAGGACGAGCGCGGATCGGAGCGGGTCGTCGTAGCGGTGGTCGGTGTGGCAGGCCAGGTGCAGGTACCCGGCCCCGGCCGCCGCGGCCAGCAGCCGCTCCGGCGTCGCGTCCGCCCCCATGAGCAGGGGCCCGGCCCTCGCGCCCATCAGCCGGGCCGCGGCGGCGAGCTCCGCCCGGGCGTAGCGCAGGTCGCCGGTGGGATCGCCCGCGCCGACCAGGATGGGGGGACCGCCGTCCGCGTCGTCCTTGTCCACACCCTGTGGACGGTGCGCGCCGTGCCTGCGGCGTGCGGCCGCCAGGGAGGCGGCGTGGGCTCGGGCCGACGGGGCGAAGGCGACGTCGTAGTCGGTGAGCAGGCAGCGGTCCGGGGCGTGGTCGTAGGGGACGGTGTGCAGCGGGAACAGGCCGAGCAGGCCGTAGGGGACCAGGACGACGCCGCCGAGGCCGTCCGGGAGGCGGCGGCGGAGGGGGCCGATGAGGCGGGCGCCGAGGACGGCCGACCAGTGGTCCAGGCCGGCCCGGAACTCGCGTGGCGACCGGGCCTGGGCGGCGAGGAAGCCGGGGGCGGCCGCCGTGCCGTCGTCGCCGTCCGGCGCCCCGTTGGCCAGGGCGGCGACCGTGTGGGCGGTGAGGGCGGGCGCGGTCCACACGTCGATGGAGGCGGGCCCGGCGGGGGTGCGGGCGACGAGGACGATGGCGGTGCCGCCGTCGGCGGGCATCAGGTAGACCAGGGGCGCGCCGCCGGCCAGGGCGGCTTCGATGGTGTCCCAGTCGGGCGGGCGGAGGAAGTTCGCGAAGCCGGGCACCGCTCTGACGCGTTCGAGTGCGGCGCGCATCAGCTCGCGGGCCTGACCGGCGCGCTCCAGCCGCTCGATGCCGTCCCCCTCCCAGCCTCCGGCGCGCTCCGACGCCTGGGCGGCGTCCAGGGCGGCCGCCGCGGTGGTGAAGGCGGTGCGGGCGGCCGGGTCGGTGGCGGCGAGGCGGTCGAGGTCGGCGCGGTCGCGGTCCAGGGCGTCGCCGAGTTCGCGGGCGCGGGCGCGCTCCAGGACGAGGACGGCGTCGCGCTCGCGGCCCACCGCGAAGAGGGCGGTCATCGTGGTGGCGGCCAGCTCCGAGGCGTCGGCCAGTTCGGCGCGGCGGCCGGGGCGCAGCAGCGCCGCCTGGCGGCCGAGGTCGGCGAGGGCGAGGCCGCGCAGGCCCGCCTCGGCCGCCTCCTCGACGCGGCCGAGCCCGGCCAGCAGCCGGGCCAGCAGGTCGGCGTGCCGGGGCGAGTCGGTGACGATGCCGTGCTCGGCCAGGGCGTCCAGCACGGACAGGCCCAGCTCGGCGACGGGTGCGCGCTCGGACGGCGGCGCGCTCCTCGTGCGCGACAGGCGCATCCGGAACAGCCGCATCCCCGTCCGCGCCCACTCGGTGTGCCGGCCGAGCGCGCGGAAGGCGTCCATGGCGGTGCCGAGCTTGTGCTCGGCCGTGTCCAGCACCTGGTCCAGCGCCCCCGGCGGCAGAGGCTCCGGCGGCGCGTCCGGTGACCGGTCCAGCGCCGCCTTCTCGGCCAGGTACGAATCCGCCATCAGCTCGATCGCGGCGCCGGAGCCGGCCAGGCACCAGGCCGTCAGGTACAGGTCATCGTCGCCGCAGGCCGCCAGCGCCGTGTCGAAGTACGTACGGGCCCGCACCGGGTCGCGGGCCCGGTCCAGGAAGAGGGAGCCCAGATCGGCCTGGACCGACGCCCAGGCGCGGCGGTCGCCGAGCCGGTCGAAGACCTCGGCGGCGGCCGCGTACGCCTCGACGGCCTCGTGCGGCGGCTCGTCGCCGTCGACCGGCGGGAGCTGGCTGAGCGCGTTGGCCAGCGCGTGCCGGCTGACGGCCCAGTCGTGCGGCCGCTGCTCGCGCAGGTGCCCGGTCAGGCAGCGCCGGAAGTGGTGCGCGGCCCGGCGCAGGTTCTCCTCGCGCCCGCCGTGCACCTGCCGCGAGGCGTAGCCGGCGCCCAGGTTGTGCTGGATCGACGCCCAGGTGACGGGGTCGTCGGCCGGGTCCAGCGCCGCCTCGGCGGCGTGCAGCTCCGCGAGGGCGCGCTCGGTGTTGGCGGCCCGGCCGCCGCCCGCGGAGCCGCGCAGCAGCGAGCCGAGCACCAGGTGCGCCCGGCCCAGCGCGGCCGTGTCGCCGAGCGAGCGGTAGACCGCGATCGCCTCGGCCAGTTCGGCGCGCACCCGCTCCTCGCCCTCGGCCACGGTGCCGCCCTCGCCCTCGCGTGCGGTCAGCCCCTGCCGCACCAGGGTGTGCGCGGACTCCACCGCCTGGTCGGCCCGCGCCCGGGGGTCGTCGGCCGTGCCGGAGAGCCGCGCGGCCCGCGCCCGGTGCGCGTCGGCGCGGGCGGCGTTCTCGCCGGGCCGCCCGCCGGAGTGGCCGGTGTACATGGCGGCCAGCAGGGTGTGCGCCACCAGTGCCTCCTCGGCGGCCGCGCGCTCGTCCAGCCCGGCCAGCACCGACTCCACCAGCCGGATCGGCTCCGAGGCGTCGGCCCTCGTCGTGGTGGCGGTGGCGTTGTACAGCTCCTCGGCCATGCTCAGCAGCCACAGCCGCACCGCCTCAGGCGCGCTCCCCTCGACCTCGGCGCCGCGCAGCAGCCGGCGGACCCGTTCGGCCCGGCCGGGCCGGTCGGGGGCGGCGTGGATCCAGGCGACCGCCTCGTCCAGCGTCAGCGACCCCGGTGGCGCGGCCGCCTCCGCCGCGGCGGCGGCGATCCGGTCGGCGATCGCGCCGAGCCGGCCGGCGGCGTCGGCGTCCCCGAGCCGGACGGCCAGGCGGCGCGCCTCCCGGTACGCGGCCTCGGCCGCGGCGAGATCCGCCGGAGTACGGTCCGCGCCGAGGTCCAGGTGGGCGCGGCCGAGGTGCTGGTAGAGCTCGGCGCGGGCCCGCGGCGGCATCCGGCCGGGCTCGGTGGTCTCGGCGAGCAGTTCGGTGATCGCCTTGATCCGGCGCCGGGGCGCGTCCTCGGGCGTCCAGGACGTCTGCATGGTCAGCAGCCACACCACCTCGGCCAGCGCCATGTCGCGCTTTTGCGTGCCCCGCGCGGTCGCGGCGACGGCCGCGTCCAGCCGGCGCGCCGCCTCCGCCAGGTCGGCCGGGTCCCCGTCGCGCCGGTGCCGCGCCACCAGCGCGTGGCGGAGGTTGCAGGCCGCCGCCAGCTCGTCGCCTCCGGTCCCGGCGAGGGCGGCCAGCGCCGCCTCGAGGTGGCCGACGGCCGCCTCGAGCGCGCCCGAGGCGGCGTACTCGGTGTGGCAGCGGAGCCAGGAGAGTCCGGCCACGGTCAGCCAGACGCCGCGCTCGCGGTCGGGAGCGGACGCGAAGCCGCGGTCCGTCACCACCCGCTCCCAGGCCGCCGCCACCGCCTCGGCGCCGGCCCGGTCGGGGGCGGCCACGTAGGACCGCTCGACGTCGAGGGCCGCTTCGCGCAGCGCGGCCGTCCCGGCGGGGAGCCCGGCGGGTTCAGCCATCCGACGGCCGGGGCCCGGCCTCGGGGGCGCCCGCCCGGTCGGCCGCGCCGCGCCCGGCGGGGCCGCCGGGCGGCCGGTCGGGCTCGGGCACGGCGTCGGTCGGCTGGTAGCCGCGCCGGTGCAGCTCCCAGCCGTCGATCAGGCTGTCGGGGTCGTCCGGCTCGCGCGGGTCCGGCTCAGGCGTCGGCATGGGCGGTCTCCTCCTCGGCCGGGGCCGGGCGCGGTGCCGTCGCGGGCGAGGGCCGCGGCACGGCGGGCGCCTCGATGATCTCCAGGTACTCCACCGAGTCGCCCGGAACGTAGACGCCGCCGGTGTCCGGCATCCGCTCGCCGAAGCGGCCGTCGCCGTCCATCGCGTACTGCGCCTCGATGAACAGGTCGCGGCCGTGCGGATAGGCCGAGGTCAGCGAGTTGTGGCCGTACCAGCCGCCCACCCAGCCGCCGTCCTTGGTGCGCACCCGCACGAAGCAGGAGCCGCGCCCGCCGAACAGGTGGTCCCAGGCCGTGGGCGCGGAGCGGTGCCGGGCGCGGGCGCGGCGGCGACGCACCAGCAGCTCGACCCACGCGGCCAGCGCCGGGACGGCGACGAGCAGCAGCAGCGCGGCCGCCCCTGCCTCCCTGGGGCGTTCGAGCAGCCCCGACAGCGGGTCGCCGCCGGTGCCGGTCACCAGCTCGACCAGCCACGGCCCGGCCGCGAGGGCGTACGCCCCGTCCAGCAGCACGCTCGCGGTGATCGCCCGCAGCAGCCGGCTCTCGGCCTGGGCGTTGGCCGGGCGCGGCCCGCGCAGCACCTCGCCGACGGCCTGGTAGACGGCGCCGGGCAGCACCAGGACCAGCAGGATCGCGAGCTGCTGCACCGTGCTCGGGACCATGGCTCCCTCACGCCTCGCCGACCGCCGCGCCCGTGGCCGTCAGGCGCGCCGGGCTCGATGATACGGCGCCGCCCGCCTCAGCCCACTGGCGCGTAGTCGCGGATTTCGGCGGAGGCGAGCACCTTCGAGGCGCGGGAGTCGGAGCTGAGGATCGCCCGCCGCACCGGCGCCGGCAGGCGGGGCAGCAGGCGCAGGAAGGCGGCCCTGAGGTCGGATCCGGCCCTGTTCGCGGGCACGAGGGTCTTCATCACCGCCGGCCCCACCTCGCGGGTGCGCAGCACGTAGGGCCGCAGTTCCTCCTGGTAGGCGGGGAAGGCGGCGGTGTGGTCGCCGTCCGCGGCGGCCAGCCGGCCGGCCAGCGTGTAGGCGCCGACGACCGCGACGGTGGTGCCGCCGCCGATCGCAGGGCCGGGGGAGTAGCCGGCGTCGCCGACCAGGGCGAAGCGGCCGCGGGTCCAGTCGTCCATCAGGATCTGGCTGATGGAGTCCAGGTAGAAGTCCTCGGCGCCGTCCAGCTCGGCCAGCAGCCGGGGCACCTCCCAGCCCTCGCCGGCGAAGGCGCCGCGCAGCAGCTCCTTCTGCCGCGCCAGGTCGCGGTGGTGGTAGTCGAACTCCTCGGCGCGCCTGAGCATGAAGACGGCGCGCGCCTCGCCGGTCTGCCAGACCGGGTAGAAGCCGATCAGCTTGTCGACGGCGCTGTACATCATCAGGCGGCCGTCCAGACCCAGGTGGTTCGGGAGCGAGAAGGCGGCGAGGTAGCCGCCGAGGAAGCGGCGGTAGTCCGACTCGGGGCCGAAGGCCAGCCGCCGGACCGTGGAGTGCAGGCCGTCGGCGCCGATGACCAGGTCGAAGCGGCGCGGCGCGCCCTTGTCGAAGGTCACGTCGACGCCGCCGGCGTCCTCCGACATGCCGCTGATGGAGTCGCCGAACACGTATTCGACGTCGTCGCGGGTCGCTTCGTGCAGGATGGCGGCCAGCTCGCCGCGCATCACCTCCACGTGCCGGTCGTCGGAGACGCCGGCCGCCAGCCGCTCCAGGTCGACGTCGACCTGCCGCCGCCCGGGCCGCACCATCGTCAGCACGGCGGTGCGGGTGCGTGCCGCGCGCACCCGGTCGAGCACGCCCATCCGCGCGGCCACCTCCACGGCGGGCTCGAACAGGTCGACGGCGTGGCCGCCGGTGCCCAGCCGGAGCTCGGGGGTGCGCTCGACCACGACCGGGGTGAAGCCGTAGCGGCGCAGCCAGTACGCCAGGACCGGTCCGGCGACGCTCGCGCCGGAGATGAGGATGTCGGTGCCGGAACGTGTCATCGCGCCCGCCCAGGTTCGTTTACTTAACGGAAGGTAAGTCAACGATAGGCGGCGGAGAGTACGGCCGTCAACGCTGACCTTCCGGTAAGTCAACGGTAGGCTCGGCCCGTCCGGCCCGACGGCGGCCGACCGTGAGGAGACCCACCGGATGCCCCGAGCCCGATCCAGCGAGACCCGCGAGCGCATCCAGGCCGCCGCCCTGGAGCTGTTCGCGGCCAAGGGCGTGCAGCAGACCAGCCTGCGCGAGATCGCCGAGCGGCTGGGCGTCACCAAGCCGGCGCTGTACTACCACTTCGCCTCGCGCGAGGAGCTGGTCCGCAGCCTGGTGCGGCCGCTGGTCGACGAGGTCGAGGCGCTGCTGGCCGCCGACGAGGCCCGCGAGAGCGTCGACCCGCGCGCCCTGCTGGCCGGGTACTTCGACGCCACCTACCGGCACCGCCGGATCACCCTGATGATCGTCAGGGAGCTGGTCACCCTCAGCTACCTCGACCTGGGCGAACGGATCGCCGACTGGCGGTGGCGGCTGATCGCCCTGCTCACCGGCCCCGACGCCCCGCTCGACGCGCAGGCCCGCGCGATCGTCGCGGTCGGCGGCATGGGCGACTGCATGGTCTTCTTCGCCGACCGGCCGGTCGAGGAGCTGCGCCCGGCCACCCTGAACGCCGCCTACGCCGCCCTCGGCCTGCCGCTGATCGGCGACTGAGCGCGCGGCCGGATCCGGCCGCGCCGCCCCGCCGCCCCCGCACGCGCGCCCGCGTCGCCGCCGGTCGGGCGCACCGGCCGCGCGCCGGCTACGTCGGGCCGCGTACGGCCGCTTACGCTCCCCACGGGACGCCGGGAGTATGCCGCCGCGGTGACGATGGCCCGAGTTTCCGACGCTCGGGAGGGCAGCCCATGTTCGAGATCAACCGCAGGACCGCGCTGGGCGGGATGGCGGGGGCGGCGGCGCTGAGCGCGCTGGCCGCCGGCGCCGCCCGCGCCGACACCGCGGGACCGCTCCGCCCGGTCGGCCTCACCACCGAGCACCGCGCCGACCCGCTCGGCATCGACGCCGCCGCGCCCCGCTTCGGCTGGCGGCTGCGCGCCGGCGGCACCGGCCGCGCCCAGCGCGCCTATCGGATCACCGTCGCCTCCAGCCGCGAACTGCTGATGGCGGACCGGCCCGACGTGTGGGACTCCGGCCGGGTGGAGTCCGCCGAGCAGACCGCGCGCCGCTACGGCGGCCCCGCGCTGCGCTCGCGCACCCGCTACCACTGGGCGGTGCGGGTGTGGGACGAGGCGGGCGCGCAGGGGCCCGTCAGCGAGCCCGCCTGGTTCGAGACGGCCCTGCTCGGCCAGGACGAGTGGACGGCCGACTGGATCGGCACCGGCGCCGACGTGCCCTCGGCCGTGCGGGTGGTCGGGCCGCAGCAGACCGAGCGCGTCCCGCTGCCCCCGGGCGGCACCCTGGGCCAGAGCCTGGTGGCGCACGGCCCGCTCGCCACCCTGGCCGTGCTGCTCGGCGTCCCGGAGGGCGAGCGCGGCGGCTGCGTGATGACCCTGCGCGCGGACGGCCCCGGCGGCGCCGAACTCGCCCGCACCGCCGTCACCGATCTGGTCGGCGACCGCTACGCCAACGCCCAGGGCCGCCTGGACCTGGCCGAGCCGGTCGGCCCCGGCACCCTGTACCTGGAGCTGTCCGAGCCGCAGGGCGAGCTGAGCTGGATCACCGCCGACTACGGCGATCCGGTGGACGGGGAGTACCCGAACGACGGCTACCCGGAGGGCACCGCCTTCGCCGACGGCACCGCCGACCCGGGCGCCGACCGCTGGGTCTACGGCATCCCGCCCGCGCCGCCCGCCGACCCGCTGCTGCGGCACGCCTTCGAGCTGCCGGCCGCCCCCGTCTCCGCCCGGCTCTACCTGGCCGGGCTCGGGCACGCCGTCGCCTGGGTGAACGGCGAGCGGGTGGGCGACGCCGAGCTGAGCCCGCCGGGCACCGACTTCGACCTGCGCTCGCTGTACACCACCCACGACGTGACCGGCCTGCTCCGCCGGGGCGGCAACGCCGTCGGCATCGCGCTCGGCCGCGGCTACTACGGCACCCGGGCGCCCGACACCGACGGCACCAACCTGGCGAGGTGGATCGCCGAGCCGCGGGCGCGGGCGATGCTGGCGGTCACCCTGGACGACGGACGGCGGCTCACCATCGGCACCGGCCCCGACTGGCAGGTCACCGAGGGGCCCACCACCTACGACGGCGTCTTCTCCGGCGAGTCCTACGACGCCCGGCGCGCCGCCGAGCTGTCCGGCTGGTCCACACCCGGCCACAGCGCCGAGGGCTGGCGGCCCGCCGCCGTGGTGCCCGCGCCCGGCGGACGGCTGGAGGCCGACCCCACCGAGCCGATCCGGGTCCTGGGCGCCGTCGAGCCGGTCTCGGTGACGCGTCCGGCCGACGGCGTGTACCTGTACGACTTCGGCGCGGTGCGCGCGGGCTGGGTCCGGCTGCGCGGCCGGCTGGCGGCGGGCACCACCGTGCGCGTCCAGTACCACGAGAAGCTGGGCGAGAGCGGCCGGATCGAGCTGGGCACCCCGGGCGGCCTGGAGAACAATGCCGTCGACGGGCGCTTCCTGCGCGACGAGTACACCGCGTCGGGCTCGGGCACCGAGAGCTGGCAGCCGTCGTGGGGCTACAAGAGCTTCCGCTACGTCGAGGTCACCGGCGCACCGCGCCGGCTCGACCTGGTGGCCTCCACCGTCGCCAACGACCTGCCGGCCACCCTGGGCCTGGAGGTGGACGAACCGGTGCTGCGGTGGATCGCCGACGCCACCGAGCGGACGCTCCGCAACGGCCTGCACGGCATGCCCGACGCCGCCTCCAGCAGGTTCGCCTGGACCACCTCGACCATCCACTCCGGCGGGCCGCTGCTGCACCAGTTCGCGGCGGCGTCGATCCTCGGCAAGTGGCTGGACGACATCCGGCTGCTCCAGGCGCCCGACGGGGAGCTGCCGATGATCATCCCGATGGGCACCATGGCGGGCACCGCCCGGCCGACTCCCAGCGCGACCTCGGTATATCCGTTCCTGGTCCGCCGCTACTGGCTCACCTACGGCGACCCGACCGTGCCCGAGCGGCACTACGAGCCGGTGCGCCGGTGCGTGGAGTGGATGCTGGCCCGCTCCGACGGCGGCGTCTTCCACGACTGGTTCGCCGACTGGTACCCGCCGCAGCCGCCCGGCAGCCAGTTCCCCAACCCCTTCCCGCCCGAGGGCGGCGACCTGGTCGGCACCGCGTACGTCATCCAGGCGCTGCGCGACGCGGCGGCCCTGGCCGAGCTGGTGGGCGAGGCCGGGCAGGCGGGTGCCTGGCGGACCCGGGCCGAGGAGCTGACCACCGGCTTCAACACGATGTTCCTGGATACCTCGGCCGGGATCTACCGCACCGGCCAGGGCGAGGGCTACCGGCAGACCAGCAACGCCCTGCCGCTGTTCTTCGGGCTGGTGCCGCGGCCGCACGCGGCGGCGGTGGCGGCCAATCTGATCGCCGACGTCGAGGAGCGCGGCCACCTGGACACCGGCGCGGCCGGCACCCCGGCGCTGGCCTTCGCGCTGACCGACAACGGGCGCCCCGACCTGGCGTACCGGGTCTTCCAGCGCCGCGCCCATCCGGGCTACGGGTTCTGGCGCGAACTGGGCGCCACCACCCTGTGGGAGAACTGGGAGGAGGACGCACGCGGCCGCAACGACCCCACGCTCAGCGGGATCCTGCGCTGGCTGGTGGAGCGGGTGGCCGGGGTGGAGCCGCTGGCACCGGGCTGGGCGCGCTTCCGGGTGGCGCCCCGGCCGCACGGCGGCCCGCCGTCGGCGAGCGCGGCGCTGGACACCGTGCGCGGCCGGGTGGCGGTGGCCTGGCGGCGGCGCGGCGAGGAGATCGCGCTGGAGCTGACGGTGCCGGTGAACGCGGTGGCCGAGCTGGACCTGCCCGGCGGTGAGCGGCGCGAGCTGGGCTCGGGACGGCACCGGATGACGGCCCCGGTCCGGTGAGCGGGCGGCGCCGGTCCGGGCAGGAGTCCCGGACCGGCGCCGCGATCCGCTCAGATCCGGCGGGCCCTGGCCAGCCAGGCGGGCAGCTCGCCCAGTCCGCCGTCGGGGCCGAGCACGCCCTGGTAGGTGGTGCGGCCGAGCTCCTCCAGCCGCCAGCCCGCCTCTTCGGTGAACGCGGTGCGGATCGCGTCCTCGCCGATCACCGGCCCGTAGCCGGGCCCCTCGTCGGACAGGGCCAGCACGTGCACCACGGCGCCCGGGCGGCAGGCGCGGTGCAGGCTGCGCAGGTAGGCCGCCTGATGCTCGGCGTCGAAGACGTGGAACAGGGCGCTGTCCACGACGGTGTCGAAGCGGGTCTCGCCGCCCAGGTCCAGCGCGTCGCCGACCTCGAACCGGGCCGCCACCCCCTGCTCGGCGGCCTTCGCCCTGGCCTGCTCGATCCCGACCTCGGAGAAGTCCAGGCCGAGCACGTCGTAGCCGAGCCGGGCCAGGTGGACGGTGTTCTCCCCGGTGCCGCAGCCCGGGTCGAGCACCGATCCGCTGATCAGGCCGGCCCGCTCCAGGGCGACGACGGCGGGCTGCGGGGCGCCGGTCACCCACGGGGCGGCATGGGCGCGGTAGGCGTTGTCGAACATGTCCCTGGACAGCTCGGGCAGCCCGGCGCGCGGCGCGGGCGGGGCGGAGGCGGCGGCCTCGGCGGCGGCGACGCGCTCGCGCGCCTCGGCCAGGTCGTCCTCGGTCGGCGCGTCGTCCTGGCTGAGCCGCAGCCGCCAGTGGCCGGTGAACTCGATCGAGGCGCGGTCCAGGCCGCGCTCGCCGATGAGGTGGCGGCGCAGCGTCCGGACCGTGCCCGCCTCCCCCGCCAGCCAGGCGAAGGGCCGCCCCGGCGGGAACTCGGCGGCGCGCACCGCCTCGGGGAGCAGATCGGCGCGGCCCGGAGGGACGGAGCCCCGGTGCAGCCAGCGCACCTCCGCCGTCCCCTTCGCGGCCGGCGGCAGCTCGTCCTCGGGCCCGGCCACCTCGATGAAGGCGAGGGCGGGGGTGGCGGGATCGCGCTGTTCGAGGATGGCCGCGATGGCCGGCAGCGCGGTCTCGTCGCCGGCGATCAGCAGCCAGTCGGCCGCCCTGACGGAGGCGAGCAGCCGGACCGGGCGGGCGAAGTAGGGCGAGGGGCCGAACATGCCCAGGGTGTCGCCGGGGCGGGCCGCCAGCGCCCAGCGGGTGGCCGGACCGGCGTCGGGGTGCAGCACGAAGTCGATGACGGCCTCGCCGCGCACGGGGTCGGTGGAGCGGAGGGTGTAGCTGCGCATCCAGGGCCGCTCGTCCTCGGGGATGGCGGTGAACGCCTGGTACCAGCGGGTGAAGTCGCCGGACGGCTCCGGCAGCCGGGGCTCGGCCTGGCCGGGGCGGGGGAAGTAGAGCTTCACTTCCTGGTCCGGGTCGAGGGGGGTGACTCCGGCGAGGCCGTCGCCGCTGAAGGTGACGCGTGCCAGGTGCGGCGTGATCCGTTCGGTGCCGACCACCCGGATGAGCCGGACTGGCAACGACTGCTCCATCGCAACCTTCCAAAGATAGTTGAGCTGATCGGGTCGGTTCAAGACCCGAATCAGAGGTCTAACAAATGAGGCCGCGAAAAAGTCAAGGCTCAATTCATGATCGCTTTAGTGATCTGGACCACAGTCAACGGCTGGGCGGAAGGCGGCCGGGCAGGACGGCCGGAGGTACACCGCCGGACGTCAGCGCAGGTGCTCGCCGAAGAAGGACTCGATCCGGCGCCAGGCGTCGGCCGCCGCCTCGGGCTCGGGCCCCGCGCCGGTCACCCGCAGCAAGCGGCGGATCGGGGCGGGCCCCACCTCGGCGTCGTTGAGGAAGGAGTGGCCCGCGGTGGGGTACTCCTTCACGTCGCTGACCACCCCGGCCCGGGTCAGCGCCGCCTCCAGCCGCGCCGACGCGTTGCGCAGCGAGCCGTCGCGCCCGCCGTAGCTGCCGACGACCGGGCAGGCGCCGGCCAGCGCGGTGTCGGGGTCGCGCGGCAGCTGCCCGTAGTTCACCGAGGCGGCGTCGAAGCCGGTGTTCGCGGTGAGCAGCGCGAAACCGCCGCCCAGGCAGAAGCCGATCACGCCGACCTTCCCGGTGCAGTCGGGCGAGGCGGTCAGCCAGTCGCGTGCGGCGGCGATGTCGGCGAAGGCGCGGCCGCGCCCCGACACCATCGCGCGCATCGTCGCGACCAGGCAGCGCACCGCGCCGCCCGCGCTGAACAGGTCGACGGCGAGGGTGAGGTAGCCGGCCCGGGCGAGGCGGTCGGCCTGGCGGCGGATGACGTCGTTGAGCCCGAAGGCCTCGTGCAGCATCACCGCGCCGGGCCAGGGGCCCGCGCCCTCGGGCCGGGCGAGGTAGCCGCCGAGCGGCCGGGAGCCGCCGCGTTCCGCGGCCTGCGGGGTGAGGTCGACGTCCGCCATGTCCGATCGCCTTCCTGATGCCCGCGGCCGACGGGGATGCTGCGGCCGCGCACGAAACTCTAGGGGATCACCCGCACGGCCTGCCACGGAGCGGGAAGCCGGTGCGGGCGGCCGGAACCGGCATAGCGGGAGGGGCGGGAGGGGGGCGCCGGCGCCGCGGCGGGCGGGGTAGTCTCCGAGCGGGTGTGCCGGGAAGTCTGGTCGGCGGACGCGTCGCCCTGCCATGCGAACAGGAGAGCCACCAGCCCGTGAACGCCCCCCGCCGCAGCCCCGCCTTCCGCCCCGTCTACCGCGACGCCGAGGGCGAGGCCCGCGTCCGCGAGTGGTGCCAGGCCAGGATCTCCGCCTGGCCCGAACTGCGCCCGCTGCCCACCCTCGACACCACCCTCGGCCGCACCCAGCTGTTCCGCGCGGGCGGCGGGCCGGCCACCCCGGTGCTGCTGCTCCCCGGCACCAACTTCAACGCCGCCACCACGGTCGCCGTCGCGCGCCGGCTGGCCGGCGACCGGCCGGTGATCATGGTGGACCTCCCCGGCCAGCCCGGGCTCAGCTCCGCCACCCGGCCGGTCGGCGGGCCGCCGCGCTACGCCGGCTGGCTGCGCGAGGTGCTGGCCGCCACCGCCGAGCGGCGCCTGATCGTGCTCGGCCACTCCCTCGGCGCCGCCGTCGCGCTCGCCGCCGAACCCTCGCCGCGCGTGGCCGGCCTGCTGCTGGTCAACCCCGGCGGGCTGTGCCACGCCCGGCTCAGTCCGGCGCTGCTGGGGCGCACCCTGCCATGGCTGCTGGCGCCCAGCCCCGAGCGGAGCCGCCGCCTGATCGACTTCATGAGCGGCCCCGGCGAGGTGCCCGAGGCGCAGGCCGCCGCCGAGTGGATGCAGTTGGTGGCCCGGCACTGCCGCACCACCCTGGCGCCCGCGCCGCTGCCCGACGCGTCCGTACGGGCCTGGGACGGCACCCCGCGTGCGGTGGCGACCGGCGACCACGACGGCTTCTTCCCGCCCGAACGGCTGATCGGCCCGGCCCGCAGGCTGCTCGGCGTGGGCGTGCGCACCCTGCCGGCCGCCGGGCACCTGGCACTGTACGAGCGCCCCGGCGCGGTGGCCGCGCTGCTGGCCGAACTCGACCACGGCGACACGCCGGCCGCGGACTGAGCGGGCGGCGGCGCGCTCAGCCGGCGCCGTGGAAGCGGCGGTGCAGGCGGTGCATCCGCTCGGCCAGCTCCGGTGCCGGCCCCGCCACGGCGACCCCCGGCGCGACCTGCTGGACCGGCAGCGGCCGTACCGGCCCCGGCGGGACGCCGAGCGCGGCCAGCCAGCCGGACAGCTGCTCGGAGGAGACCGCGTAGACGATGCGGCCCAGGCCGACCCAGGCGTGCGCGGCCGAGCACATCGGGCAGTGCTCGCCCGAGGTGTAGACGGTGGCGGCCGCGCGGTCTCCGGGCGCCATATTGGCCGCCGCCCAGCGGGCCAGCGCGAACTCGGGGTGGCGGGTCTGATCGCCGGAGGCGACCCGGTTGTGGTCCTCGCCCAGCAGGACGCCGTCGCCCCCGACCAGCACGGAGCCGAAGGGCTCGTCGCCCTTTGCCAGCGCCTCCTCGGCCAGGTCCGCGCAGCGGTTCAGCCAGCGCAGGTCGGTCTCGTCCAGCACGTCGCCCTCCTCGTTCCGGTCGGTCCGCGGCGTGATCACCTTACGGCGGGGCGGCCCGGCCGGAAGCGGCCGAAAAGGGTTCGACGGCTCCGCGGAGTTTTGACACAGTTCGCCCCATGACGAACGTCGACGTGGTGTCCGAGGCCGACCTGCGGCTGATGCAGGGCCTGGCGCAGCGCGTCACCGCCACCCGCCTCGACCTGGTGAACAGCGACGCCGCCTACGGGGAGCTCGCCTGGAACTGGGGCAAGGGGCACGCCGCCCGCGGCGCGACCTGGCCGCGCCGGCTGTGGTTCTCCGGCGGCGAGCTGGTGGCGTGGGCCTGGGTCGAGCTTCCGCACCAGGTGCGGCGCGGCGACGGCTCGGTGAAGGACATCACCGGCGCCTACCTGGCCTACCAGGTGCACCCCGACCACGCCGGACTGGTCGACGAGGTGATCGACTGGTACGACGCCACGGCGAAGGACCTCGAGCGCACCGTGCTGCCGAGCGCCGCCGACGCCTACGCCCTGGAGCGCTGGGCCGCCCACGGCTACCGCACCGACCCCGCCTCACTGGGCGACAACGGCTTCTGGACCCAGCTCAACCAGCGTGGGCTCGGCGAGATCGAGCGGCCGGTGCTGCCGGACGGCTTCCGCTTCCGCACCGCCGACGAGGCCGGGCCGCAGGCCGCGGTCCAGGCCCATGTGGACGCCTGGGCCCCCTCGTCGTACACGGCCGAAGCCTACGAGGGCGTACGCCGGACGGCGGCCTACCGCGGCGACCTGCACGTCCTGGTCGAGGCGCCGGACGGCACGATGGCGTCCTCCACGATCATGTGGCTGGACGAGGCGAACACGACCGCCGCCTTCGAGCCGGTCGGCACGCACCCCGGCTACCGCCGCCTGGGGCTGGCCCGGGCGATGCTGCTGCACGGCATGCGGCTGGCGCGGGCGGCCGGGGCCGAGCACATGACGGTCGTCTGCGTCGGCACGCCGGGGCGCCCCGCGGCGCGCGAGCTGTACTACGGCGTCGGGTTCACGATGGTCTCGCGCGACGCGCCGCTGATCAAGGCCGCGGCCGCGGGCTGAGGACCGGCCGTCCGGGCCGCAACGGAGCGCGTCCGGGAGCTACCCGCCCGGGGCACCCGGCAGATGGCGTTCCAGCGCCGTGCGCACGGCGGCGCGCAGCAGCCCTTCGAGGTCGTCGGGGCGGGCGGTCATGGCGGTGAACAGGATGCCGATCGTGGTCATCTCCAGCAGCAGGGCGTCCTGCCCGGAGAGGTCCACCCCGGCCGCCCGGCACTGGCGGAGGACCATGCCGGCGCGGGCGGCGGTGGCCTCGGCCAGCGGCCCGCGCAGCGCTGGTTCGCGCCGGCTCTCCAGGTGCAGTTCGAGCAGGGCGGCCGGCAGGGAGTCGTCCACGGTGAGCAGGCGGTGCAGCTCCGCGGTCAGGACCTCCTCAAGCCGGTCGGGGCCGACCGGCCGGACCATCATCCCGTCGACCTCGGCGACGACGCGGGCGGTGACCCGCTCGACGACGCCGCGCACCAGCGCCTCGCGGGTGCGGAAGTAGCGCGAGGCGGTGCCCGGAGGCGCGCCGGCGGCGGCGTCGACCGCGCGGTGGGTCAGCCCGCGGGCGCCCTCCCCGGCCAGTACCTCGATGGCGGCGTCGGCGAGCTGCTCGCGGCGTTGCGTGTTAGGCGGCGGCACGGTGCGGCGGATCCTCCTCGGCGGCTCCCTCGGCCGGTCCGCACCATTCCAGCAGAGCCGCGCGGATCGCGCCCGCGTCGACCCGGTCGGCCGCCCACGCGACGTACCCGTCCGGGCGGACGAGGGTCGCCGCCGGCCAGGCGGCCGCCTCGGCCCGCGCCGCCCGCACCCGGCCGCCCCACCCGCCCGGCGCGGTGCCGTCCCGGGTGATCAGCGCGAACCGGCCGTCGCGCAGCAGTTCGTACAGCCGGCCCCGGTCCGTGCGGCCGTCGGGGGCGCGGCGGCCGGCGGAGCGGTGGGCGCCGTCGGTGAGCGGGGGGTAGGCGAGGCCCAGCCCGCTCAGCCGGCCGAGAAGGCGCCGGCGCGCCGGGGGCGTGCGCAGCAGCGCGCCCATCAGCCCGCGGCGGACGGCCAGCCGCAGCCGTGAACCGCTCAGCGCGACGCGGGTCAGCCCGTCGGTCAGCTCCAGCACCGCCGCGCCGACAGGGCGGCGCTCGGCGTGGTAGCTGTCCAGCAGCCCGGGGCGCGCCCGGCCGTGGACGGCGGCGGCCAGCTTCCAGCCGAGGTTGACCGCGTCCTGTACGCCGGTGTTCATGCCCTGGCCGCCCATCGGCGAGCTGAGGTGCGCGGCGTCGCCGACGAGGAAGACGCGGCCGGTGCGGTACTGCCGAGCCAGCCGGCGCTGGCAGGTGAAGCGCGAGATCCAGCGCGGCTCGCCCATGCCGTAGTCGGTGCCGGCGATGCGCCGGAAGGACGCGCGCAGCTCGCGGATGTCCGGCGGGGCGCCGGTGTCGGCGCGGGTCAGCCAGGCGCCGACGCGGTACCAGCCGTCGCCGAAGGGCAGCGCCACGACCACGCCCTCGGGACCGAAGGAGTCCATGGGCGGTTCGGGCGCGTCCGGCGCGAGCCGGACGTCGGCCAGCACCATGCGCGAGGGGTAGGTCTCGCCGTCGAACTCCGTGCCGACCAGCCGGCGCACCGCGCTGTGCGCGCCGTCGGCGCCGATCACGTAGCGGGCGGGCAGCACGGCGCCGGAGTCCAGCTCCAGCCCGACCCCGCCGGCGTCCTGCTCCAGCCCGACGACGGCCGCGCCCCGGTCGACCGGCACGCCGAGTTCGCGGGCGCGCCGCTCCAGCACCTGCTCGGTGCCGTTCTGCGGTACGAACAGCAGCAGCGGGTACCGGGTGTCGAGCTCACCGAAGTCCAGTTCGGACACGTAGGCGGGCCGGACGGTGCGGAGGGCGTTCCCCACGGCCAGCAGCTCGTCGGCGAGCCCGCGTGCGTCGAGCAGTTCGAGCGCGCGGGCGTGCAGCGCGAAGGCGCGGGTGACATTGCCCCCGGCCGCCCTGCGCTCGACGATCCGGCAGCGCACCCCGGCCAGCGCCAGCTCGCAGGCGGCCATCAGGCCGCTGGGACCCGCGCCGACGATGACGACGTCGTCCATCGGGACTCCTTCTCTTCTTGCGTCGCAGCTGTGCGCTACATTCGTAGCGCTACGTTTGTAGCGTATCTGCTGCGCGGGACGGCGCCAAGGGGGTGGTGCCAGGGGGCGGAACGGGCTCGGCGCGAGTGCGTGCCGGACCCGTCCGGGAACGGCGGACGGCTCGGGGCGGAGCGCGTCATCAGCGCGACCGCGCTGGTCCACGCCGAGGAGAAGGCGAGCCGCGCGGCGTACACCCAGGTGGGAATGGGTGCGCCTTCTGACTCCTCATCGGAAGGCCCGTCTCTTTCGACGAGTGGACCGCTTTTCCGACGACTCCCCGAACACCGCGCGGTCGGCGGGTGCGGGGCGCCGGTCCGGCGGGTACCACCTCATGCGACGCGTTCGTCGCGGCGGGTGGGCGCCCCGGCGGCGGTCGCGGGTGCTCGTCCCGAGCGGTTCGCGGCCCGGTGCTGCACGTGGCTAATGGGAACGGTTATCATTCTAAATCGAGTCAAGCCCACCCGAAAAGGCGTCCGCGTCCCCGCCGGGCCCTGAGCAGAGGAAACGGTGCCCCCATGCCGCCTGCGCGAGCTGTACCGGTCATTGCCGCCGTCGCGGCGAGTCTGAGCCTGGCGGCCGCCTGCGGCACCGCCGCCGAGGACGGCGCCGAGGCGGCGGCGCCATCGAGCATCGCACCGGTGGCCGAGGCGACGCCCGTCGAACCGTCCCTGTCCATCACCGACCACGCCGGAACCGAGATCACCCTGGCGGCCGTCCCCGAGCGGATCGTCTGCCTGACCGGCCTGTGCGACGACATCCTGCTCGAACTCGGCCTGCGCCCGGTCGCGTCCACCTCCGCCGACCTGCTCGCCCTGGACGGCTACCTCGGCGAGCAGGCCGGCGAGGTCGAGACCATCGGCGGCGGCTTCGGCACCGAACGCCCCGAGGACATCGTCCGGCAGGACCCCGACCTCGTCATCGGCCTCGCCGGAGTGCACGAGCAGCTGGCGCCCGCGCTGGAAGCGCACGCCCCGCTGTGGAACCTCGACGCCTCCACCTACACCGACTCCATCGCCTACCTGCGCGACCTCGCCCGGCTCACCGGTCGCGGCGAACAGCAGGCCGCCGCCGAGCAGCGCTTCGCCACCGCCCTCACCGACGCCCGGCAGCGCGCCGAGCAGCGCGGCGCCGGAGAACTGACCGTCCTGTCCATGTACGGCGGCGTCGGCACCATCGGCGTCGACACCGACGAGGTCCTCCCCGGAAACCTGCTGGCCCAGGTCTTCCACTACCCCTGGCCGAGCCTCGGCGGCGGCTTCGAGACCGCCCAGGCCTACAGCGTCGAGCAGATCCTCGCCGAAGACCCCGACGTCATCTTCATCCAGAGCTTCGGCGACGCCTCCGTCGCCGAGGAGTACGCCGACGACCCCGTCTGGAACCAGATCACCGCCGTCCGCGACGACCGCGTCTACGAGGTCGACCCCGCCCTATGGGGCACCGGCCGCGGCACCCGCGCCATGACCCTCATCCTCGACCAGGCCATCGACCAGGCCCTGCAGTGAACAACGGCTTTGGACCGGTCGACGGCCGCCCGGCGGCAGGGTCCCGGCGCGGCGGGGCCGCCAGTTCGCTCCGGCGCGGATCCGGCGGCGCGGCGGCGCGGGTCGGCCCGGCCGATGCGGCCCTCCGACACCCGCCGTGCGCGGGCCCGTCATTGCGGCGCCTCCGGGTGAACGGTCGCTCAGGTGCTGTGGACGCTCGTGGCCGCAGGCCGGCCGGGCGCGAGCATGCGGCGGACACGGTGGCGCCGCCTCGGCGGTGCCCCTGATGCCGCCTCGGCGCGCGGCAGGGCGACGGTCCCCCGAGCCGAAGCCGCCCGCCGGGTCCGTAAGCCGTGGACGCTTCGTGCTGAGCGCGGGCGTACGCACCTGCGACCCGCCCTCGGTGCGCGGCCGCGACCATCCGAGGCCCGGGCGGCACGAGAGCGGAACCGACGCGGCCATACGGCCAGGGGAACGGCGCTCGCTGCTGTGCGCCGGGACGCTGAGCGGCCGATGCGTCCGCAGCGGCGGCGCGCGAACAGCGCGGTCCGCAACGGCCGTGCGGATGTGCGGGCTGGTGCGTCCGCCGACCGACCGCCGCTGCCGATGCGAGGGCGGAGCAGTGCGGTGAACAGGCGCAGGCGGGTGCGGTCGTGTTCGTGGTCATGAGGGTGTGGTGTTCGTGAACGGGGGACGCGTCCTCGGCGGCGGTCGGCTCCGCGGTGCGCTGAGCGGCGGAGGGCGCGGCCGCGCTGCGCCGCACGACGGCCTTGGGCGTTGGTGCGGTGGAGCGGGCGCGGATGCGCGGTTCGGCGCGGTCCTCCGGTCGGCCGGTGAACGCCCTTGCCGGGTGGGTCGGGTGGGCGAGCGGTGCGTCCTGCGGGAGACCGGTCGGCGTCGCCGGGCGGAGCGGTGTGAGCGCAGGTAGGTGGGTGTGGTCGATGGCCGGTCGTGTGGGCGTGGGTGTGAGGGGTGCGGATTGCCGTGAACGGACGATGCGTCCTCGGTCGTGGTCCGTGCCGCCGGGCGCCGCGCGGGGTCGCCGGAGCGCGGTCGCAATGGCCGGGCGGCCCGGGAGGGCGGCTCTGGGGCTTCGCGCGGGGGAGCGGGCGCGCACGCGCGGGGTCGCTGCGGCCCGTGGTCGGTGTGCGAGCGCGGCTGCCCGCTGGGGCGGTGCGGTGAGCAAGCGCAGGCGGGTGCCGTCGGTGGCCGGTCGTGTGGGCGTGAGGGGGTGGTGTTCGTGAGTGGACGATGCGTCCTCAACGGCGGTCTGTGCCGCCGTGCGCCGCGTGGTGCCGACAGGGCGCGGTCGCGCGGCCGAGCGGCGCGGTATGGCGGTTCCGGGCGCTCGTGCCGGGGAGGCAGGGAGACGTGGAGTGGCCGGTCGGCCACCGATCGCCGCTGCCGGATCGGGCGGCGTGAGGGCGGGGCGGTGGGGTGAGCGGGCGCACGTTGACCGGCCGGGCGGACGAGGCCGTCGCGGGGGCGGCCCGGTCGCGCGGCGAGGTGCCCACCCTGCTCGCCGCCGGGGGGATGTTCGCGCTGCTGCTGGGGCTCGGCGCGGTGGCGCTGTCGCTGGGCGAGCCCGTGATCGGCGTGCACCGGCTCCCGGCGGTGCTGGCCGAGGGAGACGGGCTGGCGTACGTGGTGCTGTGGGAGCTGCGGCTGCCGCGGCTGATCGTGGCGGTGCTGGCGGGCGCGGCCGTCGCGGTGGCCGGGCTGCTGATGCAGGAGGCGCTGCGCAACCCGCTGGCCGTGCCCGAACTGCTCGGAGTGTCCGGCGGCGCCTCGCTGGTGATGGCGATGATCGTGGTGTGGGGGCTGCCGGTGCCGCTCGGCCTGCACCCGGCGGCCGCGCTCGGCGGTGCGCTGGCGGGCGGGGCGGTCTGCCTGGCGGCGGCCCGGCTCGGGCGCGGCGCGGAGTCCGTGCTGCTGATCGGCGCGGCCGCGTCGACGGCCGTGCAGGCGCTCACCCTGGCGGTGCTCTCCACCGCGAGCCGGCTGCAGTACGACAGCCTCTTCCGCTACCTGGTCGGCAGCCTGACCCGGATGACCTGGGAGCACGTCGCCCAGCTGCTGCCGTGGACCCTGCTGGCCGTCCCGCTCACGCTGCTGGCCATGCCCGTGCTCGGGCTGCTGCGGCTCGGCGACGACGCCGCCGCGTCGCTGGGCGTGCGGGTGGGCTGGGCCAGGCTCGGGCTGATCGCGCTGGCGGCGCTGCTGGTGGCCGGGGTGGTCGGGCCGTGCGGGCCGATCGCCTGGGTCGGCTTCCTGGCGCCGCTGCTGGCCCGTCGGCTGCGTCCGTCCGCCGACGCTCGCGGCTGGCTGCCGTGGACGGCGCTGATCGGCGCGCTCGTCACCCTCGGCGCCGACCAGGCGGCCCGCCTGGTCTTCGCCCCCGTCGAGACGCCGCTCGGGGCGTGGACCGCCGTGGTCGGCATCGGGACCGGGCTGGTGCTGCTGCGCCGGTCGGCGCGCCCGGCCCCGGCCGCGGCCGAGGAGGTGGCGCGGTGAGGCGGCGCGTACGGGGACCGGTGGTGGCCGCCGCGCTCGCGGCGGCCGCGGCGCTGTGCGCGCTGGCGAATGTGCTCGCCTACGGCGACATCCCGGCCGGGGTGGTCGCCGACGTGCTCGCGGGCGAGCGCTCCGGACAGCAGGCGCAGATCATGTGGACCCTGCGCTTCCCGCAGGCCGCCACCGCCCTGCTCGTCGGCGCGGCGCTGGGCGTGGCCGGGCTGGTGCTCCAGCTCGTGCTGCGCAACCCGCTGGCCGCGCCCGAACTGACCGGGGTGAACCCCGGGGCCGTCCTCGGGCTGCTGCTCGCGCTGGTGCTCGGCCTGACCGACGCCGCGTCGGCCGCGGGCGCGCTGACCGCCGCCCTCGTCGGCGGGCTGGCGGGCGGTGCGCTGACCTGGCTGCTGGCGCGCGAGCACGACTCCGCCCAGCTCGTCGTGTACGGGCTGCTGTGCTCGGCACTGCTCACCGGCCTGACCACCATGCTGCTCGCCTACCAGCCGAGCCGCTTCGGCAACGCGCTCCGGTGGCTGGTCGGCTCGGTCGAGGGCCGCACCTGGGACCACCTCGCGGTCGCCGGGCCGTGGATCGCGGTGGCGCTCGGCTGCGTGTGGTTGGGATCGGCGGCGCTCGGCGTCCTGGGCGCCGGGGACGACCACGCCGCCGCCCTCGGCCTGCCCGCCGCCCGCGCACGGGGCGTCGCCCTCGCGGGCGCCGTGGCCCTGGCGGCCGGGGCCGTCGCCCTGGCGGGCGCGGTGGCCTTCGTCGGCCTGGTCGTCCCGCACCTGGCCAGGGCCGCCGCGGGCTCCGACCCGAGGTTCGGCGTACCCGCCGCCGCCGCGCTGGGCGCCGCCGCGGTGACGGGCGCGGACGCCCTCGCCCAGCTGGGCAGCCGCTGGCTCGCCGCCGAGGTGGACGGCCAGCGCCTCGGCCTGCCTACGGGCGTCGTCACCGCCGTCCTCGGCGCGGCCGCCCTGGTCCTGGTGGTCCGCCGAGGCGGCCGCGGAGCCGCCATGGAAAGGACGGCCACATGACCTCCGACCACCGGACGGGCCGACCGCCCGGCCAGGTGATGGCCAGGACCGCCCGTGACCTCATCCTGTCCCGGTCCGGCCCGTCGACCGAGGCGGCCGACACCGCTGACCCTCACGCGCCGGACGGAACGGACGCGGGCGCGGACGCGGCGGCGCGGCGCGGGACCGACCGCGCACCGGCACCGTACCCTGCGGCGGCCGGTGGGCCGAGGGCCGACGTGCCAGGGTCCACGAATGGCCCGGTGACCTCTGGACCCACGCCATTGCACGCCGAACAGCGTGGTGACGGCCGTACCCGGTCGAGCGTGTCGGCGCCGTCGCCGGGCTCCGGCGCTCCCGTGGCCGCACGCGTGTCGTCCGTCGAAGCGACGGCCGGGTCCGGAGAGAGCCGTCCCGGATCCGCGCCGCCCGGACCCGATGCGGTTGGGCCGGCGGACGGAGTGGACGCGGGGGCGGCGAGCCCCCGGTCGGCCACGGGCGCCTTGCTCGTGGTGCGGAACGGGAGTGGACCGGGCGGACCACCGGCCGCCCCGGTGGCCGGTGAGTCGGCGGCGGATGCGCCGGTGCCCTCGACCGGGCCGCCGACTTCTGGAAGCCCGCGCTCCGGCGGCGAGGAAGCCGGTGGCCGCCGCACCCGATCGGGTCCTCGCGCTTCCTTGAGCGGGTGCGTGCCGTCCGCTGGGGCGGCCGCCGCGCTGGACGAGGGACGCGGGACGGCCGCGCCGATCGAGGTGTCTGACGCGGGCGCCTGCTTCGATTTGAGCGCGAGCTTGCAGAGCGCTCGGCCGGTCATACCGGCGGGCCCGGCGATCCGGAGCGGGACCGGTCCGGGAGCGCCGTCGGTGCCCCCCGAAGTCGCGCCCTCCGGCGCGAAGTATGGCGGCGATCGAGCTTCGTCCGACCCCGGTGGTGATCTGACCGAGGGGACTTCGGGCTCCGAGGCGGGGCCGATCGGTGCGGAGCGGCAAGGGGATGCCGTGCTGCTCGGCGCCGGTGACGCCCATGCGCCGGATCGAGCGAATATCGGTATGGAAGGGAATGAGTTCGGCGCGGGAGTGCGCCAGGCGGCGCGGAGCAGCACCGACCCGACCGGACCGGCGGCGGACTCGTCGAGGTCCACGAACGCTTCGCCGCCCTCCGAACGCTCGCCGCTCACCGCGAAGCAGCGTGGCGGCCTCGGCGCCCGGTCGAGTGCGTCGGCGCTGTCCGCGGGTGCCGGTGGTGGCCTGAGCGGTCGCACGGCGTCCACGCCGATGGCCGCCGTGCCGGGAAAGGGGCGGGGAGCCGCGTCGAGCGGGGCCATCGAACTCCAGGTCTCGGACGGAGTGGACGCGGGTGCGGTCAGAACCCGGCTGAACCCGGGTGCGGGTCTCGCGACGCGGAACGGGGTCGTCTGCGGAGGGCCGCCGACGACCTCCGGAGTCGCGGCCGCCGGCGCGGAGGAGTGCCGTGGCGCCCGGGTGCGGTCGGGGGCGGCGGCGCTGTCGGTAGGTGCCGGTGACGCTCGGAGCGGGCGCGCGTCGTCCGCCGGGGGCGGCCGACGCGGAGAGCGGCGGCGGGGAGCCGCGCCGCGCTCGACCGTCGGTATCCCGGCGCCGGATGGAGCGGACCATCTCGCGGAGAGGGCGCGGTCGGACCGGGGCTTGGCGGCGTGGAGCGGGACCGCTCCTGCGGGGCCGTCGACGGCTCTGCCGACGTGTCCGAACCGTCCACCGGCCATCGAACGCACGCGGTCCGGCGGGGTGCGGTGGGCTGGCGACCCTGCTCGGCCGGGCATGTCGACGCCGCCGGTGCACCGGTTGATCGCCCGGTCGGGTGCGTGTGCCGCGTCGCGGCGGTGGCCGGGCACGAAAGGGCGGAGCGAAGCGGGCGGGATCCGGTGGCCGGAGGCTTCCGGTGCGGAGGGAGTCGTCTCAGGGGCGGCGCGGCTTCGTGCCGTCGCGGCGGCGCCGTCCGGTGGCGAACGGCGTGGGGAGGATGTGCGTGATGGCGGATGAGACGCTCGTCGGCGCGGACGGCCGACGAACGGACGCCGGTGTGCCGGTCCGTGATTCGAACAGGTCGCCCTCGCCGGTCACGGCTGGGGCGCACGGGCCGGGCGGCCCGCGTGAGCCGGTGTTCGAGGTGGCCGACGTCGCGTTCGGGTACGCGGGGCGGCCGGTGCTGGACGGGGTGGATCTGACGATCCGCGCGGGCGAGACGGTGGCGCTCGTCGGGACGAACGGGTGCGGCAAGAGCACCCTGCTGCGGCTGCTGGCCGGACTGCTCAGCCCCGACCGGGGCGCCATCGAGCTGCAGGGTCGGCCGCTGCGCCGGTTGTCGCGGCGCGAGATCGCGCGGCGGGTGGCGGTGCTGCACCAGTCGCTGCCACCGGTGCCCGGCCTGACCGTGCGGCAGCTGGTCCGGCAGAGCGCCTACCCGCACCGGGGGCCGTTCGGGATGCTGGTGCAGGGGGAGTCGGCCGAGATCGACGCCGCCCTCGACGCCGCGGGCGTGACCGGGCTGGCCGACCGGGTGCTCGACACTCTGTCGGGCGGTGAGCGGCAGCGCGTCCGCGTCGCTCTGGCGATCGCGCAGCGCACCCCCGTACTGCTGCTCGACGAGCCGACCGCCCACCTCGACGTGCGCCATCAACTGGAAGTGCTGACCCTCGTCCGCCGCCTCCGCGCCGAACGCGACCTCACCGTCGTGTACGTCCTCCACGAACTCGACCACGCCGCCCGCTTCACCGACCGCATCGTCGCCCTCGCCGACGGCCGCGTGGCCGCCGACGGCCCGCCCACCGACGTCATCACCCCGGACCTGCTGGCGCGGGTCTTCGGCGTCTCCGGCCGCGTCGTCCACGATGACCTGCACGGCACACCCCGCTGCCTCCTGGACGAACCGCTGTGAGGTGAAGGCCCGCGCGGGTGCGGGCGGATCGCGTTTGCAGGTGGGCATGCCGACGGGCGGCGGTGCCCGCGCTGAGGGCTCCACTCGGGAGTCGGCGGCGGGCGTCTTGGGTCGTCGCACGTCATTTCGTCCGTGATGGTCTGCACGGCGCGCCCCGCTGCCCTCTGGACGGGCGTTCTGCCGTGTGGCCGCTGCCGTCTGCCGTTGGGGGCTCACGCGGGAGGCGTCGGTGGGCGTCTTCGGTTTCTTCGATCGCGTTGTCCGCGATGGTCAGAGCGGCACCCCGCCGCCTTCTGCGCGAATCGCTGTGAGGTGAAGGCCCTCGGGTGCGGGGGAGCGCGTCTGCAGGTGAGCATGTCAAGGGCGGCGGTGTCCGCGTGGCGGCATTCGGTGGGTGTGCTCGGTGGCTCCGCTCGCCTCCGCTGTGCTGAACCGGAGGGCACGTCCCGCTGACCGCCGGCCGAATCACTGTGGGATCGGTCTTGGACGGCCATCGTGAGCGGGAGTCGTGACGAGGCGGCATGGGACTCGGCACCCGTCGGAATCTGCGCGGACGGGTCGGGGGTGTGCTTCGACGCGTGGGTCGGCGGTGCTGCTCATGGGGCCCGTCGGCGGAACCGGGAGCGAGGACCGGCGCCGGGCGGGACCGGCGCCCGGTCGCCGCTCGGCCTCGGCGGACGGGAGCGGGCCGGGCGGGCATGGTCTCAGCCATCGCCCAGGGCCAGGGCGTGGACCAGGCGTGCGGGTGTGCCGTTGTCCGGGTGGGGGATGGCGCCCGCGTCGATCCAGCAGCCGATGGGGCGGGCGGCGCGGCCCGCCTCGGTCGCGGTGAGCCAGGCGGCGTGGACGGCGCGTGCGGCGGTGGTGTACGTGTGCAGGGTGTGCTGGATGCACGCTTCGGGGGCGGCGAAGACGAGGAGGAGCGCGTCGGCGGCGGCGCAGACCGGCTGACCGCAGGAGCGGTCCGCCAGCGCGCGGGCCGCGGCCGGGTGCGCGCGGGGGCGCAGCAGAGCGGCGCGGGCGCCGACGTGGGCGCGGGCCGCCGCCAGTACGTCGGTCCAGTCGGATTCGGCGGCCGTGGCGATCCGTTGCCAGGGGGCGCTGCTGCGGGCGAGCAGCGCCGCGGCGGTGAAGGCGGGCCCGGTGGCCGAGGACCAGCTGTGCGCACCGGGCGGTGCCGTCGCGGCCATTCGGGGCGGATCGGGGGCGGCCAGCCGCGACAGTGCCGCCGCGACCATCCGGTGCGCCGACTGGGCGGCCGCGATGACCGAGCGCGGTTCCGCCTCGGGGCGGACGCCCGAGTCGGCGCGGCGGGGCCCGGTGAGGTCGACGGGGCCGCCGAGGTGCACCGCCGCGAGTGGGAACTCGGGTGCGGTGCCCGGCCAGCGGACCGCGCCGTCGTGCCACGGCAGTGCGGCCGGCGCCGCCAATCGCTCGCCCGGTACGCCGAACTCCGCGACCGCGTGCATGCCGAGCGCACGTGCCGCGGCCAGAAGGGACGCGACGGCGTGCCCGAGGTCGAGCAGCAGCACCGGGAGTGAGCGCGGCCCGTACCGCCAAGTCGTGCGGGCCGGGAGCAGTGACAGCACCAGGGTGGTGCCTCCTGCGGCCGTGGTTCGAGCCGGTGCGCCTTCCTCGGCGGGCTCTCCTTCCGTATCGATCGGTGCGGTGCTCGGCGGCGGGCCGGGTACCGCTCGGGGCGGTGTGTGCGCGTATGTGTCGGCGGCCGGGGCGTCCGCTCGGGTCGGATGGGACGCGCACGGGGCGGCGCCCGAGACCCCGGGGCGGGTCACGGCTTCCGTCGCGCCCGCGCCGCCCGGATCGGATGTGGTGCCGGCCGCACCGGGTGAGGCGGCGCGACTGAGGACCTGAGGCTCCTCTTCCGCGTGTGGGGGGCCAGGGCACGCCGTCGGGGCGGGGTGCGTGCTCGGAGGCGGGAGCTGTGCGCATCCGTGGGGCGGCGCGGGGACCGGGGCGGTGAGCGCGTGTGCGACGGGGTCGTAGCGCCAGGCCGTGCCCGCGCACACGACGTGTGCCTCGACCGGGTACCTGGCACCCGCCGACGGTACGCGCCGCAGGCGCACTCCGGTGACCTTGCGCGCGGGGTCGCCCGCGAGCGCGAGGTCGAGCAGGCCGCCGAGGCCGGGGTCGGGCAGCCGCGGCAGCGGCACCGCGGTGGCGGACCAGCGGCGGCGCGCGGCCGGACGGCGTTCGGGGACGGGCGGGCCGGGATCGGCTCCGGACCAGGCGGCGTGCAGTGCGTGCGCGACGGGGTCGTCGGTGGTGAGGGCGGCGCGGCCGCTGGGCGGTGGACCGGCCGTGGGGACGGGTCCGCGCGGGCGGCCGGTCACAGGAACGGCGGGGGTTCGAGGAGCAGGCCGGACGGGCCGTGCAGCGGGTCGGCGCCGAGTGTCCAGCCGCGCGCCGTGATGGCCTGCCGCCAGCGGGGCAGGCCCAGGTAGCGGAAGGCGGCGGGGGCGTTGGGCACCAGACCCGTGGCGCAGACGCGCACCACGCGCAGCGGGGTGTGCGCGACGTCGGGCGTGGTGAGGTCGACTTCGGCGATCCGGCATCCGGCCGCCGTCAGGGCGGCGCGGAGGTCGGAGGTGCGCTGCGCGTCGTCGGTTCCGGCGGCGCCGCCCGCGAGGTCGGCGGCGGCGAGGGTCGTGTCGGGTTCGGTGAAGCGGTGCAGCAGGCCCTCGCGCAGGCGGGGGTCGAGCCAGACCTGGACCTGGGCGCCGAGGTCGCGTACGCGTCCGAAGTGGGTGCCGGTGTCGTCGAGGTAGCGCCGGTCGGCGCGGAACGGCAGGTACAGGCCCTCGGCGAGCACACCGCTGTCGACGGCCTGGAAGACCCAGCCGTCGGGGTCGAGCAGGCCGAGGGTGAACACCCAGGTGTGCACCGCTTCGAGTACAGCCTTGGCGCACGCCTCGGCCGGGTCGAAGCGCGCGGCGGCGCCGCCGCCGACGATGCCGGTGTCGGGGTCGACCACGACCGCGGCCACGCAGGTGACCGGATACTCGGTGGGCAGCTCCACCAGGTGGGTGCGCAGCCGGGTACCGGCCAGGTCGGCGGCGAGGCCGGGGACGGAGTCGAGGGCGATACCGGTGGTCGGACCGTCGAGGTGCCACCAGAGTTCGAGCGCGTCGCGCTCCAGCAGTTCGAGCAGGGCCCGGCGGGCGGCGTCGGCGCGGTCGGTGCCGGTGGCGATGCCCGCGTAGTTGAGGTGGTGCAGCCGGGGCAGTCGACGGCGGCAGCCGGTGGCGTGGTTGAGGTACACCCAGGACGCGGGCAGCCAGCACGGTTCGCCGTCCTCCTCACCGCGGACCCACGGCAGCCCGACGTCGTCGCTGAACGGCTGGTACGGGAATCCGGGCTGCTCGTGCTGCCACGGTGCGAAGAACGGGAGGTCGGCGGGGCCGAAGTGGCGGACGCCTTCGCGGGCGAGGCTTGCCGCGCTGCGGATGGGCAGGTCGGGTGGGACGCGGTTGCCGCAGTAGCGCTCGACGGCCTCGCCGAGCGCGGCGGTGCGCGCTCCGTCGGCGTCGCCGAAGGTGGTGCCCAGGCTGACGCGGTCGGCCGGCCAGGCCCCCAGGCGCCGCGCGTCGGAGACCTCGGCGGTGACGCCTCGGTAGCGGGGGGGCTGCCCCTCGACGGGCGCGACGTCGACAAGGCGGCGCACGATCCCGGTGAGCGGGTCGATGAGGGTGCTGGGGGCGAGGGGTGAGGTGCTGGGGGACATCGTGCCGGTGGGCATCGGGGTCTCCTTGGCTCCAGGCGGCCGTGGCCGCGATCTCCGCGCCCGTGGGCGCCTGCGCTGCAACCATGCCCGAACCGGCGCCGCGGTGCTTTCGGCTGTCCACAGGCCGGCCGGCCGCAGCGAGTTATCCACAGATTCGCCGCGCCGGCCGCGGTGCGCACGTTCGGGACGAAAGGATTGGTGCAGGGGTCGTCCCCCCAGGGAGGGCGGGGGACTGCGTGGGGCGGGGTGGCGAGGGTGTGCACGAATCGACGGGGGTGCGGTGGATGCGCTTGTGGGCTTGTGGCGGGTCGTTTGGGCGGGTCACGGGCCATGCGGACGGGTGCGGGGTGTGCGGGCCGGTCCCCGACGCGTCGGGGATTGGCCACGTGAGCGGCTGCGGAGCTGGCGGTGGGGTCGGTGCTCGGGGACGTGGGGATTCGGGAGGGCGTGGAGGGCCGTGTCCCCGGACCGGCGCGCGGCCTTGCCGACCGTCTGGGTCCGGTGGCCTGGGGACGGGTGCCGAGCAGGCGTCTGCGGCCGTGCGCGGAATGTCCTGGTCGAGCCCTTGAAACGGTCCGTCGCGGCTGGTGCTCCGCACGGCGACGGGACGGGCATCGGTGGGCCGACCGCGCGCCGAGGCGCGGTACGTTCGGAGGCTTCGGCGCGCGGAATCAGCATGGGAACGCCTTCACCAGCTCGTCGGCGGTGAGTACGTCGGTGTCCGGCCGGTACCACGGGAGTTCCAGCGTGCCGTCGAGTACCTCTCGGCGGCCGGGCAGCAGTTCCCGGGCGTGCGCGGCGTCGACGCCGGTGTGCGGATTGCGCGCGTGGTAGGGCCAGTGGTGCCCGGCGACCGTCACGGCCAGGCGGGCGCCCTCCGGTACACCGGCGCCGATCGGCGCGGTCGTCACGGTGAGCTCTTCGGCCCGGCCCGGCCGGTGCGTCCGGCGGACGATGCCCCGGCCGAGCGGCCGCGATCCGGCGGCGGTCAGCAGCGACAGCAGGGCGAACCAGTCCGCGTCCACCGTGTCGGCGCGCACCCGCAGCCGCACCGCCGCCGCACCGCGCAGCTCCCCTGCGGGCAGCGGCCCGGTGACCAGTACGACGTGGTCGCCGGAGCCGCGCCGCGCCAGGCCGTCCGCGTCGGACCGGAACGGGCGGCGCGGATCGGCGACGAAGTGCACCCCCGCGGACTCGTCCGACCGGGCGGCATGCGGCCGGCCGCCGACCGCGCCGGCGGCTGCCGGCGATCCGTCGACCGGGGGCCGCAGTGGGAGGACCGGATCGGCGCGTGTGTCGACCGACGGCTGGTGCGCGGAGCCGGCCGGTTCGCCATCGGGAAGGACCTGAGGCGCCGGGACGTCGTGGACAGGTCTGTCCACATCCGCCTTGTTCGCGGCATCGGCCGGGCGGGTGGCCGGGGCGCCGACGTTCGGGTGGGTCGTGGAAGCCGGTGGGAACGTGCGCTCGTCCGGATCGCGCTCCGGGACTCCGTGGAGCGGGGCAGGGCCTGCCGAGACGTCGTGGGCTTGTATGTCCTCCGACATCTGGTGTGTGGCGTCGGCTGAGCGAGTGGTCGGCTCGCTGATGTGCGTTGGGTCCGCGGATCCCGGTGGGTCCGGGTGCTTGCTCGATCGGTGCTCCAGGGCTTCGCCGACCGGGGTCGGGCGCGTCTGGAGGCCGTGGGCGCGCATGTCCGCCGGTGTCCGGCGGGCGTGATCGGCCGCCCTCGTGACCACGGCGCCGGCCTGCGAACGGTCCGTGGGCTCCGGTGAGGCCAGATGCTCCCACGGTTCGCGCGCCGGGGCCGCGTTGATCGTCCGGCCGTCGGTGCGGTGCGCGTCGCCGGAAGGGGCGTCCGTCTGCGCGGTCTCGGCTGGGAGCGGGGTGAGCGGTACGGACCGCGCCGGGACCGGGTGCGTGAACGTGCGCCAGGCGCCGTTCGGGGCGGTGGCGATCGCGGCGCGGTCGCCGCTGACGCCCTCGCCGCAGACCGCGCGGGCCCACGCCGCGTAGAGGGAGCCCAGGCGGCGGCCGCCGAGGGCGGCGCCGGGGCGGCGGGTGTCGAGCTCGTGGCCCCACGGTCCCAGCACCAGTCGGCGGGGGCCGCCCCAGCGGCGGGCCAGTTCGAGGGTGTCGGCGGCGAAGGGGTCATCGGTGCCGCCGATGGCCAGCAGCGGAACGCCGATGCCGGCCAGGCCGGCCCACAGCGCGCCTCGGCGCGGCGCCGACCACAGCTCGCGCCAGCCGGGGGGCGCCGCGCCGAGAACCCGTTCCGGCAGCTCGACCACTGGCAGCTCGGCCAGCAGCTCCTCGTCGGCCGCCACACCGATGCGCGGACGGCGGGTGCCGCCGTGCTCGGTCCACCAACCCACCCGGCAGGCCAGCCGGGCGGCTCCGCCCGGTTCCCTGGCGGTCTCGCCCGGGCCGAGCGCGGGCACGGCGGCGAGCACCCCGCGCACGCCGGCGGGTGCGGTCAGCGCCGCCGCGACCGCGCAGTAGGCGGCGTAGGAGGCGCCGGCCAGCACCACCCGGCCGTCGTGGCAGTTCTGGCCGGCGAGCCAGTCCAGCACGGCCGCACCGTCGGCCGGCTCGTTGGCGTACGGCAGGAAGGCGCCGCCGGAGTCGAACCGGCCCCGCACGTCCCCGACGACGCAGGTGAAGCCGTGCCGCGCCCAGCCGTGCGCCTCCGCCAGGTGCGAACGGCGCCCGTACGGGGTGCGGATCACCACGGCCGGCCCCGTTCGACCGGCCGTGGGCCGCACCACCGTGGCGGCCAGCCGCACCCCGTCATGTGCGGTGACGAGGTGCTCGGTGACCGACGGCGGCGTCATGGTGCGCACGGCGGCACCGGGAGGACCGGATGGTCGGCGATGGCGCCGCTGTCGAGGTCGAGCACGCGCAGCCGCCGCGTGGGCGGCAGTGCACCGGGGCTCAGTTCGGTGTCGCGCGGCGTCGCCGAGGTCGCCCACAGGCGCAGATCGAACGCGGCCAACTGGGCGACCAGCACCGCCTCGAAGGCGCTCAGCCGCTCGTCGCCGCGCGCCATGGCGCCCGTGTGCGCGTCCGAACTGCGCTCCCAGTAAGCCGTGAGGTGGACGTGGCCCGAGCCGGCCGCGGCGAGCCGGCGGCGCCGCACGTCGGTGTGCGAGACATCGTCGGGGCGCGACGCCACCGGTTCCAGCAGCACATGCCGCCCCTCGCGACTCACCCGCTGCCAGGCGACGCCGGCGGCCGGCAGTGCGTCCAGCGCAGACCAGCCCGGCGGTGCGGGGCCGTCCGCGATGGCGCAGACCGCGGTCCAGCCGCCCTCGGCCAGCTCACGGGGGGTGGTGGCGTCGTCGACGGGGGAGGGGCGCGCGCCTGCCCGTTCCAGCGCCTCGGCGAGCGCGTCGTGCAGCGAAGCGCTCGTGGTGAGCACCGCGACGGAGGCGCGTCCGCTCGGCCAGACCGGACGGTTCCCGAGGTGCCCGGCGGAGGCGAACGCGGCCAGCGGCTCCCGCAGGACCCGCACGTCGCCGTCGGCCCCGGCGAGCGCGTCGAGGGTGGCTCTGGCCGTCGCCTCGGGCAGTGCCAGGTCGAACATCTCCCCTGTCGCGCTGCGCAGCGCGGTACCGCGCCCGTCGACGGTGAACAGCGCGGCCCCGGGGCGCAGGGCGGGGCGGGCCGGCACCGGACCGACCGCGCCGTCGGTGTGGGGGTTCGCGGTGGGCGTCGGCTCCATGGGGTCGCTCCCGTTCTGAGGGCGTCGCGGGTGTGTCGGCGCCGGGACCGCCGGGCGCCGACGCGGCCGGCGGGCCGGATGCGGTGCGGGGCCGAGCGGGTGTGGAGGCGGACGGGCTTCGGCTCGGGCGTCAGGGCTGGGACGGGTGGGCGGACATGGGGCTCCTCGGTGGTCCGGGCGGCCGTGGCCGCGGGCTTCGCGCTCGTGGGCGCCTGCCTTGCGACCATGCCATGACCGGCCGCCGAAGTGCCTTGGGTCATCCACAGGGCGGCGGTGCCGCGGCGAGTTGTCCACAGATTCGCCACGGAGGCTGCGGTGCGCACGGCCGGGCGCAAGGCTGGTCGCAGGGGTCGTCCCCCCAGGGAGGGCGGGGGACTGCCTGGGGGCGGGTGGTGGGGGACTGGGGATGTGGGTGCTGGTCCGGTCTGGGGTGGTGTGGTCGGACGGTGGCCCGGCGGCGTGTGGATTGCGGGTGGACGGGGTGGACGGGGCGGACGGGAGTGGTCGCGCGGGTGGTGGCGGAAGGTGTCCGGGGTGGCCCCCGCCGCAGGGGCTGGTGGTGGAGGAGCACCGAGGGGGCCTGCGGCGGGGGCGGTGGTCCGGTTCGACGGGGGGCGTTCGGCGCTGCTCCGTGGGTCTCCCGTCCGGTGGAGTGGCGCTGTGGACGCTTGCGGCCTGCCGAACCGGCGGGCCGCCGCGGATGCACCGCGGCGGCCCGGGTGTCACTCGGTGTCGTCGTCGACGGCGTCGAACGGGCTTTCCACCAGGGCGTTGCTGTGGCTGGCGGAGTTGTGCGGCAGCTCTCGCTCGCTCTCGACGGGCACGAAGATCTTGTCCATGCGGTTCACCTCCCTCGCTGTGCGGGGTCGCCAGGCCCAAAGTAGGCAGCAATGAGAATCATTTTCAAGAGGGGAGGGCGGACTTCGTGGTCCGTCTGCCGGCGACACGGCCTTGACCTGCCAGGTCGACGTTCGAGAATGAAAACCATTACTATTTTGAGCCATGGTTAACGACACAGCGGCCGAGCCGGACGCACGGTCGCCCGAGCGGGCCGACCCCGACTTCCGCCGCTACCTGACCGCACGCGTGGTGGCGGTGGCGGGCGGCCTGGTGGCCACGGTCGCGCTCCCGGTGCTGGTCTACCAGCTGACGGGCTCACCCGCGTGGAGCGCCGCCGTGGCGGCTGCCGAAGCACTGCCCTACCTGCTGTTCGGCCTGGTGGCCGGTGCGCTGGCCGACCGCGTCGACCGCCGCCGGATCATGGTGGCCGCCGACCTCGCGGGCGCCGTGCTGCTGGCCACCCTGCCCGCCGCGTGGTTCCTCGGCGGCCTCACCGCGGGCCACGTGCTGGCGGTCGCCTTCTGCGTGCAGACGCTGTTCGTGCTCTTCGACGCGGCCAACTTCGGCGCGCTGCCGACCCTGGTCGGCCGGGCCCGGCTCACCAGCGCCTATGCCGGCGTCTACGGCGCCACCACCCTGGTCGAGCTGCTGGTGCCGCCGCTGGCGGGCCTGGCCGTGGCGATCGTGTCCCCGGCGCCGCTGATCGCGCTGAACGCGCTCACCGCCGTCGCGTCGGCGCTGCTGATCCGCGCCATCGTCCGTCCGCTCTCCGCGCCCCCGGAGGCGCGCCCGCCGGCCCGCCGGGCCGCCGCCGAACTGCGGGCCGACATCGCCGCCGGCCTGGGCTTCCTGTGGCGCGACCGCATCGTGCGCACGCTCACGCTGGTCGGCACGACCCACGCGGTGGCCAGCGGTGCCTGGGTGGCGATGCTGGTGCCGTGGGCCGACCGCGTGCTCGGCGTGTCCGCCTCGGGCGACCCCCGTATCGCGGTGCTGTTCGGCTGCTGGGGGGTCGGCGGGCTGCTCGCCTCGCGGATCGTCACCCCGCTCAGCCGGCGGCTCGGGCCCGCCAGGCTCGCGCTCGCCGCGCTGCCCGCCTCGCTGCTGTGCGGGCTCGCCGTGGTGGCCGGCTCCCACTGGCTGCTCGCCGCCGCCGGCGCGGTCGCCTGGGGCGCCGCCTACTCCACCGTGGTGATCAACGCCGTCACCTACCGCCAGCAGGTGAGCCCCGACCACCTCCAGTCGCGGGTGAACACCACCGCGCGCATGCTGTCGTGGGGGCTCGGCCAGCCGCTCGGCGCGGGCCTGGCCGGCGCCGTGGCCGTCACCTCCCTCGGCCCGCGCGGCGGTCTGGCCGCCGGGGTCGCGGTGCTCGCGGTCGGCGTGCTGCTGGCCTGGCTGTCACCGCTGCGCGCCGAGGCCCGCCGCCCGGTCCCGGCCCCGGAGACCGCCTCGGCCTGAGCAGTCCCCGAAACCGACGCACACCCGCCCGTCGGCCGCGCGAAAGCGCGCCGACGGGTGGCGCCGACGCTCAGCCGACTTCGGCGATCCAGTCGCGCAGCGCTGCCGCGTCGCGGACGAACGCCTCGGGCGAGTCGTCGGGCACGAACTCCAACAGCGCGTCCCGGGGCGCCCCGTCGGCGGCGAGCGCGGCGAGGACGGGGCGCCACAGGTCGGCGCGGGCCGCCAGCGGCAGGCGCTCGGTGTAGCCGTCGGCGCCCCACGAGAAGACGTGCACGGTGCGCAGCCGGGGCAGCAGCGCGCCGACCTCGGCCAGGCAGGCGGCCGTGTCGGGCAGCTCCCTGGGCTGCCAGTGCGCCACCAGGTTGGGTGCGCCGACCTCGCGGTAGAGCCGGGCCGCCGAGTCGAGGTCGTCGGTCAGCGACTCCACGTGGTACTCCACGGTGAGGTCGAGCCCGGCCTGCTCCGCGAGCGCGGCGCACCGCGCGAGGTCGCCCACGACCCGCCCCCGCTGGGCCGTGTCCGCCTCGGCCGAGCCGCGGGTGCCGGCCCAGACCCTGATCCGGGGCGCGCCGAGTTCGGCGGCGGCCGCCACCGCCGGTTCGAAGGCGTCGGGGTCGCTGTGGCCGGCCTTGTAGTAGGAGCCGTAGGTGCTCGGCTCGATGCCGGTGTCGGCGCACGCCTTTCGCACCGCGCGGGCGCGGTCGAGGTCGCCCGCCGGCACGTGCGTGTCGCCGGCCCACTCGATCACGCGCACGCCGGCCCGCTCGGCCAGCCGCACCACCTCGTCGGGTGGCAGGGTGCGGAAGGTCACCGACGCCAGTCCGGGCCGGACGCCGTCTGCCGTGGTCGCCATCGTGTCCACCTCTCCGCGGGCCGGGCGCTCCGGCCGCTGCTGTGGGATCGGCAGGTACTCTGCCTGCGCCGGTATGATAAGAATGAAAATCGTTCTCGGCTAGTCCGGGAGGCACGGGACAGACGGGCGGCCCGAAGGCCGCCGGTCCGGCACAGGCGGAGGCACGGATGACGGTGAACGCGGAGGATACCGGCGAGATCTTCTCCGCCGCGGCGGCCGAGTACCTCGCGGTCGCCCCGGTCGTGTGGGATCCCGGCGGCCGCGCCGCCGTCGAGCTGGCCGCCCCCGCTCCGGGCGACAGGGTGCTGGACGCCTGCTGCGGGATCGGCTCCTCGGCGCTGCCCGCCGCCCGCGCCGTCGGGCCGCACGGCGAGGTGGACGCGGTCGACCTCGCCCACGGGCTGCTCGAACTCGGCCGCCGCCGCGCGTCGGACGAGGGGCTGGCCAATGTGCGCTTCGTCCGCCACGACGTCACCCGCTGGACCGCCGGCTCCGGCGGCTACGACCTGGTCCAGTGCTGCTACGGCGTCTTCCTGCTGCCCGACATGGACGCCGGTACCGCCCACCTGGCCGGGCTGGTGCGGCCCGGCGGCCGCCTGGCGGTCGCGGTCTGGCGGCGCGGCGCGCTGCTCGACTTCGGCCGCGCCCTGTACGAGGTGGCCGGGCGGCACCGCCCCCGGCCGGACGGCGCCGAGCCGGGCCCGGCTCCGGCCGCCGCGGCGCCGATCGGGCGGATCGACACCCCCGAGCTGCTCGCCTCCTGGCTCGGCTCCTTCGGCCTGGCCGAGGTCACCGTGCGCACCGTCGAGCGCGCCGTCCCGCTCGACGGCGAGCTGGCCTGGAGCGTGGTGCTCGGCAGCGGCTTCCGCGGCGCCCTCGCCGGACTGGGCGAGGCCGCCGCCGAGGCGGTCCGCGCCGAGTTCCTCGCCCTGCTCGCCGAGCGCGGCATCCGCTCCCTGGACCTCAGCACCCTGGTCGGCGCCGGTATCCGCCGCTGAGCGCGGCCGCTGGAACGGCGGTCCCGGCGCCCCTCTGAGCCCGGACAAGTCACGAGAGGGGCGCCGGGGCCGCTCCGCTCAGCCGATCCGGTCGGACATGCGCGGTTCGGTCTCCTCGCCGTGCGCCGCCGCCTTCCTGGCGACGTCCTCGACGGCGTCGCCGAGGACCTTCAGCACCGCGTCCACGATCGCGTTCCCGCCCGCCGGGGTGCCGAGCACGGCCGAGACGCCCAGCGAGGCGACGCTCGCGCCGAGGTCGTAGGCCGACTGGGGCACCCGCACCATGTCGGCGTACTCGTCCCGCATCGCCTTGCGCAGGAAGGCGGAGACGGCGCCCTTCAGCTCGGGCGGCATGTAGCTCTCGTACAGCGCCACGCACTCGCGCGTCAGCAGCACCCCCTCGTCGCTGCGCCGCCACTCGTACTCGCGCGCCTCCATCCACAGCTCGGTCGCCTCCCGGCGGGTGCCCATCTCCGCGATGTACTTGTCCGGCACCCCCAGGAAGTGCGCGAGGACGGCCCAGGCGTAGACGAAGCCGTCGGCCTCGTTCCCGCCGACGCGCAGGCCGAGGTTGCGCATGCCGTCCAGCACTCCGACGGACAGGGCCAGCGCCGCCCCGGCCGTGTCCAGCTGCGACACCGGGGCGCCCATCCGCTCGTAGTCCCAGCGGCCCGAGCGGCGGTGCAGTTCGCGGATGGCGGCGTGCACCAGCCGCACCTTCTGGCAGATGGGCACCAGCGGGGAGCGCGGGCTGAAGGCGTCGGCCCGGCTCATGCCGGTGAACAGCCGGGTGGACTGCGAGAGCCTGCGGTGCGGCTGGTGCGAGAGCTGGTGGGTGGCGTGCAGCGTGTACGCGCTGACGGGCGACAGGTAGGTGCCGACGAGCCCGACGGTGCCCTGCAGCGCCGACGCGGCCGCGCGGTGGCGGTCGAAGAAGGCGGTGGTGTCGCGGAGCCGGGCCTCCTCCATCCAGTCGGGAAAGGCGCGGGTCGACTCCAGGAAATCGCGCAGCCGCGCCGGGGTCTGCGACGGAATGTCGGAATTCGCCGAACTGATCTGCCGGAACAGCTGATTGACGCTGTTCACCCGGCCCTCGTCCAGCAGCTCCCTGACGACCTCGTCGGCCGGAGGGTCGCCCAGGTCCTTGAGTTCCCTGGCGAACTGTATATAGCTCATGACCATGAGGGGCCTCCTCGCACCGGCAGCGGGCGGGACGTTCCCCGAGAACGAACCGGCCATTTCCGGACCACGCCGTGGATTCCGGCCGGCGACCGCGCCGCCAGACTGGACTAACCGTTTCTCCCCAGGCTACGCCCGCACTGAACATGTGATTAACGGACGCGGCCGAATGGGGATCCGAAGTCGCCAATGCTCCATTTAAATGGATCGTCGCGAATGTGCGAGGATCGGTCATCGGCGCGGCCGGAGCCTCCGCGCCGCGCCCGCTAGAGCTCAGGAGACACAGTGCCTCTTATTCAGCCGTCCCGTGTCCCCCTGGGTGCCGTTCCGAGGAGAGGCCGATGAGCACCGCGGAGTCCGGCACCGGCGACGGGGCGCCGCGCGGCGCCACCCGCCGCCGCGGCGAGGAGCTGGAGCGCGAGATCTTGGACGCCGTCCTGGACGAGCTGGCCGAGGTCGGCTACGCCCGCCTCACCATCGAGGGTGTCGCCGCGCGGGCGCGGACGGGGCGCGGCGTGCTCTACCGGCGCTGGCCCAACCGCGCCGAGCTGGTCGTGGCGGCGCTCGGGCGCCGGCGCTCCGGCGTGCCGGTCCCTGACACCGGCGCCCTCCGCCACGACCTGGTCGAACTGCTGCGCGCGATGGCCGGCCGCTTCGAGGGGATGCGCGACGACGTGGTGCGCGGCGTCATGGCCGAGGCGGTGCGCGAGCCCGGGCTGTCGGAGCTGGTGCAGGCGCGGGTCGCCCAGGTCGAGCTGGAGGACGCCGTGGAGCTGCTGCTGGCGCGGGCCGACGCTCGCGGCGAGGTGAACAGGGCCCGGATCACCCCGAGGATGCGCAGCCTCCCGCTCGACCTGCTCCGCAACGAGTTCGTGCTGCGCGGCGGGCCGGTGGGCGAGGAGGTCATCGCCGAGATCGTCGACGAGATCGTGCTGCCGCTGCTCCGGACCCGCTGAGGTTCGCATCCGTGCGCACTTGCGGCCCACCCGCGCCCTGAATAAGGTGCACTGTGTATCTAATTTCAGGAGGGTCTTGTGAGCGCAGCCGACGACGGACCGTGCGAGGTCCTGACCGAGGACCGGGTCGAGGCGTGGATGGCGTCGCTGAGCAACTGGGGCCGCTGGGGCGACGACGACCAGGCCGGCACCCTGAACCTGATCACCGACGCCAAGCGCGCCGAGGCGGCCGCCCTGGTGAGGGCCGGAGTCGCGGTGTCGTGCGCCTGGCCCATCACCACGCACGACCTCGGCGACGGCGGGCGGCCGCCGCAGCGCTTCGTCACCTCCACCGGCGGCGGCCTGCCCGGCTCGCGGGTGCGGGCGGCCACCGACCACCTGGCCATGCCGGTCCACGGCCTGTCCGTCACCCACCTGGACGCGCTCGGCCACATCATGTGGGACGGCCGCATGTACAACGGCGCGCCGGCGGAGTCGGTGACCGCCCACGCGGGCGCGGCGGTGAACGCCGTGACGGCGGCGGCCGGCGGCGTGCTCACCCGCGGCGTGCTGCTGGACCTGCCCGCCGCGCTCGGCGTGCCGTGGCTGGCCGGTGGCACCGGTGCCGCCCCGGCCGACCTCGACGCGGCCGAGGACCGCCAAGGGGTGCGGGTCGGACCGGGCGACGCCGTCCTGGTGCGCACCGGGTACGGCAGGTGGCGGCGCGAATCAGGCGGGAACACCCCGCTGCCCGGCGGCCGCCCGGGCCTTGGCGCGGCCTGCGCCGCGTGGCTGCGCGAGCGCGACGCCGCGCTCGCCGGCTGCGACACCGGCACCGAGGTGCTGCCGCCCGCGCTCGACGCGGTCCCCGCCCCCTTCCACGCGCTCGCCGTCGTCGCGATGGGGCTGTGGCTGCTCGACTGCTGCCAGCTGGAGGACCTGGCCGACACCTGCCGCCGCCTGGAGCGCTGGGAGTTCCAGCTCACGCTCGCGCCCCTGCCCTTCGAGGGCGCCACCGGCAGCCCGGTCAACCCCGTCGCCTGCTTCTGAGCGGCGACCGCGGCACGCGTCGCGAGAACGACGAACGCAATCGGCACCGAGAGCGAGGAACCGGCATGTCCGACACCAACAGATCAGGCGGGAACGGCGGGTTGGAGGAAGCCGAGGTGGTGGTCGTCGGCGCCGGCCCGGTCGGGCTGCTGCTCGGCTGCGAACTGGCGCGGCGCGGGGTGGACGTGCGCCTCTTCGACGCCAAGGCGGCCGGCACGCCGACCGGCGCACGGGGCCGCGGGCTCACCCCGCGCTCGCTGGAGGTCTTGGACGACCTCGGCGTGGCGGACGCCGTCTATGCCCGCGGCCGCCGGAACCCGGCGACGCTCCTGTACGACGGAGCGCGCGTCGTGCGGGAGGTCGATCCCGGCACCGACCCGGCCAATGAGCCCACGCCCGACTCCCCGCACCGGTGCAGCTATGTCGAGCTGCCGCAGCAGGCGACGGAGGCGATCCTCACCGAGCGGCTGGCCGAGGCGGGGGCCCGGGTGGAGTCCGGCTGGACCCTCACCGGGCTCGACGCGCGCCCCGGCCACGCGACCGCCGTGGTCGAGGCGGACGGAGCCGTGCGCCGGGTGCGCGCCGGGTACGTGGTGGGCTGCGACGGCGGGCACAGCACCGTGCGCGGGCTGGCCGGGATCGGCTTCCGCGGCGAGACCTGGGAGAGCGAGCACTACATCACCGGCTGCGTCGAACTGGACGGGCTCGACCCCGACCGGCTGCACGTGTGGCCGGACCCCGGCGCGGGCATCGTCGCGCTGAGCCGGCAGCGCGAGCTGGGCCTGTGGGTCTTCTTCGCGGCGGTCGCGCCGGACGCCGGCGGCGAGCTCCCGCCGCCGACGGCGGCGACGCTGCGGCGGATCTTCGACCAGCGCTGCGGGCTGCCCGGCGTCGCCTTCGGCGCCACCTCGGCGACCTCCACCTGGCGGCCCAACATCCGGATGGCCGAGCGCTTCCGCGCCGGGCGGGTGCTGCTGGCCGGCGACGCCGCCCATGTGCACTCGCCGTCGGGCGGCCAGGGCATGAACACCGGCATCCAGGACGCCTACAACCTCGGCTGGAAGCTGGCGCACGTGCTGCGCGGCGCCCCCGAGGCGCTCCTGGACTCCTACCAGGCCGAGCGGCTGCCGGTCGCCGCCGGGCTGCTGGCCAGCACCACCCGGCGGCACCGCGCCTTCCACCGCGAGGGCGGCAGCGGCGAGCGCACGGCCGCCGTCGGGAACACCATCGCCGCGACGGACACCTACGGCGACACCACCCAGCTCAGCATCGGCTACCGGGGCGGGCCGCTCGCCCGCGAGCTCGGCGGCCCGGCGGATCCGGCGGCGGGCGACCGCGCGCCCGACGCGCCGTGTGAGCGGCCCGGCGGCGGGCCGGTCCGGCTGTTCGACCTGTTCAGGGGCGTGCACCTGACCCTGCTGCTGTTCGGCGGCGCGGCCGCCCCGGCGTCCGTCCCGCCCGGCGGGCTGCTGCGCGTGGTGCCGGTGCTCGGCCCGGGGGAGGCGCCGCGGCTGGACGCCGTGGTCGACACCGGCGGCCACGCCCACCGCGCCTACGGCGCCACCGGGCCCGCCGCCGTCCTGGTCCGCCCGGACGGGCACATCGGCCTCACCGCGCCGGACGGCCGCCATCCCGGACTGGCCGACTACCTCGCGCTCACCGTCCCGCGGGCGGTCCGCGCCTAGGCGGCGCCGGTCAGCGCCAGGACGGCCCGGCCGCCGGGCCGTCCGCGGCGCGCTGCCGCCGGGCGGCCTCGCGCAGGGCGCGCTTGAAGTCGCGGTAGCCGTCGGGGCCGAGGGCGTCGGCGTGGCGCCGCTCGATCGAGGCCATGATGGCGTCGGCCTTGGCCATCTGGTCCAGGCCGCGCGCCGTGGGGACCACCAGCTTGGCGCGCCGGTCGGCGGGGTGGGGGCGGCGTTCGACGTAGCCGAGGGCTTCGAGCTCGTCCAGCAGCCTGCCGACGACCTGCTTGGTCCGACCCGAGCGGCGGGCCAGGTCGGTGGCGCGGCCGCCCTCGGGGTCGAGGTGGGCCAGCACGGCGCCGTGCCGGGGCCGCAGGCCGGGATGGCCCTGGCGGGCGAGGGTGCCGAACAGTTCGTCCTGGACGGCGAAGAGGAGGCGGGCGGAGAGGACGCCGAGGTCGGGATCGCGTTCTCCCCGCTCGCTGCGGCGCATGGCGTCCTCCACCCGTTCCTCGGCCTCGATGGTAACCATCTTTGACTATCTCAACCGGCGACCATATCGTTGCCGCCGTCAGGACCCGCACGAGCCGCACAAGGAGGCAGCGATGGCCACCACCGTCGAGCTGACCCGTTTCAGCGTGGCGCCGCACCAGACCGACGCGATGCTGGCCGCGCGCCCGGCGATGCTGGCCGACTTCCGCGCCGACCGCGCGGGCTTCCTCGGCGCCCGGCTGGTCGCGCTGCCCGACGGCGAGTGGCTGGACATCGTGGAGTGGCGCTCGGCCGACGACTTCGCGGCCTCGCGCGCCAAGGGCGCCAACCGGCCCGGTATCGCCGCCTTCTTCGCCGCCATCGACCACCTGGTGACCGCCGAGGAGGGCGTGCTCGCCGAGCCGGAGTAGCGGCCGCGCGCTAGCCGGCGCGGTCGGTGGGCTCGGCCGCGCCCGCCGCGGCGGCGTGGCCGGCGCCGTAGCCCTCGGCGCGGGCGGTGACGCGGCCGCCGCGTAGCCGCACCGCCGTCTCGGTGGCGTCGCTGACGGCGGGCACCCCGGCCGCCGCAGCGAGCGTGCCCGAGGCGTCGCAGACGATCCGCACCCGCGGCCAGGCCGAGGCCGGTACGGCCTGGCGCAGGCAGCCGCGCAGTTCGGCGAGGGCGAGCCGCACCAGCGGGGCCAGTTCGGCCGGCTCGCCGGTGACCGCCGCGACCGTCACCTCGGCGCCGGGCGGCGCGGCGCGCACCGCGTCCTCCAGGGCGGACAGGCGGTGCAGCCCGAGGACCGCGACCACGCCCTCGCCTCCCGGCCGCGCGGTCTCGCCGGTCAGCAGGTCCAGCACCGGCGGCGGCGACCAGGGGTCGTCGGCCGGCCGGGCGGGCGGCACGATCGGTGGGCCGGTCCAGCGGTCGCCCAGGTCCATCTCGGCCATCCGCTCGCAGGCGGCGACGACATTGAAGGGCTCCACGAAGCCGGGCGCCGCCCAGGCCAGCCGGCCGGCGCCGTGCAGCACGGTGAGGGCCGACTCGGCGACGCGCACCAGCCGGGCGCCGGGCGCCGTTGAGGGGTCGAGCCGCTCCAGGGCCAGCCCGAGCAGCACCGCGCTCACCTTCGTCAGCTGCGCGTACGGACGGGCGACGCGGTCGTCCACCAGCACCTCGGGCACCAGGTCGGCGCTGAGCCGGGCGGCGGCGCCGCGGTCGCCGGTGGCGAGGGGGAGCCGGGCGAGCCAGGCGCGGGCCAGCGCGCCCAGCGCCGCGTGCGGAGTGGCGCCCGGTTCGGCCGGCGCGGCCGCTTCGGCCCGCTCGGCGTCCTCGGCCAGCACGGTGAAGTACAGCGCGCGCTTGCCGGTGAAGTTGGAGTAGACGGCGCCGCGGGTGAGCCCGGCGCGCTCGGCGATGGCGTCGACCTTGGCCTGCGCGAAGCCGCGCTCGGCGAACTCCTCGCGGGCCGCGGCCAGCACCCTGGCGCGGTTGCGCTCCTGCGACTGGGCCCTGCTGAGCCGGACCATCGTCCTCCCCGTCCCGGCATTGCCGTCCGATGCGCGATCACGATACCGTCGGCATTCAGATGACGTCATCATCTGTTATTGGCATCCGAGAGAGGAGCGGACATGGCCGGGACCGGAACCGCGGCGGACGTGCCCGAGATCGACCTGACCGGCGCCGAGGTGCTGCGCGACCCCGTCGCCGCCTACGGCGCCGCCAGGGAGCGCGGCCCGGTCGTCCGGATCACCGCGCCCGGCATGCCGCCGATGTGGGCGCTGACGCGGCACGCCGACGCCAAAGCCATGCTGGGCGACCACCGCTTCGCGATCGGCGCCGACAGCTTCATGCGGCCGGACGTCTCCGCCGACCTGCTGCCCTACCTGCGCACCATGTCGGAGATGCCGGCCGCCGAGCACACCCGGCTGCGCAAGCTGGTGGCGCCCGCGTTCACCGTCCGGCGCGCCGCCGACTTCCGGCCGCGCGTCGAGCCGATCGTCGACCGGCTGCTCGACGGCCTGGCCGAGCAGGCGGCCCGGGCGGCGGACGGCACCGTCGACCTGCTGCCGCACTTCGCCCGGCCGCTGCCGATGGACGTGATCTGCGAGCTGGTCGGCATCCCTGAGGCCGACCGGCCGCGCTGGCGCGAGTACGGCGCCGCCGTCGCCGCCGGGCACGGCCAGGGCTTCGCCGACGCCGTCCCCGGCATCATCGACGGGGCCCGGGCGGCGGTCGCCCGCCGGCGGGCCGAGCCCGCCGACGACCTGCTCGGCGGCCTGATCCGCGCCCAGGCCGACGACGGCGACCGGCTGAGCGACACCGAGATGGCCGCCATGGTCTGGCAGCTGGTGCTGTCCGGGCAGACCCCGACCAACCTGATCGCCAATGCCGTGGCGGCCCTGCTGACCCGCCCCGACCAGCTCGTCGCGCTGCGCGCCGACCCGGCCCTGCTGCCCGGCGCCGTGGAGGAGCTGGTCCGCTGGTGCGGCCCTGGGATGCTGACCATCCCGCGCCGCGCCCGCGAGGACGTCGAGCTGCACGGCGTGCGGGTGCCCGCCGGGGAGCCCGTGGTCGCGGTGATCGCCGCCGCCAACCGCGACCCGCGCGCCTTCGCCGAGCCCGACCGGCTCGACGTGCGCCGCCGCCCGGGGCAGGCGGCGCACCTCGGCTTCGCCCACGGCCCGCACTTCTGCCTGGGCGCCGCCCTGGCCCGCATGCAGACCGAGGTCGCGCTCGGCGCGCTGCTGCGCCGCTTCCCCGGCCTCGCGCTGGCCGTGCCGCCCGAGCGGGTCCGGCCCGCGCCCGACCCCGGCACCCTGCGGACGGCCGAGGTCCCGGTCCGGCTCTAGCCGGCGGCGGCCGCGGCGGCCGCGATGGCGCGGACCTGGGCGGTGATCTCCTCGCGGTTGCGCTCGAACTCGGGGTCGGTGACCTCGGTGGTGTTGCCCGCGCCGAAGAACAGGATCGGCGTGTGCACGTGTCCGGCGGCCACATCGCCCCGGTCGAGCGCGTCGCGCAGCAGGGTGTTGCGGTAGGCGATCTCGTTGGACAGGTAGTTCCCACCGCCGCCGGAGCGCGCCGTGGAGCCGGGGGTGGGGCCGTCGGGGCGCATGACCGGCGCGGTCTGCCCGGCCGGGATCTCGGTGACCTGGGTGTTGTCGTAGACGGGGAACGGGCCGGTGCCCGCCGCCAGGATCTCCTGGTACGGCAGCGTGGTCTCGGTCCACTGCGGCTGCGGCTCGACCGTCGGCACGCCGCCGGGGATCGGTACGGTCTCGGCCGTTCCGGCGTTCTCGTTGTCCGGGGAGCCCCCGCGCCAGGCGCCGTTGTACCGCTCGATGTCGAAGCGGCCGTCCCGGCCCTGGCTCACCGTCACGACCAGGTCGGCGCCGCGGCGGCCGTAGTGCGGCAGCAGCGCCCGCTCGACCATGCCGTCGGCGAAGTCGCGCCAGCGCACCGGGAAGAGCGCCGTCTGGACGACCACGGGGCCCGAGGGCGTGTCCAGCCGCACGCCGTCCAGGGCCAGCGCAGCGGCGCCCGACGGGTTGGACCGGCGGATGTCGCCGTCCAGCTGGAAGGGGTCGAAGCCGGTGACGATCATCCGGGTCACGTCCGCGCCGGCCGGCGTCCGCATGGACTCCTGGCCACGCGAGTGGCGCTCCAGTCCGGCGATCAGTTCGGCGCGGGCGCCGTCGCTCAGCGCGAACTCCGGCCGCCACTGCCGCAGCGCGGCCGTCATCTCCAGCCGGGCCCAGTACAGCGGCCGGTCGTCACCGCGGCTCAGGTCGCCGCCCGCCGGTCCGCGGCCGCGCACCCGGTCGACGGCGGCCTCCCACAGCCGCTCGCCGTGCCGCTCGACCAGCCGCTGCGCCTGTGCGGGCGAGTCGGCGCCGCACAGCGCCGACGCGAATGCCGCGGCCCGCTCGGCGAAGCCGGAGCGGGCCAGGATCTCCTGCGGGACGGGGCCGGTGCGCCGCGCCTCCTCCACCGTGACGGCGGCGCCCGGTTCGGTGCACGCCGCGCCGCCGCCCGCCGGGTGCGCCGCGGCGGTGCCCGGCGCCGTGAGCAGCAGCGCGCCGACCAGTCCGCCGGCGCCGACCGCGCGCCGCAACCCGCCACCAGCGAGAATCGCCATATCCGACCCTTCCGGCCCTTGCGCCTGTTCTCGTGCGATCCGGACAGGCGGTATCTCACCACGGGTCAGGGGGTGACCACCAGGCGTCAGGGCGCTCGGGCGGCGCGGCGGCGCTGTGATCCTGGCCGCGCCGCAGGGCGGGCGAAGACCGGCGCAACGAGCCGAACCGTCTGGTTCGGGCCTTTGTCGGGGGAACGGCGGGAGCCGTTCGAAATCGGATTTCCGGCATTCCGTCCCCGTTTCGATTTCGGTCGGCAGCAGGGTCGAATTCGGTCGAGAGTTCGATTCGGGAAGCGTTTGACCTGCGGGTTCACCGGGAATCCCGGTCTCGGTCGATCTTCGTCAAATGATCGGCCGAACGGGGATGGCACTGATTCACAGGAGGTGTGAACGCCCGGATTCGAAATGCGCCGGGACGCCGGCGGCCAGGACGGGGCCGTCTGCGCCGGCACGACCTGGTAGCACCACCGCGCCGTCCGCCCGGCACCGAGCCGTGCGCGCCACCGCCCAGGGCGCGCAGGCCGCCGCCGGAGCGGCACCCGCGGCCGACGGGGATGCGGCCGCGGCGCACGGCCGGCGGCCGGGTTCCAGGTGCGGACCGTCGTCGCTCGCGCACCTGGAACCCTCGCCGCCGGGAGGGGACCCGCGTCCCGGCGGGTCCCCTCCCGGCGCCCGCACGGCCGGATCCGCCGACGGGCGCGGTCTGCGTTCAGTACGGTCGGGGGGACCGCCGTGCACCGCCGGCCCGTGCCGGTCCGGTGCCGTCCGCCGCCCGAACGGAGTCCGCGTGCCCGCCGACCGGATCTGGCTGGACGTCCCCTTCCAGGAGAAGGACGAGGCCAAGGCGCTCGGTGCGCGCTGGGATCCGAAGGCCAGGCGCTGGTACGCCCCGCGTGCGAAGGCCGAGGGGCTGGACCGCTGGGCGGCGCTGCCGGAGGTGCCCGAGACGCTGCCGGGCGAGGACCGCGCCTTCGGCCAGGGGCTCTTCGTGGACCTGGTGCCCGCGTCGTGCTGGTTCACCAATGTGCGCTCGTGCGTGGACGCACGCGACTGGGAGCGGCTGCGCCGGATGATCCTGCGCCGCGCCGGGCACGCCTGCGAGGCGTGCGGACGCGGGGAGGACCGCGCCGCCCGGCGCCGGCTGGAGGCACACGAGCGCTGGTCCTACGACTCCGCCACGCACGTCCAGGCCCTCCGGCGGATCGTCTGCCTGTGCACCGACTGCCACACCGCGACCCACATGGGCCTGGCGCAGCTGCGCGGCGAGGCGGCGCGGGCCACCGCGCACCTGCGCGCCGTCACCGGGATGACCGCCGGCGAGGCTCGGGCCCACATCGAGGCGGCCTTCGAGCTGTGGCGGGTCCGCTCCGCGGTCGACTGGAGCCTTGACCTGCGCATCCTCACCGACGCGGGCATCACCCTCGCCCCGCCCCCCGAGGCGGCGGAGCGGACCCGGGTGGCGGGGCGGCGCCTCGGGGAGCTGTGACGGCCGGGGACGCCCTCCGCGCGGCTCGACGCCGGTCCTTGCCGGGCGCTCCGCCGCCGCGGCTCTGCCCGCGGCAGATCTCCGCAGGGCAGAAACGCTGGCCACCGCTGTGCGCGGCCGCGCAGGCTGAAGGTGCCGGCCGGGGCGGGTGACGGATCCGTCCCTCAGCGGCCGGCACGAGGAGGAGATGTGTTCTCGACCCTTCCACGGCTGTCGGCGGCGGAGGCCGCCCTGGCGCCGTTCGACGACCAGATCACCAACCGGCTGCTGCTCGGCCGGATCGTGGTGCTGGGAGCGCAGGTGGACGACGCGATCGCGAACCGGATCTGCGCGCAGCTGCTGCTTCTGTCGCAGGAGGACTCCAAGCGCGACATCACCCTGTTCATCAACAGCCCGGGCGGGTCCGTCTCGGCGGGGATGGCGATCTACGACACCATGCGCTTCATCCCCAACGACGTCGCCACCCTCGCCATCGGCTTCGCCGCGAGCATGGGGCAGTTCCTGCTCTGCGCGGGCACGGCCGGCAAGCGCTACAGCCTGCCGCACGCCCGGATCATGATGCACCAGCCCTCCGGCGGGCTGGGCGGCACCGCCGCCGACATCGCGGTGCAGACCGAGAACCTGGTCTACACCAAGCAGACGATGCAGCGGCTCATCGCCGAGCACACCGGCCAGCCGCTGGAGCGGATCGTCGAGGACCAGCGGCGCGACCGCTTCTTCACCGCCGCCGAGGCCGAGGAGTACGGCTTCGTGGACCGGGTGGTGGCGGGCGTCGGCGAGCTGGGCGGCGACACCGCCCGCCGGTTCGGGTTCAACATCGACGGTGCGGCGGGCCGCACGCACGAGGAGGCGCGGGCATGAGCCAGTACACGGTCCCGGTGGTGGTCGAGCGCACCCCGCAGGGCGAGCGCTCCTACGACGTGTTCAGCCGGCTGCTGTCGGAGCGGATCATCTTCCTCGGCACCTCGATCGACGACGGGGTCGCCAATGTGGTGATGGCGCAGTTGCTGCACCTCGACCACGAGAGCACCGATCTCGACATCAACCTCTACATCAACTCCCCGGGCGGCTCCACCACGGCCCTGACCGCCATCTACGACACCATGCAGTTCGTCCGCGCCGACGTCTCGACCGTCTGCCTCGGCCAGGCCGGCTCGGGCGCGGCCGTGCTGCTCGCGGCGGGCGCGCCCGGCAAGCGGATGGCCCTCCAGCACTCCCGGGTGCTGCTGCACCAGCCGTCCACCCAGGGGCAGGGCGAGGCGGCCGACCTGGAGATCCAGGCCGCCGAGATCCTGCGGGTGCGCTCGGAGATCGAGGAGATCCTGGCCCACCACACCGGCCAGACGGTCGAGCGCCTCCGCGAGGACACCGACCGCGACAAGATCTTCACCGCCCAGCAGGCCAAGGAGTACGGGCTGGTCGACGGCCTGATCACCACCCGGCAGCTCGGGTCCCGCGCGGCCTGAGGCCCTGCGCGCGAGGCCGCTCGGTCTCCGCGCGGCCCGCGGCCGTCCGCGGGGGCGCCGGCCGCGGGCCGGCGGGGCCACGGGGCGGCATGCCGGTTCGTTCGAACCGAGCTAGTCAAATTTGGTTACTGCGGCAGTCGGGTGTTACGGTTCCCATCAGTAGCCAAATTCGGCTAGTGAGGAGAAGGCTGATGTCGGTGACGCCCTACGTGATGGTCGACAGCGCCCAGGAGTTCCGCCGGTTCATCGAGAGCGCCTTCGGCGCCGAGGTGTCCAATGTGCTGCCGCTGCCCTCGGACCCCGAGCGCGTGATGCACGCCGAGGCGCGGATCGGCACCGGAACCCTGTTCTTCGCCGACTCCGGCGCCCACGGGGAGCGCTGCCTCAGCTCGCCGTCCGAACCGGTGCACGTCCAGCTGTGGAGCACCGTGCCGGACGCCGACGCGGTGTACGAGCGGGCGGTGGCCGCCGGGGCCAGGCCGGCCCAGGAGGTGACCGCCCAGCAGGACGGCGGGCGCATGGGCGGCTTCGTCGACCCCTTCGGCACACTGTGGTGGGTCAGTACCACCCCACCGGTCGAGACGACCGCGGGCTGAGCGGAGGAACGGCATGTCGGCGGTTCGCCTGCTGGTGCTCGGCGCGGTGCGCCGCCGGGGGCGCGCGCACGGCTACCAGGTGCGCGCCGACCTGGAGTCCTGGGGTGCGCACGAGTGGTCCAGCGCCACCTCGGGCTCGGTCTACCACGCGCTCAAGGCGATGGCCGGCCAGGGCCTGCTGCTGGTGCACGAGACCACGCCGAGCACGGCGGGCGGGCCGCCGCGCATGGAGTACGAGCTGACCGAGGCGGGCGTGCGGACCTACCTCACCCTGCTCCGCGACGCGCTCACCGAGCGCGAGCCCAAGCTCGACCTGCTGGCGGCGGCGGTGGGGCTCGTCGACGACCTCCCGCGCGCCGAGGCGATCGAACTGCTGCGGCGGCGTGCCGAGGCGCTGGAGGAGTGGCGGGCGGGCATCGCCGGGCAGCTGCCCCCGGACACCGATCTGGAGACCTGGGGACCGGTCGGCGAGGTGGTGGGCCTGTGGCTGCACACCGCGGAGAGCCGCGCGGAATGGACCCGCCGGCTGATCCGGCGGCTGGAGGGAGGCGCCTTCCGGATGGCGGACGAGGCGGAGGAGAGCTGAAGCCGGCGCACCCGTCCGTGCGGCCCGGCGCGGACAGCGGTGCCCGCGCTCGGGTGGCCGCCGCGGCTCCTCCGGCGGCCGAGGCGCCGCGCGGCCGGCAGGCGGTACGGATTCCTCAGGCGGCCAGCAGCGTCGCCTGCGGGGCGCGGTGGGGGGCGGGCGCGGCCGGGCGAATCGCGTGCCGGGGGCTGAGCTCGGTGTGGAGCTCGCCGACCAGGTCGATGAGCTGGAGGCCGAGCGCGCGGTACACCGCGGCCAGCACCTCCGACGACGGCTCCTTGCGGCCGCGCTCGATCTCCGACAGGTAGGGCAGCGAGACCTGCGCCGCCTCGGCGACATCGCGCAGGGTGCGGCCCTGCGCGACCCGGGCCCGGCGGAGGGCCGCGCCGATCAGATCGCGCATCAGCGGCTCGTCCTTCTCCTCCGCCGCCGGAACGGCGCGCAGCACGCGGTCGCTCATGGTTCCTCCGGTCGCCTGTCGGATGGTGGCAGCCGCCACGAGCCTATGCCGCCGCCCGAACGCCGATCCATGCCCGGCGACGGACAAGGCGGCCGTTCCGCGCCCGGCGTAATCGCCCGCTGACCGCCGCTGCGGCGCGGGCGCGGATGTGCGTGTCCGGCGCCGGTGGCGGATGGTGGGCCCGGTCGGGCGCTCATGGCCGAGCGGTCCGTCTCGTGGAGCGGCGGGCGAAGACCCCGGCCAGGGCGGGGGGCCGTGGCGTCCGGCCGGTGCGACCGGGGCCGGCGGTCGTTCAGTGTGGCCGCGGGGTGTTCCGCCCGGGTGGGAGCGCTACGGGCTTGGCGGTGGACGGAGGGCGGGGTCTCCATGATCGCCGCCGGTGCAGCGGTGCCCGTCGGGGCTGCTTTAGTCCATGCCCGGATCCCTCGTTTCGGCCGAGCCTCTTCCCGGTGGGCCAAGCGGGGCGAACGCGGAGCAAGGCGGGCGGGTCCGCGTGCGGCGCGCTGGGCAGGGTTTAACCCGCACTGACCTGCGGATACGTTCCGCTGCGTCCAGTGGACGACAGGGCGCTGCCCATGCGGGGGCGCGACCGTGCCGCCGTCTCCTGCCCGGTTCTGCCGTGCGGCGCGGCGGCCGTCCGCCCGATCCGCAGCACGAGAGAGCCGCCATGAGCGAGCAGCAGCATCCCCCGGTCGAAGCCTTCGGCCTCCTGTTCCCCACCCGTCCCCGGCCCGAGCCGGCGCCCTGGCCCGACGACGAGTGGCGGCTGCCGGGCGGCACCGCTTGGGTCTACTACGGAGCGGGAAACCGGCGGCTGACCCGCCCGGTGGTCCTGGCCGACGACTTCGGGACCGGGCCGAGCGGGCTCGACCGGCTGTGGGAGGTCCTGGAGCGCGGCGGCCACCCGTTCGCCGGCGGGCTGCGCGACCGCGGCCGCGATGTGGTGCTGGTCGGCTACGACGAGCCTGGAGCCCGGATCCAGGACAACGCGGAGGCCGTCGTCGCCGCGGTCCTCGAAGCGATCGAGCGGCGCCTGGGAGATACGCCCCTGGCCGTCGGCGGCCTGGGCATGGGCGGCCTGGTCACCCGCTTCGCGCTCGCCAAGCTGGAGTACGAGCGCATCGACCACCAGACCGCCGTCCACCTGTCCTACGACAGCCCGCACCGCGGCGCGTGGGTGCCGATCGGCCTCCAGGCCATGGCGCACCTCCTCGCCAGCGCCCCCGAGATGTCGCGGCAGGTCAACTGCCCGGCCGCCCGCCAGCTGCTGTGGCGGCACATCGCCGCGGTCGACGCCGTCCCGGCCGAGGACCCGCTGCGCACGGAGTTGCTGACCGAACTCCGCCACTACGGCGGCTGGCCGGCCCGGCCGCGCAGGATCGGCGTCGCCAACGGCAACGGCGGCGGCATCGGCAACGGCGTGCCGCCGGGGGCGACGGCGGTGGAGGTGACCGGCGGCCGGCTCGACGGCACCGCACTGTGCACCCAGGGCGGGGCGGAGAAGCAGGCCGTCGCCCGCCTCAAGGGCGCTCTGGACGACATCACGGTGTACACCAGCGAGCTGCCCGCGCTCGACGGCGCGCCCGGCGGCACCCTGGAGAGCTTCGGCGCCGCCGGGGACCGGCTGAAGGCGGCCGGGAAGACCGGGGTCTTCCACCGCTCGGTCTGCTTCGTGCCCTCCGTCAGCGCCGTGTCCATCGCCGATCTCGACCAGCCGTACACCGATATCGACGCCCTGCCGCCCGAGCACGCCGAGCTGGACGACTACCTCCTGTCCTCGACCAACGAGGAGCACGCCCGGATGAGCGCCGACCTGTGCGGCTGGATCCTGGACCGCCTGCCCGGCTAGGCCGGCCCGCCGGGATCCGGGGCGGCCGCGGCGAGCGCCCCGGACGCCGTCGCGCCGACGGCCCCGCCGTCGAAGGCGGCCAGCCCGGTGTGCGCGGCGCAGAAGGCCAGGATGTCGGCCTGGAGCGCGAGCCAGCGGGCCGCCGAGCGGGCGCCGTGCCCCACGCCCGACTCGCAGCGCAGCAGGACCGGGCGGTCCGAGGAGGTGGCGTGCTGCAGCGCCGCCGCCAGCTTCCTGGTGTGCAGCGCGTTCACCCTCGGGTCCACCCGGGCGCAGGTCAGCAGGACGGCCGGGTACCGGGTGCCCGGGGTGACCCGGTGGTAGGGCGAGTAGCCGAGCAGGGTGTCGAGTTCGTCGGGGTCGTCGGCGGTGCCGAACTCCTCCGTCCACATCCGCCCCAGCCCGAACAGCGGATACCTGACCATGTCGGTGACCGGGTCCGAGCAGACCGCGGCGGCGTAGCGCTCCGGGTCGCGGGTGATCGCCGCGGCGACCAGCAGCCCGCTGTGCGAGGCGCCCCGCACGGCCAGCCGGTCCGGAGTGGTCCAGCCCCGCTCCACCAGCCGCTCGGCCGCCGCGGCGAGGTCGGCGACGGCGTTCGGCTTGGCGCTTCCGCGCCCCGCCGCGTGCCAGCCGGTGCCCTCCTCGCCGCCGCCGCGCACGTGCGCGACCGCGTAGCGGCCACCGGCCCGCACCCAGGCCAGCACCGCGGGGGAGTAGGCGGGCGCGATCGAGGCGCCGAAGCCGCCGTAGGCGGTGAGCAGGGTCGGCAGCGGACCGTCGGCGCCGGGCGGGCCGATCAGCCGCATCAGCACCGGAGTGCCGTCCTCGGAGCGGTAGTCGACCGTGCGCACCTCGGGCCGCTGGGGCGCCCGCGTGCCGGCGGCGGGCGGCGGCGCGGCGGCGTCCGGCGCACAGGCGCGGTCGCGCAGGTCGAAGCGGTACACGGCCGGCGGTGTGGCGAAGTCGGTGGCGATGAACCAGGCGCGCGGCCCGGCCGATGGCGGGGCGGTGAGGCGGGAGACGGCCCCGGCGACCGGGAGCGGCACCTCGGCGAGCAGGGCGCCGTCGCCGCCGTGCAGCGTGAGTTCGCCGACGCCGTGCCGGGTGCGGAGGACGAGGAGCCGGACCGCGCCGCCGGCCGGCTCCGACAGCAGCGCGCAGTCGGCGAGGACGGCCGGAGGCCGCTCGGGCACGATCGTGCGCCACGCGGCCGAGCGCGGGTCGGCCGGGTCGACGGCGCACAGCCGGCCGAAGGGCGCGTCTTCGTCGGTGATCGCGAAGACGGTGCCGCCGGGGCCGAACTTCAGCACGGCCCGGGTGCCGGCGGCGGTGCCGTCGTGGACGGGCCGCCACGCCGGGACGCCGTCGGCGGTGCCGGCCGTGTCCGCGATCCACAGCGCGTTGCCCGAGGTGGCGCCCGGGGCGGTGCTGAGCATCAGCACGGTGCCGTCCGGGCTCGCCTTGACCGACAGCTGCGGGTGTTCCGTCTCGAACAGCACCGCGTCGTCGGCCTGCCGGGTGCCGAGTCGGTGCAGCAGCAGCCGCCGCCCGGGCCGGTCCGGGGACGGGGCGCCTTCGACGTAGTGGAAGCCGGAGCCGTCGGGCAGCCACACCACGGGGGTGGGGCGCCCGGGGATGAGCGGGCTATCGACGTCGCGGCCGCTCGCGACGTCGAGCACCCGCAGCAGCGGCCGCTCGTCGCCGGTCCGCGACAGCTGGTAGGCGAGCAGCGCGCCGTCGGGGGAGGGGCGCCAGGAGTCCAGGGTGGTGGTGCCGGAGGGGTCGCGGTCGAGCGGGTCGAGCAGCGTGCGCGGCGGTGCGCCGGGGTCGGTGACGACCAGCACGGGCAGCTGCCGGCCGTCGGCGCGGCGCAGTTCGAAGCGGCGGTCGCCGCGCCAGACGGGCGGAGTCGCGACGGGTACCGCGCGGCCGCCGCCCTCGCCCAGCAGTTCGGCGCAGAGCGCGGTGAAGGCGGTGCGGTGCGGCCACCGCCGGGCGTGCTCGGCGTACAGTGCGGCCTGTCCGGCCAGCCAGACCTCGCACGCCGCGCTCTCGCCGTCCTCCAGCCACCGGTAGGGGTCGGGCACGACGCGGCCGTGCAGTACGTCGGCGACCGGGTCGCGGCGGGCCGGCGGGAAGCGGTGCGCGGTGTGGGACGCTGGCATGGCTCCGTTCTCTCCCCGATTTTTTCTGTTTCGCGCTGCTGGTGCTTTCGCCCGATTCACCGTTTATCGGGTCGGTCGTGAATGCGGTCCGTTTCGCGTTCTTCGGGCGACTGTGCGGTTCGTCGCGGCCCGTCGCGTCCATTCGGATCGTGGGCGGCGGGCCGATCGCGGGGCTCTCCCGAGACACCGGAGAGCCCCGCGATCTCGGACGTCAGTCCTGGTCGCCCTCGCTCAGCTCCAGGCGCCAGCCCTCCAGGTCCACGATCTCGTCGCCGGGCAGCAGATTTCCGAGAAGTCCGGGAATCTCACTCATGATGTATTTCCAATCGCCGTTTGTAACAGGACAGTCACAGAGTTTCGTGGTGGCGGAGTTGCCTGTCAACCTGGCGGACCCCGATCGCGTCCATGCGGGCGGTGGGTATGCGTGGATTTGCGCTTCGAATTCCGGGAAAAAGCGCACAGAAATAGTGTGGCGGCGGGCCGGTCCCGCTCCGTGCCGGGAGCGCTCCGGCCGTCCACAGCTTGTTGACAGCCGTCGCCGCGCCGCCCGACATTGATCCGCGTCGGATCCGGCGGCCGTGTCCGGTCCGGGTGCGTCGCTCCGACGTCTCGGGTGAGAGGCACCGGAAGGGGTGCCGGCAGAGGGGAGAACGACGGTGCGGTACATCATCATGATGTTCGGTTCGCAGCGCGATCACGACATGCTCAGCGGCGAGTCCACCGGCGGCACGGCCTGGACACCGGAGGACGCGGCGAAGCTGCACGCCTTCATGGCGCAGTGGAACAACGACCTGGTCGAGTCCGGCGAGTTCGTCGAGGGCCGCGGCCTGGACGCCCCCGTCCACACCAGGAGGATCCAGGTGGCCGACGGCGTGCCCGTGGTCACCGACGGGCCCTACGCCGAGACCGAGGAGGTGCTGGCCGGCTACACGATCGTGGAGTGCGCGAGCTTCGACCGGGCGACGGAGATCGCCGCGCGGCTCGCGGACACCCCCGCCCCCGAGGGCACCGACCTGGGGCGCGACTGGTACGTGGACGTGCGGCCGGTCGTCGGCGGCTCCGACATGCCGGCGGCCTGAGCGGCGCCGTGGCGGACGAGACGGAGACCGAGGACCTGCTGCGCAGCCTGGCGCCGCAGGTCCTCGGCGCGCTGGTGCGGCGGTACGGCAACTTCGACATCGCCGAGGACGCCGTGCAGGAGGCGCTGCTCGCCGCCTCCGTCCGGTGGCCGCGCGACGGCGTGCCCGAGCGGCCGCGCGGCTGGCTGGTCACGGTGGCCTCGCGCCGCCTCACCGACCTGCTCCGCGCCGAGCAGGCCAGGCGGCGGCGCGAGGACGCCGTCGCCCGCTGGGAGCTGCCCGGATCCGGTACCGCGCCCGCCGCCGACCGGCCGCCGCCCGACGCCGACGACACCCTGCTGCTGCTCTTCATGTGCTGTCACCCGTCGCTGTCGACCGCCTCCCAGATCGCGCTCAGCCTGCGCGCCGTCGGCGGCCTGTCCACGGCCGAGATCGCGCGGGCCTTCCTGGTGCCGGAGGCGACCATGACCCGGCGCATCAGCCGGGCCAAGCGCGGCGTCAAGGAGAGCGGCATCCCCTTCGCCCCGCCGCCGCCCGGGGAGCGCGCCCAGCGCCTCGGCGCGGTGCTGCACGTGCTCTACCTGATCTTCAACGAGGGCTACGCCGCCACCGCCGGACCCGGGCTGCACCGCGCCGACCTGGCGGCGGAGGCGATCCGGCTGGCCCGCACCGTGCACCGGCTGCTGCCCGACGACGCCGAGGCGGCCGGACTGCTCGCCCTGATGCTGCTCACCGACGCCCGCCGCGACGCCCGCACCGGCCCCGGCGGCGAACCCGTCCCCATGGCCGAGCAGGACCGCTCCCGCTGGAACGCCGCCTACATCGCCGAGGGCGTCGCCCTGGTCTCCGCCGCCCTGTCGCGCGGCACACCCGGCCCCTACCAGCTCCAGGCGGCCATCAGCGCCCTCCACGACGAGGCGCCCACCGCCGAGCAGACGGACTGGCCGCAGATCGCCGCACTCTACGAACTGCTGCTGCGCATCTCCGACAACCCGGTCGCCGCCCTCAACCACGCCGTCGCCCTCGCCATGGCGCACGGCGCCGAGGCCGCCCTGCCCCGCGTCGACGCCCTCGCCGCCGACCCCCGCCTCGCCGGCGACCACCGCCTGCACACCGTCCGCGCCCACCTGTTGGAGATGTCCGGCGACACCGCGGCCGCCGCCACCGCCTACCGCACCGCCGCCGACCGCGCCCACAGCCTCCCCAGACGCCGCTACCTCAACGCCCGGGCGGCTCGGTTGGCGGGGGAGGGCGGCGGCGCCTAGGGCGGCGGGCCGTCCGCCGGCGGCAGCGACACCGTGAAGACGCTCCCGCCGCTCTCGGCGGGGGTCAGGTCGACCGTGCCGCCGTGGGCGGTGACGAGGGCGGCGACGATGGACAGGCCGAGGCCGGCGCCGCCGCGGGCGCGGGCGGGGTCGGGGCGGTAGAAGCGCTCGAAGACGCGGTCGGCGAGTTCGGGCGAGATGCCGGGGCCCTGGTCGGCGACGGCGACGACGGCGCGGCCGGGGCCGTCGGGCGGTGCGAGCAGGCCGACGCGGACCTCCACCGGGGTGCCGGGCGGGGTGTGGGTGAGGGCGTTGCCGACCAGGTTGTCCAGTACCTGGCGCAGGCCGGTCTCGTCGCCGGAGACCGTCACCGGTGCGACGGTGTCGGCCGGGCCGTCCAGCCGGACCAGTTCGATCGGGCGGTCGGGGTCGCGGGCGCGGGCGTCCAGGACGGCGTCCGCGGCCAGCGCGAACAGGTCGACGGGGGCGCGCTCCAGCGGCCGGTGCCGGTCGAGCCGGGCCAGCAGCAGCAGGTCGTCCACGAGGGTGCCCATCCGCCGGGCCTCGGCCTCGATCCGGCCGAACAGCGCGGGCACGTCCGGCACGGACGCCGCCCCGGCGGTGCCGGGCCGGGCGCCCGCCCGCGCCCCGGGACCGGGGGCGGGGTCCGTGCGCCCGGCCGGGCCGGACCCGGTGCCCGCCTGGCGGTAGAGCTGGGCGTAGCCGCTGATCGAGGTGAGCGGGGTGCGCAGTTCGTGGCTGGCGTCGGCGACGAAGCGGCGCATGCGGTCCTCCGAGGCGCGGGCCTGGCGCTCGGAGTCCTCGCGGGCGCGGAAGGCCCGCTCGATCTGGCCGAGCATGCCGTTGAGCGACCGGCTCAGCCGCCCCATCTCGGTGGACGCCGGCCAGGACGGCACCCGGCGGGACAGGTCGCCGGCCGCGATCGCCTCCGCCGTCGCCCCGATCCGGCCGAGCGGCCGCAGGGTGACGCGCACCAGCGCGAAGCCGGCCGCCGACAGCGCCGCCAGCACGGCGGCGCCGATGGCCAGATTGATGGCGGTCAGCTGGTCCACCGTCGACTCCACGTCGGCCAGGCTGTAGGCCACCACCTGCCGGAGGCCGCTGGGCGCCTGGGAGGCGGCGGCCCGCCACGGGTAATCGCCGGGCACGGCCGCCGGGAGGGTGGCGATCTGCCCGGGCGCGAGGGTCCTAGCCGCCTCGACCAGCGCGGACTCGCCGGGCGGCGACTGCCCGGCGGGCGGAGCGCCGCCGGTGTCGACCACGCCGCCGCCGTCCACCCAGACGACGATCGCGCCGGGGCGCAGTGTCAGGATCGACCGCGGCTGCGGCCCGTCCAGGTCGGGGGGCAGCGGCGGGGGCTCGTTCCGGGTCGTGCCGAGCAGTTCCTGGTCCACCCGCTGCTCCAGGTGCCCGCGCAGCAGCTGCACCCCGAAGAAGCCGGTCAGCGCGAGCGCCCCCGCGACCAGGGCCAGCGTCACCACGATCAGCCGCGCCCACAGCGGGACGCGCCGCCACCAGCCCAGCGGCCCCGCCCGTCCGCCCTCCACCGCGCTCACCTGCGCGGGGCCCGCAGGGTGTAGCCGATGCCGCGCAGGGTGTGGATCAGCCGCGGCTCGCCGGTGTCGAGCCGCCGGCGCAGCATCGACACGTAGCTCTCGACGATGGACGGGTCGCCGTCGAAGTCGTAGGGCCAGACGTGGTCGAGGATCTGCCGCTTGGACAGCACCTGGCCGCTGTGCGCCATCAGGAAGCGCAGCAGCTCGAAGGCGGTCGGCGGCAGGTGCACGGCGACGCCCGCCCGCCGCACCTCGCGGGTGTCCTCGTCCAGCTCCAGATCGGCCACGGCCATCCGGCTGGGCGGCGCCGCCGCGCCGGTGCGGCGCAGCACGGCCCTGATCCGGGCGATGACCTCCTCCAGGCTGAATGGCTTGGTCACGTAGTCGTCGCCGCCCAGGGTCAGCCCGGCGACCTTGTCCTCGGTCGTGTCGCGTGCGGTCAGGAAGACGATCGGGGTGGGCCGGGCGCCGGCGCGCAGCCGCCTGGCCACGTCGAAGCCGTCCATCCGGGGCAGCATCACGTCCAGGACGACCAGGTCGGGGCGTTCGCGGTCGGCGGCCGCCACGGCCTCGGGCCCGTCGGCGGCCACCCGCACCGCGAAACCGGCGTAGCGCAGGCTCGCCGACAGCAGTTCCCTGATGTTGGGGTCGTCGTCCACGACCAGCAGCGCCGCCTCGGGAGTGCGGCCGGCGCCCGCCTTCGCGTCACTCATCGTGCGAGTGTGCCGCGCGAGCCTGGACGGCCGCTGCGGACACGCTGAACGAAGGCTGAACGCCGCCTCGGTGCCCCAGCGTGGCGCCGCGGCGCGGGCCGGCGTCCAGCTTTCGCGCAGCTTCGCTACAGGAGGTGACCAGCTTCGTCGGTGAGTGTCCGTGCCATGGAATCAGCTCCCACGGAACCTCGGGTCCGGCCGCCCGCCGACGCGGGCCCGCTCGGCCGCCCGCCGCTGATCGAAGTGGTCGTCCCCGTCCACAACGAGCAGCGCGCGCTGCGCGCGAGCGTGGAACGGCTGCACGCCTTCCTGGCCGCCGAGCTCCCCTATCCGTTCACGATCACGATCGCCGACAACGCGAGCACCGACGCCACCTGGGCGGAGGCCGGCGCGCTGGCCGCCGAACTCCCCGAGGTCGAAGCCGTCCGGCTCGAACTCAAGGGGCGGGGCCGCGCGCTGCGGTACTGCTGGTCGCGCAGCCGGGCGAACGTCGTCAGCTACATGGACGTCGACCTCTCCACCGACCTGCGCGCCTTCCTGCCGCTGGTGGCGCCGCTGCTGTCGGGCCACAGCGACCTGGCGATCGGCACCCGGCTCGGCCGCGGCTCGGCGGTGGTGCGCGGCCCCAAGCGCGAGTTCATCTCCCGTGGCTACAACCTGCTGCTGCGCACGCTGATGGGCGCCCGCTTCACCGACGCCCAGTGCGGCTTCAAGGCCGTGCGCGCCCCGGTGGCGCGGGCGCTGCTGCCCGAGGTGCAGGACGAGGCGTGGTTCTTCGACACCGAACTGCTGCTGCTGGCGCAGGAGGCCGGGCTGCGGGTGCACGAGGTGCCGGTCGACTGGGTGGACGACCCCGACAGCCGGGTCGACATCGCCGGCACGATCCTGGCCGACCTGCGCGGACTGGCACGGGTCGCGCTGCGGCTGGCGCGCGGACCCGCCGGGGCGGCGGTGCCGGGCGCCCGCACCGCCGCGCCGGGGGCGGCGCTGCCGGCCGGCATGGGTCGCCAGCTGCCGGTCTTCGCGGTGATCGGCGCCGTCAGCACGCTGGCGCACCTGGCGCTGTTCACGCTGCTGCTCCAGGTCTGGCCCGCCGTCGCGGCCAACGCGGTGGCGCTGGCGGTCTGCTCGGTCGCCAACACCGCGGCCAATAGGCGCTTCACCTTCGGCGTCGTCGGGCGGGAGGGCGCGGTGCGGCACCAGGTCGAGGGCGCGCTGGTGTTCCTGCTCGGGCTCGGCCTGAGCACGGGCGCCCTCGCCCTGCTGCACCTGGCGGTGGCCGAGCCGGCCGCCTGGGTGGAGGTGGTGTCGGTGCTGGCCGCGAACGTGCTGGCCACGCTGGCGCGCTTCCTGCTGCTGCGCGGCTGGGTGTTCCACCCGGGCCGGGTCCGCGGGCGCGGCGCGTCCGGCGGCACGGCGCCCGGCGCGGCCGTGCCCGGCGCGGCGGGGCGGGAGGGCGTGCGATGACCGCGGTGACGACGGCCCGCGCACCCGGCCGGGACCCGGGCGGGCCGGCCGGCCCGGCCGCGCCGCCCGCGCGGCCGTGGTACCTGCGCGCGCTGCTGGGCGGCCCCGCCGATCCGGTCTGGGCAAGGCCCGCGCTGCTCGCGATCCTGCTCGGTGCCGCGCTGCTGTACCTGTGGGACCTGCCGGGCAACGAGGACAGCAACCGCTACTACGCGGCCGCCGTCCTCGGCATGGCGACGGACTGGACGGCGTTCTTCTTCGGCTCCTTCGACGCCGCGTCCTTCATCACCGTCGACAAGCCGCCGCTGGCGCTGTGGGTGCAGGCGCTGTCGGTGCGGATCTTCGGCTACTCCAGCTGGAGCATCCTGGTACCACAGGCGCTCGCCGGGCTGGCCGCGATCGCGGTGGTGCACCGCGTGGTGCGGCGCGACTTCGGCTTCGCCGCGGCGACCCTGGCCGCGGCGGCGCTCGCCGTCACCCCCATCGCGGTGGCCATGGCGCAGCACAACAACCCCGACGGGCTGCTGACCCTGCTGCTGGTGCTGTCCGGCTGGGCGGCCCTGGCGGCGACGCGGACCGGCCGGCTCGGCCCGGTGCTGTGGTGCGCGGTGGCCGTCGGGCTGGCCTTCAACGTCAAGATGCTGCAGGCCTTCCTGGTGGTCCCGGTGTTCGCGCTGGTCTACCTGGTGGCGGCGCCCCGGCCGCTGCGGGTGCGGATCGGGCACCTGCTCGGCGCCGGGGCGGTGCTCTCGGCGGTGAGCTTCGCCTGGATCACCGTGGTCGACCTGATCCCGGCGTCGGCGCGGCCCTATGTCGGCGGCAGTCCGGCCAACTCCGCCTGGGAGCTGGTGCTCGGCTACAACGGGCTCGGCCGCGTCTTCGGCCGCGAGGACGGGGCGCAGGGCCCGCAGGGCGGCGTCGTGTACACCTACGGGCCTCCCGGGGCCGGCGCGGGCGCGTCCGGCGGCGGGCCCGAGCTGGAGACCATGGGCTTCGGCGGCGACCCCGGCTGGGACCGCCTGTTCAACGCCCAGGTCGGCGGCCAGATCGCCTGGCTACTGCCCTTCGCCGCGCTCGCCGTCGCCGTGGCGGTGGCGCTGGCCGGACGCCGTCCGCGCACCGACGGGCGGCGGGCGCAGGCGCTGATGTGGGGCGGCTGGCTGCTCGTGCACTACGCCGTGTTCAGCTTCGCGCAGGGCATCTGGCACACCTACTACACGGTGGCACTGGCCCCGGCGGTGGCGGCCCTGGCCGGGATCGGCGCGGTCGGCCTGGCGCGGCTGTACCGCACGTCCCGGTGGTGGGGCTGGCTGCCCGCGGCCGCGGTGGCCGGGAGCGGGGCGCTGGCGGTCGTGCTGCTGCGGCGCACCCCGGAGTTCGTGCCGTGGCTGGCGCCCGCCGTCGGCGCCGCGGCCGGCGCCGGGGCGCTGGTGCTGCTGCTGGGCTGGGCGCTGCGCCGGAGCGGTCCGTACTGGTCCCGGGCGGCGGCGGTCGCGGCGGGCGTGTCGGCGCTGGCGCTGCTGGCCGGGCCCGCCGCCTATGCCGCGCACACGCTGAGCACTCCGATCACCGGCACCGATCCGACGGCGGGACCGGCGGCGCAGGGCGCCGGCCCGACGAACACGGCGCAGCCGCCGCCCGGCGCGTCCGGCACGGCCCCGCCGCCGGGCGGCGGCCTGCGGACCGCGGGGGGCGGCGGCATGGACGTCGACCCCGAGCTGCTGGACTACCTGCTCGCCCAGCACGACGGCGAGACCTGGCTGGCCGCGACAGTGGGGTCCGACGAGGCGGCGTCGATCATCCTGGAGACGGGGATGCCGGCCATGGCCATGGGCGGCTTCAGCGGCGGCGGGAACGCCCCCACCGCCGAGCGCCTGGCCGAGTACGTGGCCGGCGGCGAACTCCGCTTCGTGCTCGCCTCCCCGGAGGGCGGGCGCCCCGGCGGCGCCGACGTGCTGGAGTGGGTCGGCGCCAACTGCGCGCCCGTGGACCCCTCGGCCTACGGCGGCGAGCCGGTGCCCGAGGCGGGCGGGCAGGGCCAGGGCGGCGGGCCGCGCCTCATGGGCCCGGGTCCGTCCACCCTGTACGACTGCGCGGCCTGAGCGGCGGCCGCTCCCCCTGCGGGGGCCGGGGGAGCGGCCGCGCGTCGGATAGGTTCCACGAACCGGAGTCGGCGGGAAGGCGGGGACTCGGTATGGACGACGTCACCCTCAGCTTGACGGCGGACCAGGCGCTGGTGCTGTCGGACTGGCTGGACCGCGCCATGCACACGGCGGCCTTCGAGGCGGCGGTCGACGACCGGGCGGTGTGGTCGCCGCTGCTGTCGATCAGCGCCGCCCTGGACAAGCGGCTGGTGATGGTCTTCGATCCGGCCTACCGGACGCGGCTGGAGCAGGCCCGCGAGCGGCTGATCGAGGAACTGGGCGACTTCAGGGCCGGCTGAGGGCGGTCAGCCGGCGGCCCGCTCCTCGCTGCGCCGTTTCAGGCCCGCGGCTTCCATCCGCAGGTAGCGGCGGGTGAGGCCGGCCGTCAGCAGCGCGACGAGGCGTCCGACGGGCCCGTGCTGGACCAGCCGGACGGTGGCGACGCAGCCGCCGCCGGGCGCCGGCCGCAGCAGGTGCTCGCCGGCGGTGCGCACGCCCGGTGCCGTGGCCTCCCAGGTGAACGAGGCGCCCTCGGTCAGTTCGGTGACGGTGTAGACGGCCCGTGGCAGCCCGGGCTGCTCGACCGCGACCCGGGCGCCGGCCCGGAGCGCCCCCTCGGGCCCGGCGCCGTCCAGCAGCCGCACCGACTCCACCGACGCCGTCCACTCCGGCCACCGCTCGACATCGGCGAACACCGCCCACACCGCGCCGGGCGGCGCGTCGATCTCGGCGTGGTCCTCGAAGGCGACGGGCATGGGGACCTCCTGACACCGTGCGGCCCGCCGGATCCGGCGGACGTCTCCGATCCTGCCAGTGGGCGCGGCGGCGGCCGCGCCCGGCCGCCGCGTCGCGGGGACGGGAAGGCGTCGGTCGCTCCGGAGCCGGGTGAAGGAACGCTCGTTCTATATTGGCGCCATGAGCCGCAAGCCGAAGGAACACCTCGACGCGCGCCGCCGGCAGATCCTGGACGCCGCCCGGCGCTGCTTCGTCCGCAACGGCTTCCACGCCACCTCGATGCAGGACGTGCTGGCCGAGGCGGGCCTGTCGGTGGGCGCCGTGTACCGCTACTTCAGCGGCAAGGACGCGCTCATCGCGGCGATCGTCTCCGACGCGCTGGCCGAGCTGGCGGCCGCCTTCGGCGACGACGCCGGGGAGCCGCCGGAGCTGGACGACATCGTCGACGCCGTGCTGCGGGTCGACCGGCCGCCGCTGTCGGGTTCGCGGGAGTCGGCCCGGCTGCTGGTCCAGGTCTGGGCGGAGGCGCTGCGCTCGCCCGAGCTGGCCGGGCGCCTGGACGAGGTGATGGCGGCGGCGCGGGCGGTGCTGGGCGGCGTGGTGGTCCGGCACCAGCGGCGCGGGCTGCTGCCCGCCGACGTCCCCGCCGAGCACATCGCCGGGGCGCTGATCGCCCTGGTCGACGGCTACCTGCTCCAGCACGCGGTGTTCGGCCGCGCCGACCCGGCGGCCTTCCGCGCGGGGCTGCGCGCGCTCATGTCGGCGCGCGGCGGCGACTGAGAGAACGAGCGTTCGCTCTTGACGTGGTGGCGGACGCGTGCTGCCATTAAAGAGAACGAACATTCGTTTTCTAAGAAGGTGGCACATGAGGACGGACACCGACGTGCTGATCGCGGGAGCCGGGCCGACCGGACTGGTGCTCGCCATCGAGCTGGCGCGGCGCGGGGTGCTGCCCCGGGTGGTCGACGCGGGCCCCTCGGACCTGCGCGAAAGCCGGGCCGTCGCGGTCGCGGCGCGCTCACTGGAACTGCTCGACGACCTCGGGCTGGCCGAGGCCGCGATCGGGCACGGCCTGCCGCTGCACGCGCTCAACTTCTACCAGGGCACCGCCCTGCTGGCCGTCCTGGACGTGACGGTGGTGGACTCGCCCTTCCCGATGGACCTGTGCGTCCCGCAGTGGCGGACCACGGAGCTGCTGCGGAAACGGGCCGAGGAGCTGGGCGTCACGATCGAGTGGCGGACCAGGCTGAGCGGCCTGCGCGCCGACGGGGACGGAGTCGACGCCGAGATCGTCCGCCCCGACGGCGGTACCGAACGGGTCCGGGCCGGGTGGCTGGCCGGCTGCGACGGCGCGCACAGCACCGTGCGCCGGGCGGCGGGCATCCGCTGGCGGACCGCCGACCTGCGGCGCGGCTTCATCCTCGGCGACGTCGCGGCCGACTGGGACCTGGTGCGCGACCGCTTCCACGTCTACTTCGACCGCGGCGGCGTGCTCGCCGTCTTCCCGATGCCCGGCGGCCACTGGCGCGTGCTGGCCAGTACGCCGGGCGGGAGGCCGCCCGAGCGGCCGGGCCTCGCCGACTTCGCGCAGGCCGTCGCCGAGCGCACGCCGCTGGACGCGCGCCCGCGCGAACTGCGGTGGAGTTCGGCCTTCGCCGCCCGCGAGGGCCTGGCGGAGACCTTCCGCCGGGGCCGGGTGCTGCTCGCGGGCGACGCCGCCCACAGCCACAGCCCCATCGGCGGGCAGGGCATGAACACCGGGATGCAGGACGCGTACAACCTGGGCTGGAAGCTCGCGCTCGCCGCGACGGGCGGCGCCGACATCCTGGACGGCTACGGGGCGGAGCGGCGACCGGTCGCCGAGGCCGTCATCGGCACCACCTCCGCCGCCACCCGGGTCGCCACCGGCCGCGCGCTCGTCGTCCGGCGGGCCCGCCGGCACGCGCTCAGGCTGCTCAGCCGCCTCACCGCCGTGCAGCGGCGCTTCGCCGACGCCCTCGGCGAGCACCTGGTCGGCTACCGCGGCAGCGAGCTGGTCTCCCAGGACTGGCGCGGCGGGCCCGTCCGGGCGTGGAACGACGGTGCCGGGCCCGGCCCCGAGGCCGGCGAGCTCGCCCGCGACGCCTACCTGGAGACGCGCTCCGGGCCGGTCGCGCTGCGGCGCGTCCTCGGCGGCACCGGCCACCACCTGCTGCTGTTCGCCGCCGAGGAGGCCGACCCGGCCGCGCTCGCCGACTGGACGGCCCGGGCGCGGCAGGCGGTCGACGGGGACGCCGCGGTCCACCTGGTCACCCGGGGGCACCTGCCGCCCGGGCCTGCCGAGGGCGTCTTCGCCGACCTGCGCGGCGAGGCCCACCGGCGCTACGGCGTCCGCCGCCCGAGCCTGTACCTGGTCCGGCCGGACAAGTACATCGCCCACCGCAACGACAGCCTCGACCTCGCGCCGGTGCGCGGCTACCTGCGGGGACTGCGGGGCGCTCCGGCGGCGGGCGGGCGGGTGGCGTGAACGGGCGGTGCCGTCCTGATCGCTCGGGGCGTCCGTCCCGCGCGGTGGGTGCGCGGGCCGTGCAGGAGCGCCCCTCCGAAGGAGCCGTTTGACGCATACTTACCAGACGGTTAGATTACTGACCACGTGGTCAGTGATGCGCTTCGGCGCAGGTGGGAGCCGTCCGGTGGAGAGCACGATCAGCGTCGAAGGACTCGGCAAGCGCTACGGCGCCACCGTCGCGGTGCGCGATCTGAGCTTCACCGTGGAACCGGGGAAAGTGACCGGATTCCTCGGTCCGAACGGCGCGGGGAAGTCCACCACTATGCGCGTGATCCTCGGGCTGGACCGGCCGACCACCGGCCGCGCGCTGATCGCCGGAGTGCCCTACGCGAGCATCCCGGCGCCCACCCGGGTCGTCGGCTCGCTGCTGGACGCCGGGGCGGTGCACCCCGGCCGGACCGCGCGGGCCCACCTCGGCTGGATCGCCCGCGCCTCCGGCGTCGACCTCCGCCGGGTCGGCGCCGCGCTCGACCGCGTCGGCATCGCGCACGCGGCCGACCGCCCGGCGGCCGCGCTCTCGCTCGGCATGCGCCAGCGGCTCGGGCTCGCCGCCGCCCTGCTGGGCGACCCCTCCGTGCTGATCCTGGACGAACCCCTCAACGGCCTCGACCCGCAGGGCATCGTCTGGCTGCGCGGCCTGCTCAAGGAGTTCGCCGACGCCGGCGGCACCGTGCTCGTCTCCAGCCACCTGATGAACGAGATGCAGGCGACGGCCGACCACGTCATCGTCATCGCCCGGGGCGAACTGCTCGCCAGCGTCGGTGTCGCCGAGCTGGCCGCCCGCACCGCCGGCAGCGTCCGCGTCGACGGCCCGGGCGCCCGCGCGCTGGTGCCCGAACTCCGACAGCGCGGTGCCCGCGTCGAGCACGCCCCCGCCACCCCGGACGCCTTCGACGTCACGGGCCTCGACCCGCTGGAGATCGGCCGCCTCGCCCTCGGCGCCGGAGTCGCCCTCCGCGAACTCGCCCCGCGCCGCACCGGTCTCGAAGCGGCCTTCATGGACCTCACCACGTCGGAGAGGACGAGCGGATGACGGCCGCCGGACGGGCTGGCGGGGGCGCGGGTGCCGCCGCGCTCGCGGGTGTCCGTTTCCTCGGGTCCGCCGTCGTCTGTCGGGCCTCTGTTCCGCTGGATCGCCGAGCGGCGGTTCGGGCCGGACTCGGGGCACGTCCGTCCGCGACCCGCCGGGCACTCCGGTCCGAACGCGCTCGGCCGTGGTCCGGCCTGCCGTCTCGCCGGGCCGGTCCCATCGCAAGGGCGGCCGCGAGCGACCGGCGCGTCCACGGCCGATCCGAACACCCCGGCGCCGCGCCGAGCGCGAACCGCACGGCCCATCCGCACCGAAAGGCTCAGCACATGACCGTTCCGACCGTCCCCCGTTCCAGCGCCACCCAGGCGCGGCGGGTGCCGTTCCGCGCGCTGCTCCACTCCGAACTGGGCAAGCTCGGCTCGCAGCGCTCGCTGCGACTGCTCGCCGTCCTGGCCGTCTCGGCCGCGCCGGTGACGGCGCTGGTGTTCTGCCTCAGCCTGCCGGTCACCCAGGGCCGCGCGATCGACGAGGTGGCGCCGGCCGAACTGCTCAGCGCCTCGGCGCTGGGCATCGACGCGGCCGCCCTGGTCGTGGTCGTGCTGGCCGCCCTCGCCGTCGGATCCGAGTACGCGACCGGGCTCATCCAGCAGAGCCTCGCCGTCACCCCGCGCCGGGGGCGGCTGCTGGCCGCGAAGGTGCTCGCGCTCGCGCTGGCGGCCGCCGCCATCGGCGTGTCGGCCGCGCTGGCCGTGGGTGTCGTCGCCCTCGGCGTGGGCGCCTCGGCCGGGGCGCCGGCCGGCGCCGTCTTCGCGGACGGCGGTGTGCGGCTGCTGGCCGGCAGCGTGCTGATGCCCGTGTTCTACGGTGTGCTGGCCGTCGCGGCCGCGTTCGCGTTCCGCTCCACCGCGCTCGGTATCGTGGCTCCGCTGGCCGTCCTCGTCCTGTCGGCGATCGCCGGGTGGTTCGGCTCCGCAGTCGGAGCCGTGGTCACCCCGATCACCCCGCTCGCCGCCCTGCACAGCATCTCGGGCATCGCGGTGGGCGCCGAGGCGATCGGCGCGCCGGCCGGCTTCCTGTCCCTGGCGGTCTGGACGGGCGCCGTGCTCAGCATCGCCGACTCCCGGTTCCGACGGAAGGACGCCTGACGATGGCCCGTTCCCCCAGACGCGCGGCCGACACCAGCGGCGGACGGGCCCCCACCCTCACCGAGCAGGCCCGCCGGGAGCAGATCATCCGGCTCACCATCGGACTCATCGCCGAGCACGGCTACGCCGGCACCTCACTGGCCCGCATCGCGGCCGCCGCGTCCATCTCCAAGGCGGCGGTGCTCTACCACTTCGACACCAAGAACGCCGTCATCAGAGCCGCCTACGACACCGTCATGGCCGCCCTCACCGAGCAGGTCGCGGCGGCCATCCACGCCGCCGACTCACCCGCCGCGGCCGTCGAAGCCTACATATCGGCCCTGATCGGCCACATGGACCGGCACCCGGACCACACCCGCATGATCGTCGAAGCCCTCGACGACGCCAACGCCACCGGCATCGCCGACACCCCCGATTCACCCGGCCGCCGGCAACCGCTCGCCAAACTGATCGAAGCCGCCAAGTCCTCCGGCGAGTACCGCGACGACATCGACCCCCGCACCCACGCGATCATCCTGAGCGGCGCCATCGACGCCGTCGTAGCGGAGTCCCTGGCCGACCCCCGCTACTCCCTCACCGAAGCGGCCCAAGCCGTGATCGAACTCACCCGCCGCGCGGCCCGCAGCTGATTCACGGCTGCTGGTTTGCGGCTCGCAGTCGGCCCACGCCCTCCGGCGTGCGGCGCCCTCACCCGTCGAACCACTCCGGGCCGTGCGGAGGCCGCGCGTAGCGCGCCACGATGGACTCGGCGACCACGCGCACCTTCCGGTTGGTGCGCTGCGACGCCTGGGCGAGCATCGAGAAGGCGCTGTCGGCATCGCAGTCCGACTGCGCCATCAGCACCCCCACCGCCTGATTGATCACCGCGGCGGACACCAGCGCCGCCTTGAGATCGGCGATGGTGGCCTCGCACGCGCATTCCGGCGAGTCCTTGGCCGGCGGCACGGGTTCGTCGTGCCGCGTTAGTGTCTGCTGGGAAGCGATGGAGTGCGTCACGGACATCCCCCTTTCCGCCGGCGAACCGACGACGCCGTCAACGACCGGAGGCTCACGGCATGCCCGGTTGAACCGCTCCTACACCAAAGCCCTGCCACGCGGCCGCCCTGGCACCCTCCACACCGGACCATCCAGCCACTCGGCGAGCGCACCGGCCGTCGAGAGGCGGGACGGCCATGCTGCCTGGGACCCGTCCTTGTCCGGGGCCTGCTCACACGCATGGACCACCGCTCAGCACCCGTGCTCGTGCGTTCGTGCCCATCCCGACCACGACCACACCGTTCCGGCCACCGAGGCACGGGACGGCCGCCGGTGCCCGGCCGGAGCCGCGACGCGTTGAGTCCGCGCCTGAGCGTCGGCGACGCGACGGCACCACGGCCGCAGCGTGTGTCGGCCCGCCCCTCCAGGTTCGACGGGACGCCGCGACGCCGGCCGGACGCGCGGCGGGCGGTGCTGTGGCACAGTCGGACGGTGCCGTTCGACCACAATGACCACTACCACCGGCTGCTGCTGCGGTTCGTGCCGCGCGGGTGCCGGACGGCGCTGGACGTCGGGTGCGGGACGGGGCGGTTCGCGCGGCGGCTGGCCGGGCTGGGGGTGGCGGTCGACGCGGTCGATCCGGCGGCGGAGGTCATCGCCGTGGCCCGCGCGCTGTCGGCCGGGACGGACGGCGGACCGCGTTTCGAGCAGGGGGACATCACCCGGATGGAGCTGCCGGCGGGCCGGTACGACTACATCTCGTGCCTGGCGAGCATCCACCACGTGCCCTTCGGCACGGTCGCCGCGCTGCGGGAGGCGCTCGCGCCCGGCGGTGTGCTGGTGATCCTGGGCTGCTATCCGGAGCGGACGGCGGCCGATCTGGCGTGGAGCCTGCCGGCGGTGCCGGTCAACGCCGCCGCCCGGCTCGCCGTCGCGGCGGGGGATGCACTGCGCCGCGCTCCGGCCGCCCGGACCCGCGTGAAGGCGCCGGTACGACCGCCGCTGATGCCGCTGCGTCAGGTCCGCGCCGAGGCGGCGGCGCTGCTGCCGGGCTGTACGATCCGCAGGCTGCTCTTCTGGCGCTACCTGCTCGTCTTCCGCGACGGTGCCCGTCCTGCGGCCACGGACGCCCGCGCCTGAACCCCCTGGGCGGTGGGAACTCGGGGACGGTCCAGCGGACGGCCTCGGCCCTGGGGCCCATAGCGCGCATGCGCCAGGCCGCGCGCACCGGGTGCGCGCCGCCCCGCGGTGACGGCATCCGATCGGCGGCCCGCGACCGCTCTCGATCCCGCGCGTCACCGACGCGCCCGGACACGCTCCGTCGGGCACCGTCCCGAACCGGCCACGACGTCACCGGGACCCATGGCCGACCCGCCCGACCGGCGGTCCGGCGGCCGTGACGGGCCGGGCGTTGTCCGCGACGCTCGCGGCCACCCACGCGGTCTACCCGGTTCGGGAGCGTGGAGCGCGGTGTCCGGTCCATCGCCCCTCGGGAAACGATCCATGGTCATCAGGACCGACCCGATGCCTGCCATCCTCGTCAGAAGGCATCCGCATGCCCGTGGACGCGCGGCGTCGCACCCGGGTGCCCGTGATCGGAGGCGTCGTATGGACCAGCGGCCGGACGGCGGCGGGGTGTGGGATCCGTTCGGGACACTGCGCCGGGCGCTGTGGATCGGGGGCGGGCAGTGGGCCGGGAAGTCGACCGCGGCCAGGGCGCTGGCCGGACGGTACGGGGTGACCGTCTACCACTACGACTTCCACGATGCCCGGGCGCACGACGACCGGCGGGTCGCCCATCGGGTCAGGGCGGGCCGGTCGCCCGCCGGTCCCGATCCCGAGGACGTCTGGGTGCGCACCGCGCCGGAGGAGATGGCCGCCGAGACGCTGGCGGGGTTCCCGGTCCGCTTCGGCTGGGCGCTGGACGACCTGCGGGCGCTGGTGTCGGGACGGCCGGTCATCGCGGAGGGGTGGGGGCTGCGGCCCGAACTGGTGGCGCCGCTCCTGGACTCGCCGCGGCGGATGGTGGTGATGGTCCCCACCGAGGAGTTCCGCCGCGAGCAGGCGCGCCGGATGCCGCGGGCGTCGGGGCTCGGCCTCGGCCTCAGCGATCCCGAGCGGGCGCAGCGCAACCGGCTGGCCCGCGACCGCCTCGTCGCCGACGACGCCGTGCGCTCGGCCCGCCGCCTCGGCATCCGGGTGATCGAGGTGGACGGGACCCGCGACGCGGCCGCCGTCGCCGACCTGCTGGCCGAGCACTTCGGCCCCTACCTGCCGCCCGCGGAGCCTGAGGCAGGGCCGGGCAGGAGCCAGGTCCCGTCCGGCCGGCCATTCCGTTGAGCGAGTCGGCTGGGGCCCGGGGCTTCCGCATCGACGCATCGCACCTTGAAGGCTCCGGCCGACCGGGTCCGGCGTCCGGGCGCCCGGCCCTGCGGGCACGCCTGTGCCGCGCCCGGGCCCCCGGACGCGGCGCGGCGGTCCGGACTAGTCGATGGCCGTGCTGTGGCTCAGCTCCGCGGTGCGGTCGAGGTCGGCGGTCACGGCGGCCAGCTTGGCGCGGATGGCCTGGACGGCGTCCGCGCCCAGGGCGAGGCGCAGGGGCGCGTCGTGGCGGCCGAGAAGGGACACGACGGCGGCGGCCGCCTTGTCTGGGTCGCCGGGCTGGGTGCCGTCGGCGGCGGCGAGTCGGGCGCGGACGGCGCCGACGGTCTTGGCGTAGTCGTCGATCTCCGCGCTGGCGAGCAGCGCGGGTCCGGCGAACTCGGTGCGGAAGGCGCCGGGCTCCACGATCAGGACCTGGATGCCCAGCGGCTCCACTTCGGCGGCGAGCGCCTCACTGGCCTGCTCCAGGGCGCCCTTGGCCGCGCAGTACGCGCCGTTGCCGGGGAAGGTCATCAGCCCGCCCATGCTGCTGACCTGCACGATCGCGCCGCTGCCGCGCCTGCGCATGTGCGGGAGCAGCAGTCTGACCAGCCGCATGGCGCCGAAGAACATCACCTCGAAGCCGTCGCGCAGCTCCTCCTCCGTCGTCTCCTCAACGGCGCCGACCAGGCCGTAGCCCGCATTGTTCACCAGGACGTCGATCTGGCCGCCGTCGGCGAGCGCCTGGTGGACGGCCTGCCGGCACTGCTCGGGGTCGGCGACGTCGAGCCGGACCACCGAGACGCGGCCGGGGTGCTCCTCGACGAGCCGGGCGACGGTCTCGGGGCGGCGCACGGCGGCGATGACGGTGTCGCCGGCGCGGAGGGCGGCGCGGGTGAAGGAGGCGCCCAGCCCGCTGTTGGCGCCGGTGATGAACCAGCGCCGGGTGGTGCGGGCGGCGGTCTCTGCCTTCGGACGGTCGTTCATACGGGTGTGCTCTCCTGGAGATCGCGATACCTCGTGCGACTCACGATCATGCCGACCCGCCCCGCCGAGCGGTACGGCCCAAAGGTGGAAGACGCGTCTGGGCGGCGCGGATGCCGGCGCGAGCGGATAATGGGCGTCATGGCCGCAGAGCACACGAGGTCCGCGGTGTCGCGGGTCGCCGCCCCGCGCAAGTCCTACATGGTGATCGACCGGTCGCCGCGCCGCGCACGGCCGCTCCCGGCGGGCGAAGCGCTCGCGCTGGAGGACTACCGCCGGCTCGTCGGCATCCTCGAAGCGGTCGACCGCGCCCCTGACCTGGCCGTCTTCTGCGAGAGGCTGCTGCACGCGCTGCAGAGCTGGTTCGGCTACACCACCCTCGCCGTGCTGCACGGCGCCACCCTCGCCGAGGCCATGCGCGACGGCGGCGGCATAAAGAGCGGGTACTCGCCGGACTTCCTGGACGAGTACACCGCGCGGTGGGCGGCCGACGACCCCTTCCTCACCGCCGACGCCATGCGGCTGCTCACCGAGCGGGGCGTGCTGACCCTGGCCGACCTGACCCTCGCCGACGCCCACCGCCGCTACGTCGAGCACTTCCTGCGCCCCAACGGCATCCCCGACAAGATGAGCATGGTCGTCGACGGCGGCCCCTGGGGCGCCCTGTACGTGGGCGTGGCCGTGCGCGACCCCAGCGGCGCGGCGCCGCGCGACCTGGCGGTCATGCGCTCGCTGCGGCGGCACCTCGCCCCGATCGCCGCCGAGCACCTGCTGCGCGCCCGCGATTCGGCGACGGACCGCCCGTGGCGCCTCACCCCGAGGGAGCGCGAGGTCGCCGCGCTGGTCGTCGACGGCCTCACCAACCAGCAGGTGGCCCAGCGCCTGTTCATCAGCACCGAGACCGTCAAGAAGCACCTCACCCGCATCCTGGCCGAGACCGGCTGCACCAGCCGCACCCAGCTGGCCGTGCGCTGGCGCGACGAGCGCACGGGCGGGGTGCCGTAAGGCGTTGATGCGCGTGGGCGGCGGTGGCCGGAGCCGACAGCGGGGCGTAGGCGGGGACGTGCCGGACCGGTCCGCTCAGCCCACGGTCTGCCGCTCCGCGACGCGGGACAGGGCGGCCGTCAGCCGTTCGGGGCGGCGGGACGCGATGGCCAGGACGTCGTCGCGCGTCGTGGGGATGAACACGGTCGTCCAGCCCATCGGGGCGCCCGACCACTGGGGGCGGCCGCCGAGCCGGAGGAGCCGGCCGGGTTGCCGCGCGGCGGCCCGGAAGGGTGCGGGCGGCGGGGCGCCCGGCGCTGCCGACGCCGTCCGGCCGGGCAGCAGTTCGGCCACGGCGACGCGGTGCCGCCCCACCCTCAGCACCTCCGGTGTGAGCGTGATCCGGTTGTAGCGGAACTTCATGGCGGGCTCGATCAGCAGCGGGGCCACCGGGAACAGCAGCAGCACCCCCGAGATCAGCAGCCACGCGGTGAGGTCCTGGTGGTCGGGGGCGTCCAGGTCGACCCACATCCAGGTGATTCCGGCGGCGTATCCGCTCAGGCACAGCAGGGTCCAGGCCAGCGGCATCCGCTCCCGGTGCAGCACCTCGTCGCCGAAGCGGACGGCGGGCGCCCGTCCGGTGTAGTCGCGCAGCTTCGCGCGCCAGGCCAGGTCCTGGCGGCGGGCCCCGGCCGCCCGCGCCCGCTGGGCGGCGGCCTCGCCGTCCTCGGGCAGCCGGTCGCGGCGCAGCGCGGCGTAGACCGCCACCGGGGGCGTCAGCACGGACGCCGCCAGGACGCCGACGCCGACACCCGTTCCGGCGCTGCCGTCCACCAGCCCGGCGAGCGCGGCCGCCACGATGACCAGCACGTACAGCAGGACCAGGGCGCCGGTGACCCGGTGCCGGCCGAAGCGGCGGGCGAGCAGCCGCCCGGCCAGGCACAGCGGTTTGACCAACACGTACAGCAGCACGGGCCCCGCGACGGCCAGCACCCCGGTGACCGCGATCAGCCCGTCGACCCCGCCCGGCCCGTCCCCGCCGAGCGCCAGCACGCCCAGCAGCACCGCCGAGCAGAGCCACCAGGTGACCAGGGTGACGCCGCTACGCAGCACGACCAGCAGCTCAAGGCAGCCGCCCGGCTGGGGCGCGGCCGCCCGCGCCGGCTCCGCTCCGTCCCGCACCACGCCGGACGCCCCCTTCCCGTCGCGGCGACCGTGGACAGAGAGCATACGAGTCCGCGCGCCTCACCCGCTGTCGTGGCGGGCCGCACCGGGGTCCGGCGCCGGTTCGGCGATCGTCCCGATGGCGCTCTCCAGCTCGGCCGCCGCGGCCAAGGTGTCGGTGAGTCGGGCGCGTTCGGTGGCGTCCAAGGGGGTGGCTCGGACGCGGTCGAGGAGGGTGCGTGCCGTGCCGGGGTCGTCCAGTCTGATGGCCAGTTCGGCTCGGTAGGCGAAGGCGGTCACCAGGGCGGCCGCTGGGGCGGTGGTGCCGTGCCGGGCGAGGGCGCCGTCCAGGATCTTGGCGGCCTGCCGGGTGTCGCCCTTGGAATCGCCGAGTACGACGGCGTTCTCCAGGCTCCGGGCGAGCGGTCCGGTCGGAACTTCTTCGGCCGGGGCGGGTGTGCTGCCGGGCCTGGTGAAGAAGCGGATCCAGTTGCCGCCGGGGTCGACCACGGTGAAGCCGGGCGCGGGGCCGGAGTTGCGTCGGCGGCGGGGGCGGGTGATGCGCGGGATGCCGGCCAGCGGCAGCTTGCCGTGTGCGGCGCGGAGGCCGGCCGCGAACTCCTCGAACACGGTGGCGGTGTCGTCGACGGCGATGATGCACGAGCCGTAGGAGGACTCCGGGTCGAAGCCGTCGATGGCGGCGAACTGCAGTTCGATGCCGTCGCGTGCGACGCTGGCGCTGGGGTTCGGCCGGGTCTGCCGGTAGCCGCGCTCGAAGCCGAGCAGGCGGTAGAAGTCGATGATCTCGTCGATGTCCGCGCAGGGCAGGATGGGGACGGTGGTCCAGTCCGGCATGGTCACTCCCCTCCCGCGCGGGCCGCTGCGTGCTCGTCGCCCGCCGCGTGCTCGCGGGGCGGACGGGGTCCGGCGGCCGCCGCGATGTCGGCGGCGACCGGGTCGGTGTCGAAGGCGTCGGCCGGGAGCACCCTGTTGTCGGCGAGCAGGGTGCCGGCGGGCGCCGGGCCGGGGTCGGCGTCCCACAGGTTGCCGACGAAGGCGACGTGCCGCTGCGGCGGCGACACCTCCAGCGCGGCCGCCTTGTCGGCCCGCTGCACGATATTGCCCTGGACGGTGACCCACGCGGCGCCGTAGTCGGGGTACAGGGCGAAGTTCCACGGGGTCACGGTGTCGCGGACGACGTTGCCGCGGACCAGCGCGCCGCTGGCGTAGGAGCCGCCCTGCGGTCCCGACAGGTAGATACCGCCTCCGTCGGCGAGCACCCGCATGGTGTCGTGGACGAGGTTGTTCAGCACCTGGGTGCCGCGCCCCTCGTAGACGACGATGCCCGCGTGCGGCAGCTCGCGGATCTCGTTGTGCGCGATGACGGTGCCGTCGGAGCCGGTGACCAGTACGGCCGGCGATCCGTGGTAGTCCAGGCCGATCCGGTGGACGCGGGTGTCCGCCACGCGGTGCTCGCGCGCCCCGGCGCCGATCACCAGGCCGCCGCCCGCGATCTCGGATATCTCGCCGCCGAGCACGGCGTTCCCGGTGCCCGCGCCGCGGAACTCCAGCGCGACACCGCCGAGCCGGGTGAAGCGGCAGCCCGCCAGGGTGACCCGGGAGCAGTCCTCGAAGAGGACGTTGCCGGGGATGCTCGCCTCGCCGGTCGGCACGGTCACCTGGCCCTGCCCCTCGGCGAAGGTGATGACCTGGAGATCTCCGGTGCCGTCGTCGTAGCCGTTGCCGTGGTAGTGCAGGAAGCCCATGGGCGAGGACGGGTGCCGCCAGGTCGCCTCGGCGAAGGTGATGCCGCGGAAGGCGATGTCGTGCGCGCCGCGTGCGTGCACCAGGGTCTCCAGCACCGGCGCCACCACGTCGTCGAGTTCGTCGGCGCGGTGCGGGCGCAGGTGCACGACCGTGCCTTCGGTGGCGAAGGTGCCGTCGGTGAGGAAGGCGGGGCTGTTCTCGGCGGAGGTGGGGGAGTCGACGGCGTAGGCGTCCTCGCCGCCGGTGTCGGTGGCGTCGGGGCTCTGCCAGGAGATGACCCAGTGGTAGAGGCGCGCGGCGCGTTCGAAGGCGGGGCGGGCCATCTCGATGGTGGTCGAGCGCGCGTCGCCGGAGACGGACGCCACCGGGCAGCGCGCCTCCGACCACGGATAGGCGCCCCGGTAGACGATCTCCACGTCGCCGCGCCAGGACTGAGGCCCGGTGCCGTCGACGGTGTAGCCGTCCGCGGTGCGGACCAGGCCCTGGTCCGCCAGCGGGACGGAGGAGCGTTCGGCGCGGCGCCCGCGCACGTACAGCTGGCGGGGCGCCGGGCCGGGCAGTTCGGCGCGGTGGGTGCCGTCGGCGCCGGCGGTCCAGCCGGTGACCCGGCGTCCGCCGCTGAGCACCACCTCCTCCTGCGTGCCGGTGCCGAAGCCGTACGCCTGGTAGCTGACGCCGGAGTGCTCGGCCGACAGCCGGAAGGTGTCGGCGAGGCGGTAGGTGCCGGCTCTGAGCTGGACCACGTCTCCCGGCGCGGCCGCGTCGCGGGCCCGCTCCAGGGTCGCGAACGGCCGCTCGGCGGTGCCGGGTCCCGCATCGTCGCCAGACGGGTCGACGAAGATCATCGGACTCCTCCTTCGTATGTCTACAACGTACACTTCTGGTAGACAGCATATACATGACAAGGGGGAGTGGATGGCCGATCCCGAGCGCAGTACGGAGCTGCTGTGGGGCACCGGGGCCCGCCGCGGCCTCAGCCTGGAGCGGATCGTGCGCGCCGCGGTGGAGCTGGCCGACGCCGAGGGGCTGGCCGCCGTCTCGATGCGGCGGCTGGCCGAACGGCTCGGCTTCACCACGATGGCGCTCTACCGGCATGTGCCGGGCAAGACGGAGCTGCTCGACCTCATGCGCGACGCGGTCCACGACGAGCACGAGCCGTCCGGCGCCAAAGGCGCCGCCGAGTGGCGCGCGGAGTTGGAGACCTGGGCCAGGCGGGAGCGGGAGGCGTACCGGCGCCACCCGTGGCTGGTGGAGACGGTCGACGTCCGGCACGTGCCGGGGCCGCGCGCCGTGGCCGCCTTCGAGCGCGGACTGGAGATCGTGGCGCGCACCGGCCTGCCGCCCGCCGAGGTGGTCGCGTCGGTGGAGCTGCTGGCCGGACTGGCGGGCAGCGCGGCCCGCCAGTCGGCGGTGGCGGTGCGCGCCGAGCGCAGCACCGGGGTGAGCGACCAGGAGTGGTGGAACCGGCGCGACTCCCTGTTCGCGCACTTCGACCGCTATCCCACCCTGAGCCGCCTGTACGAGCAGGGCGCCTACGACACTCCGCTCGACCCCTTCGAGTTCGGCCTGCAGCGGGTGCTCGACGGGATCGAGGCCCGCGTCCGTGACGAAAGCCGTGACGAAAGCAAGTGCGAGGTGTGCGGCAGGCCCGTCGAGCGCCCCGCCGCGGGCCGGCCGCGCAGCTACTGCTCGCCCGCCTGCCGCCAGCGGGCCTACCGCGCCCGCCGGAGCGGCTGACCGCCGACCGGGGCGGCCGCGGCGCGCGGCTCCGACACGGGCACTGCGGCCACGATGAGCGCGGGCACGGCGCCGTAGGCCGGGCCGGGGACGGGATCCGGCCTCAGCGCACCAGCGCCGGGCGCTTGGGGTCGAAGGTCCAGCCGGGGACGAGGTGGCGCATCGCCGCGGCGTCGTCGCGGGCGCCCAAGCCGTGCTCCAGGTACAGCTCGTGCGCCGTGGCCAGCGCCTCCCGGTCGAGTTCCACACCGAGTCCCGGCGCGGCCGGCACCTCGATCGCGCCCTCGGCGATGCGCGGCGGCTCGCGGGTCAGCGCCTGGCCGTCCTGCCAGATCCAGTGTGTGTCCAGCGCGGTGATCGCGCCGGGGGCGGCGGCGCCGACGTGGGTGAACATGGCCAGAGAGATGTCGAAGTGGTTGTTGGAGTGCGAGCCCCAGGTGAGCCCGAAGTCGTCGCAGAGCTGGGCCACCCGGATCGAGCCGCGCATGGTCCAGAAGTGCGGGTCGGCCAGCGGGATGTCCACCGCGTGCGAGCGGACGCTGTGCGCCAGCTGCCGCCAGTCGGTGGCGACCATGTTGGTGGCCGTCGGCAGGCCGGTGGCCCGGCGGAACTCCGCCATCACCTCCCGGGACGAGTAGCCGCCCTCCGCGCCGCACGGGTCCTCGGCGTAGGCGAGCACCCCGCGCAACTGCGAGCAGAGCCGGACGGCCTCGGCCAGCGACCAGGCGCCGTTGGGGTCGATGGTGATCCGGGCGTCGGGGAAGCGGGCGGCCAGGGCGCGCACCACCGCCACCTCCTCCTCGCCGGCCAGCACGCCGCCCTTGAGCTTGAAGTCGCGGAAGCCGTAGCGCTCCCGCGCCGCCTCCGCCAGCGCCACCACGGCATCGGCGTCCAGCGCGGGTTCGCGCCGCAGCCGCTCCCACGCGTCCGCGGGCTCCGCCTCGGCCAGGTACGGCAGCGGGGCGGCCCGGCGGTCGCCGATGAAGAACAGGTAGCCGAGGACCGGCACCCGGTCCCGGAGCCGCCCCTCGCCCAGCAGCTCGCAGACGGGCACCTCCAGGTGCTGCCCGAGCAGGTCGAGCAGGGCCGACTCCAGCGCCGTGACGGCGTGGACGGTGGAGCGCAGGTCGAAGGTCTGCTCGCCGCGCCCGGCGGCGTCGCGTCCGGCGAAGGCGTCGCCGACCTCGCGCAGCAGCCGGTTCAGCCGGGCGACCGGGCGGCCCACCAGCATGCCGGCCGCCTCGGCGATGATGCTCCTGATCGCCTCGCCGCCCGGCACCTCCCCGAGGCCGGTCCTGCCCTCGCTGTCGGTCACCACCGCGATATTGCGGGTGAAGAAGGGGCCGTGCGCGCCGCTGAGGTTCAGCAGCATGCTGTCGTGCCCAGCCACCGGCACCACCTCGACGCTCGCCACCGTGGGCGTCCGCCGGCCATGAACGGGCACCTGGGTTCCTCCTGCGCTGGGTCGGACGGGTCGGGTCTGCGGGGCGGGGCTCAGGAGACCCGCTTGATCAGGGCGGACAGCTCCTCGGCCTCGGCCGCGGTGAGGTCCTTCAGCGGCGGCCTGACCCGGCCGCCGTCGCGGCCGACCGCGGTCAGCCCGGCCTTGACGATGGACACCGCGTAGCCGCGAGAGCGGTCCCGGATGTCGATGTAGGGGATCACGAAGTCGTTCAGTCTGCGGTAGACCGCCTCCCGGTCCTGGGCGCGGACCGCCGCGAAGAAGTCCAGCGCGAACTCGGGCAGGAAGTTGTACAGGGCCGAGGAGTAGGTGCTCACACCCAGCTGGAGCAGCGGCAGGGCGAAGGTCTCGGCGGTGGGCAGCCCGCCGATGTAGATCAGCCGCTCGCCGACCTTGGCGTACACGCGCGCCATCGTCTCGACATTGCCGACGCCGTCCTTGAGCCCGATCAGGTTGGCGTTGCGGGCGGCCAGGACCGCGACGGTCTCGTCGGTGTACACCGCGTTGGCGCGGCTGTAGGCGATCACGCCCAGGTCGGTGGCGGCGCAGACCGCGCTCACGTGCTCCACCAGCCCGGCCTGCGGCGCCTCGGTCAGGTAGGGCGGCAGCAGCAGCACGCCGTCGGCCCCGGCCTCCTGGGCCGCGCGGGCCTGGGCCACGGCGCTCGCCGTCCCGCCGGTCGCCGGGGCCAGCACCGGCACCGTGCCGCCGACCTCGTCGACCGCGGTGCGGACCACCCGGTCGATCTCGGCCGGGGTCAGCGAGAAGCCCTCGCCCGTGCCGCCCGCGGCGAACAGCCCGGCCACGCCGTGGCTCGCCTGCCAGGCGAGGTGCTCGCGGTAGCGGCCCTCGTCGAACGCGAGCTCCGCGTCGAAGTGGGTGACGGGGAAGGACAGGAGGCCGGACCTTAGCCGGTCGGCCAGCTCACCGGGGTGCATCAGACTCACGCGTCGTCCTTGGTTCGGCGGATCGGGGTGCTCCTGGACCGGGCCCCGGGCTGTGTCGCCATACCGTAGGGAGCGGTGATCGATGCTGTCCAAGACTCGTTGGGCATCAACTGATACCGGACGGACATCAGCTCGCGTCGGCCTGCTGCGCGAGCCACACGTCCAGGGCCCGCCACAGCGCCGGGTTCTGGGACTCCCGCGTCCACAGCAGGTGCAGCTCGACCCGGGTGTCGCCGAGGCCGGCGAGTTCGAGGTAGGCGACGCCCGCGACGCCGAGCCCGACCGCGGACTCGGGCACGAAGGCGATCCCGCGCCCGGCCGCCACCAGCCAGACCATGGTCAGGATCTGGCTGGCCGTGTGCACCACGTTCTGGTGCGCGATGGGCAGCAGCCCCACGATGAGGTCGTAGAAGTACCGGGCCCGGGTCGGGGAGTGCATGATCAGCGGCAGGCCGACCAGGTCGTCGCCGGTGACGGGTCCGCCCCGCAGCGCCAGCGGGTGCCCGTCGGGCACCGCGACCAGCAGCCGCTCGCGCAGCAGCACCCGGGAGCCGAAGGCCGTGTCGTCGAAGGGCGGCCGGGCCAGCCCCACGTCCACCTCGCCGCGCAGCAGCGCCGCGACCTGCTCCCGGGTGACCATCTCGAACAGCTCGATGTCGATCTCCGGCAGCACCTCCTCCAGGCCGTTCAGCAGCCGCCCGAGGGTGCCGTACGAGGAGGCGGCGGTGAAGCCGATCTTGAGCGTTCCGCTCGACCCGGCCGAGATGCGGCGGGCCAGGTCGGGCGCGCCGTCGGCCAGGGCGAGCAGCCGGCGCGCCTCGACCAGGAAGGCGGCGCCCGCGGCGGTCAGCTCCACCCGCCGCCGGTCCCGCTCGAACAGCTGCACGCCGATCGAGCGCTCCAGCTTCTGGATCTGGCGGCTCAGCGGCGGTTGCGTGATGGCCAGCCGCTCGGCGGCCCGGCCGAAATGCAGCTCCTCGGCGACGGCGACGAATCCGCGCAGCTGGTCGAAGGAGAACATGATGCAGAAAAGGTATCACTTCATACCTGATTTGCCTTGGACAGGCATGGAAGCCGCCTCCTAGGCTGCCGAGCGTCCTACGTGACAGCGCTCACAATGCGCATCGGGGGGCGGCCAGCGGACCGAAGGGAAGCACATGACTCAGGCACTGGCCCGGCGGCGTGCACGCCGGGGGACGGCGACCGCGCTTGCGATCGCCGCGCTCTCGCTCTCCGTCGCCGCGTGCGGCGGGAACCTCTCCGGCGGCGGCGGGGACTTCCCGAACGGGCCGGTCACCCTGGTGGTCGGCCAGGACCCCGGCGGCAGCACCGACCTGATCGGCCGCGCCCTCGCCGAGGTGGCCTCCGACGACCTCGGCGTGCCGATGCCGGTGGTGAACACCCCGGGCGCCAACGGCGCGCTGGCCGCCAACGAGCTGGCCGGCCGCGAGCCGAACGGCCAGCACATCATGGTCATCAACGCCTCCCTCATCGCGATCACCCCGCTCGCGGTCTCCGAGGAGGAGGCCGTCGACATCAACGACTACGAGGTCGTCACCGGGATCTCCCAGGACGACTACGTCCTGGTCTCCGCCTCCGACTCCGGCCTGAGCAGCCTCGACGACCTGACCGCGAGCACCGAGGAGATCCAGTACGGCACCACCGGCGTCGGCACCGGCAGCCAGCTGTCCCAGGAACTGCTGTTCGCGCAGGCCGGGATCGAGGGCACCGCCGTCCCCTTTAACGGCGGCTCGCCCGCGCTGACCGCGGTCCTCGGCGGCCAGGTGGACGTCGCCTCCATCCAGCTCGGCGAGGCGATCGCGCAGATCGAGGCGGGCGAGCTGACCCCGCTCGTCACCTTCGCGGCCGAGCGCAACCAGTACCTGCCCGACGTCCCCACGGCGGTGGAGGCCGGCCACGACGTCCAGGTCTCCCAGTTCCGCGCGATCGTCGCGCCGGGCGGCACCCCCGAGGCGACGGTGGACCGGCTGCGGCAGGCATTCGAGACCGCCTTCGCCTCCGAGCAGTACCAGACCTTCAACGAGGAGAACCTGCTCACCCCGCACGAGGTCGACGGCGCGCAGGTGGTCGAGGAGTGGACCGCCGCCCTGGAGAGCTACCGGGCCACCATCGATGAGTACGGCATCGACCTCGGCGAGGCGAGTTGACCGCCGCGGAACCCGGACGCGCGGACGGCCCCGCCGCCGGCGCCCCGCCCGAGGACGCCGAGCACCGCCCGCCGCCGGCGGGGCCGTTGGGCAACGCGGTGGCCGCGGCCGCGGTCGCCGCGCTGGGGATCGCCGGGATCGCCGGCTCCGTGCCGCTGGGGCTGGGCAGCGCGGCCGAGCCCTCGGCCGGCACCTGGCCGTTCCTGGTGAGCACCGCGATCACCTGCCTCGGCATCGCGCTGGCGGTGCGGGCCCGGCAGACCCGCGACGCCGAGGCCTTCTCCTCGGCGAGTTGGCGGGTGGTGTTCGGGCTGGCGAGCATGGTCGGCTTCGTCGCCGTGATCGGCGTGGTCGGCTTCGAGATCCCGGCCCTGCTGCTGTCGGTCTGCTGGCTGCGCTTCCTCGGCCGGGAGTCCTGGCGGCTGTCCCTGCTGACCTCCGCCGGGATCGTGGTCGCCTTCTACCTCGTCTTCGTCGGTGTCCTGGCGGTGCCGATCCCCCACCTCTTCTAGGAGCGGCCTTGGACTCCCTGGCCCCGATGCTCGACGGGTTCGGCGTCGTCCTCGAACCGACCAACCTGGTCTACTGCCTGATCGGCGTGGTGATCGGGATGCTGGTCGGCGTGCTGCCGGGCCTCGGCCCCGCGGCCACGATCGCGATCCTGCTGCCGCTCACCTTCGGCATCGAGCCGGTGACCGCGATCATCATGCTCGCGGGCATCTTCTACGGCGCCCAGTACGGCGGCACCATCACCTCGGTGCTGCTGCGGCTGCCCGGCGAGGCGTCCACGGTCGTGACCGTCTTCGACGGCAACGCGCTGGCCCGGCAGGGCCGGGCCGGGACCGCGCTCGGCGTGGCCGCGATCGGGTCCTTCATCGGCGGCACGGTCTCGATCGTCGCCCTGTCGGTGCTGGCCCCCGTGGTGGCCGGCTTCGCCCTGGACTTCGGGCCGCCGGAGTACACCGCCCTGGCCCTGCTCGGGATCCTGCTGGTGGCGACGGTGAGCAACGGCGGCAGGGTCAAGGCGCTGGTCGCCGCCTGCCTGGGCCTGCTGCTGGCGACCGTCGGCCGCGACACCTTCACCGGCGCCGAGCGCTTCACCTTCGACTCGCTGGCGCTGGCGGACGGGATCGACTTCGTGCCGATCGCGATGGGCGTCTTCGGGCTCGGCGAGATCCTGTACAACCTGGAGGAGCGGCGGCGGGCGGCCGCTCCGGCCAAGGTCGCCGACGTGTGGCCCTCCCGCAAGGACCTGCGGCAGTCGGCCGGGGCGATCGGGCGGGGGTCGGTGCTCGGCTTCTTCCTCGGCATCCTGCCCGGCGGCGGCGCCGTGCTGTCGTCGCTGGCCGCCTACGCGCTGGAGAAGCGCCGCTCCAAGACGCCCGAGCGCTTCGGCAAGGGCGCGATCGAGGGCGTCGCCGCGCCGGAGAGCGCCAACAACGCCGCCTCCACCTCGTCCTTCATCCCGCTGCTCACCCTGGGGATCCCGGCCAATGCCACCATGGCGATGATCTTCGGCGCGCTGCTGATCCAGGGCGTCACACCGGGGCCGCAGCTGGTCAGCGAGGACCCGGAGCTGTTCTGGGGCGTGGTGAACTCGATGTACATCGGGAACATCCTGCTGCTGATCATGAGCATCCCGCTGGTCGGGCTGTTCGTGAAGATCCTCCAGGTGCCCGCCTCGATCCTGGCCCCGATCACCGTGCTGATCACCCTGGTCGGCGTCTTCACCATCCGCAACAGCGCCTTCGACATCGCCCTCGTCATCGTGTTCGGCCTGGTCGGCTACCTGATGAAGAAGTACGGCTTCGACCCGGGGCCGCTGGTGCTCGCCTTCGTGCTCGGCTCGCTGCTGGAGACCTCGCTGCGCCAGTCGCTGCTGCTCTTCGGCGGCGACGTGACCGGCTTCGCCACCCGGCCGATCTCGGGCACCCTGCTCGCGCTGCTGGCCGCCGTCATCCTGGTGCCGGTGGTGCGCGGGCTGCTGCGCTCGCGGCGCCGCGAGCCCGAGCGGGTCGCGGAGCGGACGGACGCCTGAGCGCCGGCCGGCGCTAGGGGGCCAGGTAGCGGACGAGCAGTTCGCCGACCAGCTCCCGGTAGTGGGCGCGCCGGCCGGGCTCCAGCAGGTCGCGGGCGAAGATCGTGGCGAAGGTGTGCCGGTTGGCGGCGGCCCGGCGGCCTCAGGGCGCGAGCAGGATGCGGACCACCGCGCGGGCGTAGTCCTCGGGTGGCAGCGGCCCCTCGGACCCGCTGCCGCCGAGGACCTCGCCGGGTGCGAGCAGGTCGAGGTAGACGTACTGCTGGCAGGCGCCGATGAGGGTCGCCGCCAGCACCGGCCAGGGGTGCTCCCTGGGCAGGCGGCCGAGCGCGTGCTCGCGTTCGAGGTAGGAGGCGAGTTCGACCACCCCGGTGAGCGGGGTGAGGGAGCGCCCCGAGGGCTCGCGGACGCCGCCGTCCTTGGCCCAGTCGCGCAGTTCGGGGTCGCCCATGATCGAGCCGGCGATCGGCGCCACGTCGCGGAAGAACTCGATGACCGCGGCGCACAGGTCCTCCAGGTTCTCCGCCACGGTGTTCTCGCCGACGAGCGTGCCCAGCCGGGCCGCGTGCCCGCGGATCTCCTCGGTCGCCGCGGCCAGCGCGCTCACCACCAGCTCCGACCGGCCGGCGAAGTGGTTGTAGATGCTGCCCTCGGAGATGCCGGCCAGCCGGGCGATCGTCTTGGTGGTGGTGGCGCGCACGCCGCGCTCGCGCATGGACCGCAGCGCCGCGTCGATGATGCGCTCGCGCATCGGGGGAGCCGGCACCCGCTCACCCTAGCAAAAATGAGTGGGTGCCCACTCGTGCTAGCCTGAGTGGGTACTCACTCAAGAGGAGCCACCATGACCCGGTACCCCGCTCCGCCGTTCGTCCGGCCCGAGCCGCACGGCTTCCTCTACCTTGGCTTCACCGCCGAGCCGCAGCGGCCGCCCTTCTACCGGCTAACCCCGGGGCGGCGGCGCGCGGCCGAGCGGCTGGTCACCGCCGCCCGTACTCTCGCCGAGCGCCCGGAGGTCGCCTCCGCGCGGGTGTTCCGCGCGGTGTTCATCCCGCCGCTGCCCGGCGCGCCCCGCCATGACCTGGCCATGCTGGTGCGCACCTCCGGCCCCGGCGAGCTCGCGCCGCTGCGCGCCTCGGCGGAGCTGGCCGAGCTGGGCGGCGAAGTGCTGCTCGCGGGCACCAACGCCGCCCGGATCGGCGAGACGGAGGCGCGCGAGGACGCCGTCTTCCTGTTCAACCACTTCACCGCCGAGTCCGGCGCCGACCCGGTGGCGGTCTGGCGCGGCCTGGCCGGCTGGTACACGGCAAAGACGGGGATCGACAACTCCACGGCGCTGCGGTCCGAACCGCCCTCGCGCTTCCCCTTCGTCAACTACGCGCGGCTGCCCGGCGGAGCGCTGCCCTTCCTGGTGAACCAGCTCGCCCGGCCGAGCTTCCACCGCTTCGTCCGGGCCACCCTCGCGGCCGAGGGCATGGCGGCCTGCCCGGCCTTCCACCGGCTGGTGCGCTGACGTCGCTCAGCCGCCGCCGGCCGCCGGGGCCAGCCCGATGACCGCGGCGGCCCCGGCCACCAGCTCCTCGCGCAGTTCGTTCGCCGGCACGTCGGTGAACTGGGCGGCAGGATCGGTGGCGGCGGCGAAGGCCTGCGCGGCCCGCAGCCGCGCCCGCCAGTCGGCGCCGGGCCCGGCGAGCAGGTCGACCGCGCGGTCCACGGTGGCGACCACGCGCTCGACCACCCGCGTCGAGCCGTCGCTGTAGACCGACGCGTCGCGCAGCAGCAGCCGCATGGTGTCGCGGTGGGTGACGATGACGTCGACGCATCCGCGCAGCACCCGGCGCTTGGCCTCGGCGGGGTCCCGCTCGGCCGCGGCGGCGTCGACGGCCCGGGCGAGTTCGTCGATCGGCGTGCCGATCAGGCTTTCCAGGATCTCGGCCTTGCTGCTGAAGTGGTAGTACAGCGATGGCTTGGTGATGCCGAGCCGCTCGGCGATCTCCCGCATGGTGGCCGCGCGGTAGGTGTGCGCCGCGAACAGCTCGCAGGCGGCGGCCAGGATCCTCTCGCGGGTGCTCTCCGTCTGCTGGGTGCTCATCGGGTCCCTTCTGCTCCGTGCCCGCACCGATGATAGCGCTTTGCCAACCTACCGTTAGGTCGGTTAGCCTACCGACCGATAGGTAGGCAGGTGGACCGGGAGAGGCGGTCGGACATGGCGGTGGAGATCGGCGGCGGTACGGCGCCGGGCTGGGACGCGGTGCGCAAGGGCTTCGAGCGGAACTTCGCCGAGCGGGGAGAGGTGGGCGCCTCGGTCGCGGTGCTGCACCGGGGCGTGCCGGTGGTCGACCTGTGGGGCGGGCTCGCCGACCCGGCCACCGGCAGGCCCTGGCACCGGGACACCGTCGTGGCGATCGCCTCGACCACCAAGGCGCTGGTGTCGATCACTGTGCTGAGCATGGTCGAGCGCGGTGAGCTGGAGCTGGACCGCCCGGTCGCGGAGTACTGGCCCGCCTTCCGCGCCGAGGGCAAGGGCGGGATCACGCTGCGCACGGTGCTCGCGCACCGCTCGGGCGTGGTCTCGCTGGAGCACCGGCCGATCACCCGCGAGGGGCTGGCCGCGGGGACGCCCGTCTTCGAGGCGATCGCCTCGGCCCGTCCGCAGTGGGAGCCCGGCACCGCCCACGGCTACCACGGCGTGACCTTCGGCCACCTGCTCAGCGCCGTGGTCGAAGGGGTGACCGGCCGGACCGTTGGGGCGCTGTTCGCCGAGCGGATCGCCCGGCCGCTGGGCGCCGACTGCCACATCGGGCTGCCCGAGAGCGAGCTGCCCCGGCTGGCCGCGCTGGTGCTGCCGGGCACCGCCGAGGAGGTGGAGCTGGGCAGCGGCGTGGCCGAGCTGGCCGGGCTCTACCAGGGGCTGGCCGACCCGTCCTCGCTGACCTACCGCGCCCTGTACGGCAGTATGCGGATCGGCTGGGAGTCGGCGGCCGATCCGGCGTACTCCCTGCTGGAGGCGCCGTCCACCGACGGCGTGGCCAGTGCTGCCGGCCTGGCGCGGCTGTTCGCGGCGACCATCGGGGAGGTGGGCGGCGTCCGGCTGATCGGGCCCGCGCTGGTCCGGGAGGCGGCGGCCGCGCACTCCAGCGGACGGGACCGGGTGCTCGGCATCCGCACCGACTGGGGCCTGGGCTTCATGGTCCCCGGCGGTCCCTTCGTGCCCCGGGCGCTGCCCGCGGGCGCCTTCGGGCACGGCGGTGCGACCGGCTCCTTCGCCTTCGCCGACCCCGCGCACGAGCTGTCCTTCGGCTACGCGCCCAACCGCGGGTCCGAACTGCTCGAAGGCAATGACCTGCGGGTGAACACCCTGGTGGACGCGGTGTACGACTGCCTTCACGGCTGACGGCGGCGGCGCGCGGGGCCTGGCGCGCGGCGGACCGTTCACTGGATCACCATTGCGGTTAAGGTTAGGCTAGCCTTATTGTTCGGCCATGGAGTCCATCCGGGCCGCGATCCGCCGGCTGACGCGCGAGCACACCCCGATCACCTGCACGGTGACGGTCGACTCGATCGACCGGGTCTCCGACGGCTTCGTCCGGATCGGGCTGCGCGGACCGGCCCTCGCCGACTACCGGGTGCCCCGGCCGGCGGACGCGTTCAAGATCGCCCTCCCGCCGGACCGCGGCGGCGCGGTCGAGTTCCCCGAGCGCGGCCCCGACCGGCTGCCCTACTGGCGCGAGGGCGCCAGGCCGCCGGTCTTCCGCGCCTTCACGGTCCGCCGCCACCAGCCCGAGCGCGCCCGGGTGGAGTTCGACGCGGCGGTCCACCCCACCGGGGCCGTCAGCCGGTGGCTGGGCACGGCGGCCGTCGGCGACACCATCGGGCTCGGCGGGATGCGCCGGGAGTTCCACGAGGCCGAAGTCGTCGACCGGCACCTCGTCATCGGCGACTCCAGTGCGCTGCCGGCCGTCGCCGCCATCGTCGAGTCGCTGAGCGGGCGGGTGCCCGCACGCGTGTACCTGGCCGCCGACCACGACTCCGACCGCGCCCTGGTGCCCCGCCGCGAGCACGTGCGGGTGCACTGGGTCGAGGGCGGCTCGCCCACCGGCGACGGATCGGCGCTGGAGCGCGCGGTGCTCGGCGAGACCGGCCGCGGCGAGCGGATCCAGCTCTGGCTGGCCGGCGAGGCCGGGGTGGTGCGCCGGCTGCGCGGCTTCGCACTGGACACGCTGGGCGTGGCGCGCGACGACATGCACGCCGCCGCCTACTGGAAGGACGGCACCAGCGGCACCGAGGCCGACGCGGCGCAGCTGCTCCGCTACCGCGAGCAGGTCGCGGCCGGCGGCGACGCCGCCGACCCGGACGTGCGCGAGGCCGTGGAGCTCGGTGTCTGAGTCCCGCGGGCACCCCCGGCACCGACCCGAACCGACGACACCGACGAGAAGAGACGGACCAGTCATGGTGACACAGCGCGGCCGATCCGCATCGGCCCGGACCCTGGCCGCCGCACTGCTGTTGGCCGCCACCGCGGGCTGCGGGGCGCTGGAGACGGCGGCCGGCAGCGTCGGCACCGACAGCAGGGAGGGCGCCATCACCGTCGAGCACCGCTTCGGCACCACCACCCTCGACGCGGTGCCCGAGCGGATCGTCACCATCGACCTCCAGTGGACCGACGTCATGCTCGCGATGGGCGTCGAACCCGTCGGCTACACGGTCGACCCCTTCATGCCGGAGTCCGGGGTGCCCTGGCAGCAGCTGCCGGCCGACGCGGCGGCGCTGCCCACCGTGGACGGCCTGCCCGTCGAGCGGATCGCCGAGCTCCAGCCCGACCTCATCGTGGGCAACCACTCCATCGCCGACGAGCAGACCTACCAGCTGCTGTCCGAGATCGCCCCCACCATCCCCGACCTCGACGAACTCCAGGTCGGGGACTGGCGGAACCTCACCAGGGCCGCCGGCCAGGTGCTCGGCGATCCCGAGGCCGCGCAGGGGGTGATCGACTCCGTCGACGGGGAGGTGGCCGCGGCCGCCGGCGAGCTGTCGGCCCTTGACGGCCGCACCTTCGCCCTGGCGCAGTACATCGTCGGCGACTCACTGGTCGTGGTCGCCGACGAGCAGGACGGGTCGAGCCTGTTCTTCCAGGGGCTCGGCATGGAGCTGTACCCGCCGGTCGCGACCGAGGGGGCGGAGACCGGCCAGCCCCGCCTGAGCGTCAGCACCGAGCGGTCCGACCTGCTCCGCGCCGACCTGCTCGCCTTCCTGGTCAACGGCGGCGACGAGAGCGACCTCGCCGACATCCCCGGCTTCGACCGGCTGCCCGGCACCGTCGCGGTACTGGACTATCCGACCATCGTCGGGCTGAACACGCCCACCCCGCTGTCGATCCCGCACGCGCTGGCGGAACTGCGCCCCTACCTGGAAGAGGTCGGCTGACCCGGCGCTCCGCTCAGTGCTCCCGGCCCGCTCCCGGCCCGCTCCGCTCAGTGCTCCCGCCGCTCCGCCGCCGCGTCGGCCAGCAGGCCCAGGCCGATCGCGAGCAGCCACACGTCCTTGCTGACGCCGATCCCCTCGGGGGTCGGCCAGACGCTCCCGGGCTTGCGCAGCGCCGGGGTGCGCAGGTAGAGCGCGACCAGGCCGGACGAGAAGCCGGTCAGCGCGGCGCCGGCCAGCGCCCCGGGCACGAAGGGCGCCAGCAGCGCCGCGCCGGTCGCGATCTCGGTGGCGGCGAGCAGGCGCAGGAAGGTGCGGGGCGGGACGCTGCGCAGGAAGGGGAAGGCGCCGGCGGCCATGCCGTGCGTTCCGGCGGCCTGCTCCTCGCCGCCGTCCCACTTCTCCAGTCCGCTGTGCAGGATGTAGGCGCCGGCCGCCAGCCGGCCGGGCGCGGTCCGCGCCTTTCGCAGCAGTTCCATCGGTCCTCCTCCACGATGATCACTTCTGCGGGCGCACTTCCCAGCGGCGCGGCGGTCTAGCCCTCGACCGCCCGTCCGGCGGCACCCCGTCCGCTCAGCCCGGGGCCTCCGGTGTGCGGGCGGTGATCCAGCGGGTGAGCATGTCGAGGTAGCCGGCCGCCAGGCGGGTACCGCCCGTCTGCACGCGGTGGTCGGCGCCCGGGACGACCTCAACGGTCAGCGTCGCCCGCTTTGAGCGGAGCGGGTGGCAGGCGGCGGCCCCGAACAGGCGGACGCTCTCGGCGACGGGCACCAGTTCGTCGGCGCCGCCGAAGACGGCCAGGTGCGGGCCGCGCAGCCGGAGCGCGTCGGGGACCGGATCGTGGTCGTTCTTGCGGGTGAGGAACGGCCACAGGCGCTCGTCCACCCGGGCCCAGTAGTGCTCCAGGAAGGCCCGGGGCCGCCCGGCGGCGCCGAGCAGCCGCTTCGCCGCGGCGAAGTCGGCGCCGACGCGGCCCGCCTCGACCAGGCGGTCGTACAGGGCGAGGGCGCGTTCGGTCTCGGCCGCGGTGGTACGGGCCCGCCCCAGCGCGCCCGCCAGCGCGTGGCGCTCCTGCACCGCAGGAGTCGTCCCCGGGCAGCCGCATGTCACCACCCAGGCCGCGTCCTCGCGCCCGGCGGCGGCGCGCAGCACGACCCAGCCGCCCTCGCTGTGGCCGAACAGGCCGACCGCGTCGGCGCGCACCCCGGGCCGGGCGCGCAGGAAGTCCAGCGCCGCGGCCGCGTCGGCGGCCAGGTCGTCCATCGTCGCCGCGCGCCAGTCGCCGGACGACTCGCCGACACCGCGCTTGTCGTAGCACAGCACCGCGAAGCCGGCCGCCGCGAGGTGGCGCCGGATCGGCGGGAAGTAGACGTCGTTGTCGCGGTCGGTGGGGCCGGAGCCGCCGACCATGACCACCCCCGGGCTCGGCGCCTCCCGGCCGGGCAGGGTCAGCGAGCCGGCCAGGCTCACCGCGCTGCCGGCGAAGCGGACGGGGCGGGCGCGGGGAGCGGGTGGCATGGCACCAGTGTCGCGCATCGACATTGAAGCTCCTGCCTGGGCAGACGCCGGCGCCGTCCGGCGGTGCGGCCGGACGGCGCCCGCGGGCCGCTGGGCGGCGCTGCGTCGAAGGGGCGGATCTCAGCGCCAGCGGATGGAGGACGCCTGGTCCTCCATCGCGCCGAGGTGCATCCGCCTGCTGTGCCAGCCCGTCTGCGCTCCGGCGTAGTTCGGGTCCTCGTAGAGGTTCGGCTCGCAGGCGTTCCAGCCCTGGGAGGAGGAGATGCGGTCGTCCCACCAGGTGTCGTAGTTGTCGATGTCGCTGATCCGGTAGGCGATGGTCGTGCCGTTCCCGCAGCCGCTGTTCCCCGTGACGTTCCAGAACTCCCCGCCCTCGTCGGGGTGCTGCCAGAAGGTCGAGATGGGCACGGACGCAACCGCGGCGGCGGGCGAGCCGTCGGCCTCCGTCAGCGCGTTCATGCGCGCGGCGAACTCCGTACTGGCCGCGGCGGTGCGCGCGTCGGCCGGGGCATCGGCGATGAGCCCGCCGGTCGCGTGGACGATCGCCTCCTGGAAGCTGTCGAAGCAGCGCACGGCCCCGGTGTCCAGGTTCAGGTTGCAGCCGCCCGCGCCCTGGGCGGGCGGCGCGGCGGCCGTCCCGGCGTAGGCGGGCGCGGCGGCGGCCAGCCCGAGGAGTACGGCGGCGGCCACCGTGATCGATCTGCGCTTGGTTCCCATGTCGTTTCCCCGTTTCGCGAACGGCCGGCCGCGACGGGTCGTCGCGGTCGGCCGCCCAGGTCTGCCTGCCCCGGAATCGTCACACGGTTCACCCGCGGTGTCCTTGGCGAGGCGTCCACGGGCCTTAACACCGAGTGCACACCCGGCGGCCGCGTCAGCCGCGGAGGAACGCGAGGACGGACCCGGTCGCGCCGATGACCGAGTGCCCGACCCCGGGCAGCAGATCGACGGTGGCGTGCGGCACACTGCCGCGCACCCGGCGGGCGGTCTCCGCGGAGTCGAGCATGGCGTCGCGGTCGCCGGCTATCACCAGCACGGGCATGGTCAGCCGGCGCAGCGCGTCGTCGGGGAAGACCGGCAGCCGCTCGGTGCGCGGCCTGAAGTGGGTGAAGGTCAGCACCAGGTGGTCGAGGAAGGGTTCGGCCTCCGGCGCGCTCAGGCCCGCGACGGAGCGCGCCGACCGGCGTATCCCCCACGGGCCCAGCAGGTTCAGCAGAAGGGTCGCGGGCAGCCAGCCGTACTTTTGCCGCCCCACGCCGCCGGGGCACAGCAGGGCCAGCCGGGTCACCCGCTCCGGCCGGCGGGTGGCGAAGTCCAGCGCCATCCAGCCGCCCAGCGAGGCGCCGACCACCGAGGCGCCGTCGATCCCGAGCCCGTCGAACACGTCGTCCAGCCAGTGCGCGTAGGCGCCGGAGGCCAGCGCAGGACGCGAGGGCGCGCTCAGGCCCGCCTCGCCGATGAGGTCGACGGCGTAGGTGCGGAAGTGCTCGGACCAGGGGCCGATGTCGGACATCCACATGGTGTTGTTCGCGCCCGATCCGTGCAGCAGCACCAAGGGCGGCGCGTCCGGCGGCCCCGAGGCGAGGACGAAGGTCTCGCCCTCGCGGGTGGGCAGGCGCAGCCGCTCGGACGGGACCGGCCAGCCGCCCAGCAGCTCCTGGTAGCGCCGCTTGAGTTCGCTCTCCCCGGCCGGGGACCGGTAGATCGCGCTCATGGCGCCAGCGCCGCGTCGACGAACTCGAACAGCCGGGCGCTGTCGCGCAGGCCGCCGAGGATGATGATCTTCAGGCGGGCCCGCTCCGCGTCATAGGCCGTCTCGATCCGCAGCGGCCGGTCGCCCTGGCCGCGGTTGGCGGCCGCGCCCATCACCAGGGTGGTGACGCGGTCGGCCGTCTCGGGGCCGACCGCGTCGATCTCCACGATGCTCGACACCTCGGTGTGCCGCTGCCGCCGGACGGTCTCGCGCAGCGGAGCGGGTACCGGGCGGCCGGTGAAGGACTCAAGGTCCTCGTGCGCGATCCGGTACTGCTTCCCGATGCGCACGGCCGCCAGCCGGCCGTCGCGCACGTAGTTGCGGACGGTGCGGACATGCAGGCCAAGCCGCTCGGCCACCTGTTCCACCGAGTAGAGATGTTCACTCATGGAAGTACTCTAAATTCCGTTAAGTGTCAGTGCAATAGGGAAGTTTGAGGAATTTAGGGAGTGATGGAGTAGGTGGGCTGAGCCGGCCGGCATCACGGCGCCGGCGCGGGTGCCCCGGCGTCGGCACGGCGCGTCCGGTGCCGGGCCCAGGCCAGCAGGGCGGCGACCGCGACCAGGAACAGCGCGTTGGACGCGTACTTGCCCGCCGCGTCGGTGCCCTCCAGCGGCGGGACCAGGAAGGCCATCACCGCGTAGAGCAGCAGCGGAGCGCCGGCCGCGGCCAGCACGTGCAGCCGCGTCCAGCCGGTGCGGCGCGACCACGACCACAGCAGCGCGCCCAGCAGCGCCAGGATCAGCACCGACAGCGCGATGCTCGGCCACGCCCAGCCGCCCGCCTCGGGCTCGCGGGCCAGCCCGTGCGCGGCCAGCAGCACGAAGGCGGCGGTGCCGACCAGCCAGGGCGGCGGCACCCGCCGCGGCGTGGCGGCGGGCCGGCGCCGGACGGCGAAGGCCGCGAGCACCAGCGCCGCCACGGCCGCGACGGTGCCGACGAGCTGCACCGGGCTGAGCTGGAAGCCGTAGGTGGCCTGGAAGTCGAAGTGGAAGTACACCGCGGTCGCGAGGTAGAGCGCGGCCACCACGGCCAGGCCGGTCCGCCCCAGCCAGGGGCGTTCACCCAGCCTCGGGGCGCAGCCCTCCACCACCGCGATCGGCGCCACGAAGCTCCAGACCATGTGCCCGCCGACGAAGACCAGCAGTTGGCTCAGGTCGACGTCCAGACCGGGCACCAGGGCCGGCAGCCGCTGCCAGTAGGGGCCGCCCTCGAAGGAGGCGTGGTTGAACAGGGCCTTGTCGATGAGGCCCGCCTGGACCAGCCCGAAGGCCGCGCCGAGCAGCAGCATGGTCGGCCAGCCCCGGCCGGTCCGGCGGGTGAGTTCGCGGATCAGCAGCGCGACGGTGCCGTACAGCGGACCGATGATCAGCAGCGTGAGCAGCAGCCCGGGCAGGTCCGCGATGCCCTGCCCGTGGTAGCCGCTCAGGTACTCCGCGCAGATCGGCGACAGGGCGAACAGCGCGAGGACCGGTCCGAGCCGCCGCGGCAGCGACGGCCGCGGGCCGACCGGGCTTTCTCTGGGAGTCGCAGACATGGCTCGACCCTAGGAACGTGCCTGGTCACGGCACAGTCGGCGATGGTCTGCCCCGTCGCGGCGAAGGATGGCGGCCGCGGTGGTCCGCGGTCGCGTCCGCCGGTCCGATCGGACCCGCTCGACGGCCCCGGGGATCGCGGATTTACTGGTGCCGACCGGCCGGGCGCGGGGCTCCGGCGCGGGACCGGGCGGCGCTACGGGGGTCGGCATGGCGGTGGGTGTGGAGTTCGATAGCGCGCGCTTCCCGGCGCCCGAGCGCTTCGCGCGGTGGCGTGAGCAGCTGTCGTCCACCTACGCGCCGCTGGAGGCGTGGAGCGAGCACGCCGAGGACTTCTGGTTCCGCGAGCGCCACATGCTGCTCGGCCCGGTTGAGGTGTGGCCGACGACCCTCCAGCCGGTGACGCTGTGGCGCACCCCCGCGATGATCCGCTCGTCCGACCCCGACGGCCTCCACCTGTCCATGCTGCTGCACGGCACGATGGAGGTCGACCGCGACGGCTGGCAGACCGTGCACGACACCGCCACCTTCAACACCAACGACACCTCGCGCGCCTGGCGGATGCGCGCCTACGGCGACGGCGGCGGTCCGATGCGGCTGGTCGGCGTGGACTTCCTCAAGGAGCGGCTCGCCCTGCCGCGCCGGCTGGTCGACCGCGCGATCGGCGCGCCGATGTCCGCACGCGACGGCGTCGGCGCCCTGCTGGCCGCCTTCCTCACCCGGCTCGCCGACGGCTCAGCCGGACTCCGTCCCGAGGACGGCCCGCGCCTGGGCGCCGTGCTGACCGACCTGGTCTCCGCCGTCTTCGCGCACACCCTGGAGGCCGAGAAGGCGCTCGCCCCGGAGGCGCACCGGCGCGCCCTGCTGCTGCGGGCGCAGGGCTTCATCCTGGCCGAGCTGCCCGACCCCGGCCTGGACCCCGCCGCGGTGGCGGCCGCCCTGCACATCTCAGTGAGCCACCTGCACCGCCTCTTCACCGACCACGGCGAGACGGTCGCCGCCTGGATCAGGCGCCGCCGGCTGGACCGGACCGCCCGCGACCTGGCCGACCCCGCCCTGGCGCACGTCCCGGTCAGCACCATCGCCCGACGCTGGGGCCTCACCCAGCCCGTCACCTTCAGCCGCGCCTTCCGCGCCGCCTTCGGCACCTCGCCCACCGAGCACCGTCGCACCGCCCTCAGCGCCGCCCGCGACGCACCGTCGCACCTGCGGAGCGGCGGGCGGTAACCAGCGGGGCACCGCCCCTCGATACGACGGGACCGCCGCCTCCTCCCAGGCCGCCATCGCCCTGGCCGCACTGGTGATGTCGCTACGACACGACGACACGCCCTAAGCGGTTCCGTCCGCGCCGGCCAGGGCGGATTCCAGCAGCAGGCGCAGCCGGGCGGGCGGCTGGACGCCGGGGACGGGCGGAGCGCCGTCGATCACCAGGGACGGGACGCCGGTGACGCCGTGCTCGGCGGCGCGGCGCCGGTCGGCGCGCAGCTCGTCGGCGTAGGCGTCGCCCGCCAGGACGGCGGCCGCCTCACCGTCCGGCAGCCCGGCCTCAACGCCCAGGCGCCGCAGGGTCTCCGGGTCCGCCACGTTCAGACCCTCGGTGTGGTAGGCGCGGAACAGCCGCTCCACCATCTGCTCGGCGCGGCCGCGGCCGGCGGCCAGCCGGCACAGCCGGTGCGCGTCGAAGGTGTTCACCGGCCGGGCCAGATGAAGATTCAGCTCCAGTCCCTCGGCGGCACCCAGCGCCCGGATCCGGGCCACCCGCTGCGGCGCCTCGGCGCCCCACCACTCGGCCATCGCCTCGGCGGCGGTCGGCCCCGGGGTGCGCGCCGCGTCGGGCGCCAGCTCGTACCCCCGCCAGACCAGCCGCACCCTGTCGCGCCCGTCGACCGCGTCCAGCGCCGCCGCGAGGCGCCTCTTCCCGATGTAGCACCACGGGCACAGCACATCGGCATAGATCTCGACCCGCATGGCCGACCTCGATTCCAGTGGCGTCCTGCGGCCGCGCGGCCGCTTCGACCACCGTGCAAGCTCAAGCGGAGTTGACGTCAAGCGGACGCGTTCCGGGAGGCCGGCGGCGGGCACACAGCCGCTCGCCGGCCGTGTGCCCGCCGCCGTGTCAGCCCGTCGGCCGTGCGGCTCCTGCACCGGGCTCGACAGGGGCGTCGAAGTCGATCCGATGGCGCTGCTCCGGGCCGAAGGTGCGTTCGGGGCGCATCGCCGTCGCGGAGAGCAGCCGCATCGCCAGCGGCATCATGGCCCTGGTCAGCCGGCCCGGTGCCTTGACCTGGTTGATCCGGGCGGCGCGGGCGGCGATCCGCTCCACCCGGGGCCGGCGCAGCCGCTCGTAGGCGGCGAAGGCGGAACCGAAGTCGGGCAGGTCGCGCAGGCAGCGGGCGAGCTGGAGCGCGCTCTCCACGGCCAGGGACGCGCCCTGCCCCGAGCTGTTGGACGGGGCGTGCACCGCGTCGCCGACCAGCACCATGCGGCCGCGGTGCCAGCGCGGCACGCTCGGCATGATGTGCGTGGAGCCGACCACGTGCAGCTTCTCCGGCCTGGTGCGCCGGACCAGCTCCCCGCCGGGGGAGTCGCCGCCGTACACCTCGCGCAGCGTGGCCAGCCACTGCTCGGGCGGGACCCGACGGGCCTCGGTGAGGCTCAGCGGCCGCCGGTGCGGCAGGTTCGCGCCCCAGCCGACCCGGCCTCCGGGCAGCGTCCAGTACAGGTAGTACGCCTGCGAGCCGAAGGCGAAGGTCATCCCGCCGGGCCCCTCGGGCAGCTCCAGGTCCACCTCGGACTCCAGGCCCACCAGCCCGGTGTGCCGCGGGCCGGGGGCCTGCGGGTCGATGAGCCGGCGGACCGTCGAGTGCACCCCGTCCGCGCCGATGAGCACGTCCGCCGTCGCCGTGCTGCCGTCGGCGAACCGGGCGGTGACCCCGTCGGCCGACTCCACCGCGTCGACCAGGCGCTTGCCGGGCACGACCGGCACGCCCAGCGCCTGCGCGCGGTCGTGCAGCACGCGGCTCAGCCGGGCCCGGTCGAGCACCCGCATGGGCGGCAGCCCCTCCAGCCGGGGGAGGGCGACGGCGCGCCGCCCGAAGGACATCACGCTTCGCTCGATCGGGGTGCCGATGGCGGCGACGGCGTCGTGCACGCCGACCGCGTCCAGTGCGGCCAGCCCGTTCGGCGCGATGGCGAGCGTGCCGCCGACGCCGTCGGCCGTGCTCGGGTACGCCTCGTAGACCGCCGCCTCGACGCCGGCCCGGCGCAAGGCCACCGCGGCCGCCGGACCGGCGATTCCACCGCCGATGACCAGCGCGGTTTCGATTCCTGCCATGACGAACTCCTGTCAGGTGTCGTGTCGACCACCCCGCGAGTCCGCCCGGCTATCGTTGTCGGTGCCACCTGTGGCCGGGGCCCGTCCCGCGGGTCGCGGTCGGAGGTTCTCCGTCCTGGCGGCGGTGCGCCAACACCGCCGCCAGGGCACTGCGTTCCTCGTCGGTCGGCGTTCCGCCGACCGGTGTCCTCGTCAGCCGGTGCCGCCGCCCCTCTCCGCGAGTTCGGCCAGGTCGGCCGGCATCTCGCCGGTGTCGTGCCAGGCCCGCCACGCGTCCAGGCCGGGGTAGCGGCCGCTGGCCAGTTCGTCCAGCAGCGACCGCACCCAGGCCGCCTCCGCCTCCCGGACGGCCAGCTCGTACTCGTCCTCGACCAGGAACAGCCGGGGGACCTCCGCGCCGTGCCGAACCAGCGCCTCGCGCTGTGCCGCGATTCCCTCCGTCAGCGCCGCCAGCCGGCGCCGCAGCAGCTCGACCACCTCGCCGGGCGGCAGCACCGCGAGCACCGAGAGTCCCGCCTTGAACCGGGGCAGCTCCGGTTCCGGCTCGGCGATCAGCTCGCGCGTCCAGTCGGCCAGCTCCGCCCGCCCCGCGCCGGTGATCCGGTACGTGGTCCGCTCCGGACGCGCCCCCTGCCGCCCCACGTCCACCGCCTCGATGAACCCGTGCCGGGCGAGATTGCGCACCACCGTGTACAGCGAGCCCCACTTGATGGCCATATCGCCGTCCTTGCCGCGCGACCGCAGCACCGACGCCATCTCGTAGGGATGCATCGGCCGCTGCACCAGCGCCGACAGCACGGCGAGCGCCAGCAGATTCCCCACCTTCCGCCGCTTGGCCATGCTCGCCCCCATTCACTCCTGAACGAGTATACGCATGCGAGTATATCAGGCAAGTGATGATGGCGTGATCACTTCCGGCAACATCTGCCTTCGCGATGACGGCCACTGCGCTGGACGGTGACGGTCCCGGCCAGAAGAGGTGCCTGTCAGGGCTGACCAGTGTCGAGAGCATCCAGTTTGGCGCGCACTCCGTCTCTTCGAGGATCTTGGAGCTCGGTGAAGATGATCAGCGCCTCACCCCACGAGTCGCGTGCCGCCTGCGGGTCGCCGGCCTCGAGTTGGGCGGTGCCAAGGCAGGACAGGGTGGCGGCTTCGCCGTGTCTGTCGCCGTTGCGACGGCGGACGATGAGCGCTTGTGCATAGCAGTCGATGGCATCCGCCAGCTGTCCGGCCGCTCTGTGGGTGTCGGCGAGATGGTGCACGCTCTGTGCCCGGCCCCACGAGAAGTCATTCAGGTCGTCGGCCAACTGCAGAGTCTGCTGGTGGCGGGCTAACGCGTCTTCGTAGCGCCCGAGCCGCTGGTACGTGTGAGCGAGATTGTGTACGGCGAGGGCCGCTCCCACTTTGCCCCAGGGTTCCTCGATCGTGTTGCAGATATCCCGCGCCCGCTCGTAGCAGTCGACGGCCGCTTCAAGGAGATCACGGTCACGAAAAGTATCACCGAGAACGTTCAGAACTATGCTTTCACCCCAGCGGTTCCCAGTCGTCCGACAGAGGCGGAAGGCTCCCTCAAGGTGCTCTTGTGCCTCCCGGTATCTACCGAGTCCGCAGTAGGCGATACCGAGGTTCGTCAACAACCATGAGCGCCCGTGCTCGTCGTTGACGTGCTCGGCTGAGGCGAGTCCGGTTCGGCAGGTGGCGATCCAGTCGTCCCAAGGCTTGCGTACGTTGAAATAGCCTGTCAGTGCAGCCGGCAGTTGCCAGGCGATCCGATGTTCACCCTGAGTCGCCGCCTGCTGGACGGCGGCCACCAGATTGGCACGTTCGGTCTCACACCACTCCATTGCCCGGCTCGGGGTCTCGAAACGCATCGCCGGACAGGGCTGGCTTGGAGCGTCGAGGTCGACTGTCGGAATGATGGGTATCAGCAGATTGCATGTCGCGTGTGCCGTGTGCAAGTACCACTCCACTAGGTGGCGTACCGCGGTTTCACGGTCGTCCGAGGTCTCCTCCGCGTCGGCACATTCCCTGGCGAAGGAACGGAGCAGGTCGTGGAAATGGTAGCGATCCGTGCCACTCCGCTCCAAGAGATGCGCACTGGCGAGGTGCTCCATTAAGCGGTGCGCCCGAGACGGGGAGATACCGCCGAGTGCTGCTCCGGCCGTAACGCTGATATCGGGGCCGGAATGCAAACCGAGTAGGCGGAACAGGCGGGCCGCTTCAGCGGAAAGTGCTTGGTAGGACCATGAGAATGCGAGGCGTACGTCTGTGGTCGGATCGCCATCGGGGGTGGCGAGTCCGTCCAATCGGTCCTGTTCCGCGGTGAGTTCATCAACGATCTGCGCCAGCGAAAGCTCAGGACGAAAGGCGGTCCGTTGAGCGACTATCCGCAGGGCCAACGGTAGGCAAGAGCAGAGGCAGACCAGTGTGGCCGCAAGGTCGAGCTCACGGTCCACCCGAGAAGGTCCGATGATGAGTCGCAGCAGATTGATGGCCTCGGTCTGGGACAAACAAGTGAGGGTTATCGGGCGGGCGCCGTTTCCCGCGACCAGACTGGGCAGGTCGCTACGACTCGTCACCACTACAAGGCAACCAGGGGAGCCGGGCAGAAGCGGACGTATCTGTTCAGCGGCCTTGGCATTGTCCAGCATGACCAGCATCTTCCGTCCGGCCAGCAGCGAGCGGTAGAGCCCGATCTTGGACTGCTCGTCCATGGGCATATCTTGTGCTGACACACCCAGCGCATCCAGGAATTGCGTCAGCACCGCAGTCGGATGCATGGGGTCATCCGGACCGTACCCACGAAGGTCCACGTACAGGTGACCATCCGGAAATCGGTGTCCGATCCGGTGCGCCCACCACAGGGCGAGCGCCGTCTTGCCGACTCCAGCGATTCCTCCGATAGAGGTGATCACGACCGCGCCCCCGTGTCCGCCTGCATCATCCAACCGCCTGGTCAGCAGATCCAACTCACGAGATCGCCCGACGAAGTCCGTGACCGCGGGAGGGAGCTGTCGCGGTATGTTCCGTTCTTCCGGCCCACCGACTACGGTGGCGAGAGCATGGTCAGTCGCTGGGTGCTCGGCTTCCCTTCCTGGATCTGTCGCCTGTGGCGCCGTATCGTGCAGGATCTGAGCGTGTAGTTCCCGTAGGCGGGGTCCTGGCACGTTGCCCTGTTCACGGTGGAGTCGGCCTGCCAGTTCTTGGTAGAGCCGCAGCGCCACGGCGGGGTTACCCGCCTGACTATGCGCTTTCATGAGGACTTCAACGGTACGTTCGTCCGCTGGGAACTCTTCAGCGGGGTAGCGGACCGCGCAGCGGGCGGATTGCTCCAGCATGGTTCGAGCCTGTCCGGCTTGCACTGCCGCCTCCGCCCACGCTGTGACAGCGGTGCGGTACTCATTGAGCAGCGACCGGATCAGCCCTGTGACCCGAAGGCGGTCAGATAAACCGGAGAGGGGGACGCCGCGCCATAATGCGACCGCCTGACCACGCAGGTCCATCGCTGCCTGATAATCTTGCCTGTTTTCTTTTCTGCGGGCTTCATCGCACAGCCAGTGGAATCGCTGAAGGTCCACCACCTCGTTGCCGCAGACGAGTTGGTAGGTTCCCGATTGCGCGACAATCCTCACGGCGCCGTTGCTCGACTCTGTCAGCCGGCTGCGGAGTTCACTGACGTATCTCCACCAGGTGTCAGGTCTCCAGCGCTCCGCGTCTGGAATCAGATCGACCATTCGTTGCCTCGGTACCGGCTTACCAAGATGGAGTGCCAGAACGGCCAGGATTCCGACCTGGGAGCGCCGTAGCTGGACAGGCCGTCCATCCACCAGTAGCTGAGACACGGGTGCGAGCACAGCGATCTCGATTCGACTACGCCCGGTTGGCGATGGTTCGGTACGGGCGTGCACGTCCTGCGGTAAGGGGTCCGAGTTGGAGTCTCCGAGAGGTGACATGATCATGATCTCCGTTTTCGACACATGTGATCGCCGACGACCGATACGGCGGAACTGATTATCGTTTCTTCTTGACGTGGCTTACTTCGTTTTCGATCGGTTTCGATCAGCCGCTACGCTCACTGCGGGCACGCGCTACGGTGACGATGGCGGCTTGAGGAACGTCACGAGGCGAGGGGACGATCGTGTCAACCCAGGACAGTCGTGAATACACCCCCTGATCCGGCTGGCGCACGGACCCATGACGAGTTGACCTCGCGTCTGGAGGCACTGCGCATATGGGCCGGGATTGAGCTGCGGGAGTTGCATCGACGTATCGTGCGGCTGCGCGACGAGCGTCATGCCGAGCAGGTCCGGTGTTCTGGAAGTGCGAGGGGTGCCCGCGCTGCCTGCAACATCCCGCCGGCGTACAGCACGGTCAGGTATACGTTTCAACCTGGCCGTACCCGCCTGAACCCTGATCTGCTCGCGGACATCGTTCATGTCGTGCTCGGTGATCCAGAATTGGTCGCCCGGTGGCGTGCCGCCTGGCAAGTGCTTTCCATGCCAGGAAGACCGACTCAGGCGCCTTCGACCGACGGATTCATCCCACCGGACTCGATCAGAGACTTCCGTATCGGGCCCTTGCAGGTGCCCTGTCAGATCGTCGAGGGTGACGGGGAGCGGGCCATCGAGGAAGAGAACGTCCGGGTGATGGTCGATCCAGTCGAGGTTGAGTTGCCGCTGGCTCTGGCTCGCGACCGCGAGAAGATCGCTGCCGAACAAGAACGCTTACGGGCGACGGGACGAGACCACGCCTGGATCGGCCTCCGGTACGCGGTCGACGACCTCGTCATCTCACGCATCGGGCCGCAGGAGCATCCGACTGTGACATTGCGGCTGAAATATTCAGATTACTACACGTTTCTTGCGACCCAGAAACCCGGATACCGTCGTCTCTACGTCGATGGTCGGGACCCGCGAAATGTTCCGAATTTTATGCGTTCGAGCTTCGGATTGAATGTCGCAATTGTCACGGCCGACGGCTGGCTCGTCGTCTCCCGGCGCAGTGACCGGCTCGGCGTAGGGAAGGGCGTGTGGAACTCATCGGCGAATGAAGGATTACACCGGGAGAAGGACTCGGTCGACGGCGCGGCGCCGAATCTGTTCCGGGCCGCCGAACGCGGGGTCCGAGAGGAACTGGGCCTCGATCCGCATCAATACAGGTTGAGACTGCTGGCCTTCGCCGCCGTGACGTCACTGTCTCAGTGGTGTGCCCTCTTCATCGGCCGTCTCTACCACCTGACGAGGGACGAGTTCATCGCGCAGGCCAGCCGCAGTATCGCCGACCGCTGGGAACATGTCGCCTTTGACTATGTGTCGTTCGAGCCGGAAGCCGTGCTGCACTACTTACTTCGCGCGGACCGGCGCGACGCGTGGGCACCGGCGGCGCCGGTGCTCTTCTACCTTTCCCTGACGTATGCCTACGGCGCTGGACAGGTGGGCGCGGCGGTGACCCGTGTTCTGTCATGGTCGGAGTAGTCCGGGGCGCCGCACGTTTATTGGATAGGGGGTCTGTCGTCTCCGCAGCGCAGGCGTGCTCTTCGAGAGCGGGCGCCGTCCAGTCTCGTCACGATGTGCCTGTGCCGGTGTTCGCGGATGACCTTCCTTCTGTGTCGAATCTGGGCGCCGCATGTTCGGTCAGATCTCGCCGCACCTAGCCGGCCAGCGCCTCGGTGATCTGGCGGGTGGTCTGGGCGGCGATGCGGGGATCGGTGGCGGCGTAGGCGGTGTAGGCGTTCAGGCCGGTGGCCAGGGCCCAGCCGCGGCCGCGCGTCCAGGTGGCGTCGTCGGTGCCGAGGGCGGTGCGGAAGGCGGCTCGGCTGCTCGGGGACATCAGGGTGAAGGCGATGGTCAGATCGCAGGCGGGGTCGCCGATGCCCAGGCCGCCGAAGTCGATGACCGCGCTGAGGCGGCCGTCGATGGTCAGCAGGTTGCCGGTGTGGAAGTCGCCGTGGAACCAGACCTCCGGCCGGTCCCAGCCCGGGGCGCTCAGGGCCGCGTCCCACAGCCGGGTCATGGCCGCGGCGTCGAAGACGCCGGCCAGGGCGGCGATCGCGGCGCGGGTCGCGCGGTCGCGGGCGGCCAGCGGCGGGTGGGTGAGGCCGTCGCCGGCCGGCGGGACGCCGGGAGTGAACCGCTGGAGGGCGGCCAGGAACTCCGCCAGTTCGACGGCGGCCGCGGTCGAGTCGGCCAGCGCCTGGACGGTCGCCACCTCGCCGTCCAGCCAGCGCGACACCGCCCACGGCCAGGGATAGCCGAAGGCCGGTTCGCCGACCGCCACCGGAACGGGGATCGCCAGCGGAAGGTGCGGGGCGAGCCGGGGCAGCCACTCGGCCTCCTTCACGGCCTGCCCGATGGCGCCGGCGTGGCGGGGCAGCCGAACGGAGAGTTCCGCGCCGAGCCGGTAGATGACGTGGTCGGAGCCGGCCGGGTCGAGCCGGCTCAGCGGCAGCCCGGCCCACTGCGGGAACTGCGTGTCGACCAGACGCCTGGCCAGACCGGCGTCGATAGGGACGTCCACAGCGGCTCCCGTGCTCAGGCCCGCTCGTGCGGCGGGCGGCCAGAGCCATCACAGTGCGCCGCGGCCCCGCCTGTCGACCGGATTTCCGGGCCGCGCGGGCGGGCCCCGCTACCATCGCGGCTGTGCCGCCACGGGCGGCGCCCGCCGGGCCGAGTGGCCGGACCAGGAGGAAGACATGCGGAAGCTCGTTTCCGGGCTGTTCGTCTCGCTCGACGGCGTCGTGGAGTCGCCGGACCAGTGGCAGTTCGCCTTCGACGAGGAGATGGGCGCCGCCCTGACCGAGACGCTGCAGACCGCCGACACGGTGCTGCTCGGCCGGGTGACCTACACCGCGTGGGCCGGCTACTGGCCGACCGTGACCAGCGGCGAGGACCTCGGCTTCGCCGACTGGATCAACGGATCGCCCAAGTACGTCGCCTCGACCACGCTCGACACGGTCGGCGGTTGGGCGAACAGCACCCTGATCCAGGGCGACCTGGCCACCGCGGTCAACCGGCTCAAGGCGGCGGAGGGCGGGACGATCGCGGTCGCCGGCAGCCCCGGGCTCGTCGCCTCCCTGCTCGACCAGGGGTTGCTGGACGAGCTGGTGCTGCTGATCCACCCGGTGGTCGCCGGCCGGGGCCGCAAGCGGCTGTTCGCCGACGACACCCCGCTCAAGCGCCTCGAACTGGTCGGCGCCCAGCCGACGAGTAGCGGCGTGGTCATCACGACCTACCGGCCGCTGCGCTGACCCCGGCGGAACCCCGGACGGCACGGCCGGATCACCCGTGCCCGGCCTTGACGGCGCCGCGGACGGCGGCCAGGAGATTGGCGGCTCTGAGGTCCGGCACGCCCTCGCGGACGTGGTTCATGACATAGCCGAAGGCCAGGCCGGTGGCCGGATCGGCGAAGCCGAGCGATCCGCCCATGCCGGGGAAGCCGAAGGCGGTCGGGCTGTACCAGAAGGCGTCGGGCGTCGGCAGGCCGAAACCGGTGCCGATCCGCACCGGGATGCGCAGGACTCGGTCGGTGCCGCGGACCTGCTCGGCGGTGGCCGCCGCGAGGGTGCCGGGCGAGAGCACACGGTGCCCGTCGACCTCGCCGATGAGCGCGGCGTAGCAGCGGGCCAGGGCGCGGGCGGTGCAGATGCCGTTGGTCGAGGGCATCTCCGCGGCCTGCTCGGCGGGGTCGTTGTGGTCCAGCGGCGGCGAGACGACCGTCAGCGAGCGCACGCTGAGCGATCCGGGATCGGTGAAGGCGCGCACCATCTCGCGGACGGAGTCGGGGAGCGCGTCCAGGTCGGCTCCGGCCGGGAGCGGGGCGGGCGGGCCGGTGACGATCCGGCTGACCCGGTGGTGCTCGGACTCCGGCAGCCCGATCCACAGGTCGAGTCCGAGCGGTGCGGCGATCTCCTCGGCGAGGACGGTGCCGAGACTGCGGCCGGTGGCCCGGCGGACGACCTCGCCGACCAGCCAGCCGTAGGTGAGGCCGTGGTAGCCGTGCTCGGTGCCCGGCTCCCAGGCCGGGCGCTGGGCGGCCAGCGCGGCCGCGACCGGATGCCAGGCGACCGCCTCCGCCGGGGTGACCGGGTGGTCGAGCACGGGCAGTCCGGCCTGGTGGGTGAGCAGCCAGCGGACCGGGATCCGCTCCTTCCCGTTCGCCGCGAACTCCGGCCAGTACGCCGCGACGGGCGCGTCCAGGTCCAGCTCGCCCCGCTCGGCCAGCAGGTGCGCGCAGGCGGCGGTGATGCCCTTGGTGGTGGAGTAGACGACCTGGAGTGTGTCGCGCTCCCAGCGGCGGCCGGTGTCGGGGTCGGCCAGCCCGCCCCACAGGTCGACCACCTTCCGCCCGTGCAGGTAGACGCCGACCGCGGCGCCCACCTCGTGGTGCTGGGCCAGATTGGCCGCGAAGGCGTCGCGGACCCCTTCGAACCCCGGAGCGGTCTCCCCGCCGATTTCGGGCATGCGCCATCGCCTTCCGTGCTCGGGTATCGCGCCGGAGAGGGTCAGCCGCGCCACTTCTGCATGAGCCAGGCGCAGATCTCCGGCTCGGTCATTTCGGGGAACTCCCCGGCGAACTCGGCGAGTGCGCGCAGGGCCTCGCCCCGGTCCAGGCCGCGCTCGGCCGCCGCCTTCAGGTACTCCTGGCGCGCGGCGGACGGACGGCCGCCGCCGGCGCCGCGGCCGGGCAGGCCCTCACGCCACCGGACGATCTCCGCCAGCCGCTCGGCCCGCCAGCCGGGGGCTCCGTCGACCTCGACGTCGGGCTCGGGGAAGGGGTGATCGGAACCGCTGGGATGGCGGGAGCGCCACTTGTGCACCGCGTGCCGACTCACCCCCAGCGCCGCGCCGATACCGAGAACACCGAGGAAGTGCTCCGTCATGGTGCACCGAACCGCCTGCGCGCCTCCTCCATGGGCTTTTACTACCACGCCCGACGCACACGCCGGGTCGGGCTTACCGTCTGACCTTGTCTCTGACATTGACGACGTTAGCGCGCATGTCGAACATCGTCAACAGGCGAGACGATGTTTCGGATCGGATGGACGGCGAGCCTGTCGGCGACTGCCGACGGAGGTCGACTCCGGCGCTTCGACCGGTTCCCGTAGGCACTTCCGAAAGTTTCGACGGTGGCCTAGAGTGCGGAGTCAATCACGAAGCGCGATAAGGGGATGATCTCGATGACGCATGGAAAGCGCTTACCTTGATCCCTTGAACTGAGGAGAGTCCCATGACCGAGCGGACTATGCGCTCCACCGTCCGACCTGCCCGCCGGCGGTGGACGCACCGGATGGGTGCGGGCGCCGTCGCGGCGGCCGCCGTGCTCGCCCTCACCGGCGCGACCGGCCTCGCCGGCGCGGGCGAGGCGGCCGCCGAGGTGAGCGCGCAGCAGACCAGCTGCGAGCCCTTCGCCGCCATCGACCAGGGCAGGTACTGGATCAACAACAATCTGTGGGGCCAGGACAGCGGCACCGGCAGCCAGTGCATCCAGGACCTCTACACCAGCGGCGACACCATCGGCTGGCGCACGAACTGGCAGTGGTCCGGCGGACAGTCCAGCGTGAAGTCCTTCTCCAGCGCCGTCCTCGGCTGGCACTGGGGCTGGCGCAACAGCGGCACGGGTCTGCCCGTGCAGCTCTCCGCCGGCCGCGCCGTGCCCTCCAGCTGGGACTTCTCCGTCCAGCCGAGCAACCCGGGCACGATGAACGTCGCCTATGACCTGTGGCTGCACGACCGGCCGGACCCGACCTGGGAGCACAACCCCACCGACGAGATCATGATCTGGCTCTACACCTCCGGCGGAGCCGGGCCGCTCGGCCAGCGGGTGGGCACCTTCACCGTCGAGGGCGCCCAGTGGGACCTCTACGAGGGCAATATCGGCTGGAACGTGTACTCCTTCGTCCGCCGGGGCAATACGCAGTCCGTCGACCTCGACCTGAGCGCCTTCACCCGGTTCTTGGTGCAGCGCGGTGAACTCGACCCCCGCAAGTACCTGACCAGCGTGCAGGCGGGCACGGAGGTCTTCACCGGCCAGGGCGCGCTGGAGACCTCGGCCTACCGCACCACCATCGGCTGAGCGGCCGAGGGCCCGACCGGATGGCGGCTCCCGCGGCGGCTTCGCGGGAGCCGCGCCCGTCTCCACACGCACGCCCGCCCGCGGTACCGATCCGCGCCGGCCGGTGGCGGGCGGCCCGGAGGGCGGGGGACCGCGGCCCGCGCGGTCATTCGGTGGGGCCGGAGTCGTCGAGCGGATGGATCTGCGCGGCGGACTCGATGCCGTCCTCGTGCAGGAGATGGCGCATAGCGACGATGTCGACGTAGGCCGAGTCGAGCGGGTGGGTGATGAGGCGGGACAGCGCGGTGCCGTACTTGGCCATCGAGCTTCTGCCCGGAATGAAGATCGACAGTTCCTCGCGGGCTTCGAAGGTCTGCAGTTCGACCTCGGCGGGCAGGGCGGCCGCGGCCCTGTCGTCGGCTACCACGGGGAGCTTCACCAGCCAGTGCGGCCCTTCCATGGTGAGGCTGCGGCGCTTCTGCTCGGTGGTCTCCATGGCCCAGGTGCGCCAGGGCGTTCCCGCGACCGTGGCTCCGCACGATTCCACGGTGGCGACGAGCTCCTTGACCGTGGCGGTGACGGCGGCGTCGACCTCGGCCCAGTCGTACTGGGTGCGGCCGGCCGACAGGCCGGGCACGAGCTTCGATACCACGGTGGCCGCGGGCGTGCGGCGCCGGCGCACCTCGGGCCAGGAGCCGAGGAACTCGCGGGCATCGCTGAGCGCTTCGTCCTGGGCCCGCCGCCGGCGCTGTATCTCCTCCTCGTGCTGCGCCAGCAGTCCGGCCGCGGTGTCGGGCTCGTCCAGGGCGCGCCGGACGAGCTTGACGCTCATGCCGGTGGCGCGCAGGACGGTGATCAGCATGGCCTGCTCGACCTGGTCGAAGCGGTAGGAGCGGTAGCCGGTCTGCTCGTTGACCTCGGCCGGGACGAGCAGCCCTTCGGAGTGGTAGAACCGCAGCGTCTGCGGCGACAGATGACACATTTCACTGAACTCGCTGATGAGCAACATGGGTCCATGGTCGGGCCTGCAGCAGCCACAAGGTCAAGCGGCTCAGCGGCGGAGCACGGCGAGCAGCGGCTTGACCGCCAGCAGCTCCCCGAAGCGGTGGTCCCGGGTGGGACGGAGCCGGGCCGCCACGGCGGGCGCCTGCTCGCGCAGGTAGCGCCGCCCCTTGCGGGCGTGGAAGGTGTTGGAGGCGATCTTCACGACCGGGAAGGACTCGATCAGCGGCAGCGAGTAGCGGATGTTCTCCCAGGTGGTGGTGGCCTGCTCCTCCAGGACCACATCCGCCGGATCGACCCCGAGGACGCCGACCGCGTACTCGGCCATCACGGCCGCCTCGGAGCGGCGCGTGCTCGGCCGGCCGGGGCTGCGGCCGGTGAACACCAGCACGCTGCGCTCCGCCCGCGGATCGCGCGAGCGCACCGCGATCCTCACCCGGTAGCGCTGCACGAGACCCGGCCGGTCGCCGCGGCCGCTGGGGAAGCCGAGCACGACGATCGCCTCCGCGCCGCACCCGGCCGCCGCCGCGGCGGGGTACTCCTGCCGCGAGGCCCGCCGGTTCGCCCATTCGCCCCACAGCAGCACGGCACCGGCGGCGGCCGCCGCCGCGAAGAGCAGCCGCCTGCGCGCCGGACTCATGCCCCCTCCTCCCGCCCGTCGCGGAACGCCCGCCTGAGATGGGCGGCGATCAGCGCGTAGACCTCGCGGGCCGCGCGGGCATCGCTCAGATCGTAGGCGTGGTCGGCCCGCGGCACCTCGCGGTGCTCCAGCAGCGCCCCCGCCCGGCGCAGCCGCTCGGCGTAGCGCACGCCTTCGGCGCGCAGCCGGTCGTACTCGGGCGTGATGACCAGGGCCGGCGCGATCCCGCCGAGGTCCGCGGTGTCGGCCGGGCCGGCCGGGGAGACCAGGCGGTCGGCCCGCACGGCCGGGTCAGGCACGTAGGAGGCGTCGAAGACCTCGCCCATCCAGGGGCGCAGCATCGGCCTGGCGATGGCCGCGGACTTCTCGCCGGGCGGTGTCACCAGGTCGAGCGGCGGATAGTTCAGCACCTGCACGGCGATCGCCGGCCCACCCCGCTCCAGCGCCTGGCGGGCCACCGCCGCGGCGAGCGCGCCGCCCGCGCTCTGGCCGCCGACCGTGAGCCGTCCGCCGTCCCATCCGTGTTCGGCGCCGTGCCCGGCGACCCACTGCACCACCTCGAAGACCTGGCGGCACGGCGCGGGGAAGCGGTGCCGCGGCGCGAGGGCGTAGTCGACGTTCACCACGACGGCACCCGCCTCGGCCGCCAGGTACCGGCACAGCGGGTCGTCCAGCCACACTCCCGGCAGGACGAAGCCGCCGCCGTGGAAGTTGACGTGGACCGGCGGACGCGGCTCCCCACCGCCCGGCCGGTAGACGACCGCCGGCGCGGGCGCCACCGACGTGGGGATTACCAGCTCACTGGTGTCGCCCGGGAACTCGGGGAACCTGGCCGCGCCGCGCCGAGCGGCCCCGCGGGCTGAGAGCGCGGCCAGGCCCTGCATGGCCCGCGCCACGGCGGCGGCCACCCGGGGCCTGCCGAGCACCGACATGTCTCCTCCAGCGTGATGCCGTCCGCCGCGGACTCGCATTCAAGCACGGCGGGCCCGCCCGCGGCGTCCGGCGGCGGAGACCTCCCTTCGTGACGCCGCCGCAGACGAAAGTGCCTAGCGGCGGCCACCCGCGCCCTGGTGCGCTCGAGCCGGAGCCGGCGACCGGCCAAGTGACGACGAGGACCAGGGAAGGGAGCCGTAGATGGCGAGCATCGGACTGGGCGCCGACGTGCCGGGCGAGCAGGTGCTGGCGAGGGTCCGCGAGACCTTCGAGAGCCGCGACTACCTGTGGAAGGAGACGGACCCGCTGCGCGCGGTCGCCAGTGAGGGCGGCCGGCCGATCAACAATGTCGCGGTCTCCCAGCGGCTGCGGGTGGCGGTCCGCGTCGATCCCGCGAAGCACCGCCTGCTGCTGACGCAGGAGACCCTGGGAGCCGCTTACACCGCCAACGGCGGACCGATCTTCTACATCTGGCTGTCCATGCGCTTCCGGAGGATGGTCAAGGCGGTCAAGGAGGACCTGGCCGCCGCCGGCCTGGACTGAACGCGAAGGAACGACCCGCCGAGGAGGCGACACTTGTGAGGCTGCACATCGACCGCGAGGCGGCCGGGCCGGTCATCGGACTCGTCACCGCCGCGCTCCTGGGCGCGGTGATCGGCATCATCGCGATCCGCCCGGCCGCGCCGGCCATCGCGGCGATGACCCTCGCGCAGCTCGCCGTCACCGCGCTCGGCGCGCGGGCGCCGCGCGCCCCCGTGCTGTGGGCGGGCGCCATCGCGGTGGTGATGCTGGGCTCCACCCTGCTGGACGCGCGGATCGCCGAACTCGTCCACAGCGGCGCCGTCCCCTGGCTCGCCCTGGCGGTGGCGATGGGCGCGCTGAACCTGTACCGGCACGCCACCGACTGGCTGGCGATCACCGCGGGCAGCGCGGCCCTGGCGCTCGGCTCGGCCGGCGTCGTGGCGGTGGGCGTCCGCGCGGGAGTGCCCGTGGCGACCACCATCCTGGCCGCGAGCGTGCCCTTCCTGGCCGGTGTCATCTTCGCCCTCATGTTCCAGCTGCGCGACGCCCGCGACGACCGCGTCCGCCGCCCCGAGCTGTCAGTGGAGGTCGCCGACGCGCCGGACGCCGCCGGGACGCTCGACGCCGCCAGGAGGGCGCTGGCCCTCGTCGCCCTGCGCACCGACGAACTCGTCGCCTCGACCGGCGACACCTCCGCGCGCCGGGCAGCGGCCGACCTGCGCGACATCGCCCGCCGCGCCCTCACCGGCGAGAGCGCCGGCCGGCACTCCGTGGCACGGATCGAACTGCACACCCCGGCCGCCCAACCGGCCGCCGCACCGCCCGCACCCCCCATGCCGGAGCTGCCCGACCGCGAGCGCGAGATCCTGCGCCTCGTGGCCACCGGCGCCTCCAACGCGGCCATCGGCCGCAGCCTCTACCTGAGCGAGGCGACCGTCAAGCAGTACGTGTCCCGCCTCATGCGCAGATTCGACCGCGAGAACCGCACCCAGCTGGCCCTGATGGCGGCACGGTGGTTCGACGGGCCCTGAGGGCCGGTCGCCCGCCGGCCCGGTCCGACGGCGCCCGCCCCGGGCGCGCTTCGGTATGTTCGCCGCATGCCCTTCTACGTGTACGCGCAGGACAGGCCGGGGGCCGGGAGTGAACTGCTGGACCTGGCCGAGGCGCACTGGGCCTATATGGACCGGTTCGCCGATCGGCTGATCCTGCGCGGTCCCACCCTGTCCGACGACGGGGAGGAGCACACCGGGAGCGTCCACGTAATCGACCTGGACGAGCGCGCCGACGCGGAGCGCTTCGCCACCGAGGAGCCGTACTGGCGGGCGGGCCTGTACCGGCGGTTCACGGCCGTCCGGACGAGCGTCCTGCTCGACCGCGGCCCGGCCGAGGGGCCGCTGGCGCTGGTGACGGGCGAGTGGCCGCCCGGGCCCCGCGCCGCCGACATGGCGGCGGGTGACGGCACGGACGGCCGCGTGGGCTACCTGGGCGTGCTCGTCGACGACGAGGGGGCCCGCACGACGGGGATCGTCGCCGTCGTGCGGGCCGCCCCGGACGAGGCGCTGCGCGTCGTGCGGCCGCTCGCCGACGGGATGGCGGCCGGACCCGCCGCGCTCACCGCGCGGCGCTGGCACCGGGGCGGACGCCGCTAGCCGGCGCCGCGGTCAGTGCGCCGGCAGCTGCTCAGGGGTGGTGGGCGGCCGCCTGACCAGCAAGGACGTCAGAGCGGCCACGACGGCGAGCGCGGCGCCGCACAGGAAGGCCGAGTGGATGCCGGCCGCCTGCGCCGCCACCTCGTCCAGGCCCGCCGCGGTGTGCTCGACGGTGCCGGTGGTCATGATCGTGATGAACAGCGCCGTGCCGGCCGCCCCGGCGAGCTGCTGGAGGGTGCTCATGATCGCGCTGCCGTGGGAGTACAGGGAGGTGCCGAGCGACCCGAGCGCCGAGGTCATCAGCGGGGTCATGACGAAGCTGAGGCCGACGGTCAGCGACACGTGCAGCGCCAGCACCAGCGGCACGGGGGAGGACTCGTCCAGCAGCGTCATCAGCGCGAGCGCGCCGGTGACCACGAAGGTGCCCGGGATGACGAGCGGGCGCGGGCCGACGCGGTCGAAGGCCCGGCCCACCAGCGGTGCCATCAGCCCCATGGTGGCGCCGCCGGGGAGCAGCAGCAGGCCGGTCTCCAGGGTGGTCAGCCCGAGCACGTCCTGGAGGTAGATCGGCAGCAGGATCAAGGTGCCGAAGAGCGCGCCCATGGAGATCAGCAGCACGATGATGCCGAGGACGAAGGGCCGGGACCGGAACGGGCGCAGGTCGAGCAGGGCGGCGTCGCGCCGCTGGAGGCGCAGCTGCCGCAGCACGAAGACCACCAGCGCGGCGGCGCCGACGACGATCGGCACGGCCGGCGGGACCGGGGTGTGGCCCTGGGTGGCCTCGCCGATACTGCTGAGCCCGTAGATCAGGCCGCCGAAGGCGGTGGCCGACAGCAGGATGGACGGCACGTCGAAGCGGACCGGCCGGGGCGTGGTGACGTTCTTGACCAGCACGGACCCGGTGACGAGGCTCAGGGCCGCGATCGGCAGCACGATCAGGAAGAGCCACCGCCAGCTGAGGGCGGACAGGATCAGCCCGGAGAAGGTGGGGCCGATGGCCGGCGCGACCGCGATGACGATCGTGATCAGGCCCATGGTCCGACCGCGCCGCGAGGCGGGCACGAAGGTCAGCACGGTGGTCGTCAGCAGCGGCAGCATCACGGCGGTGCCGCTGGCCTGGACGACCCGGGCGACGACGAGGAGGCCGAAGCCGGGCGCGGCGGCGGCCAGCAGGGTTCCGGCGGTGAACAGCGACATCGCGGCGATGAACACCGTGCGGGTGGTGAAGCGCTGGAGGATCAGGCCGGTCATCGGGATGACGACCGCCATCGTGAGCAGGAACGCGGTGGTCAGCCACTGCGCGGAGGCGGCCGAGATGCCCAGCTCGGTCATCAGGCTCGGCAGGGCGACGCCCATGATCGTCTCGTTGAGGATGACGACGAAGGACGCCACCAGCAGCAGGGCGAGGACGACCTTGATCTGCCGCGGCATCGGCCCGTCGGGAGCCGGTACCGGCTCCGGTTCGGGCGTGGATCGGGGCGCGCTGCCCACGTCGGCGGTCATGCGGTGCCTTTCTCAGCGGAACATGCGGTGTGCGACGGAGCGGGCGGGGTGTGTGCGGTCCCCGAGGCCAGGCCGGATGCGGTGCTGCGCACCGTGGCGGCGACAGTGCTCGACACGAGTGACACAGTACGCGATCAATGTCAGCGCCTGCCATTCAAGTCAGTTGCTAGCATGTGTGACATGTCCGGCACCAGCGAGCTGCGTGAGCTGTCCCGCCGTGCCGTGCGGTCCAAGATCGCCGAGGTGGCGGAGCGGCTGTTCGCCGCCAAGGGCTTCGAGGCCACCACCGTGGACGACATTGCCAAGGCCGTCGGCATGTCGCAGCGGACCTTCTTCCGCTACTTCGCCTCCAAGGAGGACGCCGCGCTCGACGGCTTCGAGCGGCGCAGCGACGACTTCGTCGCCCGCCTGGCCGGCCGGCCGCTGATGGAGTCGGAGTGGGACTCCCTGCGGCGCGTGTTCGACGTCGTGGTCGAGCAGAGCGCCGACGCCGGCCACCGCAACCGGATCGCCGCGATCCACCAGACCGCCGGAGCCAGCCCCACCCTGCTGGCGGCCTACCTGCACAAGGTCGACCACATGCAGCAGCGGCTGGTCGACGCCCTGCTGGCCCGCGCCGCCGAGCGCGGCGAGACCCCCGACGAACCCGTCCTGCGCGCCGTCGTCGGCTCCGCCTTCGCCTGCCTCCAGGCGGCCCTGTCCTGTGCCGCCGGCTCGTCGCACCCGGCCGACCTGGCCGAACAGCTCGACGCGGTGATGGCGGCGGTGCGGCCGGTCCGCTACGTCTGACCCCGCGCGGGGGTCCGCGCCAGGGCCTTGCCGAGCAGCGTGCGGATGTGGTCGGGGTCGGCCGGACCGCCGTCCAGGAGGATCGCCGCGCACAGGCCGTCGCACAGGGCGACGAAGGACTCGACCGCGTCGGGGTCGTCGCTCAGGGTGCGGCCGAGTTCCGCGACGTTGTCGCGCCAGCGCCGGGCCACCGGGCGCAGCGCCGGGCGGCGGGCGGCCAGGGTCGACAGCTCGCGTTCGGCCAGCGCGCGTTCGCGCCCCGGCCCGGCCGACTCGGCGAGCAGCACGGCGAGCCCGCGCAGCTTGTCGTCGCCGGCGTCGATGATCTGGCGGATCCGGTGCGTGTACGCGTCCGCCACGCTGGTGAGGGCCGCGACGAGCAGGTCGTCCAGGGTGGCGAAGTAGTAGAGCGTGAGGCTTGCGGGGATGCCCGCCTCCTTGGCGACGGTGCGGTGCGTGACGCCCGCGGCTCCGTCGCGGCGTACGACCGTCAGCGTCGCCTCGATGATCTGGGCGCGGCGGCGCAGGCCGCGCTGCCTGCGCCCGTCGGCGGTGTGCTCCTCGGCGCGCTCCTCAATGGCCATCGCCCCTCCCGTGCGTAGAGGCTACCGACTCCGGTTCGGGCGCGGCGCCGCTGATGGGGCGGACGTGCCGCAGGGTCGTGAAGCAGACGACGGACGCCGCCGCGATGGCGGTCCCCGCGACGACGGAGGCGGTGTTGAGCCCGCCGGTGAACGCGGCCTGCGCGTGGCCGAGGGCGTCGGCCGGCAGCAGGTCCGCGACCGACAGCGCGCCGGAGAGGCTGTCGGTGAACGCCGCGGCCGCGGCCGCGGACAGTCCGGCCGGCGCCTCGACCGCCGCCCGGTAGACCGCCGTGGTGAGGCTGCCGAGCAGCGCCACCCCGGCCGCGACACCGAGTTCCTGCACCGTCTCCGACAGCGCCGCGGCCGATCCCGACTTCTCCGGCGGCGCCGCGCCCACGACGATGTCGGTGCCCAGCGCGGCGATGGCGCCGAGGCCGAGGTACACGAAGGCGAAGCCCACGACCACGCTCGGCGTGCTCCCGGTGCCGGCGAGGGCGAGCAGGGCGTAGCCGAGCAGCGACACCGCCAGGGTCCCCGCCATGACGGTGCCGGGCGGCACGACGCGGGCCAGCAGGGGCGCGCCGATGGCCGCGACCAGCATGGCCAGCGCGGGCGGTCCCATCAGCAGGCCGGCCGCCGTCGGTGACAGGCCCTCCACCAGCTGGAGGTACTGGGTCACCATGAACATCACCCCGCCGACGCCCACCAGCCCGACCAGCAGGACCGACAGCGCCGCCGAGAAGGCGCGGTCGGCGAAGAGCCGCATGTCCAGCAGCGGCGCTTCGAGCCGCAGCTGGCGCCGGACGAACACGACCGCCGCACCGGCCGCGAGCACGACGGCGAGCAGCGTCTGGGCGTCGAGGCCGTGCCCGGCGGCGTGCTTGACCGCGTAGACGGCCGGCAGTATCGCCGCCAGCGACAGCCCCACGCTCGGCAGGTCGAACCGGCCGGCGTCGCGCGTCCGGAACTCCGGCAGCAGCCAGGGCGCACCGGCCGCCACCAGCACCGCGACCGGTACGGCGATCAGGAAGGCCGCTCCCCACCACAAGTGCGCGATCAGCGCCCCGCCGACGACCGGACCGGCGGCCATCCCCAGCGCGAACATCGTGGCCCACACCCCGATCGCCACCGCCCGGTCCCGCGCGTCGGCGAACATATTGCTGATCAGCGAGAGCGTCGACGGCATCAGCGTCGCCCCGGCCACCCCCAGCAGCGCCCGCGCCGCGATCAGCCAGCCCGCACTGGGCGCGAAGGCCGCGAGCACCGAGACCGCCCCGAAGGCCACCACCCCGATCACCAGCAGCCGCCGCCGCCCGATCCGGTCGCCCAGCGTCCCCATCGTGATCAGGAACCCGGCGATGAAGAACCCGTAGGCGTCCATGATCCACAAGCTCTCGGCCGCCGTCGGCTCCAGATCGGCCGCCAGCCGCGGCAGCACCAGGTAGAGCACCGTCACATCGAGCCCCAGCAGCATGGTCGGCAGCGCCAGCAGCCCGACCCCGCTCCACTCCCGCCACCCGGCCCGCCCCGCCCGACGCCCAGCCATCACGCCTCCAGCCATATAGTTGAACGGATGTACTAGTTGTACCATAGTTCAAATTCTTGACGGTGCGACGGTCGGGCGGGCGCCGGATCACCCGCTTCCGGTTCTTCGAGGCGGAGTTCTCGCCGCCGTTCGCGCTCGACCACACGCAGGCGTACGTCATGGCCGGCGACGAGATGGTCATCACCGCGTTCCGGGGCACGGAGATCGCCCGGATCCTGGACTGGCTCTCCGACAGCAAGGCGCCCATGGCGCCGCAAAGGAACCCCGGGCTGCTGGGCGGGCCGGCCGACAAGGGCAAGGGGTACGCCGCCGACATCACCGCGCTCGAGCCCGACGCCGACGGGGCCACCGACCACTTCATCGACGCCTACATCACCTGCCTGGAGGCGGCCAACCGCTGAGTCGCCCGGACGCCGGGGCCACCGTGCGCAGTTGACGAGGTCTCCGGCGACCTCGAAGAGTACGGGCCCCGGCGGCGGTACGGATTGCCGGGCGCCGGAGCGCGTCCTTAGCGTGGCGGGAGGCCGGCCCGGCGGGCGCCAGGGCGGTGCCGGGCCGGCCGCCGGCGGCGCGGCCGACCGGGCCGGCCGGGGGAGAAGGCACGTGAGCACCCTGCCCGGTGAGAACGCGCCCGCCCGCGAGGTCGGCGCGCCGCCCCGCCCGCGCCGCGGCGCCCCGGGAAGCCGGACGGCCTCCGCACGGCCCGTCCACGGCGGCGCCCGGCGCGCGCCGAGCGCGATTCGCCCGTCGAGGCGGCGCTGATGCCCACCGATCTGGACCTGGCCACCCGGTTCTTCCTCCAGCTGGCGGTGATCCTGGCGGCGGCGCACGGGCTGGCGCTGGTGCTGCGCCGGATCGGGCAGCCCGAGGTGGTCGCGCACATGCTGGCCGGGCTGCTGCTCGGCGCCTCCGGGCTGGGCTGGATCGCCCCCGAGCTGTCCGCGCTGCTCTTCCCCGCCACCGCGGTGCTGCCCGGCGGGACGGCCGTGGCGCACCCCTCGCAGTCCGTGCTCTACGTGGTCGGGCAGCTCGGCGTGGTGTGCTGCATGTTCTGCGTGGGCCTGGGCTTCGACACCGGAGTCCTGCGCCGGCACGCCCGCGAGTCGTCCTGGGTGGCGGCCGTGGGCCTGGGCGCGCCGGTCCTCGGCGGCGGACTGCTGGGGCTGCTGCTGGCCGGCGACGACCGCCTGTTCCCGCCGGACGTGGCCGACCGCGTCGCGGTGCTGTTCGTGGCGGCCGCCGTCGCGGTGGCCGCGCTGCCGGTGCTGGCCCGCATCGTCGCCGAGCGGGGGCTGACCGGCACCCGGGCCGGCACCATCGCGCTGGGCGGGGCGGTGGCCGACGACGTGGCGGCGTGGACGCTGCTGGCCGTCGCCATCGCCACGCACCGGGCCGAACCGCTGGTCGCCGTGGTGACCGCGGCGGGCACGCTGCTGTACGTGGCGGCCGTCCTGGTGCTCGGACGGCCGCTGCTGCGCCGGCTCGCCGCCGCGGACGGCCGCGTCGGCGCCGGGGCGGCCGTGGTGGTGCTCGGGCTGCTCATGCTGGGCGCCTGGTTCACCGAACTCGTCCAGATCTACGCGGTGTTCGGCGCCTTCGTGCTGGGGCTCGCGACGCCGCTCGGCCCGCTCGCCGACCGGCTGCGCGCGCTGCTGGAGCCGGTGACGCTCGCGCTGCTGCTGCCCGTCTTCTTCGTGCACGCCGGGGCGGCCGTGCGCCTGGCCGCGCTGGACTCGGCCGGGCTGGTGCTGATCGCCGCCCTGGTGGTGGCCGCCGCCTTCGCCACCAAGGCCGGCGCCTGCGCGCTGGCCTCGCGGGCGGCGGGCGCGTCCTGGCGGGACGCCGCGGGACTGGGCGTCCTGATGAACGCACGCGGCCTCACCGGCCTGGTCCTGATCGGGATCGGCCTCCGCGAAGGGCTGATCACCGGCGCCGGTTACACCCTGCTGGCGATCGCGATCCTGGCGACGACGGTCGCGGTCGCCCCGGGTCTCGCCCTGGTGGACCGGCTGCTGCCCGCGGACGCCGCGCGGCGGCCGCGGGCGGCGGCGCGGCAGGGCTCGCCCGGGTGACACGGCCGCCCCCGGCCGCCGCGACGGTGAACGGGAGCGGCCGCCCCGGCCCGGGGACGGCTCAGGCCGCGGCCCAGCCGGCGGGCACCGTCCCCGGGTAGCGCTCGCCGGGGTCGGCCGACAGCGCGGCCTTGGCCTCGACGCTCTCGCGGTCGGCCAGGATCTCCAGCCGGTCGGCCTCGACGCCGTCCAGGGCGATGCGCACCATGTCGGCCGGGTCGCTCTTGGGCAGGTCGAAGCCGGCGAGCATGTCGGTGTCGGCGCTGCCCAGGTGCAGGCCGGAGACCATCGTGCGCTGGCCGGCCAGCTCCATGCGGACGCCGTTGGTCAGGCTCCACTCGGCCGCCTTGGCCGCGGCGTAGGCGTTGGCGCCCGGGTAGGAGCCGAAGGACAGGGCCGACAGCACGTTCAGCACGGCCCCGCCGCCGTTGGCGGCCAGCGCCGGGGCGAAGGCGCGGATCATGTTCAGGGTGCCGAAGTAGTGCGTCTCCATCTCCAGCCGGATGCGGTCCATATCGCCGGTGACCAGGTGCTGGAAGGTGGAGATGCCGGCGTTGTTGACCAGCAGCGTGACGTCCGGCGCGGCCTGCGCGGCGGCGGCGACCGCGGCGGTGTCGGTGATGTCGAGCCTGATGGCCTCCACCCCGGCGAGGTCCACCAGCTCAGGCCGCCGGGCGGCCGCGTACACCTTGGCGGCGCCCCGCTCCAGCAGCTGCCGGGCGAAGTGGCGGCCGAGGCCGCGGTTGGCGCCGGTGACCAGCGCGACGGAACCGGAAATCTTCATGTCTGCCTCCGGGCAGCGGTGCGGACGAGCGGTACGGGCGCTACGCTAGAACCTGACGCTGACGTCAGGTGCAAGTGCTGTTCCGCAGATCACCCGACCGCCCCAGGAGGCGCCGTGCGCATCGGTGAACTCGCCGCCAGGACGGGCGTGAGCGTGCGCGCCCTGCGCTACTACGAGGAGAAGGAGCTGCTGGCCGCCGACCGCTCCACCGGCGGGCAGCGCACCTATCCCGGCCACGCGGTCGACCGGGTCCTGCTGATCCAGCGGCTCTACGCCGCCGGGCTGTCGAGCCGGTCGATCCTCGACCTGCTCCCGTGCGTCTACTCCGGCACGGCCACTCCGGACACGCTGGCCCGGCTGGTCGCCGAACGCGACCGCATCGACCAGCGGGCCCGCGAGCTGGCGCAGACCCGGGAGCGGCTGGACTCGGTCATCGGCTCGGTCAGGGCGCAGCTCGACGGCGCCGGCCGGCCGGCGGAGTGCGAACCGGTCGGCGCCTGACGGGCGGGCCCGCCGGTCACTCGGCGAGCGGACCGAGGTACCCGTGCCGCGAACCGGGCAGCGCGGCCGCGTTCAGCACGCTGATGAGCTTCTTCTCCTCGTAGCGGAAGTGGGTCTCCATGACCGCTTCGACGCCGTCGAGGTGCCGCAGGCGCTCCTGGGTGCCCGCCCCGCTCTCGACGGCCGTCTCCAGCCCCGCGAGCAGGTGGTCGATCATGCTGTGGTCGCGGGAGAGCTGGGCGATCACCGGTGCCAGATCGGGGCGCGCGGCCAGCAGTTCGGGGAACAGGGCGGCGTCCTCGCCCCGGTGGTGCCCGGACAGCGCCGCGCAGAAGCCGCGGCAGTACAGCAGGAGCTCGCGAGTGGCCCGGTCGCCGGGATCGGCGCCGTCGGCGCTCTCGATCGCCTCCCTGGCGAGGGCCAGGGCGTCGCGCAGCCGGTTGTGGATTCGGGTCAGCTCATCGCCCCAGGCGATGAGGCGGTCATGCTCGGAAATGGCGAAAGGACTTTCCGCTCCGGCGCCTCCATGCCTGACGCGGTCCGCCATCGGCACGCGACGCTGCCGACGAACATAGCGGACGCGGCCGCGCCGGGCGAGCGGCACCCGGCGGCGCCGGGTTCCCGCACCTCCGGCACCGCCGGCCGGCGGCGCCCTCAGCCGAGCAGCATCCCGCCGTCGACGACCACCGACCGGCCGGTCAGGTAGGCGGCGTCCGGTGAGGCGAGATAGGACACCAGACCGGCGACGTCATCGGGATGCTCCAGGCGGCCCAGCGGGATGTCGGAGACGGCGCCGGCGATGACGTCCCCGGGGGTGCCGCCCTCCAGCGCGACGATCTCCCTGTCCAGCGCGTCCCACATGTCGGTGTGCACGAGGCCGGGCGAGTAGGCGTTGACGGTGATCCCGTGCCCGGCCCATTCGAGCGCGGCGGTCTCGGTGAGCGAGCGCATGGCGGACTTGGACGCCGAGTAGTGGCCGACCAGGGCGGAACTCCTGATTCATGGGGCGTGCCTTCCCGCGGCGGCGGCCGCGACGGGTGGGCGCGGGCGGGCCCGCGCGGGGAGCTGCCCGGCGACGATCGCGGCCAGCGCGAGCGCGAAGCCGAGCAGCTGGACCGGGCCGAGCAGCTGGCCGAGCACGACGGCGCCGAGCAGCGCGGCGACCATCGGCGACAGCAGGGTGAGGACCGCCACCGAGGCGACCGGCAGTGCGACGACACCGCGGAACCACAGGACGTAGGCGATCAGGCCGCCGGGCAGGCCCAGCCAGAGGTAGCCGGCGGCGGCGGCCGCGTCGATCGGGGGCGGCGAACCTTCGGCGAGGAGCGTGACGGGCAGCAGAAACAGGCCGCCCGCGGTGAGCTGCCAGCCGGCGAAGGTCAGCGGACCGACTCCGCCGGGGCGCCCCCAGCGCTTGGTGAGCGTCAGCCCGAGCCCCATGCCGGCGGTACCGGCGAGGCCCGCCGCGATTCCGGCGGGGTCGAAGGCCGCCGCCGGACCGATCACGACCAGGCCGACGCCCACCACCCCGACCACCCCCCAGGCCAGCCGCCGGGCGGCCGGGCTCTCGCGCAGGACCAGCACGGCCAGGACGGCGACGATGATCGGCTGGGCCGCCCCGAGGGTGGCGGCGACGCCGCCGGGCAGGCGCTCGGCCGCGACGAACAGCAGCGGGAAGAACAGCCCGATGTTGAGCACACCGAGCGCCGCCGCCTTCCACCACCACGCTCCGCGCGGCAGCGTGCGGGTGAGCGCGAGCGCGATCAGGCCGGCCGGCAGGGCGCGCATGAGCCCGGCGAACAGGGGATGCCCCTGCGGGAGGAGTTCGGTGGTGACCACGTAGGTCGTGCCCCACACCGCCGGCGCGAACGCGGTCGCCGCCGTGCGGGCCAGGGTGTCGGGGGTCAGCGCGCCGCCCGGAGCGCTCGGTACCGCGAGGTCTCTCACCGCTCCAGTCTCGGCCGACCCACATCGATCGGTCCAACGCATGCTTGTCACAGCATCGATCGCGATACACGATGAATGCCGTGGAACTCCAGCAGCTGCGCTACGTCATCGCCGTCGCCGAGACCGGCGGCTTCACCCGTGCCGCCGAGCGCTGCCACGTGGTCCAGTCCGCCCTCAGCCACCAGATCGCCCGGCTGGAGAAGGAACTCGGCGCCAGGCTCTTCGACCGCACCAGCCGCCGGGTGCGGCTCACCGACGCCGGCGCGGCCTTCCTCCCCGCCGCCCGCCAGTGCCTGGACGCCGCCGAGCGGGCCGCGGCCGAGGTCGCCGCGGCCGTCGGCGAGGTGCGGGGCCGGCTCACCGTGGGGGTGATCACCACCGTCGCGGCGGTGGACATCCCGGCCGCGCTGGACGACTTCCGCCGCAGGCACCCGAAGGTGCGTGTCAGCCTGCGGGTGGCCGCCAGCGAGGTACTGGTCGAGCAGGTCAGGCAGGGCGCCGTCGACATCGCCTTCCTCGGCCTGCCGAACGCGGTCCGCCCCCAGGGCGTCTACGCCCGTGAGCTGGCCAGGGACCGGCACGTCGCCGTGGTCGCGCCCGGCCATCCGCTCGCCGCGGCCGGGGACGTCGACCTCGCCCGGCTCGCCGAGGAGGTCTTCGTGGACTTCCCGGCGGGCACGGCCGGGCGCGCCCAGTCCGACCGGGCCTTCGCCGCCGCGGGACTCAGCCGCGACGTCGCCTTCGAGGTGACCGCCGTGGACCTGATGGCCGGCCTCGTCCGGCGCGGCCTCGGCGTCGCCATGCTCCCGTCGGCCTACGCCCCGCGGCTCACCGGGGTCGCCACCGTCCCGGTGGCCGACGCGCCCGGCCGGGTCGAGCACCTGGTCTGGAGCCGCTTCAGCCGCACCCCCGCGGCCACCGCCTTCCTCGCCGTCCTGGGCGTCGCGCCCGACGGCGCCGGAGGCGGCGTCAGTCCCGGCTCCCGCCCAGGCTGATCTCGTTGCCGTCGGCATCGCGGTAGCTGACCTTGGTGACGCCGCCCTCGTAGGTCTCGCGCGCCGCGGGCTCGACGCCCCGGTCGGCGAGTTCGGCGACCCGCTCGTCGAGGGCGTCGGTGAACAGCAGCACCAGGGCGTTCCCCGCCCGCCCCGGGTCCTGCACGATGTAGACGTAGCGGTGCTCGGCCGTCTCCCAGACCGCCTCGATCTCGTTGGGCAGGAACGACGGCGGCCGGCCGAAGAAGCGCTCGTACCACGGCAGCGCCGCGGCGTAGTCGGTGACGGGGATGCCGGCGAAGAGATCCTGGGCCATGCGGTCCTCCGGGTGCGGTGGGCGCGTCGTCCGTTCTGACCCCGGCAGCGTCGCACACCCGTCTGTCACCGGCCCGGCACGCTGTGCCCGGCCGTGCCGCGGCCCGGCCCGGCGCCCGCCCGTCGGCCGTCGAGCCCGCAACGATCAACTGCGCGCCACACGCCCGTCACCTGCGGCGAGTACACCTTTCGTCCATGACAGACGAGCCCTCCGGGCCGGCGCGCGCCGAGCGGCGCCGGTTCCTGGCCGGCGTGGCCGGTGTCGCCGCCGCTGCCGCCCTGGCCCAGCTCCCGGCCGACCCCGCCGCCGCCTCCCCGCGTCCGTCCGGCGGCGGGTACCCGTTCACGCTCGGCGTGGCCAGCGGCGATCCGACGGCCGGCGGCGTGGTGCTGTGGACCCGCCTGGTGCCCGCCCCGTACGAGCCGGGCGGCGGGATGCCCGACCGCGCCGTCCCGGTGGAGTGGCAGGTCGCCGCCGACGACCGCTTCCGGCGGATCGTCCGGCGCGGCACCTCCTGGGCGCTGCCCGAGCTGGCGCACTCCGTCCACGTCGAGGTGGCGGGCCTGGCCCCGGACCGGGAGTGGTTCTACCGCTTCCGCTACCGCGGCGAGCAGTCGCCGGCCGGCCGCACCCGCACCGCCCCCTGGCACGGCTCCGGCGGCCGCTTCTCCTTCGCGGTCGCCTCCTGCCAGGCGTGGGACAACGGCTACTACCCGTCCTACGCGCACATGGCCGGCGAGGACCTCGACCTGGTGCTGCACCTGGGCGACTACGTGTACGAGGGCGGCATCCCCGCCGACGGCGGCCTGCGCAGGGCGTCCACCCCCGACGTGCTGCGCGCCGCGCCGCGCGACCTGGCCCGCTGGCGCATGCAGTACGCCCTGTACAAGAGCGACCCCGACCTCCAAGCCGCCCACGCCCGCTTCCCCTGGTCGGTCACCTGGGACGACCACGAGGTCCAGAACGACTACGCCAACACCCGCTCCCAGTACGAAGGCGACATCGGCGCCCTGCGCGCCGCCGCCTACCAGGCGTGGTACGAGCACCAGCCGGTGCGGGCCCCGGCCCGCCCCGGCCCGGACGGGCCGCGGATCTACCGCCGGCTGCGCTGGGGCTCGCTGGCCCAGCTCGACATCCTGGACGGGCGCCAGTACCGCTCGGTGCCCCCGGCCGGCTGGGGCGAGGCCGACGCCTCGCCCGCGTCCTACGAGCCATCGGTCACCATGCTGGGCTTCCGGCAGGAGCGCTGGCTCTACGACGGCCTGGCCGCCTCGCGCGCCCGCTGGAACCTGCTGGGCAACAACGTCATGCTGGCCCGCCTGGACCACGACGGCGCCGCGGGCGAGCGCCTGTGGCACGACGCCTGGGACGGCTTCCCCGCCGCGCGCAACCGGCTGACCCGGGCCTGGGTCCGCCATGGCGTGAGCAACCCGGTGGCGCTGACCGGCGACTGGCACTCCACCTTCGCCAACGACATCAAGCGCGACTTCGACGACCCGGACTCCCCGGTCGTCGCCTCGGAGATCGTCGCCACCTCCATCTCCAGCAACGGCGACGGCGCGGTGTACGGCCCGTACTACGGGCCGATGATCCCCTTCAACCCGCACATCCGCTACTTCGACGGCGACCGCCGCGGCTACCTGCGCTGCGAGCTCACCCGCGCCCGGCTCCGCGCCGACCTGCGCGTGGTGAGCACGGTGAGCCGCAGGGACGCCCCGGAGTCGACACTGGCCTCCTTCGAGGTGGCCGACGGCCGCCCGGGGGTGCGCGTACTGGGCGCCTAGCGGGTACGCCAGGCGGGGACGGGCCCGACGGGGCGCTCAGGCGCGCCCCGAGGGCGTCCCGACCCCGAAAGGCGAGACCGATGACCGCAGGCACCCCCGGCCCCGGCGGCGAGAAGCCGGTGCGCCCGCTGACCGCCGTGCAGCTCTTCGACGCGCTGGCCCCCCGCTACGAGGAGGTCTTCGGTGTTCCGGAGGAGCAGCTGGCCGCGATCGCGTGGCTGCTCGGCCGGCTGCCGCCGCGCGCCCGGGTGCTGGACCTCGGCTCGGGGACGGGGCGGCCCACCGCGCGGTTGCTCGCCGACGCCGGGCACCGGGTGACCGGCTACGACGTGTCGTCCGCCATGGTCGCGCAGGCCCGCGAACGGGTGCCCGAGGCGCGCTTCGAGCAGGTGGACATGCGCGCCCTGCCCGACAGGCCGGGGGAGTGGGACGCGGTGACCGCCTTCTTCTCGATGCTCCAGCTGCCGCGCGCCGAACTGGACGCCATGCCGGCGCGCATCGCGCGCCGGCTGGTCCCCGGCGGCCTGCTGGTCTTCGCCACCGTCCCGGCCGACGTGGAGGACGCCGTGATCGACTTCGCCGGCCACCCCACCCGGGTCACCAGCCACCCGGCCGAGGTCTTCCCCCGGCTGCTGCGCGCGGCGGGGCTGGAGGTGGTCGAGGAGCGGCGGGCGGTGCACCATCCGCCCTCGCCGGCCGTGCCTCCCGAGGACCACCTCTACCTCTACGCGCGCCGCCCGGCCTGAGCCGGCCGGCCGCGAGGGCCGCGGTTCGCGGCCCTCGCGGTGCCCGCGCGGCGGCGGGCCGGGATGCGTCCGGGCTACGGCCAGCGGACGAGGTCGACGGTGTCGTTGTTGGGCGGAGGCTCCTGGAGGGTCCGGTTGGCGGGCAGGGGGCGGGATACATCGTCGTCGACGTCGATGAGCACGGCGAGGTAGCCGGTCCGGTTCACCCAGGAGGAGACCTCATTGGCCGCGCTGGGGCCGTGGACGCCGCCGGGCATGGGCAGCTCGTACAGGTTGACGTTGTAGCCGGCGCCGACGGCGTAGGCGGGGCCGGAGAAGTTGTAGTCGCGGTACAGGCACAGGCTGGCGAACGGGCAGGGTTCACCGTCGTTCAGCCTGATCACGCCGGGCGGCAGCGGGGAGGCGGCGGCCTGGGCGGCGCTGAGCGGCAGCAGTGCGGCGGCCGCGGCCGCCGCCGCGAGCGTCACGCGTGCGAGCCTGGCGGGAAGGGCGGGGCTGGTGAACATCTGATCCTCCTGGATGCTCCCGGCGCCCGGCGGTCGCCGGGCGCCCACGGCCGGGGCATGGGCGCGCCGCGGCAGGCCGGCGCGTCGCCCCGGGGCTGCCGGGAACGCGTCCCGGCAGGTCCGAGAGCATAGTTACACGGCGGATATAGTTACTCACCGAGAGTTGTCGAACCTGTGGTGTGACGGCGCTTACACCGCTGCGGACCGTCATCGGCAGCAGGTGACCAGGGCGAACGCCCGAAACAACGTGCGGTGCCTCGGGTACGGCCATGAGCGGCCGGCGCGGCCGGCGCGTTCAGACCGGCCGTCCGAACTCCCGTACCAGCCGCCGCACCCCGCCCGCGCCGAAGGCGGCGATCATCCGGTCGGCCGGCGTCTCACGCCGCTCCAGCCGGTCCAGCAGCGGGAGCAGGTGGACCTCCTCGCCCGCGCCCCGTCCGCGCAGGCCGTCCTGGGCAAGTTCCAGCATCTCGCGGGCGGTGCCGAGCAGGCGCGGGTCGGCCGCCCCCAGGCCGTGCTCGCCCGCCGTCGCCCACAGTTCGCACCAGTACTCCCACGGGAAGCGCGCCAGCAGCGCCTCGGCGTCGTCGAGCCGCTCGACCAGGCCCATCGTCAGCGCGGCCGTCACGCCCTCCTCGCCGTGGGGGGCGACGCCGCAGGTGCGGTTCTCGACATAGCAGCCGACCGCGTGCCGCTCGAAGTAGTCGGCCATCCTCCCCTCGGTGAGGGCGGCGCGGACGCCGTCGAGGTCGGTGGCGGAGTCGAAGCGGTAGTGCAGCTTCGCCGCCGGCCAGCCGTACTGGTGGATGCGGTCGAGCATGTCGCGCTCCGGCGCGATCTCGACCAGGGTGCCGTCGATCCGCCTGGCCCGCACCGGGCGCGGTGACAGGATGAAGTCCTTGAACGACCTGTCGCCGACGACCTCGTAGCCGCCGCTCTTGAACTTCGTCAGGAAGTACAGGTGCGAGTCCCAGAAGTGCTCGATGTAGGAGCCGATGTGGGGGTAGGGCCGCGCCGGCATCCCGTTGGAGGTGTACAGCGCCTCCCTGACCGGCACCCGCGCGCACCGCTCCTGCCACACCCAGTTCCGCATCTCCTTCCACGGCTGCAGGGCGCCCCGGGCGACCGGCGAGCCGGCGGTCAGCGCGACGAAGATCCCCGCGAAGCCGCTCAGCACGTTCACCGCGCGGGCCGCCTCACCGGGACTCACGTCGACGGACGCCTGGTGGGAGGCGATCGGGACGAGCCAGTGGTGCAGCCGCCACCGGCGCGGCAGCAGCAGGTACCAGTCCTTCGGCGACTTGCGCGCCGGATCGAACCAGGTGCGCGGCTGGATCCCCGTGCTCAGCATCGTGTAGCCCATCGCGGCCAGCGGCTCCTGGAGCCCGCGCAGCACGCCGACGGCCGCGTCGACCGCCGCGCCGATCGTCTCCTGCGGAGCCAGCGCCACCTCGACGGTGCACACCCCGGTATCGGTGTTGACGACCTCCAGGAAGCCCGACTCCGTCCGGCACACCCCGGTGACGGCGCCCCTGAGCACCTCCGCCTCCAGTTGCCACGACGGATCGCGCGCCGCGAAGGAGTGCCACAGCCGCTCCGCCGCCGACCGCCCCATCCCCCTGCCGGTGGCGACCTCCACGACGGGAAACTCAAGCTCCAGTCCGACCCGCCGAAGAGGCGCGGCCATACGACCCCCTCCGCTACGCGGCCCCCGGCCGCACGGCGCTCTTCCGGAGCCTCACTGTAAGTGATCATTCGAGTGCCAGCGGAGAGCATGCGCCGGATCCGGGCGTGTCGCGCCCTGAGAGACGCGCCGCTCCGCCGCGCTCACCACGACAGCGCTGGTCGGACGCGGCGTGCCGAGGGACGCGTCCTCCCCGCCGAATGTCATGGCCCGGGCATACGCTCGCGTCGACACGAAAGGGCCGGACATGGTTATGACGACACACGTACTGGAAACTCCCGAGGCGGACATCGCCTACGACGTCCGCGGTCCGCTGCCGACCGCCGACGGACGTCCACCCCTGGTCATGATCGGCCAGCCCATGGACGCCAGCGGCTTCGCCGTACTCGCCTCGCACTTCCCCGACCGCACCGTCGTCACCTACGACCCGCGCGGCCTGGGCCGCAGCACCCGCAAGGACGGCCGCGTCGACAGCGATCCCGACGTCCAGGCCGGCGACGTCCACGCGCTCGTCCAGGCCCTCGGCGCCGGTCCGGTCGAACTGTTCGGCAGCAGCGGCGGCGCCGTCACCGCCCTCGCCCTGGTGACCGCCCACCCCGAGGACGTCGTCACCCTGGTGGCGCACGAACCGCCCATCCTCAGCGCCCTCCCCGACGCCCAGGCGGCCGAGCGCGCCAACGCCGCCGTCCGCGAGGCGTACTACGGCAAGGGCTGGGGCGCCGGCATGGCCGCCTTCATGGCCATGACCTCCTGGCAGGGCGAGTTCACCGACGACTACTTCGCCCAGCCCGCCCCGGACCCCGCCGCCTTCGGCATGCCCACCGACGACGACGGCTCCCGCGACGACCCCCTCCTGTCCGACCGCTCCCTGTCCGTCACCGCCTACCGCCCCGACGTCGAAGCCCTCAAGTCGGCGCCCACCCGGATCGTCATCGCCGTAGGCGAGGAGTCCGCCGCCGTCCTCACCGGCCGCACCGCCGTCGCCACCGCCGAACTCCTCGACCAGGAGGCGACCGTCTTCCCCAGCCACCACGGCGGCTTCCTCGGCGAAGAGTCCGGCTACGCCGGCCAACCCGAAGCCTTCGCCCGCAAACTCCGCGAGGTCCTCGACAAGGCCGTCTGACCGGGCCGTCCGCCCGATGCGGCGCCGCTGCCCCTGGCGCCCGGCAGGGCGGGGCGGACTCCTGACCCTCGTGCGGAGCCGTCGCACCGAGGCCGCGTCCCGGATCCACCGCCCCCGGCCGGACCGGAGTCTGGTCGGGGGGCATGTCGCGATATAGCGTTAGTCTGCTAGTCGCGCCGCTGCCCGCGTTGCGTGGAGAACGGTCGACAGGACCAGGACGGAAGCATGTCGGGAGAGATTTCGCCCACCGGGAAGGGCTCCGGCTCGTCGCCTGAGCTGCGGGCCTCGCACGCGGACCGCGACCGGGTGGTGGAGGTGCTGCGTATCGCGGCGGGGGACGGGCTGCTGACGGCGGAGGAGTTGGACGAGCGGCTGGAAGCCGCTCTTTCGGCGCGCACGCTGAGCGAGCTGGCCGTGCTCACCGCGGACCTGCCGCCGGTGTCGGCCGCGGCCGGGGCGACCGTGGCGGAGGTCAAGGACGTCGTCCGGATCGAACAGGTCCACAGCGGGCCGATCGAGCGGGTGGGGCGCTGGGTGGTGCCGCGCAGGCTGGAGTTGGCGCTGACGTACTGCGGGGTGACGCTCGACTTCACTCAGGCGGTGATCACGCATGACACCCTGCGGATCGACCTGGCCATGGAGGGGAAGACCCTGACGCTGGTCACGCGGCCGGGCATCGAGGTCGATACCGATGGCCTGCAGCTGGTGCACAGCAGCGTCAAGTACCGCCGGTCTCCGGCGGACTCTGGCACGCCGGTCCTGCTGCGAGTGGAGCTGGTCGGCCGGAAGGCCCACGGCCGCGTGGTGGTGCGGCCCCCGCGCCGGACGTTCGGGCAGTGGCTGCTGCGCAGGCCGGCGTCCCTTTCCGGCGCTTGACGCCGTCGTTGTGAGGTTCCGGCGGGGCGGTGGTCCGTGCCCGGGGACGAGTCCGCGCAGGCGATCCCCTGGCAGAGGGCGGCGGAGCCCGGTGAGCTGAGCCGTACCGGCCCGGGTCCGCCCGGCCGGTCGGACACCGACGGCCGGCGCGACCTGGTGGCTGCCGGAGTTCGAACCCGGTACGAGGCTCGACACCGTGCGGCGTACTCCGTGACGGCCCAGCGGCATGAGGAGACGATCGCCTTGTTCGACTACGACTCAGAACTCGCCCGCTACCACCGGCGGCTGCGGGCGGCCCTCGACGTCCGGCCCGGTGACCGTGTCCTCGACATCGGCTGCGGCACCGGGCAGACCACCCGGGACGCCGCCCGAGCCGCCACGCCGGGGACCGCGCTCGGCATCGACGTCTCGGGTCCGATGCTGGCGCGGGCCCGCCGGCAGGCCGAGACGGACGGGCTCCGCAATGTCGGCTTCGTGCAGGCCGACGCCCAGACCCATGCCTTCCCGCCGGAGCACTTCACGCTCGCCACCAGCCGGTTCGGCACGATGTTCTTCGCCGACCCCGGCGCCGCGTTCGCCAACATCGGGCGGGCCCTCCGTCCGGGCGCGCGCCTGGTGCAGCTGGTCTGGCAGGCCGCCGAGCACCAGGAGTGGCATATCGCGATCCAGGCGGCGCTCTCCCCCGGGCAGGCGCCACCGGCGCCGGCCGCAGCGGCCGTCGACCCCTTCACCCTGGCCGACCCCGACGTCGCGGCCGACCTGCTGGCGGCGGCGGGCTTCACGGCGGTGGACGTCGTCGACGTACACGAGCCCGTCTACTACGGCCCCGATGCCGACCGGGCACGTGCCGCCGTGCTCCAGCTGTGGATGGCGAAGGAATCGCTCGCCGATCTGGATCCCGCGTCCGCCGAGCACGTGGCCGAACGGCTGCACGCGACGCTCGACGCGCACGACACCGGCAAGGGGGTGTGGTTCGACTCCCGCGCCTGCTGGGACCCGGGGTACCGGTCGCCACGATGCGGCCCCGTTCACGACGGGGCGATAGGGTCCGCCGCCCCTCGCATGAGCCGGCCTACGGGCGTTCACCGGGAACTCGGGCCCGTGGCGGGCGCAATCGCCCCGCCCGCGGCGCGCTGCGCGCGGCGGGCCAGCACGGCGAAGGCATCCCGCAACTCATCCGGTCCGACAACCTCGATCTCGGTGTCGAAACGCGCCAGCGTCGCGGCGAGAGCGGCCCAGGACCAGGATCCCATGACCAGTCTGGTCCGGCCGGGGCCGGATTCCTCGGCGAGGCCGTCGGTGGCGAACGGCGCCACCTGCGCGACCGGAAGGCCGAGGATCACCTCGCCGCGGCAGGGCCAGGCGTCCGTGCTCTCGGAGCCCTTGAACCGGGCCGAGACGAAGGCGGCGACGTCGCCGCCCGGCACCTGCCGCGGGGTGAAGCGCGGCCCGTTGGGGACGCGTAGCGTCATCCGGTCGGCGCGGTGGATCCGCCACTCGGTGCGCTCGGGGTCCCAGCCGACGAGGTACCAGCGTCCGTTCCGGGCGACGAGGTGGTGGGGCTGCACCCGTCGCGGCGGACGCGGGCCAGCGTCATCCTGCTGGGTCGGCGACCGGTAGTCGAACCGCAGCTCCTCGGCGGATCGGATGGCGGCGCTCAGCGCGAGCAGGACGTCGGTGTCGGCCTGGGGGCCGCCCCGGCGCCCCGCCGCTTCGACCGTGGTGACCTCGAGGGCGTCGACGCGCCGCCGCAGGCGGGACGGCAGGACCTGGCGTAGCGTCGCCAGGGCCCGTGCGGCGGCCTCTTCGATGCCCGCTCCCGTCCCGACCGCGATCCGCAGGGCGACGGCGAGCGCGACCGCCTGCTCGTCGTCGAAGAGCAGGGGCGGCAGTTCGCTGCCCGCCTCGAGCCGGTAGCCGCCGTCGGGTCCCTTCACCGCCTGGACGGGGTAGCCGAGTTCGCGCAGGCGATCGACGTCGCGGCGCACCGTGCGCTCGCTGACGCCCAGCCGGTGGGCGAGCAGCCCACCGGGCCAGTCGCGGCGGACCTGCAGCAAGGACAGCAGCGAGAGCAGGCGACCGGAGGTCGCGGTCGAAGAAGCGATCGGCATGGTTTCCAGACTGCCACGAATAGCGGACGTTCTCTGGCCGGTACTGCTGCGACAGTCGTTCTCGTCGCCGGAAACCTCCGGCGGCGAGAACCGCTCGTGAAGGACCGGATCAACATGTCGGTAAACGCTGTCGCCCACCTGAACTTCCACGGTGAGGCCCGTGCGGCCCTGGAGTTCTACCAGTCGGTGTTCGGCGGCCAGGCCACCATCGCCACCTACGCCGACTTCGGCATGCCCGCCGAGGCGCCCGGGGCCGGCAGGGTGGTGTTCGGCCAGGTCGTCGCGGACAACGGCTTCCGGATCATGGCCTACGACGTCCCCGGCGAGGACGCGCCGCCCGCCAAGGCCGCGCCCAGCACCCGCCGCGAGAACGGCACCACCATCACCACGGAGCCCTTCTTCCTCTCCGTCCGCGGCGAGACCGTCGAGGAGGTCGGCGCGCTCTGGGAACGCCTGGCGGACGGCGCGACGGTCATCGAGGAGTTCGGTCCGGCCCAGTGGGCGCCCGCCTTCGGGATGCTGACCGATCGCTTCGGCACCACCTGGATCCTCGACGTCGCGGCCGAGTACGCCCCGTCCTGACGCCTCTCCACCCCGGGGTGCGGCCGGATCCGGCCGCTCCCCGCACCGCCGCCCCGCCGGGCACGAGCACCACGCAGGAGACACCCGTGCACATGCGCCCGCTCGACCGCACCGGCATCCAGGTCAGACGTGTCGCGATGGATGTTCCCCGAGCCCCTCGGCCAAGGAAGCCGGTCGTCTAGTGCCGCTGTCCGTCGAGAAGGTGCTCCAGGCGCGTGACGGCGGTCGCCGTGCCGTTCTCGGCGGTGATGCGTTCGGCGAGAGTGCGGGCGGCCGGGGTCAGGGCGGTCGCGTGCTGGATCACCGCGGCCAGGCGTTCGGCGGTGAGGCGGCCGGTCAGGGGTGGCGGGGCGGCGCCGGTGCGGTGCAGGCGGGCGGCCCAGAAGGGCTGGTCGGCCTGGAAGGGGCGGACGACCTGCGGGACGCCCGCGCGCAGGGCGGCGGCGGCCGTGCCGATGCCGCCGTGGTGCACGGCGACGGCGGTGCGCGGTAGCAGCCAGTCGTGTGGTGCTTCCTCGATGACGAGGACGTCGGTGTGCTCCCGGCCCGGCCGCAGCGCGCCCCAGCCGGTGGCCAGTACCGCGCGGCGGCCGGTGAGGCGGACGGCATCCAGCACGGTGGCGGCCAGCGTCTCGGGGTCGCCGCCGGTCGAGCTGCCGAAGCCGACGTACACGGGCGGCTCTCCCTCGTCCAGGAAGCGGGCGAGCCGCTCGGGTGGGGTCCAGCCGCTGCGGGCGGGCAGGGTCCAGAAGCCGATCGGGTGGGCGGCGGCGGGCCAGTCGGCGGGGCCGGGCAGCAGGTGCGGGCTCCAGGCGTGCAGGACGCCGCCCGCCGCGACCAGTTCGGCCACCGTCCGCGCGTCGCCCCGCAGGCCCAGCGCCTCGGCCCGCCAGGCGCGCACCGTGCTCCGGTAGGGCGACTCGATGGCCGAGGAGGTCCGCCAGCTGGCCCGGTTGAGCAGGCGCGGCAGCCGGAGCGGCAGGATCGGGGAGGGGAAGGCCGAAGTCGGCAGGTAGAGCGGCAGCAGCAGGCCGGCGACGGCCGGGACGCCCAGCCTCTCGGCGATGGACGGCCCGCCGAGCGACTTGGGGTGGTAGACCACCACGTCGGCCTGCCGCTCGGCGAGCACGGTCATGTCGTCGAGGAAGCGGCGCAGCATCGGCCGGACCGACCGGGCGGCGGTGATGGCGGCGCGCACGCCCTGGCCCTGGACGGAGTCCTGCAGGTCGAGCATGGCGTCGTCCAGCGGCGCGAACGCCACGCCGTGCCCGGCGGCGAGCGCTTCGAAGCGGCGCGGGGCGGCCAGCACCGGTTCGTGCCCGGCGGCCAGCAGTCCGACGGCCAGGGCGAGGTAGGGCTGGACGTCCCCGCGGCTGCCCGCGGTGATCAGCAGCGGTCTCATCGCTCACCCTTCAGCTCGTCCCACTCGTCCAGCAGGCGGGGGAAGCGGTCCATCATGAAGGCGTACATGTCGCGCATCAGTTCGAGCCGCCGACGGCGGCCCGGGTCGTCGCCGACCGCGCGCAAGCCCTGCTCGGCCAGCGCGCGGAAGCCGTCGAACTCGGCCATCTTGGCGCGGAAGGCGCGGGCGAAGACGTCCTCGGCCAGCCGGTAGCGGTCGCGCCGCACGCCCCGCACCCGGAACCGCTCGACCAGGCCCGCCTGTTCGAGCTGCCGCAGCGCGACGCTCATGCTGCTCTTGGCCACGCCCAGCGCCTCGGCCAGCTCGGGCGCGTCCGCGCCGTCGGCCTCGGCGGCCAGCAGCCACCCCATCACCCGGCCCGACGTGCGGCTCAGGCCCAGCCGCTCGTAGAACAGGCCGGCGTCCTCAACGAAGCGCTCGACACTCATGGCGTCAGTCTAGCGGATCGTTCGGAACGATCCGAACGAATCGAACAGCAGTGGTGCGGCTGCCGGGACCGCCGCGGCCCGACCGCGCCGCGGACCGCTCGGAAACCGGTGGTCAAGACCGGCGCAGGCGGGGCGGCCGCCAGCGCCAGGTGGGATTGCCGTCTGGAGCGATGCCTTTGCGCCACAGGGACGCCGGCATGAGCCGGATCATGGTGGTCAGCGCCCGGTGGGCGGCGCGGGAGGTGGTGCGGTGGCCGTCGGCGCGGGCGCCGCGTGCGGTCGCCTGGGTACGGGGGCGGCGTTCGGCGTCGTAGCGGCGCAGCGCGGCTTCGACGGTCGGTGCCTCGGCGAGCGCGGCGGCCAGGACGACGGCGTCTTCGAGGCTCTGGCCGGCGCCTTGGCCGCGGTCGGGGCTCATGGCGTGCGCGGCGTCGCCGAGCAGCGCCACCCGGCCGTTGACGTAGGTCGGCAGCGGGTCGAGATCGCGGATGTCGGTATGGATCACCGCGTCGTCGGCGGTGGCCTCGATCAGTGCCGGGATCGGCTCGTGCCAGCCCCGGGTGCGCCGGGCCGCCTCGGCCTTGCCGGATTCGTAGCGGACACCAGGCCGGTCGGCGGTGGTGACGTAGGCCCAGTAGGCGCGGCCGCGCGAGAGCGGGTGGATCAGGAAGTACCCGTCGCGGCCGAGCGTGACGCTGCCCGGCAGGCCCTCGATCGGAGCGACGCCCAGCCAGGCGGTGCGGCCGAGGAAGCGCGGCGCGGGCGCGTCCGGCCACAGCAGCCGCCGCGCGGTGCTGTTGATGCCGTCGGCCGCGACGACCAGGTCGGCGCCCAGTTCGCCGCCGGAGTGGCCGACGGCGGCCGACGCGCCGTCCTGCCGGACGGCGGTGACGGTCGTCGCGGTGCGGACCCAGCCGTCCGGGACCGCGTCCAGTAGCACTTTGTGCAGGTCGGCCCGGTGGAAGGCGAGGAGTGCGGGCGGGTCGCCGGGACGGGCGCGCTGCAGGTGGCGGCCGTCGGCGGTGCGCAGGTTGCCGGTGGCGCGGGTGGGCACGCCGACCCGCCGTGCCTGCTCGCCGACGCCGAGTTCGTCGAGGACGCGCAGCGCGTTGGGCGACTGGGACATGCCGGCGCCGATCTCGCCCGGCTCGCTCGCCCGCTCCAGGACGGTGGCGCGCCACCCGATCCGGTCCAGCGCCACGGCCGCGGCCAGGCCGCCGATGCCGGCGCCGATCACGATGGCGCGGCCGGTCATCGCTCCTCCTGCCCGATGGGCGGGGCGTCGTCGAACACCTTGGCCATCCAGGCGTAGGTGTCGTGCGCCTGGCGGACGCGTGCGGCCCGGTCGCTTTCGGGGCCGAGCAGGTCCAGGCCCTGGCGGGTGACGTCGAGGAAGGCGGCGATCCCGGCGATCTGCTTGCGCACCACCGCCTGCCAGGCGTCGTCGGCCATCCGGTAGTACATGGTGCGATCACCGGGCCGGGTGCGCCAGGTCAGGAAGCCCATGCCGGTCAGCAGCCGCAGGTTCATGGTCAAGGACGCGCGGCTGGCGCCGATGGCGGCGCTGAGCTGGGCGGCCGACTGCTCGGGAGGGTCGCAGACCATCAGCCGGCCCAGGATCCGCCCGGCGATCGGCGGCACACCGTCGCGCGCCAGGTACATGGCCACCTGCTCGGCCCACTCCCGCAGTCGCTCGTCGTCGGCCATGGCCCTCTTTCGTGAGTTTCAGTATGAACTGAACTCAGTGTATCGAACTGTGGTGAGCGGGGAAGCCCGGTCGGCCCGTGGCCTCGGCCGCGGAGAACGAGAAGGGCTTCCGGTCGTCCACCACGTGGCCGCCGGGCAGCGGTGGCGCGGCCGGCGTCCTGGTCCCGGCCGTGCCGTGGCCGCGGTCGACCCGGCGGCGCTGGACCTCAGAGCGGTTCGCGGGTCCGGCCGTGCAGGCGGGCGCGGGCCGCGAGGATGACCGAGGCCAGTGCCGCGGCGACGAGGGAGGCGGTGAGGACGCCGGCACGCGCGTCGGCCTGGGTCGCTTCGTCGGTGAAGGAGAGGTCGGCGATGAGGAGGGAGACGGTGAAGCCGATGCCGGCCAGTTGGGAGATGCCGGCGATGTCCCACCAGGTGAGGCTCGGGTCCAGGTGGGCGCGGGTGAGCCGGGTGGTCAGCCAGGCACCGCCGAGGATGCCGACGAGCTTGCCGATGACGAGGCCGGCGATGATACCCAGCGCGACGCGGTCGGTGACGACCTGGAGGCCGCCGGTGAAGGAGACTCCTGCGGCGAAGAACGCGAAGACGGGGAGGGCGATGCCGGCCGACACGGGCCGGAGCAGGCGTTCGAGCCGGTGGCTGGGGTCGGTGCTCTCGCCGCGATGCGCGCTGGTGCGCATGAGGAGTCCCATGGCGGCGCCCGCGATGGTGGCGTGCACACCGCTCTCGTGGGTGAGGATCCAGATGAGGGCGGCCAGCGGAAGGTAGACCAGCCAGTTGGGCACCCGGGAGGCGTTGAGGCGGGCGGCGAGGCCGCGTCCGCGCTGCAGGTAGCCGAAGACGGCGAGGGCGGCCAGCGCGCCGGCCAGTGCGAGAGGGGCGATGTCGTCGGTGTAGAAGACGGCGATCACCAGCACCGCGCCGAAGTCGTCGACGATGGCCAGCGTGAGCAGGAAGGTGCGCAGCGCAGGCGGCAGACCGCGTCCGACGATGGCCAGCACGGCGAGCGCGAACGCGATGTCGGTGGCCATCGGGATGCCCCACCCGCTCGACAGGCCCGGATCGCCGAAGGTGACCGCGGTGTAGACCAGCGCGGGTACGGCCATACCGCTCACCGCGGCGACGATGGGCACCAGCGCGCGGCGCGGATCGCGCAGCTCGCCCTTGGTGAACTCCTGCTTGAGTTCGTTGCCGACGATGAAGAAGAACACCGCGAGCAGCCCGTCGGCCGCCCAGGTCTCCAGCGACAGGTCCAGGTGGAGGGCGGCAGGGCCGATCGTGAGCTCGCGCAGTCCCGCATAGGAGTGGCGCCACGGTGAGTTGGCCCAGACGAGCGCGAGGGCCGCGGCGCCGATGAGCAGGAACCCGCCGACGGCGTCGTTGCGCAGCGCGTCGATGCCGCGCCGCAGGGACGGAGGAAGAACAGGGCGCACGAGAGCGACTCCGGGAATCGAGGATCGGCACAGTCATCGCCGACCAGACTTCCCGGCACACCTTCGTCCGACGATACCGGACGCTCCGCAGGCGACGGCGACCGCCTGAATCGGCTCTTCCGCACGGACGCGCGTGCGCCGGGGCGGCGGTCCGCCGCCCCGGCACGGTCAGGAGGTGATATCGCGGCGCCGCAGTGCGAGCAGTCCGACGGCGCACAGCGCCGCCGCGAGGAGGACGAGCGTGCCGAGCGTCGCCGGGTGGGGCGGTCCGTAGAACGGCAGGACGTGGGCGAAGGGGGAGAAGGCGAGGAAGAGCCACTGCGGCCAGCCCAGGTGCTGGCCGAACTCGACGGTGATCGCGATGATCAGCGCCGACCAGGCGACCACGGGGGCGCGTCGGCCGAAGGCGCCGAAGGCGGCGAAGGCGATGCCGATCATGACCCACTGCGCGGGGATGAGGCCGGCGGTGAGGGTGAGCATCCGCACGAGCTCGGCGGCGACCCGGCCGCTGCTCAGGCCGCTGCCGAGGCCGAAGCCGGCGCCGAGGGCGAGCTGCAGCCCGGCGGAGACGGCCGCCGCCACCAGCAGGTGCCCGGCGGCCCAGCGTGCCCGGGTGACGGGTGCGGCCAGCAGCGGCTCGGCGGTGCCGTCGGACTCCTCAGCGGGCAGTCGCAGCACCGTCATCAGCGCGTAGATGGCGATGGGGAAGCCCATGGCGAAGGCGATGTAGGCGAAGAAGGCGTCACCCGGGTCGGCCGCGCCCATGGCGTCGGCCCACTCGCGCATGCGCTCGCCGCCCGCGTACTGCTCCATGGCGCCGGAGCCCCCGTACCCGGTCGGCAGCGCGATGGCGAAGGCGCCGGCCAGCCAGGCCAGCGCCATCGGCCGGTTGAGCCGCCAGGCGAGCGCGACCGGGCCGCGCAAGCGCGCGGGTGCCGACGCTCTGCCGAGCCGCGGCGGCACCAGGCCGCTGCCGAGGTCGCGCCGCTCCGACAGGCGGTAGGCGAGCCCCACCGCTCCGATGACCAGGACAAGGACGGGCAGCAGCGCCCACCAGCGCTCGTCGGCGAACGGGCGTACCCGCTGCAGCCAGCCATTGGGCACCAGCCAGCCGATCCAGTGGATGCCCGAACCGCCGAGATCGGATACACCGCGCACGAAGTGCAGGGCGAAGAAGACGGTGAAGGCGCCGATACCGGCGGTGCGGGCGTGCCGGCCGAGCTGGACGGCGACGGCCGCCAGCGCGGCCGCGACCCCGACGGCTCCGGCGCACACCAGACCGAAGGCCGACGATCCGGCGGCGGGCAGGCCCAGCGCGACCAGCGTGACGGCGGACAGCACTCCCAGCAGCGCGCCCGCCCCCAGCACCACGGCCAGCGCGGCGGTGAGGACGGCGTGCCGCCCGCACACGGCCGAGCGCAGCAGTTCGGCGCGGCCGGCCTCCTCGTCGGCCCGGGTATGGCGCACCGTGAAGGCGATCGCGCCCAGCGCCGCGACGATGGTCGCTCCGCCGAAGGTCTCCTGCGCGAAGAGGGCGGCGGCGGTGTCGCCGTAGGCGGGGCCCTGGAAGAGCCGGAACATCGGTACCTCGACCATGACCTCGGCATAGCGGGCGGCCCGCGCCTGGGCGGTCGGGTAGGTGGCGTCCAGGGTCGCGGCCCGGCCGACGACCACGCCCCAGGCCAGCAGCAGCCAGGCGCCGAGCCACAGCCCGTCGCGGCGCAGGATGAGCCGGATGAGCGTGCCGGTGCCGGTGACGGGAGTCGAGCGGGGGCCGCGTCGCGGCGTGCCTGATGCGGAGGAAGCCGTCACGGTGCCGTCACCTGCTGCGTATCGGACGAGCTGCCGTAGTGGCGCATGAATAGTTGTTCGAGGGTGGGTGGTTGGGCGGTGATGGTGGTGATGCCGTGGGTGGTGAGGGTGGTGAGGATGGTGTTGAGGT
>NZ_PVZC01000004.1 GCF_003002095.1 Allonocardiopsis opalescens | reverse complement strand
GATTGGTCGTCCTTGTGTGTGTCGGGGTCGGATCGGTCGGGGTCGGTTTGCTGGTTGAGGAGTGCGCGGACGTCGTGGGCGGTGTAGCGGCGGTGCCCGCCCAGGGTGCGGATGTAGGTCAGGCGCCCCTGACGGGCCCAGCTGGACACCGTCTTGGGATGCACCCGGAACAGATGCGCCACCTCCTGCGCCGTCATCAACTCGGGCAACTCGCCCCGAAGCTCTTCCGGCAAGGCCGGGCGCTCCGGAAGCTTCGCGGGATCGAAGTAGTAATGGCCGCTGACGTGCACGGCGAAGACCTCGCCGGCCTCGGCCATCTCCTTGATGGCCTGCGGCGACCGTCCGGACAGGCGGGCGGCCTCTCCCAGCGGCACCATGGTGGGAACGGGCATACGGGGACTTTCCTGGGTCCAGGGCACGGGTCATGCCGGTGACGGAAGGGTTTGAGGGGCCGCGCGGTCGACCTGGAGAGGAGGCCAGGGGCCGGCCGCGCGGCCGGGGTGCCGACGGATTGCCGTCCGTCGGCGGGCGGAACCGTCCCGCGCTGGTGCGGCGGCGGGTCCGCCGGTCGCACCGCCCGCCGTGCGGGTCGGACGGGGCGAGGTGAAAGGTCCCGGCCGCGGAGGAGGCTCGTCACAGAACCGCCGCCGCGTGGGGACGGATGGCGGTGGTCCCTCTCGACCCCGCGGCCGGGACCGCCATGGACCGCCGCCGGGCGGCTCAGGCGCGAACCCGTCCGGCGGCGGTGGTCCGTGGAATCACCAGCGGCCGACGCACCCGGCCCGGTCCCGGCGGGGCGGCGGTGCGGTCAGCGCGGCCGACAGGTGACCGGCCGTGTCCTCCAGCAGCGTCTCGCCCTGCCCAGACCGCACCCGGCACGCCTGCCAGAACAGGGTGGACCCGTCCGGACGCAGCACCAGGTGCAGGCGCCACCCGCAGGGAGCATGCTCCTGCATCGCGGCCAGCAGTTCGTCGTCGGTGACATCGGCGGCCGTGGCGGCACGGCTGTCGGTGATCACGCCGCCGCCGGTTTCTTTTCGATGCCCCGCTCGACCCGGCGCAGCAGACCTGGCGAATGCGGCCTGCGCACGTCGATGACCGGACGGGGGCCCGGCAGCGCGCCCGGGATCCGGTGGGGCAGCGGCGGCACGGCGGGCAGGCGCATGGTGTCAATGGTGGCGACGACCTGGGTCAGCCGCCTGTCCAGCTGCGTGACGTGGTCGGTAGGTACGAGGCCGGAGGCGGCGAGCCGACGTGCTTCGGCGCTGATCGCCACGGCCAACTCGGGGAGGTTGGCAGCTTCCAGGAGGCGTCCGGGACAGCACTGGACGGTAGCCCACCAGCGGCCGGTGTGCGTCCCGAGCCAGATCGACCAGCCCAAGAGGACGAATGGGGACGTAGGCGCGACTACCAGGGCGGATCGCCGCGATTTGAGTACGAGTGTCGTCATGGGGTCACCGCTCAAGGTCTCGATGGACTCGTGTCCCGATTATGCAACCTCGTATACGAATTTACAAGCAACTCTCTGAATATTTGCATAGTCGCAGATCAGGGCCATGATCATCTCAATGGTTCTGATCAGTTCAGGTGATCGTGTGCCAGTTGGGTAACCAACTGGCGCGCATCCGCGCCCGTCACCGCACTTCGTTCCAGCAGCTCATACAGCCGTCGGTAGTGCGCGATGTCTCCGGGATCCGTGAAGGTCATCGTCGCGGTCTCCAGGCCGACCGATACGAGATCGTCGTCGAATGCTTCCCAGGCATTCAGCGGCACCTCGTGCATGGTGGCATCGGCCGGGATCACGGCGATCTCGACCGTGGCCAGTGTCGACAGCGACGCGATGTGGTGAAGCTGCGTTGCCATCACCTCCGGCGGCGCGATCCGCCACCGCAGCGACTGCTCTGTCAGCATGAAGCGCAACCGTTTGTCCTGGTCGTACAGGATGCGCTGGCGGTCGGCGAGCGCTTGCATCGCACGCACGAGTGCGTCGTTCTCCAGCGACAGGCCGTAGATTCGCCGGGTGAACTCCGCCGTCTGGAGCAGACCGGGGATGGTCATCGGCTGGAAGTACCGCAGTTCCGTGGCTGCGGCTTCGACGCGACGGATCTGCGCCTGCTTGATGTGGGTGCCGCCGCGCCGGATCGTGGCCGCTGATTCGACGGTGCGGTGCAGCCTCTCGACCAGCCCGACCAGGGTGTCCCGGTCTGTAGTCGAGGCGCGGTAGGTGGCGCACAGCGTCTCGACGTCCTCGACGCTCGCCCTGTTCACGCCGCGTTCAAGTCTGCTGATCTTGGGCTGGCTCATCCCGGAGCGGCGGGCCGCCTCCTGGCCGGTGAGGCCGGCGCCGGCGCGGAGCCGTCGCAACTCCGCGCCGATCCGCCGCGTGTCTTCGTCTCGTGTCATCGCCACGACAGCCTAGGCGGGCTTCTGGTGCTCCCGGCGGTACTCCGGATGCGCCGCCCACCACTCCGTGAACGGGACCGCGGAGGCTTCGGCCACGTCGCGGGCGGTGCGATACTGCGGTATGACGGACGTAGGCGCCAACTCGGCGCCGAGGAATCGACCGTCCTCGTATCGCAGGAGCGCAACGGTCTCGTTGTCGAAAAGCCAGAAGTCGCCGACGCCGACGAGCGCGGGCGGTGCAGCCCGGTCGGTGATGTCGAGGATGCCTACCTCCTGGCCGTACCGAGTGGAGATCGCGTACCCGGCCTCGCATTCGAACCGCAGGTACGGCGTCAGCGGTCGCGTGAGGACGTGGACCTTGTGCCACCGCTTACCGCTGCTGATCTCGGCCTGCATCATCTCCAGGTACTCGCGGGTCGCGTCGTCCGGCTCCATCGACTCCCCGGCGAAGTACCGCGCCTTCCGGTCCGCCTCGCCCGGCACGTCGTACACGGGCAGCGTCTCCAGCCGAAATGCGCTGTGCCGCATCCCGTCGAACAGCTTCTCCAACTCGGCCTCAGTCAGCATGGACACTGCCGATCGTGTGCTCGTGCAACCGCTCCAGCAACCGGGCTGGCACCTCGACCGCGGTCTCGCCAGGTGGCAGGTTCAGAGTGGCCAGCTCCTCAGGGTCGGTGACGATGTAGCCCTGAACCACGTAGGTGCCTCGGTCAGTGCGCCACATGGTCGGGCAGGTGGGTTTGGGGTCACAGTCGCCGTACAAGCGCTCCAGCATGAAGGGGCCCTCCGCTCAGGTCTGCCTCGATAAATTCATATCGCGGGTGAATAGTCAATCTGACGAGGGGTGTTGAATATTGACGTTGAAGCAGTGTGGTCGCGGAGGCGCACGGTAGATGTCATAGTCAGGAGGCCGGATGCGGGACATGGGGAGGCGGCGTGGTCGAGCGGGACGCCTACCTCCGCATCGCCGATGAGCTGCGTGCGCAGATCCTTGACGGCACCCTCCAGCCCGGAGCCCGGCTGCCGTCCAACGCTCAACTCCAGCGGGAATACGGCGTCTCGGAGATCACGGCCCGAAAGTCGATCTCGACGCTCGTCGGCGAAGGGCTGGTGCGCACCCGGCGCGGCGGCGGGACGACGGTCCGGACGCTGCCGACGGTGCGCCGGATCGCGGGCGACCGGTACCGCGTGGACGCGGCGGCAACACCTGAGCGGCCGGAAACGTCGTTCACCCGCGACCACGGGATCGGCTGGTCGGACTATCGGCTCGACCGGGAGTTCGCGGAGGTCACGCGTCCGCAGGTCGCCGAACTGTTCGGTGTGCCGCCGGACGAGGTCCTGCTGGAGCGGCGGTTCACCTTCTACGCCGGAGACGCGGCCTCGCAGCTGTCGCGCTCCTGGCTGCTGCTGTCCATGGTGGCCGACACTCCGGTGGCCGATCCGGCGAACGAGCCCTGGCCGGGCGGCAACCTCGCCCAGTTCCGGTCACTAGGCATCACCGTGACGCGGGTGGAGGAGTCGATCTCGTCGCGGATGCCCTACCCGGCGGAGACCGAGTTCCTCGACATCCCACCGGGAGTACCGGTCTTCGTCGTGACACGCCGGATGCTGGCCGGGGAACGGGTGGTCGAGGTCGCGGAGATCACCATTCCGGCCGACCGCGCGGTACTGGACTACTCCATCGACCTGTGACCCTGCGTGTCCGTCGCCTCCGGTATCCGGACGACGCGGCCGGGCTGGTCGAACCACACCGCCAGCCCTCCACGCGAGACGGTCAGCCCGGACCGTTCCCAGCCGGGCTCGGCCCACCGGACGGCGTTGAGCGCTCAGGACTGTTTACCTGTGCCGTCGCAGCCGGCGACTCGGCTCGGTCACGAACCCACCGGCCGGGCCGGGGAGTCGAGCCAGACGGTCTGGCCATGCGGGGTCACGGTGAGGCCGAACCGGTCGACTCCCGGCCGCCCGGCGCCGGTCCACCACCGGTAGGCGGCCGCCACCTCGGCCCACATGTCGCGGGGGCCGTGGTGATGGGTCTCGTAGTCGGCGGCGCCGGGCTCGTACTCGGCCCACGCCCAGGACCCGGCCCGGTCGTAGACGTAGACCGTCGCCTCGCCGGAGCCGTCCTTGGCCTCGTACAGGGCGTAGTTCAGCCGGGGCACCAGCACCCCCAGGGCGAGTTCCAGTCCGCGATCGTCGCGGGCGACGACCCGGGGGCTCACGGCGATACGGCCTTCGGCGGTGGGCGCGTCGTCGGCCACGTGGTCCCACATGCGCCCCGCCGGAGCGCGGTGGTCGCGCAGCCACATGAACGGGGCCGCGCCGACGATACGCCCGTGGGCCCGGCCGTCCTCCTCGACGATCAGGCGCAGCAGGTGCGGTGATCCGAAACCCGGCCCCCACGGGGTGAGCACGACGCCGCCGGGCACCGTCTGCTCCACCCACGGGTAGGGCACCGCCCTCGCGGCGGCCGTGGCGATCACCCGGTCGAAGCGGCCCCGTCCGACCGGCCGCGCGCCGTCCCCGGTGACCACCTGGGGCCGGTGCCCCGCGTCGGCCAGCACCGCGCGGGCGCGCTCCGCCAGTGCCTCGTCCACCTCCACCGTGACCACCTTGCCGTCACCCAGACGCGCACTCAGCAGGGCGGCGTTGTAGCCGGTCCCGGTGCCGACCTCCAGCACCCGATGGCCGACGCGCACGTCGGACTCGGTGAGCATCCATGCGACCAGCGACGGCTGCGAGGCCGAGCTGGTGGCGATGAGGCCGCGACCGCCGGGCCCGGCGGGGCGGCCGTCGTCCACCTGCGTCACCACGGCCACGTCGGCGTAGGCCGCCTCGTCCCACCAGTACGGATCGTCGGAGCCCACCGGCACGTACCCGTCGCCGTCATCGTCCCCGGCGGGCGCCCAGATGACATCGGGGAGGAAGCGGTGCCGCTGCACGGCGGTGAACGGCGCCTCCCACTCCGGCGCCAGTCGGCCGGTGCCGCGCAGCAGGTCCAGGAACGCGCGGACCCGCCGTTCCGGCGCGGGGGCGGCCGTCACTTCTTGTCGCCGCTCTTACCGTCGCCGGTCTTCTCTCCCCCGCCCCCGTGCCCGGGGCCGCGGCTCCCGTCCTGCCGACTGGGGCTGCCCTTGCCGCTGTCTTCGGGAACGTCCTGGTTGGCGTGCTTGCCCTTGCCCATGCCACTCCCCTTCTCCAGGTGACGGGGACACCGTAGGCACACCGGGTGACCGGCACGCCACCGCTACGAGCTGATCGGTACGTGCAGTTACGTGAATCTCACCGCCAGGTCACCATGGGCGGCCCGTTGGCCGGTACGGCGGCCGTGACTCCCGCAGCAGCCGATCAGCGCGCGTCTGGCGCCACCAGTGCCGCCCGGTACAGCGCCCACAGCCGCTCTGCATAGTCGGCCGGGGACCAGCCGCACCGCACCAGCAGAGCCTCGACCACGTCGAAGGACATCAGCGCCCACAGCAGGTCGGCGGCGGTGTCGGGGGTCCAGTGCGCGGCCAGGCGTCCCTCTTCGGCCAGGCGGCGGGTGAGGCGCAGGCACTGCTCGCGCCAGTCGTCGGTGACCAGGCGCCATACGAAGGAGGCGTCGGGGTCGGTGTGGCGGACGCGGTCGTTGGCCTGGCCGACGGCGAGGACGCGGGGGTGGAAGCGGGCCAGGTGCTCGGCCCAGCGGCGCAGGGCGGTGACGGCGTCGGGGGCCGACCACACCGCGCGGGTGGACTCCGCCAGGCCCTCGGCGTCGGTGACGTGGGCGAACAGGGCGGTGACGAGTTCGGCGCGCGAGGAGAAGTGCAGGTAGACGGCGCGGCGGGTGACTCCGGCGCGTTCGGCGGCGGCGGCCATGGTCAGGGCGTGGTAGCCCTCGGCCTCCACGATCGCGCGGGCCGCGTCCAGCAGCGCGGTCCGGGTGCGGCGGCCGCGGGCGTTGGCCGGGGTCCGGTCGGCCGCCATCCCACCCCCTTGCACGAAACTACACGTCGTGTGTAATTTCTGATCTGCACAGTATGTGTAGTTTAGGTGGCCCGGCCCCGCCTCGCCCGCCGAACCCGCCAACGCACAGGAGCGAGCTCCATGCCCGAAACCCGAAGATCCCCGGCCGCCGCCCCCATCGCCGCGGCCCGCCCCGCCGACTGGGGCGGCGCGGGCGTCGACCTGGACGCCTACCTGGCCCGCCTCGGCCACACCGGCGGCACCGCCCCCACGCTGGACACCCTGCACGCCCTGCACCGCGCGCACGCCGCCGCGATCCCGTTCGAGAACATCGACCCGGCGCTGGGCCACCCCGTCTCCCTGGACATCGGCGACATCCAGGACAAGCTGGTGCGGCGGCCGCGCGGCGGCTACTGCTACGAGCACAACCTGCTGCTGGCCGCCGTGCTGGAGCGGCTGGGCTACGCCGTCACCGGCTACGTCGCCCGGGTGCGCATGGGCTCCGACCAGGTGCGGCCCACCAGCCACGCCCTGCTCGGCGTCGACCTTGACGGGCGGACCTGGCTGGCCGACGTGGGCTTCGGCGGCGAAGGACTGCTCGAACCGCTGCCGCGGCGCGACGGCGCCGAGGTGCGCCAGGGCGGCTGGTCCTTCCGGCTGGACCGCATGGCCGCCGCGGACGGCACCGCCATGTGGGTGCTGCGCTCCCTGCACCCCGACGGCTGGTTCGACCTGCACAGCTTCACCCTGGACCCCCAGCACCCCGCCGACTACGCGGTGCGCAACCACTACACCGCCACCCACCCGCGCTCCCCCTTCACCGGCCAGCTGCTGTGCCAGCGCACCGGCCCCGAGGCGCGCACCACCCTGCGCGACCTCACCCTGGCCACCACCACGCCCGACGGCGCCACCACCGAGCGCACGCTCACCCCGGCCGAACTGCCCGGCGTGCTGCGCGACACCTTCGGCATCGAACCGGACGGCCCCGACCTGGCGGCGATCACCCGGCTGGCCGCACGCGACGCCGTCGCCACGGCCCGGTAGCCGCACGCGGCCGCGATGTCACAGCCGGGCCGACCGCCTCGTCTTCCATGGGGACGGCGGCGAAGGGCGCCGCCGACGTCACGAACGGGGTGACCGGCGATGCGGTCGAACGCAGTGGTGATCGGTGGAGGGTACGCGGGCGTCATGGCGGCGAACCGGCTCAGGCGGCGCCCGGACGTGACCGTGACCCTGGTCAACGCCCGTCCGGAGTTCGTCGAGCGCATCCGGCTGCACCAGCTCGTGGGCGGCTCCGACGACGCGGTCGCCGACTACGCCGACCTGCTGGCCGAGGGCGTGCGCCTGGTGGTGGGCACGGCCGTGCGGATCGACGCCGCCGCCCGAACCGTGGTCCTGTCCGCCGAGGGCGCCATCGGCTACGACTACCTGGTCTACGCGGTGGGCAGCTCCGGCGCCGCCCCCGCGGTCCCCGGAGCGGCGGAGTTCGCCCACCCGCTCGGCTCCCTGGAGGACGCCCGGCGGCTGCGCTCGGCGCTGGCCGACACCCCCGTCCCGGCCCCGGTCACCGTGGTCGGCGGCGGCCCGACCGGCATCGAGACCGCCGCCGAACTCGCCGAAGCCGGACGCAACGTCACCCTGGTGTGCGGCGGGATCCTCGGCCCCTACCTGCACCCCAACGGCCGCCGCGCGGTCGCCAAGCGGCTGGCCGAACTGGGCGTCCGCGTACTCCAGGGCGACCAGGCCAAAGTGGTCGCCGTGGCGGCCGACGCCGTCGAACTCGCCGACGGCCGCCGCACCCCCAGCGGCCTGACCGTCTGGACGGCCGGGTTCGCGGTTCCCGCGCTGGCCCGCGACAGCGGACTCGCCACCGACGCCTCGGGGCGGCTGCTGACCGACGAGACGCTCACCAGCGTCACCGACGACCGCATCGTCGCCGCCGGCGACGCCGCCTCCCCCTCGGGGCGGCCGCTGCGGATGAGCTGCCAGTCCGCGGTGCCGCTGGGCGCCCAGGCCGCCGACACCGTGCTCAGCCGGATCGCCGGTGATGAGCCCGCGCCGGTCGACACCGGGTTCATCGGCCAGTGCCTGAGCCTGGGGCGCCAGGGCGGCACCTTCCAGTTCGCCCACAGCGACGACACCCCGCTGGCCTTCCACGTCAGCGGCAGGCTGGGGGCGGCGCTGAAGGAGTTCACCTGCAAGTCCTCCGTCCGCCACCTGCGCACCGAGGCCCGCAAGCCCGGGGAGTACTCCTGGCGCAAGGACGGCGGCCGCACCGCCCGGGTCCTCGGCGACGCCTCCGCGGCCCGGGCCTGACCCCGCCATGACGCGCACCCACGAGTTCGAGAGCGCGCGGCCGCTGCTGTTCTCCATCGCCTACCGGATCCTGGGCAGCGTCGCCGACGCCGAGGACGCCGTCCAGGAGACCTGGCTGCGCTACGCGGCCGCCGAGACCGAACCCGACTCCGCGCCGGCCTTCCTGTCGACGGTGGTGACCCGGGTCGCGATCGACGTGCTGCGCTCGGCCCGGGTGCGGCGGGAGTCCTACGTCGGCGAGTGGTTCCCCGAACCGCTGCTGGAGGACCCCTACGAGGACCCCGAGCGCTCGGCCGAACTCGCCGACTCGGTGTCGATGACGGCGCTGCTGCTGCTCGAACGGCTCAGCCCGCTGGAGCGGGCGGTGTTCGTGCTGCGCGACGTGTTCGCCTTCGACTTCGCCGAGGTCGCCGCCGCCGTGGGGCGCTCGGAGGCGGCCTGCCGCCAGCTGGCGGTGCGCGCCCGCCGCCACATGGGCGAGGGCCGCCCCCGCTTCGAGGCCGACCGGCGGGAGCGGCAGGAACTCGCCGAGCGCTTCTTCGACGCGATCCGCGAGGGCGACGTCGCCGCGCTGCGGGAGCTGCTGGCGGCCGACGTGCAGGCGGTCGGCGACGGCGGCGGCAAGACCCCCGTCTACGGGCGCGGCGTCGCCGGAGCCGACAATGTCGCCCGGCTGTTCGGCTCCATGGTCCCAGCGCTCTTCGCGATCGGCGGCAGCTTCGAGACCCGCCAGGTCAACGGGCAGCCCGGCGCCGTCTTCCGCGACCGCGACGGCAAGGTCGTCAACGCCCTGTCCCTCGACATCCACGGCGGGCGGATCCAGATGATCCGCAGCGTGGTCAACCCCGACAAGCTCCGGCACGTGGGCCCGGTCGCCGACGTGCGCCGGGTGGGGCGCGACACCCGCCGGGCGCGCCGCGCCGCACCGGCCGACACCGCCGAGGACGGCTGACCGGCGGCCGCCCGGCTCAGGCGTCGGCCGGCTCCGCCAGCGGTTCCCGGCCGCCGCCCGCCGGGCGCGCCCACCGGTCCACCACCATCCGGTCGACGCTGAAGCGACCCGGGCCCGTCAGCAGAAGGGCGGTGCAGGCCGCTGCCAGGGTGAGCGGGTACTCGTAGCCGATCACGCCGCCGCCGGAGTCGTTGAAGAAGCCGCCGCCCGCCGGGATGTGCACGTAGAGCACCGCGCCGAGCATCATCACCACGAAGGCCGGCGCCAGCAGCCGGGTCAGCGCCCCCAGCAGGAACAGGACACCGCCCAGGAACTGGCCGAAGACGGTGAAGGGCGCCGACAGCTCCGGCAGCGGGATCCCGGCGTCGCGCTGCCACTCGGCCAGCGCCGCCACCCCGAAGCCGGGCGTGAAGAAGTCGCTCGCGCCGTGCGCGACGAACACCGCGCCGATCATGGCGCGCAGCACCAGCAGGCCGGCGTCGGCCAGGTGGCGCGGCTGCTCGGTGAGGATGCGAAGGCCCATGGTGGGTGTCTCCTCCGAGAGGTCGAACGGGACCCGCCGCTCCGCGCACCGCCGCGTCCGAAGCCGGACCGCGCCGGTCGCACCCGCCCCACGAGCCGAGTGATCGGCCAAAAAGTATCACCGAGCGATCGCAAGTGCACACAGAGTCATCAATGATGCTGTTCGGTGGATCGACCGACAGGTCGCGGCCGCCCCGCTGACCGGGCCGCGCGCCCGCCGCGGCACCCCTCCTCCAGTGGGAATCGAGCCGGCCTCCAACGGTGTCGGCGATCGTCGCCGCGACGGCCTTCCCGCCGCGCCACCCAGCCAGGAGGTACCCCGATGCCCCACCGACCGCTGTCGACGGCCGCCGCGGACGTCGCCGCCATCTCCACCCACATGGCGATCCAGTTCGAGCCGGCCGCCCGCGCCTACACGGCCCGGCTGCTCAAGATCTGACCCCGCAGAGCCGCGACGACCGTGAGGAGGGCCGCCATGAGCCGGACCGAGCCCGAGGCGGGCACCGATGGGGCCCGGCTGTCCCGCCAGAGCGGCGGAGGCGTGGTGCCCGGCCGGTCGGCCGCGCCGCGACCGGCCTAGTCCGCCAGGCCGAACAGCGTGCCGACCCGCCGCGCCAGTCCGTCCTCGGTGTCGGCGGAATCGACCCTGAGCCCGGGCAGGCCCAGCCGCCGGGTCTGCTCGGCGAGCCGGTCGGTGAACAGCGCGTCGCGCTGGAGCAGCTTGCGCAGCGCGAGCCGCGGGTCACTGGTCTCGGCCAGGAAGCCCCAGGCCGACCCGCCGCGCGCTTCGAAGACCGCCGCGCGGAACCGGGGGGTCGGCAGCAGCCACACGGCGCGGTGCGCGTCGGCCAGCAGGGGCCGCACCAGTTCGGGCAGCAGCCGGAAGCCCTCGGCGAGCACCGGCCGGTCCGCGGGCAGGGCCAGCAGGTCCTCGACGATCAGGTCGAAGCCCTCGCCGTGGAACCAGTGGAAGCCGTCGAGCATCTGGCGCGGGCTGCGGGCCAGCCACCGCTCGTCCATGTCCATCGCGGCGAACGCGCGCAGCCGGGGCGCCTGCTCGGCGGGCACCCGGCGGGCGTGGCCGGGCATGGCGGCGTCGGTGTCGTACCGGCGCATCCCGTGCCGCTCGGCGAGGCGCCGGGCGATGGTGGACTTCCCCGCCCCGCTGCCGCCGCCGATCCAGTAGACGTGGCGCAGGCGCTCCCGCCGGTCGTCGGGTGGGAGGGGTGCGGGGTGCATTCGTCGGCTCCTCTCGCGTGCGCGCCCGGCGGGTGGTGCGGCCGGGCCGATCATGCCAGCCCGCCCGCGCCCCGGTCAGCCCCGGCCGTCGTGCTCGACCGTGCGCGAGCGGTTGCGCAACTCACCGCCCTCGCCCAGCAGGGCATCGCGGTGTACCTGTGCTCGCGGCGCGCCGACGCCGTGGCCGCCACCGTCGAGGAGCTGCGGGCCAAGGGCCTGGAGGCCGACGGACAGCGCTGCGACGTGACCTCTCCCGAGCAGGTCCGCGCCTTCGTGCGGGCGGGCGTGGCGCGCTACGGCCCGATCGACATCCTGGTCAACAACGCCGGGCGGCCCGGCGGCGGCACGACCGCCCGCCTGGCCGACGAACTCTGGTACGACGTGATCGACACCAACCTCAACAGCGTGTTCCTGGTGACCAAGGCCGTGCTCGACGAGGGGCGGATGCTCGACCGCGGCACCGGGCGCATCGTCAACATCGCCTCCACCGGCGGCAAGCAGGGCGTCATCCATGCCGCGGCCTACTCGGCGTCCAAGCACGGGGTGGTCGGCTTCAGCAAGGCGCTGGGCCTGGAACTGGCCGCGACCGGCATCACCGTCAACGCGGTCTGCCCCGGCTTCGTGGAGACGCCGATGGCCGAGCGGGTGCGCGAGCACTACGCCGGGATCTGGGACGTGAGCGAGGACGAGGCGCACGCCCGCATCACCGCGCGGGTGCCGATCGGCCGCTACGTGGAGCCGCACGAGGTCGCCGCGATGGTCTGCTACCTCATCGGCGACGGCGCCGCGGCCGTCACGGCGCAGGCGCTCAACGTCTGCGGCGGCCTGGGCAACTACTAGCCGCCTACGGCGTCGGCGGCAGCGTTGTCGCAGGTCGGCGGGTGGGCATGGTGGAGGTGTCGACACCGTCCCGCCGCGACGCCCGCACCGGGCCCGCGCTGAGAAAGGCACTCCGGATGAAGCACGCGAACACGTCCACCGCTCCGACCGCCGCGGCCGGCCGCCACGGCTACCGCATCGTGTGGGACGACTTCCGCGACGGTTTCGTCACCGAGGGGAAGGGCGCCCGCTGGCACTACTCGCTGGCCGAGGGGCCCTACACCACCGACGACGGCATCGCCACGACCTCCCGCCGGGGCCTGCGGGTCATCGCGAGCGGCACCCACCCCGACACCGGGGAGCCCGCGTTCGTGCGCACCCTCGCCCAGGAGGACGACAACGGCTTCGGCATCTCCGGCACGGTGGACCACGTCAAATGGCTGGCCGACATGGCCCACACCGCCTCCAGCGGCCTGCCCGGCTTCGACGCCGTGCCCGGCTACGAGCTGTCCTTCGAGACGTGGCTGTCGGGGCGCGTCTACGGCTGCGACAAGCACCCCTTCGGCGAGGCGGTGCACGACCCCGTCGACGAGCTGCGGCTGGCCTCGGTCGGTATGAACGCCGGCGACCCGGTGAGCAACACGATCTTCGACTTCTTCCTGTCCGACAAGCGGGTCTACGTCGTCTACGAGCGGCTGCCCTTCGCCCGCAAGCCCGCGCTGGCCCCCGCAGCCTGGCGCAAGCGCTTCGCCCGCGGCCCCAAACAGGGCAAATACGCGGCCTTCGTCTACCAGATCCCGGTGGCGCGGCGCACGCCCGAGCAGTGGCACCACACCCGGATCTCCTACGACCGGGCGGCCGGGAAGGTGCGCTGGTACCTCGACGGCGAGCTCGTCTACGAGGTCACCCGGCTGGGCCACCTGCTGCCCTCGCGCGAGCACCTGGTGGTCGACCACGGCGGGGTGCCCACCACGGTGGAGCCGGTGGAGCTGAACTTCGGCCTGGGCATGTTCACCTGCCTGGACTACGCCCACCCCCAGCAGCAGGCGCTGGTGCGGGTGGCCAGCGCCGAGGACTACTTCTTCTCCACCGAGCTGGGCGAACCCACCCCGCAGCACTTCCTGGACGACCAGAGCCTGGAGCCCAACCGGCTGTGGGGGCAGGGCGCCGAGCTGCGGGTGCGGCGCTGCGTGGTGTCCAGCCGCCCCACCGGCGTGCCCCACCCCCGCGCGGAGTCCGAGGACCCGCCCGGCCCGGAGGAGTGACATGGCGGCGGACGACCTGGTCGGCGTGTGGCGGCTGCTCGCCTACCACGAACTGGACGAGGACGGGAGCACCGGCGAGGGGCCGCTGGGCGCCGAGCCCGAGGGCATCCTCATCTACGGCGAGCACGGCTACATGGCCGTGAGCATGATGCGCGCCGGCACCGGGGCGTCCGCCGCACCCCCGCGACACCTTCAGCGGCGCAGAGGAGGTCACCCCCGGCTGCCCGGCCCAGGCGCACATGCTGCGCGAACTCGACGCCCAGGCGGGCCGGCGCTCGGGTCCGCCCGCCGGAGGCTGCCTCGTGGTCCTACTGGCGCTGCTCAGCCTGGTGGTTCCCCTGGTGTGGTGAGCGGGCCGGACCGGCGGGCCTCAGGCGCCGGGCGCCAGGTGCCGGTTCAGCACCTCCGCCTCGGTGCGCAGGCGCTCGGCCGCGTCCGTGCGGCCGAGGCGTTCGTACTCCGCCGCGGCGGCGGTGCGGTCCCGGGCCTCCTTCTCGACGATGGAGCGCACCTCTTCCTCGGTGAGCCGGCGCCGCGCCACGTCAGCCGCTCCCACGCCGAGCGCCGCGCCGGCGACGTGCTCACTGCTCGCGGCGGCGTCCAGCGGGTGATCAGCGGGGACGGCCTCGGCGTTGTCGATGGCGGCCAGGGCGGAGCGGAGGGCGGTGACGGCGACGCGGTCGCGGGCCTTGAGGGCCGCCTTCAGGCCGTCACGCAGGCTGGTGCGCATGGGAGGGCTCTCCGTTTCGGTTCGGGGCGGACGAATGGTGCCGCGGGCGCGGCGCGGCGGGTCGACGGTAGCAGTACGGCTGTATGATCTCGGAATGCCGCGGCTTGCCGATCACGACCAGCGGCGCGCGCAGATCGCCCGCGCCTTCCAGCGGCTGCTCGCCGCCGACGGGTTCACCGGGGTGTCCTTCATGCGGGTGGCGGCCGAGGCCGGGGTCTCGGTCGGGCTGATCCAGCACTACTTTCCCGGCAAGGACGCGCTGCTGCGCTTCGCCTACCACGACGCCGTGCAGCGGATGAGCGAACGGGTGCGGGCGCGGGTCCGCGACGGCGAGGCCACCCGGCTGCCGATCGCCGAGGTGCTGCTGGGCAGCCTGCTCGAACTGCTGCCCCTCGACGCCGAGCGCGAGCTCGAGTTCCGCGTCCGGCAGGGCCTGCAGGCGCAGGCGCTGAACCACCCCGGTCTGGCGGAGGTCGCCCGGCGGGCGGGCGGCGAGCTGCTGGGCTACGTCACCACGGCGGTCGAGAACGGCATGGCGCGCGGCGAGGTCGAGCCCGGCACGGATCCCATGCTCGCCGCCCGCCTGATCCTGGCGACGGTGCAGGGCCTGGGCGACCAGGTCGTGCTCTCAGGCGCGGACGCCTTCCCGGCCCGCGAGGTGCTGAGCCGGGCCGTCGCCGTCGTCTTCAGCAAGCACCCTGCTCCCGACCGGCACTGATCCCCCTCCCTTCCAGCGGCGCGCGGACGACTCCGGCGCCGGCAATAGGCTCGTACTGCTACCGTGGCAATATGATCATATTGCAACCATGCGTCCCCACGGGGCACCCGCGATGAGCCGGCACGTCACCGTACGGCTCAGCAGCGGCGCCGTCCGGGGCCGCCGACTCGACGGCTACCAGTCGTTCCAGGGCATCCCCTACGCCGCGCCCCCGGTCGGCGAGCGGCGCTGGCGGGCCCCGGCACCGGTCGAGCCGTGGACCGGGGTCCGCGACGCGACCGAGCCGGCCGGCCCCGCGCCGCAGCCGGCCCAGCCCTTCGCCGCCGCCTCCCTCGACGAGGACTGCCTGACCCTGGACGTCACCGTGCCCGACGCGGCGCCGCCCGCCCAGGGCGCGGGGCGCCCGGTGATCATCTGGCTGCACGGCGGCGGCGGGACCAACGGCGGCAGCGCCGGCTTCGACCCCCACCGGCTCGCCGCCGCAGGCGGCGCCGTCGTGGTCGCGCCCAACGCCCGGCTCGGCGTGCTGGCCTGCTTCGGCCACCCCGGACTGGCCGACGGCGGCACCTTCGGCCTGCAGGACCAGCAGGCCGCGCTGCGCTGGGTGCGGCGGGAGATCGCGCGCTTCGGCGGCGACCCCGGCCGGGTGGCGCTCGTCGGCTCCTCCTACGGCGCCCTCATGATCGCGGCGCACCTCGTGTCGCCCGCCTCGGCCGGGCTGTTCCACCGCGCGATCCTGCAGAGCCCCTTCTCGGTCCTGGGCGCCACCCCCGCGCACACCCTCATCCCCGGCGTCCCGGCGCTCCCGCCGCGCTGGATCCCGGCCGCCGAACTGGAGCGCTTCGGAGCGGCCACCGCCGCCGAGCACGGCTGGACAGCGCCCGGCGACGACCCGGAGGCGGCGCTCGCACGGCTGCGGCGGGTACCGGTGGCCGAACTGCTCCAGGCGACGGACGCCTTCATCCGCCCCGCCTACGGCGGCGCGACCCTGCCGGAGTCGCCCGGAACGGCGCTGCCCGCCGGCCGCTTCCACCGGATGCCGGTGATGCTGGGCACCACACTGGACGAGGCGCGGTTCTTCGTCGGCCTCTTCGCCGAACTCGCCGGCCGCCCCGTCACGGCGGAGGGCTACCCGCGGCTGCTCGCTGAAGCCTTCGGCGGCGCCGCCGCCGAGATCGCCCGGCACTACCCGCTCGACCGCTTCCCGACGCCCGGCCTCGCCTGGGCGCAGATCAGCACGGACCGGGCCTGGGCGCGCCCCACCTGGGAGCTGGGCCGCGCCCTGGCCGAGCACACCGGCACCTGGCTGTATGAGTTCGCCGACCGCGACGCCCCGCAGCCCGTACCGCTCCCGGGCTTCCCGGCCGGCGCCTGCCACGCCGGCGAACTCGCCTACCAGTTCGACCTGCCCGGCGCTCCCCCGCTTCCGGCGGCGCAGCGCGGACTGGCCGACCGGATGAACCGGTACTGGGCCGCCTTCGCCGCCCACGGCGAGCCCGCCGGCGCCGGGCTGCCGGACTGGCCCGGCTTCGAAACCGGCCACGTCCAGTCGCTGGCCCCCGAGCACATCGGCGGCACCGACTACGCCGCCGAGCACCGCCTGGACCTGTGGGAGCGGATGCCCTGAGACCGGGGCTTCCCCGCCGACCGGGTCGTCAGCGCGAGGGGTGGAGGAGACGAGCGCGATGGTGCTGCGCCGCCGCCGGGGAGCGCGCGGATGAGCGCCTACGTGACCGGGCTGGGCGTCGTCGCCCCCAACGGGCCGGGCGCGGAGCCGTTCTGGGCGGCGACCCTCGCGGGGCGGAGCGGGGTCGCCACCCTCGCCCGCTTCGACGTGTCGCGCTACCCGGTGCGGCTGGCCGGGCAGCTGCCGGACTTCGACGCCGCCGCGCACCTGCCGGGCCGGCTGCTGCCGCAGACCGACGTGTCGACCCGGATGGCACTGGTGGCGGCCGACCAGGCACTGACCGACGCCGCGATCGACCCCGGCCTGTTCACCGACTACGACATGGGCGTGGTGACCTCCAACGCCGCCGGCGGCTTCGCGTTCACCCACCGCGAGTTCAAGAAGCTGTGGTCGCAGGGGCCGCGCGCCGTCAGCGTGTACGAGTCCTTCGCCTGGTTCTACGCGGTCAACACCGGCCAGATCTCCATCCGGCACACGATGCGCGGGCCCGGCAGCGCGCTGGTGGCCGAGCAGGCCGGCGGCCTGGACGCCGTCGGCCACGCCCGCCGCACCATCGGCCGCGGCACCCCGCTGGTCGTCACCGGCGGGGTGGACTCCGCCCTCGACCCCTGGGGCTGGGTCGCCCAGATCTCCAGCGGCCGGCTCAGCGCCTCCGCCGACCCCCGGCGGGCCTACCTGCCGTTCGACGCCCGCGCGTGCGGCTACGTGCCCGGCGAGGGAGGCGCGATCCTGGTGCTGGAGGACGCGGCGACGGCCCGGGTGCGCGGCGCGCGGGTCTACGGCGAGATCGCCGGGTACGCCGCCACCTTCGACCCCGCGCCCGGCTCGGGCCGGCCGCCCGGCCTGCGCCGCGCCGCCGAGCTGGCGCTGGCCGACGCCGGGGCCGCCCCCGGGGACGTCGACGCGGTCTTCGCCGACGGCTCGGGCGTGCCCGAGGAGGACCGCGCCGAGGCCGAGGCGATCCGCGGCCTGTTCGGGCCGGGCGGGGTGGCGGTCACCGTGCCCAAGGCGCTCACCGGCCGGCTGTACTCCGGCGGCGGGCCGCTGGACCTGGTCGCGGCGCTGCTGGCCGTGCGCGACGGGATGATCCCGGCCTCGGGCGGCACCGCGGAGGTGCCCGCCGAGTACGGGATCGACCTGGTGCGCGGCGCGCCGCGGGCGGCGTCCGTGCGCACCGCGCTGGTGCTGGCGCGCGGGCGGTGGGGCTTCAACTCGGCCGTCGTCGTCCGCCAGGTCCCGCAGTAGCCGGACCGGTTCGCGAAGCGGAGCGCGAACCCGCGCCGAACCGGGAACACCGACACACGGAGGAACACCATGAGCAGTCCGATGACCATCGACGACCTGCGCCGGATGCTGATCGCCTGCGCCGGCGAGACCCGCCCCGCCGCCTTGGCGGGCGACTTCGCCGACCGCGACTTCGAGGAGCTGGGCTACGACTCGCTGGCCCTGATGGAGACCGCGGCCCGCATCCAGGACGCCTACGGGGTGCGCATCCCCGACGAGCGGGTGGCGGACCTGCGCACCCCGCGCGCCGTGCTCGACGCCGTCAACGGCGCCCCCGCCGCAAGCCGAACGACCCGTCCAGGAAGGACCTGACCGATGAGCGAACCCAACCGGCGCGACACGGCGCACTCGTGCGTGGTGTCCGCGCCCGCCGACGTCCTGTACGGGCTGGTGGCCGACGTGACGCGCTGGCCGGTGGTCTTCGAGCCGTGCGTGCACGCCCGCTTCCTGGAGCGCGGCGCGCGCGAGGAGCGGATCGGGGTGTGGGCGAGGGTCGGCGGCGAGGTGCGGTCGTGGACCTCGCGGCGCCTCCTGGACCCCGCCCGGCTGCGCATAGCCTTCCGCCAGGAGCGGGGCGCCGACCCGATCGCGTCCATGTCCGGCGCGTGGAGCTTCCGGGCGCTGGCCGGCGTCCGCACCGAGGTGGTGCTCACCCACTCCTTCACGGCGGCGGGCGACGGGTCGGCGCTGGACTGGATCGCCGCGGCGGTGGACGCCAACAGCGAGCGGGAGCTGGCCGCCCTGCGCCGGCTCGCCGAGCAGGAGCAGCCCGTGGACGAGCTGGTGTTCTCCTTCACCGACCAGGTGCGCCTGCCGGGGGCGGCCGCCGACGCCTACGAGTTCGTGCGCCGCGCCGACCTGTGGCCGCGGCGGCTGCCGCACGTCGGCCGGGTGCGGCTGACCGAGGATCCGCCGGGAGTGCAGGACCTGGAGATGGACACCGTCACCGCCGACGGCACCGCGCACACCACCCGCTCGATCCGGCTGTGCTTCCCCGCCGAGCGGATCGTCTACAAGCAGCTGGTGCCGCCCGCCCTGCTGTTCGGGCACAGCGGCGCCTGGGACTTCGCGCCGGCCCGGGGCGGCGGCAGCGTCGTCACCGCCCGGCACACCGTCGGGATCAGCCCCGGGGCGGTGCGCGAGGCGCTGGGCGCGGGCGTCACCCTCGCCGAGGCGCGCGGGCGGCTGCGCGAGGCGCTGGGCGCCAACAGCAGGGCGACGATCGCGCACGCGGGCGAGCACGCGCACGCCGCCGGGGTCGGCGGTGGGACGGGGGCGGTGGCGTGAGCGCGGAGGCGGGAACCGCCGCGCCGCGGGTGGCGGCGCGGCTGGAGGAGGTCGCCGACGGCGTCTTCGCCTACACGCAGCTGCCCGGCGGCTGGTGCGTCAGCAACGCAGGAGTCGTCGTCGGCTCCCAGGGGGCGCTGGTGGTGGACACGCTGGCCACCGAGCCCCGCGCGCTGGCGCTGCGCGAGGCCGTGGACCGGCGCTGGCCCGGTCTGGCGCGCACGATCGTCAACACCCACCACCACGGCGACCACAACTACGGCAACCACGTCTTCGGGCCCGGCACCCCGATCCTCGCCCACGAGCGGGCACCGGAGGAGATGGCCGAGGCCGGGTTGGCGCTGACTGCGCTGTGGCCCGAGGTGGAGTGGGGGGACGTGCGCGTCACCCTGCCGACCGTCACCTTCGCCGAGCGAGCGCGGGTGCACGTGGGCGGGCGCGCCGTCGAACTGCTCTACGTGGGGCCCGCGCACACCACCAACGACGTGGTGGCCTGGCTGCCCGAGGAGCGGGTGCTGTTCGCCGGGGACGTGCTGATGTCGGGCTGCGCCCCGTTCAACCTGATGGGCTCGGTGGCCGGGGCGCTCACCGCCGTGGACCGGCTGCGCGCGCTGCAGCCGCGCACGATCGTGTGCGGCCACGGGCCCGTGGCCGGGCCCGAGGTGCTCGACGACGCCGCCGACTACCTGGAGTGGGTGCAGTGGCTGGCCCTGGAGGGCCGGGCCAGGGGCATGGGCCCGCTGGAGATGGCGCGCGAGGCGGGCCGGGAGAAGTTCGAGCACCTCATCGACTCCGAGCGCATCGTCGGCAACCTGCACCGCGCCTACGCGGAGCTGGACGGCGGGCCGCTGGGGCGGCCGCTGGACGTGATGGCCGTCTACGGCGAGATGGTCGCCTACAACGGCGGGCGGATGCCGCAATGCCTCGCCTGAGCCGGGCGCGGCGGACCGCGACGAGCAGGGCGCCGGCCTGGCGCAGGAAGGCGGAGAGGGCACCGTGATCCCCACCGACTCCACCATCAGCGGCGCGCGGCGCCCCGGGCTGGACCCGGCGGCCTTCCGCGACGCCATGGCGCGCTTCCCCAGCGGCGTGGCCATCGTGACCACCCGCGACGAGGACGGCGTCCCGCACGGCTTCACCGCCAGCTCCTTCTGCTCGGTGTCGGCGGACCCGGCGCTGGTGCTGGTCTGCCTGGCCACCAGCGCCGCCTGCTACCCGGTGTTCGAGCGGGCCGAGCACTTCGCCATCAGCATCCTGGGCGAGGCCCATGTCGAGGTGGCGCGGCGCTTCGCCAGCAAGAGCGCCGACAAGTTCGGCCCAGGCGGCTTCGTGCGCACCCCCGGCGGCGGCACCGTGCTCGACGGGGCGCCGGCCGTGGTGGAGTGCGCGGCGCGCAGCCGCCACAGCGCCGGCGACCACGTCATCATGGTCGGCGAGGTCGGCGAAGTGCACCTCGCCGCGGCCGGCCGCCCGGCCGTGTACTTCCAGCGCGGCTTCAACACGCTGTGCCCGTCCGGGCGCGAGGCGGGGGGATAGCGGCCGCGGCTGCCGGGGTCCCGGTCCCTTCCGCGTGCGTCGAGGGACCGGGATCGGGCGTCCCCCTAGAACAGCGCCTCCTGCAAGGAGGCGCGGGCGGATACGCGGTCGTCGCCGTAGCCCACGAACAGCCGCCATGACATGTCCGTGTAGTGCAGCGACACGTGCTCGACCGGCATCAGCCCGGCGACGGCGAGGCTGACCATGCCATGCCACATCGTCCACAGCTGGACGGCCCAGCCCCGGGCGCCCAGCTCGCCGACGTCCTCGAAGCGGCCGGCGTCGACGCAGCGGCGCACGCCGCCGACCAGCCGGCCGAAGGCCTCGTCGCCGCCCGCGGCCGCGCCCGCGCCGCCGTCGAGGCCGGTGGCGCGCTGGCCGATGGGGCGGTCGGGGAACATCTCGCGGTACAGCTGCGGGTGGTCCAGCCCGGTGGTGATGTAGGCGACGCCGCTGGCGGCGAGGTCGGCGACCGGGTCGTCAGTGGGCCGCACGGCGTCCAGCCGCTCGCCGAGCCGGGCGAAGCCCTCGCGCCGCACGGCCTGGCGCACCTCCTCCATGCTGCCGAAATGGGTGTAGACGGCCATGGTCGAGACGCCGACCTCGGCGGCCAGCCTGCGGACGGTGAAGCCCTTGCGGCCCTCCTCGGCCAGCAGCCGCGCGGCGGTGTCGACGAGTTCCGAGCGGACGGCCGGGTCGGCGGGGCGTGGGCTCACGTTGACAAGTATCCCATAACGCCGTTATATAACAGCGTTATGAGTCCGTTCGTCCGCGAGGAGACGCCATGACCGCCACCGCCGAACGGCGCGCCCCGCGCGCCCGCGACCGCGCCGCGGGCGCCGCACTGTGGGTGCTGCAGATCGGCGCCGCGGCCTTCTTCCTGGTCTCGGCGCTGGGCAAGTTCTCCGACGCCCCGATGATCGCCGCCACCTTCGACGCCCTCGGCTTCGGCGAGTGGTTCCAGTACCTCGTCGGCGGCCTTGAGGTGATCGGCGCCGCCGGGCTGCTGGTGCCCCGGCTGGCCGGCGCGGCCGCCCTCGCCTTCGTCGCGCTGATGGCCGGCGCGACCGCGGTGCAGCTGGTCGTGGTGGGCGGCGGCGCCGCCACCCCGCTGGTGCTGCTGGTGCTCAGCGCCGTGGTCGCCTGGGGCCGCCGGGCGTCCACCGCCCGCCTGTGGGCACCGGTGTCCCGGCGCTGACCTGGGCCGACTACCGGAATCCGATTCGACGCGGCGGGTCGCGGTGTGCTTCACTGTCCGCGACGCGCCAGAGCGACCGAGGAGGTGAGCGCGATGTCCCGCAGTACGGCCACTCCGCGCTCCCGCCCGGCTCAGGCGTCGGCCTGACGGGGGCGCACCTCCCGTAAGGATCCACCGTGACCCATCCGGTCATCCGCCCGCTGCGCGCGGGCGAGGAGCACCTGTTCCTGTCCCTGCCCGACCCCGGGCTCCTCGGCATGGCCTACGCGGGGCGCGACTTCCGCGCCACCCTGGCCGCCCGCCAGTACCGCCCCGAGTGGACCTGGGTCGCGCTGCGCGGCGACCGCGTCGTCGCCCGCGCCGCCTGGTGGGCCGGCCCCGACGACACCGAACCGCGCACCCTCGACTGGTTCGACATCGCCGAAGGCGAGCCCGCCGACACCGGCGCGCAGCTGCTGCGCACCGCGAAGATCAGCGCCGACTACTGCCTGGTGCTGCCACCCGCCTGGCGCGAGCGCCCCGAGGTCCGCGCCGCCGCCGAACACCGCCTGGCCGCGGCCCGCCTGGCCGGCATGACCCCGTTCGTCGAACGGCTCCGCTACACCTGGACCCCCGACCAGGGCCTCCCCGAGCGCCCCGGCCGCCTGGAGTTCCGCCCCGCGCCCGACGACGAGGGCATGCTGCCCATCCTGCGCGCCATCCACGAGGGCACCCACGACGCCCACACCCTGCGCGACATCGCCAGACTGGGCCCCGAGGCCGCCGTCCACGAGGACCTGGCCGTCCTCAAGCGGTACCCCGCCCCCCGCAGCTGGTGGCGAACCGCCCACACCCCCGGCGGCGAACTCGTCGGCCTGGCCCTGCCCAGCCGCAACCACACCGGCCCCGTGGTCGGTTTCATCGGCGTCGTCGCCACCCAACGCGGCCACGGCTACGGCTACGACCTCCTGGTGGAGACCACCCACCAACTGGTCGAACGCGGCGCCGACCGCATCATCGCCGAAACCGACCGCACCAACCCCGCCATGGCCGCCGCCTTCACCCGCGCCGGCTACCCGATCACCGAGGAACGCGTCTTCTGGGAGTAGGCCCGTGGCGGCGGGCTGGGACGCACTGCGCCCCGGCCCGCCGCCGGGTCGCGTGGCAGCATGGACCGGTGCCGGACTCCTCCCCCGTGCCGCGCTCGGCGGCTGAGATTCACGCGTACTTCGTCGCGCTGCTGAACAGTGCGCTGCGCCGGCCGGGCATGTTCGGCGGTGAGGTCGAGCTGACGATGCTGACGAGACATCTGCTGTTCGTCGAAGGGCGCGACGGCGCCTGGGAGGACTGGGAGGCGGAGCAGACCTGGCGGGGAGCCTTCAACACGTGCCGGGCGACGGGCGGGTTCGGGCGGCTGCTGCCGGGAGACTCCATGGACTGTGCGGCGGCGTCGCTGTACGCGGAGTTCGCCCAGGCGCAGAGGTGGCTGCGGCCCGACCGGGTGCTCGGCCCGGCCGAGTACGCGTCGATGCGGGCGGGGCTGCGGGAATGGACGACGCGGGACCGGGTGCTCGGTGATGTGCTGACCGCCTTCGGTCCGCCGTCGCTGCGGTGCGGCGGCGCCAATCCGCGCTACGGCAAGACCCTGTGCTACCTGACCGGGCGGCGGGAGGACCCGCTGGTCGCCTTCCACCTGTGGAACGGTTCCGAGCGCGGCGCCGGGGCGGTCTGGCCGCCGCCCTACGACGAGCCCGCCCTGCTGGCCGCCCGGACCGGCTCCGGGCCGTTCGCCGCCACCTTCGCCTTCACCCCCGAAGGGCGGCGGCACCGGCCGGAGCCGCCGGGCGGGTGCTGACGGCGGTTGGTCCGCGTGGCGTGCCCGGGCGGGTGTGCTAGCCGGACGTCGTGTCGCGTCCGTTCCTTTCGGCGAGGCTCCGGGCCTGCCCTTCGTGGATGTCGCTCACCCATTCCCAGCCGGGCCTGGCCGACGGTCCGATGCGCGGGTCGTCGGGAACACGGCCGTCACGCAGGGCGTGCACGTAGGCGCGGTCCTGTCGAATCCGTGCGCGCACCTGATCGGCCACGCCGACGGACCCGTGGCCGGGGACGACGGCATCGACGCCGCCGGCCACGCTCTCCAGCAGCCGCAGCCCGACCAGGTACTCCTCGACCGGGTCGTTGGTGCCCGTGAAGTCGTCGAGCATCGGAATGAACACATCCGAGAGCGTGTCGCCGGCGACGAGGACCCCGCGCTCCTCGATCAGCAGCGCCGCATGGCCCGGTGCGTGCGCCGGATGCTCGATGATCCGGACGTGCGGGCCGTCCCAGGGAATCCGCGCGGTTCCGGCGGGCAGACCGGTGATGAGGCCGAACAGGTCCAGCGGCACCTCGTCGGCGATCTCCGGCGGCAGGCCCCCGGCGGCGCGGGCCCGCCAGTCCGCCTTCGACCGCAGATCCCGCATGAGATCCGCGCAGCGGACCGTGCCGTAGCGGGGCGCTGCGCCGAAGTCGGCATGCCAGAGCACGTGGTCCCAGTCGGGATGCGTCGCGAAGCCCGCCACGACGGGCCGGCCCAGCTCGCGGATGTCGTTCGCGAGGCAGGTCATCTCGCCGCCCGTCAGCCGGGGGTCGACCAGCAGCACGCCGGCCGGGCTCTGCACGACAACGGCGTTGTTCCGCAGCAACTCGCTCTGATGTACCAGCACACCTTCCGCGACCTGCGTCAGCATGGGTGGCTCCTTTGGCGGCCGATGTCCGCCGAGAACACCTCGACGTTCTTGCCGGCGGCGGCCGCCAGGGCGATGGCCACCGCCTCCTCGACGGGGCAGCTGAGGATGGTGATGCCCTCGGCCGGCCGCGCGTCCTCGGGGTGGTGGGTGAGCACGAAGACGGCGCCCTGCCACGAGCCGCCGTAGGGACGCGCGTCGCCGATCGCGCTGTCGAAGCTGTCGCGTCCGGCGAGCACGGCCCCGGTGGTCTCGACGTACTCCTCGATCAGGCCGGGCCGGTTGGCGAAGCCGGCCATCCAGTCCATGGCGTGCCCCGGGCCGGCGATGTAGCCGTCCAGCGACATGCCGAAGTGCCAGAGGACCTTGCCGTCCGCGGTCTGGGGCCCGGTGTCGTACATGAGGGTTTCCTTCGGGTGGGTGGTGGGATCCGTCAGGGGGCGGTCAGCCGGCAGCGATCAGCCCGACGGCCGCCGAGCAGCACACCAGGCCGAGATGCTGCCCGGCGCCGAGGCGCTCACCGAGCAGGGTCCGGGCCAGTAGCACGGTGACGGCCGGGTAGAGCGAGGCGAGCACGGCGACCACGCCGAGATCGGCGAGGTGGCCGGCCTCGACGAACGCGAGGCTGCCGGACGCGCCGAGCAGCCCTGATGTGATCCCCCAGCCCGCGGCGCCCCTGCCGGGCCGCCAGGTCTGTCGCAGCACCGTCGCGACGGCGATGGTGACGAGTGCACCGGTGAGCTGGTTGACGGCCAGGGGCAGAGTACCGGCCGACTCGGGGATCTGGCCGAGGGCCACGAAGAGCACGCCGAACCCGAGGCCGCCCAGCAGGCCGTCGGTGAAGGCGCCGCGGCCTCCGGACGAGGGCCCGGCGCCGTCCGGAACCTGGCGCGAGACCAGCCAGATCCCCGGCAGCGCGAGGACCAGGCCGATCCAGACCAGGGCGACCGGCCGCTCGCCGCCGGCGAGCCCGGCCAGGACCGGCAGGACGGCGGCACTGACCGCCGAGGTGGGAGCGACCAGCGCCATCCGGCCCCGGGACAGCCCCCGGAGCAGGAAGATGCTTCCGGCCGCGCTGCCGAGTCCCGCGAGCAGCGCCCACCCGAAGTCAGCCGGGGTCGGCGTGCCGGGCGAGGCGAGCCCGACGATCACCATCGCCGCGGCGCCGGTCAGCTGGCCGATGAAGACGATGGACATGGTCGGTGCCCGGCGGGCGCCCGCGCCGCCGACGAAGTCCGCCGCGCCGTAGCCGACCGCCGCCAGCAGCGCCAGTGTGATCCCGATGCTCATGTCCTCGGCCTCCATGGTCCGTCGTGATGGATGTCTGCCAGCCTCGCCCGGAACCGGTCCGATGCGAAGGTCCATCCGACCGCCATCGGAGTGGTCCATTCGGCGGCTCAGTGCCCTAGGATCGCCGCGTGACCGTCGACTTCTCCGGGGTGGTGCCCGAACTCGCGCTGGCGGTGGACCGCTCCGCCGGCGTGCCGCTGGGGCACCAGGTCCAGGAGGCGCTGCGCGGCGCGATCCGGTCCGGGAGGCTGCGCTCCGGCGAGCGGCTGCCCTCGACCCGGCAGCTGGCGGACCAGTTGGGTGTGTCCCGGGGCCTGGTGGTCTCGGTGTACGAGCAGCTGCTGGCCGAGGGCTATGTCGTCTCCGCCGTCGGGTCGGGCACCCGGGTCGCCGACGGGGTGACCGGCTCCGGCGGTTCCGCCCCGTCCGGCGCCGCCGAGGCGGACCCCGCGCGCCCGGACCCGGCGCCGGACATCGACTTCGGCTACGGCGTCCCCGACCTGCGCGCCTTCTGCACCCGCGACTGGCTGTGGGCGCTGGGCGACGCCGTCAAGACGATGCCGACCGCTGACTTCGGCGACGGCACCGCCGAGGGCGACGCGCGGCTGCGCGCGGTGCTCGCCGGCTACCACCGGCGGGTGCGGGCCGGCTGCGCCGGCCCCGCGGACACGGTCGTCGTGGGCGGGTTCCGGCAGGGCCTGGCCTTCGTCCTCGGCGCCCTCGCCGCGCACGGCGTCGACCGGATCGGGCTTGAGGACCCGGGCCCGCGTGACCACGACCGCATCGCGCGGCGGGCCGGCCTGCGGGTGTCGGCCGTCCCCGTCGACTCAGAAGGGATCCGGGTCGACCGCCTGCGCGCCGGCGGCGCCCGCGCCGTGCTGCTGACGCCCGCCCACCAGTGCCCGACCGGGGCGGTGCTGAGTCCGGCCCGCCGCCGCGAGCTGGTGGAGTGGGCGCACGAGGTCGACGGGGTGATCCTCGAGGACGACTACGACGCCGAGTTCCGCTACGACCGGCAGCCGGTCGGCTCGCTCCAGGGCCTCGCGCCCGACCGCGTGGTGGCCCTGGGCTCGGTCAGCAAGACCCTGGCGCCCGCCCTCCGCATCGGCTGGGTCTTCACCCCGCCACGCTTCCGCGACGGCGTCCTGACCGAGAAGTACCTCTCCTGCCGCGGCGTCCCCCAGCTCGACCAGGCGGCACTGGCGCGGCTCATCGAGTCCGGCCGCTTCGACCGGCACCTCCGCAAGGTCCGGGACGGCTACCGCCGGCGCCGCGACGCCCTCGTCGCGGCCGTGGCGGAGAAGGTGCCGGGCGCGACCATCACCGGCCTCGACGCCGGTCACCACGCTCTGCTCCGGCTGCCGGCCGGGGTGGACGAGGAGCGGGTCGTCGCGCACGCACGCGACGCGGGCATCGCCGTGCGCGGACTCGGCGACTACCGGGTCACCGCCGACGACGAGGCGGTCCGCGAACCCCTTCCGGCCGCCCTGGTCATCGGCTTCGGCAATGTGACCACGCGCCAGATCCGGGAGGGGATCGGCGTCCTGGGCGGCTTGGTCGCGGCGCAGGCGGGCTGAGCGGGCGTCACACCGCCCGCGTGCGGTCGGCGAGCCAGCCGGCGACGGCCCCGGCGTAGTCGTCGGGGACCTCCAGCGGCAGGAGGTGGCCGACGGAGGCGAAGACGCGCAGGTCCCAGTCGGGGCGGCGAGCGGTGAGGTCGTCGATGAGCGGGCGCTCGATCAGCGGGTCGCCGTCGCCCCACAGCAGCAGGGTGGGCGCGGCCAGCCGGCCGATCACGGCGTGCACCGGCGCCCGGTTGACGTACATGGCCGACATGGCCGACGCGAGCGCCGAGACGCCGTCGCCCAGGCGGCGGGGGCTCATGCCCGCCAGTTCGTCGCTCCACAGCGCGGCGGTCTCGGGCGAGCGGCGCGAGGGGTCGCCGCCCAGCAGGTCGAGCCCGCCAGGCGCCCGGCCCTCGGGGCCGGCGTACCAGTCGCGCTTGAGGTCGAGCAGGCGTCTGCCGGTGACGCGGAGCAGGCCGCGGGCCAGCGGCGGGCCCGCGGCGATCAGCACCCGCCCGGCCGTGTTCCAGAACCGCTCGTCCGCCGGGGGCACCGGCTGCGGCAGCGCGGGCGCCACCAGCACCAGTCCGTCCACGCGCGCCGGGACCAGGTCGGCGAAGAGCAGCGCGACCAGGCCGCCCATGGACCAGCCGTGCACGACGACGCGGTCCAGGCCGAGCGCGTCGGTGAAGGCGCGCAGGAACAGCGCGTTGGATCCGGCGCGCGGGGCGTCGCCGCGGGCGGCGCGGGTGTGCCCGGCGATGGTGCCCGGCAGGTCGGGCGCGATCACCCGGCCGTGCGCCGTCAGCGGCCTGATCGCGTCCAGCCAGTTGGTGGCGCTGCCCGCCATCGGGTGCACCAGCAGGTGGACGGGGGCGCCGGCCGGCGCCTCGGGGGCGGCGTCGGCGGTGAGCATGTGCACGTCGGCGCCGTCGATGTGCAGCGACTCGCTGCGGATGCCGGCCCAGCGGGGCGCGCGCTCGCCCCAGTCGGAGTAGCGCATGCTCAGGTCTCCCTCCGGGCGGCGCGGCGCAGCCGCCGCTCGATCACCGCCATCGCGTCGAGCAGTTCGGGCGGGCCGTCGACCTCGAAGTCCAGGTCGAGCATGGCGAGGTAGGCGGCGAGCAGCCGGGGCGACTCGGCTCCGGCGTGCACCAGGCAGGTCCGCTCGTCGACGGCCTCCACCTGCACCGCCGCCGACAGCCAGGGGCGCAGCTGCTCGGCCGAGGCGTGCACGGTTACGGCGGCACGGTACCGCATCGGGGCGGCGTCCACGCCGCGGGCGACGTATCCGGCGATGTCGGGATCGGGCGGCTCGCGCGGGGTGAAGCGAGGGCCGTCGGGGCTGCGCAGCTCGATGCGGTCGACCCGGAAGGTGCGCCAGTCGGCGCGGCCGGTGTCGTAGCCGACCAGGTACCAGCGCCGTCCGTGGCTGACCAGCCGGTAGGGCTCGACATCGCGGGTGCGCACCGCGCCCTCATGATCGCGGTAGTCGAAGCGCAGCCGGTGCCGGTCGCGGGCCGCGGACGCGATGCGGGTCAGCGCCGCGGCGTCCACGACCGGGCCTCCCAGCGGCACCGGCAGCAGGTGGGTCTGCACCGCGTTGACGCGGCGGCGCAGCCGCTCGGGCAGCACCTGCTCGAGTTTGGCCAGGGCGCGCACCGAGGTCTCCTCGATACCGGCGACGGTGCCGCCCGCGGCGGTGCGCAGGCCCACGGCGACCGCGACGGCCTCCTCGTCGTCCAGCAGCAGCGGCGGCAGCTCCGCGCCCGCGCCCAGCCGGTAGCCGCCGCCCGCGCCGGACACGGCGTGCACCGGGTAGCCCAGCGCGCGCAGCTTCTCGACGTCCTTGCGGATGGTGCGCGCGCTGACGCCCAGGCGCTCGGCCAGCTCGGGCCCTGGCCAGTCGCGGCGCGCCTGCAGCAGCGACAGCAGGCGCAGCAGTCGGGCCGAGGTCTCCAGCATGCTCCCGATTCTGGCAGCCATCGCGGAACGGAACGTTCCGTGATGGCTGCCAGTCTGGCGGCATGAGCCAGAGCACCCCCGTCCTGACCCGGTCCGCGCGTCCGCAGGTACTGACCCGCCGGGCGCTGAACCGCGCCGTGCTGGAGCGGCAGCTGCTGCTGCGGCGGGCCGCGCTGCCGGCGCACGCCGCCGTCGAGCACCTGGCCGGACTCCAGGGCCAGGAGGCCGACGCCCCCTACATCGGGCTATGGACCCGGCTGGAGGACTTCGAGACCGACGCGCTCAGCGCGCTGCGCCACGACCGGAGCGTGGTGCGCTCCTCGCTGCTGCGCGGCACCCAGCACCTGGTCACCGCCGAGGACTACCGGTGGATGCGGCCGCTGGTGAGCCCGGTGCTGCGGCGCGGCCGGCAGGCGGCCTTCGGCCGCGCCACCCGGGGCCTGGACCTGGCGGAGCTGGCCGAGGAGGCCCGCGGGCTGCTGGCCGGGCGCACCCTCACCCGCCAGCAGCTGGGCCGGCTGCTGGCCGAGCGCCGCCCCGGGCTCCCGCCCACCGCGCTGGGCTGGTCGGCCCAGGCGATGCTCGCGCTCGTTCATCCGCCGCCCAACGGCCTGTGGCGGACCGGCGGCGCCACCCCGTTCGCGCTGGCCGAGGAGTGGCTGGGCGCGCCGGTGCCCGAGCTGCCCGCCGACCCGGCCGATCCGGCGCACGCCGCCGCACGCGAGCGGCTGGTCCGCCGCTACCTGGCCGCGTTCGGACCGGCGAGCGTCCGCGACGTGCAGGCGTGGTCGGGGCGGACCCGGCTGGCCGCCGACGTGGACCGGCTCCGCCCGGAGCTGCGGGTGTTCCGCGGCGAGGACGGCCGCGAGCTGTTCGACCTGCCCGGCGCCGCGCTGCCGGACCCCGACGTGCCGGCACCGGTGCGCTTCCTGCCGGAGTTCGACAACCTCGTCGTCGGCCACGCCGACCGCACCCGGATGATGACCGACGCCGTGCGCGCCCGGGTCTGCGTCGGCGCGGTGGTGCTGCCGACGGTCCTGGTCGACGGCACCGTCCAGGCGTGCTGGTCCCTCGACCTGCACCGCGGCCCGAGGGGGCGCGTCGAGCCGGACGGCCCGGCGGCGCTGACCGTGGACCTCTTCTTCAGGGTGAGCCCGGCCGAGCGCGAGGCGATCGCCGAGGAGGGGGCGCGGCTGCTGGCCTTCGCCGCGCCGGAGGCGGCGGCGCGCGAGGTGCGCATCAGCGGCCCCGCCGGCTGACCGCTCCCCCGCGGCCGCCGGCCGGGCTTGACCGCTGTGCCACCCCTTGCCTATAGTCAACACATTGGTTGATAAAGGGATGGGTAGACAACGTGGCCGATGAAGGCGAGGACGAGCGGCTGGACCGCGCGTTCGCCGCGCTGGGCGATCCGGTGCGGCGGGCGCTGATCGCCCGGCTGTCGCGCGGCGACGCGACCGTCAACGAGCTGGCCGAACCGTTCTCGATCACCAAGCAGGCCGTCTCCCGGCACATCCAGGTACTGGAGGCGGCGGGCCTGATTACCCGCAGCCGCGACGGCCAGCGCCGCCCCTGCCACCTGGATCCGGCCGCTCTGGCGGAGCTGACCAGCTGGATCGACACCTACCGGCTGGCGGTCGAGCAGCGGCACCGGCGGCTGGACGAGCTGCTGGAGGCGATGAAGGAGGACGAGGGCTGAAGCGGCGCGCGACCGTCATCCTCGACCTGAGCCTGAGCCCGGCGCGTCGGCGGTGTAGAGGACGAAGGGCTCGCCGCGGTGGGTGATGGGGCGCGGGCGCGACATGCCCAGGCGCTCCATCACCGCGCGGGAGCGGGTGTTGTGCGGCTCGGTGAAGGCGACCACCTGCTCGGCGCCGAGTTCGGTGAAGGCGAAGGCCAGGGCGGCGCGGCCGATCTCGGTGGCGAAGCCGCGGCCGCGCAGGTGGTCGCGGACGGTCCAGCCGGCCTCCAGGCGGCGGGCGCCGTCGACCTCGGTCAGGGACAGGCCGCCCCTGCCCACGAGTTCGCCGGTGGAGCGCTCGTAGGCGATCCACTTGTGCACGCCGTCGGCCTCCCAGGCGCGGGCGGCGCGTGCGGCGTAGGAGGCGGCGGTCTCCGCGCTCCAGCGGCCGGCGTGCCAGTGGGCGACGGCCTCGTCGCGGTGGATCGCGTGCAGGTCGGCGGCGTGGCAGGGGCCGATGGGCTCCAGGCGCAGCCGCTCGGTGAGGCGGGTGCGCACCACGCGGGCCACCAGGTCGCGCAGCCGCCGGTCGCCGTCGGTGCGGCCGGCCATCATCAGGTCCAGATCGCCCGGGCCGACCCACGCGCCGGCGTCGTGCCTGCCTTCCTCCAGGCGGGGCGCGGTGAGATCGCCGTCGACCTCCACCAGGTAGTCGAGTTCGCGCCTGACCACGCCGTCCAGGCACCACTCCCAGTCGGCGACGACCGCCTCGACGCGGCGCAGCCGCCAGCCGGTCTCCTCCTCGATCTCGCGGGCCAGCGCCTGCTCGGGCGTCTCCCCCGGCTCCAGGTGGCCGCCGACGATGTCCCAGGTGTCGGGCAGCAGCCTGCGGGTGGCGGTGCGGTGGTGCACGTAGACGCGGTTGGCGGCGTCGCGGATGAATGCGCCCACGCAGGCGGGTTCGCGCATGCCCCGCACCCTACCCGCCGGCACCGACGCGCCCGGCCTAGCGCACGTCGCCCAGCAGCCGTTCCAGGTTCCGCTGGGCCAGCGGGCCGAGCGGTTCGGTACCGCCGCCGTCGGCCCACACCTCCAGGGCGACCCGGAAGGCGGTCATCGCCCCGGCCGCGATCAGGCGCACGCCGGGGCCGTCGGCCGGCTCGCCGGTGCGCTCGGCGGCGAACGCGCGGACCATTGACTCGAAACCGGTGAGCACCCGCAGGTAGCCGCCCGCCAGTGACGGCGTGGTGCTGAGCAGCCGGATCCTGATCAGCTCGCGTTCCGGCGCGGCGTCGTAGATCTCGGCGGCGCGGTCGAACTGCGCCGCGAGCGAGGCGCGTAGGCCCTCGCCGGCGGGACGGTCCCTCAGATGCGTGCCGGCCTCGGTGAGCGCGTCGCGGAACCGGGCCAGCAGCACGTCCTCCTTGTGGCCGAAGTACCGGAAGAACGTGCGCCGGGAGACCAGCACGGACTCGCAGACGTCCTCCAGCGTGGTGGCGTCGTAGCCGCGCTCCTGGAACAGCCGCAGGGCCGCGTCCTCGATCGCCGAGCGCGTCAGCGCCTTCTTCCGCTCCCGCAGGGTCACCGTCCGCCCTTCGCCGCCCGTGGTGGAGGCCCGACCGCCTCACGGGAGAGCATAGCGCCCGGTTGCCAAATGGCACTTAGTGCCATTAGCGTCTGAGTGTCAGAACGAAGAACCCGCGAGAAGGCTTGAGGAGCACAGATGTCCCAGCGGACGGAGACCCGGACGGCGCACGGCGACGCGTCCCTGGAACCGCTCGGCTTCACCCTGCCCCCGCACGACACCGCGTCCGGGCTGGCCGGCGCTGCGACACCCGGGGGGCCCGCGCAGCGCCGCAAGCTCAGCTCCGTGGTCCGCGTGCTGCCGGAGACCTACCGGCGCACCGAGGTCAGCCCGGCCGACGCCAGCGGCGTGCGGCTGGTCACCTACGGCATGACCGAGGAGTTCACCGGCGGCATCACCGGCACCGGCGTCGCCCAGCACGTCGGCGTCCTGCGCGCCGACGGTTCGGGCAGCCTCACCGGCGTGGAGCGGATCGAGGGCACGCTCGGCGGCCGCACCGGGGCCTTCGTGATCAGCTGCGCCGGCTACTACGACGCCGACGGCGTCGCGCACGGCCGCTGGACGGCGGTGGCCGGCTCGGGCACCGGAGAACTCGCCGGGCTGCACGCCGAGGGCGACTTCCGGGTCGCGGCCGGAGCGCCGGGCGGCCCGATCGCGATCGACACCGCGACCTACTGGTTCGAGGACGAGACCGGCTCGGACGCGAACGAATCGCGATGAACCGGTGACCCTGCGCACAGAGCGGATCTAGACTGTGCGCGCCGCCGGGACGGCGGTGCGGGCTCCGAAGCCGAGGGGAGCGGACCATGCGCGTCTACCGGGCACCTGCGGCCAAGGCTCGGATGGTCCTGCTGCCCGGCTGGGCCTTCATGGTGACGGCCTTCATCGCCATGGCCGTCGAGGGCGGCGACGCCCTGCTGATCGGACTCGCCGCCATGTCGCCGTTCGTGGTGCTGCTGGGCCTGCTGCAGCTGCTGGTGGAGCGCAGCGCAACCCTGGTCGACGACGGCGGCGTCGCGCTGAGGGGGCCCTTCCGGACCATCCGGTACCCGTGGTCGCAGATCGCCGACCTGACGGTGGAGTCGGTGGTGGGCGCCGTGTCCGAGACCGGGGTGCCGCGGCCCGGCCCGGGCGGGCGGCCCGATCTGGTGGCGCTCTACGACCGCACCGGCCGCCGGCGCTACCTGCCCGGTTTCAGCAGCGCCACCGTGCCCGGCTTCCACCAGGAGGCGGCCGCGCTGCGCGCGGAGTGGGAGCGGCGGCGCGGCGCCGACTGGACGCCGCCGCCCGGCGCCGTGCCGCACCCGGCCGCCACCCGGGTGCGGATGAGCCCGTGGGTGGTCGGGCTCGGACCGGCGATGATGTGGACGCTGCCGTCGATCCCGGTCGGCGCGATCGTGCTGCTGGTCCCGCTGCTGGCGCTGGGCGTGTGGGAGTACCCCGGGCCTCAGGGGATCATGGCGGTGCTGCTGTCGCCCGCGATGATCACCCTGGGCCCGGCCGCGGTGGTGTTCTGCGTCTCCTACGGCACCGCGGTGGCGCGGGCCCGCCGCGAGAACGAGCTGTCCCGCTAGTCCGCTCAGATCTGGCGGGTGACGCGGGCCGGGTTGCCGACCGCGACCACGTTGGCGGGCAGGTCGCGGGTGACCACCGCTCCGGCGCCCACTACGGTGTTCTCGCCGATGCTCACCCCCGGGCAGACGATCGCGCCGCCGCCGAGCCAGACGTTGTCGCCGATGGTGATCGGCCGCGCCGCCTCCCACTTCTCGCGGCGCGGCTCGGGCTCTACCGGGTGGGTGGGGGTGAGCAGCTGCACGTTCGGGCCGATCTGCACGTCGGCGCCGATGGTGATCGGTGCGACGTCGAGCATGACGGCGCCGAAGTTGACGAAGGTGCGCGCTCCGATGCTGATGTGGGCGCCGTAGTCCACCTGCAGCGGCGGCCGGACCTCGGCGCCCTCGCCCAGCCGGCCCAGCAGCTCCGCCAGCGCGGCGCGCCGGGCGGCGGGGTCGGCCGCCGAGGTGGCGTTGAACGCCTCGCACAGCAGCGCGCCGCGCAGGGCGTCCGCGGCGATCTCGGGGTCGTCGGCGATGTACAGCTCACCGGCGAGCATGCGCTCTTTCTGGCTGGCCACTGCGCTCCCTTCGGCGGGCCGCCCCGGCGGCGGCCCCGGTCCATCCAAGCACCGCCGGGGCGCGCCGCTCAGCCCGCGGCCGCGAGGAAGTCCGCCACCACGGCGGCCACCCGGTCGGGGTCCTCGGCGACCATGGCGTGGCTGGCGTCGGGCAGGTGGTGGCCGCTGAGGAGCGGGACGGCGGCGGCCGTGGCGGCCAGCCGCTCGCGCAGCCAGGCGCGGTAGGCGTCGTAGAGTCCGGCGAAGGGCTCCTGGTGCGGAAGGTTGCGGGTGGCGTGCAGGGCCAGTACCGGCACCCGGGCGTCACGGTAGAGCGCGAACACGTCCAGCTCGCGCAGCGCGCGCTGGATCTGGGCCAGTGTGTCCGGTGCCGGGCGCAGCCGCAGGACCTCGCCCTCGGGGACCAGGTTGCGCTCGGTGGTCGCCGCCCGGGCGTCCCCGGGGAAGGCGCCGCCGCCCAGCGCGGCCTGGCGCTGCTGCTCGATCAGGGCGTCGGCCTGTGCACGGGTCATCGGCGGCGGCCCGGCGCTCATGGCGTCGAAGAGGGCGTGCAGCCGGTCCAGTTCGGCGGCGGCCTGCCCGGGGTCCAGGCCGGGCAGCTGCTCGGGGCGGGTCGGAGTGGGGTTCCCGTCGATGTTCACCGCTCCGGGGCAGTCGGGGGTGCGGCGGGCCCAGTGCGCGGCGGCCATGCCGCCCAGCGACCAGCCGACCACCGCCGGGCGCTCCAGCCGCAGTGCGCCGGCCACGGCGGCGAGGTCGTCGAGCACCGCGTCCCAGTCCCACGGCCCGTCGCCGGAGCGGCCGTGCCCGCGCAGGTCGGGGGTGATGACCCGGTACCGGCCGCGCAGCCGCGCGGCCAGCGGGGTCATCGCCGCCAGGTTGGCGCCGCCGCCGTGCAGCAGCAGGAGCGGCGGCCCGTCGCCGCCGTGGTCGCGGACGGCGATGGGGACGGGTCCGGTGCTGACGACGGTGTCGGTGGCGGGGTGGGGCGCGAAGGGCGCAGGTGCGGTCACGGTGTCTCCGGATCGGGATGGGGGCGGCCGAGCGGTCGCCGGGGAAGGGGGCGGTGGTGGGGCTCAGGCCTTGGCGCGCTCGCGCACCGAGGCGGTGCTCACGCCGCCGTCGGGGTGGCGCTCCAGCCGGCCCCGCACGACGAGGTCGTGCACGAACTGCCTGCTGACGCCGAGCATCGCCCCGGCGGTGGCGTAGGAGACGGAGGCGGCGACCGGATGGCCGACGCGCCGCACCACCACCCGGCCCAGCGGTGTGCGCCACCACTCCGCGGGCGGGTCGAAGGGGCCGTCGTCGGGATACAGCGCCATCAGCAGCCGCATCACGGTGCGCATCGCCGCGTCGTCGTCGCCGCCGAGCAGCTCGCCGGCCCAGCCGGCCGCCTTGCTCGCCGTCCACACGCGCAGCTCCGCCAGGGCGTCGCTCTCGCCGAGCAGGATCTCGGCCGGGTCCAGGACCCGGATCTCGACCTGCCTGACCAGATAGTCGATCAGCTCGGTGCGCGACGGTGCCCGGTTGCCGCCCACGTCTCCTCCTGCGCCGGCGCGGGGCGGGCCTCATGCCCACCGCCTATTGACAGCAAGTGTCAACCTATTGACGCTTCATGTCAATAGACGGTCTTCCGGCGCGTTCCCGGCGGACCGGGCATCATCGGGGCATGGACTCCCTAGCGGACACCCTGCGCACCGACGACACCGCGTCCCGCCGCGAGTGGATCGTCACCACCCTGGTCGAGGCCTTCGAAGTGCTGATGCACGCCGACCCCGGCGCCTTCCGGACCAAGTTCCGCAAGATGGCCGCCGACCCCTTCGCCTTCTACCGGGGCAGCGCCTGCCTCTTCTACGCCGACGTCGCCCGCCTGGACGACCCCTGGGCCGACGAGCGCACCGGCCGCGTGTGGATCCAGGGCGACCTGCACGCCGAGAACTTCGGCACCTACATGGACGGCGAGGGCTCGCTGATCTTCGACGTCAACGACTTCGACGAGGCATACCTCGGCCACTTCACCTGGGACCTCCAGCGCTTCGCCGCCAGCGTGGCGCTGCTGGGCTGGCGCAAGGCCCTGTCGGACGCGGCCATCGACCGGCTGGTGGAGACCTACGCCGCCGCCTACCTCGACCAGGTGCGCTGGTTCGTCGACCAGCCCGACGACCACGCCTACTCGCTGCGGCTGGGCACCACCGAGGGCGCCGTGCACCGCGTGCTCCAGCAGACCCGGCTGCGCACCCGGCTCACCCTGCTCAACGCCCTCACCGAGACCGAGGGCTTCGACCGGCGCTTCCGCGAGGCGCCGGGCGTGCGGCGGCTGGACCGCGCCGAGCACGACGCCGTGTGCGCGGCCTTCGCCGGCTACCTGGACAGCATCCCCGAGCACAAGCGCTTCCGCGGCGTCGCCTACGACGTCAAGGACGTGGTGGGTGTCGGCGGCTTCGGCATCGGCAGCGCCGGGCTGCCCGCCTACAGCGTGCTGATCGAGGGCTTCAACGAGGCGCTGGACAACGACATCGTGCTCTCGATGAAGATGGGCAACATCGCCGCGCCCAGCCGCGTGGTCACCGACCCGCGCATCGCCGGCTACTTCGCCCACCACGGCCACCGCACCGCCGTGTCGCAGCGCGCCCTGCAGGCGCACGCCGACCCGCTGCTCGGCCACACCGAACTGGACGGGATCGGCTACGTCGTCAGCGAGGTCTCCCCCTACCAGAGCGATCTGGACTGGAGCGAGCTGACCGAGCCCGGCGAGATCGCCCCGGTGCTGGACTACCTGGGCCGGGCCACCGCCAAGGCGCACTGCGTGTCGGACTCCGACTCCGACCAGACCCTGGTCGGCTTCCAGACCGAGGAGGCGATCGAGTCCCGGCTGCGCGGGCACGAGCGGGAGTTCACCGCCTGGCTGGTGGAGTTCGCCCGCGACTACGCCGCCGCGGCGCGCGAGGACCACCGACTGTTCGTCGAGGCCTTCCGCAATGACGAGATCCCCGGCGTGCGGTCCACCGCCTGAGCGGCGCCCCGGGCGCCCTCACTCCTCGACGATCGCCCACTCCACGTCGACCACGCCCTGGTCCAGGGAGGCGATCTCCTCGAAGGCGGCCGTGGACAGGTCCAGGCAGCGGCCGTCGATGTAGGGGCCGCGGTCGTTGATGCGCACGATCACCGACCGCCCGTTGTCGGGGTTGGTGACCTGCACGCGGGTGTCGAAGGGCAGGGTGCGGTGGGCCGCCGTCATCGCGGTCGGGTCGAAGGTCTCACCGCTGGCGGTGGGCTGCGGGTCGCCGTAGCTGGACGCCTCGCAGCTGCCGCCGCCCGAGGTCGTCACGGCCTCGCCGCCGGAGTCCCCGGCGTCCCCGCCCGAGCCGCCGCCGGAGCCGCCGGACTCCTCCGACGGCTCCTCGGGGCTCGGCTCGGGCGCGGCCAGCCGCGCGGAGGCGTCGCTCGCGGCGCCGGCGCCCAGGTCCTCGGCGGGCGGCGCCGACGGGGACGGCGAGGGCGCGGCCGAGGGCGGCGCCGTCTCCTGGGACGCGCGGGTCGGCGAGGGCTCGGCGGAGGCGGCCGGGGCCGTCTCGGGCGCCAGCGCCTCGGCCACCACGGCCGTCGGCTCGACGCCCCGGTCGGCCAGCACGGCGGCGGTGCCGACGCCGGCGGCGACCAGCCCGACCAGCAGTACGGCGATGACGGTGCGCGCCCGGCGGCGCGGGCGGCGCAGGCGGTGGTTGCCCACGGGATGTCCTTCGATGGGGGATGTTCGGGGCCGGCGGCGGGCCGGCCGCCACGGGGGTGCGGCCGGCCCGCCCGCAGGCGGCCCGGAGGCGCGGGGGCGCGGTTCCGGGACGGCGGGGGCGGCCTGGGAGCGGTTCGGCGCCGGGGGCAGGAGGCGCGACGCGCCGCTGGGGGCCGCGGCGAACACCCTGGTCGGATGGTCGGATACGGCCGTGACCGACGGTAATGCATAACAAGGGGATAACGGGACCCTTTGCTGGGCTTTCGTTTACCCGGGAGCCGCCGGGCGGTCCGGCGGCGGACGCCTCCGCGCGCCCGCAGGCCCGTACCGGTGGGCGAAGCGCTCACCTGCACCGACACGCGGGAACGGGCGCATGTGGCATTCCTCACGGCGGGCGCGCGCCGGCGGCCGGAGGCTGTCGGAGGGGGCGGCTACCGTGGGGGTCATGTCGATGAACTCCCAGGTCACCCCGGTCGACCTGGCCGCCCCCGACCGGTCGGGCCCTGACGGCGCCGCCGACTTCCCCCGGCTGGCCGACCCCTACCGGCACGAACTGCTCGCGCACTGCTACCGCATGGTGGGCTCCCTCCACGACGCGGAGGACCTGGTCCAGGAGACCTACCTGCGCGCCTGGCGCGGGTACGCCGGCTTCGAGGGCCGTTCGTCGCTGCGCACCTGGCTGTACCGGATCGCCACCACCGTCTGCCTCACCGCGCTGGGCCGGCGCGCCCGGCGGCCGCTGCCCACCGGCCTGGGCCAGCCCGGCTCCGACGCCGCCGACCCCCTGGTCGAGCGCGCCGAGCTGCCATGGCTGGAGCCGGTCCCCGACGCCCTCGTCGGCGCGGGCTCCGGCGGCCCGGCCGATCCCGCCTCGGTCGTCACCGAGCGTGAGAGCGTGCGGCTGGCCCTGGTGGCCGCGCTCCAGCACCTCCCGCCCCGCCAGCGGGCCGTGCTCATCCTGCGCGACGTGCTCAAGTGGCGGGCCGCCGAGGTCGCCGACCTGCTCGACACCAGTACCGCGGCCGTCAACAGCGCGCTGCAGCGGGCCCGCGGCCACCTCGCCGTGGTCGGCCCCACCGAGGACGGCACCGCCGAGCCCTCCGCCGCCCGCCAGCGCGAGCAGATCGACCGGTACGCCGCCGCCTTCGAGCGCAAGGACGTCGCCGGGATCGTCCGGCTGCTCACCGACGACGTCGTGTGGGAGATGCCGCCCTACGCCAACTGGTACCGCGGCTCCGACCAGGTCGCCACCCACCTGCGCGATCGCTGCCCGGGCGGGCCCGGCGACTTCTGGGTCCTGCGCACCGCCGCCAACGGCCAGCCCGCGCTGGCCCTGTACCTGCGCGGCCCCGGCGGCGCCTACCGGCCCTTCCTGCTGCAGGTCCTCGCCTTCAGCGGCTCCGGCCGCATCTCGCGCGTGGTGAACTTCATGGACGTCCGGCTCTTCGCCGCCTTCGGCCTGCCCGAGGAGCGCCCGCCGCGCTGACGGCGGTACCCGAACCGCGCAAATCGGGCGGCCGCGTGCTTGGATGGAGCATGGTCTCCCCCGACCGGCTGCTCGCCTTCGCCGCCATGTCCTTCCTGCTGATCATCGTGCCCGGCCCCAGCGTGCTGTTCGTGGTCGGACGGGCGCTGGCGCAGGGGCGCCGCGCCGCGCTGACCACCGTCGCGGGCAACACCCTGGGCGCCTACGCGCTGGTCGTGGTGGTGGCGGTGGGGATCGGCCCGATCGTGGAGCGCTCGGCCGTGGTCTTCACCGCGCTGAAGCTCGCGGGCGCCGCGTACCTGGTGTACCTCGGCGTCAAGGCGCTGCGCGAGCGCGGCGCGCCCCAGGCCGCCGTGCCCGGCGGCGGCGCCCCCGCGCACGGCGGCCTGCGCACCCTGCGCGAGGGCTTCGTGGTCGGGGTGACCAATCCCAAGACCGTCGTCTTCTTCGCCGCCGTGCTGCCGCAGTTCACCGATCCCGCCCAGGGCCACGCCGTGGCGCAGATGCTGCTGCTCGGCCTGGTGTTCAACCTGATCGCGGTGGTCGCCGACAGCATGTGGGGGCTGGCCGCGGCCACCGCCCGCGGCTGGTTCACCGGCTCGCCCCGGCGGCTCTCGCTGGTCGGCGGGGCGGGCGGCCTGACCATGATCGGACTCGGCGTCACGGTCGCCGTGACAGGACACAAGGAGTAGTACGCACATGTCCGCTGCGCACCAGGCGCCGCCGCCCTTCCGGGGCTCGCTGGCGCGGCTGTACCGGTGGCCGGTGAAGTCGCTGCGCGGCGAGGCCGTGCCCGAGGCCGCGCTGGACGCGGCCGGGCTGGCCGGCGACCGCGCCTACACCCTGCTCGACGAGCGGCCGAACCGCGAGGAGGCCGTGCTGACGGTGCGGCAGCGCCCGGCGATGCTGCACTGGGCCGCCGCCTACCCGCCCGGCCCCGCGCCGTCGGGGCCGCCGGTGGTGACCGGACCCGACGGCACCCGCTACGGCTGGGAGGACCCCACGCTGGCCGAGGCGCTGGCGGCCGGGCTGGACCTGCCGCTGCGGCTGGGCGCCGCCCTGCGCCACCAGGACCGGCCCGGCACCGTGCTGGTCACGACGGAGTCCTCCCGGGCCGCCCTGGAGGCCGAACTCGGCGCGCCGGTGGACCTGCTGCGCTTCCGCCCCAACCTGCACCTGGCCTTGGACGCCCCGGCCTTCGACGAGGAGACCTGGGGGCCGGGCACCGTGCTCACCATCGGTGCGGCCGTGCTGGAGACGGGCGGTGAGAGCACCGGGCCGTGCGTGCGCTGCGCCGTGCCCAGCTGGGACCCGCGCGGCGAGCGGCGCTGGCCGGAGCTTCAGTCGTGGGTCATCTCGCGGCACGACAACCTCTTCGGCACCATCATGCAGGTGACCCGGGCGGGCGTGGTCCGCGTCGGCGATCCCGTCACCCTCCAGCCGGCCGCCGACCTGGACACGGCCGGGCAGGTCTAGGCGCGCCGCTAGCCGTCGGCGGGCGGGGCGCCGCAGGCGATGGGTGCGGGCCAGGCGCCGCCCAGGCGGCGCACCTGGAGGCGGCCGCAGGCGCAGCGGGTGTAGACGAGCGTGCCGGTGGAGGTGGAGTGCCGGGACACGACCTCGAAGGGCTGGTCCTCGGGCCAGCCGCACCGGGCGCAGGCGCCCGGCCTCGGGGTGGGCATGGGATCGGGCTGGACTGTTGCCATGCCTCCAGTCTGGGCGGGGCGACCGTTCAGGTCCATCGCAAGTTTCTGTACCGGATCGTGTAGCCTCGGCTACATGATCGATCTCCGGCGGCTCCAGGCGCTCCGCGTCCTGCACCAGCACGGCACGGTCACCGCCGCGGCCCAGGCCCTGCACCTCACCCCCTCGGCCGTCTCCCAGCAGATCCGGCTGCTCTCCCAGGAGCTGGGGGTGGAGCTGCTGCGCCGCGAGGGGCGCCGGGTGCACCTCACCCCGGCGGCGCGCACCCTGCTCGACCACGCCGACCTGCTGCAGGCCCAGTGGGAGCTGGCCCGCGCCGACCTGGACGCCCACACCGAGGGCGGCCTCGGTGAGCTGCGGATCGCCAGCTTCCCCACCGGGCTGGCCTCCTTCGTCGCCCCGGCCGCGCTGCGGCTGCGCGCCGAGCACCCGCGGCTGGCGGTGCGGATGTCCGAGGTCGAGATCCGCGGCTGCTTCGACCGGCTGCTCTCCGGCGACGTCGACATCGCGGTGCTGGTGCCGCTGCCCGGAACCCCGCCGCCCGACGATCCCCGGTTCCGGCAGTTCCCGCTGTGGGCCGACCCGCAGGACCTGATCGTCCCGGCCGGGCACCCGCTGGCGGCGCGCCCGTCGGTGGCGCTGGCCGAGGCCGCCTACGAGCCGTGGATCGCCGCCCCCGACACCGTGGACTGCCACCAGGAGATCATGGTCGCCTGCGCCACGGCCGGGTTCACCCCGAGGATCGTGCACGAGGTCCAGGAGTGGAACGCCATCGCCTCCCTGGTCGCGCACGGCTTCGGCGTCTGCCTGATGCCCAGGCTCGCCCCGATCCTGCCCAGCCTCGACGTGGTGCGCGTCCCGCTGCACGGCGTGCCCACCCCCTCGCGGCACTTCCTGGCCTGTGTGCGCCGGGGCAGCGAGCGCCGGCCCGCCATCGCCCACGGCCTGGCCGCCCTGCACGCGGTGGCCGCCGGCCTGGAGACCTCCGCGCCCGTCCCCGCCGAGGCGGCCCCGGCCGGCGTCTAGCGGCCGCGCCGCCCCGTCCAGGCCACCGCGCCGCTGGAGGCGGCCACCACGCAGCCGACCGCCAGCCACTGCCGCAGCGTCAGGAACTCCCCCAGCACCACCAGCGCCGCGCAGGCGCCGACGGCCGGCTCCAGGCTCTCCAGTACGCCGACCACCCGGGGTGGCAGGCGGCGCAGCGCGGCAAGGTCCAGCGCGTAGGGCAGCACCGCCGAGAGCACGGCCACGCCGAGCCCGGCCGCAAGAACGCCGGGGCGCAGCAGCGCGGCACCGCCGTCGGCGATGCCGAAAGGCAGCGTGAGCAGCGCCGCCCACACCACCGCGAGCGCCAGCACCGAGCCGTCGGCGGCGCGCGCTCCGGCCCGGCGGCTGAACAGCAGGTAGGCGCCCATGGCCGCGCCGGAGGCCAGCGCGAGCGCGACCCCGGCCGGCGGCAGCTCCGATCCCCCGCCGCCCCACGGGACGGCGAACAGGGCGAGGCCCAGGGCGGCCAGCGCGGCCCAGCCGAGGTCCGCACGGCGCCGCGAGCCCAGCAGCGCGACGGTCAGCGGCCCCAGGAGCTGCAAGGTCACCGCGACCCCGACCGGCAGGAAGACCAGCGCGGGGTAGACCAGGTTCATGCCGGCGATCGCCGTGCCGAAGCCCACCGCCAGGCCGGCCGCCCGCGCCGTGCGGGGCGGCCGCGGGCGGTAGAGGGCGCACAGCACCAGCGCGGCCAGCCCCAGGCGCAGCGCGGCCACGCCCATCGGCCCGACCTCGCCGAACAGCAGCTTGCCGAAGGACTGGCCCAGCTGGACGCTGAGCACGCTGCCCAGCACCAGCCAGGCCGCCGAGCGCGGCGGCGCGCCGGAGCGGGTGGCGGTCACGCGGTCAGTGGGCACCTCCGCAGTCTGCGGGCAGCGGACCATGAAGGTCCATCGCTGATCTCCGAAGGAAATCGTGTAGCGTTCCTGCATGGTCGACCTGGACCGGCTGCACGTGCTGCGGATGCTCTACCGCCACGGCACCGTCACGGCGGCCGCCGACGCCCTGCACCTGACGCCGTCGGCGGTCTCGCAGCAGATGCGCGCCCTCGCCGCCGAACTCGGCGTCGGCCTGCTCGAACGCGACGGCCGCCGGGTGCGGCTCACCCCGGCCGCGCACATCCTGCTGGGCCACGCCGACCTGCTCCAGGCGCAGTGGGAGGAGGCCCGCGCCGACCTCGACGCTCACAGCGGCGCGGCCGCCGGGCGGCTGCGGCTGGCGAGCTTCGCCACCGGCGTCGCCTCGTTCCTCGCCCCGGCGGCGGCCCGGCTGCGCGGCGAGCACCCCCGGCTGGCGGTGGAGCTGACCGAGGCCGAGACGACCGACTGCTTCGACCTGCTGCTGGCCAAGGAGACCGATATCGCGGTGGTGGTGCCGCTGCCCGGCACCCCCTCGGCCGACGACCGGCGCTTCGTCCGGCGGCCGCTGCTGGACGACCCGCAGGACCTGCTGGTGCCCGTCGGTCACCGCCTGGCCGGCCGGGAGCCCGTCGAACTGGCCGAGGCGGCGGACGAGAGCTGGATCGCGGCGCCGGACCGGCTCGACCACCACCAGCTGATCCTGGCGGCCTGCGCCACCGCCGGGTTCACCCCGCGCATCGAGCACCGCGTGCAGGAGTGGAACGCCATCTCCATGCTGGTCACCCACGGTCTGGGCGTGTGCCTGATGCCCCGGCTGGCGCCGGTGCCCGCCGACCGGTCCGTGGTGCGGATCCCGCTGCGCGGCGAGCCCGCGCCCTCCCGGCGCTTCCTGGCCTGCGTGCGGCGGGGCAGTGAGCGGCAGCCCGCCGTCGCGGCCGGGCTGGCCGCGCTGCGCCAGGTCGCCGAGGAGCGCGCCGCCCGCTCCGGCGGCCGGCTCGCGGACCAGCGCCGGCCCGTCAGCCCCGGTCGATGCGGAGCTTGAAGCCCACGTGGGTCGGGGCGAAGCCCAGGCGCTGGTAGAAGCGGTGCGCGTCGGCGCGGCTCGCATTGGACGTGAGCTGGACGAGGCCGCAGCCGCGCCGCGCCGCCTCGTCGATCGCCCACCGCACCAGGCGGGCGCCCAGACCGGTGCCGCGCATGTCGGCGTGCACGCGGACGGCCTCGATCTGGGCGCGGGTGGTGGCGGTGAGCGACAGGCCGGCGATCACGGTGAGCTGGAGGGTGCCGACCACCCGGCCCGCCGCCTCGGCGACCACCAGCAGCTGGTCAGGGCTGGCCGCCATCGCGCGGAAGGCGGCGCGGTAGGGCGCCAGGTCGCCGGGGGTCTCCCGGGTGGCGCCGAGCGCGTCGTCGGCCAGCAGCGCGACGATCGCCGGCACGTCGTCTTCGACGGCCGGCCGGATTGTCGCGGTCGAGGTGTCGGACATGGCCTCCCCCAGGTCGGCGTGCGCCGTCCAGCCTGGCAGACGCGGTCGAGCGGTGGCGACCGGGGGCGGCGGTGGACAGGTCCACCGACGCGGAACCGGCCGCCGCGGCTCCCCGCGGCGGCCGCGGCCCGAAGCCCGCACCGCGCCCCTCCCGCCCGGCGCCGCCGTGGCGATCGGCGGGTCAGGGGCGCCGGCGGGCGCGCAGGACGGCGTCGTGGATGGTGACCGTGCGGCCGCCGTGGCCGGCTTCCCGGGACCGGGTCTCGGCGACGGCGAGGTCCCAGCGCCCGGGATCGAGGCCCGCCGCCAGCTCCGCCGTGGTGACGTGCGCCCCGGTCACCGGGCGGTGCGGCCCGGCGCTGTGCGCCTCGGCGTGGTCGTGGCCGACGACCAGCAGGGTGCCGCCCGGGGCGACCGCCGCGGCCAGCCGGCCGAGCAGCCGCTCCATCGGTTCCACCGTGTGCACGTAGTGGGTGGAGACCAGGTCGAAGCGGCCCTCGGGCGGCGTCCACGCGGTCAGGTCGGCGCGCACCCAGTCGATCCGGCCCGCCACCTCGGCGCCGAGGGCGTCGGCGCGCTCGCGCGCACGCGCCAGCGCGGTGGCGGAGACGTCCACCGCCGTCACCCGCCAGCCGCGTGCAGCGAGCCACGCGGCGTCGGCGCCCTCGCCGCAGCCGGCGTCCAGCGCCGCGCCGGGCGCCAGGTCGGCCGCCTCCGCGAGCAGCTGCGGGTTGGGCCGCCCATGGGCGGCGCCGTGGCCGCGGTAGCGCTCTTCCCAGTACTCCTCGTCGAAGTCCTTTGACACGATGCTCTTCCTTCCAGGGTTCACCGGCCGCGGCGCCGCGGGACACGGCGGCTCAGGGCCGTCCGGTGACGACTGTGCGGCCACGGCCGCCAACACTGCAAGTTCTGTTGCCGATCTGGCAAAATGGTGGGATGGACGACGACCTCGACGCGGCGCTCGGCGCCGTCGGCCCCCGGCTGCGCGCGCTGCGCCGGGAGCGCGAGACCACGCTGGCCGAGCTCTCCGCGGCCACCGGCATCTCGGTGAGCACCCTGTCCCGGCTGGAGTCGGGTGCCCGCCGGCCCAATCTCGAACTGCTGCTCCCACTGGCCAGGGCGCACGGCGTCGCGCTGGACGAGCTCGTGGGCGCCCCGCCCACCGGGGACCCGCGCATCCACCTGCGCCCGGTCACCCGCGGCGGTATGACGATGCTGCCGCTCACGCGGCGGGCCGGCGGCATCCAGGCGTACAAGCTGGTGATCCCCGCCTCCAGTTCCCGGCGGGAGCCCCACCCGCAGACCCACGAGGGCTACGAGTGGCTCTACGTGCTCAACGGCCGGCTGCGGCTGGTGCTGGGCGAGCGCGACCTGGTGCTCACCCCGGGCGAGGCGGCGGAGTTCGACACCCGCGTCCCGCACTGGTTCGGCGCCGCCGACGGCGAGGCGGTCGAGTTCCTCAGCCTCTTCGGCAGCCAGGGCGAACGCGCGCACCTGCGCGCCCGCCCCGCGGCCAAGCGCTGAGCCGCCCCTGTCCGCGGGCGGAGCGCTTTGGCAGACTGCCCGCATGGACATCGCCGGACGCGTCGACGCGCTGCGCCGCGAGGGGCGGCTGCTGGCCGACGCGGCCGAAGGGCTCGATCCGGCCGCCCCGGTGCCGACCTGTCCCGGCTGGGTGCTGCGCGAGCTGCTGCTGCACCTGGGCGGCGTGCACCGCTGGGCGGCGGCGCACGTGCGCGAGCGGCGCACCGAGCCGCTGCTGCTGGCGCGCGCCGAGGACATCGAGCCCGATCCGCCCGGCGACGCCGGCCTGGTCGCCTGGTTCCGCGCCGGGCACAGCGCCCTGGTGGCGGAGCTCTCGGCGGCCCGGCCCGAGCTGGAGTGCTGGACCTTCCTGCCCGCGCCCTCGCCGCTGGACTTCTGGTCGCGCCGCCAGCTGCACGAGACGGCCGTGCACCGCGCCGACGTGTACGCCGCGGCGGCCGCCCCCGTCGAGTACCCGACCGGGCTGGCGCTGGACGGTGTCGAGGAGATCCTGACCGGTTTCGCCGCGCGCCGCCGGTCCCGGCTGCCCGGCGAGGCCCCGCGCACCCTGCTGCTGACCGCGCTGGACGCCCCCGTCCGCTGGCGGGTGCGCGTCGGCCCCGAGGGCAACGCGGCGGTGCGCGAGGACGGCGCGGCGCCGGACGAGCCGCCGGGGCCCGGCGGCTGCGCCGTGCGCGCCCGTGCCGCCGAGCTCTACCTGCTGCTGTGGAACCGGCGCGGCGCCGAGGGGCTGGACGTGCGCGGCGACGCCGGGCTGCTGGCCGACTGGCGCGCCTCGGTGCGGGTGCGCTGGAGCTGAGTCGCCGCCCCTCAGTCGCGCGGGATGGCCTCGATCGTCTCCATGTGCACCTCGCCCCACTCCCCGAGCGGGATCAGGGCGGTGTTCAGCGAGTCGCCGAAGGAGGTGAGCGAGTAGACGACCTTCGGCGGCACCTGCTCGTGCACCTTCCGGTCGACCAGCCCGGCCTTCTCCATCTCGCGCAGCTGCTGGATCAGCATCTTCTCGCTGATGCCGGCGACCCGGCGGCGCAGCTCGCCGAAGCGCCTGGGGCCGTGGTGCAGCTCCCACAGCAGCAGCGCCTTCCACTTGCCGCCGACCACGTCGACGGCGGCGTCCAACCCGCAGGAGTACTGCCGCTTCTTCACCGCGTCCTCCACAAACGAAAAGGTAAGTACCCTACAAAATAGTAGGTACTTGTCCGAAAGTCTGCACTGCCACCAGCATGGACACGTCCCCGCCGCACGGCGGGGACGCGGTGCGGCGGGGACGTCCCGCGCACCGCAGCCGACTGGGACGGAGCGGACAATGACGGACGAGCGCACGCCGGTGACGGTCATCGGCCTGGGCGCGATGGGCCGGGCGCTGGCCGGCGCCTTCCTCGACAGCGGGCACCCCACCACCGTGTGGAACCGCAGCCCCGGCCGCGCCGACGCCCTCGCCGCTCGCGGCGCCGCCGTGGCGGCCACGGCCGCCGAGGCGGTCACCGCGAGCCCGCTGGTGGTGGTCTGCCTGCTCGACGACGCCAGCGTGCACCAGGTGCTCGACCCGGTCGCGAGCACGCTGACCGGGCGCACGCTGGTGAACCTCACCAACGGCACCCCCGCGCAGGCGCGCGAGACCGCCGACTGGGCGGCCTGGCACGCCGCCGACTACCTCGACGGCGGCATCATGGCGACGCCGCCGCTGATCGGGAGGCCCGAGGGCTTCATCCTCTACAGCGGCTCGCGCACCGCCTTCGACGCCCACGAGCGGACGCTGGCCGCGCTGGCCAGGCCCAGCTACCTGCACAGCGACCCCGGCCGCGCCGCCCTGTACGACCTGGCGCTGCTCAGCGGGATGTACGGCATGTTCGGCGGCGTCTACCACGCCCTGGCGCTGGTTCGCTCGGAGCGGGTGCCCGCCAAGGAGTTCGCCCCGCTGCTGGAGGCATGGCTCACCGCCATGCTCCCGGCGCTGCACATCGACGCCGCGGGCGCCGACTCCGGCGAGCGCACCGACGCCGACGCGAGCATCGCGATGCAGGCCACCGGCTACGTGAACCTGCTGGACACCAGCCGGGCCCAGGGCGTCAGCACCGAGATGGTCGAGGCGATGGGCGCGCTGCTGAACCGCGCCGTCGCGGAGGACACCTCCGACCTGGTGGGCCTGCTCGCCGCCGAGCGCGCGCCCGCGAAGTGAGCCGCGCCGGGCGCGCCGCCGGGAGTCGCGGGCGGCGCGCCCGGTCGTTCAGGCGCGGCGCAGCACCACCACCGGGATCTCGCGCTCGGTCGCGGCCTGGTGGTCGGCGATGAACGGCTGCTCCGCGAGCACCGCCGCGTACACCCGCTTCCGCCGCTCCCCCGACGGCACCTCGGCCGTCGCCGCGAAGCGCTCGCCGTCCAACTCCACCGCCACCTCTGGATGCTCCACCAGGTTGCGGAACCAGTCGGGATGGTCCGGGGCGCCCCGGTTCGAAGCGATCACCACCAGGTCCCCGCCGTGGCGGACGTAGCCCAGCGGCACGGTGTGCTCCCGGCCGGTGCGCGCGCCCGAGGTGGTGAGCAGCAGCAGCCGGAATCCGGGCAGCGTCTCGGTCAGCCGTCCCGCCGCCGCCCGGTACTCCGCGACGACCCGCTCGTTGAACGCCTGCTGGTCCTTGATGTCCATATCGCCGAGCCTTCCAGCGGAAGCTGACAACCGGTGTCAGGTACAGGTGCGCCGATCGCCTGCGCGCGGGCGGGCGTGCTGGGAGACTGCGGACCGTGACGGAGACCGGGGACGTCGGTGCGTACGACGCCGATGACGACGACGAGGAACTGGTCCGCCCGGTGCTCGAAAGGATGGCCGATCCGGCTCCGGGGATCCCGATGGAGCAGGTCATCGCCGAGTTCACGGCGGAGCGGGACTGAAGCGGGTCCGGGCGCCCCCGGCTAGTCTCGGGCCATGCGTGCCGGCCGCCTGCTCTCGATCCTGATGCTGCTGCAGGCGCGCGGCGGGATGACGGCGCGGCAGCTGGCCGAGGAGTTGGGCGTGTCGCTGCGCACGGTGTACCGCGACGTGGAGGCGCTGAGCGAGGCCGGGGTGCCGGTGTATGCCGACCGGGGGCCGGCGGGCGGGTACCGGCTCGTCGACGGCTACCGCACCCGGCTGACCGGGATGACCAGCGACGAGGCCGAGTCGCTCTTCCTCACCGGGATGCCGGGACCCGCGGCGGAGCTGGGGCTCGGCGGAGTGCTGGCCGGGGCCGAGCGCAAGCTGATGGCCGCCCTCCCCGCCGAGCTGCGCGAGCGCGCCGGACGGGTCCGCGAGCGCTTCCACCTGGACCCCACCGGCTGGTTCCGGGCGGCCGACGAGGTGCCGCACCTGGCCGCCGTCGCGGGAGCCGTGTGGGAGCAGCGCGAGGTCGAGATCCGCTACGAGCGCTGGAAGCGGCCCCGCGAGGTGGTGCGGCGGGTGCGCCCGCTGGGGATCGTGCTGAAGGCGGGTGCCTGGTACCTGCTGGCGCTGACCGGCGGCGAGGTGCGCACCTACCGGGTGTCCAAGGTGCTCACCGCGCATGTCCTGGACGAGCGCTTCGAGCGCCCGCCCGGCTTCGACCTGGCCGCCGCCTGGAGCGCGTGGGCGGCCCGCTTCGAGGCCGGCGTGCTGGTCGGCGAGGCCGAGCTGCGGATCTCCCCGCGCGGGCTGATGATGCTCGGCTTCCACTTCGGCGAGCGCATCGCCGCCGCCGCCCAGGCCAATGCCGGCCCGCCCGACGCCGACGGGTGGGTGCGCACGGTCATCCCGACCGAGAACATCAACGTCGCCCACCACGACATGCTGCGGCTGGGCGAGGACGCCGAGGTGCTCGGCCCGCCCGAGCTGCGCGAGCGCATGGCCGCCACCGCCCGCGCCTACGCCGCCCGCTACCTGGCCGACCGGTCCGTCCCGGCCGGCCCCTGACGCCGGGCGGGCCGGCGACCGTGCCCGCCCGGCCGCCGGCTCAGGACTCCCGCGCCGGGCGCCGCAGCGTCCTGGCGGCCAGGACGGCGAAGAAGGCCCAGCCCGTGCCCAGGGCCAGCTTCTGGTACAGGCCGCCCAGGTGGGCGTAGTCCCCGGCCGCGATGATGAAGCCGGCGAAGGCCAGGCCGCTGGCGACCGCGTAGACCGCCCAGCCCCACCCCGAGCCCCGGGCGAACACGAAGCAGGCCAGCACCAGCGCGACGAAGGCCGCCACACCGACCACGTCGTGCGCGATACCGGTGGGAGTGACGGCGGCCAGCGGCCCGGGCGGGGTGCCCGGCGGGTACCAGCCGATCGGGTCGCCGGGGAACACCCCGCTCAGCACGATGCCGACCCCGTGCACGGCGACCAGCGGCGGCCCCCACAGCGATCCGGGCCCGGGCCGCAGCGCCCGCCGCAGCCCGACCGCGAAGGCCGGCGCCAGCACGCCCCACACCAGGAAGTTCACCGTCTGCACCCAGCCGCCGGGACCCAGCGCGAGCGAGCTGACCGGCTGCTGGAGCGGGTCGTAGCCGGGGCGCACCGCACCCTGCACCAGGAAGGCCGCGACGAACAGCGGCGCCCCGACGGCCCCGCACATCAGCAGCGCCCGGGTGAGCCGCCCCCGGTCGGGCGACGGCGCCGGGCGCACCGGCCGGCCGGCGTCCCGATAGACCAGGCGGCGCAGCAGCGCCTCGGCCGGGCCGCGCCGCCCGGCCCGCTCCAGCGCCCAGGCCAGTGCGGCCCCGGCCGCCCACACCGCGGCGCCCGCCAGCGCCGCGCCCGCCGAGTGCAGGTACGCGCCCAGGCCCAGGCCCAGCGGGCCCAGCAGCAGCGCCAGCGCGAGCGACAGGAACAGGTAGCAGCTCAGCGAGCGCTTGCCCACCGCCGCCAGCACCCGGGCCGCCGCGGCACGCTCCACGCCGGGCCGCGCGCCCACCAGCCCGAACAGGGCGGCGTAGCCCAGGCCGCCGGCCGCCCCGGTGAGGACGTGCACCCCGCTCAGCAGTCCCGTCACCGCCGGCTCCGGCTGCCACAGGCCCGCGCCGACCAGGGCCAGCGGCACCGCGCCGAGCACCGAGACCGGCAGGCAGACGGCGGCCGTGCGGCGCAGGGCCGCCCGGTGCTCGCCCGGCCGGTCCAGCATGCCGCGGCGGCCCGCCCACGCGCCCAGCAGGACCATGACCGGCACCGGGAAGCCGAACAGCGTCGAGAGCAGGCCGAAGGGGTAGCCGAACAGCCGCGCGAGCAGCGGCTCCGCCAGGACCCCCGGGCTGAATCCGGTCGCGTCCGCGTGCAGCACGGTGGCCGTGGCGAGGCCGTAGGCCACGCTCAGCACCGCCAGCACCGGGGCCAGCACGCACGCGGCCACCAGCGGCGCCCGCTCCGACCGCAGCAGCAGCCAGGCGGTGAGCAGCCCGGCCAGCCCGTAGGGGCCCAGGATCTCCGGCGGGAACACCAGCACGCCGTGCACGAGCCCGAACAGCAGCAGGTAGCCGTGGCGGCGCCGCAGCAGCCGCCGGACGCCCTTGTCCGGGGTGCCGTTCGCCCGCTGCCGCGCCACCAGCACGGCCAGGCCGTAGCCGAACAGCGCGGCGAACATCGGGTAGGCGCGGTTGTCGAGCAGCAGCAGCTCCGCGAAGCGCACGGCGGCGTCCAGCGGGCCGCCGCCCTCGGGGTGGTTGAGCACACCGGGCGCGGTCGCGGACAGGTACAGCGGGGCGTAGGCGAGCGCGATCAGCAGCAGCATCGCACCCCGAGCCAGGTCCGGCGCAAGGGAGCGCTCGGAGTCCGTCACCGGCCCCCGCGCAGGGGTGTCCGGGGGTGCCGCGTCGGGCGGGGCGGTCATCGGTCGTCGTCCTCTCATCGGTTCAGACGGGTGCGGTCAGCGCGGCGAGCAGTTCGGGGCCCCGTTCGGCCAGCCGCCGATGCGCCGCCCGGCCCAGCAGCACCGCGGCCGCCGCCCCGATCGCGGCGCCGGCCGCGACCCCGGCCCACACGGCGAAGGGCAGGCCGCCCAGGGTGCCCAGGGCGACCAGCGCGGCCGGGGGCAGCGCCGTCAGCCACAGCAGCGGGTGGAACAGGTGCCGGGCGAGCCCGGCGCGGGCGCCGGCGGGGCCCGGGTGGGAGAACCCGCCGGTGGCGCCGCCCTCCGCGCCGATGGCGTGCCCGGCCGCGACGGAGTACCACACGACCAGCCCCGAGCCGGCGCCGAGCATCGCGGGCAGCACCGCCACCAGGTAGGGCCGGGCCGCCGCGGTCACCTCCCCGCCCACCTCGGGCGGCAGCACGAAGGCGACGGCACCGAGCAGCACCGCGATCGGCGTGAACACCGCCAGCCAGGCGAACTGGCGGCCGCGCACCTCGGCGCGCTCACTGCCCGGGGTGACCAGGGTGTGCCACAGCGCGCTGCCGTCGAAGCCGAACAGGTTCGCCGACTCCTTGGCCGCGACGGCGACGGCGAGCGGCGCGACGATCGGCACCAGGTAGGGCCAGTCCACCGCGAAGGCGGCGATGACGGGGATGGCCGCCGTGCCGACGACGGCGACCACGATGATGTGCATCCCGGTGTCGCGCTGCCAGCTCCGCAGCGCCCGCACGGCGGCCGCCGAGGCGGCCGACCAGGCGAGCGGGCGGGCAGCCGCGCGGCGGCGGGCCCGGGCCCGCAGCCGGCCCGCGACGGCCCGCGCGCCCAGCTCGCGGCGGAGCAGCACCGCCCACAGGCCCAGCAGGGCGGCGTCGAGCAGCGCCAGCCCGGCCAGCCCGCCCGCCGCCGCGGCCCAGTCGGCGCGGGCCGCGCCCAGCACCGCGAGCGGACCCCAGCCCGGCGGCGCCAGCAGCAGCCAGCCGGGCAGTTCAGGGCCGGCGCCCTCGGCCAGCCGGACGGCGAAGCCCAACGCGTACGGCCAGCCCATCAGCCCCGCGGTGAGACCGACACCGATCAGCACACTGACCAGCAGCGGGACCAGGTCCATGCCCAGGCGGGTGCGCAGCGCCGCCCCCGCGGCCGAAGCGACGGCCCGGCAGGCCAGCAGCACCAGCGCCGTCTGCAGCGGCACCGCGGCCAGCGCGACCGCCAGCGGCCCCGGGCCCAACCCGGCCCCCCACACCGCCAGCGAGCAGAACGCGAGCAGGGCGAGCGCCGCGGGGACGCCCGCCGCGGCCGCCGCCAGCAGCCCGGCCGCCAGCCGCCAGGCCGGCAGCGGCAGCAGCGCGAAGTAGCCGGGACGCAGCGTCGTGTCGGTGCCCAGCACGAAGGGGCCCAGCGCCCAGCCCAGCGTCCACAGCGCGAAGGCCCCCGCGAGCAGCCGGGCGCTCGCCTCGGGGGCGCCCAGGTCGGGCAGGGCCGCCAGCACCGTGGCCGCCGCCGCGAGCAGGCCCGCGGCGCCGCCCGCCACCGCGCGCACCGCCCGCCAGCCCGTCCAGCCGTTGCGCAGCACCGCGTACTTCATCCGGATCAGGACGAGACCAGCCACAGCAGCCCCTCCTCCCCGCCGGTGCGCTCGCCGACGATGTCCACGAAGCGCTCCTCCAGGCTGCGGCCGCCGCGCACCTCATCCACCGGGCCCGAGGCGACCACGCGCCCGCCGGTGATGACGGCGACGTGGTCGCAGACCGCCTCCACCAGCGCCATCACATGGCTGGACATCACCACCGCGCCGCCCGAGGCGACGAAGCGGCGCAGGATCGCCCGGACGGTCAGCGCCGACACCGGGTCGACCGCCTCGAAGGGCTCGTCCAGCACCAGCAGCCGGGGCGCGTGCAGCAGCGCGGTGGCCAGACCCAGCTTCTTGCGCATCCCGGCGGAGTAGTCGATCACCAGGGTCCGCTCGGCCCCCGCCAACTCCAGGACGTCCAGCAGCTCCTCGGTGCGGTCGGCCACGGTCCCCCGGCCCAGGCCGCGCAGCAGCCCGAGGTAGTGCAGCAGCTCGCGGCCGGTCAGCCGCTCGGGCAGCAGCAGGCCGTCGGGCAGCACCCCGAGCAGGGTCTTGGCGCGCACCGGGTCCGACCACACGTCGGCGCCGCAGACCCGCGCCGTCCCGGCGTCGGGGCGCAGCAGCCCGACCGCCATGGACAGGGTGGTGGTCTTCCCGGCGCCGTTCGGCCCGACCAGGCCGTAGCAGCTGCCGGGCGGCACGCTCAGGCTCACCCCGTCGGCCGCGACGGTCGCGCCGAACGCCTTGCGCAGGCCCGACATCTCCAGGGCGGGTTCCACGCCCACCTCCGCTCGCCTCGGCGCGACGCCCCCGGCGGCCGCCGCGCGGACCCGGCCGGGCCCGCCGACAGCCTCGCCGCGCGTGCCCGGCCCGCGCGTCGGCCGGACGGCCACGCCCGCCCGACCGAAGTCGCGGGCCGGCGACCAAGGTCGCGGCACCGTCGACCTTCGGCCACTGCCGGGGCGGCCGGACGTCGGTAGCCTGGCGGCGCACGGCGCCGGACGGAGGGAGCGGTGGGCTGAGCGGGCACGGTGCGGAGACGGCGCGCGGCGGCGCGCGCGAGCGGTGGCTGGACCTCGGCTGCGTCGTGCTGGCCGCGACGCTCGGCGTGGCCTTCCTGCTCAACGTGGACGGCGGCGTCCCTACGGGCTGGGCGCTGGCCATGGAGCTGGGCCTGGGCCTGATCGCCTGCCTGGCGCTGCTGGTGCGCCGCCGCTGGCCGGTGTGGCTGGCCCTGGCCGAGCTGGTGCTGATGACGGTGTCGGTCGTCGGCTGGGCGGCGGCCGGCGCGGCCGTGTACACCGTGGCCGCCCACCGGCCGCCGCGGTACACCGCCGCGGTGGTGGCCTGCTACCTGCCGGCGCTGGCCTTCTACATCTTCGCCTTCCACGCCTACGCCGTTCCGGCCGCCACCGGCTCCTTCTGGGCCACGCTGCTGACCACGCTGCTCGAACTGGCCGTGGTGGTCGGCGGCGGCCTGCTGGTGCGCTCGCGGCGGCTGCTGATGGAGAGCCTGCGCGAGCGCGCCCACCAGGGCGAGGAGCGGCAGCGGCTGCGGCTGGAGGAGGCCCGCCGCCAGGAGCGGGAGCGGATCGCCCGCGAGATGCACGACGTGCTCGCCCACCGCATCTCACTGCTGGCCATGCACGCCGGGGCGCTGGAGTTCCGCCCCGACGCTCCCCCCGCCGACGTGGAGCGGGCCGCCGGGGTGATCCGGTCCTGCGCCTACGACGCGCTGGAGGACCTGCGCGAGGTGATCGGGGTGCTGCGCGCCGAGGACGGCACCGGCGCCGAGCGGGGCCGCCGCCCCCAGCCGGTCCTGGCCGACCTGGACGAGCTGGTCGCGGAGTCGCGCGGCGCGGGCATGCGGCTCAGCCTGCTCCGCGAGCTCGACGACGCCGCGTCCGTGCCCGCCGCGATCGGCCGGCACGCCTACCGGGTGGTCCAGGAAGGGCTCACCAACGCCCGCAAGCACGCCCCGGCCGCGTCCGTGCGCGTCGGCGTGACCGGCGGCCCGGGTGAGGGCCTGGCCGTGGAGATCCGCAACTCCCTGCCGCCCGGCACCGCCGCCGCCGAGATCCCCGGCGCGGGAGCCGGCCTGGTCGGCCTGCGCGAACGCCTGGAACTGGCCGGCGGCACCATCGAGCACGGCCGCACCCCCGACGGCGACTTCCGGCTGCGCGGCTGGCTCCCGTGGCCCGGCTGACCGGGCCGCCCGCGGGCGCGGGGGCCGGTAGCGTGGCCGGCGTGAACGCTCCGATCCGGGTGCTGGTGGCCGATGACGACCCGCTGGTGCGCTCGGCGCTGGGCATGATGCTGGCCGCAGCGGGCGACGTCGCCGTGGTGGCCGAGGCCGCCGACGGCGCCGAGGCCGTCGCGGCGGCCAACGAGCACCGCCCCGGAGTGGTGCTGATGGACATCCGGATGCCCCGCGTCGACGGCCTGGCCGCCACCGCGCGGCTGCGTGCCCGCCCCGGCGGCCCCGAGGTCATCGTGCTCACCACCTTCGACTCCGACGACCACGTCCTGGGCGCGCTGCGCGCGGGCGCCAGCGGCTTCCTGCTCAAGCACACCCCGCCACCAGAGATCCTGCGCGCCATCCGCCTGGTCGCCGCCGGAGAGCCGATGCTCTCCCCCGAGGTGCTGCGCCGGATGATGTCCCTGCTGGGAACCAGTACCGGCGCCAAGGGAGCCGGCGCCCGCCCCGAGGACCCCGCCGCCCGCCGCCGCACCCGGGCCCGCGCCGCCCTGGACTCACTCAGCCCGGGCGAACGCGAGGTCGCCCTGCTCGTCGGCCAGGGCCGCACCAACGGCGAGGTCGGCACCGAACTCGGCGTCAGCGTCGCCACCGTCAAGGCCCACGTCTCCCGCCTGCTCACCAAGCTCGACCTCAACAACCGCGTCCAGGTCGCCCTGCTGGTCCACGACGCGGACCTGGACGACGGCACGGCGGCGGATTGATGAACCCGAGCTCGCGAAGACGGCACATTGTCATCGCCGCCCACCATGCCTGCCGCTAACCTGGGCACGAACGCGCTTCTAGGTCCCGACCAGCCAGGGAGGGGTTATGACCGCCGAGCCGTTGCCCGATTGGTTCTTCCCACCGCCTGGCGGCTGGACCGCTGAGGACCTGGACCGACTGCCACCGGAAGCTCCGGACCACATTGAGTTGATCGATGGAGCGCTTGTCGTGATGTCGCCGCACCGCACCTTCCACTCGCGCGTCATGTGGCGGCTGGCCGCCGCCCTGGACGCGGCGGCGCCCGTCGGCGTCGGGGTGGACATCGAGGTGACGGTCCGCCTTGCCAAGCGCCAGCGGCCGGAGCCTGATGTCGTGGTTTTCACCGAGCGCCGTCCCGAGGAGGCCAACCGCACCTACCACCTGCCCGAAGAAGTCCTCCTGGTGATCGAGATCGTTTCGGCCGAGTCGGAGGAGCGCGACCGCGAGACGAAGCCGCTGAAGTACGCCAAGGCGGGCATCCGCCACTTCTGGCGGATCGAGGAGGAGGAGCACGACCGCCCGGCCGTGTACGTGTACGAGCTCGACGCCGCGACCGAGCGCTACGTGCCCACCGCGATCGTGCGGGACCGGCTCAAGCTCGATGTACCGTTCCCGCTGGACATCGACGTGGCCGCCCTCTTCCCCTGACCTGGTCGAGCCGGACTGCGTCCGGTGTCACCCCGGGACGCCAGACTGGTGGCCGTCCGGTGAGGCACGGTCGACCGAGGAGGAGTCCCATGGGCAAGGTGGTCTTCGACATGAGCATGTCGCTGGACGGGTACGTCATGGCGACCGGCGCCACCCCGGACGAACCGCTCGGCAAGGGCGGCGACCGGCTGCACGAGTGGGCGATGGAGGCCGACGCCGCCGGCCGCGAGCTGCTGGACGCCTCCGTCGCGAACGCGGGCGCCTTCATCGGCGGCCGCCGGACCTACGACGACTCGATCCGCTGGTGGGGCGCTGACGGGCCGACCGGAGCCGCGCGCTTGCCGCTGTTCGTCGTCACCCACCAGGCGCCCGAGGAGTCACCTGACAACGGGGTCTACACCTTCGTGACCGACGGGATCGAGAGCGCGCTGCGGCAGGCGAGGGAGACCGCCGGCGGCAAGGACGTCTACGTGATGGGCGGCCCGGACGTCGGGAGCCAGTTCGTCAAGGCGGGGCTGGTCGACGAGATCGGGGTCCACCTGGTCCCCGTGGTGTTCGGCGGCGGCGTCCGGCTCCTCGACCTCGACGCGCACCTCCAGCTGGAGGTGGCCCAGGTGATCGACACCCCCCAGGCCACGCACCTGCGCTACCGCGTCGTGAAGTGAGGCCGCACCGCCCGCGCGGGGGTCAGTCCGGCACGCCCGCGTCGCGGAAGGCGTCCTCGATCAGGGCGCCGGCCGCGTCGACGGCCGCGGTGAGGGCGGCGGGCTCCGGGCCCATCCGGGCGACGGCGTCGTCCACCGCCCGCAGCCCGGCCCGCTCCAGCAGGGTCTTCTCGTTGGTGACCCACGCGCCGCGTGCGGCGAGGACGGCGTGCGCCGCCTGCGCGGCGGCGGTGGCCACCGTGCCGGCCGTCTCGGTGCGGCGGCCGTGCGCGGCGTGCCCGGCCCGGGCGTAGGCGAGGGTGAGGCGGGCGGTGTCGCGCCAGTGCACGGCGGCGGCGCGCCGCAGCGCGGGCGGGTAGTCCGGCCGGGGCAGCTCGCCGTGCAGCACCCGGCTGAGGGCCAGTTCGCCGACGATGAGGTAGCTGGGGATGCCCGCCAGGTGGAACATCAGCGGCTCCCTGTGGAAGCGGCCCGCCTCGGCCTCGGCGATCTCGTGCTCGACCGCGGCGAGCTCGCGGTAGTGCACGTCGACGCGGCGGCCGTCGACGGTCAGCCACGCGCCGCCGTTGAACACGCCGCCGCCCCAGCCGCCGATCTCGGCCACCTCCCCCGGCCAGCCCAGCGCCCGCAGGTCGGCCGGGTCGAAGCCGGCGCGGTAGTAGACGGCCAGGTCCCAGTCGCTGTCGGGGCGGTGGGTGCCCTGGGCGCGCGAGCCGCCGAGGGTGACCGCGCGCACGCCGGGCAGCCCGGCCAGCCGCTCGGTGACATGGGTGAGGAAGGTCGGGTCGTCCACGGTGCACCTGGTTCTCGTCACGGGGGTGGGGTGCGGCCCCAGGCGGGCCGGCGGCCCGTCCCGGACGCCGAAAGCTGTTGTGGGAGCCCTCCCATAGGCGCCAGAGTGATCACATGACATGTGAGATCCGGCCGTACCGGCCCTCGGACCGGGACGCCCTCTACGACATCTGCGTGCGGACCGGGCACGAAGGCGGCGACGCACGCGGCATGTACGGCGACGACGACCTGCTGCCCAGCATCTTCGCGGGGCCGTACGCCTACCTGGAGCCCGAACTGGTCTTCGTGGCCGACAACGGCGAGCGGGCGGTCGGCTACATCCTGGGCACCGCCGACACGGCGGCCTTCGCCAAGCGCTTCCGGGAGGAGTGGCTGCCCGGGGTGGCCGAGCGCTTCCCGGCGCCGCGGGACCCGGCCACCCCCGCCGAGCACATGGCCGACCTGATGCACCATCCCGAGCGGATGGTCAGAACGGAGCTGGTGGACGGCGGCTACCCGGCGCACCTGCACATCGACCTGCTCCCCGACTACCAGCGCTCCGGCCTCGGCCGCGCGCTGATGACCCGCTTCCTGGCCGCCCTGGCCGAGCGCGGCGTCCCGGCCGTGCACCTGTCGATGCTCACCGCCAACACCGCCGCCCGCGCCTTCTACGACCGGGTCGGCTTCCACGAGCTGACGGTGCCCGACCCGGGGCCGCTCACCTTCCTCGGCCGCGCGACCGGCACCGCCTGAGCGCACCGGCTCAGGCGGGGTCGAGTTCGACCGGCACCCGGCGGAGCACGCGGGCGCGCACGTCGGCGGTGAGGTCGTCGGCGGCCAGCAGACCGGGCAGCAGTTCGGGCCGCAGGGTGAGGGCCTGGAACACCATGGCGACGGTGACCTCGTGGTCGGGGCGGTGCTCGACCACCACGGGATCGCCCGCGCGGATCGTGCCGGCTTCCAGCACCCGCAGGTAGGCGCCGGGCAGCGCCCGCCGGGTGAAGGTCTTCACCCAGCCCTGGCGCTCCATCCAGGCGGCGAAGGTCTTGCACGGCGTGCGCGGGTCGGTGACCTGGAGCAGCAGGTCGGCGCCGATCCGCCACCGCTCGCCGACGCGGGCGCCGCAGACGTCCAGGCCCGAGGTGGTGAGGTTCTCGCCGAAGGCCCCCGAGGGCAGCCGGGTGCCGAGTTCGCGCTCCCAGCCGTCGAGGTCCTCGCGGGCGTAGGCGTAGACGGCCTGGTCGGCGCCGCCGTGGTGCTCGGTGTCGCAGATCTCGTCCCCGGCCACCCCGCTGCGGCCCGCGCCGGGCGCGCTGATCGCCACCGGGCCCTCGACGGGCCGCTTGTCGATGCCGCTGCGCCCGCTCTTGGCCGCGATGGGCCGCGCCGTCCCGGCGTTCACTGACAGTACATGTGCCACACGGCGACCGTAGACCGCCGCGGGCCCGCCCTCAACGTGATTTCGGCGCGGGGCGCGGCGGCCCCCGCCGGCGCCGCGACCGGCGGCTTCAGCCGCCGTGCTGGGGCCGGTGCGCCACGACCTCGTCGACCAGGCCCAGCGCGAGGCGGCGGTGCCGGTCGACGGCGAAGCCCCGCTCGGCCGCCAGCCGCAGCGGCCGGCGGCGCACCGGGCGGCCCCCGCGGCGGGCGCGGGCGGGCTCCAGCCAGCGCATGGGCGGGTGCGCGTACTCGACGTGGTCGATCAGCAGCAGCCGCCCGCCCGGGCGCAGCACCCGGTACATCTCGCCGATGGCCGCCGCCTGGTCCGGGATGGCGCACAGCGCGAGTGTGCACAGCACCGTGTCGAAGGAGGCGTCGGCGAAGGGCAGCCGCTGCGCGTCGGCCTCGCGCAGCTCCACCGGGCGGTCCAGAGCCGCGGCGCGGCGGCGGGCCTGCGCCAGCATGCCGCCGCTGAGGTCGACGCCGGTCACCGCGGCGCCCTCGGGATAGTGCGGCAGGTTCAGGCCGGTGCCGACGGCGACGTCCAGGGTGCGGCCGGCGGCCCGGCGGCACAGGCGGGCGCGGGCGTCGCCGATGAGCCAGTGCTCCATGCGGGCGTTGCGGTCGTAGCCGGCCGACATCCGGTCCCACTGGCGGCGGGCGCGGGCGGTGGCGTCGTCGGTCGGTCGTGTCTCGGTCATGCCGGTCACCTCGGTTCGGCGGGCGCGGAGGCCCGGTCGTGTTGACTTCTCCGCCCACTGTGCAAGTTAATGTCAACATGAAGTCAAGCGTGCACGTCGCCGCCGGCTCGCGGATCGACCCCTCGGCCGAACTCACCATCGGCGAGCTGGCCGGGCACTTCGGCCTCGCCACCCACGTGCTGCGGCACTGGGAGACGATGGGCCTGCTCCAGCCGGCCCGGCGGGTGTCGGGCCGGCGCCGCTACACCTACGAGCACGTGATCACGACCGTGCTCATCCTCCAGGGCAAGGCGGCCGGGTTCTCCCTGGAGCAGATGCGCACCATCGTGGCCGGTCCCGGCCGCGAGGAGCAGCGCGCGATCCTCGCCGACCACCTGGCCGAGCTGGACCGCAGGCTCGCCCGGCTGCGGCAGGCGCGCGAGGCGGTCGCCCACCTGATGCAGTGCTCGGCCGAGAGCATCGCGAGCTGCCCGTCCGTGCGCGAGATGGCCGAGCGGATGGCCACCGGCGCCGAGTACGAGTGCGACGACGCCCCGTCCCCCGTCGTCCACGACGCCATCACCTCCGGCTGCGAACGCTGAATGCGGCGGCGGTAGCGTCCATGTCCATGGAGAGCCTGCCGAGCCGGTGGTCCCTGGCGCAGGGCGCGGCGGCCGACCCGCTCGCCGCCGCCGAGCGCGCCTGCGACCGGATCGACGCCGTCGACGCCCGGGTGCGGGCCTTCGTGCCCGAGCCCGGGCGGCGCGAGCGGCTGCGCGCCGAGGCCGCCGCGCTGCCCCATCCCGGTCCCGGTCCGCGCCCGCCGCTGTACGGCGTCCCGGTCGGGGTGAAGGACATCATGCACGTCGACGGGCTGCCCACCCGCGCGGGCTCGCGGCTGGAGCCCGGACTCCTCGCCGGAGCGCAGGCCGAGGTGGTGCGCCGGCTGCGCGCGGCGGGAGCATTGGTCGCCGGGAAGACCGAGACCGCCGAGTTCGCGGTCTTCGCGCCCGGCCCCACCCGCAACCCGCACCGCCCCGGCCACACCCCCGGCGGGTCCAGCGGCGGCTCGGCCGCCGCGGTGGCGGCCGGCATGGTGCCGCTGGCGCTGGGCACCCAGACCATCGGCTCGATCGTGCGGCCCGCCGCCTACTGCGGGGTGGTCGGCTTCAAGCCCACCCACGGCCGGGTGCCCGTCGCCGGGGTGCTGCCCAACGCGCCGACCCTTGACACCGTCGGGGTCGTCGCCGCCGACACGGACACCGCCGCCCGGGGCGCGGCGGTGCTGTGGGACGGCTGGCGGCCGGCGTCGCCGGGCGGGCCGCACCCCGTGCTCGGCGTGCCCGCCGGGCCCTACCTGGAGCAGACCGAACCCGCCGCCCTGGCCGCCTTCCATGAGCGGCTCGACGGCCTGCGCGCCGCCGGGTACCCGGTGCGGACGGTCCCGGTGATGGCCGATTTCGAGTGGATCGCCGCCACGCTGTTCACCGTCAACCGCTACGAGCTGGCCCGGGCGCACACCCGCTGGTTCGGCGAGCACGGCCACCGCTACCGCCCCGAGACGGCCGCGATGATCCGCCAGGGCCTCGCCCTCACCGCCGCCGACCACGCCGACGCGCTGCGCGCCCGCGACGCCTTCCGCGCCCGGCTGGCCGAGGCCGCCGCCGGGGCGGCCGTCGACCTGTGGGCCGCCCCGTCCGCGACCGGCCCGGCCCCGCACGGCCTGGCCGCCACCGGCGACCCGGTCATGTCGCTGCCGTGGAACCTGGCCGGCCTGCCCGCCGTCACCCTGCCCGCCGGCACCCTGGACGGGCTGCCCGTCGGCCTCCAGCTCGTCGGCCGCCCCGGCGCCGACGAGCAGCTGCTCAGCTGGGCCGGGGCGGTCGCGCGCCACCTGCCCGCGGCACCCCGCTGATCCCCGCGGCCGCCGCCGGCTTGACCTTGACGCCGGTGTCAGGGTTCTAGCGTCCGCCTATGGACTCCCATCGACGTGACCTTCCCCTGCGGCGGGCGGGGATCGGCTGCCTGCTGCTGGCCTCCTTCGCCGTCGGCACCGACGACTTCGTGGTGGCCGGGGTGCTGCCGGAGATCTCCGCCGGGCTGCGGGTGAGCGAGGCGGCGGCCGGACAGCTGGTGACGGTCTTCTCGATCACCTACGCGCCGGCCGCCCCCGTCATCGCCGTGCTGACCGCCCGGCTCCCCCGCCGCGCCCTGTTCACCGCCGCCACGGCCGTGTTCGCGCTGGCGAACGCGGCCGCCGCCCTGGCGCCGGACTACCCGGTGCTGATGGCCTGCCGGGTGCTCGCGGCGCTGGCCGCCGCGGCGATCACCCCGGCGGCCTTCGCCATCGCGGCCGCGACGGCCCCCGAGGGGCGCACGGGGCGCGCCGTCGGCACGGTCGCCGCCGGGCTGACCCTCGCGCTCGCGCTCGGCGTGCCGCTGGGCACCTGGCTGGGCGGCGCCTACGGCTGGCGGTCGACCTTCGTCTTCGTGGCGGTACTGGCCTGCGCCGTCCTGGCGGCCGCACCGGTGCTGCTGCCGCCGCTGCCCGGTGCGGAACCGGTCGGCGCGGGCGGCCGGCTGCGGCTGCTGGCCCGCCCGCCCGTCCTGCTCGGCGCCGTGGGGACCGTGATCGGCGCGACCGGCGGCCTGATGACCTACACCTACATCGCGCCGATCGCCCGCGAGCTGTCGGGCGCGGACACGGCCGGCCTCGCGGTGATGATCGCGGTCCTGGGCGCGGCGGGCGCCGTCGGCACGGTGCTGGGCGGGCGGGCCACCGACCGCTGGGGTGCGGACCGGGCGCTGCTGGCCACCCTGGCCGGGCAGGTGGCGGCGACGGCGGCACTGGCCGTGATCGGCCTGCTCGGCGGCGGGGGCGTCCCGCTGCCGGTCACCGCCGCCGTCTTCGCCTGCTGGGGGCTGGCCGGGTGGGCCTTCAACCCGCCGATGAACACGCGCTCGCTGCGGCTGGCCGGCCCGGCCGGGACCGAGGCCGTTGCGCTGAACACCAGCGCCCTGTACGTCGGCATCGCCCTCGGCGGCGCCGTGGGCGGCGCCGCGGTCGCCGGTTACGGTGGGACGGGCGTGGCGGTGGCGGCCACGGCGATCGGCCTGGCCGCGATCGTGCTGATGGCCGTGTCGGTGGCGCGCCACCCGTCCGCACCGGAGGCGGCGCACGCGCCCGCCGGCCGGCCCGCCGCACCGGCGGCGGAGCCGGAGCGGCCGAACTGAGGAGGTGGGCCCGATGCGCATCGGCGAGCTGGCCAGGCGGACCGGCGCCTCGCCCCGGGCGCTGCGCTACTACGAGCAGCAGCGGCTGCTGGCGTCCGGCCGCGGCGACAACGGCTACCGCGAGTACAGCGAGGACGCGGTGGTCCGGGTCCGCAACATCCGGCTGCTGCTGGCGGCCGGGCTCGGCTCCGACGACATCCGCGAACTCGACGCGTGCCTGTCCAGGGACCTCGCCGGCGAGCCCACCTGCGCACAGGCGGCCGAGCTCTACCAGCGCAGGCTGGACGCCGTACAGGCGCGCCTGGACGCGCTCCTCGACGTCAAGGAGAGGTTGAGCGCCCAGCTCGGCGAGATCCGGGCCGGGCGCGCCTAGCCGCCGCGGTCCGCCGCCCGTCAATCGTCCGATCGGATGACCCGCGATCCTCCGCGCGGCGCCGAGGGACGCCCGCCGGGCCGATTCGGCGGACCCGTCCGCACCGGCATCGTCAGGGGCGCGCCGCCGGACCCGGCGGCGTGCGTCGGCGAGGAAGGCGGACCGCGATGGCGACGGTCGTGCAGGTCGAGCGGCTGCACAAGCGGTACGGGGAGCGCACCGTGCTGGACTCGGTGTCCTTCGGTGTCGAGGACGGCGAGATCTTCGGAGTCCTGGGGCCCAACGGCGCGGGCAAGACCACCGCCGTGGAGTGCCTGTCCGGGCTGCGCAGGCCCGACGGCGGCACCGTGCGGGTGCTGGGGCTGGACCCGCGCACCGAGCGCGACCGGCTGCGGCGGGTGCTCGGCGTGCAGCTGCAGGAGAGCCGGCTGGCCGACCGGATGAGGGTCGGCGAGGCGCTGGACCTGTACGCCTCCTTCTACTCCGAGCCGGCCGACTGGCGGGAGCTGATGGAGCTGGTCGGGCTGGCCGACCGGCGCGACACCCCCTACGCCAAGCTGTCGGGCGGCCAGAAGCAGCGGCTGTCCATCGCGCTCGCCCTCATCGGCCGGCCCAGGGTCGCGATCCTGGACGAGATCACCACCGGGCTCGACCCGCAGGCCCGCCGCGACGCCTGGGAGCTGATCGAGGCGGTGCGGGCGGGCGGGGTGACGATCGTGCTGGTCACCCACTTCATGGAGGAGGCCGAACGGCTCTGCGACCGGGTCGCGCTCTTCGACGCGGGCCGGGTCGCCGCCGTCGACACCCCCGCGGGCCTGGTCGGCCGCTCCGCCGCCCGCCAGCGCGTCGTGTTCCGCCCCTCGGCGCCCTTCGAGGACCGGCTGCTCACCGAGCTGCCCGAGGTGGCCGAGCTGGTCCGCACCGGCGCGAGGGTGGAGGTCGCGGGCTCCGGCGAGCTGCTGCACGCCGTGACCGCCGCGCTCGCCCGCCACCAGGTCGTCGCCGGCGACCTGCGCGTCCACCATCCCACCCTCGACGACGCCTTCGTCGCCCTGACCGGCCGCCGGCTCGGGACGGAACAGGAGAGCCCCCGATGACCATGCTGCTCAAGCTCACCGCCGTGGAGTCCAGGCTGATGCTGCGCGACGTGGCGTGGCTGTTCACCCTGGGCGTCCCGCTGTTCGTCATGCTCGGCTTCGGGCTGCCGTTCGCGCTGAGCCCCGGTGGGCCGCCGCCGGAGGCCGTGAGCGGGATCGAGTCGCTGGTGGTGACGGCGGTGACCATCGCGCTCGGCCTGGTCGGCCTGTACATGGTGCCCACGGCGCTGGCCGCCTACCGGGAGAAGGCCATCCTGCGGCGGCTGTCCACCACCCCGGCGCGCCCGGCCGCGCTGCTGGCGGTCCAGCTGCTGCTCCAGCTGGTGCTGGCGGTGGTCTCGCTGGTGCTGCTGGTCGGCACGGCCGCGCTGCTGCTGGGCACCGGGCTGCCCGAGCGCCCGGCCGCCCTCCTCGGCGTCCACCTGCTCGGCGCGGCCGGCACCTTCGCCATCGGGCTGCTGATCGCGGCGGTCGCCCCCACCGCGCAGGCCGCCAACGGCATCGGGGTGCTGCTGTACTTCCCGCTGGCCTTCCTGTCCGGCCTGATGCTGCCCAGGGAGCAGATGCCGGCCGCCCTGGCGGCCGTCGGCGAGTTCACCCCGCTGGGCGCCTTCCGCTCCGCCGCCGAGGCGGCGTGGACGGGTGCGGACCAGCAGGTCCTTCCGCTGGTCATAATGGCCGGGTACGCGGTCGCGGTGGGCGCGGCCGCGGTGAGGTTCTTCCGCTGGGAGTGACACCCGTGATCCCCGAGACCGGCCGGCCCGACGGCACCCCGCTGGCGCGGTGGGCCGTCCGGCTGGGCCGCGGGGGCGCGGTGGCGCCCTACCTGCTGCTGGCGGCCTCCACCGTCGCCACCGTGCTGGACCCCCAGCATTCGGTGCAGCACCGGCTGGTCACCGTCGCGCTGGCCGTGTGCACGGCGGTGTGGCTGGCCGCCCTGGGGCCGCGCCCCGGCGCCGTGCGCGGCCCGGTCCTGGACGCGGTGTTCTGCGTCGGCGTGCTGGCGCTGATCGTGCTGCTGGTCACCCGCGGCTCGTGGTTCGGCCTGTTCGCCTTCATGGGCTACGTCTACTCCTGGTACCAGCTGCCGGGGCTGTGGCGGCTGCTGGGGGTGGCGGTGGCGGCCGGGGCGAGCACCGGCTGGTGGGCCTGGGGCGCCGAGGGCTTCGCCTCGGCCACCCCGGCGGGGATCGCCACCTACCTGGTGGTCGTCGGCACGATCGTGGTGCTGGTGGCGATCTTCAGTTCGATGGGCCAGCTGACGGAGGCGCGCAGCGAGCGGCGTGGGCGGATGGTCGCCGAACTCGCCGAGGCCAACGAGAAGCTGGCCGCCACCATGCGCGAGAACGAGGGGCTGCACGCCCAGCTGCTCGCCCAGGCGCACGAGGCCGGCGTGCTCGACGAGCGGCAGCGGCTGGCCCGCGAGATCCACGACACCCTCGCGCAGGGCCTGACCGGCATCATCACCCAGCTGGAGGCCGCCGACCAGGCGACGGAGCCCGCGGCGCACCGCAGGCACCTGGACAACGCCGCCGGACTGGCCAGGAGCAGCCTGGCCGAGGCGCGCCGCTCGGTGCACGCGCTGCGCCCCGAGGCGCTGGAGGCGTCCCGGCTGCCCGACGCGCTCGCCGAGGTGGCGCGGGCCTGGTCGCAGATGCACGGCGTGCCCGCCGAGGTCGCCGTCACCGGCGAGCCGCTGCCGCTGAGCGCCGACGCCGACGTCACCCTGCTGCGCACCGCGCAGGAGGCGCTGGCCAACACGGCCAGGCACGCCGGTGCGCGGCGGGTCGGCCTGACCCTCTCCTACCTGGAGGACGCGGTGATCCTGGACGTGCGCGACGACGGGGCCGGCTTCGAGCCCGCCGCCCCGGTCGGGCCGCGGCCCGACGGCGGCGGCTTCGGGCTGACGGCCATGCGCCAGCGGCTCGAACGGCTGGGCGGCCGGCTGGAGGTGGAGTCCGAGCCGGGGGCCGGCACCGCGGTCTCTGCCACCCTGTACGCGCCCCGGGCGGCCGCCAGTGCCTGAGCCGCCCGCGCCGATCCGGCTGCTCATCGTGGACGACCACCCGGTGGTCAGGGACGGCCTGCGCGGCATGTTCCACGGCGAGGCGCGCTTCGCGGTGGTGGCGGAGGCGGCCGACGGCGCCGAGGCGGTCGCCCAGGCGGCGGCCTGGCGGCCCGACGTGGTCCTGATGGACCTGCGGATGCCGGTGCTGGACGGCGTCGGCGCGATCACCCGGCTGGCCGAGCGCGGGCTGACCGCCCGGGTGCTGGTGCTGACCACCTACGACACCGACGGCGACGTGCTGGCCGCCGTCGAGGCCGGGGCCACCGGCTACCTGCTCAAGGACGCCCCGCGCGCCGAGCTGTTCCGCGCGGTGGAGGCGGCGGCCCGGGGCGAGGCCGTGCTGTCGCCCTCGGTGGCCGCGCGGGTGCTGGGCCGGGTGCGCGCCCCAGCGCCCGAGGTGCTCAGCCCCCGCGAACTGGAGGTGCTGGCGCTGATCGCCCGCGGCGGCACCAACCGCGAGGCCGCCGCGAGCCTGTTCATCAGCGAGGCGACGGTCAAGAGCCACCTGGCGCACATCTACGCCAAGCTCGGGGTGAAGGACCGCGCGGCCGCGGTCGCCGCCGCCTTCGAGCGCGGCCTGCTCACCCCAGGCGGCCGCTGAGCGGGCCGGGCGCTACAGCCAGTCGTGCTGGCGCGCGTAGCGCGCCGCCTCGTGGCGGGTGCGCGTCTGGGTCTTCTGCATCGCGTTGGACAGGTAGTTGCGCACCGTGCCCTCGGCCAGGTGCAGCCGGGCGGCGATGTCGGCCACAGAGTAGCCCTCGCCGGTCTCGCGCAGGACGTCGGCCTCCCGCTCGGTGAGCGGGCAGTCGTCGATGACGGCCAGCGCGGAGACGTCCGGGTCGATCCAGCGCCGGCCCTCGTGCAGGCCCGCGATGACGGTGGCGATGTGCGCGGGCTCCGCCGACTTGCTGACGAAGCCCTGCACGCCCAGCCGCAGCGCCTTGCGGAGCACGCCGGGCCTGGCGTGGCGGGTCAGCATCAGGATCACCTGCTCGGGCCGGGTGCGGCGGATCTCGGCGACGGCGCCGAGCCCGTCGGTGCCGGGCATCTCCAGGTCGATGACGAGCACGTCGGGCCGGTGGCGCAGGGCGGCTCGCACGGCGGCCTCGCCGTCCTCGGCCTCGGCGAGCACGGTGATCTCCCCCTCCAGCGGGAGCAGCGCGGCCAGCGCCTTGCGGAGCAGGGCCTCGTCGTCGGCGAGCACCACGGTGGTCATCGGTCGTCCCTCCGGATGTTCACAGGGCGGCGCCCGAGCGCAGGCGCGGGAAGGCGGCGGCCGTCAGGAAGCGCCCGTCCCCGCGCTCCACCGTCAGTTCGCCCCCGTCGTCGGCCACCCGCTGCCTGAGGGCGGACAGGCCCCTCAGCTCGGGCGGCGAGTCCTCCCGCACGCCGTCGTTGACGATGGTGATGCCCGACTCCGACAGGGTGATCCGCACCTGCCGGGCCTGGGCGTGCCGCAGGATGTTGGTCGTCGTCTCGCGCAGGACCTGGCCGAGCAGCTCGCCCGCCCGCGGGTCGACCTCGGCCTCGCGGTCGACGCGCACCCGGATGCCCGCCGCCTCGAAGAGGTTCTTGGCGTTCTCCAGCTCCGCGGACAGGTTGAGCCGCCGCTGCGCGTAGGCGAGCTCCTTGGTCTGGGTGATGGTGTCGCCGACCAGGGCGCGCACCTCGCGCAGCTCCTCCTCGGCCCGTGCGAGGTCGCTGCGGAGCAGCTTCTCGGCCAGCGCGGTCTTCAGCTTCACCACGTGCAGGGTGTGGCCCTGGATGTCGTGCAGGTCGCCGGCGAAGCGGACGCGCTCCCGGATGACGGCCAGCTCCGCCTCGCGCTCCCTCGCCCGCTCCAGCTCGGCCAGCAGGTCGTAGACCAGCAGGTTGAGGAAGGTGAGGGCGGCTCCCCCAATGGCGACGCCCGCGGAGCCGACGAGGATCGGCAGGAAGCCGTCGAGCGGGTTCCCCTGGTCGGCCAGCAGCCGCGCCGCGAGCACCGCGGCGGCGAAGGCACCCATCCCCGCGAGCACCGCCCGCCGGCGGCGCGCCGACCGGTGGACGACGATCGTGCCCACGATCGCGAAGCCGTAGGACGCCGTCCCGCTGTCGGTCACCAGCACGCCGAAGGCCCACACGGCCGCGGTGACGGCCAGCCCGGGCGCCAGGACGCGGGAGGCGCGTCCCTGCGTCCAGCGCGAGACGGTGAACAGGGCGACGACCAGGCTCAGGACGAGGACGCACGCCTCCCACCAGCTGTCGGAGTCGCTCGCCACCAGCAGGGCGCCCACGGCCGACAGCGATCCGTGCACCACGCTGAGGTTCAGCCGGCGCAGCGTTCCCTGCGTCGTCTCGGTCCGCTCGGCCACCGTGTGCGCCCCTCCCCGCGCCGACATCTCCGGCCCAGTCTCCATCCTGCCCGGCGCCGCCACCAGTGACGCCGCGTCATGGCTCCACCCGCAGGAACGTCATGGCGGAGTGGTGACGCGGTCCCACTGCCGGACCGGCCGGCCGGCGGCTGGAATCAGGGCATGACCTCTACACCAGTCATCGACGTCGACGGACTGAACGTCAGGTACGGCGACTTCCACGCGGTGAAGAACCTGTCCTTCCAGGTGGAGCGGGGCGAGCTGTACGCCCTGCTCGGCACGAACGGGGCGGGCAAGACCTCGACCCTGGAGACCGTCGAGGGGCACCGCGCCGCCACCTCGGGCACCGTGCGGGTCTTCGGGCACAGCCCGCGCGACCGGCGCGCGGTGCGGCCCCGGATGGGCGTCATGCTCCAGGAGAGCGGTTTCTCCCCGGATCTGACGGTGCGGGAGTCCGTCGGGCTGATCGGGGCGCTGAGCGGGCGCGCCGACCAGGTCGGGCGCGTGCTCGGCCTGGTCGGCCTGTCGGACCGGGCCGGCACCGAGGTGTCCCAGCTGTCGGGGGGCGAGAAGCGGCGGCTGGACTTCGCCACCGCCGTGTACGGGACGCCGGAGCTGATCTTTCTGGACGAGCCCACCACCGGCCTGGACGTGCAGTCCAGGCACGCCCTGTGGGAGGCCGTGGACCGGCTGCGCGAGGACGGGTCCACCATCGTGCTCACCACGCACTACCTGGAGGAGGCCCAGCAGCGCGCCGACCGCATCGGGCTGATGCACAAGGGCGTCTTCCACCGGGAGGGGACCGTCGCGGAGCTGACGCGGACCCTGCCGGCCGAGATCCGCTTCTCCCTCGCCGGTCCCGCGCCGGCGCTGCCCCTGCACGCCGTGCGCGGGAGCGACGGCGGCTTCCTCATCGAGACCTTCGCCCTGCAGAAGGACCTGCACACCCTGCTCCGCTGGGCGCAGGACGGCGCGGTGGAGCTGCGGGAGCTCCAGGCCGGGCCCACCCGGCTCGACGACGTCCTGCGCTCCATCGGCGGCGACTAGCCCGCGCCGCCCGCCGGATCCCGAACACCTGAGAAAAGGACCTCCACCATGTTCCCGATCGCTCGCAGCGAGCTGATCCAGCTCTTCCGGAACCGGGCGGTTCTGGTCACCATGCTGGTCATCCCCGTCGCGTCCAGCGCGATGTACATCTACCTGCACGAGTCCGTCCCGGCCGTGAGCGCGGCGCTGGGCCTGGGCGGCATCGCCGCGGTGCTGATGTTCCTGGCGATGGCGCTGGGGCTCTACACCACCGCGGTGACCACGCTCGCCTCGCGCCGGCAGAACCTCTTCCTCAAGCGGCTGCGCTCCACGGCGGCGGGCGACGCGGGCATCCTGTCCGGGCTGCTGCTCCCGGTCACCGCGATCACGCTGGTCCAGGTGGCCGTGGTGCTGACCGTGCTGGCCGTGGTCGGCGGCGGGCCGGCCGACGTCCCCCTGCTGGTGGCGGCCGTCCTGGCGACGGCGGTCATGATGCTCGGCCTGGGGCTGGCCACGGCCGGGCTGACCAACTCCCCCGAGCACGCCCAGGTGACCACGCTGCCCGTCATGGTCGGCACCCTCGCCGTCGCCGGCTGGGTGGGGTTCACCGGCACCGAGGAGCTGGGGCTGCTCAAGCGGCTGCTCCCGGGCGGCTCGGCCGCCGAGCTGGTCGTCAACGCCTGGACCGGCGGCGCCTCCCTCGGGGACTCCCTGCTGCTGCTGGCGCCCACGCTGGCCTGGGTCGTCGTCGCGGTCGCGCTGGCGGCGCGGATGTTCCGCTGGGAGCCGCGCCGGTGACCGACCCCGGTGCGGCGGGACTAGGCCCGGCCGTCTCCACGGCCGGGCCTAGTCCTTGCCGTCCAGGTCGGGGGTGTACTGACCCGTCGCGACCTTATAGGCGGCGTCGATCTCCTCGGCGGAGGCGTAGCCGCTCTCCCGCAGCAGCGCGGTCCACGCCTGGATCGAGCCCTGGGAGAACTCCTGCGCCTCCAGGGAGCCGGCGGCGGCGGCCGGGTCGAAGTCCTCGGTGACGTGCCCGCCCAGGTAGAGGTCCAGGCCCATGAAGGCGCCGTCCCAGCCGGGGCCGACGTAGAGGGCGCCGGCCCTGGTGCCGACCGCGGCGAGGGGGACGGTGTGCTCCAGCACCAGCTCGGTGCGGCCGCCGTCCAGGGCGGTGAGGCGGAGTTCCACGATGCTGGCGGGGCCGCCGAAGGTGACGCGCAGCAGGCTGGGCCGCTCGCAGCGGACGATGTCGCCGCCGGCGTTGCCCTCCAGCTGGAAGTTCCCGCCCTCGCGCAGCTCGCCGCCGAGCTTGGTGAACCAGCGCCGGACGCGGTCGGGATCGGTGATCGCGTCCCAGACGTCGTCGGCGGGCGCGCCGTACTCGCGGCGCAGGACGACGGCGGCCAGCTCGCCGTCCTCGGACGGGCGGCCGCCGGCCTCGCGCCGGATGGCATTGAGCTGGTTGACGATGTCGATCATCGCGGGTCCTCTTCCTGGTCGGCGCGGGGTGGGCGGTGCGGCGGGGCGCGCGTCGCCGCCCCCGGCGCGGCCGTGCGCGAGTTCGGCGGCGAGCGCGTCCAGCCGCCGCTGCCAGCACCGGCGCAGCCGTTTCGAACGCATATCGGCCTCCGCGCGGGTGCGCCCGGGGGGCGCCGGGCGTGCACGCGACCAATCTGAAGCATTCACTTATATAAGTCAAGTCTAAAGTACCGAAATCGGTGTGGTCGCGGCGCTGTCGGTACCGCCTGCGAGCATGGGCCGCTCGGCCTAGGGCTCTCCGCAGGGCTCGAACCCGTGCGGCGGCCGCGGCTCGGCGCCGACGAGCGACTGCACGCAGGGTTCGAGCAGCTCGACGATCCGCTCCGGCGGCGCGTCGCGCAGCCCGTCGAGTTCGAGCAGGAAGCGGCCGACGACCACCCCGAGCGTGATCGCGCCGGTCAGGCCGGCGCGCAGCGCGGCGTCCTCGCCGGGCAGGCTCTCGTAGATCTTGCCGTGCTGCCGGTTCAGCGCCTCGCGCACGCCGCGGGCCGCCTCCGGGTGGGTCAGCATGGACCGCAGGACGGCGAGCGTGCCGTCGGGCTCCGAGGTCAGCTTGGTGCGCAGCGCGTCGAGCAGCTGCTCGGCGATCTGCTCGGGGCTGCCCTCGGCGGCGGGCTCGGCGGACTCCACCCGGGTGGCCCGGACGAACAGCTCCTCCTTGGAGCCGTAGTAGTGCATGACCAGCCCGGGGTTGACGCGCGCCTCTCGGGCGACGGCCCGGATGGTGGTGCGGTCGAAGCCGTGTTCGGCGAAGGAGCGCCGGGCGGCCCGCAGGATGCGCAGCTCGGTCTGGCGTCGCTGCTCGGAGCGGGACACGGCCTGCTTCGGTTCGGTCATCTTCTGATTGTACGTCCGTTGTATGAACCTTCCCGTTCATTGTACGCTCGTTTCATAAACGAACGTTCAATGAAGGAGTCCGCCATGTCCGCACCGACCGAGACGACCACGCCGCGTGAGATGTTCGACCGTCTGGTCGAGCTGTTCCTGGCCAAGGACCTCACCGGCTTCGCCGAGCTGTTCGCCGAGGACGGCGTGCTCGAACTGCCCTTCGCTCCCCCGGGCCGGCCCTCGGTCGTGCGCGGCCGGGCGGCGATCCGGGCGGAGCTGGCCGCCATCGCCGAGACGCCGCTGGTGCACCGGGAGTTCCGCGACATGGCCGTGTACCGCACCGACGACCCGGAGGTGGTCATCGCCGAGTACGACGCCCACGGCGAGGTGGCCGGCACGGGACGCGGCTACGTGCTGCGCTACGTGCAGGTGCTGCGGGTGCGCGAGGGCCGCATCGCGCACTGGCGCGACTACTTCAACCCGCTGGCCGGCGCCGAGCTGCTGGGCGGCTCGGCCGCCTGAGCGGCGGCCGCCCGCGCCGCCTCGATCTCGCCGCGGTGCGCCATGGCCCACTCCGCCACCGCCGACAGCGGTCCCAGCAGGGTGCCGCCCAACTCGGTGAGCTCGTACTCGACGGCGGGCGGCACGGTGGGGAAGACGGTCCTGCGCACCAGTCCGTCGGCCTCCAGGCCGCGCAGCGTGCGGGTCAGCATCCGCTGGCTGATGCCCTCCACCGCGCGGTGCAGCTCGTTGAAGCGGTACGGGCGGCGGCCGAGCAGCACCACCACGAGCACGCTCCACCGGTCGCCGACGCGCCGCAGCACGTCGGCCACCGGGCACGCCTCGTGCTCGGCCCGACGCACCGGAACGGCCAGCGGGGCCGAGACGGCAAGAGGGACGCCGGTGTCCGCTGCGCACATGAATGTGCCTCCTTACGCTGCGTGCCCGGAATGCGGATCATTTGGGCAGAGGGTACGGACAGACCGTAACGACTGGAGGCGACAGGTGCAGGCAGACACGGGGACGCCGCGGACCGTCGTGATCAGCGGGGGCACCGACGGCATGGGGCGCGGGCTGGTGCTGGACCGGCTGGCGCGCGGCGACACGGTGGTGGCGATCGGCAGCAGCGCGGACAAGGGGCGGCGGCTGCGCGCCGACGCCGAGGCGACCGGCGGCGCCGGACGGCTGCACGTCCTCCGCGCCGACCTGGGCTCGGTGGCGGAGAACCGGCGCGTGGTCGCGGGCATCCGGCGCGAGTTCGGCGCGGTGGACGCGCTGGTGCTGTGCGCCAACCGGCAGTACCTGCGGCACCGGCTGACCGGTGACGGCGTGGAGGCCACCTTCGCGCTGTACTACCTCAGCCGCTACCTGCTCGGGCACGGCCTCTACGACCGGCTCCAGGCGGCGCCGCGCCCCGTCGTCGTCAACGTCGCCGGGCCGGGGACCCGGGTGGGTGCCGTGCACTGGGACGATCTCCGGCTGGAGCGCCGCTACAGCGCGGTGCGCGCCCAGCTCCAGGCCGGGCGCGCCAACGACCTGCTCGGCGTCGCCTTCGCCGAGCGCTCGGCCGGCGCCGTGCCGTACGTGCTGTACCACCCCGGCTTCACCGCCACCGACCTCGGCGGCGTCCGGCCGCCCGTGCGCACCGTGCTGCGGCTGCTGGCCGCGGTCGCGGCCCGCCCGGTCGCCGAGGCGATCGAGCCGCTGAGCCGGTGGATCGACGCGCCGCCGGCGGCGCCGCTCACCGCCGACGACCGCGGCAAGCCGGTCCCGCTGGACCTGCGGACCTTCGACCCCGCCGCCGCCCGCCGCCTGGACCGGCTCACCGGCGAACTGCTCGCCGAGGCACCGGACCGGGACTAGCGGCAGCCGGCGCGGAACCGGCCGCCGCCGTGGCGTGAGTCACCCCCGGCGGCCCGGTCGGCCCCGGACGCTGCGCGCCTACCCCGGCGTGCGCCCCGCACCATGCTGTGCGTACTTCCCGGCGGACGGCGGGCCTGCCTACGGTCGGCTCCATGCACGGACGGGAGGCGGGTGGCGCCGGCCGGCGCCACCCGCCTCCGTGCCGAGGAGGGGCCGGCGCCGTCGGCGGGCACACCGCGCGGCGGCGGTCAGCCGGCGGCGCGGGCGCGGGCCAGCAGGATGTCGTCGGTCCGCAGCACGATCCAGTCCAGCAGCGCCTGGACGTGCTCGGCCAGCTCCTGGCCGAGCGGGGTGAGCGCGTAGCTGACCTGCGGCGGGCTGGTGGCCCGCACCCGCCGCTCGACCAGGCCGTCGGAGGCGAGCTGCCGCAGCGTCTGCGACAGCATCTTCTCGCTGATCCCGTCGATGCGGTCGCGCAGCAGGAAGAAGCGGTGCGGCCGCTCGCGCAGCAGGCTCAGCACCAGGATCCCCCACCGGCTGGAGACGTGGTTCAGCACGGTGCGGCTGGGACAGTCGCGGTCGAAGGTGTTCCTGGCTGGAGGCGCGAGGCCCGCCATCGGCCCTCCCCGGCTCGGACGTGCACGACGTGACCAACCGTACGACGCGATCCGAGGAGTGAGCGCATATGACGACCGGTGCCGGGACGGTGACCCGCGTGGACGTCTGGTTCGACTTCCTATGCCCGTGGTGCCTGCTGGGCAAGCGGCGGTTCGAGGCGGCGCTGGCCCGCTCCGGGCGCCGCGACGCCGTGGCGGTGCACTGGCGCAGCTTCGAACTGATGCCGGACCTGCCGAAGGAGCCGGGGCCGACCATCCCCGAGCGGATGCGGCGCGACCTGGGGGTCACCGCGGCGGAGGCGGCGCGCGGCATCGAGCGGCTGAGCGCCATGGCGGCCGAGACGGGACTGGCCTACCGGCTGGACATCGCCCGCCCGGTCAACAGCTTCGACGCGCACCGCCTGATGCACGCCGGCCAGGCCGGCGGGGCCGGTGACGCCGTCCGCGAGCAGCTGGGCCGCGCCTACACCGAGCACGGCGCGATCCTGTCCGACCACGCCGTGCTGGCCCGCCTCGGCCGCCGCGCCGGGCTGCCCGACGCGCTCGTGCGCGAGGTCCTGGCCGGGAGCGCGTACGCCGAGGACGTGCGCGCCGACGAGCGCGCCGCCGCCCGCCTCGGTGTCACCGGCGTGCCGACCTTCGTCTTCGACGAGAGCCAGACGGTGTCGGGAGCGCAGCCGGTGGAGGTCTTCGTCAGCCTGCTGACCGGCTCCGCCCGCTGACCCGGTCCGTCCCGCGCTCCGCGCCCGGGCGGTCGGCGGCGCCTCGGCGAACCACTCGCGGCCGAGCGGCAGGCCGAACACGGGGGCGGGCAGCCGGACGGCGGTGCGCATACCGCCGCCGTCCGGCCGGAGCCCGCCGGCTCCGAGCGGTGGGCGGCCAGGGCGTCGCGCTTGCGCCGGGCCTGGCGGCGCACGTCGAATCGGTGGGTGATCGCCTCCGACGGGCCGAACATCGCGTTCAGCACCTCGGGATCGTGGCCGCAGCAGCACCTCGTCGTCCGGATGGGCGTGGAAGGCCACGATCGTCACCATCGGAGCAGTATGGCGATGGCTTCGCAGGTTCAGTGGATTCTGTATGGTGCGGGAAAATCCGGCGCACCATGCGCCCGAAACCGTCCCTTGCCCGCCGGTCGGCCGTCCGTCGAGCCGGTGGGGGCGGTGGCCGAGGCCGTGCGATTCATCGGTTCCGGCGAACTGATTCCGCAGGTAGCGGTGCTTGTATCCGCTAAGCGGCCCGTGCGGGGCCCCGGTGATGGATAATCACCCTCGGTTACTCGTAGCGGCCAGAACCGCTGCGCCGATTTCGCCCACCGCTGTGAAAGGACCCGCATGACGACCGCCTACGCCGACGCCGTCGGCGACACTCTGGGCCGGCTCTTCGACGTCATCGACTCCGACCACGACCACCGCGTCGAATGGGCCGACTACCAACGGCTCGTCGACCGCTACCTCACCGGCTACGCCCTGGCCCCCGACAGCCGCAAGGCCGTGGCGCTGCGGACCGCCTACCGGATGGCCTGGACCGAGCTGCTGCGCCACGCCGGCGGCCCCGAGCCGCGGCTGGACCGGGCGGAGTTCATCGCCGCCCTGCGCACCGCGGTGGTCGACACCAGCAGGTTCAACCTGGTCGAGGGCCTGGCGCACGCGGTCTTCGACGTGCTCGACGCCGACGGCGGCAACACCATCGGCCGGGAGGAGGTCATCCAGCTGATGGACGTCCTGGGCGTCACCACCACCGACGGCCTCCAGGTCTTCTCGGCGATGGACGCCGACGGCGACGGCAATGTCAGCCGCCAGGAGTTCATCCGCTCCGCACGCGAGTTCTTCTACCGCGCCGACCCGCGCGCCCCGGGCGGCATCATCTTCGGCATGGTCTGACCGCGCCCCTCCGCGCGGCCGCGGCACCCACGGCCGCGACCCCGTGAACGCCGCGACCTCGTCGGCGACGGCCACCGACAATCCCCCTGCCGTCGCCGCACCCCCTCCGCGGCCCGCCACGCTGCGCAACCACTGCCTGCGCGGCTACCACTTCGCCGCAGCGATCGGCGGGACCAGGGACTGCGGCCGGGCCGCGACTACGACGCCGAACTGGTGTTCGTGATCTGCGCGCTGCACACCACACCCGGCCTCACGAATCGCCGGTGTTCCGGCGGCGCGCTCAGTCCACCACCAGCACCACCTTGCCGCGGCCGTGGCCGGTGGCGAGTTCGCGGTGGGCGTCGGCGGCGCGGGCGAGCGGGAAGACGCCGCGCAGGTGGATGCGCAGGCGGCCCGCCTCGTAGTGGCGGAAGGCGTCGGTGAGCCGGGCCGCCGAGCGCCGGTGCGGCGTGAGGCGGACGCCGAGCCCGGCGGCGCGGTCGTGCTCGACCAGGGTGATGATCTGCGCGGGGTCCTTGACCAGGCGCAGCGACACCTCCAGTGCCTCACCGCCCGCCCCGTCGATGACGGCGTCGACGCCGTCGGGGGCCGCGGCGCGGAGCCGGTCCTCCAGGCCCTCGCCGTAGGCGACCGGGACGGCGCCGAGGGAGCGCAGGTAGTCGTGGTTGGCCGGGCTCGCGGTGCCGATGACGGCGGCCCCGGCGATCCTGGCCAGCTGGACCGCGACGGAGCCGACCCCGCCGGCCGCCGCGTGCACCAGCACCGTGTCGCCCTCCCCCACCCCCAGCGCCTCCAGCGCGATGTGCGGGGTCTGCACGGCGGCCGAGAAGCCGCCCGCCACCTCCCACGGCATGCCGGCCGGCTTGGGGGCCACCTGGTCGGCCGGGACGACGACGTACTCGGCATAGGCGGTCAGCCGGGTGAAGCCCACCACCTCCGTGCCCGCGGCGGGGCCGGCGGCCCCGGTGCCGAGCCGGTCCACCACCCCGGCGAACTCGTTGCCGGGCACGCGCGGGAAGCCGTCGGGCAGGCCCGCCGGCATCCAGCCCGCCCGGACGGCCAGGTCGAAGGGTTGCACACCGGCCGCCCTGACCCGCACCCGCAGCTCCCCCGGCCCCGGTTCCGGCGTCGGGACCTCCATCAGTTCCAGCACCTCGGGCCCGCCGGGCCGGTTGAACGCGGCCGCCTTCATGGTCGGCTCCTCTCGTCGGCAGCGGTAGCGACGCTACGACCTCGACCTTGATTGAGGTCAACCGCGCCGGGGGCGGCATGCGCGCGCCGACGCCTCCCGGCGGCCGCGCCCGGCCTCCCCGGGATCCCGCGTCCGCGTGAGTACGCTCAGTAATGCATCGGTAACTCTTCGCATGGATTCCGGCGGCTTCGCCGTGATCCGGCGGACCGGCCGCGCCGGAAGAGGGGGCGCGGAGACCCGGTGACGGAGCTGTCCCCATCGAACGACACCAGGAGCCGTGTATGGAGATCATCGAGGAGTTCTTCGGCCTGCTGAGCCGGGACAACCGCGAGTGGCTGCGCGCCCAGCCCCGGCACGAGCAGCTCGCCGCGGCGCGCGCCTGGGCCACGCCCGACGGGGTGCGGGTGCCCAGCGGCGTGGGCCCGGGCGGCGTCGGCGCCCTGCCGAGCGGGAGCCCCGTCGCCCGCGCCAACGCGGTCGTGGACGGCATGCGCCGGTAGCGCGCCGCCGGGTCCGGCCGGCGGCCGCGCCGCGCGGGCGGTCCGCCCGCGCGGCGCGGCGGTCAGCCGGCGGACTCGACCCGCTCGGGCCGGTTGGGACCGGAGGCGCGGTCGCGTTCGGCCTGCTCGAGCAGGTCGACCAGCTCGCAGCGGCCGTAGTCGCGCGCCATGTCCAGCGGCGTGCGGCCGTCGAGCCCGCGCAGGTCCAGCCGGGCGCCCGCCGCGACGAACACGCGGGCGGCCTCGGTGTGGCCGTGCCAGACGGCGTCGTGCAGGGCGGTGTGGCCGGTGTAGGGGGCGCGCGCGTCCAGTTCGAGCCGCGGGTCCGCCACCAGCAGCCGCGCGACGTCCGCATGGCCCAGGTAGCCGGCCCGGTGCGCGGGCGTCGACTTGCCGCCGTCGACCAGCCGAGGGTCGGCCCCGGCGCGCAGCAGCAGCGCGACCGCCTCGGTATGGCCCTCGCGGACGGCGTCCATCAGCGGGGTCTGCCCGTCGCTGGATCTGCGGTCGAGGTCGGCGCCCCGGTCCACCTCCTCGCCGAGGGCGAGGAGGTCCCCGGTGAGAGCCGCGACCCTCAGCGGCTCGCGGTCCCGCGCGGTGTAGCGGCGGCGGGCCCGCAGGATCGCCTCGCGGTAGGGGGTGAAGTCGTCGTCGGCGCTCAGCGCCTCCATGTCCAGCGCGATGTATCCGCCGTGCGAGCGCAGCTCGGGGTCGGCGTCCTGGTCGAGCAGGAACTCCGCCATCCGCGGCCGCTTGTGCCAGACGGCGTCCATCAGCGGGGTGTGGCCGTTGAGCGCCGACTGCTGGTCGATGAACGCGCCGTGCCCCAGCAGCAGCCGGGCGGTGTCCACCACGCCGCTCTGCGCGGCGCGGTGCAGCGCCGACGCGCCCGTCCTCGTGTCGAGCAGCAGCGGATCGGCCCCGGAGGTGAGCAGCAGCTCCACCAGCTGCGGGCGGCCCAGTGCCGACGCGAGGTGCAGCGGCGGGTAGCCCAGCGGGCAGCGGCCGTTGGGGTCGGCCCCGTCGCGCAGTACCTCTTCCGCGGTCGGCAGGTCCCCGGCCATGACGGCGCGCACCAGGCGGGATTCGGACATCGGCTCTCCTGACAGGGGTGCGACGGGCCGCGCCTCCGGGGAGTGCCGCGCGGGGCGGTGGCGGCGTGGGGACGGGGCGAGGGGGCGGGCCCGGCCGGCCGCGGTGGCCGGCGCTCCAAAGTCCGCCACAGCTTCCGCGCCGAATCAAGCACGGATCGCTACACGGTCCGTCGCGTACGGAGGGCATCCCGGGACCGGGCACCGGACGCGGCGCGGTTCAGGACTCGACGCCCAGCAGCTCCCGGAAGGCCCCGGCCCCCTCCGGCGTCACGGCCAGCGCGCGCCCGGAGCCCAGCCGCCGCACCCACCGCCGCTCCAGCGCCGCGGCGCACAGCGCCGCCCCCAGGGCCCCGGCGAAGTGGGGCCGGCGCTCGGTCCAGTCCAGGCAGGCGCGCACCAGCGGTCGGCGCGCCCCGGCGGGGCGGCGGTACCCGAGCTCCTCGGCCAGCCAGTCCCGTCCCGCAGGGGTCACGGCGAGCCCGGCGTCGGCGGCGACCAGGCCGCGGCCGACCATCGCGTCGGCCAGCGCCACACCGAGCCGGCCCGCCAGGTGGTCGTAGCAGGTGCGGGCGCGCGCCTCGGCGCCGGCCCGCGCCGAGGCGCGCAGGCCGCGCGGGCGGGCGGTGTCGGGGGCGAAGGAGGCCACCGCCTCGATCAGGGCGGCCGCCTGAGGGCCGGCCAGCCGGACGTAGCGGTGCCGCCCCTGGCGCTCCTCGGCCAGCAGCCCGCCGTCGATGAGCCGGCTCAGCTGCTCGCTCGCGGTGGAGGGCGCGATCCCGGTGTGCCGGGCCAGTTCGCCCGCGGTCCAGGCGCGCCCGTCGAGCAGCGCCTGGCAGATGGCGGCCCGGGTGCGGTCGGCCAGCAGGCTCGCCGTCTCGGCAAGGGGTGACATGGATCCATGATGCCGCCGGTATGGTTCGGTGCGCGCCGAACCGTCCGGCGCCTAGCGTCGGGGCATGACGCAGACCGTGCATGAGTTCGACCAGTACACCGACGTGCGGGCGGCGCTCGCCGACCCGGCGCTCGTGCCGCCCCCACCCGCCGAGGACGGTCCGGCCGGGGCGAGCGTGGCCTGGCTGCGGGCCTCCGTGGCCCGGTTCAGCTCCGGGGAGGCGCACCGGCGCCGCCGGTCGCTGGTCGAGGCCGAGCTGGCCCGGCTCGACCCCGCCGCGCTGCGGAATCCCGCCCCGGACGACGGGGACCTGCGGGTGCGGGTGGTGCGCACCCTGGCCGAGGCGCTGGGGCTGCCGGAGCCCGCGGCGGTGGCGGCGGCGGTGCCCGTGGTGGCCGGAGCCTACTTCGGCCACCAGGACCCGGCCGCCGACGCGGCGGTGGCGGAGCTGGTGGCGCTGCTGGGGCCGGACCCAAAGGACGAGGCGGCGATGGAGGCCGCCGCCGGGCGGATCGGCCTGCTGGTCCAGGCCTGCGACGCGACGGCGGCGCTGGTCGAGGCCGCGGCGGGCGGTGACGCGCCGCCGGCCCGGGTGCTCAGGGACGAGCCGCCGGTGCGGACCACCCGCCGCGTCGCCACCGCGGCCACCCGGATCGGCGGCCGGCCGATCGCCGAGGGCGACGCGGTGCTGCTGCGCCTGGCCGCCGACCGGGACAACCCGGTGCCCCTCGTCTTCGGCGCCCCGCCCCGGGTCTGCCCCGGCCGGGCGCACGCGCTCGCCCTGGCCGACGGCCTGCTGGGGCGCGCGCTGACCCCCTTCGCCCGGCTGCACCACCAGGCCACCCCGCTGCTGCTGCCCAATGCCTGGGACCACGCCTCCGCGGCCGCCCTGGCCGCGCAGGGCTTCCCGGCGGTAGGCACCACCAGCCTGGGCGTGGCCGCCGCCGCGGGCCTGCCGGACGGGGCGGCGGCCACCGCCGCCGCGACTCTGGAGCTGGCCCGGGTGCTGGGACGCGGCCCGCTGCTGTTCACCGTCGACGCCGAGGGCGGTTTCAGTGACGAGCCCGCGGAGGTGGCCGAGCTGGCCCGGCGGCTGCACGAGGCGGGAGCCGCCGGGATCAACCTTGAGGACGGCCGCGCCGACGGCACGCTCGCGCCCGCGCGGCTGCACGCCGCGAAGATCACCGCCGTCAAGGCGGCGGTGCCCGAGCTGTTCGTCAACGCACGCACCGACACCCACTGGCTGGGGCTGCGGCAGGAGGAGACCGCGGCCCGCCTCGCCGTCTACGAGCAGGCCGGGGCGGACGGGGTCTTCGTGCCGGGACTGTCGGATCCCGAGGGGATCGCCGAGCTGACGGCCTCGCTCCTCGTCCCGCTGAACATCCTGTACTCGCCGGCCGGTCCCGGCCTCGCCGAGCTGGCCGAACTGGGCGTGCGCAGGGTCAGCCTCGGCTCGCTGCTCTACCGCACCGCGCTGGCGGCGGCTGTCGACACCGCGACCGCCGTCCGGGACGGCAGGCCGGTGGGCCTCGCCGCCCCCTCCTACGCCCAGGTGCAGGAGTTCCAGGCGCCGGGCGCGTCCGGCTGAGGTAGCCGAATACCGGGAGGCGCCGGGGGCCGCGCCGTGCCACCATGGCGGCATGGACCTCGCCTCGCTGCCGGTGTTCGTCGGCGCCGTGCTGCTGATCTCCGCCTCGCCCGGCCCGGCCATGGCGCTGATCATGCGGCGCGCCGCCCTGCACGGCTTCCGCACCGCCGTCGCGACGGTGCTCGGGCTCGAACTGGGCCTGTACCTGTGGGCGCTGTTCGCCGCCGCCGGCTTCGCCGCCCTGGTGGCCGCCTCCGAACTCGCGTACCTGGTGCTGCGGATCGTGGGCGCCAGTGTGCTGATCTACCTGGGCGCCACCGCGCTGCGCTCGGCCTGGCGGCAGCGCCGGAACGGCGCGGCGGCGCCCGAGGCGGCGGAGACGGCGGTGGTTCAGCCGCCGGGCGGGGCCGGCGCCTGGTGGCGGGCCTTCGCGGAGGGCGCCGTGGTGCAGCTGGCCAATCCGAAGGCGGCGGTTTTCATGCTCGCCTTCTATCCCCAGTTCGTCCCGGCCGACCGGCCGCTGTTCGCGACCACCGCGCAGCTCGCGCTGCTCCAGGTGGCGCTGGAAATCGTGTTCTACCTGGCGCTGGCGGCCGGGGTGAGCCGGGCCGGCGCCTGGTTCCGGCGCCCCGCGGTGCGCCGCCGCCTGGAGGCGGTCAGCGGCACCGTGCTGATCGGGCTCGGACTCCGGGTGGCCGCCGAGGGGCGCTGACGGCCGACCGGCCTCAGTCCCGCTGCGCGCCGCCGGCGCCGTCGAGGAAGACCGCGACCACCGCGGCGCTCGCCTGCTCCACGCCCAGCCGGCGGCCGCTGACCAGCCGCAGCGCCCGTTCGACCAGGGCGGTGAACAGCTCGAACTGCACGTCGGCCGGTACGTCGGCGCGCAGGGAGCCGTCGGCCACGCCCCGCTCGATCAGCCGGCGCACCGGTCCGGCCACCCGCTCGTCGGCGGACTCGGGCAACATCCCGCGCTTGCGCTCCTCGGTCAGCTTGATGTGGATCAGCGCCGCGTACCTGCCGCCCGCCGCCAGGAAGGCGCGCGTCAGCCGCGCGATCCCCTCGCGCACCGGCACGCCGTCGAGCTCGGCGCCGGCGATGCGTTCGTCGAGATCGTCCATCGCCGCCTGCGCCATACCGGCCAGCAGGGCGTCGCGGCTCGGGAAGTAGCGGTACAGGGTGGCGCGGCTGACCCCGGCCGTCTCGGCGATATCGGCCATGCTCGCCGAGTCGCCGCGCTCGGCGAGGACCGAGGCGGCGGTGTCGAGGATGCCGGCCGAGATGCGGTCGCGCAGTGCTGGACGTCTCACCATGCCCCCAGCCTAGGTGCTTGTCTCATCGATTGACACACACATGTCTCATTGAGACGATGATGTCTCATCAATGGACAGTGCCATCGGAACGGACAGGTGCCATGGACAAGCGGCGGCTCGGCAGGACCGACTACGAGATCACCCCGATCGGCCTGGGGTGCATGCAGTTCTCCGGCAGCGGCGTCGGCGAGGGCTTCTTCCCGCCCATCGAGGCGCGGACCGCGGCCGAGGTGGTGGGCACCGCGCTCAAGGGCGGCGTCAACTGGTTCGACACCGCCGAGATGTACGGCAGGGGCCAGTCGGAGCGCGCGCTCACCACGGCGCTCAAGGAGCACGGCGTCGCCCCCGGCGAGGTGGTCATCGCCACCAAGTGGACCCCGATCCTGCGCACGGCGGCGTCGGTGGAGAAGACGATCGGCGACCGCGTCGACGCGCTGCAGGGCTACCCCATCGACCTGCACCAGATCCACACCGCGCAGGGCAACCTCTCCCCGCACACCGCGCAGCTGGCCGCGATGGCCCGGCTCCGCTCCGCGGGGAAGATCGCGTCGGTGGGGGTGAGCAGCTTCTCGGCCGCGCAGATGGAGCGGGCCGCCGCCTTCCTGGAGGCCCGCGGCACGGTGCTCGCCAGCAACCAGGTCCAGATCAACCTGCTCAACCGCGCCATCGAGCGCAACGGCGTGCTGGCCTCGGCCCGCCGCCTGGGCATCACACTCATCGCCTTCAGCCCGCTGCGGCTGGGCATCCTCACCGGCAAGTTCCACCAGGAGCCCGAGCGGATCAAGTCACTGGGCCGGATGCGGCGGATGCTGGTGAGCGAGTACCGGCCCAGTGGGCTGCGGCGCACCGCGCCGCTGATCGACGAACTGCGCGCGATCGGTGCCGCCTACGGCGTCTCGGCCGCCCAAGTGGCGCTGAACTGGCTCATCACCTACTACGGCGACACGGTCGTCGCCATCCCCGGCGCCTCGAAACCGCACCACGCCGCCGAGAGCACCGCCGCGATGGACTTCCGGCTCACCGAGAAGGAGACCGACCGCCTGGACCGGCTCTCGCGGCAGTGCGGCGCCCGCTGAGGCGCGGCCGGCGCCGGCGAGTAGCGTGACCTGGTGCGAACCGTCAACCAGCTGCTCGCCCTGGCGATCGAGATCCTGATGCTCTACGCGTTCGCGTGGTGGGGCTTCACCCTGGACGCCGGGCTGTGGGCGCGGGTGCTCTGCGGCCTCGGCGCGCCCGCCGCGGTCATCACCGTGTGGGCGCTGTGGGTGGCGCCGCGGGCCGGCCGCCGCCTCCGCCTGCCGTGGCTGGCGGTGGTGAAGGGCGCGCTGTTCGCCGCTGCGGCGCTCGCGCTGTACGCGGCGGGCATGGCCGCCTTCGCGGTCGGCTTCGCCGCCGTGGCGGCGGCCCACCTCGTGATCGCGCTGCGGCTGGACCAGGTGTAGCGGCCCCGCGCAGGCGCCGGGCAGGCGTCCGCCAAGGGAGTCCCAAGTTCTCCCCTCGGCACGGTGTGGGCGCCGCCCGGAAGCCGGTGCCGCCCGGATGATCGCTCCCGTACGGGAGCCGAACACGCGGGAGCGACATGGGCGACAGGCCGGCCTGGCGATTCACCAGGGGAAACACGATCCGGTTGGTGACGGTCTCCGCGCTGGCCGGCGCGGCGGCGGTGGTGGGGGTGGCGACCGCCGCCCCGCTGTCGCGCGGCGCCGACGCCGCGCCGCCCGAAGCGGCGGCGGAGGCGGCGGGCGCGAGCGCCGGACAGGGCCAGGCGCTCCGCCACGCGGCCGCCACGGGGGCGCTCCTCGCCCTGCCCGCCCAGTGGCCCCGGAGTGGCGACGGCACTGTGGCGATGGCCGCGGCGCCCGCTCCCGTCCTGGAGATCACCAAATCCGTCTCCCCCGACCCGCTGATCATCGGCGCCGACGCCGTCTACACCGTCACGGTGGTCAACTCCGGCGACGAGGACGCCGAGGGCGTCACCGTGACCGACACCGTGGACGCCGACCTCACCGTGGGCGCGCTGCCCGCGGGCTGCTCGGCGGCCGGTCAGACCGTCACCTGCGGCGGTGCCGGCCTGACCGTGCCGGCGGGCGGGTCGGTGAGCTTCACCATCCCGGTCACCGTCCGCCCCGACCTGGCCGACGGGACCAATGTGGTCAACCGCGCCGAGGTCGAGGCCGAGGACGCGCAGGGCGCGTCCACCCAGTTGATCAGCCAGACGCGCACCGAGACCGATGTCGAGATCGTCAAGACCGGCCCGGCCGAGGTCGGCCCGGACGGGACCATCACGTACACGATCGCCGTCACCGACCACGGGCCCTCGCAGGCGGTGGACGTCACGGTGGAGGACCCGACGGACGGGCAGCTCACCAGGATCACCGAGCTGCCCGAGGAGTGCCCGCCCAGCGGCCTGACGGTCACCTGCCCGCTGGGCACGCTGGCGCCCGGGGAGACCGTCACCTTCAGCTTCACCGTGCAGGTCGACCCCGACCTTCCGGAGGGCACCGAGATCGACAACTGCGCGACGGTGTACACCGGCAGCCGCGAGGAGAACACCGGCAACAACGTCTCGTGCGTCACCACCGAGACCGACGGCACGCCGGAGCCCAGCCCGAGCCCTGAGCCCTCACCGAGTCCCAGTCCGGAGCCTTCACCGAGCCCGGAGCCGTCGCCCAGCCCGAGCGTGAGCCCTCAGCCCAGCCCGGACCCGGATCCCGAGCCCACCGACGAGCCGACGGACGAGCCGTCCCCGACCGGTGAGCCGACGGACGAGCCCACCGACGATCCCTCGCCCGGCCCCGAGCCGACCGGCTACCCCGAGTACCCGGGCTACGGCGGCGGCCCGACGCTGCCGGTGACCGGCTCGGCCGTGGGCGGGCTCGCGCTGGCCGGCGCGCTACTGCTCGCGACGGGCTTCCTGGTCCGCCGCTACGACGGCGGGCTGATGGACCTGCCCGGCGACCGCGCCTGACCCTCGCGGGGGGCCGGCGACGGCGCCGACCCCCCGCGGGCTCACCCCGTCCGCGCGGCCCGGCGGGCGCGGCGCCCCCGGGCCAGTACCACCGCCATCAGCGGGTACGCCAGCGCGAACACCGCGAACAGCATGCCGTGGCCCGCGGCGGCGGACGCGGCACCGTAGCCGGCGTACACCGCCAGCGTGGTCAGCTCGGTGCCCAGACCGGCCAGCGAGGTGACGGTCGCCCGGCTCGACCCGGTGATCCGGGCCTGGAGGCGCGCGTCGGCAACCACCGTGGCCAGCTGGAAGGCGCCGAAGGCCGCCGCGACGCCGAGGATCCCCAGCGGCGAACCGCTGACGGCGCCGGCGGCCATCGCGGCGCCGCCCGCCGCCAGCAGCGCGGCCAGACCCCGGTCCGTCAGCCGCTCACCCGCCCCGGCCAGCAGGCCGCCGACGGTGACACCGCACCAGATGACCAGGATCAGCACCGGCACCATCGAGGTCGGCACCTCGGTGTCGGCGGCCAGCAGCGGGACGAACTCGTCCAGTGCGCCCCACACCCCGTAGACCAGCGCCGACAGCAGCACGGCGCCGCGCACCGAGCGGTCGCGGCGCACCTCGCGCAGGCCGTCGCGGAGGGTGGCCAGGTAGCCGCGCTCCTCCTCCGCGCCATCGTCGCCGCCGGATCCGTACGGTGCGGCGGGGCCGCCGCGGTGCTCGGGCAGCGCCGCGGCGGCCAGCGAGCACAGCAGGCAGGCCGCGACGCTCGCCGCCCCCACCCAGGCGAAGCCGCCCGCCGCGTACACCGGGATGGCGGCGGCGGTGGCCACCGCCACGGCGACGATCCCGGCCGCCCGGGCCCGGCCCATGACGCGGGCGTACCGGTCGGCGGCGCCGACCCGGTCCAGTTCCTCGTAGACCAGCGCCTCCAGCGCGCCGGACTGCAGCGCGCCGCCCGCGCCCCACAGCACGAAGCCGAGCGCGAAGGCCGGATAGGAGGGGAAGAGCAGCCACAGCGCGAAGCCGGCCGCGGTGAGCAGCGGGCCGAGCACCAGCAGCAGCCGGCGCGACACCGCGTCGGCCCACACTCCGGAGGGCACCTCCAGCAGGAGGCCGGTGACGGACCAGATGGCGAACAGCGACGCGATCTGCGCCACCGACAGTCCGGAGTCGGCGAACAGCAGCGCGTACAGGGGGTAGAGCAGGACGAGTTCGTCCAGGGCGCAGTAGGCGTACAGCGCCGCAGCGACGCGGGCGGCGCGCGGATTCGCCGCGCCCGGATCGCGTGGATTCAGCAGCTTCGCAGGGTTCATTGAGGTCTTTCCGCCGTTCGGACAGGACTCGGGGGGCGCGGTGGCCCCGGGGGTCCTCGTCCGCCGTCAGCGGAGCGACCTCGGGTGCTGGATCAATGTCGCCAGGTCATGTCCGGAGTATACGGCCCGCGCGGCCGGCCCGCGCGGCACGGGCCGGCCCCGCCGGGCGGATCGCCCGGCGGGGCGGCCGGCGCCTCAGCCCGAGGAGCCGCGCATCGAGCGGATGCCCACCGCCAGCCCGACCGCGGCCAGCACGGCCGCCGCCAGGGCGCCCTGCCAGACGCTGGGCTGGGAGAAGTCGCCGGCGAACAGCGCTCGCTCGGCGTCGACGATGTAGGTGAGCGGGTTGAAGTTCGACAGCGCCCGCAGCCAGCCGGGCCCCGACTCCAGCGGCAGCATCATCCCGGACAGGATCAGCAGCGGGAACAGCAGCGTCTGCTGCACGCCGTAGAACAGCCATTCGCGGTTCTTGGCCGCGATCGCCAGCGCGTAGGACAGCGCGCCGATCCCGACGCCGAACACGGCCAGCAGCAGCATCCCGGCCAGCGCTCCCAGCGGGTAGAGCCGGAAGCCGAAAGGCATCACGCACACCACGATGATCGCCGCCTGCACGACCAGCGGCGCGATCTCCTTCAGCGCCCGGCCGACCAGGAGGGCGGCCCGGTTGAGCGGGGTGACCAGCAGGCGCTCGTGCGCGCCGGTCTGCATCTCCCACAGCAGGTTCGCGCCGGACATGGAGGTGCCGAACAGGCCGATCATGATCAGGATGCCGGGCACGAACCACTGCCAGACCGAGCCGCCCGCCGCCTGCTCCATGCCCGGTACGCCGGTGAGCAGCGGTCCGAACAGGGCGAGGAAGACCAGCGGCTGGCCCAGGCTGAAGATGAGCGAGAAGGGGTCTCGGATGACCGGGCGCATCTCGCGGACGAAGACGATCCCGGTGTCGGTGACGAGTTTCATCGCGGCCTTTCCTGGGGTGGCGGAGGGGGTGGGAGCCGGGTCGAGGACCGTCGCGGTCACGCCTTCCCCCCGTCCTGCTCGGCCGTGCCGCTCTCGCGCAGGCTGCGCCCGGTGAGCGCGAGGAAGACGTCGTCCAGGGTGGGCCGCCTGACCTCCGCGGTCAGCGCCTTGAGCCCGCCGGCGTCCAGCGCCCGCAGGTACTCCGGCAGCACCGCCTCGCCGCGGGTCACCCGCAGCCGCACGGCGGTGCCCTCGACGGTGACATCGTGCGGCGAGGCGATCCGCTCGGCGGTCTGCGCCGCCTGGGCCGCCTCCTCGCCGTCCTGGACGGTGATGGTGATCAGGTCGCCGGCCAGGTCGTCCTTGAGCCGGGCCGAGGTGTCGTCGGCGATGACCCGGCCGTGGTCGATGACCATGACCCGCTCGGCCATCGTGTCGGCCTCCTCCAGGTAGTGGGTGGTCAGGAAGATCGTGGTGCCGTAGTTCTCGCGCACCTGCTGGATGTGCTCCCACAGGTTGGCGCGGTTCTGCGGGTCCATCCCGGTGGACGGCTCGTCCAGGAAGAGCAGTTCGGGGTGGTGCATCAGGCCCAGGGCGATGTCCAGGCGGCGGCGCTGCCCGCCGGAGAGGTTGGACACCGTGCGCTTGGCCAGCGAGCGCAGATCCAGGGAGTCCAGCAGTTCGTCGGCGCGGGCGTGGCAGGCCGTGCGGTCCATGCCGTAGCTGCGCCCCTGGCAGATCAGCTCGTCGCGGACCCGCTGGCTGTGCCCGGCGCCGTTGCCCTGGCCGATGTAGCCGATCCGGCGGCGCACCCCGGCCGGATCGGCGACCACATCGCGCCCGACCACGGTGGCCGTGCCGGACGTGGGCGGCAGCAGGGTGGTCAGCATCCGCAGGCTGGTGGACTTGCCGGCTCCGTTGGGGCCGAGGAAGGCGACGAGTTCGCCGCGCTCGACGTCGATGTCGACGCCGCGCACGGCCTCCACGGTCTCCCCCTTGACCCGGAAGGTCCGGGTCAGACCCTTGGTATGGATCATGCTGCGACTCCTCTTGGGCATCGTGCTGGGCTGGGCGGGGACGGCGGCCCCGTGGCCGTCCCCGGCGGATGTCGGCGACCCGTCTTGACACAGGTCAACCGCTGGTTCGTCCCGAAGGTAACCAGGATGTAGGTCAGGTACTGTCCGGCTTCTACCGAGCGGCTCCACGAGCGCCAGAACGTCCGGCACCTCGACCGGAGCGGCGCTTACTAAAATTTGAGCCCCGCCCGAGTATGACCCACCGCCCCCCAACTATGCAAACTTGAATACCCCCGAACCGCCCCTCAGCCCGCCCCGGTCCCGCCGGTTCCGTCCCGGCGCTCGCCCGCCATGGTGAGGGCGCCGCTCTCCAGGCGCTCGATGAGGCCGCGGGTCCAGTCGGCGCCGGAGGCGGCCGAGCGGGCCCAGCGCAGGTAGAGCTCTCTGATGTGGGCCGGTTCCGTCCACGACGCGGCCAGTTCGTCCATGCGGGCCCGTTCGGCCTCCAGCAGCCGCAGGCGTTCCTTGAACAGGGCGACGGCCTCGTCCCTGCGCAGGGAGGGGAGCAGGGCGAGGCCGGCCGAGAGCAGGTCGAGGCGGTGCGCCGGCTGGCGGAGCGCGTCCTTGAGCATCCGGGCGTACTCGTCGCGGCCGCGGTCGGTCAGGGTGTAGTCGGTGCGCCCGCCCTCGTCCGGGCGCTCGACGGCGGTGAGCAGGCCCTCGGCGGTCATCTTGCGCAGGGCGTGGTAGATCGAGCCCCACTTGACGTTGGCCCACTCGTGGGCGTGCCAGGAGTGCAGCTCGACGCCGACGAGATAGCCGTGCGCCTGCCCGTGGCGCTGCACCACGCCCAGCACCAGCAGCCGCGTCGCCGACATCGACATCGAAGACCTCTGATCCGTTCGTCCTGGCCGAGCGCGTGACCGGTCGCGTCAGTGCCGCACAGGTTATCCGGGCCGCCGGGGCCGCCAGGCGAAGACACCCTACGGCCGCGCCACCGCGACCAGGCCCGACTCGTAGGCGTGGATCACCAGCTGCGCGCGATCGCGGGCGTCGAGTTTGGTGAGCAGGTGGCCCACGTGGGTCTTGACCGTCGCCATGCTCAGCCGTAGCCGGTCGGCGATCTCGCCGTTGGACAGGCCGCGTGCGATCAGCACCAGCACCTCGCGCTCGCGCGCGGTGACCCCCTCCAGGCCCCGGGCGGGCGGCGCCGGGGCCGGGCCGCGTGCGAACTCCGCGATCAGCCGCCGGGTGACCGACGGCGCCAGCAGCGCGTCGCCCGCCGCGACCACCCGCACCGCGGCGAGCAGGTCGGCGGGCGGCACGTCCTTGAGCAGGAAGCCGCTGGCGCCGGCCCGCAGCGCTGCGTAGACGTATTCGTCCAGGTCGAAGGTGGTGAGCATCAGCACCCGCACGTGCGGGGTGCGCGGCGAGCCGCAGATGCGGCGGGTCGCCTCGATCCCGTCAAGCACCGGCATCCGCACGTCCATCAGCACCACGTCGGGCTGCTCGGCGGCGGCCAGCTCGGCGGCCTCGGCGCCGTCGCCCGCCTCGCCGACGACCGAGAGCCCCGGGGCGGTCTCCAGCAGCACCCGGAAACTGCCGCGCAGCAGCGCCTGGTCGTCGGCGACCAGCACCCGCACCGGTTCGCCGCTCACCGCGCCGCCCCGCCGACGGCCGCCGCCTGGTAGGGCAGCCGGGCCGATACCGCGAAGCCGCCGCCGGAGCGCGGCCCGGCCGTGAAACTGCCGCCGTACACGGCGACCCGCTCGCGCATCCCGATCAGGCCGTGCCCGGGTCCGGCCGCGCGCTCGGGCGGGGCCTCGCGCGAGGGCCGGCCGCCGGGGCCGTCGTCGGCCACGTCCACCGCCACCTGCCCGGCGCGGGCCGCCACGGTGACCCGGCAGCGGGTGGGCGCGGCGTGCCGGACCGCGTTGGTCACCGCCTCCTGCACGATCCGGAACACCGCCAGCCGCAGGCCCTCGGGCAGCTCGGGCACGCGCACGTCCAACTCGACCCGGACCCCGGCCCGCGCGGCGCGCTCGGCCAGCTCCGGCAGGCCGTCCAGACCCGGCGCGGGCGCCAGATCGCCCCCCGGCCCGTCGGACTCCGAGCGCAGCACCCCCAGCATGTGCCGCATCTCGGTCAGCGCCGAGCGGCTGGCCGTCTCGATGACGCCGAGCGCGTCGGCCGCCTCCTCGGGCCGCTCCCGCAGCACGTGCCGGGCCACACCCGCCTTCACCGCCACCAGGCTCATGCCGTGGGCGACCACGTCGTGCAGTTCGCGGGCGATGCGCAGCCGCTCCTCGGTGACGGCGCGCTCGGCCAGCCGCTCCGCCAGCCGCTCGGCCGTGCGCTCCGCGTAGGCGCGCCGCTCGCGCACCGCGCGGCCGATGGTCCAGGAGCCGCCGATCAGCACCAGCCCGATCAGCACCATGCCGATGCCGCCCGTGCCGACCGGGCTGCCCATCGTCGTCATCGTGGCGGCCAGCACCACGCAGCCGACCGCGATCGCGACACTGGGCTCCCAGCGGCGGCGCGGGGTCGACAGCGCCACCGGGTAGAGCGCGAACGCGACCGCGAGGAAGGGCTCGCGCACGCCCAGCAGCGCGACGGACACCGCCGTCGCCGCCAGCACCGCGCCCAGCACGGGCAGCGGCCAAAGCCGCCGCACCGCGAGCGGCGCCGCGGTGGCGGCCACCAGGGGCCACACCGCCCACAGCGGCAGCTCGCCCCACGAGCGGGCCGCCAGGTCCTGGCTGAACGGGTAGGCCAGCAGCACCACCGGGTACGCGAGGGCGGCGAGCGCGTCCAGCGCGATCAGCTCCCGCCGCCGCAGCGGCCGGGCCAGGAACGCCGCCCGCCCGTCGTCGGTGTCATCGCCCGGGCCGGGCGCCGCCCCACGCTCATCCACGCGCTGACGATACCCGCCGGTCCGCGCCGCCGCCTCCGACCCGGGCACGTCATCCCGTGGTCGGAGGCCGGCCGGTTCGGAGCGCGGCGTGCGGCCCGGGGCTGAGGCGCGATCCCACGCCCCGGCCCGACGCGCGAGGGGGCGGCCGCACGGAAGCCTTGCGGACGCGATCCACGACCATCCGGCCGATCAGGCCAGTTTGGAGGAGCCAGTGCGCCGAACACTCGAACGGGCCGCCGCGGCGGGAATGCTCGCCGCGGCGCTGCTGCCGTTCTCGCTCGCGGCCGCGTCAGCGGCCGAACCGCAGGCGTCCGGGGGCGGGCGGCTCGACTGGGGCGCGTGTCCCGACGGCGATGCCGGCACCGGCATGGAGTGCGCCGAGCTGCGGGTGCCCGTCGACCCCGAGCGGCCCCGCGGACGGCACATCACCCTGATGCTGGCGCGGCTGCCCGCCACCGGCCCCGGCGGCGCCGAGGGCTCCGTGCTCATCAACCCGGGCGGACCCGGCGCCTCCGGGATCACCTACCTGCGCGACTACTTCGCCGAGCCGATGAGCGGGCTGCGCGAGCACATGGACCTCGTCACCTGGGACACCCGCGGCTACCCGGGCCTCAGCGACGAGCTGCCGTGCGACATGTACGAGCTGGTGCTGCCGCGCACGCCGGCGTACCCGGCCGACCAGGCGGGCCTGGACCGGCTGGCCGCCGAGAACCGGGAGCGGGCGGCCGCGTGCCGCGACAGGGACCCGGTGCTGTTCGACCACATGGACTCCGCGAGCCACGCCCACGACATGGAGGCGATCCGGCGCGCGCTCGGCGAGCGGCGGCTGAACTACTACGGCGCCTCTTACGGCGGCATATTCGGCCAGGCCTACGCGCGGCTGTTCCCCGACCGCATCCGCACCATGGTGCTGGACGGCACCGGCAACCACAGCACCGGCGACTGGGAGGCCGAACTCGACGCCATCGCACGCGACAACGAGTCGGCGCTGCAGCGCTTCTTCGACTGGTGCGCGGCCGACGCGTCCTGCGCGATGCACGGCCGCGACGCCGAAGCCGAATGGCGGGCCCTGGTCGCCGCCGCCGACATCGAGCCGATCCCCGCGCCCGCCCGCGACGTCAGCCTCACCGGCCGGGAACTACAGGCTCTTGAGCAGTCCATCCAGGGCCCCGCCGCCTGGCCCGCGCTGGGCGAGGCGCTGCGGCTGGCGGTCGACGAGGGCGACGCCTCGGGCTTCGCCCGCCCGCAGGGCAACCCGTATCCGATGATCGGCACGCCCGGGCTGACCGAGTGCCTGGAGTACCCCTACTACGACGACCACGAGGAGCTGGCGGCGACCGTGGAGCGGATCGAGCGGATCGCGCCGAACAACGGGGCGTCCTTCCCGCTCATCGCGCACGCCTCGACCGCCTGCGCGGGCTGGCCCGCCCCGGTGTCCAACCCGCCCGCGCCGCTGCCCGACGAGGTCCCGCCGCTGCTCGGCGCGGGCACCTGGCTGGACTTCGCCGGCACCGAGCGCGTCGTCGACCAGGTGCCGGGCAGCCGCACGGTCTACCACGACGGCCCCGGCCACGTGCTGTACGGCATGGGCAACGAATGCGCCATCGAGCACATCGACCGCTACCTGGTGACCGGCCGCCTGCCCGCCGCCGACACCGAGTGCTGAGTTGACCCCCTCCCCCCGCCGGGCGCGGCCCCACCGCACCCGGCGGGTCCATGCGGCCGTTATCCGATGGCATGATGTCTCGGTGCCTAGCGATGCCGGATCCTCATGGCGTCAGGTCGTCTCCTGGCTGGGTGTGCACGCCCCCGGCACGGCCGCATGCCTGCGACCGCCCGTGCGGCGCGCGGATCTGGACTTCGTCTCCGCCCTGCTGAACCGGCCGCTGCCGCCGGATCTGGTCGCGTGGTGGCGGATGTCGTGCGGGGTGACGGGCCATGTCGGCGGCCGCCTGATACCGCCCGGCTACGCGCCGCATGACATCGATGGCGTCGTCGACACCCGCGAGTCCCTGCTGGAGACGTGGATGGAGGGCGTGCCCGAGGACGACATCGCCGCGCTGCTCGCCCAACCCGCGGGCACACCGGTCGCCGGCTGGCTGCCGGTGTGGCTACCGGTCGCCGGCGACGGCGGCGGAGGCGAACTCTTCGTCGACCTGCGCTCCGGCCCGCTGAACGGATGCGTCATGCGGTGGGACAAGGTCGAAACGGCAGAGTTCGACCCCCTGTGGCCCAGCGTCTCCGCGATGCTCAGCGACATCGCCGACGCCCTCGAACGCGGCGTCGAGATCGACGGGGTGAGGGCCGTGGTGGTGGAAGACCGGACACTGGACTGGCACTGACCTCCGGAGAGGACCGGCCCCGCCTCACCGACCCCGTCGCAGCGCCGCGTCCAGGTCGGCGAGGTGGTCGGCCACCGGGCCCAGGGAGACCAGGCCGCTGCCCGCGCCGGCCAGTTCTCCGGCGGCCGGGGCGAGGGCGCTGCGGGCGCGCTCCATCAGTTCGCGGTCGCCGACGGCGATGGCGGCGCGGGCGGCCAGGCACCACATCGCCTCCAGCAGCAGGTCGTGCGGCGGGTCAGGGAGTTCGCGCAGCGCGGCGGCCGCCTCGGCGCGGCGGTCGGCGGCCAGCAGCAGTAGCGGGCGGGTCCACGGCTCGTAGGGGCCCCAGTCGGCGGGGCCGTCGGACGGGGCGCGGCCGCGGCGCAGGCGCAGGCAGAGCCGGGCGAGCGCGGGCAGGCCGCGCTCCAGGCCCGGCATGCCGGCGCCGTCCAGGAGGGCGATGGCGTCCCGGTAGGCGGCCTCGGGCTCGGCCGCCCGGTCGGCCTCGGCCAGGCGCAGTGCGCGGTACCAGCCGGTGAAGACGGCCACCAGCGGCAGTTCGTGCCGTTCGGCGAGGCGGTCGGCGGCGGCCGCGTGGGCGTCGGCGCCGTCGAAGTCCGCGAGCGCGCCGCGTGCCTGGAGGCGGACCAGGTGGCCCAGCACCTCGGCGGTGACCAGGCCGTGCCGCGCGGACAGCGCCACCAGTTCGGCGCCGATCGCGTCCCGCCGCGGGGCCAGGCCCGCCCGGTGGCAGCTCTGCATGAACCGGCCGTTGAGCGCGAAGGCCAGCAGCGCGGGGTCGTCCAGGCGGCGGGCGATCCGCTCGGCCTGCTCGGCCGCCTCCGGTCCGCGCGCCGCCCGAGTGCCGCGCGACTCCAGCGCGATGGTGGCCAGCAGCCGCGCCCGCTCCGCGTCGTGGCCGCCGGGCGGGAGGGCGGCCAGCGCCCGCTCGGCCGCGGCGACCACGCCCGCCGCGTGCTCGGGGTCGTCGGAGCGGGTCCAGATCGCCGGGACGTCGTAGGCCCCGATCACCCGGGCGGTCAGCTCCGCGTCGCCCAGTTCCTCGGCGGCCGCGATGGCCGCCGACCGGTGCCGCCGGGCCGCCTCCAGCCCGCCGCCCCCCGTCACGGCGAGGCTGCGCAGCAGGCCGACGGTCGACTCCAGCCGGGCCCGCGCGCCGGACGCCACCGTGCGGTCGTAGGCGGCGGCCGCCCGCGCCCACACCCGCGCCGCCGCCCCGCCCGGGCCGGACGGGTCGTCCAGGTGCGCGGCCTGGTGCAGGATGTCGTCCTCGGTCCGCCGCAGCGCGGGGCCCGGGTCCACGCCCAGCTGCTCGACCAGCAGGGTCCTGGCCCGGCGCAGCACGGCGAGCGCGTCGCCCTGCCGCCCGGTCCGGTACAGCGCGAGCGCCAGCAGCCGCCAGGCGTCCTCGCGCCACGGGTGCTCGGCGACGTGCGCGTCCAGATCCGGCACCGCCTCGGCCGCCAGCCCGAGGGCCAGCCGGGCCTCGGCGCGCCGCTCGACGCCGCGCAGCCGCAGCTCGGCCAGCCGGGAGCGCTCCGCGACCGCCCAGGGCGCATCGGCGAACTCCGCGTAGGCGGGGCCGCGCCACCAGTCCAGCGCCCGGTCCAGCCGCGCGAGCGCGTCGCCGGCGGGCAGGCTCGCCGCGGCCGCCACCGCCCGCTCGAAGCGCCAGGCGTCCACCGCGTCCGGCTCCGCGCGCAGCGCGTAGCCGGGGCCCTCGGTGGTCAGCAGCCGCGCCGAGGCGCGCGGCGCGCGCTGGGGTTCCAGGGCGCGGCGCAGCGCGGCCACGAAGGTGCGCACCGCCGCCACCGCGCCCGCGGGCGGCTCGGCCCACAGGTCGTCCACCAGCAGGTCGACGGGGACGACGCGGCGGCGGGCCACGATCAGCCGCGCCAGCACCGCGCGGTGCCGCGGCCCCTTGAGCGCGATCGGCTCCCCGGCGGCGTCCCAGGCCGCCACCGGCCCGAGCACACCGAACTCCACCCCCATCCCGCGCCCCCTTTCCGTCGCTTCGCCCCTGCTCGCGGTGGAGCGCTCATCGGATGCTCATCCGCGCCCGGCACGCTCGAAGCACCGGTCCACCGACGAAGAACGGACACGAACCATGGCACTTTCCATCCCCGGATTCGACTACCGGCGCGTCCCCGTCGCCGACGGCGTGTCGCTCAACGCGGCCGTCGGCGGCTCGGGCAGCCCGATCGTGCTGCTGCACGGCTTCCCGCAGACGCACCTGATGTGGCGGCACGTCGCCGCCGACCTGGCCGCCGACCACACCGTCATCTGCCCCGACCTGCGCGGCTACGGCGCCAGCGGCAAGCCCGCCGAGACCGACGGCACCGTCTACTCCAAGCGCACCATGGCCGCCGACACCGTCGCACTGGCCCGCGCGCTCGGGCACGAGCGCTTCGCGCTGGCCGGGCACGACCGGGGCGCGCTGGTCGCCTTCCGCGCCGGGCTCGACCACCCCGGCGCCATCACCCACCTGGCCTGCCTGGACGTGCTGCCCACCCTGGACATGTGGGAGGCGATGCGCGGTATCGGCGGCGCCGTCGGCTTCCACCTCTACCTGATGGCCCAGCCGCCCGGCCTGCCCGAGCGGCTGGTCGCGGCCGCCCCGGACGCCTTCTTCGGCCACTTCCTCGACATCTGGGCCAAGGACCCGGCCGCGATCCCGGCGGAGGTGCGCGCCGCTTACCTGGACGCCTGCCGCGCGGCCGTGCCGTCGATCGTCGCCGACTACCGCGCCTCGGCCGGCGCCGACGCCGAGCACGACCGCGCCGACCGCGCCGCGGGCAGGCGGCTGGCCATGCCCGTCACCGTCCTCCAGCAGGACTGGGGCGCCGCCCTGGGCTTCGACGCCGCAGCGCTGTGGGGCGCGTGGGCCTCGGACCTGCGCCACGGCACGGTCGACCACGGCCACTTCATGGCCGAGGAGGCGCCGGCCGCCATCGCCGCGGCCCTGCGCGAGCTGCTGGCCCGCTGAGCGGACCGGTCCCGGCGGACGGCCCCGCCGGGTGCGGCCGAAGCATTTATCCGGGCAGGTCGCAGCGGCTAGGGTCGGTGGGCATGGCCGTCCCCGCGCTGCGCGTCACCGCCGCAGGACCGGGCGAGCTCGACGCGCTCGTCGCCCAGGTGGCCGGGCTGTTCGCCGAGGACGGCGCCCAGCGCGACCCCTTCGCCGACCCCGGCTGGCCGCTGCGGCACGGCCACGCGTACTACGCGCCGCTGCTGGAGGCCGACGACGGCCTCGTGCTGCTCGCCCGCGCCCCGGAGCCGGTCGGCTACCTGGTCGGCCGGCTGCGCGGCGCCGATCCGCTGCGCCCGGGCGCCAGGGTCGCGGAGCTGGAGAGCATGCGCGTCGCACCCGCCCACCGCGGCACCGGCTTCGGGTCCGCGCTGGTGCGCCGCTTCCTGGCGTGGGCGCGCGCCAGGGGCGCCAATGAGGCGCGCGTGTCGGCCTTCGCCGCCAACACCGCGGCCATCGGCTTCTACCAGCGGCATGGTTTCGCCCCCGCCCGGGTCGAGCTGGCGAGCCCGCTGCACACGGGCCCGCCCGCCGGGCCAGGCTGAGCCGAAACCGTCGCCTGACGTCAGTATGGCACCACTCACGGATGACACTTGATTGCTGTGGTGCCATAACTGTGCCACAGTGGCGTCATGCACAGGCGGGCGCCTCTGGTCGGAGCGCCGCCGCCCGCGTCACTGCGATCGATGGCGGCGCGGCTCCCGCGAGCCCGCCGCCAGGAAATGAGGAACGGCCATGGGTGACCCCCTCCACACCGTGACGACGATGCCGACGTCCCGCCGGTCCGGCTGCCCCTTCGACCCGCCGGCGGAGCTGCTCGACGCCCGGCGGCACGGCCCCATCAGCCGCTATCCGTTCCCCGGCGGCCGGCCGGGCTGGCTGGTCACCGGGCACGAGCTGATCAGATCGGTCCTGGCCGACCAGCGGTTCAGCTCCCGCAAGGAGCTCATGCAGCACCCGACCCTCGACATCACCGGTATGGAGATCCCGGCGGCGCCGCCCGGGGAGTTCCTCCTGATGGACGAGCCGCTGCACAGCCGCTACCGGAAGCCGCTGGCCGGCCGGTTCACCGCGCGGCGGATGCGACAGCTCACCGAGCGGGTGGAGCAGATCACCGCCGACCGGCTGGACGCCATGGAGCAGGCCGGGCCGCCGGCGGATCTGGCGGCCGGCTTCGCCAAGCCCATCCCCGCCATCGTCATCTGCGAGCTGCTGGGCGTGCCCTACGAGGACCGGGACCTGTTCCAGCAGCAGATCGAGACCTTCCTCAGCGGGGAGGCGGGCGACGAGGAGCTGTACGCCGCCTACACCGCGACCCAGGAGTACCTCGCCGGGCTGGTGGCGGCCAAGCGCGCGAAGCCCACCGATGACGTGCTCAGCGAGCTGACCGGCACCGATCTGACCGACGAGGAGCTGAAGGGGATGAGCCTCATCCTGCTGTCGGCCGGCTTCGACACCACCGCGAACATGCTGGCGCTGGGCACCTTCGCCCTGCTGCGCAATCCGGAGCAGCTGGCCGCACTGCGCGCCGAGCCCGCGCTGATCGACGGGGCCGTGGAAGAGCTGCTGCGCTACCTGAGCGTCGTCAAGACGTCCATGCGGACGGCGCTGGAGGACGTCGAGCTGGGCGGCCAGACCATCGAGGCCGGTACGACGGTCATCCTGTCCTACAACACCGCCAACCGCGACCCCGAGCGCTTCGCCGACCCCCACGCGCTCGACCTGCGGCGGCAGGCCGGCGGACACCTGGCCTTCGGCCACGGCGTCCACCTGTGCCTGGGCGCGCAGCTGGCGCGCGTCGAGATGCGGGTCGCCTTCCCCGCGCTGTTCGACCGCTTCCCCACCCTGCGCCTGGCCGTGCCGGCCGACGAGGTCGACCTGCGCTCGGAGACCGCGGACGTCTACGGGGTGAAGAGCCTCCCGGTCACCTGGGACCGGTGACCGGGCCGGCAGCGGGCAAGTCCCCGATATCCGTCACGATCAAGGCTCCGCAGCAGCTCAGATCCCAATTGGAATTCATGAGTCATGCATGTTAGCCTGAAGTGTGGCTGATTCGGCTCGGACGGCGAACCTGCTGGGGGCGGCCGCGCTGGCGCTGACGGACCTGGCGCTGAGCGACGCCACCCGTACGGCGGGGGTGAGCACCAGCGCCGCCGCGGCGCTGGTCACCCTGGCCGCCGACCCCGGGGTGAGCGTCACGGAGCTGGGGCGCAGGGTGGGGCTCACCCAGTCCGCCGCGGCCCGGATGGTCGACGCGCTGGTCGCCGACGACCTGGTCGAGCGGCGCCCCACCACCGGGCGGTGGGTCACGGTCCACCCCACCCGGGCGGGCCGCCGGGCCGCCCGGCGGCTGCTCGCGGCGCGCGGCGGCCCGCTGGCCGAGGCCGTCGCCGCCCTGGACGACGACGACCGCCAGGCGCTGGCCGGGCTGCTGGCGAAGCTGCTCGCGCGCCTCTACGAGCAGGTCGGCGACGCCCAGTACCTGTGCCGGCTGTGCGACCGCGCCGCCTGCACGGCGAACGCGTCCTGCCCCGTCGGAGCGGCCGAGCGCCGCGACCGCGCGGCGCGGGAGGAGGCGCCCACCACCGAGCCCTGAGCCGGGGCGGCGCCCGCCGGCCCCGCGGAGCGCACCGGCCCGGCCGGACGGCCGGAGCCCGACGGGAGCAGGAGGCACGGGGACATGCGCGAATGGCGGCTGACCGCCCGGTACCCCAGCGGCTCGGGCGAGGTCCACTGGGACCGCTTCGGCGATCCGGACGGCGAGCCGGTGGTGCTGCTGCACGGCACGCCCTTCTCCTCCTACATCTGGCGCGGCACCGCCCGCGCGCTGGCCCGCCACCACCGGGTGTACGTGTGGGACATGCCGGGATACGGCGCGTCGGAGAAGTCCGCGGGCCAGGACCTCTCGCTGGCCGCGCTCGGCGGCGTCTTCGCCGCCCTCCTCGACCACTGGGGCCTGGAGCGCCCGCTGGTGGTCGCGCACGACTCCGGCGGCGCGGTGGCGCTCGGCGCCCACCTGCTGCACGGCGTGCCCTACCGCAGGCTGGCGCTGGTCGACGCCGTCGCCCTCTCCCCCTGGGGCAGCCCCTTCTTCCAGCTGGTCGGCGAGCACGCCGAGGTCTTCCGGCGACTGCCCGCCGCGCTGCACTCCGCCCTGCTCCGCGCCTATGTCGAGTCCGCCAGCGGCCCCGGACTCCACCCGTCCGTCCTCGACGCCCTGGTGCGGCCGTGGCTCGGCGCCGACGGCCAGGACGCCTTCTACCGCCAGGTCGGCGCCCGCCTGGGCGACCAGCGCTACACCGACGCGATGAGCGGCCGCTACGGCGGGATCGAGCCGCCCGTCCTGGTCTGCTGGGGCGAGGCCGACAGCTGGATCCCGGTCGACCGCGGCCGCGAGCTGGCGGCCCGCATCCCCGGCGCGCGGCTGCGCACCCTCCCGGACGCCGGCCACCTGGCCCCCGAGGACTCCCCCGCCGAACTCACCGCGCTGCTGCTCGCCTTCCTACGCGGCCTGGACTGACCGGGCGGCCCGGCGTCCACCGCGGGCTCCCGCCGTCCTCGCAGCGGCCGTCGCGAACACCGACGGTGACGACGGGCCGCCGGCCACGGGTGCCGGATCCGATCCGGCAGCGGCCCGGTCCGGACTTTTCCGCACCGCTCCCACCTGGGTTTCTACTGGGCGGCTGAGGCGGTCGGGAAGAACAAGACTGTTGTCCGCGAATTCCCTCGTGCACAGTTGTCGGCGTCTCCATCACTCTCCGACAGGAGATCCACCATGTCCGAAACCGTGCCGCTGCACCTGGCGGGCAACAACGCGCCGGTCTCCGAAGAGGTGACCCTGGAGCCGTCCAGGGTCGTCGGCGAGATCCCGGCCGAGCTCAGCGGGCAGTTCTTCCGCAACGGGCCCAACCCCCGCACCGGCTGGTCGCCGCACTCCTTCGCGGGCGACGGCATGATCCACACCATCGCGCTCGACGGCGGCAGGGCGCGCTGGTACCGCAACCGGTACGTGCGCACGCCGCTGTACGAGCACCCCGGCGAGTCGCGCTTCGCGCTCGCCTTCGACCAGGAGACGGGCCGGATCGACTACCGCGTCACCACCGCCAACACCCACCTGATCGCGCACGCGGGGCGGCTGTTCGCCCTGGAGGAGGGCGGCTTCCCCTACGAGCTGACGCCCGACCTCGCCACGATCGGGGCGTACACCTTCGACGGAGCCCTGCGCACGCCGATGACCGCGCACCCGAAGACCTGCCCGATCACCGGAGAACTGCTGTTCTTCGGCTACCGCCTGCGCCCGCCGTACCTGAGCTTCCACCGCGCCTCGGCCGCCGGCGAGCTGGTGCAGACCCGGGTCGTGGACGTGCCGCGGGCGACGATGATGCACGACTTCGCCATCACCCGCGGGCACGTCGTCTTCATGGACCTGCCGGTCGTGTTCGACGCCGCCCAGGCCGCGGCGGGCGGGCCGCCGTGGCGCTGGGACGACGCGCACCGCGCCCGGTTCGGCGTGCTGGCGCGGACGGCCGGCGAGGACGCGCCCGTGCGCTGGTTCGACGTCGCCCCCTGCTACGTGTGGCACACCATGAACGCCTTCGAGGACGCCGCGGGCGACACGATCACCGTCATCGGCACCCGCGTCCCCACGCTGTGGCGCGGCGGCGCCGACGACCTGGCGGGCGGGCTCCCGGTCGTGTACCGCTGGACGCTGGACCTCAGGTCGGGGGCGGTCGCCGAGGAGCCGCTCGACGACGCGCCCAGCGAGTTCCCCCGGGTGGCCGACTCCGTGCTCGGGCTCCCCCACCGCTACGGCTACACGACGAGCTTCAGCCTGGACGCCGAGCCCGAGCGCTCGCGGATCTACGCCTACGACCTCGCCGGCGGCGGCGTACGGGCCGAGCACCGGCTGCCCGCGGGCCACACCTGCGGCGAGGCCGTCTTCGCGCCCCGGGCGGGGACCGGTGAGAACGAGGGCTACCTGATGACCTTCGCCCACGACCGCGGCGCCGGCACGAGTTACCTGGCGATCCTGGACGCCGCCGACCTCGCCGCGCCGCCGCTCGCCGAGGTGCACGTGCCGGTGCGGGTTCCCGCGGGCTTCCACGGCAACTGGATCCCGGTCCCGGCAGCGGAGCAGCCGTCCGCCGAGCGCTGACCGCGCGCCGGGGGCGGGTCAGCGCCTCGCGGGCCGCCGCGCGGCTCGGACGAGGGCGTCGAGCAGCCCCGGGAAGGCCCGGTCCATCTCGGCGCGGCGCAGGGTGTTCATCCGCGAGGTGCCGGCGTAGTGCTGCCGGATCAGGCCCGCCTCGCGCAGCACTCTGAAGTGGTGGGTGGCCGTCGACTTGCTGACGGAGAGGTCGAACGAGCCGCAGGCGATGTCCTCCCCGGCGGCGTCGAGCTGGATGACGATGCTCCGGCGCACCGGGTCGACCAGGGCGTCGAGCACCCGCTGGAGGTCGAACTCCGAGACGTCCGGATGGGCCGGTGCGCGTTCCATGTCCACATAGTACGATCGCCGTCGAAGTTCGATGGTGATCGTACTATGTGGTCCCGGCGCCCGCGGGCGCCGAGGAGGGGGCGGGCGATGGCGAGGACCGTGCGGTTCCACCAGACCGGCGGACCGGAGGTGCTGCGGCTGGAGGACCTGGAGGTCGGCGAGCCGGGGCCCGGCGAGGTGCGGATCAGGGTCGACGCGATCGGGCTGAACCGGGCCGAGGCGCTGTTCCGCAGCGGCCGCTACATCGAGCCGGTCAGGAGCCTGCCCGCCCGGCTCGGCAACGAGGCGGCCGGGGTGGTCGAGGCGGTCGGCGCCGGGGCGGCGGGCCTGGCGGCGGGGCAGGCGGTCAGCGTCGTGCCGAACTTCTCGCACAACGACTACGGCGTGTACGGCGAGCGGGCGATCGTGCCGGCGTGCGCGCTGCTGCCGCGCCCGGACGGAGTGGACGCGGTGTCCGGCGCGGCCGTGTGGATGGCCCACCTCACCGCCTACGGCGCGATGGTGGAGCTGGGCGGGGTGCGCGCGGGCGACGTGGTCGTGGTGACCGCGGCGTCCAGCGGCGTCGGCCTGGCCGCGATCCGGACCGCCCGCCGGATCGGCGCCACGCCCGTCGCCGTGACCCGCACGCGCGGCAAGCGGGCGCGGCTGCTGGACGAGGGGGCGGCCGAGGTGGTCGTCTCCGACGAGGAGGACGTGGTGCGGCGCCTGGCGGAGATCACCGGTGGCCGCGGCGCCGAGTTCGTCTTCGACGCCGTGGCCGGTCCGGGCGTGGTCGAGCTGGCCCGGGCCACCGCCCCCGGCGGAACCGTGTTCCTGTGGGGCGCGCAGAGCGGGCGGCCCACGCCCTATCCAGGCTTCGACCTGGGCATGCCGGCGCTGAACCTGCGCACCTACACCATGCTGGAGGTGACCCGCGACCCGCAGCGGATGCGCCGCGCCGCGGCCTTCATCGGCTCGGGCCTGCGCGCCGGCTCGCTGCGCCCGGTGGTGGACCGGCTCTTCCCGCTGGAGCAGATCGTGCCGGCCCACCGGCACATGGAGTCCGGCAGGCAGTTCGGCAAGATCGTGGTCACCGTGGACCACTGAGCCCGGTGCGCGGGCGCGCCGGGGGCTCGGCCGCGGTCCCCGCGTGTCGGCCGCCGCGCCGCTCAGTCAAGGTCGCCGGCTCGGCCGAGCAGGTAGCGCTGCTCGACCCGGTTCGCGGTCAGGTCGGCCGCCTGGCGGTAGAGCGCGGCCGCCCGCGCGGTGTCGCCGGTCATCTGGAGCAGGTGGGCGCGGACCGCGTGCTCCCGCTGCCTGGTGAGCGGGTGCCGGTCCAGGTGGGGGGGCGACCGGAATACGTGACGAAGCGGCAACAGAGCTTATGTCCCCTGGTGAGGCTCCTCCACCGGCACGCCGTCCGGCTGGCCGTCGACGACGGTGAGAAGGGCACGACGTTGATCGCTGTTCAGCGGCGTGGAGCGCGCCGGTTGTACGGGTCGTGTTCGGCGGTGATCCGGGCAGCGGTCTCCTCGCCCAGGCGCACGTACTTGCCCAGGGTGGCCAGGTGGGCGTGGCGTGATTTGGCCTGGAGTTCGGGGGCGCTGCGGCCTTCGGCGGCCAGGTGCTTGAGGGCGGAGTGGCGCAGTTGGTGCAGCGTCCACCCCTGCCCGTGCGGGTCGTACTTCTTCGAGGCCTGCTTGAACAGGTACTCCGCGCGCGGGTAGGACAGCCGTCCCCGGCCGGTGGTGGGGTCGACGTCGGCCAGGGCGCGGGCTCGGGCGCCGGCGGTCGGGGAGCGGCGGTTGGAGCAGAACACCGGGCCTGTGGTGCGCCCGTTCAACAGCCGGGGCAGCAGGCGGGCGGTGGGGGTGGCCCAGTGCACGTACTCGATCGCACCGCCCTTGGAGCGAACCCGGGCCCGGCGCATGGCCATGTCCAGGTCACCCACGTCCAGGGTGAGGATCTCCTCAGCGCGGGCCGCGGTCTCGTACAGCATCCGCCACAGCACCTTCTCGCGCAGCCTCACGTCCGGGTCGGTGAACAGGGCTTCCAGCCGGGCGGCGGGGACGGACTTGTCACCGCGGCGGGGCTCCTTGCGCCGCTCCAACAGATGGGTGGGGTCGGTGGTGAGCCACTCCCGGCGCGCGCAGTAGGAGGCGAAGGAGCGCAGGGCGGCCAGGTGCTTGTTCCACGTGGCCGGGGCCGCGCTCTCCCAGCGGGCCAGGGCGGCGGCCGCCGCGTCGGGGGTGAAGGCAACCTCGACCGGCGCGGAGGGTCCGCACACGGCCGCCTGCTCCAGGGCAACAAGGGTCTGGGCGTAGGCGCGGCGGGTGTGCGGCTGGCCGCGGAACCGGTCCAGGAACTCGGCGCTCGCCTGGGCGAGGGTGAGGGCGCCGGGGCGGGGCAGGGGGTTGTGAATGTCCGTAGTCGCGTGCACGGGTGAGCTGGAGGTTCGCCGCTGAGTGCAGGGAAATGCGGGTTCCCCGGACATCCCGGACCCGCCTGCACTACGGTCGAATCGGCCGTAGTCGCGCGCACGGCGGAGGGCTTGGCGATGGCGGACGAACCGGTGACCGAACGCGGCGTCCTGACCGCTCCCGCCCAGGCATGGGAGACCGCAGTGAGGCAGGCCGAGGTGATCGGCCCGCTCGCGGAGAAGGGCACGGTGGGCCTGGCAGAGGCCGATAAGGCCGCGGCGACGCTGCGGATCTCCCGACGCCAGGTGTACGTGCTGCTCAGGCGGTGGCGCGCTGGCGAGAAAGTGGTGTCGGATCTGTTGCCGGGCCGCTCCAGCGGCGGTCGTGGGGGTGGGCGGTTGCCGCAGGAGGTCGAGGCGATCGTTCAGGAGGTGCTGCGGGAGCGGTACCTGACGCGGCAGCGCCGCACGGTCGTATCGATCTGCAAGGAGATCGCGCGCCGGTGCCGGGCCCGCGGTCTGCGGGTTCCCTCACGGGGGACGGTGCTGCGCCGGATCGCCCGGCTGGACCCGCTGACGGTCACCACCGCGCGGCAGGGAAGCGAGGCGGCCCGCCCGCTGCATTCGGCAGGCGGTGCCCCGCCCGTGGTCACTGGACTGTTGGAGCAGGTGCAGGTCGACCATACGCCGGTGGACGTGATCGTGGTCGACGAACAGCACCGGCTGCCGATCGGCCGACCGTACCTGACCGCGGCGATCGACGTGGCCAGCCGGTGCGTGGTGGGCCTGGTGGTGACCCTGGAAGCGCCATCGGCGACCTCGGTCGGGTTGTGCCTGGCGCACACGGCGACCGACAAGCGGCCCTGGCTGGAGCGGCTCGGGGTGGAGGCGCAGTGGCCGATGAGCGGCAAACCGTGCGAGCTGTACGTGGACAACGCCGCGGAGTTCAAGAGCGAGGCCCTGCGCCGCGGCTGTGACCAGCACGGCATCAAGGTGGGCTACCGTCCGCCCGGCAGGCCGCACTTCGGCGGGATCGTCGAGCGGCTGATCGGCACGACGATGCAGATGGTGCACGAGCTGCCCGGCACCACCTTCTCCAGCACCGCCGAGCGCGGAGCCTATGACAGCGACGGCACGGCCGCACTGACGCTGGCGGAGCTGCAACGCTGGCTGGCGTTGGCGGTCGCCTCCTACCACGGCCAGGTGCACGAGACGCTGGGCCGCACCCCGGCCGGGGTCTGGGCGGACAAGGCCGCAGCGGCCCCGCCGGTGACGGTGACCAGCCAGACGGCGTTCCTGGTGGACTTCCTGCCGGTGATCCGCCGGGCCCTGTCGCGGTCGGGGTTCGTCATCGACCACGTGCAGTACTACAGCGACGCGTTGAAACCGTGGATCGCCCGCCGCGAGAGGCTGGGCCGGTTCGTCCTGCGCCGCGACCCGCGCGACATCAGCCGGATCTGGGCCCTGTCCCCCGACGGCTTCACCTACGTGGAGGTCGGCTACCGGACGCTGGCGCGGCCGCCGATCACCGCCTGGGAACAGAAAGCCGCCATCGCGCGGCTGCGCGACCTCGGACGGGCCGAGGTGGATGAGAACGCGCTGTTCGCCATGGTGGAGCAGATGCGCGAGATCACCGATACCGCGTCGGCCTCCACCCGCAAGGCCCGCCGCGACCGCCAACGCCGCACCGAGGTACCGTCCCGGCCGCTGCCGACGAATCCGGCGGTACCGCCCTCTGCCCCGGCCGACGAAGCCGCGGCCAGACCGTTCGAGGTGATCGAGCAGTGGTGAGCGCCGATGAGCCGGTGGACCTGTCGCACCTGCATCCGGCCGCCCAGCAGATCGCGCGGCTACCGGACGCCGAGAGGCTGCGGTACGTGCGGGCCGACCGGTGGATCGGCTATCCCCGCGCCGTCGCGGCGCTGGAGCGGCTGGAGACCCTGCTGGCCTGGCCGTCCAAGCAGCGGATGCCCAACCTGTTGCTGATCGGTCCGACCAACAACGGCAAGTCGATGATCGTGGAGAAGTTCCGCCGCTCCCACCCGCCGGTGTCCCGCCCCGACCGCGAGGAGTTCCCGGTTCTGGTGGTGCAGATGCCCTCCGAGCCGTCGGTGGGCCGGTTCTATACGGCGCTGCTGGCCGCGCTCGGCGCGCCGCTGCGGGCACGCTACCGGGTGGCGGATCTGGAACAACTGGTGCTGCGGCTGCTGCGCTCGGCCGGGGTGCGGATGCTGGTCATCGACGAGCTGCACAACGTGCTCGGCGGCCGGGGCGATACCCGCCGGGAGTTCTTGAACCTGCTGCGGTACCTGGGCAACGAGCTGCGCATCCCGCTGGTCGGTGTCGGCACCCGGGATGCCTACCTGGCGATCCGCTCCGACGACCAGTTGGAGAACCGGTTCGCCCCGCTGACCCTGCCCCGGTGGGAGGCCGACGCCGACGCCCGCTCGCTGCTGGCCAGCTTCGCCGCGTCGTTCCCGCTGCGCAGGCCCTCACCGATCGTGTCCGCCGAGATGGCCACCTACCTGCTCACCCGCAGCGAGGGCACGATCGGCGAGCTGACCCACCTGCTCACCGACGCAGCCGTGGCCGCGATCGAGTCCGGTGAGGAGGCCATCAACCAGCGCACCCTGGGGCTGGCGCCGTACGCCGGGCCGAGCGAGCGGCGCCGGCAGTTCGAGCGCGAGCTCACGTGAGCTCACCGCGGCGATGGCCGCTGCACCCCCGGCCCGGCCCACTGGAGTCGCTGTCGTCCTGGCTGGAACGGCTCGCCGAGTTATACGAGATGCCGGTGCGGGACCTGCTGACCCGAAACCTCGGCCTGGTCGACCTGTGGGTCCCCGACGACCTCGATTACGACCCGCCCCAGGCGATGCTCGCCGCGCTGGCCGAGCGCACCGGTGTGGATCTGGCCCGGCTGAAGGCGATGACGTGGGTCGGCTGGCAGCCATGGCTCTTCGACATGCTGCCCGTACCGCTCCAGGCCTCCCAGCCGGTGTTTGACACCTACGTCCGCGACAGCTCCGTGCTCCTGGCCCCCGGCGAGGCCGGCGTCAACAACGTCCTTCACCACGGGCAGCGCTGGGCAGGGCCGTGGTACCCGTATCGGCCGTTGCGCCGGACCTGTCCGCTGTGCGCTGCTGATTCCGAGCGTGGCCGCGCCCTGGTGTGGCGGTTGCCGCTGATGACCAGCTGTGTCGAGCACAGGTGCCGGCTGGAAGACGCCGGTGAGGTCGCCGTGTCGATCACTCTGGGACGCCCGGGGCCGGGGCCGGTACTTCCAGCGGCGCCGCTGTTCACCGTGGACGGCTACACCTACGAAGCGCTCACCACCGGCCGGGTCGCACTGCCGGGCCGCAGCGTGCACGCCGGGGTGTGGTTCCGGCTGCTGCGCGGCCTGCTGGACGAGGTCAGCCTCGCCTTGACCAGCCGCAGCGTCCACGGCCGGGCCGTGCTGGAGCGGATCTGGCAGGCGACCGGCCGCGAGGAGCGCGCCGGGCTGAAGGTCTGGCGGCCCTACGAGCACCTGAAACCGGAGATCCAGGAAGAGATGCTGCATGCCGCCGGCACCGCGTTGCACCTGGCCGCCGATGGGGCGATCACCGCCCGCGGCAGATTCGCCTCTGCCCTGCGGCCCCCGGCAGAGCGACACGTCTACGACGGTGATCGGCCCTCCCCACACCGCACCGCCTGGCAGGAGGCCGTTACCGAGTTGGAAGCGGCACTCACCTTGGCGCGCACCGACCGTGACACAGCCCGGCAACTCTTGGCCCTGCTCACCCTCGGCTGTCGCACGCTGGACCGGTTCGAACAGGAGCGTGCCTACCTGTTCGGCGCCGGGGTCCCCGCCGAGTTCTTGCCCGGCGCCCGGGAACTCGGCCGCGAGGACCTGACGTGAGAAGCGTTCCACATCCTTGGAAGTGGAACGACTCGGGTAGTGCGGCGCCCGGTAGGCGCATCTTGGGAGGATCACCCCGCCGATCGTTCCATAAGTCGTTCCACAAGAAGCGTTCCGGAAGTCGAGTACGGAGATGATTTCCGGTACGGTTCGGCCATGGGAACCGACGACCGACATCCTGTCCAGGGGCTCGAACTCGGGTACGCCCGGGTCTCCACCACCAAGCAGCACCTGGAGCGCCAACTCGACGCCCTGACCGAGGCCGGTATCCCCGTCGAGCGCATCTATGTGGACAAGAAGAGCGGGGCCACCGTCGAGCGCCCCGGCCTGGCCGACCTGCTCGCCTACGCCCGCCCCGGCGACACCGTCGTCGTGCACACGCTCGACCGGCTCGGCCGCAACCTGCGCGAAGTCCTCAACCTCGTCCACGACCTGGGTGAGAAGCACATCGGGGTGCGCTCGCTGGCCGACCCGATACCGATCAACACCGCCGACGAGGGCATGGGCCGTATCGCCTTCCTGCTGCTGGCGCTGTTCGCCGAGATGGAGCGCACCTTCACCGCCGAACGGGCCGCCCACGCCCGCGCCGTCGCCGAGGCCGCGGGCCGCCGCATTGGCCGTCCCGTCGCCCACCCCGCTGACAAGATCGAGTACGCGCGCCTGCTCAAACGGCAAGGCAGCAGTCTCGGCGAGATCGCCGCCAAGACCGGGATCCCCAAGACCTCCCTACACCGCTACCTTGCAGCGCAAAGCGTTAGCGAAACGTCGAACCCCACCCACTGATAGCAAGAGTGGCACCTCGAAGGCCGACCGGGCGCAAGGGGGCGCACTCCTATGAAAGACGGCCCCGGACCTCGACGCCTCCAACTTTACAATGCCCAGACGAGGATTTTCCCATGTGGAATATTATTGAAGCTGCATCATGGATGGGTTCGATTGTTATCGGATTGGCTGCTATCCTTTTTTCCGCGAAAGCCCTCGGTTTCGACTGGGATAAAGCGGGGTGGCTGACAGCAGGTGTCGCAGTTCTGACTGCCGTGGCGTTCGCTGTCTGGTCGATTTTCTTTGGCCTTCCGGGAAGTGACGATGGCCCGCCAGCTGTCGAAGAAGCTTCTATGGAGGATCATTCCTCTACTTCAACAGCTTCTGCCGACCCTGAGGCATTTGATGGCGCCTCGTCTACGCCATCCTCGCCGGAGCGGGTATGGCAGGTGGTGTGGGAGGGCCAAGTGTTCAGCTTCCCGCCAGCGGAGGCGTCCAGGGTGAGGCTGATTAACTTCGACACCGAAGAGGTTCCTGAGGTGTGGGACATGGGCAGCGATGATTTCGGAAGGACTAGGGGAGCAGCGGCCGAAGGCAGTCATATCGACTTTCCCGCAGATATTGCATACACGAACTCATATCACGGGCGTCTGTCGTTGATGCCGAATCGGCGCCTGGGGATGTCGGAAGTCAACCAGCCCTCCCCGGAGGAGTGTTGGAGCCACGCCACGAGCCGTTCCATTGATATCTCCGACAGTGAATTCACTGATGACGATCTGTCCACCAACCGGATTCAGGTGGGCGATGGGATGTGCCTGATCACAGACCAGGAAAACCTGGTCTGGTGGCAGGTCACGGAAACCATCGACAACGATCCACACCCCTTCAACACGATGGGTGGTCACACCATTGAAGGTGTGGCCACCCTGTGGGAGCGGTCTTAACTGCGAGTGGGAACCGATCTCGGGAGCGGTGGCCTACAGGTCAGCCAGGAGTAAACCGGTCACAGATCTGGTCGCCAGCGAGGGAAGATTCAGCTACTTGGGCCGACGGTTCGGAGCCGATGTCTCACGGTTTTTCCGGTATCTGACACGGCCGGAGGGCAGCTCCATCGCGGGGTGTAGGGGACTACGAGCATTCGCGCAAACGACTTGGAAAGCTGACAGGGGTGGACGGTCACAACACCTCCCGGCTGGTGTGACAGAGAATGTTACGGAGTCACCTGCGGCCGGCGAACACCTCGACGCAGGCCGCGCGGGGCACACCCGGATCCGTGTGACAGAGAATATTTGATTCTCTGTCACACGGCTTGTCGGTGTCAGCGATGCAGCATCAGGGCTGGAAGTGCGTGCCGTCATGCTCACATGTCTTTGCGGTTCGTCGCGCCTCCGGGATTTCAGGTCAGTGCGCTGACTTCCACGTGCCAGGACGTCTCTGCCGGTGCACGCGCAGCCGTCGGTGGAGTCCGTCTGGCCCGGTTCACAGCGGCAGCAGGGTGCTGGCCAGGCCCAGGGCGGCGCATACGCCCAGCACCCGCAGGATCGGCCAGCGCAGGGCGAAGGTCAGCATGAGCGCGATGAGGGTGATGACCACCGCGACCGGGCTCACCGAGGCGACCTCGGGCACGGTGATGTGCAGGGGGCCCCAGTCCCAGGTGCCTGTGGTGGTGAACAAGGTGTTGAGGGCGAAGTACAGGGCGAGGTTGGCGATGACGCCGACCACGGCGGCGGTGATACCGGTCAGCGCCGCCGAGATCGCGGTGTTGTGGCGCAGGCGTTCGACGTAGGGGGCGCCCAGCAGGATGAACAGGAAGCAGGGCACGAAGGTCACCCACGTGGTCAACAGCGCCCCCAGGGTCGCGGCGGCCCAGGGGTCCAGGGTGCCGGGGTCGCGGTAGGCGGCCAGGAACGCCACGAACTGCACGACCATGATCAGCGGGCCCGGGGTGGTCTCGGCCAGGGCCAGGCCGCGCACCATCTCTCCCGGCGCCAACCACCCGAAGGTCTGCACGGCCTGCTGGGCGATGAAGGACAGCACCGCGTAGGCGCCGCCGAAGGTCACCACCGCGGTGAGGGAGAAGAACAGGCCCTGGGTGGTGAAGATGCTCTCGGATCCCAACAGCAGGGCCACTACGGCTACCGGCGCCGCCCACAGCCCCAACCCGATGGCCAGGATCCTGGTGAAACGGCTCGCGGTGGGCCGGTCGTGGTGCAGGGCCTCGTCGGAGATCAGGGGCGCGGGCCCGTCAGCGGCGTCGCCCACGCGGGCGGGGCGGGCGAAGTCGGGGTCGCGGCGTGAGAGCAGCCAGCCGACCAGGGCGGCCAGGGCGATCACCAGTGGGAAGGGCACGGCGAACAGGGCGAGTGCGGCGAAGGCGGCCACGGCCAGGGTGATCAGGGCCGGGTGGGTGAGTGATCGTTTGGCCACCCGTAGGACGGCTTGGGCGACGATGGCCAGCACGGCCGGGGCGAGTCCGGCGAAGGTGGCGGTGACGGCGGTGGTGTCGCCGAAGGCGACGTAGATCGCCGACAGGGCGCCCAGGGCCAGGATGCCGGGCAGCACGAACAGGGTGCCGGCCGCGATGCCGCCGCGGGTGCCGTTGAGCAGCCAGCCGAGGTAGATCGCGAGCTGTTGGGCTTCGGGGCCGGGCAGCAGCATGCAGTAGTTGAGGGCGTGGTTGAAGCGCTGCTGGCCGATCCAGCGCCGCTCCTCGACCAGGGTGCGCTGCATGACGGCGATCTGCCCGGCCGGGCCGCCGAAGGTCTGCAGGGAGACCAGGAACCACACGCGCAGGGCCGTGCGGAAGGGGACCAGGTCGCCCACGGGCGCGGCGTCTCTCCGCGCTTCCCCGGCGCCGCCGGGGGCGTCGTCGGATTCGGTGGTGGGGTGGTGGGGGTCGGTGCTCATGCGGGTTCCCGTCCCAGGAGGCTCTGGCGCCGGTAGTACTCGTACAGGCCATCGAAGAGGGGACCGGTGACGGCCAGGGTGCGCTCGTCGCTACCGGTCATCGACAAACCGCGCAGGACCACGTCCAAGCCGGGGGCCTCGGGGGCGTCGTAGCGTTCGTCGTCCAGGTCGGCCTCGTGGACGACCTCGGCGATCTTCCACAGCGCCGCGTCGGTGAGGTCGTAGCGGCGCAGGATGGTCTCGAAGCTGCAGTCGCCGCCGTGGTGGCCCAACTCGACGCCGCGCATGTCGAAGGCGGTGGCCTGCTCGGGCACGTCGGCGGGGTCGGTGACGAACACGAACTCGGCCTCGGGGTCGATGCGGCGGCGGATCAGCCAGGCGCAGGCGGCTCGGTCGATGTGGATACCGGCGCGGGTGGACCACTTCATGCGCTCTCCTGTTCGGTGTGGTCTGGATGTAGGGCCTCGACGGCCTCGCGTGCGGTGCGGCGCTCGGGCGGGGGGAAGTAGTCGCGGCGGGCGATGCGGCGCAGTTGGGTACGCAGCCGGCGCATCGCCCGGAGGCGTTCGGGTTCGGGCAGGCTACGGGCGTGGGCGGCCTCGGCCCGCACGGCGCGGTATTCGGCCGCGCGGGCCTGGGCCATGGTCTGGGCCAGGTGATGTTCCTGGGCCCGGGCGGTGGGCCGGGCCAGCCACACGGTGGCCGTCCCTCCGGCCTCCACGACCTCCTCGGCGATCCAGTCCAGGTGTTCGCGGGTGCGCGCATCGGCCGGCAGCGCGACCAGGCCGTCGCTGATCTGGGCGGGGCCGAGCTGTTTGAGTTTGCGCCACACGCTGATGCGGGGGGTGGAGGGCTCGCGCGGGATCCGGTAGCTCAACAGCACCCACTCGCCCGGCCCCTGCGCGGCGGGCTCAGCGTTCATTGCCGGGCCCGTCTGCCCACACCGATCACGCGGGCGATCCAGTACAGTCCGGCTGCGGCGATGAGGATGAACACCGTGTCGTCGAGTGGGTCGGCGATGGGTTCGAGCAGGCGGTCCAGCACGTTGACGTCGGTGACGAACGCCCCCCAGGCGAACGCGCCGATCAACAGCAACACGAAAGCAACCCAGTCCAGCGCGTTTTGCGGTCGCAACGCAGGGACTCCTCTCCTGGTGTGGTCCTCGATCGATCGGAAGTGGCCGCTAGCCGGTGGGCTCGACCTGGTGCTGGTCCACCGCGTTCCTCAACGCCCTGGCGAGCGTGGCCGCGTCATCGTTGGCCCAAAAGTGCATGTAGAACAGACGCGGTTGGTCGTTGAGGGCGTGGTTGTGCAGCGCGACGATGTCGATGCCGCCCTCCCGCAGCGCCTGGATCACCCCCTGGACCTCGTCAGCGGTCATGACGAAGTCGCCGTTGACCGCCGCCTTACCCCCGCCGGTGGGCTGGAAGTTGATCACCGTGGCCACCCCCATGCCTGAGGGCAGCACGTGGTCACCGGAGGTGACCTGGCCGGTGCGGGCGAAGGAGAACTTGTACACCCCGCCCTGGGCGCGGCCCTGGGTGCCCATCGCCTCATCCACGGCCGCGGTGTCCAGATCCAGCTCCTGCGACGGCCCGTCCTGGGCCTCGCGCGGGGTGGCGGTGGCCTCCAACGCCTCGTCGACCCCTTGTGCGAGCGCGGCCGCGTCCTGGCCGTGGGCGTGGAAGTGGGTCCACCACACCGCGGGCTCGTGGTCGAGCAGGTGCTGGTGCACCGCGGTCTGGTCGATGCCGTTGTCCTGCAGGGCGTCGGTGACCCCGGGCAGCTCCTCCTCGGTGACCACCAGATCGCCCATCATCATCGTCGTGCCGTCCTCATAGCGGGTGAAGGCCGCGTAGGAGCCCAGGGCGAACCCCGCTCCGATCTGCACCCCCCGGGAGGTCACGTCCAGGTCGGAGCGGGGAAAGCCCACCCGGTAGACCGTGTCATCGGAGAGCTGTCCCTCCCGTCCCAGCGCGTCGGCCACCTGCGCCCAGTCCTGGGCCTGTGTGGTGGCCGGCTCGACCAGGGCCTCGGACGATTGCTGGTCCTGCTGTTGCTGGTCCGCCTGGCCCGCCGAGCAGGCACTCAGCACAACCACCAACCCCAGCGCCAGGGCCGCCTTCGACCTGCTGTGGTGCGTGATCACATCCACTCCTTCCCCCGTACCTCCACCGAACATGTAACCATGGTTTCATAACTATCCGTATGTGGGGTGTAGGAAACAGGGAGTGTGCGGGCGTGGTGTTCTCCATGACCGGTGTCGGATTCGACCAGCAGGGGGCTCCCCTCCTCGACGGGATCGACGCCGAGGTCGGCCAGGGGCGCCTGACCATCGTCACCGGCCCCAGCGGCGCCGGGAAGACCACACTGCTGCGCCTGCTCAACCGTCTGGCGGAGCCCACCCGCGGGCACCTCGCCTTCCACGGCCGCCCGCTGGCCGAGACCGACGTGCTCGCCCCGCGCCGCCGTGTGGTGCTGGTCGCCCAGCACCCGGTACTGCTCACCGACAGCGTCGCCGCCGAACTGCGCGTCGGGCGCCCCGACCTCGGCCAGGCGGCTGCCGCCGATCTTCTGGGTCGCCTCGGCCTGCCGACCGGTCTTCTCCACCGCCCCACCGCGGGCCTGTCCGGAGGCCAGGCCCAGCGCCTGTGCCTGGCGCGTGCCCTGGCCCTGCAGCCCGAGGTGCTGCTGTTGGACGAACCCACCAGCGCGCTGGACGGGGCCGCCGCCCGGGTCGTGCCCGAGGTGGCCCGCACCCTCACGGCTGCCGGAACCAGTGTGCTCGCCGCCACCCACGGCCGCTCCTGGATCCGCGCCGCCGACGCCGTACTCGTCCTCGACCACGGCCGCCTGGCCGCACACGGGCCACCCCAGAGCCTGGACTACCTGATGGAGGGACCATGACCGCGGCACCGTCATGGGGCGTGGTCGCGCTGTGCACCGTCTTCGTCGCGCTGGCCCTGGCACTGGCCCATGCCCAGCGTCTGGCCCTGAGCCGGGATCTGCTGTGGGCGGCGGTCCGCGCCGCGTTGCAACTGGCCGCTGTCGGCGCGGTGCTGGGTGTGCTGTTCGCCGTGGCCGGGCACCGCCCGGTCGGCGGCCTCGGCCGGGCGCTCGCTGATCATCACCATGTTCTTGGACATGCGGGGCTGGCGGGTGCAAGCGGAGCGGCGGGGCCGGCGCATGGTGCGTCCGGTGCGCAGCAGCTTGGCCAGGTCGCGGCGCAGCTGGCCGCGGCCCTGGACGTAGAGGGCCTGGTAGATCGTCTCGTGGCCCACGCGCATCTCCTGGTCGTCGGGGAAGTCCCGGCGGAGCAGGTGAACGATCTGCTCGGGGCTCCAGCGCTGATCCAGGCGCTGTTGGACATACTCGCGCAGCCGCGAGTTGGCGTCGAGCTTGCGGGTCTTGGGTCGCTTCCTGCGCTCGTCCGTGCGGACCTGGGCGGCGTAGGGGCCGTACCGGTGTTTCTTGATGGAGGCGTAGTAGGAGCGGTTGCGGCGGACCTCGCGGCTGATCGTGGACGAGGCCCGGTCCAGCTCGGCGGCGATCGAGCGGATCGAGGACCGCAGACGCAACATGTCGGCGATCTGCGTCCGCTCCTGCTGGCTCAGGAAACGCGAAGAGCCCGGAGAGGCCCCGGGGCCCCTGAGGGGTGCCACGGGCCTCTCCAGGCTCTTGTGCGCTCTGCGACCGTTGCGCCAGACCTTGCCGGTACGCCGGTTGATGCCGACGATCCGGCAGGCCTCTCTGCTGCTGTAGCCCTGGTCCGTGAGCCGGAAGTATTCCTCCCGCTCACGGACGAGCTTCTTGCGCCCCTGCGGTATCCGGCGTTCTTTGCGGATCTCGTCGTCCATCGCACCCCTTCAGAGATGGGGTGTTGCAACGACCACTAGAACTCAAGGGCCAGCTAGGGGGCGTTTCTCTAGGCGGTGACGTTCCCTCAGGCCAGCGGGACGTGGACTGAAGGTCAAGGACCTGTGAAGCTGGCCGCGGTGGCCTGAGGGCCTCACGGCGTGTCACCGCTCCGGCTTGACAACTCCATCGGGAATCTCCTCGACTCGTGATCGATGACCGGGACGGGCACCCCGGTCGCCTGCCCTGATGCGCTGGGTGATGCGGTGCACGGAAAGGCGATCACCCTTCCGTGGTCTTCAGCGGCCCGACGATTCCTCGTTCTCGGTCATCGACGTACCAGTGCTCGGTGATCAGCCGCGGATACCGGGCCTGTAGCGCCGCCATGCTCGTCTCCACGGCATCGTCCTCGGCGAATACGGGAACGAACGCCTCCGGAACGGCCGGTTCGGGCGCTGCGTCCGCCACCAGGGCATCGAGGATCCGGTTGCGCAGCTCGAACGGGTCCTGTGTTTCCCGCAGGGCGGGCCCGTCCGTCCAGCACAGGGTCCAGATGCCCGCCAGCGAGAACGACCTCTCGATCCCCACCGCTTCAGAGGGCGGTTGAGTGGGGGTGACGTCAGCGGCGCCAGGGAGCAGGACGGGCAGCCCGGCTTCGAGCTCGGGGCGGATCCACAGTCCGAGCAGCCGGTTCGATCCCGGTTCATCCCCGAACTGCCGTCGATGGTTGACCAGATAGTCGCTCACGTTCTCGACCGCGGACCTGACGTCGTCCACGCTTCGAACCAACAGGAGCATGTTCATCGGGTACTTCCCTTTCCTGGAGTGAAGTGGCGCTGCACGTGCCCGGTCGTCATGTGCTCAGCGGTGCGGACGGACAGCTGCCCTCGGGGGTGACCGTGGCCGGAAGCCAGGGCCGCCAACCGGTGGAGGTGTAACGGAGCCAGGGTTCATCGGGGCGCTCGCGTGCGGCGAGACCGACCCAGTCGTGGTCGAACATGTGGCGCAGCACGGTGTGACGCGCAATGAGGGTGTCCAACCGCTGCAAGGGTGCCTGCACGATGGCGAGCAGGCGTTGCGGTTCGTGCCTGGTGTGGTGGCCGTCGGTGAGGGACTGCCAGGGCAGGCCGGACCGAAGGTCGCCGGTGTGACCGGTCATGACACCGAGGCCACCGCCGACGACATTGTGGAGGGCCTTGCTGCCGGCGCCGAAGGCCTGGGGGTCGGTGGCGGCGAAGTAGTACTGGCTGTTGATCCAGTGCGCGACGACGAGCGGCGCCGTGAGTATGGTCTCCAGGACGGTGCCGGCCGGGTCGAGGTCGGGGTCGTAGTCGTGGAGGAACAGACGGCCGTGCAGGTCGATGCCCCGGGTGAGGGCGCGGGGTGCGATGAGGAAGGCCGCGTTGTCGGCCAGACCCCATTCGGGGAAGACCTGGGCCCAGTCACGGGCGCGTGTGCGGGTGTGGCGCGCCGCGTGCCGTGGGCGGGGCCGGGAAGGTGCGCCCGGTAGGGTGGCGCAGCGCTCGGCGGCCAGGTGTGCGCCGGCCGTGCGAAGATCGGCGGTGAGCCGGTCGACGTCCCGGCGGTGGGTGTCGGGCAGGAGGTGGGTGTCCAACAGGCGCACGGTGTCGGTGGTGGTGTCGTGTTCGGCCGGAACGAACCGGGTGTCGTCGGGAATGCCGATGCCGCGTTCGGCGAGATGTCGGCGAACCTGCGGATCGTTGAGCAGGGCGGCGGCGGCGCGGGCGTTGGGACCGCCGGGGTGCCCCCCGCATGCACCGCAGTCCAGCGCGGCCTGGTAGGGGTTGTTGTCGGTGTGGGCACGGTGCCCACAGAATACGACGAGGCGTGCGAACCCCTGGGTCAAACCCATCAACGTGAGAATGCCTTCGGCGGTCGCGGTGCGCTCCTCGGAGGTGAAGGCGTCCTCGAGGGAGATCTCGGTCGCAGGGTCGGGGGTGATACGGCGGGTCCACCACGCGCGGGCGGCGCCGACGGCACCGGGAGCGAAGGTCTTGGCCGCGGCCAACGGGCCCAGGAGCCAACCGGCCGATTCGGCGAGCACGAACGGCGCCACCAGGTCGTCCTTGGCGGCGTGCAGGGAGTGGTCGGCCGCGGCCAGTACCCGGCGGCCGGTCAGCGACCGTTCGGCCGCGCGCCGTCGACCCTCGCTGGGGCGTTCGGTGACGGTGTGCCGGGGCGTGATCGGGCCCGGGCACTGGGCACGAGCGGTTCCTCCGGCGAGGTCGCGGTAGCGCATGGCGACGGCGAAGAATCCGGCGAAGCCCAGGGTCTGGTAGTCACCGAGCGCTTCCAGGTGGCGGCGCAGTCCCTCGGAACGGGGATCGATGCAGCACACCACCTGTGCCCGCGGAGGGGCGTCGGTCCACTCGGGCACCGAGCGGCTCAGGGTGCGCAGCAGTCGGCTCCGGTAGTGGTCTTCGTAGGCGTCCAGCCAGACGAGGGCTCGTTGCTCCACCGGGAGTCGGTCGAGGAACCGCGCCAATTCGGTGCGCTGTGCCGCGTCGGTGTCGGTGATCTCCAGGGCCGCCAGAAGGTGGCGGGCCCGATCGTCGGGTTCGGTGGTGGCCTGCCCGGTGTCGAGCAGGTCGGCGGAGGCCGAGTTCCACGCCGTACCGTGGGTATGGGTCTCGGTGAGCGCGGCGGCTTCGGTGGTCAACCGCAGGGCGAGGTAGGCGACCAGGTCGATACCACTGCCCTGCAGTTCGCCCCGCCAGCGGATGTGGGCGGCGAATCCGGGAAGGCATGCCAGATGGGCCTGGAGATAGCGGGTGCGCTGGTCGTCCGGGACACCGAGGGCGGCCAGAGCCTCCGCAACGGCCTGCTCGGCCCGTTCGGGCAGGTCCCGAAGACGTGTACGCACGCGCCGCGGCAGGGTCGTGTCGTGTGCGGCCAGAGCCCGCCACGCGTGGTAGAAGCCTCGGTCGCGGCCGGGCATCCGCCAGGTGGACTGGCCCTCGTCCAAATAGGCCGAGCACCACTGGATCGTGTGGGTGTCGAGGAGGGCGGCCATGTCCGGGGCCAGCGCTTCAGTCGCTGTGCGTGCCTGGCGGATCGGCGGGGGGTTGGTGATGCCCTGGTGCAGATCGGCCGACAGGAGTTCGACCGGGTCGTAGGGCCGGCCGCCGAGGGTGAGCGGTCGGCATCGCAGCACCTCGGGGTGGCGGCGGATCAGCGCGGCACGCACGTCGTCGTCGGTGATCCGCCCGTGCCGCCAGGCCGCCCGCAGCCAGCTCTCGTCCGGGGTGACCCGCGCTCCGAGCAGGTCCGCGGCGGTGATGGCCGCGTCCGCGAACGGGCGGTCCACCAGGCCGGACAGTGGGTTGACCGCGATGAAGTCGGCGAGCGGCCAGGTCGGCGCCAAGAACGCGGCGGCATCGGCGATCACGGCACGCACGGCGGCCGCCGAGGTGGCGGTCTCGGGAGCGGCCTTGGTGATGGGTCCGATGGTCATGGGTTGCGACTCCTCCTGCTGTGATGACGGTGGCGGAACGCGCGACCGCGTGAAGCCCTGGGTCCGCGCTTCCGGGAGGCCCGGGTGGCTCCGGTCAGAGCGCCGGACGCCGTCCGGCGGTCCCGTCGAGGGGCCGGCGATCACGCCCCGGCTCCCTCAGGTAGGGGCACCGGCCGTGGGTGCGGTGCGGGCACCGCACGTGACGGGAGACCCGGAGTGGTGTGCGTGCGCTGCTGTCCGGCGGACAACGCCAACACGTAGAGGCGGTCGCGCCAGCGGCCGAGACCGAGTGCGGATGCCCGGTGGACCAACAGCGCTCCGATCACCGGCACCGCCACCACGATCGCCGGCAACCAGGCCGGAACTGCGGCGGTGGCGGCAACGGGCACGCTCGGGGCCAGGAACTCCGTAACCACGGCCACCACGCCCAGGTAGCCGATCACCGCACCCGGCAGCACGACCACCACGGTGGCCAGCGCCCCCACGGTCGGGTGGCGCCGCAGCCATCCCCACGCCAGCCGTGCGGCGGTGGCCGCGGCGAAGATCAGTAGCGCCGAGCCTCCGGCGTGCGGAGGCAGCCACCAGATCGCGACGGCCACGGCCGCAACCGCGACGGCTCCGGCGAGGACGGCCACCTGCGCCGAACGCGCGGGGGTCGACCGGGGCGCGGGCGGAGCCAGGATGCGGTGGGTGTGGCGCTGCACCGCCGACCCCGAGCCCAGGAACAAGGTGGCTTTGAACAGTCCGTGCGCCACCAGGTGCACCACCGCCGCCGCGTAGAGGCCGAGCGCGCAGGTCATGAGCATGAACCCCATCTGCCCGATCGTGGAGTGCACCAGCGAGCCCTTGACGTCGGGGCGGGTCAGCATGATCGCCGTGGCGGCCACAGCGCTGACGGCGCCGATGGCGAACGCCAGGTGTGTCGCCGCCGGGGCTGCACCGAAGATCGGCGACAGCTTCACCAGGAGCACTCCGCCCGCGTTGACCACGCCGGCGTGCAGCAGCGCCGAGACCGGGGTCGGCGCCGCCAAAGTCGCCGACAGCCACCGGTGCCAAGGCAACTGCGCACACCGTGCGGCTGCGGCGATCACCAGCGAGCAGGCCACCGCCGTGCCCACCGCGCCGCCGAAGGCTACGCCGTTCTGGTCGCGCAAGTCGAGATCGCCCCAGGCGGCGACCGCGAGAACCACCCCGGACCACAATGCGACGTCTCCGATGATGACCACACGTGCGGTACGGCGGGAGGCGTCGATGGCCGAAGGGGCGGGTCGGTACATCCCCACGAGTCGCCACAGGGCGACACCGGTCAGCGACCACGCCACCGCCAGGGTGACCATCGTGACCGCGGCCACCATCACCGCGGTCGCGGCGGTCAGCGCCCCGGCCGTGATGGCGAACCCGGCCGCGGCCGGGTCGCCGCGCAGGTAGCGCAGGGCGAACACCTGGACCACCGCGCTGATCGCGCACACCAACAACAGCACGATCGCCTCGAGGCGGTCGGCCGCCAACCCGGTCCAGACGTGCCCGTCCGGAGCGGCCAACACCATCGCCACCGGTCCGCCGAGGGCCACCGTCACGGCCAGAGCCCCGGCCAGTGCGGTCGTCGACAGTGCCGCGCCCGCGCCCAGCGCGGGTGCCAGGGGTCGCAGGCTCCGGATCGATCCGGTCATCGCCGCGACGGCGGGAAGGGCCGCCAAGGCCACCAGCATCATCCCCGTCACGCGGCCGCACCTTCCGTCTCAGCGCCCTTCGCGGCGCGACCCGAGACCGGGGTCGCGGTGACGTCGGCGGCGATGGTTTCCGAGGGATGTGCGGGCAGGGCACGTCCGTGGAAACCACTGATCCGCACCCGTGCCGACTCACCGCGGGTCACGCGGCGGAGCGGCCGTCCCCGTCCCGCTCCGGGGGCACCGATGGAGCCCGGCGAGCCGGTGTTGATCGTCGCGTCCGGTGACGGGGACCACCGGTGCATCCGACCCCGCGAAGCCTCGTCGGCCGTCGGCTGACCAACGGTCGGCACACGCGCCATCTCGATGCCACCCATGACACTCACCTCCCAAGCACGTCACTGATAACGCGTGTTAGTATACACGACATGGATCGTACGACATCAATAGCGCGTAATGAAAATCGTGCTATCAGTCACCTGCCACGGGGTGCCATGGTGGATATGCAGGAGTGGACGTTTCTCACCAACCACGCCCACGTACTGCTGTGCGTGGTGCGGGATCCCCAGGCCCGGTTGCGGGATGTCGCCGAGCAGGTCGGCATCACCGAACGGGCCGCACAGCGCATCGTGGCGGACCTCGTCGAAGCCGGGTACCTGGAACGAGAGCGCGAAGGGCGCCGCAACCGGTACCGGATGCACCCCGAGTTGCCGCTGCGCCATCCGATGGACCGCGACACCGCCATCGGAGAACTCCTGGCCGTGCTCATCGGCACCCGCAACGGCCCTGACGAGGCCCTGTGACCACCACCGCCCACCCCTACGCGGACGCACGCGTCGCACTGGCCACCAGACACGCCAAGGAGAGGGTCCTGGGCCCGGCCTTGGCCCGCATCCCGGGTCTGCGCCTGGTCCTCGCCGACGACGTCGACACCGACGAGCTGGGCACTTTCACCGGTGAGGTCCCACGCGCGGCATCGCCGTCCGTGACCGCCGTGCGCAAGGCACGCCTCGGTCTACGGTCGACCGGCCTCGGGCTCGCCGTGGCCAGCGAAGGCTCCTTCGGTCCGCATCCCATGGCTCCGATGCTCAGTGCCGGCGACGAGATCCTCGCCTTCCTCGACACCACCCGGGACCTGTGCATCGTGGAGCGCCGCCTGGGCCTCACGAACTTCGCCCACACCACCGCCCGACGCCTCGATGAGACCACCGAGGCGTTCTTGGGCCGAACCGGTTTCGGCCCCCACGCGATGATCGTGCGCCCCCACACCCCAATCGATCCGCAGGACCCCGGCCCTATCAGCAAAGGCATCCGGACCCGCGCCGAACTGGCCGCCGCGATCAACGAGTGCGCCCTACGGTCGGCGGACGGCCTGGCCCGGCTGGAGACCGACATGCGCGCCCACCTCAATCCCACGCGCATGCGCGAGATCGGCCTGCTCGCCGACCGGCTCACCGACCGCCTCGCCACGCTGTGCCCCGCCTGCGGCACCCCCGGATACGGCCAGGTCGACCGAGAACCCGGCCTTCCGTGCGACAGTTGCTCTGAGCCCACATCACAGACCCTCGCCGTCATCCACGGATGCCAGCGGTGTCCTCATCGCAGCAGCCACCCCAGAGACGACGGTCGGGTCAGCACCGACCCCACGTTCTGCGACGGGTGCAATCCGTGATCGAACCCCGCGGTCCGACATCACCGACGCGACCGTCGGCAGGGCCCACCGGCGCAGACCAGACCCCAGCACGAAAGGACTGACGTGCTCGACATCGGCCTTACCACGTGGATCGTCACGATCGCCGTCATCGTGGCCCTGCTCGCCGCAGACCTGACCATCGCCGCGCTGAAACCGCACCGCGTCGGGTTCCGGGAGGCGACCGCGTGGTCGGTCTTCTACATCGCGGTGGCCCTGATCTTCGGCGTGTGGTTCACCCTGGCTCACGGCGGTGAGCTCGGCACCGAGTACTTCGTCGGCTACCTGGTGGAGAAGAGCCTGTCCGTCGACAACCTCTTCGTCTTCGTCATCATCATCACCACCTTCGCGGTACCGGTCGAGCATCAGCACAAGGTGCTGACGTTCGGCATCGTGCTCGCCCTGGCCATGCGGGCGGTGTTCATCGCACTCGGAGCCGCGCTGTTGGCACTGTTCTCCTTCATGTTCCTCGTGTTCGGCCTGCTGTTGATCTACACGGCGATCCAGTTGTTCCGGCACCGCAACGAGGACCCCGCGATCGAGGACAACTCCGTGGTGCGTCTGGCCCGGCGGGTCCTGCCGGTCACCGACGGGTTCGTCGGTGGCAGGATCTTCACCCGGGTCGACGGCCGCCGTGTGGTCACGCCGATGCTCATCGTGCTGATCGCGATCGGCACCGTCGACCTGCTGTTCGCCGTGGACTCGATCCCGGCGATCTTCGGGATCACCCAGGAGCCCTACATCGTGTTCACCGCGAACGCGTTCGCCCTGCTCGGGCTGCGCGCACTGTTCTTCCTGGTGAAGGGCTTGCTCGACCGGCTGGTGTACCTCTCGACCGGGCTGGCGCTCATCCTGATGTTCATCGGCGCGAAGCTGCTTCTGCACTGGGCCCACGTGGACCTGGACGAACGGGTCCCGGAGATCCCGACGCTGGCGAGCCTGGTGGTGATCATCGTGATCCTGGTCGTGGTCACCGTGGCGAGCCTGGCCAAGACCCGCCGCGACCCTACGGCCAAGGCCCACGCGGGCTCACTTCGCGCGCACGACGCCGAGGCCGGGCGCGAGGACACCACCGAAGAGCCGTGAGCCGGGCCGAGCGTCAAAGAACATCCATCGCCGGCCAAGGCCTGCCGCCGGCGCGGTCACGAGCCCGAGCCGGCGCGGACGACACCACGAGTCCGGCGTCGTGGGGCGCGAATTCCAGGGCATCCAACACGGGCGGCGACGCCACCGACGTCTCGACCTCGACCCCGGGTTCCTGAAGGGCGACCGACGACGGGCCTCCGCCAGTGCGGTCTTCGCACGTTCCCGAAGAACAGCCGAAGATGGCACGACGTCCGGTTCACCGAAGGAGCGGATGGTGCGCGGCACATGCGAGGCGTTCATCAGGCGCAGATTCGAGCGACGCGAACGGACCTCCGCGGCGGCCCAGCCGAGGGCGACCACAGAGCCGGACGAGTTATACGACATGAAATACGCGTGCCGAAAAACGCGATACGCACTACGGGAAGGTGGGGTAAGGTACTGGCATGCAGGAGTGGACGTTTCTCACCAACCACGCCCACGTACTGCTGTGCGTGGTGCGGGATCCCCAGGCCCGGTTGCGGGATGTCGCCGAGCAGGTGGGCATCACCGAGCGGGCCGCACAGCGCATCGTGGCGGATCTCGTCGAAGCCGGGTACCTGGAACGAGAGCGCGAGGGGCGCCGCAACCGGTACCGGATGCACGCGGAGTTGCCGCTGCGCCATCCGATGGACCGCGACACCGCCATCGGAGAACTCCTGGCCGTGCTCATCGGCACCCGCATCGACCCTGACCAGGTGGCGTGACCGCCACCGCCCACCCCTGTACGGACGCACGCGTCGCACTGGCCACCGGACACGCCGAACAGCGGACCCCGGGCCTGGTCCTCGCCGACGACGTCGACACCGACGGGCAAGAGCCTTCGCGCGCAGGAGTCCAACCACGTGATACCTCTGACCGCAACCGCCATCGCCGAGGCCACTGGAGGTCGCCTGACCGCCGGCACCGACCCCCTCCTGTGGGTCACGGCACCCGCAAGCATCGACTCACGCCGGGTCCACCCCGGCGGCCTGTTCGCCGCGCTCTCCGGCCGGCACACCGACGGGCACGACCACGCCCCGGCCGCCATCGCCGCGGGCGCGGCGCTGGTGCTCGCCTCACGGCCGGTGGCCGCCCCGGCCGTCCAGGTCGCCGATGTCACCGTCGCGCTCGGCGCGCTGGCCCGCCACGTGGCGGGCCACCTGTCGGCGACCGTCATCGGCATCACCGGATCGAACGGCAAGACCAGCACCAAGGATCTCGCCGCCCAGGTGCTGGCGCACCACGGACCCGTCACCGCCACCGGCGGTTCGTACAACAACGAACTCGGCTTCCCCCTCACGATCCTGCACGCCACCCCCGACACGCGCTACCTCGTCCTGGAGATGGGTGCCCGGGGCCGCGGGCACCTCGGCTACCTGTGCGACCTGGTCACGCCCCATGTAGGCCTGGTGCTCAACGTCGGCACCGCCCACATCGGCCAGTACCCCGACGGACAGGCCGGGATCGCCGTGGCCAAGAGCGAACTGGTCGCCGGACTCCCCGACGCCGACCACGGCGGCCTCGCCGTCCTCAACGCCGACGATCCGCTCGTCTCAGCCATGGCGGACCGCACCCGTGCCCGCCCTCTGTGGTGGAGCCACCACCCCCATCCGACGCGCGTGCACGCCCGCGACGTGCGCCTCACCCAGGACGGTCGCGCGGGATTCACCCTGTGCACCCCCGAGGGCACCGCGCCCGTCACGCTCTCGCTCACCGGTCGGCATCACATCGGCAACGCACTCGCCGTCGCGGCGACCGCTCATGGCCTGGGTCTGGACACCGCGATGATCGCCCAGGCGCTGACCGAGGCACGGCCCAGGTCCGCCGGACGTATGCAGACCATCGTCCGGGATGACGGTATTACCCTCATCCACGACGCGTACAACGCGAATCCGGACTCGATGTCGGCCGCTCTCACCGCGCTGACCTCGGTGACCGCGCGTCGCCGCATCGCGGTCCTGGGAGAGATGGCCGAGCTCGGAGAGCACGCCGCTCAAGCCCATCGCCACCTGGGCGTGCTCGCCGCACAGGCCGCTCTCGACCTCCTGGTCGTGGTCGGCGATGACCACGCCGCCCTGATCGCCGACGCCGCCCGCGCCGCATGCGACCACCTCGACATCGTCTCCGTCCGTGACGCACGGCAGGCCCACGACGTCCTCCACCGCGGCCTTCACCCCGGCGACCTCGTCTTGATCAAGGCCTCCCGGGCCGCCCGCCTCGAAGACCTCGTCGCCGCCCTCAACGACCGCTGAACCGGCCGGAGCCACGACTCGCCTGATCGCGGGGCCCGGCCGCCCGGCCGAGCCGGTCCGCGATCGCCGATCCGATCCCCTCCAGGGCGGGAAGTGATGCCACGATGACCTCGCATCCGTGCCGGTCGAAGTCATGGAGGAACCCATAGAGCCGCTGCGCGTACTGTGCGGCCGAGTCCGGTACCGCGATCACGTGCTGCGCGGAAGACGACACGGCATCACCCGCGAACTCGGGGGGAAGAAGGACACCGACCCGTTGCCCTTGCGCCGCCAGCAGTTCGGCTTCGTCGAGGACCCGGTCCGGTTCGACCAGGAGCACCCGGGCCCGCGGCGCGTAGTGCGACGGGAACTGGCCTGGAACCCGGACAGCGCTCTTGGCCCGCACCGACACGGCACGGCCCAGTACGTGCTCGAGGTCCTCTCGACTCACACCACCGGGGCGCAGGATCGCCGGCTCACCCGTGAGATCGACGATGGCGGACTCGACGCCGACCGAGCACGGGCCACCGTCGAGCACATAGTCGACGTCCGCGCCCAATCCCGCATGGACATGACGGGTCGTCGTAGGGCTGACCTCGCCGAAGCGGTTGGCCGAGGGCGCCGCCACCCCGCCGCCGAAAGCCGTCAGCATCTTCAAGGCGACCGGATGGTTCGGCACCCGCAGCGCGATGGTGTCGAGGCCACCGGTGACCACACGGGGAACACGGGCCGCCCGCCGAAGCACCAGCGTCAGCGGGCCCGGCCAGAAGCGTTCGGCGATGAGGTGCGCCGTGTCGGGCACGTCGGCCGCCCATTCAGCGAGCTGGTGCGCGCCGCCGAGGTGCACGATCAGCGGATGCGTCGTCGGCCGCCCCTTCACCGTGAAGACACGTTCCACGGCGCCGACATTCTCGGCATCGGCGCCGAGCCCGTACACCGTCTCGGTGGGGAACGCGACCAGACCGCCCGCACCCAAGGTGCGAGCGGCGCACTCGATGCGGTCGAGTACGAGTTCGGGTTGGTCCGAAATCACCGTTCACCCCTCGTAACAACAATCTGACACACCGACATTCAGCGTGATCGGTTACCGTGCTGTATGCCGTCGGCTCTCCCGGGGAGTAGCGCTCTCAGCCTATCCTCGCTGGGCGCTGCAGCGTCCAGACGGACGACGGCCCCGCCCCTGCGCTCCGGCGACACCGAAGCCGACGCGCCCAAGAAGTGACAGAGGCCGCGCGGGGGCCGCCGACCTGTCGGGCCGCCTCACGACTCGGGGAGCCCTGCATCTTCGGGGTGTGAGTCTTCACCGCGTGCTCTCTTGTGTCTGGTCGGTCTCGTCCAGTTCCAGGTGGGCCTGGGCCGCGCCGGGCGGGGACACATCGAGCACGTAGTCGCCGAAGCGGCGGATGTGCGCGCTCATGTACGGGGCCAGACAGGCCACGTCGGGCCCGTAGACGCGGTGGCCCTCGTTCCTGAGCTGGGTCAGGGCCGCGGTGATGGCCACGGCGTTGTAGAAGATCACGCAGTTGGCCAGCAGTTCGTTGAACTTGACCAGCAGCTCCATGTGGTCGGGGTCGTTGTCGGCCAGGGTGCCGTTGTTGCCGAACCGCAGCCAGGAGGAGAACCCGTGGAAGGCCTCCACCCGGTTGGTGACGGCGGTGATGCCCTCGCGCAGCTCGGGTTCGTTGAGGTAGCGCAGCAGCACGGTGGTGCGCATCGCCCGCCCCAACTCACGGAACGCCCGGTACAGCCGGTTCTTCTTGGACTCGTTGCTCAGGCGGCGCAGCAGCACCGAGCTGGACAGCCGTCCCTCCTTGATGGACAGCACGGTGCGCATCAGGTCGATCCAGTGGGTGCGTATGAGTTTCCAGTTGATGACCGCGTCCTCGCCGAACAGCGCATCGATGTGGCGGTAGCGGGCGTTGGCGCTGGGGCGGTAGAAGACCAGGTCCTTCCAGTTGCGGATACGGGGCAGCAGCTCCACCCCCAGCAAAGCGGCCAGTCCGAAGGCCGGCAGGGACTGGCCCTGGGTGTCGGCGTGGAGCGTCTCGGGCTCCAGGCCGCTCTCCTGGCGCAGCAGTCCCTCGAAGATGTAGACGGCCTCCCACACCCCGCACGGAATGAAGTGGGAGAACAGCGCGATATAGGAATCGGCGATGTGCCGGTAGGCGATCCCCCCGTACCCGCCATACCGCACGCTCGTCTCCGCCAGGAGGTTGTCGTCCCAGGTGTCGATCTGGGTGCCGTCCGCCCCCACCCGTGAGCCATCGCCCCACCAGTAGGTGACGTCCAGGCAGCTGAAGGCGTTGACCACATCGGCGCTGGCCCGGTTCAGCTTGTGCGCGGTGACGTGCTCGCGGGCGGGCCCGGCGATCTCGTGCGGCGAGAGCCCGCCGCGCAGGTGACGCGACATCTGGTGCGGCCCCAGGTTGGTGCCGTAGGTGAAGCCGATGACCGAGTAGCGGCCCAACGGGTCCTTGATCTTGGGGTCCGACCCCGACAAGGGCCCGAAGTGGCGGTACCAGCCGATCCAGTGCGCGGTCCGGGTGACGATGTCCAACAGCCCGACCTCGTCCATGCGCTCGGTGACCGCGGCCTCCAGCGCGAGCGCGGAGGCGGTGCGCTCGCGGCCGCGGCGCCGCTTGAGCGTGGGCACCCCGTCCTCGTCGATCGCCAGGTCGGCGTTGTCAGGGTAGGCGGCGTCCGTGCGCGCGGCGTGCGCGTCCAGCAGGCCCCGGACCATGTCGCACAGCCCGTCGGCCGTGTCGGGGATGCCCGCCTCGGCGCAGTAGGCGGCGATCTTGCCCTGGGCCTCCTCGGCGCTCATGAGCTGGTCCAGGAAGCTGGCGTAGGAGTCGGCCCCCACCACAGCCACGTCCCCCGTGCGCAGCTCCGAGGCCAGGTAGGAGAACACGCACACCTCCAACTGGCGGCGCACGAAAACCCCCGGCCGACCGCGCTCGCGGATCGTCTTGGCCCAGTGCTCGGAGACGAAGGAGGTATCCAACGCCTCGCAGCCCTCCAGATGGTCAGGGACATACTCACCGCGTAGGTGCCGGTTGGCGCGGATGAACGCCACCGCCCGCAGCACCGAGTCATCAGCGCTGGTGGGCTTGAGCTCCAACACCTCCAGCAGCTCGAACAGCGCTGCCCGGTGGGAGCGGTAGAACCCCGCCATCAGGCCCGTGTAGTTGTTGCCGTGGTGGGCGGAGATCTCCTCGTGCTCCTGCGAGACCTTGGCGACGCCGCCGGCGTCGGCGAGCGGTTTGAGCATCAGCTCCCCGGCCCGCTCGCACACCGCCGACTCCGCCCACGCGGCGGCCTCGCCGTGGGCGTGGGCCTCCCGGGCTCCCGAGAGCATACGGCCGAACACGCCCCACAGCCGTTCGGTCTCGGCCCGCTGGCGTTCGCGGATCTCCTGCAGGCGCTCGCGCCCCTTCTTGTGGATCGCCGCCATCCGGCGGCAGAACATGCCCGCGACCTCATCGCGAGCCCGCACCCGGGCCACGTGGACCAGGCTGACCACCAACGCGATCCGCTTGTCATCGTTGAACTTGCGCAGTTGGGAGATATCCAGCACCCGCGCCTCAGCGGCGAAGTGCTCGACCTTGGCCTTGGGAACCTCTTCCAGCCACACCTGGGTCGGCCCGAGCAGGTCCAGGTCGCGCAGGTGCCGCAGGTGCTGCTTGAACCGCGACAGCGACGGGCGGCGCGCGGACTGTTTGAGGTCGTCGGCCGGGGAGGTGCGCCGTCCCGCAGGGACCTGGAGCAGCCCTTCCATCCGGGCGATGTCGTCGTCCCCCATGCGCTTGGTGATGCCGAAGAAGAACTCGTAGTTGACCTCGGCTCGCACCCGCGCGGCCATCTTGTCCAAGACGGTGAACCCGGGCAGCTCGAAGCTGTTGCGCGTCAGCTCCTCCAAGGCGACGTTGATCAGGTCGGCCGGGTTGTCCTTGACCCGCGCCTCGGCGCGCATGGTCTCCTCGGCCAGGACACGTGCGGCCTCGCGGTCGCTGTTGACGCCCTGGCGGTCGCGGACCAGTGCCCGGTGGTGGCGCCGGGTCCGGTCCGAATCGTGGGCACACTCCACATCGGCGGCCAGATCCAGGCGGCTGCGCACATGACCAACTACAGCGTCGGGGACCTCGTCCATGCGGGGGAAGTACCCCAGCCGTTGGAAGGCCTTGAGCTGGACCACCAGCGCGAGCAGGTGCTCATCGGAGCGGGTGGCGCGCTGGGCCCACTCGATCTCCTTTGGTGAGGGGGTGAAGACGTCGTACAGCTCCTGGGGCGGCACGCTCTTCTTGAACCGGGGGTAGGCGGTGCGGTCGATCGACGCCATCGGTCCTGCCTTGACTACGAAGCGGAAGTGGCGCGGACAACCTAGCGCTACTCGGTGCAGCGTGTCCGGGAAGTAGTCAAACCGTCACCATCAGGTTCAAGCCCAGGGCCTATTGCCGATCCGTCACGTATTCCGGTCGCCCCCCAGGTGGTGGCGCTGGTCGAGCTCGTCCAGGAGCGCCAGGCCGCGGGCCGGCCGGGCGTGGGCCACCGCCACCACCCGGCTGAGCTGGACCGGTGCGGTGGGGGCGAGCCGTTCGAGCCACAGGTACAGCACGGCGATCTGCGCCCAGTCGGTCTGGTCGGGCGAGGACGCGGCGGCGTGCACGGCGGCGATCGCGGCCTGCAGCTGGTAGGGGCCCGGCCGCTCGCGGTTCCAGACGCCGTCGATGAGAGCGGTGCCCTCGTCGATCAGGTCCCGGTCCCACCGGCCGCGGTCCTGCTCGTCCAGGGGCACCAGGTCACCGCCGTCGGTGCGGGCGGCGCGCCTGGACTCGGTGAGCAGCATCAGCGCCAGCAGGCCGGTCACCTCGGCGTCGTCGCCGAGCGTCGCGTGGAGCATGCGGGTCAGCCGGATGGCCTCGCCGGTCAGGTCGACGCGGGCGAGCCGGTCGCCGGCGGTGGCGGTGTAACCCTCGTTGAAGACCAGGTAGAGCACCCGCATCACGGCGGTCATCCGGCTGTCGCGGTCGGCGTCGGTGGGCGGGGTGAAGCGGGCTCCGGCGCGGACCAGCTGCTGTTCGGCGCGGCTGATCCGGGCGCCCATGGTGGACTCGGTCGTGCCGTGGGCGTGCGCGATCTCGGCGGTGGTCAGGCCGCCGACCGCGCGCAGCGTGAGCGCCACCTGGGAGGTGGGCTCCAGCGCGGGATGGCAGCACAGCGGCAGCAGGGTCAGGCTGTCGTCGGTCTCGGGTGCGGGGTCGGCCCGGCGCTCGGGCTCCTGCATGGCCAGTAGGGCCACTCCGGCCTGCTGCTCGCGGCGGTGGCGGGCCTGGTCGGAGCGGATCAGGTCGACCATGCGCCGGAGGGCGGCTTCGACGCCGGCGACACCACGCTTACCGGTGAGTGGGTCTACCCCGGCGGCGGGTACGCCTCCACCGCGACCCGCGTCTGACCGAGGGGCCGGTCTCCCGCCCGGGAGAAAACGCGTGGCGGCGAGCCGTTCCCAACGGCTCGCCGCCACCGATTCGGCCGGCCGGGCCGGGGCGGTCCTGGTACCGCCGTTGCCTGGATCGGCCCCGCGGCCTGGCGCAGGCTCGGTGCCATGGACAACACACCCACCACCGACACATCCACCCGTGCCCCGGGCCTGCTGGCCGGCAAGGTCGTCTTCGTCACCGGCGCCGGGCGCGGCATCGGCGCCGCCGCCGCGCGGCTGTTCGCCCGGGAAGGCGCCCGGGTGCTGCTGGCGGCCCGGACGGAGGCGCAGCTGAAGGCGGTGACCGAGGAGATCCGGGCGGCCGGCGGCACCGCGGACCACGCGGTGTGCGACCTGGCCGACGGGGCCGCGGTGCGCGCCGCCGTCGACCGCGCCGTGGAGCGGTACGGGCGGCTCGACGCCGCCTTCAACAACGGAGCGACCGCCGTGCCGCCCGGCCCGATGGACCAGGTGCCCGAGGCCGATTTCGACCACGTCTACGCCGTGAACCTCAAGGGCACCTGGGCGGCCATGACGGCCGAGGTGGCCGCGATCCGGGCCACCGCCGGCAGGGGCGCCATCGTCAACACCTCATCCGTCGGCAGCCTGGGCGGCAATCCGGTGCTGCCCGCCTACGGTGCGATGAAGCGGGCGGTCAACAGCCTCACCGAATCGGCGGCGGCCACCTACGGCCCGGAGGGCATCCGGGTCAACGCCATCGCCCCCGGCACCACGCTGACCGACATGGTGCGCGCCTGGAACGAGGTCTCGCCCGGCATCGTGGACCAGCTGAACGAGCGCACCCCGCTGCGCCGCGCCGCCGAGCCCGAGGAGATCGCCCAGGCCGCCGCCTGGCTGCTCAGCGACCGCTCCTCCTATGTGACGGGCACGGTCCTGCCGGTCGACGGCGGCATGCTGGCGGCCTGAGCGGGGCGGGGCGCCGCCGCGCCCCCGGCCCGGCCCGCACTGGGCCGGGCCGGGCCGCCCTCAGGGTGCCGGCACCCGCTCGGGCGGAACGGCGGCGATGCGCAGCGCGGTGACGAGCTCCTGGTAGAGGGCGTCGGTCGCCAGGAGTTCGGCGTGGGTGCCGGTGGCCCGGCAGCGGCCCGCCTCCAGCACGATGATCTGGTCGGCGTCGACCACCGTGGACAGGCGGTGGGCGATGGTCACCACGGCGCCCCGCTCGGCGAGCTCGCGGATGGCGCGCTGGACGGCGGCCTCGGTGAGGCCGTCGAGCTGCGCGGTCGCCTCGTCCAGCAGCAGGATCGCGGGCTCGGCCACCAGGGCGCGGGCGATCGCGATCCGCTGCCGTTCGCCGCCGGAGACGACGTCGGCGGAGAGCGGGGTGTCCAGGCCCTGGGGCAGGGAGCGGGCCCGCTCCGCCAGGCGGACGGCGCGCAGCGCCGCCCACAGCGCGTCGTCGGGGGCGTCGGGCCGGGAATAGCGGAGGTTCTCGGCCAGGGTGCCGGGCAGCAGCGGGGTGTCCTGCTCGACGTAGGCGATCCGGCCGCGCAGCGCGTCCAGCGACCACGTCTCCAGCGGCCGGCCCTCCAGGGTGATCTCGCCGGCCCGCGGGTGCAGGAAGCGCAGGATCAGCGAGAACATCGTGGTCTTGCCCGCACCCGAGGGGCCGACGATCGCGGTGTGGCCGATCCGCGGAACCTGGATCGAGACGCCCGCGAGCGCCGGCGGCGCGTCCGGCCGGTAGCCCGCCTCGACCTCGTGGAAGGCGAGCACCGGCGCCTCGGGGGCGGCCGGCCCGCCCTCCTCCGGAGCACCGCTGTGCGCGGTGGCGGGCGGCCCGGCCGCCGGCTCGTCGTGCTCGACCTCCAGCCGCTGCACCTCTGCCACCCGCGCCGCGGCGGCGATGCCGGACTGGAACTGGGTGATGACCGTGGACAGCTCCATGGCCGGGCCCATGAGCTGGAAGGCGTAGAGCAGGAAGGCGACCAGGGCGGAGACGGCGAGCACCCCCGCGCCGACCCGGTAGGCGCCGATGCCGAGGATCAGCATGATGGCGAGCGAGATGCCGCCGCCGGTGGCGGTCCAGGCGATCGCCTCGACGCGCACCGCGCGCACGCTCTGCCTGGCCGCCTCGCGCGCCTCGGTGATGACCCGCTCGGACTCGCGGTGCTCGGCGCGGGCGGCCTTGACGGTGCGGATGGCGCGCATGCCCCCTTCGAGCGCGCCGCCGAGCCGGCCCAGCGCCGCCTGCGCCGCCTCCTGCGCCCGCGCCAGCGAGGGCATCAGCAGCGCGACCACCGTGCCGATCACCACCAGGGTGCCCAGCGTGGCGGCCAGCAGCACCCAGTCGAGCAGCGCCATCAGCGTCAGCGCCCCGACCAGCCCGACGGTGCCGTTGACCAGCTGGACGATGCTGGAGGCGACGGTCTCGCGCATCAGCACGGTGTCGGAGGTGACCCGGGTGACGAACTCACCGCTGGAGCGCCCGGCCAGCTGGTCGACCCTGAGCCGGAACAGCCGGGCCACCATCGAGGTGCGGACGTCGAGGATGACGCGCTCGCCCAGCCGCCCCAGCATGATCCACTGCACCAGGCCGATCCCCGCGCCGACCACGAGCAGGCCGGCCAGCACCGCGATGGCCGGGGCTACCGGGGCGTCGGCGGCCATGGCGTCCAGCACCCACTTGGCCACCAGCGGGGTGGCGAGGTCGGCGCCGGTGGCGACCAGGCCGAGCAGCACGCCCAGCCCCAGCACGGCGCGGTGCGGCCGGACGAAGGCCCACAGCAGCCGGATGTTGGCCCCGCGCGCCGGTGCGGCCCCTTCGGGCGCGGGTCTCTCCTCGGTGGCGGGTCTTACCTGCTGATCGACGGCCATGCCGCACTCCCCCGGTCTGGTAGCTCGATGACTGAACTACAGACTACCACTCTGGGACATCAATGTCCCATAGCGGTGTCGCAGGGACTCACAATGGGGTGATGGTGCTACGTTCCTTATATGAGCGGCCCCAGGTCATCGAGTGTCGGCATTCCGGGCACCCGCGCCCGCACCCGCAACGCCATCCTGAACGCGGCCGCGAAGGTGCTGGCCCGCGACCGCAAGGCCACGCTCGCCGACATCGCCAAGGAGGCCGAGGTCGGCCGCAGCACCCTGCACCGCTACTTCGCCGACCGCGAGGAGCTGGTCAACGAGGTCGTCGAGGACTCACTGCACCTGATCGGCCAGGCGGTCGAGGACGCCGCGCTCGACCGGGGCGAACCCATGGAGGCGCTGCGCCGGGCCGTCAGCGCGATGGTCGCCGTCGGCGACCGCCTGCTGTTCCTCTTCCACGACCCCACGCACTTCGACAAGCTGGAGGACACCGAGCCCGACGCCACCGACCTGGCGCTGCGCGCCCTGATCGAGCGAGGGCAGGCCGACGGCGTCTTCGACCCCCAGGTCGCCCCGGACTGGATCGAGAGCGTGGTGTGGGCGCTGGTCTACTCCGGGTGCGAGGCGGCCGGCAGCGGCGCGCTGCCCCGCCACGGCGTGACGGAGGCGGTCATGCGCACCCTGGAGAACGGCGTGTGCGCGCGGTGAGCCCCGCTCTCGCGGCCGCGCCGCACGCGGCGGTCCGGGCATACCGCACGGAACACCAGGTGTGCTCGGGACAGGACTCTCAGGTCCAGAAGGTGTCGTGCCGCAGGCAGAACTCCGACCACTCCTCGGGGGTGAACTGCCGCCCGGCGGCCAGTTCCTCGAAGTACTCCTCGCGCGGCGCGCCCGGGGTGAACAGGATGAGCATGGACGCCTCGACGCCCGACTCGTTGCGGAAGCCGTGCACGCCGCCCTGCGGCACGTAGAGGAAGTCGCCCTCCTTGGCGTCGATCCACTTCTCGCCGTTGAACAGCCGCACCGTGCCGGAGATGATGAAGAACGACTCCGTGATGGAGCGGTGGAAGTGCGGGCTGGGGCCGCTGGGCTCGGCGGGCATGTCCCACCGGTAGAGGCCGAACTGGCCCTGGGTGCTCGCGCCGGTGGCCAGGTAGCCGCCCCGGGTGCCGCCGCGCGAGTGCAGGTCGGGCTCGGCGTCGGCCGGCCGGAAGACGGACGACACCGCGCCCTGCTCGGCCAGGTAGCGGGGTTCGGGGTAGGACATCGGGCGCTCCTCTGCGCTAGGCCGCCGCGGCGGCCCGGGCTGATGATCAGCACCGGGCAGCCGACTATAGCGGTCCGCCCGGCCGCCGCCCGGCCCTCGCCGCTCAGCCCCCGCCCGGCACGGCCGAGTCGGGCAGCGCCTCCAGCGCGGCGAGCAGTTCGCGCTCCTCGTGGTCGAAGTGCTCCTCCAGCCGCGCGGCTAGCACGCCGAGATCGGCGCGCAGCCGCACGGGATCGGCCGCCGCGGCGCCCTCCACCAGCGCGCGCAGCTCCGCGGTCAGCTTCGCCACCACTCGGTGCTCCTCGCGCAGCCGCTCGATCGCCGGCTCCAGCTCCGGGAAGTGGCGCAGCACGATCGGGAAGCCCGCGGCGTCCTCACCGCCGTGGTGGGCGTGCAGGTGCTCGCAGTAGGTCAGGCAGTGGCCGCGCAGGTCCAACCGCGCCGAGGCGCCGGCGGCGCCGTCCGCCTCCGGCGCCTCGGCCGCCTCGCGCAGCCGCGCCAGCTCCGCGCGCAGCCCCGCGTGGATCCGCACCAGTTCCGCGGCGAGCGCGCGCCCCCGCGACGCGTCCGCCGCGGGCGCGGGCGCCAGGGCGACGACCGGGATGACGCGCTCGGTGCCCGCCTGGTACCCGGCGAAGGCCGGGATGTGCTCGGCGATCCGCGCGAAGACCGCGTCGCGCCGCTCGCCGGACAGGACGGTGGCGGTCACCTCGACCGAGCGCACGGTGGTGCCGTCACCGACCTCGACCACGGCCTGCGGTCTGGCCAGCAGGTTGCGGTACCAGGCCGGGTGCTCGTCGGCGCCGCCGTTGGAGGCGGCCACCATCCACCGCTCGCCGGCGGCGAGGTAGGCGGCCGGGGTGGTGTGCGGGCGGCCGGTGCGCGCACCGGTGGTGGTGAGCAGCAGCAGGGGCGAGCCCGCGAACATGCCGCCCACCCTGCCGCCGTTCGCGCGGAACTCGGCGATGAGCCGCCGGTTGAACTCCCTGGGGTCGTCCGGGCGCGCGGACGCGGCGCCCGTTCCGTCGTTCTGGGCCATCAAGCGGTCCTTCCGGTGGGGTGAGGACACCGGCCCCGCGCGGCGGCTCGGATACGCTCTCACCAGCGAAGATGATTTGCTTTGCAAGCAAATATATTTTGGAGTGCAAGCTATGTCAAAGGAGTCCCCGGACGGGCTGAGCGTCGAGGACGGCGTGCGGACGATGCTGCTGCTGATGCCGCGTATGGTCGGACGCGCCAAGCGGCTGCCCCCGCCGGAGGCGCTGCGCTCGCTCAACCTGGCCCCGCGCCACCTCTCGCTCCTCGCCTACCTCCTCTTCGACGGCGCGCTCGGCGTGAATGAGCTGGCCGCGCGGCTGGAGGTCGCCCCGGCCACCGTCAGCCTGATGGTCGCCGACCTCAGCCGCCGCGGCGTGGTCGAGCGCCGCGAGGACGACGCGGACCGGCGGCGCACGATCGTCAGCATCACGGCCGAGAGCAGGCCCGACGTGGAGGGCTGGCTGGCCGCGGGCGCCACCGCCTGGCGGACCGCGCTGGAGCCGCTGTCCCCCGCCGAGCGCCGCACCGTGGTGGACGCCCTGCTCGCCTATGAGCGCGCGGTGGGCGAGGAGGTCGGCCGGCAGGACTGAGCGGGCGGTCGACACGAAGGCGATGTTGCTTGCAAATCTAAATCAAGGATTCTATTGACAAGTTCGAGTTGATTCAGCAAGCTACAGCTGTGTCCGGGACGCCGCCGACCCGGCCCGACCGCCGAACAGCCAATGGGAAGGAAGCCCGACCATGAAGCTCACCACCACCACGTTCGTCTCCATCGACGGCGTGATGCAGGGACTCGGCGGGCCGGACGAGGACCGCGCCGGCGGATTCGAGCGCGGCGGTTGGGCCCTGCCGCTCTTCCGCGCCGACGACGCGGCCGCGGCCCGGTTGAACCGGATCTACGGGCGCGCCGACGCCTTCCTGTTCGGCCGGCGGACCTATGAGATCTTCGCCGCCTCCTGGGGAGCGATGCCGAACCCGGCCGGCAACCCCATCGCGGGGCCGCTGAACTCCCGCCCCAAGTACGTCGTGTCGACCACCCTCACCGAACCGCGGTGGGCGCGCACCACCGTCCTGTCCGGCGGGCTCGCGGCCGCCGTCGGCGGGCTGAAGGCCGAACGGGACGGGGAGTTGCAGGTGCACGGCAGCGGCGCGCTGATCCGCGGGCTGCTCCAGGAGGGCCTCGTCGACGAGATCAACCTGTTCGTCTGCCCGCTGATCATCGGCCAGGGCACTCGGCTGTTCCCCGAAAGCGGCCCGGACGCGGCGCTCGATCTGGTGGAGACGCGGACCACCCCGAAGGGCATCACGATCCAGACCTACCGGCCCGCTGGCCGGCCCGAGTACGAAGCCGCCACTTCGTCCTGAGGGCGCCCGGCGCCGGCCTCAGCGCCCCGGCTTGGCCGGGCAGGTGGTCTCGTGGTCGTCGACGACCCCCACCGCCTGGAGGTACGCGTAGACGATCGTGGTGCCGACGAAGGTGAAGCCGCGCTTCTTGAGGTCCTTGCTGATCCGGTCCGACAGCGAACTGCTGGCCGTGGGCGGCTCCCCCGGCGCCGGGCGGTTCACCACCGGCCGCCCGCCGACCCAGCCCCACAGGTAGGCGTCGAAGGAGCCGAACTCCTCGCCCACCGCCAGGAAGGCGCGGGCGTTGGCGGCGGTGGAGCGCACCTTCAGCCGGTTGCGCACGATGCCGGGGTCGGCCATCAGCTCCGCCAGCTTCGACGGGCCGTACCCGGCGACCGCGCGCACGTCGAAGCCGTCCAGGGCGGCGCGGTAGTTCTCCCTCTTGTTCAGCACCGTCGACCACGACAGCCCCGCCTGCGCGCCTTCGAGCAGCAGCAGTTCGAACAGGTAGCGGTCGTCGTGGTGCGGACGGCCCCACTCGGTGTCGTGGTAAGCCGCCATCAGCGCGGAGCCGCCGTCGGCCCACGCGCAGCGGCGCCCGGCCGCGCCGCCGCCTGAGTCAGGGTCCGCCAAGGCCACCACTCCCCCGAGTGCTCCGTCCGCGTCGCGCCCGCGGTGCGGAGCGCCCCACCTTTCTAGCAGCAGCGGCACCCGCCGTCGGAGCGCACCGGGTGAATAACCGCTTGTCCGGCGCACCCTCGGTCTGCTGTACTCCCGGCGACGGAGACCGCCCACCACAAGGAGCGACGATGAGGACTTCCATGTCCCACCACCAGGCGATACCCATCGGCCCCAAGGACATGGAACTCCGTGCACACTCTCAACCTGGGAATCCTGGCGCATGTCGACGCCGGTAAGACGAGCCTGACCGAGCGGCTGCTGCACGCCGCCGGAGTCATCGACGCGGTCGGCAGCGTCGACGACGGCAGCACCCAGACCGACACCCTGGCGCTGGAACGGCAGCGCGGCATCACCATCAAGTCCGCCGTCGTCTCCTTCGCCGTCGACGGCACCACCGTCAACCTGATCGACACCCCCGGCCACCCCGACTTCATCGCCGAGGTCGAACGCGTGCTGGGCGTGCTCGACGGCGCGGTGCTGGTCGTGTCCGCCGTGGAGGGCGTCCAGGCGCAGACCAGGGTGCTGATGCGCACCCTGCGGCGGCTGAGCATCCCCACGCTGGTCTTCGTGAACAAGATCGACCGGCGCGGCGCCGACGACGGACGCGTGCTGCGCGCGATCGCCGAGAAGCTCAGCCCGTCGGCGGTCGCGATGGGCTCGGTCGCCGCCATCGGCACCCGCGGCGCCGCCTTCACCCCGTACACCGCCGCCGACACCGCCTTCACCACCCGCCTGGTCGACGTGCTCGCCGACCACGACGACGCCTTCGTGGCCGACTACGTCGCCGACGAGGCGGCCGCCTCCTACCGGCGGCTGCGCGCCGGGCTCGCCGCCCAGACCGCGCGCTCGCGGGCGCATCCGGTCTTCTTCGGCTCGGCGATCACCGGCGCGGGCGTGGCCGCGCTCACCGAGGGGATCCGCGAGCTGCTGCCCGCCGCCCGGGGCGACGCCGACGGCCCGCTGTCCGGCGCCGTGTTCAAGGTCGAGCGCGGCCCGGCCGGGGAGCGCATCGCCTACGCGCGGATCTTCTCCGGCACGCTGCGGACCCGCGAGCGGGTGGAACTCGGCCCGACCGAGGCGAAGGTCACCGCGATCAGCGTCTTCGAGCAGGGCGCCGCGGTGCCGCGCCCCTCGGTCCCGGCCGGCCGGATCGCCCGGCTGTGGGGCCTGGGCGAGGTGCGCGTCGGCGACCCGATCGGCATCCCGCGGCGCGCGGACACCGGCGTCCTCCACTTCGCGCCGCCCACCCTGGAGACCGTGGTCGTGCCGCGCTCCCGCGCCGACCGGGCCCGGCTGCACCTGGCGCTCACCCAGCTGGCCGAGCAGGACCCGCTGATCGACCTGCGCCGCGACGACGTGCGCCAGGAGCTGTCCGTCTCGCTCTACGGCGAGGTGCAGAAGGAGGTGGTGCAGGCGACCCTGGCCGATGACTTCGGCATCGACGTCGGCTTCCAGGAGACCACCACGATCTGCGTCGAGCGGCCGGCCGGCACCGGAGAGGCGGCCGAGGCGATGGGCGAGGACGCCAACCCCTTCCTGGCCACCGTCGGCCTGCGGGTGGAGCCCGCGCCGGCGGGCGCCGGCACCTCCTTCCGGCTGGGCATCGAACTGGGCGCCCTGCCGCTGGCCTTCGTCAAGGCGATCGAGGACACCGTGCGCGAGACCCTGTGCCAGGGCCTGCACGGCTGGGAGGTGGTCGACACCGTCGTCACGCTCACCCGCTCCGGCTACGCGCCGCGGCAGAGCCACGCCCACGCCCGCTTCGACAAGAGCATGTCGAGCACCGGCGAGGACTTCCGCAAGCTGACGCCGCTGGTGCTGATGGCGGCGCTGCGCCGGGCCGGCACCCGCGTGCACGAGCCGCTGCACCGCTTCCGGATCGAACTCCCGGCCGACACCGCCGGCCCGCTGCTGCCGCTCCTGGCCCGCCTGGGCGCGGTCCCCCGCCCGCCGGTGGTCCAGGGCCCGTCGGCCGCCGTGGAGGGTGAGATCCCGGCCGCACGCGTGCACACCCTGGAGCAGCGCCTACCGGGCCTCACCCGCGGCGAGGGCCTGCTGGAGTCCGCCTTCGCCCGCTACGAGCCCGTGCGCGGCCCCGTCCCCGAGCGCCCGCGCTCCGACCACGACCCGCTCGACCGCAAGGGCTACCTGCTCCGCGTCCAGCGCCGCACCGGCGGCCGCGAGCAGGCGTGACGGGGGTGGGGCGGGGCCCGTCAGGCGTCGGGCGGTTCCTCCCCGCGGGCGGCCGCCGCGCAGCGGTCCGCGAGCGCCAGCAGGGCGTCGCGCAGCTCGGGCGGGTCGATGACGGTGAAGGGCACGCCGAGGCTGCCGAGGAAACCTGCGAGGTCGTGCAGTGACGGGCCGCCGGTCTCCAGGACCCCGTCCTCGTGGAGCAGGCCCGCAGTGGGCGGCAGCATTTCGGCGAGCCGCTCCAGCGGTGCGTGCAGCCGGACCCGGGCCTGGTACCGCCAGGCCCGGGAGCCGACACCGCGCACGATGTGTGCGGCGACGTCCTCAGGAGGGCGGCGCGGGGTGAAGCGGGGGCCGTTGGGGGTGCGCAGCCGGATCCGGTCGGCGCGGAAGGTGCGCCAGTCGGCGCGGTCGGCGTCCCAGGCCAGCAGATACCAGCGGTGCCCGGTGTGGACCAGCCGGTGCGGTTCGACGGTCCGGACGCCGCCGCCTCCGTCGTGGCCCTGGTAGTCGAAGCGCAGCCGCTCGCGGTCGCGGACGGCGGCCGCGACGGCGGTGAGCGTCGCCGGGTCGATCGCCGGGCCGCGCCCGGGGAGCGAGACGGTCGCGGCGCGCAGCGCCTCGATCCGGCGGCGCAGCCGGGGCGGCAGCATCCGCTGGAGTTTGGCGATCGCGCGCAGCGAGGTCTCCTCGATCCCGGCCACGCTGCCGCTCGCGGCGGTGTGCAGTCCGACGGCCACCGCGACGGCCTCGTCGTCGTCGAGCAGCAGCGGCGGCACCGCCGCGCCCGCCCCCAGCCGGTAGCCGCCGGCCGTGCCGGTCATCGAGTGGATCTGGTAGCCCAGGCCGCGCAGCCGCTCGATGTCGCTGCGGACGGTCCTGGTGGTCACGGACAGGCGGTCGGCGAGTTCGGCCCCGGACCAGCCGGGCCGCGCCTGCAGCAGTGACAGCAGCCGCAGCAGCCGCACCGAGGTCTCCAGCATTCCCCGAGTCTGCCAGCCCCTTGAGGAAGCAGTGCTTCCGCAAGGCCGCCTAGCGTCTCCCCTGGCAGAGGGCACCGGTCGCACCGACCGGAGGGAACGAGAGGACGTACGGACATGCTGCGGGGATTCACCACCATCAGCTACTGGGCGGACGATGTGGCGGCGGCGAAGGACTGGTACACGGAACTGCTGGGCATCGAGCCGTACTTCGAGCGCTCGGGCCCGGACGGGAGGCCCGCCTACGTCGAGTTCCGCGTCGGGGACCACCAGGACGAGCTGGGCCTGATCGACCGGCGCTACGCCCCCGAGGGCGCGGCGCCCGGGCCCGGCGGCGCGGTCATGCACTGGCACGTAGACGACGTGCAGGCCGCCGTGGACCGGCTGCTGTCCATGGGGGCCGCGCCGTACCAGGAGCTGACCCGGCGCGAGGCCGGGTTCGTCACCGCGTCCGTCGTCGACCCCTTCGGCAATGTCCTCGGCCTGATGTACAGCCCGCACTACCTGGAGGTCCTGGCCGCGACCGCCGAGGCCGAGGGCTGAGGCGCCTCCCGGCCACCGCCCCGGGCCGCGCGGTCAGCCGCCCGGGGCGGGCGCGGCCAGGAGCGGGGCGAGGTGGCCGCCCCCGCCGTCGGCGAGCGAGGTGAGCAGCCGGTGGGGCTCGGGGTCGGCGGGGCCGTCCGCCGGGTCCGCGGCCAGTTCGTTCTCGGTGAGCCAGGACTCCAGCATGATGGCGTAGCCGAGGAGTACGTCGGTGCCGCCGGAGGCGGGCAGTGCGGTGCGGGCGATGCCCATCGCCGCCTCGCGCACGGGGCCGTCGCCCTCGGAGGGTGCGAAGGCGAACTTGAGGATCTCGTTGAGGTCGACCGCGAGCGGCGCGACGACGGCGAACTCGAAGTCCAGCACGGACACGACCCGCCCGTCCCGCCACAGCGCGTTGCACATGCCGAGGTCGCCGTGGTTGAGCACCGCAGGGGCGGCGGGCAGCGCCGCCCAGAAGCGGTCCATCGCCTCCCCCAGCGCCGCCGCCTGCGCTCCGCTGAGCAGCCCGGCCGCGCGCAGCCGGTCCAGCCGGGCGGCCGCCTCGGCCGCGGTGGCGGGGAAGAACGGCGAGCGGGGGCGCGCGTGCGCGGCGGCGGTCGCCAGGTCGACGCGGTGGACGTGCTCGACCCTGGACCACACCTGTTCGAGGGCGTCGGCGCGCTGCCGCGCGCTCAGCTTTGGCCAGGCGTCCTCCAGGTTCCGCGCGGGGATGCGGCGGGTGATGACCCACTCGTGCCCGTGCGCGACGCCGAGGTCGACGATCTCGGGGTAGCCGACCTCGGCCGGGAGCAGGGCGGCCAGCGACGCCTCGCGGACCAGGTCGGCAGGGCCGGGGCGCCGGGCGACCCGGACGACGAACTCGCGGGTCAGCCAGGTGGCGTTGGTCCAGCCCCGGCCGGGCGACGCGTCCGCCAGACCGAGGCCGCGGGCGGCCAGGACCTCGGCGGCGACACGCGCGGCGGCCGACCGGGGCGGGTCCGAGCCCTCATCCGTCATGCCGCCCAAACTATTCGAAAAAAGATCCCGGGAGGCTGTCGAACCGGCCGCCCTCCGATCGACGCACAGGTGAGAGGCGGGAAGAGAGCCCGCCGGACGCTACGACAAAGGAGCCCACCATGCCGCGCTTCATCACCTTCGCCATGAACGACGAGCAGAACTTCCCCACCGAGCCGCCTAGCGAGGAACTCCAGGCGCGGATGGGCGCGCTCTTCGAGGAGATCACCAAGGCCGGGGTGGTGCTCGACATGGCCGAGCTGACCCCGACCGCCGCGGGGACCCGGGTCAGCTGGTCCGGCGGCAGGATCAGCTACACCGACGGCCCCTTCACCGAGAGCAAGGAGGTCATCGGCGGCTACACCATCATCCAGGCCAAGGACAAGGCCGAGGCGCTGGAGTGGACCCGCCGGTTCATGGAGGTGCAGGGGCTCTACGCGGGCGACTTCACCTGCGAGGTCCGCGAGATCAAGGAGGGCTGAGCAGGTCGAACTTGCCCTGTCCGCACCCTGCTGCTCTGATGGGTGCCTGTGGACGGGGAGAGGGCGGCCGAGTCGGTCGAGACGGTGTTCAGGATCGAGTCCGCGCGGATCATCGCCGGTGTCGCCCGCATCGTGCGGGACGTGGGCATCGCCGAGGAGCTGGCGCAGGACGCGCTGGTCGCCGCCCTGGAGCAGTGGCCGGAGTCGGGCGTCCCGGAGAAGCCGGGCGCCTGGCTCATGGCCACCGCCAAGCACCGCGCCATCGACCTGGTGCGGCGCAAGGAGACCTACGCGCGCAAGCTGGCGGAGGTCGGCCGCTCGCTGGAGGACGTGCCGCCGCCCGAGCCCGCCGCCGCCGACGACATCGACGACGACCTGCTGCGGCTGATCTTCACCGCCTGCCACCCCGTGCTGTCGACGGAGGCCAGGACGGCGCTGACGCTGCGGCTGCTCGGCGGGCTGACCACCGAGGAGATCGCCCGCGCCTTCCTCGTGTCCGAGCCGACCGTCGGCCAACGCATCGTGCGCGCCAAGCGGGCGCTCGCCAAGGCCGGGGTCCCGTTCGAGGTGCCCTACGGCGCCGACCGCTCCGCGCGCCTGTCGTCGGTGCTGGAGGTCATCTACCTGATCTTCAACGAGGGCTACTCCGCGACCGCCGGCGACGACCTGGTCCGCCCGGCGCTGTGCGAGGACGCGCTGCGGCTGGCGCGGGTGCTGGCCGGGCTGATGCCCGATGAGCCCGAGGTGCACGGCCTGGCCGCGCTGCTGGAGTTCCAGTCCTCGCGCATCGCGGCCCGCACCGGGCCCGGCGGTGAACCCGTGCTGCTCGCCGACCAGAACCGCGCCCGGTGGAACCGGCTGCTGATCCGCCGCGGCGAGCAGGCGCTGCTGCGGGCGGGCACCGGCCCGTACTCGGTCCAGGCCGCGATCGCGGCCTGCCACGCACGCGCCGTGCGCTACGACGAGACCGACTGGGCGGTGATCGCCAAGCTGTACGAGCGGCTGGCGGCGCTCACCCCCTCCCCGGTGGTGGAGCTGAACCGGGCGGTGGCCGTGGCGATGGCGCGCGGCCCGGCGGCCGGGCTCGAACTGGTCAACGCGCTGGCCGGCGAGCCCGCGATGAAGAACTACCACCTGCTGCCGAGCGTGCGCGCCGACCTGCTGGAGCGGCTGGACCGCCGCGAGGAGGCCCGCGCGGAGTTCGAACGGGCGGCCGGCCTGGCCCGCAACGCCCGCGAACGCGAGCTGCTGCTGGCCCGCGCGGCCCGCGCCGCGGCCGCCCCCTAGCCCCGGGGCGGCCTGCCGGGGTCCGCGCCCCGCCGCCGCACCAGCGGCAGATACACCTCGTCGACGATCTCGACCAGGACCTCGTCCGGTGCGGAGGGGACCCCGCGCACGACGAACTCGTTGCGCAGCAGCACGATGGCGACGGTGGCGACCCGCGGGTGCAGCGCCTCGGGCGCCGCCTCGCCCCGGGCGACCGCGCGCCCCAGGAGGGTCAGCCAGGGGGCGGCCGCGGCCTCGGCGGACAGCTCGTGCAGCGGCGCCAGCAGCTGCGCCGCGCCGCCGGCCGCGGCGATCAGCTCACGCAGGATCCCCCCGAGGGGCGAACTCCAGTGCCGGTTCGCCCGGCGCAGCAGTTCGAGGGCGTCGCCGCGCAGGCTCCCGGTGTCGGGGGCGGGCACCGCGGTGCTCAGCCGCCGGTAGGCGGCGGTCCCCAGCGCGAGGCGGTTCGGCCAGCGGCGGTAGATGGCGTTCTTGTTGGTGCCGGCGCGGGCGGCGACCCCGTCCATGGTCAGGCCGGCGTATCCGGCCTCGGTGAGTTCGGCGACCGCGGCGTCCAGGATCGCCTCCTCCAGGGCGGCTCCGCGCCGCCGCGTCTGCCCGGCGCCCTGCCGCCCGGCCGGATTCCCCGTCATGGCCCCGTTCCCGCGTGCGGTACCCGTCGTACCGCCCCATCGTGCTCGGTGCCGCCGGTCGACGCCAACTCGGGTACGGCGCGTGCCGTACCCGGCGGCGCTAGGCGAGCACCCGGTCGACGAAGGCGGCCAGATTGCCCCGGGTGCGGAGGATCCTGTCGTCCACGGACAGGGTCTCCTCGTAGTCCCGGCCGGCGGACGGCTGCCTGCGGCCCCGGGTGTACAGCGAGCAGGCCAGGTCGGTGCACAGGTACTGGCCGACCGAGTTGCCCTGCCGCCCGGCGTCGCCGGCGCGGCGGGCGGTCATCAGCGCCACGCCGCCGCTGGTGTGGGTGGTGAGGCAGAGCGAGCACATGCTGCGCGCGGTGAAGGCGCGCGAACCGCTGCGGGTGGCCCGGAGCGCGATCCCGACCAGTTCGCCGCCGTCGCGCTCGGCCACCAGGTAGCCGCGGTCGGGGGCGCCGGGATCGCGCCAGCCGAGGAAGTCGAGGTCGGCCCAGGGCGGTTCGCCCAGGTCGCCGGGGAGGCTCAGCCGCTTGGCCTCCCCCTTTGAGCAGTTCACGAACGACCCGCGGATGTCGCTCTCGGTGATCGGTCTCATGTCGACGAGGCTAATCCGTCCTAATATAATTAGGCAAATCATTTATTCGCTTAGACGGACTGGAGGCCCCATGGCACGCGCGGGCGGCGCAGGCGAGCGGCTGACCCTGGCGGCGGCGGAGCTGGCCGACGAGATCGGCTTCGACCGGCTGACCGTCTCGGCGGTCGCCCGCCGCCTCGGCGTCAAGGACCCGAGCCTGTACGCGCACATCGAGAACGCCCGGGAGCTGAAGGCGCGGGTGGCGCTGCTGGCCCTGGAGGAGCTGGCCGACCGGGCGGCCGCCGCCCTGGCCGGGCGCGCGGGCCGGGACGCGCTGGTGGCCTTCGCCGACGCCTACCGCGGCTACGCCAAACAGCACCCGGGCCGCTACGCCGCCTCCCGGTACGAGCTCGATCCGCAGACGGCCGCGGCCAGCGCGGGCCCCCGGCACTCAGAGATGACCCGCGCGATCCTGCGCGGCTACGACCTGCCCGAACCCGACCAGACCGACGCGGTGCGCTTCCTGGGCGGCGCCTTCCACGGCTTCGTGAGCCTGGAGCTGTCCGGCTCCTTCCGCCACACGCCGCGCGAGGCCGACGCCTCCTGGGCCTGGGTCCTGGACACCCTCGACTTCGCGCTGCGCAAGCACCCGGCGAGGACCGCATGACCCACTGGACCACCACGCCCATCGACACGCGCGTCCTGCGCGGCGCACTCGAACTGGAGCGCACCGCGCACGGTGTGCTGCCGCACCGGCTGCCCGCCCGGGCGCGCCGGCTCTTCCCGGACGCCTACCTGGCCAGGGTCGAGTCCCAGCCGTCGGGCGTGCGGCTGGCCTTCCGCACCCGCGCCACCGCCGTCGAACTGGACGTCCTCGCCACCAAGCGCGCCTACCGGGGCGGCCCGCGGCAGCCCGACGGCGTCTACGACCTCCTCGTCGACGGCCGGCTGACCGGCCAGGCCAGTGCGCCCGAGGGCCGGCTGGAGCTCATCGACATGGCCGACCAGTCCTCGACCGTCCGGCCGGGCCCGCCCGGCACCGTCGCCTTCACCGGCCTGCCGGCGGAGGCGAAGGACGTGGAGGTGTGGCTGCCGCAGACCGAGACCACCGAGCTGATCGCGCTGCGCACCGACGCCCCCGCCGAACCCGTGCCCGACCGCGGCCGGCGGGTGTGGCTGCACCACGGCAGCTCCATCAGCCACGGCTCCACCGCCGCGAGCCCGACGCAGACCTGGCCCGCGCTGGCCGCCGCCCGGGGCGGCGTCGAGCTGGTCAACCTCGGCTTCAGCGGGAACGCGCTGCTGGACCCGTTCACCGCCCGCGCCATCCGCGACACGCCCGCGGACCTGATCAGCCTCAAGATCGGCATCAACCTGGCCAATGCCGACCTGATGCGGGTCCGCGGCTTCACCACCGCGGTCCACGGCTTCCTCGACACGATCCGCGACGGGCACCCCGACACGCCGCTGCTGGTCGTCTCGCCGGTCCTGTGCCCCGTCCAGGAGCACACCCCCGGCCCCCTCGCCGTCGACCCCGACAGCCCGGGACTGCGCTTCCGCGCCACCGGCGACCCAGCCGACGCGGCCACCGGGCGGCTGACGCTCACCGTCATCCGCGCGGAGCTGGCCCGCGTCACCACGCACCGGGCGGCCGACGACCCGAACATCACCTACCTGGACGGCCGCTCGCTGTACGGGGAGGCCGACTTCGCCGAACTGCCGCTGCCCGACGGGGCCCACCCCGACCCGGCCGGCCACCGCCGCATCGGCGAGCGCTTCGCCGAACTGGTCTTCGGCGCCGGCGGGGTGTGGAGCGGGTGAGTCACCGCTCCGCCGCGGTCTCGGCGTCGCGCACGGCCTGGGCCAGGCGGCGCACCCCTTCGGCCAGCTGCGCGGTGCCGGGGGTACCGGCATAGCTCAGCCGCAGGTGGGGGGCCGACGGCTCGGCGGGGAAGTAGGGGGCGCCCGCGGTGACCGCCACGCCGCGGCGCAGCGCGGCCGCGGCGACGGCGGACTCGTCGGTGCCGTCGGGCAGCCGGAGCCACAGGTGGTAGCCGCCCTGGGGCGGGCGGTGCGGCAGCAGCCCGGGCAGCGCGCCGCCCAGCGCGGCCAGCAGCGCGGTCCGGCGCTCGCGCAGGGCGCCGGCGAGCGCCCGCAGGTGGCCGGCCCAGGCCGGGGAGCCGACCAGCTCCAGGGCGGTCTCCTGCAGCGGGCGGGGGACGAAGAGGCTGTCGACCACCTGCACCGCCCGCAGCCGCTCCAGGACCGGGCCGCGGGCGGCCAGCGCGCCGATGCGCAGGCTCGGCGCGACCGCCTTGGTCAGCGAGCGCACGTGCACGACCACCCCGTCCGGGTCGGCGGCGGCCAGCGGGGGCGGTGAGGGCGCGGCGTCGGCGTGCGCGAGGCGGCGGGCGAAGTCGTCCTCCACGACGAAGGCGCCGGCCGCCCGGGCGGTGTCGAGCACGGCGGTGCGCCGCTGCTGGGAGAGCACCGCGCCGGTGGGGTTGTGGAACAGCGGCTGGCAGACGAATACCCGGGCCCGGGTGGCGCCGAAGGCGTCCGCCAGCAGGTCGGTGCGGACGCCGTCGGCGTCCACCGGGACCGGGACGGGCCGCAGCCCGGCGGCGCGGGCGACGGCGAGCATGCCGGGATAGGTCGGCGACTCCACCAGGACGGGGGACCCGGGAGCGGCCAGCGCCCGCAGCGCGGTGGTGAGCGCGCTCTGGCCCCCGGCGGTGATCAGCACATTGGCGCCGTCCAGAAGGCCGCCGGGGCCGCAGATGTCGCGGGCGAACCAGTCGCGCAGCTCGGCCAGGCCCTCCACCGGCGGGCGGGACCAGGTGCCCGGCCGCCGCCCGGCGCGGGCCAGGGCGGCGGCCAGGGCGCGCTCCGGTTGGAGCACCGCGTGCGAGTAGCCGCCGTTGAGGTCGATGACCTCGGGCGGCGGGGCGGCGAGGGTGGCCACGACACCGGCGGCGCCCGCGCCGAGGCTGCCCAGCGGTGCATCGGCGCTCAGCGCCACCTCCTGCCAGGAGACGTCGCGGGCGCCGTCGGAGGCGCGGCGGACGGCCGCCTTGAACACGCCCGCGCCGGGACGGGAGGTGACCAGCCCTTCGGCGGCGAGGGAGGCGATCGCCCGGGAGACCGTGACCGGACCGACCTGGTAGCGCGCCACCAGCTCCCGACTGGACGGCAGCTTCTCGCCATCCGAGTAGCGGTCAAGCTCCCTGCGCAGGCTCGCGACCAGATGCGCGACACTGCTACCGTCGTTCATGACAGCACAAGATAGCGCTACCCGGTCCTCGGCGGTAGCGGTCGGCGGCACCCTGATGGCCGTCCTCGGCGTCGTCTCCTTCTCCTTCAGCTTCCCGGGCACCGTGTGGGCCCTCGACGGCTTCGGCCCGTGGACGGCCACCGGTGTGCGGGGGCTGCTGGCCGGGCTGCTCGCCGCCGGCTGCCTGCTCGCGGCGCGGGTGCCGGTACCCGAGCGGCGGCACTGGCCGGCCCTGCTCACCGTGGCGGGCGGCTGCGTCATCGGCAATCCGCTGCTCACCACACTGGCCCTGCAGACCTCCTCCACCGCGCACTCGGCCGTCGTCATCGGCCTGCTGCCGCTGGCAACCGCCGCCATCTCGGCCGCGCTGACCGGCCGGCGCCCCTCGCGCACCTTCTGGACCGCCGCCTGCGTCGGCGCGGCCGCCGTGGTCGCCTTCACCCTCCACCGCGGCGGCGGGCTGCCCAGCTTGGACGACGCCTACCTGTTCGCCTCCGTGGTGGTGTGCGCCGCCGGCTACGCCCAGGGCGGCCGGCTCGCCTCCCACATGCCGGGCTGGCAGGTCATCGCCTGGGGCGTCGTCGCCGCCCTTCCGGTGTCCGCCCTGGTCACCGCCGCCGCTCTCCCCTGGGAGCCGGTGCAGTTGACCACCAAGGCGGTCATCGGCATGGCCTACGTCGCCGCCGTCTCCCAGTTCGGCGCCTTCGTCGTGTGGTACCGCGGCATGGCCGCCATCGGGGTGCCCAAGGCGAGCCAGATCCAGCTCGCCCAGCCGCTGATCACCCTGGTGTGGTCGGTGCTGCTCATGGGGGAGCAGCTGTCCGCCCTCGCCCCGGTCACCGCCGCGGTCGTGCTCGCCTGCATCGCGGTCACCCAGCGCGCCCGCGCGTGACCGGGATCGCGCCGTGTCAGTCCGCCGTCCACGGGCGCAGCTTCTCGGGGTTGCGCACCGCCCAGATGCGGGTGACCCGGCCGCCGGCGACATCGAAGGCCAGCACCGCCGCGGTGGTCCCGTCCAACCGGATGACCAGGCCGGGCTGGCCGTTGACCCTCCGCTCCAGGATCACCGCGTCGGGGGCCTGGCCGACCAGGTCGACGAGCTTGCGGGCGATCGGCTCGGCGCCCACGACCGGCTCCAGCGCGGCGGTGGCGAGGCCGCCGCCGTCGCCGACCGCCGTGGCCCCGGGGTCCAGCAGGCCGATGAGGGCGTCGATGTCCTTGGCCTCCCAGGCCCGCTTGAAGTCGCCGACGACGCCGGCGCGCCGGTCCGGCGGCGTCGCGGCGCCCCGCGAGCCGCGGATACGGCGGCGGGCCGAGGAGGCCAGTTTGCGGCAGGCCGCCGGGGTCCGGCCGACGATCCCGGCCACCTCGGCGAAGGGGTAGCCGAACACGTCGTGCAGGACGAAGGCGACGCGTTCGGCCGGGGTCATCGCGTCGAGCACGACGAGGAAGGCCATGCCGACCGACTCGTCGAGGGTGACCCGGTCGGCCGGGTCGGCAGCGGCGCCGCCCGGCCGGCCGCCGATCCACTCCGAGCGGTCGGGCAGCGGCTCGGGGATCCACTCCCCCACGTAGTTCTCCCGCCTGACCCGCGCCGAGCCCAGCAGGTCCAGGCAGATCCGGCCGGCCACCGTCGTCAGCCAGGCACCGGGCGAGCGGACGGCCTCGCGCCGCGGCCCGGACATGGCGTACCAGCGGGCGTAGGTCTCCTGGACGGCGTCCTCGGCCTCGGTCAGCGACCCCAGGAGCCGGTAGGCGAGATTGATCAGCCGGCGCCGCTCGCCCATGATCGCGCTCAGCCCGGGATCGGACCGGGACTCCTCCGGCTCCGGCGGGGTCGTCATGGTGTCACCGGCCTCCCTCGGTCGCTGCCGCCCTCATGGAGTCCGACGAGACGGCGCCCCGGAATGTGACGCCTGCGCCCGCGTCACATCCGGGCGGGCTGCGTCGTCGTACCGCCTGAGACGACGCACCGCCCAGCCGACAGGAGTCCCAGCGCCATCATGACCGTTCGTTCCGCCCGGGGAGGCCCCCGGTGAACCTCGCACTGTGGATCACGGCCGGCCTGCTGGCCGTCCTCTACCTGGCCAGCGGCGCCGCGAAGCTGGCCCGGTCCAGGGAGCGGCTGGCCGCCTGGGGCTTCGCATGGGTGCAGGACGCCGGCGGCGGCACCGTCAGGGCCATCGGCGTCCTGGAGCTGCTGGCCGCGGCCGGCCTGGTGCTGCCCGCGGCGCTCGGCATCGCGCCCGGCCTGGTGCCGGTGGCCGCCCTGGGCCTGGTGCTGCTGATGACCGGCGCGATCGCCGTGCACCTGCGCCGCCGCGAGTACCAGGGGGTCGCGGTGAGCGCGGTCCTGCTCGCCCTGGCCGCCTTCGTCGTCTGGGGCCGCTTCGCCCTCGAACCGTTCACCGGCTGAGCCGGCGCGGCCGCGGGCCGCCCGAACGGGATCCGTCCGAATGGAAGGAAGCAACACGATGCACGATCTGCAGGCCCTCGCCGACCGCGTGGAGATCGCGGCGCTGCCCGGCGAGTTCACCGACGCGGGGATGACCCGCGACTACGGGCGCGCCGCGGCGCTGTTCACCGACGACGGCGTCTGGCGGATCCCCGGCGCCGGTATCGAGTTCACCGGCCGGGAGGCGATCCGCGCGGGCTTCGAGCGCCTCCAGGGCAACTGGGAGTTCTTCGTGCAGAACGTCCACCCGGGCTCGATCCGGGTGGACGGCGACACCGCGGTCGGCCGGGTGTACGTCGCGGAGCTGGGGCGCTTCCGCACCGGCGCCTCCCACCAGAACTACGCGCTGTACCACGACCGCTTCCGGCGCACCGCCGACGGCTGGAGGTTCACCGAGCGCACCTACGAGATCAGGTACTCCGACAGCGCGCCGCTGGGAGGCACCGCGGGGGCGCCTCCCGGCGCGCCGGCCGGGCCCGCGCCTTCGGCCGAGGGCTGAGAGGGCCCGGCCGCGCCGCCCCGGACCGGGACTCCGCCCGGCCCGGGGCGGCGCGCAGGTCACCGGGGGGACGCGGCGACCCGCACCCCCTCGCGTTCGCCGTCGGACAGGAAGCGCGCCAGCGCCCGCCCCTCCTCGGCGACGGCGGCGCGCTCGGCCCGGGTGAAGCCGCGCAGCGGGTCCACGGCCACGGTGCCGGCCGCCACGGTCCAGGTCGCCGCGGCCCGGCCGTCCACCAGGACGACGCGGGCGCCGGCGACCGACAGGCCGCGGTGGGCGTCGTCGATGACGCGGTTCCGGTCCTGGTAGCCGAGGATCGCGTTGTCGAAGGCGGGCAGGAACCGCACCGGGGCGGGTGTGCCGGGATCCGGGCGCGGCGCGCCGGGCAGGTCGAGCAGCTCCCGGCCGCGCTCGTCGCGGAAGGACACCAGCTCCTCGCGGATCGCGGCGACCGCGGCCGGGAGCCCGGCCAGGCCGCACCAGGCCCGCAGGTCGGCCGTTGCGGCCGGGCCGAACGCGGCCAGGTAGCGCCGCACCAGCGCCTGGCCGACCGCGTCGGCGGCGTCGGCGGGCAGGGGGGCGACCTCGCGGCCCAGCCAGGACGGCAGCAGCGCGTAGCGCACCCCCGCCCGCACCCCCCACAGCCCGCGCGGCGGCAGCTGCGCCATCGGCAGGAGGGCGGCGACCAGCATCTCCCCCAGCGCCCTGGGCCCCGCCTCCGGCCAGCGCCCGTCCAGCTCGCGCGCCAGCTGGGGCATCGAGCGCGGCTCGCCGTCGGCCATCACCGCCCGCCCCGCCGCCGCGAGCTCGCCGAGGTCGACCCCGGCCAGCTCGCGGCGGTAGACCCCCAGCACCCGCTGCCGCAGCATGGCGTCGTGGCGGGCCCGCCAGGCCAGCGCGTCCTCGGCCGTGACGAGGTGGACGGTGCGGCGCATCAGGTGGGTGCGCACTACGCGCCCCCGGAGCAGCAGCTCCGAGAGCACCGCCGGGTCGAAGGCGCGCAGCCGCGACCAGAGGCCGGTGAACGGCTCCTGCGGCTCCTGCGCCTGCAGGCCGCACAGGTGCGCGACGGCGTCCGGCACGGGCAGGTCGGCGCGTTCGAGCAGCAGCTGCCGGGCGAGCGTCGCGCGGTTGAGCGCCCGGGTGCTGAGAACGGTCATCGGTTCGAATCCCTTCGCTCAGGACGCGTCGTACGGGCCGGCGACGTCCGGCACCCGCACGACGCCGGCCGGCGCTCTCCCCGCTCGGTGACCACGGTGCCAGGGAAAGCGGTCAGCTTGTGTCCGCTTCCTCGCCCGGAACGGCGTTCATGTGGACGACCTCACCGCGCCGCCGGGCGCCCGTCAGGTCGGTTCGGCGCTGAGGACGCGTCCGGCGGGGCCGCGGGTGTGGGTCCAGGCGGGCAGGGCGGTCAGCGCCGCGACCGCGAGCAGGATGGCCAGTGCGGCGCTGAGCAGCCACGATGGCGGGGCGATGACCAGCACGGGGCTGAAGAACCAGTACAGGGCGGTCCCGGCCGGGATGCCCGCCAGCACCGCGGGCACGGCGGGCAGGAGTTGCGCCGCGCACAGCGCCGCGACGACCTGGCCCGGTGTGGCGCCGAGGGCGCGGGTGATGCCCAGGGCGCGCCTGGCCTGCGCCGCGCTGCTCCAGCCGAGGAAGACGGTGTTGATCGCCGACAGCACCACCATCGCGAGGGTGACGCCCAGCAGCACCTGGCCGGTGCGGGCGTGGATCGCCGCCAGGGCGGGAGCGGTCTCCACGGCGCCCAGGGCGGAGCGGAAGGTGAGCATCCCGGTGACCATGACGCTGGTGACGGCCGTCCCGATGGCGGTCTGGACGGCGCGGCCGGGCCTGCGGGCGAGCAGCCGGACCCCGACCAGCAGCGGGGTGGGCAGGTAGGAGGTCAGGGCGGCCAGCCGCGGATGGCGTTCGGGCGGGCGCGCCGGGTCGGCAAGGGCGCGGACGGTGCTCTTGCGGGCGATGGCGAGGACGGGGTCGAGCGTTGCGACCAGCGCGACCAGGCCGCCGAGGGCGAAGGCCAGGAGTACGCCCGCGGTGCTCGGTGGACCGACGGCGGCCAGCAGCCCGGCGCTGGGATCCACCACGGCGGGGGCGACCAGGGTCCCGATGGTCAGTCCGAGCGCGGTGGCCAGGGCGGTCAGCAGCAGGTACTGCGTCAGCAGGACGGCGGCGACGGTGCCGGGGCCGGCCCCGGCGGCCTTGAGCAGGGCGGCGCGCCGGTGGTCGCGGGTGGCGCGCGCGGCGGTCAGCGCGGTGAGGGTGACGACCGCGGCCACGGCGAGCAGCCCGCCGCCCGCGAACAGGACGGGCAGGCTGCGCCTGATCATGTTCATGTCCGACCGCAGAACGGTCTGCCAGTCGCGGATGTTGACCCAGTCATCGCCCCTGAACTCGGGGGTGAACACGGTCTCGCTCCACTCGGCGACCGCCTCGGGGTCGGTCAGCCTCAGGCGCAGCAGGTGGACGCCTGGCGTGTCGCCCGCCGCCGCACGGGCGTCGGCGGTGGTGAGCCAGATCCGGCCGCCCCGGTCGGTCGGCCCCTGCCCCTGGGCCCAGTCGCTGTAGGGATAGACCGGGGTGGCCGCGCTGATCGCGATCCCGGTGACCGGGTAGTCGCGCCCGCTGATGGTGACGCGGTCGCCGACGCGCACGCCGAGCGCCTCCGCGAAACCGCGCTCGACCACCGCCTCGCCCGGGCGCACCCACGTTCCCGAGGTCACCAGCGGCCGGTCCACGGCCGGCGGCGCGCTCTCCTGGCCCTCGACCGAGGAGCGCATGCTCTGGCCCTTGGCCTGGACGAAGGTGGAGAAGGCGAAGACCGGATCGGCCAGCGCCGCCACACCGGGTGCGGCCGCGATGCGTTCGGCCAGCTCGGAGGGGTCCTCGGTCGTCGTGATGGCGGTGAGGTCGGGGCCGGCCGTGGCCGCGCGGGTATGCAGGTATCCGGCCTCCACGGCCCTGCCGGTCGCCAGGCCGAGACCCAGCGCGGCGGCGGCGATGGTGACGGCGAGCAGCAGCATGGCGGCCTCGCCGGGACGGCGGCGCAGGTCGCGCAGGATCAGCCGCCCGATCAGCAGCACAGGTCCCACGGTCAGTCCTCCCAGCTCAGCAGCGCGCCGAGCCCCGCGCCCGCGTCGTCGGCCAAACGGGTGTCATCGACCGGCACCCCGTCGCGCAGGGAGACGACGCGGTCCGCCGTGGCGGCGACGCGCTCGTCGTGGGTGGCCATCACCAGGGTCTGGCCGGCGGCGCGCAGCTCGTCGAAGAGGTGGAGGATGTCGCGGGTCGCGGCGCTGTCGAGGTTCCCGGTGGGCTCGTCGGCGAGGACGACCAGCGGCTCGTTGACCAGGGCGCGGGCGATGGCGACCCGCTGCCGCTGCCCGCCGGACAGCTCCGAGGGCAGGTGGCGGGCCCGGTCGGCCAGCCCCACCCGGTCGAGCAGCCCGGCGGCGCGGCGGCGGGCGGCGCGCGGCGAGGAGCCGGCCAGCAGCGCGGGCAGCTCGACGTTCTCCGCCGCGGTCAGCTCGTCCATCAGGTGGAAGGACTGGAAGACGAAGCCGACGGACCGGCACCGCAGCCCGGCCAGCGCCCGTTCGCCGAGGTGGTCGATGCGCCGCCCGCCGAGCCACACCTCGCCCTCGGTCGGCCGGTCGAGGCCGCCGAGCAGCTGCAGCAGCGTCGACTTGCCGCAGCCGCTCGGCCCGGTCACCGCGAGCGTCTGCCCGGCGGGGACGTCGAGGTCCACCCGGTCGACGGCCCACAGCAGGCTCTCGCCTCTGCCGTAGCTGCGCGTGAGGCCGACCGCCCGCAGCGCGGTGCCGGCCGGTTGCGCACCGGAACCGCGGGGCGTGCCCGTCCGCCGCGACCGGCCCCTGAGCCGCCGACCGTCCCTGGTCATCCGTTCCCTCCGCCTCTCCCACCCGGGGCGCGGGCGGACCAGGTCCGCTCGCACGCATCCAGCCAGCGCAAATCGGCCTGCAAGCGGAGGGCGATGCCCTCCAGGAGCAGACCGGCCTCGGTGTTCACGTCATGAGCGAGGGCGGCGTGCTGGACCTCGGCGAGCCTGCGCATCAGCTCCCGCCGCCGCGCGTCGGCGAGCGCGAGCGGATCGGCCAGCCCGGACTCGGCGGCGGCCACCAGCTTCAGGTGGAACTCCGCCACGTCCGCTCGGGGCCCGGTCGTCTCGGCAAGCCACGCGGCCACGCGCTGCTGCCCGGAGGCGGTCAGCGCGTACACCTTGCGCCGCGGGCCGCGCACCGGCGCGTCCTCGCGCTCCTGGACGACCAGCCCGGTCTTCTCCAGCCGGGTGAGCGTCACGTAGATCTGCCCCGCGTTCAGCGCCTCCCCCAGGGGACCCAGCGCCGCCGCCAGGCGTCTGCGCAGGTCGTAGCCGTGCGAAGGCTCCTTGGCCAGCAGCGCGAGCACGACGTCCTGCACCGGGACCCTCCTCTGCGAGCGCTCAATAGATAGCGGTTATCCAATAGGGCGTCAAACCGGGCGCTTCCCGCCAGGCCCTCCACCCTTCGGTGCCATCAAGGTCACTCTTGAGAAAATTAAAAAGGATGTTTTTTATACTTAAGAAAATCAAGATACAATCCGAACGCAGCCATGCCGTCGAGGGTGAGGGAGTCGAGGGTGGACTGGCAGGAACTGACGGACCTGACCCACGGGCAGCCGTTCGTGGTCGAACGGGTCCGCCTCGCCGGCAGCGGCATCGCGATCGAGGGGCGGTTCGAGCCGCCGCAGCTGGCCCAGCTGGGCATCGACGACCAGGTCTTCATCGCCGCCTTCGTGCGCTCGCACGGCTCCATCAAGGAGATGGAGCGGATCTTCGGCGTGAGCTACCCGACGATCAAGTCCCGACTGAACCGCATCGCCGAACGCCTGGACTTCGTCGACACCGACCCGGCGCCCACCGGCGCCGACGTCGTCGACCGCCTGCGGCGCGGCGAGATCAGCGCCGAGGAGGCGCTGGCCGAACTGGAGAGGTCCCGATGATCCCCCAGCTGGCGACGGTGCGCTACCGCCGCCCCGACGGCCGCCCGCTGCGGCTGTACATCCCGATCCTGCCGGTCCTGCTGGTGCTGGCGCCGCTGCTGCTGCCGGCCGGCCTCGTCGCGTGCGTCATCTTCCGGGTCGATCCGGTGGGCGCGCTGCGCGGCGCCGGGCGGCTGCTGTGGGCGCTGCCCGGCACCCGCTTCGAGATCGAGGACGGCCGGACGGCCTTTCTGGTGAGCGTCAGATGAGTCCGAAGAGGGTGGAGCAGTGATGAACGAGCAGCGCCGCCAGATCCTGGAGATGCTGGCCGAAGGCAAGATCACCGCGGACGAGGCCGAGCGGCTGATCAACGCGCTCGAACGGGAGCGGCTCGACTCCGCGCCGGGAGCCGCCCCCCGCTCCAAGCCCCGGCCCAGATACCTGCGCGTGGTGATGGCCGCGGCGGACGGCACCGGCGGCGACGGGGCGTCCCGGCTCAACATCCGCGTCCCGATCCAGCTGCTGCGCGCGGGGGTCCGGCTCACCAGCCTCATTCCGCCGCAGGCGCTCACGCGCATCAACGCCGAGCTGGACAAGTCGGGGGTGCCGATCGACCTCGCCCAGCTCAAGCCGCAGCACCTCGACGATCTCATCGAGCACCTGGACGAGCTCACCGTCGACGTCGACGACGCCGACACCAAGCTGCAGGTGTTCTGCGAGTGACACCGCCGCGGCCCGGACGCCCTGGGACGTACGCCTCGGTGACGTCCCCGCTAGTCCGCGGGCATCACGGTGAAGGCGAAGCCGGCGCTCCTCGGGCGGCGCGGCCGGACGCCGCACTTGATCCGGCGCGCCACCTCGTTCCTGCTGAGGCCGAGCCCTCGTGCGATGAGGCGGTCCGGGCGCACCGGCACCGGATCCTCGAACAGCACCTCCACCTGGACCGGCCACGGTGAGTCGAGCGGCGCCGGCGGCGCGTGCAGCCGCCAGGCCCCCGTCCAGTCCAGGGCGTAGCCATTGCGCCGGGCGAACCGCGGATCCAGCAGCCTGGACGCCACCAGCGCCGGATCATTGGCGTGGTAGCCGTCGAGTTCGGCCGGGTCGAAGGACCTGACCGGCACGCGCTCGCACACGGCCAGCTTGCACGTCCGGCCGCAGGACACGCAGCGGACCAGCAGCCACACGTCCAGCAGCCTGCCGTTGGCGTTGACGCGGAACCGGCCCGCGCCGGTGGTGGCCGACTCCGATCCGCAGTCCGCGCACCGCAGTGACAGCAGCGGCAGCCTGGTCCGGCGGACGACCCAGGGCAGCACGATATGAGTTTGTGAAGACATGAGCTCTCTAGACCTGACACGAGGCCGATTGGGCGCGGCCTCGAACGCCGTATGACCGGGCGCCTGCGGGCAGCCCGGCAGAGCCGACGGGAAGGTCGGCCTGGGGGTGAGCGGAAGGTGTCAGGTCTAGAAAGCAGGCGGGGTCACGCGGTCTTGTCCTCTGTTCTCACGGCGACGGGCCGCAGGCACGCTACGGAGCCGCGGCCGAAGGGCTCAACCGATTTTCCGGCCGACAACCGCCGGTGCCGGCGGGAAGCCGTCGCGTGCGGCCGGGCGAAGGGGTCGCGCGTCAGCCCGACCTGAGGACGCAGAACTCGTTGCCCTCCGGATCGGCGAGGACCCGCCACGAGACGTCTCCCTGGCCGAGGTCGACGCCGGTGGCGCCGAGAGCCTCCAGCCGGGCCACCTCCGCCGCCTGGTCGTCACCGGGGTACGGCATCACATCGAGATGGATGCGGTTCCACACGGCCGGCGGGCCGGACCTGCGCAGGAACTCCAGGTACGGCCCGACGCCCGCGGCCGAACGCAGCACCGCGCGGTCGTCGGCCACCTCGTGCACGCGCCAGTCCGTCGCCTCGCCCCAGAACCGGGCCATGGCCCGCGGATCCGTACAGTCGACCACCACCGCGGCGATCGGCCCGGTGTCCCGGTAGACCTCGCGCGGCTCCAGCACGCAGAACACGTTGCCCTCCGGGTCGGCCAGCACCGTCCACGGGACGTCTCCCTGACCCACGTCGGCGGGCGTCGCCCCGAGCTCCTTCAGCCGCGCGACCCACTCCGCCTGATGGGCCGCGGAGGTGGTGGCGAGGTCGAGGTGCACCCGGTACCGCACCGTTTCGGGGTCCGGGACGGCGACGACGTCGACGCAGACGGCGGCGGGGTCCGGCCAGGTGAAGTCCGGGGGTTCGACGTTGGTCACGCCGGGTCCCTCGCTGGAGACGCCCCAGCCGAGCGCGTCCGCCCAGAACCGGCCGAGGGCCGCGTCGTCGCGGGCCTTGAAGTTCACCTGAACAAGTCGCAGTGGCACGCGGCCCACCCTATGCCCGGGCGGGCATCGTCCCGCGGATCCGCCCCGCACGGGTCCGGCCCGAGCCGTGGCCGACCGGAAAAGGATTGGACGGGCGGTGCCCGGCCCGGTAGCTTTCCGTCGACCGTGACGCCGACCGAGGAGGTGAGCCCCGTGACCGCTGTATCGACGCGGGTGCTCCCCCGTCCCGTCACGGCCGGGCGGCTGACGTAGGTGCCGCCGGGAGCGCCCCGACAAAGGGAACTCCCGAAAGGCACCACCTATGCACTCTTCACGGTCCTCCGCCGAGCCGTCGCCGAACGGTGCGGCCGAGCGCGCCCCCCTCATGTTCGACGTGATCATCGTCGGGTGCGGGCCGACCGGCGCGATGCTGGCCGCCGAACTGCGCCTGCACGGTGTGCGGGTACTCGTTGTGGAGAAGGAGACCGAGCCCGCGTCGTTCGTCCGCATCGTCGGTCTGCACATTCGCAGTATCGAGCTGATGGCGATGCGCGGACTGCTGGACCGCGTTCTCCCACACGGACGACGGCGTCCGGCCGGCGGGTTCTTCGCCGCCATCGCCAAACCCGCGCCCGAGGGCCTGGACTCCGCGCACGCCTATCTGCTGGGCATCCCGCAGCCGGTCATCGTCCGCCTGCTCGAAGAGCACGCGGTCGCCCTGGGTGCGCAGGTCCGGCACGGCTGCGCGGTGACCGGTGTCGAGCAGGACGACGAGGGGGTGACCGTCGAGCTGGCCGACGGCGAACGGCTGCGTTCGCGCCATCTCGTCGGCTGCGACGGCGGGCGCAGTACGGTGCGCAGGCTGCTCGGCGTGGGCTTCCCCGGCGAGCCCGCGCGGACCGAGACGCTGATGGGCGAGATGGAGGTGGGCGTGCCGCAGGAGGAGATCGCCGCCAAGGTGGCCGAGATCCAGGAGACCGACAAGTCCTTCAGCCTCGGGCCCTTCGGCGAAGGGGTCTACCGCGTCGTCGTCCCCGCCGAGGGGGTCGGGGATCGCGCCGAACCGCCCACCATCGATGATTTCAGGCAGCGGCTGCGCGCCATCGCGGGCACCGATTTCGGCGTGCACTCCCCGCGCTGGCTGTCCCGCTTCGGGGACGCCACCCGGCTGGCCGAACGCTACCGGGTGGGGCGGGTGCTGCTGGCCGGCGACGCGGCGCACATCCATCCGCCCATCGGCGGACAGGGCCTCAACCTGGGCGTGCAGGACGCGTTCAACCTCGGCTGGAAACTGGCCGGACAGGTCCGCGGCTGGGCGCCGGAGAGCCTGCTCGACACCTACCAGGACGAACGCCGTCCGGTCGCCGAGGACGTGCTGGACAACACCCGCGCCCAGATGGCGCTGTCCTCCCCCGAACCGGGTCCGCGGGCCCTGCGCCGGCTGCTCACCGAACTGATGGACTTCGACGAGGTGAACCGCCATCTGATCGAGAAGATCACCGCGATCGGCCTCCGCTACGACTTCGGCGCGGGCCCCGACCTGCTCGGCCGCCGCCTGCGCGACATCGACGTGAGACAGGGCCGCCTCTACGAGCTGCTGCACCGCGGCCGCGGCCTGCTGCTGGACCGCACCGGGCGCCTGAGCACCGGCGGCTGGTCGGACCGGGTCGACCATCTCGCGGATCCCACCGCGGCACTGGACGTCCCGTGCGTCCTGCTGCGCCCGGACGGCCACGTCGCCTGGATCGGCGACGACCAGCGGGACCTGGACGCGCAGCTCTACCGCTGGTTCGGCGCGCCCGGCCGCGACGCTCCGGACCCGGTCGGTCCGAAAGACACCGCCCGGCGGTGACCCGCCTGGCGGTCAGGACGGCTGCACTCGGTCGAAGAGGGCGAGGGCGTCGGCGGGGTCCGGGCTCACCAGGCGGTCCAGGCCGGCCGTCGTGATCTTCGCCCACTCACCGGCCCGCGCCCACATCCGCTCCTCGAAGGCGCGGACCGCCTCGTCCAGATCGCCGGGGCCGGCGGCGACGGCCTCGGCGAGTTCGGCGCCTTCCAGCATCGCGAGGTTCGCGCCCGCCCCCAGCGGCGGCATCAGGTGGGCGGCGTCGCCCAGCAGCGTCACCCCGGCGACGTGGGCCCAGGTGTGGGAGACGGGCAGGACGTGGAGGGGGCGGTGGACGAAGGCGGCGCCGTGGCGGAGCAGGTCGAGGAGGGGAGCGGCCCAGCCGTCGAACAGCGCCAGCAGTCGCGATCGCACCGCCTCGGCGTCGGCCGGGTCCAGTTCCGCGTGCCAGTCCAGCGGCGCGCGGAACTGGGCGTACACCCTGGCGTGGCCGCCGCCGCCGCGCTGGGCGACGAGGGCCCGGTTCACGCCGTACACCGCCACGGAACCCTCGCCGATCAGCCGGGCGAGATCGGGGTGGCGGGTGTCTACCTCGTCCAGGGCGCTCTCGACCAGGGTGACGCCGGTGTAGTGCGGCGTCACCGGCGAGACCGCCGGGCGGACCCGGGACCAGGCGCCGTCCGCGCCGACGACGAGATCGAAGACCTCCCGGCGCCCGTCCGCGAAGTGGACCAGGACGCCGTCCCGGCTCCCCGGCTCCACCCGGGTGACGTGCCGGCCCCACCGGACGTCGAGGGGGCCGAGCAGCAGCTCGCGCAGGCGCCCGCGGTCGATCTCGGGATTGGCCAGGTCATCCGGACGGGGCCGCCAGTCGCGCAGGACGGTGCCGTCCGGGGCCAGGATGCGCATGGCCTGCCCCTCGGGACGGGACAGCGCCCGGAACTCCGCCAGCAGCCCCGCCTTGTCCAGTGCGAGCTGGCCCAGCCCTTCGTGCAGGTCGAGCGTGCCGCCCGGAGGGCGGGCGTCGGGGGCGGGATCGCGTTCGAGGACGGCGACGGGGTGGCCATGGCGGTGCAGGACGCGGGCGAAGCTGAGGCCGCCCGGCCCGCTCCCCACCACGGCGATGCGATGTCTCATATCGATACACTGTATTTTTGCATTACGCTGCCTCGCAACAGGACGGTGAGTCCATGTCCGTGTGGGACCGGCCGGAGCCGCCGAGCCGCCCCGTGCCGCTCGACCGGGAGCGGATCGTCGCCGCCGCCATCGCACTGGCCGACGAGGGCGGGCTGGCGGCGGTGTCCCTGCGCAAGCTCGCCGCCCGGCTGGACGCCGGCCCGATGCGGCTGTACGGATACATCGCCACCAAGGAGGAGCTGTTCGACCTCATGGTGGACGCGGTCCACGCCGAGATCCTCCCCGAGGAGCGGCCCGGCGACTGGCGGGAGGCGCTGCGCACCCTGGCCCACCGCACCAGGCGGGCCGCCCTCCGCCACGAATGGCTCGCCGACCTGCTCGGCGGCCGCCCGACCCTGGGCCCCAACGGCCTCGCCGTGACCGAGGCGACGCTGGCCGCCCTCGACGGCCTCGCCGACATCGACACCGCCATGCGCGCCGCGGAGACCGTCAGCGCCTACTTCATCGGCGCGATCCGGCGCGAGATCGCGCACCTGCGCGCCGAGCGCGCCACGGGCCTGTCCGAGCGCGACTGGCAGCGCGCCTCCGGTCCGCACATCACGCGGATGCTGGCCACGGGCCGCTTCCCGGCACTGACCAAGGCCGTCTACGACGGCACGGACGTCGACGCCGAGACGAGCTTCGCGACCGGTTTGGACTGGGTCCTGGACGCCGTGGCCGCCAGACTCACCCGCCCGCCGGAGTGAGGCTCGACCCCCACCGGACGAAGGATCTCCTTCGGGTGCGCCCGCCACCGCGCCGCTTCGAGGGCGGTCGTGCGGCCCCGGTCAGGGGTGCGGGCGGAGCGCGCCGTGCGGCGCGGCGCCGGCGGGCCCGGGGACGGACGCCGCCGGGTCGATGACGAGGTCGTCGACTCGGCTGGAGAGCTCGTCGCGGATGGCGCGGACTTCGGCGAGGGGACGGTCGTGGGGGTCGGGGACGTCCCAGTCCACGTAGAGCTTCCCGGGGTGGACGGGGCAGGCGTCGCCGCAGCCGAGGGTGATGACGATGTCGGCGGCGCGGACCACGTCGTCGGTGAGGGGCTTGGGGTACTGGTCGTCCAGGTCCAGGCCGATCTCGCGCATCGCCTGGTGCACGGCCGGCTTGATGCCGGCGGCGGGCCGCGAGCCGGCGGAGCGGATGCCGACACGGTCGCCGAGGCGGCGGCGCAGCAGGGCGGCGGCCATCTGGGAGCGGCCGGCGTTGTGGGCGCACACGAACAGGACCTCGGGGGCGGCCTTGGCGATGAACCCGCGGTGCTGGGCGACGGCGGTGAGCTGCTCGGTAACGTAGCGCTCGGTGACGGCGGTCAGGTGGGTGCTCACGGAGGCGTGCTCGGCGAGTTCGGCGTAGCCGCGGTCGATGAACCGGCGCACGGTCGCCGCGGAGAACACGCCTCGGAAACGGTCGGCCAAGCGGTCGCCGATGCGGTCCAGGACCACCTGCGGTCGCAGCAGACCGGGCAGTGGACCAGCGGTCATCACGGCCTCCCGGGCGGAACGGAATCAACAGATAGATATATGTCTATATTGATGGACTTCGATATGAATGTCGAGCCCCGCCCGCCGCGTTCGTCCTCCCGGTGCACCGCCGGCGCCCTAGCCGGGTGCGGCGGGCGGGTCGCCGAGAAGTTCGGGCAGCAGCACGGTGCGGATGCGGGCGTCGATGTCGTCGCGGATTCGGCGGATGCCCGACAGCGGGCGGCGGGCCGGTTCGGACACCTTCCAGTCCAGGTAGCGCTTGCCCGGGTAGACGGGGCAGGCGTCGCCGCAGCCCATGGTGATGACGACGTCGGCGGCGCGGATGGCCTCGTCGGTGAGCGGCTTGGGGTACTCGGCGCGCAGGTCGATGCCGATCTCAGCCATGACGGCGTGCACGCCGGGGTCGATGCCGACGGTCGGTTCGGAGCCGGCGGAGCGGATCTGGACGCGATCGCCGGCCAGGTGGCGCAGCAGGCCGGCGGCCATCTGGGAGCGGCCGGAGTTGTGCACGCACACGAACAGCACATCGGGCACGGGCTTGGCGAGCAGGCCGCGGCTGCGCGCCATGGCGGCGAGGCGTTCGGCGGCGAACTGCTCGGTGAGCACAGGCAGGTGCGAGGTGACGACCGCGCTGTGGGCGAGCCGCTCGTAGGAGTCGGCGAGGTAGCGGTGGACGGTCTCGGCCGAGAAGACACCGGCGAAGCGCACGGCCAGCCGGTCGCGGACCCGGTCAAGCAGTTCGTCGGGGTCCAGCAGCCCGGGAAGGGGCGATCCCGCCGCAGGAGGCACGGCGCGCCCGCCGGTGACGGGTGTGTCGGCGAGGTCGTCGAGCAGTTCGCGCAGGGTGGCGCCGTCGGCGGTGGAGGGCGGGGCCGCGTCGCCGCCGAGCCGCTGGAGCTGCCGGTACAGCCGGGCTCCGGTCGGCGTGGCGGCGTACACGATTCGCGACCGCTCACGGCTGGACCGGACGAGCCCCGCCTCGGTCAGCACCCGCAGGTGGTGGCTGACCGTAGGGCCGACCACATCGACCTGTCCGGCCAGGGTACCGGCGTTGACGCCCACCGCGCCCGCCGCGACGACGAGGCTGAGCAGCCGGAGCCGCACGGGTTCGGAGAGGATCTTGATGCGCATCGCCAGCCGGCGCGCCGTTCCGCCGGGCAGGGCCCTGGGTGGCGAGGGCACGTCCGGGTCACCACCCATGCCAGGTATCGACATACATCAATTTTGGCTGATGTGAATGCGTGCGGTCCAGCGGTTCCGGCTTCGGTGGATACCGGAGGCGGCGTCAGCTGAGCAGGCCGCGGATGACGTCGAGCCGGTCGGGCCGGATGGAGTACCAGGCCCACTTGCCGCGCTTGCTGCGGGAGAGCAGCCCGGCACCGACGAGCGTCTTCAGGTGGTGGCTGACGGTGGGCTGGGTGAGCTTCAGCGCCGCGGTGAGGTCGTTGACGTTCGCCTCCCCGCCCGGGGAGGCGGCGATCATGCTCAGCAGCTGGAGCCGGGTGGGGTCGGACACCGCCTTGAGGACGTCGGCGAGCCGGCCGGCGCTCTCGCGCGACAGCGGGGCGGGGAAGGGTCCGGCGCCGCCGTGCTCGGCGGCGGCCTTCGTCTCCCCTGCCGTTGTCTCGGCCTCAAGTGATCCCACGGACACGAGTGTAGGCAAGGGCGCGGCGGCGCGGCCACGGCGGAGCACCCGAGCGCGACAGGCGCATGGTCCGGCGTCAGCCGCCGCCGGGTGCGGGCACGTCCATGCGGTAGCCCATGCCGCGCACCGTGCGGATCTGGACGGCGGACGTGGTCGCGGTCAGCCGCCGCCGCAGCCGGGTGATCTGCACGTTGATCGTGTTGGCCGCGGGCGGCCTGGCCGTCCGCCAGACCTGGTGGTGCAGTTCGTCGCGGGTGATGACCCGGCCTGGGTGTCGCATGAGGTAGTGCAGGATCTCGAACTCCCGCAGCGGCAGGGTCAGCGGCCGCCCGTCGACGCGGACGTGGTGGCCTCGGGCGTCCAGCCGGATCGGGCCCACGCGCAGTTCGGAGTCGGCGAGCGGCTCGACGGCCGGCTCGGCCGCGGTCCCCATGATGAAGGCGAGCAGTTCAGGGGCCCGGTACGGCCGTGCGACGCAGGCGGTGGCACCGGCCGCCAGGGCGCGGGCGGCCGTTTCGGCGTTGCGCGGACCGGTGCCGACGAGGACCGGCAGGTCCATGCTGCGGCGCAGCACCTGGATCAGGGTGAGGGCGTCGACTCCGGGCAGGTCCGCGCTGACGATGAGGAGGTCGGGGCGGATCGCGCCCAGCCGCAGCAGGGCCTCGGCCCCGTCGGCGCACACGGCGACGTCGACACGGTGCCGCCCCAGGGCCAGCACCAGCTCGCGGCCCGCGTCGACGTCGGGGTCGGCCAGCAGGACGCGGGCCGAGGACGGCCCGCTCCCGCCGTCTGGACGCCCTTGTTCCCGCACCGCCGCCGTGTCCGGTTCCGTCATCGTTCGTGCCACCGAAGTCCTTTCCACCGCCCCGTCCTTGCGCCGGTCAGCCGAAGCGGCCGGTGATGTAGTCCTCGGTGCGCTTGTCGGTGGGCTTGCCGAAGATCGTGGTGGTGCGGTCGTACTCCACCAGCCGCCCGTGCCGCACCCCCTGTTCGTCGACCTCGGCGGTGAAGAACGCGGTGCGGTCGGAGACGCGGGCGGCCTGCTGCATGTTGTGGGTGACGATGACGATGGTGAACTCGCGCGCCAGGTCGTGCATCAGGTCCTCGATCCTGAGGGTGGCGATGGGGTCCAGCGCCGAGCAGGGCTCGTCCATCAGGATCACCTCGGGGTAGACCGCGATGGTGCGCGCGATGCACAGCCGCTGCTGCTGGCCGCCCGACAGCGACAGCGCGTTCTGCCTGAGCTTGTCCTTGACCTCGTCCCACAGCGCCGCCCGGGTCAGGGCCCGCTCCACGGTCTCGTCCAGCCCGGCGGTGCGGCCGTGGACACGCGGCCCGTAGGCGACGTTGTCGTAGATGGACTTGGGGAACGGGTTGGGCTTCTGGAAGACCATGCCGATCCGGCGGCGCACCTCGATCGGGTCGATGTGGGAGGCGTAGAGGTCCTGGCCGTGGTAGCTGACGCGGCCGTGTACGTGGGCGCCGGGGATGAGGTCGTTCATCCGGTTCAGGGCGCGCAGCACCGTGCTCTTGCCGCAGCCCGACGGGCCGATGAGCGCGGTGATCTGCCGTTCGCCGATCTTGAGGTCCACGTCGCGGACGGCCATGTAGTCGCCGTAGGACACCGACAGGCTGATCGTCTCGAAGACGGGATGGACCAGGTCCGGGATCTCGCGGTCGCGTGCGGCGGCGGGACGGCCGACCGAGACCGGGGATTCCTGGGCGCCCGGCCGTGCGGGTGCCTCGCGGTGGGCGGAGGTGGAGGTCATGGGGCTCACCGTCGGTTCTGGTAGCGGTTGCGGATGAAGATCGCCGTGGAGTTCATCGCCAGGATCACGATGAGCATCACCACGATCCCGGCCGAGGCCAGGGTCTGGAACTCCTCACGGGACTGGCTGATCCAGCCGAAGATCTGGATCGGCAGCACGGTGTAACGGCTGAACAGGCCGTCGGGGTCGAAGGAGATGAAGGACAGGCCGCCCAGCAGCAGCAGCGGCGCGGCCTCGCCGGCGGCGCGAGAGAGCGCCAGGATCGACCCGGTGGCGATGCCGGGGACGGCCGCCGGCAGCACCTGGCGCCAGATCGTCTGCCACTTGGTGGCGCCCAGGCCGTAGGACGCCTCCCGGATCGAGCCGGGCACCGCGCGGATCGCCTCGCGTGCGGCGATGATGACGATCGGCAGCACCAGCAGCGAGAGCACGATCGAGGCGGTGATCACGGTGAAGCCCAAGCCCAGCATCCGGGCGACGAAGCCCAGCCCGAGGATGCCGAAGACGATGGAGGGCACCGCCGCCAGGTTGGCGATGTTGAGTTCGAGCAGCCGGTTCCACCACCGCTCGCGGTCGGCGTACTCCTCCAGGTAGATCGCGGCGAGCACGCCCGTGGGCAGGCAGAACAGCGCCACGAAGCCGATCACCCACACCGTGCCGATGATCGCGGCCCGCGCTCCGGCGGTCTCCGGGCGGATCACCGAGGTGTAGGCGGTGACCAGGTCGCCGTCCAGCCGCGGCCAGCCCCGCACCACGACGTAGACCAGCAGCGCGGCCAGAAACAGCATCGCGACGCCCACACACAGCCGCAGCGCCCAGGCGAACAGCTCGTCCGCCCAGCGGACCCGCTTGGCCGGCAGCGTCCGCGCGGTCGCTCCGCGGGCGCGGGTGGCGGTGGCGCTCATTCGTAGACCTCCCGGAACCGGCGGACCAGACGGGCGCTGAGCAGGTTCATCACCAGCGTGATGGCGAACAGCAGCGCGCCGACGGCGAAGATCGTCTGGTAGCTCAGCGAGCCGACCGGCAGGTCGCCGGTGCCGGCCGAGGCGATGAAGCCGGTCATGGTCTGCATGCCCTCCAGCGGGTTCCAGGTGAGGCTCGGCCGCTGGCCGGAGGCGATCGCGACGATCATCGTCTCCCCCACCGCACGCGAGACCGCCAGTACGATCGCCGCGACGATTCCGGAGAACGCGGCCGGGACCACCACCCGGGTGGCCGTCTGGCGCGTGGAGGAGCCCAGGGCGTAGGAGCCCTCGCGCAGCGCGCCGGGGACCGCGCTCATCGCGTCCTCCGACAGGGACGCCACCGTCGGCACGATCATCACGCCCATGACCAGGCCCGCCGACAGGGCGTTGAAGATCTGCGGCCCGCCGCCGCCCGGCCAGTAATCCTGGAGCAGCGGGGTGAGGAAGCTCAGCGCGAAGAACCCGTACACCACCGTCGGGATACCGGCCAGCACCTCCAGCACCGGCTTGACCACCCGACGGGTGCGCGGCGCGGCGTACTCGCTCAGGTAGACGGCCGCGCCCAGCCCCAGCGGGATCGCCACCGCCAGCGCGATCACCGTGGTGATCAGCGTCGCCGACACCAGCGGCAGCACACCGTAGTGCGGATCGGCGAACAGCGGCGTCCACTCCGCGGTGAACAGGAACTCCTGCCAGCTCACCTGGCCGAAGAAGGCCACCGTGGTGGGGATCAGCGAGGCGACGATCCCGACCGTGGTGCCCACCGACACCAGCGCCGCAAGCACCAGTACCACCCGCACGGCGTGCTCGCCGTAGCGCGGGCGGGACCGCCCCAACGCACCTCGCGCCGGGACGGCCCTGATCGGCGAGGCCGTCATGCCCCCGCCTGTTCGCGCAGCGCGTCCAGGTCCGCCTGCAGGTCCGCCTCCTGCTCGGCGTTGAGCGGGATGAACAGCGCCGCCTCGGCGATCTCGGCGTGGTTGGCGACGTAGAACTCCACGAAGGCCAGCCCCTCGGGCCGCGCCAGCACCTCGGCGGTGGGGTAGATGAACAGCGGCCGGCCCAGCGGCGTGTAGCTGCCGACCTGCACGGTCTCCACGCTGGGCGCCACGCAGCCCTCACCGTTGTCGATCTCCACGGCGCGCAGCTGGTCGGCGTTCTCCTCGAAGTAGGAGAAACCGAAGTAACCCATGCCGCCCGGGCTGCCGGTCACGCCCTGCACGGTGACGTTGTCGTCCTCGCTGGGGCTGTAGTCGGTGCGGGTGGCGCCCTCCTCGCCGTTGATCACCTCGGTGAAGTAGTCGAAGGTGCCTGAGTCGGTACCGGCCCCGAACAGCTCCAGCGGCTCGTCGGGGAAGGACGGGTCCACCTGGTTCCAGTTGGTGACCTCGGAGTCCGGCTCCCAGATGGCGTTCAGCTGCTCGACCGTCAGGCAGCTCGCCCAGTCGTTCTCGGTGTTCACCACCACGGTGAGGGCGTCGTTGGCGACCTGGAACTCCTGGTAGACCACCCCGGCGTCCTCGCACACCGCCACCTCGTCCTCGCCGATCGGCCGCGAGGCGTTGGAGATGTCGGTCTCCCCTGCGCAGAACCGCTCGAAGCCGCCGCCGGTGCCCGAGGTGCCCACCGTGACCTGCACACCCGGGTTCTCCGCCTGGAACAGCTCGGCCGCGGCCGTGCTCAGCGGCGCCACTGTGGAGGAGCCGTCCAGGGTCACCGTGCCCGACAGGGCACCCTCACCACCCCCGGCGGCCTGCTCGGCGTTGCCGCCGCACCCTGCGAGAACCGCGGCCAGCGCCGACGCTCCCGCGACCCACACCAGGCCGCGCTTTCCTATGGCCACAAGCCCATTCCTCCGTCTCGAAGCTCGGTGAGCCCCCGTTCAGGGCGTTCACCCGTCGAGATCACATAGAAGACTGTCTATACGAACGAGAGGTGTATGGACCGTGCAGTCGAACAGAATACATAGATGTTTATCTATATGTTATTCGGTGTCGCGGACCCGCCGCCAGGTTCCCGCCCATGACGCGGTCAGCGCAGGCCGAGCCGGTCGAGCACGTACCGGGCGTCGCGGCCGACGCCGCGCAGGGTGGCCGAGGAGAAGCTGCGCTGGAACTCCAGCCCGACGTAGCCCAGGCCGGGCACGGTGGTGGAGACGCCGCCGCGGTGCAGCGGCTCGCCCCGGTCGTCCAGGGCGGGGGTGCCCTCCAGGAATCGCAGAGCGGGCCGGTAGCCGGTGGCCAGGACGACGGTGTGCACGTGCTCGCGGGCCCCGTCGGACCACTGGACGCCGTCGGCGGTGAGGCGGGTGAACATCGGCCGGCGGTCGGGATTGCCGGAGGCGAAGGCGGCGCGGTAGCGGCCGTCGTCGTTGACCAGGGTGGGGCCTCGCAGCCACGGCTTGCGCAGCGGCGCGGCGTCCAGGCCGCTGCGGATGAACCACCAGTGGATGTCGCGGCCCAGCGGGCGCTGGTCGGCCCAGGCCACCGGGGCGCGGGTGGCCAGACTCACCCGGGCGAGCCCGGCCAGTTCGGCGGCGATCTGCACCCCGGAGTTGCCCCCGCCGACGACCACGACCCGCCGGCCGGCGAAGGGTTCGGGGGTGCGGTAGTCGGCGGTGTGCAGCACGGTGCCGGCGAAGTCGGCGAGGCCTGGCAGGTCAGGCCGGTGCGGGCGGCCGAAGCCGCCGGTGGCGGCGACCACCCGCGCCGCGCCGAACCGCTCGCCGTCGGCCGTGGTGACCGTCAGGGCGCCCCCCTCGGCCTCCACGCGCTTCACCCGGTGGCCGTAGCGGATGTCGGCGTCCAGGTCGGCCGCGTAGTCGCGCAGGTAGGCCACCACCTCGTCGCGCAGCGGATAGCGGTCGCCGTCCCCCGGCAGCGGGCGGCCGGGCAGGGCGGAGAACCGCGCCGGGGAGAACAGGGCGAGGCTGTCGTAGTAGTCGGGCCAGGACCCGCCCGGCCGCTCGGCGGCCTCCAGCACCAGCGGCCGCACACCCCGCCGGACGGCGACGTGGGCGGTGGCCAGCCCGGCCTGGCCGGCTCCGATGACCAACAGGGGCAGACGTGCCATGACGATCCTCCTTGAGACGGGCATGACGAGTTCGGGCCCACGGCGGTGGACACCGCGGCCATGGGATCGGGCGATCAGCCGGGGACGCGTCCCCGCGGGGGCGGCCGGCTGAACAGGGCCGCGACGGCGCCGAGGGCGCCGACGGCGGCCAGGACGGCGAACATGGCGGGGTAGCCGCCCAGCGGCCCGGCGAGCGCGGCCCCCGCCCACGGGGCCAGCGCGACGGCGAGCATCAGCGGGACGTGCAGTAACCCGTTGAGCGCGGCGTACCGCTCGGCGCCCCACCGGTCGCTGACGGCCGTGGCCTGCACCAGCGTGAAGACACCGCGCGCCATCCCCGCGAGCAGCGACACCGCCATGAGCGCGGCCACCGGGCCCGCCACCCACGCCAGCAGCGCCGTCGTGACGGCGCAGGCCGCGAGCACGACGACCGAGCGGGTGAGCGGGCCGGCCCACCGCTCCAGCGGCGCGTAGACCAGGCGGCCCAGCACCTGGCCGATACCGCCCACCCCCAGCGCCCACGCGGCCGACGCGGTGCCCGTCCCCCGCGACTCCAGCAGCGGCACCAGGTTCACCACCACCGCGTACACCCCGAACGAGCCCAGGGTGAGTGCGAGGGTCAGCGCGATGAACGCCCGGCCGGCCACCACTGAACCGAGTGTGGCCGGCCCCGCCGCGGCCTCCGCCACCTCGCCGGGACGCGGCGGCGTCCAGCGCGGTGTCAGCGCGAAGGCGTGCGCGGGCACCACCACGACCGCGACGACGGCGGCCAGCACCAAGTAGGCGCCGCGCCAGCCCAGCGCGGACTCCAGCGCGGAGGCCAGCGGGGCGAAGATCGTACTGGCCAGGCCGGCGACCAGCGTCAGCGCCGTCAGCGCTCGCACCCGCCCGGTACCGAACCAGTGGGTGATCGCGGCGAAGGCCGGCGGATAGAACAGGCCGGCCATCGCCGCTCCGGCCACCAGCCACCCCGCGCAGAACAGCCACGGCTCGGACGCCACCGCGATCAGCACCAGCGCCGGAACGGCGAGAGCGGCCGCGCCCGTCATGACCGGACGCGGACCGGCGCGCTCCAGCCACCGCCCGACGAGGACGCCGGCCACGCCCGCCACCACCTGGGCGCCCGAGAAGACCGCCGTCACCGCCACCAGCGACCAGCCGGTGTCGGCGCTGATCGCCGACGCCAGCACCGGGAAGGCGTAGAACAGCACCCCGTAGCTAGTGGTGACCGTGACGCACAGGGCGACCAGCGCCCGCCGTGCCCGCGGATCGGTCACGGCCGCTGCGGGCGCGCCGGAAGCCGGTGCCGGCCGCCGCATCACCTCGGACCGGAGCGGGCCGGACCGTCCGGGCTCACGCCGACCACCGCGACGGGACACACGTCGACCACCGCACTCCCCTTCATCGACAGGCATCGATCGAAACAGACTATATCGATGCTTATCGATGAAGACAACCGGAATCCAGCGGCGTCCTCGCGGCTTGGTACGGGAGTTGAGCGGCAACCGGACAGCCAGTGGCGTAAGCGCGCCGTCGTGCGTGGCTCACCGCCGCCGCCCGTTCGGACACGGCCCGGTTCTCCCGAGGCTGCGGCGAGGGGCGAGGCAACCGTGAAAGCGCCGCGCCGCCCTGTTCCCGGGGACGGCGCGTGGTTGGGGGCGGTCTTCAGAGCCGGCCGGCGCCTGGCAGGCGCATCGGCCCGGAAGGCTACTCGTCGCCCTGAGGCGTGTAGAGCATGATCCAGTGGTCCCGCTCAGGGTCGTGGAGCACCTCGATCTCGAAGCGGGCCCACCCGTGGGCCGGGTGGCGCATCCGTTTGACCGCGGACCTCGACGCGCTGACCTCGCCCTCCTCCCAGTGCTCGCGGAAGCTCTGACTGGTCGCGGCGAGTTCGGCGAGCAGGGCGCGCAGGTAGGCGTCGCCGGGGTAACGGCTCAGCGCCATCCGCAGTTCGGCGGCCGCGGTCCGTAGGAACCGCTCCGCACCCTCGTCTCCGAGCAGCCGCGCGAGCACGTCGGTCGTGAAGGCCTGGAAGGCGATATTGCGCTCGAACCGGCCGCCGCCGGTCAAGCCCCCGAGCAGTTCCTCTGCCGCCTTGTTGCGGGCGAGGAGGTCGAGCCGCCCGTCATGCACGGTGACCGGCATCGTGTCGTCCAGGCCCCGCAGCAGGCGCAGCAGCCCGGGCCGGATGACGGTGGCGGGAGAGGCCGGCTCCGGCGGGGGCTCGCCGCCCAGCCGGAAGAGGTGGTCGCGTTCAGCGTCCGAGAGCCCGAGGGCCTGTGCCAGCGAGGTGAGGATCTCGCGCGAGGGGCGGGGTGCGCGGCCCTGTTCGAGGCGGGTGTAGTACTCCACCGAGATACCGGCGATATCGGAGACCTCCTGGCGGCGAAGCCCCGGAACCCGCCGGCGGGACGTCCGCACACCGCCTCGCGGCCCGGGCGGGCTCATCGCGGCCCTGCGCCGCCTCAGGTACTCCCCGAACTCGCTCCGATCGCTGCTCGGCATGGCCCCAGTATCCCCGCCGGTGCCGGCGGGCGCAGCGTGGTCCTGCCGGTACCAGCCTTGACGTGGTCTTCCTCCCCCTCTGGGCGTCCCGGATCATCGACGGCACGACCAGGGCGGCGTGGACCTTCCCGATACCGCAGGACCGCGTCCGGGAGTCGCGGGATCCCCTCGCCGCCCTGAACAGGGACCACCTACCCGGCCTGGACGCCAGAGCCCGGGAGCCGGTTCTTCACCCCGGAGCACAGAGATCGGAAACCCTCATGAACGACCAGAGAGCGACCCCCGCCACCCGCACCGGGCTCGCCATCGCCCAGGAGTTCATCCGCGCCGTCGAGGCCAAGGACATCGAAGCCGTGGCCCGCACCCTGGCCGGCGACGCACGGCAGCTGTTCATGCACGCCCAGGGCGCCACGGCCCCCGACGGCGTCGCCGACATCATCGCGGGTCGCACGCGCGGCGTCTGCGTCGCGGATGTGAAGGGCAAGAGCGAAGTGCTCGCCTACACGAGCGCGCTGTTCGACAAGTTCGCCCCGCTGCGGTGGCGCGACCACGCCTGGCGCGTCTCGCCCGGCGGCGAACTCTTCTTCCACGGCGTCGGCGACATGGCCGTCGCACGCACGGGCCGCCCCTACCGCAACACCTATGTGACGCGCTTCGACATCGACAACGGCCGGATCGTCCTCATGGCCGAGTACGGCAACGCGCTCATGTACGCCGGTCTGGGCGTCCGCCCGAACGGAGCCGAGTTCCGGGCCCTGCTGCGCGCGGTCGGACGCATGCTCTCGCCCCGGCTCTCCGCCCGCTCGGGCCGCTGATCCTCTCGCTCCCCCGCAGCGGGCGGCGACAGCGCCGACGGCCGGCCGGTCCGGTCCTCCGCACGGGCCCTCATGCGGCGGCAGCCGCTGAACCGTCTCCCCCCGCTTGACCGTCGATAAGGTTCACTTATCGGTAGTCAGAACACGCGCCCCCGATCGACGTCGTTCGCCCCGTGCGAGTATTACGTTTCGTTTGATTTCGTGCGTAGCAAACGTATTAACGTAACGATATTGAGCTGGACAGGGCGGGGCGCCCCGGGAGCCGTGAAGCTGCGGCGAGCCGCAAAGCGGCGGCCGCGTCGGCGCCGGGGGTCGCGCTGCTCGGGCTAGGCGAAGTGGCCAGGTGGGCGGCGGCCGCGGCTCAGGAGCGGGACGAGGAGGGCTCGGCGGTGGTGCCGGCGCGGGAACGGTTGGCGCGGATGTCGTCGTGGTGGTCGGCTGCCCAGCCGATCAGCTGCTTGACGATCTCGTTCAGTCCTCCGCCGAGCGGGGCGAGCGCGTACTCGACGCGCGGTGGCACCTCGGCGTAGGCGGTGCGGGTGATCAACCCGTCCTGGGTGAGTTGGCGGAGGGTGTGGGTCAGCATGCGCTGGGAGATGCCCGGGATCTGGCGCTGCAGGTCGGTGTAGCGCATCGGGCCACCCTCCAGGACGGCGATGATCAGCATGCTCCACTTGTCGCCCACCCGGTCGAGCACCTGGCGGATGAAGTCCATGCGATCGGCGGGGATGCCCGCGCACGGCCCGACCGAAGCCGCCATCCCGATACCCGCGCTGTCCTGCATGGCGCCCGTTCCTCTCCGTCGCGCACACCGATGTGCCTTTTGTACCGCCTTCCATACGAGCTCATAATGGCGTTACGAACAAAGAGTAGGAATTGGAGGCCAGGCCATGAAGGCGGAGATCTGCGCTGAGATCGCCCGCCCCTGGTGCGGCCCGGGCGCTCGCGCGGTTCCCGTCGGCCGCGCCGCCCCCGCCTGATCCGCACACCTGAGCCACACGCCTGCCGGGCAGCCGATCTCCGCGTGTCCCGGCGGCCATGACACGGAAGAGACCTGACTGTGCCCACCCTCGCCATCGTCGGCGCCGGCCCCGGCATGGGCCTGGCCATCGCCCGCACCTTCGGCGGCCGCGGCTTCGACGTCGCCCTGATCGCCCGGAGCAAGGAGAAGCTGGAAACGCTGGTCGACCGACTCGGCCAGGAAGGCATCACGGCCGCCGGATTCCCCGCCGACATCCTCGACCGCAACTCGCTGACCGACGCCCTGGCCGCGGCCAGGGCCCGCTTCGGCGGCATCGACGTACTTGAGTACTCGCCGGCCCCGCACTCCCCGGTGCCCGGCCTCACCCTGGCCGCTCCCTCGGAGGTCACAGTGGACAATCTGCAGCCGATGGTCGAGTTCGGCTTCTACGGCGCCGTCGCGGCGGCCCGGGCGGTACTGCCCGCGATGCGCGAGGCGGGCGCCGGGACCCTGCTGTTCACCACCGGCGGCGGCTCGGTGGACCCGGTGCCGATGTTCGGCAATGCCAACGCGGCCCAGGCGGCTCTGCGCAACTGGGTGGTCAACCTGAACAAGGAGTTGGCGGGCACCGGCGTGTACGCCGGGCACGTGGTGATCGGCGTGTGGATCGGCGACGGCGGCCCGGAAGGCGGCCCGACGGCCACGCCCGAGCAGATCGCCCCCCTGTACTGGGAGCTGCACGAGAACCGCGACCGCTCCGAGGCCGTCTTCACGGCCTGACCGGCCGGCCCGCCCCGTACCCGTCTCCAGCGCCCGCCCTTCCCCGGGGTTCCGGACGGACGGGAGGCGTCAGGCGGTGGCGCTGGGCGGGTGCGGCTCGGGCAGGCGGCGCAGCAGCAGCCGGCCCAGGGCGGGCAGGGCGATGAGCGGGACGAGGGCGGCCTGCAGGGAGACGGCGTCGGCGACGGCGCCGATGAGCGGGGCGGCCACGCCGCCGACGCTGACGGTCAGGCCGAGGGTGACGCCGCTCGCGGTGCCGACCCGGCGGGGCAGGTAGTCCTGGGCCAGGGTGATGTGCAGCGAGAAGGGGACGTACAGGCCGGCCGAGGTGAGCGCGACGAAGGCGTACAGCGCCGGGCCGGGCACCAGGACCACGCCCGCGACGGCGAGCACCGTCAGCGCGTAGGACCACTGGACCACCCGGACGCGGCCGAAGCGGGCGGCGAGCCTGCCGCCGGCCACGGTGCCCACCGCGCCGCCCAGGTAGAGGACGAACAGCGCGGCCGTACCGGCGGCCTCTCCCCCGCCGGTGCGCTCGCGCACGTACAGCGCGACGAAGGCGCTCAGGCCGACGAAGACGACCGAGCGGCACACGATGGCGCCCGTCAGCAGCAGGAAGGACCGCCAGTCGTCGCGGCCGGGGGCCGGGGCGGTGCGGGCGGCGGCCGCGTCCCGGGCGCGCACGCCCCGCAGCGCGGCCGCGCACAGCGCCGCGCCCGCGAGCGCGGGCACGACCAGCAGCGGGGAGGCGCGCAGGCCGCCGGTGGCGACCACGGCCCACACCAGCAGGGGCGCGGCGGCGAAGCCGAGATTGCCGCCCAGGGAGAACCAGCCCATCGCGGTGTGGCTGCCGCGGCTCGCCCGCCGCGCCACCCGGGCCGCCTCGGGGTGGTAGGCGGCCACCCCGATCCCCGACACCGCGACGGCCGCCACGGTGAGCGCGTAGTCGCCGCTCACACCGGCCAGCGCCACGCCCGCCCCGCCCACCAGCGTGCTCACCGGCAGCAGCCACGGCATGGCCCACCGGTCGGTGAGCGCGCCGAACAGCGGCTGCACCACCGACGACATCAGGGAGGCCGCCAGGACGACCCCGGCGACGGCGGCGTAGCCGTAGGCGCGCTCGGCGACCAGGAAGGGCACCAGCGCGGCCACCGCCCCCTGGTAGACGTCGACGCAGGCGTGCCCCAGCGACAGCAGCGCGATGGGGCCGCGGCCCGGTGTCCTGTTGGTCGGCACCCGCCCATCGTCGCCGCGGCACCGCCTGGCGCGCTTCCGATAAAATGCCATTCCATGCCGGATGTCCGCCACACCCCCGTGGCGCCCACCCGCACCCAGGCGCTGGCCCCCGGGGAGCGCATCGACGCGCACCGCCACGACGACCACCAGATCGTCTACGCGGGCTCCGGCGTCCTGGCCGTCACCACCGAGGCCGGCACCTGGTTCGCCCCCGGCACCCGTGCCATCTGGGTGCCCGCCGGGTGCGTCCACGCCCATCGCGCCCACGGCCACCTGGACCTGCACCTGCTCGGCCTGCCGCCCGACACCAACCCCCTCGGCCTGGACGCCCCCACCGTCCTGGCCGTCGGCCCGCTGCTGCGCGAGCTGATCCTCGCCTACACCGGCGGACCGCACCGCGACACCCCCGAACGGCTGCGGCTGCGCGCGGTGCTGCTCGACCAGCTGCGCGCCTCGCCCCAGCAGCCCGTCCAGCTGCCCGCCCCCACCGACCCGCGCCTGGCCGCCGTCTGCGCGCTGCTGCACCGCGACCCCGCCGACCCGCGCCCGCTGGCCGCGCTCGCGGCGGCGGCCGGCGCGGGCGAGCGCACCCTCAGCCGCCTCTTCCGCCGCGAGCTGGGCATGACCTTCCCGCAGTGGCGCACCCAGCTGCGCCTGTTCCACGCGCTGCGCCTGCTGGCCGACGACGTGCCGGTCACCGCGGTCGCCCACCGCTGCGGCTGGGCCTCGGCCAGCGCCTTCATCGACGTGTTCCGCCACGCCTTCGGCTACACCCCCGGCACCCACAACCGCCGCGCCTGACGGCCGGCGAACCGGAGGCACCGTGCTCCGGCACGGCCGGCGCGGTGTCGGGGGCCTGGGCGAAGCCGTCACGGGACACGCCCTAGGCGGCGGGGCGTGCGGGTCGGCGGCTGCGGGCGGTGCGGCCCAGCTTCCAGATGAGCACGGCGGCGACGGCCAGGTGCATGCTGATGAGCGTGCCCATGGCGGCGGAGCTGGTGGCGCCGAGCGGACCGGCGAGCAGCGACAGCGCGAGCACCGCGATCGCGATGGCCGTCCAGACCGGCCGCGGCCGCCGCACCAGGCGTTCCAGCACCGCGAGCAGTGCCCATGCGGCGGCCCCCGCCACCAGGCCAGCCCCGGCGACGGCGATCGGGCCGACGTGCGTCAGCTCCGCTCCGGTGTGCACGGACAGGTCCGTTCCGGCCACCGGGACCGCCAGGACCCATACGGCGAGGCCGGCGGCGGTGGCTCCAGCGACGGCGTAGGCGCGGCAGGCGGTGGTGGAGCGGCCCGCGGCGGTGGCGGGCGGTGCGGTTGTACCGGACATGGGGTTCCCCTCTCGATGATGGACGGGTCGCGCGCCGGTCCTGCGGCCCGCCGGATCCCGTCCGGTTGCGGTGGCAGCCTGGCCGCCGCGGCGGGCCGCCCGCATCGGGCGGGCGGCCGCGGCCGCCCCGACCCCGGTCGCGGCCGGTTTCGACTTTGGTCGGTGTCGGCGCCGCGCCGCCCGTCGTTACCCTGTGCCGGTGATCAGGGAGAACGACTGCGATCCGGGGCCGTCGGGCCGGCATGTGGCGGCCGTGCTCGCGGCGGTGGGGGCCCTTTCCGGCCTTGTGCTGTGGGCGCGCCTTTCCGCCGCCGAGCCCACCGCGCTGGTGGTGCTGGACGCCACTGCGGCCGTGCTCGGCTGGCTGCTGTCCCCGGTACTGCTGTGGCGGCCGGTCCGCGGGACGCTGGGCCTCACCGTGCTGGCGGCGCTCTCGCCGGTCGCCACCCCGCCCGCCACGCTCGGCGCGCTGATGACGGCGCGCGAGCGCCCCTTCCCGGTCGCGGCCGCCGTCGCCGCGGCCGGGCTCGCGGCGCACGCCGTCCAGGGGCTGTGGCGGCCGCCGGGCGGGCTGTCCCTCGGCTGGTGGCTGGTGCTGATCGCGGTCGGGTACGGCGCGCTGGTGGGCTGGGGCGCGCTGGCGCGGGCGCGGCGCGCGCTGGTCGCCTCGCTGCGGGAGCGGGCCAGGCGCGCCGAGGCCGAGCAGGGCCGCCGGGTGGCGGAGGCCAGGATGCTGGAGCGCACCCGGCTGGCCCGCGAGATGCACGACGTGCTGGCCCACCGGCTGTCCCTGCTGGCGACCTACGCGGGAGCGCTGGAGTACCGGCCGGACTCGCCGCCCGAGCGGCTGGCGCACGCCGCCGGAGTGGTCCGCACCGGAGTGCACCAGGCGCTGGAGGAGCTGCGCGAGGTCATCGGCGTGCTGCGCGACGACGGCGAGGACGACGCCCCGGACGGGCCGCCCCCGCCCGGGCTGGCCGAACTCCCCGCGCTGGTGGCCGAGGCCCGCGGCGCCGGCACGCGGGTACGGCTGCGCGACGAGGTGACCGGCGCGGACGCCCTCCCGGCGTCCGCCGGGCGGACCGCCTACCGGGTGGTGCAGGAGGGGCTGACCAACGCCCGCAAGCACGCCGCCGGCCGGCCGGTCGAGGTGGTGCTGGCGGGCCGTCCGGGCGCCCGGCTGTCGATCGAGGTCAGCAACCCGCTGCCGCCCGACGGCAGCGGGCCGCTCGCCCCCGGCGCCGGTGCCGGGCTGGTCGGGCTGACGGAGCGGCTGCGGCTGGCCGGCGGCCGGCTCGACCACGGCCCGGCCGGCGGCGAGTTCCGGCTGCGCGCGTGGCTACCATGGCCGGAGTGAGCCGCCCGCTGCGCGTCCTGGTCGTCGACGACGACGCGCTCGTGCGCGCGGGCCTGTGCATGATGCTCGACGGAGCCGAGGGCATCGCGGTGGTCGGCGAGGCCGCCGACGGCTCAGAGGTCCCCGCGGCCGCCGACCGCCACGCCCCCGACGTGGTGCTGATGGACCTGCGGATGCCGCGGGTCGACGGCATCACCGCCACCCGGCGGCTGCGCGCCCGCTCCCGGCCGCCCGAGGTGATCGTGCTGACCACCTTCGACACCGACGAGAACATCCTGCACGCGCTGCGCGCCGGAGCCGCCGGCTTCCTGCTCAAGGACACCCCGCCGCCGCGGATCGTCGAGGCGGTCCGCCAGGTGGCGGAGGGCGAGCCGATCCTGTCGCCGCGCGTCACCCGGCGGCTCATGGACCGCACCGCCGCGCAGGCCGGCGCCTACGCGCGGGCCAAATCCGCGCTGGCCGCCCTCAGCCCGCGCGAGCGCGAGGTGGCCCTGGCCGTCGCCCGCGGCCGGACCAATGCCGAGATCGCGGCGGAGCTGTTCATGAGCGTGGCCACGGTCAAGGCCCATATCACCAGCATCTTCACCAAGCTGGACCTGGACAACCGCACCCAGATCGCCCTCCTCGCCCACGACGCGGGACTGGCCTGAGCGCCGCGGCGCGACGGTCTAGCGGGCCCCGTCCGGCGACGGCGCCCGCGGCGCGGTGGGAAGGCGGACCGTGACGAGTAGGCCGCCGGCGGGCCGGGGGGCGAGTTCAAGGGTCCCGTCGTGCGCCCGGACGATGCTGTGCACGATGGCCAGCCCGAGGCCGACCCCGGCGTGCTCGTCGGCGCGTACCCGCTCCGTTCCGCGCCGGAAGGGCTCGGTGAGGGTCGGCACCAGTTCCGGCGGGAGCGGATGGCCGGTGTTCTCCACCCGCAGCATGCTCGCGTCCTGCCCCGATTCGGTGCGGACCGCCACGGTGCCGCCGGCGGGGAGGTTGTGCACGATGGCGTTCTGGACGAGGTTCGCCGCCATCCGCAGCATGAGCGCCGCCGAGCCGGTGGTCCGCGCCGCCTCGCCGGTGACCTCCATCGCGATCCCGCGGCCTTCGGCGAGGGGAAGCAGCGTTTCGGCGGCCTCTTCGGCGATGAGGGAGAGGTCGACGGGCTCGCGGGGCAGCATCCCGCGCTCGCCCCGGCTGAGCAGCAGGAGGGCGTCGGTGAGGTCGATCGCCCGCGTGGTGGCGGTGTGGAGGCGTTCGATGAGTTCGTCCTCCCCTCGCTCGGGGTCCTTGCGGGCGACGTCGAGGAGGGTCCGCGTGATGGCCAGCGGGGTGCGCAGCTCGTGGGAGGCGTTCGCGGCGAAGCGCCGCTGTTCGGCGACGTGCGATTCGAGCTGTTCGAGCATGGCGTCGAACACGTCGGCGAGTTCGCGGAACTCGTCGCTGCGGCCCCGCATGCGGATCCGGTGGGAGAGCGACCCGTTCGCGACCAGCCGCGCCGCGTCCGCGATCCGGGTCAGCGGTGCGAGCATCCGGCCGGCCAGGATCCAGCCGCCCACGAGGCTGAACACCAGCAGGCAGGCCAGTGCCGTGGCCGCGACGGGGACGAAGGCGCCCACCAGGACAGTGCCGACGGTGGGGCTCGCTCCGGGCGGGGCGCCGGCCATGGCGCCGACGGGCACGTAGCGCAGCAGGAACACCCACACCACGAACAGCAGGAGCACTCCGGTCGGGAGGAGGAAGCCCGCGTAGCTGATGGTGAGCTTCAGCCGGGCGCTGAGGCCCGGGCGCCTATTCACGGGCGCCGCCGGGGCGGGAGCCGATGCCGGGCGGTTCCGGCGGTGGTCGCCGCCGGCCGGGGACCGTCACGGCCGTCTTCGGCCGGGTGGGGCTCGTCCGACACGATCAGCACGCGCATGGCTGGAGCCTAGGCGGCGCGGCGTATCAGCGGCATATGCGGCGGCCGGGCCCGCGGGCGGCTCAGCGCGCGGGTGCCGGCGCCGATCGGGTCCGGTCCGGCGCTGCGGCGGCGGTGCGCCACCAGCGGCGCGAGGCCAGCGCGGCCAGCCCGGCGCCGGCGGCGTTGAGCAGGACGTCGTCGGCGGAGGTCACCCGGTCCAGCTGCAGGACGTACTGCGCGGTCTCGACCAGCACCGAGCAGCCCGCCGCGAGCGCCAAGACCCGCGGGACCGACGCCAGTGCCGGGAAGCGCAGCGGGGCGAAGAAGCCCAGCGCCGCGAAGACCAGCAGGTTCCCGGTGATCTGGCCCGCCGCCGCCCCTGGATCGTCCGCGAGCATCGTGAGCAGGTCCTGCAGCGGTAGCAGCTGCAGCCGCCCGGGGACGGCGCCGGCCTGGCCGCCCGGCAGCATGATCATCCACACCACCGGCACCGTCCAGTAGACGATGCCGACCTCGGCCAGCGAGTCGCGCCAGGCCCGCGCCGGCGTGCCGCCGGCGGCGATCCGCAGGCGTGCCAGCGCCCACACCGCCAGCGCGGCCAGCGGCAGGGCGGCCACCGTGGTGACCACCGTTCCGGTGAAGGTCCCGATCCACAACCACCCCGTGAGCATGCCGCCCCCCCGCTTCCGTCCGGACGCGGAATCCGTCCGCCGGCCGCGTTCGTCGTACCCCCGAGACGGACGGGCGGCCGTCCGCGCCCCGGGCGTCTGTGCCCCCACTGAAGCCGGACCGCCGTTGCGGGGGCGTATGCGCTTTTCGATACGCCCGCGATACATGCGGGCCGAAAACCGTTTGGCCGGGCGGGGCGGGCGGTCCTAGAGTGCGCGTGTGTCCAGTCCCGAGGCGTCAAGACGCTAGCCACCGGTCGTCCGGTGGCCTTTAGGCGTCGTCGCGGTGCGGCCGCGTGCCCTTGGGGGCCGGGCCGCCGGGCCGCGAGCGCTGCCATCGGATCGCCGTGATCCGGGCCTCTTCCGCCGTCGTGCGCCGTAGCCGGCGCTGACGGTCTCCCCCGCGTGGTGGCCGCGCCCGGCCGGACGGACCGCTTCCGCACGTCCTCCGCCGCCGGTGCCGCGCGCCCGCCGTGCCGTCGATCCACTGCGCTCGCGGAGTCCACTGTGCCTTTCGCTCTGTACATGCTCGCCCTGGCGATCTTCGCCCAGGGCACCTCTGAGTTCATGCTGGCCGGCCTCGGGCCGGACATCGCCGAGGACTTGAACGTCTCGATTCCGGCCGCCGGCTGGCTGACCTCGGCCTTCGCGGTCGGGATGGTCGTCGGTGCGCCGCTGATGGCGGCGGTCGCCGCGCGCTGGCCGCGGCGCCGCGCGCTGCTGGCCTTCCTGATCGTCTTCCTGCTGGTGCACGTGGTGGGCGCGCTCACCACCGATTTCACCGTGCTGCTGGTGACCCGGGTGGTCGCGGCGCTGGCCAATGCCGGGTTCCTGGCCGTGGCGCTGGCGGCGGCGACGGCCATGGTCGCGCCGGACGCCAAGGGGCGCGCCACCGGTGTGCTGCTGGGCGGCACCACCCTGGCCTGCGTCGCCGGGGTGCCGGGCGGTGCCGCGCTCGGCGAGCTGTGGGGCTGGCGGGCCGCCTTCTGGGCGGTGGCGCTGGTGTCGGTGCCCGCCGTCGTCGCGATCCTGCGGTCGGTGCCGGCCGCGCCCCCCGGCGCTCCCTCGGCCGGAGCGCGCCGCGAGCTGCGGGTGCTGCGCCGTCCGCGGCTGCTGGTGGCGCTGCTGCTGGGGGCGCTGGTGAACGGCGCGACCTTCTGCAGCTTCACCTATCTGGTGCCGCTGCTCACCGAGGTGAGCGGGTTCGGTTCGGCGTGGGTGCCCGCGCTGCTGGCGCTGTTCGGGATCGGCGCCTTCGCCGGGGTCTCGGTGGGCGGACGCCTCGCCGACACGCGGGCGGTGCCGGTGCTGGCCGTCGGCGGTCCGGTCCTGCTCGCGGGCTGGGCGCTGTTCGCGCTGGGCGCGGGGGTGCCGGTCGCGGCCGCCGTGCTGGTGTGCGTGCAGGGGGCGCTGTCGTTCGCCCTGGGCTCCGCGCTGATCGCGCGGGCGCTCTATGGGGCCGCCGGGGCGCCGACCATGGCGGGCGGCTTCGCCACGGCGGCGCTGAACGTGGGGGCCGCGGTCGGGCCGTGGGCGGGCGGCGCCGCTATCGAGGCCGGCCTGGGCTTCCGCTCGCCGCTGTGGGTCAGCGCGCTGCTGGTGGCCGCCGCCCTCGCCGCGGCCGGTGCGGCGCGGGCGGTGCGGGGCGCGCCGGCGCCGCGCGTCCCGGACGCGTCCGCACCGGCCGGGTAGCGGCCGGTCCGCCCGCCGGCCGCCTCCGGTGCGCCCGGAGCGCGGCCGGCCGGCGGGGGCTCACACCTTGCGGCGCACCTTCACGGTGTTGTCGGTGCGGTTCCAGATCGTGCCGTCCGGGGCGGTCTGGACCCGCGGGTGCTCCTCGCAGCGCAGCACCTCCCAGGCCCCGGGCGCCAACTCCAGGCCGGCCAGGACCTCGTCGGGGCCGGGCAGGTAGGCGTCGGGGTGGCGCTCGGCCATGCCGGGCGGCATGTCGGAGTGCCCCACGACCAGCAGCACGCCGCCGGGCGCCACCGCCGCCGCGGCGGCGCGCAGGATCCGCTCCCGGGGGAATTCGCCGTAGGAGTGCAGGAAGTGCGCGGAGACCAGGTCGTACTCCCCGGCGGGGAAGGACGAGCCGAGGTCGTGCCGCTGCCACTCGACGCGGTCGGCCACGCCGGCCTCGGCGGCGTGCCCGGCCGCCCGGTCCAGGGCGACCTGGGAGACGTCGACGGCCGTGACGCGCCAGCCCTGCCGGGCGAGCCAGACGGCATCGCCGCCCTCGCCGCAGCCCAGGTCCAGCGCGCGTCCCGGCGCCAGGTCGGCGGCTTCGCGGACCAGGGCGGCATTGGGCTCGCCGCTCCAGACGCGTTCGTTCTCGCGGTAGCGGGCGTCCCAGATCTCCTCCTGGGTGCCCTCCTGGGTCTGACCGCTGTGGTCGGACATGGGTGTACTCCTCTGGCTCGGCTGGCGGGGCGGGGTCACAGGCCGTGGCGGCGGTCGCCGAGCACCTGCTCGGTGAGCTCGCTCTCGTCGCGGGCGGAGAAGCCGGCTCTGCGTGCGGCGACGGCCCGCCGGGTCTCCTCGGCGGCCAGGTCGCCGTTGATCATGGCTCCGGCGCGCAGGCCCGCCGTCACGGCGCCGACGAGCTGCTCGGTCACGCTGGCGACGTTACCGGCGACCCAGACGCCGGGCACCTCGGTGGCGCCGGTGGGGTCGGCCGCGATGTACTCGCCGATCACGTGCCCGTCGCGCTCCTGCTGGGTCGGCCGCAGGCCGAGGCCGGCCAGGACGCCGCCGCGGGCGGTGAAGCGCGGGGCGACCACGAGGGCCTGGCAGCGCACCACCCGGCCGTCGGCGAGCACCGCGCCCGTGAGCCGGTCGCCGGTCACCTCCAGCCGCGCCACCTCGCCCTCGACGAGGGTGACGCCCCGGGCGGCGTACTGCTCGCGCTCCTCGGCGCTCGGCTCGGGCCCGGTGTGCTGGAAGACGGTCAGGTCGGCGCTGAGCTGCCGCCACAGCAGGACCTGGTGCGCGGTCATCGGTCCGGTGTTCAGGATGCCGATCGCCTGGTCGCGCACCTCGTAGCCGTGGCAGTACGGGCAGTGCAGCACGTCGCGCCCCCACCGCTCGGCCAGCCCGGGCACCTCGGGCAGCTCGTCGGCCAGGCCGGTGGCCACCAGCAGCCGGTCGGCCGCCACCCGGGTGCCGTCGGCGAGGGCGACGCGGAAGCCGCCGCCGTCCAGCCGCTCGACCGCGGCGACCTCGCCCGGCACGATCTCGCCGCCGTACCCCTCCACCTCGGCCCGGCCCCGGGCCAGCAGTTCCTCGGGCGGCATGCCCTCGCGGCCCAGGTAGTTGTGGATGTGTCCGGCCGGGGCGTTGCGCGGCCGGCCGGCGTCCACCACCAGGACCGATCGGCGCGACCGGGCCAGGGCCATCGCCCCGCTCAGCCCGGCGGCGCCCCCGCCGATCACGACCACCTCGTAGCGCCGCGCGCCTTCGGTTCGTTCCGTCATCTCGAATCCCTCCGTTCACCGGTGATGATCGGTCCGGACCGGCCCGCTTGACAAAGTTCTTTGCCGGGTTGGCAAATAGAGGGATGGAAGCCGACGACCTCGCCGACGTGCTGACCGCCGTCGGCCCCCGGCTGCGCACGCTGCGCCGCGAGCGCGGCATCACGCTGACCGGGCTGAGCGAGACGACCGGGATCTCGGCCAGCACCCTGTCCCGGCTGGAGTCCGGGCGGCGCAGACCCACCCTGGAGCTGCTGCTGCCGCTGGCCAGGGCGCACGGTGTGCAGCTGGACGAGCTGGTGGGCGCGCCGATGACCGGCGATCCCCGGGTGCACATGCGCCCGTTCGTCCGGCACGGCCAGACCTTCGTGCCGCTGACCCGCCACCTCGGCGGCCTGCGCGCCTACAAGCAGATCATGCCGCCGGGCCCGTACGCCCATGAGCGGCCCGAGCAGCGCGCGCACGAGGGCTACGAGTGGCTGTACCTACTGTCGGGGCGGCTGCGGATCGTGCTGGGCGAGCACGACTTCATGCTCGCCGCCGGAGAGGCGGTGGAGTTCGACACCCGGGTGCCGCACGGCTTCGGCAACCCGGGGCCGGAGCCGGCGGAGTTCCTGAGCCTGTGCGGGCTGCAGGGTGAGCGGGTGCACGTGCGCGCCCGGCCCGCCCGCAGGGATTCCGAGCCGCCGGAGCACTGAGCGGCGCGGTGGTGGGGCGCGCTCAGCCGGTGGCCCAGGCGCCGTCGCGGAGCAGTTCGCGGCCCTTGAGCTCGTTGGCCTCCCGCCACGCGCGCACGCGGAGCGGGCGGACCCGGAAGTACAGGTAGGGCTCGCTCTCGCGGCGGGGGTCGAAGCCGGTCTTCGCGGCGAAGGCGTCGGCGGTCTCCTCCGGCAGCTCCGCGGGCGCCAGGGCCGTGACGGTGCCCTCGACCAGCACGACGTCGCGGGTCGGCCCGATGCCGAGCCTGGCGGTGCCCGACGCCCGCAGGTTGCGGCCGGTCGGGCTCGACCCCGGGGTGGCCAGCAGCAGGGTCTCGCCGTCCCAGAGGAAGGAGAGCGGCACCAGGTGCGGGACACCGCTGCCGGGGTCGGCGGTGGCCACCCACGCGTCGACGTCGTGCTCCAGCCGGTGCAGGGTGTCGCGCAGGCGCTGCGCGCGGCTGCGTGGGGCGGGCCTCATTCCGGTGAACCTCCTGGTGACGGGGTGGGGTCCATCATGCCGCCGCGGGCAGGGCGGCGCGGCCGCCGGGGGCGCCTAGCGGTTCCTGCGGCGGATCTTGATATCGCGCATGTCGGTGACGGCGACGCGGATCACCCGGTGCGGGTAGCCGTGCGCGTCGAGGGCGGCCAGCGCCCGGCGGGTGGCCTCGGGCTCGCCGTCGGTCGGCTCCTCGGCCGGGACCTGGCAGCGGAAGGTGAAGGCCGACAGGGCGCGGTCGGTGGTGAAGGCGCCGGTCTCGGTGTAGCCGGGCTGGAAGGCGTCGGCGTCGGCGCGCAGCGCGGCGCGCTGGGCCTCGGTGATCCCGTCGAAGGCGCCGCTGATGGTCACCCGGAACATGTCACTCCTCTCGTACGGCGTAGCCGAGCACCCGCTCGCTCAGGACGTCCTCGATGGCGTCGAGCAGAGCGAGCGCGGCCTCGGCGATGGTGTCGGGGTGCTCGCCCGCGGCGGTGCGGACGCCGATCTCGGCGAGGAGGGTGGAGTGCACCCAGCCCAGCTGGCCCGCCACCACGCGGGGCAGCAGCTCGCCGGGCGCGGCGCGGGTCTCCTCGGCGAGCGCGGCGGCCAGCGCGTCCTCCATCTGCCGGCCGAGGTCGATCAGCCGCGCGGTCAGCGTGGGCGCGGACCGCATCATGCCGAAGACGCGGCCGAAGCCCTCGGCGAGCCCGACCATGCGGTCGCGGCGGCGCACCTCCTCGCGGAGCCGGTCGAGCACGGCGCGGGCGGCGGAGACGCCGGCCGCGCGCTCACGGACGATCTCGGCCAGGCGCTCGGCCGACGCCCGGTCGGGCGGCAGCACCAGGTCCTCCTTGGCCGGGAAGTAGTTGTACAGCGTGTTCACCGACACCTCGGCGGCCGCGGCGACCTCGGCGATGGTGACCCTGTCGAAGCCGCGGTCGACGAACAAACCGGTGGCGACGTCGTAGATCCGCTGGCGTGTCTGTTGCTTCTTGCGCTCGCGCAGTCCTCCGGCCACAGCACGAAACCTAACACGGTTCCCAATTTGCAGTCAATTGCAGATTTGCGGTCCGTTCTGGTTTCGTGGAGGCATGTTCGCACCGGTCAGCGACCCCGTGGCGGCGCCGCTCGTTCCGGCGCGGGCGCCGTCCCGAGCCGGGCCCGGCCGCCCGAGGCGGTGGGCGAGGCGGCCGGTCCTGGGCGGGCTCAGCCCGCCAGCGCCGCCTTGAGCGCCTGGAGGCGCTCGCGCCAGAACGCCTTGGCGCGGGCCGCCTCCTCGGCGCCGGCCAGCCGCTGGTGCTCCAGCGCCACCCGCGAGCGGTCCCGGCCGACCGCGGTGAAGCCGAACACGACCCGGCCACCGCCGTCGGCCAGGTCGGCGCGGAGCGACTTCGGGGCCGTGGCGGTGCGCACGGACAGCTCCTCGGGCAGCCAGCCCCGCCGCTCACCGGCGTCGGCGACCGCCTGGAACAGCCGCGCCACCGGCACACCCACGGTGACACTGGCATTGGCGGAGTAGGTGCCGTCGGAGCGCTGCCCGGGGGCGCGCATGCCCCGGTGCTGCTCGTAGCCGACGGTGACGCTCTGCGCCCACCACCCGTCGAGCCGCTGCTCGGCGACCAGCCGGCGGGCGATCTCGGTGTGCGTGCGCCGGACCGCCTCCCAGGCGTCGAGCACCGCGAACCACTCGGCCCAGCCGCGCCCGGTGTGCCTGCGCAGCGCCTCGTCGGACACCGACTCCGTGATCGGCGCCGGACCGCCGGTGCCGCCTGACGGCGCCTCGCCCGGCTGCGGTTCCTCGCCCATGCCGTCCTCCCCCGTTCGCCCGCCTCGGCTCCACCGTGGCACACTCCCGCCCCGGCCGCCCGCCGACGCGGCGGCGGGCGACCGCGTACGCCGTGCCGACGACCGGCAGCCGTTCCGACCGCCTGCCGGGTCTGACGGCGGGTCCGCGGCCGGAGCACGGCGGCTAGGTCCGCGCCGAGCGCATCGTCTCGATCAGGCTGGTGAAACTGTCCGCGGCGCGCCCGTCGGCCATGCCCCGCTCGAAGATCTCCAGCACCGCCGCCGGGAGGGCGGGGTCGATTCCGGAGTCGCGTGCGGTGTGCACGATGTGGCGGACGCTCTCGGTGCCCATGGCCAGCCGGTCCACATCGCCGGGGTACTCCCCGGCGTCGATGCGCGAGGTGTAGAACTTCAGGAACTCCGGCATGCCGGTGAAGGTGTCGCCCAGGAAGGGCAGCAGCCGCCGCGCCGACACGCCGTGCGCCCCGGCCAGCGCCACGGCGTGCAGGTAGGCGAGCATCGAGGTCCAGAAGACGTCCATCTGGAGCTGGTAGTACAGCGCGGCCAGCCCGGAATCCTCGCCCAGGTGGTCGATCCCGGTGAGCACCGCCAGGGCGCCGCGGTGCGCCTCCAGCACCTCCGCCGGGCCGCTGTAGAGGGTCGTCGACCCGGCCGAGCCGATGCCCGACGGCGGCGAGAGCACGCCTCCGGTGAGGTGGCGGGCGCCGTGCGCCCGCGCCCAGTCGGCGCCCTCGCGGGCGCGGGCGGGGGTGTCGGAGCTGAGGTTCACCAGGTCGCGCCCTGCCAGCGCGTCCGCGACCGGGTCGAGCACGGCGTACGCGGCGGCGTAGTCGGTCAGGCTGAGCACCACCAGGGTGCCGGCGGCCAGGGCGTCGCGGGGGCTCGCCGCGCGTACGGCGCCCCGTGCGACGAGTTCGTCGGCCCGCTCCGGCGTGCGGTTCCAGACCGTCACCGGGTGGCCGGCCTTCAGGAGGGCCCCGGCCATCGCCCGGCCCATCGGGCCCAGTCCGATCACGGTCACGTGTTCGCGGTCCATCTGTTCCACTCCTCTAAAACGATCGTTCTATTTAGTGGGCAGCCTAGCAGAGTTCTGGAATGAGCGTTCTATCCGGAGCTTCGGTAGGGTGGCGGCATGAGCACAGCGGACGGCAGCGGCGCCACCGGCACCCGCGAGCGCATCGTGCTGGCCGCCTCGCGGCTGATGCAGCGGCAGGGCTACGACGGCACCGGCATCAAGCAGATCTCCACGGAGGCCGGAGCCACCTTCGGCTCGGTCTACCATTTCTTCCCCGGCGGCAAGCGCGAGCTGGCCGTCGCCGCCATCCGCCACGGAGACCAGGAGTTCGGCGACTTCCTCCGCGAGGAACTCGACCGGGTGGACGACCCGGCCGAGGCCGTCGCCGCCTGCGCCCGGACGCTCGCGGCGGGCCTGCGCGCCTCCGACTGGACCGACGGCTGCCCCGTCACCGCCACCGCGCTCGGCTCGGCCACCCGCGCGCCGGAGATCCAGCAGGCCGCCGCGGCCGCCTTCGAGCGCTGGCGCGGCCTGGTCGCCGAGCGGCTGCGCCGCTCGGGCCTGCCCGACGCCGACGCGCGGGAACTGGCCGCCACGGTGGTCAGCGCGCTGGAGGGCGCCGAGTTCGCCGCCCAGGTGTCGCGGAGCGAGGAGCCGTTGCTCACCACGGGGCGGCAGCTGGCCCGGTTGATCTCGTCCTACCGCTAGACCGCGAGCGGTGTCAGAGGCACGGGGTAGGAGGGACGGGTCCGCCCCGAACCCGCGAGGAGTCCGCCATGGCCTTCCGGAGCCCGTTCCCGCTCGTGTACACCGACGACGTCGAGCGGATGGCGCGCTTCTACACCGACGAACTGGGCTTCGCGGTCGCCTTCCGCTTCCCTGACGACCCGGCGCTGCCGATGGAGTTCGTCCAGCTGGCCCTCGACGGCGGCGGCCTGGGCCTGGGCCGCCCCACCGACCCGGCGCACGGCGGTCCGGTCGCCGCCGCCAGCGACCCGGCCACCTTCGAGCTGTGCGTGCGCACCGACGATGTCGACGCCGCCGTGTCGCGGCTGCGCGCCGCGGGCGCGCCGGTGCTGCGCGAGCCCCAGGACATGCCGTGGAACGAGCGCATGGCCTATGTCGCCGACCCCGACGGCCATCCGATCATGCTCTACGCGCCGGTCGGCGACGGTGGGAACTAGGCCACGTCCGCGCAGGCCGCCCGCAGGTCTCCGTCCCTTCTGCGGCCCCTCATCGGTCGGGTCCCTCACGCACCCATGGGCCCCGGCCGGTCGGTTACGGCTCGGCTCCCGGGCGCGCCACCTCGCCCCGACCGGTGCCCTCCACCAGCAGCGTGTAGGCGCGCGCCACCTCGGCGGCCGGGGTGCCCGCGCCGCCGTCCAGGCCCATCGCGACCAGGGACTCGCGCACCCACCCGGGGCTGACGGCGTTCAGCCGGAGACCGCGGGGCGCCTCGGCCGCCGCCGTCCGGACGAACGCGTCCAGTCCGGCGTTGACCAGGGCGCCGAAGGCGCTGCCCGGCGTCGGCTCGGTGAAGGCGCCGCTGGTGAGGGTGACCGACCCGCCGTCGGGCAGCCGCCGCAGGGCCCGGCGCGCCAGCGCGACCTGGCCGAGCAGCTTGCCGGGCAGGCCGCGGGTGAACTCCGCGTCGGACGCGTCCACCAGCGGAGCCAGCGGCGCGCTGGCGGCGCAGCACACGACGGCGTCCGCGTCGGGCACGGTGTCGAAGAGCGCGTCGATCGAGGGGGTGCTCTCCAGGTCCACCCGGACCGGGCCGCCGCGCGACGCCCGCACCACCTCGTGTCCGCGCTCCGCCAGGTCGCGGGCGACCGCGCCGCCGATCGTGCCCGAGGCTCCGACGACGATGACCTTCATCCGCTCCTCCAGTCCGCGCCCCGGTGCGCGGCCCGGCGGCCGCGTCCCGGCCCGGGCGCGTCTCCGCGAGGATCATGGCACCGGCGGCCGCGGCGGCAGGAGGCGGGCTAGGCTCCGGGCATGGCGACCATCCGCGACATCGTGTTCGACTGCGCGCACCCCGCCTCGCTGGCACGGTTCTGGGCGGCCGTGCTGGACGGCTACGACATCGCCCCCTACGACGACGCCGAACTGGAGCGGCTGCACCAGCTCGGCATCACCGGCACCGAGGACGACCCCGGCGTACTGGTGGTCGCCGGGCCGGGGCGGCCCCGGCTGTACTTCCAGCGGGTGCCCGAGAGCAAGACCGTCAAGAACCGCGTGCACATCGACGTGGACGCCGCCGACCACGCCGCCGAACTGGAGCGGCTGCGCGGACTCGGCGCCCGCGTGCTCGGCGACTTCCCGGAGTGGACCACGATGGCCGACCCCGAGGGCAACGAGTTCTGCGTGATGAAGGTCTGAGCCCGCCGCCTCAGCGGCGCGCCGGACGGGCCGGGCGGCCCCCGCCGTTGCCGTAGAGGGAGACCAGCGCGTCCACCTCGGCGGCCGGTGCCGTGTCGGCGAAGGCGCCGGGCCGCTCGACGCCGTAACCGACGGTGAGCGTCCACTGCGCGTACCACCACTCCGACCGGTGCGAGAGACTGACAAAGCGGAAGTTGGCGCGGTAGCGCCCCAGGGTGCCGCGCTCCAGCGCGAACAGCTCGCCCGGTCGGCGCTGCGGAAAGGCGTCCGCCACCGAGGTGCGGCACACCGCGAGCACCCCGCCGCGCTCGGCGAACCGCAGGCCCCAGTGCGCCGCCGCCGGGCGGCCCGGGCGATCGGGCGCCGGGCCGAACTCCGCGTGCGGACGGTAGTCGGCGCTATCGCGCAGCACCACGTCGTGCAGCGTGGTCCGGGCGTCCGGATCAGGAGCGCCGGGCAGCGGCAGCACACGCGGCAGAGCCGAGCGCCGGGCCGCCTCGGCCGCACCCCGCCCGGCCGCCGACCACCACACCGCGATCCGCTGCACCACGATCAGCGGCGCGCCACGCTCCCGCACCTTCGACACAGTGGCCATTGTGACGGCCGCGCCGCCGCGAGCGCGTACGCGCGGCCGTAGCCCTAGCGGAGGTACCAAGGCGTCTTGCGGCCGGGCTCCTCGGATTCGTCCGGTTCCCCGGGGCGCTCGGGAGGCTTGGCCGGCTTCTGCTCCTGCTGCGCCTCCTGGTCCTGCCGCTCGTCGTGGTCGTCCCGGGCGGGCTCCGCTTCGGCGCCGTCGTCGTGCGGCGGCCCAGCGGCCGTGGCGCCGCCGGACGGAGGGTCCAGGTCCACCGAGGCGCCCGGGGCGAGTCGGGCGTAGGGCACGCCGGTGGCCGGGCCGCCGTCGCCCAGGAGGCTCGCGACGGCGCCGAGGCCGGCGTCGTTGAGGAGGCCGTCGTGGACGGCGAAGACGCGCTCGGGCGCTACGGCGCGGATGTAGTCGACGAGTTCGCCGGGCCTGGTCCACATGCCGTGTACCGGCAGCAGCAGGGTCTCGACCGCGACCTCGGGGACCGTCAGGGCGTCGCCGGGGTGGAACAGGCGGTCGTCGATGCGGAAGCCGATGTTGCCGATGCGCGGGATGTCGGGGTGGATCTGGGCGTGCCAGGTGCCGTGCACGGAGACGGTGAATCCGGCCACCCGGAAGACCTCGCCGTCGCCGACGGTGTGCACCCGGCGGCCCAGGTCGGACAGGCGCAGCGCGACGGCGCTGTTGGTCCACACGTTCAGCCCCGAGTCGGCCGCCACCGCGGCGCGCACGGTGTCCTCCGCGAAGTGGTCGCTGTGCTCGTGGGTGATCAGGATGGCGTCCGCGCCGTCGACGGCCGACGGGTCGGTGAGGCCGCCGGGGTCGACCACCAGGCGGCCGCCGTCCTTGCGCACGGCCACGCACGCGTGGCCGAACTTGGTGAGTTCCACCGACCGCTCCCCCTCCGGCACGCACCGACGTAGCCCGTGACGTGCAGCGTAACCAGGCGATCGCTCCCGGTGACGCAGGCCGGGCCGGGCGCGCCGCGCCGGTCAGCCGGCGAAGAAGCCGCCGAGTGCGGCGGCGAGCTGCTCGGGTGCCTCCTCGGCCATGTGGTGCCCGGAGTCGATCCCGCCGGCCCGCACGTCGTCGGCCCAGTCGCGCCAGATGTCCAGCGGGTCGCCGTAGAGGCCGGGAAGGTCGTCGCGGCGCGACCACAGCACCAGCACCGGGCAGCGCAGCCGCGCGCCGGCCGCGCGGTCGGCCTCCTCGTGCCGCCGGTCGACGGTGAGGCCGGCGCGGTAGTCCGCCAGCATGGCCCGCACCACCTCGGGCCTGCGCACGGCCGCGCGCCACTCGTCGTGGTTCTCCCGGCCCATGGCGGCCGGATCGCCCTGGTACCAGGCGTCGGGGTCGGCGTTGATGACGCGTTCGGGGACGTCGGGCTGGGCGAAGAAGAACCAGTGCCAGTACCGCCGCGCGAACTCCGCGGTGATGCGCGACAGGTGCTCGCTGATGGGGACGCAGTCCAGCAGCGCCACCCGCGACACCGCGTCGCCGTGGTCGAGGGCGAGCCGCAGCGCGACGTAGCTGCCGCGGTCGTGCCCGGCCAGGCCGAACCGGGGGTGCCCGAGCGCGCGCATCACCGCCACCATGTCGGCCGCGACGGCGCGCTTGGCGTATCCGCTGTGGTCGGCGGTGGGCGCCGGCCCGCGCGAGCGGCCGTAGCCGCGCAGGTCGGGGCAGACGACGGTGAAGCCGAGCTCCACCAGGCGGGGGGCGACCCGGTGCCAGGTGGCGGAGGTCCTGGGGTGGCCGTGCAGCAGCAGCACGGGCGGGCCCGCTCCGCCGTGGCGGACGAAGATCTCCGCGTCGGGGACCTGGATCGTCTCGGCCGTGAAGTGCTCGAACACCGGTCCACTATCCCGCACCGGAGTGCGGCCGGCCCATGCGGACGGGCGGTGGGCGGATCGGGCCGCGCCGGGTGCGTCGACCGCGTGTCGGGCCGGTGATCTCACTACCGTGGTGCACTCCGGCACGTGAAAGTTGGGGGCAGATGCGCGATCAGACCATCGGGGAGTTCCTGGACAGGCTGGCCTCGCGGGACCCGGCGCCCGGGGGCGGGGCCAGCGCCGCGCTGCACGCCGCGCAGGGCGCCGCGCTGCTGGGCATGGTGGCGCGCTACAGCACCGGGGAGAAGTACGCCGAGCACGCCGAGGAGATCGAGCGGATCACCGAGGAGGTCGACCGGCTGCGCGAGCGCGCGCTGGAGCTGGCCGAGCGCGACGCCGTCGCCTTCACCAAGGTCACCGACGCCTACCGGCTGCCGAAGGACACCGAGGACGAGCGCGGCGCGCGCAGCCGGGCGATCGCGGCGGCGCTGGTGGGCGCGGGCGCGGTGCCCGCCGAGGTGATCGTGGTGGCCCGCCGCCTGGTGGGGCTGACCGAGGAGCTGCTGCCGATCGGCAACCCCCACGTCGCCACCGATGTGGCGGCGGCGGCCGAGGCGGTGCGCGCCGCGCTGACCACGGCCCGGGTGAACGTCGAGGTGAACCTGAAGGGCATCACCGACGACACGGCGCGCGCCCAGCTCGCCGCGGTGGTCGCCGACGTCGACCGGCACGTCAGGCGCACCGCGCAGGTCACCGAGGCCGTCCGGGCGGAGCTGTCCCGGTGAGCGCCGAGCTGATATCGGGCCGCGAGCTGGCCGCCGAGCTGCGCGAGGGCACCGCGGCGCGGGCGGCCCGGCTCGCCGAGGCGGGCCGCCCGCCGCGGCTGGCCGTGGTCTGGGCCACCGACGACGGCGCCGCCGCCTGGTACGTGCGCTCCATCGCCAAGGCGGCCGACAAGGCCGGGGTCGGCTGCGAGCTGGTGGAACTCGGCGCGTCGGCGAGCGCCGACGCGGTGCAGGCCCGGCTGGCCGAGTCGGGCGGCGACCCGTCCGTCCACGGGGTGATCCTGCAGACCCCGCTGCCCGACGGAGCCGAGCCGGACGAACTGGCGGCGGTGATCCCGCCGGACAAGGACGTCGACGGCGCCAATCCGCTCTCCCTGGGCCGGCTCGCCGCCGGACTGCCCGCCTTCGCCCCGGCCACGGCGGCGGCGGTGCTGGCGCTGCTCGACCACCACGGCGTCGCGCTCGCCGGGCGGCACGCCGTGGTGGTCGGCCGCTCCACCGTGGTCGGCAAGCCCGCCGCGCACCTGCTGCTGGACCGCGACGCCACCGTCACCGTCGCCCACTCACGCACCGCCGACCTGGCCGCCGTCACCCGCACGGCCGAGGTGCTGGTGGTGGCGGCGGGCCGCCCAGGGCTGATCACCCCCGACCACGTCCGCCCGGGCGCGGTCGTGGTGGACGTGGGCACCAACCCCACGCCCGACGGCGGCCTGGTCGGCGATGTCGCGCCCGAGGCGGCAGAGCGGGCCGGGGCGCTGACCCCGGTGCCGGGCGGCGTCGGCCCGGTCACCACCGCGCTGCTGCTGCGGCACACGGTCATCGCCGCCGAGCGCTGACCGGACCGGTGCCGACCGCGGAGGCGGTCAGGACCTGTCCTACTCTTCGGGCATCCTGGTGCGGTGACCGATACCCCGGGGCGGCTGCTCGCGCTGCTGTCCCTGCTGCAGACGCCCCGCGACTGGCCCGGCAGCGAGCTGGCCGAGCGGCTGGAGGTCAGCACCCGCACGATCCGGCGCGATGTCGACCGGCTGCGGGAACTGGGCTACCCGGTGGAGGCGACCCTGGGCTCGGCCGGCGGCTACCGGCTGGTGGCCGGCACGGCCATGCCGCCGCTGGTGCTGGACGACGAGGAGGCGGTGGCGGTGGCCATCGGGCTGCGCACCGCCACCCGCCAGCCGGTGGCCGGCATCGAGGAGGCGTCGGTGCGGGCGCTGACCAAGCTGGAGCAGGTGCTGCCCTCCCGGCTGCGGCACCGCGTCGGCGCGCTGAACGCCGCCACCGTCCCGATGGCCTACGGCGGCGGCCCGAACGTGGACCCCGGCGACCTGTCGGTGCTGGCGCTGGCCATCGCGCACGGCGAGGGGCTGCGCTTCGGCTACGTGGCCGCCGACGGGCGGGCGAGCCAGCGCCGGGTGGAGCCGTACCGCCTGGTGGCGGCCGAGCGGCGCTGGTACCTGGTGGCCTTCGACAACGACCGCGACGACTGGCGGGTGTTCCGGGTGGACCGGGTGCGCGAGCCGCGCGCCACCGGGGCGCGCGTCACCCCGCGCGAGCCGCCCGAGCCGGACGCGGCGGCCTTCGTCTCCGGCCGGATGCAGGCGATGCGGACGACGCACCGGGTGGTGGCCACCCTGCGGCTGCCGGCCGCCGAGGCCGTCGAGCGGGGCTGGTTCGCGGCCGAGGACATCGAGCCGGTCGACGCCGCCCACTGCCGCCTGGACGGCCACGTCGACACCCTGGAGTGGACGGCCTTCGCCCTGCTCCGGCTGGGCTGCGAGTTCACCGTGCACGAGCCGGCCGAACTCGCCGCCCACCTGCGCGAGCTGGGCGGCCGCGCCGTGCGCGCCGCCGCGTCCGGCTAGCGCCGGCTCAGGCGAGGCCGCGGCCGCGTACGCGCCGTCGGCGGCGAGCCGGCCGACGTGGGCGGCCACCTGGCGGCGCGCCGCACCGTGCGGCGGGAAACGGCTCGACCTGCCCGCTAGCATCCGCTGTTGATCATGTCGCCGCCGACCGGGAGGGCCCGCATGCCGTCCAGCCCGCACGTCTCCATCGAGCTGCACCCGGTGCCCGAAGAGGGCTCGGGTCCCTACGGGGTGGCCGCCGGGCCCGATGGCGCGGTGTGGTTCACCCAGGTGCACCACGGCCGCGTCGGGCGCCTGGCGCCCGGCGGCGGCTACCGCTCCCATCCGCTGGACCCCGCGTCGGGGCCGATGGTCATCACGCCCGGCCCGGACGGCGCGCTGTGGTGCACGCTGAACCGCGCCGGTGCCATCGGCCGGATCACCACCGACGGCGAGGTGCGCGCCTTCGGCCTGCCCTCGACAGGCTCCGGCCCCTACGGCATCACGGCCGGCCCCGACGGGGCGCTGTGGTTCACCGAGATGTCGGCCGACCGGATCGGCCGCATCGCCCCGGACGGAGGCGTCGAGACCCATCCGCTGCCGGTGTCCGGCGCCTTCCCCTCGATGATCGCCGCCGGCTCAGACGGGGCGCTGTGGTTCACCCTGAACCAGGCGGACGCGATCGGGCGGATCACCACCGGCGGCGAGGTCGCCACCTTCGCGCTGCCCACGCCGGGCGCGGCCCCCGTGGGGATCACCGCCGGGGCCGACGGGGCGCTGTGGTTCGTGGAGATCGGCGCCGGGCAGGTCGGCCGGATCACTGTCGACGGCGCGGTCACCGAGTTCCCGCTGCCCGACCGCGGCTGCCGTCCGCACGCCATCGCGGCCGCACCCGACGGCTCCTGCTGGTTCACCGAGTGGGGGACCGGGCGGATCGGCCGGGTGGCCGCCGACGGGCGGATCGACGAGTACGAGCTGCCCACCCCGTCGTCGGAGCCGCACGGCATCGCCGTGGCCGCCGACGGCGCGGTGTGGGCGGCGCTGGAGATCGGCGCGCTCGCCCACCTGCGGGTGCGCCGGGGCGGCTAGGCCGCCCGGCGCGCCCGCCGCAATGGAGTCGCGCCGCACCGGGCGCGGGGCTACCGTTGTCGACCGTGGATCACGGCGTGCGCGACCCCGACCGGCTCGGAACGGTCCGCCTGCCCGGCGGCCGGACGCTGGGGTGGGCCGAGTGGGGACCCCGTGACGGGCGTCCCGTCCTGTTCTTCTCCGGTGCCGCCATGGGGCGCGGCCTCGGCTTCGGCGGCGGCGCGCCGGCGCGGCTGGGCGTGCGGCTGATCGCGGTGGAGCGCCCCGGGATCGGCGCGTCCGAGCCCGAGCCCGGCCGCAGCCTCGCCGACTGGCCCGGCGATGTGCGTGGCCTGGCCGAGGGGCTGGGCCTGGGCGCCTTCTCGATCGTCGGCTTCTCCCAGGGCGCGCCCTTCGTCCTGGCCTGCGCCGCCGCGGGGGTGTGCGCCGCCGCGGCGGTCGTCTCCGGCCAGGACGATCTGGGCTCGCCCGCGCTCGCGGGGCTGCTGGACCCCGGCGTGGCCGGAATGATCCAGGCGGCGCGGGCCGACCCGGCCGGCTTCGAGGCGGCCGTCGCCGACGACGCCGACGCCGAGTCGATGTGGCGGCTGGTCGCCGCCGGCAGCTCGCCCACCGACCTCGCCGTCTACACCGAGCCGGCCTTCGCCGCCGCCTACCGGGCCTGCCTGGCCGAGGGCTTCGCCCAGGGCCCCGGCGGCTACGCACGCGACCTGGCGCTGTGCTTCGGCCGCTGGCCGATGGACCTCGGCGCGATCGGCGTGCCCGTCGACCTCTGGTACGGCGCCCTGGACACCAGCCCGGTGCACTCCCCCGACCACGGCGCCGCGCTCGCCGCCCGGATCCCGGCGGCCCGCCGGCACCTGCTGCCCGACGCCGGCGGATCGCTGCTGTGGACGCACTCGGACAGGGTCCTGGCCGCGCTGCTGGAGCGCGCGGACGAGGGTCAGCCGGCGGTGCCCAGCCCGTAGGCCAGCACGCCCCCGGCGGCACTGGCCAGCGACGCCGTCGCGAACACCGCCCGCACCACGTTGAAGCGCACCCACTGCGCCTCGAAGTCGCGGCGCCGCTGGGCGTCGGCGGGCCCGCCCTCGGCCGGGCCGCCGGCGTCCAGCGCGTTGTTGAGCGGCACGTTCACCCGGAAGGTGACCAGCAGCGTCACGACGTAGCACAGGAAGGCGGCGGCCAGCCAGGGCAGCGCCGCGGCGCCGCCGGGGACGAACGGCACCGCGACCGCCGCCACCACCTGGAGCACCGGCGCGCCCACGAAGCCGAGGGCGAACCAGCCGTTGAGGATGGCGGCGTTGATGTGCCGCAGCGTCTCCAGGAAGGTGCGGTCGTCGGCGCGGGCCAGCCCGGGCATCACCGACATCGCGAAGGAGTAGTACAGACCGGCCACCAGTCCGGTGAGCACGGTCGCCGCGGTCAGCGCGGCGGCGGCGAGTATCGGTGTCATCGGTCCTCCGGGTCTCCCTGCGGTCCGGCGCTCCACACGCCGGTGGCGGCAGTGTGCTTGACGTAGTCGGAGAAGTCACGCGCCTCGCGGCCCAGCGCGCGCCGCACGCCGTCGACCGGGAAGGCGTTGCGGCCGTCGAGCACGGCGCCGAACAGGCCGGCCAGCAGCGCGGCGTCATCCTGCGGAACGCCGTTCGCGAGCAGGCCGCTCTCGAAGTCCGCCGGGCTGATCGCCTGGTAGGTCACCGGGTGCCCCGACGCGGCCGCGATCTCCGCCACCGCCTCGGCGAAGGTGAGCGCCCTGGGCCCGGTCAGCTCGTAGGTCTGGTTGATATGGCCGTCCCCGGTCAGCGCCGCCACGGCGGCGTCGGCGATGTCCTCGGCGTCCACGAACGGCTCGGCCACCTCGCCGGCCGGGAAGGCGAGGAAGCCCGACCGCACGGCGTGCAGCATGAAGGCCTCGCTGAAGTTCTGCGCGAAGAAGGCGCTGCGCAGCACCGTCCAGGGGATGCCGCTGCCGCGCAGCGCCCGTTCGGTGTGGAAGGCGCCTTCCTCGCCGCGGCCGCTGAGCAGCACCATGCGCTCGGCGCCGGCCTCGGCGGCCGCCCGGGCCACGGCACCGACGGCCTCGGGCGCGCCGGGCACCGCCACGTCGGGGTGGTAGGCGGCGTACACCGCGCGCACGCCGCGCACGGCGGGCGCCCAGGTGTCGGGCTCGGCCCAGTCGAAGGGCGGCTCGGTGGAGCGGGAGGCGATCCGCACGGGCAGGCCGAGCGCGCGCAGCCGCTCGGCGATCCGGCCGCCGGTCTTGCCGGCGCCGCCGAGGACGAGGTACGGGCGGTCGTCGAAGGGGGGCAGGTCACTTCGGTTCTGTGTCATGCCTTGAGTCAACCGGTGCGGCTGAGACGCTGCCATGGTCGATCCGCTCGATGGCATACGGCGGCGTCTACAATCCCGGCATGGACGCTCTCGCCGGTCTGCTGGAAGGCCCGCGCGCCCGCGGCGCGCTGCTGCTGCGCGCGGTCATGGACCCGCCGTGGTCGATCCTGGTCAAGGACGAGGCGCCGCTGACCCTGCTCGCCCTCACCCGCGGCCGGGCGTGGGTGGTCATCGGGTCGAACCCGCCCACCGAGCTGGCCCCCGGCGCCGTCGCGATCCTGCGCGGGCCCGACCCCTACATCGTGGCCGACGACCCCGCCACCCCGCCCCAGACCATGGTGGTGCCGGGTGGGGAGTGCGCCACGCTGACGGGCGAGTCGCTGTGCGAGCGCATGGGGCTCGGCGTGCGCACCTGGGGCACGGCCGGCGGCGCCACCACCGTGCTGATCGGCACCTACCAGATGCGCGGCGAGGTGAGCAGGCGGCTGCTCACCGCGCTGCCGCGGCTGGCGGTGCTGCCCGCGGGCGCCTGGGACACACCCCTGACCGAGCTGCTGGAGAGCGAGATCGCCAAGGATGTCCCGGGCCAGGACGTGGTGCTCGACCGGCTGCTGGACCTGCTGCTGATCGCGGCTCTGCGCACCTGGTTCTCCCGGCCCGACGCCGGCGCCCCCGGCTGGTACCGGGCCGCCGCCGACCCCGTGGTCGGGCGGGTGCTGCGGCTGATGCACGACGACCCCGCCCGCGCCTGGACGGTCGCGTCGCTGGCCGAGGCCTGCGGGGTGTCGCGCGCCGCGCTGGCCCGCCGCTTCACCGAACTGGTGGGCGAGCCGCCGATGAGCTACCTGACCGACTGGCGGCTCGCCCTCGCCGCCGATCTGCTGCGCGAGCCGGACGCCACCATCGCCTCGGTGGCCCGGCGCGTCGGCTACGGCAGCCCGTTCGCACTGAGCGCCGCCTTCAAGCGGGTGCACGGCGTGAGCCCGAGCGCGTTCCGTTCGGGGCCGCCGGAGTCCGAGGCGCTGGCGACGCTCGCGGCGGGCGCGCGGGGGTAGACCCCGTTCCGGTGGCGGCGGCGTGTGCGACGCGCCTCCGATTGCGTTGACGCATGTTGATTGCCTATGGCAACTTTGCATGCGCTAACGGATCACTATAACCGCCACACATCTGTGGCACTTAGTTTGAGCCGCAGCTCAGCGCCGGTTCGGCGGCCTCCGCCGTGCCCGCCGCCTGCGGCCGGGAGGCCACGATGACCGCCGTCACGCTCGACCGCTTCTGCGCCGAGACCACCGCCCAGACCCGCGAGCTGGTCGAGCTGCTGGGCGGCGCCGACCTCTCCGCGCCCGTCCCCACCTGCCCCGGCTGGTCGCTGGCCGACCTGCTCCGGCACATCGGCGGCAATCTGCGCACCGTGGGAACGGCGGTGCGCACCGGCCGCCCCGTCGACGACCCCGCCACCCAGGTCGCCGAGCTGGACGGGCCGTCGGGCACCGGGCTCGGTGCGCTGGCGCCCTGGCTGACCGAGGCGGCCGACGCCTTCGCCGCCGCCGTGCGCGCGGCCGAGCCCGCCGCGACGGCGACCGTGTGGGGCTTCGGCGACCGGGTCGACGGCTGGGCCCGCCGCGCCGCCCACGACATCGCCGTCCACCGCGCCGACGCCGCGCTCGCCATCGGTGCCGACTACGCGCTCGCCCCCGAGCTGGCCGCCGACGCCGTCGACGAGCTGCTGGACATGGCGGCGGCCGGCATGTTCCCCGGCCTGGAGCGGCTGGCCGAGCACGGCTCCGCCCTGCACCTGCACGCCACCGACACCGTGCCGGAGCTGCGGGCCGAGTGGCTGCTGGAGTTCGGGGCCGAGGGCTTCGGCTGGCGCCGCGCGCACCAGCGGGCCGACACCGCCGTGCGCGGCCCGCTCACCGAGCTGCTGCTGGTGCTGTACCGGCGGCGGCCCGCCACCACCGACCGGGTGGAGGTCATCGGCTCGGCGCCGCTGCTCGACGCCTGGTTGCAGCGCGTCTCGCTGTAGCCGGAAGCACGCGACCCGCCCGGACGGCGGACCGCGGCGGAGGGCGGGCAACGGCGAAGCGGCCGGTCCGGTTCCGCGGAACCGGACCGGCCGCTCGCGGCACGGGCGCGGCGGTCAGCCGACCGCGACCGGCTCGCGGTCGTCGGCGGGCGGGGCCGCCGGCGCGGCGGTGTCGGCCGCGGGCTCCTCGGCCGGGCCGGACTCCTCGGCCTCGCCCGAGACGGGCTCGATGTGGCGCAGCAGGGCGATCGCGAGCACGGCGAGCACGGCGAAGGCCACCAGGCCCAGCAGCGCGATCACCTGCATACCGGAGGTGAAGGCCGCGCGGGCGGCGTCGACCAGTTCGACGGCGACCGGAGCCGACAGCTCACCGGCGGCGGCGATGGCGCCGGCCAGGCTCTCCTGGGCCGCCGCGCCGGCGCCGGCGGGCAGGCCCTCGGGCAGCGAGCCGGTCAGGACGCCCCGGTAGACGGCGGAGGCGGCGCTGCCCAGCACGGCCACGCCCATCGCGATGCCCAGTTCGGCACCGGTCTCCGACAGCGAGGCGGCCGAGCCGGCCTTCTCCGGCGGCGCCGCGCCGAGGACCATGTCGGTGCCGAGCGAGACCACCGGCGCCATGCCCACGGAGACGACCACGAAGGCGGCGATGGCCAGCAGCGGCGGGGCGGGGTTCGCCGCGATGCCGCCCACGGGCGCCGCCAGCTGGGTGAGCAGCCCGATCCCGGCGGCCGCGACCAGCAGGCCGCCGCCCATCAGGTAGGCCGGGCGGATCCGGCGGGCCAGCCGGGGCGCGAACTGGGTGGCGGCGACCATCACGATGGCCTGCGGCACCGACCACAGCCCGGCCTCCAGCGGCGAGAGCCCGGCGACCAGCTGCATGTACAGGTTGACCAGGAAGAACACCCCGCCCATCACCAGGCCGCTGACGAGGTTGATCGAGAGCGCGGCGCTGAGCGAGCGGTTGCGGAACAGCGTCAGGTCCAGCAGCGGCTCCTCAAGCCGCCGCTGCCTGGCCACGAAGGCGGCGCCCACGGCCGCGCCGAGCAGCACCGCCGCGACCGGCACGGGGCTCAGGCCGTGCTGGGCCAGCTCCTTGAGGCCGTACACCAGCGGCAGCATGGTGCCCAGAGACAGCCCGACGCTGAGCAGGTCGACACCGGCCAGCGGGCCGCGCCCCTGGGCGGCGGGGTCGCGGTACTCCGGCAGCAGCACCGGGGCGGAGACCAGCAGCAGCACCATGACGGGCACGCCGAGCAGGAAGACCGAGCCCCACCAGAACGCCTCCAGCAGCACCCCGCCGATCACCGGGCCGACCGCGGAGCCGCCCATGAAGCAGCTGATCCACACGGCGACCGCCACCCCGCGCTGGCGGGGGTCGCGGAACATGTTGCTGATCAGCGCGAGCGTGGAGGGCATCAGGGTGGCCCCGGCGATGCCGAGGGCCGCCCGGGCCAGGATCAGCGTCTCGGCGGTGGGCGCGTAGGCCGCCAGCACCGAGGCGGCTCCGAAGGCGGCGGCGCCGATCAGCAGCAGGCGTCTTCGGCCGATCCGGTCGCCGATGCCGCCCATGGTGACCAGGAAGCCCGCGATCATGAAGCCGTAGATGTCGGTGATCCACAGCTGCTGGGTGGCGCTGGCGCCGAGGTCGGCGCTCAGGTGCGGGAGCGCCAGGTACAGCACGCTCATGTCCAGGGCGAGCAGCAGGGTGGGCAGCGCGAGGACCGCGAGTCCGAGCCATTCCCGCCGTCCGGCCCGCCGCCGCGGTGCCGTTACTTGCTCGTGCATGCCGGTTCCCCTGCCTGTGTGGTTTCGAACGACTGAGCGATAGCTTGTCAAAAGCAAGCACTGTTCGTCAAGCCAACGGTGATCTAACATTCTAAGCATGGTGCAGCGAAGCTATGGAGAGGCGTGCGGCCTGGCCCACGCCCTCGAAGTCGTCGGTGAACGCTGGGCGCTGCTCATCGTCCGCGACCTGCTGGTGGGTCCCAGGCGCTACACCGAGCTGCGCAAGGGGCTGCCCCGCATCCCGACCAACATCCTGTCCAGCCGCCTCAAGGACCTGGAGCTGTCCGGAGTGGTCCGGCGCCGGCTGCTGCCCCGGCCGTCGTCGGCGGTCGTCTACGAACTGACCGAGTACGGCGCCGACCTGGAGGAGGCCGTGGTCGCGCTCGGCCGCTGGGGGGCGCGGCTGGGCACCCAGCCCAGGCCCGGCGATGTGGTCACCCCCGACTCCCTGGTCATGGCGCTGCGGTCCGTCTTCAGGCCCGAGGCGGCGGCCGGCCCGGACGTCGGCTACGAACTGCGGGTGGACGGCGCCGTCGTGCACGCCCGGGTGGCCGGCGGCGCGCTCACCGCCGCGCCGGGCCCGCTGCCCGGCGCCGACCTCGTCATCGAGACCGGTCCCGCGCTCGGCGCGCTGCTGCACGGCACCCTCACCCCCACCGACGCCATCACCGGCGGCGCCGTCCGCCTCACCGGCGACCCCGCTCTGCTCGACCGGTTCACCGGCCTCTTCCGCATCCCGCCGCCCGCGCCCCGGCCGCGGACCGGCGCCTGAGCGGCACCGCGTCGACCGGCGCCCGGAAGCGGGACCGTGTGCAGCCTGACGGCCGCCTCTGACATCGCTACCGCCGCCGGCCGGACCGCGCCCGGCGGGCCGAGCGGGGCCCCCGCTCCCGCTCCGCACCGCCGGCCGCGGTCCGGCCTTGGCCCCGGCGCAGGGCGCGGGCCGGAAAACCGGCGGCCCGCCCGGCGCCCGGTATGAGACCGTCATGCGGTGGACCTCGCGATCGACTACCGCTGGCGTGCCGAACTGTCCGACGATGAGCTGGCCGAGCTGACCGCCTCCCACGGCGGCCGCGCGCAGCGCGGCTGGTGGGACCGCGTCCGACCGCACAGCCTGGGCTGGGTGAGCGCGCACCGCGAGGGCGCCCCGCTGGTCGGCTTCGCCAATGTCGCCTGGGACGGCGCCGACCACGCCTTCCTGCTCGACCCCAAGGTGCGCCCCGACCACCAGCACCTCGGCATCGGCACCGAACTCGTCCGCCGCGCGACGGCCGCCGCCGGACGGGCCGGCTGCGAATGGCTGCACGTGGACTTCGAGCCCCACCTGCGCGCCTTCTACTTCGACGCCTGCGGCTTCCGCCCCACCGACGCCGGAGTGATCCGGCTGCCGGCCGGCTGAGCCCCCGGACCGTCCCGCCATCCCGCCACCTCCGTCCCGGGCGGCGCTCCGCGGACGGAGCGCGTCGGCACCCACAGCACAGACCCGCGGACCGGTCCGGACTCATCGCACTTCACGGCCCCGCCCGCCGCCCGCCCCGGCCGGACGCGGCTCGGGGCGCCCGGCCGGGGCGGGCCGCGTCCGGGGCCGCGCCTCAGGCCAGCAGCAGGGTCTTCCCGGTGACCTGGCGCCCCTCGATCGCGGCGTGCGCCTCGGCGGCGCGGTCCAGCGGGAAGGTCCGGCCCACCACCGGGCGGAGCCGGCCCTCCGCCGCGGCCTCAAGTGCGCGGGCGATGTAGCGGACCGCGTCCTCCGGGTCGAACTGCACCACCCCGATGCCGTGCACCTCGATGCCGCGGCGCCGCACGTCGTCGGAGTCGGCGGCGGTGAACCCGCCGCCGGGCATGCCGTAGCCGAGGAAGCGGGCGCCGTCGGCCGCCAGGGCGAGGCTCGCGGCGCCGGCCTCGCCGCCGACGCCGTCGAAGACCACGTCGAAGCCTCGCCCGCCCGTCGACGCGCGGAGCTTGTCGTCCCAGCCCGCCTCCGAGTAGTCGGCCACCGCGTCGGCGCCCAGGCCGCGCACCCGCTCCAGCTTGGCCGCGCCGCGCGCGGCCCCGGTCACCCGCGCCCCGGCGCCGTGCGCCAGCTGCACCAGCAGCACACCGGCGCCGCCCCCCGCCGGCAGCACCAGCACCTCCTCGGCCGCCCGGACCCGCGCCGCGTCGAACAGGCCCAGCGCCGTCGCGCCGTCGTGCAGCAGCGCGGCCGCCTCGGGCAGGCCGAGCCTGTCGGGCACCGGCACCAGCGCCGCCACGTCGGCCGCGACGCGCTGCGCGTAGCCGCCGCCCGGGGTGCGCGCCGCGACGCGCCGCCCCACCCAGCCCCTGGCCACCCCGGCGCCGACCGCGACCACCGTCCCGGCCACCCCGTGCCCGGGCACGAACGGGGGCCGCACCGGGAAGGCGTCCCCGCCGTGTCCGCTGCGGATGACCGTCTCCACGAACAGCGTGTCGGCCGCCGCCACCTCGACCAGCACCTGTCCGGCACCCGGCTCGGGCTCGGGCAGCTCGACCGGCCGCAGCACCTCCGGCCCGCCGAACCCATCGACCTGGATCGCTCTCATGTCCGCTCCCCGTCCACTCGTCATCCGCTCCGCCGAGTCTGCAAGCTCAACCAAACTTGAGGTCAATGCCGTGAACGCGGCAGGCGAGGTGAGCCGGGTCACGGCGCCCCGTCGTCCGTCCGAGCGCGCCGGTTGCCCGGTGCGAGGGGCTAGGCTGGAGCCGTCTCCCGTCGCGCGGATGTTCGGCCGAGCCGATTGCCCGCCGCACCCGGGATCCTTCCGATCGAGCGCGGCCCGGCCGCCCGTTCTCCGCACCGCATGCCGCCGGCTCCGTCCCGCGGCGCCGTCCCGGTGCCCGCCTCCCCCACCGACCTGCGCGACGACGCGCGCCCGTACGCACCGGGCGCGCCGGCCGGCGCCGCCGTGCGGCGGCGGAAAGGACGGACCATGCGAGGACAGGGGCGCGCCCGACGGGCGCCGGCCTTCGGCGCGGTGGCGCTCGGAGTCTTCTGCGTGCAACTGGACGCGTTCGCGCTGAACCTGGCCCTGCCCGATCTGGCAGGCGATCTCGGCGCGGACACCGAGAGCATCGGCTGGGCGGTCGGCGTCTACCTGCTGGCCGCCGGAACACTGATGATCCCCGCCGGGCGGCTGGGCGACCGGCTCGGGCACCACCGCGTGCTCACCGCCGGTCTCGCCCTGTTCGGCGCCGCCTCAGCGGCCTGCGCACTCGCGCCCGATCTGCCCGCCCTCCTGGCGGCCCGGGCCGCCCAGGGCGCGGGCGCGGCGGCCATCATGCCCGCCGGGCTCGCGCTGCTCACCACCGCGTTCCCGCCCGGCGCGCGCTCGCGCGCCACCGGCTGGGCGCTCGGCATCGGCGGCGCCGCCACCGCCGCGGGGCCCTTCATCGGCGGCGCCGTCACCGAGGGCTTCGGCTGGCCCGGCGTGTTCTGGCTCAACGTGCCCCTGACGGCCCTCGCCGTCCTTACCGCCGCCCGCTCGCGCCCCGGCGCGGCGGCAGCGGCCGTGGACCCGTCCGCCGGATCCGGGGTCGGCGGGCGCCGGCGGATCGGCCTGCTCGGGCTGCTGGCCGGGACGGGGGCGCTGGGCTGGGTCGCGGCCTACGCGGAAGGGGCGCCGGCCTGGGGCCGGCTGTCGGGCGCGGCGGTCGCGGTGCCGGCGGCCGCCGCCGTGCTGCTGCTCGTGTTCGGCGCGGCGCGGCGGGCGGCGTCCGGTCCGCCGGATCTCGCCCTGCTGCGCGAGGGCCCCTTCGCGGCGCTCACGGCGGCGGGGTCGGTCGCCAACGCGGCGGCCGTGGTGTTCCTGTTCGCCGTTCCGCTCGCGCTGCAAGAGGACTGGGATTTGGGGCCCGGCCAGGCCGGGCTCGCCTTCCTCGCCCCGGCCGCCGCCATGGCACTGGCCGGTCCGGTGGCCGGACGGGTGCCGCCGGCGTGGGCCCCCGGCGTGCTGGCGGGCTGCCTGTGCGGCGGCTCGGCCGCGCTGTGGGCCGTGCCGGCCGCCGGGTCGCCGGGCGCCCTGCTGCCGGCGGCGGTCTGCTGCGGCGGGCTGCTGGGTGCGGCCAACGCGCTGACGCTCACCGCGACCCAGGCGGTCGTCCGCCCGGAGCGGGCCGGCGCGGCGTCCGGGCTCACCAAGACGGCCGTCACGGTGACGGGCGGTCTCGGCCTCGGCCTGACCGGCGCGGCCGACACCCCTGCGGCTCTGGCCGCCGTCGCGGCGGCCTGCCTGGCGGCGGGCCTCGCCCTGGCCCTGTGGGCGCACCGGCGGCACGGGCGGGCCTGACGGCCCTCACCCTCAGGTCCAGGTCGAGCCGTCCCGGCGCCTCACCCGGCCGCGGTCGCCCCCCGTCAGGCGTGCGGTCCCACGCTGATCGGCCCGATCGCCGATTCCGCGCGCTCGCCGAGGAAGGCGCCGACGCGCTCGACCTGCTCGGCGAGTTCGCGCTCATCGGCGGGACGGAGGGCCCTCAGGGGCTCGACGGTGATCCGGCAGCGGCGGCCGGAGCGGCGCAGGTGCCACACTCCGGACACGGTGCCGTCGACCAGGACGACGGGGAAGTTCCCCGCCTGGCCGCCGGCCAGGGCCCGTTCGGCGGCGCGGCCGGGGAAGAGCAGTTCGCGGGGCTGGGCGGCGACCGTGTAGGCGTCGAAGTAGGGCAGCAGCCGCAGGCCGCGCGGCGCTTCGGCCGCCGGTTCGGTGTCGCCCGCGAGCACCCACCCGTCGGCGCCGCTCTCGGCGATCCGGACCCGTTCGACCTCCTCCCCCATCGACGCGAACAGCTCGGCCGCCCACCTGCGCGGCGCCGCCAGCCAGGTGGCGAAGTGCTGCGGGGTGGCGGGGCCGTAGGCGTGCAGGTAGCGGCGGAGCAGTGCGCGCAGCGCGGGCGCGGCGGCCTCGGGCGCGAAGCCGGGCACCAGCCGGCGCGGGCTGGTGTAGGTGGCCTTCCGGCCGCGGTTGGCGCCGAAGCACAGCTCGCCCCGGTGCGCGGCCAGGTGCAGCGCCTGCCGCCACCGCGGCCAGAAGCCCTGGAACGCGGGCATGACGGGGTCGCCCGCCCACGGTCCGGTCGCGGCGACCACCGCCTCGTCCAGTTCCTCCGCCGTCAGTTCGGCCTCGCGCAGCGCCGCGCCGATGGCGTCGACCACCTGCTCGGTCTGCTCGGGCGTGAGCCGGGCGCCCTTGGCCAGGGCGGCGCCGCCCGCCGGGACGGCGGCCAGCGCCCCGGTCCACATCGGCAGCTCGCGGACGGGCAGCAGGTGCACGGTGCCGCGCGGGCCGAAGGTCTTGACCAGCTCGCGCCGCCGCCACAGCGCGTCGCGCACCCCGTCCCTGGTGCCGCCCGCCATGCGCAGGCCGACCGACAGCTCCCCCGCCGACAGCACCTGCGCGTGCGCGCCGCACATGGCCGCGACGGTGCCGGCCTCGTCCGCCGCGCCCGCTCCGCGCGGCGCGGCGAGGCCGGCGCGCTCCAGTCGCCGCGCGCTGACGTCGGCCCAGGTCAGCCGGTGCGCGGCCGCCTCCGGCCGGGGCGAAGGCACGTTCGGGGCGGCGAGCTGCGTAGCGGGCATGAAGGGGCTCCTCGGCTGTTCGGGGCGCTGTCGCGTACCCGCCCGACGGTAAGCGGCAATGCGGTCGGATCCTGTCCTAGTCGTGACGGTCCAGCCGCTCGCCGCCCCGCAACCGACCGGGAGCGCCGCTGTCATACCCGGGCGCCATGCTGGCCGTAGCGGCCGGTCCGGCGATCGGATCCCCGGCCGCGCAGTTGACCTCAACCATAGTTGAGGTCGTACGGTCGGTCGCGTCGGCGGTCGGCAGTCCGATCGCCCCGCGACGATTCTGGAGAAGTGCCCCCATGGACATGGAGACCACCGCGTGGATGTCACTGCACCACATGACGACCGCGCAGCAGGACAAACGCCCGTTCTCACGGGCCACCCTGCGCCGGATCGCGGCCTTCGCCCGCCCGCACCGCGTCCGGCTGCTGTGGTTCCTGGTGCTGAGCGTGCTGATCGCCGTGCTCGCGGTCGCCACCCCGGTGCTGGCGGGCCGGGTGGTCGACGCGATCCTGGCCAGGGCCGACGTCGGCGTGGTGATCGGGATCGCCGTCCTGATCGCCGTCATCGCGCTGGCCGAGGCCGGGATCGGCACCGCCAACCGGTGGATGTCGGCAAAGATCGGTGAGGGCCTGATCCTCGACCTGCGCACCACCGTCTACGACCACGTCCAGCGGATGCCGGTCGCCTTCTTCACCCGCACTCGCACCGGCGCGCTGGTCAGCCGCCTCAACAACGACGTGCTCGGCGCGCAGCGCGCGTTCAGCGACACCCTGTCCGGCGTGGTCAGCAACACCGTGATGCTGGCGCTGACCTTCGCAGTGATGATCGGGCTGTCCTGGCAGGTCACCCTGGTCGCCCTCGTCCTGCTGCCGCTGTTCGTGCTCCCCGCCCGGATGATGGGCGCCCGGCTGGCCCGCCTCGAGCGCGAGGCCGCCGCCCACAACGCCGCCATGAGCACCCAGATGACCGAGCGCTTCTCCGCGCCCGGCGCCACCCTGGTCAAGCTGTTCGGCCGCCCCTCCCACGAGTCCGCCGAGTTCGCGGCGCGCGCGGGCCGGGTGCGCGACATCGGCGTGCGCACCGCCATGCTCCAGTGGATCTTCATGACCGCGCTGACCCTCGTCTCCGCGCTCGCCCTCGCGCTGGTCTACGGCCTCGGCGGCTTCTACGCGCTGGTCGGGCAGCTCAACCCCGGCGACGTCGTCGCGCTCGCCATGCTGCTCACCCGCCTGTACGCCCCGCTGACCGCGCTGGCCAGCGCCCGGGTCGAGGTCATGAGCGCCTTCGTCAGCTTCGAGCGCGTCTTCGAGGTGCTCGACCTCGCGCCGCTGATCCGCGAGAAGGACCACCCCGTCCCGATGCCCGAGGGCCCCGTCTCGGTGGAGTTCGACGACGTCCACTTCGGCTACCCCTCGGCCGACAAGGTCTCGCTGGCCTCGCTGGAGGAGGTCGCCAAGCTCGACCACCGCGCCGGGGTCGAGGTGCTGCACGGCGTCTCCTTCCGGGCCGAGCCCGGGCAGATGGTCGCGCTGGTCGGCTCCTCGGGGGCGGGCAAGTCCACCATGGCCCAGCTGCTCCCCCGCCTCTACGACGCCGACTCCGGCTCGGTGCGGCTGGCCGGCGTCGACGTGCGCGACCTCTCCTTCGACGACATCCGCGCCACCCTGGGCATGGTCACCCAGGACGGCCACCTCTTCCACGAGTCCATCCGCGCCAACCTCACCCTCGGCAGACCCGAGGCGACCGAGGAGGAGCTGTGGGCGGCGCTGCGCCGGGCGCGCCTGGACGAACTGGTGGCCTCACTGCCCGACGGCCTCGACACCGTCGTCGGCGAACGCGGCTACCGGCTGTCCGGCGGCGAGCGGCAGCGGCTGACCATCGCCCGGCTGCTGCTGGCCCAGCCCCGGGTGGTCATCCTGGACGAGGCGACCGCCCACCTCGACTCCACCTCCGAGGCGGCGGTCCAGGCGGCGCTCGCCGAGGCCCTGGACGGCCGCACCGCAGTCGTCATCGCGCACCGGCTGTCCACCGTGCGGGCCGCCGACCTCATCCTGGTCGTGGAGGCCGGCCGGGTGGTCGAGCGCGGGACCCACGAGGAACTGCTGGCCAGGGGCGGCCGCTACCAGGAGCTGTACCGCACCCAGTTCGACCAGGACGCCCCCGAGGCGCCCCTGGGCGCCGGCCGCGAGCTCGACGCCGCCGCCACGGCCCGCTGACCCCGGCGGGCGGGGACCGAACCCTTTCCGGTCCCCGCCCGCCGGATCCGCGGGGCCGCGCTACGCCGCCTCGCGCAGGGCACCGAAGAAGGCCCGCACGTCGTCCACCAGCAGCCCGGGCTCCTCCAGGGCGGCGAAGTGGCCGCCCCGGTCCACGTCCGTCCAGCGCACGATCGTGTTCTCCCGCTCGGCGTAGCGGCGGATCCCCACATCGTGCGCGAGGACCAGCGCCGCCGTGGGAACACCGGAGTCCGGCAGCGCCTCCCCCCACGCGCCCTGCTGCGCGTAGCCGACGTAGGCCGCCGAACCGGCGGTGCGGGTCAGCCAGTACAGCATCACATTGGTGAGCAGCCGGTCGCGGTCCACCACCGTGTCGGGATCGGCTCCGCGCGGATGGGTCCACTCGCGGAACTTGTCCATGATCCAGGCGAGCTGCCCGACGGGCGAGTCCACCAGGCCGTAGGCCAGCGCCTGCGGGCGGGTCGACTGGATCGCGATGTAGCCGAACTCCTCCTGCATGAACGCCTCGATGCGCCGCACCCGGTCCCGCTCCACCTCGCCGAGTGCGGCCCGCTCGGCCTCGGACAACGGCAGCTCCGGCATCGGTCCGGGGCCCCCGTTGACGTGCACGCCCACCACGCGGTCCGGCGCCACCCGGCCCAGCTGCGGCGACACCGCCGCGCCGATGTCGCCGCCGTGCGCGCCGTAGCGCTCGTACCCCAGCCGCCGCATCAGCTCGGCCCAGGCGCGTGCGGTCCGCGCCGTGTCCCAGCCCGCCTCCCGCACCGGCCCCGACAGCCCAAAGCCGGGGAGCGACGGGATGACGAGGTGGAAGGCGGTCCCGGGGTCCGCGCCGTGGGCGCGCGGGTCGGCCAGCGGCCCGATGACGTCCAGGAACTCCACCACCGAGCCCGGCCAGCCGTGTGTGAGGATCAGCGGCAGCGCGGCGGGCTCGGGGGAGCAGACGTGCAGGAAGTGCACGTTCTGCCCGTCGATCTCGGTGGTGAACTGCGGGTACGCGTTCAGCTCCGCCTCGGCCGCACGCCAGTCGTAAGCCGTCGCCCAGTACTCGCTCAGCCCGCGCAGCCACGCCACCGGCACGCCCGTCGTCCAGTCGTCACCCGGCAGCGGCTCGGGCCACCGGGCGTCGGCCAGCCGCCGGACGAGGTCGTCCAGTTCGGCCTGCGGCACGTCGATGCGGAACGGGCGGATTGTCTCGTCGTCTGCCATACCCGGGACACTAGGAGGCCGCTAGGTCAGAACCGGTCCTAGCAATGCACCAGACTGGCGGAATGCTGGATACCTCCGCCCGGCTGCTGCGGCTGCTTTCGCTGCTGCAGGCGCGCCGCGACTGGCCGGGCCCCGAACTGGCCGAGCGCCTCGGCGTGTCCGACCGCACCGTCCGCCGCGACGTGGAGAAGCTGCGCGCCCTCGGCTACCCCGTGCACGCGGTGCCCGGCACCGCCGGCTACCGCCTCGGTCCAGGTGCCGCGCTGCCGCCGCTGCTGCTGGACGACGAGGAGGCCGTCGCGGTTGCCGTCGGCCTGCGCACCGCCGCGGGCGGCACCGTCGCCGGTATCGAGGAGACCTCGGTGCGCGCCCTGGCCAAACTCGAGCAGGTGCTGCCCGAGCGGCTGCGCCGCCGCGTCAACGCGGTGCAGAGCTTCACCGTTCCGATGGCCGGCGGCGGCCCGCCGGTGGACCCCGGCACCCTCAGCCTGCTGGCCGCCGCCTGCCGCGACCGACACCTGCTCCGCTTCGACTACACCGGCCGCGACGGCGCGACCGCGCCCCGCACCGCCGAACCGCACCGCCTGGTGCACTCCGGCCGCCGCTGGTACCTGCTCGCCTACGACACCGACCGGGCCGACTGGCGCACCTTCCGCGCCGACCGGATCGCCCCGAAGACCCCCACCGGCCCGCGCTTCGCCCCACGGGAGCCGCCCGACCCCGATATCGCCGGCTACACCTCGCGCGCCGTGTCCAGCGAGGTCTACCGCTACCGCGGCCGCTTCACCGTGCACGCGCCCGCGGAGCGGGTCACCGAGCGCATCGGCCCGGCTGTCGGCCGGGTCGAGCCGATCGACGCCGGCAGCTGCACGCTGCGCACCGGCTCCCACTCGCTGGACGAGCTGGCCCTGTACGTCGCCGCGATCGGCGCCCCCTTCCAGGTGCACGAGCCGCCCGAACTGGTGCGGCACGTCCGCACCCTGGCCGACCGCCTCCGCCGCTCGGTGACCGAGCCCTCTGCGACAATCTCTCATCCCGGCGACCGCCGGTTCCCCGACGACCGGGAGGCTCCATGAGCGGCACGACGGCCACCTCCACCGTCCTGGGCCCCCGCGCCCTCAACCGCGCGCTCCTCTCCCGCCAGCTGCTGGACCGCCGCTCCGCCATGACCGCCGCGCAGGCGGTCGAGCACCTGGTCGGCCTCCAGTCCCAGGCGCCGCTGCCGCCCTACTACGCGCTGTGGAACCGGCTGGCCGACTTCGCCCCCGACCACCTCGGCCGGCTGCTGCTGGACCGCTCCGCGGTGCGGATCGCGCTGATGCGCGGCACCATCCACCTGGTCACCGCCGACGACTGCCTCGAACTGCGGCCGCTGCTCCAGCCGGTGCTGGAGCGCGGCGCGCGCGGCAACCACGGCCGGCGCATCGGCGCGGCCGACCCCGCGGAGCTGGCCGAGGCGGGCCGCGCGCTGGTCGAGCGGCGGCCGATGACCTTCGACGAGCTGGGCCGGCTGCTCGCCGAGCGCTGGCCCGGCGGCGTCCCCGGCTCCCTCGCCGCGACCGTGCGCTCCCTGGTCCCGCTGGTGCAGCCGCCGCCCCGCGGCGTGTGGGGGCGCGGCGGCCCGGCCGTGCACACCACCGCGGAGAGCTGGCTGGGCCGGCCGATGGCGGCCGCGCCCTCGGTCGACCGGATGGTGCTGCGCTACCTCGCCGCCTTCGGCCCCGCCACCATCCGCGACGTCCAGACCTGGTCGGGGCTGACCAGGCTGCGCGAGGTCGCCGACCGCCTCAGCGGGTGCCTGGTGCGCTTCCAGGCCGCCGACGGCGCCGAACTGCTCGACCTGCCCGACGCGCCCCGGCCCGACCCCGAGGCGCCGGTGCCGGTGCGGCTGCTCGGTGAGTTCGACTCCGTGCTGCTCGGCCATGCCGACCGCTCCCGGATCATGTCCGAGCCCGCGCGGGCCCGGCTGTTCACCGTCAACGGCATCGTCCGCTCGACCGTGCTGCTCGACGGCTTCGCGGCCGGAACCTGGACGGTCGCCACCAGCGCCGGCACCGCCACGCTCACCGTCGAACTCTTCGACGCCGACTGCGCGGCCCATGAGAGCGCGATCGCCGAGGAGGGCGGCCGGCTGCTGGAGTTCGCCGCGCCCCGCGCCGCCCGCCGCGAGGTCCGGGTGCGCACCGCCGGGTAGCCGCGAGCTGACCGTAATGTCCGTAATCGATAACCTTCTGTCGCTCCGGCGGCGCGGTACCGCGACCGCCGCCCCCTCGTCCGCACCGTCATGTGATCGGACGACTACCGAACGGCACGGCCCCGACCGCCCTGACGGCGGGTAGTCCCGCCCGGTTTCGGCACCGCCGTATTGGGCCGAGCGGCGCCGTACGGGAACGTGACGCGCTTGACACGCCGAGTGAGCGGTGTTGAGGTCGCGGTGGGACCGCTGTCCCGCCCCTCCCCGTGTCGCCCCCAAGGCACGGATCGGTACGGAGTGGCTGGGAGCGCTCCCATGCAGACATCGTCCGCGGCCGGCCCGCGGACGCCCGCATCCAAGGAGGAGAGTCCACGTGGCTCGACGACGCAGTTGGACCGCCCTCGGCGCTCTCGCCGCGCTGACTGGCCTGCTCGCGATCGGCCTGCCGGCCAGCTCCGCGAGCGCGCACGGCGGCATGACCTACCCCGCCACCCGCACCTACGCCTGCTATGTGAACGGCCTGGAAGGCGGCCAGGGCGGCGACCTGAACCCGACCAACCCGGCCTGCGCCGAGGCCGTGCGCATCGGCAGCAAGACTCCGCTGTGGAACTGGTTCGGCAACCTGCTCTCGGACTCGGCCGGACGCCACCGCGAGGTCATCCCCGACGGGAACCTGTGCGGCCCCGGCTCGACCTTCGCCGCCTACCGGCTGGCCCGCTCCGACTGGCCGACCACCACGCTGCGCTCCGGCGCCTCGATCACCTTCCGGTACAACGCCTGGGCGCACCACCCCGGCACCTGGTACCAGTACGTGACCCGGCAGGGCTGGAGCCCCAACCAGCCGCTGCGCTGGTCGGACCTGGAGCTTTTCGACCAGGTCACCAACCCGCCGATCAACGGACAGGGCCCGCACGGCCGCGAGTACACCTGGAACGCCAGGCTCCCGCAGCGCAGCGGCCAGCACATCATCTTCTCGATCTGGGAGCGCTCGGACAGCCCCGAGGCCTTCTACAACTGCTCTGACGTCATCTTCAACTGACGTCTCCCGCAGCGCGCGGGCGCTCTGATCCCGGCGCCCGCGCGCGGGGCGGAGGTCCGCGGCCCAGCCGCCCGCACGCCCGGACCTCCGCCCGTCCACGCGGGCGGCTGACGGTGCGTAGCCCACCGGATTTCGGCACCTCCCTATTTACGGTCACGTCCGTCACATGCCGTTAACCGTCTTGACAGCTCTGACCAGCGGTGTTGCACTGCGCGTGGGAGCGTTCCCACGGCAAGTGGCGCCTTCCGCACCCTCACGCGACCGGACGGCGCCTGCCACCCCTTCGCTTGTGGGAGCGCTCCCAACTCGCTCTGGTTCTCCCCCGGACGCTCCGCACGCAAGGAGTCTCATTGAACCGACGACGCAGTTGGACCGCACTGAGCCTCGCACTCGCCACCGTGGCGGGCACGCTCACCTTCGTCGCGCCGACCGCACCGGCCCTGGCCCACGGCGGCATGACCTACCCGGCGACCCGCACCTACGCCTGCTATGTGGACGGCCTCGCCGGCGGCAACGGCGGCGACCTGAACCCGACCAACCCGGCCTGCGCCGAAGCCGTGCGCATCGGCGGCAAGACCCCGCTGTGGAACTGGTTCGGCAACCTGCTGTCGGACTCGGCGGGCCGGCACGAGGAGGTCATCCCCGACGGCAACCTCTGCGGCCCCGGCGCGACCTTCGCCGCCTACCGGATGCCGCACCCCGACTGGCCCACCACCACCCTGGAGTCCGGCGCCCCCATCACCTTCCGCTACAACGCCTGGGCGGCGCATCCGGGCACCTGGACCCAGTACGTCACCCCGCAGGGCTGGGACCCCTCGCAGCCGCTGCGCTGGGACGACCTGGAGGTCTTCGACGAGGTCACCAACCCGCCCATCAACGGCAGCGGCCCGCACGGCGCCGAGTACACCTGGAACGCGGTGCTGCCCGAACGCACCGGACGGCACGTCATCTACTCCGTCTGGGAGCGCTCGGACAGCCCCGAGGCCTTCTACAACTGCTCCGACGTCGTCTTCACCGGCGGGAACGAGGAGCCCGACACCCAGGCGCCGACCGCGCCCGGCACCCCGTCCGTCACCGGCGCGACCGGCTCGACCATCGGCCTGAGCTGGGCCGCCTCCACCGATGACCGGCGGGTGGCGGGCTACGACGTCTACCGCGCGGCCGCGGGCGGCGACCAGCTGGTGGCGACGGCCACCACCAACTCGGCGACGGTGACCGGACTGGAGCCCGATTCGGACTACACCTTCTACGTGGTGGCCCGCGACGCGGCCGGCAACCGCTCGCCCGCCTCGCCGTCGGTGGCGGCCAGCACCAACGCGCAGCCGACGACCGGCCCCTGCCGGGTGCAGTACAGCGTCGGCAGCACTTGGAACGGCGGCTTCACCGGCACGGTGCGCATCACCAACACCGGCACGACGGCCGTCAACGGCTGGGAGTTGTCCTTCTCCTTCGGCGGCGGCCAGACGGTGAGCCAGGGCTGGTCGGCGACGTGGAGCCAGTCCGGCCAGGTCGTCACCGCACGCAGCGCGAGCTGGAACGGCACCATCCAGCCGGGCGGCTCGGTCGAGGCGGGCTTCAACGCCACCACCGCCTCGGGCAACCCGGCGCCCAGCACCTTCACCCTCAACGGCGCCACCTGCGCCACCGCCTGATCCGACCCCGGTCAGGCGGTCCCTGCGCGCCCCGTCCCGGTGGAACGGCCAGACCCGGGGCGGGGCGCGCCCCTCCGCGCCCCGCCCCGGCCTGCGATAGTCGGCGGGTGAGGACCATCGGCCGCGACGGCGAGCACGAACTGGAGATCAGGCGCTCGCGCTTCCTGTGCGCGCTGCGGCGGGTGCGCACCGAGGAGGAGGCGCGGGCCTTCATCGCCGAGCGGCGGCGGCTGCACGGGACCGCCACCCACAACTGCACCGCCTACGTGCTCGGCGCCGACGGCGGCGTCCAGCGCTCCAATGACGACGGCGAGCCCTCGGGCACCGCGGGTATGCCGATGCTGGAGGTGCTGCGCCGCCGGGAGCTGACCGAGGTCGCGGCGGTCGTCACCCGCTACTTCGGCGGGGTGAAGCTCGGCGCGGGCGGGCTGGTGCGCGCCTACGGCGGCGCGGTGTCGGCCGCGCTGGACAAGGTCGGGCTGCTGGAGCTGCGCCGGGTGCTGCTGGTGGCGGTGACCGCCGACTACGCCGACGCCGGCCGGCTGGAGAGCACCCTGCGGGCCTCGCGCTTCGAGGTGGTGGACACCGACTACGGCGGGGCCGGGCTGACCGTTGCCGCCGCCGTCGCCGAGCCCGAGCTGGACGCCTTCGCCTCCTGGCTCGCCGAGTCCGTCGGCGGCCGGGCCCGCTGGGCCGTGACGGGCTCGGCCGTCCGCGAACGGCCCGCGGAGGAGGACGGGCGGCTCAGTCCAGGGTGACCAGGAACCGCCGCACCGCCGCGGCGAAGCCGCTGGGGTCGTCGTCGTGCACCCAGTGGCCGCAGCCCTCGAAGACCTCCAGCCGGGTGGCCGGACGCCGCCGCGCCATCTCGCGGGCCACGGCGGTGGGCAGGACGGAGCTGTCGGCGCCGTGCACCAGCAGCGCCGGGCACGACGAGCCGAGCCAGTCGGCCCACCAGTCGCCGACCAGCAGCCGCTGGGACTCCACCATGTCCTCGTAGTCGAACAGGAAGCCCCAGCCGTCGGGGAACTCCGCGGCGCTCTCCAGAAAGTACGCCGGGTCGGGCACGCCCTGCGCGCGCACCGCGTCGGCCAGGCCGCGCAGGGTGGGGGCACGCCGGGGCCAGCCGCGCACGTCCAGCACGGGGTGCGGGACCTCCGGCGGCCGGTTGCAGGCGCCGCCCTCCTCCACCACCAGCGCGCTGACCAGCTCGGGGTACCTGGCGGCCAGCCGGAAGGCGACGACGCCGCCCATGGAGTGGCCCAGCACGACCGCCGGACCGGTGCCGAGCCCGCGCAGGAAGGCGGCGGCGTCCGCCACGTAGGCGTCCGGGCTCAGGTCGCCGTCGCGGCCGCTGCGGCCGTGGGCGCGCTGCTCCAGCGCGATCACCCGGTGCCCGGGCGCGAGCGCGCCGCCCAGGTAGGCGAGGTGGCGGGCCCGGCCGAAGTGGCCGTGCAGCACCAGCAGCGGAGTGCCGGGGCCGCCGTGGTCCAGGTAGGCCAGGCGCAGCCCGCGCACGGTGGCGAACGCCTCCACGGGCGCGGTCACGGCCGCAGGTAGCGGGCCGTCACGACGCCGCTGCGGTAGGCGGTGGTGCCGGCCGGCTCGAAGGCCGACGGCTGGAAGTCCATGCCGAACAGCGGGGTGCCGGAGCCGAAGACGACGGGGTTGATCTTGACGAACAGCTCGTCGACCTCCGGGTACAGCACCCCGGCCAGGGCGCCGCCGCCGCACAGCCAGATGTCCAGGCCGTCCTCGGCCTTCAGCTCCCTGACCTTCGCGACCGGGTCGCCGGTGACCAGCTCGACGGCGGGGTGAGGGCTGCGCTCCATGGTGCGGGTGACCACGTACTGGCGCAGCTGCGGATAGAGGTTCGGGACGCCGAGGTCGACGGCGGGCTGGTAGGTGCCCCGGCCCATCACGACGGTGTCGAAGTGCCGATTGGGGGCGTCCAGCCCCATCTGGTCGCGCATGTGGCCGGGGATGGTCTCGGGGTACTCGGCGATGATCGCCTCGATGTGGTCGCCCTCGGTCGGGAAGGCGGCCATGCCCCCGTCGGGGGCGGCGATGAACCCGTCGATGGTGGTCGCGACGTAGTAGACGAGTCTGCGCATGCGGAAGCGGCCTGTCTCCTGAGGTGTGCGGGGTGGGGCCCGGCGGTCGACGGGTCAGGCCGGGCGGTACAGCGACAGCGTGCACGAGACGGTGACCGCGAATCCGGGCCCGTGGGATTCTAGCCGGGAGATCCGCTCCCTCAGCTCGTCCGCGCCCAGATGGTGGGCTGTCGGCCCCATCCGGACGAGGCGTTCGACGTCGTCGGCGCCCAGCACGGCGCGGTGGCGGTGCCCGGTGCGCCCGGCCGGGGCGAAGTGCCCGGCCAGCGCGCGCTCCAGCCGGGCGTCCTTGTCGGCGTCCACGGTGAGGGTGCCGACGGCCTCGACCAGTTCGGCGAGGTGGTCGGCGGTGGGGGTGACCACCAGCAGGGCGCCGCCGGGGGCCAGGACCCGGCGGAACTCGGCCGGGTTGCGGGGCGCGAACACGTTCAGCACCAGCCCGGCGGCGCCGTCGGCGACGGGCAGCGGCCGCCACAGGTCCCACACGGCGGCGGTGATCGCGGGGTGCGCGCGGGCGGCGCGGCGCAGTGCGTACTTGGAGAGGTCCAGGGCCAGGCCGCCCGCGCCCGGCAGGGCGTCCAGCACGGCGGCGAGGTAGTGGCCGGTGCCCGCACCGGCGTCGAGCACGAGCGCGCCGGGCGGTGCCGCCCGGGCGGCGGCGTGCGCCACGGCGGCGGTCAGCGGCGCGTAGTGGCCGGCGGCCAGGAAGCTCTCGCGGGCGGCCACCATGGGCGCGGTGTCGGCCGTGGCCGCGTCGGCGCCGCCGGGCAGCAGGTTCACATAGCCCTGCCTGGCCCGGTCGAAGCTGTGGCGGTCCGGGCAGCGCAGCGAGCTGCCCGCCGCGCGCAGCGGCCGCCCGCACAGCGGGCAGCGCAGCGCGGCCAGGGCCGCCGCCGCGCCCGCCCTTGGGCCGGCGCCGGGCGCGGCTCCGTCCGACCGCACCGCGCCCCCCCTTCCACCGGTGGACCGGATGGTGTGATGTCGCTCGCCCGCCCCGGGCCCACCGCGGCGCGGCCGGGACGGCCGCGCAGGTCGGACGGGTGGGCGAACCGCGATGGTACCGCAGCTGCGCAGGCCGTCCAGCTGCCTCGTCGCCGCAATGGACCTGACGTGCGACCCTCACGGCATGGGAACGGGACACGGGCACGCCGAGGCGCGCACGGCCGGCCGACCGGGCCGGTGGCGGCGGGTGCGTCATACGCTCGGGCACTGGCTCAGCCCGCACACGCACGGCCACGCCGACTCCCTGGACGCGGCCGTGGAGGGTTCGGCCGAGGGCATGCGGGCGGTCTGGATCGGGCTGGCCGGCCTGGGCGCCACCTTCCTGGCCCAGCTGGCCGTGGTGGCCGCCTCCGGCTCGGTGGCGCTGGCCGCCGACACCGTGCACAACCTGGCCGACGCGCTCACCGCCGTACCGCTGGGCATCGCCTTCCTCACCGCGCGCCGCCCGGCCGACCGCCGCTACACCTACGGCTACGGCCGCGCCGAGGACCTGGCGGGCGTCTTCGTGGTGCTGGCCATCGCCGCGTCGGCGGCCTGGGCCGCCTTCGAGGCGGTGCGGCGGCTGGCGGAGCCGGCAGAGGTGCACCACCTGGGCTGGGTGGCGGCCGCCGGGCTGGTCGGCTTCCTCGGCAACGAGGCGGTGGCGCTGTACCGGGTGCGGGTGGGCCGCCGCATCGGCTCGGCCGCGCTGGTCGCCGACGGGCTGCACGCCCGCGTCGACGGGCTCACCTCGCTGGCCGTGGTGGCCGGGGCGGGCGGCGTCGCGCTCGGGCTGCCGCTGGCCGACCCGGTCGCGGCGCTGGCGATCTGCGTGCTGATCCTCGGTGTGCTGCGGTCGGCGGCCCTCCAGGTCTACTGGAGGCTGATGGACGCGGTGGAGCCCGAGCGCACCGACGCGGCCCGCGCCGCCGCGCTGACCGCGCCCGGGGTGGCCGGCCTGGCCGAGCTGCGGCTGCGCTGGATCGGCAACCGGCTGCGCGCCGAGGCGGTCGTCCTGGCCGATCCCGCGCTCAGCCTGCCCGCCGCCGACGAGCTGGCCGAGCGGGTGCGCCGCGCGCTGATCGGATCGGTGCCCCGGCTGGCCGACGCGATGGTGCGGGTCAGCCCGGCCGGCGCCGGCTCAGCGGTAGAGCGCGGCGATGGCGGCGGCGAAGTCGGTCTCGATCGCCGTGCGCCGCAGCTTGAGTGACGGGGTGAGGTAGCCGTTGTCGACGGTGAAGTCGCGGTCCAGCACGCGGAAGGCGCGCACCGACTCCAGCCGGGAGACCGCGAGGTTGGCCGCGTCGACGGCCTGCTGCAGCTCGGCCAGCAGCTCGCGGTCGGCGGCCAGCTCGGCCGGGGTGGCCGACAGCGGCTTGCGGTTGACGATCTTCCAGTACTCCAGGTACTCGGCGTCCAGGGTGATCAGCGCCGCCGGGTAGGGCCGGTTGTCGCCGACGACCATCGCCTGACTGATCAGCGGGTGGGCGCGCAGGTGGTCCTCCACCGCGACCGGCGCCACGTTGGTGCCGCCGCTGGTCACGATCAGCTCCTTGCGGCGGCCGGTGATGGTGAGGTAGCCGTCGTCGTCCAGCCGGCCGAGATCGCCGGTGGCGAACCAGCCGTCGATGAAGGCGGCGTCGGTGGCGGCGGCGTTGCGCCAGTAGCCGCGGAAGACGTGCTCGCCCTTGACCAGCACCTCGCCGTCGTCGGAGATGCCGATGGTGACGCCGGGCAGCGGGCGGCCGACCGTGCCGGCCCGGGTGTGCGCAGGGGTGTTGAGGGTGATGGCGGCGGTCGTCTCGGTGAGGCCGTAGCCCTCCAGCACCCGGATGTCGATGCCCTGGAAGAAGTGGTGCAGCCGGGGCGCCAGCGAGGCGCCGCCGGTGAGCACGAAGCGCAGCCGGCCGCCCAGGGCCGCCCGGATCTTGTTGTAGACGAGCCGGTCGTAGGCGGCGTAGCGGATGCGGTCCCAGCGGCCGAGCCTGCCCCGGGTGCGGCCGTTGGCGGCGGCCACGGCGACCGCGCCGTCGAAGGCCTTGGCGCGGCCCGCCTCCTCCGCCCGGCGCCGGGCCGCGCCGACCAGCCGCTCCAGCACGTAGGGGACGGCGAGCAGGAAGGTGGGCCGGAAGTCGGCCAGGTCGGCGGAGAGGGCGCTGGTGTCGGGGGTGTGCCCGACGCGCACCCGGGCGCGCACGCAGCCGATCTGCACCACGTGGCCGAGCACGTGCGCGAGCGGGACGAACAGCAGCGTGCAGCGCGGCTCCCCCAGTTCGCGCATGCGCTCCAGCAGCGGTTCGACCGCTCCCATCGCGGTCTGGGTCTCGCGCAGGAAGTTGCCGTGCGTGAGCGTGCAGCCCTTGGGCATCCCCGAGGTGCCCGAGGTGTAGGTGATGGTGGCGGTGTCGTCGGGCGTCGCGGCGAGCCTGAGCTCGTTGACGGCATTGGGGTCCAGGTAGCGGCCGGCCTCGGTGAGCTGGCCGAGGACGCCCGCGTCCAGCCGCCACACGTGCGACAGGCCCGGCAGGCCGGTCCGGGCCGCCGCCACCTTCTCGGCGTCCTCGGCCGTCTCGACCACGACGGCGACCGCGCCGGAGTCGCCGAGCACCCAGCGCAGCTGCTCGACCGAGGCGGTGGGGTAGACCGGCACCAGCACGGCCCGCACCGCCCAGACCGCGAAGTTCACCAGCGGCCACTCGTAGCGGGTGCGGCAGAGCAGGGCGACGCGGTCGCCCGGCATGATGCCCGTCGCCACCAGGCCACGGGCCACCTCCACCACGGCCTGCAGGAAGGCGGTGGTGGTGACGTCCTGCCACTCGCCGCCGACCCGCCTGCTGAACACCGCGTCGTGCGGCGCCTCCTTGGCATTGGCGTAGATCAGGTCGGTGAGCCCCCTGAAGCGCTCGTCCTCCGGGGCGTTCGCGGAGTACTGGCGCATACGACCCCCTTCCGCCGGTGGGCCGCCGGAGCAGGACCGCTGCTCGGGGCCGATCCACGATGGTAGTCACGATTCACCGCGCGGCGCGGGACCGGACAGGCGGCGCGACGGGCGGGCAGACGATCATGACCCGGGCGTACTGTCCGGAATCCGCACAGCGGTGACCGCCATGGCCACATGCGGACAGAGGAGTGATAGCCGCGAAATCGGTACGGACGGGAAGTTGATCGACTCGTTCATCCTCGAATTCTCGTAGCGTTGGGCCATCGCCCGGGCCGTCGACCAGCGCCCCGGGATGACCGAGACGTACGCTGAGATCGTTCTGGAGGAGCACGGTGAGTACCGACGTGGAGGCGCGGATGGACCGCGTGGAGCAGGAGGGCGAGTTGCTGCGCACCCTGGTGGTGGAGCAGCAGCGCGTGTCGACGGCGATGTTCGAGGGTCTGAATCGCATCCTGGCCGGTCAGGACCGGCTCGCGGACCGCATGGAGAAACTGGACACCAAGCTCGACACCAGCGTGAACGGTCTCAACGAGCGCATGGACACGCTCGACACCAGCGTGAGCGGACTCAACGAGCGCATGGACACGCTCGACACCAGCGTGAGCGGACTCAACGAGCGCATGGACACGCTCGACACCAGCGTGAACGGTCTCAACGACCGGATGGAGCAGTTGGATCATCGGACTGGCGCTCTTGCGTACGACCTCAAGGAGGTCCACAGCAAGGTCAGCCTGCAGTACATGGAGGCGCGCGAGCAGTCCGACCTGATCAAGTCGATTTCCAGCAAGCTTTCCGCCATAGAGGCGAACCAGATCGACCTTGGCAACCGCGTCGCGAAGGTCACCAAGTGACCGCACCGTGACAACGTGACCGATGAGCTGTTCCCCCGGGGCCCCGTCACCGTGGCCCCGGGGGCCGTGCACCTGCCGGGCTGGCTGGACCTCGCCGAGCAGCGCGAGCTGGTGGACGCCTGCCGGGAGTGGGCGCGGCCCCCGGCCGGGATGGTGCGGCACACCACCCCGGGCGGCGGGCGGATGAGCGTGCGGATGGTCAGCCTCGGCCGGCACTGGGCGCCCTACCGCTACCGGCGCACCCTGCCGGACGGGGAGCCGGTCAAGCCCTTCCCGCCGGTGCTCGGCGCGCTGGCCGCGCGCGGCGCGGCCGCCGCCGGCTTCGCGGTGGCCGAGCGCTACGACGTCGCCCTGGTGAACTTCTACGACGCCGACGCCGCCATGGGCCTGCACCGCGACAGCGACGAGCGCTCGGCCGCGCCGGTGGTCTCGCTCAGTCTCGGCGACGCGTGCGTCTTCCGCTTCGGCAACACCGAGCGGCGCGGCCGGCCGTGGACCGACGTGGAGCTGCGCGGCGGCGACCTGTTCGTCTTCGGCGGCCCGGCGCGGCTCGCCTACCACGGCGTGCCCCGGATCCATCCCGGCACCGCCGACCCGCGCGGCGGCCTCACGTCGGGGCGGCTGAACATCACCATCCGGGTCAGCGGCCTGGGCGCCGGGCCCGGCTGACCGCGCCGCCGGTCAGCGCCGCTCGATCCGCCGGGGCGCCTCCCCTTCCTTCCAGACGTCGATCACCAGCCGGTCTCCGGCCACCCGGACCGTCGACGCCTCGCGCAGGTCCACCCGGAAGGCCGGGAACCACTCGTCCACGGGGTGCTCGATGGCGTCCTTCATCAGCGCCGCGTACTCCCGCCACGCCTCGCCCGGCTCCACCGGCACGCCGAGCCCGGACAGCTTCGCGTCGCCGTCGGGGATCTTCGGGTCGCTCGACGCCGAGTGCAGGGCCAGCCGCGGGTCGCGGCGCAGGTCCTCGGCCTTGCGGGAGCCCGGCATCATCCCGATCCACAGCTCTCCTCCGGCGAAGGTCACCTCGATCCCGCTGATCCGCGGCGATCCGTCCCTGCGCAGCGTCGCCACCAGCGCCAGGCCGCCGAAGGCGTCGAAGCGCGCCCTGGCCGTCCCCGCCAGCTCGGGAGCGGCCCGCTCGAACTCATGCCAAGAAGTCATGGCCCGAGCATGGCGCCCTATCCCTGACATCCGCGGTCAGGGTTTAAGCTGTGTCGCCGCTGAGATCCTGTACGAAGGAGGCCGCCCATGCGCGCCGGCCGGCTGGTCGCCCTGCTGCTGACCCTGCAGCGGCAGCCGCGCGGGGCCACGGCCGCCGCCCTGGCGGCGGCGCTGGAGGTCTCGGAGCGGACGGTCTACCGCGATGTCGCGGCGCTGCAGGCGGCCGGGGTGCCGCTGTGGGCCGAGCCGGGGCCGGGCGGCGGGTTCCGGCTGGTGGAGGGCTGGCGGACCCGGCTGGACGGGCTCACCTCGCAGGAGGCGGGCGCGCTGTTCCTGGGCGGTGCGCCCGACGCGCTGGCCGAGCTGGGGCTGGGTACGGTGCTGGTGGCCGCGCAGGCCAAGGTGCTGGCCACCCTGCCGCCGGAGCTGCGCGGCCGGGCGACCCGGATCCGCGAGCGCTTCCACCTGGACGCGCCGGGCTGGTTCCAGCGGCGCGAGGAACTGCCGCACCTGGGCGCGCTGGCCGAGGCGGTGTGGGAGCAGCGCCGGATCGCGATGGAGTACCGGCGCGGCGACCGGTCGGTGCGCCGGCTCGTGGAGCCGCTGGGCCTCGTCCTCAAGGCCGGGATGTGGTACCTGGTGGCGCGGGTGCCCGACGGCACCGGCGGCGCCGACGCTCCGGTCCGCACCTACCGGGTCGCGCGGGTCGCGGCGGCCGAAGCCGGTGGCGGCGAGCGGTTCGAGCGTCCGGCAGGCTTCGACCTGGCCGAGTGGTGGGCGGAGTCGGCCGTGCGCTTCGACGGCACCCTGCTGCGCGACCGCGTGCGCCTGCGGCTGAGCCCGCTCGGCCTGCGCCGGCTCCCGCACGTCCTGGGCTCGCTGGCGGCGGCGGAGGCCGCCGAGGCGGCCGGGCCGCCCGACGCCGAGGGGTGGCGGCCGGTGGAGGTGGGCGTGGAGTCCCTGGACATCGCCCTGTCCCAGCTCGTCGCGCTCGGCGCCGAGGTGGAGGTGCTGGAGCCGCCGAGCCTGCGCGCGGAACTGGCCGCGCTCGGCGCCGCGATCGCCCGCCGCAACGCCGCGCCTCCCCTGCCGGGCTGAGCCCCGGTCCGGCGCGCTCCGTCCGGCTTGGCACGGAGCGACATGCGGAACGCGCCGAGGTCCCCGCCGGTCCGGGAACGGGCGCGTGCCGAATGGACCTTCCCGCTTCGCGACCGCGAGCGAAGTCCCTGACGGCTCGGCGGGTCCGGTGGCCTAAGCTCTGCGCACGGCCCGGCCCCGCGGCGGGGAGTGCCCGCTCACGGCCCCGCCGACGGCGCCGTGAAGATCATCGGACCGAATCGTCCTGCGGCAGCCCGATGAAACCACTGGAACGGCGACCGCATTTCGGATGACATTCGGTCTGGAGTGTCAGAATACGGATATCATGGAGATGAGAGAAGTCGAGGCCTTCCTGGCCGTGGCCGAGGAACTTCATTTCGGCCGGGCGGCACGCCGCCTGCACATCAGTCCGTCCCGGATCAGCCAGACCGTCCGCGTACTGGAACGGCGGGTGGGCGCCCCCCTGTTCGAGCGGTCGAGCCGGCGGGTGCGGCTCACCCCGCTGGGTCGCCGGCTGCTCGCGGACTTCGCCCCCGCCTACCAGCGGCTGCGCGAGGGCCTGCGCGAGGCGCAGCAGGCGGCGCATCCGACGACGGCCACCGCCGTCATCCGGGTCGGCTTCGCCAGCACCCTGTTCTCCGAGGTGCAGCCGACGCTGCTGGCCGCCTTCGCCGCCGCCGACCCGGCCCCTCGGCTGGTGGCCTCCACCCACCCGCCCAACGACCTCTACCGCTGGCTGGAGCGCGACGAGTTCGAGGTCGACCTGTTCTTCCTCTGGTCGCCGGGCGATCCGCCGCTGGTGCCCGGGAGGCTGCGCTCGGGTCCGGTGGTGCGCCGCGAGCCGCGCGGGGTCATCATGCCGCCGAACCATCCGCTGGCGCGCCGCAGCGTCGTGGACGTCGAGGAACTGGCCGACCACGACGTGCTCTTCCCGTCGGGCCACCCGCAGTACGCCGACGCGTGGACGCCCGCCGCCACGCCGGGCGGGCGGCCGATCCGGCGGGTGCACCGGGACGCGCACTACCTGGAGGACCTGCCCCGGGTGATGGCCGACGGCGATCTCGTCCACGTGGTCATCGCCGACCTGCCGCGGCTGTTCCCGATCGAGGGCACGGTCACCCTTCCGCTGGTCGGCCTGCCGCCGGTCGTGTGCGTGCCGGTCTGGCCGCCGGAGCGCGACACACCCCAGGTCCGCGGGCTCGCCGCCGTGGCGGCGCGGACCGGCGCGGACCTGGGGTGGACCAAGGGCTGAGCGCGCGCCCTCAGGCGTCGATCTTCAGCCCGGGCGCGTCGATGAGGTCGAAGGTGTCGCCGTAGGCCAGACGCCGCCCGGGGAAGTCGTACGGGAAGCCGGCCTCGATCCGGCTCACCTCGTCCAGCGCCGCCAGCTCCTCCTCGGTGAGGTGCACGTCCAGCACGCCGAGGTTGGCGGCCATCTGCTCGGCGGTGCGCGCGCCGACGATCGGGACGATCGAGGCGCGGTGCTGCTGGGCGCGCACCCAGGCGATCGCCGCCTGCGCCGTGGAGACGCCGCGCGCCTCGGCCACCGCGTTCAGCGCGTCGGCGATCCGGAGGTTGCGTTCGTTGAGGAACAGGTCGGAGTAGCTGCTCTGGCCGGCGATGCGCCCGCTGTCGGGGCGCGGCCGGTCGGTGCCGTAGCGCCCGGTGAGCAGGCCGCCGGCCAGCGGGCCCCACGCCGTGACGGTCAGGTCCAGGCCGCGCGCCACCGGGAGCAGTTCGCGCTCCACGGTGCGCTCGACCACGTTGTAGGGCACCTGGAGTCCGGCGAACGGGGTCCAGCCGCGCAGGTCGGCGATGGTGTTGGCCTGGGACACCAGCCAGGCGGGGGTGTCGGAGATGCCGACGGCGAGCACCTTGCCGGCGCGCACGGCGTCGTCGAGGGCCCGCATCACCTCCTCTACGGGGGTGAAGGCGTCCCAGATGTGCACCCAGTACAGGTCGATGTGGTCGGTCCCCAGGCGCTTGAGGCTGGCGTCGAGAGACCGGGCCAGGTTCTTGCGGTGGCTGCCGCCCGCGTTGGGGTCGTCGGGGCGGGTGTTCAGCGCGTACTTGGTGGACAGCACCCAGTGGTCGCGGTCGCCGGCGATCAGTTCGCCGACGATGTTCTCGCTCTCGCCGTCGGTGTAGCGGTTGGCGGTGTCGATGAAGTTCCCGCCGGCCTCGGCGAAGGCCTCCAGGATGCGTCCGCTCTCCTCCTTCGCCGCTCCCCAGCCCCACGCCTCGCCGAAGGTCATCGTGCCCAGGCACAGCTCGGAGACTCGGATGCCGGTGCGGCCCAGCAGTTTGTATCGCATCGTTCTCTTCCGTCGTCGGTGCGTCCGGAGCAGGTCCGGACGGCTCTCACTGTGGCCGCCCGGCTCCGGGCCATCAACGCCGGAACGGGCAACGCAGCGTGCAGTGCGGCTGCATGATCGGATCCGCCGCCCGGCCGGGTAGGCTCGCCGCCGTGCCCGACCCCTCCCGCACCGGCCGCGACCTGGCCCTGCTGCCGAAGGCGCATCTGCACGTCCACCTGGAGGCGGCGGTGCGCCAGGCGACGCTGCGCGAGATCGCGGCGGCGGTCGGCGCGGTGCCGCCCGAGCCGCCGCCGGTGGCGGGCTTCGACGGCTTCCGCGCCTTCGCCGACCACAACGCCCTGGTCCGCGCCTGCCTGCGCCGGCCGGAGGACTTCACCCGGGTCGCCGAGGAGTTCCTGGCCGACGAGGCGGCGCAGGGCGTGCGCTACGTGGAGGTGACCTTCACGGCCGCCTCGCACGGCGAGCGCCTGGGCGACCTGGAGATGCCGCTGGCGGCGGTGCTGGCCGGGCTGGAGCGGGGCCGCGCCGCGCACGGGGTGGAGTTCGGCGTGCTGCTCGACCACTCCCGGCGCCGCTCGGCGGCGCGGTTCCGGCGCACCCTGGACCTGGCGCTGCGCTACGCGCCGCGGGGCGTGGTCGGCATCGGCGTGGCGGGCGACGAGTCCCACCCACTGGCGCCGTTCGCCGAGGTGGTCGACGCGGCGGCCGCGGCGGGCGTGCGGCTGGTGCACCACGCGGGCGAGTGCGCGGGCGCGGCGAGCGTGCGCGAGGCCGTCGGGCTCGGCCGGGCCGCGCGGATCGGACACGGCTTCCGGGTGCTGGAGGACCCCGCGGCCGTGGCGGAGCTGCGCGAGCGCGCGATCCCGCTGGAGCTGTGCCCGTCGTCCAATGTCGCCCTGGGCCTGGTGCCCTCGCTCGCCGCCCACCCGCTGCCCGCGCTGGTGGCGGCCGGGCTCGCGGTGACCCTGAACACGGACGTGCCGGCGGCGGCCCGCACCACCCTGGCCGAGGAGTACCGGCGGGTGCGCGACGCGTTCGGCTACGGCGACGCCGAGCTGGCCGGCTTCGCCCGCACCGCCGCCGACGCGTCCTTCGCCCCCACGCGGGTGCGCGCTGAGCTGCACGCGGGCATCGACGGCTGGCTGGCCGGCGGATCTTCACGTGATGATCGGCCCCGGCGTAGTCTCGCCCCATGAACCTGGGCCGCGACGACCAGTACATGCTCGCGGTGCTGAGCGCCACCAAGACCGGCCGCGGCACCCGCCCGTTCCGCCATGATCTGCTCAAGCTCGCCGAACTGGTCGGCGTCATCACCCTCGCTCCGCTCGACGACGGCCAGGACGAGGAGTACGAGGTCACCACGACCGACGGCCGCACCCTGGTGCTGCGGCCCACCGAGGTGGAGCCGTTCATCGCGGGTATCTGCGCCTCCCACCACGCCGCCTTCGGCCTGCCGATCACCGGCCTGGCCGAGATCATGGACGAACTGCTCGACCAGGACCGCTCGGTCAAGGCGTCGCTGGCGCGCGCCTCCTCGCTGAGCCGGGAGTCCTGGCGCATCCAGGCGGAGCGGACCAGGGAGCGGCAGCCCTGAGCCGGCGGCGCCGCGCCCGCTCACCGATCCCGGGGGGCGTCCCGCACGAACGCGGCGGTCCGGCCGAGCAGGCCGACCACCACACCGCCGGGCACCCGGCGCAGCGCCGGGCCGCGGCGCGGACGCGGGTCGGCCGCGCCGTCGTAGCGCCAGCGGCACTCCTGCCCGGCCAGCTCCCGGGCGGCCGGCGGTGGCAGCGCCGCACGGTGCGCCCGGGCGAAGTCCCACCCGTCGCGCCAGGCGCCGGCGGTGGGGCGGGCGGCGGCCCACTCGGCGAAGACCTCGGGCCAGCGCTCGCCGTACCCGTGCGCCAGCCGGGGCCAGGCCCGCGCGACGCCGGCGGCCCGCTTGCGCAGCAGGGCGCGGGCGGCCACGGCCAGCCGCTCGCGGTCGAAGCCGTCGGGCGCTTCGGCCCCGGCGACCAGGGCGCGCAGCAGCCGCTCCTGGGCGGCTGCCAGGGCGGCGCGGCCGCCGTCGGACGGCGCGCTCATGTGACGCGGGGCAGCCCGGCGGCGTCGGCCAGGGCGTCCAGTTCGCCGCGCAGTTCGGCGGCGGACGGGTAGGCGCCGTCGCGCTCGATCATCAGGCCGGGTGGCCGGTGCCGCGCGCACAGCTCGCGCACCAGGCCGAACACCTCGGGCGGCACCGGATGGCTGTGGGTGTCGTGGTAGACGCCCTCCCGGTCGTCGCCGCCGGCGACGTGGCAGTAGGCGATCCGCTCCAGCGGCAGCCGCTCGATCAGGTCGAGCGGGTCCTCGCCCCGGTTGCGGGCGTTGGCGTACACATTGGCCACGTCGAGCAGCAGCAGCGCGTCGGTGCGGTCGAGCAGTTCGGTGAGGAAGCCGGCTTCGTCGTACTCGGCGTCGGGCCAGTCGAACAGGGCGGCGATCGGCTCGACCGCCAGCGGCACCGGTAGGGCGTCGGTGGTGCGGCGGATGTTGTCGGCGAGCACGTCGAGGGCGGCGCGGTTGCGCGGCACCGGCAGCAGGTGGCCGGCCTCCAGGCCGCCGGCCCGCACGAAGGCGATGTGCTCGCTGACCAGCGGCGCTTCCAGCAGTTGCGCCCGGTCGGCCAGCAGGGCGACCCGCTCGGGGCGCACCGGTTCGGCGCCGCCGAGCGAGAGCCGCACACCGTGCGGCACCACGGTGACGCCCCGCTCGCGCAGCGCGAGCAGCTGCGGGTCGGGGTGGTCGGCGTCGACCGATTCGGCGATCACCTCGGTGAAGCGCAGTCCGGGCAGGGCGGCGACGAAGCCGGCGATCTCGGGGCGCCAGCCGATGCCGACGCCCAGTTCGGGCGGGGTCATCCGCCGCACCCGCAGCCGCCTCCGCCACCGCAGCCGCCTCCACCGCCGTCGCCGCCCCCGCCGCCTCCGCCGTCGCTCCCGCCGCTGCCGCCGTCCGCGCCGCTGTTCAGCCGGCCGTCGTCGGCGAAGGCGGGGTCGAGGCCGATGAGGGCGGGGCCGCCGAACAGCGCCACCGCGACGGCCGCGCCGGCGACGCCGTAGGTGGCCATCGCGGGGTTCATCTTCGGGCGCAGGTGGCGGGAGGCGGCGGTGGCCGCCTGCACCAGGTCGCGTCCGGCGGAGGTGGCGACCGGCTGGGAGAGCAGGTAGCACATGGCGACGGCCGAGGCGATGACGGCGCCGAGGAGGAATTCGACGGGGGCGCCGTTGACGATGCCGGCGGCGAAGCGGACCACGCCGAGGGCGACCACCAGGCCCAGCGCCAGGCCGGCCAGCCGGACCATCAGCCGGTCCCGGCGCGAGGGGACCAGGCCGCGCTGGACGAGCCGCTGCTCGACGTGGTCGAGTGCGGCGCGGACGCCGTCTTCGGAGGCGAGGCCGCTCGCCGTCGGCCCGGTGGGGCCGCGCAGCGCCGCCATGACGGCGGAGTCCAGTGGGGTGGGGTCGGCGGCCGCCTGCCCGGTGGGCCGCAGCCGGCCGCCGGCGGCGACCTCGATCGCCCCGCGCGCCCGCAGCACGGCGACGGAGGCGAGCGCCGCGCGGTGGCGTCCGCCCGCCAGGAAGGCCAGCTCGTAGGGGTGCGGGTGGGCGGAGGCGGGGGTGCCGCGGAAGGCGAACCACCGCACCAGCACCGCGATGATGACCAGCGCGAGCGCGAGCGCGATGTATCCGGCGAGGAACACGGGGCCGGGGATGCCCCAGGTCGCCCCTGATACGCCCATGGACCCTCCTGCGCCGCGGCTCCGGTGGGGGCCGGTCCGCCCCTGACCATGAGAAGGCATCGGGGCCGCCGGCGTTCCGGTCGGCCGATAACGGTCCAGTTGCGGATCCGGTGCCGGTGCGCCCGTCGGGGCCCGCGGACGCGCCCTTGCCAGGCGAAGCTAATGCTGTTAGCTTTACAGCTATCAACATGAGCCCTGGAGGCCGATCATGACGCAGTTCCTCGACGTTCCCGGCGGCAGACTCGCCTACGAACTCACCGGCCCGGACAAGGGCCCCCTGGTGGTGTGCGCGCCCGGCATGGGCGACGTGCGGGCGAGCTACCGCTTCCTCGTCCCCGCCCTGCTCGAAGCCGGCCACCGTGTGGCGACCGTCGACCTGCGCGGCCACGGCGAGTCCAGCACCGGCTGGGCCGACTACTCCCCCGAGGCGGCCGGCGCCGACCTGCTCGCGCTCGTCCGCCACCTGGGCGGCCCCGCCGCGCTGATCGGCCACTCCTTCTCCCCCGCCCCCGTGGTGTGGGCGGCCGCCGAGGCGCCCGACGCCGTCAGCTCGATCACGCTGATCGCCCCGTGGGTGAGCGAGCCGAAGACCAGCCCGCTGCTGCGACTGGCGGCCGGCGTCATCATGCGCAGCCCGACCCTGTTCGCCAAGGTCTTCTACCCCTCGCTGTACAAGGGCGGGCGGCCGGACGACCTCGCCGTCTACACCGACGCCATGCGCGCCAAGCTGGCCGAACCGGGCCGGCTCACCGCGCTCCGCGGCGTGGGCAACGCGTCCAAGGCGAACGCGAACGCCCGGATGGCCGAGGTCCGCTGCCCGGCCCTGGTCGTCATGGGCACCGCCGACCCCGACTTCCCCGACCCCGCCGCCGAGGCCCGTCTGGCCCAGCGGCGGCTGGCGCCGTCGGCCGCGTCCGTCACCGTGCACCTGGTCGAGGGGGCCGGCCACTACCCGCACATCGAGCGCCCCGGCGAGGTCGCGCCGGCCGTCGTCTCCTTCCTGGCCGGGGCCGTGCGTGCCTAGGGCGGGGCTGTCGCCGGCCGCCGTGGTCGACGCCGCGCTCGCGGTCCTGGACGGCGGCGGGCCCGACGCCCTCACCCTGGCCGCCGTGGCCAAGCGCACCGGCGTGGCGGTGCCCTCGCTGTACAAGCACGTGCGCAGCCTCGGCGAGCTGCGCGTCCTGGTCGGCGCCCGGCTGGTGGAGGACCTGGCCGAGCGGCTGGGCGCCGCCGTGATGGGGCTCTCCCGCGACGACGCCGTCGCCGCGCTGATGCGCGCCACCCGCGCCTACGTGCGCGAGCACCCGCACCGCTACGCCGCCATGCCGCTGGACCCGCTGCACGAGCCGGCCCAGGCCGAGGCCGGGCAGCGGCTGATGGAGGTGTTCCTCGCCGTCCTGCGCGGCTACGGCCTGCACGGCGCCGACGCCGTGCACGCCACCCGCCGGCTGCGCGCCGCCGTGCACGGCTTCACCTCCCTGGAACTCGCGGGCGGCTTCGGGCTGCCCGAGGACCTGGACGACAGCTACCAGCGGCTGATCGCGATGGTCACCGCCAGCCTGCCCGCCTGACGGCCCCGCGGGCGGCGCGTCCGCGCCACGCAAGGGCGGAACGCGGAACAACGCCGTAACGCACGGGACCCAGAGCGGAAATACGGCCTCGTCAGACTCATGCGCAACCTGATCCCCGGCCGCTGAGGAGGCCCGCCAGGTGCGCCAGCCCACGCGAAGAACACCGCGACGCCTACTGTCCGCCCTGTCCGCCGCCGTACTGCTCGCCTCCGCCGCCTGCGGCGGAGCAGCCGGAGCCGACGGCGACACCGTCGAGGTCGGCATCCTGCACTCCCTCAGCGGCACGATGGCCATCAGCGAGGTGACCGTCCGCGACGCCGAACTGCTGGCCATCGAGGAGATCAACGCCGCGGGCGGGGTGCTGGGCCGCCAGATCGTGCCGATCATCGAGGACGGCGCCTCCGACCAGGCCATCTTCGCCGAACGCGCCCAGAAGCTGATCGCCCAGGACCAGGTCGCCACCGTCTTCGGCGGCTGGACCTCGGCCAGCCGCAAGGCCATGCTGCCGGTCTTCGAGCGCAACAACGCGCTGCTGTGGTACCCGGTGCAGTACGAGGGGCTGGAGAGCTCGCCCAACATCTTCTACACCGGCGCCACCACCAACCAGCAGATCGTGCCCGCGCTCGACTACCTGCGCGAGGAGGGCCACACCCGCATCTACCTGGTCGGCAGTGACTACGTGTTCCCCCGAACCGCCAACCAGATCATCCACGCCTACGCCGAGGCCAACGGCATGGAGATCGTCGGCGAGGAGTACACCCCGCTCGGCCACACCGAGTACACCACCCTGATCAACGGCATCTCCGACGCCGAGCCCGACGCCGTCTTCAACACCCTCAACGGCGACAGCAATGTCGCGTTCTTCACCCAGCTGGTCTCCTCGGGCATCACCGCCGAGGACATGCCGGTGCTCTCGGTGAGCGTGGCCGAGGAGGAGGTCGCGGGCATCGGCCCCGACAACATCGCCGGCCACCCGGTGGCCTGGAACTACTACCAGACCACCGAGGGCGGGGCCAACGAGGAGTTCGTCGCCGCCTTCCAGGCCGCCTACGGCGAGGACCGCGTCACCTCCGACCCGATGCAGTCGGCCTACAACGCCGTCTACCTGTGGGCGGCGGCGGCCGAGGCCGCCGGCTCCTTCGAGGCCGACGCGGTGCGCGAGGCGGCGGCCGGGATCAGCCTGGCCGCCCCCGAGGGCGAGATCACCATCGACGGCGACACCCAGCACGTCTTCAAGGTGGCCAGGATCGGCATCGTCCAGCCCGACGGCACGATCGAGGAGGTCTGGAACTCCGGCGAGCCGATCGAGCCCGACCCCTATCTGGAGGGCTACCCCTGGGCCGCGGACCTGGCCGCCGGCTGACCCCTCCCCCGAACTCCCCGGCGGCACGGGCCGAACCCTCCTCTCCTCCCACGCCCGCGCCGCCGGGGACGCCACCCCACCGCCCCCCGCGATCGGAGGACCGTGCACGCACTCCTCGGCCAGCTGCCGGTCGGGCTGTCGATCGGCGCCGTACTGCTGCTGGTCGCCCTCGGCCTGAACTTCACCTTCGGCCAGATGGGCGTGGTGAACATGGCGCACGGCGAGTTCCTGATGGCCGGCGCCTACACCGCCTTCGTGCTGCAGGCGTGGTTCGGCGCCCAGTCCGTGCTGGTCGGCCTGCCGGTCGCCTTCGTCGTCGTCGGCCTGATGGGCCTGGCGCTCGAACGCGGCCTGATCCGGCACTTCTACGGCCGCCCGCTGGACACCCTGCTGCTCACCTGGGGCGTCAGCCTCATCCTGCAGCAGGTGGCCAGGGACGTGTTCGGCGCGCCCAACGTCGACGTGGCCGCGCCCGGCTGGCTGGCCGGGGGCGTGGACGCGGCCGGGGTGCGGCTGCACTACTCCCGGCTGTTCATCCTGGCCCTGGCCGTGCTGTGCGTGCTCGCGGTCGGCTGGTACCTGGCGCGCTCGCGCACCGGGCGGCAGATGCGCGCGGTCACCCAGAACCGGCAGCTGGCGGCGTGCAGCGGCATCGACACCGCGCGGGTGGACCAGATCACCTTCTTCATCGGCTCGGGCGTGGCCGGGGTGGCCGGGGTGGCGCTCACCCTGATCGGGCCGATCGGCCCCACCCTCGGCTCCACCTACATCGTGGACGCCTTCCTGGTCGTCGTGGTCGGCGGGCTCGGCCAGCTGCGCGGCGCCGTCCTCGCGGCGGCGGTGCTCGGCCTGCTCAACGCCTACGCCGAGTTCTGGTCCGACGCCAGCCTGGCCAAGGTCGTCGTGTTCGCGGTGATCATCGCCTTCCTGCAGGTGCGCCCGCAGGGCCTCTTCGTCCTTCGATCGAGGGCACTGACATGACCCTGACCTCGCCTCCGGCCGCCGGTACGGCCGCGCCGCCGCCCGCGGCCGCACCGGCCCTGCCCCGCTGGACCGGCCCGGCCGCCTTCACCGCCGTGCTGCTGCTCGCGCTGGTGGTGGTGCCGGCCGTCGCGCCGCCGTTCCAGATCAACCTCTACGCCCGCTACCTGTGCTACGCGCTGGCCGCGCTGGGCATCGCGCTGGCCTGGGGCAAGGGCGGCATGCTCACCCTGGGCCAGGGGGTGTTCTTCGGCATCGGCGGCTACGCGATGGCGATGCACCTGAAGCTCACCGAGGCGGGCCCGGGCGGGCTGCCCGACTTCATGGTGTGGAGCGGGGTGACCGAGATGCCGCTGCTGTGGGCGCCCTTCGCCAGCCCCTATGTGGCACTGCCCGCGGTGGTGCTGCTGCCGGGGCTGGTCGCGGCGGTGCTGGGCTGGTCGGTGTTCCGGCAGCGGGTGCGCGGCGCCTACTTCGCCATCCTCAACCAGGCGCTGGCGGCGGCCTTCGTCATCCTGCTGATCGGCCAGCAGGGCCTGACCGGCGGCTCCAACGGCCTGACCGACTTCCCCGTCCTGCTCGGCGTCGACCTCAACCGGCCGGAGAGCCAGCTCGGCCTCTACGTCGCGGTGGTGCTGGCGGTGGCCGCCGTCTACCTGGCGCTGCGCGCCTTCGACCGCTCCCGGCTGGGCCGGCTGCTGGTGGCGGTCCGCGACGGCGAGGACCGGGTCCGCTTCCTCGGCTACGACCCCACCGTGGTCAAGACCCTCGCCTACACCCTGTCGGCCATGGTCGCCGGGCTGGCCGGTGCCCTGTTCGTGCCGGTGGCCGGGATCATCTCCCCGGCGCTGTTCGGGGTGGTGCCCTCGATCGAGCTGGTCATCGCGGTGGCCATCGGCGGCCGCTACAGCCTGGCCGGCGCCGTGGCCGGCGCGCTGCTGCTGAACCTGGCCCGCACCTCCTTCTCCGAGCAGTTCGCCGACGGCTGGCTGTACCTGCAGGGCGCGCTGTTCATCGCCGTCATCGTGTTCGCCCCGCGCGGCATCGCCGGGCTGGCCGCGTCCGGCCGCGAGCTGCTGTCGCGGCTGCGCACCCGCCGGACCGCCGCCCCGGCCGCCGGCGCACCGGCCGAAGGAGGCACCCCGTGACCGGCACCGCCCCGGCGGCGCGGCCGCTGCTGGAGGTACGTGGGCTGCGCGTGGTCTTCGACGGCTTCACCGCCGTCGACGGGCTCGACCTGACGGTCGCCGAAGGGGAGCTGCGCTTCCTGATCGGCCCCAACGGCGCGGGCAAGACCACCCTGATCGACGTCGTCACCGGGCTGACCCGCCCGGCCGCCGGGCAGGTGCTGTTCGACGGCACCGAGCTGGTGGGGCGGCGCGAGCACCGCATCGTCCGGCTGGGCGTGGGCCGCACCTTTCAGACCTCGGTGGTCTTCGAGCGGCTGAGCGTGGTGGAGAACGTCGACCTGGCCGCCGCCTTCCGGCTCGGCCTGCCCCGGCTGCTGCGGGTGCGCAGGGGCGTGAGCGGCACCGTGGCCGAGGCACTGGAGCGCACCGGCCTGACCGCGCTGGCCGACCGGCCCGCCGGGGAGCTCTCGCACGGCCAGCGGCAGTGGCTGGAGATCGCCATGCTGCTCGCGCAGCGGCCCCGGCTGCTGCTGCTGGACGAGCCGGTGGCCGGGATGAGCCGCGACGAGCGCGAGCGCACCGGCGAGCTGCTGCTGGAGATCGCCCGCGACCACACCGTGGTGGTGGTCGAGCACGACATGGCCTTCCTGCGCAGCTACGCCCGCACCGTCACCGTGCTGCACGAGGGCCGGGTGCTCACCGAGGGCGACGTGGCGCAGGTGCAGGCCGACCCGCGGGTCCGCGAGGTGTACCTGGGCCGGCGGGGCGCCGGGGATGAGCCGGCGGTGCCGGCCGGCGGGGAGGTGGGCTAGTGCTGCGGGTCGAGGGGCTGACCGCCGGGTACGGCAGGGCGCAGGTGCTGTTCGGCATCGACCTGGAGGTGCCGGCCGGGGCGGTGGTCAGCGTGATGGGGCGCAACGGCGTCGGCAAGACCACCCTGCTGAACACCGTCATGGGCGTACTGCCCGCCACCGGCGGCCGGGTGCTGTTCGACGGCGCCGACATCACCCGCCGCGGCACCCACGCCCGGGTGCGCGGCCGCATCGGCTATGTGCCGCAGGGCCATGGGACCTTCCCGCAGCTCACCGTCGAGGAGAACCTGCTGGTGGCCTGGGAGGCGACCGGGCGGCGCGACCCCGGCGGCGTGGCGGCCGCCCTCGGCGTCTTCCCGAGGCTGCGGGAGCTGCTCAAGCGGCGGGCCGGCTTCCTGTCCGGCGGCCAGCAGCAGCAGCTCGCGATCGCGCGGGCGCTGGTCACCGACCCCCGGCTGCTCGTCCTGGACGAACCGACCGAGGGCATCCAGCCCTCGATCGTGGCCGAGATCGAAGAGGCGATCACCACACTTCACCAGAACAGGGGATTGACCGTGCTGCTGGTGGAGCAGTATCTGGACATCGCCCTACGGCTGGCCGACGCGTTCACCGTGATCGACCGGGGATCGGTGGTGCGCCAGGGCGGCCGGGCCGAACTGCGCGACGGCGAGATCCAGCGGCTGCTGGCGATCTGAGGCCGCGCCGGAGTAGGGAAGGTCCAGGACGGAAGGTCCGATGAAGCTCACCCCCCACGAACAGGAACGGCTGCTCATCCACGTGGCGGCGCAGGTCGCCGAGCAGCGCCGCGCCCGAGGGCTGCGGCTCAACCACCCGGAGGCGACCGCCTTGATCACCGTGCACCTGCTGGAGGGCGCCCGCGACGGCCGCAGTGTGGCGGAGCTGATGGACTCCGGCCGCACCGTGCTGACCCGCGAGGACGTGATGGCCGGCGTGCCGGAGATGCTGGACTCGGTGCAGGTCGAGGCGACCTTCCCCGACGGCACCAAGCTCGTCACCGTGCACCGGCCGATCCCGTGAGCGGCACCGGGCAGGGGCCGGGCTGGGCCCCCGGCGAAGTGCGCACCGGGCAGGCGCCCGTACCGCTGAACCCCGGGCGCGAGCGGCGCACCGTCAGTGTGCTCAACACCGGCGACCGGCCGGTCCAGGTCGGCTCGCACTACCACCTGGCCGCCGCCAATCCGGCCCTGGACCTCGACCGCGAGGCGGCCTGGGGGATGCGGCTGGACGTGCCGGCCGGCACCGCCGTGCGCTTCGAGCCCGGCGTGCGCCGCGAGGTGGCCCTGGTGCCCTTCGCCGGCGCCCGCCACATCGCCGGCCTCCGCCCGGAGTCGGCGGGCGACCTCGACCGGGCGGAGCGGCCGTGACCGCCTCCCCGCCCCTCACCCGATCCCCCTCCCGCCCAGGGGGGCGACCCCACATCCATTCTCCCGCGCCGCCATGCGCCGCGGCGAGGGCCGGCCGAGGGCTGTGGACGACGCCGCCGCGGCGGCCCGGATCTGTGCACGACTCGGCGGTCGGTTTGACACGCGGCTCAGCGAAGGCGGTGCGATGACGGAGGCGTACATCGAGCGGGGCCGGTACGCGGCGCTGTTCGGGCCCACGGCCGGGGACCGGATCCGGCTGGCCGACACCGACCTGTTCATCGAGATCACCGAGGACCGCAGCATCGGCCCGGCCGGCTCGGGCGACGAGGCGGTGTTCGGCGGCGGGAAGGTCATCCGCGAGTCGATGGGGCAGGGCCGGGCCACCCGCGCCGAAGGCGCCCCCGACCTGGTGATCACCGGCGCCGTGGTGCTGGACCACTGGGGGATCGTCAAGGCCGACATCGGCGTCCGCGACGGCCGCATCACCGCGCTGGGCAAGGCCGGCAACCCCGACACCATGGACGGCGTCCACCCCGAGCTGGTCATCGGCCCCTCCACCGAGGTGATCGCCGGCAACGGACGCATCCTCACCGCCGGGGCCGTCGACTCCCACGTGCACCTGATCTGCCCGCAGCTGCTGGACGAGGCGCTGGGCGCGGGCGTCACCACCGTCGTCGGCGGCGGCACCGGCCCCGCCGAGGGCTCCAAGGCGACCACCGTGACGCCCGGCGCCTGGAACCTGGCCCGGATGCTGCGCGCGCTCGACGGCCACCCCGTCAACGTCGCACTGCTCGGCAAGGGCAACACCGTGCGCGAGGACGCGCTGTGGGAGCAGCTGCGGGCCGGCGCCGCCGGCTTCAAGCTGCACGAGGACTGGGGCTCCACCCCGGCCGCCATCGACGCCTGCCTGCGGGTGGCCGACGCCTCGGGGGTGCAGGTCGCCCTGCACAGCGACACCCTCAACGAGGCCGGATACGTGGAGTCCACCCTGGCCGCCATCGACGGCCGCGCCATCCACGCCTACCACACCGAGGGCGCCGGGGGCGGCCACGCCCCCGACATCATCACGGTCGCCGCCCACCCCAACGTGCTGCCCAGCTCCACCAACCCCACCCGGCCGCACACCGTCAACACCCTCGACGAGCACCTCGACATGCTGATGGTCTGCCACCACCTCAACCCGTCGGTGCCCGAGGACCTCGCCTTCGCCGAGAGCCGCATCCGACCGAGCACGATGGCCGCCGAGGACGTGCTGCACGACCTCGGCGCGATCTCGATGATCGGCTCGGACTCCCAGGCCATGGGCCGCATCGGCGAGACCGTGCTGCGCACCTGGCAGACGGCGCACGTGATGAAGGCGCGCCGCGGCACCCTGGCGGGCCCGCACCCCGAGCCCGCCGACAACCTGCGCGCCCGCCGCTACGTCGCCAAGTACACGATCTGCCCGGCCCGCGCCCACGGCATGGACGGCGAGATCGGCTCGGTGGAGGTCGGCAAGCTCGCCGACCTGGTGCTGTGGGAGCCCGCCTTCTTCGGGGTCCGCCCGCACCTGGTCCTCAAGGGCGGCCTGACGGCCTGGGCCGCGATGGGCGACGCCAACGCCTCCATCCCCACCCCGCAGCCGGTGCTGCCCCGCCCCATGTTCGGCGCGGCCCCGGCCGCGGCAGCCGACACCAGCGTGCACTTCGTCGCCCAGGCCGCCCTCGACGACGGGCTGGCCGAGCGGCTCGGGCTGGCGCGGCGGCTGGTGGCCGTCCGCGACGTGCGGGGGCTGGGCAAGGCCGACATGCCGCTCAACGACGCGCTGCCCGACATCGCCGTCGACCCCGACAGCTTCGAGGTGCGCGTCGACGGCGAGCCGATCGAGGCCGACCCGCCGCGCGAGCTGCCGATGGCCCAGCGGTACTTCCTGTTCTGATGCCGACCGTGCCCGCTGCGTCCACCGCGCCCGCCCCGCTCCCGGCCTCGCTGCTGCTGCTCGCCGACTCGCGGCTGCCCACCGGCGCCCATGTGCACTCCGGCGGCCTGGAGCCCGCCGCGGCGGCCGGACGGGTGCGCACCGTCGCCGCGCTCGCGGAGTTCCTGCGCGGACGGCTCGCCACGGCCGGACTGGTCGCGGCCGCCTTCGCGGCGGCGGCCGCCGCCGAGTGCGCGCGGCCCGAGCCGCGCTGGGCCGCCTTCGACGCCGAACTCGACGCGCGCACCCCCTCGCCCGCCCAGCGGGAGGCGTCGCGCGCCCAGGGCCGGGCCCTGCTGCGCACCGCCCACACCGTGTGGCCCGCCCCCGCGCTGGCCGCCCTCGCCGCCGCCTCCCCCGGCGGCGCGCACCACCCGCTGGCGCTGGGCGCCGCGGCGCACGCCGCCGCCCCCGAGCACGCGCCCGCGCACGCCGCGCTGCTGGCCGCGTCCGCGGCGGTCACCGGGCCCGCCTCGGCCGCGGTCCGGCTGCTGGCGCTGGACCCGCTGGCCGTGCACGGCGTACTGGCCGAACTCGCCCCGAGCGTGGACGCGGTGGCCGCCGAAGCCCGCGCCGTGCCCGACTCCCCTGCCGAACTGCCCGCGGTCAGCGCTCCGGCGCTGGACGTCCACGCCGAACTGCACCGGGGGCAGCGCCTGCGCCTGTTCGAATCCTGACCCGGCCGCCGCGGACGCCACCCGTGCGCGCGCCGGCCGAACCACGACCACGACCGAAGAAGCGACACACCACGCCGGCCCCACCGGGCCGGCCCGCATACGGAAGGCGATCAGCATGGGCGCCAATCACGAACACGACCCGCACCACCCGGCACCGGCGGCCGGGCGGGCGCTGCGGCTGGGCATCGGCGGCCCGGTCGGCGGCGGGAAGACCGCCCTGGTGGCGGCCTTGTGCCGGGTGCTGCGCGAGGACTTCGCGCTGGCCGTCGTCACCAACGACATCTACACCACCGAGGACGCCGACTTCCTGCACCGCACCGGGGTGCTGGCGCCGGAGCGCATCAGCGCGGTGCGCACCGGGTGCTGCCCGCACACCGCGATCCGCGACGACATCACCGCCAACCTGGACGCGGTGGAGGCGCACGAGTCCAGGCTCGGCCCGCTGGACCTCGTCATCGTGGAGAGCGGCGGCGACAACCTGACGGCGTCCTTCAGCCAGGGGCTCGCCGACCGGCAGATCTTCGTGCTCGACGTGGCCGGCGGCGACAAGGTGCCGCGCAAGGGCGGCCCCGGGGTGACCCTGGCCGACCTGCTGGTGATCAACAAGATCGACCTGGCCTCGCGCGTGGGCGCCGACCTGGACGTGATGACCTCCGACGCCGACCACGTCCGCGAGGGCCGCCCGGTGATCGCGACCTCGGTCCGCGAGCACCCCGACGTGCCGGAGATCGCCTCCTGGGTGCGCGCCCAGATCGCGTGGTGGCGGGCGAACCAGGCGGCCGGCGGCGCCGAGCTGGCGGGCAGCGGGCACGCGCATTGACCGGACTGGAGGCCAGGGCCGCCGTCGTCGCCGAGTCCGACGGCGCCGGCGGCACCCGCTTCCCCGTGCTGCGCGGCGGGGGGCCGCTGGCGCTGCGCGCAACCGGCGGGGGTCGGATACACCTGGTGGGCGCGGCCGCGGGCCCGCTGCACGGCGATGACCTGCGGCTGGACTGCCAGGTGCGGCCGGGCGCCGCGCTGCGGCTGCGCTCGGCCGCGGCGATGCTGGTGCTGTCGGGCGCCTCGCGCTACGACGTGGCCGCCGAGGTCGCCGAGGACGGGCTGCTCGACCACCGCCCGGAGCCGGTGATCGTGACCCGCGGCGCCGCGCACCGGGCGCACGCCCGCGTGCGGCTGCGGCCCGGCGCCCGGCTGGACTGGACCGAGCGGGTGGTGCTGGGCCGCCACGGCGAGGAGCCGGGCGGCCACCGGTCCCGGCTGGACGTGGTCCGCGGCGGCGTCCCGCTGCTCCGGCACGAACTGCGGCTCGGCCCCCACGAGCCGCACGCGGGCCCCGCCGTGCTCGACGACGCCCGCGCCGTGGGCCTGCTGCTGCTGGCCGGCCCCGAGTACGCCGCCGCCCCGGTGCCCGTGCACGCCGAGCCCGGCCTGGCGGTCACCCCGCTGGCCGGGCCCGGCGTCCTGGTCACCGCGCTGGCCCCCGACGCGGCCGCCCTCGACGCCCTGCTGGCGCGGGGCCGCGCCCGCGCGGAGCGCTGAGCGGGGCCGCTAGGAGCCGCCCCCGCAGCAGCCGTGCGGCGGTCCGCCGCCCTCCGCCTGCTGCGACGGAGCGCCGGTGAGGCTGTCGGAGCGGCCGGCCCGGACGCGCGACCACTGGGCGATGGGGCGTCCGTCGATCCGCCAGGGCACGTCGGCCGACCAGGGCTGCGGCCAGCCGGCGGGCGAGTCCTCCCAGGTCTCCTGCCGCCCGTACACGGTGAGGTCCATGAGCGCGTTGCTGTAGTCCATCGCCTCCACGCCCCGGAGCCAGGTCCAGTACGTCTCGAAGACGCGGTCGCCGTCGCGCAGGTAGCACACGAGGTGCATCATGCCGACGCGGCGCCCGGCAAGGAGCGTGTCCAGGGAGTCCTGCGCCGAGTACCACGGCATCTGCCAGCCCATGAAGTCGTGGTAGCGGGCGCCCTCCTCGTAGGGGCCCTGGCACACGACCGCGTAGGTGATGTCGCGGGAGTGCAGGTAGGACAGCTCCGCCACCTGGGTGGTGCACCAGGTGCAGCCCTGGCACTGCTCGGCCGCGGGCTGACCGGGGTACCACATGAAGTAGTAGGCGATGAGCTGCCGGCGCCCCTCGAAGGCGTCGAGCAGGGTGACCGGCCCGTCGGGCCCGATCAGTTCGGCGGTGGCGTCGACCTCGACCATGGGCAGGCGCCGCCGGGCCGCGGCGATCGCGTCGCCCTCCCGGGTGTGCGCCTTCTCCCGGACGCGGAGCGCGTCGATCTCGGCCTGCCAGCGGGTGCGGTCGGCCACCGGCGGCAGCGGGCGGGCGTCGTTCATGTTCAGGTCCTCCTCTGGTGCGGTTCCCCGTCGTGGGGCGGTGTGTTCGCGGCGGTGCGGTCGAGGTGCTCGGCCAGCGCGCCGAGCGGGGTGTCCCAGTCGCGTGCGAGCGCGGCGAGGAACTGCTGGGCGACCCGCATCGGCGCGGATCGCAGCCGGTAGCGGACCCGGCGCCGCTCCCCCGGCTCGGCGGTGATCAAACCGGCCTCCGACAGCAGCGCCAGGTGCTTGGCGATGGCCTGCCGGGTGATCGGCAGCCGGGCCGCCAGCTCGGTGACCGTGGCGGGGCCGTCGGCGGCCAGGGCGGCCAGGATGTTGCGCCGGGTCGGATCGGCCAGCGCGATGAAGACCTGTTCGGCGACCGCCTCGATCTCAGCCGGCATCGAGGTACGCGACGAGTTCGCCGAGCTCGCGCTCCCAACCCTCGACGTGCGCGTCGAACTCCTCGCGGTAGGCCGCGTCCGGCAGCTGCGCGAAGCCGGTCTCGACCACGGTCAGCCGCGTCCGGCCGTCAAGGGGTTCCAGGGTGAACTCGACGTAGGTGCGGCGCGGGTCGTCCTCGGGCAGGCCGCCGGGCCGCCAGGTGAAACCGAAGGATGTCGGTTCCTCCACCCGTTCCACCCGCAGGTCGGCGGCTGATCCGTCGTTCCAGCGCAAGCGGCCGGCGCCGCCAGGACGCAGGTCGATCGAGGCGGCCTCGCCGAACCACGTCCCCAGGCCCTCGGCCGTGGTCAGCGCCGCCCACACCGCGGTCGGCGGGTGAGCGAGCTCGACGGTCCGCTCGATGCGATCGGGAAAGCCCATTCCGACTCCTTAGGTAGCAACCCATCGGTTGCTACACTATGGCAACTGACGAGTTGCGTCAATGGGTCGTGGTTCCGGCGGCCGCGCACCGCCCGCGCGACGGGCCCGCGCCCACGCCCGCAGCCGGGCGGCCAGCATCCAGGCGCTCGCGGCGGCGGCCAGTCCTGCCCAGGCCGCCAGGGCCGGCCAGCTGTAGAGGATGGTCGGCCAGGTCACGTCCCGGCCGCCCAGCAGCAGCCCGGCCAGGGCCGGTAGGCCGAGGAAGAGCGCGATCGGCACCAGGCGCGGCGCCAGGCCGAGCGCGATCAGCGCCCGCCCGCGCCGCGCCCGGCGCCGCGCCCAGGCCGGGGCGCGGCGCACCCGCACCACCCCGAGCAGCACCGTCGCGGCGCACAGCGCGGCCAGCACGGCGTCGGTGATCGCCGACACCGGCGCGGGCGGCTCGGGACTCCCACCCCGCACCAGCTCGACCAGGCCCTCGGCGATGGCCAGCTGCTCGGCGCCGGTCGCGCTCGCCGAGTTGAAGGCGATCGCGACGCCGTAGTCGGCGCCGCCGCCGTCCCCGTCGGCGGGCAGCAGCACCTGCTCGGCACTGGCGGAGAACATGGTGCCGCCGTGGTGCACCCGCAGCACGCGCTCGCCGTCGGTGTCCAGGTCCCAGCCGAGCGCGTAGTCGCCGCCGGCCGGGACGGTCTCGCGGGTGGCGGCGAGGGCGGCCGCGGACACCACCCGGGTGCCGTCGGCCGCCACGCCCCCGTTGCTCTGCACGATCAGCCACCGGGCCAGGTCCTCGGCGGTGGACACGATGCCGCCCGAGCCGTTGACGAAGTGGTCCAGCGCGGGTCTGGCCACCATGGCGCCGAACACCGGGGCGTACCCGTCGGGCAGGCCGTACGGACGCTCGGCGGCACTGTCGCGGGTGGCGGTGGCGGTCATCCCGGCCGGGCCGAACACCCGCTCGGACAGGTGGTCGGCGAAGGGCCGCCCGGAGACGGCCTCGACCAGCCGGGCCGCCACGTGGTAGTTCGGGTTGTGGTAGCTCCAGGTGCTGCCCGGGTCGGCGGACAGGCGCACCTCCGCCAGCCGCGCCACCGCGCCGCGCAGGTCGGCCGGCTGCTCGCGGCTCATCTCCGGGAAGACCGAGTCCGACAGGCCCGAGGTGTGGGTGAGCAGCATCCGGGCGGTGATCCGGTCCGAGCGCGGGTCGGCGGTGCGGAACTCCGGCAGGTATTCGCGCACCGGCGCGTCCAGGTCCAGGCGGCCCTCCTCGGCCAGCATCGCCACGGCCAGCGCGGTGAAGGACTTGCTGAGCGAGGCGATCGCCACCGGGCTGCCGGCGCTCAGCGGCGCCCCGGCGGAGTCGCGGCCGTAGCCGGCGGTGTGCAGCACCTCGTCGCCGCGGGTGATGGCGACGACCGCGCCGGGCAGCCCGGCGGCGCGCAGGCTCTCAGTGAGGTAGCGGTCGACGGCGGCGGGGGCCGGTGCCTCGGCCGCGGCGGCGGGAGCGGCGGGCACGGCGCCCGCGAGCAGCGCACCGCACAGCACGAGCGCGCCCAGGAGGATCGGGGTCGGATTCACGGTCGGCGACACTACGGACCGCGCCCGGCCCGGCGCGATGGTGCCGGCCACCCGCCCGCCCTGCGGCGCGCCGCAGGCCCGGGGTGGACCCCGCCCTACCCGGTGCCCCTTGCGCCCGGTCCATACTTGACGGGTGAGCATCCGCCCGGCGCACCCCACCGAACTGGCGCTGCTGCAGGACATCGAGGTCGCCGCGGGGCGCCCCTTCGCCGACATCGGCATGGCCGAGATCGCCGGCGACCAGCCGCTGCCGCTGGTGGTGCTGGAGACCCACCGGGCGGCGGGCCGCGCCTGGGTCGCCACCGACGCCGGCGACCGCCCGGTGGGCTACCTGATCGCGAGCCTGGTCGACGGCGACGCCCACATCGACCAGGTCTCCGTCCACCCCGGCCACGCCCGCCGCGGGCTGGGCCGGGCGCTGATCGACCACCTGGCCGGCTGGGCGGTGCGGCGCGGCCTGCCGGCGCTGACCCTCGCCACCTTCCGCGACGTGCCGTGGAACGCCCCCTACTACCGGCGCATCGGCTTCCGGCCGCTCGCCGACGACGAGCTGACCCCGGGGCTGCGCGAGATCCGCCGCCGCGAGGCCGAGCTGGGCCTGGACCGCTGGCCGCGGCTGTGCATGCGCCGCGACCTGGCCCCCGAGGAGCTCAGCGCCGCCGGTAGATGACCAGCAGCACCCGCAGCACCAGCAGGCAGCCGACGACCATCAGGTTGTAGCCCATCGCCTGGAACAGGGTCAGGTCCGGGGCGAGGGCGGGCCCGCCGGTGGTGCCGAGCAGCAGCACCCCGCTCACCCCGGCCGCGATCGCGATCAGGGTGAGCAGCGACTGGTTGACCAGCCCGGCCAGGAAGCGCCGGTCGTCCTCGTCGGCGAGCGGCCGCACGGCGACACTCAGCCGGCCGCTCTCCAGCGCCGCCGAGATCCGGTCCCAGCGGCGCGGCAGCCGCCGCAGCGTCGGCAGCAGGTTGACCAGCTCCTCGGTGGCGGTCTGCCGCAGCGCCGCGGGCCCGACCTGGCCGCCGACCCGCTCGGCCGCGAAGCGCCTGGCCTCCGCCACCAGGTCGAAGCCGGGCGCCAGCAGGCTGAGCGCCCCCTCCAGGGTGGCCAGCGCCCGCAGCACCGCGGCGATCTCCGGCGGCATGGCCAGACCGTGCCGCGACACCAGCAGCAGCAGGTCGGTGAACATCTTCACGTCGGCGCCGGCGCCGCCGTTGAGGTAGCGCACCATGAACTGGCCGAGCGCCCGGCGCAGCCGCCGCTCGTCGACCTCGTCGGGCAGCGGGCTGAGGTCGAGCAGGCCGTCGGTGAGCCCGGTGGGGTCGCCGCGGTCCACCGCGAGCAGCACCCGCTGCAGCGCGGCGCGCAGCGCCGCGTCCAGCCGCCCCACCGAGCCGTAGTCCAGCAGCCCCGGCCGCCCGTCGGCCAGGACGAAGATGTTGCCCGGGTGCGGGTCGGCGTGGAAGACGCCGTGCAGCAGCACCTGGTCGAGCACGAAGTCCAGCAGGGTGGTGGCCAGCTCCGCCCGCGCCTCGCCCGTCAGGTCCCGCACGGCGCGCTCGTCGCTGAGCGGGGTGCCGTCCAGCCGCTCCATCACCAGCACCCGCGCGGTGCACAGGTCGTCGTGGACGCGCGGCACACGCACCCGCCCCGACGCGGCGGCCGCGACCGCCGCCATGTTCGCCGCCTCGGTGCGGAAGTCCAGCTCCTCCAGCAGCGCCTCGGCGAAGCCCTCGGCCAGGTCGAGCACGCCCAGCGCCGGCCCCCAGCCGGTCCGCCGGTGCAGGGTGCCGGCCAGCCGGCGCACGATGTCCAGGTCGCGGCGGACCACGGGCCCGATGCCGGGCCGCTGCACCTTGACCACGACCTGCTCGCCGGTGCGCAGCCGGGCCCGGTAGACCTGCGCGATGGAGGCCGAGGCCAGCGGCGCGCGGTCGAACTCGGCGAAGAACTCCTCGACGGGCGCGCCCAGCTCCTCGGCGACCAGCGGCTCCAGCTGCTCCCACGGCACCGGGGTGACCTGGTGGTGCAGCCGGCCAAGCTCCTCGATGAAGACCGGCGACAGCAGGTCGCGCCGGGTGGCCAGCACCTGGCCCAGCTTGACGAAGGTGACGCCGCCGCGCTCCAGCGCCCGCCCGAGCGAGCGGGCCAGCCGCCGCCGGCCCTGCGCGAGGTCGGACGGGTCGCGGCGGCCCCACAGGTAGGGGCCCAGGCCGTGCCGGAACACGATGTGCAGGATCTGCAGGTAGCGGCGGGTACGGCCGGCCATGGCGCCCAGCCCCCTGACCCGGGCCACCGGGCGCAGCCGGGTGCCCCGGGGGACCAGCACCTCGGCGGCGACCAGGAAGGCCATCGCACCCAGGACGGTCGTGCCGGTCACGATGGTGCCGTACGGCCAGTCGATCTCCGCCGGCACCTCGCCGGGCGGCCACAGCGCCTGGGCGAGCACACCGCCCGTCGCCATGCCGAACAGCCCGGCCAGCACCGCCCTGGGCAGACTGATCCGCAGACCGAGCAGCAGCCCGGCGATCCAGGCGAGGACCATGACCGTGACCATGCCGGCCGCGGCGACGTAGACGTTCTCCAGCAATCCCATAGCAGTCCGCGATCTTGTCACGGACCGCGCGCCGCCGTGAATCCCCCGCCCGGTGTCCGGCCCGCCCCGAAGCGCCCCTTTCGCGGCGCCGCGGTGCGGCACAGGTCACGCGGGCACCGGCGCGGCCTTCCACCGGAACCCCACCCCCGCGTGGCAGCATCCTGCTGCTGCGGCCTGCGACGGCGCAGGTGGCAGCCTGACGTGCCGTCTCCCGTGCCCGAAGAGTCCCCCATGACGCTAGGTCCCAGCCGTACCGAGCCGCGTCCGGATCGCGCCGGCCGCAGGCAGAGCCCGATCGACATCGATCCGGCCGGCGCCCAGTACGTGCCCTCGCTGCCGGGCATCGCCTTCGCCTTCGGCCCCAGCGCGCTGACCCTCGGCACCGTGCGGCCCGCGACCCACGCCCCCGGCTGCGACCGCGACGACGAGGAGAACATCGCCGCGCGCCCCTCGCACGGCAGCGCGACCGCCGTGGTCACCGACGCGCACCGCAACCTGGTCTACGAACTGGACGAGGTGCACTGGCACGCCCCGGCCGAGCACACCGTCGCCGGGCACCGGTTTCCGCTGGAAGCGCACCTGAAGTACCACCGCACCGGCGAGCCCTCCGACGCCATGGTGGTGGCCGTCCTGGTGGAGCCCGGCCCGGCGCACCCCGTCCTGGACCAGGTCATCGCGGCCTTCCCCGAGCCCGGGGAGGCCCAGCGCCACGTGCCGCTGTTCGACCTCGCCGCGCTGCTGCCGGCCTCGCGCGGCTCCTACCGCTACTCGGGCTCGCTCACCACCTGCGAGTACGGCGAGGGCGTGTGGTGGGTGGTGCTGGCCGAGCCGGTCACCGCCGCCGAGGCGCAGATCGGCGCCTTCGCCAAGCGCATCGGGCCCAACGCCCGCCCGGTGCAGCCGCCGCACGAGCGCGCCGTCTACACCGACCTGCCGCCCAAGGGCTGACCGGCTCCGGTCCTGCCTCGCCGCCGTCCTGTCCGCTGTGGGACGCTTGACCCCGTTCTACCGGCCAGGACGGTGAGGTGTGCGATGGCTCTGGAGGCGGCGGGCGGCGCGCGCCCATGGCGCAGAGCCCGGACGGCCGACTGGTTCGCCGTCGCCCAGGTGCTCCGCTTCGCCTGGGCGCAGTCGCTGAGCTGCCTGTTCGCGGTCGCGCTCTTCGCCGGGCTGGCCGCGTCCTCGGTGGTGCCGCTGCCGATCGCCCGCTACGACGCGCTGCTGCTGTACGGGCTGGCCGTGACCGCCGTGCTGTGGGCCACCCGGCTGGAGACCGGCCGCGAGGCGCTGGCCGTGGCCGGCTTCCACCTGGTCGGACTGGTCTTCGAGCTGGTCAAGGTGAACATGGGCTCCTGGAGCTACCCCGAGGACGCCGTCACCAAGATCGCCGGAGTACCGCTCTACAGCGGCTTCCTGTACGCGGCGGTGGGCAGCTACGCCGTCCAGGCGTGGCGGCGGCTGGACCTGGAGCTGAGCGGCTACCGCCCGGTCGCCACCGCCGTCGTCGCCGCCGCGATCTACCTGAACTTCCTCACCCACCACTGGCTGCCCGACATGCGGGTGCCGCTCGCGGTGCTCATGGTCGCCGTCACCTGGCGCACCATGGTCGGCTTCACCGTCGGCGCGGTGCGCTACCGCTTGCCGCTGGCGCTGTCATTCGTGCTGATCGGCTTCTTCCTGTGGATCGCCGAGAACATCGCCACCCTGCTCGGCGCCTGGCAGTACCCCCACCAGGCCGACATGTGGCACCTGGTCCACCCGGCCAAGTTCGGCGCCTGGGCGCTGCTGGTGACCGTGTGCATCGTCATCGTGGCCACCTGGCGCCGTATCGAGGACGGCCGGCGGGCGGCAACCGGCGACTGAGCGCGGGCCCCTCACTCCGCCCGGAAGTCCGCGAAGTCGAATCCCGGCGAGACCACGCAGCTGACCAGCGTCTCGGCGTCCCCGGCCTCCGCGGCCTGCCACACCCCGCCGGGCACCAGCGCCTGCGGACGCTGCCCGGCGGCGAGGCCGGTGCCGAGCACGACCCTGTCGGGCCGCTCGGCGGGGCGCTCGCCGTCGCCGCCCAGCAGCAGGGTGAGCGGCCCGCCGGAGTGCCACAGCCACAGCTCGTCGGAGCGCACCGCGTGCCAGCGCGAGCGCTCACCGGGGGCGAGCGCGAAGTAGATGGCGGTGGCGCTGGCGCGCCTGCCCGGGTAGCCGTCGGGTTCGAACTCGGCCGGTGCCCGCCAGGTCTCCCGGTACCAGCCGCCCTCGGGGTGCGGCAGCAGGTCCAGCGCCTCGGCCGTGCCGGTCCGCTCCTCCAGCGCGACATGGCGCCCGGCCGGATCCCGGCGCAGGTAGCGCACCCCCACCACGGCCGACCGCTCGACCGGTCCGTAGATGTGGGGGAAGCGCACCTCGCCGGACACGCCGGGCGGCGGCGCGCCGTGGGCCTCCTCCCAGCGCAGCGGTGCCGACAGCCGGTCCGGATCGATCAGCAGGGCCACCATCGGCTGGTCGGCGTCGCGGTAGAAGGCGTCGGCCACCGCCAGCAGGGTGCCGGCGTCGGGCGACGCGTGCACAAAGCCCTCATGGTCCAGCGACGAGGGCACCACCGGCATATCGGGCTCGCTGCGCCACCGCTCCAGGGGGATCAGGTGCAGCACGGGTTCGCTCACGCCCCCAGTCTCCCGCACCCGCCGGACCCCGGCCGCCCGGCCCCGGCGCACCGCCGTCCCGGCCGCGCTGCCCTGGCCGCTCCGTTGCCGCCGGCTCGGCCCCGGCATGCGCCGGGGTGCCGTACATTCGTGCCATGGCCGCACCCAAGCTGCTCCCCGATGACGTGTGGTTCGCCCAGCTGCCGACGGCCTACCTGGCCGCGGCCGCGCTGCTCACCGATGGCGACGGCCGCGTGCTGGTGGTCAAGCCGAACTACCGCGAGCACTGGGCGCTGCCCGGCGGGGTGGTCGAGCACGGCGAGGAACCGCACCGCGGCTGCGAGCGCGAGGTCGCCGAAGAGGTCGGCCTGGCCATCGAGGCGCGCGAGCTGCTGGTCTGCCACTGGAACGGCCCCGCGGGCGCGCGCCCCCGGCCGTTCGTGTCCTTCGTCTTCGACGGCGGCACCGTCGCACCGGGCGCCGCCATCACCCTCCAGGCCGAGGAACTGGACGACCATGCCTTCGCCACCCCGCAGGAGGCCGCCGCCCTGCTGCACCCCGTGCAGGCGCCCCGGCTGGCCGCCGCCCTCACCGCCCGCAGCACCGGCCGCGCTGCCTACCTGATCGACTGAGCCCCGCCCCGCCGAGCGGGTCGCCCGGATCCCCCCGCGTCGCCCGCGTCACCGGCTTCGGCGACCGGCCCACACGCCGTCCGTCCCGGCGGCTGTGCCCGGACACCCGCGTTGACGCGGCGGCCGACGCCTTCCCGGCGGTGCGCCATTCCCGACGCGGCGCCTCCGCCGCGCGCCGGAGCCGACCGTACTCGCGGCGTCGGCCGGGTGGCCGGGACGGGGGTTCAGCGCAGCAGCGGGAGTCGGCCGACCAGCTTGTCGACCTTGTTGCGGGCGCCGATCAGGCTGAGGCCGTAGTAGCGCAGCTCCGGCTCCGGGGTGGCGGCCAGCGCCGCCAGGTAGCCGTCGTAGACGCGGGACTCCTGTGCGAGGGCGGGCATGGCCACCAGGTGCAGCTCGGCCTTTGCGGCGGCCCGCTCCCTGATGGCGCGCACGGTCGCCTGGTCGGCGGCCAGGATCGCGCAGCCGGTCCACGGCAGGCCGGGGTGGTGCGAGCCCGAGGCGTCGGGTCCGCCGGGGCCGACCACCTCGGGCAGCGCGCGTCCCGCGGCGGCGCCCAGGCAGACGGCGGCGTTGGCGGCGAGCCCGGCGGGCAACTCCTGGTCGACCACGATCACCCACTTGAGCCGCGCCTCGCGGGTCGGCAGGTCCGGGCGCACGTCGGTGCGCGCCAGCCGTGGCATCGAACGGGCGGCGGTGCGCGCGTCGAGCACTCCGTCGGCCGGGTGCGGTGCGGTCCGCATGGTGTCCACTAGCCCTCCATGTGTCGAATCTCCTACCGCTTGAGCGAGACTTCGTCGCACCCAGAACGGGATCCGCGCTGGATGCTAATCAGACATACTGGTAGACACAATCAGTGCCGAATTTTGTTCGGAGGAGTAGGGCTGATGGAGCGTCTGGACGAACTCGACCGCGCGCTGCTGCGCGAACTCCAGTACGACGCACGGCAGACCAACCGCGAACTGGCCGCCAAGACGGGGGTCGCGCCGTCCACCTCGCTGGAGCGGGTTCGCGCCCTGCGCGAGCGCGGTGTCATCCGCGGCTACCGCGCCGAGGTGGACCTGGCCGCGCTCGGCCGCGAGGTGCAGGCGATGATCTCGGTGCGGATCCGTCCGCCGTCGCGCGGCAACATCGAGTCCTTCCGCGAGTGGGTCGCCCGGCTGCCGGAGACCGTGAGCGTCTTCGTCACCTCCGGAACCCGCGACTTCCTCATCCACGTCGCCGTGCCCGACACCGACGGCCTGTACGCCTTCGTCATCGACCGCCTCACCGAACGCCGCGAGGTCGCCGACGTGGAGACCAGCGTCGTCTACGAGCACCTGCGCGCCCCGGCCGTCGCCCCCGTCCGCGAGCGTCGGTGAGGCGGCGGGCCCGTCCGTGCCCCCGGCCGCCCTCAGCGGCCGGGGTCCGCACCCGGCACGTGGCGCCGCCCACCGCGGTCCGGCCCGGTGGCTGGGGGCGAACCTCAGGAATCCAGTCCCCCGCCCTCCCTGGGGGACTCCCCTGCACACAATCCTTCCGCCCTGAGGTGTGCGGCGCGGGTCCTACCGGGCGGTTGTGGACAAGCCGTCCGGTGGGACGCCGCCTGTGGACGTCCGGTTCGACGTCTGCGCGGGAGGCGGCGGCCGACGCGGCCGAGCCGGCCGCGGCCACCACCCACCGGCGTCACCCGTCAGGCCGGTAGCGCGCCCCGCCGGGAAAACGCGTTCGCGCCGGGCGCGGTCCTCTCGCTAGCCTGCCGCCATGCCACGCGAGCACATCCCCGAACTGTGGGCCGTACCGCGCTCGGGCGCGCTGGTGCGCTGCCCGTGGTGCGCCACGCGCGGCCTGGTCGCCGGCGACCGCTTCGCCTGCACGGGCTGCGGCCGCTCCCACGTCGATCCCGACGCCGAGGCCGGCTGGTGGTGCGCGTGCTGCGGGGAGTGGGAGGGCACCAGCGCGCACTGGTTCCACGGCCCCGCCGACGCCGCCGCCAACGGCGCCTGCGGCGGCTGCGGCCGCGAACTGGCCTGGTCGGCCCGGTACCCGCGCCGCTCGGCCGCCCCGGCCGAGCACCGCGCCGAGTGCCCGGGCTGCCACCGCACGACCGTCCTCGCCGTCGCCCTGTCCAACGTGGTCCGCCCCGCCGACCCGGTCGACCGCCTGTTCGGCCTACCGCTGTGGCTGCAGACCCCGTGCGCCGGGCACGTCCTGTGGGCGGTCAACCGCCGCCACCTCGACTACCTCGACGCCTACCTGACCGCCCGCCACCGCGACATCGCCACCCTCAGCCTCGGCGACCGCCTGCCCCGCTGGATGACCTCGGCCAAGAACCGCGACGCCGTCGGCCGCGCACTCACCCGCCTGCACGCCCTGGCCTAGCCCCGGCCCCGCATCGCGTGCTCAGAGCGCGTACTCCGGGCGCCCGGTGGGCCGGTGGACCTGGAGCACGATGCCCTTCGGGAAGGCTCGCGTCTTGACCGGTTCGAGCGCCGTGTCCGGACCCGCCTCGGGGAAGAACCGCTTGCCCTGGCCGACGACCACGGGGCGGACGAGGAGGATGAGCCCGTCCAGCAGCCGCTCGCCGAGCAGCCACCGGACCAGGTCGACGCCGCCGTGCGCCTGGAGTTCGCCTCCCGGCCCGGCGGTCGACTCGCCGATCGCCGCCGCGACGTCGCCGGAGAGGAGTACGGACGGTTCCGAGCCGACGCGCTCGCCACGAGACGGCCCGGCGGCCGAGCCCGATCAGACGCTCCTGCCCCACCTCACCGCATGAGCCGGCGGTAGGCCCCTCGCCGGCCGGCGGTCACGCGGCGGGCCGCTGCCCGCCGCGCGGTGCCGGCCGGCGAGGGGGCCGCCCTGCGGCACGCCCCGTCCTGCATTTCGTGCCGCGGCTCGTGGGGTCCTCGCCGGCGATGAGCTCAGAAGGTCGTTGGGACGGAGGGTTCCGGCGTGGGTGTCTGCCCGGGCTGGTCGGAGGGCGCGATCCCGCCGCCGGCGCGCAGGCGCAGCGCGGTGCCGTCGGGGTGCTCCAGGGTGAGGGAGTCGCCCTCGACGGTGTAGGCGACCTCGCCGCCGTCCAGCACGGCGGTGATCGCCCGCTCCACTCCGGCGGCCGGCTCCGCGCAGGCCATCCGGGTGCTGACGAGCGCGCCGAAGCGGATCGTGCCGTCGGAGATCTCGGTGTCGGCGCTGCCCTGGTTGCAGTTCTCGATCCGCGTGGTCACGCCGCCCTCGCCGAAGACGAGTTGCGCGCCGACCGGCACGGAGGAGGCGGTCTCACCGGTGATGATCGTGTCGAGGACCCAGACGGTGCCTTCGAGCGGCTGGTCGGCCGGGGCGGCCTGCTCGCGCAGTTCGATCACGGTCGTGTCCGTCTCCAGCCGCAAGCGGTCGCCGTCGAGGGTGTAGGCGGGGTTCGCGGTGAGCACCCCGGCCAGCCACTCGTCCTGCTCGTGGCGGGCGGGGTCGCAGCCCATCTCGGTGCTCATCAGCTCCGCGACCTCGATCCGGTCGGCGCCGATGGTGGCCGTGCCGGTCATCTGGTTGCACCCGGCGTCGGCATGGATCTGGCCGTCGCGGAAGCCCACCGTGATGGCGGTGCCCTCCACCGGAGGCCGTTCGGCCCCGCCCTCGGTGACGGACTCCGCCGTGAACACGCGGTCGGCCAGCCCTCCGGCGCCGCCGTCCGGGGAGCTCGCCGCCCCGCTCACATCACCGCATCCGCTCATCGCCATGAGCGCGAGGGTAGCCAGGGCGCCGGTGAGAAGCACAGGTCTCATACCCCTGCTACGCGCCGGACCGCCGGAATGGTTGCATCGGCCGCCCGGATCGTCACGGAGCGGCGCGCGGCGGACACCGGACGTCTCCGCTACCCGGTCGCCCGCCCGTAGCGTGCCGCCAGCTCGCGCAGGTGGGCGACGAGTTCGGGCAGGTCCGCCACCTCGAAGTCCACCCCGAGCAGCCCCAGGTGCACGGCCAGCGTCTCCACGGAGTCCGCGCCGGTGTGCAGCACGCAGCCGGCGGAGTCGACCGGCTCGACCACGCCGACGGCGGGGCTGATCCGTTCGGCGACGGCCTCGGCCGGTGCGTGCACCACCACGCGGGCGCGGTGGCGCCACGCCGCCGCCGACACGCCGCGCGATACGAAGGCCGCCGCGTCGCCCTCAGGCGGCTCGCGCGGTGTGAAGCGCGGACCGGCCGGGCCGCGCAGCTCGACGCGGTCCACCCGGAAGGTGCGCCAGTCCGAGCGCGCGGTGTCGTAGGCCAGCAGGTACCAGCGGCGGCCCCAGTTCACCAGCCGGTGCGGCTCAACCTCCCGGCGGGTGGCCGAGCCGTCGTGGCGGCGGTAGTCCAGCCGCAGCCGCTCGCTGTCGCGGCAGGCCGAGGCGAGCGCGGTCAGCAGCTCAGGGTCGACGGAGGGCATGGGGCGGTCGCTGGGCACCGGCACGGTGTAGGCGTGCAGCGCGCCGACCCGGCGGCGCAGCCGCGAGGGAAGCACCTGCTCCAGTTTGGCCAGCGCGCGCAGCGCCGTCTCCTCCACGCCCGCCAGCGCGCCCTGTGCCACGGTGCGCAGCGCGACGGCGACCGCCACCGCCTCCTCGTCGTCCAGCAGCAGCGGCGGCATGGCGGCGCCGGACCCGAGCCGGTAGCCGCCGGAGGAGCCGCGGGTGGCGTCGACGGGGTAGCCGAGTTCACGCAGCCGCTCGACGTCCTTGCGGACGGTGCGTCCGCTGACGCCGAGGCGTTCGGCCAGCTCGGAGCCGGGCCATTCACGGGGGGTCTGCAACAGGGCGAGCAGGCGCAGCAGCCGCGCCGAGGTCTCCGACATTTTTCCAGCCTGCCCGTCCATTAGGAACGATCCTTGCCTATTGCCTTCCTATTGTCGGGGACATGACGAACAACGACGACATCCGTCCCTTCCGCATCGAGACCTCCGAGGCCGAACTCGCCGACCTGCGCGACCGCCTGGACCGCACCCGGCACACCGGCGAGCTGCCGGGTGTCGGCGCCGAGTACGGGGTCTCCCTGGAGTACGTGCACCGGCTGCTGGACCACTGGAAGAACGGCTTCGACTGGCGGGCCGCCGAAGCGCGGCTGAACGCGTACCCGCAGTTCACCACCGAGATCGACGGCCAGAACGTGCACTTCCTGCACGTCCGCTCCCCCGAGCCCGACGCGGTGCCGCTGGTGCTCACGCACGGCTGGCCCACCACGGTCGCCGAGTACCTGGACGTGATCGGCCCGCTCAGCGACCCGCGCGCCCACGGCGGCGACCCGGCCGACGCCTTCCACCTGGTCATCCCGTCCGTCCCCGGCTTCGGCTACTCCGGCCCGACCGGCGAGAAGGGCTGGAACCGCTACCGGATCGCCCGCGCCTGGGCCGAGCTGATGCGCCGCCTGGGCTACCGGCGCTACGGCGCGCACGGCAACGACGGCGGCTCGCTCATCTCCCCCGAGGTGGGCCGGTTCGACCCCGAGCACGTCATCGGCGTGCACGTCACCCAGGTGTTCTCCTTCCCGTCCGGCGACCCGGCCGAGCTGGAGAAGCTGGGCGAGGAGGACCTGGCCAAGGTGAAGTTCCTCCAGTGGTTCTACGAGAACGTGGGCGGCTACGACCGGCTCCAGTCGCAGGCGCCGCAGACCCTCGCCCACGCGCTCGCCGACTCCCCCGTCGGGCAGCTCGCCTGGAACGCCCAGCTGCTCGGCGAGACACTGAGCCTGGACTACGTGCTGACCAACGTGATGATCTACTGGCTCACCAACACCTCGGCGTCCTCGGCGCGGCTGTACTACGAGGACGCGCACGCCGAGCACCCCGCGGAGCCGACGACGGTGCCGCTGGGGCTGGCGAACTTCGCCAATGACTTCCAGTCCATCCGGCCCTTCGCCGAGCGCGACCACCGCGACATCCGGTCCTGGAACGTCTACGACGTGGGCGGCCACTTCGCCGCGCACGAGGTGCCCGAGGTGCTGGTGGACGACATCCGCGGCTTCTTCCGCAGTCTGCGTTAGAGCCCGGCGCCGGCCGGGCGGCTCAGCCGCCCGGCCGCACCCGGCGCGGCATCCCGCCGTGCGGGCCGACCAGCCCGGCGGAGTCGCCCGCCGGCTCCACCTACCCGGCCGACAGGGCATGGCCGGCCCGCAGTCGGCCCCGGTCTGAGGCCACCCGGGGAAGGTACCGGGCCGCACGGCGCCGACGCGGGCCGTCGTCAGCGCTCCCCGCCGTCGAGTGCGGCGACCTCGCGCACGGCCCCGGCGACGGCGCGGAAGTCCTTGCGCAGGATCGCGCCGTGGTTGCTGGGGACCTTCGCGTAGATCTTGATGTTCGGGTTGCGCTCGGTCACCCCGGCCAGGCTGGTGCGGATCAGCTCCTGCCCGTCGCCGCTGCTGCCGAAGGACGAGCCCGAGGCGACCACATGCCGGGTGGGGACGGTGATGCCGTCCAGGACGGGGCCCAGCTCGCGGGCGCGGGCGAGCCTGCCCAGCTCGATGTTGCTGTTCGCCATCTCCTCGGGGTTCATCCTCGGGACCAGGCCCGTCGGGCGCAGCAGCGGCATGAACCAGCCCATCCGCCGGAACAGCTTGCGGATGTGCTGCTCCATGGCGTCGTCGAGCCAGTCGTACGGCTGGGCGCCGTCGACCAGGACCGCGCCCACGGTGCGGTCGGGGTTGCGGGCGGCCCAGTGCGCCGCGACGAAGGCGCCGTAGGACCAGCCCACCACCAGCGCCCGGTGCACGCCGCGGGCGGCGAGGACGGCGTCGACGTCGCGGACCGCGGCCTCGAAGGAGTAGTCGGCCGAGCGCTTCGACCTCCTGCCGCGGGCCCGCTCGTCGTAGGTGATGTGGCGCCACTCCGTGCCGAGGTCGGCGATGACCCGCCGCCAGTAGCCCTGGGTGGCGAACTGGCCGTTGAGGTAGACCACGGGGACGCCGGGGCCGCCGGTGTCGGTGGCGGCCAGGGCCGTGTCGTCGACCGGCACCATGCCGGTCCACGTCGGCCCGGTCGAGGACGTGCTGTTCGTCATGTACTTCTCACCGATCCGCTCGGGGGCTTCGTTCGCGGCCGTCCGGACGCCGGGTCCGGCTTCCCGCCGTCACCGGCCGGGCCGCGAGCCGGGGTTTGACTGCTCTGGGGCGTCACTCGCAGTAGATCCGCACCTTGGTGTCGGGGTCGTCGACGTCGACGGTGAGCCCGTCGAGCTGCTCGATGAGCTCCTCGATGTGCTCCGGCCTGAGTTCGGTGAGGTCGATCGGCACCCCTGACCTGCGCAGCTCCGCGTTGACCTTGGTGAGGGCCTGCGGCGGGACGAGAGCGGTGAGGCGGACCCCGGCGCGCAGCAGGCGGAGGGGGACCCGGACGTCGACCCGGGTCGGCTCCTCGGCGTCGATGCCGTCCACCGAGATCACCACCACGCGCAGGTAGGTAGGGCGGAGTGGCGGGGCGGACGGGGCGTGCGGCGGCGAGTCGGGCCCTTCCCGGTCGAGCGCGTCGATCAGCCGCTCGGCCTCCTCGGCGCTGATCCGGCCCTCGGGGAGCATCTGCAGGATCTGGCGGCGCTGCTCGTTCATGGCGGTGCGTCTCCTCTGTCTCGTCCGGCGCTGACGGGGAGGGCCGTACGGCTCTCCGCGCGCCCGATCGGGCTGCCGGGGGCGGCCCCTCGGCTCCACCCTCAACGACACCTTCATTAGTAGCTTCATTTTCTTAAGAAGTCAAAGCTTGAAACTTGAGATCTCTCATTTTCACTTCAACGATGTGAAGTATCAGCCTCCGTCGTTCCCACCTCCGCCACCTCGCGGCGGGGTCGGGGACAGCGGGCCGAGGCCGTAGAGTCCTGTCCCATGAGCACCGCCGACTACCTCGCCGATTTGTTCTCGCTGCGCGACCGCGCCGCCCTGGTGACCGGCGGGAACTCCGGTATCGGGCGGGCGATCGCCGGGGCGCTGGCCGGGGCGGGGGCGAGCGTGGTGGTCAGCGCCCGCAACGAGGCGAACCTGGCCGCCACCGTCGCCGAGCTGACCGGCGCGGGCCTGTCGGCGGCGGCCGTCCCGGCCGACCTGGGCGAGCGGGCGCAGGTGCGTCGGCTGGCCGAGCGGGCCGCCGAGCCCTTCGGCGAGATCGACATCCTGGTGAACTGCGGGGCCGTGAACATCCGCCCGCCGCTGGCGGAGCTGACCGAGGAGCAGTGGGACCGCACCATGGCGGTGAACCTCGATGCCCCGTTCCTGCTCGGGCAGCACTTCGGCCCGCGGATGGCCGCACGCGGCTGGGGGCGGATCATCAACATCGCGTCCCAGCAGGCCTTCCGCGCGTTCAGCGACAGCGGCGCCTACGGTGCCGCCAAGTCGGGCCTGGTCGCGCTGACCCGTTCACAGGCCGAGGCGTGGTCGCCGCACGGCGTCGCCTGCAACTGCGTCTCCCCCGGCGTCGTCGCCACCCCGCTCAACGAGCGGCTGTTCGCCGACCCCGGCACGGCCGAGCGGCTGGCCGCGCGCACCCTCACCGGCCGCAACGGCGAGACCGCCGACTTCCGCGGCCCGGTCGTCTTCCTGGCGAGCAGCGCGGCCGACTACGTCACCGGCCAGAACCTGTTCGTGGACGGCGGCTTCTCCGCGCACTGACCGCGTGCCCCGGCTGCCGGCCGTGGCGGCGGCACCGTCGCGTCGGCGACGAAGCCACAGCGCGCCGCGCACCGCGGTGACGTTCGCCGGGCGGACGCGCGGCGGCATGGGCCCGGCCTCAGGACGATCGGCCGTGCGCGACGGCCGCGAGCACCGCCTTGCGCACGCCGGGGACGGCCGCGTCGAAGTGAGCCTTGACCGCCTTGACCGCGGTCTTGTGGTTCCGGCACTCGCGCGGGGTGAAGACGCTCGCCACGTCGCCCTCGGCGGCGATCGCCGCCAGGCACACGCTCTCGATCGACGCCGACTCCGGCAGGCCGTCGAAGGCCGTGCGGCGCACCTGCTCGCGCAGCAGGCGGACCTGGTCGGGATGCCTGGGGGTGACCTTGCGGATCGGGATCAGGCCGAGCAGGCGGCGGCGCTCCACCGTGATCACGCCCGCCTCGGCCAGCCGGGTGCGCACGGCCGTCTCGGTCCTGCCCTGCTCGCGCAGCACGACGCTGGTCCAGCTGCGCGGCTTGTCCGGGGGCACATCGGCCAGTACCTGGGCCAGCACGGGGTCCTGGGGACCGGGCCCGCCGGAGCGGGCGGCCTTGCCCTTGCGGTCGGTGAGCAGGCCCTGGATGGTCAGCTCCGCCAGGGCGGCGGCGCGCAGCAGCTTGTCCCGGTAGAGGGAGCTGGTGGGGTCGAAGCGCTGTCTGTCCAGGTCGCAGCAGAGCAGATACAGCCGCTCGGGGAGGGTCAGGTCCATCGGACTCCTTCGCAGCCGCCCGTCAGAGTGGATCGGCGCCGTCGGGACCGGGGCCGGCGCCGGGGGTCGTGCGGTCCAGGGCTCGCATGCTCGGCCGTGCTCGCACGCGGGCCCCGGACAAAAGCAGACGAAGCAGGGAATGATCCGGCCCTCGCCGTTGCTCTACTGAACGGCCGGTGTGGTCTGGGTCCCCGGGCCTCACCAATAATCGCCGCCGCGGAATACCGCCAGGCTGGAGCCGCGGCGCGCCACTCGCCGAGAGGCGACCGCCACACCGGTCCTCAGACCATTTTCCAGCCGTCCCCGCCCCACCCTGCGGGGACGGCACCCGTGGGCGGGCGCGCCCCCACCGGCGCCCCGCCCACACCCCTTCTCCGGGCCCGCGTCTGACGGCGCGGGCACGCCCCGTCACCGCGGGTGGCGCTCCAGCGCGTCAGCCGCGCGAAACGCCCTTGATCGTGGCGCACCTGGTAGCGTTCCATGCATACATGGGCGCACTCGCGAGCCGATTCCCCGAGCAATCCGTCTCTCGCGCGCCACGACCGGCGGGTGTCCAGCAGAGTGGCGCCCCGGTCCCCGTTCAACCCGGTGGGTCCGGCCGTTCGGCCGCCGCCGAAGGACGATGATGCGAGATCCGATTTCCGAGGTCGGTTTCGGCCTGCCCGGCGGCACTCCCCTGGCGGCGAGCGGCGTCGGCGCCCCGCTCGACCACCCCGTGCCGCTGCGTCCGGGCGACCACGTCTGCCACTTCTTCGACGACGACACCCGACGGCTCGCGGCGATGGCCGCGTTCGTCTCCGGAGGACTGCGCCGGAACCGCATGGTCGTCTACATCACGCATTCGCTGCTGCCGCTGGCCGTCGAGGCCGGGCTGGCCGCTCGCGGGATCGACACCGAAGCCTCCGTGGCCGACGGCCGACTGCTGATCGCGGCCGCCGACCAGGTCCTGCTGGCGGCCGGTCGTCCCGAGCCCGACCTGCTGACCGCCGCCGTGTCCGCCTGGGGCGCCGAAGCGCGCGCCGCGGGCCGTGCCGGGCTGCGGCTCACCGCCGACATGGCCTGGGCCGCCGACGCCGGGTTCCCGCCAGAGGCCGTCGCGGGCCACGAGGCCCGCCTCGCCCAGATCGCCGCGGCCGACGACGCGACCGTGCTCTGCCAGTACGACCAGCGCGTATTCACCGCCACCGACCTGCGCGTCATCGCCCACCACCACCTCGGGCCCGCCGATCCGACCATGGTCGACGGCTAGCGCTCCGCGCCGCGGCCGCGCCACGAGCCTGACCACCCGGCTTTGGACTCTCCGACCGTGGGAGGGTCCACCATAGTGGCGTGCGAGACGACGAACCGATGACCCCGCTGGTCATCCCCGGTCAGAAGGGCGCGGCATGGCGACGGTGACGGGCATCGAGGTCCGCGACACGCAGCACTGCGAGACGACGGCTCTGGGGGTGCTGCTGCGGCACCAGGGCATCGACCTGTCCGAGCCGATGATCTTCGGCCTGGGCTCCGGCCTGTCCTTCATCTACTGGGACGGCAAGAACCTGGACTTCCCCTTCCTCGGAGGCCGGGTCAAGCCCTTCGAGCTGACCCGGAACCTCGCCGCCGCCCTCGGGCTGGAGCTCGTGGTCAAGGAGACCAGCTCGCCCCGCCGGGCCTGGCAGGACATCGCGGCCCCCATCGACTCCGGACACCCGGTCGGGCTGCAGCTCGACAGCTACCACCTGGACTACTTCGGGTCCAAGGTGCACTTCGGCGGACATGTCGTCGCGATGTACGGCTACGACGACGAACGCGCCTTCCTGGTGGACACCGCCGGGCAGGGCGGCGCGGTGTCCACCAGCCTGGCCGGGCTGGCTGCGGCCCGGGCGGCGCGCGGGCCGATGACCGCCCGGCACCGCTCCTTCACCCTCACCGCCCCGGCGAAGCCGCCCGCGCCACGTGAGCGGATCGTGCCCGCCATCACCGCCTGCGCCGCCGCCTTCCTCGCCCCGCCGATCGCCAACCTCGGCCACCGGGGCATCGAGAAGGCGGGCAGGCTGGTGCCCACCTGGCTGCAGCGCACCGACCACCCGGGGCGCGACCTGCCGCAGGCCGCCCTGCTGATGGAGCAGGCCGGTACCGGCGGCGCCCTGTTCCGCCGCATCTACCGCGACTTCCTCGCCGAGTGCACCCAGCTGCTCGACAGCCCCCACCTGCGCACCGGCCACCGGCTGTACGGGGAGGCGGCCGCCTTGTGGACGGAGGCGGCGGCACTGATCGCGGCGGCCGGCGAGTCGGGCGACGCGCAGAGCCTCGCCCGGGCGGGCGCCGTCCTCACCGAGCTCTCGCGCGTCGAGCGCGAGGCCATGTCGGCGCTCAGCCGGCTGGGCTGATCTGTGGCCGCCGCCACGCGCGGCTGAGACCCAGGCCACAGGCCCGCCTGTCACACCCTGCCGGGCTGCGCGGTCCTACCTGTGCAAGCAACCCACAAGGGCAGAGGAGATCGCCATGAGCACCCGTCTGAACGCCTTCGCCAGCCCCACCATGGGCAAGGTCTTCAAGCACATCATCGGGGCGGGCAAGGTCCTCAAGGAGTCGGGGCTGCCGGTCGCGACCCAGGAACTGGTCCACCTCCGCGCCAGCCAGATCAACGGCTGCGGCTTCTGCACCGACATGCACTTCAAAGACGCCGTGGCCGCCGGAGAGAACCCGGAACGCCTCAACCTGGTCGCGGCCTGGCGCGAGGCGACCGTCTTCACCGAGGCCGAGCGGGCCGCGCTGGAGCTGACCGAGCAGGGCACCCGCATCGCCGACGCGGCCGGCGGGGTCAGCGACGAGGCGTGGGCGAACGCGGCCAAGCACTACGACGAGGAGCAGCTGGCCGCGCTCGTGTGCGCGATCGCCCTCATCAACGCCTTCAACCGCGCCAATGTGATGATCCAGCAGCCCGCCGGCGACTACCGGCCCGGCCAGTTCGGCTGACGGGGCAGCCGGCCGGGACCGCTGTCGCGCCCGGGGGCCGCGACACCACCCGCCCCGGGCGCCTCGCCGGCGCCCGGGGCGTCCCGGTCCGGCTTGACCTCAAGTCCACTCGCGGTTCGATCCTGGTCGGTGACCGGTGCCGCACGGCGCCGGCAGCGCAGCGGGAGGGAGACCGGCGTGGACGCCGTCAGGATCGGCATCGGCCTGCCCACGATGGATGAGGCTCGGCACCTGGGCGCGGCGGGTGTGGTCGCCGCCGCCCGGCGCGCCGAGGCCCTCGGGATGGACTCGGTCGGCGCGCCCGACGTGCTGATCGGGGACGGGACGGCCGCGCTCGACAGCATTGTGGTGCTGTCGGCCGTCGCCGCCGCCACCGAGCGGGTCGCCCTGGAGTTCGGCGTGCTGTCGCTGCCGACGCGTCCGGTGGCCATGCTCGCCGCGCAGATCCAGACGCTGCAGCACCTGTCGGGCGGCCGGGTCCGGCTCGGGGTGGGCATCGGCGGCTTCCCCGGCTCGCCGTTCTGGCAGGCGGTGGGCGCCCCGGCGACCGGCCGCGGACGGCTGGCCGACGCCGCGCTCCGGGTGCTGCCCGGACTGATCGCGGGCGAGCCGACCGTCCTGCCGGACGCCCCCGGGCGACCGTCGGTCACCCTGGCCCCCGGCGCCGCGGTGCCGCCGATCCTCATCGGCGGCGGCGCCACCGAGCCCGCCCTGCGCCGCACCGCCGCCTACGGCGACGGGTGGCTCCCCTCGGCGCTGACCACGGCCGAGCTCGCCGAGGCGGCGGAGCGGCTGCGCGCGCTCGCGGCCGAGTACGGCCGTCCCGCCCCGCGCATCCACATCGGCCTGCACGCCGTGCTGGGCGAGGACCCCGCCGACACGGCCGACCGCGACGCCGTGTTCGGACGGCTGGCCGGCTTCTTCCAGATGACGCCGGAGCAGACCGCCCAGGTCACCGTGACCGGCGGCCCCCGGGAGGCGGCCGACCGCCTCGCCGCCTACGCCGAGGCCGGCGTCGACGAGATCGGCCTGGCCATCGACGGCCGCGACTTCATGCGCCAGCTGGACCTGATCGCCGAGGCGCGCTCGCACCTGTGACCAGGGCGCCGCGCCCGCCCCCCGAGACGCACGGATCGCCGCCGCAGACGCCGGTGGCCGCTTGCGGCCGGTCTGGCGGAATTTTCCTCCACGGGCGGCGGCGCCGCCGCGATACTGGGCACGGCCGCTGGTGACCCTCTCGCCGGCAGGTGGGTCCGCGGCGCCGTTCCCCACCCGTCCAGGTGCTCCGGCCCTCCCCGTCGCAGCGCTCTCCGGCATGACCGTGGAAGGTCGTGGTCCGATGCCCGCCCTCGCGCGGCCCGCCACCACCGGCCCGTTCACGCACCGGGCCGTCTTCTACTCCGGCGCCCGCCAGTACACCGACGCCGTGCTGCCCTTCGTGCGGGCCGGGCTGGCCGCCGGCGATCCGGTGCTGGTCGCGGTGCCCGGCCCTAGGCTCGACATGGTCCAGGCCGCGCTGGGCGGCGACGCCAAGCGCGTGACCCTGGTCGACATGGCGCTGGCCGGGCGCAACCCCGGCCGGATCATCCCCTGGCTGCTGCACGACTTCATCACCGGCGCCGCCGCGTGCGGCCGCCCCAGGATCGTCGGCGAACCCGTGTGGGCCGGGCGCCCCGAGCGCGAGTACCCCGCGTGCGTGCAGTACGAGGCGCTGGTCAACCGGGCCTTCGCCGACCGTCCCGCCACGGTGCTGTGCCCCTACGACGCCGGCCGGCTGCCTAGGCGGGTGCTGGCCGACGCGCACCGCACCCACCCCGACGTCGTGAACGCGCTCCCGGAGACCCGCACCGCCGCCTACCAGGGCCCCGAGGAGGTGCTCGCCGCCTTCAACCTGCCGCTGCCGGAGCCCTCCAGCGCGCCGACGGTGCTGGACTTCGCCCGCGACGACCTGCCGGAGCTGCGCCGGCTGGTAACCTCGCGGGCCGAGCGGTGGGGAATATCCGGCGACCGGATCGACGACCTCGTCCTGGCCGTCAGCGAGCTGGCCGCCAACAGTGTGGAGCACGCCGGAGGCGGCGGCACCCTGCGGCTGTGGCGGGACGGCGGCGGCCTGGTGTGCGAGGTGCGCGACGGCGGCCGCTTCGCCGATCCGCTCGCGGGCCGCATCCCACCGCCGCCCACCCGGCCCCGCGGTCGCGGCCTGCTGCTGGTGCACCACCTGTGCGACCTGGTGCGCCTGCACGCCGACGCCCGGGGCACCACCATCCAGATCCACATCGCCGCGGACTGAGCCCGCCGCCTAACCCGCCTGCGGCGCGGTGCGCGGCAGCAGCAGGGCGGGGAGCACCGCGGCCGCGGTGACGGCGGTGCAGGCCCACAGCGCGGGCGCGTAGTGCGGCGGCGCGCCGGCGGCCAGGGCGGCGGCCAGCACCGGGCCGAGGGCGGCGCCGAGCTGGGTGGCGACACGGCTCAGGGTGCTGGCGTGCGGGAGCTGATCGTCGGCGACCCCGTGGTAGCAGGCGGCCATCGCCAGGATGGTGACGGCCCCGAAGCCGGCGCCGCGCACCAGCAGCGCGAGCACCACCACCCAGGAGTGGCCGGTGAGGGCGTCCAGCGCGAAGGGCACCGTGCCGGCCGCGCCCAGCAGCAGGCCCGCGATCGCGATGGCGCGCGTGCCGAAGCGCGCCGTCAGCCGGCCGGCCGCCCAGCGCGCGGCGAGCGCCCCGGTCCCCTGCACCGCCAGCGCCCAACCGACCTGCGGCAGTGTGTAGGAGCGGTCCCCCTGGAGGTACAGCGGCAGCACGATCAGCCCGGCGTAGAACACCGCACTGGTCACCAGCAGCGTGCCCCAGGCGCCGCTGAACCGGGCGGACGCGAACAGCCGCACGTCGACGAGGGCCGGTCCGGCCGCGACCGCGCGCACCGCGAAGGCGGCGACCAGCAGCGCGCCGGCGGCCACCGGCACGGCCGCGGCCGCCGGCGGCCGCGCGCCGTCCGCGGCCTGGGCCAGGCCGAAGACCGTCAGCACCAGGCCGCCCGACAGCAGCAGGAAGCCCGGCGCGTCCAGGCGAGGCGGATCGTCGGCACGCTGGTCGCGCGGCAGCAGGCGCAGCCCCAGGAGGAGCGCGGCCACGCAGAAGGGGGCGCTCAGCAGCAAGCTCCAGCGCCAGCCCAGCGCGTCGAGCACCAGCCCGGTGACGGCGGGGCCCGCGATGGGCACCACCACCGCGGGCACGGCGATGGCGGCCATGAGCCGCGGGGCCTGCGACCGCGCCGTGCCCGCGAGCAGGAGCGTCTGCGTCACGGGCAGCGAGAGGCCGCCGCCGACCCCCTGGACGACCCGCCAGGCCACCAGGGACGGCAGGTCCCAGGCGGCCGCGCCGCCGACGGCGCCGCACAGGCACAGCGCGAGGGCGGCCAGCCACAGCCTCCTGGCCCCCAGCCGCCGCGTCGCCCAGCCCGTCACCGGCAGGCTCACCACGCAGGCGAGCGCGTAGCCGGTGAGCACCCACTGCGCCTGCGACACCGGCACGGCCAGCGCACCGGACAGCTCCTCCACCATGATCGCCGCGACGACGGTGTCCAGCAGCGGGACGACGGCGCCGCACACCAGTACCGCGATCAGGCGGCGGGTGGCGCCGTCGAGGTCTTCGGTGCGGGGCGCCCCGGTCGCCGCGCTCGGCCCGCTCACGCCGGAGCGGGGGCGGGCACCGGGGTGAACCTGATCGGCAGCGCCACCGGGCCCCTGGTGTACAGCCCCTCCTCCCGGTACTGGAAGTCCTCGCCGTAGCGCGGGTCGCGCATCGCGCCGAGCAGCACTTCGGCGGCCGTCTCGATCTCGACCTTGGCGAAGGCCGCGCCGACGCACTGGTGCAGGCCGGTGCCGAAGGCCATGTGGTGGGCGGCGGCGGTGAACGAGCGGGCCGTGCCGAGGTCGGGGCGGTGGATGTCGAAGGTGTCGGGGTCGGCGAAGGCGTCGGGGTCGCGGTTGGCCGAGCCGATCATGCAGAACACGGTCTTCCCGGCCGGGATCGGGGTGTCGGCGACCTCCACGGGGCGCCAGGGCTGCCTGGGGATGAGGTGGACGGGCGGGGTGTGGCGCATGGTCTCGGCGATGGCGGCCGGGACCAGCGCGGGGTCCTCGAGAACCTGCGCCAGCTGGTCGGGGTGGTCGATGAGGTGCCGGAACAGCTGGGCGAGGGTCTTGTCGGTCGGCTCGGTCGCCGCCGCCAGCACGTTCATGATCAGCGCCGTGACATCGCGGGTGCTCATCGCGATGCCCTCGTACTCGGCGGTGCACAGCCGTGAGATGAGGTCGTCGCCGGGGTCGGCGCGCCGCTCCTCGATGATGGGCAGCAGGTAGCGCTCCAGTTCCTCGGCGCAGTGCAGGCCGTGCCGGCGGCGGTCCTCGGGCAGGATGATGGTGGTCACGTACTCGGCGACGGCGCTGTGCCACTGCGCGACCTGCCTCCAGTCGCGCTTGTCCAGGCCCAGGACGTCGAGCGTCACGTAGACGGCGAACTGCTTGCCGAAGTCGTTGACGATGTCGACCCGCCCGGTCGGCAGGAAGGGCTCGATGAGCTCGCGGGCGTTCGCGCGGATCATCTCGGCCTGTTTGGCCAGCACCCGCCCTGCGAATCCGCGCACCACGATCTTGCGCTTCGCGGAGTGCTCGGCGCCGGTCATCTGCGCCAGCACCGGCCCGCGCATGACGGGCTCCGCCCGTACCTGCAATGGGGCCGTGGTGAAGGTCTCATCGTCGGTGAGGATCGCCTTGACGTCGCGGTGCCGGGTGACGAAATAGCTGTCGATTGCGGGCTCGTAGTGCACCGGGCGCGATTCCCGCATCTCCGCGAAGAATCGATAGGGATCGTCGTGGAAGCTCTCGTCGAGAACACTGAACTCGGATGCGGTCAGCGTCATTTCAGCCCTTCTCACAAGTGTCGGGTGCCGGTAACGGGAATCGGATTACGGCTGGTCCAGGTTGACGTACCCCTGCGCCGGATGCACGGTAAGCGGGAATTCACCCGCGAGTATCCGCTCGTACAGCGGCCACGACTGGTGGTAGACCACGACGAACTCCTCGACTCCGACCACCTCTGGACCCCTCGTGAGGAACGGCAGTTCGGCGAGTACGTATTCGACCGCCCTTTCCAGCTGCTCCGGTACCGCGGCGGAGCCGGCGACGTCGACCGTCCGCATCCGGCCCCGTACGGCCTTGTCCACCATCTCCAGGCACGCCGCCCGGAACTCCGGGTCGGCGGCGAAGGCCGCGGCGCCCTCCTTCCGCGCCATCGCGTACACCTCGTGACCGGTGAAGTCGGCGATGTTGAGTATCCGGGCCCGGGCGGGACGACCCAGGTGGGCCAGCGCGTCCTGCACCGAGCGCAGATTCCGGCGCACCGCCTTGCGGGACTTGTAGCGGGCCCGCCCGGCCGGGGTCCCCGTCGCCTCCAGCAGGAGCGCCGCCTCGTCGCCGGCGAGCAGGAAGTCGAATGATCGGAAGGTCTCATTCGCCCACCGTGCGACCAGGATCAGGTATTCGGTGGAGAACTTACTGTTGAACGGACTGATCCCGATAAGCGCATGCCTTCCCCTCCGATAAATCTCCGCACACTTGCCCGTGAGGGGTTGCGCATGACAGTATTGTGCACCCATATACGCTGAGAACTTCCTCGGTCTGCCTGCGGGTCGCCAGGCACGCGACTGTTCACCCGCCGAGGCGGCGGCGTCGTTTCCGGAGTCTAGGGCAGTTCCGCGTATTAGGGTGACAGCGATTCAGTAGATCATCCTTTAGGGATGAACTACAAATCGGCCGAACGTCGACATGCGTTCTATTCGGAAAATAACCAGGTCCGTTCGGCATTTGAAATAAGCGAGGAGATCGCGCCCGTCAGCCGCGTCCCGCGCCCCCGGCGGGCCGGGTGGCGGTGACGATGGTGGCGGGCGGCTCCTCGGAGCGGGCCACGGCCGGCGCCAGTCCGGCCCGGGCGGCGCTGTCGGCCAGGACCGGCGCCTGGCGGTCGTCGGCCTCCATCAGCAGCACGCCGCCGGGGGCCAGCCAGTCCGGCGCCCGGGCGGCCACCCGGCGCAGGACGTCCAGGCCGTCGGCGCCGCCGTCCAGTGCCGCCCGGGGCTCGTGCACGCGGGCTTCGGCGGGCAGCAGGGCGAGGGCGCCGGTGGGCACGTAGGGGGCGTTGGCCACCAGCACGTCCACCCGGCCGCGCAGCTCGGCGGGCAGCGGCCCGAACAGGTCGCCCTGGTGGACGCGGCCGCGCTGGCCGAGGTTGCGGCGGGCGCAGCGCACGGCGGCCGGCTCGATGTCGGCGGCGTGCAGTTCGACGCGGTCCAGCGCGTCGGCCAGTACCGCGGCCACCGCGCCCGAGCCGCAGCACAGGTCGACCGCGACCGGCGGTGCGCCGCGGGCGGCGGCGCGGCGGGCGAGGTCGACGGCGTGGCGGGCCAGGAGTTCGGTGCGGCGCCTGGGAACGAACACGCCGGGGTCGACGGCGACGCGCAGGCCGCAGAACTCGGCCCAGCCCAGCACATGTTCCAGCGGCAGCCCGCCGGCCCGCCGCTCCACCATGCGGGTGAGTTCGGCGGGGCCGGCGGCCGCCGTGATGAGCAGCCGCGCCTCGTCTTCGGCGAAGACGCAGCCGGCGGCGCGCAGCCGGGCGATCACGGCCGCCTCGTCGGAGGCGGACAGGGACGGACGGGGGGCGGGATGCGGCATCAGGGAGCCCTTCGGGTGCCGACGGGCGCTCCCCCGGTCATCCCCGGCGCGAAGGCGAGCGGCGGTGAGGTGAGAGCACCCGTCCAGGTCCGGCGGAACCGGTCGTGCTGGCGGTAATGGGTCTCACCTCCTCGGACGTGCGCTGCCGTGGGCCGCCAGCCTATCCGAGCCCGCCGCCCCGCCGGTGGCGGGGGCGTGGCGGCCAGGGCGGCGGCAGGCCGCCCTCTCTTCATGCGAAGACGCCCGCCGTGCCGTCGAGCTGCTCGCGCAGGATGTCGGCGTGGCCGGCGTGCCGGGCGGTCTCGTTCATCATGTGCGCATAGATCCAGCGCTGCTTGGCCCGCCCGGTCCGCGGATGCGGCACCTCGGCGTCGATCGGATGCGCCGCCGCGAGGGCGCGCGAGCGGGCGCAGGCCGCGTCGTACTCGGCACACCAGGGCCGGGACCGGGTCGGCCGCTACCGGTCGGGCCGCTCCGTGCAGGTGCGGGCGACGGCGTCGGCGAAGGTGCGGGCGAGCGGGGTGAGCGCGTCCCAGCGGCGCGCCGCCCAGCCGACGGACAGCGGCGGCAGCCCGGGGACGGGGACGAACCGCAGCGGCCGGCCGTCGCCGGAGGTCCAGAGGTCCGGCACGGCGGGGACGAGGGCGTGCCCCAGGCCGAGTTCGGCCAGCAGCAGGGCGGTGTCCCAGTCGGCGACGCTGGTGTCGGAGCCGGCCCGCACGCCCAGCCCGCCGAGCGCCGCGGTCAGCTGCCCGCCGGAGGTGGAGTTCGGAGGCAGCCGCACCAGGCGGATCGCCGCGAGTTCGGGCGCCTCGATGCGCGGCCGCGAGGCCAGCGGGTCGTCGGGCCGCACCGCGAGCAGCCAGGGCAGTTCGACGACGGGGCGCTGCTCGACGCCGCGCACCGGTTCCCCGATGGAGACCCAGGCGAGGTCGGGCTCGCCGGCCACCAGGGCGTCGAGGCAGTTGCGGCTGGAGGTCTCGGTCCGGAACTCCAGGCTGACCCTGGGGTGGCTCCGGCGGAAGGCGGCGATCGCCTCGGCCATGAAGTGCCGCACGGTCGTCGCGCCGGTGATGATGCGGACGGCGCCCGCCTCCCCGTCGGCCAGGTCTTCAAGGCGGCGCAGTGCGAGGTCGAGGCCGGCGAGGCCGTCGTCGGCGGCGTCGCGCAGGACGCGTCCGGCCTCGGTGGGCGCGACCCCGCGCGGCCGCCGCTCCAGCAGGCTCACGCCGGTCTCCCGCTCCAGCCGCTTGACGTGCTGGCTGACCGCCGACTGGGTGCGGCCGAGCTCGCGGGCCACGGCGCTGAGGCTGCCGGCCCGGCACACGGCGACGAACACGCGCAGGTCGTCCAGGGTCATAAGACCCAAGCTACACCTTTGGTTGACAGGAGTAATTCCAAGGATTGACTGGGGTCGACGGCTCGGTGAGGATCGTCGCAGGGCCCAGGCGGCAACCCGTCCGGCCCTCCCTCGCGAGCTCGTGTACCGGGCGGGGGCGCCGGACGGGTGCCGACCGCCGCCCGCCGAAGGGGCGCGCCCGTCGCGGGCGGCGCGGTCCGGTGGGCCCCTGCCGCGGCCGCTCTTCTCCGGCCCGTTCGACGGCCGCCCGGGTCCGTGAGCCGCGCCGTACCTGGGGGAAAGGGGCGGGAACCGGTGCGGAATCAAGAAGCGCCGGGTCCGTGCGCGCGGCTAGCGTCGCAGGTACTCCACGGACCACGACCAGGAGAGGGACGGCGATGAGTGCGGATACCGGCACGAGGAGCGGGAGCGGCGCGGGCTTCTCCGAGGAGGAGCGGGCCGCCATGAGGGGGCGCGCGGCGGAGCTGAAGAAGGAGGCGGAGCGCGGTCGCGGCGGCAAGGCGGCCGCCGATGAGCTCGACGTGCTGGCGAAGATCGCGGAGATGGAGGCGTCGGACCGCGCGGCGGCCGAGCGCGTCCATGCCATCGTCACCGCCAACGCCCCGGAGCTGTCGCCGAAGCTGTGGTACGGGCAGCCGGCCTATGCCAGGAAGGGAAAGATCGTGTGCTTCTTCCGTAGCGGGCATCTCGACAAGGAGCGCTACTCGACCTTCGGGTTCACCCCGGAGGCGGGGCTCGACGACGACAGCGGCCTGTGGCCGACGTCCTACGCGGTGTCGGAACTGGGCGAGGAGGCCGAGAAGGCGCTCACCGAACTCGTCAAGAGGGCCGTGGGCTGACCGTGCGCCGCATCTCGGCGCTCAGTCGGGGGTGCCGACGCGGCCGTCGGTGCCGGCGGCCGCGTCGGCCGGCGCGGCGGCGGGGGTGCCCAGGGTGCGGACGCTGCGGCTGGCCAGCATTCCGGCGGTGGCCGTGAGCACGACCGCGGCGACGCCGAGCAGTGTGGGCGCGGTGCCGGCGGCCGCGGCGATCGGGCCGATGCTGAGCTGGGCGAGCGGGATGGCGACGAAGGAACCCAGCATGTCATAGCTGTACACGCGGGCGAGGGCGTGCTGGGGCACTCTGCTCTGCAGCACCACCTCCCAGGCGATGCCGAACTGCTCGACGCACAGGCCGCAGGTGAAGGCGGCGGCCATCAGCAGCGGCAGCCCGGGGTGCAGGGCGAGGGCGGTAGGCAGCAGCGCCTCGCCGGCCATGCAGGCCACACCGAGCATCAGCAGGCGGTTCACCCGGACGCGGGTGGCGATCAGCGCACCGACGATCATGCCGGCGGTCTGCGCGGCCAGGACGAAGCCCCAGCCCTGGCGGCCGATGCTGTCGTCGGCGACGGCGGGGCCGAGGACGTGGACCACGGAGGCGTAGGCGGCGTTGACGAACATGAAGCCGAGGACGACCACCCACACCCAGGTGCGGGAGGTGAACTCGCGCCAGCCGTCGCGCAGGTCGGCGAGCACGTCGGTGCGGCCGGGCCGGGCCGCGGACACGGCGGGCACCCGCAGCAGCGCGAAGCAGAGCCCGGAGGCCGCGAAGCACAGCGCGTCGGCGGCCAGGCCCCAGCCGGGTCCGACGGCGGCGACCAGCAGGCCGCCGAGTGAGGCGCCCATGACCATGCTGGTGCTGAGGCCCAGGCGCATCAGCGCGTTGGCGGGGCGGAGCAGCCGGGTCGGGACGGTCTGGGGCACCATGGCCGCGGACGCCGGCAGCGCGAAGGCGCTCATCATCCCGTTGGCCAGGGCGAGGGTCGTCAGCAGCGGGATGGTGGCCGTGCCGGTGAGGACCAGGGCCGCGATGGCGCCCTGGCTGGCGGCGCTGAGCACATTGGAGCCCACCAGCACGAGGTTGCGCGGCAGCCGGTCGGCGACCACCCCGCCGACCAGCACGAACACCACCTTGGCCAGTGAAGCCGCGCCGACGACCACCCCCAGGGCGGTGGTGGAGTCGGTCACGTCGAGCACCGCGAAGGCCAGCGCGATCGGCGCCATGGCGTTGCCGAACATGCTGACCCAGCGCCCCGCGCACAGCAGCACGAACGCCCGGTGGCGCAGCGGCGCGCCCAGTCCGTCCATCGTCCATTACCTCGACTTCACGTCATCGTCGACCGCCGGTCCGCATCGGCCGCCGATCTGTGGATGGGCCGCGGCCCCCGTCCACAGGACCGCGCCCCGCCCTCCCGCGGCACACGCGAGAGCGGGAGAATGGTTGTAGGGGTGCCCCCCTTGGGCGGGCGGGGGATGTCTTCTCAGGGCTTGTCCACAGGCCGCCGGTGTGGGGAGCCGTTCGTCCACAGGCCGCCGGTGGCGGCTCGCGCCGGGCGCATGCCGGGCGGGAGAATGGTGTTGGGCCCGCCCCCCTGGGCGGGCGGGGGATGTCGTGGGGCGGGGGCGGTGCGGGCGGCGCCGCGGCGGGTGCCGCCTGCCGCTCAGGTGGTGTCGCGCATGGGGAACAGGGCGATGGTGGCGCTGACGCGGCGGGTGCCGGGGGTGTGCGGGGGCTTGGCGGCCAGGTGCAGGTCGCGGGCGGCGTCGTCCACGCGCTTGCGTACATCGTCCCAGGTCGCCTGGTCCACCCACAGTTCGGCGTCGGTGAGGCGGTGCCGGGCCGCGGGTTCGGCCAGGGCGGCCCGGCGCTGCATCTCGGCGGCCAGGGCGGCGTACAGCGCCGGGTACTCGTCCTCGGCGCCGGCCGGGCGCGAGCCGGTGGGACCGTCGGGGTCGCGGCGGTCGGCCTCGTCCATGTCGTAGCGGTAGCGCTTGGCGCGCCCGCCGCGGATCGACTCCTCCCCCGCCGCGGTGACGATCCCGGCCGCGTGCAGCTGCCGCAGGTGGTAGCTGGCGTTGGCGTGGCTGATGTCGAGCTCCCTGGCGAGGTCGGCCGCGGTCATCGCCGCCCCGGTGAGCAGCGACAGCATCCGCAGCCGCACGGGGTGCGCCACCGCCCGCAGCCGCGCGGTCACCTCGGCGGCGGTGGACTCATCTCCCAAAGACATGTTGGACAGTATGCCCCGGACCGCCATCGACCGTCAAACAGATCTTTGGGCGTCGGGGCGGGGCCTAAGCCGGCGCCTCCGCCGCGGCGATCAGGAAGTTCGGCAGGTCCACATAGCCGCTGATACCCGGCGACTCGGCCTCGGCGCGGGCGGCGAGCCCGGGGTCCAGCCCAGGTTCGGCCAGCTCGCGCAGCCGGCAGCCGAGCGCGGCCAGCTCGTTGAGATAGGCCGAGACGGGGCGGTGGAAGTCCGAGGCGTAGGTCTGCTCCACCTCGTACTCGGCCAGGTAGCGGCGGGTGCGGTACTCCCCGTGCGCCCGCCACGACCGCCACAGCCCTTCGAAGGCCGGGTGCACGATGGCGAACACGAACAGGCCGCCCGGACGCAGGCTCGCCACGCAGCCGCGCATCGCGCTCCGCCAGTCGGGGACCGCCATCAGCACCATGCTGCACACCACGGCGTCGAACGGGCCGCCCAGATCCGGCAGCCGGGCCAGATCGGCGCGGACGTAGCGCACGCCCTGGCGCAAATCCGCCTCCTTCTCCCGGGCGAAGCCCAGCATGCTCGCGGCCGGCTCGACGCCCACCACCCGCGCGCCGCGCGCCGCGAGCATCCTGCTCAGGTAGCCGTCGCCGCTCCCGGCGTCCAGCACCCGACGGCCGGCCACCTCGCCCAGCATCCGCAGCAGCACCGGATTGACCAGGTGCCGCTTGGCGAAGTCGCCGTCGACGGCCGACGCCTCCAGCGCCGCGCGGGGAACCGACTCCCACTGCCGGATGGCCGCCTCGTTCGTCCACTCCTTGCTCATCCGCGCGATCGTAGTGCCGCGCCCACCGGACCGGGACAAGGGCGCCGGCTCAGCGCGGCTCGGCCAGGAACCGGTGCGTGAAGAAGCGGATGTCGGTGTCGATCAGCGCCACGTCCAGCACGATGTCGACCTCGCGGCCGACGAACAGGCCGGCGCCGGGGATCGGCGGCATGCCCTCGACGCCGAAGTCGAAGCGGTCGATGGTGGCGCGCGCGGTGAAGCTGATCTGGCGGGCGTCGCCGAAGGGGTAGGGCTCCTCGCCGAGGAACCGGCCGACCAGCGACACCGGCCGGGTGGTCGTCTTGATCGTCAGCTCGCCGTGGAAGATCCAGTCGCGGCCGCCGGCCGCGGGCTCCACACTGCTGCCGTGCCAGACGATCTGCGGGTGCTCGGCCGCGTCGAAGAAGTCGGGCGAGGTCAGGTGCGCGTTGCGCTTGGCGATGCCCGTGTCGATACTGCCTACCTCGACGCTCACACTGGCGGAGCTCTCCTGGGGCCGCTCCCCGATCCACACCACCCCCGACACCAGGCCGAAGCGGCCCTGGATGCGGCCGAAGTGCTGGAAGCGGGCGACGAAGCCGATGCTGGAGTGGATCGGCTCGATGTACCAGGTGCCCGGGGGCGGCACCGCGGCGGCTGAGCCGCCGGTCGCGAACGCGTCCGGGCCGGGCGTCGCGCCGGATCCGGTGATGCTCATGGTGGACACCTCCGTCGTCGGCGCGCCGGACCCGGCCTGCCGCTTCGTCGGGACGGACCGGCCGCGCGGCGGTCCGCCGGCCCGTCCTCCGCTGTCGATCGCGGACACTACCGACTATTGGTGCACGGCTCTACACAGACACCGGATCGAGATATTCACGGCTAGGCGGACACGGCGCCGAGAAGTACCCGTCCGGGGATCGTCGCCGGAAGTGTTGCCCAGACGGCAATGTGGACAGGACATAGGCATGGAACCCGCGCGAAGGACCCCCCACAGCCCACCCGCCCTCCGCGCTCCGGTCCTGGTGATCATGGGTGTCGCCGGATCGGGCAAGAGCACCGTCGGCCGGCTGCTGGCCGACCGGCTCGGCCTGGAGTTCGCCGAGGCCGACGACTTCCACCCCCCGGCCAACATCAACCGGATGCGCTCCGGCGTCGCCCTGGACGAGGCGGCACGCCAGCCGTGGCTGCGCGCCATCGCCCGCTGGATCGCCGGACGCCGCCGCTACGGCACCGGCGGGGTGGTCACCTGCTCGGCCCTCAAACGCCGCTACCGCGACCTGCTGCGCGAGGGCGACCTGCCTGACGACACCCCCCTGTCGGAGATCTGGTTCGTCTACCTCGCCACCGATCCGGAGGTGGTCGCCGACCGGATCGAGCGCCGCCCGGCGCACTTCATGCCCGCCGACCTGCTGCCCTCCCAGTACGCCGACCTGGAGCCGCTGGAGCCCGGCGAGCCCGGCATCGCCGTGGACGCCGGCGGCCGCGCGGCCGAGGTCGCCGAGGCGGCGCTGCGGCGGCTGCGCACCGCGGGCGCCACCCTGCCGCCGCTGCGCGGACCGTCGCGCTGACGGGACCCCGCCGCCGCACCGGCCGGTCCGCCGCCGGCGCGCACGGGCCTAGTCTGTCCGGGTGACGTCACTGTGGACCGGCCGGCGGGTCCGGCTGCGCGCGATCGAACCCGGCGACTGGTCGGCCTTCATGGCCTTCGACCAGTCGACCACCGACACCCGCCGCGCCGACCAGGTGTGGCCGCCCCGCTCCGCCGCCGCCTACCAGCGCTGGGCCGGCGACAAGGCGGGCCAGGTGCCCACCGGTGACGCGTTCATGGTCGGCATCGAGGCGCTGAAGAGCCGCGAACTGGTCGGCTCGGTGTCCACCCACGCCGTCGACCCGCGCAAGGGCAGCTTCTACTACGGGGTGTCCGTCGCCGCCCAGCACCGCCGCAAGGGCTACGCCTCGGAGGCGGTGCGGCTGCTGCTGGCCTTCATGTTCGGCGAGCGCCGCTACCACAAGTGCGAGGCGTCGGTCTTCGCCTTCAACGAGCCCTCGATCGCGCTGCACCTGAGCATGGGCTTCGTCCAGGAGGGGCGGCTGCGCGAGCACGAGTTCTTCGCCGGGCGCCGCCACGACGTGCTGCTGTTCGGCATCACCGCGCCCGAGTTCGCCGCCCGCCACCCCTTCGGCGAGGTATAGCCGCCCCGGCGTGCGCCCCGGGCACGGCACCGGGCAGGCTGGTGGCGGCACGGCGTCGACGAGAGGGGGCCCGATGACGGCCAGGACACGCGCACCAAGGCTGGGAGCGGTCCAGGAGACCATGCTGATCCCGCTGCACGCGCGGGCGCGCGAGACGCGCAAGGACCGCCCGCTGCTGCGCGACCCCGAGGCGGTGCGGGTCGCCGGCGCCCTCGACTACGACTTCGACAAGTTCGGCACCGGCCCCAGCATCATCGGCTCGGTGCTGCGCTCGCTGGTCTTCGACGGCTGGGTGCGCGGCTTCCTGCACCGCCACCCCGGCGGCACCGTGGTGGAGATCGGCGCCGGGCTCAACACCCGCTTCGAGCGCTGCGACAACGGCCGGGCGCACTGGGTGGAGATGGACCTGCCCGACGCGATGGAGCTGCGCCGCTCGCTGTTCGCCGAGAGCGACCGCCGGGTGATGGTGACCGGCTCGGCGGTGGAGGGCGGCTGGCTGGACACGGTGGCGCGCTTCCCGGGCCCCTACCTGTTCACCGCCGAGGCGGTGCTGCTGTACCTGCGCCAGTCGCAGGTGCGGCGCGCGCTCGGGCTGATCGGCGCGCGCTTCCCGGGCGCCTGGATCGCCCTCGACACCGCGGGCACCCTGTTCACCGCCACCCAGGACGCCCACGACTCCCTGCGCCACACCCGGGCCCGCGTCTCGTGGACCTGCGACGACCCCGCGGAACTGGAGCACTGGGGCCTGGGCCTGCGGCTGCTGGCCTCCCGCAACCTGGCGCAGCCCCCCGACGACGCCGTGGCCGGCGCGGCGCCGTGGTGGCGCGCGCTGCCCTACCTGGGCGCCGCCGTCGGCGGCGCCGCGAACCGGCTGTACCAGATGAACCTCTACCGGGCCGAGGGCGCGGACGGCGGCTGACCGGGGCCGCCGGAAGGCGGCTCCGTGTCCGACACCCGGCCGAGCACGGCGCCCGCCGTCCCCATGACGGACCCGCGCCGCTCCGCACCGTCACGGCCCTGGGCTAGCGTTCGACCATGACCGTGATCCAGGTGCCCTACCACCTCGACGAACACCTGCCCGGCCTGGAGCTGCCCGGCGCCGGAGAGCCCGGCACGCTCGCCGTCACGGCCGAGCTGCCCGAGGGCGACCGGTGGACCCGGATGGCGGCGCTGTACGCGGTGGTGGCCGAAGCGGTCGAGCGCGAGGTGCGCGCCGGAGCGGCGCCGGTGGTCGTCTCGGGCGACTGCACCGCCTCGCTGGGCACCGCCGCCGGGCTGCGCCGCGCCGGGGTGGACGCCTCCGTCGTCTGGTTCGACGCCCACGGCGACGTGCAGACCCAGGAGACCACCGCCTCGGGCTACCTGGGCGGCATGCCGCTGCGGGTACTGCTGGGCTACCGGCCCGGGGCGATCGCCGACCGGCTCGGCCTGGCCGCGCTGCCCGAGGAGCGGGCGCTGCTGGTCGGCGCCCGCGACCTCGACCCGCCCGAGGCCGCCTACCTGGCCGCCTCGCGGGTCGGCCGCCGCGCGGTGGCGGAGCTGACCGCCGCCGACCTGCCCGATGGGCCGCTGCTGCTGCACCTGGACGTCGACGTGATCGACGCCGCCGAGCTGCCCGGCCTGCGCTACCCCGCTCCTGGCGGCCCGTCGACCGAGCAGGTGCTGGCCGCCGTGGCCCGGGTCGCCGCCACGGGGCGGGTGGCCGCGGTGGACCTCGCCTGCCCCTGGCACCCCGGTGCCGCGCCCGCCCCCGGGGTACGCGCCCGACTGCTGGCCGCCGCCGCGGTTGCGGGCTGACTGACCCCCACGCGCGTCCGGGGGCCCCGCGCTGGTACACATACGACATGGAGCCCCTCGGTGAGCGGCAGGCCGCGTGCACGCTGTGCGAGGCCATGTGCGGGCTGCGGATCAGTGTCGACGGCGACCGCGTCGCCGAGATCCGCGGCGACCCCGACGACCCCCTGTCGCGCGGCCACATCTGCCCCAAGGCGGTCGCGCTGCGCGATGTGCAGGACGACCCCGACCGGCTGCGCCACCCGGTGCGGCGCACCGCCGACGGCTGGCAGCGCGTCTCGTGGCGGGAGGCGCTGGAGCTGACCGCCGAGGGGCTGGCCGGCGCCCGGCTGCGCCACGGCGCCGACGCCGTCGCCACCTACCTGGGCAACCCGGGCGTGCACAGCCTCGGCACCATGACCCACGGCCCGCCGCTGGTGCGGATGCTGGGCAGCCGCAACCGCTTCTCGGCCAGCTCCCTGGACCAGCTGCCCCACCAGGTCGTCTCACGCGGCCTGTACGGCGACCAGTGGCTGCTGCCGGTGCCCGACGTGGACCGCGTCCGCCACCTGCTGGTCATCGGCGCCAACCCGGCCGTGTCCAACGGCAGCCTCATGTCGGCGCCGGGCATCACCCGGCGGCTGCGCGAACTGCGCGGGCGCGGCGGGCGGCTGGTGGTGCTCGACCCGCGCCGCACCGAGACGGCCCGGCTCGCCGATGAGCACCACTTCGTCCGCCCCGGCACCGACGCCGCGCTGCTGCTGGCGATGGTGCGGACCATCCTCGACGAGGACCTGGCCGCCCCGGCCGACTACGTCACCGGCCTGGACCGGGTGCGCGCGGCCGTCGACCCGTTCACCCCCGAGCGCGCCGCAGCCGCGACCGGGGTGGCCGCCGACACCGTACGCCGCCTTGCCCGCGACTTCGCCGCCTCCCCCGCGGCCGCCGCCTACGGCCGCACCGGGGTGTCCACCCAGCGCCACGGCACCGCCTGCCACTGGGCGATCCAGCTGCTCAACATCGTCACCGGCAATCTGGACCGCCCCGGCGGCACCCTGCTGGCCCGCCCCGCCGTCGACCCGATCGGCCGGCTCAACCCGGGCCGCAGCGGGCGCTGGCGCAGCCGGGTGCGCGGCCTGCCGGAGTTCGGCGGCGAACTTCCGGCCGCCGCGCTGGCCGAGGAGATCGCCGCGCCCGGCCCCGACCGGGTGCGCGCCCTGCTCACCGTCGCGGGCAACCCGGTGCTGTCGGCGCCCGGCGGCGACCGGCTGGACACGGCCCTGGCCGGGCTGGACTTCATGGCCGCCGTCGACTTCTACGTCAACGAGACCACCCGCCACGCCCACGTGATCCTGCCGCCCACCCCGCCTTTGGAGCGCGACCACTACGACCTGGCCCTGCACCTGCTCGCGGTGCGCAACACGGCCCGCTTCACCCCCGCGCCGCTGCCCCGCCCCGACGGCGCCCGCCACGACTGGGAGGTCTTCCGCGACCTGGCCCGCGCCTACCGGCGCCGGGTGCGCGGAGCCGGCTCCTGGTCCGACCGGCTCACCCTGGCCGCCTCACCCCGGCTGATCGTGGACCTGGGACTGCGCAGCGGCCCCTACCGGCTGTCGCTGCGGCGGGTCGCCGCCCGCCGCAGCGGCGTGGACCTGGGGCCGCTCACCCCGAGCCTGCCCGGGCGGCTGGCCACCTCCGACCACCGGGTGCACGCCGCCCCCGACGCGCTGGTCGCCGCCGCCACCGATGCCGCGGCGGCGCTGCTGGACCGCCCGTCCGGCCCGGAGCTGCTGCTGATCGGCCGCCGCCACCTGCGGTCCAACAACTCCTGGATGCACAACCACCCCACGCTGACCAAGGGCGGGCGCCGCGACCACCTGCTGATGCACCCCGACGACCTGGCGGTGCGCGGTATCGCCGACGGCGAGCGGGTGCGGCTGCGCTCGGCGGCGGGCGAGGTGCTGGTCCCGGTGCGGGCCAGCGCCGAGATCATGCCGGGCGCCGTCAGCCTCCCGCACGGCTTCGGCCACGGCCGCCCCGGCGTCCGGCTGGGAGTCGCCGCCGCCGTTCCCGGGGCCAGCGCCAACGACGTCACCGACCCGGCCGTACTGGACCCGGCGTCGGGCACGGCGGTGTTCAACGGGGTGCCGGTGACGGTGGAGCGCTGCCCGTGACCCGCGCGGCGGGGCGCGCTCGGCGGCCAGGGATCACAGGATCGCGCCGGGAAGGTAGCCGGCCGCCTCGCGGTGGCGGGCGGTGATCTCCCCCACCCGCTCCACTACCGCGGCCACCTGCGGGCCGGCCGCACCGGTGAAGGTGATCGGGTCGGCCAGCAGCGCCCGCAGCGCGGGCAGGTCCAGCGGGACCCGCTCGTCGGCGGCCAGCCGCTGCATCAGGTCGTTGCCGCGCTCGCCCTTCTCGCGCATGCCCAGCGCCACCGCCACGGCGTGCTCCTTGATCGCCTCGTGGGCGCGCTCGCGCCCCACCCCGGCGCGCACCGACGCCATCAGCACCTTGGTGGTGGCCAGGAAGGGCAGGTAGCGGTCGAGTTCGGCGGCGATGACGGCCGGGTAGGCGCCGAACTCCGCCAGCACGGTCAAGAAGGTCTCCACCAGCCCGTCGAAGGCGAAGAAGGCGTCGGGCAGCGCGACCCGGCGCACCACCGAGCACGACACGTCGCCCTCGTTCCACTGGTCGCCCACCAGCTCCGACGCCATGGACGCGTACCCGCGCAGCACCACGCCGAGCCCGTTGACCCGCTCGCAGGAGCGGGTGTTCATCTTGTGCGGCATGGCGCTGGAGCCGACCTGGCCGGGCTGGAAGCCCTCGGTGACCAGTTCGTGCCCGGCCATCAGCCGGATGGTCAGCGCCAGGCTGCCCGGCGCGGCGGCCAGCTGCACCAGGGTGGTCAGCACCTCGTAGTCCAGCGAGCGCGGGTAGACCTGGCCGACGCTGGTGAGGGTGCGGGCGAAGCCCAGGTGCGCGGCCACCCGCCGCTCCAGCTCGGCCAGCCGCTCGGGGGTGCCCAGCAGGTCGAGCATGTCCTGGGCGGTGCCGACCGGGCCCTTGACGCCGCGCAGCGGGTAGCGGTCCAGCAGCCCCTCCAGCCGCTCGTAGGCCGCAAGCAGCTCCTCGGCGGCGGTGGCGAAGCGCTTGCCCAGCGTGGTGGCCTGCGCGGCGACGTTGTGGGAGCGCCCGGCCATCACCAGGTCGGCGTGCTCGGCGGCCAGCAGGGCCAGGCGGGCCAGCACCGCGACCGTGCGGTCGCGCACGTGCTCCAGGCTCAGCCGCACCTGCAGCTGCTCGACGTTCTCGGTGAGGTCGCGCGAGGTCATGCCCTTGTGGACGTGCTCGTGCCCGGCCAGGGCGTTGAACTCCTCGATGCGCGCCTTGACGTCGTGGCGGGTGCGGCGCTCGCGCTCGGCGATGGACGCGAGGTCGACGCGCTCCAGCACCCGCTCGTAGTCGGCGACCGCCTCGGCGGGCACCGCCACCCCGAGGTCGGCCTGGGCGCGCAGCACGGCCAGCCACAGCCGCCGCTCCAGCACGACCTTGTTCTCGGGCGACCACAGGGCGGCCAGGGGCGCCGAGGCGTAGCGGCCGGCCAGGACGTTGGGGATGCGCGGCTTGGACGTCGTCACATCGCGCCAGCTTAGCGGCTGGGCCGGGCGGGGCCGTGCCCGGCCGGAGGCGGCCGCCGCGCGCCCGGCCGGTGCGGGTGCGCTTCCTCCTAGGATGCCGGGATGGACCCGATCCAGATCACGATCGTCGTGCTCATCACCGCCGGACTGCTGGCGTCGGCCGCCGCGGCCGAGGCGCGCCGCAGGCGGCGCGGGCCGCGCGGCATCGGCGCGCCGACCCGCGCGCAGCCCCCGGCGGTGCCTGAGCAGGTGCAGCAGCGGGCCCTGGAGCTGATCGGCCAGGGCCGCGACATCGAGGCGATCAAGGTGGTCCGGCTCGCGCTGCGGGTGGGCCTGGCCGACGCCAAGCAGATCGTGGACGCGCTGCGGGCGGACGGCGCCCTGCCGGTGCCGCCGGCCGGCGGCACCGCCCCGCCCCGGCCGCCGGGCCGGGGCCTGCCCGACGCGGTGCGCGACCAGGCGCTGGAGCTGCTGGGCCGCGGCCGGACGATCGAGGCGGTCAAGGTGGTCCGCGAGCGCACCGGCCTTGGCCTGTCCGAGGCCGTGGAGCTCGTCGACGCGCTCGCGGCCGGCCGGCCGCTGCCGACTCCCGCCGGCGCGGGCGGGCTGCCCGAGGATGTGCGCGAGGCCGCGCGGGCGCTGGCCCGCCAGGGGCGCACGATCGAGGCGGTCAAACTGGTGCGCGAGCGCACCGGGGCGGGCCTGGCCGAGGCCAAGCGGGCGGTCGACGCGCTGCGCGCCGCGGACGGGCCGTGACCGGCCCCGGAGGAGGCTGATTCGCGGGCGCGTGGCGGCCGCGCGCAAGAGGAGCGGCGGTGCGCCCCCTCCCTGCGCACCGCCGCACCTGGTTCTGTGCCCGCTGGCGCGCCGCTGACACACGGCGCGCCCCGATGTCAGGCGGGCAGGTCGAAGTCGAGCTCGGCGACGGGGTGGTCGACGTCCATCTGCGCCTTCTGCAGCCGCCCGGAGTGGTCCCAGTTCATCGACTGCCAGCGGGTGAACTGGTCGAGCACCCACATGCCCGACTGGCGGCTGCCGTTGCCGGACAGGCCGTTGCCGCCGAAGGGCAGGTGCGCCTCGGCGCCGGAGGTGGAGTTGTTCACGCTGAGCATCCCGGCGCCGTTGCCGGTGCGGAAGCCGAACACCTCCTGGGGGTCGCGGGTGTAGATGGCGGCCGACAGCCCGTAGCCGGGGAGGTTGCCCAGCTCGATGGCCTCCTCCAGGGTGCGGTAGGTGGTGACGCCGACGATGGGCCCGAAGGTCTCCTGCCGGAACAGGTCGTCGTCGGGGCGCACGCCGTCGACGACGACGGGGTGGTAGTACAGGCCGTCCTCGGGGTCGCCGACGAAGCCCGCACGCGGGTCGGCGGCGGTGATGCGGCCGACGGCCGAGGAGCCGTGCACGGTGTGGTGGGCGCCGATCCAGTCCAGGTAGGTCTCGTAGCGCTCGGCGAACTTGGGCGCCAGCAGCGGCCCGTAGACCACCTCGCGGGTCGGGTCGCCGACGGGGGCGGCCGACACGGCGGCGGCGAAGCGCTCGACGAAGGCGTCGTGGACGGACTCGTGCACGATGACGGTGCCCAGCGAGGTGCAGCGCTGCCCGGCGGAGCCGAAGCCGGAGAACAGCGCGCCCTCCACGGCCAGGTCCAGGTCGGCGCTGGGCGCCACCACCATGGGGTTCTTGCCGCCCAGTTCCAGGCAGGGCGACTGCAGGTGGCGGCCGCACAGCTCGCCGATGCGCCGGCCCACCTCGGTGGAGCCGGTGAAGCCGACCTTGCCGACCAGTCCCTCGCCCAGGGCCAGGTCCAGTCCGGCGAAGGTCTGCTCGCCGTCGGCGTAGACCAGGTTGAGCAGCCCCTCGGGCAGGCCGGCCCGCACCAGCAGCTCGTAGAAGGAGTGCGCGCTGGCGGCGGCGTACTCGGCGGGCTTCCACACCACGCCGTTGCCGCACAGCAGCGCCGGAACGATGTACCAGGAGGGCACCGCGACGGGGAAGTTGCCGGCGGTGACGACGGCGACGACGCCGACGGGGTTGCGGAAGGTGAACAGCTGCTTGTCAGGCATCTCCGAGGGCACGGTCTGCCCGTACAGGCGGCGGCCCTCGCCGAGGAAGAAGTCGCAGGTGTCGATGATCTCCTGCACCTCGCCGCGCGCCTCGGCGATGGGCTTGCCGATGTCGCGGGTGACGGTGCGCGACAGCGCCTCCTTGTTGCGGGCCACCAGCCGGCCGATGTTGGCGACGACCTGGCCGCGCACGGGGGCGGGCAGGCGGGCCCACTCGCGCTGGGCGCGGGCGGCGGAGGCAGCGGCGTCGCGGAACTCCTCGGCGGTGGCCAGCCGGACCCGCAGCGGCGGGGCGGACAGCTCGCCCGGGTAGACGGAGGAGTAGACGGACGCGGAGCCGGTGTCCTTTCCGGCGACGCGGGAGGCGAGGGTTCCGGCGGCGGCGTCGGTCACGGGGCTTCCTCTCGGTGGGGTCGGGTGGGGGCGCGCGGCGCGGGCGGCGCCTGCGCCGTTCCTACCACGGGGCCGGCGGCGCGGGCCGAAGGCCGGGTGGCGGGGGTGCCGTGGCGCGTCGGCACCCGCGGCCGGGGATCGGTGCGGCCGCGGGTGCCGGGGCGGGGCCGGTTCGGGCGGCGGCCCCGCCTCCTTCAGCGGTCCAGCGCGTCCAGCGCCCGGGCCAGGGCGTCGCGGCCGTGGGCGAGGTCGTCGCGGGTGATGGTCAGGGCGGGCCGGAAGCGGATGGCGCGCTCGCCCGAGGGCAGCGCGACCACCTGCTCGTCGCGGATGAGCCGGGTCAGCGCCGCGTCGCGGACCTGCGGGTCGGGCAGGTCGACGGCGAGCATCAGGCCGCGGCCGCGGGCGTTGGACAGCTGCGCGGGCCGGCCGGCGGCCAGTTCGCGCAGCTCGTCGAGGAACCAGGCGCCGGTCTGGGCCGAGTGCTCGAACACGTGCTCGCGCTCGATGATCTCCAGGATGCGGCGGGAGCGGACCATGTCGGCCAGGCCGCCGCCCCAGGTGGAGTTGATGCGCCCCGGTACGGCGAAGACGTTGTCGGGCACCTCGTCCACGCGGCCGCCCGCCATGATGCCGCCGACCTGGGCCTTCTTGGCGAAGGCGACGATGTCGGGGCTGAGGCCCAGCTGCTGGTAGGCCCAGGCGGTGCCGGTGGCGCCGACGCCGGTCTGCACCTCGTCCACGATGAACAGGGCGTCGTGCTCGTGGCACAGCCGCTGCACGGCCTGCAGGAACTCCGGCCGCATGTGGTTGTCGCCGCCCTCGCCCTGGATGGGTTCGGCGATGAAGCAGGCGATGTCGTTGGGGTGCACGGCAAAGGCGGCGCGGGCCTGGGCCAGGGCGCGTTCCTCGGCGGCGAGCAGTTCCTCGGTGTGCTCGGCCTCGGGGAAGCGGATGGCGGGCACCTCGATGCGCGGCCAGTCGAAGGCCGGGTACCGGGCGGTCTTGCCGGGGTCGGTGTTGGTGAGCGACATGGTGTAGCCGCTGCGGCCGTGGAAGGCGCGGGTGAGGTGCAGGACGCGGCCGCCCAGGCGGGGGTCGCGCCCGCGGGCCTCGTTGTGGCGGCTCTTCCAGTCGAAGGCGGTCTTCAGCGCGTTCTCCACCGCGAGGGCGCCGCCCTCGACGAAGAACAGGTGCGGCAGGCGCGGGTCGCCCAGGACCCGCGCGAAGGTCTCGGTGAACTCGGCGAGCTGGGTGGTGTACACGTCGGAGTTGGCCGGCTTGTTCGCGGCGACCCCGGCGAGTTCGGCCATGAACGCGGGGTCGTCGGCGAGCCCCTTGGGGTTCAGGCCGAGCGGCGCGGACGCGAAGAACGAGTACAGGTCGAGGTAGCGGCGGCCGTCGTGCGCGTCGACCAGCCAGGATCCCTGGCTCTTGGCGAGGTCCAGTACGAGCCGGAAGCCGTCGACCAGCATGTGCCGGCCGAGGACGTCCAGGACCTGGCCGGGGTCGACGGCGGTCGCGGCGCTGGAGCGACCAGGCGGGTTCGCCCCGGAGGACGCGACCGCGTCGAACGCAATAGTTTCCGCCATCCGATCCTCCTGGTGAAAGTTCTTCTGAAGTATGCCCACCTTAACGCGATTCTTACGTCATCTGATCGCACGCGTCAACGGCCCCACTACCCCGGCCGGCGCGGTTTCGGCCACAGTCTCACGCGACCCCGGCGGCGGGCCGGCGCACCGCGCCGCGCACCCCGGCCGATCCGGGCGCCCGCGACCTCCACCGTGCGCCATCGGGCCCCCGCCGGGATCGGCCGCGCCTCGCGCCGCGGCCCGGGCCGGGCCATCGGCTCAGATCACCCCGTCCGCCGCCCCTACTTCGCGCGCAACTCCCCCGCGCGTCCCTCCCCCGCCCGCCCAGGGGGGCGACCCCACATCCAGTCTCGCGCGCCGCGGTGCGCCGCGGCGCCTGCTACCGACCGGTTGTGGATGACGACGGGTTCGCGGCGGCGCCTGTGGACGGCCGGTTCGCCGATCGCGGGCCGCGGTGGTATGTGCCGGGGTGGCCCGGCTCGGCGGGGTCTTCGGCCCGCGGGCGCGGGCCGCACGGGCCGGGTCGGGCGGTCTCCCCGGCGGCGGGCCCGGGCGGGGCGGCGTCCACTACGCTCGGACGGGTGTCTGAGGAAACGAGGACCGGCACGGCGGCGCCGTCGGTCGGTGGCGGGTCCGCCACCTCCTCCACCTGCAATTTTCCCGGCTGCTCGCGGCCGACGGCCCGGGCGGCCGGGCCGGGGCGGCCGCCGGAGTACTGCGATCTGCCCGAGCACACCCGCTGGCGGGCCTGGCGGGAGCGGCAGCGGCTGAGCCAGGCGGGCGCCGACGCGCAGGGCTCAGCCTCCCCGGAGGCGGCCGGTGCCGACGGCGCGCCCTACGCGCCGGTCACGGCGGCCAGGCTCAGCGCCGACCGGCTGCTCGGGGAGTTCCGCGAGCAGGCGCGGCGGCTGGAGGCGACCCTCGGCGGCGCGGTGCGCGAGCTGTCGGCGCTGGCCGACCCGGCCGCGGCCGAGACCCAGGTGCGCGCCGCCCAGGCCGACGCCGACCGGCGCGTGGCCGAGGCGCGCGCGGCGGCGGTGGAGTCCGACCGGCTGCGGCGCGAGGCCGAGCGCGAGCGCGACGACGCCGCGGCGGCGGCCGCCGACGCCGGGAGCACCGCCGAGGAGGCCGAACGGCTCGCCGCCGACGCCTTCGCCGAACGCGAGGCCGCACGCGAGGCGCTGGCGGCGGCCGAGGCCGAGCGCGACCAGGCCCTCAAGGAGCGCGTGGCCGCCCTCGCCGAACGCGACGAGGCGGTGCGCGAGGCCGACCGCCTCGTCGCGGCCGCCCGCGAGGACGCCGACCGCCGGGTGGCCGCCGCCCAGGACGGCGAGCGGACCGCCCGCCGCGAGGCCGCCGAAGAGCTGCGGCGGGTGCGCGCGGGGGCGGCGGCCGAACTGGAGGAGGCCCGCGACGCCTTCGCGGCCCGGATCGCCGCCGAGCGCGCCGAACGCGAGCAGGCGATCGTGCGGGCCGAACGCGCCGAGGTCGCCGCCGAGCGCGCCGAGCGCGAACTGGCCGAGGCGCGTACCGGGCTGCGCGACACGCGTGCCGAACTCGCCGAGGCGCGCCGCGCGTCCGCCGAGGAGCTGGTCGCGCTCCGCGCCGATTTGGCCAGGCAGCACGACTCCGCCCGCGACGCCCTCGCCGCCGCCGTGGCGGCCGAGCGCGACACCGCCGCCGCCCGCCTCGCCGCCCTGGACGAGGCCCGCGCCCAGACCCTCGCCCGCGCCGAGCGCGCCGAACGCCAGCTCGACCAGCTCCTCGCCGAGGTCGACCGCCTGCGCGCCGGCCCCCGCACGGCCGAGCGCGACACGCCGCCGCCGGCATAGCGGTCACCCCTTCGACCAGTGCGATGGACGGCGGTCCTTCGTCGCGTCGCCTCTCCCGCCCATTGCAACGTTCGTCGCGATCCGGCCTGGATGAACACACCTTGCTCGCAACGGTCTCCTTACTCGAACCGTGAAGGCGACGCAGCTTCTCCGATGTCGGGCGGGCCCGGGTGCCGGTCCACCGCCGGGCCGCGCGGTGGGTTCACGAAAAAGAACAGGGGCCGACCGCGCAGAGCCGCGACGGCCGCCGACGGCGCCCCGGCCGCGCCGCTGAGAACGTCGCCGCAGCCGTACCGCACGCCTGCTGCCGGCACCGCGGGGTCCGGCAGCGGGGAGGACCGGAACCACCGGCGCGGCCCCGCCGCCCAGCGTGACGGCCCCGGAGACCAAGCTCTCGCCCGGTGAACAGGGGTCCGTCGCATCGGTGCCGTCGTGGCGGCGGGGGCGTCGGCGCAGCGGAGCCGGGCGACGGCCGCGGTGAACACCGCCGGTCCCCATCGGCCGTCCCCGTGGCGAACCGGACGGTACTCCGGCGGCAGAGTGACGGCCGCGGCGGCGGGCTCTCCGGGCGGCGCGCTGCGGCGCTAGCGTCGGACCATGGACACGGGGGCGCGGCGGGCCGACGGGAGCGCCGGGGACGCCGACTACGGGGCGATCGGCCCGGGCTACCGCGAGCACCGCAGGCCCGATCCGCGGATCGCGGCCGCGGTGGCCGAGGCGCTGGGCGGCGCGGAGAGCGTGGTGAACGTCGGCGCGGGCGCGGGTTCCTACGAGCCGGTGTCGGCGCGGGTCGCCGCGGTGGAGCCGTCGGCGGCGATGCGGGCGCAGCGGCCCGCCCGGTTGCCGCCCGCCGTCGACGCGGTGGCCGAGCGGCTGCCGTTCGGCGACGATGCCTTCGACGCGGCGATGACGACCTTCAGTGTGCACCAGTGGGCCGACCCGGCGGCCGGCCTGCGCGAGATGCGCCGGGTGGCGCGCGGCCCCGTGGTGGTGCTGACCTGCGATCCGGACCTGGTGCGCGACTTCTGGCTGTACGAGTACGCGCCGCTGGTGTGCGACACCGAGGCGCGCCGCCACCCGCCGGTCGCCGACATCACCGCCGCCCTGGGCGGCCGGGCCGCCGTCCGCCGGGTCCCGATCCCGGCCGACTGCTCCGACGGCTTCAACGAGGCCTACTACGCCCGCCCGGAGCGGCTGCTGGACCCCGCGGCGCGCCGGGCCTGCTCGGCGTGGAGCTTCGTGCCGCCCGAACTCGCCGACCGCTACGCCGACGCGCTGCGGCGCGACCTGGAATCGGGTGCCTGGGACGAGCGGCACGGCGCCCTGCGCCGCCGACCGCACTTGGAGGGCTCCCTGGTCCTGGTGCGGGCCGTCCCCGCCTAGCGGCGCTACCAGATGGGACGCAGCGGGCCGCCCGGGGCCACCCGGGCGAGGTCGGCGGCGAGTTCGCGCAGCCGCCGCTCCCCCAGTTCGGCGGCCCACGGGCGCAGCGCCGCCTGGGCGGCGCGTTCGGCGGCGCGGGTGCAGGCGCGGCCGCGCTCGGTGAGGACGACCAGGCGGGCGCGCGCGTCGGCGGGGTGCGCACGGCGCTGGACGTAGCCCTTGCGGACCAGTTCGTCGACCATCTGGCTGGCCGCCTGCTTGGTGACGTCGAGGTGGGCGGCGAGTTCGCTGACGGTGGCGCCGTCGGGGGCGAGCCGGGAGAAGGCGAAGCCGTGGACCGGGCGCAGGTCGCGGTAGCCGTGCGCGGTCACGTCGGCATGGATGGCGTCCACCAGGCCCCGTCCGGCGGCGAGGAACACGGCGGCCAGGCTGAGCGCGTCGTCGCTGTGCACCCGGCCAGTTTGACATATCCGTCAAGCCGCTTGACGATATAGTCAAGCTACTTGACCATATCCAGGAGGTTCCATGCCGGTCATCCGCGCCGCCGACGCCACCGTGCACGAGGCGCACGGCTCCCGCTTCGTCTCCTACGCCAACCGGGCCAGTGCCGGCGGCGAGCTGCGCGCCTGGCGTCTGGAGGTGCCCGGCGCGACGGCCGGGCTCGCGCACCGCATCAGCAGAGAGGAGGTGTTCTACCTGCTCAGCGGCGCGCTGCGCATCACGATCGACGGCGTTGGCGCCGAGTTGGCCCCTGGTGACGCCGCCGTGGCGCCCGCCGGGTCGGTGGTGGGCGTGGACAATCCCGGCGAGGGCCCGGCCGCGGTATGGGTGACCACCGGAGCCGGGCTGGGCGCGGTACTGCCCGACGGGTCCTGGCTCAGCCCGCCCTGGGCGGCCTGACCGGGTGCCCGGCACGGCCCCGGGGTCGCCCGGGCCCGCGCCGGACCCCGTCACGACGGCCGCGGCGCTTCGCCCGGCGCCGCGGCGACGCGGCCGAGGCCGCGCCAGGCGACGGCCGCCAGCAGCCCCACGGCGGCGAAGGCCAGCCAGAACGGCGCCAGCAGCCCGAAGGCCGTCGCCACCGCCCCGCCCAGCAGCGCGCCCAGCGCCGCTCCGCCCAGATCGGCCAGCCGGTAGGCGCCCGTGACGCGTCCGAGCAGGTGGGCGGGGGTGACCTGCTGGCGCACCGTGACGGCGGCGGTGCCCCACACCACCGCGTGCACGCCGAACAGCGCCATCACCGCCCCGGCCGCCAATGGATGGGTGATCAGCGCGAGGGCGGCGTAGGTCAGCGCCTCCACCACCAGCCCGCCGCGCAGCAGCGCCACCCGCCCCACCCGGGGCTCCAGCCGCTCGTACACCCACGACCCGGCCACCCCGCCCACGGCCCCGGCCGCGATGAACAGCCCGAAGCCGGCGTCGGACAGCCCCAGGCGCTCGCGGGCGTAGAGCACCCACAGCGCGAAGGTGCCCACACCGGCGAGGTTCATCACCAGGATGCACCCGGCCAGGGTGCGCAGCCCGGTGTCGCGCCACAGCCAGGCGAGCCCCTCGGCGACCTCGGCGGTCAGCGAGCGCGCGGTCGCGTGCTCGGGGCGCGGCGTCGGCACCGCGCCGACGCGGGCCACCAGCAGCGCCGACAGCGCGAAGGCGAGCGCGTGGAAGCCGAACGGCAGTGCCAGGCCCGCGGCGAACAGCAGCGCGCCCAGCGGCGGGCCGAGCAGCTGGTTGTTGAGCGAGTGGGTCAGGGCCAGCCGCGCGTTGGCGCGGCCGAGCCGGTCGGGCGGCACCACCGCCGCCACCAGGGTGCCGTAGGCGGTGTCGGCCAGGGTCTCCCCCGTCCCCAGCAGGAACAGCGCCAGGTAAACGGTCCACAGTCCGGCGGTGCCGCTCAGCACGGCGGCCGCCAGCAGCGCCAGCACGCCGGCGCGCGCCAGGTTGGCGGCCACGAGCAGGGCGCGGCGCGGCAGCCGGTCCACCAGGGCGCCGGAGGCGAGGGCGAACAGCAGCCACGGCAGCTGCTGGGCGAGGGCGCCGCCGGCCACGGCGGCGGGCCGGGGGTCGAGTGAGGCGACGAGCAGGGGCCCCGCGGCCAGCAGGGCGCCGTCACCGAGGTTGGTGACGGCCGACGCCCACCACAGGCGGGCGAAGCGGGGGCCGAGCGGGGCGGGCGGGGCGGCGGCGCGCGAACGGCGCGCGCGGCGGTCAGCGGACACGCACGTGCTCCTTGGCGGTGAGAAGGGCATGCTGAACGCGCCCTGGGGCGCGGGCAGGACAGCCCGGGCGCCTCCGCCGGGAGGACCGCGTGCGCGGGGGCCGGTCACCGACCGGCCCGCGCCTAGCCGGACCGCCGCCGGGCGGAGCCGCGGAAGCGGGCTGTGAGGGTGACGGAGCCGTGCATGCGGGTACCGCCCTTCGTCCGCCGTGCGGGGGCATCGCCCTCTCGCACCGACCGTCCATGTCGGACCGCAACGCTACGCGTGCCGCTCCCCCGGCGCGATCCCTTTTCGGAGCCCCGGAACTCCACCGGCCGCGCCGAAGTCCCGCGCGGCGGCCGAAGCAGGCTGAACAATCGTTTAGCATGCTGAACATGCGTTCAAGCAGTGATCTCACCACGCGGGCACGGATCAGGAATGCGGCCCTGGAGCTCTTCGGCATCCACGGGGCCGGCCAGGTCAGCATCCGGGCGATCGCCGATGCGGCCGGCGTCTCTCCCGCCCTGGTCGTGCACCACTTCGAGTCCAAGGAGGGTCTGCGCAGGGCCTGCGACGCCTACGTGACCGGCCTGATCCGCGGCGAGGAGGACGACGATCCCCTCCAGTACCCGGCCGAACTGGCCGCGCTGCTGAGGGACTCCGTGCCCGTCCGGCGCTACCTGGCCCGCGCCTTCCTCGACGGGTCCGCCGACGCCGCCGCGATCTTCGACGGCTTCGTCGAGGTCACCCAGACCTGGCTGGAGGAGGGCCGGCACGACGGCACGGTGCGACCGACCGACGACCCTCGCGCCCGGGCGGCCCTCTACGTCGCCTGGCAACTGGCACCGCTGGTGTTCGACACCCACCTCGCCCGCGTCCTGGGACTCAACGACCCCTACGAGCCGGACTCCACCCTGCGCATCATGCGCGCGGGCCTGCACATGCTCACCCACGGCGTGTTCGCCGACGGGCACGCTCTGGCCGCCTGGACGACCGCCCAAGCTGAAGAGGACTCCGCATGAGAGTCGTCATCCTCACCCACGGCACGCGCGGCGACGTCCAGCCCTACGTCGCCCTGGCGAAAGCGCTCCTGGAGGCAGGCCACGAGGCGCTGCTGGGGGCACCGGCCTCGGCGGCGGCACTCGCCGAGCCCCACGGCGTACCCTTCGCCCCCATCGTCGACGAGATGAACGCCTTCGTGGAGCAGCCCCGGGTCCGCCACGCGATGGAGACCAACTTCCGCGGCCTGTCCGGTAAGCGCATGGCCGTGGAACTCATGCTGGCGAGCCGGCCGGCCATGATCCGGTGCCTGGCGGAGATGGCCGAGGTGGCCGCCGACGGCGCGGACGTGGTGGTGCACATGCCCGGGGTCCCCGTCCACCATGTCGCCGAGAAGATGGGGGTACCCGCGGTTCCCGGCGCGCTGCAACCGGGCTGGGTCCCCACCGGAGCCTTCCCCAACCCGTCGTTGCCGTTCACGCCGCCTCGCGCGCTGAACCGCGCCTCCTATGCCCCGGCCCAGGCCTTCGCACGCATCCTCGCCCGGTACGGCGACCGTCTGCGCAGCGACCTGGGTCTGCCCGGCAGGCCCGGCAGCCGCGACATCCTGCGCCGCCCCGACGGCGGCCCCACCACCGTGCTGCAGGGCTTCAGCCGCCACATGCTGCCCGCCGCCGACCCCGGCTACCCGCCCACGGTGCACACCACCGGCTTCTGGTTCCTACCCGCCGCGCCGGACTGGAGCCCGCCCGCGGAACTGGAGGAGTTCCTGGCCGCCGGCGACCCCCCGGTCTACATCGGCTTCGGCAGCATGGTGGGGTTCGATCCCCAGAAGGCGGGGCGGATCGTCACCGAGGCGGTCCGCCGGGCGGGGGTGCGGGCGGTCCTGGCCGGAGGCTGGGGCGGCATCAGCCTCGACCGGACGACCGGTGAGGACATCCACCTCATCGACCAGGCCCCGCACGACTGGCTGTTCCCCCGCATGGCCGCCGTCGTGCACCACGGCGGCAGCGGCACCACCGGCGCCGCGCTCGCCTCGGGCCGCCCCCAGGTCATCTGCCCGTTCCTGGCCGATCAGCCCTTCTGGGCCGCCCGGGCCCACGCGGTCGGGGTGGCGGCGCCACCGCAACGGGGACGCGACCTGTCCCCTGAGGGCCTGGCCGAGGCCATCGGCCAGGCCGCCACCGATCCCGGCATGCGCGTCAGGGCCGAGGAGATGGGGGCGAAGGTCCGCGCCGAGGACGGTGCCAGGGCCGCGGTCAAGGTGCTGGAGACACTGGTGTGAGGGCCACCGCCGCCTACCGGTGAGGCGGCGCGGCACCGGCCCGGTCAGCCCCGGCCGTGCCCGGCTTCGGCGCGGCGGCACCGCGGGGGCGCCCGATCAGGTCCCCGTCGATCGCGGTTCCCGGCGCTCCGGCCGCGGCCGGAGCGCCGGGCCGGGCGCCGGTCCGGCCGGCCCGGCGGCATGTCGGTCGGCGGGGCGGGGTAGCGGCGCCGCCGTTCGGCGCCGCTCGTCCCGGCGGCGCCGCGGGCCCGACCGTGAAGAGGTGTACCTATGCGCGCCCTCGTGCTGAACTGCACGCTGAAGCCCTCGCCGGAGTCGTCCAATACCGAGCGGCTGGCCCAGGTGGCCGTCGACGAGCTGATCAAGCTCGGGGTGGACGTGGAGATGATCCGGGTGGTGGACCGGGCCATCGCGCCCGGGGTGGAGACCGATATGGGGCAGGGCGACGAGTGGCCGCCCATCCACCAGCGGCTGCTGGAGTCGGAGATCCTGGTGATCGCGACCCCGACCTGGCTGGGCCACCCCTCATCGGTGGCGCAGCGGGTGCTGGAGCGCATGGACGCGATGCTGGCCGAGACGGCCGACGACGGCCGCCCCGTCGCCTACAACCGGGTGGCGGGCGTGGTGGTGACGGGCAACGAGGACGGCGCCCACCACGTGATCAGCGAGGTCGCGGGCGGCCTGGTCGACATCGGCTACACCGTGCCCGGCCAGGCGTGGGCCTACTGGAACGCGGGCCCCGGCCCGGGCCCGTCCTACTCCGAGACCGAGCACGGGCACGAGTGGTCGCACAAGTCCGCCCGCACGATGGCCCACAACCTGCACGGCGCCGCGGTCGCGCTGGGCGGTTCCGCGCTGCCGCCGCCCCCGTCCTAGCCGAAGCGCGCCTACCGGCACCCGGCCTCCCGCGGCCGGGTGCCGGTGCGCGTGCCGCTCGGCTCTGGCCTCGTGCGGGGCTCTGCCGCTGCGGCTCGTGACGAGTGGACGCGGAGGTGCGCGGTAGAGTTGCAGGTCGTGCTGCCCGATGAGTCGGCGGAACAGGCGCCGGGGCTGATCGCGCAGCCGGAGGTGCCGGCGGAGCGGCTGGGCTACCGGGCGGTGTGGCCGCCCGACCACGTGCTGCCGCCCGAGCCCTAGGGCCTGCGCTACGGCGGGGTGTACGAGCCGCTGGTCACGCCGGCCCGTGCCGCGGCGCTCACGCGGTCGGTCCGGCTGGGCACGTCGGTGCTGGTGCTGCCGCTGCGCGATCCCTGCGGTGCCCTTCGCCGGGCGGGGGGCGCGGGCCGAGGGGGCGCTGCGGCTATTCGGGCACGGCGGCGGCCCCTTCGAGGGCGAGCACGACGGCTTCGGCGAGGGCGTGTTCGCGCCGGTGCCCTCCACGCCGGTGCCGATCATGCTGGGCGGGGTCTCCGACATCGCGCTGCGGCGGGCCGCCGCCTACGCCGACGTGTGGCAGAGCCTGCCGTCGGCCCCAGCGGAGTTCGCCGACCGGATGCGCCGGCTGGCCGACGCCCTGGAGCCGCCCGCCTGACCGGCCGGGCGAACCGTGCGCCCCTACCGCCCGCCGGCCAGGGGCGCCGCCCGGCCGCCCGGTGCTCACGCGCCCGCGCCCTCGGCCTCGCCGACGATGGCCCGCAGGGCGGCGACGTGGGCGCGGTAGGCGCGCCGCCCCTCGGCGGTTAGGCTCAGCCAGACGCGGCGGCGGGTGTCGCGCACGGCGTGCCGCTGGGCGACGTAGCCGGCGTCGGCGAGCACGCCGACGTGCTTGCTGAGCACCGACGCGCTCACCTCCAGCTGCTGCTGGACGGTGCCGAACTCCGCCTCGCTGACCGCGTCGAGCAGGGCGCACACCCGCAGCCGGTTGGGGGCGTGGATCGTGGCGTCGAAGCCGTCGCCGTCGGTCACGCCCCGCGCTCCACGGCGCGCCGGTGCAGGGCGCCCCAGGCCAGCACGGCGCCCGCGCCCAGGGCGGCGGCCGCGATCCAGGCCCAGCGCTGGCCGTACACCTGGTCCAGGACGGCGGCGGCGGGGGCGGTGGCGATGAGGGCTCCCATCGGCAGCCAGATCCGGGGCGGGACCGACCAGCCGACGACGCCCAGGGCGTCGGCGTGGCGGCGCACCGCCAGCACGGCGGCCGCGACGACGGCGAGGGCGACCAGCGCGCCGACGGGGGACGGCAGCAGCTGGGAGAGGTGGGCGGCGGCGACCATCGCGGCCACGGCCGGGAAGTACCAGGCGGGCGCGGGCAGCCGGCGGACGGCGTCGCGGTCGCGGCCGATCTGGTCCAGGACGCGGGCTGCCTCTTCGGGGGTGGGGCGGGACGCGGCCCCTGCTTCAGTTTCCATGTCGGAAAGTCAAGCACCGAGTTTCCAAGTTGTCAACTCACGAGTTTCCGATACGGAAACCGGGCTGGTGCGCCCTGCTTCCATCGCCCACCCCTGCCGGTGACCGCCTTCCGCCTCGAAGAACGCCCCGTGCCCATCGCGACCGGCGAAGGACCGCCCCGCGTCACCGGCTCCGGCCCGCACCTCCGAGCCGTCCCGCCGCGACGGCGTGCCGTGGCGGCCGCGCCCGGCGCGCATCCCTTCCCGCGATCTGCGGTGCCGGACCCGCCCGCCGTCCCACGGCCGCACCACCCCCTGGCAGCGCGTGCGTGGCCACGTCCGCGCGGGGCTTCCTCCGCGCGGTCGTGGCCGGGACGTCACCGGGACGTCCGGGCAGGGGCCCCACGCTCCTTCGCCCGAGCCCGGCCGACCGTCCTCGCAGCTGAGCGAGAGGCGTAGTCTCGGCCAGTTCCTGTGCTTGCCGTGGTCACCCAGACCGTCCAGGACTTCCCGTCCTCGGCCCGCCTCGGCGTGACGAGGCCCGCCCGCGCTCTCACCTCCCGCACACCGGCCCACGCCCGCGCGCCGGCCCGCGCGCTTGGGCTCCGGGGTCGGGCGGCGCGGCGCCGCAGGTGGCGGCGTATGCTTCCGTGCGGTGATCGACGGGGTCGGCGCGCGGCCGGCCGCCGGAAAGGATCGGAGCGCGTGTGTTCTACGAGCTGAGCCGCCGGGTGGGGTCGGTGCTGGGCCGGGCGGTGTACCGGCCGGCCATCGAGGGCCTGCACCACATCCCGGCCGCCGGTCCGGTGATCCTGGCCAGCAACCACCTGTCCTTCGTCGACAGCGTGGTGATCCCGCTCGCGGTCCCCCGGCGGGTGCGCTTCCTGGCCAAGGCCGAGTACTTCGACGGCGCGGGTGTCAAGGGCGCGCTGTCGCGGTGGGTGTTCGCCTCGCTGGGCGCGGTGCCGGTGCAGCGCGGCACCGGGCGCGACGCGATGGCGGCGCTGCGCGAGGGGCTGAAGGTGCTGGAGGCCGGGCAGGCGTTCGGGATCTACCCCGAGGGCACCCGCTCGCGCGACGGCCGCCTGTACCGGGGCCGCACGGGGGTGGCCTTCCTGGCGCTGTCCTCGGGCGCGCCGGTGGTGCCCGTCGCGCTGTCGGGCACCGAGAAGATCCAGCCCGTGGGCGCCCGGCTGCCGCGCATCGCGCCGATCCGGATCCGCTTCGGCGCCCCGCTGACCTTCACCGGCTACGACTCCATGCCGGCGGGGCGCGCCCGACGCGAGGTCACCGACCGGGTGATGGCCGCGATCGGGGAGCTGTCGGGCCAGCCCCCGGCCGAGGGCTACAGCGAGCGCGCAGATGCGGCCTGAACCGAGTTAACACCCGCGTCACCTGCGCCGCCACAAGATCCACTAGTTTTCCGGTGCCGCCGCACCGGCCCACCCACCACCTGTTTGGAGCGACCATGCCCGCCGCCCCCGACTTCCGCGCCTGGCTGGACGTCGCCGTCGCCGAGGCCGAACGCGGCCGCGCCGAGGGTGGCGTCCCGATCGGGGCGGCCCTGGTCGGCGCCGACGGCGCGGTGCTGGGGCGCGGCCGCAACCGCAGGGTGCAGGACGGCGACCCCTCGGTGCACGGGGAGACCGCCGCCTTCCGCGACGCCGGCCGCCAGCGCACCTACCGGGGCACCACGATGGTGACCACCCTGTCGCCGTGCTGGTACTGCTCGGGCCTGGTCCGCCAGTTCGGCATCTCGCGGTTGGTCATCGGCGAGGCGCGCACCTTCCACGGCGGCCACGACTGGCTCGCCGAGCACGGCGTGGAGGTCGTGGTGCTCGACGACGAGCGCTGCGTGCGGCTGATGAGCGAGTTCATCGAGCAGCGCCCCGAGCTGTGGTTCGAGGACATCGGCGTGGACGGCGCCGAGGACGGAGAGGGAACGCGATGACCGGCGACCCCGGCACGGACACCGACAGAGGCGCGGCGGGGACTCCCGTCGATCCCGACTACCCGGTCGAGCCGGTCCCCCGCCACGCCCGCAAGTCGCTGTTCTCCCTGGCCGTGGTCCTGGTCGGCTTCACCCTGTTCACCCCCACCATGATCGCCGGCGCCCAGGTCGGCACCGGCTTCGCGTTCTGGCCGCTGATGGGCGTACTGGCGGCGGGCAGCGCGCTGCTGGGGCTGTACGTGGGGGTGATCGGCTGGATCGGCGCCCGCCACAGCCTGACGACGGTGATGATGAGCCGCTACGCCTTCGGCCGCGGCGGCGCCAAGCTGGCGTCGGTGCTGCTGGGCGGCACCCAGGTGGGCTGGTACGGGGTGTCGGTGGCCACGTTGGCGCTGCTGACCGCGCAGGCTTTCGGCTGGCAGGACCCGACGGTCGTGGCGGTGCTGATGGTGGTGGGCGGCGTGGTGATGGGCGCCACCGCCTACATCGGCTACCAGGGCATGTACTGGCTGTCGGTGGTGTCGGTGCCGCTGCTGCTGGTGCTGGCCGGGTGGGTGACGGTGCGGGCGGTACCCGCGGCGGGCGGCCCGGCGGGGCTGGCCGCGATCGAGCCGAGCGCCTCGATGCCGGTGACGGCGGCCATCACGATCATCGTGGGCACCTTCGCCTCGGGCGGCACCCAGGCGCCCAACTGGACGCGCTTCGCCCGCACCCCGGCGGCCGGGTTCTGGGCCTGCCTGTTGGCCTTCCTGGCGGGCCAGTTCCTGATGCTGTTCTGCGGCGCGATCGGCGCCCTGGCCTTCGGCGAGGGCGACTTCGTACTGGTGCTGTACCAGCTGGGGCTGGTGGTGTGGGGCCTGGTGTTCCTGGTCGCCAACATCTGGACCACCAACGACAGCACCGCCTACAACTTCGGGGTGGCCGGGGCGGAGATCTTCGACGCGCGCACCAAGAAGCCCTTCGTGGTCGCCGGGGTGGCGGCGGGCACCCTGCTGGCGGTGACCGGCATCTACGACCACCTGTTGGACTACCTGACCTGGCTGGGCGTGCTGATCCCGCCGCTGGGCGGGGTGCTGATCGGCGACTTCCTGGGCCGCTGGCGCTCCGGGCTGCCCGAGTCCTCGGACCTGCCCGCGGTGCGCTGGGAGAACCTGGCCGTGTACGCGCTGGCCTGCGCGGCGGCGTGGTGGTCGAACTCCACCGGCTTCTTCATCGCCCCGCTGGTGGGCATCGCCGTCGCGGTGGCGGGAACCGTGGCCGTGGAGGCGGTGCGGCGGGGGCGGGCGGCGACGGGCTGAGGCCGGTCAGGGTGTGCCGTGCCGGTTAGGCCACGACGAGGTCATACGTGCGCTCGTTCAGTAGTGCACGCACGGCGTCGACGACGCGTACGACGTCTCCGCGCTGCACCGCCTTCTCGGCCTCGGCGAGTTCGCGCATGCCTTCAGTGTCCGTGAGGACTTCGATGGTCTCCCGCAGCTGCTCAAGGTGGCCCGAGGGCACGACGTCGGCCACGTGCTCGCCGTGCGCGATGACCGCCACCGTCCGTCCGTCTTCGGCTCTGCGGACAGCTTCGTCCCATCGGGTCGCCTGGTCCCGGAGTGCGTCAACGGAGACAGATCACCCTCCCGCGATCTGCGCCATCCACGCCTCGACCTCGTCGGCGGTGCGGGGCAGGGCGGCGGACAGGTTCCGGTTTCCGTCGGGGGTGACCAGGACGTCGTCTTCGATGCGCACGCCGATGCCGCGCAGGTGTTCGGGGACGGTGAGGTCGTCGGGCTGGAAGTACAGGCCGGGTTCGACGGTGAGGGCCATGCCGGGTTCGAGGGTGCCGTCGTGGTAGGCGTCGGTGCGCGCCTCGGCGCAGTCGTGGACGTCCAGGCCGAGCATGTGGCCGGTGCCGTGCAGGGTGTAGCGGCGCTGGAGGCCGAGTTCGAGGACGCGTTCCAGCGGGCCTTCCAGCAGGCCCCAGGCGATGAGGCCCTCGGCGAGGACGCGCTGGGCGGCGCGGTGGTAGTCGGCCACGGGGCGGCCGGGGGCGACGGCGTCGATGCCGGCCTGCTGGGCGGCGTACACGAGGTCGTAGACCTGACGCTGGACGGGGGTGAAGGTGCCCGACACGGGCAGGGTGCGGGTGACGTCGGCGGTGTAGAGGGTGTGGGTCTCCACGCCGGCGTCCAGCAGCAGCAGTTCGCCGGGGCGCACGGGGCCGTCGTTGTGCACCCAGTGCAGGGTGGTGGCGTGGGGGCCGGCGGCGGCGATGGTGCTGTAGCCGACGTCGTTGCCCTCCACGCGGGCGCGGAGGTTGAAGGTGCCCTCGATGTAGCGCTCGGAGGTGGCGACGGCCTGGGGCAGGGCGCGCACGACGTCGGCGAAGCCGCGGACGGTGGTGTCGACGGCGGCCTGGAGCTGGCCGATCTCCCAGTCGTCCTTGACCAGCCGCTGGTCGTGCAGGAATTCCTGGAGTTCGGTGTCGGCGGCGGCGGCCTGCTCGGTGGTGCCGGGGCGCACCTCGGCCAGGACGGCCTCCAGGGCGGGGTCGTGGCCGGGGGCGACGCGCACGGGGGCGGGGGCGGCGGCGCGCAGCACCTCGGGCAGGGTGCGCACGTCGCGGCAGGGCAGGCCGAGCAGGCGTTCGGCCTCGGTGAGGCTGTTGCGGCGCCCGACCCACAGTTCGCCCTGGCCGTCGAGCCAGAACTCGCCGTTGCCGCGGTCGGAGCGGGGCAGCAGGTAGGCGGTGGCGTCGTGGCCGCCGCCGGGGCGGGGTTCGAGGACCAGGCAGGCGTCGGGGGTCTGGTCGCCGGTGAGGTGGACGTAGTCGCTGGCGGCGCGGAAGCGGTACTCGGTGTCGTTGGAGCGGGTCTTCAGCGGCCCGGCGGGGACGACGAGGCGTTCGCCGGGGTAGCGCGCCGACAGCGCGGCGCGGCGCTTGGCGGCGTAGGGGGCCTGTTCGAGGGGGGCGAGGTCGCGGCGCTCGGTGTCGGCCCAGCCGGTGCGCATCCAGGCGGCGAGTTCGTCGGAGACCTCGCGGTAGGCGCCGTTCTTGCGCCCGCGGAAGCGGGGGGCGCCGTCGTCGCCTGCGGGGTCCGCCTGCTGTGCGGTCACCGTGTCCTCCTCGGCCGGGGTGGTGGATCTTCCCATGGTACGAGCCGTTGCCGGGGCGCAGAAAGGGGCGCGGAGCCCGCCCGGATCTCTCCGGGCGGGCCCCGCGCGAGCGCTTAGCAGCGGCTCAGATGCCGGTGACGCTCTCCGCCTGCGGGCCCTTGGGGCCCTGCGTGACGGTGTACTCCACCCGCTGGTTCTCTTCGAGGTTCTTGAAGCCGGTGCCGACGATGTTGCTGAAGTGGACGAAAACGTCCGGTCCGCCGTCGTCCTGGCTGATGAAGCCGAAGCCCTTCTCGCCGTTGAACCACTTCACGGTGCCCTGCGCCATATTCGGTATCTCCATGTGATCCAGATCCCGGCCCGCACTGTGCCGACCGGCCGTTGCTGCGGGATCTGCCTCCGGAGAAGAAGAAAGCCCGCTGGTCAAAGAACTCCGCGGGCGCGCCCTGGGGTACAAGCGAAATCAGCGACTGCAACTGGACCGACTCTAGCACGGCCCGCGCGGTTCACTCGTCGCGCCCCGCGGTGGCGGACTCCAGGTAGCCGGTGAGCATGGCGCGCAGTCCGGCGATGACGGCGTCGCGGCGGCCCGCGTCGGCGCCCAGGGTCATCGGCAGCACGGCGCGGGCGGCGGCCAGGGCGATGTGGGCGGCGACGTCGAGGTCGGCGGCGGGCACGTGGGGGGCGCGGGCGGCCAGTACCGCGGCCAGGCGGGCGGCGGTCTCGGCGCGCAGTTCGGCGGAGGCGGCGGCCAGGCGGGGCGAGGTGGCCGAGCCGTGGGAGAGCACCCAGAAGGCGGGGCGGGCGTCCTTGAGGGCGATCGCGGCGCGCAGCGTGCGGTCGACGACCTCGGCCATGGGCAGCCGGGCGGCCTCAGGGCCCAGCTGCTCGGCCCAGAAGGTGCGCGACTGCTCGATGTAGCGGGGCATCAGGGCGTCCAGGATCTCGCCCTTGTTGCGGAAGAACTGGTAGAGGGAGCCGGGCGAGACGCCGGCGCGTGCGGCGATGGCGTTGGTGCCGGCCTCCTCGTAGCCGACCTCGGCGATGACGGCCTCGGCGGCGTCGAGGATCTCCTCCATCCGCCGCAGGCCGCGCCGCTGGCGGCGCACGGCCGGGGCGGGGCCGGATGCGTTGTCGGGCATGCCACCACCTTGGCACCTTGACTAACACGAGCAATCGCTCGTATTTTCGGAGCGAACACGAGCAATCTATCGCCTTTTGCGGGCGGGCCCGGAGCCGGAGCCCACACGCCGCCCCATCCCGCCCCCTCCTGGACCGTTTCGCCGCGAGGAGCCCCGACCGCCGTGAACCCCTCCCAAGCCGCCCCCTCCCGGGCCGTGCTGGCCCGCCTGGGCCGGCTGCTGTACCGCAGGCGCCGCACCGCGGTGGTGGCGGCCCTGCTGGTGCTGGTCGCCACCGCCGTCCTGGGCGCCCCCACCGTCGGCGCGCTGGGCCTGGCCCGCTTCGAGGCGCCCGGCTCCGAATCCGACCGCTCCGCCCAGGAGCTGGCCGCCCGCTTCGACACCGCCGCCCCCAACGTGGTGCTCGTCGTCACCGCCGCCTCCGGCAGCGTCGACGACCCCGCCATGGCCGAGGCCGGGCGCGCCCTCACCGCCGAGCTGGCCGCCTTCGAGGGGGTGGGCGAGGCCTACTCCTACTGGACGCGCCAGGAAAGCCCCGCCATGCGCAGCGCCGACGGCGCCAGCGCGCTGATCGTGGCGCACCTGCCCGGCGACGTGAACACCGTGCGCCGCGAGGTGCTGCCCGAGCTGACCCCCGCCTTCACCCGCGACACCGGCGCCTACACCGTGGGCGTGGGCGGCGGGGAGGAGGCGTCGCGGGAGATCACCGAGCTGTCCACCGCCGACTTCGTGCGCGCCGAGATGATCGTCTTCCCGGCCGTGTTCGTGCTGCTGCTGGTGCTGCTGCGCCACGTGCGCCTGGCCCTGCTGCCGCTGGGCTTGGCGGTGCTGACGATGACGGCGACCCTGGCGGTGCTGCGCCCGGTGACCGCGCTGGTGGACGTCTCCACCTTCGCCCTGAACCTGACCCTGCTGATGGGTCTGGGCCTGGGCGTGGACTACTGCCTGTTCGTCATCGCCCGCTACCGCGAGGAGCTGCGCCGCGGCGCGCAGGTGGCCGCGGCCGTGGAGACGACGGTGCGCACCGCCGGGCGCACGGTGCTGTTCAGCGCCGCGACCGTCGCCGCGTCGCTGGCCGTCCTGCTCGCGCTGCCCTTCGCCTTCCTGCGGTCCTTCGCCTACGCCGGAATCGCGGTGGCGGTGTGCGCGGCGGCCGGCGCGCTGCTGGTGCTGCCGGCGCTGCTGGGAATGCTGGGCCGCGGCGCCCTGGGCGGCCTGTTCGCCCCCCGCCGCCACACCCGCCCACCCGAGGCCGCCGACGGGACGTCGGGCGTGTGGGCGCGCACCGCGGCCGCGGTGATGCGCCGCCCGGTCGCGGCCGGCACCGCCGCGGTGGTGCTGCTGGGGGTGCTGGGCGCCCCCGCGCTGGGGCTGCGCTTCGGGCTGCCCGACGACCGGATCCTGCCCGAGCACGCCGCCGCCCGCCAGGTCCAGGACCAGATCAGGGCCGGCTTCCACGCCGAGGAGATGGACGCCCTGCACATCGTGGCGCCCGACACCTCCGCCACCGGCCCCCGGCAGCTGGCCGACTACGCCCGCGAGCTGTCGCGGGTGGAGGGGATCGCCCAGGTGGACTCGGCGGCCGGCACCTTCCGCGACGGCGCCCTGCACCGCGCCCCCACCCCGGCCGACGCCGAGCGCTTCACCCGCCAGGACGCCGCCTGGGTGTCGGCCGTCCCGGAGCTGGCCGGCCTGGAGGCCGACCCCTTCGGCCTGGTGGACCGGGTGCGCGCCGTGGAGGCGCCCGCCCCGGTGCTGGTCGGCGGCAGCCCGGCCAACCTCACCGACTACCGCGACTCCGTCGTGGAGCGGCTGCCGCTGCTGCTGGGGGTGATCCTGGCCCTCACCTTCGTGATCCTGTTCCTGCTGTCGGGCAGCCTGCTGATCCCGCTGAAGGCCACCGTGCTGAACCTGCTGAGCCTGGCGGCGATGTTCGGCGCGCTGGTGTGGGTCTTCCAGGAGGGCAACCTGGCCGGCCTGATCGGCTTCACCCCCACCGGCACCCTGGAGTCCTCCATCCCGATCCTGATGTTCTGCATCGCCTACGGGCTGTCGATGGACTACGAGGTGTTCATGCTCGCCCGCATCAAGGAGGAGTACGACCGCACCGGCGACAACACCGCCTCGGTGGCGCTGGGCCTGCAGCGCAGCGGCCCCCTCATCTCGGCGGCCGCCGCCATCCTGGCGGTGTCCTTCGCCGCCTACGCCACCTCTGACGTGATGTACCTGCAGATGATGGGCCTGGGCCTGGCCCTGGCGATCCTGGTGGACGCCACCGTGATCCGCGCGGTGCTGGTCCCGGCGTTCATGCGGCTGGCCGGGCGCGCCAACTGGTGGGCGCCCGCGCCGCTGCGGCGGCTGCACGAGCGCTTCGGGATCAGCGAGGCCGACCCCGCCCCCGCCCCGCCCACCGGCGAGCGGGTGCCCGCGGGCGCGCCCTGACACCCGCCACCACGGGGGAGGCCGCCACGGGGGCGGCCTCCCCCGCCCCACCCGCCTGACCTGGGCCGTCCCCGGGTGTCGCGCCGCCCGTGCGCGCCGGCCGGCGCCTAGGCTGGCGGCCATGGCGCGCACCCGCCTGTACGGCACGGACGCGGCACCCGCCGACTTCCCGCTCGCTCAGCTGGCCGACCGGCTGGCCGCCGACCCCCGCGCCACCGCCTGGGCCGACCTCGACCGCGGCGACGACGCCGCCTGGCGCACCCTGTCCGCCCAGATCGACCTGCACGACCTCGCCCGCTCCAACGCCCGCCTGCCCCACCGCCGCCCCGGCCTGGCCCACTACCGCGGCCTGCTCGCCCTGGACGTGCGCACACCCCCCGCCGGCGACGCCCACCACGCGCCCCCCGCACTGACCGTCCTGGTCGGTCGCCGGGTGCTCGTCACCGTCCGCGACGGCGACGCCGTCGACCTGGCCGAGGTCGTGGAGCGCTGGCAGGGGCCCGCGCCCGCGTCCATAGGCGGCACCACCACGGCCTTCCTGCTGCACGCGCTGCTGGACTGGGTGCTGGAGCGCTACCACACCGCGCTGCGCGACCTGGACGAGCGCGCCGAGGACGTGGAGGGCGACCTGTTCGCCGCCACCGCCCCGCCCAGCGGCGCGGTGCAGCGCCGCTGCTACGCCATCCGCCGCTCGCTGCTGCGGCTGCGCCGCGGCCTGCTGCCGCTGGAGCAACTCGTGGACGACCTGCAGCGCCACGGCGCCGAGGTGCTGGGCGCCGACCCGCTGCCCTACTACCGCGACCTGCACGACCGCGCCGCCTACGCCGTGTCGGCCAGCGACGCGCTGCGCGAGATGGTGGTGTCCGTCCTCGACACCGACGTGAGCCTGCGCGCCGACCGCACCAACATCATCGTCAAACGCGTCACCGGCTGGGCGGCGATCATCGCGGTCCCCACCGCCCTCACCGGCTTCTTCGGCATGAACGTGCCCTACCCCGGCACCGGCCGGGGGTGGGGGGTGGTCATGGCGGTGGTGCTGCTGGCGGCCAGCGGCGTCATCGTCTACGCCCAGTTCAAGCGGCGCGACTGGCTGTGAGGCGCCGCCGATCGGCCGCCAAGGCGTGTGAGAGGCTGTGCGGCGGCCCGCGTGCCCGCCGACGACCCCCTGGGAGGCGCCGATGACGTCCGGCCGTGACCTGCCCGCCGCACTCGCCGAACTGCGCGGCCTGCTGCCGCAGGGCCGGGTGCTGACCGACCCCGACCTCACCGCCCGCTACCTGCACGACGAGGCCGAGTGGGCGCCGGTGGGCGCCGCGCTCGCCGTGGTGCGCCCCGCCGGCACCGCCGAGGTGCGCGACACCGTCGCCTGGTGCGCCCGCCACCGCGTCCCCATCGTGCCGCGCGGGGCGGGCACCGGCCTGTCAGGAGGCGCCAACGCCGTGGACGGGTGCGTGGTGCTGGCGATGGACGCGATGGACGCCGTCACCCTCATCGACCCCGCCGAGCGGCTGGCCGTGGTGCAGCCCGGCGTCGTCAACGACGACCTGCGCCGCGCCTGCGCGCAGCGCGGCCTGTGGTACCCGCCCGACCCCGCCAGCGCCCCCTGGTCCACCATCGGCGGCAACGTCGCCACCAACGCCGGGGGCCTGTGCTGCGTGAAGTACGGGGTGACCCGCGACTACGTGCTGGGCCTGGAGGCGGTGGTGGGCGCCGGGGAGGTGGTGCGGCTGGGCCGCCGCACCGCCAAGGGGGTGGCCGGCTACGACCTGTGCGGGCTGATGGTGGGCTCCGAGGGCACCCTGGGGGTGATCACCGAGGTCACGGTGCGGCTGCGCCCGGGGCCGCGCGCCGCCGAGCGCACGGTGGCCGGCGCCTTCGACTCGCTGCGGGCGGCCGGCGCGGCGGTGGCCGCCGTCACCGCCGCCGGCCTGGAGCCCTCGGCGCTGGAGCTGGTCGACCGCGAGACGCTGCGCGCGGTGGACGCCTGGAAGAACATGGGCCTCTCGGCCGAGGGCGAGGTGCTGCTGCTGGCGCGCTGCGACGCCCCGGGGGCGGCCGGGGAGGCCGAGGCCGACGCCCTGCACCGCTGCTTCACCGAGGCCGGCGCCGCCTGGAGCGCCCGCTCCACCGACCAGGCCGAGGCCGACGCCCTGTTCTCGGCGCGGCGGCTGGCCTACCCGGCGCTGGAGCGGCTGGGGCCGCTGCTCACCGAGGACGTGTGCGTGCCGCGCTCGGCCGTGCCCGAGATGCTGGCGCGCATCGAGGACATCGCCGCCCGCCACGACACCCGCATCGCCAACGTCGCCCACGCCGGCGACGGCAACCTGCACCCGATGTTCATCACCCCCCGCGGCGACGACGCCGCCCGCACCCGCGCCCAGGACGCCTTCGAGCAGATCGTGGACGCCGCGGTGGACCTGGGCGGCACCGTCACCGGCGAGCACGGGGTGGGGCTGCTCAAGCGGCGCGGCATGGAACGCGAACTGGGCCCACAGGTGCTGGCCATGCACCGCGCCGTCAAGGCGGCGCTGGACCCGGCCGGGATCTTCAACCCCGGCAAGGTCTTCACCTAGCCGCACCCGCCCCCCGCGACGCGGTCGGGCCCGCACGCACGCGGCGTGCGGGCCCTGCGGGTTCGTCCCTGCGGCCTCAGCCCACGGGCCGCCCGCTCGCCTCGGCGCGCGCGATCAGCGCCCGCGCCTGCTGCTCGGCGCCGGCCCTCTCCAGCGCCTCGGCGGTGCTGGCCGAGGACGCCCCGAACTCGCGCACCGCCCAGTAGTAGACGTTGGCCACGCCCCGGCAGGTGGAGTTGCCGGCGCACTCGTCGTACATGTCGTCGCGGAAGTTGTTGTCGATGGCCAGCCGGGCGCTCTCGGTGAAGCGGCCCTGCGCCCGGTAGTTGCGGTACCCGAAGTCGTGCCGGTAGCAGCTGGGGGTGAAGTCGTAGCCCAGCGGCTCATCGGGCGACCACGAGCACGCGTCGGAGCTCCAGTCGAGCTGGTCGCCGTAGGCCTGGGCGTTGCGGGCGGACAGGAAGGAGCCGATGGACACCGAGAACAGGTAGTTGTCGGTGACCGCGCGCAGCTCCGCCGGAGGAAGGGCGGCGTGCACGGGGCCGGCGCCCATCAGCAGGGCGGCGCAGGCGGCCACGGCGGCCATCGCGGCGCTGAGCACACGTCGAGCGGGGGAACGCATGGGGCAGTGCCTTTCGGGAGTCGGACCGGACATGTAAGAAATAACCCGCCGGTAACCCGGGGGGAAGGGCCGACACGTTCCGTTCCGGCAACACTGCGCGTCCGGCCGCGCACCGTTCGCCACCCGGCCACCCCTCCCGCACCCCCCGGCGGCCGCCGGGGGGTGCGGCGGCGGGCGGGGCCGGTAGGGTCGCGGTGGCAGGTTCGGGCGCTTTCCGGGGGAGGTCGGGTGCTGTACACCGCTGCGCGCGCCGTACTGCGGCCGCTGGTGTGGCTGCTGTGGAAGCCCAGGGTGAGCGGGCGCGAGCACGTCCCCGCCCACGGGGCGGCGATCCTGGCCGGCAACCACCTGTCGCTGCTGGACCCGCTGTTCGCCGGGGTGGCGCTGCCGCGCCGCCTCACCTTCGTCACCAAGGCCGAGTTCTTCGCCGGCGGCAACCCCGCCCAGCGGGCGGTGGCGTGGTTCCTGCGCGCCATCGGGCAGCTGTCGATCTCCCGCGGCGCCGGCCGCGGCGCCTCCGACGCCCTCGCCGACAGCCTGGCCGTCCTCAAGGACGGCGAGCTGTTCGGGATCTACCCCGAGGGCACCCGCTCCCGCGACGGCCGCCTGTACCGGGGCCGCACCGGCATCGCCTACCTGGCGCTGACGGCGGGCGTGCCGGTGGTGCCGATGGCGGTGGTGGGCACCGACCGCATCGTGCGCCGCGGCCGGATCCTGCCCAGCCTGCACCGGGTGGGGGTGCGCTTCGGCCCGCCGGTGGACCTGTCGGCCTGGGCCGGGCAGGCCGACAAGGCGCGGGCGCGCCGCGCCGCCACCGACGCGATCATGGACGCCATCGGGGCGCTCAGCGGCCAGGAGCGGGCCCCCGGCTACGCCCCCGCGCCCCCCGAACCGCCCACCACCCGCACGGTGTGACCTGCGCCACCATCGGGGCGGATCTCGGCGGGCGGGAACATCGCGCCGGGCCGATCGGTTAGTCTCCAGTGGTCGGTGTGGTAGCAAGTGTCCCCCGGGCCTCAACTACCGCCTTCGCGGAATACCGCGGCCGATCGGCCCGCCACCGTGGTGGAGGGCCCGACGGCCGGCAGGAGCCGCGTTGTGCACCGCGCCGAGAGGCGACCGCCACACCGGCCAAACGTGGGGTGCGGCCCCGCAGACCACCAGGTCTGCGGGGCCGTACTCGTTCCACCCCCGGCCGGGTTCCCGGGGCGGCCCGGTAGGCTCGTTGACCGTTTGCGCCGCCCCCGCCCGGCGCCCACACCGCTGTCTTCGTACCTGTCCTCTCCTCCTTCGGAGGCACAGATGTCCGGCGCCGCCTTCCCGCCCCCGCCGCCCGCCAAATCCGGCGGCCCGGCCCACGCCCCGCCGGGCCGGCCCCGCCGCCGGTCCACGCTGATCGCGGTCATCGCGGTGGCCACCGCCCTGGTGGTCGCGCTGGGCGCCGGCGCGTGGTGGCTGCTGCGCACCCAGGGCTCCCCCCAGCAGGCGGCCGCCGACTTCGCCGCCGCCTGGCAGGCCGGCGACCACGCGGCGATGGGCGCGCTCACCGCCCAGGGCGCCGACCTGTCCGGCCCCTACCAGGCGCTCGCCGAGGACCTGGGGGTCACCGCCACCCAGGTGGAGGTCACCTCGGTGGCCGAGACCGGCGACCAGGCCGCCACCGCCGCCTTCACCGCCACCCTGCAACTGGCCGACGCCGGCGCGTGGACCTACGAGGGCTCCCTGCCGCTGACGGTCGCCGAACGCCGCTGGACCGTCGACTGGTCCCCGGCCGCCGTGCACCCCGACCTCGCCGAGGGGCAGCGCTTCGGCCTGGCCGCGCAGTGGGGCGAGCGCGGCGCGATCCTGGCCGCCGACGGCTCCCGCCTGGACGGCTCGGGCGCCTCGGGCTCGGTGCAGATGCTCACCGGCACCCTCGGCGAAGCCGAGGCCGGCGACCTGGAGCGGCTGGGCCCCGCCTACGCCGAAGGCGACCCGGCGGGGGTCGGCGGCATCCAGCAGGCCTGGGAGGCCCACCTGGCCGGCACCCCCACCTCCACCGTGCAGATCCTCGACGCCCAGGGCGAGCCCGTCGCCGACGTGGGCACCATCGAGGGCGAGCCGGGCGCCGACGTGCACACCAGCCTGGACCCGGCCGTGCAGGAGGCGGCCGCGTCGGCCATCGTCGACCAGGACACCCCCACCGCGCTGGTGGCGCTGCGCCCCTCCACGGGCGAGATCCTGGCCGCCGCCAACGTGCCCGGCGGCTTCAACCGGGCGATCTCCGGCCAGTATCCGCCCGGCTCCACCTTCAAGGTGGTCACCGCCACCGGGCTGCTGGCGGCCGGGCTGTCCCTGGACGACACCGTGCAGTGCCCGCGCAACACCGAGGTCGGCGGGCAGACCTTCCGCAACTTCGAGTTCGGCGAGCTGGGTTCCACCTCGTTCCTGCGCGCCTTCGCCGAGTCCTGCAACACCACCATGGTGATGCAGACCCAGGAGCTGCTGGACCCCCAGGCGCTGACCGACGCCGCCGAGCTGTACGGCTTCAACTCCGAGCTGGCCATCGGCATCCCCGACGAGAGCGGCTCCTTCCCGGTGCCCGCCGACCAGGTGCAGCTGTCCACCGCCTCCTTCGGCCAGGGCCTGGTGACGGCCAGCCCGCTGCTGATGGCGGGGGTGGCAGCGGCGGTCGCCGACGGCCAGTGGCGGCCCCCGGTACTGGTCACCGAGCCGCAGGTGGAGCAGGAGGCGTCCGCGCGCCCGATCGAGCACGCCGAGCAGCTGCGCGAGCTGATGGGCGCGGTGGTGGAGTCGGGTTCGGCCGCCGACGCCGGGCTGCCCTCGGGCACCTACGGCAAGACCGGCACCGCGGAGTACGGCACCGCCCCCGAGGGCGGGGAGCCGCCCACCCACGGCTGGTTCATCGGCTTCCGCCCCGATGACGACCTGGCCTTCGCGGTCATCGTGGAGGAGGGCGAGTCGGGCGGGAGCGCGGCCGCCCCGGTCGCCGCGGACTTCCTGGGCAACCTCTAGCCCCTCGGGTGCACACCGGCCCGGGCCCGTGGGGCCCGGGCCGGCGCACGCCTCAGGGCGCGGCCGAGGGGGCGGGCGCGGCGGTGCCGGGCGGGGCGGCGGTGGCGGTCGGGGAGGCGGCGGGTTCGGCCGGGGGCGGGGCAGCGGTGCGGGGCGCGGTGGCCAGCAGCGCGGCCACCACCGCGACGACCAGCACCCCCAGGGCCGCCCACGCCGCCCACCCCTGCGCCCGCGCCTCGCGGGGCGGCGGCGCGGCGGGGCGCGCCTCGGCGGGGCGGTCGCCGTCGAACTCGGCGAGGAACCGCGCGAGCTGGGGGTCCTGGCGGGCCAGCTGCTGCTCGATCTCGGCGAGCCTGCGCTGCTCGTCCATGGACAGCGCCATGGGGGTTGCTCCTCCCGGGGGCGGGCCGCGCCGGGCGCGGCGGGCGGAAGCTGCCGGCACCGCCGCGGACCCGTGGCCGGGGTGCGCCGGGGGCGGGCGGCCGAGGGGACGGGCGGGGGCCGTCGCTTCGGAGTGTGCCCCCGCGACAAGATCGTCTACCGCGCCGGGCGCCTCAGGACGCGGGCGGCACCAGCGGCGCGGGCGCGCTTTCGGCGTGCAGCCGGTCCAGCGCGGTGACCGTGTACCCGGCGGTGCCCTCGGGCGGCGCGGGGTCGGTGTGGGCGGGCTCGCCCGTGGCGGGCACCACCGCGATCAGCCGGGAGGCGTCGGCGAGCGCGCACGGGTCGCCGGCCGCCGCCTCCTCCACCCGGTACACCGCGTAGGCGCGGGCCCGCTCGGCGGGGCTCCAGGCCAGCTCCACCGCCCCGTCGGGGCCGGCGGCGGCCCGCAGGCCGCCGACGGGGCCGGGCGGCGGCCGCCCGGTGGCGGCGCGGGTGGGCTCGGGCAGCAGCGCGGGGGCGGCGTAGGGGCCCGCGCGCAGCAGCCCGGCCGCCTCGGCCGCGTTGGAGCCGAGGCTGGTCATACTGAAGTACAGGTCGCCGGCGACCTGGGGGTACTCGCGGTTGGCGGCCAGGTGGGAGGCGAGCTCGCCGGGGTCGCGCCAGGCGGCGGGGTCGTCCTCCCCCGCCATGTAGGCGGCCTGCCCGATGTAGAGCTGGGTGTCGCTGCCGTCCACCTCGGCCGCCCACCACGGCACCAGCACGTCGTAGTCGGCGATGGTGAAGCCCCGCGGCCAGTACAGCTGCGGCACGACGTAGTCGATCCACCCCGACCGGATCCAGGTGCGCACGTCGGCGTGCAGGTCGTCGTAGTTCTGCACCCCGGCCCGGGTGTCGGAGCCGCTGGGGTCGGTGGCGGCGTTGCGCCACACCCCGAACGGGCTGATCCCGAACTTCACCCAGGGCTTGGCGGCGCGCAGCCGCGCCGAGACCTGGGAGACCAGCGCGTCGACGTTGGCGCGCCGCCAGTCGTCGCGGTCGGCGGCGCCGCCGCCGTGCGCGGCGTAGGCCGCGGCGTCGTCGAACTCCTCCCCGGCCACCGGATAGGGGTAGAAGAAGTCGTCGAAGTGCACCCCGTCGACGTCGTAGCGCACCGCGGTGTCCACGATCGCGTCGGCCACGAAGTCGCGCACGTGCGGCAGCCCGGGGTTGTAGTGCAGGGCGCCGCCGTAGCGCACGGTCCAACCGGGGTGGCGCCGCGCGGGGTGGTCGGGGTGCAGCTCCTCCAGCTCGTACTCGCCGATCCGGTACGGATTGAACCAGGCGTGGAACTCCAGGCCCCGGGCGTGGGTCTCGGCGACCAGGAACTCCATCGGGTCATAGCCGGGGTCGGCGCCCTGCTCGCCGGTCAGCCAGCGCGACCACGGCTCATAGGCCGAGGGGTAGAACGCGTCGGCCTGCGGCCGCACCTGCACGAACACCGCGTTGAGGTTGAGGGCGACGGCCTCGTCCAGCAGCGCCCGGTACTCCTCCTGCTGCTCGGCGGCGCTCAGCCCGGCCCGCGAGGGCCAGTCGATGTGGTGCACGGTGGCGATCCAGGCGCCCCGCAGCTGCCGCTTGGGCCGCTCGGGGTCGCCCGGGCAGTCGGCGGGGACCGGCGCGGCGGCGGGCGGCGCGGTGCTGGAGACGTCGGAGCGGGCCGGCTGGCAGGCGGCGAGGAGCGCCGCCAGCGCGACCAGCGCTGCGGCGCGGCGGGTCCGGGCGCGCATGGGCCCTTCCTGCGGTGGGGGACGGGGCGGGCCGCTCCACGGTACCGGGCGTACGGCGGCCGGGGTGCGCCTTCGCGCCACCCCGGCCGCCCTGGCCGACGGGTTGGGACCATGTCGACACCGCCCGCCAGTGTACGCCCTTCTTGCGAACTATTCGCAATAGTGGCCGGGGCGGCACGGCGGACCCGGGGGCGGACACGGCATCGCCGGCGCGTGCGGCCGGCCGCGGGCGGGACCGCGCGCCGCCCCGCCGGACGCCGGTACCGCGGGCGTGCGGGCGGAACGGGATTGAACGGAGTTCCGGTGTCGCGCGTCAAAGCGGCATGCGTACCGCACGCGACCGCTCCCGACCGACCACCGCCGCCTACCGCCTCCACCGCCACCCGGCGCAGACCCTCCTGCTGGCCGCCATCGCCGCGCTGCCGCTGCTGCCCGACCCGTCGGCGCCCGCGACCGCCGCCGAACTGGCCTCCCCGGGCCTGGAGTCCGTGCACGCCGCCATCACCGTCCCCGCCCAACTGGGCGCGCTGGCGATCGCCCTCGCGGTGGGCGCCGCGCTCGCGCGCCGCCGCCGCACCCGCCCCTAGCGGCCCCGCCGCCCGCCGGCCCGGCTCCGTCAGGGGTGGCGGCCCGCCAGGACGCAGAACTCGTTGCCCTCGGGGTCGGCGAGCACGACCCAGCTCTCATCGCCCTGGCCGACGTCGGCGTAGCGGGCGCCCAGGTCGAGCAGGCGGCGCACCTCCTCGCCCTGCTCCCGGTCGGTGGGGTTGAGGTCGATGTGCAGCCTGTTCTTGACGGTCTTGCCCTCGGGCACGGGCGCGAAGGTCAGCTCCGGCGGCACCGGCCCGGGCCGCCTCCTGCCCTCGGGCACCTCGGGTGCGCCGATGGTGACGACTCCGTCGTCCTCACCGCGCACCTCATAACCCAGGACCGCGCACCAGAAGCGGGCGAGACCGCCGGGATCGGCGCAGTCGATCGCGAGCTCGGTGAACCTGCTGGCCATGTCGCACCTCCGGTCGAGCGGCGGTTTCCGCCGGCGGCCGGCGGCCCTCACGGCACGAGCCTAGGTCCCGCTCCCGTCACGCCGGCCGCGACGGCCGCCGAGCGCGCGCCTCCCGGGGAGCACCGCCGGATCCGGCCCCTGCCGAACCTTCACCCCACCCCACCGACATCTTCGAACACATGTTCTATGATGGCTGAGTCGATCCAGGTCACGACGGTCAGACGGGGGTGCGCATGCGCTGGGACAAACTGCGGGCGGCCGACGACGGCACGGGCGCGCTGTTCGAACGGGCCGCCGTCACCCGCACCTTTGACACCCCCGAGTTCCGCGGCATGACCTTCCACGAAGTGCACGCCCGCAGCATCATCAACCGGGTGCCCGGCGCCTCCCGGGTGCCCTTCGGGTACACCATCAACCCCTACCGGGGCTGCTCCCACGCCTGCACCTACTGCTTCGCGCGCCGCAGCCACAGCTACCTGGACCTCGACACCGGCCGCGACTTCGACTCCCAGATCGTGGTGAAGGTCAACGCCCCCGCCCTGGCCGCCAAGGAGCTGGCCGCCCCCTCCTGGCGGGAGCGCTACACCGGCGAGCACATCGCCATGGGCACCAACGTCGACTGCTACCAGCGCGCCGAGGGCCGCTACCGGCTGATGCCCGGCATCATCTCCGCGCTGCGCGACGCCCGCCAGCCCTTCTCCATCCTCACCAAGGGCTCCCTGATCCTGCGCGACCTCGAACTCATCGCCGACGCCGCCACCACCGCCCCGGTGAGCGTCAACGTGTCGGTGGGCTCGGTGGACCGCGAGCTGGCCCGGCTGCTGGAGCCCGGCGCCCCCCACCCGGCCAAGCGCCTGGAGGTGTGCGCGGCCTTCACCGACGCCGGGGTGGGCTGCGGGGTGCTGATGGGCCCGGTCGTGCCCTACCTCAGCGACTCCCCCGCCCAACTGGAGGCGGCGGTGCGGCAGGCCGCGCAGGCGGGCGCCACCCACGTCTCCCCGATCGTGCTGCACCTGCGCCCGGGCGGCGCCCGCGAGTGGTTCGCGGCCTGGCTCACCGAGCACCACCCCGCCCTGGTCCCCCGCTACCGGCAGCTGTACGGGTCGGGCGCCTACGCGCCCCGCGCCTACCAGCGGCGCATCGCCGAACGGGTGCGCATCCTGGCCCGCCGCCACGGCGTCGGCCGCCGCGCCGCCCCCACCCCCACCGCGGTGGCCCGCGGCGTCGCGCCGACCCCGGCTGCGGCTCCCGCGCCGCCGCCCGAGCCCGAGTCAACCCAGCTGACCCTGTTGTGACCGGCGGCGCCGCGCCGCCCCGAAGGAGACGGCCGGGGTGTGACGTGCGCCGCAGGGGCGGGTGACGGGTGCGGCGGTGCGGTGTGAGGGGGTTTGCGCACGCCGCCGCCGGGTGGGGCAGGCGGGCGCGTCTAGAGTGGATGACCGTGAGTGTCGCGTGGGACGCCCCTGATCCGCTGCCCGGGCCGCTGGTGGTGCGCACCGTGGAGGTGAGCGACCCCGGGCCGCTGGCGGCGCGGCTGCCGCGCGGACCGGTGGCGGCGTGGCTGCGCCGCGGCGAGGGCATGGTGGCCTGGGGGCGCACCGCACGGGTGCGACCGGGCGGTGGCGCCGACCGCTTCGACGCGGCGACCCGCAGCCTGGCCGCGCTCGCGGACCGGGCCGAGGTGCACGACCCGCTGGAGGTGCCCGGCAGCGGACTGGTGGCCTTCGGCTCCTTCACCTTCGACCCCGCCGACGCCGGGTCCGTCCTGGAGGTGCCGGCCGCGGTGCTGGGGCGGCGCGGCGGCCGCGCCTGGTTCACCACCATCGGCGCCCACCCCGCCGCCCCGCCCGCCCCGCTGGTGGACGCCCCCCGCCCGCCGGGTCCGCTGCGCTGGTCGCCGGGGGCCCGCACCGCCGAGCAGTGGCGCGGCGCGGTGGCCGCCGCGGTGGCGCGGATCCGCTCCGGCGGCCTGGACAAGGTGGTGATGGCGCGCGACCTGCTGGCCCGCGCCGACGCCCCCATCGACGAGCGCGCCCTGCTGGACCGCCTGGCCCGCCGCCATCCCGACTGCTACACCTTCGCCGTGGACGGCCTGGTGGGCGCCACCCCCGAGCTGCTGGTGCGCCGGTCCGGCCGCTCGGTGGAGGCGCTGGTGCTGGCGGGCACCAGCCCGCGCGGCGCCGGCCCCTCCGAGGACCGGGCGCTGGCCGAGCGGCTGGCCGCCTCCGCCAAGGACGCCGAGGAGCACCGCTACGCGGTGGAGTCGGTGCGCACCGCCCTGGCGCCGCTGTGCGCCGACCTGGACATCGCCGACCGTCCCCGGCTGCTGCGCCTGGCCAACGTCCAGCACCTGGCCACCCCGGTGCACGGCACCCTGGCCGCCGACCGCACCGCCCTGTCGGTGGCCGCCGCCCTGCACCCCACCGCCGCGGTGTGCGGCACCCCCACCCCGGCCGCCCTGGAGGCCATCCGCGAACTGGAGGGCATGGGGCGCGGCCGCTACGCGGGCCCGGTGGGCTGGGTGGACCAGCGCGGCGACGGCGAGTGGGGCATCGCGCTGCGCTGCGCCCACATCGACGGCCCCACCGCGCGCCTGTTCGCCGGCTGCGGCATCGTCGCCGACTCCGATCCGGCCGCCGAACTCGCCGAGGCCGACAACAAGTTCCGCGTCATGGCCGACGCCCTGACCGGCTAGTCCGCCACCAGCCCGACCTCGCAGCGCACACCGGAGGAACGCGGCGGCCGCCGCCGGTGCCCCCCTCACTCCATGTCGCGCACCGCCGCCGCCACCGCCTGCTGGACGCGGGCGCGCAACGCGGCCTGCCCGACGCGGTCGGTGCGGGCCTCCACCAGGCGGGGGCCGGGTTCGGCGAGGGCGTCGGGCAGCTGCTTGGGGTGGTCGAGGAGCAGATGGGGCCAGCCGGCCATGGCGGCGACCCGGTCCGCACCCACCCCGTGGGGAGTGCCGAACAGGCGCTCGAACACCTGGGGGTGTTCGGCCTGCTCCAGCGTGGAGAAGATCCCGCCGCCGTCGTTGTTGGCGACCACCACCACCAGGTCGGGGCGCTCCTCGCCCGGCCCCAGCAGCAGCCCGTTCTGGTCGTGCAGCAAGGTGAGGTCGCCCAGCAGCGCGAAGGCCCGCCCCCCGCCGGCGGCCTGGTGGGCCAGGGCGGCGCCCACGGCGGTCGACACCAGCCCGTCGATGCCGCTGGCCCCCCGGTTGCCGATCACCCGCACCCCGGTGCGGGGGCGGGCGTAGCCGTCGAGGTCGCGCACCGGCATGGAGGAGCCCGCCACCAGCAGCGACCCCTCGGGCAGCGCCGCGACCAGGTCGCGGGCCAGCCGCGGTTCGCTCAGCCCGCCGGCGTCCAGTTCGGCGTCCACGGCGGCCCGCGCCGCGGCGTCGGCGCGCTGCCAGGACGCCAGCCACGCCCCCGACCCGCGGCGCCGCCCGGGCACCACCACCCGCGCCCGCCCCGCCCCCACCGACGCCGCGGTGCGCACCGGGTCGGCGTAGCGGGGGCCGCCCCCGCACGCCACGTGCACGCCGGCGGTGCGCAGGTAGGCCAGCACCTGCCGCGACAGCCCCACCCGCCCCAGCGTCACCACCGCCTCGGGGCGGTGCGCGGCCGCGAACTCCGCCACCGCCAGCAGGTGCCGGTAGGAGCCGACGGCGGCGGGCCCGTAGCGGGCATTGCCGGTGGGTTCGGCCAGCACCGGCCACCCGGCGGCGTGCGCGGCGGCCACGAACGGCGCCGGGTCCTCACCGGTGTCCCCGCACACCAGCACCCCGCGCTCCACCGCGGGCAGCTCCACCGCCGCCGCCTCGGGCACCGGCTCGGGCGCGGTCCAGGGCGCGCCGCCCGGACGCCCGTCCAGCGGCTCCACCCAGGAGGGGTCGCCGTCGGGCACCAGGGGGTCGCGCAGCGCGATGTTGAGGTGCACGGGCCCGGGGTCGGCGCCGGCCGCCCACCCCCACGCCCGCCCGGCCAGCGACCGCCAGTACCCCACCATCCCGGGCCGCTCCTCGGGGACGCCCACCTCGCTGAACCAGCGCACCGCCGACCCGAACATCCGGATCTGGTCCACGGCCTGGTTGGCGCCGGTGTCGCGCAGCTCCGGAGGGCGGTCGGCGGTGAGCAGCAGCAGCCCCACCCCGGCCTGGCCGGCCTCCACCGCCGCCGGGTGCAGGTTCGCGGCGGCCGTCCCCGAGGTGCACACCACCGCGGCCGGGCGGCCCGACGCCCGCGCCAGCCCCAGGGCGCAGAACGCGGCGCTGCGCTCGTCGATGCGCACGTGCACCCGCACCCGGGGGTGGGCGGCCAGCGCCATCGCCAGCGGAGTGGAGCGCGAACCCGGCGCGATCACCGCCTCGCGCAGCCCCAGCCGCGCCAGTTCGTCGGCCAGCACCCGCGCCAGCGCCGTGGAGGGGTTCACCGGCCCGCCCCGGCGTGCGCCGCCTGCTCGCCGGCCGCCCGCCACGCGGCCACCAACCGCCCCCGCCGCGCCGCAACGGGCGCGCACGCCGCGACCCGCGCGGGATCAGGGGCGACCGGTCGCCCGGCCGCGATATACCCGCCCACCGGCGCCAGCGGCGGCACCGCCACATCCTCCGCCAGCAGCGACGCGGTGCCCAGCCCGCACGCGTAGGGCAGTTCGGGCAGCGCGGCGGCCAGCGCCACCCCCGCGGCCAGGCCGACCGAGGTCTCCACGCAGCTGGACACCACCACCGGCAGCCCGCACGCCTCCGCCGCCCGCAGACCGGCCCGCACCCCGCCCAGCGGCGCCGTCTTGAGCACCACGACGTCGGCCGCCGCCAAAGCCGCCACCCGCGCGGCGTCGGCGGCGGTGCGCACCGACTCATCGGCCGCCACCGGCACGTCCACCGCGCGCCGCACCGCCGCCAACTCCCGGGCGGTGGCGCAGGGCTGCTCCACGTACTCCAGGCCGAAGCGGTCCAGCAGCCGGATCATCCGCACCGCCCGCTCCACCCCCCAGCCGCCGTTGGCGTCCACCCGCACCCTGCCGGCGGGCCCCAGCGCGTCGCGCACCGCCTCCAGGCGGGCGAGGTCGTCGGCCTCCCCCTGCCCGGGCTCGGCGACCTTCACCTTCACCACCAGGCAGCCCGACGCGGCCGCCCGCTTCGCCAAACCCGCCGCCGCCTCGGGCCCCACGGCCGCAACGGTGGCGTTGACCGGCACCCGGGAGCGCACCGGCGCCGGCCAGCCCTCCTCGGCGGCCTCCCGGGCCGCCGCCGCGCACCGCGCCGCCTCCCAAGGGTCGGCGCCGGGCAGCGGCGAGAACTCCCCCCACCCCGCCGCGCCCGCCACCAGCACCCCCTCGCGGCGCACCAGCGACCGCAGCGGGCCGCGCAGCGCCACCGAGAACTCCAGCGGGCCGGGCGGCCTCACGGGCGCCGCGGGAACCGGCCGAAGTCCGGGCGCCGCTTCTCTTTGAACGCGTCGCGGCCCTCCTGGGCCTCCTCCGACATGTAGTACAGCATCGTGGCGTCCCCGGCGAACTGCTGCATACCGGCCGCCCCGTCGCTGACCGCGTTGATCGCCCCCTTGATCATCCGCAGCGCCAGCGGCGACTTCTCCAGCATCTCCCGCGCCCACGCCACCGTCTCGGCCTCCAGCTCCGCCAGCGGCACCACCGTGTTCACCAGCCCCATCGCCAGCGCCTCCTGGGCGTCGTACTGGCGGCACAGGTACCAGATCTCCCGCGCCTTCTTCAGCCCCACCGTCTCCGCCAGCAGCCACGCCCCGTACCCGCCGTCGAAGGACCCCACCTTGGGGCCGGTCTGCCCGAAGCGGGCGTTGTCGGCCGCGATCGTCAGGTCGCAGCACACGTGCAGCACGTGGCCGCCGCCGATGGCGTACCCGGCGACCATCGCCACCACCGGCTTGGGCAGCCGCCTGATCTGCACCTGCAGGTCCAGCACGTTCAGCCGCCCGATGCCCTGGCGCGCCACCGCGTCATCGCCCAGGTACCCGTCGTCGCCGCGGATCTTCTGGTCGCCGCCCGAGCAGAACGCCCGCTCACCCGCCCCGGTGAGGATCACCACCCCCACCTCGGAGTCGTCGCGCGCCACGTTGAACGCGTGCTGCAACTCGAACAGGGTCTGCGGCCGAAACGCGTTGTGCACCTCGGGCCGGTTGATGGTGATCTTGGCGATGCCCTCGGCCGTCTCGTACACGATGTCGGTGTAGTCCCCCGACGGTTTCCAGGCGATCACGCCGCTCACGGTCAGCCCTCATTTCCGTTCCCGGTACCGGTGTCGCAGACCGGCCGCACCGCCCGGGTCGCCCCTGGTCGGCGCCGCCCGCTTCTGCCTGCCCCACCTTACAAACGGCCCGACACCCCTTCGCCGCCACGCCCCCGCCCGCCCCGCCCGGCCCCCCGGCGCCTGGGATAGGCTCGGCGACCATGACCTCCCGCCCGCTGCACGCCCACGTGGCGGCGGCCGGCCCTCAGCTGCTCACCCACCTGGCCGCCGCCCTGGACGGCACCGGCCCCGCCCTCCTCGTCGTCTCCCCCGACCTGCCCGCCGCCCGCGTGCGCGCCGTCCTGGAGGCGATGCGCCCGGCCGCCGCCCACACCCCCGACGGGCTGCGCCGGCTGCCCGGCGCCGTCGGCGTGGACCCCGAGGTCGCCGCCGTCGTCGCCACCTCCGGCTCCACCGGCCCCCCCAAGGGGGTGGAGCTGACCGCGGCCGCCCTCAAGCACTCCGCCCGCGCCTCCCTGGACCGCCTCGGCGCCCGCCCCGGCGAACCCTGGCTGTGCGCCCTGCCCGCCGACCACATCGCCGGCCTGCAGGTGCTGGTGCGCTGCCTGCTCGCCGGCGCCGCCCCCGTCTTCCAGCGCCGCCTGGACCTCGACGCCGCCCTGGCCGCCGGCGCCCGCCACGCCTCCCTCGTCCCCACCCAGCTGCACCGCCTCACCGAGGCCGGCGCCGACCTGTCGGGGCTGGCCTCCATCGTGGTGGGCGGCGCCGCCGCCCCACCCGCCCTCCTCCAGCGCGCCCGCGCCCTGGGCGCCACCCTCACCACCACCTACGGCATGACCGAGACCTGCGGCGGCTGCGTCTACGACGGCACCCCCCTGGACGGTGTGCGCGTCGCCGTCCACACCGGCGCCCCCGCCGACCCGCCCACCGAACTCACCCCCCGCGCCCCCGACACACCCCTGGGCACCGTGCTGCTGGGCGGCCCCGTCCTGTTCTCCGGCTACCGGCTGCGCCCCGACCTCACCGCCGCCCACCGCGACGGCCCCTGGCTGCGCACCGCCGACCTCGGCGCCCTCCAGGCCGGCCGCCTGGCGGTGGCCGGGCGCAGCGACGACGTCATCACCACCGGCGGCCGCAAGGTCGCCGCCGGCCAGGTCGCCGCCGCCCTGGCCGCCCACCCCCGCGTCGCCGAGGTCGCCGTCGTGGGCCGCCCCGACCCCGAGTGGGGGCAGCGCGTCACCGCCGTCGTCGTCCCCCGCGGCCCCCCCCCCACCCTCACCGAACTGCGCGAGCACACCGCCGCCACCCTCCCCCGCTACGCCGCCCCCCGCGAACTGGAACTGCGGGACGCCCTGCCGCTGCTGCCCTCGGGCAAACCCGACCTGGCCGCCCTGCGCCGCACCCCCCGCCCCGCCTGACCCCGCATGCCCCACCCCCGCCCCGGGAAGCGGCCATTATGCGATCCACCCGCCCCAACACAACGATCCGGAGCGTGATCTAGGCCACTTCCGCCCGGGGTGTGGAGACTACGGGGAACATCTGACCACCCCGAGCGTTGGACATATTGGCGCGCGGGACCACCGGCCCGGCGGACCCGAGGGGCGCGCCACTTCAAGCCGTTGAAGGGAGGGAGGTGCCCCTCATGTCGAAGATCGCCCTGGCGCCGCGCGCGGCGTCCCTGGAGGCGGCCGCCACCCAGGCACTGGACGAACTGATCGCGCGGGGGCGCTCCCAGGGGCACCTGTCCCTCGTGGAGCTGCGAACAGCGTTCTCCGCCGCAGGCATCACCGCCTCGGAGGGCCGCTCGATCCTGCGCGAGCTGACCGACGCCGGCGTACAGCTGGCCAACGAGAGCGACACATCCACCCCGGACACCCCCGGGGACACCCAGACCCCGGCCGAGGCCGAGGCCGCCGTCACCGAGCAGCTGCGCGCCGAAGCCGACGACAACGAAGCCGACCTCGACGACCAGTCGCCCGCCATGGGCGACTCCGTCCACACCTACCTCAAGGCCATCGGCCGCCGCCAGCTGCTGACCGCCGAAGAGGAGGTCGGACTCGCCAAGCGCATCGAAGCCGGCCTCTACGCCGAATACCGGCTGGACAACCCCGACGCCGAGGGCGCCCCCGTCACCGACGAGGAACTGCACTGGCTGGTCGAGGACGGCCGCCGCGCCAAGTCCCACATGCTGGAGGCCAACCTCCGGCTCGTGGTCTCCGTCGCCAAGAAGTACAGCGACCGCGGCCTGTCCCTCCTCGACGTCGTCCAGGAGGGCAACCTCGGCCTCATCCGCGCCGTGGAGAAGTTCGACTACACCAAGGGCTTCAAGTTCTCCACCTACGCCATGTGGTGGATCCGCCAGGCCATCCAGCGCGGCTTCGCCGACTCCGCCCGCACCATCCGGCTGCCCGTGCACGTCCTGGAACTGCTCAGCAAGGTCAGCCGCCTCGAACGCGACATGCACCAGACCCTGGGCCGCGAACCCACACCCGAGGAACTCGCCCTGGAACTGGACCGCACCCCGGCCCAGATCGAGGAACTGCTGCGCATCACCCGCCAGCCCATCAGCCTCGACTCCACCATCGGCGAGGACGGCGAGACCCGCATCGGCGACCTCATCGAGGACATCGACGCCGCCGAAGCCTCCGAGGTCGTCGACCGCCAGCTCATGGCCGACCAGCTCCGCAAGGCGCTGGAGGACCTCGAACCGCGCGAGGCCACCATCATGTCGCTGCGCTTCGGCCTCATCGACGGCCGGCCCCGCACCCTCGACGAGATCGGCAAGCACCTGGGCCTGACCCGCGAGCGCATCCGCCAACTGGAGAAGCAGTCCCTGTCCAAGCTGCGCCACCCCAGCCGCGCCCGGCCGCTGCTGGACTTCGCCAGCTGACACCCGCCCGACCGCAAGGCCCCGCCGAGCCCACCGCCCGGCGGGGCCTTCGCACACCCCGACCGCGCCTCAGGGGCGCCCCCGAACTAACCCCGAGATCGCGCCGCGCGCCCTGCGCGCCCCCCCCCACCCGCCCGATACTGGACCCCATGACGACCGTGCCCGCCCGCACCACCGCCCACCTGCCCACCGACGACATCGCCACCTCGCTCAAGACCAGCCGCGAACTCGGCCCCGACTACGACGACGCCGTCGCCGCCTCCCTCGCCGAACACCTGGAGGCCGCCATCGACGCCCGGGTGCGCGCCGAGGTCGCCCACCAGCTCACCCAGATCAAGACCACCGCCCACCCCACCCAGCGCAGACGCGTCGACGGCTCCGTGCTGCGCCTCGTCATGGGCATCCTGTGCCTGGTCGCCGCCATCCCCGTCACCATCGTCGGCGGCTACGTCGCCGACGGCGCCGGAGTCCTCGTCGCCTTCGCCGGCATCATCGGCTTCTACCTCGTCACCGTGTGGGGCGCCGACCGCTGACCCGCCTTCCCACCACCGCCCCAGTACCGGATAATCACGATATGACGCAAGCCAACGTGCCGCGCGACGAGGTCGCCGCCTCCCTGGCCGCCCGCGAAAGCCTCGGCCGCGAGTACGAGACCGAGATCGCCGAATCCCTCGCCGACCGCCTCGACCACATCATCGACCAGCGCGTCGCCGAACGCCTCGCCCACCTCCAGCAGCCCACCCCGCCCGTCTCCGAGGCCGCCGCCCAGGTCGAGGTCGCCCGCCGCAACACCGCGGCCGGCGTCACCATCGGCTCCCTCATCATGGCCATCCCCCTGTCGGCCATCGCCGGCGGCATCGCCGGACCCATCGGCCTCAGCGCGGTCCTGGTCATGATCATGATCGTCAACGTCGCCTTCCACCTCGGCGCCCGCCGCAGCGGCTGACCCCCCGCCCCCGGGGCCCGCCCCCCGGGCTCACCGCGGCCCCGGCGAACCCCCGGCCGCCGCCAGCGCCCCCTGCGGATCCCGCGCGCCCGCACCCGCCGGCCACCACACCCCGCCCCGCCGCGAAAACGCGTACCAGCGCCCGTCGGCCCCCCACCGCAGCTGCACACCGCCCGGCCCGCTCCACCGGTTCGCCTCCCGCACCCAGCCGCCCCCCAGCCCCTCCAGCGCCGCCTCCGCCCGCGCCAGCTCCGCACCTTCGGGCTCCCACAGCTCTTCGGCGGCCCGCCATCCGGCCGCCCCGCCGACCCGCCACGCCGCCGCGGCCACCTCCAACTCCGCCACCGTCGCACCCGCCGCCGCGGCCAGCCGCCCCCTCGCCCCCTCATCCACCCCGCCCGCCGCCCACCGCGCCGCATCCGCGCGCACACCGCCCCGCGGCCACAGCGCCTCCCCCACCCCACCCGGCCCGGCGGCCAGTGCGGCGCGGGCCCGCGCCGCGGCGTCGGCCGCCAGCGCCACCAGCCCCGCCACCTCCACCCCCGGCGCCGGCCCCGCCCCCACCAGCGGCGCCACCGCCTCAGCCGCCTCCACCGGCCCCGGCAGCGGCGGCAGCCCCGCCACCTCCGCCCCGAACACCTCCGCGGCCACCACCCCCGCATCCGCCCCGGCGCCGCCCCCGCCGCCGACGCGCACACTGCGGCGCGCCAACTCCGCCCGCAGCTCCGCCTCACTGCGCCCCCGCGCCAGCAGCAGCACGAACGGATCCGCGTCCAGCAGCCACGCCACCTGGAAGCACAAGGCCGCCGCATGCTCACACGGCAGCTCCCACGCGTCGCAGTCGCACTCCGGCTCCACATCGCCGATCCCCGGCAGCAGCGGCACCCCCGCATCCGCGGCCGCCGCCACCAGCTCATGCGGCATGTCCCGCTCCAGCAGCGCCGCCACATGCCCCGCCGACGCCGCCACCTGGTCCAAGAACCGCTCCCACTGCGCCCCGCTCAACTCCTCCACCGCCACCGAGCAGCGGTAGGAGCCCCCGTCGGCGCCGTGCACCGGCGCCGCGAACCGGCCCGGACTCACCGTGATCGGCCCCACCTGCCCCAAACGCGCGAACCTGCGGCCCCGCCGCAGCGGCACCGCGTCCAGCGAGGTGTCCTCCAAGGCCCGCACCCACGCGTTCCCCCACCACGACCGCGCGAACCGGCCCGCCCGCGCCGCCCCCGGCGCGAACGCCGCGAACCCCCGCACCCGGCCCGCCTCCTCCGCCCCGCTCACCGCACCTCCCGCAGCGCCACCAGCTCCGCCAACTCCCCGTCCGACAGCTCCGTCAGCGCCGCCCCCTCATCACCCGCCGCCAGCACCGCCTCCGCCAACTCCCGCTTGGACTCCAGCAGCGCCGCGATCCGCTCCTCCACCGTCCCCTCCGCCACCAGCCGATGCACCTGCACCGGACGCGTCTGCCCGATCCGGTACGCACGATCCGTCGCCTGCTCCTCCACCGCCGGATTCCACCACCGGTCGTAATGCACCACATGGTCGGCCCGCGTCAGGTTCAAGCCCGTGCCCGCCGCCCGCAGCGACAGCACGAACACCGGCACCTCCCCCGCCTGGAACCGCGCCACCATCGCCTCCCGCTCCGCCACCGGCGTCCCCCCGTGCAGCAGCAGCACCCCCGCGCCCCGCTCCGCCAAGCGCCGCACCAGCAGCCGCCCCATCGCCACATACTGCGTGAACACCAGCACCGCGCCCCCCTCGGCCACCACCGTGTCCACCAGGCCCTCAAGCCGCTCCAACTTCCCCGACCGACCCGCCAGCACCGGATCGGCCTCCTTCAGAAACTGCGCCGGATGGTTGCAGATCTGCTTGCACGCCGTCAGCAGCCCCATCACCAGCCCCCGCCGCGCCATCCCCTCCGCCGCCGCGATCCGCTCCAGCGCCTCGGCCACCACCGCCTCGTACAAGCCCGCCTGCTCCCGCGTCAGCCCCACCGGCCGATCCGTCACCGTCTTCGCCGGCAACTCCGGCGCGATCCCCGGATCGGACTTGCGGCGCCGCAGCACGAACGGACCCACCAGCCGCGCCAACCGCGCCGCCGCCTGCGCGTCGCGGTCCTCCTCCACCGCCCGCCACCGCTCCCGGAACTCCCCCAGCGAACCCAGCAGCCCCGGAGTCGTCCAGTCCAGCACCGCCCACAGATCCGCCAACTCGTTCTCCACCGGCGTCCCCGTCAAGGCCACCCGCGCCGCCGACGGCACCCGCCGCAAAGCCGCCGCAGTCCCCGACCACGGGTTCTTCACCAGCTGCGCCTCATCGGCCACCACCAGCCCCCACCGGCGCCCCGCCAGCACACCCGCGTCCGCCCGCATCGTCGCGTACGTCGTCAGCACGAAGCCCCCGTCCGCGCCCTCCAGCGAACGCCCCGCCCCATGGAAGCGCCGCACCGCCACCCCCGGCGCGAACCGGCGCACCTCCCGCTCCCAGTTGCCCAGCACCGACGCCGGGCACACCACCAGCGTCGGCCCCGCCCCCCGCAACTCCCGATCCGCCGCCCGGTGCAGATGCAGCGCGATCACCGTCACCGTCTTGCCCAAACCCATGTCATCGGCCAGGCAGCCGCCCAACCCCAGACCCGTCATCCGCACCAGCCACCGCAACCCCCGCAACTGGTAATCACGCAAGCGCCCCGCCAGACCCGGCGGCTCACCCACCGGCTCCGACCCGCCCTCACCCGCCGCCACCCGCTCCGCCAGCCGCGCCGCCCAGCCCCGTGCCACCACCTCCACCGCGCGCCCGTCCACCACCGCCGCACCCGACAGCACCGCGCCCAGCGCCCGCACCGGCGCCACCGGCTCCAACCCGCGGTCCCGCAGCCGCTCCCCCAGGCCCGGCGCCAGCAGCACCCACCGCCCCCGCAGCCGCACCACCGGACGGTGCTCGGCCGCCAAAGCCGCCATCTCCGCCTCGCTCAGCAGCTCACCCCCCAGCGCCAACCGCCAATCCAAAGCCACCGGACCACCGCCCAGCACCCCGCCCCCGCCACGGGCCCGCACCTCATCACCGCCCACCACCACCCGCGCCGCCAGATCCGCCACCAGCTCACGCGGCCAGTGCACCGCCACCCCCGCCGCCGCCAGCCGCTCACCCGCCGACCCCAGCAGCTCCGCCACCTCCTCATCCCCCAGCGCCACCGCGTCCGGAACCGCCCGCCCCAGCAGCCCCTCCAGCACCGGCCACACCCGCGCCGCCCGCCGCACCGCCACCGCCGCCTCCATCGGCGCCCCCGCCCCGAACCCCGGCGCCGACCCCGCCCACAGCGCCGCCGCGTCCGCCACCCGCGACGCATCCGCCAGATCATGCACCTGCACCACCGCCCGCAGCGGCGGCGGCCCCTCACCCCCCGCACCCTCCACACACTCCACCCGCAGCGACACCCGCACCCCGGCGTCCACCCCCGCCGCCGCCTCCGCCGCCCACTCCCGCAGCCCCTCCACACCCACCGGCTCCACCGCCGCGAAAGCCGCGAAACCCACCGCCGCCGGCGCCGCCGCCGTCCGCACCACCCCGTCGGCCACCGCGTCCACGAACTCCCGCACCAGCCCCCGCCCATCGGCCAGCCGCACCCCGCCACCCGGCAGCGGCACCGCCCGCGCCGACGCCGGCATCGCCGCCACCAGCGCCCCCAGCGCCTCCCCCGCACGCCCGTCCACCGGCCCGACCCGCCACGCGTCGAAACCCCCCGCCGACACCCCCGGCAGCACCCGGCCCCGCCCCACCAGCGCCAGCGCCTCCACCACCACCGCACCCCAGAACACCGCCGACGGATGCGCCCCCGACCCCGCGCCCTCCCGCGCCCGGCACAGCACCCCCAGCGCGTCCGCCACACCCAACCGGACCGCCGGCACCGACCGCACCACCACCCCGCCCGACTCCGGCAGCGCCACCACCACCTCGCCCGGCTCCCCCACCCCCGACGGCACCGCCACACCCTCATCGGCCCGGTAGAACACCACCCGCCCGCACCGCGCCGGATCACCCGGCTCGAACACCACCCCGCAGCGCACCAGCCGCCCCGCCGCACCCGCCACCGCGTCCACCCAGCCCCCTCACCCCGCACGACCCACCGGCGGAGCCGCCCCGCCCCGCCGGAACATACGCGGTACCGTACAACATACGGAACAGTGGTTCGTTAAGGTGACGACCGTGGAACACACCGGACGAGGCGACCCCGCACGCAGCCTGGCCCTGCTCTGGCGCACCCGCGAAGCCCCCGGCCGCAAAGGCGGCCCCGGCCTCACCGTCACCTCCATCGTCCGCGCCGCCATCCACATCGCCGACACCGACGGCCTCAACGCCCTGTCCATGCGCCGCGTCGCCGACCACCTCGGCGCCGCCACCATGTCCCTCTACACCCACATCCCCGGCAAAGCCGAACTCATCGACCTGATGACCGACACCGTCAACGCAGAAACCCTCGACCCCCCGCACCCACCCCCCATCACCCCCTGGCGCGACCGCCTCAACGACGTCGCCCACCGCAACTGGCGACTCCACCAACACCACCCCTGGCTCGCCGCCACCGCCACCACCCGCCCCGTACTCGGCCCCAACACCACCGCCAAATACGACCGCGAACTCAACGCCCTCACCGGAACCGGCCTCACCCCCATCGAGACCGACTCCGTCCTCACCCTCATCCTCAGCCACGTCAGCTCAAGCGCCCGCACCCTCGCCGAAACCACCCGAACCCACACCGACACCCAACTCACCGACGCCCAATGGTGGCAAGCCCACGCCCCCCACCTCGAAAAACTCCTCGACCCCCAGCGCTACCCCACCGCCGCCGCCATCGGAGCCGCCGTCGGCGCCGCCCACAACACCGCCCACGACCCCCACCACGCCTTCGAATTCGGCCTCCACACCATCCTCGACGGCGTCGCCGCCCTCATCGCCTCCCGCACCTGACCCTCGCGCACACCAAAACGCCCGCCGGCCGACCACACCGACGGGCGCACCCCACACACGAAAACTCAGACAGGCACCCGCGGCGACACCCGCGCGATCCCATGCAGCCGATGCGCCTCACGCATCGTCAACAACCGCTCCGCCCGCAGCGTCAACTCCTTGACCTCCGGCCGAGCCAACCGCCGCCGCCGGTACACCCGGTCATCACGCCCACGCGCCCCGACCGCCACCCGCTGCGCCGCATACGCCGCCCGCACCGCATCCGTCAGCGCCCCATCCAGCGCCAGACCCAGCGGCCGCAACTCCTCGGCCTCGGCACCCCGCTCCTGCGCCGCCCGCAGCGCCGCCTCCGCCTCCGACGCCGCCCGCAGCAACTCCGGCAGCCGCCCCGCCAGCTCCCGATCCGCCTCAAAACCCCGCTGCGCCTGCTCACTCGGCCTGCGGCCACCGAACATCACTGACATCCCTTCACCACACCGAACGGGCCGCGCACATCCTACGCCCCGCACGACCACCACCCGCGACCGCCGCCCGACCCACCTCCCGACAGCCACACGACCACAACCGGCGACCACCGGTTCACCTACCGTCCACCCAACGACCCGCAACGATCACCCACAGAAACAACCCGCACACGCACAGATCATTGACACAACCAGGGTGACCCAGGCCACAATCACCGCAGCCCGTACGACAATGCCGAACACCGATCACACCGCCGGAACCCACCACCCACCCGGCACACCGGCCCACCACCACCCGTGGAGAGGACCACCGTGACACCCGCATCCATCTTCATCGGCGAATTCATCGGCACCGCCATCCTCATCCTCATGGGCAACGGCGTCTGCGCCGCCGTCGCCCTCGGCAAGTCCAAGGCCCACGCCGCCGGCTGGGTCGCCATCGCCTTCGGCTGGGGCTTCGCCGTCCTCGCCGGCGCCTACGCCAGCTTCACCCTCTCCGGCGCCCACATCAACCCCGCCGTCACCATCGGCCTCGCCGCCAACACCGGCCAATGGGCCAACGTCCCCATCTACATCGCCGCCCAGATGCTCGGCGCCATCACCGGCGCCGTCCTCTGCTGGCTCGCCTACCTCGGCCAGTTCCGCGCCAACACCCAACCCGTCCTCGGCATCTTCTCCACCGCACCCGAAATCCGAAACACCACCCAGAACCTCATCACCGAAATCATCGCCACCTTCGTCCTCGTCTTCGTCATCATCGCCAGCGGCACCGTCGAAGGGCTCACCCTCTCCGGAACCGGCGTCCTCATCGTCGCCCTCCTCGTCGTCGGCATCGGCCTCTCCCTAGGCGGCCCCACCGGCTACGCCATCAACCCCGCCCGCGACCTCGGCCCCCGCATCGCCCACGCCATCCTCCCCATCCCCGGCAAGACCACATCCGACTGGGGATACTCCTGGATCCCCGTCGTCGGCCCCCTCATCGGCGGCGCCCTCGCCGGCCTCCTCGCCGCCGCAGCCCTCTAAAGCCCCACCCAAGGAGCGCCACCCATGACCCAGTACATCGCCGCCATCGACCAGGGCACCACCTCATCCCGCTGCATGATCTTCGACCCCAGCGGCAGCATCATCTCCATCGCCCAGCAAGAACACCGCCAGATCTACCCCAAGCCCGGCTGGGTCGAGCACGACGCCACCGAAATCTGGACCAACGTCCAACAAGTCGTCCACGACGCCCTCCGCCAGAAGGACATCACCGCCGACCAGATCGCCGCCATCGGCATCACCAACCAGCGCGAGACCACCCTCCTGTGGGACCGCACCACCGGAGAACCCCTCCACAACGCCATCGTCTGGCAGGACACCCGCACCGACCAGCTCTGCCGCGAACTCGGCGCCGGCATCGGCCAGGAACGCTTCCGCGAACGCTGCGGCCTCCCCCTCGCCACCTACTTCGCCGGCCCCAAGATCGCCTGGCTGCTGCGCGAACACCCCGAACTGCGCGCCCGCGCCGAACGCGGCGACGTCCTCTTCGGCACCATGGAGAGCTGGATCATCTACAAGCTCACCGGCGGCACCCACGTCACCGACGTCACCAACGCCAGCCGCACCATGCTCATGAACATCAACACCCTGCGCTGGGACGACGACATCCTCGCCGCCATGGACATCCCCCGCGCCATGCTCCCCGAGATCAAAGGCTCCGCCCAGACCTACGGCACCGCCACCGGCGAACTCGCCGGCGTCCCCGTCGCCTCCGCCCTCGGCGACCAGCAGGCCGCCCTCTTCGGCCAGACCTGCTTCGCCGAAGGCGAAGCCAAATGCACCTACGGCACCGGCAGCTTCCTCCTCCTCAACACCGGCACCACCCCCGTCCAATCGGCCAACGGCCTCCTCACCACCGTCGGCTACCAGATCGGCGACCAGGCCCCCGTCTACGCCCTCGAAGGCGCCATCGCCATCACCGGCAGCCTCGTCCAGTGGTTCCGCGACAACCTCGGCCTCATCACCACCGCCCCCGAGATCGAAACCCTCGCCCGCACCGTCGACGACAACGGCGGCTGCTACATCGTCCCCGCCTTCTCCGGCCTCTTCGCCCCCCACTGGCGCAGCGACGCCCGCGGCGTCATCACCGGCCTCACCAGCTACATCACCAAAGGCCACCTCGCCCGCGCCGTCCTGGAAGCCACCGCCTGGCAGACCCGCGAAGTCGTCGACGCCATGAACAACGACTCCGGCGTCGACCTCACCACCCTCAAGGTCGACGGCGGCATGACCGCCGACAACCTCCTCATGCAGTTCCTCTCCGACGTCCTCGACGTCCCCGTCGTCCGCCCCATGGTCGCCGAGACCACCTGCCTCGGCGCCGCCTACGCCGCCGGCCTCGCCGTCGGCTACTGGCCCGACATCGAAAGCCTCCGCGCCAACTGGCACAAGGCCGCCGAATGGCACCCCCAGATGGAAGCCGCCACCCGCGACCGCGAATACCACAACTGGCGCAAGGCCGTCGAACGCACCCTCAACTGGGTCGAACACGACAGCCGCTGACCCAGCCGCACGCGGTGGGGCGGGAACCCACCCCACCCCCGCCCCACCGCGCCGCCCCACCGGGAACGAACGGGGCCGCACCATGCCGGGACTCATCCAGTCGGTCCAACGCGCCGCCGCCATCCTCCGCCTCCTCGCCACCCGCTCCCGCCCCCTGGGCGTCGCCGAACTCGCCAACGCCCTCGGCCTCCCCAAGACCACCGTCCACGGCATCCTCCGCACCCTCCAGCACGTCGGCTTCGTCGAACAGGACCCCCACAGCGGCCGCTACCGGCTCGGCGCCGCACTCCTGCACCTCGGCGGCAGCTACCTCGACGGAAACGAACTGCGCACCCGCGCCCTCAACTGGGCCGACGCTCTCGCCGCCCGCAGCGGCGAGAGCGTGCGCATCGGCACCCTGCACGAAGGCCGCGTCCTGGTGGTCCACCACGTCTTCCGCCCCGACGACAGCCTCCAAGCCCTCGACGTCGGCACCCTGCTCCCCGCCCACTGCACCGCCCTGGGCAAAGTGCTGCTCGCCTACGAACCCGACCCCGCCGGCCAACTCCCCACCCCGCTCGACGCCCCCGCACCGGCCGCCATCACCAGCCCCGCCGCCCTCAAGCGCGAACTCGCCGCCGTCCGCCGGCGCGGCTGGGCCCTGGACGCCGAGGAGAGCGCCCCGGGCATCCTCGCCGTCGCCGCCCCCATCCGCGACCGCCGCGGCATCACCGTCGGCGCCATCGGCGTCTCCGGTACGGTCGAGCGCCTGCGCGCCGGCGGCACCCTCCGCGCCGACCTGGTCCCCCACGTCCGCGACGCGGCCGACTCCATCTCACGCGATCTGGGCTTTCCCGATGGGTGAGGGTTATTGGGTCTTGTTCTTGGGAAGAGACAACACAGCCACCACCTTTACACAGTAAGGTTATTCTTGGGGCGTGAGCCGAAACAACGCCGGGCTGTCACACGCCCGCATCGTCGAAGACGCCCTGCGCATCGTGAACGGCCAGGGCCTGCGCCGCCTCACCATGCGCCGCCTCGGCGACGCCCTCCAGGTCGAGGCCATGGCCATCTACCACCACTTCCCCCGCGGCAAGGAGCAGCTGCTGGACGCCCTCGTCCACCACGTCATGGACGTGCCGGCCGCCGCCGACCCCGCCGCTCCCCCCGACACCCGGCTGCGCCACTGGGCCGCCGGCTACCGCGACCGGCTGCTCGAGCACTCCGGCGTGCTCCCGCTGCTGATCAACCGCGGCTACGAGAACCCCGCCGTCCTCGACGCCCTCTACGCCGCCCTCACCGAACTCGGCCTGCGCGGGGCCGCCGTCGTCGACGCCGCCCGCACCCTGGACGCCTACGTACTGGGCGCCGTGGTGAACGAGGTCCGCGACACCGCCTCCCGCCCCGAGCCCGACGCCGCCGGCGAGCAGGCCCCCGCCCCGCCCGTCGACCCCCGCCGCCACCCCCACCTCGCCGCACTCGCCGCGCACCGCCGCACCCGCGACGCCGCCGACCGCTTCGCCGTCGGCCTCGAACTCGTGCTGGCCGGCGTCCAGCAGCCCGGCTGACACCCCGCCGACCGCGCAGCGCGCACGCCCGCCGACCCCACGTGACCAGCGGCGGTTTACCCGCCCCCCGGGCGGGGAGACCGCTGGGGGATACGGCGGCGGCCGCCCCGGGCGCGGCGCGCCCGCCGGCCGCGGGGAACCGGCCGCCCTGACCGGATCCGGGGCCGGCCAGGGCGGCCGGCGCCGACCCTCCGCTCAGCCCGCCCGGTGCACCCGCCGCGCCACGATCGCCGCCTGCACCCGGCTGCGCAGCCCCAGCTTGGCCAGGATGCGGCTCACGTGCGTCTTCGCCGTCGCCTCCGCCATCTCCAACCGCGCCGCGATCTCCCCATTGGACAGCCCCTCGCCCAGGCAGGCCAGCACCTCGCGCTCCCGGGCCGTCAACTCGGCCAGCGCCGCCGACGGCACCTCGGGCACCCCGCCCATGCCCGGCCCGGCGAACTCCGCGATCAGCCGCCGCGTCACCCCCGGCGCGATCAGGCCGTCGCCGCGCGCCACCACCCGCACCGCCTCCACCAGCTCCGCCGCCGACAGGTTCTTCAGCAGGAAACCCGCCGCACCCGCGCGCAGCGCCCCGAACACGTACTCGTCCAGATCGAAGGTGGTCAGCACCACCACATCGCAGACACCCTCACCCACCAGCTCGCGGGTGGCCGACAGGCCGTCGCGCCTGGGCATCCGCACGTCCATCAGCACCAGGTCGGGGCGCAGCCGCCGGGCCAGCCGCACCGCCTCCTCGCCGTCGCCCGCCTCCCCCACCACCTCGATCCCCTCCGCCGCGCCCAGGATCATCACCAGCCCGGCGCGCACCGCCGCCTGGTCCTCGGCCACCACCACCCTGATCACCCGACCCGCCCCCGCAGCGGCAGCTCCGCCCGCACCCACCACCACGCCTCCGCCCCGCCGTCCCCGGCTCCGCTCCCGCCCGGCGGCGCCGCGCCCCGGCCCGCCGCCAGCGTCCCGCCCAGCACCGACGCCCGCTCCCGCATACCCGCCACCCCCACGCCGCCGCCCGGCACCGGCGGCCCGTCCCGCCGCTCCCCCGCCGGATTGCCCACCCGCACCGCCAGGGCGTCCCCGCGGTACTCCAGCACCACCTCGGCCCTCCTCGGCTCGGCATAGCGCAGCGCGTTGGTCAGCGACTCCTGCACGATCCGGTAGCCGGCCAGCTCCACCGCCGGCGGCAGCTCGCCCGCCTCCCCGCGCACCGCGAGCTCCACCTCCAGCCCCGCCGCCCGCGCCGTGTCCGCAAGCGCGCCCACCTCGCCCAGGCTCGGCGCCACCAGGCCGTCGCCGTCCACGTCCTCACCCGAGCGCAGCACCCCGATGATGTCGCGCATCTCCGCCAGCCCCTGCACGCTGTTGCGCCGCACCACCTCCAGCACACCGCGCACCCGCTCGGGATCGAAGTCCGGCAGCGCCAGCGCGCCGGTGGACTGCACCGCGACCGCGCTCAGCCGGTTCGCCACCACATCGTGCAGCTCGCGCGCCATCCGGGCCCGCTCGGCCGCCATCGCGTTGCGGTGGTCCAGCTCGGCCAGCCGCGCCACCTCCCCCGCACGGCGCCGCTCCAGGTCCGCGCGCTCGCGGTACTGGCGCACCGTCAGCCCGGTCTGCAGCGGCGTCAGGGTGAACAGCGCCAGGATCGCCACCACCTGCAGCGCCTCCACCAGGCTGCCGCTGTACACCAGCCAGGCGGTGCTGACCGCCACCACCACCGCGAGGAACGCGCCCGTCACCCCGTAGGCCAGCCGGCGCCCGCCCAGCGCGGCCGTCGCGTACAGCACGTCGGTATAGGCGATCCAGGTGCCCAGGAACGGCCCCGCCACCAGCAGGTCCGCCGCCGCCGAAACCGACGCCACCGCGAAGGCCCAGCCGGTGCGGCCGCTGCGCAGCGCGATCCCGGCGCACACCCCCAGCAGCGGCAGCAGCAGCGCCCAGTCGGGACCGACCGCCCACGGCAGCCTGCTGTACAGGCCCAGGCCCCACAGCAGCAGGCCGAGCAGGACGTGGCCGCCCGCCCACAGCAGGCCGCCCACGCTCAGCCGCCCGCTCCACAGGCGCCGCTCCAACCAGCCCCACCGTCGCACCCGACCATCACAGCACGTCGCCGCATGCCGCGCGTACATCGATGGATGTAGCGGACCACGCGCCGCACCCGGCCTGAGTGCCGACAGTACGGACGCATTAGGCGATTCCCAAGCAGGACGCAAAGGGTCCTAAGTACTATCCAATCGGCTATGTAACTCCCCGTCACGGCGCGGCACACTGGACCACAGGTGTGATCGACGCCACTGTGAGGAGGAACCGGCTCGCCGCCCCGGGCGTCTACTCCAGTGCCCGGGCCGCGGGCCAGCGGCCACACAACGAAGGAGCACCCCGCATTCGCGGGACAGAACGAACCGGAGGCACCCGATGTGCCAGCACGACCCCGCCTGTCCGCCCGTCGACGCCGCCGACCGTGAAGCCGCACGCACCGTGTCCAGCCACCCCGAGCAGGGCTGGAGCCTGCTCTGCAACGGCATCGTGCTCTTCGAGGACACCGGCGAGCTGCTGCCCAACGGCCGCGTGGTGAGCCCGCACCGGCCCACCGACCTGGCGGCCTGAGCCCGCACCACCCGGCGACCCGGCCCGCCGGGCACCGATCGGCCGGGGGCCGGGGGTCCCCAGGCGGACCGCATCCGCCGCGTCGCCCCGCTCCCCGGTGGCCCAGCCGCCCGACGCTGCGCCCGCCCGCGCGCTAGTCGCGCCCGCCCGCCGACGCGCCCGGACGCTCCGAGCGGTCCGCCACACTCGCGGCCAGAGCGCCGCCCCAGCCATAGGCCGCGGTCACCTCGGCCGCGGCCGCGGCACCCGAGGCCGCGCCCCCCTCCGCCGCCAGCGCGGCGCAGACCCGGTCGAGCGCGGCGAAGGCCTCGTCGGCCAGCACCGGCAGCCGGTCGTGCGCCACCGCGGACTCCAGGTACTCCTCCCACCACACCGCCGGCCCCGGCCCCGCCGCTCCCCCGGCGCCCGGGTCGACCGGGAAGCCGCGCCGCAGCCGGGCCCGCACCTCCGCCGCCACTCCCGGGTCGGGGTGGCCGAGCCCCGCCCGCCACACGTCGGCCGCCTCCTCGGCCCGGCCGCGCAGCGGCAGCAGCCGGCCGAGCAGCTCCACCGCGAGCGGCAGCCCGCCCCGGCCGGCGTCGGGGAGGCCGCGCTCCCCCGCGCCGGCCAGGGCGGCGATGGCCTGCTCCAGCCGGCCGATGGCGAGCACCGCCCGCAGCCCGGGGTCGTCGGCGCCGCGCAGCGCCAGCTCCAGCACCTGGCAGGCCCGCTCGGGGTCGCCGCGGTCCAGGTGGTGCTGGGCGAGGTCCTGGGCGGCCGGCACCAGCGCCTCGGGATCGCCGGTGTCGATGGCGTCCTGCCAGTGCCGCCGGGCCTGGTCGTGCTCCCCGGCCGCCGCGGCGATCGCGGCCAGCCCGCGGTGCGCGATCCCGGCGTAGGGCGAACGCTCGAAGTCCAGCACCCGGTGCCAGGCGGCCCTGGCCCCCTCGGGGTCGCCGGCCTGCTCGCGGCAGACGGCGAGGTGGCAGGCGGCGCGCGGCGCGAACTCGGGGTCGCCGGTGCCGATCGCCAGCTCGTCGGCGAGCCGCGCGGCCTCGGGATCACCCTGGTCGTGCCGGACCACCGCCAGGCCCAGGGCGGCACGGGCCCGCTCCCTGGGATCGGCGCCGCCGGCCAGCTCCTCGAACAGCGCGGCCGCCTCCGACAGCCGGCCCGCCTCGGCGTGCGCGACAGCGCGGTCGTAGCGGGCGACGCCCGGTGGTTCGGCGGTGGCGGTGTGCGCGCCGGCCGGCGCGTCGGCTGGGGGACGCTCGCTCCCGGTGGGTTCGCGGACGTCGCTCACGGGGGCCACCTTCCGGGGGTCGAGGCGGTGTCGTGAAGCGAGCGTACTGGTCTCCGGCGGCCGCGGCGGGCGGGGCCGCCCGCCCGCCAAGGCAATCTCACCCCGGAGTGACACCGGATGTAAAGCCGACTTGACACCCCTGGATGTCAAGGATACTTTCCATGTAAAGCTCACTTGACATGAACCAGCGGGAGCATGGACAACGACGTGCGAGAACTACGCACCGCCCGGGGCCTGTCGCAGAAGGCCCTCGGCGAGGCCCTGGGGGTGTCGCGGCAGACCGTGAACGCGATCGAGCAGGGGCGCTACGACCCCTCGCTGCCGCTCGCCATCCGGATCGCCCGGCTGTTCGGCCGTACCGTAGAGGAGGTCTTCCATGTCGACGACGACACCGACCCGCCCACCTCGGACAAGGACGCCTGAGATGCCCCGACTCAACCGGTGGGTCGTACCGGCCACCGGCCTGTTCCTCGGCCTGTGCTACCTCGCCGTCGGGCTGTACCGGGGCGAGCCCGCCTTCGGCCTCACCGGCCTGGGCGTCATGGTCGCCTACGTGGTGATCATCGCGGCGCTGTCGCGGCGCTCGGAGGTCGCGCAGCTGCTGAGCACCGAGGGCGGCGACGAGCGCCAGCGGCTGGTCCTTCTCAAGGCCAGCGCGGCCACGCTGAACATTCTTGTCGTGCTCGGGGTCGCCACGGCCTTCTGGACCCTGGCCACCGGCCACAACGCCCTGTTCGGCTACGTCGCCACCACGGCCCTGATCTTCCTGCTCGTCTTCGTCGGCACACTCGTCTACTTCAGCCGGCGCGGCTAGGCGCGGTCCGGTCCGCGGCACCGGTCCCGCCGACCGGGCCGGTGCCACCTCGATCGCCTGCCTGTTGGTCCGGTCTTCCGCGTGCGCTCGCTGTATGAACCCGCCTGCCGCCACCTTTACATCGTAGATCACTAACTGCTTCGGAGCCCGCCATGCCCCTCCTCCAGGACACCCCGGAGACGCCCGCGCCGCCGGCCCGGCGCCGGCGCTGGATCGCCGCCGCCGCGGCCGCCCTCGCGGCCGGGCTCCTCTCGCTGCCGCTCGCCCCCGGCCCCGCCCGCCCCGCCGACCCGGTGACCGGCGACACCGCACTGGCCGAGCAGGCCCGCGAACTGCTCGGCGACCACCCCTACACCGCCCTGTCCGTCGCCCTGCGCGAGGACGGCGTCTGGCGCACCGCCGGCTTCGGCGAGGCCGGCGGCGCCCCGGTCACCCCCGACACCCCCTTCGAGACGGGCTCGGTGCACAAGACCCTCACCGGCATGCTGCTGGCCGAGCTGATCGAGGAAGGCGAGATCGCCGCCGGCACCACCCTCGCCGACGCCTTCCCCGACACCCACTTCGCCGACCCCGACCTCGCCGCGACCACCCTGGAGGAGCTGTCGGGCCACCAGTCCGGCCTGCCCTCGACCGACCCCTCGCGGGCCCTGGCCGGCCTGCTGCCGCTGCTGAGCCGCGGCGACCCCTACGCCGGCCTCACCGCCGAGGACGTCATCGCCGCCGCGGCCGCCGCCGAGGTGCCGGAGTCGCCGGGCTACGGCTACTCCAACCTGGGCGTCTCCCTGCTCGGCGAGGCGATGGCCCGGCTCACCGGCACGCCCTACCAGCGGCTGCTGGACGAGCGGGTGCTCGGCCCGCTCGGCATGGACGCCACGGTCGTCGCGACCGCGCCCGCCGAGGTCCCCGACGGCGCCGCCTGGCCGCACGACGCCAACGGCGTGCGCGTCTCGCCCTGGTACAGCGCCGGCTACGCCCCGTCGGGCACCAGCACCTGGTCGACCGGCACGGACCTGACGCGCCTGCTGGACGCCGTCGCCGACGGCTCCGCGCCCGGCGCGGCCGCCACCGAGCCGCGCTTCCCCGCCGGGGAGGGCACCGAGGTCGGGCTGGGCTGGCACCGCAGCCGGATCGGCGGGGAGGAGATCGTCTGGCACAACGGCGGCACCGGCGGTACGCGGGCCTTCGTCGGCTACGCGCCCGCCACCGGCTCGGCCGTCGTGGTCACCGGGACCACCACCGAGTTCCTGGACTCCTTCGGCATGCGGTTGCTGGGCGCCGACGTGCCCGCCGCCCCGGGCTCCGGCCAGGGCCCGGTCCTGACCGCCGTCACCGCGCTGCTCTGCCTGGCCGGCGGGCTGTTCCTGCTGGAAGTGGGCACCCGCCGCCTGTCGGGCACCCGGCTGCGCCCGGCGCCGCACCGGGCCGGCACCGTCTCGGCGTCGGTGAGCGCCCTCGCCGTGCTGGCGCTGGCGCACAGCTGGGGCGCCTGGGCCCTGGTCCCGCCGGCGCTGTGGACGCTCGGCGCGGCGCTGACCGCCTTCGGGATCACGCTGGCCGCCGGCCGCTGGCCGCGGCTGCCGCTCACCCGCGGGCACCGGGCACTCGGGCCGGCGGTGTCCGGGCTCTCGATCGCCTTCTCGCTGACGCTGGCCTGCCTGGCGCTGTGGCCGCGGTGACGCGCCCGCCGCGCCCCCGTCCGGCCGGGGCGGCGCCGGGGCGTTGACGCGCCGGCGGCCGCGTGCGACGGTACGGCCGGGCCTCCGCCCCCCGTCCGCCCCTCGAGACCGCCCCGCGCGTCTCGCGACCGGCCGCGCCCGGCCCCGCCCCGGCACGGCCGGAGAGGAGCCGCACCGTGCCCAGCCCCCTGCCGCCCGGCGCCGCGCGCCGCGCCGCCCTCGTCCTGGCCGCCGCCGCGCTCGCGGCCGCCGGCGCGTCCGCCCCCGCCCACGCGGCCAGGACCGTCGGTGTGGACACCGCCGCCGAACTGTCCGCCGCGCTGGCCGACGCCCGCCCCGGCGACGTGATCCAACTGGCCCCCGGCCGCTACGACGGCGCCTTCTACGCCACCGCGAGCGGCACCGCCGCCGAACCGATCACCCTGCGCGGCCCCCGCGGCGCCGTGCTGTCCAACACCGCCCGCCGCTGCGACCCCAACGTGCCCGCGGACCGCGAGGTCTCCTACTGCGGCTACGGCTTCCACCTCAACCGCGCCGACCACTGGCGCCTGGAGGGCTTCACCGTCGCCGACGCCGCCAAGGGCATCGTGCTCGACGGCTCCGGCGGCAACGTCATCGACGGGGTGGAGGTGCGCGGCATCGGCGACGAGGGCGTGCACTTCCGGGCCGGCAGCACCGGCAACCTGCTCACCGGCTCCTGGGTGCACGACACCGGCACCGCCCAGCCGTCCTACGGCGAGGCCGTCTACATCGGCTCGGCCGAGAGCAACTGGGACCGCTACGGCGGCACCCCGGGCGGCCCCGACACCAGCGACGGCAACCGGATCGTCTCCAACCGCCTGGGCCCGGGCGTACCGGCCGAGCACATCGACATCAAGGAGGGCACCACCGGCGGCTCCGTGTCGGGCAACCACTTCGACGGCGCGGGCCAGACCGGGGTGCACTTCTCCGACATGTGGGTGGCGGTGAAGGGCAACGGCTACCAGCTCACCGACAACACCGGCGTGGACGCGGTCAACCACGGCTTCCGGGTCACCGAGCAGGTGCCCGGCTGGGGCTGCGCCAACGTGTTCCGCCGCAACACCGCCGAGGTCAACGCCCCCGGGTACGGCTTCCACCTGCCCCACCACGCCCGCTGCGCCCCCGACCGCCGCAACCTGGTCTACTCCGACAACACGGTGCGCGGCGCCGGGTCGGGCTTCGCCAACATCGCCCCGGTGGACTAGCGCCGCCCCGCCCGGCGCGGGTGCGGCCCCGGCTCGGGGCCGCACCCGCGCGGTCAGCCCGCGAACGCCTCCGGCGGCGGGCAGGAGCAGACCAGGTTGCGGTCGCCGTAGCCCTCGTCGATGCGGCGCACCGGCGGCCAGTACTTGTCCGCGCCGCCCGCACCGGACGGGAAGGCCGCCGTGGAGCGCTCGTAGGGGTGCGGCCACTCCCCCGCCAGCTGCGCCGCGGTGTGCGGCGCGTTGCGCAGCGGGTTGTCGGCGCGGTCCAGGGCGCCCGCGCCGACGGCGGCGATCTCGGCGCGGATGGCGGCCAGCGCGGCCACGAAGCGGTCCAGCTCGGCCAGGTCCTCGCTCTCGGTCGGCTCGATCATCAGGGTGCCGGCCACCGGGAAGGACATGGTGGGCGCGTGGAAGCCGTAGTCGATCAGCCGCTTGGCGACGTCGGCCACGGTCACCCCGGTCTCCTTGGTGATCCGGCGCAGGTCGATGACGCACTCGTGCGCGATCAGCCCGTTGGCGCCGGTGTAGAGCACCGGGTAGTGCGGGGCCAGCCGCTTGGCCAGGTAGTTGGCGGACAGCACCGCCGCCTCGGTGGCCCGCCGCAGCCCCTCGGCGCCCATCAGCCGCACGTAGGCCCAGGAGATCGGCAGGATGCCCGCCGAGCCGAAGGGCGCGGCCGCCACCGGCCCGATGCCGGTGTGCGGCCCCGCGTCGTCGCTGAGCGGGTGGTTGGGCAGGAACTCGGCCAGGTGCTCGCGCACCGCCACCGGCCCCACGCCGGGCCCGCCGCCGCCGTGCGGGATGCAGAAGGTCTTGTGCAGGTTGAGGTGGGAGACGTCGGCGCCGAACTCCCCCGGTCTGGCCAGGCCGAGCAGCGCGTTGAGGTTCGCGCCGTCGACGTAGACCTGGCCGCCCGCCTCGTGCACGGCCGCGCACACCTCGGTGATGGACTCCTCGTACACGCCGTGGGTGGAGGGGTAGGTCACCATGATCGCCGACAGCTCGGCGCGGTGCGCCTCGATCTTGGCGGCCAGGTCGGCGAGGTCGATATTTCCCTCGGAGTCGCAGGCGACCACCACCACCCGCATCCCGGCCAGCACCGCGCTGGCGGCGTTGGTGCCGTGGGCGGAGGCCGGGATCAGGCAGACGGTGCGGCCGTGCTCGCCGCGGGAGCGGTGGTAGGCGCGGATGGCCAGCAGCCCGGCGTACTCGCCCTGGGAGCCCGCGTTGGGCTGCAGCGACACGGCGTGGTAGCCGGTGGCCTCCGCCAGCCAGCCCTCCAGGTCGCGGATCAGCCGCAGGTAGCCGCGGGCCTGGTCGACGGGGGCGAAGGGGTGCATCCGGGCGAACTCCGGCCAGGTGACCGGCTCCATCTCGGTGGTCGCGTTCAGCTTCATGGTGCACGAGCCCAGCGGGATCATCGTGCGGTCCAGCGCGAGGTCGCGGTCGGACAGCCGCCGCAGGTAGCGCAGCATGGCGGTCTCGCTGCGGTGGCTGTGGAAGACCGGGTGCTCCAGGTAGCCGCTCTCGCGCAGCAGCCCCGGCGGGAGCGCGTCGCCGGTGGCGCGGTCCAGGTCCTCCACCGTGCCGGGCAGGCGGGAGCCGAAGACCTCCCACAGCACGCGCAGCTGCTCGCCGGTGGTGGTCTCGTCGCAGGAGATGCCGACGGAGTCGTCGTCGACGCGCAGCAGGTTGATGCCCGCGGCGCGGGCGGCGGCGACCAGGTCGGAGGCGCGGCCGGGCACCCGCGCCCGCACGGTGTCGAAGAACTGCTCGTGCTCGACCTCCACGCCGAGCGCGCGCAGCCCCTCGGCGAGTACGGCGGCGTGCCGGTGCACGCGCTGGGCGATCCGGCGCAGCCCGTCGGGGCCGTGGTACACCGCGTACATGCCGGCCATCACGGCCAGCAGCACCTGGGCGGTGCAGATGTTGCTGGTCGCCTTCTCGCGGCGGATGTGCTGCTCGCGGGTCTGCAGGGCCAGCCGGTAGGCGGGGTCGCCCGCGGCGTCCACCGAGACGCCCACCAGCCGGCCGGGCAGCTGCCTGGCCAGGCCGTCGCGGACCGCCATGTACCCGGCGTGCGGGCCGCCGTAGCCCATCGGCACCCCGAAGCGCTGGGTGCTGCCCACGGCGACGTCGGCGCCCAGCTCGCCGGGCGGGGTGAGCAGGGTGAGGGCGAGCAGGTCGGCGGCGACGACGCCCACCGCGCCGCGTTCGCGGGCGGCCGCCAGCAGGGCGCGGTGGTCGCGCACCGCGCCGGAGGCGCCGGGGTACTGCACCAGGATGCCGAAGAGGTCGGCGTCGGGCAGCCCCTCGGACAGGTCGGCCACCACCAGGTCGATGCCGAGCGGCTCGGCCCTGGTGCGCAGCACGGCCAGGGTCTGCGGGAAGGTGTCGGCGTCCACCGCGAAGGCGGTGCGGCCGCGCTTGTCGGCCCGCCGGGCCAGGGTCATCGCCTCGGCCGCGGCGGTCGCCTCGTCCAGCAGGGAGGCGCCCGACACCGGCAGGCCGGTGAGGTCGGCGACGGCCGTCTGGAAGTTCAGCAGTGCCTCCAGCCGCCCCTGGGAGATCTCCGGCTGGTAGGGCGTGTAGGCGGTGTACCAGGCCGGGTTCTCCAGCACGTTGCGCTTGATCACACCGGGGGTGACGGTGTCGTAGTAGCCCAGCCCGATCATCGAGGTCAGCACCTCGTTGCGGTCGGCCAGCTCCCGCAGTTCGCGCAGCACGGCCGTCTCGTCGGCGGCGTCGGGCAGCCGCAGCCCCCGGCCGCTGCGGATGCGGGCCGGCACCGCGGCGTCGATCAGCGCGTCGGTCGAGGCGTAGCCGACCTCGGCGAGCATCCGGGCCCGCTCGCCGGAGGAGGGGCCGATATGGCGGTCGGCGAACCGCACGTGGCTGGCGAGGTCGGCGATCGTCGGCCGATCGGTCATGGGAGCCTCCTGCTCAGGCGCGACCCGGGTGCCGCGGGCGCGGCACCTGCGTCTCCCCCTCTGTCACCCGCGGCGCGCGCCGCGACCTGAGAGCTTCACCGCGCGTACGGCGCGGCTTGCACCTTCGGTGGGCGGATCCCGCCGGGGGCCGCCGCTTTCCAGAGTCGCCTGATCCGGGCGGTCCGTTCGCCTGAGAGGTTCCGGGGAGGGTTGCTCCTTCGGCGCCCCGCGCCGCGGCCGCGGCGCGGGGTCTCTCCCGCTCGGTGTTCACAGCGCCTCCGAGCCTACACGCCGCTCCCCCTGCCCCTGGGGAGGCGGCCGGTCAGCTCGCGGCCAGGTCGGCCAGGGCGGCGGCGGTCTCGGCGGGCCGGCTGAACATCGGCCAGTGGCCGGTGTCGATGTCGCGGCGCGGCCACTCGGGGCCCTTCAGGTGGGCCAGCATCGGGATGTCGGCGGCCAGCAGCTGCCGGACGTCGTCGCACACGACCAGCCCGCGCCGCACGCCCGGAGGTTCGGCGTGGGAGAGGCGCAGCGGCTGCAGGTAGCTGGCGTAGGGGTGCGGGACGGCCTCGCGCCGGATCGCGGCCCGCTCGGCCTCGCCGAGGCCGGTGAGGCTGGAGTCCTTGCCGACCTGCTCCCAGGACGGCATCGGCAGCGTGCCGCCGTTGGCGGCGGCGGTCGCCTCCATGGCCGCGGCGGTGTCGGGGTCGAACAGGTCGACCACCCGCATCCCGTCGGGCGCGGGCGCGGCGTCGAGGTAGACCACGTGCGACAGCCGCTCGTGCGCCCGGTCGGCGGCGCCGGTGACCGGGAAGGCGCCGTAGCTGTGGCCGACCAGCACCGCCTCGCGCAGGTCCTCCTTCTCCAGCAGGCCGGTGATGTCGGCGATGTGGGTCTCCAGGTCGGCGCCGGGGCCCGCCTCGGCGGCCCGCTCGCCCAGCCCGGTGAGCGAGAGCGGGTACACGGTGTGGCCGGCGGCGCGCAGCTCCGCGGCGACCTCGCGCCAGGCCCAGGCGCCCAGCCAGGCGCCGGGGACGAGTACGAATGTGGCGGGTGCGGCCATGGTGGTCTCCTCGGATCGTCGGTGTCCGCGCCGGGCTCCCCGGCGACATGATCACCCTAGGATCGAATCCGGTCAGATCCGGTCCGGTAAAAGCGAGGCATCCATGTGCGCTGCGTCACACCCCACCGCCCGGGTGCTGACCCTGCTCGAACTGCTCCAGGCCACTCCCGGGCTGGGCGGCGCGGAGCTGGCCCGGCGGCTCGGGGTGGACGAGCGCACGGTGCGCCGCTACGCCGCGCTCCTGGTCGAGCTGGGCATCCCCGTCCAGGCCGCACGCGGCCGGATCGGCGGCTACCGGCTGACGCCCGGCTACCGGCTGCCGCCGCTGATGCTGGCCGGCGACGAGGCCGTCGCCGTGGTGCTCGGCCTGATCGCGGCCGACCGGATCGGCCTCGCCCCGGCCGAGGCGGGCGCGGGCGCCCTGGCCAAGGTCTCCCGGGTGCTGCCGCGCGAGCTGGCCGACCAGGTGGCGGCGGTCCGCGACACCCTGGGCCTCACCCTGCCCGCGCAGGCGGCCCGCTCCCCGCGCGCCGCGGTGGTGCTGGTGATCGGGCAGGCGGTGCGCGACCGCCGCCGCCTGGACCTGGAGTACCGCGACCGGCGCGGCGAGCCCAGCCGCCGGGAGGTCGACCCCTACGGCCTGGTCTTCCACGGCGGCCGCTGGTACCTCACCGGGCACGACCACTCCCGGGGCGCGCTGCGCACCTTCCGGCTGGACCGGGTGGCGCACGCCGCCGCGCTGGCCGCCGGCTTCGAGGTGCCGGCGGGCTTCGACCCGGTGGCGCGGGTGGCCGAGGCGCTGGCCCGCGCCCCCTACACCTGGCGGGTGCGGATCCGGCTGGAGGCGCCGCTGGAGGCGGCCAGAGAGCGGATCCCGGCCACGGTGGGCACGCTGAGCCCCGACGGCGGCGGCGTGCTGTGGGAGAGCCGGGTGGAGCGGCTGGACGAGATGGCCCGGTGGGTCGCTAGCCTCGGCTGGCCGTTCCGCGTCCTGGAGCCCGAGGAGCTGCGCGAGGAGATCGGCAGGCTGGCCCGGTGGCTTGCGGAGCAGGCGGCGGACGGCGGCGGAGCGGGCGGCGGCCGGAAGGGCGCTGACGGGGCCGGGGGCGGGGGCCGCTGATCGGGGGGACGGAGACTGGAGCGGGGGCGTCGGGGTCCTGGGTGCGGTCGGCGGCCGGCGCTCACCCGACCTTGCGGATCTTGCGGCGGCGGGCCAGCTCGTCCTGGGGGTGGTCGGCGTCGGGGCTGTCGACCCGCTCGCTGGGCAGCTCCGCCAGCGAGCCCTGCACCTCCTGCCAGACCCGGCCGAGCGCGATGCCGAACACGCCCTGGCCGCCCTGGAGCAGGTCCACCACCTCGTCGGGCGAGGTGCACTCATACACGCTCACACCGTCGCTCATCAGGGTCACCTGGGCGAGGTCGTGGGCGCCCCGCTGGCGCAGGTGGGTGACGGCCGCCCGGATCTGCTGGAGCGAGATACCCGTGTCGAGCAGGCGTTTGACCACCTTGAGCACGAGTATGTCGCGGAAGCTGTAGAGTCGCTGGGTGCCCGAGCCGGCGGCCGGGCGCATGCTCGGCTCCACCAGCTGGGTGCGCGCCCAGTAGTCCAATTGGCGATAGGTGATCCCGGCGGCGGCACACGCGGTCGGTCCGCGGTAGCCGACACCTTCGGGCAGTGATGAAAGCGTCTCTTCGAACAACAGCCCTTGCTCACCAGCTTGCTGAACGGCCGATCGCCTGTCGTCGGACGTTTGCCCTTCACCGCTGGTAACCGCCACGCCGACCTCCGGCTCATCGAGCCCACGGCATCCTTCGTCCGGGGGAGACGAAAATTACACGCAGGTGTTTTCCCTGAACGGTAAGACGGCACTGCGTAGAGCGTCAACGCTCGCCCTCGGCGCGTCGCGTACAGGATGCTCTACCGACATGACCGAATGTCGACGTTGACGACGGTCCTCCCGTTCTCCCCTGCGTTCCGCCATAGATCGATTACCAGCAGTTACCACAGGCCGGGACCTCAGGTGGTCCGGCCGAAGTCCTCGGGGGAGATCTGGTCCAGGAACTCCCGGAACTTCTCGACCTCGTCCTCCTCGTCGGGGATGGGCAGGCCCGCCTCGTCGAGCACCTCGGGCCGCGCGTAGATGGGGGCGCCGGTGCGCAGCGCCAGGGCGATGGAGTCCGACGGCCGGGCGCTGACCTCCACGCCGTTGGAGAACACCAGTTCCGCGTAGAAGACGCTGTCCTCCAGCGCGGTGATGTTCACGGCCGTCAGCTGCACGTCCAGGGCGTCGAGCACGTTCTTGAAGAGGTCGTGGGTGAGCGGCCGGGTGGGGCGCTCCCCGCGCAACTCGAACGCGATCGCCGTCGCCTCCACCGCGCCGATCCAAATCGGCAGGTAGCGGTCGCCGGACGTCTCCTTGAGCAGGACTATCGGCTGGTTGGAGGGCAACTCGACCCGAACGCCGACGACCTCCATATGCTTCACTTCGGCTCCGTCCCACGACCCGTCGTACCGAGGTACGCTGACTGCTCCTTTTCCAACGTACACCGCGCGTGCCGGGCCGCGCGGGAGCAACCTCACCCGTTTTGCCCGGCGCCCGTTTCGCCCGGACCGCTCCGCGCCGGACGCGCCCCGCGAGACCCCTCAGTCGAGCGTCCGCGGCAGCCTCGCCCGCACCAGGGCGGCGTGCAGCTCCGTGGACAGCCCGGCGATCTCACCCGCCAGCTCCCGCGCCCGCTCGTGCGCCTCGGGCCCGCGCCGGTGCGCCATCGGCGCGACCACCTGGCGGATCAGCGCTACCTCGCGGTCGGCCGCGGCGACGGCGGCCCGCAGGTGCCGGGCGCGCAGCCCGTAGCGGCCCAGCGCACCGGCCAGCCGCACCACGGCGACCTCGTCCGCGGCATACGGCCCGCCGCAGGGGCCGACCAGGCCGTACTCCTCCAGTTCGGCCAGCCGCTCGGGCTCGACGCCGGTGCGCTCGATCAGCTCCTCGCGGCCCGCGCAGCCCGGCTCCTCGCCGACGGGCGCCGGAGCGCGCTCGGGTGCCGGAGCCGGCTCGGGCGCCGCCTCGGCGGGCGGCGGTGGGGCGGGCACGGGCTCGCGCTCGGCCAGGCGCCGGCGGATCACCCGCAGCGGCAGGTAGTGGTCGCGCTGGGCGGTCAGCACGAAGCGCAGCCGCTCGATGTCGGCCGGGGTGAAGCGCCGGTAGCCCGAGGGGGCGCGCCGCGGCGCCACCAGTCCCTCGGCCTCCAGGAAGCGGATCTTGGAGATCGTCAGCCCGGGGAAGTCCGGCCGCAGCCGGTCGACGACCTCTCCGATGCCGCAGTGCTCGTGCGCCCCCGCTACGCCCAATCCGATCGCCCCGCTCAGCCGCCGCCGGCGGCGGCCCCGGACCATTACGGAGCGGGGCCGCACGACTACGGTAAGTGAGCTTACCTGCGCGGGTTGGTCAGCAGCACCAGGCGGAACTTGCCGATCTGCACCTCGTCGCCGCCGCCCAGCTCGACCTCGTCGATCCGCTCGCGGTTCACGTAGGTGCCGTTCAGGCTGCCGACGTCGCGTACGGCGAAGCCCTCGCCGCGCCGCCGGAACTCCACGTGCCGCCGCGAGACGGTGACGTCGTCCAGGAAGATGTCGCTGTTGGGGTGCCGACCGACCTTGGTGACGTCCTTGTCCAGCAGGAACCGGCTGCCGACGTTCGGACCGCGCTTGACCACCAACAGCGCCGTGCCCGGCGGCAGCGCCTCGACCGCGACCGGATCGGCCGGGGTCGGCTCCTCACCGGACTCGGCCGCCTCGAGCGCCTCGATACCGGAGATCGAGATGGTGGAGGTGGTCTCGGAAGCGCGCTCCGGGGCGCCCCTGGTCAGCGGGGAACCGCAGTTGGAGCAGAAACGGGCATCACCTGGATTGGCGTGACCGCACTGCGTGCAGTAAACGCTCGGCATCGATCGGCTCGGCCTCCTACCGCGCGGGGGCGCGACTTGTCATGAACGGGCGCCGTTGCCGACGCCAGGGGCAGCCTCCGCACGCGCGGGACAAATCCCGACGCCTGCAGAGAAAAGGCTACTGCAGAGTTGAACCCCTGTTATATCTCACGCTACCGGTGACATTGCACCTGGTCTACGCCTGTGATCCACCGGAAGGACCGATCTGCCGGACCCCGCCGACCGCCGCCTCGTATCCGGCGGCGTCCAGGAGTCCGGCCAGTTCGCCCGCCGTGCCGGCCTGGTCGGCGAGCCGGATCTCCACCAGCCAGCCGTCGCCGTAGCAGTCGGCGTTGACCACATCCGGCGCCGCCGCGAGCTGCTCGTTGCGGGCCGCGACCGTGCCCGACAGCGGCGCGTAGACGTCGGAGACGCTCTTGGTGGACTCCACCTCGCCCAGGGGGAGCCCCGCCTCCACCGGGGTGCCGGGCTCGGGCATGGCGACGTGCACGATCTCACCGAGCTGCTCCTGGGCGTAGTGGGTGATGCCCACCCGCACCACGCCGGGCTCGGGTGTGGCCGCCACCCATTCGTGCTCCCTGGTGTACCTCAACCGCTCCGGATGCACCTGCCTCCGCCCTCCCCGCCCAGCACCGCGCCTGCCTCCGTAGCCTAGAGCGGCACGGGGGCAGGCGCGGCGAGGCAGGGCCGCCGGGCGGGGCCTTCGCGCTACTCCTCCTCGGTGTTCTCCACCACCGCCGCCCACTCCTCCAGCAGTTCCTGGGCGGTGTCCTTGTCGGGGCCCTCCGCCCACAGGTGGGTGAAGGCCTCGGAGGTGTCGGGCAGCACCAGCACCCACGCCCCCTCGGGGCCCAGCACCCGCACGCCGTCGGTGGTGTCGACCTCGCGGTCGCCCGCCGCCTCCACCACCGAGCGCATCACGCTGCCCTTGACCGACCACGGGGTCGGCACCGAGCGGCGCAGCAGGTGGGCCTCGGGGATGCGGTGGTCGATCTGGCTGAGCGACAGCTGCGCCCGCGCCACCAGGCCGAGCAGCCGGACGAAGCTGGCGATGCCGTCGATGGTGCTGGAGAACTCCGGCAGCACATAGCCGCCGCGCCCGTCGGCGGCGAAGATGATGTCCTCGCCCATCGCCGCCTTGATCAGCGCGTCCTGCGAGGTCGGGGTCCACTCGATCGCGACGCCGTGGAAGCGGCACACCTGCTCGGCGACCCGGGTGGTGGTGACCGGCAGCGCCACCCGCCCGCCGCGCCGCTCGGCGGCGATGAGGTCGAGCAGCACCAGCTGGGCGCGGTCGTCGTCGATCAGCTCGCCGTTCTCGTCCACCAGCGAGATCCGCTCCGCCACCGGGTCGAAGCGCACTCCGAAGTCGGCGCGGGAGCTGGCGACCAGCTCGCCGAGGCGGTGGAGGTCGCGCATCCGCTCGGCGAGGGTCTCGGTGGGCGAGACCTCGTCCAGGCGGTTGTTGACGGTCAGCACCTCCACGCCGACCCGGCCCAGCAGGGTGGGCAGGATCAGCGAGCCGGTGCCGCCCGCGCAGTCGACGACCACCTTGAGCCCGGCCTCGCGCACTCCGGAGGTGTCGACGCGGCGCAGGATCTCGTGGGTGTAGGTCTCGATGTTGCGGGACGGGAAGGACAGCTCGGCGATCTCGCCGGGGAAGGCGCGCCGGAACTCCTGCCGGGAGAACACCCGCTCCAGCTTGCGCTGCGCCGCGGGCGAGAGGTCGGCGCCGTTGGCGTCCAGGAAGATGATGTCGACCGACTGGGGGTCGCCCGGGGTAGTCCGCAGCGCGATGCCGCCGGCCAGCTCGCGGTGCGCGGTCTGGAAGCGCGCCAGGGGCAGTGGCACCGCTTCCAGGTCGTGCACGTTGATGGCGCCGGCGGTGAGCGCGCTGACCACCGCCCGCTTGAGGGTGCGCGCCGCCCGGGAGGCGTCGCGGGAGGTGGTGACGGCCGAGCCCTTCTTCAGGGTGGTGGCGTAGGCGCTGGCCAGCCGCACCGCGAGGTCGGGGGTGATCTCGACGTTGATCAGGCCGGACACCCCGCGCTTGCCGAACAGGCTGCGCTGGCCCCGCGACTCCCAGATGACGCTGGTGTTGACGACGGCGCCCGCCTCGACGGTCTTGTGCGGGTAGACCTTGACATTGTTGTTCAGGTACGCCTCGGACTCGATGACGCACTCGTCGCCGATGACCGCGCCCTCCTCGATCCGGGCGCCCGACATGACGTCGGTGTTCTTGCCGATCACGCAGCCGCGCAGATTGGTGCTGGGGCCGATGTAGACGTTGTCGTGCACCACGGCCCGGTGGCAGAAGGCGCCCTCCTTGACCACCACGTTGCTGCCGAGCACGGTGAACTCGCGCAGCTCCGCGCCGGCCTCGACCTTGGCGTAGTCGCCGATGTAGAGCGGGCCCTTGAGCACCGCCTCGGGGTCCACCTCGGCGCCCTCGGCCACCCAGATGCCGGGCGCCAGCTCGAAGCCGTCGATCTCGACGTCGACCTTGCCCTGCAGGACGTCGGCCTGGGCGCTCAGGTAGCTCTCGTGGGTGCCGACGTCCTCCCAGTAGCCCTCGGCGATGTAGCCGTACAGCGCCTTGCCCTCGGCCAGCAGCTGGGGGAAGACGTCGCCGGACCAGTCCACCTGCTCGCCGGCGGCGACGTAGTCCAGGACCTCCGGCTCCATGATGTAGATGCCGGTGTTGACGGTGTCGGAGAACACCTGCCCCCAGGTGGGCTTCTCCAGGAACCGCTGGATGCGCCCCTCCTCGTCGACGATGATGATGCCGAACTCCAGGGGGTTGGCCACCCGCTTGAGGCCAATGGTCACCATCGCGCCGTTGTCGCGGTGGAACTTCACCATGTCCGAGAGGTCGATGTCGGTGAGCGCGTCACCGGATATGACGATGAAGGGCTCGTCGCGCAGCCGGTCCTCGGCGTTCTTGACGCTCCCGGCCGTGCCCAGGGGAACTTCCTCGGTCGCATAGTGAAGGTTCATCCCGAGTTCCTCGCCGTCGCCGAAGTAGTTGCGCACCAGCGCGGCGAGGAACTGGACGGTGACGACGGTCTCGGTGAAACCGTGCCGCTTGAGAAGTCGCAGCACGTGTTCCATGATCGGTTTGTTGACGACGGGCAGCAGGGGCTTGGGCTGGTTCGCGGTCATCGGCCGCAGCCGGGTGCCCTCGCCGCCGGCCATCACGACGGCTTTCACCGGGTCCACCCCCCGATCGGGTGACCGGGTCTGTGGTGGCACCACGCCCTCAGGCGCACGTTCATGTGGGGTGCAGCTCCCTTCGGTCGCTACCTAAGGTGAGGCCGGGCCGTCGGTCCCCGGGGATCTCGCTCCACCCGGTCGCAACGGGCCCTCGTGCTCGTCCGGACCGGACGTCCTCCGGTCGGCCGCCAGCAGGCGCCACGCGTGCACCGCATACAGCACACCGGCCCACCAGTAAAGAGCCGTTCCCCAGATGGCGAAGGCCCAACCAGCGATCTGGGCAACATTCCCCGCGACGCCGGGATGCGCGCCGATGAACAGGAGGGGGAAGGCGTAGAGCAGGCACAGGGTGGCGGCCTTGCCGGCGAAGTTCACCGGCAGCGTTCCGTAACCGAAGTGGCGCAGCAGCGGCAGCGCGAGGACGATCAGCACGTCGCGGGCGAGCAGCACCAGCGCCAGCCACAGCGGGATGATGTCGCGCACGACGAGTCCGAAGACCGCCGCGAAGATGTAGAGGCGGTCGGCCGCGGGGTCCAGCACCCGGCCGAGCCTGCTGGTCTGGTTGAAGGCGCGAGCGATCTTGCCGTCGAGCCAGTCGGAGACGCCGGCGAAGGCGAGCACGCCCAGCGCCCACCAGTCGCGCCCCTCCAGGACCAGCCACAGGAACACCGGGACGCCGACCAGCCGGGTGATGCTCAGCGCGTTCGGGATGGTCCAGACGCGGTTCTCCCCCAGTGCAGCGGGGTTGGCATCACTCGCCACGCCACCTCCCCCTTTCACCACGACCCTACCTAGTGGGGGTGCGGGTCGCGCGCAGCGAGGCGGCGGGTCCGGGAGTGTCGGCGCGGCGGTGGGAATGTAGAACGCGGTGTGACCGGCGGGGGTGACGACGGTCTCAGGCCATCGCCTTTACGTTGTAGATTTCTAAGCCGGGCGGCCGGTCCGCTCCGCCGGGCCGCGCGGGATCAGGCGGCGGCCGCGTCCGCCAGCGCCGCGAACAGCCGCGGGTCGTCGCCCTCCTCGGGCCGCCACTGCACGCCCACCCCGAAGGGGTGCCCGGCCAGTTCGACGGCCTCGACGATGCGGTCGTCGAACCAGGCGACCGCCTGCAGGCCGTCGCCGAGCCGCTGCGGCGCCTGGGTGTGGGAGGCCGGCACGGTGGCCGCGTCGCCCAGCGCCGCGCCGGTGGCGCTGCTCACGCTGATCAGCACGGGGTGGTCCGACAGCTTGAGCGGGTCGGGGGCGTGGCGGTCGTGCTCGACCGCGTCGGGCAGGTGCGGGATCAGGTTGCCGCCCAGCGCGATGTTCAGCACGTGCATGCCCCGGTCGACGGCCAGGAACGGGGTGCCGGCGGCGACCGCGGCGCGCACCAGCGCCAGTTCGAAGCGGTCGCGCTGGGTGTCGGGGGCGGCGCCCTCGGCGCGGACCCCGCCGTACAGGGCGGGGTCGACCGGCGCGCCGTGCGCGAACACCACGCCGTCCAGCCGGCCGACCAGCTCCGCCGCCGAGCGGGGGTCGCCGGGCGGCAGCACCACGGGCAGCGCGCCGGCGCGCTCCAGCACGCGCGTGTAGGGAACCGGGGACAGCACCGCCTCGCGGACCCAGTCGGCCCACCGGGCTGGCTCCTGGTAGCCGGTGACCCCGATGAGCGGACGGCCCATGCTGCTCCCCTTCCCGGTGCCGTGCGCGGCGGCCGGCGACGGCGCCCGCGGCCCGGGCGCGCTGCCTGACAGGATGGCACAGTCACCGCCCCGTACGGGCCTATTGCGGACAGTTGCGGGACATGTGCCGACATCGCCGTCCGGCCCGGCCGCCGTCCGGCCCGGCGCGCCTTCCGGCGGGGGCGGCCCGGACGGGCGCGCACAGCCGACAATTCGCTAAACAACTAAGCATCTTAGGAATTATTCCGCGTGCCGCGCGAACATTTATTGGATTCGCTGCCGCATTCTCACCGGAATGGGTTGTGCACCCTTTCTGCGGATGTGACACTCTGCTCGGGGGAGGATCCGGTGGGCGGGGGGAGAGAAGGACGCGTCCGCCGCGGCACGGCCCCGACCGGGCCGCGGCCTGCGCTGTCGTGCCCACCGGGCTTCCCGGCTGCTACGACGACGTGTGAGGGCGGCGGTCCACGACCATGTCCATTGACACCCGTGCGCTCGAAGAGAGCCACGCACATATCGAGCGGGTCAAAGGCAGGGCCATCCGGTATTTCTACGGCCGGCTGTTCGCGGAGGAGCCCGGGCTGCGCGCGCTCTTTCCGGCCGCGATGGGGGAGCAGCACGACCGGCTGTTCGAGGCGGTCCGCGCGGTCGCCCGGCTGGCCGGCGACCCGGACGCGGCCGAGGAGCTGTTCGGCCGGCTCGGCCGCGCCCACCGCAGGTACGGCGTGACCGCGGCGCACTACGCCGCCTTCGGCCGCGCCTTCGCCGCGACGCTCCGCGTCGAGCTGGGCGCGGACTGGACGCCGGAGCTGGCCGCCGCCTGGCGGGCCGGCTACGAGCGCGCCGCCGGGCTGATGCGGGCGGCCGCCGCCGAGGCGGCCGGCTCCGAGCCGCCGTGGTGGCACGCCGAGGTGCTCGCGCACGAGCGGCGCGCCCACGACCTCGCCGTGCTCACCCTGCGCCCGCACGGCGTGCTGCGCCACCGGCCGGGCCAGCACCTGACCGTGCAGCACCCGCGCTGGCCGCGGATCTGGCGGCGGTACTCGCTCGCGGGCGCGCCGCGCGCCGACGGCACGGTGGAGCTGCACGTGCGGCGGGTCCCCGGCGGCTGGGTGAGCGGCGCGCTGGTGGCGCACACCCGTCCCGGCGACCGGCTGGTGCTCGGCCCGGCCGAGGGCTCCATGCTGCTGGACGAGGACTCGGCCCGGCCGCTGCTGTGCGTCGCGGGCGGCACCGGCCTGGCGCCGGTGAAGGCGCTGGCCGAGCAGGCCGCCGCGCTGGCGCGACCGCGCCGGGTGGTGCTGGTGCACGCGGTGCGCGACCGGGCCGGCCTCTACGACATGGCCGCGCTGCGCGAGCTGCGCCGGGCCTGCCCTGCGGTGCGGCTGGTGCCCGCCCCCGGCGACGGTCCCGGGCTGCCCGCCGGGCGCGAGGCGGCGCTGCGCCGCGCGCTGGCGGGCCTGGACGGGCTCGCCGAGTACGACGCCTGCGTGTCCGGCCCGCCCGCGCTGGTGCGGCTCGCGCTGGAAGCGCTGCGCGAGGCGGGGGTGCCCGAGGACCGCATCGGGCACGAGCTGGACGCCCACGGCGGCGCGCACGCCGCTCCCCCGGCGGCGGCCGGCTCCGGCCCGGCGCCCGAACCGGAGGAGCCGCGCGGCCCCCGTCTGCTCGGCCTGGCGGCCCGTCCGCCGCAGCGGGCGGCCGAGGAGGGGCCGGCCGCCGAGGACGACACCGCGGTGCTCCAGCTGGCGGAGGCGGTGCGGCACGAGGCGGTGCACTGAGCGACCGGGCGGGCCCGCGCGACCCACCTCGGGCCGGCGCGGGCCCGGCGGCTCAGACCTTGCGCCAGGCGGGCACCCAGGCGCCGTCGGTGACCTCGTAGTCGCCGAACAGGGCGGGCGCCTCGGTGCGCATCAGCTCGCCGATCCGGCCGAACAGCAGCCGGATCTCCTCCTCGGCGCCCGGCGCGGTGCGCGCCTCCAGGGTGTGCCGCAGCGTGCGCACATTGGCCGTCCACACCAGCCCGGTGGCCACGCCCTCGGGGGCGAAGCGGCGCATGAAGGAGGTGCGGTGCTTCTTGTGCGCGAAGGGCACGCCCTCGTCGTCGAGGCCGAAGTGGTCGGCCATCCAGCGCTGGAACTCCTCCATCTGGTCCAGCATCGCGGTGGCGCGCTTCATCAGCTCGGGGTCCTCGGCCGCCCAGTCGGGGAACCAGAACGGCAGGTCGGTGAGGCGCACGAAGCGCAGCGACTCCTGCGAGACGGCCGTGCCGGGGCGGTGCCGTACGAGTTCGTGGGTCAGCACGCGGCTCACGTTGTGCAGCGCGAAGCTGAAACTGACGTGCTCCAGGACGGAGCCGTGCAGGCTGCGCAGGATGTTCTCCAGGTACTGGCCCTGGTCGGTGCGGACCCGGACCACGTTGGGGTTCAGGCCCGGCTCCCAGGAGCGGTAGCACAGCCGGCCGGCGAACTCGGCCAGGTTCTGCGCGTCGTTGAGCTCGGCGTCCAGGTCGCCCCGGTCGAGCCGTTCGAGCCAGCTGGTTCCGCCGACCTCGGCGAGGTAGCGCGCCACCTCGTCGTAGTCGAGCTGCGGGCGGGCGATCAGGAAGACTTCGGGCTCGACGCTCTTCACGGCTGTGGGACCCCCGGTGGCGGTTGACGCGCCGGCGGTGCGCCGCACCGCTCGGGGCCGAGGACCGCCGCGAGGGGGGCGCCGCGCACGGCGCACGGGCTGCGACAAGCCATGATGCCGCATTCCCGGCCGGGCTCACGACCAGGGGTGCCCCTCGGGGCCGGGGGCAGAGAAGATCCCGGCCGCGTCGGCGGCCGGGATCGGGGGGCGGGCGGCGGGGCGGGTCATAGACCGATGCCCCAGGCGCCCGGACCGACGATCAGTCCGACGACGATGAGCACCACCCCCCACAGGACCTGGCGGCGCAGCAGGGCGACGACGCCGGCGACGATCAGGATGACGGCGAGAATCCACAGAATTACGCTCATAGCGCCCCCGCTGCCCCGGTCCGTGCGGGCCTAACTCGGGGGCCGGGGCGCCCGCCGCGCCGCGCCCCGCCGCCGTCCCGCCGGTGGGCGGTGCGCAGGCCGGGACCGGTCCTGCGCCGCGGGGCCCCTGGCGCCGGGCAGCCTTCAACGGGTGTACCGAAGCCGCCGGATCCGTGTTAACTCGGACTTGTGTACGACGTGAGCCGGCTCAAGGTCCTGGTGGCGGTCGCCTCGGCCGGGTCGATCACCCAGGCCGCGGACCGCCTCGGCTACACCCCGCCGGCCCTGTCGCAGTCGCTGACCAAGCTGGAGCGCGAGGCGGGCACCCCGCTGCTGGTGCGGCACCGGCGCGGCGTGGAGCTGACCCCGGCCGGGGAGGTGCTGGTCGAGCACGCCAGGCGGGTGCTGGACGAGCTGGAGCGGGCCAGGTACGCGGTGGCCGAGGTGGCGCGGCTGAACTCGGGCACCGTGCGGATCGGCACCTTCGCCACCGCCGGCACCCGGCTGCTGCCGCCGGTGCTGGCGGCCTTCCGCCGCGCGCACCCGGCCGTCCGGCTGCACCTGCGCGAGTACGAGCCGCCGGCTGGGCTGCGGGCGCTGGCGGCGGGCGAGGTCGACCTGGTGCTGACCCACACCTACGACCACGGCCCGGCCGAACCGGCCGTCTCCGGGGTGGCGGTGGAGACGCTGCGTTCGGAGGAGCTGGTGCTGGTCACCGCGGCGGGGCACGCGCTGGACCAGCCCGGGGTGCCGCTGGCCTGGCGGGAGCTGTCCGGCCGGGCGATGATCGCCGAGCCGTCCGGGCGGGGCAGCAGGGACGCGCTGGAGGCGCTGATGCGCGGCGAGGGGCTCGGCGCGCCCGACATCGCCTTCGAGAGCCAGAACTACACCGTGACCTGCGCGCTGGTGGCGGCCGGGCTGGGGGTGGCGGTGCTGCCGCTGTCGGCGCTGGAGGTCGGCGGGCCGCCGCTGGGCCGCCGCCCGCTGGCGGCGCCCGGGCTCAACCGCACCGTGCGGCTGGCCTGGCGGACCGAGGACACCAATCCGGCGCTGCAGCCGCTGCGCGCCCTGCTGCGCCAGCTGCCGGCGCCGCCCGGCTGACGATCGGCGCCGCCGGCGGACTTCCGCGTCCGGATCGTCGGATCCGGGGCCCGGAAATGGATCACTTCCATTGCTTCACGGAGCGGCCGTGACCGTTTCGCTCAGCAAAGCAAGCTTCGCTGAGCTGCGATTACCTCAAGTTTTGGGCAAACTTCGGCGAGATCTGCGCATGTTCGCGATTGGCACGGGCAGTCCCACAGCGAACGCCGCAGACGGCGGAATGTCGAGAGACGTGCCGCCGACCGCGGAACTCGCTCGCCGACCGCCGGCGAGCAACGACGCGGTAGCGCTTCTGCCGGAAGGAGCACAACGGATATGGGCTTCATCGCTTTCCTCATCCTCGGCCTGATCGCCGGTGCCATCGCCAAGTTCCTGCTGCCGGGCAAGGACCCGGGCGGCATTCTGGTGACACTGGTGATCGGCGTGATCGGGGCGCTGCTCGGTGGCTGGCTCGGCGGCTTGCTGTTCGGCGCCGATCCGATGGACGGCTTCTTCGAACTGTCCTCGTGGGTCGCCGCGATCATCGGTTCGATCATCGTCCTGCTCGTCTACCGGATGGTCGCCGGGCGCCGTACGCGCGTCTGACCCTGACGGCGGTCCTACCCGGACCACCCATCGCGCAGGCTTCGGGCGCGGAACCCGCACGGGTTCCGCGCCCGACCGCTGTCCGGGGGCGTCCGCGGGCCGCTGCGGACGGCGGACCGCGGCGGTGCGGCGGACGCCGGCGGCGCCCGGCCGGTCACAGACCTGCCGGCGGGCGCCCGGGGTCGGCGCCGAATCCCCGCAGTAGCGTGTCCACGATCAGGGTGGTCAGCGCGTCGACGTCCGCGTCGGCGGTTCCGCCCTGGGTGACCTCGTGGATGAGCGCGTAGTAGCAGCGCCGCGCCCACTCGAGGTCGGCGTCGGGCCGCAGGAGTCCGGCGGCCCGCGCGCGGTGGAAGAGCCGGTCGCACTTGGCCAGCACTTCGGCGTGCACCCGGGCGATCTCCGGATCCGCGGCGACCGCCGCCCGGTTCATGGCGTGGCCCCAGCCGATCTTGACGCGCAGCACGTCCGCGGTGACCCGGTAGAGGACCACCAGGGGGGGCGCGGTGTCGGAGACCGCGCCGTCGACGGCGGCGGCGAACTGCCGGGTCGCCCAGCGGGTCAGCGCGTCGATGAGCGCCTCCCGGGTGGCGAAGCGCCGGTGAACGGTGGTGCGGGCCACGCCGGCCGCCTCGGCGATCTGCTCCATGGTGGCCGTGGGATCACCCGAGAGCACGCGTTCGGCGGCCTCCAGGATCGTGTGCACCGTCCGCTCCGCGTCGGCGCGGAGCGGCTTGCCGCCGACAAGGAAGCGATCTTGCTGCGTTGCCACGCCGAGACACTACATCGAGGTAACCTCAGCTTCCAAACTTGCGACATTCATGTTGCGTATTATAGCTTCAGCGCGTCGTCAACGATGCAATGAGGAGGCGTGGGATGGATCTGCAGCTGAGTGGGCGGACCGCCGTGGTGACCGGGGCCGGCAGGGGGATCGGGCTCGCCACCGTCGCGGCGCTGACGGGCGAGGGCATGCGGGTGGTCGCGGCCGCGCGGACGGTGACGCCGGAGCTCGAGGACCTGGGCGCGATCGCGGTCCCGGTGGACCTGGGGGCGCCCGGCGGGCCGGAGCGGCTGGTCGAGGCGGCGCTGGCGGAGCTGGGCGGGCTGGACCTGCTGGTCAACAACGTGGGCGGCGGGGAGGGCAGGGCGGTGGGCGGCTTCCTGTCCTTCGACGACGAGCAGTGGGCCGAGATCTACGGCCTCAACCTCTTCGCGGCGGTCCGCGTGACCCGGGCCGCCCTGCCCGGTCTGCTGCGGCGCGGCGGCGCCGTCGTCAACATCTCCTCGAACGGCGCGCGGATCCCGCACGCCGGCCCGCTCCCGTACACGACGGCGAAGGCGGCCCTGACCGCCTTCGGGAAGGCCCTCGCGGAGGAGTTCGGGCCGCAGGGCGTCCGGGTCAACACGGTGTCGCCCGGGCCGGTGCGCACCGCCATGTGGGAGTCGCCCGACGGCTACGGCGCCCAGCTCGCCGCCTCGCTCGGCCTGACGCGCGAGCAGTTGGTGGCCGGGCTGCCCGCGGCGATGGGCATGACCACCGGCCGGCTGGTGGAGCCCGCGGAGGTCGCCGCCCTGGTCGCCTACCTCGCCTCACCACTCGCGGCGAGCACCACCGGAGCCGACCACGTCATCGACGGCGGTGCGATCAAGACGGCGTGACCGGCGGCGCGGGGAGGCGGCACGGGGACGTCGGCCGCGGCCGGGGGTACCGCGTCGCCCGGCGCCTTTGGCCGGTGTCCCACGGATGACCGGCCGGACGGCCGCACCGGACGGGCTTGACCGCTCGCTCCGCCCCGCACGTCACCCCACCCGCCGCCAAGGCGCCGGGGGACTCGATTCGCGGCGGATCAGCGGCGCGGCCGCCCGGTCCCGAGGCGGTACGCCCCGGGGCGGCACAAGAGGAACCGGCGGCCTCCGGGCCGGCCCCTGCGTTCGGCGGGGTTTCCCGCTCGGGCGGCCGGGCGCCCGAGCCGTCGCATGGCCGTGCCGGACGCGGTGGAGCACGCCATCGGCCGGAACAGGGCCCGCCTGAACACCGCGGCGGCGCCGCCTCGCCGTACCGGGGGCGCAGCTGCGCCGGCCCTCCCCCGCGACGAGCGCGACTTTGGGCGGCGCCTCGACAGGCGCACCTGCGCACCGTCCGCCGCCCGGCCCAGGCGGCTGCCCGCAGCCCGTCCCGCCCGCACCGGGCGGTCGCCCGCCGCCCGTCCTTGCCCCGACCCGGCGGGTGCCCGCCGCCCGCAAGGAGGCCGGGCGGGGCGCACTTGTGCACAGCCCTAGGGTGAGCTTTCCGCAGTCGTCCCCAGAACGCCGTTCGGTCCGGTTCGCCGGGCGCCCGCCGTGGGAGGATTGAGAACAAGGGGACTCCCCCCACGACGGCGCGCGGTGGTGTTCGGCCTGGTCAGCGCCTGGCGAGGCGGAGGACGTTGGCGATGATGCGCATGCCGTTGCCGCCGGCGGCCGACAGGATGGACTCGGGGTGGAACTGCACCGCCCAGCGGCGCCGCTCGGGGTCCTCGATCGCCATCACGGCGCCGTCGTCGGTGCGGGCGGTCACCGAGAAGCCCTTCACGTGCTCGGCGGTGGCGTACAGCGAGTGGTAGCGGCCCGCCGTGAACAGGTCGTCCACCCCCTCCAGCAGCTCGCTGCGGTCCACCCGCACCCGGCCGGGTTTGCCGTGCACGGGTTCGCGCAGCAGCGACAGCTCTCCCCCGGCGTGCTCGACCATCGCCTGCAGGCCCAGGCAGACGCCGAAGACCGGCAGCTCGCGCGCTGCCAGCTCGTCCAGCAGCGCGTCGGTGCGGAAGTCGGCCGGGCGCCCCGGCCCGGGCGAGAGGATGACCAGGTCCGGGCGGAGCCGGTCGAGGCGCGCGGGGTCGAAGCCGTGCCGCAGGGTGGTCACCTCGGCGCCCTGCTGGCGGACGTAGTCGGCGAGGGTGTTGACGAAGGAGTCCTCGTGGTCGACCAGCAGCACCCGCATCCCCGCGCCGGCCCGCTCCGCGGCCGGCTCCTCGGCCCGCTCGGGCTCGTCGCCGGTGAGCGCGAGCGTCTCCAGCAGCGCCCGCGCCTTGAGGTAGGTCTCGGTCTCCTCGGCGGCCGGGTCGGAGTCGTACAGCAGGGTCGCGCCGACCCGCACCGCCGCCACGCCGTCGCGGATGTGCGCGGTGCGCAGGGTCAGACCGGTGTTCATCGCGCCGTCGAATCCGATGTGGCCGACGGCGCCGCCGTACCAGCGCCGGGGGCTGGCCTCGTTGTCCTCGATGAACTGCATCGCCCACGCCTTGGGCGCGCCGGTCACCGTCACCGCCCACATGTGGCTGAGGAAGGCGTCCAGGGCGTCGAAGCCCGGGCGCAGCCGCCCTTCGATGTGGTCGACGGTGTGGATGAGCCTGCTGTACATCTCGATCTGCCTGCGGCCGATCACCCGGACGCTCCCGGGCACGCAGATCCGCGACTTGTCGTTGCGGTCCACGTCGGTGCACATGGTCAGCTCGGACTCCTCCTTTGCGGAGTTGAGCAGGCTGCGGATGTTGGCGGCGTCCTCCAGCGGGTCGGCGCCGCGCCGGATGGTGCCCGAGATCGGGCAGGTCTCCACCCGCAGTCCGGGCCCGTCCGGGTCGGGCCTGCCGCTGACGCGGACGAACATCTCCGGTGAGGCGCCGACCAGGTACTCCCCCTCGCCGAGGTTGAAGAAGAACTCGTAGGGGGCGGGGTTGCGGTGCCGCAGCCGCTCGTAGAAGCGGGCGGGGGCGTCGCAGGGAGCGTGCAGCACATGGCCGGGGACGACCTCGAAGAGGTCGCCGCGGACGAACCGCTCCTTGGCCCGCTCCACCACGGCGGCGTAGGAGCCGGGCTCGGGCCGCGGCGGCACCTCTTTGGCGACCACCGCGGGGGTCGGCTCGGTGGCGCGGTCCAGGCCGTCGGTGCTCAGCCCGTCGACGGTGAACTCGTAGCTGTAGCGCACGCAGGTCTCGCGCTTGCGGTCGCGCACGATGAGGGAGTCGGCGAGGTGCAGCACCATGTCGCGGTCGGCGGGGTCGCGCTGCTGGCTGAGCCGCAGCGGCTCGAACTGGAAGGCCAGGTCGTAGCCGAAGGCGCCGTACAGGCCGAGGTGCGGGTCGGCCTCGGAGGCGAAGGCGGCGACGATGGAGCGCAGCGCGGAGAAGACGGTGGGGCGGCGGCTGCGCTCCTCCTCGGGCACGACCTCGGTGGACTCGGGCACCTCCACCTCCACCAGGTCCGCTCCGGGCGCGTAGGGCTCGGCCGTCTCGGGCCCGTGTTCGAGCAGGGCGCGGGCGATCACCGGCAGCAGGACGCGGCCGCGCCCGTTCAGCGCCCGGGCGGCGATGCGGCGGCCGCGTGAGGCGATCTCCACGCCGGGGTCGGCGTAGGCGAGGTGCCAGCGGCTGTATCGGCCCGGATACTCCATGCCGGAGCTGAGCACCCCGCCGCGCCGCCCGTTGACGGCCTGCACCAGGTCGTCGAGGACGTCGGGCGAGCACGGCTGCGCGGTGCGGCGCACGGACACTCCGCCGCGGGTGGTGAAGGCGATGGGATCGGTCAGATCGTCGGAGTACACGGGTGCGGCCCTCGCTCGGGGTCGTGCCCGCCGACAGCCGCGCACGCAGAAGCGACCGCCGGTCGGGCGGTCGCTGGGAAACTCAGGGTGTGCGATTCAGCGCCGCCGGTCAGCGGCGCCACCACTGGGATGCCGGGATGGCGGTGGTCGTCAGCACGTGCACGAGTCTAACCGCACCCCGCCGCCCGTGTCACCGCCCACCGGATTCGCCGTTGTACACCGTCGGGTGTCGCGGGAGCCGGCGGGTGGCGCCCGCCGATGACGGGTGCGGTGTGCCGCCGGCAGACACCTTTACGTTGTAGATCAATATCTTGGACCGGGCCACCGCCCCGCCGGCCGGCCGCTCCAGGGCGTCGGCCGGGAGGCGGTCGCCGAGCCCGCGCCGGTCCGCGCCCAGGGCCCGGCCGTCGCTCCGCCCGGGGCGGGCGGCTCCGGGGTGCGGTGCGCGAGGGGTGGGTAGTGGCGGCGCGCAGCCGATGACGGCGAGGGCGCTCCCGTGGCGCCTGGACGGCAGGGAGGGACAGATGCAGATCGGTTACAAGCTGGCCAGTGAGGCCTTCGGGCCCGCGGAGCTGATCAGGCAGGCGGTGCTGGCCGAGCAGGCGGGCTTCGACTTCGTCGAGATCAGCGACCACTTCCACCCCTGGCTGGACGACCAGGGCCACTCCCCGTTCAGCTGGACCGTGCTCGGCGCCATCGCGGCGAAGACCGAGCGGATCGGGCTGGCGACCGGCGTCACCTGCCCCACCGTCCGCTACCACCCGGCGATCATCGCGCAGGCCGCCGCCACGCTCGCGCTGGTCTCCGACGGCCGGTTCACCCTCGGCGTGGGCTCGGGCGAACGCCTCAACGAGCACGTCGTCGGCCAGGGCTTCCCGGCGATCGCCGAGCGCCAGGAGATGCTGCGCGAGGCGCTGGAGATCATCCGGCTGCTCTGGCGCGGCGGGTACCGCTCCTACCGGGGCCGCCACCTGCGGCTGGAGGACGCGCGGGTGTTCGACCTGCCCGAGGAGGCGCCGCTGATCGCGGTGGCCGCGGGCGGCCCGGAGGCGGCGCGGATCGCGGCCGAACTCGGAGACGGGCTGTTCGCGACCGAGCCGAAGCCCGAACTCGTCCGCCACTACCGCGAGGCGGGCGGCGCGGGCCCCCGCTACGTCGAGGTGCCGATGGCCTGGGCGCCCGACGAGCACAGCGCGGCCCAGGCGGTCCTCGGCACCACCCGCTGGGCGCTGACCGGCTGGAAGGTGATGAGCGAGCTGCCCAACCCGGTCAACTTCGACGCGGCCAGCGCCACCGTCCGCGAGGACGACGTCCTGGAGCGCTTCGCCTGCGGCCCCGACCCCGCGCGCTACCTGGCGGTGGCCCAGGAGTTCGTGGACGCCGGCTTCGACCGGCTGGTCACCCAGAACGCCGGCCCGGACCCCGACGGCTTCATCGACTTCTACCGCCGCGAACTCGACGGCCCACTCCGCCGTCTGGTCCCCGAGGGCGCCCGGGTCTGACCCGGCTCCCCCGGCCGGCGGGCCGGGTCGCCTCCCGGTCAGTCGACGGGGCCGATGGCGACCCGGCCCGTCGCGTCGACGCGCCAGCCCGGATTGTGGCAGATCTCCCAGATGACGCCGTTCGGGTCGGCGATATGGCCGTGGTACCCGCCGAAGGCCGCCTGCTGCGGGCTCTTGACCAGCCGGCCGCCCGCCTTCACCGCGGCGTCCACCACCGCGTCGACCTGCCGAGGGCCGTCGACGTTGTGCGACAGGGTCAGCCCGGTCACGCTGGGGTCGTCGACCGCGCCCGCCACGTCCTCGGTGAACTTCACCGCGTCGAACAGCCCGAGCACCAGCCCGGGGCCGGTCTGGAAGAAGATGATCTCGCCGGGCACGTCGAGCAGCGACTCCCAGCCCAGCCCGTCCCGGTAGAACGCCCGCGCCGCGTCCAGGTCGGCCGTGGCGACGGTGATGAAGTGGATGCGTGGTTCCATGCCCGCGAGTCTGTCATCGCCCCAGGTCAACGCCTTGAACGAAACGGACATCGCGCGCTGTCGGGTCACCGGCGCCCATCCGGCGCCCGCCTCCTCGGCGAAGGCGACTCCGTGCTGGTCCGTTCCGGTTCACCAGCGGCTCCGCCCGCAGCCGTCCTGTCGGTCGACAGGGTGGCCGGGAGCCGGCAGACGTCTCCTGCTCCACACGCTCTCCGGCAGGCTGCGGACAGCGACGCGGGGCGGGTCCTCAACGCAGCTGACGTCGCCCCCATCGAGCAGGAGCGGCCCGGCGCGTCAGTCAGGGGCCGCGCGCAGCCGGTCCAGGCCGTCACGGAAGAGCCGCAGCCGGTGCCGGCGTCCATCGCGGTCGACGTCGGGCAGGCGCTCCTGGGCGGCGAGCAGCGCCCTCAGCTCCCGATCGGCCCGCTCTGTCTCGCCCGACAGAGCCAGGGACTCCGCCCACAGCCCCCAGGCGAGCAGCGCCGCGGGATGGTCCGGCCCCACGACGCGGCGCCGGGCTGCCAGTACCGACTCGGAACGCCGCAGGGCGGTGTCGGCGTCGCCGCGGGTGAGGGCCACCAGCGCCAGTTCGTAGCGGGTGTCCATCGTCTCCAGGTGGTCCGCGCCGAGGGTGCGCTCCCTGTCGGCCGCCACGGTCGCGAACCCCCGCTCGGCGGCCTCCAGCCGGCCGCTCTTCCGCTCGATCCAGGCGAGGTCGTGGCGGATGCTCAGGGTCCCCTGGGCGTCAGGGCCCAGCACGTGGCGCGCGGCGGTCAGTGCCCGCCGCAGCAGCTCTCCGGCGTGGTCGAGGTCGCCGCGGCGCGCCGCGATCGCGGCGAGGCCGTGGACGGTGATGAAGGTGTCGGGATGGTCCTCCCCGTACAGGGACTCGCGGGCGGCCAGGATCGCCAGGTACTCGCGCTCGGCCCGGTCCAGCTCGCCGCGGCGCACCGCCAGGTGGGCGGCGCCGTGCCGGATGACCAAGGTGTGGGGGTCCTGGGTGCCCACGGCACGTTCCGACAGCTCCAGCGCGCGGCGGAGCATGGCCTCGGCGCCGGCCAGGTCGCCGGTGCTGTCGAGGTAGAAGGCGACCCGCCAGGCCGCCGCGGTCAGGCTGATGACCGGCTCGGCCGGCGGGTCCGCATGGCCCCTGAGCAGACCGGACGTGATCTCGGTGAGCGTCTGGAAGCGCTTCCACCGGCTCGTGTCGGCGGGGTCGGGCGGCACGGCCGCCGCCAGGGTGGCGATCGCCGCGGCCAGGATCTCGGCAGAGCGATCCCCGTTCGCCGCCAGAGTCACCTCGGCGATCAGCGGGTGGACCGTGAGGGTCACGCCGTCGGGACTGCGGCGCATGTCGATCAGGCCGTGGTCGCGCAGACCGGTCAGGGCCCGGTCGACGGCGCGCGCCGGTTCGGGCCCGAAGTCGGACGCGAGGCACTGCAGGACGGCGGGGTCGAGGATCTCGGCGGGAACCGGAACGGCCGAGCCGCCGAGCCGGGCGAGCACCGCCAGTAGCGGACGGGTCTGCGGTACGCCGCGGGAGGCGAGCGCGCTCAGGGAGGACTCCCAGACCCGGCCGAGCATGCGCCGATCGGCCGTTTCCGCCGGGGTGTCGGCCGGCAGGATGCCGTCCAGCAGAGTGGCCTCGCCGCCGTCCAGGAGCTCCCGCAGCCGGGCGAAGGTGGGAACGGTGAACGGGGCGGCATCGATCATGCGCCCGGCGAGATCCAGCGCCAGCGGTACCCCCGAAAGGCGCCCGGCCAGAGCTCGCGCGTCCGGGTCGACGGCGTCGCCGGCGGTCTCGATGCCCGCGGCGTCCTGGAGCAGGTGGGCGCCGTCCTCGGTGCCGAGCGGCCGGACGCGGTGCAGCTGGGCGCCGCTCCCCCAGACGCGCCGGTCGCCGATGCGGCTGGTGATCACCACCATGCCCGTCCGCCAGGACGTCAGCCAGCCGGTGCCCTCGGCCGGGTCCGCGCCGCCGCCGAGTTCGGCGGGGTCGTCGGCGTTGTCGACGACGATCAGCCAGGGGCCGGGCACCGCGCTCAGCCGCTGCGCCGCCCAGCGGCGGGACCGGTGGGGATCGGACTTGGCGGCGGCGGCCTGCGCCGGGTCGGCGCCGAGGCGGACGGCGATGGTGAGCATGCCCTCGGCGACATCGCCGGGGCGGATCCAGAAGGCCGGGACGCCGCGGTCGGCGGCGTGCCGGGCGAGGGCTTGGGCGATCGTGGTCTTGCCGCAGCCGCCGAAGCCGTGCAGGACGTGCACGCTCCCGTCGGCGCGGTCGAGGGCGGCGGAGAGTTCGGCCAGTAGGGCGTCACGGCCGAGGACCCGGCGGGCCCGCTGGAGCGGAGATTCGAGGTCGACGGCTTGGAGCACAGCCGTGCCGGGCGGCCCGGCCGGGGCTTTCGGTTCGGGGGCCGACCGGTTGATGACGATCTGGACGCCGTCGCCCACGGTGTTGGCGGTGGCGGAGTCGCGGGCGGTGGTGTGCTGCCGGATTCGGGCCGGCTCGGGTGCCGGCTCTGGCACGCTAGTCGTCTCGGTGCTGGACGACCTGGGTGCCGGAGCCGACGATGTAGCCGGTGGCGTCGCCGCTGAGATCGTTGCGCTGGATGACGGTGGTGGCGGTGCGGGCGGTCACGTCGCCTTCGAACTCGGTGATGAAGCCGCGCAGTTCTACCGGGTCGAGGGTGCCGAGGCCGAGCAGGGCCTCGATCTGGCCCTGCCAGCGGCCGGTCTCGACGCCGGCGCGGGTGCGGTCGCCGGGCGCCTCCATGATCTCGGTGCGGCTGCCCTCCAGGCGCTCGGCGAGCGCGTCGCGTTCGCCGGGCCGACCGCGGGTGAGGAGCTGGGCGATCCGGAACTTCACCTGCTCCCAGAGGTCCGTGCTCATCGCGTGCACCAGCGTGGTGGCGGCGGCGGACGCGAGGGCGCCCGTCGTCAGGGGATCGGTCACCGGAGGTCTCCTCTGTCGGCCCGGTTCGTCGCACCGGGTGAGTCCAACATCAGCGCGCCGTGACGGAGCACGTCAACCGGTTCCGCCGCAGTTCTCATGGCCGGATGCGGCACATCGGCGAGGATTCGCCGCGCGGGCGCGCTTGACCTGGAGTGCGCTCCAGGTGGCATGCTCGCCGCGGACAAGGAGGCCGCACCGATGAGTGACTACTACACACCGAGCCAGGTGTCCGAGCGGTTCGGTATCTCGCTGGACACCCTGCGGTACTACGAGCGCGAGGGGCTGCTCAGTCCGGTGGAGCGGGCGCCCAGCGGGCACCGGCGCTACCGCCGCGGGGACGTGGAGCTGCTCGACCTGATCCGCTGCCTGCGCGACACCGATATGCCGATCGCCACGCTGCGCTCCTTCGCCGAGCTGGTGCGGGCGGGTGACCCGACCATCCCCGACCGGGTCGAGCTGCTGCAGCGCCACGACGACCAGCTCACCGCCCGTATCGCGACACTGATCGAACGGCGGGCGGCGATCAAGCACAAAATCGACTACTACCGCGGCGTGATCGGCGCGGCCGAGGAGGACGAGCGCGCGGCCTCGGAGACGGTCGCCCGGGCCTGACCCCGTACACGCCCCCTTGACGGCTGTTCCGGCACGCCGCACACCGGCCCGGTCCACCTGGGCGGCCGGCTCGTGCAAGGGCGCGGCGACGCTTCAGCTCGGACGGGCCTCCTGCAAGGCCGGGGTGAGGGCGTCGGCCAGTTCGGCCAGGGAGCGGACCTGGTGGTCCGGCCGGGCGGGGGACAGCGGGGGCGGAGTGGCGCCGGAGCCGGGGCGGCCGGCGCGGCGCCGGACCCAGCAGGTGCGCAGCCCCAGTTCGCGCGCCGTGGCGATGTCGTGGTACCGGCTCTGCGCGACGTGCAGCACCTCGGAGCGGTGGTGGCCGACCGCGATCAGTCTGCCCAGGCAGTGCACGAACATGGCCGGATCGGGCTTGCCCACGCCGACGTCGTCGGCGGTGACGGCGTCGTCGAAGGGCTCGCCGAGGGCGGCGGACATGTGCGCGAGGGCCCAGCGGTCGGCATTGGTCAGCGCGACCAGCCGCGCGTGGGCGCCCAGGGTGCGCAGTGCCGCGACGGCGTCCGGAAACGGGGGCCAGCGGGGGATCAAGGCGCGCAGCGCCGCCGCCTCACCGGCCGCCGAGGGAAGTGCGAACTCGGCCGCCACCCGCTGGTAGGCGGGTTCGAGGAATTCGGTGAAGCTGAGCTCCGGCCGCTCGGACCGCAGCTCGTGTTCGGCGCGGCCGAAGGCGTCGAGTAGCGCGGCCTCCCCGGCACGGCGCACCGCGCTCGGGGCGGTGGATCGCAGCTGCTCCAGCATGCCGGTCTCGAAGTCGATGAGCGTGCCGACGACATCGAAGGTCAGCACCCGGGGCGGCGGGGACGGCAGCACGGCTCAGGCTCCGGGGACGACGGCGAGCTTGCCGAAGAAGTCCTTGGAGGTGAAGCGCCGCTGCGCTTCACGCAGCTCGCTGAGCGGATGGGTGCCGGCCAGGAGCGGGCGCAGCCGGCCGGCCCGGATGTGACCGACCATCTCGGCGAAGTCCTCGTGGGTGCCGAAGGAGGAGCCGACCAGGGTGAGCTGCCTGAGGTAGACGGTGCGGAGGTCGGCCTCCACCAGCGGGCCGGCGATCGCTCCAGCGACGACGTAGCGGCCCAGCGGTCCGAGCGCCCGCAGCAGCGGGCCGAACGAGCCCCCGGCCACCACGTCGGCGACGACCTCGGCCGGCCGCCCGGACATGGCCTCGCGCAGTGCGGCGGCGAGATCGTCGGTATGGCGGTCGACCACCCACTCGGCGCCCAGTTCGCGGGCGCGCTCGGCCTTGCCGGTGCCCACCACGGCCGCGACGCGGGCGCCGCGGATCGACGCGAGCTGGATCAGGGCCGAGCCCACACCGCCGGAGGCGCCGGTGACGACCAGGGTCTCGCCCGCCCGGACCCCGGCGCGGTTCAGCATCCGCATCGCGGTGGTGTAGGCGGTGGGGAAGGTGGCCAGTTCGGCGTCGCTCAGTGGCGAGTCGACCGGGTGGGCGTTGCCGGCCGGGACCGTGACGTACTCGGCGAAGCCGCCGTCTCGCTCGCTGCCGAGGTACTCGGTGTCGACCAGTTCGCGTTCGCCGCCCTCGTACAGCATCGGGTCGACGAGTACGCGCTCCCCGGTCCGCTCCCGCGGGACGCCCGGGCCCACCTGGTCGACGACGCCGGCCACGTCGGCGCCCTGGATGCGCGGGAAGGCCAGCGGCTCGCGCCGCCAGCCCGCACTGGCGGAGGGGTCGTCCGGCGAGCCGTAGGCGCCCTCGCGGGTCCAGATGTCGGTGTTGTTCAGGGCCGCGGCGCCGACCCGCACCCGGACCTCTCCGGGCCCCGGCTCGGGCTCGGGGTGGTCTTCGCGGTACTCCAGCATCTCCGGACCGCCGAATCCGGTGAGCAGCATGGCTCGCATCTGCTTCTCCCTTCGGGTATACCGACCGGTGTGGTTACAGTCAAGCACGGACGACTGGCGGTGTCAACCCACCGGTCGGTATAGTCGTGGCGGGAGGGTGATATGAACCGATCGCAACAGGCCGCGGCCCCGCGGGAGTCCCGGCCGCTCACCCCGGCGGGCTGGCGGGTGCTGGAGGTGGCGTCCGGGCTCTTCTACCGCGAGGGCATCCACGCCGTGGGCGTCGAGGCCATCGCGGCCGGGGCGGGCGTGACCAAGAAGACCCTCTACGCCTGCTTCGGCTCCAAGGACCGGCTGGTGGCCGCGTACCTGAGCGCGCGGGACGAGCGCTGGCGCGAATGGCTCACCCGCTACGTCGGGGAGCACGGCGGGTCCGCGCGCGAGCGGGTGCTGGCCTCCTTCGACGCGCTGGCCGAGTGGATCGAGCGCGAGGACCCCCGCGGCTGCGGCTTCGTGAACGCGCTGGCCGAGCTGCCCTCGCCCGAGCACCCGGGCCGCGCCGTGATCACGGCGCAGAAGCGCTGGCTGCTGGAGTACCTCACCGGCCTGGCCGCCGGCACCGGCGCGCCCGACCCCCAGGAGCTGGGCCGGAGCCTGCTGCTGCTGCACGAGGGCGCCACGGTGGCCTCGGCCGCCGGCACGGTTCCCGACGCCGCCCGCCGCGCGCGCGAGACGGCGCGGGCGCTGCTGCCGCCGCCCGACCGGCCGGACCGGCGCCGCTAGCCGCCGGCCTCGCCGTGCAGCAGCACGGCGGCGACCGAGGCCGAGAGCGTCTCGGCCACCTGCGCACGCGGCACGCCCGAGGCGTCCAGCCACCACTCCCCCACCGCGTGCACCATGCCGACGACGGCGTGCCCCAGCACCCGGGCGCGCTCGGGGTCGGCGGTGCGCCGCTCGGCGACCAGCTGGGCCGCCACCTCCTCGCCGAGGCGGCGCACCACCACGCTGAGCTCGCCGCGGGTGGCGGCGTCCTCGCCGGTGGCGCGGTGCATCAGGAAGCGGTAGAGGTTCAGGTTGGCCGAGACCAGGCCGAGGTAGGCGTCGATGGCCGAGCGCGCCCGGGCGCGCAGGTCGCCGTCGGCGTAGAACTGCCTGCGCAGCTCGGCGGCGACCGCCCCGGCGTGCCGCTCGGCCAGCGCCCGGTACAGGCCGCTCTTATCGCCGAAGTGCCGGTACAGGATCGGCTTGCTGATGCCGGCCTCGGCCGCGATCGCCGCCATGGAGACGTCGGGCCCGTCCCGGCCGATGGCCCGCTCGGCCGCGTTCAGCAGTTCGGCGCGCCGGCGCGGGTCGCGGCGCGAGCGGGGCGCGAGGTCGGTGTGGGTCATGGGCTCCCCGGCCGGTCTCGTGGGGTCGACGGCCCCACGCTACGCGCTCGGTCACACGGTGGCGCGCAGGTAGGGGATGCGCTTGAGCACCAGGGTGAGCAGCAGGCTGCCTGCGATCGAGACGATGAGCTGGGCGCTGCCGACCGCGAGGGTGCCGAGCACGTCGGCGGGGATGGGCAGCACCGCGCGCAGCGGCAGCAGGATCGCGACGTGGATCAGGAAGACGCCGAAGGTGAGCTCGCCGAGGGTGCGCAGCCGGGCGCGGACGGAGGCGGAGTCCAGAGCGCGCAGCCGGGTGCCCAGCGCCCGCCACAGCACGAAGGAGCCCAGCGACATCAGCGCCACCGTGGGCGACAGGGAGTTCAGGACGTACTTGCCGTAGGTGTCCCAGCCGCCCTGGACCAGCGAGCCCGCGCCGGTGCCGGCGACGGTGAGGGCGATGCCGCCGAGGAAGGCGGAGCCGGCCAGCAGCACGGACCTGCGGTCGGTGGCGGCCTCGCGCAGCAGCCAGCCGAACAGGTAGTAGCCGACGAAGGGCAGGAAGCGGGTGGCGGCGTTGGGCTCGCCGGTCTCGCCGAGGGTGGCCAGGGTGTGGTCGACCACGCCGAGACCGAGCATGAGCAGCGCGAAGGCCCAGACCAGCCGGCGGGAGGCGTGGGCGGTGAGGACGCGCAGGAAGGGGGTGATGACGTACAGGCCGCAGATCACGTACAGGAAGTACAGGTGCAGCGAGGGGCTGCCCGACAGCAGCTGGCGCACGGCGTCCTGGGCGTCGATGCCGCTCCAGTAGTGGTGGAAGACCAGGTAGCCGACGGACCAGACGACCACGGGCAGGCCGATCCGGCTGACCCGGCGCAGGTAGAACTCCTTGGCGCCGCGGCCGCGGCCCGGCTGCAGCAGCAGCGCGCCGCTGATCATGATGAAGATCGGCACGCACCAGCGCACCGCTGAGTTGCCGATGTCGGCCACCCACCAGGCGGGGCCCGCGAACGGGGTGGTGCGGGCCTCGACCACGGGCGCCAGGACGTGGATCAGCACGACCGCCACGGTGGCGCCGATGCGGGCGAGGTCGAGCCAGGCCAGGCCGGCGGCGGCGTCCCTGGGAGCGGGGGTACCGGGCGGCGGGGCGCTCGCCGCCTCGGCGGCGGACTCCTGCGGACGACTCCGTGACGTAACAGTCATGTAACGTTTCTACCCCAAATCGGCAACGGAACGTTCGGCCGGCGCACCAGGGCGACGGCCGGGGATCCGCGGAGCCCGCCGGGGACACCGCCCTTCTCCTGGGCCCGAGCCGCACGCCGACTGAGAAGTCTGCACCGATCCTGGGAGTTGGCTGAGACCCGCCCCCATTGTGGCATCCGGCCCCGAGCCCGGCGCAAGTCACTTTCAGGTGAGATGTCGCTACGGATGGGTATGCGCCGTGACGTCTGGAGCCTGCACACGACGGAGATGAGGCACTCGGATGAGGACCGACCACGACGGCCGGCCGCACCGCCGGCTGGCGATCGCCGGGGCGATCGCCGCCCTGGCCTTCCTGCCCCTGACCGCCTGCGACGGCGGTGACGGAGACGACGACGGCGACGACGCCCCGGGCGTCGAGCAGCAGCAGGACGACGGCGACGGCGACGACGGCGGCGACGGGGAGGACGACGGAGGGGCCGGAGACACCGGCGACAGCGGCACCGACGAGATGGGCGGCGGTGCCGACGACGGCGCGGACGACGGTGCCGACGACGGCGGCGCCGATGACGGCGGCGCGGACGACGGCGGTACGGACGACGGCGGCGCGGACGACGCGGACGACGGCCAGAACTGAGCCGCCGTGCGGACCGGTCCGCACGGCTCCCGCCGGGACCCGCTCCCGCGGCGGGCGGGGCGCCCCTTGGGCGCGGTGCGCGAGGGCCGCCCGGAGCAGCCGCTCCGGGCGGCCCTTGGCCGTGCCGGCGGTCCGGGCCGGGCGTGTGCACGCATCGTCACGGAAGCGCGCATGCGGAGGCGGCGGCACGGCCGCGCGGCCGCCGCGCGGCTCCACCATCCGGACCCGCGCGGTCGACGCTCGGACCGCGCCCGGGTGAACCCGCCACGTCGCCCACGGGAACTTCGCGCACGCCGCCGCCGCGAGCACCCCCCCGCAGGCGACAGACGATCGGGTCCCCGGCCGGGGACCCGATCGCCCGCCACCGGCGGCTACGGCCGGGGCGGCCGCGCCAGGCGGGGCGGCAAGCTGCCGCCCGCCCCCCGGCGGGGCCCGTACCGCGCGGCGCGGCCAGGTGCTACCTTCGGTAACACCTGATTCGGAACCCGCTGTTCGAGGAGCCGCCATGAGCACCGCGCCGGCGTTCACCCTGGACCTGCCGGAGGACGTGCGCACCAGCCGCGACTGGGTGCACGACTTCGCCCGCGACGTCATCCGGCCCGCCGCGGCCGAGTGGGACGAGCGCGAGGAGACGCCCTGGCCGATCCTGCAGGAGGCGGCCAAGATCGGGCTCTACTCGCTGGACTTCTTCGCCACCCAGTGGTTCGAGCCGAGCGGCCTGGGCGTCCCGGTCACCTGGGAGGAGCTGTTCTGGGGCGATCCCGGCATCGGACTGGCGATCACCGGCAGCACCCTGGCCGCCGTCTCGGTGGCGGCGACCGGCACCCCCGAGCAGATCGGTGAGTGGACGCCGCAGATGTTCGGCACCCCCGACGACGTCCGGCTGGCCGCGTTCTGCGCCTCCGAGCCCGACGCGGGCAGCGACGTCGGCGCCGTGCGCACCCGCGCGGTGTACCACGAGGCGACCGACGAGTGGGTGCTCGACGGCACCAAGACCTGGGCCACCAACGGAGGCATCGCCGACGTGCACGTGGTGGTCGCCTCCGTCGACCCCGAGCTGGGCTCGCGCGGGCAGGCGACCTTCATCGTCGGCCCGCACACCCCCGGCCTCTCCCAGGGCCAGAAGTTCCGCAAGCACGGCATCCGCGCCTCGCACACCGCCGAGGTGGTGCTGGACGGGGTGCGCGTGCCGGGCCGCTGCCTGGTCGGCGGCAAGGAGCGGCTGGACGAGCGGCTGGCGCGGGTGCGCGAGGGCCGCAGGGGCGGCGGCCAGGCGGCGATGAAGACCTTCGAGGCGTCGCGGCCGACCGTGGGCGCGATGGCGGTGGGCACCGCCAGGGCCGCCTACGAGTACGCCCGCGACTACGCCGGGCAGCGCACCCAGTTCGGCCGGCCGATCGGGCAGAACCAGGCCGTCGCCTTCAAGCTCGCCGACATGGCCACCCGGATCGACGCGGCCCGGCTGCTGGTCTGGCGCGCGGCGTGGATGGCCCGCAACGGCAAGGACTTCGACGCCGCCCAGGGCTCCATGAGCAAGCTCTACGCGAGCGAGACCGCGGTGTGGGCCACCGAGGAGGCGATCCAGATCCTCGGCGGCAACGGCTACACCCGCGAGTACCCGGTGGAGCGCTGGCACCGCGATGCCAAGATCTTCACCATCTTCGAGGGCACCAGCGAGATCCAGCGCCTGATCATCGGCCGCGCGGTGACCGGGCTGCCGCTGGTCTGAGGCGCTCCGGCCGGGCTCAGCGGCCGCGGGCCAGGGCGGCGTAGGCGGGGACGCCGATCATCGGGGGGCGCTCGCTGAGGGCGATGTCGCGCGGCACCGGGACGTGGCCGCGCTCGGTCCGCTCGAACTGGATCAGCCGGCGGCCGGGGGCGGCGCTGGCGACCAGCCAGCCGCCGCGCTCCAGGCGCGACCAGGCGGTGAGCTGGAGCTGGGCGGCCATCGCGCCCAGCGCGTGCACGGACTGGTGGGAGTGGGTGCGCACGCCGAGGTCGACCTGGGCCAGCGCGTCGAGGCCGTGCGCGTCGAGGAGGTCGATGAGCAGGCCGAGTTCGACGCCGTAGCCCGAGACGAAGGGCACCCGCTCCAGCAGCGAGCGGCGCCCGGCGTACTCGCCGCCCAGCGGCTGGACGAAGCCGGTCAGCAGCGGCCAGTGCAGGCCGAGCAGCGGGCGGGCCACCAGCTCGGTCACCCGGCCGCCCGAGCCGGTGCGCTCGCCGGAGGAGCCCAGCAGCGGGCGGTCGTAGAAGCCCTTGACGTAGCCGACGGAGGGGTCGGTCAGCAGCGGGCCGAGCAGGCCGGTGACGAAGTGGGGGCCGAAGTCGCGCAGGTCGGCGTCGATGAAGACGATGATGTCGCCGGTGGTCGCGTACAGCGACTTCCACAGGGCCTCGCCCTTGCCCTCGCCGCGCCCCAGCTCGGGCAGCACCTCGTCCTGGTGCACCACGGTGGCGCCGGCGGCGGCCGCGGTGCGGGCGGTGGCGTCGGTGGACCGGGAGTCGACGACGACGATCTCGTCGACCAGGCCCAGCCGCTCGGCGCAGACCTCCCTGATCGTGGTGACGATCCGGCCGACGGTGCGCTCCTCGTCGCGCGCGGGCAGTACCACGCTGACGCGGGTGCCGCCCTTGGCCTCCGCCAGGGCCCGCGGGTCCCAGTCGCCGGCCGCCGAGGTGCGCCGGGCCAGCCAGCTCGCCACCTCCGGCGGCTCGAGCGCCACCGCGTCGAGCCCGTGCACGTCCACCGCTCCCGCGGCGTCGATCCTGTTGGTCGGCACCGGTTCCCCCTCCACCGCCCGTCGATTCCGCCTGTGACCGTACGTGTCGGCCGTGTGCGGCCCGTGACGCCGGTGTGAACTCTGGGTCACGCGGGCGGCACGCGATGACGGGCGGGTAACCGTACTGGTCAGCGGGGTGCGGACCCGGCGTCCCGGCCCTTTGGGGTGAAGCGCTCAGTCGGTGGCGTACCGGTCCAGGAAGGCGTAGACGTCGGTCTCGTCCACGCCGGGGAAGGTGCCGGGCGGCAGGGCGGCCAGGACGTGGGAGTGGGCGCGCGCCGAGGGCCAGGCCATGCCCTCCCAGCGCTCGGCCAGCTCGGCCGGGGGCCGCAGGCAGCACTCCCCCGTCGGGCACTGCGACTTGTTCCGGTTGGTGGTCTCGCGGCCGCGGAACCAGCGCGACTCCTGGTAGGGCACGCCCAGGGTGATGGCGAAGTTGCGCTCGCGGCTGGGGTCGACGTGGGCGACGCACCAGTGGGTGCCGTTGGGCTTGTCGGTGTACTGGTAGTAGATCGAGTAGCGGTCGGGCGAGGCGAAGACCTGCCGCCCCGACCAGTAGCGGCACATCCGCTGGCCCTCGATCGCGCCGGAGGAGTCGGTCGGGAAGACCAGGCCGTCGTTCTCGTAGGCCTTGTAGATGATCCCGGTCTCGTCGTTGCGCACGAAGTGGCAGACCAGGTCCAGGTGGGTGCTGGCCAGGTTGGTGAAGCGGTGCGCGGCCATCTCGTAGGAGACGGAGTAGACGTCGCGCAGGTCCTCCACGGACAGGTCGCGCTCGCGCTTGGCCTCCTGGAGGTAGGGGGCGGCGGTGCGCTCGGGGATGAGCACGGCGGCGGCGAAGTAGTTGGCCTCCACCCGCTGGCGCAGGAAGTCGGCGAAGTCGCGCGGGTTGCCGTGGCCGAGGATGAAGTGGCCGAGGGTCTGCAGCAGGATGGTGCGCGGGGTGTGCATGCCCAGCGACTCGCGCTTGAGGTAGATCCGCCGGTTGCGCATGTCGGTGACCGAGCGCACCGAGCGCGGGAGGTCCTGCACGTAGCGCAGGGTGAAGCCGGTGTTGGTGACGATGGACAGGATCATGCCCTGCGACAGCGCGCCGCCCCGGTACCCGACGGCGTCCAGGGTGCGCTGCGCCTCCCGCTCGACCTCGGGGAAGTAGTTGCCGCGCTCGCGCATGGCCCGGCGCAGCTCGGCGTTGGCGCGCCGCGCCTCCTCGGGGGTGGCGGTGGGTTTGACGTGGCGGCGCTTGAGCTCGCCGTAGAGGCCGACGAGGTGTTCGAGGACGTCGTTGGGGACGCGTTTGCCGACCTTGAGGTGCGGCAGGTCCAGGGAGCGGTACACGGGGTCGCGCTGCGCCTCCTCCAGCGCGATCTCCAGCTGGGCGCGGCGGCTGGGCGGCTGGCGGGAGAGCAGTTCGTCGACGGAGACCTCCAGCGCCTTGGCCAGCGAGGTGAGCAGCGAGAGCTTGGGTTCGCGCTTGCCGTTCTCCAGCAGCGACAGCTGCGAGGGTGCCCGGCCGACCCGCCGGCCGAGGTCGGTGAGGGTGAGTTCGCGGGCCCTGCGGAGGTGGCGGAGCCGCTGGCCGAAGGTCACCAGATCGAGGTCCGTCGGCAAACTCGAAGCTTCTTCACTGCCGAAGTACGTCATGTGTTGATACTAGAGAAAAAACAACCGAACTTCACGCCGGATTCCCCGTACATACCGGTTGATTCGGTGAAGACTTCTGCACATGGGGATGCGCGGCGATCCTCAACCACCCCGGCGGAGCGGGCGACCGCCGGGCCGCGGAGGACGACGACGGGAGGCAAGGCCATGCAGAGCACGGCACCCATGGCGCAGGACCGCCTCGGCGAGGCCGCCGAGGAGCTGCGCAGGCACTGGGCGGACGACGCCCGCTGGGCGGGCATCGAGCGCACCTACAGCGCCGAGGACGTGATCCGGCTGCGCGGTTCGGTCCAGGAGGAGCACACCCTGGCCCGGCTGGGCGCCGAACGGCTGTGGCGGCTGCTGCACGAGCGCGACTACGTGCCGACGCTGGGCGCGCTCACCGGCAACCAGGCGGTCCAGCAGGTGCGGGCGGGGCTGGAGGCGATCTACCTGTCCGGCTGGCAGGTCGCGGCCGACGCGAACCTGGCCGGGCAGACCTACCCCGACCAGAGCCTGTACCCGGCCAACTCGGTGCCGCAGGCGGTGCGCCGGATCAACAACGCGCTGCTGCGCGCCGACCAGATCTCCTGGTCGGAGCGGCCCGGCGACGAGGGCACGCACTGGCTGGCGCCGATCGTGGCCGACGCCGAGGCCGGCTTCGGCGGCGTGCTGAACGCCTACGAGCTGATGGCGGCGATGATCGCGGCCGGGGCGGCCGGCGTGCACTGGGAGGACCAGCTGGCGTCGGAGAAGAAGTGCGGCCACCTCGGCGGGAAGGTCCTCATCCCGACCGGCCAGCACATCAGGACCCTCAACGCCGCGCGGCTGGCCGCCGACGTGGCCGGGGTGCCGAGCCTGGTGATCGCGCGCACCGACGCGCAGTCCGCAACGCTGATCACCAGCGACGTCGACGAGCGCGACCGCCGCTACCTGACCGGGGAGCGCACCGCCGAGGGCTTCCACCGGGTCCGCAACGGCATCGAGGCGGGCATCGACCGGGCGCTGGCCTACGCGCCGTACTCGGACCTGCTGTGGATGGAGACCTCCACGCCGGACCTGGACACCGCGCGCGACTTCGCCGAGGCGGTCAAGGCGGTGTACCCGGACCAGATGCTGGCCTACAACTGCTCGCCGTCGTTCAACTGGAAGCGGCACCTGGACGACTCCACCATCGCGAAGTTCCAGCGCGAGCTGGGCCACATGGGCTACGCCTTCCAGTTCATCACCCTGGCCGGCTTCCACTCGCTGAACCACTCGATGTTCGAGCTGGCCCGCGGCTACGCGCAGGAGGGCATGGCGGCCTACGTGGAGCTGCAGGAGGCGGAGTTCGCCGCCGAGGCGGGCGGCTACACCGCCACCCGCCACCAGCGCGAGGTCGGCACCGGCTACTTCGACCTGGTCAGTTCGGCGATCACGCCGGGCGGCTCGACCACCGCGCTCACCGGATCCACCGAGGAGGACCAGTTCAGCACGGCTCGCTGAACCGGTCGTAGAACGCCGGCCGTCCGCTTTCGTGGCTGGGGCGGACGGCCGGCGTGGCTCAGGCGGGACCCCTCCGCAGTGCCGCCGCGCGGAGGGGTCCCTGCCGCCGCCCCGGGAGGCGCGGCGGCGGTCTCACAGCACCCGTCGGGCGCCCGGGAGCATGCGCACCGCCTGGGCGGCGGCGAAGCACAGCGGCACCGAGATCGCGGACGCGGCCGCGAACTTGACCACCGCGGGCGCCTCCCACCAGCTCAGCGCGTAGCCGGCCCCGACCACGACGAGCGCGTGCAGCACGTAGACGGCGTAGGCGTTGGCGGACAGGAAGGCGCCGAGGGGGCCCTGCCGGTCGAAGCGGGCCCGGAACAGCACGGTGAGCGCCGCGACCATGCCCACCGCGATGAGGTTCTCGCCGAACGCGACCAGCGCCGAGCCGACCTGGTCGCCGGTGCCGGCCGTGGCCAGGGCGTACAGGGTCGCGCCGATCAGCAGCGGCACCCCGGCCAGGGCGCCGGCCAGGCCGGCCCAGCCGAGCCGGACGGGCAGCGCCTCGGCCCAGCCCTTCCGGTAGGCCAGCACGCCGACGGCGAACAGGACGGCGTACTGCGGCAGGAAGTACGGGGTGGGCAGGCCGACCACCGGCCACATGCTGCCGGCGGGCACCAGCTGCCGCCACAGGACGGTGGCGACGGTGAGCACCGCGAGCAGGCCCAGCAGGCCCAGCAGCCGGGGGGCGCGCCCCCGCCCGGCGGCCGCGTCCGCGCCGCGGCGGCGGCCGAAGCGGTGCCACAGCGCGTACACCGCGCTGAACACCAGCAGGACCTCCACGAACCACAGCGGCCCCGGGTCCCACGACACCAGGAAGAACAGCCAGTACGGCGTCTCGGCCCGGTCGGGCAGGCCGAGGTAGAGGCCGAGGGTGGCCAGCGGCCGGAGCAGGATCAGGAAGGCCAGCAGCGGCACCCCGAGCCGCAGCAGCCGCTCGCGCATGAAGGGGCCCGCGCCCCTGCGGTCCAGCGAGCCGGGGACGAAGTATCCGGAGACGAGGAAGAAGAAGCCCATGAAGAAGCTCTGGTTGAGCAGGACGAAGACGTCCAGGGCGGTGCCGGAGGGGTCGGCCGGGGGCTCGTGGTAGTACCAGACCGGGAGGTTGCCGTAGGTGATCGCGACGTGGTGCAGGACGACGAGCACGGTCAGCGCGACGCGGAGGTTGTCGACGTAGCGGAGCCGGCGGCGGGGGGCGGCTCCGGCGGCGGGGGGCGGCGCGGGCGCGGGTCTGGTGCGTTCGGCGGTCATGGAAGGTCTCCTCGGATGGGGAGGGATGGAGGGAGGGGTCGGGGAGGCGGCTCAGCGCCACCAGGCGAGGTTGGCGGTGCGGATCGGCGCGTCGCGGTTGAGCAGCCAGACCGCGGCCGTCCCGGCGGCGATCACGGCCGCGCAGGTCAGCAGGCCGCCGGGCAGCAGCGGCCGACCGTCGGCGAGCGCCACGTTGACGCCGATGCCCAGCCAGCCGCTGGCCGCCGACGACTCGGTCACCACCATGGGCAGCGCCGCCGGGGCGATGAAGAGGGTCGCGCGCAGCGGGCCGAAGCGCAGGTAGCCGAGTCCGATCAGCCAGCCGGAGACGTAGTGCGCGGCGAAGGCCGCCAGCGTCACCGCGGCGATCGCCGGATAGTCGTCGGGCCGCTGGTAGGCGGAGAGGGGGAACGGCTGGTCGAGTACGTGCGGCCGCCCCTGGGCGCCGTACACCAGGTGCTCGGCCGCGAAGCCCAGCACGACGAACACGGTGACGCCCGCGCAGACCGCCAGCCCGGCCAGCGCGGCGCCGGTGAAGAAGCGGCCGCGGGCGACGCCGTGCAGCACGTGCAGCGGCAGCTGGACGCCGGCCATCAGGATGCCCGCCACCAGGGGCGCGTAGCGCAGCGACACGGCGATCGGCTCCCAGACGCTGCCGTCGAACTCGCCGAGGTCGACGAGGCCGGCGGCGGTCCACAGGGCGGCGGCCACCAGCGCGACGACGCCCAGCCACCACAGCAGGAGGGTGCGCAGGTCCGCGACCAGGTTCCTGGCGATGCGCATCGGGGCGGGGGCGGTCACGACTGCTCCTTCTCGGTATCGGCGGTGAGGTGGACGAACAGGTCCTGCAGCGGCATCGGCCCGATGTCCAGGCCGGCCTCGCGCGCCTGGCGGCGCCGCTCGGGGGTGAGGGTTCCGTAGAGGGCGGCCGCGCGGGTGCGGCCGAGGTCGCGGCGGCCGAGCACGGTGACGCCCGCGGTGAAGCGGTCCACGGCATCGGCCGGCCCGGTGACCTGGGTGCCCCTGGCCCGCACCTCGTCGGTGTCGTCGTGCACCAGCAGCCGGCCCCGGTCGATGATGACGACCTGGGCGAACAGGGACGCGACCTCTTCGACGTGGTGGGTGGAGAGGATGACCGTGCGGGGGTGCTCCAGGTAGTCGGCGAGCAGCTCGTCGTAGAAGGCGTAGCGCGAGGGCGCGTCCATGCCGAGGTGCGTCTCGTCGAACATGGTGATCTCGGCGCGGGCGGCCAGCCCGCAGGTGACGCCGAGCGCGGCCCGCTTGCCGCGCGACAGGGAGGCGATGGCCTTGCGCCGGGGCACCTCGAAGCGGTCGAGCAGCCGGGCGGCGTACCCGGCGTCCCAGGAGGGGCGCAGCAGGGCGGCGGAGCGCAGCACGTCGGCCACGTTGTCGGTGGGGTCGGAGCCGCCTTCGCCGATCAGGGCGACCCTGCTCATCAGTTCGGCGTCCTCGAAGGGGTCGCGTCCGCCGATGCGCACGGTGCCCGCGTCGGGCCGGCGCAGCGAGGCCAGCAGCGACATCAGGCTGGTCTTGCCGGAGCCGTTGCGGCCGAGCAGCCCGCAGATGGTGTCGGCCTCCAGCCGCAGCGACAGGCCGGCCAGCGCCTCGGTGGAGCCGTAGCGCAGGTGGACGTCGGTGAGTTCGATGTCGAGGCTCATCGCGCGTCCTCCTCGCGGATGCGCTCGATGCGCCGGATCACGTCGTCCAGCGGGATGCCGATGGCCGCCGCCTCGGCGACCATCGGTTCGAGCACCTCGGCGAAGAACCGCTCGCGCCGCCGGGCGCGCAGTCGGTCGGGCGCGTCGGGGCTGACGAACATGCCGATCCCTCTCTTCTTGTAGAGGACGCCGTCGTCGACCAGGCGCTGGAAGGCCTTGGCCGCGGTCGCCGGGTTGATGCGGTAGTGCGCGGCGTACTGGTTGGTGGACATGACCTGCTCCTCGGGGCGCAGTTCGCCGCGGAGGATGCCGGTCTCGATCTGCTCGGCGATCTGCAGGTAGATCGGGCTGCGGTCGTCGAAGCCGGTCATCCCGCCGCCCCGGCCGCGCGGCGGAGCCGGGGCGGCGGCGCGGGGCCCGGCGGGCCTCCGTCCGGCGGTCCGGCCGCCGCCTTTCGGTCCGTTGGTTCATTACTCATGTAATGAACCATAGCACCGACGAACCCGTCCTGTCACCGGAGCGGCCGCGCAGGGGACCGCACGGCCGCGGCACCGGTGCGGAGCTGGCACTATCGGAGGATGGCCACTGTCGAGGAGCACCCCGGGGAGCCCGAGCCCGCGCCGCCGGCCGCCCCCGCGCCGCCGGCCCCGCGCACGCCGCCGCCGACCGCCGTGCCGCTGGACCGGCGGCTGCTCGGCTGGGAGGTCTGGCTGGTCCTGCTGCTCTCGCTGCTCGGGCCGACGGTCTCGGCCGTCATCTCGCTGGCCGGCGCGCTCACCGCGCCCGAAGGGCTGGCCGAGCAGGAGGCGAACCTGATCGTCTCCTACGCCGAACGGCCCTGGCTCGACCTCGCCTACCAGCTGCGGGTGCTGGCCTTCGGCTTCGTGCCGGTGCTGCTGGCGCTGTACCTGCTGCGCCGCGGCGGCGGCTCGGCGCGCTCCATCGGCTTCGACCTGCGCCGGCCCGGCCGCGACCTCGCCGTCGGCGCGCTGGCGGCGGCGCTGGTGGGCACCGGCGGCCTGGCCGTCTACCTGGCGGCGCAGGCCACCGGGCTGGGCGTGACGGTGGTGCCCAGCACCCTGCAGCAGGCGTGGTGGCAGCTGCCGGTGCTGCTGGGCCAGGCGGTGAAGAACGGCGTGCTCGAAGAGGTGATCGTGGTCGGCTACCTGCTGCTGCGGCTGGACCAGCTCGGCTGGTCGCCGGCGCGGGCGGTGGCGGCCAGCGCGCTGCTGCGCGGCTGCTACCACCTCTACCAGGGCTTCGGCATGTTCTTCGGCAACATCGTGATGGGCCTGGCCTTCGGCTGGTTCTACCACCGCTACGGCCGGGTGATGCCGCTGGTGGTGGCGCACACCCTCATCGACGCGGTCGCCTTCGTCGGCTCGGCCTACCTGATCGGCCGGGTCGACTGGCTGCCGGGCGCCTGAGCCGCCGGCCGCCGCCTCCCCGGGGCCCGGCCTGAAGCAGGGCGCCCCCGGCCGCTCCGGGCCGCCCGGCCCGGGGCCGGAAGGTTGCTATGCCCCGGTTCGGGTAGCCGCGCCGCCGTCACGGCACCGCGCCTGTCGGTGCACAGCGGATGCGAGGAGCACCTGTGAGGCAGCTGAACATCTTCGTGATCGGACTGGACGAGGGGAACCTGGACACCCTCCGAGACGTGCCGCACGCGGCCGAGTACCGGTTCCACCCCCTGCTCGGCATCGAGGAGCTGCAGCACGGCGAGATCCCGATCGCGGACCTGATCGCCAAGGCTCGGGCGGAGCTGGACGCCTTCGACGGGCGCGTCGACGCCATCGTGGGCTACTGGGACTTCCCGGTGAGCAGCATCGTGCCGATCCTGTGCGAGCACTACGGGCTGCGCGGCACCAGCCTGGAGTCGGTGGTCAAGTGCGAGCACAAGTACTGGAGCCGCCTGGAGCAGAGCAAGGTGACCGACGCCCACCCGCCCTTCGGCCTGGTGGACCTCGACGGCGAGCCGCGCCCGCCGGACGGGGTGGACTTCCCGATGTGGCTGAAGCCGGTCAAGTCGGCCTCCAGCGAGCTGGCCTTCCACGTCGCCGACGAGCGGGAGTTCCGCCGGGCCGCGGCCGAGATCGCCGACGGCGTCGACCGGATGGGCGCCCCGTTCGAGTACGTCATGGACCGGCTGCGGCTGCCGCCGGAGATCGAGGCGGCCGGCGGCCGGGCCTGCCTGGCCGAGCAGGCGCTCAGCGGCGTGCAGGCCGCCGTCGAGGGCTACGTGCACGACGGGAAGGTCACGGTGTACGGGGCGCTGGACTCGGTCAACTACCCCGACAGCCCCTGCTTCCTGCGCCACCAGTACCCCTCGCGGCTGCCCGAGCCGGCGCTGCGCCGGTTCACCGAGGTGGCGGAGAAGGTGATCACCCAGGTCGGCATGGACTCGGCCACCTTCAGCGTCGAGTTCTTCTACGACCCCGACACCGGCGCCGTGAACGTGCTGGAGGTCAACCCGCGCCACTCCCAGTCGCACGCCGAGCTGTTCGAGTACGTCGACGGCGTGCCCAACCACCACTGCATGCTCAGCCTCGCGCTCGGCCGCGACCCCCGGCTGCCCGACCGCCGCGGCGAGTACGCCGTGGCCGCGAAGTGGTACTACCGGCGCTTCGCCGACGGAGTGGTGCGGCGGCGGCCGACCGCCGAGGAGGTCGCGCGGATCGAGCGCGAGATCCCCGGCGTGAAGATCGACATCGTGCCCGAGGAGGGGCAGCGCCTCTCGGAGCTGCCCGGCCAGGACAGCTACAGCTTCGAACTGGCCCACGTGTTCGTCGGCGCCGGCGACGACGCGGAGCTGACGGCCAAGTACGACCGCTGCGTGGAGTCGCTGCGCTTCGAGTTCGCCGACTCCGCGCCGACCGACCCGCTCGGGGAGGCCCGTTGACACGCTCGGTGACTTCACTGCCCTACGCCGTCAAGGAGGAGGAGCACGTCTGGATCCCGATGCCCGACGGCGTCCGGCTGTCGGCCCGGATCTGGCGGCCGGCCTCCTCCGACCAGGAGCCGGTGCCCGCGGTGCTGGAGTACATCCCGTACCGCAAGCGCGACCTGACCTCCGTGCGCGACTCGGTGCACCACCCCTACATGGCCGGGCACGGCTACGCGTGCGCGCGGGTGGACCTGCGCGGCACCGGGGAGTCCGAGGGCGTGCTCACCGACGAGTACGTCGAGCAGGAGCAGCTGGACGCCGAGCAGGTGCTGACCTGGCTGGCCGAGCAGCCCTGGTGCAGCGGCCGGACCGGGATGATGGGCATCTCCTGGGGCGCCTTCGCCGCCCTCCAGGTCGCGGCGCGCCGCCCGCCGAGCCTGGGCGCCATCGTCATCTCCTCGTTCACCGACGACCGCTACGCCGACGACATGCACTACATGGGCGGCTGCCTGCTGTCGGACAACCTGGCCGAGGCGGGCACCATGTTCGCCTACGCCACCTGCCCGCCCGATCCCGCGCTGGTCGGCGAGGGCTGGCGCGGCATGTGGCGCGAGCGGCTGGCCGCGGCCCGCCCCTGGGCGCTGGAGTGGCTGGCGCACCAGCGGCGCGACGACTACTGGCGGCACGCCTCGGTCTGCGAGGACTACGGCGCCGTGCGCTGCCCGGTGCTGGCCTCCAGCGGGTGGGCCGACGGCTACTCCAACGCGGTGACCCGGCTGCTGGAGCACCTGGACGTGCCGCGCAAGGGGCTGATCGGGCCGTGGTCGCACAAGTACCCGCACCTGGGCGAGCCCGGGCCGGCGATCGGCTACCTCCAGGAGGTGGTGCGCTGGTGGGACCACTGGCTCAAGGACGCCGACAACGGCGCGATGGACGGGCCGATGCTGCGCACCTGGATGCAGGAGAGCGTGCCGCCGTCCACCTCCTACCAGGAGCGGCCCGGCCGCTGGGTCGGCGAGCCGTCGTGGCCCTCCCCCAATGTGGAGCAGGCCGTGCACCCGCTGGGCGCGCACCGGATCGCCCCGCCCGGCACCGGCACCGAGGACGCCGCCGAGCTGACGGTGCAGTCGCCGCTGTCGGTGGGGCAGTTCGCCGGCAAGTGGGCGTCCTACAACGCGCCGCCCGACCTGCCCTACGACCAGCGCGAGGAGGACGGCGGCTCCATGGTCTTCGACAGCGGCCCGCTGGCGGAGCGGCTGGAGATCCTGGGGGCGCCCACCGTGCAGCTGGAGTTCTCGGTGAACCGGCCGGTCGCGATGGTGGCGGCCCGGCTGTCGGACGTGGCGCCCGACGGCGCCGCCACCCGCGTCAGCTACGGGCTGCTCAACCTGACCAGGCTCGGCGGCCGCGACGAGCCCGAGCCGCTGGTGCCGGGCCGCAGGTACCACACGACCGTGCAGCTCAACGGAGTGGCGCAGGTCTTCCCACCGGGGCACCGGATCCGGCTGTCGCTGTCGACCTCCTACTGGCCGCTGGCCTGGCCGCCGCCGGAGCCGGTGCTGCTGACCGTGCACACCGAGGGCAGCGCGCTGACTCTGCCGGTGCGCCCGGCCGCCGGCGCCGAGGAGGACGGCGGGCGGCCGTTCGAGGAGCCCGAGGGCGCGCCGCCGATCGGCACCACGCAGCTCAGCCCGCCCGAGGAGAGCTGGACGGTCCGCCGCGACCTGGTGTCCTACAACTCCACCCTGGAGATCGTGAAGGACCGCGGCCGCGTCCGCTTCGACGGGATCGGCCTGGAGGCGCGCCGCCGGGCCTACGAGCGCTATGACTCGGTGGCCGACGACTTCACCTCGGCGCGCGGCGAGTCGGCGTGGACGATGGCCTTCTCCCGGGGCGACTGGGAGGTGCGCACCGAGACCCGCACCGTGCTGAGCTGCACTGCCGGGGAGTTCCGGCTGCACGCCACCCTCGACGGCTACGAGGGCGGGCGGCGGGTGTTCTCACGGGAGTGGAACGAGAGCCTGCCGCGCGACCACATCTGAGCGGCGCCCGCCCCCGTCGCTCAGGCCGCCAGCTCGTCCTCCAGGAAGCGCGGGCGCGCCACGGCCCAGCCCGCGGCGACCAGCACGCAGGTGACGGCGATCATCAGCACCACCGGGGCGGCGCCGCCGGCGTGGTCGTGCAGCAGGCCGACCAGCAGCGGGCCGACGGTGGCGATGAGGTAGCCGGTGCTCTGCGCGAAGGCCGACAGGGCGGCGGTGCCCTCCGGGGTGCGGGCGCGCAGCGCGAACAGGGTCAGCGCCACGGTGAAGGTGCCCAGGCCGGTGCCGATGAGCACCGTCCAGGCCCACACGCCGGCGACCGGCGCGGCCAGCAGCCCGAGGAAGCCCGCCAGGTAGCAGCCGGCCAGCACGGCCAGCAGCGGCCGCTGGGTGCGCATCCGGGCGGCCAGCCCGGGCAGCACCAGCGCGAGCGGCACGCCGAGCCCGGCGAGCAGCGCCAGCTGCACACCGGCCGCGGGCGCGTCCAGCCCGGCGTCGCGCAGCAGCCGCGCGTACCAGCCGAACATGATGAAGGCGAGCATCGCCTGGCAGCCGAAGAAGACCGCCGCCAGCCAGGCCAGCCGGCTGCGCGCCAGGGCGCGCAGCCCGAGCCCGGCCGATCCGCCGCCGCGCGGCTGGCGGCGCAGCAGCGCCAGCCAGGGCAGTGCCCCGACCACCGCGGGCAGCGCCCACACGCCCAGGGCGAAGCGCCAGCCCGCCTCCAGCGCGAGCGGCACGGTGGCGGCGGCCGGGACGACCGTGCCCACCGCCATCGCGGTGGTGTACAGGGCGGTCATCGCGCCGATGCGGTCGGGGAAGTGCCGCTTGATCAGGCCGGGCAGCGCGACATTGGCGACGGCGCCGCCCATCAGCGTCACCGCCGACATCGCCAGGAAGCCCCAGGGGCCGGAGGCGGCGGCGCGGCCCCACAGGCCCAGCGCGAGGGCGGCCAGCGCGGCCAGCATCAAGGTGTGCTCGCCGGTCCGGCGGGCCAGCCACGGGGTGGCGGCGCCGAACAGCGCGTAGGTGGCCAGCGGGAGGGAGGTGAGCAGCCCGGCGAGCGAGCCGGACATGCCGAGTCCGGACTGGACCTCGGGCAGGACCGCGCCGACGCTGGAGATGGCGGTGCGCATGTTCAGCGCGGCCAGGCCGACGGCGGCGGCCAGTGCGGCGGCGATCAGCCAGGGGCGGCGCGCCGGAGCGGCCGACACGCCGCTGATCGGCGCGGACGCGGGAGTGGGCATAACGGCACCAGGAATCATCGGATGACGGGATGTAGGCTCGATCAGAGTCAACCACAGCGTGTTCGAGGTAATTTCAACTACCGCCGCACGGGCGGCGCGCCGGCCGGGCGGGGCCGCTCCGGCGCATCCGCACCACCGAACCACGGAGGCCCAGCGTGCCGCTAGAGTCCGCACAGCGGACCGGACTGGTCGAGCAGGTGATCGCCCAGCTGCGCGAGCAGATCGCCCGGGGCGAGTGGGCCGTCGGCGACCGGATCCCGACCGAGCCCGAACTCGCCGCCCAGCTGGGCGTGGGCCGCAACACCGTGCGCGAGGCCGTCCGCGCGCTGGCCCATGCCGGCCTGCTGGAGATCCGGCAGGGCTCGGGCACCTTCGTGCGCGCCACCAGCGAGCTGGAGGGCGCGCTGCGCCGCCGGGTGGCCCGGGCGCGCATGCGCGAGGCGCTGGAGGTGCGCCGCGCCCTGGAGCTGGAGGCGGCCCGGCTGGCGGCCCGCCGCCGCACCGACGACGACCTGCGCCGGCTCGACGACGCCATGCGCCGCCGCACCGAGGCGCTGAGCGCGGGCGCCATCCCCGCCTTCGTGGACGCCGATGTCGCCGTGCACCGCGGCGTGGTGGCCGCCGCCCACAACGGGCTGCTCAGCGAGCTCTACGACCACTTCGGCAGCGCGCTGCGCGACAGCATCCTCAGCTCCATCGGCGAGCGCCTGGACGAGTCCGACCGGCTCGACCACCAGGGCCTGGTCGACGCCGTGCGGGCCCGCGACCCCGAGGCCGCCGCCCGCATCACCGCCTGCTTCCTGGACGAGCTGCTCACCCGCACCCTCACCGCCGAGGACGCCGAGGGCTGATCAGGACTCCGGTCCGCCCCGCAGGCCGGCGATGATGCGCTCCGCCGCCTCGTCGCGCAGGGCGGCGGCCCGCCCGGCCCCGGCGGAGGGATCGGCCTCCGCGGCCACCGTCATGCGCGCGTCGGAGGCGAGCGCGACGGCGAACGCAGGGGGGCCGGTGCTCGCCCTCTCGTAGGAGGGCAGGCCGGCGAACTCCTCGAGCCGGAAGCCGAAGCGCTCGGCCTCCGCAAGGAAGTCGCCGTAGGCCTCAGGGCCGGTGTACAGCACCACCCACAGCCGGCGGTCGTCCCCCGTCCACACGCAGCTGTCGCCGCCGCCGTCGGTACCGGCCTCGCCCCGCGCGGGCAGCTCCAGCTCCGCCAGCGCCGCGCCGTCCAGCAGGGCGCAGGCCCCGGCCCCGCGCGGGTCCAGGGGTTCGGCCGGGAACCGCGCGGGATCGGCCGAGCACGCCGCGGCCAGCAGCAGCGCGGCGGCGGCCGACCGCATACCCGCCGTCCGCCCGGTCGGCTTCCGCCGCGAGAGCGTCCGCACCTCATCCATAAGGCGTCCTCCCGACGTGCTGCGGCCCGGTGACCGGCACGATGCTGCGCCCCACCGCGCAGGCCGTCTCCAGCAGCCGCTCGCGGGGCGGCGGGTCCTCGCGGCGCAGCGCCTCGGCCATCAGTTCGCGGAAGGCGCCTACGAAGGCGGCGGCGACCAGGCGGGGGTCGGTGGAGGCGTCCAGCTCGCCGTCGCGCTGGCCCCGGGCGATGCCGCGGGCGACGATCCCGATCTGGCGGGCCATCCGGTCGGTGTCAACCTGGGCGGCGGCCGGCTCGCTGAGGCGGCGGGCCACCACGATCGCGGCGAGGGGGTCGTCGAAGAGGAAGTCGATCTCGCGGCGCAGCCGCTCGCGCTCGCGCTCCATCCAGTGCACGCCGGGGGCGATGCGCGCCGTGAGCACGGAGGTGTCGTAGGCGTCGTAGAAGGCGTGCACGACGGCGGAGACCAGCCCGGCCTTGGCGTCGAAGTAGCGGTAGAGCAGGCCCACCGACACTCCGGCGCGGCGGGCGACCGCGGCCACCTCGATGCTGCCCGAGGTGGCGATCAGCTCGGCCCTGGCCGCCTCGATCAGCCGCTGCCGGCTGGCCATGCCCCGCGACGTCAGGGAACCCCCGTCGGCCACCCCCATCTTGCCCGCACCTCCCGCCCCCGGCGACCACAGCGTACGGCAGCCGCGCGGCGGACGCCGTCGATCGGGTGATCACTCCGATTCGCTTGGTGGGCACCGCCTCCCGCTGCTATATTCGTTCGCCGCCGGTCGTCCCACGCGACCGCGCCTCAGGCGATCCGGACCTTCCCAGGGCCGTGCCACGAACCTCTCCCGCTTCGTCAAGCAGCCCTGGAGTGGCACGGTGGGTGTCTACACGTCTGTCTTCTGGCATGGCCTGCGCCGCTATGCCACCTACCGCGCGGCGACCGCCGCCGGGATCCTCACCAACAGCGTCTTCGGCTGCGTCAGCGCCTTCGTGCTGATCGCGGTCTGGGAGGCCCGGCCCGGCCTGGCCGGCTGGGACGCCGCCGACGCGGTCGCCTTCGTCTTCGTCGCCCAGGCGCTGATCGGCGTGGTGGCGCCCTTCGGCCCCTCGCTGGAGATCGGCGAGCGCATCCGCACCGGCGACGTCGCCATCGACCTGATCCGCCCGGTCGCCCTGCCGGCCTGGTGGCTGGCCCAGGACCTGGGCCGGGCGGCCTTCGGCGCGGTGTTCCGCGGGGTGCCGACCTTCGCGGTCGGCGCGCTGCTGTTCACCCTCACCCTCCCGGACGGCCCGGCGCAGTGGCTGGCCTTCGCCGCCGCGACCCTGCTGGCCGCGCTGGTCGGCTTCGGGCTGCGCTACCTGTACGCGCTGAGCGCCTTCTGGGTGGTCGACGACCGAGGGGTGCAGGCGGTGGCCTGGCTGGTCGGCCCCTTCTTCTCCGGCATGTTCCTGCCGCTGGCGCTCTTCCCCGAGCCGCTGGGCGCGGTGCTGCGCGCACTGCCGTGGTCGGCCATGGTGCAGGTGCCCGCCGAGGTCTTCCTCGGCGACCACACCGGGGCGGGGCTGGCCGCCGCGCTGGGCTTCCAGGCGGCCTGGGCGGCCGCGCTGCTGCTGGCCGGCCGCGCCCTCACCGCCACCGCGGTGCGCCGGGTGGTGGTGCAGGGTGGCTGAGGCAGGCGCCTACCTGCGGCTGGCGGCCGCCTGGTTCCGTTCGGCCGCGCAGTACCCGCTCTCGCTCGCCCTGCTGACGCTGTCGCAGGTGGGCGCGGCGATGTCCAGTGTGCTGGCGATCGTGTTCGTCTTCGGGCACGCCCGGGTGCTGTCGGGCTTCGATCTCGGCGACGTGCTGTTCCTGTACGCGCTGTCCGGGCTCGCCTTCGGGCTGGCCGACTTCGCCTTCGGCTCGGTGGAGCAGCTGGGCACCCACATCCGCACCGGCACCCTGGACACCATGCTGGTGCGCCCGGTGAGCGTCCTGGTGCAGATCGCCGTCGACCGCTTCTCGCCGCGCCGCCTCGGCAAGGTGGTGCCGGCCGCGATCACGCTGTGCTACGCCCTGCCGCGGCTCGACACCGACTGGACGCCGGCCCGGATCGCGATGGTGCCGGCGACGGTGCTGTGCGGGGCCGCCATCTGCACCGCGATCTGGATCCTGGGCGCGAGCCTCCAGTTCTACGTCACCGAGGCGCGCGAGGCCGCGAACTCCGTCACCTACGGCGGCAGCGCGCTCACCGAGTACCCGCTGTCCATCTACGGCCAGGACGTGATGCGGGTGGTCACCTTCGTGGTGCCGCTCGCCTTCGTCAACTGGCAGCCGGCCCTGTTCATCCTGGACCGCCCCGATCCCCTCGGGCTGCCCGAGTGGGTGCGCTTCGCCGCGCCCGCCGTGGCCGTCGCGCTGCTCGCCTGCGCGGCCCTGGTCTGGCGGACCGGGATGCGCCGCTACGCCTCCACCGGGAGTTGATCGCATGACCGCCCCGTCCGCGCCCGTCATCGACGCCGAGGGCGTCGGCAAGGAGTTCGTGCTGCGCCGCCGCACCCGCGGGCTGCGCCGCGCCGCCACCCGGGTGCCCGCCGTGTCCGAGGTCAGCTTCACGGTGCGGCCCGGCGAGACCGTGGGCTACCTGGGCCCCAACGGCGCGGGCAAGTCGACCACGCTGAAGATGCTCGTGGGCATCCTGACGCCCACCGCGGGCCGGCTGCGGGTGGCGGGCCTGGAGCCGGCGCGGCAGCGCACCGAACTGGCGTACCGGATCGGGGTGGTCTTCGGCCAGCGCACCACCCTGTGGTGGGACCTGCCGCTGCGCGACAGCTTCGCGCTGCTGCGGCGGATGTACCGGGTCCCGGCGGCCGAGCACCGCGCCCGGCTCGAGGAACTGGTGGAGCTGCTGGAGCTGGCGCCCTTCCTGGCCACCCCGGTGCGCCAGCTCAGCCTCGGGCAGCGGATGCGCGGCGACCTCACCGCGGCGCTGCTGCACGACCCGAGTCTGCTGGTGCTGGACGAGCCGACGATCGGGCTCGACGTGGTGAGCAAGGCGGCGGTGCGCGACTTCCTGCGGCGGATGAACGCCGAGCGCGGCACCACCATCCTGCTGACCACCCACGACCTCGGCGATGTGGAGCGGCTGTGCCGCCGGGTGATGGTGATCGACCACGGCCGGGTGGCCTTCGACGGCGACCTCGCCGGGCTGCGCGCGCTCGCCCCGGTGCCGCGCACCCTGGTGGTCGACCTGGCCGCGCCCGCCCCGCCGATCGACGTGCCGGGGGCCCGGGTCATCCGCACCGACGGGCCGCGGCAGTGGCTGGAGCTGGCGGGGAACCCGGCCGCGGTGATCGCGCGGGTGTCGCATGACCACGAGATCGCCGACCTCACGCTGCGCGAGCCCGACATCGAGGACGTGGTCACCCGCCTCTACCGGGAGCGGCCGGACCCCTCCGCACCCGCGATCGCGGGTGACGTACGCCACAACGTGGAGTGATGCCGGTCATCCGCTCACCGGCCGCCGGGACGCCGGTGCGGCCCCCGCGGCGGCGCCATCCCCTGCGGCTGCGGCGATCCGGCGCTCACCCCCTCCCACCTCACCTTTGTCACTCTTCGTAGCGAAGAAGCACGATTCGTGACTTTACTTTCGAGGCGTTTCCCTTTTGCCGGATCGATGGTTTAGAGTCCAACGAGATCGGTTCGTGACCTTGGCTTGACCAGGTCGGAACCAAGCCGGCGAGCCCGTGCGGTGCGACAGGTACCGCGCCCTGCCCGTGGCCCCCCAGTGTGATTCGCGATCTGCGACGCACGTCCTCACATCCCCACGCCTGCCTCAGGCGGGCCTGCCACGCCGCCGGCCGTCCCATGTCCCCGACGAGGGTTTACTTCTCCATGACTCAGCACACCATGTCCAGCACCGACAACGAGCAGCCGATCCAGAGCGGCGACGTCACCGCGTCCTACTTCTGGGACGACGGGTCCGGCATCAACGGCGACACCGGCGCCCCCGCCTCCGGCGAGCCCATGCAGGAGGGGCTGGCCGCCAGCCCCAGCTGGCCGCTGGGCACCGAGGGCTACGTCGAGTACGAGGGCCAGACCGCCGAGTTCTTCATCGGCGACCGCGGCCCCGGCGACCCCTCCGAGGGCTGCGACATCCTGCTCGACCTCGACGGCCGCACCTTCGCCGAGCTGACCGGCGGCGACTGGAACGACGAGTCGCTGGTGGTCGAGAACAACGGCGGTATGGGCCACATCGACGTGACCTACCACATCACCAAGTGGGGCGACGGCGCCGGCACCGAGGGCGCGCCGCACGTCTTCAACGACCCCGGCGACAGCTGCGAGGAGGTCGTCACCTACGACGCCGAGACCGGTGTCGGCGAGCCGCCGAGCAGCGGCGAGGAGCAGCAGGACGACGGCGAGCAGCAGGACGAGCCGCAGCAGGCGGCCGCCCGCGAGGGCGGCGACGGCGGCGAGGCCGAGCAGGCCGCGGCCGACGAGCAGGAGGACGCCTCCGCGTCCCCGTCCGCGGCCGCCCCGCAGCCGACCACCGGCGCCGAGGCGGCGGCGATGGCCCCCGTGGCCGACGTCACCCCCGCGTCGGCGTCCGCCACCGGTCTGGGCCTGGGCCTGGCCGTGCTGCTGGTCGCGCTGGCCGCCATCCTGATGGTGACCGGCCGCCGGGTGCTGGCCGCCGCCGGCCGGCACGTGCGCCGCTGACCGGTGCGCGGCCGGGCGTGTGGGACCGCCGCCCGAACGGGTAGCGGTCCCGCCGTGGCAGGCAGCATCTCCCCCGCCCGCGCCGTCGTGCTGATCGCGGTCACCTCGGTGCTGCTCGGCGCGCTGGTGGCGGGGGTGCGGCTGCTGGCCGGCGCCGGCGTCGCCGACGCCGTGCTCGCGGGTTTGCTGATGGCCTTCGCGCACGCCGCCGCCTGGCTGGCGGTGCACCGCTGGCGGCGCGGCCCGGACGGGCGCTGAGCGCCCGTCCGCCGCGGTCATGGAGCCGGCCGGTCCCCTCCCGGGGGCCGGCCGGCTCCGGCGTTCACGCCCGCAGGTAGGCGAGGACGGCGAGCACCCGGCGGTGGTCGTCCTCCGACGGCGGCAGGTCCAGCTTGGTGAAGATGTTGTTGATGTGCTTGCTGACCGCCTTCTCGGTGATGAACAGCCGGCCCCCGATGGCGGCGTTGGTGCGCCCCTCGGCCATCTGGGAGAGCACCTCGCGCTCGCGCGGGCTGAGCCGCTGCAGCGGCTCGTTGCCGCCGTGCCTGGCCAGCAGCTGGGAGATCACCTCGGGGTCCATCGCGGTGCCGCCCGAGGCGACCCGCTGCACCGCCTCGACGAACTGGCCGACGTCGAACACGCGGTCCTTGAGCAGGTAGCCGACGCCCCCGCCCCCCTCCGACAGCAGCTCGCGGGCGTACAGCTGCTCGACGTACTGGGACAGCACCAGCACCGGCAGGCCCGGGATCTGCTCGCGCGCCTCGATCGCGGCGCGCAGCCCCTCGTCGGTGAAGGTGGGCGGCAGCCTGACGTCGACCACGGCGACGTCGGGGCGGTGGGTGGTCAGCGCGCGCAGCAGGTCGGGGCCGTTGTCGACCGCCTCCACCACATCGCAGTCGTGCGCCTCCAGCAGCCGGATCAGGCCGTCCCTGAGGAGGACGAGGTCCTCTGCGATGACAACGCGCACGGCACCTCCATGATGACGACGGTGGGCCCGCCCGCCGGGCTGTACACCGTGAGGGTCCCGTCGAAGGCGGCCAGCCGGCGCCTGATCCCGCTCAGCCCGCTGCCGCGGCCGGGGTCCGCTCCGCCGCGGCCGTCGTCGCGGATCAGCACCGAGAGCCTATCGTCCAGGTGGCGCACCCGGAGCGACACCCGGTGCGCCCCGCTGTGCTTGGTGACATTGGCCAGCGACTCGGCGACCGCGAAGTACACCGCCGACTCCACCGGGTCGGCCGGGCGGCCGTGCAGCTCGATGTCGAGGTCGATCGGGATCGGCAGCGTCATCGCCAGCGCCCGCACCGCCCCCTCCAGGCCCCGGTCGGCCAGCACCGGCGGGTGGATGCCGCGGACGAGGTGGCGCAGCTCGGCCAGGGCCTGGCTGCTGGAGGCGCGGGCCTCGGCCAGCAGCTCGCGGGCGGCGTCGGGGTCGCGGCTGAGCATCTCCTCGGCCATGCCCAGGCTCATGCCGAGGGCGACCAGCCGGGCCTGGGCGCCGTCGTGCAGGTCGCGCTCGATCCGGCGCAGCTCGGTGGCGTGGGTGTCGACGGTGTCGGCGCGCGACTCGGCCAGCTGGTCGACCCGCCCGGCCAGCCGCGACCAGCGGGTGGGGGCCAGCAGCGAGGCGGCCATCCGGGCGTTCAGCCAGGTGAGCCTGGGGGTGAGCCACCACGACAGGGCGAAGGAGACGGCCGAGAGCACCAGCGGCACCCAGGGGTGGCTGGACCGGCTGGACTCGATGAGGCCCAGCGGCAGGTCGAGGGCGCCCTCGGGCACCACCCACCACAGCGCGGGCAGCACCAGGTACCACAGGCCGCCGGCGAACAGGCCGAGCACCAGGGAGTGCAGGATGATCCCGGCGGAGGCGTTCACCAGTAGCCAGGCGAAGTCGCGCCAGGTGGCGGGGTCGCCGGCGATGGCCTTGAGCGAGGAGACCGAGCCGCGCGGCGGCACCGGCAGGTACGGCCGCCCGATGGGCCGGCCGAGCACCTCCGACGCCCAGGCGCGGTGCAGGTCGGCGAGCCGGCGCGTCATCACCACGCACAGCAGTACCAGCGGGATGCCGACCCACAGCGCCACCAGCACCCCGGTGGCGACGCTGAGCACCCACACGGCGAGCCCCAGCACGGCCAGCGCCGTCAGCGGCACGGTCCAGGCCACGCTGCCGAGCCAGGCGCGCACGCCGGCGGCCGGGCGCGGTACGACGGTTGCCATCACAGTCCCTTCACGATCTCGTCCCCTCATTCTGCGCCACCCCGGCGGCCGCGGGCACGGGTGCTAGCTCCCCGTCCCACCAGGGTGCCGGCCTGCGCAAGGAACGGGCGCGGCCGCGGTCACCGCCCGCCGCCCGCGGCCAGGAACTCGGCGAAGCCGGTGCGCCCCACGGCGCCGTCGGGGGCCAGGTGCCGGCCGGCGCGGTAGCCGGCGGCGGCCCCGATCGGGGGCAGCGGCACGGCGACCACCGGGCGGCGCCGCCCCGACCGGGCGAGGTAGGTCCTGAGCAGATCGGGCAGCCGCTCGACGCGCGGGCCGCCCATGTCGGGCACCCGCCCCGCGGGCTCGCCGGCCGCCAGCGCGGCCAGCCGGGCGGCGACCTCGTCGGCGTCGACCGGCTGCACCGGCACGTCGGGGGCGAGCGCGAGGGGCGGACGGGCCGCCAGGGCGCAGATCCGCACGACGAGCTGGTGGAACTGGGTGGTGCGCAGCACCGTCCAGCCCAGGCCCGAGGCGGCCAGCGCCTCCTCCACCGCGAGCTTGCCGCGGTAGTAGCCGAAGCCGATCGCGTCGACGCCGACGATGGAGATGTACACGAGGTGCCGCACCCCGGCGCGGCGGGCTGCGGCGAGCAGCCGCCGGGCCTGGCGGAGGTCGGCGGTGCCCGAGTAGCCGGTGGCGCAGTGCACCACCGTGTCGGCGCCGTCCAGCGCCGCGTCCAGGCCGCGGCCGTCGCGCAGGTCGCCCCGGTGGGCGGTGCCGGGCCCCCGCCCGGACCGCTCGCGGCGGCTGAGCACCCGCACCCGGTGGCCGCCGGCGGCCAGCCGCTCCACCACTCCCCGCCCGACCGTCCCGGTTCCGCCGGTGACGAGCACCGTCCGCTCCATCGCGCGCTCCCTCCCGCCCTCGCGGCCGCCCGGCGCGGCCCCGGTCCCGACGGTACGTCCGCCTCCCGTGGTGACCGCGCGGCGCGCCCGGATGCGACTCGGCCGGGCGCTCAGCCGGGGGCGTCCACCAGCGCGCGCCCGCGCGGGCCGAGGCGGTGGCCGGTGTCCGGGCTCTCGGTGCGGCCGAACCCCGGGCGGTCCGCCGCACGGACCGGGGCGGGCTAGTCCTCGCGGAGGTCGTCGAGGTACTCGTCCTCTTCGTTGGCGGCGTGGGCGCCGCGGCGGCGCCGGCCGCGCCAGCGCGAGGGCACCAGCGCCGGTACGAACAGCAGTACGCCCAGCAGCGCGTACACGCCGGCGGCCAGCAGCTCGGCGGCGCCCATCGTCCACGGGCCCTCCGGCAGCGGGCCGATGGTGAGCAGGGAGCGCGCCTGGGCGGCGTTGGTCAGGTGCAGCGTCGTCCAGACCATCAGGGCCAGTCCGGGCACGCCCGCCACCATCGGCGAGAGCCGGGGGGCGGCGGCCGCCACACCGGCGACCAGCCCCAGTACGGCCATGACGCCGAAGGGGACGAGTCCGCCCGCACTGAGCAGGGAGCCGCCGTCGCGCAGGATCTGGGTGGCGCGGACGGCCGCGAGGCCGGAGCCGGCGACCAGGGCTGGCGCCAGCAGCAGGCCGACCACGAAGCCGAAGAAGTGCCGCACAGTCAATCCCCTCTCGGCGTCCCCGCGGGTGAGGCCGCGCCGTGTCGGGGCAGCACCATACCGGCATGGACCGAGCAATTGGGACGATCCGGCAATTTCCCCGGCCCGCCTGGGCGAACGCGGGCGGGCCGGGGCGGGGCGGGCTAGCCTTCGGCGCCCTCGTCGGCGGCCGAGCGGTGCGGCAGCGGCTCGGCGGGCACGGTGCCCATCCGGCCCGCCTGGAAGTCCTCGACGGCGCGGACGATCTCGTCGCGGGTGTTCATCACGAAGGGGCCGTAGCGGGCGACGGGCTCGCGCAGCGGGCGGCCGCCGATCAGCAGCACCTCCCAGCCGGCGCGCGCCGCCTGCGGCTGGGTGTCGGCGGCGCGCAGCGACAGGGCGGTGCCGGACCCGAACACGGCCAGCTGCCCCTCGTCCACCGGCCGCTCCCCCGAGCCGGCCGGGCCGGCGTGGCCGCGCCCGCTCAGGGTGTAGGCGAGCGCGTTGAAGTCGCCCGGCCACGGCAGCCGCAGCCGGGCGCCGGGGGCGATGGTGGCGTGCAGGTAGGTGATGGGGGTGTGGGTGCGGCCAGGGCCGGTGTGCCCGGCCAGCTCCCCCGCGATGACGCGCACCAGCGAGGCGCCGTCCTCGCCGGCCAGCAGGGCGACGTCGCCGGCGCCGATGTCCTGGTAGCGCGGCGGCGTCCACTTGGCGGCGCGGGGCAGGTTCACCCACAGCTGGACGCCGTGGAACAGGCCGCCGGAGGCGACCAGCTCGGGCGGCGGCTGCTCGATGTGCTGGATGCCGGCGCCCGCGGTCATCCACTGGGTGGCGCCGTCGGCGATCAGGCCGCCGCCCCCGGTGGTGTCGCGGTGCGCGAAGGCGCCGTCGATGATGTAGGTGACCGTCTCGAAGCCGCGGTGCGGATGCCAGGGCGTGCCCTTGGCCTCCCCCGGCGCGTACTCCACCGCGCCCATGTGGTCCAGCAGCAGGAAGGGGTCGGCCATCGGCACCTCGGCGCCCGGGAAGGGGCGGCGCACCTCGAAGCCCTCCCCCTCCAGGTGGCGGGCGGCGGTGACCACCCTGGACACCTGCCGCCAGACGGCGCCGGCGGCGTCGGGGACCGGTAGGCGGCGCAGGGTCATCGGGTCGGCTGTCACGGCGGGCATCGGGGCCTCCTCGTCGGCGGGACTGCTCGTACCCCCTGCAAGCTAGTTGAAAGTTGAACTATTCCGCGCGCAGTCCGAGCAGCACCCCGGTCAGCTCCAGCGTGTGCCGCACGTACTCCTCGCGGTGCCCGACCATCGCGTACTGGCCGAACAGCTCGAAGCTGACGGTGCCGAACAGCTGCGTCCAGGCGGCCAGGCAGCGGCGGACCACGTCGGGGGCGGCCGCGCCGACGCCCTCGGCGCCACCGGGCACCCCGGCCAGCAGCGCGGCCAGCTCGGCGGCGAGCGGCCCGGAGGGCTCGGACACCGGCACCGCCAGCGGCGCCAGCCGTCCGCCGCGGGCGGCGTCGGCGAAGTTCGCGCCGAGGGCCAGCACGACGCGGCTGGCCGGGCCGACCGTGCTGTCGGGGGCGGCGTAGCCGGGGACCGGCGAGCCGTACACGAGCGCGTACTCGTGCGGCCGGGCCTGCGCCCAGTCGCGCACCGCCTCCCCCACCGCCCGCCAGCGGCCGAGGTGGTCGCCGCGGGCGACGGCGGCGTCGGCGGCCTCGGCCGCCGCGCCGATGCCGTCGTAGGCGGAGGCGATCAGCGCGGTGAGCAGTTCGTCGCGGTTGGCGAAGTAGCGGTAGACGGCCGAGGAGGCCATGCCCAGCTCCCGGGCCACGGCGCGCAGCGACAGTCCGGCGGCGCCGGACTCGGCCAGCTGGCGCCGGGCCGCGTCGGCGATCTCGCGGGTCAGCTCGGCCCGGACGCGAGCCCGGGCGGTGCGCGGTGCGCTCATCGGCGTCGTCCCCTGGCGGTCGGCTCGACAGATTTCAGATCAATACTCTACTGTGAGAGCACTGCTCTCGAAAACGAGCGCCGCACACTTCGATCCGTCAGGGAGACCCGATGCCGTCCGAGCCCGCCGCACCGCCGCCCAGCGCTCCGCACGTCGTCCTGGGAGCGGGCGCGATCGGCGCCGCCACCGCCGTCCTGCTGGCCGAGCGGGGCCACCCGGTGCGGGTGCTGACCCGCTCCGGCTCGGGCCCCGACCGCCCCGGCATCACCCGCACCGCCGCCGACGGCACCGACGCCGCCGCGCTGCGCGCCGCCTTCGCCGGGGCCGCCGCCGTGCACGTCTGCACCAATCCGCCCTACCACCGGTGGAGCGCGGAGTGGCCGCCGCTGCTCGACGCGGTCGTGCGCGCGGCCGCCGACACCGGCACGAGCGTCGTACTGGCCGGGAACCTCTACGGCTACGGCCCCGTCGACGGCCCGATGACCGAGGACACCCCGCCGGCCCCGACCACCGAGAAGGGCCGCGTGCGCGCCCGGATGTGGGAGCGGCTGCTGGCCGAGCACCAGGCCGGGCGGCTGCGCGCCGCCGAGGTGCGCGGCTCGGACTACTTCGGCCCCGGCGGCACCGCGGCCAGCCACCTGGGCTCGCGCTTCGTCCCGCCGCTGCTGGCCGGGCGGACGGCGCGCGTCATCGGCGAGCCCGACGCCCCGCACACCTGGACCTACCTGCCCGACTTCGCGCGGCTGATGGTGGCCGTGGCCACCTCGGACACCGGCTGGGGACGGCCCTGGCATGTGCCCAGCGCACCGCCCGCGCCGGCCCGGCGGATCGCCGCGGAGCTGGCCGAGCTGGCCGGGCTCGGCGCTCCCCGGGTGGCCGGCGTCCCGCGCTGGCAGCTCAGGCTGCTCGGCGCCGTCGACCCGCAGGCCGGAGCGCTCACCGAGATGTACTACCAGTTCGACCGGCCGTTCGAGATGGACTCCGCCGCCACCGCCGCGGCCTTCGGGCTCACCGCCACCCCGCTGCGCGAGGCGCTGCGCGCCACCCTGGACTGGTGGCGCGGCCCGCAGGCGCCCGGGGCCGGGCGCGGCTGAGGGACCGGGCGCGATGCGACCGCGCCCCGAGCGGTGGCAGCCGCACCGCCTGCGACCGGGCGGAGCCGGCGCCGCCCTGCGGCATCGGGCCGGAAGAAACCGGCCCGGGCGTGCGCCGCGACGCGATCCGGGCCTTGTCCGGCACAAGCCGCGGCGGAACACTGTTGACCAAGGGGCTTCCCCCACGGCGCTCCGACGGCCGGGCCGGCGGTCGGGACGCCCCGGCGGAGCCGGGCCCGGGCACAGACGGACAGGACCCGGGACACGGACAGGACCCCAGGCACGGACACGGCTCGGGCGCGGCCGGGTCCCGGGCACGGACATGACCCGCGCCCGGGCTCGGCCCGGGCGCGGGTCCGCTCCCGGTCGCCGTGCGGGCCGCTCAGCCCGTGCGCATGAAGGCCACGGCGTCCAGGGCGGCGCGGGCGGCCGCGGCGTCGTGCACGCGCAGCACCCGCGCGCCGTGCCAGGCCGACAGGGCGAGCGCGGCCGCGGTGCCCTCGGCGCGGTGCTCCACCGGGGCGCGCAGCGTCTCCCCGACGAAGTCCTTGTTGGAGACGGCGACCAGCACCGGCCAGCCGGTGGCGACCAGTTCGTCCAGCCGCCGGGTCAGCTCCAGGGAGTGCCGGGTGTTCTTGCCGAAGTCGTGCGCCGGGTCGATCAGCACGGCGTCGGGCCGCACCCCGGCCGCGACCGCGCGCTCGGCCAGCCCGGTGACGTGGCCGGCCACCGCGGCCACCACGTCGCCGTAGGCGGCGCGGTGGGTGCGGCTGCGGGGCGCCAGCCCGCCCGCGTGCGCGCAGACCAGCCCGATCCCGTGCGCCGCCGCCACCGCGGGCAGTTCGGGATCGGGCCCGCCCCAGGTGTCGTTGAGCAGGTCGGCGCCGGCCCGCGCCACCACGTCGGCCACCTCGGCGCGCCAGGTGTCGACGCTTATCACCAGGCCGGGGTGGCGCTCCCTGGCCGCGGCGACCAGGTCGGCCACCCGGCGGATCTCCTCGTCGGGGCCGACCTCCTCGCCGGGCCCGGCCTTCACCCCGCCGATGTCGACCAGGTCGGCGCCCGCGGCCACGGCCGCGTCGACCGCGCGCACCGCCGCGTCGAAGGCGTAGGTGAGCCCCCGGTCGTAGAAGGAGTCGGGGGTGCGGTTGACCACCGCCATCACGGCCTGGGCGCCCGCCGGGAAGCTCCGCCCGCCCAGCCGCAGCGGACCGGGCGGGCGCGGCCGGTCAGCCACCCTTGACCACCTGGATGTGCTCCCAGACCCGCACGTGCGCCACCGAGGGCAGCGCCCGCACGCTCTCCAGCAGCCGCACCAGCGCCGGGCGGTCGGCGGCGCTGGCCGAGCTGACGACGTCGAAGCCGCCGAAGCCCGTCATCACCACCGAGACGCCCGGCAGGTCCGCCAGCCTCCCGGCCACCGGCGCCGCGGGGCCGCGGGTGCGCAGCGCCACGCCCAGGTTGCGGGTCACCCCCAGCGCCACCGGATCGACCAGCGCGGTGACATGCACCACACCGGCGTCGATCAGCCGCACCACCCGGGAGCGCGCCGCCGCCTGCGACAGGCCCACGATCCGCGCCAGCTGCGCGTAGGAGACGCGCCCGTCCTGCTGCAGCTGCTCCAGCAGCTTCCAGTCGAGCGCGTCCAGCGTGACCGGGCGCAGCGGCCGCACCGCGGAATGGACGTCCTTGACCACCTCCAGGGCGCGGAAGACCTCCACGCCCGCGACCCCGGGCACCGCCCGCAACTCCGCCAGCTCCCTGGCCAGCGCGGTGTCGTCGGCCACCCTCAGTTCGGCCACGGCCGCCGGTCCGCCCGAGGTGAGCGCCAGGAACGCCACCGAAGGGCGGCGCTCCACCGCCGCGAGCACCCTGCCGGTCGGCCCGGTGACGTCGATGGCGACGCGTGCGCGCACGGCGAGACCCGCCACCGCCGCGTGCACCACTCCGACGACCCGTACCGTTCCCGCCTCCAGCAACTGCCTGACCCGCGCGCGCACCGCCGTTCGTGACAGCCCCACCTGGTCGGCAAGCGCCTGGTAGGTGGCCCTCCCATCACCCTGCAACTGGCGGACGAGCGCAGCATCGACTGCATCGAGCACACATGCACCTTCCGTCCGGCGGCGATCCCCCCGGACGCCGCCCCCCTCCTCCTGGTGCCCGATGATTGCACTTGACTCGACGGTTAACTACAGATCGCCTAAGAAACAACCGGTCGTTATCGAATAGATTTGGACACCCGGCCGCTTTCCCGGGCAAAATTGTCCCTTGCCGATCTTCCACGGGTCCCGGCGCAGGGCGCTCCGGAGGGCGGCTACTGTTGCGCTGCACACGGCTCGATGGTTCGACCGTGGCAACGGCGGAATTAGTCTTCCCGAGCACGTGCGATCTCCGTGCCTTCCGTTCGCAGCCCCACACCAGCCGCGTCGGACCGCACACCCGCGCGGAGGCGGGCCGAGCGGACCGGGCAGGAAGAAGGCGTACATGGCGGGCGACGCGACCCAGTCCTATGGCAGACCGACCACGCCCTCGAAGGATCGGGGGCTGCCGTCGGCACTCGGATGGACGATCCTGTCCACCGCCGTGCCCGGCCTGGCCCACCTGCGGGCGGGCCGGCGCGGACTCGGCTTCTTCCTGCTGACCTGCTTCCTGCTGCTGGTCGCCGGCATCGCGGCGCTGGCGTGGTGGGCGCTGGCAGGCGACGGCCTGCTCGAACTGCGCCGGATCGCGCTGGAGGAGCCGCAGCTGGTGCTGGGCGCCGGCATCGCGCTGCTGGTCGGGGCGCTGGTCTGGGTGGGCATCATCGTCCACTCGTTCCTGGTGATCCGGCCCAGGCGGCTGCGCTGGCCGGGCGCGGCGCTGTCCGTGGTCGTCGTGGCGGCGCTGTGCGTGGGGGTGGCGGTCCCGGCCGGGGCGGCCGCCAGCTACGCCTACGCCCAGTACGAGCTGGTGAACTCGCTGTTCGGCGACCCGGAGGACGCCGAGTTCGCCTGGGGCGGGAGCCCCAACCCGTGGGGTGAGCAGGAGCGGGTGAACGTGCTGCTGCTCGGCGGCGACGCCGGCAGCAACCGCTACGGCGTGCGGCCCGACACCACCATCGTGGCCAGCATCGACCTGCGCACCGGGAACACCGTGCTGCTGCAGATCCCGCGCAACCTGGAGAACGTGCGCTTCCCGCCCGGCTCCCCGCTGGCCGAGCAGTTCCCCTACGGCTTCGACCAGATCTTCAACGAGATCTACCAGTTCGTGGCCGACAACCCGCAGACCGCCAGCACCGAGGCGCGCGCCGCCGACGACCCCGCGGCGGCCACCCTCAAGGAGGTCGTCGGCTACCTGCTCGACCTGGAGATCGACTACTACGCCATGGTCGACATGCAGGGCTTCGTCGAGCTGATCGACGCGATGGGCGGGGTGCGGATCACGATCGAGGAGCCGATCGTGTACGGCCGCTACAACGAGGGCCTGCTGGAGGCCGGCACCCGCACCCTCACCGGCGAAGAGGCGATGTGGTACAGCCGCGCGCGCACCTACAGCGACGACTACACCCGGATGGGCCGGCAGGGCTGCGTGATCCAGGCCGTCGTGGAGCAGGCCGAGCCGGCCGACCTGCTGCTGCGCTTCCAGGAGCTCGCCTCGGTGGCGCGCAGCCGGGTCGCCACCGACGTACCGCGCAACCACGTCGACGACCTGCTCGGCCTCAGCGAGACGGTGCGCGGCGGCGAGATGACGACGGTGCAGTTCACTCCGCCGCAGATCGAGCCCTGGGCGGCCGACTGGCTGAAGATCCGGCTGATGACGCACACCGCCCTGGAGGAGTCCGGCGCCACCGAGGCCGCGAGCGACACGGGGGCCGAGCCCGCCGAGCAGGCCGAGCCCTCGCGCGAGCCGAGCGCCCCGGCCGAGCCGGAGACCGGCACCGAGCCGGAGCCCGCCGCGTCGCCGAGTTCGGCCGGGCGGCAGCAGGGCGACGGCCCCGGCGAGCTCGGTGCGCTGTGTCCGTAAAACGCGGTTAGACTGCACTCGGTATCCGGAACGCGGGCCGGGTCGGCGGCCGAGGCGGACCGGCCGCACCGAGTCATCACGAGGACCCGATTGAGCACTCACCTGTCCGTGCGATGCGGCGGCGCCGTCCTGGCCGCCGTACTGCTGGCCGCGACCGCGTCCTGCTCCGACGGCGCCCGGGGCCCGGTGGCCGGGCCGGGCGGCGGGGCGGCCACCCCCACCGCCGAGGCGGCGGCGCCCGACACCCGCACCGAGCTGGCCACCGCCGCCTTCCCCACCGGCTGGGAGGGCATCGAGGCCACCGTCACCGTGCACGAGCTGCGCCGGCGGGGCGAGCTGGTGAACCTCGTCTTCTCGGTCTCCCACGACGGCGCCGAGCGCATCAACCTGTACACCCTGCACAACGACTGGGCCGTCACCCTGGTCGACCCGGTCAATTCGCGCCGGCACACCGTGGTGGCCGACGGCAACCAGGAGCCGCTGCAGCCCGACACCGTCAGCACCTACATCGCCCCCGGCACCCCCACCCCGCTGTCGTACGGCTTCACGGCGCCGCCTCCCGACGTCACCGCGATGGACGTCTACATCGCCGCCTTCCCGCCCTTCCGCGACGTGCCGGTGAGCCCGTGAGCGGCCGGGTCCGCGGCGCCGCGCTCGCGGCGCTGCTGTGCGCGGCGGTCCCGCTGCTCGGGGGCGCCGACGCGGTGCCCGCCGTGCAGGGTCCGGCGATGCCGGCGTCGGTGCCCGATCCCAACCTGCGCGCCGCGGTCACCGACATCGCCACCGAGGGCGCGGTCTCCGACCTCGACACCGAGGGCACCACCGAGGAGCTGCCTCCGGAGGAGGCCGGTAGCCCCGGGGCCACGGCCTCGCCGTCGGAGAGCCCGTCCGGCTGACCGGGCAGCCCCCGGACCGGCGCCGTTACCGATCCGATACCGGCCGGGTCGAACCGGCTCCCGGATGCGGTCGTCAGAGCCGACATGAGTACCCAATTGATTACGCACTTGTCCCGCAGGTTCGGGGCCGCCGTCCTGGCCGCCGCGCTGCTGGGGGCCCTGGCCGGCTGCGGCGCCGGCAGCCGCGAGGACCCGGCCGGGGCCGCGGACGGTTCCGGCGGGGCGGCGGGCGCGGCGGGCACCACCCCCGACATCGGCACGGAGCTGGCGCGGGCCGCCTACCCGTCGAGGTTCGAGGGCGTCGAGCTGACCCTCACCGTGCACGAGCTGCGCCGCCAGGGGCGGCTGCTGCACCTGGTCTACTCCGTCGCCCACGACGGCGACGAGGAGCTGAGCCTGTGGGACTTCGACGACGCCTGGGACGTGGCGCTGGTCGACTCGGTCAACCTCCGGCGGCACTCCGTGGTCGCCGACGGCGACCAGGAGGAGCTGGCCCCCTACCGCGTCGACACCGAGATCCCGGTCGGCGCGGCGGCTCCGCTGGGCTACGTGTTCGCGGCGCCGCCCGAGGACGTCACCGCGATGGACGTCTACATCTCCACCTTCCCGCCCTTCCGCGACGTCCCGGTCAGCTCGTGACGACGCGGGCGGGCGGCGCGGTGCTGGCGGCGCTGCTGCTGTGCGCCGCGGCGGCGCCGGCGGCCGCGGCCGACGGGTCCGGGGTGATCGGCCCCGAGGTGCCCGAGTCGGTGCCGGAGCCGAACCTGGCGGCGTCGATCACGGAGCTGTCGGGTGCCGTCTCGGACCTGGACCTGGGCGTCGTCGAGGAGCTGAGCCGCGAGGAGGACGAGGGCGGCACCACCGTCCTCACCATCTCCTCCGACGTGCTGTTCGCCTTCGACGAGGCGGAGCTGACCGACGCCGCGCTGCGCGAGCTGGACGAACTCGCCGAACGGCTGGCGGGCGGCACCGGCACCGTGGCGGTGGTCGGGCACACCGACGGCCTCGGCGACGACTCCTACAACCAGGAGCTGTCGGAGCGGCGGGCCGAGGCGGTGGGCGAGGCACTGGCCGAGCGGCTGGGCTCCGGCGGCCCCGACATCTCGGCGAGCGGACGCGGCGCGGAGCAGCCCGTCGCGGCGGAGACCACCGCCGAGGGCACCGACGACCCCGGGGGGCGGGCCGCCAACCGGCGGGTGGAGATCAGCTTCGAGGGCTGAGCACGGGGCCCGCTAGTCGTGCGGGGTGAACCGGCCGAAGCGACCCCCGTGGTACAGCAGCGGCGGCCGGCCGGGCCGCACCCGGGCGCTGTCGACCCGGCCGACCACCAGCGAGTGGTCGCCCAGCTCGATGGCGGTGTGCCGCTCGCAGATCAGGTGCGCGGCCGCCCCGCTCAGCAGCGGCAGGCCGTACGGTCCCGCACTCCAGCGGGTGGGCGGGGCGAAGCGGTCGGCACCGCGGCGCGAGAAGCGGCGGGCGAGTTCGGCCTGGTCGCCCGCGAGCACGTTCACCGCGAAGCGCTCGGCGCCGCGCAGCCCGTGCCAACTGGTGGAGGATCGCGCCAGGTAGAAGGAGACCAGCGGCGGGTCGAGGCTGACGCTGGTGAACGAGGTGGCGGTCAGGCCGATCGGGCGCCCGGCGTGGCGGGCGGTGACCGCCACCACCCCGGCGGCGTGCCGGCCCAGCGCGCGGCGGAACTCCTCCTCGCCGTCCGCCCCGGCCGGGCCCGGCTCGGGCCGCAGGCCGTCCGCGGGGGCGGTCACCCGGCGGGCCGGTGCGCGGCGCGGCGGACGGGTGCGGGCGGGACCGCCGCTGCGGGGGCGGGCGGGTCGGCGGCCTTCAAGCTGGACCTCCTCGCGGTCTCCGTCATCGCGGCGGCGGCGGCCGGCCGGGTGGGCGCGGCCGGATCCTGCTCGATGGGTGGGAATCGCCGGCGGAACGTACCGGGAGATTCCTTCTCCTTCGCGCATCCGGCACAAACGTGCCGCGCCCCGGTGCTGTTCCCCTCCGTGCGGTCGGTGACGCCGCGGCCGGCGAGACGGCGATCACGGTCCGGCCCCTCATCTTCCCGTCGGCGACGGCGCCGTACGAACGTGCGCCGGGCGCCCGGTCCTACCCACCTCGCCGACGGCACCGCCAAGGCCCTCCCGGCGGCCGCGGGCCCGAGCAGGCACCGGGCCGCCGGACCGCACCCGCTCGGACCGCAGGAGCGCGGCCGCGCGGCACCGCCCGGAGGGGCCGCCGCCTCGGTGACGGCTCCGGCGCTTCCGGCTGCGGGGCGCGCCGCACCAGGGTTGACTGATTCCCTGGTGCGGCGGGCACGGGCGTGCCGTGCCCCGCCCTTGTTCCCGCCCCTAGGCGCTCGGCGCAGCCCTACGCCCGCGGGACCGTCCGGGCGGGTCCCGCCGGACGGCAGCGGTGGTCGACACCGCGCTCCGCGTCCCGCCCACAGCGGCCAACGCGCGTGAGCGCGGCTATCCGCCACGGCCCATGCGCACCGTTCCCTGGCAGCGGCCGGGCCCGCCCGCGAACCATCCGGCCCGCCGAACGGTAGCAATGGTCACCACCGCGCCCACCCATGTCTCGCCCACACCTGCCGACGCCTGTGGCCCCGGCCTCCGCCATGGCCTCGTCCCGGCAACGGGCCGGCCGCTCGCACTCACGAGCGGGCCACGGGGCGCTGTGCAGTACTGCCCTGCGCGGCCGCGCAGGGCACGCCGTTCTCGGCCGGCGGCCGGGCCCGCCCGCGGACCATTCGGCCCCGGCAACGGCAGCGGTGTCGACACCGCGTGCCCGCCCGCGCCCGTCCGCACCTGCGGCCCCGCCCCGGCGGCGAACCGGCCGTTCGCACTCACGGGCGGGCCGCGCAGCGACGCCGGATTGCGCTCTCTGGCGGAGGCTGGAGCGCCCGCAGCCCGTCTCGGTGGGGCCCGCCGCGGCAGCGGTGGTCGACACCGCGTGCCGACCCACGTCCCTCTCACACCTGCCGACGCTCGCGGCCCCGGCAACGAGTGGGCCATAGAGCGACGCCGCACGGTACTTACGGCGCTGTCGTGGCGATTGCCGCCGGACACCGCTGCGTGGTGGTGGCCGGGTTCCGAGGGCCGAGGACCCCGTCCGGAGCCAACGCCGCGGCTCCTCACGGGCGCCGGCCGGAGGCGGTGGGCGGTGGGCGGTGGGCACGGTGTCCGGAGCGGCGGCGGCCGGGCGCCGCGCTTTCGCCTTCGCGGGCGGGCCGGCTCGACCTGGGATCCGTCACGGGCGGCCGGATCGGTGATCGACGGGGCCTCACGCCGCCGGGGTGCTGAGCCCATAATGGAAGGATCGCGGCTGAGGGCCGCGTGGGCGTGATCCCGTTATCGTGAAAACCGATAGCTATAGTAGGCAATATGCGTGAGGCGAGTTCCACCCCGGCCGAGCGCGGCCCTGTGCTCGCGTTCGCCGGGGGCGGGGCCGCCGCGGCGCTGACCGCCGCCTACGTGCTGCGCGCCTTCGCGGCGGCCCGGGCGCGCGGCACCGTCGTGCTGGTCGACCGCCTCGGCCGCCACGCGCGCGGTACCGCCTACGCCACCACCGACCCCGGGCACCTGCTCAACGCCCCCGCCTGCGCGATGACCGCCTACGGCGGCGACCAGGAGCACCTGGTGGAGTGGGCGCGCGACCAGGGGCTGGTCTGCGACCACCGCTCCTTCCTGTCCCGCTCGCTGTACGGCGACTACCTGCACGACGTGCTGGCCGACGCCGAGCGCCTCGCGGAGCGGGTGCGGGTGGAGCGGCGCACCGCGCGGGTGCTCGCGGTGCGCCCCGGCGGTGTGCCGGGGCGGCGCTGGACGCTGGAGCTGTCGGGCGGCGGCGCCGTCCACGCCGACCAGGTCGTCCTCGCCCCCGGGCTGCCGGCCGCCGCCGACCCGCGGGTGCCGGGGCTGGCCGGCCTGCGGCGCGGCGGGCCCTACCTGCCCGACCCGTGGGCGCCCGGAGTGCTGGCCGCGGCCGGCGACGGGCGGCCGGTGCTGGCACTGGGCACCGGGCTGACCATGGTCGACGTCGCGCTGAGCGCCACCGCCGCCGACCCGCGCACGGTGGTGTACGCGGTGTCGCGCCGCGGCCTGCTGCCGCAGCGGCACGCCTTCCCGCTCACCGGCTACCACCCCAGGGTCGCGCTGCCCGACGGCCCGCTGCGCGTCGCCGACCTGATGCGCGCGCTGCGCACCGCCGTGGCCGCCGACCCGCTGCACTGGCGCTACACCGTCGACTCGCTGCGGCCGGAGCTGCAGCGGCTGTGGGCGCGGCTCGGCCCGGCCGAGCAGCGCCGCTTCCTGGACCGGGTGGCGCGCTACTGGGAGGTGCACCGGCACCGGATGGCGCCCACCGTCGCCGAGCGGCTGGACCGGCTGCGGCTGTCGGGGCGGCTGCGGGTCATGGCGGGCCGGGTGGCGTCGGTGCGGGCGACGCCCTCAGGGCTGCGCGCGTCGGTCGAGCCGGCCGGCGGCGGCCGCACCGAGATCGACGCCGGGTGGCTGGTGAACTGCACCGGCCCCAGCGCCGCGGCGGCGGGCGACCCGCTGCTGCGCCGCCTGCTGGCCGACGGGCTGGCCGGCGCCGACCGCCACGGCCTCGGCCTGGACACCTCCGACGACGGCGAGCTGATGGGGCCCGACGGGCGGTGCCGCGAGGGGCTGTTCACCCTGGGCGCCACCCGGCGGGGGCAGCTGTACGAGACGACCGCGATCCGCGAGATCCGGGCGCAGGCCGAGGTGGTGGCGCGGCGCACCGCCGAGGCGCTGCTGGCCGCGCCCGCCGCCTGGGGTTGAGCGGGGCGCTCAGCTCGGGCGGCTGCGCCGCTCGGCGCGGCGCAGCCGGAACGGCCGCAGCGCCGACTCCAGCTGCTCGTTGAGGTTCATCTTGCTCGCGCCGAGCCGGCGGTCCTCGAAGTGGATGGGGATCTCCACCATCTTCTGGCCGCGCGCGTAGGCGCGGTAGTGCATCTCGACCTGGAAGCTGTAGCCGGTGGAGGTGATGGTGGGCAGGTCGATGGCGCGCAGGGCGTCGCCGGTCCAGAGCTTGAAGCCGGCCGTCATGTCGCGGATGGGCATGGCCAGGATCGCCTTGACGTAGGCGTTGGCCCAGCCGCTGAGCAGCCGCCGCCGCAGCCCCCAGTCGTCGCCCAGGCTGCCCCCGGCGACGTAGCGGCTGCCGATGACCACCCCGGCGCGGGTGGACAGCAGGGTGCCCAGCAGCTGCGGGACGTACTCGGGCGGGTGGGAGAGGTCGGCGTCCATCTGCGCGACGTACTCGGCGCCGTCGTCCAGCGCGCGGGTCATGCCGGCGACGTAGGCGCGGCCGAGGCCGTCCTTGGCGGTGCGGTGCACCACGGTGACGCGCTCGGCGCCGTACTCGGCCGCGAGCTTGTCGGCGGCCTCGCCGGTGCCGTCAGGTGAGTTGTCGTCGACGACGACGACGCGCAGCGCGGGCAGGCCGAGCGCCATCAGGCGGGCGACCGCCTTGGGCAGGTTCTCGACCTCGTTGTAGGTCGGCACGACCACGCTGAGCCGGGAGCGCGCCCATGACTCGGGAAGTTCGGGCGACTGCGGCGTGGACATTCGCGGATCTCCCATCGTGCCGGTTCGGGGTCAGCATATGACGACCGGCGGACCGGTTTAGTTAGCCGTGGCATCGTGTATCGGATATCCGGTTTGAGTCTCCACCGACTGGAGGGTGCACCGTGGAGCGCGTGAACGGAGACGGCGCCGTCTTCACCATCGGCGACCTGGCCAGGCGCACCGGGCTGCCGGTGAAGACGATCAGGTACTACGCCGACATCGGCGTCGTCCCGCCGACCGCCCGATCCTCGGGCGGCTACCGGCTGTACGACGCCGCCGCCGTGGCCCGCCTGGACCTGGTGCGGACGCTGCGCGAACTCGACGTCGACCTGGCGTCGATCCGGCGCGTCCTGGACCGCGAACTGGACCTGGCGGAGCTGGCGGCGGTGCACGCCGACGCGCTCGACGCGCAGATCCGCATCCTGCGGACCCAGCGCGCGGTGCTGCGGACGGTGGCCGACCGGGGGACCGAACTGGAGGAGCTGAGCCTGATGCACCGCCTTGCGCGGCTGTCCGCCGCCGAGCGGCAGCGGATCATCGACGACTACTGGGCGTCGGCCTTCGACGGCCTGGACATCGATCCCGTCTTCGCCGAGAGGATGCGCTGCGTCCGCGTGGAGCTGCCCGACGACCCCAGCCCCGAGCAGGTGGACGCCTGGGTCGAACTGGCCGAACTGGTGGCCGACCCCGGCCACCGGGCGCGGGTGCGCCAGATGGCCCAGGCCCACCACGACGCCCGCGCCGCCGGGGAGGGGATGGCCCCGCCCGACGCCGACGCGAGCGCCTTCGCCGCCCTGGTGGCCGAGCGCGCCGGTGCGGCCCTCGACGCCGGCATCGACCCCGCGTCGGCGCAGGGCCGCGCGATCGCCGACGAACTGGCCGCCGAGGCCGGGATCACCGGGGACGACCCCCTCGACCGCCGTGAGGCCCTGGCCGACCGCATCGCCATGGGCACCGACGCCCGCGTGGAGCGCTTCTGGCATCTCCTCGCCATCGTCAACGGCTGGCCAGCCCCCGAGGGCGCCGGCGGCCGCACACCGGCGGTCCCCACGATGGAGTGGTTCATCGCGGCTCTGCGCGCTTCGGCGCGGGGGTAGGGCGGACGGCCCACGACACAGTGGAGGCGGGTGCCAGGACGCCGTTCAAGGCGGCGCCGATGAGGCTGCGGACGGCGGGGGCGAGGCGGCGGGACCGCCGCCCGCCGCCACCCCGCCGTCCGCAGGGGCACGTCCGGCACCCCGGCCGCCCACAGCCCGCCGCGTCCCGACTTCCAGGACTCGGCCATAGGAGCGCGCTGTGAACCCAGGGGTCCAGATGGCCGGCGGCTGGGAGGTGTCCGTTCCACGACCCATAAGGCCGCCCGGTCCATCGCAAGGACGAGCCGAACCAGCGACGTGCCCACTGGTTCGCCACCTGCCACGGAATCGACCGACCCGCCTTTAGGCAGCGCGCCCACCGCGAGCGCGGGACGCCCGAACAACACTCCGGGATCATCCCCGCGCGCGCGGGGAGCACCGCCCCTCGGCCAGGTCGGGGACCAGCATGGCGGGACCATCCCCGCGCGCGGGGAGCACGTGGAACCGGCCGACCTGACAGCGTCCGCCTCGGGACCATCCCCGCGCGCGCGGGGAGCACACGGCGAAGGCGCGCGCGTAGGCGACCAGCTCGGGACCATCCCCGCGCGCGGGGAGCACGAGGACAACCCCCAGAACCAGGCCACCGCCCAGGGACCATCCCCGCGCGCGCGGGGAGCACTTCGGTCGGCGCCGGCCGGGGTGCGGGGGCCGGGGACCATCCCCGCGCGCGCGGGGAGCACCCGCGCCCGTACTTCCAGTACTGCTCCAGGTTGGGACCATCCCCGCGCGCGCGGGGAGCACCGCTTGCTCTGGGTGATGACCGCGCCGCGGAAGGGACCATCCCCGCGCGCGCGGGGAGCACCTGGCTGACGGGTCGCTCACCCTCAATGGGTTGGGACCATCCCCGCGCGCGGGGAGCACCTGCTGCTGGCGCCGCCCACGGAGGACACCGAGGGACCATCCCCGCGCGCGCGGGGAGCACGGCTGGTCGATCGAGCGGGACGGCGGCGCCGAGGGACCATCCCCGCGCGCGCGGGGAGCACCGTAGCACCGAGACCGAGATCGTCCGAGTGCCGGGACCATCCCCGCGCGCGCGGGGAGCACCGTAGCACCGAGACCGAGATCGTCCGAGTGCCGGGACCATCCCCGCGCGCGCGGGGAGCACCGTAGCACCGAGACCGAGATCGTCCGAGTGCCGGGACCATCCCCGCGCGCGCGGGGAGCACCGGCCACCTCGCCCCTGCTCGTGGGGGACATGGGGACCATCCCCGCGCGCGCGGGGAGCACTCGGCCGAGATCAGCGCCTCGATCAGGCGGCTGGGACCATCCCCGCGCGCGCGGGGAGCACAACGCCACGCCGAACACGGACAACGATGTGACGGGACCATCCCCGCGCGCGCGGGGAGCACGGCATCTCCCACGACTGCTCGCTGTACTGGGCGGGACCATCCCCGCGCGCGCGGGGAGCACATCGACTCCGCCGGGCTCGACCACACCACCGTGGGACCATCCCCGCGCGCGCGGGGAGCACACCTGATCTGCGGGCCCGACACCTGCTGGGACGGGACCATCCCCGCGCGCGCGGGGAGCACAGATCGAGGAAATCGTCACGGCTGTCCTGATGGGGACCATCCCCGCGCGCGCGGGGAGCACTCCTGAGAAGCCTTGCACGCGTCATGCAACTCAGGACCATCCCCGCGCGCGCGGGGAGCACCGTGGAGCTGCTCGACCTGATCCGCTGCCTGCGGGACCATCCCCGCGCGCGCGGGGAGCACGAAGCTGCGTTCGAGCCCGAATCAGGGTTGGAGGGACCATCCCCGCGCGCGCGGGGAGCACTTGCCCACATGCCACCAACTACTAGTGCGCCAGGGACCATCCCCGCGCGCGCGGGGAGCACAAGAGATTCCTGGCCTGGTAGTCACAGCGCTCAGGACCATCCCCGCGCGCGCGGGGAGCACCCTCGGCGACCTGGGGGGTTATCGGGGTCCGGCCTCATTTCTGACCACTTCTCGAAAGTCGGACAAATCGCCCAGTTGTCTCGCATCACCGCTTCGGGTCATGGACGTAAGCGTATGCGGCGGTCCTGACGGTGGTTCTGATCGGCGTGGTGGCGTCCGCTGTCGGTCGCCGGGGACGGGCATCGGCACGCCGACCAGGAAACGAGGCGCAGGGCTGAGCGCTCGTCCTGGGACACCTGACGCTCACCACAGATCGAGCACCAGATCGGGTCCATCCCCGTCCGTATGGGGAGCGGCTGGACCGTCCTTCAGGAGTTGGGAACCATCAGGGCCCTCCCCGTGCGCGGGGACTCCACCGGCAGGGGGCGGGCTGCCCGGCCGTCGCGGGCCATGCGCGGGCCGGACGGCGGGCCTTGACGGCACGCGTCGGACTCGGTCGGGCGGTCACGTGCCGAGGGCTCGCACGACACGCCCATGCCTCGTCCGGCCCGGCCGCCCGTTCAGTGGCCGCCGCAGCAGGCGTGCGGGTGTTCGATCTCGGCGGGGCGGAGCAGGCCGCCCGCGGCGGGTTCCACCAGGAGCACCAGGGCGCCGCCGCGGAAGACCGGGCGCAGGAAGTCGCGGGTGTCGACGAGGGCGTCGGGGTGCACGGCGACGCCCACGCCGGCGACCCGGTCGATCGCCGACTCCGCGGCGATCCGGCCCGCCGCCACCACGCCGGTGAGCGCGTCCTGGCCGGGGAAGCGCACGCACCGGCCGTCCTCGCCCGCGCGGGCCGAGGCGGCGGCGCGCGCCGCCGCCTCGGCTCCGGACGCAGCCCCGGACGCTGCCTCGGCCGCGCCGGGGCGCACGGCGGCGCCGCCCAGGCGGCGCGCCAGGTCCGCCAGGTGCCGGTCGTCCGGCGGCTCCGCCAGCCGCGCCGACAGCGTCAGCGCGGCCACCCGGGCGGCGCGGTCGGTGTGCGTGCACACCAGCTCGGCCGCGAGGCCCGCGCCGTCGAGCGCCGCCAGGCAGGCCGCGTCGGCGTGCGCGGCGGTGCCGCCCGCGAACTCCGGACTCGGGGCGGCGCCGATCCAGTGCCCCTGGCCGGTGCTCAGCGGACGTCCACGAAGACAGGGTTGGCGTAGAACCACAGGTCGGCCCACGGGTCCGCGTCGGCCGGCACGTCCATCACCGGGTCGCCCGCACCGGTCAGCCGGTTGCCGTCGCTGCCGCGCACCCGCAGGTAGAACGGCCCTTCGACATCGGTGAAGGTGTGCGAGAAGCGCACCCGGCCGTGCGCGCCGCGCGCCGGCTCGAAGGTCCGCACCACCCGGGTGCCCGGGGCCGACATCGTGTCGCGGTCGCCGGCCGCGCCGGTGACCGGTCCGGCGATCAGGTCGACCTTGGCCAGGCGGGGCACGGCGCCGCCGTGGTTGGGCCGGCGGGCGAGGTCGATCCAGATCTCTACCTGGACGTCCCCGCCCCGCCGCACGTAGGTGCGGCCGCCGACGGTGACGCCCCGGGTGTCGCCGTCCTCGCGCGCCCGCACCCGCAGGTCCAGGCCCTCGATCAGCCCGCCGTGCACGGCGACGGCGGCGCCGGCCTGCAGGCCGCGCATGATGTCGACGTAGGAGCGGGACCGGGCGCCGACCAGGGTGGAGCTGTAGTAGCCGGGCCAGTAGTCGCCGTAGGGCCGGGGCACGCCGGTGTCGACGGGCGCGCCGCGGCTGCCGGTGGAGGCGTGGTCCTGGGTGCCCGGGGTGTGGGTGTCCAGGTACACCTGGTGGCTGTCGGAGGTGGAGGTGATCCACCACGGCAGCCCCTCGGCCAGCAGCGAGTCCCAGACGCCGCCGACCTTCGCGGTCATCCAGTCGAAGCCGCCGTAGGTGCGGTACGGGTTCTCCGACTCGGTCGGCGCGTAGCCGGGGAAGCTGTCCTGGCCGGGCGAGGACTCGTAGTAGCCGCGGGCGCCGCCCGAGGCGCCGGGGATGCCGGCCGCCTGGTGGCCGGGCGCGCCCTCCATGCCGACCGCGACGCCGGGGGCGGCGTCGCGCCAGCCGCGCAGCTCGTGCGGGCTGTCCACGCCGCGCCGGGCCGGGTGGTTGGCCAGCATCAGCGCGATCTCGGTGCGGCCCGACCTGACCTGGCGGTCCAGGTAGCGCAGCGCCTCCAGCGCGTAGGGCTCGCCGTCGGCGGAGGTGGAGCGGGCGATCAGGCCCCGGCCGCCGGCGCTCACCGGGGTGGACAGGACGCCGCCGTCGTAGCCGGCCTCGAAGGCGCGCAGGATCTCGACGGTGTCGCGGCCGGGCGGCAGGAACACGGTGGCGTGCTCGGCGCCGGGGATGTTCCATTCCAGGCCCTGGTAGACGAGCATGTCGCGGTAGGCGAGCCGCGCCGCCTCGATGTCCGGGGCGACCTGGTCGATGGAGAACTTCTGGTGCGCGACGCCGCCGTGGTCGGTGATCACCACCCAGTCCAGGCCGTACTCGCGCGCCTTGGCGACCTGGGTGGCCACCTCGTACTGGGCGTCGGGCGAGTACTTGGTGTGGATGTGGTGGTCGCCGGCGAACCAGCGGTAGCGGCCGCCCCAGGGGTTGGCCGGCGCCGGCGGGCGCTCGCCGGCGGCGGCCGGGACGGCCGGCAGGGCGCCGCTCAGCGCCGCCGCCCCCGCCGCGGCGCCCATGCCGGCCAGGAAGCGGCGGCGGGCGATGGACAGCGGGTGGTCGTCGTCGGGGTCGCGCCAGCTGCCGGCCACCGGCTCGGGCTCGTGGTGGTGCGGATGGGCGTGGTCGTGCGGCCCGTGGTCGTGGTCGTGGGGGTGCGTCATCGAAACCAGCCGTTCCAGAGGTGTCCCGGACCTGCGCATTCTCGCGAAGGGCGCGGATCACCGATCGGCGGCGAGGCAGCGGACACGTGAACAGGAGGCGACGCCCCGGCCGTGCGCCCTGGTGGGCGGCCGGAGCCGCTCAGTCCTCGCGCGCGCCCGGGCGGGTCCGGCGCAGCCAGAGCAGTCCGAGCACCGGGAGCACCACGGGGATGCCCAGGTACCCGGTGCCGAAGTGGGACCAGACGGTCGGCTCGGGGAAGAGCCCCGGCCACAGCAGGCTGACGGTGCCCACCGCGAGCACGCCCGCCAGTTCGGTGCCCAGGCAGACCACGGCGACGCGGCGCGAGGTGCGTCCGGCCAGCACCAGGCTGACCGTCGCGACCAGGTAGATCACGGCGGCGGCCGCCGACAGCGAGAAGGCCAGCGGCGCCTGCTCGAAGCGGTCGGTGATCTGCACGGTCGAGCGGGAGCCCGCCGCGATCGTGAAGATCACGTACACCGCGATCAGCACCCGTCCGGGGCCGGTGCGCAGCGCGGGCGCGGCGCTCGGGCGCGCGTCGGCGGCCGCCGCGCGCCGGGCCGGGGATCCGTCAGCCACCGACGCCCTCCCAGACCTGCCCGAGCCGCACCACCATCACCGACATCACCAGCGTGACGGCGACGATGACGGCCGGCCCCCACTTGCTCCGCTCCATCAGCCCCCACCAGCCGGCGGCCGGCGGGAAGAACAGCAGGGTGACCAGGTAGCTCCAGAAGGTGGCCGGCTCGGCCGGCCCCTCCCCCGCGATCGTCAGCACCACGGAGACCACCAGCTGTGCGAGCAGCGCCACCTCCAGCACCGTCAGCGCGCCGAGGTCGGACCACCCCATGGCCCGGCCGCGCGCCCACTGGATCCCGCTCCAGCCCGCCACCAGCAGCGACGCCGTGATCAGCGCCGTGGTGTACCAGCCGATCACCGCGCGGTCCGTTGGTGCCGGACCCGCGGCGGGTGCACGTCGAGCAGGGGCATAGCGAAATACTACCGGGCGTCGTAGTAAGCCCCGGCCGGGCGCTCCACCTCCGCGGCCGCCCCGGTTGATCACGTCCCCCGGGCGGCGCAGGCTTGGGGCGACGACACCGTGACGACGACCGGAGGCAGCCGATGACGAGCGACCACCCGCATCCCGCCGAGCAGGACCCGACGAGCGCACTCGCGGACACCGCCCGGGCGATCATCGACGCGAACCGCTACCTGGCGCTCGGCACGGCGGACCGGACCGGGAGCCCCTGGACCACCCCGGTGTTCTTCGCGCACCACGAGTACCGGGACTTCCTGTGGATCTCCGCGCCCGGCGCGGCCCACTCCCGCAATATCGCCGAGCGCGCCGAGGTCAGCGCCGTGGTGTTCGACTCCGGGGTGGCGCCCGGCACCGGGCAGGCCGTGTACATGGCGGCGAGCGCCGCCGAGGAGACCGATCTCGACCGGTGGCTCGCGCTCTACCCGGGAGCCCCGGAGCGCGGCGGCCGGACCTTCCCGGCCGAGCAGGTGCGCCCGCCCGCGCCGTACCGCCTCTACCGCGCCCGAGTCACACAGCACTGGACGCTGTGCCCGCGCGATCCCGGCACCGCCTGCGCCCCGCACGGGCTGGCCGGCGACCACCGCGTCCGCGTCGCGCCGATCTGAGCGCCAAAGCCCGCATCGCCCGGCCGGGCCGCGCGGGAGCTGGTCACCGGGGCGGGGCGTCCGGGAGCGGCGCGTCGGCCAGGCGCTTGGGGGCGGCCTGCCGCCAGGAGTCCACCAGGATGTCGTAGAGCTCGCCGCGGTCCTCCAGGGCGGCGAGGCGGGCGCGCACCCAGGCCGAGCCGGCCTCGTGCGGGGGCACCCAGAACTTGCTCGGCTCCGCCGCGATCAGCTCGTCGCGCTCCTCCTTGGGGCAGCGCACCGCGAAGGAGGTCTCGTCGTCGGGGACGGTGGCGAACATGCGCCCGGCGACGTGGAAGGTGGGGTGGTCCCACATCAGCTTCTCCACCGTCTCCGGCAGCGACAGGGCGATGCGTCGGACGTCGTCGCTGTCGAGCACGGTCGGGGCCTCCGGTGGGGCGGACGGGAACACCGAGCATTCTGCTCCATCGGCGCCCCCGGTGTCCCGCCGGGCCGCCCCGGCGCGCCCGCGCGGCCGGGCGGCCGGGCGGCCGCGGCCGTCACTTCCGGGCGAAGTACCGTGAGGACTCCGGGCGGAACATCAAGACCACGGCGGTGGCGGTGAGCGCCAGTGCCAGCAGGCCGGCCAGGCCGGAGCCGGTCAGCAGGTTCCCGCGCACCGCCTCCATGGCGACGCCGCCCGCCTGCAGGGCGGTCAGCGCGGTCAGGACGATGCGGGCCCAGTTGGCGCCGCCGCGCATCGCGAAGGCGAGGCCGGTCTCCACCAGCAGGACGACGATCCAGATGCCGGAGGCGACTCCCAGCAGGGTGCCGTCGACGCTGCGCACGGCGGGATCGCCGCCCAGCAGCGCGACGGCGCCGGCGGCCAGGCCCAGGGCGATGTTGGCCAGCAGCAGGAAGAAGGCGGCGTTCACCGGGGCGGGCCGGGCGCGGTCCGTTGCGCTTTCGACGTCGGAGGCCATTTCGACTCCCTTTCTCGAGGAATGGCTTTCTGGTTCGGGACGGGAGTTCCCTTGCCCTGGGCGTCGGGATTTATTTCAGCTCTGCCGGACGGGGTGGAAAGTTCATACTTGCGTATGAGGCCGCCGGATGCGGAGGTCGGTATGCTTGCCGACAGTCGGATCCGGTGCGCCCGCGCGGCCGGCCGGCCGCATTTGCGGAAACGACGGACCTCCGCAATTGCCCGTTCGTGTGAACCGGCCGCGGCCGCCGCGCGGATTCCCCATTTCCGGGCTCCGGTATTCGGGTGCATGATGATGGCCATGGTGGTTCGCCGCGGCCCGCTCGGCCGGTGATGGCAGCAGCCGGGGGCGCCTGGTGGCGCTCCGGCGTGCTCGCGGCCGAGGTGGCGGTGCTCCTCGGCTGCGCGGTCCTGGACGTCGTGTCGGCGGCCGCAGCCCCCGGAGCGCCCGGCGGGGGCTCGGCGTCCCTGCTGGCTGCGCTGGTGCCGTCCATCGGCACGGCGGCGGCCGTGGTCGCGGTGCTGCGGCGCCGCTTCCCCGACCGGATCGAGGCGCTGTGCGGGGGCACGGCGCTGGTGTCGCTGCTGGTGTCGGGCCTGAGCGCCGCCGTCGCGGCCGGCGGCGCGCTGCCGCAGCGCCCGCCGGAGCTGACCGAACTGGCCGCGCTGGCGCTGCTCACCGGGGCGGCCTGCCGCCGGCTGCCCCCGCGCCAGGCGCTCACCGCGGTCGCGCCGGCCGGCGCCGCCGTGATCGCCGCCACGCTGCCGCACGCCCCCGTCACGGTCCTGTCCCCGCTCCCCGACCCGGCGCTGTGGGCGGCGTGGGGCGTGTCGGTGGCGGCGGGTTCGGCGCTGCGCGCGCTGGACGCGCGGTGGCGGCGGCTGCTGCTGGCGGCGCGGGACGCCGAGCGGGTGCGCCTGGCCCGCGAGCTGCACGACGTGGTCGCCCACCATGTGACCGGGATCGTGGTGCTGGCCCAGGCGGCCGGGTCGCTGGAGCGCCGGGCGGGCCGGGAGCCCGAGGGCTACCTGGAGATCGAGCGGGCCGGCGCCGAGGCGCTGGCCGAGCTGCGCCGGCTCGTCGGCGCGCTGCGCTCCCCGCCGGAGGAGGACTCCGTCGCCACCGAAGTCGCCGAGATCGTGCGCCGCGCCGCCGCGGACGACGGCCTCGCCGAGGTCCGGCTGGACGGCGTGGCCGGGCTGGAGCTGCCGGCCGCGGCCGCCCGGGCGGTGCGGCGGGTGCTGACCGAATCGCTCACCAACGCCCGGCGGCACGCCCCCGGGCGCAGCTTCACCGCGGTGCGGGTCCGGGTGGCGCGCCGCTTCGTGCTGCACCGGCTGGTCGTCGAGGTCACCAACGACGGGGTCCGCGACGGTGCCGGCGCCCCCGGCCCCGGCGACTCCGCCGGCTACGGCCTGGTGGGGATGGCCGAACGGCTGCGGGAGGCCGGCGGGGCGCTGTTCGCCGGGCCGCACCGGCGGGACCGCTGGCGGGTGACCGCGGTCCTCCCGCTGGCCCAGCGCGGGGAGGGGCCGCGATGACGACGACCGTGCTGGTCGCCGACGACCAGGCGATGGTGCGCCGGGGCTTCCGGCTGATCCTGGACGCCGAGCCGGGCCTGCGGGTGGTGGCCGAGGCGGCCGACGGCGCCGAGGCCGTCCGGCTGGCCCGCGAGCACCGGCCCGACGTGGTGCTGATGGACATCCGGATGCCCGTGGTCGACGGGCTGCGCGCCACCCGGCTGCTGGCCGGGTCCGACCTGCCCGAGCCGCCGCGCGTGGTGGTCGTGACCAGCTACGACATGGACGAGAACGTGCACGCCGCGCTGCGCGCCGGGGCCTGCGGCTTCCTGCTCAAGGACGCCGGCCCCGCCCTGCTGGTGGAGGCGGTGCGCGCCGCCGCGCTGGGCGACGCGCTGATCTCCCCGTCGGTCACCACCCGGCTGCTGGCCCGCTTCGCCGACCGGGGCGAGGACCGCGAGCCGCGTCCGCCGCTCACCCGCCGCGAGAGCGAGGTGGCGCGGGCGGTGGCCCGGGGCCGCACCAACGCCGAGATCGCCGGGGACCTGGTGATCTCGCTGCCCACCGTCAAGAGCCACCTGATGGCGGTGCAGCGCAAGCTGGGGGTGCGCAACCGCACCGAGGTGGCGATCTGGGCCTGGCGCACCGGCCTGGTGCGCTGAGCCGCCGGGCTCAGCGGCGGACGGGGGCGCGCACCACGACGGTGCGGGCCACCAGGTCGCCCAGCCGCTGCCGCTGCGGGGTGCAGAGCATCACCGCCAGCCCGACCAGGCCGTAGCAGGCGAAGTCCACCACGCCCAGCAGCCAGCGCAGCGTGTGCGCGCGCAGCCGGGGCGCCTCGCCCGTCTCGGTGAGCACGCGCAGCCCCAGCCGGCGCATCGCCGGGGTGCGGCCGCCGTGGCGGTGCGGCCACCAGGCCAGCACGAACCAGTCGGCCGCCGTCCCGGCCGCGAAGAGCACCGCGCCCACCAGGTAGGCGGCGGTCGTCCGCTCCACACCGCGCGACTCCAGGTAGAGCACTCCCACCAGCGCCGGCACGGTCATGGCCAGCACGGCGGAGCCGATCAGCAGGTGGTCGAGGGCCGCCTGGGCCACCCGCCGGCCGACCACCCGGGTCCTGGGCGGGTCCGCGACGGTCTCGTCGGCCGCTCCTGTCACGGTCCCCCAGTCTGCCAGCGGGGCCGCGCGGCCGCGGTCACAGCGAGCCGCCGGAGCGGTTGGCGCGGACGATGAGGTAGAGCAGGTACGGCGCGCCCAGCACACCCGTGACGACGCCGACCGGGTAGCGGGTGCCGAAGGCGAACTGGCCGACGAGGTCGGCGACCAGTACCAGCAGCGCGCCGACGAGCGCCGCGGGGACCAGCGGCGAGCCGTGCGGTCCGGTCAGGCGGGTGGCGATCGGGCCGGACAGGAAGGCGAGGAACGCGATCGGCCCCGTCGCGGCGGTGGCGAAGGAGATGAGGCCGACGGCGGCGACGATGAGCAGCACCCGGGTGCGCTCCACCCGCACCCCCAGCGCCGCGGCGGTGTCGTCGCCGAACCGCAGCACCGACAGCGCGCGCGAGCGGCTGAGCAGCACCGGCCCGAGCACGGCCAGGGCGAGCAGCACCGGCAGCACGCCCGCCCAGGTGGAGCCGTTGAGGCTGCCGGTCAGCCAGCGCAGCGCCTCCTGGAGCTCCCATTGCGGCGCCCTGCTGAGCACGTAGACGGTGACGCTGTCCAGCATCACGCCGACCCCGATGCCGATCAGGACCAGCCGGGTGTCGGCGACGCCGCCGCGGTAGGACAGCAGGTAGACCAGCAGCGCGATCCCCAGGCCGGCGGCGATGGCGAAGACCGACACCGGCGGCCCGCCGAGCCCCAGGATGACGATGGCGAAGGCGGCGGCGGCGCTCGCGCCGGAGCTGATGCCGATGATGTCGGGGCTCGCCAGCGGGTTGCGCAGCATCGTCTGGAAGGTGGCGCCGCCGAGTCCGAAGCAGACGCCGGCGATGACCGCGAGCACGGCGCGCGGCAGCCGCAGCCTGCCGACGGTGAAGCCCGCCCCGGGCACGTCCTCGCCCAGGACCACCCGCACGACGTCGGCCGGCGGGTAGAAGGTCCTGCCCACCATGAGCGTGGTGGCGAAGACGGCGGCGACGAGCAGCGCCAGCAGCACCATGACGGTCCGCCGGCGGCGGTCCCTGCGGGCGCGTCCGCGAGCGACGGCGGCGACCGCGGCCTCCCGGGTGGCGAGCGCGCCGGTCACAGCGCCCTCGTCTTGCGGCGGCGGACGATGGCGATGAAGAAGGGCGCGCCCACGAGGGCGGTGATGATGCCGACGTCCAGCTCCTCGGGCCGTGCAATGATGCGGCCGAGCACGTCGGAGACGGTGAGCAGCGCGGCACCCGCGAGCGCGGAGTACGGCAGCAGCCAGCGGTGGTCGACGCCGACGAGCAGCCGGCACAGGTGCGGCACGACGAGTCCGACGAAGCCGATCGGCCCGGCGACCGCCGTCGACGCGCCGCACAGCAGCACGGAGCCGAGCCAGGCGAGCCCCCGGGTGAGCGCGACGCGTTCGCCGAGTCCGGCGGCGAGTTCGTCGCCGAGCGCGAGGGAGTTCAGCGGCCGCGCGGCGAGCAGGCACACGACCGCCCCGGCGGCGAGGAAGGGCAGCGCGTGCTCGATGGTGTCGAAGCGCGCACCGCCGACGCCGCCGATCTGCCACGAGCGCACGCCGTCGGCGATGTCGCCCCTCGGCAGCACGACCGCGGTGATGAAGGAGGTGAACGCGGCCGAGGTCGCCACCCCGGCCAGCGCCAGCTTCAGCGGTGTCGCCCCGCCCCGGCCGAGCGAGCCGACCGCGTAGACGAACACCGAGGTGAGCCCCGCGCCGAGGATCGCCGCCCAGATGAAACCGTCGGCCGTCCACAGCCCGAACCAGGCGATGCCGGTCACCACGGCGAGGGAGGCGCCCATGTTGACGCCGAGCACCCCGGGATCGGCCAGCGGGTTGCGCGTCACGCCCTGCATGACCGCGCCCGCGAGCCCGAGCGCGGCGCCGACGACGAGCGCCAGCACGGTGCGCGGGACGCGGGTGGCCACCGCCGCCTGGTCGAGGTTGTCGGACGAGCCGCCGAGCGCCGCGGCCAGCTGGTCGAGCGGCACGTCGCGCGAACCCACGGCGAGCGAGGCCGCACAGCAGGCGGCCAGCGCGGCCGCCAGGGCGAGCAGCCACAGCAGCCGCACCCGCGCCGGGCGCCGCACGGCGGCGGCGCCCGGGGGCGGGGCGGTGGCGGCGGTGCCCGTCACCTCGGCCGTCACTGCGCCCGTGCGGCGGCCTCGGCGAGCAGCGCCACGTACTCGTCGAGCACGAACGGGATGGCCAGCGGCGTCGGGTTCGCGGCGGTGCCGAGCGGGCCGGAGCCGTCGAGGAAGACGACGGCGTCATTGGCGATGGCGGGCGTCTGGGAGAGCAGCGGGTCCGCTTCGAGCGTGTCGACGAGGGCCTGGTCGCCGTAGGTGACGATGATGTCGACGTCGTCGAAGCGGTCGACCTGCTCGGCGCTGACGCTGCCGGAGAACTCGCCGGAGGCCGACGCCTCGGCGACCGACTCCGGTGTGCTGAGGCCGAGGTCCTCGAAGAACGCGGCGCGGGTGTCGTTGGCGGTGTAGAAGTTGACGGTGCTCAGGTCGGCCGTGTCGACGTGCGTGAGGAACATCGTCGACGCCCCTTCGAGTTCGGGGTGCTCGCCGACGGCGTCGGCGATCTGCCGGTCGAGGTCGGCGACGAGCTCCTCGCCTTCGGCCGCCAGCCCGAGCGCCTGGCTGTTGAGGCGGATGACGTCGCGCCAGGACGTCGCCCAGGGCGCCTCGGGGTAGGCGACGACCGGCGCGATCTCGCTGAGGGTGTCGTAGTCCTCCTGGGTGAGGCCGGAGTAGGCGGCCAGGATCACGTCGGGGTCGGTGTCGGCCACCGCTTCGAAGTCGATGCCGTCGGTCTCGCTGAACAGCACCGGCACCTCGGCGCCGAGTTCCTCGATCCGCTCCTCGACCCACGGCAGCAAGCCGTCGCCGTCGTCATCGCCGAAGTCGGCCGCCGCCATCCCCACCGGCACCACACCGAGCGCGAGCGGCACCTCGTGGTTGGCCCAGTTCACGGTGGCGACCCGCTGGGGCGGCCCGGGGATGGTCGTGGTGCCGAGCGCGTGCTCGATGACGATGGGCTCGCCGGCGGCGGCATCGGCGCCGCCGGACTCGGCGGGGGCGCCGCACGCGGTGAGGGCGACGGCGGCCGTACCGGCCATCACCGCGGCGAAGCGACGTCGTGAACGCATGCGGAGGCACCTCGATCTCAGCAGGGGATCCCCCACCCGTTCCCGGGCATGCCGCCATGGGTTAGGTGAGGTTTACCTAATAGGCTAGAAGGGTCATCGGGCGCGGCGCAATGCGGGGTGGCGGATGAGCCGCGTCACGTTCCGGTCGACCGAATCCGGCGATCGGCGGTGAGCGGCCGGTGCGAGGGGAGCCGGACGCGTCCTGTAGGCGAGAGGGTGGGCTTCCGGCCGCGCCGCCGCGGTCCGGTTCCGAACGGCCGCTTCGGGCGGCGCCGTCGCCGGGCACACGTCCACCACCCCCGGGGAACGGCACGGAGACCAACGATCACTAGGCTGGCGGCGTGAGCGGAACCGATTCGGGCGATGGCGACCGTGCGCGGCGGGCGCGGTCCTTCGGCACCGTCGCCGCCCTCTACGCCGAGCACCGCCCCGACTACCCGAGCGCCGCGCTGGCCTGGGCGCTGGAGCCGGTGCGCGACCGCGGGCCGCTGCGCGTGCTCGACCTCGCCGCGGGCACCGGCAAGCTGACCGAAACCCTGCTCGGGACCGCGGGCTCCGCCGTCCCGCGCGCCGGTTTCGTCACCGCCGTCGAGCCCGACGACGAGATGCGCGCCGAACTCGTGCGCCGCCTGCCCGGCGTGCGCGCGCTGCGCGGCACCGCGGAGGCGATCCCGCTGCCCGACGGCGGCGTCGACGCCGTCGTGGTCGGGCAGGCCGTGCACTGGTTCGACACCGAGCGCGCACTGCCCGAGATCGCCCGCGTGCTGGCCCCCGGCGGCGTGCTGGCCACCTTCAACAACTACGCCGACGACCTCCGCCACCCCTGGGTCGCCGAGTACGGCCGGCTCAGCCGCCACGACCAGATGCTGAGCATCCGCGGCGACGCCGTCCTGCTGCCGCCCCACCCGCTGTTCGACGGACCGGAACGGGCCGAGTTCGACCACCTCTTCCCCCGGACGGCCGACAGCCTGACCGAGACCGTCCGCACCCACTCGCGGCACGTCCTGCGCGACCCGGCCGAAGCGGCCGCCGTGACCGACCGGGTCCACTCCTTCCTGCGCGAGCACTCCGGCGGCGACGACGTGCCCTTCGACCTGCCGCTGGTCACCATCACCCTGCGCGGCGTGCGCCGGTAGCCGTGCGCCTGTTCACCGCCGTGCTGCCCTCCGGCGACGCCCGCGAGCACCTGCGCGCCGCGCTCGCCCCCGTACCGCGCGAGCCCGCGCGGCTGCGCTGGGCGGACCCCGACTGGTGGCACCTGACCGTCGCCTACTTCGGCGAGGTCGCGGACGAGCAGGTCCCCGAACTGGCGGCCCGCATCGCGGGCGCCGTGTCCCGCCACCCGCCGTTCACCGCGGCGATCGAGGGCGCCGGGCACTTCGGCGGCCGCGTGCTCTGGGCCGGACTCGCCGGCGAAGTCCCCGCCGCGCACGCGCTGGCCGGCGCCGTCCGCGAAGCGGCCATCCCGGCCGACGCGCGCAGGGACCTGCGCCCGTACCGGCCGCACATCACCCTCGCCCGCACCACCGACCGCGACCCGGCACCGCTCGACCGGCAACTCGCCGCCCTGTCCGGCTACCGGGGACCCGAGTGGCGCGCCACCGAGGTCCTGCTGGTGCGCACCAACCCGCAGCCGTCCCCGCAGGGACTCCCCCGCTACCAGGCCCTCGAACGCCTCCCACTCGCCACCGCGGGCTGAGCGGCCGGCGGTGCCACCGTCCGGACGGCGTGACGGGCCGGCGCTCCGCACGGTTCCGGGACGCGCGGAGACGCGCCCCGCCTGCCGGTGGCGCCGGCGTTCCGACGCGACGGCCCACTCAAGCGGACACGCCGCGCGGCCGCCTCGCGGCCGAGCGGCGTCCGCGTCCCATGGCACGGGCGCACCGGACGGCCGCGTCGGTCGGCGGCACGGGGCCCGCGTCCGTTCGGGCCGAGAGTAACGGCAGGACAACCCTTCCAAGGCCCGCATGGCGGAGCCCGGGGCCGGCGACCGGTCGAAGGTCGAGGACGAGGCACCCTCGATGTCCGCCGACCATTCCCATGCCGTGCCGCAGTTGAGCGGACCGCCGCATCCGACGGCTGAGAGTCGGCGGCGGCGGTCTGGATCCACTCCTCGCCGCACCGGCCCGTCCGCCGGGGCGGATCTCAGGTGCGAGGCCGCGAGACGGGGCCCGGCGCGGCGGCACCGGCCAGGACTGCGGCGCCGAGTGACTCCGGCGGGACGTCGTCGGTCCGAAGCCGCCGAGGGCCGGGAAAGGCACGCCGCTCGCGCCGGCGGCCGCGGCCCCCGGGCCGGATCAGGCCGCCGGGTCGGCGTCCTGCGGCACCGAGGCGGCCACCATCCGGCCGGAGCCGGTCGCCGTGACCGGGCCGTCGGCGGCGTCCAGGAAGGCCGAGGAGCCCCGTTCGAGCAGCAGTTCGCCGCCCGAGGACGAACGCAGCAGGGCGGCTCCGTCCAGGACCAGCACCACGGCGGGGCCGCCCTCGGGCAGGGTCTCGGGCACGGCGGCGTCCAGGTCGACGATCCGCAGCGCGAACTCCGCAGCGCCCGGGCGGTACTCCAGCCCGCCGGGGAGCTTCCGCGGCTCCACGTACGGCACCGGCAGCACCGCGAAGTCGACGACGTCGAGGAGTTCGGCGGGGTCGACGTGCTTGCCGGTCAGCCCGGCCCGCAGCACGTTGTCGGAGCCCGCCATGATCTCCACGCCGGTGCCCCGCAGGTAGGCGTGGACATTGCCGGCCGGCAGGAACAGCGCCTCCCCCGGGGCGAGGGTGACCAGGTTCAGCAGGAATGCCGCCACGGCGCCCGGGTCGCCCGGGTAGCGCTCGGCCAGCTCCGACACGCACCGGTCGTGGGCGTCTCCGGAGCCGGCGCCCAGCCGGGCCCGGCAGCCGTCGACGACCTGCGCCACCAGTCCGGCGCGGCCCTCCTCCGGCAGGGTCAGCAGCCGGGTGAAGGCCGCGCGGAGCGCGGCGTCGGGCCGCTCGGCGGCCAGGTCCTCGCGCAGCGCCGCCGCCAGCGGCGCGTCGAGTCCGGCGAGCGCTTCGCGCACCCGCGCGGGGTCGCGGAAGCCGCACAGCGCCTCGAAGGGCTCCAGCGCCACCACCATCTCCGGCTTGTGGTGGGGGTCGCGGTAGTTGCGGTGCGCAGCGTCGCGCGGCACGCCGGCGTCCTCCTCGGCGGCGTAGCCGGCGCGGGCGCGGGCCTCGTCGGGGTGCGCCTGCAGCGACAGCGGCTGCTCGGCGGCGAGCAGCTTCAGCAGGAACGGCAGCCGCGCGCCGAAGCGCTCGGCCGTGGCCGCGCCCAGCGTGCCCGCGGGGTCGGCCGCGATATAGGCGTCCAGCGGCTGGACGCCGCCCGGCACGTCGTCGCCGACCACCTCGCTCGGCGCCCCCGGATGCGCCCCCAGCCACAGCTCGGCCTGCGGCCCGCCGTCGGACTCGGCGCCGAGCAGCGCGGGAATGGCGGTCGGCGACCCCCATGCGTAGCGCCGGACCTGGTTCCGCAGCGGTCTCATGTTCCCGTCCGTCCCGCTCTGCCGCCCTCGTGCCCCCGCTGCCGGGAGCTCCCCGCCACGGCCAGCCTAACGATCCCCGTCCGCCCTGGATCCGGCGCCCGCCGTTCCGGCGGGCGCGCCCTGGACGCGTTTCGGTCGCCGGACGCGCGATCGACCGCCGCCCTCGCACGGCGCCGACCGCGGCGCGGTTAGGCTGGCGGGCTGTGCGAGCAGAACGGGACGCCGAACGTGAGCCGGCCGAACTGTGCGAGCTGGAGCTGCCGGCGGGCCCGTCGGGGGCGGTGCTGCGGGTGGCCTCCAGCGCGGCGGACCTCGCCACGGTCGTCCGGGGCCACCGCTGGGCGTTCCTGCTTGAGGACGGGGTGCCGCGCCCGGTGCCCGACCCGCCGCCCATGGTGCCCGACGCCGTCTTCGACCTCGCGTCGGTCACCAAGGCGGCCGCGACGACCGGCGCCGTGATGAGCCTGGTGGACGGCGGCGCGCTCGACCTGGACGCCCCGGCCGCCGACTGGCTGCCCGCGCTGCCGCCCGCCGTGCGCCTGCGCGACCTGCTCGAGCACCGGTCCGGGTTGCCGGAGTGGTGGCCGGTCTACCTGCTCGACGGCGTCTGCGGCCGCGATCCGCTGGAGGCCGTGGCCGAGCTGCCGCCGCGCCATCCGGTGGGGCAGGGTCGCCACTACTCCGACCTGGGCTTCATGCTGCTCGGCGGGATCGTGGCGCGTGCGTCCGGCCTCGACCTGCCCGCCGCCGCCCGCCGGCTCGCCTTCGAGCCGGCCGGGATGGCGGGCGCCCACTTCCGGCCGCGCGGCACGCCCGCCGACGCCGCGCTGCCGCTGGTCGCGACCGCGCACGGCGACGCCTACGAACGCCGCTCGATCCGGCGCGGCGAGCCCCACCCCGTGCAGGCCGACACGGACTCGTTCGCGGGCTGGCGCGAGCACACCCTGGTCGGCGAGGTGCACGACGGCAACGCCTGGCACGCCTTCGACGGCGTCGCCGGCCACGCCGGGCTGTTCGGCACCGCCGACGACCTGGTCGCCTTCGGCCGCGCCCTGCTCGCCTCCCTGCGCGGCACCGGCCCGTGGACGCCGCGCACCACCCAACACTTCCTCACCCCGGCCCGCTCCCCCGACCAGGCCCTCGGCTTCGCCCACTGGCCCGAGCAGCACGCCTTCGGCCACAGCGGCTTCACCGGCATCCGCTTCGCCGTCCTCCCCGAGCACGACCGCGTCGTCGCCCTGCTCACCAACCGCGTCCACGCCCCCGGCCTCGACTTCCCCGATCTCGCCCCGCTCTGGAGCGCCATCCTGTCCGGGGTCCGGGCGGGGTGCTGAGCGCTCAGCCCCCCGCCCCCTCCGCGATCCACGCGCGGGCCGCGGTGCGGCCGGACGGGGTGATGGTGTGGCCGCCGGGGTGCCAGGCGGTGGTGACGGCGGCGCCCCGGGCGGTGAGTTCGCGGACGAGGCCTTCGCTGGAGTCGAGTGGGGCCATGGGGTCCCGGCGGCCGTTGGCGAGGAGTGCGCGGGTGCCGGCGAGGTCGGTGTCCGGCGGGTCGGGCAGCGGCGACATGGCCGAGAAGAGCACGGCCTCGCGGAGCGCCTCCGGGTGGAGCAGCAGGGTGGCGGCGGCGATGTTGGCCCCGTTGGAGAAGCCGACCGCCACCAGCCGCCGGTCGTCCAAGGCGTAGCGGTAGCGGGCGGCGCGGATGAAGCCGGCCAGCCTGCGGGACTGCTTCACCACGTCCTCGAAGTCGAACACGCCCTCGGCCAGCCGCCGGAACCAGCGGGCGGCGCCGAACTCCGATACCGGGCCGGCCGGGGCGAGCAGTGCCGAGCGGGGGCTCAGCTCGCGGCCCAGGCCGAGGAGGTCGCCGGGACCGCCGCCGGTGCCGTGCAGGAGCAGCAGCACCGGCGCGTCGGGGGCGCCGTCGTGGAAGCGGTGGGAGAGCGGCAGCGCCGCGACGGGGCCGCTCATGTCCGCAGCCGGTCGGCGACGGCAGGGTCGTTCTCGTCCGGCAGGTCGAGCGCGGGCAGCAGCGCCTGGATGTCGTCGCGCTGCGGCTCCAGCCACGGCGGAAGCTTGAGCGCGCGCCCCAGTTCGAGCAGCGGCTCGTCGATGGCGAAGCCCGGCTCGTCGGTGGCCACCTCCAGCAGGGTGCCGGCGGGCTCGCGGAAGTAGATCGACCGGAAGTACTGCCGGTCGAGGATGGAGGTCACCCGCACGCCCTGGTCGAGCAGTTCGTCCCGCCAGGCCGCCTGCGTCGCCTGGTCGGGCGCGCGCCAGGCCACGTGGTGCACGGTGCCGGCCGCGACGAGTCCGCGCGGGGCGTCGGGGGTGACCAGGACGTCCACGAGCGCGCCGGGTCCGCCCTCGCCGGCGGCGTAGCGCAAGCGGTTGCCGTCGCGGCTCTGCGGGCGCAGGCCGAGGCCGTTGACGAGCATGTCGGCGGTGGCGTCCTCCTGGGCGACCGAGAGCGTCACCGAGTGCAGGCCGCGGATCGCGTGCTCGACCGGGACGAGGCCGTTGTCCCAGGGGGCGCGGTCGTCACCGCCGCCGTGGTGGCCGACCAGGGCGAGCACCAGGCCGTCGGGGTCGCGGAAGGTGAGCACGTCCTCCTCGTCGCGGCTCTCGACGGGATCGACGCTCACGCCGAGCCCTTCGAGGTGGCGCTGCCACCAGCCGATGGAGCTCTCAGGCACCGAGAACGAGGTGGTGGTCGCCTGGCCGTTGCCGAGGCGGCCGGTCGGGGTGCCGGGCCAGGGGAAGAAGGTCATCAGGCTGCCGGGGCGGCCGGCCTCGTCGCCGTAGTAGAGGTGGTAGGTGCCGGGGTCGTCGAAGTTCACCGTCTGCTTCACCAGGCGCAGCCCGAGGGCGCGCAGGTAGAAGTCGACGTTGCGCTGCGGGTCGCCGCCGATGGCGGTGACGTGGTGCAGTCCGCTGGTCGTGATGGACATCGCGGTCCTTCCGGTCGTGGATGCTCCGCTCGCTGCGAAGCTACCTCGTTAATATCTTCCACGCAAGATATATTCCAGGAAGTATTCTGGACGCTAGAGTATGAGCCCGGACACGGGAACGGGGGCGGAGCGATGGCGGCACGGGACGCGCTCGACGACGACGAGGTCGTCACCTGGTGGGGGCTGGTCATCGAGGGCTACCTGGCCACCCAGGAGCGGCTGCTCGGCGAGATCGCCGAGCGCTTCGACCTGGCACCGGCTCCCTTCGACATCCTGCTGCGGCTGGTGCGCTCCCCCGAGCAGCGGATGCCGATGAGCCGGCTGGCCCGTGAGGCCGCGCTCACCAGTGGCGGCTTCACCAAGGTCGCCGACCGGATGGTCAAGGCGGGCCTGATCAGGCGCGAACCGTGCGAGACGGACCGCAGGGTCGTCTACGCCGCGCTGACCGAGCACGGCCGGCAGGTCGCCGACGAGGTCCGCGCGGCCACCGCCGACATCGTGCGCCGCACCGTCCTGGAGCCGCTCGGCACCGCCGAGGCCGCCGCCCTCGCCGCCGCCATGCGCACCCTCCGCGCGGCCAATGGCGACGGTGACCCTGACACGGGGCGCTGAGCTGGTCGTCGGGCCTTCGTTCCGGCATGGTCGCGGGTCCGGTCTGCTGCTGTTCGCGAAGCGTCTACAGCAGCCACCTTTACGACGTAGATCATTAACGTGGACTCGCCCTCCCCTTCACCGAATTCCGCCCTCCCCCACCATGGGGCTGACGTCGACACGGGGCGCGGTCCAGGCTCCCCCGCCTCGGTCGCCCGGACCGACCGGACCCGCCAGGTCCTGACGGCCCGGCCGTCGCGGGCGCCGTCGCGCCAGGAGGCGAGGACGCGTCTGCGGCGATGCACCGTCCGGGGTCGCGGTCGGCCGGATTCCGGCACCACGCCCCCGCGCCCGTCAGCGGGCGCAGGCGTCCGCGCGTTCCCGCACCACGATCCCCCGCACCGGCCGAAGCCGGACCCTCGACGGTGCGGCCAGGTGTCGCGGGCCCGTCGCCCACGTCGTTCCGGCAGCGTCACGGGGTCCGCGTGCGCGCGCCGTTCCGCCACCCCGCCCCCGAAGGCCCGCCGGCCGGGCGACCGAGCCGGAGCGGCGCGGTCCCGGCGCCGCCGGGACGGGCCCTCAGATGCGCAGGCCGAGGCGGGCGATCGGCTCCAGCAGTTCCTCCTCCTCGTAGTCCAGGTGGGAGAGCAGCTGCTCGGCCAGGGTCTCGGTCTCGCGGCGGACGGTGTCGAGGCTGTCGGGGTCGGCGACCATGCCGACCAGGGCGGCGTCCAAGCGGACCAGGATGTCGGCGATGACCTCGTGCTCCTCGCTGAGCCGGTCCAGCACCGGGCCGAGCTCGGCGTCGCGGACGCGCAGCCCGGTGAACATCTGCTCGTCCTCGATGGTGTGGTGCAGGGTGAGCATCCGGCAGTACGAGGCGCAGAACGCGCCCACGGACCAGTAGTTCTGCCGCATCGTCATCCGGTTGATCAGCGAGCGCGCCGACGCCGGATCGGCGTGCCCGGCGGCCAGCTGCTCGACGACGCCGCGGATCTGCTCCAGCTCGGACCGCAGATGGTCGTGGATCTGCACCAGGTGCTGGGCGTTCGCCCGGCCCGCGGCGCTCGCCGGCGCGTCCGCGCGGCGCGGGGCGCGCGGACGGGTGGCCGGGTCCAGGACGGGCGGGTGGCCGGCGGTTCGCTCGGCCGGGGCCAGGTCCGCCTGGACGTCCGCCGGCTCGACGGGGGTGCCTCGCTCGGCCGCGACGGCCGCGCGCACGGCCGGCGCCACCTCCTCGGCGAAGCGGCGCAGGTCGGACTCTGCCGCCGCGCCCGGGCCGAGGATGAAGCCGCTCACGCCCTGCTCCAGGGCCAGCTCCGCGAGCTGCTCAACCCACAGCGCGGGCGGTCCCTGCAGGAAGCCGCCGGAGCGGCCGGTGAAGCCGCCCGCCACGTTGTACCAGCGGCGGATGTCGGCCGGATCGCGTCCGGCCTCCTCGGCGGCGGCGTCGATGATCGCCGCCATCCCGGGCAGCACCTCGGGCGCGGCGTACATCGAGCTGGGGATCCAGCCGTCGGCGAGACGGCCGGTCAGCCGCAGCATGCGCCGCTTGTAGGAGCCGACCCAGATGCCGACGGGGTGCGCGGGCACCGGCCCGGGCCGCGCGCCGTCGAGCGTGTAGTGCCGGCCGTGCATCCGCACCGGCTCACCGGGCGTCCACAGCGACCGGATGACGCCGATGGCCTCCTCCAGCGCCTCGATCGACTCCCCCGGCCCGCGCGCCGGACCGCCCATGGCGGCCACCCCGTCGGGGAAGGCGCCGGCGCCCAGCCCGAGTTCCACCCGGCCGCCGCTGAGCACGTCGAGCGAGGCGGCGGCCCGCGCCAGCACGGCCGGCGGGCGCAGCGGCAGGTTCACGACGTCGGGGAAGAGCACGATGCGCTCGGTCTGCCCGGCCAGTGTCGACAGCAGCGTCCAGGTGTCGAGGAAGTTCGGCTGGTACGGATGGTCCTGGACGCCCAGGATGTCCAGCCCGGCGGCGTCGGCGAAGCGCGCCAGTTCGACGGTGCGCTTGGGCTGCCGGGCGTCGGGCGCGACGAACGCGCCGAACAGCAGGGGGTGTCCGTGGTCGGTCATGCTCGGCTCCGGTCGGTAGTGGCGGAAGGACGTGGACGGGGGTCGGCCGCCGCCCGCTCAGGGCGGGCGGCCGGGTGCGCGCACCGGCGGCGGGGAGACGCACCGACCGGCACGGAGGGGCTGCGGCCTGCGGGAACCTTGGACGGTGCGGAAGGGCGCCGGCTCAGGCGACGATCCGACGACGCGGAACGGCACCGGCCGGCACGATCGGCCGAGGGCACCGGAGTGTGTGCGCGCGTACGGCTCGCCGAGGGCACGCGAGCGCGTGAACACGCGCGACCGACCGGAGGTCCGGAGCCGCGCGGAAACGCCCGGCCCGCCGACGACCTGAGTCCGTGCGCGGCTCCGATGGCACGGCGGGCACGGACCCACGGGTGGGGCCGGCGGCAAGCAGCTGCGGTAGGCGGTGCGATCGTCCCGGGAACGCGCAGGCGAGGGCGTGAACCATCACGACGCGACTCCCGCTCCGAGCGGCCGCCGACAGCCGCGTGCGGACCCGATTCCACGCCGTGCGGACTCCGGACGGGCCCCTGGACCACGCGTCGCCCGCCTCCCGTGCCGTCGGCTACACCGTTCTCAGCACCGACATGCGGCCGCACCGACCGGTGCGGCGGCCGGGCGCGACGAGCGTTGAGCGGCCGCCCGGCCGACAACGGCGCCCTCATGACCCGCCGTCCGCGGCGGAGCCGTTGTCGGCCGCGGCGCCGGTGCGGAGCCATTCATGGCCCCAGGCGGTGATGGCCGCCAGGACCGGGGCGAGCGCGGCGCCCTTGGGCGTGAGGGCGTAGCTGACGCGGACGGGCGGCCCGGCGTCGACCTCGCGCACCAGCAGCCCTTCGGCCTCCAACTCGCGCAGCCGCTGCGACAGCATCGTGTCGCCGACCTCCGGAATGCGCCGCTTCAACTCCCGGTAGCGCAGCGGCCCGGCCGACAGCGACTGCAGTACCGCCCCGTTCCACCGCCGCCCGATCAACTCGACGGCCGCATGGAAGTACGCGCAGACGGCGGCGTCGTGCCCCGGGTGCCCCTCGGACGGCTCGCCCATCGCCCACCTCGCTACGAAATCCTCATCTACTACGGAAAGTGTAGTAGACAGTGGAGCACTCCCGTACCGGTCCGCAGCGCGATGGGATCCACCGCACACGGCCGCGCTCCGGGCGGATCGCCGCCGTTCCGGCGGCCCCGCGCGGGGGCGGCCGGAACGATTCGAAGAAACCGCTGGTACCGCGCACGCACTCGGGTCCGTGCCGACGCACGACGCCGCCGGAACAGGGTGAGGGCGAGTACGCCGGCACACGGGTGCCGAACGCGGCACCGTGGACGTCCGCACGCGACGGAGGCGGAGAAGCGGCGCCGCTACCAGCGCGACGCTGCCGACGTCACCACCGCGCGGCCGTCCGCGCCGCCGAAGGGCCGAACCGGACGATGCGGCCAGGCCCGGACGCGCCGCCGGGCGACGAGCGCGTCACCGCGGTGTCCGATGGATGTACGACACGACGGTCAGCGACTCGTCCTCGATCTCCCACGGCGAGATCCAGCGCAGGCGCCCGCCTTTCGCCCGCGGAGGATCGGCGGCGCGGTCCAGTGCGATGGAGTGCACGACGGCGAGAGCGTTGTCAGGAGCGAACCGGCGCTGCGCCTCCACCTCCGCCCGCGTCAGCACGACCTGACGGCCTTCGGAGACCGTGCCCTTGACCTCGACGTGCAGCCGCTCGGCACCACGCGTCAGCAGAAGATCGAAGGACCTGCTCCGACTGACGTCCTCGACGAGCCACCCTTGCGCCGCACATGCCGCCGTCACGGTGGCCATGGCATGCGCCTCCACGGCCCGCCTCTCCCCGGCCGTGAGCCGGAAGCCCTGACCGCCCGCCCGTCCCCCGGCTCGACCGGCGGTCGACTCGGCGGCGTCCAGCGCCTCGACCACTTCGAGGACCGCGTCACCCGGCACGTAGGACTCGTCACCGGCCCGGTACAGGACGTCGAGCAGTTCGGCCATGAACCGGACGTCCGCGGCGAGAGCCTGCTCGTCGGGAACGGCGTCACGCCGGTACTCGATGGCCACGACGTTCCCGGCCTCGTACCCGCTCCCGAGCTTCGACCGGTTGACACTGAGGTCGATATCAGGCCGCCGCGGCGATGGCGTCGAACTCCGCGTCGCTGAGGTCGACTCCGGCCGCGGCGACGTTCTGCTCCAGATGCGCCACCCGCGAGGTGCCCGGGATCGGCAGCATGACGGGCGAGCGCCGCAGCAGCCAGGCCAGCGCGAGCTGGGCGGGAGTGGCGCCTCGGCGCCGCGCGGCGGCCGCGAGCGGTCCGCCCGGCTGGGCCAGCGCCCCGGTTGCCAGCGGGAACCACGGGATGAACGCGATGCCGTGGCGCTCGCAGTAGGCCAGGACGTCCTCGGCACCGCGCTCGGCGACGTTGTAGAGGTTCTGCACCGAGACGATCGGCACGACCCGCTCGGCGGCCCGCAGCTGGTCGACGGAGACCTCCGACAGCCCGACGTGCCGGATCTTGCCCTGCTCGCGCAGCTCCGCCAGCGCCCCCAGCTGGTCGGCCAGCGGCACCCGGTGATCGATCCGGTGCAGCTGCAGCAGGTCGATGCGGTCCAGCCCGAGGTTGCCCAGGCTCAGCTCCACCTGCCGCCGCAGGTGGTCGGGACGCCCGTTCACCCGCCAGTCGCCCGGCCCCGGCCGGGTGAACCCGGCCTTCGTCGCGATCACGACCTCGTCGGCGTACGGATGCAGCGCCCGCTTGAGCAGCCGCTCCGCCACGTACGGCCCATAGGAGTCGGCCGTGTCGAAGAAGGTCACCCCCAGCTCCACCGCCCGCCGCAGTACCCGCACCGCCTCATCGGGATCGTCCGGCTCCCCCCAGACCCCCGGCCCGGTGAGCTGCATCGTCCCGTACCCGAGCCGCACCACGGACAGCTCCCCACCCAGCGAGAAGGTCCCCGACCCCTCAGCCCGCACCACGTCCACACTCGCCTCCGTTCACCGACCGGTTCTGCCAGCCTGCCGTATCCGCCTGATGGCGCGGCGGGCGCCCCCTTTGAGAGGTCTCCGATCAACACAAAACGCGGCTGCTTCCAGTTCACTCCAGATTGGCTCCAGATCGGCCGCTCAAAGGGTTCAGGGCAAAAGAAAGAGGGGCGCTTAAGCGCCCCTCACCTGCAATTTTTCGCTGTCGGGATGACAGGATTTGAACCTGCGACCCCTTGACCCCCAGTCAAGTGCGCTACCAAGCTGCGCTACATCCCGATCGCTCGGGCCCGTGGGCCCTTGCTGGATAAACCTTACCGTACTCGCGGGGTGCGACGTGCACGATTATGGGGTGGTCTCGAGGCGTCTGAGGTGGGCGTCGGCGGCTTCCAGGGCGGTCTCGGGGTAGACGGCGATGCCGTGGGCGCGCAGGAGGGCGGTGGTGGCGCCGGTGCCGGCGGTCTGGGTGCCGGTGAAGGTGCCGTCGTAGACGCGGGTGGCGGCGCAGGAGGGGCTGCCGTCCTTGAGGACGGCGATGGCGGCGTTGTGGCGGCGGGCGGCGGCGAGGGCGTCGTGGGCGCCGGCGACGAACGGGGCGGTGACGTCCTCGCCCGCGGCGGTGCGGATGCGGGCGGTGCCGGCCAGGACGGCCGCCGCGTCGGCGCCCGGTTCGATCTCGGCGGGCGGGCGGGGCACCGGGAGGCCGCCGGCGATCTCCGGGCAGACGGGGACCAGGCGGCCCTCGGCGCGCCAGCGGGCCAGGATGTCGTGTTCGACCGGCTTGGCGCGGCCGTCGTAGCGCACCGGGCGGCCGAGCAGGCAGGCACTGACGAGGACGCGTCGCACGGTGCTCTCCTCTCGACGGCGGCGCGGCGGCCGCTCCGCTTGCGAGCGTACCCGCGGGCCGGCATCCGTCCACGCCGCACCGCGGGCTCGCAGCCTCCCGCCGCACTCACGGGCCGGCACCCCTCCGTGCCGCACCCGTGAGCCGGAGTCCGTGGCGCACGCGGTCGGGCAGGCCAGGGCCGGCCTCGTGACCGCCGTTCGGGCGGGCTCGGCCGCGAATGACGCGCCGTGCGGCGGTCAGGCCATGGACGGCACCGGTCGCGACCGGATGCCTTGGACCGGCCACACGGCCCCGTCATGCGGCCGGAGACCGGACGCGCAGTGCGTCCTGTGTGGGGGGCAGGCCGAACTGGCGGCGGTACTCGCGGCTGAACTGCGAAGGGCTCTCGTAGCCGACCGCGTAGGCGGCGCCGGCCACGTCGCCGGGATCGGCGATGAGGAGCGCGCGGGCCTCCTGGAGGCGGATCCGCTTCTGGAACTGGAGCGGGCTCGTCGTGGTCACCGCGGCAAAGGAGCGGTAGAACGACGACGGGCTCATCGCCGTCATCCGCGCGAGCTCGTCGATCCGCAGCCGCTCGGCATAGTGCTCGCGGATCCAGTGGACGGCGCGGCGGATCCGGCTCGTCCTGCTGTCGGCGAGACCGAGCTGCCGCAGCGCGGCCCCGTGCTCGCCGGAGAGCAGCAGCCAGAGGAACTCGCGCTCGATGAGCGGTGCGAGGACGGCGAGGTCCCGCGGGCGGTCGATGAGCCGCAGCAGCCGGGTGGCGGCGTCGGCGAGTTCCGGCGTGAGCCGGCCGACCGAGAGGCCCGGCTCGGCGTCCCGCCCGGTGGGCGGGAGACCCGCCGCCGCGGGCAGCGTCAGCAGCTCGGCGATGAGCGCGGGGCGTAGGGCGAGGCCGAACCCGAGCGCGGGGTGCTCGGGGGTGGCCTGGGAGAAGTAGCCGGACACCGGCATGTCGACGGAGGCGACCAGGTACTCGCCGGGACCGTAGTCGTAGTCGTGCCTACCGAACTCGAGGTGCTTGGTGCCTTGCACGATCATCGCGAACACGGTGCCGGTGGCGGACAGGTTCGGAGCACCCGGCTCCTCGGCGCGGGCGATGGTGAAATCCCCCCATACCCGTCCGACACCGGCCCGGGTATTGCGGTCGATGAGCGCGCGCGGTTCACTCAGGTCCATGGCCGCATCCCATCACGAGGCCGGGCGGCGGCCACCCGATCGCGTGCCAAGTCGGGAGGATCGGGCAAGGGTTCGGCCGAAAGCGTCTATGGCCTCCACGGTCCCGGCTGGCTTCATGGAGTACATGAACGTCACCTACGGATTCGCGTCGACCATGACCGCCAAGCCCGGCCGCGGCGACGAGCTCATCGAGCTGCTCCGCCTCGGCCTCGCCGAGGGCCGGCCCGCCACGAGCGAGCACTGCCTCGTCTACCTCTTCAGCCGGTCCGCCTCGAACCCCGACGTCGCCCACGTCATCGAGGGCTGGACGAGTGAGGAGGACCACCGTCGGGTCTTCGCGGGCGAGGCGGCGCAGGCGATCGTCGCGCGCTTCGCGGACCTCCTCGCCGAGGAGCCGGAGTACACCGATCTCACGCCCGTGGGCGGCAAGGCGGTCGTGTGATGGGCGCCGCGGCCCTTCCGCCGGGCCCGGGGACCGACCCCGAGCTCGCGGCCCTCCTCACGGCGATGCCCGCGATGCCACCGCTGAGCGCGGAGACGCTGCCGATGTTCCGGTCCCACGCGAGGTCCCGCGTCGAGCCCCTGCTGGAGGGCCGCCGCGTCGAGCGGCGCGAGGTCGCCGTCCGGGGCCGTGACGGGCACGACCTGGCGATGACGGTCATCGCGCCGGACACCGGGTCCGACCGCCCGCCCTCCGCCTGCGTGCTGTGGCTGCACGGCGGCGGCATGGTGATGGGCGACCGCTTCGCCCAGCTGGACATCCCGCTGGAGTGGCTCGACGAGCTCGGCGTCGTCGTCGCCTCGATCGAGTACCGGCTGGCGCCCGAGGCGACCGGCACGGCCCTGGTCGAGGACGCCTTCGCCGGGCTCGCCTGGATCGCCGGGCACGCGGCGGAGATCGGCGCCGACCCTGCCAGGACCGTGGTGGCCGGGACGAGCGCGGGCGGCGGGATCGCCGCCGGACTCGTGCTCCTCGCCCGCGACCGGGGGGTCCCGGTCGCCGCGCAGCTCCTCGTCTGCCCGATGCTCGACCACCGCAACCGCACCGTGTCGAGCCGGCAGTTCGCCGGCCCGGGCGTGTGGTCGTGCGAGGAGAACGCCTTCGGCTGGTCCTCGGTCCTCGGAGGCGCCGGCCCGGCGGCCGTGTCGCCCTACGTCTCCCCGGCCGTCGCCACCGACCTGTCGGGACTGCCCACCACCTACCTCGACGCCGGATCGGCGGAGGTCTTCCGCGACGAGGTCGTGGACTACGCGAGCCGCGTCTGGGCCGCGGGCGGCCAGGCCGAGCTGCACGTCTGGGCCGGCGGCTGCCACGGCTTCGACTCGCTGCACCCGGGTGCCGCGCTCTCGGTGTCGGCCCGCCGCGCGCGCCTGGACTGGCTCCGGCGAACGCTGTCCGCCTGAACGCGGTGCCCCGCCCGGCCGCGTGGCGGGGCGGGGCACCGCGTCAGCGGTCGGGAACGCGGGCGCGGGAGACCTGCGAACGCGGCGAGCGGCGGCACCCGGTGTGCGCGGAGCCGGGCGAACCGGTGCTCACGATCCGCGCGGCGTGCGCGAGGCCCCGGGACGAGTACGCGGACGAAGAGAGCACGGGCGGGAGGGCGTCGGCCCGGAGGGTCCGCCCGGACCCGTCCCGCCGGTGCGGTCACAGGGCGTACCCTCCGGACACCTGGATGTCCTGGCCGGTGATCCAGCCGGCGTCGTCGGAGGCGAGGAAGGCGATGACCTTGCCGATGTCCTCTGGCTCGCCGAGGCGGCCGAGCGTGGTCCTCCCCGCGATGGCGCCGATGATCTCCGGGTGGCGTTCGAAGGCGTCGTCGGCGATCCTCGTGCGCGTCGGGCCGGGAGCGACCGAGTTCACCCGGATGCCGCGCGGGCCGAGTTCCTTGGCGAGGTAGCGCGTGGCGGTGATGAGCCCGCCCTTCATCGCCGCGTACGCCGAGTAGCCGGGCTCGGTGTCGCCGGGGCGCACCGAACTGCTCGACGTGTTCACGATCGACGCCCCGTCCGCCAGGAGCGGCAGCAGTGCCTGGGTGAGAAAGTATGGCCCCTTGAGCAGGACGTTGTAGTAGCGGTCGAAGTGCTCGCCGGTGATCCCAGCGAAGGCGGCGCCGCCGCCGAAGCCCGCGTTGTTCACCAGCGCGAAGATCTCCGACGTGCCCCAGACCGCCGCGATCCGGTGCGAGACGGCGCCGACGAAGTCGGGGATCGACGCGGTCCGGCCGATGTCGAACGGCAGCGCGACCGCCTGCCCGCCTTCTCGCTCGATCTGTTCCACGGCCTCGTCGGCGCCCTCGGGGTGCGAGCGGTAGGTCAGGACGACGCCGAAGCCCCGGCGGGCGAGCTGCACCGCGGCGCCGCGGCCGATGCCCGCGCTCGCGCCGGTGACGACGGCGATCCGGGCGGCAGGAGTATCAGTCATGCCTCTATGCAAGCCGGTCGGACCCCGGAACACCTAGGCCGATCCGCTCCGGTCCCTGCCTGTTCCTCTCACGGGCGGACGCCCGTGCGGGATGCCGCGGCGCCTCGGGGCCAGTGGTCGCCCGAGGGGCGCGCTCCGGTCTCGGGACGCGCCCCGGGCGGGACCGGTGGGCCGCCGCCGGCCCGTCAGGTGTGCCAGTCGGGGCGGACGCTGCCCTTGGACGCCTTGGCGGCGCCGGCGCCGGTCTTCTTCTCGCGGATGCGCATGGTGAGGTGGATCGGGGTGCCTTCGAAGGAGAAGGACTCGCGCAGCCGGCGCTCGAGGAAGCGGCGGTAGTTCTCCTCGAGGAAGCCGGTGGTGAAGAGGACGAAGTGCGGCGGGCGGGTGCTCGCCTGGGTGATGAAGAGGATCTTGGGCTGGCGGCCGCCGCGCACGGGGGGCGGGGTGGCGGCCACGACCTCCTTGAGCCAGGTGTTGAGGGGGCCGGTGGAGATGCGGGTGGACCAGCCGGCCAGGCTCTGCTCGATGGCGGTCGACAGGCGCTCGACGCGGCGGCCGGTGCGGGCGGAGAGGTTGACCCGGGGCGCCCACGAGACGCGGCTGAGCTGGCGGTCGATCTCGCGTTCGAGGTAGTAGCGGCGGTCGTCGTCCAGGACGTCCCACTTGTTGAAGGCGAGCACGAGGCCGCGGCCGGCGTCGACGACCTGGTTGACCACGCGGATGTCGGCGTCGGTCAGCGGCTCGCTGACGTCGAAGAGCACCACGGCGGTCTCGGCGCGCTCCAGCGCGGTCATGGTGCGCATGGTGGCGTAGTAGTCGGCGCCCTGCAGCTCGCGGTAGCGGCGCCGGATGCCGGCGGTGTCGATGAAGACGTAGGTGCGGCCGTCGAGCTCGATCAGCTCGTCGACGGGGTCGCGGGTGGTGCCGGCCACGGAGTCCACGACGACGCGGTCCTCGCCGGCCAGCCGGTTCAGCAGGCTGGACTTGCCGACGTTGGGCCGGCCCAGCAGCGCGACGCGGTGCGGGCCGCCGGGCTCGGTCTCGATGCGCTCGGGGGGCGCGTCGGGCAGGGCGCGCAGCACGGCGTCGAGCAGATCGCCGCTGCCGCGGCCGTGCAGGGCGCTGACGGGGTAGGGCTCGCCCACCGAGAGGTTCCACAGCGCGTAGGCGTCGGCCTCGTTGTGGGCGCCGTCGACCTTGTTGGCGGCGAGCACGACGGGGCGGTCGGAGCGGCGCAGCACGCGGGTGACGGCCTCGTCGGCGTCGGTGAGCCCGACGGTGGCGTCGACCACGAACAGCACCACGTCGGCGGTGGCGACGGCGAGTTCGGCCTGGTTGGCGACCATGGCCTCCAGGCCGCTCGCGTCGGCCACCCAGCCGCCGGTGTCGACCAGGGTGAAGCGGCGCCCGCGCCAGCTGGCGTCGTAGGGCACCCGGTCGCGGGTGACGCCGGGGACGTCCTCGACCACCGCTTCGCGGCGGCCCAGGATGCGGTTGACCAGCATGGACTTGCCGACGTTCGGGCGGCCGACCACGGCCACCACGGGTACGGGCGCCTCGGCGGCGACCGCCCCGGGCAGGTCCTCGGGGCCGGGCTCCGCGCCGCCCGGGCCCTCGTGGATCGACTCGCTCATCGCCGTACCGCCTTGTCCGCCAGTCGCAGCACCTCGTCGACGACCTCCTGCAGCGACAGCACCGTGGAGTCGATCTCCACGGCGTCGTCGGCCTTGGCCAGCGGCGAGGTGGCACGGGTGGAGTCGATGCGGTCCCGGCGGGCCAGCTCGGTGCGGGTCAGCGCCACCGTGGTCGCCGGGTCGGCGTCCAGCTCCTTCGTCCGGCGTTCGGCCCGGGCGTTCTCGCTCGCCGTCAGGTACACCTTCAGGGTCGCCTCAGGTGCAACCACACTGCCGATGTCGCGTCCTTCCATGACGATGCCCGCCCCATCCCGGCGGGCCTCGCCGATGATCCGCCGCTGGAGGTCGACCAGCCGGGCGCGCACCTCGGGTACGGCGCTGACCAGGCTCACGGCGTTGGTGACCTCGCGGGTGCGGATCGGCTGGGCCACGTCCGTACCGTCGACCCGGATGGCCGGCGCGTCGGGATCGGTGCCCATGGCGATGTCGGGCTCCCCGGCCCGCGCCGCGACCGCGGCGGGGTCGTCGACGGGGACGCGGTGCTGGATCATCCACCACGTCATGCCCCGGTACATCGCGCCGGTGTCGAGGTAACGCAGCCCCAACGCGCGTGCCACCCCGCGGGCCGTGCTGGACTTGCCCGACCCCGACGGCCCGTCAACGGCGATGACGAGCGCGCTGTCGGCTGGACCCGCGTTCACGCTGGCTACCTCTTCCCCGGGGATCCCCCGCACCGGTGCCGTGCTGCTCCTGGTGTGTTCGGGGGCTTGTCGCATTCCCATCCAGGGATCGAGACTACCCCGGCGGCGCCGCTCCCCGGACCAGGCCGCCGTCGCGCGCCCTCCGGGCGCTCAGGCGTGCACGGACCAGCCGCCGTCGCGCAGCGCGGCGCCGAGCCGCCCGGCGGCCTCGGGGCGCACGTGCAGGACGGCGACGCCCACGGGCAGCCCCGGGGAGTGCTCCAGCCGCACGTCCTCGATGTTCACGCCCGCGTCGCCGGCCGCGCCGAACAGGCGGGCCAGCGCGTTGGGCTCGTCGGGGATCACCACGGGCACCAGCGCGTAGGCGGGCGCGGGCCCGCCGTGCTTGCCGGGGATCCTGGCCCGCCCGGCCGCGCCCCGCCGCAGCAGGGCGTCGAGGCCCTCGGGGTCGGCGGCGCGCAGCGCCGCGGCCAGCGCGGCGAGGTCGGCGGCGAGCGCCTCGACCACGTCGGCCACCGGGGCGGCGTTGCGGGCGAGGATGTCGGTCCACAGGCCGGGGTCGCCGGCCGCGATCCGGGTGACGTCGCGGACTCCCTGCCCGGCCAGGCCGAGCGCGGTGTCGTCGGCCTCGGCGAGGCGGGCGGCCACCGCGGCGGCGGCGACGTGGGGGGCGTGGGAGACGAGCGCGACGGCGCGGTCGTGCACCTCGGCGTCGACCACGACGGGCTCGGCGCCGCAGGCGCGGGCCAGGTCGGCGACGGCGGCCAGCGCGGCGGCGTCGGTCTTGGGGGCGGGGCACAGCGCCCAGGGGCGGCCCAGGAAGAGGTCGGCGCGGGCGGCGCCGGGGCCGCGCAGCTCGCGGCCGGCCATGGGGTGGCCGGGGACGAAGGTGGCGAGGTCGCAGCCGTGCTCGGCGGCCTCGGCCAGCGGTCCGGCCTTGACGCTGGCGGCGTCGGTGTAGGTGTGGGCGAGCTGGCGGTCCTGGGCGGAGCGCAGCACCGCGGCGACGGCGGCGGGGGGCACCGCGATGAGGGCGACGTCGGCCGGGCGGTCGGGCGGGTCGGCGCGCAGCGGCGCCCCGGCGCCGAGGTCGGCGGCGAGCCGCAGGGTGGCGGGGTCGGCGTCGTCCAGCCACACGCGCACACCGCGCTCGCGCAGCGCCAGGGCGACGGAGGTGCCGATCAGCCCGGCCCCCAGCACGACCACCCGCTCAAGTGCCACCGCGCTCGCCCACTTCCCGTCCGGTCTCCGCGTCGTCCCAGGGTACCGGCGAGTTTGACACTGCAATGATGACAGTGTCACAATGGCGGCATGCAAACGACCTGGACGATCGGCGAGCTGGTCGAGGCGGCGGCGGGCGCGCTGGCCGACGCGGCCGGGAGCGCCGCGCGGCCGAACGGCCGGGTCAGCGACCTCCCCAGCGAGCGGCTGATCCGCTGGTACACCACGACCGGCCTGCTGGACCCTCCGCTGTCGCGCCGGGGCCGGCAGGCCCGCTACGGCCGTCGCCACCTGCTGCAGCTCGTGGCGGTCAAGCGCCTGCAGAGCGAGGGGCGCAGCCTGGCCGAGATCCAGCAGGCGCTGGCCGGGGCCACCGACGAGTCGCTGGCCCGCACGGCCGGGCTGCCCGCCGACGGCGCGCCGCCCGAGGCCCGCGCCCCCGACGACCGGCCCGCCCCCGGGCGCTTCTGGACCACCCGCCCGGCCGAGGCCGCGGCTGAGGCCGCCGCCGGCATGGCCGGCGCCCTCAGCGGCTCCGGGGCCGCCCTGGGCTACGCCGTGCCGCTCGCCCCGGGCGTCACCCTCGCCGTCACCGGCGCTCCCCGCTCCCCCGCCCCCGAGGAGCTCGCCGCGCTGGCCGGCGCGGCCGCGCCACTGCTCGACCTGCTCGCCCGCCATCAGCTGTCCGCACCGCCCGCCGCCGATCCGAGGAGCCCGTCGTGACCCTACGCATCCACCCGCTGAGCACCGAGCGCGCGGCCGCTCCGCTGCCCGACGCCGGCCTGGGCGCGCTGCGCACCGAGGCGGGCAACCTCCCCCTGGACTCCGTCGACGTGCGGGCCCGCCTCACCCTGGCCGGGCTGACCGCCGGGGTGGAGGTGCGCCAGACCTTCCGCAACCCGCACGACCGCACCCTGGAGGCCGCCTACGTCTTCCCGCTGCCCGACCGCGCCGCCGTCACGGCGCTGCGGATGCGCACCGGCGGCCGCGTGGTCGACGGGCGGCTGGCCGAGCGCGAGGAGGCGAGGCGCGCCTACACCGCCGCGCTCGACGAGGGCCGCACCGCCTCCATCGCCGAGGAGGACCGGCCCGACGTGTTCAACCTGCGCGTCGGCAATATCGCGCCCGGCGCGTCCGTCACCGTCGACCTCAGCCTCAGCCAGCCGCTGGGCTATGCCGACGACGCCGCCGAGTTCCGGTTCCCGCTGGTCGTGGCGCCCCGCTACATCCCCGGCGCGCCGATCGACGGCCCCGCCGCCGGCGAGGGCACCGCGCCCGACACCGACGCGGTCCCCGACGCCTCCCGGATCACCCCGCCGGTGCTGCTGCCCGGCTTCCCGAGCCCGGTGCGGCTCTCGCTCAGCGTGGAGATCGAGCCTGGCGCGGCTCCCCCGCGCGAGGTGCAGAGCAGTCTGCACGAGCTGCTGAGCGGCGAGACCGACGAGAGCACCGGCCTCAGCGTGTTGCGGCTGCGCCCCGACGAGCGGCTGAACCGCGACTTCGTCCTCAGGCTGGTGCTGGCCGAGGCCGACCGCCCGGCCACCTCCGCCGTGCTGGTCCCCGACGGCGACCGGCCGGCCGGTGCCGAGGGCCCCGAGGGCGAGGGCACCTTCGCGCTCACCGTGCTGCCGCCGGCCGAGTCGGCGGCGGGGCGCCGCCCGCGCGCGGTGGTGCTGCTGCTGGACCGCTCGGGCAGTATGCGCGGCTGGAAGATGGTGGCGGCGCGGCGCGCCGCCGCGCGGATCGTGGACACCCTGTCGGCGGCGGACCGCTTCGCGGTGCTCGCCTTCGACCACGCGGTCGAGCGCCCGCCCGCGCTGCCCGAGGGCCTGGTGCCCGGCGGCGACCGCGAGCGCTTCCGCGCCGTGGAGCACCTGGCGCGGCTGGAGGCGCGCGGCGGCACCCAGATCGCGGCGCCGCTGGGCGAGGCGGTCCGGCTGCTGGCCGCCGCGCCCGACGACGGCGCCGACCGGGTGCTGGTCGTGGTCACCGACGGACAGGTCGGCAACGAGGACCAGGTGCTCGACCGCTTCGGCGCCGAGCTGCGCCGGCTGCGGGTGCACACCGTCGGCATCGACCGCGCCGTCAACAACGGCTTCCTCGGGCGGCTGGCCGCGCTCGGCGCCGGCCGCAGCGAGCTGGTGGAGTCCGAGGACCGGCTGGACGCGGTGATGGAGCGGATCCACCGGCGCATCGGCGCCCCGCTGGTGACCGACCTGGAGCTGACCGCCGAGGGCCTGGAGCAGGTGCCCGGCACCCTCGCCCCCGAGCCCGTGGGCGCGCTCTTCCCCGGCGTCCCGGTCACCGTGCGCGGCCGCTGGCGCGGCGCGCCGCCGGACGGGTCGCGCGTCCGGCTCGGCCTGCGCGGCACGGCCGCCGACGGCAGCCCGTGGCGGGCCGATGCCGTGGCCGCCGTCTCCGACGCGCCCTCGGCGGCCGCCGTGTGGGCGCGGGCGCACCTGCGCGATCTGGAGGACCGCTACACGATCGGCTCCTCCGGGCGGGGCGCCCCGGTCGACCTGGGCGAGCTGGAGCGGCGCATCGTGCGCACCTCGCTGGGCTCCGGGGTGCTCTGCCGCTTCACCGCCTTCGTCGCCGTCGACCCCGAGGTGACGGCCGAGGGCGGCCCCGAGCACCGCGTGGTGCAGCCGGTCGAGCTGCCCGAGGGCTGGGAGGCGCCCGGGATGCTGCTGGCGGGACCGGCGCCTGCGGCGGGAGCGGGGGGCACCGCGCGCATGGCGCTGCGCGCCGGTATGGAGCGGGCGGAGGCGCACAGCGACAAACTCGACCTGCCCGACTTCTTGGCGGCCGGTCCGCCGGAGCCCGGGGCGGCGCGGCAGCGCGCCGTGCCGCGGGCGAAGGGCTTCGGCGCGGCGGCGCCGGGCCGCGCCCGGCCCGCGCCCGCCCCGGTCGGCTACGGCGGGCCGGCGCCCGCCGGCCCGGGGCTGCTCGCGCTGATCGGCGAGGAGGCCGAGCGGCTGCGCACCGCCCGCCCGGCCGGCGAGCGCGAACGGGCCGAGATGCTGGCCGACCTCGGCACCCGGCTGCGCACCCTGCTGTCCGATCGCACCACGGTCGCCGGCCCCGTCCGCGACCGGCTGGAGCCGCTGCTGGCGGAGCTGGAGCGCTGCGACGGCCCCGAGCGGCCCGCGGGGGCGGCCCTGGTCGAGCTGTGGGAACGCACCGTACGGCTGCTCAGCGAACTGGCCCAGGGCGCGGGGCCCGCACCGGAGCCCGAGGGTCCGCGGGAGGGGGGCGGTCCGCGCCGCCCGTTCTGGAAGCGGGGCTGAGGCTCCCGCGCCGGTCGGCGGCCGCAGGGCCGTCGACCGGCGGCGCGGGGCGCGCTACTGGGCGATGTCGAGCCGCAGCGCCCGCGCGCCGCGCAGGTAGACGTGCTGGAGATCGGCGCGCGGCCGGTCGGTCTCGATATGGGCGAGCAGCCGCACCACCCGGGGCAGCGCGTCGGGCACCGCGATCTCCACCGAGCAGATCAGCGGCACGTCGGTGAAGCCGAGCTTCCTGGCCGCCAGGGCGGGGAACTCCGAGGTGAGGTCGGGGGTGGCGGTGAAGAGCACGCTGATCACGTCGTCGGTGGACAGCTCATTGCGCGCCATCACCTCGCCGATGAGCTCGGCGGTGGCCTCCTGGACCAGACCGCGCTCGTCCGCGTCCACCTGGGTGGCTCCGCGGATCGCCCGTACCGCCACGTCACATCCCTTTCGTCGCCCGCTCGTCCGCGTCCGGTCCGCCGCCCCGGCGGCGCGGCTCACATACCGACCGCGTCGAACAGCTCGCTGATCTCCTGGGCGCTCAGCTGGCGCATCGTGCCCGGCTTGAGTTTACCGAGCCTGACCGGCCCGATCTCGGTTCTCACCAGTTCCTTCACCGGGTGTCCCACCTCTTCGAGCAGCCGCCGCACGATGTGCTTACGGCCCTCGTGCAGGGTCACCTGGACCATGGCGCGGTTGCCCGTGGCGTCCACGACCGAGAAGTCGTCGACCTCGACGAGGCCGTCCTCCAGCTCCACGCCGCGGCGCAGCCGGCGGCCGAGCTGGCGGTCGACCGGGCCCGGCACCACCGCGACGTAGGTCTTGGGGACCTTGTAGCGGGGGTGGGTGAGCCGGTTGGCCAGTTCCCCGTCGTTGGTGAGCAGCAGCAGGCCCTCGGTATCGACGTCCAGCCGCCCGACGTGGAACAGCCGCTCGTCCGACTCGGTGCTGTAGTCGGCGAGGGTGGGCCGCCCCTGGGGGTCCGACATGGTGCTGACCACGCCGCGCGGCTTGTTCAGCGCGTAGTAGAGCAGGTCGGGGGCGGTGGCGATGCGCATGCCGTCGACGCGGATCACCGAGGTGGCGGGGTCGACTCGGGCGCCGAAGCGCCGCACGATCTGGCCGTCTACCTCGACCCTGCCCTGGTGGATCAGCTCCTCGCTGGCGCGGCGGCTGGCCACGCCGGCCTGGGCCAGCACCTTCTGCAGCCGGATCCCGTCCGGCACGTCAGCATAGTCGTCGCGGTCGTGCTGGGTGATGCGGTCGCGCTCGTCGTCGGCGGCGTCGTACTCGGAGCGCAGCCGACGCAGGCGGTCGCGCGCCTGCGGCGAGAGCTCGGCCTCGTGCGCGGGGCCGCCGGCCTCGCGGCCGGGCGGCTGGCCGTCGCGGCGCGGCGCGCCGCCCGCGGCGCGGCCGGTGCGGTCGCGCCGCGAATCGCCCGCGGTGGTCTGCTTCTTGGAGGCGGAGCCGGAGCGGCCGGAACCGCCCGAGGGCTTACGCGGAGGTGTGCTCACCGGTTTCTTCGAGACCTTCGATGTCGTCGGGCAGGAACGGGGCCAGGTCGGGCAGCTCGTCCAGCGCGCGCAGGCCGAGACGCTCCAGGAAATAGCCGGTCGTGCGGTACAGGATCGCTCCGGACTCGCGTTCGTGTCCGGCCTCCTCGACCAGGCCCCTCAGTACGAGGGTACGCATGACTCCGTCGCAGTTGACACCGCGCACGGCCGAGACGCGCGCGCGGCTGACCGGCTGGCGGTAGGCGACGACGGCCAGCGTCTCCAGCGCCGCCTGGGTGAGCCGCACCTGCTGGCCGTCGCGGACGAAGCGCTCGACCTCGGCGGCGTAGTCGGCGCGGGTGTAGAAGCGCCAGCCGCCGGCCGCCTCGCGCAGGTCGAAGCCGCGGCCCGCCTCGGTGTACTCGGCGGACAGGGCGCGCAGCAGCTCGCGGACGCGCTCGGCCGGGGTGTCCAGCACCTCGGCGAGGACGCTTTCGGCGACCGGCTCGTCCACGACCAGCACGATCGCCTCGATGGCGGCGCGCAGCCGCGCCTCCTCGCCGGCCGCCGGGCCGGGTGCGGCGGAATCGGTCATGGGCCGTCCTCCTCGGGCGGGTCGTCGTCGGAACGGGTGCGGCCGTAGTCGTCGGCGACCGCGACGGAGCCGTCGCCGCTGCCGGTCCACCGCACCCGCAGCTCGCCAAGCGGCTCGGCCTGCTCGAAGCCGACGGACGCGGCGCGGTACAGCTCCAGCAGGGCCAGGAAGCGGGCCACCACCTCGAAGGTGCCCGCGCAGTCGCCGGTCAGCTCGGCGAAGGTGGCGTCGCCGAGGCGCCGCAGCTGCTCCACCAGGATCGCCGCCTGCTCCTGCACACTGGCCCTGGGGTCGTGCACATGCGCCACCGACACGGTCGGCGGCTCGCGCGGGGTGAGGGTGCGGGCGGCCAGCCGGGCGAACTCCTGCGGGCCCAGCCGGATCAGCACCTCCGGCATCAGCTCGGCGAAGGCCGGCTCCATCGGCACCAGCCGCGGGTAGCGGCGGCCCGCCTCGGCGATCCTGGCCGCCAGCACCGCGGCCGCCTCCTTGTAGGCGCGGTACTGCAGCAGCCGGGCGAAGAGCAGGTCGCGCGCCTCCAGCAGCGCCAGGTCCTCCTCGTCCTCGACCTCGCCCGAGGGCAGCAGCCGGGCGGCCTTGAGGTCGAGCAGGGTGGCGGCGACCAGCAGGAAGTGGCTGGCGTCGTCGAGGTCCCACTCGCTGCCGTAGGAGCGGATGTAGGCGATGAACTCGTCGGTGACCTGCGAGAGCGCCACCTCGGTGATGTCCAGCTTGTGCTTGGCGATCAGGCCGAGCAGCAGGTCGAAGGGGCCCTCGAAGACGTCGAGGTGCACGCGGAAGCCGGAGTCGTCGCCGGGCGCGGCGGCGTCCGGCGGGCCGGCCGGGCCCTCGGGCGCGGCCGGCTCGCCGGTACCGGTGGTGTCGGTGCTGCTCAAGGCGTCCTAGCGGTCCGGGCCGCTCAGGCGGCGGCCCCTGTCGGTGCGGGTGCCGGCCTCACGCCTCGTTGAGCCGGCGGACCAGCGTGCTGCGCTCCCCATTCTCCTCGAAGTCGGCCAGCAGCTCGGCCACCGCGGTCCGCACCACCTTGCCGCGGTCGGCGACCAGGCCGTGGGTGGCGCGCAGCCGCAGCCGCGCGTGCTCCAGCGCCAGCAGCTCCTCACCGGAGATGTAGACGGTGATCTTCTCGTCGCGGCGCTGCCGCGCCGCGCGGGCCTCGGCCGTGCGCAGCTGCGGCCGGCCGTGGTCGGCGCCCGCCCCCGCGGACGCCTCCGCCACCGGGGTCGTCGGCCGGAACAGCTCGGCGGCCCCGGGCAGGTTCACCCGGCGGGCGGCCACTTGGCGATCACCTCCTTGGCCAGGTCGCGGTAGGCGCTCGCCCCTGCCGACGAGGAGTCGTAGCTGGTGATGGGCTCACCGGCCACGGTGGCGTCCGGGAAGCGCACCGTGCGGTTGATGACGGTGTGGTACACCCGCTCCCCGAAGCCGTCGATGATGGTCGCCAGCACCTCCCGCGCGTGCAGGGTGCGCGGGTCGTACATCGTGCCGAGGAAGCCGTCGATCTCCAGCCGGTCGTTCAGCCGCTCCTGCACCTTGGTGATGGTCTCCATCAGCAGCGCCACCCCGCGCAGTGCGAAGAACTCGCACTCCAGCGGCACGATCACCCCGTCGGCGGCGGTGAGCGCGTTGATGGTGAGCAGGCCCAGCGACGGCTGGCAGTCGATCAGCACCACGTCGTAGTCGGGCAGCACCGGTTCGAGCGCCCGGCCCAGGACGTGCTCGCGCCCCACCTCGGGCACCAGCTGGATCTCGGCGCCCGACAGCATGATGTTGCTGGGCACCATGTCCATGCCGGCGACATTGGTCTTCAGCAGCACGTCGTCGACGGTGATGCTGGAGTCCATCAGCAGTTCGTAGACGGTCAGATCGAGTTCGCGCGGGTCCAGCCGGCCCAGGCCGACGGAGAGCGCGCCCTGCGGGTCGAAGTCGACCAGCAGCACCTTGCGCCCCAGCTCGGCGAGTGCGGCGCCCAGGTTGATGGTGGTGGTGGTCTTGCCCACCCCTCCCTTTTGGTTGCAGACGGCGACCACCCGCGCCGGGCCGTGGTGCTCCAACGGCTCCGGTGTGGGAAAGTCCGGTTTCGGTCGATCGATGGCCCCCAGTGCCGCCCCCTCGTGCGTGGTGCCCCAGGGGTTAGTCCGTCTGTCGGTCGTCTCGTTCTCGGTCCCGGCGGTGACCGCCTCGGGACCCTCGTACGCAGACCCAGTCACTAGCCCCTGACCCTCTCTCGCGGCCCGGCGAACGCGGGCGCCTACCGATGACCCGGCCGGTGGAGCGATCCGCTCAGCTCCCCCTGGCGCGCATCGACCCCCGGCCCGGTACTACCCCCCGTTTACCTTGCCGTCGTCCGGTGACTCTAGGTCTGAAACAGCCCACCAGCAAGCCAACACACAGGCCGGGGCCGAGCCGGTGTCAGCGGGGTGCCCGCGCGCGGGGGTGCGCGGCGGCGTAGACCTCGCGCAGCCGGTCGGCGGTGACCAGGGTGTAGATCTGCGTGGTGGTCACCGAGGCGTGCCCCAGCAGCTCCTGCACGACGCGCACGTCGGCGCCGCCGTCGAGCAGGTGGGTGGCGAAGGAGTGCCGCAGGGTGTGCGGGGAGACGCCGGCCAGCCCGGCCCGCTCGGCGGCGGCGCGCAGCACCCCCCAGGCGCCCTGGCGGGTCAGCCGGCCGCCGCGCGCGTTGAGGAAAAGCGCGGGGGTGCCCGTGCCGGCCGAGGCGAGCACCGGCCTGGCCCTGACCAGGTAGGCGTCGAGCGCGCGGCGGGCGTAGCGGCCCACCGGCACCACCCGCTCGCGGCCCCCCTTGCCGCGGAAGCGCACCACGTGCACGTTGTCGGCGCGCAGCCGCTCGAAGTCGTCGACGTCCAGGCCGACGGCCTCCGACACCCGCGCGCCGGCGCCGTAGAGCAGTTCGAGCAGCGCGCGGTCGCGCAGCGCGCGGGGGTCCTCGCCGGCTCCGGCGGCGGCCAGCAGCGCCTCGACCTCGGCCAGCGGGATGGAGCGGGGCAGCCTGCGCGGCGCGGTGGGCGGGGCGACCTGCCCGGCGGGGTCGTCGGCGCGCAGCCCCTCGCGGGCGGCGAAGCGGTGCAGGCCGCGCACGGCCGACAGGGCGCGGGCCGCCGAGGCCGCGCCGAGCGGCGGGTGCTCGTCGTCGCCCTCGCGCAGCCGCCGCAGGTGCGCGGTGATGTCGGCCTCGGTGACCGCGGGCAGCTCGCGCCGCCCGCCGCGGCGCAGCCCGGCCGCGTAGCGGGCCAGGTCGCGCCGGTAGGCCGCCAGGGTGTTGGCGGCCAGCCCCCGCTCCACCGCGAGGTGGTCGAGGTACCCGTCGACGGCGGCGTCCAGGGCGTCGGGTACGGGTTCGGGTCTGCCCACGGCCCCGCCCGTCAGGCGGGACCGGCGGCGGGGAGGGCGGCGAAGTCGGTGGCGGCGGCGTCCGCGGCGAGCAGGCCGGCGGCGGCGATGCCGTTGTGGATCTCGCCGGCCAGCACCTTGCGGACGGCGTCGCGCAGCGGTACCCGAGCGAGGCGCAGGTCGGCCTCCTCGTGCACCCGGACGAAGCCGTCGGCGGCCGGCAGCGGGCTGAGCCGCCTGGCCAGGAAGATGTGCACCCGCTCGTCGGAGATGCCGGGCGAGGGCAGCAGGTCGAGCAGGACGCGCCAGTCGTCGGCCTGGTGGCCGGTCTCCTCGGCGAGTTCGCGCTGCGCGGTGCGCAGCGGCGGCTCGCCCTCGACATCGCGCAGCCCGGCGGGGATCTCCCACAGCCGCATGCCGGCGGCGTGGCGGTACTGGCGGACCAGCAGCGCCTGCCCGGCGTCGTCGAGGGCCACCACCGCGACCGAGCCGGGGTGGGTGACGATGTCGCGGCGGACCCGTTCGGGGCCGTCGACGCCGGGCAGGTCGAGCTCGTCGGTGCGGACGCTGGCGAAGGCGCCGCGCCACCGGGTCTCGCCGCGCCGCGAGGGGTAGAGGCCGGGCTCGTCGCGGACCCGGGCGAGGTCGCCGATCTCGGGCGGACGGTTCACGAGCCGGACTCCGCGCCGCCGGGGTGCTCGGCCCGGTAGTCGAGCGCGGCGCGGGCCAGGCCGACGAAGAGGGGGTGCGGGCGGGTGGGGCGGGAGCGCAGCTCGGGGTGGGCCTGGGTGGCGACGAAGAAGGGGTGCTGCCGCCGGGGCAGCTCGACGTACTCCACCAGGCGGCCGTCCGGGGAGAGCCCCGAGAAGACCAGTCCGGCCTTCTCCAGCTGCTCGCGGTAGGCGTTGTTCACCTCGTAGCGGTGGCGGTGCCGCTCGGAGACGCGGGGCCGGCCGTAGAGCTCGGCGACGATGCTGCCCTCGGCGAGGTCGGCCGGGTAGAGGCCGAGCCGCATGGTGCCGCCCATGTCGCGCTCGCCGGCCACCACGTCGGTCTGGTCGGCCATGGTGGCGATGACGGGGTGCACGGGCTGGTCGTCGAACTCGGTGCTGTCGGCGCCGTCGAGGCCGGCCAGTGAGCGGGCCGCCTCGATGACCATGCACTGCAGGCCCAGGCAGAGCCCGAGCAGCGGGACGCGGTTCTCGCGGGCGTAGCGGATCGCGCCGAGCTTGCCCTCGATGCCGCGCACGCCGAAGCCGCCGGGGATGAGCACGCCGTGCGCCCCGCGCAGGGCCTGCTCGGCGCCCTCGGGGGTGGAGCAGTCGTCGCTGGCCACCCAGCGGATGGCCACCCGGGTGTCGTTGCCGAAGCCGCCGGCGCGCAGCGCCTCGGTGACCGACAGGTAGGCGTCGGGCAGGTCGATGTACTTGCCGACCAGCGCGATGGTCACCTCATGGGCGGGGGTGCGGACCCGGCGCAGGAGGTCGTCCCACTCCGCCCAGTCGACATCGCGGAAGGGCAGGTCGAGGCGGCGCACGACGTAGGCGTCCAGGCCCTCGCGGTGCAGCACCTTGGGGATCTCGTAGATGGAGGCGGCGTCGGGCGCGGAGACCACGCCGCCCTCGTCCACGTCGCACATCAGGCTGATCTTGTTCTTCAGGCTCTGCGAGATCGGCCGGTCGGAGCGGCAGACGATCGCGTCGGGCTGGATGCCCAGGGTGCGCAGGGCGGCGACGGAGTGCTGGGTGGGCTTGGTCTTCAGCTCGCCGGCCGGGCCGATGTAGGGCAGCAGCGAGACGTGCAGGAAGAAGCAGTTCTGCCGGCCGATCTCGTGCCGGATCTGCCGGACCGCCTCCAGGAAGGGCTGCGACTCGATGTCGCCGACGGTGCCGCCGACCTCGGTGATGACCAGGTCGACGTCCTCGCCGGCCATCGCGTAGATGCGCGCCTTGATCTCGTTGGTGATGTGCGGGATCACCTGGACGGTGTCGCCGAGGTAGGCGCCGCGGCGCTCCTTGGCGATGACGCTGGAGTAGATCTGGCCGGTGGTGACATTGGCGGAACCGGACAGCTCGGTGTCGAGGAAGCGCTCGTAGTGGCCGACGTCGAGGTCGGTCTCGGCGCCGTCGTCGGTGACGAAGACCTCGCCGTGCTGGAAGGGGTTCATCGTGCCGGGGTCGACGTTGAGGTACGGGTCCAGCTTCTGCATGGTGACCCGGAGTCCGCGCAGCTTGAGCAGCCGGCCGAGGCTGGACGCGGTGAGTCCCTTGCCGAGGCTGGACGCGACGCCACCGGTGACGAACAGATGCTTGGTGGTCGCGGCTGCCAAGTGATTCTCCCGTGGTCGAGTTCGGGCTCTGAAGTCCACGGGCCACCAGGATAACAGGCGGCGGCGGGCGCGCAGGTCACCGAGGTGCCGCGCGCCCCGCCGCTGGGCGGGTCCGCCCGGGGGCCGGGCGGACCCGCGGCGGCTACTCGGGCTTGGTGGGCTCGTAGACGGCGATGTCGGCGCCGTGCGCGATGACCAGTTCGCTGCCGGGGCCGAAGGCGAGCGCGGCCACCGGGTTGGGCATGACCAGTTCGGTGACGCTGCGGCCGACCCGCAGGTCCCAGACGCGCACGTAGCCCTGGGCGCTGGAGGTGGCGGCCAGGGACTGGCCCTCGAAGCTGCCCACGGTGATGGCGGTGACCGCCGAGGCGTAGCCGCGCAGCTGGCCCAGCCGGGTGCCGGTGGCGAGGTTCCAGGCCCACAGCTCGCCGCCGTCGCCGCCGCTGACCGCGACCCGCACCCCGCCGACGTCGGTGACGGCGAGGGCGCTGACGGGGTCGGAGTGGCCGCTGAACTCGGCCAGCTGGGTGCCGTCGAGGAGGTCCCACATCTTCAGGCCGCCGCTGACGCTGCCGGTGACCACGGTGGTGCGGCCCTTGATCTCGGTCACCTCGATGACCGAGACCGGGGCGCTGTGCGCGGAGATGACGGTCTGCTCGGCGCCGGTGGCGAGGTCCCACACGTGCAGGTTGCCCTCGTCGTCGCCGCCGAGGCCGAAGGTGCGCTCGCCGGCGGGGGCGGTGCCGACGACGACCCGCTGCATGCCCTGGAGCGGCCCGCGGAAGATGTGGAAGCGGCCTCTTCGGTGGCTGGCGACGCCGGTGCGCAGGTCCCACAGGTCGACCACGCCGGAGTCGTCGGCGGTGGCGACGCAGGGCTTCCCGGCGACCTCGGTGAACAGGCCGGCGATGAAGCGGTCGCTGGCCGAGCCGATGGCGGCCACCTCGGTGCCGGTGGCGAGGTCGGTGACCTTGGCGGCCGGCGCGTCGGGCGAGCCGCTGACCATCACGGGGCGGCCGGCGACGCTGCCCGCCACCAGCCAGGCCGGTTCGCCGACCCGGGTGACGGCCTGGGCGGGGCTGCCGGTGGCGATGTCCCAGACGCGGGCGGTGCCGTCCTGGCCGGCGGTGACGACCACGGAGCGCTCCCCGACGCGGGCGCGGCCCAGGGTGGTGACCGGTGCCTCGTGGCCGGGAACGCTGGGGTGCGCGACGGCGTGGGCGAGGTCCCACAGCACCAGCTCGCCGGAGGTGTGGCCGGTGACGGCCACCGGGCCGTCCTCCAGCTGGATCACCGAGAGCACCCGGGGCACCGAGGCGGCGCCGATGATGGCGGTGATCCAGTCGCCGGTGCCGGCGTTCCACAGGTGCAGGTTGCGGGATCCGGCGGTGACCAGGACGGGCTCGTCGTTGACCCGGGTGGCGGCGGCCAGGCCGCCGCCGCTGGAGATGTGGCAGCGCTGGGTGCGGGTGGCGAGGTCGCGCACTGACACGCCGCCGCGGTCGTCGAGGACGGCGACGGCCAGGCCGCCGGCGAGCCGGGCCGGCACCAGGGCGCTGGTGCCGCGGTGGGTGTCGGCCGACAGCGGCTGGAAGGCGACGTCGGCCTGGTCCATGCGCCACTGCATCAGCTGCCCGGAGGCGTCGGCGACGATGGCGACCGGCCGCTGCCAGAGGTCCTCGGCGCAGGCGACCGCGGTGACGGCGTCGGCGGTGGAGCCGACCTTCTCGAAGCGCCGCTCGGCGAGGTTCCACACCGCGACGGTGCGGTCGTAGGCGAGCACCGCGCGCGGGATCCCGCCCGCGGTGGTGCAGTCCAGGGCGGTAGCCGGGACGGGGCCGGTGGAGACGAGGCTGCGCTCGCCGGTGTCCAGCCGCAGCATCCGCACGCCGCCCTCGGCGCCGCTGGTGACGGCGACGGGGTCGCCGCCGACGACGGTGCAGGCCAGGGCGCGCACCACCGTGTGGCCGCTGTCGTGCTCGGTGACGGCGCCCGACAGGAGGTCGACCACGCGCACCTTGCTGTCGTGGCCGCCGAGCACCGCGACGGGGCGGCCGGCCACCTCGGCGGGGGCCATCACGGTGATGGCGTCGGGCAGGGTGGCGATGACGTTGGGCAGCGCGGCGTCGGGGTGCGGGCCGGTGGTCCAGCGGCGCTGCCACAGCAGCGAGGCGGGGCTGGGCACCGGCCGGGGCGGGGCGCCGCCGTCAGGGCGCGGCTGCTGGGCGGGCTGCTCGGGCCGCTCCGCGGGCGCCTCGGCGGGCCGCTCGGCCGAGCGCTCCGCGGGCGGCACCGGGGCGGCGGCCGGGGGCGCGGCGGCGGGGACCGGGGCGGCGGCCGGCACGGAGGGCGCCGCGGGCTCGGCGGCGGGCGGTGCGACCGGCGCGGTGGCGCCCGGCTTGCGCTGCGGCAGCGGCTGGTGGCCCGGCTCGGGCTCAGAGCGGTGCGCGGCCGGCGGCTCGGCGGGCGCGGCGGCCGGAGCCGGCGGCTCGGCCGGCGGTTCGGGGCGGCGGGGCGGCTCGGCGGCGGCGGGCGGCTCGCCGCCCAGGCCGCTCTCGAAGCCAGAAGGCGCGTAGGGCGGCGGCGGCACCGGGTGCGCCTGGGCGGGCTCGCCCGGGGCGGCCGCGGGGACGGGCGGCGACCCGGCCGGACGCTCCTGGCCGCTGCGGTCGGCGGCGGGTCGCTGCTGGAGCCCCGCACCCTCACCGTCGTCCCCGCCGTACGGCGGCGGCGGAACGAAGTACTCGTGGGTCACCGCGGCGTCCCTTCTGGTGCTGTTTCGTTCATCGTGCCTGCGCATTGGACGCTACCGTGCCCGGCGTACCGGGAGGAACCTCCGCGGGGAAGCCTCCGGCGCGGCCGCGCAGCGCGGTCGGGCGGCCGCCCAGGCGCTCTCCCAGCCAGTCGCCGACGGCGGCGGTGCGGTCCTCGTCGGCACCGGTGGCGACGCCGGAGCGGTGCAGGGTGTAGAGCAGGTCCTCGGTGGCGATGTTGCCGGTGGCGGCGGGCGCGAAGGGGCAGCCGCCGAAGCCGCCGACGCTGGAGTCGAGCACCCGCACGCCCTCCTCGTAGGCGGTCCAGGCGTTGGCGTAGCCGGTGTTGCGGGTGTTGTGGAAGTGGCAGCGCAGCGCGACGCCGCCGACGGCCGCCCGCACCCGGCGGACCAGCGCGCGGACCTGGGCGGGCACGCCGACGCCGATGGTGTCGGCCAGCGCGATCTCGGCGGCGCCGGCCGCGGCGGCGCGCCGCGCGATCTCCACCACCCGCTCGGGCGGGGTCTCGCCGTCGAAGGGGCAGCCGAAGGCGGTGGAGATGGTGACGCTGACCGGCAGGCCGGCCGCGGCGGCCTCGGGGGCGATGGCGTCGAGGGCGGCCAGCATCTGCTCGACGGTGGCGCCCTGGTTGCGCACGGAGAAGCCGTCGGTGGCGGCGACCACCACATTGGCCTCGTGCACGCCGCCCGCCAGCGCGCGGTCCAGGCCGCGGCGGTTGAGCACCAGCCCGATGTAGCGGACGCCGGCCTCGCGGGGCAGCCCGGCCAGCACGGCCTCGGCGTCGGCGAGCTGCGGCACCCGCTTGGGGTTGACGAAGCTGACCGCCTCGATGCGGCGCAGGCCGGCGCGGACGCAGCGGGTGATCAGCTCGATCTTGTCCTCGGTGGACAGCACCGCCGACTCGTTCTGCAGGCCGTCGCGCGGACCGACCTCCACGATCTCCACCGGTTCGGGCGCGGGTGCGCCGCCTGCCTCCGCCATGGCCGTGGTCCCCTCCGCCTCGCCGCCTGGCAGCATGGTATTGGGTCGCGGCGAGCGCACCGGCGCCGCCGGCCGCCCGGCGTGCGCACCGGCGGCCGGAAGCGGCCGCGGCTCAGGCCCCCCGGGGCCGGTACCGGCCGAAGCCGCCCTCGGTATCGATCACCTGGCCGGTGATCCAGCGCGCCTCGTCGGTGGCCGGCCAGGCGATCAGCCGGGCGGGGTCGTCGGGCTCGCCGTAGCGGCCGAACGGGAACATCGGCCGCACCAAGGCCCGCGTCTCCTCGGTCGGGTACCCGGTGTCGACGGGGCCCGGGTCGACCCTGTTCAGCCGGATGCCCTGGTCGGCCGGCCCACCTGCGCTACCGGATCACCCGGTACCGGCTCGACGTGAGGACGCCGGCACCTCCGAGGTGCTCGTGGCGGACCTGCCGGGCGTCTCCGACGGCTTCCGTCCCCGACGGCCGCGGCCGGCTGCTGCTGCCCATGTATGAGCGGGTCGGCGCGCTCGACTCCTTCGTGCTCCCCAACGGCTCAGCCGCCAGATCGCGCTGCGGCCGCCCGCCTCCGCACTCATGGACGACGACGAGCCGCTGACCGGGTCGGTCCTGGTGCTCAGCGAGGACGGCGAGATCGTCGGACTGCACACCGGCTTCGCCCCGGCGCCCGCGAACGTCGTCCCGCACGGGGAGCGGTGGCTGCTGGGCTCACTGGCGGACCAGCCCGTGCGGGTGGTGCCCGCGCCCCGGTGAGGGCGCCGCGGCGCCGGCCCGGGTCTCAGCGCAGCGCGCCGACCGGGCGGACCTCCCAGGTGGTCCAGAGCGGGCGGTAGCCCATCCGGCTCCAGAAGGGGCCGCTGAGCGGGTTCGCCTGGGAGTAGTTCAGCAGGGTGACTCCGACGCCCTCGGCGTCCAGCCGGCGGTGGGCGTGGGCGACCAGCGCCGCGCCGGTGCCCCGGCCGCGCTCGTCGGCGGTGACCATGCCGTAGCCGATGTAGCCGGCCGGGCGGGCCGCGGCCAGCGGGGCCGCCCACCGGGCGCGCTCGGGCGGCGAGGCCCAGATCAGCCCGACCGCGCGGTCGTCGCGCTCGGCCAGCCAGACCCACGCGGGCTGGTAGCTCAGCGACTGCTCCAGCACCCGGTGGGTCTGCCGCTCGGTCTGCGGGCGGACCAGCACACCGCCGAAGTGCTGCTCGTAGTGGTGCTCCTCCATCAGCAGCTCCACCAGCACCGGGAGGTCGTCGACCCCGGCGGCGCGCACCCGCACCCCGGGCGGGGGCGCGGCGGGCACCTCGCCCCGGCCGGGCAGCCGCGCGGCCACCACGCCGTAGGGCTGCAGGCCGTGCCTGCGCAGCGCGCTGATCCCGGTGACGTCGCGGGAGGGCCAGGTGACGGCGGCGGCGGTCTCGGGGTCGCCGCGCTCGGGCACCATGTACAGCTGCTCGCGCCACATCGACAGCAGGGTGTCGAGGGTGGCCGCCGGATCGGCGCCGCCCACCAGCGGGGTGAGCCAGTGCTGGTCGCGTACCCCCCAGGTGAGGCCGGAGTCGCCCGGCTCCAGCACCGACCGCTGCATGGTGCCGGTGGCCCGAACCGTGCCGCCGGTGTCGCGCACGTAGATGACGTGCTCGTCCTCGGGGCGCGGGCGGCCCGGCGCGGGCAGCAGCCGGTCGCGCTCCCGCCACCGCCGGCCGACCTCCTCCACCAGCCGGTCCACGTTCTCGGCCCGACCCGTCGCGAGCTCGCACCACAGTGTGGTGACCTCGCGGGTGGTTACCGTCATACCGCCTCCCAGGGCCCCGTCCTCCGGTCCTCCGCACGGGTCGGCGGCGACCTCGGAGCCCCCCTCCCTGGATCCGCTACGGCCTGTTTCCGAACGACTACCGACGAGACATTAGCGTGCGCGCGCCGCATTGTCGCGTCGTTTCACCGCAAAAACGGCACATTGCCGAATTTGACGCTCGGTTTGGTGGCCTTCGGCGGACCGGGAGCCAGGGCGCCGGGCGGCTAGCCGATCCCGGCGGTGTCCATGCCCCTCAATTCGCGCTTCAATTCCTTGATCTCGTCGCGGAGCCGCGCGGCCAGCTCGAACTGCAGCTCAGCGGCGGCGGTGTGCATCTGATCCGACAGCTGCTCGATGAGCCCGGCCAGCTCCTCGCGCGGCCGCCCGGCCAGTTCGGCGGCGTGCCGGCCCACCTCGCCGACCCGCGAGGCCAGCCCCGGCACCGGCGCCTTGCCGCGGCTGCGCTGCCGCCCCGAGCCGCCCATCAGCTCGGCGGTGTCGGCGTCCTCGCGGGCCAGGCTGTCGAGGATGTCGGCGATCTTCTTGCGCAGCGGCTGGGGGTCGATGCCGTTCTCGGTGTTGTAGGCGATCTGCTTGGCGCGGCGGCGGCTGGTCTCGCCGATGGCCCGCTCCATGGACGGGGTGATCTGGTCGGCGTACATGTGGACCTGGCCGGCGACATTGCGCGCCGCGCGGCCGATGGTCTGGATCAGCGCCGACTCCGAGCGCAGGAAACCCTCCTTGTCGGCGTCCAGGATGGCGACCAGGGAGACCTCGGGCAGGTCCAGGCCCTCGCGGAGCAGGTTGATGCCGACCAGCACGTCGAACTCCCCCTGGCGCAGCTCCCGCAGCAGTTCGACCCGGCGCAGGGTGTCGACCTCGCTGTGCAGGTAGCGGACCTGGATGCCGAGTTCGAGCAGGTAGTCGGTGAGGTCCTCGGCCATCTTCTTGGTGAGCGTGGTGACCAGCACCCGCTCGTCGCGCTCGGCGCGCAGCCGGATCTCGTGCACGAGGTCGTCGATCTGGCCCTTGGTGGGCTTCACCACGACCTCGGGGTCGACCAGGCCGGTGGGCCGGATCACCTGCTCCACCACGTCGCCGCCCACCCGCTGCAGCTCGTAGGTGCCCGGGGTGGCCGACAGGTACACGGTCTGCCCGATGCGCTCGGTGAACTCCTCCCAGCGCAGCGGCCGGTTGTCCAGCGCCGAGGGCAGCCGGAAGCCGTGGTCGACCAGGGTGCGCTTGCGGGAGGCGTCGCCCTCGTACATGCCGCCGATCTGCGGCACGGTGACGTGGGACTCGTCGATGACGAGCAGGAAGTCCTCGGGGAAGTAGTCGAGCAGGGTGTTGGGGGCGGTGCCGGGCGCGCGGCCGTCGATGTGCCGGGAGTAGTTCTCGATGCCCGAGCAGCTGCCGATCTGGCGCATCATCTCGATGTCGTAGGTGGTGCGCATCCGCAGCCGCTGCGCCTCCAGCAGCTTGCCCGCGCCCTCCAGCTCCGCCAGCCGCTCGGCCAGCTCGGCCTCGATGGCGGCGACGGCCCGCTCCATCCGCTCCGCGCCCGCGACGTAGTGGGAGGCCGGGAAGATGTGCACCAGCTCGTCCTCGCCCAGCACCTCGCCGGTGAGGGGGTGCAGGGTCATCAGCCGCTCGATCTCGTCGCCGAACATCTCGATGCGGATGGCCAGCTCCTCGTAGACCGGGATGATCTCCACGGTGTCGCCACGCACCCGGAAGGTGCCGCGGGTGAAGGCGTGGTCGTTGCGGGCGTACTGCATCTCGACCAGCCGGCGCAGCAGCTTCTCGCGCTCGATCTCCTCGCCGACCCGCAGGGTCAGCATCCGGTCGACGTACTCCTGCGGGGTGCCCAGGCCGTAGATGCACGACACCGAGGCGACCACGATGGTGTCGCGCCGGGTGAGCAGGGAGTTGGTGGCGGAGTGGCGCAGCCGCTCCACCTCCTCGTTGATCGAGGAGTCCTTCTCGATGTAGGTGTCGCTCTGCGGGACGTAGGCCTCGGGCTGGAAGTAGTCGTAGTAGGAGACGAAGTACTCCACCGCGTTGTTCGGCAGCATCTCGCGCAGCTCGTTGGCGAACTGCGCCGCGAGGGTCTTGTTCGGCTGCATCACCAGGGTGGGCCGCTGCAGCCGCTCCACCAGCCAGGCGACCGTGGCGGTCTTGCCGGTGCCGGTGGCGCCCAGCAGCACGGTGTGCGGCTCGCCGGCGCGCACCCGCCGCTCCAGCTCCGCGATGGCCTTGGGCTGGTCGCCGGCCGGAGACATGGAGGTGACGACCTCGAACGGGGCCACCCTGCGCTGCAGATCGGTGACGGGTCGCATGGTGTACCGCCGATCGCTCGGGCCGGCCCCTGGTGGTCCGGCGTCTGCCTCCACGGTACGCGGCCGCGGTGACAACGAGGTGCGCGCGGACGAGCCGGTCGGCGGGCCGGCCGCGGCGTGCGCCGGGTGGCCGGCCGATAGGCTCGTTCCATGCTCAAGGTGGGACTGACGGGCGGCATCGGCTCGGGCAAGTCCGCGGTGGCGGCCCGGCTGGCCGCACGCGGCGCGGTGGTGGTCGACGCCGACCGGCTGGCCCGCGAGGCGGTCGAGCCGGGTACGCCGGGCCTCGCGGCCGTGGTCACGGAGTTCGGGCCCGGCGTGCTGCGCCCCGACGGCTCACTGGACCGCCCCGCCCTCGGCGAGATCGTGTTCGCCGACCCCGAGCGGCTGGCCGCGCTGAACGCGATCGTGCACCCGCTGGTCGGCGAGCGCAGCCGGGAGCTGATGGAGGCGGCGCCCCCGGACGCGATCGTCGTCTACGACGTGCCGCTGCTGGTCGAGAACGATCTCGCCGGGCTCTACGACCTGGTCGTGGTGGTCGACGTGCCGGTGGAGGTGCAGCTGCGGCGGCTGGCCGACGACCGGGGCATGGGCGAGGAGCAGGCCAGGGCCCGCATCGCGGCGCAGGCGGGCCGCGAGCGGCGCCGCGCCGTCGCCGACCTGGTCATCGACAACTCCGGCGGCCTCGACGAGCTCGACGAGCGGGTCGCCGCCGTGTGGGAGCGGCTGGTCGAGCGGGCGGGCGCCGGGGCGCGGCCCGCGGGCTGAGCCCGCCGGGCCTCAGGCCGGCGCGGGCCGCACCGCCCGCCGCAGGTGCACCAGGGTGAGGTGGTCGTCCATCCGCTCCCGCCCGGTCTCGGCGAAGCCGAAACCGCGGTAGAGCCGCAGGTCCTCGGCGCTCAGGTGGCCGGTGTGCACCACCAGGTCCTCGGCCTCGGGGGCGGCGGCCGCCACCGCGTCGGGCAGCGCCGCCAGCAGCGCGCGGCCCACCCCGCCGCCCTGCCGGTCGGGCGCCACCGCCAGCCGGCTCACCAGGCAGCTGCGTCCGGCCGGCAGCGCGCGCACCGCGCCCACCAGCCGGTGGCCGTCGAGCGCCTTGAGCGCCACCGCGCCGCGCTCGATGGCGGCGCGGATCTGCTCGGCGCTCTCCACCAGCGGCGCGATGAACGGGTCGCCGTACAGCTGCGCCTCGGCGACGAACGCGGCCCGCTGCACGGTCAGGATCTCGCCGGCGTCGCCCGGCTCGGCCGCCGCGATCACCACGGCAGGGGCGGTCGCCGCCATGCCGTACCCCACTCTCGTCGAAGGCCGAAGGGGCGGCCCCGGTGGTACGGGGCCGCCCCTTCGGACGGTTCACCTGCGGTCGGCCACGGCGGTCAGGACTCGCCGCCCGCCAGCTTCTCGCGGAGGGCCGCCAGCGCCTCGTCGGAGGCGAGCGCTCCTCCGACCGGGGCGTCCGACGACGGAGTCGGCTCGAAGGACGGCTCCTCGGTCTCGCCGGCCTCGGCCTTGCGGGCCTCCTCGATCTGGCGGCGGTGCTGCTCGAAGCGCTCCTGCGCCTCGGCGTACTGCCGCTCCCACTCCTCGCGCTGGGCGTCGAAGCCCTCGAGCCACTCGCCGGTCTCGGCGTCGAAGCCCTCGGGGTAGATGTAGTTGCCCTGCTCGTCGTAGGTGGCCGCCATGCCGTACAGGGTCGGCTCGAACTCGGTGGCCTCGGCGGCGGTCTCGTTCGCCTGCTTCAGCGAGAGGCTGATCCGGCGCCGGTCGAGGTCGATGTCGATGATCTTCACGAAGATGCTGTCGCCGACCTGCACGACCTGCTCGGGGATCTCGACGTGCCGCTCCGCCAGCTCGGAGATGTGCACCAGGCCCTCGATGCCCTCCTCGACCCGCACGAACGCGCCGAAGGGCACCAGCTTGGTGACCTTGCCCGGCACGATCTGGCCGATCTGGTGGGTGCGGGCGAACTGCTGCCAGGGGTCTTCCTGGGTCGCCTTGAGCGAGAGCGAGACGCGCTCGCGCTCCATGTCGACGTCGAGGACCTCGACGGTGACCTCCTGGCCCACCTCGACGACCTCGCTGGGGTGGTCGATGTGCTTCCAGGACAGCTCGGAGACGTGCACCAGGCCGTCGACGCCGCCCAGGTCCACGAAGGCGCCGAAGTTGACGATCGACGAGACGACGCCCTTGCGGATCTGGCCCTTCTGCAGGGTGTTCAGGAAGGTCTGGCGGACCTCCGACTGGGTCTGCTCCAGCCAGGCGCGGCGCGAGAGCACCACGTTGTTGCGGTTCTTGTCCAGCTCGATGATCTTGGCTTCGAGCTCGCGGCCGACGTAGGGCTGGAGGTCGCGCACGCGGCGCATCTCCACCAGCGAGGCCGGCAGGAAGCCGCGCAGGCCGATGTCGAGGATCAGGCCGCCCTTGACGACCTCGATCACCGTGCCGGTGACGATGCCGTCCTCGTCCTTGATCTTCTCGATGGTGCCCCAGGCGCGCTCGTACTGAGCGCGCTTCTTGGACAGGATGAGGCGGCCTTCCTTGTCCTCCTTCTGGAGGACCAGCGCCTCGATGTGGTCGCCGACGGCGACGACCTCACTCGGGTCGACGTCGTGCTTGATCGACAGCTCGCGTGAGGGGATCACACCCTCGGTCTTGTAGCCGATGTCGAGCAAGACCTCGTCTCGATCGACCTTCACGATGGTGCCTTCGACAATGTCACCGTCGTTGAAGTACTTGATGGTCTCGTCGATCGCCGCGAGGAAGGCTTCCTCGGAACCGATGTCGTTGACCGCTACCTTCGGTGTCGAGGTGGCCTCGGTGCTGCTCGTCATGTGTGGGTGGACTCCGGATGCGGACATGGGCGTATGGATTGCGCTGTTCGTTCCCGACTGCGTTCGCAGACGTGAACTCATAACGCACCGACCAGGATACGAGAGGCCGGGGCTCTGGGTCAATCGGCGGGCCGGGCCCTGCGGGCCTCCGCGCCGACGGATATACGCCTTGTCCGTGGTGGAGCGGCGGGGTCCGGTCGGATCCGGCACCCCGCGACGATCAGTCGCCGACATCCATAGTTATCGGTAACCCATCCTTGACGCAAGTGAGACATCCCACAGCTTGACATGCGGTTTCGCCGTGGTTTCGGGCGGATTCGGCCGAGCCGTCCGACGCGGCCGGGCCTCCCGCGGCGGCACCGGGCGGCTAGTGGGCGGCCTCGTGCCAGTCGGCGCCGACGCCGACGGAGACGGCGAGCGGCACCCGCAGGTCGTAGGCGCCGGCCATCCGCTCGCGCACCAGCGCGGTGACCTCCTCCAGCTCGCCGGGGAAGACCTCCAGGACCAGTTCGTCGTGGACCTGCAGCAGCATCCGGGAGCGGTGCCCGCCCGAGCGCAGCGCCTCGTCCACGCCGAGCATGGCCACCTTGATGATGTCGGCCGCCGAGCCCTGGATGGGCGCGTTCAGCGCCATCCGCTCGGCCATCTCGCGGCGCTGGCGGTTGTCGCTGTTGAGGTCGGGGAGGTAGCGGCGGCGGCCGAACATGGTCTCGGTGTAGCCGTCGCGCCGGGCCTGCAGCACGACCTCGTGCAGGTAGTCGCGGACCCGGCCGAACTGGGCGAAGTAGTCGTCCATCAGCCCGCGCGCCTCGTCGGGGGTGATGCCGAGCTGCTGGGAGAGGCCGAAGGCGCTCAGGCCGTAGGCCAGGCCGTAGTTCATCGCCTTGATCCGGGCCCTGGCCTCGCCGTCGACCTCGGTGGGGTCGAGTTTGAAGACCCGGGCCGCGATCTCGTTGTGGAAGTCGTGGCCGGAGCCGAAGGACTCGATCAGCGCCTCGTCGCCGGACATGTGCGCCATGATCCGCAGCTCGATCTGGCTGTAGTCGGCGGTGAGCAGCGACTCGTAGCCCTCGCCGACGACGAGCGCGCGCCGGATCCGGCGGCCCTCCTCGGTGCGGACGGGGATGTTCTGCAGGTTGGGCTCGGTGGAGCTGAGCCGGCCGGTGGCCGCGACGGTCTGGTTGTAGGTGGTGTGGATGCGGCCGTCGGCGGCGATGGTCTTGACCAGGCCCTCGACGGTGGTGCGCAGCCGGGTCTGATCGCGGTGGCGCAGCAGGATGACGGGGAGTTCGTTGTCGGTCTGGGCGGCCAGCCAGGCCAGCGCGTCGGCGTCGGTGGTGTAGCCGGTCTTGATCTTCTTGGTGGTGGGCAGGCCCAGCTCGGTGAAGAGGATCTGCTGCAGCTGCTTGGGCGAGCCGAGGTTGAACTCGCGGCCGACCACGCGGTGCGCCTCGGTGACGGCCTGGCGCACGGCGACGGCGAAGCCGGCCTCCAGCTCGTCGAGGTAGGCGCGGTCGGCGGCGATGCCGGTGCGCTCCATGTCGACCAGCACGCGGCTGAGCGGGAGTTCGAGCTCGTGCAGCAGCCGGACGCCGCCGCGCTGCTCCAGGCGGGCGTCCAGTGCCCCGGCGAGGTCGAGGGTGGCGCGGGCCCGCACGGCGAGGTCGTGCTGGGCGGCCTGGTCGGCGGCCTCGGCGGGGTCGCCGCCGTCGCCGGAGATGTCCAGGCTCAGCTGGGCGGCGTCGGAGGCGCGCTGCTCCAGCTCGCGGCTGAGGTAGCGGGTGCACAGGTCGCCGAGCGCGAAGGTGCGCTGGCCCGGCTGGACCAGGTAGGCGGCGAGCGCGGTGTCGCTGGTGAGGCCGCCCAGCCGCCAGCCGCGCGCGGCAAGGGCGAGCATCGGCCCCTTGGCGTCGTGGACGGCCTTGGGGTGCTGGTCGTCGGCGAGCCAGCCGGCCAGCGCCGCTTCGTCGCCGGGGTCGAGCAGCGCCGGGGAGATGTGGGCGGTGGCGCCGGAGGCGGTGGCGATCGCGAGGGCGGACACCTCGCCGCCGCCCTGGCCCCAGCTGCCCTCGAAGGCCAGCCCGGCGCGGGCGTTGCCGGCGGCGTGGGCGCCCAGCCAGCCGGCCACCTCGCCGGTGCCGAGCACGGTCAGCTCGACCTCGAAGCCGTCGTGGGAGGCGGTGCCCGGCTCCTCCTCGCCCATCACCGCGAACAGGCGGCCGCGCAGCTCGGTGTTGAACTCCAGGTTGTCCATCAGGGTGTTCACGCCCGCGCGGTCCCAGCCGTCGACGGTGAGGTCGTCGAGGCCGGCACCGATCTCGACGTCGCAGGTGAGCTCGTTGAGGCGGTGGTTGCGCAGGACGTCGCCGAGGTGTTCGCGCAGGCTGGCGCCGGCCTTGCCGGTGATCTCGTCGACGTGGGCGACCAGCTCGCCCAGGGAGCCGTACTTGGTGATCCACTTGGCGGCGGTCTTGGGGCCCACGCCCGGCACGCCGGGGAGGTTGTCGCTCTTCTCCCCCACCAGTGCGGCGAGGTCGCGGTAGCGCTCGGGGCGGACCCCGCTCTTGGCCTCGACCTCGTCGGGGGTCATCCGGGTGAGGTCGGACAGCGACTTGCCCGGGTACAGCACCACGCAGCCCTCGCCGACGAGCTGGAAGGTGTCGCGGTCGCCGGAGGCGATCACCACCTCCATGCCGCGCTCGCGGCCGCGGGTGGCCAGCGTGGCCACGATGTCGTCGGCCTCGAAGCCGGCCACCGACAGGCTCGCCACGCCGAGCAGGCCCAGCAGCTCCTGGAGCAGGCCCACCTGGCTGGGGAACTCGTGCGGGGTGTCGGCCCGCCCGGCCTTGTAGGCGCCGTACTCCTCGTCGCGCCAGGTGGGCTCGGAGCGGTCCCAGGCCACCGCGATGTGGGTGGGCCGCTCGTCGCGCATCAGCTTCACCAGCATGGAGGTGAAGCCGTACACGGCGTTGGTGGTCTGGCCGGTGGTCGTGACGAACCGGTCGGCGGGCAGGGCGTAGAACGCGCGGAAGGCCATGGAGTGGCCGTCGACGAGCAGCAGCCGCGCTTGGGGCTGCTGGTCGGCACCGGTCCTGGCGGGGGTCGTGTCGCTGGTCACCACACCGGAATCCTAGAGTGCTGGGATGACATCCGCCGTGCCCGCGGTGGCGCGTCCGCGGGATCGCCCGCGGTGGCGGGCCTTTCGCGGCCCGGTCCGTCCCGGTCCGGGCCGCCCGCGCCCGGTCCGCGGTCCGTCCGCGCCGCGCGGGCGCGGCGGCCACGACACGAAGGGGGCGCCATGAGCGCACCGGCGGCCGGTACCGGCCGACCGTTCCTGTGGGAGGGCGGCAACCCCGGCGGCGGCCTGGGCTCGTCCATGGGGATCGCGATCACCGAGGCGAGCGCCGAGCGGGTGGTCGGCACGATGCCGGTCGAGGGCAACACCCAGCCCTACGGGCTGCTGCACGGCGGCGCCTCGTGCGTGCTGGCCGAGACCCTCGGCTCGATCGGCTCGATGCTGCACGCCGGGCCCGACCGGATCGCGGTGGGGATCGAGATCAACGCCACCCACCACCGCGCGGCCAGGTCCGGCACCATCACCGGCACGGCCGTCCCGGTGCACCTGGGCCGCTCGCTGGCCACCTGGGAGATCGAGATCGCCGACGACGCCGGGCGCCGGGTGTGCACCTCCCGGCTCACCTGCATGATCCGCGACGCGCCGCCGGCGCCCGCGCCGGCGGAGTAGCGCGGTGCCCGGTACCGGCACGCTGATCAACATCGCCGCCATCCTGCTCGGCGGCGCCCTCGGCCTGGCGCTGGGCGCGCGGCTGCCCGAGCGCACCCGCGAGGTCGTCACGGCCGGGCTCGGCCTGGCGACCCTGATGATCGCGGCGCTCAACGGGGCCGAGGTGCTGTCGGCCGAGCTCGCGGCGGCCGTCGGCGACTCGGCGCCGGTGCTGATCGTGCTCGGCTCGCTGCTGCTCGGCGGCGTCGCCGGCTCCCTGCTGCGGATCGAGGACCGGCTGGAGCGGCTCGGCGAGTTGCTGCGGCGGCGGCTGAGCCGCCGCCCGGTGGCCGCGGCGGTGGGCGAGGCGGCCGCGCCAGGAGCCGCCGGGCCGGCCGGGGGCGACCGCTTCACGGAGGGCTTCGTCACCTCCTCGCTGGTCTTCCTGATCGGCCCGCTGGCCATCCTCGGCGCGTTCACCGAGGGCCTGGGCCAGGGGGTGGACCAGCTGGCGCTGAAGTCGGTGCTGGACGGCTTCGCGGCCATCGCCTTCGCCGCCGCGCTCGGCGCGGGGGTGCTGGCCTCGGCCCTGCCGGTGGGCGTCTACCAGGGCGCGTTCACCCTGCTGGGCCTCGGGCTGGGCGGGGTGCTGCCCGACGCGCACATCGCCGCGATCACGGCGACCGGCGGGCTGCTGCTGGCCGGGGTGGCGCTGCGGCTGCTGCGGATCAAAGACGTGCCCGTGGCCGACCTGCTGCCCGCGGTCTTCGTGGCGCCGCTGCTCACCCAGGCGGCCGTGCTGCTCTAGGGTCCGGATCACCTTTGGGGCCGTGCCGGCCCTTCCCCGGGCGGCACGTTTTCTACTCGGTGATCCGGACCAGAGGGGCCACCCTAGCGAGTGGCGGCGCGGCGGCGCAAAGTCCGGCGGACGGTGACGCTTCCGCACGAATCGGTCCCCGCGCCGCAGACCGGACGGAGCAGCCGTCCGCACGGCAGGGCCATGGATTCACTACATCCTTGTAACGTCTGCGAAGCGACTCAGCCGCAACCGGTGCGCCCTCCTTCCCACTGCGCCGCCACGCTGGTTAAGCTCCCGCAACGACGTGACGGAAGGTGCGAATCCGTCAAATGACTGGGGAGACTTGCATGCTCAGAACACGAGCCCTGCGCTTCGCGGCGGTCACCGCCGCGGCGTCGCTCGCGCTGGCCGCCTGCGGCGGGGACGGAGGCGAGGGAGCCGGCGGCACCGACGGCGGCGAGGGCGAGCCGCTGATCATCGGTGCCATCTTCCCGGAGACCGGCGACCTGTCCCACCTGGGCCCGCCGCAGATCGAGGCCGCCGAGTACGCGGTCCAGGAGATCAACGCGGCCGGCGGTGTGCTGGGCCAGGAGATCCCCACCCTGCTGCGCGGCGACGAGGCCAACGACCCGGCCCGCGCCGGCGAGGCCGCCGACCGCATTCTCGCCGACGGGGCGGACGCCATCATCGGCGCGGCCTCCACCGGTATGACGATGTCCTTCATCGACCGGGTCATCGACGCCGAAGTGGTGCAGTGCTCCGGCTCCAACACGGCGCCGAACCTCACCACCTACGAGGACAACGGCTTCTACTTCCGCACCGCGCCCAGCGACGCGCTGCAGGGCCCGGTGCTCGCCGAGACGGTGTTCAACGACGGCCACAGCACCGTCGCGATCGCCTTCCGCGCCGACGACTACGGGCAGGGCCTGGCCGACGCCACCGCCGCGGGCCTGGAGGAGCTGGGCGCCGAGGTCGTGATGAACGAGGGCTACGACCCCAACTCCGCGAACTTCGACGCCGTGGTCAACCAGATCACCAACGCCGAGCCCGACGCCGTGGTGCTGCCGTCCTTCGAGGAGGGCGTGCAGATCCTCACCCCGCTGCTGGAGGCCGGCTACACGCCCGACCAGATCTACAGCGCCGACGGCATGCGCTCGGAGACCATGGGCGAGACCGTCGACCCCGACGACCCGGGCGTCATCGGCGGCTTCTCCGGCACCGCGCCGGCGTCGGTGGAGAACGAGGAGTTCGACAGCGGGCTGCGGGAGTTCGCCCCCGAGCTGGAGGTCTTCCAGTACGCGCCGCAGGTCTTCGACTGCGTCACCATCGTCGCCCTGGCCGCCGAGGCGGCGGGCAGCACCTCGGCCGCCGACTTCAGCCAGGAGATGGTGAACGTCACCCGCGAGGGCGAGGCGTGCTCGTCCTTCGCCGAGTGCCGCGACCTGCTCGCCGACGGCACCGACATCAACTACGAGGGCGCCAGCGGCCCGGTGGACTTCACCGACGCCGGTGAGCCGGGCACGGCGCGCATCGAGATCTGGGAGCACGACGACGAGGGCGTCCAGAGCGTCGTGGACACCGTCGACGCCGGACCGCTGTAAGGAGAGGCACCCGCCGGGGCGGGCGAAGCGCCCCGGCCGCCACGAGCCGAGCCCCGGACCGTGAACGGTCCGGGGCTCGGCCGCGTCACGGGGTGCGGACGCGGCGGCGGTGCGGGGCCCTGGCGGCTAGAAGGGCGGCCAGGGGACGGAGGGCCAGTCCTGGGACGGGTAGGGGTGCACGCCGTGCTCCAGCAGCAGCTCGACCCGGCGCAGGGTGGCGTGGCACTCCTCGGGGGTGAGGTGCTTGGCGAGGGTCGCCGCCAGCGGGCCGTCGGTGAGCTCGCCGGACAGCCGCTCCAGCCCCTCGCGGGCGTCGTCGTTCAGCTCCCAGCCCTGCCACTGCCACAGCACCGTGCGCAGCTTGTACTCCACCGAGAAGCAGACGCCGTGGTCGCAGCCGAAGAGGTGGCCGTCGGGGGCGGGCAGCAGGTGGCCGATCTTGCGGTCGGAGTTGTTCACCACCGCGTCGAAGACGGCCATCCGGCGCAGCCCCTCGTCGGTGTAGCGGCCGGACAGCTCCACCAGGTCGACCTCGGGGTCGGTGTCGATCCACAGCTGGCACATGCCGGGCCCGTAGGGGCCCTCGCGGTAGACGGTGGGCGGCACCACCCGCCAGCCCAGCGCCTCGGAGACGGCGAAGGCCGCCACCTCGCGGTCGGCCAGGGTGCCGTCGGGGAAGTCCCACAGCGGGCGCTCCCCCGCCACGGGCTTGTACACGCAGCGGGCGCGCACGCCGTCGGCCTCGACCCAGCAGCGCAGGGTGGCGTTGGAGGCCGACACCAGCCTCCCCTCGACCTCGAGGCGGCCGGTGCGCAGCAGGCCCAGGGCGTTGGGCGACGAGATGTCGTCGAACCACTCGGCCATGGCGGCTCTCAGGCTTCGGGGGTCAGCGGCCGGTAGCCGTTGGCGCGCGGGCAGACGTGGCCGTCGGGGTCCAGCGGCAGGCCGCACAGCGGGCAGTTGGGCCGTCCCGCCGCCACCACCCGCAGCGCGCGCTCGGCGAAGGCCCGGGCGGCGGCGGGGGTGATGCGCACCCGCAGGACGTCGCGCTCGGAGTCGAGATCGTCGCTGAGCGGCTCGGCGGGCTCGTCGTCGGCCTCGCCGGCCGCCTGCGCCTCGATCAGCACCCTGCTGGTCTCGGGGTCCCAGGCGAGCGCGAGGGTGCCGACCCGGAAGTCCTCCAGCAGCGGCTGGTCCAGCGGTTCGTCGTCGCGCAGTTCCTCGGGGGTGGCGGAGGGGACGTCGTCACCGGTGATGCTGCGCTTGGCGAGCTCGTCGAGCAGCTCCTCGATACGCTCGGCGAGCGCGCTCACCTGCATCTTCTCCAGCCCGACACTGGTGGTCCTGCCCTCGGAGCGCGCCTGGAGGAAGAACGCCCGGTCGCCGGGCTGGCCGACCGTGCCCGCGACGAAACGCTCGGGCTGGTCGTAGAAGTAGACGGGCATGCCCCGACTCTAGCGTCCGGTGCCGGTGCCTGGCATGTTCAGCCGGTGCTCGAGGGCGGCGCGGCGGGGCCCCCGGCGCCGCCGCCCACGACGGCGTCGGAGCCCTCGGCCGCCTCGCCACCCTCGGCGGGCGGGGGCGGCAGCACGGCGGCGAGGTCGTCGGTGTCGTTGAGCCGGAGCACGAACGGGCGCAGCTCGGTGTAGCGGACGGCGGTGACCGAGCAGGGGTCGATCTGGATGCGCTGGAACTGGTCCAGGTGCAGGCCGAGGGCGTCGGCGACGATGGCCTTGATCACATCGCCGTGGCTGCACACGGCGTAGACGGCGTCGGCGCCCAGCTCGGCGTTCCAGGCGCGCACCGCGCCCACGGCGCGGTGCGCGACCTCCGTCATCGACTCCCCGCCGGGGAAGCGCACCGCGCTGGGGTGGGACTGGACCACCCGCCACAGCGGCTCCTTGGCGAGCTCCGACAGCTTGCGGCCGGTCCACTCGCCGTAGCCGCACTCGCCGAAGCGCTCGTCGACGAGGGGGGCGGCCCGCCCGGCGGCGATGGCCTCGGCGGTCTGGCGGCAGCGCTCCAGCGGCGAGGTGACCACGGCCGCCAGCGGCAGCCCGGCCAGCCGCCGCGCCACCGCCTCGGCCTGCGCCTCGCCCCGCTCGTCGAGCGGGACCCCGGGGGTCCAGCCGAGCAGGGTGGAGCCGGTGACGGCGGTCAGGCCGTGGCGGACGAACAGCACGGTGCTCACCCGGGCAGCCTAACGGGAGCGGGCCGCCGCCCGGTCAGGGCTGCTGGACGGGCACGTCGGCCTCCGGCTCCATCTGCACCCCCGCGGTGGGCTCCAGCACGCCGAAGCCGACCAGCACGAAGATCAGCACGCCCAGGGCGATCCGGTAGTACACGAAGGGCATGAAGCTGCGGGTGGAGATGTAGCGCATGAACCAGGCGATCACCGCATAGCCGACGATGAAGGCGATGACGGTGCCGACGATGGTGGCGGTCCAGCCCGCGTACTCGTCGCCGCCGATGTCGAACAGCTGGAAGATCCCGGAGCCGAACACGGCGGGCAGCGCCAGCAGGAAGGCGTAGCGGGCCGCGGCCTCGCGCTTGTAGCCCAGCAGCATGCCGCCGGTGACCGTGGCGCCGGAGCGGGAGACGCCGGGGACCAGCGCCAGGGCCTGGAACAGGCCGAACAGCAGGCCGTGGCCGGTGGTCAGCTGGGCGAGTTCGCGCTCCTTGCGGGAGAAGTAGTCGACCAGGCCGAGCAGGATGCCGAAGACGATCAGGGTGGTGGCGATCAGGCGCAGGTCGCGGAAGGGCGCCTCGATGTAGTCCTGCAGGGTGATGCCGAGCAGCACGATCGGGATGGTGCCGACGATGATGTACCAGCCCATCCGGGCCTCGATCTCGCCGCGCAGCTCCCGGGTGTACAGGGAGCGGAACCAGGTGCTGATGATGTTCGCGATGTCCTTGCGGAAGTAGATCAGCACCGCGAGCTCGGTGCCGATCTGGGACACCGCGGTGAAGGCGGCCCCGGGGTCGGGCCAGCCGGAGAAGGCGGCGACGATGCGCAGGTGGCCGCTGGAGGAGATCGGCAGGAACTCGGTGAGCCCTTGGACGAGGCCCAGGATGACGGCCTCGAAGATGCTCATGCTCTCTTGGGTGACGGTCACGTCGGACAGACTCTCTTCACGCTCGCACGGCTGGGACCGCAGCGCGGCCGCCGCCGGGCCGCGCCCCGGCGCGGGCCGAAGGGGCGCGGACGGGTGCGGGCGCGGCGTTCGCGGATCGCGCTGCCGAAACGTTGGGGGTGCACCGAGGGTAGCGAGCTTTTCGCCCCTTACGCCGCAGGAATCACAACCGTCACCGCGCCCGCCCTCCGCCCGGGCCGGGCGGCGCGCCGCGCGGGCGCGGCCGGTGGCGGCCACCGCCGCCCCGGCACCGGCGCGCTGACCTCCGTCCCGCCGCCGCCCGCGGGTAGCCTCGCGGCCATGGAGCAGCGACAGCTGGGCGGCTCGGGCCTGTGGGTCTCCCGGATCGCCCTGGGCACGATGACCTGGGGACGCGACACCGGCGAGGACGACGCGGCCCAGCAGCTGATCGCCTTCGTCGAGTCGGGCGGCACCCTGGTGGACACCGCCGACGTGTACGCCGACGGGGACAGCGAGCGGATGCTCGGCCGGCTGCTGGGCGTGGCCGCCCGGCGCAGCGATGTGATCATCGCCACTAAGTCCGGGCGGGCCGGCGGCGCCCGCAACCCCGACGCCTCCCGCAGGCACCTGCTGAGCGCGCTGGACGCGTCGCTGCGCCGGCTGGGCGTCGACGAGGTCGACCTGTGGCAGCTGCACGGCCACGACCCGCGCACCCCGATGGAGGAGACCCTGGCCGCCGTGGACACCGCCGTCTCCTCCGGGCGGGTGCGCTACGCCGGGCTGTGCGACCACAACGCCTGGCAGCTGGCCAAGGCCGCCGCCTGGCAGCGCGCTGGCGCGCAGGCGGGCCGCGCCCCCGTCGTCTCCAGTCAGATGGAGTACTCGCTGCTGAACCGGTCGGTGGAGGGCGACCTGCTGGAGGCGGCGGCCGACGCGGGGGTCTCCCTGCTCGCCTGGTCGCCGCTGGGACGCGGGGTGCTGACCGGCAAGTACCGCTCCGGCATCCCGGCCGACTCCCGCGCCGCCTCCGGCCACCTCGCCCCCTTCGTCCAGCCCTACCTGGACGAGCGCTCGCGCCGCATCGTGGAGTCCGTCCACACCGCCGCCGACGGCCTGGGCGTGGCCCCCCTGGCCGTGGCGCTCAGCTGGGTCCGCGACCGCCCCGGCGTGGCCGCCCCCGTCGTCGGCGCCCGCACCGCCGAGCAGCTGGAGGAGATCCTGGACGCCGAGTCCGTCACCCTCCCCTACGCCATCCGCACCGCCCTGGACGACGTGTCGGCGGGGCACGACCTGGACGAGGACGGCTGAGACGCCGGGCCGACGCGGGTGGAGGGCGGGTGACGGCGCCCGCGTCTAGACTGTCGGCCGACCGAAGCGGCCGTCGAGCGTTCCCTGTGGGGAGTGCTCCGGCCCCGGGGTGCGGCCGGGCGGTGGTCCGCGGTGGCGGGCGCCGGCGCCGCGGCCCGCTAGGGCGCGCCCATGTGCGCTGGCGAAGGAGCGTGGCGACCTGAGTCCGCAAGACGCGGGGCCCCGGCCCGCCGGGCGGGTCGAGGGGCCGAGTGCGGCCGTGGCCGCCGCCGTGGAGGTGCTGGAGCGGGCGGGAGCACCCGCGCGGCTGGCCGGGCCGCTGGTGCGGGCGCTCGGGGACGACGCGGCCGCGCTGCTGCGCGGCGATCCGTGGCGGCTGCTGTCGCTGCCCGAGATCACGCCCGAGCAGGCCGACTTCACGGCGCGGCGGCTGCTCGGCGCCTCGGCGGTGCCGACCGACGAGCGGCGGGCCCGTGCCCTGGTGGTGCATCTGCTGACCCGGGCGGCGCGGACGGGGCATACCGCGCTGCCGGCGGCCGAGGTGGTGCGGGCGCTGGCGGGTCTGGGGGTCCGCGACGGCGCCGGAGCCGTCGACTCCGCGCTCGACGACGGGCTGGTGATCGCGGTGGACTCCTATCCGGCCGACGACGACGCCGATCCGGCCGAGCCCGCCGAGATGCCCGACCCCGTGCCGCTGCTGGCGCTGGGGCGCTACGGGCTGGCCGAGGAGACGCTGGGCGAGGGGCTGGGGCGGCTGGCCGGTACGGCCGAGGCGCTGGTCGACTCCGCGACCGCGGCCGAGGCGGCCGAAGCCGCCGCGGAGCGGCTGGGCCGCTCCCCCGCGCCCGAGACCCTCGCCGCGCTCGTCGCGGTGGCGCTGCGCGGCGTGGTGGCGGTCCCGGCCGGGCCGGGAGCGGGCGACGCCGTCGCCGACCTGGTGGCGCTGCTGCCCGCGATCGCCGAGGCGGCCGAGGTGGGCGCCGTCGTCACCGCGCCCAGCGGCACCTCGGCCGAGGCGCTGGCGGCCGCCGCGGGCGTCCCCGCGACGCCGCTGCGCGCCCTGCTGGGCGGGCGCCCCGACGGCGGCTACGCGCACGGCGAGGCGGCCCCGCTTGAGGCGGGGCTGGTGGTGGTCACCGGCGCCGAGACCCTGGACGTGGAGCTGGGCGCGGCCCTGGTGGAGGCGTGCGCCGACGGCACCCACCTGGTGCTCGTCGGCGACCCCGACGCGCCCCCGCCGCCCGGCCCCGGCGCGGTGCTGGCCGACGTGCTGGACGCGCGGGTCGTCCCGGTGGCCGCGCTGCCCGCCCCCCGGCCCCGGCCGGGCTCCGTCACCGCGCTGGCCGCCTCGCTGGCCGCGGGCGAGCTGCCGCCGGTGCCCGCGCCGGGCGCCGGCGGCGGCCGCGAGCTCGTGGTGGTGCGGGCGTCGAGCGCCGCCGAGGCGGTGCACCGCACCGTCCAGCTGGTCACCGACTCCATCCCGCGCGCCCTCGGCGTGCCCGCGCAGCGCGTCCAGGTCGTGTCGCTGCTGCGCGACGGCGAGGCCGGCGCGGCGGCGCTGAACGCCGCCTGCAAGGCGGCGCTGAACCCCGGCCCCGGCGCGCACGGCGGCTTCGACCCCGGCGACCGCCTGGTCGCGGCGGCCGACGGCGAGGGCTTCACCGCCGGCGACGTCGGCTACCTGGCCGAGGCCGGGCCCGAGGGCGCGGTGGTGCGGCTGTTCGGCGGTGAGGAGGTCCCCGGGCCGGACGCGGGCCCCGGCCGTGAGCTCGCCGTGCCCGATCTGACGGCCTTCCGGCCCGGCTGGGCGCTGACGGCCGCGGCGGCCCAGGGCGGCCGGTGGCGGGCCGTGGTGCTCGTCGTGCCGCCCTTCCCGCCCGGGTTCCGGCCGGGCGGCCCGGCGCTGTACGGAGCGGTCACCCGCGCCGCCGAGCACCTGTCGATCGTGCACGCCGCCGGGCCCGCCCTGGCCGAGGCGGTGCGCTCCCGTCCGCCGCGGCGGCGCACCCGCCTGGTCGAGCTGCTGCGCGAGGGCTGAGCGCCCGCAGGCCCCGCCGCGGTGCGTTTAGCGCCGAGCGCGCGGGTAGCGGCGGCCGCGAAGCACGCGAAAGCAACGATCGAGGCGATCGATCACCCCGACGAGGAGGCGTGATGAGCACGATCACCAAGGCCGTCGATGTGGATGTGCCGCTGCCCGTCGCCTACAACCAGTGGACCCAGTTCGAGGACTTCCCGCACTTCATGGAGGGCGTGGAGCAGGTGCAGCAGCTGGGTCCGACCCGCACCCACTGGCGGACGAAGATCGCCGGCGCGACCCGCGAGTTCGACGCCGAGATCACCGAGCAGCACCCCGACGAGCGGATCGCGTGGCACAGCGTGGAGGGTCCCCGGCAGGCGGGTGTGGTGACCTTCCACCGGATCGACCCGTCGCACACCCGGGTGACCCTGCAGATGGACATCGAGCCCGAGGGCGCCGTCGAGAAGATCGGCGATGCGCTGAACGTGGTCGACCGCCGCATCCAGGGCGACATGAACCGCTTCAAGGAGTTCATCGAGTCGCGTGAGATCCCCACCGGGGGCTGGCGCGGCGACGTGGACCGTCCGACGCCCTGACCCGCGATCGGCACGCAGGGCCCACGGCCGCCTCAGGGGCGCCCCGCGTCGCGGGGCGCCCCTGCGCGTGCCCGGGGGCTCCTCAGCCGTCCACCCTGCTGAGGAAGCCGCCGTCGACGGTGAGGTTGGCGCCGACGATGTAGCCGGCCGCCGGGCTGGCCAGGAAGACGACCGCCCGCGCCACCTCGGCCGGGTCGGCCATCCGGCCGAAGGGGATGCGCTCGCGCACCGCCGCGTACAGCGCGGGCTCCTGCTCGCGGCGGCGGGCCCACCCGCCGCCGGGGAACTCCACCGGACCGGGCGAGACCGTGTTCACCCGGATGCCCGGCGCCAGTTCGCGGGCGAGCGCGCTCGCGTGGTGGTTCAGCGCCGCCTTGACCGCACCGTAGGCGCCGGCCCCCGACGGCGGCGAGGTGTCGACGGCCGAGGTGGTGGAGATCAGCACGATCGAGGCGGAGTTGGACGCCTCCAGGTGCGGACGCGCCGCCCGCACCAGCCGGACGAAGGGGTAGAGGTCGGTGGCGACCGCCCGCTCCCACTGGGTCTCGTCGCGCGCCGATCCGCCCGACACGTTGGAGACCACGACGTCCAGGCCGGAGAACTCCTGTGCGGCGCGCTCGACGAAGGCTTCCAGGGCCGGGCCGCTCTTGACGTCGACCGGCTTGGCCAGCACCCGCACCCGGCGGCCCAGTTCGCGGGCGACCTCGCCCAGCGGGCCCTCGTTGCGGGCGCAGATGGCGAGGTTGGCCCCCTCGGCGGCGAAGGCCTCGGCGATGGCCCGCCCGATGCCGCGGCTGGCCCCGGTGACGAGCACCCGGGCGCCGGAGAGTCCGAGTTCCACGTGCGCCTCCCGCCTATCCGCCCATGGCGTGCACGCCGCCGTCGACGTGCACGATCTCGCCCGTGGTGGCCGGGAACCAGTCCGACAGCAGCGCCACCGCGGCGCGAGCGATCGGCTCGGGGTCGGAGGTGTCCCAGCCCAGCGGGGCGCGCTGCGGCCAGGTGGACTCCAGTTCGTCGAAGCCCGGGATGCTCTTGGCGGCCATGGTTCGCATCGGCCCGAAGGACACCAGGTTCACCCGCACCCGGTGCTCGCCGAGGTAGCGGGCGAGGTAGCGGGAGGTGGACTCCAGGCCCGCCTTGGCCACGCCCATCCAGTCGTAGACCGGCCAGGCGACGCTGGCGTCGAAGTCCAGGCCGACGATCGAGCCGCCGTCCTCCATGAGCGGGAGCGCCGCCATGGCCAGCGACTTCAGCGAGAAGGCCGACACGTGCAGGGCGGTGGCGGCGTCGTCCCAGCTGGTATTGAGGAAGTTGCCGCCCAGCGCGTCCTGGGGCGCGAAGGCGATGGCGTGCACGACGCCGTCGATGCGGTCGACATGGCCGCGCAGCCGGTCGGCGAGCCCGTCCAGGTGCGCCGGGTCGGTGACGTCCAGCTCGATGACGGGCGGCGTCTCGGGCAGCCGCTTGGCGATCCGCTCCACCAGGCTCAACCGCCCGTACCCGGTCAGCACGACCTGCGCGCCCTCGTGCTGCGCCAGCCTCGCGATGTGGAAGGCGACCGACGCGTCGGTCAGCACCCCGGTGACCAGGATGCGCTTGCCGTCCAGAAGACCCATCAGTGCCCCATTCCCAGGCCGCCGTCGACCGGGATCACGGCCCCGGTGATGTAGGCCGCGTCGTCGCTCGCGAGGAACCGGACGGTCTTCGCGATCTCCTCCGCCTCGGCGTAGCGCCCCAGCGGGATCTGATTCTTGATCTCGGCCTGCCGCTCCTCGGGCAGCGAGGCCGTCATGTTCGTGCGCACGAAGCCGGGCGCCACGACGTTCACCGTGACATTGCGGCTGCCCAGCTCCCTGGCCAGCGAGCGGGCGAAGCCGACCAGGCCGGCCTTGGAGGCGGCGTAGTTGGCCTGGCCGCCGGAGCCGAGCAGGCCGACCACCGAGGAGATCAGCACGATCCGGCCGGTGCGCTTGCGCATCATGCCGCGCACGGCGCGCTTGGCGACCCGGTAGGCGCCGCCGAGGTTGGTGTCCAGGACCGACATGAAGTCGTCCTCGCTCATCAGCGCGAGCAGCTGGTCCTTGGTGACGCCCGCGTTGGCGACCAGGGCCTGCACCTGGCCCTGGGCCTCCTCGACCTGCTTGAAGGCGGCGTCGACCTGGGCGGAGTCGGTGATGTCGCAGCGCACGCCGAGCAGACCCTCGGGCGGTTCGCCCGACCGGTAGGTGACGGCGACGGAGTCGCCGGCGGCGGCCAGCTCGCGGGCGATGGCCAGGCCGATCCCCCTGTTGCCCCCGGTGACGAGTGCCGAACGGGTCATGGGTCTGCCAACCTCCTGGGTGCGTGTCCGGATGCGGCCGGTGGCGGCCGTGCGCGGGCCCGGCCCGGCGCGCGCCGCCCGTGCCGCGCCGGACGCGGTCCGCGCGACCCGCGCCGTGTGCTTCGCGTTCTGCGCGAACGCCAGGCCGGTGGCGAGCGTATCGGGCTACTTCGCGGTAGCGGAAACCGGCGCCCGGCGCCTTCAGGATCCGACCGGTGCTGGCGGTAGGTTGTCCGGGTGCGTGAGATCGACTCGGACTTCCTCGCCCTTCCGCTCCGCGAGCTCGCGGACGCCGCCTTGCAGCGGGCCCGCGAGCTCGGCGTCGAGCATGTCGACTTCCGGCTGGAGCGGGTCCGCGGCCAGCGGCTGCGGCTGGCCGACGGCGCGGTCGAGACGGCCGCCGACAGCGACACCCTCGGCTTCGCCGTCCGAGTGATCAAGGACGGCACCTGGGGCTTCGCCGCGGGCTTCGACCTCACCCCCTCGTCCGCGGCCGGGGTGGCCGCCCAGGCGGTGGGGGTGGCCAGGGCGGCGGCCGCCATCAACCGCGAGCGCATCGAGCTGGCGCCCGAGCCGGTGCACGCCGACGCCGCCTGGGTGTCGTCCTACGGCACCGACCCCTTCGAGGTGCCCGTGCCGGCCAAGACCGAGCGGCTGGCGCGGTGGTGCGCCGAGCTGCTGGCCGACGAGCGCGTCGACCACGTCGACGCGTCGCTGCTCCAGGTCAAGGAGCAGAAGTTCTACGCCGACTCCGCCGGCACCGTCACCACCCAGCAGCGGGTGCGGCTGCATCCGCAGGTCACCGTGGTGGGCACCCGCGACGGCGGCTTCGACACGATGCGCACCGTCTCGCCGCCCGCCGGGCGCGGCCACGAGTACCTGGACGTCGTCGAGGCCGAGCTGCCGGAGCTGCCGGAGCTGCTGGCCGAGAAGCTGGCCGCGCCGAGCGTGGAGCCGGGCCGCTACGACCTGGTCATCGACCCCACCAACCTCTGGCTGACCATCCACGAGTCCATCGGCCACGCCACCGAGCTGGACCGCGCGCTCGGCTACGAGGCCGCCTACGCCGGCACCTCCTTCGCCACCCTGGACAAGCTGAACACCCTCCAGTACGGCTCGCCGATCATGAACGTCACCGGCGACCGCACCGCCGAGCACGGCCTGGCCACCATCGGCTACGACGACGAGGGCGTGGCCACCGGCACCTTCGACCTGATCAAGGACGGCGTGCTGGTGGGCTACCAGCTCGACCGCAGGATGGCGCGGCTCCAGGGCTTCGAGCGCTCCAACGGCTGCGCCTTCGCCGACTCCCCCGCCACCATGCCGCTGCAGCGGATGGCCAACGTCTCGCTGCGGCCCGCCCCCGGCGAGGGGCCGAGCACCGACGACCTGATCGGCGGAGTCGAGCGCGGCATCTACATCGTCGGCGACCGCAGCTGGTCCATCGACATGCAGCGCTACAACTTCCAGTTCACCGGCCAGCGCTTCTACCGCATCGAGGGCGGCCGGCTGGCCGGCCAGCTGCGCGACGCCGCCTACCAGGCGACCACCACCGACTTCTGGAACTCCATGCGGGCGGTCGGCGGTTCGGGCACCTACCTGCTGGCGGGGGCCTTCAACTGCGGCAAGGGCCAGCCGGGCCAGGTGGCCCCGGTGAGCCACGGCTGCCCGTCCGCCCTGTTCGAGGGCGTCCGGATTCTCAACACGGTGCAGGAGGCAGGATCGTGACCCAGGCGTCGGAGCCACTACCCCCCACGGCGCTGGCCCCGCAGGCGGTGGTGGAGCGCGCGCTGGCCGCCAGCACGGCCGACGACACCATCGCCATCGTGACCGAGACCGCCACCGCGAACCTGCGCTGGGCCGGCAACACCCTCACCACCAACGGGGTGGGCCGCAAGCGCACGCTGACCGTGATCGCGCTGACCGCCCGCTCCGGGGGCACCGCGGCCGGTGTGATGGCGCGCAGCGGGCTGCGCGACGACCAGATCGGCGAGGTGGTGGCGGCGGCCGTGGCCGCCAGCCGCGACGCCGCGCCGGCCGAGGACGCCCAGCCGCTGGTGCCGCCCGGCGCGCCGCTGGGCGGCGACTGGGACGCCCCGCCCGCCTCCACCGGCATCGAGGTGCTGGCCGGCTTCGCCGAGCGGTTGGGCGGGGCCTTCGACGCCGCGGCCTCGGCCGGGCACCGCCTGTACGGCTTCGCCGAGCACGGCGTGGAGTCGGTGTTCGTCGGCACCTCCGGCGGGCTGCGGCTCCGCCACGACCAGCCCACCGGCACGGTGGAGGTGAACGCCAAGTCCGCCGACATGTCCCGGTCCGCCTTCGTCGGCCGCGCCACCCGCGACTTCTCCGACGTCGACGTGCCGGCGATCAGCGCCGAGCTGCACCGGCGGCTGGACTGGGCGAGCCGCCGGGTCGACCTTCCCGCGGGCCGCTACGAGACCCTGCTGCCGCCCTCGGCCGTCGCCGACCTGATGATCTACCTCTACTGGACCCTCAACGCTCGCGACGCCGCCGAGGGCCGCACCGTGTTCAGCGCGCCGGGCGGCGGCACCCGGGTGGGCGAGCGGCTGGCCGCGCTCCCGCTCACCCTCTACAGCGACCCCGCCGAGCCGGGGCTGGAGTGCGCGCCCTTCGTGGTCGCCTACGCGCCCGGGCGCGACTCCTCGGCCTTCGACAACGGGCTGCCGCTCGGCCGCACCCCGTGGATCGAGGACGGGCGGCTGGCCGCGCTGTCGCAGACCCGCCACTCCGCCGAACTGACCGGCCTGCGGGTCACCCCGGGCGTGGACAACCTGGTGCTGGCCCGCCCCGGGGCGGCCGAGAGCCTGGACGAGATGGTGGCGCGGACCGAGCGCGGGCTGCTGCTCACCTGCCTGTGGTACATCCGCGAGGTCGACCCGCAGACGCTGCTGCTGACCGGGCTCACCCGCGACGGCGTGTACCTGGTGGAGGGCGGCGAGGTGACCGGGGCGGTGAACAACTTCCGGTTCAACGAGTCCCCGGTCGGGCTGCTGGACCGGATCACCGAGGCGGGCGCCACCGTCCCCGCGCTGTCGCGGGAGTGGGGCGACTACTTCACCCGTACCGCGATGCCGCCGGTCAGGGTGCCCGACTTCAACATGTCGACGGTCAGCCAGGCGTCTTGAGGGGCGGTCGTAGACTCGGAGGGTGGTCTCCTTCAGGCACCCCTTCGCCCGGAGCCGGGAGGCGGCGCAGACGGTCACCGACGCGCTCCCTCCCCGCTCCGAGGACATCGACCGGCGCCAGCGGCACTACATCGTGATGATGTCGGTGCGGCTGGGCTGCTTCCTGGCCGCGCTCGCCTGCTACCGGTGGCCGTGGCTGGCGGCGGGGCTGATCGTGGGCGCGGTCTTCCTGCCCTACGTGGCGGTGTCGGCCGCCAACGCCGGCCGCACCGACCGCCCGGGCTCGCCGCGCTTCGTGGACCGGCCGGCCCGCCGCGCCCTTCCCGGCGGCCGCGACGCCGACGGCCACAATGAGATCTCATGAATTGACTCTTGACGTCATAGGGGGGAACGCGGTGTACATTAGGACGAGCGCTTCGTACCCCCGTCGAAGCGCGGGCAGTGACGTTTCGAGCCCCCGTCGAAACGTCTGCCGCGACGCCGGGTGGTTTGCCCCCGTAGCCACCCGGCGTCGCCTTTTCTCTGTGAGCGCTGTATTCGACGGCGCGGCCTCCGGCGGTACCGGATTCGAAGGGTGCTGAGCGTGTCCGAGTCCGCTCCCCCGCCCGGCGGTGCCGCGCACTGCTCACGCGCCGCCTGCAGGGCGCCGGCCGTGTGGGCGCTGCGGTGGAACAACCCCGCACTGCACACCCCCGATCGGCGCAAGACCTGGCTGGCCTGCGACGGGCACCTCGACTACCTGCGGTCCTTCCTGGACCGGCGCGGCTTCCTGCGCGAGGTCACCGGCTTCCCGGCGCCGGGCTCCGGCTGAGGGGAGCCCCGGCTACTTCTCGAAGGCGCGCGCCGCGCCCAGGTCCTCGGGGGTGTCCAGGTCGAAGGTGGGCGAGCCCGGCCGGTCGTCGTCGGTGACCCTGGCGGGGTCGAGCGGGCGGAGCAGGCCGTGCAGCGAGCTGCCCTCGTAGGCGGCCAGGGCCAGCTGGAGGGTGGCGGTGTGCCAGATGCCGGCCAGCCACTGGTCGTGCGGGCGCCCGCCGCCGCGCCCCGGCGTGGTGAACAGCGCGCCCGCGTGGCCGTGGGCGGAGCGCCGCAGCACGGTGACGGCGTCGGGGTCCAGGAACGGCAGGTCGGCGGCGAGCACCGCCACCCACGGCGCCCGCACCTGGGTGAGCCCGGCCGCCAGCGCCGGCACCGGTCCGGCTCCCGGCGGCTCCTCGCGCACGTAGATGGCGTGGCTCGGCGAACTGCGGTACGGGCCGACCACGATGAGCCGGTCGGCGCCGGAGACGGCGGCGGCGACCCGCTCCAGCAGGGTGTGGTCGCCCAGCCGCAGCTCGGGCTTGTCGACGCCGCCCATGCGGCGCCCCTGTCCCCCGGCGAGGATGATCGCGTCGAACTTGGCCTCGGCGGCCTCGGCGCCCCACACGGCCTGTCGCCTCAGCCGCCGATGGCCGACATGGGGCGGGCCGGCTGGAGGAAGGAGGGGTCGTCGATGCCGTGGCCGGGGAGCTTGCGGGCGACCGAGGCGCGCCAGGCGAGCGCGATGTCGTCGTCGTCGGCGCCGCCGCGCAGCAGCGCGCGGAGGTCGGACTCCTCGCGGGCGAACAGGCAGTTGCGGACCTGGCCGTCGGCGGTGATCCGGACGCGGTCGCAGTCGCCGCAGAACGGGCGGGTGACCGAGCCGATGACGCCGACGGTGGCGGGGCCGCCGTCGACGGTGAACAGCTCGGCCGGGGCGCTGCCGCGCTCGTCGGCGCCGACGGCGGCGAGGTCGTGGCGGGCGGCCAGCAGGTCGAGGATCTCGGCGGCGGTGATCATGTCCTCGCGCCGCCAGCCGTGCTGGGCGTCCAGTGGCATCTGCTCGATGAAGCGCAGCTGGTAGCCGCGCTCGACGCAGTAGTCGAGCAGCGGGGCGGCGTCGGCCTCGTTGACGCCGCGCATCAGCACGGCGTTCACCTTGACGGGGGTGAGTCCGGCCGCTTCGGCGGCCGCGAGTCCGGCCAGGACGTCGTCGAGGCGGTCGCGGTGGGCCAGCCGCTTGAACACGTCGGGGCGCAGGGTGTCCAGCGAGACGTTCACCCGGTCGAGGCCGGCCTCGGCGAGCGGCCCGGCCAGCCGGGCCAGCCCGATGCCGTTGGTGGTGAGCGCGGTGCGGGGGCGCGGGTCGAGCGCGGTGGCGGCGGCGATGATCCCGGGAAGGCCGCGGCGCAGCAGCGGTTCGCCGCCGGTGAAGCGCACCTCGGTGATGCCGAGCCGGGTGACGCCGACGCGCACCAGCCGGTTTACCTCGTCGTCAGTGAGCAATTCGGGTCTGGGCAGCCAGTCGAGCCCTTCGGGGGGCATGCAGTAGCTGCACCGCAGATTGCACCGGTCGGTGAGCGAGACCCGCAGGTCGGTCGCCACCCGGCCGTGGGAGTCGGCCAGCCGCATCGGACACCTCCTCGCGGCCCGTCCGGCGGGCCGCCCTCCCTTCCACCTTAGACAACGCCCGGGCCCGGTCGCGGCGCCGCACGATCACGGATTGGGCGCGACGGGGCGCGCCGCCCCGCCGCGCCCGGCCGGCGGCGCCGGGGCCTCAGCCCCGGGTGCCCAGCAGTTGGTGGAAGAACGCGCGGTAGCGGCGCAGCGCCAGCCGCATCCGCTCCGTCTGCTCGCCGTCGGCGTCGCCGCCGCTCCAGCCCTGCTCCAGCGCGCGCCGGTGGTCGGTGCAGGTGCGGGCGAGCTCGTCCATCACCTCGCCCACCAGGGCGTCGGCGCCGCGGACGGCCTCCCGGGGGTCGTCCACGAAGCCCGCCTGGAGCTCCCGCCAGCGCTCGCCGTAGCGGTCCGCTGCACCGCCGGGGAAGAGGGCGGCCGCTCCCTCGGCGGCGTCGGGGCGGGTGGTGCCCGCGGTGGTGGTGCGGTGGCCGTCGAGGCTCGCGGCGGCGGTGGCCGGCTTCGCGCCGTCGCGGCTTGCGGCCGGGGCGGTGCGGCCGCCGGCGCGTGTGCCGGCGGCCGTGCGGTCGCCGGTCGCGGTGGCCTCGGTGCCGCTCGGCGTGCCGGGCGCCGGGTCGGCCCCCTCGCCGGTCGCGGGGGCCGTGGTCGCACCGGCGGCCGTGCCGGTGCCCTCGCCGTCGTCGCGGGCGGCGGGCGCCGCACCGGCGGTGCCCTGGCGGGCGGTGCCGGTGGCGACCCGGGGCTTGACGGCGTGCGGGCGGCCGCCGCGGTCCTCGCCGGAGCCGGCCGCCTCTGGGACCTGGTGGCGGCCGGTGGTGACGGGGTCCTCGGCGGCGGCCGTGCGCTCCGGCGCCCGGCCGTCCGCGCGGACACCGGAACGGTCGTCCGCGACCAGGTCCTCGGCGCTCGGGGGGCGGCGCTCGTTCATCTGACTCGCTCCTTCGGGGGTCCGGGGGTCCGGGGGTTCGGGGTCGGCGCTCAGGCGCGCGTGCCGCGGTCGGCGTCGGCGGCGGTGTCGGAGGCCGACGGGCGCGGGGCGGGCACGCCGTCGGGCTCGGTGCCGCCGGGGCGCGTCTGCGCGCGCGGACGGGGGGCGGCGGGGGCGCCGTCGTCGAGCAGTTCCTCGAACAGGGCGCGGTAGTGCACCATCGCCTCGCGGCGCTCCTCGGTGGAGGCGGGGCGGCCGGCGCGGGTGGTGATGTCGTGGGCGGCGCGGTAGCGCTGGAGGGTGTGGCCGTGCTCGACCGACAGGTCGGCCAGCCGCTGCTCGTAGTCGGCGGTCGGGTAGCCCCGCTCGGTCATCAGCGAGGTGACGAGCCGGTCGGCCTCCAGCACCGACTCGGCGGGCTCGTCCACGAAGCGCTCCTGCACCCGCATCCACTCGTCGCGGTAGCTCTCGCGCGTCTCGGGGTCCAGCGGGCGCAGGTCGAGATCGGCGTGGCGGCGCTCCCGCTCGGCCAGCTCCCGCTCGGCGGAGCGGCGGTCGTCGGCGTCTTCGACGACGCGGTCGTACTCGGGTCCGAAGGTGCGCTGCAGGTGCCGGCTGCGCATGCGGGGGCGGACGACGAGCGCGATCGCCGCGACAGCGACCAGTGTGAGCACTACGGTGATGATGACGATGCCAACGGTGTCCATCGGGCCTCCTCGTTCCGGGCGGTCGGCCTCAACCGGCCGGTGCCCGGGCGATTGGGGCGGAAACGTCGGCTTGCGCCCGTGACGACCGGGTAAGGCCCCTTCTCCGGCCCCGCGTCCGCCCGCGGCCCCGGGCGCGCTGGCCACCATCGGCCCTGGTTCGACCGGGCCGCCATATTCCGGGCACAGTGGTGTGCGGTCGCCCGCGACCTGCGAGACCTCCGCGTCTCGTCCGGTCGCGGCGCTACCGCGGGACCGCCGCGGACCGCTGGAGTCCGGGCTGTCCTACAATTGGCGACCGCTGTGCCGCGCCGGGGAGGGCGGGCACGGCGCGACTCCGGCCGTTGGGCCGTAACGGGAGGAAGAACCGTGGTGCAGACCCGCGAGTGGGGGATTTCGGGGAGCGCGGGCCAGCTGTTCGCCCGGTCCTGGTACGACGAGAGCCGGCCGGCGGCCTACATCGCGATCCTGGCGCACGGCTACGGCGAGCACATCGGGCGCTACGAGGAGCTGGCCTCCTGGCTGGCCGGGCACGGCGCCGCCGTGTACGGCCTGGACCACCGCGGCCACGGCCGCTCGGCCGGCGAGCGGGTGGTGATCGACGACTTCGAGGCGGTGGTGGAGGACCTGCACGGCCTGGTGCAGCAGGTGCGCGCCGAGCACACCCGGCTGCCGATCGTGCTGATCGGCCACTCGCTGGGCGGGATGATCGCCACCCGCTACGCGCAGCGGTACCGCCCGTGGCTGGCCGCGCTGGTGCTGTCCGGGCCGGTGCTGGGGGTGTGGACCACGGTGCTGTCGCTGCTGCAGCACGAGCGGGTGCCCGACACCCCGATCGACCCGGCGACGCTCTCCCGCGACGAGAAGGTCGGCGCCGAGTACGTCAACGACCCGCTGGTGTGGCACGGCTCCTTCCAGCGGCGCACGCTCCAGTCGATCATGGCCATGCTGAACACCATCAACGCGGGCGGCCGGCTGGAGGCGCTGCCGACGCTGTGGCTGCACGGCGGCGACGACCGCCTGGTGCCGATCGCCGACACCCGGCTGGGCATCGAGGTGGTGCGCGGCAGCCGGATGGTGGAGCGGATCTACCCGAGCGCCCGGCACGAGGTGTTCAAGGAGACCAACCGGCGCGAGGTGTTCACCGACGTCACCCAGTTCGTGGAGTCGGTGCTGCAGCCGGGCTGAGCCGGGGGCGGGCGGCGCTCAGGCGTCGTACAGTGCGCTGATCTCGGCACCGTACTTGGCGGTGATGACGCGGCGCTTGAGCTTGAGGCTGGGGGTCAGCTCGTCGGTCTCGGGGGTCCACTCCGCGCTCAGCAGCCGCCAGCGCTTGACCTGCTGCACCCGCGCCAGCCGCCGGTTGGCGCGGTCGACGGCGCGCTGCACCTCCTCCACCACCACGGGGTGGGCGGCCAGCAGGCCGAGGTCGTCCAGCTCGGGACCGCTCACCCCCGCGGCCCTGGCCCAGGCGGGGGCGGCCTCGGGGTCCAGGGTGAGCAGCGCGACCGGGTAGGGGCGGCGGTCGCCGTAGGCGAGCGCCTGGCTGATGAGCGGGTGCTCCTTGAGCAGGTTCTCGATGGAGGCGGGTGAGATGTTCTCGCCGCCGGCCGTGATGATCAGCTCCTTCTTGCGGTCCAGGATGCGCACGAAGCCGTCGTCGTCGATCTCGGCGAGGTCGCCGGTGCGCAGCCAGCCGTCGGCGCCGGCCAGCGCGGCGGTGGCGTGGGGCTGGTTGAGGTAGCCGGGCGTGTTGACGGGGCCGCGCACCAGCAGCTCGCCGTCCTCGGCGGTGCGCAGCTCGATGCCGTCCAGGGCGCGGCCGACCGTGCCGAGGCGGTAGCAGTCGGGACTGTTCATCGTGCTCGCCCCGGCGTTCTCGGTCATGCCGTAGATGTCGGCGACGACCATGCCCAGGCCGGTGAAGAAGCGCAGCACGGTGTCGGGCATCGGGGCGGCCGCGGTGCCGTAGAAGACGGCCCGGTCCAGGCCGATCAGGGCGCGGATGGGCTTGAGCACGGCCTCGTCGGCCTTGGCGAAGCGCTCGGCGAGGTCGGCGGGGACGGTGCGGCCGTACTGGGCGGCCTCGGCGTGGGCGCGGCCCAGCTCCATGGCGCGCTCCACCTCGGCGCGGGCGGCGTCGTCGGGCTGGGAGGCCAGGGCGGCGCTCAGCCGGGCGTGCATCTTCTCCCAGGTCCTCGGCACGCCGAACATCAGCTGCGGGCGGGCCCTGAGCAGGTGCTCGGCGAGCCGCGAGGAGTCGGGGCAGAAGTGGACGGCCCCGTGCAGCCGCAGCGGCAGGTAGGTGCTGACCACCCGCTCGGCGATGTGCGCCAGCGAGAGGTAGGAGAGGGTGACCAGGCCGTCGGGCAGCCGCAGCCGGCGCTGAGCCGCCTCGACCTGGTAGAGCACCTGGTGGTGGGTCTCGATCACGCCCTTGGGCACGCCGGTGGTGCCGGAGGTGTACAGCAGGGTGGCGGTGTCCTCGGGGCCGAGGGCGGCCGCCCGGCCTGCCACGGCGGCCTGTCCGGCGGCGCCGAGGGCGTCGCCGCGGGCGCGCAGCTCGGCCAGCGAGAGGTAGCCGACCCGGGAGGCGCCGTCCGGCCCGCCGTCGGCGGGCACTGCGGCGGCGTCGCGCAGCACGATCAGCCGCAGCTCGGGCAGCTGGTGCAGCACCGGCCGCCAGCGGGCCAGCTCCTCGGCGCCGTCGAGCACGGCGACGCGGGCGCGGGAGTCGGCGGCGATGTGGGCCACCTGCTCGGGGGCGAGGGTGGCGTAGACGCTCAGCGGCACGGCGCCGGCTTGCAGGGCGGCGAAGTCGGCGATGAGGTGGTCGGCGCAGTTGGGCAGCATCAGCGCGACGACCTCGCCGGGGGCGGTGCCCGCGTCGATGAGGCCGGCGGCCAGCCGCCTGGCCTCCTCGCGGTACCGCGACCAGCTGAGGGTGCGCCAGGAGCCGCCCACCGGGTCCGACAGCGCGGGGGCGTCGCCGTGGCCGTCGGCCGCGCGGTCGAACCAGTCGACCAGGGTGAGGCCGGAGATCTCGGCCTCGATCTCGGCGCGGGCGGCGAGCACGGCGGTCCGGGTCATCGGATGCCCCTTCCAGATGCGGTTGTGGCGCGGATCACGTCCGCTGCGCAGAATCGCATCATGCCAGGGTGATCGATTCAAGCCGTTCGCCCGGGCTCGGGGCGGTGCCCGGCCGGGCCCGCGCCCCGAAGACCGCGCCCGGGACCCTGGAGAGGAGGGGTCGGGCCCCGGGCGCGGCCGCTCTCGGGGCGGCGCGACGCGCCGCCGCCGGGGTGCCGCGTGGCGCCACGCTAGCAGTACCGGTGAGCGCCCCGGTACGGCGCAAGCGGTTCGAACCGGGTCATACGTACGGCAGCGCGGGGCGTCCGGGCGCGCTGGCGCGCACCTGCGCGTCGGCCGCCGCGAGCCGGGCCACCGCGCCGGCCAGGACCTCGGTGGGCCGGGCGTAGGAGATGCGCAGGTAGCGCTCCAGGGTGCCCTCCATGCCGAAGACGGGTCCGGGCACCACCCGCACGCCCTGGCGTGCGGCGGCCTCGGCCAGCCGCCCGGCGACGGGCTCGGGCAGCTCGGCCCAGACGACGAGGCCGCCGGGCGGGCTCGGGCACCGCCAGTGCGGCAGCTCGGCGGCGAGGGCGGCCAGCAGGGCGTCGCGCCCGGCGCGCAGGCCGGCGGCGCGCTCGGCGCGGATCTCGGCCAGCGCGGGCATCAGCTCCAGGGCGAGCAGCTGCTCCAGCAGCGGCCCGGCGAGGTCGACGCGGGAGCGCAGCGCGGCCAGCCGCTCCACCATGGGCGGCGTGGTGCGCACCCAGCCGACGCGGAGCCCGCCCCAGACCAGCTTGGACAGCGAGCCGACGCTGTGCACCCGCCCGTCGGGGTCGAAGGCGGCCAGCGGCGGCGGCATCTCGACGGGGTCGATGGCCAGCTCGGCGGTGCTCTCGTCGGCGATCAGGGCGGCGCCCGCCGCGCGGGCGGCGGCCACCAGCTCGGCGCGTGCGGCGGCGGGCATCACGGCGCCGGTGGGGTTGTGGAAGTCGGGGATGAGGTATCCGGCGCGGGCGCCGGACTGGCGCAGCGCCGAGGTCGTCAGCCCGAGGTCCCAGCCCTCGGCGGTGACGCCGACGGGGACCAGCCGGGCGCCGAGGTCGCGGGCGGCGGCCATCGGGTGCGGGTAGCTGGGCGACTCGATGAGCAGGCCGTCGCCGGGGCCGAGCAGGCAGCGCAGCAGCAGCGCCACGCCCTGCTGGGCGCCGTTGGTGATGAAGATCTGCTCCGGGGCGGTGGGCAGGCCGCGCGCGGTGTAGTGGCCGGCGACGGCGGCGCGCAGCTCGGGCAGGCCGGTGGTGGTGTAGCCCTGGCCCGAGGTGTGCTCGGCCAGCCGGTGCGCCGCGGCCACCGCGGCCGGGGCGACCCGGCTGACGGCGCCGGGGGCGGCCACGCCGAGGTCGACGTGCTCGGCGTCGGGGGTGAGCGTGATGCCGCCGGAGCCGCCGCCGGGCACGGGCAGCGCCGTCCAGCTGCCGGAGCCGTGCCGGGACTCCACGAAGCCCGTCTCGCGCAGCCGGTTGTAGGCGGCGGTGACGGTGGTCCTGCTCACGTCGAGCGCGCGGGCGAGGTCGCGTTCGGCGGGCAGCCGGGTGCGCACCGGCAGCCGCCCGTCCAGGATGAGGCCGCGCACGGTGTCGGCCAGCGCCGCGTAGTAGGGCCCGGGCGGCTCGGGCGCGGCGCCCGGGCGGACCAGCCGCCCGAGCTGGCGCCCGCTCAGCCGCCGCTCGCCCGCCGGCCCGGGACCGCTCACGGCCACTCCGCCAGGACCATCAGACATAAGGCCACTTTTGCGTATTGGCTATATAAAATCAAGGCCACTTGCGCGAGTCTGGCCAGCATGGCTTCGTCAACCTCTACGAGTGGCCCGGCGGACACCGGGCCAATCGCGGCCCGCCCGGCGCGGGCCGCGCTGCTCCCCCGCCCCCGGGCCAGGCGGCTGGTCCAGCTCTTCGCCGGGCTCTACCTGTTCGGCCTCGGCGCCGCCCTCCAGCTGGAGTCCGGGCTCGGCCTGGACCCCTGGACCGTGCTGCACCAGGGCCTGTCGCTGCGCACCGGGCTGTCCGTCGGCACCTGGACGGTCATCGTCGGCGCCCTGGTGATGCTGCTGTGGATCCCGCTGCGCCAGCGCCCGGGCCTGGGCACCCTCTGCAATGTGCTGGCGCTCGGCCCCGCCGTCGACGTGTCGCTGTGGCTGCTGCCCGAGCCGCAGGAGTGGCCGTGGCGCTGGGCCTTCCTCCTGCTCGGGATCGTCGTCGTGGCCGTCGGCAGCGGCTGCTACATCGGCGCGGGCCTGGGCCCCGGGCCGCGCGACGGGCTGATGACGGGCCTGGCCGCGCGCGGCGTCTCGCCGCGGCTGGCGCGCACCGCGGTGGAGCTGGCCGTGCTGGCCGTCGGCTTCCTGCTCGGCGGCACGGTCGGGATCGGCACGCTGCTGTTCGCCCTGGGGATCGGCCCGATCGTGCAGTTCTTCCTGCGCCGCCTGACGGTGTCCGCCCCGCAGGGGCCCCGCTAGCCGGGCGCGGCGGCGGCCGGTGGCCGGAGCAGGTCGGCACCGCTGGAATCATGGTCTCCTACAGTGGGCATCTACTTGGCGACCGGCGGGCGGCGTGCCGGCGCGCGACGAGGCGGGACGGTGGCAGATGGCCGGGCGGATCGAGGACTACGCGCTGATCGGCGACATGGAGTCGGCGGCCCTCGTCGGCCGCGACGGATCCATCGACTGGCTGTGCATGCCCCGCTTCGACTCCCCCGCCTTCTTCGCCGCCCTGCTCGGCACCGAGGACCACGGCAACTGGTCGATCCGGCCGCGTGACGGCGGCCCGCGCGCCGACCGCCGCCGCTACCGCGGCGACACCCTCATCCTGGAGACCGAGTGGGACACCCCCACCGGCAGCGTCCGGGTCATCGACTTCATGCCGCCGCGCGGCCAGGCGCCCGACGTGGTGCGGATCGTGGAGGGCCTGTCGGGCACCGTGGAGATGCGCACCGAGCTGCGGCTGCGCTTCGACTATGGCCGGGTGGTGCCGTGGATGCACCGCGACGACCACTCCGAGCTGGTCGGGATCGCCGGCCCCGACGCCGTCTGGCTGGCCAGCCCGGTCGACCTGGAGGGCCACAACTTCAAGCACGACGCGGAGTTCACCGTCCGCGCGGGCGAGCGGGTGCCCTTCGTCCTCACCTGGCACCCCTCCTACCAGGCCGAGCCCGACCACGCCGACCCCGAGCCGGCGCTGGCCGAGACCGAGCGCTTCTGGACCGAGTGGGTCGCCACCTGCACCTACGACGGCAAGTACCGCGACGCCGTCGTCCGCTCGCTGATCACCCTCAAGGCCCTCACCTACGCCCCCAGCGGCGGCATCGTCGCCGCGCCCACCACCTCGCTGCCCGAGGACCTCGGCGGCGTCCGCAACTGGGACTACCGCTACTGCTGGCTGCGCGACGCCACGATCACCCTGGAGGCGCTGCTGCGCAGCGGCTACACCGAGGAGGCCGAGGCCTGGCGCGAGTGGCTGGTGCGCGCGGTGGCCGGCGACCCCCAGGACATGCAGATCATGTACAGCGTGCTGGGCGAGCGGCGGCTGCCCGAGTGGGAGCCCGACTGGCTGCCCGGCTACGAGGGCTCCCGGCCGGTGCGCATCGGCAACGCCGCCGTGAACCAGTTCCAGCTCGACGTCTACGGCGAGGTCATGGACGTGCTGTTCCTGGCCCGCCAGTCGGGCCTGGAGGGCGCCGGCCACGTCTGGGGGCTGCAGCGCTCGCTGACGAACTACCTGGAGTTCACCTGGGACACCCCCGACGAGGGGCTGTGGGAGGTGCGCGGCCCCAGCCGGCACTTCGTGCACTCCAAGGTGATGGCCTGGGTGGCGGCCGACCGCGCGGTGCGCATGGTCGAGGAGTTCGGCAAGGACGGCCCGGTGGAGCGGTGGAAGGAGCTGCGCGACCGCATCCACGCCGAGGTCTGCGAGCACGGCTACGACCCCGACCGCAACACCTTCACCCAGTACTACGGCGGCACCAACCTGGACGCCGCGCTGCTGCTGATCCCGGTGGTGGGCTTCCTGCCGCCCGACGACCCCCGCGTCGTCGGCACGGTGGAGGCGATCCAGCGTGAGCTGATGGTCGACGGCTTCGTGCTGCGCTACCCGATCGAGGCGACCGACGGCTCCGACGCCGTCGACGGCCTGCCCGGCGACGAGGGCGCCTTCCTGGCCTGCAGCTTCTGGCTGGCCGACGCGCTGCACCTGATCGGCCGGCGCAAGGAGGCCACCGAGCTGTTCGAGCGGCTGCTGGCCCTGCGCAACGACGTCGGGCTGCTCGCGGAGGAGTACGACCCCAGGATCGGCCGGATGGTCGGCAACTTCCCGCAGGCGTTCAGCCACGTGCCGCTGGTGACCACCGCCTACAACCTCACCCTGCACGACGGCCACCGGCGCGGCGAGCGCTGCCGCGACGGGCGCGCCGCCGGCGGCTGAGCAGCCGGGCGGCGCGCCTCGGTGCGGCTCAGACCGGGGTGCCGCCGGCCGCCTCGCGGATCTGCTCCAGGGTCGGCAGGGCGCCGCCGGAGCCGCTGACCTGCTCGCCCTCCACCGCGACGGTGGGGGTGCCGAAGGAGCCCCACCGGGTGATGGCCTCCTGGGTGTAGACCGCCAGCTCGTCGGTGTAGCGCCCCTCCGACACGCAGCCGGCGAACGCGGGGTCGTCGATGCCCGCCTCCTGGCCCCAGGCCACCAGCCGGTCGGCCTCGAAACCGGGGTCGCCCTGCATCGGCTGCTCGGTGAAGAGCCGGTCGTTGTAGGCGGTCCAGGCCGCGGCGCTGCCGTACTCGGCCGCGCACAGCGCCGCCGAGCCGGCCCGCAGCGAGTTGCCGGCGTCGGGCTCCCCGGCGCCCGCGAAGACGCTCACCGGCCGCACGACCACCTGGGCGTCGCCGTCGGCGGCCATCTGCGCCAGGCCCTCCCCGGACTCCTGGTGGAACATGCGGCAGTGCGGGCAGGCGTAGTCGACCCACAGCTCCACGACGGGGGCGTCGGCCGCGCCGGAGGCCAGCGCGATGCCGCCGTCCTCGCCGAGCGCGATCGTCAGGCCCGCGCCCGCGATGCTGCCCGGCGCGGCGGGTTCGCGCAGCAGCCAGACCGCGGCGCCCGCGAGCACCACGACGAGTGCCAGCACGCCCGCCACGATGCCGGCCACCAGCCCGGTGCGGCGGCGCGGCGCGCGCGGGCCGGGCGGCGGCGCTCCGGACGGCCCGCTCCAGCCCGGAGGCGGCGGCCAGCCGGGCGGCGGCCCGGCCTGACCGGGTCCGCCCTGCGGCCCGGGTCCGGCTCCGGGCCCGCCCTGGGGACCCGGCACTCCGTGCGGAAACCGCCCGCCCGGGGGCGGCGCCGGCGGCCCGTAGGGGCCCTGCGGCGGCTGGTGCGGCGGGCCCGGCGGGCCGGCCGCCGGGCGCTGGGCCGGGGTCGGCCCGGGTTCTGGTGGGTACACGGCGGTCTTCCCGGAGCGTCGGTGGGTTTCCACGAGGGACCGCTTCATCCTAGGAGAACCGGCGGGCCCGCGGTGGGGCGGCGGGCGCCCCGCGGCGCGGGTCCGCCTGCGGCGCGGGCTGTTTCGGCCCGCGCCGTCACCGGGCGCCGCTATGGTGTGCGCCATGGCTGGACGAAACCTGGCGGACAATGTCGAAGCCGGTTGGGCGCGGGCGCTGGAGCCCGTCGCCGACCGCATCGCCCGGATGGGCGAGTTCCTGCGCGAGGAGGTGGCCGCGGGCCGCAGCTACCTTCCCGCCGGCGAGAACGTGCTGCGCGCCTTCAAGCAGCCCTTCGCCGATGTGCGCGTGCTCGTGGTGGGGCAGGACCCCTATCCGATCCCCGGCCACGCGGTGGGGCTGAGCTTCTCGGTGGCGCCCGACGTCAAGCCGATCCCGGGCAGCCTGCGCAACATCTTCCGCGAGTACTGCGACGACCTCGGCCACCCCAAGCCCGCCAACGGCGACCTCAGCCCGTGGACCGAGCGCGGCGTGCTGCTGCTCAACAAGGTCCTGACGGTCGCGCCCCGCTCCCCCGGCTCGCACCGCAGCAAGGGCTGGGAGGAGATCACCGAGTGCGCCATCAAGGCGCTGGTGGCGCGCGGCACCCCGATGGCGGCGGTCCTGTGGGGGCGCGACGCGCGCAATCTCAAGCCGATCCTGGGCGAGGTGCCGTGCGTGGAGTCGGCGCACCCCAGCCCGATGGTGCGCAGCGGCTTCCTCGGCACCCGCCCGTTCAGCCGGGTGAACGAGCTGCTGGAGCGGCAGGGCGCCGAGCCGATCGACTGGAAGCTCCCCTAGCGGCGCGGCCTTCCGGGGCGGCCGGGCGCGCTCAGCCCGCCGGCCCCTCGCAGGCGCCCGCCCGGGCGGCGATCTCGGGCAGCACCGTGCCGATCGGCTCGCGCAGTACGGCGGCGGCCAGGCCGTCGTAGGGGGTGGGCTGGGCGTTCACCACCACCAGGCGCGCGCCGGAGTCCACCGCCAGCTCGGCCAGCCCGGCGGCCGGGTGCACGGTGAGCGAGCTGCCGATGGCGAGGAGCAGCTCGCAGTCGCGGGCGGCCGCCACGGCCGCCCGCAGCACCGGCTCTTTCAGCGCCTGGCCGAAGGAGATCGTCGCCGCCTTCTGCACTCCGCCGCAGCCGAGGCAGGCGGGGTCGTCCTCGCCCGCCGCCACCCGGTCGAGAACCTGGCGGGTGGGGGTGCGCCGCTCGCAGTCCAGGCACTCCACCTCGTGCACGGTGCCGTGGATCTCCACGACCGCCGGCCCGCCCGCCGCGCCCGAGCCGGCCGCCTGGTGCAGGCCGTCGATGTTCTGGGTGACCAGTGCGCGCAGGGTGCCCAGCCGCTCGATGGCGACCAGGGCGCGGTGGCCGGCGTTGGGCCGGGCCGTCCAGGCGGGGTGCTCGGCGCGCATCCGCCATACCTCGCGCCGCACCGCCGGGTCGGCGCGGTAGGTGTCGAAGTCGAAGCGCGAGGCGGCCGAGGGGTCCCTGGTCCAGACCCCCTGCGGGCCGCGGAAGTCGGGAATGCCGCTGTCGGTGCTGATCCCGGCGCCGGTGAGCACGGTGATCGCCCGGGCGCCGCGCACCCACGCCGCGACCCGTCCGATCATCTCGCGGTCATCTTCACGCGGTTTGTCGGTACTCTCCACACCAGCACCCTAAATCGCGGATTCGCGCGGCTTGTGACGGTCCGCGCGGCCCCCGGCCCCGGAGCGGCGTGTCGGCCCACGGCCCGTACTCCGGCGTACCCCATCCAATGCGACACTAAGAGCGACGATGAAGCAGGCGCCCTACATCCTCGTGGTCAACGGCATCAAGGTCCGGAGACCCGTATTCGTGCTGGGCGCGCCCCTGTCGGGGGTCGAGTTGGTGGGGCGGGCGCTGAAGCGCTCCGCGGGCTTCCACGTCAGCGTCTGGCAGCCGTCGGTGCTGCGGATGGCCTACGCGCTGGCGCGGCGGCCCTCCATCGCCGAGGGGCGCGACGACGCCACCGCGCGGGTCATCCGCGACACCTTCGCCGAGGCGTGGCAGATCAGTGCGCGCAACTGCGCGGACTGCGTGGCGCAGTGCCGCGCCGCGGCGGGCAACAGCTCCTACCCGTGCGTGAGCCGCTCGGCGGTGGAGCGCTTCGGCGACGCCGGCCCCGACCTGATCTACAGTGCGCTGCCGCTGGTGCACGCCTTCACCGACGCCCGGCTGATCCAGGTGATCAGGGACGGCCGCGACGTGGTCACCGACATGCTCGCCGACGAGCAGGCCCTGGCCTGGTTCAAGATCCCCAATGTGGCCGACGAGTTCCCCAACCCGTTCTTCGGGGTCGAGGACGACGCCGACCGCACGCTGTGGCCGGAGCTGTCGACCGCGGGGAAGGCGGCCATGCGCTGGCGCGGGGCGGTGCGGCTGTCGGCGCGGCTGCGCGGGGAGCTGCCGCGCGAGCAGCTGATGACCGTGCGCTACGAGGACCTCTTCCGCAAGCAGCTGGAGGTCGCGCAGTCGGTGTCGGAGTTCCTGGACGCCCGGATGTCCGCGGTGGAGCTGGTGCGGGCCGACCGCAGCGGTATCGGCGGCTGGCGGCTGCGGCTGTCGGCGCTCCAGCACGCCGAGGTGGACAAGGTGGCCGGCCAGGAGCTGCGCAGGCTCGGCTACGTGTAGTCCGCGGCCGAGCTCCCCGGGGCGTCGGCCACAATGGGCGCATGGATCTTGGACTGCGCGACCGCGTCTACATCGTCACCGGCGGCAGCCGCGGCCTCGGCCGGGCCGCCGCGCAGGCGCTGCTGGCCGAGGGCGCCCGGGTGGTGCTCAGCGCCCGGGGCGCCGAGGCCGTCGACGCCGCCGCCCGCGAGCTGGGCGAGACGGCGGGCGGCGCCGACCAGGTCGTCGGCGTGGTGGCCGACAACGCCGATCCCGACACCGCGCACCGGCTGCTGGACACCGCGCTGACCGCCTTCGGCCGGGTGGACGGCGCGCTGGTCAGCGTGGGCGGCCCGCCGCCCGGCCCGGTCGCGGACACCCCCGACGAGGTGTGGCTCGACGCCTTCGGCGGCGTCTTCCTGGGCGCGCTGCGCATCGCCCGCATGGTCGGCTCGGCGCTCGCGGCCCGGGAGGGCGAGGGCTCGATCGCCTTCGTGCTGTCGACCTCGGTGCGCCAGCCCATCCCCGGGCTCGGCGTCTCCAACGGGCTGCGGCCCGGCCTGGCCGGGGCGGCCAAGGCGCTCGCCGACGAGCTGGGACCCAGCGGGGTGCGGGTGAACGGGCTGCTGCCCGGCAGCATCGCCACCGACCGGCTGCGCTCGCTGGCGGCGGCCCGCGGCGAGGACCCCGAGGAGGCGCTGGCGCGCACCGCGCGCGGCGTGCCGCTGCGCCGGGTCGGCACCCCCGAGGAGTTCGGGCGGGTGGCGGCCTTCGTGCTCTCCCCCGCCGCCTCCTACCTGACCGGCGCGCAGATCCCGGTCGACGGGGGCGTCATCCGGGGGATCTGAGCGCGACCCGGCCGGCTCAGGGGCGGCGGGCGAGCAGGTCGAGCATGAAGCGGTGGAAGCCGGCCGCGTCGATCTCCTCCACCACGGTGGCGTTGGGCTCCTTGCCGAAGACGCCCCAGTCGAACACGGCGTAGCCGCGGGTCAGCTCGCCCTGCGTCTCGACGTCGACGAAGTAGCGGCGGCTGCGGCGCACCAGGCCGGGCTCGAGCAGCAGGGCGACGGTGAGCGAGTCGGGGTGGGTGCTGCCGTCGATGCCCACGGAGCGGTCGAAGGCCAGGGTGGGCGCGTTGACCAGGTCGAAGAAGCGCGACAGCGGGGTGTCGAGCGCGCTGATCGCGGCCAGTCGCGCCGTGTCGAACAGCGCCTGGTCCAGGGTGAGGTTCCAGGTGACGACGGTGGTGTCGAAGCCGGCGCTGAAGACGATGCGGGCCGCCTCGGGGTCGACGTAGAAGTTGTACTCGGCGGCCGCGGTGATGTTGCCGCGGCCGTTGTTGGAGCCGCCCATCACGTACAGCGAGCGCACATTGCGGGGGAAGGCGGGGTCGCGGCGGGCGGCGAGCGCGATGTTGGTGAGCGGGCCGATGGCGACCACGTCGACCTCGCCGGGGTGCTCGCGGGCGATGCGCACCAGTGCGTCGACGGCGTGCTCGGCCTCCACCGCCCGCTCGGGCACCGCGAAGGCGTGGCCGCCCCTGCCGTCGCCGTGGACGTTCTCGGCACTGACCCACTCGCGCAGCAGCGGGCGCTCGGCGCCGGCGTGCACGGGGACCTCCGGCCGGCCGGCCGCGTCCAGGGTGATCAGCGCGTTCTCCACCTGCCGGGCGAAGCCGACGTTGCCGGCGACGAGGGTGACGGCGATCAGGTCCGCCGCCGGGTGCAGTGCGCCGGCCAGCAGCGCGAAGCAGTCGTCGGCTGCGGTGTCGGTGTCGATGACGAGCCGGGTGGGCACGGCGCGCTCTCCTTCCGCGCCGGCCCGGCCGCGGCCGCCGCCCGTCAGCGCACGGCGCTCCGGGCGTCGGCGGCCTGCGCGGGGTCCTGGTCGGCCGGGTCGGGCCCGGCGTCCTCCTGCTCGGCGAACTGGGTCCGGTACAGGTCAGCGTACAGTCCGCCCCGCGCGACCAGTTCGTCGTGCCGGCCGCGCTGCACGATTCGGCCGCCGTCGACCACCAGGATCTGGTCGGCCTCGCGGATGGTGGACAGCCGGTGCGCGATCACGATGGCGGTGCGGCCGCGCAGCGCGGTGGCCAGCGCCTGCTGGATCGCCGACTCCGACTCGGAGTCCAGGTGGGCGGTCGCCTCGTCCAGCACCACCACGGCGGGGGCGCGCAGCAGCACCCGGGCGATGGCCAGCCGCTGCTTCTCGCCGCCGGACAGCCGGTAGCCGCGCTCGCCGACGACGGTGTCCAGGCCCTCGGGCAGGGCGTCCAGCAGCTCGCCCAGCCGGGCGGCGCGCATCGCCGACTCCAGTTCGGCGTCGTCGGCGCCGGGCCGGGCGTAGGCGAGGTTGGCGCGGATGGTGTCGTGGAACAGGTGGGTGTCCTGGCTGACCACGCCGACGGCGTCGTGCAGGGACTGCAGGGTGGTGTCGCGGATGTCGGCGCCGCCGACGCGGACCGCGCCGTCGGTGACGTCGTAGAGCCGGGACACCAGGTGGGTGATGGTGGTCTTCCCGGCGCCCGAGGGGCCGACCAGGGCGACCAGCTGGCCGGGCTCGGCGGTGAAGCTGATGTCGGTGAGCACGTCGGGGGTGCCCGGGCCGCCGGGGGCGGCGGCGCGGTCGGGGCGGGCGGCGGACTCCAGCGAGGCCAGCGAGACCTGGTCGGCGCCGGGGTAGTGGAAGCGCACCCGGTCGAAGTCCACCCGCAGCGGCCCGGCCGGCAGCGGGCGGGCGTCGGGCTTCTCCTCGATCATCGGCTCCAGGTCCAGCACCTCGAAGACGCGGTCGAAGCTGACCAGGGCGGTCAGCACGTCGATGTGCACGTTGCCGAGCGCGGTGAGCGGGCCGTACAGGCGGGTGAGCAGAGCGGCCATCGCGACCAGGGTGCCCAGTTCGATGGCGCCGCCGACGACGAGGTTGCCGCCGAAGCCGTAGACCATGGCGATGGCGAGCGCGGCGACGAGGGTGAGCGCGGTGAAGAAGATCCGGCTGTACATGGAGCCGACCACGCCGATGTCGCGCACCTTGGCGGCCCGCTCGGCGAACTGCCTGGACTCCTCGTCGGGGCGGCCGTAGAGCTTCACCAGCATGGCGCCGCCGACGTTGAAGCGCTCGGTCATCAGGGCGCTCATCTCGGCGTCCAGCTGCATCTGGTCGCGGCTGATGCGCGCCATCCTGCTGCCGATCAGCCGGGCGGGGACCACGAAGACCGGAAGCAGCAGCAGCGCGATCAGGGTGATCTGCCAGGAGAGCACCAGCATGGTGACCAGCACGATGGCCAGGCTGAGCACATTGGAGACCACCGACGACAGGGTGGTGGTGAGGGCGCGCTGGGCGCCGATCACGTCGGTGTTGAGGCGGCTGGTCAGCGAGCCGGTCTGGGTGCGGGTGAAGAAGGCCAGCGGCATCCGCTGCACGTGGTCGTAGACCTCGGTGCGCAGGTCGTAGATGAGCCCTTCGCCCAGCCGGGAGGAGTACCAGCGCTGGACCAGGCCGAGCGCTGCCTCGACCAGCGCAAGCCCGGCCACGGCGAGCGCCAGCAGGGTGACCAGCCGGGCGTCGCCGGGGATGATGCCCTGGTCGATGATGGCCTTCATGATGAGCGGGTTGGCGACCACGATGAGGGCGCCGAAGACGACGAGTCCGAGGAAGACCACCAGGTCGCGCAGGTAGGGGCGGGCGTAGCCGGCGATCCTGGGGATCGTGCCGGGCCGCAGCCGCTTGGCGGGTTCGTCGCGGGTGTAGGACCGGAACGCCGACCAGGCCGAGTAGTTCGTGTCGCTCATCCATGCTCCGTTCCGCCGTGGTCGTGGACCGCCCGCGCACGCGGCGCCGACCGGGCGCCGCTGGGTGGGCGCGCTGTTCAACACGGCTCCGCGAGGCGACGTTCCCTCTTCCGCTACGGGCGAACCCGTTGAGCCGAACGCTGAAAGCGGTTCCGCCGCGACCGTATCGGTGCTTGGCTGCCCGAGGCGCCGCCCCGGCCCGGGGCGGTCGCGGCTGGCGAGACGCGGAGGTCGTGATGCGGGTAGTCGTGATCGGCGGGACGCAGTTCATCGGTCGGCGGGTGGCGGCCGAGCTGCTGGCGCGGGGCGACGAGGTGCTGGTGGTGCACCGCGGCGGCCACGAGCCGCCGGAGCTCGCGGCCTGCCGCCACCTGCACGTCGACCGCCGCGAGTTCGACACCGTCGCCGACGAGGTCGCCGCCTTCGCGCCCGACGCCGTGGTCGACACCGTCGCCATGAGCGGCATCGACGCCGCCACCTCGCTGCCGCACCTGCCCGACGTGCCGGTGGTGGTGCTGTCCAGCGCCGACGTCTACCAGGCCTTCGACGTGATGCGCGGGGCGGCGCCCGAGCCGGTGGCGGTGCCGCTGACCGAGGACGCCGAGCTGCGGCGCACCCGCTACCCGCACCGCGGCGCCGGCTTCGCCATCGGCGACTACGACTTCGACAGCTACGAGAAGCTGGACGTGGAGCCCGCCTACCTGGAGCGGGGCGGCACCGTGCTGCGGCTGGGCTTCGTCTACGGCGAGCACGACTACCAGCGGCGCGAGGAGCCGGTGCTGCGCCGGGTGCGGGCCGGGCGCGAGCGCATCCCGGTGGGTCCGGGCGACTGGCTGGCGAGCCGCGTCTACGTGGGCGATGTGGCCGGGGCGGTGCTGGCGGCGCTGGGCAATCCGGCGGCCCACGGCGAGGTGTTCAACATCGCCGAGCCGACCAGCCTGCCGGTGGTGGCCTGGGTGCGCCAGATCCTGGCGGCGGCCGGGCACCGCGCCGAACTGGTGCGGGTGCCCGAGTCGCGGGTCCCGGCCGACCTGGTGCTGACCGGCAGCAGCGTCCAGCACGTCCTGCTCGACAGCCGCAAGGCCATGGACCTGCTCGGCTGGTCGCCGGGGCCGGTCGAGGAATCGATCGGCCGGTCGGTGCGGTGGCATCTGGCCAACCCGCCGGAGTCGGCCGACCCCGATTTCAGCGCCGACGACAAGGCGCTCGCCAAGGCGGCCGCTCGGTCGGGGGCGGGGCGGCCGGTCGAGGCGGAAAATGTCAGCCGCTGACGTTTCGTGACGCGCGGCTCACCCCGGCGCACCGGGGTGAGCGGCGGCGACGGCCCGGGCGCGCCGGGCGCCATTCACCAGGGCGCGGCCGGGCGGCGGTCCCGGCGGCCATTCAGCGCCGGTGCCGCACCGGTGATTCGTCGGTGTTCCTCCCGGACCCGGTGAATTCGACCGGAAATTGCCGTACAGTTCCCACCTGAATCGCGTCCCGGGAATTCCGCTCCCTGTTTTTCGGCGGGAGCACCGGCTAATTCCGGGAGGCCCCGCGCTTCGCTTTCCGGATATTCGCGCCGGCGCACCGGCGCCGGATCCGCGCGTCCGGCACCGGCCGCGCGGACGCCTCCCCCGGGCGTCCGTCCGGGGGGAAACAAACAGTCAGGCTTGCTTCTTTTTCCGGCTTGGGCGATGCTTCCGCCATGGGCGACATATCCGGCGGCGCCGCCGGTCCCGCGGTCGCGCCGGGCCGACCGGGGCCGCAGCAGCAGCGCAGCAGGCTGACCCGGCTGCGGCTGATGGAGGCGACGGTGGAGTGCCTGGTCGAGCGGGGCTGGGCCGGGACCACCACCACCGTGGTGGCCGACCGGGCCGGGGTGTCCAGGGGGGCGCAGCTGCACCACTTCCGCACCAGGGGCGAGCTGGTCGCCGCGGCCGTCGAGCACATCGGCCGGGTGCGCGCCGACGATCTGCGCCGCCGTGCCGCCGGGCTGCCCGGCGGCCGGCCCGGCACCGGGGCCGCGCTGGACCTGCTGGCCGAGCTGTTCACCGGCCCCGCCTTCACCGCCGCCCTGGAGCTGTGGGTGGCGGCGCGCACCGACGCCGCGCTGCGCGAGCTGGTGGTGCCGCTGGAGAACCGGCTGGGCCGCGAGACGCACCTGCTGGCCGTCGAACTGCTGGGCGCCGACGAGTCGCGGCCCGGTGTGCGCGAGGCGGTCCAGGCCACCCTGGACCTGGTGCGCGGCCTGGCCCTGGCCGACCAGCTCACCGACGACGGCGCCCGCCGGGCGCGGATCCTGCGCCAGTGGGCGGCCATGCTCGACACGGCGCTGCGCGGCCCGGGCACGGGGTCGCCCCGGTGAGCGCGCCGCTGCGGATCGGCAACGCCTCCGGCTTCTACGGCGACCGGCTCGGCGCGGTCCGCGAGATGCTGGCCGACGGCCCGCTCGACGTGCTCACCGGCGACTACCTGGCCGAGCTGACCATGCTGATCCTGGGCCGCGACCGACTGGCCGACCCCGGCCGCGGCTACGCCGCCACCTTCCTGCGGCAGATGGAGGACTCCCTCGCGCTGGCCGCCGAGCGCGGCGTGCGGATCGTCAGCAACGCGGGCGGCCTGAACCCGGCCGGGCTGGCGGCGGCGCTGCGGCGGCTGGCCGAGCGGCGCGGCCTGCCGGTGCGGGTGGCGTACGTGACCGGCGACGAATTGCTGCACCGGGCCGAGGCGCTCGGCTTCCCCGGCGCGGTCACCGCCAACGCCTACCTGGGCGGGTGGGGCATCGCCGAGGCGCTGCGGCGCGGCGCCGAGGTGGTGGTGACCGGCAGGGTCACCGACGCGTCGCTGGTGGCCGGCCCGGCGGCGGCGCACTTCGGCTGGGCGCGCGACGACTTCGACGCGCTGGCCGGTGCGACGGCGGCCGGGCACGTGCTGGAGTGCGGCACCCAGGCCACGGGCGGCAACTACGCCTTCTTCACCGAACTGCTCGCGGCCGGGCACGACCTGACCAGCCCGGGCTTCCCGCTGGCCGAGGTGGACGCCGACGGCTCGGCCGTCATCACCAAGCATCCCGGCACCGGCGGGGCGGTCACCGTCGGCACGGTCACCGCGCAGCTGCTGTACGAGATCACCGGGCCGCGCTACGCCGGGCCCGATGTCACCGCGCGTTTCGACACGGTCCGGCTGGAGGCCGCCGGCCCGGACCGGGTGCGGCTGTCGGGCGCCCGCGGCGAGCCGCCGCCGCCGGCGGTGAAGGTGGGGGTGAACCGCCTGGCCGGCTTCCGCAACGAGGTGACCTTCGTGCTGACCGGGCTCGACATCGAGGCGAAGGCCGCGCTGGTGCGGGCGCAGGCCGAGGCGGCGCTCGGCGCCGCGCGGCCGAGGCGGCTGGAGTGGCGGCTGGCCCGCACCGACCGGGCGTCGGCCCGCACCGAGCAGGAGCACAGCGCGCTGCTGCGGGTGGTGGCCGCCGACCCCGACGCCGAGCGGGTGGGCCGCGCCTTCAGCTCGGCCCTGGTCGAGCTGGCGCTGGCCTCCTACCCCGGCTGCCACCTGACCGCCCCGCCGGGGCGGGGCTCGCCGTACGGGGTGTTCTCGGCCGCGCACGTGGACCGGGCCGAGGTGCGCCAGGAGGTGGTGCTGCCCGGCGGCGAGCGGCTGGCGGTGCCCGCGGACGGGCCGGTGCTGGCGCTCGCCGAAGTGCCCGATGAGGCGGCGCCCGCCCCGCCCGGTGAGCCGGGCCCGGTGCGCCCGGCGCCGCTCGGCGCGGTGCTCGGTGCGCGCAGCGGCGACAAGGGCGGCGACGCCACCCTCGGGGTGTGGGCGCGTGACGATCCGGGCTGGGCCTGGCTGGACCGCACCCTGACCGCGGACCGGCTGCGCGAACTGCTGCCCGAGACGGCCGGCCTGCCGGTGCGCCGGTACCGGCTGCCGAAGCTGCGCGCGCTGTCCTTCGTACTGGAGGGCCTGCTCGGCGAGGGCGTCGCCGCCACCAGCCGCTTCGACCCGCAGGCCAAGGGGGTGGCGGAGTGGCTGCGCGCCCAGACCGTGGACGTGCCGGTCGAGCTGCTGGAACCGGGATGACCCCGGGCGCCGCGCGGCCCCTCCCGGGCCGCGGCCTCCCCCGGCCTTCCCCCGTCGCGCCGGCGGCGTGCCCTGAGAAGACCTACCCCCGCCCACCCTGGGGGCCTCCCCGACACCCATCATCTCGTACCGGGCGTGCGCCGGGCGAGGCGCAGCCGCCGATTGTGGACGACTCCGTCCGGGAAGGACCGCCTGTGGACGACGGACTTGACGGGATCGGCGCGGTGGACGCCGGCGAGCGGCTGGCCAGTGCGCTGGACACCTCCGGCGCCGAGTACGCCGCCCGGCGCGCCGCGCAGCTGGAGCGGATCGCGGCCCTCGAACGCGAGCAGGCCAAGGCTGTCGCGGGCGGCGGCCCCAAGTACACCGACCGGCACCGCGCCCGGGGCAGGCTGCTGCCGCGCGAGCGCATCGAACTGCTGGTCGACCCCGACTCCCCCTTCCTGGAGCTGTCCCCGCTGGCCGCCTGGGGCACCGAGTACCCGGTCGGCGCCAGCGCGGTCACCGGCATCGGCGTGGTCTCCGGCGTCGAGTGCGTCATCTGCGCCAACGACCCCACCGTGCGCGGCGGCGCCAGCAACCCGTGGACGCTGCGCAAACTGCTGCGCGCCGACGAGATCGCCCTGGCCAACCGGCTGCCGCTGATCAGCCTGGTGGAGTCCGGCGGCGCCGACCTGGCGGGCCAGAAGGAGGTCTTCATCCCGGGCGGCCGGCTCTTCCGCGACCTCACCCGGCTGTCGGCGGCCGGAATCCCCACCGTCGCGCTGGTCTTCGGCACCGCCACCGCGGGCGGCGCCTACGTGCCGGGGCTGAGCGACCACGTCGTCATGGTCGACGAGCGCGCCCGCGTCTTCCTCGGCGGCCCGCCGCTGGTCGCGATGGCGACGGGCGAGCGGGCCGACGAGGAGGCGCTGGGCGGCGCCGGGATGCATGCCCGCACCTCCGGACTGGCCGACCACCTCGCCGCCGACGAGTACGACGCCCTGCGGATCGGCCGGCGGATCGTCGCCTCCCTGAACCACCGCAAGGCCGGCCCCGGCCCCTCCCGCCCCGCGCGGGAGCCGCGCTACGACCCCGAGGAGCTGCTCGGCCTGATCCCCGAGGATCTGAAGGTCCCGTTCGACCCGCGCGAGGTGATCGCGCGCATCGCCGACGGCTCCGCCTTCGCCGAGTTCAAGCCGCTGTACGGCCCCAGCCTGGTCACCGGCTGGGCGCATCTGCACGGGTACCCGGTCGGCATCCTCGCCAACGCCCAGGGCGTGCTCTTCAGCGACGAGGCGCGCAAGGCGGCCCAGTTCATCCAGCTCGCCAACCGGTCCGCGACCCCGCTGCTGTTCCTGCAGAACACCACCGGCTACATGGTCGGCACCCGCTACGAGCAGGAGGGCATCATCAAGCACGGCGCCATGATGATCAACGCCGTCGCCAACAGCACCGTCCCGCACATCACCCTGGTCATGGGCGCCTCCTACGGCGCGGGCAACTACGGCATGTGCGGCCGCGCCTACGACCCCCGCTTCCTGTTCAGCTGGCCGGGCGCCAGATCGGCGGTGATGGGGCCGGCCCAGCTCGCCGGGGTGCTGTCCATCGTCGGACGGCAGGCGGCGGCCGCGCGCGGCCGCCCCTACGACGAGGAGGCCGACGCGGCCATGCGCGCCGCCGTCGAGGCCCAGGTGGAGGCGGAGTCCGACGCCTTCTTCCTGTCCGGGCGGCTCTACGACGACGGCGTGATCGACCCCAGGGACACCAGGACCGTGCTGGGCATGGCTCTGTCGGCCGTGCACGGCGCGCCTGTCGAGGGCGCCCAGGGCTTCGGCGTGTTCCGGATGTGAGCGCTGCCGCCCGGTGCGCCCGGGCGGCAGCGCGGCAAGGCACCGGCAGGCGGCCCAACGCGGCCGAGGAAGGACCACCCCCGTGACCATCGACCGGCTGCTCGTCGCCAACCGGGGCGAGATCGCCCGGCGGGTACTGCGCAGCGCCGCCGCCCTCGGCGTCCAGACCGTCGCGGTCTACGCCGACCCCGACGCCGGCGCCCCGCACGTCGCCGAGGCCGACCGGGCGGTGCGGCTGCCCGGCGGCGCCCCCGCCGACACCTACCTGCGCTCCGACGCGCTCGTCGCGGCCGCGCGGGCGTCGGGAGCCGACGCCGTGCACCCCGGCTACGGCTTCCTGTCCGAGAGCGCGGCCTTCGCCCGAGCCGTCGCCGAAGCGGGCCTCACCTGGGTGGGGCCGCCGCCGGAGGCGATCGCGGCGATGGCGGACAAACGCGCCGCCAAGAAGGCGATGCGCGATGCCGGCGTCCCCGTCCTGCCAGAACTGGACCCGGCCGCGGTCACGGAGGCCGACTTCCCGCTGCTGGTGAAAGCCGCGGCGGGCGGTGGCGGCCGCGGCATGCGGGCCGTGGCCGAACCCGCGGCGCTGCCCGCCGCGGTCGGCTCCGCGCGGCGCGAGGCGGAGTCGGCCTTCGGCGACGGATCGGTGTTCTGCGAACCCCTGCTGCGCCCGGCGCGCCACGTCGAGGTGCAGGTGCTCGCCGACGCGCACGGCACCGTGTGGACGCTCGGCGAGCGCGAGTGCTCGGCGCAGCGGCGGCACCAGAAGGTCGTGGAGGAGTCGCCCTCGCCCGCCGTCGGCCCCGCGCTGCGGGAGCGGCTGTGCGAGGCGGCGGTGCGGGCGGCCCGCGCCATCGGCTATGTCGGGGCGGGCACGGTGGAGTTCCTGCTCGGCGGCGACCCGGCCGACCCCGGCCTGTACTTCCTGGAGGTCAACACCCGGCTCCAGGTGGAGCACCCCGTCACCGAGGCGCGCTACCGGCTGGACCTGGTCGCCTGGCAGCTGCGGATCGCAGAGGGCGCCCGGCTGCCCGCGGAGCCGCCGCGGCCGCACGGGCACGCGGTGGAGGCGCGGCTGTACGCCGAGGACCCGGCGGCGGGCTGGCGTCCCGCGGCCGGGCCGCTGCACCGCTTCGAGGTGCCCGGCGCCGACGCCGGGTTCGCGGTCGCGCCCGCGGATTCGGGCACCGCCACGCTGCGGGTGGACGCGGGGGTGGTCAGCGGATCGGTGGTGCCGACGCACTACGACCCGATGCTGGCCAAGGTCGTCGCCTGGGCGCCGGACCGGCCCACGGCACTGCGCCGGCTGGCCGCGGCGCTGGCGGGCGCCCGCGTCCACGGCCCCGCCACCAACCGGGACGTGCTGGTGCGGCTGCTGCGCCACCCCGTGATGCGCGCGGGCGGCGTCGACACCGGATTCCTGGAGGGGCCCGAGCTGGCCGGGCTCAGCGCCCCGCTGGCCGACGGCGAGACGGTGCGGCTGGCCGCGCTGGCCGCAGCGCTGGCCGCGGCCGACCGGGAGCGGGCCGCGGCGGGGGCGCTGGGCACCCTGCCCGGCGGCTGGCGCAATGTGGTGTCGGCCCCGCAGTGCCGGGCCTTCGACGGCCCCACCGGGCGGATCGAGGTCCGATACCGGTCGACCCGGGACGGAACGGCCGCGGACGGGTATGGCGAGGTGCGACCGGCGGGCGTGGTCCGCACCGGCGCGGACGAGCACAGCGTGGTGCTGGAGTGCGCCGGGGTCAGGCAGACCTTCGCCGTGGCGCACCATGCCTCGCCCGGCGGCGGCACCGAGGTGTGGGTCGACACGGCGTCGGGCGCCGTCGCGCTGCGGCCGCTGCCGAGGCTGCCGGAGCCGGAGCCGGCGCGCGACCCGGGTTCGCTGCTGGCGCCGATGCCGGGCTCGGTGGCGCGGGTGCTGGTGTCCGTCGGTGAGGCGGTCGCGGCCGGGCAGCCGCTGCTGGTGCTGGAGGCGATGAAGATGGAGCACCCGGTGGCCGCCCCTGCGGCCGGGCGGGTGCGCGAGCTGTACGCCGGGCCGGGCGCGCAGGTGGGCGCGGGCGCCGTGCTGGCCGTGCTCGACGCGCCTGCCGCGGACGGGCCGGCGGGCTTCGAGGAGGGTGAGCGGTGAGCTTTGTCGAGTCGGAGGAACGCCGGGCGCTGCGGGAGTCCGTGGCGGCGCTGGGCGCCAAGTACGGCCATGAGTACTACGTGCGCAAGGCCAGGGCGGGTGAGGAGACCACCGAGCTGTGGGCCGGCGCCGGGGAGCTGGGTTTCCTGAGCGTGAACCTGCCGGAGCGCTACGGCGGTGGCGGCGGCGGGATCGGCGACCTCGCCGCGGTGCTGGAGGAGTTGGCGGCGGCGGGGTCGCCGCTGCTGATGCTGGTCGTCTCCCCCGCGATCTGCGGCTCCATCATCGCCAGGTTCGGCACCGAGGCGCAGCGGGAGTACTGGCTGCGTCGGTTCGCCGACGGCTCGGCGAAGATGGCCTTCGCGATCACCGAGCCCGACGCGGGCTCCAACGCGCACCGGCTCACCACGATCGGGCGCCGCGACGGCGGCGGATGGGTGCTCAACGGGCGCAAGGTCTTCATCTCGGCGGTGGAGGAGGCCGACGCGGTGATGGTGGTCGGCCGGACCGCCGACGCCGCCACCGGGCGGCTGCGGCCCTCGCTGTTCATCGTGCCGACCGACGCGCCCGGCTTCAGCCGGACCCCGATCGCGATGGAGATCGTCTCGCCCGAGCGGCAGTCGATGCTGTACTTCGACGATGTGCGGCTGCCCGGTGACGCGCTCGTCGGCGACGAGGACGCCGGGCTGCTCCAGCTGTTCACCGGGCTCAACCCTGAGCGGATCATGGCGGCCGCCTTCGCCACCGGCATCGCCAGGTACGCGCTGGACCGCGCGGTCGCCTACGCCAAGGACCGGCAGGTGTGGGACGTGCCGATCGGTGCGCACCAGGGGCTGGCGCACCCGCTGGCCCGTATCAAGATCGAACTGGAGCAGGCGCGGCTGATGAGCCAGAAGGCGGCCTGGCTCTACGACGCCGGCGACGACGCGGCCGCGGGCGAGGCGGCGAACATGGCGAAGTACGCCGCGGCCGAGGTGGCCGCCGCGGCCGTCGACCAGGCGGTGCAGACCCTGGGCGGCAACGGCCTGACCACCGAGTACGGCCTGGGCACCCTGGTCGGCGCGGTGCGCCTGTCGCGGATCGCCCCGGTGAGCAGGGAGATGATCCTCAACTACGTCGCCCAGCACAGCCTGGGACTCCCGCGCTCCTACTGACTCCGGTCCGCCTCCGCTCCGCCGGACGCGGCTCCTGTGGATAACGGCGGGCCTCCGACCGACTTGTCCACAGGCGCGGTCCCGCGGCTCGCGCACGGCGACCGAATGCGGCACTGTCGGTTCCGGCGGCGCGTTGCCGCCACGAACAGGCCCCGTAGGGGAGGACGGACTGCGCGCAAGTCCCCCGCCATGACCCAGGTGGCCTGGCGTCGTTAGGCCGTCGACCCGGTTCGACGGAGAGCTTCACGGGAGGCCCGGCCCCGCGCCGCGGGGTCGGAAAAGAACATGGATCGACGGCAGCGGCGCAGACAGCGGCAACGCGACCGTCCTCACCCGACCGAGCACAGGAGAGAGGTGATCGCCCCGGCGCCCCCGCCACGCCACCGCACACGCGCGCGGCCTTCCCGGCCACCGCCCGACCGGCCACCGCAGACCCGCGACCGAGAACCAGGCGCGGCACCCGCGGGAACCACACGGCCGGCCGGCACCGGCCCACCGGCCGCACCCCGCGCGTCCACCGGCCCGACACCGCACCATCCCGCGCCGCCCTCGCGGCCGGCTCACCCGCAGGTGTCGAGCATCCCGCCCAGCGCCGCACGGTCGCTAGGGCTGACCGGCAGGTCGTACTCGGCCGCCACCTCGACGTAGTCGATCGCGTACCTGCAGTGGTGCCCCTCATTGTCGGGCCGCCACTCGCCGGGGCCTGAATCGCCCTTGGACTGGTTGGCGGGGCCTGCGACGGCGGCCAGGTTGTCGGGGTCGTTGGCGAAGGCGCGGCGCTGCTCGTCGGTCCACTCGTGGGCGCCCATCCGCCAGGCGTAGGCCAGTGGGTAGATGTGGTCGATCTGGACCTCCTGCGGGCGCGAGCGGTCGAATTCGATCCGCTCGCCCGTGTAGGGGTCGTCGAGGACGCCGCTCTCGATCCGGCAGCCGTCGTCGCCGACGACTGTGTCGGCCAGGTCGCGGGCGAGGGTGTCATTGCGGCCGTCGCAGCCGTTGCCGTCGGGGTCCAGCCAGCCGCTGCCGAACTCGTCGCGGTCGTAGTCCGGCTCGTCGGACGGCTCCAGGGAGTCCAGGCCGGCCAGCAGCTCGCGTGCCGCATCACCGTCGTCCTGGCCCTCATCCTGCTGGGCACCGCCCTCGGACTCCGTGCCTTCGGAGTTCGTGCCTTCGGAGTTCGTGCCCTCGGACGGCTGGGCGCGCAGGGCGGCGAGGTCGCCGTCGTCGGCCCGGGCGGCCGCTTGGGCCGGGGCGGCACAGTCGGGCTGCCGGAGCAGCGTGCACAGTGCCGCGGTGGTGTGGGTGCCGACCCCGCCGAGGTTGGCGGCCCACAGGGCGGACATGAGGATGCCGGCGAGGACGATGAGCGATGCGTACTGGATGGCGCTGCCGCCAGCGTCGCGCGGTCGCGAGGTGCGCGCGACGTCCCGGTTGATCACGGTCAGGAGGCTAGGAGAACCGCCCCGGATCCGCTTGGGCCCGGAGACCCAATTACCCGGCGCAGCCGCGTCCGGCCGAAGAGGTGGAAGAATACGCGCTGGTCAGACGGGATGTGGTCGCATCCGTCGGCACGGCCGGTTACTCCGTGTCGCGGACCCATCCGGCTCCGGCACCGGGGCTGTGTGAACCCCGGTCGTCCGCGCGGTGTACGGAAGAGGCGTGGCTCGGCCGCCGAGAGCACCCGGGCGCCATGCCCGCCCGCGAAGGGCGGACGGGCCGCTGTGCGCTTGCGCGTCGCGGACGCCCGGCCCGGGCCCACGAGCGCGCTCCGCCCGGACCGGGGCTCACACCGCGGGCGCACAGCCGATGGTCCGCACAGTGCGGACGACTCCGCCCACTTCGGCACACATAGAAGGGGCCCATCCGGGCGGTCCTGCGCGCACCGCACGCGAGCTGCCGGTATCTTCCGCAGGGTTCGGCGACCTGGTGCGGTGCGGCCGGGCCCTTCACTCCGCCGGGCGCTCGGCCCGTGCCCGACACCCCGGCCACCCGGACGAGGAACCCGGTCCGCCGCGCTCCGTCGCCTGGCCGCCGCCGGACGATGCGTGAGGGCGGGACCGCCGTTCGGCGGTCCCGCCCTCGGTTCGGTTCGCACGGCCGTCAGGCCGTGCGGACCGCTTGGTCACCGCCTGCCGCTACGCGGCACTGCGCGGGCGGCCGCCGCCCTGGCCCGAGCGGGTGCGGTACGCGCCGCCGCCCTGGCCGCCGCGGCGCTCGCCTGCGCGGCCGTCCTGGCGCGGGTGGCCGCCGGGCTGGTCGCCGTAGCGGACGTGCGGGCGCTCGGAGCGGGTGCGGACCCCGCCCCGGTCGTCGGTGCGGGCCGGGCGGTCGCCGTACTCGCGGCGGGCGCCGCCCTCGGCGCCGTCGCGGCGGCCGCCACCGCGGCGGAAGCCGCCGCCTCCGGTGCGCGGGCCCCGACCGCCGGGGCGGCGGGCGCGGACCGGCTCGGGCGGCTCGACCCACGGGACGCCCGAGGGCTGCCGGGCACCAGTGACGCTGCCCAGCAGTTCGTCGCCCGGGTTGACCACGTGGGTCTGCGGGTCGATCCCGGCGGTGTCCAGCAGCTTGCGGGCCTCGCGCCGCTGGTTGGGCAGCACGATGGTGACCACGCTGCCGTTCTCGCCGGCGCGGGCGGTGCGCCCGCCCCGGTGCAGGTAGTCCTTGTGGCCGGCCGGCAGGTCGACGTTGAGGACCAGGTCGATGCCGGTGACGTGGATGCCGCGCGCGGCGACGTCGGTGGCGACCAGGACGTTCACCCGACCGTCCTTGAAGCGGGCGAGGGTCTTGGTCCTGGCCCCCTGGGTCTTGCCGCCGTGCAGGGCGGCCGCGGCCACGCCCGCCTTGTTCAGCTGCTCGGTGATGCGGTCGGCGCGGTGCTTGGTGCGCACGAACATCAGGGTGCGCCCCTCGCGGGCCCCGATCTCGGTGACGACCTGGCTCTTGTCGCGCGCGAGGACGCGCAGGACGTGGTGCTCCATGGTCGTGACCTGGGAGACCGGCGGGTCGACGGAGTGGGTGACCGGGGCGGTGAGGTACCGGCGCACCAGCTTGTCGACGTCGCCGTCGAGGGTGGCCGAGAACAGCATGGTCTGGCCGCCGACGCGGACGTCGTCGAGCAGCTGGGTGACCTGCGGCATGAAGCCCATGTCGCACATCTGGTCGGCCTCGTCCAGCACCGACAGCTCGACGTCGTTGAGCGAGCACACCCGGCGCTCGATCAGGTCGTGCAGCCGGCCCGGGGTGGCGACGAGGATGTCGACGCCGCGGCGCAGCTCGTTGATCTGCCGCTGCATGGAGGTGCCGCCGACGACGTCGCCGAGCCGCACGCCCAGGGTGTGGGCGTAGGGCTCCAGGTTGTCGCGCACCTGGTGCGCGAGCTCCCGGGTGGGGACGAGCACCAGGCCGGTGGGCCGCTGCGGCGCGGAGCGCCGCCCGGCGGCGCGCAGCAGCAGCGGCAGGCCGAAGGCGAGGGTCTTGCCCGAGCCGGTGCGGCCGCAGCCCAGGACGTCGCGCCCGGCCAACGCGTCGGGGATCGCCGCCGCCTGGATCGGGAACGGGCTCGTCACCCCGCGCCGCTCCAGGGCGGCGACCAGGTTGGCGGGCAGGCCCAGCGAACGGAAGTCCGGGGCGGCGGACTCGCCGGTGAGACCGGCGAGTTCGTGCGTGTCGGCCGGATCGGCGGACAGCACAGGGTGCGTCATGCGAAAAACCTTCCTCAGACATCTCGGCACGTTGTGCGGACACGCGAGGAAGCTGCGCAGGGCGCAGCGCGCGGAGGTAAGGCCGCCAGGCGATCGCAAGAACAACGAACCGTGGGTGGTGCGCGGGCGCCGCGCACATGCGATACGGCCTGGACGCGCCGGATGCGCGCTGTATGACATGGAGATCAAACGGCCGTTGACCATGACTTTACCCGACGGCGCGCAGCGGCCGCGCCAATTTCGCGATCACGGCCGCGCCACGCGGCCGCACCGCCCCGGATCGGCCGCGCGCCGGGGCCCTGGGCGAGCACCCCGGTCGGCGGGCGCGGCGCGGCAAAAGCCCGCACGCGTACCGCGCGGCCGGACGACACCGCCCGCCGCCTGGGCGGACGTGCCGGGTGCCGGCGCGGCCCGGCTCCGCCGCCCCGGCGCGGCCGCACTCCGGCCGGCCGTGCCGTGGTGGCGGCGCGGGTGATTCAACTCACCGGCGGGTGCGGAGGCCGCGCGGCGGACGGCGCGCACGAATGCGTCGAGAACAGCCGCGATGCGCGATGATCTGGAGAGCGCCGGCACGCGCGGCGCGTTGGGACATCGAAGCCAGCAATGCCATGAAAGGCGGTACCCGGTGCCGGTCAGCTTCGACGAGGGCGCGCGCAGGATCCTGGACGGGCGGAACTTCGCCACGGTCGCGACGCTGGGCCCCGACGGCGCCCCGCACACCTCGGTGGTCTGGGTGCTGCGCGAGGGCGACACCGTGCTGTTCTCCAGCAAGGCGGAGCGGCGCAAGGTGCGCAATCTGCTCCGCGACCCGCGCGTCGGCCTGTCGGTCTTCGACCTGGCCGACCCGTACCGGTCGGTGGACATCCGGGGCACCGCCGAGGTGCTCGACGACCCCGAGCGGACGCTGCCCGTCAAGGTGTCGCACAAGTACCTCGGCGAGGACCCCCCGCCCGAGGAGGGTGTGAGCCGGGTCATCGTGCGGGTGACGCCGCACCGGGTGACCGGCTTCACGGGCTGAGGCGCCCGGGTCGGGCGACGCGCGCCGCCCGGCCCGGGGTCCGCGCGGCCGGCTCAGGGCGCCGAGCCGCCGAAGACCTCGGCCATCCGGGCGGCCTGGGCGGCTCGCTCGGCGGCGAGCTGCCCGTCGAGGGTGTTGCCGGGCGCCTGCTGCAGCAGCGCCTTGGTGGCGGTGGCCGCGCCCCGGTCGACGGCGCACAGGGCGGCGGCGAGGTCGGCGACGGTGGCGTCGAGCTGGTCGCCGGGCACCACCAGCTCGGCCAGCCGCAGCCGCAGCGCCTCGTCGGCCGGCACGGTGCGCGCGGTCAGGCACATCTCGATGGCGCGGGCGAGTCCGACGGTGTCGACCAGCGGCTTGGTGCCGGTGAGGTCGGGCACGATGCCGAGCGCCGGCTCCTTCATGCACAGCCGGGCGTCGTCGGCGAGTACGCGCAGGTCGCAGCTGAGTGCGAGCTGGAAGCCCGCGCCGATGGCGTGGCCGTGCACGGCGGCGACCGAGACGATGTCGGGCCGGCGCAGCCAGCGGAAGCCCTCCTGGTAGGCGGCGATCGCGGCGGTCAGCTCCTCGGGGCGCCTGCTCAGCGCCAGGAGGTCGGGTTCGCCGTCGACGCCCTCGGGGCTGAACATCTGCACGTCGATGCCGGCGGAGAAGGAGCGGCCCGCGCCGCGCAGGACCACGACGCGGACGCCGGCCGGCAGGGTGCGCCCGATGCGGGCCAGGGCGAGCCAGGTGGAGGGCCGCATGGCGTTGTGGCGCTCGGGCCGGTCCAGGGTGATGGTGGCCAGCTCGCCGCCGGGTTCGATGTCGAATCGGAGCCCGGCGGCGTGCAGGTCGTCCACGGTGGGCGAATCCGGCGTGCCGGCGACGGATTCACCAGGGATGGGGACGGTTCGCCCCTGCGGGGCGTCGGCGGTGGCCATGCGTCACCTCTTCAGGGGGCGGGTGCGACGCTGGCATGCTACTACCGAGTAGGGGCGGTGTACCTGGGTGGTGCGGTTCGGTTCCCACGGTAGATGTCCAGGTGTGCGGGCTGGGCACCTACCGCGGGAAGGGGGTGGATGAGAGCCCTGTGCTAGCTCTTCACTTTCAAACGCGTCGCTCCGCCGCGCCCCCGCAGCGTCGCGCCTGACTCGGTCAGGATGCGGTGGACAAAGCCGTAGGAGCGTCCGGTCGATGCCGCCAGCGAACGGATGCTCTCGCCTGAGTCGTATCGCCGCTTCAGTTCGGCTGCGAGCTTGTCTCGCTCAGCCCCTGTGACGCGGGTGCCCTTCTTGAGGGTCTCGGCCACGAGTACCTCCGGTGAATTCTAGTGACCGCAGCGTTATCCCCCACGATGATCAGCCATGAAACCCATGCTGGCCACCCAGTCCGAGAGAAAAGATTCGGAGACTTGGGCGACTGCTTTTCTGCTATGCCCAATTGCCACCTTAAAGGGGCGCGCTCACGTGGGAATTCATCCGGAAATCTGGTTTCCGCGGCATATGCAGACGCGTCTGCACGTGCATTGTGGCCAGATGCGGCCCATTTCTGGATGCGCTTGCGAACCGGACGGAACCCGCCCGGGTGCGCTCGCAGGGCGCACGGAGCCGAGGTCGGGCACGCTGACGCCGCCCGGAGCGGCGGTCGCCGACCGCGCGGGCGCGCGGACTCAGCCGCGGGCGCGCGGCCCGGACGGCGGCAATGGATTCCCGGGAGTGGTGTTCGTCACGCAAGGGCGACGAGGTCGTGGAATTCCTCGCTCCACAGATCCTCGACGCCGTCCGGCAGCAGGATGACGCGCTCGGGATTGAGCGCCTCGACCGCCCCCTCGTCGTGGGTGACCAGCACGATGGCGCCCCGGTAATTGCGCAGCGCGCCCAGGATCTCCTCGCGGCTGGCGGGGTCGAGGTTGTTGGTGGGCTCGTCCAGCAGCAGCACGTTGGCGCTGGAGACCACCAGGGTGGCCAGCGCCAGCCGGGTCTTCTCACCGCCCGACAGCACGCCCGCGGGCTTCTCGACGTCGTCGCCGGTGAACAGGAACGAGCCCAGGGTGCGCCGCGCCTCCACCTCGGGCAGGTCGGGAGCGGCGCTGCGCATGTTCTCCAGCACGGTGCGCTCGGTGTCGAGTGTCTCGTGCTCCTGCGCGTAGTAGCCCAGCTTGAGGCCGTGGCCGGGCACGACCTCGCCGGTGTCGGGCCGCTCGATGCCGGCCAGCAGCCGCAGCAGGGTGGTCTTGCCCGCGCCGTTGAGGCCCAGGATGACCACCCGGCTGCCGCGGTCGATGGCGAGGTCGACGCCGGTGAAGATCTCCAGGGAGCCGTAGGACTTGCTCAGCCCCGAGCCGGACAGGGGGGTGCGGCCGCAGGGCGCGGGCTCGGGGAAGCGCAGCTTGGCGACGCGGTCGTTCACCCGCTGCTCGGCCAGCCCCGACAGCAGCCGCTCGGCGCGCCGCTCCATCTGCTGGGCCGCCTTGGCCTTGGTGGCCTTGGCGCGGAAGCGGTCGGCCTGGGAGCGCAGGGTGGCGGCCTGGCGCTCGGCGTTGTCGCGCTCGCGGCGGCGGCGCCGCTCGTCGGCCTCGCGCTGGGTGAGGTACGCCTGCCAGCCCATGTTGTAGACGTCGATGACGCAGCGGTTGGCGTCCAGGTTGAAGACCTTGTTCACCACGGAGTCGATCAGCTGGACGTCGTGGCTGATCACGATCAGCCCGCCCTGGTGGGTCTTGAGGTGGTCGCGCAGCCAGACGATGGAGTCGGCGTCGAGGTGGTTGGTGGGCTCGTCCAGCAGCAGGGTGTCGGCGCCGGAGAACAGGATGCGGGCCAGCTCCACCCGGCGCCGCTGCCCGCCGGACAGGGTGTGCAGCGGCTGGCCGAGGACGCGGTCGGGCAGGCCCAGGCTGGAGGAGATCGCCGCCGCCTCCGCCTCGGCGGAGTAGCCGCCCAGGATGTGCAGCCGCTCCTCCAGCCGGGCGTAGGCCCGCACGCCGCGGTCGCGCACGCGGTCGTCGTCGCTGGCCATGCGCTCCTCGGCCACCCGCATATCACGCAGCAGCTCGTCGATGCCGCGCGCGGACAGGATGCGGTCGCGCGCCAGTACGTCGAGGTCGCCGGTACGGGGGTCCTGCGGCAGGTAGCCGATGGAGCCGCTGCGGCTCACCGTGCCGCCCGCCGGCAGCGCCTCCCCCGCGAGCACCTTGGTGAGGGTGGTCTTGCCGGCGCCGTTGCGGCCGACCAGCCCGACCCGGTCGCCGGCGGCGACGCGGAAGCTCGTCGCCTCGATCAGCAGGCGCGAGCCGGCACGCAGTTCGACGTCGGTGGCGGTGATCATGGTGCTCCTGGGAGGGGGCGAGGCGGGGCGGACCGGGTCGGGCAGGCGGCGTCTGGCGCACGGGAGGCCGGTGGGCGGGCGCTCCTGGCCGGCGCGGGAGGGCGGAGAAGGCTCACCGCTGCGCGGGGGGCGCGATCAGATCAGCACGGTGCGGCGGTCACCCCGCCAGTGTAGCCGGGTGCGGCCGTGCGCCGCGCCGACTCCGCGGCGCCCGCCCGGTCCGCGAGAGCGGCGGGCCGTCCCGGCTCCGCGTTCAGCCGCGCGGCGCGAGTAGGCCGAGGGCGGCCAGCTCGCGGCGTTCGCGGGCGGCGCGGGTGAGCGCGGTCACGGTGCGCCCGCCGGCCACCCCGTCGGCGGGCAGCCCGGCGTCGCGCTGGAAGGCGGCCAGCGCGGCGGGCAGCCCGGCCGGGTGCTCGGCGGCGTCCAGGCGGCCCAGTTCGATGAGCAGCGCCCGCACCTCGGCCGGGTCGGCGGCGGGCAGCGCCGTCTCGGCGCCCTCGGCCGTGAACAGGGCCCGCGCGAGCGCGCCGAGCAGGTCCAGGGTCCGCCGGACGCGGCCGGGCGGGGCCGCCTCCCGCTCGGTCCGTGCCGCCTCCGCCGCCATCGCGGGTACCGCCGTGTGCGCCGCCATCGTCCTCACCCCCGGACCGGGCCGCCGTGCGCGGCCCGTCCCATCCAGGGTGCGCCGCGCGGACCCGGCGCGCGTCGGCCTCGGGGCTGGACCCGGCCTGCGACCAAAGTCGCAGCCCTGCCGGCGCGGCCGCGACGAAAGGGGGCTCGGCGGCGGCGTCACACCCGTTCGGCGTCGTGGGCGAGGATCGCGGCCTGCACCCGGTTCTGCAGGCCCAGCTTGGCCAGGATGCGGCTGACGTGGGCCTTGACGGTCGCCTCGCGCATCTGCAGCCGGGCGCCGACGTCGGCGTTGGACAGCCCCTGCGCGATCGCGGTGAGGACCGCGCGCTCCCGCTCGGTGAGCACGGCGAGCCTGGCCCTGGCGGCCTCGGCCCGCTCCCCTCCCGAGGCGGCGAAGCCGTCGAGCAGCCGCTTGGTCACGCTGGGCGCCAGCATCGCGTTGCCGGCCACCACGGTGCGCACGGCGCCGACCAGGTCGCGCGGCGGGGTGTCCTTGAGCAGGAAGCCCACGGCCCCGGCGCGCAGGGCGCGGTGGACGTACTCGTCCAGGTCGAAGGTGGTGAGCACGATGACGTGCGGGGCGCCGGGCCGCCCGGCGAGCCGGCGGGTGGCGGTGAGTCCGTCGGTCCCGGGCATCCGGATGTCCATCAGCACCACGTCGGGCCGCAGGGCGTCGACCTGGCCGAGGGCGGTGCCGCCGTCGCCGGCCTCCCCCACCACCTCGATGTCGTCGGCGCTGTCGAGGATCATCCTGAGGCCGGAGCGGACCAGCTGCTCGTCGTCGACCAGCAGTACCCGGATCATGTGTCATCCCTCGGAGTCGTGCTCGGGCAGGTTCAGCGGCAGTTCGGCGGTGAGCCGCCAGCCGGCTCCGCCGGGTTCGGGTCCGGCGCTCAGGGCGCCGCCGATCAGGGCGGCCCGCTCGCGCAGCCCCACCAGGCCGTGGCCGCCACTAGGCAGCGGCGGCGCGGTGCGGGGTCCGGGCGGCCCGTTGGCGACGGTCACCGCGACCGCGCCGGCCCGGTAGGCGACCGTGACGCGCACGGCCGCGCCGGGCGCGTGCTTGGCGGCGTTGGTCAGCCCTTCCTGCACCACCCGGTAGGCGGTGCGCTCCACCGCGTCGGCCGCCGCCCCGGGCTCGCCCCGGACCTCGTAGGCGACGTCGACGCCGGCCTGGCGGGAGGCCTCGACCAGTCGGGCGACGTCGGCGATGGTGGGCTGCGGCGCCAGCGGGGGCCCGTCGGCGTCGGCGCGCAGCACCCCGAGGATGTGGCGCAGCTCGGTCAGCGCCTCCCGGCCGGTGGTGCGGATCAGCGCCGCGGTCTCGGCGGTGCGGCCGTCGGGGGCGGAGACCTCCAGGCCGCCCGCGTGCAGCACCATCAGGCTGACGCGGTGCGCGACGACGTCGTGCATCTCGCGGGCGATGCGGGTGCGCTCGCTGACGATGGCGCGCTCGGCCTGGAGGTGCTGCTCGCGCTCCAGCCGCTCGGCGCGCTCGCGCAGGTTGTCCACCAGCTGGCGGCGGGTGCCGATCCACAGCCCCAGCAGCACCGGGCTGAGCACGAACATGACCAGGCGGATGACGAGGGCGGCGGGCGTGTTGGCCACGTACCAGGCGTCGACGCTGACGGCGGCGATCCCGGCCACCGCGGTCAGCACGGCGAGGGTGGCCCGGTCGGGGCGCCAGGCCGGGTAGGTGTACAGCGCGAACATCACCGCGGGCACGTTGGCGGTGGTGACGGCGGCCAGCATCGCGACGGCGAAGAAGACCACCGGGTGCGAGCGGCGGAAGTAGGCGGCGACCGACAGGCCGGTCACCAGGGGTACCGACAGCAGCAGGGTCACCGGCAGCCCGCCGCCGAAGGCGGTCACCGCCAGGCCGAGGCTGGGCGGCCACGCGACGACGGCGATGGCCAGGTCGACGACCGTGTGGCGGCGCAGCCACCACCAGCGGACCCAGCGCACGACGCGGTACCGGTCTGCTCCCTCCACGGCGTCACAGCCTAGGTCGGCCGGGGCCGCCGCACGTCATCCGCTGGTACCCGGGCTCACCAGTCCCGCCTACGACTTTCGTCGCCGCGGGTGCTCCCCCCTGCGGCGGAGGGCGCGCCCGCGCCCTCGGAGCCGGCGCGCGGGCCGGGGCCCGGCGGCGGACCGGGCTCGCCGTCGACCTTCTCGGCGGACGGCGGCTCGCCGGGCACCGCCTCCTCGGCCGGTTCGGGCAGCGGCGCCGGGGTGGCGACGGGGTCGTCGCCGTCGGAGCTGAACGGGCGGCTGTGCAGCAGCGCGACCACGACCGCGGACACGGGGGCGGCCAGGAAGGCGCCGAGGATGCCGCCGATGACGGTGCCGCCCGCGATGGCGAGCAGCACCACCACCGAGGGCAGGTCGAGGGCGCGCCCGTACACGCGGGGGGCGAGCAGGTGGCCTTCGAGCTGCTGGACCAGGACCGCCGCGGCGATGACGGCCAGCGCGATGAGCCAGTCGTGCGCGACGAAGGCGACCAGCGCGGCCAGCAGGCCGGACAGGAAGGCGCCGACGATGGGCAGGAAGGCGCCGATGAAGGTCAGGACGGCCAGCGGCAGCGCGAGCGGCACACCGAGCAGCACCAGGCAGATGCCGAAGACGACGCTGTTGAACAGGCCGACGATGGCGATGCCGCGCACGTAGCGCGCCGACACCTCCCAGGTGAGCCGGCCGGCCCGCCGGATCGGGCCCTGGCCGACCCGCGGGAACAGCTCCAGCACCCAGGCGAACAGGCGGTCGCCGCCGTGCAGGAAGTACACGACCAGCACCAGGGTGAGGATGAGGCCGACGACGATCTCGCCGACCACCACGGCGCTCTGCAGCGCGCCGGTGGCGATGCGCTCGGCGTTCTGGCTCAGCTCCGTCTGCGCCTGGCCGATGAGCGCGGACAGGGTGGCGTCGTCCAGGCCGAGGGTGCCGAGCAGGGTCTCGATCTCGGTGATGGCCTCGCCGACGCTGGCGCCCAGCTCGTCGAAGCCGTCGACGGTGGGCGGCACCAGCGCCCACACCACACCGGTGGCGAGCACGATGGCGCCGACGCTGACGATCGTGGTGGCGACGGCGCGTCGCCACTGCTCGGGCACCCAGGGCAGGCCGGAGCGGCGCAGCCACAGGGCGGGCGGCATCAGGATGGCGGTGATGAAGGTGGCGAGGATGACCGGGATCACCACGACCCGCAGGTAGTTCAGGGCGAGCAGCAGCAGGGCCGCCGCCGCCAGCAGGACCAGCAGCCGCCAGGCGGCGTCGCTGGCCCTGCGCAGCAGCGGCGCCTCGCGGCGGCCCGTGCGCGGATCGGTCGTCGCCATGGTGGGGGCACCCCCTCGCCCGTCGGGCGCGCCCCCGCGGCGCGCCCGGGTCTCCATGATGGCGCACGGTGCCGCCGCCGCGCCGGAACGGACCCGCCGCCGCGCACCTGAGTTGCCCCGTAGGGGTCGGCTCAGGGGCGGCGGCCTCAGCAGCAGCGCTCGCCGGGGCGGGCGTCGCGGGCGTCGGTGTGCCGGCGCCAGAACTCGCGCTCGCCCATGGGCGGGGTGCCCGGGTGGTGCTCGGCGTGGTGCTCCAGGTAGATCTCGTAGGCGCGTTCGCCCGCGATCTCGCGGGTGATCCGCCAGGCCGCGCGCAGGGTCGCGCGCAGCCTGGCGGCGAGGGGGCGGGTGCTCACGCTCCGGCCGTCTCCTTCTCCCGCTCGGCGCGTTCGGCGCGCTCCTCGCGGGTGGGGATGAGCCCGGCAGGCGCCCACAGCTTCGAGGGCTCGAAGGGGTGCTCGGCGCTGGGCAGCGGCTCGCGGACGCGCAGCGCCTTGATCCACACCCGGACGGCGTCGGCCAGGATGATGATGATCAGCACGGCGAAGAGCACGGACAGGATTCCGTCGACGGTGGTGTTCACCACCACCTGGCGCATCGCGTCGACGTCGCCGGCCGGGCCGAGGCTGGTCTCGCCCGCGGCCAGCGCCTCGACGTACTGCTGCCGCTGGGCGAAGAAGCCGATGGTGGGGTCGGGCGAGAAGACCTTCTGCCAGCTGGCGGTGAGGGTGACCACCGCGTCCCAGGCCAGCGGTACCAGGGTGACCCAGGCGTACTTGGCCCGCCCCGACTTGATCAGCAGCGTGGTGCAGACCGCGAGGGCGACGGCGGCCAGCAGCTGGTTGGCGATGCCGAACAGCGGGAACAGCTGGTTGATGCCGCCCAGCGGGTCGTTCACCCCCGCCCACAGGAAGTAGCCCCAGGCGGCCACGATGAGCGCGCTGGTCATCCACAGGCCGGGCTTCCAGCTGACGTCCTTCATCGGCTTCCAGAAGTTGCCGACGGTGTCCTGGATCATGAACCGGCCGACGCGGGTGCCGGCGTCGACGGTGGTGAGGATGAACAGGGCCTCGAACATGACCGCGAAGTGGTACCAGAAGGCCATCGCGGCAGGCCCGCCGAACAGGGCCGAGAAGATCTCGGCGGCGCCCAGCGCGAAGGTCGGCGCGCCGCCGGTGCGGCCGGTGATCGTCGACTCCTCGATGGAGGCGGCGGTGGCGGCCAGGGTCTCCGGGCTGACCTGGAAGCCGATGCCCGCCACGGCGGCCGACGCGCTCTGCAGCGTGTCGCCGAGCATGGTGGCCGGCATGTTCATCGCGAAGTACACGCCGGGGTCCAGGATGCACGCGGTGATCAGCGCCATCACCGCGACGAAGGACTCGGTGAGCATCGAGCCGTAGCCGATCACCCGGATCTGCGGCTCCTTCTCGATCAGCTTCGGGGTGGTGCCCGAGGAGATCAGGGCGTGGAAGCCCGACAGGGCGCCGCAGGCGATGGTGATGAACACGAAGGGGAACAGCGAGCCGGCGAAGACCGGTCCCTCGCCGTTGAAGGCGAAGGCGGTGAAGTCGGGCAGCTGCAGCGCCGGGTTGGCGACGACGATGGAGACCGCCAGCAGCACCACCACGCCGATCTTCATGAAGGTCGACAGGTAGTCGCGCGGGGCGAGCAGCATCCACACCGGCAGCACCGAGGCGACGAAGCCGTAGATGACGAGGGCGAGGGTGAGCTGGTTGGGGCTGAGCAGGAAGGCGTCGCCCAGCGGCGACTCCGCCACCCAGCCGCCGCCGGCGATCGCGGCCAGCAGCAGCACCACGCCGATGAGGGAGACCTCGACCACCCGCCCGGGGCGCAGGTAGCGCAGGTAGAAGCCCATGAACAGCGCGATGGGGATGGTCATCGCGATGGAGAAGGTGCCCCACGGGGAGTCGGCGAGCGCGTTGACGACGACCATCGCCAGCACCGCCAGCAGGATGACCATGATGGCCAGCACCGCGATCAGCGCCGCGATGCCGCCCACCGGGCCGATCTCCTCGCGCGCCATCTGGCCGAGGCTCTTGCCGTTGCGGCGCATCGAGAAGAACAGCACGACCATGTCCTGCACGGCGCCCGCGAAGATGACGCCGATGATGATCCACAAGGTGCCGGGGAGGTAGCCCATCTGCGCGGCGAGCACCGGGCCGACCAGCGGCCCGGCGCCGGCGATCGCGGCGAAGTGGTGCCCGAACAGCACCCGGCGGTCGGTGGGGTGGAAGTCGGTGCCGTTGTTGAGCCGTTCGGCGGGGGTGGCGCGGCGGGCGTCGACCCGCAGGACGCGGTAGGCGATGAAGCGGCTGTAGAAGCGGTACCCGATGGCGTACGAGGCGAGCGCGGCGAAGATCAGCCAGGCGGCCGAGATCTCCTCGCCGCGCGACAGCGCCAGCACGCCCCAGGCGACCGCGCCGATGACGGCGACGGCCGTCCAGATGAGGATCTGCCCGATGTTCAACCTGCGCCGCGGTGTGGCCGTGTCGGCACTGTCGGTCTGGGACGACACCGTTCCCTCACTCTCTGGGCATCGGCGCCGCGTCCTGGCGCGGCGCAGGCGCGGACGATGACTCCGCGCCATGCGAAGCATGCTTACCGTGCGTACCTTCCGCCGCCAAGGGGTGGTAACCGCAATCAGCGATACGAATTGGAAACAATCTCGGCTGAATGGCGGGAAATGACGTCGGCGCCTGTTACGCGAACGCCGCCCGGCGACACAAACCGGAAAAGTGGCGGGCGGCCGGGCCCGGACGGCGAACGGCCGCGCCGGTGCGCGGTGCGCACGGGCGCGGCCGTTGCGGTGCCGCGGCGCGTCAGGGGCGCCAGGCCTCCCCGGGGTCGTCGCTGTCGACGATCTCGTTGCCCAGCGGCGCGATGGCGACGGGGATCAGCTTGAGGTTGGCCCAGGCCATCGGGATGCCGACGATGGTCACGGCCAGGCCGACGGCCGAGGCGATGTGCCCCAGCACCAGCCACCAGCCGGCGAAGATGATCCACACCACGTTGCCGATGGTGCTCATCGCGCCGGCCTCGCGGCGCCGGACCAGCTTGCGGCCGAAGGGCCACAGCGCGTAGTTGGCCATCCGGAAGGAGGCGATGCCCCAGGGGATGGTGACGATCAGGATGCAGCAGATCAGGCCGGCCAGCGCGTAGCCGAGGGCCAGCCACAGCCCGGCGACGAAGAGCCAGATGACGTTCAGGATGAGACGGATCAGCCCCACGGCGGTTCGGTCCTCACTGTCGATGCTGTCGGTGCTCGCCGCTGGCGCGGCGCCCGTTCGCGGACGGTCACCAGTCTGACGCGTCCGGCGGCGCCGGGGTGCCCGGATGTGCCCGCTCTCACGTGCCGCCCGGCGCCGCGATCGCCCACCGGCCCGGCGTTTCCGGCGCGGACGATCGGGAATCGGCGTGTCCATGCGACTGACGAAACAGGGCCATGCGAGCGTGCGCCTGGCCGGGAACGGAACCACGCTGGTGATCGACCCGGGGGTCTTCAGCGAGCCGGACGCCGCGGTCGGGGCGGACGCCGTGCTCGTCACCCATGAGCACCCCGACCACTTCGACCTGGAGCGGCTGCGCGCGGCGGCCGACGCCAGGCCGGGGCTGCGCGTGTACACCCACGCGGGCATCGCCGCGCGGCTGGACGAGCTGGCGGAGCGGGGTGTGGAGGTGCACGCCGTCGCGCACGGCGACGCCTTCGAGGTGGGCGGCTTCAGCGTGCGGGTGCACGGCGAGCGGCACGCGGTGATCCACCCCGACCTGCCGGAGCTCGCGAACGTCGGCTTCCTGGTCGACGGCGCGGTCTTCCACCCCGGCGACGCGCTGACGGTCCCCCAGGCTCGGGTGGAGACGCTGCTGCTGCCGCTGAACGCCCCGTGGCTCAAGAGCGGCGAGATGATCGACTACGCCCGCGCGGTGGCCCCCAAGCGCGCGATCGCGATCCACGACGCGCTGCTCGGCGAGCGCGGCCTGGAGGTCTACGGCCGCCATCTGGAGCTGGCCGGACGTGACTTCGGCGACTTCCAGCGGCTGCCGCCCGGTGCGGAGCTGGAGCTCTAGGGCGCCCCTGGCCCGCGAAGCGGTGGACCATACCACGTCACACTTGACTCCGCCGTCGATACAACGCAAACTCAATGAGGAAGGTGGCCCAGACCGCCCGGCACTCCGCACCCCGACGCTCCGGCGGCACTGCCAGATAACGGTTGGGCGAGAAATTGTCACCTCCCCGTACACAAGCGGGGATGGAAGTGGCATGATTGCGTATCGGTTCGCGGGAACGGCCTTCGTCGCCTCCGCGGCCTCTGCGTGAGCGCACCGCCTCTCCAGCGGTCGGCGCCCCGGCGGCTCCAACCCGGAAGACACGGAAACAACTGTGGCCTCCGTGTGGTTAGGGCCATGCGGGCTCGTTCACGCTGAATGACCTTTACGCAGGACCCAGCTGTCGTTCAGCTTACTAGTGATTCCAGTAAGGATGGTTCAACCATGTCTCAGGTACGTCGGCAGGCCGCGCTTCGCCCTCGCCCAAGCTGGGGCTGGCAGGACGCCGCGGCGTGCCGGGGCGAGGACCTCGTGCTCTTCTTCGGCCCTGACGGCGAACGCCAGCCCGAGCGCGAGATCCGCGAGCGCAAGGCCAAGGAGATCTGCGCTCAGTGTCCCGTTCGCACAGAATGCCTCGACTACGCGATTTCCCGACCCGAGAAGTACGGCACCTGGGGTGCCATGAACGAGGACGAGCGCGCCTCGGAGCGCCGGCGCCGCATGCGCCGCGCCAACGCCGCCTGATATGGCGGCGGCGCTGTCGCGTTCGCTCCCCCCACGACCCCGGCCCCCTTCGGGGGCTGGCACCGCTTCCACACCCTCGCGGCTCTGACCGCGGGGGTGTGTTCGTGTCCGGGCCCGGTCCGCGCTGTCGGCGGCGTCCCCTAGAGTCCTGTGGCATGACCGAGGACGCACCGCCGGCCAGGGGCCCGCTGATCACCGGGCTGTCGCCGTCGCGGGCGGCCGACTTCATGCAGTGCCCGCTGCTGTACCGCTTCCGGGTGGTCGACCGGCTGCCCGAGCGGCCGAGCGCCGCGATGGTGCGCGGCACCCTGGTGCACGCCGTGCTGGAGCGCCTGTTCGACCTGCCGGCTCCCGAGCGCACCCCCGAGCGGGTCGGCGCGCTGCTGGAGCCGGAGTGGGAGCGGGTCAGGGGCGAGGACCCCGCGCACGCCGAGCTGTTCGAGGGTCCCGGCGACGAGAAGGCGTGGCTGGCGGAGGCGGGGCGGCTTCTGGACCGCTACTTCACCATGGAGGACCCCACCCGGCTCGAACCGCGCCGCCGGGAGCTTTTCCTGCAGGCCGACATCGGCGAGGGGCTGAAGCTGCGCGGCTACATCGACCGCCTCGACGTCGCCGCCACCGGCGAGGTGCGGGTGGTCGACTACAAGACCGGCCGGGCGCCCCGGCCGGAGTTCGAGTCCTCGGCCGTGTTCCAGATGCGCTTCTACGCGCTGATGCTGTGGCGCAGGCACGGCCGCATCCCCCGGCTGCTCCAGCTCATGTACCTGGGCGACGGCGAGATCCTGCGCTACTCCCCCGACGAGGCCGATCTGCTGGCCACCGAGCGCAAGGTCAGGGCCGTGTGGCAGGCGATCCGGCAGGCCGCCGACAGCGGCGACTGGCGGCCGCGCCGGTCCCGGCTGTGCTCGTGGTGCGAGCACCAGGCGCACTGCCCGGAGTTCGGCGGCAGCCCGCCGCCGCTGCCCGACGCGGTGCTGCTGCCGGTGGTCGACGCCTCCGGGCCGCCGGCCGCGCCCGAACCGGCCTGAGCGCCGCCGGCCCGCCCGAGCGGGCCCCGGCGGCGTCCGGCCGGCCGGACACCGCCGTCCGGGTCACCAGCGCGCGAAGCGCGCCACCAGCCCGGCCAGCCCGAAGTAGACCAGCGCCGCGATGCCCCAGTTGACCAGGTAGTCCATCGCCCGCTCGTCCTGGGGGAAGAGGTCGTGGAACGGGGTCGCGAAGAACCGGCCGATGTCCAGGATGACCGAGACGATGACGTTGCCCTCGTTCACTCCGATGAGCACCAGCAGGATGCCGAGCACGATGATCGCGCCGATCAGGGCGAGGACCGAGCCCACGATGCCGCCGACGGACCCACCGAGGGTCCGGGTCCTGACCGCCATGTCATTCGCCTCCTCATCGACATGAGCTTGCTTGGACTTTGCCTCCAGCGGGAAGGGCCAAACGCGGTACGGCGTTGACAACACGGGCACCACCGCTGTGACCTGCGGTTCGGCCGCGGGCACGAGCGGGCTCGCCCTCGTGCGGGAGCACAGGCTCCGGCACGGTGAGCGAGCCCACACCCCGGCGGGCCGCCCCCGCGGCGCCACCGGCCAACCCCCGGCGGCGGGCGGGCGTCTCACCCGGGGATCACACCGCCGGCCGCGTCGCGGCGCCGGTCCGGCACCGCCCCGCCCCCATGCACACGCGCGCGAACAAGCGAGGAGGCGTCGAGCGCGCCCATGTCCCAGCAGCTCCGGCGGCCCGCACCGGCGGCCGCACGCACCCTGTGGCACCGGCTCCAGGAGTGGAACCTCATCCGGCTGTCGGCCCCGCACGACGGCGGGCCCGACCTGACAGAGGACGAGCAGCTCGAACTGCTCGACAACCGCGCGGTCGACCTGATCCTGCGCGTCGGCGAGCTGCTGCTGGCCAGCGGGGAGTCCACCGAGTCCGTCACCGAGGCGATGCTGAGCCTGTCCGTCGCCTACGGGCTGCCGCGCTCGGAGGCGTCGGTGACCTTCACCGCCATCACCCTGTCGTGCCACCCGCGCGGCCAGGCCACCCCCATCACCGGCGAGCGGGTGGTGCGGCGGCGCAGCCCCGACTACACCCGGCTGACCCAGCTGCACGCCTTCGTGCAGGAGGCGGCGCTCGGGCTGGTCGACCTGGACGAGGCCTTCACCCGGCTCCGCCAGATCAAGAGCGGCCGCCCCGACTACCCGCGCTGGATGGCGGCGGTGGGGCTGGGCGGTATCGCCGCGTCCGCGAGCGTCATGGTCGGCGGCGGCGCGCTGGTCGCCGCGGTCGCGTTCCTGGCCACCATCGTGGGCGACCGCGTGGGCGCGCTGCTGGGGCGCCGCGGCATCGCCGAGTTCTACCAGCTGGTCGCGGCCGCCGCGATCAGCTCGCTGTTCAGTGTGCTGCTGCTGATCAGCGGCCTGGAGGTGTACTCGGCGGCGGTGGTCGTCGGCGGAGTCATCGCGCTGCTGCCCGGGCGGCCGCTGGTCGCCAGCGTGCAGGACGGGATCGCCGGCTCCTATGTGAGCGCGGCCGCCCGGCTGCTCGAGGTCTTCTTCGTGGTGACCGCGATCGTCGCCGGGCTGTGCGTCACCATGTACGCCGCCATCCGGCTCGGCGTGCCCGTCGACGTGGACCAGCTGCCGCGGGTGCACCCGGGCCTGGCGGTGGTGCCGCTGCTGGCCTCCATGGCCATGGCGCTGTCCTTCGGCCTGAACCTGATGGCGCCGCGCCGCACCCTGCTGTTCACCACCCTGGGCGGCGGGCTGATCTGGACGGGCTACGTGGTGCTGCGCCTGCTCGACCTGCCCCCGGTGGCGGCCACCGCCTTCGCCGCCGTGCTGCTGGGTGTCGTCAGCCACCTGGTCGCCCGCTGGACCCGCACGCCGCCGCTGGTCTACCTGGCCCCGGCCATCGCCCCGCTGCTCCCCGGCAGCATGCTCTACCAGGGCGTCATCGACCTCAACCTGGGCGCCCCGTCGGCCGGCCTCCTCGGCCTCGCCCAGGCCGTCTTCGTCGCCCTCGCCCTGGGCGCCGGCGTCAACTTCGGCGGCGAGCTGATCCGCGCCTTCTACCGCGGCGGCTGGATCGGCACCGGCTTCGCCCGCCGCCCGGCCGCCCGCCGCACCCGCGGCTACTGAGGGGCCCGGGCGGCTGCTCACGGCTCCGCGCCGCACCGTAGCGGTGGTGCGGCGCGGACCCGGTTGCGGCGGATCGGCTACGCGCTCACCGCCGGGTCGGTGGACTGCTGGCGGAGGCGGGCGCGTTCGGCGCGGCGGTGGCGGGCCTCGTCGGGGTTGAGGACCGGGGCGGCGGCGAGGAGCTGCTTGGTGTAGGGGTGCTCGGGGGACTCGTAGACGGAGTCGCCGTCGGCCATCTCGACGATCTTGCCCTTGCGCATGACGGCGACGCGGTCGCTGACCTGGCGGACGACGGCGAGGTCGTGGGCGACGAAGATGAGGGTCAGGTCGAAGTCGTCCTGGAGCTGGGACAGGAGCCGCAGCACCTGGTCCTGGGTGGAGACGTCCAGGGCGGACACCGGTTCGTCGCAGATGATCAGCTTGGGCCGCAGGATGAGCGAGCGGGCGATGGCGATGCGCTGGCGCTGGCCGCCGGAGAAGGCGTGCGGGAAGCGGTTGTAGTGGTCGGGCTCCAGGCCGACCCGGTGCAGGAGGTCCTGGACCTGGCCCTTGACCTTCTTGCTGTCGCGCTCGCCCTGCACGCGCAGCGCGGCGCCGATGCTGTCGCCGATCGTCATCCTCGGGTTCAGCGAGGAGTACGGGTTCTGGAAGATCATCTGGATGTCGCGGCGGAGCGGGCGCAGGGCGCGGTCCGACAGCCGGGTGATGTCGCGGCCCTCGAAGACGATCGAGCCGGAGGTGGGGGTGAGCAGCCGCATGATCATGCGGGACAGGGTGGTCTTGCCGCTGCCGCTCTCCCCCACGATGCCGAGGGTCTCGCCCTTGCGCACCTCGAAGGAGACGTCGTCGACGGCGTAGAAGTCGGTGGCGCGGCCCAGCAGGCCGCCGCGGATCCGGAAGCGCTGCCTGACGTTGCTGACCGTCAGCAGCGGCTCGCCGGCGCCGACCCCGGCGGTGGCGCCGGTGGAGGCGGGCGCGGCGGACGGGCCCGCCGCCGTCGTGCCGGAGGCGCCGGGCGCGGGGCCCGCCGGCTCGGCGGCGGCACCGCTCGCGGTCGCCCCGGTCGCGGTCGGCTCGGACGGGCCCGGCTCGGCCGGCACCGCGGGCGCGGCGGTCTCCGCCGGCCGTGCGCCGGCGGCCGCGGCCGCCTCGCGGTCGGCGCGGTTGGCGGCGCGCCGCTCGGCGCGGGAGACCTCGACGCGGGGCACGGCCGCGAGCAGGGCCTGGGTGTAGGGGTGCTGCGGCGAGCCGAGCACCTGGTGGACGGTGCCCTCCTCGACGGCCTTGCCCTTCTGCATCACCAGGATGCGCTCGGTGGAGCCGGCCACCACGCCGAGGTCGTGGCTGACCAGGATGAGCCCCATGCCGGTGTCGGCGCGCAGGTCTTCGAGCAGGTCCAGGATCTGGGCCTGGACGGTGACGTCGAGGGCGGTGGTGGGCTCGTCGGCGAGCAGGACCTTGGGCTCGCAGACCAGGCCCATCGCGATCAGCACCCGCTGGCGCATGCCGCCGGAGAACTCGTGCGGGTAGGCGCGCACCCGCCGGGCGGCGTCGGGAATGCCGACCCGGTCCAGCGCCTCGACGGCCCGGACGCGCGCCTGGGCGGCGCCGGCGCCGGTGTGGGTGCGGTACGCCTCCACGATCTGGTCGCCGATGGTGAACTGCGGGTGCAGCGAGGACATGGGGTCCTGGAACACCATGGCGATGTCGTTGCCGCGCATGGCGCGCACCGCGGCGTCGGACGCGGAGACCACGTCGACGCCGACCACGTCGATCTCGCCGCTGATCCGGGCGCTGGTGCCCCGGTGCAGGCCCATCAGGGCCAGGGAGGTGGCGCTCTTGCCGGAGCCGGACTCGCCGACGATGCCCAGCGCGCCGCCGGGCGGCAGCTCGAAGGAGAGTCCGTCGACCGCGGTGACCGTGCCGTCCATCGTCGGGAACTCGATGGTCAGGTCACGCACGCTCACGACGGGGACGCCGCTCTCGGCGGACCGTCCGGCCGCCGGCTGTGCCGGCTCCGCTGGGTTCATAACCCGCCTACCTCCGGTCGGGGTGCCCGTCATCGCCGGGCCGCTGCTCGTTGCGTTTCGCTTACTAGGATGCGTCCGGTCGGGGACCGGATCGCACGCGGGCGCTCGGCCGCGCGCGTCAGATCCTGACCCGGGGGTCGATCCACGCGTACAGCAGGTCGACCACGAGGTTGGCCAGCACGATGAAGACCGCGCCCACCAGGGTCACGCCGAGGATCACCGGCAGGTCGCTGCTGGCGATGGCCACCACGGCGTAGCGGCCGATGCCGTTGAGCGAGAAGACCTGCTCGGTGACGACCGCGCCGCCCAGCACAAGGCCGAGGTCGAGGCCGAAGATGGTGAGGATCGGGGTGAGTGTGGGCCGCAGGCCGTGCTTCATCACGACCCGCCGCTCCGGCAGGCCCTTGGCCCGCGCGGTGCGGATGTAGTCCTCGCTCATCGTCTCCAGCATGCCCGCCCGGGTGAGCCGCGCGTACAGGGCGGCGTGCAGGAAGGCGAGGGTGAACCAGGGCAGCACCAGGTGGTAGGCCCAGTCGGCGGGGCTCTCGGTGAAGGGCACGTAGCCGACGTCGGGGAAGATCCCCCACTGGTAGCTGAGGAAGGCCAGCGCGATCAGGCCGGTGAAGAAGATCGGCAGCGAGACGCCGCCCAGGGCGACGCCCATGGCGACGCGGTCGAACCAGCTGCCCTTCTTGATGGCGGAGACGACGCCGACGCCGATGCCGGCGATCAGCCAGATGACGCTGGCGCCGATGGCCAGCGAGACGGTGACCGGCAGCCGGTCCAGGATGGTCGGCCAGACCTCGGTGTAGTCCTGGAACGAGTAGCCCAGGCAGGGCGCGTTGCACTCCACGATCTGGCGGCCGAAGCGGTACTCGGCGCCCATGAAGATGCCCCGGACGAACTCCCAGTACTGCAGCGGGATGGGCTCGTCCAGGCCGAGGCGGTCGATGGTGGCCTGGATCGCCTCAGGGGTGGGTGCCCGGCCGACGTACATGGCGGCCAGCTGCTCGGTGGTCCGGCCGGCCAGCCGGGGCACGATGTAGAAGATCGCGAACGTGACCAGGCTGATGATGGCCAGGAGCAGGACGCCCGCGCCGAGCCGGCGAAGAATGTATGCAAGCATCGGGGCCGGCTGCGATCGGGGCCGCCGTCCGCCGGACGGCGGCCCCGATCACTGCCTTCACCTGCCTTATCTCAACTCGGGATGGTCGTTATTCCTGCGCGTCCGGGTCGATGCCGATCGACATGTAGTCGTACATCGCGTAGCCGGAGTGGAAGTAGACGTTCGTCAGCCGCTCCGGCCGGTACAGCACCGAGCGCTCGAACACCACCGGCAGGATCGCGGCAGAGTCCATCACGAGCTGGTCGATCTGGGTGTAGATCGCGGCCTGCTCCTCGGGGTCGGTGACCGTGGCCACCTCGTCGAAGAGCGCGTTGATCTCCGGGTCGTCCAGCTCGGGCAGGTTGCTGTTGCCCGCCGGGACGATGGCGTCGCCGTCGACGATGCTGCTCATGAACCCGTAGCCGGTGGGCCAGTCCGGGATCCAGCCGTAGACCATCAGGCCCATGTTGTTCTCGTGCACGAAGTCCGGCGAGCCGGCCTGCGTGTTGGTGTAGGTGTCGGCCGGATAGCCCATGATCTCGGTCTCGATGCCCACGCGCGCCAGCGACTCCTGCAGCGCCTCGGCGGTGGCCACGTCGGCGGGCCGGTCGCTGCGCACGCCCAGGCCCATCTCGAAGCCGTCGGGCTGCCCGCACTCCTCCAGCTGCGCCTGCGCCGCTTCGAGGTCGCCGGTGTTGTCCTCGCCGGCCGGGTACGGATTGATGCTCGGGTCGTGGCCGGGGATCGCCGGCGGGATGATCTGGGTGGGGATCGCACCGCCGGTCTCACCGCCCCAGGCGCGCTGGAGGGCGTCGTGGTTGGCGGCGTACTGCACCGCGCGGCGGCAGGCGACGTTGTCCAGCGGCTCGACCACCGTGTTGACGGCGACGTAGCGCAGCGCGCCGGTCTCGCCGTTGTCCAGGAACGGGCGCTGGCGCTCGTCGTTGAGGGCGGTGCCCTTCTGCGCCGGGCCCAGGCCGGTGCCGCCGAGGTCGATGTCGACGTCGCCGTTCATCAGCTGCTGGTCGATGTCGTTCTGGTCGATGTTCGGGGTGAACTCGATCCGGTCCGGCAGCGCGCTGCGCACCGGGTCGGTGGTCGGGTCCCACTCGGGGTTGCGGATCATGTTGAACTGCTCGCCCGGCTGGTAGGAGTCCTCGAACATGTACGGGCCGCTGGAGACCACGTTCGCCTGGTACTGCTCGCCGGTGTCCTCCTCGGCCGGAACCGGGGCGGTCTGCGGGATCATCATCAGGTACGGGAAGTCCGAGAACGGCTCGTTGAGGTGGAAGACCAGGGTGTAGTCGTCCGGCGTCTCGATGCCGTCGAAGCCCGCCAGCGGGTCGTCCTCGGCGCCCTCGGCGTAGGGGCCCTCGTAGTCCTCGCTGTCGGCCAGCAGCTGCGCGAAGTAGGTGGGGCCGTTGGGCAGCCGGGCCTCGCCGTAGTTGCTGCGGGCGATGGCGTACTTGATGTCCTCGGCGACGATCTCCTCGCCGTTCTCGTACCGCAGGCCCTGCTGGAGCTCGACGGTCCAGGTGAGGCCGTCCTCGCTCACCTCGGGCGGGGCGGCGGCGAGGTCGGGCTGCAGCTGGGTGCTGGCGGTGCCCGGCTCGCTGGTGTAGGCCATCACCGTACGGGCGTAGAACCGGGTGAAGTTCCAGTTGTAGCCGTAGTAGGTGTTGCCGGGGTCCGTCGACTCGATGTCGGAGGACATCGCGAAGCGCAGGGTGCCGCCGGGCTCCTCGGAGGGGTTCACGACCTCGGTGAGGCCCTGGTTGAACTCCACCTCGGCGCCGCCGCCACCGCCGCCCCCGCCGCCACCGCAGGAGGCGAGCGCCATGGAGCCCGCCGCGGCGAGCGCCGCGACGCTTAGCCATCGTTTTCTCATTGTGTGCCTTTCTCGCGATCCGCGGTACGCGGGGATTGTTCCGCCCGCCGGTGAGCAGTGATGGGTGCGGGTGCTCACTGGCTTCGGGGGTCGAGTGCGTCGCGCAGGCCGTCACCCAGCAGGTTGAAGGCCAGCACCGTGATGAAGATGGCCAGGCCCGGGATCACGACGAAGTGCGGCGAGGTGGTGTAGGTGTTCAGCGCGCTGGCGAGCATGCCGCCCCACGAGGGGGTGGGCGGGTTGATGCCGACGCCGAGGAAGGACAGCGACGCCTCGAAGATGATGTTCGTCGGGATCAGCAGGGTGGAGTACACCAGGATCGGCGCGACGAGGTTGGGCAGCAGCTCGCGGAAGAGGATGTGGCCGCTGCCGGCGCCCAGGCTGCGGGCGGCGTCGACGAACTCGCGCTCGCGCAGCGACAGGGTCTGCCCGCGCACGATCCGGCCGATGTAGGGCCAGTTGAAGAAGCCGATGATGAAGATCAGCACGGCGACGCGCAGTGAGTTGCCCTCGAGGCCGAAGGAGCCGTCGGGGATCACGCCGGCCAGGGCCATCGCGAAGAGCAGCAGCGGGAAGGCCAGGAAGATGTCCATGGCCCGGCTGATCAGGGTGTCGACCCAGCCGCCGAAGTAGCCGGCGACGATGCCCAGGACCGAGCCGATGACCACGCACAGCAGGGTGGCGCCGAAGGCGACCAGCAGGGAGATCTGCGCGCCGTAGACGATCCGGCTGAACAGGTCGCGGCCGTTGACCGGCTCCAGGCCGAGCAGGTGCTCGGCGCTGATCCCGCCCCAGGGGTCCAGGCCGGAGGCCGGGTCGGCGGGGTCGCGCAGGGCGCCGCCGGTGAGGGGGTCGATCAGGTCCTGGTGGTACTGGGTGGGCGGCGCGCCGAAGAGGGCGGTCAGCACGGGCGCGAGCAGGGCGATCAGGATCAGCACCAGCACGACGATGCCGCCGCCCATGGCGACCTTGTCGCGCTTGAACCGCTGCCAGGCGATCTGCCCGAGGGAGCGGCCCGCGGTGTTGCGCACGCCTTCGAGCATGGCCTCCGGCTCTGCCGGGGCACCCGCGCTGGACACATCGGGTGGCGCGGTCATTGCACAGACTCCCCCTGGTTGGTGGCAGTCACCGTCCCGGCGCGGAGTCGTCCGCACGAGAGATGGCGCCCTTCAGGCCGACAGGTCATCGGACATGACGGGTGCGAGCACACGTCTGACCACCCGTGAGGTACACGGGTATACAGAACCGGAAATTTACGGCTTATCCATACAGGCTTTGACCAGATCCTACGGGTCGGCCGCAAGTCGTGGCCGAATCGTAATATCCAATCCTCGACGGCAGGGATATCGCCGCACTTAACGATCGTTCACGGGAGTAACCGTACGGCAACCTTTTCACCTCGATTCGCGTTACGTCCCGGGGAGTGCACTGACGTGCGGTCAGAGCACGATCACCCATGGTAAGCAGGGCGTCCGCGCAAAGGGAGAAGGCCCGCCGAGTGGTACTCGACGGGCCTTCGCCGCGATTTCGCGGCAGCGCGCACACCGCGCGGCGCGGCCGCGGCGGGCGGACGAATGGAGCAGCCGGGACGGACCGGCCGAAAAGCGCCGGCCGCCCGGCCGCTACTGGATTCCCCGCTTGCGCAGCAGGCTTTCGATGTCGTCCAGGTCGAGGTCGTCGGAGTCCCCGGCGGCCGGCTTCGCGGCGGAGCGGCCCCGGGCGATCGGCACGGTGTCGCCACCCCCCTGCGGCACCGCGCCGCGGCCCGACGGCCTGCCGACCGGCTTGTCCGGCGCCTTGCCGCCCCCGCGCGCCGGAGCGCCGCCCCGACCGAGGCGGCGCAGCAGCGCGGAGAGGAACCACAGCAGCACCGACAGCCCGGCCAGCCCCACCCCGGCCCACGCGATCGGCGACAGGATGGTGCGCACGAACAGGTCGACCACGCCCGCGCCGAACTCCCACAGCAGCGACGCGACCCCCGTCAGCGCCGCCGCCAGCGGCAGCAGCGACCACGCCAGCACCCGGGTGCCCGCGGCGGCCCCCCGCCGCCGCCAGACGACGAAACCCGCGACCACACCGATGACGGTGAGGGTCGCCCCCAGCGGAATCCACGAATCGAACGGCATGCACCCAGTGTCGCACCGCGGCGGCCGCTCCGGCATCGGGCCGATCCCGGAATCCGCCCCCTAGGGTGCGGCCGGCGGCCGGCTCAGCCCGCCGCGCCGTCCCAGCCGCGCACCAGCTCGCGCAGCCACTCCAGGTCGATCTCGGTGAGCGAGCCGACGACGACCCGGCCGGGCGCCGGCGGGATGTGCAGCAGGCTCGGCACGGCCACCGTGACGCAGCCGGCCGCCTGGCCGGCGTTGACGCCGTTGAAGGAGTCCTCCAGCACCACGCAGCGGGCGGGGTCGACGCCCAGCCGGCGCGCCGCCGTCAGGTACGCCTCGGGGTCGGGCTTGTTCGCGGCGACCTCGTCGCCGGCGATGGTGAGGTCGAAGTGGTGGGCGCCCAGGGTCTCCAGCGAGGCGGTGAGCAGCCTGCGGTGGGTGGAGGTGACCAGCGCGGCCGGCACCCCGGCGGCGCGCACCTCGGCCAGCAGCTCCGCCGCACCCGGCATCAGCCGCACCTCGTCGTGGCGCAGCCGCCGCTCCATGGCGTCGGCCAGCCGCCGCATCACCGCCTCCTCGGACTCCGAGGCGCCGGTCAGCTCGATGATGTAGCGGGCGGCGCCGCGCGCCGAGCCGCCCACCAGCATCTCCTGGTCGGCCTGCGACCACGACCCGCCGAGCCCCTCGGTGACCTCCCGCTCGGACTCGAACCACAGCCGCTCGGTGTCGATCAGGGTGCCGTCCATGTCGAACAGCACGGCGGCCAGTTCGCCCGCGCCGGAACCCGGCTGCCGGACGGGGACGAGGGAGTCGGGGAGAGTGCTCACGCGTTGAAGTATTTCGCCTCAGGGTGATGCACGATGATCGCGTCGGTGGCCTGTTCGGGAACGAGTTGGAACTCCTCGGACAACTCCACCCCCACCCGCTCCGGGCGCAGCAGCTCCATGATCTTGGCGCGGTCCTCCAGGTTCGGGCAGGCGCCGTAGCCCAGCGAGAAGCGGGCGCCCCGGTAGCCGAGCTTGAAGAAGGCGTCGAGCTCGTCGGGGTCGTCGCCGCCGAAGCCCAGCTCGGCCCGGACCCGGGTGTGCCAGTACTCGGCCAGCGCCTCGGTGAGCTGCACGGACAGGCCGTGCAGCTCCAGGTAGTCGCGGTAGGCGTTCTTGGCGAACAGCTCCTGGGTGGCCACGCTGATCCGGCTGCCGACCGTGACGACCTGGAAGCCGACGACGTCGGTCTGCCCGGACTCGCGCGGGCGGAAGAAGTCGGCCAGGCACAGGTGGCGGTCGCGGCGCTGCCGGGGGAAGGTGAAGCGGGTGCGCTCGCCGCCGTCGGCGTCCAGCACCACCAGGTCGTCGCCCTCGCTGACGGCCGGGAAGTAGCCGTAGACGACCGCCGCCTCCAGCAGCCCCTCGGTCTGCACCCGGTCCAGCCACATCCGCAGCCGGGGGCGCCCCTCGGTCTCGACCAGCTCCTCGTAGCCGGGGCCGTCGCCGCGCGAGCCCTTCAGCCCCCACTGGCCCATGAAGGTGGCCCGCTCGTCCAGGAAGGCGGCGTACTCGGCCAGCGGGATGCCCTTGCTGATGCGGTCGCCCCAGAACGGCGGCTCGGGCACCGGGTTGTCGACGGCGACGTCGGAGCGGGCCGGCATCCGCTCGGGCTCGGTGACCTTGAGCTTGGCGCCGCCGCTCACCCGGCGCCGGCGCAGCGGCGGCAGCGCAGCGCCGTCGACGCCCTTCTTGACCGCCATGATCGCGTCCATCAGCCGCAGCCCCTCGAAGGCGTCGCGGGCGTAGCGGACCTCGCCCTTGAACAGCTCCGCGAGGTCCTGCTCGACGTAGGCGCGGGTCAGCGCGGCGCCGCCCAGCAGCACCGGGAAGCGCTCGGCGATGCCGCGGGAGTTCATCTCCTCCAGGTTCTCCCGCATCACCACGGTGGACTTCACCAGCAGCCCGGACATGCCGATGACGTCGGCGCGGTGCTCGGCGGCGGCGTCCAGGATCGCCGAGACCGGCTGCTTGATGCCGAGGTTCACCACGTCGTAGCCGTTGTTGGACAGGATGATGTCGACCAGGTTCTTGCCGATGTCGTGGACGTCGCCCTTGACGGTGGCCAGCACGATGCGGCCCTTGGAGCCGTCGGCGTCGTCGGACTTCTCCATGTGCGGTTCGAGGTGGGCGACGGCCGTCTTCATCACCTCGGCCGACTTCAGCACGAACGGCAGCTGCATCTGGCCGGAGCCGAACAGCTCGCCGACGACCTTCATGCCCTCCAGCAGGGGGTCGTTGACGATCTCCAGCGCGGGGCGCTGCCCCAGCGCCTCGTCGAGGTCGGCCTCGATGCCGACCAGCTCGCCGTCGATGATCCGCCGCTTCAGCCGCTCCCACAGCGGCAGCGCGGCCAGCTCCTCGGCGCGGCTGGCGCGCAGCGCGGTGGCGTCGACGCCCTCGAACAGCTCCAGGAAGCGCTGGAGGGGGTCGTAGCCGGGGCGGCGGCGGTCGTAGACGAGGTCGAGGGCGACCTGGCGCTGCTCGTCGGGGATCCGGTTCATCGGCAGGATCTTGGAGGCGTGCACGATGGCGGAGTCCAGGCCGGCCTGGACGCACTCGTGCAGGAAGACCGAGTTCAGCACGATGCGCGCGGCGGGGTTCAGCCCGAAGGAGACGTTGGACAGGCCCAGGGTGGTCTGCACCCGCGGGTGGCGGCGCTTGAGCGCGCGGATGGCCTCGATGGTCTCCAGGGCGTCGCGGCGGCTCTCCTCCTGGCCGGTGGCGATGGTGAAGGTGAGGGTGTCGACGATGATGTCGTCGGGGCGCATCCCCCAGTCGTCGGCCAGGGCGCGGATGGTGCGGTCGGCGATGCGCACCTTGTCCTCGGCGGTGCGGGCCTGCCCCTGCTCGTCGATGGCCATCACGACCACCGCGGCGCCGTACTCGCGGACCAGCCCCATCACCTTGGTGAAGCGGGAGTCGGGGCCGTCGCCGTCCTCGTAGTTCACCGAGTTGATGACGGCGCGGCCGCCCAGCCGCTGCAGGCCGGCCTCCAGCACCTGCGGCTCGGTGGAGTCCAGCATGATCGGCAGGGTGGACGCGGTGGCGAGCCGCGAGGCCAGCTCGGCCATGTCGCGCACGCCGTCGCGGCCGACGTAGTCGACGCACAGGTCCAGCATGTGGGCGCCGTCGCGGATCTGGTCGCGGGCGATCTCCACGCAGTCGTCGTAGCGCTCGTCCAGCATCGCCTCGCGGAACAGCTTGGAGCCGTTGGCGTTGGTGCGCTCGCCGATCGCCAGGTAGGAGGTGTCCTGCCGGAAGGGCACGCTCTGGTACAGGGAGGCGGCGCCGGGCTCGGGGCGGGGCCGCCGGGGCGCGACCTCTCGGCCGCCGACCCGCTCCACGGTCTGGCGCAGGTGCTCGGGGGTGGTGCCGCAGCAGCCGCCGACCAGGCTCAGCCCGAACTCGGCGGTGAAGCCGTCGTGGGCGTCGGCCAGCTGCTCGGGGGTGAGCGGGTAGCGGGCGCCGTCGGAGCTCAGCTCGGGCAGGCCCGCGTTGGGCATGCACGACAGCGGCAGCCGGGAGTGGTTGGCGAGGTAGCGCAGGTGCTCGCTCATCTCGGCCGGGCCCGTGGCGCAGTTCAGGCCGATCATGTCGATGCCCAGCGGCTCCAGCGCGGTCAGCGCGGCGCCGATCTCCGAGCCCAGCAGCATCGTGCCGGTGGTCTCGATGGTGACCTGGGCGATGACGGGCACGTCGCGGCCGGAGGCGGCGACGGCGCGCCGGGCCCCGATGACCGCCGCCTTGGTCTGCAGGAGGTCCTGGCTGGTCTCGACCAGGATCGCGTCGGCGCCGCCGTCGATCAGCCCGGCCGCGCACTCCTGGTAGTAGTCGCGCAGCGAGGCGTAGGGGGCGTGGCCGAGGGTGGGCAGCTTGGTGCCGGGGCCCACCGCGCCGAGCACGTAGCGGCCCCGCTCGGGGGTGGCGTAGCGGTCGGCCACCTCGCGGGCCAGCCGCGCCCCCGACTCCGCCAGCTCGCGGGTGCGCTCCTCGATGCCGTACTCGCCGAGGTTGCCGAGGTTGGCGCCGAAGGTGTTGGTTTCGACACAGTCCACGCCGACCGCGAAGTAGGCGTCGTGGATGGCGCGCACCACGTCGGGCCGGGTGGCGTTGAGGACCTCGTTGCAGCCCTCGTGGCCCTCGAAGTCGTCCAAGGTGAGGTCGTAGCCCTGCAGCATGGTCCCCATCGCCCCGTCGGCGACCAGGACCCGGGACCCGATGACATCACGCAGCGGCGGTGCAGAGCTCATGGTTCACAACCTTAGCCAGTCGACCGATCCGCTAACGCGACACTCCGCGTCCCCTATTCCGCCGAGGGCGTCGCCGCCCGCCCCCCTCGGCGCCCCCCGGAGCGGCCCGCAGCCTCTAGGCTGGGGGCACGGGAATACCCGTCCGGGCGGCCGCGCTGCACCTGCAGGCGTCCGGGCAGGGCCGACGGGGTCCGCACCCCGGGGCCCGCGGTGGTGACAGACGGTGGAGGGCGGCGCGTTGACCCAGTTCGAAGGCGTGGCTGAGCTCGTAGAGCCGGTGATGATCGCTGCCTTCGAGGGGTGGAACGACGCGGGCGAGGCGGCCAGCGGGGTCATCGACCACCTCGCCGAGGTCTGGCAGGCCCGCCCGCTGCTCGCCCTGGACCCCGACGACTACTACGACTTCCAGGTGCACCGCCCCGACGTCGAGATGGTCGACGAGAACACCCGCCGCATCACCTGGCCCACCACCCGGCTGTCGGTCGCCCGCGCCCCCGAGAGCGGCCGCGACCTGGTCCTCGTGCGCGGCATCGAGCCGAACATGCGCTGGCGCGGCTTCTGCGGCGACCTGCTGAACATCGCCCGCGAGCTGGGCGTCCACCAGATCGTGCTGCTCGGCGCGCTGCTCGCCGACGCCCCGCACACCCGGCCCGTCCCGGTCAGCGGCTCCGCCTCCGACCCGGCGCTCGCCCGCAGCCTGAACCTCGACATCACCCAGTACGAGGGCCCCACCGGCATCGTCGGCGTCCTGCAGGAGACCGCCGCCCAGGCCGGCATGGAGGCCATCTCGCTGTGGGGCGCCATCCCGCACTACGTCGCGCAGCCCCCCTGCCCCAAGGGCTCGCTGGCCCTGCTGCGCCGCGTCGAGGACGTCCTGGACCTCGCGGTCCCCCAGGGCGACCTCCCCGAGCAGGCCAGAGCCTGGGAGCGCGGCGTCGACGAACTCGCCGCCGAGGACTCCGAGATCGCCAGCTACGTACGCAGCCTCGAAGAGGCCAAGGACGCCGCCGACCTCCCCGAGGCCAGCGGCGAGGCCATCGCCCGCGAGTTCGAACGCTACCTCCGCCGCCGCGGCCCCTCCGGCGAGAAGTAGCCGGCGGCGCGGTCACCGCAGGACCACCAGCATGACCACCACCCCGAGCACCAGGCCGAGGGCGAAGGCGATGGCGAGCGGCGCCCACGGCGGCAGCGCGCCGAGCAGGGTCGCGGGCGGGCCGGGATCGGGTCGCGGCGGCGGGGCGAGGCCGGCGAGGTCGTAGCGGTCGTGGCCGATCAGCCAGCGGGGGCCCACGGCGGCGGCCACCTCGTGGCGCCAAGCATCCGCCGAGCCCGGTGCGGTGCGTGCCGGGCCGTTCGCGTCCGACCTGGTCGGCACCTGTTCGAGGAGGACTTCCACCAGTTCGTCCACGGCTTTGGGATCGCCCAGCAGGTCGGTGATCTGCTCGCGGATCGAGGGGTCGGACGTGCTCGGTGCGACGCAGTAGTCCACCAGCACCCGGAGGTCGTCCTTGGCGCGTTCGGGGCCGTCGTGGGGGTCGGCGTCGGTGTGCAGGGCGACCAGGCGGTGGCCGTGGAAGGCGTTCGCGAAGAGCGCGGACCTGGCCCTCTCGCGGTCGTCGCCCTCCTGGAACCACTGCGGCCGGGCGGCGCGGCGCCGGAACTCCGCCATCACCTCGGTCAGCCGCTCCTCGGTGGCGGCGGCCTCCAGCTCGGCCAGCAGCGCCTCGATCCGGGGTTCGCGACGCGGTGCCGGTGCGCCGCTTGGCGGTTGGTAGGGGGCGGCGGACGGCACGGACGGGGCCGGTTCGGGCGGGCCGGGCCACGGCTGGACGCCGGGGTGGAGCCGCGGGTCCTGCGGCGGGGCGCTCTCGGCGGGCTCCGCGGCGGCCGGTGGGGCGGTGCCGCGGCCCGGCCAGCCGGGCGGGCGCCATCCGGTGGTCTGCGCGGGCCGGTCCATGTCCGGCGGCTGCGGGGCCTGGGCGGCGGAGCTGCGCGCCCGCTCCAGCCAGCCGCGCAGCGCGGCCTGCCGGTCCTCCCAGCGCGCGCCGGCGAGCACGCCGTGCTCCTCCAGGCGGCCGCGCAGCCCGTCCGCTCCCTGGGCGCGGTAGCACTCCAGCAGCAGGTCCGCGATCTCGGCGCAGTCGTCGGCCCTGGGGTCGGGCGAGCCCAGGTCGAGCGGGCGGCGCCGCTCCTGGCCGAAGTCCGAGGGTGCGGCGGCCGCCGACGGGACGGGCCTGAAGTCGATGTGCGGTGCGAGCCGCGCGCCGTCGCGGCCGCCCGCCTCGAAGGTGGAGAACGACCAGGACCAGCCGGGCGGGCCCGCGACGCCCGCCGGCGTGAGCACGTCGCGCAGCAGCCGGTACAGGCCCCACAGCAGCGCCGGCTGCGCCTCGGACTCCCCCGGTGCCACCACGACGCTCAGCGGGCGCCCGGGTGCGCGCAGCACCTCGGCGACCAGCCTGCCCAGCCGCGGCTGGGCGGCGGTCATCGCGTCGAGCCGCTCCGCGGGCGTCAGGTCGCCGCGCAGCGCGTCCAGGTCGACCGGGGCGAGCGGATGGCTTTCGGCCGCCCGCTCCGGCCGGTCCCACCAGCCCGCGGCCGCCAGCCCGAGCGCGTAGGCGGGCGTCAGCACCGGACGGGGGCCGATGAGGGCGTGCGCACTGGCGCCGCGGCCGTCCGCGCGGTCCCCCGGGCGCCGGTGCAGCACGACCGCGTGTCCGTCCTCGAAGTTCCTGAACCACAGGCTCGGCGGGCCGGCCGGGGTGCCGGACACGAGCGCGTCCTTCAGCCGCAGGTGCCAGCCCTGGTTCGTGTCGCGGTCGGGCAGCGAACTCGCCACCGGACCCATCCCCTGCCCGCCGAGGAGGTTGCGCTCGCTCCACCGGAACACGAGCTGCTGCGCCTCGCGACCGGCCGTCGCGCGCTCGGGTACCCGCACGCCGCCCATCTCAGCGCCCGACCCGTCGGGCTTCGTCGGAGCGCAGCACCCCGGTCATCGCCAGCAGCGCGATCAGGGGTTCGAGCACGCGCTGCGGGCGCACTCCGCGCGGGTACACGTCGCTGTCGTCCTTGGCCCCGCCGGTCGCCGAGGTGACGTGCAGGGTCACCCGCTCGATCTCGGCGTACGGTTTCAGCCACGGGCGCGCGCGCTCGTCATGGTGGAGGTAGGCGTAGAGGTCCTCGCTCTCCTCCAGGATGCCCGCGCTGTCCAGTGCGGCGGCCCGCCTGCGCAGCCACTTGTCCACCGGGTACTCGAAGCGCAGCTGGTCGGCCTTGGTCAGCACGAGCGCGGCGGCCTTGATCCTGGTCTTCGGCACGTGGTTGAGCACGGTGGTGAAGGCCCGGTCGCCGAGCGCGGCCCCCGAGAACTGGTCGGGGTCGATCGCGAACAGCAGCGCGTCGACATTGTCGAGGTAGGTCTTCTCCGACGCCGACGCGTGGGTGCTCAGCTCCTCCCCCGCCACGTCGAAGAAGGCGACGGCGCGCGGCGCGTGGCCGGGGACGGTGACCAGCAGTCCGACCTCGAAGCTCATCTTGCCCTCGTCGGTGCGCCGCAGCACCTTCCCCTCGGCGAGCAGCGGGGTGACCTTGGTGAGCAGGAAGGTCTCGTACCGCTCGGGGTCCAGCGGTTCGATATTCGCCTCGACCGAGGTCAGCTCGCCGCGTTCGATCGCGCCGATCATGGCCGCGAGCAGGTGCGTCTTGCCCGCGCTCGACGCGCCGATCAGCGCGATCCGCACCGGGTCGCCGCCGACGTAGGCCCGGGGCAGGAAGTGCGTCGGCTGCTGGTCGCCCGTGTTCGGGCACTGCACGTAGGCGTGCTTCAACTGCTGTTCGCGCTGGTCCGCGTTGAGGTTGGGCGGCAGTTCCAGCTTCTGGTAGCGGTCGACCTTCCACTGGAAGAGCTGGGCGCCCTCGAGGCCGATGGTGCTCAGGCAGATCGGGCACTGGGTGCTGGTCGGCGGGGTCACGGGACGTGCGTCCTCCTCTGCTGGGGGCGGCGCGGGAAAGCCGAGGACGGCCGGCCCGCCCCACAGGTCGAGCACGGCGTCGGCGCGTGCGGCCTCGTCGGAACGCGCCAGGACGCCGTGGCCGTCGAGCAGCCCGCGCAGCCCGACGGCGCCGTGGTCGATGAGGTAGGTGGTGACGAACGCCGCCGCGCGCCGGGCGCGCACTCCCGCCCGCCGGGTCGCGGCCGCGTCGGAGAAGGCGATCCTGGGCGTGCGGCCGACCGCGCCCAGCCCGGCCAGCTGGCGGGGGCTCACCGCGGTGGCGAAGGTGGCCGGGTCCGGGTCCGCGGTGCGTTCGGCCAGCGAGGTGAGCAGGTTGAACAGGTTCCACAGCACCGCGACGGGGTCCGGGCCGGCCTTGGCGAGCACCGGCTCGCGCGGCGCTTCGAGCAGGCGGGCGAACAGCTCCACCGTCCGCTCCACACAGGCCGCGGCGCCCGCCCGCCGCTCCACGTCGGTCCGCCCGGCCGCGGCGAGGGAGTGCAGCGCGGAGCCGCCGGGCGGCAGCACCCTGCGCGCCCCCGGCGGACGCTCGGCCAGCCTCGCCCAGCCCGCGTCGGGCTGGATGAGCGCCAGCCGCCAGGTCACCACGCCGGCCGGTCCCGACAGCACCTGGGCGGCCGGGTCGGTCCGGCTCCCGGCCGCGGCGTCCACGTGCACCACCGCCGTCTCGTCGCCGGACAGCGCCAGGCGGTGCAGTCCGGCCAGCTCGCGCGGGTCGGTGTCCAGCAGCGGGGCGAGGGCCTCCGCCAGCCGCCGCACCGGCGCGTCGCCGAACATCGACGTGGCGACGGGCCCGAAGCCGGCGGTGCCGAGCAGGTCGCGGCCGCTGCGCTCGTACAGGGTGCGGTGCACGGTCATCACCGACTCACCTGGCCAGCAGCAGGTAGGCGACGACCGCGCCGGCGGCCAGTACGACGATCACCACGCCGATCGGCAGCCACAGGCCGGGCGGGGACGGTTCGAGCGGGCCGGACGTCCCGCCCGACTCCCCCTGGCTCCGCGCGGGGCCGGGAGGCGGGACGGTGTCCGCCCGGGGCCGCGCCCCGGCGACCGGCTCGGGTTCGCCGAGCTTGTTGCCGCGCAGCCGGCGGAACGCGGCCCGGTCCTTGGCCAGCTCCTCGCCGACGGTGACGCGCACCGGCGCGACCCGGGGGGCGATCCGCTCCAGCAGCGTCGCGGCGGTCGGCCGCTGCGCGGCCGTGCCGGCGAACACGGCCTGGTACCGCTCGGCGAAGTCCGGATGCTCGCTCAGCGGCAGCCGGGTGAAGGCGCCGGGGTCGTGGCCGTGCAGCGCCTGGAATAGGACCAGCCCGGCGCTCCACACGTCGTCGCGGGGGTCGGCGAAGCCGACGCCGTCGCGCTGGTCGGGGCTGGCCCAGGGCTTGACGCCCACCGGGGTGCGCGGGGTGTCGGCCACGGTCGCCCGGCTGAAGTCGCACAGCTGCACGCGGCGCAGGTCGGCGTCCCACCGCACCGTGGCCGGGCTGACGGCGCGGTGCACCACGCCGGCGGCCGCCGTCCACGCCAGCGCCTCCAGCAGGCCGCGCTGGAACTCCATACGCTCGTCCTCGAACAGCGCCCGGCGGTCGAGCAGCGCGGCCAGCGGTTCGCCGATGTAGGGGTCGAGCAGCGCGAACGGGTTCCCGGGGGCGTCGCCGTAGCCGACGAGCCGGCTGAGCACGGCCGGGTGCCCGTCCGCACCGGAGCGCTGGACGAGCCGGGCCAGGCGGACACCCGCCAGGATCTCGCCGTCCAGCTGCTCCAGGGCCCGCATCCGCTCGCGCGGGCTCGGGTCCTCCGGCATCCGCAGCTGCATCAGCAGCCGCTCGCTGCCCTGCTCCCGCACCAGCCGGCGCCGCAGCGAGCTCGCCGGCGGGGAGACCAGCTCCCCGACATGCCTCACCTTGCGGGTGATCTCGACGCTCGCGTCGTCCGCCCTGAGGTAGCGCAGCTCCTCCTCGGCGATCGGCTGGGTCATCGCGGGTAGTCCTCCTCGGCCGGCGTGATGGCGGGTTCGGCCTCGGCGCCTCGGGCCGGTTCGACGGCGGAGGGCGGCGGGCCGGCCCGGTCCGGGCCGGGCTCGGCGGCGGCCGGCACGGCGGCGGGGCCGGGCTCGGCGGCCGACTCGGGCGGCGGCGCGGTGTCGTCGGCGGTCTCCCACACCGACTCCACGGTGCCCGCGCGCAGCGGGACCAGCCGCAGCCGGCCGGCGAAGCGGCCGGACTCCGTCCACACGGTCTCCCCGGGCGCGGCCGGCCGGCCGCGCCCGGCCGCGCCCCGCGCCGCCCGCATTGCCGACCGGGTGGCCCGCGGCGCGAAGCCGACCGCCCGCATGCCCTCGCGCGAGGTCGTGAGCAGGTTGAGGCTGGCCGGGTCGCACAGTTGCAGCATCAGCCCCTCGGGCGGCTCCCACAGCGACGCGAGGGTGTCGTCCAGCCGCCAGGCCGACTCCGGCAGCGCGGGCCGCGGCTCGTCGGGGTCCACGAAGCCGGGCGGCTCCTGCAGGCCCCGGTCGCGCACGTGCCGCTCGTACTCGGCGAGCAGTCCGGCGGTGCGCTCCCGGATCGGGGCGTGCACGTCGCCGGCCGCGCCGCCGTCCAGCAGGTCCCACGCGGGCCGCAGGGCCCGGCCGACCAGCCGGGCCAGGTCGAACCTGACCACGGGGTCGAGCCGGCCGGCCTCGCCCGCGCCCGGCCGGGCCGCGGGCAGCTCCTCGGCGAAGCGCGACAGGGCGCCGCCCGCCGCGCCGACGGCCCCGGCGAGCATGCGGGCGCCGTCGGCGGTCCGCCGCCGCGCCCCCGCGCTCGCCCACTCCGACCAGGCGGCCGGCAGCAGGCGGCCGCCGACCGCCTCGGCCGCCGCCTCGGCCGTGCGCAGGGCGGCCCCGGCCGTCCAGCGGCGCAGCAGCGAGCGCCAGTACCCCAGCAGCCCTCCGGCGGCCAGCCCCAGACCGGCGGCCAGCGCGAACCCGATGACCAGCGGCTCCGGCGCCTGCCACCCGGCCGCGGCGCCCAGCCCCGCCCCCGCGGCCACACCGAGCGCGACGGCGCCGCCGTGGCCGAGCAGCAGCGGGGCCGCGGACGGACCGCTCCCCAGCCGGGTGAGCACCAGTCCCATCGCCAGCACCCACAGCACGGCCACCAGGCCGCCGCTGAGCAGCCCGGGCGGTCCCGGCAGCGCCGCCACCGCCGCTGACGCGAAGGCGAGCACCAGCGCGGCCGACACCGGGGCCGGCCGGGGCGGCGGCTCGGGGCGCAGCAGCGCGTCCACCATGCCGGGCGGGATTTCGCCGCGCAGCCGCGAGGCGTACACGGCGCCGGTGCTGGGGGCGACCCTGTTGGCCAGGCCGTTGAGGCCGGCGCCGATGTCGGGCAGCGTCATCCCGGCCGCGAGCTCCCGGTCCACCCGCTCGCGCAGCGCCGCGGCGGTCCCACGCGGGTCGTCGTCCGCGCGCACGCCCGGGTCCAGGGCGCGCAGCCGCGCGGCGCGCTCGGCCGCCGGCAGCGCCTCCAGCCGGGCGCATTCGTCCGCGGCGGCGTCGCGGTAGGCGGCCAGCGCCGTACCCGCGGCCGGCAGCAGCTCGGTGGCGATCACCGCCGGGGTATCGGGCCCGAACAGCCCGCGCCAGGTGCCCGCGGCCGCCAGCGCCGACCCGGCGTCGGCCGCGGCGTCCTGGAAGGCCCGCCGCCGCCCGGCCGCCAGCGCGGGCTCGCGCGGCAGCGCGCCCGCGGCACCCCCCGGGGCCGCGTCGGAGCCGGGGCGCGGCCCGCCCGAGGGGCGGGTGAGCGCCGCGGCGGCGCGGGCGAGCGCGGCGGTCAGCTCGTCATAGCCGGGCGAGGCCGCCGCCCAGCGCAGCCCCGGGCAGGCGACGCCCTCGGGCAGCTCCTCGCCGAGCCGGCTCACCTCGTCGAAGACCTCGGGCTGCCCGAGCAGGTCGACCAGCAGCGCCAGGCCCGCGCCCGAGCCGGGCTCCACCCCGGGGTAGGGGACGGCGGCGCCGGGCGGGTCCGCCGCCCAGCCGATCCCGGTCGGGTCGTCCACCCACAGGATCGTGCTGCCCCGGGTCGGGTTGAGCAGCTGCGGCCGCAGCAGGCCGCGGCCGGCGGCCAGCCGCTGCGGGCCGCCGACCGCGACGCACACCACGCGGTCCACCCGGCCGCTGGTCAGGATCCGCTCGTACACCCGCTGGCGTCCGGGCAGCAGCGAGGTGTCGTCGAGCACCAGGGCCCGGCGCGAGTCGGTGAGGCCGCTGCCGGGGCCGACCGCGCGGTCGACCGCCGCCAGCGCGGCCTCGGTGCCCGCGCCGCGCAGGTCGAGATGGTGGACGTTCACGGGGCGCCCCCGGCGGGGTCCGCCTGCCCAGCGCGCGGGGCGGCGGCGCGGCTCACCATCCCGGCTCCGTCCCGCGCTCGCGCTCCGGCGGGAAGGCCGACTGCTCGAGCGCGAGCAGGTTCGACCTGATCGGCATGGTGGCGCCCTCGAACTCCCGGCGCAGCGCGGCGGGCAGGGTGGTGCTCCAGAACTCGCGCAGCTGGTGGGCGCGGTGCGCCTGGCCGGGAGGCAGCTCGTCGACCAGCCGCTCGACCTGCCGCGCCTCCTCGTCGGCGATCATCCGCAGCACCCGGTAGGGCTCGGCGGGCGGCACCGGCCGCGTCTCCACCCCCTCGGGCAGCTCCATCATCAGCTGCTCGCAGAACTGCCGGGTGATGCCGTCCTCCCCGTTGAACACCCAGGTCTCGTAGGCGCGCAGCAGGCTGCCCCACGACGACGCCCGGTCCAGCGGGCTCAGCCGCAGCGGCATCGCCACCCCGCCGCCGAGCACGAAGCGCACCTCCGAGGGGGAGCGGGGATCGCCCTCGATCTTGGCCCTGCCGTTCCACAGCGCGTTGAGCATCCGGTGCAGGATGCGCTGCCGGTGCTCCTCGGTCGTGGCCAGGTAGCCGAAGTCGTAGCCCAGGCGCTGCCGCCAGCGCAGGTAGTCCTGCGGCTGCTGGCGGGCGAGGGCGTCCGACCACAGCCGCATCACCTCGCGGACCTCGCGCACCTCGGTGACGCTCATCGAGGAGCGGAACAGCACGACGCTGATCGACTCGGCCGCCGTCGGCCGGTATTCGTAGGTCATCCGGGCGTCGCGCGGCAGGTTGACCGCCTGGGAGAGGTACTGCTCCACCCGGGGGCTCACCTCGGGCGCGTGGTAGGTGACGAGGATCTTCAGCGGGCCCGCGCCCTGCGGGCTGTACCCGGCGGGCAGCAGCCCGGCGAGCTGGGCCTCGAACCGGTTGACGTCGGCGTCGTCGACGGAGTGGTCCCCCTGGCCCGCGGCCTGCGCGAGCAGGTGCGACAGCTGCGGGAGCAGCGGGGTGCGCGCCGGCCCGGGATTGCGCAGGAACTGCTTGATCTCGGTCTTCAGCCGCTCGCGCAGCGCGGCGACGGCCGCCGCGGGCGAGCTGTCCACGGCCCGCTCGTACAGCCGGCGCCAGCCCTCGTCGCCGAGGATGTCGCCGACGAGGTCGGCCTCGTTGGAGTTGGGGCGCAGTCGGCTCACCGCCACCCGCGCCTCGATCAGCCGGTCCCGCACCCGCCGGTAGAAGGGCTCCAGGTTGTCCCCCGTCGGCGGCAGCAGGTAGGAGATGCCGGTGCGCGGCCGGTACAGCTCCCTGGACTTCTGCTCGAAGCGGTCGTGGTCGGCGCGGGCGTGCTCGACGAGCGCTTCGGTCAGGCCGGTCACCTCGGCCTCCAGCTGGGCGGCCGCGCGGTTCCAGCGCGCCGCCGCCGCGCTCCACGCCTCGCCCCAGGCGACGTGGCTCTGCCACAGGAACCAGGAGTCCTGCGCGGCGCGGGTCTGCACCACCGCCGGGTCGCCCCAGCGCGCCTTGACCACCCCGCCCATCCGGTCGCGGACCTCGGGGATCCCCGGCGGCGCCTGGCTGAGGCCCTGCGGAGGCGGCGGGGCGGTGCGCCGGTAGTTGAGCATGCCGACGACGCCCATGCGGTCGACCTCGTCGGTGGCGGCCGGGTTGCCGAGCACGGTCCGGCGGACGCGGAACGGGTCGGCCTTGCCCATCAGGGTGCGCACGGCGACCCGGTGGTCGAAGCGCGCCGCCAGCTCGGGGGCCTCGCGCGACAGCCGCTCGCGCAGCGCCTGGAGGCTGCGGCGCATCGCGTCGCCCCGGTCGAACAGCGCCGAGGTGATGTCGCGGGCGCCGTGCGCGGGCTGCGGCTCGGCGAAGTCGATGCCCGTCCTGGCCAGCAGCGGGTTGAGGTTGGCCAGGGTGAAGAACTCCTCCAGCAGCACCCGGTTGGACTCCGCGGCCCCCGGGGACTGGCTCATCTCCTCCACGGCCGCGCGCAGCAGCCGGGCGCCGACGATGTCGGACAGCTCGTCCACCGGGACCGTCATGGAGGCGACCAGCGCGGTGGAGACGCCGCGGTTGCCGATGCCGGACTCCGCGGGCACCTCGCGCTCGGCCTGGCTGTTGATGAAGCTGTCGGCGAAGGACTGGTGGGTCTCGTCGGCCGGCCGCTCGCCGTCGCCGGCGGCGGAGTCCAGGTCGGCGCCGGCCAGCGACAGGATCAGCGAGACGACACTGCGGTGCAGGTCCTCGCGCTCGGCCCCCGGCGGCCGGGAGAACAGGAAGGCCGTCTGCATGGTGGCGGGGCTCAGCTCGACCCGCCCCTCCCTGGGGTAGCGGACCGCGACGTCGTCGGGGTGGTGCTCGGTGGTGGCGCCGAGCAGGTCCAGCGAGGCGCCGCCGGTGTTCTGGCTGTCCACGAGGCGGAAGATGTCCAGCAGCGCGCGCCCGGCGTTGAGCCGGGCGAAGCGCCCGCCGCCGCGCCCGTCGTCGAAGGCGGAGGGCATCAGCACCAGCGGATAGATCTTGACCCGCATGCCGACCTGCTCGAAGGTGCGGCCGACCAGGTGGATGTAGTCGTAGAAGATGCCCGCGCCGGTGCCGCCGGCCACCGAGAAGGCGACGAACACGTCGCACGACACCGGCGGCCGCCCGCCCAGCACCTGCAGGTCGGGGCCTGAGGTGGACAGGCGGCCGATGGCGTCGTGCAGGGGGCCGATGGCCGGGCCCACTCCGTGCCGGAAGGTCTCGAACAGCGCGGCCCGGCCCACCGTGGGGAACTGCCCGGCGCCCCGGTCCAGCGGCGACACCCGCGGTTCGCCGTTGCCGGGCGGCAGCCAGGGGGCGACGACCTTGTCGGCGCTCAGCCGCAGGCTGCGCGCGACCTCGGGGTAGGTGTAGGCGGCCGGGACGAGGTCCCTGACGTAGTGGGCGGTCTGCTGGGCGGCGGCGATGTGCTGCTCGCCCGGTACCACCCGGCGCGGCAGCCGGTCGAGTTCGGCCCGGTTGACGTCGGCGTAGACGAACTGGAGCGCGGCGGGCAGCTGGTACGGCAGCAGGTTGCCGCCGGGGTGGCGCCGGGCGAACTCGCTGCCGTCGGGGCCGCACAGCTCCTCGCGCAGTCGGCGTTCGAGTTCCGCGCCGATCAGGCAGCCGGTGCCGCCGAGGCCCAGGAAGAGCATCGGCTGGAAGAGCTTCATGGTCACAGGTGCGAAGCCTCCGTCGCGTGGGGTGGTGTCGGCTCGGCCGGGGCCGCGGCGCGGCCCGGCGGGTGGGCGGTCACAGCAGCGGGTCGCCGTCGCCGTATCGGGCGCGGTCGGCGGGGGCCGCGCCGAGGGGGTTCCCGCCGGCCACGGGGGCGGCCGGCTCGGTCCTGCGCCTGGTCCGGCCCGGCGTGCGCTTGGCCGGCCGCCGCTCGTCGCGGAAGGCGAGGTGCAGTCCGCCGGGGAGCGCCTCGCCGGCCCCGCCGGGGGTGATGAGGTACCGCTCGCCGCGCGGGGTGGTGACCCCGATCCGCCCCGAGCGGTCCCGCCAGGCGGTGTAGGGGGTCTCGCCGGGCAGCGGATGTTCGAGGCGGGGCGCGACCCCGTCCTCGTCGCGGATGACGAAGCGGAACCGGTCCGACCACTTCCCCGGCGCCCGCAGGTCGGGGCCGGCCGGCGCGCCGTGGCGCAGCAGCACCGCGTACAGGCCGCGCACGTCGGCCGCCTCCCGTCTGCGGGCCCGCAGCAGGCTGGCGTAGCCGGCCGCCAGGGTGGCCGCGAGCAGCAGTGCCGTCCAGGCCCACCAGTACCGCTCCAGCAGGCCGGGTGCGTCGCGCACCTCGACGTTGAGGGGCTGGCTGCTGCCCAGCGAGGCGGCCGGGTCGCCGCCGGACACGGCGTCCACCGTGATGGTGGCCGGGCCGCGCGGGGTGGCGGGGTCCAGGGCGATGGTGAAGGGGACGGAGTGCCTGCCGGGCGGGACCTCGGCCGCGGCCGGTTCGACCGTGGCGAGCAGTTCGTCGCCGGCGCGCAGCAGCAGGGCGATCCGGGCGGGCTCGGCGGAGTCGTTGGCGACCGTGGCGGTCCCGTTGATCGCGCGGCCCGGCCAGACCTCGTCCAGGCGCTCGATCTCCACCCGGGCGGAGACCGCCCGCCCCGCCTCGGTGACCTCGTAGGGCAGCTCGCGCACGTCGGCCGCCACGCCCTCGCCCTGGACCACGCTGGTGAAGTCCAGGGTGGCGGGCCGGTCGGGTGCGATGACCGTGCCCGCGTACTGGCCGTCGTCGGCGGTGCGGTCGGGCGGCTCGCCGTCGTCGCGCAGGTCGATGTCGGCGTCCTCCAGGCCGGGGCCGCTGACCTGGGCGCCGAAGTCCAGCCGGTCCAGGGCGCCGGGGTCGCTGACCACGCCGCGCCTGGTCCACAGCTCCACCCGCACGGTCAGTTCCTCGCCGGGGCGCCCGGTGCCCTCGACGCTCAGGTAGGTGCTGATCGCGCCCTGCCACAGGGCGGTGGCGCTGACCAGTTCCTCGGCGGCGCCGGACGGGGACGACAGGCGGACGGTCCAGGTGCCGGGCAGCGGGTCGCGGATCCGCAGCGCCTCCACCGGGCCGTTCTCCCCGCTGCGGCTGAACTCCGAGCCGTCCTGGCTACCGGTGGAGGGGACCGTGCGCCCCTCGGGGTCGAGGTAGCTGACCTCGATGCCCGGGTTGTTCTTGGTGACCACGATGGAGCCGTCGGTGGCGATGACCGGGATCTCCACCTGCAGGTCGACCTGGGCGCCGCCCGCCAGCGAGGCGCTCTCCTCGTCGGTGAGCCCGGCGCAGATCGCGGCGGCGAAGGCGGTCCGCAGCAGCCGGCCCACGTCGGCGCCGCTGTCGACCACCTGCGCTCTGGGGACCGCGTCGGGGCGGGAGGCGCACGCCTCCTGGTAGCCGCCCGCGGCGAAGGCGTCGAGGCTGTCCTGGTCGGCCGCGCCGAAGCCGAGCGGCCAGACCTGCACCTCGGCGGCGCGGGCGTCGGCGAGGTGGTCGTCGATGAGGCGCTGCGCGGCGTCGTTGCGGTCCGCGGGGTCGCGCCCGTACTGGGGGCTGTCGGACACGTCGAGCACGCCGTCGGTGAGCAGGAAGACCAGCCGGGCCGAACCGGGGGGCGAACCGGTGCGCAGCTGGCTGAGCGCGCGCCCGAGGGCGGCGGCGTGGTCGGTGTCGTCCCCCTCCTGCGGGGTGCGCCGGTGCAGCTCGCGGACGCAGTCGGCCAGCCGCTGCGCGGGCTCGGGGCCGGCGGCGACCTCGGTGGGCGGGCAGACCTCGGTGACCGCCTCCTGGCCGGGCTCGCCGTTGTCGCTGCCGAAGCCCAGCACGGTGACCCGGCTGCCCTCGGCGAGCACGCTCTGCACGATGGTCGAGGTCGCCTCGATCTCCTCGGCGACGTCGGCCTCGGACAGGCTGCCTGACTCGTCCACCGCGACCACCACGTCGAGCGGGCGCAGCTCCTGGTCGCCCTGGCCGGCCTCGGCGAGGCCGGAGGGGCCGGCCGGGGCCGAGGGGCTGGGCTCGGCGCCGACCGGCGCCGCGCCGGCCGGCAGCACCGCTGCGCACAGGGCCAGCGCCGCCACCGCTCGTACCGCCGTATCGGCGGCACGAGCGGCCCGGGCCCGATGAATTGACCGGAAAGACGGTCGACGGACTCCGGAAAACGCATTTTCAGCCCTGGGAAGCCTGTGACCGAATCGTGCCACTCCGACCTCTTCCCGCCCCGCTCAATGGCGCGGCATCCGCAGCATCCCCACGTGCGCTCAATGTAGGGCAGTCGGCGCCGGGCCCCAATAGATTCGTCAATCGACGGGGGTGGCCGCATCCGGCTCCGGGTGCGGCGCATTCCGGATATCGACAAGGCGGAGAATCGAAAAGTGCAGCTCAGCACGGTCAATCAGCGGCGCGGAAGAGGGCTTGCACCGCCGCGGATCGTCCACGGAACGGCATTTCAAGATCAGCGCCTGACCTGATTAGGACAGCCGCCGCACGGCTCGAAATAAATGATCTTGACGCGGTCCGACCAGCGGAATTGCCGGGAATGTTCAATCGGCTCACCGTTTAGACCCCGGAGTCCGAGAAGGGCGGCCGTCCGCACACCCCATCGGCACCGCACCCGAGGGGCCCGCGGTGCCGATGGGACGGAACGGCTCCGAAAAAAGGGCAGCCTAGAACTCGATCGAGCGCCACTCCCCCGAGATGACGACCGTCGCCCAGGCGGCCGCGATCACGGCCAGGCAGCGGCGCAGCTCGTCGACGACCGCCGGGGCGAGCACCAGCGGCGGCTCCCCCGCCGGTTCGAGCCGCGCCGAGATGCGCAGGCCGTCCAGCGCCCGCGCGCCGCGGTCCAGGTCGGCGGGGTCCACCCGGCGGCCCGCCCCCCGGTGCAGCTGGGCGCGGAGCCCGGCGCGCAGGTCCAGCGCCTCGGTGTGGTGGCTGACGCTGATCGGGATCGGCCCGGACGCCAGCCCGCGCTCCCGCAGGAACTCCGCCAGGCCGCGGCGGTCGGCCAGCCGGTCCGCACCGGTGTCGGGGTTGAGGGTGCGCACGAAGGCGCCCACGAGTTCGGCGGCCGCGGAAAGTTCGGTCATGCGGCCATTCCAGCACGTGACCCCGCGACCGCGCGGCGTGCTGGCCGCTTGTGTCCACTTGTCCCGATTCGTCGCATGGCGGGCGAAGATCCGCTAGCGAAGCCGCACCGGCCCGCCCGCCGCTACAGCCGCACGCCGAGCAGGGTGCCGACCAGGTCGCGCACCAGCGCGGGCGCCGCGGGGTCGTCCCCGGCGCCGGCCAGGGCCGCCGCCGCCCAGCCGTCGACCGCCGCGAGCGCCCCCGGGGCGTCCAGGTCGTCGGCGAGGCGCTCCCTGACCCGCTCCAGCACCCGCCCGGCCGCGGGCGCCGCCGGCAGCACGGCCGCCGCCCGCCACCGGCCCAGGCGCGACTCGGCGGCGCGCAGCAGCTCGGGCGTCCACTCCCAGTCGGACCGGTAGTGGTGGTCCAGCAGCGCCAGCCGCAGCGCCGCCATGTCGGCGCCGGACTCGCGGAACCGGGAGACGAACTCCAGGTTCCCCCGCGACTTCGACATCTTGTGGCCGTCCAGGCCCACCATGCCGGTGTGGGCGTAGGCCAGCGCCTGCGGCGCCTCCCCCGTGGCCAGCTCCGCCTCCACCGCGCCCATCTCGTGGTGCGGGAAGACCAGGTCGCTGCCGCCGCCGTTGAGGTCGAAGCCCATGCCCAGGTAGCGGGTGGAGATCGCGCTGCACTCCACGTGCCAGCCGGGGCGGCCGCGGCCCAGCGGGGAGTCCCAGGCCGGCTCGCCCGGCCGCTCGGCCCGCCACAGCAGCCAGTCCAGCGGGTCCTTCTTCCCGGCGCGCCCCGGATCGCCGCCGCGCTCGGCGAACAGCTCCAGCATCGCCGTGCGGTCCAGCCCCGACACCCGGCCGAAGCGCGGCGCCGCCTGCACCGACAGGTACACGTCGCCGTCCAGCTCGTAGGTGGCCCCCCGGGCCCGCAGCCGCTCGATCAGCTCCACGATGAGCGGCACCGACTCCACCACGCCGACGTACTCGGCCGGGGGCAGCACCGACAGCGCCGCCATGTCCGCGCGGAAGCGCTCGATCTCGGCATCCGCCAGTCCGCGCCAGTCGACGCCGGTCTGCTCGGCCCGCTCCAGCAGCGGATCGTCCACATCGGTGACGTTCTGCACGTAGCGCACCTCGTGGCCCGCGTCGCGCCACACCCGGTTCACCAGGTCGAAGACCACATAGGTGAAGGCGTGGCCCAGGTGGGTGGCGTCGTAGGGGGTGATCCCGCAGACGTACAGCCGGGCGGTGCCGCCCTGCGGAGAGTCGGCGGGCGCCCCGCCCGCGGAGTCCAGCAGCCGCAACGGCCTCCCCGAACCGGGTAGAGCGGCCAGATCGGGAGAAGACCACGAACGCATGGGCCGAGCCTATAACGGCACCGGTCAACGGGATTTGCCGGGCTCGCCACGGCCCGCCCGGATGCCGGAGCAGCCGCGCCCGGAGCCGCCCCGCCCGGCGTCAGACCGCGATCTCGCGCCACCGCGCCGGATCGCCCGGCCGGTCGGAGAAGTCGTAGCGCGGGCGCGCCGCCGGGCCGGCCGGCAGGGCCACCAGGGTGGTCGAGGTCGACGCCCACACCGCGCCGTCGGGCAGCTCCACCCGCGTGACGATCGTCGCCGGGTCGCTCACGCCCAGCCCGTCGCCGTCGGCGAGCGCGCGCCACTCGCCCCAGGACTCGGCCGTGCCGCCCCCGCCCGCCGCCGGGCGCGGCCGACGCGCGGCCGCGAAACGCGGCGCGAAGCGCGCCGCCCTCGGCTCCAACGCGTCCAGCCCCGTGTTCACCACCACGGTGACCCCCTCGGGCAGCTCCGACTCCACCAGCGACCGGCCGTCCCAGCTCCACATCCGCACCCCCGACGGCTCCGCGCACACCAGGTGGAAGGGGTCGAAGGCCGCCAGCTCCGGCGGGCCCAGCTCCAGCTTGCCCGCCATGGCCGCCGCCAGCGGCAGCTCGCCCCGGCTGCGCCGCGGCGGCCCGCCCGCCGGACGGCCGTCCAGCACCGGGCGGCGCCCCTCCTCACGGCGCGGGCTCAGCCGCCCGTTGAGCACCGCCGCCACCCGGGCGCGGTCGGCCCGCACCGCCAGCCAGGTGCCGCCCGCCAGGTCGTCGCGGCCGCCCACTAGCCCCGGGCGGTCCGGCCAGTGCCGCCCCGGCCCCGACCACGGGCGGCCGGTGAACTCGTCGCGCACACCCGCCAGCAGCACCGGGACCTCATCGCCCGGCCGGAAGTCCACCACGACGGTACACACGGCCCACCCCTCGCACAGCGGCTCACGGGCGGCCCGCACGACCGCCCTGTTCCTCCCATACAAGCAGAAAGCGGGCGCCGCCCCGCTCGCCGGGGGGCGCCCGCCACCGCGGACGGAGGATCAGGCCGTCGCGAGCGTGCCCAGGTACAGCTCGATCACGTTCGGATCGTGCAGCAGCTGCTCGCCGGTGCCCGTGTAGGCGTTGCGGCCCTGGTCCAGCACATAGCCCCGGTCGCAGATCTGCAGGCAGCGCCGCGCGTTCTGCTCCACCATCACGATCGACACCCCGGACTGGTTGATCGCGTGGACCTGCTGGAACACCTCGTCCTGGAACTTCGGCGACAGACCCGCCGTCGGCTCGTCCAGCAGCAGCACCGACGGGTTCATCATCAGCGCCCGGCCCATCGCCACCATCTGCCGCTCACCGCCCGACAGCGCACCCGCCTTCTGGCCGCGCCGCCCGCTCAGCAGCGGGAACAGCTCCGCCACCGCCGCGAAGCGCTCCGCGAACGACCGCGGCCGCAGATACACCCCCATCTGGAGGTTCTCCTCGACCGTCAGCGACGGGAACACGTTCTGCGTCTGCGGCACATAGCCCACACCCCGCGACACCAGCTCGTTCGCCGCCAGGTTCGCGATACTCGCCCCGCGCAGCGTCAGCGCGCCCGAACGCACCGGGATCAGGCCGAAGATCGTCTTCACCAGGGTGGACTTGCCCGCCCCGTTCGGACCGATCACCCCCACCAGCTCGCCCTCGGCCAGCGTCAGCGAGCACCCGTTCAGGATGTTCACCTCCGGGATGTACCCGGCCACCAGCTCATCGGCCACCAGCAGCAGCTCGCCCGACGCCGGATCAGGGCCGTCCTGAGCCCGCGCGGCCCGCTCCAGCGCCTCCGCCCGGCCCTCAGCCGCCGCGACCGCGTCGGGTACCTCCGGCTCCCCGCCGCGCGGGGCCGTCTCCTCGCTCATCCGCCCGAACCCTCCTCCGCCGGAGCACCATGGTGGGTGCCCAGGTACGCGTCGATCACCGCGGCGTCCGACCGGATGTCGTCCGGGCGCCCCTCTGCGATCACCTTGCCCTGCGCCAGCACCACGACCCAGTCGCTGATGCCCATCACCACGTCCATATCGTGCTCCACGAACAGGACCGTCTTGCCCTCGCGGTCCCGCAGCGCCGTGACATGCTCAAGCAGCGACTGCACCAGCGCCGGGTTCACCCCCGCCATCGGCTCGTCCAGCATCACCAGCGCCGGATCCACCATCAGCGCCCGCGCCATCTCCAGCAGCTTGCGCTGCCCGCCCGACAGGGTGCCCGCGAAGTCCGCGCGCTTGTCGTACAGCTTGAACCGGCGCAGCAGCGACTCCGCCCGCTCCAGGTTCTCCCGCTCCTGCCGCCGCCAGCCCGGCCGCCAGAACGCGCCCAGCATGCCCTCGCCCGACTGCTTCGGCGCCGCCAGCAGCATGTTGTCCAGCACCGTCAACCGGGTCAGCGCCTTCGTCAACTGGAAGGTGCGCACCATCCCCCGCCGGGCCACCCGGTACGCCGGAACCCCCGACGCCCGCTCGCCCTGGAAGGTCCAGCTCCCCGCGTTCGGACGGTCGAAGCCGGTCAGCAGGTTGAAGAAGGTGCTCTTGCCCGCGCCGTTCGGCCCGATCAGCGCCGTGATACTGCCCCGCGGCACCTCCAGGTGCGCCACGTCCACCGCCGTCAGGCCGCCGAACTGCCGGCGCACCCCGTCGGCCACCAGGATCGGATCCGGCTTGGCCACACCCGGCTCCGCCGCCACACCGGTCAGATCGACGCTGATACGCGGCTCGGCCGGCAGCTCCGGAGCGCTCACGGCCTCGTCCGCGCCGCCCTCGGCGGCGCCGCGCCCGGCCGTACCGTCATCGTTGGACATTGACCAGCATCTCCTTACGACTGCCCAGGATGCCCTGCGGCCGGAACACCATCAGCGCCATCAACACCACACCGACCAGGACGAACCGGATCGAGCCGACCGCCGACGACGACAGCGTGTCCGCCGGGATCACCCCGGAACCGATCGCCTCCCGCAGCAGGGAGTCCATCCCCGTCAGGAAGAACTGCAGGATCACCATGCCCAGCACCGGGCCCAGGATCCGGCCCGGGCCGCCCAGGATCATGCCCGCCCACAGCATGAAGGTCACGATCGGCATGAAGTAGGTGTGCTGGACATTGCCCAGGTGCAGAATCCACACCGCACCCGCCAGCGCGCCGAACACACCGCCCAGCACCAGCACCTGCATCTTGTACAGGTACACGTTCTTGCCCAGGCTGCGCACCGCGTCCTCGTCCTCGCGGATGCCCTTCACCACCCGCCCCCACGGGCTGTGGATCAGCAGCCAGGAGACCACCAGCAGCAGCGCCACCACCAGCCAGCCCACCAGCAGCACCCACGCGTCGCGGTGAGTGAAGGCCAGCACCCCCGGCACCCCGTAGGTCATATCCGGCAGCGGATTCGCGTCGCGGAACTCCTGCGCGATGCCCTGCAGGCCGTACACACCGCCGGTGATGTCCTCGAACACCCGCGAACCGAAGGTCAGCCGCAGGATCTCCCCCGCCGCGATCGTCGAGATCGCCAGGTAGTCCGAGCGCAGGCGCAGCGTCGGGATGCCCAGCAGCAGCGCGAGCACCACCGCGAGGCCGATCCCCACCAGCAGCCCCACCCACAGCGGCAGCTCGAAGGTACCGACACTGATCGCCACGCCGTACATGCCCACCAGCATGAAACCGACCTGGCCGAAGTTGAGCAGGCCCGCATAGCCGAAATGCAGGTTCAATCCGATCGCGGCCATCACGTACACGATCGCCTCGACACCGACCGCACCGCGCAGGGCGTCACTGAGAACTGTCAGGAAATCCATCATCCGCCCCTAGCCGACCCGCTCCGCGCGGCCCAGGATCCCCTGCGGCCGGACCAGCAACACGATGATCATGATGCCGAGCGCCCAGGCGTTCTGCAGCTCCGCCGGGAACCACAGCGTCGACACCTGCGCCACGATGCCGACCACCAGGCCGCCCACCATCGCGCCGTACGCCGTGCCCAGACCGCCCAGGATCACCGCCGCGAACATCAGCAGCAGCAGATGGAAGCCCACCTGCCAGTGCACGCTCTGGCTCAGGCCGTAGAAGATGCCGCCCAGCGCGGCCAGCGCGCCGCCCAGCATCCACACCACCAGCGTCACCCGGTCCACGTCGATACCCGACGAACGGGCCAGGTCGCGGTTGTCCGACACCGCCCGCATCGCCTTGCCGATCCGGGTGAACTGCAGCATCAGCCCCACCGCCACCAGCACCAGCACCGACAGCCCGATCAGCCACACATCGCGCGGCGTCAGCGAGACCGGCCCGATCTGGAAGGACTCCTGCAACTGGTAGGCGCGCATCCGCTCCCGGTTCGGGCCGAACAGCACGTTGATCAGATACCGGACGAACAGCGACAGGCCGATCGAGATGATGAACATCTGGATCAGCGCCACACCCCGGCGGCGCAGCGGCCGCCACAGGAAGGTCTCCGTCGCACCGCCGAACAGCGCACCGCCCGCCACCGCGAGCAGCGCCGCCGCCCAGAAGGGCATGAACGCGCTCAGCACCAGCGCCAGGATCGCGCCCAGCGTCACCATGTCGCCATGCGCGAAGTTGATCAGACGCGTCGTGCCGAAGATCAGCGACAGGCCGATCGCGGTGATCGCGATGATGAGGCCGTACAGCACGCCCAGCACCAGCAGCTGCACCGCCCGCTGGCCGAAGGTGCCGCCCGTCTGCTCGGGATCACCCAGCACCTCCCCGGCGGTGCCGTCGGCCGCCTCATCCTCGCCCTCATCCGCGCCGCCCGTGGGGGACGCCGACGGCGCGGCGTCCTCCCCGGTCTGCTGCTGACCCTCCTCGACCAGGAAGAAGACCACCCGCTGCTCATTGCCGCGGGCCTGGCGCTGCGCCTCCTCATCACCCGCCTCCCGGGGCACCAGCCCCTCCGGGAAGCTCTCGGTCTGGAAGGAGATGGTGTACCGGCCCGGTTCGGGCAGCTCCACCCTCCATTCGCCGGCGGAGTCGGATGTGTCCCGACCGACCTCCCCGGAACCGTCGGAGACGACGACTTCGACACCCTCTACGGGCTCTTCGCCGGGTCCCTCGACCGTTCCCTGGAAGGCACCACCTCCGTCGGCGAGTGCCGCCGGGGCCGCCAGGAGTGCGGCGGCCACGGCGAGCAGCACGGTCACGAGGCGTTTGCGCACGCGCGCTCCCTTGCGCTACTAGTTCGATCCGGTTCGATCTGGTTCGAAAACGGGGTCATTCAGGGTGGCGCAAAGTTTAGCCAGCACGCGGGGCAGGGTTCAGCGCCGCTTAAGCGTCGTGACCGAACCGTCACGACAAGGGTGAAGCGTCGTAATACGGGCTGAACAGGTCAAACCGCACGGATCACTCGCCGGAGCGGCGCCCCAGCTCCTGAATGACCACCTCGGCCACCCCCCGCATCGACATCCGCCGGTCCATCGACGCCTTCTGGATCCACCGGAAGGCGTCGGGCTCGCTCAACCCGTGGCGCTGCTGCAGCAGCCCCTTCGCGCGATCCACCAGCTTGCGGGTCTCCAGGCGCTCCGACAGCCCGGACACCTCCGCCTCCAGCGCGGTCACCTCCGCGTAGCGGCTGACCGCCATCTCGATCGCCGGAACGAGATCGGCCTTGGTGAACGGCTTGACCAGGTACGCCATCGCACCGGCGTCCCTGGCCCGCTCCACCAGCTCGCGCTGGGAGAAGGCGGTCAGGATCACCACCGGCGCGATCCGGTCGGCCGCGATCCGCTCCGCCGCCGAGATGCCGTCCAGCACCGGCATCTTCACGTCCAGGATCACCAGGTCCGGGCGCAGCTCCCCGGCGAGCCGCACAGCGGTCTCGCCGTCGCCGGCCTCCCCGGCCACGACGTAGCCGTCCTCCTCCAGCATCTCCTTGAGGTCGAGCCGGATCAGGGCTTCGTCTTCCGCGATCACCACACGGCGCTGAGCTTGGGTCACGCCCCGATGGTACCGAGACCATGTACATTATGAGTCGCGGGACGGGGCCTGGTGTGTCTAGCATGGCCTCCGCCAGAACCACACAATGTGATATCGGGAATTCAATTCCCCACCAAACCGGCCGGAATGGCGGAACGGCATACGCTGGCGCCTCAAAAGCGTCTGCCCGAAAGGGCTTGTGGGTTCGAATCCCACTTCCGGCACAACGAAAACGGGCTTCGTTCCCCCTATTTCCGTCCACGGGACGCGTCATAGGGACATGGAACCCTTCGGCCATGTACCCACGCGAAGTCGTAGACGAGGCCCTGCGCCTCAAACAACAAGGGTGGACCGACCGCGCCGTCGCTGAGCAGTGCGAGGTGTCCATCTGGACTGTACGCCACTGGCGCACCGGTCGACGGCGGCGAGCGGGCCGGAAAGCAGCATCTCGGCATTCTCCATGTCCTCGATGCGAGCAGAAGGAAATCGACGCATTCGCCTATTCCTACCTCCTTGGCCTGTACCTCGGCGACGGCCACATCAGCCGGGCACCGCGCTCCCACCGGCTCTCCATCTACTGCTCCACCTGCTGGCCAGGGATCATGGAGGAGGGAGAAGCAGTGATGAGAAGGGTGATACCCGCCTCTGTCTACCGCCAGCAACGAAGTGAGGGCTGTACAGCCCTCATCGCCACCGCTAAACACTGGCCCTGTCTGTTCCCCCAGCACGGCGCTGGCATGAAACACACGCGGAAGATCGAACTGGAACCCTGGCAGCAAACGATGGTCGACGCGCACCCAGACCGACTCATTCGCGGGCTCATCCACTCCGACGGCTGCCGATCGATCAACAGAATTCGGAAGAAGTCGCCGGACGGCGACAAGTTCTATGAATATCCCCGCTACTTCTTCTACAACGTGTCGACCGACATCATGCGGCTGTGCGGCGAGACGCTGGACCGGCTCGGCATCGCCTGGAAGATGAACAACTGGAACTCCCTCTCCATCGCCCGTAAAGACGCCGTGGCCGAGATGGATCGAATCGTTGGGCCGAAGTACTGAAACGGCGTCGATCGTAACGAGGTGGTGACGACCTGGCGCCCCGTCGCGGGACGGTGCGGGATGTCGGCGATCATTGGAGCAGTCGACATCCCCGCGCCGCCTGGGCGCGCTACCGTCCCCGGGGTGCGGCCAGTGAAGGGAGTCTCGGCGTGGTCACCGTGATCGTCGGCGTGCTCGGCGGTCTGGTGATCGTTGGCTGGGGTTTGCTGGCCTGGGCGTCGGACCGCAGGCTGCTGTGGTATCTGGCGCCGCTGGCGCTGGCGGTCGTGGTGCTGGTGGGCCTGGGCTGGGTGTGGTGGGCGGTGGGGGCCGTGCTGGCGCTGGCGCTGGGCACCTTCGGTGTGCTGGCCTACGCGGGGGCGGACGAGCCCGCGCTGCGCACGCAGGATCCCAAGGGGGCGCCGAGTACGCGCCGGTGGGCGCTGGCGGCGGCGGCGCCGTTCCGGGTGGCGGTGGCGGAGCCGTGGGATGTCACGGTGCATCCGATCCTGCGGCGCCTGTACCGGGCGCGGCTGTACCGGCGCTGGGGGGTGACGAGCCGCGATGAGCTGCTGATGACGCTGGAGCAGCTGTGGCGCTCGCGCCATGACGACGACGGCACGGACCTGCTGGTGCGCCCGGGGCGCGGCGAGGTGGTGCGGCGGCTGGGCGAGCCGGAGCCGGCGCTGGAGCCGGTGCCGCTGACGAACGGGCAGCGGGCCCGGGTGGCGGGGCTGGTGGGCGCGGAGCCGGCTGAGGGCGGGGACGCGGAGGCCGTCGAGGTGGTGATCGGGAACTACCGGCTGTGGGAGCTGGTGCCGTTCCTGCACCTGTCGTTGGCGGGGGCGACGGTGGGTTGGCTGTCGGAGCCGGAGACGGACAGTCTGCTGGCGCACGCGGCGGTGGAGCTGCAGCGGCGGTTCGGTTCGTGGCGGGAGCTGGCGCAGGCCTTCCATGCGGGTTATCTGCTGTGGCGGCCGACGCCGGACGACGATTACGACCAGCGGCTGCGGGGGGCGCTGACCATCCTGCTGTCGGCGTCGGACGGGCCGTGGCAGCTGGTGGCCTGGGATATGCCGATCGAGCCGCCGGTGGAGAACTCGCTGCCGTGGTCGGTGCCGGCGGAGTAGTCGGCGGGCGGTGAGCCTTCCAGGATGGCGGTCGTACCGGTCCGGCCGCGTTTCGCCGTCCACAGGCCGGCGGCGGACGGCGGGCTTGTCCACAACCGGCGGGTAGGTCTGCCGGCCGGGCGCTTCGCGGCGGGAGACTGGGTGTAGGGGCTGCCCCCCTGGGCGGGCGGGGGAAGGCGTCGGGGGTGGAGCGCGCGGATCGCGGCGGCGGCGCGCTGGTGGTGCGGGGCGGGGGCGGTGGCGGGGCGCGCGGCCCATCGCGGGACGGGGTCTGGTCGGGGACGCGGGGGCCGTGGCGGGCGCGGGAGGTGCCCGCACGGAGCCGCGGCGTACGTGTGTACGTGCGAGGGGCCGCACCGCTGGTGCGGTGCGGCCCCTCGGGTGGTGCGGTGGTCAGCTCAGCCGGGGCCCGTGGGCGACGGCGTCGCCGATGCGGTGGACGCGCAGGGCGTTGGTGGAGCCTGCGGTGCCGGGCGGGCTGCCGGCGACGATGACGACCTTGTCGCCCTTCTGGCAGCGGCCGATCTCCAGCAGGGCGCTCTCGACCTGGCGCACCATTTCGTCGGTGTGGTTGACGTGCGGGACGGTGAAGGTCTCGACGCCCCAGGTGAGGGAGAGCTGGCTGCGGGTGAGCGGGCGGCTGGTGAAGGCGAGCAGCGGGATGGGCGAGCGGTAGCGGGCCAGCCGCCGGGCGGTCTCGCCGGTCATGGTGAAGGCGACGAGGGCCTTGGCGCCGACGATGGCGCCGACCTCGGCGGCGGCGCGGGCGATGGCGCCGCCGGTGGTCTCGGGGACGCGGGAGAGCACGGGTTCGGCGTGCAGGGTCTCCTGCTCGGCGGCCATGACGATGCGGGCCATGGTCTGCACGACCTCGATGGGGTACTCGCCGACGCTGGTCTCGCCGGAGAGCATGACGGCGTCGGCGCCGTCGAGGACGGCGTTGGCGACGTCGGAGGTCTCGGCGCGGGTGGGCCGGGGCGCGGAGATCATCGATTCGAGCATCTGGGTGGCGACGATGACCGGCCTGGCCTTCTCGCGGCAGCGTTCGATGGCGCGCTTCTGCACCATGGGCACGCGTTCGAGCGGCAGTTCGACGCCGAGGTCGCCGCGGGCGACCATGATGCCTTCGAAGGCGTCGATGATCTCGTTGAGGCGCTCGACGGCCTGCGGCTTCTCGATCTTGGCGATCAGCGGCACGTGTACGCCGACCTCGTCCATGACGGCGCGGGCGTCGTCGGCGTCGGTGGGGCTGCGCACGAAGGAGAGCGCGATCATGTCGGCGCCGAGTTCGAGGGCCCACCGGAGGTCGATGAGGTCCTTCTCGGGCAGCGCCGGGACGGACACGGCGACGCCGGGGAGGTTGAGGCCCTTGTGGTTGGAGACCTTGCCGCCGACGAGGGTGCGGGTGTGGACCCGGGTGCTGGTGGTCTGGGTGCACTCCAGGACCACGCGGCCGTCGTCGATGAGCACGCGGTCGCCGGGGCGGACGTCGCCGGGCAGGCCGCTGTAGGTGGTGGAGACTTCGTTTCGGTCGCCGGGGACGTCTTCGGTGGTGATGGTGAATTCGTCGCCCGGGCTGAGGACGATGGGGCCGTCGGCGAAGGTGCCGAGGCGGATCTTGGGTCCCTGGAGGTCCACGAGGATCCCCACGCTGCGTCCGCTGGCCTCCGCGGCCGCCCGGACTCGCCGGTAGACCTGCTCGTGGTCGTCGTGGCTGCCGTGGCTGAGGTTGAGCCGGGCGACATCGAGGCCGGCGGATACGAGCGCGTCGATACGGGCCTGGCTGGACGTGGCTGGTCCCAGTGTTGCAACGATCTTTGCGCGTCGAGTCACACCCCTACCTTAGGGCCGGATCGGCGGGCACAGGTCTAAACCACCGTTTCGAATCGATGTCACTTGCCGGACCGGCCGGCGAACGCGCTGATGGCGGCGGTGTCGAAGGCGTCGAGATCGCCTGGTTTGCGGCTGGTGACGAGGAGGGTGGGGCCTTCGGAGTCGATGACGACCTGCTGGTCGACCCAGGTGCCGCCGGCGTTGCGGATGTCGGTGGCCAGGCTGGGCCAGGAGGTGAGGGTGCGTCCGGCGACGGCGCCGGCCTCGATGAGGGTCCAGGGGGCGTGGCAGATGGCGGCGATGGGGATGCCGGCGGTGACGAAGTCCTGGACGAGGGCGACGGCGCCGGGGTGGGTGCGCAGGTTGTCGGGGTTGGCGACGCCGCCGGGCAGGAGGAGGCCGGCGAAGTCGCCGGCGTCGGCGTCCTCGACGACCATGTCGACGGGGAAGGTGTCGGCGGCGGTGAGGTGGTCGAAGGCCTGGATGCGGCCGGGTTCGGTGGAGATGAGCCTGGGGGTGCCGCCGGCGCGTTTGACGGCGTTCCAGGGCTGGGTGAGTTCGACCTGCTCGGTGCCTTCGGGTGCGACGAGGAAGGCGATGGTCCGGCCGTTGAGTTCGGCGGTGGTGCCGGTGCTGCCGGGGGTGCTGGCGATGGTGGTCACGGCGGTTCCTTTCCGTTCCGGGTGGGGATCGGGTGGCCCCCTGCCCGGAGGGGCGCGGCCGGACACATCGGCGTTCCGGGCGGGGGCCGGTGCGCGGCCCGCGCCCGGCGGCCGGGGCGGTCAGGCGCGGGTGCGGCGGCGGAAGAGGTAGGCGGAGGCGGGGACGGTGACGGCGAGGATGCCCAGGCACCAGGCGAGGGCGGCGGGGGCGCTGTCGGTGGGGGTGCCGAGCAGCAGGCCGCGCAGGGTCTCGATGACGGGGGTGACGAACTGGTGCTCGGCGAAGGGGCGCAGGGCGGCGGGCATGGTGTCGGGGGGTACGTAGGCGCTGGAGACGTAGGGGAGGAAGAGGACGAAGAAGGTGAAGCCGCTGGCGCCTTCGGCGGATCTGGCGATGGTGCCGAAGGCGATGGAGATCCAGCAGATGGCGAGGATGTAGAGGGCGATGGTGCCGAGGGCGGCGATCCAGGCGAGGGGGTCGGTGGCGGGGCTGAAGCCGATGGCGACGGCGGTGCCCAGGACGAGGAGGGTGGACAGCAGGTTGCGGAGCAGGCTGGCGGTGACGTGGCCGGTGAGGAGGGCGGCGCTGGACATGGGCAGGGAGCGGAAGCGGTCGATGGCGCCGCTGGTGAGGTCCTGGCTGAAGGCGACGGCGGTCTGGGAGGCGGCGTAGCCGGCGGCGCTGATGAGGATGCCGGGGACGACGTAGTCGATGTAGGCGGTGCCGACGTGCAGGGCGCCGCCGAAGACGTAGACGAACATCAGCAGCAGGGTGAGCGGCAGGATGACGCTGAGCAGGAGGGCGTCGAACTGGCGGAGGTTGTGGCGGAGGCTGCGGGCGGTGAGGACGGCGGAGTCGGCGAGGAGCCAGTAGGCGCGGCCGAGGGGGCTGGGCGCGGGGGCGGGGGCGGTGGTCATCGGGCGGTCTCCAGTTCGGCGGGGGCGGTGACGGCGAAGAAGACGTCGTCGAGGGTGGGGGCGGTGATGCGCACGGCGGTGACGGGGAGGCGGGCGTCGGCGAGTGCGTTGAGGAGGGCGCGCAGGTCGTCGGTGCGGTGGAGGGGGAGGCTGAGGGTGCCGTCGGCGGGGTCGGCCTGGGGGTCGGCGGCGCGCAGCAGCCGGGCGGCGGCGGGCAGGTCGGCGGGGCGGGCGAGGGTGAGGGTGACGCGTTCGCGGCCGACCTGGGCCTTGAGTTCGGCGGCGGTGCCTTCGGTGGCGACGCGTCCGCCGTGCAGGACGGCGATGCGGTCGGCGAGCCGGTCGGCCTCTTCCAGGTACTGGGTGGTGAGCAGGACGGTGGTGCCGTCGGCGACCATGGCGCGGACGACGTCCCACATGGTGCGTCTGCTGCGGGGGTCCAGGCCGGTGGTGGGTTCGTCGAGGAAGACGACGGGCGGGCTGGCCATCAGGCTGGCGGCGAGGTCGAGGCGGCGGCGCATGCCGCCGGAGTAGGTGCGGGTCTGGCGGCGGGCGGCGGCGGTGAGGTCGAAGCGGTCGAGGAGTTCGGCGGCGCGGCGGCGGGCGCGGGCGCGGCCGAGGTGGAGGAGCCGGCCGACCATGACGAGGTTCTCCTCGCCGGTGAGGAGTTCGTCGACGGAGGCGTACTGGCCGGTGAGGCCGATGAGGCCGCGTACGGCGGCGGGTTGGGTGCGTACGTCGCGGCCTTCGACGCGGGCGGTGCCGCCGTCGAAGGGCTGGAGGGTGGCGAGGGCGCGGACGAGGGTGGTCTTGCCGGCGCCGTTGGGGCCGAGGAGGGCGAATACGGTGCCGCGCGGCACGGTGAGGTCGATGCCGCGCAGGACCCGGTGGTCGCCGTAGGACTTGGTGAGGCCGCGGACCTCGATGCTGGCGGGTGGTGGAGCGGCGGCGGTCGGGGCCGGCATGGCGACTCCTTGCGATGTGTATGACTTACTCGGACGTGTATAAGATACACATGGTTTATGTTGCACACAACGCGGTAGGCTCGGAGGACCGACCAGACCGAACCGGAGCCCCCATGTCCCAGGACCCGCCCGCCCCGACGTCCGGCCTCCAGCGCCTGTGGCGGCTGGACGCGCCGCCGCGCGGCGGCCGGCCCACGCTCAGCGTGCGGCGGGTGGTGGCCGCGGCCGTGGAGCTGGCCGACGCCGAGGGGATCGGCGCCGTCTCGATGGGCAGGGTCGCCGAGCAGCTGGGCTTCACCACGATGGCGCTGTACCGCCATGTCGCGGGCAAGGACGAGCTGCTGGAGCTGATGTCGGACGCGGCCGTCGGCGAGCCGCCGCCGACCGACGGCGCCGCCCCGTGGCGGGCCCGGGCGCACTCGTGGTCGCTGGCGATGCTGCGCCGGGTGCGCGAGCACCCGTGGATCACCGAGGTGCCGTTCTCGACCCCGCCGCTGGGCCCGCACCGGGTGCGCTGGATGGAGGCCGGCCTGCGCGCGCTGCGCGGCTGCGCCCTGGACGCCGAGCAGAAGCTCGCTGTGATCAACACCCTCAACGGGATCGTCTGGCACGAGGTGAGCCTGGAGTGGCAGCAGGCCAGGGCGCGCGACCGGGCGGGGCGCGACCCCGCGGGCGCCTTCGCCGACTACGGCCGCGCGCTGGCCTCCGTCGCCGCGCCCGAGCGCTTCCCCGAACTCGCGGCGCTGGTCGCCGACGGGGTCTTCGGCGAGCCGGACGCCGCGCCGGGCCCGGCCGGCCCGGCGCCCGTGCAGGACTTCGACGACCCCCTCGTCGCCTTCGCCGTCGACCGCTTCCTGGACGGCGTCGAGCTGCTGCTGGAGCGGCAGGGCGGCGGCGCGGGCTGAGCGGCGGGCCGCGCGGATATCCTGGCCGCATGTCCGGCCCGGCCGCCCATTACACCGAGTCGGCGCCGCCCGAAGGGCTGGCGCGGGTGCTGGTGTGCCGGTGGGAGACCCTGGTCGGCGCCGAGCCCCGTCCGGTGCTGCCGGACGGCTGCACCGACCTGATGTGGACCGGGGAGCGGCTGTTCGTGGCGGGTCCCGACACCGGGCCGCAGCCGGTGCGGGAGCCGCCCGGCACCCGGATCACCGGGGTGCGCTTCGCGCCGGGCCGCGGGCCCGCGCTGCTGGGCGTGCCCGGCGACGCGCTGCGCGACGCCCGTCCCGACCTGGCCCTGCTGTGGCGGCCGGGCGAGGCCGAGCGGCTGGCCGACGCCCTCGCGGCCGCTCCCGATCCCGCGGGCGGCCTGGCGGCGGCGGTGGCCGGGATGCTGCGCGCGGCGGGGCCGCCGGAGCCGTGGGTGGCGGCGGTGGTGCGCGCGGCCGACGGCGGCGAGCGGGTGGCGGATCTGGCGCGGCGGCTGGGGCTGAGCGAGCGGCAGCTGCACCGCCGCTGCCTGGGCGCGTTCGGCTACGGCGCCAAGACCCTGCAGCGGGTGCTGCGCTTCCGCCGCTCGCTGCGGCTGGCCGGGCGCCCCGGCGCGGTGCTGGCCGAGGTCGCGGCGGAGGCGGGCTATGCCGACCAGTCCCATCTGGCGCGCGAGGCGCGGGCGCTGGCGGGTGCTCCGCCGGCCGCGCTGCGCTGAGCGCCCGACTGCCGGCAACCCTGTGTACACGGCGATTGCTGGTAGTTTCGGGGGTATGGAGCATGGTCTAGTCCAGGCCGCGCTGCGCGCGGAAGTGGCCGCCTTCACCGGCGCCGTGGCGGGCTTCGCCGAACACGATTTCCGCGCCTCCACCCGGTGCGTGCCATGGACGGTCGCCGAGCTGCTGATCCACGTCCGCGATGCCGTGAACCGGCTGCCGTCGATGCTGGCCGACCTCCCGCCGGCCCGCGCCGACGTGTCGGCGGCCGGCTACTACCAGCCCGATGTGCGCTTCTCGGTGGCCACCAACGCCGACCGGGTGATGATCGCGCAGAAGGGCGCCCGCGAGTTCGCCACCGGCCGGGCGCTAGGCGCCTCCTTCACGGCCGCCTGCGAGGAGCTGCTGGCCGCGGTCGCGTCCGAGCCCGCCGGCCGGCTGGTGCGCACCCGCCACGGCGACGCCATGTCGCTCACCGACTTCCTGGCCACCCGGGTGGTCGAGCTGGGCCTGCACGGCCTGGACGTCTCCGACGCGCTCGGCCGCCCGGCCTGGCTGAGCCCGCAGGCGGCGCGGGTGCTCGAACTGCTGTTGCTGTCGGGCGAGGACCCCGACCGGGCCCGGCCCGACGGCTGGGACCGGCTGGACTTCCTGCGCAAGGCGACGGGCCGGGCCGGTCTCAGCCCGATCGAGGCGGCCGAGCTCGACCGCGACGGCGTGCGCCACCTGACGCTGGGCTGAACCGCCGCTCCGGGCGCTAGCCGGCCTCGGCCACCCGGCCGTGCGCGCGCAGCACCACCAGGTTCCCCACGGTCAGGTGGCCGCGCCACTCCGGTTCGGTGATCGGCGTCCAGAAGGGGAAGCCGGGCCGCCAGCCGCCGTCGGGCTGCTGGGCCGCCACGGTGGCGTCCAGGGCGGCGGCGGTCTCCTCGGGCGTGAACAGCGAGGCGCCGAGGCAGTCGGGGCGGGGGGCCAGGGCGAGCGGGCCGTGGTGGGACTCCCGGCCGTCCTCGGGCAGCGCGACCGCGCGCAGTGCGGGGGCGAGCCGGTCGAACTCGGCGCGGGCCCTGGCCCGGTCGGGCGCGTGCTCCAGGAAGGTCAGCACGGCCGCCGCCCGGTAGCCGAAGGCGAGCCCGGCCTCGGCGTCGCCGGGGCTCGGCGGGCCCAGCTCGGCGATCCGCGTCCAGCAGAAGTCCGTCGCCCCGTCCAGCCAGGGGTGGCGGACGCCGTGGCGGTGCAGCAGCCCGGCGATGGCGGCGGTCGGGTTGAGGTCGCCGCCGGTCTGCGGGCCGTCGATCCACCAGGGCGCGGCCGGGGTGCCGCGTACGGAGGGCAGGACGAGGGGCACTCCCCCGCCGGGTTCGGTGATGGCGGCCAGGTATCCGCACAGCGGGGCGGCCACGGCCTGGTCGAGCCGGTCGAGTTCGTCGAGCAGCCGGAGGGCGATCTCGGCGTGCTGCGGCTGGCTGCCGGTGCCGCGCAGGTCGGGTTCGAGGGCGTTGCCGTAGCCGCCGTCGGGATTGCGGTAGGCGGCCAGCGCCGCGGCGGCGTCGTCGGCGGAGCGGCCGCGGAAGTGGTGCTCGAACCTGAGCCGGTCGATCAGGCGGGCGTTGAGCCGCAGGAAGCGCTCGGTTTCGTGCAGGGTGTTCGCGGTGACGGTGCGCATAGGCGCCACGCTAGTGCGGGCGGCGGCGGCCGCCTTGGACGAATCGGACGCGGCGCGTCAGCGGGCGCCGGGGTGCAGCCGCGACCTGCGGTAGCCGTACAGGGCGTACAGGACCAGGCCGACGGCGAACCAGGCGGCGAAGCGCCACCAGGTGGTGGGGTCGAGGGAGCTGATCAGCCAGATCGAGAAGGCGATGCCGACCAGCGGCACCACCGGCATGCCGGGGGTGCGGAAGGTGCGCGGCAGCTCGGGGCGCCGGTAGCGCAGCACCACGACGGCGGCGCAGACCACCACGAAGGCGGCCAGGATGCCGATGTTGGTCAGCTCGGCGACCTGGTGGATGGGGAGCAGCCCGGCCATGACGGCGGAGCCGGCGCCGACGATCCAGGTGATGCGGCTGGGCACCCGGCGCACCGGGTGCAGCTTGCCGAACCAGCCGGGCAGCAGGCCGTCGCGGCTCATCGAGAACCACACCCGGGTGACGCCGAGCATGAAGGTGAACATGACGGTGAGGATGCTGATGACGGCGCCGACGGCGATGAGAGTGCCCAGGGCCGGGATGCCGACGTCGGCGAAGGCGGTGGCGAAGGCGCTCTCGCCGTCGATCTGCGTGTAGTTGACCATCCCGGTCAGCACCAGGCAGGCGAGCACGTACAGCACCATGGCGACGGCAAGGGAGTAGATGATGGCCCTGGGCATGTGCTTGCGGGCCTGGGTGGACTCCTCGGCGGCGGTGCTCATGGCGTCGTAGCCGAACACGGCGAAGAAGACGATGCCGGCGCCCGCGACGGCCCCCTCGAAGCCGAAGGGGAAGAAGGGCTCGTAGTTGGCGGGGTCGATGTAGAAGACGCCGACCGCGATGACGAGCACCACCAGGGCGACCTTGACCCACACCAGGGTGGTCTCGAAGCGGGCGGCGCTGCGGATGCCGAGGTTGAGCACGAAGGCGATGAGCAGGCACAGCAGTACCGCGAACAGGTCGACGGCGTAGCTGCCGGCGGGGACGCCGGCCGGCTCGGTGCCGGGGGCGCCCAGCATCCACAGCGGCAGTTCGAGGCCGAACTGGCCGAGGAGGTAGCCGAAGTAGCCGCTGATGCTGATGGCGACGACGGAGACGATGGCGCTGTACTCCAGCAGCAGGTCCCAGCCGATCAGCCAGGCGACGAGTTCGCCCAGCACGATGTAGCTGTAGGTGTAGGCCGAGCCCGAGCGCGGGATCAGCCCGGCGAACTCGGCGTAGGAGAAGGCGGCGGCGGCGCTGGCGACCCCGGCGATCAGGAACGAGATCACCACGGCGGGTCCGGCGCTCTCGTTGGCGACCGCGCCGGCCAGGGAGAAGATGCCGGCGCCGATGATGCCGCCGATGCCGATCGCGGTCAGCTGCCACAGGCCCAGTGAGCGGGCCAGCCCGGTGTCGGTCTCCTCGGTGGCGTCCTCGATGGGCTTGCGGCGGAAGATGCCGCGGGCTCCGGTCAGGCGGTTGGTGGCCATGCGCTCCCCCGGGGGCCCGGCGGCCGGCCGGGCCGCGTCGAAGCGTGATCGTGCGGCCACGCCGCGACCGGATTGTCGCACCCGGCGCCTGATATGTCACGCATCGGGCCGGAGGCCGGAAAAGGGGGGTGCCTTCCCCCTCAGCCGGCGCGGCGGCGGCGCAGCAGCAGGTACCAGCCGAGCCAGGACGCGGCCACCACCGCCCCGGCCGCCACCCGCACGTGCACCAGGTACCGCTCCGGGTAGACGACGCCGGTCAGGTAGGTGTCGATGAAGCCCTCGGTGAGTCCGGCCTGCCCGGCCCGGCGGCGGGCCCAGTCCTCCACCCAGGTGAGCGGGCAGTCCCAGCCGATCACGATGATGCCCAGGCCGTAGGCCGCGCACAGCAGGTGCGGCACGATCAGCGCCGGCCACCGCCAGGCGGCGAAGCCGCCGAAGACGACGAAGGCCAGGAACGCGGCGTGCGCGACCATCGCCGCGTCGGCCAGCAGTCGGTACCCCACACCGCCCACGCTAGGCGCCGCCGGGCCGCCTGGCCTTCAGGCGCCCGCGCCCGCAGCGGCGGCGTGCCCGCGCACCCGCTCCGCGCCGTTCGATACGCCGACGCAAAGGTCGACCGGACCTCTCGTACCGGTTTTCGACAGGAGCGCAATTTCCTTCATAGCAGCAGCTCAAAGCCGTGAGCAAATCCATCTTGCGTTTCAAGATAACGATATGTGAGCCATGGTCCACTCAGGTTCGACATCGTCAAGTCCACATTCCCATTCCAATCGGTCTCTGCGAATGTGATTCCGATCGCCATTGTCGAGGCATTCGGAATGGAGCGGATCGACGCGCGTCCGGCCTGAGGCCGCGCAACGCGGGCGCGGTCGGCGCACGAAGGCTCGGACCAGGGGCGATGCCGACAGCAACGGAGTGGGCGATGGCGAACACGGCGGCCGGCGGCGTCTACCGCGGTTGGGACCGGGCGGCCTTGGACCGCCTGTACTCGCCCAGCGTGACGGTCCCGGACATTCGGCGCTACCTGGATGAGTACGCGCGGCTCAGCGCGCATGCCCGCCGGACGCACCGGGTGCTGGCCGGGCTGCGCTACGGCCCGTCCCCGGCGGAGCGGCTGGACTTCTTCCCGGCCGAGCGGCCGGGCGCCCCCGTGCTGGTCTACGTGCACGGGGGCTACTGGCAGGAGCTGAGCAAGGACGAGTCGGCCTTCTGCGCTCCGGGGTTCCTGGCGCAGGGCACGGCCTTCGCCGCGCTGGACTACGGGCTGGCGCCCGCCCACCGGCTGGACGAGATCGTGGCGATGGTGCGCCGCGCGGTGCGGTGGCTGGTCGGGCAGGCGCCGCGCCTGGGGGTCGATCCCCGCCGGGTCCACCTGGCGGGTTCGTCGGCCGGTGCCCATCTGGCGGCGATGGCGCTGACACCCGACCGGGCGCGCCGCGGCTTGCCGGAGGCCGGTCCGGTCGCGGGGGTGGCGCTGCTGAGCGGGGTGTACGACCTGGAGCCGGTCAGCCACACCTATGTCAACGAGGCGCTGGCGCTGAGTCTCGCCGACGCCCTGCGCAACAGCCCGCGCTGGCTGCCGATCCCCGAGGTGCTGCCGCCGGTGGTCATCGCCCGCGGGGAGAACGAGACGCCGGAGTTCGTCCGCCAGCACGACGAGATGGCGGCGGCGCTGCGCTCGGCGGGCGCGGACCCGGTGGAGGTGGTGGGCCGCGGCCGCAACCACTTCGACCTGCCCTACGACCTGGGCGACCCGGCCACCGAACTCGGCGCTGCGGTCCGCGGGCAGCTGGCCGGGGGCTGACAGGGCCGCGGCGGCCGGTCCCCGCCGCGCCCGGCGGCGGGGACCGGCCGGCTCACAGCCCCGTACGCAGATCCCACAATTCGGGGTAGAACCTGGCGCGCTGCTGCGCCTCCAGGAAGGACGCGCCGCTGGATCCGCCGGTGCCCTGCTTGGCGCCGATCTGGCGGTGCACGTTCATCAGGTGCCGGGCCTGCCACAGGCACCAGGCCTGGTCGTGGGAGACCAGGGCCTCGGCCAGCTCCCACAGGGCGTGGTGCTCGGCGCCGCGGGCGGCGATCCGGTGGTAGGCGGCGAAGCGCTGGTCGCGGTGCTGTGTCGGGAACCCGGCCCGGCGCAGCACCGCGAGGAAGCCGTCCCACAGGCTGTGCTCGTTGAAGCGCCGCTGCAGGCGCTTGCGCTCGTCCTCGGTGTACCAGGGCCGGTCCAGGAAGCGGCGGTCCTTGCGCCCCGACAGCAGGGTGATCTCCCAGAACTGGGCCGACTGGCCCCCGTTGCCCTTGCCCAGTGCGCCGCGGAAGCCGGCGAAGTCCTGCGGTTCCATGGTGTCGAGCACGTCGAACTGCTCGGTCAGGACCCGCTCGACGCGCACGCACCGCTCCAGCCGCTTGCGGGCGCGGTAGGCGTCGCCGTCCACCATGAGGTCGCGGGCGTCGGTCAGCTCGGCCAGCATCTGCTTGAACCACAGCTCGCACGCCTGCTGCACGGTGATGAACAGCAGTTCGTCGTGGACGGCGGGCGCGGCCAGGGGGTGCTGGAGTTCGAGCAGTTCGGGCAGTTCCAGGTAGCCGCCGTAGGTGGGCGACGGGCTCGGGGCGCTCACGGCCGCTCCCCGGCGATCAGGCCGCGCTCGGCGAAGGCATCCTCGGCGCCGGGCACGTCGAGCACTCCGGCCGAGCGGCAGGTCTTGACGGTGGCGCGGCAGATGTCGCGCATCCGGTCGCGTCCGCTGTCGCCGCCGTAGCAGTCGTCGGCCACGGCGGCGGCGGTGGACGCGTCCAGGCCGGCCAGCACCAGGGAGGAGCGGACCGGGCCGACGTCCCACACCAGGCAGCTCTCGATCAGGGCGGGCATGGTGCGCGCCACGGGGCCGCGCAGCGAGGGGTCCAGCTGGGCCCACAGCTCGTGGAAGAAGGCGGAGAAGAAGCGGTGGTGGTGGCCTTCGTCCTTGGCGTGGTCGCGGGTGATGTCGCGGACGGTGGTGACCACGTCGGGGTCGTTGGGCACCTCGTTGAGGACGGCCGTCACCAGGGTCTCGAACACCGTGCACTGGAGCAGCGGGACCAGCCGGGGGTGGTCGGGCAGCATCCGGGCGCCGGTCTCCTCCAGCCGGTCGACGAAGCCGCCGAAGTCCCAGTCCGGGATGGCGATGCCGGTGACCGCCGAGACCTGGTCGGCCAGGTCGAGGCTGTAGAGGGCGTGGTAGCCCTCGTCGCAGTAGACCTTGAACGCGTCCAGCTGCGCGGATCTGGGTAAGTCCAGGCCGGAGCGGCCGTTGGCGATCCGCTCGGCGGCGCGGTTGACGATGCGGCTCTCCAGGTGGGTGGTGGAGAGCAGGAACTGGTAGAGGTGGCGCACCGCCAGCTCGCGGCGCAGTTCGGGCGGCAGGTCCCGGACGGCCTCGTGGTCCAGGTAGGGCACCAGCCGCTCCGGATAGAACACCTTGCCCTGGTCGGTCTCGTCGTGGAACATGCGGCGCACTCCGGTGCGCACTCCTGCGGAGTGGTACCAGTGGTCGAGCGGGCCGGGGGCGGCCGACGGCCGGTGCTTGTCGGGCACGATGGGCTCCTCACGGTCGTGGCGGGTGTGTGGCCCGGCCGGCGCCCGCCGGCCGGGAGGGCGCGCCGACCGACTCCAGCAGCCGCCCGAGGCGGGTGAGGGCGTCGCGCACCACGGCGGGGTCGGTGGTGTGGCAGATGCGGAACCAGCCCGGTTCCGGGGAGCCGAACACCTGGCCGGGCAGCAGGTTGACCCGGGTGCGCTCCCAGATCCGCTGCCACAGGGCGTGCTCGGCGCCGAAGCCGCCCCCGGCGAGCCAGGGCCGCAGGTCGGTCCAGATCGAGAAGCCGCCGGAGGCGGGGACGTGCCCTACGCCGTGGGCGGCCAGGGTGTCGGCGGCGTGGCGGTAGGAGCGGGCCAGCCGGTCCCGGTTGCGGTCCAGGAAGTCCGCCGCCCACGGCCCGTCGGCCAGCAGGGCGCTCAGCAGCGCCTGGGTGTCGGTGGACACCGGAGCGAAGTAGGCCAGGGCGCGGGCCGCGGCGAGCACCTCGGGGTCCTCGGTGTGCAGCACGCCGGCCTTGAGTCCGGACAGGCCGAAGTCCTTGGCGAAGCCCCACACCGTGTGCACGCGCACGGTACCGCCCTCGCGCACGCGCGGGTCGAGCAGGCTGGTGAAGGTGTCGGGGCCGTACACGGAGTTCGCGTAGATCTCGTCGGCGATGACGTCGACGCCGTGCCGCTCGGCCACCTCCAGGCAGGCGCGCAGCACGGCGGGCGGGTGCACGTTGCCGGTGGGGTTGCACGGGGAGGTGAGCACCACGGCCCGCGCGGTCAGTCCCTCGGCGCGGGCTTCGGCGAGCGCCCGGTCGACGGCGCCGGGGTCGAGCCGGAAGCCGTCGGCGGCGGACAGCGGCGCCGGGAGCAGCCGCGCGCCCGAGCGCCCGCACAGGTCGAGCGGGAGCGCGCCGTAGTAGGGGGCGGGCACCACCAGGGCGTCGCCGGGGTCGCACAGCACGCTGGCGATGATGTCCAGCGCGGCGGTCGCGCCGCTGACGACCACGAGGTTCTCGGGGTCGACCGGGCTGCGCCAGGTGGCGGCGAGCAGCGGCGCCGCGGCCTCGCGCAGGGCGGCGGTGCCGTACAGCGGCGCGTAGCGGACGTCCTCGGGCCGCACCCGGCGGGCGGCGGCGACCCGGGGCTCCAGCAGGTCCCACACCAGCCGGTTCTCGGCGGTGCCCAGGTTGAGGTAGCCGCCGGGGTTGCGCTCGGGGTGGTAGGGGTCGGCCTCGGCGGCCAGGTGGGCGACCGCGATGGCCGGGGTGTCGGCCGCGAGTTCGGCGGCGCGCTTGGAGACCATCAGCCTGTGCTCCCGCGGGTGGTGTCGCGGCCGGTCGCGGCCCTTCCGGTGAGCAGCCCGGGGTGGACGCCGAGGCCCAGCGAGGCGTCGAGCACGGCGCCGTGCAGCACCCGCGCCGCGTCTCCGGCCAGCCACCAGACCAGTTCGGCGATCTCCTCGGGCTCGATCAGCCGCCCCTTGGGCAGCCGCCCGACCAGCTCGGCGCGCTCTGCGGCGTCCAGCGCGTCCAGGGTGCTGGCGGCCAGCATCGGGGTGTCCACGGCGCCGGGGCAGATCGCGAAGACGTCGACGCCCTCGTGGGCCAGTTCGGCGGCCAGCTGCCTGGTCAGGTAGGCCAGGGCGGCCTTGCTCATGCCGTCGGCGAGGTGGAAGCCGGGGAAGGCGGCCACTCCCCCGCCGACGCTGGCGATGTTGATGATCGTGCCGCGGCCGCGTTCGCGCATGGCGGGCAGCAGCTGGCGGATCAGCCAGAGCGGGCCGACGGTGTTGATCCGCATGAAGGCGGCGTCGCGCTCCTCGGCGGGGCCGGGGACGTGGCGCTCGACCGTTTTGGAGCCTACGGCCGCGTTGTTGACCAGCACGTCGACCGGTCCGGGCAGCGAGGCGGCCAGCCGCTGGTGGCTGGCCCAGTCGCCCTGGTCGAACGGGAGGCCGGTGGCGTCGGCGCCCGCCGCGGCCAGTTCGGCCTCCAGGGCCAGCGCGTCCGCGCGGTGGGTGCGGTAGGTGAACCAGACCCGGTCGCCGGCGAGCGCGAAGCGCCGGACCGCGGCCCGGCCGATTCCGCCCGAGCCGCCGGTGATCAACACGCCGCGCCCTGTCACAGTCCTCATTGTGGAGGGGGCGTCCGACCGGGCGCACGGGGCCGATCCGCACTCCGTGTGCTCGCGGGCGGCGCCCGTGCGGGCGCGGCGGGCCGCCGGTGCGGCCGGGGCGCGCGGGTGCTCAGCTCAGCGGGGGTGCCGTCACGCAGCGCGCCCCGGCGGCTCCGCGGAGCCGCCGGGGCGCGGGTGGACCGGCCGGGTCAGACCAGGGGCCGGGCGGTGGGCGGGATGGGGGCGGGCAGCAGGGTGTCGCCGGTGAGGCGGCGGTCGACGGCGGCCGCGGCGGCGCGGCCCTCGGCGATGGCCCACACGATGAGCGACTGGCCGCGGCCCATGTCGCCGGCGCAGAAGACGCCGGGGACGGTGGTGGCGTAGTCCTTGTCGCGGACGACGTTGCCGCGGGCGTCCAGCTCCACGCCGAGGTCGGTGAGCAGGCCGGGGCGCTCGGGGCCGGTGAAGCCCATGGCCAGCAGCACCAGCTCGGCGGGGATCTCCCGCTCGGTGCCCTCGACCGGCTCGAAGCCCTTGTCGGTGCGGACGACCTCGGTGAGGGCGAGGGAGCGGACCCGGCCCGCGGCGTCGCCGCGGAAGGCGGTGGTGGACACCGAGTAGACGCGCTCGCCGCCCTCTTCGTGCGCGCTGGTCACCTTGTACAGCATCGGGTAGGTGGGCCAGGGCTGGCCGGCCGGGCGGGCGGCCGGCGGCTGGGGCATGATCTCCAGCTGGGTGACGGAGGCGGCGCCCTGGCGCAGCGCGGTGCCCAGGCAGTCGGCGCCGGTGTCGCCGCCGCCGATGACGATGACGTGCTTGCCCTGCGCGGTGATGGCCGGGGTGTCGGTGTCGCCCTCCTGCACCCGGTTGGCCAGCGGCAGGTACTCCATGGCCTGGTGCACGCCGTCGAGCTCGCGGCCGGGAACGGGGAGTTCGCGGGCGGCGGTGGCGCCGCCGGCCAGCAGCACCGCGTCGTGGCCCTCGCGGAGTTCGGCGGCGGTGAGGTCGACGCCGACGTTCACTCCGGCCCGGAACTCGGTGCCCTCGGCGCGCATCTGGGCGAGCCTGCGGTCGAGGTGGCGCTTCTCCATCTTGAACTCGGGGATGCCGTAGCGCAGCAGCCCGCCGACGCGGTCGGCCCGCTCGTAGACGGTGACCTCGTGGCCGGCCCGCGTGAGCTGCTGGGCGGCGGCCAGCCCGGCCGGGCCCGAGCCGACGACGGCCACCCGCCGGCCGGTGCGGACCCGGGCGGGCTCGGGCCGCACCCAGCCCTCGGCGAAGGCGCGGTCGATGATCTCGACCTCGACCTGCTTGATGGTGACGGGGTCGGAGTTGATGCCGAGCACGCACGCCGACTCGCACGGCGCCGGGCACAGCCGCCCGGTGAACTCGGGGAAGTTGTTGGTGGCGTGCAGCCGGTCGATGGCCGTCCGCCAGTCGTGCCGGTAGACGAGGTCGTTCCACTCCGGGATCAGGTTGCCCAGCGGGCAGCCGTTGTGGCAGAACGGGATGCCGCAGTCCATGCAGCGGCTCGCCTGCTTCTCCAGGCGGGCGGGCTCGAAGTCCTCGTAGACCTCGCGCCAGTCCATCAGGCGCAGCGGGACCGGGCGGCGCGCCGGGGTCTCGCGGCCGGTGGTCATGAAGCCCTTGGGGTCGGCCATCGCCGAACCTCCTTCCGGTGAGCGTGGGTGGTCGGTGGGGGCGCTCAGCCCTGCGCGGCGGCCATCACGGCCTCGTCGGCGTCGCTGCCCTCGCGCTCGGCGCGGGCCTGGGCGGCCAGCACCCGCTTGTAGTCGCGCGGCATGACCTTGCCGAAGCGCTCGACCGCCACCTCGAAGTCGGCCAGCAGCGCGGCGGCGACCGTGGAGCCGGTCTCGGCGTGGTGCCGGGCGACGACCTCGCGCAGGAACGCGCGGTCGTCGTCGTCCAGCGGGTCCAGGTCGACCATCTCGGTGTTCACCCGGGCGGGGTCGAGGTCGAGCAGGTAGGCGACGCCGCCGGACATGCCGGCCGCGAAGTTGCGGCCGGTGGGGCCGAGCACCACGGCCCGCCCGCCGGTCATGTACTCGCAGCCGTGGTCGCCGACGCCCTCCACCACGGCCAGCGCGCCGGAGTTGCGGACGCAGAAGCGCTCGCCCACCACGCCCCGCAGGAAGATCTCCCCGGAGGTGGCGCCGTAGCCGATGACGTTGCCCGCGATGATCTGCTGCTCGGCGGCGAAGCGGGCGTCGGGCGAGGGGCGCACCGTGATGCGGCCGCCGGACAGGCCCTTGCCGACGTAGTCGTTGGCGTCGCCCACCAGCCGCAGGGTGACGCCGCGCGGCACGAAGGCGCCGAAGGACTGCCCGGCCGAGCCGGTGAAGGTGATGTCGATGGTGTCGTCGGGCAGCCCCTCGCCGCCCCACCGCTTGGTGACCTCGTGGCCCAGCATGGTGCCGACGGTGCGGTTGACGTTGCGGACCGGGAGTTCGAGGCGGACGGGGTCGCCCAGGCGCAGCGCGCCCTCGGCGAGCTGGATGAGGGTGTTGTCCAGCGCCTTCTCCAGGCCGTGGTCCTGGCCGACGACCTGCCTGCGGTGCGCGCCCTCGGGCAGCGCGGGGGCGTGCAGGATCGGGCTGAGGTCCAGGCCCGCGGCCTTCCAGTGGTCGATCGCCCCGGCGGTGTCGAGGAGTTCGACCCGGCCGATCGCCTCGTCCAGGCTGCGGAAGCCGAGCGCGGCCAGCAGTTCGCGGACCTCCTCGGCGATGTACTCGAAGAAGGTGACCACGAACTCCGGGCTGCCGGTGAAGCGCTTGCGCAGCTCGGGGTTCTGGGTGGCGACGCCGACCGGGCAGGTGTCCAGGTGGCAGACGCGCATCATCACGCAGCCCGACACCACCAGCGGCGCCGTGGCGAAGCCGTACTCCTCGGCGCCCAGCAGCGCCGCGACGAGCACGTCGCGGCCGGTCTTCATCTGGCCGTCGGTCTGCACCACGATGCGGTCGCGCAGGCCGTTGCGGAGCAGGGTCTGCTGGGTCTCGGCGAGTCCCAGCTCCCAGGGGGTGCCGGCGTGCTTGAGCGAGGTGAGCGGCGAGGCACCGGTGCCGCCGTCGTGGCCGGAGATGAGCACCACGTCGGCGTGGGCCTTGCTGACGCCGGCCGCGACCGTGCCGACCCCCGCCTCGGACACGAGCTTGACGTGCACGCGGGCGGAGGGGTTGGCGTTCTTGAGGTCGTGGATGAGCTGGGCGAGGTCCTCGATGGAGTAGATGTCGTGGTGCGGCGGCGGCGAGATGAGGCCGACGCCCGGGGTGGAGTGGCGGGTCTTGGCCACCCACGGGTACACCTTGTGGCCGGGCAGCTGGCCGCCCTCGCCGGGCTTGGCGCCCTGCGCCATCTTGATCTGGATGTCGTCGGCGTTGGTCAGGTACTCCGAGGTGACGCCGAAGCGCCCGGACGCGACCTGCTTGATGGCGCTGCGCCGCAGGTCGCCGTTGGCGTCGGGCAGGAAGCGGCGGGGGTCCTCGCCGCCCTCGCCGGTGTTGGACTTGCCGCCCAGCCGGTTCATCGCGATCGCCAGGGTCTCGTGGGCCTCGGCGGAGATGGAGCCGTAGGACATGGCGCCGGTGGAGAAGCGCTTGACGATCTCCGACACCGGCTCGACCTCGTCCAGCGGCACCGGGGGCCGCTCGCCCTCGCGCAGCTTGAACAGGCCGCGCAGGGTCATCAGCCGCTCGGACTGGGCGTCGACCCGCGAGGTGTACTGCTTGAAGATCTCGTAGCGGCGGCTGCGGGTGGAGTGCTGGAGCCGGAAGACGGTCTCGGGGTCGAAGAGGTGGTCCTCGCCCTCGCGCCGCCACTGGTACTCGCCGCCGACCTCCAGGGTGCGGTGGTGGGCGGGGTTGGCGGCGAAGGCGCGGCGGTGGCGCAGCCGCACCTCTTCGGCGAGCACGTCGAAGCCGACGCCGCCCAGCCGGGAGGTGGTGCCGGTGAAGCAGCGGCGCACCACCTCGGGGCCGAGCCCCAGCGCCTCGAAGATCTGCGCCCCGGTGTAGGAGCTGACGGTGGAGACGCCCATCTTGGACATGATCTTCAGGACGCCCTTGCCGTAGGCCTTGACCAGGTTGGCGACGGCCTTGTCGGGCTCGATCCCGGCCAGGGCGCCGTCGGCGGCCAGCCGCCGGACGGTGTCGATGGCCAGGTAGGGGTTGACGGCGGAGGCGCCGTAGCCGACCAGCAGCGCCACATGGTGGCACTCGCGGACGTCGCCGGCCTGCACGACCAGGCCGACCTGGGTGCGGGTCTTCTCGCGGACCAGGTGGTGGTGGACGGCGCCGGTGAGCAGCAGCGAGGGGATGGGCGCGTGCTCGGCGTCGGCGCCGCGGTCGCTGAGCACGATGATGTGGGCGCCGTCGGCGATGGCCGCCGACACGTCGGCGCAGATCTCGTCCAGCCGCCTGCGCAGCGCCTCGCCGCCGCCGGCCGCCGGGTAGGTGCCCCGGGCGGTGTGCGCGCGGAAGGCGGGGTCGCCGCCGGGGGCGCCCTCGGCCAGGATCGCCGCCAGCTGGGCGTCGTCGAGCACCGGGGTGGGCGCGACGATGCGCCGGCAGTCGTCGGGGTCCGGGGAGAGCACGTTCTCCTCGGCGCCCAGGATGGTGCGCAGGGAGGTGACCAGCTCCTCGCGGATGGCGTCCAGCGGCGGGTTGGTGACCTGCGCGAACTGCTGGGAGAAGTAGTCGAAGAGCAGGCGCGGGCGGCTGGAGAGCGCGGCCACCGGGGTGTCGGTGCCCATCGAGCCGATCGGCTCGGCGCCGGTGCGCGCCATCGGGGAGAGGATGACGCGCAGTTCCTCGTCGGTGTAGCCGAAGACCTGCTGCTCGCGCAGCGGTTCGGCCACCGGCTGCGGTGCGGCGGCCGGCAGCTCGGCCAGCGGTACCACGTTGCCGGCCAGCCACTCGGCGTAGGGGTGCTGGGCGGCCAGTTCGGCCTTGATCTCCTCGTCCTCGATGATGCGGCCCTGCTCGGTGTCGACCACGAAGATGCGGCCCGGCTGGAGCCTGCCCTTGCGGACGACCGAGGCGGGGTCGATGTCGAGCACGCCGACCTCGCTGGCCATCACCACGAGGCCGTCGTCGGTCACCCAGTAGCGGCCCGGGCGCAGGCCGTTGCGGTCGAGCACGGCGCCGATGAGGGTGCCGTCGGTGAAGGTGACGGAGGCGGGGCCGTCCCAGGGCTCCATCAGCATGGAGTGGAACTCGTAGAAGGCCCGCACCGCGGGGTCCATCTCGGTGTGGTTCTCCCACGGCTCCGGGATCATCATCAGCACGGCGTGCGGCAGCGAGCGGCCGCCCAGGTGCAGCAGTTCGAGCGCCTCGTCGAAGGAGGCGGTGTCGCTGCCCTCGGGGTCGACGATCGGGAACAGCCGCGACAGCTCGCCGGGGATGAGGCCGCTGGTGAGGGTGGCCTCGCGGGCGCGCATCCAGTTGCGGTTGCCCTTGACGGTGTTGATCTCGCCGTTGTGGGCGATGAAGCGGAACGGGTGGGCCAGCGGCCACGACGGGAAGGTGTTGGTGGAGAAGCGGGAGTGCACCAGGGCCAGCGCGGTCTCGTAGCGCCGGTCGGAGAGGTCGGGGAAGAACGGCTCCAGCTGCGGAGTGGTGAGCATCCCCTTGTAGGTGATGGTGCGCGGCGACAGGCTCGGGAAGTACACCCCGGCCTGGTGCTCGGCCCGCTTGCGGGCGCCGTAGGCGTACCGCTCCAGCTCGATGCCGGCCGGCAGCGGCCCGTCGGAGGCGCCGGCCACGAACAGCTGCCGGAAGTGCGGCATGTTGGAGCGGGCGACGGGGCCGCAGAACTGCGGGGCGTGCGGCAGCTCGCGCCAGCCCAGGACGGTCAGCCCCTCCTCGCGGACGATCGCCTCGACCTGCTCGACGGCGCGCTCGCGCTCGGCGGGGTCGTGCGGCAGGAAGGCGATGCCGGTGGCGTAGGCGCCGGCGCGCGGGAGGTCGAAGGGGACGGTGGCGCGGTAGAGGGCGTCGGGGATCTGGGTGAGGATCCCGACGCCGTCGCCGTCGTCGGGGTCGGCGCCCGACGCGCCGCGGTGGTCGAGGTTGCGCAGGACGGTGAGGGCCTGTTCGACGATGCGGTGGCTGCGGCGACCGGAGAGATCGGCCACGAACGCGACCCCGCAGGCGTCGTGCTCGAAGCTGGGGTCGTACAGGCCCTGAGCGGCGGAATCGGCGGCGTGTCCGTGGGGACCGCGAACCTGGCCAGCAGGCATCTACCCTCCTGTCGTCGCGTCTGCTTGAAAGAACTGCGTGCACACGGGGACGACATTGGCCCTGCTGCGGTGGCTACGAGGTTAGCGCAACCGCTGACAGCATTGCCGAGCGGCCGGAGCCCAAACCTCTGTGGTGATCGTACCCAATAGCCCGTTTTCCCAGGTGTACAGGGTGCCGCGGAGTAGGTGGGGAAGCGCGCCATCGGCGGATTGGTCTGGACCTCATACCCGGATGAGCTGGGCGAACACCTCCGCGGTCCGCCCGGGCATAGGGTGGTCCACGCCATGTCCGAATCCACGCAGCCCGCCGGGACCGCGCCCGTTCCGGCGCCCTCTCCGGAGCCCCCTCCGTCGCGGACGCCACCGGTTCAACCGCCGGACGCGCCGGCGTCTTCCCGTACCGAGCCCTTCGCCGCCGCGCCCGGCCTGCCCGACGCGCTCGCCGCGCTGCTGGCCGCCGAGAGCGTGCACGCCGCCCGCTGGTACCCGGTGCTGCGCGCCCTCGCCGAGGAGTGGCGGACCGTCGGCGAGCTGGTGCGCGCCAGCGCGCTGTCGCGGCGGGGGGTGGAGCGGCTGCTGGACGCGCTCGGCGGTGAACTGGAGCACGACGGCGAGCGGGTCAGGATCCGGCCCGCCGCCGCCGGCCGCTACCTGGGCCTGCCGGCCGAGTGGGCCGGCGATCCCGCCCGGCTCTCGCCCGAGCGCCACGCCGCGGAGCTGGCCGAGCTGGAGCGGCTGGTGGCCGGGGCCCCGCCGCCGCTGCGCCGGCTCGACCACGTCGCGGCCACCCCCGAGACGGCGCTGCGGCGCGCGCTGCTGCTGGCCGGGCGGTACGAGCTGGCCGGGGCGCACCTGCTGTGCGTGGGCGACCACGACCTCACCTCGCTGGCCGCGACCCTGCTGCACCCGGGGCTGAGCGCGAGCGTGGTGGACGTCGACGACCGCGTCCTCGGCTACATCGAAAGCAGTGCGGCCCGGCTGGGCCTGCCGGTGCGCTGCTACTACGCCGACCTGCGGCACCGGCTGCCGCAGGCGCTGGCCGGCGGCGCCGACCTGGCCTTCACCGATCCGCCCTATACCCGCGAGGGGGTGGAGCTGTTCGTCCGGCGCGCGCTCGGCGGGCTGCGCGACGCACGGCAGCGCCCGGTGCTGCTCGCCTACGGGGCGAGCGAGGCGACGCCGGGGCTGGTGCAGCCGGTGCAGGAGACGCTGGCCCGCCTCGGTCTCGTCACCGAGGCGATCTGGCCCGACTTCAACCGCTACGACGGCGCCGAGGCGATCGGCGCCGCCAGCGACCTCTACCTGCTGCGGGGGACGCTGCGGTGGCGCCCGGCCCAGGGGCGGCGCGGCGCCGGCCCGGCCGAGTGCGCGCCCAGCCGCATCTACACCCACGGCCCGCAGTCCCTGGAGGCGCCCGGCGGCGACGGCGCGGCGCCCGCGCCCTCGCGCTCCGCCACCCGCGAGGCGGTCGGCGACTGGCTGGCCGAGGCCGCCGCGGCGCGGGGCGGCCGCCGCGTCCCGCTGGTCGACTGGACCGCGCCCCCGGCCGCCCGGGGCGGCGCGGCCGCCGTCGACCTGCTCGACGCGGCACCGGGCGCGCTCCCCCGGGCCCTGCTCACCGCCGGGGCGGACACCGTGTACGCCTTCGTCCCCGACGACGCGCACGAGCTGCGCCGCCGGCCGGCCCAGCGCCGGCTGGCCGCGCTGCTCGACCCCTGGTTCACGCTCCGGATCCTGCGCGGCACGCCCACGCCCCGGCTGGCCGTGGTGGCGGCGCACCGGGTGCCGCCCGACTCCCCCGAGCGCGCCCTGCTGGCCCGCTGCGCCCAGGCCCCCTTCGCGCCGCTGGGCAGCGCGCTGCGCGAGGCGCTGATCGCGGTCGAGGCCGAGCAGGGCCGCACGGTCAGCAAGCGCGAGGCGCGCCTGCGGGTGGCGGCCGCCGCCCCGTGGCTGTCCGGGCACGCCCTGGCCGACCTGCCCGCCCACCGCCTGTCCCGGCTGCCGTCGGTCGCCGAGGAGCTGCTGGACGGGCGCTGAGGGCCGTCGCGGCCCGCACCGCCAGGGCGGCCGCCCTGGCGGTGCGGGCGGCCGCTGCGCGGTCAGCCGGTGGTGCCGGTCTCGACCGGCGCCTCGCCCGTCTCGGTGCCCGTCTCCGTCGTCTCGGCGGTGCCGCCCGAGGCGCCCTCGGCCTCGACCAGCCGCCGGTAGAGCACATGCTCGATGCCGTTCAGGGCGACGAGCGCGTCGCGCATCGTGTCGGCGGAGGCGTCGCCGCTCACCGGCTCGGCCCACACCACGGTGAGGTAGTGGCCCGCCACGGTGGCCCGGGCGCTGCCCGCGTCGCCGCCGAGGCCGTCCAGCGGCGGCTCGGCGGAGGGCGACAGCACGAAGCCGCCCGCGTCGGCCTCGGGGGCCAGCCGCGCCGCCACGGCGGCGGAGGCGGCGGAGTCGCGCAGGTTGAACAGCGCGACCACGCCCATGTAGGAGTCGCCCGCGAAGGCGGCCCGGGCGACCTGGGTGCACTCGCCCTCGGCCAGGGCTGCGGCCAGTTCCTCGCCCCACACCGCCGCGCCGCAGTCCGCGCCGAACTCGGCGGCGACCTGGGCCATCGCGGCGGTGCCCGCCCCGATCTCGGTGAGGCGGTCGTCGAAGACCTCGCTCTCGGCCAGCGGCCTGCTGTCGGACTCGCGGTCGGCGATCGCGGCGAAGGTGTCGCCGGAGGAGTCCACCCGCAGCGCGGCCGGGGCCGGGTCGCCGGCCTCGCCGGCGCCGGGGCCGAGCAGGAACCAGGCGCCGCCGGCGAACAGCGCCAGCGCCACCACGGCGGCGAGCGCGATCACCAGGACGCGGCGCCGGCCCGCGCCGCGGCCGCGCTGCCGGGAGCGGCGCGCGGCGCGGCGCTCCTCCCGCTCGCGTTCGCGTTCGGCCTCCTCGTCGGCGGCGCGGCGCCGCCGCTCGGAGCGGCTGCCGCGCCGGACGGGCTCGGCGGGCCGGTCGTCGTCGCGGCCGCCGGGGTGCTCGGCGGGCCGGGGCGGCTCGGCCTGCGGCTCGGGCCGCAGGTCGCGGTAGGGGTCGGCGCCCGGCGGCGGTCCGGCGGGCGCGGCCTGGCCGGGGGCGGGGCGCTCCGGCGCCCACTCCTCGGGCGGCGGCTGCCGGGAGGGTGCCGGGGCGGGCTCGGCCAGCGGGTCGCGGTACGGCGCGATGGGCTGCTGGTAGCCGGCCGGCTGCCCCTGGTGCGCGGGGGGCGGCTGCTGGTAGCCGGCCGGGCGCTCCTGCGGCGGCGCCGGTCGGGCGTTCCAGCGTGGCGGCGCCGCGGGGTGCGGCTGCTCGGGGGCGGCGGGCGGCGGGGCGGACGCGGGGGGCGGGGCGGCGCGCCGGCCGCGGGTCTCCTGCCGGAAGCCCTCGCCGGCGGGTTCGGCGGCCGGGGGCTCGTCCTGCGGCGGCTTGGCCCGCCTCGGGCGGTAGCCGCCGCTCTCGTCCTTGCGCTCCGATCCGGCACGGGACGGCTGCTCGCCACCACCGCCGGACAGGAGATCACCGCCGTGCGGGTACTGCGGATCGGGCCGCGCCGGATAATCGCTCACGAAGGGGCAGATTAGTGGCTAAGCCACGAGGTTGTGACCAACTTGGCGCGAACTTGGGCCCGATGTTGGGTCCGTCACCGGCCGCGGTCAGCCCTCGCCGCCCTCCTCGGAGCCGGCTTCGGCCCGCCGCACCCGCTCGTACACCGACAGGCCGGCGTCCATCAGCACGACGTTGAGGGAGGCGATGGAGTCGCCCTCCCCGGGCTCGGCGCCGTCCTCGCGCGCCACCCAGAACACCGCCACGTAGTGGCCCATGACCTGTGTGCTCGCCTGACTGTAGCCGGTGCGGAAGGCGTCCACCTCGCCGCTGAGCGGGCGGACGAAGCCCATCGCGTTGCCCGGGTCGAGCGGTTCGAGCACGGACTCGGCGGCGCCGGTGTCAGCCAGGTTGAACAGCGTGAACTGGCCGACGTAGCCGTTGTCCTCATCGGTGTAGACGCCGCGCACCGCCTGGGAGCAGTCGGCGTCGGCCAGCGCCTGGACCAGCCGCGAGCCCCAGACGGCGGCGGCGCAGTCGTCGTCGAGCCGGGAGTCGCGCAGCCGCAGCCGGTAGTCCTCGAAGGCCAGCTCCTCGGTGTCGGAGCCGAAGACCTCGTCGACGGTGAGCGGTTCGGCGTCGGCCTCGCGGTCGGCGATCGGGTCGAACAGCGGAAGCTGCGCCTGGTCGTAGTAGACCTCCGGCCGCAGGCCCGCCTCCTCTTCCTCGCCCTCCGGGGCGCCGCCCAGGGTCTGGTTCAAGGTGCCGTCGGCCGGCAGCAGCGACAGCTGGATGCCGAGCACGACGACGAAGGCGAGGAAGGCGACCAGGGTGGAGACCAGCAGCCCGCCGAGCACCCAGGTGCCGCGCCGCCGCCGGCTCTGCCTGGCCAGGGCGAAGACTCCGGATCTGGCCGCCGCGACCAGCGGCGGGGCGGACGGGCTCGGGCGGCGGCCGCCCTTGCGCCGCCGCTGCGGGGCGGTGCGCACGGCGGTGCCGGAGGCGGCGGCGCGCCCGCCGGCGCGGCGGGGGCGGGCTGCGGGCTCGTCGGTGCGGCGCCTGCCTCGGGCGGCCCGGCGGCCCGAGGGGCCGGTCGCGGATTCATCACTCACGGTCGCGCAGCTTACTGCCCGCTGGGACCCGTTCGGCGACAAATCGGCCATGCTCCCTCGAACCCGGCCCCGATTCAGTTCGCCGACTTCGTTACGCCCCCGTTATCATCAGCGCTTCGCCGCTCCGGTGTGGCGTCGGTCGCATTCGCCTCGGCCGGCTCCGGCGACGCCTCGGCGCTCTCGGCGGCGGTGTCCGACGCCTCGGCGGCGGTGCCGTCGCCGGACGGCTCGGCGTCCGCCGGTGCGGCGGGCGCTGAGGCCCTGCGGTTGAGCCAGACGAACCACACCAGGGCGCCCACGAAGACCAGGACGGAGGTGTAGTTGTTCAGCCGCAGGCCCAGGAACTCGTTGGCCGGGTCGATGCGCAGGTACTCGATCCAGAACCGGCCGACGGTGTAGCCCATGACGCACAGGGCGAACAGCCGCATGTCCTTGAGCTGGAAGCGGTGCCCGGCCCAGACCAGGACGGCGGCCAGCGCCATGCACCACAGGAACTCGTACAGGAAGGTGGGGTGGTAGGTGCCCTCCTGGCCGGGGAGGGTGATCTGCACCGCCCACGGGAGATCGGTGGGGCCGCCGTAGAGCTCCTGGTTGAAGTAGTTGCCCCAGCGGCCGATGCCCTGGGCCGCGGCCAGTCCGGGGGTGACCGCGTAGGCCACCTTCCCGATCGACATGCCGCGGCGGCGGCAGGCGATCAGCACGCCCAGGCCGCCGAGCGCGAAGGCGCCCCACATGCCCAGGCCGCCGTTCCAGATGTAGAGCGCGGCGATCGGCGGGTTCGGGCTGGTGGGCAGGAAGTACAGCTGGTAGTCGGTGATGACGTGGTACAGCCGTCCGCCGACCAGGCCGAAGGGCACCGCCCAGATCGCGATGTCGACGATCGCGCCCGGCTCACCGCCCTCGGCCCGCCAGCGGCGCTCGCCCCACACGATCGCGACGAAGACGCCGAGCAGGATGCACAGCGCGTAGGCGCGCAGGGGCAGGGCGAGGTCGGTGAACGGGACCGGCAGCTCCCACACGCCCTGCGAGGGGCTGGGGAAGCCGGGGAGGGCGGTGGCCGGTGCGGTCGTCATGGGTCAGCCCTGATCTGGGTCGGCCGACGCCTCGGGCGAGGCGCTGGGGTCGGTGCTCGGCTCGCCGCCGGGCTCGGCGCTCGGGCTGGTGGTGGCCTCGGGCAGCGGCGCCTGGCCCTGGGCGGCGGCGACCGCCTGGGTGAGGTCCTCGCCGGTGGGCGGGCCGTTGGTGGCGCTGCGCAGCACCTGGCCGTTGACGGTGACGGTCGGGGTGCCGAAGCCGCCCTGGGCCTCGAACTGCGCGCTCGCCGCCTCGGTGTTGGCGGTCAGCGCCTGCAGGTAGGTGCCGTCGGTCAGGCAGCTGGTGAAGGCGTCGCTCTCGACGCCGACGTCGGCGGCCCAGCCGACCAGGTCCTCCTGGCTGAAGCCCTCGCTGCCCTCGCGCGGCTGGTTGCGGAAGAGGGTGTCGGCGTAGTGCGCCCAGGCGCCCTCGTCGCCCCCCTCGGCATTGGCCGCCATGCACATCGAGGCGTTGCCGCCGCGCTGGGAGACGCCCTGCAGCGGCTCCTGGGTGAAGATGTTCACCGGGTGGTAGACCACCTGGGCCTGCCCGGTGGCGGCCAGTTCCAGCACGGTCGGCGACGCCTCCAGCTCGAAGGAGCGGCAGACCGGGCACTGGTAGTCGACCCAGATGTCGACCACGGGGGCGCCCTCGGGGGTGGCCTGGTCGGCCGCGCTCAGCACGATCGAGCTGTCCTCGGCGACGGCGACGGCCGGGTAGGGGCCGTCGTACTCCAGTTCGCCGGTGGCGGTGCCGCGCTGGATGGCGTAGCCGAACAGCAGCACCACGGCCAGCGCGAGAGCGCCGCCGCCGACCCACCAGGCCGTCCTGGTCAGCTTCTCCCGGCGCTTCTCGCGCTCCCGCTCCTGCTTGAGCCGTTCGCGGGCCGCAGCCCGCCGGTCGGACTTACTCACCGTCGCCACAACTCCGGGAAGGCTCGCCCCACCTGAGTGGGGTGGTGGACGTTGTCATCTGCGCGTTCATGCTCGCGCGGACCCAGGGGCGGGCGCGGAGCAGCGTTCAGCCTATCGCCGCCCCGCACCCGCCGCGCTCAGGTCGTCCTGCTCCGCAACCGAATTCTTAGGAACCGTTCAGCTAAGCGCCCGCCCGCACCCCCGCGGCCAGCTCGGCGGCCAGCTCCCGCACCCGCGGCAGCGCGGAATCGACGCCGCCGGCGTCGAGCACCCGGGCGCAGAAGGCCGATCCGACGATCACGCCGTCCGCGTAGCCGGCGACCTGGGCGGCCTGCTCGCCGGTGGAGACGCCGAGGCCGACGCAGACGGGCAGCTCGGTGGCGGCGCGGGTGCGCGCCACCAGTCCGGCGGCGGCCGCGCCGACCTCGGCGCGGGTGCCGGTGACGCCCATCAGCGAGGCGGCGTAGACGAATCCGCGGCAGGCGCGCACGGTGATGCCGATCCGCTCGTCGGTGGAGGACGGCGCCACCAGGAAGATGCGGTCCAGGTCCGCCGCGTCGCTCGCCTTGAGCCAGTCGCCGGCCTCCTCGGGGATGAGGTCGGGGGTGATCACCCCGGCGCCGCCGGCCGCGGCGAAGTCGGCGGCGAAGCGGTCGACGCCGTAGCGGTCGATCGGGTTCCAGTAGGACATCACCAGCGCGGCCGCGCCGGTTGCGGCGGTGGCGCGGACCACCTCGATCACGTCGGCGGGGGTGGTGCCGGCCGCGAGGGCGCGGTCGGCGGCCCGCTGGATGACGGGGCCGTCCATGGTGGGGTCGGAGTAGGGCCAGCCGACCTCGATCACGTCGCAGCCGCCCTCGACCATGGCCTCGATCACCCGGATGGATCCGGCCAGGTCGGGGAAGCCGGCCGGCAGGTAGCCGACCAGCGCCGCCCTGCCCTCCCGGCGCGCCCGGCCGAGTGCGTCACTGAGCGTCGTCATGTCCGGTCCACCAGTCCGAAGTAGTCTGCCGCCGTCTCCATGTCCTTGTCGCCCCGGCCGGAGATGTTGACCAGGACGATCGCGTCGGGCCCCAGCTCCCTGCCGACGGTGAGCGCGCCCGCCACGGCGTGCGCGCTCTCGATGGCGGGGATGATCCCCTCCTCCCGGGACAGCAGCCGGAAGCCCTCCATCGCCTCGGCGTCGGTGACGGCGCGGTACACGGCCCGGCCGGTGTCGGCCAGCCAGGCGTGCTCGGGGCCGACGGCCGGGTAGTCCAGGCCGGCCGAGATGGAGTGGCTGTCCAGGGTCTGGCCGTAGCGGTCCTGGAGCAGGTAGGTGCGGGCGCCGTGGAAGACGCCGGGGCTGCCGCCGGTGATGGCGGCGGCGTGCCGGCCGGTGGCGACGCCGTCGCCGCCCGCCTCGAAGCCGTACAGCCGCACCGAGGGGTCCTCGACGAAGGCGTGGAAGAGGCCGATGGCGTTGGAGCCGCCGCCCACGCAGGCCGCGACCGCGTCGGGCAGCCGGCCGGCGCGCTCCAGCACCTGGCGGCGCGCCTCCTCGCCCACGACGCGGTGCAGGTCGCGGACGAGGAAGGGGAACGGGTGGGGACCCGCGGCGGTGCCGAACAGGTAGTGGGTGTGCTCGACATTGGCCACCCAGTCGCGGAAGGCCTCGTTGATGGCGTCCTTGAGGGTGCGGCTGCCCAGGGTGACCGGAACGACCTCGGCGCCGAGGATGCGCATCCGGGCGACGTTGAGCGCCTGGCGGCGGGTGTCCTCCTCGCCCATGTAGATGACGCAGTCCAGGCCGAGCAGGGCGCAGGCGGTGGCGGTGGCCACGCCGTGCTGCCCGGCGCCGGTCTCGGCGATGACCCGGGTCTTGCCCATGCGCTTGGTGAGCAGGGCCTGGCCGAGCACGTTGTTGATCTTGTGGGAGCCGGTGTGGTTGAGGTCCTCGCGCTTGAGCAGCACCCGGGCGCCGCCCGCGTGCGCGGACAGCTTGCGGGCCTCGCTGAGCGGGCTGGGCCGCCCGGCGTAGTCGGCCAGCAGTGCGGCCAGTTCGGCCTGGTAGGCGGGGTCGGCGCGCGCCTTGTCGTAGGCGGCGGCCACCTCGTCGAGCGCGGCCATCAGCGCTTCGGGGCTGTACCTGCCGCCGTAGCCGCCGAAGTGCCCGGCGGCGTCGGGCACCGGCCCGCGGCCGGGGTCGTGCGATGTGGTCATGGTGGAAGGTCACGTCCTTCGTGGAGCTGCCGGATTCGAGAGCGGAGCCGTGGGAACCCGGACACGCCCTGACGGGCTCGCGGCCTGCGGGCGCGGTCTAGACCCGGGTTCCCCAGGGCCATCGCCCGGCGGCGGCGCGGGCGGCGGGCCGGGCCGCGGGGCAGGGGCCGGCGGCGCGCATCAGTGCCGGTCCCGCAGGGCGGGGTGGGCGCCGGCGGTGACCAGGTCGGCGACGGCGCTGCGGGGGTCGCGGCCGACCACCAGGCTCTCGCCGACCAGGACGGCGTCGGCGCCCGCGCCGGCGTAGGCGAGCAGGTCGTGCGGACCGCGCACCCCGGACTCGGCGATCTTCACGCGGTCGTCGGGGATGGCCGGGGCGAGCCGCGCGAAGGTGTCGCGGTCGACCTCCAGGGTCTTGAGGTCGCGGGCGTTCACCCCGATGACCTGCGCGCCGGCGTCCAGGGCGCGAGCGACCTCGTCCTCGGTGTGCACTTCGACGAGGGGGGTGAGCCCGAGCGACTGGGCCCGCTCGACCAGGGAGACCAGGGCGTCCTGGGGCAGCGCCGCGACGATCAGCAGCACGGCGTCGGCGCCGAAGGCGCGGGCCTCCCACAGCTGGTAGGAGCTGACGACGAAGTCCTTGCGCAGCAGCGGCACGTCGACGGCGGCGCGCACGGAGGCGAGGTCGTCCAGGCTGCCGCCGAAGCGGCGGCGCTCGGTGAGCACGCTGATCAGGCAGGCGCCGCCGGCCTCGTAGTCGCGCGCCAGGGCGGCGGGGTCGGCGATGGCGGCCAGCGCCCCCTTGGAGGGGCTGGAGCGCTTCACCTCCGCGATGACCTGGACTCCGGGCCGGCGCAGCGCGGCGTGGGCGTCGCGCGGCGAGGGGAGGCGCTCGGCGCGCTCCTTGAGCCGCTCAAGCGGGGTGGCGCGCTGCCGGTCGGCGAGGTCGGCGCGTACGCCGGTCAGGATCTCGTCGAGCACGCTCACGTGGGACGTTCCCCCTTGGGACGGCTGGTACGGACGGTCCCCGGCCGGCTGTGGCTGTGGCCGTGGTGCGGGACCGGAAGGGTCGGGCTGGTGCGGTGCGGGCTGGGTCGCGGCGGGGACCGCCGACCGCCCGCTGTCTGCCGATGGTATCGGCAGCCTCGCGGACGGGTGGTCACGGCCCCAGGTACGGGCCGAGCATCGTGACGTTGCGCAGCACCCAGAAGGCGATGACGACCGCGAGCAGGCCGTACAGCCAGGCCGGGTGCGGGACGGGCACCGGGCGGTCCGAGGGTCGCACCGCCCGGTACAGAGCGTAACCCCAACCGAGCAGCAGCCCGGGCAGTATCAGCAGGACGGTGAGCGGATTGAGGCCGACGGCGGTGAGGATCTCGCCCTGGGTGAGCGCGTGCACCGCGCGCAGCGAGCCGCAGCCGGGGCAGCTCCAGCCGGTGGCCGCCAGGAACGGGCAGGCGGGGTAGTGGCCCGGCTCGTTCGGGTCGACCAGCGCGACCACGGCGGTGGCGGCGGCGCCGAGCGCGCCGAGCACCAGCGGCGCCACCAGCGGGTGCGGCCGGAGACCGCGGGCGCGGCCCCGGCCGCCGGGCGGGCTCATGCCCCGGGCGCCAGCCAGGCGCCGAGCGGGATCGGGAGGTTGCGCAGGATCCAGTAGCCGTTGATCAGCGCGAAGGTCGCCCACATCCACGCCGGGTGGGCCAGGCTCGCTCGCGGGCGCTCGCGCACGGTGCGCAGCGCCCAGCGGCCCCACCAGAAGGCCAGCAGCGGCAGGGCCAGCACGAACAGGACGTTCATGTCGACGGCGCCGGCGAGGTCGCCGTGCACCAGCAGGTTGGTGGCCCGCAGGGTGCCGCAGCCGGGGCAGTACAGGCCCGTCAGCGCCAGGAACGGGCAGGTGGGGTAGTGGCCCGGCTCGTTGGGGTCGACGACGGCCACGGTGGCGACGGCGGCCGCCCCGGCGGCGAGCACAGCGAAAGGCGCCGAGACCTTGCGGACTCGGCGCCAACGCGCTGACCCGGCCTGGACGGGGCGTTCGGCACTGTCCAGGTGCTGCGCCATCGTGATCAGTAGTACGACGGCGCGGTCGCCATGGAGGCGGCGAACACGAAGAAGTACAGGATCGCGTAGAGCACGCCGGCGATGACGCCCGCGACGGCCGACCAGATCGCGAAGTTCTTGGCCTTGTTGGAGGCGTCCTGGGCACCGGCGTAGTCGCCCGCCTGCCACTTGGAGTTGACCTGGGTGCTGAAGACGATTGAGACGATGCCGAGCGGGAGGCAGCAGCAGATCGTGCTCAGGATCGACCACACCAGGTAGTTGTCGGGCGGGGTGCCGCCGCCGCCCGGCTGGCCGCCGTAGCCTCCGCCGTATCCGCCCTGGCCACCGGTGGGGCCGCCGTAGCCGCCCTGTCCTCCGGTCGGGTATCCGTAGCCCATCGGGTTCGATCCCCCCGCTAGATGAAGTCTTGTTCGGGTGTGGTTCTCGGCCGCTTGACGGCCGACGCGGCGGACCAGGCAGGTCCGGCCGACGTTGGTTCATGGAGCTTAGCGGTCAGCCTGATCACGCCGCGGTAAACGTCTGCCCGACTAGGGCGGTATGACCGCTTGTGGTCAGCCCGCCTTGGCCGTCTCAGCAGGGGAATCGTCGGTCGCCGCGGTGACGGCGGCGCGCACCTTGCGGCCGAGTCCGGCCGCCTGCATCAGCTTGCCGACGATCAGGCCGACGACCGCGATGGCGACCGCGACACCCGTCCACAGCCACACGCCGCCCCCGGTGGCGATGATGCCGACGCCGCCGACGGCGCTACCGATGATCATGATGGTGACGGCGGTCCAGGCGGCGGGGGTGTGGCCGTGGTCGTCGTGCCGCTGCGGCGTCTGAGACATCTGAGACCTCACTGCTCCAGGTTCTCGGGCTTGCGGGTGGGGTCGACCCCGTGGTCGAGGGCGTCCCACAGGCGCGCGGGATCGTCGGCCGCCTCGGCGGCGCCCGCCGGGCCCGTCCGGCCCGACGCCCCCGGGTGATCGTACCGGCTGCCCATGGCGGGCCAGGCACCACCCCTGAGCAGGGTTGCGAGCCCCGCGGCCACCAGCAGCAGGGCGCCCGCGAAGGCCAGCCACGGCCACAGCGGGGCGGCGGCGACCGCGTCCAGGCGGCCGGTGGGGTGGTCCTCCAGGGCCGCGGCCAGCATCGGCCCCTCCCCCGCGGCGGCGAGCACCGCTGCGGCGGCCCCGGCGCCCAGCGCGGCGGCCGCGCCGCCGACCAGGCGGCGCCAGCGGCCCCTGGTGGCCAGCAGGGCGGCGACGGCCGCCAGGCCGGCCCAGGCCAGGGCCTGCGCCGTCCCGGCCAGCCGGGAGCCCTCCAGCTCGACCACGGCGTCCTCCAGCGGCGCGGGCAGGTCCAGGGAGACCCGGGCCCACACCTGCGCCAGCGCGGCCAGCATGCCGCCCGCCCCGGCGGCGGTGAGCGCGGCGGCGGCCGCCAGCTCCCGGCCCGGGCTCACGGCGCGCTCACCGGCAGCGGCGCGGCGTCGAAGCAGGTGCGGTCGCCGGTGTGGCAGGCCGCGCCGGTCTGGTCGACCTTGACCAGCAGGGTGTCCCCGTCGCAGTCCAGGCTGACCGAGCGGACGGCCTGGGTGTTGCCTGAGGTCTCGCCCTTCACCCAGTGGGCGCGGCGGCTGCGCGACCAGTAGGTGGCCCGCCCGGTGGTGAGGGTGCGGTGCAGGGCGTCGTCGTCCATCCAGGCGAGCATCAGCACCTCGCCGGTGTCGTACTGCTGGACGACGGCGGGCACCAGCCCGTCGGCATTGCGCTTGAGGCGGGCGGCGATGGCGGGGTCGAGCGCGGACATGGCGTGGTGTTCTCTCCCGGTGCTGGCGGACGGCGGTTCGGGCGGCCGCGTGCTTCGATGGTCCACCCCGCTCGCGCGGGGGCGGCGGCGGGGTGGGGTGTTCACAGCTGCTGCTGGCGGGTCCAGGAGGCGTTGAGGGCGGCGTAGACGCCGGGGCGGCCGGCCAGTTCGCGGTGCGGGCCGCGCTGCACGACCCGGCCCCGGTCGAAGACGATGACCTCGTCGGCGGCCTGGGCGGTGGACAGCCGGTGCGCGATGGACACGGTGGTGCGGCCCCGGGTGAGCCCCTCGATCGCCCGCTGCAGCCGCACCTCGGTGGCGGGGTCGACGGCGGAGGTCGCCTCGTCCAGCACCAGCAGGTCGGGGTCGGCGAGGTAGGCGCGGGCCAGGGCAACCAGCTGCCGCTCCCCCGCCGACAGGGACTCACCGCGCTCGCCCACCGGGGTGTCCAGGCCGTGAGCCAGCCCGTCGAGCCAGTCGGCCAGGCCCAGTTCGGTGAGGGCCGAGCGGAGTTCGTCGTCGGTGGCGCCGGGGCGGCCGAACTCCAGGTTCTCGCGCAGCGTGCTGTCGAAGAGGAAGCCCTCCTGGGGCACCATCACGATGCGGGAGCGCAGGTTGTCGAAGCGCACCTCGCGCAGGTCGGTGCCGTCGACCAGCACCCGCCCCTCGACGGGGTCCATCATCCGGGTGAGCAGCTTGGCGAAGGTGGTCTTGCCCGAGCCGGTCTCGCCGACGACCGCGACCCGGGTGCCGGGCTCGATCGCCTCGTCGACGCCGTGCAGCACGGGAGGGCCGCCCGGATAGGCGTATCCGACGCCGCGGAACTCCACCCGGATGGGGCCGCGCGGCAGCGAGACGCCGGCGTCGGCGGGGTCGGCGATGTCGGGGACGGTGTCCAGGACGCCGAGGACCCGGCGCCAGCCGGCGATGGCGTTCTGCGCCTCGTTCAGCACCTCGGTGGCGGCGGCGAGCGGCGCCACGAACAGGGTGACCAGGAAGAGGAAGGCGACCAGCCCGCCGGGGCTGATGTCGCCGTCGACCCCCAGGAGCACGCCGACGACCACCACGGAGGCGTTGGTGATGGCGGCGACCATCTCGGTGGTCGGGAAGGTGAAGGCGGACAGGCGCTGGGCGCGCACCTGAGCGCGGCGCATGTCGGCGACGGTGGCGTCGATGCGCTCGGAGGTGCGCTCCTCGGTTCCGTGGGCGCGGATCACCGAGGCGCCGACCACGGTCTCGCTGATCGCGCCGAGCATGTCGCCGGCCCGCTCGCGCACCACCAGGTAGGCGCCCGACAGCCAGCGCTGGAAGTAGCGGACCGCAAGCATCAGCGGCAGGAAGCAGACCCAGACAACCAGGGTGAGCTGCCAGGAGTACACGGCCATCAGCACGGTGGCGATCAGCAGCTGGCCGATGCTGATGATGAGCATCAGGCCGCCGGACTGCATGAACGAGCTGACCTGGTCGACGTCGGAGGTGACTCGGGAGACCAGGGCGCCCTTGCGCTCGGTGTTCTGAGTGAGCACGGACAGGTCGTGGATATGCCGGAAGGCCTTGCGCCGCAGGGTGGCCAGGCCCGACTCGGTGGCCCGGTACAGCCGCACGTTCATCTGGTAGGCGCAGACCGAGGTGACCACGACGCCGACGGCGCACACCAGCACCATCGCGATGACGAAGCCGGTGTCGGGGGTGCCGGTGGCGATGCCGCGGTCGACGGCCTGCTGCACCGCGATCGGCACCAGCACTCTGCCCAGGGTGGCGATGACCGCGAACACGAGGGTGACGCCGAGTCCGGCCCGGAACTCCGGCGACAGCCCGAAGCCGCGCCGGACCGTGCCGATGGCGGAGTCCTGCGCCCGGCTCAGCCCCGGCTGCGGGCCGGGCGCACCGCCGGGGGCCGGCGCCGCGGCGAGGGGCGCGGCGCGGCCGCGTCCGGTGCGGCCGGCGGTGGTGTCGGTGGTGTCCGTGCTCATCAGGCCACTGCCTCGGATTCCTCGACGTCCGTGGGCTCGGTGCGCAGGCCGGCGGCGGCCTCGGCGGCGCGCTGCTCCTCGTCGCGCTGGTAGGCGGTGACGAGCCGCCGGTAGCCCTCGACCCGCTCGGTCAGCTCGTCGTGGGTGCCGGTGGCGACCACCCGCCCGCCCTCCAGGTAGACCACCTCGTCGGCCAGCGCGATGGTGGACCTGCGGTAGGCGATCACCACGACGGTGGCGGCCAGGTCGGCTCGGCGCAGCCCGGTCAGGATGTGCTCTTCGACCTGGGGGTCGACGGCCGAGGTGGCGTCGTCGAGCACCAGCAGCCGGGGGCGGCGCACCAGCGCCCTGGCCAGCGCGATCCGCTGCCGCTGGCCGCCCGACAGCGAGGTGCCGCGCTCGCCGAGCCGTGAGTCCAGGCCGTCGGGGAGGGCGCGGACGAAGGCGTCGGCGTGGGCGAGCCGGAGCGCGGTCCAGATCTCGCCGTCGGTGGCGGGGGCGCCGAGGGCGATGTTCTCCCGGACGGTGTCGTCGAAGACGAAGGTGGTCTGCGGGACGAGGGCGGCGGTGCGGGAGATCTCGCCCTTGGCCAGCTCGCGCAGGTCGGTGCCGTCGTAGCGCAGGGTGCCGGAGTCGGGGTCGACCAGCCGCAGCAGCAGCGAGGCCAGGGTGGACTTGCCGGCGCCGGTGGGGCCGACGATCGCGACGGTGCGGCCGGGCGGGATGGCCAGGTCGACGCCGTGCAGCACGGTGGTGCGGGGGCCGGTGCCGCCCTCGCCGGGGTCGGGCCCGCCGCCGAGGTCGCCGGCCGAGATGCCGTCGCGGTCGGCGCCGGAGGCGTCGCGGTAGCCGTCCTCGTAGCCGAAGGTGACGCCCTCGGCCGTGACGGCGACGCCGCCCGGTGCCTGGCCGGCGGGCAGCCGGGCGGTGCCGTAGGCGGTGGAGCCCCGGGCGGTCAGCACCGCCTGCATCCGGTCCCAGCCGACGACGGCGCGCGGGAGGTCGCCGAGGATCCAGCCGAAGGAGCGGATCGGGAAGGCCAGCAGGGTGAACAGGAAGGCGAACTGCACCAGTTCACCGGGCGTCATCGCGCCGCCCTCGATGCGCAGCACGCCGACCAGCAGCACCACGAGCACGCCGAGGTTGGGCAGCGCCTCCATCACCGGGTCGAACATGCCCCGGACCCGGCCGACCTTGATCTGGGCGTCGCGCAGCCGGGAGGCGGCGGCGGTGAAGCGCTCGGTCTCGGCGTCCTCGCGGCCCAGGGTCTTCACCACGAGGGCGCCGTCGAAGCTCTCGTGCGCCACCTCGCTGACGCGTGCGCGCAGCGCCTGGGCGCGGGTGGCCAGCGGCGAGAGGCGGTGCTGGTAGACGTAGTTGAGCAGCGCGATCGCCGGGAAGACCAGGAAGCCGACCAGGGCCAGCACCAGGTCGGTGATCAGCATGGACGCGGCCGCGATGACCAGCATGTAGGCGGTGCCGATGGCCATGGGCAGCGGGGCGAGCGGCTGCCAGGCGGCCTCGACGTCGGAGCCGGCGTTGGACAGCAGCTGCCCGGTGGGGTGGCGGTGGTGCCAGGCCAGCGGCAGCCGCAGGAAGGTGTGGCTGACCCTGCGCCGGTAGTGGGCCTGCATCCGGTACTGCATCAGCCCGGCGAACAGGCGGCGGAAGGCGAGCCCGGTGGCCTTGAGCACGCCGACGCCCAGCAGCAGCCCGGCCGCCGTCCACAGCGCGGCGGCGGTGGTGTCGCCGGCCCGCAGCGAGGGCAGGATGATCTCGCTGGTGATGTAGCCGAGCACGCTGGCGCTGCCGACGGTGACGGTGGCGTGCAGCACGGCGCCGAACATGGCGAGGCCGAAGGGGCCCGGCTCGGTGCGGATGGCGGTCCACAGCACGTACAAGCCCCTGGTGAAGACACGGCCCCGGGTGGGTGTCCGCGCCGCGCCCGCCCCGTCAGCCATCTGCTCCCGCCACTCCCCCGCCATCGCTCGGCCGCGCCCCCGCGCAACGACGCCACGTTACCCGGGTCCGCCGACATCCCATGTTCGACAACCAGGTGCAAGTGCGCGGACCCGGTGCGTTATTCCGGCCGCCGGCGCGGATCGCGCGGCCGCCGGCGCCGCGGCGCGGGTGCGTCCCGGGCGGCGCCGCAGGTCAGCGCACCGGGTATCCGCCGCCGCGCAGCTCGGCCTTGATCTCGCCGACCTCGATCTCGCCGAAGTGCAGCACGCTGGCGGCCAGCACCGCCTGGGCGCCGGCCGCGACGGCGGGCGGGAAGTGGCCGACCGCCCCCGCGCCGCCGCTGGCGATCAGCGGCACGGTGACGACGGCGCGCACCGCGCGCAGCATCTCCAGGTCGAAGCCGGTCTTGGTGCCGTCGGCGTCCATGGAGTTGAGCAGGATCTCGCCCGCGCCCAGCTCCTGGCCGCGCCGCGCCCACTCCACCGCGTCCAGGCCGGTGCCGGTGCGGCCGCCGTGGGTGGTCACCTCGAAGCCGCTGGGGGTGGTGGTGCCGGGCGGGGTGCGGCGGGCGTCGACGCTCAGGACCAGCACCTGGCGGCCGAAGCGGTCGGCGATCTCGGCGATCAGTTCGGGGCGGGCGATCGCGGCGGTGTTCACCGCGACCTTGTCGGCGCCCGCGCGCAGCAGCCGGTCGACGTCTTCGGTGCTGCGCACCCCGCCGCCGACGGTGAGCGGGATGAAGACCTGGTCGGCGGTCCTGCGCACGACGTCGTAGGTGGTCTCGCGGTCGCCGCTGGAGGCGGTGATGTCCAGGAAGGTCAGCTCGTCGGCGCCGGCGGCGTCGTAGGCGCGGGCCAGCTCGACGGGGTCGCCCGCGTCGCGCAGGCCGCGGAAGTTCACGCCCTTGACCACGCGCCCGGCGTCGACGTCCAGGCAGGGGATGACGCGCACGGCGAGGGTCACGGCGCCTCCGGGTTCCAGGCGTCCAGCTCGACCTCGACCAGGTGGTCGGGGTGGATCAGCCGGGCCACCTGCACCATCGAGGCGGCCGGCGGGTTCGCGGCGAAGAACTCGGCGTGGGCGCGGCCGACCGCGTCGGAGTCGCGGTCGATGTCGGTGAGGTACATGCGGGTGCGGAGGACGTGCTCGGCGCCCAGGCCGAGTTCGGCGAGGGCGGCCAGCGCGATGCCGAAGGCGGTGCGGGCCTGGCCGTGGGCGTCGCCGACCTGCGTGACGGCGCCGCCGACGGTGGCGGTGCTGCCGGAGACCGCGACCAGCGGGCCCCTGGCGACCGCCCGGCAGTAGCCGAAGCGCTCCTCCCACGGGCCGCCGCTGTGCACCCGCCTGGCCGCGGCGGCGAGGGCCGCGGGCGTGCCGCTCATCGGGCCGCCACCGCGGCGAGGGCGTCGACCAGGGTGAAGTTGCCGTTGTACAGGGCGGTGCCGATGATGGCGCCCTCGACGCCCAGCGGGGTGAGCGCGGCGATCGCGCGCAGGTCGTCCAGGCTCGACACCCCGCCGCTGGCCACCACGGGCGCCTCGGTGCGCGCGCAGACCTCGCGGAGCAGATCGAGGTTGGGGCCCTTGAGCATGCCGTCCTTGTTCACGTCGGTGACGACGTAGCGGGCGCAGCCCTCGCGGTCCAGCCGCTCCAGCACCTCGTACAGCTCGCCGCCCTCGCGGGTCCAGCCGCGTGCGGCCAGCCGGGTGCCGCGCACGTCCAGGCCGATGGCGACGGCGTCGCCGTGCTCGGCGATGACCTTGGCACACCACGCGGGGTCCTCCAGCGCGGCGGTGCCGATGTTCACCCGGCGGCAGCCGGTGGCCAGCGCGGCGGCCAGGGATTCGTCGTCGCGGATGCCGCCCGACAGCTCGACCTTGACGTCGAGCCGGCCGATGATCCCGGCCAGCAGTTCGCGGTTGTGGCCCCGCCCGAACGCGGCGTCCAGGTCGACCAGGTGGATCCACTCCGCGCCCGCCCGCTGCCAGGCGAGCGCGGCGTCCAGCGGGTCGCCGTAGCGGCCGCCGGTGCCGGCCACGCCCTGGACGAGCTGGACGGCCTGCCCGCCCTGGACGTCCACCGCGGGCAGCAGTTCGAGCACCGGCGCGGGGGCGTCGGACCGGGGCGTCGGGGGGGTGGTGTTCACGAAAGGCTCTCCAGCCAGTTGCGCAGTAGGGCGGCTCCGGCGTCGCCGGACTTCTCGGGGTGGAACTGGGTGGCCGACAGGGGGCCGTTCTCCACGGCCGCCACGAAGGGCGTGCCGTGGGTGGACCAGGTGACCAGCGGCGGGACGAAGTGCGGGCCGGCCGTCTCCAGCTCCCAGCGCAGCACGCCGTAGGAGTGCACGAAGTAGAAGCGCTCGCCGCCCACGCCCGCGAACAGGGTGCTGCCCTGGGGGGCGTCGACGGTGTTCCAGCCCATGTGCGGCAGCACCGGGGCGCTCAGCGACTCCACCGTGCCCGGCCACTCGCCGCAGCCCTCGGTGGTCACCCCGTGCTCGACGCCCTTGCCGAACAGCACCTGCATGCCCACGCAGATGCCCAGCACCGGCAGCCCGCCGGCCAGCCGCCGCCCGATCAGCCGGTCGCCGCCGACCTCGCGCAGCCCCGCCATACAGGCCCCGAAGGCACCGACCCCGGGCACCACCAGCCCGTCGGCCGCCATCCCGGCCCGCGCGTCCGCCGTGACCTCGACCTCGGCCCCGGCCCGCTCCAGCGCCCGCTGCGCGGACCGGAGGTTACCCGACCCGTAGTCCAGCACGACGACCCGCTTGCCCACCTGCTCCGCCTCCTCCCGACCGGCCGAGACCGGCCGAAGCTCCGCCAGCCATCCTAGGCGAGACGGGCGCCCGCCTGAGCTGCCGGAAGCCCGGGACCGGCCGCGATGGCGACCGCGACCGCGGCCGTGCGCGTCGCGGCCGCGGGCGGCGGTGTCACGGAGCGGGCGCCGGGGCGGGGCGGCGGACGAAGCGCCGGTCGTGCTCGCCGACCGCGCCGGCCGGGGCGGCGGCGCGCAGGACGACGTCCAGGGCGCCTTCGGGGTCGGCGGTGTAGTGGCCGCCGGCCCAGGCGGCATTGGCCTCGATCACCGCCCAGCCGTCCGGGGTGCGACCGATGTCGACCACGATCGCGCTGGGCAGGGTGTGCGCGGCCGCGGCGAGCAGGTCGGCGCCGAAGGCGGCTGCCTCGGCGGACAGCGGGCCCAGGCCATACCCCACCACCGTTCGTCCGTTTCCGGTTCGCCAGCGTACCGATTCGGCAGGCGTCTCGCACCGCGGAAAACCTTTCGGCCGCCACCTTCGCGGGAATGAATTCGATAACAGATCACGAACGGGAACACTGGCGCCGCGACCGGCGCAAAGGTATCCGAGCGAGGCGGTGGAAATCGCCGATGATCACTCGATCCGGCGACTCCGCCAAGAATCGAACCTTTCCGGCAAGGCTTGACGCGGATCGTTCCCGGTCTCTTCACCGGGAATGACCGGGTCGGTTTTCCGGGCGAAAGATCGAATTCTTCGAGCCGTTAGGTGTGCGGCTCGGGGCTGCTGGCGGTCATGGAGGCGACACCCGACGTCTTCGGCGGCCCTCACGTCACCCCCGGCGGCCCCTCCCTGATCACCGATGGAACCTGGCTGTGGCGCGCGGACCCGGTCCACTACGCCGCGCACTATCCCCTGCGTTTCGATCCGGAACTCGTCGCGTTCGTACGCGCACACGACTACATGCCGCCGGAAGTGGACCTGACTGACGAACTCTATGAACAGATCGACGAGTACTTCGGTTGCACCGGATGACCCGGACCGGTCCCTACAGCACCCCCTTGGTCGACGGGATCACCCCGGCGGCGCGGGGGTCGAGTTCGCAGGCTTCGCGCAGGGCGCGGGCGAGGGCCTTGAACTGGGCCTCGACGATGTGGTGGGCGTTGCGGCCGTAGGGGACGTGGATGTGCAGGCAGACGCGGGCCTGGGCGACGAAGGACTCGAAGATGTGCCGGGTCATCGTGGTGTCGTAGTCGCGGCCGATGAGCTGGGCCATGCCTTCGGGCTCGCTGTGGACGAGGTAGGGGCGGCCGGAGAGGTCGACGGTGACCTGGGCCAGGGCCTCGTCCAGGGGGGCGGCGGCGGTGCCGAAGCGGCGCACCCCGGCGCGGTCGCCCAGGGCCTGGGCGAAGGCGGCGCCCAGGGCGAGGGCGGTGTCCTCCATGGTGTGGTGGGTGTCGATGTGGAGGTCGCCCTCGGTGCGCACGGTGAGGTCGAACAGGCCGTGCCGGCCGAGCTGGTCGAGCATGTGGTCGTAGAAGCCGACCCCGGTGCCGATGTCGGTCTTGCCGGTGCCGTCGAGGTCCACTTCGACCAGGACCTTGGTCTCCTTGGTGGTGCGCTCGACGCGGCCGGTGCGGCTCATCGCTGCTGTCTCCTCGGTGTGCGGGACGGTTCGGTCGGGGCGGTGCGCGCGACGGTGCGGACGGCGCCGGTCACCGGTGTGCGGTTCGTGGTCGGTGTGCGGTTCTTCAGCGGTGTGCGGGTCGCGGGCGGGGTCAGCGGACGGCGGCGAGCAGGGCGTCGCGGAAGGCGGCGTTCTCGGCCGGGGTGCCGATGGTGACGCGCAGCCAGCGGGGCGGGCCGACCTCGCGGACCAGCACGCCGCGGTCGAGCAGCCGCCGCCATACGGCGCCGCGGTCGTCGAACTCGCCGAAGAGCACGAAGTTGGCGTCGGAGTCGGCCACGGTGAAGCCCTCGGAGCGCAGCCAGGCCACCAGGTCGTCGCGCTCGGCGCGCAGCGCGTCGACCGTGCCGAGCAGTTCGCCGGCGAAGGAGAGCGCGGTGCTGGCCACGACCTGGCTGACGGCCGACAGGTGGTAGGGCAGCCGCACCAGCAGCAGGGCGTCGACGACGGCAGGCGAGGCGGCGAGGTAGCCGAGCCGGGCCCCGGCCATGGCGAAGGCCTTGGACATGGTGCGGGTGACCACCAGGCGGGGGTGCTCGGGGAGCAGGGTCAGCGCGCTGGGGGTGCCGGCCCGGGCGAACTCGGCGTAGGCCTCGTCGACCACCACCATGCCGGGGGCGGCCTTGGCGATCCGCTCGATGGTGTCCAGCGGCACGGCGGTGCCGGTGGGGTTGTTGGGCGAGGTGACGAAGACGATGGCGGGCCGGTGCCGCTCGATGGCGGCCAGCGCCTCGCCGGTGTCGATGGTGAAGTCGGCGGCCCGGGGCACCCCGATCCACTCGGTGCTGTTCACCCGGGTCAGCAGCGGGTGCATCGAGTACGAGGGCTCGAAGCCGAGCGCGGCGCGCCCGGGACCGGCGAAGACCTGGAGCAGCTGCTGGAGTATCTCGTTGGAGCCGTTGGCCGCCCACACCTGCCGGCCGGTGAGGCCGTGGCCCAGGTAGGCGGCGAGGTCGTCGCGGAGCCGCACCGCGTCGCGGTCGGGGTAGCGGTTGAGGCCGCGAGCGGTGTCGGCCACGGCGGCGCCGATGGCGGCGGCCAGCCGCTCCGACGGCGGGAAGGGGTTCTCGTTGGTGTTCAGCGCCACCGGGACGTCCAGCTGCGGCGCGCCGTAGGGCGAGCCGCCGCGCAGGTCGTCGCGGATCGGGAGCTCGGCCCAGGTGGTCTCCGCCCGCTCGGTCACGACCGCCCCTCCCCCGCGCCCCCGGTGAGGCGGACCCGCACGGCAGCGCCGTGGGCGGGCAGGTCCTCGGCCTCGGCGAGGGTCATCACGGTGCCGGCCACCTCGGCCAGCGCCTGCGCGGAGTACTCCACCACGTGGATGCCGCGCAGGAAGGTCTGCACGGACAGGCCGGAGGAGAAGCAGGCGCAGCCGCCGGTGGGCAGCACGTGGTTGGAGCCGGCGGCGTAGTCGCCGAGCGAGACGGGGCTGTGCGCGCCGACGAAGACCGCGCCCGCGTTGCGGACCCGGGCGGCCACGGCGGCGGCGTCGGCGGTCATCACCTCCAGGTGCTCGGCCGCGTAGGCGTTCACCACCTCCAGGCCGTGGTCGACGCCGTCGACCAGCACGACGCCGGACTGCGGGCCCGCCAGCGCCTCGGCGATGCGCCCGCTGTGCTTGGCGGCGGCCACCTGGGCGGCCAGCTCGCGCTCGACCGCGTCGGCCAGCTCCTCGGAGTCGGTGACCAGAACGGCGGCGGCCATGGGGTCGTGCTCGGCCTGGCTGACCAGGTCGGCGGCGACGTGGACGGGGTCGGCGGTGGCGTCGGCCAGCACGGCGATCTCGGTGGGGCCGGCCTCGGCGTCGATACCGATGCGGCCCTTGAGCAGCCGCTTGGCGGCGGTGACCCAGAGGTTGCCGGGGCCGGTGACCATGTCGACGGGGCGGCAGGGGCCGGCGCCGTAGCCGAACATCGCCACGGCCTGCGCGCCGCCGACCGCGTACACCTCGTCGACGCCCAGCAGCGCGCACGCGGCGAGGATGGCGGGGTGCGGGCGGCCGCCGAACTCCGGCTGCGGCGGCGAGGCGACGGCCAGCGACTCCACCCCGGCGATCTGGGCCGGGACGACGTTCATCACCACGCTGGAGGGGTACACGGCCCGCCCGCCCGGGGCGTACAGCCCCACCCGGCCCACGGGCACCCACCGCTCGGTGACGGTGCCGCCGGGCACCACCCGGGTGGTGGTGTCGGTGCGGCGCTGGTCGGCGTGGACCAGCCGCACCCTGCGGATGGACTCCTCCAGCGCCGCGCGCACCTGGGGGTCGAGAGCGTCGAGCGCGGCCGCGATCTCCCCGGGCGGCACCCGGACGGAGTCCAGCCGCACACCGTCGAGGCGCTCGGTGATCTCGATCAGCGCCGCCTCGCCGCGATGCCGGACGTCCTCGCAGATGGTCCGCACCGTCTCCAGCGCGGACTCGACGTCGGTGTCGGCCCGGGGCAGCACATCGCGCGGGTCACGGTCGGACCCCCGCAGGTCGATTCGTGAGATCACCCGTCCAGTCTATGGGCCGCCGCCCCGCCGCCGTCCCGTCTTCGCCCTCAGCCCTCGGCCCTGATCAGCGCCGCGATGCGCTCGGCGACCATGATCACGGGCAGCTGGGTGGGCGCCGAGGGGACGTCGGGGAGGATCGAGGCGTCGGCGACGCGCAGGCCGCGGCGGCCGTGCAGCCGGCCGTGCACGTCGACGACGGCGAAGGGGTCGGTGGCCGGGCCCATCCGGCAGGTGCCGCACATGTGGTAGTGGCCGCCGAGCTGGTCGGGCACCCAGCTGTGGAAGACCTCGGGGTCCAGCAGCTCCTTGGGGTCCATCTCGTCGGCCGAGCCCCAGGAGGCGGTGAAGGCGCCGGAGGTGAGGGTGTGGGCGAGGGCGGTCACGGCGTCGCGCATGGCGGCGCGGTCGAGGTCGTGGTCGAGCAGGTTGAGGTCGATCCTGGGCCGCCCCTCGGCGTCGAGTTCGACCCGGCCGCGCGAGCGCACCCGCATCAGCGCGGCCAGCAGCACGCCCCGGTCGGCCATGCCGACCACGGTCTTGCCCATGCACGGCACCAGGTGGATGTCGCCGCGCCCCACGGAGGACGACAGCCGCAGCAGCGAGCCGATGCCGTGCACGCAGGTGTCGCCGGAGGCGGGCATGGTCCACTGCGCCTCGACGGGCACGCTCACCACCGGGTGGTCCGACAGGGACCGGCCGACGCCGGGCCCGCCCAGGCCGGAGCGGAGCAGCAGCGAGGGACTGCCCACAGCGCCGGCCGCCAGGATGACCTCGCCGGCCTCGATCTCCATGCCGTCGGCCAGCCGGACGCCGCGCACCGCAAGCCCGTCGTCGAGCAGCCCGACGGCTTCGGCGCCGCCGCGCACCGCCAGGTTCGGCCGTCCGCGCGCCGGTTCGAGCCACGCCTGGGCGGCGCCGTGCCGGCGCGGGCCGCTGGCGGTCCACCACAGCGGCCCGCCGCCGTCGGCGGCGGAGCGGTAGAGGTCGGCCGAGCCGGACAGGCCGTGGTCGGCGGCGGTGGCGAGCACCGCGGCGTCCAGCGGGTTCAGCTCGGCGGCGCCCAGGCGGCGCAGGCCGCGGGCCAGCGCGCGGTACCAGGGCCGCACGTCGGCCCAGGACCAGCCGACGGCGCCGTACTCGCGCTCCCAGCGGTCGTGGTCGTGCGGCAGCCCGGGCAGCGCGATCATCGCGTCGACCGCGCCGCTGCCGCCGACGCCGCGCCCGCACAGGTAGGGCTGCGGCTCGCGGCCGGGCATCGACTCGGCGGCCACCCCCGGCCACAGGGTGCCGTCGTGGCGTCCGGCGGCGTGCCAGTCCAGCCCGGCCAGCGCGGGCGGCAGCTCGCCGGAGCGGCGGTCGGGCCCGGCCTCGATCAGCAGGACCGTGCGGGCGGCGTCCTCGCTCAGCCGGGCGGCCAGGACGCACCCGGCGGTCCCGGCCCCGACGACGATGTGGTCCACCCGCACGGCCAATGAGCTTACGACCTCGCGGCCGTTCTATCCTTGCGGTCCATGGGGCTCACCGGGCGAACCGGACTCGACGGTCATCCCGCCGGCGCGCGGCCGCGCCGCCTGCGCGCACTGGTGGTGCCGGCGCTCGCGGTCGCGGCCGCGGGCCCGCCGGTCGGGCTGGTGTGGTGGCTGATCGCGCCGCGCGCCTCGATGGCGGTCACCGCCGAGGGGCCGCGGCCGGTGCTGGGCAACTCCGGGGTGGAGTTCGCCGCCGACGGGCGCTTCGCGCTGATGGCGCTGGCGGCCGGCCTGATCAGCGGCTACGTCGGCTACGCCGTGCACCGCCGGCGGTCGGAGCGCACCGGCCGCTCGCACTCCACCAGCGTGCTGCTCGGGGTGGTGGCCGGCTCGCTGGCCGCGTCACTGCTGGCCGCTGCGGTCGCCTACAACCTTGACCTGCCCGGCTACCAGGCCGCGCTGGCGGCGGCGGCCGAGGGCGAGGAGGTGCCCGCACCGCTGCGGCTGCGCGCCGTGGCGGCGGTGGTGCTGTGGCCGCTGGGCGCGGCGATGGAGTACACGATCCTCGAACTGATCGCGCTGGTGTGGGCGCGCTGGTCGGCGGCCGGGCAGGCGCCGGCCTCCGCGGCCGTGCCGGACGGCTCAGCCGCTGCGGTCGCGGGCGGGCCTGGCGATGGCGGCGGTGCGGGCGCCGGCCAGCCGGACGAGGTCGTCCGGCGCGATCTCCAGCTGTAGGCCGCGCCGCCCGGCCGACACGAACACGGTGGGGTGCGCCGACGCGCTCGCGTCCACCACGCACGGCAGCGCGCGGCGCTGCCCGAGCGGGCTGATGCCGCCCACCACGTAGCCGGTGGCCCGCTCGGCGGCCGCGGGATCGGCCATCTCGGCGCGCTTGCCGCCCACCGCCCCGGCCAGCGCCTTGAGGTCGAGGCTGCCCGACACCGGCACCACCGCGACGGTCAGCGCGCCGTCGACGCTGGCCACCAGGGTCTTGAAGATCCGGTCGCGGCCGAGGCCCAGCGCCTGGGCCGCCTCCTCGCCGTAGCCGGCCGAGGCGCCCTCGGCCCCGCCGCCCGACTCGTACGGGTGCAGGGTGAACGCCACCCCGGCGCGTTCGGCCGCCACCGCGGCGGGCGTGCCGCCGGAGCGGCCGGCGGATTTCCTGCGGCTCAATTCAGGCTCACCCCCGTGTCCAGGAACTGCCCAGCGGGCAGGGTGCGCAGCGACTTCAGCAGCCGCGACTCCCCGGCCAGCAGCTCGGCCTCGTCAGCCAGCCGGGCGGCGGCGTGCTCGGCCTGCAGCAGCCGCTGCTTGTCGCCCGGGTCGACCAGCAGGGCGCCCGCGACGGCGTAGGACAGCCGCAGCGGGTCGGAGGGCAGCTCGACGGAGGCGACGGCGGCGATCCCGGCCGCGGCCAGGCGCTCGCCGTAGCGCTTGAAGCGGCGGGCCACCACCTCGGCGAGGGCGTCGGCGTTGTCGCCCACGGCGTCGGGCAGCACGGTCACCGAGGCGCGCAGGTAGCCGTCGGGGTCGTCGGGCTCGAACAGCTCGTCGGTGCGGAACCGGCTGCCGCCGCTGACGGTGAGGGTGTAGCGCCCGTCGTCGTGGTGCTGGGCGCGTTGCAGTTCGGCCACGCAGCCCACCGACGCCATCCGGTGCGGGGTCCCCGAGCCGACCTCGCGGCCGAGCCGGATGGCCACCACCCCGAAGCCCCGGTCGGCGTCCTCGGGCTCCTCCAGCAGGTCGGCCACGAGCCTGCGGTAGCGCTCCTCGAAAATGCTCAGCGTGACGACCATCCCGGGGAACAGGACGGTGCCCAGGGGGAAAAGCGGCATCTGTCGGGTCACGTCGCCAGCCTACGGAGCGGCCGCCGCGCCGTCGCCCGGGGCGCGCTCACAGCTCCTTGCGCATCTCGACGTGCGGGATGCCCGCCTCCTCGAACTCCTCGCCGTGCGCGGTGTAGCCCAGCGCCCGGTAGAACTCCAGCACCGGCACCTGGGCGTGCAGCTCGACGGCGGTGAACCCGCGCTCGCGGGCCCGCTGCTCGACGGCGCGGACCAGTTCGGCGCCGAGCCCGGCGCCGCGCGCCCGCGGCAGCACGGCCAGCCGGCCGAGGGCGGCGGTGCCGCCCTCGGCGGTCAGCCGGGCGGCGCCCACCGCCTCGCCGCCGACGCGCGCCAGGAAGTGGTCGGTGGAGTCGGCGTCGTCCAGCGCGTCGTACTCCATGTCGGCCGGGACGCCCTGCTCGCCGATGAAGACCTGCTCGCGGACGGCGAAGCCGGCGGCGCGCTCCGCGACCGTGGCGGCCACGATGATCTCGGTCATGGCCCGACGCTAGCGCACCGGGCGCACCGGGCGTTTCCTAGCATGAGGACGTGATCACCTCCGACCGCGAGGACGTGCGCTTCTGGCACCACCCCGCCCACCCGGCCGTCGAACTGGTGTCGGCGCGCTACCGCCGCTACCGCTTCACCCGCCACATCCACGACAGCTACACGGTCGCGGTGATCGAGACGGGTGTGGAGGAGTGGGAGTGCCGGGGCGTCCTGCACCGGGCCGGGCCCGGCGCCATCGGCGCCGTCAACCCCGGCGACGTGCACACCGGCCACTCCGGGGTTCCCGAGGGGTGGAGCTACCGGGTGATCCGCCCCGACGTGGCGCTGATGACGGCGATCGCCGCCGAGGTGGGCGCGGGGCGCGGCGCCCCGCTGCTGACCGACGCGGTCATCGACGACCCCGTCACGGCCGAGCGGCTGCGCGCCGCGCACCGCGCCGCGGCCGAGGGCGACCGGCTCGCCTCCTCCACCCTGCTGCGCACCGCGCTGGCCACCCTGGTCACCCGGCACGCCTCGGGCACGGCCGCGCCCCCGCCGCCACGCCGGCTGCCCGCGCAGGTGCGGGCGGCCCGCGACATCCTGCACGCGGAGCTGCTGGACCCGCCGAGCCTGGCCGAGCTGGCCGAAACGGTGCGGGCCGAGCCCTTCGCACTGCTGCGCGCCTTCCGCGCCGCCTACGGCCTGCCACCGCACGCCTACCTGGTCCAGCAGCGGGTGGACCGCGCCCGCGAACTGCTGCGCACCGGCGCGCGGCCCGCCGAGGTGGCCGCCGCCACCGGCTTCGCCGACCAGGCGCACCTGTCCCGCCATTTCAAGCGGATCACCGGGATGTCGCCCGGGGTGTACCGGCGGGGCGCAGGATCGTTCAAGACCGCGGAGCACGGCCCCGGCTAGCGTCGGCGGCATGTCCGAAGCACAGCCTCCACCGCCGTCCGCACCCGCGGAGCCCGCCCCGCGGGACCACCCCTCCCCCGTCCGCTCCGGGCTGGCGGTGGGACTCGCCGTCGGCCCGGCCGGGATCGCGTTCGGCACCGCGGCCACCACCGCCGGCCTGGACGTCTGGCAGACCTGCGTGCTGAGCCTGCTCGCCTTCACCGGCGCCTCGCAGTTCGCCCTGATCGGGGTGGTCGCCGGGGGCGGCAGCCCGCTGTGGGGCGGGGTGGGCGCGCTGCTGCTGGGCGCCCGCAACACCCTGTACGGGCTGCGCCTGGCCGACCTGCTCCAGGCGCGCGGGCCGCTGCGCCGGCTGGTCGCCGCGCACGGCGTGATCGACGAGACCACCGCCGTCGCCATCGCCCAGCCCGACCCGAAGTCGGCGCGCACCGCCTTCGCGGTGACCTACGCGACGCTGTTCGCGCTGTGGAACGCCACCACCGCGCTCGGCGCGGTCGCGGCCGACCGGATCGGCGATCCCGACGCCTTCGGCCTGGACGCGGTCGGCCCGGCCATCTTCCTGGCGCTGCTGTGGCCGCAGCTGACCGAGGGCGGCACCCGGCTGCGGGTGGCGCTGGGCGGCGCCGCGATCCTGCTGGCCACCACCGCCTTTCTGCCGCCCGGCGTGCCGGTGCTGCTGGCCGCCGCGGCCGCCGCCGTGCCGGTGGCGGCGCAGGCGCTGCGGACCGCGGGCGCGCGCCCGTCGGACGGCAACGGGGACGAAAGGGACCGGCCGTGACCCTGTGGATCGCGATCGTGGGCACCGCGGTCGGCTGCTACCTGCTCAAACTGGCCGGGCTCTCGGCGCCGCGCGCCCTGCTCGACCACCCCGTCGTGGCGCACTTCGCCGCGATCGTGCCGGTCGCGCTGCTGGCGGCCCTGGTGGCCCAGCAGGCCGTCACCTCGGGCCCGTCCTTCGACTTCGACCTGCCCCGGCTCGCCGGGCTGGCTGCGGCCGTGGCCGCGCTGCTGCTGCGGGCGCCCTTCCTGGTGGTGCTCCTCGCCGCCGCCGCGGTCGCGGCGGGGCTGCGCCTGCTCGGCCTGGGCTGAGCCGCCTCGGCGGCCCTAGGCCGGCGTCAAGGGGGCGTTCATCACGACCAGCACCGTTATGGCGGCGAACACCAGCACCAGGACCACGATGGCCGCCGCTTGCCAGTGCGCGCCTCTCAGCTCGTCCTCCAGCCGCTGGGACGAGGTGTTGGAGACGAGGAAGTGCTCGGCCTCCGGGGCACGCACGAGCAGCTCGCCGTTCTCGCGGGTGATCTCGCCCAGTACGCAGACCTGCTCGCCCGCCCGGATGAGCCGTTCCTGGAAGCCGTATCCGATGTGCCCGCTCCCGGGCGGCGTCACGATTCCGAGGGCGTCCGCCCGGGCCGTTCCCTCCTCGAAGTCGTCATGGCTGAGACCGTCGATGACCATACGGGCCCCTTCGAGCAGCACCCTGACGGTCCCGGTGCCGTCGGTCACCAGCAGCGGGGCCTGTGACGCCTTCTCGGCCGCCACACTCGTGCGCCGGGTGCGGGTGGGGCCGTGATCGCGGTCGTGGTTGGAGTCGTAGTGCCAGTAGTGCCGCACCACGCAGGTGTGCCACCACACGGCCGAGCGGCCGGAGAACGGGGCGGTGAGTTCGCGGCCGGGGTCGGCGCCGACCTGGCCGACCACCTCGGCCACCACGCTCCCGGCCGACTCCAGGCGCCGCCGGATCTCCGCGACGCTCAAGGTCGGCGTGCGGCGCACCGCGTCGTAGCGGCTCCACGCGGCGTACCAGCGCGCGAGAGCGATTGCGAGCACCAACACGACGAACGCACCGGCCGCGAGAACAGGATCGACCACGTGCCGACGCTAGCCGGCACGACGGGCCCGCGCCACGGCCGCGAGCGGCTTCTGGGCGGCCAGGAGCGGTCAGCTCTCGGCCGCCAGCACGTCCAGGGCGTGCCGGAGGTCGGGGGGGTACTCGCTGGTGAACTCCACCCAGTGCCCGCCACCAGGGTGCTCGAAGCCGAGCCGGACGGCGTGCAGCCACTGGCGGCGCAGGCCCAGGCGCTCGGCGAGGGTGGGATCGGCGCCGTAGGCGCGGTCGCCCACGCACGGGTGGCGCAGCGCGGACAGGTGCACCCGGATCTGGTGGGTGCGGCCGGTCTCCAGCCTGACGTCGAGCAGGCTGGCCGCGCGGAAGGCCTCGATGGTGTCGTAGTGGGTGACCGAGGGGCGGCCGCCGGCGACCACGGCGAAGCGGCCGTCGCCGGCGGGGTGCCGGTCGATGGGGGCGTCGACGGTGCCGCGCGAGGGGTCGGGGTGGCCCTGCACCAGGGTGTGGTAGCCCTTGTCGACGGTGCGCTCCTTGAAGGCGCGCTTGAGCATGCTGTAGGCCCACTCGCTCTTGGCCACCACCATCACGCCGGTGGTGTTGGCGTCCAGCCGGTGCACGATGCCCTGCCGCTCGGCCGCGCCGCTGGTGCTGACCCGGTGCCCGGCGGCCAGCAGCCCCTCGACGACGGAGGGGCCGGTCCAGCCGGGGGTGGGGTGGGCGACGACGCCGACGGGCTTGTCCACCACGATGATGTCGTCGTCCTCGTGCAGCACGGCGAGGCCGGGCACGGCCTGCGGCACCGGCACGGGGGCCGAGGGGGCGGGCGGCAGCGCGACCTCCAGCCAGGAGCCGCCGCTGACGCGGTCGGACTTGGCGGCCGGGGCGCCGTCGACGGTGACGTCGCCGCCGCTGATCAGCTCGGCGGCGCGGGTGCGGGAGAGCCCGAACATCCGGGCGATGGCGGCGTCCAGCCGCTCCCCCTCCAGTCCGTCGGGCACCGGCAGGCTGCGCAGATCGGTCACGGTCACCGCTCCTTGCTCCCCGGGCTACCGGGGCTCTCGGCGCTGCCGGCCCCGGGCTCGGCGTCGCCGGGCACCGGTTCGGTGCGCGGCGCGGGGGCCGCCGCCTCGGCGTCGGTCCGGGCCGAGGCGCCCGTCCCGCCGCCCTCGGCGGAGCCCTCGCCGCCGGGCCCGCCCGCGTCCTCGTCCTCGCCCTCGGGGCGGTCGCCCCGGGTGCCGTTGAGGTTGTGGCCGCGGAAGGTCAGCACCAGCGCCAGGGCCGCGCCGCAGAAGATGGACGAGTCGGCGATGTTGAAGACGGGGAAGTCGAAGAGGTTCACCTGGATCCAGTCGACCACATGGCCCTGGAAGAAGCCCGGCGCCCGGAACAGCCGGTCGACCAGGTTGCCGGTGGCGCCGCCCAGGATCAGGCCGAGGGTGACCGCCCACCCGGTGCTGTAGACCTTGGGCGCGTAGTAGACGACCACCGCGGTGACCGTCATGGCGATCAGGGTGAACACCCACGGGTAGCCGGTGCCGAAGCTGAAGGCGGCGCCGGAGTTGAAGGTGAGGGTGAGGTTCAGCAGGCCGCCGAGCAGTTCGACGGGGTCGTTCCAGGAGTAGTTCGCGAGCGCGATCTCCTTGGTGGTGAAGTCGGCCGCCAGCGCGACGGCCCATACTCCGAAAAGGATGCCCAGCCGCCGCCTGGCCGGCCGGGCATCCGCCGCTTGCTCCGTCATCTATGGGACCCCATCGTGGGAGCCGCCGCTCAGCGGCGCTCCTCGCGCTGCTTGCACTGGACGCACAGCACCGCCCGCGGGTACGCCTGCAGACGTGCCTTGCCGATCGCCTTGCCGCACGACTCGCAGGCACCGTAGGTGCCGGCGTCCATCCGGGCGATCGCCCGCTCGCTCTGCGCGAGCAGGTCACGCGTATTGTAGGTCACCGCGAGACTGTGCTCGCGGGCGAAGTTCTTGGCGCCGGTGTCGGCGGTGTCGTCGCCGGCGCCGCTCACGGAGTCGGCCAATTGGTCGGCGAGCTGGGCCTGCGCCTGCTCGATCTCGGCCCGGTAGGTGGCGATGTCCTCCAGCAGGCGCTCGCGCACCTCGGTGCGTTCGGCCTCGCTCCAGGGCTCCTCACCGGGGCGGACCGGCAGCTCGGCGGCCGGATGCGGGCCCGCGTCCGCCGAGATGGGCTGGGCATGGGTCATTGCCGTAACCCCCCGTTTCTGTGTGTTCCGCGCGGCCGGCCCTCGGGCCGCCGCGCACTCCCCCAAAGACAGTCTGGGCAGCATAGGCGGCGCGGCAGGCGGCGGCAAACAGCGGCGGTGTGAGCCTCGCCATAGGAGCCGCGCGATCGCGTCTGCGGTGCTGCGGGCGCGCGGCCGCCCCGGGGCGGGTAAAGCGGGAGCACAGGGCCGCCGCCATGGGTTATCGTCGGTGTGTCGGCACGGCGATGATGGGGACGAGTAGCGGCGGCCGCCCGCCTGAGCGACCCGGGGACGGTGCGAGCCCGGGGCGAGGCCCGTCGCGAAGATCACCCCGGAGCCGCCGGAAGAACAGCGGACCCCCGTCGGCGCCCGCCCAGTAGACCCGGCCGCCGCAGGCAACGAAGCGGGCCGCACCGGAAGCGGGCGGCCAAGGAGGGTGGTACCGCGGGAGGGCGCGCGTCGCCGTCTCGTCCCTCCGTCAGGTGTTCGCCGCCGGACGCGACCGCGTCCGGACCTGATGGGGAGGTCCGCCACCCGTGTCGCCCACACGCCACACCGATCCGCCGTTCCGGGCACTGCCCGCGCAGGTCGACCTGCCCGCCCTGGAGCGCGAGGTGCTGCGCCGCTGGAGCAGCTCCGGAGTGTTCGAGCAGTCGCTGAAGCAGACCGAGGGCGGTCCGTCCTGGGTCTTCTACGAGGGCCCGCCCACCGCCAACGGTCAGCCCGGGGTGCACCACGTCGAGGCGCGCGTCTTCAAGGACGTGTTCCCGCGCTTCAAGACGATGAAGGGCTACCACGTCGAGCGGAAGGCCGGCTGGGACTGCCACGGCCTGCCCGTCGAGGTCGCCGTGGAGAAGGAGCTCGGGCTCTCCGGCAAGAAGGACATCGAGGAGTTCGGCATCGCCGAGTTCAACGACCGCTGCCGCGAGTCGGTGCTGCGCAATGTGGACGCGTTCACCGAGCTGACCGAGCGGATGGGCTACTGGGTCGACCTCTCCCAGGCGTACCGCACGATGGACGCCTCCTACGTGGAGTCGGTGTGGTGGGCGCTGAAGGCGATCCACGGCAAGGGGCTGCTGGTTCGCGACTTCCGGATCAGCCCGTACTGTCCGCGCTGCGGCACCACCCTGTCCGACCACGAGCTGGCGCAGGGCTACGAGACGGTGACCGACCCCTCGGTCTACGTGCGCCTGCCGCTCACCTCGGGGCCGCTGTCGGGCGGTGCGGACGCCGCCTCGCTGCTGGTGTGGACCACCACCCCGTGGACCCTGGTGTCCAACACGGCCGTGGCGGTGCACCCCGAGGTCGAGTACGTGGTGGCCACCGACGGCGCCGAGCGGGTGGTGGTGGCCGAGCCGCTGCTGGGCGCCGCCCTCGGCGAGGGCTGGACGGCCACCGGCGAGCGCTTCACCGGCGCGCAGATGGAGCGCTGGACCTACCGGCGCCCCTTCGAGCTGGTGGAGTTCGCCGAGCCCGCGCACTTCGTGGTGCTGGCCGACTACGTCACCGTCGAGGACGGCACCGGCCTGGTGCACCAGTCCCCCGCCTTCGGCGAGGACGACATGCGCACCTGCCGCGCCTACGGCCTGCCGGTGGTGAACCCGGTGCGCGCCGACGGCACCTTCGAGCAGGACCTGGACCTGGTGGGCGGGGTGTTCTTCAAGACCGCCGACGCCACCCTCGTCGCCGACCTGCGCGAACGCGGCCTGCTCTTCCGCCACCAGGACTACGAGCACAGCTATCCGCACTGCTGGCGCTGCCACACCGCGCTGCTGTACTACGCGCTGCCGTCCTGGTACATCCGCACCACCCGGATCAAGGACCGGCTGCTCGCCGAGAACGAGCGCACCAACTGGTACCCGGCCACCATCAAGAACGGCCGCTACGGCGAGTGGCTGCGCAACAACATCGACTGGGCGCTGTCGCGCAGCCGCTACTGGGGCACTCCGCTGCCGCTGTGGGAGTGCCCGGACTCCCACATCACCTGCGTGGGCTCGCTGGCCGAGCTGGGCGAGCTGGCCGGGCGCGAGCTGTCCGCGCTCGACCCGCACCGCCCCTACGTCGACGACGTCACCCTGCCGTGCCCGGAGTGCGGCCTCACCGCGCGCCGGGTGCCCGAGGTGATCGACGCCTGGTTCGACTCCGGCTCGATGCCCTTCGCGCAGTGGGGGGCGCCGTACCGGAACCAGGAGCGCTTCGAGCGCTCCTACCCGGCGCAGTACATCTGCGAGGCGATCGACCAGACCCGCGGCTGGTTCTACTCGCTGATGGCGGTCGGCACCCTGGTCTTCGACCGCTCCTCCTACGAGAACGTCGTCTGCCTCGGCCACATCCTGGCCGAGGACGGCCGCAAGATGAGCAAGCACCTCGGCAACATCCTGGAGCCGATCCCGGTGATGGAGCGGCACGGCGCCGACGCGCTGCGCTGGTTCATGGCCGCCTCCGGCTCGCCGTGGGCGCCGCGCCGGGTCGGGCACGCCGCGCTGGAAGAGATCGTGCGCAAGGTGCTGCTCACCTACTGGAACACCGCGTCCTTCTTCGTGCTGTACGCGCGGGCCGGCGAGGGCTGGGACCCCTCGCGGGCGGCCGAGGCGCCGCCGTACGCGCAGCGCCCGCTGCTGGACCGGTGGGTGCTGGCCGAGCTGAACCGCACCGTGGGCGAGGTCGACGCCGCCCTGGAGGACTTCGACACCGCGCGGGCCGGCCGGCGGCTCACCGAGTTCGTCGACGACCTGTCCAACTGGTACGTGCGCCGCTCGCGCCGCCGCTTCTGGGGCGGGGCGGCCACCCCCGAGGGCGCGGCCGCCTTCGCCACCCTGTACGAGTGCCTTGAGGTGCTGACCCGGCTGATGGCGCCGATCGTGCCCTTCCTGACCGACTACCTGTGGGACGTGCTGCGCACCCCGGACGCCCCCGAGTCGGTGCACCTCGCCTCCTGGCCGCAGGTGCGCACCGAGCTGCTGGACCCGCAGCTGAGCGAGCGGATGGCGCTGGCCAGGCGGCTGGTGGAGCTGGGCCGCACCGCCCGCGCCACCTCCGGTGTGCGCACCCGCCAGCCGCTGGGCCGGGCCGTGGTGGGCGCGGCGGGCTTCGACGCGCTCAGCCCCGAGCTGCGCGAGGTCATCGCCGACGAGCTGAACGTGGCCGAGCTGCACCCGCTGGGCGCCGTCGGCGGCGAGCTGGTCGACTACACGGTCAAGCCCAACTTCCGCGAGCTGGGCCGCCGCTTCGGCAAGCAGACCCCGAAGGTCGCGGCCGCCGTCGGCGCGGCCGACCCGGCCGGGCTGGTGCACCGGCTGCGCGCCGACGGCTCGGTCTCCCTCACCGCGGCCGAGCTGGGCGAGGTGCGGCTGGAGCCGGGCGAGCTGGTCGTGACCGAGCAGCCCCGCGAGGGCTGGGCCGTCGCGGCCGGGGCGGGCGAGACCCTCGCGCTCGACCTGGAGCTGAGCCCGGAACTGGTCCGGGCGGGCCTGGCCCGCGAGGTGGTCCGGCTGGTGCAGGACGCCCGCAAGTCCAGCGGCCTGGACATCTCCGACCGCGTCGACGTGTGGTGGTCCGCCGCCGACAAGGAGCTGCGCCGCGCCCTCACCGACTTCGGCCCCGACATCGCCGCCGAGGTCCTGGCCGGGACCTTCGCCGAGGGCCCGGGCGGCTCCGACGCCACCGAGCACGGCGACCCCGACCTCGGCCTCAGCTTCCGGCTGGCCCGCCGGGGCTGAGCGGGCTGCCGGGACGGCCCCGCCCGCACGGCGGGGCCGTCCCGGCACGGCCGCGTCGCCGCCGGAGGCCGGGCGCGCCCTCGGCCATGTCGTGGACGCCGTGCATCGGCCGGTGCCGGACCGGCGGCCGCCGGTCCGGCAGGGCCGGCGATGTGCCGCAGCAGAGTTCAGCGGTCGGCGGGGCGGGACCCGGGGGTGTCGTCGGGATCCTCGTCGGCCGGGATGAACCAGCGCGGGCCGTCCTCGTCCGCATCGGCGGCGGACGGGGCGGAGCCGTCGGCCTGGCGGGCGGCGTCCTGCGCCTCGCCTGCTTCGTCGCCGGCAGTGGATCCGGTGCCGGTGCCCGCGCCGTCGCCGGAGCCGGACGTGGGCACGCCGGCGTCCTCGGCGGTGTCAGCGGCGTCCGGCTCCGCTCCGGGTTCCTGGTGTGCTTCGTCGGCCGGCTCCGCGTCGGCGGCGGGCCGGACGTAGGTGTCGGTGTCGCGGCTGTCGTCGGACCCGGGCTCGGCCGCGGCGTCGTCGGTCGGCGCGACGTCGGGCTCCGCGCGCTCGGCCTCGGCCGGTTCCGGCTCGGGCGCCGCCGCCTCGGCCGCGGCCTCGGCCTGCTCCGGACGCGCACCGGTGGCGGACGCGGCGGGCTCGTCGTCCTCCGGCTCGGACCGCTCCGCCTCGGAGGCGGCGGAGTCCGCGTCGGTGTCGGCGGGGTCGCGGCTCCAGGCGAAGGCGCCGATGGCGGCCGCTTCGTCGGATTCGGGCCGTTGCGGCTCGGGTGCCGGCTGCTGGGCCGGCTCGGGCTCGGCGCGGTCGTCCGCGGGCTCCGGCCCGGACGGCCGGGCGGTCGGCGCCGGAACGCGCCGGGTCTCCTCGCCGTCGCTCGGCTCGGCCCAGCGGGGCTCGTCCTGCGGCCGGTCGTCGTGCGCCGCGCCGCCGGGCACCGGCACCGGCTCGGTGCGCGGTTCCTCGGGCCGGTCCGGCCGCACCCGCTCGGTGCGGTCGTCGGCGGACCCGGGAATGTCGTAGGTGATCGGCCCCGCCGGTGCGGGGCTCGGCGCGGGCACCGGGCGACCGGGCCTGGGCGCCGGTTCCGGCGCGGGGCGCTCGGGGGCGGCGGCCGGGCCCGGCCAGGCGGGCCTGGGCCGCTCGGCCTGCTCGGTGCGCTGCGTGGGCCGCTGCTCGAAGGCGGCCGGCCGCGCCCCGGCGGCCGCCGCCCCACCGAAGGGCGGGGCGGCCGGCCGCGCGCCGGGCACCGGCTGCCAAGGCTCGGCTCCGCTCCGGCTCTCGGCCGGCGCGGCGGCCCGCTCGGTACGTTCGGACGCCTTCCCCGGACCGTCCGTACGTTCCTGTGCGTGCGCCACGTCGCCGTGCGCCGAGTGCGTGCCGAACAACTCCTTGCGCCGGAGGACGACCCCGACCGCGAGCAGGACCGACGACAGCAGTGCGATCCCCAGTGCCGTGTAGACGACCGCCACCTGCGCGAGCGCGAAGCCCACGGCGAGAGCGGCGATGGCCACCACGGCGAGGACGGCGCTCGCGATGATCACGGAAGTCCTCGAATCCGGCTCACCCCGACTCACGGGGCCTGGGTTGTCCTGGCGCTGGGCGGCCGTACCCGGCCGTCAGCCGCCGAACGGGGCTGGAGCGACCGGCGGTGACCCGCCCGTTCGCCCAACCGTAGCGGTATCAGCGGCGGTCGTGCGGCGGTTCCGGGCGGAATCCGCCGTGCGGAGCCGGTTCAGGCTGCGGAAACGGGCTCTGGGCTCCGGTCGGCGCGCCGTTGCGCGGTTCGCCGTGCTGGAGCGAGGACGGGGACGGGCCGGTGCCCGCGGTCGGGAACGACCCGGTGTCGCCGGTGCCGGCGTCGAGTTCGCCCAGCAGGCCCTCAAGGTAGGCGCGCAGGCGGCTGCGGTACTCGCGCTCGAAGCCGCGCAGCTCCTCGACCTTGTCCTCGAGCTCCTCACGCTGCTGCACCAGCGAGCCCATCACCTGGTGGTGGCGCTCCTGCGCGTCGCGGTCGAGGTTCTCGGCGCGGGCGCGGGCCTCGCCGACGATCTGCTCGGCCTGGCGGCGCGCCTTGCCGAGGATGCTGTCGGCCTCGTGCCGGGCGCGGCCCAGCGTCTCGTCGGCCTCGCGCCGCGCGTCGGCGATGGCCTGGTCGGCGGTCTGCTGCGCCAGCGCCAGCACCCGCGCCGCGGTGTCCATGTTGTCCTCGCCGCCCTGCGGCATGCCCATGGCCATCGGGAGCGGCGGCTCGGGGCGCGGCTCCGGCTGCGGCTCGGGCTTGGGGGGCTCGGGAGGCAGTTCCTGCCGGACGGGGTCCATCACCGGAGCGGAGGCCATGCCCAGCGGCTTGCCGCGCAGCGACTCGGCCAGCTTGGCGCGCAGCTCCTCGTTCTCCTGGATCAGGCGGTCGAGCTCGGCCTCGACCTCGTCGAGGAAGGCGTCGACCTCCTCCTCGTCGTACCCCGGCCTGAGCCGGGTCGTACTGAACTGCTTATTCCGCACATCCGCGGGGGTAAGCGACATGTTGGTCTCCTTGGCGCGCTTGGAGTCTGTCCGTAGGGACGGTACCCGATCAGAGCAGCCGCACGATCTGGATCAGGATCAGGATGATGATGAACAGCACCGTGAAGCTGAGATCCAGTGCGACGCCTCCCAGTCGCAGCGGCGGGATGAAGCGCCGCAGGAACTTGAGGGGCGGATCGGTGAGTGTGAACACCGTCTCGGCGAGCACCAGTACGACGCCCCGCGGCTTCCAGGATCGCGAGAACACCTGCAGCAGCTCAAAGATCACCCGACCGATGAGGAGGAGCAGGTAGATGTTGAGAACGGCGACCAGCACGTCCTGAACGATGTTCACGAGCGTGCCTCACCCGGTCTTTCGCGCATGGGTACTGAACCATCTAGCTCTGATTGAAGAAACCTCGTTCGGCGATTCGTGCTTTGTCCTCAGCGGTCACCTCGACGTTGGCAGGGGACAACAGGAACACCTTGTTGGTCACGCGCTCGATGCTGCCGTGCAGCCCGAAGATCAGCCCGGCCGCGAAGTCGACGAGACGCTTGGCGTCGCTGTCGACCATCTCGGTCAGGTTCATGATCACCGGCGTGCCCTCCCTGAAGTGCTCTCCGATGGTACGGGCTTCGTTGTACGTGCGTGGATGCAGCGTAGTGATACGCGCGAGATCCGCTGTCGCCGGGAGGGTGGTGGTCACGTTCCGTCGCTCTGGCGCGGACGGTGCGTAGCCGTGGTCGGCACGCGGATCGTCCTCACGGACCGTGGCGACGGCGCCATCGGCCGCCAGATCGCGGCGCCCGTCGCCGTTGTCCTCGACACCGTCGTCGAAGTCGTCGAAGTCATCATATTCGGGCGCGTAGCGGTGGTCGTAACGGTCGTCGTAGCGGTCATCCTCCACGAGGCCGAGATAGACCGCCATCTTGCGCATTGCGCCGGCCATCCGTAAGCCCTCCGTCGTACCAGTGGTCCCCACGGCGCGGCCACCGAGGTGACAGGTGGACGTCAAACGTCCATGAGGGACATTACCTGACCATCGGTCGCCGGGCGCCGAGCAACGCCGTACCGATCCGCAGGTGTGTCGCGCCGTTCCGCACGGCGCTTTCGAGGTCCGCGCTCATGCCCGCGGAGATCACTCCGGCGTCCGGATACACGGCCGTGACCTCGGCCGCCAGCGCCCGCAGCCGGGCGAAGGCGGGGTCGGGCGCGCCGCCGCGCGGCGCGACGGCCATCAGCCCGGCCAGCCGCAGCGAGGACTCGGCCGCGATCATTTTGGCCAGATCCGGCACCGCGTCCGGGTCGGCGCCGCCGCGCGGCCCCAGCTCCCCCTCCTGCGCGGGTTCGAGGTTCACCTGCACCAGGCAGTCGAGGACGCGGTCCTGCGCCGCGGCGGCCGCGGCCAGCGCCCGCGCGATCCGGGGCCGGTCGACGGAGTGCACCATATGGGCGTAGCGGGCGACGGAGCGGGCCTTGTTGGACTGGAGCTGGCCGACGAAGTGCCAGCGCAGCGGCAGGTCCGCGCACTCGCGCGCCTTGGCCGCCGCCTCCTGGTCGCGGTTCTCGCCGACGTCGGCGAGCCCGAGCCGCGACAGCAGCCGCACGTCGGAGGCGGGGTGGTTCTTGGTCACCGCGATCAGGTGGACGCCGGCGGGGTCGCGCCCGGCGGCCCGGGCCGCCGCGTCGATCCGCTCGCGCAGCGCGGTCAGCCTCTCCCGCAGCTCCTGCTCACGGGTCATCGTCCGTTCCCGGCCGGCCGCCAGACGAAGCCCGCGAAGCGGCCGGTGCGGCCGTCCCTGCGGTGGGAGAACAGCTCGGGGCTCTCCACCGTGCAGCGGTCGTCCTCGGTGATCGTGCCGACGCCCGCGCGGTGCAGCTGGGCGCGCACGCCCGCGCGCAGGTCCAGGCCGGGGGTGCCCTGCCGGGTGGTGCACGGGGCGGCGGGCACGGCGGCGCCGACCTGCTCGCGCAGCTCGGCCGGGACCTCGTAGCACTTGCCGCAGACGGCGGGGCCGATCAGGGCGGCGCAGCCGGCCGGGTCGGCGCCCAGGGCGGCCATCCGGGCGACCGCCGCGCCGACCACGTCGGACTCGGTGCCCTTGCGGCCGGAGTGGACGGCGCCGATGACCCCGGCGGCCGGGTGGGCCAGTAGCACCGGCACGCAGTCGGCGACCTTGACGGCCAGCGCGAGGCCGGGACCGGCGCCGACCACGGCGTCGGCCTGGCCGGCGTCCAGGCCCGAGGCGTGTTCGTCGATGGGCAGCGCGGCCGCCGCGTCGGCCACCTCGGCGCCGTGCACCTGGCGCATCCACACCACCCTGCCCGGGTCCAGGCCCAGGGCGCGGGCGGCCTCGCGCCGGTTGGCGGTCACCGCCGCGGGATCGTCGCCGACCAGTTCGCCGAGGTTGAGGCGGTCATAGGGAGCGGCGCTCACCCCGCCGTCGAAACGACCGGGGAACGCCGCTCTCACACCGCCGCCGAGCTCGAAGATGCGCGTCACCGCTCTAGTCTTTCAGAAAGTCCGGTACGTCCAGATCGTCGTCCTCGTCGAACACGACAGGGCGCCGCGGCATGTCGGCGGTGCGGCTGAAGGCGCCGCGGTGGTGCTCGCCGCCGCGCGGGTGCAGCGGCCGCACCGCGGCGTCGCGGCCGGACGAATCGTCGTCATCGTCGTCGGCGGGCCGGTGCTCGGGCGCGGGGTCCAGCCGGGTGACGGTGGTCTCGGGCTCGGCGGGCGGCTCCGGCTCGGGCTCCGGCTCGATGTACTCGGCCCGCTCGTGCACGACCGGCTCGGGCTCCGGTTCGGGCTCGGGCGCCGGCGGCGGCGCGGCGCTGACCGGCGGCTGCGGCCGCACCGGCGGAGGCGGCGGCTGCACCGGCTGGTGGTGGTGGACGGGCTGGTGGTGGACGGGCGCCGCGTGGATCGGCGCGGGAGCCGGGCGCTCGCGGACCGGCTCGGGCGCGCGGTGCGGCGGCTCGGCCGCGCGGTGCGACGGCGGTTCAGGCGGCAGCACGGTGGACCGCGCCTCGTCGAAGCCGGCCGCGATCACGGTGACGCGCACCTCGTCGCCGAGGGCGTCGTCGATGACGGCGCCGAAGATGATGTTGGCGTCGGGCGCGGCGGAGTTGGCCACCAACTGGGCCGCCTCGTTGATCTCGAACAGGCCGAGGTCGGAGCCGCCCTGGATGGACAGCAGCACACCGTGGGCGCCGTCGATGCTCGCCTCCAGCAGCGGCGAGGAGATCGCCATCTCGGCCGCCGCGACCGCGCGGTCGTCGCCGCGCGCGGAGCCGATGCCCATCAGCGCCGACCCTGCGCCGGACATGACGGACTTGACGTCGGCGAAGTCGAGGTTGATCAGGCCCGGGGTGGTGATCAGGTCGGTGATGCCCTGGACACCGGAGAGCAGCACCTGGTCGGCCGCCTTGAAGGCGTCGAGCACGCTGACCTGGCGGTCGGAGATGGACAGCAGGCGGTCGTTGGGGATGACAATGAGGGTGTCGACCTCGTCGCGCAGCATCTCGATGCCGACTTCGGCCTGGGTGGCGCGGCGTTTGCCCTCGAAGCTGAACGGGCGGGTGACGACGCCGATGGTGAGCGCGCCGAGCGAGCGGGCGATGCTGGCCACCACGGGGGCGCCGCCGGTACCGGTGCCGCCGCCCTCACCGGCGGTGACGAAGACCATGTCGGCGCCCTTGAGCACCTCCTCGATCTCCTCGCGGTGGTCCTCGGCGGCCTTGCGGCCCACGTCGGGATTGGCACCGGCGCCCAGGCCGCGGGTGAGTTCCCGGCCCACGTCGAGCTTGACGTCGGCGTCGCTCATCAGGAGCGCCTGGGCGTCCGTGTTGATGGCGATGAACTCGACGCCCTTGAGGCCCTCCTCGATCATTCGGTTGACGGCGTTGACGCCACCGCCGCCGATGCCGACGACTTTGATGACCGCGAGGTAGTTCTGCGGTGCTGCCACGACGAGGGGCCTTTCCTCTTCACTCGTTCGGTTCGTCCATCGGATCCGGCCGACCCGGCCGGCGGGTCCGCCTCGACCGGCTACCCGGTATCGGTCGTGCCGATGCCGCGCTGACAGCTAGTGTGACTCATCGGCTTCGGACCACCTCCGGGTGCGGGCGCGGATGCTGCTCGGCGGCGACCCGGAGGTTGATTTCCTGCTGACAGCACCGCCATTGGTTTTCTAGACAGTAGGCTTGGCCGCTACCCGCGAGCAACTAACCGGCCTCGAATCGGTCCGGCGTGTCGCCGGACCGACCTGGGCGGTCAGGCGGCCGGCCCCGCGGTGGCGGCGCCGTCGAGACCGCCGACGACCGCCACGTCAGGGGCGCTCACGTCGTAGCTGAGGCCCGCGGCGGGTGGGTGCTCCGCCAGCAGGATCATCAGCACCCGCGCCTTCTCCGCCCCGCCGCGCGCGTCGCCCCAGACCACCTCCGCGCCGTCGCGCAGCCGCAGCACCACGGTGTCGCCGTCGGCCGCCTCGATCCGCTCCACCAGTCCGGACACCTCCGCGGGCAGTTCGCGGACGATGGCGGCGGCCGCCGCCACGGCCGGATGGCCCTCGGGCTCCCCCTCCAGCGCGAGTTCGGGGAGGGCGGCGGGCCGCTCGGGCACCGTCTCCACCGTCACGCCGAAGCGGTCGATCAGCATGAATTGCCCGTCGGCGGGCACGGCGAGCACCGGGGTGCGCTCCATCACCGCGATGCCGACCGCGGCCGGCCAGTTGCGCGAGACGGTGGCCTCCTCGACCAGCCGCAGCTCCTCGACCCGCTCGGCGACCGCGTCGAGGTCGACCCGGACCAGCGGAGTTCCCGGCGGGACGTCGGCGGCGACCACGACCTCCTCGGTGCCGAGCCGGTTCAGGCCCTCGACCTGCACCTCGCGCACCACCAGCAGCCGGGAGCCCAGCAGCAGCCAGGTGACCACCGTGAGCAGGCCGACGATGAGGAGGACGACGAAGGCGACCTTCCACGGGTCCGCCCGCCGGGGGGTCTGCGCCGGGGCCGCGGCCTGCGTGTCGGCCATCAGGATCCCAGGGCGTCGACGATGCGCGGGCCCAGCTCGGTGACGTCGCCCGCGCCCATGGTGAGGACGATGTCGCCGGGGCGGGCCAGCGCCGCGATCTGCGCGGGGATCCGCTCGCGCTCGGGCTGGAGGTGGACGCGGCCGTGCGGGACGGCGGAGGTGACCAGCTCGGAGCCGACGCCGGGTTCGGGATCCTCGCGGGCGGCGTAGATCGACATGACCACGACCTCGTCGGCGAGGCCGAGCGCCTGGCCGAACTCGGCCGCGAAGATCCGGGTGCGGCTGTAGAGGTGCGGCTGGAACAGCGCGATCACCCGGCCGGGCGCGGCGCCCTCGCCGCGCGGCGGCTCGGAGTCCAGGGCGGCGCGGGCGGCGCGCAGGTCGGCGGCGAGTTCGGTGGGGTGGTGGGCGTAGCTGTCGTAGACGCGCACGCCGCGCGCCTCGCCCTTGGGCTCGAAGCGGCGGGCGGTGCCGCGGTAGGCGGCCAGCCCGGCGGCGGCGGCGCCGGGGGCGAAGCCGAGTTCGAGGGCGACGGCGATGGCGGCGGCGGCGTTGGCGACGTTGTGCCGGCCGGGCGCGTGCACCGTGTAGGGGTGCTCCCCGGCGGGGCCGGCGAGGGTGAAGCGGGAGCCGAAGCCGGCCGGGGCGATGGCGCCGATGCGGTAGTCGGCGCCTGGGTTCTCGCCGTAGCCGCGCACCTGGCGGCCGTGCTCGGCGGCGGCCTTGGCCACCAGCTGGGCGCCGGGGTCGTCGACGCCGGCCACCACCAGCTCGCCGGTGAGCGCGGTGAAGCGGTCGAAGCCCTCGTGGATCTGCTCGATGCCGGAGTAGTTGTCGAGGTGGTCGGCCTCGACATTGGTGACGACGGCGATCTCGGGGCGGAGCATCAGGAAGGAGCCGTCGCTCTCGTCGGCCTCCACCACGATCAGCTCGCCGCTGCCGGCGTCGGCGGCCGCGGCCAGGCCGGAGGCGGGCGCGCCGGGTCCGCCGACCAGCTTGCCGCCGATGACGTAGCCGGGCTCGGCGCCGCAGTGGCGCAGCACGGTGGCGAGCATCGAGGTGGTGGTGGTCTTGCCGTGGGTGCCGGCCACCGCGATGCCGCGCCGGCCCAGCAGCAGCGCGCCCAGCGCGGCGGCGCGGGGCAGCACCCGCAGCCCGCGCTCGCGGGCCGCGGCCAGTTCGGGGTTGCCCGGGCGCACCGCCGAGGAGACCACCACGGTGTCGGCCTCGCCCAGCTGCTCGGCGGCGTGCCCGGCGTGCACCCGCGCGCCGGCCGCGCGCAGCTCGGTGAGGACGGAGGAGTCGCGCGCGTCGCTGCCGGACACCGCGACCCCGCGCTGCAGCAGCACCCGGGCGATGCCCGACATGCCCGCGCCGCCGATCCCGATGAAGTGGACCCGGCCTAGCTCCTCGACGGGCACCGGCTCGACCGGTTCGACCAGGCTCATCGCCGTCCCCCTCCGTTCGTCAACCCGTTCGTCCACAAGCCCGCCCGCACGGCGGGGCTTGTCCACAGCCCGCCGCCGGCCCTCGCCCCGGCGCACCGATCCGCGGGAGACTGGATGTGGGGTCGCCCCCCTGGGCGGGAGGGGGATGGGCTCGGGGATCGGGTGCGGGATCGACCGGGGAATGGGGTGGCGGTGGTCACCGGCCCTCCGACCTCTTCTCGCGGATGACGTTCAGCACGATGTGCGCGAGTTCGTCGTCGGCGTTGCGGCGGCCGGTGCTGGAGGCGGCCTCGGACATGCCGACCACCCGGTCGGTGTCGGTGAGCACGCCGAGCACGTTGTCGCGGATCCACTCCGCGGTCAGCTGGGAGTCGTCCACCAGCAGGCCGCCGCCGGCCGACACGATCGGCTCGGCGTTGAGGCGCTGCTCGCCGTTGCCGTGCGGCAGCGGCACGTAGACGGCGGGCAGGCCCACCGCCGCCAGCTCGGCGCAGGTCAGCGCGCCCGCGCGGCACAGCGCCATGTCGGCGGCGGCGTAGGCGAGGTCCATGCGGTCGACGTAGGGCACGGTGATGAACGGCACGCCGTCGGCGGTGTGGTCCTCGGGCTCGGCGGCGTTCTTCGGGCCGACCACGTGCAGCACCTGCACGCCCGCCTGCCGGAACAGCGGGCGGGCGTCGGTGACGGCCTGGTTGATGGAGCGGGCGCCCTGCGAGCCGCCGAAGACGAGCAGGGTGGGCAGGTCGTCGCGGAGCCCGAAGTGGGCGCGGCTCTTGTCGCCGAGCGCCAGCCGGTCCAGCTGCGAGATCTGCTCGCGGATGGGGATGCCGATGTAGCGGCCGCCCGACAGCTGGGCGTCGGGGTGGCCGGTGAAGACGTGGTCGGTGAGCCGGGCGCCGAGCCGGTTGGCCAGCCCCGCCTTGGGGTTGGCCTCGTGCACCACGATCGGCACGCCGCGCCGCCACGCCCCGCCGTAGCCGGGGGTGGCGACGTAGCCGCCGAAGCCCACCAGGACGTCGGCCCTGACGCGGTCGAGGATCCCGGCGGCGGCGCTGATGGCGCCGGCCAGCCGGCCCGGCACGGTGAGCAGCTTGGGCGTCAGCGCACGCGGCAGCGGCACGGCCGGCACCATCGCGAGGTCGTAGCCGCGCAGCGGGACCAGCCGTGTCTCAAGGCCGCGCTCGGTACCCAGGCAGGTGATGCCGATCTGCGGCTCGGCCCGCCGCAGCGCGTCGGCGAGGGCGAGCGCGGGCTCGATGTGACCGGCGGTGCCGCCCCCGGCCAGGACAACCATCATCGTCGACGTTCCCTCCTCGGAGTCTGGGTGGCGCGCCCGCGCGGGGCGGGCGTCCGCCGCCGGTCCGGGGCCTCGCGACGTACCACCAGTCGGTCTCCCCGGACTTCCAGGCCAAGCCAGCTTAGAGCCCGCCGGGCGGGTCCGGGGCCGCGAGCCGCCAATGCCTGCCGGGCACCGGGTTCGCGCTTGGCGAAGGCGAGCAGCATGCCGACGGCCACCATGGTGGAGACCAGCGAGGACCCGCCGTAGGAGACGAGCGGCAGCGGGACGCCGGTGATCGGGAGCAGGTTGATGACGGCGCCGATGTTGACCAGCGCCTGGAACACGATCCAGGCCGTGATCGCGGTGGCGGCCAGCCGGGTGAACAGGTCGGTGGCGCGGGTGGCCACCCGCAGCCCCGCGTAGCCCATCAGCCCGATCAGGCCGATGACGAGCAGGGTGCCGAGCAGGCCGAACTCCTCGCCGATGATGGCGAAGATGAAGTCGCTCTCGGTGTGCGGGAAGACGCCCCACTTCTCCCTGCTGCCGCCGATGCCGACGCCGAGCAGGCCGCCGGAGCCCAGCGCGTACAGGCCGCGCACGGCCTGGTAGCCGGTGCCGGTGGGGTCGGCTTCGGGGTTGAGGAAGGAGGTGAAGCGGCTCATCCGGTAGGGGGCGGCCACCACCATCAGGCCGACGAGCAGCCCGACCAGGCCGAGCATGCCGACGAACAGCTTGGCGGGGGCGCCGACCACCCACAGCAGCGCCAGGAAGATGACCAGCAGGATGCAGGCGGTGCCGAGGTCGCCGCCGAGGATGACCAGCATCACCACCGCGCCCGCCCCGGGCAGCAGCGGGATGAGCAGGTGCCGCCACTCGGTGAGCTGCCGCAGCTCCTCCTTGCGGGCCAGCAGGTTGGCGCCCCACAGCGCGAAGGCGAACTTGGCCGGCTCCGACGGCTGCACGGTCATGCCGCCGATCTCCAGCCACTGGGTGGCGCCGGTGTTGTAGCTCTCGCCGATGAACAGCACCGCGATCAGCGCGAGGATGGCGACCAGCAGCGCGGGCCCGGCCAGCGGCCGGAAGGCCCGCGGCGGCAGCTGCGCGGCGACGAGCATCAGCGGCAGCCCGATGCAGGCCGCCATGGCCTGGGTGGTGACGAGGGAGTACGGCGAGCCGGTGTCGCGCAGCTGCTCGATCATGGACGCCGACAGCACCATCAGCAGTCCGAGCGCCACCAGCAGCGCGGTGCAGCCCAGGATGAGGTAGTAGGAGGTCAGCGGCCGGTCCAGCAGGCGCGGCAGTGCGGCGAGGCCGATCCGCCCGCCGCCCCGCGCCACCGGGAACCCGGCATATCCGTCGCCCCGCGCCACCGCCATCAGCCTCACCCCGCCCGTGCCCGGCCCCGGCCGGGCCGTCTCGGCCTAGTCTGGCGAGGCCCGGGGCAGCGCACTCGGACATTCGGCGCGTGTTGGCCGGAAAATCGGCGTGGGGGCAGGCCGGATCGGGCCACCGGCCGGAGGCGGCCGCGCCGTGGCTACTCCCCCGGCGTGTCGGCCAGCGCCAGCACGGCGGCGGCGAAGGCGTCGCCGCGAGCGGGGTAGTCGCGGAACATGTCCAGCGAGGCGGCGGCGGGCGACAGCAGCACGGTGTCGCCGGGCCGGGCCAGCTTGGCGGCGGCGGCCACCACCTCGGGCATCACCTCGGGGTCGGTGCGGGCGATGTCGACCACGGGCACGCCGGGGGCGTGCTCGGCGAGGGCGGCGGCGATGCGGGCGCGGTCGGCGCCGAGCAGCACCGCGCCGCGCAGCAGATGCGCGGTGCCGCGCACCAGTTCGCCGACATCGGCGCCCTTGAGCAGGCCGCCCGCGATCCACACCACCGAGGGGTAGCTGCGCAGCGCGGCCTCGGCGGCGTGCGGGTTGGTCGCCTTGGAGTCGTTGACGTAGCCGACCTCGGCGACGGTGGCGACCGGCGCCATCCGGTGCGGTTCGGGCGCGAAGGCGCGCAGCCCGGCGCCGACCGCCTCGGCCGGCACCCCGGCGGCGCGGGCGAGCGCGGCGGCGGCCAGCGCGTTGGCGACGTTGTGGGGGGCGAGGGGGCGGACGTCCTCAAGCCGGGCCAGTTCGGCGGCGTGCGCGGGGTCGGCCACGAAGGCGCGGTCCACCAGCAGGTCCTCCACCACGCCCAGCTCACCGGGGGCCGGCACCGCCAGGCCGAAGCCGACCCGCCGTTCGGCGCCCTGCGCCAGCCGGACCGTGCGGGGGTCGGCGGTGTTGTACACCGCGAGGGTGCCGGGCGCGTAGACCTTCCCCTTGGCCTGGGCGTAAGCGTCCATGCCGCCGTGCCAGTCGAGGTGGTCGGGGGCGATGTTGAGGACGGCGGCGGCGTCGGGCGCCAGGCTGCTCGACCAGTGCAGCTGGAAGCTGGACAGCTCCACGGCGAGGACGTCGTAGCCGGGCCGGGCGGTGACGGCCTCCACGACCGAGGTGCCGACATTGCCGACGGCCAGCGCGCGGCGCCCGGCGGCGAGCAGGATCGACTCCAGCATCTTGACGGTGGTCGTCTTGCCGTTGGTGCCGGTGACGGCGAGCCACTGCTGGCCGGACGGGCGCAGCCGCCAGGCGAGTTCGACGTCGCCGATGACCGGCAGCCCCGCGGCGGCGGCGGCGCGCAGCAGCGGGGCGTCGGGCCGCCAGCCGGGCGAGGTGACCACGGTGCCGGTGCCCTCGGGCGGCGCCGACGCGGCGGCGGAGCCGAGCAGCACCCGCGCGCCCAGCCGCTCCAGTTCGGCGGCGCGGGCGCGGTTGGTGTCGTCGTCGCGGCCGTCGACCACGGTGACCTGCGCGCCGAGGGCGAGCAGGGCGCGGGCGACCGGCGGCCCGGACACGCCGAGCCCGGCCACGCACACCCGGGCGCCGGACCAGTCGGCCGCCGCCTGGTTCACCGGGGTACCGATTCGACGTAGAACAGGCCGACGCCGATGGCCACGAAGATGCCCTGGATGATCCAGAAGCGGACCACGATGGTGGTCTCGGCCCAGCCCATCAGCTCGAAGTGGTGCTGGAGCGGCGCCATCTTGAAGATCCGCCGTCCGGTGAGCTTGAACGAGCCGACCTGCATGATCACCGAGGCGGTGATCAGCATGAACAGGCCGCCGAGGATGAGCAGCAGCAGTTGGGTGCGGGTGGTGATGGCCAGGCCGACCAGCACGCCGCCCAGCGCGAGGGAGCCGGTGTCGCCCATGAAGATCTTGGCGGGCGGGGCGTTGTACCACAGGAAGCCGATGCAGCCGCCGAGCATGGCGGCGGCCACCACCGCGAGGTCGAGCGGGTCGCGCACCGTGTAGCAGGTCGGCGCGAGCGCGAACTCCACGCAGCTCTGCCGCAGCTGCCAGTTGCCGATGATGACGTAGGCGGCCAGCGACAGGATGGTGGCGCCGGTGGCCAGGCCGTCGAGGCCGTCGGTGAGGTTCACCGCGTTGGAGGTGGCGGTGATCATGATCAGCGCCCAGATGATGAACAGCCACGGCCCGATGTTGATGCCGATGTCGCGCACGAACGACAGCTCGGTGGAGGCCGGGGTGTAGGTGTAGCCGTTGGGGAACTGGGTGGCGAGGAAGGCGAAGACCACGCCCACCGAGATCTGGCCGGCCATCTTGGCGCCGCTGCGCAGGCCGAGGCTGCGCTGCTTGAAGATCTTGATGAAGTCGTCCAGGAAGCCGACCGCGGCCATGCCCGCCATCAGGAAGAGCACCAGCAGGCCGGAGACGGTCGGCGGCGTCCAGGTGACCAGGTGCGCGACGGCGTAGCCGACCAGGCCGCCCACCACGAACACGATGCCGCCCATGGTGGGGGTGCCGCGCTTGTCGAGGTGCGCCTCGGGGCCCTCCTCGCGGATGTGCTGGCCGTAGCCACGGCGCCGCAGCAGCTTGATGGCCAGCGGTGTCCCCAGCAGGGAGACGAACAGGGAGACCGCCGCGGCGATCAGGATGCTGGTCACGCGGCGGCCCCCCCGGTCCGCGACGCCGCATCGTGTCGGCTCGGCGCCAAGTGGGGAGTGGCTACCCGTTGCAGACCGGCCACGCGTGGTCCCTTCAGCATGACGACATCGTGGGGCTCTTGAGGGCCGCCCCGGTAGGCCCTGGAAGCAGGCCCGGCGTATCCGGCGGTCCGAGCCGGGCCGTCGGCCAGCAGAGTGCACCATACCGCGACCTGGCGGGGCATATCGGCGGCACCGGTGAGCCCGTGGATCACAACAGTGCCACGGCGCCCGGCGGGGTTCACCCGCCGCCGGCCCGGTGCTCCAACGCGGCCCGCAGCACCTCGCGGTCGTCGAAGGGCAGGACCTCGCCGCGGACGTACTGGCCGCCCTCGTGCCCCTTCCCGGCAATGACGATACAGTCGCCGGGCTCGGCGCGCGCCACGGCCAGCGCGATCGCCTCGGCCCGGTCGGGCTCCACCGTGACGCGGGCCCGCCGCTCGCGCGGCACCTGGGCGGCACCGGACATCATGGCGCGCAGGATCTCCAGGGGGTCCTCGGAGCGCGGGTTGTCGTCGGTGAGGATGACGGAGTCGGCCAGCCGCGCCGCCGCCTCGCCCATCAGCGGGCGTTTGGCGCGGTCGCGGTCGCCGCCGCAGCCCACCACGATGGTGAGCCGGTTGGCGGTGATCCGGCGCAGCGCGGTCAGCACGGCCTCGATGGCGCCGGGTTTGTGCGAGTAGTCGACCACGGCGGTGAAGTCCTGCCCGGCGTCCACCCGCTCCATCCGGCCGGGCACGCCGGTGAGGGCGGCCACGCCCGCCACGGCGGAGGAAAGGCCGATTCCGGCCTCGACCAGCCCCACGATGGCGGCCAAGGCGTTGGCGACGTTGAAGGGGCCGGGCAGCGCCACCGAGGCGTCGGCCTCGATGCCGCCGGGGCCGACCACGCGGAAGCTGCTGCCGTCGGAGCCGAGCCGCACGTCGGTGGCGCGCCAGTCGGCGTCGGGGTCGCCGTCGGCGGAGAAGGTGGTGAGCGGCACCTCGCCCGCGGCGGCGACCTTGTCGACGAGCGCGCGGCCGAAGCGGTCGTCGAGGTTGACCACGGCGATGCGGCTGAACTCCGAGGTGAACAGCCGCGCCTTGGTGTCGAAGTACTCGCGCAGGTCGGCGTGGAAGTCCAGGTGGTCCTGGGAGAGGTTGGTGAAGACCGCGACCTCGTAGCGGGCGCCGGAGACGCGGTCCAGGGCCAGCGCGTGGCTGGAGACCTCCATCGCAGCCGCCGACACGCCGCGCTCGCGCATCAGCGCGAACAGGGCGTGCAGGTCGGTGGCCTCGGGGGTGGTGAGCGAGGAGTCGACCCGCTCGTCGCCGACCCGGATCTCGACCGTGCCGACCAGCCCGGTGGTGAGCCCGGCGGCGCGCAGCCCGGCCTCGACCAGGTAGGCGACGGTGGTCTTCCCGCTGGTGCCGGTGATCCCGATCAGGTTCAGCTCGGAGACGGGGTCGTCGTAGATCCAGGAGGCGACCCGGCCCATGTGCCGGCGCGGGTCGGCCACCACGATCACCGGCAGGCCGGTCTTGGCGGCGCGGTCGTGGCCGTCGGGGTCGGTCAGCACGGCGACCGCGCCGGCGTCGGCGGCGGCGTCGCAGAACTCCGCCCCGTGGAACCTGCTGCCGCCCAGCGCCAGGTAGACGTCGCCGGGCCTCACCCGGCGGGAGTCGTGGGTGATGCCGCGCACCGCCCTGGCGTCGTCGACGGGACCGCCGTACTCGGCGAGCACGGCCGGGCCGAGCAGGTCGACCAGGTCCGACAGCAGGCGGGACGGGTTCTTCTCGGGACGCATAACCGACAGCACGCGGAGAGGTTACCGGTCCGAGCGGCCCGGCGCCCACGCTCACACCCGCGCGGCCCCGATGCCGGTGCGAACTCCGCCGGGCCGCTGTGCCCCGCCGGCCCGTCGGAAAAGGGAGTGAGCGCCCTGGACCGCTTCTGCCAGGATGCGCCCGTGGACACGTGCGAGGTGCTGCTGATCGCCGGACGGTCCGGCGTGGGGAAGTCCACCGCGGCCTGGGAGGCGTCGGCGCGGCTGCGGGCGGCCGGCGTGGCGCACTGCATGATCGAGGGCGACACGCTCGACCAGATCCATCCGGCCCCCGAGGGCGATCCCCACCGGTCGGCGATCACCGAGCGCAACCTGGCCGCGATCTGGGCCAACTACGCCGCGCTCGGGCAGCGCAGGCTCGTCTACTGCAACACCGCGGCCATCCTGGAGGGCCCGATGTTCGAGCGGGCCATGGGCCCGGGGCCGGTGCGGATCGTACCTGTGCTGCTGACCGCGGGCGACGCCACGGCCGCCGCGCGCCTGGCCGGCCGCGAGATCGGCTCCGAACTGGAGCCGCACCTGCGGCGCAGCGCCGCCATGGCCCGCTACCTGGACCGGCATGCCCCGCCGGACACCGTCAGGGTGCTCACGGACGGCCGCGGCGCGGTCGAGGTGGCCCGCGACGTAGTGGCCGCCGCAGGCTGGTGAGCCGCGCCGAAGGACGCCCCCCGCGTCGCAGCCACCAGAGCAGAAGTCCGCCATGGGCGGCAGTCCAAGGGTCCCGCCGAAGGCGCCTGCAGGTCTCGCCGCGCCGTAAGGCGGCAGAGCGGGGGTCACTCGCCGCGCCGAATACCGCCTCCCGCGCCGCAGGCGGTAGAGCGGGGGTCACTCGCCGCCGTAGATCTGGAAGTCGGGCGCCTCGGTCTCGGTCGGGGGCACCTGGAGGGTCTGCAGGGCGAAGGACATCACGTCGTTGAAGACCGGCCCGGCCACCGGGCCGCCGTAGGGGTCCTCGGCGGGCGGGTCGTGGATGACGACCTGCACGACCACCTGGGGGTCGTCGGCCGGGGCGAAGCCGACGAAGGTGGAGGTGTGGCCGCCGTCCTCGTAGCTGCCGGTCTCGGGGTTGACGCGCTGCGCGGTGCCGGTCTTGCCGGCCACCCGGTAGCCCGGGATCTGCGCCTGCGGCGCGGTGCCCTCGTCGGTGGTGACGCTCTCCAGCATGTAGGCGAGCTGGTCGGCTGTCTCCTCGCTGATCACCCGCCGCTCCTCGGGCGCGGGCGCGGAGCGGAAGCGGCCGTCGGGGCCGGTGGCGCCCGCCACGATGGACGGCTGCACCCGCACCCCGCCGTTGGCGACGGTGGCGTAGACGCTGGCGGCCTGCACCGCGTTGACCGACAGGCCCTGGCCGTAGGAGATGGTGGCCAGGGAGGTGCCCCACCAGTCCTCGACGGGGTGCAGCACGCCGGGGCTCTCGCCGGGCAGGCCGAGCCCGGTCTCCTGGGCGAAGCCGAAGTCGGTCAGGTAGGAGTGCAGGGTCTCTGCGCCCACCTCCTCGGCGATCTGGACGGTGCCGGTGTTGGAGGAGTGCGCCATGATCCCGGTGGCGGTCAGGTTCTCGGTGGGGTGGAAGCTGGAGTCGCTGAAGGTCGAGCCGTGGCGGGTGATCGAGTACGGCACGGTGAACTCGGTCTCGGGGGTGATCAGCCCTTCTTCCAGCGCCGCGGCGGCGGTGATGACCTTGTTGGTGCTGCCGGGTTCGAAGGTGTCGGCGACGGCGCCGTTGCGGCGCTGCTCGGGGGTGCTGGCCTCGACGTCGTCGAGGTTGTAGGTGGGGTAGTTGGCCAGCGCCAGCAGCCGCTGGTCCAGGTCCATCACCACCACGCTGCCGCTGGAGGCGCCCAGCTCCTCCACCTGCTGGGCCAGCGCGTTCTGGGCGTGCCACTGGATGTCGCGGTCCAGGGTGAGCCGCACGTCGCCGCCGGGCACCGGTTCGCGGACCAGGCCGCCGGCCATCGGGATCGGCACGCCGTCGGCGATCTCGACCCGCTGCTCGCCGGGGGTGCCGGCCAGAGTGTCCTCCAGGCTGTACTCCAGCCCTTCCAGGCCGCTGCCGTCGGCGCCGACGAAGCCGACCAGGTTGGCGGCGACCTCGCCGTTGGGGTAGCGCCGCTGGAAGTCGCGCTCGGTGGCGATGCCGCCGAGGTCGTGCTCCAGAATCCGCTCGGCCTGCTCGGTGGGCACGTCGCGGGCGACCACCTGGTACTGCGAGGGGGCGGCGTCGACGTGCTCGGTGATCTCCTCGACCGGCCGGCCGAGTTCGGTGGCGAGCAGTTCGATGACGGCGGCGCGCTCCTCGGGGAGCACCCGGGTGGGGTCGACGAAGACGGTGCGGGTCTCGACCGTCATGGCCAGCGGGTTGCCCTCGGCGTCGGTGATGTCGCCGCGCATGGCCGGGATCTGGGTGTCCTGGAGCCGGCTCTCCTCGGCCTTCTGCGCGTAGGCGGCCGCCTCGAAGCCCTGGATCTGCACCAGCCGGGCGCCGAAGATCAGCAGCACCACGACCATGCACAGGATGCCGGCGTTGAGCCGCCGCTTGGGGTTCCCGCGCCGGAACGGGCGGCGCAGCGCGGCGCGCAGCGCCGCTCCGGCCGTGCCGACGGCCCGCTCCCCCGGTGTGGGCCTGGGGCGCTCGCGCTCGGACGCGGCGTCGCCGCGCGGCGTGCGCGGCGGGTTCGGGCGGCCGGCCGCCCGGTTCGTACCGGTGCGCGGCCGCCCGGCGGCCGGGGTGGCGCGGCCGCGCGGCTGCGGTCTGCTGCGGCGGCCGCCCGAGGCACCACCGGGGCCCCCGCCGGGACGGCGGGGGTCACGTGGTCCGGTCACTGCTGCGGTCCTCCAGTGCCGGGCTCGCCCTCCACCCGGCCGGTGTCGAGGTTGACGAAGAGGGGTTCCTCGCCGGGCTCCATGCCCAGCTCGGCGGCGCGGTCGGCCAGCGCGTCGGGCGACTCGGCGTAGACGACCTCCTGGCGCAGCCGCTCCTCGTAGAGCTGGAGCTCACGGTTGTCGGTGCGCAGCTGCGAGAGGGTGAAGGCGTCCTGGGCGAGTACGGCGCGCAGCATCAGCAGGCTGACCAGCGCCCCGGCCATCAGGCCGAGCACCAGCAGCACGAAGGGGACCCGCGGCGGGGTGCGCTGCGGCTGGCGGGGGGCCGGGCGCGCGGCGGTGCCGCGCCGGGCCGGGGCGGCCTTGGGCCGCGCGGGCGCGCGGGCGGGTCCGCGCGCGGGCGCCGCGCCGGCCTTGGCCCTCGCGGCCTGGCGGGCGGCGTCGTCTCTGGTCGTGCTCGCTGCCATCACTCACCCTCGGCCTCGACGCTCCGGATCCGCTCGGCGGCTCTGAGCCGGGCGGAGGCGGCGCGTGGGTTGTCGGCTGTCTCCTGTTCCGCCGGGAGCTCCGCGCCGCGGGTGAGCAGGCGGAGTTCTGGCTGCCGGTCGGGGAGCGGAACCGGCAGGTCCGGCGGGGTGGTGTCGGTCGAGCGGGCGGCGAGCGCCCGCTTGACCATGCGGTCTTCGAGCGAGTGGTAGGACAGGACGGCGATGCGTCCGCCCACCGCGAGCGCGTCGATCGCGCGGGGCAGGGTGCGGTCCAGCACGCCGAGCTCGGAGTTGACCTCGATGCGCAGCGCCTGGAAGGTGCGTTTGGCGGGGTTGCCGCCGGTGCGCCGGGTGGCGGCGGGGATGGCGTCCCTGACGATCTCGGCGAGGCGGGTGGTGGACGACAGTGGGGCGGCGGCCCGCTCCCGCAGCAGGGCGGCTGCGATGCGGTTCGCGAAGCGCTCCTCGCCGTACTCGCGCAGGATGCGCCGCAGTTCGGCCTCGGAGTAGGTGTTCACCACCTCGGCCGCGGTGAGCGGCTGCTCGCGGTCCATGCGCATGTCGAGCGGGGCGTCGTAGGAGTACGCGAAGCCCCGGTCGGCCTCGTCGAGCTGCGGCGAGGAGACGCCGAGGTCGAGCAGCACGCCGTGCACCCGGCGCACGCCGTGCTCGGCCAGGGCCCGCGGCAGTTCGTCGTAGGTGGCGCGGACGTAGGCGACGCGCTCGCCGAAGGCGTCGAGGCGCTCGCGCGAGCGCCGCAGCGCGGTCTCGTCGCGGTCGATGCCGATGAGACGCAGCCGGGGGTGCGCGGTGAGGAGGGCGTGGGCATGGCCGCCGAGGCCGAGCGTGCCGTCCACCAGGACGGCGTCCGGGGCGGCCAGGGCGGGGGCGAACAGTTCGACAATGCGCCGCAGCATCACCGGTGTGTGGCGTGCCGCCGCCGTGCCGTTCATGTCCGCCCCCTCCCGCTGAACGCCCGCCGCCGCCCGACTCGGTTCGGCCAGGTCCCCATCCGCCCTCCGTCACACGTCTGTACGCGACGGCCACCTGGCGCCGGGGAAGGTACGCCAGCTGGCATGCGGAGCGGGTGGAGACCTCGCCGGACTAGGCCCGGCGGCAATGCTTCGCCGTTCACCATCACAGGACCCCCGGCAGCACCTCCTCGGACAGATCCGAGAACGCCTGCTCCTGTTCGGCCTCATAGGCCGCCCACGCCTGCGCGTCCCAGATCTCCAGCCGGGTGTTGGCCCCGATGACGACGCAGTCGCGGCTGAGCCCGGCGTACTGACGCAGGTTGGCGGGCACGGTGACCCGCCCCTGCTTGTCAGGGATCTCGTCTGAGGCGCTGGCGAAGAAGACCCGGCTGTAGTCGCGGACGGCCTTGGCGGTGACCGGTGCGGTACGCAGGGCCTCGGTGATACGCCGGAATTCCTCCACGGGGAAAACGTAGAGGCAGCGCTCCTGGCCCTTCGTGATCACCAGCCCTCCCGACAGATCGTCGCGGTACTTCGCCGGAAGGAACAGCCGTCCCTTCTCGTCCAGGCGCGGCGAGTGCGTACCGAGAAACACCGGCACCACCCCCCGCCGCCGATGTGGAGTGGAACTGCCCTCCACGGAGCCCCACCTTACTCCACTGTTCCCCACGGTCAACAGTTTTCGACGCCGTGTCGCCGAGATCGCCAGGGCAAAACCGCAGGTCAGAAGGGGTGGAGCAGAGTGGGGCGGCGGTGGGGCGCCCGAGGGGCGCCGCTCCGGCCGCCGCCGGGCCCTCCCCTGGCGTCACCGCTCCGTGATAGAGGAGCCGCCGCCGTCGCACCGGGTGCCGGTCCGGCGGCGCAGTGCGACGGTATGCCCGTATTGCGGCGTGACGTCGCGTACCGGGCGTCCAGCCCTTACTGTCATGGCATACGAGTAGCTGGGCCGGAGGGCCGAGGAGGGCACGTGTCGATCGACACGCGAGGGGTCGGGCACGGCGGGCGGGACGCGTCGGAGGACGGCGGCGGACCGGGCGGGCGCGCGGCGCCGGCCCTGCGGCCGCTCACCGGCACCGCCGAGCGGATCGCCGCCGGGATCGAGACGGTCATCGAGGGCAAACCGCACGCCGTCCGGCTCGCGCTCACCGTGCTGCTGGCCGAGGGGCACCTGCTGATCGAGGACGTGCCGGGCGTGGGCAAGACCATGCTGGCCAAGGCGCTGGGCCGCTCCGTCGACTGCTCGGTGAGCCGGGTGCAGTTCACCCCCGACCTGCTGCCGAGCGACATCACCGGGGTGAGCGCCTACAACCAGCGTGTCGGCGCCTTCGAGTTCAAGCCGGGCCCGGTGTTCGCGCACATCGTGGTCGGCGACGAGATCAACCGCGCCTCCCCCAAGACCCAGTCGGCGCTGCTGGAGTGCATGGAGGAGCGCCAGGTCACCGTCGACGGGCACACCCACGCCCTGGAGCGGCCGTTCATGGTGGTGGCCACCCAGAACCCGGTGGAGATGGAGGGCACCTACCCGCTGCCCGAGGCGCAGCGCGACCGCTTCATGGCCCGCATCTCGATGGGTTACCCCAGCCCGCAGTCGGAGCTGGACATGCTCGACCTGCACACCGCGGCCACCCCGCTGGCCACCCTGCGCCCGGTCGCCACCGCCGCCGACGTCATCGCGATGATCGAGGCGGTGCGCGGCGTGCACGTCTCGGCGGCGGTCCGCCGCTACGCCATCGACGTGGTCACCGCCACCCGGCGCTCCCCCGAGCTGCGACTGGGCGCCTCGCCGCGCGCCACCCTGCACCTGGTCAGGGCGGCCCGCGCCTTCGCCGCCCTGGAGGGCCGCGACTACGCGCTGCCCGACGACCTCCAGGCGCTGGCCGTCCCGGTGCTGGCGCACCGCCTGCTGCCCGCGCCCGAGTCGCAGGTCGCGCAGCGCACCACCGCGCAGATCCTGACCGACCTGCTGCACCGGGTGCCGGTGCCCGACCGTGTGCCGGGGCAGTGAGGTGCTCGGAGCGCTGACCACCCGGGGCCGCTCCTTCCTGGCGGTCGGGGGCGCGGTCATCGGCTGCGCCTTCCTGCTCGGTGAGCACCACCTGCTCTCGGTCGGGGTGCTCGCGCTGGTGCTGCCGCTGGCGGCGCTGGCGCTGGTGCGGCGCAGCCGGCTGCGGCTGAGCTGCGCGCGGGAGATCCGGCCGGTGCGCGCGCCGGCCGGCTCCGAGGCCCGGGTGCGGCTGCGGCTGAGCAATGACGACTGGATCCCCACCGGCCTGCTGATGGTCTCCGACACCCTGCCGCCCGGGCTCGGCGAGCCGCCCCGGTTCCTGGTGGGGCGGCTGGCCCGGCACGGCACCGCGGAGTTCGGCTACCGGCTGCGCGCCTACGCGCGGGGCCGCTACCAGGTCGGTCCGCTGACGGTGCGGATCGCCGACCCCTTCGGCCTGGCCGAGCTGGACCAGCCGGTGCCCAGGACCACCTCGCTGCTGGTCACCCCGGCGCTCACCCCGCTGCCCGACGGCCTGCTGCACGGCCAGGGCGTCGGCGAGGGCCGCACCGGTGCCCGTATGATCGCCCACGTCGGCGAGGACGACGTCGCGCCGCGCGAGTACCGCGACGGTGACGACATCCGCCGGGTGCACTGGCGCTCCACCGCCCGCCACGGCGAGCTGATGGTGCGCCGCGAGGAGCACGAGCGCACCGACCGCGCCGCGGTCCTGCTGGACACCCGGGCGCACGCCCACACCACCCGGGGCCCCGGCTCCAGCTTCGAGCGGGCCGTGTCGGCGGCCGCCTCGGTGGCGGCCCACCTGATGAGGGGCGGCTTCGGGCTGCGCTTCCTGACCGCGCAGCAGGAGCTGCCCACCGCCGCCCACGGCGAGGAGGCGCTGCTCAGCGCGCTGGCCATCATCCAGCCCACCCTCACGGTGAGCCTGGCCCACGGCGCCCGGATGCTGCGGGGCGAGGAGACGGGCCTGGTGGTGGCGGTACTCGGCGCGCTCACCGTGGCCGAGGCGACCGTACTGGCCGGCGGGGCGCAGGGGCGCGGCGCCCGCGTCGCCGTACTGGTCACCGACCCTCTCCGCCGCTCCACCGGCCCCGGTCAGCTCGCCGACGACGACGCGGTCGACCGCGTGCTGCGCGGCGCGGGCTGGCGGCCGCTGTGGCTGGGCCCCCGCGACCCGCTCGACCAGGCGTGGCGCACCCTGCTTCCGGCCGGCGGGAGGACCCGGTGAAGTACGCCCTGACCCTGGCGGCCGCGCTGGCCAGCGCGGCCGGGATGCTGCTGCTGCAGCCGGTCTTCCAGGACTCCCGCTGGCTGGGCCCGGCGCTGCTGGTCATCGCGGCGGCCACGGCCTTCAACGTGATCCTCCGCTACTTCAATGCGCCGGAGTTCGTCGTCGTCATCGTCCAGCCGGTCGGCGCGGGGCTGCTGCTCTACGTCGGCGCGGAAGCGTGCATCTTCCTCTTCAGCGGGCAGTCGCTGTCGGGCGACCCGCTGGCGGAGATCGGCGCAGACATCGCGCGCTACGCGCCGCCGGTGCCCACCACGCCCGCGATGATGCTGCTCACCGCGTGCATCGCCGCCGGGGTGGCCTGGCTGGTGGACGTGCTGGTCGTCGCGGTGCGCAGCGCCGTGCTGACCGGGCTGCTCCTGCTCGCGCTGTACTCGGCGCCGCTCACCCTGCGCCAGGACGGCGGCTCCGCGGCGGCCTTCGCGCTGGTCGCCGCCGCCTACCTCGCCCTGCTGCTGCTGGAGCGCTGGGACACCGTCACCGCCTGGGGCCGCGCCGTGCCGGTCCGCTCCCGGCGCCGCGCCCGCGCCCGCGCCGACGCCGACGCGGCGCGCGGCTCGCTGGCCCTCAGCGGGCTGCGGCTGAGCGCGGTGGCGCTCGCCTGCGCGCTGCTGCTGCCCTCGTGCGTGCCGGCGCTGCGCGGCGACGGCCTGTTCGGCCTGTCCCAGTTGAGCACCCCGTCCGTCGGCGGCACCGTCACCACCCCGCACCCGCTGGCCAGCCTGCGGCAGAACCTCATCATGGGCGAGAACGCGCCGGTGCTGAGCTACCGCACCGACGACCCCGACGCGCCGTACCTGCGCATGCACGTCCTGGACACCTTCGACGGCACCGACTGGACCATGTCGCCGGTGCGCACCCACGGCGACTTCCGGGTCTCCGGCGACCCGCTGCCCCCGCCGGCCGGGATGGACGAGGAGGCGGCCGACGAGGGCGAGCAGGTGGTCACCGACGTCAGCGTCTACGCCAATGTCACCCGGATGGGCTTCCTGCCGCTGCCCTACCCCCCGCGCGGGGTCGAGATCGAGGGCGAGTGGTACGCCGACCCCGAGACCCTGATGGTCTTCTCCACCGAGGACACTGCGGGCGGGCTCAGCTACCGGTCGACCAGCACCCGCGTCGACGTCGACGCGGCCGCCCTCGCCGCGGCCGCGCCCACCGACGACGCCGGCCTCGACCGCTACCTGGAGCTGCCCGAGGTCGCGCCCGAGGTGCGGGAGGTGACCGGCTCCGTCACCGAGGCCGCCGACACCCCCTACGAGGCGGCGCAGGCCCTGCAGGAGTACTTCGCCGACTCGGGCCTGTTCAGCTACGACCTGCGGCCGGACCCGGCGCCCGCCGGAGTCGACCCGCTGGCCCACTTCCTGACGCAGCGCTCCGGCTACTGCCAGCACTTCGCCTCCGCGATGGCGGTGATGGCCCGGCTGTCGGGCATCCCGGCCCGGGTCGCCGTCGGGTACACCGCCGGAAGCACGTCCTCCTCCGGGATGCGCCTGGTGACCACCCGCGACGCCCACGCCTGGCCGGAGCTGTACTTCGAGGGCTACGGCTGGCTGCGCTTCGAGCCGACCCCCGGCGGCTTCGGCGGCCAGGGCACCGCGAGCACCCCCGACTACGCGGCCGGCCTCCCGTCCGGCGGTTCCCCGACCGACGCCGCCGACCCGGACGGCGCGGGCGGCGCCGAACCGGCCCTCCCCGACCAGGAGCGCCAGGAGGCCGAGGAGGCGCCGCGCGACCGCGAGGAGCTGACCGGCCCCGGTGCGGCCGTCGAGGAGGAGCCGACCGGCTGGGAGCTGGCGGCCGGTCCCGCGGCGGTGGGCGCCGCGCTGCTGCTCGCGCTCGCGCTGCCGCGCACCCTGCGGCTGTGGCTGCGCCGCCGGCGCTGGGCGTCGGCCGCCGACGACTCCGCGCGGGCGCGCGCCGCCTGGCTGGAGCTGCGCGACGACGTCCTCGACCACGGCGCCGCCTGGCACCCCGACGACTCCCCCCGCACGGTCGCCCGCCGATTGGCGGTGGAGCTGCGGCTCCCCCCGCCGGCGGCCGACGCCCTGCGCCGAGTGGCGCTCGCCGAGGAGACCGCGCGCTACGCGCCCGCGCCCTCGGCCCCGGCCGGGCTGCGCGCCGACAGCACGGCGGTGCGCCGCGCGCTCGCCGAGCGCGCCGGACGAATCGACCGCCTGCGCGCCGCGCTGGCGCCGCGCTCCCTGCCGGCGGCGGTCGGCCGGGCCCTGCGCACGCTGCGGGAACGCGGCACCCGGCCCGGGCGTCCGCCTTCGCCCGACGCCGAGTCGCCGGCGGCCGTCGGAGCCGGGGCGGCCGACCGCGTCCCGGCGCCCTGAGCCGCGCCCACGCGTGCATACTCGTCCGGACCGGCGGATAGGAGGCGCTGGTACCGCATCGGAACGGCGGTCCGGTGGCCGGCGGTTCGCGGAGCAGTCGCGGGATCCCGGTTCCAGGCTCGGCCGGTGCGGTCCGCGACCGGAAGCGGCGGGCGGTGCGCATCGCCGGTCCGCCGCCGAGCCGAGGGAGGACCGATGCAGCACGACATGTTCATCGGACACGTCCAGGCCCGCGCCCGCCTCGACAGCCGGGGCTCGGCGGAGACGGCCACCCGGGCGACGCTGGAGACGCTGGCCGAGCGGATCCCGCCGCAACTCGCCGACGACATGGCCGCGCAGCTGCCGAGGGAGATCGGCGAGCATCTGCGGCGGGTCACCTCCGCCCCGGACGCCGACCACGCGGTGCGCTTCGGCCCGAAGGAGTTCGTCGCCCGCGTCGGCCACCGGGCCCACGCGGACGAGCCGAAGGCGGCGCATCTGACCCGCGCGGTCTTCCAAGTGCTGGACGAGGCGACGACGGGCGGCGTCATGGACAAGGTGCGCCAATCCCTGCCCGAGGACCTGCGCCGGCTGTCGCAGGCCGGCAGCGAGAACTGACAACGGCGGGCCGCGGCCGGACGGCGCCCGCGACGGGGCGGCGGTATTCCCGTGGGCGGCGTCCGAAACCGGCCGGTCGCCGAGCGGCGCCGACGCGCACCCGTCCGCCTATGGCGCCGCTGTCCGGATCCGGCCCGTACATACCGATATGGCTGCGCGCCCGGAGGCGTGCAGCCATATCAACGGCGGGCCGGCAGCGGCCCGGTGCTATCGGTCGTCGCCCTCCTGGCGCTTGCGCCAGCGCTCTTCGAGGCGATCCATCATGCCCCGCTTCTGCTGGCGCTTGGCCTGGGGCTTTCCGCCGGAGTCGGCGGCCTCGGCCTCGGAGCCGGCGCCGCTGCTGATCCGCTTCAGGCCGGACAGACCCCACAGTGTGCAGGCCAGCATGACCAGGAAGCCGAGCACACCGACGATCGTCTGCCAGAGAACGGTCTGGCTGAAGATGACCCCGCCCATGAGCAGGCAGATGCCCACCATGAAGCCGAGCGCCGCCTTCACGACCCGGCGCTTGTAGTGGACCTGCGGACTCGTCGAACGCACCGCGTTCGCGAACTTGGGGTCCTCGGCATACAGCTGTCTCTCGATCTGGTCGAGTAGACGCTGCTCGTGCTCAGACAGCGGCACGGCGCCTCCCAAAGACAGCCCCCGGATGGGGAAACGGGTGCTGAACATCGATGTGATAGTCAGTGGTATGCCCAGAATACGAGGCGTTACGGCCTTCTGAGAAGGGGACGTTCGCACCGGTGCACGCCGCTGCCCCCATCGTACCCGGCGAGCGGCGAACGCACCGTCCCCCTTGGGCGTGGATTGCGTCCCATCCCGTCATCCGCCCTCCTCTTCACTCTCCCTGTCGAACAGGGCGGCGGGGCGGATGGTTCCCGGACCGAATCGGCGAGCGGCCCGGTCCATCGCGCGCTCGGCCTCCCTCCAGCCGGCGTCCGGTTCGTCCAGTGCCAGCTGATGTGAGGTCGCCTGCCCCGATGCCAGGTTCTCTACCCTGACGCCGACGAGTCGAAGCGGCGTGCCCCACAGGCCCGCGCCCTCGTACAGCGCGCAGGCGGTGGTGTGGATGTCGCGGGCGGTGTCGGTGTGCTCGGGCAGCGTGCGCGAGCGGGTGATGGTGCTGAAGTCGCCCCGGCGCAGCTTGACGGTGATGGTGCGGCCCAGGCGGTCGGCGGCGCGCAGCCGGGCGGCGGTCTTCTCGGCCAGCCGCAGCAGGGTGCGGCGGATGGCGTCGGGGTCGCGCACGTCGGTGTCGAAGGTGTGCTCGGCGCCGATGCTGCGGTCGGGGGTGGCGGCGGTGACCTCGCGGGCGTCGCGGCCCCAGGCCAGTTCGGCCAGCCGGGTGCCCAGCGCCTCGCCCAGTTCGCGGACCAGGGTGTCGCGCGGGTAGTGCGCGACGTCGCCGATGGTGCGCAGGCCAAGGCGGCGCAGCGACTCCTCGGCGCGGTCGCCGACGCCCCACAGCGCGCCGACCGGCAGCGGGTGCAGGAAGTCGGTGACCCGGGCGGCCGGGACCACCAGCAGGCCGTCGGGCTTGGCGTGGGTGGAGGCGAGCTTGGCGGTGAACTTGCTCGGGGCCACGCCGACGGAGCAGGTCAGCTGCTGCTCGTCGCTGACCCGGCGGCGGATCTCGGCGGCGATCTCGGCCGGGCGGCCGAGCCGGCGCAGCGCGCCGGAGACGTCCAGGAAGGCCTCGTCCAGCGAGAGGGGCTCGACCTCGGGGGTGACCGAGCGCAGGATCTCCATGACGGCGGCCGACACCTTGGAGTAGCGGCCGTGGCCCGGGGAGACGATGACCGCGTGCGGGCACAGGCGGCGGGCCCGCGACATGGGCATGGCGGAGTGCACGCCGAAGGCGCGGGCCGCGTAGCTGGCGGAGGAGACCACCCCGCGCGGGCCCGCGCCGCCGACGATCACCGGCTTGCCGCGGAGGGCGGGGTTCTCGCGCTCCTCGACGCTGGCGAAGAAGGCGTCCATGTCGACGTGCAGGATCGGGCAGCCGGTGTCGTCGGAGGCGCCGGGGCCGGAGCCCAGCGGGTTGGCGGCGCGGTCGAGCTGGCGGCGGCTCATGCCGGGCGGTGGGCCAGCAGGTGCAGCTGGGTGGCGATCTCGCGCAGCCCCGGGTGGACGGCGGCGGTGCGCTCGAGGTCGAGCAGGGCGGCCAGCGCCTCGGCGTCGCCGTCGACCAGCCGGGCCGGGACGAGGTCGGCGAGCACCTGCACGCCGTGGACGGCGCCGGCGCGCAGGCCGGCCGCCTCCAGCAGCGCGGTGCAGCCGGCCAGGGTGAAGCGGCGCGGCATGGGGTCGCCGGCGCCCCAGGTGCCGTCGGGGTCGGCGAGCAGCCGGGCGGCGTCGGCCAGGTTCCCGGTGGCGGCGCGGTGCACCACGGCGGCGACGGCGTTGGCGACCAGCAGGCTGACGGCGCCGCCCGGGCGGACCACCCCGGCGATGTCGGCCAGCGACACGGCGGGGTCGTCGACGTACTCCAGGACGTTGTGCACCAGCACCAGATCAGCGGAGCCGGCCGGCACCAGGTGGGCGAGGTCGGCGGTGTCGCCCTGCACACCGCGCACCCGCACCCCCGCCTCGGCGGCGCGCCGCTCCAGCGCGGCCAGGGAGTCGGGGCTGGGCTCGACCACGGTCACCTGGTGGCCGAGTTCGGCCAGCGGGACCGCGGCGCCGCCGGTGCCGCCGCCCGCGTCGACGATGTCCAGCGGCCGCCGGGCGCCGGAGGCCGGGCCGGCGCCGCCGACCAGGTCGGCCAGGGCCTCGCGCAGCACCTCCCACAGCACGGTGGTGCGGCCCGCGCGCGGGGCCGTGGGAACGGGGCGATCGGTCACGCCCCCACCCTAGACGCAGCCGCCGACAGTGCCGACCAGGGCGCGGCCGTCGGGAAACGGCCTGGTCGGGCGGGCGGGAGTGCGGCCTCTAGCATGGCCGCATGCCGCTCGATCTGTACGCCGGGATATACGTCCGAGACCAGGCCGCCGCGGTGCCCTGGTACACGAGGCTGCTGGGGTCCGAGCCCTACGTCGTGTCCGGCACCGAGGCGGTGTGGGAGCTGGCCGAGCACCGCTCGGTCGCCGTCGAGCAGGACGCCGCGCACGCCGACCACTCCCTGGTCACCGTGTTCGTCGACGAGCTCGACGCCTTCGTCGCGGCGGCGTCGGCGCGCGGGGTCGAGCCCGCGGAGCGGGTCGCCTACGGAAACGGCGTGCGCAAGGCGCTGTACCGCGACCCCGACGGCAACGAGATCGGCTTCGGCGGCGCGCCGGCCGGCTAGTAGTTCAGCGAGGGCTTCAGTTCGAGCAGCCGGGACAGCAGGCCGTTGATGAAGACCGGGGACTCGTCGGTGGACATCTCCTTGGCCAGCAGCACGGCCTCGCTGATCGCGACGCCCTCGGGGACGTCGTCGCCCCACAGCAGCTCGAACAGGCCGATGCGCAGGATGTTGCGGTCGACCACCGGCATGCGGTCCAGCGTCCAGCCAATGGCGTGCTCGGTCAGCAGCTCGTCGATCCGCTCGGCGTGCGCGCCGATGCCGTCGACCAGGTCGGCCGTGTAGGGGTTGATCGGCGGGTCGGCCAGGGCCACCCGCCGCTTCAGCACGTCACTCGCCGCCAGGCCGCGCAGTTCGGCTTCGTACAGCACGTCCAGCGCCCGCTTGCGTGCCTTGGTGCGCTTGGCCATCGCTCCTCATCAGGGGTGCCGCCGGTGTCCGGCGGGACCGTGGCGGTGTGGCGGGGGTACGCCGTGTGTCGTGGGGTCGCGGCCCGGGGCCGCGGGTCAGTTCGCGCGGCCGAGGTAGTCGCCGCTGCGGGTGTCGACGCGGACGCGCTCGCCGATCGTGATGAACAGCGGGACCTGGACGGTGGCGCCGGTCTCGACGGTGGCGGGCTTGGTGCCGCCGGTGGAGCGGTCGCCCTGCAGGCCGGGCTCGGTCTGGGTGATCTCCAGCTCGACGGCGGCGGGCAGCTCGATGTAGAGCGGGTTGCCCTCGTTCACCGCGACGACGGCGGTGGCGCCCTCCAGCAGGTAGTCGGAGGCGGAGCCGACCGTGACGGGAGGGACGTTGATCTGGTCGTAGGTCTCGGTGTCCATGAACACGAAGTCCTCGCCGTCGCGGTAGAGGTACTGCATCTCCCGCTTGTCGACGTTGGCGACCTCCACCTTCACGCCGGCGTTGAAGGTCTTGTCGACGACCTTGCCGGAGAGCACGTTCTTGAGCTTGGTGCGCACGAACGCGCCGCCCTTGCCGGGCTTGACGTGCTGGAACTCCACGACGTTCCAGAGGTCGCCGCCGTCGAGCCGCAGGGTCATGCCGTTCTTGAGGTCGTTGGTCGTCGCCACGTCGGTCGTCTCTCTTCAGTCGGGCAGCTTGCAGCGCGAATCGGGTTCAAGGGATCGGGGCCTGAGTTTACCCGGCCGACGGGGCGTCGGCGGCCAGGCCGTGCTCAGGAGCGCGCCGAGCCGGCCAGGGCGCGCAGCGCGAGCAGGTAGGAGTCGGTGCCGAATCCGGCGATCGTGCCGGTGGCCACGGCGCCCACCACCGAGGTGTGCCGGAAGCTCTCGCGGGCGTAGGGATTGGAGATGTGCACCTCGATCAGCGGCGCGGTGCGCTGGGCGGCGGCGTCGCGCAGCGCGTAGGAGTAGTGGGTGAAGGCGGCCGGATTGAGCACCACGGGCAGCGCCCGGTCGGCCGCCTCGTGCAGCCAGCCGACGAGTTCGGCCTCGTCGTCGGTCTGGCGCACGTCGGCGCGCAGCCCCAGGGCGGCCGCCGCCTCCTCGCAGAGCCGCACCAGCCCGGCGAAGTCGAGCGAGCCGTACACGTCGGGCTCGCGGCTGCCGAGCCGGCCGAGGTTGGGACCGTTGAGCACCAGCACGGTACCGGGCCGCTCGGGCGCGGTGGGGTCAGGCACGGGAGACCTCCTCATAGGCGGCGTGCAGCAGCTCGTCCGAGGGGGCGGTCAGGATGGCGGGCCTGGCGACGCCGTCCAGCACGACGAAGCGCAGGGTGGCGCCGCGGGCCTTCTTGTCCACCCGCATGGCCGCGCGCAGCTCGGGCCAGGCGTCGGCCGGGTAGCGCGTGGGCAGGCCGACGGCGGTCAGCAGCTCGCGGTGGCGCCCGACCAGCTCGGCGGGGATGCGGCCGTCCAGCCGGGACAGCTCGGCGGCGAAGACCATCCCGATGGCGACCGCGTCGCCGTGCCGGAAGCGGTACCGCTCGCGCCGCTCGACGGCATGGCCGAGGGTGTGGCCGTAGTTCAGGATCTCGCGGCGGCCGCTCTCGCGGAGGTCGGCCGAGACCACCTCGGCCTTGACCGCGACGGCCCGCTCCACCAGCTCGCGCAGATGGGTGCCGTCCGCGCGGGCGGCGCCCTGGGGGTCGGCCTCGATCAGCCCGAGGATGGCGGGGTCGGCGATGAAGCCCGCCTTGACCACCTCGGCCAGCCCCGCGACGTGGTCGGCCCGGGGCAGGGTGGCCAGCAGGTCCAGATCGCACAGCACCCCGGCCGGAGGGTGGAAGGCGCCGACCAGGTTCTTGCCCTCGGCCGTGTTCACCCCCGTCTTGCCGCCCACGGCCGCGTCCACCATGGCCAGCAGCGTGGTCGGCACCAGCACCGCCCGCACTCCGCGCAGCCAGCAGGCCGCGACGAACCCAGCCAGATCGGTGGCCGCACCACCGCCGATCCCGACGACCGCGTCGGTCCGGGTGAACCCGGCCTTCCCCAGCTCCGCCCACAGCCCCGCCGCGACCGCGAGCTCCTTGGCCGCCTCGCCGTCGGGAACGGGCAGCGCGAGCACCAGGTACCCGGCCTTCTCCAGCGCGGCGACGAAGGGCGCCGCCAGCTCGGCCAGGCTCTCGGGGTGCACCACGGCCACCTGGCGGGCCCGCTCCCCCACCAGCCCCGCCAGCTCGCCGCTCACTCCGTGGCCGACGACGACGTCGTAGGGCGCGGCGCCGGTGCCGCCTACGGTGATCCGGGTGGGGGTCATAGTTCCTTCAGTTCCGTGGTCTCGGGACGAGTGCTTCAGACACCGAAGGCGTCCGCCTGCACCGCACGTATGAAACGGCTCCACTCGACCACCGCGAAGGCCAGCGAGCGTCGGTCCGGGTCCTTGGTGTCGCGCACCTCGGCGATCGGATCGCCCTCTCTCACCTCCACGCAGTCACCGGAAGCCTGGCTGTACGACGACTTGCGCCACTCACCCATCGCGCTCTCCCAAAGGTCTCGCGTACGGCTTTGATCAAGTCCAGGGACTCACCCGGGGTGAGCGCCCACGGCTGCAGGTTCCGGTACACCGCCGTGAAGCGTCGCACGTCTGCGGCGCTGGTCAGCAACTCGCCACCTCCCGCATGCTCCACATACACGACCGGGAGCCGGTCACCGAACGAGAGCAGTCGAAAGGCACCGACGAGGCCGGCGTGGTGCTGGGGAGCACCTGCAAACTGACCGTCCCAAGTCTGCCAGAGCCATCAGGTGGTCGAGTTGCTCGGCCATGACGACCTGGTTCACCATGGTTCACCGGCGCATCAGCGCGCCGTCCTGGTCCAAAGCACTGTCCAGGGCTTCGACATGATGGCGCTTCGCGCGCCGTGTCGCTCGCTCGATCGCGGGTGGTGGGCCGCGCGGTCAGAACCTCGGGCCGGGCGGGAAACCGGTCCAGCGCAGCTCTTCGGGAAGGTGCCGCATGTCGTTGAAGAGAAGGACGGAGGCGGGACGGTCCGGGGTGTAGCGGATCACGGTCAAGGCGGCGTTGGCGGGGTTGAGGGTGAGCCAGCGCCAGGGCGGGGCGTCCAGGGCCTGGCCCACCAGGTGGCCGATGAGGAAGGCGTGGGTGATGACCAGTTCGTGGCGGTCGTCTTCGGACTCGGCGGGGCCGGTGTAGCGGGTCAGGGCGGAGCGGGCCAGGTCGGGGCCGCGCTCGCGGTCCGCGGCGTCGAAGCCGGCCAGGAAGCCTTCGGCGGTGGGGGCGAAGGCGGCGGGGAGTTCGGTCGGCCCCGGAAAGTGCGGGGGGTAGTCGCCGGCCGCGTCGTCGGCCTCGGGGACGGCGTTGGGCAGGAAGCCGGCGACGGTCTCGGCGGTCTGCGCCGTCCGGGCCAGTGGACCATGGCGCAGGCGGGTGATCGGCGCGGCGGCCAGGCGCTCGCCGAGCAGTTCGGCCTGGCGGCGGCCGGCCTCGGTCAGTCGGCCCTCGGGCGACGCCTCCGCGTGGCGGGACAGGTACAGGTAGCGGGTGGCCCGTACTGTCACCGGGTCACGTCCGCTGGCCCGCGCGGTCGCCGAGGGTGGTGACGATCTCGTCGACGATCTCCTCGGGGTGGTAGCCCGAGGTGGCGACGGTGACGGTGGCGACGGACTCGTAGACCGGCAGGCGTTCCTTGAGGAGGGCCTGGAGGCGGGCGCGGGGGTTGCCGAACAGCAGCGGCCTGGCCTGGTCGAGGCCGACGCGCTTGGCGGCGTCGCGGAACTCGACCTGGAGGTAGACCACGTGGTGCTCGGCGAGCAGGGCGCGGGTGCCCTCGTCCAGGACGGCGCCGCCGCCCAGGGCGAGCACGCCGGGGTGGCGCGCCAGGGCGTCGGCGACGGCCGAGCGCTCCAGGGCGCGGAAGGCGTCCTCGCCGTCCTCGATGAAGATGTCGCCGACGGACTTGCCCGCACGCGCCTCAATCTCGGCGTCGGTGTCCAGGAAGTCGGTGCCGATCCGCTCGGCCAGGGCCGCGCCGACGGTGGACTTGCCGGCTCCCGGCGCTCCGACCAGGACCGCGATCGGTCGTGTCATGGTGGTGTCTCTCCTCAGCGGACCCGGGCGGGTCCTCTCTCCAGCGTATTGCGGGCGCTCGGTGCGCCGTCCGGCGGGCGTGCGGGGGCCGGACGGCGGCCCGGCGCGCGACGCGTCCGCGCACGCGGTGGCCCGCGCGGCGCCGGTCAGCTGATCCGCAGCGCCGCCAGGTAGCCGGCGAGGTTGCGGCCGGACTCCTCGACGGAGTCGCCGCCGAACTTCTCCACGGCGGCCTCGGCCAGGACGAGGGCGACCATCGCCTCGGCGACCACGCCCGCGGCGGGGACGGCGGTGACGTCGCTGCGCTGGTGGTGGGCCCGGGCGGGCTCGCCGGTGGCGACGTCGATGGTGGCCAGGGCGCGCGGGACGGTGGCGATGGGCTTCATGGCGGCGCGCACCCGCAGCGGCTCGCCGGTGGTCATGCCGCCCTCGACGCCCCCGGCGCGGTTGGAGGTGCGCCGCACGCCGGCGGGGGTGCCGGCGATCTCGTCGTGGGCGTCGGAGCCGCGCCGGGCGGCGGTGCGGAAGCCGTCGCCGACCTCCACGCCCTTGATGGCCTGGATGCCCATCAGCGCGCCGGCCAGCCGGGCGTCCAGGCGGCGGTCCCAGTGGACGTGGCTGCCCAGGCCGGGGGGCAGGCCGTAGGCCAGCACCTCCACGACGCCGCCGAGGGTGTCGCCGGCCTTCTTGGTGTCGTCGACCTCGGCGACCATCCGCGCGGAGGTCTCGGGGTCGGCGCAGCGGACGGGGTCGGCGTCGATGCGCTCCAGATCGTCGGGGCGGGGCAGCAGGCCGTCGGGGACGGCGACCCCGCCCATGGACACGACGTGGCTGAGGACGCGGGCGCCGAGCAGCTGGTGGACGAAGCGCCTGGCCACCTCGCCGATGGCGACCCGGGCGGCGGTCTCGCGGGCGCTGGCGCGCTCCAGGATCGGCCGGGCCTCGGTGTGGCCGTACTTCTGCATGCCGGCGAGGTCGGCGTGGCCGGGCCGGGGCCGGGTGAGGGGTTCGTTCCTGGCGAGGTCGGCGAGCACGGCGGGGTCGACGGGGTCGGCCGCCATGACCTGCTCCCACTTGGGCCACTCGGAGTTGGCGACCTCGATGGCGACGGGCCCGCCGAGGGTGCGGCCGTGGCGGACGCCGCCGACGATCGTGACGCGGTCCTGCTCGAACTTCATCCGGGCGCCGCGGCCGTAGCCGGCGCGGCGGCGCAGCAGGGCGGCGGCGATGTCGTCGGTGGTGACCTCGACACCGGCCGGCAGGCCCTCCAGGATCGCGACGAGGGCGGGGCCGTGGGACTCACCTGCGGTCAACCAGCGCAACATGCCCCCAATCCTTCCACGGAGTGCGGACCGCTTCGCACCTGCGGTGACGCCTGCGGGTGCGGGCCGCCTCAGCGGACCTTGGCGTTGAAGGCGAGCAGGCCGACGTGGTGGCGGTCGTGCCAGCGCAGCTCGGTGACGGCGGTGTTGCGCACCTCGGGGAAGAGCCGCCGGTACTCGCGCAGCGGCAGGCCGAGGACCGTGCACAGCACCAGCCGCAGCAGGGTGCCGTGCGCCACCACCAGCACGGAGCCGCCGCCGCGCGCCAGCTCGTCCAGGCAGGCGACGGCCCGCTCGGCTGCCGCCTCGGGCGGCTCGGCGCCGGGGAAGGGGTGCGCGACCGGGTCGGTGTCGAAGCCGCGCGCCACCTCGGGCGCCTCGCGGACGAGGTCGTCCAGGGTGCGGCCCTCGCCGGTGCCGAAGTCCTGCTCGCGCAGCCGCTCGTCCACGACGGGCACCAGGCCGGTGCGCTCGGCGACCGGCGCCGCGGTGTCGCGGGCCCGGCGCAGCGGGGAGACGGCGATGCGGTCCAGGCTGACCTCGGTGGCGGCCCAGTCGGCCAGCCGCAGCGCCTGCTCGCGGCCGTCGCCGTCCAGGTCGACGTCGCTGCTGCCGGCGTAGCGGTTGTGCTCGTGCCAGACCGTGCGGCCGTGCCGGGCCAGGTAGAAGTGTGCGCCCTCGGTGCGTTCGCTCACGGCTTCGGCCGTCCTCCCTGCGCCTCGCCCCTGACTCGGCCGTCAGGGTGCCCCCGGAGTGTCCCCCGGTGTTGGCCCGGGGGTACTTGCCCGGCGCCGTCTCGACTGGACATCGTTGACTAAGCGTAGGGAACCGGCTCAGGCGCCGTTCCGCCGACACGCGCCGGGGCGGAGGCGCCGCCGGCCGGCCTCGACCGATGGGAACCCGTGAACGACTTCATCTCCGGTGTGCTGGACGCGCTGGCGGGCCTGCCGCTGCTCGCGGTGGCGGGCATCACCACCGCGTTCATGGTGGTGGAGACTTCGGCTCTCATCGGCCTGGCGGTGCCGGGCGACATCGTGGTGATGCTGGCGGGCACCACCGCCACGGACCCGCTGCGCTTCGCGTCGGTGGCCGCGGCGGCCTCGCTGGGCGGGATCCTCGGCGCCAGCGGCGGCTACCTGATCGGCCGCCGCTTCGGTCCCGCCGTGCGGCGGACCCGGCTGGGCCGGATGATCGGCGCGGAGCGGTGGGACCAGGCCGAGGCGCTGCTGCGGCGCAGGGGCGGGGCGGCGGTGGCCGGCTCGCGCTTCGTGGCGGTGATCCACGCGCTGGTGCCGATCGTCGCGGGGGCGGTCGGCATGCCCTACCGCCGGTTCATCGGCTGGCTCGCGGCCGGCTCGGTGCTGTGGTCCCTGGTGTACACGGGCGTGGGAGCCGCGGCGGGGGCCTCCTTCCGCGTCTACGGGGAGCAGCTCGGGCTGGTCAGCTACCTGCTGCTGGCCGGGGTGTCGGTGGCGGCGGTGGCCGCGGTGCTGCTGCGCGGCCGGGCGGCGCGGCGGCGGGCGGCGCGGGAGGCGCCGCCGGCCGCCGCCCGGGTGCCGGCCGGGGAGTGACGGGCCCGCGGCTCAGGCGAGCAGCAGCGGCGAGGCCAGCACCACGGCCAGCGTGCCGATGATCATGTACGGGCCGAAGGGGATGGCCGATCTGCGGGTGGCGCGGCCGAGCGCTATCAGCACCACGCCGACGACGGTGCCGAAGAGGAAGCCGGCGAAGGCGCCGTACAGCACCGCGCCCAGGCCCAGCCAGCCGAGGTAGAGGCCGAGCAGGCCGGAGAGCTTGACGTCGCCGAAGCCCATGCCGGCCGGGTAGATGAACCACAGCAGCCCGTAGAACAGGCCGAGGCCGACCAGGCCGGCCAGTGCGCTGAGCAGCGCGGCCCAGCCGTCGTGCGCGAAGGGCGCCGCGGCGGCCAGCAGCAGCAGCGCGACCGGGTAGGCCGGGAGGGTGAACATGTCCGGCAGCCGCTTGACGCGGGCGTCGATGAAGGTCAGCAGCACCGCGACCGCGCCGAGGAACAGGTAGGCGGGCAGTTCGGGCGCGGGGCCGAAGCGCAGGCCGAGCAGGCCGAGCACGGCGGCGGCGGCGATGGTGATCCCGACGGTGTCGCGGCGGATCGGCTCGCCGCAGGAGTGGCAGCGCCCGGCCATGGCGCGCAGCACCGTGCGCGGCTCGCGCCAGGCGACGCGTGCGGCGCAGCGGGGGCAGCTTCCCGGCGGCGGCTCCTCGTCGTCGGGCCGGGTGGCGCGGAACAGCGGGTACAGGCCGGCCAGCGCCGGACCGAGCCCGGCGCCCACGAGCGCCGTGAGGATTCCGGTGACCAGGTGCGGCGCCGAGAGGGGGATCACGGGGGGCACTCTAACCGCTGACCGGCGCGCCGAGGTGCGCCGCGACTCGGGCTAGCGCGCGGCGCCCGGCGGGGCCGCCACGGCGCTCAGCGCCACGCCGCCGGGCAGCAGCGGACCCAGCTCGGTGCGCAGCCGCCGCGCGACGCGGTGCACGACGGCGTCGTCCAGGCGGTACAGCTCGAGCTGGAGTGCCAGGTCGGCGGCGGGCTCGGCGTCCTGCCCGCCGTCGGGGGCGGGCAGGAAGCGGACGCGGGAGACCTCGGGGTCGGGGCGGGTGGCGCGGTGCACGGCGGCCAGCACCTCGGGGTCCTCGCCGGGTTCGAGCAGGCGGCCGTAGTCGGCCAGCTGCTGGAGCGCGCGGCCGTCCAGCAGGTACGGGACCGGGCCGGCGACGTCGATGACGACGGCGGCGCCGGCCTCGCGTGCGGAGCGGCAGACGTCGGCGGCGGCGGCGGGCACCGGCCGGGCGTCGGCGCGCCAGCGGCGCACGGCCTCGGCCGAGCCGAAGGCGGGGACGGCCTGGCGGCCGCCCGCGCCGGTGAGCAGCGGCTGGCGCACCTCGGTGCCGCCGGGGACCTTGACGGTGACCATCGTCACCAGCAGCCGCCGGCCGGCGAGGGCGGCGGCGACGGGGCGGGAGCGCGCGGGGTCGGCGGCGTAGCCGCGCAGCGCGGCGGTGAGCACGGGGTCGGCGGAGCCGTCGTCGCCGCGGAAGCGCTCGTCGCCGCCGATGACGGTGGGGCCGGGCACGTCGGCGCCGCTACTTCGCGCCGGCGCCGGAGCGCGCGGACGGGCAGCGCACCACCTCGGGCAGCTCGCGCAGGTGCGCGACGAGCCGGCGGGTGATCTCGGCGAGCTGCTGGACCTGCTCGGGTTCGAGCTGGTCGAACAGGTGGGTGCGGACGCCGTCGACGTGGACGGGGGCGATGGAGACCAGCAGTTCGTAGCCCTCGTCGGTGAGGACCGCGAAGGCCCCCCTGCGGTCGTCGGGGCAGACCTCGCGGCGGACGTGGCCGTCGCGCTCCAACCGCGCGACCTGGTGGGACAGCCGGCTCTTGGAGACAAGGACGGTGTCGGCGAGGGCGCTCATCCGCATCCGGCGCCCTTCCGCCTCCGACAGGTGGGCGAGGATGCCGTACTCGATCACCGAGAGCCCGGAGGCCGCGCTGATCTCGCGGTCGAGGCGGTCCTCGAGCAGCGAGGTGGCCGCCAGGTAGGACCGCCAGATGCACTGCTCAGACGTGTCGAGCCATCGGGTACCGGTCATACCCGCCATCATACGCACCGGGGAAGATAGTTGAAGGTTCAAGTGTTAACTCGCTACGGTTCTCACCGACGGCCCCGAGCCGCGCGGAGCCCGGACCGGTCCGCCGGCCCGCGCGCCCGTGCGGACGCCCGCCCGCCGCCCCCCGTGCGGCGGGAGCGTCCCGGCCGCCGCCGGCGGTACCGGCGCGCCGGACACCTCCGGCCGCACCAGGAAGCCCCACGCTCGAAGGAGACACGACATGACCACCACGACCCTGCCCGGCCTGATCGCCGGCACCTGGAAGATCGACCCGACGCACAGCGAGATCGGCTTCACCGTGCGGCACATGATGGTGAGCAAGGTGCGCGGCCGCTTCCGGGAGTTCGACGCGACCCTGGTCGTGGCCGAGGACCCGACCCAGTCCACCGCCGAGGCGACCATCGAGGCGTCCTCCCTGGACACCGGCAACCAGCAGCGCGACGACCACATCCGCTCGGCCGACTTCTTCGACGCCGAGAACCACCCGCGGTTCAGCTTCCGGTCCACCGCCGTGCGGCCCGACGGCGACGACTACGTGCTGGTGGGCGAGCTGACCCTGCACGGCGTCACCCGCACGGTCGAGCTGGAGCTGGAGTACAACGGCGGCCGCAAGGACCCCTACGGCAACGACCGGGTCGGCTTCTCGCTGGAGGGCGAGATCAACCGCAGGGACTTCGGCATCACCATCGAGATGCCGATGGACGGCGGCGGCGTCGTGGTCGGCGACAAGGTCAAGCTGGAGATCGACGCCGAGTTCACCCGCCAGGGCGACTGACCGCCCCCGCACCGCTCCCCTGGGGCGTCCGGCCGGCGGCCGGGCGCCCCGCAGGGCCGCCGGGCGGGCGCGTAGGCTGGCACTCCCCGCACGTCGACGGCGGACCAGGAGGAGACGTGACCGGTCAGGCGGCCGCGAGCCCGTTCGGCCCCGAGGTGGTGGCGGCGGTGTGCCGGCACATGAACGACGACCACGCGGACGACACGCTGCTGATCGTGCGCGCGCTCGGCGGGCGCCCGGACGCGAGCGCGGCCCGGATGACCGGGCTGGACGCGCAGGCGGCGGTGTTCGAGGCTGTCGGCCCCGACGGGGGCCACCAGGTGCGGGTGCCGTGGTCGGGCCCCGTCACCGAGCGCCCGCAGATCCGCCGCGAGGTGGTGCGGATGTACCGGGAGGCGTGCGAGCGGCTCGGCGTGCCGCCACGCGGCGAAGGCGAGCACTGAGCCGACGGCGTGCGCCGGGCCCGACCGGACCGGCCGCCGCGGCAGGTCCACTACGCTCGACGGGACGCATCCGAGCCGCCCGCACGCCGGCGGCACCACCCCCCGAGGAGAGCCCGTGAGCCTGCAGCGCCCGGAGATCGACTTCATCGACGGCCCGCCCCCCGCCGACCTGGAGATCACCGACCTCGCCCCCGGCGACGGCCCCGAGGCCGTGCCCGGCCGCCCGGTGAGCGTGCACTACGTCGGGGTCGCCTTCTCCACCGGCGAGGAGTTCGACGCCTCCTGGAACCGGGGCGCCCCGCTGGAGTTCACCCTGGGCGCCGGCCAGGTCATCGAGGGCTGGGACCGCGGCGTGGCCGGCATGCGGGTCGGCGGCCGCCGTCGGCTGGTCATCCCGCCCGCACTGGCCTACGGCTCGCGCGGCGCGGGCGGCGCCATCAAGCCGAACGAGACCCTGATCTTCGTGGTCGACCTCATGGGCGTCAACTAGGGAGTTTTTCGGGGTTCGCCGGCCCTCCGCGGCGGACGCGGCGGCCGTAAGGTGAGTCCATCGGCCGCGTCCGCGCGTCTCATCGGTGCCGGACCGCCGAGCGGCGGCGCGGCCGCAAGTCCGGACGTCGCAACTCGGCCGCGCGGTCGCGCGTTGGAACGGGTGGGAGCAGCCCCCCGAGTCCGGCCCGTCGACGATCGGAGGCGCAACGGTCGATGTCGCCCGATGGCGAACCCACCCAGGAGTTCAGCACCCCGCGCACCCGGGTGCTGTCCAATGCGGCGCCCACCCGCTGGTTCACCCGGCGCACCGTCAGGGAGCCCGAGCGGCGGACCCTGGTGGAGCCCGCCGCGCCCCGCACCCTGGTGGAGCCGGGCGCGGCCGCGCCCCGCACCGCGCCGCTGGGCCGCCTCGACCCGCCCGCCGCCGAGCGCCCCCGCTGGCTGGCGCGCACCAGGGAGCTGGCCGGCCGGCTGTACTCGCGGGTGTCGGGCGGTCCCTCGGGCGAGCTGAACTACGCCGTTCCCGCCGACCTCCGCCGCCGCTACCGCGTCCTGGACCGGGTCGGCGAGGGCGGCGAGGCCGTGGTGTACCTGGCCGAGCCGGCCGACGCCCCCGAGGGGAGCGGGCAGCTGGTCGCCCTCAAGGTCTACCGGCCGGGCAACGACATCAACCGCGAACTGCTGGACCGGCTGCGCGCCCGCACCGCCGCCGACCCCCACACCCCGGTGATCCGCGGCTACGGCCAGGTGCGCGACGCCTGGGGCGCGCTGGTGTCGTGGGAGGCGCAGGAGTACTTCCCCAACGGCTCGCTGCGCCAGCTGATGGACGACGGGCCGCTGCCCGAGGAGCGCAGGACCGCGATCGTCGCCGCCGTCGCCGAGTGCCTGCACTTCTGGCAGGAGCGGCTGCAGCACAACCACACCGACGTCAAGCCCGCCAACCTGTTGGTGCGCACGGCCGAGCCGCCGGTGTTCGCGCTCACCGACTTCGGCGGCGCGGTGCGGGCCACCAAGAGCCGCGTCTACGGCGGCCAGTTCGCCATCACCGAGGACTACGCCGCGCCGGAGATCATCGAGGGGCGCCGGGAGAAGTCCGCCGCCTGGTGGTCGCTGGGCGTCATCGCGCACGAGCTCGCCACCGGCCGCCGCCCGCAGCGCCGGGAGAACTGGCTGGCCGCCCGCAACAGCGAACTCGACCTCTCGGCCATCGCCGACCCGCGCTGGCGGCTGCTGGCCCGCGGCCTGCTCACCCCCACCCCCGAGACCCGCTGGGGCTACGGCCAGGTGCGCGAGTGGCTGGACGGCGGCACCCCCGAGGTGGTCGCCGCCCGCAGGTACCAGCCGATCACCTTCGCCGACATCAAGCACGACGACCCCGCCAGCCTCGCCTTCGACCTGCTGGACCGCTCCGACGCGGGCGCGGTCTGGCTGCGCAGCCACTGGTCGCTGCTGCGCACCTGGCTGGACCGCGAGGTCGGCGACCACACCTTCGACCGCGAGTACCTCAACCGGCTCCAGCACGACCCCGACCAGGCGCAGGTGGCGATCAGCGCGCTGGCCGCCACCTTCGTGCCGGGCATGCCGCCGCGCTACCGGGGCCACGACATCAGCGCCGAGGGCGTGCTGGCGCTGGCCGGCAGCGACTCCGCCGGGCAGGCCCTGCTGCGCGAGGCGATCGGCGCGAACGTGCTGAGCCTGGCCGCGCGGCACTGGTGCGAGCACCCGTCGTGCCGGGCGGCCAACACCAACCGGTGCGCCCTGCTCGAACGCGTGCAGCACGAGGTGCCGCTGGTGGTCTCCCAGGCGCGCGCCGACATCGAGCGGCTGGCCGCCGCCCCCGACGGCCCCGAGAGCCCGCTGCGGTTCACCGAGCACGAGTGGAACCGCGCCTGGGGGCTGGCCGCCGAGGCCACCCTGGACCCGCAGGCGCTCGGGCGCGCCCGAGCGCTGCTGCGCGCGCAGAGCTGGCACCCCGCGCACCGCAGCGCCGCCCCGCACGCGCCGTGGTGGCGGGAGCTGCGCCGTACCGCCGTGCGCGGCGACGAGTCCGAGGTGCCGGCCCGCGCCGCCCTGGTGGCGGCGGTGCTGACCCTCCCCTCGGCCGTCGAGGACGGCGCCCGAACCGCCAAGGAGCGCAGGGACGCCGCGCTGCGGCGGCGCCGCGCCGCGCTGGCCGGCACCCGCAGCGCCATCGAGGACCGCGTCCGCGACGCCCGCGAGCGGCTGAACCGCCCCGACGACGCCGCGGGCGGGGCGGCCGGCGACCCGGCCGAGGCGGCCAGGAAGCGGGCCGAGCGCGAGCGCGCCCGGGTGCGCCGCCGGATGCGGCGGGTGGAGAAGGCGATGACGGCGGGGCGGTGCCGCCGGATCACCCGCCCGGCCACCCTGCTGGCCTTCCTGGACGGCCTGGGCGGCATGCTCGCGGCGTCCGGGGCGGCGCCCACCGACGTGGGCTGGCTGAACACCGCGAACGACGTCATGGACACCATCGGGGCGGCCATCGCGCCGCTCACCGCCCTGGCCACCGGCGTGCTGGAGCTGATCCCGTTCGCGCTGAACTGGTGGTTCCCGTTCGTGCTGGTCATCGCGCTGATGGTCATCGGGCGGGTGGCCGGCGACGACAAGCGCAAGGCCCTGCACCGGCTGATCGCGGCCCGGCTGGCCTACGTGGTGGTGGCCGTGGTGGCGGTGCGGATCCTCTACAGCGGCCTCGGCCTGGTGGTGTCGGGGGTGCTGCTGCCGCTGGCCCTGCTCGTGGGGGTGCTCTGAGCCCGGTCCGGCGCGACCGGCCGGGGCGATACTGCGCCGGGACGGCCGGTGCAGGCGCCATCATGGTGACATGACGTCCCCTGCCGCGAACCCCGCGACCGAGTACACGATCACCTCGGGCCCGTACCTCGCCACCGTCGACGCCACCGGGGCGGGGCTGCGCCTGCTCCGGCACGACGGCCGCGACCTGGTGCTCGACTACCCGGCGGGCGCCCGGCCGCCGCAGTGCCGGGGGCAGCTGCTGGCTCCGTGGCCCAACCGGGTCGACCGCGGCCGCTACACCTTCGGCGGGGCCGAGCACCGGCTCGTCGTCAACGAGCCCGAGCGCGACAACGCCATCCACGGCCTGTCGCGCTGGGCGGTGTGGACCCCCGTGGAGGTCACCGACCGGCACCTGCGGCTCGGCCACCGGCTGAGCGGCGAGACCGGCTACCCCTTCGACCTCGACCTGTCGGTCTGCTACGAGCTGGACGCCTCCGGCGGGCTGACGGTGCGGCTGACCGCGATGAACTGCGGCTCGGCGCCGGCGCCCTACGGCAGCGGCGCCCACCCCTACCTGACGCTGGGGCGCCCCATCACCGAGTGCCGGCTCACCGTCACGGCGGCGTCCTGGCAGCCCGTCGACGAGCGGCTGATCCCGCGCGAGCCGCCGCGCCCGGTCGAGGGCACCCGCTACGACTTCCGCTCCCCCGCGCCGGTCACCGGCGAGCTGATCGACAACGCCTACACCGACCTGGAGCGCGACGCCGAGGGTCGGGCGTGGGTGCTGCTGTCGGACGCCGAGGACGAGGTCGGCCTGTGGATGGACGACACCCAGCCCTGGCTGCAGATCTTCACCGGTGTCGACCCCGGCCCCGACGGCGCCCGCACCGGGGTGGCGGCCGAGCCGATGTCGTGCCCGCCCAACGCGCTGGCCACCGGCCGCCAGCTGATCGTGCTCGACCCGGGCCAGGAGGTCACCCACACCTGGGGGATCACCCGGCGGCGCTGAGCCGGGCCAGGTCCTCGGGGGTGTCGATGTCGTCGGGGCTGCCGGTCCCGTCGCAGGGCACCAGGGTGACCAGTTCGGGACGGGCGCGCAGGAAGGGCCGCGCCCCGGCGTCGCCGCGGGCCCCGGCCGCCACCGCCGCCCAGTGCTCCCGCGCGAGCAGCACCGGGTTGCGCGGACGGCCGCCGTAGCCGGCGACGGCGATCCCGGCGCCGGCGGCGTGCGCGCGGATCAGCCGGGCGACCGCCTCGGGACCGATCAGCGGCTGGTCGACCAGGGCGACCACCGCGGCGCCCGACTCCGCACCGCCCTCCGCCACCTCGGCGAGCGCGGCCAGGCCGGTGCGCAGCGAGGACGCCATGCCCTCGGCCCAGTCCGGGTTGTGCCGGACGGTGACCTGCGGCAGTTCGGGCGGGTCGAGCGGGGCTGCGCCGGAGACGACGACCACGGGGCCGCAGCCGCCGGTGCGCAGCAGCCGGACGCCCCGGTCGAGCAGGGTGGCGCCGCAGAACTCCACCAGGGCCTTGGGCCGGCCGAGCCGGCGGCCGGCCCCGGCGGCGAGCAGCAGCCCGGCGACGCGGGCGGAGGCCGTCATGGCGGCAGCCTAGCCGCCGCCCCCACCTCCGCCGCCCCCACCGGCGCCGCCGCCACCGCCTCCTCCTCCCCCGCCACCGCCTCCGCCGCCTCCGCCGCCTCCACCTCCGCCGCCATAGAATCCGCGGGAGCCGGAGCGTCGGCCGCCGGCGCGGCCCTCGCGCTCGGAGGATACGAGGGTGCCGACAAGAATCAGCAGCATGACGACGCCCACGGCGAAGGGCATCAACGGCTGGAAGTCGCTCCACTCGACTGCTTCGCCGGCCGGCTCCACCACGCGCATCTCGGGCGCGCTCACACCCGGCAGCCGCAGGTCCACGCTGAAAGCCTCCCCCGGTGCGAGGCCGCCCTGGGTGAAAGTGGTCATCGCGCCGTCCTCGGACACGGAATCGCACGGGTCGGTCGACAGGTGCTCCCCGGCGTAGCAGATGGCGTCCGCCGGCGGCTCCGGTGCGGAGATCCGCGCATCGGCGGCGTCGATCGGGATCTCCCAGCCGGTGCCGATGATGTTCAGGTAGGCGCGGGCACCGCCGTCGGCGGGGAGGAGGGCGGACTCCAGCCGGTAGGAGACGACGAAGGTGTGCACGCCGGTCATGGCCGGCTCGCCCGCGAAGTCGCCGATCCGCACCACCGTCTCGCCGGACTCCCGGGCGATCTCGACGGGGGCGCCGCCGCCCTCCTCGTATGCCTCCACCCCGGTGAGGCCGAGGTCGAGCAGGCCGTACCCGGCGAATTCGGAGGTCTCGGGCACCGTCCGGAAGAAGCCGGGGTCGGGCTCGGTGCCGAAGTCGTAGACGATCTCCTCCCGGACCTCGACCACCCCGTCGGCGGAGACGTCCAGGTCGGCGGTGAAGGAGGTGATCCGGCGGTCCTCGGCATCGGCGGCGGCGCCGGTGAGCGGCGCGGCGACGGCGAGCGCGAGCAGGGCGGCGAGCGGTCCGAGCCGCCGGGCCGGGCTACGCGGAGCCATCGGCGGCTCCGTTCCCGCTGCCCGCAGCACCGCCGGCGTCGGCGCCGTACGGCTCGGCCCGGTTCCGGCCCCCGCCGGTACCCGGCACGGCCGCGCTCTCCGGCGCGTCTCCAGCGGGCGGTCCGCCGGCCGGTCGATCGAACATGTAGACCTCCTTCAGCGCGGTGCGGCGCCGCCTGCCGAGGAGGAGCCGGGACAGCGGCCCGTCCTCAGCGAACACGGCGTACGCCACGGCCAGGATCGCGGCCACCGCCACCATGGGGCTCATCATGGACCACAGCAGGCCGGTGAAGGAGGCCAAGCTCCCGTCCGCGGCCTCGGGCAGGGTGCCGGGGTGCCCCCCGTAGTGGCTGGGCGGCGCGGACATCTCGACGACGAACACCTCGCCCGGCTCCAGGCGGCTACTCTGGAGCCTTCCGGAGTCGCGCTCCACGCTCATCGCACACCCGCTGCGCGCCGGTGCCACGTCGGTGGCGCCGACACCGCGGGGTCCGACCGTCGCCGGATCGCGGCCGCAGCCGACGGCGGCGAGCATCAGACCCTCATAGTCGACCCGGACGCGCTCGACCGGCGCGATCCAGGGCTGCCCGACCGCGTTGAACACGAACCGGCCCTCGGTGGCGGCGCGACCGTAACGGTAGCGCAGCTCGAAAGTGTGTTCGCCGGTGAGGAGCGGCGTCGAAGGGCCGAACCGCACCTCAACGCTGTCGTCGTGCTCGACCACCTCGGCAGGGCCGGACTCCCGCGAGGACGTGCCCAGCACCCTCAGACCGGTGTCGCCCGACTCGCCTCCCGGTTGGTCGAGAGCGCGGGGCAGGGTGCGGACCGGCCCCCACCCGGGAATCGCGCCGTAGTCGTAGGTGATGGTCTCGATGACCGTCAGGGCGCCGCCGTCGCCGACCACCTCGACCTCGTAGGAGCGGATGACGTCGTCGGTCGACTGGACGGCGCGGAAGCCGAAGAACAGCAGGGCGGCGATCGCCACTCCGATCAGCACCGCCGCCGGGGCGGTCGTCCGCAGAGACCGGTTCACCGCTCACCTTCGCCGCGCGCCTCGCGCTCCTCGGCCTCGCGGCGCTCCGCCTCGCGGGCGCGGGCCCGTTCGCGGGTGCGCTCGTCGGGCCGGTTGATGACGCGCACCTGGTGCATGGCGAACAGCAGGATGAGGGCGGCGACGACGACCAGGGCGAAGGTGATCAGCACGATCGTGCCGGGGGACATCGACGACCTCCGTGGGGCCGGCTGGGGCGGTCCCTGGGATTCTTCCCCCTTACCACCGCCCGCACGGCGCGGGCGGCTGACCGGTTGAGGTCAGCCGCCCGCGGCCCCTCCGGGCGCGGCGGCCGGCTCGCGGTGGATGCGCCCGCCGGTGGTGGTGAGCGGCCGCCCGGAGCCGCCCCAGCGGTTCTGCACCAGTTCGGCGGCGACCGACACGGCCGTCTCCTCGGGGGTGCGAGCGCCCAGGTCGAGGCCGATCGGCGAGCGCAGCCGGGCCAGTTCGGCCTCTGTCAGGCCGGCCTCGCGCAGCCGCGCCATCCGGTCGTCGTGGGTGCGGCGGCTGCCCATCGCGCCGACGTACCCGGCGCGCGTGCGCAGCGCGATCTCCAGGACGGGCACGTCGAACTTGGGGTCGTGGGTGAGGACGCAGATGGCGGTGCGCTCGTCGACCTCGTCGGCGATCTCGGCCAGGTAGACGTGCGGCCACTTCACCACGACCTCGTCGGCGTCGGGGAAGCGGCGCGGGGTGGCGAAGACCGGGCGGGCGTCGCAGACGGTGACGCGGTAGCCGAGGAAGGCACCGACCCGGGAGACGGCCGCCGCGAAGTCGATGGCGCCGAAGACCAGCATCCGGGGCGGCGGCGCGAAGGAGCGGACGAACACGGTCAGCTCGTCCAGCCGCCGCTCCCCCGACGCGCCGTAGTGCAGCTCGCCGGTGCGGCCCTGGGCCAGCATGCCGCGCACGTCGTCGTCGACGGCGTCCTCCAGCCGGGCCGGACCCAGGTCGCCCTCGGCCCGGTCGGGCCAGACGATGCGGCGGGCGCCGATCCGGCCGGGGCCGTCGATCACGGTGGCCAGCGCGACCGGCCGGTGCTCGCGCACCGAGGCGACCAGCTCCGGCAGCGGCGGCCGCGCGCCGGGGTCGACCGGCTCCACCCAGACCTCGATGGTGCCGCCGCAGGTGAGGCCGACCGCGAAGGCGTCGTCGTCGCTCACGCCGTAGCGGGCCAGCGCCGGACGGCCGTCGGCGATGACCTGCTGGGCCAGCTCGTAGACGGCGCCCTCGACGCAGCCGCCCGAGACGCTGCCGCTGACTTCGCCGCCCGCGGCCACCGCCATGGCCGCGCCGGGTTCGCGCGGGGCGCTGCGGAAGGTCCGCACCACCGTGGCGAGGGCGAAGCGCTCGCCGTCGGCCAGCAGGCCGGAGATCGAGGGCAGGATGTCACGCACGGCGGCCTCCGATGATCACTGTTGCCAGCTCTTGCAGCGCCGCCAGGCTGTGCCCGGCGACGAAGGTGTCCACATACGGCAGCGCGGCGCGCATCCCGGCCGCCAGCGGCCGGTAGCCGGCCTGGCCGCGGTGCGGATTGCACCACACCACCCGGTGCGCGAGCCGCGACAGCCGGGCCATCTGGACACCGAGCGGTGCTGCGTCGCCGCGCTCCCAGCCGTCGGAGCAGACCACCACGGTGGCGCCCCTGGCCATGCCGCGCCGGCCGTAGCGGTCCAGGAACTCCTTCAGCTCGCCGCCCAGCCGGGTGCCGCCGCTCCAGTCGGGGATCGCGGCCGACACCGCCGCCATCGCGGCGTCGGGCTCGCGGCCGCCGAGGGCGCGGGTGAGCCGGGTCAGCCGGGTGCCGACGCTGAAGACCTCGGTGTGGCCGGGGTGGGACCGCGCGAGGGCGTAGCCGAACCGGAGCAGGGCGCCCGCGTAGGGCGCCATGGAGCCGCTGACGTCGAGCAGCAGCACCACCCGGCGCGGCCGCTCGGTGCGGCTGCGGCGCCGCAGCCGGATCGTCTCGCCGCCGTTGCGCAGCGCGGCCCGCAGGGTGCGGCCGGGGTCCACGGCGCCGCGCCGGGACGGGGCGCGGCGGCGCGAGGGCCGGGTGGGGCGCCCGGCGGCCATCGCGGCGAGCAGCCGGTACAGCTGGGCGCGCTGCTCGGGGCCGAGGCGGCGGATGTCGGCGGTGCGCAGCACCTCGGCCTCGCTGACCGCGCTGCGCGCGGTGGCGCCGCCCGCCCTGCCGCCGGCGCCGTCCGGCGGCAGGGCGAAGGCGAGCGCGGCGGCCGCGCGGCGCGCGGCCGGGCGCGGCGGGGACGGCGGGACGCGGAGCGCCCGGCCGCCGAAGTAGGCGGCGAAGCAGCGGTCGTAGCGGTCGAGGTCGCCGGGCCCGGCGCACAGGGTGAGCCGCCCGGCCCAGTACACCCGCCGCGCGTCGCCCGCCCCGAGCCGGTCCAGCGCCGCCACCAGCGCCTGCACCCGCCCTGCGTCGGCCGCCACCCCGGCCGCCCGCAGCACCCGCGCGAAGCCCGCCACCGCGGCCACCACGTCGGGGGCGTCGGGACGGTTCGCCGCGTCGGCGGCGGGGCCGGGCCGGAGGGTCACGGCGCCGTCCCGGCGGCGCCGATCAGCTCGCTGAGGCGGGCGCGCAGCAGTTCGTGGTCCTCGCGATACTTCGCGACGGCGCCCAGGGTGCGGGCGGCGCGGTCGGCGTCGAGGTGCCGGGCCCCTAGCCGGTGCAGCGCCTCGGTCCAGTCCAGGCTCTCGGCGACGCCGGGCGGCTTGATCAGCTCGCCGCCGAGGGCGTCGGGGTCGCGCAGCCGCTGCGCGGCGCGGGCCACCTCGCGTGCCAGCCGCTCGGCGGCGCCGGGCAGGCGGCGGCGGATGATCGCGAGTTCGCGCTCGAAGCCCGGGTGCGGCAGCCAGTGGTAGAGGCAGCGGCGCTTCAGCGCGTCGTGCACCTCGCGGGTGCGGTTGGAGGTGAGCACGACCAGCGGCGGCACCGCGGCTCGGATCGTGCCCAGCTCCGGCACGGAGATGCTGAAGTCGGAGAGCACTTCGAGCAGGAAGGCGTCGAACTCGTCGTCGGCGCGGTCGACCTCGTCGATGAGCAGCACCGGCGGGGCGGCCGGGTCGGTGCCCGCCTCCAGCGCGCGCAGCAGCGGCCGCGCGGTGAGGAACCTGCGGTCGTACAGCTCGGCCTCCAGCCGCGCCGGATCGGCCGCGCCGCCCGCCTCGGCCGCCCGCAGGTGCAGCAGCTGGCGGGGGTAGTCCCAGTCGTAGAGCGCCTGCGCGGCGTCGATGCCCTCGTAGCACTGGAGCCGGATCAGCTCCGAGCCCAGCACCTCGGCCAGCGCCGCCGCCAGGGCCGTCTTGCCGACCCCGGCGTCGCCCTCCAGGAACAGCGGCCGGGCCATCTCCAACCCGAGGAAGGCGGCCGTGGCGAGCCCTTCGTCCGCGAGGTAGCCGCGCGCTTCCAACGCCCGCGCCAATCCCTCGGGGGACGCCGTCTCCGCCGACCGCTCGCGCATGGCTTCAGATTACGTAAGGCTGGAAGTCAGTCGAGTTCCCGCAGTCGTTCGGGGGTGAGATCCGCCTGCTTGAGGGTTGCCGCGGGCGTCCCGACAGGAAGCTCGCGTGCGTGCGGTACGACGACGACCAGCGTGCCCTTGCGCATCTTGGTGTGGCTGCCCTTGCCACCACGCCGCTCGAATCCGAGGTGCTCCAGTATCTTCACCAGCTTCGGTCCGGAGATCCGTGGATATCGGCTCGGATTCACGCTGGAATCTTCACATCGAGCGGGAAGGCCGCTGCTTCAGGATGGACCTGGTTGAGGATCTCCTCGACGTCCATGTCCTCCAGATACAGCTCGACCGCTTCCTGCAACATCTCGCGAGCGTGGTCATAGCTGTCACCACAGCTGGCGACCCCGAGTTCTGGGCAGAAGGAGACGAAGCTGTCGTCCTCACGCCAGATTCTGGCCGTGAGTCGGATGACGGTCTGTGCCATGCCCTCTGGATACGAGCTCGGAGACCGCGCCGCGATGGGTTCGGATCTCCCGACGCGGTCCCCGCTCACGCCCCGTCCGGTTCGCCGGCCTCGCCCTTGGCGGTGACGGCGGCGCGGAGCTCGGTGAGCTGGCGCAGGGCGTGGTCGCCGTCGCTGCTCTGGATGCCCATGGCGGCCAGGGTGCTGCCGTCGGCGAGGTCCAGGGTGGGCCAGGGCTCGCCTTCGCGCATGGAGATGTGCACGATCTCGGCCCAGTCAAGCACGCGGGTGCGGACGATGTTCACCACGATGAGGCGGTGCTCCTCGCCGACGATCTTGGGGCGGGTGAGGAAGAGCAGGCCGGCGCCGATCAGGACGCCGAGGGCGATCATCATAAGCCGGTCCGAGAGCATCCAGCTGCCGGGCAGCGCGGCGGCGAGGCCGATGGTGGCGATGTTGACCACCACGGCCATGGCGCGCGGCACGGTCCTGGCGCGGCGGGGGCGCCAGACGACCGGGAGCGTCGGGGGCTGGATCGGCGCGGTCACGCGGGTTCTCCCTGGTCCGTTCGGGCGCCGGCCGGCGGGACGGGCTAGCCCTGGCCGGCCCGGCTCGCGGCGCCGTGGGTGTCGCGCAGCCTGCGGAGCACGGCGGCGGTGTCGAGCGCCGCCACGCAGGCGTCCCAGCCCTGGTCCTCGGGGCTGTCGGGGAAGCCCGCGCGGTCGCGCGCCTGGGACAGGGTGTCACAGGTGAGGACCCCGTTGCCAACCGGGGTGGAGCTGTCCAGCGCGACCCTGGCCAGCCCGGTGGTGACGGCGTCGCACACGTAGTCGAAGTGGGGGGTCTCGCCGCGCACCACCGCGCCGAGGGCGAGCACCGCGTCGCAGCTGCGGGCCAGCTCCTGGGCGATCACGGGCAACTCGAAGGCGCCGGCGACCCGCACCAGGGTGGAGTCGGTGACGCCGGAGTGCCCGGCCGCGGCGACGGCGCGGGCGACGAGCTGGTCCACGATCTCGCCATGCCAGCGGGTGCCGATGATGCCGAGGCGGATACCGCCGGCGTCGGCGGGGCTGGAGTCGGGGCGGCCGGTACCGCTCATGGGCTGTCTCCTCGGGGGTCGTCGGGCGGGGGGCGGCGGCCGGGGCCAGGGCCCCGGCGGCGTCACAGGTCGGTGGGGGCGGGCAGTCCGGGCAGGTCATGGCCGAAGCGGTCGCGCTTGGTCTCCAGGTAGCGCAGGTTCTCCGGGGTGACGACGGCCGGCATCGGCACCCGGTCGGCGACCTTGACGCCGTGGTCGACCAGGGCGGCGGCCTTGTCCGGGTTGTTGGTGAGCAGCCGGACGCGGTCGTGGCCGAGGTCGAGCAGGATGTGCGCGGCGGCGGCGTAGTCGCGTGCGTCGGCGGGCAGGCCCTGCTCGAGGTTGGCGTCGACCGTATCGGCGCCGCCGTCCTGGAGCCGGTAGGCGCGCAGCTTGTGCAGCAGGCCGATACCGCGCCCCTCGTGGCCGCGCGCGTAGACGAGCACGCCGCGCCCCTCGCGGGCGATCTCGGCCATCGCGGCGTCCAGCTGGGTGCCGCAGTCGCAGCGCCGGGAGCCGAACACGTCGCCGGTCAGGCACTCGGAGTGCACCCGCACCAGCGGCGGCTCGATCTCGGCGTCGGCGGGCTCCCCTTCGGGGCCGTAGACGAGCGCGATGTGCTCGGTGCCGTCGACGGCCCCCCGGTAGCCCACGGCCCGCCAGTCGCCGTGGTGGTTGGGGATGCGGGTCTCCACCACCCGCTCCACCTGCCGCTCGGCGCGGCGCCGGTAGGCGGCCAGCTGCGCGACGGTGATCAGCTTGAGTTCGTGCTCGTCGGCGAAGGCGCGCAGCTCGGGCAGCCGGGCCATGCTGCCGTCGGGGCGGGCGATCTCGCAGATCGCGCCGGACGGGGCGCGTCCGGCCAGCCGGGCCAGGTCGACGGCGGCCTCGGTGTGGCCGCGCCGCTCCAGCACCCCGCCGGGCCTGGCCCGCAGCGGGAAGACGTGCCCGGGTCTGGCCAGGTCCTCGGGGCGGGTCGCGGGGTCGGCCAGCAGCCGGATGGTGCGCGCGCGGTCGGCCGCGCTGATGCCGGTGGTGACGCCCTCGGCGGCGTCGACGGAGACCGTGAAGGCGGTGCCCATGTGCTCGGTGTTGCGGCTGACCATCGGCGCCAGCTGGAGGCGGTCGAGCTCGGGGCCGGTGGCGGCGACGCACAGCAGGCCCCGGCAGTGCAGCATGGTGAAGGCGACCAGTTCGGGGCTTGCCGCGTCGGCGGCGAAGATGATGTCGCCCTCGTTCTCGCGGTCGGCGTCGTCGGCCACCACGACCGGGCGCCCGGCGGCGATGTCGGCGACGGCCGCCTCGACCGGGTCGAGGCGGACCGGCTCCGCGTCGTCGGAGGCGGCGTCGGTGCTCGCTGCGGACGTCATGCGGTTCCCCCTTCGGCCCCGTGGGCGGCCGTTGTCCCTGTCGCGGCGCCCGGCGTGGTCGCCCGCGCGGCCTGGTCGTCGCGGTACCGGCGCGTCCAGGTGCGCAGCCCGGACAGGCACAGTACGAGGAAGAGGCTGTACACCGCGGCCGTTACCCACAGGCCGGAGTGCACCGCCATCGGCACGCCGACGAGGTCGACGGCGATCCAGACCAGCCAGAACTCCATCAGGCCCCGGCTGAGCGCGATGGTGGCCGCGACGCTGCCGACGAAGATGAAGGCGTCGAACAGCGGCGCCCAGGACTGGCCGGTGTAGTGCAGCAGCGCCGCGACGGCGAGGGTGCCTACGAGGGCGAGCGCGCCCAGCGCCAGCCGCTCGCGCGCGGTGCCGGGCCGCACCCGCACCTCGCCCTCGTCGCGGATGCCCCGGGTCCACTTCCACCAGCCGTAGCAGACCAGCACCGCGACCATGGCGTTCTTCAGCGCGTTGCCGACGAAGCCGACGTCGATGGAGACCGCGAGCAGCAGCACCGCGCCGACCAGCTGCACCGGCCAGGTCCACACGGTGCGCCGGCTCGCCAGCCACACGGCGCCGAGCGCGCCGGCGTTGCCGAGGAGGTCGGCCCAGCGGACCCGCTCGCCGAAGAGGTCGAAGCCCGCCTGCGCCCAGTCCAGCCAGCCGGTCATCGCGGGGCCGCCGTGTGCGCGGCCAGCCGCTCGACGTACTTGCCCATCACGTCGACCTCCAGGTTGACGGTGTCGCCGGCGCCCTTGCGGCCCAGGGTGGTGAGTTCGAGCGTGGTCGGGATGAGCCCGACCCCGAAGCGGTCGTCGCCGACGGCGGTGACGGTGAGGCTGACGCCGTCGACGGCGATGGAGCCCTTCTCCACCACGTACCTGGCAAGGTCGGGCGGCAGGCCGATCTCGACGGCGTCCCAGCGGTCGGCGCTCTCGCGGCGCAGGATGGTGCCGACGCCGTCGACGTGGCCCTGCACCAGGTGGCCGCCGAGACGGTCGCCCATGCGCAGCGGCCGTTCCAGGTTCACCGGCGCCCCCGGTTCGAGCGCGCCCAGGTTGGAGCGGCGCATCGTCTCGGCCATCGCGTCGGCGGTGAAGCCGGCGGCGTCGGCGGTGACGACGGTGAGGCAGACGCCGTTCACCGCGATGGAGGCGCCGTGCACGGCGTCCTGGGCCACCAGCGGGCCCTCGATGGCCAGTAGCGCCGACTCGCCGCCGTCGCCGGCCGGGACGATGGAGGTGAGGGTGCCCAGTTCTTCGACGATTCCGGTGAACATCAGTGCTCTCCTCGGCTGGGTCGGCGGGTGGGCCGGGCCGGGAGCGCGCGGGGGCGGACCGCGACGGACGCGGTGGCGGTGAGGGACACCCCGGGCTCCCGTTACTGGGCTCGGCTCCGGGGTGGCGAGAAGAAAAGCATGGCGTCGAGCGGCCGCGCGAAGGCGGCCGGCCACACTCCCGTGCCGCCTCCCATCCGGACTTTCACCGTCGGTTCCGGAATTTCGCCGGATTCACCGGCCGATGGCTTCGGCCGGGTCGCGGACTGTGCGCGCCGCCCGCAGGCCGGGCGCCGCGCGTACCGCCGGTTCGGACTTGCACCGAGTCACGGAGCACAGGTACTCCCCCGCCGTGCGGGGGTCTGGTCGGTTCTCGGGCGGTGCGCCGGGCATGGCGCGCCTCCCGCTTCTGGCAACCCAGTGTGCCACGCGGGCTATTCCCCGCGTGCGGCGCCCTCGGCCAGTTCGCGCAGGTGCCGCACTGCCGCGCCGGGGTCGTCGGCGCCGTACACGGCCGATCCGGCGACGAACACGTCGGCGCCCGCCTCGGCGCAGCGCTCGATGGTGGACTCCGCCACACCGCCGTCGACCTGGAGCCAGACGTCAAGACCGCTCTTGCGCACCAGCTCGCGGGCGCGGCGGATCTTGGGCAGCACCATGTCCAGGAAGCTCTGGCCGCCGAAGCCGGGCTCGACGGTCATCAGCAGCAGCATGTCGACCTCGCCGAGCAGGTCGGCGACGCCGTCGACCGGGGTGCCGGGGTTCAGCGCCAGGCCGGCGCGCGCCCCGGCGGCGCGGATGGCGCGCAGGGTGCGCACCGGCGCGCGGCTGGCCTCGGCGTGGATGGTCACGCTCCCGGCGCCCGCCTCGGCGTAGTCGGGCGCGAAGCGGTCGGGCTCGGCGATCATCAGGTGGCAGTCGAGCGGCAGCGCGGCGGCGCGGCGCAGGCTCTCCACCACCGGCAGGCCGAGGGTGAGGTTGGGGACGAAGTGGTTGTCCATCACGTCGACGTGCAGCCAGTCGGCGGAGTCGGCCACGGCGGCCGCCTCGTCGGCGAGGCGCGCGAAGTCGGCGGAGAGGATGCTGGGTGAGATCTGAGCAGCCATGTCGAGGCGAGTCTACGGCCACCGGGTGCGCCGCACCGCCCCGGACGCACCCGCGCTAGCGGGGCGGCGGGATGCGCAGGCCGGCCACCAGGTGCGGCTCGGCGGTGGCCAGCACCACCTGCACGCGGGCGGCTCCCACCCGGGCCAGGAAGGCGCCCAGGCGCAGCGCCGCCGGGCCCTCGGGCCCGGCCGAGCCGTCGGCGTCGGGCCCCACCACCAGCAGCCCGCCCGGCGCGACCAGCAGGCCCGCCACCGTCACGGGGAGGGCCTGGCGGAACCCGCGGTCGAGGCTGGCGGGCAGCAGGACGCGCCGGTTCAGGCCGGGGCCGCGGAAGCGCGCGGCGGGCGGCGGCGCGGCGGGCATCCCGGGCAGCGCGGGCTGGCGGCCGGGGTCGGGGCGGGCGACGTAGCCGGCCCACAGTTCCGCCTGGGCGCGCAGCCGGCCGGGCCGGTCGTCGCGCGGCGGCGGGAAGCGCAGCACCGGCCGCACGGGGGCGCGCTCGTGGTCGGCGAGCACCTGGGCGCAGGTCTTGGTCCGCTCGTCGGGGGCGGCGCTTGTGCCGATGCGGCCGTCGGCCACCCGCACGAAGCTCCAGCCGCGCTCGGCCAGCGCGGCGGGCGGCGCGTCGGAGCCGGGGACGACGCGCACCTCGGTGGCGTCGGGCCCGTCGGCGCGCAGGCGGGTGCGCGAGCGGCCGTGGGCGTGCTCCAGCTCGATGTCGACGGCCAGGCCGTCCAGGACCTCGGCGGCGCGGGCCCGGCCGTGGCCGGTGCGGCCCGGCAGCGGCACCGGGCGGCCCGGCCGGGTGAGCGCGGCGCGGCGCAGCAGGGCGAGCGCCCACGGCGTGCCGTCGCCGGGGCCGAGCGCGGTCAGCGGCCGCAGGGCGACGGCGAACGGTCCGGTGGCGAGCCCGCGCACCACCAGGGCGGTCAGCACGGCCCGCCGGGGCCGTCGGGGCCGCCGATGGTCAGCTCCTGCGCAGCAGGGCCAGGAACAGGGCGTCCGTGCCGTGCCGGTGCGGCCAGAACTGCACGTGGGGGCCTGGCGGCAGCTCGGGGACGGCCGCGACCTCGGCGAGGGCCGCGCGGGCGTCCAGCACGGTGGCGTCGGAGCGCTCGGCGAGCACCGCGTCGACCGCGCCCGGGCCCTCGTCCAGGTGCGGCGAGCAGGTGGCGTAGGCGACCACGCCGCCGGGCCGCACGGCGTCCAGGGCGCGGGCCAGCAGCCGGCGCTGGAGCGGGACGAGGGTGGCGAGGTCGTCGGGTGTGCGGCGCCAGCGCGCCTCGGGGCGGCGGCGCAGCGCGCCAAGGCCGGTGCACGGGGCGTCCACCAGCACGCGGTCGAAGGCGGCGTCGGCCCAGGCGGGGCGGGTTCCGTCGGCGACCAGGGCGCGTCCGGCGCCGCGGACGCTGCGGGCCACCGCCGCGGCCACCAGCGCGGCGCGGTGCGGCTGGATCTCGGCGGCCAGCAGCCGGGCGTCGCGCTGCCCGGCCAGCCCGGCCAGCACCGACGCCTTGCCGCCGGGGCCGGCGCACAGGTCGAGCCAGCGCCGGTCGGGGCCGTCGAGCGGCGCGGCGGCGAGGGTGAGCGCGACCAGCTGGCTGGCCTCGTCCTGCACGGCGACGCGGCCTTGGCGCACCGCCGGGATGGCGTGGGGGTCGCCCTCGGGCAGGTAGCCGCCGATCGGCGAGTAGCGGGCGGCGACCGCGCCGGACTGGATCAGCTCGGCCTGCGGCGCGCGGCCCGGCTTGGCCACCAGGGTGACGGCGGGCCGCTCGTTGTGGGCGGCCAGCAGCCTGGCCGTCTCGGAGTGCGCGGGGTCGGGGGCGGCGAGGTCGTCGCCGAGCGCCTCGGCGAGCGCCGTGACGATCCAGCGGGGGTGGCTGCGGGTGACCGCGAGGTGGCCGACGGGGTCGGCGGCGGGGTCGGGGGCGACGATCCGCAGCCAGGCGGCGAGGTCGCGGGCGGCGACCTTGCGCAGCACCGCGTTGACGAAGCGGGCCGGGCCCGCCCCGGCGACGCGCCGGGCGAGGTCGACGCTGGCGCTGACGGCGGCGTGCGGCGGGATGCGGGTGGCCAGCAGCTGGTGGGTGCCCAGGCGCAGCACGTCGCGCACGGGCGCGTCGACGGAGCCGATCGGCCGGTCGGTGCAGGCGTCGAGGACGGCGTCGTAGCTGCCCGAGCCGCGCAGGGTGCCGTAGGTCAGCTCGGTGGCCAGGGCGGCGTCGCGGCCGGAGACGCGGCGGTCGGTCAGCATGGCTGGCAGCAGCAGGTTGGCGTAGGCGTCGCGGTCGTCGACGGCGCGCAGTACGTCGAAGGCGACCCGGCGGGCGGGGTCGCGCGGCGGCTGGCCGCCGGTGCGGCCTCGGCCGGTGGGCCGGCCCGCTCCGGCGGGGCGGCGGGGGCGCTGGGAGGAGGGCATGCTCACCCCATCCGCTCGTCGTCGGCCGGGCGGGCGCCGCGCAGCCAGTCGGCGGCGGGCATCGGCCGCTTGCCCTGCGGCCGCACCTCACCCAGTTCGACCGGGTGGGTGCCGGTGCCGACCAGGGCGCGGCCGCCGGCGGTGCGCAGCGCGCCCGGCGGCAGCGGCTCGGCGTCAGGCACCGGCAGCACCGGGCCGAGCTTGACGCGGGTGTCGCGGAAGGTGGTCCAGGCACCGGGGGCCGGGGTGCAGGCGCGCACCAGGCGGTCGACGCGCACGGCGGGGGCCGTCCAGTCGACGCGGGCGTCGTCGACGGTGAGCTTGGGGGCGAGGCTGACGCCCTCGGCGGGCTGCGGGCGCGGCTCCAGTGTGCCCGCGGCGATGCCGTCGAGGGTGGAGACCAGCAGTTCGGCGCCGGAGCGGGCCAGCCGCTCGAAGAGGTCGCCGCTGGTGTCGCGCGGGCGCACCGGCTCGGTGAGGACGCCGTAGACCGGGCCGGAGTCCAGCGACTCCTCGATCTCGAAGGTGGAGGCGCCGGTCACGTCGTCGCCGTGCAGCACGGCGTGCTGCACCGGGGCGGCGCCGCGCCAGGCGGGCAGCACCGAGAAGTGCAGGTTCACCCAGCCGTGCCGGGGGATGTCGAGGGCGGCGCGGGGCAGCAGCGCGCCGTAGGCGACCACCGGGCAGCAGTCGGGGGCGATCGCGCGCAGCCGGTCCAGGAACCCGGGGTCGCGGGCCTTAGCGGGCTTCAGGATCTCCAGTCCGGCCTGCTCGGCGCGTTCGGCGACCGGGCTGGCGGCCAGGTGGCGGCCCCGGCCCACCGGCGCGTCGGGGCGGGTGACGACGGCCGCCACCTCGTGGTCGGACTTGAGCAGGGCGTCCAGGGCGGGCAGGGCCACCTCGGGCGTGCCCGCGAAGACGAGTCGCAAGCTAGATTCCTTTTCCGAAGGTGGGGTGCGGCGAGACCTTGACGGTGGGCGGGGTGAGCCCGGACCACTCGGCCTCGCGGATGGCCTTCATGGCCAGCTTCCGCTGCTCGGGGTCGAGGCGGTCGACGAACAGGATCCCGTCGAGGTGGTCGGTCTCGTGCTGGATGCAGCGGGCCAGCAGGTCGGTGCCCTCGATGGTGACGGGCTCGCCGTGCATGTCGAAGCCCTTGGCCACGGCTCTCAGCGCGCGGGAGGTGGGGAAGCTGAGGTCGGGGATGGACAGGCAGCCCTCATCGCCCGTCTCGCACTCCTCGCCGAGGTCGAGCACCGGGTTCACCAGGTGGCCGACGACCTCGTCGACGTTGTAGGTGAACACGCGCAGCGAGACGCCGATCTGCGGCGCGGCCAGCCCGGCGCCGTTCGCGTCCAGCATGGTGTCGGTGAGGTCGGAGACCAGCCGCTGCAACTCCTTGTCGAAGTCCCTGACCGGCTCGGCCGGCGTGCGCAGCACGGGGTCTCCGAACAGGCGGATGGGCTGGATCGGCACGGGGGCTCCTCGAGGGGCGGCGGTCGTGGGCCGCGGGCGGCGGCACCGGCGGACGGGGCGCGGCCGGGGCGTTCACCCGCCGATCAAGTCTACGTTCACCGCCCCGTTCCCATTCCCCGCCGACACGGGGGCGCGGCCGACCGCCCGGCTCAGCCGCCCAGCGGGCAGGGTCGGTCCGGGTAGATGTCGCACCAGACCCGGACCAGGAAGGCGGCGTCGTCCTCGTCGGTGTAGGCGGCCGCGTCCTTGAGCGCCCCCGGCCGCACCCGGCCCGGGTCGTGCAGGGCGGAGCGGAGTTCGGCGAGGAAGCGCGGGATGTCGTGCCGGGAGCTGACGGCGCCGCGGTGCTCGACGGCGTACACCAGGCGCCGCAGCGCCGCGGGCCCGTCGGGCCGGGCCACGTCGGGGTTGTAGAACCACTCCACCACGTGCAGCAGTTCGCGGTAGGGCATCCACGGATCGACCCGCCAGTCGTCCGCCGCGGTCTGGGCCATGGGTCCGCTCCTCGGCTCGCCGTACCTTGCCACGGGGGCACCAGTACCCGAGCGCGCCGGGTCCGCCACAGCCGGAGGACGGGGACGGCGCCCGGCTAGAGCGTCTTGGCCTTGACCTTGGCGGCGGCGCGGCGGGCCCGCTCGGCGACGCGGGCGTCGGGGTGGAGCTGGCCGAGGAGGTCCAGCGCGGTGCCGGTCTGGGGGTGGTCGGCCTGCCACAGCTCGTCCACCAGTTCGGGGCGGTCGACGGGGACCACGTCGAGGAGCGCGTCGGCGAAGCCCTGCGGGTCGCTGGCCTCGGCGAGGGCGGCGACGGAGTCGACCGCGAGCCAGGCGCGCTCGGCGGCGGTCAGCTCGCCGCCGGGGTCGCGCTTCCAGTCGGTGAGCAGCCGCCAGGCGTAGGGCCGCACCACCGGCTCGCGCAGCGCGGCGCGCACGGCGGGCTCGGTGTCGGGGCCGAGCCGCCCGATCAGCTCCATCGCGAGCGCGCGGCTGCGGCTGTCGCCGTCGCGCGCCACCTCCACCAGTTCGCGGGCGGCCTCGGTGGCGGGCCGCTGCGCGGCCCAGCCCTCGAACTCCTCGGCCGTCTCGGCGTCGTCGTACCCGGCCAGCGCCTCGACGAGTTCGGCGGCCGACGCCCGCGCGTAGCCGCCGAGGACCGGCGCGGCCAGCCCGGCGGCGTCGAACAGCTCGTGCGCGCCCCACAGGCCGAGCGGGGTGAGGGTGACGCGGCCGGCCGGGTCGACGTCCAGCGCGCCGTGCGCGGCCAGCCGCTCGACCGCGGCCACCGAGGCGGCCAGCGCGGTACCGCGCAGCCGCTCGGCGCGCTCGCCGTCGATCCGCTCGTCGGCGAGGACGTCCTCGATGAGCTGGGCCAGCTCCTCGGTGAGCGGGCGCAGGCGCCCGCCGACGTACAGCCCGTAGATGAGCAGGCCCACCACGCGCTCGGCCAGGTGGAAGCCGTCGTGCTCGGGCAGCAGGCAGTACTCGCTCTGGTCGGTCAGGGTGGCGAAGCACTCCAGCCAGGCCTCAAGCAGCTCGCCATCGCCCAGCGGGGCCAGCCGGGGCCGCTCAGGGGCGACCCGCAGGCCGCGTGCGGTCTCGGCGCCGACGCCGGAGGCGAGCGCGAGCCGCATGACGCGCAGCAGGTCGGGGTGGGCGCCGTCGACGGGCGCGGAGCCCAGCGGCTGGCCGGGGCCGGTCTGCGGCGGCACGGCGGCGCGCTCGGGCGCCTCGGTGCTGGCGCCGATGCCCAGGGCGCGGGCGGCGGCGCGGGCGTGCTCGGGGCCGAGCACCCCGTCCTCGGTGTAGTCGGGGTCGGCCGTCTCCAGCCAGACCGCGAAGCGGTCGATCATCGTGTGGATGCGCGATCCGGCGGCGGCGCGCGCCAGCTGCTCCTCGGAGGGCAGCCGCACCGGCGAGAGAGCGGGCAGCTGGGAGTCGGCGGCGCCCGCCTCGTCCAGCATCTCGTCCAGGAAGCCGAAGTCTCCGGCCAGCGGAGAGTCGCAGGCCGGGCCGTCGGACAGCGTCTGTTCGAGCCAGTTCTGCACGGCCACCGGATCGGTCACGTCGACCCCTTCGTGGCGCATGATCGCCACCAGATCGGGGTCCAGGTCCACCTGTTCATCGCGCCCAGTCACCCCGACAGCGTAGTGCCGCGGGCGATGACGATAGGTAGCGATACGGATACGTGCGAAGGCCCAGCGCGGATCGCCTTTTCTTTGCGAAGGGCGGCCGCCGTTCACCCGAATCGTTCGTCCCCGAGCGGTTCGGTACACCCGCCGACCGGGCGGTGCGTCGGTCTGGGCCTTGGCGGAGGGTGCGCCCTCACGGCTGGTCGCGGGCGGCGCGGAGGGCGGCTTCGGCGCCCTCGTCGTAGCGGAGCGCGGCCGCGACGCGGCCGCCGTCGACGGTGAAGAGGGTGGCGGTACGGACCGGCGGCGCGTCCGGCGGGACGGCCGGGTTGCCCGGCCAGGTGGCGTCCTGCTCCACCACCACGCGGCGGCCGTCCACGGGATGCCAGGCCACCGGCACCAGCCGGATCCCGGAGCGGGTGATCCACTCGACGAAGACGTCCACCCCGGCGGCGGTGCCCTTCGGTCCCCCGAGCACGATGCCGGGCGCGGCGACGCGGCGCGCCTCGTCGGTGTCGCGCTCGTTCACGGCGCGGTGCCACCCGTGCACGGGACCCCAGTCGTCACTCATCCCCGCACCCCTCCGTACGCTATAGACCGATTTCGTATGCGATCCGCATTGAAATAGTATGCGATTCGCATACACTTTCCGGTCGCAGGGCCGGATCCTTGTCGGTCGGTGTCGCTCGCGGGAGGGCGGATGGACGGCGGCGAAGGCCCGGGCCAGACCCTGTTCCACGTCGTGCGCTACTGGGCCCGCCGCTGGAACGCCTTCGACGGCTCCACCGACACCGGCCGCGACGTCCAGGTCACCGAGGCGGTGGCCGCCTGCCGGCACTCCGGCGGCGCGACCGTCAACGAGGTCGCCGACGAACTCGGCATCGACCAGTCCGGCGCCAGCCGCCTCATCGCCCGCGCCGTCGACCGCGGCTACCTGCGCAAAGCCGTCTCCGCCGACGACGCCCGCCGCCGCGCCGTCTTAGTCACCGACAAGGGCACCGAACTCCTGCGCGACGCCCACACCTGGCAGGAGGCCGTCTTCACCGACCTCACCGCAGGCTGGCCCCCCGAGGACGTCCGCACCCTGCACCGGATGCTGGCCCGACTCCTGGCGCGGCGCCATGGGGGCGGGGCGGAGTCGGAGCCTCCCGACTGACCGGCTGGGACGGGACGAAGGCCCCAATGACACCGATCGACTCCGCGCCGTACTCTGAACGTGACGATGCTGACGGGACCACGGATGCGGGGTCTCATCATGGCCGGGACGAGTGCGCACGACGATGGTCCTGATCTGACGCTGGGCCAGCGGCTGAAGCTGCTGCGGACGCGTCGCGGCATGACCCGGGAGGTGCTGGGCGGGCTCGTCGGCAAGTCGGGCTCGTGGGTGAAGGCCGTCGAGGTCGGTCGGCTCCAGCCGCCCCGCTTGCCGATGCTGGTTCGGCTCGCCGAAGCCCTGCGCGTGCGCGACCTCGCCGAGTTGACCGGCGACCAGTCGATGCCCACCCACATGTTCAGTGGACCGGGACACGCCGCGCTGCCCGAGGTGCGGGCCGCGCTCAATGCCTATCCGCTCGCCCCGTCGGCGCGCCGCCCCGGCTGCGGCATCTGCGTGCCCGTATCGCACGCGCGTGGGCCGCCCGCCATTCCGCGCCGGACCACCGGACCGTGCTTGGCGGCCTGCTACCCGGCCTGATCCGCGACGCGCAGGCGGCCGTGCGTATGAGCGAGGGGGACGCCCGGCGCCACGCCCAGGCGGCGCTGGCCGAAGTCCTCAACCTGTGCCAGTTCTACCTCGCCTACCAGCCGGACGCCGCGCTGCTGTGGCGGGTCGCCGAACGGTCGATGGCCGCGGCGCAGGAGTCGGCCGACCCTCGCGCCATCGGCGGCGCCGCGTGGCTGCTCACCCAGGCGCACCGCGACGCGGGCGAGTGGGACGCGGCCGAGGCGGTCAACCGCGACGTGCTGGAGTACCTGGAGCCGCTGCTCGCCGACGCCGAAGACGAGGTCCGGGCGATCTGGGGAGCGCTCCAGTTCGAGGCGGGCCACACGGCGGCGCGGCGCGACGCGCACGGCACCGCATGGGGGCACTGGGCCAGGGCCGACGAGGTGGCGGCCCGCCTGCCCGCCGACTACTACGACCGGATGACCAGCTTCTCGCGCGTCATCATGGGCCCGCACGCCGTCACCCTGGACGTGGAGCTGCGCCGTGGCACCGACAGCGTGCGGGCGGCCCGGCGCACCAAGGCCGGCCTCATCCCCTCCCGCCCCCGGCGCGGCCGCCACCTCATCGAGGTCGCCCGCGCCCACCACCTCGCCAATGACGCCGTCACCGCTCTCGGCACGCTCGAACAGGCACACCGGGAAGCACCGGAGACGACCCGCTACAACGGATACGCCAAGCGGATCGTGCTGGAGCTGACCGAGGGCCCGCCCGAGTTGCGGCGGCGGGCCGACGTCCTCGCCGACGAGATCGGCCGGACGAGCCGAAGCACACTCAGTCGGTAGGAGCCTCTGACAATGGCCGTGCCCGGACCATACCCTGACGGTGTTCGGTCGGGGCAGGACGACAGGCGCGGGGGCACGGCATGAGCGAGGACGGCACGCCGACCATCGGCCAGAACGTGCGTGCGGCACGACGGTTTCGGGGTGTGAGCCAGGCTGTGCTCGCCGGGCTGATCGGGCGCTCGACCGGGTGGGTGTCCATGGTCGAGAACGGCCGGCTCCATCTCGAGAAGCGGTCCGATATCGCGGCGATCGCCGAAGCGCTGGAAGTCGCTGCCGACGACATCCTCGGCGAGCCCGCACCGGGAATCCAGGCCCGCATGCGGCCGCTGAATCTGGAGCGGCTGCGCCAGATCTTGCACGAGTCCTCGCTGGACGATCCGCCCGACGTGTCCACGCGTCCGGTGGCCGTACTGGCCGACGAGGTGCGTTCGCTGGACTCGGCACTGCGGGACGCCCGTTATGAGGCGATGATGGGCACGCTGCCCGGGGTGCTGAACGAAGTGCACGTGTCCTCGGTGACCGCGCCCGAGCCCGACCGCGGTGAAGCGCTGCGGCTGCTGATCAGGACGTGCGCACTGACTGTGATCATGCTGCGGCACTTCAGTCAGACCGACCTGGCCTGGATCAGCGCCGACCGCGGCCGACAGGCGGCGGCCCGGCTGGGCGATCCGACGTGGAAGGCGGCCGCGGCGTTCACCAGCGCGCACGCCCGCAGCTCCACCAACAAGTCCCGAGCGCTCATGGCCACTCCGAAGATCGCGGATGAGCTGGAGCCGCACATCGGCGATGACGTTTTCGCGCACCAGGTGTACGGGATGCTCCGCCTGTCGGCCGCCTTGGCCTGCCAGGTCGACCGGGACCATGACAGTGCCAAGGACCATGCGGAAGAAGCGGCCCGGCTCGCCGCGCCGCTCGGCGACGACCCCGACGCGTGGGAACTGTTCGGCCGGTCCAACGTCGGCGTATGGCGCACCTCGCTCGCGGTGGAAGCCGAGGACCCGGGAAAGGCTCTGGAGTACGCGGCGGAAGTCGATCTGCGCTCCTTGGCCTCAAACAATCGGCGGGCGGCCCTGGCGATGGAGAAGGCACGCGCGTTCTCCATGCTCAGCCGTGCTCCGCAGGCGGTCGCGGAACTGCGTCGCGCCGAGCGGCTGTCCTCGGCGCAGCTGCGCAACGAGCCCCTGATGCGGGAACTGGTCGCCTCTCTGCTCGAACAATCACTGACAACCGCCGTGGGCCGGGAGCTTCGCGGCATCGCGTGGCGAATGGGCGTGATCTGACCGCCTCGAAGAGCCTTCAATTTCCTGAAGGCCACGCGCATGGGGACGCCTTACCGTCCCGACATGAGCACATCCACGTCTCTTATCGGCGAGGACACCGGTCCCGGCCTGACGACCCACACTGAGCTCCGGCGCGTCGGTCGCGTCCGGAGAATTCTGGACGCCGAAGGCGGCTCCACGTCCCGGTACGGCGGCGTGCGTAGCCTTGTCCTTCGTCTCTTTCGGCACGCAGGCCATTTCGTGCCGATCGCGGAGTGTCGCGGTGGGAGTGGGGTGGTCGGGCGCCGGTTGCCGCCGCTGCGGTCGCATTCGGAATCGGTGTCAGAGCGTACGGAGACGTGGGCCGTCGAGGACATGCCCACCGGCGCGTTCCCCGCCCTGGTCCGTCCCTACCTGGTCGCGCATGAGCGCGCGTCGGCGCGGGGGCGGTGTGAGGGTTCGGATGCCTTGGTCGAGGCGGCTGTGCGGTGATCGCTTTGGGCGGTGCCGTGATCGTGATGCCGGGGACGGTGGATCGGCGGTTTGCGGGTGTGGCCGCGTCGGTGGCCCAGGCGCGGCGGTGGGTGCGGCGGGTACTCGACGACAACCGGGTGCCGGACGAGGTGGCGGATACCGCGCTGCTGCTGGTGTCGGAGCTGGCCACCAACGCGCTCACCCATACCGCTTCTGGCGCCCCGGGTGGCCGGTTCGGCTTGCGGGTGCACAGCGGTTCCGGCTGGGTGCGGGTGGAGTGCGACGACGCGGGCAACCGCACCCGAACCCACCCCCGCTACGCGATGAGCGGCCCCGACGCCCTCGGCGGACGGGGCCTGGCGCTGGTCGCCGCGCTGGCCGACGCGTACGGGGACCGGGCCGATGCCACCGGGCGCACCGTCCACTTCGAGCTGCACTGGCCCGAGCCGTCCGGCGGTCCCCCTAGCGCCGCCCAGCGCCGCGCCCGGACCGAGATGGTCCGTGCCGGACCCGCGCGCCGACCGGCCCTGATCGTCCCGGTCGCGGGGGTCGAGCGGCCACCCGCCCCCGACCTGCCCCAAACAGGGGCGGCGCGGCCCTCAGGGGGACACTCCCCCCGCGGCCGGGACCCACCACACCACCCTGATCCGTCTCCGGCGCGCCCATGCGCGCCCCGCCCTCAAGGACCCCAACCACCATGCCCGCCGCCTACGTCCCGCTCGGAGAAGCCGCACGCCTCTCCGGCCGCACCCCGCAGGCACTCAAAGCGATGGCCGAAAACAACGAAATCTTCGCCGCCTTCATCAGCGGCCACTACTGGTTCGACCCCAACCGCCTACCCGAACGCCCACCCCTCCCCGAAGAACTCCAAGGCGAACTGCCCGAACTCATGACCGCCCAAGAAGTCGCCCACCTCTTCCGGGTGCACCCCAAGACCGTCTCCAGCTGGGCCCGCCAAGGACGCCTCACCTACATCCGCACCCTCGGCGGACACCGCCGCTACACCGCCCACGACGTCCGCGCACTCCTCAACCAGCAAACCGACCCCGACCGATCCGACCCCGACACACACAAGGACGACCAATC
>NZ_PVZC01000003.1 GCF_003002095.1 Allonocardiopsis opalescens | reverse complement strand
TGCGGATCTTCTACACGAGGGTCAATACAAAAGCATCAACCAAAATGCACTGGCTTTTAGCACACTGTTGAGTTCTCAAAACACAACCACCACACCGGACTCCAGCCCCCGAACCGGGAACCTTCCTCCAGGGCAACCCTGCTAACTTACCCCCCATCCCCTCCGGCGTCAAACTCGACGCTTTCGGTTCGAGGCGGTGTCCCTACTCTACCGGCTGTTTCGAGTGGTGGTGACCACCCGATCCGCCTGCCTGGTAGGGCTTGTCGGTGCTCGTACCCGCCGGAGCGGGGATCGTTTCCGACTGCTTTTCGAGCCTAGCACCGGGCGGAGACCACTTGGTCCGGCCGTCCGGTGTGGACCGGATGCTCCCCGGAGGAGGTCCGGCGGACCGGCCCGTCTCCCTGGGAACGTTGATAACTCTAGCGCCGGGCCGGAGTGCTCATGACCATTCCCGGCAGATTCCGGCCGGATCCGACGGGTCCGCACGAGCCCGTGCGGATTCGGCCGCCATTCACCGTGCCGCCGCGCCCTTCAGAGCTTCTCGATCGGCGCGTACTTCACCAGGAAGTCCTTCTCACCGATGTCGGCGCCGAAGTCGATGCGCGCCTTGGTGCGGTCGCCGACTCCGTCGACGAGGGTGACCGTGCCCATCCCGAAACTGTCGTGGGTGACCTTGTCGCCCACCGAAAGGCTCGGCACCTCGCCGCCCCGCAGGCGCGGACCCGCCGACGGGCGTCCCAGCGACCTCGGCGCCGGGGCCTGCACCGGTTCGGCGCGCTCCCAGTGCACCAGCTCCGACGGCACCTCCTCCAGGAAGCGCGACGGGGGGTTGTAGGCCGGCTGCCCCCAGGCGCTGCGCATCGCGGCGCGGCTCAGGTACAACCGCTCGCGGGCCCGGGTGATTCCGACGTAGGCCAGCCGCCGCTCCTCCTCCAGTTCGGCGCGGTCGCCGAGGGTGCGCATGTGCGGGAAGACGCCGTCCTCCAGTCCGGTGAGGAAGACCACCGGGAACTCCAGGCCCTTCGCGCTGTGCAGGGTCATCAGGGTGATCACGCCGCCCCGGCCGTCGTCGTCGGGGATGGAGTCGGCGTCGGCGACCAGTGAGATCTGCTCCAGGAACTCGACCAGGCGCCCGACGGCGGAGTCGCCGCCCACCGGGGCGAGGTCGTCTTCGTCGCGCGTCTCGTCGGTCTCGCCGGCCGCCGCGCCCAGGGAGATCCAGCGGTCCTCGAACTCGCGTGCGACCTCCACGAACTCCTGGAGGTTCTCCACCCTGCTCTCGTCCTGGGGGTCGCGGGAGGCGGCCAGCTCGGCGAGGTAGCCGCTGCGGTCGAGTACCGCCTCGACCACCTCGGCCGGTGCGGAGCTGGGGACCAGCTCGCGCAGCTCGTCGATGAGCGCGACGAATCCGGCGATGGCGTTCAGCGAGCGGGTGGCGATGCCGGGCGCCTCGGCGGCGCGCCGCAGGCCGTCCATGAAGGTGATGCGCTCCCGGGCGGCGAACAGCTCCACGCACGCCTCGGCGCGGTCGCCGATGCCGCGCTTGGGGACGTTCAGCACCCGCCGCAGGCTGACGGTGTCGGCCGGGTTCGCCAGCACGCGCAGGTACGCGATCATGTCGCGGATCTCCTTGCGCTCGTAGAAGCGCACGCCGCCGACGACCTTGTAGGGCAGGCCGACCCGGATGAACACGTCCTCGAAGACGCGGGACTGCGCGTTGGTGCGGTAGAAGACCGCGACGTCGCCGGGCTCGCAGCTGCCTTCGTCGGTGAGGCGGTCGACCTCGCGGGCGACGAAGTCGGCCTCGTCGTGCTCGTTGTCGGAGACGTAGCCGGTGATGCGCACGCCGCCGCCCTGGTCGGACCAGAGGTTCTTGGCCCGGCGCTCGGTGTTGCGGGAGATCACGGCATTGGCGGCGGACAGGATCGTCTGGGTGGAGCGGTAGTTCTGCTCCAGCAGGATGGTGGTGGCCTGCGGGTAGTCGCGCTCGAACTCCAGGATGTTGCGGATCGTGGCGCCCCGGAAGGCGTAGATGGACTGGTCGGCGTCGCCGACGACGCACAGCTCGGCCGGCGGCACCCCGCCGGGGCCGCCGCGGCCGACCAGCTCCCGGACGAGTTCGTACTGGGCGTGGTTGGTGTCCTGGTACTCGTCGACGAGGACGTGCCGGAACCTGCGGTGGTAGTGCTCGGCCACGTCGGGATAGAGCTGGAGCAGGTTGACCGTCAGCATGATCAGGTCGTCGAAGTCCATCGCGCCGGCCTCGTGCAGCCTGCGCTGGTAGAGGGTGTACGCCTCCGACAGCCGCTTCTCCTGCTCCGTGCCGGCCCGCTCCGCGAAGCTGTCGTAGTCGATCAGCTCGTTCTTGAGGTTGGACACCTGGTGGGAGAAGCTCTTCGGCGGGTACCGCTTGGGGTCGAGGTCCAGTTCGCGGCAGACCAGGGCCATCAGCCGCTGGGAGTCGGTCTGGTCGTAGATGGAGAAGCCGCTCGGGTAGCCGAGCCGGCTCCCCTCGCGCCGCAGGATGCGCACGCAGGCGGAGTGGAAGGTCATCACCCACATCGAGGCGGCGGCGCGCGAGCCGGTCAGCGCCTCGACGCGCTCTTTCATCTCCCCCGCCGCCTTGTTCGTGAACGTGATCGCCAGGATCTCCCCAGGCCGCACACCGCGTTCGGCGATGAGGTGCGCGATGCGGTGGGTGAGCACGCGGGTCTTGCCGGAGCCCGCGCCCGCCACGATGAGCAGGGGGCCGCCGGAGTGCAGCACGGCCGCGCGCTGCTGGTCGTTCAGGCCGTCCAGGAGGGGGTGCGTTGGATGAGTCGCCACCCGAGCCAGCGTAGCCGGGCGCGGGGTCACCGGGCCGTGGGTCGGTCGCCTCAGGCGACGATCGGGGCGGCGGCCAGGCCGCCGGCCAGGGCGAGGCCGAGCGGGAGCAGGTAGCCGAGGCGGACGCCCGCCGCCTGGGCGCGGGGGGTGAAGGCGACGGCGGCGCGGGTGAGGATCCCGGCCGCGGTGCCGATCAGGGCGGCGACCGCGACCGTGCGGGCGTCGGGCCCGGCGCCGGTGGCCAGCAGCGCGGCCAGCGCGCCGACCACGGCGGCGCCGAAGCAGCCGGGCACGAAGCCGGGGCCGAGGAGCTGGGAGGTGCCGGTGTAGCGGCCCGAGCGCAGCAGCAGGGCGAGCCGGACGGCGGCGAAGGCCGCCCAGGCCAGTACGGCCGTGACGCAGGCGATGATCACGACGTCGAACACGTGACGGGCTCCTGAACTCCTCGCGGGCGGCGCGGGCGGCGTCGGCCGGGTACGCACCCCATGTGACCACGCCGTCCGCCGCCGGGCGCGGTGGGGGCGTATCCGTGCCGCCCCGGCCCGCATCGTACCGGGGCCGGCGGATAGGCTCCGGCAATGCTTCCTGACGCCGAAGTGGAACGTGTGCTGGTCATCGCGGCCCACCCCGACGACGCCGACTTCGCCTCGGCGGGCACGGTCGCGCGCTGGACGCGGGAGGGGATCGCGGTCACCTACCTGCTGGTCACCGACGGCGACGCGGGCGGTTTCGACCCCGACGTGCCCCGTGCGGACATCCCCGGCATCCGCCGGGCCGAGCAGACCGCGGCCGCGGCGCAGGCGGGCGTCACCGACCTGCGCTTCCTGGGCTACCGGGACGGCACCGTCGAACCGACGATCGGGCTGCGCAGGGACCTCGCCCGGGTGATCCGCCAGGTGCGGCCCGACAGGGTGCTGACCCACAGCCCGGACCGCAACTACGCGTTCATCGCGCCGAGCCACCCCGACCACCGGGCCGTCGGCGCGGCCGCGATCGACGCCGTCTACCCCGACGCCCGCAACCCCTTCGCCCATCCGGAACTGCTCGCCGAGGAGGGGCTGGCGGAGTGGACGGTGCGGGAGATGTGGCTCAGCGGGGGCCCGGAGGCGAACCACGCCTCCGACGTGACCGACACCCTGCCCGCGAAGCTCGCGGCACTGCGCGCGCACCAGAGCCAGATGACCGATCCCGACGGCCTCACCGCCATGATCACCGAGTACCTGGCCGCGAACGCCCGCGACCACGGCCTCCCCGAGGGCCGCTACGCGGAGCTGTTCCAGGTGATCAGCACGGCTTGAGCGGCGGCGGCGCATCTGTGCGGGCGGCCCGGGCCGCGCCGCCCGCAACCGCGCGGCGGCCTCCGGGTGCGCCGGTGGCCGGGAGCCTTCGGTCGGGCACAGCCCTCGGCGCGCTCCCCGCCCGGTCGCGCAAGCCTTGTCCACCACCCTGTGGACAAGATCCCGGCCGCCCGGCCCGCTGTCCACAGATCCCGGCCGCCCGCTCCATCGCGGCCGGGGAGCGCGGAAGAATGGAAATCGGGGGGCCCCACCCGACGGCCCGCGCCTTCCGCGCCCGAAGTGCCCCCTCGCGCAGCCGCGCGGGCACGCCGTGCCCGCCTCCGCACGGGCAGACCACCCGCGCTCTGGGCGCCCTTCCGGCGGCCCGGCGTACCCGCCCGCTCGCTGGTAGCGTTCCCCGGGGCCGATCGGGGCGACGGACGTGGGGGTTGCGATGCGGATCATCCTGGACACCGACCCGGGCATCGACGACGCGGTGGCGGTGTTCTACCTGGCCGCGCAGCCGGGGGTGGAGATCGCGGCCGTGGGCACCGTGCACGGCAACGCCACCGCCGAGATCGCCACCCGCAACGCCCTGGGCCTGATGGAGTTCGTCGGCCGATCGGAGGTGCCGGTGGCGCACGGCGCCGCGCTGCCGCTCGCGCAGCCGCTGCACGTGTCGGACTACGTGCACGGCGGCAACGGCATGGGCGACATCGAGGTGCCGTGGGCGCTGGAGCCGCCGGTGGGCGCGCCGGTGCGCGGCGCCGTCGACGTCTCGGCCGCCGAGCAGATGGTGCGGCTGGCCCGCGCGGAGCCGGGGGCCTACGATCTGCTGGCGCTGGGGCCGCTCACCAATGTGGCGCTCGCCCTCCAGCTGGAGCCGCGGCTGCCCGCGCTGCTGCGGCGGGTGGTGGTCATGGGCGGGGCGATCAGCGTGCCCGGCAACATCAGCCCCTACGGCGAGGCGAACGTCTGGCACGACCCCGAGGCCGCCGACCTGGTGCTGGCGGCGGGCTTCGACCTCACCCTCGTGCCGCTGGACGCCACCCTGCGCGCGATCGCCGAGCACCCGTGGCTCCAGGAGCTGGCCGGGCTGCCGGGCGACCGGGCCCGGCTCACGTCGCGGTTCCTTGAGTACTACGTCGACTTCTACACCGGTCTGCTCGGCCGCCGCGGCTGCGCCATGCACGATCCGCTCGCGGCGGCCGTGCTGCTGCGCCCGGAGCTGGCGACCACCGTGGAAACGCAGGTGCGGGTGGAGCTGCGCGGCGGCTACACCCGGGGCATGACAGTCGCCGACCTGCGCTCCGACCCCGGCACCTCCATCACGGCGCCGCCGGTGAAGGTCGTCACCCACACCGACGTACCGTGGTTCCTGGACCGGCTGATGACGGCACTGCGCGGCTGAGCCGCACGGATGCGCTCCCCGTGCGCCGGGCAGTGGCCCGGCCGCACGGTCCGCGACGAGGGGAGCCCCGATGCCCGCACCAGCCGGGCGCAGGTCGGCGCTGGTGACCGGCGCGTCCAGCGGGATCGGCCGGATCACCGCGCTGGTGCTGGCCCGCCGCGGCTGGTACGTGTACGCGGCGGTGCGCCGCGCCGAGGACGCCCGCGCGCTGGACGCGGCCCTGGGCGCACGCGGCCGCGCGGTCCGGCTGGACCTCGCCGACGGCGCGGCCGTGGCGGCCGTCGCCGCGGAGCTCGCGGCGGCCGGGCCGCTGCACGCGCTGGTGAGCGTGGCGGGCGTGGCGGTTCCGGCGCCGCTGGAGTACGCCGATCCCGCGGACCTGCGCCGCCAGCTCGAGGTGAACGCGGTCGGGCCGCTGGCCCTGGCGGCGGCGCTGCTGCCCGCGCTGCGGGCGGGGCGCGGCCGGATCGTGCTGGTGGGTTCGGTGGCCGGCCGGCTCGCGCTGCCGGTCGCGGGCCCGTACTCCGCGAGCAAGGCGGCGCTGGCCGCCCTCGCCGACGCGCTGCGCGCCGAGCTGTCCGGCACGGGCGTCGCCGTCTCGCTGGTCGAGCCGGGCGTGGTGGACACCGGCATCTGGACGTCGTGGCGGACGGCCGCCGCCGCGCTGTCGGCCCGGCTGCCCGCCGAGGCCCGGCGCCGGTACGGCCGGGCGCTGCGGGCGCGCCGCCCCCGCCTGCCCGGGCCGGAACCGGCCCTGCGCCCCACCGCCGTGGTGCGGGTCGTGCTGGACGCCCTCGCGGCGCCCCGCCCCCGGGCCCGCTACCTGGTCGGCGCGGACGCCCGGCTGGCCGCCGCCGCGTCCCTCCTCCCGGCCGGGGCCAGGACCCGCCTCGCCCGCGCCCTGTCGTGGCTGGGCGCCGGAACGCTGTGAAGTGCTGGCCGCCCCGCAACCCCTACAGGCACGGGAATCCTGTGACCGCCGCCCCGACCCGCTGTGACGCGCCGCGGCGGCGTGCAGGGAACGGATGACACGCCGTCTATCGTCGTAGGGGCATGGTGACGGAGGAGCGGTTCAGGGGCGGCGGATGCCGTGATCGCTTGACGACATTTCTGGACACCCGGGGCCGCGAGCAATGACAATTCATCCCATGGGGACACCGGTGCCGCACGACGAGGGGATCTACCGCCCGTCCGATCGGGAGCGCGACTACATCGTCGACCTGCTCCGAGAGCACTGTGTCCAGGGCCGTCTGTCGCAGGCGGACTTCGTCGAGCGGATGGAGGCGGCGCTGACGGCGCAGAGCCGCCGCGAGCTGGGCGAGCTGATCCGCGATCTGCCGCCGCTGCGCCCGGGCGGGCGGGCGGTGCCGCCGCACGCCACCCAGCTGCGCCCGCCCCCGTACCGGATGGGCCCCTCGGGGCCGCCGTTCGGGCCGCCCGGCATGGTCAGACAGCGCCATCCGCACGCGCCGCGCCCCATCCCGCAGCTGATGCTGCCGCGCCCCGGCACCCGCGACGTCATCAAGATCGGCCGTTCGCCCGGCAGCGACCTCACCCTCCTGGACGGGAAGGTGTCGCGGCGCCACGCCGAGCTGCGCTACGAGGACGACCAGTGGATGCTGATCGATCTCGGGTCGATGAACGGCACCCACATCAACGGCCAGCGGCTGATCCACTCCGCGCCGGTGCAGCCGGGCGACTACGTCACCTTCGGCGGGATGACCTTCGTGCTGGTGCCGCCGCGCTACGGCCCGCAGCAGGCGCCGCCCCGGCTGAGCGCGGCCCCCGAGCCGCCGGAGGCGGCCGCCGAGGCGGTCGAGGCGGCTCCTGAGCGCACCGCGATGCTGCGTCCGCCCGCACCCGAGGCGGCGGCACCAGAGGAAGCCGCGCCCGCGGCAGCGGCCCCCGAGCCCCCCGCTCCGGCGGCCGAGGGCCCCGGCTCCACCCGTGCCCTGCGCCCTGACGCCCCTCCGGCCGAAGGCCCCGGCTCCACGCGCGCATTGCGGCCCGACGACTTGCGGCCCGACGACGTCCCGGCCGAAGGCCCCGGCTCCACCCGAGCCCTGCGCCCCGACGACCCTCCGCCCGACGACCCCGCGGACTCCAACACCCCCGTCTTCGGCACGCTCGTGTGGGCGCCGGACGAGGAGCGGCTGCGCGGCGAGCCCGGCGGCGGCGCCCCGGGCTGAGGCCCGGAAGCTCAGACCAGGCGGCGGGCGGTGGCCCAGCGCGACAGCTCGTGCCGGTTGGACAGCTGGAGTTTGCGCAGCACCGAGGAGACGTGGGTCTCGACCGTCTTGATCGAGATGAACAGCTCCTTGGCGATCTCCTTGTAGGCGTAGCCGCGGGCGATCAGCCGCAGCACCTCGCGCTCGCGCTGGGTGAGGCGGTCGAGGTCGGGGTCGACGGGCGGGGCGTCGGTGGCGGCGAAGGCGTCCAGCACGAAGCCGGCCAGCCGGGGGGAGAACACGGCGTCGCCGTCGGCGACGCGGGCGATCGCGTCGGTGAGTTCGGCGCCGGAGATGGTCTTGGTGACGTAGCCGCGGGCGCCGCCGCGCACCACCCCGATGACGTCCTCGGCGGAGTCGGAGACCGACAGCGCGAGGAAGCGGACGTCGGGCTGCTGGGTGAGGACCCTGCGCAGCACCTCGATGCCGCCGCCGCCCGGCAGGTGGACGTCGAGCAGTACGAGGTCGGGGCGGAGTTCGCGGATGGCGGCGACGGCGCTGTCGACGTCGCCGGCCTCGCCGACCACTTCGACGCTGTCGCCCAGCTCTCCCCGCACCCCGCTGCGGAACAACCGGTGATCGTCGACGATCACCACGCGTATCGTCACGGTGCTGCCCCGTTTCTCGTCTGGCTGCTTGCGCAGCCGACGATACAGCGTCGGCCGGCCCGGACCGTGTCCGATGCCGGTCGCGGCGCGGCCGGGGCGCCCGGGCGCTACTCGGGCTCCTCCTCGCGGGTGCGCGCGATCCTCAGCTGCACCTCGGTGCCCTCGCCGGGTTCGGTCCTGATCCGGGCGGTGCCGCCGTGCCGCTCCATCCGGCCGATGATCGACTGCCGTACGCCCATGCGGTCGCCGGGGACGGCGTCGAGGTCGAAGCCGCGGCCGCGGTCGCGGACGAAGACCATGAACTCCTCCGGCTCGACCTCGGCGTAGACGGAGACGTTGGGGGTGCCCGAGTACTTGGCGGCGTTCACCATGGCCTCCCTGGCGGCCTGGAGGACGGCGCGGGTGCTGGGGTCGATGGGGCAGTCGCCGACGCACACCACCTCGATGGCGACGCCGTGCGCCTCCTCGACCTCGCCGGCCAGCCGCTCCAGTGCGGGCGCGACGGTGGTCTCGGCGTCGGCGGGCCGCTGGTAGAGCCAGGCGCGCAGGCTGCGTTCCTGGACGCGGGCCAGCTTCTGCACCTCCTTGGGGTCGTCGGCATTGCGCTGGATGAGCGTGAGGGTGTGCAGGACGGAGTCGTGGATGTGCGCGGCCAGCTCCTCGCGCTCCTGGGAGCGGACGCGCTCTTGGCGCTCGCGGTCGCGCTCGCGGACCAGCTTGATCACCCATGGCGCAGCGATGACGCCGACGCCGACCAGGATGGCGAGGGTGGCGGAGAGCCCTTCCCTGGCGTCGCTGAGTTCCTGGCGGAAGGCGAGGAAGCCGGTGACGCCGACCATCACCAGGCCGACGCCGACCACGCTGCGCACCCAGGTCTGCCGGACCCGGAAGTTGGTGGAGGCGACCCAGCGGCCGCGCACGTCGGCGTCGGTCTGCTGCCAGAGGATGCCGGTGCCCAGGGCGCCGAAGACGATCAGCCACAGGGCGGGGTCGAAGCCGGGGGTGACCAGCATCGACAGCACCATGAACCCGGCGGCGACCAGGCCGTAGGCGAGCAGCTGGCCCCGGTCGCGGGTGGGGGCGGCGGTGGCGCCGGAGCGGCCGCCGGCCGTGTCGGTGTCGGGCGGGGCGGCGGGGGCGGGCGGCATGAAGAAGACGAGCGCGACGTAGGCGGCGACGCCCAGGCCGCCGACGCTCAGCCCGATGACGGCCAGCCGTATGATCACGGGGTCGAGGCCGAGGTGGGCGGCGATCCCCGCGCACACTCCGCTGACCAGCCGGCCGTCGTGCGGCCGGTGGGCGCGCGGTAGCTCCTCCTGCGTGGTCACCACGTGAGTGATCGTGGCACGCCGGGGCGCCGGGGCGCATCAGGGCCCGCCCCGGTTCCGCGCACGGGTGCGCCGCGGCCCTCGTCAGGGGGGACTCAGGGGCAACCCTGATGGCCGCGCGGTCCGCGGCGCGCGACCATGGGACGGTGGGCGGCCGTCCGGCGGCGAGCCGACGAGCAGGCCACACACCGAGGAGGTGCGGCGACCGGTGGGTACCGAGGAGGCGGCGGCCATGGCCGGCGAGCGGGGGCGCCGGCTGCGGCGTTTCGACGGCCGCGCCGTGCTCACCGGCACCTGCGCCGGGATCGGCCGCTACACCGGGATCGACCCGCTGCTGATCCGGGTGGCCTTCGCGCTGCTGGGGCTGGCGATCGGCGCCGGGGTGGTGCTGTACGTGGCCGCGTGGCTGATGCTGCCGGGCGACCGGGGCGGCCCGGCCCCCGCCGAGCAGGTGCTGCGCCGCCGCCTGGACGACGACGTGGTGATGATGCTGCTCGGCGTCGGCATGGTGGTCTTCGGGCTGCTGTCGATGGCGCCGGTGGGCTGGAGCACGCTGCTGATCGCGACGGTGCTGACGCTCGCGGTGCTGGTGGCGCGGAGCAGGGGCGTTGACCTGGTGCAGCGGCTGCGCGGGCTGCCGCGGCGGCTGCGCGCGGCGAGCCCGGCGCCCGCCCCGCCGCCGCCCGCGACCACCCCGAAGCCGTCCTACTACGACCCGGCGCAGCGCCAGACGGTGTCCGCGCAGGGCGGCCCGATCGACCTGGGCGCCTTCGAGCCGGGCGCGACCGTGCCGGGTGCGACCGCGCCCGGGTACGCGCCGGGCGCCACCGTGCCGGACATCCCGCGGAAGGCGGCCGCCGACGACGAGTGGGAGGACGTGCACAGCGCGGTGCCGCCGTACGCGCCGCCGCGGCTCCCGCGCCCGGTGCGCACCGCGCGGGTGGCGCGGCGCGAGCGGGGGGCGCCGCTGGGCATGGTCGCGTTCAGCCTGGTGCTGATCGAGGCGGCGGTGGGGGCGGTGCTGGCCGCCTCGGTGGCGCCGCCGGCGGGGCTGCCGTGGTTCACGGTCACGGTCGGCGGGATGGTCATGACGATCGGCGCGCTCGCGGTGGTGGCGACCTGGGTGGGCAACGGCCGGGGGCTGATCCCGCTGGGCGCGATGGCCTCGCTGGTGCTGCTGTTCGGCAGTATGGATCCGAGTATCGCCTGGCTGAGCGACGTCACCTGGCGGCCGCGGTCGGCGGCCGAGGTCCAGCCGGTCTACACGCTGCAGGCGGGGGCGGGAGAGCTGGACCTGTCGGCGCTGCCGCTGGAGCCGGAGCAGCGGGTGGCGGTCGGCGCCGACGTCGATTTCGGGCTGCTGGAGGTGCTGGTGCCGCAGGGCGCGGACGTGGAGGTGCGCACCGCGCTGAGCTACGGCGCCGCGTCGATCGGCGGCGACGACCACGTCGGCGCCGATCTCGACGTGCGGCGGACGCTGGCCGCGGAGCCGGCCGACGACGCGGCGCCGGTGATCGTGCTGGATCTGCACAGCACCGTGGGCGTGGTGGAGGTGTCGCGTGTCGCGCCGTCGCCCTGACTACGGTTCGCTGCTGGCCGGGCTGCTCTTCCTCGGCCTGGGCGTCGCCGTGCTGCTGCAGAACCGGGGCACGGTCCAGGTCGAGCCGCTGTGGCTGGTGGTGGCGCTGCTGATCGGCCTGGGCGCGGCCGGGCTGGCGCGTGCGATGAGCTGGCGGCCCAAGGACGACTGAGCGCCGCGCCGGGCCGCGCGGCCCCCCGGTCCCGGCCCGCCGCACCCCGGAAGATCGCCGCCGGGGTCTGGTTGCGGGCGTGTTACGGAGTTACCTTGCCCGCAGGGGCTCGGCCGATGTCCGTAGATTCCCGAAGCGTCCCTACCCGCGGCCACCGGCCCCGCCCCGCACCTCGGTGCGCCCCTGCCAGCGACAGGAGAGGGAGGTGGGGCGGGTGCCCCGCGTTCACACGACCATCGACGGCGTCGTCTACCAGGATGAGGTCGAACCCCGACTGCTGCTGATCCACTACCTGCGCGACCGCCTGGGCAAGGTGGGCACGCCCATCGGCTGCGACACCTCCAACTGCGGCGCCTGCACGGTGCACGTCGACGGGCTCTCGGTGAAGAGCTGCTCGATGCTGGCGGTGCAGGCGGACGGCTGCGCGATCACCACCATCGAGGGCCTGGCGCCGGACGGCGGCCACCCGGTGCAGCGCGCCTTCGCCGACTGCCACGCCCTCCAGTGCGGCTACTGCACCCCCGGCATGGTGATGGCCGCCGTCGACCTGCTGAGAGAGAACCCCGACCCGAGCGAGGCGGAGATCCGCGAGGGCCTGGAGGGCAACCTGTGCCGGTGCACCGGCTACGTCAACATCGTGCGCGCGGTGCGGGCCGCCGCCGAGGAGATGGGCGCGCCGGGCGCCCGGATCCACCCGGCGCCGGAGGCGGCCGTGCTGCCGGGCGGGGTGCCCGGCGCGGAGTCGGCGGCGCACGCGTCCGCCCCGGCCGGAGGGGGGACCGGGCGATGACGGCCACCCCGGACGCGGCCGAGCGGGTGCCCGAGATCGGCCGGGCGCGCAGGCGCAAGGAGGACGCCCGGCTGCTGACCGGCCGGACCCGGTGGACCGACAACCTGGATCCGGCGGGCGTGCTGCACGTCGCCTTCGTGCGCAGCCCGCTGGCGCACGGCGCGATCAGGAGCGTCGACGTGTCGGGGGCGCTGGCGCGGCCGGGGGTGGTGGCGGCCTTCAGCGGCGCCGACCTCGCCGCCGAGCAGGGTTCGCTGCCGTGCGCGTGGCCGGTGACCGCCGACATCGTGCTGCCCGACCACCCGCCGATGGCGGTGGAGGAGGTGCGCTACGTGGGCGAGGCGGTCGCCTGCGTGGTGGCGCGGGACCGCTACGCGGCGGCCGACGCGCTTGAGGCGGTGGAGGTGGACTACGAGCCGCTGCCCGCCGTGGTGGACATGGCGGCGGCACTGGCCGAGGGCGCGCCGCTGGTCCACGCGGACAAGGGCACCAACCGCAGCTTCGTGTGGCCCTTCGAGTCGGGCGACATCGCGGCGGCCGTCGACGGCGCCGAGGTGGTGCTGCGCCGCCGCTACCGGCAGCAGCGGCTGATCCCGGCGGCGATGGAGCCCAGGGCGGTGGTCTGCGCGCCCGAGGGCGAGGGCTTCACGCTGTGGTCGTCCACCCAGGTGCCGCACATCCTGCGGGTGATGCTGGCCATGGTGACCGGGATCCCCGAGCACCTGATCCGGGTGGTCGCCCCCGACGTGGGCGGCGGGTTCGGCTCCAAGCTCCAGGTCACGGCGGAGGAGGTGCTGGCGCTGCTGCTGGCGCGGCGGCTGGACCGGCCGGTGAAGTGGACGGAGTCGCGCACCGAGGGCTTCCAGACCACCCACCACGGCCGCGACCAGGTCCAGGACGTCACCATCGCGGCCGACCGCGACGGGCGGCTGCGCGGCCTCAAGGTGGACCTGCTGGCCGATATGGGCGCCTACCTGATGCTGATCACCCCGGGGATCCCGATCCTGGGCGCCTTCATGTTCCCGGGCATCTACAAGATGGACGCCTACGCCTTCAGCTGCACCGGGGTGTTCACCACCAAGGTGCCCACGGACGCCTACCGGGGGGCGGGCCGCCCCGAGGCGACCTTCGCGATCGAGCGGATCATGGACGAGCTGGCGGCGGAGCTGGGCATGGACCCGCTGGAGCTGCGGCGGCGCAACTGGATCCGGCACGAGGAGTTCCCCTACACGGGGGTCGGCGGGCTCACCTACGACTCCGGCGACTACGAGCGGGCCACCGCGCGGGCCGTGGAGCTGTTCGGCTACGAAGAGCTGCGCGCGGAGCAGGCGCGGCGCCGCGAGGCGGGCGACCCGGTGCAGCTGGGCATCGGGATCTCCACCTACACCGAGATGTGCGGGCTGGCCCCGTCAAGGGTGCTCGGGGAGCTGTCGTATGCGGCGGGCGGCTGGGAGCACGCGTCGGTGCGGATGCTGCCTACGGGCAAGGTGGAGGTGGTGACGGGCTCCACCCCGCACGGCCAGGGCCATGCCACGGCGTGGAGCCAGATCGTCGCCGACCGGCTGGGGGTGCCCTTCGAGGACGTGCGGGTGCTGTCGGGCGACACCCAGGTGGGGCCCAGGGGCATGGACACCTACGGTTCGCGTTCGCTGGTGGTCGGCGGCACGGCGGTGGTGCGCGCCTGCGAGCGGGTGGTGGACAAGGCCAGGCGGCTGGCCGCCCACCTGCTGGAGGCGGATGTGGGCGATGTGGAGTTCACCGATGGCGCCTTCGCGGTGCGCGGCACGCCCGAGCCGTCAGTCGGCATCCAGGCGGTGGCGCTGGCCGCGTTCGCCGCGCACGACCTGCCCGAGGGGGTGGAGCCCTCGCTGGACTCCGACGCCGCCTTCGACCCGGACAACTTTTCCTTCCCGCACGGCACCCACCTGTGCGCGGTGGAGGTGGACACCGAGACGGGCCGGGTGTCGGTCCGCTCCTATGTCGCCGTGGACGACGTGGGGAAGGTGGTGAACCCGCTGATCGTGGAGGGGCAGGTGCACGGCGGGCTGGCGCAGGGCATCGCGCAGGCGCTGTACGAGGAGGCGGTGCACGACGCCGAGGGCAACCTGCTCACCTCCACGATGGCCGACTACCTGCTGCCGTCCTCGGCGGACCTGCCGGACTTCGTGACGGACCGGACCGAGACCCCGGCCACCGGCAACCCGCTGGGCGCCAAGGGCGTCGGCGAGGCGGGCACGATCGCGTCGACCCCGGCCGTGGTGAACGCGGTGGTGGACGCGCTGCGCCCCTACGGGGTGGCGGATGTGGAGATGCCGTGCAAGCCCGAGCGGGTCTGGCGGGCGCTGTGGGACGCGGCCGCCCGGAACGGAGGTGCCCGATGATCCCCGCGCCCTTCGACTACGTCCGGCCCGACAGCCTGGCCGGGGCGGTGGCGGCGCTGGCCGAGGCCGGCGAGGACGCCAAGGTGCTGGCGGGCGGGCAGAGCCTGCTGCCGCTGCTGCGGATGCGGCTGGCCTATCCGGAGGTCCTGGTGGACCTGGGCGGGATCGCCGAGCTGCGCGGGGTGCGCGACGACGGCGACTTCCTGTGGATCGGCGCGGCCACCACCCACTACGAGGTGCTGCACAGCTCGCTGGTGCGCGAGCACTGCGCCCTGCTGGCGCGGGCGACCGCGACGGTGGCCGATCCGGCGGTGCGGCACCGGGGCACGATCGGCGGCTCGCTGGCGCACGCGGATCCGGCGGGCGACCTGCCGGCCGTGGCGCTGGTGCTGGACGCGCGGATGGCCGTGTCCGGGCCGGACGGGGTGCGCGAGCTGGCGGCGGCGGACTTCTTCGTCGACTACCTGACCACCGCCATGGACGACGGCGAGGTGCTGACCGGGCTGCGGGTGCCCAAGGTGTGGGCGGGCTGGGGCTTCCACTACGAGAAGTTCGCCCGCACGGCGCAGTCGTGGGCGGTCGTGGGGGTCGCCGCGGCGGTGCGCGAGCGGGACGGGGCCGTCGCGGAGGCGCGGATCGGACTCACGAATATGGGCGCCGTGCCGGTGCGGGCGCGGGCGGCGGAGTCGGCGGCGGCCGGCGCCGGGCTCGCGGCCGGGCCGCTGCGCGCCGCGGCCGAGCAGGCCGACGCGGAGGCGGCCCCGCCGAGTGACCTGCACGCCCAGGCCGACTACCGTCGTCATCTGGCGCGGGTGCTCACCGGGCGGGCGCTGGCGGCGGCCGCGTCCGGCTGAGGGGTGCCGCGGGCCGGGCTCTCGGGCCCGGCCCGTTCCCGCGCCCTGGGATGCGGTGCGCGTAAGGGTAGGTCGGCAAAACTGGGTACCTGTTCGGGAGCGCCGGGCAAGTGCACGAACGGAGGCGTCGGGTCGCGATGAGCACTCAGCTGGAGAACGAATTCACCGTTCCGGTCCCGATCGAGCGGGCGTGGCCGGTGCTCGTCGACGTGGAGCAGGTGGCGCCGTGCATGCCCGGGGCCACCCTGGACTCCGTGGACGACGGCGAGTTCAGCGGGCGGATCAAGGTGAAGGTCGGCCCGATCACCGTCACCTACAAGGGCTCGGCCCGCTTCGTGGAGCGCAACCAGGACACCGGCACGGTGGTGATCGAGGGCAGTGGCAAGGAGGCGCGCGGCTCCGGCACCGCGAAGGCGACGGTGCGGGCGGTGCTGTACGGCGAGGGTGCCTCCACCCGGGTGCGGGTGGCCACCACCCTGAACGTGACCGGGCGGGTGGCGCAGTTCGGCCGGGGTGTGATGGCCGACGTCAGCGCCAAACTGGCCGACCGCTTCGCCGCGAACCTGGCCGAGCGGCTAACGGGGGCCCGTCCGTCGGGCGCCACGGCGGCCGGGGCCGAGGCCCCGGCCGCCGCTTCGGCGGCCGCGGTGCCGGGCACCGCGCCCGGGGCGGGCGCGATCGGCTCCGACCAGGTGTCGGAGCCCTCGCCGAGCGCGGCCGAGCCGGGCCCCCGCACCGGCGCGGACGCCCCGGCGGGCGGCCTGTACGAGCCGCCGCGCCCGGAGGACACCATCGACGTGTTCGACCTGGCGGGCGGGCCGGTGGTGAAGCGGGTGGTGCCCGCGGTGCTCGGGGCGCTGGTGCTGCTCTGGCTGATCCGCTTCATCGTGAAGCGGCGCCGGGGCTGAGCTTGGCGCCCGAAGTTCACAGCACCCGCTTCGCGTAGGGCAGGGCGCGCACTCCGTAGGCCAGCCCCCAGCACAGCGGGACGGAGAGCAGGGCCAGGGCGGCGAACTTCACCAGGCCGGGCAGCTCGGCGGCGCTGAGCGCGAAGCCGAGCGCGACCATCACCAGCGGGTGGGTGATGTAGACGGTGTAGGCGTGGTCGGCCAGGAAGTCGCCGAAGCGCCCGCGTCGGTTGAAGCGCGCCTTCATCAGCACCAGCAGCGCGATGGTGATCCCGACGGCGTAGACCGACTCCCAGGTCGCGACCACGAGTGATTCCCAGGTGCCGTGGCCGAAGCCGCGGCCCTCCGCGAAGCCGAGCGTGACCGGGCGGAGCACCAGCCCGGCGGCGAGCGCCGCCGCGAGGCCCACCCATCCGGCGCGGGCGGTCAGCCCTCGCGTCCAGTCGCGCCGGTAGGCGTAGACGCCGACGACGAACAGGGCGGTGTACTGCGGCAGGAAGGATGGGCTGGGCAGCGCCACGAACGGCAGGTAGGAGCCGGTCGGGACCAGGATCCGCCACAGGTAGGTGACGGCGATCAGGCCCGCGGTGAACACGGCGACGTCGATCGGGCCGGGCACCCGGTGGCTCGCGGCCGGTCTGGCCTCGGACACCGCGCCGGTCGTGCGGCGCCGGGCGGTGAAGCGGCGCACCAGCAGGTAGCCGAGGGAGAAGACCAGCAGCAGCTCAGCGAACCACAGCGGGCCCGGGTCCCAGGTGAACAGGTAGTACATCCAGTAGGGCAGCTCCGGCAGCCCGGCCTCGGCGGCGTATCCGGCGAAGGTGTCGTAGCCGTGGAAGTTGACCAGCGGGCGGAGCAGCAGCAGGAAGAACAGCACCGGGATGCCCAGGCGGACCAGCCGGTCGCGCCAGAAGCGGCGGCCGCCCTTGCGGTCGGCGGCGCCGGGCACGAAGAACCCGGCGACCAGGAAGAACGCGCCCATGAAGAAGGACTGGGTGTAGCCCATCAGCATGAGCATCACCGGGCCGCTGCCGTCGGCGGGGACCTCGGTGTAGTACCAGACCGGCAGGCCGGAGTAGGTGAGCGCGGCGTGGTGCGCGATCACCAGCACGGTGAGCAGGACGCGCAGCTTGTCGAGGTAGTGCAGCCGGGGCGGCGCCGCCTCGGGGGTGGTCGGCGCGGGTGCGGGTGGGTGGCCGGTGCGCGGGTGTGGGTGCGGGTGCGGGTGCGGGTGCGGGTCGATCATCGGTTCTCCCTCGTGCTCCGGACGGGCCGCGCGGTCGGCGCGGACAGGTCCGTCCGGCGAAATGTGATATCACTTTGCTATGGATGTGGCATCACGTCAAGCGCGGTTCGGACGGCGGCGGACGGCGGGCGACCGAGGCGCGGGAGGGACTGCCGGGCGGCGGACTGCACGGCACGCGCGGGACCCGCGAGAAAGCCGACTATTCCCATAGAGAATGTGGTTTACTCTGGATCATGTGCGCAGTCGTCCGCGATCAACGCGTAGCCGCGGGCTGGGCGCCCCGGCGCGAGGACGTGTTCGACCAGTGGTGTCGCCGGTGCGGTCCCCAGCCCACCGACCAGAACCACCGGAAAGGCACGCCATGTCCGTCATCGACCCCGCCCGCACCGCCGCGCACCCCGGCGTCCCCGCGCTGAGCGGCCCGACGCCGTTCCGGCTGGACGAACTCGTCGCCCTCACCCGCGCCGTCGCCGCCGACGTGCGGGCCGGGCGGCACCCCTACCGGATCGATCCGGTGAACCGGTGGTCGCGCCGGATCGCCGCGGACGGCTACGTCGACGTCTGGCTCATCACCTGGACGCGCGAGCAGTCCACCGAGCTGCACGACCACGCCGGTTCGCTCGGCGCGCTGACCGTGGTCGCGGGCACCCTGACCGAGCGGCACTGGGTCGGCGGCGACGGCGCGCTGCGCGACCAGCCGCACCCGGAGGGCGGCTCGGTGGGCTTCCCGGTCGGGCATGTCCACGATGTGGTGAACGAGGGGGCGGCCCCGGCGGTCAGCGTGCACGCGTACTCGCCGCCACTGACCGCGATGTCGTACTACCGGATCGACGGGCGCGGCGCCCTGCACCGCACCCGCAGCATCCTCACCGACCACCCCGAGCCGGGTGCGGTCGGAGCGCCGCCGACTCCGGCCGCGCTCCGGTACGGTGACCTGCTGTGAGCATCTACCGGCGGACCGACGACGAACCCTCGGGGGCGGGCGTGGACGCGCTGCTCGCCCGCGCCCGCGAGGGGCTGCGCCGAGTCACCCCGGTGGAGGCCGCCGCCGAGCGCGACGCCGGGGCGATGCTGGTCGACATCCGCCCCGAGGTCAACCGCGAGGGCGAGGGGCTGATCCCGGGCGCGCTCGTCATCGACCGCAATGTGCTGGAGTGGCGGCTGGACCCCACCGGCAGGCACCGGCTGCCGGTGGCCGGCGACCCCGAGCGGCGGATCATCGTCTTCTGCAACGAGGGCTACGCCTCGTCGCTGGCCGCCGCCTCGCTGCGCGAGATCGGGCTGTCCCGGGCCACCGACCTGATCGGCGGCTACCGCGCCTGGCGCGAATCCGGGCTGCCCACGGTGCGCGCGGGCGGGTAGCCGGTCAGGGGTGGTCGTCGTCCGGCGGCTCGTCGGTGGTCTGTTCTTTGAGGAGTTGGCGGACGTCGTCGGCGGTGTAGCGGCGGTGTCCGCCCAGGGTGCGGATGTAGGTGAGCTTGCCCTGGCGGGCCCAGCTGGACACGGTCTTGGGATGCACCCGAAACAGGTGGGCCACTTCCTGGGCGGTCATGAGTTCGGGTAGGGCGCCCTGGAGTTCTTCGGGGAGTGGGAGGTGCTCCGGTAGGCGGCTGGGGTCGAACCAGTAGTGGCCGCTGACGAAAACGGCGTACACCTCGTCGGCGTCGGCCAACTCCTTCAACGCTTGGGGGGTGCGGCCCGACAACCGGGCGGCCTCGCCCAGCGGGACCATGGACGCGGGCATACGGGGGTGTCCTCCGATGTCAGGAGCGGTCGGGTGATGTCCGGTGCAGTCGAGTGCTGTCGGGTCGTGTCGGGCAGTGTCGGGTGCTGTCGGGTGGTGGTCCCGGCCGTGAGGGGAGCCTCCCCCATCGAGCCGCACCGCCCCCGCTTGGGGTAGGACGGGGGCGGGCGGCCGCTCGACCCCCACGGCCGGGACGATCAGGGGATGATGTCGGTGTAGCGGTAGACCGGGAAGGCGGGGTCGTAGCCGCGCCAGACCAGTTCGAAGTAGACGGTGGTGCCGGTGGGTTCGCAGTGGTAGCCGTGCGAGGTGGAGAGTCCGGCCACGATGCGCAGGCCCCGACCGGTCTCGGCCTGGTCGTCGTCGGGGTGGGTCACCTTGGGCAGGTAGCCGTCAGGGGAGCCCTCGTCGCGCACGGCGATGCGCACCCGGTCGTCGCGGCGCTGCACTTCGACGGAGAACGTCCCGCCGGTGCGGCAGCTGCCGGTGTGCCGGACCGCGTTGGTCACCAGCTCCGAAGCCAGCAGGACGGCTAGATCCGCCACGTCGGTGGGAACGGCGGCGACTCCCGCGTGCTTTTCGAGTTCGCCGTACACCCAGGTCCGCGCGGTGTGCACCGAGTCGAGGTCGCCAGGCAGCTCACATGTCGAGACCATCGGCGCCCGCAGCGCCAGTTCCGCCTGCGCCGCGATCATCGGGCCACCCCCGCCCCGGCCAGCTGCGCGCGCTCGTGGGCGATCAGGTAGGGACGGACCATCGCGGGACGGCCCTGGGGGACGTAGTGGTCGAGCGGGAGCCATTCGGTCGTCTCACCCACACGCGCCCGCCCGACGACGGGCGGCCACACGCGGGTGCGGGTCGGCACCTGACGCTCGGCGCTCCGCAGGTGTCGGCCGCGACTGCGGGTCGATGCGCCGAAAGCCCACCCATGTCGTGCGAGTCGACGGATAAAGTCCATCTGTCACCACTCCTCTAGTGCGTTTGGTGGCCATACCCCCGGACGGCCCTGCGCGCTGTCGCGGGGGTTCGACCGTTAAGAGCAAGCGTGCGCTTCCGCCCGGAGCAAAAGGAAGGGGAAAAAGCTAACGCGAGAACTAGCGAAAATTCCTGTAGAATTTTCGAAAGATCACTAGAAAACCCTGCTCAAGCCTGATTTCATGGCTTCATGAGCGAGATATCAGTCTCAGATGCCCGATTTGGCCGAGCGCTCGCCATTGCAAGGCGAGCGGCAGGAATGACCCAGATTGCCCTAGGAAGGGCGATTTCGAAGAGCGATAGCCATATTTCCAATGTGGAGCGCGGTGAACGGCCTATGGCCCCTCACGACGTCCGACTCTCCGACCGGATACTCAAGGCCAAGGGTCGCTTAGTACGGCTACATCGCGAGCTGTACGAGGACGGAGGTGTGGACTGGCTGGACACACTGACCGACCTGCAAGCCGAGGCAGAGATGGTTCGGGAGTGGCACCCGACCTTGGTCCCAGGGCTGCTCCAGTCTCGAAGCTATGCGCAGGCCATCGTGGCGGCGGGTTCGTCATGGCTCACTCCGGAGGACGTGGACGACTTCGTCGCCGCCCGGATGGCCCGAGCCGCCCGGATTCTTGGGGCACAGACGCCGGGCTACCACGTGGTGCTGGACGACACCATCGTGTTGCGGGACATCGGCCCGGCCGAGGTCATGGCCGAGCAGATCAGGACTCTCATCCAGATCGCGGAGTCCAGCCGTGTCATGATCCAGCTCTACCCCTTCGGCCTGTGGCCGCACCCAGGCCTGGACGGACCCTTCTCGGTCCTCTCCTCAGCCTCCGCCCCCGATGTCGCACATGTCGAGACCGTCTATCGTGGACAGACATCCGACGAACCCGGTCGGGTTCGGCAGTTCATGACGACGTTCAGCCTGCTGCAAGCGAGTGCCCGCAGCCCTCGCGAGTCGGTGCAATTCTTGAAGTCCCGCCTCAAGGAGTATGAGCATGGCAACTGAGATGGGTAACTGGCACAAGTCCAGCTACAGCGCAGGGTCGCAGAACTGCGTGGAGGTCCGCGAGCACGCTGACCGCGCCGACGTCCGCGACACCAAGAACCGCCAGGCCGGGCACATCACCGTCAGCGCCCCCGAATGGAACGCCTTCCTCCAGGCCATCCGCGACAACACGCTGTAGCACCCGCCCCCACCCGACCCCCGGCCACGGCCGGGGGTCGCGCCAGCACGGCCGCCGCAAGGCGTTGACCCCAACCCCATCCCGTCGTTTGCTCAAAGCAGTCGAACAGGGAGCACCGCGATGACCGAACCCACCTGGCACAAGTCCAGCCACAGCACCGGTTCCGGCAACTGCGTCGAGGTCCGCCAGCACACCGACCGCGCCGACATCCGCGACACCAAGAACCGCCAGGCCGGGCACATCACCGTCAGCGCCCCCGAATGGAACGCCTTCCTCCAGGCCATCCGCGACAACACGCTGTAGCACCCGCCCCCACCCGACCCCCGGCCACGGCCGTGGAGATCTTCGAAGTCAGCCGCTCTCGTTGGTCCGACCCCAACCAGGTCCGGGACCGAGCCCTGTGCCTTTCCCGGCTAGCCACGGCTTATGCCGTGGCCGATGCGCCCGAGCAAGCACGTGGAGCGGCCGAAGAAGCCCTGGCCTTGGCCTTGCCCCTAGGCTCGGGACGCGTGGTCGGCCAGCTCGCAACGCTGCACCGACGATTGGATACCTGGTCCGGCGACCCTGCCATGGCAGACTTGCGGACGAGGCTGGATCAGTTGATCGCCTCGTTCCGGCGGCTGCCTCAGGAGGAGTTTCGTTGAACCATCTGCTCACCACGGCGACCTCGGGCGATGAGCAGCGGCGTGCGGCGCGCTTGGCCGTCTTGCCTGTGGGCAGTTTCGAGCAGCACGGCGACCACCTCCCGCTGACCACCGACACCCTGATCGCCTGCGCCATCGCCCGGGAGATCGCCGACACCTACCCGGTCCTGCTGCTGCCGCCGATCACGGTCTCCTGCTCCCATGAGCACGCCGCCTGGGCGGGCACCGTCAGCATCTCCGCCCCCACCCTCTACGCGGTCGTCAACGACATCTACGCCTCGGTCACCGCCGCGGGACCCACCGCTCTGGCCGTCGTCAACGGCCACGGCGGAAACTACGTCCTGGGCAACGCGGTCCAAGAAGCCAACGCCCAAGGGCGGCACATGGCGCTCTACCCCGCCAAGGAGGACTGGGAAGAAGCCAGAACCGCCGCACACCTGACCTCGTCCACGCACGAGGACATGCACGCCGGAGAACTCGAAACCTCCATCCTCCTGCACACCCACCCCGACCTCGTCCGCCCCGGCAACGACACCGCCGACCACACCGCCCACGACCGCCGCCACCTACCCACCACCGGGCTGCACCACTACACCAAGACCGGCGTCATCGGCCGCCCATCCCAAGGGACAGCCGAAAAAGGAAAAATCATCCTCGACTCGCTCACCCGCAACTTCGCCAAGGTCGCGCAGCTCCTGAGCACCTGACACGGACAGCTCCATAACGACTTCCAAACCGTGTACACGGGCGGTATCGAATCGACTCCGTGCCGGTCCCGTCGTCTGATCGAGGTAGTCCAACGAGGAGGCACGGCGATGTCCGAACCCAGGTGGCACACGAGCAGCTACAGCGGCGCATCGGGAAGCTGCGTGGAGGTCCGCGAGCACCCCGACCGCCCCGGCAAAGCAGCACGATTCCGCCACATGAACAGCGACGTGGTGAACCGACGACATGCGTGCGATCGCCAGAGCCATGTTGTCGAGCGCGTCCACCGCGAAGCGTTGACCCCAGCCCCATCCCGTCGTTTGCTCAAAGCAGTCGAACGAGGAGGCACAGCGATGTCCGAACTCCGCTGGCACAAGTCCAGCCACAGCTCAGCTTCCGGCAACTGCGTCGAAGTCCGCCAGCACGCCGACCGCGCCGACGTGCGCGACACCAAGAACCGCCACGCCGGATACATCACCTTCGACAAGACCGCATGGTCGGCCTTCCTACAGGCCATCAAGAGCGACACCCTCTAGCCCCTGCCGCAAGGAGCACGAGCATGGCATCCGAGGCCGACAACTGGCACAAGTCCAGCTACAGCGACGGCGGAGCCAACTGCGTCGAGGTCCGCCAGCACACCGACCGCGCCGACATCCGCGACACCAAGAACCGCCAGGCCGGGCACATCACCGTCAGCGCCCCCGAATGGAACGCCTTCCTCCAGGCCATCCGCGACAACACGCTGTAGCACCCGCCTCCACCGACCCCCGGCCTCAGCCGGGGGCCGCGCCATGCCCGTGGTCACGGACCAGGTGGCGCAACCCTGGCCGTCCCGTACGACTTCACGCTTCCGGCGGTCGCCGCCGCGATCGCCGTCAGCGCGCCGAAGATGACCGACAGCGCAACGGCGGCGTCGTCGCCCTCGCCGAAGCTGAAGACGAACCTTAGCTGCTCAACGAAGGGTGTGCCCCGCAGCAGCGGCGCCACAAAGATCGTCGCCACGATGTAGAGCATGCACAGCGCGCACAGCGTCCACGCGCCGGGAATCCTGCGTGCGAAGGTGAACCCCGCCGCCACCAGCAGCAACGCGGCGCCGACGATCCCGCCGACCGCGTTCTCCAGCACCACGCCGGACAATCCGATCGCCCTGCCGACGTAGACGACGTTGTAGAGCGCGAACCACACGAGTGCGGCGGCGGTGAGCAGCGCCAGGACTCCGGCGGTCACCGCGGCCGCGGCGTTCGCCCTCGGCCTGGCCGCCGCCGACGGGCTCGGCCCGCCGTCCCACGGCGCGGGCCCGCCCGCCATCGGCGGCCGACTGTACTGGGGCACCCCGGGCTGCGGTGGATCCGGCTGCATCCGCACTCCTCGCGTTTCGGCGACTCGAACCCGCCGCCCGTCATGGTCCGCGAGCATCGTAGCGACCGGTCTCAAGCGGTGGCCGGTGGTGACGGCATGTGGCCGAGCACGGCACCGGCGCGAACAGGGCTCGGCGCGAACGGCCCGCTCGCGCCTGTCGGCTCAGTCGCCGGCCGGGTCCGGCAGGAGCTGAGCCGCGAGGGATCGTGCCGTGGCGCTCAGCGCGGCCGCGTCCATCCCGGTCCGGCTCATGAACAAGAGCCCTTGCTGCGCGGCCAGGAGGGCCCGCGCCGTTTCGATCGGATCCGCTCCGGCCGGCAGGTCGCCTTCGCGCTGGGCGCGGGCGACGCAGTCACCGATCAGCGCGGTGGACGTCTCGTAGGTGCGGTGGGCGTGGGCGAGGACGTCCGGATCGGCGTTGCCGAGTTCGCAGGTGCTGTTCGCCATCAGGCAGCCGCGCCGCGTGGTGGCGCCGGTCGGTGCCTCAAGGAGCGCGCGGAGTGCGTCCAGCGCCCTTGGAGTCTCGGCGAGGGCTCTCCGAAGATGGCCATGACTGTCGTCGGTGTAGCCGCGCAGCACCCGGAGGAACAGCCGGCGCTTGTCACCGAAGGCCGCGTACAGGCTGCCTTTGCCCAGCCCGCTGACCCGCATCAGGTCTTCCAGCGAGGTGGCGGCGTAACCGGCGTCCCAGAACTGGTCGCGGACGGCGGTCAGCACCTGCTTCTCATCGAACGATCGCGGACGTGCCATGCGAACCAGGATACGAATTCTTGACCGTTCGGTCCACTACGCGTCATAGTGGACCGAACGGTCAACAACTCCGTGGCCGGTCGTACCTGGGAAAGCGGGAAGCACATGGGAAAGCTGGACGGCAAGGTGGCGATCGTGACCGGCGGCTCGCGCGGAATCGGGGCGGCGTCGGCGCTGGCGCTGGCCGACGAAGGGGCCGATGTCGCGATCAGCTACTCGTCCTCGCCGGATCGGGCCAAGGCCGTGGTCGCCGACCTGGAGGCGAAGGGGGTGCGCGCGGCGGCCTTCCAGGCCGACCAGGCGGACGCGGCGCAGGCGGCGGGCTTGATCCAGCGCGTGGTCGAGCAGTTCGGCAAGCTGGACATCCTGGTCAGCAACGCGGCCGTAAGCGGCGGCGGCCTCCTCGGCGGCGAGCCCGTCGACCAGGCCGCCATCGACCGGCAGCTCGCCGTCAACTACACCGGTGTGGTGGCCGGGATCCAGGCGGCCGTGCCCTTGCTGCCCGACGGCGGGCGGATCATCAGCATCAGCTCGGGCGTGGCCACTCGGGCGGGTTTCCAGGGGATGGCGTACTACACGGGCACGAAGTCGGCCCTTGAGGGCTTCAGCCGGGGCGCGGCCCGCGATCTGGCGCACCGGGGCATCACGGTCAACGTCGTCCAACCCGGGTTCGTCGACACCGAAGGAAACCCCGCCGACGGCCCGGCCGCAGCCGTGTTCCTGCCGACAGCGGCGATGGGGCGGTACGGCAGGCCGGAGGAGATCGCCGCGGGCGTCGCCTTCCTCGCCACCCCGCAGGCGTCCTACGTCACCGGCGCGGTGCTGAGGATCGACGGCGGATACGCCGCGTAGCGCGACCGCGCGGCGGGCGGTCGGCGCTAGTCCGCCGCCCGGGCCGGGGCGGGCCGGGCGGTCGCGTCCGGCGACGCTTCGGGCTTGGTGTGCAGCACCTCGCGGGCCTGTTCGGCGGCGCGGGCGATGCTCTCGCTGATGAAGTCCATGAAGCGGGCGATGTTCTCCAGCCGGGCGGCGGCCGGGGTGCCCGGGCCCAGGATGACGGCGCCCTGGCGGGCCGTCGCCACCAGCTGCTCGTGCCCCCGCACGCTGGCGAGGGTCGACTGGTAGAACAGCTCGTCGTCGACGACGTAGCGCTCGCGGCGGCGCTCGTCGCGCTCCCGCCGGATCAGGGTCTGCCCCTCCAGGAAGGAGATGGCCTTGGAGATGGACGCGGGGCTGACCTGGAGGTGCCGGGCGAGTTCGGCGGCGGTGAGACTGCCCTCGTCGGTGACGAACAGGCAGGTCAGCACCCGGGCCGTCATCTTGGGCAGCCCCGAGGCCATCAGCAGGGTGGTCAGCCGCTCCTCGTAGTCGGCCACCGCCTCGGCGTCGCGTCCGTGCGGCTGCGGGCTCGGCGCCCCCGGGGGCGCGGCCGGCCTGCGGCGGCGGGTGCGGCGCTCGGTGGCGCGGTGCGCCAGCTCGGGCCGGTAGGCGGTGGGCCCGCCGTTGCGCATCACCTCGCGCGTGACCGTCGAGGTGGGGCGGCTCAGCCGCCGCGCGATCTCGGCGTAGGCCAGGCCGTCGGCCAGCCCCAGCGCGATCTGCTGGCGGTCCTGCTGGGTGAGCCTGCCTCCCGGCATCGCGATCTCCCCTCGTGTGTCCCGATGGCGCCACCATAGCGTTCACCGACCTACATTGCAACGCACAAGCGGCGCATCATTGCATTGATTTCACACCCATTGCAATGATTTCACGTCTTTGACCTGTATAGATGCTCGGCTTTCGCAACATGCATGTTGAAGAAATTTGGAAAGCAACGTAGCTTTTGCGATGTCGGAAACAACGAGCACGCAGGAGCACACGATGCAGACCTTCACCACCCCCGCCCCGATCACCGCCGTCGTGGAGATCCCCGCCGGACGCGTCCAGGTCATCGCCGCCGACCGCGCCGACACCACCGTCGAGGTCCGCCCGGCCGACCCCGCCAAGAGCCGCGACACCAAGACCGCCGAGCGCACCACCGTCAGCTACGCCGACGGCGTCCTGCGAATCCACACCCCCGAGCCCGACAACCGGATCCTCGGCCACTCCGGCGCCCTGGAGGTCACCGTCCAGCTGCCCACCGGCTCCCGCGTCGAGGGCAGGTCGGCCGGGTCCGAACTCCGCGGCGTCGGCCGCCTCGGCGAGCTCTCCTTCGACGGCGCGTACCGCCAGATCAAGATCGACGAGGCCGCGAGCGTCCACCTCACCGCGCTCGACGGCGACGTCGAGCTGGGCCGGCTGACCGGCCCCGCGGAGATCAGCACCCAGCGCGGCGACATCCGGATCGCCGAGGCCGTCCGCGGCACCGTCGCGCTCCGCACCCAGTCCGGCGACATCACGATCACCGCCGCCGGCGGGGTCTCGGCCGCCCTGGACGCCGCAACGAGCTACGGCCGCGTCAGCAACTCCCTCAAGAACAACGGCACCACCGAACTCGACATCCGCGCCACCACCGAGCAGGGCGACATCACCGCCCGCAGCCTCTGAAAGAGCACGACCGCCCGCCCGGCCGGGCCCGAAGCGACGACCTCCCGTCACCGCCACGGCCCGGCCGCCCCGAGGACCCGCGCCCCACGCAGAACCACCCCGACACAGAACAGGTGCAGCACATGACCAGCAACAAGTCCTCCGCCACCGCCTCGGCCTGGACCGGCATGATCCCGGTCGACGACACCGCCCTCGCCGCCACCGACACCGGCGGCCCCGGCCTCCCGGTGGTCTACCTCAACGGCCAGTTCGCCACCCAGGGCTACTGGCGCCGCGTCATCGCCGACCTCGGCACGGAGTGGCGCCACATCACCTACGACGAGCGCGCCCGCGGCCGCAAGTCCAGACCCTCCGCCGACTACTCCTTCGAAGCGGCCGTCCGCGACGTCGACGCCGTCCTCGCCGCCCGCGGCGTGCACCGGGCCCTGGTCGTCGGCTGGTCCTACGGCGCCGTCGTCGCGGCGCACTGGGCCGCCCGCAACCCCGACCGCACCGTAGGCGCGGTCCTGGTCGACGGCGCCTTCCCCCACGACTGGCTCGACGACGCCATGGCCGAGCGCATCCGCAAGCTCTTCAAGCGCATGAGCCCGCTCACCGCACTCCTCCGCCCCACCGGCCTGACCCCCCGGATGAGCGCCGCCCAGCAGGCCGAGAGCAACATCGAACTCGGCGTCCTCTCCCGCGAACGCGAACTCGGCCCCGTCCTGGACTCCATCACCGTCCCCACCCGCTACGTCATCGCCTCGGGCACCTCCCTGGGCAGCCGCGGCGACGAACAGGAACAGATCCGCGCCGGCCTCGACGCGGCCACCGCCCGCAACCCCCACATCAAGACCAGCGCCAAAGTCCCCAGCAACCACGACGCCATCCTCAAGAAGGACTACCGCGCCATCGCCGACGCCGTCCGCGAAGTGAGCAACCTGGACCGCGAAGCCCACTGAAGGGAGCAGGACCGGAGCACAACCGGGGAGGGGCCGCCGAAGCCGGCGGTCACTCCTTGGTTGCCATGTCCGGTGAGGTCGCGCCCGGGGCGGCTCTCGCTACCCGCGAGTGGCGCCCGAAGCGCTTCTCACTCCCACTCGATCGTGCCCGGGGGCTTGCTGGTGACGTCCAAGACGACGCGGTTCACGGCGCGGACCTCGTTGGTGATGCGGTTGGAGATGGTGGCGAGGACGTCGTAGGGGAGCCGGGACCAGTCGGCGGTCATGGCGTCCTCGCTGCTGACGGGGCGCAGGACGATGGGGTGGCCGTAGGTGCGGCCGTCGCCTTGTACTCCGACCGAGCGGACGTCGGCGAGCAGGACCACCGGGCACTGCCAGATGTCGCGGTCGAGGCCGGCGCGGGTCAGCTCGGCGCGGGCGATGGCGTCGGCCTCGCGCAGGATCTCCAGCCGCTCGGCGGTGACCTCGCCGATGATGCGGATGCCCAGGCCGGGGCCTGGGAAGGGCTGGCGCCAGACGATCTCGGGGGGCAGGCCCAGTTCCTCGCCGACCCGGCGCACCTCGTCCTTGAACAGGGCGCGCAGCGGCTCGACCAGCTGGAATTCGAGGTCGTCGGGCAGGCCGCCGACATTGTGGTGGGACTTGATGTTCGCGGTGCCGCTGCCGCCGCCCGACTCCACCACATCGGGGTACAGGGTGCCCTGGACCAGGAACTCCACCGGCTCCCCGCCCGCGTCGGCCGCCTCGACCACCTCGCGGGCGGCCTGCTCGAAGACGCGGATGAACTCGCGGCCGATGATCTTGCGCTTCTCCTCGGGGTCGCTGACCCCGGCCAGCGCGTCCAGGAAGCGCCGCTCGGCATCGACCACCTTGAGGTCGACGCCGGTGGCGGCGACGAAGTCCTTCTGCACCTGCTCGGCCTCGCCCTTGCGCAGCAGGCCGTGGTCGACGAAGACGCAGGTCAGCTGCTCGCCGACCGCGCGCTGCACCAGCGCCGCCGCCACCGCGGAGTCGACGCCGCCGCTCAGCGCGCAGATGACCCGGGCCGAGCCCACCCGCTCGCGCACCTGCGCCACCTGCTCCTCGACGATGTTCAGCATCGTCCAGTTCGGGCGGCATCCGGCCGCCTCGTACAGGAAGTGCCGCAGCACCGCCTGGCCGTGCTCGGTGTGCAGCACCTCGGGGTGGAACTGCACCCCGTACAGCCCGCGAGCGGGGTCCTCCATGGCGGCGACGGGGGCGCCCAGGGTGGACGCGGTGACCGTGAAGCCCTCGGGCGCCGCGGTGGCGGCGTCGCCGTGCGACATCCAGACCGTCTGCTCGGCGGGCAGCCCCGCCAGCAGGGTGCCTTCCTCCGCCACCGACAGCATGGTGCGGCCGAACTCCGACATGCCCGTCTGCGCGACGGTGCCGCCCAGCTCCCGCACCATCACCTGGTGGCCGTAGCAGATGCCGAAGGTCGGCACCCCGGTGAGCAGCAGCCCCTCAGAGACGGGCGGCGCGTTCTCCGCGTAGACCGACGCGGGCCCGCCGGACAGGATGATCGCCTTGGGCCGCTTGGCCAGCATCTCCCCGACCGGCATCGTGTGCGGCACGATCTCGCTGTAGACATGGCACTCCCGCACCCGGCGGGCGATCAACTGTGCGTACTGCGCCCCGAAGTCGACCACGAGTACGGTGTCGAAACCGGCGTCAGACGCCCCGGCAGCAGCCACGATGGACCTTCCACAGGTGAGAACGGGATGCGGCCAGTCTAACGATCGCACCACCGCCTCGCTCCGTGACCGGTGTCAGCGCAGCAGGACGGCCGGGTCGAAGGGCTCGGTGCGGCCGGGGACCACCAGGCTCCCGCCGCACCCCGCCTCGGCGATCCGCCGGTACCGGCCGTGTCCGAGGACGTGCACCCCGACCCGGAGGCTCGCCGCCGGAGCAGCCTCGTCCACCCGCACCAGCACATAGGTGGGGATCCCGGCCTCGGCGTACAGCACGGGCTTGAGCACGCCGTCCATGGCGCGGGTGGCCGGATAGGACACCTCGGCGACGACGGCCAGGTCCGCCGCCGCGACCGCGTCGCCCTCGCAGTCGTCGGGGCAGACCGCCACGTCGGGGATGACGATCCGGCCCGGGGCGAGCCGGACGTAGACCTGCGGCAGCGCCTCGGTGCGGTGCGTCCGCCCGTACGTGTCGAGCAGCGTGCACAGGTTCCCGGTGACCCGCTGGTGCAGGCGCTCGCCCCGTGGACTGACGAACAGCGCGCCGTCGAGCAGTTCGCCCCGCGCCCCGTCGGTCGGCAGCGCGAAGTAGTCGGCTTCGGACCACGGGCCGACGTGCTCCCACACGACCGCGCCCTCGCCGGGGTCGGACAGCACATAGCGCATGCGTTCACTTTCGGTACGGACGTCCATGGTTCCTGAACGTACCGCCTTGCGGTGACACGGCAGCGCCGCGCTGCCGACTCCCCTCACCCGATCCGCTCCGCCAGCGCCACGATGATCCCCGCCGGCCCGCGCAGGTAGCAGAGCCGGTAGGCGTTCTCGTACCTCTCAAGCTTTCCGACGAGTTCGCCGCCGTGGGGGCGCAGGCGGGCGATGGTGTCGTCGAGGTCGGTCACGGTGAACATGATGGAGCGCAGGCCGAGGGTGTTCACGGGTGCGTCGGTCGCGCCGACGGCCTCCGGGCGGTGGTACTTCGTCAGTTCGAGCCGGTTGCGGCCGTCGGGGGTGCGCACCATCGCGATGTCGGCGCGGACGTCGCGGAGGGCGCAGAGGCCGTCGACGGACGGGCCCTCGACCGTGGTCTCGCCCTCCAGCTCCATGCCCAGCTCGACGAAGTACGCGACCGCGGCCGCGAGGTCCTCGACGACGACGCTGGTGTGGTGCATCTGCTCGATCATGGTGGTGGTCCTCCTCCGTCGTGCGGCCCGTTCTGGCCGCTGTCACCCCTGGGACGGAGCCGGTGCCGCGTTCTCGACATCCGGAGCGAAGAAAATTCCGGCTACCTGATCCGCAGCCGCTTCGCCAGCCGCTGCACGGCGGTGAGGACCGCCGCGTAGGTGTCGCCGCGCATCCCGGGCGGCCCCGACAGCGGCACGTAGTGCTGGCTGGCGATGGTCTGCGCCTCGGTGTAGCGGAGCAGCCCCTCGGCACCGTGGCGACGGCCGAGGCCCGAGCGCTTCATACCGCCCATGGGGGCGCCGTAGCTGGCGAAGGCGGCGCCGTAGCCGTCGTTGATGTTGACGGTGCCCGCCTCCAGCCGCTCGGCCAGGCGGCGGCCGCCGGGGACGTCGCGGGTCCACACGCTGGCGTTCAGCCCGTAGCCGGTGGCGTTGGCGTGCTCGACGGCCTCGTCGTCGTCGCGCACCCGGTAGAGGGCGACGACCGGGCCGAAGGTCTCCTCGGCGCAGACCGCCATCTCCTCGGTGACGCCTTCGAGCACGGTCGGCTCGTAGAACAGCGGGCCGAGGTCGGGGCGGGCCCGGCCGCCCGCGAGCACCCGCACCCCCTTGGCGCGGGCGTCCTCGACGTGCCGCTCGACGGCCTCCAGCTGCCGCTGGTAGGTGAGCGAGCCCATGTCGGCGGTGAAGTCGAGGTCCGCGCCGAGCCGCATCGACTCCACGGCGCGCACGAAGCGCGAGACGAAGGCGTCGTAGACCCCCTCGTGGACGTAGACGCGCTCCATCGAGATGCACAGCTGCCCGGCGTTGGTGAAGCAGCCGCGCAGCACGCCCTCGACCGTCCAGTCCAGGTCGGCGTCGGAGCGGACGACGGCGGGGTTCTTGCCGCCGAGTTCGAGCGACACGCCCTTGAGCCGCCCGGCCGCCTCCCGCGCCACCTGCGCGCCGGACCGGGTGGAGCCGGTGAAGGCGATGTGGTCGGCGTGCTCGACCAGCGGGCCGCCGATCTCGGCGGGCTCGCCCAGCACGACCTGCCAGAGCCCTTCGGGCAGGCCCGCCTCCTCCAGCAGCTCGATGGACCACAGGGTGGCGAGCGCCGTCTGGGTGTCGGGCTTGGCGACGACCGCGTTCCCGGCCAGCAGCGCGGGCACGGCATCGCCGACGGGCAGGCTGAGCGGGTAGTTCCACGGCGTGATGACGCTCACCACGCCCTTGGGCCGGCGGAACTCGTAGGTGCGGGTGGCCAGCGGCAGCGCGCCGGGGTGGCGCCGCCTGGCCAGCAGGCCGGGCGCGCGCCGCGCGCTGAACAGGGTGCCCGCCGCGGCGTCGTAGACCTCCTCGAAGGCGTGCTTGCGCGCCTTGCCGGTCTCCCACTGGACGATGTCCAGGATCTCGTGCTGCCGCCGCAGCACCAGGTCGTGGAAGCGCACGAACGGGGCGACGCGGTCGCGCGGGGCGAGCCGCGCCCAGGCGCGCTGAGCGCGCCGCGCCCGTTCGAAGGCGGCCGCCACGTCGCCGGCGTCGGCCAGCGGCAGCTCCACCAGCGGCTCGCCGGTGAAGGGCACCGTGGTGGTGACGGTGCCCGCCCCGCCGCCGGCCGCCTTCGCGCGCAGCCGGTCGAGCAGTGCCCGGTCCAGCGGCTCGCGTGCGGAGGTACCGGGGTCGGACGGGGCGGACGCGGCGTGCGGCGTGGGGTCCAGAGCCATGCCGGAATGGTAGGTGCGTCCCGCCGCCTTGGCTACCTGCCGGTAATGCCGAGTGGCGGCGCGGGGAGCGCGGCTACCGCACCGACGCCTGCAGACCCTCCAGCCCCTCCGAGAAGCTCACGCTCGGCCGGTAGGCCAGTTCGGCGCGGGCCCTGCTGATGTCGTAGCTGCGGTCGCGCCCCATGATCGCAACCAGCCAGTCGTACAGCGGCGGCGGGGTGGGGCGGCGCAGCAGCCGCCACACCCGGTCGAGGACCCAGGCGAGCGGCGCGGCGACCGCGAGCGGGAAGCTCCGCGCCCCGCTGACGTCGGCGCCCATGGTGGCCAGGACCGGGGTGAAGAAGTCCCGGATCCGCATCGGCGCGCCGTCGGTGACGTAGTAGACCCCGCGGTCCCGGCCGCGGCTCAGCGCGGCCGCCACCGCGGCGGCGAGGTTGCCGACGTGGACGAAGTCCATGACATGGCGTCCGTCGTCGATCCAGGCGAAGCCGCCGCCGGCCGCCGCTTCCGCCGTCTCGCGCAGCGTCGTCATCCCCTTGCCCCAGATGAACGGGGGCCGCAGGGTGATCAGCGCCATCCCGGGGGTGGCGGTGTCCGCCAGCGCCCGCTCTGTCGCCAGCTTGACCCGGCCGTAGGCGATGAGCGGCCGGCCGGTCGGCGTCGCCTCGTCGACCACCGCGGGCTCGCTGCGCCGGTCGGTCGAGACGGCGGCGGCGCTGATGAGCACGAACCGCTTGACGCCGGCGGCGGCCGCGGCGGCGAACAGGGCGACGGTCGGCCGGTGGTTGTCGCGCTCGAAGCCGGCGTCCGGCCCCCAGAACTCCATCCGGGCGGCCGAGTGGACCACGGCTTCGCACCGGTCCAGGACGGCCGGCCAGGCCGGCGCCGGTGCTCCGGTGGGCGTGCCGCCGCCTTCCGGCCCGCGCAGGTCGGTGAGGTCGCCGAGGACGGGCGCCGCTCCGGCCTGCTCCACTTTCCGCGCGGCCTCAGGGCTGCGGGCCAGCGCCCGCACGGTGTGGCCGTCGGCGACCAGCCGAGTGATCATGTGCTGTCCGGCGAAACCGCTGCCGCCGGTGAGAAATATGTCCATGTCAGCTCCAATCGCCGTCAATGGCAATGAATGGCGGGCGATTTCCGCCCGGTGGGCGGGGCGTTTCACTTCGCCGGACGGAACGGCCACGGGAGGGGGACATCGCCGCCGGTCGGTCCGTCATGGATCCGATGGTGAACTCGCGGGCGGGTCCGGAAGAAGCCACAGCTCTTCCTGGTACAGCCCGTACCACGCACAACTGCCGGGCGTGCGGCACGATTGGCGATATGAACGAACTCGGTGCCGCGCTGCGGGCCTGGCGGGACCGGCTCGACCCCGGCGCCGTCGGACTGCCGCACCATTCGCCCCGCCGGGTCGCCGGCCTGCGGCGCAGCGAACTGGCGCAGCTGGCCGGGATCTCCGTCGAGTACGTGGTCCGGCTCGAACAGGGCCGGGGATCCACACCGTCCGCGCAGGTCTGCTCGGCGCTCGCCCGCGCGCTGCAGCTGTCCGACGACGAGCAGGCCCATCTGCTGCGCCTGGCCGGCCACGCCGCGGACCCCGACCGCATTCCGCGCCTGATCCCCGTCAGCGTGCACCGGATCGTGGAGCAGCTGGGCGGCGGCCCGGTGGCGGTGTTCGACGCCGGCTGGCAGCTGCTGCACTGGAACCCGCTGTTCGCGGCGGCCTTCGGCGATCCCACCAGACGGAGCGACGACGAGCGCAACGCGCTCATCCTCCAGTTCGAGCACCAGTCGATCGGGGTGCGGCAGACCCCGGCGGAGCGGACCGCCTTCGAGGAGTCCCTGGTCGCCGACCTGCGCGCCACGACCAGCCGGTACCCGAACGACCCCGGCATCAGGGCCCTGGTCTCCAGGCTGAACCGCGGTCAGCGGTTCCGTGAGCTCTGGGCGCGTCCCTCGGTCGGCGACCACCAGGGCGCGCACAAGATCGTCCCGCATCCGGCCGTGGGAGACATCGCGCTGGACTCCAATGTGCTCACCACCCAGAGCACCGACCTGCGGCTCGTGGTGTACACCCCGCGCGACGCGGACGCCAGGAGCAAGCTCGATCTCCTGTCCGCCATCGGCATCCAGGAGATGAGCTCGCACGGCTGACCCGGTGGCGGCACAGGCCGCCCCCGCTACAGCCGGGGGTCCACCGGCTCCGTTTCGGCCGCGAGGACGGCGAAGACGGCTTCGTGCACCCGCCACAGCGGCTCGCCGCCGGCCAGGCGGGCGACCGCCTCCAGGCCCAGCTTGTGCTCGCGCAGCGCCAGGCCGCGCTTGCGGCCGAGCCTGCGGTCGCGCAGCCGGTCCAGCCGCCCGGCTTCCAGATAGTCGGGCCCGTAGATGATCCGCAGGTACTCGGGCCCGCGCACCTTCAGTCCGGGCTGCACCAGGTCGCGGCCGCCGCGCACGGTGCCGCCGCCGAGCGGCTTGACCACCATGCCCTCGCCGCCGGCCGCCGTCAGCTCCTCCCACCAGGCGGTCGCGGCGGCGACCGCCGAGGGGTCGGTGAGGTCGACGGTCCGGTGCCGGGTGGCGCGGACCAGCGCTTCGCGCCCTTCGGCGGCCGCGACGTGCACCGAGGCGGCGGCCAGCCGCTCGGCCAGCGCCAGCTGCCAGCCGTGGTCGCGGCCGGTGTAGGCGGCGCCCTCGCCCGCGAGCAGCTGGAAGGGCGCGAAGGCCAGCCCGTCGCGGCCATCGGTGCGCCAGCGGTAGCGGCGGTACACCTCGGCGAAGGCCACCACCGACGTGCTCCGCCGGGCGGCGCGGCCGGCCAGCTCGGCGAGCCTGGCCCCCTCCGGCTCGGGCAGCCCCCGCGCGGCCGCGCGGTCGATCGCGTCGGCGGCGGCGGGCAGCGCCGAGCCGGCCGCGGCCGCCACCGAGGCGTACTGCTCGCGGATCAGCCCGTCGGCCTTGGCCGACCACGGCAGCAGCTCGCCGTCGAGCAGCACCCAGTCAGTGTCCAGCTCGTTGAAGATCCCGGCCCTCGCGACGGTCTCGGCCAGCTCGTCCAGTACCGAGGCGGCGAGCGCGGCGTCGGTGAAGAACGGCCGCCCGGTGCGGGTGTAGACGGCGCCCCGGGCGCCGGGGGCGAAGCGGCGCGCGGCCGCGGCGGCGTCGCGGCAGACGACGGCCACCGCACGCGAGCCCATGTGCTTCTCCTCGCACACCACCTCGCCCACGCCCTGGTCCAGGTAGTAGGCGAAGGCCCCGGCCGGGTGCTCCAGGAGGCCGGGCCGGTCGGTGGTCGGGCACGGCGCCATGGTGGGCGGCAGGTACACCAGCCACCGGGGGTCGGCGGCGAAGCGGCTCATCACCTCAAGGGCGGCCAGTGCGCCGCCCCGGGCGCCGGGGTCGACGGCGATCCTGCCGTAGGCGGTGTGCACGGCGTCGCGGCCGAGCACGTCGGCGGCGTCGAGCACGCCCGGTTCGCGGGCGGCCGGCCGCTCCCCCGCCGCCGGGAAGGGGCGGGACGGCTCGTACCAGACCCGCTCGGCCACCACGTCCACCAGCCGCCGCTCTGGGTAGCGCAGCGCGGTGAGCCGCCCGCCGAACACGGCGCCGGTGTCCAGGCAGATCGTGTTGTTGACCCACTCCGCCGAGGGCACCGGGGTGTGGCCGTAGACCACGGCGGCGCGGCCCCGGTACTCCTCGGCCCACGGGTAGCGCACCGGCAGGCCGTACTCGTCGGTCTCGCCGGTGGTGTCGCCGTACAGCGCGAACGAGCGCACCTTCCCGGAGGACCGGCCGTGGTACGCCTCCTTCAGCCCGGCGTGCGCGACCACGAGCCGCCCTCCGTCGAGCACGTAGTGGCTGATCAGGCCGTCGCAGAAGTCGAGCACCCGGGCGCGGAACTCGTCGGGCTCGGCGGCCAGCTGCTCCAGGGTCTCGGCCAGGCCGTGCCCGGTGGAGACCTTCCGCCCGCGCAGGGCGCGCACCAGCTTGGCCTCGTGGTTGCCCGACACGCACAGCGCGTCGCCGTCGGCCACCATGCCCATGACCAGCCGCAGCACCCCCGGCGTGTCGGGGCCCCGGTCCACGAGGTCGCCGACGAACACGGCGGTGCGGCCCTCCGGGTGGCGGGCGCCGACGGCGCGGCCGAGCTCGTCGCGGCGCGGCTGGTAGCCGAGTTCGTCCAGCAGCGCCTCCAGTTCGGCGCGGCAGCCGTGCACGTCGCCGACCAGGTCGAAGGGCCCGGTCAGCTCGCGGCGGTCGTTCCACAGCCGCTCCGGCACCACCGTCGCGGTGTCGATCTCGGCCGGGTCGGTGAGCACGTGGATGCGGCGGAAGCCCTCCTTCTCCAGCCTGCGGAGGTCGCGGCGCAGCTCGCGGCGCTGCCGGGGCACGACGTGCTCGCCGAGGGCGCGGTCGGTCCTGGCGCGGTTGCGCCGCTGGGCGACGCCCTCGGGCACGTCGAGCACGATGGCGACCGGCAGCACGTGGTGCTCCCTGGCCAACCGCACCAGCGGGGCGCGGGCGGCGCGCTGCACATTGGTGGCGTCCACCACGGTGGGCAGGCCCCGGGCCAGCCGCTTGCCGACGATGAAGTTCAGCAGGTCGAAGGCGTCGGCGGTGGCGCTCTGGTCGTTCTCGTCGTCGCTGACGGCGGCCCGGCAGAAGTCGGAGCTCACCACCTGGGTGGGACGGAAGTTGCGGGCGGCGAAGGTGGACTTGCCCGAGCCGGACACGCCGACCAGCACCACCAGCGCAAGCTCGGGTATGCGCAGTTCGCGCGGGGTCTCGGCCATCAGGCGCCGGTCTCCTTCCCCGGCGCCGGGGCGGCGGCCGGATCGGTGTGCGCGGGTGCTGCTGCGGGAGCGGCGCCGAGGGTGAAGACGGCGAGCTGGGTGGGCGCGCCGAGTTCGGGGTCGACGGCGCCCACGGGCAGCAGCCGCACCCGGTAGCCGTAGCGCTCGGCGACGCCGCCGGCCCAGTCGGTGAACTCGGCGCGGGTCCACTCGAAGCGGTGGTCGGGGTGGCGCGCCGCCCCGGGCGCGAGGCCCTCGTAGCGCACGTTGTACTCGGCGTTGGGGGTGGTCACCACGGCGACGCGGGGGCGGGCGGCACCGAACACGACGTACTCGGCGGCCGGGAGCCGGGGCGGGTCGATGTGCTCGATCACCTCCATCAGCACGGCGGCGTCGTGGCCGGCGAAGCGGTCGTCGCGGTAGACCAGCGAGCCGACGTGCAGCGCCAGCCGCTCCGCCACCTGGGCGGCGCGCCGCTCGGGCATCCGGTCGGGCAGCAGCCGCCGCCTGGCCTGCTCGACGGCGTAGGCGGACACGTCCACGCCGGTGATCCGGGTGAACGCGGGCTCGGCCAGCAGCCGCGCCAGCAGCCGGCCCTGGCCGCAGCCCAGGTCCACCACCGAGGCGGCGCCCTCGGCGCGCAGCACGGCCAGCACCGCGCCGGCGCGCTGCTCGGCGAGCGAGAGCGCGGGCTCGGGCGGCTCCTCGGTGATCGCCGCGTCGGCGCCCCCGTCCGCGTCCGCGTCGGTTTCGGCGTCGAAGCGCTCGGCCGGGGCGTCGTCCACCTCGGCCAGCCGGGCCATCGCGGCGCGGAAGAGGTGGCCGCGCCGGGCCAGGTAGCGGCGGGTGATCGCGGCCCGCTCGGGGTGCGCCGCCAGCCAGCCCTCGCCGGAGCGCACCAGCTTGTCGACCTCGTCGGCGGCCACCCAGTAGTGCTTGGTGCCGTCGAGCACCGGGAGCAGCACGTAGAGGTGGCTGAGCGCCTCGGCCAGCCGCAGGGTGCCGGTGAGGGCGAGCCGCAGGTAGGCGGAGTCGCCCCAGTCGGGCACGGTCGGGTCCAGCGGCACCGGCTCGGCCGCCACCTCCCAGCCCAGGGGTTCGAACAGCCGGTGCGCGTACTCGGCGCCGCCCCGGCACGGCACCGCGGGCAGTTCGAGCCGGAGCGGGATGGGGTGCTCGGCCAGTTCGGGGCGGCTGTCGCAGCGGCCGCGCAGCGCGGTGCGGAACACGTCGCCGAGCGCCACCGACAGCAGCGAGGACGCGGCGTAGGGCCGGTCGTTGACGTACTGGCCGAGCGCGAAGTCGGGGGTCGCGGCGGCGCGGGCGCGCCGCAGCAGCCGCTCGGGGTCGACCTCCAGCAGCAGCGCGGCGGTGCAGCGGTCCTCGGCCGCCTCGGGGTAGAACACGTGCGCGGTGCCGTGGGACTGCTCGAACGACTGCATCCGGTCGGGATGCTTGTGCAGCAGGAACCCGAGATCGGTCGCGGGCCGGTGCGTCGTCGTGATCGTGAGCAGCATCCGTCAAGTGTGGCGATCCCGGGCTTATGCCACCAAGTCCTTTTCCTGGTGGCGGCCGCGGGGCGGGGCCGGCCCGATCCCCGGCTGTCAGGCCGCGGGGCCGGGGGTGCCCGGCGGACCGGACGCGCCGGACGCCGGCACGGACGGGGCGGGGCTCGGGGCCGCGGGACTCGGCACGCCGGGGCCCGGCGTGGGCGCCGGCCCGGACGCGGGTGCGGCCGAGGGCTCGGCCGAGGGACGGGGCGCACCGCCGGAGGCCGGAGCGTCCGGGCTCGGCTCGTCGGCGGGACCGCCGTCCCCGTACCCGTCCGAGGGCCGCCCCTCCCCGGACACCCGGACGGTGGCCGCCGCCGGGGCGGTGCCGACCGGGGTGCAGACGGTCTCGGTGGCTCCGGCCAGGGGCAGGTCGGCGGCGAGGGTGATCCGGTCCGGGGTCAGCGTGATCTCGCCGGGGGCGGCGGGGGTGAAGCGGCCGGTCATGGCCGGGGCGGCCAGCGGGCGGTCGGCGGGCAGGTCCTCGGTGTTGGCCGCGCCGTCGAGGCGTACGGGCTCGGTGTGCGCGCCGGAGGCGCGCAGCACGGCGCTCGGGCGCAGCCCGCCGGCCGGCACCAGCACCGGCAGGGTCACCGGCAGCTCCCGCACCGTGAGCCGCAGTTCGACCGGCCGGCCCGGGGCGCCCTCGGCGGGGGCGTCGACGGTCAGCCGCACCGTGCCCTCCTGCGGCCCGACCGGGGTCTCGCAGCGGTAGGCCGCGCTCACCTCGCCGGCGGCGCTGGCCGGGCGGAGCACCGCCGGGGGCCGGCCGAGCGCCGCGCCGAGCAGCGCCAGCGCCGCGGCCAGGCCGAGTCCGGCCGCGGCGGCGGCCGCGCGCCGCCTCCTGACGCCTCCGTTGTCGCGCATGCCCGCACTCCCTCCCGACCGCCGGTGCGCCCGGTCCCCGGCGGGCGGACCGCCGTGCCCAGGGCGCGTTCGAGAGCGTTGCTACCCTGAGCGATTTTTTCATTACGGAGAGTGCATACTCTTTGGCTCGCAGGGGTCGAATCTTGACGGAACCGCCGCAAGCCGCCCGTGCGCAGCCGTTCCGGAGCGCACTCCCGCGCGACCCGCACCAGGTGAGCGGCCATAGCGGACAGATTCCGTCCTACTGGCCGCCTAGCGTCGGCCGGGCAGCGGCGCGGCGGAGGGACCGCCGGGCCCACCGCCGGAAGGACGCCCATGAGCACCGAGATCCACCCGTTCCGCATCGACATCCCGCAGGCCGAACTGGACGCCCTGCGCGCCCGGCTGGCCGCAACCCGCTGGCCGGAGCCGCTGCCGGGCGCCGAGTGGAGCAGGGGCGTACCAGTGGACCACCTGCGCGGACTGGCCGAGTACTGGGCGGACGGCTTCGACTGGCGGCTCGCCGAGCGCAGGCTGAACGCGTTCCCGCAGTTCATCACCGAGATCGACGGGCAGCCGATCCACTTCGCGCACGTGCGCTCCCCCGAGCCGGACGCGCTGCCGCTGATCATGACGCACAGCTGGCCGAACTCCATCGCCGAGTTCCTGGAGGTCATCGGCCCGCTCACCGATCCGCGCGCCCACGGCGGCGAGCCCTCCCGCGCCTTCCACGTGGTGGCGCCCTCGCTGCCCGGCTTCGGCTTCTCCCGCTTCCCGCAGCCGCCCGACCCCGCCCCGTGGACCGCGGCCCGCGTCGCCCGCACCTGGGCGCAGCTGATGGCCCGGCTCGGCTACCGGCGCTACGGCGCGCACGGCAATGACGCGGGCGCCGTCATCTCCCCCGAGCTGGCCGTCGCCGACGGCGACCACCTGGTCGGCGTGCACATCACCGGCGGCGTCGGCATCCCCACCGGCGACCCGGCCGAACTCGCCGGGCTGACCGGCGAGGAGCGCGAGCAGGTCCAGGGGCTGGTGGACATGCTCGCCGGGGCCGGCGGCAGCGGTTACGCGCCCTACCTGGCCGCCCGGCCGCTCACCCTCGGCTACGGCTTCCTGGACTCGCCCGTCGCCCAGCTGGCCTACCTGGTGGAGCGCTTCACGGAGTTCGACGGCTGGCCGCAGGACGGCACGGCGCCCGCCGAGCCGATCGGCCGCGACGCGCTGCTCACCAACGCGAGCCTGTACTGGTTCACCGGCACGGGGGCGTCGTCGTCGTGGACCTACTACGACGGAGCGGCCGGGATGCCGATCGACCAGGACAAGGTGCCCACCGGCGTCTCGCACGGCGGCTCGGACGCGATCCGGAGGATCGCCGAGCGCCGCAACGACATCGCGCACTGGTCGAACCGGTCCAGCGGCAGCCACATGGTGGCGATGGCCGCTCCCGAGGGGCTGGTCGAGGACATCAGGGAGTTCTTCGGCGCGCTCGCCGCACGGGCCTGAACACGGCGGCGGCCCCGGGCGAAAGGCCCGGGGCCGCGCACACCGCCTCACGAACCGAGCGGCACCACCTCGGGCGCGCCGTGCTGCACGGCGTCGGCCTCGCGGTCGTTGTCGGTCTCCTGCGCCGCCCGCTCCACCTCGATGCGCTTGCGGTAGTAGGCCACCTCGCGCTTGAGGCGGTCGTCGTCCCAGCCCAGCTCCCCGCCGAGCAGCGCCGCCGCCTCCTCGGCCACGGCCAGCCCCCGGTCCCAGGTCTCCATGAAGACGTGGGTGCGGCGGGTGAGCACGTCGTCGAGGTGGCGGGCGCCCTCGTGGCGGGCGGCGTAGACGATCTCGGCGCGCAGGTAGTCGTCGGCGCCCTTCAGCGGCCTGCTGAGGTCGGGGCGCTCCTCGATCAGCGCCAGCACCTCCTCGATCAGCGAGCCGTAGCGCCGCAGCAGGTGCTCGACCCGGGCGACGTGCAGCCCGGAGCGGCGCGCGGTGGAGCGGCGGGCGTTCCACAGCGCGCGGAAGCCGTTCGCGCCCACCAGCGGGATCACGTCGGTGCAGGAGTCGGCGACCCCGCCGCCCAGGCCGTGCGCGACGGCGTCGACGGCGTCCTTGGCCATCACCCGGTAGGTGGTGTACTTGCCGCCCGCGATCAGCACCAGCCCCGGCACCGGGTGCGCCACCATGTGCTCGCGCGAGAGCTTCGAGGTCTCGTCGGACTCACCCGACAGCAGCGGGCGCAGCCCCGCGTACACCCCCTCGACGTCGTCGCGGGTCAGCGGCACCCGCAGTACGGCGTTGACGCGTTCGAGCAGGTAGTCGATGTCGGCGCGGCTGGCCGCCGGGTGCACCTTGTCCAGGTCCCAGGCGGTGTCGGTGGTGCCGATGATCCAGTGCCGCCCCCACGGGATGACGAAGAGCACGCTCTTCTCGGTGCGCAGGATCAGCCCGCTGCGCGACTGGATGCGGTCGCGCGGCACCACCAGGTGGATGCCCTTGGAGGCGCGGACGTGGATCTGGCCGCGGCCGCCCACCATCTCCTGGATGTCGTCGGTCCACACCCCGGCGGCGTTCACCACCTGCTTGGCCGCGATGTCGAACTCGTGCCCGGTCTCCAGGTCGCAGGCGCGCGCACCCGTAACGTGCTCGCCCTCGCGCAGGAAGCCCGAGACCCGCACCCGCGAGGCGATGCGCGCGCCGTAGCTCGCGGCGGTGCGCAGCACCGACAGCACGTAGCGGGCGTCGTCGACCTGGGCGTCCCAGTACTGCACCGCGCCGACCAGCGCGCTGCGCTTGAGCGCGGGCGCCAGCCGCAGCGCACCGCCGCGGGTGAGGTGGCGGTGCCGGGGCAGCCCGCGGGTGGAGCCCATCGACAGGCCCAGCACGTCGTAGAGGGTCACCCCGGCGCCCAGGTAGAGCCGCTCCCAGACGCGGTGGCTCAGCGGGTACAGGAACGGGACCGGACGCACCAGGTGCGGGGCCAGCCGCTGCAGCAGCAGCGCCCGCTCGCTCAGCGCCTCGCGGACGAGGTCGAAGTCCTTCTGCTCCAGGTATCGCAGCCCGCCGTGGATCAGCTTGCTGGACCGGCTGGAGGTGCCCGACGCGAAGTCGCGCGCCTCGACCAGGCCGACGCTCAGCCCGCGCGTGACGGCGTCCAGCGCCACTCCGGCGCCGACGATGCCGCCGCCCACGACCAGCACGTCGACCTCGTTGTCCGCCAGATACGCCAGACTCTCCTCGCGCTCGGCGGGCCCCAGTCGCGCTGTCGTCATGGTCGCCTCTCCCCACGGGTGCTCTCACCAAGGCGTTACCCAGCCGGATCACGCGCTATCCGCCCATGATCCGGGCAACGCGCCCCTTACGCTACCGGCCGGTATGGAAGGGGGACAGCGCGCACCGCGGCGTGGGGACTACCCCTCGACCACGACCTCGACCCGCTGGAACTCCTTGACGTCGGAGTAGCCGGCCGTGGCCATGGTGCGGCGCAGGGCGCCCATGAGGTTCATCGAGCCGTCGCTGGTGGACGAGGGGCCGTTGATGATCTCGGCGATGGTGCCGATGGTGCCGAGTTCGAGGCGGCGGCCGCGCGGCAGCTCGTTGTGGTGGGCCTCACTGCCCCAGTGGTGGCCGCGGCCCGGCGCCTCGGTGGCGCGCGCCAGCGGCGAGCCGACCATGACGGCGTCGGCGCCGCAGGCCAGCGACTTGGCGATGTCGCCGCTGCGGGTCATGCCGCCGTCGGCGATGACGTGGACGTAGCGGCCGCCGGACTCGTCCAGGTAGTCGCGGCGGGCCGCGGCGACGTCGGAGATGGCGGTGGCCATCGGCACCGCCACGCCCAGCACGGTGCGGGTGGTGTGGCCGGAGCCGCCGCCGAAGCCGACCAGCACCCCGGCCGCGCCGGTGCGCATCAGGTGCAGCGCGGCGGTGTAGGTGGCGCAGCCGCCGACGATCACGGGGACGTCGAGCTCGTAGATGAACTGCTTGAGGTTCAGCGGCTCGGCCCGGCCCGAGACGTGCTCGGCGGAGACGGTGGTGCCCCTGATCACGAAGATGTCGACCCCGGCGTCGATGACCGCCTTGTGGAACTGCGCGGTGCGCTGCGGGGAGAGCCGGACGGCGGTGGTGACGCCGCCGGCGCGGATCTCCTCGATCCGGCGGCCGATGAGGTCCTCGCGGATCGGCGCGGTGTAGATCTCCTGGAGCCGCCGGGTGGCCGCCTCGGTGTCGAGTTCGGCGATCTCGGCCAGCAGCGGATCGGGGTCGTCGTAGCGGGTCCAGAGCCCTTCGAGGTCGAGCACGCCCAGGCCGCCGAGCCGGCCGATCTCGACCGCGGTGCGCGGCGAGACCACGCTGTCCATCGGGCTGACGGCGAGCGGGATCTCGAAGCGGTAGGCGTCGATCTGCCAGGAGATCGAGACCTCCTCGGGGTCGCGGGTGCGCCGCGCCGGCACGATGCCGATGTCGTCGAGCCCGTAGGCCCGCCGGCCGCTCTTGCCCATCCCGATCTCAACCTGGTCCACCGCGTGATTCCCCTCTCGGCCCCGCGGGCGCCGTACCGGCCCCGCCGACTCCCCCTACTGTGCCAGCTCCGCGGCCGCCCGCCGACGGGTGCTCCCGGCGGCGGCGCGGCTCAGCGCCGGCCGTGGTAGTTGGGCGCCTCGACGGTCATCTGGATGTCGTGCGGGTGGCTCTCCTTGAGCCCGGCCGCGGTGATCTGCATCAGCTGCCCGCGGTCGCGCAGCTCGGCGATGGTGCGGGCCCCCGCGTACCACATCGACTGGTGCAGGCCGCCGACGAGCTGGTGGGAGACGGCGCGCAGCGGCCCCCGGTAGGGGACCTGGCCCTCGATGCCCTCGGGGACCAGCTGCTCCTCAACGGCGACGTCGGCCTGCGAGTAGCGGTCCTTGGAGTAGGACTGGCCGCGCATCGCGCCGAGCGAGCCCATGCCCCGGTAGGTCTTGAACTGCTTGCCGTTGATGAAGATGAGGTCGCCGGGGCTCTCCTCGACGCCGGCCAGCAGGCTGCCCAGCATGACGGTGTCGGCCCCGGCCACGATCGCCTTGGCGATGTCGCCGGAGTACTGGAGGCCGCCGTCGCCGATCAGCGGCACCCCGGCGGGCCGGCAGGCCTTGGCCGCCTCGTAGATGGCGGTGACCTGCGGCGCGCCCACCCCGGCCACCACCCGGGTGGTGCAGATGGAGCCGGGTCCGACGCCGACCTTGACGGCGTCGGCGCCGGCGTCGATGAGCGCCTGCGCCCCGGCGCGGGTGGCGATGTTGCCGGCGATGACGTCGGCCTGGCCGTTGGCCTTGAGCTTGGCCACCATGTCGACGACGCCGCGGGAGTGGCCGTGCGCGACGTCGACCACGATGAAGTCGGCGCCGGCGTCGATGAGCCCCTGGGCGCGCTTCTCGGCGTCGGGGCCGACGCCCACGGCGGCGCCGACGACCAGCCGGCCGTCGGCGTCCTTGGTGGCGAGGGGGTACTGCTCGCTCTTGGTGAAGTCCTTGACGGTGATCAGCCCGCGCAGCCGACCGCGCTCGTCGACCAGCGGAAGCTTCTCGACCTTGTGCGAGCGCAGCAGCCGGAAGGCGTCGTCCCTGGAGACGCCGACGGGGGCGGTGACCAGCGGCATCGGGGTCATCACCTCGCGCACGGCGCGGCGGCGGTCCTCCTCGAAGCGCATGTCGCGGTTGGTGACGATGCCCACCAGCACGCCGTCGGCGTCGGTGACCGGCACCCCGGAGATCCGGTAGTGCGCGCACAGCTCCTCGACGTCGGCGAGGGTCTCGTCGGGGCTGCAGGTGACGGGGTGGGTGATCATCCCCGCCTCGGAGCGCTTCACCAGGTCGACCTGCTGGGCCTGCTCCTCGGCCGGGAGGTTGCGGTGCAGCACGCCCACGCCGCCCTGCCGGGCCATGGCCACGGCCATGCGCGCCTCGGTGACGGTGTCCATGGCCGAGGAGATCAGCGGGATGCGCAGCGTGAGCGACCGGGACAGCCGGGTGCTGGTGTCGGCCTCGCCCGGTTGGAGGTCGGAGTAGGCCGGCAGCAGCAGGACGTCGTCGTAGGTCAGCCCCGGCGGCAGGATGGTGGCCGTCTGGGCGGGGTCTCCCTGGTCGCGCGGAGTCATGGCACCTTCCAGCTCCTGGTCACGGTGTGTCTTCCCATCGTAGGCCCTGTCCCCGCCTCGACCGGCCCGATCAGCAGGTGCCCGGCGGACGGGGGCGCGCCGCCGGGCCGCCTGCTGATCGGCGGCGCCGCCGTGACCGGGCGGCGCCGCCGTGGCCGTCGCGCTTCCGGCCGTGCCCTTCCGGGGTACCGCCCGCCCCACGGACTCGGGCGGGCCGCGGCGGGCCGCCCGACCCGGGGAGTCGGCGGACCGCCACGGCCGCTCGTGCCTTGCGGCACGGGCGGCTCGGGCACGGACGGCGGGGTCCCCCTCCTCCACACGACCCCGCGCGCCAGCGAGGCCAAGCCTGGAACACCCGCGGTGTCCAAGCAATGGAAACGCCTGCAAATGCAGAAAGATGCAGGCAGGCTTGGCGGGTGGACGCAGAACGCACCGCCCCTGACGACGGGCCTCCGGCCGCGCCCCCGGGCCCGCGGCAGCGGGCCGCCCGCTCCGCGCCGGAGCCCCGGCGCCCGCCGCGCGGCACCTCGGAGGAGTCGGCGGAGGCGCTGGCCGCGTGGGGGCTCAGCGCCGCGCAGCGGCGGCTCTACCTGGCGGCGCTCCGGCTGCCCGGCTTCAGCGTGGCGGAGCTGGCCGAGGCGGCCGCCCTGCCCGTGGAGCGGGTCGGCGAGCAGTTGGACGCGCTCGAAGAGCTGGGGCTGGTCGAGCGGCGCGACGGCGAGGTGGCGGCCCAGCACCCCGGCACCGCGCTCGGCCGGCTGGCCGCGCGGCGCCTGGCCCAGGCGACGGAGCTGGTGGGGCATCTCACCGCGCTGCAGAGTTCGGTGGGCGGCCTGGTCGACGCCTATGAGACCGGCCGGCTGTTCGAGTCGGGGCGGCTGCCGGTGGAGCTGCTGCACGGCGGCGAGGAGCTGTGGCGGGCCACCATGGAGTGCACCCGGCAGCGGGTGCCCTCCGACGTGGTGGCGGTCATCCCCGACCAGCGCATGCTGGGCGAGCTGCTGGTGCCGCGGCGCGAGGAGCTGTGCGAGCTGGTGTCCTCGGGCGCCTGGCGGCTGCGGGCTCTGGTGGAGTTCCGGGCGCTGGAGCACGAGACCGTCCGCGAGCTGCTGGACGTGCTGGTGAAGCTGGGCGGGCGCTTCCGGCTGCTGCGCGAGCTGCCGAGCTGGTTCGTGGTGGTGGACCGCGACGCCGTCGGGCTGCCGCTGGCCTGGGGGCACAGCGTGGCCGCGCACCGCTACAGCTCCTACCTGGTGCGCACCCGGGTCATCGCCGAGGGCATGCTCGCCCTCGCCGACGACCTGTGGCGGCGCGGCGCCCACCCGCCCGGCTCCGGCGAGGACCACGACCGCGAGGTGATGCGGCTGCTGGCCCAGGGGCTGTCCGACGACGCGGTCGCCCGCCACCTGGGCGTCTCGGTGCGCACGGTGCGCAGCCGGGTGGCCGACGCCATGGCCGGGCTGGACGCCAGGACCCGGCTGCAGGCCGGGGTGGAGGCGGCCAGGCGCGGCTGGCTGCGCTGATGCCCGCGGGGGACGGGACCGGCGCGGCCGCCGCGCCGTCAGATCAGGCAGTGCCGCCTGGGGGTGCAGGTCTCCTGGGGGTGGCGGGAGCGGCCGGGGCGGCCGGCGGAGTGGCCCGGCAGGACGGTACGGCCGTCGCGGCGCCTGGTAACGCGGACGGGGTGCCATTTCGTCGCCGGGTGGGTGTTCTTGGGCCGCAGGGGGCGCCAGCGCTCGCGGCCGAATCCCAGCCAGAGCCCGGAAGTGCGCGGTCCCCGCGACTGTCGACATCCGATCACGTAATGCATCATGCCTTTTTCGCGCGCCGCTGTCGCCTGCATCCGGCACAACGGAACGGTTACGGCGCACGGTTTCGGACTGCGTTAGGTGAGTGGTTACGTTACCGGCTGAAAGTCTGACTGATCGCCGTTGTCCTTATATGACGGAAACAGCGCGCCCGGCAATCACTATCTGTAATTACATTAGCACGCTGCGCAATTATTGATCGTTCCGGAAAATGGCCGGGCCCCGGCCGCGCCCGGTCGGGCGCGGGCCGGAGCCCGGAGGCGGCGCGCCTGGGCGCGCCGGTGGTGCCGTGCCGCCCGGCCTCAGTGGCCGTGGCCGTGCCCGTGGCCGTGGCCGGCGCCCGCGGAGTCGTCCTCCTCCTCGGGCTTGTCGGCCACCAGCGCCTCGGTGGTCAGCAGCATGCCCGCGATGGAGGCGGCGTTCTCGACCGCGGAGCGGGTGACCTTGACCGGGTCGATGACGCCCTGCGCGATGAGGTCGCCGTACTCGCCGGTGGCGGCGTTGTAGCCGTGGCCGGCGGGCAGCTCGGCCACCTTGCCGGTGACGACGTAGCCCTCCTGGCCGGCGTTGTTGGCGATCCAGCGGGCCGGCTCGACCAGCGCCCGGCGGACGATGCTCACGCCCACGGCCTCGTCGCCGGTGAGGCCGAGGTCGTCGAGGTCGGCGGCGGCGTGCACCAGGGCGCTGCCGCCGCCGGACACGATGCCCTCCTCGATCGCGGCGCGGGTGGCCGAGATCGCGTCCTCCAGGCGGTGCTTCTTCTCCTTCAGCTCCACCTCGGTGGCGGCGCCGACCCGCAGCACGCTGACGCCGCCGGCCAGCTTGGCCAGCCGCTCCTGCAGCTTCTCGCGGTCCCAGTCGGAGTCGCTGGCCTCGATCTCCTTGCGGATCTGCGCGACGCGGTCGTCGACCTCGCTCTGCGCACCGGCACCGTCCACGATGGTGGTCGTGTCCTTGGTGACCGTGATCCGGCGGGCCGAGCCCAGCGCGTCGACGTCGACGCTCTCCAGGGTCAGGCCCAGCTCCTCGGCGATGACCTGCGCGCCGGTGAGGACCGCGATGTCGCCGAGCATGGCCTTGCGGCGCTCGCCGAAGCCGGGCGCCTTGACGGCGGCGACGTTGAGCAGGCCGCGGATGCGGTTCACCACCAGGCCGGACAGGGCCTCGCCCTCGACGTCCTCGGCGATGATCAGCAGCGGCTTCTTGGCCTGCGCGACCTTGTCCAGCACCGGCAGGAACTCGTTGAGGTTGGAGATCTTGCCCTGGTGCACGAGCACGTAGGCGTCCTCCAGGACGGCCTCGGCCCGCTCGGCGTCGGTCACGAAGTAGGGCGAGATGTAGCCCTTGTCGAACTGGAGGCCCTCGGTGAACTCCAGCTCCAGGCCCAGGGTCGGCGACTCCTCGACGGTGATGACGCCGTCCTTGCCGACCTTGTCGAAGGCCTCGGCGATGAGGTCGCCGATCTTGCGGTCCTGGGCGGAGATCGTCGCGACGTGGGCGATCTCGGCCCGCTCGGTGACCTCGCGCGCCGAGGACAGCAGCCTGTCGGCGACCGCGCGGGCGCCGGCGTCGATGCCGCGCTTGAGCGCCAGCGGCGCCGAGCCGGCCGCGACATTGCGCAGGCCCGCGTTGACCAGGGCCTGGGCCAGCACGGTGGCGGTGGTGGTGCCGTCGCCGGCGATGTCGTTGGTCTTGGTGGCGACTTCCTTGACCAGCTGGGCGCCGAGGTTCTCGTACGGCTCGCCCAGCTCGATCTCGCGGGCGATGGTCACGCCGTCGTTGGTGATCGTCGGCGCGCCGAACTTCTTGTCGATGACCACGTTGCGGCCGCGGGGGCCGATGGTCACCTTGACCGCGTCCGCCAGGCGGTTGACGCCGCGCTCCAGGGCGCGCCGGGCGTCTTCCTGGAACTCCAGGATCTTCGGCATTCTTGTCCTTTCACGCGACCCGCCCCGCACCAGCGCGTGGGCTGGCCGGGGCGGGCGCATTCACAGGTCGGTTCGCTGCTGCGGTTCCATGACCAGCAGGCCGGGCCGCCCCTGGCGCGGGGCGGCCGACCGGACTACTTCTGGACGATCGCGAGCAGGTCCCGGGCGGACAGGACGAGGTACTCCTCGCCGTTGTACTTCACCTCGGTGCCGCCGTACTTGCTGTAGAGGACGACGTCGCCCTCCTTGACGTCCAGCGGAATGCGGTTCTCGCCCTCGTCGTCCCAGCGGCCCGGGCCCACGGCCAGGACTTCGCCCTCCTGGGGCTTCTCCTTGGCGGTGTCCGGGATCACCAGGCCGGAGGCGGTGGTCTGCTCGGCCTCAAGCGGCTTGACGACGACGCGGTCCTCGAGCGGCTTGAGCACAATCTTGGTGGCGGTCGACACGGTGTGACCTCCCCCTTCACATGCGATTTTCGGCTTCGGCTGCATGCGACCACGGCGGCCTGCCGTCGCGGGTGCCAGACCTACCTCGTCGCTCGCTCTGATCGGCCGGCGCGGCCGTTCCGCCGCCGCCGACCGTTAGCACTCTACGATTGCGAGTGCCAATGTGGAACAGTATCCGCAGCACTGCGGCTCGTCAACACGGGCGCGGCCGGGCACCGCGGCGCCGCGGCGGGGGCCCGGCGCGGCCGCGGAACCGGACCGCCCGACCAGGGGCGAAGCACCGTCCGAATGGGCAGGTACACGGCGAGGACCTGGACAAACAGCCGGGCAAGTGGGGGTAAAAGGTGGACATCGACGCGTTTCGCACCTTGCTCACGTCCGAAGGGCAGCGGGTGCTCGGCCGGGTCGACCCGGCCGAGGACGCGCTGCGGGCCACCGTCCGGCTGCGCCGGGAGCACTCCGCGGAACTCGTCGCCGCGGTCCTGGTGCAGGGGCGGCTGCGCGCCCGCGCCCGCGCCAAGTTCGGCACCGACGCCGACCGGATGTACTTCACCCCGGCCGGGCTGGAGCAGTCCACCCGCGGGCTGGTGGCCCGGCACCGCGCCGCCCGCTTCGCCGCCGTCGACGGCCCCGTCGCCGACCTGTGCTGCGGCATCGGCGCCGACATGCTGGCGCTGGCCGCCGCCGGCCGCACCGTGGAGGGCGTCGAACTCGACCCGCTGACCGCCGAGGTCGCCGCCGCCAACGCGGACGCGCTCGGCCTGGCCGACCGCGCCCGGGTCCGCACCGGCGACGCCACCGGCTCGGGCGCCGCACGCGGCCGGGCGGCCGTCTTCTGCGACCCCGCCCGCCGCGACGACTCCGGCCGGGTCTTCGACCCCAGGAACTTCAGCCCGACCCTCAAAGAGGCGGTGCGGCTGGCCCGCTCGGCCCCGGCGGGCGCGCTCAAACTGGCCCCCGGGCTGCCGCACGAGATGATCCCCGGCGACGTCAGCGCGGAGTGGATCTCGGTCGGCGGCGAGGTCAAGGAGGTCGCGCTCTGGTTCGGCGCCCTGGCCGACGGAGTGCGGCGGCGGGCCACCGTCTTCCCGTCCGAGCGCGGAGCGCCGGCCGCCGAGGAGGACGGCGGCGACCCGGCCGCGCTCACCACCGCGGCACCGCCCCGGGGCGCCACGATCACCGAGGAGCCGGGCCTCGGCGAGGCCCCCGTCGCCGGGGAGGTCGGCGGCTACCTCTACGACCCCGACGGCGCCGTGGTCCGCTCGCACCTGGTCGCCGAACTGGCGCGGCGCCTCGGCGGGGCGCTGCTGGACCCCAGGATCGCCTACATCACCGGCGACGAGCCGGTGCCCACCCCCTTCGCGCGGGCCTACCAGGTGATCGAGGCGGTGCCCTTCTCGCTCAAGCGGCTGCGCGACGCGCTGCGCCGGCACGATGTCGGAAAGGTAACGATCACCAAGCGCGGATCGGCCGTCGATGTGGACCAGTTGCACAAATACCTCAAGCTCAGCGGCGGGAAGACGGCCGTGGTGGCGCTCACCAGGATCGGCGAGCGCCCCTTCGCACTCCTGTGTCGGACCGTTCACGCTCCGCTACCGTCTGCATAGCGGCCCGCCGGGCGACCTGCGCGACCCCCGTGCGGGCGCGCGATTCGCCGTGATCGCCGCCGTTCACGGCGAAGCCGCACCGTTTCGCCGTAACCTCGGAGTCGATCTCGCCCCAGCGGCTAAAGTAGGGCGGCGCGTACGCCGAGCCGCCCGAATCCCCCTTGACTGTCCCACGGGCGCGCAGCGCCGATCACAAGGAGCCTCCGGTGGACCACAACAACCACGATTTCCTGAACGCAGGAGGCCAGGCGGGCATCTCCGACCGGATGCGCGACCTCCTCTCGCGCGCCGCCCAGGACCACATGTCCGAGCAGCGGGTGCAGAGCACCGTCGTGGAGGAGATGCGCCAGCGGCTGGAGGGCATGGAGTGGCTGCTGCGCGAGTTCAGGGAGCGTGAGTTCAAGGGTCTGGCCGAAGACCTCGGCGTGCTCAAGGGGCGCTTCGACGAGCTGAACGCCAAGCCGCCGGAGTGGGCCGAGACCCTGGCCGAGCACATCGAGCGGGTCGGCGAGCAGGTCAAGCCGCTGGCCGAGATGCCGGCGCTCTGGGCCGACGTCGGCGTCATCTCCGAGAACGTCGACACCCTGCTCGGCCGGCTCCAGTCGGTCGGCGACACCGGGCGCGAGACCGCCGGGCGGGTCGAGCGGCTGGCCGCCGACCTGGAGGCGCTGCGCACCGAGACCCGCGAGCGCCTGGACCGCGTGCAGGCGGGGGTGGAGGCGGCGGTCGAGCGCTTCGACCGCGTCGACCAGGCCGTCGCCGAGCTGGCCCGGCGGGCCGAGGGCATCGAGGGCGGCCTCGGGGAGCTGCGGGCCCAGCAGCAGCGCGGCCACGAGGCGCTGGTGCAGCTGGCAGAGGCCCACCAGGAAAGCCTGGCGAACCGGCTCGGTCAGCAGCAGGAGGCCCTGGTCTCCAAGCTCGACAACCAGCAGGAGGCGCTGGGCTACCGGCTGGAGAAGCAGCAGGACACCGTGATCGCCCGCATCCAGGAGGGCTTCGTCAACCTCGGCGGCCGCTTCGACGGCATCGACGGCCAGTTCGACGGCCTGGAGGGCGAGCTGGCCGGTGTCGAGGGCAAGCTCGGCGGGGTCGAGGGCAAGCTCGGCGGGCTCGACGGCCGGCTCGACGGCGTGCAGGGCCGCCTGGACGGCCTGATCGGCCGCCTCGACGGGGTCGAGGGCCAGTTCGAGGGGGTCGACGGCCGCTTCGAGGGCGTCGACAACCGGCTGGAGGCCGTTGACGACCGCCTGGAGGCGGTGAACCAGCGCCTCAGCCAGCTCCCGGCCACCCTGGAGGTCACCGAGCTGCACCGCAGGCTCACCGAGCTGCTCGAACGCCCGGTCATCGACCCCAAGGACCGCTTCGACGCCATCGACAAGCGGCTCAGCGAGCAGCTGGAGCCGCTGCTGTCGGAGGTGCGCGACCGCCCCGACCGCACCGAGGTCGAGGAGACCCTGAGCGACGTGGTCGAGACCGCCCACGACGACGTCACCAAGCGGCTGGCCGCGCTGGAGGAGACCATGCTCGCCCTCGCCGAGGCGCTGCTGCGCCCGCGCCGCGAGGAGCGCGTCCCGGCCCAGGCGCCGCCGGTGCCCTCGCAGCCCTCGGCCGGCAAGGGCAAGGGCAAGAAGGGCCAGCGCCCGGCCGAGGCGGCCGAGGGCGAGGCCGCCGAGGCCGCGGCCGACACCGAGGAGTAGCCGTCCCGACGCCTCCCGCCGCCCCCGCGCCGCACGGCCGGGGGCGGCGGTGCGTCCGGGGCCGGTCGCTCACACCCGCACGTACTCCACCGGCAGCGAGGAGTCGGCGGGCAGGTCGAGCCGGGACGGGAGGGCGTTGGCCGACACCAGTTCGGCGCCCAGGGCCGCGACCATGGCGCCGTTGTCGGTGCACAGCTTAGGGCGCGGCACCCGCAGGTGGATGCCGGCCGCACGGCAGCGCTCCTCGGCGAGGGCGCGCAGCCGCGAGTTCGCGGCCACCCCGCCGCCGATCAGCAGGTGGTCGGCGCCGTGCTCGCGGCAGGCCGCGATGGCCTTCTTGGTGAGCACGTCGACCACCGCCTCCTGGAAGGAGGCCGCCACGTCGGCGACCGGCACCGGCTCGCCCGCCCGGCGCCGGTCCTCCACCCAGCGGGCCACCGCCGTCTTCAAACCGGCGAAGGAGAAGTCCAGGGTGCCGTCGTCGTACTTGCCGCGCGGGAAGCGGATCGCGGCGGGGTCGCCCTCGCGCGCCGCCCGGTCGATCGGCGGCCCGCCGGGGAAGGGCATGCCGAGCAGCCGGGCGACCTTGTCGTAGGCCTCGCCCGCCGCGTCGTCCACGGTGGCGCCGAGCGGGACGACCGCCTGCGCCAGGTCGCGGACCAGCAGCAGCGAGGAGTGGCCGCCGGAGACCAGCAGCGCCACGCAGGGCTTGGGCAGCGCGCCGTGCTCCAGCTGGTCGACGGCGACGTGCGCGGACAGGTGGTTCACCCCGTACAGCGGCTTGTCCAGCGCCAGCGCGTACGCCTTGGCGGCGGCCACACCCACCAGCAGCGCCCCGGCCAGGCCGGGCCCGGCCGTGACGGCGATCGCGTCCACATCGGCCAGCGAGGCGCCGGCCCGGTCCAGCGCCCGCGCGATGGTCGGCGTCATCGCCTCCAGGTGCGCGCGGCTGGCCACCTCGGGCACCACCCCGCCGAAGCGGGCATGCTCCTCGACGCTGGAGGCGATCTCGTCGGCGAGCAGGGTGTGCCCGCGCACCAGGCCGATCCCGGTCTCGTCGCACGAGGTCTCGATGCCCAGCACCAAAGGCGCGTCGGTCATGGCTTCCCTTCCGTTCCCGGCTCCGGCGCGCCGCCGGAGCCGGCCCGCCCGGCCGCGGGCGCGGGGTGCGGGCGGTGCATGGTGATGGCGTCGGCGCGGTCGCGGTAGTAGCGGCGCCGCAGGCCGACCTGGGTGAAGCCGAGCCGGGTGTACAGGGCCCTGGCCCGGTCGTTGTCCGCGCGCACCTCCAGGAAGAGGTCGCGCACGCCGCGCCGCCCGGCCTCGGCGAAGAGCGCGTCGAGCAGGGCGCGGCCGATGCCGCGCCCCCACAGCCCCGGTTCGACCGCGAGGGTCTGCACATCGCCCTGCTCGCCCGCGGCGAGCAGCCCGGCGTACCCGGCCGGCCGCCCGGCCTGCTCGGCGACGAGGTAGTACCGGGACGGCTGCGCCAGCTCGTCCAGGAACATCCGCCGGCTCCAAGGGTCGCCGGGGAACAGCCGCCGCTCCAGGTCCAGCACGGCGGGGAGGTCGGCCGGCTCCATCGGCCGCAGCCGCGGCGGAGCCGGCTCGGCGGTCACGGCCGGCTCACCGGTTTCGGCGCACCCGGCTGCCTGGCGTCGGGGCGGCGCAGGTACACCGGCCGGGCCGGCGGCAGCGGCTCCCCGGCCGCCAGCCGCTCGGCGGCCAGCAGCCCCAGCGCGCCGGCCGACGGGTAGACCGGGTCGAGCCCGCCGCCGAGCACGTCGGGGTAGAGCAGCCCGCCGTGGCCGATGACCGGCAGCCCTCCGACGGGCACCTCGGCCGGGCGGTCGACCGCCACCTCGGTCTCGCGGTGCCGGGCGTCGGCGTAGCGGGCCCAGAAGATTTCCTTGCGCCGCGCGTCGGTGGCGGCCAGGAAGGGCTCGGAGCGGCCCGAGGCGAAGGCGAGGGCGTCCAGGGTGTGGACCCCGTGGGCGGGCACGCCCAGCGCGGCGCCGAGCGCCTGGGCGGTGGCCAGGCCCACCCGCAGGCCGGTGTAGGGGCCGGGGCCGACGCCGACCGCGATGGCGGACAGCTCGCGGGCCCCGGCGCCGGCCTTGGCCAGCACCTCGCGGATTCCGGGGGTGAGCAGTTCGCCGTGGCGGCGCGCGTCGACCGTGGTCAGCTCGGCCAGCACCCGGCCCGCGCCGGGCGGCCCGGCGTCGGGCGCCTCGCACAGCGCGATGGTGACGGCGGGGGTGGCGGTGTCGAAAGCCAGCAGCAGCACAGCTGTCAAGGGTAGTGCGGACCGGGGCCGGTCGGACCGGCCGCCGCGGGTCCGGCTAGGGCTCGGCCCACTCCGTGACCAGGATGGAGTGCACGATGGAGTCGCGCCAGCCGCCGACCGTGGGCAGGTGGTGCCGGATCCTGCCCTCGGCCACCATGCCGCCGGCCAGCATGACCAACTGGGAGGCGGTGTCCTCCGGCGCCCTGACGCCCCAGACGCGGTGCAGCTTCAGCACGCCGAAGCCGAAGTGCAGCAGCAGCCGCACGGTCTCGGCGCCCATGCCGCGCCCCCACTGGTCGGGGCGGAGCGCGAAGCCGATCTGGGCGGAGTGCGGATGCTCGTCGACCCGCAGCCGCGCCGAGCCGACCAGGTCGCCGGTGTCGCGGCTGACGATGCCGAGCAGGTAGTCGGTGCGCGGCTGCTCGACCGCGCGCTCGGCGGCGCTTTCGATCAGCCGGACGCACTGCCCGTGGTCGTGCGGCTCCATGGCGAGGTGGGCGGTGGTCCGCGGGTCGCCGTAGACCGCCATCAGGGCCGCGGCGTCGTCGGGGACGAGTTCGCGGAGGCTCAGGCGCTCTTGGTCGACGGCGATCGGATACACCTGCCGAAGAGTACCGGTCCAGGCCGGGCTTTCGGCGCCCGCTTCACCCTTCAACGACACGATTTCCGGCGATTTGCCCGATCACGGTGTTGATCACGGTCCGGAAGCGCCTGCGGTCCGGTTCAGCCCTCGGCCGCGAGCGGCATCCCGGTCCAGCGGGCGCCGTGGCCGGTGACGGAGACGCGCCGCACGTCGTCCTCGCGGCTGATCCGGATGTGCAGCCGGTCCTCGGTCAGCTCCTCGGCCAGCCCCTCGCCCCACTCCACCACGGTGACCGCAGAGTCCACGGCGGCGTCGAGGTCGAGGTCGTCCAGCTCGGCCACCCCGCCCAGCCGGTAGGCGTCCGCGTGCACCAGCGGCGGACCGCCGTGCAGCGAGGGATGGCTGCGGGCGATGACGAAGGTCGGCGAGGTGATCGGCCCGCGCACGCCGAGTCCGGCGCCGATGCCCTGGGTGAGGGTGGTCTTGCCGGCGCCCAGCGGACCGGTCAGCAGCAGCAGGTCGCCGGCGCGCAGATCGGCGGCGAGCCGCCGGCCCAGCTGCGTCATCTCCTCGGCGGTGGCCGCGGTGAACTCCCTGGTCATGCTCTGCCTTGCTCTCTTTCGACGGGGGACGCGGGGGCTTCAGGCGGTGGCCGGCAGCTCCGACAGCCGCCCGCCGGTGACGCGGTGCAGCAGCCGGGTGATCGCCGCGTTCACCACGGTGGGCCGCTCCATGATGGCGAGGTGCCCGGCCGAGGCGATCCGGACGAACTCCGCCTCGGGCAGCGCCTCGGCGATCCGCTCGCTGTGCCGGATGGGGGTCATCCGGTCGCTGTCGCCGCAGATGACCAGGGTGGGCACGCCGCTGAAGACGCCGACGGCCGCCAGCTTGTCGTGGGAGGTCAGCGCGGGCAGGAACTCCGCCACCACATCGGTGGGGGTGCGCTGGATCATCTCCTCAAGCTGCTCGATCACGTCGGTGCTGACCTCGGCGTCGCCGAAGCCGAGGAAGCGGGTGGCCAGGTAGGAGAGGTCGCCGCTGGCCTTGCGGCCCCGGTCGACGATGGCCGACTGCCAGCCCGCCGCCCGCATCAGCGGGGTGACGCTCAGGCCGACGGTGCGGCCCAGGAAGGCGGGCAGCCCGAGGGTGACCTCGGCCAGCTTGCCCGAGGTGCTGACCAGCGCCGCGCCCACGATCTGGGTGCCGAACAGCTCCGGGTGGTCGGCGGCCAGCGACAGCACCGTCATCCCGCCCATGGAGTGGCCGACCAGCAGCACCGGGCCGTCGTCGGGCACGGTGGCGCGCAGCACCTGGTGGAGGTCGCGGCCCAGCTGCTCGATGCTGGTGTTGGCGGGCGCGCCGCGCCGGGACCGGCCGTGGGCGCGCTGGTCCCAGAAGACCATCCGCACCCGGCCGCGCAGCGCCAGCCGCTGGTAGTGCCAGCAGTCGCTGCTCAGGGCGTAGCCGTGGCAGAAGACCACGGTGGGCGGTGCGGCGCCGAGCCGCTGCGCGTCGTCGGGGAGGTCGTCGACCTCGGCGTGCAGCGGGGTGCCGTCGTCGGCCACCACCGGCACCGTGCGGCCGCGAAGCGAGCCGAACGGCGGCAGCGGCGGCTCCTGCTCGGGGGCCCGGCGGCTGCGCATCCGGCTCACCAGCCGGCGCTCGGTGACGACGGCCGCCGTGATCCCCGCCGCGGCCACACCGGCGCCGACCACCGCTCCGACGAGCTTCCCCATCCGGTTACGTGCCACCGATCAACCGTCCTCATACTCTCTTGGTACCCGGATTCCGATCCGGGTGACTATCTCGTAGGAGATCGTGCCGAGCACGCCAGCCCAGTCGTGCGCGGTGGGCTCGCCCCGGTCGCCGGGGCCGAACAGCACCACCTCGTCGCCGGGGCGCACCTCGGCGTCGCCCACGTCCACCACGAACTGGTCCATGCAGACCGTACCGGCGATCCTGCGGCGCCGCCCGGCCGCCAGCACCTCGCCCCGGTTGGTGAGCCCCCGCGGCACGCCGTCGGCGTAGCCGGCCGGGACCAGCGCCAGCGTGGTGGCGGCGCCGGTGGTGTAGCGGTGGCCGTAGGACACCCCGCTGCCGGGCGGCACCCGCTTGACCTGCACCACCGGGGCCGTGAAGGTCATGGCCGGGCGCAGGCGGTCGGCGAAGCGGTCGGGGATCGGGCTCAGGCCGTAGGCGGCGATGCCCACGCGCACCAGGTCGTAGTGGCTCTCCGGCAGGGTGAGGGTGGCGGCGGAGTTGGCGAAGTGCCGCAGCTCGGGGCGGAGCCCCGCCGACTCGGCGGCGTCCAGAGCGCCCTTGAACGCGGTCAGCTGGAGCTGGATCGACGGGTGGCCGGGCTCGTCGGCGCAGGCGAAGTGCGAGAAGACGCCGGCCACCTCGATCCGCCCGGCGGCCTGCGCCGCGGCGGCCGCCTCGGTGAGCCGCGGCCAGTCGGCCGGGGTGGACCCGCCCCGGTGCATGCCGGTGTCGGCCTTGAGGTGCACCCGGGCCCGCACCCCGGCGGTGGCGGCGGCGTGCACGACCGCGTCCAGCACCTCCGTCGAGCCGACGCCCAGCTCGATCCCGGCCGCCAGCGCCGCGCCCAGCGGCTCGTCCGGCGGGATCAGCCAGGCCAGCACCGGGGCGGTGATGCCGGCCGCGCGCAGGCGCAGCGCCTCGGCGACCGTGGCGGTGCCCAGCGCGGCGGCCCCGCCGGCCAGCGCGGCCCGCGCCGAGGGCACGATGCCGTGGCCGTAGCCGTCGGCCTTGACCGCCACCATCACCCGGGCGGTGGTCAGGCCGGCCAGGTACGCGACATTGCCGCTGATGGCGGAGAGCTCCACCCGAGCCGTTGCCTGGTTCGCCATAGTCGCTCATCTTGCCGCATCCCAGCGGCTGACCAGGCACGGACCCGCGCGCCCCTACCAGGGCGGGGTGTCGGTGTTGAGGTAGGTGCCCGACGGGGGCGAGCCGCCGTCGGGCGGGGTGACGGGGTGCGGGGCCAGCTCGCCGGGGCGGTGGGCGGCGGCCAGGGTGCGGCGGCGGGCGGCGTCCCTGCGGCGGACCAGCAGGGTGTCGATGCCGCGCGGAACGGCCAGGCCGAGCAGGGCCAGCAGGGCGTAGCCGAGCTGGCCGGGGGCGACGGTGCCCAGGGCGTTGCCGAGCACGCCGCGCGGGTCGCGCAGGAAGCCGCTCATGGTCAGCTGGTCGCGCGGCGGCGACCAGCCGGTGAGCAGCACCGTGACCAGCGCGATCGACGCCCCGATCGCGATCGTGTAGCCCGTCGGCGCGTACGGCAGCAGCCAGGTCCGCAGGTCTTCGACGAGGAGGGCGAGGTAGGCGGCGGAGCCGCCGTCAATGGGCACTGCGGCGGCGGAGCCACCGTCGGAGAGCACTGCGGCCGCGGAGCCGTCCGCGCCGCCGGGCCGGATCGCGGACGGCGCGAGGATCCCGGCCGCCGCGACCGCCGCGGCCACGGCCGCGGTGCCGGTGAGCGCGCCGGTCAGCCAGGTGGTGGTGTCCCACAGCGGCACCCGGGCCGGCACGTCGCGGCGCGGGCGCTGCCCCGCCCGGTAGGCGGCCATCGCCAGCTCCCTGCGCTCCCTGATGAACCGCAGCGTCGCGAAGAGGGTGGCCGGGCCCCGGCTGGCGGCCACCAGGGCGACGGTGAACTCGTGCAGCACGGTCACCACCGTCTCGGTCAGCGCGGCGGGGAACTGCGCCCACCAGCGTGCCGAGCGGGCGAAGACGGGCGCGATGTCGCCGGGCACCCGGGCCCGGATCCTGATCGCCAGCCCGCGCGTCATCCGCGCCAGCGCCGACAGCGGCGGGGTGCCGGGCAGCGGCGGGACGACGTCGTCGACCTCCCTAGCCGCCCGGTGGTCCAGCAGCACGCCCAGCACGAGCAGCGCCAGCAGCAGCCAGCGGGTGGCGTGGCCGCCGCCGAGCAGGGCGTGCGCCGCCTGGGTGGGCTCGGTGAGGTCCAGGCCGGCCGCGGCGGCGTTCAGCGCCATGTGGTCCAGGACGGCGACGGCGGCCAGCAGCGGCGGCAGCAGCCACAGCCGCAGGCCGTACCGGCGCCGGCCCACGGCGGCCAGGCCGACGCCCGCGCAGATGAGCGCGGTGGTCACGGCGTGGCCGGCGAAGCGGAGCTGCGCCAGGTCGGTCCAGCCGGGCAGCAGCGTCCACACGCCCGGGGGCACCAGCACCGGCACCGGGGTGGTGACCAGGGCGGTGATGCCCTGCTCGACCAGCTGGAAGCCCGCGCCGCTGGCCGCGCCGACCAGCAGGTAGTCCACGGCCGCGAAGCGGCGCACCCGCTGCCGGGCCAGCAGCCACAGCAGCAGCGGCGGCACCAGCTTGGCCGCCTCCTCCACCGGGACGGCGACGTAGGCGTAGGCGAAGGGGTCGGCCGGCGCCATGCCGAGGACGCCGGCCAGCGCCGGCTCGGCCAGGGCGACCGGGATGGCCATCAGGCCGCCCGCCGCCACCAGCCGCATCAGCACCGACAGCGTCACCGTGCGGGACCGGGCGAACAGGCAGAGCTGGACCAGCAGCCACAGCAGGGTGAAGAACACGGCGGCGGCGCGCTGCGCCTCGGGCAGTGCGAGGACCACGGCGGCCAGGAAGACCACCAGCGCCCAGGCGAGCAGGGCGCGGCTGGCCCGCAGCACCGCCGCGGTGCCCGGGCGGCGCTCGCGCAGCGCGGCGGCGCGGTTGTTCAGCCGCTCGGCGAGGTCGGGCCGCGGCTCCCTGCGCGTCCGCGCGTGCCGGGCGCCGGGCTCGATGCAGCCGTAGCGGGTGGCGGCCTGCATCAGCACGCTGTCGTGGCCGTCCAGCGCCCGCTGGGCGAAGGCGGCCCGCGCCCGCCCGATGTCGGGGCCGACCAGGGTGCGCAGGAAGGGCGCCGGGCCCACCGCCACCGTGAGCGGCCCGGCCGTGACCAGCACCGCCCCGGACAGGTCCTCCAGCGCGACGAGGAAGTCGGTGGGCTCCCCGCCCCAGCTCTGCACCAGGTCGATCAGCGCCCCGGCCTGCGCCGGGATGACCGAGACCGGGTCGTAGGCGTGCTCGGACCGGGTGCGGCAGACCAGCAGCCGGTCGGCGCCCATGGTGTAGGCGGCCTCGACGATGGTGCGCGCCAGCTCGGCGTCCCTGCGGGCCAGGTAGGGGGCGGCGACCTTGTGCCCCTCTGCCAGCCAGGCGCCGTCGAACTCCGACGGGGTGGCGCACAGGCGCAGCACCAGATCCCGCGTCAGCATCGCCTGCGAGTCCGTCGTCTTCGTTCTGTTCATGATCAACCGATCGGGGGAGTCCAGGGGCGGAGCCGGACGGCGGAATTCCAGGGGGAGCCGTTCGGCGGTTTTATCGGTTTACCGTCGCGGACCGCAATGGCACAACCGGTCTCGGGTGAATGGCGGCGCGGTCCGCGCCGCTCGGATCCGCGCCGGTCGCCAATTGATCATTTCGAGTGCGGCCCTTCCGGATCAGAACCAGGTGCTGCACCACGGCGCCGTCGGCCAGTGGAACATCGCGTCGGCCCGCGCCGCCGCCCCGGGGATGCGCTCGGCGATCCGCCCAGCCGCGGCCAGCGCGCCCACCCCGAAGCCGCCGAGGCAGACCGAGCCGAGCGCCGACGCGCTCAGCGCCAGCTCGGCGGGGGCGTCGGTGCGCTCGCACGACGCGGGGTGGCCCACGGAGCCGTCGCCGCCCCCGGCGTGCAGGGCGAAGCGGCCGGCCGCGAAGCCGAGGGGGTCGTCCACCTCCAGCACGATCCGCCCCGGGGCGGCGTAGCGACGGCCGGCCAGCAGCGCGGGCACGTCGAGCGGGCGCACCCACAGGAAGTCGGCCCGCTCCGCGGCCCGGGCCGCCCGCGCGTCGGTGAGCAGCCAGGGCAGCGCCTCGTCGGCCGGGCGGTCGCCGACGCGCACCGTCGTGACCAGGTCCAGATTGAGCAGGTGGTCCCAGAGCAGCAGCGCGCCGTCCCGGGAGACGGCCAGGAACAGCTCGGCCGTCGCCTCGCCGGCGGGCACCCGGTGCTCCGTGCGCAGCTCGGCGCGGTAGCGGGCCAGGCCGGCGGGGTGCCCGCCGGCGTCGCGGGCCAGCACGTGGAAGGCGGGCGCCGGCTGCGGCCGGCCGGGCACGCGGGCGATACCGAACAGCCGGTCCCAGAACAGGCCGTCGCGGGCCAGGTCGCCCGGCCGGCCGGCGCGGTGCCGGGCGTGCAGCCCGGGCGCGGCGGCCCGCGCGGTGTCGCGGTCGACGAACTCCACCGAGCCGCGCGGGCGGTCGATCAGCCGCGCGGCGCGGGTGTCGACGGTGTAGTGCTGGTGCTCGGTGGCGGCGCCGTAGCCGAAGCGCCCGTAGATGCCCCACTCCGACGCGATCAGCACGCTGACCGGCTCGCCCCGCCGCGCCGCCGCGGCCAGCTCGGCCTCGACCAGGCGGGTGGCCAGCCCCCGCCTGCGGTGGGTGGCCGCGGTGCCGACCTGGGTGACGGCGCCGGCCGTGACGGTGCCGCCGCCGGGCAGGGTCAGCTCGGCCGGGAAGCTGCGCAGGGTCGCGACGGCGCGGTCGCCGTCGAAGGCGGCCCAGGTGCGGTCGAGCAGCAGCCCGCGGCGGCGCGCCGGCGCGTCGGCCCCGCCGGCCGGGTTCAGCGAGCCGGTGTCCCAGGCCGCGCACCAGGCGTCGACCTCACTTTCGGTGATGGTGCGTACGTCGAGAGCCATGCCGGGAGGCTAGCGGCGCCACCGGTAGGGACGGCGCGGCGGGGGCTCAGGCCCGGGCGCGGGCGCGGATCTCCTGCACCGCCCAGCTGTTGCCGTCGGGGTCGTCGAAGTACACGAAGCGGCCGCCGTCGCGCGGGTCGATCTCGTGCACGGCGCTGACCGCGACATCGCGGGCGAGCAGCTGGGCGCGGGCCGCCTCGATGTCGGAGACCACCAGCTGGAGGCCCTTGAGCGGGGCCGCGTCGCTGCCGGGCAGCCCGGTGCCGATCACGATGGAGCAGCCCGAACCGGGCGGGGTGAGCTGCACTATGCGCGTACCCCCGCCCGCGTCGGTGTCGTGGTCGACGGCGAAGCCGACCTGCTCGGCGTAGAACCGCTTGGCGCGGTCGACGTCCGCGACCGGCACCACCACCACTTCGAGCGTCCAGTCCACCGGGCACCGTCCTTCCTGGTCCGGCGCCCGCACCTCCGCGGGCGCCCCTCCGCCGTTATCGCACGCCGATCCGACATCCGCGCTGCCGGCGGCCCGGCGTGTCCGGCCGCCGCCCCGGACACACGGACGGCGCGCGGACGGTGACGTGCCGCCCGCCCGCCGGTTACCGTGGCGTCGCGGCCCGCGCCGGACCGGCGACACCGGGCGGCACCGGGCCGGACGCCGCGCCGCTCGGCCGAGCGGCGCCGGACACGGGGGGACCGCGGTGGCAGCAGATACCGACGGATCGGCCGAGCCGGCCGGAGCGCAGGCCCGGACGGGCGGGGCGGCGGAGGCGCCCGGCGCGCCGGTCCTGGACTTCCGCGAGCAGGTGTTCGTGAACTTCCGCCGCTTCGACTTCGCCGAGCCGGGCGGCCACGCCTACCGGTGGCTGGACGTCAAGCACTTCGACCTCGGCCCGCGACCGCCCGACGACCGCGGGCTGCTGGAGGCGCTCATCGGGCACGTCCAGTTCCGCGACGGCTACGCCGGCGACGGCGCCAACGAGGCCGGCGGCTGGCACGGCTCCTACCGGCTCGACGCGGTCACCGCCGACGCCTACGAGCCGGTCAGCGCGCAGGAGGCCGAGCACACCGTGCGGACCTGGGCCGAGGGCGGCGGCCCGGTGCCCGCGGCGCTGGCCGCCGCCCTGGAGCAGGCCGCCTACCAGCCGATCCGGGCGGCCACCGGCCGGTACCGGCTGCGCGAGCTCGGCCGCGACGCCTTCCACGTGTGGGGCGGGGTGCACATCGAGTTCCACGAGCTGGTGCTGGTCGACCGGCGCGCGGGCACCCTCGCCCTGCTGGTGGGCGCCGACGACTGAGCCGGGAGCTCAGCCCACCGCCCGGAAGGCGCCCGGCAGCGCGGTGATCAGGTCGGCGGCCGAGATCGGGGCGCCCTCGGCGGCGATCCGCGCGGCCAGGCCGTGCAGGTAGGCGCCGGCCACCGCCGCGTCGTGCGGCCCCAGGCCGCCGGCCAGCTGGGCGCCGATCAGGCCGGAGAGCACATCGCCGCTGCCGGCCGTGGCCAGCCAGGGGGTGCCGGTGGTGTTCACCGCGGCCGGGCCCGACTCGCCGGGGCCGGCGATGACCGTGGTGGAGCCCTTCAGCAGCACCGTGCAGCCGTAGGCGTCCGCCGCCCGCCTGGCGTGGTCGAGCCGGTGCGCCGCCACCCGCGCGGGCTCGGTCTCCGTCCCGGCGGCGGCCAGCAGCCGGGTCAGCTCGCCGGCGTGCGGAGTGAGCAGGGTCGGGGCTTCCCGGTCGCGGACCAGCTCGGGGCGGGCGGCCAGGCAGCTGAGGCCGTCGGCGTCCACCAGGACCGGCTCGGAGCCCGACAGCACCGCCGCCAGCGTCCGCACCGCCTGCTCGCCGGTGCCCGCGCCGGGGCCGACCGCCCAGGCCTGCACCCGCCCGGCGGCGCGCGGGTCGGGCGCCTCGGGGTCGAGCACGGTGGTCACCGCCTCGGGCCAGCGGCTGAGCACATGGTCCACCGCGCCCGCCGCCGAGACGAAGCGCACCATGCCGGCGCCGCCGCGCAGCGCGCCGCCGACCGCCAGCACCGCCGCGCCGGGATAGCGGGTGCTGCCCGCCACCAGGCCGAGCACCCCGCGCCGGTACTTGTCGGACTCCGCCGACGGGCGCGGCAGCAGCGCCGCGATGTCGGACGCCTGCGCCGCCACCACCTCGGGCGGCCCCAACTCGGGGCCGAGCCCGATGTCGACGAACTCGACCACGCCCGCGAAGGCGGCGCCCGGGTCGATGAGCAGGCCGGGCTTGTGGGTGCCGAAGGTGACCGTGATGTCGGCCCGCACCGCCGCGCCCTCGACCGCGCCGGTGCCGGCGTCCACCCCGCTGGGCAGGTCGACCGCGACCACCGCGGCCGCGGCGGCGTTCGCCCGCTCGGCCAGTTCGCGGTGCGGCTCGCGCAGGCCGCCCCGGCCGCCGATGCCGAGCAGGCCGTCGACCACCAGGTCGGCGCGGTCGATCTCGGCCGGGTCGGTGCCCAGGACGCCCCCGGCCCGGCGCAGCGCGGCCAGCCCGCCCTGGTGGATCCTGGACCCGGCCGCCAGCGCCACCACCCGGGCGCCGCGCCCGGCCAGCCGGGCGCCCGCGTAGAGCGCGTCGCCGCCGTTGTCGCCGCCGCCCACCAGCAGCACCACCCGGGCGCCGTAGACCCGGGGCAGGGCGCGGGCGCAGACCACGGCCAGCCCGGCGGCGGCGCGCGCCATCAGCGCGCCGTCGGGCAGCCGCGCCATCAGCGCCGCCTCGGCGGCCCGCACGGCGGGGACGGAGTGGGCTTCGCGCACGGGGCTACCTCCGGACTCGCAGAACGCCAGGGTTCATCGAACCACGCCGCCGCGCCCGGGGCCGCCCGCCGCCCCGCCGTGTCACCGCCGCCCGGAGGCGGCGGCCTCAGCGGGCCAGGAAGGCGTCCACCATGGGCACCACCAGCTCGGCGCGGCGCACCACCTCCATGTGGGTGGTGCCGGGCAGCACGGCCAGCCGGGCGTCCGGGATCAGCTCGTGCATCCGCACGGCGTGGTCGAGGCGGATGAAGTCGGTGTCGCCGAGGATCAGCAGGGTGGGCGCGGCGATTCCGCGCAGCGCCTCCTCCGGCCAGCCCTCGTCGCCGTGGACCGACTCGTTCATCCGGGCCATGAAGGCGTCGAAGTGGTCGGGGTCCGGGGCGACCCGGCGGTAGGCGGCGACCATGTCGGCGAAGTCGGCCTCCGTGGGCAGCCGCGGGGAGTCCTGCGCCGGATCGGTGATCTCCGGGTGGTAGCCGTCGGCCCGGTAGTGGACGGCGGCCAGCACCAGGCGGTCGACCCGCTCGGGGTGGCCGATGGCGGTCTGCAGCGCGGTGAGCCCGCCGAAGCTGTAGCCGAACACGTCGGCGCGCTCGATACCGAGCACGTCGAGCAGGGCGACGACGTCGGCGGCCAGCCTCTCGTAGCTCAGCTCGCGGCCGGTGTCGGCGGTGCGGCCGTGGCCCTGCAGCTCCACCGCGATGGTGCGCCGCCCGGTGCTCAGCGGCTCCAGCAGGGCGCCGAAGCTCAGCTCGATGGTGTGCACGCCGCCGTGCAGCAGCACAAGCGGACGGCCCTCACCCCGCACCTCGTAGTACATGCGCAGGCCGTTGACGTCGGCGTAGCCGGTCGTCGCCGGAGGTGTCATGGTCGGGCCCCTTTCGCTCGGCGCACCATCCTGCCCGATGCCACCGACACCGGCGGAACCCGCCGCGCCGCCTCACTCCACCGTGACGCTCTTGGCGAGGTTCCTCGGCTGGTCGACGTCGTTGCCCTTGGCCAGCGCCAGCTCGCAGGCGAAGACCTGGAGCGGCACCGAGGCGACCACCGGCTGCAGCAGGGTGGGCACCCGCGGGATGCTGATCAGGGTGTCGGCGAAGGGCGCGACGGTGTCGTCGCCCTCCTCGGCGATCACGATGGTGCGGGCGCCCCGCGCCCGGATCTCCTGGATGTTGGACACGATCTTGTCGTGCAGCACGCTGCGGCCCTCGCGGGAGGGCACCACCACCACGACGGGGAGGTCCTGCTCGATCAGCGCGATCGGGCCGTGCTTGAGCTCGCCGGCCGCGAAGGCCTCGGCGTGCATGTAGGCCAGCTCCTTGAGCTTGAGCGCGCCCTCCAGCGCCACCGGGTAGCCGACGTGCCGGCCCAGGAAGAGCACGCAGTGGGCGTCGGCGAGCGATCTGGCCAGCTCGCGCACGGGCTCCACCGTGTCCAGCACCCGCTCGACCTTGTCGGGCATGGCGGCCAGCTGCGCGATGACGGCGTTGATCTCGTCGCCGTACTTGTAGCCGCGCACCTGCGCCAGGTACAGGCCGATCAGGTAGCAGGCGACCAGCTGGGTGAGGAAGGTCTTGGTCGCGGCCACTCCGACCTCGGGGCCTGCGTGGGTGTACAGGACGCCGTCGGCCTCGCGCGGGATGGTGGAGCCGTTGACATTGCAGATCGCCAGCACCCGGGAGCGCTGCTCGCGGGCGTAGCGCACCGCCATCAGGGTGTCCATGGACTCCCCCGACTGGGAGATGGCGATCACCAGGGTGGTGGGGTCGAGGATGGGGTCGCGATAGCGGAACTCGCTGGCCACCTCGACCTCGCACGGGATGCGGCACCAGTGCTCGATGGCGTACTTGGCGATCAGCCCGGCGTGGTAGGAGGTGCCGCAGGCGATGATGACGATCTTCGTGACGTCGCGCAGGTCCTCGGGCGACAGGCGCATCTCGTCCAGAGTGAGGGTGCCGTCGAGCCCTGCGCGGCCGAGCAGGGTGTCGGCCACGGCGCGCGGCTGCTCGACGATCTCCTTCAGCATGAAGTAGTCGTAGCCGCCCTTCTCGGCGGCGGAGGCGTCCCAGTCGACGTGGTACTCGCGCACCGGCGCGGGCGCGCCGTCGTAGTCGGTGACCCGCACGGAGTCGGCCCGCAGCTCGACCACCTGGTCCTGGCCCAGCTCGATGGCGTCGCGGGTGTAGGCGATGAAGGCGGCGACGTCGCTGGCCAGGAAGTTCTCGCCGATGCCGCGGCCGACCACCAGCGGGGAGTTGCGGCGGGCCGCCACCACCAGCTCGGGCTCGCCGGTGTGGATGGCGACGAGGGTGAACGCGCCTTCGAGCAGCCGGCACACCGCGCGCATGGCGGCGGCGAGGTCGCCGGTGCGCGCGTAGTGCTCCTCCAGCAGGTGCGCGGTGACCTCGGTGTCGGTGTCGGAGGCGAAGGCGTGGCCCCGGTCCTCCAGGTCGCGGCGGAGGGTCGCGAAGTTCTCGATGATGCCGTTGTGGATGACCGCCAGCGAGCGGGCGCAGTCGGTGTGCGGGTGGGCGTTGCCGTCGGTGGGCGGGCCGTGGGTGGCCCACCGGGTGTGCCCGATGCCGATGCCGTCGGAGGGGCGCGGGCGCTCGTCAAGGGCCGACCTGAGGTTGGCGAGCTTCCCGGCGCGCTTCTCCAGTTCGAGCTTGCCGCCGCTGAGGACCGCGATCCCGGCGGAGTCGTACCCCCGGTACTCCAGGCGCGCCAAGCCGTCGACCGCGACGTCCAGGGCGGCCCGGGAACCGACGTAACCCACAATTCCACACATGGGGGCCAGCGTATCGGCTCCGCCAGGTAGACCACGCAAGGAGAAACGTGATTTCACCTGCAAGAATAGGTATAGACCGCTCTAGACCGGTCGTGGCCTGCGACATCCGAACGGACAGCCGCCGAATCGGGGGTGTGGCGGCTGCCCGTTCTCCGGGATGGCACGGGGGCGGCCGGGCCGCCGGGAGCGGCGCGGCCCGCGTTGGCGCGGCGGTCCGCGGCGGCGGCGGCCGGAATGTCGCCTTCCGCGGTGGAATCGGCGGCCGGTCCGGCCCGTCCGCGGCGGCGTCGCCCGCCCGGCCGCCACCGGACGGACCCGTCCGGACCTGCGGGAAGACCCGGCCGCGGCAGGGATCACGCTGCCACGGGCAATGGCGCCGCACCCGCTTTTTGCCGATGATTTAATGCGCGGCACCGCCCCGTCCGGCCGCCCGGTACGGCCCGGCGGACGCCCTGGCGGAATGGCGGCCCCCATATGCGGAAAATGGCGCCGGAACCGTACCCGCGCCGAAATCGAATTCCGGCCGGCGGCGCGGACGCCGCGCACCGCGACCGCCCGCGGGCCGCCGGAGGCGGCGCCGGGGCGGTGAACTAGGGTGTGCTGTCGTGTCCCACCCGATGAAGCAGCCCGGCCCGGCCAGCCCGTACGTCGAGTTCGGCCGCGCCGCCTGGGCGGACCGGCGCGCCGCCACCCCGCTCTCGCTGACTGAGGCCGAACTCGACCGGCTGCGCGGCACCGGCGACCCCACCTCGCTGGACGAGGTCCGCGACATCTACCTGCCGCTGTCGCGGCTGCTCAACCTCTACGTGCTGGCCACCCGCGAGCGGCACGCCGCGGTCCGGGCCTTCCTCGGCGACGACGCACCGGGCGGGGCCGACCAGCCGGTCCCCTTCGTCATCGGCGTGGCCGGCAGCGTCGCCGTGGGCAAGTCCACCACCGCCCGGCTGCTGCAGAACCTGCTGGCGCAGTGGCCCGAGCACCCCGATGTCGAGCTGGTCAGCACCGACAACTTCCTGTACCCCAACGCGGTGCTGGAGGACCGCGGCATCATGCACCGCAAGGGCTTCCCGGAGAGCTACGACCGCCGCGCGCTGGTGCGGTTCATCTCCGCGATGAAGTCCGGCGCCGCCGAGGTGACCACCCCGATCTACTCCCACCTCCAGTACGACGTGCTGCCCGGCGAGGTCCAGACGGTACGCAGGCCCGACATCCTGGTCATCGAGGGGCTCAACGTGCTGCAGCCCCCGCCGGCCGGCCGGCTCGGGGTGGCCGACTTCTTCGACTTCTCGATCTACGTCGACGCCAAGGTCGAGCACATCCGCTCGTGGTTCCTGGACCGCTTCCGCGCGCTGCGCCGGACCGCGTTCAACGACCCCCGGTCCTACTTCCACGAGATGGCGACCACCGTGGACGAGCAGGAGTCGCTGGCCTTCGCGGCCGAGGTGTGGCGGACGATCAACGAGGTCAACCTGGTGGAGAACATCGTGCCCACCCGGGGCCGGGCCACCCTGGTGCTGTACAAGGATGCCGATCACGGCGTGCGGCGGGTGCGGCTGCGCAAGACCTGAGCCGGCCCCGGCTCAGCCGCCCGACGCCTCGCCCTCCCCGTCGCCCTCGCCCTGGCCCTCTTCGCCTTCGCCCTCGCCCTCGGCGGCCTCCTCCTCGCCGTCCTCGGGCTCGACGTACTGGTCGATCTCGCCGGTCTCGCGCAGGCAGACCGGCTCGTGCAGCGGGACGGGGTCGCCGGACTCGTCGGTCCACGGCTCCCCGGAGGCCGACGGGCTCGGGCTGCCCGACGGCTCGCCGCTCCCCTCGCCCTCGGACGGCTCCGCGGACTCCGACGCCTCCGGCGAGGGCTCGCCCGAGGCGTCGGCCCCGCCGCCCGATCCGTCCTCGGGGTCCTCGCCGCCGTAGCGGCAGCGCTGCTCGGCCAGCATCATGTCGCCGTAGGGGTCCAGCATCAGGTACTCGACGATCTCGACCGAGCGGGGGAAGAACAGCTCCTCGGACTCGTCGAACTCCGAGAACTCCAGCTCCGCGCTGACCTCGCCGAAGTCCTGCTCGATCCGGCGCGGGTACCCGCTCTCGTCCACCCACAGGTCGAAGCTCACCTGGTCGACGCCGTCGAGGAAGGACTCGTACGCCTCGGCCTGGTGCTCCTCGCTGATCTCGGCCAGCCCGGCCTGCGGCAGGTAGCTGCCGGTGTAGCGGGTGGTGGTGGCGCCGCCGAGGCTTTCGGGGCCGACCTCCACGATCTCCTCGGCGCCGAGCATCAGCTCCAGCTCGGCCACCGGGTACACCGGCTTGCCCGGCATCTCGTCCACGATGTACCACAGGCCGGTGTACTCGCGGCTCTCGGTGATCAGGGTGGTGCCGCGCATCAGGAAGACGAACTCCCGGCCGTTGGCGTCGGCCTGGAGGATCTCGTGGGTGTCCAGCGGCGAGGTGGTGAACCTGATCTCCGAGACCCCGGAGCTCCGGCCGCCCGAGACGGTCTCCTCGGCGTAGTAGCTCTCCGCCTGGCCCAGCTGCTCGATCGCCGTGCGCACCGCGCCCCGCGAACCGCTGAACAACTCGCTCACGGGTGTGCAGGCGGTCGCGAGTACCGGCACGAGGGCCACAGCGGTGATCATCCGCCTGCGCATGTCACTCCACCCCGGGGTCGGCTGCCGTCATGCCAGGAACGAACCTAGGGCCTCGCCGGGTGTTCCGGCCACCCTGGCCGGTAACAGGGCGACATCGGACGGATCCGGCGCGCGTCCGCGGCCCGGTCAGCCCAGTGCCGACTCGACCTCGGCGGCCAGCCGCTCGGCCACCTCGCGCGCCTGCTCCTGCGAGGCCGCCTCGACCATCACCCGCACCACCGGCTCGGTGCCGCTGGGCCGCAGCAGCACCCGGCCGGTCTCGCCCAGCTCGGCCTCGGCCCGCTCGACCGCGCCGGCCAGCTCGGCTGAGGAGCCGACCCGGGACTTGTCCACCCCGCGCACGTTGATCAGCACCTGCGGCAGCCGGGTCATCACCGCGGCCAGCTCGGCCAGCGGCTGCTTGCGCCGCGCCACCACCTCCAGCAGGTGCAGCGCGGTCAGCAGGCCGTCGCCGGTGGTGGCGTGCTCCAGCATGACGACGTGGCCGGACTGCTCGCCGCCCAGCGAGAAGTCGCCCTCGCGCATGGCCTCCAGCACGTAGCGGTCGCCCACCGCCGTCTCGACCACGGTGATCGCGGCCGCGCGCATGGCCAGTTTGAAGCCCAGGTTGGACATGACGGTGGCGACCACGGTGTCCTCGCGCAGCCGGCCGCTCTCGCGCATGTCCAGCGCCAGGACGGCCATGATCTGGTCGCCGTCCACGAAGGAGCCGTCGGCGCTGACCGCCAGGCAGCGGTCGGCGTCGCCGTCGAAGGCGATGCCGAGGCCGGCGCCTGAGGCGCGCACGGCGTCGCGCAGCGCGGTGAGGTCGGTGGAGCCGCAGCCGTCGTTGATGTTCAGGCCGTCGGGGCGGTCGCCGATCCGGATCACCTCGGCGCCCGCGGCGGCCAGCACCTCGGGGCCGATCTGGCTGGCCGCGCCGTTGGCGGAGTCGACCACCACGGTCAGGCCGTCCAGCCGCTGCTCGATGGAGGCGAGCAGGTGCTCGCGGTAGCGGCGCACCTCGGCCTCGGCGTCGGTGACCCGGCCCACGTCGGCGCCGACGGCGAAGCTCGCGGGCCGGCCCAGCTGCGCCTCGATGCGGTCCTCGACGGCGTCGGGCAGCTTGTGCCCGCCGCGGGTGAAGAACTTGACGCCGTTGTCGGGCGCGGGGTTGTGGCTGGCCGAGAGCATCACGCCCAGATCGGCGCCCAGCTCACCGGTGAGGTGCGCGACTCCGGGCGTCGGCAGCACGCCGAGCCGGAGCACGTCCATGCCGGCGCTGGCCAGCCCGGCGACCACCGCCGCCTCCAGGAACTCCCCCGACGCCCGGGGGTCGCGCCCGACGACCGCCACCGGCCGCCGCCCGCCGGCGTCCTCGGCCCGCACCCGCGCGGCCGCGATCGCCAGCTCCATGGCCAGCGGCGCGGTGAGGTCCCGCCCCGCCACGCCCCGTACCCCGTCCGTCCCGAACAAGCGGCCCACGAACTCTCTCGCTTTCCTTCGTGCAACGACTCGGCCCGCCGACCGCCGCCGCGGGGATGCGGGGCGATCGTGCGGGCCGGAGGACTCCCCGCGCCCCGCGGCACAAGCTGCGGGGGCGGGAACAAGCGACAGCGCCGGAGGTCAGCGCTTGGAGTACTGCGGAGCCTTGCGGGCCTTCTTGAGACCGGCCTTCTTGCGCTCGATCTCCCGCGCGTCGCGGGTGAGGAAGCCGGCCTTCTTCAGCGGCGGCCGGTTCTCCACCGGGTCGAGCTGGCTGAGCGCGCGGGCGATGCCGTGCCGCAGCGCGCCGGCCTGGCCGGTGACGCCGCCGCCGTTGATACGGGCGGTGACGTCGTAGGCGCCGTCGAGGCCGAGCGTGACGAACGGCTCCTTGACGATCTGCTGGTGGACCTTGTTCGGGAAGTAGGCGTCCAGCGAACGGCCGTTGATCTTCCACTCGCCCGCGCCCGGCATGAGGCGCACCCGGGCCACGGCTTCCTTGCGCCGGCCGGTTCCCGCGGAGGGACCGGACGCGGCCGACACGGTGCCGGCGTTGTAGTCCGCGGGCAGCGGGGTCTCGCTGGTGTACTCGGCGGGGAACTCTTCGGGGTTGTCCTCAGGAGAGACACCCTCGATCGCGGTGTCCTCGATGCCGGTGGGTTCGGACACGGTTCTTCCTCGTATTTCCTTCGGCTCGCGGGCGACTGGCGGAACGCTAGTGCGCGACCTGGCTGATCTGGGTGATCTGGAACGGCACCGGCTGCTGGGCCGCGTGGGGGTGCTCAGGGCCCGCGTAGACCTTGAGCTTCTTGGCCATCTGGCGGCCGAGGGAGTTCTTCGGCAGCATGCCCTTGACGGCCTTCTCGATCACCCGCTCGGGGCGCTTGGCCATCAGGTCGCCATAGGAGATGGAGCGGAGCCCGCCGGGGTAGCCGGAGTGCCGGTACGCCCGCTTCTGCTCGAGCTTCTTGCCGGTCAGCGCCACCTTGTCGGCATTCACGACGATCACGAAATCGCCGGTGTCGAAGTGCGGCGCGTAGATCGGCTTGTGCTTGCCGCGAAGGAGTGTGGCGACGTGGCTGGCCAGCCGCCCCAGCACGACGTCCTCCGCGTCGATGATGTGCCACTGACGCTGGACGTCGCCGGGCTTAGGGCTGTAAGTGCGCACGGTCGTAAGCCTTCGTTTCGGTCCTTGGTCTGTCGGATGTTGCGGTGCGGCCCGCCAGTCCGGCGAGGTTCCACCGGTCTGGCCGCTTGCTCGGGCGCGGGAGGGTCTGTCAGGACACCGAACCGGCCGCCGGCCACCCGGGGCCCGAAGGACACCCTGACCGGAACGCGAAGAGCGCGGTCATGATGTGCCTTGGGATCAGTCGCGCTAGCATAGCGCACACAACGACGTCCCAGACTACCGGTCACTTCACCGGGGGTCAAAAGACACGCTCACGCACCGTGCTCGCCGCTGCTTCGATCCGCCGGCGGACGTCGCGGGCGGATCGCGGAGCGGTGAGGCTCCTCGAACGCCGCGGCGACCGGCCGGGCCGTCCCTGTACGGTGTCGCTCCGGTGCGGTGCCGTCCCATACAGGTCCGATCAGACCCCTTCCCTTACAAGTATGCCTCCTCCGCGCAGCACTCGTGACATGCTCGCGCCGTGCCCGGCACGTCCGCTCCGCCCCCGTTCGCCCCGCGGCGCCCCGCTCGGTCGCACTTCGCCGGGCTCCGTCCGGCGAGGGGGCGCTACCCTGCTCTGCGACGCCGTCGCTGAGCGTCAGCCCCGCACCGAGGATCCGATAGGCACCAATCGTGCGATCACACCCCAGTGGACCCCAGGACCCGCACCGCCGGCCCGAGCAGGGCGGCGGCGAGCGGTCCCCCCAGCAAGCGCACCAGCCCCCGCCCGACGGCCCCCCGGCCCGGCCCGGGCCGCCGCCCGGACGGCAGCCGTTCGTGGTCCCGCCGCCGCCCAACGCCATGGGCGACCCTCGGCAGCACCCCCAGCACGACCCCTGGCAGGGCACCCCGCCCGGCGGCGCCCGGCCGCCGCACCCCCAGGGCGCCCGGCCCGACTCCGGGCCGCAGCGCCCGCCCGCGGGCGGCCCGCCGCCCGGCCAGGGCTTCCAGCAGCCCTACGCCGCGCCGCCGCCGGGCGCGCGGCAGGGCCCGCCCCCGGGCCAGGGCGGCGGGCACGGCGGCCCGCCCCCGCGCACCCCGGCCGGGCTGCCCAAGCGCGAGCCCAAGGCCGAGCCGCCCAACCCGGCCGACCGCGCCGGGCCCCCGCCGGTGCACACCCAGCCGGCCGTGTTCGCACCCGACACCCGCGAGTCAGGCTCCGGCGAGCAGTGGAGCGCCTTCGGCCAGCCGCCCCGGCGCCGCCCCGACGACGGCCGCGGCTCCGGCCCGGTGCCGTGGTCGGTCTCCCGCCCTGACGACGAGACCGCCAACCTCGCCGCCGTCCCGGCCGACCGCGACCCCCGCGCCACCCGCCTGGACGGCCTGGGCCCCGCCCGGCCCGGCGGGGCCGACGCCACCCGCGTCGGCGGGCTGCCGCCCGTCGACGACTACGACGACCGGGAGCCGCGCCGCGACCCCAGGCGCCGCACCAACGCCGTGCTGATCGGCGCGATCGTGGTGGTCGCCCTCGTCCTGGTGGTCGGGATCGGCGGCTACTTCCTGGGCATGCGCCCCGGCGGCGACCCGGCCGCGCCCGGCGGGGAGCAGGCCGGGCCGGTCGACATCACCAGCGAGAGCACCGACACCGCCCCGCTCGACCCCGCCACCGCCTTCGCCGCCCCCACCCTGGAGACGGCGCAGGGCGAGACCTTCACCCAGGTCACCGCCGCGGCCAGCGACGACTGCGCCACGGCGGCCAGGAACGGCTTCGCCGAGGTGCTGAGCGCCAACGACTGCCGCCAGGTGGCGCGGGCCAGCTACGTCGACGCCGAGCAGCAGTTCGCCGTGACCACCGGCATCGCCGCCTTCGCCGACGCCGAGTCGGCGCGCGCCGCCTACGAGAGCGCGGACTTCGCGGCCGGCGAGTGGTTCACCGGGCTCCAGGGCGACGAGGGCAGCGGCGCCGACCGGCTGCACTACTCCGGCGCGCAGGTCGCCGGCGAGGTGTGGGGCCGCTACGTCACCTTCACCGTGGCCAGCTACAGCAACGGCCGCTTCCCCCCGCAGGAGGACGAGGACCTGGTCCGGCTCAGCCAGGAGTTCGTCGCGCCCGCCTCAGCGGAGGTCGTCCGCCGCGCCGGGGGCTGATCCCGGCCCGCGGCCGTCAGGGCCGGCCCGGGCGCGGCTCCCCGCCCCGGGCCGCCGAGCCGGGGAGCAGCCGGTCCAGCTCGCGCTGGACCCCGCCGCGGCGCGCCACCTCAAGCAGGGCGCGGGCCAGGATCGGCTCAGGGTCGCGGTCGGGCCGCACCAGGCCGACCGGTCGGCTGGCGACCGGATCCACCAGCGGCAGCGCGCGCATGCCCGCGGGCACCCCGAAGACGCGCAGCCAGGCGTGCGGCACGACGCCGGCCCACCGGCCGTCGTGCACATGGGCGTACAGCGCCGCCACCGAGTTGGTCTCCACGGTGGCGGCCGGCTCGGCGTCCACACTGCGGAAGATCTCGTCCAGCACCCTGCGGTTGTGCATGTCCGGGGTGAGCAGGCACAGCGGCAGCCGGGCCGCCTCCGCCCAGCTCGCCGCCTCCGCGGTGGCGAAGCGCCCCTCGGCGTGGGTGAGCAGCACGTACCGCTCCCGGTAGAGCGGGCTGGCGCGCAGGCCGGGCGGCGGTTCGCCGCCCAGGTAGGTGAGGCCGAGGTCCAGCTCGAACTCTGCCAGCTGCCGGTGGATGTCGGCCGACGGCAGCGACAGCACCGAGACGGTCACCAGCGGATGTTCCGCGGCGAAGGGGACGGTGAGCAGCGGCACGGTGGTGAGCGCGGTGGGGATCGCGCCGATCCGCAGCCGGCCGGTCAGCCCCGCGCGCAGCACCCCCAGCTCCTCGGTGAGGCCGTCGCGCTCGGCCAGGATGCGGTACGCCCAGCGCAGCACCCGCTCGCCCTCGGGGGTGAAGCCCTCGAAGCGGGCGCCGCGCCGCACGATCGGCACGTCGAGCTCCGCCTCCAGCTTGCGGATGGCCGCCGACAGGGCGGGCTGCGAGACGTGGCAGGACTCCGCGGCGCGGGCGAAGTGGCGCTCGCGCGCCAGCGCGGTCAGGTACTCCAACTGCCGCAGCAGCACGGCCTCGCCTCCCCGGTCCGCCCCGGCGCCAGCTCCAGCCTAGGCGATAAACGGCGTCTATCGGCCGGGAAGAAAGAATGATTTGACGCCATTTCACGCCAATGGCAGGCTCAATGGCAGAACACCAGCGAATGAGTATGCGAACGGATCAACGGAAGCCATTCAGCCATGTTTCCGATTGACGCCGCATGTCCCCTCTACTTCCCTTTCTCCTCACCTTCCCGCGTATTCGCCCAACGCCGCCCGTCCGGCGCCGCGCAGCGGCGCCGGCGCCGGACGCCGGAAAGGAACCAGCGATGGCCAAGATCGTGGCGGTACTCTACGACGACCCGGTGAGCGGCTACCCGCCGCGCTACGCCCGCGACGGCGTCCCGCGGATCACCGGCTACCCCGGCGGCCAGACCGCGCCCAGCCCCGAGGCGGTCGACTTCACCCCCGGCGAGCTGCTCGGCTCGGTCTCCGGCGGGCTCGGGCTGCGCCGGTACCTGGAGGACGCCGGCCACACCTTCGTGGTCACCTCCGACAAAGAAGGGCCCGACTCCGAATTCGACCGCGAACTCCGCGATGCCGACATCGTCATTTCCCAGCCGTTCTGGCCGGCATATCTCACCGCCGAGCGAATCGCGGCGGCGCCCCGGCTGAAACTGGCGGTCACCGCCGGGATCGGCTCCGACCACGTCGACCTCAAGGCCGCCACCCGTCGCGGCATCACCGTCGCCGAGGTCACCTACAGCAACAGCATCAGCGTCGCCGAGCACGTGGTGATGCAGATCCTGGCGCTGGTCCGCAACTACCTGCCGGCGCACCGCATCGTGCTCGACGGCGGCTGGAACATCGCCGACGCCGTCTCGCGCGCCTACGACCTGGAGGGCATGGCGGTCGGTACCGTCGGCGCCGGGCGGATCGGCACGGCGGTGCTGCGCCGGCTCAAGCCCTTCGACGTGGAGCTGCACTACACGGAGCGGCACCGGCTGCCCGCCGAACTGGAGGCCGAACTGGGCCTCACCTACCACGAGTCGGTGGAGTCGCTGGCCGGCGCGGTCGACGTCCTCACCATCAACGCGCCGCTGCACCCGGGCACCGAGGGCGTCTTCGACGACGCCCTGATCGGCAGGATCAAGCGGGGCGGCTACCTGGTCAACACCGCGCGGGGCCGGATCGTGGACCGCGACGCCGTCGTCCGGGCGCTGCGCAGCGGCCGGCTGGCCGGCTACGCGGGCGACGTCTGGTACCCGCAGCCCGCGCCCGCCGACCACCCCTGGCGCACCGCCCCCAACCACGGCATGACCCCGCACGTGTCGGGCTCCACCCTGTCCGCCCAGGCCCGCTACGCGGCGGGCACCCGGGAGATCCTGGAGAGCTGGTTCGCCGGCCGCCCGATCCGCGAGGAGTACCTGATCGTCGACGGCGGCGCGCTGGCGGGCGCGGGCGCCCACGCCTACACCGTCGGCTGACCGCACAGAAGGCACCGCCCCGCCCGGCCGCGGTCCCGGCTCAGCCGCGGGCGGCCTCCCCGGTCCGGGGCGGCAGGCCGGAGCCGTCGCCGTCCGGCTCCGGCCCGGTGCGGACCCGTCGGGTGAGCCGGGCGCGTTCGGCCATCGCGCCCGGTTCACCCGACGGGTACCGCACCTCCACCAGGGTGAGCCCGTGCGGCGGCACCACGGCCACGCTGGAGTCGCGCACCCCGGCGGCCAGCACCCGCGCGGGCCACTCCGGCCCCCGGCGGCCGTCGCCCACCGCCAGCAGCGCGCCCACGAGCGCGCGCACCATGTTGTGGCAGAAGGCGTCGGCGCGCACCTCGGCCTCGTAGCGGTGCTCCCCGGTCCGCGTCCACAGCAGCCGCTGCAGCTCGCGCACGGTGGTGGCGCCCTCGCGGCGGCGGCAGAAGGCGGCGAAGTCGTGCTCGCCGAGCAGCCGCTCCGCCGCCTCGTTCATGCGCTCGGGGTCCAGCGGGCGGCGGTGCCAGAGCACGTCCCTGCGCCGCAGCGGGTCGACCCCGCCCGGCTCGTCGCTCACCCGGTAGACGTAGCGCCGCGACAGCGCCGAGAAGCGGGCGTCGAAGCCCTCGGGCGCCGGGCCGACCGCCCGCACCCGCACGTCGGGCGGGAGCACCCCGGCCAGCCGCCGCAGCAGCCGGCCGTCCGCCTCCGGCGCCCAGACCGCCTCGGGCAGGTCCAGATGCGCCACCTGGCCGCTGGCGTGCACGCCCGCGTCCGTCCGCCCGGCGACGGTGAGCGCGGCCTCAGGCAGCCGCAGCACCCGCTCCAGCGCCGCCTCCAGCTCGCCCTGCACGGTGCGCCGCCCCGGCTGGCGGGCCCAGCCCGCGAAGTCGGTGCCGTCGTAGGCGATGTCCAGCCGCAGCCGGACTTCCGGCGCCGCCTCGGCCTGCTCGCTCATCGGCCCTCCCGGCCGCGTCCCCGCACGCGAACGCCCGCCGCCCCTGCACGGGACGGCGGGCGCCTGCGGCGGGACGGTGTCCGTCCGCGACTCAGTCCTTCTTGTCGGCCTGCGCCTCGTCGGCGTCGCCCTCGGCCTGGGAGGTCTCGGCGGACCCGGAGGTCTGCGCCGAGGTGGTGTCCTCCGCGGGAGTGTCGCCCGCCTCGGTGGCGGTCTCGGCGGCGGCGCTGCCGGCCGGCTCCTCGGCGGCCGCGGCGGCCGTCTCGGTGCGGGCCGCCAGCTGCTCCCGGACCAGCTCGATCACGGCCATGGGCGCGTTGTCGCCCTTGCGCGGACCGACCTTGGTGATCCGGGTGTAGCCGCCCGGGCGGTTCTCGAAGCTCGGGCCGATCTCGGTGAAGAGCGTGTGGACCACGCTCTTGTCCCGGACCACGGTCATCACCTGGCGGCGGGCGTGCAGATCGCCGCGCTTGGCGAAGGTGATCAGCTTCTCCGCCAGCGGGCGGAGCCGCTTCGCCTTGGCCTCGGTGGTCTTGATCCTGCCGTGCTCGAACAGCGACGTGGCGAGGTTCGCCAGCATCAGTCGCTGGTGAGCGGCGCTGCCCCCGAGCCGCGGGCCCTTGGTGGGCGTGGGCATGTCGTTCTCCTCAGATTGCGGTCCGGCGCCGGTCGGCCGGGATCGATCGCCTTAGTACTGCTCGGTCTCGACGTAGCTGTCCTCGTCGTCGGAACCGTAGGAGTCGGCCGCGCTGGTGGGGTCGAACCCGGGCGGGGAGTCCTTCAGGGACAGCCCCATGTCGACCAGCTTCTGCTTGACCTCCTCGATGGACTTCGCGCCGAAGTTGCGGATGTCCAGCAGGTCCTGCTCGCTGCGGGCCACGAGTTCGCCCACGGAGTGGATGCCCTCGCGCTTGAGGCAGTTGTAGGACCGGACGGTGAGGTTCAGCTCCTCGATGGGCAGCGCGAGGTCGGCCATCAGGGCGGCGTCCGTCGGGGACGGGCCCATGTCGATGCCCTCGGCGTCGACGTTCAGCTCACGCGCCAGGCCGAACAGCTCGACCAGCGTCTTGCCCGAGCTGGCCACCGCGTCGCGGGGCCGGATCGACGGCTTGGTCTCGACGTCCAGGATCAGGCGGTCGAAGTCGGTGCGCTGCTCGACACGGGTGGCCTCGACCTTGTAGGTGACCCGCAGCACCGGCGAGTAGATGGAGTCGATCGGGATCCGGCCGATCTCCTGCCCCGGCTGCTTGTTCTGCGCCGCCGAGACGTAGCCGCGGCCGCGCTCGACCGTCAGCTCCATCTCCAGCTTGCCCTTGCTGTTGAGGGTCGCGATGTGCAGGTCGGGGTTGTGCACCTCGACACCAGCCGGCGGCGCGATGTCGGCCGCGGTGACCTCGCCGGGCCCCTGCTTGCGCAGGTACATGACCACCGGCTCGTCGTGCTCGGAGCTGACCACCAGGCCCTTGAGGTTCAGGATGACCTCGGTGACGTCTTCCTTGACCCCGGGGACGGTGGTGAACTCGTGCTCCACGCCCTCGATGCGGATGCTCGTGATGGCGGCACCCGGGATCGAGGACAGCAGCGTGCGCCGGAGCGAGTTGCCGATGGTGTAGCCGAAGCCCGGCTCCAGCGGCTCGATCACGAACCGGGACCGGTACTCGTCGACCTGCTCTTCCTGCAGGGTCGGACGCTGTGCGATGAGCATTGTTCGTACTCCGTTTCTCCGCGATGCCCGCTATTTGACGAACGCGGATCAGACAGATGGTCCCGCGGCGGCCTTCCGCCGCGGGTTCACCACGGCCGAGCGGTGCGGGTCAGACCCGGCGCCGCTTCGGCGGACGGCACCCGTTGTGCGGGACGGGGGTGACGTCCTGGATCGAGCCGACCTCCAGGCCCGTCGCGGTGAGCGACCGGATGGCGGTCTCCCGGCCGGAGCCGGGGCCCTTGACGAACACGTCCACCTTACGCATGCCGTGCTCCTGGGCACGGCGGGCGGCGGCCTCGGCCGCCATCTGCGCGGCGAACGGGGTGGACTTGCGCGAGCCCTTGAAACCCACCTGGCCCGCGCTGGCCCACGAGATCACCGCGCCGGTGGGGTCGGTGATCGTGACGATCGTGTTGTTGAACGTGCTCTTGATGTGCGCCTGGCCGTGCGCGACGTTCTTCTTCTCCTTGCGGCGCACCTTGCGTGCGGCGCCCTGGCGGCTCTTCGGAGGCATCTGCCCTCTTCACTCCTGGAGATCATCGGTCCGCATGGACCCGATGCGGACTACTTCTTGCCGGCCTTCTTCTTGCCGGCCACGGTCTTCTTCTTGCCCTTGCGGGTGCGCGCGTTGGTCTGGGTGCGCTGACCGTGCACCGGCAGGCCGCGGCGGTGCCGGATGCCCTGGTAGCAGCCGATCTCGATCTTGCGGCGGATGTCGGCGGCCACCTCGCGGCGGAGGTCGCCCTCGATCTTGTAGTTCGCCTCGATCCAGTCGCGCAGCTTGACCAGTTCGTCGTCGCCGAGCTGGTGCACCCGCAGGTCGCCGCTGATGTCGGTGGCCTTGAGGGTCTCCAGGGAACGGGTACGGCCGATGCCGTAGATGTAGGTGAGAGCGACCTCGAGCCGCTTGTCGCGCGGCAGGTCGACGCCGATGAGGCGTGCCATCTGGGCGGTTCTCCTCTTGCTTCGCGGAGGTCCTACGCGCCCCTCCCCGCCTGCCCTGGCGGGGCCCCGGCCTCCGACCGGAGGTGCTTCGCGGTGTTCACGCGAAGGCGGGGCGCGTGTGGGTTGTACGGGGCGTCAGCCCTGGCGCTGCTTGTGCCGCGGGTCGGAGCAGATGACCATGACCCGGCCGTTGCGGCGGATCACTCGGCACTTCGCGCAGATCTTCTTGACGCTCGGCTTGACTTTCACTGATGGCTCCGGGGTCGTCCGCCGCGGCCGCCACGGCGGCGCGGAGGTGCAGGCTAGCTACTTGTAGCGGTAGACGATCCGCCCGCGGGTGAGGTCGTACGGGCTGAGTTCCACGACGACCCGGTCGTCGGGGAGGATCCGGATGTAGTGCATCCGCATCTTGCCGCTGATATGAGCGAGGACCTTGTGCCCGTTGTCGAGCTCGACCCGGAAGAAAGCGTTCGGGAGTGACTCGATAACGGTGCCCTCAATCTCGATGGCGCCGTCCTTCTTGGGCATATCCTCGCTTCATTCGATCGACTAGCTGGATGGACCCGACGCCACCGCCAGATGACGCGCCCGCGAGGCGCGGATACGGGATCGGACGGCGGAGTAGGCGGCCTGGAGACCTCGGGCCGCGCCAGGTGGCGCGACACACTACGACAGACAGACCAGAACCCGCGCGTCAGGTCTTCTTATCGTACCTCTCCCGAAAAGTACTTCGGGCCACGGCGGAACTCAGGGGCGTCCGCTGCCGTACCGGGTGAACGCTGCGGTGTCGATGCTCACATCCGCGAGCGGCTTGGGCAGCTGCACCGCCTCCCCGAACCGGGACTTGTGCTGAGCCCTGTACTCGCCGTCCACCGGATCGGAGTAGGTGACGATGCCGCCGTCGCGAGGGTCGACGAGCAGGTACACCGGGATACCCCACTCCGCGTACTCCTGGACCTTGTTGACCGTGTCGTTGTTCGGATTGCTCAGCGACACGACTTCGACGGCCAGATCCACGATGTCCGCGGGAAAGAGCCAGTCATCCTCGAACTTGACCGCGGCGGGTAGCACGGTGAGGTCCGGGATGGTGTAGTCCTCGCCGTCGTCCACGCCCTCGACCGCGATGTTCTGCAGCGCGGCCCGGTCGTCCCGCAACTGCCGGGCCAACTGCTCCGCGATGTCGTCAATGATTCCGGCGTGCCTTCCCAGTGGTGTCGGCGACACGACCAGACCGCTCCCGACGATCTCTACCCGCCAGCCTTCGGGGACGTTCAGCTGGTTGGCGGCCTCACGGAGAGAGCACGATCGCGGATCCGCTGCGGACAGGGTCATCGCCACGTCTCCTCCTCCCGAGGGCCACTGCCAATGGTACGCGAAACCGCGGTACACATCCTGTCACAGATTGTGTTCGTCCTTGCGCGTACCGATGACGGCGACCGTGACGACCAGCATGACCACGCCCCAGGGGCCGGCCACCCACAGCCACCACGGGTAGAGGAAGCCGCCGGTGCTGGCGGAGATGATGCCCCAGATCACCAGGTTGAGGGCGCTGACGCCGCCCCACATGAACCAGGCGGTGCGCAGCGCGGTGGACTGCCAGGAGTCGCCCCACAGCCCGGTGACGGCGCGGCCGCGCTGCTCGGCGGGGACGGGCAGCCGGTACTGGCGGAGGTCCTCCTCCGGCAGGTCCAGGGTCAGCTCGCGCAGCTCGCCCAGGGTCTTGGCGGTGAACGCCTGCTGGACGCGCTCGTCGAACTCCTGGTAGTCGAGGCGGCCCTGCTCGTAGTGGCCGCGCAGCGCCTGGGCGACCCGGTCGCGGTCGCGGTCGGAGGCACGCGTGCCGGCGCTAGGATCCATCACCCTTCCTCGCGGGGCTCGCGACCGCGTTCACCTGCCCGGTCAGCGCGGCCAGGCCGGCCTGGCCGCCGTCGGCCGCGGTGAGCACCAGCGGGCCGTCAGGGGTGAGGGCCACGGAGTGCTCGAAGTGCGCCGAACGCCTCCCGTCCTGGGTGACCACGGTCCAGTGGTCGGCGAGCACCTCGGTGTGCCGGGTGCCCAGGTTCACCATAGGCTCAATCGCCAGGCACATACCAGACACCAGCGGGGGTCCGTCGCCGCGCTTGCCGCGATTGGCCACGAACGGGTCCATGTGCATCTCGGTGCCGATGCCGTGGCCGCCGTAGCCCTCCACATTGCCGTAGCGGCCCTGGGAGCGGATGTAGCCGTCGACGGCGTGGCCGATGTCGCCCAGGCGGTTGCCCTGCCGGAAGGCGGCGATGCCGTGCCACAGCGACGCCTCGCAGACCGCCAGCAGCCTGCGGTCCTCGTCGCTGATCTCCCCGACGCCGACCGTGACGGCGGCGTCGCCGTGCCAGCCGCCGACGATGGCGCCGCAGTCCAGCGAGATGATGTCGCCCTCGCGCAGCACCTTGTCCGGGCTCGGGATGCCGTGCACGATCTCCTCGTTCACCGAGGCGCAGATGCTGCCCGGGAAGCCGTGGTAGCCCTTGAACGAGGGCACCGCCCCCGAGGAGCGGATGTTGCGCTCGGCGATCGCGTCGAGTTCGGCGGTGGTGATCCCGGGGGCGACCGCGGCGGCGATCTTGGCCAGGGTGTCGGCCACCACCAGCCCGGCCGCGCGCATCTTGCGGATCTGCGCCTCGTTCTTGAGCTGGAACCGCGATGTGCGCTTGCGCAGACCCACGTGTCAATCCCCGATCATGCGGATACCGCCGGGTGCGGGCCGGACGCACGCGCCCTGGCCCGCACCGCTCTGCCTTAGGTCTTGAGGAACGGCCGCAGCGCGTCCAGCGCCCGCTCGGTGACCACGTCGACCGCGCCGGTGGCGTCGATCGGCACCAGGATGCCGTCCGCACCGTAGAACTCGATCAGCGGCGCGGTTTGTTCCCGGTACACCTCCAGGCGGTGCCGGATGGTCTCCTCGCGGTCGTCGTCGCGCTGGAACAGCTCGCCGCCGCAGAGGTCGCAGACGCCGTCGCGCTTGGGCGGGTCGAAGTCCAGGTGCCAGGTGTGCCCGCACTTTCTGCAGGTACGGCGGCCCGCCAGCCGCCGGACGACCTCCTCTTCCCTGATCCGCAGTTCGAGCACGACGTCCAGCCGCTGGTCGAGTTCGGCCAGCAGCTTCTTGAGGGTCTCGGCCTGGGGAACGTTGCGCGGGAAGCCGTCCAGGAGGAATCCCTCCCGGGCGTCGTCCTGCGCGAGCCGGTCCCGCACCATGGCGATGGTGACCTCGTCGGGGACGAGGTCACCACGGTCCATGTAGGCCTTTGCCGTCTTGCCCAGCTCGGTGCCGCCGCTGACGTTGGCCCGGAAGATGTCGCCTGTCGACACCTTCGGGATCAGCAGCTCCTCGGCGATGAACTGGGCCTGAGTTCCCTTGCCCGCACCAGGGGGGCCCACCAAAACAACGCGCACTATCGCAGGAAGCCTTCGTAGTTCCTCTGCTGGAGCTGGCTTTCGATCCGCTTCACCATGTCCAGCCCGACACCGACCATGATCAGAATGCTCGTACCGCCGAAGGGGAAGTTCGCGGACGCACCAGCCGTCCCGAGCGCCACCATCGGCAGCAGGGCAATCACCCCGAGGTAGAGCGCACCGGCCGTCGTGATCCGCGAGAGTACGAAGTCGAGGTACTCGGCGGTCGGACGGCCAGGGCGGATGCCCGGGATGAACCCACCGTACTTCTTCATGTTGTCGGCGACGTCGGCGGGGTTGAAGGTGATGGCGACGTAGAAGAACGCGAAGCCCACGATCAGCACGAAGTACGTGGCCATGTAGACCGGGTGGATCTGCGTGGGGTCGAAGTAGGTCATCAGGAAGCGCACCACCGGGTTGGTGCTGTCCTCGCCGAGCAGGCCGACCGCGAGGGTCGGCAGGTACAGCAGCGAGGAGGCGAAGATCACCGGGATGACGCCGGCCTGGTTCACCTTCAGCGGGATGTAGGTGGAGGTGCCGCCGAACATCCGGCGGCCGACCATGCGCTTGGCGTACTGCACCGGGATGCGGCGCTGCGCCTGCTCCACGAAGACCACCGCGGCGACCATCACGATGCCGGCTGCGACGATGACCGCGAAGACCCAGCGGTCCTGCTCCTGCCAGATCCGGATCATCTCGCTCGGGAAGACCGCGACGATCTGGGTGAAGATCAGCAGGGACATGCCGTTGCCGATACCGCGGTCGGTGATCAGCTCGCCGAACCACATGATGACGGCGGTGCCGCCCACCAGGGTGAAGACCATGGTGATCAGCGTGAGGATGTCCTGGTTCGGCATGAACAGGGACGGGGAGCAGAAGTTCTGGAACATCTGCCCGCTCTGCGCCATGGCCAGGATGGTGGTGGACTGCAGCACCGCCAGGCCGATGGTCAGGTAGCGGGTGTACTGGGTGATCCTGGCCTGGCCCGACTGCCCCTCCTTGCGGAGGGTCTCCAGCCTCGGGATGACCACCGTGAGCAGGTTCAGGATGATGCTCGCGGTGATATAGGGCATGATGCCCAGAGCGAAGATCGCCAACTGGAGCAGCGAGCCGCCGCTGAAGAGGTTCACCAGCTGGTAGACGCCGCCCCCGCTGGCGGTCGCGTTCTCCATGCACTGGCGGATCTCGGCGGAGTCGATGCCGGGCAGCGGCACGGCGGAGCCGAGCCGGAAGATCACCAGAATGAACAGGGTGAAGAGCAGTTTGTTGCGCAGGTCAGGCGTGCGGAACGCACGAACGAACGCGGTTAGCACGGGTCCTCCTGCACGGCCGCGGCTACGGGACCGTATCGATACGTCACGGTCGATCCTGGATCGTTGCGGTGTCACTAGCGGAGCCGGCGACAGCCTGGGGCTGTGAGTTCTCGGGCCGGCCCGTGATCCATCCGACCTCGCCGGGAGAGCGACGTCGTCGGTAACGGCGCGGACGTTCGTCCCGCCGCCGAGCCTACCCCTGGGGCGTTTCGCACTCTAACAGTTCGACAGCGAAGGGCGCTCCCCCCGGCGGTTCCATGCGGAACCACCCGGTTGGAGCGCCCCAATTCGCCACGAAATCGGTACCGCCGCGCTTCCGCCGCCGAGCCGCACGGATGCGGGTCGAGCGGTGGTCGGGCGGGATCGGTACCGGCCCCAACTCCTTACAGTTCGGTCACTCCGCCGCCCGCAGCGGTCAGCTTCTCCTTCGCCGAGGCGGAGAAGGCGTGCGCCGACACCTGCAGAGCGACGTTGATCTCACCGGTACCGAGCACCTTCACCAGCTGGTTCTTGCGCACGGCACCCTTGGCGACCAGGTCGGCGACGGTGACCTCGCCGCCGTCCGGGTACAGCTCGGAGAGCTTGTCCAGGTTCACCACCTGGTAGGTGGTCTTGAACCGGTGGTTGGAGAAGCCCTTGAGCTTCGGCAGCCGCCGGATCAGCGGCATCTGGCCGCCCTCGAAGCCGAACGGCACGGTGGAGCGGGCCTTGGTGCCCTTGGTGCCCCGGCCGGCCGTCTTGCCCTTGGACGCCTCGCCGCGGCCCTTGCGGGTCTTGGCCTTGTTCGCACCGGGCGCCGGCCGGAGGTGGTGCAGCTTGAGCGCGTCGCCGCGCTCGCCGCCCGTCTCGGTGTTGTCCGCCATCTAGTCCACCTCCTCCACGGTGACCAGGTGCGACACGACGTTGATCATGCCGCGGTACTCGGGACGGTCGTCCTTGACGACCGAGTGGCCGATCCGCTTCAGACCGAGCGAACGCAGGCTGTCGCGCTGGTTCTGCTTGCCGCCGATCTTGGAGCGGACCTGGGTGATCTTCAGTTTCGCCATGGCTGTCAGGCCCCCGCTCCGGCGCGCGCCCGAAGCATGGCGGCCGGGGCGACGTCCTCGATCGGCAGGCCGCGGCGGGCCGCGATCTCCTCGGGACGGTTCAGGCCCTTGAGCGCCGCGACGGTCGCGTGCACGATGTTGACCGGGTTGGACGAGCCGAGCGACTTGCTCAGCACGTCGTGGACGCCCGCGCACTCCAGCACGGCGCGCACCGGACCACCGGCGATCACGCCGGTACCGGGGGCCGCCGGACGGAGGAACACCACACCCGCGGCGTCCTCACCCTGCACGGTGTGGGTGATGGTGCCCTGGATGCGGGGCACTCGGAAGAAGTGCTTCTTGGCCTCCTCGACGCCCTTGGCGATCGCCGCGGGCACCTCCTTGGCCTTGCCGTAGCCCACGCCGACCATGCCGTTGCCGTCGCCGACGACGACCAGCGCGGTGAAGCTGAAGCGCCGACCGCCCTTGACGACCTTGGCCACGCGGTTAATCTTCACCACGCGCTCGATGTGGGAGACACCCTTGTCGGCGCCACCGCCGCGGCGATCGTCACGGCGGTCACGCCGTTCGCCACCGCCGGCGCCGCGCCGGGGAGCTGCTGCCATCAGGGGTTCCTCTTCTCTCGCTGCTTGCTGTTGCGCCCGGCCACTAGAACTCCAGACCGGCTTCGCGGGCGGCGTCGGCCAGTGCGGCGATCCGCCCGGTGTAGCGGTTGCCGCCCCGGTCGAAGACGACGGCGGAGACGCCGGCGTCCTTCGCCCGCTGGGCGACCAGGGCGCCCACCTGCCGGGACTTGTCGGTCTTGGCGCCCTCGGCGCTCCGGATGGACGCGTCCATGGTGGAGGCCGAGGCCAGGGTGTGGCCCTTGGTGTCGTCGATGACCTGCGCGACGATGTGCTTGGTCGAGCGCGTCACGACCAGGCGGGGACGCTCCGGCGTGCCGGAGACCCGCTTGCGGACCCGGGCGTGCCGACGGGACCGCGCGGCCGCGCGCGAGTCGCTGCGCCTGCGAATCGGCGCCTTGGTAGCCATGACTACTTACCAGCCTTTCCGACCTTGCGGCGGATCTGCTCGCCCTGGTACCGCACGCCCTTGCCCTTGTAGGGGTCGGGGCGGCGGAGACCGCGGATGTTCGCGGCGACCTGTCCGACCAGCTGCTTGTCGATGCCCTCGACGCTCAGCACGGTCGGGCGCTCGACGGTGAAGGTGATGCCCGCCGGCGCCTCCACCACGACGGGGTGGCTGTAGCCCAGCGAGAACTCGAGGTTCTGCCCCCGCGCCTGGACGCGGTAGCCGACCCCGTGGATCTCCAGCGTCTTCTTGTATCCCTGGGTCACCCCGGTGATGAGGTTGGCCAGCAGCGAGCGGGTGAGCCCGTGCAGAGCACGGATCGGCCCGTCGTCGCTGGGGCGGCTCACCGTGATGACGCCGTCCTCCTGGGACACCTGGATGGGCGCGGCCACGGTGTGGCTCAGCTCGCCCTTGGGGCCCTTGACCTTGACGTCCCGCCCGTTGAGCGTGACCTCGACACCGCTGGGGACCGGGATCGGAAGCCGTCCGATACGCGACATTCGAATCCCTCCCTTACCAGACGTAGGCGAGGACTTCGCCGCCCACGCCGCGCTTCTTGGCCTGCTTGTCGGTGAGCAGCCCGCCGGACGTCGAGATGATCGCGACGCCGAGACCGCCGAGCACCCGGGGCAGGTTCTCCTTCTTGGCGTACACGCGCAGGCCGGGCTTTGACACGCGGCGCAGGCCGGCGATGGAACGCTCACGGGTCGGCCCGTACTTCAGGTCGACCACGAGGTTCTTGCCGACGGCGGCGTCCTCGGAGCGCCAGCCCTGGATGTAGCCCTCCTGCTGCAGGATCTCGGCGATGTGCGCCTTGATCTTCGAATACGGCATGCTCACACTGTCGTGGTACGCCGAATTCGCGTTGCGCAGACGCGTCAGCATGTCTGCGATCGGGTCGGTCATCGTCATGGCCAGTCGGCCCTTCCTCGCCGCGGTTTCCGCCCGCACCCCGGGACGAATCCCGGACCTTTGGTTACCAGACCTACGGCGTGGTCATGCGCCGCATGAGCAGCGCGATCAATATATGAATTTCAGCTATGCAATTATCGCCATGCACCCACACCCCGCGCGAAGCCCGGTCTCCCGGGCCTCGCCCTCCACGGACCGCAGCGGCCGAGGCCACTCACATCCCGAGGGGGGCGTGGGGGGCGCAGCCCCCCACATCGGGGGTCCGGGGGTCGCCCCCCGGACTAGCAGGAAGTCGAGCCCTGCGAAGCGAGCGCCAGCGAGCGAGCAGGGGCACCCCCGCTCGACTTCGCTACCAGCTCGACTTCGTGATGCCCGGCAGTTCGCCCCGGTGCGCCATCTCGCGGAAGCAGATCCGGCACAGGCCGAACTTCTTGAACACGGCGCGGGGGCGGCCGCAGCGGCTGCATCGAGTGTAGGCGCGCACAGCGAACTTCGGCTTGCGCGCCGCCTTGATGATCAAGGCCTTCTTCGCCATTTCCGGTCTCCCTCTACGCTTCCTTGAACGGGAAGCCAAGCCGGCGGAGCAGGCTGCGTCCCTCGTCGTCGGTCTGGGCGGTGGTCACCAGGGTGATGTCCATACCGCGCTGCCGGTCGACCTTGTCGGGGTCGATCTCGTGGAACATCACCTGCTCGGTCAGGCCGAAGGTGTAGTTGCCCCGGCCGTCGAACTGCCGGTCGGACAGGCCGCGGAAGTCGCGGATGCGGGGCAGCGCCAGCGAGAGCAGCCGGTCCAGGAACTCCCACATCCGGTCGCCGCGCAGCGTGGCGCTGGCGCCGATCGGCTGGCCCTCGCGCAGCTTGAACTGGGCGATGGAGTTCTTGGCCCGGTTGATCTTCGGCTTCTGGCCGGTGATCAGCGAGAGGTCGCTGACGGCGCCCTGGATGAGCTTGGCGTCCCTGGCGGCCTCGCCGACCCCCATGTTGACCGTGATCTTGGTCAGCCGGGGGATCTGCATGACGTTGGGGTAGCCGAACTCCTCGCGGAGCGCCGGGGCGATCTCCTCGCGGTACTTGGTCTTGAGGCGAGGCGTCGGGACCTCGGTCCTCGTCTCCTCGGTGGTGGCGGTCATCAGATGTCCTTACCGGTACGGCGCGAGACGCGGATCTTCTTGCCGTCATCGCCGAAGCGGTACCCGACACGGGTCGGCTTGCCGTCCTCGACGATCGCCACGTTGCTGACGTGGATCGGCGCCTCCATCGTGATCACCGAGCCCTGCTCACCGCTCTGGGTGGGCTTGCGGTGCTTCTTGATGATGTTGACGCCCTCGACGACGACGCGCTCCTCCTTCGGGATGGCCCGGAGGACCTTGCCCGTGGCGCCCTTGTCCTTGCCGGCGATGACGATCACGTCGTCGCCCTTTTTGATCTTCATCGCTTACAGCACCTCCGGGGCCAGCGAGATGATGCGCATGAACCTCTTCTCGCGCAGCTCCCGGCCGACCGGGCCGAAGATGCGCGTACCACGCGGGTCGCCGCCGTCCTTGATGAGCACGGCGGCGTTCTCGTCGAAGCGGATGTAGGAGCCGTCGGGCCGCCTGCGCTCCTTGCGGGTGCGCACGACGACTGCCTTGACGACATCGCCCTTCTTCACGCCCGCCCCGGGAAGGGAGTCCTTCACCGTGGCGACGATGGTGTCACCGATACCCGCGTAGCGCCGACCCGAGCCGCCGAGCACCCGAATGCACAAGATCTCCTTGGCGCCCGTGTTGTCGGCGACCTTGAGTCGCGACTCCTGCTGGATCACGTCTACTCCTGGAATGTCGCGCGAGTTCTCGCGCTCACGCCGGCGGGCGCGCGATGTGCCCGCCGGCGGTACTTACGAGTCGTTGTCTGCCCTGCGTGGGGCCTACTTGGCCTTCTCGAGGATCTCCACGACACGCCACCGCTTGGTGGCGGACAGCGGCCGGGTCTCCATCAGGAGGACGCGGTCGCCGATGCCGGCGGAGTTCGCCTCGTCGTGGGCCTTGTACTTCTTGGTGCGGCGGATGACCTTGCCGTACAGCGCGTGCTTGACCCGGTCCTCGACCTCGACGACGACGGTCTTGTCCATCTTGTCGCTGACGACGAGGCCCTCACGGGTCTTGCGGTAGTTGCGCTGCTCGGTGGCAGGCGCGTTCGTCTCGCTCATTCGGCTGCTTCCTTCGTCTTCTCAGCCGACCCGGCGTCGTCGCCCGAGGGAGCGGCCACGACCCTGACCCGGCCCAGCTCGTGCTCGCGGAGCACCGTGTAGATCCGGGCGATCTCCCGCCGGACCTCACGGAGCCGCCCGTGGCTCTCCAGCTGGCCGGTGGCCGCCTGGAAGCGGAGGTTGAACAGCTCCTGCTTCGCCTCGCGGAGCTTGGCGTGCAGCGCCTGCTGCCCCTCCTCGTTCAGCAGCAGATGCAGCTCCGCGGCGGTCGCACTCTTCGCCATCAGGCTTCACCCACTTCACGCTTCACGACGCGGCACTTCATCGGCAACTTGTGGATCGCCCGCCGCAGCGCCTCGCGCGCCACGCCCTCGTTCACACCGGCCAGCTCGAACATGACCCGGCCCGGCTTGACATTGGCGACCCACCACTCCGGCGAGCCCTTGCCGGAACCCATCCGGGTCTCGGCGGGCTTCTTCGTCAGCGGGACGTCGGGGAAGATGTTGATCCACACCTTGCCGCCTCGGCGGATGTGCCGGGTCATCGCGATACGCGCCGACTCGATCTGCCGGTTCGTCACGTACGCGTGCTCCAGGGCCTGGATCCCGTACTCGCCGAAGTTGACCTTCGTCCCGCCCTTGGCACGGCCGGAGCGGTCCGGCCGGTGCTGCTTGCGGTGCTTGACCCTGCGCGGAATCAGCACGGTCAGCTCCCCTCGTTCGCGGGCGCCGCCGCGGGCGACGCACCGCTCGCGGACGCGGACTCGGCCGCCTCCGACGCCTGGTTCGTGTTCTGCTGCTGGCCGCCCTGGCCGGGGCCGCCGGCCCCGCGGCGGCGCCGCTGCGGGCGCTCGCGGCGCTGGCCGCCGCCCCCGCCGCCACCGCCGCCGGCCACGCGCTGCTGGGCCTGCTGGGCCTCGCGCTCGGCACGGGTGGCCGGGGCGTCGCCCTTGTAGATCCAGACCTTCACGCCGATGCGGCCGAAGGTGGTGCGGGCCTCGAAGAAGCCGTAGTCGATGTCGGCGCGCAGCGTGTGCAGCGGCACCCGGCCCTCGCGGTAGAACTCCGAGCGCGACATCTCGGCGCCGCCGAGGCGGCCGCCGCACTGCACCCGGATGCCCTTGGCACCGCTCTTGAGCGCGCTCTGCATCGCCTTGCGCATGGCCCGCCGGAACGAGACCCGGCTGGACAGCTGCTCGGCCACGCCCTGGGCGACGAGCTGGGCGTCGACCTCGGGGTTCTTCACCTCGAGGACGTTCAGCTGGACCTGCTTGCTGGTCAGCTTCTCCAGGTCGCCGCGGATGCGGTCGGCCTCCACTCCGCGGCGGCCGATCACGATGCCGGGACGCGCGGTGTGGATGTCCACCCGGACGCGGTCGCGGGTGCGCTCGATCTCCACCTTCGAGATCCCGGCGCGCTCCATGCCCCGCTTCAGCATCCGGCGGATGGCGACGTCTTCCTTGACGTAGTCCTTGTACAGCTTGTCGGCGTACCACCGGCTCTTGAAGTCGGTGGTGACACCCAGCCGGAACCCGTGCGGGTTGACCTTCTGCCCCACTATCGGGTCCTCCTCTTCGGCTTGCCCTGCTTGCCGCCGCCGGCGTCCTCACGCGGGCTGACGATCACGGTGATGTGGCTCGTGCGCTTGTTGATGCGGGCGGCCCGGCCCATCGCACGCGGACGGAACCGCTTCAGGGTGGGGCCCTCGTCCACGAACGCGGTGCTGACGACCAGGGTCTCGCGGTCGAGCTTGTTGTTGTGCTCGGCGTTGGCGATGGCGCTCGCGAGCACCTTGCCCACTGGCTCACTCGCCGCCTGGGGTGCGAACCGGAGAACCGCCTGAGCCTCGTCAGCGGGCAACCCGCGAATAAGGTCCACCACACGGCGGGCCTTCCGGGGCGTGACGCGGATGAACCGCGCCTGAGCCCTCGCTTCCATCGCTCTTCCCTCGCTCACTGTGGATCCTTCCCCGCGGGGACGGGGACGATCGTCCATCAATCTGGCTCGTTACCGGCGGCTACGCCGGTCTTCCTTCACGTGGCTGCGGAAAGTACGCGTGGGAGCGAACTCACCGAGCTTGTGACCGACCATCGACTCCGAGACGAACACCGGAACGTGCTTCCGGCCGTCGTGCACCGCGATGGTGTGACCGATCATCTCGGGGATGATCATCGAGCGGCGCGACCACGTCTTGATGACGCTCTTGCTGCCCTTTTCATTGGCGTCCTCCACCTTCTTGAGAAGGTGGTGGTCGATGAACGGGCCCTTCTTCAGGCTACGTGGCATCAGACGTGCTCCTTACCGCTTCTTCTTGCTACGCCGACGCACGATGAGCCGGTCACTGGGCTTGTTCGGCTTGCGGGTGCGGCCCTCGGGCTTGCCCCACGGGCTGGAGGGGTGCCGACCACCGGAGGTCTTGCCCTCACCACCGCCGTGCGGGTGGTCGATCGGGTTCATCGCGACACCGCGGACGGTCGGGCGCTTGCCCTTCCAGCGCATCCGGCCCGCCTTGCCCCAGTTGATGTTTGACTGCTCGGCGTTGCCGACCTGGCCGACCGTGGCGCGGCAGGCCAGCTCGACCTGGCGCATCTCACCGGACGGCATCCGCAGGGTGGCGTAGATGCCCTCCTTGGCCAGCAGCTGGATCTGCGCGCCGGCCGAGCGGCCGAGCTTGGCGCCCGCGCCCGGCTTCAGCTCCACGGCGTGCACGAAGGTGCCCGTCGGGATGTTGCGCAGCGGCAGGCAGTTGCCCGGCTTGATGTCGGCCTGCGGGCCGTTCTCGACCCGGGCGCCCTGCTCCAGCCCGGCGGGGGCCAGGATGTAGCGCTTCTCGCCGTCGGCGTAGTGCAGCAGCGCGATGCGGGCGGTGCGGTTGGGGTCGTACTCGATGTGCGCGACCTTGGCCGGCACGCCGTCCTTGTCGCGGCGGCGGAAGTCGATCAGCCGGTAGGCCCGCTTGTGGCCGCCGCCCTGGTGGCGGGCGGTGATCCGGCCGTGGCCGTTGCGGCCGCCCTTGGAGTGCAGCGGACGGACCAGGGACTTCTCCGGCTCGCTGCGCGTGATCTCGACGAAGTCGGACACGCTGGAGCCGCGACGTCCCGGCGTCGTCGGCTTGTACTTACGAATGCCCATCTTTTTCGTGCATCCTTTTGGTCGTCTCGGCGAGAGGGGTCGGACTCCAATGCGCACTGCTTCTTAATCAGGTACCGCAGTGCCCATCGGCTTCGGGACTACGTCCCGAAGATGTCGATCCGGTCGCCTTCCTTCAGGCTCACGATCGCGCGCTTGGAGCCCGGGCGCTGGCCGTAGCCGAACCGGGTGCGCTTGCGCTTGCCGGAGCGGTTGAGCGTGTTCACACCGGTGACCTTCACATTGAAGATCTGCTCGACCGCGATCTTGATCTGGGTCTTGTTGGCGTCGGGCCGGACCACGAACGTGTACTTGTTCTGGTCGATCAGGCCGTAGCTCTTCTCGGAGATCACGGGCGCGAGGATGATGTCCCGCGGATCGGCGATCTTGTTCACTTCTCGGCTCCCCTCGCACCGGGCTCGGCGCCGATGTGGCTGCCGTTGGCGTGCGCCAGGAAGGCCTCGTAGCCCGCCTCGGTGAACACCACGTCGTCGGAGATCAGCACGTCGTACGTGTTGAGCTGGTCCGCGGTGAGGATGTGCACCTCGGGCAGGTTGCGCAGGCCCAGGCGGGTGCGCTCGTCGTCGCGGTCCACGACCACCAGGACGTGCCTGGAGTCGGTGCCGAAGCCCGGGACCACCTCGCGCAGGGTGCGCACGGCGGTCTGGGTCAGCTTGCTGGTGACGTCGTCGGCCAGGAAGGCGCTGACCACGTGCACCCGGCCGCCGCGGGCGCGGTCGGACAGGGCGCCGCGCAGCGCGGCCGCCTTCATCTTCTTGGGCGTGCGCTGGCTGTAGTCGCGCGGCACCGGGCCGTGCACCGTGCCGCCGCCGGTGAACTGCGGCGCGCGGGTCGAGCCCTGGCGGGCCCGGCCGGTGCCCTTCTGCCGGTACGGCTTGCGGCCGCCGCCGCGCACCTCGCCGCGGGTCTTGGTCTTGTGCGTGCCCTGCCGGGCGGCCGCGCGCTGCGCGATGACCACCTGGTGGATCAGCGGCACGTTGACCTCGACGTCGAAGATCCGCTCCGGGAGGTCGACCGTACGGCCGGCGGCTCCCTCCGGTCCGACGACCTCGATGGAGGTTCCCTTGTTCGCCATGCCTACTTGCCTCCCTTCACTGCCGAGCGGACCAGGATCAGGCCGCCGTTGGGGCCGGGGACGGCCCCCTTGATGAGGATGAGCCCCTTCTCGGCGTCGACCGCGTGCACCTTGAGGTTCTGCACGGTCTTGCGCGCGTTGCCCATCCGACCGGCCATCCGCAGGCCCTTGAAGACCCGTCCGGGGGTGGCGCAGCCGCCAATGGAGCCGGGGGCGCGGTGCTTGGCCTGGGTGCCGTGCGAGGCGCCGAGGCCGCCGAAGCCGTGGCGCTTCATCACACCGGCGAAGCCCTTGCCCTTGGTCTTGCCGGTCACGTCGACCAGCTGGCCGGCCTCGAACACGTCGGCGTTGATCTCCTGGCCGATGCTGTACTCGCCCGCGTCGTCGGTGCGCAGCTCGACGAAGTAGCGCCGGGGGGTGATCTTGTGCTTGCGCAGGTAGTCGCCGAGCGGCTTGTTGACCTTGCGCGGGTTCACCTGGCCGAAGCCCAGCTGGACGGCGGAGTAGCCGTCGGCCTCCGGCGTACGCACGCGGGTCACCACGTTGGGACCGGCCTTGAGCACCGTGACCGGCACGATTCGACCCTGGTCGTCGAAGACCTGGGTCATGCCGAGCTTCTCGCCCAGTACACCCTTGATCTGCTTGATCGCCATCAGTAGTCCCTCAGAGCTTGATCTCGATGTCGACACCGGCCGGGAGGTCGAGACGCATCAGCGAGTCGACGGTCTTCGGCGTGGGGTCGATGATGTCGATCAGCCGCTTGTGCGTACGCATCTCGAAGTGCTCGCGCGAGTCCTTGTACTTGTGCGGCGAGCGGATGACGCAGTACACGTTCTTCTCGGTCGGCAGCGGCACCGGGCCAGCGACCTGTGCACCGGTACGCGTCACCGTCTCGACGATCTTCCGCGCCGAGCTGTCGATGACCTCGTGGTCATAGGCCTTGAGCCGGATGCGGATCTTCTGTCCCGCCATGGTGGCCTTCTGTCCTTCGCTTGGTGAGTCTTAGAGGCGCTGTCCGTTTAGGTCGAGCCGGAAGCTCTCCCCTAACCGCTGCCGCTTTTGGTCTGGGCGAAGACCTCGTGGTCTTCTCGTGACGGGGCGGCCGACCCGCTGCTGCGGATCGACCGCCGCCACGGTCGTACTACTTGATGACCTTGGTGACCTGGCCGGCCCCGACGGTGCGGCCACCCTCGCGGATGGCGAACCGCAGGCCCTCCTCCATGGCGACCGGCTGGATCAGCGCGACCGTCATCTCGGTGCGGTCACCGGGCATGACCATCTCGGTGCCCTCGGGCAGCGTGACGACGCCGGTGACGTCCGTGGTGCGGAAGTAGAACTGGGGCCGGTAGCTGTTGAAGAACGGGGTGTGGCGGCCGCCCTCGTCCTTGGACAGGATGTAGACCTGCGCCTCGAACTCGGTGTGCGGGGTGGTGGTGCCCGGCTTGATGACGACCTGGCCGCGCTCCACCTCCTCGCGCTTGATGCCGCGCAGCAGCAGGCCGACGTTGTCGCCCGCCTGGCCCTGGTCGAGCAGCTTGCGGAACATCTCGACACCGGTGACCGTGGTGGTCTGCTTGGCGTCCTTGATGCCCACGATGTCAACGGTCTCGTTGACGTTGACGACACCGCGCTCGATCCGGCCGGTCACCACGGTGCCGCGGCCGGTGATCGAGAAGACGTCCTCGATCGGCATCAGGAAGGGCTTGTCGAGGGCGCGCACCGGGTCGGGCACGTTCTCGTCGACGGCCTCCAGCAGCTCGACCACGGACTCGACCCACTTGGGGTCGCCCTCCAGGGCCTTGAGGCCGGAGACGCGCACCACGGGGGCGTCGTCGCCGGGGAACTCCTGCTCGCTGAGCAGCTCGCGTACCTCGAGCTCGACCAGCTCCAGGATCTCCTCGTCGTCCACCATGTCGGCCTTGTTCAGCGCCACCACGATGTAGGGCACGCCGACCTGGCGGGCGAGCAGGACGTGCTCGCGGGTCTGCGGCATCGGGCCGTCGGTCGCGGCGACCACCAGGATCGCGCCGTCCATCTGCGCGGCACCGGTGATCATGTTCTTGATGTAGTCCGCGTGACCGGGGGCGTCCACGTGGGCGTAGTGGCGCTTCTCGGTCTGGTACTCGACGTGCGAGATGTTGATCGTGATACCGCGCTCGCGCTCCTCAGGCGCCTTGTCGATGTCCTCGAAGGCAGAGGCGGCGTTGAGGTCGGGGTACTTGTCGTGCAGGACCTTGGTGATCGCAGCGGTCAGCGTCGTCTTGCCATGGTCGACGTGACCGATGGTCCCGATGTTGACGTGCGGCTTGGTCCGCTCGAACTTGGCCTTCGCCACTGGATTTCTCCTAGACGTACAGATTGCTTGCTGGTCGGTCACTCCCGGGCCGGCTGCTCCCGGAAAGGCGCTCGCCTCGGATCACTCGCCGTTGACCTTGGCGACGATCTCCTTGGCGATGTTGGGCGGAACCTCCGCGTAGGAGTCGAACTGCATCGTGTAGACCGCGCGGCCAGAGGTCTTGCTGCGCAGGTCGCCCACGTAGCCGAACATCTCCGACAGCGGGACGAGGGCGCTGATGACCTTCGCCCCGGAGCGGTCCTCCATGGACTGGATCTGACCCCGACGGCTGTTCAGGTCGCCGATGACGTCGCCCATGTAGTCCTCGGGCGTGGTCACCTCCACGGCCATCATCGGTTCGAGGATGGTCGGGTCGGCCTTCCGCGCCGCCTCCTTGAACGCCATCGAACCGGCGATCTTGAAGGCGAGCTCGGAGGAGTCCACCTCGTGGTAGGCACCGTCCAGCAGCGTCACCTTGACGTCCACCATCGGGTACCCGGCCAGCACGCCGAACTCGGCGGCCTCCTGGCAGCCGGCGTCCACCGACGGGATGTACTCCCGCGGGATGCGGCCACCGGTGACCTTGTTGACGAACTCGTACCCGCCGCCGTCGCCGCCGGTGGGCTCCAGGCTGATGATCACGCGGCCGAACTGGCCCGAGCCGCCCGTCTGCTTCTTGTGGGTGTACTCGACCTTGTCGACCTTCCGCCGGATGGTCTCCCGGTAGGCGACCTGGGGCCGCCCGACGTTCGCCTCGACGCGGAACTCGCGCTTCATCCGGTCGACCAGCACCTCCAGGTGCAGCTCGCCCATGCCGGCGATGATGGTCTGCCCGGTCTCCTCGTCCGTGCGGACCTGGAAGGAGGGGTCCTCCTCGGCCAGCCGCTGGATCGCGGTGCCCAGCTTCTCCTGGTCGCCCTTGGTCTTGGGCTCGATGGCGACCTGGATGACCGGCGCCGGGAAGTTCATCGACTCCAGGATCACCTGCTGGTTGGAGTCGCTCAGCGTCTCACCGGTGGTGGTGTCCTTGAGGCCCATCACCGCGACGATGTCGCCGGCGCCGACGCTCGGGATCTCCTCGCGCTTGTTCGCGTGCATCCGGTAGATCTTGCCGACCCGCTCCTTGCGCCCCTTCACGCTGTTGAGCACCTGGGTGCCGGAGTCCAGCGTGCCGGAGTAGACGCGGATGTAGGTCAGCTTGCCGAGGTGCGGGTCGCTCATGATCTTGAACGCCAGCGCGGAGAACGGCTCGTCGTTGCTGGGCTTGCGCCGCAGCACCTTCTCCTCGTCCTTGGGGTCGTGGCCCTCGATGGCCTCGACGTCCAGGGGGGCGGGGAGGTAGTCGACGATCGCGTCCAGCAGCGGCTGCACGCCCTTGTTCTTGAACGCGGTACCGCACAGCACCGGAGTGAGCTTGCCGGCCAGCGTGGCACGCCGGATCGCGGGCACGAGCTGCTCCACGGTGGGCTCCTGGCCCTCCAGGTACAGCTCCATGATGTCGTCGTCGGCCTCGGCCAGCGTCTCGATCAGCTTGTCGTGCCACTCGCGGGCGGCGTCGACGTGGGAGTCCGGGATGTCGACGGTGTCGTACATCTCGCCCTTGGCGGCCTCTTCGGACCAGACCAGGGCCTTCATCCGGACCAGGTCGACGACGCCGCGGAAGTCGGCCTCCGCGCCGATCGGGATCTGCACCGGCAGCGGGGTGGCGCCCAGCCGGTCGACGATCATGTCGACGCAGCGGTGGAACTCCGCACCCACGCGGTCCAGCTTGTTGACGAAGCAGATGCGCGGGACGCCGTAGCGGTCGGCCTGCCGCCACACGGTCTCCGACTGCGGCTCGACGCCGGCGACACCGTCGAACACCGCCACGGCACCGTCCAGCACGCGCAGCGAGCGCTCCACCTCGACGGTGAAGTCGACGTGGCCGGGGGTGTCGATGATGTTGATGGTGTGGTCGTTCCAGTGGCAGGTCGTCGCGGCGGACGTGATCGTGATGCCGCGCTCCTGCTCCTGCTCCATCCAGTCCATGGTGGCAGCGCCCTCGTGGACTTCACCGATCTTGTAGTTCACGCCGGTGTAGAACAGGATCCGCTCGGTGGTGGTGGTCTTGCCCGCGTCGATGTGGGCCATGATCCCGATGTTGCGGACCTTGGCCAGGTCAAGAGCAGTGGTAGCCATGTGGCTCGTCTTCTCTCGGTCTCTCGATACTCGTGCGGCTCGTCTACCAGCGGTAGTGCGCGAAGGCCTTGTTGGACTCGGCCATCTTGTGGGTGTCCTCGCGGCGCTTGACGCTGGCCCCGAGGCCGTTGCTCGCGTCGAGCAGCTCGTTCATCAGCCGCTCGGTCATGGTCTTCTCACGGCGCTGGCGCGCGTACACCACGAGCCAGCGCAGCGCCAGCGTGGTGCTGCGGGACGCGCGGACCTCGACCGGCACCTGGTAGGTCGCGCCACCGACACGGCGGCTGCGGACCTCCAGGGTGGGCTTCACGTTGTCCAGCGCGCGCTTGAGCGTGACGACCGGGTCCTGCCCGGTCTTCTCCCTGGAGCCTTCGAGGGCGCCGTAGACGATGCCCTGCGCGATGGAGCGCTTGCCGTCGAGCAGCACCTTGTTGATCAGCGCGGTCACCAGCGGCGAGCCGTAGACCGGGTCGGTGATCAGCTGGCGCTTCGGTGCGGGACCCTTGCGCGGCATGTCAGCTCTTCTCCTTCTTCGCGCCGTAACGGCTGCGTGCCTGCTTGCGGTTACGGACGCCCTGCGTGTCCAGCGAACCGCGGACGATCTTGTACCGGACGCCGGGCAGGTCCTTCACACGGCCGCCGCGCACCAGCACGATGGAGTGCTCCTGGAGGTTGTGGCCCACACCGGGGATGTAGGCGGTGACCTCGATCCCGCTGGTGAGCTTCACACGGGCGACCTTGCGCAGCGCCGAGTTCGGCTTCTTGGGGGTGGTGGTGTAGACACGCGTGCACACCCCACGACGCTGCGGGCTCCCCTTGAGCGCCGGAGTCTTGTTCTTGGCGACCTTCGCCTGGCGGCCCTTGCGGACCAGCTGCTGAATGGTGGGCACCGCGTCTCCGTCTTCCTCGTGCCGAGCTGGCTTATAGCCGTGTCACTACTCGCTCTGACCTGCTGGTTTTTCCGTTATTCGACCCACGCGGTCGGGCGTGTCGCCGCCCCGATCGGAACGCGCACGGCACCGACCCGCATGAGGGTGGATAGTCATGGGTTGCAGTCACCGACCACCGGATCAGGGCGACCGGGACGCCGCGACAGACAGCTCGCCGCAATCCGTAACCAACGGATTACTCAGATCATCTGAATGACGCAGGCATGTGGCCCACTGGAACGCGGGCACGAACGAAAAGAGTACCGAACGGCTCCGCCCAGGGTCAAAATGAGCGGTCGCCCGGACTCCGCACGTACTCCGCATAGCCAGTCAGACGAAGTCCAGTCTACTCCCCGCCAGGAGTGGTCGAGACTTTTTCCTCACCCGGCCCCACGCCCCGGGGAGGGGCCGGATCTCCCACCGGGCGCCCGCGGCCCGCCGCCGCGCCCCGATCAGGGACCGGCCCTCGCCGGGACGGCGGCGCGGCCCGAGGTCACACCGCGAGCAGCCCCAAGGCCAGCAGGCCGACCGAGACGAGCAGTCCGAGCGCCCAGAGCCCGATCGAGACCCAGCCGAGGATCCGGCCCGCCCGGACCCGGCCCGTGCCGGTCAGCTGTCCGGCGGAGCCGTCGATCTGCGCACGCGCCCGCCCGGCCACCACCAGCGCGGCGACGGCCGCGATCAGCCCGGGAACGGGCAGCAGGCCGAGAATGCCGAGGACCAGCGTCCAGGTGGCGAGCGGCGCGGTCTCGGGCAGCTGGTGCACACCGCTGTAACCGGGGTAGTCCAGTTCCCTGTCCTGCCGCTCCAGCCTGCTCAGCTGCTCGAAGCTGCCGCTCACCGAACCGGCCGCCCGGGTGACGCCGCCGTGCGACGGCCGCGCCCGGCGCCCCACTGAGCGCTCCTCCCACAGCGCCGGGTCGATCGGCTCCGCCGGAGTCTGCGGCGCGCTGTGCCGACCGTGGCGGGGAGCCCGGATCGGCCGCCCCTCGGCCGAGCCGCCGAACGGCGTCCGCGGCCCCCCGTCCGCGGGCCCGCCCGCACCGTGCTCGGACTCGGCCCCGGGATCGGGCGCGAGCTCCTCCCGCGGCGGCCGCCAGGCCGGATCGAGCGGATCGCGCGGCGCGGGTTCCGCTGGCACGTCCGCGCCGTCGGGGGCGGAGTCATAGCCGTGTCCGGACGCGATCCCACCCGGTTCGTCGGCCCGGCCCGAGGTCGCGGAGTCGTCCCCATGCCCGGACACGTTCCCGCCGGCTGCACCGGCCCGGCCGCCGGAGGCCCGGTCGCCGCCGCGCTCAGGCACGGTCCCGCCCGGTTCATCGGCCCAGCCGGAGACAGCGGAGTCATCCCCGTGACCGGGCACGGCCTCGCCCGGTCCGCCGGTCCGGTCGGAGACGGCGGAGTCGCCGCCACGTCCGGGCACGGCGCCTGCCGCCTCCCCGCCGCCGTCCGACGGCTCGTCGCCGGAACCGGCAGGAACGATCGGCACGCCGTGCTCGTCACGGCGGATCACCGTGGTGGTCTTCTCGGAGTCCGGCTTCCCGCGACGCGCCTCCGGCCGCTCGTCCTCGCCGAACAGCGCGTCGTCGCGCTCACTCTCCGAGCCGCCGGCCACGGCCGGCCCGGGGTCGACAGAGAAGTCCAGCGGCGCGTCAGCGTCATCCGCGGACCGCTCGGCCCGGCGCGCCCAGACGTCACGCTCATCCTCCGGACCGCCCGCCACGGCCGGCCCGGGGTCGACGGAGAGATCCAGCGGCGCGTCAGCGTCATCCGCCGGCCGCTCGGCCCGGCGCGCCCAGAAATCGCGCTCGCCCTCCGGACCGTGCCACGCGGGCGGCGCCTCCCCGGACCCGGACCGCCCGGCCGCGCCGTCGGCGCCCTCGCCCTCGGCTCCGCCCCGCTCGTCCGACTCCCGGCCGGAGGCGTCCGACCGCGGCTCCGAACCGCGCCCGGACCCGGTCCACGGCGATTCCGGATCACCCGGCCGCCCGCCTCCGGCCGACGACGCCAGCGGCTCCGCCCCCTCAGCCCAGGGCCCGGTTCCAGCGGAACGCGCCCCGGCGTCGGATCCGCTCCACGGCGCCGGACCGCCCTGGGATCCTGATCCGGCAGCCCACGGGGACGGGCCGCCCCCGGCCGCCGCCTCCTCCGGAGTGCCTGGCGACCCAGCCCCCGGCCCAGCCGTCCACGGCGCCGAATCGCCCGGCCCGCCACTCTCAGCGGACCGCGCCCGAGGCTCCGAACCCCCCGGTGCCGCGCCCGCCTCAGCCGACCACGGCTCCCGACCGGACTCCCGCGCGCCGGCACCCGGCCCGGCCTCTGCCGCCCACGGCCGAACCGGTTCCGCCCCTTCACCCCATGACGGCACCCCGGACGCGACCAGGGACCCGGTCCGCCCCTGGGCGCCCTCAGCGCCGTTCCGCTCCGGCTCGGAGCCGAAGCCCGGCCCGGCCCCTGCCGACCAGGACGGGCGCCCGGACGCCGCCAACGGCGCGGACCCCGTGTCGACAAGCTCGCCTGCCGAGCCGTCCGACCCGGCCGAGGACGCGGACCGCGCAGGGCCCGCACCGCCGAAGCGCTCCGATCCGGATCCGACCTCGGCCGTCCACGGCCGTCCAGCCGACTCCGCCCCCTCACCCCAGGGCGACGGCCCGGACGCGGCCGAAGACCCCGGCCGGGCGTCGGCGCCTTCAGCCGCGAACTCGTCCGACTCAGTCCTGTTCATCGAAGACCGCCCCCCGGACGCGGCATACGACGCGGCCCTCTCGTCAGTACCCTCGATCTCGGCCCGCTCCGACTCGGAGCCGAAGACCGGCTCGCTCCCGGCCGACCGCGGCCGCCGAACCGGCTCCGGCCCTTCCGCCCGAGACGGCCGCCCGGACTCGCTCGGCGACGCGGACCGCGTGTCAGTCCCCTCGGCGCCGTCGTCGAACCGCTCCGGTTCGGAATCCGCCGTCCACGGCTCGCGACCGGACGCGTTCACGCCTGCGGACCCTTCTTCCGCCCTGCCGGTCGAGGACGACCAGGACGAGGGTGCCTCCTCGCTCGCGGACCCCGCCGGATCGCCGCCGTCCGGTTCGGGCCGCGGACGTCGACCTGGTGCACCGGCCGCCGGGGAGCCGGACCTCGCGGCGCCGCCGTCGCCGCCGGACCGCTCGGATCCGGAGTCCGCGCCCGACAGCGTTTCCCCGCCGGTCGCCGAGCCGGCGGGTGCCGGGGCATCGGTCCCCTCATCGCCGCCATCGGTGGCCGAGGCGCCGCCCGGGCGGGTCTCGCCCAGCCGGCGCTCGGCGCCCCGGGGCATCGGCTCCGGCTCGGCTGGAGCCGCCGACTCCGGTCGCTCGCCGCCATCACCGGCACCGGACCGCTCGGGATCGGCGCCTGGCCCCGGGGCGGCCGCCGAAGTCGACCGGTCCGGATCGGACCCGGACTCGGCCGACCAGGACGGCGGCGCCGCCGCGCCCGCGGAATCGAAGCCTGCGGCGGCGCCCGGCTCCGCACCGAAACCGGCCCGGGAGGGCGCTCCCCGGCCGGACGTGCGCTCGGGCCTCCACGCCGCGCGGTCGAAGTCGGCCGGGAGGCCGGACGCGGTCACGGTGCCGTCGGCGGTCCAGGGCCGGGGCGCCGATCCGGTCGGCGCGGCGGAAGGTTCGGCCCCATGGGCGGCGGGCGGGTCGCCCCAGGCGGTGCCCTTGCCGGGGGGCATCGCGCCGGATCCGCGACCGTCCGCGCGGGCGCCGGCTCCGCCGTGGCGATCTGCGTCGAGAGAGGACGCGCTGACCGCGCTGCCGCCCGGTCCGCCCTGGCCTTCGGCGTCCGGCGCGGGAACCGCGGCACCGCCGCCCGCCCCGGCCTCCGGCCGGTCGGGGTGCGGTGGAGTCATCGACGCGTCGGGGCCGTACTCGCCCCCGGGGGGCGCGGTCCAGGCACCGGCCGTTGCACGGTCGCCGTGCTCGTCCTCGCCGGGCGGGCGCGGCGCGGCGGTCGGCGCCGCCCAGGCGGCGTCCGGCCGGCCGAAGGGCGTGCGCGGCGCCTCGGGGCGGTACGCCGGGGGCTCAGGGCCGTCCGCGCCGGAGCGCCGGTCGGTGGACTCGCCGAAGCGCTCGGCGCCGTCGTGCTCGGCGGGCGGCTGGCCCAGCGGCAGCCGGAGCGGCCGGCGCGGCGGCTCGGGCCACACCACCTCGCCGGGGCCGCCGGGATCGGTCAGCCCGGTGCCGGGCCGCCAGCCGCTGAGCCGGGGCGACACGGGGCGGCGCCGGGGCGCCGCGCTCGGATCGTAGTCGCCACCGGGGCCGCGCTCCGGGCGTGCTCCGCCGTCATGCCTGCTCATCGTCGGAATCTCCCCCCGACTGCCGACGCCGTCCTCAGTACGCGCTCAACACGGGGTCTCCTCGGTAGCCCCGCGCCACGCACCCGTCCGGCGAACGCGCCCCGCGGACGAAGTCCCCACCCACCGCGGAACGGCTGTGCCGTCACTCCATGTCGACGCTCGCCGGCCACCTGCCGTATGCGCGCACGTAGCCGACATTAAGCATGTGTCACGGCCACTTTACAGAACCCATCCCAATTCGCTGACCCCATCCGCACCTGGGGCGCGCCCCCGACCGGAACCGGCCGAAGAGCGCGCCCGGAATCCCCTTCTTACTGCCGGACCGGCTCCACGACCGGCTCGCCCATCTCCTCGGTGACGGCGATCGCCTCGTACGCCGTCCACGAACCGGGCACGGCGCGGACCTCGCCGGAGTCGTCGAAGGTGCGCAACTCCGAGGCGAGCAGCAGGCCGGTCTCTTCGTCGAAGACCCAGCGCTGCTCGTAGGGTCCGCCGTCGGAGGTGAACGCGACCTCGTCGTCGGCCTCGCCTATGGCGACGCCCACTCCTTCGCGGCCGAGCTGGTCGGTGACCTCACCCAGGAGCCGGACATTCGGCAGTTCGGCGATGACCTGGTAGGCGGCGGCCCGGGTGTCGGGCGCGACCGGGCCGACGAGCAGGCGGTCCGCCAGGGTCTGCACGAAGGAGGTGAAGTCGGGACGCCCTTCCAGGTAGTCGTCCTCGCCCACCCCGTCCCACTTCCGCTCCAGCTCCGCCCGCAGCTCCTCGGCGGTGCCGGGCAGCTCCCGCAGTTCGTCGTCGGTGTAGCTAATCGGGCTCGACACGTGCTGCCCGACGCCCTCGTAGTAGGTGCTGGCGGGCTCGGTGTAGCTCAGCTCGGGCGAGCCGGCCTCCTCCCACGCCCGGCGGTCCTCCTCGGATGCGAAGGAGACCTCGGCGTCCAGGTTCAGATTGTTCAGGATCCGGTACTCACCACCGAGTTCCGTCCAGCTCTCGGTGGAGTACTCCACCGATGCGGCGATGTCGACCTCGGAATCCACCGCGAAGGTCGGACTGGAGCTGCGGGTCCGCAGGTGCCAGAAGTCGCCCTCGGTCGGTTCGGGCACGCTCAGCCGATCCGCGCTGGCCAGCATGAACTCCGAGGCGTCCGCATAGGCGGGCCCGCTCTCCTCGGGCACCGGCGGTACGGTCGCGGCGGGCTCCGCCCCTTCCGCAGTCACCACCACCGCGGCCACGGCCAGCACCGCCGCGCCGGCCAGTCCACCAAGCAGCCCGGTCCGCCACCCGGTGGTGGCCATCCGGCGGCGGGGGGCCGCGGCCCCCGCGCGCTGCCGCGGGCCGGCCAGCGCGCGGGCGATACCGCGCTCCCGGTCGCGGCTGTGCGCCTCTTCGGCCCGCTCGTCCAGCGCCTTCGGCCGCAGCGCGGAGAGCGTCTTCATCGGGTCGACTCGGCGTGCCATGGGTCTTCCTTCCTGTCCTTCTCGGTCGTGGACGACGCGCCGCCGCGCAGCCGGGAGGCGAGGGCACGGCGGGCCCGGAACAGCCGGACCGAGAAGGTCGCGGCTCCCGTTCCGACGACCCGGCCCGCCTCGGCGGGGGTGAGGCCGTGCCAGGCGACGAGGGTCAGCGCCTCGGCGTAGTGCTCCGGCAGTGCGGCAAGGGCCGCCATCGCCTCTTCCCGCTCGACAACCAGGTCGGCGACGTCCCAGCCGACCCGGTCGCGCTCATCGCTCATCGCGGCCACCCGCTCGGACAGCATCCGGCGCCTGCGGTCGGCGTCGTAGTGCCGCATCAGCAGGTTCCTGGCCACACCTAGCAGCCAGGGCAGTTCGGCCTCGGGTATCCGGCCGATCCGCTGCCAGGCGATCGCGAAGGTCTCCCCCGCGATGTCCTCGGCCACTGCGGGCTCGGCTCTGAGCAGCACATAGGCCAGTACGCGCCGGTGGTACCGGTCGTAGAGGCCCGTCAGCCGCTCGGCTGGTTCTTCCACAACATCCCGTCCCCTGGTCGTTGGCGGTGCCGGTCTCGTCGGCCCCGTCGGCCTTTCGCACAGGAATCCACTGGGACGGCCGCGGATTACACCATGGACGCGATCTCTCCGGCCGGCCGGTGCGCCGCGGACGCCGGAGAACGCCGACGGCCGCCCCCCGGAGGGGACGGCCGTCGGATGCGCTGCCTGTCGCCAGGCGGTGAACTTGTCGGCGGGCGGGAGCCCGTCCGTTCCTACCGGTTGTACTGGCCGAAGTCGTACTCCTCCAGCGGGACGGCCTCGCCCGAGCCCTGGCCGAAGGTGTACTCGGCCGGCTCCTCGTAGGAGGACACCGAGTACATCGACGCCTTGGCCTCCTCGGTGGGCTCCACCCGGATGTTGCGGTACTGGGCCAGGCCCGTACCGGCCGGGATGAGCTTGCCGATGATGACGTTCTCCTTCAGGCCGAGCAGAGCGTCGCTCTTGGCGTGGATCGCGTTCTCGGTCAGCACCCGGGTGGTCTCCTGGAAGGACGCCGCCGACAGCCACGACTCCGTGGCCAGCGACGCCTTGGTGATACCCATCAGCACCGGCCGGCCGGAGGCGGGCTGCCCGCCCTCGGCCACGATCGCCCGGTTGCGCGCCTCGAAGATCGGCCGCTCGACCAGGTCGCCGGGGAGCAGGTCGGTGTCGCCCGACTCCAGGATGTTCACCCGCTTGAGCATCTGGCGGACGATCACCTCGATGTGCTTGTCGTGGATCGACACACCCTGCGAGCGGTAGACCTCCTGGACCTCCGCGACGAGGTGCAGCTGCACCGCACGCGGCCCCTGGATGCGCAGCACCTCGTGCGGGTTGATGGCCCCGTCGATGAGCTGCTGGCCGACCTTCACCGGACCGCCGTCGACCACCTGCAGCCGGGACCGCATCGGCACCGGGTAGGCGATCTCGTCGGAACCGTCGTCGGGGATGACGACGATCTTGCGGCTCTTGTCGGTCTCCTCGATCCGGACCCGGCCGTCGACCTCGCTGATCGGGGCCACGCCCTTGGGGATGCGGGCCTCGAACAGCTCGGTGACGCGGGGCAGGCCGTGGGTGATGTCCTGACCGGCCACACCACCGGTGTGGAAGGTCCGCATCGTCAGCTGGGTGCCCGGCTCGCCGATCGACTGGGCGGCCACGATGCCCGCGGCCTCGCCCACGTCGACCCGCTCACCGGTGGCCAGCGAACGGCCGTAGCAGGTGGCGCAGATACCGATCTTGGCCTCGCAGACCAGGGCGTTGCGCACCCGGATCTGCTCGACGCCCGCCGCGACCAGCTTGTCGATGACGCTCTCGGTGGTGTCGGTACCGGCCGCGACCAGCACCTTCCCCTCCACCTCGATGTCCTCGGCGACCGTGCGGCCGTAGCCGGTGTTCTCCACGTTGTAGAGCTTGCGGACGGTGCCGTCGGGCCCCTTCTCCCCGATCGGCATCCACACGGCGCGGTCGGTGCCGCAGTCGATCTCGCGGACGATCACGTCCTGCGCGACGTCCACCAGCCGCCGGGTGAGGTACCCGGAGTCGGCGGTCCGCAGCGCGGTGTCCGCCAGGCCCTTGCGCTGGCCGTGGGTGGAGATGAAGTACTCCAGCACGGACAGGCCCTCGCGGTAGCTGGACTTGATCGGCCGGGGAATCGTCTCGCCCTTGGTGTTGGACACCAGGCCGCGGATACCGGCGATCTGCCGGACCTGCATCGGGTTGCCGCGCGCCCCGGAGTTCACCATCATCCAGACCGGGTTGTGCTCGGGGAAGGCCGCGTTCATGTCCTTCGCGACTTCCTCGGTGGCCTCGTTCCAGATCTCGACGAGCTCCTGGCGGCGCTCCTCGTCGGTGATCAGACCGCGGTCGTACTCCCGCTGCTTCTTCTCGGCGATCGCCTCGTACCGCTCCAGGATCTGCGGCTTGTTGGGCGGGCTGATGACGTCGGAGATGCCGATGGTGACACCCGAGCGGGTGGCCCAGTGGAACCCGGCGTCCTTCAGCGCGTCCAGGGTGGCGGCCACCTGGACCTTGGGGTAGGTCTCCGCCAACTCGTTGACCAGGGCGGACAGCTGCTTCTTGCCGACCTGGAAGTTGACGAAGGGGTAGTCCGCGGGCAGCGTCTCGTTGAACAGGATCCGCCCGAGGGTGGTCTCCAGCACGTACGGGCTGCCCGGCTGGTAGCCCTCCGGCTGCTCCCATCCGCGCGGCGGCACGACCTCGCCGGCCACCCGGATCTTCACCTGGGCCTGGAGGTCCAGGTCGCGGCGGTCGTAGGCCATGATCGCCTCGGACACCGAGCCGAACCAGCGGCCCTCGCCGGCGACCCCGGAGCGCTCCGTGGTCAGGTAGTACAGGCCGATGACCATGTCCTGGGTGGGCATGGTGACGGGCTTGCCGTCGGACGGCTTGAGGATGTTGTTGGTGGACAGCATCAGGATCCGCGCCTCGGCCTGCGCCTCCGCCGACAGCGGCAGGTGGACCGCCATCTGGTCGCCGTCGAAGTCGGCGTTGAAGGCGGTGCAGACCAGCGGGTGGATCTGGATGGCCTTGCCCTCGACCAGCAGCGGCTCGAAGGCCTGGATGCCCAGCCGGTGCAGGGTGGGCGCCCGGTTCAGCAGCACCGGGTGCTCGGTGATGACCTCTTCCAGCACGTCCCACACGACGGGGCGGGTGCGCTCCACCATCCGCTTGGCGGACTTGATGTTCTGGGCGTGGTTCAGGTCGACCAGCCGCTTCATGACGAACGGCTTGAACAGCTCGATCGCCATCATCTTCGGCAGGCCGCACTGGTGCAGCTTGAGCTGCGGACCCACCACGATGACGGAGCGGCCGGAGTAGTCGACCCGCTTGCCCAGCAGGTTCTGCCGGAAGCGGCCCTGCTTGCCCTTGAGCATGTCCGACAGCGACTTCAGCGGCCGGTTGCCCGGGCCGGTGACCGGACGGCCGCGGCGGCCGTTGTCGAACAGCGCGTCGACGGCCTCCTGCAGCATCCGCTTCTCGTTGTTGACGATGATCTCGGGCGCGCCCAGGTCGAGCAGCCTCTTGAGCCGGTTGTTGCGGTTGATCACCCGGCGGTAGAGGTCGTTCAGGTCGGAGGTCGCGAAGCGGCCGCCGTCCAGCTGCACCATCGGACGCAGGTCCGGCGGGATCACCGGGATGCAGTCCAGCACCATGCCGTTGGGGCTGTTGCGGGTGCTCAGGAAGGCCGAGACCACCTTGAGCCGCTTGAGGGCGCGGGCCTTCTTCTGGCCCTTGCCCGAGCGGATGGTCTCGCGCAGCTTCTCGGCCTCGGCGTCGAGGTCGAAGTTGGCCAGCCGCTCCTGGATGGCCTGCGCGCCCATGCCGCCGGTGAAGTACCGGCCGAACTCGTCCCGCATCTCGCGGTAGAGCATCTCGTCGCCCTCGAGGTCCTGGACCTTGAGGTTCTTGAACCGGTTCCAGACCTCGTCGAGGCGGTCGATCTCCCGCTGCGCGCGGTCGCGGATCTGCCGCATCTCCCGCTCGGCGCCTTCGCGCACCTTGCGGCGGGCGTCGCCCTTGGCCCCCTGGGCCTCCAGCTCCGCCAGGTCCGCCTCCAGCTTGCGGTGGCGGTCCTCGACGGCGGAGTCGCGCCGCTGCTCCAGGTGCTGCTTGCGGACCGACACCCGCGCCTCCAGGGAGGGCAGGTCGCGCTCGCGGGCCTCGACATCGACCGACGTGACCATGTAGGCCGCGAAGTAGATGATCTTCTCGAGGTCCTTGGGCGCCAGGTCCAGCAGGTAGCCGAGCCGGCTCGGCACGCCCTTGAAGTACCAGATGTGGGTGACCGGGGCGGCCAGCTCGATGTGGCCCATCCGCTCACGCCGCACCTTGGCACGGGTCACCTCGACGCCGCAGCGCTCACAGATGATGCCCTTGAAGCGGACGCGCTTGTACTTGCCGCAGTAGCACTCCCAGTCGCGGGTCGGGCCGAAGATCTTCTCGCAGAAGAGTCCGTCCTTCTCCGGCTTGAGGGTCCGGTAGTTGATCGTTTCGGGCTTCTTGACCTCGCCGTGCGACCACTGGCGAATGTCGTCAGCGGTGGCGAGGCCAATCCGCAGCTCGTCGAAGAAGTTGACGTCGAGCACTTAATTCGTCCTCTGGTTCGTAGGCGGATCAGACCTCTTCGACGCTGCTCGGCTCACGCCGGGACAGGTCGATGCCGAGTTCTTCCGCGGCGCGGAAGACATCCTCGTCGCTGTCGCGCATCTCGATCGACATGCCGTCGCTGGACAGCACCTCGACGTTCAGGCAGAGCGACTGCATTTCCTTGATGAGGACCTTGAAGGACTCCGGAATACCGGGCTCGGGGATGTTCTCGCCCTTGACGATCGCCTCGTAAACCTTGACCCGGCCCACGACGTCGTCGGACTTGATGGTGAGCAGCTCCTGCAGCGCGTAGGCGGCGCCGTAGGCTTCCAGCGCCCACACCTCCATCTCGCCGAACCGCTGACCGCCGAACTGCGCCTTACCGCCCAGCGGCTGCTGGGTGATCATCGAGTACGGACCGGTCGAACGCGCGTGGATCTTGTCATCGACCAGGTGCAGCAGCTTGAGGATGTAGATGTAGCCGACCGCGATCGGGTCCTTGAACGGCTCGCCGGTACGGCCGTCGAACAGCCGCGCCTTGCCGTCCTCGCCCACCATCCGCACACCGTCGCGGTTGGGGGTGGTGGAGGCGAGCAGGCCGCCGATCTCGTTCTCCTGGACACCGTCGAACACGGGGGTGGCGACATTGGAGTTGGGCGGCGCCTCGTCGGCCCCGATGGCCTTGAGCTGGCGCTTCCACTCCGCGTCGTCGCCCTCGACCTTCCAGCCCCGGCTGGCGATCCACCCGAGGTGGGTCTCCAGCACCTGGCCGACGTTCATCCGGCCGGGCACGCCCAGCGGGTTGAGCACGATGTCGACCGGGGTGCCGTCCTCGAGGAACGGCATGTCCTCCTGCGGCAGGATCTTGGAGATCACGCCCTTGTTGCCGTGCCGGCCGGCCAGCTTGTCGCCGTCGGTGATCTTGCGCTTCTGGGCCACGTACACGCGGACCAGCTCGTTCACGCCGGGCGGCAGCTCGTCGCCTTCGTCCCTGCTGAACACGCGGACACCGATGACCTTGCCGGACTCGCCGTGCGGCACCTTCAGCGAGGTGTCGCGGACCTCGCGCGCCTTCTCACCGAAGATCGCGCGCAGCAGCCGCTCCTCGGGGGTCAGCTCGGTCTCGCCCTTGGGGGTGACCTTGCCGACCAGGATGTCGCCGGTGGTCACATCGGCGCCGATCCGGATGATGCCGCGGTCGTCGAGGTCGGAGAGGACCTCCTCGGAGACGTTGGGGATGTCCCGGGTGATCTCCTCAGGGCCCAGCTTGGTGTCGCGGGCGTCGACCTCGTGCTCCTCGATGTGGATCGAGGACAGGACGTCGTCCTGCACCAGGCGCTGGGAGAGGATGATCGCGTCCTCGTAGTTGTGGCCCTCCCACGGCATGAAGGCCACGAGCAGGTTCTTGCCCAGCGCCATCTCGCCGTTGTCGGTGCACGGGCCGTCGGCCAGCACCTGGCCGACCTCGACCCGGGCGCCCTCTTCGACGATCGGACGCTGGTTGTAGCAGGTGCCCTGGTTGGAGCGCTTGAACTTGGCCACCCGGTAGGTCTGGCGGGTGCCGTCGTCGGCCATCACCGTGATGAGGTCGGCGGTGACCTCCTCCACCACACCGGCCTTGTCGGCCAGGATGACGTCGGCGGCGTCGGTGGCGGCGCGGTACTCCATGCCGGTGCCCACCAGCGGCGCCTCGCTGCGCAGCAGCGGCACCGACTGGCGCTGCATGTTGGAGCCCATCAGCGCCCGGTTGGCGTCGTCGTGCTCCAGGAAGGGGATCATGGCGGTGGCCGGCGACACCATCTGGCGCGGGGACACGTCCATGTACGAGACGGCGTCGGGGGTGACCAGCTCCATCTCGCCGCCGCCGCCGCGGCGCCGCACCAGCACCCGCGCGTCGGCGAAGGTGCCGTCGTCGTTCAGCGGGGTGTTCGCCTGCGCGATGTTGTAGCGGTCCTCGACGTCGGCGGTGAGGTAGGCGATCTCGTCGCTGACGCGGCCGTTCTCCACCTTCCGGTACGGGGTCTCCACGAAGCCGAAGGAGTTCACCCGCCCGTAGGAGGCGAGCGAGCCGATCAGGCCGATGTTGGGGCCCTCAGGGGTCTCGATCGGGCACATGCGGCCGTAGTGCGAGGGGTGGACGTCGCGGACCTCCATGCCGGCCCGCTCCCGGGACAGGCCGCCGGGGCCGAGCGCGGACAGCCGCCGCTTGTGGGTCAGGCCCTCCAGCGGGTTGGTCTGGCCCAGGAACTGCGACAGCTGGCTGGTGCCGAAGAACTCCCGGATGGAGGCGACGACCGGCCGGATGTTGATCAGCGTCTGCGGCGTGATGGCCTCGACGTCCTGGGTGGTCATGCGCTCGCGCACCACCCGCTCCATCCGGGCCAGGCCGAGCCGCACCTGGTTCTGGATCAGCTCGCCGACCGTGCGCAGCCGCCGGTTGCCGAAGTGGTCGATGTCGTCGACCTCGATCGGGATGGTGCCGGTGGGGCGCTCGGCCTCGGTCTCGCCGGCGTGCAGCCGCACCATGTACTCGATGGTGGCGACGATGTCCTCTTCGGTGAGGGTGCCCTGGGTGATCTCGGACTCCAGGCCGAGCTTCTTGTTCACCTTGTACCGGCCGACCTTGGCGAGGTCGTACCGCTTGGGGTTGAAGTAGAGGTTCTCCAGCAGGGTCTGCGCCGACTCCTTGGTCGGCGGCTCGCCCGGACGCAGCTTGCGGTAGATGTCGAGCAGCGCGTCGTCCTGGCCGGAGGTGTGGTCCTTGTCCAGGGTGGTGCGGATGGAGTCGTAGTGGCCGAAGCGCTCCAGGATCTGGTCGCTGGTCCAGCCGAGCGCCTTGAGCAGCACGGTGACGCCCTGCTTGCGCTTGCGGTCGATCCGCACGCCCACGAAGTCGCGCTTGTCGACCTCGAACTCCAGCCACGCGCCGCGCGAGGGGATGACCTTGCAGCCGTAGATGTCCTTGTCGGAGGTCTTGTCGACCTGGCGGTCGAAGTAGACGCCCGGCGAGCGCACCAGCTGGGACACGACGACGCGCTCGGTGCCGTTGATGATGAAGGTGCCCTTGGTCGTCATCAAGGGGAAGTCGCCCATGAAGACGGTCTGGCTCTTGATCTCACCGGTGGTGTTGTTGATGAACTCCGCCGTGACGAACATCGGGGCGGAGAAGGTCATGTCCTTGTCCTTGCACTCCTCCATGGAGTACTTGGGCGGCTCGAACCGGTGGTCCCGGAACGAGAGGGACATCGTGCCGGAGAAGTCCTCGATCGGACTGATCTCCTCGAAGATCTCTTCCAGCCCGGACTGCTCGGAGATGTCCTTGCGACCGGCGTTCTTGGCCGCTTCGACCCGGGTCTTCCACTTCTCGTTCCCGAGCAGCCAGTCGAAGGACTCGGTCTGCAGGGCGAGGAGGTCCGGGACTTCGAGCGGCTCCCTGATACGCCCAAAGGAGACGCGGTTCGGACCGAGTTTGTTAGCTGAGGCGTTGCGCGAGGCTGCCAACAGGGGTCCTTCCGAAGGCTTGTGGCGGTTGAGGCGCGCGCACGCCGGGCGACCCACGCAAAGCCGCAAAAAGGGCATGGTTCGAGAGGGTCGTCAAAGGGCAGCGCAAAAGGGCAGTGTAGCCGACGGCAACACCGCTGTCCAACCATCCACTCCGGCACCAGCCCGCAGGTCACCCAAGGGACCACCCGCAGCCGGCCCGCAAGCAAGCCTCTATGCGCATCACGTCGAACGCAGCATCGCCGCAACAAGCGAAAACGTCAACCCCAGAGGGGAGGGAACCAGACATTTCCCCCAGGTGACAGGTCCCACAGGTTCGCGGAGTGTGAGCGACGGAACAGCTGGGCATAAAGGTTCTTCCGAGGCACCTTCCGCGCACACCCCTCGCCCCCTCCGCTCCCCCGCCACTCCGGCGATCCGGACGGCGCGCGCACGAGAACAGGCGCCCTCCCGGCCGAGCCGGAAGGACGCCTGTCGGATGCGCGGACCGGGTCCGCGGCGGCACTACTTGACGGTGACGGTGGCGCCGGCCTTCTCCAGGGCCTCCTTGGCCTTGTCGGCCGTCTCCTTGTTGACGTTCTCCAGGAGCGGCTTGGGAGCGCCGTCGACCAGGTCCTTGGCCTCCTTGAGGCCGAGGCTGGTGAGACCGCGGACCTCCTTGATGACCTGGATCTTCTTGTCGCCGGCGGCCTCGAGGATGACGTCGAACTCGGTCTGCTCCTCGGCGGCCTCGGCCGGGGCGCCGGGGGCGCCCGGGGCGGCGGCGACCGCGACCGGGGCGGCGGCCTGGACGTCGAACTTCTCCTCGAACGCCTTCACGAACTCCGACAGCTCGAGGAGGGTCAGCTCCTCGAACGCCGACAGCAGCTCGTCGGTGCTGAGCTTCGCCATGATGTGTTCCTTACCTTCGGGCCGGTCGGCGACCGGCCGCCTGCTGTTGGGGGGTCGTGCGGGCCTCGTCAGCCCTCGGTGGGGCTCTCCTCGGCGGGAGCGCTCTCCGCCTCGGCCGGCTCCGACTCGGCGCGCTTGGCGCGCAGGGCCTCGGCGAGCTGTGCGGTCTTGGTCGGCAGCGCGTTGAACACCGCAGCCGCACGCGACTGAGTGGCCTTCAGCGCGCCCGCGACCTTCGCGAGCAGAACCTCACGGGACTCGAGGTCGGCCAGCTGGTTGATCTGGTCCGGCGTCATCGGCTGCCCGTCGATGACACCGCCCTTGATGACCAGCGGCGGGTTCGCCTTCGCGAATTCACGCAGACCCTTGGCGGTCTCGACCACGTCGCCGCGGACGAAGGCGATGGCCGACGGCCCCTCGAAGAGGCCGAGGATCTCGTCGTCCAGACCGGCCTCGGTGGCGGCGATCTTGGTCAGCGTGTTCTTGACGATGCGGAACCGCGCGTTCTGGCCGAGGCTGCGGCGCAGTTCGGTGACCTGCGCCACGGAGAGCCCGCGGTACTCGGTCAGCACTGCGCCCGACGAGCTCGTGAACTCATCCTTGAGCTCGGCGACCGCGGCTACCTTGTCCGGCCTCGCCATGGGACTCCTTCCAGATGGGATCGCCGGAGGCCGCGATACGCCAACGAGAAAACGCCCCGGCGCAGGCGCACAGGGCGTGAAAGACGGGCGGAGACCCGTGAACGTTCACCACTCACTTCGCACCTGCGCGGGCCGCCCGTTGTGTAACGGGACCTTAGGCCACCCCGAGGGGCGGCGACCGGCGGTCTTCGGCAGTTGCAATAGTACTCGCCGATCGGAGCGGTGCGAACCGCCCGAGGTGCCGTGCCGATCCGTCCGACGGGAGGCGGCGGCCGAAGGGCCGGACGACCGCGGTGCGGCCGCCCGGCCCTCTCCGTCCGCCTCAGGCGCCGGGGCCCGCCGACTCCAGGTTCTCCAGCGACTCCTCCAGCTCCTGGAGGGACTCCTCCATCTCGCTGGTGTCCGGCGGCTGGGAGCCGCCCCACTCGCCGATGTCGCCGCCGAAGCCGCCGGTGCCGCCGCCCTCCAGGTCCAGGTCCTCGGCGCCGCTCCACTGGCCGGTGTCGCCGCCCAGCCCGCCCAGCATGTCCTCGAAGTCGATGATCTCCTCCTCGGACGGCCACCGGATGTCGACGGCCTGGTTGAACTCCAGGAAGTCGATCGTGGTCCGGGTACCCGCCGCCTCCATCGAGACGCGGCGCGGCAGCTGCTCGTTGTCGATCCACACGTCGTAGGGCACCGCCTCGACGGAGTCCCCGTACAGCTGCTGCAGGGCGTCGCGCTCGGCGGGGTCCTCCACCGCGGCCAGCGCGTCGGCCAGCGCGTAGGTGCCGGTGTAGTGGGTGGTCGGCACGCCGTTGACCTCCTCGCGGCCGACCTCCTCGACATCGCCGGAGGCGGTGAGCAGCTGGAGCTGGGCCAGGGGGTCCTGCTGCCGGCCCTGGCTGAGCTGCTCGCCGGCGCCGCCGCCGGACGCGGCTTCGCCCTCGGGCGCGGCGAAGCGCAGCCACTCGCCCTGCGCGCCGATCAGGAACTCGCCGGAGCTCTCGCGCATCAGCATCGAGCCCTCCTCACCGGTGGAGGGGTCGGTGAAGTCCATCCGCATCAGCGCCTCGGGGGTGCTGGTGTACTCCATCTCGACCGGGCCGGACATGCCCGCCTGGTCCGCGGCCGCGCCCTCCAGGGCGATCTGGGCCCGGAAGCTCTGCACGCTCTGGGTGTTGGAGACCATGCCGGTGAGCAGTCCGTCCAGGCTGGCGCCTGGAAGGCCCGGGATGCCCATGCATCCCGAGAGCGTCATCGCGGCCGCGCCGCCGAGCAGGGCGGCGGCAAGGGTACGAGCCATGTTCGTTTCCTCGGAGTCGATCGGGCCGTGCCTGGTGGCGCGGGGTCCGTCCGTGCGAGCTGTTCACTTCCCCGCCGGACCCCGGACTCACGCGCCGTGGGGCCGGGGCGCCCCCGCGCCCCGGTCCTCGCGCTGGATGGGCCGTCCGGGGCTAGCCGCCCTGGAGTTCGGCCATCACCTCGTCGTAGTCGCCGATCTGGGCGGGTTCGGGGTAGGCGATCTCGACGGGTCCGTACTCGGTGAAGTCCATGGTGGTGGTCTCGTCCGTGACCACCCGCCGCGGCCGGTTCTCCTCGTCGAGGAAGAGCTCGAAGGCGACCGGCTCGGTCTGGCCCGGATACATGCTCTCGATCACGGCGCGCCGCTCGGGCGCGACGGCCTCCAGGGCCTGGTCCAGCTCGAAGGTGCCGGTGTAGCGGGTGGTGGTGACGCCGTCGATCTCCTCGGTGCCGGCCTCCTGGAGGTCGCCCGCCGCGGTCAGCGCCTCCACCTGGGCGAGGGGGTCGTAGCCCTGGAGCACGAGCCCGGCGTCGGTCTCGGCGCCGAGGTCGACGCGCAGCCACTCGTAGTCGGTGCCCAGCGCGGGCGAGGTCTGCATCAGCACCTCCTCACCGCGCATCAGCATCACCTGGTCGCCCAGGACCTCGCTCAGGGCCTCGCCCAGCGGCATGGTCATCTGCACGGTGGGTTCGGGGACGGAGCTGTAGAGCAGCTCGATCTCGAGGCCGCCCCCGGCCTCCTGCGCGGCCGCGCCGTCCACGCTGACCGTGGCCCGGAAGCCCTCCACGCTCTGGGTGGTGTCGAGCATGGCGCCGAGCAGCGGGTCGGAGCCGCCCTCGGCGGCGGCGCTGGAGGCCGAGGAGGGGGCGGCGCTCGGCGCGGGGTCCTGCGCCTGCGCGGCACACCCGGTGAGCACGAGCAGGGAAGCGGCGCCGAGCGCGGCGCACAGCTTGTCTGGCATCTGGGGGATTCCTCAGGGGGTCGGAGCGGAGCCGGCGGACGGGGGGACGCGGGGGCCGCCGGGGCGCGACGCCGCGGCGCGGCCGCGCGGGCGTCAGGGCAATTAAACGCCCGAACGCGTGATCGACGGCCGGATCGCGCCCTGCTGACCGCTGTCGGCCAGCGGACATGCGACGACCCGGCGGCGTGCTGAGCACGCGGCCGGGTCGTCGTGGAGCGTCGCGGCTCAGGCGGCCGTCACGCTGGTCGCCGTCGCGAAGTCGCGGGTGATGGCGGGGTCGACCGGGATGCTCGGCCCCATGGTGGTGGTGAGCACCGCCTTCTTGACGTACCGGCCCTTGGCCGCGGACGGCTTGAGCCGGATGACCTCGTCCAGCGCCGCACCGTAGTTCTCGGCCAGCTGGGTGGGGTCGAAGGAGGTCTTGCCGATGATGAAGTGCAGGTTGCCGTGGCGGTCGACCCGGAACTCGATCTTGCCGCCCTTGATCTCGGTGACGGCCCGGGCGACGTCGGGGGTGACGGTGCCGGTCTTCGGGTTCGGCATCAGGCCGCGCGGACCCAGCACCCGGCCCAGCCGGCCGACCTTGCCCATCATGTCCGGGGTGGCCACCACGGCGTCGAAGTCCAGGAAGCCGCCCTGGACGCGCTGGATCAGCTCGTCGTCGCCGACGATGTCGGCCCCGGCCGCCTCGGCCTGCGCGGCGCGGTCACCCGTGGCGAAGACCAGGACCCTGGCGGTCTTGCCGGTGCCGTGGGGCAGGTTGACGGTGCCGCGCACCATCTGGTCGGCCTTGCGGGGGTCGACGCCCAGCCGCAGGGCCACCTCGACGGTGGCGTCGAACTTGACGGTGGCGGTCTCCTTGGCCAGCCGCGCCGCCTCCAGCGGGGTGTACACCCGGGAGCGGTCGATGGCCTCGTCGGCCTTGCGGTGGTTCTTGCTGCGCTTCATGAGGATCTCCTCGTTCAGGAGCTCGTGGTCGAGAGGGCCAGCGCCGGCCCTGCCACTGACGGGATCGGAAGTGGGTGCCGCGGCGGCGTCAGCCGTCGACGGCGATGCCCATGGAGCGGGCGGTGCCGGCGATGATGCGCTCGGCCTCGTCCAGGCTGGCGGTGTTGAGGTCGGGCAGCTTGGTCTGCGCGATCTCGCGCACCTGCGCGCTGGTGATGGTGCCGGCCCGCTCGCGGCTGGGGTTGGCGGCGCCCTTGTCGATCCCGGCGGCCTTGAGGATCAGCTTGGGGGCCGGCGGGGTCTTGGTGACGAAGGTGAAGGAGCGGTCTTCGAAGATGCTGATCTCGACCGGGATGATGTTGCCGCGCTGGGCTTCGGTGGCAGCGTTGTACTGCTTGCAGAAGTCCATGATGTTGACGCCGTGCGGGCCGAGCGCCGTACCGACCGGCGGCGCGGGGGTGGCCTGGCCGGCGGGCAGCTGCACCTTGACGACGGCCGCCAGTTTCCTCTTCGGAGGCATTTCGGGTCCTTTGTGCCTGATCGCTGTTTCCTGGTGCCGTGCTCCCGAGCACGCCGCGGCGTTCGGACGCGGACGCCGGAGCGGGGAGACGGGCATGGGTCCCCGCCCACGCGGGGAACACCTGACGAGTCTACGTGCGCGGCCGCCCTGCCCGGACCGGGCCGGGCGGACCCGCGCGCGGACTAGATCTTGGAGACCTGGTCGAAGGAGAGCTCCACCGGGGTCTCGCGGCCGAAGATCGAGACCAGCACCTTGAGCTTCTGGGTGTCGGCGTTGATCTCGTTGACGGTGGCCGGGAGGGTCGCGAAGGGGCCGTCCATGACGGTGACGGACTCGCCTACCTCGAAGTCCACGGTCTTGTGCACCGTCTCCTTCTTCTTGACCGTCTCCTCCTCGGGCTCGGGCGCGAGGAGGTCGGCGACCTCCTGCAGGCTGAGCGGAGAGGGACGGTTGGACAGGCCGACGAAGCCGGTGACGCCGGGGGTGTTGCGGACCGCGGCCCAGGACTCGTCGGTGAGCTCCATCCGGACCAGGATGTAGCCGGGGAGCACCTTCTCGGTGACCTGCTGCCGCTTGCCGCTCTTGACCTCGGTGACCTCCTGGGTGGGGACCTCCACCTGGAAGATGTAGTCCTCCATGTTCAGCGAGGTGGTGCGGGTCTCGATGTTGGTCTTCACCCGGTTCTCGTAGCCGGCGTAGGAGTGGATCACGTACCAGTCGCCGGGCAGCAGGCGCAGCTGGTCCTTGAACTCCTCGACCGTGTCGACCGGGGGCGGAACGTCGCCGTCCTCGTCCACGTCCGCCGCACCGACCTCGGCCTCCGCCGCGCCCTCGGGCGCCGCGGCCTCCCCGGCGGACTCCTCCGCGGGGGTCGGGCCGGACTCCTCCGACGGCTGGTCCCGCTCCCCGTCGGGGACCTCGTCGGTGGGCAGTGGGGATTCGGACACGGTGGTTCGTTCTCTTTCTCTAGCGGACAACGGGCCGCCCCTGCGGGGGCGGCGGGCGGGCTCAGCCGAAGACGATGGTGACGAGCTCACCGAAGGCGATGTCGATGACCGTCACGAATCCGACCATCACCAGCACGAAGATCAGCACGACCAGCGTGTAGACGAGGAGTTCGCGGCGCGTCGGCCACTTGACCTTGCGGAGCTCCGTGACGACCTGGCGGTAGAAGAGCAGCGGGGAGGTGCGGGACTTCTTCTCCGCGGTCTTCGCTCCTCCCGCCTTCTCCGGCTTCGCGCCATCGTCGTCGCGCGTCTTTGTCACCATGACCCTCGCCTCAGTGGCTCTATAGGCCGACGGCCGGCCGACGGGAGGTCCCCGTCAGCTGGCCGCCGACCTGCTGTTGAGCAGATGGCGCGCCCGGCAACGATCATGTACGACCATTCGGCGTACCAATTCCGCAGGGCAGGAGGGACTCGAACCCCCAACCGCCGGTTTTGGAGACCGGTGCTCTGCCAATTGAGCCACTGCCCTTTAATTGTGGATCACGCCTCCAGGCTAACGCCCGGCGCGCTGACACGCATCTGGAAATCCGCCTGACCGCACGGATAGTGGACACGAGCCGAGACGACAGTCTAGGCGCTCCGGCCGAGTGCGTCGAACCGGCACGGCGGCCGACGGGGCCGGGACCCGGCGGGCGGCGCGCGCCCGCCGCGGCGGCGCGCGAGCGCGGCGGCGCCGATGCCGGGACAGCGATCATCCCGATACGGCAGGCTGGGTGTATGCGATCCGCCGTCCGCCCCCTGGAGCGTCTGCCGAAGGCCCATCTCCACCTGCACTTCACCGGTTCGATGCGGCACACCACGCTGGTCGAGCTGGCCCGCCGGCACGGGGTGAGCCTCCCCGAGTCGCTGGAGCAGAACTGGCCGCCCCGGCTGCGCGCCACCGACGAGCGCGGCTGGTTCCGCTTCCAGCGCCTGTACGACATCGCCAGATCGGTGCTGCGCACCCCCGAGGACCTGTTCCGGCTGCTCGGCGAGGCCGCCGAGGACGAGGCGGCGGCCGGCTCGGGCTGGCTGGAGATCCAGGTCGACCCCAGCGGCTACGCCGCGCGCTACGACGGCCTGACCGCCACGCTCGAACTCGTCCTGGCCGCGGCCGAGGCCGCCTCCGCCCGCACCGGCGTGGGCATCGGCGTGATCGTGGCGGCCAACCGCACCCGCCACCCGCTGGACGCCCGCACCCTCGCCCGGCTGGCCCGGCAGTACGCCGAGCGGGGCGTGGTCGGCTTCGGCCTCAGCAATGACGAGCGGCGCGGCCGGGCGCTGGAGTTCGAGGACGCCTTCCGGCTGGCCCGCCGCGCCGGCCTGCTGTCGGTCCCGCACGGCGGGGAGCTGCAGGGGCCGCGCAGCGTCCGCGAGTGCCTGGACCACCTAGAGGCCGACCGCGTCGGGCACGGCGTGCGCGCGATCGAGGACCCCTACCTGGTGGAGCGGCTGGCGACCCAGGGGGTGACCCTGGAGGTCTGCCCCAGCTCCAATGTCGGCCTCGGCGTCTTCAACGAGCTGGCGCACGTCCCAGTGCGGCGGCTCTTCGACGCCGGGGTGCCGGTGGCGCTGGGCACCGACGACCCGCTGCTGTTCGGCCCCCGCCTGCTGGAGCAGTACGAGACCGCCCGGCACACCTTCGGCTTCGACGACGCCGAACTGGCCGAGCTGGCCCGGATGTCGATCCGCGGCTCGGCCGCGCCGGAGGCCCTGCGCAAGCAGCTCCTCGCCGGAGTGGACGCCTGGCTCGCCGCCCCGCCGGAGCCCGCCGGCGCGGCCTAGGCCGCGGCTAGAGCGCGACGCCGACCATGACGGGCTCGTTCACCAGCTCGACGCCGAAGGCGGCGCGCACGCCGTCGCGCACCTCGCGCGCCAGCGCCAGCAGGTCGGCGGTGCTGCCCGCTCCGGGGTTGGTGAGCGCGAGGGTGTGCTTGCTGGAGATCCTGGCAGGGCCCGAGCCGTAGCCCTTGGCGAAGCCGGCCCGGTCGATGAGCCAGGCCGCCGAGACCTTGGCGCGGCCGTCGGGCTCGGGGTAGCGCGGGAAGGCGGCGCCGGGGCCCAGCCGGTCGGCGACCCTGCGCTCCAGTTCGGCGAGCTGCGCCGCGTCGAGCAGCGGGTTGGTGAAGAAGGAGCCCGCGCTGCGGGTGTCGGGGTCGCCCGCGTCCAGGACCATGCCCTTGCCGGCCCGCAGCTTCAGCACGGCGGCGCGGGCCTCCTGCACCGGCACCCGCTCGCCGAGCGGGACGTCGAGCGTGCGGGCGAGTTCGGCGTAGCGGATCGGCTGCGAGAGCTCGGAGCGCTCCAGTTCGAAGACGACGTCGAGCACGACGAAGCGGTCGCGGCCCTTGAAGCGGCTGCTGCGGTAGCCGAAGCGGCACGCGGCGGCGTCCAGGACGACGGTGCGGCCGGTGGTACGGTCCAGCGCCCGCACCTCGGTGATCGTCTGGCTGACCTCCTGGCCGTAGGCGCCGACGTTCTGGATCGGGGTGGCGCCGGCCCGGCCCGGGATCCCCGACAGGCACTCGACGCCGCTGAGCCCTTCGCCGACGCAGCGGGCGACGAAGGCGTCCCAGTCCTCGCCGGCCTGCACCCGCAGCCGGACCGGGCTGCCCGACAGGCGCTCCACGCCGCGGCTGGAGATGTGCACGACCGTGCCGGGGAAGCCGCCGTCGGCGATGACCAGGTTGCTGCCGCCGCCGAGCACCAGGACCGGTTCGCCCGCGCGGTCGGCGGCGGCGACCGCGGCGACGGTCTCCTCGGCGGAGTCGACCTCCACGAAGCCGGCGGCGGGCCCGCCCAGCCGCAGGGTGGTGTAGGGGGCGAGGGTCACCTGCTCACAGCGCACGGCGGCACACACGTCTCAGGGCCTCCAGCGGCATCGGTTCGAAGGACAGCGGGCGGAGCGGCGGCTCAGCCGAGCGCGACGATCACGTCCGCACGGGTCAGCACCTTGGTGCCGTCGCTGGTCGCGGTGAGGTTGACCAGCACCCGGCCGCCGTCGAGCTTCTCCTTGACCGTACCGCCGACGGTGACCTCGGCCCCCTTGTCGTCGTCGGGGACGACGACGGGCGCGGAGAACCGCACCCGGTAGTCGACCACCGCGCCGGGGTCGCCGACCCAGTCGGTGACCAGGCGGCCGGCCAGGGCCATGGTGAGCATGCCGTGGGCGATGACGTCGGGCAGGCCGACGGACTTGGCGAAGCGCTCGTTCCAGTGGATCGGGTTGAAGTCGCCGGAGGCGCCGGCGTACATGACCAGGTTCAGCCGCTGGACCGGATAGGTGGCCTCGGGGAGGAGGTCGCCGACCTCGACCTCGTCGTAGCGCACCCGGACGGCCGTCGTGCCCGGCATCGGCACTCCTCTCAGCTGTCCGCGCCGCCGCGGACCACGATGGTGAAGGACGCGGTGACGACGTGCTCGCCCTGGGTGGTGCCGATGGCGGTGTCGATGGTCAGCACCTCGTTGCGGCCCGCCGCCTTGATCTCGGCGATGGTAGAGGTGCAGGTGACGACGTCGCCGGCGTACAGCGGGCGGCTGTAGGCGAAGGACTGGCGGCCGTGCACGACCATGGAGTAGTCGACGCCGAGCTCGGGGTCGGCCACGGCGGTGCCGCTGTCGCGCATCGCGACCACGATGGGGAAGGTGGGCGGGGCGAGCACGTCGGGGTGCCCCGCGGCCTTGGCGGCCTCGGGGTCGAGGTACAGCGGGTTGGTGTCGCCGATGGCGGCGGCGAACTCCGCCACCTTCTCGCGGCTGACCTGGTAGGGCTCCGAGGGCGGATAGCTGCGCCCCAGGAACTCGCGGTTGATCGGCATCCCGTCCCTCACCGCTCGCGGCGCCGCGCGGCGCCCGTCTGACCGGACCGCCTAACAGCGTAATGGCCCAGCGGGTCTAGGTCCTCGCTGGGCCACACGGCCGGTGCCCCGCGCCTGGCGCGGGGAGCGGCTACCGGGTCTCGCGGTGCTCCTGGTGCCGCCTGCAGTTGGGGCAGTACTTCCGCAGCGTCATCCGGTCCGGGTCGTTGCGCCGGTTCTTCCGGGTGATGTAGTTGCGGTGCTTGCACTCCTGGCAGGCCAGCGTGATCTTCGGCCTAACGTCGGTGGCAGCCACAGCGGAGTGCCTCTCTCCTCAAAGTGACGGATGGTTACCCCCACCAAACCCACCCGAGCCGGAGTCAGGCAACCACTCCACGATCGAGGGGGTGTGGGGGCGAAGCCCCCACAGTGGGGGGGTCCGGGGGGTCTCCCCCCGGGCTAGCATGGCGAAGAGCTAGCGTGAGCGGGCGAAAGCCCGCGAACACACTAACCCCAAGCTCGTAGCGGAGGCGGGACTTGAACCCGCGACACAGCGATTATGAGCCGCTTGCTCTGCCTGACTGAGCTACCCCGCCATGGTGGTCGGTGGACGACCCAACTGTGAGAGTACCGGATTCCGTTCGGCTTGCGTGAATCCGGCTCCGCCGATGCGCAGACCGTCCGAAGGCGGTCGGCCTGGTCGGCGGTGGAGCCCCTTTACGGAATCGAACCGTAGACCTTCTCCTTACCATGGAGACGCTCTGCCGACTGAGCTAAAGGGGCCGGTCGCGTGTCCGCCCGGCTCCCGAAGGGGCCCGGCGGCCTCATCTGCTCCTGGAGCATACACGCGCGCTCTGCCGGGCGCGAATCGAATAAGCGGCGCTCGGGGAGGGCAGGAATTCCCTGGCCGGACCACCCCCGCCACCCGGTTCCTCCCTATATTTGGCAGGGTCGTGTTCGGCAGGCGCAGACGACACCGAAGGGCCCCCACGTGACTGGTGACGCTGCTGACCCGGACGGCCGTGACGGCCCCGACGAGTCCGGGCGCGGAGCCGCCGGCCCCACCGATCCCATCTGGCTGCGCCTGGCAGCGGCCGACCTGGATCCGGAGGCGCACGCGCTCGTGGTGGCGGCGCTGCACGGCGACGCCGAGCTGGAGGCGGCGCTGCGCGGCGAGCCGGCGGTGGAGGCGCCGCCCGTGCCGCCCCGTTCGCAGTACCGGCCGCGCCGCGCCTACCTGCGGCGGGTGCGGGTGCGCGGCTTCCGGGGGATCGGGCGCGAGGCGGTCCTGGACCTGCGGCCCGGCCCGGGGCTGACCGTGGTGATCGGGCGCAACGGCTCGGGCAAGTCCAGCCTCGCCGAGGCGGCCGAGGTGGCGCTGACCGGGCGCAGCCAGCGCTGGGAGGGCATGCAGACGGCCTGGCGCGACGGCTGGCGCAATCTGCACGACGGCGAGCGCACCGAGGCGTCGGTGGAGCTGGTGCTCGCGGGCGACCGGGAGTCCACCGAGGTCACCCGGGTGTGGACCGGTAGCAGTGTGCGCTCGGCGGAGGGCGCGGTGACCCGTCCGGGCCGCTCGCCGGAGCCGCTGAGCACGCTCGGCTGGGACGACGACCTGCGCAGGTACCGCCCGTTCCTGTCCTACGCCGAGGTGGGGCGCACGATCGAGGGCCGGGCCAGCGAGCTGTACGACATGCTCAGCGCGCTGATCGGGCTCACCGGGCTCGCTTCGGCCGAGCGCCGGCTGGCGCGGGCCTGCCGCGAGCTGTCCCGCCGGGCCAGGCGGCCGGGCAAGGAGCTGCCCGAGCTGGTGGCGGCGCTGCGGGAGGCGGCGCCGGGCAACCAGCGCGCCGAGGCGGCGCTCGCGGCGCTGGAGGGGCCCGACATCGACCTGGAGCGGGTGGCGGGGCTGGCCAAGGCGGATCCGGTGGATCCCGAGGAGCTGATCGTGCTGCGCCGCACCCGCCGGCTGGCCGTGCCCGAGGAGTCCACCGCCTCCGACGTCATCGACGAGCTGCGCGGCGCGGCGCTGGAGCTGGCCATGGTGGCCGGCACCAAGTCGGCGCGGGCGCACGGCGTCATCGACCTGCTGCGGCGGGCGCTGGAGCACCACGCGCAGCACTCGGCCGACGCGCGCTGCCCGGTGTGCGGCGCGGACGACGCGCTGGGTCCCGACTGGGCGGCGCGCGCGGTCGCGGAGATCGGCGCGCTGGAGTCCACCGCGAGCGGCGCCGAGGCGGCGTACGCGCGGGCGGAGGAGGCGCGGGAGAAGGCGCGGGTGCTGCTGGCGCCGCCGCCGGAGTGGGTGCCGCGCGACAGCGAGCTCGGCCGGGCCTGGGCGGAGTGGTCGGCCGGGTCCTCCCGCTCCGACCTGGTCGAACTCGCCGACCACGTGGTGCGTGCGGGGCGGCGGCTGCGGGGGGCGGCGCAGATCGCCCGGGTGGAGGCGGCGCACCGGCTCTCCGAGATCAGCGAGCCGACCGAAGGGTGGGCGCTGCTGGCCGACCGGCTGGCGCTGTGGGTGGAGCGGGCGCGCGACGCCGAGTTCGCCCAGGACGTGCGGGGTCCGGCCGAGCGGGCGCGGGCCTGGCTGGTGCAGGCCGCCCGCGAGCTGCGCAATGAGCGGCTGCGGCCGCTGGCCTCGCAGGCGGAGATGGTGTGGCGGCGGCTGCGCCAGGAGCGCCACATCGATCTGGGCGCGCTGCGTCTGATCGGCAGCGGCCTCCAGCGCCGGGTCGCCGTGGACGTGACGCTCGACGGGGCGGAGTCGGCCGAGACCTCCCCCGGCGTCCTCAGCCAGGGGGAGATGCACGCTCTCGCGCTCGCCGTGTGCCTGCCGAGGACCCTCGCGAAGGGCAACCCGTTCGGCTTCCTGATCGTGGACGACCCGGTGCAGGCGATGGACGGCCCGACGGTCGAGGGCCTGGCCGACGTGCTGGCCCAGGTGGGGCGGCACCGCCAGCTGGTGGTGTTCACCCACGACACCCGCCTGACCAGCGCACTGCGCCGGCTGCAGCTGCCGGCGACGATCCGCACCATCACCCGCACCCCGAACTCCGAGGTCTTCGTCCGCTGACCCCGGGCGGCCGCCCGCGGGCGCGGAGTGTAGGGCCGCGCGCCCGCGATGGATGCACACGGAGCGAAATCTGTGGACAACCGGCCCCTGGGCGGCCGGCCGTCCACAGGCTGCGGAGCCGCGCTGGCGGGCGGAGCGGCGGGGCGGAAGGCTGCCGTGCGTGGCGGCCACCGCCGCCCGTCCGGATCTCCCGGGAGGAGAAGACCATGCCGGCCCACCGCTCCACCGCCGCACCCGTCCGGGTGCCGGGCGTCCCGCTCAGAACCCGCCGCCGCGCCGCCCGGCCGAGCGCACCGCGCTCAGACCCCTTCCAGCCGCTTGCGCTCGCCGTCCCAGGTGAAGTGCAGCGTCGCCACGCCGCGCTGCGCCGGATCGCGCAGGCACTCGTAGATGTTGAGGCTCGGCACGCTCGGAAAACAGCCCCACAGCCGCTCCGAGGTGAGCACGAAGTCCAGGTCGAGCCGGACCAGCAGCCCCAGCAGCCGGCCGTGGGTGGGCTCGTCCACCTTCGCGAAGGCGTCGTCCAGCAGGATCAGCCGGGGCGCGTACGGGAACTGCCGCGCCAGCGAGGTGAAGTGCGCGGAGGCGGCGGCGAACAGCACCAGGTAGGCGATCACCCGCTGCTCGCCCTGGCTCATCGCGGTCCGGTAGCTCAGCCGGCGCTCCCGGCCGGGGGTGGCGTCGTCGGTCACGTACACGGTGAACGCGAACCAGGCCCGGTAGTCCAGCGCCGCCCGCAGGTGCACCCCGTAGCCGGCCGACGGATCCAGTCGGCGCTGGGCCTCGATGCTGCGCCGCAGCGCGTCGCGCAGCCGCCCCGACTCCTGCCTGCTCCGCTCGCTCGCCGGGCGCTCCAGCAGCTCGGCGGCGGCGTGGATGTCTGCGTCGGCGTCGTGGGCCAGCCGCCACGACAGCCGCGCGCCCAGCCCGTGCGAGGTCTTCACCTCCCGCAGCGTGTCGTTGACCGCCGCGATCAGCGCACGCGCCGCCACCACCTGGCGCGACAGGTGCTCGCCCAGCTCGCCGAGGAGGAAGCGCTCGAAGGCCTCCTTCTCCCGTGCGGCCACGGTGGCGCGGGCCTGGTCCGCGGCCTGCCTGATCCGGTCGCCGACCACCGCCACGTCGTGGCCCCCGGCATCGTCGTGCAGCGAGAAGCGCTTGATCCCGTCCTCTTCGCCGACCGCGGCGTCGAAGCCGCCGGCCAGCCCTTCACGCAGCTTCTCGTACCGGTTCAGCACCGCGGTGTCGCCGATGTCGTCGCCCTCGTCGCCCAGCCGCCGCTCCACCTCGTCGGCCAGCGTCTCCAGGGCCCGCAGCTGCACCCGCACCGACTCCTGCGCGGCGGAGTCGTAGGCCGACAGGATCTCGTCCAGGTCGGGCAGGCTCGCCGCGGCGGCGAGGCCCGGCAGGCCCAGCGGCCGGCGCAGCTGCGCGCCCACCTCCACGGTCCGCGCGCCCTGCGCCTCCAGCTCGGCCACTGCTATGTCGCGGCGCACCGACGCCCGGATCCGGTCGTCGCGCGCCTGCTGCGCGCCGCGCTCGGCGGCGGGCAGCTCCACGAGCGCCGACTCCCGCCTGCGGTGCGACTCCGCCTCGGCGTCCACGATGTCGCGCTCGCCCGCCTCCAGGGCGCGCTCCAGCAGCTCCAGCTCGCGCCGGGCCGCGGTGAGCTGCGCCACCGCGCCCGACGCCGCGTCCTCCGCCTCCACCCTGGCGCGCCGGGCGCCCTCCCAGGCCTGCACGTCGTCGGCGTAGGCGTCGAGCCGCTTCTCCACCTGCGCGGTGTCGCGGCGCAGCGTGTCCACACCCGTGCGCAGCCGGGCGAGGGCGCCGCCCAGCTCGGTGAGCGCGTCGGCGTCGGCGGGCAGGCCGCCCGCCTCGGCGTCGATCCGGCGGCGGGCGTCGGTGGCGCGCAGCCGCGCCTCCTCGGCGGTGCGCCTGGCGTCGTCGGCCTGGCGGGTGGCGGTGACCAGCAGCCCCCGCGCCGAGTCGAGGGTCGCGTAGGCGCTGAGCAGATCGTGCCCGATGGGCAGTGTCCGCAGCGCCGACATCAGCTGCTCCTGGCGCGCCTCGATGTCACCCCGCCGCTCGTCGGCCTCGGCCAGCAGCGCCTCGGCCACCTCGATCCGCCGGTCCAGTTCGTCGCCGCGGCGCCGCAGCGTGCGCCGGCGCGCGTCGGCGCCGATGTACTCGGCCTCGGCCTTGGTGTACCGGCCGGAGGCGACGCCGAGCCGCCAGTGGCCGTCGGTGCCCATCCAGCTGTGCGGCGCGGCGTCGGGCCCGGCCCGGCCCAGGCCGATCGAGGTCAGCACGGCCGCCACCTGGCCCACGCTCACTCCCGAGCCGGGCACCTCCACCGGGCGCAGCACGTCCAGGAGCGTGGGGCCGCCGGCGAGCTTGCCCGGCGTCACCAGCACGTCCTGGGTGTCGGGGTCCACCACCGCGCCGTCGGCGGCGAGCCAGCCGGCCAGCAGGCCCGACGCCTCCAGGGCCGCCTCCAGGCCGGCGCGGTCGGCGTCCGCCACCGTGTCGGCGAACTCGATCGTGTGGCAGAAGGGCAGGCCGGTGCCTGGTGTGCGGGCGGGCTGGGTGTAGCGGCTCGGCGCCGGCCCGGCGTCGGCGCGCTCGGCGAGGTGCGCCTTCTGCTGGCGCAGGTCCTCCAGTTCGGCCGTAAGCTCGCGCTGCTCCCCCACCGCGGTGTCGCGGCGCGCGGTCAGCTCGGCCAGCACCGGATCCGTGAGCTCCCTGACCGTGCGCACCACCTCGCCGGGCACGTCCCGGTCGAGGGCCTGCTCGCCGCCGGGCCCGTCCAGCGGCAGTTCGACCAGCGCGAGCAGCGGCTCCAGCTCCAGCACCACCCCGCCCGCTCCCTGCCGGTCGGCCTCGATCCGCACCTCCTGCGCCCACTCCCGCACGGACTGCGCGTAGGAGTGCCCGGCCTCGCCGACCCGCTCCAGAGCATGGCGCTGCAGGGTCTGGGCGTGCTCGGCCTGGGCGTCGTGCCGCTCGGCCTCGTGCTCCAGCCCCCGGGCGCGCTCCTCGGCGCCGGCCAGTCCGGCCAGCGACTTCCGCAGCGCCGCCACGGCCCGCTCGTGCTGGTCCAGGGTGTCGGCGGCGCCCGCCAGCTCCGAGCGCCACTTCTCCAACTCGCCGCCGAGCGCGCGGGCGTCCATCCCGGGCACGGCCGAGCGTTCGATCTCGCTCTCCCAGCCGTCGGTGTCGTAGACCAGCGCCGATTCGGGTTCGGCCAGGATCAGCTCGCGCACGGCGGGCACCGGGCCGAGCAGGGTGTCGGCCAGGTGCGCGGCGCTCAGCTCGCGGCGGGTGTCCCGCAGGGTGCTGCGCACCGCCGCCAGCTGCTCGGCGGCCGCGGCCACATCAGACGACAGCCGGGCGACGGCCTGGTTCTCGGCGGTGCGGGCCAGCTCCGCCGCCGCGCAGGCCACCCCCGCGCTCTGCGCGCGGGCCGCCACCATCGCTCGGTGCGAGCGCAGCTCCTCGGCCTCGCGGTAGCCCGCGCTGGCGCGCAGGGTGGCGAGGTCGGCCTCGGCGGTGTCGCGGGTGCGGCGCAGCTGGGCCACGGCCTCCGCCGCGTCGTGTTCGAGTTCGGCGCACCGGGCCACCTCGCGCTCGGCGTCGCCGGCCACCCGGCGCAGCGCCGTCAGGCCGCGCAGCTGCTCCCGCACGAGCCCCACCCGGCGCCGCAGGCTGCCGCGCAGGTAGCCGCGGTAGGCGGTGAGGAAGGAGCCGAGCGCCGCGTCGGTGGTCTCCAGCCGGGCCAGGTTCTCGCGGACCGCTTCCAGGTCGTCGAGGTTGCGGGCCACCTTGTCGATGACCTCGTCGTCGATCGGGGGCAGCGCCTCGGTGAGCACCGCCACCAGGTCGCCCGACTCGATCCGGTCGCCGATCGTGGGGCGGCGCAGCCGGTAGAGCAGGTGGGCCAGATTGCGGTAGCGGTCGGGGTCGTCCAGCCCGAACAGCTCGCGCATCACCCGCGCCCGGAAGGCGACGGCGGTGTCGTAGCAGTTCTCCTGGCCCACAGTCGTCCGCAGCCGGTCCAGCGAGAGCGGTCTGCGCTGCTCCACCAGGATGAGGTCCTGGCCCACCCGCCGCTCGGTGACGAAGAAGTGGGCGCGGGTCTCACCGCTGGACGACGACGCCTTGATCGCCGCGCCGAGGGTGCGCCAGTGCCGCCGCCCCTCCTCGTCGGTGCGGCCGAACTCCACCCACAGGTAGCCGAGCACATTGGGCGAGGTGCGGCCGTCGAGCATCAGCCAGCGCAGCGAGGTCCTGCTGGTGCCGGTGGCGTCGATGCGGCGGGCGTCGCCGTCCAGCAGGAAGGGCAGCAGCATCTCCAGCGCCTTGGACTTGCCCGCGCCGTTCTTGCCCCGCAGCAGCAGCCGGCCGTCGGCGAACTGGAACTCCTGGTCGTCGTACTGCCACACGTTGTGGATGCCGGCCCGCGACAGCCGGTAGCGGTGCGGGCTGCGGTGCGCCGGCGCCGCCCCGCCGGCGGCCGCGCCCCGCGCGGCGGCCGGCTCGGGAGCGGGCTCGGCTCCGTCCGTGGCGGCGCTCAACACGGCTCCTCTCGCGTTCGGTACGGCCGCTGCGGCGTACCGTCCGGTTCGGTGCGGCCCTGGTCCGTGGTGTCCGGGCGGGTCGGCCCCGGAGGCGCGACCGGCGTCAGGGCGGTGCCCGCCGGGGCGGATGCGGCCCGCGCGGCAGGGCACGGCCCGTCCAGTGTCCCGCGAGACGCACCCATTCGTGCCGATTCCGCACCGTCCGGCATCATGCCGTGCCCCGCGTCACACCGCGTCCCGGTCGGCGTAGCGGGCGGCCGCGGCGAGCAGCGCCCAGCCGTCGCCCTCCCGGCGGACGAGCCGCATGCGGGCCAGCAGGGTGAGCGCCTGGTCGCGCAGCAGCTCGGGATCGGCCACGTACGCGCGCGACCAGCCGCGGCCGTACTCGGCCACCAGTTCGTCGAGGGTGTCGGCGATCAGGTCGTCGGGCACGGCCACCCGGGTGCGGGGCGCCGCCGGCTCGGCGGTGCCCGCCCCGGCCGCTTCGCCGCCGTCGGGGGCGAGCGCCCGCACCAGGCGGTCCACCAGCAGCAGGGCCGCCTGCGCCACCGTGCCCACTCCGGGGAACTCCACATCGGTGAGCTGGTCGTTGGGGTCGATCAGCGCCACGCCCTCCGTGCGCACCTCGGCGTCGAGCCCGTAGGTCTCCAGCAGGTGGCGGGTCTCCCTGCGCTGCTCGCGGCGCCACCAGGCCCGTTCGGCCTCGGAGAGTTCGTCGAGGTAGACCACTGGCGTCTCCAGCAGCCGACGCCGCACCGAGTGGCGCGGCCCGGCCTCGCCCGCGGCGGCGGCCCGCTCGATGAGCTCGTCAGCCGAGGCGGCCCGCGCGAGCGGGGCGGCGACCAGCCGCCTGGCGATCTCGCGGTCCACCGTGATGAGCACCTCCGCGCTCTCGCTGTCGGCGTAGGCGGCCAGCGAGCCCTCGTCCTCGGTCAGCGCCTCCCAGGCCACCAGCTGCCGGAGCGCGGCCACCATGGCGCGGCGCTGCGCGCTGCGGTCGGGCTCGCCGAGGTCGATCCCCGCCTCCTCGGCGGCCGCCCGGATCCGGTGCGCGAGTTCCGAGAGCAGCAGCTGCTCGGGAGCGGTGACCAGCACGGAGAGTGCGAGCGCCAGGTAGGCGTAGGCGCGCGGGGTGAACGGCGCGCCGCTGGCGCGGGTGAGCGCGTGCCCGGTGCCGCGGCCGAGTCCCGCCTTGGTGAGCCGGGCGAAGCCCGCCTCCACGACCAACCGGTAGCCGAGGAGTTCGTCGAAGTGCTGGATGAGCCATTCCGCGTGCTTGCGCAGCAGCGGGAACTCCTCCGGGTGGCTGCGCGGCGTGACCAGCGGACGGTCCAGCAGCAGCCGCACGGCGGTCCGCCGCTCGCTCGCGAGCGCGATGTCGTCCTTGGTCGCCATGTCGCCTTTCGCTGGTGGACGGGCCGCACGGAAGCGTCCCGTGCGCCGGCGTCGTCGCCGAGTGGTCGTGGGCGCGCCGCGGCCGGGCACCGGGCCGCGCCGCCGCGGCTACGTCAGGTCCTCCAGCAGCCCTGGAGTCGTGGCGGGGCGCTGGTGGTAGGAGGTGGCGCAGAGGCTGAGGCCGGACAGGGCCAGTTCGCCGTCGGGTCCGCTGAGGGTGACGGCGGCGTCGGGGGCGCGGGTGAGGTGGAGCGCGATGTCGAGGTCCAGCTCGCCCGCGGAGGCGGCGGTGAAGTCGTGCCCGGCCACCCCGATCGCCCCGGTCAGCAGGTCGAGCAGCAGGGCGCGGGCCGCGGCCGAGACCTCCACCCGCACGCTGCCCCGGGTGGGCCCGGGCAGGGCGGCGCGCAGTTCGGCGGCGGCGAGCCTGCGGTGCTCGGCCTCGGCCTCGGCGAGGCTGCGCAGCCGCTCCTTCTGCCGGGTGTGGTCGTCCACGGCCGCGGTGCGGCCGCGGGCGGCCCGCGAACCGCGCTCGCGCAGCGAGGCGGGCACATCGACCCCTGGCGCGTCCCACCAGCTGACCGCGCCCGGCTCGGCGATGTCGGGCTCGCCGGCCACCCCGAGATGCCGGGCGCCGTACAGGCCGAACGCGGCGACGAAGAGGTCGTGCGCGGTTCCGGAATCGGCGTCGTCGAACCACTTGGCGAGCCGCAGCAGCTCGCCCCGCCGGGAGCGCTCGCCGGTGGAGGTGCGCACCAGGCGCTTGGCATTGGCGAGCAGCGCCTGCAGGGCGCGCAGGGTGGCGTCCTTGAGCCGGTCCACCTCGCTGCCGCGGCCGGTGGTGTCGGTGAACCAGCCGCGCAGCTCGTCCCAGTCGGCGCGGGCGCGCCCCCGGCCGCGCCGCACCGGCGTGTCGGCGCCCCCGGACAGGCCGGGCGGGCCGGCCGAGTCGATCGCCTCCAGCAGTGCGGGCAGCCTCGGCCACAGCTCGTCCAGGGCGGCCTGCACGCGCGGCGCGTGGTGCGCGACGTCCTCGGTGATGGCCTCGACGTAGTCGAGCAGCAGGTTCCGCAGCGCGCTGTGCCCCGGGGCGCCGAGATCGGGGCGGAACAGCACATGGCCGAGGTAGGCGTAGAAGCCGCGCGCGGAGTCGGCGAAGGCGTCGAAGGCGGTGAACACGGCGGCGGTGCGGCGCAGCGCGTCGTGCGGGGCGCGGTCGGCGCGGGCGGCGAGGACGGCGAGGTCGGCCAGCTCGCGGGTGAGCACCGCCAGGAGCTCCAGGCTCACCTCGTGGGCGGAGCCGGCGTCGGCGAGCAGGGCGTCGGCCTGCCGCTGCACCCGCTCGCCGAGCGGGGTGAGCTGGTAGCGCGAGCGGGAGCGCTGGTACTCACCGATGCTGCCGACGCGGACGGTGCGGGAGCTGAGGCTGAGCGCGCCCCAGCGCACCAGCGCCGCCAGCCGGTCGGCCACGTCGTCGGCGTCGACGACCACGGGCACCGGGCCGGAGGCGAGCCGGTCGGCCACTTCGGGGGCGGACAGGTCGGTGAGCAGCGCGGAGGTGAAGACCCGCATGATCGCGAGATAGGCGGCCCGCGACCGCGGATCGGGGACGCTGAGGTAGCTGTAGGCGTCGAGCGGGCCGACGTCCTCGCCGAGCCCGGTGTCGGGCAGCGGATCGGGCTGCTCGCGGCGGTGCGCACCCGGCGGTGCCGTTCCGGCGCCCGCGGCCGGGCCCCACCGCTGGTCGCCGGGCCACGGCGCCAGCCGTACGCCTGCCGGGAGGGTGGGCGGCGGCGGCGAGATCTCGGTCACGCGCGGCCCCCTAGTCGACTCAGGTCACTCCCCTCCCCGCCTCCATTGTGGTGGACGCCGGCGGAGCGGGTCCACCGGTTCGCGGCGGCGTGGTCCGCGGCGGGCGGCCCGGCGGCCGCCGGGCCTGGTGGCGGCTACTGCGGCAGCAGGAGTTCGCCGGGATGCGCGCCGTCGTCGAAGCCGTCCTCCATACCGGGGGGCGGGGCGCCCTGCCAGGTGATCTCGTAGGTGGTGAAGTAGTCCGTCCCCTCGACCGGCGCGGGATCGCCGAGCACGATCTCCACCGGGAAGGGGTCCTCGGTGCACTCGGGCAGGCACCAGGTGCCCGAGAGCATCCCGGTCCCCGACGCGGTGTCGGCCTGCCAGCCGTGCCAGGCCAGCTCGTTGAGGGTGCTGAACTCCGAGAGCACCAGTCCGGCGGGCGCCTGCTGGGGGCGGCCGCTCTCGTCCCGCCACAGGTTCCACACCTGCGTGTCGCCGGTCACGTCGGCGGAGGGCGAGGCGGAGGGCGACGGGGAGTCCGAGGGTGCGGCGGCCGAGGAGTCCGGCGCGGCGGAGAGCGGCGCCGCCCCGGAAGGGCCCGGCCGGGCGCTGGGCGGGGCTCCGGTGGTGTCCGGCCCGCCGGTTCCGCAGCCGGCCAGGACCAGGGCGGCGGCGGCCGCCAGGGCGGTGCTTCGGGCGTGTGCTCGCTGCATACCGTTCTCCTCACCGTCGGCCACTGAGGAGTCACGCTAGGCAGCCGGCCGCCACCCGACAAGGGGGCGCGTCGCGCGCACCGGACGGAGCCCGGACGAGTACCGCGCCGGCGGGAGGCGGCCGGTGGGAAGCGGGCGGTGAGAGCGGGGGCGGGGGAACGCGAAGAGACCTCCGGCAGCCCGTTCGCGCGGTGAACGGGCCGACCGGAGGTCCCTCATGTACGCGGTGCGACGCTCGGACCGGTCTTCAGATCGACAGGTCGGTCGCCGGCGACTTAGTAGTCGCCGTTCTCGCCGTGCTGGTGGTCGCCGTGGTGGTGGTGACCGTGGTGGTGGTCATCCACGTTCACCTGGACGGCGGAGGCGTTGTTGCACTCACCCAGGGTCTCGGGCGAGGCGATCGGAACGATGACGCCGATGACCGCGGCGATGTCGTTCTGGCAGGCGTTGATCGGAATCAGCGACGTGTTCTGGTTGAAGCCGTCAGCCTGCGCCGGAGACGCGACCAGCGCGCTACCGAGGGCCGCCGCGGCCACCAGGCCGGAAATGCCGAGTTTACGCAGCATCTGAGTCTCCTAGAGTGCAGTGAAAAGGAAAGGTCAGTCGTTGACCTGGAAGACCGACGCGTTGTTGCACTCGCCCAGGGTCTCGGGCGAGGCGATCGGGATGATGACGCCGATGACCGCGGCGATGTCGTTCTGGCAGAGGTTCACCGGAATGAGGGACGTGTTCTGGTTGAAGCCCTCGTCGCCGCCGCCGGCGTGCGCGGGAGAGGCGACCAGCGCGCCACCGAGGGCGGCGGCGGCGACCAGACCGGAGATACCGAGCTTACGCAGCATTTGATTTTCCCCTTATTTCTGTTGACGAGAATGTGGAGCTAGTCGTTGACCTGGGCCGATTCCGCGTTACCGCAGTGGCCGACGGTCTCCGGCGAGGCGATCGGGATGACGATGCCCAGGATGGCGATGTCGGTGCTGCAGATCTGGATCGTCACCACATCGATGTCCTGGTTGATGTCGCCGTCACCTCCGGCGGCGTGGGCCGGCGACAGCGCGGCGGCCGACAGGCCGAGCGCCAGCGCGCCGATGGCACCAAGCTTCTTGAACATACAACTCCAATGACACGGAAACGAGGCGGACGCGAGCAGCGACCGCCCCCGCAAGACCTTGCAGCAGCATTCTTTCCAACCGGAGGCATATGTCAATCGCAAACGGGGAACCGCCCAGCGTTTTTCACTTCACCGATAGGCATCAAACAACAGCAATACTGCACAAGCAGTTTTGAACCACCAAAGCGCCCAGAACAGACATCGGCATACATGGCACCAATTCGATCCGCCATTTATCCGACACACCCGGCGCATGCACCGTTGTCCGGAAATGAACCTTGTTCCCGCGCCGCGAACCTTCCGTGCGACGCGACGGGAATCGTCCGCTGATCAGCACGCGACCGACGAATGACCACCGGGCGACGGCGATGCGTGCGCGAATCAGCACGCCCTGGCGTCAACGGGTGACACGCCAGGGGACCGCGCACCAGAGGCGGCCACGGACGGATATGGGTGACCGTCGTCACATCCGTGCACACCGGCCACATGCGCCACACGCCGGCGCCCCGCAGAAACGTGCCGCCGAAGCCGCGTTATCGCAGGGCAGCGGCCCGGTACGCCGTTCGGGGCCACCGGCCGGTCTACCGCGTTCCTTCCGGTGGCGGGGCCGGACAGGAACACGCGGTACCGCGGGCATTGCCGCTTCCTGCGATTCGCCAAGGCCCGCGTCCGGCGGCGCGGAGATCCGCCGGTACCGTCCACGCCGCCCGACACGCCGATGGGCGCACGGGCTTCCGGCCGTCCCCGCCGCCGTGCGGCGTGCGAATGCCGGCGGCTGCCCCTCGGAATGGCTTGCGCTCAATGCCCGCACGCCGGCGGACAAGGCCGGTTCCGGTCGGACGTAGCCGGACCGGACATGCGAACGCCCCTTGGCCTGAATTCCAGGTCAGGGGGCGTTTGTGCTGGGTGGCAGGTGTAGGGTTCGAACCTACGTAGGCTGAGCCGACGGTTTTACAGACCGCTCCCTTTGGCCGCTCGGGCAACCTGCCTTGTGGCGCCTGTGGTGACGCCACGAAGAAGGATAGCGGACATCCCCGGGTGGTCGAACCGATTACCGGCCGGGTACGCGGGCGTCCGGCGTGGGCGGGATCAGGCGGCTTAGACTCGACCACCGGGCCCGACGGGGCGCGGGCTGTGGCCGTCGCTTGTGGGAGTGTCATTTCTCGATGGATGCTTCGTTCGACATCGTGTCCAAGATCGACCGGCAAGAGGTCGACAACGCGCTGAACCAGGCCGCTAAGGAGATCGGGCACCGCTTCGACTTCCGCGGGGTGGGCGCCTCGATCGCCTGGTCGGGCGACCAGGCGGTGGAGATCCGCGCCAACAGCGAGGAGCGCGCCGCCGCCGTGCTGGACGTCTTCAAGGAGAAGCTGGTCAAGCGCGGGATCTCGATGAAGGTGCTGGACCCCGGCGAGCCGAGGCTGTCCGGCAAGGAGTACCGGCTGGCGGTCGCCCTGAAGGAGGGCATCGCGCAGGACCAGGCGAAGAAGATCTCCAAGCTGATCCGCGACGAGGGCCCCAAGGGCGTCAAGGCGCAGGTGCAGGGCGACGAGCTGCGGGTCAGCTCGAAGAAGAAGGACGACCTCCAGGCGGTCATCGCGCTGGTCAAGGGCCAGGACCTCGACGTCGCCCTCCAGTTCGTCAACTTCCGCTAGGACGGGCGCCCGGCTCGCAGGCTCGCCGGCCCCGTTCGCTCGGGCCTGCGGAGGGCGGTTCCGACGCCTGCCCGGCGGTTCGCGCCCGGCCGGGCGGCCCGGCCCTCGGTCCCCAATCCGCCCACCGGCACTCGGCCGATCCCGCACTCCGTCGGCCGCGTCCGCGATCCGCGCCCGGACGGGCGATCCGGCACCGTCCGGCGGTTCGGAGCCGTCCGCGCGAGACGTGCGTGCCGAAGCTCCGTCGCCGTGCCCGCGCGGCCGTTCACCGCGGCGCGCGGGTGGCCGCGTCGGACGGCGGCGGACCAGTGGACGGGCCCGCGGGTCCGGCCCGATCGCGGCCGGGGATCAGGCGCGGTGCGCGGTCATGAGCATCGCCGCGTACGGGCCGGCGGACACCTCGTCCGTCGCCTGGTCGGCGGGGATGACATTGTCCATCCGCAGGCGCAGGCCGTCCGCGCCGGCCGCGACGCTGATCCGCCACAGCCAGCCGCCGCCGTAGTCGCCCTCCAGGACGACGGCTCCCGGGTCCTGCCGGCTACCCGACAGCGTCATGGGCGACGGCCGCTGGTGCCAGGAGTCGCCCCACATGGCGACCAGTGCGCCCTCGCCCTCGCCGGCGCCGATGACGAGCAGGCCCTCCTGGGGGCCGTCGTCGGGATGCGTCCAGGAGTAGGCCACCGCGGCCAGATGGCCGGCGGCGGCGGAGGTCACCGTCAGGGTGGCGGGGAACTCCGCGAACGGGTCGCCGGGCAGCAGCCGGAAGCCGTTCGTGCCCGTCCAGCCGCCGATCGCGTCGGATAGCAGTGCCATTCCGCGGACTCTACCCCGGCCGATTCGTCGGGCCCCGAACGCCGTCGGCTCGGCCGTGGAACCGGTGGCGGCCGCTCAGTCGTCCGGGTCGCTCATGCGCTCCAGGCGGCGGACGCGGGCGCGGGTGGCCGGGTGGGTGGAGAACAGGGAGCACATGCCGCCGCCGCGGAACGGGTTGACGATCATGAGGTGGGCGGTGCTCATCATCCGGCCGCTGGGCTCCATCGGCAGCTCGTGCCGGCCGAGTTCGATGGCGCGCAGGGCGCTGGCGAGGCCCTCGGGGTCTCCGGTCAGCTCGGCGGCGGCGGCGTCGGCGCGGTACTCGCGGTTGCGGGTGACCGCCAGCTGGATGAGGGTGGCGGCCACCGGGCCGAGCACCATGAACATCAGGCCCTGGAGCAGGCCGAAGTCGTCGTCATCGTCCTCGGCGCCCAGCGGGAGGAGCCAGGCGAGGCTGGCCAGGCCGGTGATGAGCGAGGCCAGCGCGGCGGTGACCGACGAGATCAGGGTGTCGCGGTGCCGGATGTGGGCCAGCTCGTGTGCGACGACGGCCCGCAGCTGCCGTTCGTCCAGGATGTTCAGCAGCCCGAGCGTGCAGCACACGGCGGACAGGCGCGGGTTGCGGCCGGTGGCGAAGGCGTTGGAGGCGGCCATCGGCGAGACGTAGACCCGGGGCATCGGCAGCCGGGCGCGGGTGGACAGCTCGCGCACGATCCGGTAAAGCCTCGGCTGCTCGACCTCGCTGACAGGGCGGGCCGACATGGTGCGCAGGGCGATGCGGTCGCTGAAGTAGAAGGCGACGGCGGCGAGCACACCGGCGACGACCAGGGCGAAGCCGAGCCCGAGCAGGCCGGCGCTCCAGACGCCCGCGAGGGCGAGCCCGGCGCCGAGGGCGGCGAGCAGCACCGCGGTGCGCATTCCGTTACCGTGGGTCACGGCTCACCCCCTTCCGCTCGGATCATCGCGCTCCACCGGTACAAACGGCTGACCACGGCGCAAGCGTTCCCCGCGGTCCGTGTGAGCCGGAGCGGCGCCCGCCCCGCCGGCCCCGGGGGTCGGAGCACACCGCGCCGCCCTCCCCGCCCGGACCGCCGCGCCCAGCGATGGCCGGACACCGCGCCCACAACCGAACACCGCGGCGGCGGACGCGGTTCCCCACCCCACCCCCGCCCCACCCGACCAGGGGGCAAACCACCCCTGGAAAGGTAAGGCCGCGGGCCGAGCCTGGCAGCTGTCAAGAGGCTGGGCCAGGGGGCGGCCCGGATCTGTGGACCGCGGGGTGGTTCGGGCGCGGATCGTCCACAGGCGGGGTTCTCGGGCTTGCGTTCGGTGCGCCCGGGTGGGCCCAGGCCGACGTGCTCCCCGCACGAGGTCCGCCGCAAGGTGCGCCCGGCCGCCGGGAACCCACCGGCCGGCCCCCACACGACGAATCGTCGCTCCTCCCGGAGCGCCCCTGGCGGCCGTGCCGCGGGCGCCGGGCCGGCCGGTCCACGCGGCCGAGGCCCCGGATTCGCCGTGTGCGGACCGCCCAGAACCCACCGACCGCCGGTCCGCGCCCGACGTGCCGGGCGAGCCGAGAGGGCGACCCGCACGGCGGCCGCACGCACCGCCCACCGCGAAGTGCGGGCCCGGGGGCGGGTCGGCGACGAGCCGAGCAAGACAAGAGGTCGATCCGCGACGCGGCCGCACGCACCGGCCGCCGCGAGCCGCGAGCCCGACCGCGCAGGGCCCGCGGGGCCGGGTGATCCGATGTGACGGAGTGGACAGCCCCGGGCGCGGAGCCGGGCCCGGTAACAAGTACAGTCTAATTGTGACGAACGGATCGCCAGATCTCGTGATCCTGGTCGAGCGGCGCCATGTCGACCTCGGCCGGGTCGCCAGCGCGCTGTGTCGTCGCTCCCTCCCGGCGCGCCCGTAGCGGCCGTGCCGCGGGCGCCGGCCCCGCCGGTCCACGCGGCCAGGCCCCCGGATTCGGCCACTCCAGCCCATGCGGGCAGGTACAGCACGTACCCTGGCAGCTGCGGAGCGGGGTGTGCCGCGTCAGGGGCCGAACGGGTCGGACTCCGGAGACCAGCCGCCCACCGCAGCCGCCGCGCCCCACGAGCGGGGCGACGGCACGACCCCCGGACCACGTCGATGTTGACCGTCCTGTCCGAAACCCAGTTCCCCAGTAAATCCCTCGGCCGCCGCCCCGGCGGGCGCACGGCCGTGTCGAGGAGGTCGGCGATCCTGTGACCAAGCAGGTCCAGCAGCTCGATCGCGTCATCATCCGGTTCGCGGGCGACTCGGGTGACGGCATGCAGTTGACCGGAGACCGGTTCACCCAGGAGACCGCGTCCTTCGGCAACGACCTGTCCACGCTCCCCAACTTCCCGGCCGAGATCCGCGCCCCGGCCGGCACCCTCCCCGGGGTCTCCAGCTTCCAGCTCCACTTCGCCGACCACGACATCATGACGCCGGGCGACGCCCCGAACGTCCTGGTGGCGATGAACCCGGCGGCGCTGAAGGCCAACCTCGAGGACGTGCCGCGCGGCGCCGACATCATCGTCAACACCGACGAGTTCACCAAGCGCAACCTCACCAAGGTCGGCTACCCGGTGAACCCGCTCGAGGACGGCTCGCTGGCCGAGTACCGGGTGCACGCGGTGCCGCTCACCTCGATGACGGTCAAGGCGCTCGAAGAGTTCGACGTCTCCAAGAAGGACGCGGAGCGCGCGAAGAACATGTTCGCGCTCGGCCTGCTGTCGTGGCTGTACAACCGGCCGACCGAGGGCACGCTCGCGTTCCTGCGCGCCAAGTTCGCCAGCAAGCCCGCGATCATGGCGGCGAACACGGCGGCCTTCCAGGCGGGCTGGAACTTCGGCGAGACCACCGAGGACTTCGCCGTCTCCTACGAGATCAAGCCGGCCACCCTGCGCCCGGGCACCTACCGCAACATCACCGGCAACCTGGCGCTCTCCTACGGCCTGATCGCGGGTTCGCGGCTGTCGGGGCTGCCGCTCTTCCTCGGCTCCTACCCCATCACCCCCGCCTCCGACGTGCTGCACGAACTGTCGCGGCACAAGGGCTTCGGGGTGCGCACCTTCCAGGCCGAGGACGAGATCGCCGGAGTGGGCGCGGCCCTGGGCGCCGCCTTCGGCGGCTCGCTGGGCGTCACCACCACCTCGGGCCCGGGCATGGCGCTGAAGGCCGAGACGATCGGCCTGGGCGTGATGATGGAGCTGCCGCTGGTGGCGATCAACATCCAGCGGGCCGGGCCGAGCACCGGCATGCCGACCAAGACCGAGCAGGCCGACCTGCTGCAGGCCCTGTACGGCCGCAACGGCGAGTCGCCGGTGCCGGTGCTGGCGCCGCAGTCGCCGGCCGACTGCTTCGACATCGCGATCGAGGCGGTGCGGATCGCCACCACGTACCGCACCCCGGTGATCGTGCTCTCCGACGGCTACATCGCCAACGGCTCCGAGCCGTGGCGGCTGCCCGACGTGGCCGCCCTGCCCGACCTGCGGGTGGAGTTCGCCACCGAGCCCAACGGCCCCGACGGCGCCTTCCTGCCCTACCTGCGCGACCCCGAGACCCTGGCGCGGCCGTGGGCGGTGCCGGGCACCCCGGGGCTGGAGCACCGCGTCGGCGGCATCGAGAAGAGCGACGGCACCGGCAACATCTCCTACAGCCCGTCCAACCACGACCTGATGGTGCGCACCCGCCAGGCCAAGGTCGACGGCGTGGCCCGCGACATCGAGCCGCTGCGGGTCGACGACCCCACCGGCGACGCCGAGGTGCTGGTGCTCGGCTGGGGCGGCACCTACGGGTCGATCGGCGCGGGCGTGCGCCGGGTGCGGCGGGCCGGCGGGCGGATCGCCCAGGCCCACCTGCGCCACCTCAACCCCTTCCCGGCCAACATCGGCGAGGTGCTGGCCCGCTACGAGCGCGTGGTGGTGCCCGAGATCAACCTGGGGCAGCTCTCCCAGCTGCTGCGGGCGCGCTTCCTGGTGGACGTGATCGGCTACAACAAGGTCCGCGGCCTGCCGTTCAAGGCGGAGGAGCTGGCGGGCGTGCTGCAGGACGTGCTGAACGGCCGGCGGACCGAGGATGTGATCGAGAAGTGACCGAGACGGTGAACGGGGCGGTCGGCGGCGCGGTGCCGCCGGCCGGGCTGCGGCTGGTGCCGCGGGCCGACGAGCCGCTGAAGATGAAGGACTTCAAGACCGACCAGGAGGTGCGCTGGTGCCCGGGCTGCGGTGACTACGCGATCCTGGCCGCGTTCCAGAGCTTCCTGCCCGAGCTGGGCGTGAAGCGGGAGAACGTGGTGATGGTCTCCGGGATCGGCTGCTCCTCGCGCTTCCCGTACTACGTCGACACCTACGGGATGCACTCCATCCACGGCCGCGCCCCGGCGATCGCCACCGGGCTGGCCGCCAGCCGCCCCGACCTGTCGGTCTGGGTCGTCACGGGCGACGGCGACGGCCTGTCGATCGGCGGCAACCACCTGATCCACGCGCTGCGCCGCAATGTCAACATCAAGATCCTGCTGTTCAACAACCGGATCTACGGGCTGACCAAGGGCCAGTACTCCCCCACCTCCGAGCTGGGCAAGGTGACCAAGTCGACCCCGATGGGCTCGCTGGACACCCCGTTCAACCCGGTGTCGCTGGCCCTGGGCGCCGAGGCGAGCTTCGTCGCCCGCTCGGTGGACTCCGACCGCAAGCACCTGCAGAGCGTGCTGCGGGAGGCCGCCGACCACCAGGGCTCGGCCTTCATCGAGATCTACCAGAACTGCCCGATCTTCAACGACGACGCGTTCGCGCCGCTGAAGGAGGCCGACCGCGGCACCCCGGGCAGCGGCGGGCTGATCCGGCTGCAGCACGGCGAGCCGGTCCGCTTCGGCGGCGGCAAGGGCGTGCGGCTGAACCGCTACGGCACCGCCGAGGTGGTCGACGTGGACGAGGTCGGCGAGGACGAGCTGCTGGTGCACGACGTCGCGGTGCCCGACCCCTCCTACGCCTTCGCGCTGTCGCGGCTGGACCAGCCGGCCTTCGCGCACGTGCCGGTCGGCGTGTTCCGCAAGGTGCCCCGGCCCAGCTACGACGAGCTGATGGCCGCGCAGCTGGAGCGCGCGGCCGCCGCCGAGGGCCCCGGCGACCTGGGCGCCCTGCTGGCCAGCGGCGACACCTGGACCGTCGGCTAGCCGGCGCCCGAGGACGCGCCGGGGCCCGGTGGCGCCGCCGACGGCGGCCCGCCGGGCCCCGGCGCGTCCGGGCGCTAAACCGCTTGCCCCGGTGTCGGGCCCCGGCGCTAGTGTCTGCTGGTGCCCACACCGCTCTCCGCCTCTCCGGCCGCCGAGCCGCTGATCCGCGCCCGCGGCCTGGTCAAGCGCTTCGGCGACTTCACCGCCGTCGACGGGATCGACGTCGAGGTGGCGCCGGGCGAGGCATTCGGCTTCCTCGGCCCCAACGGCGCCGGAAAATCATCCACCATGCGGATGATCGGCTGCGTGTCCAGCCCCACCGCGGGCGAGCTGAGCATCCTCGGCATGGACCCCGTCCGCGACGGCGCGAGGATCCGGGCCCGGCTGGGGGTCTGCCCGCAGCAGGACAATCTCGACGTCGACCTCACCGTGCGCGAGAACCTCACCACCTACGCGCGCTACTTCGGGCTGTCCCGGCGGGAGGCGCGGCGGCGGGCCGACGAGCTGCTGGAGTTCGTGCAGCTGGCCGACCGCGCCGACAGCAAGGTCGAGCCGCTGTCCGGCGGGATGAAGCGGCGGCTGACCATCGCCCGCGCGATGGTGAACGAGCCCGATCTCGTACTGCTGGACGAGCCCACCACCGGCCTGGACCCCCAGGCCCGCCACCTGCTGTGGGAGCGGCTGTTCCGGCTCAAGCAGCGCGGCGCCACCCTGGTGCTGACCACCCACTACATGGACGAGGCGGAGCAGCTGTGCGACCGCCTGGTGGTCATGGACGGCGGCCGGATCGCCGCCGAGGGCTCGCCCCGCTCGCTGATCGAGACCTACTCCAGCCCCGAGGTGGTCGAGGCGCGCTTCGGCGACGCCGAACCGGCCGAGTACGCCGAGAAGCTGGCCGGGATCGGCGACCGGGTCGAGGCGCTGCCCGACCGGGTGCTGGTCTACGCCGCCGACGGCGACGCCGCCGTCGCCGCGATCCACGCCCGGGGCCTGGCGCCGTCGACCACCCTGGTGCGCCGCTCCTCGCTGGAGGACGTGTTCCTGCACCTCACCGGTCGGACGCTGGTCGACTAGCCATGGCAGCCACCCAGACGCCCGCCGCCGAGCGCCGGCAGGTCCACCCCACCCTGGCGGTGCTCGAACGCCAGCTGCACCTCTACCGCCGGCTCTGGCAGGCGTCGGTCTTCTCGTCCTTCGTGATGCCGGTGCTCTTCCTGCTCAGCTTCGGCATCGGCGTCGGCGGCTACGTCGGCGAGCTGGGCGGGGTCGACTACCTCGCCTGGATCGTGCCCGGGGTGCTGGCCTCCGTCGCCTTCCAGATGTCGGTCGGGGAGTCCACCTACGGCGTGCTCGGCGACTTCAAGTGGATCCGCGGCTACCAGGCGATGCAGGCCACCCCGGTGCGGGTCCGCGACATGGTCGGCGGCTGGCTGGCCTACATGCTGCTGCGGGTCCTGATCGCCTCCGTGGTCTTCCTCGGCGTCGCCGCGCTGTTCGGCGCGCTGCACTCCCCGTGGGCGCTGGCCACCCCGCTGGTGTGCGGGCTGCTCGGGCTCGCGGTGTGCGCGCCGACCACCGCCTTCGCCGCCACCATCGACCACGACAGCTACTTCGCGCTGCTGTTCCGCTTCGTAGTGGTGCCGTCCACCCTCTTCGCCGGGGTCTTCTTCCCGGTGGAGCAGCTGCCCGACGTGGTGCGGCCGCTGGCGTACCTGTCGCCGCTGTGGCACGGCGTGGAGCTGTGCCGGGCCGCCACCCTGGGCACCGCCCCCGGCTGGCCGGCCCTGGCGCACCTGGGCTACCTGGTGCTGTGGGCGCTGCTCGGCAGCGCGTGGGCGGTGGCGGCCTTCGGCCGCCGCCTCCGGAAATGATCGGGGACGACCATGCTCACCACTCTGCTGGCCGCCCGGCTGCCCGCCGTCTCAGGGGCCCGGGTGGGCGCGGTCATGGGCCGCAACGTCGCCTCGCTGCGCTCGGGGCCGTCGTACTGGATCGTGCTGGTCTCGGGCTTCTTCGAGCCGCTGCTGTACCTGCTGTCCATCGGGGTGGGCGTGGGGGCGCTCATCGGCGAGCTGCGGCTGGAGGACGGCCGGGTGCTGTCCTACGCCGTCTTCGTGGCGCCGGCCATGCTGGCGGTGTCGGCGATGACCGGTGTGCTCGCCGAGACCACCTTCAACTTCTTCTTCAAGATGAAGTACTCCAAGACCTTCGAGGCGATCCTGGCCACCCCGGTGGGGCCGCTGGAGGTGGCGCTGGGCGAGCTGAGCTGGGCCGTCGTGCGCGGCTCCTTCTACACCGCTGTCTTCATCGGCGTGATGGTCGCGATGGACCTGGTCAGCCTGGGCTGGGCGCTGGCGGCCTTCCCGGCCACCGTGCTGGTCGGCTTCGCCTTCGGCGCCGTGGGCATGGCGCTGAGCACCCTGATGCGCGGCTGGCAGGACTTCGACCTGCTGAACACCGGGCAGTTCGCCCTCTTCCTGTTCTCCGGCACCTTCGCGCCGGTGCAGGCGTACCCGCTCGGGGTCGAGATCCTCATCCAGCTCACCCCGCTGTACCACGCGGTGGAGCTGGTGCGCGGCCTGGCCCTGGGCTCGCCTGGGCCCGGGCTGCTGCTCAACACCGCCTACCTGGTGGCCATGGCGCTGGCCGGGCTGCTGTTCGCGGCGCGGCGGGTCGAGCGGCTGCTGTGCGCCTGAGGGCGCGGGCCTCGTAAACCGGATGCCGCCGCCCGGCCGGTCGGCTAGGGTTTCGGTGTTCTCCAGCGGGTTCCGGCCGAGGGACCCGCACGCAGGAGGTGCACGCATGCGACTGGCGGAGGCGCTGAACCGCCGGGCCGACCTCAACGCGCGCCTGGGCGAGCTGCGCAAGCGCGTCCTGGCCAACGCCCGCTACCAGGAGGGCGGCGCCCCGGCCGAGGACCCCGAGGAGCTGCTCGCGGAGTTCGGCCGGCTCGCCGACGAGCTGGAGGCGCTGATCCGGCGCATCAACGCCACCAACCTCGCCACCCCGTTCGGCGACGGCCGCACCCTCACCGACGCGCTGGCCCGCCGCGACGTGCTGCGGATCCGCCAGCAGCTGCACTCCGCGCTGGCCGACGGCGCCAGCCAGCTGCAGCCGCGGATGCGGGCGGCCGAGATCCGCACCGTCCCGTCGGTCGACGTCGCGGCGGTGCGGCGCGCCGCCGATGAGCTGGCCCGCGAGTTCCGGCGGCTCGACACCCGGATCCAGGAGCTGAACTGGACCACGGAGCTGGTCGGCTGAACACACTCCGCGACGGCAGTCGGTAGCCGTTTCTGCACGGGCGAGCACATTCTCTTTCTGGCCATCAAAGGCTCACTCTCCGGGCCATGGGGCTGGCCCCACGCATGGGTATCCACCCATCACCGCGCAGCCCGCACGGCGCACTGGGGCACAGGGAACCGTTCATCACTCACCACCAGGTGCTGACGTGCAGACGCGGTGAGGGCGGGTCAGGGGACCTGCCGTCGCGGCGCGGGCCCCGGTGGCCGGGCGTTCCCGCCCGGCCACCCGGGCCCGCACTCTGCTCCGCCGGGGGTGGTTCAGCCGCCCAGCAGGCCGTGCAGCAGCCCGGCCGTGCGCACCGCCGCCCGCACGTCGCCGGGGTCCTCGCCGTCCTCCACCAGCCAGACCGCCGAGAGCACCGCCTGGGCGAAGCACCACCCGGCCAGCCGCTCCCGGTCCACCGCCAGCTCGTCGGCGAGCAGCCCGATCCGGCGGCGCAGCGTACCGGCCTCGTCGGGCGTGTCGTAGCGGTCCTGCCACAGGTTGCGCACCAGCGCGCCCGCCTCGTAGCAGGGCTCCCCCGTGACGCCCTTGGGGTCGATGGCCACCCAGCGGTCGCCGCCGTCCAGGATGTTGTCGTGGTGCAGGTCGCCGTGGAGCAGCACCGGCGGCGCCGAGCCGGCCAGCAGCTCCGCGAAGAGGCGTTCGGCCGGCTCGAACAGCTCGGCCGGCAGCGGGCCGGCGCCGCCGCCGTGCGCGGCGCGGTGCCGGGCGAAGCCGGCACCCCAGTCGGCGACGCTCGGGAAGCCGTCCGGCGGCGGGCCCGCCTCGTGCAGCACCCGCATCACCTCGGCCGCGGCGGAGGTGGCGCGGAGGTCGTCGGCCGCCGCCGTCGCCACCAGGCTCTCGCCGGGCCGGACCCGGCCCAGCAGCAGGGCTCCGCCGTACTCCTCGATGCCGACCAGGTCGGCGTCGAGCACCTCGGCGGCCCGCCGCGGTCCGAAGTGGCGCAGCGCCGCCGCCTCCAGCGGCAGTTCGACGGTGCGGGGGTGGCAGAGCTTCAGCACGGCGTCGGTGCCGTCGTGGCGGCGCGCCGCGACCACGTAGTTGTAGGAGAGCGGGAAGGGCTCCGCCGAGATCCGCAGACCCCAGCGGCGGCTGTACCGGTTGAGCAGGCCGGGCAGGTCACGCAGCCAGCGCTCGCCGTCGGCGCCGCAGCGCAGCCGCACGTCCTCGGCGAAGTCGTCGGGGATCACCGGGATGTCGGCGGGCTCCGGCGGCGGACCGACCGGGCGGCGCGGACGGCCGGGCGGGCGGCGGGCACCGGCGCCGCTGGGATCGGGGCGTGCGGGCACGGGCGGGCTCCCTTCGCCGGCGGACGGGGGGCGGCGCGGACCGTGCCAGCCTATGCGCGGCCGGCCGCGCCGCCCGCCCCGGGGCGGCGCCGCGGCCCCGGCCGGAACCCGTCCGGGCCATGGGTCGCCTCCGGCGGTCGGGGCCGGGGCGCGTCCTCGCCGGGGCGGGGCGCAGCCGATAGCGTGGGGGCATGCGCATCGTCATCGCGGGAGGACACGGCCGGATCGCCCTGCGGCTGGAGCGGCTGCTCAGCGGGCGCGGCGACCAGGTGGCCGGGCTGATCAGGAACCCCGACCACGCCGACGCCCTGCGGGCCGAGGGCGCCGAGCCGATCCTGCTCGACCTGGAGAAGGCGACGGTCACCGAGGTGGCCGACCGGATCAACGACGCCGACGCGGTCGTCTTCGCGGCCGGGGCGGGTCCGGGCAGCGGCGCGCCCCGCAAGGAGACCGTGGACAAGAACGCCGCGATCCTGCTGGCCGACGCCGCGCACCTCACCGGGGTTCGCCGCTACCTGATGGTGTCGTCGATGGGCGCCGACGACGAGCCGCCCGCCGACGCCGACCCGGTGTTCGCCGCCTACCTGCGGGCCAAGGGGGCGGCAGACGCCGACCTGCGCACCCGCACCTTCGACATCGACTGGACGGTGCTGCGGCCCGGGCGGCTCACCGACGACCCCGGCACCGGCCGGGTCGCCCTGGCCGAGCGTGCCGAGCGCGGCTCGGTCACCCGCGACGATGTCGCCGCCGTGCTGGTGGCGCTGCTGGACGAGCCCGCCACCGCGCACCGCTCTTTCGACCTGGTCCAGGGCGACACCCCGATCGCCGACGCGGTGGCCGCCACCGTTCGGTAGCGGGCGGCGCCGCAGGGCTCCCACGGCAGGCGAACGGCCCCGGCGTGCGGGAAGCGCCGGGGCCGTTCGAGGTGGGGAGCGGTCAGACGCCGCGGGAGACGATGTCGTCGGAGAGCGGCGCGAGCGCGGTGATGATCTCCTTGGTGGTGGTCTCGGGCACCCCGGCCGCCAGCAGGGAGGCGGTGAGGTGCTCGACAACCAGGTCGAAGTGCGCCTGCTCGATGCCGCGGCCGAGGTGGGCGTCGCGCATGCTCTGCCCGGTGTACTCCACCGGCCCGCCCAAAGCGGCGGCGAAGAACTCCACCTGCCTGCCCTTGAGCTTGGGCATGCTGATGCCGGTGAAGAAGGGGGCCAGCCGCTCGTCGGCCAGCACCCGGCCGTAGAAGTCGTCCACGACGGCCTCGATGGCCTCGTGGCCGCCGATGGCGTCGTAGATGGTCCCGTTGGTCTCCGTCATGGTCTCTCCTGGCGCGCGGGGCAGTGAACGGCCACTACAAGACCAGGGACACCACAACCGTGTCAACGCCACTACCGTACGCTTATGCCCCACCCGCACCTTTCGTCCCATTCACCACAGCGCGTGATCACGCAGAGCGCGGTCCGGGCGCCGGAACGCCGGAGCCCCCGCGCACGGCGGGGGCTCCATCGGCTCGGACCGGCTCAGCCGTCGGCGCTGACCACGCCGACCGGGCAGGACACGCCGTTGGCGGTCAGCCCGCAGTAGCCGTTGGGGTTTTTACTGCTTGACAAATACTGCTGGTGGTAGTCCTCGGCGAAGTAGTACGGGCCCGCCGGGGCGATCTCGGTGGTGATGTCGCCGTAGCCCGCCTCGGCCAGCAGCGGCCGGTAGGCCGCGCGAGTGCGCTCGGCCGCCTCGCGCTGGGCCTCGGAGTGGTAGTAGATCGCCGAGCGGTACTGGGTGCCGATGTCATTGCCCTGGCGGTGGCCCTGGGTGGGGTCGTGCTCCTCCCAGAAGACCTTGAGCAGCTCGGCGTAGCTCACCCGCTCGGGGTCGAAGACCACCCGCACCGCCTCGGCGTGACCGGTGCGGCCGCTGCACACCTCTTCGTAGGTGGGATTGGGGGTGTGGCCGCCCGCGTAGCCCACGGAGGTGGTGACCACCCCGTCGAGCTTCCAGAACAGCCGCTCCACGCCCCAGAAGCAGCCCATCGCGAAGTCGGCGATCTCGGTGCCCTCGGGGTAGGGCCCGTCGAGCGGGGTGCCGAGCACTTCGTGGCGGCCGGGTACGGTGATCGGCTCGGCGCGTCCGGGCAGGGCGTCGGACGCGTCGACCATGCGGCTCTTGGCGGCGCCGAACAGGCTCATCAGATCTCCTCCACACCTTCGCGGCCGCCCCGCGCGGGGCGCGCCGCAGCGTCTACCGAACAGCGTCGGGCGATCCCTGCTTGTTCCCCGGGCACGGCCCGGCCGGGGGAAGGCTGCTGGACATTACCGTTAAGGATCGCTTAGAAGACAGGCGATATTTCCTGACGTAATCTGCGGCTTGTGTCCGAATCCAACCGCGGTGTCGGCTACGGCCTGGCCGCCTACATCTGCTGGGGTCTTTTTCCACTCTACTGGCCGCTGCTGGAGCCCTCGGGATCGGGCGAGATCCTGGCGCACCGCATGCTCTGGTCGCTCCCCGCGGTGCTCGTCCTGCTCGCCGTGGTCCGCAACTGGGGCTGGGTGCGCGGCGTGCTGCGCAGCCCGCGCAAGCTGGCGCTGCTGACCGCCTCCGCCCTCGTCATCACGCTGAACTGGGGCGCCTTCATCTACGCCGTCAACAGCGGGCAGACGCTCCAGGCGGCGCTGGGCTACTTCATCAACCCGCTGGTCAGCGTGCTGTTCGGTGTGGTGGTCTTCCGCGAGCGGCTGCGGGCGCCGCAGTGGGTGGCGGTCGGCCTGGGCGCGGTCGCGGTGGGGGTGCTCACCCTCAACGTCGGCCAGCCGCCGTGGCTGGCGCTGACGATGGCCTTCTCCTTCGCCACCTACGGGCTGCTGAAGAAGTTCGCCGGGGTCGACGGCACCGAGAGCCTGACCGTCGAGACCGCGATCATGTTCCTGCCCGCCCTCGGCTACATCCTCTTCCTCCAGTTCCAGGGCACCGCCGCCTTCGGGCACGTCTCCGTGGCGCACACCGCGCTGATGGTCGGCTCGGGGGTGATCACCGCGCTGCCGCTGGTCTTCTTCGGGGCGGCCGCCTACCGGGTGTCGATGACGACCATCGGGATGCTCCAGTACTGCGCGCCGGTGCTGCAGTTCCTGATCGGCTGGCTGGTCTTCGCGGAGGAGATGTCCACCAGCAGGTGGATCGGCTTCGGCCTGGTCTGGGCGGCGCTGGCGGTGTTCAGCTTCGACCTGGTGCGCCAGGGGCGGCGGCACCGGCGCCTGGCGCGACCCGCCGCGGCGGGGGTCGAGGAGGGGGCGGGGCCGGTGCCGGACCGGCTCGATCCGGTGCGCTGAGGGCCGCCCGGGGGACCCGCCGGCCGGAGCGGGGGCCGGCGGCGCGGCGGGCCTCCCGGGCGGCGCCCGTCCAGGCGGCCCGCCGCGCGGGCCGGTCCGGTCAGGCGGGGCGGTCGGGGCCGTCGTCCTCCTCGACCTCGATGCGCTCCTTGCGCAGCCGGCCGCGCACCGTCTCCTCGTCGACCACGTCCTCGGTCTCCAGCGTGACCCGCTCCACCGGGACGGTCTCCGTCATCACCACGGGGTGGTCCCGGTAGGTGATGACCTCCTCCTCGCCCTCGGAGATCACGGCGTCGCCGGGGCGCTCGTCCTCGCCGATCGGCTCGCGGCGCACGTGCACCTCCTGGCGGTGCACCGGCACCGTGCGCTCGACCTCCTCGGTGTCGACGAAGCGGCGCAGCCGCACCCGGCCGGTGCGCTGCGTCTCCATGCCGATGCGCATCCGCTCCTCGGAGCGGGTGAGCCCCCGGTCCTCGACCATGTCGGTGCCGGACGGCATCGCGGCCGCCTCGCCCCCGGGCTCTGCCGTCCCGGCGCGGGCGTCCATGTCCGCCGTGCCGTCCGAGCCGGCCGCCATGGGTCCGGACCGGTCGGCCTGCTCGGACCCCATGCCGGGCCGCCCGGCGTCCGAGGGCGGCGTATAGCCCTCCGGCTCGGCGGCGCGCGGCCTGGGCAGGCCGTAGTGCCGGTAGACCTGCGCCTCCTCGTCCGGTGAGATGTGCTCGTCGGCGTCGACGCTGGGCGCGTCCTTGATGGTCTGCTTGTCGAACGGAACCTGCAGCTTGTCGTCCACCATCCGCGCCTGCCGCAGCGGTACGAAGCTCTCCCGCATGCCGAGCAGACCGGTGTGCACGGTCACCCACTTGGGTTCCTGGGTCTCGTCGTCGAAGTAGACCTGCTTGATCCGGCCGACGTCGGAGCCGTCCCGGTCGAGCAGGTGGTGTCCGAGGAGTTCCCGGGCCCGCATGGTCATGGCGAATCACGCTCCCCCGTGTCGATTCTTCGCCTGACAGCGGCTGACCTGCGAGGACAGCCGCGTATACAAGCGCGCGGCTACCCGGGCGGCGCAAGCAGGAAACAATCCGTACCCGGCGGGAGGTTTCGGCACCGGAGGCGCTCAGCCGGTGCGGACCACCACGAACTCGCACAGCGCCTCGAAGGCGTCGCGCGCCGGGATGTGCGGCAGGGTGCGCAGCTCGGCGCGGGCCCGCTCGACCCAGCCGAGGAGGTCGGCGCGGGCGGCGTCCATGGCCGGGTCCTTGCGCAGCAGGGTGAGCGCCTCGGTGACCTGGTCGTCGTCGAGCGCGCCCGGCGCCCCGAGCAGTTCGCGCAGCCGGGCGCCGTCGGGGCTGGTGTCGGCCAGGGCGTGCAGCACCGGGAGGGTCAGCACGCCCTCGCGCAGGTCGGTACCGGGCACCTTGCCCGACTCCACTGACTCACTGGCGACGTCGAGGATGTCGTCGGAGAGCTGGAAGGCGACGCCCAGCGCCTCGCAGGCGCGGGTGAGCGTGGCGGTGACGGCGGCGGGGGCGCCGGCGAACATGCCGCCGAAGGTGGCGGCGGTTGCGATCAGCGAGGCGGTCTTGTCGGCCACCACGCCCAGGTAGTGCTCGACCCGGTCGGTGCCGTCGGCCGGGCCGACGGTCTCGCGGATCTGGCCGCGCACCAGCCGGGCGAAGGTGCGGGCCTGGATGCGCACGGCATCGGCTCCGAGGTCGGCCAGCAGCTCGGACGCCCGCGCGAAGAGGTAGTCGCCGGTGAGGATGGCGACGGTGTTGCCCCAGCGGGAGTTGGCGCTGGCCGAGCCTCTGCGCAGCTCCGCCTCGTCCATGACGTCGTCGTGGTAGAGGGTGGCGAGGTGGGTCAGCTCGATGACGACGGCACCGTGCACCACGGCGGCGGCACCGGGGTCGCCGAACTGGGCGGCGAGCAGGGTGACCATCGGCCGGAAGCGCTTGCCCCCGGCGGTGATCAGATGCCGGGAGGCGTCGTCCACCAGGCCGTCGTCGCTGCGGACGCGGGAGCGCAGCTCGTGCTCGACGCGCTCCAGCCCCGATCCCAGCTCCGCGGCGAGCGCCGGAGGGATCCCGCGCATGCCGAAGAAGTCGTTGGGCACCGCACTGCTCACCTGACAGCTCTCCAAACCACGCGGTCGTGCCTTGCCGGACCAAGCCCCGGGCCGGCGGCGTGCGCGGCGGCCCGGCGGGGCGCCGAGCGGACCGCCGGCCGGGTCGGTACCGCGTCGCCCGGTCCGCTACCGCACGAACAGGTGCTGGGCGGCCTGGGTGGCCAGGTCCAGTACCGGCTGCGGCACCACCCCGAGCACCAGGGTAGCCGCCGCCCCGATCGCGATGACCGCCTGGCTCAGCAGTCCGGGCTTGACCACTTCGACCTGCGGCGCCGCCTCCGTGACGGCCGGCGCGGGCCGGGTGCGCACGGACACGCCGCCGGCCGCCTCCTGCGCATGCGCGGACTCGGCCACCGCCGCCCCCGAGCCCGGCTCCTCGGCCGGCTCGTCGGCGCCGGTGAAGAACATCACCACGATGATGCGGGCGTAGAAGAAGGCGGTGACGGCGCTGCTGAGCACGCCGACCACCACCAGCGGGGTGCCGCCGGCCGCCAGCGCCGCCTCGAACACCGCGAACTTGGCGATGAAGCCGCTGGTGAGCGGGATGCCGGCGAAGCCGAGCAGGAACAGCGCGAAGCTGAGCGCCAGCAGCGGCGAGCGGCGGGCCAGCCCGCGCCACTGGTCGAGGCGGACGGCCTCGCCCTGGGAGTCGCGCACCAGGGTGACGATCGCGAAGGCGCCGATGGTGGAGAAGCCGTAGACCGCCAGGTAGAACAGCGAGGCGCCCAGGCCCTGCGCGGAGGTGGCGGCCAGCGCGGTCAGGATGAAGCCGGCGTGCACCACCGAGGAGTAGGCCAGCAGCCGCTTGACGTTCGTCTGGGTGACGGCGACGACCGCGCCGACCACCATGGTGAGGATGGCCACCACCCAGATCATCGGCCGCCAGTCCCAGGCCATCGCGCCGAAGGCGACGTAGAACACCCGCAGCATCGCGCCGAAGGCGGAGACGAGGGTGACCGAGGCCATGAAGGCGGTGATCGGGGTGGGCGCGCCCTGGTAGACGTCGGGCTTCCAGTTGTGGAAGGGGACGGCGCCGATCTTGAACAGCAGGCCCACCGCGATCAGCGCGATGCCGAGCAGCAGCAGCACCTCGCCGCCGCCGGCCGCCGCGGCCGCGTCGGCGATCGCCGACAGCCGCACCGAGCCGGCATAGCCGTAGATCATCGCGATGCCGAAGAGGAAGAAGGCCGAGGAGAAGGCGCCGAGCAGGAAGTACTTGACCGCCGCCTCCTGGGAGAGCAGCCGGCGGCGCCGCGCCAGGCCGCACAGCAGGTACAGCGGCATCGAGAGCACTTCGAGCGCGATGAACATGGTGAGCAGGTCGTTGGCGGCCGGGAAGAGCAGCATGCCCAGCACCGCGAAGAGCACCAGCGGGTAGACCTCGCTGTGCTCGCGGCCGGCCAGGATGCCCTGGCGCTCCTCCTCGCTGCCCGGAACCGCCGCCGCCTCCGCGGCGAAGGAGCCGTCGCCGACCCGCCGCTCCGCGATCAGCAGCAGGCTGACGAAGCTGAGCAGCAGGATGACGGCCTGCAGGAACAGGGTGGGCCGGTCGACGGCGACGGTGCCGCCCGCGACCAGGATGCCGCCGGTCTCGGGCAGCTGCGGGGAGGCGGCCTGAACCAGGGTGAGGCCGAAGGCGGCGCCCACCGCGAGCAGGCTCAGCCCGACCTGGAAGGAGCGGCGGACCTCGCGCGGCGCGAAGGCCTCGACCAGCACCGCGAGCACGCCGGCGGTGAAGACCACCAGCATCGGCAGCAGCAGGCCGTAGTCGATGTCCGGCGGCTGGAACGGCGGCGCGGCGAGCGACCCCGCCACGGTCAGCGTATTCACTCGCTTGTTCCTTCCTCAGCTGCGGCGGGCACCTCGGGCGCCGGATCGGTGGCACCGACCTGCTCCAGGGTGGACTCCACCGCCGGGTTGACGACGTCCAGCATCGGCTGGGGGAAGAGGCCGAGCAGCACGAGCAGCGCGACCAGCGGTCCGACGGCCAGCAGCTCGCGCGGGGAGAGGTCGGCGAACGGGGCGGCGCCCTCGGGCCGCGGGCCGGTCATCGTGCGCTGGTAGAGCCACAGGATGTACAGGGCGGCCAGGATCACGCCGAGCGCCGCGATGATCGCGATCACCGGGTAGCGGGTGAAGGTGCCCATGAAGACCAGGAACTCGCTGACGAACGGGGACAGGCCCGGCAGCGAGAGGCTGGCGAGCCCGGCCACCAGGAAGGTGCCGGCCAGCAGCGGGGCGGTGCGCCCGACGCCGGTGTAGTCGCCGATCAGCTGAGAGCGCTCGGTGCGGCGCAGCATCAGGAAGCCCACGATGAGGAAGAGCGCCCCGGTGGACAGGCCGTGGTTGACCATGTAGAGCGCGGCGCCGGCGTGGCCCTGGGTGGTGAAGGCGAAGACACCCAGCACGATGAAGCCGAAGTGCGAGACCGAGGTGTAGGCGACCAGGCGCATCATGTCGGTCTGGCCGATGGCGACGACGGCGCCGTACAGGATGCTGATCAGCGCCAGGATGACGATCGGCCAGGCGGCCCAGCGGGACGCCTCGGGGAACAGCTCCAGGCAGAAGCGGAGCATGCCGAAGGTGCCGACCTTGTCCAGCACGCCGACCAGCAGCACGGCGGTGCCGGGCCGGGCGGACTCCGCGGCGCTGGGCAGCCAGGTGTGCACCGGCCACAGCGGCGCCTTGATCGCGAAGGCGATGAAGAAGCCGAGGAAGAGCCAGCGGGCGGTGGCGGGGTCGATGTCGGCGGCCATCGCGGCCAGCGGCTCCCACAGGAAGGTGGCCTCGCCCTGCTGCCCGGCCGCCACGTACAGCCCGATGACCGCGACCAGCATCAGCAGGCCGCCGAAGAGGCTGTAGAGCAGGAACTTGATCGCCGCGTAGCGCCTGCGCCCGGTGCCGAAGCCGCCGATCATGAAGTAGACCGGGATCAGCATCGCCTCGAACACGACGTAGAAGAGGAAGACGTCGGTGGCGGCGAAGACCGCGATCATCATGGCCTCGAGCACCAGGATGAGCGCGAAGTAGGTCTTGGTGCTGTACTTGCTGGTGGAGGCGTCGACCTCGTTCCAGCCGGCCAGCACCACCAGCGGCACCAGCAGCGCCGACAGCAGGATCAGCAGCAGCGCGATGCCGTCGACGCCGACCGCGTAGCTGATCCCGAAGGCCGGGATCCACGGGTAGACCTCTTCGAACTGGAAGCGCGGGCCGCCGGGGCTGAACTGGAGGGCCATCGCGGCGACGACGGCGAGGACCAGCACGGAGAAGGCCAGGGTGACCTGCTTGGCCCGCTCGGCGCCGGAGCTGGGCATCGCCGCCACCACGACCGAGCCGATGAGGGGCAGCACGATGGCGATGGTCAGCCAGGGAATCGCGGACACTTAGATCCTCACCACCAGCGGAGCGGCCGCGAGCTGAGCGGCGTTGACGGGCTTGCGGGCGGGCGTCGTGGCCGACGCCGCCGGGGACGTGACGGCGGTGGGCGGGAGCGCGGACCTGGCGGGCATGGCGCCCACCTTGCCAGACCTCGCGGGAGCCGGCTCCGGAGCGGGCCGGTTGTCCACAGGCCGGCCGCCGCGGCCGGCACTTGTCCACAACCCGCCGGTAACCCCTGCGCCGGACGCGGCGGCCGCGGGAGAATGGAAGTGGGGTCGCCCCCCTGGGCGGGCGGGGGATGGGGGTGTGGGGAGCGCGGGCCGGGTCACAGCTGCACCACCAGCATCGCGCCGACGACCAGGGCGGCGCCGAAGAACATGGACAGGGCATAGCTGCGGGCGAAGCCGCTCTGCTGGAGGCGGAGCCGGCCGGACAGGCCGCGGACCGCGCCGGCCAGCCCGTTCACGATGCCGTCGACGCCGTGGTCGTCGACGGCGACGGAGGCGTGGGCCAGCCGCTGCCCGGGGCGCATCAGCAGCGACTCGTTGAGGGCGTCGCCGTAGAGGTCGGCGCGGGCGGCGCGGGTGAACACGCTGCCGCGCGGCGCGGTGGCCAGCTTCTCGGCCGGCGCGCGGCCGTACATCACCCAGGCGACGGCCACGCCCGCGACCATCAGGCCCAGCGCGACCAGACCGGTGGGCGAGAGCGGGTTGAAGTGGTGCACCTCCGCGCCGGTCACCGGCGCGATGAACTCGGCGAAGTGGAAGACCAGCACCAGCAGGCCGCCCAGCGCCACCGAGCCCACGGCCAGGATGACCATCGGGATGGTCATCGAGCCGGGCGACTCGTGCGGGTGCGCGCCCTCGGCCCAGCGCTTGGGGCCGAAGAAGGTGAGGAACATGATCCGCGACATGTAGAAGGCGGTGAGCCCGGCGGTCAGCAGCATGATCCCGGCCAGGGTGAAGCCGAAGGCGTCGCCGCGCAGCCAGGCGGACTCGATGATGCCTTCCTTGGTGAAGTAGCCCGACAGCGGCGGCAGGCCGATGATGGCGAGGTAGCCGATGCCGAAGGTGGCGAAGGTGACCGGCATGTGCTTGCGCAGCCCGCCGTACCTGCGCATGTTCACCTCGTCGTTCATGCCGTGCATGACCGAGCCGGCGCCGAGGAAGAGCCCCGCCTTGAAGAAGCCGTGGGTGAGCAGGTGCGCGATGGCGGCGGCGTAGCCGATCGGGCCGAGCCCGGCGGCCAGCACCATGTAGCCGATCTGGCTCATGGTGGAGCCGGCCAGCGCCTTCTTGATGTCGTCCTTGGCGCAGCCGATGATCGCGCCGGCCAGCAGGGTGGCGGCGCCCACGACGGCGACGGTGGTCTGCGCGACCGGGCTCGCCTCGAAGATCAGCCCGGCCCGCACGATCAGGTAGACGCCGGCGGTGACCATGGTGGCGGCGTGGATCAGCGCGGAGACCGGGGTGGGGCCCTCCATCGCGTCCAGCAGCCAGGACTGCAGCGGCAGCTGGGCGGACTTGCCGCAGGCGCCCAGGAGCAGCAGCAGGCCGATGACGGTGACGGTGAACTGGTCGGCCTCGCCGATGTGCTCGAAGACCGGGCCGAAGGCGACCGTGCCGAAGACCGACCACATGATCATGATGGCGATGAGCAGGCCGAAGTCGCCGACCCGGTTGACCACGAAGGCCTTCTTGGCCGCGACCGCCGCCGAGGGCTTGTGCTGCCAGAAGCCGATCAGCAGGTAGGAGGCGAGGCCCACGCCCTCCCAGCCGACGAAGAGCAGCGCGAAGTTGTCGGCCAGCACCAGGGTGAGCATGGCCGCCACGAAGAGGTTGAGGTAGCCGAAGAAGCGGCGGCGGCCCTCGTCGTGGGCCATGTAGCCCACGGAGTAGATGTGGATCAGCGAGCCGACACCGGTGATCAGCAGCGCGAAGGAGATCGACAGCGGGTCGAGCAGCAGGTTGACGTCGACGGTGAAGGAGCCGGTGGAGATCCACTGGTACACCGGGACGATCCGGCTGCGCTCCTCGGGCGCGTATCCCAGCAGCTGCGTGAAGGCGGCCACGGCGACCGCGAAGCTCGCCAGGGAGGCGGCCGCGCCCAGCCAGTGGCCCCACCGGTCGGCGCGGCGGCCGGCCAGCAGCAGGATGGCGGCGCCCAGCAGCGGGAAGGCGATGAGCAGCCACGCGAGGCTGTGGATCCCCCCGTCGGCCGCCGCGGTGCTCGCCCGCTCGACAGCCTCGTGGGCGCTGTCGGCGGCAAGGATGCCGGTCACGTCGCTCCTCATGGTCAGTACTTCAGCAGGTTGGCGTCGTCGACAGAGGCCGACCTGCGGGTCCTAAAGATCTGCATGATGATCGCGAGCCCGACGACCACCTCGGCCGCGGCCACCACCATCACGAAGAACGCGATGACCTGGCCCTCGATGTTGCCGTGCAGCCGCGCGAAGCTGACGAACGCCAGGTTGCAGGCGTTGAGCATCAGCTCCACGCACATGAAGACGATGATCGCGTTGCGCCGCACCAGCACCCCGACGGCGCCGATGCTGAACAGGATCGACGCGAGCACGATGTAGTTCATCGGGTTCATCGGACGCCGCCCTCGGTCTCGTCGGAGTCGTTGCCGCCGCGCGGCTCACCGGCGCCCGGGGCGCCCGCGGCCCCCACCGGGCCGGTGCCGGTCTCCTCGCCCTCGGCGCGGGCCTCCTTGGCCTCGGTGCTGTCGGAGGCGTCGCCGGGGGCGGCGGAGGAGCCGGCCCGCACCTGCAGGTCGACGCCGCTGGCGGTGGCCCGCCCGGCCGACTCGGCGCGGGCGGCCAGCACCGGGTTGACCGACAGCTCGGAGGTGGAGCCGTCGGGCAGCAGCGCCGGCATGTCGATGGCGTTGTGCCGGGCGTAGGTGCCGGGGCCGGGCAGCGGGCTGGGGTGCGGGCCCCTGATGCGGACCTGCGAGAGCTGCCGCTGGGTGACCTTGGGCCCGGTGCGCTCGCGGAAGGCGAGCACCAGGGCGCCGAGGACCGCGGTGATCAGCAGTGCGCCGGTCGCCTCGAAGGCGATCACGTACTGGCCGAAGAGCTGGCCGGCCAGCGCCGGGAGGTTCTGCTCGCCGCCCGCGGCGCCCAGCCCGGCCGGGTCGCCGACGACCACGTCGGTGAGGCCGAAGACCAGCATGGCGACGAAGCCGAGCGCGATGAGCGCGCCGGCCACCCGCTGGCCGGGCAGCGTCTCGACCAGGGAGTCGGCGGAGCTGACGCCGATCAGCATGACGACGAATAGGAAGAGCATCAGCACGGCGCCGGTGTAGACGATGATCTGCACCACCATCAGGAACGGCGCCTGCTGGATGCCGTACAGCACCGCCAGCGAGATCATCACCACGGCGAGCAGCAGCGCGGAGTAGACCGGCTTGCGCATGAAGACCACGCCGAGGGCGGCCAGCACCATGATGGTCGCCAGCGCCCAGAAGGCGGCGGTCTCGCCGCCGCCGATCGGCACGGTCTCGGGGACGGCCGGGGGCAGCGGCGCGGCCAGTGCGGTGAGCGGGCTCATCGGGTGCCCTCGCTGTCCCTGCCGGTGGCGGTCGGGGTGGCGCCGCGCCGGTAGTAGTCCTGCTCGGTCTCGCCCAGCCGCATGGCGTGCGGGGGCGCCTCCATGCCCTCGGCCAGCGGAGCCAGCAGCTGCTCCTTGGTCCAGATCAGGCTCTCGCGGTTGTCGTCGGCGAGCTCGTACTCGTTGGTCATCGTCAGCGCGCGGGTGGGGCACGCCTCGATGCACAGCCCGCACAGGATGCAGCGCAGGTAGTTGATCTGGTAGACGCGGCCGTAGCGCTCGCCCGGGGAGAAGCGCTCGTCCTCGGTGTTGTCGAAGCCCTCGACGTAGATGGCGTCCGCCGGGCAGGCCCAGGCGCACAGCTCGCAGCCGATGCACTTCTCCAGGCCGTCGGGCCAGCGGTTGAGCTGGTGGCGGCCGTGGAAGCGCGGCATGGTGGGCCGCTTGACCTCCGGGTACTTGACGGTGTCGACCTTCTTGAACATCGTGTGGAAGGTGACGCCGAACCCCTTGACGGGGTTGAGCCAGTCGAACACGCCTCAGACCTCCTGACGCGGGATCGCGTCGACCTTGGTTCCGTAGTGCGGGGCGTCCATCGGCGGAACCGGGAAACCTCCGTGGGCCGGGTCGGCGCGCAGCGCCTCCCGCTCGGCCTTGTCGGCGGCCTGCTCGGCCTCCTGGCGGCGGATCCTGGCGTCGTCCCAGAAGAACAGCGCGGCCAGGACGGCGAGGCAGATCCCGGCGATGAGGCCGGTGAACTGCCAGCCGGCCATGCCGCTCTCGCGGGCCAGCTGGATGGCGGCGACGACCATGATCCAGACCAGCATGGCCGGGATCAGCAGCTTCCAGCCGAGCTTCATCAGCTGGTCGTAGCGGACGCGGGGCAGCGAGCCGCGCAGCCAGACGAAGAAGAACAGGAAGACGAAGAGCTTGATCATGAACCACAGGACCGGCCAGGCGCCCGCGTGGGCGCCGGGCCAGACCGCCAGCACGAAGCCGGGCACCTGCCAGCCGCCGAGGAACATGGTGACGGCGAGCGCGGAGACGGTGGTCATGTTCAGGTACTCGGCGATGAAGAAGAAGGCGAACTTCATCGAGGAGTACTCGGTGTGGAAGCCGCCGACCAGCTCGCCCTCTCCCTCGGCGAGGTCGAAGGGGAGCCGGTTGGTCTCGCCGACCATCGTGATCACGTAGACCACGAAGGACGGGAAGAGCGCGAAGATGAACCACGACGGGGTGGGGATCTCCAGGCCGAACAGCACCACCGGGGCGTTGCCCGGCGCCTGCGCGTCGACGATCCCCGAGGTGGTCAGGGTGCCGGCGAACAGGAAGACGGTGGCCAGCGCCAGGCCCATCGCGATCTCGTAGCTGATGACCTGCGCCGAGGAGCGCAGGCCGCCCAGCAGCGCGTAGGGCGAGCCCGAGGACCAGCCGGCCAGCACGAAGCCGTACACGCCGACGGAGGCCATCGCCAGCACCAGCAGCACGCCCACCGGCACATCGGCCAGCTGCAGGCGGGTCAGGTAGCCGAAGATCTCCACCTCGGGCCCGAAGGGCACCACCGCGAAGGCGATGAAGGCGGGCACCAGCGCGATGCTCGGCGCCAGCACGTAGATGATCTTGTCGGCCTTGGTGGGGGTGATGTCCTCCTTCAGGCCGAGCTTGAGCCCGTCCATCAGGGTCTGCAGCAGGCCGAAGGGGCCGGCGCGGTTGGGGCCGTAGCGCTTCTGCATCCGGCCGATGACCTTGCGCTCGAAGTAGATGAGCACCAGGGCCATCAGCATCAGGAAGACGAAGATGACCAGCGCCTTCAGCAGCACCAGCGACCAGGGGATGCCGCCCCAGAGCGGGTACTCCAGCCAGCGCACCGCCTCCGGCCACACCGGCTGCGCGGCCTGCTCGGCGCCGGTGGACGGTTCGGGCGGCACGGTGGGGAAGGGCACCGTGCGGGCGAGGATGCTCATGCGGCGCTCCCAGTGCTGCGCGGGGTGGCGGAGGAGCCGGCCGGACCGGCGGGGGCCAGGGCGACCAGCTCACCGGGGCCCGCCGCGAGGTCGCGCCGGACCGAGCAGTCGCGTGCGTCGGCGGGCACCCACACCACCCGGTCGGGCATCGGGGTGACGATGACCGGGAGGTCGACCGTGCCGCGCGGGGTGCTGATCGCGATGCGGCCGCCGTCGGGGACGCCGGCCTCGGCGGCCGTGGCGGCGGAGACCCGCGCCACGGTGGGGCGGGCGGTGCCCGCCAGGTACGGCTCGCCGTCCTGCATCCGGCCGGCACCCAGCAGCTCGCCCCAGGCGGCCAGCACGGCCTGGCCCGCCGCGGGCTCCGGCCGGGAGCCGCCGACGACCGAGGGCGGCGAGCTGCGCGCGCCGTTCCAGACGCCGAGCTCGCGCAGTTCGAGCCGGGCGGCCTCGGGGTCGGGCAGGCCGAGGTGGACGTCGAGCTCGTCGGCGATGGCCGACAGCACCCTCAGGTCCGACAGCAGGCCGGGGATCTTCAGCGCGTTGGCGAAGGCCCGGCCGCGGCCCTCCCAGTTCACGAAGGTGCCGTGCTTCTCGGCGACCGCGGCGACCGGCAGCACCACGTCGGCGCGGTCGGTGACCTGGCTCGCGCGCAGCTCCAGGCTGACGATGAACGGGACCGCGGCCAGCGCCTTACGGGCCAGCTCGGGGTCGGGCAGGTCGTCGAGGTCGACGCCGGCGATCAGCAGCGCGTCCAGGCGGCCCTCGGCGGCCTCGCGCAGGATCGCGTCGGCGTCGCGGCCCGGCTCCGCCGGCAGCGCGGGCACGCCCCAGCGCCGCGCCACCTCGGCGCGGGCCTCGGGGTCGGCGACCGGGCGGCCGACGGGCAGCAGGTTGGGCAGCGCCCCCGCCTCGAGCGCGCCGCGCTCGCCCGCCCGGCGCGGGATCCAGGCGAGCCGGGCGCCGGTGGCGCGCACCAGCCGGTCGGTGGCCGACAGGGAGCCGGGGATCGCGCCGAGCCGGTGCCCGGCCAGCACGATCGCGCCCTCGCCGCGCAGCGCCTCCGCCGCCTCGGCGGCGGCGCCGGTGCCGCCCGACAGCAGCGAGCCGATCACCTCGGGCTCCTCGCCGGGGGCGGCGGGCACCAGGGTGCCCGACAGCTTGGCGAGGCCGCGGCTGGCGTAGGGGGCGACGGAGAAGACCTTGAGCCTGTTGCGGCGCACGGCCTTGCGCAGCCGCAGGAAGACGATGGCCGCCTCGTCCTCGGGTTCGAAGCCGAGCAGGACGACGGCCGAGGCCCGCTCCAGGTCGGCGTAGGTGACATCGATGCCCCGGCCGGCCACCGAGGACGCCAGGAACTCGGCCTCCTCGGCGGAGTGGGCGCGGGCGCGGAAGTCGATGTCGTTGGTGCCGAGGGCGACCCGGGCGAACTTGCTGTAGGCGTAGGCGTCCTCAAGGGTGAGGCGCCCGCCGGTGAGCACGCCCACCCGGCCGCGGGCCGCGCCGAGCCCGCGAGCGGCCAGGCCGACGGCCTCGGGCCACGACGCGGTCTCCAGCGCACCGGAGTCCTCGTCGCGGACCAGCGGCTGCTTGAGGCGGTCGGGCTGGGTGGCGTAGGTGAAGGCCCACCGGCCCTTGTCGCAGTTCCACTCCTCGTTCACCTCGGGGTCGTCGCCGGCCAGCCGGCGGGTGACCTTGCCCCTGCGGTGGTCGGTGCGCAGCGCGCAGCCGGCCGAGCAGTGCTCGCAGACGCTGGGGGTGGAGACGAGGTCGAAGGGGCGCGACCGGAACCGGTAGGCGGCGCCGGTGAGCGCGCCGACCGGGCAGATCTGCACGGTGTTGCCGGAGAAGTAGGACTGGAAGGGCTGGCCCTCGGCGATGCCGACCTGCTCATTGGCACCGCGCTCCAGCAGCTCGATGAAGGGGTCGCCGGCGATCTGGGCGGAGAAGCGGGTGCAGCGGGCGCACTGGATGCAGCGCTCCCGGTCCAACAGCACCTGGCTGGAGAGCGGGATCGGCTTTTCGAAGGTGCGCTTGGTCTCGGTGAACTCCGACTCGCCCTGGCCGTTGGCCATCGCCTGGTTCTGCAGCGGGCACTCGCCGCCCTTGTCGCAGACCGGGCAGTCCAGCGGGTGGTTGATGAGCAGGAACTCCATGATGCCGCGCTGGGCCTTCTCGGCCACCGGCGAGGTGAGCTGGGTCTTGACGACCATGCCCTCCATGACGGTGAGCGTGCAGGACGCCTGCGGCTTGGGCATCCCCCGGCCGTTGCCCATGTCGGGCACCTCGACCAGGCACTGGCGGCAGGCGCCGACCGGGTCGAGCAGCGGGTGGTCGCAGAAGCGCGGGATCTGGATGCCGAGCAGCTCGGCGGCCCGGATCACCAGGGTGCCCTTGGGGACCCGGATCTCGAAGCCGTCGATGGTGACGGTGACGAGGTCGGCCGGCGGCACCGCGGGGGCGCCGCCCTTCTCGTTGGCCGTGACGGTCATCGGCCCTTCCCTCCCGTCGGCTCGGCCCACAGGGTGGCCCTGGCCGGGTCGAAGGGGCAGCCGCCGCCGGTGAAGTGCTCGATGTACTCCTCGCGGAAGTACTTGATCGAGGACATCACCGGGCTGGCGGCGCCGTCGCCCAGCGCGCAGAAGGAGCGGCCCAGCAGGTTGTCGCAGATGTCGAGCAGCTTGTCCAGGTCGGCCTCGGTGCCCTTGCCGTGCTCCAGCCGGTCGAGCACCTGGACCATCCAGTAGTTGCCCTCGCGGCACGGGGTGCACTTGCCGCAGGACTCGTGCGCGTAGAACTCGATCCAGCGCAGCGTGGCGCGGACCACGCAGGTGGTCTCGTCGAAGATCTGCAGGGCCCGGGTGCCGAGCATGGACCCGGCCGCGCCGACGGACTCGAAGTCCAGCGGCACGTCGAGGTGCTCGTCGGTGAAGATCGGGGTGGAGGAGCCGCCGGGGGTCCAGAACTTCAGCCGGTGGCCGGGCCGGATCCCGCCGGCCATGTCCAGCAGCTCGCGCAGGGTGATGCCCAGCGGCGCCTCGTACTGGCCGGGGCGGACGACGTGGCCGGACAGGGAGAAGAAGCCGAAGCCCTTGGACTTCTCGGTGCCCATGCCGGAGAACCACTCGGCGCCCTCGGCGACGATGCCGGGAACGCTGGCGATGGACTCGACGTTGTTCACCACGGTGGGCGAGGCGTAGAGGCCGGCCACGGCGGGGAAGGGCGGCTTGAGCCTGGGCTGGCCGCGGTAGCCCTCCAGCGAGTCCAGCAGCGCCGTCTCCTCGCCGCAGATGTAGGCGCCGGCGCCGGTGTGCACCACGATGTCGAGGTCGAAGCCGGAGCCGAGGATGTTCTCGCCGATCAGCCCGGCCGCGCGAGCCTCGGCCACCGCGTGCTGGAGGCGCCGGACGACGTGCAGCACCTCGCCGCGCACGTAGATGAATGCCTGGTTGCAGTTGATGGCGTAGGAGGCGATGATCACGCCCTCGATCAGCACCTGCGGGTTCGCCAGCATCAGCGGGATGTCCTTGCAGGTGCCCGGCTCGGACTCGTCGGCGTTGACGACGAGGTAGCGCGGGTTGGGGTTGTCCTTGGGCAGGAAGCCCCACTTCATCCCGGTCGGGAAGCCGGCGCCGCCGCGGCCGCGCAGGCCGGACGCCTTGACCATCTCGACGATGTCGTCGGGAGCCATCCGCAGCGCCTTGCGCAGCGCCTCGTAGCCGCCGTTGCGCCGGTAGGTCTCCAGCGCGAAGGAGTCGGCCTGGTCCCAGTGCTTGGACAGGACGGGGGTGAGGGTGGTCACGACGCCTCCTTTCCGGTGTTCCCGCCGTCGCCGGCGCCCGCTTCGGGGGCGCGCCAGCCGCGCTCCCTGGCCAGCCGGAGCCCGCGCAGGGACGCCTCGCCGGCCTGGACGCCCTCGGCGGCGCGGCCGTCGGGGAAGCCGGCCAGCACCCGGGACGCCTGCTTCCAGGTGCACACGGAGTCGGGGCCGCGGGTGGGCCGCACGTCGGCGCCGACGCGCAGGTCGTCGACGAGCTTCTTGGCCGACTCGGGGGTCTGGTTGTCGAAGAACTCCCAGTTGACCATCACCACCGGCGCGAAGTCGCAGGCGGCGTTGCACTCCAGGTGCTCCAGGGTGACCTTGCCGTCGGCGGTGGTCTCGTCATTGCCGACGCCGAGGTGCTCCTTGAGTTCGGCGAAGATCTGGTCGCCGCCCATGATCGCGCACAGGGTGTTGGTGCAGACCCCGACGTGGTACTCGCCGACGGGGCGGCGCTTGTACATGGTGTAGAAGGTGACCACGGCGGTCACCTCGGCGGCGGTGATGCCCAGCTGGTCGGCGCAGAAGTCGATGCCGTCGGCGCTGACGTAGCCCTGCTCGGACTGGACCAGGTGCAGCAGCGGCAGCAGCGCGGAGCGGCGGCGCGGGTAGCGGGAGATGATCTCCTTGGCGTCCACCTCCAGCCGCGCCCGCGCGTCGTCGCCGAGCCGCTCGCCCCGGGGCTGCGGTCCAGGGATCGGTGTGCTCATCGGTCCACCCCACCCATCACCGGGTCGATGCTGGCGATGGCGGCGATGGTGTCGGCGACCATGCCGCCCTCGATCATCGCCGGCGCCGCCTGCAGGTTGTTGAAGGACGGGTCGCGGAAGTGCGCCCGGTAGGGGCGGGTGCCGCCGTCGCTGACCAGGTGCACGCCCAGCTCGCCGCGGGGCGACTCCACCGCCTGGTACACCTGGCCGGCCGGGACCCGGAAGCCCTCCGTGACCAGCTTGAAGTGGTGGATGAGCGCCTCCATGGACTGGCCCATGATGTGCGCGATGTGGTCGGGGGAGTTGCCCATGCCGTCGGGGCCGATGGCCAGCTGGGCGGGCCAGCCGATCTTCTTGTCGGTCACCATGACGGGGCCGGGCCGCAGCTTGTCGAGGCACTGCTCGATGATCTTCAGCGACTGCTCGACCTCGGTCATCCGGACCCGGTAGCGGCCGTAGACGTCGGCGGTGTCGGTGACCGCGACGTCGAACTCGTAGTTCTCGTAGCCGCAGTAGGGCTGGGTCTTGCGCAGGTCCCAGGGCAGGCCCGCCGCCCGCAGCACCGGGCCCGTGACGCCCAGCGCCACGCAGCCGGTGACGTCGAGGTAGGCGACCTTGGAGGTGCGGCCCAGGTAGACGGGGCTGGCGTCCATGAACTTGCGCAGCTCGGCGGCGCCCTTGGGCAGCTCGACCAGCAGCTCGCGGATCTTGTCCACGGCGCCGGGCGGGAGGTCCTGGGCGACGCCGCCGGGGCGGACGTAGGCGTGGTTCATCCGCAGGCCGGTGATCATCTCCAGGATGTCCAGGCAGCGCTCGCGCTCCCGGAAGCCGGCCAGCATCACGCTGGTGGCGCCCAGTTCCAGGCCGAAGGTGGCGGTGGCGACCAGGTGGGAGGCGATCCGGTTGATCTCCATGACCAGCACCCGGATGACCTGGGCGCGGTCGGGGACCTGGTCGGTGATGCCGAGCAGCCGCTCCACCGCCAGGCAGTAGGCCGTCTCGTTGAACAGCGGCGCGAGGTAGTCCATCCGGGTGCAGAACGTGGACCCCTGGGTCCAGGTCCTGAACTCCATGTTCTTCTCGATGCCGGTGTGCAGGTAGCCGATGACCAGCCGCGCCTCGGTGACGGTCTCGCCGTCGAGGGTGAGCACGAGCCGGAGCACGCCGTGGGTGGAGGGGTGCTGCGGCCCCATGTTCACGACGAGGTGCTCGTGCCCCTCCTCGGCCGCGGCCGCGACGACCTGGTCCCAGTCCTGGCCGCCGACGTTGAACGGCGTGCCCTCGCCGCTCCCGCCGGGGGTGTAGACGTCCTGCTGGCTTGTCATGCGTACGACCTCCGCTCGTCGGGCGGCGGCACCTTGGCGCCCCGGTACTCCACCGGGATGCCGCCCAGGGGGTAGTCCTTGCGCTGGGGGTGGCCGTGCCAGTCGTCGGGCATCTCGATCCGGGTCAGCGCGGGGTGGCCGTCGAAGACGATGCCGAAGAAGTCGTAGGTCTCGCGCTCGTGCCAGTCGTTGGCCGGGTAGACCGCCACGATCGACGGCAGGTGCGGGTCGGCGTCGGGCACGCTGACCTCGACCCGGATCCGGCGGTTGTGGGTGGCCGACAGGAACGGGAACACGGCGTGCAGCTCGCGGCCGGTCTCGGCCGGGTAGTGCGCGCCGCTGACGCCCATGCAGAACTCGAAGCGCAGGGCGGGGTCGTCGCGCAGCCGGCGGGCCACCTCGACCAGGTGCTCGCGGCGGACGTGGAAGGTGATCTCGCCGCGGTCGACGACCACCCGCTCGACGGCCTCGCCGAAGGGGATGCCGGCGGACTCCAGCGCCGCCTCCAGGTGGTCGGCGAGCTCGTCGAAGTAGCCGCCGTAGGGCCGCTCGCTGTGCACCGGCGCGGTGCCGCGCACCAGCAGCCCGCCGTAGCCGGAGGTGTCGCCGGAGGTCCTGGCGCCGAACAGGCCGGTGCGCACGACGGGGGCGGCCAGCCGCTCGTCGCCGCGCCGGGCCGGCAGCTTCTCCTCGGCGTTCTCGTCGCGGTCGTCGGGGTTGAGGTCGGGCCTGCCCTTCTCGCTCATCGCAGGGCTCCGTGGTCGTCGATGAGCGGGAGGGTGCGCATGCGCTGCGCCTCGATCTCCTCGATCTGGGCGCGGCGGTGCGCGCCGAGCTTGGTGTTGTAGATCTTGTCGTGCAGCTTGACGATGGAGTCCAGCAGCATCTCGGGCCGCGGCGGGCAGCCGGGCAGGTAGATGTCGACCGGGACGACGTGGTCGACGCCCTGCACGATCGCGTAGTTGTTGAACATCCCGCCGCTGGACGCGCAGACGCCCATGGAGATGACCCACTTGGGCTCGACCATCTGGTCGTAGATCTGCCGCAGCACCGGCGCCATCTTCTGGCTCAGCCGGCCGGCGACGATCATCAGGTCGGCCTGCCTGGGCGTGGCCGAGGCGCGCTCCATGCCCCACTGCGCCAGGTCGTACTTCGGCCCGCCGGCCGCCATCAGCTCGATGGCGCAGCAGGCCAGCCCGAAGGTCGCCGGCCACACCGACGACTTGCGCGCGTAGCCGACGATCTTCTCGACCGTGGTCAGGAGCACCCCGCTGGGCAGCTGCTCTTCGATTCCCACGGGTGGCTCACCCCCTCATCAATCGTGCGCGCCGACGGCGCACCGGACCGCTGCGTGGCGCCGGCTCCATCAGTCCCACTCCAGCCCGCCGCGCCGCCACTCGTAGGCGTACGCGATCGAGACGTTCACCAGGAACAGCAGCACGGCGAAGAACCCGAACCAGCCGAGGGCCTGGTAGTGCACGGCCCACGGGTACAAGAAGATGATCTCGATGTCGAAGACGATGAACAGCATCGCCGTCAGGTAGTACTTGACCGTGAACCGGCCGCCGCCGCTGGGCTGGGGGGTGGGCTCGATCCCGCACTCGTAGGCGTCCAGCTTGGCGCGGTTGTAGCGGCGCGGGCCGGCCAGGCGCCCGGCGAAGACCACCGAGAAGGCGGCGAAGCCGACCGCGATGACCCCCAGCACCAGGATCGGCGCGTAGCTGTCCATCGGCTTAGGCTCCCTTCCCCACCGGGGGCACCCCGGTGCCCCGTCCTGGCCGCCTGTGGGCGGCGCTGCGCTCGGTCACGAGTTCGGATCCTGACTGCTGGCCTGTGGCTGTTGTGTCGTGGCCCGGGAGTCACGGTGTGCGGGCCGAGGCGGCTCGCCGATCGGAATGCCCGGTCGTTCTCTTGTGAACGACTTCACAAACCTATCGCCGGAAGTCTAGACCTTTCCCGAGCGGGCGGCGAACCGCCCTGTTCATCGGCGTACCGGCCCGCCCGGTGTCCGTTTCAGCCGGTCCCGCAGGCTCTTCGGCCCTCAGGCCCGGCCGCGGGCGGGTTCCGGCCATGCACAGGCGGGCCCGTACGGCCGGATGATTTGCGGAAATGTTATTTGATTTTCGCGCCGCGCGGCCCGGGCCGGCTATTCCAGCCATTTCCGCAACGACCGTCTTTCCAAATTCCGCGGCCGGGTGCGCGCTCACAGGCGGTACCCCCGGTGCAGCGCCACCACTCCGAAGGTGAGGTTGCGCCAGGCCACCGACCGCCAGCCCGCCGCCCGCATCAGCGCCGCCAGCGCGGGCTGGTCGGGCCAGTCCTGGATGGACTCGGCCAGGTAGTCGTAGGAGTCGGGGTTGGACGACACCGCGCGGGCCACCAGCGGGATGACCCGGATCAGGTACTGGCGGTACAGGCGGTCGAGCGCTTCGGGGGCGAGGTGGCTGAACTCGCAGACCACCAGCCGCCCGCCCGGCCTGGTGACCCGGCGCATCTCGCGCAGGGCCGCGGCGGTGTCGGCGATGTTGCGCAGCCCGAAGGAGATGGTGACCGCGTCGAAGCTCTCGTCGGCGAAGGGCAGCCGCAGCGCGTCGCCGGCCACGAAGGTGACGCCGCCCGCCGAGGCGCCGCCGCGCCGCCGCCGGCCGACCTCCAGCATGCCCAGCGAGAAGTCGCAGGCCACGCAGGAGGCGCCCCGCTCGGTGAAGGCGGCCGAGGAGGTGCCGGTGCCGGCCGCGATGTCGAGCACCCGCTCGCCGCGGTAGGCGTCGACGGCGCGCGCCGTCTCCCGGCGCCACATCCGCGTGCGCCCCGCCGCCATGAGCGCGTTCATGAGGTCGTACCGCTCGGAGGTGCGGTCGAACATCGCCGCGACGTCGCGGGGACTCTTGTCGAGGGAGGCACGGGTCATGCCCTCAGCGTGTCATACCCGGCGTGCGCGGCGCGGCGGGGTCCGCGCCCGCCCAGACGGGCGGCGGTCCGCCATCGGCAATCCCCGACATGCGCTTATCACTTTCTGTAGTGTTCTTGCTCTCGACAGTGACGAACTCTTCCGTGGAGGGCTTGAGTGATGCGCCGTAGTCGATTCGTCGCGGGGGCGGGCGGGGCGCTCGCCGCCTTCGCGCTCGCGCTGGCCGGTCCGGCGGCGCCGGCGCATCCGGCGGCCCCCGTCGCGCACCCCGGCGTCGTCTCCGAGGACCCGGTGGCGCACACCCCGCACGTGCTGGACGGACAGGTGTGGTCCATCGCGGTGGTCGGCCGCCGGGTGGTGGTCGCCGGGGACTTCACCCGGGTGCGCGAGCACGGCGACGACGAGGAGCTGCGGCGGAGCAACATCTTCGCCTACGACCACCGCACCGGCGCCGTGGACCCCCGGTTCCGGCCCGAGGTGGACGGCACCGTGCGCAAGGTGGTGGCCGGGCCGGGCGGCAGCGTCATCCTGGGCGGCTCCTTCACCGAGGTCAACGGCGAGCCCAGCCGCGGGCTGGCCCGGCTGGACGCCGCCGACGGCGAGGCCGCGGCGGAGTTCGGCGCCACGACGGACGGCACCGTCACCTCGCTCGCCGAGCACGGCGGCGAGCTGTACGCCGGCGGCTCCTTCACCGCGGTCGGCGGCCGGCCGCGCACCGGCCTGGCCCGGCTGGACGCCGAGACGGGCGCGGTGGACGAGGGCTTCGCGCTGGAACTCTCCCACCCGCGCGGGGAGTCGGCGCCGCGCCTGTCGGAGCTGGCGCTCAGCCCCGACGGCTCCCGGCTGGTGGTCAACGGCGACTTCCAGCGCGTCGACGGGCACACCCGCGAGCAGATCGCCATGCTCGACGTCACCGGGGCCGACGCCCGGGTGACCGGCTGGGCCACCCGCGACTTCCGGCACGACTGCGGCCTGCCGCACCTGTCCACCAACATGCGGCAGATGGCCTTCTCCCCCGACGGCTCCTACTTCGTGGTGGTGACCACCGGCAACCCCGTCAGCGGCGGCGAGCTGTGCTACTCCGCCAGCCGCTGGGAGACCCGCACCGACCGCGCCGGCCTCCACCCCACCTGGGTGAACCACACCGGCGGCCACTCGCTGTACGCCGTCGCCGCCACCGGGCCGGCCGTGTACGTGGGCGGCCACCAGCGCTGGCACGACAACGCGGGCTGCTTCAAGGAGGCGTGCCCGGGCTCGGTGGAGCGCTCCGGCATCGCCGCGCTCGACCCGGCGACCGGCCGGGCGCTGCCGTGGAACCCCGGCCGCGACCGCGGCCACGGGGTGCTCGCGCTGACCGCCGTCCCCGACGGGCTGCTGGTCGGCAGCGACACCGAGCGGCTGGCCGGGGAGTTCCACGCCCGGCTGGGGATGTTCCCGCTCGGCTGATCGCGGCGGCTCAGCCGGCCGCGGCCGGGCCGCCCTCGGCCGGGGCGGCGGGGCGCTCGGGCCGCGCCGGAGCCGGGGCGTCCTCGGCCGCGGCGCCGGCGGCCAGGCCGCCGCGCAGCCGCCCGGTGCCGTCGACCAGCGCCGCCGACAGCCGGTCGCGCAGGTTGGACAGCAGGACGTAGCTGATCGGCATGCTGATCAGCAGCGCGAGGCCGATCGCGAGGACCCCCCTGGCGCCCAGCAGGTACAGGACGCCGAAGGTGAGCGCGAACAGCAGCGCGCGCGCCGCGGTGTACATGAGGAAGGAACGCATGACTGGACTGCCTCGGCCGGAGCGGTCGACGGGGCCCCGTCGCTTCCCCCCACGGTAACCCGCCCCGGGGTGCGCCGGCCGCCGCCCCGCACGCCCCCGCCGCCCGGGGATTTCGGCCCGGCCCGCCCGGTCCGGCGGACCGGGCGGAGGCCGCCTGGGACGCTCCGGGCCGCTCCGGGCCGCTCCGGGCGCGGATCTCCATATATCCGGGCGAAACCGCCGCGACCAGCACTGTTAAGCGGCTTAGAAGATCACGTTCGTATCACGTGTTGCGTGAAATCAACCACTTACGCCCAGTTTTCCGAAAACTAGGGATGAATCGGGCCACCGGCGGCACACTTGGAGTGGGCGGGGACACCGCCGACCCTGGGGAGCCAGGGAGCAGCAGGGAGTAGGGAGAAGATCACCTTCTGGGTGCGTACCACCCTCGCACACTCTCACCCAGTAGGCGTCTCGCGTGAGACTGGTGCGGAGCCTCACGCGGCCCGACTGTGAGCCTCGGCGCGTCTCGCCGACGGCCCGAAAGCCCGACCACCACTTTCGACAGCACAGTCACCCGTCCCAGCGGCGGGGCCTAAGGGGGATCACCACGTGGAGAGCCGAAGTGAACGCCTGCTGACACCCGGAGAGGTCGCGTCACTGTTCCGTGTCGACCCCAAGACCGTGACCCGCTGGGCCGCGGCCGGCCGGATCAGCAGCATACGCACGCCGGGTGGGCACCGACGGTTCCGCGAGTCAGAGGTGCGCGCGCTGCTGCGCGGCGAGGTCGCCGAGTCCAGCGAGGCCGCCCGCTGACCACCCAGGCCGGCCGCCCAGCCCGGCGGTCGCCCTGAACCCACTCCGCCCGGCCGGTGGTCGGCCGGACGACCGCTAGCGGCGAAGCGGGTGCGCGCCCCCTCAGCCACCACCGCGCACCCCTTCGAAGCTCCCTCGCGCCGCCGCTCAGGGCTCCTGGCCGGCCCGCCACTCCTCGAACTGGCGGCGCAGCGACTCATCGCCCTCGCGCCAGCCCCGGCGCCGCTCCTCCCACTCCTCCTCCGTCAGCGCCCCCTCCGCCAGCCGCGCGTACTCGGGGTGGTCGGGGCCGACCTCCTCGTACGCGTCGCCCAGCGTGCCGTCGTCGGCGACGGCGCTGCGCGGCACCAGCAGCCGCCCGTCGGCGAGTCGGATCACGTACATCGCTTCACCCCCGGTCGCGTTGCCTGCTGCCTGGCGGCACGGCGGCCACCAGCCTAGATCTCGTAGCGGCGGTTGAAGTAGAGCATGACGTCCATACCGGCCCGGGTATCGCCGCCCAGCATGTCCAGCAGCGCCGGGCGCTGCCGCGAGGTGATCGCGGCGAAGGCGTCGGCGAAGAACTCCCGCCGGCCGAGCTCGCCCTCCTGCCGGTGGTAGTCCGACGCCAGGTGCGGCAGGCACCGCTCGTAGACGGCCCGGAACTGCGGGCTGTCCGACAGCCACTCGCCGGGCGGCGCGTCGACGTCGTCGATGGCGTGGCCGATCTCGTGCATCATCACGTCGGGGGTGGGCGACGGGCGGTCGCCCACCACCACGGTGCGGTCGCCGTACGCGCCCGCGCAGATGTCCCAGCTGGCCTGGCCCGAGGGCAGCGGCCGGCCGCGCAGGTGGCCCATGTCGTCCAGCTCCGGCACCCCGCCCGGGCCCACGTAGATGCCGTCCAGGCCGTCGGCCAGCAGCTCCTTGAGGTGCTCGGGCAGCGCGGCGAGGCTGTCGATCGCGCGGACCACCTCGGGCCCCGGCGGGCCGCCGTCAGGGTCCCACTGCCGGTACAGGACGTCCTCGACGGCGCCGCAGTGCCGGCGGCCGTCCCTGGGGTCGGGGGCGTCGGGGCCGTGCGGCGCGGCGCGCGGCAGCGGGTCGTCCAGCTCGATGTCCATCCAGCGGACGGGGTCCTCGGCGGCGCGGCGGCCGGGACCGGCCAGCTCCGAGGAGTGCGGCGGGTCGGCCGGTTCGGGCGCGGCGGCGCGGTCGGCGGTGTCGGGAGGCGCCGCGCCGACGGGGGCCGTGTCGGACACCATCCGGCGCAGGCGGTCGAAGAGCCGCACGGGCGGCCACCTCCTCGACGGGGGAAGCGAGGGGCGAGCGGGCTGGAGCGGACGTGCACGGGCGGCGGCGCCGCGCGCCGCCCCGGGGTCGGGCCGGGCCGGGAACACGGACCGTCACCGCCAGAGTAGACAAGCGCGACCGGTTGGGATAGCCCTTCACGTGTCCGGATCCTCACCGGGTCACGGCGGATGCGGGGATACGCTGAAAGGCATGGTGGTGTTCAGCGTTCTTCTGACCCTGGTCTCGATCGTCGTGTGGGTCTACGCCTTCTTCGACGCGGTGACCGCCCGTGCCGAGGAGGTCCGTCACCTCCCCAAGCTGGTGTGGCTGGCGGTCATCCTGCTCGGCTTCGTGGTCGGCGCGCTGCTGTGGCTGCTGCTGGGGCGGCCGAGCCCGCTCATCGACCTCGGCGGCGCGCCCCCGTCGGCGCGCGGCGGCCTGCTCACCGGCGGCCGCCCGGCGCACGGAGCGTCCGGCGGAGCGGCGCCGCTCGGCCCCGACGACGACCCCGAGTTCCTCCGCCGCCTCGACGAGCGGCGCGCCGACCCCGAGGAGTGAGCCCCCGCGGGCCGGCGCGCCCGGGCCGTCAGCCCGCGTAGGAGTGCAGGCCGCTGAAGAGGTAGTTGACGCCGAAGAAGTTGAACAGCAGGGCCGCGGCCCCGATCAGGGAGATGACCGCGGCCTTGCGGCCCCGCCAGCCCGCGGTGGCGCGGGCGTGCAGATAGCCGGCGTAGACCACCCAGGTGATGAAGGACCAGACCTCCTTGGGGTCCCAGCCCCAGAACCGGCCCCAGGCCTCGTCCGCCCAGATCGCGCCGGCGATGATCGCGAAGGTCCACAGCGGGAAGGCGAAGACGATCGTGCGGTGCGAGAGCCGGTCCAGGATCTCGGCGGCGGGCAGCTTCGCCACCACGCCGCGCACGGCCTGGCCCGCCCTGGCCCGCAGTTCGGCCCGGTCGGCCAGCAGGTACATCACGGTGGTCGCGCCCGACACCACGAAGGCGCCGGTGGCGATGATCGCGGCCGACACGTGGATGGCGATCCACGGCGAGTGCAGCGCGGGCACCAGCGGGGCGGCCTCGGTGTAGAGCCAGCGGACCGCGATGCCCAGCAGCAGCACGACCGGCACCATCACGAAGGCGCCCAGGTAGTAGGCGCGGTGCCGCACCGCCACGTACACGAACGTGGCCACCGCGCACAGGGTGATCGCGACCACGAACTCGAACATGTTGCCCCAGGGCCAGCGGTCCGCGGCCAGGCCCCGGCTGATGATCTGCCCGGCCTGGGCGATGAGGCCCAGCACCGTGACGACCATGGCGACCCGGCCGATCGGGTGCCGGGCGGCCAGCGTGTCGGGTTCGGCGTCGCGCACCCGCACCTGGAGTTCGTCGACGGCGCCGCCCAGGTCGGGCTCGGTGTCGCGGACCCGCGCGTCGCCGGCCGCGGCGCTCCCCGCCATGGCGGGGATCCGGGCGGCCGCGACGCGGGTGCGGCGGCCGTAGGCGGCCTCGGCGGCGAAGGCGAACAGCGCCACCGCGTACAGCAGGATGGTCACCAGGACCAGGGTGTCGCTGAGGTCGGCGAGGCCCTGGTTCACCTCGGTGGTCGGGGCGGTGTCGGCTAGCGCGTACAGCACCGGGCTACTCTCCGTTCGGACGGGACGCGGAGCCGCCGGCCAGGCGGTCGCGCAGCGTGGTGGTGAGGTCGTGGAACTCCGCCGCGGCGGCGCCGTTCTCGGTCTTGGTCAGCCCGCCGACCCGCACCAGGGTGCGCCCGTCGGGGCCGGTCTCGGCGCGCACCCAGTAGCGGCGGCGGCGCACGGTGAGGGTGAGCACCAGGCCGGCGGTGATGAGAACCGCCGACACCAGCGCGGGCACCCGGCCGGGGTCGCTGGTGATCTGGAAGGCGGCCCACTCGCGGTAGCCGGTGAAGGTGATCGTGCCGGTGCCGTCGGGCAGCTCGACGCTGTCGCCGGGGGCGAGGGTCAGCTGCTCGCCCAGCGGCTCCAGCCTCTCGGTGGGCAGCTCGTACACCGACTGCGGCTCGCCGGAGTCCAGGCCCAGGTCGCCCCGGTAGGGCTGGAGGGCCACCATCGGGTTCGCGTCCTCGGGGGAGGCCGAGCCGAGCTGCCCGGGCGCCTCGGCCGACTCCTCGGCGGAGGGGTAGAAGGCGCCGAGGAAGGACAGCTGCTCGGGGCGCGCGTCGGGCACCTTGATGACGCCCTCGCCGAAGAAGGCGCCCGCCTGCGGCGGGATGAAGGGCACCGCCTGGTCCAGCACCACGTCGCCGTTGCCGTCGGTGACCCGGAACTCGGGGGCGTAGCCGTGGTTGACCAGGTAGACGCGGGCGCCGTCGACGTCGAGCGGCTGGTTGACCCGCAGCGTGTACCGCTCCTCGGGCGCCTCCGGGCGGGTGCGGAAGCTGGTCTCCACGGTGAAGTCGACCGGCTGGCCGGTGCGGGGGCCCTCGTCGATGAACGCGGCGTCGAAGCCGTCCAGGGTGAAGGAGAAGGGCTGGAGGTCGCCCGGCCGCACCTGGGAGCCCGGGTAGTAGGCGTCGTAGGAGGCGACCGTGTTGGCGAAGCCGTCGCCCTCGGTGAGCAGGATGTTGCCCCGGTAGCCGAACAGCGAGCCGGCCGCCACCGCGGCCAGCAGGCCCAGCATCGCGATGTGGAAGACGACGTTGCCGGTCTCGCGCAGGTAGCCCTTCTCCGCGGCCACGGAGCCGTCGGTCCGGTCGGTGCGGAAGCCCCGCAGCACCTCCTGCGCCCGGTCCAGCACCTCCGCCGGGGAGGCGCCGGTGCTGAACGAGGCCGAGTACGGCATCCGGTCCAGCCGGGCCGGGGCGGCCGGCGGGCGGGCCCGCATGTCGCGCCAGTGCTTGGCGGCGCGCGGCACCACGCAGCCGACCAGCGAGGTGAACAGCAGCAGGTAGATGGCGGCGAACCAGGGCGCGCTGTAGACGTCGAACAGCCACAGGGTGTCCAGCAGCGCGGCCAGCTCGGGGTTGTCGGCGTAGTAGGCGGCGACGTCGCTGGGGCTGACGCCGCGCTGCGGCAGGAAGGAGCCGGGCACCGCGGCCAGCGCGAGCAGGAAGAGCAGGATCAGCGCGACCCGCATCGTGGTGAGCAGCCGCCAGGCCCAGCGCAGCCAGCCCACCAGGCCGAGCCGCCCCGGCGGGCGGGGGGCGGAGTCGCCGGGCGGGGTGTCCCCCGGGGGCGGCGGACCGGACGGGCCCGCGGGGCCGGTCTCGGTGGGGGGTGCGGGTCGCGCCATCAGATCACCGTCGCGTAGCTCGCGGCCCAGATCTGCAGGACCAGGGTGAGTTCGCCCCACACGCCGGTGACCAGCAGCACGCCGATCAGCACCAGCAGGCCGCCGCCGGCCAGGGTGACCGCGCGGTAGTGCCGCTTGACGGCGCTGAAGGCGCCCAGCGCCCAGCGGAAGCCCAGGGCGGCCAGGACGAAGGGGATGCCCAGGCCGAGGCAGTACACCAGCGACAGCAGCGCGCCCCGGCCGGCGCTGGCGCTGGTGAAGGCGAGGGTCTGCACGGCGGCCAGGGTGGGGCCGATGCACGGCGTCCAGCCGAGCCCGAACAGCACCCCCAGCAGCGGCGCCCCGGCCAGTCCGGCGGCGGGCAGCCGCTCGAAGCGCCACTCGCGCTGCAGGCCGGGCAGGAAGCCCATGAAGGCGAGGCCGAGCAGGATGGTGACCCCGCCCAGCACGCGGGTGAGCACGTCGGAGTAGGCCAGCAACTGCCCGCCGACGCCGCCGAAGAACAGCCCGGCGGAGACGAACACCGCGGAGAAGCCGAGGATGAACAGCACACTGCCCAGCAGCAGGTGGCCGCGGCCCGGCTCGCGCCGCGCCGGGGCGGCGGCGCCGTTCTGCCGGGCCAGCGCCGCGCCCGACATGCCGGTGACGTAGGACAGGTAGCCCGGCACCAGCGGCAGCACGCACGGCGACAGGAAGGACACCAGGCCGGCCAGCAGCGCGAGCGGCGCCGCGAGCAGCAGCGAGCCGCTGGTGACGGTCTCGGCGATCGTCACGGGGCGCCCTCGGCGTAGGCGGTCTGCTCAGGAATCGCCGTCGGCGCCGACGTGTCGAGGCGCGGCCCGTTCGGCTCGCCCAGGCCGGTGGCGTCCGGCGCCGGCGCCGAGGCGGTGCCGTCGCCCGCCGGGCTCGGCTCGGCGGACCCGTCAGCGGGCGCACCGTCCGGCTCGCCCTCCGCCAGCACCGGCTCGACCAGCTCGGTCAGACCGGTGTAGGTGGTGGAGCCGATCACCCGGGCGGCGATCCGCCCCTCGCGGTCGATCACCAGGGTGCTCGGGATCGCGGCGGGCGGCACCGTGCCGTGGAAGGACTGCGCGATCAGGCCCGGCTGGTCGTACAGGCTCGGGTAGCTCACCCCATAGTTGCGCACGAAGGCCTGCGCGGCCGTGCGGGTGTCCTTGAAGTCGATGCCGACGAAGGCCAGGCCCCGGTCCCGGTTCTCGGTGTAGACCTCCTCCAGCGCCGGGGTCTCGGCCCGGCACGGCGGGCACCAGCTGGCCCAGAAGTTCACCACCACGACCTGCCCCCGGTAGTCGGCCAGGTCCAGCGGCTCGCCGTCCAGGGTCTCCCCGCTCACCTCGGGCGCCGGCTGCCGCTCGGCGACGGGGTAGGTCGTCACGGACCCGTCGCCCTCGATGTACCCGGCGCTGCTCACCGTCGTGGGGTCGTCGGCGCACCCGGCCAGCAGCAGCAGGCCGGCCGCGGCGGCGGCGAGCAGGCGCGGCAGCGCGGCGGACCGCCGCCCGCCCGCGGGAGGCACTGCGGACGCTGCGGGCACCGGGGATGCGGGAGGCTCGGAGGGCACGGTCGGAACCTCGATACGGGTCGTCGGCGACGGTCACGGGACGTCCGGTCACCCGGCGTCCGGCGCGGAGCCAGCGCCCCGCTCAATGGCAGCGTAAACGACACCGCGTAGTAGAACGTGCGGGGGTGGGGGTCGGCGGAGTAGAAGCGCGCGGGAGCGGGCTCGGACCAGGAGATGGCGCGCAGCGGGCCCGCGGGTCCGCTGCCTTGCGCCGCCGAGCAGGTCAGCCGGGCGGCTCGGCGAAGCGCTCCGCCCGCTCGCGGTGCCCCGAGGCGGCGGCCGCCGCCTCGGCCGCGCCGATGACCGACCCGGGCATCCGGCTCAGCCGCTCCACCTGCTCGGCCAGCCGCAGGTGCTCGGCCCGCCCATGCTCCCGACAGGCCAGGCAGGTGACCCGGTCGGGGTTCGGCGAGGTCGCCGCGTAGGGCACCCGCAGCCCGCACCCGGTGCCGACGATGCTCGGCAGCTCGCCGACAAGACCGAAGGTGGCCGCCATCATGTCGCGTGCGGCCGCGTCGGCCCCGATCACATCCGACCGGACGTGCACGTGCGGATCGTGGGGGTTCATGGGCGTCACCTTCCTCCGTGGTCCGTCCCGAGGCGTTCGCGGGCGGCCGGCGCCCGGGGGCCGTCGTACCGCGCGAACAGGCGCAGCGCTTCGGCCGCGTGCCGCCGGGCCTGCTCGCCGTCGCGTCCGCGCAGCGCCTCCCGGCTGGGGTCGGCCTCCTCGAAGTGCTGCCGACGCTCGAACTTCCAGGACCGCCGGTTACGGAAGGGCGCGTGCCTGTCACGGAAATCGCGCCGGTACTCCGGCCTGGCCAGCCGCTCGCCCATTGCCGAATCGAGCCGGAGGGCCGCCGCGTCAGGCATCGGGGATATCCGGCTTCGCCGACCGCAGCATCGTGCCCGGAATGACGACCAAGCGCTCGTTCGCGGCAATCCGCACATCGGCGGGCAGCCGCGCCGCATAGGAGGCCGTGAGGTCACGTCCGATCACCGCGACATCCCCGTTGTCCAGCTCCCAGATGTCCGGGCAGTCATCCTCTACCTTCGACTCCCCCAGCTCCTTCGCCGACTTCCCCAACCGCCGCGCGAACGCGGCGGACGGGTCGGCCTGCCGGCCTTCGGCCATGGCCTGCTCCTCAACAGGGGTGCGCGGCCTGCCCGGCCCCTCCACCCGGCCGCCGCGCGCAGCCGATACCCGCTACGGCCCGTGATCACCCCTGCCCGCGCCGCTCACGCCCCCGGCGGGCCCGAGTCGACGATGAGGCCGGCGGCGGGTTCGGTGTAGGAGACGCTGACCAGGCGGTCGTGTTCGAAGGTGAGGCTGGTGACGCTGGCGAGGGCGCACTGGCGGCGGTCGGGGCGGTGCCACAGGCGGCGGCCCTCGGAGGCGCGGCGGGTGATCCAGATGGGCAGCTGGTGGCTGACGCAGACGGCCTCGCGGCCGCGCGCCTCGGCGCGGACGGCGCGGATCTGCGCCACCATCCGGCGGCGGATCTCGTGGTAGGGCTCGCCCCAGGACGGCAGGACCGGGTTGTACAGGTAGCGCCAGGTGCGCGGGTCGCGCAGCGCGTCGCGGTTGACGATCTTGCCCTGGAGCCGGTTGCCCGCCTCGACCAGGCGCTCGTCCAGGTGGATCGGCAGTCCGAAGGCCTCGGAGATCGGCTCGGCGGTCTCCTGCGCCCGCTCCAGCGGGGAGGAGTACAGCGCGACGACGTCGTGCCCGGCGAACCACCCGGCCACGGCCTTGGCCATGTTCCGGCCGTTGTCGCTGAGGTGGAATTCGGGCAGCCGCCCGTAGAGGACGCCCTCGGGATTGTGCACCTCACCATGCCTGAGCAGGTGCACGACTGTCGTTTCGCTCATCGGACGGCAGCTTAGCCGCTCGATATCGAGCTATGTCCCCGCCCGCCCGTCGCGTCCGGAATCGGACCCGGACGCCTCGTCCAGCAGCGCCCTGGCGCGGCGCACGCCGGCCTCGTTGCCGAGCCGCCGGTACAGGTCCAGCGCCGCCCTGGCCTGCTCGGGCGCCTGGAGCAGTTCGCCCGCGCCGAGCAGGGCCATTCCGAGCACGTAGTGGGCGCGCGCCGTCCCCGCCGTGTTGTCCAGCCCCTGGTAGACCTCCAGGGCGGCGCGGGCCGGCAGCAGCGCGTCAGTGTAGCGGCCGGCCTCGATGTAGGTCTCGGCCTCGGCCCGCCGTGACCGGGCGCACCACCAGTTGTCGCCGAGTTCGGCGAAGGTGCGGGCGCAGCGCCGGAACTCCCGGCCCGCCTCCGCGGACCGGTCGCGGCGGGCCAGCGCCCGCGCCTTGGCCCAGCGGGTGCGCGCCACCCCCCACTGGTCGCCGAGGCGCTCCAGCAGCTTCTCGGCGGCGTCCAGGCTGTCCCACTCGTCGTCGGCGGCGCCCGGGCGGTTCATCTCGCCCTTGGCGCGCAGGCAGCGGGCGAGGTCCCAGCGCTCGTCGCGCTCCAGGAACAGGTCCATCGCGGCCTCGATCCGCTCCGCGCCCCGGTCGTGGTCGCCCTGGGCGCTGTGCACCTCGCCGAGCGCGCGCAGGGTCTGCGCCTCTGAGTAGCGGTTGTTCCCGGCGCGGAACACGGCCAGCGCCTCCTCGAGCAGCTCGCCCGCCCGCGCGTAGTCCTGCTCGAACTCGTACACCTCGGCCAGGTTGCGCAGGGTCCTGGCCCGCCACCAGGGATCGCCGGCCCGCTCGAACTCCTCGATGGCGCGCGCCAGTTCGGTGCGGCCGTCGTCGAGGTCGCCGAGCAGCCGCTTGTTCATGCCGATGGTGCGCAGCGCGCGGGCCGCCCACAGCGGGTGCCGCTCGGCCAGGAAGGTCCGCCTGGCCAGCTCGCCGAGCCGCCCCGACTCCTGGTAGTCGCCGCGCCCGTTGAGCAGCGCGGCCCGGTCCAGCTGGGCGATGGCGCGGGCCAGCGGGCTGCCCACCTGCCCGGCGGCGCGCAGCCCCGCCTCGGTGGCGGCGTCCCAGTCGGTCCAGTAGCTGCGCAGCGAGTGGCAGAGCGAGGCCAGCGCGCGGCTGATCTGCCAGCACAGCCCCCACTCGCCCAGGTCCTCGGCCTGGTCCAGGCAGAACAGCAGGGTGCGCCGCTCGGCCGCCAGCCACAGCGCCGGGCGGGCGCCGGCGTTGTCGCGGCCCAGCGGCGGCGCCGGCTCGTCGGTCCTCCCCATGCCGGGCGGCGATCCGGTCGCCCAGTCCTGCGGCCAGCGCGCGGCGGCGGCGCGGCGCGCCAGCCGGGCGTAGAGGTCGATCACCCGGACCAGCGCGGCGCGCCGCTCGACGGTGGCGTCCCCCTGCCAGGGCAGCCGCGGCCACCAGCTGGGCCGGGCCAGGCGCGGGGTACTCTCCTGCCACAGGTCCAGCAGCACCGCCCGCACCAGGTCGTGCAGCCGGTATCTCAGCGTGTCGGTGCCGTCGACGGCGACCGTCTCGACCAGGCTCTGCCGGGCCAGCCGCTCCAGCAGCTGCCGCGACTCGCGCGGCTCGCAGGGCAGCAGCGGCACCCCGATCCACTCCGGGAAGGAGTCGACGTCGAGGAAGGAGAGGAACTGCAGCAGCCGTTTCTCCTGTTCGGTGCGGGCGTCGTAGCTGACCATGACGCTGGCCCGGACGCCGTCCAGCACCGGGCCGAGGTCCTCGGAGAGCTTCATGGCCAGGAAGGAGGCCCGCCAGTCCTGGTTGCGGTGGAGTAGGCCGCCGCAGACGCTGATCGCCAGCGGGAGGTCGCCGCACACGCGCAGGATGGCCCGCGCCGCCTCGGGCTCGGCATCGATCCGCTCGGGCCCGGCGAGGTGGGCCAGCAGCCGTAGGCCGTCGTCGGGCTCGAGCCCGGACAGGTGCACCGTCTCGGCCGCGCCCAGCGCCAGCTCCTGGCGGCTGGTGACGATGACGGCGCAGCGCGAGCCGTTGGGCAGCAGCGCGCGCACCTGCGCCTCGTCCTTGGCGTTGTCCAGGAAGATCAGCAGCCGGCGGCCGAAGGTGTGGGTGCGCCACAGCCGGGCCAGCGCCTCCAGGCCGCCCAGGTCGGTGGGCGGGCGGGCGCCGAAGGCCTGCAGGAAGTCGTTGATCACGGTCTGCGGGCGGCGGCCGTGCTGCCCGCCGGCGCCGCGCAGGTTCACGTAGAGCTGGCCGTCGGGGAAGCGGTCGGCGACCTGGTGCGCCAGCCGGGTGGCGATCGCCGTCTTGCCGGTGCCGCCCGGGCCGTAGACGGCCACCACCAGCGGCCCGTTGGGACGGCCGCCCCGGGCCAGCCGGCGGAACCAGCGGGCCAGGTTGGCCATCGGCGCGCGCATCGCCGGGCGCGGGAAGCGCTGGAAGTGCGCGGCCAGCGTGGCGAGTTCGGCGCGGCGCCCGACCAGGCCCTCGGAGTCCTTGGGCAGCTGGCGCGGCACCAGGGTGCGTTCGAAGGAGGCGCTGCGGTCGCGCGGGATGGGGTCGGTGAAGGCGGCGAGGAAGGCGAAGAGCACCCCGGTGCCGATCACCATGCCCAGGCCCCAGCCGCCCAGGGTGCCGATCCACGGCAGCGCGCCGAGTTCCACCACGATGGCGCTCAGGAAGACGACGACGGCGGCGGTGCCCGCCCAGATGCGGCGCGTCCGCAGGCGTTGGAGGAAGCCTCTGCCGCCCCGGCGTACCTCCGGCGGGCCACTGCGCATCCGGACACTCCCAAGCCGCTCCGTGCTCCGATCGCCCGGCGGGCAAGGCGATCCAGCGCCCGCCCGTGGCGTTCCGCAGCACTCACCGTATGGCAGCGGACGGACACGGGTGGAGGGCCGGGGGTCACATCGCGGCGACGGCGCGCGCGGCCTGCGGCAGGGCGTCGAGGACGCGCTCCACGGCGGCGTCGTCGTGGGCGGCGGAGCAGAACCAGGCCTCGAAGGCGGCCGGCGGCAGGTACACGCCCCGGTCGAGCATGGCGTGGAAGAAGACGGCGAAGCGGTCGGTGTGCTGGCGGCGGGCCTGGTCGAAGTCGGTGACGGGCTCGGGGCCGTCGGTGAAGAAGACCGAGAAGAGGTTCCCCGCCGTCTGCAGGCGGTGCGGCACCCCCTCGGCGCTGAGCGCCGCCGAGGCGGCGGCGCCGATGGCGGCGGCGACCGCGTCGATGCGGGCGTAGACCTCGTCGGTGGCGGCGCGCAGGGTGGCCAGCCCCGCCGCGGTGGCCAGCGGGTTCCCCGACAGGGTGCCGGCCTGGTAGACGGAGCCCGACGGGGTGAGCGCGTCCATCAGCTCGGCGCGGCCGCCGAAGGCGGCGGCGGGCAGGCCGCCGCCCATGACCTTGCCGAAGGTCATCAGGTCGGGGACGACGCCCTCGCGGCCGAACCAGCCCGAGCGGGTGACCCGGAAGCCGGTCAGCACCTCGTCGGAGATGAGCAGGGCGCCGTGCTCGGCGGTGACCTCGCGCAGCCTGGCGTTGAAGCCGTCCAGCGGCGGCACCACGCCCATGTTGGCCGGGCACGCCTCGGTGATGACCGCCGCGATCTCGGCGCCGGCCGCGGCGAAGGCGGCGTCGACGGCGGCGGGGTTGTTGTAGGGCAGCACGATGGTGTCGGCGGCGACCGCGCCGGTGACGCCGGGGGAGTCGGGCAGCGCGAAGGTGGCCACCCCGGAGCCGGCCGAGGCGAGCAGCGCGTCGACGTGGCCGTGGTAGCAGCCGGCGAACTTGACCACCTTGCTGCGGCCGGTGACGCCCCTGGCCAGCCGGACGGCCGACATCGTCGCCTCCGTGCCGGAGTTCACCAGCCGGACCCGCTCGACGGGGGCGCGGGCGGTGATCTCGGCGGCCAGTTCGACCTCGCCGGGGGTGGGCGCGCCGAAGGAGGTGCCCCGGCCGGCCGCCTCGCGCAGCGCGGCGACGACCTCGGGGTGGGCGTGGCCCAGGATGAGCGGCCCCCAGGAGCAGACCAGGTCGACGTAGCGGTTGCCGTCGGCGTCGGTGATGTAGGGGCCGTCGCCGGAGACGATGAACGGCGGTGTGCCGCCAACGGCGCCGAAGGCGCGCACGGGGGAGTTCACCCCGCCCGGGATGACGGCGCCGGCCTGGTCGAAGAGTTCGCGCGATCGCGTCCGCTCGGTACCCACGGGGCCAGTCTGGCAGGTGCCGGGCCGGTGCGCGCACCGGCCGCCCCGTCCGCGCGGCCGGCCGCGGCGGCTGCCAGAATCGGCGGTCCGACGCCCCTTCTCCGAACCGATTCGCTCACGAGGAGCCGCCATGACCGACGCACCCGCCACCGCGGACCTGATCGACCGGCACGGCGACGAGCTGCAGAGCTGCGAGGTGCAGTTCCGCCAGTACGGCGGGCGCAGCTCCTTCGCCGGCCCGATCGCCACGGTCAAGTGCCACGAGGACAACACCCTCGTCAAGCTGCTGCTGACCAGCCCCGGCGAGGGCCGGGTGCTGGTGGTCGACGGCGGCGGCTCGCTGCGCACGGCCCTGGTGGGCGACGTGATCGCGGGCGCCGCCGCCAAGGGCGGCTGGGCCGGTGTGGTGGTGTACGGCGCCGTCCGCGACGTCGACGCCCTGCGCGGCCTGCACCTCGGCGTCAAGGCCCTGGGCTCCAACCCGCGCCGCTCCGCCAAGGCGGGCGCCGGCTCCGCCGACGAGCCCGTCGCCTTCGGCGGCGTCGTCTTCCGCCCCGGCGCCTGGCTCTACAGCGACTCCGACGGCATCGTGGTGGCCGAACGGCGGTTGTGAGGGGGCGGCGGCGCGGGAACCGGCCGTCGGATCGTCGCGGGGGAAGCCCCTTGGTCAACAGCGTTCCGCTCCGGCTTGCGCCGCACAAGGCCCGGACCGCGCCCCCGCGCACGCCGTGGCGCGTTTCTTCCCGCACCCGACCGGCCCCGGCTTCCCGGACCACCCGCCCGCGCCGGACGGGCCGGAACGAGATCCCCGCCCGGCTACATCTCGTCGCAGGCGTCGACCAGGATGTCCAGCACCACGATCGGGTCGGGCAGCTCGCGGTCGACGGGGCGGCGGATCCAGGCCACCTCGTTGCTCGACGGCAGCCGCGAGGGCGGCGCGATCACGTAACTGTCGCGGCAGTGCCAGCGCAGCCCCGGGGCGTCCTCGTTGGTCTCGGGGAAGCAGTCCAGGTGGCAGGACCACCATTCGTCCTCGTCCTCGGGCGCGCCCCTGGTGGCCACGAAGAACAGGTAGCGCTGCGCGTCGTAGGCGGCCACCGGCCCCACGTGGACGCCCGCGCGCCCCATCCGCGCCAGCGCCATCACCCCGGCCGCGGCCGGGACGTCGAAGACGTCGAAGACGCGCCCCGTCGGCAGCACGATGTTCGCCTCGGGCTCCGCCGCCCACCAGCGGCCGATCGTCTCCGGTTCCGTGGTGGCCTGCCAGCCCCACACCGCCGACGCCGGGTGGCCGCCGGGGTCGGGGCAGCCGATCCGGTCGCAGGAGCAGGCCCGCGGGCCGTCGCGCAGCGGGTACGCGCCCGGGCACACCGGCCAGCCCAGCGCCGCGTACTCCAGCGCCGCCGCCAGGGTCCGGCTCGGACCCCGCTGCTGCCCCTTGCGAGTGACCAGCTCGACCATGCGCGCTCCCGTCGGTGTCGCCTGCCTGGCACGCGGACCCCGGCCACCGGCGCGCGGGTTCGCCGCACGCGGATTCGGGGGAGTTCCGGCGTACCTCGATGATGCCGGTAACCGAGCCGCGAGCGGGGGCACTCCCGGATAAAGGACGGGTGCGCACGCGCCCGCCCACCACCGTGGACGGACCGCGGGCCACCCGGTCCACCCGGGGGTCGCGACGGTATCCCGCAACGCCTCCGACGCTACCCGCCGCGCGGCCGCGGCGGCGCCGCGGGGGCCGCCCGGTGCGGGTTCAGCCGCCGCCCTCCCCGGCGTCCTCCACCAGGGTCTGCAGCGACGAGATCTCGTCCTCCGGCGGCAGCGCGATGTCGATCGGCTCGGCCCAGCCGGAGTAGGCGGCGCTGCTCAGCGCCCGGGTGCCGGTCTCGACCTCCACCTGCACGTCGAAGCGGAGCGGCAGCCCCCGCTCGTCCAGCAGCAGCGTCCACTCCACGGTGTCGACACCCTCCTCGATGAGCGTGTCGTAAGCCTCGTCGGCGCTGTTGCGGCCCAGCACCGCCATCGGCGCCGTGCCCTCGTAGCGCTGCGCGGCGGCGCCCTCCGAGGAATCCGCCACTGGGCCCTCGGTCAGCTCGCCGGCCTCCACCAGCGCGACCAGGTTCTCGGTGGAGGCGTCCATCCTGGCCTCCTCGGCGATCGCGAAGATCTGGTCGAAGATGGCGACGAAGGGCCCGAGTTCGGCCTCGTAGGCGGCCAGCTCCTCGCGGCTCAGCCTGATCCAGGGACGTTCGCCCAGTTCGAGCGCTGCCTGGTCCTGCAGCGCGTAGACGACGTCCTGGGCCAGGATCAGCTCGGTGGCCGGCGGCTCGGCCTCCGCGCCCTCCTCGGGGGTGTACTGGTCGATGGTGATGCGGGCGACGGGTTCCTCGCCCGTGATGACCTCGGCCGTCAGCGTGTCCTCGCGGGACTGCCCCGGGATGGTGATCGAGACCTCGCTGCGCAGCGTGCCGGCGGCCGCGACCTGCTCGGCGACCAGGGCGGCCAGCGCCGGCGCGTCCTCGGGCAGCGCTCCCGGCCGCGTGACCGCCCCGGCGTCGGGGGTCGCCCCCCAGGCCGGCCCGCCGGCCTCGGGCTCGGCGGAGGCGTCGACGGCGGGCTCGCCGCCCTGGCAGGCCGTGGCGGCGAGCACCAGGACGAGGGCCGCGGCGAAGGAGGCTGCACGTCTCACAGTTCCGGAAGCCTAACGGCCATCTGCGCAGCCGCCCAGCGGCCGGCCGGCCCCCCGGGCTCGGCCCCACGAGCGCGACGGCCGCCCTGGGCCCGTTCCGGGCCCGCCAATGGGCTCAGGGACCCTTAAGCCGGGGCGGGTGCGAGCAGTACGCTGATGCCCTACCGAGTCCGAGCCCAGCTACGGGGTGCCCTGGTGAACCGATGGGTGTGGCGTGCGCGCCGCCACCACGAGACCGGCGCCTCGGCCCTGGAGTACGCGGCGCTGATCGCGGTCGCCGCGGCCCTCGTCGGCATCCTCATCGCCTCGGGCCTGCCCGCCCGCGTCGCCGACGGCACCGAGGCCGGGCTGTGCCGGCTCTTCCAGAACCCCGACAACGCGGCGGAGTGCGAGGAGCCCGGCGACGGCTCCGGCGCCGACGGCACCGACGGCACTGAGGGCCCCGGCTCCGACGACCCCGGCGGCGGCGACTCCAGCGGTGGCCAGGACGCGGCCGACGAACTCCAGGCGGCGGAGGAGGCGCACGCCGACGCCGAGGACGCCATGGACGAGGTCTGGGACGACATCCTCCTCGAACTGGTCGAGCTGGCCATTCCGCTGGAGGACATCGAGGCCTGCCTCACCGAGGGCGACATCATCGCCTGCATCACCGCGCTGATCGACCTGGTGCCGTGGACCAAGGCGCTCAAGCTGGCCCGGCGGCTGCCCACCATCTGGCGGCTGGCCAACCGCTTCCTGGACCGCCGCCGCGAACTCGAACAGGCCCGCGAGCGGCTGGACGACGCCCGCGACGCCTGCCGCCGCCGGTCCAGCTTCGTCCCCGGCACCCCCGTGCTGCTCGCCGACGGGAGCCGGGTCCCTATCGAGTACGTCGAGGTGGGCGACCACGTGCTCGCCACCGATCCGGCCACCGGCCGCACTTCGGCCGAGCCCGTCACCGACCTCATCACCACGTCGGGGATCAAGATCCTGGTGGAGGTGGGCGTCGCCGGCGGCGGCACCCTGACCGCCACCGACACCCACCCCTTCTGGCTGCAGGAGGACGGGGAGTGGGTCGGGGCCGCCGAACTGGAGGTCGGCGACCGCCTCACCGTGCCCGGCGGCGGCCAGGTCGCCGTGGAGTCCCTCGACACGCGCGTACGGCCGCAGCGGGTGCACAACCTCACGGTCGCCGAGCACCACACCTACTACGTCACGGCGGGCTCCACCGACCTGCTCGTGCACAACACCACCGTCATGTGCCCGCCGGACGACGATCGGCCGGACGACGACCGACCGGACGACATGACGGACGAGGAGTTCTTCCTCCAAGAGGACGCGGCCCTCATCGCCCAGCACTCCAACCGCGCCCGGGAGCTGGGCTTCTCCAACAACGACGAGTTCACCGAGTACCTGGCCGGCCAGATGCGCGAGGGGTCGGGCGCGCTGCGGCAGCCGAACCTCCGCAACGGCCGGTCGGCCTGGTACGACTCCGAACGAGGCGTGATCATCATCTTGAACGAGAACGCGCCCACCCGCAGCACGGCGTACACCGGCACGCTCGACGAGTTTCTCGCACTGCAGTGACGGAGGTCGGTGGTCACATGTCCCCCTCGACGGCTGAGGAGATGGAGGAGCTGGCGCTGCGCGCCAGGCGCGGCCGCCTGGACGCCGCCGGGGTCGACGCGGCCGCGGCCGCGATCGCGTCCGGCACGGACCCGCAGACCCGCCGGACCGCGCTGCGGGTGCTCTACTACGCCGGCTCCGCGGCGGCGCACCTGCCGCTGGTCCGGCGGACGCTGCGCGAGTCGCGCGACCCCGACGAACTGATCCACTGCCTGCGCATCGTGGGCCGCCGCTGGCACGCGGTCGCCGCGTGCGAGGCCGAGGTCGACCGGCTGGTGCGCGGCGTCCCGTGGGACGAGACCGGGGACGTGCGCGTGTCGGCGTGCTCCGCCGCCGCCGAGCACCTGCGCGGCGCGGCCAGTTGCACGCTGCTGACCGCGCTCCTCGACCTGCACGACGCGGCCGCGTCCGAGGACGAGCGGCTGTGGGCGCTGCGCTGCCTCGCCTACGCCGACCGGGCGACGGACGAGCTCTACCCGCCCGAGCGGCCGCCGCTGGAGGCGGATGCGCCCTTCGCCCGATCCGTGGTGGCCGACGCGCGGGATCGTCTCCGCCGCGACTGCGCCGACGCGTGAGGGCCGCCGTGACCATGTCCCACCCCGTGTGGCGGCACCGCGCGGTGCCCGAGCCCATCGCGGAGTGGCAGAACTCCTTCACTCCGCCGATCACGGACCTCGGCCCGGTGGCCTACCTCAACGAGCCGGGGCGCTACCTGTCCGTGCTCGCGGCGGCGTGGCTGTTCAACCCGGCCACCGTCGAGTACCGGGGCGGTGTGTTCCTTGAGGACCGCTTCAGCCCCGACGGCGTGGACGTATGGTCGGCCCACCTCCACGGCGACGTCGCGGCGGCGGAGGCCGCGGTCAACCAGACCGTGCTGTTCGACCTGTTCACCCAGGTGAACGTGGACGCCTGCGGCGAGTACGCCGCCATCCAGCTGGCCCAGGCGATCGGCGAGTGCTGGCAGGGCGTGCTGGCCGGGCGCTACCCCGGGCGCGCGGTCTCCGTGGTCGTCACCGACGAGGAGGACGGCGCCTACGGCCCGACCGTCACCTTCAGCACCGCAGGGCCGGGCTGAGGCGCGGCGCCCCGTCCGCGGGCCGCGGCGGGGTCCTCCGGCCGTGCGCGCCGCCGCCCCGGGACCGGGAGGGCTGATGGTCACGATCGAGAGCTTCCTGGCGGCCGGCGGCGGCCGGCTCGTCCCGGTCGGCGCGTTCGAGGGGCCCTTGCGCGACGGCGACCACGTCGAGGGGGCGATACGCCTGGTCGTCGACGGCACCGAGGTCCTGGACCCGGGCCTGGTCGACTACGTCGACCAGCTGTGGGCCTACATCGGCTCGCCGGCCGCCGACGCGGTCGCCACCGGCGACGCCCAGGTGTACTTCCCCGGGCAGCCGATCCGGTTCCGGCTCACCCGCACCCGGCCGGGCCGGATCCTGCTGGCGCTGGACATGGGCACGCCCGGCCATGTCCGCACGGCCGAGGCCGACGAGGCGGAGCTGCTGCGCGCGCTCGCCGTGAACGGCGCCGCCTTCTTCGAGGCCATGACCCGGCTGAACCCGGGGCACGGCGGCTCCTACCAGCGGGCGGTCGACCGCTTGAACGCGCTCCGGTGACACCGGTGCCGGTCCCGGCGGCTGTCCCGCCCCCGACGGCGAGGTCCGCGCCGCCGTCCCTCGGACCGCCGCCCCTGCCGCCGGCGCCCGACACGGCCGACGACCACGATCGGGCGACTCCCGGAGAGCGACGGCTACCCGTACCGGCCGACGATCCACCGGTCCGGCCGCCGGCTTCTCCCCCGCACCCGGATCCTCCCCCGGCGGTGCCGCGTCTGTACCTGGACCGCGGTCGGCGAGGGGAGCCGTTATGGAGACGAAGACCAGATTGCGCGCGGCCGTCGCCGCCTGGGCGCTGCTCGGCCTGGGCGGCCTCGCGGGCTGCGCCGGGGCGGGCGGCTTGCCGGCCGCCGAACTGGCCCGCGAGGTGGGCTCGGCGCTGGCCGAGCAGAACGGCCGCCCGCCTGACGGCGTCTCTTGCCCGCGCTCCCTGCCCGCCCGGCCGGGGGCGACCGCGGTCTGCCGGGTCACCTGGGACGGAACCGCCGAGAGCGTGCAGGCCACCGTGGTGTCCGTGGCGGACGGCGAGGTCGATGAACTCGCCGTCGCGACGATCGGGCGGCCGAGCGGTGCGGACTGACCCGGTGCGCAGCCGCGGCCGCCCGCCCCGGTCGGCGGGCTCTGTCCCAGCAGACGGACGGCGTGCTGGACCGAGCGTGCGGACGGGGGCCGTCATGGCCGGCCCCCAGAGGGTCCGACCGAGGCCGGACCGCTAGACCGCCGGCTGCCGCGACGCGCCGGCCTCGCCCCGCCGCACCGGCCGGCGGTGCGCTGTCCGGAGCCGGTCATGGCCGGTTCTCGGGCCGAGCTGTGGATCATCATCGGCGGGCGGCGCGTCTACGTCCGTGCACGGCAATCGATGATGGGAAACAGGTGATGGCGTGAGGAAGATCCGTTGGACCGCGGCCACGGCGGCGGCGGCCGGAGTGCTGCTGCTCGGGGCGTGCAGTTTCGAGTTCAGCGCGGGAGGTGGCGCGGTGTCGGCCGACGAGGTGGCCTCTCAGGTGAGTTCGGAGCTGGCCGCCCAGGTCGGGTACGAGCCGGAGGAGGTCACCTGCCCCGAGGATCTGCCCGCGGAGGTGGGGGCGAGCATCCGCTGCGAGCTCACCCATGAGGGCACCACCCTCGGCGTGACGGTGACCGCGTCCGCCGTGGAGGGCGGCCAGGTCGACTTCGACATCCAGGTGGACGACCAGCCCGCCGGCTGACCGCGCCGCAGGTGCCCGGCCGGGCCCGGGCCGGCGGACCCGTTCCGGTGCCGGCGGGCCCGGGCCGCCGGGCCCCGCCCGGGGCAGGTGGGCGTGGGCCCGCGGACCCTGGTCCGGCGGTGGGCGGCATGGTGGACTGAGCGTGCGGAGGGGGGCCGTCACATCCGGTCTGCGCGCGCCTTGAGGTGGAGTCATGCGGAAGTCCTCGCCCTGTCCCTCGCCCGCTGAGGAGGCGGAGCACTGCCGGGTGTGCGGCTACGGCCCGGGCGAGACGAACTGGCATCCCGCCGCCCGCCCGCCGTCCGGGTTCCGGATCTGCCCGTGCTGCGGGGTGGAGTCCGGCTTCGAGGACGCCACGGTCGAGGGCGTCCGCGGCTACCGCCGCGAGTGGCTGCGCCGGGGCGCGCGCTGGTTCAAGCCGCGGCTGCGGCCGCCCGGCTGGTCGCTGGACGCGCAGCTGAGGTCCGTCCCGGAGCGCTTCCGGTGATCTCCCGGACGGTCGCGCCCTCGACCCGGGGCGGCACGCCGCCGCCCGCCCTGCGGGGGATCCCGGCCGGCCGGCCGCCGGGGCGACCGGGGCCGCCCCGGCGGCCGGTCAGGACTCCGACAGGCGGCGGGCGACCTCGGTGGCCCAGTAGGTGAGGATGAGCTGCGCGCCGGCGCGGCGGAACGAGATGAGGGTCTCCATGATGGCGCGGTCGCGGTCGAGCCAGCCATTGGCGGCGGCGGCCTCGACCATGGCGTACTCGCCGCTGACCTGGTAGGCGGCGACCGGCACGTCGACCTCGTCGGCGACGCGGCGCACGATGTCGAGGTAGGCGAGGCCGGGCTTGACCATGACCATGTCGGCGCCCTCGGCGAGGTCGAGCCGCACCTCGCGCAGCGCCTCCCCGGCATTGGCCGGGTCCTGCTGGTAGGAGGAGCGGTCGCCGAAGCGCGGCGCGCACTCCGCCGCCTCGCGGAACGGACCGTAGAAGGCCGAGGAGTACTTGACGGAGTAGGCCAGCACCGCCGTCTCGGTGTGGCCGGCGCCGTCCAGGGCGCGGCGGATCGCCGCCACCTGGCCGTCCATCATGCCGCTCGGGCCCACCACCTGCGCCCCGGCGTCAGCCTGCGCCACCGCGATGGAGGCGTACCGCTCCAGGGTGGCGTCGTTGTCGACCTCGCCGCCGGGGGTGAGCACCCCGCAGTGGCCGTGGGAGGTGTACTCGTCCAGGCAGAGGTCGGCCATCAGCACGGTGGCGTCGCCGAGGTCGGCGGTGAGATCGCGCAGCGCCTGCTGCACGATGCCGTCGGGGTCGTCGGCCGCCGAGCCCCGCTCGTCCTTGGCCTGCGGGATGCCGAACAGGATCAGCCCGCCCACCCCGGCCGCCGTCGCCTCGTGCGCCGCCTTGCGCAGGCTGTCGCGGGTGTGCTGCACCACTCCGGGCATCGACGGCACCGGCTGCGGCTCGCCGATGCCCTCCTTGACGAACATCGGCAGGATCAGCTCGGCCGGGTCCAGCCGGGTCTGGGCCACCAGGCGGCGCATCGCGGGGGTGCGGCGCAGCCTCCTGGGCCGCGCCTGCGGGAATCCGGCGTCCGCGTAGCGGCTCATGTGGTCTTCCTCCGTCCACGTCGCATCTGGCTGGGCCTGCGCACCGCCTGGCCGGCCTCGACCTGCCTGCGGCGGTGCTCGGCGCCGAACTCCGCCAGCGCGGCGGCCAGTTCGGCCACGGACGCACGCGGCGCCCGCACGTCGACCCGCAGACCGTACTCCTCGGCGGTCTTCGCGGTCTGCGGCCCGATGACCGCGATGGTGGTGACGTTGTGCGGCTTGCCCGCGATCCCCACCAGGTTGCGGACCGTGGAGGAGGAGGTGAACAGCACCGCGTCGAAGCCGCCGCCCTTGATGGCCTCGCGGATCGGCGCGGGCGGCGGGGCGGCGCGCACGGTGCGGTAGGCGGTGATGTCGTCGACCTCCCAGCCGAGCTTGCCCAGGCCGGCCGCGAGGGTCTCGGTGGCGATGTCGGCGCGCGGCAGCAGCACCCGCTCGATGGGGTCGAGTTCGGCGTCGTAGGGCGGCCAGACCCGCAGCAGCCCCTCGCTGGACTGCTCGCCGTCGGGCACCAGGTCGGCCCGGATGCCGAAGGCGGCCAGCGCGGCCGCGGTCTGCTCGCCGACGGCGGCGACCTTCACCCCGGCGAAGGCGCGTGCGTCCAGGCCGTACTCCTCGAAGCGCTCCCGGATGGCGCGCACCGCGTTGACGGAGGTGAAGGCGACCCACTGGTAGCGGCCGGTGACCAGGCCGCGCACGGCCCGCTCCATCTGCTGGGGGGTGCGCGGCGGCTCCACCGAGATGGTGGGCACCTCCTCGGGCACCGCGCCGTAGGAGCGCAGCTGCTCCGACAGCCCGGCCGCCTGCTCCTTGGTGCGCGGCACCAGCACGCGCCAGCCGTACAGCGGCTTGGACTCGAACCAGGACAGTTCGTCGCGGCGCGCCACGGCCTCGCCGACGATGACCAGCGCCGGGCCGGACACCCCCACCTTGCGGGACTCCGACGCGACCGCGCCCAGGGTGGAGACCAGGGTGGTCTGCTCGGTGGTGGTGCCCATCTGCACCACGGCCACCGGCGTCTCGGCGGGCCGCCCGGCCGCCTGCACCCGCTTGGCGAGGTCGTCGAGGACCGGCTCGGCGAAGAACACCACCAGGGTGGCGGTGCCGGATCCGGCCCGCTCCCAGTCGACGGTGCCGTCGCCGGCGTCCAGCACCCGCACCTCGCCGGAGGCGGCGCTGAGCGGGATCCCCGCGTAGGCGGCCACGGCGGTGGCGGCGGGCACGCCCGGCACCACCTCGACCGGCACCCCGGCCGCCCGGCAGGCGGCGGCGAGGCCGGCGCCGTCGCAGAAGAAGAAGGGGTCGCCGCTGTACAGGCGCACCACCCGGCGGCCCTCGCCGGCGGCGGCCACCGCCAGCCGCTCGGCCTCCTCCCGGCCGATCTCGCCGGTGTCGACGATCTCGGCCTCGGCGGCGCAGTGGCGCAGCACCGGCTCGCGGTAGCCGGCGAGCCGCTCGGAGGCGACCTCGCGCTGCGTCAGCACCAGGTCGGCGCCGCGCAGCGCGCGCACCGCGCGCAGGGTCAGCAGCTCGTCGTCGCCGGGGCCGATGCCCACCAGCCACACGCCGCCGGAGCGCCAGCGGTCCTCGCGTGCGCCCGTGCCCGCGGACGCGGCCTCGGCGGCGTCCCGTCCGGCGTCGGAATCCGTTGCCGGTGCCTGGTCCATCGCGGAACTCACCGTGGCTTCCCTCCCATCAGCGCGTCGGCCCCCCGTTCGAGCATCCGCTCGGCGAGGGCCCGCCCCAGTTCGGCGGCCGAACCGACGTCGGCGCTCATCTCCATCCGCACCCGGTCGGTGCCGTCGACCGCGATCACGGCGGCGCGCAGGTCGAGCCGCCCGCCGCTCTCGGACGCGTACGCGCCCACCGGCGCCGAGCAGCCGGCCTCCAGCACCGCCAGCACGGTGCGCTCGGCGGTGACGGCCCGCCGGGTGGCGGGGTCGTCGAGCGCACCGAGCAGTTCTACCAGGTCGGGCCGGTCGGCTCGGCACTCCACGGCGAGCGCGCCCTGTCCGGGGGCGGGCAGCATCCGGTCGTCGTCCAGGACTTCGGTGACCTCGGCCAGCCTGCCGATCCGGCGCAGGCCCGCGTGCGCCAGCACCACGGCGTCCAGCTCGCCGGAGGCGACCTTGCCCAGGCGGGTGTCGGCATTGCCGCGGATCGGCACGTAGGCGAGGTCGGGGCGGATGGCGGCCAGCTGCGCCACCCGGCGCGGCGCGCCGGTGCCGACCCGCGCGCCCGGCGGAAGCGCTGTGAGGTCGGCGCCGCCGCGGGCGCACAGCGCGTCGCGGTGGTCGTCGCGGGCGGGCACGGCCGCCAGGGCCAGGCCCTCGGGCGCCGCGGTGGGCAGGTCCTTGAGGGAGTGGACGGCGAAGTCGATCTCGTCGGCCAGCAGCTTGTCGCGGAGCGCGCTGACGAACACGCCCGTGCCGCCGAGCTGGGCGAGGTGGGTGGTGGTGACGTCGCCGTAGGTGGTGACGCCGACCAGCTCCACGGCGGCGCCGGTGCGCTCGGTGAGCGCGTCGGCGACGGCCTGGGACTGGGTGGTGGCCATCAGGCTGCGGCGGGTGCCCAGCCGCAGCGGCGGGCCGCCGGGGCGGTGTGTCGGACTCATCGGTTCTTCTCCCGTCGCGCGGCGGCGCCGCGCGGTCGGCGGGCGAGGCGGGGGCCGGCCGGCGTCATGGCCGGGGGTCCGGCGGGCCGCCGGCCGGGGACGCGTCGGTGCGGGGGGACGGTGGCCGGGCGGCCTCCGGGGCGCGCAGGTCGTCGATGCGGGCGCGGCTCACCGCGTCGGGCGCGGCGGTGTCGAGCGCGAACAGCTCCCGCAGGGCCGCCTCGTAGGAGTCGCCGCCGGGGCCGCCGGCCAGCTCCTTGACCCGCACGGTGGGCTGGTGCAGCAGCTTGTCGGCCACCCGGCGCAGCGCGCGGGTGATCTCGCCGCGGGTGCGGTCGTCCAGGCCGGGCAGCCGGCCCTGCAGGCGCTCGATCTCGGCGTCGACCACCAGCTTGGCTCTGCCGCGCAGCGCGACGATGGTGGGGGCGACGCGGGCGGTGCGCTGCTCGGTGAGGAAGGCGGCGACCTCGTCGGCGACGATGGCGCGCACCGCTTGGATGTCGGCGGCGCGCCCGGCCGCGTCGGCGCCGCGGTCGGCGGTGGCGGCCTGGAGTTCGGCGAGGTTCACCAGAACGGCGCCCGGCACCTGGGCGGCGGCCGGGTCGACGTCGTGGGGCAGGGCGAGGTCGAGCAGCACCAGCGGACGCTCGGGGCGGCCGGCCAGCGCGGAGCGGACCGCGTCGGCCGTGATCACGGTGCCCTGCGCGCCGGTGCAGGAGATCACCAGGTCGGCGTCGGCGAGGGCGGCTCCGGCCTCGGCGAAGGGCACCGCCTGCGCGGACATGCCCTCGAAGCCCTCGCCCAGGCACTCGGCCAGCCGCTCGGCGCGGGAGTGGGTGCGGTTGGCGACGGTAAGGCGGGTAACGCCGCGCCTGGCCAGGGTGCTCGCGGCGAGCGCGCTCATCGAGCCGGCCCCCACGACGAGGGTGTGCAGGCCGGGCAGCGGGCCCAGCGAGCGGCCCGCCACGGTGAGGCCGAGGGCGACGAGGTCGGCACCGGCGTGGTCGATGTGGGTCTCGGTGTGGGCGCGCTTGCCGACGCGCAGCGCCCGCTGGCCGAGTTCGTTGAGGGTGCGGCCCATGACGCCCTCGGCCTGCGCGGTCTTGATCGCCTCGCGGACCTGGCCGAGGATCTGCCCCTCGCCGACGACCATGGAGTCGAGTCCGCAGACGACGGAGAACAGGTGCTGCACCGCCTGGTCCTCGTAGTGGACGTAGAGCGAGGCGGTGAGTTCGTCCAGCGGGATGCCGGTGTGCCAGGACAGCAGCTCGGAGACGGCGGCGACGCCGCCGTGGAAGCGGTCGACCGCGGCGTAGACCTCCACCCGGTTGCAGGTGGAGACGGCCATCACCTCGGCCACCGAGGACGCGGCGTGCAGGTCGGTGAGCATCTTGACCAGCGGTTCGCCGGTGAGCGCGGCCCGCTCCAGCAGCGCCACCGGGGCGCTGCGGTGGCTCAGTCCGACGACCAGGACGCTCATCGGCCCTCCTCCTCTGCGGCGTCGACCGCGTCGACCGGGATCCGGCCCCCGACGCGCTCGGGCGGGGCCGGGGGCGGCTCGACGGAGACGTTCCAGTCGGGCCCGAGGGCGCCGGCCGCCTTGCGCTGCTCGTGGAAGGCGAGGATCTGCAGCTCGATGGAGAGGTCGACCTTGCGGACGTCGACACCCTCCGGCACGTTCAAAACTACCGGGGCGAAATTGAGGATGCTGGTGACTCCGGCCGACACGAAACGGTCGCAGACGGTCTGCGCGCCCGCGGCGGAGGTGGCGATGACCCCGATGGACACCCGCCGCTGCCGCACCACCGCCTCCAGCTGGTCGGAGTGCTCGACCCTCAGCCCGGCCACCTCCGCTCCCACCAGGGACTCCTGGACGTCGAGCAGGGCGGCGATCCGGAAGCCCCGCGAGACGAATCCGCCGTAGTTGGCCAGCGCGCGTCCAAGGTTACCGGCGCCGACGATGGCCACCGCCCAGTCCTGGGTGAGGCCCAGCTCACGGGAGATCTGGTAGATCAGGTACTCGACGTCGTAGCCGACGCCGCGGGTGCCGTAGGAGCCCAGGTGGGAGAGGTCCTTGCGCAGCTTGGCGGAGTTCACCCCCGCCGCGGCGGCCAGCTCCTCCGAGGAGACGGTGGGCACGCCCCGGTCGGTGAGGCCGTGCAGCGCCCGCAGGTAGACCGGCAGCCGTGCGACCGTTGCCTCCGGGATGCCCCGGTCGCGGGGCCGGGAAGACGGGCGTGTCACGGGGTTCCACTCCTGGCGGTGTGACGGGACCGCCGGCCCGCGCGGTCCCGGCCGCCCCGGCGGCGCGGCGGCCGCAGCCGTCGGGCTGGCCGCCTGGGAACTGCGGGCGCCGGCGGTGTGAGCCGGTCTCGCCGCCAGGTTATGTCCTTGTGAACGCACGCACAAAGCGGGGGTGAACAGTGGGCCACGAGCACCGGCCGCGCGGACCTGGGGCGACGTGGGCACCGACGGGCCGCCGCCCGGCCGGCGCGGCCGGCTTAGGCCGCGTGGTGTGACCGACGCGACACCGCGCGGACGTGCGGCGACGGGCCGGGCGGCCGATCCGGGCGCACTGCGTGCGGTCGTCCGCGCACAGCGTGTGCTCGCCGGGGTGCTGCGTGCGGTCGGCACGGCGCTCACCGCCCGGCGGCGAGCGCCCGGCGCAGGCGCTCCGGTTCGACCCGCCAGAAGTCGTGCGGCCGCCCGTCGACGAAGACGACCGGGATCTTGTCCCAGTACTCGTCGCGTTCGCGCTGCGGCGCCTCGGTGAGGTCGCGCTCCGTCCACGCCACACCCAGCTCGGCGGCCACCTCAGCGACGACCCTCCTGGCGTCGTCGCACAGATGACAGCCCGGCTTGCCCAGCAGCGCGATCCTCGGCGCCGCCCGCCCGTCGTGCCCGGTCATCTCCGCTCCCCTGCTCGCTCCTACGGGACCGCCCGCCGGTCCCGCCCGTTCACGATGCCACGGGCCGGCCGCGGCCGGCCCGCTCAGCCCGGGTCGTCCACAGCCCGGCGGCCGGCGCCCCGAAGTCGTCCACAGCCGCCATCGCGGCCTTGCGCGGCGGTGCCCGCGGCCCCATACGGGAGGGTGGCCGCCGCGCCGTCGAGCAGGGTCGGCGCGGCCGGTTCAAAGATGCTGCGCCCGCGGCGGATGCCGCGGGCGGGCGAAGTGCCCGACCCGGTCGCGCCGCTCCTCTGCCTGGCGAATCCGCCCCCGCCGAGCCGGGGGCGGGACGCGAGCCGCCGACTCGGTCAGACCCCTCCGGTGACGCCGAGGGCGGCCAGCACGTCCGGGGCGGCCTCGGCGCTGGTGAGCTGGAGTTCGATCACGCTGCTGCCCGCGACGCAGAGCCGGGACAGCTCCGCGAAGCGGCGCATGTGCGGGGTGGCGAGGTGGCGCTCGTAGGCGGGGCGGTCGCGGTAGAGCGCGTACACGATGCGCTGCTGCGGGGCGGCGGGCACGGTGTGGCAGGCGTAGATGAGGGTGTCGGGCCCGGAGCGGCCGGTCTCGGCGGCGGCCTGCGCCATGATCTCGTCGAAGGACGCGTTCTGCCCGGGCTGCACGCTGTAGATCGTGATCATGCCGTACAGCGGCCGGGGCGGCCGCGCGGCGGCGGGCGGTCCCGCCGGCGCGCTCAGGCTCGCGTCCGGCGGTGCGGCCGCGGCTGCGCGGTGGCGACGGCCCCGCGGCGGCGGGGGCGGGGGTTCGGGTTCGGGTTCGGGCTCCGGTTCGGCGCGCAGGCCGGCGTGGTCGTCGCGGTAGTCGTCGAAGCCGTCGTCGTCGTACCCGTCGTCGTAGCCGACGCTCTCCACGTAGCCGGTGCCCTCGTCGTAGTCGTAGTCGTAGTCGTCGTCGTCGGCCGCCCTGCGGCCGCGCCGCGCGCGCTGCCGGCCGCGCGCCGGGCGCCGGGCGCCCGACAGCCCCTGGCGCACCCGGGCGGGCACCGTCCAGACCAGGCCGACGGCGGCCGTCAGCAGCAGCAGCCCGAACACGCCCAGGCCCAGCCGGCTCACCAGGATCTGCAGGACGGCGGCGCCCGCCGCCAGTCCGAGCCCGATCAGCACCGGCAGCATCTCGGCGGCGCCCTCGCGCACCCGCAGCCCGAAGCGGATCACCGCCGCCACGATCACCCCGCACACGAAGACGTGCACCAGGGTGAGCACGGCGTTGGGCAGCAGGTCGTAGTGGTCTCCGGGCGTGGGCAGCGCGGCCTCGAAAGCGCCCTGCACCGGGTCGAGCAGCAGCACCACGGCCGGGACCAGCACGAGGAAGCTCAGCGCGAGGCGGGCGGCCCAGCGCAGCCGCAGCCGGGGCGCGGACAGCTCCACGATGGCCCAGGCCAGCGCGAGCGGCGCGAACAGGCCCGCGCCCAGCTGGTAGAAGCGGAAGATCGGCGCGTTGAAGCCGACCGCGTACCCCGCGGCCGCCGCGCTGAGCGCGAGCGCCATGCCGGCCATCGCCGCCAGCCAGCCGCCGTGGGAGAGTCGCGGCTCTCTGGACAGCAGCGATCCGAGAACGGCGGTGCCGCTCCACGCGATCAGGGCGCCGATGAAGGCGATCACTATCCCGAGCATCACCGCTAATAATGCTGCACCCGCCGCTGCGGCGCAGCGCCGAGCCTCGACCGCCGCCCCCGCACGCCCCGGGGCCACCGCCGGCGCCCGCGCCGCCCGGCCCGCCGCCCCGCACCCGGCGGCCGCGCCGCCGAGGGGGCCGCCGCCCCGGTGACCGGGGGCGCGCCGCGGCGAAGCCCGCAGGCAGTGCCCGCGATCCGCCCCGCCCCGCGCGAGCGGCCGGACGCCGCCGTTGGCGGGGCCGGCCGCACGGGTTCCACATCACACGTGATCTACGTCACCCTTTGCCTGCGCATTGAGCGGACTCGGGCGGTCCCCAACAAAAAGGGCCGTAGGCTCGACCCCATGAGGGGCCCATTCCGACGCCGTACCGCACGCCGCGCCGTGGTGGCCGGCGAGGCATCGGCGGCAGCAGCCGAGGCGACGGCACTGCTCGACCAAGGCGAGCCCGCGAGTTCCAGCGCGGCCTTCTTCGACGTCGACAACACCCTGATGCGCGGCGCCTCCATCTACCACTTCGCCCGAGGGCTGGCCGCACGCGACCTCTTCACCACCCGCGACCTCGCCAAGTTCGCCTGGGGCCAGGTGGTCTTCCGCATCAGCGGCAACGAGCAGCCCGAGCACATCCACGCCGCCCGCGAGGCGGCGCTGGCCTTCGTGGCGGGCCACAAGGTCAGCGACCTCGTCACCCTCTGCGAGGACATCTTCGACGACACCATGGCCGACCGCATCTGGGAGGGCTCCCGGCGGCTGGCCCAGCGCCACCTCGACTCCCAGCAGCGGGTCTGGCTCGTCACCGCCACCCCGGTGGAACTGGCCAACATCCTCACCCGCCGCCTGGGCTACAGCGGCGCGCTCGGCACCGTCGCCGAGTCGCGCGACGGCGTCTACACCGGCCGCCTGGTCGGCGAGCTGCTGCACGGCCCGGCCAAGGCGGAGGCGGTGCGCGCGCTGGCCAAGCGCGAGGGCCTGGACCTCACCCGCTGCTCCGCCTACAGCGACTCCTACAACGACCTCCCGCTGCTCAAGCTGGTCGGCCGCCCGCACGCCGTGAACCCCGACAGCGACCTGCGCCGCTACGCCGAGCAGGAGGGCTGGCCCATCCACGAGTTCCGCCGCGCCCGCAGCGCGGCCCGCGCCATGCTCCCCACCGCCATGCTGCTCGGCGGGGTGGCCTGCGGTATCGCCGCCGGGGTGGCGCTCAGCCGCCGGCTGCGCGAGAGCTGAGCCGCCCGCTTAGCCGGGCACCAGCCCCGACACCCCCGAACCCGCCTCGCCCTGGTGCGTCCGGACGCCGCCGAAGCCGTGCCCGGCCAGCGCGGCCGACACCGCGGCCAGGACCCGCCCGCCGTCCGCCGGCCCGCCGCCGTAGAGCACGTACAGCCGCCCGCCCGAACGCAGCGCCGCCCGCAGCACGGCCAACTCCCGGGCGGGCGAACGCGTCCAGAACAGGTTCACGTTCACGGTGAACGCCGTGTCGAAGCTCCCCGGCGGCAGGTCCAGGCCGCCGAGTTCACCCTGGCGCACCTCCAGCCGCCCGGACGCGACGTGCTCGGCATTGCGCGCGGTGGTGCGGCGCACCGCTACGGCCGAGCGGTCCACCGCCAGCATCCGCCCATCATCCAGCAGATCGCAGACCAGCCGCGCCGCCACGCCGGGCCCGCAGCCGGCCTCAAGCACCCGGTCGCCCGGCCGGACGCCGAGCAGGCCGACCGCCCACCGGATCCGCGCGGGCGGCCCGGCGACGCGCACGCTCACCCGGGGTCGCGCCGGAAGACGCTGCCCCGCTCCACCACCAGCCGGCTCAGCTGCTGCTGGATGGTGTCGCGCACCTCGTTGGTGAGGTTGAAGACGGCGACGGGGTCGTCGGCCGAGGCGCGGTCGAAGTCGGCGGTGTCGATCGGCGCGCCGAACTCGATGATCCAGCGGGTGGGCAGCGGGATGGCGCCCAGCGGGCCGAGCAGCGGGAAGATCGGGGTGATCGGGAAGTACGGCACGCCGAGCAGCCGGGCCAGCGGCCGCAGGTCGCCGATCTTGGGGTAGATCTCCTCGGCGCCCACGATCGCGCACGGCACGATCGGCGCGTGCGCGCGGATCGCGGCGGTGGCGAAGCCGCCGCGGCCGAAGCGCTGCAGCCGGTAGCGGTCGCGGAAGGGCTTGCCGATGCCCTTGTAGCCCTCGGGGAAGACGCCGACCAGCTCGCCGTCGGCCAGCAGCCGGGCCGCGTCGGCCGGGGCGGCGAGGGTGTGCCCGCCCTTCCTGACCAGGTGCGACAGCACCGGCATCTCGTAGACGATGTCGGCCACCAGCAGCCGCAGCCACCGTTCGGCGTAGTCGTGCACGGCGACCTGGAGCATGACCGCGTCGAAGGGGAGCACCCCGGAGTGGTTCGCCACCACGAGCGCCCCGCCGTCCATCGGGATGTTCTCCAGCCCGCGCAGCTCGATGGAGAACCAGCGCTCATAGGCCAGCCGCGCCGCCGGGAGCAGCACCCGCTCGGTCAGCTCGGGGTCGAAGCCGAAGTCGTCGACGGTGTAGTCGCCGGTCAGCCGGCGGCGCACGAAGCCAAGGAAGTCGGCGAGGCGCTCGTCGGCGCTGCGCGGCCGCGCGGGCTCGTCCGGCTCGGGCGGCGACTCGGCCCGGTGCGCGCCGGCCTCGCGGCGCGGCGGGGGCGGCGGCTGCGGCCCGGAAAGGCGGGCCGCCTCCCGCTCGGCGCGGCGGGAGCGCGGACGCAGCACGATGATCTTCGCGCCCTCGTCGCCGCCGGAGCCCCCGGACGCGGAGCCGTCGCCCCGGGTGGGGCCTGCGTCTGGCGGGTTCACTGCTCTCCCCCTACCCGCGGGGCCGCCGTGAGCGGCCTGGTGAGTCGGTCGAACAGCTCGGCCTGGCGGGCGCTGCCCATGCCGTGGGCGGCGAGGAAGGTGTCGTAGGCCTCCACGCAGCTGTAACGCGGCTTCCAGGCCAGGGTCTCCTCCAGCCGGGTGCCGTCCACCCCCCGACCGTGGCACAGCAGCCGCAGCTGCTCGGGCGAGTAGTCGGACAGGCCGCTGCCGCGGGCGAGGCCGGCCAGCATCCGCAGCCCGGGTTCGGGCACCGGCAGCTCGGCTCGGCCGGCCCGGCGCAGGCACTGCGAGAGCAGCATCATGCCGCGCGCGGTGGCGTTGAACACGCCGCTGTCGGCGCTGAAGGCCATCCGGCGGATGACCTCCACCCCGTCGTCGGTGTGGATGAACTGGATGCGGGGGTCGTGGCCGAGCACCCGGGGCACTACGGGCAGCCGCAGGTACCGGGTGAGCGGGGAGTCGACCCCGGGGCCCATGAAGTTCACGAAGCGCAGCACCGCGACGGAGATGTCGGAGCGGCGCCGCCGCAGCCCCCGGACGTACCTCTCGACCTCGACCGCGTCCCTGGCGTAGCCGGTGCGCGGCGCCTCGACGGGCTGCATGTCCTCGGTGTACAGCGACGGAGCCGAGGCGGCCGAGCCGTACACGGCGCTGGTGGAGCGCACCACCAGGCGCCGCACCGAGGCGGACTCCTGGCAGGCCGCCACCAGTTGCATGCCGGCGACGACGTTGTTCTCCTTCATCGGCCCCCGCCCGCCCGCGCTCTCGGGCATGGCGATCAGCCCGAGGTGGACGACGGTGTCGGGCCGGGCGTCGGCCACCACCCGGCCGAGGCCGGTGCCCTGGGGGTCGGTGCGGACGAACTCCATCCGGCCGAGCGGCCGCTCCGGCACCTGGAAGTCGACCCCGACGACGCGCTCGACGGACGGATCGGCCTGCAGCGCCCCGGCCACCTCCCGGCCGAGGTAGCGCGAGACCCCCGTGACCAGCACGGTGCGGGCCATCGCGGCTCCTCGGGTGGGTGGGTTTCGGCACCACGGCGGGGCCGGGCCCCGCGAGAGCGGGGAGCCTCCGCACGGGCGGGGCGGCCGGCTGCGCGGCGCCCCGGGCCCGACGGGCCTCCCCGGCGCGCTACTTCTTGTTGCGGCGCTGGATGCGGGTCTTCTTCAGCAGCTTGCGGTGCTTCTTCTTGGCCATCCGCTTGCGGCGCTTCTTAATCACAGAGCCCATGGGGCACCCCATTCGCTGGTACGGAAACGCTTGTCATGCCGCCGCCGGCGATTTTCGTGCGGCACAGCGAGCCGTACAGCGAAGAACACCACGAGAGCAGGCATGCGGCGCCGTCGCTGAAGCCGACACGGCACCCGAAGCCATAGCCTACCGTGTCTGATCGACCGGACCGCCCGCGCCGTGGGGCAGCGGAGCGATCCGGATCGGTGCGACTCAGCCCGCTTCGATGAAGGCGTCGTCGAGGTAATCGTGAACGGCCTGCTCAGGAACGCGGAACGAGCGCCCGACCCGTACCGCCGGCAGTTCACCGGAGTGCACCAGCCGGTAGACCGTCATCTTCGACACGCGCATGATCGCGGCCACTTCGGCCACCGTTAAGAACCTGACCTCGTTGAGAGACCTGTCTCCCTTGCCCATTCGACGCCTTCTTCCGCGTCGCACCGGATTACTCCGGTGACTCCCGTCACGCCCGGAGCGAGTCCGGTTCCGCCCCGGTTCACCGATCCCCTGGCGAACAGCGCGTCTCCCAGATCTCACTTCTGTCGTTCTTACCCACGTCCCGGTGTGTCGTCACGCGAGTCCGGCGGCGGCCAGGATATAGGCGGTCATCGGCCGGTAGTGGCTGGGAAGGACGTTGTCGTCCAGGGGCACGGCCACCGCCACGGTGCCCTCGGCGGCGCCCACGAACAGACCTGGGTCGTTGCAGTCGGCGAAGCCGATGGTCGGGATGCCGGCCTGGGCCGCCGCACCTGCGAATCCATGATCGGCGATGACCAAATCCGGCCAGAACCCGCCCCCGTCGGACTCCTCGAGTTCCTTCAGCATCGCCCGCATCGCGAAGGGGTCGTGGCTGTGCCGCAGCCGCACGCCGTCGCCGACGGCGCCGACCCCGCCGTGCCACTCCAGGGTCCGGGTCGGCAGCTCGTCGCCGACCCGCCGCACGCCGTAGCTGAAGCCGGCGGCCGGGGTGAGCCCGATCGCGCCCGCGCCGGTCATCGCGTCCAGCAGGGAGCGGTAGGTCTCCATCAGCGCGTCGGGGTGGCCGGTGGCGACCAGCACGTTGCCGCCGTCGCGCGCCACGCCGGCGATGAGGCCGGCGGCCGCCTCCAGCGCGTCGACCGTGCGCTCGGGGTCGATGGTGTCGGTGCCCCACTGGTGGCGCGGGTCGGGGCTGACCCCGCACATCTTGGCCATCACGTCCAGGATGTCGCCGAACTCCCAGTCGCGTTCGAAGGACAGGCCCAGTTTGAAGTAGGCGTCGCCGGCGGCGAGCTGGCGGTAGTGCTTGAGGTTGTTCTGCCGCGGGGTGTCGACCTCGCCGGCGATGCGGGTCCGGACGAGGTGCCGGACCAGCTCCTCGCGCGTGGGCGCGCCGGGCGCTCCGCCGTCCACTGCCGGGTCCATGGGCCGCCCTTCGCTACAGGTTCGGGTCGATACCGTGCGCCGGGAACACCTCGACCCGGGTGGCCTGGATGGCGCGGTCGACCGGGTCGGCGGGGTCGTATCCCTGCTCGAAGGGACGGTACTCGGGTGTACGCCCGTCCGTCATGGTCAGCGGCGCGAATTCGCGCAGTTTCCGGCGGGCCAGTTCCTGCCAGTCCTTGGGCGTCTCGGTGGCCGGCGCGATCGGCCGGCCCGCCGCCTCGGCCAGCAGGTGGGTCCAGGCCCGCGGCACCACCTGCACCAGCTCGTAGCCGCCGCCCCCGGCCAGCACCCACTTGCCGCCGGCCGCCTCGTGGGCCAGCTCGTGCAGGGCGGCGTAGGCGGCGCGCTGGCCGTCGACGCTCAGCATCAGGTGGGCCAGCGGGTCCAGCGCGTGGCTGTCGCAGCCCTGCTGGGTGACGAGCACGTCGGGCCGGAAGTTGCGCACCAGCGGCGGGACCACGGCGTGGAAGGCGCGCAGCCAGCCCTCGTCGCCGGTACCGGCCGGCAGCGCGACGTTCACGGCGGTGCCCTCGGCGCGGGGGCCGCCGCTCTCCGAGGGCATGCCGGTGCCGGGGAACAGGGTGCGCGGCGACTCGTGCAGGCTGATCGTCAGCACCCGGGGGTCGTCGTAGAACATGGTCTGCACGCCGTCGCCGTGGTGCACGTCGACGTCGACGTAGGCGATGCGCTGGGCGCCCTGCTCCAGCAGCCAGGCGATGGCGAGCGCGATGTCGTTGTAGACGCAGAAGCCCCAGGCGCTGGCCGGCATGGCGTGGTGCAGCCCGCCGGCGACATTGGCGGCGTGCTCGGCGGCGCCCGTCCACACCGCGCGGGCCGCCGCAACGGAACCGCCCGCGACCAGCGCGGAGGCGTCGTGCATATTGGCGAAGACGGGGTTGTCGGGGGTGCCGAGGCCGAAGGCGCCGTTGGGGCGCAGGGTGGAGCCGGCCTCCTTGACCGCCGAGATGTAGCTGCGGTCGTGCAGCAGTTCGAGCAGGTCGTCGTCGGCCGGCTCGAAGCCGGCCCGGACGACCCCGTCGAGGTCGAAGACGCCCAGGGTGTGCGCCAGCTCCATGGTGAGCTCCACCCGCACGGGGGCGAGGGGGTGCGAGGGCCCGAAGTTGTAGGAGGTCAGCCCATCCTGCCAGGACACCTGCAACGAGTGGCTCATCTGTCCTCCAGCCCGCCGCCGGACTCGGCGGTACCAGGCGGTGTCGACGGGAATTCCGACCACGCTAGCCGCTGCCCCGGCCGCGGCGGCGCGCGGGGTGGCGGCTGGGGCGGCGGGCCGCCCGGCTCACTCCCCGGCCAGTTCCGCGCCGCGGTCGCGCGCCTTGACGATGGCGTCCAGGACGGCGCTGCGCACCCCGCGCCGCTCCAGTTCGGCGACGGCCGCCGCGGTGGTGCCGCCCGGCGAGGTGACGGCCTCGCGCAGCACAGCGGGGTGCTCGCCGGAGTCGCGCATCAGCGTGGCGGCGCCGGTGAGGGTCTGCAGGGTCAGCTCGCGGGCGGTGGCGCGCGGCAGCCCCATGGTGACCCCGGCGTCGATCATGGACTCGGCCAGGTAGTAGACGTAGGCCGGGCCGCTGCCCGACAGCGCCGTGGCGGCGTCCTGGTGCCGCTCGGGCACCCGGGTGACGGTGCTGACCGCGCGCAGCAGCTCCTCGGTCTGCACCAGGTGCTCCTCGGTGGCGTGGCTGCCCGCCGAGATGACGCTCGCCCCCTGGCCGACCAGCATCGGCGTGTTCGGCATCACCCGCACCACCGGGGTGGCCGGCAGCCACTCCTCGATGGTGGCGGTGCGCACCCCGGCGGCGATCGAGATCGCCAGCCGGACCGCCCCGGCGTGCGGCGCGATCTCGGCCAGCAGCGCCGGCATGTCCTGCGGCTTCACCGCGAGCAGCAGGGTCTCGGCGGCGGCCGCCGCCTCGGTGTTGGCCAGCGCCTTGACGCCGTAGCTCTCCAGCAGCTCCGCGCAGCGCTCGGGGCGCGCGTCGGAGACGACGACGTCCGCGGGGTCGTGGCCGGAGCGCAGCAGCCCCGACAGCAGCGCCTCGCCCATCTTCCCGGCGCCCAGAATGGCAATCATGGGAATCCAGCGTAGTTGCTCCCCGGCGGCCGCGCGGGCGCGCCGCGCTCCGCCGGCCCTCAGGGGTCCAGGTAGCGCTGGATGGTGGGCCCGACCAGGGCGGCGATCTCGTCGTCGGAGGCCGAGGCCACCGGTTCGAGCCGGATCACCGAGCGGACCACCGCCAGGCCGACCAGCTGGGATGCCACCGCGTTCGCGCGCAGCAGCGGCACCCCCAGAGCGGCGCAGACCGGTTCCAGCAGCTCGCGGGTCATCGCCGAGCGCATCAGCTCGGCGACGCCGCTGTTGGTGGTGGCGGCGCGCAGCAGGCCGAGCACCCGCCGCTCGATCTCGGGGTCGCGCCACAGCCGCAGCGCGTGCCTGATCAGCCTGTCGCCGACCTGCTCCCTGGGCCCGTCCAGGATGGCCGCCCGGATGGACGACGGCTGCACCGGCAGCTCCAGCGCCTCGGTGAAGACGCCCTCCTTGGTACCGAAGAAGTGGTGCACCAGCGCCGGGTCGACGTCGGCGGCGCGGGCGATGGCCCGCACCGAGGTGGCGTCGTAGCCGCGCTCGCCGAACAGGCGGCGGGCGGCGTCCAGGATCGCGGCGCGGGTGGCGGTGGGGCCGGGCCGGCGGCCGGCCCTGGGCGCGGTCGGCGCGGCGTCGGCCGGGTCGGGCATGGCGGGAGGGGCCGCCCTCAGCCGTCGGCGACGGTGCCGTCGGAGGAGACCGACCACACGCGGTCGCCGCCGCGCGGGCCGGCGGCGGCCGCCGCGACCCGGCCGGCGAGGTGCAGGCGGGTGAAGTTCAGCGCCTCGCTGAGGTCGGCGCGGCGCTCCTCGCGGGTGGCCTTGCGGGTGTTGATCTCCAGCACGACCAGGCCGTCGAAGGCGCTCTCGGCGAGGTGCTCCAGCATCGGCGCGCACGGCTGGGTGCCCCGGCCGGGCACCAGGTGCTCGTCACGGTTGGGCACGCCCATGCCGTCGGCCATGTGGACGTGGGCGAGGCGGTCGCCGAGGCGGTGGGCCATGTGCATGGCGTCCGAGCCCGACACGGCGGTGTGGGACAGGTCCAGGGTGACGTGCGGGAAGTCCTGCTCGGTGGGGTCCCAGCCGGGCGAGTAGGGGGCGACCTCGGAGCCGCGCACCCGCACCGGGAACATGTTCTCCACCGCGAACACGACGTCGGTCTCGTCCTGCATGCGGGCCAGCGCCGTCTCGAACTCGCGAGCGTACTCGCGCTGCCAGCGGAACGGCGGGTGCACCACGACCACGCGGGCGCCCAGCTTCTCGGCCATGTCCTTGGACCGCACCAACTTGGCCATCTGGTCGCGCCCCCACACCCGCTGGGTGACCAGCAGGCAGGGCGCGTGCACGGCCAGCACCGGGATCTGGTGGTAGTCGACCAGCCGGCGCAGGACGTCGGCGTCCTGGCTCACGGGGTCGTTGGTGACCAGGACCTCGACGCCGTCATAGCCGAGGCCGGCCGCGACTTCGAAAGCGTCCGGGGCTTTTTCGGGATAGACCGACGCCGTCGACAGTGCGACGAGCGCGTCAGAGACCTGAATAGCGCTCACTCGCCCAAGACTATGCGCTCGGCGTCCCGATTCGGCCCTCGGGCACGAAATAAGTGCTTCGGTGGCCGGAGCGGGCCGTCCGCCCCGGCCCTACCGTGGACGGGTGCGCGAAGCCCTGACGGGGGCGGTGCCCAGCCCGAACATCTGGAACTCCCCCGACGTATACGAACTGGAGAACCGCGCCTTCGACCCCGACGGCGCGGTCGAGGCGGCGATGGCGGAGATCCGGCCGCCGGCCGGCGCCCGCGCGGTCGACATCGGCTGCGGCACCGGCTACCACCTGCCCGGCTTCGCGCGGCGGTGCGCGAGTGTGGTCGGCGTGGAGCCGCACGCCGGACTGGCGCGGGCGGCGCGGCGCCGGATCGAGGGGCTGCCCAACGCGGCGGTGCGTCAGGGCACCGCGCAGCGGCTGCCGCTGCCCGACGCCTCGGCGGACCTGGCGCACGCAAGGTGGGCGTACTTCTTCGGCCCCGGCTGCGAGCCGGGGCTGCGCGAGCTGGAGCGGGTGCTGGCCCGGGGCGGCACCGCCTTCATCGTCGACAACGACGCGAGCACCGGCACCTTCGGCGGCTGGTTCCGGCGCTGGCTGCCGTCCTACGACCCGTCGGCGGTGGAGCGCTTCTGGGCCCGCCAGGGCTTCCAGCGGCGGCCGATCGCGAGCCGCTGGTCCTTCACCGAGCGGGCCCACCTGGAAGCCGTCCTGCGGATCGAGTTCCCGGCCGAGCTGGCCGCCCGCTTCGCCGCCGAGCACCGCGGCCTGGAGGTCGACTACGCCGTCAACCTGTGGTGGCGGGAGTACTGAGCTTCTCTGCCGCGCCTTCGGCGCGGCGGTTCGGCGCGCCTCAAGCCCGTGTCTTCCCTCCCCGTCGGTCCAGACACGAGCGCGCGCCGAACGTGGCGGATGTCCCACCTCGGCGCCGGTTCGCGCTGACGAGCGGCGGTTCGGGGCGCTACGGCGTCCAGTGGGCCGGGCGGTCGAGGGCGGCGGGGACGCGGGTGCGGGCGTCGCCGCGAGCGGCGTCGAGCTGGGAGCGGGTGACGAAGAGGGCGCCGGTGAGGTCGGCGCCGCGCAGGTCGGCGCCGCGCAGCTTCGCGCCCCGCAGCTTCGCGCCGATCAGGTCGGCGCCCCTGCGGTCGGGGGCGCGCCGCCCGGCGCGGGCGCGCGCCCGCTCGCTGGTGCGCAGCAGCAGGGTGTTCACGGTCGCGCGGTGGGCGGCCACGTCCAGGGCGAGCAGTTCGGCGGGCTCCGCGGCGGCCAGCCGCTCGGTGGCGGCGGCGGCCTCGCGCAGCGCCCCGCCCAGCTCGCCGGAGGCTTCGAGGGTCCGCGCCTGCGCCAGGTACCACAGCATCTCGTGCAGCTGGCGCATGACCGGCAGCACCGCGAACATCGTCTCCGCCTGCGCGGGGTGGCGGCGCCAGTCGCGGCCGCCGAAGGTGCGCTGCGAGATCCGCTGGCCGGCGCCGAAGCAGTCGTAGACGGCGCAGCCGGCGTAGCCGCCGGCCCGCAGCCGGGTGTGGATGCCGCAGCGGAAGTCATCGCCGAGGTTCCCGCAGGGCTCGCCGGCCGCCTTGTCGGCGGCGAAGTCGGCCGAGGCGGTGAAGGCGAGCGCGACGCAGCACAGGCCGAAGCAGTTCGCGCAGTCGGCGCGCAGCTCGGAGCCGGCGGCGGGGTGCGGCCGCCCGGCCTGGCGCGTGTCGGACACGGCGGCGCCTCCTGCCCGGTGGGGGCGCCGCCGGGCGCGGAGCGGGCCGCGTGGCCCGCGCCGCGCCGCGGCGGCGCGGACGTGCTGGTCGTCCCAGTATCGGCGACGCGGCCCACCGGACGGGCCGCCGGAGCGGACGGCCGCTAGAGCCGCGCGTCGGCGGCGGCCGGCAGGTCCAGCGCCGCGGCGATGCGCTCGGCGACGACGGTCATGCCGCGGGCGTTGGGGTGCACCGGGGCGGCCGGGTTGGTGACGAGGATGCCCTCCACCCAGCGGTCGGCGTGCGGCCGGCACATGTCGTGGCCGGGCTCGCTGACGCTGACGAACTCGGCGCCGGCCGCCTCGGCCCGCTCGGCGAGGGCGGCGTTCAGCGCGTCCTGGAAGCCGTGCAGGTAGGCGACGTCGCCGTCGGCGATCGGCACCACCGGCCAGCAGCCGCCGCGCTCCGGCAGCAGGTCCAGGTAGCCGACGAGGGCGACGGTGGCCTGCGGCGAGCGCTCGGCGATGCCGGCCAGCACCGACTCGACCTCGTCGGCCACCCCCGGGATGCGCTCGGCCAGCTCGTCGCCGCCCCCGGCGGTGTAGTGGCGCTCGCAGGGGTTGCCGTGCGGGTCGGACAGGCTGAGCGCGGCGCACTCCAGCAGGATGTCTACGAAGCCGGCGTCGTTGCCGCCGATCGTCATGGTGACCAGGCTGGTGTCGTCGGTCAGCGCGTCGAACTGCGGGGCGTTGAGGCCCTGCGCCCGCGTCATGTGCTCGGTGGTCGCGCCCGAGCAGCTGACGTCCTCGAACTCGGCGAAGGGCACCGCGTCGGCCAGCTCGTTCGGATAGTTGTTCGACGAGCGCAGGCAGGTGAGCGGGCCGTCGATCTCCCCGGGGATGAGCGGGCCGGCGGTGAAGGAGTCGCCGAGGGCGACGTAGCGCTGCGTGACCGCGGCGGCGGCACCGGAGGTGTCCGCGTAGGCGGCGGTGGCCGGCAGGAAGGCGGCGGCGACCAGGGCGGCGAGGACGGCGGAGCGGCGGCGCGGCGACGGGCGAGACGGGCGAGTGGACACACGTTCTCCTCATGGGCGGGGCGGAGCCTCGATCCAGAACGTGATCGGACTCACACGTTCCGTCAACGTGCATGGCCGTTACCGGACAGAAGTCGATCACTGCACGGCCGCAAGTCACTACGCATTGTGACCGACCGAGGATGCCCGTGTCCATCGAAGTCCGCCGGAGGCGCCCGAACGGCCCGCGCCGCCCCTCGGCGCACGCACGGGCGCGCGACACGCCCCGCGCGTGTCGCGGGGGATCTTCACACCGCGAAATCCGGGCCGCTCGCACCTAGGCTGAGCTGCGTGGACGCGGCACCGCCGGAAGCGGCCGCCGGCAGATCGCCGCCGTGCCGTCCCCGTGGCGGCCGAAGCGTTCTAGGCTCATCTGCACCACCAGTCACCGAGCCCCCGGGGGAGCCGCGCCATGGCCGACTCGTTCGTGCACCTGCACGTTCATACCGAGTATTCGATGCTCGACGGCGCGGCCCGGCTGAAGCAGCTCTTCCAGGTGGCCCAGGACGAGAAGATGCCGGCGGTCGCGATCACCGACCACGGCAACGTCCACGGCGCCTTCGACTTCCACAAGCAGGCCACCAAGGCCGGCGTGAAGCCGATCATCGGCATCGAGGCCTACGTCGCGCCGGAGTCGCGCTTCCACAAGCAGTCCGTGCGCTGGGGCGACCCGAGCCAGAAGTCCGACGACGTCTCCGGCGGCGGCTTCTACAACCACAAGACGATCTGGGCGCGCGACAAGGAGGGGCTGCACAACCTGTTCCGGCTGTCCAGCCTCGCCTACAAGGAGGGCTTCGCCCGCAAGTGGCCCCGGATGGACCGCGAGCTGATCGCCGAGCACGCCGGGGGGCTGATGGCCACCACCGGCTGCCCCTCCGGCGCGGTGCAGACCCGGCTGCGGCTCGGCCACTACGACGAGGCCGTCAAGGTCGCCGCCGACTACCGCGACATCTTCGGCGCCGAGAACTACTTCGTCGAGATCATGGACCACGGCCTCGACATCGAGCTCAAGGTCCGCGACGGCCTGCTGCGGATCGCCAAGGAGCTGTCGATCCCCTTCGTCGTCACCAACGACTCCCACTACACCTACGCCAACGAGCGCGACGCCCACGACGCGCTGCTGTGCGTGCAGACCGCCTCGCAGATCGCCGACCCCAACCGCTTCCGCTTCGGCGGCGACGGCTACTACCTCAAGAGCGCCGACGAGATGCGCGCCGTCGACACCTCCGACGCCTGGCAGCAGGGCTGCCGCAACACCCTGCTGATCGCCGAGAAGGTCGACCCGGCCGGGATGTTCGACTACCACAACCTGATGCCGGTCTACGGCGTCCCCGAGGGCGAGACCGAGCAGAGCTGGTTCCGCAAGGAGGTCTGGCGCGGCATGGAGCGCCGCTTCCCGGACGGCATCTCCGACGAGTACCGGCGCCAGGTCGAGTACGAGATCGACGTCATCATCCAGAAGGGCTACCCCTCGTACTTCCTGGTGGTGGCCGACTTCATCCAGTGGGCCAAGGCCAACGGCATCCGGGTGGGCCCGGGCCGCGGCTCCGCGGCGGGCGCGATGATCGCCTACGCGCTGGGCATCACCGAACTCGATCCGATGGCCCACTCCCTGTTCTTCGAGCGCTTCCTCAACCCCGAGCGCGAGTCCCCGCCTGACATCGACATCGACTTCGACGAGCGCCGCCGCGGCGACGTCATCCGCTACGTCACCGAGAAGTGGGGCGACGACAAGGTCTCCATGATCGTCACCTTCGGGACGATCAAGGCGAAGGCGGCCGTGAAGGACGCCTCGCGGGTGCTCGGCTTCCCCTACGCGCTGGGCGACCGCATCTCCAAGGCCTTCCCGCCCGCCGTCATGGGCAAGGACATCCCGCTCACCGGCATCTTCGACGACTCCCACCCCCGCCACAACGAGGCCGGGGAGCTGCGCAAGCTCTACGAGGACGACGTCGACGTCAAGCAGGTCATCGACCTCGCCCAGGGCCTCGAGGGGCTGATCCGGCAGACCGGCGTGCACGCCGCCGGCGTGATCATGTCCGCCGAGCCGCTGATCGAGCACATCCCGGTGATGCGCAGGGACAGCGACGGGGTGATCATCACCCAGTTCGACTACCCCACCTGCGAGACGCTCGGCCTGCTGAAGATGGACTTCCTGGGCCTGCGCAACCTCACCATCATCGACGACTGCCTGAAGAACATCGAGGCCAACCGGGGCGAGACCCTCGACCTCACCACCCTGGCGCTGGACGACAAGCCCACCTACGAGCTGCTGGCCCGCGGCGACACCCTGGGCGTGTTCCAGTTCGACGGCGGCCCGATGCGCGCGCTGCTGCGGCTGATGAAGCCCGACAACTTCGAGGACATCTCCGCGGTCGGCGCCCTGTACCGCCCCGGGCCGATGGGCGCGAACTCCCACACCAACTACGCGCTGCGCAAGAACGGCCAGCAGGAGATCACCCCGATCCACCCCGAACTGGAGGACGCCCTCAAGGACATCCTCGCGCCGACCCAGGGCCTGATCGTGTACCAGGAGCAGGTCATGGAGATCGCGCAGAAGGTGGCCGGGTACTCCCTCGGCCAAGCGGACCTGCTCCGCCGCGCGATGGGCAAGAAGAAGAAGGAGGTGCTGGACAAGGAGTTCGTGCCCTTCTCCGAGGGCATGAAGGAGCGCGGCTTCTCCGACCAGGCGATCAAGGCGCTCTGGGACATCCTGGTCCCCTTCTCCGACTACGCCTTCAACAAGGCGCACAGCGCCGCCTACGGCCTGATCTCCTACTGGACCGCCTACCTGAAGGCGAACTACGCCGCCGAGTACATGGCGGCGCTGCTCACCTCCGTCAAGGACGACAAGGACAAGAGCGCGCTCTACCTCAACGAGTGTCGCCGGATGCGCATCAAGGTGCTGCCGCCGGACGTCAACGAATCCGACGCCAACTTCACCCCGCGCGGCGACGACCAGATCAGGTTCGGGCTCACCGCCATCCGCAACGTCGGCGGCAACGTCGTCGACGGAATCGTCGAGGCGCGCGCCAAGAAGGGCCGCTACGCCGACTTCAAGGACTTCCTGCGCAAGGTGCCCGCCCCCGTCTGCAACAAGCGGGTGGTGGAGTCGCTGGTCAAGGCGGGCGCCTTCGACGAGTTCCAGCAGCCCAGGAAGGGCCTGGTCGTCGTGCACGAGCAGGCCATCGACGCCGTGATCGGCATCAAGCGCAACGAGGCCATCGGCCAGGACTCCCTGTTCGGCGGCGGCGACGACGCCGAGGACGTCACCTTCGACGTCCAGGTCCCCGAGGGCGAGTGGGACAAGACCACCCTGCTCGCCTTCGAACGCGAGATGCTCGGCCTCTACGTCTCCGACCACCCCCTGTTCGGCATCGAGCACATCCTCGCCGACGCCGCCGACTGCGCGGTGGCCGAGCTGACCGCCGCCGAGCGCCCCGACGGCCAGGTCGTCACCGTCGGCGGCCTGCTTTCCGGCGTCAACCGCAAGGTCACCAAGCAGGGCAACACCTGGGCGATGGCCCAGCTGGAGGACCTCGGCGGCTCCATCGAGTGCATGTTCTTCCCCAACACCTACCAGCTGTGCTCCCAGGTGCTGGCCGAGGACGCCGTCCTCGTCGTCAAGGGCCGCCTGGACAAGCGCGAGGACACCCCCAAGCTCATCGCCATGGAGGTCACCCAGCCCGACCTGTCCAAGGCCACCGCCGGCACCGGCCCCTTCGTCATCTCCATGCCCGCCGTCAAGGCCGTCCGCCCCGTCGTACCGCAGCTCAAGGAGATCCTCGTCGGCCACCGCGGCCAGACCGAGGTCCACCTCCAACTCCACAACGGCAGCCGCACCCAGGTCTTCCGCCTCAACCGCCGCGTCTCCCCGTCCCCCGAACTCATCGCCGACCTCAAGCAGCTCCTGGGGCCGGCTTGCCTGGGGTGAAATTGCGGAAAACGGAGAAATCGAACCTTCGCTGATCGAAAGCGAATAACTCCATATGCTCGTCCGACCTGTGAAAAAATTCTGTCGGTCCGCCATTACGACAGAATGAACCAGGTTGAGCAGCCCGATGACCGACGCCCCGCCCCGGCACGCCTACGGTGACGAGTCGTTCAAGGAGGCGGCCGACGGCACGGGCTACTACGTCCTCGCGGCGGTCGTCGTCGATCCCGGGTGGCACCGGAACTGCGCGACCGGATGCGTGCTCTCCGCCGCCCCGTCACGGCGCCCAAGCTCCACTGGGCGGACCTCCAGGAGCCGGACCGCGCGAAGGTCGTCCAGGTCGTGGCCGAACTCCGGGCCGAGTATCTGGTGGTCGTCGGTACCCCCGTCGACCTGCGCCGGCAGGAGCGCGCACGACGCAAGTGCCTGGAGCGGATGCTCGAACACCTGCAGAGTTGGAATGTCGGGCTCTACCTGCTGGAGCAGCGGACCGAACTGCTCAACAAGAAGGACATGAACACCGTCAACGCGGCGCGTCAGAGCAGGCGTATCACCGGTTCCATCCGGCTCGAGCACGTGGCGCCGTCGACGGAGCCGCTCGCCTGGGTCGCCGACGTCATAGCCGCCGTACGAGCGCGTGCCAAAAGTGGGCGGAAGGACTACGGCGAGCTGCTCCAGGACAAGCTCGTTGAAGACGAACTGGATCTTCTGTGAGCCCATACAGCGCGAAGGCCGAGATCCCGGTATACCCCGGGGGTTCTCGGCCCCACTTCTGGACCTCTAGCAGAAACCAGCTGCAAAGGAGTGTACCGAATTTCGTCCACCCAAAACAGCGGTACGCGCGCCTGGATACAGCGATGGCCATGGAATCAATCCAGTACACACCCGAGCCGACGGCGACTGGGAGCGGGAAGGCCGAGATCCCGGTATACCTCGGGGGTTCTCGGCCCCACTTCCACACCTCCGCATGAGGCGGGCTGACAGCAGCCGTATCCGATTCCGTCCCCTGAGAACAGGCTCTCGTGCCTACCACTACCTGTACGGCAGGTCCGTCAGGCGGCCGGTGGCGCGGGCGGGCCCGCGGCCGTCGAGTCTGGGGACGCGCAGGCGGCTGTCGAAGCAGACGGACGAGGTGGCGCCGGCCGGCCGCGATCGACAGCAGAGTGCTCTTGCGCGCGCCGGTGGGGCGACCACGACCCAGCCCTCGCCCGGCCCGCACCCGCCAGTCGGCGCCGTCCAGCAGCCGCCTGCCGCCGGGCCCCCGCACGGCCGCCCCGGCCAGGTCCAGCACGGGGCCGCCGCCGGGGCGTGTGCGCGGCCGGAGCGCTCATTCCCCAGTCGTCCCGTCGACCAGTTCGCGGATGGCGTCGAGGTGGCCGTTGTGGCGGGCGGTCTCCTCGATCATGTGCACCAGGACGTACCGGAGGGTGACGCGGGACTCGCCGCGCGGGCGGGCGCCGTGCTCCCCCAGGTCGAGGCCGACCGCGATCTCGCGGGACAGCTCGCACTGGCGCTCGTAGTCGGCGAGCAGCTCGGCTATCGGTGCGTCCGCGCCGGCGCGGAAGTCGGCGTCGGGGTCGTCGGGGGTGTAGGGCGCGCGGGCGGGGCGGCCGAGCATGACGACCTCGAACCAGTAGCTCTCCACCCAGCGCAGGTGGCTCACCAGCCCGGCGGCGCTCATCAGTGGTGAGCCGGGCAGCGGCGCCTCCCTGGCGGCGGCGTCCAGCCCGGTGCACTTGACCCGCACGGTGGCGCGGTGCCAGTCCAGCCAGCTGTTCAGCATGGTGCGCTCGTCAGCGTCGTACGGCGGATCGACGCGCAGCTCGGTGACCATGCCCGGCATTGTCGCAGCCGCGGCCCGAACGCGTCGTCGGGCGCGCCCCGCCCGCACCGCCGTCCCGGGCCGCACCCGACGTCCGCCGGCCAGGGCCGCACCGTCCGGGCGGCGGCTCCGCACCGTGCCGGAACCGGAATCACGAGTGCGTACCCCCGCCCACCCTGGGGGGCACCCCTGTGACAATTCTTCCGCTCCGGCCTGCGCCTCGACAGGCCCGCGCACAGGGTGTGGACAACTCTCCGCTCGGCCGCACTCCTGTGGACGGCGGCCTGGCCCGAACGGCGGCGGTGTGGTGGACTGGCCGGTCGCGCGGCGGCCGGAACCGCTACGCGCGACCGCCCGCGCGGCCCGGACCGGTCCGGGCCGCGCGGGCGGCCACCGGCCGTCGTCCAGCGTGCGGCCGTCCTCGTCCGGGCGGCTACTCGGGCGCACCGCCATCGAGGTTGACGACGGTGTCGCCCTCCGGTTCGCCGGTGGGCTCCTCCTCGTCGGCGGAGTCGTCCCCGTCGGCCGGCCGGGCCTCGTCGAACTCCTCCGGGTACCGCTCGCGGTACTCAGGGGTGTCCGGGACGTAGCGGAACAGCTCGATGCGGTCGCGGGCGTCGTTGGGGACGGCCATGCCGCAGTCGACCGCGCCGCCGGGGGGCGGGGCGACGGTCCAGTGGTCGAGGCCGTGCCGGTCCAGCGCCTCCTCCATCCGCGCGCCGAGGTCCGCGAGCGGGATGCACTCGTCCACGGGCTGCGCCGTCTCGTGCAGCTCCTGGGCGAGGGCGCGGACCGCGACGGCCTCCGCGCGCTCGGTCTCGGTGGCCTCGCGCACCGGTTCCAGGCCGATGTCGGCGCACTCCCCGGCGGCCAGCGGGTAGACCCCCACCCAGCCGCCCTCGTCGATGCAGGCGACCAGGCGGCCCGGGTCGCGCGGCTCGCCGTGCAGCATGCCGTCCCCGTCCAGCTCCGTCCGGATGGCGCCCGCCAGCCACTGCTCCCGGCAGAAGTCGACGGGGTCCTGGTCGGTGGTCTGCCACATCCAGGAGATGTCGTTCCCGCTGCCCGGCCCCTCGCCGCTGGTGTGGCAGCTCAGCTGGGTGGCGACGGGCGCGCCGCCGCCGTCCCACACGTAGGTGGCGACGGCCGCCCCGCCCCCGGCCAGGACGAGGGCGCCCGCGGCGCCGACCGCCCACCGGCCCAGGCGCCGCCGGCCCGGCCGCGCGTCGCGTTCGATCTCGCTCATCAGGTGGTCCTTCCGCTGGGCGAAACGGGCCGCGGGAAGGTCCTTCTCCGGCACTGGCGTGTTCGTCATGTCCCCTCCTCCGAGACCCGGAGCGCGGTGCCGCGCCCACCCCATCCGTGTCCGCCGCGCCCGGCGGGTTCCGCCGCGTCCCCGGCCCCGTCCTCGGCCGCCGCTCCGAGCGCCCGCAGCCGCGCCTTCGCGCGCGAGAGCCGGGAGCGCACCGTGCCGACGGGCACCCCGAGGGCGACGGCGGCCTCCGCGTAGCCGAGCCCCGACCACAGGCACAGCTCCACCACCTCGCGGTAGCGCAGCGGCAGCCGCTCCATCGCGGCCGCCAGCCGCCGCATCCGGCGCTCCAGGTCCACCCGCTCGGCCACGCCCTCGGCGGGGTCGGGCTCGGCGGGCGGCGCGGGCAGCCTGGCCAGCGCGGCGGCGTGTCGCCGCAGTGAGCGCCGCCGGTTGCGCAGCACGTTGTTGGCCACGCCGAGCAGCCACGGCAGCGCCGAGTCGCGCTCGACGCGCACCTCGCCGCGGCGCCGCCACGCCTCCAGGAAGACCACCGAGACCAGGTCCTCGGCGGCGGACCAGTCCGCGGTGCGGCGGAAGCAGTGGTTGTAGACGGCGCGCGCGTGCCGCTCGAAGAGCGCGCCGAAGGCCTCCGCGCGCCCGTCGGCGGCCAGCCGCCACAGCTCGCCGTCGGTCGATGCCTGTTCCATCACATCCCCTCCGTGTCCGCACGCCCCGTCCGGGTTCCCGCACCGCCGTGAACACGGGCTTCGGCCGCTCCGGACCGGCGGCGCAAGGTCACCGGCGCGCCCGAAAGCGGACATGTCGCGGCAAGCGGTGAAGAGTATCTTGGCGAGCGTGACTTCTGAGGCGATGTGGCAGATCGAACCGTCCGGCCCGCTGCGCGGCGACATCAGCGTCCGCGGCGCGAAGAACGGCGTCACCAAGCACCTGGTGGCCGCGATGCTGGGCGACTCCCCCAGCACGCTGCGCAACACCCCCGACGTGGGCGACGTGGCGATCACCGCGGCCATGCTGGAATCCCTGGGCATGGGCGTGGAGCGCTCCGACGGCGAGATCACCGTCGTGCCGGGCCCGGTCGCCGAGCCGCGGGTGCCCGAGGCATTCACCGGCCTGAACCGCATCCCGATCCTGATGCTCGGCCCGCTGCTGCACCTCACCGGCGAGGCCGAGCTGCCGCTGGTCGGCGGCGATCCCATCGGCCGGCGCCCCGTCGACTTCCACGTCGACGCGCTGCGCCGCTTCGGCGCCGAGGTGCGCGTCGACGAGAACGGGGTGACGGCCAAGGCCAGCCGGCTGCACGGCGCCCGCATCGACCTGCCGTACCCGAGCGTCGGCGCCACCGAGACGGTGCTGCTCACCGCGGTGCTGGCCCAGGGCAAGACCGTGCTGCGCGGCGCGGCGCTGGAGCCGGAGATCATCGACCTCGCGCTCTTCCTGCAGCGGATGGGCGCCCGGATCGAGATGAGCCCCGACCGCCGCTTCGTGATCGAGGGCGTCGACCGGCTGCACGGCGCCACCACCACCCTCGGCGGCGACCGCCTCGAAGCCTTCTCCTACCTGGTCGCGGGCCTGATCACCGGCGGCGAGGTGCGGGTGCACGGCTGCCCGCAGGACCGCCTGGTCACCGCGCTGACCACCCTGGCCAAGATGGGCGCCCGCTTCGAGATCACCGACGACTGGGTGATGGGCTCGGCGCCCGACGGCCTGCGCTCGGCCGCGGTGCACACCGACACCTACCCGGGCTTCGTCACCGACTGGCAGACGCCGCTGGTGGTGCTGTTCACCCAGGCCGAGGGCATGTCGGTGCTGCACGAGACCGTCTTCGAGAACCGCCTGGTGTACGTGCCGGCGCTGCAGAGCATGGGCTGCGAGATCGAGGTCTTCGACACCTGCCTGGGCGGGCCGGCCTGCCGCTTCCACGACACCAACGCCATCCACTCCGCGGTGGTGCGCGGAGTGTCGAAGCTGCGCGGCGCCGACGTCACCATGCCCGACGTGCGCGCGGGCTTCTCCGCGGTGCTGGCGGCGGCGGTGGCGGGCAGCCCCTCGACGCTGCGCGGGGTGCACCACATCGAGCGCGGCTACCACCACCCGCTGGAGCAGTTCAGCGAACTGGGCCTGCACGTGCGCCGGGTGCAGCCCGCCGGCTGAGCGCCCGCCCGCGCCGCCGTCAGGCCCCGGCGCGGGCCAGCACCTCGGCGGCCGAGGCGGAGCCGGGCGCGGCCCCGGTGCGGGCCAGCCGCCGGGTGAGGCGCTGCAGTTCGGCGTTGACGGGCGTCGGCACACCGTGCAGCCGCCCGAGGAGCGCGATCTCGCCGTTGAGGTAGTCGCCTTCGGCGCGGCCCGCGCCGCGCCGCAGGCTCTGCCAGGTGGAGCCGCGGGTGGCCGCGTCCGGCCTCGGCTCGGTCCGGGTGAGCGCGGCGTAGTCGGCCCAGAACTCTTCGGCGGGCAGCGGGTCCACCCCGATGGCGGCCAGGACGGCGCGGCCCTCATCCTCGGCCAGCCGGCGCAGCCGGGCGGCGTCGGCGTCGAGTTCGCCGTGCGCGTCGGCTCCGAAGGCCGCCTCGACGGCGTTGGCGAGGTTGCCCAGCAGCTTGGTGTACTTCAGCCGCATGATGTCGGGCCGCACCCGCGACAGCGCACCGGAGGCGGTGACGGCCTCGGCGATGCGCTCGGCGGTGCCGTCGCCGCCGTGCGGGTACCGGCCGAGGTCGAAGACGCCGTAGTAGGGCTCGGTGAAGGCGCTGACCGCGCCGGGCTCCAGGTGGGTGGCCGGGCAGAGCACGCACATGCCGTACACCTCGGCGAAGTGGCGCAGGGCCAGCCGCTCGTTCTCGACGCCGTTCTGCGCGCAGACCACCGCGATGCCGGGCGGCGCCGCGTCGGCCAGCGCCTCGACGGCGGCCGGGGTGTCCTGCGACTTCATCGCGAGGATGACGGTGTCGCCCGCGCGCAGGCCGGCGGACGCGGGGTCCTCGGCGGTGCGCACCCGGACCGTCTCGGTACGTCCGGCGATCTCCATGCGCAGGCCGTTCTCGCGGATCGCGGCGAGGTTGGCGCCCCGCGCGATCAGCACGGTGTCCTCCCCGGCACGCGCGAGCGAGCCGCCGAGCAGCCCGCCGATGGCCCCCGCCCCGTACACCACGAACGCCATCGCGCCTCCTCGCTGCCGCCGGGCCGCCCGCGGGCGTCCGCCGCGGGCCGCCTCCCAACTTAGCGATCACCGTCCGGACGGCGGCGGGCGGCACGGGGCAGCGCCGTCCGGCTCCTCTTCCTCGCGGAGGCCACTTGCCAGTCTCCAGTTACCGATATATCGTCAACGTATCGCGATAACTCTAAGACGTTCGAAGATGCAAAGGAGAGTGTCATGGGCATGCCACACGCGATGCCGGGCCCGGAGCAGGGCCGGTGGGCGATGTTCTGGAAGGGCCCCTGGGGCGAGTCCGGCGGCTGGGGCGGCCGGCGCGAAGCCGACCCCTCGGAGCCGATGAGCCGCGCCGAGCACCACGGCGAGGGCGGCGGCAGGCGCCGCGGACGGCGGCGCGGGCCCTTCGGCGGCCCCGGCGGCCCCGGTGGCCCCGGCGGCCCCTTCCCGCCCGGCCCGTTCGGCCCGTTCATGTTCGGCGGCTTCCACGGCGGACCCGGCGGGCCTCCGCGCCGGCCGCGGGTGCGGCGCGGAGACGTGCGGGCCGGCATCCTGCTGCTGCTCGCCGAGCGCGAGCGCAACGGCTACCAGCTCATCCGCGAGCTGGCCGAGCGCAGCCACGGCATGTGGCGGCCGAGCCCCGGCTCGGTGTACCCGGCGCTGCAGCAGCTGGAGGAGGAGGGCCTGGTCCAGCCGGCCGAGAACGGCTTCACGCTCACCCAGGCCGGCCGCGACTACCTCGAGGAGCGCGCCGGTTCGCTGACCCCGCCCTGGGAGATCGCCGCCGGCTCCGTCGACGAGAGCGCCTACGAGCTGCACGAACTCCTGGCGCACCTGCACTCGGCCGCCGCCCAGGTGAGCGCGGCCGGCAGCCCCGCGCAGATCGAGGCGGCCCAGCGGGTGCTGCGCGAGACGCGCCGCTCGCTGTACCGCATCCTCGCCGACGAGCCCGGCGACGAGGACGCCGACGGCGAGCGCGGGGAGCCGGCGGAGTCCTGACCCGCCGCGCCGCCGACGGTGGCCGCGGGGGCTGCACCGCCGGCGGCGCCGGGCAGGGAAGGGCTCCGTCCGGCATGGACGGAGCCCTTCTCCGTGCGCGCGGGAGTTCCGGGCGGCTCAGCGCGACGGCCCGTAGGTGAGTCGGCGCAGCGCCGCCTCGGCCGGCCCGCGCATGTCCCGGCGGCGCATCAGCTCGGCGAGCAGCACGGTGGTCAGCCACACGGCCACCGCGACGCCCGCGCCGACGGCCGGCGAGGTCAGCGGCAGGTCCAGCGTGTAGGAGGAGAAGAGCACCGCCCACGCCACCGACTGGGCCAGGTAGAAGGTCATGGAGCGGCGGCCGAGCGCGGCCAGCGCCGTGGTCGCCGGCCCCTGCCGGTGGCCGGGGCGGACGGCGGCCAGGGCGATCAGCGCCGCGTAGCCCAGGCCGCCCGCGTAGCCGCTCACCTGGTGCAGAGCGGTGGTGACCAGCACGTCCCCGGGTGAGGCGCCGGCCCACACCCCCGCCTCGTCCAGGGCCAGGGGGAGCCCGCCCAGGGCGGCCAGGGGGACGCCGATGAACGCGACCGCGCGCAGCAGCCGCAGGTGTTCGTGCGGCCGGTCCAGGAGCCGGTGCCGGGCCGCCAGCACCCCGATCACGAACGGGACCAGGGTGCTGATGAACATCATCACGCCCAGGATCGAGAACAGGGACAGGCGGAAGAGGAGTTCGTTGACGAAGCCGTCCGGCAGCCGCGGCATACCGCCGCCCGTCATGGCGTCGTCGGCGGCGACCAGGGCGTGCGCGGCCGCGGCCACCGGGAGCCAGAGCACCGCCAGCAGCACCAGGGTGCGGTCGCGCAGCCGCAGCACGCCGACCAGGAGCAGCGCCACCAGGCCGTAGACGGCCAGGATGTCCCCGGGGAAGAGCAGCACGGTGTGCGCCAGCCCGAAGACGACCAGCCAGAGGCCGCGCCGGCGCAGCAGGCGGCGGATCCGGGGCCAGGCCAGTCCCTGTTCGCGGCAGCGGCGGTGGATCTGGGCGAGGCCGTAGCCGAACAGGGCCGCGAACATGGGATAGCCGCGCAGGTCGACGAACATGACCGTGCCCGCGGTGGCGATCCGGTCCGCGACGGTGGGCGCCTTGTCGGGGCCGCCGATGAACACGGTGAACAGGTGGGCGTGCGCGAGCGCGATGACCAGCAGCATGACGCCGCGGGCCAGGTCCGGGGCCAGGGCGCGGCGGTCGAGCGCGAGCGGGCGTGCCGGGCCGTCCGAGGCGGCGTGCTCGGACGTGGGCGTGCGGGACATGGTGGCCTCCGGAAGGGCCGTGGGTTCACGGGAGTTGGACGGCGTACACGAGCCGAGCAGTCGACTGCACACTTCGATGCGGCACGCGTGCGCGTACACAATAAACAGCCAATCCCGTCCAAGCAAAGCCGTTTTTGCTGGTCATTCCAGGCCATCGCACTAGTGCACCATGGACGGAGAGGAGTTCCGTCGGCGCGTTCCGGCGTCCCGGGCCAGGTGCGCCCCGACGCCATGTGCACTAGTACACTCGGTGGGAGTGGAACAGGATCGGAAGGGGAGGCCGATGTCCGCGGCCGCGCCGGACTCCCAAGGGGAGTTGCCGCCCTACGCACGGGTCGTCGCCGACATCCGGGCACGGATCGGTGCCGGGGAGCTGCGGCCGGGCGAGCGGGTGCCCTCGACCAGGGAGATCGTCCGCGAGTGGGGGGTGGCCATGGCCACCGCCACCAAGGCGCTGGCGGCCCTGCGCCGGGAGGGCCTGGTCGAAGCGGTGCGCGGGGTGGGCACCGTCGTGCGGGGCGCGCCCGCCCCGGCCGCGAGGCCGCCCGGCCCCCATGGGAGGCGGGAGCCCTCGCGTCCGCCGGAGAGTGCCGAGCGCCGTCCCGGCGCCAAGGCCGCGCTGACCAGGGAGGCCATCATCGGCGCCGCGATCGCCATCGCCGACGCCGAGGGCGTCGACGGCCTGTCCATGCGCAGGGTCTCCACCGAACTGCGGGTGAGCACCATGGCCCTGTACCGCCACGTCGCCAGCAAGGACGCCCTGGTTACGGCGATGATCGACCAGATCTACACCGAGCGGGCGCTGCCCGAGCCGCCGCCCGGCGACTGGCGCGAAGCCCTCGAACTGGCGCTGCGGGCCGAGTGGGACATCTACCGGAGGCACCCCTGGGCCGTCCGGCTGACCCCGCTCGCCGGGTCGGTCCAGGCCCCCGGGCTGGTGCAGAACGCCGAGTGGATGATGAGGGTCATCACGGCCCAGGGGCGCTCCCCGGACGAGGCCATGGCGATCCTCACCTTCGTGTCCGCCTACACCTCCGGCATGGCGCTCCAGGGCACCCGGGCGGTGGTGGAGGAGTACGAGTTCGGGCTGGACGCCGAACACTGGTGGCGGTCACGGGGCCAGGAGTTCCTGCGGATCGCCGCCCAGGGCGGCTTTCCCCTCACCTTCAGCATCTCGGGGCCGCCCGACGTGCACGCCCTCTTCGAGCTCGGCATGAAGCACCTGCTCGACGGACTCGCGCCCTTGATTGAGTCGGGACGCTGACCGGCCACGGGGCGCCGCTCCCGACCGCGCCCTCGCCCTGGCAGGAGCCGTCGACCGGTCCGACCGGCCTCTGCGGCGGCACTCCTGACCACTCGTCCCCCCGAGACCGCAGCGGCCGGGCGGTACGCCCCGCCCTCGCGGCGAGCGCGAACGCGTGCCCCCGCCGTCCCCGTACCGGGACGGCGCGCCGCCCGCCGCCGCACCCCCGGCCGGGCCGTGCGCGACCGACCAGTCGACCACACCGCCGCCGTGCCCGCCGGCCCACCGTCCACAGACACGCAGCCCACCCGAAACTTATCCACACCCTGTGCACAGCACCACCCATGCACAAGCCAGAGCGGAAGAACTGTCACAGGGGTGCCCCCAGGGTGGGCGGGGGTATGCACTCCGTCCTCCGCCCGACCCTCGCGCGCCGATCCGCCCCGGCTACCCACGCCGGGCTCCAGGGCCCGGCGGCGGCCCGCTCAGCCGGCCGACGCGCCCCGCGCCGCCGCGTACGCCTCCAGCTCCGCCAGGTAGCCGTCCTTCACCGCGCGCGGCAGCCACGCGATCTCGAAGGCGTTGCGCTCGAACCGGACCAGCTCCTCGGCGGTCAGGTCCAGCTCCTCGTAGACCCGCACCAGGTTCTCCTGCACGTAGCCGCCGAAGTACGCCGGATCGTCGGAGTTGATGGTCACCCGCAGCCCCAGGTCCAGCATCCGCCGGATCTCGGCCGCCTTGGCGCCCTCCACCACGAAGCCGTTGGAGATCGGGCAGACCGTCAGCCCCAGGCCGCGCCTGGCGATCTCGTCCACCAGCGCCTGGTCCTCCAGCGCGTTCACCCCGTGGTCGATGCGGTCCACCCCGATCAGCTCCAGGCACTGCCGGATGTGCTCGGTCGTGTCGGGCTGGTCCACATCGCAGTGCATCGTCAGCCGGTACCCCTCGCGCCGCGCCCGCTCGAACACGGCGGCGAACTTGGCCGGCGGGTTGCCCCGCTCGTCGGAGTCCAGCCCGACCCCCGCGATCCACTGCCGGTACGGCAGCGACTCCAGCAGCGTCGCCATCGCGAACTCGGCCTGGTAGTCGCGCAGGAAGCACATGATCAGCTGGGCCCGCACGCCCAGGCGCGCCTCGGCGTCGCCGATCGCGCGGGCCAGCCCCCGGATCACCACGTCGAAGGGCACACCCCGCCCGGTGTGCGCCTGCGGGTCGAAGAAGATCTCCGCGTACCGGACGTTCTGCGCCGCCGCCTTCTCCAGGTAGGCCGTCGCCAGCTCGTAGAAGTCGGGCTCGGTGCGCAGCACCCCCATGCCGTCGTAGTAGACGGCCAGGAACGACGCCAGGCTGTCGAACTCGTAGGACGCGCGCATCTCGGCCACCGACGCGTACGGCAGCTCCACGCCGTTGCGGCGGGCCAGCTCGAACCTGAGCTCCGGCTCCAGCGTGCCCTCGATGTGCAGGTGCAGCTCGCACTTTGGCAGGCCGGCGATGAAGTCGTGCACGGATCCCCCGTTCGGTCGCGGACGGCGCGGCCCGGCCAGTCAAGCACGGAAGCGCGGCGCGGACCGCGAAGTACGACGCGGCGGAGACGGCTGTCGGTGCCAGGCCCTAACGTCTGACCCATGGCCAAGTCGACCGCCAAGTCCCCGCAGAAGCCCGCCTACCGGTGCGCCGAATGCGGCTGGACCGCGCTCAAGTGGGTCGGGCGCTGCACCGAGTGCCAGGCGTGGGGCACCGTCACCGAGATCGGCGCCCCCAAGCTCGGCGCCGTCGCGGCCGGGCCCGTCAGCGCGCCGGCCCGGCCGATCGCCGAGGTCGACGTCGAAGCGGCCCGGGCCGCGCCCAGCGGCATGGAGGAGCTGGACCGCGTACTCGGCGGCGGGCTGGTCCCGGGCGCGGTGCTGCTGATGGCCGGCGAGCCCGGCATCGGCAAGTCCACCCTGCTGCTGGAGGTCGCCGCCCTGTGCGGCCGCGACGCCCCGGCCCTGTACGTCACCGGCGAGGAGTCCGCCGCCCAGGTGCGGCTGCGCGCCGAGCGCGTCGGCGCGCTCGCGCCCCGGCTCTACCTCGCCGCCGAGACCGAGCTCTCGGCGCTGCTCGGCCACGTCGACGACGTCAAACCGCAGCTGCTGGTGGTCGACTCCGTGCAGACCATCACCACCGCCGAGGCCGACGGCGCCGCCGGCGGCGTCACCCAGGTGCGCGAGGTCGCCGGCGCGCTGATCCGGCTGGCCAAGGAGCGCGGCATCACCGTCGTGCTGGTCGGCCACGTCACCAAGGAGGGCTCGATCGCCGGGCCCCGCACCCTGGAGCACCTGGTCGACGTCGTGCTCCAGTTCGAAGGCGACCGCCACTCCCGGCTCCGCATGGTGCGCGCGGTCAAGAACCGCTACGGCCCCACCGACGAGATCGGCTGCTTCGACCTCTCCGACACCGGCATCGTCGGCCTGCCCGACCCCAGCGGCCTCTTCCTCACCCGGCGCGAGGAACCCGTGCCCGGCACCTGCGTCACCGTCACCCTGGAGGGCCAGCGCCCGCTGGTCGCCGAGGTGCAGGCCCTGGCCGCCGCCAGCAACCTCGGCCAGCCCCGGCGCGCCACCTCCGGCCTGGACTCCGCCCGCGCCGCCATGGTCATCGCGGTGCTGGAGCGGCGCGGCGGCCTGTTCCTCGGCAAGCACGACGTCTTCACCGCCACCGTCGGCGGCGTCCGCCTCACCGAGCCGTCCGTCGACCTCGCGCTGATGGCCGCCCTGATCAGCGCCTACGCCGACCGCCCGGTGCCGGTGCGGATGGTGGCCTGCGGCGAGGTCGGGCTGGCCGGGGAGATCCGGCAGGTCACCGGTGTGCAGCGCCGGCTCGCGGAGGCGGCCAGGCTCGGCTTCACCGACGCGCTGGTCCCCAAGGGCCTGGGCCGCGCGGTGCCCGGCATCCGCGCCGTCGAGCTCGACAACGTCGCCGAACTCCGCTCGCTGCTCGCTCCGTCCGGCCGTGACGGTGGGTCGTGATCGAGTCACGATTCGATAAGTCGTCCACCGGCAGGCGGGCAAGTCGGGCATCGTTACACTGACGGGGACCTATCGACCGCCGGGGGTCACGTGCCAGCGAACTTCAGGGGGCTCGACGAGCGCCGCAGGACCACTCTCGCCGCTGTCGCTCCGGGCACCATGCTCCGTGACGGGCTGGAGCGGATCCTGCGCGGCAACACCGGGGCGCTGATCGTCCTCGGCTACGACTCCGAAGTGGCCGCGCTGTGCAGCGGCGGCTTCGAGCTGGACGTCGAGTTCTCCGCCACCCGCCTGCGCGAGCTGGCCAAGATGGACGGCGCCATCGTCCTCGACGGCCCCAACGGCCGGATCGTGCGCGCCGCCGTGCACCTGGTGCCCGACCCCGCCATCCCCACCGGCGAGTCCGGCACCCGCCACCGCACCGCCGAGCGGGTGGCCAGGCAGACCGGCCACCCGGTGATCTCGGTCAGCCAGTCCATGCGCATCATCGCCCTCTACCTGGACGGCTCCCGCTACGTGCTGGAGGACTCCGCCGCCATCCTGTCCCGCGCCAACCAGGCGCTGGCCACCCTGGAGCGCTACAAGCTGCGCCTGGACGAGGTGGCCGGCACCCTGTCGGCACTGGAGATCGAGGACCTCGTCACCGTGCACGACGTCTGCGCGGTGGCGCAGCGGCTGGAGATGGTGCGCCGGATCGCCGACGAGATCGAGGGCTACGTCGTCGAACTCGGCACCGACGGCCGGCTGCTGTCGCTGCAACTCGACGAACTGGTCGCCGGCGTCGGCCTGGAACGCGAACTGGTGGTCCGCGACTACCTGCCCGCCGGCTCCGCCACCCGCCCCGGCGCGCTGCGCGACGTGCTCGACCAGCTCGACGCGCTGTCCGCCTCCGAACTGCTGGAGCTGACCGCGGTGGCCGAGACCATCGGCCTCGGCGGCGCGGTCTCCCTGGACGCCCCGGTCAGCCCGCGCGGCCACCGCCTGCTCGCCAAGGTGCCCCGGCTGCCCGAGGCGGCCGAGGACCGCCTGGTCGAGCACTTCGGCGGCCTGCAGAAGCTCCTCGCGGCCAGCGTCGCCGACCTCCGGGCCGTCGGCGGCATGAACGACGCCCACGCCCGAAGCATCCGAGAGGGTCTGTCCCGGCTGGCGGAGTCCTCCATCCTGGAACGCTACGTCTGATTCGGCGGCTCCACGGCCCGCCCGGTCCGCCTGGGCCGACGCATACCTGGTTGGCCCGAACTGGCGTGTACCCGGCGCGTCTCGGCCCGCCCGGGCTCGCGTACTCCCGCCGTACCCGACGCGCCCCGCCTTCCCCCGCGCCGAGCGCGCGCCACCGAACCCGCGCGCACGACGAACCGCATCCGTCAACACCATCCCGCCCCCCTGTGGACGACCCGCCGCCGCATACCGCACTGTCCACAGCCTCGCCCGCCCGCGCTGGCACCCCGAGCCCCCGCGCGGCATGCTCTGAGGCGTGGCGGTCACGTTGCCGCCGCTCCAGGTTCCGTCAGGGGAGGAGAGGCCGATGCGTGCTGGCCCCTCCGCACGCACCCGCGAACCCGGGCGCCCAGTGTGCCGTCGACGAACAGTCGGCGGGCTTCACGGGAAGCACGGCCCCGCCAACGGGGCCGTTCCGACACGCATACGAACGGCCGCTGGTGAACCACGGCAACGTGACCGTCACCCCAGCCGACAACACCACGAAAGGAAGCCCACACCCCACCCGCCCACAAGGAGAGGAGCCCACCCGGACAAGCCCCGCAACCGAAGCGAGCAACGGCCCGGCACCCCTCACAACCGGTAAGCCCAGGGCCGGTCGGCAGACAGCCCGACATAGTTCTCGGCCAGGCTGGTGGCGGCCGCCCTCGAGGTGGCCACATGCTCCAACTGCGCATAGGCGAGCCGCTCACCAAAGGCGTCGCCCCCAGGCGCACGGTGCAGCATGGACGTCATCCACCAGGAGAAGTACTCCGCGCGCCAGACCCGGCGCAGCGCCGTCTCCGAGTAGGCGTCCAGCAGGTCCTCGCGCCCATCGGCGTAGAACCCGCCCAAGGCGTGCGCGAGCAGGCGCACGTCGGCGATGGCGAGGTTCATGCCCTTGGCGCCGGTGGGCGGCACGATGTGCGCGGCGTCCCCGGCCAGGAACAGGCGCCCGTACCGCAGCGGCTCGACCACGAAGCCGCGCATCGGGGTGATGCCCTTGTCCATGATCGGTCCGCGTCCGAGTGTGAAGCCTGGGGCGGCGAAGCGCTGCTCCAGTTCGGCCCAGATGCGGTCGTCGGGCCAGGCGTCGACGGAGTCGTCCGGATCGACCTGGAGGTACTGGCGGGTGATCTCGGGGGTGCGCATGCTGTGCAGCGCGAAGCCGCGGTCGTGGCGGGCGTAGATCAGTTCGTCGCCGGCCGGCGACGACCGGGCCAGGATGCCGAGCCAGGCGTAGGGGTAGGCGCGCTCGTAGACGGTGAGCCGGTGGGCGGGGATCGCGGCGCGGCTGATGCCGTGGAAGCCGTCGGCGCCGACCAGGAAGTCGCATTCGGCGGTGCGGGCGGTGCCGTCGAGGGTGTAGCGGACGCTGGGGCGGGCGGAGTCCAGGCCGGCCGTGGCGGTGGCGGGGGCGTCGAACAGGAGGGTGGCGCCGGCCACCAGCCGGGCGGCGATGAGGTCTTTGACGACCTCCTGCTGACCGTAGACGGTGACGGCGCGGCCGCCGGTGAGTTCGGCGAAGTCGATGCGGTGGGTGGTGCCGGCGAAGCGGAGACGGGTGCCCTCGTGGCGCAGCCCTTCGGCGGCGAGCCGATGGCCGAGGCCGACCTCGTGCAGCAGGTCGACGGTGGGCTGTTCGAGTACGCCCGCGCGCACCCGTCTCTCGACGTGGTCGCGGCTTCGGGCCTCGAGGACCCATGACTGGATGCCCTGGAGGTGCAGCAGGTGCGACAGCAGCAGGCCCGCGGGGCCCGCGCCGATGATTCCGACCGGTGCGTACACGGGCTCACCCGGCCTGTCCGGCGGAGGGCGGGGCCGCGCCCTCCTCGTCGAGGACGCGCTGGGCGATCGCGAAGGCGGTGTTGGCGGCGGGTACGCCCGCGTAGACGGCGGTCTGCAGCAGCACCTCCTGGATCTCCTCGGGGGTGAGGCCGTTGCGCAGCGCGGCCCGTACGTGCATGGCCAGTTCGTTGTGGTGGCCGAGGGCGGCGAGTGCCGTCAGGGTGACGCAGCTGCGCACCTTGCGGTCCAGGCCGGGGCGGGTCCAGATCTCGCCCCAGGCGTAGCGGGTGATGAGGTCCTGGAAGGGGGCGGTGAAGGGGGTGGTGGCGGCGGTGGCGCGGTCGACGTGGGCGTCGCCGAGGACGGCGCGGCGGACGGCCGTTCCGGAGGCGCGCCGGGCTTCGTCGGAGGCGGTGTCGGGCGGGGGCGGGGTCGTCATGGGGGGTCCAGGTGGGTGAGCAGGGCGGTGGTGACGTGCTCGGCCTGCTGGACGCTGGCCAGGTGGGCGGCGTCCGGCAGGACGGTGAGCTTGGCGCCGGGGATGGCGGCGGCGATGCGTTCGGCGTGCTCGGGTGGGGTGGCGGGGTCGTCCGCGCCGACGAGGACGAGGGTGGGGGCGGTGATGGCGGGCAGGTCGGCGTGCAGGTCGGTGCGTTGGATGGCGCCGCAGCAGGCGGCGTAGCCCTCGTCCGGGGTGGCGGCGACCATGTCGCGCATCCGCCGGACGGTGTCGGGGTTCGCGGCCGCGTAGCCGGGGGTGAACCAGCGGCCGACGACGGTGTCGGCGATGGCGACGGTACCGTGCGCCCGTACGGTGGCGGCCCGCTCGGCCCAGGGTGCCGGGTCGCCGAAGTCGGCGGAGGTGCCGAGCAGCGCGAGGCGGTCGATGCGGTCGGGCGCGTGCGCGGCCAGCCACATGGCGACGGCTCCGCCCAGGGAGAGCCCGGCCATGTGGGCCCGGCGCACGCCGAGGCGGTCCAGCAGCGCCAGTACGTCGCCGGCGAGGTCGGGCAGGTCGTAGGGGCCGGGCGGCACGGGCGAGCGGCCATGACCGCGGTGGTCGAGGCGCACCACCCGGAACCGCCGCGACAGCGGCGCCACCTGCGGCTCCCACATGTCGACGGAGCTGCCGAGCGAGCCGGAGAGCAGCAGCACGGGTGCGTCGGCGGGTCCGTCGGCGACGTGGTGGACGGCGGTGGTCATGCTTCCTCCCGCTGGGAGCGTACGGTCCGGTCGGTGAGTTGTGCTGCGGCGCCGAGGTATCCGGCGGGGTCGAGCAGTGACGCGATCGCGGCCGGGGTGCGGTGCGGGCCGCCGCACCGCGCCAGTTCCGCGGCGAGCGCCCCGGCCAGGTCGCCGCCGGCCGCGGCTGCCCGGGTGACGAGTTCGCGGGCTGCGGCGCGGCCCAGCTCGGGGGCGAGGTCGGCGGTGACGCGTTCGGCGAGGAGCAGGCCGCCGGTGAGGTCGAGGTTGGCGCGCATCCGGGGCGCGTCGACGTGCAGCCGTTCCAGCGAGGTGCGCAGCCAGTGCGCTGCCGAGCCGGTGGCGGTCAGCAGGCGCCGCAGCGGCGGCCATTCGGCGTGCCAGGCGCCTGCGGCCCGCTGGTGCTCGTGCACCATGGCGGCGAGCAGCGACGCCGCTTCGCCGGGCGCCTGCGCGGCGGCGGCCAGCACGCTGACGGCGGCGATCGGGTTGCGCTTGTGCGGGAGCGCAGATGAGCCGCCGCTGCCGGGCGGGCCGACCTCGGCGAGTTCGCCGACCTCGGTCTGGGCCAGCAGGGTGATGTCCCTGGCCGGTTTGGCGAGGGCGCCGGCCGCGCCGCCCAGTGCCCCGGCCAGTTCGGCGATCCGGGTGCGCTCGGTGTGCCAGGGCAGCGCGGGCGCGGCCAGGCCCAGCTCGGCGGCGTACGCCTCGACCAGGGCCGGGCCCGCCGGACCGAATGAGGCGAGGGTGCCGGCGGCGCCGCCCAGCTGGGCGGCGAGCCGCCGCGCGCGCACCTCGGCGAGGCGGTCGGCCGCCGCGGCGACGCCGCTGAGCCAGCCCGCGGCGACCAGCCCGAAGGTGGTGGGCAGCGCCTGCTGCAGCAGGGTTCTGGCCGCCATGGGGGTGTCGCGGTGCTCGGCGGCGAGGGCGGCCAGGGCGGTGCGCACGGCGCGCAGGTCGGCCAGTACCGCGCCGAGGGCGCGGTGCGCCACCAGCATGGCGGCGGTGTCCATGATGTCCTGGCTGGTGGCGCCGTGGTGGACGTGGTCGGCGGCGTCGGCGCCCACGGCGGTGCGCAGCCAGGAGACGAGCGGGATGACGGGATTGCCGCCTCCGGCCGCCGCCGCGCCGAGTTCGGCGGTGCTCGGCCGGGCGGTGGCGCACACCTCGGTGATGCGGGCGGCCGCGGCGGCCGGGATCAGCCCGGCCGCGCCCTGCGCCCGGGCCAGGGCGCCCTCGGCGTCCAGCAGCGCGCGCAGCCAGGCGCCGTCGCTGACGCGGTGCCGAATCTCGCCCGCCGCGAAGACCCCGTCGAACAGGCCGGGCGGCTCAGGTGGAGAAGGCGGGTTCACGGTCCTCCTGCGGTCGATCATCGCGACGGGGCGGCCGCCGGACGGCCGCTGTCGCACCGGTCCTCCCATGATCCCCAGCCGCTGCTCCCCTCACCCGGGCCTCCGCGGAACATGCTCTGGACGGGGACGTGAGCACGCGTCGGCGGTCGGAGGAGTCGGCCGCCTGGACGCCTCACGGACGCTTCCTCGGCACCTTGGCGACGGCCGCTCAACGTCACAGGCAGGCACCGCGCGCTCCGGCGTTCCCATGGGCGTTCGCCGTCGCTTCCCTTCAGTCGGCGCGCCGCGGTGCGCGGCCACGCCGGGAGGAACGCAGGCCCCCTGCGGCGGCTTGGAGAGTCCGGTGTCCGGCCGCTCGCAGAGGTCTCCTCGGCACCGAGTCGACGACGTGTCCCGCCCCGGCACCTTGGCGCCACTCCCGGCCGCAGGTGGGGCACCGCGGCCCCCGGCGCTCTCCGGTTCGTCCGCCGTACCTCCGCTTTCTCGGAGCGCCGCAGTACGCGGCCGCGCCGGGAGGACGAAAGCGCAGGTCGGCGGCGTCATGAGCCTGTTAGCCGGGCCGGTCTCGAACATTTCCGCCGAATTAGGGCGACGAAACGCCCTCGTCGACACCGCGGCGCCGCTTCCCGTCACGGGCCGGGCGCCGGGTGCCCCGGCGTCTCCGCGGTCGGCCGCGGGCCGAAGGCACTGCGCCGCGATGACGCGAACGTCGAAATCAGCATCGGGATGCTGACGAAGTCGCCGGAATGGCGGCCTTATTGCGATCGATTCGTCGCCTTGGCGTCGAACAGACCGACTGGACAGGGAACTCGGGCCGTTCGTGTCCGCGGTGCGCGCCAGGCTCCGGAAACGGTCGAGGCGCTCGGGCCGCCGGGCGGGTGCCCGGCCCGGCATGGCGCGCATGCGGTGGTCGCCCGGCCGCCCCGCAGCGGGGCCAGAGCCGGGCCGGGCCGCCGCGGCCAAGGGTTCACAGCGCGAAGAAGACGGTCTCATCGTGGCCCTGGAGCCGGATGTCGAAGCGGTAGCCCTCGCCGTCGGGCTCGGCGACCAGGGTGGTCCTGCGGTCGGGTGGGACGGAGGCGAGGACGGGGTCGGCCGCGTTGGCCTCGGCCTCGTCCGGGAAGTACACGCGGGTGACCACCCGGTGCATCATGCCCCGGCCGAAGACCGACACGTCGATGTGCGGCGCCTGGGTGGTGCCGCCGGGTCCGGGTAGCGGCCCGGGCCGCAGGGTGTGCACGGCGTAGCGCCCTTCGGCGTCGGTGGGGCAGCGGGCGAAGCCGCGGAAGCCGGGCCGGGCGGCGGGGCCGCGGGGGTCGTCGGGGTGGTCGAAGCGCCCGTCCGGGTCGGCCTGCCAGGTCTCGACCAGGCCGTCGCCGACGGGGCGGCCCTCGCCGTCGAGGACGCGGCCGCGCAGCCAGAAAGCGCCGGGGACGCCCTCGGCGGCCGCGTAGGGGCCGTCGGCCCAGGGCAGGCCGATGGCGAGGTAGGGGCCGACGGTCTGCGAGGGGGTGGTGGCGGGCGGCTCGGCGGCGCGGGGGTCAGTCATCGTCGGCCTCGCTCTCGAAGGGGGTGGCGGCGCGGCCGCGCAGCACGATGTCCCACTCGAAGGCCAGCGCCCACTCGGGCTCGGTGACGTGGTGGTCGTAGCGGGCGACCAGCCGCCGGCGGGCGCGTTCGTCGGGGATGGAGTTCCACATGGGGTCCTGGAAGAACAGCGGGTCGCCGGGGAAGTACATCTGGGTGACGAGCCGCTGGGTGAAGGCGCGGCCGAACAGCGAGAAGTGGATGTGGGCGGGCCGCCAGGCGTTGGGGTGGTTGCGCCAGGGGTACGCGCCGGGCTGGATGGTGACGAAGCGGTACCGGCCCTCGGAGTCGGTGAGGGTGCGTCCGGCGCCGGAGAAGTTGGGGTCCAGCGGTGAGGGCCAGTTGTCGGCGGTGTGGCGGTAGCGGCCTCCGGCGTTGGCCTGCCAGACCTCGACCAGGGAGTCGGGCACGGGTCTGCCGTCGCTGTCCAGGACGCGGCCGTGCACGATGATGCGCTGGCCGATGGGCTCGCCGGGGTGCTGGCGGGTGAGGTCGTGGTCGAGCGGACCGACCCGCTCCTGGCCGAAGGCGGGGCCGGTGACCTCGGTGAGCAGGTGCGGGAGCACGGTGAGCGGCCGCTTGGGGTGGCGCAGCGCGGTGCTGCGGTAGGTGGGGGAGTCCAGCGGCGGGTGTACGGCGTCGTCGCGGACGTAGCGGTCGGGGACGACGAGTCCGTGCTCGGTGCGGTGCTCGCCGCCGTGTGCGGGTCCGGGGTGTGCCATGGCGGGTGTCCTGTCCTGGTGCGTCAGGCTTCGATGACGACGGCCAGGCCCTGGCCGACTCCGATGCAGATGGCTGCCAGCCCCCAGCGGCCGCCGGTGCGCCGCAGGTGGTGGGCGAGCGAGCCGAGGATGCGGGCGCCCGAAGCGCCCAGGGGGTGGCCGATGGCGATGGCGCCGCCGTTGATGTTCACGATCTCGGGGTCGAGTTCGGGCCAGAGCTTCAGGCAGGCCAGGGACTGGGCGGCGAAGGCCTCGTTCAGTTCGACGGCGCTGAGGTCGGACCAGCCGATTCCGGCGCGGCGCAGCGCGGTCCGGGCGGCCTCGACGGGGCCGATGCCGAAGCGGTCGGGGTCGACGGCGGCGACGCCGCGTGCGGCGATGCGGGCCAGCGGCTCGCGGCCGGTCCTGGCGGCCGCGGCGGCGTCGCCGATGAGCAGCGCGGCGGCGCCGTCGTTGAGCGGGGAGGCGTTCCCGGCGGTGATGGTGCCGTCGGGACGGAAGGAGGGTTTGAGCCGGGCCAGCGCCTCCAGGCTGGTGGTGGGCCTGATGCTCTCGTCGGTGGCGAGGTCGGTGCCGGGGACCGGCACGGTCTCGTCGGCGTAGTGGCCGGCCGCCCAGGCGGCCGCGGCGCGCTGGTGGCTGCGCAGGGCGAAGGCGTCCTGCGCTTCGCGGCCGATGCCGTGCAGTTCGGCCACCTGCTCGGTGCTCTCGCCGAGCGAGACCGTCCACCGCGGGGGCATCGCGGGGTTGACGAGCCGCCAGCCGAGGGTGGTGGAGTGCAGCGTTTCAGTGCCGGTGGGGAAGGCGCGGGAGGGTTTGGGCAGCACCCAGGGGGCGCGGGTCATCGACTCCACCCCGCCGGCCAGCACGAGGGAGGCGTCGCCGGTCTGCACGGCCCGGCTCGCCTCGATGGCGGCCTCCAGGCCGGAGCCGCACAGCCGGTTGACGGTGGCGCCGGGCACGGAGGTGGGCAGGCCGGCGAGCAGGACGGCCATCCGGGCGACGTTCCTGTTGTCCTCGCCGGCGCCGTTGCCGTTGCCGAAGAGGACGTCGTCGATGGCGGCGGGGTCCAGGCCGGGGCTGCGGTCGAGCAGGCCGCGGACGGCGCAGGCGGCGAGGTCGTCGGGGCGGACGCCGCTGAGCGCCCCGCCGTAGCGCCCGAAGGGGGTGCGGACGGCGTCGATCACGAAGGTGTCGGACACGGTGCCTCCTGGGCCGGGCGGGGCGGCGCCCCGGACGCGGGTGGGAACGGCCGCGGGGGGCGGCCGAGGGGTCGCGCGGCGGGCGCAGGTCCGCCGCGGTGGCCAGAGTACGGCCGCCGCGCGCTGAGGCGGCGCGCGCTGTCCACAGGTTCGCGCCCGGGGCGGGAGGTTATCCACAGCCCCGCGCCGGCCCTGGCGGGGCCGGGCGGCGGTGCGGGAGACTGGATGTGGGGTCGCCCCCCTGGGAGGGCGGGGGATGGGCTGGGGGCGGGCGGCACGGGTGGCACGGACGGCACGGGAGGTTCCGTCAGCGCTGGGTCTGGAGGAGGGCGCGCAGGGCGGCCAGTTCGGCGGGGGTGGGGGCCTGGGTGCGGGCGAGGTCGGGGGCGAGCTTCAGCTCCCAGCCGGTTCGTTCGCGGGCCTGCTCGGGGTCGACTCCGGGGTGCACGCTGGTCAGGGTGAGTTCGCGGGTGTCGGGGTCGGGTTCGAGGACGCCGAGGTCGGTGATCACCCGCACCGGTCCGCCGCCGCGCAGGCCCAGGCGCTCCCGGTCGCCGGGGCCGCGGCCGAAGCCGACGGAGGTCACGAAGTCGACGGATTCGGTGAAGGTGCGCCTGTTCTGCCGGACGATCACGATCACCTCGCGGCAGGAGGCGGCGATCTCGGGGGCGCCTCCGGCGCCGGGCAGCCGCACCTCCGGCTCGCCGTAGGGGCCGATCACGGTGGTGTTGATATTGGCGTACCGGTCGATCTGGGCGGCGCCGAGGAAGCCGACGTCGATCCGCCCGGGCTGGAGCCAGTAGTTGAAGATCTCCGGTACCGAGACCACGGTGTCGGCGGTGTCGGCGAGGATGCCGTCGCCGATGGACAGTGGCAGCCGGTCGGGCTTGGCGCCGAGGGCGCCGGACTCGTAGATGAGCCACAGGTCGGGCGCGTGGGTGCGGCGGGCCAGGTTGGCGGCGGTGCTGGGCAGGCCGATGCCGACGAAGCAGGCGGCGCCGGGCCGCAGCGCCCGCGCCGCGGCGACGGTCATCATCTCGTCGGCGGTCCAGTCGGCGCCGGCGGGCGCGTTCACGCGGCGCCGCCGCTCACTCCGGCGCGGCCGTGGACCTCGCGCCGGAGCCAGTCGGTGAAGGCGGCGCGGTCGCGGCCGATGGCGTCCCACGCCTGGTAGGCGTCGTTGTCGCGGTCGTAGTAGCCCTGGGCGTAGGACGGGCTGGCGCCGCCGGGGACCTCGGCGACGGCGGTGACGACGCGGGCGGGCAGCAGGACCGCGCCGGGCACCGGGGCGAGTTCGTCGACGATCTCCTCGACGGTGGCCAGCGAGCGGCGGGCGGCGAGGACCGCCTCCTTCTGCACGCCGAGGATGCCCCACAGCTGCACATTGCCGGCCCGGTCGGCACGCTGGGCGTGCACGATGGCGACGTCGGGGTTGAGGGCGGGCACGGCGGTCAGCTCCTCGCCGGTGAACGGGCAGGTGATGGGCTTGATCGTGGCGGTCTGGCCGACCAGGTCGGTACCCCGGTAGCCGCGCAGCACCGCGAAGGGCACCCCGGAGGCCCCGGCGACGTAGCGGTTGGCCATCCCGGCGTGGCTGTGCTCCTCGATGGCCAGCGGTCCCGGCCACCCGTTCTGCACGGCGTCGCGGAAGCGGTGCAGGGAGCCGACGCCGGGGTTGCCGCCCCAGGAGAACACCAGCCGGTCGGCGAGTCCGGCGCCGATCATCTGGTCGTAGACGAGGTCGGGCGTCATCCGCACGAGGGTGAGTCCGCGGAGCCGCTGCCGGATCAGCTCGTGGCCGGCGGCCATCGGGATGAGGTGGGTGAAGCCCTCCAGGGCGACGGTGTCGCCGTCGTGGACCAGCCGGCGCACCGCCTCGTCCAGTGGCAGGATCGTCGCCACACTGCCCCCCGGTCGTACGGATGCCGAATGGAAGTTCCCCTAGCGAACATAACGACGGCACCTGGCCTGGTCAAGGCGGCACGGGAGCGCACCGGAGCGGCCGCGGTCGCACACCGGCGTGCGCGGAGCCGCGGCTAGGCGCGGCGGGCCGCGCCCCGGCCGCGGGTGGCGATCTCGAGGTCGGCCTCGATCCTGGCGGTGGCGGCCAGCAGCGGCGGCAGCAGCTCTCGCCGGATGTCGGCGACCGAGGTGCGGCTGGCGTGCGCGGACAGGTTGGCCGCCGCCACCACCCGCCCGTCGCGGTCGCGGATCGGCGCGGCCACCGACCGCAGCCCCTCCTCCAGCTCCTGGTCGACGATGGCCCAGCCCTGGGCGCGCACCCGGGCGACCTCGGCGCGCAGCCCGGACGCCGAGGCGACGGTGCGCGCGGTGAGCCGGTCCGGGACCAGCCGCTCCAGGTAGGCGTCCAGCTCCTCCTCCGGCAGCCCGGCCAGCAGCACCCGCCCCATCGAGGTGGCGTAGGCGGGGAAGCGGGTGCCGACGTTGATCGCGACCGTCATGATCCGCGAGGTGGGCACCCGGGCGATGTAGACGACATCGCCGCCGTCCAGCACCGAGACCGAGGAGGACTCGCGCACCTCGGCGGCGAGCTGCTCCAGGTGCGGGGCGGCCACCTCGGGCAGGCCCACCGACGACAGGTAGGCGTAGCCCAGCTCCAGCACGCGGGGCGTCAGCGAGAACAGCCGCCCGTCGGTCCTGACGTAGCCGAGGTCGTGCAGGGTGAGCAGGAAGCGCCGCGCCGCCGCCCTGGTCAGCCCAGTGAGCCGGGCCACCTCGCTGAGGGTCAGCTCGGGGCTGTCGGCGTCGAAGGCCCGGATCACCGCCAGTCCGCGTTCCAGGGACTGGACGAAGTAGTCGCCGCGGGGCTCGGTGGCGCTCACCGGCGGTCCCGGCCGGAGGGTGAGGCGTTCATGGCTGGGCCTCTCAACTCGCTTCCTCGCTGTTCGGCTCTCCCGGCCGCGGGCGGCCCGGCGGGCGCCGCAGGATGGCCGGTGCCGGCCGCCGCTCCCGGCGCCGGACCCGCCGCAAAGGTACCGCTCCGCCTTCCGGTCCAAGGATCAAGGGGCGCCGCGGCCGCGGCGGGCCGGCGCGCGGAGGCGCCGGAGCGCACCGGTAACGCGTCGGTTCGGAGCCTTGACGCTGTGGCTCGCGTCACTTAAGTTCGCTGCCAGCACAGCCGTACGGCTGACGAACATGGTACCGCGCATGCCGTCACCGCCCGGTCCCGTCGCCGCCCCGCCCGTCCCCTTCCCCCGGGAGCAGCAATGCGGTGCAAGATCCCCGTCGTCCCGGCCGCCGCGGCGGCCCTCGCGCTGGTCGCGGCCGCCGCCTGCTCGGGCGGATCCGGCGGCCAGGTGCCCGAGGCCGGCGGAGAGCCGGTGCCCGTCACCGCCGGGGTGATCCCCATCGTGGACGTCGCCCCCATCTACCTCGGCCAGGAGCAGGGCTTCTTCGCAGAGCGCGGCATCGAGCTGACCATCGAGACCGGCTCGGGCGGCGCCGCCAGCGTGCCCGGGGTGATGAGCGGCAACTACCAGTTCGCCTTCGCCAACGTCACCTCGCTGCTGGTCGGCGCGCACGAGGGGCTGCCGCTGCAGGTGCTGACCAACGGAGCGTCCAGCAACGGCGAGCAGGGCGGCGACTTCGGCGCGGTCGTGGTGCCCGCCGACAGCCCCGTCCGCAGCGCCGCCGACCTGGCCGGCGCCGAGGTCGCCGTCAACAACCTGCAGAACATCGGCGACACCAGCGTGCGCGAGTCCATCCGCCAGGACGGCGGCGACCCGACCGCGGTGCGCTTCGTGGAGCTGGGCTTCCCCGACATGCCCGCCGCCGTGGAGACCGGCCGGGTCGACGCGGCCTGGATCGTGGAGCCCTTCCTCACCCAGGCGCTGGAGTCCGGCGCCCGCGAGATCGCCTCGAACTTCGTGGACGTGGACGAGAACCTCTCCATCGCCACCTACTTCACCTCCGCGCCCATCGCCGCCGAGAACCCTGAGCTGATCGACGCCATCACCGAGGCGCTCAACGAGTCGATGGCCTACGCCGACGCGAACCCCGACGAGGTCCGGCGCATCCTCGCCACCTACACCGAGATCGAGCCCGAGGTCATCGAGCGGATCCGGCTGCCCCGCTTCCCCGCCGAGGTGGACCGCGGCTCCGTCACCACCGTGGCCGAGCTGATGGTCGCCGACGGCCTGATCGACGCCGCCCCCGACTGGGACGAGTTCTACCGTTGACCGGCCGCGGCACCCGCACGCCCGCGGAGGGCGGCGCCTCCCCGGCCCGGACCGCGGCGGCGGGCGGCGCGGCCGGCACCGCGCCGCTCGGCGCGGTGGGCGTGCTCGCCTTCCTCGCCGTGTGGGAGCTGGTGCCGCGCCTGGGCCTGGTGCCCGGCCGCTACCTGCCGCCGGCCACGGAGGTGCTGGCGGCGCTGGCCGCCCGGGCCGCCGAGGCGGCGTTCTGGGTCGCGCTGTGGGACACCGTGCTGGCCTGGGCGCTGGGCCTGGCCATCGCCTTCGCCGCCGCGTGCCTGCTCGGTTTCGCGATCGGCTCGCTGCCGGCGGTGCGCGCGTTCACCACCTCCACCGTGGAGTTCCTGCGGCCGGTGCCCTCGGTGGCGCTGATCCCGCTCGCCGTGCTGCTGTACGGCACCGACATCGGCTCCACCCTGCTGCTGGTCGTCTACGCCGCCTTCTGGCAGATCTACCTCCAGGTGCTGTACGGGGTGGCCGACGTCGACCCCGTCGCCGAGCAGACCGCCCGCTCCTACCGGCTGTCCCGCTGGTCGCGGATCCGGTACGTGACCTGGCCGTCTGCGCTCCCCTACGTGCTCACCGGGCTGCGGCTGGGCGCCGCCGTCGCCCTCATCCTCGCCATCACCGCCCAGCTGGTGATCGGCAGCCCCGGCCTGGGCCGCGAGATCGCGGTGGCGCAGAGCAGCGGCGCCATCGCGTCGGTGTACGCGCTGGTCATCGCGACCGGCGGGCTCGGCGTCGCCGTCAACGCGGGGGTGCGGCTGCTGGAGCGGCGGCTGCTGCACTGGCACTCCTCGGTCCGGACGGAGGCGGCGGCGTGAGCCGGGGCGGCGGCGCGGCCGCGCGGCTGGGCCGCCGGGCGCTACGGGTGTGCGCGCTGCCCGCGGGGCTCGTCGCGCTGTGGTGGGCGGCCGCCGCCTCCTCGCGCAGCTACTACCTGCCGGCCCCCGACGCGGTCGCGGTGACCTTCGCCGAGGTGTGGTTCTCCGAGCGGATCCTGGCCGACGCGCTGCCCAGCGTGGTACGGCTGCTGGCCGGCTTCGCGCTGGCCGCCGTGCTGGGCGTGGCGCTGGGCACCGCCATCGGCTCCTCGCCCCGGCTGCGCGCCTTCACCGAGCCGGTGCTGGAGTTCTGGCGGGCCGTCCCGCCGCCGGTGCTGGTGCCGCTGCTGATCCTGCTGGCCGGGATCGACGACGCGATGAAGGTGCTGGTCATCGTCTCCGGCTGCGTGTGGCCGATCCTGCTGAACACGGTCGAGGGGGTGCGGGCAGTCGACCCGGTGCTGGCCGACACCTGCCGCAGCTACCGGATCTCCGGGTTCACCCGGCTGCGCACCCTGGTGCTGCGCTCGGCCTCCCCGCAGATCATGGCCGGGCTGCGCCAGGCGCTGTCCATCGCGATCATCCTCATGGTGATCAGCGAGATGTTCGCCAGCTCCAGCGGCCTGGGTTTCACGATCGTGCAGTTCCAGCGGGGATTCGCGATCCCGGAGATGTGGAGCGGCATCGTGCTGCTCGGGCTGCTGGGCCTGGCCTTGTCGCTGGCCTTCCAGCGCGTGGAGCGTTCCGTCCTGGACTGGTACCACGGCCTGCGGGCCGCGACGCGGGGAGAGTGAGCGCCGATGTCGGCGGTGCTGGAGGTCACCGGGCTGCGCAAGGTGTACGAGGGCGGCGGCCGGCGGGTGGAGGCCGTCGGCGGCCTCGATTTCACGGTGCCGGCCGGCCAGCTGGCCTGCCTGGTGGGGCCGTCCGGCTGCGGGAAGACCACGCTGCTGAAGTGCGTCGCCGGGCTGATGCGGCCCACGTCGGGCAGCGTGCGGCTGGCCGGGGAGCCCGTCACCGAGCCGCCGCCCGACATGGCGGTCGTCTTCCAGGAGTACGGCCGCAGCCTGTTCGCCTGGCTCAGTGTCGCCGACAACGTGGCGCTGCCGCTCAAGGAGAAGGGCGTGCCCAGGGCGCGGCGGGCCGAGCTGGTCCGGCGGGCGCTGGCGGACGTCGGGCTGTCCGACGCGGCCGGCGCCCACCCCTGGCAGCTGTCCGGCGGCATGCAGCAGCGGGTCGCGATCGCGCGGGCCATCGCCTACGAGCCCAGGGTGCTGCTGATGGACGAGCCCTTCGCGGCCGTCGACGCGCAGACCCGGGCCGAACTGGAGGACCTGATCCGCGGCCTGTGGCAGCGGCTGGGCGTGACGGTCCTGTTCGTCACGCACGACATCGACGAGGCCGTCTACCTCGGACAGCGGGTGCTGGTGCTGTCGGCCTCGCCGACCAGGGTCCAGGACGACCTCGCGGTGGACCTGCCCGACCGGCGCGACCAGCTGACCACCCGGGGCGACGTCCGCTTCACCGAGCTGCGCGCCCGGGTGTACGCCCGGGTCCAGGCCGCCAAACGCGGCGAGCGGCCCGCGCCGGACCCGTCCGCGCCCCCGGCCCCGGCACCGCGGTGAGGGGGTGCCGGGGCCGGGGGCCGGGCGATCGCGGCCTGAGGTGGAGGGGGCGGGGGGTCGGTCTGAGTGTGGACAGCCCCCTCCCGCCCTGGGGGGCACCCCTGTATCCATCCTCCCAGCCCGCTGAGCGACGCGGTGCGCGTGGCGGGGATCTGTGGACGGCGGCCCCGCCGGCGGCTCGGCTGTGGACGGCCGGATTGACAGGGCGGGCCGCGGGGGTGCCGCGGTGAGCGGGGGCGCGGCCGGCGGGGCCGGTGCGGTACGCACGGTGCGCGGCGCCGTGTTCGACGTACTGCGCCGGCACGGATTGACCACGGTCTTCGCCAACCCGGGCTCCACCGAGGTGGCCCTCCTCACCGACCTGCCCGAGGACCTGCGCTTCGTGCTGGCGCTGCACGAGGGCTCGGTCGTCGGCATGGCCACCGGCTGGGCGATCGCCCGGGAGCGGCCCGCGCTGGCGCTGCTGCACACCACCGCCGGGCTCGGCAACGCCGTCGGCGCGCTGGCGACCGCGCGCGTCAACCGGGCGCCGCTGGTCGTCCTCGTCGGCCAGCAGGACCGCAGGCACCTCGCACTCGAACCCTTCCTGACCGGCCGGCTCGCCGGACTGGCCGGCGACTACCCCGTCCGGGTCGAGCAGCCCGCACGCGCCCAGGACGTGCCGGGCGCCGTCGGCCGCGCCTGCCACGAGGCGGTCCACGGCGGCGGCCCGGCGCTGGTCATCGTGCCGATGGACGACTGGGCGGCCCCGTTCCCCGACGACGAGCCGCCCGCCGCCGCCCTCGCCGTGCACCGGGTCGCCGCAGTCGACGGCGCCGACGTCGCCCGGGTCGCCGCCCTCCTCGACGAGGCCCGGGCGCCCGCCCTGGTGGTGGGCGCGGGCGCCGACGGCGCCGCCGCCTGGGCCGCGCTGACCCGGCTCGCCGAACGGCTGCACGCCCCCGTCTGGCAGGAATCCTTCGGCGCCCGCGCCGGATTCCCGCAGGACCACCCGCTCTTCGCCGGCCACCTGCCGGCCGACCGGCCCCGGCTGCGCGCCGCCCTGGCCGGGCACGACCTCGTGCTCACGGTCGGCACCGCCGTCTGGCGCCAGTACCCCTACACACCGGGCCCGCTCGCCCCGCCCGGCACCCGCCTGGTCGCCGTCACCGCGGACCCGGCCGAGGCGCACCGCAGCCCGGTGGACCTCGCGGTGCTCGCGCCGGTCGCGCCCTTCGCCGCCCGCCTCGCCGCCCACGTCACCCCCCGACCGGGCCGCCCGCCGGCGCCCGGCCGCCCCACCGCACCCGCCGAGCCGCCGCCGGACGGCGGACCGCTCCGCCCCGCCCAGGTGTTCGCCGCGCTCGGCGCCCGGCTCGACGCCGCCACCGTGCTGGTCGAGGAGACGCCGTCCAGCCGCCCCGCCCTGCACGCCCTCGTCCCGGCGCGTGCCCCGCTCGGCTTCCTGTCCGCCGCCATGGGCGGCCTCGGCTTCGCCCTCCCGGCCGCCACCGGGGTGCGGATGGCGCTGCCCGGGCGCCCGGTCGTCGCCGTGGTCGGCGACGGCTCCGCGCTCTACCAGGTGCAGGCGCTGTGGAGCGCGGCCAGGTACGGCGCCGGCGTCCTGTTCGTGGTGCTGTCCAACGGACGCTACGCGGTGATGGACCGGCTCGCCGAGCGGCACGGCGGCAAGCCGCCGTGGCCGGACTTCGCCGAGGTGTCGGTGGCCGCGCTGGCGCGCGGCCTCGGCTGCCCGGCCCGCCGCGTCGACCGCCACGACGAACTCGTCGCCGTCCTGGACGAGGTCGTGCCCACCCTCGCCGAGCGCGCGGAACCGCTGCTGCTGGACGTCGCCGTACTGGCCGACCCCGACTTCCAGCCCTGAACCCGTCCGATCCCCACCTGGAGCCGCCCCATGAGCCTTCTCGATCAGCAGAACTGGACATCGTCGGTCTACTCGGGCGGCTGGGTGCCGGCCCGGGGCGGCGACGCGCCCGTCACCGAACCCGCCACCGGCTCCGAACTGGGCCGCATCGGCTCCGCCGGCGCCGAGGACGTGGCGGCCGCCGCGGCCCGCGCCGCCCAGGCGCAGCCCGCCTGGGCGGCGCTCCCCTACGAGCGCCGCGCCGAAGTGCTCCGCCGCGCCGGCGCCCTCTTCGAGCAGCACACCGGCGAGATCGCCGGCTGGCTGCGCCGCGAGGCCGGCTCGGCCGCCGGCAAGGCCGCCTTCGAGGTGCACCTCGCCGTCACCGAGTGCTACGAGGCGTCCGGGCTGCCCTCCCAGCCGTCCGGCCAGGTGCTGGCCACCGCCCGGCCCCGGCTCAGCCTGGCCCGGCGCGTCCCCGCCGGCACCGTCGGCGTGATCGCGCCGTTCAACTTCCCGCTCATCCTCGGCATCCGCTCGGTCGCCCCCGCCCTCGCCCTCGGCAACGCGGTCGTGCTCAAGCCCGACCCGCGCACCGCCGTCAGCGGCGGAGCGGTGATCGCCGAGGTCTTCGCCGCCGCCGGGCTGCCCGACGGCGTGCTGCACGTGCTGCCCGGCGGGGCGGAGGCCGGGGAGGCGCTGGTCGCCGAGCCGTCGGTGCGCGTCATCTCCTTCACCGGCTCGACCGCGGCGGGGCGGCGCGTCGGCGAGGCGGCCGGACGCCACCTCAAGCGCGTCCACCTGGAGCTGGGCGGGAACTCCGCCCTGATCGTCATGGACGACGCCGACCTGGACCGCGCCGCCGCCGCAGGCGCCTGGGGCTCCTTCCTGCACCAGGGCCAGATCTGCATGACCACCGGCCGGCACCTGGTGCACGAGTCCGTCGCCGACGCCTATGTGGAGCGGCTGGCCGCCAAGGCCGAGGCGCTGACCGTCGGCGACCCGCGCGACGACGGCACCGCGCTCGGCCCGATCATCGACGCCGGCCAGCGCGACAAGGTGCACCGGCTGGTCACAGCGTCCGTCGACGGCGGCGCCCGGCTGGCCGCCGGCGGCGGCTACTCCGGCCTGTTCTACCGGCCGACCGTGCTCGACGGGGTCCGCACCGACAGCCCCGCCTACACCGAGGAGGTGTTCGGCCCGGTCGCGCCGGTGCTGCGCTTCCGCGACGCCGACGAGGCCGCCCGGCTGGCCGCCGACAGCCCCTACGGCCTCTCGCTGGGCATCCTGACCGCCGACCCGCTGCGCGCCCTCGAACTGGCCGAACGCATCCCCACCGGGATCGTGCACATCAACGACCAGACCGTGGACGACGAGGCGGTGGCGCCCTTCGGCGGGCTCGGCGCCTCGGGCACCGGCTCGCGCTTCGGCGGGCCGCAGGCGAACCTGGCGGCGTTCACCGAGACCCAGTGGGTGACCGTGCAGAGCGAGATCACCCCGTACCCGTTCTAGCCGCGGACACGGCGGCGCCCCCGCACCGGGCGGGGGCGCCGGAGAGATCGCGCGGTGCTCAGGGCTTGCGGAACACGCCGCCCAGCTCCCACACGGACTTGCCGGCCGCGGACCTGCCCAGGTACGGCTCCAGCGGCGGCGGCACCGGGTCCAGCTCGGGCTGGTCGGGGTCCGGCCGCCAGTCGGCCACGTCCACCAGGCCCGGCTCCACCGGCTCTAGGCCCGCGACGAAGTCGGCCACCTCCGAGGGGCGGCGCACCCGCCCCCAGGGGCCGAGCGCCAGCATGCCCTCGGTGAACGCGTCGCCCGCCGCGACGTCCTCGCTGACCAGGTGCGACAGCGCGAGGAAGCTGCCCGACGGGATGGTGTCGAGCATGAGCCACAGCGCCGACTTGGGATCGGCGTCGTCGGGCAGGCAGTGCAGCACCGAGAAGTAGAGCACGCCGACCGGCTGCTCGAAGTCGATCAGGTCGCGCAGGTCGGGGTTGGCGAGGATGTCGGCGGAGTCGGCCATGTCGGCGGTGATGACGATCGTGTTGTCGTTGTCGGCCAGCAGGGCGCGGCCGTGCGCCAGCACGATCGGGTCGATGTCGACGTAGACGACGGAGGCGTCCGGCTGGAACTGCTGCGCGACCTGGTGCACATTGTGCGCGGTCGGCAGGCCGCTGCCCATGTCGATGAACTGGCGGACGCCGCTCTCACGGGCGATGTGGCGCACCGCGCGGTACAGGAAGCGGCGGTTCTCCCGCGCCACGTCCAGCATCTCCGGCGTGATCTTGGAGAGCTCCAGCGCGGCCTGGCGGTCGACGGCGTAGTTGTCCTTGCCCCCCATCCCGTAGTCGTAGATCCGGGCCACGGTGGGCTGATCGGTCTTGATCTCTACCGGGAACTCGTCGGACATGGCCGGGCGACTCCGATTCCTTGGCAAGGCTCCCCGGACGGAATCCGGGACGGTACCGGGATTCTAGGCGGCGAAGCGCCCCATCCGCAGACGGATCGGCGCGATCCGCACCACGATCCCCCACCATGGGACAACCGGTCTCGAAGCGCCCGGGCCCGCTCGGCGCCTCACAGCAGCTCGCCCAGGACCAGCGCCGCGTTCAGGCCCGTGATCGCCGCCGCCGCCAGCACCGCGGCGACCGTCGTGGCGGGCCGGTTGACCAGCGGGCCCATCAGCCGCCGGTCGCGGGTGAACAGCACCAGCGGCCACAGTGCGAAGGGAATGCCGAAGCTGAGCACCACCTGCGACAGGATCAGCGCCTGCCCCGGCTCCACGCCCGCGGCCAGCACCGCCAGCGCCGGCACCAGGGTGACCAGCCGCCGGACCGCGAGCGGTACACGGCGCCGCAGGAAGCCGTCCATGATCACCGAGCCCGCGTAGGTGCCGACGGCGGTGGAGGCGAAGCCGGAGGCGAGCAGCGCCAGCGCGAACAGCAGCGCCGCCCCGGCCCCCAGCGCCTCCCCGAGGCCGCCGTGGACGGCGGCGAGCGACTCCCCGTCGGCGGGGTCGAGCACGGCCGCCGCCACCGTCAGCATGGCCAGGTTCACCAGCCCGGCCAGCACCATCGCCACCCCGACGTCCACCCGGGTGGCCGCCAGCAGCCGCTGCCGCCGCGCGCCGTCGGCCGGGCCGCGGCCGTAGCGGTCCAGCACCAGGGCGCCGTGCATGTAGACGGCGTGCGGCATGACGGTGGCGCCGAGGATGCCCACCGCCAGCAGCAGGCTGTCCAGCCCTTCGAGCCTGGGCACCAGGCCGGCGGTGAACGGCTCCAGCTCCGGGCGGGCCGCGACCGCGCTGTAGGCGAAGCCCACCGCGATGACGCCGAGCATCCCGGCCACGACCGCCTCGAATGCCCGCTGGCCGCGGTACTGCTGGAGCAGCAGCACCGCCCACGACACCGCGCCGGTGATCACTCCGCCCACGACGAGCGGGACACCGAAGAGCAGCTGCAGCGCGGCGGCGCCGCCGATGAGCTCGGCCAGGTCGGTGGCCACGGCCACCACCTCCGCCTGCAGCCACAGCCCCCGCGCCACCGGCCGCGGACAGCGCTCGCGGCACAGCTCGGGCAGGGTCCTGCGGGTGGCGATGCTGAGCTTGGCGGACAGGTACTGCACCAGCATCGCCACCGCGTTGGCGGCGACGATCACCCAGACGAGCAGGTAGCCGAAGCGCGCGCCCGCCGACGCGTTGGTGGCCACGTTGCCCGGGTCGACATAGGCGATCGCCGCCACGAACGCCGGCCCGACGAGCAGGGTCAGCGTGCTCGACCGCGACAGCGCGGGGCGCCCGGTCCCGGCCGGGCGCCCCTCCCGTACCCCCGTGTTCTCCTGCAGCACCGTCACTCCCCGGCCGGTCGATCGAGCACGTCCACCGCGTCAGCCCGCCCCTACTCCAGGGCGTCCTTGATCCTGTCGCCCATGCTCTGCGGCTTGGTGGCCGCCTTCGCGCCCTTCACCGAGCCCTGTCCGCCGGGCGGCGCGTAGGTGCCGTACAGCGCCGGGTCGGGCGGCGGTGCGGACGCGGGTCCGCCGAGGGGCTGCGGGTCGTCCAGGTAGCGGAACTCGTGCATCCCGTCGGGGGCCGGACCCGACGCCCACCTGCCCTCGGGCGCGGCCGTCCCGTCCGACAGGCCCCAGATCGTGTTGGCGTGCTCCTGGTTCTCCTCGTCGAACAGGGCGGTGGGCGCGACCGGCCCCTCCAGCCCGTCCTCCTGCAGCTGCTCGATGGCGGCCAGCCACATGTTCTGGTGGACGGTGTCGCGCGCCAGGTTGAACTTGAGCATGGCCTTGACCCCGGGGTCGTCGGTCATGTTGTACAGCCGCGCGGTCTGCAGGCGCCCCTGCGCCTCGGCCGCGACGTTGGCGCGGAAGTCGGCCATCAGGTTGCCGCTGGCGACGATGTACTTGCCGTTCCACGGGGTGCCTGCGCTGTCGGCGGCCAGCGCTCCGCCGCCGCCGACGATCGCGTGCTGCGGGTTCATCCCGCCGAGGATCGCGGCCGTCACCGGGTCCTTGGCCGCCTTGGCGGTGACGTCGGCGGGCGCGCCCTCCAGCAGCCGCGCCACCATGGTGGCGAGCATCTCGACGTGCCCGATCTCCTCGGTGGCCACGTCCATGATGAGGTCCTTGTACTTGCCCTCCATCCGGCAGTTCCAGCCCTGGAAGAGGTACTGCATGGTGACGGTCATCTCACCGAAGGCACCGCCGATCAATTCCTGCAGTTTCATCGCGAATACGGCATCCGGCTTTTCCGGCTTGGCTTCGAACTGCAATTTCTTCGTGTGACGGAACATGGGCATGACTCATTTCCGGTCGGCCGGGCCGACCTGGTACGGGACGATCGGTACAGGAGATGCGAACCGAGGGGCGTCAAGGCGAACCGCCGGGCGGACCCGTCAATTACCGTCGGGTCGTCCGGACGTGTCCGCGCCTCGCCTGCGCGCCACGCCTACCCCGCGGTGGCGACGGAAGTAACACCGGAGCGGCAGAAATTCACGGAGTTCCTGGTGGGTGCGGCGCAACGGCGCGGCCGGCGCTTCTTCCGGTGCGCCGGCCGTCCGCCGGAGTCCGGGCGCGGGCTACTTCCAGCGGTGCACACCCGCGCCCTGCGAGTAGGCCAGGTGGCCACCGAGCGCGCCGCCCGCCGCCACCGCGGTGAGGCCGAGCAGCGCCAGGCCGCGCCCGGCCCGCGCCCGCCCCGCGCGGCGGCACGCGTAGGAGCCGAGATAGCACAGCACGGCGGTGCCGTTGGCCAGCGCGTGCACCGCGGCCACCCGGCGCTGCCGCACATCCAGGTCGCTCGTCTCCGCGAGTCCCGCCGCGGCCGCCGCCGGCGCGGCCAGCAGCCCGACGCCCACCAGGCGCCGGGCGGCGTCCTGCCCGCCGGGGACCATGTCGAGGACGGCGGCGGACAGCCACGCCCCGATCGGGAGTTGGACGAGCAGCGGGTGGGCCGGATGGCCCAGCCACGACCCGCGCAGCACCTCCGCCACCCGGACCCCCGCCGGCCCCCTCCGCGCCTCCTGGACCGCGCCCTGGACGGCCCGCGCCGGCCCGTCGACCCGGTCCTGCTCCTCCACCGCACCCAGCAGCCGCCGTATCAGTGCCATGGGCCGCCGGGTACCCGGCGGCCCATCGGGCAAACGGTCCCGGCGGCCGGTTGGCAGGACCGCAGACGGGTAGCCGGGCCCGCGTGCCCCACGCCACGCCCGCCCCTCCCCGGCCCGCCACCCGCACGCTCGGCGCCGCGGCGCTGGTCGGCGCCGGGATCACCGCCGCGGTCGACGAGATCGTCTTCCACCAGCTGCTGGCCTGGCACCACTTCTACGACCGCGCCACCCCCCGCATCGGCCTGCTGGCCGACGGCCTGCTGCACGCCGCAGAGCTGATCGCGGTGGTAGCGGGCCTCTTCCTGCTCGCCGACCTGCGTCGCCGCCGAGCGGTGGCCCCGCTGCCGGCCTGGGCCGGCCTGCTGCTCGGCGCGGGCGCCTTCCAGCTCTTCGACGGCCTGGTCAACCACAAACTGCTCGGCCTGCACCAGATCCGCTACGGCGTCGACCTGCTCCCCTACGACCTGGCGTGGAACCTGGCCGGCGCCGCGCTCCTCGCGGCGGGGACCGTGCTCGCGCTGGCGGCCCGGCGCGGGGGCCGGGCCGGGCCGGACTAGGGCGCCGTGCCCACCGCTCCCGCACCGCACGGCGGACACGGGCCGGCCGGCGGCTGGCCGGTCGACCCGTCGGCGCCGCTGCTCCTGCTGCTGCTCGCCGCCGCCGTCGCCTACCTGGCGGCGGCCGCCGCCCAGCGCTGGACGCCCCGCGGGTGGAGCGGCCGCCGCTGCGCGCTGTGGCTGCTCGGCACCGCCCTGCTAGCGGCGGCACTGCTCCCGCCCATGGCGGAATGGGCCCACCGCGACCTGCGCGGACACGTGCTCCAGCACCTGCTGGTCGGGATGCTCGCGCCGCTCGCGCTGGTCGCGGCCGCGCCGGCCACCCTGGCACTGCGGAGCCTGCCGGTGCGGACCCGCGGGGCGGTCGCCGGCGTGCTGCGCTCCCGGCCGGTCCACCTGCTCGGCCACCCGGCGACCGCACTGGTGCTCAGCACCGGCGGCATGTACCTGCTGTACCTGACGCCGCTGTACGCGGCGGCACACGCCCACCCGCCGCTGCACGCGGCCGTGCTGCTGCACGTCTTCGCCGCCGGGTACCTGTTCACCTGGTCGGTCGCCGGGCCCGACCCGGCGCCGCGCCGGCCCGGGACGGCCGTCCGCCTGGCGGCGCTGCTCGCCGCCGCGGCCGCGCACTCCGTGCTCGCCAAGACGATGTACGCCGATCTGCGGCCCCACGGCTCCCCGCACCCGCCCGACCAGGTCAGGGCGGCGGCGGAACTCATGTACTACGGGGGCGACCTCGCCGGGCTGCTCCTGGCGGTCGCCCTGTTCGCCGCCTGGTACCGGCGGGCGGGACGCGCCGGTACCAGGCGGCCCACACGCGAAGCGATACGGCGAGGGAGGCAGTGATGGCGATCATCCAGTCACGGCACGTCCGCGAACTGCTGGCGGCCCCAGACCCCGGTGCGGCACTGGTGGTGCGGCGGGGCGCGGCGGCCGTGGTCGGCGGGGATTCGGCGGCGGAGTCCGCGGAGGGGGCCCTGGTGGTCGCCACCCAGGCCGACCTGCGCGCCCAGGGGGCGGCGCCGGAGAGCTCCGACGACCAGATCGCGGCCCTGGCCGCCCGGCTGGACACGGCCCTGGCCGGGTTCGGCGGCTGAGCGGCGGCTCCGGTACCCGCACCGGGCCGGACGGGGTGGCGCTCCTGTGCGGGGCCGTCCACCCCGGGGGCGCCGGACGTGCGGCCGACGGCCCCGGCGGGCGCGTGTCCCAGGCGCGGCGGCACGGGCGGTCGGGAGGGCAGGCGCCCGCCCTTGCGGGCTCCGTGCTCCCGGCGCCGCCGGAGGCGGGATGATGGCTGCGGACCCGCAACCACCCGCGGAGGAGACCGCCCCGTGACGACCCTCATCATCTGCGGCGCCGCCGGCGACCTGGCCGGACGCTACCTGCTGCCCGCGCTCGCCCGGCTGCTGGCCGCCGACGCGCTCCCCGACGACCTGCGCGTCCGGGGCATCAGCCGGGAACCGCTCGACACCGCGTCGTTCCGCGAACACGTCCGGTCCTCCCTCGCCGAGCACGCCGCCGACCTCCCCGACGGCGTCGCCGGCGCGCTGATCGGCCGCTGCGAGTACCTGAGCGCGGACGTGACCGACGCCGGCGACCTGACCGAAGCGCTGACCGACGCCACCGGCCCCGTCATCGCCTACCTGGCGCTGCCGCCCGCCCTGTTCGCCCCGGCCATCTCGGCGCTGGCCAAGGCCGGGCTGCCCGCGGACGCCCGCGTCGTGGTGGAGAAGCCGTTCGGGCAGGACCAGGCGTCCGCGCGCCACCTCAACGAGTTGCTCGCCGAGGTCGTCGCCGAGCCCGGCGTGTTCCGGGTCGACCACTTCCTGGCCAAGCAGACCGTGCAGAACGTGCTGGGGCTGCGCTTCGCCAACCGGATCTTCGAGCCGATGTGGAACTCCGTCCACATCGACCGGGTCGACATCGTGTGGGACGAGACCCTCGCCCTGGAGGGCCGGGCCGGCTACTACGACCGCTCCGGCGCACTGCGCGACATGATCCAGAACCACCTGCTCCAGCTGCTGTGCCTGGTGGCGATGGAGCCCCCGCAGACCCTCGGCGAGCGCGACCTGCGCGACCGCAAGGTGCAGCTGCTGCGGTCGGTGCGCGGCATGACCCCGGAGGAGGCGGCGCGGCGCACCGTACGGGCCCGCTACACCGCGGGCACCTCGCGCGGCCGCCCGGTCCCCGACTACACCGCCGAGCCGGGGGTCGACCCGGCCAACGGCACGGAGACCTTCGCCGAGGTCACCCTCGCGATCGACAACTGGCGCTGGGCCGGGGTGCCGTTCCGGCTCCGCTCCGGCAAGGCCCTGGGCACCGCCCGCAGCGAGATCAGCGTGCACTTCAAGCCCGTGCCGCACCTCGCCTTCGGCCAGTCCCAGCAGGCCGTCGCCAACGTGCTGCGGCTGCGGCTCGCCCCCGACCGCATCGACCTGCTGGTGAACCTCAACGGCGAAGGCGACCCCTTCGACCTCGAGACCGCCGAACTCGGCGCCGACCTCGCCCCCCAGGAGCTGCCCGCCTACTCCCGGCTGCTGCTCGACGTCCTGGAGGGCGACCCGAGCCTCACCATCCGCGACGACGAGGCCGAGGAGAGCTGGCGCATCGTCGAACCCATCCTCGCCGCCTGGCAGGACGGCGCCGCTCCGCTGCTCGAGTACCCGGCGGGCTCCCAGGGGCCGAACACCGCCTGAGCTTCGGCGGCGCTCGATCCGGTGCCCGGGCGCACGGGCTGCGTCCAAGGTCCGGACCCGGACGCCGCGGCCGGACGGCGGACGGGTCGGGCGGGCGAGCGGGTCGGGCGCACGGGCGGCGCGGACGAGCGGACCGGAGCACCGGTGACCGTCCGGGCCGCACCCGCCCCGCCCGTCGTCGGCTCCGGTCGCGCGGTCCTGCGACGAGCGCCGCCGGCGCTCCGCCCGCTCCTCGCCCCCGCCACCGTCGCAGCGCGGTCTCGACACGGATCCACGGCGCCGCGAACACCCGCGACTCACGCTTTCGAGTCCTTGGGCCAGGTGGATCATCCGCCAGTGCCACGCGACCTCGCCCGACCGGCTCTGCGACCTCAAGGGCTCAGGTCAGGCGACGCAGGCCGTCCACCCGAGACGCGCCGGTCGCGCAGAGCACCGCACGGCCGGTCGCCTCGTCCGCTGTCCCACCGCCTGGGAGCCCGGGGCCCACCAGGATCGTGCGGACCATACCGCGAACCACCGGCGACCCGACCCGCACGGCCGACCTCGGTGCCCGAGCGCGGGAGAGGCCGCCACGCCGTCGGCCACCGAGCCCCTTGCCTCCCGCCCGGCTCACGGACCGGTTTCCGTCCCTGCGGGCCGGGCAGGGGAGGCGCCATGCCCCTGAGCGACGCGCTGAACCCGAGCCGATTCACCGACGACACCGTCCCGCTGCTGGTGAAGGGGTACGCCTGGCTGCCGGACCGGCGGCGCCGCGCCCAGGGCGCCATGGTGCGCACACGGCTGCTCGCCCGTCCCACGGTTGCGCTGCGCGGCCCGGAGGCCGCCCGCTTCTTCTACGACGAGGCGCACGTCCGGCGGCACGGCGCGATCCCGGAACCGGTGCAGAGCACCCTGTTCGGCCACGGTGCCGTGCACGACCTCGACGGGGCGGCGCACCGCGTCCGCAAGTCGCTGTTCACCTCGCTGATGACCGCGGACAGGGTCACCGCCCTCGCCGACGGCGCCGCCTCCGCCTGGGACAGGGCCGTCCAGGAGTGGGCCGAGCAACCGCGGATCGTCCTCTTCGACGAGGCGGCACGGGTGCTGACCGCCGCCGTGTACGACTGGACCGGGGTGCCGCTCGACCCGGCCGACCTGGACGGCACCGCGCAGGACCTGGTGGCCATGGTGGACGGCTTCGCAACCCCCGGGCCCCGGCACTGGCGGGCGCGGCGCACCCGCACCCGGCAGGAGCGGCGGACGGCCGCCTTCGTCGCCGAGGTGCGGCGCGGCGCGGCGAAGGCACCGGCCGACTCGCCGGCCGACGCGGTGCTCCGGCACCACGGCGTCGACGGTGAGGCGCTCGACACGCACACGGCCGGGGTGGAACTGCTCAACCTGCTGCGGCCCACCGTCGCGGTGAGCTGGTTCGTCGCCTACGCCGCGCACGCCCTGCACCGCTGGCCCGAGCACCGCGCAAGGCTGCGCGACGGCGATGGCGGGTTCGCCACCGCCTTCGCGCACGAGATCCGCCGCTTCTACCCGTTCGCGCCCTTCGTGGGCGGGCGGGCCGTGCGCGACCTGGACTGGCAGGGCGAGCACATCCCGGCCGGCGCGACCGTCCTGCTCGACGTGTACGGGCAGAACCACGACCCCGCGCTGTGGGACCGCCCCTACGCCTTCCGCCCGCAGCGGTTCGCCGACGGCGGGATCGACCCGTTCACGCTGATCCCCCAGGGCGGCGGTGACCCCGGCGCCGGGCACCGCTGCCCGGGTGAGGACATCACCGTGGCGGTGCTCCGCACCCTGGCGATCCGGCTGGCCCGGCTCGACTACCGGGTGCCCGAGCAGAACCTCGCCATCCCGCTCCACCGCATCCCGTCCCGCCCGCTCAGCGGCATGGTGCTCGCGGACGTCCGCGCACCCGGCTGAGCGGTCACCTTCCGGGACGCCCGGCCATCCCCGACCGGGGTTCCCGGGGACCGGCTCCCGGCGACGCTTGGGCCGAGGTGAATTCTGCAGCGCAGCCCGGGCCGGGGCCGGCCCTCCGGTCGATCGCGGCCGCGTTCCCGGCACGAAGCAGGCGCGAGCCGCAGACGGCCTCGTGGACCGGGTCCACGTCGGTGCGGGGGACATGTCCTCTTGCTGACGGCCTCCAGCTCGATCCCCGTCTCACTCGGGCGGAGCGCGTCGGCGGCCCGGGCCGGAGCGGCCCGCCGCGACCGTCCGCGACGCCGAACGTCCCGGTCGCCGAGAGCGGCCCCCTCAGACCGGGCGACGGCGCCGGAGGCCGGGCATGCCGCCGGCCGCCGGGCCAAGAGGCGGGAAGAACGGAGCCGCCCGGGCGACGGGCGCGCGAACCGGTCCGGCGGCCCGGATCGAGCGGGACACCCGCCGCACTCGCCTCCAAGGCGGCGCCGCGCGTCCGCTCAGGACCCCAGTCGGGTCGCGGCCGCACGGAGCGCGGCGGAGGCGCCGGACAGGATGGGGTCGCCATGGCCGAAGCACGCGATCTCGGCGTCCAGTCCGGCCAGGCGCAGGAACGAGGCCGCCGTGCGCTCACGGTCCAGGTTGAACACGCCCAGCATCGTCTGCCCGCCCGGGTTCGCCGCCGTGTCGCCGGTGAACAGCACCCGCGGCTCGGGCAGGTACAGCGCGATGCTGCCGTCGGTGTGGCCGGGAACCGCCACCACCTGGGCGCCGCCGCCGAAGTCCAGCACGTCGCCGTCGTCCACCTCGTGGTCCACCCTGGCGGGCGGCGACGGCGGTGTGACCGGGATGGTCGCGCGCAGCTCCCGCTCCCAGTCGGCGAAGTCCGGCGCGGGACCGGCCAGCTCGCCCCGGACGAACGGAGCGTCGGCGCGGTGCGCGACCACGACCGCGCCGGCCCACGCCGCCACCTCGGCCAGCGAGCCGGTGTGGTCCTCGTGGAAATGGGTCACCACCACGCGATCGACGTCCTCCGGACCGTGCCCCAGCTCGCGCAGCGCCCGCGCGATCCCCGGGCCGGCGCCGACCGGCCCGGCGTCGATCAGGGTCAGCGACGCCCCGTCGCGCCACACGTACGCCTGGCCCACCATGAACCTGAGCATGTGCAGGTGGGGCAGCAGCTCGACGACCTCGACGTCACTCTCGGTGCTCATATCGGCAAGCTAGGCGAACCGGCGAAGACGCGCCCACGGCTTTCGCGCACAGCAGAGAGCGCGCGCTCCTCCTGCGGCGCCGGCGAGCACGCGCGGAGGCGCGGCGAAGGTCGCCGACCCCCACCACGGAGAACGCCATGCCCATCTCCGGTACCGACCGACGCCCCAGGCTCTTCGGCGAGCGCCGTCTCCGGCGACGGCCCTCCGCCGCATCAGCGGCCCCGGACGGACGGTGACCTTGCGCCCGCCCTCCGCACGGCCGCCGACCGTGCGCAGCCGCTGACCACGGCAAAGGCATGGACGGCCGGGCTCCGTCCGACTCGACCCGCCTCGGAACCGCCGACTCAGGGCACGGGCCGACCGGCTCGGCGTCCGGCCGGTCCGGTAGGAGCAGCGCCCTCCGGACCAGCGCCCGCTAGCCGGGAAGCGCGTAGCCACCGTCATCGAGGGGGTCGACCAGACCGTCGGCGATCAGCGCGTCCAGCGCCCGCTCGCGCTGCACCGGTTCGTCCCACACGGCGTCCAGCGCCGCCTTGGGGACCGGTCCGTCGGCGTTCCGGAGCACGGCCAACAAGCGGCCCCGGCACTGGCGGTCGGTCCCGGCATAGCGCTGGCCGCGCCGGGGCGGCCCGTCGTAGCCGGGCTTGCCGGCCAGCCGCCAGGCGCACCGCTCCGCCACGGGGCAGTCCGCGCACCGGGGCGACCGTGCCGTGCACACCAGCGCGCCGAGTTCCATCACGGCCACGCCCCAGGTTGGGGCGTCCTCATCGGGGAGCAGGGAGTCGGCGAGGCGCCGCTCCGCCGAGGTGGTGGCCTTCGGCGGGAACTCCTCACCGCTGACCAGCCGCGCCAGCACCCGCCGCACGTTCGTGTCCAGCACGGAGTGGCGTCCGCCGAACGCGAAGCTGGCCACCGCCGCGGCGGTGTAGGAGCCGACCCCGGGAAGTTCCAGTAGCCGGCCGTGGTCGTCGGGCACCCGGCCGCCGTGCCGCTCGACCACGGCCTGGGCGATGCGGTGCAGGTTCAGCGCCCGGCGCGGGTAGCCGAGCCGCCCCCACATCCGGACCGCTTCGCCCGCGGGCTCTTTGGCCAGGTCGGCAGGGCTGGGCCATCGGGCCAGCCACTCGTGGTAGACGGGCAGCACGCGGGCGACCGGGGTCTGCTGGAGCATGATCTCGCTGACCAGGACCGCCCAGGGGCCCGCGTCGGGTCTCCGCCAGGGGAGGTCCCGCTGATGGGTGGCGTACCAGTCGACAATCGGTGCGGCGTAAGGGTTTGTTGTCATCGTCCATCGTCGGCGCGGCGGGTCGGGTGGGATCGGGGACCGTGAATCGGGATACTGCGGATATGGAGCCGGATACGTATGATCGTCCACGCTCCGGGCCGGTACCCCCGGAAACCTACTGGCGGCGCAGGGTTTTCGTACTGGCCGGAGTCTTCGGCATCATCGCACTGGTCGCGTGGGCGTGCTCGGCCCTGGCCGGCCCGGGCGACGACACCGGTGCCGGCGACCCCGGACCGGCGGCCGCGTCGGCCTCCCCCAGTCCGACGCCCGAGCAGTCGGTCCCGCTCGATCCGGGCTCCGGGGCGAGTCCGTCGCCGCAGCCCTCGGAGTCGCCGTCGGGCACCCCCGCCCCCGGCGCGAGCGGCGTCCCGGCCGATGACGCCCAGCCCGCCGCCAACACCGGGCAGCAGGCCGGCGCGCCCTGCGCGCCGGAGAACGTCGTCGTCACCTTCGACATCGACCGCGAAGTCTACGCGGCCGGGCAGGAGCCCCGGTTCGAGGTGACGGTGGTGAACACCTCCGACGTCATGTGCACCTTCGACGTCGCCCCCGAGCAGCTCGAGGTCCGCGTCACCTCCGGTTCGGACCGGATCTGGTCCAACCTCGACTGCGCCGAGCAAGGCACCGACCCGCAGGAGCTCCAGCGCGGCGTGCCCCACACCGAGCGGATCGACTGGGACCGCATGCGGTCGTTCACGGACTGCCGCGACGCCGCGATCACCGCTCAGCCCGGCACCTACGTGGTGCGGCTGTACGGCGACTACGCCGCCACCGCGCCCGAGGACCGCTACGTGTTCCACCTGCGCTGATCACCTCCCGGCCGCACGGATCCGTCCGGCCGGGGCCGCCCCGGAGGTTCACGTCCGGCCGATGTCACCGGCCACCGGCACCCTGTGGACGTGAGCAGCGCACCGAGCAGGACCACCGTCGTCCCACTGACGCGGGTCCGGATGGCCAAGGACTACATCGACCGCCATTACACCGAGGAGATCGACCTCACCGAGGTGGCGGCCGAGGCCGGCTACTCCCGCTACCACTTCCTGCGCGGCTTCTCCGCCGCGTACGGCGAAACCCCTGGGCGGTACCTGTCCAGGCGCCGGATCGAGCGGGCCCGCGAACTGCTGGGCGCCGCCAACCTCACCGTCACCGAGGTCTGCCACCTCGTCGGTTTCAGCAGCGTCGGCACCTTCAGCGCACGCTTCAAGGCGGTGGTCGGCATCTCGCCCTCGCAATACCGGCGGCGGTCGGGCCGGCCGGCTCCCGTCCCCGGCTGCTACGTGTTGATGTGGGCCAACGGCTTCGCCACCGGCCCTGGAACCGCAACGCAGGAGAAGCCCGCGCCGCGGCCGCGCCGGTAGCGTCGCCGCGTCGAAGCCGATCGCACCACAGGGAGCGAAGATGATCACGGGGATGTCCCACACCCAGGTGTGGGTGCTGGACCAGGACTCCGCCCTGGACTTCTACACGAAGAAGCTGGGCCTCACCCTCCACGACGACGTCAGGCTCGGGCCGGATGGGCCGCGCTGGCTGACCGTGTCGGCACCCGACCAGCCCGAACTGCGCATCGTGCTGAGCGAGGCGAGCCCGCCCATGCTCGACCCGGAATCGGCCGAGCGGCTGCGGGCACTGATCGCCAAGGGGGTGCTGGGCGCCGGAGTGATGTCCACCGGCGACTGCCGCGCCACCTACGCCGAACTCGCCTCCCGCGGCGTGACCTTCGTCCAGGAGCCGGCCGAACGCCCATACGGCATCGAGGCGGTGTTCCGCGACGACTCCGGCAACTGGTTCAGCCTGACGCAGCAGACCGCCGACTAGACAGACCCGGCTGCCCTCACCCGGGCCCGCCTCCGTTGGAGCGGCCCGTCCGAGCAGACCGGCGCGCCGAGCCCCAGGCGATCGCGCTCGGGAGCGGCCGCCTTCCGATGCCGCCCGGCACGCGGTCCCGGCCGTCCGACGCCGTACCGTCGCCTCGGCGGTGACCTGCGGAGAAACGTCTCGCAGCGGGCCGCCCTCGTCCCACCGCCCGAACCGGGTCGGTCGCCATGGCGACTCGGAATATCGTTCTCGCCCCGCACGCACCCGTGCCGGCCTGCTTCGCCCGACACGGTCGACGACCGCAGACCGCTGCACCGCACGGGATCGCGCGGCCCGGCGAAGAGTCGGCGGCGTCGGCTCACTTATGGTGGCGGATAGCCCGGCGGGCTCGGCTTGCCCAGTAGTAGCCGTCCTCCGCGGGGAACCCTGGTGCACCGCGCCGAGTTGTCCGATGTGGTGCCAGGCGGCGAGACAGGAGTCGGTATGGGCACGGTTGGCGGACGGATGGGTGAGTGGTTCAGGCGCCTCATCGGGCGGCCGGGAACAGTTGACCTCGGTCCGTACCGGCGGCTGCTCGGCCAGGTCGGTGACCGCGAGCCGACGGTGCGCGAACTGCCGGACGAAGAACTGACCGCCTCCGTCACTGAACTCCGCGCAGACGAATCCGTGGCCGGCGCCGACAGGTTTCCCACCGACAAGCTGGTCGAGTTCAGCGCCCTGGCCCGCGAAGCCGCCAGACGCGCACTCGACGAGCGGCCTTTCGACGTACAGCTGCTCGGCATGATGGCGATGCTCTCCGGCAACGTGATCGAGATGGCCACGGGCGAGGGCAAGACGCTCGTGGGAGCGCTCACTTCCGCGGGCTACGCCATACGGGGACGACGCGTCCACATCGCATCGGTCAACGACTACCTGGCACGCCGCGACGCCGAATGGATGCGGCCGGTGTACGACCTGCTCGGCGTCTCGGTCGGCTGGATCGGCCAGGACTCCACGGCCGACGAGCGCCGGGCCGCCTACGCCTGCGACGTCTGCTACGGCGCCGTCAGCGAACTCGGCTTCGACGTACTGCGCGACCGCCTCGCCTACGAAGAGTCCGAACTGGTGGTGCCGGAGCCCGACGTCCTGATCGTGGACGAGGCCGACTCCGTGCTCGTGGACGAGGCACGGGTACCGCTGGTGCTGGCCGGCGCGATCGAGCAGAGTGCCGCCGACCCGGCCCTGGCGGAACTGGTCAAAGGGCTGGGCCGCGGTGTCCACTACGAAATCGAGGAGGACGCCCGCGCCGCCCATCTCACCAACGCGGGAATCGACCGCGTCGAAGCGGCACTGGGCGGCATCGACCTCTACGGCGTGGAGCACATGGCCACGCTCACCGCCGTCAATCTCGCCCTTTACGCCCACGCACTCGTCGAGCGGGACGTCGACTACATCGTGCGCGACGGCCGGATCCAGTTGATCGACGACAACCGCGGCCGTGTGGCGACCTTGCAGCGCTGGCCCGACGGCCTGCATGCAGCGGTCGAGGCCAAGGAGGGACTCGTCACCAGTGAGAGCGGCGAGGTGCTCGACACAACGACGATCCAGGCACTGGTCCGCCGCTACCCCACCGTCTGCGGTATGACCGGCACGGCGGTGGCCGTCGCCGAGCAGCTCCGCGAGTTCTACGAACTGGAAGTGGCGGTCGTCCCGCCGAACGTTCCCTGCATCCGCAAGGACGAGCCGGACCGGCTCTACGTGACCCGCGACGACAAAGAGGACGCTCTGGTCGCGCACATCTCCTCCGTTCACGGCGAGGGCCGCCCCATTCTGATCGGTACCCTCGACGTCGCCGAATCCGAGCGGCTGGCCCGCCGCCTGCGCCGTGCCGGTCTGGAGTGCTCGGTCCTGAACGCGAAGAACGATGCGGAGGAAGCCGCCATCATCGCCGAAGCCGGCCGGGAGGGCGCCATTACGGTCTCGACCCAGATGGCCGGCCGCGGCACCGACATTCGTCTCGGCGGCCGGGACGCCCAAGATCACGACCGTGTCGCCGAGATCGGCGGCCTGTATGTCATCGGCACCGGCCGCTATTCGAGCAGCCGTTTGGACGACCAGCTGCGCGGCCGCGCCGGACGACAGGGGGACCCCGGCGGTTCGGTCTTCTTCACGAGCTTCGAAGACGATGTGATCGTCCGGCACGCCTCGGACACCGCGGTTCCGAGCGCCGATCCGAAAACGGGCCGGATCGAGGATGCCGGCGGGAAGTGGTCGATGAACCACGCCCAGCGGGTCGCCGAGGGCGAGCTGCTGGAGTTGCACCGCAATACCTGGCGGTACAACAAGTTGGTCGAGGTCCAGCGTTCGACGGTACTCGAGTATCGGAACAAGGTTCTGCATTCTGACCTGGCCGACAAGGAGTTGGCGGAGCGGTGCTCTGAAAGGCATGCCGAATTGCTCGGCGAGGTGGGCGCCGAGGTCTTGGCGGCAGCGGCGAGGCAGATCGTGCTCTACCACTTGGACCAGCGGTGGTCCGAGCATTTCGCGCTGCTGACCGAGTTGCGGGAGGGCATCCATCTACGGGCGCTCGGGCGGCGGAACCCGTTGGACGAGTTCAACCGGGACGCCGTGCCGCCGTTCCTGAATCTCCTTGCGGAGGTCCGGGAGCAGGCCGCGGAGACCTTCCGTTCGGTCACGATCACGCCTGAGGGTGTGGACCTGGCGGCTTCTGGGTTGAAGCGGCCGACGGCCACGTGGACCTATCTGGTGCGGGATGACCAGTTCGATGAGGGTGAACGGTTCATGAGCACCATGAAGAGGGCGATGCGCCGGCCGAAGTGAGCTGGTTCGGGGTGGTGGCGCGGGTCGCTTGGTGGGCCCTGGCGCGATTTTCTGTTGTGGTCGTGTTGTGGGTGGGTTGGGCTGCGGTGGCTCGTCCTTTCGGTCAGGGGTGACGGTCACGTTGCCGTGAGTACGCCCAGCGGCCATCGTTTTTCGTCGTCGGTCCGGATGGTGGCAGGGCTACTGCCGCCACCCGGGCTTCCCGTGAAGCACCGCCGACACGCGTCGACGGCCTACGGCGCCCCAGGTCGGAGGTGATAGCGGAATGGTCTGCGCGCATTCACCATCCCTCCCTCGCGAACCGGGTTGAGGCGGCAACGTGACCGCCACGTGCGACAGCGTGTCGTGATTGGCGTTCGCGCGCCACTGCGGCGTCCACAGGTTGTGGATAACCGTGTGGTCGCGCGGAGATATCCACATGGTGCGGGTTCGCCTTGACGACTTGGGTTGGTGGTGTGAGGGCGACTTGGCCATGAAGCGCCTCAGCACGGGCTGGACGATTTCGGGGTCAGACGTCGGCCGGGCAGAGCGGCGGCCTTCGGCGGGGTAAGGCGGGGATCGGTCGACCGGCGTTGCCTTTTCGGGGTGCTGGTCTCGGGGCCGGTGGGTCCTGGTGCCTATGTCTCGTTTGGTGAATTTCTCAGTGCCGGGTCGGCACCAGTGACGGGGTCGGTCGTTGCGCTCACGAGGCCGGTTGCGCGTGGGGGTCGGGTTCCGCGCTCGGGGGCGTCTGCGGGTCGGCGCAGTCGGGGTCGCCGTCGGCCGCTTCAGTTGGGGTCGCGTAGAGCCGCGTGGCCGCGGCTTCGGCGATGGCGCACGTCCACTCGGCGAGGCCGGGGGGCGCGTCGGGCGCGGCCGCGGCGTCGCGCAGCCGGTTCCACAGGTCGGCCCGGGTCCAGCGCAAGTACCAGCGGTGGGCCGTCGGCACGGTCACGCCGAAGTGCGGCGGTAGCTGCTGCCACGCGCACCCGCTGGTCAGGACGTAGATGATCGAGGTGAGCACCAGGCGCTCGTCCGCCGCGGCCCGTCCGCCGCCCTGCGGCCGACGCGGAGCGGGCGGCATCAGCGCACGCGCCATTTCCCACATTTCATCGGGCACCATTCGGCGCGCGAGTCGGTCCATATCCACCGTTTCCTTTCGGCCGTTCTCCCGACCAAACGAGACATACGCTCATGTGCGAATACGTCGCCGCCTGGGCTAACGTGAGCGCGCTCGAAACCGGTTTCGGCTCCACGACGACACTAGGACAAGGAGAACGCCATGATTCTGGTGACCGGGGCGACCGGCACCGTCGGCCGCGTAGTGGTCGACCGCCTGCTGTCGGCGGGTCGGCCGGTGCGCGCGCTGACGCGTGATCCAGCCCGGGCCGGTCTTCCCGCCGGGGCGGAGACGGTCCGCGGCGACCTCACCCGGCCTGAGGAGCTGGCCGATGTGCTGGCCGGGGTGGACCGGATGTACTACCTGCCCGCGCTGGACGAGGAGGACGCGGCCGCGCACGCCAAGTCCTTCCTGGCGCTGGCGATCAGGGCCGGGGTGCGGCGGATCGTGATGCTGTCGGGTCTGGCCGTGGCGGTCGGGCGGCCGGGCAGCTTCGAGCTGCTGTATGAGATCGAGCAGCTGGTGGAGGCGTCGGGTGCGGAGTGGACGCATCTGCGGCCCGGCGAGTTCGCCGTCAACAAGCTGGACGTGTGGGCTGAGAGCGTGCGCACCGAGGGCGTGATCCGCAACGCCTTCCCCGACGGTCTCGGCGCACCGGTGCACGAGGCCGATATCGCCGAGGTGGCGGTCGCGGCGCTGCTGGAGGATGGCCACGCCGGGCGCGCGTACGCGCTCAGCGGGCCGGTGGCGCTCAGCCACCGGGATCAGGCCGCGGCGGTCGCGGAGGGCTTGGGCCGACCGATCCGCTTCGAGGCGCTCACGTACGGGCAGGCCCGCGCCTCCTATATCAACGCGGGATTCCCGCCCGAGATCGCCGAGTACGTGCTGGGCTACCAGGCCGAGTACGCCGAGGAGCCGCCGGTGCCGTCGGACGACGTCCGCCGAGTGCTGGGCCGTCCGGCCCGGTCGCTGGCCGAGTGGGCCGCCGACCACGCGGACGACTTCAGCTGACCCGCGCGCCTTCGGCCGGGCCGCCTTCTGGCGGCCCGGCCGATCGGGCGTCGGAGACGGGCCCGGCCGACTCGGCCGGACTCTTGGCTTGGAGCACACCGTCGAAGCGGCACGGCGGGCTTCCGGCCACGCGAGCGGCCGACGGTGCCACAAGGCGCCCACCAGCGGCGACTGAACGGGCGGCGTTGTCTGTCGGCGGGAGGCATCGGTGCTCGTCGGTGTCCTGGCGACCGATGGCCGGCCGCCACTGCGGCCCCGCCCGACCGACGTACGAACGCACCGCGACGCTGCCGCTTTCCAGCAGCGATTCCGGGTGGTGGTCGACGCCACCATGGGTTCGAGGTCGTCCCTGGTCCGGAATCGGAGGCCAGGGGCCACGCGCTGCGGGAGGAAGCTCGTCAACACCGTGAGCCCGTGCGGGTCCGGACAGGCACACGGACGCGGGTCCTGCGCGACTCGGACGCCGACATGACGGGCGCGCCGATCGAACTCGTCGGGGACGGCACGACGGACGGTCGACGGCGCTCCGGCATGGTGTGCCCGGCAGCCCCTCCCGAGACGCGGGGATGGCGGGTGCGGTCGATTCCGAGGTTGGGCCCTGGCGGATCGTCGGCATGGATGGCGGCACCGGCAGGTGAAACGTGCCGGAGTTGCGGCTCCGGACCGCCCCCGTCCCGGACCCGGACGGGTCGCCTTCCAGCAGGGCGCTCTGAGAACACCGGAGTGCAGGGGGACGCCGATTCGGGCGAACCTCCCACGGCACCACCGTTCAAGGCGGACATTGCACTCCGCCGGCCGCCGACAGTCCTGCGCGCCACGGTCGTCGGCGCGGCCGATTACGCGCCGATCTCACCCGCCAGAACGGTGCGATGGGCCGTCGACGCCGACCGGCGGGTGTGATCGGTGGTCCCCCGAGGGCCTGAAGACCGTCCCACGCGCCTGGGAGCGGAGGCCGCTGACGCCGGTCCGGCGTGGCCGGAGCCCGCCCCGGGACTCCCGGTCGACGGCGGCCGGCGGCGTCGGCTTCAGCGGCCCGTGCCGGTGCAGGCCATCACGCGGTCGGGGCGGTGCGGCGGGCGGCCAGTGACGCCAGCAGGAAGGTGCCCAGGGCGATGCCGCCGAGGACGGCCGAGACGGGTGGCAGGGCGGCGACGGACGCCGTCGAGAGGAGGATCCCGCCGAGGGCGCCGCCGACGGCGACTCCGATGTAGGTGAAGCTGGTGTTGAGCGCCAGGGCCTGGCCACCGACGGGTCCGGCGAGGGTGAGCAGCCGGGCCTGGATGGCCGGGGAGTTCCAGAACGCGGACCCGGCCCAGACGACGGCGAGCGGCGCCACCACCCACAGCGGCACGGGGCGCAGCGGCCAGAGCAGGGTGAACACGGCCATCACCGCCATGAAGGCGCCGATGCCGCCGATGAGGGTGCGGTCGGCGCCCCACCGGTCGGTGGCCAGTCCGCCCAGCCAGATTCCGGCCATCCCGGCCACCCCGGACGCGGCGAACATCGCGGCGCGCACGTCGGTGTCGGCGGTGGCGAAGTCGGCCAGGTAGGGCGCGAGGTAGGTGAGCAGCATCATCGAGCCCGTGATGGTGAAGGCGTTGGCGAGCAGGCCGAGGAAGACAGGCGCCGACAGCAGCACCCGTACCTGCTCCAGCAGCGGCACGGCGGGGGCGGGCCGGGTGCGGGGCAGCGTCGCGAGCAGGGCAATGAGCGCGAGCGCACCGGCGGCGGCCATCGCCGCGAAAGTGGCCCGCCAGCCCCAGGCGCCGCCGATCCAGGTGCCCAGGGGCACGCCCAGCGCGATCGAGCCGGTGACGCCGAGGGACACGGTGCCCAGGTAGCGGCCGCGTCTCCGTTCGGGGGCCAGGACGGCGGCGACGCCGAACAGGGCCGGGGTGGCCATCGCGGCGGCCAGCGCGGCCAGGACGCGCATCGCCATCAGGACCGCGTAGGAGTCGGTGGCGGCGGCGATGGCGTTGGCGGCGGCGAAGGCGGTCAGCGCGATGCCGAAGACGAGGCGGCGCGGCCAGCGCGCCGTCAGGACGGCGGCCACGGGCGCGGCCACGCCGACCGTCAGCGAGAAGACGGTGACGAGCTGCCCGGCGGCGGCCTCGCTCACACCCAGGCCGACCGCGATCTCGGGCAGCACGCCGGCGATGACGTAGTCGTCGGTGTAGAAGACGAAGGCTCCGAACAGGAGCGCGAGCAACCAGGCGGGCACGGCGGAGCATCCTTCCGTGCGGACGGGCGTCCGGCAAGCGGTTTAGCCGCGTCGGAGCAGGTGGCGGCCGACCGGCGTCCGGATGGCGCGCCGCTCGCCGTGCGCGTACGCGGGGCGTTCGGCGGGCGGATGCCGGGTTGCCCGGGCGTGGCGGCACCGTGTCGATTCGACGTCAGCGGTCGGCTGGTGCCGCCCTTTCGCAAGTCCGTTGCCGCCATGCGTGCGGTGTCGTGCGGAAGACGAGGGCGGAATGGAGATGGGCTTCCTGTCGGGCGGGTGGTGTGCACGGCCGCGACGAAGCGGCATGGCCGCCGTACCGGATCAGCCGATTCGGCGTGTGTCTGCCTTGCTGGTCATCGATTCGTCGGCTTGTCGTCGTGTGGACCGCACTTCACTCGCCGCCCTGTCCACGGATCCGTACGCGTTCGATTCGGAGGCGGGTGGACGCGGCGGTTCCCCGGTCGCCGACTCGCGACCAGAGCCCCTCAGCCGGATTTCGAATATCGCTGCGTAGATGTGCCACCAAGGTACGTGGGCCTCATTCGGCCTGCTCCATGCGGCACACGGATCAGAACGCGGACGATCGCGGGCAGCGTCGGTCACTCAACCGCGAGCAGCGGTCGCGCGCATCAAGCCGCATGTCCGACCGTCGATTCGTCGGCATGGCGCCCTGACGGCTCCGCTCCGCTCGTCGCACTACTGCGGTGAACGGACCGGGCCGGGCGCCGTGCGCACAGGGGTTCGACGGCCTGCCGCCACCGGTCCCCGGACACGGCCGTTTCCCGGCCGCCTCCGACCGTCCGCCATGGATCTGCTGCTCTGGTACCGCCTCGCATCCGCTGCTCGGCCGCCGCGGTTCAGGGGCGGAGCGGCGCTACGGCGGCCGCGAGCATCGATGTACGACAGGAGCGCGCTCGGGCCGGCCTGCACCAGGACGAACACGTCACCGTCGTGTTGTCGCCATGCGGTCTTGAGGGCCGCCCTCGGCTCCCTCCTGCGCAGACGCACCCGTCGGCCTGCAAAGCGTCGACTGATGCGGTGTTCGGGTACGCGTCCGACCGTTGATTCGTCGTCGTAGGGAGCACGCATTCGTCGATTCGTCGGCGGCCGATGTCCGGCGATGGGGATCGCTGCACCTGGATCGGCTTCGTTTCGCTTGCCGGTCGCCATTGGCACGGATCCGGTTGTGCGCTCGCCGCGATCCTCGTCCGGATCCGCCGACAGGTGCTGTCGTTTCGTTCGCCTTCCCGGGGTGGACCGTCCGGCGGGTGCCGTCCCGCCCGTCCGCGGCGGGTGGTGCCGTGTGGGTGCCGCGGTGGGGCCGGTTCGGTGGTCGTCCGGGCGACTAGTCCTGGTACTCCAGGCAGAACGGGTGGCCGGACGGGTCCGCGTAGACGCGGAAGCCGGGTTCGTCGGTGGACAGGAGGGTGGCGCCCATGTCGAGGACCTGCTTCTCGGCCTCGTCGATGTCGTCGACGCGGATGTCCAGGTGGAACTGCTGCGGGAAGGCGGCGTCGGGCCAGCGCGGCGGCCGGTGCTTCGGCGCTTCCTGGAAGCACAGCCGCCAGGTGCCGTGCTGGATCTCGATCCAGCCGCCGTCGACGCGGGTGATGGGCAGTCCGAGCAGCTCGGAGTAGAAGTTCGCGAGGGTTTCCGGGTCGGCGGTGTCGAGGACCACCCCGGAAAGCTCTCCGACCATTCTGCTCTCCCTCCGTGAATCGGCGTCCGCTCAGCATGCCGGAACGTCCGGTGGGGCGCCACCAGCGCGGCGTCGGCGGGTTCAGCGGGGGTCGGCCGCCAGGAGGTAGAGGAGGGCGTTGAGGGTGGTGCCGCCGACGATGTCGCCCTTGTCGATGAGGCCGAGCACGTCCGACAGGGGGACCCAGGCGACGCGGGCGGCTTCGGATTCGTCGGTGGGGGCGCCGACGCGGACGGCGGTGTCGGCGCGGAAGACGATGTGGAGGCTGTCGCTGATGCCGCTGCTGGGGTTGGTGCGGATCAGCGGGCGGAGCGGGCCGGGGCGCCAGCCCGTCTCCTCCTCGACCTCGCGGGCCGCGGCGGCGCTGGGGTCCTCACCCGGTTCGACGCCGCCCATCGGGATCTCCCAGCCCCATGCGTCGGTGATGAAGCGGTGCCGCCAGAGCAGCAGCACCCGGCGCCGGTCGTCGACGACGACGGCGCCCGCGCTGGGCCGGAGGCGGATGAGCCGGTGGGCGAGGCGGCGGCCGTCGGCGACCTCGACGTCGGCGAGCCGGATGTCGAGCCATTCGTCCTGGTAGAGCGGTTGTTCTGAGTGGACGGTCCAGCGCATGCGTGGTCTCTCCGGTCCGGTCGCGCGGCGTTGGCACGAGCCTAGGGTGCGGGAACGGTTTCCGCCGGGGATGGTCGAGGTCACGCGGCGGGGGTGGTGGCAGCCGTTGGCCGGGCGGCCTGGTCCGGGCCGGTGATTGAGTCGCGGGTGTCGTTGGCGATGGCGGGGCGGTGCGTTGGTCGGGCTCGGGCGAGGGAGGCTGGCGCTCCGGGCTGCCGACGGGGCCGTCCGCCTGGTTCGTGGCGGCGCTGCCTGGTTGGGGTCCGGCGGGTGGGCAGGTGACGGCGGAGGTGGGGTTTCCTGGGTCCTGAGCCGGTCCGGCCCGCTGCTACGCCTGCTGGCCGCCGAGAGGCTGGGGATGGTGCACACCGCCGTCCGGTGGCTGATCAGAGGCGCGCCAGACACGGAGGCTTGCCGTCCTAACGGACGAGGCGTCCGGAGGGGCTGTCGGGCCGCTTGTCCACAAGAGGGCGGCACTGCCGCGCGGGTTGTCCACAGCCTGCGCGTTCGCAGTCGCGGCGCGCGGCTTGCGGCGGAAGAATTGATACGGGGGGTCACCCCCAGGCACCCAGGGGGTGACCCCCCGTAATCAATCGTCCCACGTAACGATGTGCCGCCGCGAGTCGTGGTCCGCAGGCTGTGGACAACCTGTGCCGCTCGGCAAGCGGTCTGTAGACGACTCGTCTGCAAGGCGATCGAGTGGGTGGTGCTCAGCACGGGGACGCCCGGCCGTGGCACCCCGGCCGGCGGGTGTCCAGGGGCGGTCGGCGGCGGCGGAACGGGCACGGACGGGCGGTGGCAATCGGTGGGCCGGGTGGGCGTGCGCTACGGTGCTCGACCGTGACCGATTCCTCCTTCCTGAGCATTACCAGATCCGGCTACGACGCCGTGGCCGATGCCTATGTCGAGCGCTCTCGCGGCGAGTTGGCCGCCAAGCCGCTGGACCGGGCGCTGCTGGCCGCGTTCGCGGAGACGGCGCGGGCGGACGGCCTGGGGCCGGTGGCCGATATCGGTTGCGGCTGGGGACGGATCACGGCCTACCTGCACGGGCTCGGACTGGAGGTCTTCGGTATCGACCTGTCGCCCGGCATGCTCGCGCTGGCCCGCCAGGAGTTTCCTGAGCTGCGCTTCGAAGAGGGGTCGATGACCGGCCTCGACCTGCCCGACGGCTCCCTCGGCGGCGTCCTCGCCTACTACTCCTTTATCCACATCCCGCCGGTTCGCCAGCCGGAGGTGTTCGCCGAGTTCCACCGGCTGCTCGCCCCCGGCGGCCATCTGATGCTCGCCTTCCAGGTCGGCGACGAGCAGTGCCACCTCACGGAGGCCTTCGGACGCGCCGTCGAGCTCGACTACCACCGGCTCTCGCCCGACAACGTCGCCGAACTGCTGCACCAGGCCGGTTTCGCCGTGCACACCCGGGTGCAGCGCGAGCCTGAACGCGCCGAGGCGACCCCGCACGCCTATCTGCTGGCCCGCCGCCCTCCGGAGGGCGACCCGCTCTGACGTCCCGTCGGGCGGCGGGTCCGGGGACGGGGCGGGTCAGTCGGCGGTGTCCGCGCCGACAGTCCCGTCCCGCGCGGGCTACGAAACAGACCGCGGGGGCCGCGCCGTCCAGGGCGAACACTGTTTCATGCGTCGTTGCAAACGCCTGGTGGCGTGAAACGGCCCCATGAAACGATGGCGGGGTGAACGAGGACTTCCTGCGGGTCGAAGCGCACGACTGCCCGATGTCGGCGTGCGCCGCTCCGGCCGGGTCGCCGTGCCGGACCGGGCGGGGCCGGGTCGCGGCCCAGTACCACACGGCGCGGTTCCGGTTGGTGCCCGCGCTGGCCAAGGCGCTCAACGTCGCCGTCCCCGCGCTGCGCAGGCCGGGGTCGGTGTGGGTGGAGCTGCCCCGCCCGCCGGCGGCCGACGCCGGATCAGCCTCCGGTGTGCGCCTCGGCTACGCGCGTGCCTCCACGCTCCGCCAGTCCCTGGACACCCAGCTGGCGGCCCTCGCCGAGGCCGGGGTGAGCCGGGTCTTCTCTGAGAAGGTCTCCACCCGCGCGCTGCGGCGCCCCGAACTGGAGCGGGCCGTGGCCCTGGCCGGGGAGCTGCGCGCCTCGGGTGTGGCGGTGACCCTGGTCGCCCACGAGCACAAGCGGCTGGGACGGGGCATCGAGCTGGCCGCCCTGGCCGAGCAGCTGCGCGCGGCCGACATCGGGCTGGAGTTCCTCACCGGCGAACTGGCCGGCTCCCACGACCCCACCGGAATCGTGTTCACCGTGCTGGCGGCGATGTCGGGCAGCGAACGCGAGTACATCCGCGACCGGACCCTGGAAGGCCACGAGACCGCCCGCGCCAACGGCACCGCCATCGGCGGGGCCGCCGTCACCGACCCCGCCATGCTGTCGATGGCCCTGCACCTGCGGGAGCAGGGCCAGAGCCTGCGCGCCATCGCCGCCCAACTGGTCATCACCAAGGGCGCGAAGAAGGGGCAGCACCCCTCCCCGGCCACCGTCATGCGCATGCTCCGCGACCACGACGACCGCACCCAGCACAGCTGAGCGCCGCCGCGGCGGCAGGGAACCGGACGCGTAGAAGACGTCCCGGGCAGGTCCCGAGCGGTGCCGCGGCGTCCTCTCCCATCTCGTTCTTCCATCCCGCCGGCGCTCAGGGTTCGGCGGAACCTAGCGACTTTCCCGAGGTTGTCAAGGCCAATCGCCCGACGCCAAAAATCAAGCAAATCCGCGCCCGACACATGTTTTCGCTGGTCAAGTGCCGTTTTTCGCATCAGCCACCCACAATTAGTGATGCAAATCACACTAAGAGTTATGGGTTTGTTACATTGACTCAGCGTCAAAGGGACGATTTCGCGTTATGATGTGGAGTTAGCGACACGGGGGCCTTATACCTCTGGTACCATGGCGAGTCAGATCGGGACGGGAGTCCCGGGGCTCGCCTTTTTCGTGTTCCGGAGCACTGCCCCCCATGGGTCCTGCGGGACCCACACGAGAAAGCGGCGGCACCACGGGTGCCGCCGCTCGCATACGCCGCACCTGTTGGTAGCAGGTCGGCGGATGTGCCCGTTTGGCCGCTGAAACCGCAGCGGCCCTTTTCTCTAAGGAGATGCCGGTGAGTGAACCACCGGGAATCGAGGATTCCTCCTCCGAGCAAAACGATCCCCAGGATAACCGAATTCCGGATTCGGGGTCAACAAGTTCTGCACCGGCAGACGGCGTCAGCGCTGGTCAGAGCCCTGCCATGTCGGTGGGGACGGTGGTGAGCGGCTTCGCGCTGCTCGCTGACGCCCCGTGGTGGGTGGCCGTGGCCGCCGGCATCACGGCCGTCGTGCTGGTCGTGTGGCCGTGGCAGTCAGCCCACCGCCATGACCTTCTTGGGCGCTGGTTCAGCGGCAAGCGGCGGAACTAGGAGGTCTCCAATGGCCCGCCTCCCGTTCTCGCGGTGAGGCGGGCCTTGGCGTTGCCCCGGAAGCGCCCAGGCCAACCGCACCGGCTGCCAGCTCCTCGGGCGCGGCGGGGTCCGACCGGGACGAGTCGGCGGGCGGTGCGCTCGTCGCCGCCGGTCCGCGCCGCCGCCGCGCGCAGCTCCTCCAGGCCGCGCTGATCGCCCGCCCTCACCCTTCCTCTTCTTCGGCGTTCACGACCAGGCGCCCGCCGCCGGGCACCACGTAGGTGCCGGGCGGCACCGGTCGGCCGTCGGCCATCACCCGACCGCCCGGGCCCGTCTCCAGCACGTCGAAGGGCAGCAAGGGCACGCCGCCCGCGGCCGCGGCCGCGCCGGCGGCATCCACCAGGACGGCGCGGCCGCCTTCGCGGTGGGTGATCAGCTGCGGCCCGGTCTGTGCCGCCAGCCTGCGCACGTCGGCCCACTGGTCGCGCGCCTCGCGCGCCCCCCAGCTGGCCACCGGCACCAGCCCGGCCGCTTCGGCCTGCTGCTCGCTGACCAGCGCGCCGTCGGGCGCCCCGTCGGAGGTGATCCCGATCGGTCCCTCGCCCTGGGCGACGCGTTGCACCAGCGGCCCGAGCCTCGCCCGCACCGCCCGCACCGGCAGCTCCGCATGCGGCCCCGCCGCCCTCTCGCCCATCCGTCCGCTCCCCTCTCCGGTACACCTGCGTACCGGACACGGGCAACGGTACACGGGCGTACCGGAGATTGCCATCGGATCGGCGCCCGGACCGGTCGGCCATCCCGGCGGGACGCCGACGCATTTTTTGATAGCTATCAAAGAGTTTCCAGGTGATAATGGGCGCATGGACAGGAATCAGCGGCTCGGGGTGCACGTTCGGGTATCTCCGGATGAGCGCAGGGCGGTACGGGCGCCGCGGTAGCCGGCCGCGGTCGCGACCAGGCCCGCCAGCACGGCCGTGAGCGCCCCTAGCTGCTGGACGGCCTGGCCGGCCGCCGCGAGTGCGCCCGCCTGGCCCGTCAGGTTGGCGAGCCCGGTCGGATCCAGCCAGAACCCCGCCGCGAACATCGCCGCGAGCAGCGCTCCAAGCGCTGGTGTCCAACGCCATCGCAGGAGCAGCACGATCAGCGCCGCCAGCAGCAGGAACACCAGCTCCGAACGGGCGCTGGCCGGATTGGCCTCTCCGCCCGGCGGGATGGCCACCGGGAACTCCACCCCGGCGACCATGAGGATGCCGTTGCCTGCGGCCGTGGCCAGCAGGCCCAGCACCGTCGCCGCCCGCCAGCCCCACCGTCGTCTCGTACGCATGTCCGTCATGGCGGCCAGCCTGGCCGCGGCACGGCTACGCAGTCGTCGGTCCGGGCGCGGCTCTCCGCTACGCAGATCCGCGTAGCGGCCCGTCGGTGTGCGGGTCGGGTGGCGCGCACGGTGCGGTAGTGCGCTGCGGCCGGTGGGCGTGCGTGCCCGAGGGCTCTTCGTCCCGGCAGCGCCGTGAGGCTTCCGGTCACCTGTTACGGCGGCGACCGGTCGGACTGGCGGCGTGCGATGTACTCGGTGCGCAGCCTCTGAGCCGCCTCGCGGTCGAGTTGTCCACAGCTCGGTTTGCAGCCCGGGAGTTATCCACAGCCTGCGGAACGCGGCTCGCGGCGGCGCGCGTTGCGCGAGAAAATGGTGTTAGGGGCTGCCCCCCTGGGCGGGAGGGGGATGCGCGCGGGGAGGTGTGGTGCCGACTGCCCCGATCCGATGGATCGGGTGGGTCGGTGGTCTGGGGGTCGGTGCGCTGATGGTCGGGGGTCGGATCGAGGGCTGGCGGGCGGCGGGGTGGCCGGTTGGGAGGGGAGTCGCCGCCGGGTTGGGCGGCTTGGCCCAAGGTGAAAACGGGTTGCGGTGTCGTACCCGTGCGGGATCATTCGATCATGCCCACCACGCTTACGCCGCGCCGCCACGGCATGCCCGTGCTGGTCGACGCCGAGGCCGCCGAAGCCGTCACCGGCCTGCCGCGGGCCAGCCTCGCGCCCTGGGCCCGGTACGGGCGGCCCGAGCGGCCGCTCTACGACCTGCGTGAGCTGCCCGTCGCCTGGTCCAGCCCGCTGTCCGGCGCCGAGTAGGGGACCCGCGCCGCACCGCGCGGGCTGCGGCGCTGCGCCGCTGGGCCCGTCAGCCCTCGAGTTGCTCAGCCGCTCGTCATCCGCCACGAGCACCGCCACCGCCTTCACCGGACGCGGAGCGGGGCCGACCGTCCGCGGCACCGCACGCGCTGCGCTCGTGCCGGGCAGGGCTGGTCCGGCGGCGGTCCGGCGCCCTGGAGCGTCCGTACCCAAGGTCGACGACACCGGGGGCACCCCGGCCCAGCAAGCAGGACGGCACGCAACGCCCATGGCGTCGCTCAGCGCGTCGGCGGACGCCACCGGCGTCGAAGGGCTGCGAGGCGTCGTCGAGAAGGCCACGCCGCCACCCGACGAGCTGGTCGGCTCCAACAGACGGCTCGGCGCCGCGGCGCGTCTGTGCCCCACGCCGACAGCTCCGGGCACAGCCAACGAGCACACATCCCAGAGGACCCGGCGAGTGTGACGACACACGACGCCGAACGCGACGCCGCGCAGCACATCGGCGGCACCCCGACGACCGAGTCCCGCCCCAGGGGATGACTCCGCGCCCCGCGACGGCAGACCGGCCACCGACAGGCACACACCCCGGAGGACCCGTCGACGGCACATGGGCGTCGCTCGGCGCGTCGGCGGACTCCACGGGCGTCGAAGGGCCGCCGGGAGCCATCCGAGCCGCACGCCGCCACCCGACGAGCTGGTCGGCTCCAACAGATGGCACGGCGGCGCGGCGCGTCCGCGCTCCGCGCCGACGACATCGGGCACATTCGGCCCCGGCGAACATGGCGGCACACCACGCCGAGCACGGCGCCGCCCAGCGCATCGACGCCGCCCGACGAGCAAGTCCACTCCAACGGACGGCCGCCCCGACGCGTCCCCGCTCCACACCGACAGCACCGGCGCGCCGAGCACACAACCCGGAGAACCCGGCGAGGGGGCGGCACACGATCCCGAACGCGGTGCCGCCTGGCGTGTAAGCGCCACTCCGACGAGCAAGTCCACTCCAGCGGACGGCACGGCCCCCTGCCGCATCCCCGCTCCACGTCGAGAGCATCGGCGTACCCAACACGCCGGCGGACTCCACGGCCGCCGAAACGCCGCGAGCCGCCACCCCGACGAGCGGTCCGGGCCCCACCGGCAACGGCGCCCCAACCCCGCACCGACACCTTCCACCCGCCCCAGTCCGACCCGAACGCAGCCCGCCCCGTGGCGGATCTGGCTCCGGGGGCGGTGCGGCTGTTTGATGAAGAGAGGTGTCGTCGCAGGTGGGCGGGGCCTCGGCAGTGTTTTGTCCGTGCCGGAGCTGTTGCGGCGCCGTTGGAAGGGGTCCTATGGCAGACGAGCGCGAGATGTCCCGTGCGGTCGACTTCCTGTACGAGGTCGGGCTGCTGAAGCGGTATAAGCGGACGGGTTGGCTCGTGGCGGGTGTTCCGGCGCCGGAGAGCATCGCCGACCATTCGCACCGCGCGGCGGTGGCGGCGGCGGTGATCGCGTCGGTGGAGGGCGCGGATCCGCAGCGGGCCGCGTTCCTGAGCCTGCTGCACGACAGCCAGGAGAGCCGCACCACCGATATCCCGCATGTCGGCAAGCGCTATGTGTCGACGGCTTCCCATGAGGAGGTCACCGCCGCGCAGACCGCGGGTCTGCCCTCGGCCCTGGCGGCGCTGGTGGCCGGGGCGGTGGCCGAGTACGAGGCGGACGTGACGCCCGAGGCGCAGTGCGCGCGGGACGCCGACAAGGTGGAGTGCCTGCTGCAGGCGGTGGAGTACCGGGAGCAGGGCACCGACACCCAGGCGTGGATCGACACCTCGCTGGCCGCGCTGCGCACCGCCACGGCGAAGCGGATCGCCGACACGGCGCTGCGCACCGGCTCGCTGGAGTGGATGCACCGCGCCCGCACCGGGGGCGGTGCGGGCTAGCCCGGACAGGCCGAGGCCCCCGCGGACGGGTGTCCGCGGGGGCCTCGGCTGAGGACCGGCCCGAGGGCTCAGTCCACGGTGGTGCTGTTGTTGAGGCGCTCCTCGACGGGGACGGCCTCGGGGACGGCGTCGGGCTTGGGGACGCCGCGGAAGGTGAACGACGCCTTGTCGCCGCTGCCCTCCACGTCGACGATGATGATCTGCCCGGCGCGCAGTTCGCCGAAGAGGATCTTCTCCGACAGGTTGTCCTCGATCTCGCGCTGGATGGTCCGGCGCAGCGGCCGGGCGCCCAGCAGCGGGTCGTAGCCGCGCTCGGCGAGCAGGGCCTTGGCCTTGGGCCGCAGCTCGATGCCCATGTCGCGGTCCTTGAGCCGCTCGTCGACCTTGGAGATCATCAGGTCGACGATCTGCACGATCTCCTTCTCGGTCAGCTGGTGGAAGACGATGACGTCGTCCACGCGGTTGAGGAACTCGGGCCGGAAGTGGCTCTTGAGCTCCTCGCTGACCTTGGCCTTCATCCGCTCGTAGTTGCCCTGGACGTCGTTCTCCTTGGCGAAGCCGAGGGCGACGCCCTTGGAGATGTCGCGGGTGCCCAGGTTGGTGGTCATGATGATGACGGTGTTCTTGAAGTCGACCACCCGGCCCTGGGCGTCGGTCAGGCGACCGTCCTCCAGGATCTGCAGCAGCGAGTTGAAGATGTCGGAGTGGGCCTTCTCGATCTCGTCGAAGAGCACGACCGAGAACGGCTTGCGCCGCACCTTCTCGGTGAGCTGGCCGCCCTCCTCGTAGCCGACGTAGCCGGGAGGCGAGCCGAACAGCCGGGAGACGGTGTGCTTCTCCATGAACTCGCTCATGTCGAGCTGGATCAGGGAGTCCTCGTCACCGAAGAGGAACTCGGCGAGGGTCTTGGACAGCTCCGTCTTCCCGACGCCGGACGGGCCCGCGAAGATGAACGAGCCGCCGGGGCGCTTGGGGTCCTTCAGACCGGCCCGGGTGCGGCGGATCGCCTGGGAGAGCGCCTTGATGGCGTCCTCCTGGCCGATGACCCGCTTGTGCAGCTCGTCCTCCATGCGGAGCAGCCGCTGGCTCTCCTCCTCGGTGAGCTTGAAGACGGGGATGCCGGTGGCGGTGGCCAGGACCTCGGCGATGAGCTCCTCGTCGACCTCGGCCACGACGTCCATGTCGCCGGCCTTCCACTCCTTCTCCCGCTGCGCCTTCTGCGCGAGGAGGGTCTTCTCCTTGTCGCGCAGCGAGGCCGCCTTCTCGAAGTCCTGCGCGTCGATCGCGGACTCCTTCTCCCTGCGCACCTCGGCGATCCGCTCGTCGTACTCGCGGAGGTCCGGCGGGGCGGTCATCCGGCGGATGCGCATCCGGGACCCGGCCTCGTCGATGAGGTCGATCGCCTTGTCGGGGAGGAACCGGTCGCTGATGTAGCGGTCGGCGAGCTGGGCGGCGGCGACCAGCGCGCTGTCGGTGATCGACACGCGGTGGTGCGCCTCGTAGCGGTCGCGCAGCCCCTTGAGGATCTCGATGGTGTGCTTGATGGTGGGCTCGGCGACCTGGATGGGCTGGAAGCGGCGCTCCAGCGCGGCGTCCTTCTCCAGGTGCTTGCGGTACTCGTCCAGGGTGGTGGCGCCGATGGTCTGCAGCTCGCCCCGGGCCAGCATGGGCTTGAGGATGGAGGCCGCGTCGATGGCGCCCTCGGCGGCGCCCGCGCCGACCAGGGTGTGCAGCTCGTCGATGAACAGGATGATGTCGCCGCGGGTGCGGATCTCCTTGAGCACCTTCTTCAGGCGCTCCTCGAAGTCGCCGCGGTAGCGGCTGCCCGCCACCAGTGCGCCGAGGTCGAGGGTGTAGAGCTGCTTGTCCTTGAGGGTCTCGGGCACCTCGCCCTTGACGATCTTCTGGGCCAGCCCTTCGACGACGGCGGTCTTGCCGACGCCGGGCTCGCCGATGAGGACGGGGTTGTTCTTGGTGCGGCGGGACAGCACCTGCATGACCCGCTCGATCTCCTTGTCCCGGCCGATGACCGGGTCGAGCTTGCTCTCGCGGGCGGCCTGGGTGAGGTTGCGGCCGAACTGGTCGAGGACCAGGGAGGTGGAGGGGGTGGACTCCGAGGAGCCGCCGGTGGTCTGCGCCTCCTTGCTGCCGGAGTAGCCGTGCAGCAGCTGGATCACCTGCTGGCGGACCCGGTTGAGGTCGGCGCCCAGCTTGACCAGGACCTGCGCGGCGACGCCCTCGCCCTCGCGGATGAGGCCGAGCAGGATGTGCTCGGTGCCGATGTAGTTGTGGCCGAGCTGCAGCGCCTCGCGCAGCGACAGCTCCAGCACCTTCTTGGCCCGGGGCGTGAAGGGGATGTGCCCCGACGGGGCCTGCTGGCCCTGGCCGATGATCTCCTCGACCTGCTGCCGGACCGCCTCGAGGCTGATCCCGAGGCTCTCCAGGGCCTTGGCGGCGACGCCTTCCCCCTCGTGGATGAGGCCGAGCAGGATGTGCTCCGTACCGATGTAGTTGTGGTTGAGCATCCTGGCTTCTTCCTGTGCCAGGACGACCACCCGACGGGCGCGGTCGGTGAACCTCTCGAACATCTCGTCGCTCCTCACAGAGCGGTCAGGCAGGGCCGGGATGTCCGGTCCTTACACTTGCCGCATTCCTGCCCCAGCCGTGGGGGCGTGTACGTCGACCCGTTGAGACTCGGATAAGACGTTCCCCACGCTAGGACCTTCATCCCCATCCAACTACCCATACGCCCGCCGGTGTTCCAAGTACGCCACGGGCGAACGCGCCGCGGAACGGGGCGGTGACGGATGTGCGCGCCGCGCACGCGTGGGGCGTGCGCCGATTCGCGGGGCGGCCGGTTCGGGGGTGCGCGGATGTTGCGCGCGGGGGCGTGCCCGGGGCGGCGGGCGCATGGCTGCCGAAACACATCGCGCCGCGACTCGGGGAGGGCTCCCTCTGTCGCGGCGCGATGCGTCGGATTTGCTCGGCGGCCGGGCGGCCGCCCTGGTGCGGGTCAAGCCGGCCGAGGGCCGTCCGCGCGCCCTCAGCGCTGAGCCGCCTCGAATTCCGCCACGATGGAGGCGGGAATCCGCCCCCGCTCATTGACCTTCTTGCCGGCCGCCTTGGCCCAGGCCCGAATCTCCGCGCTGCGTTCGCGGCTGGAAACCCCGCGCGGCCGGCGCCTGGCCCCCTTGGAGGGGGACTTCCGGGCCGCCTCGATAAACGGGTCGAGGGCGGACCGCAGCTTGGCGGCGTTATCTCCGCTGAGATCGATCTCATACACCGAACCGTCGAGCGCGAACGAGACGGTTTCCTCTGCAGTGCCGCCGTCGAGGTCGTCGACGAGCAGCACTTGCACCTTCTGCGCCATGGAAGACTGGCCTTTCAGCGATGCAATGGGGCAATTACAGGGTGAATATATACCCGACTGCTATCGATTGACAATTCGCCGCACGGACGAATTCGGGCGGCCGAGCGGCCGCGGGAGCCACATTGCGGTTACCGTCGGCCACTATTGGGCGACGGAGGAGGTCATGCGCCGCTGCCGACGGCGCGGCGGGGCGCGGTGCGCCCGGCCGCCCGTATGCGGCGCGCAATGACGCGAGCATGCTCCGCAGTCGGCGGACTTTTCTCATTTGGCGACGACGCGTGTATTGAACCACCTGGCCCGGGCTGTGTCACACAGCACACACCGGATCAGGCCGAAGTGTCAGTGCCTGCCCTGTCGGACCTGGCGGGGCCGGCCGCGCCGGGCGCCCGTCCTTTCGCACCGCCCGCGGAGCCGTCGCGGAGGTCGACGGCGCGGCCGTCGGTGGTGCGGGGCACCATCTCGGCGCGGACGAGCTTGTAGACGCCCCAGCAGAAGACGGCACCGACCACCGCCGGAGGCGTTAGCGCCGACAAAACGTCCCACATCGAACGCCACCTCTTCCTTCGCGATGAAAGTTCGCCTACAGCAAAAACCGGCCTGTGCGGTCCGGCACCATTCAGCCTACTGTCGTGCGCGTGCGTACCGCTCGCGGGTGCCGGGTGGCGGCTCCTTGCCGGTCGGCGCGCTTGCCGCCGACGGGTTCGGGCCGGCCGCGGCGAACACGGCAGGGTCCGCCATGAGCCGCCGAAAGCATTGGGTATGTCCTGGTTCGCGGCACAGGTTATCGTCATCGGGCCGGTGGCGGGCGCGTCGCCTTAGCGGGGATGGTCATTCCCGGGCCGGATTCCTGCGGCCGCCACTTCTCCGTAGATCCGTTTCGCCGCCGTCCCCGGCAAAGGGGCGCCGCGCCCGACGCGGATGGTGCGAGCCGGCCCGCCCAGGTGCACCGGATAGTTCTGGAGCGTCCCGTTCTGTTGCACAACGTGCACACCTCTGGGGCAGTTCGGGGGGCACTTGGACGATTGCGGCGGCAATCCGCCGCACCGTTGTGCCGGATCTTCCCGCCAAAGCGCCTTGCGATCTGCCGTCGGACCGCCCAACCGGGCGTTTTCACCCGCCGGAGTCCGGCGATTGCCGCTCGGAGTGGCCTTAGAGGGCTTCGTCGGTACCCGCTAGATAAAGAATCATTCGGGTGTTGCCGAGGGTGTTCGGCTTCACCCGGTCCAGATCGAGGAATTCGGCCACGCCTTCGTCGTAGGAGCGCAGCAGCTCCGCGTAGACGTCGGGAGAAACAGGCGCGCCCTGGAGGGTGGTGAAGCCGTGGCGGGCGAAGAAGGCCACTTCGAAGGTCAGGCAGAACACGCGGCGCACGCCGAGCTCGGCGGCGACCGACAGCAGCCGCCGCACGATCCGGTGGCCGATCCCGCGCCCGCGCATGGCGGGGTCCACCGCGACGGTGCGCACCTCGGCGAGGTCCTCCCACAGGACGTGCAGGGCGCCGCAGCCGACGACGCGGCCGGCTCCGGGCGCGTCGCCGCCGTCCGCGCCGAGGACGGCGACCCAGAACTCCTGGACGTCCTCGTAGAGGGTGACGGTGTCCTTGGTGAGCACCCGGCGGTCGTCGGCGTAGGCGTCGACGAGGCGGCGGATGCCGGCGACGTCGGCGGTCCTGGCCCGCCTGATGGTGACCTGCTGCTCCATAGTGCGGCCGAGCCTACCCACGGGGGGCGGGCGGCCCGCCGGCCGCGGCCGGCTTCCCCGGGGCGGCGCAGATCACTCCCCGGGGCGGCTGGCCGCACCCGGTCAGCGCGGCGCTCGCCACATCGGCGCGCCGCGACCGACAGTGAGGCGGCGGGCGGCCGCGACGTGCGGATATCGGTGCGCCGGGCTCAGACCGGCCCTTTTGGACGCAAAGATCATTACCGAGGGTGATCATCCGGTCCGAAACGGCAGCGCTCCCATTCGCCCCGCTGTCCACAAACGGCAACGGGAAGCACTGCGGCTCGGGCGGTGCGGCCGCCGCGCGGTTGGCATCGCCGGAATCTTGCCGTAATCTGCATCGCTGTTGCGGTCTGTTATGTCCCTGGTGATCTTCCGGTCCCAAATACCGGTTTCGTCCAGGCTGACGGGCGGCCGCAGCCCGCCGAATCCGATGCTCGCGCGGTGCCTGGCACCCGGTCGACCGACCGGAGGCCGGTCCGGGCGGCAGCGGAGCCGGGGACCCACCAATCCCCGGGGTGAATCCGCCACGGCCGGGCGCACGGGACGGCGGTCCCGGGCGGCCGGGCCACGGTGGTAGGGCCTTCTCCCGGCCCGAACCCGTCAGCTAACCCGGTAGGCGGCCGAGGAGAGGAGTGAGATCCGAGTGGAGCGTGCGCGCGCCGCGGTGGACACCTCCGCCCGACCCGGGCGTGAGCCGTGTCCCGCCTTCGCGCGCCCTGACGGCGGACCCTCCCGCGCCACGCGCGTATCCGACGGCTTCCGCGGCGGCGCTCAGAGCGCCGTACCGGGCCCCGGGCACACCGACGCTCCCGCCGTGCCGGGGGGAGGCTCCCGGGCCGGACACGACACGGCTCCGCGGCGCGTACGGCCCGGCCGGTCGGCCGGCGGACCGTCGCACGCGTCGCGGAGCGATGGCGTTCCTGCTTCGGTCGGCGGGTCGGGCCCTGGGGCCGACCGCCGCGACGGGGGTGTGCTACTGCTGCCGGGGAGCCGCAGGGGGCGTGCGGACGCGCCGCGGGGGGCCGACTCGGCGGCGGTCGACGCTGACACTGCCGCCTCGGGGGTCGTCGCGGTCGCGGCCCGCTGCTTTCCGGGCCGCCCTGCGGATCAGATGAGCTGGCGGCGCGCCGCCCACACCACGGCCTCGATCGGCGTGTTCACGCCCAGCCGATCGCAGATGGCCCGGAGCCGCCGACGGAGCGTACGGGCACTGAGCTCAAGCCGCCGCGCGGCGACGTCGGCGGTGACGCCGCTGGCGATCTCGGCCAGCAGCTTGAGATCATCCCCGTTCAACGTCAGGTCCTCCAGGGTGTGGCGTACGAGTGTCGCCTGTTCCACTCCGTCCCTCCTCTTCCGAGATGACCGCGGAAAGTCAGTGGGCAGCCGCACGGGTGGGGCGTTGCCAGGGGAAACCCACTCATCACTCGGACGCGGCGGGGTCGGTTCAGGTTGCGAGCGATTCACCAGATTGGGGCGGTATCTGGAGACGACCTGATCAGACGGGGCAGCCGCGCCCCCGAAGAATTCCGCAGAGGTGTCCGCGCGGTCCGGGACGGACGGACCGCCGCTTCTCGAGCGCGCCAGGGAACGGGTCATGTCATCTGGCCCTTCTCCCATCCCCTGCCGAGCACGAGCGTCGCGGCGAATTCATGCCGGCCGCGGCCTGTGCGCGGCCGCCGTCGGGGGCGGGTCGGCCTGGCCGGCCGCTCGATCCCATCGGTGTCCGCACCGCATGCCGGCCAGGCCGTAGGGCCTGCTCCGAAATGGATTAGAGATTCGCTACGGTCCGGAACGCTAAGCGGCCGGACAGGAGTCGTCAAGCCACAATTGATCACCATTAGTAGCGATGTGGCTATAGAGAGTGATAACACCTCTCTCCCGGCGGCCGGAACAGGCCATTGACCAGCGTCTTCACCGACCCCGGGGTGACCCGCGGCCCGGCGCCGGATAATTTCGCCGACCGGGCCGGCGGCCCGGCCGACCGCCGCCCTGTACTGCGAAGACACCGTCCGGACCCACCGGTACCGAATTGAAACGTGGCGTAGGCCACATTCATTCGGACACGCCGTCGTCACCCGACCGGAAAACGGGCCACCAGCGGCGCCGGTCCAGTTCACAGCCTCGGCCGCCGGCACCCGCGGGTGCCGGCGGCCGAGGGGACCGCGTCTCAGGCGGGCTTCACCAAGGGGAAGAGGATGGTGTCGCGGATGTTACGCCCCGTGAAGGCCATCAGCAGCCGGTCGACGCCCATGCCCATGCCGCCCGAGGGCGGCATGCCGTACTCCAGCGCGCGCAGGAAGTCGTCGTCGAGCTGCATGGCCTCGGCGTCGCCGCCGGCCGCCAGCAGCGACTGCTCGGTGAGGCGGCGCCGCTGCTCGACCGGGTCGACCAGTTCGGAGTAGCCGGTGCCCAGCTCCATGCCGAAGCCGATGAGGTCCCACTTCTCGGTGAGCTGCGGTTCGGTGCGGTGGGCGCGGGTGAGCGGGCTGGTCTCGACGGGGAAGTCGCGGACGAAGGTGGGGCGGACGAGGGTGTGCTCCACCAGCGCCTCGAACAGCTCCTCGACCAGCTTGCCGGGCCCCCAGGCCGGGTTCACCGCCAGCCCGCGGCCCTCGGCGTGCTTGACGAGGTCCTCGCGGGGGGTGGCGGGGGTGATCTCCTCGCCCAGCGCCTGCGACACCGAGCCGTAGAGGGTGACCGAGGGCCACTCGCCGCCGATGTCGACCTCCTCGCCGCGGTGGACCACGGTCGTGCCGCCCAGCGCCTCCCGGGCGGCCTCCTGGATCAGCTCGCGCACCAGCACGCCGACGGTGTCGTAGCTGCCGTAGGCCTCGTAGGCCTCCAGCATGGTGAACTCGGGGTTGTGGGTGGCGTCGGCGCCTTCGTTGCGGAAGTTGCGGTTGATCTCGAAGACCTTCTCCACCCCGCCCACCACGAGCCGCTTGAGGAACAGCTCCGGGGCGATGCGCAGGTAGAGGTCGAGGTCGTAGGCGTTGATGTGGGTGGTGAAGGGGCGCGCGGTGGCGCCGCCGTGCACCTGCTGGAGCATCGGGGTCTCGACCTCGGTGTACCCGCGGCGGTGCATGGACTCCCGCAGCGCGCGCACGACGGTGCTGCGGAAGCGCAGCATGTCGCGGGCCTCGGGGTTGACGATGAGGTCGACGTAGCGCTGCCGGACCCGGGCCTCGGGGTCGGTGAGGCCCTTGTGCTTGTCGGGCAGCGGGCGCAGGCACTTGGCGGTGAGCGTCCAGCTCTCGGCCATGATGGACAGCTCGCCGCGCCGGGAGGCGACCACCTCGCCTTCGACGCCGACGTGGTCGCCGAGGTCGACGTCGGCCTTCCAGGCGGCCAGCCGCTCCTCGCCGACCCTGTCCAGGGAGAGCATCACCTGGATCTCGCCGGAGCCGTCGCGGACGGTGGCGAAGCACAGCTTGCCGCCGGTGCGCGACAGGATGACCCGCCCGGCGACGGAGACGCGCTCGCCGGTGGCGGCGCCGGGCTCCAGGCCGGGGTGTTTGGCGCGGATCCCGCCCAGGGTGTCGGTGCGGGGGAAGACGACCGGGTAGGGGTCGACGCCGGCGGCGCGCAGGCGGTCGAGCTTCTCGCGCCGCACGCGCATCTGCTCGGGGAGGTCGTCGTAGCTGTCGCTGGTGGGATCGGGCTGGGCGTTCACACGCCGAGACTACCGGGCACCGGCGTGCGCACGGGCTGCGGCGCGGGAGGGGCTCACACCTGGGTGGTGTTGCGTTCGAAGATGAGCTTGAGCCCGATCAGGGTGAGCCAGGGCTCGTGCACGTCGATGCTCTCGGCCTCGTCGACCACCAGGGGGGCGAGCCCGCCGGTGGCGATGGTGGTGAGTTCGGCGGTGTCGTGGGCGAGGGCCCGGGCCATCCGGTCGACGATGCCGTCGACCTGGCCGGCGAAGCCGTAGACGATGCCGGAGCGCAGCGCTTCGACGGTGTTCTTGGCGATGACCTGGCGGGGCCGGACGATCTCGACCTTGTGCAGCTGGGCGCCGCGCCGCGACAGGGCGTCGACGGAGATCTCGATGCCGGGCGCGATGGCGCCGCCGACGTACTCGCCCTTGGCGCTGATGGCGTCGAAGGTGGTGGCGGTGCCGAAGTCGACCACGACGCAGGGCCCGCCGAACAGGTGGACGGCGGCCAGCGCGTTGGCGATGCGGTCGCTGCCGACCTCCTTGGGGTTGTCCATCCGCACCGGCACCCCGGTCTTGACGCCGGGTTCGACGATGACGGCGGGCAGGTCGCCGTAGTAGCGGCGGAACATCTCGCGCATCTGGTGCAGCACCGAGGGGACGGTGGCGCACAGCGCGATGCCGGAGATGTCGGAGCCGCGCATGACGGCGCTGTGCGCGAGCAGGCCGTGCAGCACGATGGCGAGCTCGTCGGCGGTGCGGCGGGCGTCGGTGGCGACCCGCCAGTGCTCCACGATGTCGTCGCCCGCGAACACGCCGAAGACGGTGTCGGAGTTGCCGACATCGATGGTGAGGAGCATCAGGTCTCCGCTCTCCCGGTGCCGTCCGGCCCGGGGTGGCCGGCGGGCAGCAGGTCCAACGCGATATCGAGCGCGGGCGCGGAGTGCGTCAGCGCACCGACAGCAAGGTAGTCCACTCCGGTCGCGGCGACGTCGCGCGCCGAGGCGAGGTCGAGTCCGCCGCTGGCCTCCAGACGGGCCCGGCCGGCCACGAGGGCGACCGCTTCGGCGAGGCGGGGGACGGTGAAGTTGTCGAGCAGGATCTCCTCGGCTCCGGCGGCGAGGGCGGGTTCGATCTGGTCGATCCGGTCGACCTCGACCTCCAGGGGCAGGCCGGGGTGGGCGGCGCGCACGGCGCGGACGGCCTCGGCGACCCCGCCGGCGGCGACCACGTGGTTGTCCTTGATCAGGGCGGCGTCGGCGAGGCTGTAGCGGTGGTTGACGCCGCCGCCGCACCGGACCGCGTACTTGTCCAGGGCGCGCAGCCCGGGGATGGTCTTGCGGGAGTCGCGCAGCCGGGCGCCGGTTCCGTCGATGGCGTCGGCCCAGCGGCGGGTGAGGGTGGCCACCCCGGACATGCGGGTGAGGAAGTTCAGCGCGGTGCGCTCGGCGGTGAGCAGGTCGCGGGTGCGGCCGCGCACGGTCATCAGCACCTGGCCGGCCTTGACGCGCTCTCCGTCGGCGGTGTGCCGCTCGGTGAGGACGGCGCCGCGGGCGACCTGGTGGAAGACGGCCTCGGCCACGGGCAGTCCGGCGAGGACGCCGGCGCGGCGGGCCACCACGTGGGCGGTGGCGAGCTGGTCGGCGGGGACGGTGGCGGCGCTGGTGGCGTCGATGCGCTCGGGGCCGCCGTCGAGGTCCTCGCCGAGGGCGGCGGCGACCAGGTCGCCGAGGGCGGGGCGGCCGTGGGGGCGGCTCCAGGGGATGCCGGCGGCGGCGAGTTCGGCCAGCAGGGCGCCGGACTGGCCGCCGTGCAGGGGGACGGGGCGGGGGCCGTCGGGGCTGAGGCGGAACTCGGCGCGGGCGGCTTCGACGGGTCCGGTGGGGCCGTCCTCGCGCCAGTGGGTGCCGGCGCCGGCGGGGCGGGCGAGCGCGGCGAGGGCGACCATCCGGGCGACCTGGAGCAGGTTGGTGGCCTGCCAGGCGTCGAGGCCGGGGGCGGGCGCGGGGCGGGCGGCCAGATCGTCGAGGGTGTCGAGGGCGGCCTGGAGGTCGGGGCCGCGGCGGACCACGCCGGCGCGGGCGGACATGGCGGCGCGCAGTTCGGGGACGGTGCCGGGGTCGGCGAGCACGGGTGTGCGGGGGTCGGGTGCGGGTTCGGCGGCGTCGGGGAGTCCGGCGGCGAGGTCGGCGGCGATGCGGTGCGCGAAGACGACGCCTTCCAGCAGCGAGTTGGAGGCGAGCCGGTTGGCGCCGTGCACGCCGGTGCAGGCGACCTCGCCGACGGCGTAGAGGCCGGGGACGGTGGTGCGGCCGCGCAGGTCGGTGTGGACACCGCCGGAGGCGTAGTGGGCGGCGGGGGTGACCGGGATGAGCTGGGTGACGGGGTCGATGCCGTGGGCGCGGCAGGTGGCGAGGATGGTGGGGAAGCGCGCCTCCCACTTGGCGGCGCCGAAGTGGCGGGCGTCGAGGTACACGTGGTCGGTGCCGGTGTCGCGCATGGCGCGGCTGATGGCCTTGGCGACCGCGTCGCGGGGGGCGAGGTCGGCGAGTTCGTGGGCGCCGGCCATGAAGCGGCGACCGCGGGCGTCGACGAGGAAGGCGCCTTCGCCGCGGACGGCCTCCGACACCAGGGGCTGCTGGCCGCGTGCGTCGGGGCCCAGCCACAGCACGGTGGGGTGGAACTGGACGAACTCCAGGTCGCGGACCGCGGCGCCGGCGCGCAGGGCGAGGGCGAGGCCGTCGCCGGTGGACACGTCGGGGTTGGTGGTGGCGGCGTAGATCTGGCCCATGCCGCCGGTGGCGAGGACCACGGCGCGGGCGCGGACGGCGCCGACCCCGTCGGGGCGGCCTTCGCCCATGACGTGCAGGGTCATCCCGGCGGCGGAGCCGTCGGCGGCGAGGAGGGCGTCGAGGGCGAGGGCGTGCTTGATGACCTCGATGCCGGGGTCGGCGCGGACGGCGTCGATGAGGGCGCGTTCGATCTCGGCGCCGGTGGCGTCGCCGCCGGCGTGGGCGATGCGGTCGGCGCGGTGGCCGCCCTCGCGGGTGAGGGCGATGCCGCCGGCGCGGTCGCGGTCGAAGCCGGTGCCGCGCTCGATGAGCCAGCGGACGGCGGCGGGCCCCTCGGTGACCAGGGCGCGGACCGCGTCGGGGTCGTTGAAGTGGGAGCCGGCCGCGAGGGTGTCGGCGAGGTGGGCGAGCGGGGTGTCCAGCGGGTGGAGGGCGGCGGCGATGCCGCCCTGGGCCCAGCGGGTGGAGCCGTTGTCGAGCACGTCCTTGGTGACCAGCAGCAGCCGCAGGCCGGGGGCGAGTTCGCGCAGCCGCAGCGCGGTGGCGAGCCCGGCGATGCCGGAGCCGACGACCAGCACGTCGGTGTGCACGGTCCAGCCCGGCCGGTCGGCGCGCAGCCGCGGCAGCGCGGCGGCGGCGCTCATCGGGCGCTGCCCGGGGCGTGGCGCCGGGCGCTCCCGGCCCGGCCCGGGTTTTCCACAGGGCGGCGTGCGGACGGCGGATTTGTCCACAGGGCCGCTCCGGGGATGGCGCGGGGGGCGGCGGGGGCGGAAGAATTGAGGGGAGGGTGGCCCCCTGGGCGGGCGGGGCATCTACCTCGACGGCTCTGCTCCAGCCCGTTCGGCGGGCGGCGGGCGGCGGTCATCGCTGGTGCACCAGGTCGCCGCGGGCGGTGCTGCCGTCGGGGGTGGCGGCGGCCGGGTCGTGGTCGAGGGCGACGACGCGGTTGTCGCGGTCCACGTGCACCACGCTGGGACGCAGGGTGCGGGCCTCGGCGTCGCTGACCTGGGCGTAGCTGATGATGATGACGAGGTCGCCGGGCTGCACCAGCCGGGCGGCGGCCCCGTTGATGCCGATCACCCCGGTGCCGCGGGGGCCCGCGATGACGTAGGTCTCCAGCCGGGCGCCGTTGTCGATGTCGACTATGTGCACCTGCTCGCCGGGGAGCAGGTCGGCCGCATCCATCAGGTCCTGGTCGATGGTGAGCGAGCCGACGTAGTGCAGGTCGGCCTGGGTGACCGTGGCCCGGTGGATCTTGGACTTGAACATGGTGCGGAACATGGCCGGCTCCTAGGTGCGACGGGGAGGCTCAGAGCACGAGGTGGATGTTGTCGATGAGTCGGGTGGCCCCGACCCGCGCGGCGACCGCCAGGATCGCGGCGCCGCCGTGCGCGGAGCCGCCGGGGATCTCGGCGAAGGTGTCCGGGTCGACCAGGGTCAGGTAGTCGACGTGCAGCGGCGGGTCGGCGGTCTCGGCCTCCCGCAGCACGGTCCGGGCCGCCGCCAGCGGCCGGTCGGGACCGCCGCCGTCGGCGGCGTCGCGTGCCGCGAACAGGGCGGCCGACAGGGCCAGCGCCGTGGTGCGCTCGGCCGGCGACAGGTAGACGTTGCGGCTGGAGACGGCGAGGCCGTCGGGGTCGCGCAGGGTGGGCGCGCCGACGATCCGCACGGGCAGCGCCAGGTCGCGCACCATCCGCCGCACCAGCGCCAGCTGCTGGGCGTCCTTCTCCCCGAAGACGGCGGTGTCGGGGCGCACCATGTTGAGCAGCTTGGCGACCACGGTCAGCACGCCGTCGAAGAAGCCGGGGCGGAACTCGCCTTCGAGCACGCCGCCCATCGGCCCGGGGTTCACCGTGACGACCTGCGGCGCCGGGTACATCTCGGCGGTGCTGGGCGCGAAGACGGCGCGCACCCCCTCGGCGGCGCAGACCTCCAGGTCGGCGTCGAAGGTGCGGGGGTAGCGCTCGTAGTCCTCGTTCGGCCCGAACTGGAGCGGGTTGACGAAGATGCTGGCCACGACCGTGTCGGCGTGCTCGGCGGCCAGCCGGAACAGGGAGCGGTGCCCCTCGTGCAGCGCCCCCATGGTGGGCACGAGGGCGACGGTGCCGAGGTGCGGGCGCAGCTCGGCGAGTTCCCGGCGCGTCTCCACAATCGTGGGAACACCGCCGGTACGAGGCTCATTCCGGCTGTCCACGGCGGTCCTCCCTGCCGGGTGCGGGTCCGTTGAGGACGGCGAGCAGCGCTTCGGCCTGGTCGGGTTTGAGCAGGCCGGAGTCCAGGGCGCGCACCGCGGTGAGCCGCGCCAGCGACCGGTAGGCGGCGAGCGCCTCGTCGGACACGGCGGCCAGCTCTTCCAGGTGCCGGGCGACGGTTCCGGCGTCGCCGCGCACCACGGGGCCGCTCAGCCCGGCGGTGCCCAGCCGCAGGCCGTTGTCGAGGGCGGCGCCGAGCAGCGGGCCGAGCATCCGGCCGGGGTGCTCCACCCCGGCGGCGCCGAGCAGCTGCGCGGATTCGGCGACCAGGGTGACCAGGTGGTTGGCGGCGCCGGCCAGGGCGGCGTGGTAGAGGCCGCGCCGTTCCTCGGGGATCCAGACGGGTTCGCCGCCCATCTCCACGACCAGGGCCTCGGCGATGGGGCGCAGCCGGTCGGGCGATGTGACGCCGAAGCTGCAGCTGGCCAGCCTGCTGAGGTCTTCGTCGCGGCCGGTGAAGGTCATGACGGGGTGCAGGGCGAGCGGGAGGGCGCCGGCGCGCAGCAGCGGGTCGAGCACGGTGTGGCCGTAGCGGCCGCTGGTGTGGGCGACGAGGGTGCCTTCGGCGTCGGCGAGTTCGGCCAGGCCGGCGGCGAGCGCGGGCAGGGCGTCGTCGGGGACGCTGAGCAGCACGAGGTCGCAGTCGGCGACGACCTGCGGGGGCTCGGCGACGCGGGCGCCGGGCAGCCGGGCGGCGATGCGCCGGCGGGAGGCGTCGGAGACGCCGGAGGCGGCGGTGACGTCATGGCCGGCGCGGCTGAGCGCGGCGCCCAGCACGGAGCCGACTCGGCCCGCGCCGACGACGCCCACCCGGAGCCGAGCCGGGCGCTCACGCACGGGTAGTTCTTCCACGGAGTTCCCTCTGCCGTTCCAGTCCTCTTCGGGTACCGGACGTACCGGCTCAGGTTACCCGGGGGTGTCGTCGGCGGCTCACGCCAGGGTGGTGAGAGGGGTCACCGGGCGGGGCTGGGGGCGTGGCGGCCGGTGCCGCGCGGCGGGTGTGTCGCGGCCGCCTTCACGGGCGGTGCCGTGGCGGCCTGCGGTTTCGGCGGCGGGCGGCCCGGCCGCGGCGGGGCCGGTCGAGGGCCTCTCGCGTGCTCCGGTGGGCCGCGCCGTGTTACCCGCTGTTGACAAGAGGTATCGGCGGAGTGACGCTGAAGCCCGTGGTCCGTGACGCGGATCACCGCCGACGGCGGCCTGTGCGGCGCCGGGCGCCGAGCCGCCCCGCCCGTACCGCCGAAGCGGCCGGAGGAGACCGAAGAAGAAGGAGGGAGCCCTGCGACCCCCATCGCTGGGAGCGCTCCCACTCCCCGGCGCCGTCATGTTCCATCCCGCATCCGATCCCATTGGTCACTGGAGTGACGACATGAAGAGCAGACAATCCACCGCGGTACCGCGCCTGCGCCGCCTCGCCCCGCTGGTCGCGGCGGCGGTCCTCGCGCTGATCACCACCGCCCCGCAGCCCGCCGCCGCCGACCCGATCCAGGCGGCCCAGGTGCTGTGCGGCCAGTACGACTCGCTCCGGGTCGACGGCGGCCGCTACATCGTGCAGAACAACGTGTGGGGCGCGAGCACCCGGCAGTGCATCGACGTGAACGGCACCTCGTTCACCGTGACGGTCGCCGAGCACAACAACTCCACCAGCGGCGCGCCCGCCGGGTACCCGTCGATCTACGCGGGCTGCCACTACCGCAACTGCACCACCAACAGCGGGATGCCGCGCCAGGTGAGTTCGATGAACACGGTGACCAGCAGCTGGAGCACCAGCGCGCCGAGTTCGGGCGTCTACAACGTCGCCTACGACCTGTGGTACGACGCCGACCCCAACGCCCCGGCTCAGAACGACGCCGAGCTGATGATCTGGCTGCGCCACCAGGGCGACATCCAGCCGATCGGCCAGCGGGTCGCCTCGAACGTGCAGGTGGCGGGGGCGAGCTGGGACATCTGGCAGGGCAACATCGGCTGGAACGTCATCAGCTTCATCCGCACCTCGCCGACGAACTCGGTGTCGAACCTCAACCTGCGCGCCTTCACCGACGAGGCCGTACGCCGCGGCGCCGTGCAGCGGAGCTGGTACCTGACCAGCATCCAGGCCGGTTTCGAGCCCTGGCGCGGCGGCGCCGGACTGGCCACGCACTCCTTCTCGACGACGGTGAACTGATCCACGCGCCGCCGCTGGAAAAGGGCCGGACTCCGATCGGAGTCCGGCCCTCAGCGCTTCAGGATCGGTCGCCGCCCTTGACGGTCGCGATGAAAGCACGCCACTGATCAGCCGAGAAGGACGGGTACGGCTGGTCAGGGTTCTTGGAGTCGCGGACCGGCATCGTTCGGAGAGACGCGGGCGTCGCCGCTTCCACGCAACCCCCGCCATCGGTGTTGCTGTACGACGAATTCCACCACTGGTGGTTGCACTCGCTGTTCTTGAATGTCCTCCTTGATCGTGCTCAGAAGGTGTCGAAGCTGAACCTGCGCGCCTTCACCGACGAGGCCGAGCGCCGCGACGCCGAACCGGCCACGCACTCCTTCTCGACGACGGTGAACCGGCCCGTTTCCCCGCGCTGCTCCACCCGACGGGCGGCGCGGAGGCATTCTTTCTGCCTACGGTCACAAGCGATAGGAACGGTCGCGGGCGACCCGGTGTCCACCGGCCTTGATCTGGAGGGTTGCGATGAGCGGCACAAATGCTATAACGACGGAGTTCTCGGCGCCCTGGGCCGTGAGACCCTTCAGGGGGCATGGGATCGGCATCCACCGCGCGGCGCCGGTCGCTCTCCACTCTCGGCAAGATATTTCCCGTAACCGTCGCTCGGGACGCCGAGTCGTCATTTCTGAATTGGCAGATAAAGCGATCCTGCATACAGCGACTTGGGCTTCCACTTGTGTTCCACTCGGAGAGGACGCCCGCCCATGTGGGCGCACGCCACAGGACCTCAAGGAAATAGCTGAAGCCGAAGAGATCCTCGCTGCCCTGGTCATGCGCATGAGGCGGCGCGCCGCACACCCCACAGGCGTCCTTACGCCATCATGACGCTTCACAAGATTCACAAACTCGTGAAATCGTCGTAGCTTGTGACGCATGGAAACCGCACGATCGACACACGGCCTCGCGGGCACCCGGTCGCTGGTCCGGCTCGCGCTGCGGCGCGACCGCGTGCTCGCCCCCGCCTGGATGCTGCTGGTCGCCGGGCTCGTCGTGGGCACGGGCGTGCAGTACCACGCGCCTTCCCCACCGCCGCCGCGCAGGCCGCGATGGCCGAGGCGGTCGGGGCCAACCGCGCGCTGCTGGCCTTCTCCGGCCAGGTGACCGCGCCCACCCTCGGCGGCCTGGTCATGTTCAAGATCGGCGACATCGCCTTCGGCCTGGTCGCGCTGATGGCGCTGCTCAGCGTGGTGCGGCACACCCGGGCGGACGAGGAGTCGGGGCGGCGCGAGCTGCTGGCCGCCACGGCGGTGGGACGGCACGCGCCCCTGGCCGCCGCCCTGGCGCACACCGCCGGGCTGTGCGCGCTGACCGCGGCGCTCAGCGCCGCGGGGCTGCTCGCCCTCGGCTTCGGCATCGACCCGGTCGGGGCCGCGGCCTTCGGCGCCGCGATGCTGGCCGCCGGGCTGGTCTTCGCCGCGGCCGCCGCCGTCGCCGCCCAGCTCACCGCGCAGACCCGCACGACGTACCTGCTCGCGGGCCTGCTTTTCGGCACCGCCTACATCCTCCGCTTCACCGCCGACGGCGGCGGTGTGCTCTGGCTGCGCTGGCTTTCGCCGCTGGGCTGGAGCCACCTGCTGCGGCCGTTCGGTGACGAGCGCTGGTGGACGCCGGCGATCCCGGCGGCGGCCGTGCTGGTGCTGGCGGGCACCGCCTTCGCGCTGGCCGGGCGGCGCGACGTCGGCGCGGGCCTGGTCGCGGCGCGCGACGGCCGCGCGACCGCCGCCCCGTCGCTGCGCGGCCCCCTCGGCCTCGCCTGGCGCCTGCAGCGCGGGCAGCTGCTCGGCTGGACGGCGGCCTTCGCGGTGGCCGGGGCGGCCACGGCGAGTGTGGCGCCGGGCATCCCGGCGCTGGGCGGACTGCTGGGCGAGCCGATGCTGGAGTTCTTCCGCCGCTACGCCGCCGCCCCGGACGTGAGCCTGTCCGACACCTACCTGTGGATCGTGGTCCTCAGCCTGGGCTACGCCGTGTCGCTGTACACGCTGCTGGCGACGCTGCGGCTGCGTTCGGAGGAGGCGTCCGGCCTGGCCGAGCCGGCGCTGTCCGCACCGCTCACCCGGCTGCGCTGGGCCGGGGGGCACATGGCGGTCACGGCGGCGGGCACCGCGGCGATGCTGCTGGCCGCCGGGCTCGGCGCCGGGCTGGTCTACGGGCTCGGCCGCGGCGACGTGGCGGAGCAGCTGCCCCGGGTGCTGCTCGCCGCGGCGGTGCAGCTGCCGCCCGCGCTGGTGGTGGGCTCGGTGGCGGTGTTCGCCTTCGGCTTCTTCCCCCGGTACGCGGTCGCGTCGGCCTGGGTGGCCTGGGTGTTCTTCCAGCTTTTCGGCGAGTCGATCGGCCCGGTGCTGGGGATCGACTACTGGGTGGCCAACCGGGTGGTGCCCTGGCACTACGTGCCGATGGTGCTCACCGGCGAGGAGTTCTCGGCGGTGCCGCTGCTGTGGCCGGCCGCGGTGGCCGCCGCGCTCACCGGCGCGGGCCTGCTGGCCCTGCGCCGCCGCGACCTGGTGTGAGGCCCCGTTCCCGCCCGGCCTCGGGAGGACGGGCGGGAACGGGCGCCTCATCCGGCCGCGCGGCCCCGGCGGATCCGTGCGTCGACCAGCGGCGCGCCGACGGCGCCCGCGACCGCGAACAGCAGCGGCAGGTAGCGCAGGGCGCGCAGCCAGGGCATGTCGGGCGAGCCGCCCATGGCGAGCACGGCGGCGATGGCGATCGCCTCCGACAGCACGAAGCCGAACACCAGGCCGCCGAACAGGCCGGCCACGGCGATGCCGATGGTGCGCATCCGGGTTCTCCCCTCTCCCACCCGGCGGTGGGCTCTCGGTACGGCAGGGTCCGCGACGGCCGGTGCCGTCACAGGTAGCCCGGCCCGGTCACCCGGTGCCGGAAGACGCTCCAGGTCCACACCTGGGCGGCCAGCAGCAGCGGGAGGATGATCGCGACGACGGGCAGCAGGAAGGCGAGGGTGCCGTCGTCGGCGGCGGTCGCGGCCAGCGGCAACCGGATGCCGGCGGCCAGCGGCAGCAGCGCCATCGCGGCCGAGGTGAGCGCGAAGGTGGGCGCCTCCCCCGAGGGGCCGAAGGGTCCGCGCGCCCGGGTGCGCAGCGGGCCGCTGAGCCGCAGCGCCGCGAAGGCGAGGCCGTGCGAGCCGAACAGCACCGCGACGGCGAGGGCGGCCAGCGCGGCGCCGAGGCCGGTGGCGGGCCGGTCGGTGATCCCGGCGAACAGGCCGGAGAACATCCAGCCCCAGCTCAGCGCGACCGTCCAGCTGCCCGCGGTGATGGCGGTGTCGCAGACCGCCCACCAGGCGCGCCCTCCGGCGCGGCCGCGCATCCACAGGCCGGCGTCGCGGCCGATCCACCCGGCCAGCAGCGCGACGACGGCGGGGAACAGGCCGGTCAGCAGCTCGCCCTCCAGGTCGGGGAAGGCGCCGACGAGGAGGCCGGCCGTTGCCACCAGCCACACCTCGTTGCCGAGGAAGACCGGCCCGACCGCGGCGATGGCCGTCCTGCGCTGCCCGGGGTCGCGGCCGAGGTAGGGCAGCACCATGCCGAGCCCGATGTCGGCGCCGCCGAGCACGAAGTAGCCGACGGCGAAGAAGCCGAGCAGGGCGGCGGCGAGCAGTTCCGCGGTCATGGTTCGGTGCGTCCTTCCCTGCTAGAGGCTCACGGCGGGCAGCGGCTCGCGCTCGCCCGGCGACGGCGGGCGGCCCAGTGCGGCGGCGTCGGGTCCTCGGGCGGCGTGCCGGGCCAGCAGCCACGCGTTCACGCTGGTCAGCACCCCGAACAGCACGGTGAAGACCAGCAGCGAGGTGCGCATCGCCCCCTCCGACACCGGCGACACGGCGTCGGCGGTGCTCAGCAGGCCGTACACGACCCAGGGCTGCCGCCCCATCTCGCGGAAGACCCAGCCGGCCAGCATCGCGACGTAGGGCAGCGGGACGGTGGCCATCAGCGCGAGGTGCCAGAGCCGGAAGCGGAGGGCGACCGGGCGGATCAGCGCGAACAGGCAGCTCACCCAGGAGATGTTGAACAGCAGCATGAAGGTCAGGATCATGATCAGTCCGCCGGCGCGGGTCCAGCCCTCCGGGGGCAGGTAGTCGCCCGGGCCGTGCAGGGCGGCCATCTCGGCCTGGATGCGCGCCGCCTCGGCGGTGTCGTTGCCGAACACGGCGGTCTTGAGCGGCTGGAACTCGTTGACGGCGGCGAACTGGAGGCCGCCGGCGATGACGGTGAGCACCAGCGCGGGCAGGGTGACCAGCACGCCGATGCGCAGCGAGCGCAGGAAGAGTTCGTGTTCGCTGGTGCGGCGGAACAGGTGGTAGGCGCTGACTCCGGCCATGAAGAAGCCGGCGGTGACCAGCGCGCCGCCCAGGATGTGCCAGAAGGCGATCACGGCGCTGGGGTTGGTGAGGACGGCGGACACGTCGGTGAGGACGAGGGTGCCCTCAGACACCCGGTGGCCGACCGGGTGCTGCAGGAAGGCGTTGGCGACCAGGATCCAGTACGCGGAGGCGTAGGCGGTGAGGGTGACGACCCAGATGACCGCGAGGTGGGCCCACCGGTTGAGCCGGTGCCAGCCGAAGATCCACAGGCCGAGGAAGGTGGACTCCACGAAGAACGCGACCAGGGTCTCCAGGGCGAGGGCGCTGCCGAACACGTTCCCGGCGAAGTGCGTCAGCCCGCTCCAGGCCAGCCCGAACTGGAACTCCATCACCAGGCCGGTGAGGATGCCCATCGCGTAGTTGATGACGTAGAGCTGCCCCCAGAAACGCGTCATCCGGGCGTGCACCCGGCTGCGGGCGAAGGTCGCGCGGGTCTGCACGCACGCCACGATCGTCGCGAGCCCGAGGGTGAGCGCGACGAACAGGAAGTGCGCGCCGGCCGTCAGCGCGAACTGGAGCCGGGCGAGGTCGAGAACGTCGGATTCCACGCCGTCCACGGTGCGGGGCGGGTGTGCCCCGGCGCGTCATGCCGGCGGTGTCACCCGGGGTACTCCCCTGGTCGGCGGGGCGGGCCGGCGCGTACTCCCGGAGTTGCGTGCGGCCGGTGCCGACACCGCCCGTCAGCTCAGCCAGCCGGGGGTGGCCAGGCCGGACTCGTAGGCCAGTACGACGAGCTGGGCTCGGTCGCGGGCGCCGATCTTGGTCATGATGCGGCTGACGTGGGTCTTGGCGGTGGCCGGGCTGAGGACCAGCCGGGCGGCGATCTCGTCATTGGACAGCCCGGCGGCGACCAGCGCCATCACCTCGCGCTCCCGCTCGGTGAGGGCGTTGAGGCGGGGCGACGGGTCGGGGCGGCGGAGCCGCCCGGCGAACTCGGAGATGAGGCGGCGGGTGACGGAGGGGGCGAGCAGCGCGTCGCCGCGCGCCACCACCCGCACGCCGTGGATCAGCTCGGTGGGCTCGGTGTCCTTGACCAGGAAGCCGCTGGCGCCGGCGCGCAGCGCGCCGTAGACGTAGTCGTCCAGTTCGAAGGTGGTGAGGATGATGACGCGCACCTCGGCGAGCCGCTGGTCGGCGACGATCCTGCGGGTGGCCTCCAGGCCGTCGAGCGCGGGCATCCGCACGTCCATCAGCACCACGTCCGGGCGGTGCTCGCGGGCGCGTTCGACCGCCTGGGCGCCGTCGCCCGCCTCGGCGACCACCTCGATGTCGTCCTCGCCGTCGAGGATGGAGCGGAAGCCCGCGCGGACGAGGGTCTGGTCGTCGGCGAGCAGCACCCGGATCACGTCGTCTCCCCGCCGTCGATCGGCAGCCTGGCGGCGACCTGGAAGCCGCCGCCGGGCCGGTCGCCCGCGCTGAACTCGCCGCCGAGCGCGCGGGCCCGCTCGGCCATGCCGTGCAGCCCGGTGCCGGCGTGCTCGGCCGTGCCCGGTGCGGCGGCCGAGCCGCGTCCGTCGTCCTCGACGCGCACGTCGACGCCGTGGTCACCGTAGTGGACGGCGACGGTGGCGGTGGCGGCGCGGGCGTGCCTGGCCACGTTGGTCAGCGCCTCCTGGACGATGCGGTAGGCGGCCAGGTCGACCTCGGGCGGCAGCGGGCGCGCTTCGCCCTCGGCGACGGTGCGGACCCGGATGCCGGCGGCGGCGGCCCTTTCGACCAGCTCGCCGAGGCGGTGCAGGCCGGGCGCGGGCGCGGTCGGCGCCTCCTCGTCGACCTGGCGGAGCACGCCCAGGGTGGCGCGCAGGTCGCGCAGCGCCTCGCGGCTGGCGTCCTTGATGGTGGCGAGCGCCGCGGCGGCGGGCGGCGGCTCGCCGCCGGCGGCGTCGCGTTCGAGGCGGTGCAGGGCGGCGCCGGCCTGCACGTTGATCAGCGAGATGTGGTGGCCGAGCACGTCATGCAGTTCGCGGGCGATCCGCAGCCGCTCCTCGGTGGCGCGGCGGCGCGCCTCGGCCTCCTTGCCGCGCTCGGCGTCCAGGGCGTGCTGCTGGGCCTCGCGCAGGTAGGCGCGGCGGTTGCTGGTGACGCCGCCGACGGCGATCACCGCGACCAGCCAGCCCGCGGTCTGCAGCAGCATCCAGTCGTCGACGAAGCGGGTGGTGGAGCTGAGCCAGCCGTAGGCCGTGCCGAGCAGCGCGACGGTGCCGACGACGATGGCGGCGGCGAGGTGCCCGCCGGCCGCCGCGGTGTACAGGGCGATGAAGAAGGTGACCAGGATCGGGCCGTCGGGTTCGTGCAGCGGATAGTAGACGGCGCAGGCGGCGAGGGTGGCGACCATGACGGCGACCGGGAAGCGGCGCCGCAGGTAGAGCGCGCCGCAGGCCCCGAGTACCAGCAGCCACTCCAGCGGGCCGGGGCGGGGCGGGCTGGGCAGCCCGGCCACCGACACCAGGGTCCAGCCCGCCACCGCCGCGCCCGCCCCGAGCGCCACGGCGGCGTCGGCGACCCGTCCACGCGGCGGCCACAGCGGGTGGCGCCGCGCCGTGCCGGTAGATGCCATGGTCGGCAGCATAGGCGGCCCGCCGCCGGGGCGGCGGCGGGTCATGTGCGGGCCAAATTCGCGGCAGCTTCGCCTCATCGGCGGCGCGTGCGCCGCGCGTCGGGTACTGGCCCGGCCATGGAGATTCGCCCCGCCGAGCTGATGCTGGCGAGAACGATCGACAGCCTGCCCTATCCGGAGTCCTGCGAGGGCGGCTGCCGGTACGAGCCCAAGTACGACGGCATCCGGGCGCTGGGGACGGCCACCGCTGACGGGGCCGGCCTGCGCTCGGGGACGGGGAGGCCGTTGAGCGACGCCTTCCCTGAGATCGTGGCGGCGCTGGTCGAGCGGCTGCCGGAGTCGACCGTCGACGGCGAGATCGTGCGCTGGAGTGACGGGCGGCTCGACCATGCCGCGCTGCGCCGCCGCTACCCGGGGACGGGCCGGACCGCCCAGGCGGCGGCGACGGCGGAGCCGTGCCAGTTCGCAGTGTTCGACCTGCTCGAACTGCGCGGCGCGAGCGTGCGCGAGCAGCCGCTGTCGGTGCGCCGCCGGCTGCTTGCGGAGCTGCTGGGCGGCGAGCCGCCGGAGTCGGTGCTCACCCTGGTGCCGCAGACCCGCAGCTGGGAGACGGCCAGGGAGTGGTTCGAGGCGCTGCCGCCGCGCGGCTTCGAGGGCCTGGTGGTGAAGGAGGCGTCGGGCCGCTACCGGCCCGGTGTGCACGGCTGGTGGTGCTACCGGCACCGCGCCACCACCGAGGCGATCATCGGCGGGGTGACCGGCACCCTGCGGCGGCCGCGCGAGCTGATCCTGGGCCGGTACCCGGCCGGGGGCGGTGAGCTGCGGGTGGTGGGCCGCACCGCGCCGCTGGCCGCCGCCGAACAGCAGGCATTGGCGGCGCTGCTGCGCGCGGCCGGCCCGGGGCACCCGTGGCCGGCGATGCTGCCGCCGCGTGCGAACGGCGACCTGCTGCTGCGCTACACGAAGGTGGAGCCGGAGCTGGTGGCCGAGGTCAGCGCCGGGGGCGGCGCGCACGACCCGTGGCGCCGCCCGGTGCGCTACCTGCGGGTGCGCACCGACATCACCGCGGCCGAGGCGCCCTTCGACGGGGCCGTGCAGGTCTGAGTCCCACCCGTGTCCGGGGCGCCGCCGTCAACGGACGGGGGCGCCTCGGCTTGTGTGGGGGCGGGGCGTATGGCCGCTCGGGGGTACCCCCCGAGTTCCATTCTTCCAGGTGAGGCCGCGCCACGGTGTGCGTCGGTGCGGCTTGTGGATGGCGTGCGCCGGTGTGGCCGGGCTGTGCACAGGCGCATGCCCGTATTGGTGGAGCCTGCCGGAGGATCGGGTCGACCGGTCGGGCCTGGGCCCGATGACGGTGGAGCGTGGTCGGGGCCACGACTCGCAAGGGCCCCCGTCGGGGGTACCCCCCCGAGTTCCATTCTTCCAGGTGACGCCCGCGCAAAGCCATGCGTAGTGCGGCTTGTGGACGGTTGGGTCCGATGCGGTCGACTTGTGCACAGGTCGCCGGGTGCGGGTGTGTCCTTCTCGGTTCTCCGGCATCGGTCGGCACGGGCGCGCCCACAGTGCGGCGGCGCAGGAGTGCCTGCCGTGTCCGCACCGGCACGCCGCCGTGCGGTCCGCCGCGCAGCGGTTCCGGGGCGGGTCCGCCCCGGTACCGCTGCGCGGGTCCCGCGCCGTCAGTTCGCGGACGGCCGCGGCCGGAACGCCGCCGTGAGGAGGTGGCCGCTCGCGCCCAGCAGGTGCGGGTGCTCCTCGACGCCGCGGAGGGCGTCGAGGAGGGTGGTGCGGCGCTCGGGGTCGTCGAGCCAGGTGTCGATCGTGGGCAGCAGCCAGGCGGCGCCCTCGATGCCGTACTGGCGGGCGGCGGGCAGCCCTGCGGCGGTGAACTCGGCGAGGATCTCGGCGGGGTCGTGCAGGTAGGCGTCGAAGCCGCCGGTGGGGGCGTCGAGGCCGGCCGAGACGAGGCGGCCGGTGGCGGTCGCGGTGTCGACCATCGACCGCAGCGCGGGGTCCTGGTACCAGCCGTGGTAGAGGCTGTCGTGCAGCGGCGAGGTGCGGTTGATGGTGGCGGCGGCGACCAGGCCGCCGGGGCGCACGGCGCGCACCGCCTCGCTCAGCGCCAGGGCGCGGTCGGCGGGCTCGGCCAGGTGGTAGAGCGGCCCGAGCAGCAGCACCGCGTCGGCGGCGGCGTCGGCGGCGTCGAGTTCGCGGGCGTCGCCGATGGTGGCGCGCACGCCGGGCAGCTCCGCCGCCCGCTCGATGTGCAGCGGCATCGGGTCGATCAGGTGGACGTCGTACCCGTCCTCGGCCAGCCAGGCGGCGTGCACGCCGGTGCCGCCGCCGACGTCGAGCACCCGCGCCGGGGCAGGCGGCAGCAGGCGGCGGAGGATGTCGCGCGTGCGCAGCAGTTCGAGGCGGTCCCGGCCGGCCCGGAGGCGGCCGTGCTCGCGGCCGGCCTGGTAGTAGGCGAGCACCTCGTCGGTGAGCCTGTGTGAGTCGGTACGTTCCATACCGTTATGGTCTCGGCGCGCGGCGCGGTGGGTCCACCGCTTTTCGGCGGGCCGGGGCGCGGAATGCGCGCGGCGGGCCGCGCCGTTGAGGGCGGGGAAAACCAGGAGCCAAGCACTACGAGGTCTGCCTATTCTTGGGCAAGGTATGGGTACGTCCACCGGGAGATCCCCGCTCGCCGAGCTGAGAGCACGCCTGCCGGAGCTGATGCCGAGCGATCGCCGCCGGCTGCAGCGCCGGCTCGACGGCGTACGCAGGGTCACCGACGAGGCGCGGCGCGCGGCCGCCATCGCCGAGATCGCCGCCGACGCCGATCGCGCCGAGGAGCGGGTGCGCGGCCGCCGCGCCTCCGTCCCGCCGATCACCTATCCGGCGGAGCTGCCGGTCAGCCAGAAGAAGGACGACCTCCTGGCGGCGATCCGCGACCACCAGGTGGTGATCGTCGCCGGCGAGACGGGTTCGGGCAAGACGACCCAGCTGCCCAAGATCTGCCTGGAGCTGGGCCGGGGTGTGCTCGGCATGATCGGCCACACCCAGCCGCGGCGGCTGGCCGCGCGCACGGTGGCCGACCGCATCGCCGAGGAGCTGGGCACCACCACCGGCGAGGCCGTGGGCTACCAGGTGCGCTTCACCGACCGGGTGGGCGAGAACACCCTGGTCAAGCTGATGACGGACGGCATCCTGCTGGCCGAGATCCAGCGCGACCGCATGCTGCGCGGCTACGACACCCTGATCATCGACGAGGCGCACGAACGCAGCCTGAACATCGACTTCATCCTCGGCTACCTCAAGCAGCTGCTGCCCAAGCGGCCCGACCTCAAGGTCGTCATCACCTCGGCGACCATCGACCCGCACCGCTTCGCCGAGCACTTCGCCGTTGACGGCCGCCCGGCGCCGGTGGTGGAGGTGTCGGGCCGCACCTACCCGGTGGAGGTGCGCTACCGGCCGATCGTGTCGGGCTCCGAGGGCCCGGCGGGCGCGGGCGCCCGCGACGACGCCGACCGCGACGTGTTCCAGGCGATCGGCGAGGCCGTCGACGAGCTGTGCGCGGCAGGGCCGGGCGACATCCTGGTGTTCTGCAGCGGCGAGCGGGAGATCAGGGACGCGGCCGAGGCGCTGGCCAAGGACCGGCGCCCTGGCGAGCTGGAGATCCTGCCGCTGTACGCGCGGCTGTCGTCGGCCGAGCAGCACCGGGTGTTCCAGCCGCACTCCGGCCGCCGGGTGGTGCTGGCCACCAATGTGGCCGAGACCTCGCTGACGGTGCCCGGCATCCGCTACGTGGTCGATCCGGGCACCGCGCGGATCTCCCGCTACAGCCACCGCACCAAGGTGCAGCGGCTGCCGATCGAGCCCGTGTCGCAGGCCAGCGCGAACCAGCGCAAGGGCCGCTGCGGGCGGGTGGCCGAGGGCATCTGCGTCCGGCTGTACTCCGAGGACGACTTCCTGTCCCGGCCGGAGTTCACCGACGCCGAGATCCTGCGTACGAACCTGGCCTCGGTGATCTTGCAGATGTCGGCGGCCGGGCTCGGCGATGTGGCGGCCTTCCCGTTCATCGACCCGCCGGACCGCCGCAACATCAAGGACGGCGTGCAGCTGCTGGAGGAGCTGGGCGCGCTCGACCCGGCGGCGAAGGACCCCGCCAAGCGCCTCACCCCGCTGGGCCGCAAGCTGGCGCAGCTGCCGGTGGACCCCCGGCTGGCCCGGATGGTGCTGGAGGCCGACCGCAACGGCTGCGTGCGCGAGGTGATGGTGATCGCCGCCGCGCTGTCCATCCAGGACCCCAGGGAGCGCCCGGCCGACGCCCAGCAGGCGGCGGCCGAGAAGCACGCCCGCTTCGCCGACCGCGAGTCCGACTTCTCCGCGTACCTGAACCTCTGGCGCTATCTGCGGGAGCGGCGTTCGGAGCTGTCGTCCAACCAGTTCCGCCGGATGTGCCGGAACGAGTACCTGAACTACCTGCGGGTGCGGGAGTGGCAGGACATCTACAGCCAGCTGCGGCAGGTCGTGCGCACCCTGGGCGTCACCGTCCCCGAGGAGCCGGCCGGGGGCGACGCCGGGGAGGCGCCCGACGACGCGGCCGCCGCGGCCCGCTACGCCGCGGTCCACCAGTCGCTGCTGGCCGGGCTGCTGTCCCATATCGGGGTCAAGGACGCCGACAAGAACGAGTACCTGGGCGCGCGCGGCGCCCGCTTCGGGGTGTTCCCCGGGTCGGGGCTGTTCAAGAAGCCGCCGCGCTGGGTGATGGCGGCTGAGCTGGTCGAGACCTCCCGGCTGTGGGGGCGGATCGCGGCGCGGGTGGAGCCGGAGTGGGCCGAGGCGCTCGGCGGCCACCTGGTGCGCCGCCACTACAGCGAGCCGCACTGGGAGAAGAAGCAGGCGGCGGTGATGGCCTACGAGCGGGTCACCCTGTACGGGGTGCCGATCGTGGCGCAGCGCCGGGTGAACTACGGCCGGATCGACCCGGAGCTGTCGCGGGAGCTGTTCATCCGGCACGCCCTGGTGGAGGGCGACTGGCAGACCCACCACGGTTTCTTCCACGACAACCGCAGGCTGCTGGCCGAGGTGGAGGAGCTGGAGCACCGCGCCCGCCGCCGCGACATCCTGGTGGACGACGACACCCTGTTCGAGTTCTACGACCAGCGGATCCCGGCCGACGTGGTGTCGGGCCGCCATTTCGACGCCTGGTGGAAGAAGGCGCGCCGCAGCCAGCCCGAGTTGCTCAGCTTCTCGGCTTCGATGCTGGTCAGGGAGGCGGTCGACGAGGTCAGCGAGGCCGACTACCCCGACACCTGGACCACCCCCGACGGCATCCGGCTGCGGCTCACCTACGCATTCGAGCCGGGCGCGGACGCCGACGGCGTGACCGTGCACATCCCGCTGCCGGTGCTGAACCAGGTGGGCGCCGAGGGCTTCGACTGGCAGGTGCCTGGGCTGCGCGAGGAGCTGGTCACCGCGCTGATCCGGGCGCTGCCCAAGGCGATCCGGCGCAATTTCGTGCCGGTGCCCGACCACGCCGCCGCGGTGCTGGGCCGGCTGAAACCGCGCGAAGGGCCGCTGCGGGAGGCGCTCGCCGCCGAGCTGAGCCGCCGGCTGGGCGGCGCCCCCGACGCGGTGCCCGCCGACGCCTGGCAGCTGGACCGGGTGCCCGACCACCTGCTGATGACCTTCCGGATCGTCGACGACGCCGGCGCGACCGTCGCCGAGGGCAAGGACCTGGAGGCGCTGCGGACCCGGCTCAAGGACCGGATGCGGGCGGAGTTCGCCGCCGCCGCGAGCGGGATCGAGCGCAGCGGGCTCACCGACTGGACCTTCGGCACGCTGCCGCGCACCTTCGAGCAGGACCACGCCCCGGGCCGCGCCGCCCAGGGCCGCGCCGGGCACGCCATCCGCGCCTACCCGGCGCTGGTGGACGAGGGCGCGAGCGTGGCGATCCGGCTGTTCGACACCGAGGACGAGCAGCTGCGCGCCATGTGGCAGGGCACCCGCCGGCTGCTGCTGCTCACCCTGCCGTCGCCGGCCAAGTCGATCCAGCAGCGGCTGCCGGGGCCGCGCCGGCTGGCGCTCGGGCACAGCCCGTACCGGAGCACGGCCGAACTCTTCGACGCCTGCGTGGCCGCCGCGGTCGACAAGCTGCTCGCCGACCACGGCGGCCCGGTGTGGGACGAGCCGGCCTTCGCGAAGCTGCGCGACGCAGTCCGGGCCGACCTCCACCACACCGCGGCCGAGGCGGTGGAGCGGGTGGCGCGGGTGCTGGCCGCCGCGCACGAGGTGGACCGGCGGCTGCGGGGCACGGTCAGCCTGGCGCTACTGCCCTCGCTCACCGACATCAGGAACCAGATCGCCGGCCTGGTGTACCCCGGGTTCGTCACCGACACCGGCTGGGCGCGGCTGCCCGACGTGGAGCGCTATCTGCGCGCGATCGGCTGGCGGCTGGACAAGCTGCCGGAGAACCCGCGCCGCGACCAGATGTACATCGCCCAGGTGGAGCAGGTGCGGCAGTCCTACGAGCGGCTGCTCGGGCAGCGGCCGCCCGCCGAGCGCGCCGACGAGCCGCTGCGCCGGATCCGCTGGATGATCGAGGAGCTGCGGGTCAGCTACTTCGCCCAGCCGGTCGGCACCGCCTATCCCGTCTCCGACAAGCGGATCAGGAAGGCCATGGCCGAACTGGGCGGCTGAGCGGCGCCGCTCCGGAATGGCGGTGGCCGGATCATGGGATCATGGCCTGTCGCACTCTCGGCCCTTTCGGTGCGCTTTCTTCCGCAGCGGATTCGCGGAAGGCGCCGATATCGTTGCGCGCGCCGGAGATCCGCCCTCGCCCCGAAAGCGGAACGGTATTTCAGGGGCCCAAAAATGATTTCTCCGTAGGGCCAGGTCACCACTTGATCGCCAGTTGCGACTGGGCCCCCTTCCGCATGCCCCTGGGCGCGAAGCGCTCCGATACCGGCCCACTGAGCTGCGAAGAAATCTGCTGGTAACAATCCGAGTGGAAACGGAATATTCTTCCGATTGGGTCCCCCGGCCCGGCCCGGGGGCCCTGGTCCGCCCCTCCGGACCTCTCTAGCTTTGCGACGGAGACGGTCTACAGGTCGGACAACGGGAGTAAGTCGATGCGTCGAGACGAGGGCGCGAGCCTTATCGAATACGCGGCACTCCTGTGCCTGTCGTCATTACTGCTGCTCGCCCTGGTAACCGCGTCGATGACGGCGGGTGTGGACATGTCGATCCGCTCGGCCGTCTGCGTTCTCTTTATGGATGAGGATTGCGCGGACGGGATAAGCACCGCTCCCGGCGACGACACCGAGCCTGGCGACGAGAGCGACCCCGACGGCGAGGGCGACCCCGACGGCGACGGTCCCGGGGACGGACCGGACGACGGGCCCGGGGACCAGCCGGGCGACGATGAGCCCGGCGACGACGGCCCCGGCGACGGACCGGAGGACGAGCCCGGCGACGGGCCCGAGGGCGAACCCGGAGATTCGCCCGGGGACGGGCCTGATGACGAACCGGGCGACGACGAGCCCGGCGAGGACCGCCCGGGGGACCGGCCCGAGGACGAGCCCGGCGACGACGAGCCCGGCGAGGACCGGCCGGAGGACGAGGGACCGGAGGACGAACCCGGTGACGGCGGTCCGGGCGACGACGAGCCGGAGGACCGGCCCGGGGACGAGCCCGGCGATGGCGAACCGTCGCCCGAGGACTGTATCCGGCCCGGCTTCATGCCGGCCGTGGCGCCGTGGATCTGGGTGGACGACTGCGACCGGCCGGACACCCCGGAGGACGACCGGCCCGGGGACGAGCCCGAAGACGACCGGCCCGAGGACGAGGACGACCGACCGGAGGACGAGCGCGAGGACGAGGAGGAGCCGGCGGACGACCGGCCCGTAGACGACCGGTGCATCGACTTCCCCGCCTACCCGTACCCGGTCTCCACCGACGGCTGCGGCCCCAACGAGGACGACGACCAGGACTCCCCGGAGGACCGGCCCGAGGACGAGCCAGAAGACCGTCCGGAGGACGAGGACGACCGGCCCGAAGACGAAGACGACCGGCCTGAGGACGAGGACGACTCACAGGACGACCGGCCCGAAGACGACCGGTGCATCGACTTCCCCGCCTACCCGTACCCGGTCTCCATCGACGGCTGCGGCCCCGGCCAGGACGACGACTCAACTGGGAACCGCCCCGAAGACGGGCCCGAGGACCGTCCCGAAGACGAAGACGACCGGCCCGAGGACGACGACGACTCACAGGACGACCAGCCGGAGGACGACGAGGACTCCCCGGAGGACGACCGGCCTGAGGACGACGAGGACGACCGGCCCGAGGACGACCGGTGCATCGACTTCCCGGCCTACCCGTACCCGGTCTCCATCGACGGCTGCGGCCCCGGCCAGGACGACGACTCGCCCGGGAACCGGCCGGAGGACGGGCCCGGCGACGAGCCCGAGGACGAGGACGACCGGCCCGAAGACGAGGAGCCAGAGGACGACCGGCCCGAAGACGACCGGTGCATCGACTTCCCGGCCTACCCGTACCCCACCTCCACCGACAACTGCGAGCCCGGCGACGAGCGCGACGACGAAGAGGACGGGGAGGACCGGGGCAACGAGCCTGACCGGGACGACGGCCGGCCCCGATGCGAGCCGGGCAGCCCGCAGAGCCGCTTCGACCGCGACTGCGCGCCGGACGACGACGACCGGGACGAGTGCGAGCCGGACGACTGCATCGTCCGCGACGACCAGGACGACCAGAGCCGTCCCCCGATTTCGGAGTGCGTGGTCGCCGGCTGGGCTCCGGCCCTGGCGCCCTGGCAGTGGAGCGACCGCTGCGGGCCGAACGACGACACCTACCGGGAGGCGGAGGACCGCAACCGGGACCGGTTCGACAACGAAGACGACGAGCAGGACGACGAGCAGGACGACCAGGATGGGCTGGGGCGCTGCACCCACAACAGCTTCGTCGCCGACACCCCGGTCCTGCTCGCCGACGGGACCCACCTGGACATCGAGGACGTGGCGGTCGGCGACCTGGTGTGGGCGCACGACCCCGCGACCGGCGAGTCGGGCCCCCGGCCGGTGACGGACCTGATCCGCGGCGACGGCCGCAAGACCCTCGTCACCCTCGACCTGGCCGGCGGCGGCACCGTCACCGCGACCGACGAACACCCCTTCTGGGTGGCATCCGACCGCAGTTGGACCGACGCCGAGGACCTGCGCCCCGGCGACCTGCTCACCACCCCGGCGGGCACCTCCGTCCAGGTCGAGACGGCGTCGGTCCGCACCGTCGCCTACCAGCAGGTCTACAACCTGACCGTCGCGGACCTGCACACCTACCATGTGGCGGCCGGCGGTACCGACGTCCTCGTCCACAACGACTCAGCGAACCCGCCCAGGCAGCAGTGCCCGGACCGCCCGGCGGGCACCATAGAGGACGCGATGCATTTCGCGGACATCGCGCATCTTCTGATGGGTACGCACAACAGCCACCCGCCGGTGTACACGGTGGCAGAGGTCTACAACCAGCGGACCGGGCGGTACGAATACTGGGTGACGACGAGCGGCACCGCACCGTCGGCTGAGGCGATGAGGATCATCCAAGATCTCGGCTATATCTACAAACCGGCCCACCGCGGCGTGCACGCCGAGCAGAACCTCGTGGACCATCTGGGTAGCGACTACCAGATCGTCTCGGGCGGGACCAGCAACAACATGTGCACCGGCACCGAGGTCGACACATCGCCGGAGGGCGGTGGGTGCCGCGGCGTGATCGGGGACGACACCGGAGTCGGCGGTCAGGGTATGCAGGTGGGCGGGGAGTACCGGGGCAGGACCTACCAGTCCGGACTGCGCTTGTACTGGTGGGAGAACGACGTACCTGACCTGTCGGACGGGGAGGACTGAGTGACGAACCAGCTGAATCCTCTCCGCGAGGCGGGCCGCGGCGCGGCCGAGCGGTGGCGGAGGCTCGGGATCGGGCGGCCGCTGGACCGCGCCGGCCATGTCGGCGGCGCCGCGGCGGACGGGCCGGAGGATGAGACGCGGAGCGGGAGAAATGGCGTACCACCCCCTTCTCCACTGCGCTTTCCAGCCTTTCCGTTCGTTTATCAGCCACAAATCAGTGGATTCAACGGAGGCTCCCGGCAGTTCCCGTGTGCTCGATGTCACCGCTTGCCCGGACCGGAATTTTGCACCCTCCATAACGCCAGGTCATCAGGTGATTACCGGACGGTATTGGGTCCCGGGACCCAATGCGCCCGCATCTGCGGCCCCATCCTCCACTGGGCCACTGATCTGCAAGAAAACCTTCTGGTAACCGCCTGATCAGCACCTCTGCACTTCGCCGGCCGGGTCCCTGACACGCGCCTGGGCCCCGGCGGGACGAGCAACAACATTCGCACCGGCACCGAGATCCCCACGTCGCCCGGGGCCGGAGGATGCTTCGGCCTCATCTCCGACGACACCGGGATGGGCGGCCAGGGCACGCAGGCCGGCGGGGAGTTCCCCGGGCGGACCTACCCGTCGGGACTGCGCTGGTTCCGGTGGGAGAAATAAAAGGATGGACCTGATGAACCTACTTCGCAGGATCGGCCGCGGCGCGGCCGGCTGGTGGCGGAAGACCGGGATGGGGCGGCTGCTGCTCGCCCTGGCGGCCGCGGCCGGGATCGTACTGGTCGGATTCATGGTCTTCGGCAGCACGGTCCTGCAGCTGCTGGGCGGCCGCACCGACATGAGCGTCGCCGACTTCCAGCTGGCGACCGTGCTGATCGGCTTCGCGGTGCTGGCCGTCTTCGGCGGCCTGGCCGCCTGGGCGGCGGCCGCCATCACCTCGGCCGACCGGACCATGCCCCGGTGGCGCGCCCCGGCGGTCGCCGTGGCCGCCCCGGTGCTGACCGTGCTGGCGATGCTGCTCGCCTACCCCGGCACCCCGCTGGACGCCGCCGGCTACATCGGCGGAGCCGCCCTCGGCGCCGCCCTCGCCGCGTTCCTCGCGGTGCGCGCCGCGGCGCGGGTCCGCCGCTGAGCAGGGCTCCCCTCCGCCGGGCCGGCCCCCGGCGGAGGGAGCGCGCCGGCGGTCAGTCCGGGCCGCGGGTCGCCCGGAACCAGCGGCAGCCGTAGCCGTCGAGGGCGATCTTCGCGGTGCCGTCGGCGGACACGGCGGTGCCGCCGTCGACCAGCAGGTCGGTCAGCACGCAGTCGCCGGCCATGCCGTCCAGCTCCAGCTCCACCTCGGTGGCGTCGGGGGCGAAGTTGTGCAGCGCGATGACGGTGCCGTCGTGGACATCGCCGTCCAGGCCGTCCCCGGTGTCGCAGCGGTGCGCCAGCACCTGCGGGACACCGGTGTCGAGGATCCGGTACTCGCCCCAGGCCAGTTCGGGGCATTCGCGGTAGCGCTGGGCGAGGAGGCCGATCCAGGACAGCAGCGAGCCGGGGTCGCGCAGCTGGGCGCTGACGCTGACGCGGTCGGGGCCGTACTGGCCCTCGACGACCGGCGCGGGGTAGCGCCCGGGGTCGGCGGTGGAGAAGCCGGCGCGCGGGCCGGGCCGCCACTGCATGGGGCTGCGCATGGCGAGCCGGTCCTCGTTGCGGAGGTCCTCGGCCATGCCGATCTCCTCGCCGTAGTACAGCACGGGGGTGCCGGGGAGTGAGAAGAGCAGGCTGTAGACCATCTTCACGTGCCGTTCGTCGCCGCCGAGGATCGGCGGCAGCCGGCGGCGCAGGCCCCGCCCGTAGATGCGCATGGTCTCCTCGGGCCCGAAGGCGTCGAAGACCTCGTTGCGCTCGTCCTCGGTGAGCCGGTCGAGGGTCAGTTCGTCGTGGTTGCGGACGAAGGTGGCCCAGTGGGCGTCCTTGGGCGGCGCGGGGCGCTCGCGCAGCGCGGAGGCGAGGGGGCGGGCGTCGCGGCGGGCCAGGGAGAGGTACATGTGCTGCATGCCGATGAAGTCGAAGCACATGGTCAGCTCGTCGCCCCCGCCGTCGCCGAAGTAGCGCATGGTGTCGGGGTAGGGCAGGTTGACCTCGCCGAGGAGCACGGATTCGCCGTTGCGGCGGGTCATGAACCGGCGCAGGTCGGCCAGGTAGTCGTGCGGATCGGGCAGGGCGGCGGCGTCGTCCTGGCCGGAGGTCTCCAGCAGGAAGGGGACGGCGTCCACCCGGAAGCCGGACAGGCCCAACTCCATCCAGAAGCCCATCACCCGCGCGATCTCGGCGCGCACGTCGGGGTTGGCCACGTTGAGGTCGGGCTGGTGCCGGTAGAAGCGGTGCAGGTAGTACTGGCCGGACGCCTCGTCGCGGCTCCACAGGCCGTCCTCCTCGTCGGGGAAGACGACGCCCTTGGGTCCGTCGGCGGGCGGTTCGTCCTGCCACACGTACCAGTCGCGGTAGGGCGAGTCGCGGCTGGAGCGGGCGTCCTCGAACCAGGGGTGCCGGTCGGAGGTGTGGTTGACGACCAGGTCGGCGATGACGCGCATGCCCCGGTCGCGGGCGGTGCGGGTGAACTCGACAAAGTCGCCCAGGGTGCCGAGCCGGGGGTCGACATTGTAGAAGTCGACGATGTCGTAGCCGTCGTCGCGGTCGGGGGTGGGGAAGAAGGGCATCAGCCAGATGCAGGTGACGCCCAGCCGGTCGAGGTAGTCGACCTGCTGGGCGAGGCCGTGGAAGTCGCCGGTGCCGTCACCGTCGCCGTCGCGGAAGGTCTCCACGTCCAGGCAGTACACGACGGCGGTCTTCCACCACAGGTCGGCGGTGCGGGTGAGTCTCATCGCGCGGGAACCTCCTGGGCGGGGGCGGCGGCCGGGGCCGGGCGGGTCACGTTCAGGCGCGGCAGCACCTCGGCGCCGAAGGCGTCCACGAAGGGCGTCTGCTCGCGGCCGACGTGGTGCAGGTAGACCTGGTCGAAGCCGAGTTCGGCGTAGCCGTGCAGCCATTCGGCGTGCCGGGCCAGGTCGGCGCTGACGTTGACCACCTCAGCGACCCGCTCGGGGGGCACGTGCTCGGCGGCGGCGTCGAAGTGCTCGGGCAGCTCCAGGTCCCAGCAGACCGGGGGGCCGAACACGTTGGAGCGCCACTGGTCGTGGGCGATCCGCATCGCCTCGGCGGGGTCGGGCGCCCAGCTGAGGTGCACCTGGAGGTGCAGCGGGCCGCGCCCACCGGCTTCGCGGTAGGCGCCGGCCAGCCGGCGCAGGGTCTCGGCGGGGGCGTTCACGGTGATGAGCCCGTCGGCCCATGAGGCGCACCAGCGGGCGGTCTCCTCGCTGACGGCGGCGCCGATCAGCGGCGGCACCGGGTCGGGGCGGGTCCACAGCCGGGCGCGGTCGACCGTGACGAGGCCATCGTGGCTGACCTCCTCTCCGGCCAGCAGGGCGCGGATGACGTCGACGCACTCGCGCAGCCGCGCGTTGCGGACGTCCTTGCGAGGCCAGCGTCCGCCGGTGATGTGCTCGTTGCTCGCCTCGCCGCTGCCCAGCGCGGCCCAGAAGCGGCCGGGGTACATGGCGCCGAGGGTGCCGATGGCCTGGGCGATGACGGCGGGGTGGTAGCGCTGCCCCGGCGCGTTGACGACGCCGAAGGGCAGCCGGGTGGCCTGGAGGGCGGCGCCGAGCCAGGACCAGGCGAAGCCGGAGTGCCCCTGGCGGTGGCTCCAGGGGGCGAAGTGGTCGGAGCTCATCGCGGCGGTGAAGCCGGCCCGCTCCGCGTGTGAGACGGCGGCCAGGAGCTCGCGGGGGTGGACCTGCTCGTGCGAGGCGTGGATCCCGTACACGGTCATGCGCGAGCGCCTACCCCGCAGGGCTTCCGGCTCACACGGGGGTGCTGGCACCCCGGTGCGGGGGCGCGCTTTCCCACCTCGGTTCGGCGGGCTGGCCGTCCTGCGCCGCGGGGGTGGCGCGGCCGAGGCTGAGGGGGTTCCCCGCACCCGCAGAAACTCCGAGGAAGCAGCGCGCCATGGCTCTCACCGCCGCAGCCCCGCCCGAGCCGGGACCGGCTCCGTCCGCCCGGCGTCCGGGACGCGATCCGCTGGTCGATCTGATCCGGGCGGCCGGGATCGCCGCCGTGCTGCTGCTGCACTGGCTGATGCCGGTGCTGGCCTACGGTGACGGGGTGCTGCGCTTCGGCAACGCGCTGAGCGGGCCGGGCGGCTGGGCGGTGACCTGGGTGGCGCAGGTGATGCCGCTGGTGTTCTTCGCGGGCGGCGCGGCCAACGCGATGAGCTGGGCGGTCCATCTGCGGCGCGGTGGCGGCGCGGCCGGCTGGCTGTCCGGGCGGCTGCTGCGGCTGGCCGGCCCGGTGCTGCCGCTGGCGGCGGTATGGACGGTGCTGCCGCACCTGCTGCTCGCGCTGGGGGTGCCGGAGCAGCCGGTGCAGCTGGGGGCGCGGATCGCCGGCCAGCTGCTGTGGTTCCTGGCGGTGTACGTGATCGCGGTGGCGTCGGCGCCGCTGCTGCTGCGGCTGCCGGCCCGCTGGGACGGGGCGCTGCTGACCGGCCTGGCCGGGTGCGCGCTGGCGGTGGACGCGGCGCGCTTCGCGGGTGTGCCGCTGGTCGGCTACCTGAACGTGGTGTTCGTCTGGGTGTTCGTGCACCAGCTGGGCACGCTCTACGCGCGGGGCCGGCTCGGCGGGCTTGCGGGGCGGCGGGCGGCCGCCGTCAGCGCGGCGGCGTTCGCGCTGCTGGCGGCGGTGGCGCTGCCGGACGGGCTCTACCCGGCGAGCATGATCGGGATGCCGGGGGCGCCGGTGTCGAACATGAGCCCGCCGACCTTCTGCCTGATCCTGCTGGCCTGCGCGCACGTGGCGGCGGTGCTGGCGCTGCGGCCGGTGCTGGTGCGGGCGGCGGCGCGTCCGCTGGTGGCCGGGCCGGTGCGCTTCCTGTCGGAGCGGATGATGACCGTCTACCTGTGGCACATGCCGGCGCTGTGCGCGGTGAGCGCGGTGGCGGTGGTGGGCCTGGGGGCGCCGACGCCGGCGCCGGGCGGTGCGCTGTGGTGGCTGGGGCTGCCGCTGTGGCTGGCGGCGCTGGGCTGCGTGCTGGCCGGGCTGGTGCGGGTCTTCGCCCGCTTCGAGCGCACGGCGGTGCGGCCGGGCCGCTCGGCGCCGGCCGCGGCGGCGGGGCTGGTGCTGGTCGGCGCCGGGCTGCTGGGGCTGACCGCGTACGGCTTCGTCCCGGCGGACTCACTCCCCGGGCTGCTGGTCTCCGGGCCGGTGCCGGCGGTCGCGGCGATCGCGGCCGGGCTGGCGCTGGCGGGCCGGGGCGGGACTCAGTCGAGCCACTTTCCCATCAGCAGGTCGTCGACGTACCGGTCCTCGATGACGAACTCGCGCACCAGCAGCCCCTCGCGCAGGTAGCCGTGCCGCTCGTACAGCCGGACGGCGCCGGTGTTGGTGCCGAGCACGCGCAGGCTGAGCTTGCGGTGGCCCTTGGCCCGGGCCCGCCGCTCGGCCGCGTCGAGCAGGGCGCCGCCCACGCCGCGCCCGCGCGCCGCCTCGGCCACGGCCAGCCCGAATACGCCCAGGACATGCCGGTTCTCGGCCAGGCGGGTGACGGGCTTGAGCCGGATGTAGCCGGCCACGGCGCCGTCGGCCTCGGCGACGAGGTGGCAGTCGGGCGGGTTGTCGTCGTCGAAGAAGGCGGTGGGCGTGCCCAGTGACGGGAAGCCGCTGGCCGGGGTCCACGCCTTCTGGTCGATGGTGAGGAGCTCGGGCTCGTCCTCGGCTCGCGCGTCTCGGACGACGATGTCCGGCTGCGTCATCGGCTCTCCAGCTCCGTTCGGCCGCGCGGCGGCGGCTCGCGTGCGTTGTTCCCAGGTTTGTCCACAGCTGTGTATCACGCGGCGCCGAACGTTCCACGTCCGCACACCCGCGGTTGGGTTTACCGGGCGCCCGGACCGTGCCGGGCCGCAGGCGGCGGCGATCCCGCCACCTCCGGCCCCGCGGACGGATACCGTAGGCCGTACGGAGCGGGCCGGGCGGGTACCGCCGGCCCGCCGCCCGTCCAGACACGAACGAGGGAACCCCATGGCACAGGTCCGGGCCATCGCCCAGCGGCAGATCGACGCCGCGCCCGACGTCGTTTACGCGGCCCTGATCGACTACGAGAAGACCCGCCCCGGGCTGCTGCCCGAGCAGTTCACCGACTACCAGGTCGTGGCGGGCGGCCAGGGGGCGGGTACGGAGGTGCGGTGGCGGCTGCACGCCACCGAGAAGCGGGTGCGCGACGTGCGCGCGGAGGTGAGCGAGCCCGCGCCGAACCGGCTGGTGGAGGACGACGCCAACTCCAGCATGGTCACCACCTGGACGGTGCGCCCGGTCGGCGACGGCACCTGCACCGTCAGCATCGAGACGGTCTGGCAGGGCGCCGGCGGGGTGGGCGGCTTCTTCGAGCGCGCCTTCGCGCCCGCGGGGCTGCGCCGCATCTACGACGCCGTGCTCGCCCGGCTGGACGCGCACGTGCGCGCCTAGCGGCCGCCCGCGGTCCCCGCCCCGGCCAGGCGCGCTCGGCGGCCGGGCCGGGGCCGGTGGAGGGTCAGCGCTTGCCGCCGCCGGCCACGGCGGCGACCACGCCGACGACCACGAAGATCATCGCCGCCGCGCCGAGGCCGCCGAAGATCGCGCCGGCGATGTTCAGCATCAGCAGGTTGAACAGCGCGACGCCGCCGCCGCCGATCAGCGCCGGCACCATGGCGAAGCCCCAGGGGTTCCGGCCGACCTGGCGCAGCGCGCGGCGGTCGCCCGACTTGCGGGCGGCCGCGACCGCGCCGCCGACGAGGGCGAACCAGAAGGCACCGGCGGCGAGCGAGCCGAGCCCCACCGCGAAGATGTTGATGCTGAGGTTCATCAGGGCGAACCCAGCGCCGCCGATGACGCCCGCGGCGAGCGACGTCGTCCACGGCCACAGCAGCGTGGCCGCGGCCACTGAGGTCCCCTTGCTATTGCGTTCCAGCGCCATGTCCGCTCCTCATGTCTTCCACTGCCTCCCAGCATGCGCCATGCCGGGTGGTCGGCGCATCAGGGGAGGCCCCTGGGCTTTCCCCTACTGGCCGGCAGGGCCGCGCGGCGCGCGGTCCGTTCTCCGTCCAGACGGGTCCTACCCCGCGGCTGCCCGGCCCGACCGTGGCCCGGCCGGGCCTCCGCCGGGCCGCACCGCCCGACGAATCCCCACTGCGACAACGCTCGGTGCCGCCGAATCGATCCCGTGGCGGTCCCCGCCCGCGCCGCCGCCACCCACCGCGACGGCCCGCGGGCGGACGGTGGCGATCCGGGCGCGCCCGAAACCGGGAATCGAAAACCTTCCGGCGGCGTGACAATTGTCTGCCGTTGCCGAAACAGATTGGGAAAGTAATACTGAAGGCCGCTTGGAACGAAGGCGTTTACCCGCTGCGCTCGCGTTATCACCCAGGCGATCCGATTCGCGATTCCCGCAGGGAGCGATCATGCCCGTCTACATCATCTCCACGCACGGAGATCCGCAGTGGAACGCCAAAACGACCGTGCCGGCCGGTGTCAGCGTGCGTTTCTATCAGCAGTTCGGCCGCCCGATGGCCAATAATGTCGGCCTGGTGCTGCAGAGCGCGCTGCGCAATCCGCAGGACGCCAGGTCGCCGGCGGTCATCGGGCAGTATCCGCAGCGGGCGCTGTGGAACGGCCCCTCGAACCAGACGCCGGAGATCGACCTCTCCGGGGACAACCACGTTTTCTACAGCGGAATCGTGCACGCGGAGTCCGGAACGGTGATCAAGGCGGTCGCCGCCAACGAAACCGTCACTTTGACCGCGGCGCTGGCGCTCATTCAGGCGGACGCCGCCAACCGCAACGCACTGGCCAACACCAATGAAGAAGCCGTCGTCCACTGCCTTTTCTGCCTCTGACGCCCCACCGCCGGGAATACCGCCCCCGAACCGGGCGGTATTTCCCGTGCTCCCGTGCTTCCGGCCGCCCGCTAGCGCCCGCGCAGCGCCTCGCTGAGCAGCGGCCAGCTCGCGGCGAAGCCCGGGTGCAGTTTGAGTCGGCCGACCTCGGCCAGCTCCACCCAGGCGATCGCGGTGCTCTCGGAGCTGCCCGGCGCCACCGGCACCGGCTCGGGCAGTGAGGCCAGCACGGTGGTGTAGGTCCAGCCGCCGTGGTCGACGACGTAGGACTCCTCGGTGCGCAGGGCCGACAGGTCGGCCACCACCTCCTCGGCCACCTCGCGGACGGCCGCCTGCGGCGCCGTCTCGTGGCTGTCCCGGGCGCCGCCCGGGATGCCCCAGGTGCCGCCGAGGTGGCTCCACAGCGCGCGGTGCTGGAGGACGACGCGCACGCCGCCGGGGCCGCGGTGGTGGATGAGCAGGCCGGCCGCGCCGAAGCGGCCCCAGTGCTGGTGGCCCCGGCCGCAGGTGACCCAGCCGTCGCCGTCGCGCTCGCTCACCGTGCCCCCGCCCGCTCCACAGTTCTCATTGTGGCAGCTCGCCCGCTGCCGGACGCGCCGCCCCGACCGTGGCGCAAAGTGGACATGTCCGACGCGGCCCCATCCGGTCGAGCGGCCCGGGATGGCCGCTGAGAAGCGATAACATCCGCCGGTGGCCATCTTGTCCGCCTCGCCGTGGGCCCTCATCGTCCTGACGCTGGACCTCGTGCGGCGCTACTGGGCGCCGATGCTGCTCTGGTACGCGCTGGGGCAGCTCCTGCACGACCTCTTCATGCAGGTGCTGATCCTGGCCGGGGAGCAGCACCGGCTGCTCGGCTACGCGGGTCTGAGCCTGTCGATCCTCATCACCCTCGTGGCGATGATCCTGATGTTCCACGCGGTCCGCCCCGGCCTGCCCACCCTCCAGTCGGAGCTGCGCACCCACCGCCGCCCCGTCGCCGACCTCAGCGCCTTCGACGAGGAGGAGCACAACGTCATCGACGCGGTGGCCCAGGCCATCCTGCCGTTCCTCATCTTCTACGGCGCCTGGAACCTCATCGCGGACGAGGTGCGCGAGTACGGCGTCGGCTTCTTCAACTCCACCGGCAACCTCGACATCCTCGGCGATGAGCTGAACGGGGTCGCCTTCGGCATCCCGATGGCCGTCGCGATCGGCGCCTGGCTGGCCCGCTGGGTCTTCGAGAACCTCTACAACCGCAGCCACAACCGCTGGCTGGGCATCACCACCGCGGTGTTCGAGTCCGTCTGGACCTTCTTCGCCCTGTTCACCGTCGCCCAGCTGATCGGCGACTTCTGGACCTGGCTGGGCAACCGCGTGTTCGTGCAGGGCATCGGCGACGCCGTCCAGTCCTCGATCACCTTCCTGGACGGCCTGGTGCCGTTCGAGCTGAACCTGTTCGTGAACCTCAGCTGGGACTGGTGGCTGGTCGAGATCTGGCCCTACCTCAAGGACGGCCTGCTCCAGCCGATCCTGTGGCTCACCATCGCGGCCGTGGTCTTCGGCGCGGAGATCTCGCGCAACCGCGCGCTGATCGAGGGCACCGGGCGGCTGGAGGAGCGCATCGACCGCCTCAGCTCGCGCATCCCGCGGTCCCTGCGCTGGGCCGGCGTCAGCCTCACCCGCGACCTGCAGGACAAGTACACGCCGTTCCTGAACGCCTTCCGCTTCGTGCTGCGCACCGGGATGGTGTTCTACCTGAGCTACTGCCTGATCTACACGCTGCTGGAGATCGGCATGGACTGGCTGTACCGCGGCGTGCTGTACGCGATGGGCCCGCACGACTTCCTGGAATGGTGGTGGAACCGGCTGCCCTTCGTGGAGTTCGGCGTGGACGCCCTGCACGAGATCCTGCGCGTCTGCCTGCTGGCGGCCGCGTTCGAGCTGACCCTGCGCCGGGTGGGCCACCTCAGCCGGGGCCGCCGCTCCAAGGGGCGCGAGAAGGTCTTCTCCTGAGCGGGGCCGCTCAGTCCAGCGGCGCGAAGCGCAGCACCTCCGGCTCGATGTAGGGCACGCCCTCCGCGGCGGCGTCCTCCTCGCTGAGGAAGAGCAGCCGCACCTCGGGGCTGAGACCGGTGGCGTCGGCGGGCACCAGGAAGTCCACGCTGACCAGGTGCTCCTCGCCGGGCGGCAGCGGCTCGCTGTCGGCGGTGGTGCAGCCCCACGCCGCCGACAGCACCTCGCTCTCCTCCTCGGTGAGGGAGTCGAAGCCGGCGGCGGTGTCCCAGCGGCGGCCCTGGTCGTCGTAGAGCGAGAAGCTGCAGCTGCGCACGGCCTCGCTGGACTCGGCGTCGGCGGGGGTGATCGAGAAGACGGTCTCGACCAGCACGGTGTCGGCGGGCACGGGCAGGCTGGAGGACTCGGCGGGGTCGCTGGACTCGGCCGAGACGAAGCGCCACTGCGCGCCGGCGTACTCACTGGGCTGGTCCGGCGGCACGTGCACCGCGGGCAGGGCCCCCGCTCCGTCCTGCAGCAGGGACTGGCGCTGGAAGTACCACGGCACCGCCAGCGCCGCGGGGAGCACCACGGCCAGCGCGAGCATGTGCGGGGTGTGGCCGCGCCGCCACCAGGGCGTGCGGCGCCGTCCGGGCGGTGCGCCCGGGGGCGGGCCGGGCCGCGGCGCGGGCGGCGGTCCGGGGGGCTGCGCTGCGGCGGGGCCGGGCCACGGCGGCGGGCCGGCGGGCGGGCCGCCGGGGGGCGGGGCGCCGCGCCAGGAGGGCTGGCCCTGGGTGGGCGGGTACTGCGGCCCCGAGGGCACCGGGCCGGGCTGGGGCCGGTTGCCGCCGGTGGCGGGTCCGACCTGCGGAGGCTGCCCGTACGGCCCGTAGCGTCCGTCCCAGGGCGGCGGGCCGCCTGCGGCGGCGTGGGCGCCGGGCGGGCGGTGGTGCGGCTGCCGGCCGGAGGCGTCGCGTCCGTGGCTCATCAGGGGTAACCAACCTCGGGGATCTGGATCAGCTCGGGAGCGTTCTCGGTGAGTTCGGCGGCCCGGGCGGCGTCGATGCCGAGGTCGATCTCCACCTGGCCGGCGAGGCGGTCGTCGATGCCCTCCGAGGTGCTGAAGCGCAGCCGGGCGCCGGGCAGCCGCTCCGGCGGCAGCTCGAAGGCCATCGCGCCGGCCTGCGGGATCCCGGGCTGGAACGGGGCGCTGTGGTTCGCGATGGTGTTGAAGACGCGCTGGGTGGCGGCGTACTCGTAGCCGTCGTCCGTCACGATGACGGGGCTGACGATGTTCAGCGGCGTGCTGGTCGAGCTCATCGCCATCACGATCACCAGCCACACGCCCTGGGTGTCCTTGGGCTCGGGCTCGCCGAGGTCGGAGGCGTCGGCGATCTGCCCGGTGGCGGCGACCTGGTTGACCAGCACGCTGAAGGAGCCGGCGTGCACCCTTTCGCCCGCGTCGCCGCTGTAGGACAGCGGCTCCACCAGTTCGGGGTCGTCGATCTCCAGCCGGCCGACGAGGACCAGGCCCACCAGCAGCAGCAGGCTCAGCGGGATGGCGTACCACTTCATTCGCCCGCTCCCGCCAGTGGCAGCCGGTACTCGGCGATCACGCGGTCGCCGATGAACCAGCGGGAGGACTCGTCGACGAATCCGGCTTGGTAGACCACGTCCCAGAACTGGATCCGCACCTCGTTGTCGCCCTCGGCGAGCGCCTCGACCGGCCAGCGGATCATGGCGCGCTCGGGCATGCCGGGGTTGAGGGAGGAGTAGATCGCCTCGGGGTCGCGTTCGACCCGGATCTCGAAGTGGTCGAGTTCCTGGGTGGACGGCATCAGCCTGGCCTCCAGCGCCGTGTTGAGGTCCCATGCGCTCATCGGGCGGCGGTCGAGGACTTCGAGGTCGGCGACCAGTTCGATGTAGGTGCCGCCGCCGAACTCGGAATCGTCGGTGAAGACCCGGACCTCGACCGGGGTGATGGCCAGCAGCGCGTTGCGCGCCTGGGCGCCCGCCTGGAGCTGGGGGACGGGTTCGGGTGCGGTGCGGAAGCCGCCGAGGGGCCAGATGACGAGCGAGGCCACCGCGATGACCACCGCCGCGATGACGAGGAGGAGCCATGGCGGCCGCTCGTCGGATTCGGGGGCTGCCGTCTGGGGAGCTGCGTGGGCCACGGGGGGCAGTTTAGTGAACAAGTGCCCCATTCCCACCGATCAGCGCCCGTCAAGACGTCCCGGAGCGGCCTTGGCCGACTCAGGCCACGGGCCGGGGCGCCCAGGCCGGGCGGGATCTGCGCGCCGGCGGGCGGTGCCGGGCCGCACGCTGAATCCGTCCGAACGGCTGGCGGCGGGCGGGCGGCTGCGCTATCTTCTACGCAATCGAACGCCTGTTCGATGTTGGCCGGAGGCCGGAAGGGGAGCGGTATGGCCGCCGTGGTGCCGCGGGAGTGCCGCGGCCGCTCGCGGGCGCTGCGCCAGCACGCCGGGTGGGGCGGCCCGGTCGATGCCCCGTTCTATCCCAATCTAGATCCGGGCCTAGACGCGGATATAGAGTCCGATCCCGTGGACCCTGTGCGAAACCCCTACGCGCCCGGGGCCGGACAGCGCCCGCCCGAACTGGCCGGCCGGGAGCGCGAGCTGCGGCAGTTCGAAGTCGTGCTGGAGCGGGTCGCACGCGGGCGCCCCGAGCGCAGTATGGTCCTGACCGGCCTGCGCGGCGTCGGCAAGACCGTGCTGCTGAACGCGTTCCGCTCGATGGCCATCCAGAAGCTGTGGGGCACCGGCAAGATCGAGGCCCGCCCCGACCAGTCCATCCGGCGGCCGGTCGCCGCCGCGCTGCACATGGCGCTGCGCGAGCTGAGCCCCCGCCACCGCGCCCCCGAGCGGATCGAGCACGTCCTCGGCGTGCTGAAGTCGTTCGCGATGGCCAAGCCGCTCGACGAGCCGGCCCGGGCGGCGAAGGGCCCCTCGCGCTGGCAGCCGGGCATCGACGCGGTCGCCGTGCGCGGGCGGGCCGACTCCGGCGACCTCGAGATCGACCTCACCGAGCTGTTCGTGGACGCCGCCTCCGTCGCCACCGACCTCGGGGTGGGCATCGCGCTGTTCATCGACGAGATGCAGGACGTCCCGGCCGACGACATCTCGGCGCTCTGCGCGGCCTGCCACGAGCTCTCGCAGAGCGGCGGCCCGCTGATCGTGGTCGGCGCCGGGCTCCCGCACCTGCCGTCGGTGCTGTCGGCCAGCAAGAGCTACTCCGAGCGGCTGTTCCGCTACGCCCGGATCGACCGCCTCGACCGCGCCGCCGCCGACTCCGCCCTCACCGTGCCCGCCGCCCAGGAGGACGTCGCCTTCGAGGCCGACGCGCTGGACGCCCTGTACGAGATCTGCGAGGGCTACCCCTTCTTCGTCCAGGCGTACGGCAAGGTCACCTGGGACCTCGCCCTGCGCACCCCGATCACCTCCGACGACGTGCGGGTGGCCGCCCCCGAGGCCGCCGCCGAACTCGCCGTCGGCTTCTTCGGCAGCCGCTACGAGCGCGCCACCCCCGCCGAGCGCGACTACATGCGCGCCATGGCCTCGCTCGGCGACGAGCCCGCCGCCACCGCCGACGTCGCCGAGGTCCTCGGCCGCAAACCCTCCAGCCTCTCACCCGCCCGCGACAGCCTGATCAAGAAGGGCCTCATCTACAGCGCCGAACGCGGCCTCATCGCCTTCACCGTCCCCCACTTCGGCAACTTCCTCCGCACCCAGCCCTTGTAGGCCGGACCCGGGGCGCCCGCCCGTCGATCAAGCTTTCTAGTGGAGTATTGCGAATTCTCTAGAATGGCTTATGGAGCGCGATCGCCGTCGGCATCGGGTTGTCTACGGCTGTCTACACGTGGGGCTAGACAGCCGTAGAGAGCACGATGCCGGAAGGCCGAGCGGCATCGCCGCATGGGAGACCTCGGCACATGGGCATCTGCGCACAAGCGGCACATGGCGATCTGTGCACAAGTCGACCGCATCGGTCCGTGCTGTCCACAACCCGCACTGAGGCACACTCTGGGGCGGGGTCACCTGGAAGAATGGATCTCGGGGGGTACCCCCGACAGGTCCCGGCGTTTCGGATCGCGGGTTCGCGTCTCCGCCGCGGGCAGGGCCGCGTCCGACGCCGGCCGCACGGCGCGCTCTCCCCCGTGCCGTGTCGCGGCGCCGCCGCCGGTATCACCCGTCCGGCGGGCGGACCCCCTCTGGACCATCGCCGGGTACCACGGCGGCGCGCACCGGGCGGCGGCGGAGTCGGCCGGTGGGGACGGCGAAGACCACCGTGGCGGCGCCGCCGTCGACGGTGGCGGGGTAGGCGACCAGCTGCCAGCAGCCCTCGCGCCAGACGTCGAGGGGCTCGTGTCCGGTCAGGTGGCGGGCGTGCGCCCGCCAGGCGGCGCTCGACCGCAGCGCGGCCAGGGTGCGCGCGACGGGGACCTCGCGCCGCTCGCAGGGCACGCCGCGGCGCAGCCGTGCCGCCGTCTCGCGCCACTCGGGCGACAGGAGCGCCACCACGGCGGCGGTGGTCAGCGCCCCGGCGATGTGCACCGGGGCGGGCCTGGTCAGCACCTGCCAGCCCGTGGCCGACACCCCGATGGTGGCAAGCGACGCGCCCGCGCACACGGCCGCCCGGGCCAGGGTGCGGCTCGACACCGGAGCGGCGCTGAGCTCGCCGAAGCAGCCGCAGTCCGCCTCGGGACGCTGCCGCCGCAGCTCCCGCAGGCCGACGAAGGCGGTGACGAACATCAGCACCGCCAGCCAGCGCCCGGCCAGCCCCGGCACGCCCGACGCGAACAGCAGCAGCGCGCCCACCACCAGCTCGGCCGCCCCCACGCCGCCGTTCACCAGCCGCCCGCCGCCCGGGGCCAGCAGCAGTGCGAGCCCGCCGGGCCGGCGGCTCACCAGCTTGGCGGCGCCGGCCACGATCAGCAGCATCCCCACCACCGGCAGCTGCGCCTCGCGGGCCACATCCAGCATGTGCTCATTCCACCGTGATCGTCGCGTTGAAGCAGCCCGTCTCCGGATCGCCGCCCAAGGCGACGAAGCTGAGCAGCGTCAGTTCGGCGATCCGCCCCCGCACCGACGTGTCGCAGGCCAGGCAGCGGTCGCAGAACCGACTCGCCATCGCCCCGCACGCGGTCACCGCCACCGGCGCCTCCCGTCCGGCGCACTCGTTGCGCACCCGCAGCACCGAGCCGGTCGACAGCAGCGGCAGCGGCGGGCAGACCTCGGCCCGCTCGCAGCCGGGCCCGCAGTCGGCCGACGGGTCCAGCGCCGGATAGGCCAGCCCGTACGCGTCGGCGCCCTCGCCGGGGTTCCACCAGGTGACGCTGCCGACGATCACGTCCGTCTCCCGTCCGACCGTCCGCTCCGCCGCGCCGACCCGGTACGGCATCTGCGAGGTGGCCGGACGCAGCGCCTGGAACACCCCGGCCCTCGCCAGCCCCACCGCGTCGAACAGCTGGCCGGGCCGCAGCCAGGGGTGCCGCACCTGGATCCGCCCGGCCGCCCGCTCGGGGATCACCACGCGCCGCCGCGGCCGGTCGTGGCCCGTATCGACCACCAGCGCCCGCCCGTCGACCTCCACGATCACCCCGGCCACCCGGTCGATGTCCGCCCACACCCGCTCGACGACCGCCCCGTCCCCCGCGTCGCCCTCCGCGCGCGCCCCCCGATGCCGCCGCGGCCTCGGCACGGCGGGCCCGGCCCCCACCTGGGCCCTGAGCGCCGCGGCACCGCGCTCCCCGTCCGGGTCGACGCCCAGGCGGACGGCGGCGCCCTCCGAGCCCTCGTGGAACGACCGCGGTCCGGACGGGTCCAGCACCGGAGCGACGGGAGCGCCCAGCGGAACCATGTCGCTCCGCCGCCGCGCGGCGGACCCGCCGTCTCCGGCGCGCCGGGCGAACCGTTCCTCGGCGCTTCCCGCACCCGATGGAGCCCCGTGCCCCCGCGAGCCGCCACGCCCCGAGCCGTCGTCCCCGCCTCCTCGGACCGACGGTCCCTCCCGTCCCCGCCCTGACGGATCCGCACGCCGGTGCGCACGCTGACCGCCGTCGCGACGCGAGGGATCCGTGTCCGACGCCCGCGGGCCGCCACCGCCAGGCGACGCCCCGCCGCCCGTCCCGGCGTCCCAGCCGGCCGGATCCGCACGCCCGTGCGCACGCGAGCCCTCGCGGCCAGGAGCGTCCGCGGCCGGGCGCCGGACCTGGGGCGGGGGGCGGTCGCCGTGCGGGTCGGCGCCGGGCGCCAGGCGGGCGGTGATGACCTGGCCGGGGCGCAGGTCGGTGAGTTCGACGGCGCCGCCGCGCCAGTAGGTCGCGGTGGGGGCGAGGACGAAGCGCCGTGGGCCTTCAGGGGTGGCGAGCGTGATGAAGTGCGGGCTGAGGTCGATGAGCGCTCCGCGCACGGCGCGGCCGTCGGCCGGAGGCAGCGCGGGCTCGCCGCCGAGCACCGCGGCGCGCAGCAGCCGCCGCCGTGCTGGGTCTCGCTCGCCGCCTTGCCAGGCCTGCGGGCTACCTGGCTTTGTCACGCCTGTCCATGGTCACGCCCCGATCGCACCACTCGCCCAGGTAGTGATCGTTGATCAGAATATGGGGTAGGAGTGATCTGCGTCTCGTCAGCACGACGGTAGCGCGCGGCCCCCACCAGCGTGTCGGGGTGCCCGAGTACCCAGCCCTCGGTTCGGTGGTGAGATGGACCGCAACGACCTGGCCGACTTCCGCGACTACGTGCGGGCCCGCGGCCCGGCGCTGCTGCGCACGGCCTACCTCCTCACCGGCCACCGCGCCGACGCCGAGGACCTGCTGCAGGCCGCGCTGGTCAAGACCTGCATCTCCTGGGGCCGCGTCGACGACCGGGGCGCCCTGGACGCCTACGTCCGCCGGATCATGGTCAACACCCACATCTCCTGGTGGCGCGGCCGCCACCTCGACATCTACCCCACCGCCGACCTCCCCGAGCAGGAGGAGGACGACCAGACCTGGCGCACGGACCTGCACGACGCCCTCCTGCGCGCCCTGGAACGCCTCCCCGACCGCCAGCGCGCCGCCCTCGTCCTGCGCTACTTCGAGGACATGAGCGAGGCCGAGATCGCCGCCCGCCTCGGCGTCTCCGTCGGCACCGTCAAGAGCTCCGTCTCCCGCGGCGTCGCCAAGCTCCGCGACGACGAGTCCCTCGCCGCCGACTTCGGCAGCGTCGCCTAAGGCCGTCCCCGGAGGTGGTACCGTCCACATGGACCAGCCACCGGGCTTTTCACTTTGCGGCCACCACGCTCCGCTCGGTACGCTGTCCCGCACTGGAGGATTCGCCTAGTCCGGTCTATGGCGCCGCACTGCTAATGCGGTTAGGGTTTACCGCCCTTCCGGGGTTCAAATCCCCGATCCTCCGCTCTGACCTGGGGGTTTGGCGGTTTGTTCGCCGTCGGGCCCCCAGGTTTTTCGGTGTTCGGGCCGGTCGGTTGGTACACGTCCTGTGCTGACTTCGCCGCACGGGCGGGTGTTGGAAGCACGTTCGGACGTACTCGCGGGTCATCCCCAACGTGGCCGCCGTTGAGGACGCGACGGTGCCGTGCCCGGTGCCGTACGGCGTCGCTCAGCGGGTGCCGCGGTGATGAACGCGCGCCGGACGTACGGAGCTCGCTGCCAGGGTCACGGATGCGAAGCCGGCCTTCCGTGGTTCACGTGCTCGGCCTTCAGCGATGGGGGCGATAGGCGATGTGGTGGACCGTGACCTCGCCTGCCACGGGTTCCACGCCGAAGGTGCGGCCGGTGAACCCGCCGGCCACCTCGGTGGAGAGGTAGCGTCCGTCGAACGACCCGAGCACCTCCGCGGTCCCGTCGTCCGCGACGACGGACAGCTCGATGACATCGGGCTCGTGCGCGGGCATGGGAGGGGTCGCCGTGGGCCGGCGGACCGAGATGCGCAGGGTCGCCCGCCCCCGTATCGGCACCTGGGCGGTGGTCGTGCGGGCGGGTCCGATGACCACGGTGGCGGTGACCGTTTCCGCGTCGGCGGTGAGTCCGTACCAGTGCGATCCGTCGATCCGGACGAGGAAGCGGGCGATGCCGGCGGACGTGTCGAGAGCGGCTTCGGCGGTCCATTCCCGGTCGCGGGCACGGGCCGAGAGCACCGGCTTCGGATCGCCCATGGCGGGAGCGGTCAGGACGAGGCGGCCGCCTTCCCGCCGGGTGAAGGTGTCCGGGAAGACGTTCGGGGACACCCAGCGGGCGTCGAGGTCGGTCGAGTGGAACCGGTCGACGAACGAATGGTCCGGTGGGACCGGGTCGAAGCGCTCCTCGTCGACGACCGGCCAGCCGTCGATCCAGCTCACCCCGGCGATGAAGGTCTCACGGCCGTTGACGTGGAACATCGGGGTGCGGCCGTGGGGCCGGACGCCGAGGTAGACCATGGCCCACGAGCCGTCGGCCAGTTCGACGAGGTCGGCGTGACCGGTGTTCTGCACGGCGTGTGTGGTGCTGCGATGGGTGAGGATCGGGTTGGCGGGCGCGGCTTCGTAGGGTCCGTCGAGTGCACGGGAACGCGCGATGGTGACGGTGTGGCCCCGCTCGGTGCCGCCCTCGGCGAGCATCAGGTACCACCAGCCGTCCCGTCGGTACAGGTGCGGTGCCTCGGGGAAGGCCAGTCCCGTGCCCTGCCACAGCAGCCGCGGCGGGCCGAGTGCCGTGCCCGTCGTGGGATCGATCGGCATGCCGGCGATTCCGGGCCGTTCGACGCCCAGGTCAGGTGGCAGACCCCGTGCTCGTCCCAGGCGAGGTCCGGGTCGATCCCGATGGCGCCGGCCACGTGGACCGGGTCCGACCACGGACCGGCCGGGTCATCGGCCGAGACGATGAGCTGACCGCGGTGCGTTTCCAGCACGTTCGTCGTCACGAGCCAGAATCTGCCGCCGTGGTGGCGCAGCGTCGGAGCGTACACCCCGGTGCTCGCCGGCGCGGCGCGGACGTCCAGCTGACCGAGACGCTGCAGCGCGTTGCCTACGGGTGTCCAGGTGACCAGATCGGTGCTGCGGTGGATCGGCACGCCTGGCGCGTACTCGAAGCTGGAGTTGGCGACGTAGTAGGCGTCTCCCGCTCGGCAGATGCTCGGATCGGGGTAGAACCCGGCGATGATGGGCGTCGTCATCTCTCGCTCTTCTCCGCGGTCGCCGCGACTTCAGCGCGCGAGCGCGCGAGGGTCGGCCTGGTGGTGTCCATGATCGAGTGTGCTTCCTGTCGTGATCGGTCGGTGCGCTGCGACTTCGGTCGGCCGGTACGGCCGGCGTGCCCAGGCGGCAGCCCGTCAGGGGCCTTCGCGAGATCCCCCGATCGCGGCCGCGGTGCGCCCCACCCGGCCGTCCGCAGCCGCGTTTCATGGCGCCGCTGAGCGGGGCAGGGCCTGCTACAGGACCGCGGTGTCACTTCTGTTCCCGGTGCGCCGCGAGGGCGGCGACGAGGTCGTGCCTGACCCCCTCTGGCGAACCCGGGATGAATCCCATGACGGCGTTGAGCGACAGACCTGCGGCTTCCGGGCTTCTGGCGTCGATGGGCACGCCCGGGAAGTGCGCGGCGAACACGTCGGTCACGGCGCGCCACACGGCCGGGTCCTCTGCCAGGGTGCGCAGCGGGGTGTCCATGGTGAAGGTCTCCGTGGCAGCCCGGGGCACCTCGTAGCGCCAGGTGTGCTCGCCCGGCCCCACTTCGGCCTGGTGGGACTCCGGGTGCAGGGGGAGTACGACGGTCGCGGCGGTGCCCTGGGGAATCGTGACGGCCAGGTGCATGGAGCCGTCGTCCAGCCGCCAGGCGACCTCGACGCGCCCATGGGCGGTGTCGTGGGCGACCCGGGCGCGGGTGAGGCCGCCGCCGGGCCGCGGGGCGATCCGCATCCGGCGGTAGCCGGGCTCGGTGGCGGTGAGTCCGCCGACGACGCGGTGCAGCCAGTCGGCGACCGCGCCCAGGGCGTAGTGGTTGAGCGAGGCCATCCCGGACGGGTTGACGGTGCCGTCGGGCCTGATGGAGTCCCAGCGCTCCCAGATGGTGGTCGCCCCCATGGTGACCGGGTACAGGAACGAAGGGCAGCCGGTCTCCATCAGCAGCAGGTAGGCGTCGTCGATGTGGCCGGTGCGGCTCAGGGCGTCGGTCACCCAGGGCGTGCCCGCGAAGCCGGTGGAGATGCGGTGGCCGGCCTTGGTGACGAGTTCGGCGAGCCGGTCGCCCGCATGCTGGAGCTGGTCGGCGTCGAGGATGTCGAAGGCGATCGCGAGCGCGTACGCGGTCGCGGTCTCGTTGGCCACGCGCCCGGACGCGGTGACGTACTCACGGCGGAACGCGGCGCGCACCCGGTCGGCGAGCGCGGCGAAGTGCGCCGCGTCGTCGTCGCGGCCGAGCAGCGCGGCGGTCCGCGCCATCTGGCGGGTGGTCCTGCACAGGTACGCCGAGGCGACCAGGTGCCGGTCGGTCTTGCCGCCGCTCGCGTTGTCGGCCGGGGCGTCGGGGTCGAGCCAGTCGCCGAACTGGTAGCCGCGGCTCCACAGGCCGTGCTCGTCGAGCAGCGGCTCCACCTGGCGGACAAACGCGGCCATCGAGTCGTAGCAGCGGCGCAGGGTCTCCTCGTCGCCGTACTCCTGGTATAGGGCCCAGGGCAGGCTGACGGCGACATCGCTCCACAGCGCGGTCGGGGGCGACGGGGTGGACAGCACGTCGGGGACCACGAAGGGCACGAAGCCCCGCTCGCGCTGCTCGGCGGCCAGGTCCGCCAGCCACGAGCCCAGGACACCGCGCACGTCGTACAGGAAGCCGGCCGTGGGCGCGAAGGTGTTGAGGTCACCGGTCCAGCCCAGCCGCTCGTCGCGTTGCGGGCAGTCGGTGGGGACGCCGACGAAGTTGCCGCGCATGCTCCATACGACGTTGGCGTGGAGCCGGTTGAGCAGGTCGTCGGAGGTCTCGAACCACCCGGTTCTGACCATGTCGCTGTGCACGACGACCGCGCGGACCGCCTCCGGATCGAGTTCGCCGGGCCAGCCGTCGATCTCGGCGTACCGGAAGCCGTGGAAGGTGAACCTCGGCTCCCAGGTCTCGGTGCCGCCCCCGCGCAGGGTGTACCGGTCGGTCGCGGCGGCGGTGCGCAGTGTCTCGACGTCGATCTCACCGCCGGTGAGGACTTCGGCGTGCCGCAGGGTGACGGTCCGCCCGGCCTCCCCGGTGACGGTGATCCGGAGCCAGCCGGTGATGTTCTGGCCGAAGTCCACCACGGTCCGGCCGCTGGGGGTGGTGATCACCTCGACCGGCGCGAGCTCCTCGACGCGGCGGATCGGCGGCGCCGCCGGCGGCACCAGGGTGCCCGGATCCCAGTCCACCCGCACGGCCGGCGTCCAGCCGGTGTCGTCGAATCCGGCCTGGCACCAGCCCCGGGGCTCCTGCCGGGCGTCGTACTCCTCTCCGTCGTAGATGCCGTTGGCGCGTACCGCGCCGGTCCCGACCCGGACGGTTCCGTCGGTGGCGACGATCTCGGCGCGGCCGCCGGTGTACTCCAGTTCGAGCTGCGCGAACCACGCGGGGCGGTCGCTGTAGTGGTGGCGGCGGCCCTCCCACCCGAGCCGGCCGACCGCCCAGCCCTCGCCGACGATCGCGCCGAGGGCGTTGCGGCCGGGGGCGACCAGGTCCGTCACGTCGTGCGCGGTGACGGCGAGCCGGTGGCGGTAGGAGGTCCAGCCCGGGGCGAGCACCTCGTCGCCGACCCGGGCGCCGTTCAGGTAGGGCTCGACGATGCCGAGCGCGGTGACGTGCAGGGTGGCGCGGCGCAGCCCGTCGCCGGCGGTGAACTCGCGGCGGAAGTACGCGGCGGGCTCGCCCGCCTCGCACGGGTGGTCGGGGCCGACGAAGGTCCCTAGCCAGGTCATGCCGGATTCCTTTCTGCACGCCGTCGACGGCGACGGTGATCGGTTCGTTGCGCGCGGCGGCCTCCCGCTGTCCGGGAGGGCTCCGCCCGGTGCGTCCACGCGTGGGCTCCGCGGTGCGGGCGCGGCCGCGGGGCGCGGGTCATCGGCTTGCGGCCGAAGCGGCTCGGGTCAGTTCGATCAGCCGGTCGAGCTGCTTGGCGGGCAGCGGACCACTGAGGAAGCCGGCGAACTGGTAGAGGGGCATCCCCCGCGCCATCTTCATCCCGTCCTCGGCCTGTTCGCTCCGCTCGGCCGGCGCGGAGCCCATGACCGAGGCGAGCATCCGCGCGAACCGGGCGCCGACGACGGGGTGGTCGAACCAGTCGCCGACGGTGGAGCGCATCGACAGCTCCGCGGCGAGTGCTTCCCCGGTGAGGGTGACGGTCCGGTCGGCGACGATCCGGGTCGCCGAGTCGCCGATCTGGATCGTGTAGGCGCCCGGCGCCACGACCCAGCGGCCCACCTCGATGTCCCAGTAGGCGAAGGCGCGCCGGTCGAGGTCCAGGGTGAGCGTGCGCGACTCCCCGGGCGCGAGTTCGATCTTGGCGAACGCGCGCAGCTCGCGCGCCGGGCGCCGTACCGGGCCCGCGGTGGTGGCCACGTACACCTGCACGACGTGCTTGCCCGCGCGGCGGCCGGAGTTCTCGACGGTGACGCTGACCTGCGCCGATTCGGGCCCTGCGGGGGTGACGTCCAGGCCGGTGGTGGTGAACTCGGTGTAGCCGAGTCCGTGCCCGAACGGGTAGCGCACGGCCCGCTCGGCGGTGGTGTAGTGGCGGTAGCCGACCATGACGCCCTCGCCGTAGCGCACGTGCCCCTGCTCGCCCGGGAAGTTCAGGTACGCGGGGGTGTCCTGCAGCCGCAGCGGGATCGTCTCGGCCAGGTGGCCGGACGGGTTCACCGCGCCGTAGAGCAGGTCGGCGAGCGCCGCGCCCCCGGCCTGGCCGAGCAGCCAGCCCTCCAGGATCGCGTCGACCTCGTCGTGCCAGCCCTCCAGCGACACCACGCCGCCGTTGGACAGCACGACCACGGTGCGCTCGGCCGCGGCCGCCACCGCCCGGATCAGCTCCACCTGGCCGGCGGGCAGGTCGATGTGCTCGCGGTCGAAGCCCTCGGACTCGCGCACGATACCGGCGAAGACGACGGCCACGTCGGCGCCGCTCGCGGCCTGGACCGCGTCGGCGCGCAGCCGCGCGGCGTCGCCGCTGCCGTCGCGGTGGAACCCGGGGGCGTAGTCCACGGCCTGCCCGCGGGCTTCGGCGTGTTCGCGGATGGCGTCCAGTGCGGTGTCGACGCGGGTCGGGTTGATGTGGGAGCTGCCGCCGCCCTGGTAAGAGGGGAGGACGGCGAACTCGCCGACGACCGCCACCCGGGAGGCGCGCTCGATCGGCAGCACGCCGCGCTCGTTGCGCAGCAGCACCGCGCATTCGGCGGCCACCCGCCGGGCCAGCGCGTGCCCCGCCTCGACCTCCTGCTCCGTCAGCCGCGGATCGCCGCCGGCGGCGGCGCCCGAGGGCCGGGCGAAGCGGCTGAGCGCGGCCACCCGGCGGGCGGCGGTGTCGACCACCGACTCCGCCAGCCGCCCCGACCGGACCGCGTCGACGACCTGCCGGGCGGTCTCGGCGCCCGGCATCTCCAGGTCGGTGCCGGCGGCCAGGGCCGTGACGCGGTCGCCGACCGCGCCCCAGTCCGACACGACGGCGCCGGTGAAGCCCCACTCGCCGCGCAGCACCTCGGTGAGCAGCCGGTGGTTCTCCGCGGCGTGGACCCCGTTGATCCTGTTGTAGGAGCACATGACGGTGGCCGGGGCGGCCTCGGTGACCACGCGTTCGAAGGCCGGCAGGTAGATCTCGCGCAGGGTCCGCTCGTCGACGTCCGCGCTGACGCGCATCCGCTCGGTCTCCTGGTTGTTGACCGCGAAGTGCTTCACCGACGCGCCCACCCCCTGGGCCTGCACGGCGCGCACGTAGGCCGCGCCCAGCACGCCCGACAGGTGCGGGTCCTCGGAGTAGTACTCGAAGCTGCGCCCGCACAGCGGCGTGCGCTTGATGTTGACCCCGGGGCCGAGCACGACGTCGGCCCCCAGCGCGCGGCCCTCGCGGGCGACGGCGGCGCCGACTTGAGCGGCCACCTCCGGGTCCCAGCTGGACCCGACCGCGACCGCGGGCGGGAAGCAGGTGGCGGGCAGGCTGTCGTTGATGCCCAGGTGGTCGCCGGTGTCGGCCTGGCGGCGGATGCCGTGCGGGCCGTCGCTGAGCACGACGGAGGCGATCCCGGCCTCCTCCGCGGCCGCGGTGGACCAGAAGTCGGCGCCGGTCAGCAGCGCGGCCTTGCGCTCCAGCGGCAGGTCAGCGGGATCGAGTTCGGTCATCGCGGTTCTCCTGGTGGGCGGTCGGAAGGGTCGGAACGGCGGATGGCGGGCTCAGGCGAGGACGAGCCGGGGCAGCACGACGGAGCCGCCGGCGCGGATGTCGTCGCTGGCGAGGCCCAGCAGCACGGTGAGCTCCCCCTCCTCGACCCCGCGGCGCCCGTCCGGCCAGGTGTAGGCCAGGCGCTCGACGGGCACGGCGAACGCGATGTCGGCCCCTGCTCCCCGGGCCAGTTCGACCCGGGCGAAGTCCAGCAGCTGCCGCACGGGGCGCACGACGGACGCGGCCTCGTCGCGCCCGTAGAGCTGCACCACCGCGGTGCCCGCCCGGTCCCCGGTGTTCGTCACGCGCGCGGTCACGGTGATCGTGTCGTCGGACACCGCGGCGCCCTCCAGGGCCACGTCGAAGTCGGTCCAGGTCAAGCCGTGGCCGAAGGCGTACAGCGGCGAGTTGTCCGCGAGATCGGTGTAGGCGTTCCGCGTCCCGCCGCGGGTGGAGTAGCCGCTGCCGGTGGGGTGGCCGTGGTAGAGCGGCACCTGACCGAGGTGGCGGGGGAAGGTGGAGGGCAGCCGTCCGCCGGGCTCGGCCGCGCCGAAGAGCACGTCGGCGATGGCGGGGCCGGCCACGTCGCCGAGCAGGGGAGCCAGGACCACGGCGGCGGAGTCGCGGTGGACGGCCTCCAGCAGCAGCGGGCGGCCGCTCACCACGACGGTGACGACCCGCTTGCCGTGCCGCCGCAGCGCCGACACCAGCCGCTCCTGGTCGCCGGGCAGCCTCGGGTCGGCGCTGGTGCGCCCCTCGCCTGCGGTGTGGTCGCCGACCCAGCCGGTGCGCTCCCCGACGACGGCGATGACGACGTCGGCGCCGGCGACCGCGGCGCCCAGCGCCGCCTCGTCCAGCTCGCCGCCCGGCTCGACACTGCCGAAGGCGTGGTACTCGGCTCCGGGGTCCAGGGACCGCACGGCGGCCAGGACGCTGACCGCGTCCGGGTGCAGGCTCCGGGCCAGGTCCTCGAAGTCCGGTCCGGTGCCGGGCAGGCGGGTCTGGAACAGGTCAGTGAAGACCTCCTCCGATGCCGCCACGCCGGGGACCTCGCCACTGATGATCTTGCGGATGGCGATCGGCAGTTCGCGGTTGGCCACATCGGAGTAGGCGCCGAAGTGGATGCGCAGTTCGTCGGCTGCCGGGCCGACGACGGCGATCCGGCCGTGTCCCGCGGTCAGGGGCAGCACACCGTCGTTGGCCAGCAGCGTGATGCTCTTGGTGGCGATGTCGCGGGCCAGGCCGCGGGTGTCGGCCTTGGCGATCGGCGCGTGCGGCGCCGGTGGGCGGGCCGGGCCGATTCCGGGGACGAGCCCGAACCGTGACTTCAGCTCCAGGACACGCTCCACGGCCCGGTCGATCACCTCTTCGCCGATGCGGCCGGCCGCCACCTCCGCGTGCAGGGCGGAGAACATCGGCGCGCTCGGCAGCTCGACGTCGAGGCCGGCCTCCAGGGCCTGGACCGCCGCGGCGCCGGGGGTGGCCGCCGTGCGCTGGCGGCTCAGCAGCATGGACACCGAGTCGTAGTCGCTGACGGTGAGGCCGCGGAAGCCCAGTTCACCGCGGAGCAGATCGGTGAGCAGCCAGCGGTTGGCGGCGGCCGGGATCCCGTCCACCTCGTTGTAGGAGTTCATCATGACCGACAGGCCGGTCTCCCGGATGGCGCGGCGGAACGGCTCGGCGTACACGTCCACGAGTTCGCGCCGGCCCAGCTGGGTCGCGGCCTGGTTGAGCGCGCCGACCGAGTGCCCGTAGCCGAGGAAGTGCTTGCCGGTGGCGAGCACTCCGGACTCGTGGTGGGCGCCCTGGATACCGGTGATGAAGCCGACGCCCATCCGGGATACCAGTTCGGGGTCCTCCCCGTAGGTCTCGTGGACGCGGCCCCACCGCAGGTCCCGCGCGAGGTCCAGGACCGGCGAGAAGACCAGGTGGAAGCCCAGGTCGCGGGAGTCGCGGGCGGCGATCTCACCGATCCGGCGCGGGACCTCGGGGTCCCAGGTCGCCGCCTGGCCCCACGGTGTGGTGAACTGGCTGCCGGCCTCGTGCACCAGGCCGCTGACGGCTTCGCCGTGCACCAGGACCCCGATGCCGAAGGGGCTGATGTCGCGGACGGTGTCCTGGATGGTGCGCAGCACCTTGCGGAGTTCACCGGGGTCCGTCGCGAGCTGGTAGGCCAGTGAGAGGTGTCCGGCGCCGTGCGGGCGCGTCTCGGCGATCCGCGACAGCTCGACGACGGTCTCACCGCGTGTGTAGGCGGCGACCGGATCGATGAGGTCGTAGTAGCTCATCCCGGTCAACTGGGCGATCTTCTGGTCCAGGTCGAGTCGCCGGACGAGCGTGCCGATGTCGGTCATCATCTTCCCCTGTGCGGCCCGGGCGGGCCGCGGTCGTGTCGGACAGGTGGTCGTGGGAGCTGCGGGCGGCCGTGTTCCGCGCGGCGTCATCCGCCGGCGGGCTTCTCCGCGACCACCAGCGCTTCGGTGCTCAGACCGGTGTCGTCGGTCACCGTGACGCGGATCTCGCCGGGCCCCGTGGGCCGGACCACGGCGAGCGCGCGGCCGTCGTACGTGCGATGGGCGGTGCCGGTGAAGGGTTCGGTGGTCCTCGGGTCGCCGCTGCCGAGGCCCTGGAGTGTGCCGGGGCCGTCGACGGCCACCTCGACGCGCCGGCCGGTGCCGGTGAACACCGAGCCGTCCGCGTCGACCAGGGCGATGTCGATGAACGCGAGCTCGTCGACGCCGGCCGTGATGACCGTGCGGTCGGCGGTCGCGGTCAGGCGCACGTCGCCGGTCGCCGTGCGCAGCTCGCCGCGCTCGGCCTCGGCGCCGTCGCGGTAGGCGACGGCGGTGAGGCGGCCCGGGGTGAAGGGGACCTCGAAGGCGGTGCGGTACCGGTGCCGTTCGCCGGTCGGCCTGCGCCCCAGCGAGGCGCCGTTGAGGAGCAGGTCGACCTCGTCGGCGTCGCTGTAGACCTCCACGGTCAGCGGCTCGCCCTCGTGGCCGGGCCAGGTCCAGGTCGAGACGCTGTCGGTCCAGGCCCACGGGGACGACACGGCGTCGCGGCCGCGGGATCCCGGCCGCTGGACCGCGATGTAGGGCTCGGGGCGCAGGCCGTAGACGATCTCCCGGTAGTAGGAGGCGGGACGGCGCACGCCGGTGATGTCGATGTCTCCGACCCAGGCGGTGAGCCACGGGTAGCCGCCCATGAAGCCGCCCGGCTCGTCGGCGTACTGCGGCCTGCCGACGCCGACCTCGCCGAGGTAGTCCCATCCGGTCCAGGTGAAGTCGCCGATGACGTGCGGGTATGTCCGCACGAGGCGCCACAGGCGGTCGATGAGGGTGGGGAAGGTCTCCGAGCCGACGATGATCCGGTTGGGGAACAGCTCGCGGTCCGTCTCGTAGCGGCCGTCGAGGTAGTTCATGCCGGCGATGTCGAGAGTCGCGAACACCTCGGCGGTGCGTTCGGTGACCAGGTCGGAGGAGCCGATCCTGTTCAGCAGTTCGCCCGCGTTCGCCATGAAGGTGTTGACGCCCGTGCCCTCGGCCTGCTCCGCGCCGGCGCGCTCCAGGTCGGCCCTCAGCTCGGCCATCACCGCGAGCAGGGCGTTGACGCCGCTGGTCACGTACCGGGTGCCGTCGAGGGAGCGCACCCGCTCGGCCAGCCGCCGCGCCCAGATCGCGCCGTGCGGGCCGCCGACCTCGGGGATCTCGTTGCCGATGGAGTAGGCGAAGACGCTCGGGTGGTTGCGGTCCTTGCGCACCATGGCGTCGATGTCGCGCTCCCACCAGTCGGTGAAGTCGAGCGCGTAGTCGAAGTCGCTCTTGCTCTGGGTCCACATGTCGAAGGCTTCGTCCATGACGAGTACGCCGAGCCGGTCGCAGGCGTCGAGCATCGCGCGGCTCATCGGGTTGTGCGCGCTGCGGACGGCGTTGAAGCCGGCCCGCTTCAGCAGCTCGACGCGGCGCTCGTCGGCCCGGGCGATGGCGGCGGCGCCCAGGACGCCGTTGTCGTGGTGGACGCACGCGCCGCGCAGGTCGACGGCCTCGCCGTTGATTCGGAAGCCGCGTTCGGCGTCGAGCTGGAGGCGGCGGATCCCGAATGCGGTCCCGGCCTCGTCGACGACCTCGTCGCCGAGGCGCAGGGTGACCGCCGCGCGGTACAGGTTCGGCGCGTCGGGGCTCCACAGCGCCGGACCGGGCACGGTGACGCGCTGGCGGAGCACCGCGTCCTCGCCGGGACGCAGGCTCACCGGGGCGCGGTCCACCGCGACGGCCCGGTCCGCCCCGTCCCGCAGCGCGGTTTCGACCGTGACGGTGCGCAGCCGGTGCCCCTCGTTCTCGATCGTCGTGGCGACCTCCACCACGGCACGGTCCGCGCCGGCGTCGGGGGTGGTGACGTGCACGCCGTCCAGCGCCACGTGGACGGGGTCGGCGACGATCAGGTGGACCGGCCGGTGGATGCCCGCCCCGGAGTACCAGCGCGAGTCGCGGTGGGCGCGCGCCTCGACCCGGAGCACGTTCTCCTCCCCGTAGCGCAGGAAGTCGTCGGCCGCGACGCAGAAGCCGGTGTACCCGGACGCCCACCGGCCGGCGAGGTCGTCGTTGAGGTACACCAGCGCCGAGCGGTACACCCCTTCGAACTCGATCCGGACCCGCTTGGCGGCCCACTCCTCGGGCACGAAGAAGCTCTTGGCGTACTCCCACGTGCCGCCGCGGAAGAAGGCCGTCGGCGCCCCGTCGCCGGCTCCGGCGTCCCGCCGCGTGCCGATGACGGCGTCGTGCGGCAGGGTGACCGGCACAGCAGGGGCCGATGTGCCGAGTTCGGCGAAGTCGTTGGACTTCGGACGCACCGTCCAGCCCTCGCAGAACTGCCGTCGGATCACGGATGCCGCCTTCCTGGAACGTCGGATGTGGATCGGGCGGCGGCGCGGTGCCCGCCTCGCCGCCGGACGGGCGCCGCGGACGCGGTGCCCGACGCTCGGCCGTTTCGCTCGCCGGTGCGGCTCGGGCGCCGGACCGGGACGCGGGTACCGGCTACCGGACACTGCGGATCTGTATCGCCGTGATCCCGGAGCCGGCCAGGACGACGGCGGCGCAGACGAACAGGGCGGTGTAGTTGCTCCCGTCACCGGTCGCCAGCACCAGCGGCGCGAGGATCGGGGCGAGGGCGCCGGCGGGGCCGCCGGCGAGGTTGTAGATCGCCATGTACTTCCCGGCCTTGGTGTCGCGCTCGGGCATCACGTCGCTGGCCAGCGCCAGGTCGACGGCGCCGAACATGCCCGACCCGAACACCAGCAGGGTCGTGCCCAGGGCGTAGGCGGGGAGGTTCGGCGCGAAGGCGACGACCACCAGCGCGAGCGCGGTCGTGGCCGTCGACAGGTAGATGAAGGGCTTGCGGCGCTTGATCCGGTCGGAGACCAGGCCGCTGACCACGGCGGACCCGGTCGCCACCAGCACCCCGATCCCGCCGAGCAGCGCGAGGTTCTGCCCCGCCTGTTCCGGGGTCATCCCGAGGCGTTCCAGCAGGAAGTACAGCTGGTAGGTCGAGAAGGCGTTGACGCCGAGCTGGGTCAGGAACTTCCCCACCAGCACCAGCGAGAAGTCCTTGTGCCGGACCGGGTCGAAGGCGAGGTCCTTGACGAACCGCAGGACCGACGCCCGCTCCGTCCGGTGCGGGGCCGGGCGGTCGGGGAGGGTGAGCAGGAACAGGACCGAGGCGCCGCCGAGGACCAGCACCGGCAGCAGGAACAGCAGGATCGGCTGATCGAGGAGCAGGCTCCCGACGAGGCTCGCCGCCACTCCGGCCAGCTGCGCCGCGACACCGGCGAGTCCGCCGAGCCTGCCCCGCTGCGTCTCCGGCACCCACTCCGCCAGGACGGGCGTCACCGCCGTCGACGCGAAGGCCACGCCGATCTGCGACACCGCCCAGCCGAGCAGGACGGGGCCGACCGAGGACGCGGTGCCGATCATCACGGCGCCCACGGCGAGGATCGCGACTCCTCCGACCAGGTAGGGCCGCCGCCGGCCCCACCGCAGCCGGGTGCCGTCGCTCAGCACCCCGATGACCGGGCCCGCGAGGAATCCGACCAGCGCGCCGATCCCGATGACCAGCCCGAGGCTGCTCTCCCTGGTCGCGGGAGCGATGACCTGGATCTTGTAGGCCAGGGTGAACAGTGTCGGCATCAGGATCGACAGCGAGAGACCGAAGTTGGTCAGGGTGTAGACGAACATGAACCAGCCGGTCACGGGTCTCGGCTGCGGCTCGGCGGTCTCGGGGGCGACGGGGACGCCGACGGGTTCAGTACTCATCCGTAACTCCATCGACTCGGGGAGGTTACGCGCGCAACCAAGGTGTGGGGTACCGTACGTTGCTTTTGGTTTCGCGCGCAAGCATGACTTTCCGGTGCTAAGGTCGGCCAGGTTGCGCGCACAAGCACCCAAGCGGAGTGATGCATGGTTCGACGCACGCCGTCCCGTGATCCGGGAAGAAGGCGCGGGGGCCGGGTGACCGCGGCCGATGTGGCCCAGGCGGTCGGCGTGTCCCGCGCGACCGTCGGCTACGTCCTGAACGACACCCCTGGGGCGCGCATCTCCGCGCAGACGCGCGAGCGCGTCCTGCGGGAAGCCGCCCGCCTGGGCTACCAGCCGAGCACGGCCGCCCAGGCGCTGGCCCGCGGCCGGTCCAGGATCGTGCTGGTCGTCCTGCCCGACTGGCCGATCGAGTTCACGCTCCGCACCCACCTGGAGGAGGCCGCCCGGGTCCTGGACGACGCCGGCTACGCCACGATCACCTACACGCACCACGAGTCCGAGCACGCCCAGCCGCTGTGGAAGCTGGTCGATCCGGAGGTCGTCGTCGGCCTCGTGCCGTTCACGCCCGCACAGCTGCGCTCCATCCGCGCGGCGGGGATCTCGCGCATCACCCCGGACCCGGACGAGCGGCCCGACATCGGCGCCGTGCCGGCGGTCGTCGCGGGCCCGCGGCTCCAGGTCCGCCACCTCGCCTCGCTCGGGCACCGCGCGCTCGCGTTCGCGGCATCGGCGGACCGGCGCCACGCCGGCCTGGCCGCCGTGCGCCGGCAGGCGGTGGAGCGCGAGGCAGCGGCGCTGGGCCTGGACGTACTGGACGCGCGCGCGGTCGACCACCGCGACGGCAGGCTGCCCGCCGTGTTGCGGGCCTGGCTGTCGGCAGGCGTCACCGGGGTCGTCGCGTTCAACGACGACATCGCGGGGATGATCGCGGGCACGGCGGTCCGGGCGCGGATCGCGGTGCCGCGCGACCTGTCGGTCGTCGGGCACGACGACACGCCGATGGCGGCCTACTTCGCCCCGACGATCTCCTCGGTGGGCCTCGACAGCGTGGGCTTCGGCCGGTGGATGGCCCGGCAGGCCCTCGACCTCGCCGAAGGGCGCACCCCCACCGCCGACCTGCCCGAACCCGCCGTCTTCCTGGTCGAACGCGAGTCGACCGGCCCGGCCCGCCCGCCGGCCGCCGGCGAGGGGGCCCGGCCGTCCGGGTGAGACGCGCCCGGAGGGCATCGCGGCGCCGGACCGGCGTTCCACCGTGCGCGCCCGGTGCACCGCCGCGGCCGGGCCGGGAGCACGTCCGTCCGGCCGCGGCGGGCACGTCACAGGGCGTTGGCGCGGGCGACGGACCCGAGCCAGGCCAGGCTCGGCTTGGGCCGGCGCTCGAAGGACTCCCGGTCGACGGCGGCCAGCCCGAAGGTCGGCTCCCAGTGGCCCCACTCGAAGTTATCGACCAGGCTCCAGTGCAGGTACCCCCGCACGTCGACGCCCTCGTCGACGGCGTCGAGCAGGTGCCCCAGCGCCTCGCGGGTGTAGGCGATGCGGCGCTCGTCGTCGTCGGTGGCGATGCCGTTCTCGGTCACCATGAGCGGCGTGCCGCCCGCGACCTTCCAGGCGTTGCGCAGCGCGATGCCCAGCGCGTCGGGCCGATAGGCCCAGCCCATGAGCGTGTTGTCGGGGTGCTCGGGGTGCGGTACCGGCCCCGTGCCGTCCACCGACTGGCTGGTGTAGGACTGCACGCCGACGAAGTCGTCGCCGCGCGCCGCCTCCAGGTACTGGTCCTCCCAGGTGTACTGCACCCGCCGGTGGACCTCCTCGCAGCCGGGCGCGGCGACGAAGGCCTGCGCGGCGACGGTCCAGCCGACCTTGGCGTCGGTGCGCTGGTGCAGCACGGCCGCGGCGGACTTGTGCGCGTCGATGAGCAGTCGGCCGATCTCCTCGTCCGGCGGGCACAGCTGCCCGGGGGTGTAGGAGGTGTCGCCCTCCCTTCCCCGCCGCGCCATGGCCTCGAAGATGGAGACCAGGTTGGGCTCGTTGATGGTGCACACCCACTCGACGTCGTAGAGGATGTCCGCGGCGCGCTCCACGTAGGACACGAAGGCGTCCCCGGCCTTGGGCGCCGACCAGCCGCCCTGGTCGGTGAACCACTGCGGGTTGCTGAAGTGGTGCAGGGTCACCACCGGCTTCAGGCCCAGCCCGAGCGCCGTGTCGATCATGCGCCGGTAGTGCATGAGCTGGGCGCGGGAGAACTCGCCCTCCAGCGGCTCGATCCGGGCCCACTCGACGCTGAACCGGTAGTGGTCCAGTCCGGCGTCCGCCAGCAGCCGCATGTCCTCCTCGTAGCGGTGGTAGCTGTCGATGGCGTCACCGCTGTGCGTCAGGCCGATGCCGGGCAACTGCTCCATCCGCCACCAGTCGCTGTTGACGTTGCCGCCTTCGGTCTGGTGGGCCGAGGTGGCGGCGCCCCAGCGGAAACCGTTCGGGAAGCTCCTGGCCATGTGACTGCTCCTTCGTGCGGGGGCGCCCGATGCGGGTCCGGCGCCGCCCGCCACGTGCGTGTCCGGACTTGGTGACGCGCGCAAGCACGCCATCGGAGACCGTACTGCCGCGTGATTGCGCGCGCAATCGCCGTGTGCTGCCGCCCCGGATCGCGGCACGGGCGGTACGCGGTAGCCGCTCACCTGCCGATACGACCGGCGTGACGCGGCCGGCGCGGTGCTCCGGCGGCCGCGCGGGCCGTCCACTCACCGGAACACCGCCCGCCCCGCACGGACCCCGGCACCTGGCGTCGGAGCCGGGTCGATGACGCTGCGGGACCGCCCGGCAGGGAGCGGTCCGCGAGAGACGGGTGCCGGCGGGGAGGCGGCGGAAGGCGCCCGCTCATGCCGGCCGCCCCGCCAGGTGCCGCTTCAGCGGCATGCTCGTGTCGGCCGCCGCCTCCCGGGACAGGGGCGCGCCCTGGGCCAGGGCCTTGCGGACGACGAGGAAGTCGGCGGGCGCGTTGACGAACTCCGCGGCGACGAGCCGCTCCCCCCGGTAGCGCAGCGCGATGTGCTGCCCCGGCCGCGCGCCGGGCCGCACCACGGCCTCGTCGCCGGCCAGTGCCAGGCCGGCGATCTGGATCTTCAGCGCGCCCTGGTCGGACCAGAACCAGGGCACACCCCGATAGGGCCGCGGGTCGCCGACCAGGGTGGTCGCGGCGGCCTTGGCCTGCTCGACGGCGTTGTCCACGCTCTCCAGCCGCAGCCGCCGGTCGGAGCCCGGTGTCGGATCGGGCAGATCGGCGCAGTCGCCGATCGCGAGGGTGCGCCCGTCGGAGGCCAGGGAGTACGCGTCCACGACCACTCCGCCGTCGCAGCGCAGGCCGGCCGCGCGCGCCAGGGCGTCGCGCGGGCGGGCGCCGACGCCGACCAGGACGAGCCCGGCGGCCAGGTCGGTGCCGTCCGCCAGTTCGACCGCGGTGACCGCGCCGTGGCCGTCGCCCCGGAAGCGCACCGGGCGGGCCCCGGTGAGCACCCGGATCCCCGCCTCGCGGTGGGCGGCCTCGACGAAGCCCGCGGTCTCCGCTCCAACCACGCGGTTCATCAGCGACGGGGCGGCCTCCACGACGGTCACCCGCACGCCCGCCGCGGCCGCGGTCGCGGCCACCTCCAGCCCGACGAAGCCACCGCCGACCACCACCAGGTCGGTGACCGCGCCCAGGCGGCGGGCCAGGGCCTCGGCGTCGGCGAGGTCGCGCAGCACGAGCACCCCGTCCAGGTCGGCGCCCTCCACCGCCAGGCGGCGGGGCCGGGCGCCGGTGGCGAGCACCAGCCGGTCGAACCGCCACCGCCGTCCGGACGCGGCGACGGCCGTACCCGACGGCGGGTCGAGCAGCACGATCCGCTCGCCGAGCACCAGGTCGACCTCCCGCTCGCGGTAGAAGGCGGCACTGCGCAGCGCCAGGGACCCGGCCGCCGCTTGGCCGCGCAGGAACGCCTTGGACAGCGGCGGCCGGCCGTAGGGGGCGTGGGGCTCGCCCCCGACCAGGCTGATCGGCCCGTCCCAGCCCAGTTCTCGGGCGCTGCTCACCAGCTGGGCGCCGGCCTGGCCGGCGCCCACGACGAGCAGGCGGCCGGTGCTCACAGCTGGGCCTCCGGGACGGTCACGTGCACCTCCTGCCCGGCGGCCAGGACGAGCCGGCACGACAGCCGGGAGGTGTCCTCGCGGTCGGTGGCGGCGACGTCGAGCATGTCGTCCTCGTCCTCGCTGACGGGCGGGAACTCGCCGGCGTGGCGCTCGTCCACGAAGACGTGGCAGGTCGCGCAGGACAGCTCGCCGCCGCACTGGCCGAGGATCCCGGTGACACCGTTGCGGATCGCGGTGCGCATCACGGAGTCGCCGGGCTCGGCCGCCACGACCCGCTCGGTGCCGTCGGGCAGGGTGTAGAACACCTTCGGCACGTCGGCATCCCCCTTCGTCACCAGCTGACCGGCAGGCTGGTCATGGGCTGGGTGAGGACGTCGTGGTTGAACACCGGCTCACCGGCCAGCTTCAGCCCGGGGAGGCGCTTGAACAGCTCGGCCAGGCCGACCTGCAGTTCCATCCGCGCCAGTGGCGCGCCCAGGCAGTGGTGCAGGCCGTGGCTGAGGGTCAGGTGCGGGTTGTCGGTCCTGGTGACGTCGAAGCTCCCCGGCTCGACCACAACGCTCGGATCGTGCCCGGCGGCGACCAGATCGATGCTGACGGCCTCGCCCGCGGCGATGAGCTGCCCGTCCACGACGACATCCTCAGTGGCGACGAAGGGCACCAGGCCGCCACCGCCGCCGGCCGGCCGCCCGGTCGCGAACCCGCCGTGGCGCAGCACCTCCTCGGCGGCGGTGGCCGCCAGACCGTCCGGGTCGGTCAGGAACACGGCGCGCTGCTCGTCGGAGCGCAGCAGTGCCAGCACCCCGGTGGACAGGAAGGTCGCCGTGTTGTCGAAGCCGCCGACGATGAGGATGAAGGCGATGGGCAGGATCTCGGCGTCGGTCAGCGTCTCGTCGCGGTCCCGGGCGTGCGCCAGGGCGCTGAGCAGGTCCTCGCGCGGGTCCTCGCGGCGGCGGGCGATCAGGTCGGTCATGTACGCCGCCAGCTCCGCCATGTCGGTGGCGACCTCCTCCTCCGACTTGCCGGCCACGGCGAGTGTCGAGGAGCTCCAGCGCTCGAAGGTCTCGCGGTCCGACGACGGCACGCCGAGCAGGGAGCTGAGCATCTCGATCGGCAGCGCCAGCGCGTACTCGCGCACCAGGTCGCGCACGCCGCCGCGGGCGACCATGCCGTCGATCAACTCGTTGGCGAAGGCGACCGCCGAGCCCCGCATCTCGCGCACCCGCTTGGGCGAGATGGCCTTCTGCACGAGCTTGCGCAGCCGGGTGTGCTGGGGCGGGTCCTCGAACTGGAGGGTGCCGAGCAGGAAGTCCGGGAACGGCACGAAGAAGGGCACCGCACGCTCGCCGGTACGGAACGGCTCGCGGACGAACCGGCGGTCGCTGAGCACCTCGCGTGCCGCCCGGTTGCGGTGCACCAGCCAGACGTCGCCTCCGTGCGGCATGGTGACCTTGGTCATCGGGCGGTCGGCGATCAGGCGCCCGAAGTGCTCGACGGCCTCGGCGGCCGGCACGGGCCCGAAGGGGTACTCGGTTCCGGGAGTGGTGGTCATCGTGGTTCTCCGGTGTCGGTTCGGTCGGTGCGGGTCGGGGCGGCGACGACCTCGGGGCGCGCCTGGGGGGTGAGGGCCATGACCTCGTCGAAGCGCTCGGCGACCGTCTCGACGGTCAGTGCCGGGTCGTGGACGCCGGGCGTGGTGACCACGACGACCCGGTTGACCGCCCCGCCGGCGGCGTTGAACAGCTCGCCGGTGACCTGGCAGGCGGGGTGGACGAGGTAGGCGGCCAGCGGGGCGACGTGCTCAGGCCGCAGGCGCGTGCGCACGTACTCCATGACCTCGGGCGACAGCGAGTCCGCCGAGTTCTCCGCCATCCGGGTGCCGGCGCCCGGGGCGATGGCGTTGACGAGGACGCCGTGCTCGGCCCCCTCGATGGCGAGGTTGCGGGTCAGGGAGAACACCGCGCCCTTGGAACTGCCGTAGTGCGTCATCAGCGGGTTGCCCAGCATCGCGCTGGAGACGGTGTTGACCACCCGGCCGGTCCCGGAGGCGATCAGGTGCGGCCAAGCCGCCCGGCACAAGTGGAGGGACCCGAAGAAGTGGACGTCCAGGTGGCGCTGGTACTCCTCGACGGGGATCTCGTCGAAGTGCCCGGTCCGGACGATGCCGGCGTTGTTGACGACCGCGTCCAGCCGGCCGAACTCCGCGATGGCGGCGTCCACGATCGCGGCGGCTCCGCTCGGGGTGGACACGTCGGCCCGTACGGCCACCGCCCGCCCGCCGGCGGCGCGGATCTCGGCGGCGACCGCGCCGGCGGGGTCGTCGCCGTCGACACCGGAGCCGTCGACGCGGGCGCCGAGGTCGGCGACGGCGACCGACGCGCCGCGCGCGGCCAGCAGGAGGGCGTGCGCCCGGCCGATGCCCCGGCCGGCGCCGGTCACGACCACGGCGCGGCCGGTGAAATCAAGTCTGTGCACAGGAGCTTCCCAAGGGTTCAGGGGCGGTTGGTGCCGCCGCTCACGCCGGCGGCGGCCGTCCAGACCGTGCCTTTGCGCTTGCGGCGGGACTCCTCCCAGTCGAGGACGTCCAGGCCGGCGCAGATGAACAGCGTGCGCCGGTCCGGGCCGCCGAGGACGCAGGCGGGCGGCAGCGCGCGCTCGGGGCTGAAGCGCACGACGTCGGTGATGGCCCCGCCTTCGGTGAACCGCGCGACGGCGGGTACCGAGGGCATCCCGGCCCAGACGCCGCCGTCGTCGTCGAGGCAGATGCCGTCGGGCAGGGAGGGGGTGGCGGCGAAGGTACGCCGGCCGCCGAGGCGGCCGCGCTCGTCGCGGTCGAGCATGGTGATCCGGTCGGCGAAGGCCTCGGCGGTCACCACCCGGCGCCCGTCGCCGCTGACGGCGATGCCGTTGGCGCCGGCGAAGCCGCCCAGCTCGGTCAGCGCCCTGGCGGTGCCGTCGGGTTCGACCACCAGCAGGGCTGAGTCCTTCGGCGCCTCGCCCTCGAAGAGCTCGAAGCCGAGCTGGGTGACGTAGGCGCGGCCGTCGGCGTCGACGACCATGTCGTTGATGGGGCCGGTGGCCAGGTGGCGCAGGTCGGCGTACTCGGTGAGGCCGGTCCCGTCGAAGGCCAGCACGAGCCGCTCGTGCATCGAGGTGAGGATCAGCCTGCCGTCGGGCAGCCAGCCGAAGCCGCCCGGGATCACCTCGGCGCCGTTCACGGAGCGTCGGGTGGAGCAGTCGACCATGGTCTCCGGCGCTCCCTCGGCGTCCAGCCGCAGGATGCGGTGGGCGTACATGTCGCTGAACCACAGGGCGCCGTCGTGCCAGCGCGGGCATTCGGCCCAGGTGTAGCCCCGCGACAGTTCGATCGGCACGGTGTGGAGGGCGTCGGCGAAGGGGTCGACGGCGGTGTCGGTCATGGCGTCCTCCTAGAACGGGAGCGGGTGGGCGAACTTGGCGCGCAGCAGCGCGCCGGTCTCGGCGACGGCGAGCCTGCCCCTGGCCAGGTAGGCCGCCTGCAGTGCGAACCCGTGGTAGGAGCCCGGATACCGGGTCAGGGTCGTCTGCACCCCGGCCTCCCGGAGCCGGTCGGCGTAGCGCTCGCCCCAGTCCCGAAGGGGGTCGCGTTCGGCGGTGGCCACGACGGCCGGCGGCAGGCCGCCGAGGTCGGCGGCGTAGGCGGGGACGCGGTACGGGCTGTCGGGGCTGCCCTGCCCGGCGTCGGCCGTCTCGTTGAGGTACCGGACGTCGTCGCGGCTCAGGATCGGGGCGTCGGCGTTCTGGGTCATCGACCGGGCGGCCATGTCCCGGTCGAGCCCCGGATACACCAGCACCTGGCAGACGATGCGCGGCCCGCCGCGGTCCCGTGCGGCGAGGGCGACCGCGGCGGCCAGGGTTCCCCCTGCGCTGTCGCCGACGACGGCGAGCCGGTCGGGGTCGACCCGCAGTTCGGCTGCGTGCTCGGCCACCCAGGCCGTGGCGGTGTAGGCGTCGTCGAACTGCGCGGGCGGCGGGGACTCCGGAGCGAGGTGGTAGCCGACCGACACGACCGCGGCGCCGCTGGCCGCCGCCAGGGCACGGGCCAGCGGTTCGAAGGAGTGGATCGAGCCCATGCACATCCCGCCGCCGTGGAAGTACACGAGCACGGGCGCCGGACCGCCGGGCTCCGGGCGGTAGACGCGCAGCGGGATGTCGCCGTGCGGACCGGTGATCACCCGGTCCTCGGTCTCCGCCATCACCGCCAGGTCCTGCGGGTGGGGTGCCTTCTCCAGGGCGGCGCGGATCGCGGCGATCCCGCGTACGCGCATCGGCGGCAGCTCGGCCGCCGCAGCGGCGATCGCGGCGGCGTCGGGGTCCAGCGGGGGCAGCGGCATCGCGCTCTCCGGGGTCGGCGGGCGGGGTCAGTCGGCGGGGACGGTGAACTCGCCGCGGACCAGGGCCGGGGCGCGGCGGTTGAGCAGGGTGTCGGCCCGTGCCGCCATGGCGTCGCGCACGAAGGACTGCGAGCTCAGGTAGAACTCGCCGGCCGCCGCCTGGTCGAAGAAGGCGCGGGCCGCGTCGACCGGGCCCATGGCCTGCTCCTTCACCCTGAGCATGGCGGCGCGGTGCTCTTCGGCCGCGCCGGTGTCGCCGGTGTCGACGGCGCCGGCGGACTCGAAGATCCTGGAGGCCACCGCGCCCGGCAGGACCGCCCGCACGTGTACGTGGTGGGCGTGCCCGGCCAGTTCGACCTCCTGGTGCAGGCACTCGGTGAGGGCCAGCACGGCGTGCTTGCTCATGATGTAGGGGGCCTGCAGCGGGCCGGCGGTGACGCCGCCGACCGAGGACAGGTTCCACACCCAGGAGCGGCGCGGCTCGGCCAGCATCCGCGGCAGGAAGGCCCTGATGCCGTGGAAGACCCCGCTGACGTTGACCGCGACGAGCCGGTCCCAGTTGGCCACCGGGACGTCCCACAGGTAGCCGAACTGCTCGATGCCGGCGTTGTTGACCAGCAGGGTGACGGGGCCGGCCTCGGCGGAGGTCCGCTCGGCGAGCGCTTCGAGCGCGGCGGGGTCGCGTACGTCGCAGCCGGCGGCCAGCGCGCGGGCGCCGTCGGCGGCCAGTTCGGCGCGCAGGGCGGCGATCGCGGCGGTGTCCACGTCGGCGAGGACCACGGTCATGCCCAGTTCGCGCGCCGCGTAGCGGGCGAGGCCGGCGCCGATGCCCGATCCGGCGCCGGTGATCACCGCCGTGCCGCCTCCGAACAGCTCCTTGGCCGTACTCATCAGCGCGTCTCCTCGCGTTCGGCGGCGATCTCGCGGATCGCGCGCACGATCGGGTCGAAGGTCCGTTCCGGCTCGGTGACGGCCGGGGTGTCCATGTCGTTGTGGCAGATCGCCACCGCGAGCCGTCCGCGCAGGTCCGCCCAGGCGAGCGAGCCGCCCGCACCGGGGCTGTAGACGATGTCGCGGTGGCCGCCCACCAGCGGATCGGAGGCACCCGGTTCGCCGCCCAGCCAGAACCCGTTGGCGCCGAACCAGACGGGGATCGTCAGCACCTCGTCGGGGTCGTGCGCGCCGTGGCGGGGCCGGGTGAACGTGGCGACGCGCTCGCGGGAGAGCAGCCGGACGCCGTCGAGTTCGCCGCCTTCGGCCAGCAGCGCGAAGATCCGCGCGACCGCGCCCGCGGTGGCGACGGCGCCCGCGCCGGGGTCGACGGCCTGCAGCATGGTGTGCTGGTTGTGCACGTCGGAGCCGGGGAACACCGCTCGGGGGCTCACATTGTGCTCGTCGGCGATGGCGAAGTCGTTGCCCCCGTACAGGGTCGCGACGCGGGGCAGGTCGGCATCGGGAACCCCGAGATGGAAGTCGGTGACGCCCAGCGGCGCGCAGATCTCCTCGGCGACGAAGGTCGCGAAGGGGCGGCGGGCCGGATCGGTGCGGCGCACGACCTCGCCGATCACCCAGCCCCACACCAGCACGTGGTACGCGCTGGCGGTCCCGGGCTCGAAGATCGGGGTGAAGCCGGCGATGCGCTCGGTCATCCACTCCCAGTCGGCCAGGCGTTCCGGTGTGACGCCGTCGGGCATCTGCGGGATGCCGGACCGGTGGGAGAGGGCCTGCTCGACGGTGATGGCGGCCTTGCCATGGGCGGCGAACTCCGGCCAGTAGCGGGCGATCGGGGCCCTCAGGTCGACCAGTCCGCGTTCGGCCTGCAGGTGCACGGCGATCGCGGTGACACCCTTGGTCACCGAGAACACCGGGAAGAGGGTGCGCTCGTCGACGGGCCTGCCGCTCGCGACGTCGGCGATCCCGGCGACGGCGTCGGCGATCGGCTCACCGCGGTGGTAGGCGGCGACCGCGATACCGGTCTCGCCGAGTTCCACGGCGCGGTCGAGCGCGGCGCGGACGCGGGGATCGGTGCGGACGTCGGCGGTCATCGGTTCTCCTCCTGCCTGCGGGTAGGCCCGACGCTAAGCCGACGGGGCCGTCGGGCCGGGCGAAGTTCCGGTCAGTGGACGGCTTCGGGACGCGGTCAGCTCGCGACCTCGCGCCTGGCGATGAGCCACCGACCGGTGACGCGCCGCAGTTCGTCGCGGTAGGAGCCGACGGCCAGGATCGCCGCCGGCGCGCCGCGGGACACCAGCAGGAAGTAGGCGTGCGCCGTGGCGCGGTCGCTCTCGGCACGCACCTCCTGGTTGGTGACCACATGGCGGTTCCCCGAGTCGGGCCCGGCGTGGCCGAGGGCCCGCATCGACCGGAGCCCGTCGAGGACCTGCGCGCGGCCGCGCCATGTCGTGCCGGCCATGGCCCACTCGATATCGGCGGTGAGCAGCTCGCCGATCTGCTCGATCGTCCCTTCGTCCGCCAGCCGGGCGAACGCGTACAGCGTGTCGGTGATCTCCACATACCGACTGTCCGCCGGATGGCGCCCCGGCGGGCCGCGAAGGTCCGCTCAGCGGACACCCGGTCGCCGCCCGCGCGCACCGGTCTGGGAGCGTGGGGCCATGACGGATCTGTCGGTGGTGGTCGAGGACGGCGTCGGGCTGCTGGAGATGCGCAGGCCGCCCGCGAACCATTTCGATGAGCGGCTGATCGGGCAGATCGTCGACGCCGCCTTCGAGCTGGATGACGACCCGCGCTGCCGGGCGCTCGTCCTCGCCTCGGAGGGCAGGCACTTCTGCGCGGGCGCCGACTTCGGGGCGGGCGGCGGCTTCGACGGGGACCGGGTGGCGGTGTCCGAGCGCCTGTACCGGCGGGCGGTCCAGCTGTTCGAGATCAGGACGCCCGTCATCGCGGCGGTGCAGGGCGCGGCCGTCGGCGGCGGCCTGGGGCTGGCGTGTGCGGCCGACTTCCGGGTCGCCGACGCCTCGACGAGGTTCGTCGCGAACTTCGCGCGGCTGGGCTTCCACCAGGGGTTCGGGCTGAGCGTCACCCTGCCCGACCTGGTCGGACGGCAGGTCGCGGCCGACCTGCTGCTGACCGGACGGCGCGTGGGCGGCGAGGAGGCCGTCCGCATCGGGCTGGCCGACCGGTTGTCGGAGCCCGGCCGCCAGCGCGAGACCGCGCGGGCGTGGGCGCGCGAGCTGGCCGCGGCGGCGCCGCTGGCCGTGCGTTCGATCCGCGCGACGCTGCGGGCGGACCTGCCGCGGCGCGTCCAGGCGGCCCTGGAGCACGAGCTGGCCGAGCAGGCCCGGCTGTGGGCGACGCGCGACAGCGCCGAGGGCATCGCGGCGAGCCTGGAACGGCGGCCCCCGGTCTTCCGCGGCGAATGAGGCCGGCCGTCCCGGGTGCGGGGCGGCCGGCCGCGGCCGTCAGGCGTTCCCGTCGCCGAAGAACAGGTAGTCCTCCGGCGCGGGTGCGCGCAGCATCGTCCAGTAGTCGACCAGCCGCCACGGGCAGCTGATCCACGCCCGCCCGGAGGTGTTGCGGTAGTAGCCGTTGGCCGTGCCGCCGTGCTTCCAGACGGTCGTGTCCAGTTCCGCGTCGACCCGCCGGTTGTAGTCGTCGGTCGCCGCGCGGGTCGGCTCCATCGCGGCGTACCCGTTCTCCAGCAGGTACTGCAGGCTCTCCACGATGTAGTGGACGTGCTCCTCGCTGGTGACGTTGTGCCCGCCGCCGTGGTTGGGGGCGGCGTTGGGGCCGGCGGTGACGAACAGGTTGGGGAAGCCGGGCACGGTGATCCCGAGGTAGGCCCGGGGGTTCTGGTCCGCCCACTCGTCGGCCAGCCTGACCCCGTCGCGGCCCGTGATGTCCAGGAAGCCCAGGTACTCCAGCTTGAAGCCGGTGGCCCAGATGATGACATCGGCGGGCAGGAACTCGCCCGTCGTCGTCACGACGCCGTCCGGGCGGATCCGGTCGAAGGACGCGGCGTGCAGCGACACCTTGTCCCGCTTGACGGCGTCGAAGAAGCCGGGGTCCTTCACGATCCGCTTGGCGAAGGGCGGGAAGTCGGGGGTCAGCTTGGCCTTCAGATCGGGGCGGTCGGCGAAGGCCCGGTCGAGGTAGTCCAGGCAGACGCGCATCAGCGCGTCATTGGCCGGGGAGGCCGAGACGTGGGTGGCGTACCACTCCGCGTCGATGCGGGGGATGGCCCAGCCCTTGTCCGCGGCCCACCAGTAGGACTTGAGCCGGAACCACTGGTGGAAGTACGGGATGTGCTCCAGCGCCCACCGCATGCCGTCGGGCACGTCCTCGCCGACCTGGCGCTCCGGCACGATCCAGTGCGGCTGGCGCATCACGACGGCGAGGGATTCGACCTGCTCGACGATGTCGGCGACGACCTGGACCGACGTGCAGCCGGTGCCGAGGATGACCACGCGCTTGCCGCGCAGGTCCACGTCCTCGCGCCACTCGGCGGTGTGCATCATCGTGCCCGTGAACGTGTCCGCCCCCTCGATCGCGGGGACGAACGCGCCGTTGAGCACACCGGTGGCCGTGACGACCGCGTTGGCTTGGTGGGTGCGCACGGCGCCGTCCCGGTGGCGGACGGTGAGCTGCCACACCCGCTGTTCGTCCAGCCACGCGCAGCCGAGGACCTTGGCGCCGAAGGAGATGCGCGGGTAGAGGTCGTACTTGCGGGCCACACCGCGCAGGTAGTCCAGGTACTCGGGCCCCGTGGGGTAGTACCGGGTCCACCGCGGGTTCAGCTCGAAGGAGTAGGAGTAGAAGTGGCTCGGCGTGTCGACGGCTGCGCCCGGATAGGTGTTGCGCGACCACGTCCCGCCGAGTTCGTCGCGCTCTTCGAAGACCTGGTAGCGGAAGCCCGCCGCGCCGAGCTTGACCGCCGCGTTCAGCCCGATCATCCCGGCGCCGATGACCGCGACGGTGAAGTCCTCCGGCGGGGTGCGGGTGCGCGGGACGACCGGCCGGGCGGCTTCGAACCCGCCCTGCTCGCGCAGGTGGGGGACGTACTCGCCGCCGACGGCGTCGTCCACGCAGACCTCGGCCATCCGCCGGAACAGGTCGTCGTCGGGCACCGCGATCCTCGGGACCAGCGTGCCGCCCAGCAGCCGCCGCGCTCGCGCGCGGACCTCGGCGGCGACGCCCGCCGGATACCGCCCCATGGTCGCGGAGGTCTCCGCCTGCCGCCGCTCGTCGTCGAGCCTGGCCTTGAACTCGGCGACGAGGCCGGTGTCACCCGTGAGGTGCACCAGCGCCATGAGCAGCGCTCCGGGTTCGGCGGCGTCGATGGCGGCGGCGAGTTCGTGCTCATCGACGTCCGTCACGGGCGGGACGACGTACGTGGGGTGGTCTGGGGAGATGAGGGTCATGGGTCACCGGTTCCTCGTGGTCGGGGTCAGCCGCCGGCGACGGCGGGTGCGGCGCCGCCGCGCGCCGGGGCGCGGTGGGGGCGGCCGCGCGGCCGGGTGAGGCCCGACGCCGCGTACCAGATGTCCATCGCGGCCGTGCGTACGACGGCGACGGCCTTGTCGGTCGGCATGGTGTCGGTGGGCCCGCACAGCGACAGTGCCGCGCGGAGCCCGCTCTCGGACGGTCCGATGGGTGCGGCGACCGCCGTGATGCCCGCGGTGCAGGACTGGACGTCGATCGCGACGCCGCTGCGGTCGCGGATCCGCTGGAGTTCGCGGTCCAGGTGCGCGGGGGTGCGGATTCCGTAGGGCGTGGCGGGCGGGGGGAACTCCAGTGCGGGCCGTTCGGCCGCGTCGAGCCGGGCGAGGAGCGCGCGCCCCGCGGCGGCGTGCACGGCGGGCTGGCGGGCGCCAAGGCGCCAGCCCTTGTCCTTGTCGGGCCAGCCGCCGATCCGTTCGAGGTGCAGGACGTCGGAGGAGACGAGCACGCTCAGGTGCGCGGTGAGCCCGGTCGAACGGTGCACGGCGTGCATCACCGGCAGGGCGGCCTGATGCACCCGGTCGCGTCGGACGGCCTGCGAGCCGAGTTCGAACATCCGGATGCCGATCGTGTACTGGAAGCCCTGCCGCTCGACCCAGCCCAGTTCGACCAGCCGCTGCAGGATCCGGTGCGCCGAGGACCGGGGCAGCCGGGCCCGGCGGGAGATCTGGGCGAGGGTGAGCCGGTGGTGGCCGGCGAAGACCTCCAGCAGTGAGGCCACCCTGTCGATCATGGCGGTGGGTGTGTCCTGGCTGCGCGCCGTCGTCATCGTCCACCTCCGGCACCGGCACATGTTTGCAGAATCTGCCGACATGGCACAAACTGACAGGCATGAGCCTAGTCGCGGATGTCGATCGTGTAAACAAATCGCGTCCAATTTCCGCATACGATTCTGGATACGCATGGGAGGCGGTGTGCTGAGCCGCGAACGGCCGAGCCTGACCGAGCGGCGCGCCGAGGAGCTGCGGCTGGAGATCGCCCGCAAGGCGGTCGAGATTTTCGTCGCCGACGGCGACACCTCCGCGACCGTCGAACGGATCGCCGAGGCGGCGGGGATCTCCTCGCGCACCTTCTACCGGCACTTCGCCGTCAAGGAGGACGTGGTGCGGCCGCTGTTCCGGCTGAGCTCCCGCCACGTGATCGCCGCCCTGGCGGACGCGCCGCGGGACGGCGACCTGGTGGAGACGCTGGTCGGCGCCTGGACGTCAGACCTGCACGACGGCGCGCTCACCCCGTTCGAACGGCGCTTCCTGAAGCTGATGGTGACGACACCGCAGTACCGGTTGCGCTGGATGGAGGTCGACGACGAGCTCTGCGCCGCCATGGCCGAGTTCCTGCGGGAGCGGATCCCCCTGGGCGGGCACCCCCTGCACCGGACCCTGCCCGCCTACCTGCTGGTGCAGGCCACCCGGCATGTCTTCGACCACTGGGTCTCCGCCGACTCGGCCGAGGACATCACCGATCTGCTGCGCGACGGCTTCCGGGTGGTGCTCGCCGGGGTGGAGGCGACGTACCGCGCTCCGGCCGCGGAAGGGACCTAGCGCTCACCCGCCGGACGCGTCCGTGCCGTATCCGGCCGCGGCGTCGGTCGCCGCGCCGAGGGCGCCCGACCGGCGCAGTCCGGCGATGTCGGCCGCGGTGTACCCGCACTCGGTGAGGACCCGCTCGGTGTCGGCGCCCAGGGCCGCGGGGGCGCGCGGGGGCGCCGCGCCCGACCGGCTCAGCTTGACCGGCACCCCGACGCCGCGATAGCGGCCGTCGCCGACCACCATGCCGCGGTGGCGCACCTGGGCAGCCGACAGCACCTGGCCGACGTCGTTGACCGGGCTCGCCGCCACGCCCCGCGCCGCCAGTTCGGTGGCGAGTTCGTCCGCGTCCCGGGTGCGGAACGCCGGTTCGAGCTCCGCCAGCAGCCGTCCCAGGTTGCCGAGCCGGTCCCGGTTGCGCCGGAAGCGGGCGTCTCCGGCCAGCCCGGGCAGGCCGAGCACCTCGGTGAGCGCGGCGAACTGCGCGTCGCTGGCGGCCGCGACGAACAGGCGCCCGTCCCCCGCCGTGCGGAACACCTGGTAGGGCGCCACCGCCGGGTGCGCCGCCCCGGTGCGCTCGGGCACGGCACCGGACTGGAGGTAGGCGGCCGCGTGCGGGTGCATCAGCGACACCGCGGCGTCGAGCAGGGTCACGTCGACCAGCTGGCCCCTGCCGCCGGCGGACCGTTCCAGCACGGCGAGCAGGACGCCCGCGAAGGCCTGGTGCGCCGCGGTGATGTCCACGATGGGGACGCCGACGCGCAGCGGCTCGCCGCCGCGCTCGCCGTTGACGCTCATCAGCCCGCCGTACGCCTGCAGCACCGCGTCATAGCCCGGGAGGCCGCCCAGCGGCCCGTCGACGCCGTACCCGGTGATCCGGCAGTAGACCAGGCGCGGGAACTCCGCCGCCAGGTGCGCCTCGTAGTCCAGGCCCCACCGCCGCATGGTGCCGGCCTTGAAGTTCTCCACCACGACGTCCGCACGGCCGATGAGGTCGCGCAGCACCTTCCGGGCCGCATCGGTGCGCAGGTCCAGGACGATGTTCGCCTTGCCGCGGTTGAGCCCCTGGTAGTAGGCGCTCGTCGTTTCCGCCTCGTCGACGAACGGCGGCCCCCAGCGGCGGGTCTCGTCGCCCGAGGGGGCCTCGACCTTGATCACGTCCGCGCCGTGGTCGGCGAGCATCTGCGCGCACAGCGGCCCGGCGAGGACGCGGCTGAGATCGAGGACCCGCAGTCCGCGCAGCACGGCGCTCATCTGGCGCCGCCCGTCAGCAGCGGCCACCACGGCCCGGAGGCGGACACCGCGGCGGCCAGGCGGTCCTGCCAGTGGGCCTCACCGCCGAACTCCTCGCGCCAGGCCCACAGCCGGGTGGTCGCGGCGCCCAGGCGGTGCTCCTGGGAGTAGCCGAGCGCCCCGTGCAACTGGTGGCCGATCGCCGCGACGGTGTGCGCGGCGGCCGAGCAGCCGGCCTTCGCGGCGGCGACGGCGATCCCGGCGTCGGCCGCGTCGGCCTCGACCGCCAGGACCGCGGCATCGGCGCTCAGCCGCATGGCGGTGGCCTCGGCGGCCAGCGCGGCGAGCTGCTGCTGCACGGCCTGGAAGCGGGCGAGCGGCCGGCCGAACTGCACCCGTTCGGTGATGTGCCGCCCGGCCGACTCCAGCACCGCTCGGGCCGCGCCGGCGAGCTGGACGGACCGGGCCAGCGCCCCGCGCTCACGCAGGCGTTCGGCGTCGACGTCCGCCGGGGCCGCGGCGATGGCCGCCACGTGATCGAGCACGAGGGTGTCGCGCGGCTCGCCGGCGAGGTTCCGCGCCCGCTCGACGCCGCCACCGGTGGGGACGACGGCGACGACGCGCTCGCCACCGCTCCGGGCGATCGTCACGACGTGATCGGCGTGGCGGGCCCACGGCGTGCGCAGGCACCCGGACAGCCGGAGCCCGGTGGTGCGGCGGGCCTCGTCCAGGGAGGCGACCACGAGTCCTTCCGGCACGGCGAGCCCCGCCCGGCCCAGCAGCCAGCCGGCCAGGAACGCCGCTTCGGCGACCGGCACCCGGGAGGCGTGGAAGGCGGTCAGGTCGGCCACCACGGCCAGGTCGCGCAGGCGTCCGCCGCTGCCGCCGACCTCCTCCGGCACGCCCAGCAGGTGGAAGCCCGTCTCGGCGAGGTCCGTCCACAGCGGACGGTCGAAGTCGCCCGGATGCGCGTCCCTGCCGTCGAGGATGGCGCCGACCGCGGCGCGGACGTCCTCGCTCAGCTCGTCGTTCACCGGACCCCCAGCCCGCGGGCCACCACCGAACGCAGGATCTCGCTGGCACCCCCGCGCAGGGTGAAGGCCGGGGCGTGCAGGACCGCGTCGGCCAGCAGTCCTTCCAGGCCAGGCCCGCCGCCGCGAGGCTCGATCCCGGCCAGGCGCCGCACCGTCTCCACCACGTCGACCTCGAAACGGGAGCCCAGGTCCTTCACCAGGGCGGCCGCCACCTCGGGGGAGCGGCCCCGCGCCAGCGTCGCGGCGACCGAGAGGGACAGCTGGCGCAGCGTCCACGCGCGCGCGGTGAGCCGTCCCAGCTCCCGCGCCGCGACCGGATCGCCGCCCTGCCGCTCGGCCCAGGCCCGCAGCAGCGGCACCGTGCTCATCCACCGTTCGGGGCCGGAGCGCTCGTGCGCGAGTTCGGCGGTGACCTGGCTCCAGCCGGCGCCGCGCTCACCGAGCATGCTGTCGGCCGGGACGAAGGCCGCGTCGAACACCACCTCGTTGAAGTGGTGCTCGCCGTCCACGGCCCTGATCGGCCGGATCTCGACGCCCGGGGCCGGCAGGTCCACGATGAACTGCGACAGGCCGGTCTGCCGGTCCGTCGACGCCCCGTCCGTACGGGCGAGGACCACCATCGCGTGGGCGAAGTGCGCCCCGGTCGTCCACAGCTTCGCGCCGGTGATCTCCCAGCCGCCGGCGACCTTCCGCGCCCGGGTGCGCACCGACGCCAGGTCGGAACCCGCGTCGGCCTCGCTCATCCCGATCGCGAAATAGCACTCGCCGCGGGCGATCGCGGGCAGATAGCGCCGCCGCTGCTCCTCGGTCCCGTGGCGCAAGATCGACGGTGCCATCTGACGGTCGGCGATCCAGTGCGCGGCGACCGGCGCACCGGCCGCCAGCAGCTCCTCATTGGCGACGAACCGGTCCAGCGGCGACCGCTCGTGGCCGCCGTAGCGGCGCGGCAGCGTCATGCCCAGCCAGCCGCGGGCGGCCAGCCGCCTGCTGAACGCGGGGTCCGGCACGGTCATCCAGGCGTCACAGCGCGGGACGAACGCGCCGGCGGCCCGTTCGTCGTCGAGGAAGGCCCGGACCTCGTCGCGCAGGCGCCGCGCGCCGGCGTCCAGGCGGTGGGCGGACAGTTCGATCGTCGCGGTCAACCGGACTCCTTCTTCGGATTCCGGCTCACGCTAAGCGATCGGATCCGGCCAGGATTCCGGACGTTCCGGTGAGTGGACGGCCGCTCAGCCCGCGTACGGGCGCACCGCCGCCCCGGCCCGCAGCATGAGGTCAAGCTGCGTCTCCGAGCCCGCGCGGTGGAGGTCCATGAGCTCGACCAGGCGGTCGGAGTCGCCGTCGGCGAGCGCGTCGACCATCTGCCGGTGCTCGGCCAGGATGCGTTCCCGCGCCGCCTCGTCGTGCAGGTAGACCGAGTGGTAGGGCAGCGCCCAGGTCCAGATCCGCGCGATCTCCGCCACGACCAGGTTCAGCTCGCTCAGCCCGAAGATCGCCAGGTGGAACTCGCTGTTGAGCGTGCGCATCCGCGGCAGGTCCAGGTCGGCCGCGGCGCGTTCGACGCCCTCGGCCAGCGCGGCGATCTCCGCCAGCCGCTCGGTCCCGGGCCGCGCCAGGGCGCGGATCGCCTCGGTCTCCAGCAGCCGCCGCATGAGGTAGATCTGGTCGAACTCCGACCGGCTCAGCCGCGCCACGGCGAAGCCGACGTTGTGCTCATGGGTGAGGAGCCCGTCCGCCACGAGCTGGCGCAGCCCCTCGCGCACCGGCAGCCGGCTCACCCCCAGGGCGGCCGCCATCTGCTCCTGCCGGATCTGCTGCCCGGGCAGCAGCTCGCCCGACACGATCATCTCCTTGATCCCGTCGACCACGCGCAGCACCGCGTGGCCGGCGGACGGCCCGACGTCGGCGGTACGCGTCTTCCTCGGCGGCATCGGCCTACTCTACGTCGTCACGCTGCCGCCGTTGAGGTTGAGCGTCTGCCCGGTCATCCAGGACGCCTCGGGCGAGGCGAGGTAGACGACCGCCGCTCCGACGTCCTCGGGCGTGCCGAGCCGGCGCGTCGGAATCTTCGCGGCGAACACCTCCGTCGCATCCCCCGCCGCGTTGGTCTGCAGGCCGAGCGCCAGGGTGTTGGCGGTGACACCGGAGGGCGCGAGCTCCTGGGACAGGTGCCGGATGAAGCCCTCCACCCCGCTTTTCGCCGCCCCGTACAGCGAGAGTCCCTGGTCGGACCCGGTGCGCGCGGCCCCTGAGGAGATCTGAACGATCCGTCCCCACCCCGCTTCGCACATGTCGTCGACGACCGCCGACACGCAGTTCATCGCGCCGAACAGGTTGATCTCCACCGGCCCGCGCCAGCGCCCGGGGGCCAGGGTTCGGAACGGCCCCTGGCCGAAGTCGGCGGGGATGCCGGCGTTGTGCACCAGGATGTCGACGTGCCGCCCGAGTTCCGCGCGGGCCCGCGCCACCCCCTCACGCACCGCGTCCAGGTCCGTGACGTCGAAGGCGACCGGCACGGCCGTCCCGCCCGACGCGGTGATCCCGCCGCTGACCGCCTCGGCCCGCTCGGGCACCAGGTCGTTCACCGCCACCGCGGCGCCCCGCGCGGCCAGCGCCCGCGCGATCCCCGCCCCGGCGTTCTGACCGGCTCCCGTCACCAGCGCCGCACGCCCCGACAGATCGAACATCGATCTCCTCTCCCCTGCACTCATACCTGCTGCACGATCTCCAGCAGATGGCCCTCGGGATCCTCGACCCGGGCGACGCGCATGGCGACCTGCGGCAGGAACCGGGGCTCAGCGCGCACCACACCGCCCGCCGCCTCGGCCGCCCGCACCGTCTCGTCCACATCGGCGACCGCGAACCCCAGCACGGCCTCACCGGGCCGCGGTGTCCTGCGGCGCGGATAGCGCACCAGCAGCAGCGAAGGCCCGTCATCGCCCCGCGCCGGCCCCATGACGACCTCCTCGAACACCCCATCGCCCTCCCCACCGCCGAACCGGTGTCCGACCACCTGGCCCAGCACAGCGGAGTAGAAGGCGGCCTGAGCGTCGAGATCGTCGACCACGATCTTGGTGAATCGAAACCGCGGTTCGCCGGCCATGAATCCTCCGAATGGCGAGGGGGGCGACGCCGGTGTCGGCGACCCGCCACCCGGCCCGTCACAGGGCAGTACAGCCGGTCGGCAACGGCGCCGAAGCTCCGAGTTCCAATGAGCGGAACACTTGTTCCTCCACGGCTCAGCGCCCCGCCGGCGCCATCCTGTGCCATGGCACCGTTCACATGCGCGGCCCCGGCCTCAGTGCCGATGTCACGACCGCCCGGCAGGCGGACGACCGTCCGTCCCCTCGCCCGGACCTGCTGTGGCGCCGCCCGCCTCAGAACGCGCTGTTCGCTCGCGGGATGATCTGGCAGCCCTGATCTGCGCACCAGCCGCACGAAGCGGAGCGTCAAACCGGTGTTCACTGTGATCATCCGCCCGAACGGATGCGGCAAGTCGACGCTGCCGCGTGCCCTGTCCCGGCTGCTGAAGCCCAAGGCCGGAACGGTCTACCTCGACGGCAAGGACATCCAGCGCTCACGGGCCAAAGACGTCGCCACGCGCCTCGGGCTGCCGCCACAGACAGCCATCGCACCCGCCGGCATCACCGTGTTCGACCTGGTGCGCCGCCCGCGGACTGGCGGTAACACTACAAATCCACACGATCACATGACGACACCACGGATGGAGGCTCAGGTAGGCACTCTCAGGGGCTCGAGGGCGGCCAGGACGAGGTCGAGGCCGAAGGTGAACTCCTCTGCCGGGTCGTAGCCGGCAGCGGCGAGCACCGCGGCGGACTCGTTGAGGTAGGGGAACTCGTCAGGAGGAAGCTGGGGCAGGAAGACGTCCTCGGCCATGTCCGCGAACTCATCGGCGGCGTCGAACGGCAGGCTGGCTTCCTGCAGGGCGAAACCGTATACATAGCTGTCGAGCAACCAGTTGGCGTGCGTCGCCATCAAGACCGGGAAGCCGGCCCTCCGCAGGCAGGCGGTGACCGCTTCGCGGTGGCGGAGGCTCGCGGGCCCCGGCGATGTCCGCGACTCCATCAGGCCGATCGCCCACGGGTGGCGGGCGAGAACCTGTCGGGCGGATACCGCCCGACGTCGCATCGCCGACTGCCAGTCGGTCTCTTCAGGCGGGAGCTCGATCTCCTCGAACACGACGTCGATCATGGCGTCCAGCAACTCCTCCTTATTCGCCACGTAGTAGTAGAGCGACATCGCGCCCGCGCCGAGCGCGCGAGCCAGCCGGCGCATGCTCAGCTCGCCGACCCCCTCGCGGTCGGCGAGCCGGACCGCCTCGGCCACCACCCGCTTCTTGCTCAGCCCCGCATCCGACGCGACCTGGCGTCGTTCCCTCTCAGACAACGGGTCTACTCGCTCCCTCGAACGGCTTGACAATCGTTCAGCGCACGGTCATGGTACAGCGTACTAGTCCTAGTACAGTGTACGACGTACGATGTACGAACCGGCGAGAGTCGTAGCTCGGACGTGAGGAGGCTGCTGTGGGAATCGAACAGCGATCGAATGCCGGAGCACGCCTGGTGCCGGGGGCGAGTCCGGCCGGGGCGACGACGATGCGGGCCGAATTCAGTGCTCGAGTCGTCCGAGGTCGGGCCACCGCTGCCCGGTCGAGGCGATGTGCGCGTCCAGGCGGGCGCGGCCTCGGTACATCCTGGCGCCTACTTGGTCATGACCGGTGAGATGTCACCGCTCTCCGCCCCGGCGACGAGGTGTCCGGCCAGAGCACCGCTGGAACGCTCGCGGAGTCCGCCTGCGTCCCGGACACGCTCTTGTCCGTGCCCGCCGACCTGTCGGTCGTGGACGCGCCAGCGGTGCCCACCTCGGCCATGGCGGCCTTGCAGGCATTGCGCAAGATCGCGAACGTTCGACCAGGCCAGACGGTACTGGTCACGGGCATGTCGGGCGGTGTGGGCTCCTTCGCCGTACAGATCGCCAAGGCGTTTGCCGCCGAGGGGACGGGTGTGTGCAGCACCCGCAACGTCGGCGAAGCAGCCGACGCCCTCCGCCACGTCGCGGCCGGCCACACCCGAGGGAAGGCCGTCGTCACCATCTGACGACCGGACCGACGAGAACGATCCAACCCCGTGCGTATGTACGCCCCAACCTGCCGCCACTCCGGCGGACGGACCGCTCCTATCGAAAGAAGAACCGATGACCACCCGGACGAGAACCCCGGACCTGCTCGACAACCCGCCGGTCCCCGTGCAGGCCAAGCTCGCCGCCGCATGGACCAGCTTCATGTTCCTCTACATCTACGTCGACTACTTCCACCTTTACAAGCCTGGCACCGTCGACAACATCCTGGCCGGCGTCATCTTCGAGTTCGACATCAGCCCGACGCTGTTGACCATTATGCTCGCGTCCGTGGCGATCCCGGCCCTGATGGTGATGTTCTCCATGACGCTGCCCGCCCGGGTGAACCGCGCCACGAACCTCGTCGTTGCATCGCTCTACATCCCCTACTCGGCGTTCAACGCGGTAGGGGAGTCCTGGGACTGGGCCCCCTTCTACGGCCTCTCCATCGGAATCGAGGTGCTGCTCCTGGCGTTCATCCTGCGCTCCGCCTGGACATGGCCTCGAACCCCCGCCGTCCCAGCCGGTCCCGCGACGACCGACCTTCGACAGGACCTTCGACGGTAGGAGTCCGGGTATAGCTCCTACGGCGTGAAGCCCGACGCCGCGGACACCGGGCCGACCGTGACCAACTCAGTCGCGGTATACGCAGAGAACCTGCTCACCAGCGGTCCGGTGTCCGCGCCAGCCGCGCCCGCAGGCCGAACGGCGGCTGACCGGCCAGCAGACCTCGTCCAACCGACCGCAACGACGAAGGGGCATCAGCTCGCTTAACGCACTCTGAGAGGAGAAGAGGTGCCGTGCGGGGCGCCGTTGGCTGTGACCTGCGGTTTTCAGGGTGGACTGAAAGGCCTTCCTGGGTGGCGGGGGAATCCGTGACCATCGGGATGGTCGGTGGCGACCGCCACCGACGATTCCTGTAAGGGGTCGCTGTGTTGAGGAAGACAACGATGACGATGATGGCCACGGTGGCCGTCTTGGGGATGGCCGCGCTGTCAGCGGCGCCGGCCAGCGCCGCGCCGCAGGTCCGTGGCGTCCACGTCTACGACTACACGGACTTCGAAGGTCCGAACACCTGGCTCAACGGAAACGTCGGCCAGTGCTACTACGTCGGCTCCGGCTGGAACGACAGGATCAATTCCGCCCGAACCGAGAGCAGCCGCGTGGTGGAGCTGTGGGACAACCACGACTGCACCGGGGGTGCGATCGTCGTCGACAGGTCCGGCTACAGGTCGATTGGCAATTGGGTCAGCGCCTACCGCATCCGCTAGAGCAAGAGCCGACTATTCGGCCGTGAGGAGAATCGGTACGGGTAAAACCTGTACCGATTCTTCTTGAATGTTCCTCAACCGCAGAGGTGACGGACCACCAGCACCGCGTCGACCGGGACGTGTCCCACTCACCGGACGCCTCGGCTAAGACGCCCGAATTCATCACGTCATGTTTCGGCGTGGACGGAAGCAGAATATCAACGAGGTGAAATCCGCGAAGTTGGTTCGTGTAAACGAATCACCGGGCACCAGGTCCGGATGTGGTCAGCCGGCCATCGCACCGCCTTCCGTGTCTACCGACAAATTCATGCGACCCTTGGTGGCGTACAGCCGATACGACAGTGATCATCTTCTGGGGGAGAGATGCTGCGTATCCACTTCACGCCCGAGGATATCGGTCGAGTCCGAATCGACTCAGCACCGGACGCCATGTGGGAGATCATTCTGAGCTCCCACCTGCTCCAAACACGCCGCGGACGCGCTCCTTACAACGTTTGGTATGCAACTGTTCGAGAGCGCATGACCGAAAATCGATCTGTCCGGAATATCTGTTCCGCAGTGTGCTCGCTGGCACCGCATGCGGGGTACACCCCTGATTTCTTGACGCCTTGGCGCGAGACAGAGGAGATTTCGGGGCAGATAAGTTCAGTGGTCGAGACTCCGCCCCAGCGCATCCACAGCGAACTACGTCGGCTCGACGCCCTCACGGGTACGCCGAGGTGGGTCTGGAGCCTGGCCACAGGCGGGCGAACGGCGCGACGGGAATTCGGCGCGATGCTGGGTACCTACCACCGGTACGTGATCGCGCCGTACGAATTGCAGATCCGCAGCGAAATCGACGCCGACCGGCTACGACGGACCAGGGCGCTTCTCGATGGCGGAATCGACGGACTGCTCCACAGCTTCAGGCCGCTGATGCGCTGGGAGCCGCCGATCCTGCACGTCACCTATCCGTTCTCCCGCGATTTGCACCTGCGGGGCCGCGGGCTGCGTCTCATCCCGGCCTACTTCTGCACCCGACACTCGATCACACTCGCCGACCCCGAACTACCGCCCGTGCTCGCTTATCCGTTGCACAACGGCACCGTGCGCTTCCCCGCGTCGGAGCGTGACGCCGGTGCGCTCGCGCAGTTGCTCGGAGCCACGCGGGCCAGGGCCTTGGAGGCCATCGCTTCAGGGTGCACCACAACAGAGCTCGGACGCGTGCTCGGCGTCTCGTCCGCAGCGGCGAGCCAGCACGCCCGCACCCTTCGCGAAGCGGGATTGGTCAGCTCCAACCGCGAACGCCAACACGTCCTGCACAGCATCACCCCGCTGGGCACCGCCCTCCTGGACCGCCAGGATCTCCCGCGCGCTTGTTGAGAGGCCGGACCAGCTCCACCGACCGGGACGCGCATCAGGCCGGCAACGCGCTCGCCCGCGCGTGCGGCGGCGGGCGGGTCGCTTCGGTGGTCCTCGACGGGCCGGCCGAGGAGTGGCGCCCACGCGCCCGCCGTCCAGGGCGGACTCTCCTGACTGCGGCCTTCCCGGCTCCACCGAGCGCTGGTTCCTGTCCACCCGGCGACGAACGGCACCGGTCCCCCAGGCGGTCACCGGGTGCCGGAACCGGTCACGGGCGCCAGCGTTTTGTCACTGTGGGAAAGCTGCCGGGGGCCGCGGCCGGCGGTAGCGTTCCCGCACGGAGCCGGCGTCATCGGCCGCGCGGCGTCGCCGGGAGGGACCACGTTCGAGGAGGCCAGAGAACCGGCCATGACCGGGGCGAGCACCATCGTCACCGCGATGGCCACCCAGGCGTGGACGAGCGTCCAGGGGCGGGTCCTGCGGCTGTTCGGGCGCGATCCGCAAGCGCGGCCGGCCGTGCAGGCCCGGCTGGACGGGGACAACGGGCTCGTGACCCGGGCCTCCGAGCCCGACGTGGCGCGCGAGCAGCTCGTGGCCGGGTGGCGGCCGCGGCTGGAGGACCTGCTGGCCGAGCACCCGGACCTGGATCGTGCGGAGGCGTTCGCGCCGGCCGCCGCGGTGGCCGAGCCGGACCACGACGAGGGGATCGCGCGGCGGTGGGAGTTCACGCTGTCGCTGATCGAGGAGGAGGTCGCCGGGCGCCGTCGGATGGCGGACGAGGACCCCGAGCGCACGCGACGGACCTGGTCATCGCCCTGGTCGAACTCGGCGCCCTGCTCGCTTCGTCGGGGGCGCCGGAGCGGGCCGTCCCGCCGACCCGCGAGGCCGTCGCCATCCAGCGGCGCTTGGCCGAGACCGACCCGGACCAGCGGGGCCACCACATGATCATCCTGGGCGACGCGCCGACCAGCCTGGGCCTGCACCTCGGCGAGGCGGGGCAGCCGGACGAGGCGCTGGCCGCCTTCCAGGAGGCGGTGGGGACCCTGCGCGCGTGCGCCCGGGACGATCCCGGACTCGACCTGGCCCCGGCCCTGGGCGCCCTGGGCGCGCAGCTCGTGGAGGCCGTGGAGATCCACCACCGGCACGTGGAGGCGGCCGACGAGAACCTGCGCGCGATCTGCGCGGCCCTCGCCGTGACCCTGGAGGCCCTGGGGAACACCGCAGGGGCCGGTTAGGTCCGCGAATGGCTCACCGTCGACGACATCCGCCGCCACCTCACCGAGGAGGCCCGGACCCGCCGCCTCCGCCTGCGCGAACGCCTGTACCTGTGGGCCATGGGCGACCACGCTCCCAGGCTCTCCCTCCACAGCGCCCTGCGCCCCCGGTCGGAGGCACCTCCACTCGGGAGAAGGCCCGTGAACCCCGGCCAGGTCGGAGTCGTCGCCGGTCGAGGCGTACCTGGGCAGCGAGAGCACCGCGCGTCGACCAGGCCAGGCGCTGGTGGAGACCACCACGCCGGGGAACCGTGGGAGCAGGCGGTCACCGCCGTGCCGGCCGCCCTGTGCCGACCCGGCTCCGACGCGCTCGACCGCGCATGGGACGCCCACCACGCCCTCATTCGTGCTCAGCCGGGCGTCCCGGGTGTCTTGCCATACGCCGATGGGTCGGGTGGGACGTACAGCGCGTCCCACCCGACCCATCAGCTCCTCGGTCCGCGTTGCCCGATGGCGGTGCACATGCTCACACCAACACCGAGCGGGTCTCGAGGAACCCTTCGAGCCCGGCGACGCCGTACTCGCGGCCGATCCCCGACTGCTTGAACCCTCCGAAGGGCAAGGTCGAGACCCCTTCCTGGCCGCCGTTGATCGAGACACGACCCGCCTCGATCCGCGAGGCGATGCGCTTGGCGCGCTCCTGGTCTGCGGAGAACACGTATCCGTGGAGGCCGTAGTCGGTGTCGTTGGCGATCTCGACGGCGTTCTCCTCGTCGGTGTACGCGATGATCGAGAGCACCGGGCCGAAGATCTCCTCACGGGCGATGGTCATGTCGTTCGTGACGTCGGCGAACAGGGTCGGACGCACGAAGTAGCCGTCCGGCAGACCTTCGGGCTTGCCGGGACCGCCGGCCAGCAGCCGGGCGCCCTCCTCGACCCCGCGTGCGATGTACCCCTGGACCCGCTCCCACTGCTTCTGGCTGACCATGGGCCCGATCACGGTGGCAGGGTCGGCCGGGTCCCCGACCGGAAAGTCGGCGAGCTGTTCGACGGCCGCGGTGAGTGCCTCCTCGTACCGCGACACCGGGACCAGGATTCGTGTGCCCGCGACGCATGCCTGGCTGCTGTTGACGAACCCGGAGGCGAGCGCACCGAACATCGCAGTGCTCATGTCGGCGTCGTCGAGGATGATCGACGGGGACTTGCCGCCGAGCTCCAGCGTGAGGTTCTTCACCAGGTCCGCCGAGTCGCGGAAGATCGACTTACCGACGGACGTCGAGCCGGTGAAGGAGATCTTGGGCACGTCGGGGTGCCGGGTGATCGTGCTCCCGACCACGTCGCCACGGCCCGTCACGATGTTGAAGACACCGGCGGGCAGGCCGGCATCGTGCAACGCCTCGGTCATGACCCGGGTCTGGGTCGCGCTCATCTCGCTCGGCTTCATGACGACCGTGTTCCCGCCGGCGAGTGCGGTCGCGATCTTGTCGGCGATGAAGAACGCGTCCGCGTTCCAGGGGCTGATCAGGCCGGCGACACCGACCGGCGCCATCTCGACGGTCGTATTGCCCACCTGCCGGGTGAACTCGAAGGTCTCCAGCGTCGTGATCATGTCCTCGAACGCGCCGATGGCGCTGTCGACCATCCACTCGTTTCGGACGGGCGCCCCGTACTCGAGGCGGACGGCCTCGAGCAGTTCGTCGCGCCTGACGGTGACGGCGTCTCGCATGCGTCGCAGGGCGTCGATCCGCTCCTCGCGGGTCGTCGCCGACCACGCCGGCAGGGCGGCCTTGGCGGCGGCGACCGCGGCCTGGGTGTCGACCTCGTCAGCAAGCTGGACCTGGCCGATGACCTGCCCGATGGCAGGGTTGAACAGATCGAACATCTCGGTACCGTGCGGAGTCACGAACTCGCCGTTGACGTAGATCTTGTCGATCACATTGATTCCCACGGGTGTTCCTCCTATCGTGCCGCCGAACTCAGGGTGGTGTTCGAGCGACCTCTTGGTTCTGCGATAGGGCGCACCCCACGATGGACGCCAGCACGTCGACGCTCAGCCATTCCTGAAGGGCATGGCTCGTCATCAAGCTCGCTGGTCATGGTGACGCTCTCTCGCTCGATCCATGGAACCCGCAGAACAGGATCTGGAACATCACGATCCTCTTGCACCCATGCACGATCCTGCAGGTCTTGGCCCGGTTTGCCGGCGGTCGCTCGGACGATCCCACCTATGGGAGCGCCGACTGCGGAGGACGGGACCCCGCCTGATGGAAACGGGCGACGTCCGCGCTGGGCGACGTGCCGAACTGGCGCCGGTACTCGCGGCTGAACTGCGTGGAGCTTCCGTACCCGACACGGTGGGCGACCCCGGTGACGTCGTTGGGTTCGTTGAGCAGCATCAACCGCGCGGCTTGCAGCCTCACATGCTTCTGGAACTGGATCGGGCTCATGGACGTGACGGCCTGGAAGTTCCGGTGGAACGCTGACACGCTCGTGTTCGCCATGCGCGCGAGATCCTGGACCTTGAAACTCTGGTGGTAGTTCTCCCGGATCCACTGCGCGGCGTGAGCGACGCTGCTCAGGCCGCTGTCTGCCAGGCCGAGTTGACGGACGACGTCTCCTTGATCGCCGGTCATGAGGCGCCAGAGGATCTCACGCTTGTACACGGGGGCCAGCACCCGGCGGTCCTGTGGCCGATCGAGCAGCCGGAGCAGTCTCACGATCGCATCGAGCAGTTCATGCGACGTCTCCCCGACAACCATGCCCAGGCGGGCTCGACCGCTCGTACGCGGAAGATCACCCGGGCCGGCGGCCAACAGAACCTCCGCGATCGCGGCCGGTTCGAGCGCCATGCCGAATCCCAGGGTCGGGCTGCTCGGAGTCGCGCCGATGGCCTGACCGGTCACCGGCAGATCGATGGGGGCGACCAGATGCTGGCCCGCTCGGTATTCGTAGACACGATCGGCGACCGCGAGCCGCTTGCAGCCCTCAGCCATCGCGGCGAAGACCGTGCCGGACATCGACGCGCTGAGCACGTCCGTGTCATCCATCTTGCAGATCGTCACCCCCTCCAGCGGTGTCGAAAGATCGGACCTCGCATGGCGTCGAAGGAGATCGGAGAACTCAAGCAGCAGCGCATCGCCCACACCAACATATTAGAGGCATAGTCACAATCGGTATCGGCAGGAATATGCAACTGGCTGGACAACGCATGGTGCACGGTCCGCCCCCTCCGATCCCCAAGGCGCCGCTCGATCCTGCGGGAGAGGATGTTCCCGGTCGCCTGCGGCGCCTTGTCGTGAGCACGTACCAAGCGGTTTCCGGCATGGGCCGCACGGGCAACGAGGAGCTGCTCGGCGTGCGTGCGCGTCCCGTCCTCACCGGCCCCTCGATGACGATCGACGCCGAGTTCGACGAGCCGATCTCCGCCGACGAGGCGCGTGCCTTCCTTGCCGGGGCCGTGGGCGTGGAGGGCGTCGGTGTCCCGACGCCGCGGCGCGGCGGGAACAGAGGCGACGCTCATCGACCGGGTGCGGCGCGATGAGGGGATGCCGGACGGGCGAGGGCTGACCTATATGGTCAGTGGCGATGATCTGCGGAAGGGCGCGGCGCTGAACGCCGTCCAGCCGGCAGAGCTCGTCTGTGCGCACATGCGCGAAGACACCGCCTGACGCGGAGGCACGCATGCCCACCCCGACATTCCACGAGGTCGTCTTTCTCGTCTTCGACGATGTCAAACTGCTGGATGTGTCGGGACCCGCGGAGGTCCTTGCCGAAGCGAACCGCGCAGGCGCACACTATCGGCTGCGGTTCGTTTCGCCCAGCGGTGATGCCGTTACCACGTCCATCGGTACGAGACTGCAGGTGACGGGACCCGCAACCGTGCCCGAGCGTGTGGATACGCTGATCGTCGCCGGTGGAGATCGGTTGGTCGATCGGCCCATCGGGGCGTCGCTCCTTGGCTCCGCACGGCACCTCGCCTCCCTGGCGACTCGCGTGGCATCTGTCTGCACTGGGGCGTTCGTTCTTGCTCAGGCGGGACTCCTCAATGGTCGACGGGCGACGACCCACTGGCGGCATGCCGGGCTACTGGAGCGCGCATTCCCGGATGTCGAGGTACTCCCCGATGCGATCTACGTCGCAGACGGCGACGTGTTCACCTCGGCCGGCGTGTCCGCCGGCCTGGATCTGACCCTCGCGCTCGTCGAGGCCGATCACGGGCCGGGCCTGGCGCGCTCGATCGCCCGCGAGCTCGTCCTGTACTTGCAGCGGCCGGGCGGGCAGTCGCAGTACTCCGCTCCGCTTCGTGCGCCGATCCCGCAGCAGCCAGTGCTGAAGACCGTTGTTGACGTCATCACGGGCGACCCGGCCGCCGATCACACCGTGGACTCCCTGGCGGCAGGAGCCGGCGTCACGGCCCGGCACCTGCGGCGCCTTTTCGCGACCGAACTCGGCGTCTCGCCCTCGCGATTCGTTGAGCAGATGCGCCTGGATCGCGCACGCATCCTGCTCGATGAAGGACACAACGTGTCCCAGACGGCTCGGCTCGCAGGGTTCGGAAGCACCGAGACGTTCCGCCGGGTCTTCGTCCGCGAGTATGGGTTGCCGCCGAGCCGCCACCAACGCCAGTTCGGCACAGCATGGCCCGATGAGGTTTCGGCTATGCGCGGGCGGTAGTCGTCAGTTCCTCCGCCCGGTGCGGGCGAGGCCGATCCCGGTCGCCGCGATGAGCGCGAGGACGACGATGCTCGCCCTCCTCCGGGTCCTCGGACACGAGCAGTCCGCGTCACGCTCACCAGAGGCGTGACCAGCTGATTCTGCAGCAGGATGTCCGATTCTGTGGAGTCTCGGTCAGTTCAGACGCTCACGACGCGCACGCTCGATCCGCGACTGTGGAGATGTCCGTCCTCCGGGCGGACCGCACCGACACGCATCCAAGGAGCTTCATGCCTGACACGATCGCCGGGATCACGATTCCCGACACCGCCCTCGTCCGCGACGCGACCGCGCTGGTCCGCGAGGCCGCAGACGACACGATCTTCCATCACTCGCGCCGCGTCTTCCTCTGGGGAATGCTCAAGTCGAAGGCGCGCGGCATCGACGTGGACCCCGAACTGGCCTACGTCGGCGGACTGTTCCACGACCTTGGCCTGACAAGCGCCTACCGCACAACCGATCGGCGCTTCGAACTCGACGGTGCCGAGGCCGCGTATGCCTTCCTGCGCGATCACGGCCGCTCCGAGAAGGAAGCCCGCGACGTGTGGCTCGCCATCGCCCTGCACACCACCCCCGAAGTCCCCATGCACCTCGCCCCCGAGACCGCCGTCGTCACCCTCGGCGTCGAGACCGACGTCCTCGGATTCGATCTCGACCAGATCACCGACCAGCAGCGCGCAGAAGTCGTCGCCGCACACCCCCGCCCCGACTTCAAGAAGAAGATCGTCCAGGCGTTCTACGACGGCATGGCCGACCGGCCGCAGACCACCTTCGGCACCATGAACGACGACGTTCTCGCCCACTTCGACCCGTCGTTCCAGCGCGAGAACTTCGTGGAGATCATTCAGTCCAACGAGTGGCCCGAGTAAGACGTACCAGAGGTGTGAACCCTGAGTGCCTCACGACCTCTGGGCGACACGCCACTTGGAATGAGCCTCGCCAAGCGGTGCCGGGAGTCAGTCCTTGCCGTCGAACCTTGGCCTGACGAGCTCGTCGAGATAAGCCATAACGGAGAGTTCCACTCGCGATTCCTCCGATCACAGTCGCTATTGTTCGCGATCCTTGGCGCCGTCGAGATGCAGACTCGAACCACGGATCGCCTATCCGCACTGACCGAGCGAATCCTCCACGGGAACGCCGCCAATACGCCTGGTCCTCGGCCGGTCACACGACCTGACACAGGACCATCACGCTTTTCCTGGTCGGCGGCGCATTCCGGCACCCGGGCCGTTCTCACCGCCTCGGCCGCGCTGTCCCTGCTCGCCGTCGCCACGACGCTGATCCTGATCAACCCCCGCCGGGTGCCGCGTCCGGCCCGCGGCGAGAGGGCCGCCGCATGACGGGTCGGGCCCTCCCACGGCCTGACCCGACCGCGCTCTCCGCAGCGTCCGCGCGCAGGGAGAATCGGCACGCGGCGGCAGGGTGCCGGCGCGGTTCCACGGCGGCGTGGCGGGCGCCTCGCCGTCGCTCGCACGGCTGACGGCCGCGCAGCGGAGCGGCGAGCGGCTTCCGTCCGCCGCTCCGCTGCGATCGGCTTGCCGCCGCCGGCAGCTCCGATCCCACGGCCGAGCGGGCTGCCACGCCAGGGGCTTGTCGGCACGCAAGCGGAGGCATCGACGAACCGCTTGATTGATATGATAATCATTATCATTCAAGGTTCGGTGGGCTTCCTCTGTCCGGCACCACTCCCGGCGCCCGCACCCGTGGTCCCGGGCGGCGTGCCGTAGCGGCCGGGGCTCCTGTCGTGGTGGGCATCGGCAATGCGTCGCCGCGGCGCTCCCGTTCACCGGTCCCGACCGTGCGCCCGCGTGCCGCCCGCCAGGCGAGCCAGATCGGATGTGAGACCAGTGTCCACGGCAGCCCAGCCTCCCGGAGTCCCCCCGCCACCCGGCACGAGCGCTCCGCCCGGCCGCACCCTCCCCCTGGTCTTTTTCGCGGTGTTCGGCGGATACCTCGGGCAGCAGCCGCTGATGCCGGTGATCGCTCCGCTGTCGCGGGCGCTGCGCATGGCGGAGTGGGAGATCGGCCAGGTCACAAGAGTCGCGGCGCTGACCATGGTGGCCGCCGGCCGCCTGCGGGGCCGGCGCAGCCGGCTGTGGGGCCGCAAGGCCGTTCCCGTGCCGGCTCTGCTGCTGGGCTGCCTGGCGATGGCGGCCTCCGCCGCGGTGTCTCAGGCCGGCATGGCCCCAGCCCTCGACGGCGGGCTCCTGTCCGTGCTGTTCGTCGCCACGGTGTTCGGGGCGGCCGTCGCGGCGCCGGCCGCCACCGCGCAGGCGTACGTCGCCGATGTCACCACCGGGGAGCGCGCTCACCGGGGCCCGCGTCCCCGTCCCGGAGCCCGCGCGCCCGCGCACGGCCGCGCCGGCCGGCCCGTGAAGGAGGCGGAGCAGTGGCGCGCGTGACGAGATATGACCAGGCGGTCCTGCGGGTACTCGACCGCGCCTCATGCTTCCGCAGCGCCCAGGAGGTGCACGCTCTCATCGCCGACTCCGCGGAGCCCGAGCGCCGGCCGAGCCTGTCCACCGTCTACCGCGTCCTGCACCAGCTGGCGGAGAGCGGAGCCCTCGACACCGTCCAGTCCCCTGCCGGGGAACGCCTGTACCGGATGTGCGGGAACGACGGCCGGCACCACCACCTGCGCTGCCGCCGGTGCGGACGCGTCGAGGAGGTACCCGAGCGCGAGCCGCTGTCGCGCCTGGTCAGCAGCATCGGCCGCGAGACCGGATACCGGTCGCTCCACTACTCGTTCGAACTGTCCGGCGTCTGCTCAGGCTGCGACGGCGCACCCGGCCCCAGGGCCGCGGAGAGTCGCGGTGCGACACCGCGCGACCAGGCCGCGGCGCCCGGGGCGGCGTCCACTACCAGCTCGACTTCGTGACCCCCGGCAGCTCCCCGCGGTGGGCCATCTCGCGGAAGCGGATACGCGACAGTCCGAACTTGCGCAGGTGTCCTCGGGGCCGGCCGTCGATGGAGTCCCGGTTGCGCAGCCGGCAGGCGGCGGCGTCACGCGGCTGCCGGTTCAGGGCGACCATGGCGGCCGCCCGCTGTTCGGCCGTGCTCTGCGGGCTCCTGATGATCCGCTTCAGCTCGGCCCGCCGTTCGGCATAGGCGGCGACCACCCGTGCCCGGTGCTCGTTGCGGACGGTCTTGCTCCTCTTCGCCATCCCCGGCGCCCTCCCTTGCCCCAGCCGCGAAAGCGGCTTTGATAATGATTATCGTTCTAATAACCTGAACGGTGTGATCCCGGTACGCGTGCTCCGCAGCCGAGCAAGGACCGTCCCCGTCCACTTCACCTTGAACTGGCCGAGGCGGAACCCGGCCGAGAGCACGACGCCCGGCCCGCGCCGCGACGGTTCTCGGCCGGGCGAGACCTGGGTGCGCTGACCGCCGCCCCGACCGCAGACCGGCCCCTGGCGCGGGCCGGCGTCGCGCGCCGGGTCACCGCCCCGCTCGGAGACCCGATCCGTGCGGGACGCTCAGGATCCGCGACGTACCCGCGCCTCGGCGTCCGGATACGGCAGCAAGGCCATCTCCCGCGCGTTCTCCACCGCGCGGGCCGGCATGCGCTGCCGGCGCGCGGTGAGCCCGGTGATCCGCCGACTGCGGATCTTGCCCCGGTCGGAGATGAACCGCCGCAGCAGCGCCGTGTCCTTGTAGTCGATATAGGCCACTCCCAGCAGCGGGTTCGGGCGTCCGGCCGCACGGTCGGCCTTCCGGGTCATCGGCGGATCCCTTCGTCGTCGCACCTCAGGGGGCCGGCGCGGCTCGCGCTACCGCGCCGGCCCCCTGGGCTTGAGGGCGCCAAGGTTTGGCGGCCCTACACTCATCACCATATGATAATGGTTATCATTCTCGAAACGGTTCACGCCGCATGTCCGGAAGGAGGGTCAGCCCATGGCCCGCGACGACGTCCGCCCGGTGATCAAACTGCGGTCCACCGCCGGGACCGGCTACACCTACGTCACCCGCAAGAACCGCCGCAACGACCCCGACCGGCTCCAGCTGCGCAAGTACGACCCCATCGTGCGCAGGCACGTGCTCTTCCGCGAAGAGCGCTGACCGCCGGACGCGTGCTCGGCAGCCAGGCCGTGCACCGGCCGCTGCGGACCGACCGCCCCGGCTCCGCGCACTCATTCGTCCGGATGTTCGCCAGCCCCGCGATCCTGCGCGCGCACCCCGCCGTGCGCGGGATGCTTTTCGACCAGCCCCAAGGGACCACCGAGGCTCGAATCCATCGACGAGCGCACCGCCCCGCAGCCGCCCAGGTGGGCCCCGAGTTCTTCACCCTCTCCACCGACCGCCTCTTCGAAGCGGGCCTGGACGCCCTCATCACCGGGTTCCGACACGAAGAACGGCGATGACCACTACGCCGTCACCAACGATGATGGGCCCTCCACCGCGCCGGGCGAACTCACCGTTACGCGCGCCAGAGGATTTCTAATCCAATCAACTGTTCGGGTTTTTTCCATAAAGCAGCTCGACATCAAGCACGTCTTTGACATGTTTGATCAAGTTCATGAATTCATACGATTCGGTCTTGCTGACCACCTTCTCCGCGAACATCATTCCCAAAGGAATGAAGGAGCCATTCATCTTCTCCTTCCAGCAGATCGACCCCGAGTCCCCCGGAAGGGCGAACGGATAAGTAGTGTCGCCTTTATGGCCGATCTCCACCACGTCCACATAATCGAAATAGATCACCCGCCCTTTATCATCCTCCCTTTTAATGCTCCTCTTCAGAGCTATTCTCTTGACCACTCCCCTCGTAGTTCCTGAAGTCTGCCCACATTTTCCCACTTCAAGTTTCGGCCGCACATCCACGGTCTGGTCGACAAGTTTCGAATAGGTGATCCATGTGGCTTGACTGTCGAATATGCGCCAGTCGGCAGCCTTCGGATCAAGGCATTGGAAGACAGCGGCGTCAGCCGTGTTCTCCGCTGGGAACGGCTTGGGATCAGCCCAGCTCTCCAGCGTCTCGAGGCGGTACTTCTCAGCCTCTGGATCGCCGCCGAGATCCTCGATCGCCGGATAGCTCGGCTGGAGGACGACGTCACCCTTCTGAGGCTTCGCTCTCCCGACCTCTGCGATGACGTGCCAGCACGAGAGCCCCAAGGTCATGTTCTGGCGCTCCCCGGAGCGTCCCCTGGCGAAGCAGCCCAGGGTTCCCTGGGTCTTGGTCTTCCTCTTGTTGCCGATCGACACTCCCCCAGGGGCGGGACGGATATGCCTTCGGTACTCATCAGCGTATGCCGGTCCGAGTTCCGCGGATTCCCTTACCTCGAACCGAAGTGGGATGCGAGCGGCCGTTTCCGCGCCCAGCGCCGGCGCGAGCATCCTCCGCACCTCCCCCTCGGAAGCGGGGCCCGTCAAAGTGACCGATAGAGCGAAGTCGCCGGGGCCGACCTCCCTGTCATCATCGGCAAGCCCGATACCCGCATCATGGATACCGACCTCCCGCGAGGCCGTCTCTCCCGCTTCCTGAGCCCGAATCCGAGGCCATATGGTCTCGCTCAACAGATGACCGACGACGCGGTTCGCCTCCCCGAGTTCGGACGGAACACCGATCCTCGCCAGCAGTTCATCGCCGACCACCGCCTCGCTGCCCGGACGCTCCTCGACCATGAAGATCCCCTCCCATATCCGATCAGCCGCAGACCCCTGATCCGGCCTTCGTTCCTCTGATCGGCGGGATATAGGAGCCGTCGACGACGGCCGTCCGTAACGGTTCTCTGAAGCCCATCGTCAATAGCTGCCCTGGGGTCCCGGCATCAAACGGTCACCCTTCGATACGGGACCCCGGCTCCAGGAACATTGAGCGAAACCCAAAAACGTCGGCCTTTAAGCAGACAATGTGGAGCCATGCTGCCCGCGGTCTCATGTCCGTGTCGTCGGCCGGCACTCGCTGGCGTCGGGGATCGGCTGGTCGAGGTCAGCCGCACATATGAGGAGGATACCCGGGGTTTACCGCCCTTCCGGGGTACAAATCCCCGATCCTCCCTTCTGGCCCGGGGGTTCGACGGCCGCTTTGCCGTCGGCCCCAGATCTTCGACCGTTTTGTCCGCTGATTTCAGATGGTACGCACGAGGCCGCCCCCGCCTCTGGGACCAGGGCGGCCTGAAGCCGGGCCGACGGAATGGCGTCGGCCGGGGCGCCGCGTGCGTTCTTGGGCATTGCGGTGTCGGCGGCCGGGCCGTCAGGCCGGGGGCGCCTCCTGGAGGGCGCGGACCTCGATCCTGCTTCGCAGCGCGCGCGAGGCCTGCTTGGTCCACTCGATCGCGACGTCGTCGTTCTCGGCCTCGATGATCCAGAAGCCGCCGAGGTACTCGTCGGCCTTGACGAACGGGCCTGGCGTGAGGACGGGGCTGTCACCGGAGTAGTCCACCGTGGTCGCGGTCGACGGCGGCTGCAGGCCGCCGGCGGTGACGAACGCGCCCGACTCCTGAAGGGCGGTGTTGAACCCGTCGACCGCGGCGATGATCTCCTGCAGCTCCGCGGGGTCCATGTCCTCCATCGTCGGCTCCTCGGCGGAGTCGTGCGGGAGGCTCAGGAAGTACTTGGTCATCGTCGTCTCCTCGTCTGGGCGCTGCTCGGTCGGCAGCGGCTCTGAACACTGGAAACGCTATGCCAGGGCTCCCGGTGGGGCATCGGTCACCGTTACCGGTGTCCGGGAGGCCGATGACTGGCGTCGGGCACCGGTTAGACGAGGCCGACCAGCTCGGCGCGGCCGGCGACGCCGAGTTTCGGGTACGCCTTGTAGAGGTGGTGGCCGACGGTCCGCGGACTGAGGAAGAGCTGTGCGGCGATCTCCTTGTTGGTGTGACCGCCCGCGGCCAGCCGGACGACCTGCAGCTCCTGCGGGGTCAGCAGGGTGAGCGGGCCGCTGCGCCGGGGCTCGTCGCCCCGTTCCCCGAAGGCGGCCATCTCGCCGCGCGCACGCTCGGCCCACAGCTGCGCGCCGATGCCCTCGAACGCGGACACCGCCGCCGCGAGATGGGCGCGGGCCTCGGTACGGCGGCGCCGGCGGCGCAGCCACTCGCCGTAGACCAGGTGGGTACGGGCGCGCTCATAGGGGCCGCCGTGCCGCTCGTGCAGCCGCAGCGCCTCGGCGTACAGCGCGTCGGCGGCGTCGTCTCCGGCCAGCAGGGCCCGGCAGCGCAGGGCGAGTCCGGTGGCGACCGGGCGGTCGACCTGCTCGGCCCAGTGCCGGAAGGCCGCCAGCGGCCCTTCGACGCGATCCGGCACGCCCTTGCGCACGGCCGCTTCCACCAGGTCCGGCACCGCCCGCATCAGCAGGTCGCGGCTCGCGGGTCCCTGCGACACCCGCTCGAGCCGGTCGAACGCCTCCCCGAACCGCCGAGCGGACAGGTCGAGCATCCCGAGACCCCAGACCGCGATCTCGGCGTTGACCCGGTGCCGGGCCCGGGCTCGCGGGAGCACCTCCTCGGCAAGGGCCCGGCAGCGTTCCTCGTCGCCCGATACGGCGTGCAGCCACACCTCCACCGACCGGTGGGCCAGGTGCTCGGTCGTGTTCCCGAGTTCCTCGCTCACGGCGGCGCCTTCGGCCACACACGCCCGGGCGTCGGCGAACTCGCCGCGCAACAGCCGCGCCACGGCGAGCACGTTCAGGGTGTACGGGACCCAGCCCAGCGCCCCGGTCGCCCGCACCTCGGCCAGCATGTCCTCGGTGTGGCCGACGACGCCGTCGTCGTCGGCGATCATGAGTCCGCCGAACCCTGCGGTGATGCGGTGCATCAGGTCGTTCCCGCCGCCACGTGCGGCGGTGTGGAGATCGCGCATCGGGCCGACGGCCAGCTCCGGGCGTCCGGCGAAGAGCTCCGCCCACCCGAGAAGGGCGGCGACGACCGATGCCCACTCCCGCGGCGGGGTGAACCCGCGCATCAGCTCCGCCGCGCGCTGCAGGAGGTCGTGCGCGGCTCCGTGCCGAGCGGCGTGCGCGGCCTCGAAGAGCGTGAGCGCGGCGCGCTCCGGATCGGTGTCGCGCATGAACGCGGCGGCCTCGATCGTCAGCTCCGCGTCGGCCCGCGGCGAGGTGCGTTCGTACTCCACGGCGCCACGGGTGTAGATGGCGTCGGCCCGGACGCCGGGGTCGGTGGTGAGCGCGATCGCTTCGGCCGCCAGGCGCGCGGCGCGGTCGGCCTTGCCGGCGTCGAACGCGGCCTGGCTGGCCCGGGCGATACGCCGGGCCTTCAGTTCCCGGTCGGCGCTGAGCCGACCGGCGCGTTCGTAGGCGGCGGACACCGCCGTCGCGCCGCCGCGGTGCCAGGCCCGCTCGGCCGCGCGTTCGAGTTCGGCGGCCACCGCCTCGTCGGGGGTGGTGGTGGCGGCGGCGAGGTGCCAGGCCCGGCGGTCGGCGTCGGCGTCCGCGCGCAGCGCCTCGGCGTACGCGCGGTGTACCTCGATCCGCCGGTGCACCGGCGCGTCATGGTAGGCGGCCGCCCGTACCAGGGGGTGGCGGAACGCTATCTGCTGGTCGATCCGGACCAGCCGGTCGCGTTCGGCGGGCGCCAGGTCGCCGAGGACGCCCCCGAGGGATTCGAGCACGTGCAGGATCGTCGCGAGGGGCGCGGCGGTGTCGGCCGCCGCCACCAGGAGCGCACGCTGGGTGGGGTCGGGAAGCTCCACGATCTGGCGGCGGAAGGACTCCTGCACGCGGCGGGTCACCGGCAGCGGCCGGACCTGCTCGGCCGGGTCGGACTCGTCGACCTCGCCCGCCGCGAGCTGCGAGGACCCGAGCTCGATGATCGCCAGCGGATTGCCGCCGGACTCCGCGAGGACCCGAGTCCGCGCCGGTCCGACGAGTTCCGGCGCATGGTCGTCGAGCAGTCGGGCGGCATCGGGCGCGGCGAGGCCGGACAGCTCGACGACCTCGACGCCCGCGATCTCGAACGGCACCGAGGTCTCGCGCACCGCGAACAGCATCGCGATCGGGTCGGCCACGAAGCGGCGGGCCGCGAACAGCAGCGCCTCCACCGAACCCTGGTCGAGCCATTGCAGGTCGTCGACCACGCACAGCAGCGGGGCGTCCTCGGCCAGGTCGGCGAGCAGGGACAGGGTGCCGGCCGATACCAGGAAACGGTTGGCCTCGTCTCCCTCGGCCAGCCCGAAAGCGCAGCGCAGCGCCATGGCCTGGGGAGCGGGGAGGGCGTCCAGGCGATCCAGGTGAGGAAACAGGAGTTGGTGCAGACCGCCGTACGCCAGCTCGGAGTCGGACTCGACCCCTGCCCCGCGGACGACGCGCATGCCCGCGGCTTCGGCGATCGACACGGCATGGTCGACAAGGACCGATTTCCCGATGCCGGCCGCGCCCCGCAGCCCCAGCGCGCCGCTGCGTTCGTCACGCGCGTTCGTCAGCAGGTGTTGAATCCGCGCTTGCTCGGCGTCCCTTCCCACCAGCGACATGCGGCCAGCCTAGTACGGCGGTGGTGGATCGTGATCTTGGCTGGTGAGGGGCGGCGCGAAGGTCTGCACGTGGTCGATGGCCGCCTGCAGGGCGGCTTTCAGCGGGGCGATGTCGCGGGCGACCTGGGCGAGGAGCATACCGCCCTGGAAGGCGGAGAGCAGGAGATAGGCCAGCCGGGTGGGATCCGCCTCAGCGCTGATGCGGCCGAGCCCCTGCATCCGTTCGAGTCCGTCCCGGAAGATGTCTCTCCACTGCTCGAACGAGTTCGCGAGTTCGGTGCGAACGTCGAGGTCGGTCTTGATGATCTCGGCGGCGAGTGAACCGAGGCTGCAGCCTTCCTGGTAGGAGCGCTCGTAGGCCAGGTAGAAGCCCGCCCATTCCCGGAGCGAGTCGAGGCTTTCGAAGCGGGTGAACCGCTCACTGCGATGGAAGGCGAGGACGCGCTCGGCCTGCCACTCGATGACCGCGAGGACAAGGCTCTCCTTGGTCGGGAAGTAGTGGTTGAGCTGTGACCCGCTGATGCCTGCCGCGCGTCGGAGCTGCTCGTTGTTGGTCGCGTGGACGCCCTTGGTGTAGATGAGCTCCGCGGCGTGCTCGAGGATGCGGGCTCGGGTCGCCTGCCCCTTGTTCGTGAGCTTCTGCGGTCCCCGAGGTTCCGTTGCGGCTTCCATGGCACCCACGATAACCCAGACTGGGCTTGACAGCCCATATTCGTCTCGTGTTGACTGCCGATAGTGGGCTAGCAAGCCCAGAAAATCGGCGCGCAGAGCCGACGAGCACGAGATGGTGGAGGCACCCATGAAGGCGATCGTCGCGACGGACCAGGCTGCGGAAGCAGCCGGGATCACACTCGTACAGCGGCCTGAGCCGACCCCGGCGATCAACGACGTCGTCGTCGAAGTCCACGCTTCGGGCTTCGTCCCCGCGGAGTGGGAGTGGCCCTCGACGTGGGTCGACCGCTCCGGTCGCGATCGCGCCCATGCGATCATCGGCCACGAGTTCGCCGGGGTGGTCCACTCGCTCGGCTACGGCACGACGGGACTCACGCCGGGGCAGCGGGTGTTCGGGATCACCGACTGGCACCGCGATGGGACCCTGGCCGAGTACGCGGCCGTGGAGGCGCGCAATCTGGCACCGCTGCCGGGGAACGTCGACTTCACGGTGGGTGCGAGCCTGCCGATCTCCGGCCTGACCGCGTGGCAGGGCCTGTTCCGGCACGGCCGCCTTCAGGCGGGGCAGAGCGTCCTCGCACACGGCGCGGCCGGCGCGGTCGGATCTGTGGTGACGCAGCTCGCCCGGGAGTTCGGCGCCTACGTCATCGGCACCGGTCGGGCGGCCGACCGCGAGGCGGCGCTCGACTTCGGCGCGAACGAGTTCCTCGACCTCGACCACGAGGACCTCGACGACATCGGCGGGGTCGACCTGGTCTTCGACGTCATCGGCGGTGATGTCCAGCGGCGCTCGGCGAGCGTCATCCGGCCTGGCGGGACGCTGGTGTCGGTGGTCGGACCTGTTGAGGCCCGCCCTGTCGACGGCCTGGCGGTCGACTTCGTCGTCGAATCCGTTCCGAGTCAACTGGTGGAGATCGTCGACCGGGTGCGGGACGGGCGCCTCCGCGCGCACATCGGAACCGTCACGACCCTCGACGACGCCATCCCCGCGCTCAACCCGACCCGGCGGCGCAAGGGCAAGACCGTCATCCGCGTGCGCCCCTGAGCGGCCGGGCCGGGGTGGGCCTGCTTCGCGCCGCGGGGGTGAGGGCGCGGGGCGGGCGGAGTGGCCGGATCCGGTCGTGTGGTGCCGGGAGTGGCGCTGCGGCGGCGGACGGGGCGTCTGAGCTGGCGGAGTGGGGGGTGGTTCGAGGGAGACCGCGGACTGAGGAGCCTATTGATTTTCGATAGCTAAATATCGATAATCGATGCATGCATCTGTACTTCACCATCATCCTTCGTGCCGGGGTCGCCTTCGCGGTCCTGATGGGTCTGTTCGGGCAGTTCGTGGTCATTCCCGGGACCGCGGCGGGCGAGGTCGAGCGGTTCCCGCCCTACGCGCCGCTCGAGGTGCCCTACGTGACGCTGGCGGTGATCGGGGTCGCCTGCGTGCAGGTGGCGCTCATCGCGGTGTGGCAGCTGCTCGGCATGGTCGGGCGGGACGCGATCTTCACCAGCAGGGCCTTCCTGTGGGTGGACGTCATCATCGGGGCGACGGTCGTGGCGACGCTGCTCACCGGGGGCGTCACCGTGCACCTGTTCTTCGCCGACATCCCCTCGCCGGCCGACGGGATGGACCTGCTCAGCGCCTTCCTGGCGGCGGCCATGACGACCGGCGGGGGCGTGGCCCTCACGATGCTGCTGGTCCTGATGCGCGGGCTGCTGCGCAAGGCGACGGACCTGCAGACCGAGATCTCTGAGGTGGTCTGAGCGGCACCCCGCAGCGGCGGACGGCAGGCCACCCCGCCCGACGCCCGCGCCTGACGGCCGGTGCCCTCCGACCGTCAGGCGCGGGTGTCGCGGCGGTTCAGGACGGCGGTCGTCGCGGCGGTCAGCGCGGCGGTGAGGACGACGGCGGCGATGGCGGTGGTGGCGACCGCCCACGGGGTGATGGCGCCGGTGTCGCCGAAGGTGCCGGTGCCGAGCTGGGTGGCCCGGCCGATGAGGGCGTAGGGGACCAGGACGGCGGCGGGCAGTTCGGCCATCAGCATGACGACCGCGGCCGCGGCGCCCAGGAAGGCCACCGCGATCGGCCCGGCGAAGGAGCGCATCAGCATGGACAGCCCGGACTGGAGGACGGCCACGGGCACGCACGCCAGCATGATCAGCAGGCTGATCCAGAAGTAGCGGGCCGGAGGCATGCCGGGCAGCGCGAAGGCGAGTCTGCCAACGGCGATGACGGCGGCGAGGAGCACCGCCTGCATCGCGGCGGCGAGCACGGCGACGACGGCCGCCTTGGCGGCCACGATCCGCAGCGAGGACACCGGCCCGCTCATCAGCGCGTTCCAGTTCCCGCCGCGGTGCTCGACCCGCCACACCAGGGAGGCGAGGATCCCGATCCCGGTCGCGAGCGGGAACAGTCCGTAGAACACCGCCGACCGCAGCCACACGGTGTGCCAGCCGTCCTCGGGCTGCTGGCCGGCGGCGATCGTGTTGACCGCGCCGGCGACGGCCATGGCCGCCGGCAGCAGCGCGACGACCGTCCAGGCCAGGGAGCGCTTCAGCTTCAGGAACTCCGCGTGTACGGCACCCATGTCAGGACTCCCGGCGGTCGAACAGCGCGGTGATGAGTACGAAGGAGACGGCGGCGAGGACGCCCAGCGCGGCGGTGCTCGGGTACGCGGGGGTGAAGGCGACGAGCCGCTCCCCCTGGTAGCCGGCCGCGGCCGCCAGGGCGTAGTAGCCCCACGGCGTGGTGTGCGTCAGCGCGGGCGGCAGCCCGGCCGCGAACACCGCGACGACGGTGCCGAGCAGGCCGACGCCGAGCCCGACCAGCTGGTTGTCGATCAGGGCGGCCAGCAGGAGGTGCACGGCGAGCAGCACCAGGTTCGCCACCAGGACGCACCCGGTGAAGCCGAGCCACAGCCCGGCCGGGACGGGGGCCGCGATGCCCAGCAGCAGGCCGGCGCCGAGGACGAGCCCGCTCTCCAGCACCGTCGCGGCGGCGACGATGAGGCCGAGGGCGGCGAACTTGGCCCGGCAGAGGCCGCCCGGCGCGATTCCGGAGGTCTGGTTGAGCAGCCAGCCGCCGCCCTGGTGCTCGATGTCGACCTGCCGGCTGGCGAGGACCGCCAGCAGCGGCGGCGAGGCCAGCGGCACCGCGAAGGACATCGCGGCGAGCGGCACCGCCCAGACCCGTCCGCCGGGGGCGGCGAAGGCGGGGCTCGTCACGGTGGCGAGCAGCGACAGGCCGGCCACGGCGGCCACCATGGCGGCCGCGATCAGGCCGTTGCGCAGCCGGCGCATCTTGGCGAACTCGTTCGCCACCGCGTGCGCGCTCACAGCCCGCCGCCCCCGGTGAGGTCCATGAACACGTCCTCCAGCGACTGCTCGTCGCGGCGCACGCCGTGGACGCCGATGCCGGCGCCGACGAGCAGCGCGACCGCCCGGGCGGTCGCCTTGTCGTCGAGTCCGGGCACCCGCACCGAGGCGCCGTCGAGGCGGCTGCCGGTCTCGGCCTGGAGCAGCGCGTTCGCGCGTTCGGGCTCGGAGCCGTCGATGAGCACGTCGGGGGTGGAGGCGGCGAGGAGTTCGGCGCGGGTGCCCTGGAAGATCAGCCGTCCGCCGCTGAGGATGCCGAGCATGGTGGCGGTCCGGTCGATCTCGCCGAGGAGGTGGCTGGAGACCATCACCGTCACGCCGGCGTCGGCGAGGCGGCGCAGCAGCTCGCGGATCTCCTCGATGCCGGCCGGGTCGAGCCCGTTCGTCGGCTCGTCCAGGATGAGCAGCCGGGGCCGCCTGGCCAGGGCCATCGCGATGCCGAGCCGCTGCTTCATGCCGAGGGAGTAGTCGCGGACCCGCTTGTCGAGCTGCTGGTGCATCCGCACGGTGCGGACCGCGTGCTCGACCTGGCCCTCGGGCAGGCCGAGCGTCCGCTGGACCAGGCGCATGTTCTCCCGGCCGGTCAGGTGCGCGTAGCCGGGCGGGGACTCGATGAGCGAGCCGATGTCGGCGAGCAGCCGGCGGCGGGTGGCGCGGTTCATCGGCCGCCCCATGACGCGGACCTCGCCGCTGGACGGCTGGACCAGCGAGAGCAGCATCTTCATGGTGGTCGACTTGCCCGAGCCGTTCGGGCCGAGGAAGCCGTACACGCAGCCGGTCGGGACGCGCAGGTCCAGGTTCTGCACGACGGCGCGCTTCCCGTACCGCTTGGTGAGCCCGTCGGTGGCGACGATGTGGGACATGCGTCCACTGTCGCGGGGACGGCGGCGGGATTCGTCTCGCCTGGGGCATATCTTCCGGCTATGCCGTAGTGGGTACCGGCGCCGCCGGGTACGCCTGGACGGGTACGCCGGCGGGCGGGCCTCAGTGCTCGCCGGCCTCGACCAGCCCGGTCTCGTAGGCGAGGACGACGGCCTGGACCCGGTCGCGCAGGCCGAGCTTGGTCAGGATGCGTCCGACGTGGACCTTGACGGTGCCCTCCGACAGTACGAGCTCCGCGGCGATCTCGGCGTTCGACAGGCCGCGGGCCACCAGCCGCAGCACCTCGTGCTCGCGCGGTGTCAGCGCCTGGATCCGGCGTCCGCGCGCACCGGGGTCCGCGGCGCCGGCCCGGGGCCGGGCGCGGGTGAAGTGGTCCAGCAGCCGGCGGGTGGTGCTCGGCGCGACGACGGCGTCGCCGAGGTGGACGTGGGCGATGGCCGAGGCCAGGTCGTCCAGCGGCGTGTCCTTGAGCAGGAAGCCGCTGGCCCCGGCCTGGAGCGCGTCGTAGGCGTACTCGTCGAGGTCGAAGGTGGTCAGGATCAGCACCCGGGGGCCGGTGCCGCCGGCGCGGATGCGCCGGGTGGCCTCGACGCCGCCCATCCGGGGCATCCGCACGTCCATGAGCACGACGTCGGCCTCGACCGTTCGGAGCAGGTCGAGCGCGGTGTCGCCGTCGCCGGCCTCGCCGACGACCTCGATCTGCGGGCGGGACTCCAGCACCATCCGCAGGCCGGTCCGGATCAGCTCCTGGTCGTCGACCAGCACGGTCCGTATCGTCATCGCGCTCCCTCGATCGGCAGTACCGCCAGCACCTCGAAGCCGCCGCCCGGCCGCGCCCCGGCGCGCAGCGTGCCGCCGTAGCCGGCGACCCGCTCGCGCATCCCGACCAGCCCGTGGCCGCCGGACTCCCCGTCGCCGCGGGGGCCGGCGCCGTCGTCGGCGACGCGCACCTCCAGCCCGCCGCCGCGGTAGTGCAGCCCGACGTCGACCGCGCTCAGCGGCCCGGCGTGCTTGCGGACGTTGGTCAGCGCCTCCTGCACCACCCGGTACACCGCGAGGTCCAGGCCGGCGGGGACCTCGGCGGGCTCGCCGCGCACCGTCAGCCCGACGGGCAGCCCGGCGCTCCTGGACTCCTCGACCAGGCGGCCGAGGCGGCCGATGCCGGGCTGCGGCGCGTGGGAGCCAGGTTCGTCCTCCCGCAGCACGCCGAGCAGGCGCCGCATCTCCGCGAGCGCGCCCCGGCCGGTGTCGCGGACCGCGAGCATCGCCTGCTCGGCGCGTTCGGGCTCGCCACGCACCTTCGACGCCGCGCCGTCGGACATCAGCACCACGACGCTCAAGCTGTGCGCGACGATGTCGTGGATCTCGCGTGCGATCCGCGCCCGCTCCTCGGCCGCCGCGATCCGCGCCTGCGCCTCCTTCTCCCGCTCCAACTGGCGGGCGCGCTCGCGCAGGCCGGCGATGTGCTCGCGGCGGATCCGGACCAGAGTGCCCCAGGTCCACGCCCAGACGACCACCAGGACCAGCACGCCGACGCCGCCGACGCTCAGGTAGCCCCGGTCCAGCAGCGGTGCGGCCGCGACGAGCAGCCAGGCGACCACCGCGGCCGCCGCGGGCGCGGTGACCGGCCAGCGGAACCGGGTCGCCAGGTTGTACAGCGCGAAGGCGAGCATGATGTCCGCGGCGAGGAGGTCCGCCCCGAGCAGCGGCTGCGCGGCCGCCGCCGCCAGCATGACCCCGAACACGCCGAGCGGGTGGCGCCGGCGGAGCGGATAGGGGGCGCACAGCAGCACGGAGACGGCCGTCACCGCGGCGAAGCGCGGCACGCCCTCCAGCAGGTACACGGTGGTGAGGGGCAGGTTGTAGGCGAACACCGCCAGCACCACGGCGAGGTCGGGCAGCCACGGCCGCCGCCGCAGCCAGGCGCCGGGGCCCTTCGCCGGCTCCGCCGCGCCGTCCGCGCCGTCCTGACCGCCCGTCGCCGGTCGTGCCGCACCCGTCATCGGTCACGAGGTTACCGGCGGCCGCCGGGCCGGTGCGGAGTGCCGACGTGGCGGCGGGCCCAGGCCGGGGCGACGGCCGCGCCCAGCAGGGCGAGGGCGACCGCGGCGGCGACGATCCACGGGAAGCCGACCGCGCCGGCCAGGGCGAGGGCGGCCGAGGTGACCGCGGTGACGCAGACGCCTTCGACGGACATCGGGACGGTGTAGTCGGTCGCGGCCGAGGAGCGCCGGGCCAGGTCCATGGAGACGGTGGAGATCCAGGTCAGCTTCGCGCCGTAGGCGGCGGAGAGAGCGACCAGGGCAACGGCGGTCGGGACGATGGCGCCGTTCCCGGCGGCCAGCGGAAGGAGCCCGGCCACGGCCGCGGCGCCCAGGAGGCCGATCGCGAGGGCGGGGCGCCACCGTCCGTAGCGGGTGATGGCGGCGCCCGCGGCGAGCGCGGCGGCGATCTGGACCGCGATGGCGGTCGACTGGACCAGCGCGATCCGCTCCATCGGCCAGTCGGCGGCCAGCAGCATGGCGGACTGCGGCGCGCTCGCCGCCCACTCCCCGATGCCGTACAGCGGAATCACCAGCAGGGTCCAGGCGGCCAGGCGCGGCCGGCGGAAGAAGGCGGCCAGCTCGCGCCACGGGGCGCCGCCGCCTTCGGCCGGCCGGCGCGGGGGCTCGGTGAGGCGGGCCAGCACGGCCGGCGGGAGCGTGAACACGGCGGCCAGCGCGAGCAGGGTCGCCGACCAGCCCGCGTGCGCGTACAGCAGCAGGGCGCCGCCGGAGCCGATGAGCATGGACGCGCTGGCCGCCGCGATCTGCAGCCCGTTGGCGACGCCCCGGTCCGCGGGCGGCAGCAGCAGCACCGCGAGGCCGTTGAGGGCGGTGTCGTGCAGCACCGACAGGACCAGCACCAGCGCTATCAGCACCAGCAGCACCGGCAGCCGCCGGACCGGATCGACGGCGGAGAGCGCCACGAGCGCCAGCACCAGCGCCAGCTGGGTCGGCACCAGCCAGCCGCGGTAGTGCCCGAAGCGGGCCGAGCCGAACCGGTCCACCGCCGGCGCCACCAGGAAGCGGCCGAAGTAGATCCCGCCGAGCAGGTTCACCAGGGCGACCGTCCCTATCGGCACACCCCGGCCGAGCAGGATCGTGCCCAGGGTGAGGAAGAAGAACGAGTAGCCGATATTGGCGACCAGATACAGCGCGCCGACGACGAGCAGGCGCCGCCGCCGCACGGGGTCGCGCCAGACCGGTCCGGTGGTCCCATCGGCCACGGCACCGCCTCCCGGCGGCGCGCCCACCCGTACGGCCTGCGCGTTCGCGCTCCCGGCTGGCACATCACCGCTCCCGGCCCCCGCGGACGCGCGTGCGCCCGGCGGGTCCGCGGGCTGGACGGACGCGTCCGTGCCCGTGGCGGGCGCCCTCTTCTCGCCCATAGGTCACCCCTCCGGGAACGTGGCGGTGATGTGCCAGCCGCGAGTGCGTTCGTACTGGTCGTAGAGGCGGGCGAAGCCTCCGCCGGTGCGGCGGAGTTCGTCGGGGGTGCCCGTCTCGGTGACGCGGCCGGCGTCGAGGGCGACGACGCGGTCGGCGGCGTCCAGGGTGGCGGGCCGGTGCGCGATCACGATGACGGTGCGGCCGGGGTCGCGGGCGAGCGCGGTGACGGCGGCGCCGACCGCGCGCTCGTTCTCCGGGTCCAGGGCGGAGGCCGCCTCGTCGATGAGCACGATGCGGGCGCGTTTGAGGACGGCGCGGGCGATCGACACGCGCTGCCGCTCGCCGCCGGACAGCTGCGCGCCCGCCTCGCCGACCCGGGTCCGCCAGCCGTCGGGCAGCCGCTCGACCACCTCGTCCAGGCGGGCGGCGCGGGCCGCGTCGCGGAGTTCGGCGTCGGTGGCGTCGGGGTGGGCGATCCGCACGTTCTCCTCGATGGTGGTGTCGAACAGGTAGACGTCCTGGAAGACGATCGCGATCTCGCTCAGCAGCACGCCGTGGTCGTACTCGCGGACGTCGGTGCCGCCGACGCGGACCTGCCCGGCGTCGGCGTCGAAGAAGCGGGCGATGAGCCGGGTGACGGTGGTCTTGCCCGAGCCGGAGGGCCCCACCAGGGCCGTGGTGCTGCCGGGCGGGCAGTCGAAGGACACGTCGCGCAGGGCGGGGGTGCGTCCGGCCGCGCCGTCGGCGGCGTCGCCGTAGAAGTACGCGACCTGCCGGAACTCGACGCCCGCGTGCGCCAGGCCGCGCACCGGGCGGGGCGCGCTCGGCAGCGCCGGGGTGCGCAGCACCTTTTCGGCGCGCTCGGCGAGGTACTGCATCGCGCCCAGGCCCGCGGCGTGGTCGATCATCCCGCCGAGCGGTTCGAGGTAGCGCACGGCCAGCACGAGCAGGGCGACGGCGTCGGCGGGGGGCAGGGTCCCGTCGAGCAGCGCGCGCACGCCGGTCACCAGGGCGGCGACGAAGCCGGCCGCCACCACGCCGCTGTAGGCGAGGTCGGGGCCGAGCATCCGGCGCAGGCCGCGGCGGTAGCGGGTCCGGTGCTCGGCGAGTGCGCCGCGCATGCGCGCGGTGCCGGTGGCGGCGCGGCCGGCCGCGCGCAGCACCGGCTGGGCCTGGCCGAACTCGATGGCGCGGCCCGCGATCTCGTTCCCGGCCACCTCCATGTCGGCGGAGACTTCGGCGACGGTGCGCTTGGCGCGGGCCAGCGCGGCCAGCGCGACGGGCAGCGTGACCAGGAGGGGCACCGCCACGCGCCAGTCCACCGCGAGGACGACCGCGGCGATGGTGGCGGGCACGAGCGTGCCGGTGATGGCGGGGGCGCCGATGACGTAGGTGAGCTGGGCGAGGTCGCGGGAGACGCTGGTGGCGGTGCGGACGAAGCGGCCCTTGCGCTCGGTGCTGAACCAGCCGAGCGGCAGCGTGGTGACGTGCCGCATCAGGCGGTGCCTGAGTTGGACCGCGAGTTCGATACAGGCGGCGTAGCCGATGGGCGGGGCGAGTGCGCTGAGCACTCCGTAGGCGATCAGGCCGGCGGCGCCGGCGGCCAGCCACGGGCTCGCGGCGGCGATGTCGGGCTCGGGGCGCAGCAGTGCCCGCAGCACCGGCACCAGCAGGCCGAGCAGCAGTCCCTGCAGGACGGCGAGGACGGCGGTGAGCAGCCAGAGCCGGACCAGGAGCCCGGGGTGCGGCCACAGGCGGAACAGGCGGCGGATCATGCGCGGTCTCCGTCGTACTGGGCGCGCCACATGCGGGCGTACAGCCCGCCGCGGGCGAGGAGTTCGGGGTGGGTGCCGGATTCGGCGAGCCGGCCCTGGTCCAGGACGAGGATCCGGTGGGCGCCGGAGACCGTGTGCAGGCGGTGCGCGATCACGATCACGGTGCGACCGGCCACCAGTTCGGCCAGCGCGTCCTGCACCGCGGCCTCGCTGTCGGGGTCGAGCGCGGCGGTCGCCTCGTCCAGCACGACGATCGGCGCGTCGGCCAGGATCGCGCGGGCGATGGTCAGCCGCTGGCGCTCGCCGCCTGACAGGCCGCCGCCACCGGCGCCGAGCACGGTGTCGTAGCCGTGCGGGAGCCGCATGACCACGTCGTGGACCTGCGCCGCCTTCGCGGCGCGGCGGACCTCGTCGTCGCCGGCCTCGGGGCGGCCGATCCGGATGTTCTCGGCGACGGTGTCGCGCAGCAGCACCACGTCCTGGAAGACCGGGCTCACCGAGGCCAGCAGCTCGCGCGACGCCATGTCCCGCACATCGACGCCGCCGACGCGGATCGCGCCCCCGGTCACGTCGTGGAAGCGGGGCAGCAGGGCGGCCAGGGTGGACTTGCCGGCGCCGGAGGGGCCGACCAGCGCGGTGACGGTGCCGGGTTCGCACCCGGCGCTGATGTCCTCGACCGCGTTGGCGGCGCCGTCGTAGGAGAAGGTCACCCGGTCGAACTCGACGCGGTGGCCGCGCGGGCGGCGGGGCCGCTCGGGCTCGGGCAGCGGCGGGCGGGACAGCAGGCCGGCGATGTGCCCGGCCGCCATCCGGGCGGTGCGCAGGCCGTGCGCGCCGTGCACCAGGGCCGGGGCGACCGCGGTCGGCAGCCCGATGCCGACGGCGAGGAAGGGCAGCAGGTCGGCGGCGCCGAGCCGGCCGGCGGCCACGAAACCGAGGCCGGCGGCGGCCACCACGCCGAGGACCGCGGTCTCCGAGCCGAGCACCCGGTTGACGGCCGAGGTGGTGCGGTTCTCGGCCGCCCAGGCGCGGTAGGCGCCGGTGTGCTCGCGCATGGCGGCGTCGAACCGGCCCAGCGCCCGCTCGCCGGTGCCGCCGAAGGTCTTGACCACGCCGATCCCGTCGACGTACTCGACGCTCGCGGCGCTGATCCGCCCCTCGGCGGCGAGGAGGCGGGCGGCGTGCGGCGAGGACGAGCGCATGCCGATGCGGTAGGCGAGCACCGACAGGAGGGGGACGGCGAGGGTGATCAGCGCGAGCCGCGGGTCCACCGACAGCAGGTAGCCGACGCCGGCCAGCAGCGCGGCGGCGGCGCCGGCCATGCCGCCGAGGGTGTGGGCGAAGAGTTCGTGCATCGCCTCCAGGTCGTCGGTCATCGCCTTCTTGACCTCGCCGGAGCCGGCCGCGCGGAACCAGCCGAGCGGCAGCACGCCCAGCCGGCGGACGATCCGGACCCGCAGGTGGTGCAGCATCTCCGCGTCGGCGGTGTGCCCGATGTGGGTGGACAGGCCGAGCAGCAGCAGGCGGAGCGCGGCTCCGGCCGCCCCCGCGCCGGCCCAGGCCCACACGGCGGGCGCGGCCGCCGCGGCGCCGGGGGCGGTGAGCACGGTGCGGCCGATCTCGGCGACGGCGACGAACGGGACGACGCCCGCCGCGGCGGCCGCCGCCGAGAGCACCGCGCAGGCGATCAGGCGGGCGCGTACCGGGCGCAGCATACGGGCGGCGGCGCCGAGGCCGATCAGCGGCCGGGCAGGGGCGCCGGCCGGCCGTTCGGGCGGGGGCGGGGTGCCGGGCGGGCGCGCCCGTGTGGTGTCCGTGGCTGCCATGCGGGCCTCTCGTCGCGGTGGCCGGCCCACGCCGGCCGGGCGGGCACGCCACGGGGACGCCCCGCCAGGGGGATTAGGTTCGCCTAACCTTGCTTCGTGAAGCCGACGTGATGTCAACTGCACCCATGAGCGATCACGGAGTCCGCATCGGCGAGGCGGCGGCGCTGTTCGGCCTGGCGCCGTCCACGCTGCGGTGGTGGGAGCGGCAGGGCGTGCTGAGCCCGTCGGCCGGGCAGGGCGGCAGGCGCCGCTACCGGGAGCCCGAGCTCCGCCGCCTGGGCCTGGCCTATCTGTGCCGGGTCACCGGCATGATGCCGCTGGACAGCACCGCCGTCGTCGCCTCGGGCCGGGCCGGCCTCGCCGCCTGGCGGGGCACCATGGCGGCGGAGGCGGCCGAGCTGGGCCGGCGGATCGAGCGGCTGACCGCCGCCCGCTCCTACCTGTTGGAACTCCTGCGCTGCCACGACGACGACCCGGCCCAGTGCCCCTACCTCGACCCTGAACTCGACCGGCACACCCCGCGCGGCCGCCTGCCGGCCCCCGACCTCGTCACCGCCGCCCGGGCCGCGCGCCGGCGTGACGAAAAGCCGCCCGCCGCCGCGGCGCGTGACGAAAACCGTCCCTGCCCGTGCTGCCGCCGCCCGGTCCCCCGCCCCGCACGCGGCCGCCCCCGCACCTACTGCACCCACGCCTGCCGCCAGCGCGCCTACCGGGCGCGGCGGGCGGCGGGACGGCCGGGCGGCGCCGGAACGGACGCGCCCGCGGCGGCGTCCGGCTCCGGGCCGCGCCCGGACTGACCGGATCCGGGCAGGATTCGCGGCGCTCCGAAGTCTCGGGCCATGGGGCGGATTATTCTGATCGCCGATCCGCGCCAATCACGATCGGATCGGAAGTGCGGCCGGGAACCGCCGTGCCGAAAAAGGCGTGCTCCTGCCGCGCGAATACACGCTTGAACGGAGCGTCGCCGAGCGGTCACACCATTGGCGATCGAACATGGATTCGAAATCCACCGAATCACACCGCGACCCGAAAGCATGATCATTTCTTATCCGCAAGGGCTGCTCAATTCGACACGGAAGGCATTAGGTGGAGAGAATGATCGATTGACGGACGGGACGGCGGCCGCGCGGCGAAACGGAAGTACGACCTGGGCGAGGCGTTCCGATCTCGCGATCGCCGCTGTTCAGGACGGTCGGGTCGGGCAGCGGACCGGTAATGAGCCTGGTCCCGTTACCGTAATCAGCCGGCGTTCCACAAGGCGTGACCGCATTGGTCCCGCACGCTTCCGACACCTGATTGCGTCTTGTGCGTACGCGTTCGAACGCGTAAGACTTAGGCGTCCGCCGCGATTCCCTATCGGCACCGGCGAGCCGGACCGACACCTCCGTGCTGACCGAGGAGCGGGAGGGTCCGCGGCTGCTGCTGCTCGGCGGCCGCAGCTGGCGGGTGACCTACGTCGACTGGACCCGGCGCCGGGCCTTCGTCGAACCGGCCGAGGGCGGCGGGGTGGCCAGGTGGACCGGCGCCGGCGCCGCGGGGCTGTCGTTCGAGCTGACCCGGGCGATGCGGGAGGCGCTGCTGGGCGCCGATCCCCCGGTGCGGCTCACGCACCGCGCCGGGACCGCGCTGGCCGCCCTCCGCGCGGAGCGCGGCGCCCCGACCGCGCACCCGGGCGGCACCCTGGTGACCCGCGAGGGCGAGGACGTCCGCTGGTGGACCTGGGCCGGCTTCCGCGCCAATGCCACGCTCACCGCGAGTCTGTCCGCGGTGGCCGACCCCGTCCAGCGCCCCACCGACCTGGCCGTCCGCCTGCGCCCGGACCTCACCGCCGCCTCCTGGGCCGCCGCCCGCCAGGCCGTCGCGGCGGACGGCCCCCTCGTCCTCCCCGACGTCGACCCCCGGGCGGTCCACGGCCTGAAGTTCGCCGCGGTCCTGCCGGAGCGCCTGGCCGCGGCCACGGTGGCGGCCCGGCTCGCCGACTTCGACGGGGCCCGCAGGGTCCTGGGCGAGCCGGTGCGGCTCCAGATCGCGCGGTGACGCGCCCGTCTCGGGCGGGTGGCGCCGGGGCGGGGCGGTCGGCCGGTCGAAGCGGCGGCGGGTGGGTAGCTGCGGGACCGGAGAAAGGGGGCGGCCATGGCGGGCCTTGGGGAGGACGGCCATGTCCCGGCGGGTGCTCGGGCCGATCCGGAGCTGGCGCACAAGGTCATGGCGGGATTGAACGCGGCGGTGTACACGACCGACGAGCAGGAGCGGATCGTCGCGGTCAATCCGCGGGCCGAGGAGCTGCTGGGGCGCTCGGCGGCGGAGTGCGTCGGCCGGGACGCCCACGAGCTGCTGCACCGGGACGCGCGGGGGCGTACGCTGCCGCGGGCGCGGTGCCAGGTGATGGCGGCCCTGCTCACCAGCGCAGTGGCGCAGGGCGGCAGCAAGTGGTTCGCACGCGGCGACGGCACCGTGCTGCCCGTCGTCTGGATCGTCACGCCGTACGAGGGGCCCGACGGCACCGCCGCGGCGGCGGTGATCTTCGACCGGCGCGACGCGGGCGCGGAGGAGCGACCCGCGGAGGACGCCGCGGAGGGGCGGGCGGACATCGCCGCGGACCTGTCGCTGCTGACCGAGGTCACCGAGGTGCTGACCTCCACCCTGGAGGTGGCTGAGGCGCTGCGGCGGCTGGTGCGGCTGGTGACCCCCCGCCTGGCCGACTGGGCGGTCATCGACCTGATCAGGGAGGACGACGAGCTGGAGCGCGTGGCGGTGGTCCGGTGCCGCGACGGCGTCCACACCAGGATGCCGGAGTTCGAGGGGCCGCTGCCCCCGGTCCCGGCGGCGTCGGCGATGCCGCTGTCGCGCGTGCTGCGCGGCGCCCCGGCGACGCGGATCCGCGCGGAGGACTACACGGTGCCGCCGGACACCGGCCTGGCGGTCGCGCAGCGTGAGCTGTTCACCCGGGCGGGCTTGCGCACGGCGGTCGCCGCGTCGCTGCGCGGTCCGCTGGAAGGGGTGTTCGGCGCGCTGACCCTGGGCCGCGGCGGCCCGCGGCCGGACTTCACCACCACGGAGCTCGCGCTGGTCGAGGACATCGCCCGCCGGGCGGGCCACGCGATGGAGCACGCCCGCCTGTACGAGCGGCAGCGGCGGGTGGCCGAGACCATGCAGCGCTACCTGCTGCCGCCGATGCCCGAGGTCCCCGGCCTGGAGATGGGCGCGCTGTACCGGCCCGCGGCGCACACCGCCGAGGTCGGCGGCGACTGGTACGACACCTTCATGCTCCCCGACGGGGCGACCACGCTGGTCATCGGTGACGTGGTCGGGCACGACCTGCAGGCCGCGGCGCACATGGCCGAGGTGCGCACGCTGCTGCGCGCCTTCGCCTGGGACCATGAGGAGCCGCCGAGCATGATCATCGGCCGCCTGGACCAGGCCCTGCTGAACATCAGCCGCGTCCCCATGGTGACCCTGGTGTTCGCCCGGGTGGAGGGCGAGCCGGACGGGCCGCGCCGGCTGCGCTGGTCCAACGCCGGCCACCCCCCTCCGCTGGTGGTGGGCTGGGACGGCCAGACCCGGTTCCTGGACGGTGAGCAGGACGCCCTGCTCGGCACCGGCGTCCCTTTGCAGCGCGTGGACACGGTCACCCCGCTGGCGCCGATGAGCGTCGTGCTGTTCTACACCGACGGCCTCGTCGAGGTCCCCGGCCGGTCCCTGGACGAAGGGCTGGACCGGCTGCGCGCCACCGCCGCCACGCTGGCCCGCCGCCCCCTCGGCGACTTCTGCGACCGGCTCGTGGAGCGGGTCGCCACTGAGCAGAACAGGGACGACATCGCGCTGATCGCGGTGCGGGTGCTCGGCACCGCCGGAACGGCGCCGGCGGCGGCGGTGCGGCGCCCGCCCGGCTGAGCGGGCGCCGCACGACACCGGTCAGGTCACTCCCCGAAGCCGATGCCGAAGACCTCCAGGGTGCTGTAGACGCCGAGGACGGCGATGGCCGCGCTGCTGAGGGCGAGGGCGGCGGTGAGCCAGGGGTTGGCGCGGTAGCGCGGGGCGACCTCGGTGGTGCGGAGCTTCCAGACGGCGATCACGACGGCGATGAGGAAGATGCCGGTGGCGATGCCGCCGATCTGGACCATGACCACCGGGGACTGGATGAAGAGGTAGAAGGAGGCCCACAGCGGCGGGAAGCAGCAGGTGAGGATGCGGATGGTGCGGCGGCGGACGGCGACGTCGTTCCAGTCGATGACACCGAGCAGGCCGAGGGTGTTCGTCCACAGCCTGGGGACGCTCGCGGTGGAGCCGATGTTGGTGGACCACAGCACGGCGATGGCCCCGATCAGGAACAGGTACTGCGCCCAGGGGCCCATGGTGTCGGTGTACATCCGGGCGAGGGTGGTGATCATGTCGTTGCCCTCGGGGACGAGGCCCTGGGGGTGCAGCACCGAGGCGCCGATGACGTAGAAGGCCAGGGTGCACAGCGTGCAGACCAGCCAGGAGACCAGCACGTCCAGGCGCATCACCCGCAGCCAGCCCTCGGCGCGGCGGGCGCGGGCCTCGGTGCCGTCGTCGGGGCCGGTCCAGCGGCCGTAGCCCTTCTCCAGGCACCAGTAGGTGTAGGTCGTCATCTCGTCGGCGCCCACGCCCGTCATGCCGAACATCGCCACGGCGATGCCGATGGTCCCGGCGGGGATGGCGAAGCTCAGGCCGGTGCCGAGTTCGTCCCAGCCGTAGCCGAACTCCGTCAGCGGCAGGCCGAGGGCGAGGCCGACGGTGGAGAGGGTGAAGATCCCGACCGAGACGGCGGCGGCGCGCTCCACGATGGTGTACTTGCTGCTCTGCAGCAGCGCGATGGTGGTCACCGTGACGATAACCGTCCACACCAGCAGCGACGGGAAGCTCAGCGCCTCGCCGTAGATCGGCCACAGGATGGACAGGGCGGCGGCGGTGCCGCCGATGATGCCGCCGCGCTGCAGCATCTTGGCGAAGTCCATCCCGATCCACAGCCAGTTGATCCAGCCGACCCGACCGATGCGCGGGCCGACCTGGCTGTAGCCCTGGAGGGCCGTCTTGCCGGTGAGGATGGTCCAGCAGGCCAGCTCCATCTGCACCCAGACCTTGACCGCGGTGCTGATGATGACCAGCCACAGCAGCACGAAGCCGGCCCGGGCGCCCAGCGAGGTGGTGACGATCAGCTCGCCCGAGCCGACCACGGCGGCCGAGAGGATCAGGCCGGGTCCCAGGTAGCGCAGCCGGCCGGCGAAGGTGGTCGGCGCCTCGCGGACGTCCTCGGGCCGCAGCTTGTACGGGTCGGGGGTGTCGGGGGCGGCGGCCTGGGCCGCCGCGGTCTCGTTGGACATCGGTGGGCTTCCTTCGCGGTCGGAGCGGGGTCGGGTGGGAGCGGGGCCGCGCCGGGACGCCGGGCGGGGCGGACGCGTCCGCCGGTCCGCGCCTCGGGGGTGCGGCGCGGAGGCCGGCCGGCGGCCCTGGGGTGGCGGGCCCGGCCGGGTCGGCGGAGTGCGGAGGCCTTCGGAGGGGCTGCGCGCCCGTCCCACGGGGGGCGGGGACGGCCGCGGCGGGCCGGGCTCAGCCGAACTCGCGGGTCTCCACGGTGTGGGCCCCGATGGCGTCCCAGTCGTAGGCGACGCCCAGGCCGGGGCCCTCGGGGACGGGGACGCAGCCGTCGGCGTCGACGGCGGTGAGGCCGTCGCGGTAGTCGTCGGCGTAGACGAGCCGGCTGCGGCCGATCTCGGTGGACTTGGGGTGCACGAAGGACATCTCGTAGTAGTTGGTGTTGCGGATGGAGGCCATCAGCTGGCGCTGGGCCGGGCCCGGAGTATGCAGCTCCACGTCCAGGCCGAAGCCCTCGGCCGCGTGGGCGATCTTGAGGGCGCCGGTGATGCCGCCGTCGTACTCGGCGTCGGCGCGGACGAAGTCGGTGCCGCCCCCGGCGATGAAGTCGACGTGCGCCTCCAGGCCGCGCACGTGCTCGGTCTGCAGCAGCGGGGTGCGGATCAGCCGGCGCAGCCGCCGGTGGCCCTCGATGGAGATCCCGGTGTCCTTGTAGGGGTCCTCCAGCCACAGGTAGCCCGCCTCGTCGCAGGCGCGGCCGATCTGGACGGCGTGCGCGAAGGTCTCCAGCTTGGAGCCGGGGTCGAGCATCAGGTCCATGTCCGGGCCGACGGCCTCGCGCACCGCGGCGATGGTGCGGACGACCTCGGGCACGGTGTAGTCGTCCCACACGTGCAGCTTGTAGGCGCGGTAGCCGATCTCCTTGCACCGCACCGCGAAGTCGGCGTAGGCCTCGGGGCTGTCCAGCCCGCCGGAGCGGTCGCCCGCGGCGGTGGAGGCGTAGGCGGGCAGCCGGGTCTTCCAGCCGCCGAGCAGGGTGCGCACCGGGACGTTGAAGGCACGCCCGGCCAGGTCCCACAGCGGGATGTCGATGAGGCCCATGCCCATCTTGTCGAACTTGCGCAGCTGCCGCTTGATGTCGTTGTAGAGCAGTTCGCGCTGGAAGGGGTCCTTGCCGATGAGGTAGTCGCCGAACATGTTCAGCTGGGCGGCGGCGACGGAGTTGCCGCCGACGTACTCGCCGACCACGCCCTCGTCGGTGTAGACCCGCACCGCGTAGGCGCTGACCGGCTTGCGGCTGCCCGGCTCGTACACCAGCGAGAAGCCGGTCGGGTGCTTGGTGAAGTCCTTCATCTCGAACTTGGCCCGGTCGATCCGGACGCGCTCGATCCTCATCGGCTGCTCTTCCTCCTCGCGCCGGCCGGGCACGGCCGGTCCGGGGCTGGTCGGTGGGGCGGGCGGTCAGACGGCGGCGTGCCTGGGCTCCTCGCCGCCGAGCACGCGCACGACGTCCTCGGCGACCATCAGGCCCATCGCCTGGTTGGCCGCGTGGCCGCAGGCGGCGATGTGGGAGGTCAGCACCACGTTGGGCGCGGCCCGCAGCGGGCTGTCGCCCAGCGGCTCCACCGCGAAGGCGTCCAGCGCCGCCGCGCCGAGGTGGCCGGAGGCCAGGAGGTCGGCGAGGGCAGCCTCGTCGACCAGGCCGCCGCGCGCCGCGTTGACCAGGCAGGCGCCCGGCCGCATCGAGGCCAGGCGGTCGCGGTCGAGCAGCGGCGGCGCGCCGGGCTCGGCCGGCAGGTGCAGGCTGACGATGTCGGCGCCGGCCAGCAGGGTGCCGAGGTCCACCGGGCGCACGCCCTCCCCGGCGAAGGCGCCGGGCGCGAGGAAGGGGTCGTGCGCGATGACGTCCATGCCGAAGGCCCGCGCGTAGCCGGCCAGCAGCCGGCCGATCCGGCCGAAGCCGACGATGCCGAGGGTGCGCCCGTGCAGCTCGGGGCCGAAGTGCTTGGGCCACACGCCGGCCAGTACCTCGGTGTGGGTGCGGGTGATCTGCCGGGTGGCGTCCAGGATCAGCCCGAAGGTCAGCTCGGCGACGGCGCGGGAGTTGCCGCCGGGGGCGTAGACCACCCGGACGCCGCGCTCCCGCGCGGCCGCCAGGTCGATGTTGTCCACGCCCACTCCGTGCTTGGCGATGACGCGCAGCCGGGGCCCGGCCGCCATCACCTCGGCGGTGATCGGGTCGAGGCCGACGATCAGCGCGTCGGTCTCCGGCATCCGCGCCAGCAGCTCGGCGGCGGGCAGCGCGCGGTCGGCGCAGGGGCGCACCGGGGCGGCGCCGGCCCGCTCCAGCACCCGCCACGGCTCGTCGGAGAAGCGGCCGAAGGTCGGGGTGGTGATCAGGGTGCTCACGCCGGGGGCCGCCGCTCCGACGGGTCCGCGGCCGCCCACTCGGGGGAGACCTGGACGTGCTTGATGGCGCGCCGGTGGTAGGTGAAGGCGATCTGCAGCAGGCCGTCGGAGGTCTGCACGACGGAGGGGTAGGACAGCTCCCGGTTGAGCCCGTCGCGGGAGTTGTTGGTCATGCAGTAGCCGTTGCCGGTCTCCAGGTTCCGCCGCAGCGGCCAGCTGCGCCCGCCGTCCGCGGAGATCGCGAGGGTGAGCGGCGCCCGGGGGGCGCCCCAGAAGGCGGCGCCGGCGGCGGGCGGCCCGCCGGCCGGGGCGGGGGCGGACGCGGCGGCCAGTCCGTCCCCGTCGATCTCGTCGTAGAGCGAGACGCGGCGCTCGGTGGCGTCGGCCCTGCTGCTCGCGTTGTACACCAGCGCCACCCGCCCGTCGCGCAGCCGGACGGCCTGGATGGAGGAGTTGTTGTTGGGCAGCTCGGTGGGCTCGGGCCGCGTCCAGCTGCGCCCGCCGTCGTCGGAGCGGGCGGCGTGGACGGCGTCGGCCCGCCGGCTGCGGAAGAGCGCGAGCAGGGTGCCGTCGTCCAGCGGCACGATGTTCATGTGCACGCACCCGGTGCTGCCGGGCACCGGATGGTGCGTCCAGCTCGCGCCCTGGTCGTCGGAGACCAGCACCCCGCTGGTGTCGAGGTCGCCGACCCAGCGGCCGGCGGGGGGCCGCACGCAGTGGAAGACCGGCAGCAGCCAGCGTTCGGGGGCGAGCACCACCACGGGCTGCCGGACGAACACCCCGCCCGACCCCGACGCCGGGACCAGCGTGCGCACCGGCCCCCAGCTTTGGCCGCCGTCGCCCGACACCCGCTCGCGCACCTCGGCGGTGTCCTGGTCGCCGGCGTGCTGGGCGGTGTAGAGCAGCCGCAGCGTGCCGTCGGGTGCGGCGAACAGCAGCGGGTTCTGCTCGGAGCGGGTGCCGTCGTCCGACAGCCGCACCGGCTCCGACCAGCCCTCGCCGCCCGGCGCCAGCCGGGAGAACCAGACGGAGATGTCGGCGACGCCCTCCTGGGTGCCGCCGAACCACACGCAGCCCAGGTCGCCGCCGGGCAGCACGGCCAGGTTGGCGGCGTGCGCCTGGACGGTGGGCGCCGGCAGGAAGGCGTCGCGGCGGCCGGGATCGCCGGGCACCGGGCGCAGCCGCCCGTCGGTGGGGAGGGCGGGGGCCGGGGCGCCGCCGCTCACGCGGCACCGCCGCGGGCCGCGTCCAGGTGCGCGGCGGCCGCCTGGTCCAGGTGCACCAGGTCGGAGGCGACGGTGGCGAAGGTGAAGCCCTCGGCCAGCCGCCGGGCGGCCACCTCGCCGGCCGGGGTGTGGATACCGGCCGCGATCCCGGCCGCCTCGGCGGCCTTGCGGACCCGCAGCACGGCGGCGTCGAAGACCTCGTCCACGGCCGGGTCGGTGGAGGTGGCGCCGCCGACGGCCAGCCGCAGGTCCGAGGGGCCGAGGTAGATGCCGTCCAGGCCGGGCGTGGCGCAGATCGCCTCCACGTTCTCCAGGCCGCGCCGGGTCTCGATCATCGCCAGCACCAGGGTGGCGGCGTCGGCCTCGGCGGGCTTGGGGCCCACCCGCAGCATGGAGCGCATCGGCCCGTAGGAGCGGATGCCGTGCGGCGGGTAGCGGGTGGCGGCGACGGCGGCCGCGGCGTCCTCGGCGGTGTCGATGAGCGGCACGATCACGCCGCCCGCGCCGGCGTCCAGGGCGCGGCCGATGGGGGCGGCGTCATTGCTCTCGACCCGCACCAGGCCGACGGAGGCGCCGCCCGCGTCGATGGCGAGCAGGTTGTTGAGCATCCCGGAGTAGCCGAAGAGGCCGTGCTGGGCGTCCAGCGCGATGTAGTCGTAGCCCAGCCGGGCGAGGCGCTCGACGGCGACCGGCGCGTCCAGCAGCGCCCAGTAGCCGATGGCCTTCTCGCGGTTGCGGATCCTGCGGGCGAACTCGGCCGCGGTCATACGGTGCACAGCTCCTTCGGTTCGGTGGGTGGGGCGGGGGTGGGCCGGGCGGGTGCCGGTCACCGGTTGTAGGCGGGCATCGGCCCGTTGAGCGCAGCGCCCACCTCGTCGCAGGCGGCGACCAGCTCCGCGGGCAGCGGTCCGGCCGCGACCGCGGCGAGGTTGGCGGTGAGGTGCTCGGTCCTGGAGCCGCCGAGCAGCAGGGCGCCGACGGCGGGCTTGGCCAGCAGCCAGCGCAGCGCCAGCTCGGTGAGCGGCATCCCGGCGCCGTCGGCGACCGCGGCCAGCGCGGCGACCGCGTCGAACAGCGCCGGGCTCCAGTACCGCTCCCGGTACATGCCCGCCACCCGGGAGTCGCCGAAGCGGCCGGTGGCGGGGGTCTCGCCGAAGCGGTGCCGCCCGGTGAGCAGGCCGCCGCCGAGCGGGTTGTAGACCATGGTCACCAGCCCGGTGGCCTCGGCGAACTCGACGTACTCGGCCTCGATGCGGCGCGCCAGCAGGTTGTAGAGCTGCTGGGCGACGACGGGGCGGGGCGCGCCGGCCTCGTCGGCGGCCCGGTTCAGCTCGCCGATCTGCCAGGCGGCGTAGTTGGAGACGCCCAGCGCCCCGATCCTGCCCTCGGCGACCAGTTCGGCGACGGTGCCCAGGGTCTCGGCCAGTGGGGCGGCGCGGTCGGGCTGGTGCAGGTAGAACAGGTCGACCCGCTCGGTGCCGAGCCGGCGCAGGCTGCCCTCCAGGCTCGCCCGCAGCCCCTTGGCCGACAGCGGGGAGTGCTCGCCGGCGTCGGGGTGCGGGATGCCCGCCTTGGTGGCCAGCACGATCCGGTCGCGGCGGCCGGGCAGCAGCCCGCGCAGGATCTCCTCGCTGGCGCCGCCCGCGTAGCCGTTGGCGGTGTCGACGCCGGTCACCCCGGCGTCCAGCGCGGTGTCGAGCATCCGCGCCGCGCCGGCCGCGTCGACGGTGTCGCCGAAGGTCATGGTGCCCAGCACCACCGGCGACAGCGGGGTGGCGGTCCCCGGCAGGCGGATCGGGCGGGCGGCTGTCGCGCCGTCGGTCATCGGGCGGCTCCTTCTTCGGCGGGGGCCAGCGCGGCGGCGAGCACCGCCCGCGGCTTGCGCCCCCGCATGGCGGACGGGTCCAGGGCCGCGCCCCGCAGGGCGCGCGTGTAGGGGTGCCCGGGCGCGGTGAGCACCCGGGCGGTCGGGCCGCTCTCGACGGTCCGGCCGCCGCGCATCACCATCACCTCGTCGCTGATCTCGCGGACCACGCCGAGGTTGTGCGAGATGAACAGGTAGGCGATCCCGGTCTCCCGCTGGATCTCGCGGAGCAGCTCGATCATCTGGGCCTGGACGGACACGTCCAGCGCGCTGGTCACCTCGTCGCACACCAGCACCTCGGGCCGGCTGGCCAGCGCGCGGGCGATGCCGATGCGCTGGCGCTGGCCGCCGGAGAACTCCGGCGGGCGCCGCTCCAGCGCGCTGGACGGCAGCCCGACCCGGTCGATCAGCTCGGCCGCCTCGGCGGCGCGCCGCTCCCGGGAGGCGAGGCCGCGCATCCGCAGCGGCTCGGCGACGATCTCGGCCGCCGTCATGCGCGGGTCGAGCGAGCCGTAGGGGTCCTGGAAGACCATCTGGATCTTCGGCCGCAGCGGCCGCAGCCGCCGCTCGGGCAGCCGCGCGATGTCCTGGCCGTCCAGCAGGATGCGCCCCGACACCGGGGTGAGCAGCCGCACCAGCGCGCGGGCCAGGGTGGACTTCCCGCAGCCGGACTCGCCGACGACGGCCAGGGTGCGGCCCCGGCCGACCGCGAAGCCGACGCCGTCGACGGCGCGGAACACGCCGCCGGGCACCGGGAACTCCACCACCAGGTCCTCGGCCGCCAGTACGGGGGTGTCGCTCATGACGGGTCTCCGTCCGGTCGCGCGGGCTCGTCCCGGCCGGCCGCGCCGTCCCAGCCGCCCAGGGCGGGCACCGAGCGCAGCAGCGAGCGGGTGTACTCCTCGGCGGGGGCGCCGACGATCTGCTCGACCTCGCCGCTCTCCACGAAGCGGCCGTTGCGCATGACGTGCACCCGGTCGGACACCAGCCGGGCCACGCCGAGGTCGTGGGTGATCATCAGGATGCCGACGCCGGTACTCTCCTGGAGTTCGAGCAGCAGATCGAGGATGCCCGCCTGGACGGTGACGTCCAGGGCGCTGGTGGGCTCGTCGGCGACCAGCAGCGCGGGCTCCCCGGCCAGCGCCATCGCGATCAGCACCCGCTGCAGCATCCCGCCGGACAGCTGGTGCGGGTAGGCGCGCAGACGGCGCCCGGGCTCGGGGATGCGCACCCGGTCCAGCAGTTCGACGGCGCGGGCGCGCGCCGCCGCCCGGTCCAGGCCGGGGCGGCGCAGCCGCACCACCTCCAGCAGCTGGCGGCCGACGCTGTGCACCGGGCTGAGCGCGGTCATCGGGTCCTGGGGGATGAGCGACACGGCCCGGCCGCGCAGCGCGGCGGCGGCGCGCGGGTCGGCGACCACGTCGCGGCCCTGCACGGCGACCTCGCCGGAGACCACGGCGAGCTCGTCGGGGAGCAGCCGCAGCACGCCCATGGCGGTGGTCGACTTGCCGGAGCCGGACTCGCCGATGATGGTGACGGTCTCGCCGGGGTGGACGTCGAAGGAGACGCCGTCGACGGCGCGGACCACCCCGGCGTCGGTGATCAGCTCGATCTGCAGGTCGCGCACCCGTAGCAGCGGGGCGCCGGCGGCAGTCCCGTCCGGTCCGGCGGCGGTGGTTCGCGGCGCGGCGCTCACGCGACCGCCTCCTTCCGGGCGGGGCGGCGGCGCCGGGTGCGGTCGCGCAGCCCGTCGCCGAGCAGGTTCACCCCGACCACCAGCAGCACGATGCACAGCCCCGGCAGGGTGACCAGCCACCACGAGGTGGTGATGTAGTCCTGGCCGTCGGCGATGATGCGCCCCCAGGTGGCGGCCGGGCGCTCCGGGCCCGCGCCCAGGTAGCTGAGCGCGCTCTCCAGCAGCACGGCCTGGGCGAGCAGCAGCAGGACCACCAGGGTGGCGCGCTGGGCCACGTTGGGCAGCACGTGCCGGACCAGTACGCCCAGTCGGCGCAGGCCGAGCACCCGGGCGGCGTCCACATAGGGTTTCTCCCGTTCGACCAGGACCAGCGAGCGGGTGAGCCGGGCCACCTCGGGCCACTGGGCGATGGCGATCACGAAGGTGATGACCGGTACGGACGGCCCGAACAGGGCGACGACGAGCAGCAGCATCATCAGCAGCGGCAGCGACATCTGGGCCTCCAGCAGCCGGGACACCAGCGCGTCCACCCAGCCGCCGAAGTAGCCGGCCGCCGCCCCGGCGAGGATGCCGATGATGCCGGAGACGACGACGGCCAGCAGGCCGATGGTCAGCGACACCTGCCCGCCGTGCAGCACCCGGGCCAGCAGGTCGCGGCCGAGCTGGTCGGTGCCGAACAGGTGCCCGTCGACCAGCGGCGCCAGCCGGCGCTGGTCGAGGTGCTGCTCGTTGGCGCCGGGGATCGGCAGCAGGTCGGCCAGGGCGACCGGCACGATGACCAGCAGCGCGCAGACGGCGCCCGCCCACAGCCGGGCCGTGGCGCTGCGCCGCCGCCGGGTGGCCCCGGCGCGGGCGAGGTCGCGGGCGGTGACCCGGCTGGGCCGCTGCGGCGGGCCGTCCGGGGCGGGGGCGCCGGCCGCTGGGGCGGGCGCGGAACGCGTGGTCATCGGCGGACCGCCTTCCCGACTCGGACCCGCGGATCGAACAGCGGGTAGGCGAGGTCGACGAGGAGTTGGACGAGGATGGCCAGGGCGGCGGTGACCAGGACGGTCGCCTGGATCAGCGGGTAGTCGCGGGTCTCCAGGGCGCGCACCACCAGCGAGCCGACGCCCGGCCAGGCGAAGACCACCTCGACCACGACGACCCCGTTCAGCATCGCCGCGAAGCGGGTGCCGAGCGCGGTGAGCACCGGGACCGCGGAGTTGGCCATGGCGTAGCGCCAGGTCAGCGCGGATTCGGAGACGCCGCGCGAGCGGGCGGCCGTCAGGTAGGGGGCGGCGAGGTGGACCGCCATCTCCCGGCGCACCAGCCGCGAGATCAGCGCGACCTGGAGCAGCGCCACCGTTGCGGTGGGCAGCACGATGCCGGCCCAGGTGGTGAAGCCGGAGGCGGGCAGCACCGGCAGCAGCACCGCGAAGACGGTGAGCAGCATGACGCCGCTCCAGAACTCCGGCATCGACTGCGCGGCCACGCCCGCCACATCGGCGCCCAGTTCGCGCCGGGTGCCGGCGTGCCGCGCCATCCACACGCCGAGCGGCACCGCGATCAGCGCGGTCACCAAGATCGCCGAGGTCGCCAGGGTGGTGGTGTAGGGCAGCCGCCCCATGACCACGTCGAAGGCGGGCGCCTGGAAGGAGTAGGAGGTGCCGAGGTCGCCGGTGAACAGGTCGCGGACGAAGGCGAGGTACTGCGCGGGCAGCGGCTCGGCCAGCCCCAGCTGCTCGCGGACCCGGGCCAGGTCCTCGGTGGTGGCCAGCGGCCCGGCGAAGGCGGTGGCGGGGTCGCCGGGCGCCAGCCGGATCAGCACGAACACGGCCGAGACGGTGAGGAAGACGGTGAGGGCGCTCTGGGCGAGGCGGCGCAGGACGTAGTGGGCCATGGCTCAGCCGTCCAGCCGGACCGCGGCGAGGTCGTAGCAGTTGGTGGTCTCCAGCGCCAGGCCCCGCACCCGGCGGCGCCGCGCCAGCACGGAGTTGGGGACGAAGGCCCACATGCAGGGCCAGGTGCGCCAGACGGCGTGCTGCGCCTCGGCGACCAGCGCCTGCCTGGCCTCGGCGTCGACCTCGGCGTAGGCGCGGTCGAGCAGGTCGGTGACCTCGGGGACGACGTAGCCGTGGTAGGTGTCGCGGGTCTCCTCCCGCTCGGCGGTGCCGCCGTACATGCCCTGGAGGCTGGTGATCGCGACGCCGGTGGGGGTGGCGAAGCCGTTGCCGATCACGTCCCAGTCGCCGCCGCGGCCCTGCCGCCACAGCGGGATGTCGCCGCCCGGTTCGAACTGGCGGAGGGTCACCCCGACGCCGACCTCGCGCAGCATCTGCAGCACCGCCTCCATGACCGTGGTGTCGGAGGCGAACTCGCCGGTCTCCCAGATCAGGGTCAGGTTCAGGTCACCCGCGCCGATCCCGGCGGCCGCCAGCATCTCGCGGGCCCGGCGCGGATCGTGGACGTACTCGCCGGTGGACACCGCGCCCGACAGCGATGAGGCGACGACGCCGTCGGCCGGGGTGACCGAGCCGACCAGCACGTCCTCGACCAGCCGGCGGCCGTCGACGGCGTAGCTGAGCGCCTCGCGCACCCGCACGTCGGACAGCGGGTGGTCGGGGGGCTTTCGGAAGTTGTAGAAGAGCTGGTTGATCCGGGTGCCCGGCACGCTCTCCATCTCGACCTCGGGCAGCCCGGCCAGTTGCTCGGCGGAGTCGGGCGAGATCGTGTCGATCACGTCGACCTCGCCGCTGCGCAGCGAGACCACCCGGCTGGACTCCTCGGGCAGGAAGCGGACGTCGACGGTGCGCACGGCCGGGGCCGGGCCCCAGTAGGCGTCATTGCGCCGCAGGGTGTAGGTACCGGTGCCCCGGTTGGCCGCGGTGACGGTGTAGGGGCCGGAGCCGATGCCGCTCTGCAGCTCCTCGGGGGCGTTGGCGGCGGCGGGGGTGATGAGGATGTTGGCCATCAGGTAGTCGAGCACCGGCAGCGGGCGCTCGGTGACCATCAGGAAGGTGCGGTCGTCCACGGGCTCGACCCGCGGCCACTCGGGGAAGAAGGTGGCCAGGAAGGAGCCGCTCACCTGCCGGTACATCTCCAGCGCGGTCGCGACGTCGCCGGGGGTGACCGGGGAGCCGTCGGAGTAGCGGACGCCCTCGCGCAGCCGGACCGTCCACTCGGTGGGCGCGGTCAGCTCGAAGCGGTCGGCCAGCACGGGTTCGGGGGTCAGCTCGGGGCCGATGCGGGTGAGGGCCTGGCGGACGGCCCGCTGCACAGTGACGGCGGCGTCGAACTGGTTCAGCTTGTTGTCCAGCGACACCAGCGAGCGGTTCAGCGCCAGGACCAGGGTGCCGGGGCTCGGGCCGCCGGTGGGGCCGGCGCAGGCGCCCAGCGACGGCAGCACCGCCGCGCCCGCCGCGGCGGCGCCCAGCCGCAGCAGTCCGCGCCGGGACAGCCGCGGTGCTCTCGGATGGGTCATGGATCGGCCTTCCTCCGCGTCCCTCGGGGTCCCTCGCGCTCGTCCGCCCGGGAGCGGGCGGTGGTCCGGTTAACCTCGGCGCCACGGGCTTGTTACCTGCGTCACCATGACATAATTGCGTGTTGTGCGCAATACACCTCGGCCAGATTTGCGTGATAGGCGCAGTCCGTGCTGGTCACACGCTGCGCCGCGCTCATCGCGGCGCCGCCGCGCACCAGTCCGCCCGGCACCCGCCCGGCGGGGTCCCCGGGCGCGGCGCCGCCGGCACCACTGGAGTTCCATCCTGACTGAGCAGCATAGATATCCAGATTTTACAAACGATCACCAGCTCGGTCGATGGGGCGCGGATCCGCACGCACGCGGGCGGTGAGCGGCCGGGCACACCTCGACGCGAGGTCACTTCTTTGCTTTACTGCGCGTTGTGCGCAAAAGTGGCCGCGCCCCACCGGGCGCGGCCGGACGACGGCGCGCCGCGATCCGGCGGCAGGCCGCCCCCATCCGGGGCCCGGCCCCCCGGCGCGGCCGCGGCCACGCCCGACACGGGCCGAACGGAAGGCTGAACATGAGCAACGACCTCCCGGTCATCGCGGTGACGATGGGCGACGGCGCCGGCGTCGGGCCCGAGGTCACCGTGGGGGCGCTGCTGGACGGCTCCGTCCACGCGCGCTGCCGCCCCGTGGTCGTCGGCGACGCCGCCCGGCTGCGGCAGGCCGCGCGGATCCTGGGCGCGGAGCCGGAGATCGCGGCCATCGACTCGGTGGCCGGCGCCGTCTTCGCGCCCGGCCGCATCAACGTCATCGACCTGGGGCTGCTCCCCGCGGACCTTCCCTGGGGGGAGGTCTCCGCGGTGGCCGGCGACGCCGCCTACCACTACGTCCGGGTGGCCAGCGAGCTGGCGATGGCCGGCGAGGTGCAGGGCATCTGCACGGCGCCGCTGAACAAGGAGGCGCTGCGCGCCGGCGGGCACCCCTTCCCCGGGCACACCGAACTGCTGGCGCACCTGACCGGGATCGAGGAGGTGTCGATGATGCTGTCGACGCCGACCGTGAAGGTCATCCACGTGACCACGCACATCGGGCTGATCGACGCGATCGCCCGGATCGAGCCCGGGCTGGTCGAGCGGACGGTGCGCCGCGGCCACGACGCGATCCGCCGCTCCGGCGTGGCCGAGCCGCGCATCGGCGTGTGCGGCATCAACCCGCACGCCGGGGAGAACGGCCTCTTCGGCTACGGCGAGGAGGAGACCAAGATCGTCCCGGCCATCGCCGCGCTGCGCGCCGACGGCATCGACGCCCGCGGGCCGCTGCCCGCCGACACCGCCTTCTTCCTGGCCGGGCGGGGCGACTACGAGCTGATCGTGGCGATGTACCACGACCAGGGCCACGGCCCCGTCAAGGTCCTCGGCATCGACGCCGGGGTGAACATCACCGTCGGCCTGCCGGTGATCCGCACCTCCGTCGACCACGGCACGGCCTTCGACATCGCCGGGACCGGGCGCGCCGACGTCGGTAGCATGGTCGAGGCGCTGCGCCAGGCGGCGGAGCTGTCGCCCTCCCCGCTGATGAAGTGAGAGGACGCCGATGCCCCGCGGAACCAAGGCCCGGCGCGAGGCGATCGCCCGGCTGGCGGCCACCTCCGGGCTCACCAGCGTCAGGGAGCTGTCGGCCACCTTCAAGGTGACCCCCTCCACCATCCGGCGCGACCTCGCCCAGATGGAGTCCGCCGGGGAGCTGGCGCGCACCTACGGCGGGGCGATCGCGCTGAACGCGCACCCCGAGGCGTCGCTGCGGCAGCGGCTCGGCGAGGCCTTCGAGGCCAAGCGCGCCATCGCCGCCTGGGCCGCGGCCCAGATCCGCACCGGCGAGACCGTGCTGCTGGACGCCGGGTCCACCACCGGCGCGCTCGCCCACGAGCTGCGCGGCGCACGCGAGCTGACCGTCGCCACCACCGGGCTGACCGCGCTGGAGGAGCTGGCCGGCGCCGAGCACGTCCACGTCGAGTGCCTGGGCGGCACCCTGCGCCACCTCAGCGCGGGCTTCGTCGGCCCGCTCGCCGAGGCGGCGCTCAGCCGGATGACCTTCGACCGCGCCTTCCTCGGCGCCGACGGCGTGACCGCCGACGACGGCATCTGCGAGGCGAGCCTCCAGCAGACCCGGCTCAAGGAGCTGATGGCGCGCCGCTCCGAGCGCGTCTACGTGCTGGTGCACGCCGCCAAGCTCGGCCGCAGGCCCTTCCACGCCTGGGCCCGCCTGCCCGCGCGCTGGACGCTGGTCACCGACGACCAGGCCGAGCCGGCCGCGCTCGCGCCCTTCCGCGCCGCCGACGTGGACGTGGTGGTGGTCGGCCCCGGCGGCACGGCGCGCTAGCGGCGCGCTCGGCCGTCCGGCGGATCCGGCCGCCGCCAGCCCCGCTCGACCGAGCGGCGGCACCGCTCCGGCTCGTCGCCCGCGCTGACGTACAGCGCGGTCAGCATGGGGACGCAGTGGTCGAGCGTCTCGCGCGGCAGCGGCCCGTTGGCGACCAGGGAGCCCAGGCCGTGCGCGATGGCCCAGCTCTGGATCGCCAGCTCCAGCGGGCCGGTGCCGGCCCGGAAGCGGCCGCCGTCCCGGGCCCGGCGGGCCGCCTGGACCAGGTGCTCCAGGGTGTCGTCCGCCGCCCGCAGGTCCTCCAGTTCGAAGTTCGCGTCGAACATCACCCGGTACAGGTCGGGGTGGTCCAGGGCGTTGCCGAGGTAGGCGGCGATGAGGGCGGCCAGGTCGCGCACCGGGTCGGACGAGGGCGCCAGGGCGGTGAAGCCGGCCGCCAGGCGGGTGAAGCCCTCCTGGCGCAGCGCCCGCCACACGCCGTCCATGCCGCCGAAGTAGGTGTAGACGGCCATCGTCGAGACCGAGGTGCCGGCCACCAGCGAGCGCAGGGTGATGGGCTCGCGGGTGCGGAGCATCTGCGCGGCCCGCTCGATGAGCAGGGTGCGGACCGCCGGATCCTTCGTCCTCGCCATGGGCGAACTATATAGCATTGCAATGCTATGGTTTGGCTAGCCCGAGACGCATGGGACCGCACGCACAAGGAGTCAGCATGGCCATCACCCTGGTGAACCCGGCGGGACTGCCCCAGACCGACATCTACCGGCAGGTGTCGGTCGCCACCGGCTCGCGGCTGGTGTTCATCGCCGGCCAGGTCGCCCGCGACGCCGACGGCAACCACGTCGGCGAAGGCGACCTCGCCGCCCAGGTCGAGCAGTGCTTCCTCAACCTCGGCACCGCCCTGGCCGAGGTCGGCGCCACCTTCGCCGACGTCGCGAAGCTGACCGTCTACCTCGTCGACTGGACCCCCGACAAGATGCCCCTGCTCGCCGAGGGCGCCGGCCGCACCGCCGCCAAGCTGGGCTTCACCGTCTTCCCGCCGCTCACCGGCATCGGCGTCCCCGCCCTGGCCGAACCCGACCTGCTGGTCGAGGTCGAGGCGACGGCGGTCATCGACTGAGCACCGGGCGCCCGGAACGTCGGTGCCGGCTGCTTTGCTGATCGGCGACGGCGGACGAGCGGGAGGACCATCGCGTGGACGACGCGGAGCGGCTGTGGGCGCTGGTGGAGGCGGCATGGGCGCCGCTGGGCGCGGAGGTGAACGCCGCGCGGCGGGCGCTCGCGCACCGGGCGCCGGGCGAGGACCCGTACAGCGGGCCGTCGCTGCCCCTGGTCGAGAGCGCCCTGGGCCGCTTCCTGGACGAACTCGCCGCCGCGAGCCGGGAGCTGCCGGCCGAGGAGCTGACCGCCCTGGACCGGGCGGTCGAGCGCCTGCTGCACGACATCGATCGCGCCGACATCCAGGCGGTGACCGACGGCTCCGACGACGGCTTCCTCTACGCCCGCGGCTTCATCGTCGCGCTCGGCCGGGAGTTCTACACCGCGGTCGCCCGCGACCCGCGCATGGCCGTGCTGGACGCCGAGTGCGAGCGGATGTGCTACTTCTTCGCCCACCTGCACAACAGCCGCTTCGGTCGCTTCCCCGACACCGGCTCGGGCATCTCCCGGGAGTCCTGCACCAACCCCCTGGGCTGGCCCGCCACCGGCTGACCCCGGGCCGGCGCTCGGTCGGCCCGGCCGCGGCGCAACCCGCGGCGCGCCCGGCCTGCGGCGCACCCCGGCCGCGGCACACTGCGGCCGCACCCGCGACCGGTCCCGGTCCCGGTCCCGGTCCACACGCAGACAAGGCGACGGACACCACCCTGACCAGCCAGAACCCACGCCCGCGCCGTCGTGGGGGGAGCCCCCTTGATCACCATCCTCCCAGGATGAGCACCCGACCGTCCGGACCGAACAGGATTCTGTGGATGGCGGACACCACGAACACCGGCTGTGGACGGCGCGTTCGCCATCCGGGTGCCGCGCATGGCGCGTTGCCGGCACCGCCCGCGCACACGCCCGGCTCAGGCCGCGAACACCTCAGCCGGCAGGTCCGCCGCGGACCGCCTCGGCCGCCCGGAGCAGGGCGTCCGGCGCGCCGAAGCCGCCGGCCTTGGTGACGACGCGGCGGCCGGGCAGGGCGCCGCCGACCAGGGTGCCGACGGGGATTCCGGCCGCGACCTCCCCCACCAGCGCGATCCCGCGTGCGCCGAGGGCGTCCACGACGGCGCGGGCGCCGTCGCCGCCGGTCGCCACGATCCCGGCAACCGGGTGCGCGGCGGCGAGTCCGGCCGCGAGCGCTCCGAAGCGTCGGTTCACCAGGGCGGAGCCGACCCCTGCGGCGCGCTCCTCGGGCGCCGTCAGCACCAGCAGGTCCTCCGCGTCCGCCTGCCGGCGCCGCAGCTGTTCGCACCAGTCGGCCCAGGCGGCGTCGTCGGCCAGGGCGGCGGCGGGCGGCCGCGCCACGCAGCCGGGGTGGCGCTCGGCGAGCACGGCCACCTGGGCGCGGCTGGCCGCGTGCAGGGAGGTGACGACGAGCAGCACGGGCGCGGGCACCGCGAGCTCCGCCCAGGCGCGGGCCACCGGCACCGCCAGGCCCGCCGAGCCGACCGGGATCGCGCCGTCGCCCAGCCGCGCGACGGCCGCGGCGATCCGCCGCAGGTCGGCGTCGTCCTCGGCATCGACCGCCACCACGCCGCCCGCCGCGGCGAGCGCGGCGGCGTTCGCCACCGGGTCGTCGGACTCCAGCCGCAGGTGCGCCGCCCCCAGCAGGGTGGGGACGTGGCTCTCCGCTACCGGCGTGACCGGGTCGGCGCCGAAGCCCGTCTCGGCCACCGGGACCCCGTCGACCAGCAGGACGCCGTCGCGGACCGTGCGGCCCGCCGCGGGGAAGGCTGGGCAGACCACGGCGGTGGCGGCGGGGGACCAGGCGCGGCGGACCGCGTCGATCTCGGCCCGCACGGGTCCGCGCAGGGTGGAGTCGACCTTCTTGTACAGGTGGCGGGCGCCCGCCTCCCGCAGCGTCCGGGCGGAGGCACCGGCCGCGTGCGCGGCCGTGTCGGCGCCCAGCGCGCGGGAGTCGGTGCTCACCGCGACCACCTCGGCGCCGCTCGCCCCCGGGGCGAGCAGCAGTTCGGTGGACCAGCCGGCGTGCAGGAATTGGAGGGCGGCGTCGCCGGCTCCGGTGAGGTCGTCGGCGACCACGGCGATGACAGGGCTCACAGGCCGCCTTCCTCGTGTCCGCGCGGGGCCGTCAGGGGCCGGACGGTCCGGCGCATCGCCGTGTCACCCGTCCGGGATGATGGCAATTGTACGGATAGGGCCCCGAGCGTCCCTCGGGCGGCCAGGGCCGCCGCCCCGGCCGTCGCCTCTGGACGGCGCCGCGATTCGGCCGCGGAACCTTAGGATGCGCGTACAAACTATCCGTTATCCGCCACCCGACCGATGAGGACCGCCGTGCAGCCCCCTGGGAACCCCGACTACCGCCACCCCGATGTCGCCCCCGGGCGGTACGGCCCGCCGCCCCCGGGCGCGCCCGCCCCGGGATCCGCGTCCGGTCACCCGCCGGGGCCGCCGCCCGGCCGCGCGGCCTTCCCGCCCCCGGGTCCCCCGGCGCCCCCGCCCGCCCGGCCGCGCGGGCCGCAGGACTACCGCGCGGCACCGCCGGCCCCGTGGGGTGTGCGGCTGTTCGGCCTGATCGTCGACGTGATGGCCTTCTGGGCGATCGTCTGGGTGGTGTACTTCATCGGCATGCTCGTCAGCACCCTGATCAGCGTGGCAACCGATGCCGGTTTCCGCGAGGGCACCAGCGACGGCGTGCCGCCCGCGTTCATGATCGGCACCTTCACCACCATCGCGCTCGCGCTGTTCTGCGGCTTCGCGTACTTCTGGCTGCTGACCTCCTTCACCGGCCGCACCGCGGGCAAGCTGCTGACCAACACCATCACGGTCTCCACCGCCACCGGCTTCCCGCCGTCCAAGGGCCGCGCCGCGGCGCGTGCGGCCGTGCAGATCCTGCTCGGCCTCACGCTGATCGGCGCGCTGATCGACTTCCTGCTGGGCGCGAGCAGCTCGCAGATCCGCACCCTGCACGACCGCGCGGGCGGCACCATCGTGGTCCAGCGACGGCTGTAGGCCGGCCGCGCCGCCGCGTTCGCGGCGAGGGTGCGCCGCTTCTGCTTGAGTTGACTCCGCTGGGCGGTTCGCCACGACAGGTCCGGGGGAGATGGAGCGACTGGCGGCGCGGGCCCCTCGGCGGATCGGCGGCTACCGGCTGATCGGCCGGCTCGGCGCCGGCTGGATGGGGCCGGTGTTCCTCGGCCGGTGCGCGCGGGGCCGGCTCGCGGCCGTTCGGATGGTCCGGGCCGACTACGCGGGCGACATCGCCGCGACGGCGGGCGAGGTGTTCGTGGTGCCGCGCTCGCCGAAGGGCCGGGCCGGGAACCCGGCGCGGTTCGTGGAGCGGACCTACCGCGTCCGCGCGACCTCGCGCTTCGCGGGCACCACAGAGAAGATCCTGGCGGCGGCGCGGACCTGAGGCGCGCGGCCGTTCGGCCGGTCCCGGTACTTTAGTCGACTGCCGTCCGCCGGATCGTCGTACCGACGTCGCCGGTCCCGATGCCGTCGGCCGATTCGGCCGGCGCCCCGGCCTCCCTACCGTCGAACCGTCCGTACAGGGGTTTCGCGGTGGTGGGAGGCGTTCTCGGTGGTCGACAGGGCGGGTGGGACGGGCGGCGGGGCGGACGCCGTACGCACGCGGGAGGCGGGCGCGGAAGCGCCCCGGCGGGCGCGGTGGGCGCTCGCGCTGATGCTGCTGGTGCTGGCGCCGATCGGCGCCGAGTACGCCGTCGGCTACGACAGCAGCACCGGGAACCCGGTCGCCCTGGCCACCGGCCTGCTGATCCTGGCGCCGCTCTACGGTGCCCCGGCGCTGCTCATCCACGAGCTGGCGCGGCGCTTCGGGCTGCGCTGGCCGGGAATCCTGGCCTTGGCGGCCGCCTTCGGGCTGCTCCAGGCGGGCGTCATCGACCAGTCGCTGTTCAGCATGGCGGACCCGCGGATCGGCTCCTGGAACGAGCAGCTGCTGCCGACGCTGATCGAGCCGCTGGGCTTCGCCGGCTACAACGCGTTGAACTTCGTGGTCGGCCACACCGTGTGGAGCTTCGGGATCCCCATCGCGCTGGTCGAGGCGGCGGGCCCCCGACTGGGGCGCCGGCCCTGGCTGCGCCTGCCCGGCCTGGTGCTGGCGGTGCTGCTCTACCTGGCGGCGGCCGCGCTGATCCTGTCGGAGGTCGTACCGGGCACCGGGGCCTCGGCCGCCCAGCTGGCCGGCTCGCTGGCCGCGGTGGCGGTGCTCGCCGGATACGCGTTCACACTCGGACGGCGGGCGCCCCGCCCCCGTCCGGACGGCCGCGTACCGGCGCCGCTGGTCCTCAGTCTGCTCGGCCTCGTCGCCGGCTTCGCCTTCAACCTGGCTCCCGAGACCTGGGCGGGGGTGGCCTTCGGCGCCGCGGTCCTGGCCGCCACCGCCTGGGCGGTCTCCCGCCTCGCCCGCTCGCCCCGCTGGTCGGGTGCGCATACCGCCGCCCTGGCCGCCGGAGCGCTGGCCGCGCGTGCGCTCATCGGCTACTTGGCGGACCCGATCGGCGAGGTCCCGCAGGCCGCCCAGTACGCGCACAACACCGTGATGGTCCTCGGCGCCGTACTGCTGGGCACCTGGCTGGTGCGGCGGAACCGCCGCCGGGACACGGCGGCGTGACGGGTGGGCGCCGGGCGGCCTACGCGGCCGCCCGGTGCTCGCTCGGCCCGGACGCCGCCTGGTCGGCAGGCCGTCGCGGGAGCTTCCCGGCCGGCCTAGGCCGCCTGCGCCGGGTCCAGTCCGACCTCCCGGCAGATGTCGGCGTGCTGCTGTGCGGGGAAGTGCTCGGCCAGCAGGAAGCGCACCAGCCGGGCCGGCAGCCCGGGATCGGCCGCCAGTTCGCGCAGCAGTTCGGGGTGCAGGCGGCCGGTGGCGCGGCTGCTGCGCAGCGTGCGGGCCGACGGGCCCGGGCTGCCCGGGCCCTGCGGGGTCTCGACCGTCCAGAGGCGGTCGTCGTTGGCGAGGTGGTGGAAGGGGTGGTGGGCGCCGCCGTAGCGCTGCGCGGACGCGAAGCGGTGCAGCAGCGCGTCGACGGGGTCCTCGGCGGTCGCGAAGGGGATCGGCGCGCCTCCGTCACGCTGGAAGCGCCCGAGCGCGAACAGCAGCAGCAGCGGCTTTCGCGGCGCGCGCTCGCCGCGTCCGATGCGCATGGCGCGCACCCGCTCCATGGCGTCCACCCGGACACGCTAACGGGCGGCAGTGACACCGGCCGGGCGTGGACTTGTCGACAAAGCGCCAGGTCGCCATGGGGATTCCCGGGGTTTTCGCGGCGCTATGGCCGGCTCCGGACGAACGGCCGGTCGCGGGCGGCGACCGCGGCGCGCGGTCCGGCGGCGCGCAGCACCGTGTCGAGGACGCCGTCGGGCTCGGCCGCGTAGGCGCTGCTGAACCAGGCCATATTGGCCTCGACCACCCCCCAGCCGCGCACCGAGCCGGTGACCGGGTCGGCCACCGGCCCCACGTCCACCACGACGGCGCTGGGCAGCGTGCCGCCGTGCGCGGCGAGCAGGTCGGCGGTGAAGCCGAGCACGGCGGCGCGGTCGGGGTGCCCCGCGAGCGGCCGCGCGTCCAGCACGCCGTGGGTGGCGTACTGGCTGCCGGCGCGCACCTCGCCGTCCAGCAGGAACAGCCGGAACTCGCGGGTGAAGGCCACCACCTCGGCGATCTGCACCGGTGTGCCGGCCGGCAGCCCGATCTCGGCCAGCGCACCGCCGCCGGGGTAGACGGCGGCCGGGAAGCCCTTGTCGCGCGGCGGCTTCACGAAGGCGGGCCGGGTCAGCCGGCGCGCCTCGGCGAGGGTCGCGGCCGTCACGCGCCGGCGGGTGACGGTCTCGGGCAGGCCGGTGAGCCAGTCCTGGTCCGCTTCGAGCAGCGCCAGGTCCAGCTCCGCCGCCACCCGGCGGGCGTACCCGGGCCCGCCGTAGTAGTGGACCGCCCGGCCGCGCAGCCCGGCGGGCGGCCGCCCGTCCCCGGGCAGCCCGACCACCTCCATGCCGCGCCGACGCGCCGCGCCGGCCAGCAGCTCGGCGGTCGGCGTGTACCAGGGGGCCAGCGCCAGCGGCCCGGTTCGCTCCACGGTCGCCCATGGTGGCGCGGCCTCCGCCGGAGCGCCACCGGGTTCCGGGGCCGCGCGGGCGCTCAGCGGATCGGGGCAGTCCGGGCCAGGGCGCCCATCGTGGGCGGCTCGGACAGGTCCCAGCGTCTGGGCGCGCACGTCATGGATCGTGTTGGTGCGGCTCACGCCGGCGATCGTCGGGACGGCGAAGCGGACGCCGTCGACCAGCGCTGCCCTGACGCCCATCGGGGACGGGAGCGTCGCGGACATGGCCGGGATGTAGGAGTCCCGCCCGGACGGGCGCCCGGCGCCGCCGGTGTACGTCATCTGGCTCCGGGCGACCGGCTCACGGACGCGCCGCCCATCGGGTCCGGCGATGGACCCGATGGGCGGCGGGCTCCCCGCCCCAAGGCGCCGAGACCTCGAAATGACGCGAGGCCGGCCCGCCCCGAAGGGCACGGCGGAGCCGGGCGGCCGCACGGCGCCGCCCGGCCGTCCGCCCGGATCTACGGCTCGGGCACCGGAGCCGCCGCGGCGGGCTCGGTGCCGTCGGTGTCGGGGACGTGCTCGGCGCCGGAGCGGACGTCGCGGAGCAGGACGCCGAACATGACCGCGCCCAGCGCGGACAGCACCGCGGCGAGCGCGAAGCCGGTCTGCGCCGCGGCGGTGAAGGACTCGTGAGCCGCGGCGAGCAGGCCCTCGGCCGTGCCGGCGGGCAGGTCGGCGGCTGCGGTGCCGGCCGCGCCGACGCTGTCGAGCGCCGCCGCGGCCGCCTCGGGCGGGACGTCGCCGGGCATGCTGCCGGCCAGCGCGGACCGGTAGACCACCATGCCGGCGCTGCCCACCAGGGCCATGCCGAGGGCGCCCCCGAGTTCACCGCTCACCTCCTGCATCGCCGAGGCGGAGCCGACCCGCTCCGGCGGCGAGGTGGCGAGGATGAGGTCGCTGCCCAGCGTCCAGGTCGGTCCCTGCCCGAACATGGCCAGCAGCAGGCCCGACAGTGCCACCGCCAGGCCGAGACCGTCGCCGGCCACCCCGATCAGCAGGTACCCGGCGGCGCTGAGCAGCAGCCCGCCGCCCATGGCGTACGCGGGGCGCATCCGGCGGGCGAGCGCGGGCGCGCTCATGGTGCCGACCAGGCCGACGGCGGCGGGCAGCACCATCAGCAGCCCGGCCTCCAGCGGCCGCAGGCCGAGCACCGACTGGAGGTACTGGGCGAGGAAGAGTTCGGCGCCCATCCCCCCGATGCCGACGGTCACCACGCCCACCAGGGAGACGCTGAAGGCGCGGTTGGCGAACAGGCGCAGGTCGAGCAGCGGGTCGGCCAGCCGCAGCTGGCGGCGGACGAAGACGGTCGCCGCGAGCGCGCCCAGGGCGGCCACCGCCGTCGGCACCGCGCCGAACCCGTGCTCGGCGGTCTCCTGGATGCCGTAGATGATGCCGAGCATGCCGGCCAGCGACAGCAGCACGCTGGGCAGGTCGAGCGGTCCGACACCGGGGGAGCGGTGCTCGGGCAGCACGAAGGGGCCGACCGCCAGCAGCACCAGGACTGGCGGCACGTTGATCAGGAAGACCGCGCCCCACCAGAAGTACTCCAGCACGATGCCGCCGACCAGCGGACCGAGCGCGGTGCCGACGGTGAAGGTGCTGACCAGGATGGCGATGGCCAGGGTGAACTGGCGGCGGTCGCGGAACATCGGCCGCAGCAGCGCGTAGACGGACGGCATCAGGCTCGCCCCGGCCACCCCGAGCAGCGCCCGGCTGGCGATCAGCGCTTCGGCGCTGGTGGAGAAGGCGGCGAAGACGGAGACGCCGGCGAAGGCGGCCGAGCCGACCAGGAGCAGCCGCCGCCGTCCCACCCGGTCGCCGAGCCGCCCCATCGTGATCAGGAAGCCGGCGATCAGGAAGCCGTACACGTGCATGATCCACAGCATCTCGGCGGCGCCCGGGCGCAGGTCCGCGCTGATGGACGGCATGGCGAGCAGCAGCACGGTCATGTCCACGGCCAGTATGAACAGCGGCAGCACCAGGACGGCCAGGCCGAGCCACTCCCGCCAGCCGGCCCTGCTCGGGGCGGGCGTCGTCATGGGGTACCTCGTTTCGGTAGGGAGCCGGCCGGTCGGCCGGGCACTACCGAGGAGGCTAGAAGCTCAACTTTAGTTGAGGTCAACCGCCGCGGCCCGCCGGATGCCGCGCCGCCGGTCAGCCTGCCGCGATCCGGTCGAGCCGCGCGAAGGCGTCGTCGAGCGCTGCGGGCAGCGCGCGCGGCTCCGCCGCGACCTGCGCGGCGGTACGCAGGCAGGCCAGCACGAGCTGGGTGGCGAGCACGGCGGTGGCCGCCGAGGCGCCGCACTCGACCAGCACCTCGGCCAGCGCGGCGGCCTGCCGCTCCTGTTTGAGCAGGTGGCGGGCGTGCAGCTCGGGATTCTCCCGCAGCAGTCTGGCGGTCAGCGCCGAGCGCTCGGGATCCTCGGACCAGCCCGGCGGGCCGTCCGCGATCCCGGCCCGGATCACCGCGACGGCCGCGCCCAGGCGGTCGCCGAGCGGCCTCACGTCCGCCGCGGCCGCGCGCATCGCCGCGACCAGGTTCTCGACAGTGCTCTCGTCCTCGGCGAACAGCACCTCCTGCTTGTCGCCGAAGTACCGGAAGAAGGTGGTGCGGCCGACCTCGGCCCGCTCGGCGATCTCGGCGACCGTGACGGCGTGGAAGCCGCGCTCGGCGAACAGCTCGTAGGCGGCCGCGACGATCGCGGCGCGCGCCCGGCGCCGCTTGCGGGCGCCGAGGGAGCCTGCGGCGGCTGCGTTCTCGGGCATGGGCCCAGCCTATCCAACCGGAACTCGGTACATTATGGTACCGAGTACCACTTGGAACCGAGTTCAGTACTACGGCGGACCGGTCCGGCGCGCCCGCGTCCGGCCGGTCCCGGCGGAAGGACGGCCCATGGCCATTCCCGACACGCACATCGACATGACCGGCAAGACCGTGGTGATCACCGGCGCCAGCTCCGGCATCGGCGCCGCCGCGGCCCGGCGGCTGGCCGCCCAGGGCGCGACCGTGGTCCCCGTCGGCCGCTCGCCCGAGCGCACCGCGAGCGTGGCCGCCGAGATCGGCGCCGAACCGCTCGTCGCCGACTTCGCCCGCCTCGACGAGGTGCGCGCGCTGGCCGGCGCGCTGCTCGACCGCTGCCCGCGCATCGACGTACTCGCCAACAATGCGGGCAAGCTGTTCGCCCGCCGCCAGGTCACCGGCGACGGCCACGAGCTGAGCTTCCAGACCAACCACCTGGCGCCGTTCCTGCTGACCACCCTGCTGCTGCCCCGGCTGCGCGAGAGCGCCCGCGAGGCGCCGGTCCGGGTGATCGCCACCTCCAGCCTGGGCAACCGCTTCGGACGGCTGCGCCTGGACGACCTGGAGTGGGAGAAGCGGCGCTACGGCGGCGGCTGGATCGCCTACTCCACCACCAAGCTGATGAACATCCTGTTCACCCGCGAACTGGCCCGGCGCACCGAGGGCTCGGGCATCCTCGCGGTGAGCTTCCACCCCGACCCCGGCGAGCGCGTCCCGAGCACCCGCACCACCTACACCCGCTTCGCCGAGAGCTCGCCGCTGTCCCGGCTGGTCGCCCGGTCGCCGCTGCGCGGCATCGGGCTCACCGGCGAGGACGGCGCCGAACCGCTGATCTGGCTGGCCGCCTCCCCCGAGGTGGCCGGCGCCGACGGCGCCTACTTCCACGGCTTCCGGCGCGACGCGCCGGTGCACCGCCAGGCCGACGACCCCGAACTCGCCCGCCGGCTATGGGAGCGCTCCGCCGAACTGGTCGCCCCCTACACCCGCACCCCCGCCTGACGCGGCGGCGCCCGGCCCCGCGCGGGGACCGGGCGCCGGACGGCGCGGGCCCTACGGCTTGACGGCGACCCCCGCGTGCTCCCAGAGCCCGATCGAGGGGTCGGCGGGCCGCCTGCGCGGGTCGAGCGCGGTGCGCCAGGTGGACGCCTCCACCACCCCGGGCTCGATCAGCTCCAGGCCGTCGGCGATCCGCTCGGCCTCCTCGGGCGAGCGCACCCGCCCCCACTCGCCGCCGAAGCCGAGCACCTTCTCGGTCACCTCGGCCGCACGCGCCGGGTCGTCGGAGACGATGTGCGAGAACACCAGGTGGGAGCCGGACGGCACCCGGTCGAGGTAGCGGCGCATCACCCCGAACGGGTCCTTGTCGTCGGGGATGCAGTGCAGCAGGCTGACGATCATCACGCACACCGGCCGGCCGAGGTCGATCAGCCGCCGCGTCTCGGGATCGCCGAGCACCGCGTCGACGTCGGTCAGGTCGGCGCTGAGCACGGCGGTGCGCTCGTTGTCGGCCAGCAGCGCCCTGCCGTGCGCCAGCACGCTGGGGTCGTTGTCGACGTACACCACGGCGGCGCCGGGGTGCACGCGCTGCGCGATCTGGTGGGTGTTCTCCGCGGTCGGCAGGCCGGACCCGAGGTCGAGGAACTGGTCGACCCCGGCCCTGGCCACCGTGTCGACGGCGCGGCCGAGGAAGTCCCTGTTGGCCCGCGACAGCCAGCGGATCTCCGGGAAGACCGACTTCTCCAGGAAGTCGGCCACCTGACGGTCGACGTCGAAGTTGTCCTTGCCGCCGAGCAGGTAGTCGTAGGCGCGGGCGATGCTGGGCACGGTGTGGTCCAGCTTGACCGGCTCCCAGGCGTCGTCCTCGGCGAACGAACCGGGTTCGGGGATGGCGTCCAGGTCGCGCGGGGAAGTCATGGCGACGTGGCTCCTTTCGGCGGCCGTCGACCGGCGCGGGCGCCGCCCGGTCGGTTCCGGCCACGCTACCGTGACACCTGCTGACAGTTCAGCACGAAACCGGCGGCGCGCCCGGTTTCCGGCGGCCGCGCCGCTCAGCCGACGGATATCAGCACGACGGCCGCCGCCGCGCCGCCCAGGCCGGCCAGCTGCGCCCCGCTCAGCCGCTCGCGGAGCGCGGTGAGCCCGAGCAGCACGGGGATCGCCGGGTACATCGAGGTCAGCACCACCACGACGGGCAGCTCGCCGGCTCCGGCGGCCAGCGCGTAGGACGCGATCGCGGCGGCGCTCACCAGCCCGGTGCCCGCCGATCCGGCCGCCACGGCGAAGGGCATCCGCAGCCGCGAGGGCCGCGCCAGCACCAGCGGCAGGATCGTCAGCACGGACACGATCCGGTTGGCGGCCAGCGGCCACAGCCCGGCCGCCGGACCGGCCTGGGCGAGCGCGGTGTACTGGAGCGCGAAGGCCACCCCGGCCAGCAGGGCGGTGCGCACCCCGGCGGTCGGCGCGAGCCCGTCGGCTGTCCCGTCCGCCGTTCGGCCCGAGCCGCTCATCAGCCACACCGCGGGCAGGGAGGCGGCGATGCCCGCCCAGGCCCACACGCCGGGGCGGTCGTGCAGCAGCAGCACCCCGGCCAGGACGGGCAGCGCGACTCCGGCGACCACCGTGAGCGGCACCACCACGCTGAACCTGCCCCGGCCCATCGCGCGGAACAGCAGCGCGGCGCCCAGCCCGGTGCCCACCCCGGACAGCGCGCCCCAGCCGAGCGCCGAGGGCTCGGCCCCGGCCGAGGGGGCGCCCACCGCCAGGGCGAGCACGGCGGCCGTGCCCGCCACCTGGCCGAGCAGGGCGACCGCCGCGCTGTGCGCGCGGCGCGAGAGCAGCCCGGCGAACACGTCGGTGAGCCCGAAGCACACCGCCGAGACCAGCGCCGGACCGACGCCCGCCGTCACGGGACGAGCGGTCCCGGACGGGTCCGCGCCGCCGCGGCGTTCGCTCGATCATGCATGACTCATGCATAACACAGCGGGTACGCGACGGCAAGCATCTGGCCTCATGGGAATCGAGAGGAAGCCGAGAGCCGGTCGTTCACCCGACAGGCTCGGGTGGGAGAGAGCGCGACCGGCAGGGGAGCCGACGACGCGTCTCGACGCGGCCGCCCGGGGTGGGCCCTCGCCCATGTCGACCGCGGACCGTCGGGGGCGCGGGGCGAAACATCACAATCGCCGCGGACCAGGTCCGGGGCCGGGGCCGGAACCGGCCGCCTCCGGCGGGCCCCTGGACGTGACCGCGGCCCCCCGACCGGGTAGGAGAGCCGGTTATGACCACCCCCGCTGACCGCAACCGGCGGGAGGGCGACGAAATCGACTGGGCGGAGCTGGACGACGACGACCTGCTCGCCGCGGCACGAAAGCTGATCGGGTCCGCCCCCGACGACCCGAGCGTGCAGGCGCTCTTCCGCGCGATCCTCGACGCCCCCGCCTCTGGAGACGGCGCCGATGCCGAAGACCCCCGCTGAACCCGGCGGCGCCGCGGCCGCGCCCCCTCAGGTGGGCCAGGCCACCTGGCGGCCCGGCCAGTGGCCGGCCACGCCTGCGCCGCCGTGCCCGGGCTGCGGCTGGCGCCGGGTGAAGACCGGCTCGTCCGTCATCGGCCCGGCCCCCGGGTCCTCCTCCTCGGCCGGATCCGACCACAGGCCGGCCGGGATGGTGAAGTACGACGGCCACTCCTCCTGCTCGCCGTCGTCGGTGTTGACCGTGTACCAGTAGACGCCCTCGTCCTCCGGCCGCGCCGTCACGACGGTGGCGGTGCCGTCGCGCAGGTAGGCGTCGTCGTTCTCTCTGGCGTGGTGGACGCGCGCGCCCCGCGGATAGGGGTGCGGCGGGATCGAGTGCAGCATGGCGGTGGGCCTTCCGGTGCGGTGCCCTACCGCGCGACCCCCGGCGCCGACGGGTGGTCGGCGCCGGGGGTCGGCGGACGGACGTCGTCGGACCTGCGGCAGGTCCCGGCGCCGGCCCACTCACCAGCCCGCACGCTGGTCAAACATGCCCCAACCGCCGCTCGGGCCACACCCGTCGCGGCCGCCGCCCGGGCCTGCGGCGGGATTCGCCGCTCCGATCGCGGGCAGGCGTACCGCTCCGATGGACGACCCCCGAGGAGGACGCCATGACCGAGCGGACCGACCGTGACCTCATCGAGGTGATCATCTCCGACCACCGCGAGGTGGAGGCGGTCTTCGCCCAGCTTGAGGCGCCGGGCACCCCGCCCGAGCACCGCAAGCGCCTGGCCGACCACGTGATCGCCGAACTGGTGCGGCACTCCGTCGCGGAGGAGCAGTACATGTACCCGGCGGCGCGGCGCGCGCTGCCCGACGGCGACGAGATCGCCGACCATGAGATCGAGGAGCACGCCGAGGCCGAGCGGGTGATGAAGGACCTGGAGGGCCTGGAGCCGACGGACCCGCGCTTCGACGAGGCGCTGCGCACGCTGATCGACGACATCCGCCACCATGTGGAGGAAGAGGAGACCGACCTGCTGCCCCGGCTGCGCGAGGCGTGCTCGGCGGAGGAGCTGCGCTCCCTGGGCCGCAAGGTCGAGGAGGCCAAGAAGCGGGCGCCGACCCGCCCGCACCCGTCGGCCCCCGACAAGCCGCCGGCCAACATGGTGCTGGACGCGGGAGCCGGGCTGATCGACCGGATGCGCGACGCGCTCACCGGCCGCAAGGTCTGAGGCCGCCGCCCACCGTGCCCCGGGCCGTGCGCCCGGGGCACGGGCGCGTCCGGGGCGGCGTCAGTCGCCGGCGTCGGTGGCGCCGTGCGACTCCCCCACCGGCTTGGACTCGGGTGATCCGCGCTGGCGCAGGTAGACGGCGAAGATGGCCATGGAGGCGACGGCCAGGAACTCCGACTGCCAGTTCTGCAAGGTGCGGCTCCAGAAGTCGGCGCCGGTGACATAGGCGAGCCAGCCGACCGGGTCCTGGAGCTGCTCGATCCGCTGCGCGTTGTAGGCGGCCCGCCCCGCGATCGACTGGGCCAGCCACGACAGCGCGAAGACCGCCCCCATCAGCAGGCCGAGGGAGTGGCCGAACAGGGTGCCGGGCAGGCCGCGCAGCCGGGCGGCGTCGGGGCTGCCGGGGCGGGCGTGCGCCGCGACGCGCTGCTCGGCGTCGGACTCGGGGCCGATCTTGCCGACCGGCTTGGACTCCGGCGAGCCGCGCTGCACCAGCCAGACCGTCAGGTAGATGAGCAGCAGGAACTGCAGGTACTCCGACTGCCAGTTCTCGGCCGTGTCGACGGCGAAGTCGGAGGAGGTCAGGTAGTCGCCGAAGGTGATCGTCGCCCCGCCCTGCACGAGCTGCTGGTCGTTGAACTCGGCGAAGCCGGCGACGGCCTGCCCGGCCAGCGAGCACAGGAACAGCAGCAGGAAGAACAGGGTGAGCCCGTTGTCCCTGATGAAGCGCGGCATCACCGCCCCTTTCACCGCTGCAGCAGTCCGATGGCGATGAAGTAGCCCAGCCCGGCCGCGATGATGACGAGCGTCAGCACGAAGACCACCCGCATGGTCAGCCCTCCACCTCGCACGCGTAGGGCAGGCCCGGCCGGGGCGTGCAGCCGGCGGCGTGCACCAGCCAGCCCTGGGGGAACTCGGTGAGGAACACGGTGTCGCGGTCGAGCCGCACCTGCGCGGCGCCGCTCCACACCTCGGTCGACTCGATCTCGCCGCCGTCCAGGCCGAGCGAGACGATCTCCTCCGGGCAGCCGGAGTCGGCGGAGGCCAGGCTCCGGGCGGCCTCGGGGGTCAGCAGCGCGCAGGCGGCGGCGCCGTCGCCCGCCGCCGCGGCGGCGTAGAGCGCGTGCACGGTGTCCTGCACCGCGCCGGTCTGCTGGGCGGCGCATCCGGTCAGCACCGCCGCGGTCACAGCCGCCACAGCGGCCGCCCTGCGCCTCTCCCGTCGCCCCATACCGCTGCCGTACCCGCGCTGGTCGAGGGTGAACACCGGACCGAGCGGGGGCGCGGCCGGGGCCGGCCGCGCCGCCGGGCCGGGCCGCCGCCATTCCCGCGGCGCGGAATGCGGATCGCGGCGGCATTCCTCCGGCCGGATCCCGGCAATTCCGATGTATGAAATCCGTGAATACCACACCTGGATGGCACCTTTGTGGTAAGGGCGGCAGCCTGCGACGATTCCCGGCGAATGCGTAATCTTGTGCCGTCGATCCGTAGTTTGTACGGTGTGGGGCGTGCTGAATGGACGGCCCCGCGGCGGCTGCCGCCCGGCCGATGCGGCACCGTTTCGCACCATGTGAACGATTTGAACCAAATGCCCAAAACGAGGTGCAGACCCGTTCTCCGCCTAGGCGACGGGCGCGTCCCGCCCCCCTTCTGGGACGAGAGGTGATCCATGAATACGCCAGTGTCGGGATGCCCGTACACCCCGCCGCCGCAGCGCAAGCACACCGAGCCCGTTCCGCTGTACGGCGACTCCTACCACGGCAATCCCGACCTCTGGCAGGAGCTGCGCGAGCAGATCGGGCCCGTCGTGCAGGTGGAGCTTGAGCCGCGCGCCGACGAGGACCAGGAGCCGCTCACCGCCTGGCTGCTGCTGGACTACAACACCAACCTCAGCGTGCTGACCAACCCGCTGCTGTACACCAAGGACTCCCGGGGCTGGCCGGCGCTGACCAGCGGCCGCCTCTCCCCGGCCTCCCCGCTGTACGCCTTCGCGGAATGGCGGCCGAACGCGTTCTTCGTCGACGGCGACGAGCACGCCCGCCTGCGCTCGCCCATCACCGCCGCGCTCGACGCCTACAGCAGGCGGCAGGTCAACCGCGACGTCGGCGCGCTGGCCGACCGGATGATCGACAGCTTCGCGCACCGCGGCGAGGTGGACCTGGTCGGCGAGTACGCGCAGCTCATCCCGCTGTTCATGACCACCCGCCTGATGGGTCTCAGCGACGAGGACGGCTTCGAGGTCGCCCAGGCGATGAGCAACCTCTGGCAGGCGGGCGAGAAGACGGTCGAGGCCCACCTGTGGCTGCAGCAGCGCCTGCTCGACCTCGCCGTCGAGAAGCGGGCCGACCCCGGCGACGACGTCACCTCGATGATGGTCCAGCACGAGAACGCGCTCACCGACGCCGAGGTGCGCGACCAGCTGATGCTGCTGTTCGCCGCCGGACACGAACCGGCCAAGAACGCGATCGCCAACACGCTGTTCATGCTGCTGACGAAGCCGGAGTTCCGCGGCGCCCTGGCCACCTCGGCCAGCCTGATCCGGGAGACGCTGGACCAGAGCATGTGGCTGCACCCGCCGCTGAAGTGCCTGATCAGCCGGTACGCCACCCGCGACGTCCAGCTGGGCGGCAAGGAGATCAGAACCGGCGACGCCCTCGTGCTCGGCTTCGCGCCCGCCCACGGCGACCCCGCCCTGCTCGGCGGCTCCGGCGAGTCCCCCTACAGCCTCACCGCCACCAGCCGCGCCCACCTGATGTGGGGCGCCGGCCCGCACAAGTGCCCGGCCGACACCTTCGCCCAGCACATGGTGATCGGCGCGATCGAGCGGCTGATCGACCGCATCCCCGACCTGCGGCTCGCCGTACCGGCCGAGGAGGTCGAGCGCAACGACTCCCCGTGGCTGGCCGGGATCACCGCCCTGCCCGCGACCTTCTCCCCCGTCCGGCCGGCCCGGGAGGCCGAGCCGGCCGCCGATTCCGACGACGCCGCCCCGGACGGAGAGCCGGGGAACCCGCCGCACCTCTCGTCCTCGGTCCCCTCCATCGGGACCTCCGCGCCGGAGCCGCCCGCCGCGGAGCGGCAGGGCCTGTGGTCGCGCTTGAACGCCCTGGCCCGCTGGCTGTCACGGCGCTGACCCGCGGCGGGGGGGCCGCGGCCCCGGGTGGCGCGTGCACCGCCGGACCGGCTCGCCGCCCTCGGCGGCCGCGCCGACCGGAAGGGGCACTCCGCGCGCCGACGCCGCGGCCCCGTCCGGCGGGCGCCGTCGCATGCCGTCTTGACCTGGACCGCGCTCCAGTACCTAGCGTCAAGCCAACGCACGACGTGGAGGTACACGTGAAGACTGTGGAACTCGGCCGGACCGGCGAGCAGGTCAGCCACCTCGCCCTCGGCTGCATGCTGATGGGCACCACCACCGACGAGCCGACGGCGCACCGGATGCTCGACCGCTACCTGGACGCCGGCGGCGGCTTCCTGGACACCGCCAACTGCTACGGCTGGTTCCTGCAGCGCGGCAGCCGGGGCGGGGAGAGCGAGTCGGTGCTCGGCCGCTGGATGGCGCGGGGCGGCCGGCGCGACCAGGTGTTCCTCGCCACCAAGGGCACCGCGATGGTGCGCGACCCCGACGCCGCGTGGGCGGGGCGCGACGACCCCGACTGGACCATCGCCCGCCGCGACTTCGAGGGCGCGGGCGCGCAGACCCTGCGCCGCAACATCGACGACAGCCTGCGCCGGCTGGGCACCGACCACATCGACCTGTACTACGTGCACGTCGACGACCTGTCCACGCCGCTGGAGGAGACCCTGGAGGCGCTGGCCGGGATCGTGCGGGCGGGCAAGGCGCGCTACATCGGCTGGTCGAACGTCCGGACCTGGCGGCTGGAGCGGATCCGAGGGCTGTGCGAGCGCAACGGCTGGCCGGCGCCGGTCGCCCTGCAGCAGCAGCACAGCTACCTGCGGCGCCGGGCCGGGCTGGAGCACGTCTCCATCGTGGACGACGAGCAGTACGACTACCTGCGCCACCACGACGATCTCACCCTGGTCGCGTACTCGCCCATCCTCAAGGGCATCTACGACGACCCCGCCAAGCGCGAGGGCCACTGGGCGATGGACCCCTACCAGGGCCCGGACGCCGACGCGCGGCTGGCCGCCGTCACCGAGATCGCGGCCGAGGCCGGCGCGACCCCCAACCAGGTGGTGCTGGCCTGGCTGATGCACCAGGAGCGGCCGAGGGTCGTCCCGCTGGCCGGCCCCAGGACGCTGGAGCAGCTGGAGGCGGCGCTGCCCGCGCTGGACGTGAAGCTCACCGAGGAGCAGCTGGCGCGGCTGGACGCGGCCGGGGCCTGAAGCGGCCGCCCGGCCGGAGCCGGGCGGTGGCGCGGCGCGCGAGGCCGGACGGAGGCCGCCGCGCGTCCGCGCCGCTATCGGGGGAGCGCGGCGGGGTCCGTCCACAGCCTGTGGACGGACCCCGCCGCGCGGCGCGGCCTTGCGGTGTCGGTACCGGATCCTAGGCTGGCCGGATGGACATGACCTGGACGGACGCCGACGTCAGCGCGGCGCGCACCCGTGTGGCCGACCTCGTCGCCGGGCTGCCCGGCACCACCCAGGACCAGGCCCAGGGCCACACCGGCTACCTGGTCCGCAAGAAGCGGTACGCCTGGCTGGAGGTCGACCACCACGGCGACGGCAGGCTGGCGCTGTGGATCAAGGCCGAGCGCGGCGAGCAGGAGGCGCTGGTAGGCGCCGACCCCGAGCGCTACTTCGTGCCGCCGTACCTCGGCCCCAGCGGCTGGGTGGGCGTGCGGCTCGACCCCGCGGCCCGTCCCGACTGGGACGAGATCGCCGCCCTGCTCGAAGCGGGTTGGCGGCTGAACGCGGGCAAGCGCGCCGTGGCCGCCTACGACGCCGAGCACCCGCCGCCGGCCTGACCGCTCCCGGCCCCCGCCGCGCGTTGCGCTCCCCGGCCGGGGGCTGGCAGCCTGGTGTCTTCGCGATCATGCAGGGAGCGGCCCCGATGGACAGACCGCAGGCTTATGCCACCGGCATGGCGGTCGGCTTCGTTTTCGGCATCGCCATCGGCCTGGCCTTGGACAACATCGCCATCGGCATCGCCTTCGGCCTCGCCATCGGCATGGGCATGGGCACCGCCTTCGCCGCCGGCAAGGGATCCGGCGAGGGCTCCGGCGGCGACGCGTCCGCCGGCGCCCCGCCCGACTCAGGCGGCGGTGAGCCCGCCGAGCCCCCGGCGCCCCCCGCGGCCGCGGACGAGCGGCCCCCGTCCGACGCCCGTGACGACGGCCCCGGCGCCGCAGGGCCCCGCTAGCCGAGCGCCGGAGCGCACCACCTGACACCGGCGGTCGTTGCCGTACCGCGCGGATCCACGGCGCGGCGGCTGTCACGGCCCGGAGCCTTCGTATCACCGGCCGTGTCCGCGACCGCGCCAACCGATCGAACGCGGCCTGCCGACAGCGCCGTAACAATCATTTTTATTTACTTGGGTCAACGAAAACCGGCCGTTAAGCATTCAACCATCCGCCCGCGCCCGGCGATTGCGCATTTCAATGGCGGTCCGACATCACAGAGAGATCAATATGCGAAAGTTTCGATCACCACAGCGAACCTTGACAGGATTTTAGGTCCCCCACATAATCGAACCTGCTTCGACCGCCGAGGAACGACGAGTTGATGATCAGTGAAATTACGCTACTTTCAGTATTGCCTTGCGAACCGTCTTTTCTACGAAGAGCCGAACGGCTGGCGAGCTGATCGCGCGTGTTTCGAGCCGGTCGCCGCCGAACCGCCGCCGGGCTGGCGCAGCCGCAGGAGCGGCCCGTGGTGCCACTACCTCAGGGACGGCGGGCGGCTGCCTGCCCAGGGCTGGAAGATCCATGTCTCGGCCGCCCGCGAGTCGGCCGAGAAGGTGCTGCGGATCACCGCCGACTACTGCCTCAAGCACCAGATCGCCTTCAAGTTCCTGGTCAGCGAGGCGGCGTTCATCTCCAGGAACCTCAAGTACGCCGACCGCGGCGGCAGCGGAAAGTTCATCACGCTCTACCCCGACTCCGACGAACGGCTGCGCGCCGCCCTGGAGGAGCTGTCGGAAGCGCTGCACGGCCTCGGCGGCGCCTACGTCCTCACCGACCTCCGCTGGGGCGAAGGGCCGCTCTACCTGCGCTACGGCGCTTTCACCGAACGGTTCACCAGAAATGAGCTGGGCGAGCCCGTCCCCGCGATCGAGGACCCCGAAGGAAACCTCGTCCCCGACAACCGCGAACCCGTGTTCTCGGTCCCGGAATGGGTCCGGCCGCCGCAGTTCCTGATCGACGCGCTCCAATCCAGGCAGCAGGACGAGGCACCGAAGGACTTCCCTTACGACATCCGATCGGCGCTACATTTTTCGAATTCGGGCGGAATCTACCTGGCGACCGACCGCGGCAGCGGACGCACCGTCGTCCTCAAGGAGGCCCGTCCGCACGCCGGCCTGGACCCGTCGGGCCGCGACGCCGTCGCCCGCCTCCGGCACGAGTGGGAGGTGCTGCGCGAACTGGCCGACGTCGAGGGGGTCGTCGACGCCTACGACCACCTGGTCGTGTGGGAGCACCACTTCCTGGTGCAGGAGTACGTCGAGGGGCGCACGCTCAGCACCGAGATCGCCGCCCGCCACCCCCTGGTGCACCCCGACACCGATCCCGCGGCGGTCGCCGCGTTCACCCGGTGGGCGCTGGACACCACCGCACAGGTCGAGGCCGCGATCGGCCGGCTGCACCGGCGCGGGACCGCCTTCGGCGACCTGCACCCCAACAACATCATGGTCCGCGGCGACGGACGGATCGTGCTGCTCGACTTCGAGCTGGCCGCCCGCGCCGACCAGCCGCGGACCGGCGTCGGCATGGGAGCCCCCGGCTTCTTCCCGCCGGACCGCCGCGACGCGCTCGCCGCCGACCGGTACGCGCTCGCCTGCCTGAAGATCGCGGTCTTCCTGCCGCTCACCATGCTGCTCACGCTCGACCCCAGCCGCGCCGAAGCGCTCGTCGACGCGGTACGGCGCCGCTTCGACGTCCCCGCCGACTGGGCCGAGGGCGTCCTGCGCGATCTGGACCTCGCCGCCGCGCCGCCCTCGGGCACCCCCGGGCAGGTCCGCCGGTCCAGCGCGCTCATCGCCGGCGACGGCGGGCACGGCCCCGACTGGGGCGCGATCGAGGCGTCCGTCGCCCGCGCCGTCTGGGACAGCGCCACCCCCGAGCGCGCCGACCGGCTGTTCCCTGGCGACGTCGAGCAGTTCCGCTACTCCGGCCTCGGCCTGGCCTACGGGGCGGCGGGCGTGCTCTACGCACTCGCGGCCGGCGGGCACGGCCGCCGCCCCGAGTACGAGGACTGGCTGCTGCGGCGGGTCCGCGAGCACGAGGGCCCGCACCGGCTCGGCTGCTACGACGGCCTGCACGGGATCGCCTACGCGCTCGACCAGATCGGCCGGCACGACGACGCCGTGCGCACCCTGGAGCTGGCCCAGCGGGCCGGCACCGCGAACCTCGGCGCCGACCTCTTCAGCGGCCTCGCCGGTGTGGCGCTCAACCAGCTGCACTTCGCCGCCCGTCTGGGCGACCGGGAGCTGCGCGCGGCCGCCCTGGACGCGGCCGGCCGGCTCGCCGCCCGGGCGGCGGAGCGCGCGCGGGGCGCCGAGGGGCGCGACCGGGTGCGGGCCGGGCTGATGCACGGCGACTCCGGCGCAGCGCTGCTCTTCGTGCGCCTGTACGAGGAGACCGGCGACACCGCGCTCCTCGGCCTGGCCGAGCAGGCCCTGCGGCGCGACCTCGCCCGCTGCGTGCACGACGAGGCCCAAGACGCCCTGTACGTCGACGACGGCTCGCGCCGGATGCCCTACGTCGCCGTCGGCTCGGCCGGGATCGGCCTGGTGCTCCGGGAGTTCCTGCGGCACCGCGAGGACCCCGGCCTGCGGGCCGCGCTGGCGCGGATCCGCCGGGCCGCCGAGGCCGAGTTCTGCGTCTTCCCCATGCTCTTCGAGGGCGCGGCGGGCCAGATCGGCTTCCTCGGCCGGCTGCGCGAACCGGGCCGCGTCGACGGCCTGCTGGAGGAGAAGATCGCGCTCAAGCGCGACCGGCTGCACTGGCACATGGTCGGCCTGCACGGCGAGATCGCCTTCCCCGGCGACCAGCTGATGCGCCTCTCGATGGACCTCGCCACCGGCGGCGCCGGCGTCGTGCTGGCCCTGGCCGCCGTCCGCGACCCCTGCGTGCCCCTCCTGCCCTTCCTCAGCGCCGTGCCCGCCCCGGCCGGCCCCGACTCCCCACCACCCCGGCCCCTGCACAGGGAGCCCCTCGAATCGTCCGGCGCCTGACCCAGGCACCGGCGGCCGCCCGGCGCGACCGCGCCACGGCACCCCCGTCGCCCCGGCGACACGAAAGAGAGGAAAGACCATGTCCTTCGTCCTCAACCTGCAGGCCCTGGACGCCCCCGCCGCCGAGACCGAGCAGGACAAGGCCATCAGCTACCTCAGCCTGCTCCTCTGCTTCACCGGCGTCCACTCCGACTCCTAGTCGGCCCCGTGCGGAGCGCCCCGGCGCCCGCACCTGACGGGTGACCGCACGGCCCCGCCCCCAGCGGCGGCCTGACCGTCCGGTCCCCAGCCCCGAGAGCGAGGGGTGGGTCGGAATCGGCGACCCACCCCTCGTCCTCTTCTTCCCGCACTTCCTATCGGCGGCAAACCCCCGTGGGGCACCGAAACGTACGCTTGTACGGCGCGAGGCCGTCCGATGGGCGGCACACGGCCGTACGGGAGCCCGTCCAGCCGCCGGGAGACCACGCGGGCCCGACCCCGCCGCGCGCCGACGACCGTGGCGCGGTGCCGACACCGGCCGCGGTGCAACTCGGTGCCATTGCACCAAGATGCAGGTGCAAAACACACAATTGCCGATCAGAAACGACACGGAGAATGGCACGCTGGTGCGCACCTGAAAGAGATCCTTCCGGTTCTCCTCCGTCCGGCGCGTCCTCGCCCGGGCGGACCGATCGAGAGCCGCCGCCGATGCGAAGGGCCTGCCGTCCATGGGTGTCGTCCTGGCCGCCGCCGTGATCGTCGCGGTGTCCCTGCTGGTAGCGGCGATCGGCGTGCTGGTGGCCCGCGAGACCGACGCCTCCTGGCCCATGGCCGTCAAGGCCGGCGGCCTCGCCCTCACCGCCGCGATAACCGCCCTGTCCGCCCTGGGCGGCCTGTTCGTACTCCTCGCCCCGTACACCTGACCGGCGAGGCCGCGGCCGAACGCTGTGCACACTCCTGGTGCAGCAACCGCCGTCGCCGGCAAGGCGCCGTTCAGGCCGCGGGAAACCGCCGCACCCAGCGACGCTGCCACGGGGTCTCGACAGCCCGGGGATGGTGGTGCTCACGCGTCCAGGCGACGGCGTCCACCGGATCGACCCCGGCCAGCACCGCCATACACGCGATCACCGTACCCGTCCGACCGACCCCGCCCCCGCAGGCCACCTCCACCACCTCCCCGGCGGCCGCCCGCTCGTAAAGGTCCCGAATCGCCCGTACGGCCGCGTCCCGATCGCGCGGCACCAGGAAATCAGGCCACTCGACCCACTCGTGCGCCCACGTCAGCGCTCCCTCATACCGCCGCCGCATCCGCCCCGACCCCAGGTACAGCCCGAACTCCGGCTCAGCTCCCTCCGGCACCGGATACCGCAGCCCCCGCCCCCGCACCCAGGAGCCGTCCGGCAACCGAACCCCACCCACCAGCGGCGCGCCAGCACCAGAACCGCCGGCCCGCTCACCCGTCATACCGTCCATCCGCCCATCTAACAGCGATCTTCTTGGTGGCCGCTCTCGTTGCGCGCTTCCGGATCCAATGAGCGATTCATACCGAATCAGTCCTAGGACCCGAGCCGATCGGATGCCGCGCCACCATGAAGGCGAGGGCGACCGAGACCGCGACGATCATCACCGACCCGCCAGTCGCCAGCCTCAACGCATAGCCGGGAAAACGAGCGTCCACCAAGGTGTTCACATCGGCCTCCGAGACGTAGTCAGCGGGCAGCTCACCGTAGACCGCGCACGCCCCCGAGGAGCCGAAGCCGTAACCTCCGATCAAAGAGGCGGGCGCATACTCCGTGGACGCACTCTCGATCGAGGTGTCGAGATCAGCGCAGACATCACCGTAACCATGGACGAAGAATGCCACCATCCCGGCACTTGACAGCCCGATCACCCCCACGAGCACCGCCACCACCCGAGCGGCACGCGTACGACGAGCCAGCAAGACCGCAGAAACGATGGCCACCGCGCCCAGCAATGACCAGACCGCCACACTCAGAAAGCCGACCGGCAGCACAAGAAGCGCCGTAGCGCCGATCTCGCCCGTTTCTCCGCTCCCCCGGCACCTGAAGGTCATGAGCGGGACGCCACCACCTCCGTCGAAGGTCGAAAAGGGACCACACGCCTCCCGCAGCAGGTAAGGATGCACGAGCACCCCCACCACCGCCACAAGCCCCAGCACGGCGGAAGCAAGAAACGGGACCGACCTACGCATTCTTGACACCAATTTCATGACTACGGTCAGGGAGCCCGGACTTCGGACCCCCTGACCCGCGTTAGCTATCGGTTACGTGGACAATAGTCGGCGCTAGTTGACCCAAACGAGGGAAACGTTCCATTTTCCCAGTATACTGGAGCGCTCCATCCATCGACCATCTGCACACATCCAGGTGCACTGAAATTACGATCCCTATTAGCATACGGCGCACCCTTTTCGCCATCCCCCACCGGAAATTCGCGCTCCGTGTTCAGATCCATACAAATCGATTGAGCCACGCCCGGGCAATCATGGCTCACCGCCTGAGCCCCGGCCCATATTTCGCTCGTCGTCGCAGTCCCGGGAATCATGTACATACTGACGAAATAATTCGCGTCATGCGAGATGTTCACCGGCCGCCCGACACCGATTGCTATCGCATTTCTATTACATGCGTCAGACAGCCGGACATCATCGAGGTACGGTTCGGCACTACTAGGAATACTGGAAGTCCAGGCTTCAATCTGCTCACTTGCCCAATAACCTCTGGAGAAGTGATTCGGATCGCCGTCCTCTACATTCGTACAGAAAGGTCTGATCAGACCTCCTGGATCATTATTATAAAGACTGACCTCTATCTCGATCCCCCAATCGTCAGGCATCAGAATAGGAGAGTGACCCTGTTGAGCATCCCATCTGAACCAGTGCTCGAATAGTCGAACAGGAACAGTGACATCATAGTCCGGCGGCCTTCTGCGAGTCGTTGAATACATAGAAGCCCGGTAGTAGGACGGAGCCCAATTGGCTATATCAATCGACTCTGCTCGACTTTCCGACTCGTCCGACTCCAATGGAGCTGAATCCTGGCGCCCCCGGAGCGCCGAATCAACGTTTATATAACGCGTCGACCGCACGGATCCAGGAACGATATCCTCGATCCGTTCAGGCGTGTACCGATCATCGACATCGACCACGGGAATAGTTATCGATGAAAGCGCTGGCCGATCGACGCCATTGGCGATGAACGCAGCATCCATGAAATCGAGCAATCGATCAGAGCGCTCACCGTCAAAGAAGTACTCTCCCGTGGCGTCACTGTCGGAGAACCGTAGAACCGCGTGTTGCACACTGCCGTTTCGCAGAGCATCTATCACTAATCCCTCTCTACCATCAACCTCGTCATTGAGGGAGATTTCGAGATTCATCGCGATCGAAACAGATTCCCTGCGATCAACTCGCTCCGCCCAGGCGGGCGTTCCCAGAGACGCCGCAAGTATCGCCACAAGAAAGATCACTGGCAGTACGCGCCTTGATCGTTTTAAGTGCATACACAGAAGAGTAATGATTCGAAACTTGTCAATCGATAGTCAAACATTTCATAATACGCAACGTCCGACTTCGGCCAGTAGATTGACATGCTTTTTCGCCGCTGATACCAAGCTTTCACCTTCGCCCCGCACGCTGGAGGGATCAGGGACGGCCGTGCGTAACGGCAGTGACTTCGGAACAGTTTCGGAACAGACCGCCATGGCCAGCCGGTCCCGACCATGTCCAACCGCACACCCGAACACGCCAGAGCCGGCGCCACGCGACGGGTGACACCGGCTCTGACCTGGGCTTCTGGGGACTCCGGCGGAGGGCGTGGGATTCGAACCCACGATGACGGGGATGCCGCCATAGCGGTTTTCAAGACCTGAGGTGAAACAGCACTGAAGTGCGCAAACGTAGAACCTACGGCCTTCCTCGGCACGTATTCGGTACGGCACAAATCCACGCCATCCCCGCCAAGACACCACAAGCACCGATCTAACTAGCTCTCAGATTTGCAGCACGAGACAACAGATAGTCGCTGAATTTCTGAGACTTAGTAGCTCGCTCAAGGATAACTTGATTTTCGGTAAGATATTCGTCAGACCAGCCCTTTAGTTTTTCGAATATACTTTTAATCTCATTATTATCCATAGACGCATCTCGAAGTGCCAGCTCTTTTAGCTGGCCTGGAGCTCGAACAGGAGAGCCATTCAACTTTTCAACGATTAACATTGAAAGATGATACTTCAAATTACTTTTCTGCGAGGTGTTAGCTTCGGCGATATCAGATATAATGAAGGCGTCGACCTTGCGCTGCATTTTGGCAGCCCAAAAATATATCTCCAGGTCAATCTTGGAAGAAAACACCTGCTTGTAATCTTCATCATTCTTGAGCAGGGAAGACGGCTTCCCTCTCGCCTTGTCAGGCCTTGCTAGCCCCATAGCGGTCAGAGCGGCGCCCAACATCGGAATTCCGACTATTTTCGAGGTATCCTTACCTTCATTCTTATAAAAATTTTTCCTCCTATCATAGTACCATCCTTCGGTGAGGAAATAGTTCTCAATATTACGCTGAACCTCGTCAGTAGCTCGAAGGGCAGCATCTGTAACTGTGGTCTGTCTATTAGTCGCCTTAATGACATGATCTCGCGTATCCGTATTTTCTGTCACGATTATTCGAATCAGCAACATTCGATCGTCTATATCGACTGCTCGACCACTTCTTACGGCTTCATAAATTTCATGACTAGTCTGCAACCCATTGACAATCTGAATATCAGAGAGTGAGTAGGTTTTTCCTGCGCTAGTTGCCTCCTTACATAGGATCGTCACTCCGTTATTGAGCCACCAGAAATCGGGTCCATGAGATTGTTCGAGCGACTTACGAATATCCTGATTGACGCTGACGGCACCTTGATAGTCCCGGACGTTCCATTCAAATAGATATCGCCTCAGGCGCCCATTCTCATCGACGATGAGATCGTAGTAATCCTTCAGGGTTACCAGGGCCACATGCGAACGCCCGCTAGTCGCACTCTCTCGGTATTGCATGGGAAGCGCATAAGAGGGCCTTTCGTTATAACTTTGCAGAAGTTCTGTCGCACCCCACAAATCCACTTCAACGTGGGCAGCAGCGGGAATCAAGGAAGTAATAACGTGACGAAGACTGTTTAGCTTTGCTTCCACTTGGGGTGTTACATTCCGTCGATCACCTGGAGTAGCATATAGGACGCTAACCTTAATTTTTGGGCGTCGAGTAATCAGCTTGTACCATGCAGTTCGAAACAATCCAATCCTGTTTAGCAAACCTGCACCATACAGTAGACCGAGAGACTCCTCCGGCTCAGATAGATCCAATAGACGTCGGAGCGTGTTCTCCAATTTATCGATGGCCTCTTCTGAGAATCCGGGAGTTCGCTTAGCTTGAATTATCCATAGCTCAAGAGGTCGTTCTTGGCTGAAGCTAGCGGCCCGACTTATTTCCGATACAACATCCGAATCTTCATCGAGCAGACTATCGTCAAAGAACGTGTATATCGAATCGATTGCACCATCTTGCCCACCGCCAACGATACCGGAGATGATCTCTTCAGACCCAAGGCCATACGGTCTAAGCACTAGCTCAGACGAGAAGATTTCGAAAGCTTTACTTTCTGAAACCTCAGGAAGATTTTCCAGTCTCCAAGACTCGAAGATCTGCATTATAAGCTTCTGAGCATTTCCAGCACTGCGCCCCACAGCACCTCCTATCGACAATCAAAACTAACACGCCACATCAACCTTACGTGAATGCCGCGCATCCTTGTAGACAGAATATACTACTAATGTTGAATGTGGATGGACTACTCACAGTTCATCTCGGCCCAGACTGTTCGCTCATTGAAATGGCCTGCCCAGCCCCATTCACATGCCACGGCGGCCACGATGGCGAGTCCACGTCCGTGTTCGCCATTTGTTGAGGCTGTCGGGCCGAGAATCGGCAGCGGGCTGCCCTCGTCGGTGACCTCGACGCGGATCATGTGCGAGCCGCATGCAAGTTTCACGGTGAAGACTCCACTCGGACTCCCCGACTGGGTGTGCTGTATCGCGTTGGTCGCCAGCTCGCTGGCGACCAACTTGGCGTCTTCGCGGGCCTCGCCGGGTGGTAGGTGGGCGTGGACGAAGTCGCGGACGGCGGCTACCTGGTCGAAGGTGCCCGCGAAAGTTCGCTGGCACGTCTGGTGGCCGACTGCTTCGCGGTGGACGGCTTGCGGGAAACCAACTCCCCTACTCATCTGTACATGTCCTTTCAGGCGTCTATACTGGGGTTGTGCATTTGTACTGCTAGACGAGTTGCTGTCCGTCGTGGGTGCGGATGGCCGGAGGGCGGGTGTCGGTCATGGCGTCCAGGACGCGCACTGCGTATGCCTCGTCCAGGAGTTCACGGACCTGGTCGGCGGTGGCCCAGCGGACGGCGCTGGACTCGTCGGAGGTTTCCGGGGTGCCGTCGACGAGGGTGCAGCGGAACACGAGCGCGACGATGCCGCGCACCATGTTCTTGTACACGCCCGTCAACGCCACCGGCTCGACCTTGAGGCCGGTCTCTTCGAAGACCTCGCGGCGCAGGCCGTCATGGATCGCCTCGTCGAGTTCCAGGACTCCGCCCGGGGGTTCCCAGTGGCCGTTGTCGCGACGGCGGATCAGCAACGCTCGTCCAGACGCGTCGACGACCACGCCGGCGACGCTTACCGAATGACGCGGTGCCGCCATGTTGATCTCCCAACAGCCATTACGCTTCACGATAGAACATGTATAGACGCCTTGAGGAGTAGTCGTGACAACTGACGTGGTCGGACAGCTCGCCCGACTCGACCCGACGAGCGACAGAGCCGTCTTCCGCCAGATTGCGGACTCCCTACGCGACGCTATCGAGCGCGGCCGACTCGGGGAAGGCGACAAGCTGCCCTCGGAGGCGCAGCTCGTGAACCACTTCGGCGTCGCGCGGATGACGGTGCGCAACGCCTTGCAGCTGCTACAGACCGAAGGGCTCGTGATCGCGGAGCATGGCAAGGGCGTGTTCGTCCGGCCGCGTCCGCCGGTCCGGCGGCTGGCGTCCGACCGGTTCGCCCGCCGGCATCGGAAGCAGGGCAAGGCGGCGTTCATCGCCGAAGCCGAACAGGCCGGCGTCAAGCCGGAGGTGGACAGCCTCGTCGTCAAGCAGGAGGCCCCTCCCAAGGAGATCGCCGCCCGGCTCGGTTCTACCCGAAAGGTGCTTGCCCGGCACCGCCGGTACCTGCACGAGGGGCGACCTGTCGAGACAGCTACCTCGTACATACCGCTGGACATCGCCCAGGGCACCCAGATCGCCGAGCCGAATCCCGGGCCGGGCGGCATCTACGCCCGGCTCGAAGAACTCGGGCACGAGCTGGACCACTTCGACGAGGAAGTCCGGTCCCGGATGCCCCTGCCGGAGGAGACCCGAGCCTTGCAGCTCAACGCGGGTACGCCGGTGATCCACCTGGTGCGCACCGCCTTCGACACGGACGGCCGCGCTGTCGAGGTCTGTGACACGATCATGGCCGCTGACGCCTTCATCCTGGGGTACCGGCTGCCCGCTCGCTGAAAGTCCCGGAAATCGGTGATGCACACTCGTCTAGATGTGTGATACAACTTGCCTAGACGAGCAGGGGAGCAGTCGCCAGCTGGATCGGCTTCGGCTCTCCGTGCCCCGTCCGTCGTGGTGGACAGACCACGACGGACGGGCGTCGTCAGGCCACAGAAAAAGTGGCCTGAGCGGGAGACAGCCCGCCCAGGCCAGACGCGTTAGCGCCGTTGTTCGCACCTCCGATGCTAACCCGTCTGCACTTGTCCGTCGCTGTCTCCCGCCCGTTCGCCGGCCGTGATCGGTCGGTCCGACAGTGACGGAAGGGCTATTCGGCATGCACGGATTTCCCCACCCTGTGGACACTGCCATCACCGGGGGCGCCCGATGAGTCTGGCGATCTTCGGTCTGATCCTCCTCGGCGCCATGGCGGCGTTGGCGTACAAGAACACCCGGGCGCTCGCCACCGCACTCGTCGGCGTCATGCTCGGCCTGACGATCGCGGGCAGCGGCGGCGCGCTCGCCGAGCCGTCTCACGCCCTGGTCGACCAGGTCCGAGCCGGGCTCGACTCGGCGGGCGCCACCCTGTTCGGCGGTGGTCAGTGATGGCCGCGCGCTTTGATCAGGTTCGGCTCGCTCAGATGTTCTCGCGGGTCGGTTGGGCGCGCGGGCTGTGCGCTGTTGCCGTCCTGCTCGGCGGGCTGCTGCTCCGCATGATCGCTGTGCTCATTGTTCCGGTGACGGTCGCCGTCGACGCGGCGGTGGAAGCAATCTTTGAACGCCGTGACCTGCCGTTGTGGGTCATGAGCGCGCTGGACGGTGTGACGGACGCGCTGCGTGCGGTGAGTCTCGGCGTGGTGTGGTTGATCGGCCGCGCCGACGCTGTTGCCGCTCGTCTGCTGGTTGCGGAGGTGGCGCGGTGACGAGCAGGGCGGACAGGCTGATCGCGCGGTCGCGGGAGGCGGCGCGGATTCGCGGCTACCAGACCGATCCGGACGTGGTGGCGCTGCGGTTGGAGACGAGCCGGGTGTGGGTGGAACGGCTCGGCTGGACGGGCCTTGTGCTCGGGCTCGCGTTCACAGCGGCGAACGTTCAGCACTTCGCGGCGCAGGGTGCCGAGCCGTGGTCGCTGGTGTGGGTGACGGCATGGCTGCTCGACCCCATGGTGTCGCTGGTGCTGCTGGCGATTTTGCTCGGGGAGTCGATGACGAGCCGTCATCAGCTGCCGACCGACGGGTGGGTGCGGGCGACGAAGTGGGCGGCGCTGGGCGCCACCTATGCCATGAACACCTGGCACGCGTGGGCGACGGTGAACCTGGCGAGCATCCTGCTTCACTCGGTGCCGCCGGCGCTGGTGTTCTTCGCGGCCGAAGCGCTCCCCCAGCTCCGCTACCGGATGACGGAGGCGATCGGCCGGGCGTACGCGTCCGCCGTCACCGCGACCACGGGGGCCGCGTCCGGTGAGCCGTTCACCGCGACACCGCGAGCCGAGCGTGAGCAGTCAGCCGAGCGCTTCACCGGCTTCCCGGCGTCGGCGTGGGTGGACGCGGGCGACCGGCCGACGCTGCCCGTCGTGGCTCGCCAGGTCACCGAGCGGCGGTCGAACGGCGACCAGGCACAACGGCGTCCGGCGGCGAAGCGGGCCGACGCCGGTCGGCGGGTCCCGCCCGCCGCGCGCAAGGCCGAGGTGAAGGCGCGCACGGTGGCGGAGTTGGCTCGTCGGCTGGACGAGCTGATCGCGGCCGGTGACCTCACTGAGGACGCCTCGAACAACAAGACGCGGCTTGCGTTGGAGTGCTCGCCGCAGCGCGCCAAGGAGGCGGCCGAGTACCGGCGTACGCACCTTCACCGCACCGATCCCGCCCGGCTCGCCATGGTCGAGCCCGACGCCGAGCAGGAGGCCGCGTGATGATCGACGGAACCGACCAGCGCGACGCCCGGGTGGTCTCACTCGACCGTGCCCGCGACCGCGACCGTCGCCAGCACGCGACGCCGGACGCCCCCGACGAGCCGACCGGTGCCGACCAGTCGGACGGCGACGAGGCGACAAGGCTGCTTGTCGACCAGGCCGAGCCCGAGCGCGGGGATTGGCTCGCCGAGTTGGCCGAGCGCAACCGGCGGCGCCGTCCGATCCTGCCCGGCTGGTTGAAGTCGCGGCAGGAGGCGGCTGAGACCGCCAAGTGGGTGGCGGAGTACTACGCGCACATCATGGCCTATCAGGCGACGCGGAGCCCGCTGTACCTGCTGCGGCTCGCCGCCCGCTCGCCGCGGGGCGCGGCGCTCGTCATCGGCGGTGCGCACCGGTGGGTGTTCGACGCCGAAGGCGAGCCGGTCCGGATGGCCGCCGTACAGCGGGCGGACGCCGAGCTGTACCTGAAGCTGTCGCGGCAGCGTGACGCGCGGGTGCGGCTGCGGGTGGTGGTCGCGCTCGTCGCCTTGGTGGTGCTCATGCTCGCGGGCATCCTCGTCGCCGCCGCGCCGACGTGGGCGCAGTGGGCGGCGCTGGCCCTGCTCGTCGGAGTCCTCGGCGCGGCCGGCGCTCCGGCGGACCGGCCGCTGATCGACCGGGCCGTGGTGCCGGGCCGGGTGGCGCGGCTGGACTCCGACATCGTGTTGCGCGCCCTGGGCGCGCTCGGCATCGCCGAGATCAACAAGGCGCGCGCCAAGGGCGCCGACGCGGTCACCTTCCCCGCGCCGATCACCCGGGACGGTCCCGGGTGGCGGGCCGAGGTGGACCTTCCCTACGGCGTCACGGTCACCGACGTGATCGAGCGGCGGGACCGGCTCGCTTCCGGCCTGCGGCGTCCGCTGGGGTGCGTGTGGCCCGAACCGGTCTCCGACGAGCACCCGGGGCGGTTGGTGCTGTGGGTGGGGGACCGGGACATGAGCAAGGCGCCGCACACCGCGTGGCCGCTGATGACCAGTGGGCGGGCGGACCTGTTCAAGCCGCTTCCGTTCGGCACTGACCAGCGCGGACGGCCGGTGTCCATCCCGCTGATGTTCGCCAACCTGCTGATCGGCGCCATCCCCCGGATGGGCAAGACCTTCGCGCTGCGGGTGGTCATGCTCGCCGCCGCGCTGGACGTGCTCGCCGAGCTGCGGGTGTTCGAGCTGAAGGGCACCGGGGACCTGTCGTTCGCGCAGAAGGTGGCGCACGACTACGCCTCCGGTGCCGATGACGACGCGATCGCCGCGTGCGTGGCGAGCCTGCGGGAGGTGTACGGCGAGCTGGTGACGCGCGCCAAGACGATCTCGGGTCTGCCCAAGGACATCTGCCCGGAGAACAAGGTGACGCCGGAGCTGGCCGCGAAGCGCTCGCTCGGCCTGCATCCGGTCGTGGTCGCCGTCGACGAGTGCCAAGAGCTGTTCTCGCACCCGGTGCACGGGGAGGAGGCGGCGAAGCTGTGCGAAGGGCTCATCAAGCGCGGCCCGGCGCTGGGGATCATCCTCGTGTTGGCCACGCAGCGGCCCGACGCCAAGAGCCTGCCCACCGGCATCAGCGCGAACGTGGGTATCCGGTTCTGCCTGCGCGTCATGGGCCAGGTCGAAAACGACATGGTGTTGGGCACTTCGGCCTACAAGAACGGCGTCCGGGCGACCACGTTCACGGCCAAGGACAAGGGGATCGGCTACCTCGTCGGCGCCGCCGATGATCCGCAGATCGCCCGGTCGGCCTACATCGACGGTCCTGCCGCCGACGCCATCGCCGACCGGGCGCGCGCTCTACGTGAAGCCGCCGGACGACTGTCGGGGTTCGCGGCCGGGCAGACCCCCGACCGGGCAGCCGGCCCCGCCGTGACGCTGCTGGACGACATCGCCGCCGTGGTCCCGCCCGACGAGACCGACGTGTGGTCGGAAACCGTGGTGGCCCGGCTCGCCGAGCTACGCCCAGAGGCGTACCGGGGGTGGGAGCCCAAGCAGCTGGCCGCCGCGCTCGCACCGCACGGGATCGACACCGTCCAGATCGGGCGGCGCGTCAACGGCCGGTTCGTCAACCGGCGCGGGATCAACCGCGACGCCATCACCCGGGCACTGACCGAGCGCGACCACGCCCGGCCGACCGGGTAGGGCCGCCGGGCCGCTATCGCTAGCGGACGCCCCCGCTATCGATAGCGGCCCCGATAGCACCACACACCTACTCCCACCAGCAGTTACGTCCGCTAGCGGGTGTGCGCGAGCACGCCCGGAAACCGCCAGGAGCCCGACCTTGGACCCCTTCGCGCTGCTGCTAGCCGCCGCGCTCGCCGCCGTCACGCTCGGCTACGCCGCCGTGTGCTCGGCCGCCCCGTTCGCTCCGTGCCGGGCCTGCCGCACCAAGCCGCGCAAGCGCCGGCTGTGCCGACCCTGCGACGGGACCGGCCTGCGCCTGCGCATGGGGTGGCGGGTGTGGAACCACGTGCGCCGCCTGCACCGCGACCACGGCCGGTAGGCCCGCCGCAGAAACCGCACAAAAGCAGAAACAGCCGGTCCTGGTGGCCAGCCGCCAAGCACACCCACCACGACCACGCCCCGACCGATCACGGACCAGCGACCGCGACGGCGGCCGGTAGCCCGCCGAGGTGTTCGCAGAAACCGCAGAAATAAGCGGTCCCGGTGGCCAGCCGCCGAGCACACCACCAGGACCGCACCCGTAACGATCACGACCAGCACCGCGACAGCGTCCGGTAGTCCGGCCGCCCCTGTACGCGGAAACCGCAGAAATAAGCGGTCCCGGTGACTAGCCGCCAAGCACACCCACCGGGACCGCGGCCCTGACCGATCACGAACCAGAAAGGGCACTCTCAGCATGACCGAGAATCGCCGCGACGAACACCGGTTCACCACCACGCTCGTCTTCGGCCTGGTCCGGCTGCTCGAATCCCACGGCTACCGCCGCCCGGACGGTGTCGCCGGTGACCTGGCCCTCGGCCGGACCGTGGGTGTGCTGCACGAACTGTGCGAGACCTACGAGGGCCGCCGCGACGGCTTCGGCAAGGTCGTGGAGGTCGCGTGACCGCCACCGACTTCGCGACGGCGCTGCCGCACGACTTCGCGGCCGAACAGGCCGTGCTCGGCGCGATGCTGCTGTCCGCCGACGCCATCACCGAGGTTCGCGCGCTGCTGGACGCGTCCGCGTTCTACCGGCCCGCCCACCAGATTGTTTTTGCGGTTATCGCGGACATCGCGGCGGGTGGTGAGCCCGCCGACGCCGTGACGCTCGTCGCCGAACTGGCCCGGCGCGGCGATCTCGCCCGGGTCGGGGGCGGCCCCTACGTCCATACGCTGCTGGCCAGTGTGCCGACCGCCGCGAACGCGGGCTACTACGCGCGCATCGTGGCCGAGCACGCCCGCCGCCGTGAGGTGATCGCGGCCGGTACCCGCCTCGTTCAGGTCGGGCACACGCTGTCCGACGAGCCCGACGCCTTGCGCGCGTGGGCGCTCGAACAGCTCTCGGCGACGAGCGGCGCGACCTGGCCGACGCCGATGCCGCTTGGCGTCCGGGGCGAGCTGCCCGCCTTCCCCGTGGACGCCCTGCCGACCTGGCTCGGTGACTTCGTGTCCGCTCTCGCCGTAGAGACACAGACACCTGTCGACCTGGCCGGATGTCTCGCCCTGGCCGTGCTGTCCACGGCGGCCGGTGGGCGCGCGCTGGTGGTGGTCCGGGGCATGTGGGTTGAGCCGGTGAACATCTTCACCGTGGTCGCGATGCCGCCCGCGTCGCGCAAGTCGCCGGTGTTCAAGGCCATGGTGGCGCCGATCATGCGCGCTGAACGCCACCTACAGGAGCGCGTCCAGCCGCAGCGCGCCGAAGCCGAGTTGGCACGGCAGGTTTCTTTGCGGACCGCAGAAAAAGCAGCGCGGCGCGCATCGGACACGGTCGTGCCGGGCGGCGACGCGGACGCGCTCGCCGACGCCACCAGCGCCGCCCTGGCCGCCCAAGAGATCACCGTTCCCGAGCTGCCCCAACTGGTGACGGACGACGTGACACCGGAGACGGCCGCGTCGCTGCTGGCCAAGCAGGGCGGCCGACTGGCCGTGCTGTCGGCCGAAGGCGGCATCTTCGCCACTCTCGCCGGACGCTACTCCGGCATGCCCAATCTGGACCTGTTCCTCAAGGGCCATGCGGGGGACATGCTGCGGGTCGACCGGCAGTCACGGGCGCCCGAACACGTCGACAGCGCGTGCCTGACGCTCGGGCTCGCGCTGCAACCCGAGGTGGTCCGCGATATCGCGGACATGCCCGGCTTCCGGGGCAAGGGGCTGCTCGGCCGCATCCTGTACGCGCTGCCCGCCAGCAACATCGGCCGACGCGACACCGAGCCGCCCGTGGTGCCAGACCTGGTCGCCGCCCGCTACGACACCAAGGTCCACAGCCTCGTCAATGACCTGTACGGGTGGGACGACCCGATGCGGCTGCAACTGTCCGCACCAGCCGCACAACTCCGCGCCGACCTGTCGCGCACCACCGAACCCCGCTTGCATCCCCAACACGGCGACCTCGGCCACCTGGGCGACTGGGCGGGCAAGTACGTCGGCGCCGTCTGCCGCATCGCCGGACTGTTGCACCTGGCCGACCACGGCGGCGCCGGACACCGGCACCCCATCAGCGGCCCCACCATGGCGGCCGCCGTGCGCATCGGCGAGTACTACGCCGAGCACGCCAAGGCCGCATTCGACACCATGGGCGCCGCCCCCGGCAGCTCTGACGCGCGGTTCCTGCTCGACTGGCTGACCAATAAGCGCACCGCACAATTCACCGTCCGCGAGCTGTTCACCGCGCTACCCCGGGGCCGGTTCCGCCGCGTCGGCGACCTGACGCCCGCCATCAGCGTGCTCGAAGAACACGGCTGGGTCCGAGAACTGTCCCAACCCAAACGCAAAGGACGGGGCCGGCCCGCATCGCCGAAGTACGCCACCCACCCCGACATCCACCAGTCCGGCCGCTAGCCGCCAAGCCCAGCACCGCCGGACGCACCGCCGACCGATCACGACCACACCGAAAGGTGGCACCGCCATGCCCGTCGCATCCGTCCGCAGCATCGCGCCGCGAGGAATGCTGACGCTCGCCCAGCTGTGCGAAGAACTCCAGATACCCCGATCGACCTTCTACGACTGGCGCCAGAAAGGCCGGGCACCCAAGTGCATCAAGCTGCCCAACGGCGAACTCCGCATCCGCCGCGCCGACCTCGACCGGTGGCTCGCCGCCCGAGAGGACGCGGCGTGAAGGACACGACCTACAAAGTCCGCGTCTGGCAGATCGAGACATACACCGGCAAGAAGGGGAACACCTACTCCGTCCGTTGGATCGTGGCCGGGAAGCGCTGGCGCGAAACCTTCGCCAACTCGACGCAGGCCGACGGGTTCCGCTCCGAATTGGTCACGGCGCAGCGCCAAGGGGAGGCGTTCAGCCTCGTCACCGGCCGTCCGGTGTCCTGGCAGCGCGACGAGGACGTCATGCGCTGGTACGCATTCATGCTGGCCTACGCCGACATGAAGTGGCCGCACGTCTCGCCCAACCACCGGCGCAGCATCGCCGAAGCGCTGACTGACGCGACAGAAGTGCTCGTACACGGCGGCAGCAGTCCGCCGAGCAGGGAAGCACTCCGGGCCGCCTTGCGGGAATGGGCGTTCAGCACACGGATCAGGGACAAGGAACCGCTGCCCGACGAGCACGCCCATGCGATCCGCTGGCTGACGAACAACACCGTGTTCATGCACGAGCTGACCGAAGCCGGAAGCGGGCCGCGTCTTGTCCGGTCCGTGCTCACCAGGATCAGCAGCAAGCAGGACGGCACATCGGCGGCCGCCAACACGGCCAACCGGAAACGCATGGTCATCAACAACGCCATGGAGTACGCCCAGGAGATCAACGTCCTGACGGCGAACCCCTTGAAGGCCGTCAAGTGGACAAGGCAACGCACCGCCAAGTCGGTGAATCCCGCTGTCGTCATCAACAGCCGACAGGCGAAGGCGCTCCTTGCCGCCGTGGGCGAGCAGGGCGAGCGCGGTCGGCGCCTGGTGGCGTTCTTCGCGTTGATGTACTACGCCGCGATGCGACCGGAGGAGATCATCTACCTTCGGCGTGCGAACCTGGTCAGCCTGCCGGACACCGGGTGGGGGTGGGCTCGGCTCACCTCGGCCGCGCCCCGTTCGGGCTCCAAATGGACCGACTCGGGCAAGTCCCGGGAAGAACGCGCGCTCAAGCACCGGGCGGACGGCGATACCCGCTCCGTCCCGCTACACCCCGAACTGGTGGCCATCCTGGTCGCTCACCTCAAGGAGTTCGGTACCGGCTTCGATGGACGCTTGTTCGTCGGTCCGCGCGGTGGTGACCTGGCCGAATGGGCCTACTACGAAGTGCTCGCAGAAGCCCGCAGAAGGGCGTTCACGGCCGAAGAGGTCGCATCGCCGCTAGCCGAAGACCCGTACACCCTCCGTCACGCCGCCGTCTCGACCTGGCTCAGCGCTGGCGTGAACCCCGCCCAGGTCGCCGAGTGGGCCGGGCACAGCGTTGACGTGCTGCTCCGCGTCTACGCCAAGTGCATCGCCGGACAGGAACACGACGCCATGCGCCGCATCGAAGACGCCACCAAGCCGCCGCTGCCGCACGGCGGGGGCTCCTCATAGCTCCCCGAACTTCGGGGCGTATTCGGGGAGAACCCTCGTAGCGGGCCGGTTCTGACCATGATCAGCCGGACACCCGAACACGTCAGAGCCGGTGCCGCACGCAGCGCGGCACCGGCTCTGAGCTGGGCTTTCGGGGGCTCGGGCGGAGGGCGTGGGATTCGAACCCACGATGACGGGGATGCCGCCATAGCGGTTTTCAAGACCGCCGCACTCGGCCGCTGTGCGAGCCCTCCTGGGTACCGCGGGGCGGTACTCGTGACGGGTTGATCGTACTGCCTTGGTCCGGGCTGGGTGTACACGATTTCGGTGCCCGGATGGGCGAAGACCGGCGGCGCCGGTGAAGGTTCGGGCGTCCTGCGCCCCCTGCGGCTCGGAGGCCCCAGGGGGCGTCCCGGCCGCAGGGGGTGCGGGTGGGTCAGTGGCGCGGGGAGTGGGGGTTGGCGGTGCGGGGGCGGGCGAAGGCGTCGCCTACCACGGCCGCCAGCTGGAGGTAGGACTCCAGGGTCTCCTTGCTGAGCTCGTCCAGGTCGACTTCGGCGCCCTCTTCCAGGTGGGAGTCGTGGGGGATGCGGACGACGGCGCGGGTGCGGCCGAGGAAGTGCTGCTCCAGGCGGTCGAGGTCGACGGAGCTGCGGCTCTTGGGGCGGACCATGGAGAGGACGACGACGGCCTGGGCGACGAGGTCGCCGTGTTCGTGGGCCTCCAGCCAGTCGAGGGTGGCGCTGGCGCTGCGGGCGCCGTCGACGGACGGGGAGCTGACGAGCACGATCTGGTCGGCGAGTTCCAGGACGCCGGACATGGCGGAGTGGAGCAGGCCGGTGCCGCAGTCGGTGATGCAGATGGAGTAGTAGTGCTCCAGCAGCGAGGCGACGTGGAGGTAGTCGTCGCGGCTGAAGGCCTCGGAGATGGCGGGGTCGCTGTCGGAGGCCAGGATCTCCAGGCGGCTGGGGGCCTGCGAGGTGTAGGCGCGCACGTCGGCGTAGCGCTGGATCTGGGCGCGGTCGTTGAGCAGGTCGCGGATGGTGGCGTTGCTCTCCAGCTGCACCTTGTCCGACAGGGTGCCCCGGTCGGGGTTGCCGTCGACGGCGAGCACGCGGTCGCCGCGCAGCGACGCCAGGGTGGCGCCGAGGCCGACGGTGGTGGTGGTCTTGCCGACGCCGCCCTTGAGGCTCAGCACCGCCACCCGGTGGTGGCCACCGGCGACGGGGGTGCGGATCCGGGCCAGCTGCTCGCGGCGGCGCAGCTCGTTGGGGGACTCCCCCGGGTCGACCAGGCCGAAGGTCGACTTGTAGAGCATCCGGCGCCAGCCGGCGGTCGGCGCCTGCTTGCGGCCGCGCAGCAGGTTCTCGGCGCGCAGGCTGTCGACGTTCTCGTGCTGCATCTGGCCGGGGTGGGCGCCGGGCGGGATCTGGCCGGCGTAGGCGTCGGGGCCGTACCCGGGCGGCGGCTGGCCGGGCTGGTAGCCGTAGGGCGGCGCGTAGGGCTGCTGGTAGCCGTGCCCGGCGGCCGGGGCGGGGACGTCGGGCCCGACGCCCTGCGGCCCGGTGTGGCCCTGCGCTCCCGGGTGCCCGCCGGACTCGGCGCCGGGGTCGGCGCCGTACTGCGGCTGCGCGTAGCCGGCCGGGGAGCCCTCCGCACCGGGCTCGTGCCCGGCGCCGTACGGGTGCTGCGGCGGGTAGCCCGCCGGCGGTGCCTCGGTGCCGTACTGCGGCTGGGGCGGCGCGTAGCCGCCCGGCCCGGCCTCGGTGCCGGGGTGGTTGTACTGCGGGCCCGGGATGGCGTAGCCGCCGGACGCCGGGGGGCGGCCGTGGGCGGGCGGCTGCTCGCCCCAGCCGCCAGGGCGGGGGCCGGCGGCGGGCTGGTAGCCGCTCGTGTGCGGGCTCGCGGGCGGCGGCTGGTGGCCCGCCGGGTTCGCGCCGCCGTCGGCGGGCGGCCGCTCGGCCGGGCGCGACTCGTCGGGCCGCGCCTCGGGCGCCGGGGGGTTCGAGCCGTTCACCCGCACGGTCTCGGCGTCGGCCGCGGGCGGCTCGCCGTAGGGGTTGAAGGTCGGCGCCCAGCCCGGCTGCCGCGGCCCGCCCTGGCCGTACCTGGGGATGACCTCGGTCATCGGGCCCGACTCCAGCGCGTCGGGGTCGTCGGACTCGTCGTGGGACTGCGGGCCGTCCTCGAAGCGGGGCTGCTCCGACGGGTACGGGGAGTGCGGCGGCCGGACGTTGATGGTGGTCTGGTCGGGCTCCACCCCGGCGGGCGGCAGCTCCGGCGGCTCGTTCGGCGGGAACGGCTCCGCCTGCGCGGAGTCGTCGGCGGGCGGGTACGGGGTGGCGTACTGCGGCGGGGCGCCGGCGGCCGGCCCCTCGGCCTCGCCGGACTCGGCGTCGGGCGCGGGTCCGAACCACTGCCCCGGCGGGTACGGCTCGGCCGCGGCGCCGGAACTCGGCCGCGCGGAGGCGTCGCCGCGCTCACCGGCCTCGGCCGCGTCCAGGCCGGCCAGCTGATCCTCCAGGGGGGACCGGGCGTCGCCGTCGTAAGAGTCGTCAGGGTCCCTGTGTGCCACCATTGCTCCTTGGGGCGCCGACGCCCCCATTCGTGCCGCCGTCTTTTCGTCACCTCGCCGGACAGATCGTTCCATCGGCGCAGGAACACCCGGATCAGGTGCGGGTGGACGCAGCCCCAAAGCTACCGGTAGTCAAGCGACAACCACAGACCCATCCACCCGAAATTCTGACGTACACGGGGTGTTCGCGGGCCCGGTGACGTCACGATCCGGCCACGGCGCCCGTCGGGGACCGCCGATGCTCCGGCGCACCTCGGGATCGGTAGCGTTGGGCGCATGCACGCAATCGTGATCACCGAGCCCGGCGGGCCGGAAGCACTGACATGGACCGAGGTCCCCGATCCGGTTCCGGGCGCCGGCGAGGTGCTGATCGAGGTCGCGGCCACCGCAGTGAACCGCGCCGACGTCATGCAGCGCAAGGGCCACTACCCGCCGCCCGCGGGCGCGCCGCCGTACCCGGGCCTGGAGTGCGCGGGGCGCGTCGCCGCGCTGGGCGAGGGCGTCGCGGGCTGGCAGATCGGCGACGAGGTGTGCGCGCTGCTGTCGGGCGGCGGCTACGCGGAGAAGGTGGCGGTGCCGGTCGAGCAGGTGCTGCCGGTGCCCGACGGCCTCAGCCCCGAGCAGGCCGCCACCCTGCCGGAGGTCGCCTGCACGGTGTGGTCGAACGTGTTCATGCTGGCGGGCCTCACCCCGCGCGAGACGGTGCTGTTCCACGGCGGCGCCAGCGGCATCGGCACCTTCGGCATCCAGCTGGCCCATGCCCTGGGCTCGCGGGTGCTCACCACGGCGGGCAGCGCGCAGAAGCTCGACCGCTGCCGCGAGCTGGGCGCCGACGTGGTGATCAACTACCGCGAGGAGGACTTCGTGGAGCGGGTGCGCGAGGAGACGGGCGGTGCGGGCGCCGACGTCATCCTCGACATCATGGGCGCCAAGTACCTGGACCCCAATGTGCGCGCGCTGGCCACCGGCGGGCGCCTGGTGGTGATCGGGCTGCAGGGCGGCACCAAGGCCGAGCTGAACCTCGGCCGGCTGCTCAGCAAGCGGGCCGCCGTGCACGCCACCTCGCTGCGGGCCCGTCCGCCGGCGGAGAAGGCGGCCATCGTCGCGGGCGTGCGCGATAACGTGTGGCCGCTGGTGGCGGCGGGTAGGGTGCGTCCGATCGTGGACCGCACGGTCCCGCTCGCCCGCGCCGCCGAGGCGCACCGGGCCCTGGAGGCCAGCGAGCACATCGGCAAGATCATTCTGACCGCCGACCGATAGGCACACCGACCGCGCCGCACCGCCGGTCCGGTGCGCACGGCGCGGTCCCGACTCCGAGTGGGACGTGAGGACATGAACGACCCGACGCAGCAGCCCGGCCAGGACCAGCCGCAGATCCTGCTGGTCGGCCCGCAGGGCCAGCCGGTCCAGCACGACGAGGGCGCCGACTCCGACGAGCGGCCGGTCACCGAGATGGTGGAGCAGCCCGCCAAGGTCATGCGCATCGGCAGCATGATCAGGCAGCTGCTGGAGGAGGTGCGCGCGGCGCCGCTGGACGAGGCCAGCCGCGTCCGGCTCCGCGAGATCCACGAGAGCTCGATCAAGGAGCTGGAGGACGGCCTGGCGCCCGAGCTGGTCAGCGAGCTGGAGCGCCTCTCGCTGCCCTTCGCCGACAGCGAGACGCCGAGCGACGCCGAGCTGCGCATCGCGCAGGCCCAGCTCGTCGGCTGGCTGGAGGGGCTGTTCCACGGCATCCAGACCACCCTGTTCGCTCAGCAGATGGCGGCGCGGGCCCAGCTGGAGAACATGCGCAAGGCGCTGCCGCCGGGCATCGCGCAGGCCGGCGAGGAGAGCCGCCCCAACCGCTCATCGGGCCCCTACCTGTAGCGGTCCGGCCCCGGCGGGGGCGTCCCGCCGGGGCGGCCCCGCCGGGGCCGCGACCTCAGCCGAACAGCCGCTCCAGCACCCGCGCGACGCCGTCGTCGTCATTGCTCTCGGTGTGGTCGGCGACCGCGGCCAGCACGGTGGGGTGCGCGTTCGCCACGGCGTAGGCGCCGCCCGCCCAGGCGAGCATCGGCAGGTCGTTGGGCATGTCGCCGAAGGCGAGCACGTCGCGGTGGCCGATGCCGAGGTCGGCGCAGAGCCGGGCCAGGGTGGTGGCCTTGCTGACCCCGGCGGCGCTGAGTTCGAGCAGCCCCCGGTAACTGGAGTGGGTGACGGTCACCAGGTCCTCGGACAGGATCTCGCCTACCCGGGCCAGCAGCGCGTCGGCGCGCATGGCGGGGTGCTGCACCAGCAGCTTGGCGGCCGGGGCGTGCACGTCGAGCACCGTGTCGACCATCGGGCACTCGCCGGGCAGCCGCCGGCCGTCCCAGTACGCGCGGTGGTAGCCGGCCTCCACCTGGAAGCCGTCGGCGAACTCCACCGCGAAGGCGAGTTCGGGCAGTTCGGCGCGCAGGTCGGCGGCGACGCGGTGCACGGTCTCCGGCTCGATCAGGTGCGCCTGCACCACCGACTCCGAGCGCAGGTCGTAGACGAGCGCGCCATTGGCGCAGATCGCCAGGCCCAGATCGGGGAAGGAGTCCGCGATCTCGCGCATCCAGCGCGGCGGGCGGCCGGTGACCAGCACGAACACCGATCCGGCCCGCTCGACCAGGGTGAAGGCCGCCAGGGTGCGGGCCGAGACCGTGCCGTCGGAGCGCACGATCGTGCCGTCGAGATCGGTCGCGACGAGACGGGGCGGCATGGACCGGTCGAAGCTCGGGGCCATGCCGACCAGTGTCTCCGATGCCGCGCGGTCCGGCGCCACCGGGCCCGGGGCGGGCCCGGTGGGCCGGGAGCTCACGCCACCGGCTCCAGCACCTCGCGGCCGACGAAGGGGCGCAGCGCCTCGGGCACCACTACCGAGCCGTCGGCGCGCTGGTGGTTCTCCAGCAGCGCCACCAGCCAGCGGGTGGTGGCGAGGGTGCCGTTGAGGGTGGCGACGTGGCGGGGGCGGCCGCCGGGCTCGCGGAAGCGGACGTTGAGGCGGCGGGCCTGGAAGTCGGTGCAGTTGGAGGTGGAGGTCAGCTCGCGGTAGCGGCCCTGGCTGGGGATCCACGCCTCGCAGTCGAACTTGCGGGCCGCGCTGGTGCCGAGGTCGCCGCCCGCGGTGTCGATGACGCGGTAGGGGACCTCGATCTTGGCCAGCATCTCCTTCTCCCAGGCCAGCAGCCGCAGGTGCTCGGCGTGGGCGTCCTCGGGGCGGCAGTAGGAGAACATCTCCACCTTGTTGAACTGGTGGACCCGGATGATGCCGCGGGTGTCCTTGCCGTAGGAGCCGGCCTCGCGGCGGAAGCACGAGGACCAGCCGACGTAGCGGCGGGGCAGGGTGTCGAGGTCGAGGATCTCGCCGGCGTGGTAGCCGGCCATCGGCACCTCGGAGGTGCCGACCAGGTAGAGGTCGTCGCCGGGCAGGTGGTACACCTCGGCGGCGTGCGCGCCGAGGAAGCCGGTGCCGGCCATCGTCTCGGGCTTAACCAGCACGGGCGGGAGCATCGGGGTGAAGCCGGCGGCCACGGCCTGCTGCATGGCGAGGTTCAGCAGGCCCAGTTCCAGCAGGGCGCCGACGCCGGTGAGGAAGTAGAAGCGCGCGCCGGAGACCTTGGCGCCGCGCTCCATGTCGATGGCGCCGAGCCGCTCGCCGAGTTCGAGGTGGTCGCGCGGGGTGAAGTCGAGGGCGGTGGGGGTGCCGACCTCCTCCAGTACGACGTAGTCGTCGACGCCGCCCGAGGGGGCGCCCTCGACGACGTTGGACACTCCGGCCAGCGCCTCGTCCAGCTCGGCGCCCAGCCGCTCGGTGGCGGCCTCGGCCTCCTTGACCTGGGCGGCCAGCTCCTTGGCGCGCGCCAGGGCCGCCTCGCGCTCCGGCCCGGAGGCGCGGGACACCGACTTGCCGGCGTTCTTCTGCTCGGCGCGCAGGGACTCGAAGCGGGTCAGCGCGGCACGGCGGCGCTCGTCCAGCTCCAGCAGCGTGTCGACGACCTTCTCGTCGTCGCCGCGGGCGCGCTGCGAGGCGCGGAGTCGGTCAGGGTCTTCACGGAGGGCACGCAGGTCGATCACGCATGCAGGCTACCCGCGCTCGCGCCGCCCGGCCGACCTTTTCGCGGCCCGCCGCGGCGGGCCGGGCCGCCGGGACGGGCGGGGCGGGGGAGGGCGGGGCGGGGCCGCCGCGGCGTCCTGATTCATTTCCTTCGATGTAAATTGCATTGACGCTGGTCAGAACACGACTTTTTCAGCAGCTGTTTACTGCGGGACGAAGCTGGGATAAAAAGGCGCACGTACCGGCGGCAACGACTTTCGGGTGGGTGCCATGTCCTCGGTGAGAATTTTCGGCGGTGCCGTGGTGGCCGCCCTTCTGGTCCTGACCGCCTCCCCCGTCCCGGCCGCGGCCGCCGACGAGGCCGAACCGCTGACGGTGCCGCCGGGGCTGGTCATCGACGAGGACTTCCCCGACCCGGACGTCACCCGGTTCGGCGACACCTACTACGCGTACTCCACGAACAACGCCAACGGCCACGTGCCGTACGCGACCGCGCCCTCGGTGGACGGCCCGTGGACCATCAGGGGCAACGCCCTGCCCGCGCTGGGCGCGTGGGCGAGTTCGGGGTACACCTGGGCGCCGGACGTGTCACAGCGCGCCGACGGCAGCTACCTGCTGTACTACACGGCGCGCAGCACGGCGACGAACCGCCAGTGCATCGGCGCGGCCGTCGCCTCCTCCCCGGCCGGGCCCTTCGCGCCGCTGGGCTCCGGGCCGCTGGTCTGCGACCCGGCCGAGGGCGGCGACATCGACGCGTCGTCGTTCACCGACGCCGACGGCTCCCGCTACCTGCTGTACAAGGACGACGGCAACGCCATCGGCCAGCCCACGCAGATCTGGCTGCAGCCGGTCGCCGCCGACGGGGTCACCTTCACCGGCCCCCGCACCGAGCTGCTGCGCAGCGACCGCGCGGACGAGGGCGGGGTGATCGAGGCGCCGGTGCTGGTCAGGCGCGCCTCGCAGTACGTGCTGTTCTACTCCGCGAACGGCTACGGCGGCGACGCCTACGTGACGAGCTACGCCACCTCGCCCTCGCTCACCGGCACCTACACCAAGGCCTTCCGGCCGCTGATGAGCACCGCCAGCGTCGACGGCAGGGTGTCGGGGCCCGGCGGGCAGGACATCGTCGGCGATCACATCGTCTTCCACGGCTGGATCAACGGCAACACGCAGCGCGGCATGTACGTCGCGGACCTGGGCTGGGCGAACGACTTCCCGGTGGTGCGCGGCAGCAGGGTCAGGTACGAGGCCGAGAGCGGGCGGCTGAACAACGCGATCGTGCGCGACAACGCGGCCGGCGCCTCGCAGGGCCGGGTGGCGGCCGGGATCGACCATGCCGACAGCTGGGTGGAGATCACGGTGTTCGCGCCGACGCCGGGCGCCTACACGGCGCACGTCGGCTACGCCGCCGGGTACGGCGACGCCCAGCACACCCTGACCGTCAACGGCGGGGCCGCGACCGTGGTGGACTACCCGGACCAGGGCTGGGACAACTGGCGGCAGCGGTCGGTCCCCGTCGAGCTGGCCGCGGGCTGGAACACCCTGCGCTTCCAGCACCGCACCGCCTGGGCCGAGCTGGACTACGTCGAGGTGGCCTGAGCGGGGCGGTTCACAGCCGCCGGTGCATGATGTGCAGGCCGACGAGGCCCAGCGCGGGGTGGCGGAAGCCCTCGGGGACCGTGCCGACCACGCTGAAGCCGAGTGAGCGGTACAGGCCGACGGCCCGGGTGTTGGCGGCGGACACCGCGTTGAACTGCATGGCCGTGTAGCCCTCGGCGCGGGCCCAGTCCAGGGCGTCGCGGCACAGCGCCCGGCCGACGCCCCGCCCGGCGTGCGCGGGGTCCACCATGAAGCTGGCGCTGGAGACGTGGGCGCCGGGCCCGCCCTGGTTGGGGTTCATCTTCGCGGACCCGAGCACGGTGGAGCCGTCGTCGGAGACGGCGACCGCGGTGCGGGCCGGGGCGTCGAGCATCCAGAGCCCGCGTCCCTCGTCGTAGCCGGTGGCCGGGTCGTAGCAGAAGGTGTCGGCGGCGGCGACGATCGACCGGAAGAACGGCCAGACGGCGGGCCAGTCGTCGGCGGTGGCGGTCCTGATGCGCATGCCGGACAGCCTGGCAGAGCGCGGCCGTTCAGCGCGCGGGCCGGCCGGCGGCCGGCCGCAGGCCGGCGAAGACGAGCTCCAGGGTGCGCGCGCGCAGGTCGGCGTCCCAGCCGCCGTGCAGCGCGCCCTGGCAGACGCCGGTGAGCAGCGCGGTCACCTCGTCCGGGCGCACCTGCGGACGGACCGCGCCCGCGCGCTGCGCGCGGTCGAGCAGGGCGGCGACGGAGGCGCCGAAGGCGTCGACGGAGCGGGTGAGCTGGATGTCGACGCCCGCGGCGGCCAGCGATTCGACCACGCCCCGCTTGGCCGCGGCCTGCTCGGCCATCCGGGTGAAGAAGGCGAACAGGGCGGTGGCGGGGTCGCCGCGCTCGACCAGTTCGTCGACCTCCGCGGCGAGCCGGCGCATCAGCTCCTTCATGATCGCGCCGAGAAGGGCGTCCTTGGTGGGGAAGTGCCGGAAGACGGTGCCGGCGGCGACGCCGGCCCGCCGGGCGACCTCCTCGGTGGAGGCGGCGGCGCCCCTCTCCTCGAACAGTTCCTCCGCCGCGGCCAGGATGCGCGCGCGGTTGCGCCGGGCGTCCGCACGCGGCGGGCGCGCGCCGTCGGGGCCTGCCGGGCCGGCCGGTGCCATCAGGGTGCCGCCCTTCGTTGACAAGATGAGTGGCGACTCATTATCGTCCAACATGAGTCGGAACTCATTTTACTTCGGACAGGAGTCCCCCATGCCGGCAGCCGCTTCCGCCGCGATCGCTCCGCGCGAGGTCTTCGAACGGCTCAGCCTCGCCCTCGTGGCGGGGACGACCGCCACCGACGCCGACCTGTGGGCGGAGGACGTGGTGGTCGAGACGCCGTTCGCGCCGCCGGGGCGGCCGCGCCGCATCGAGGGGCGCTCGGCCTTCCTCGCCTTCGCCGGCCCCTCGGCGCGGGCGCTGCCCGTGCGCTTCGACGAGTGCCGTCCGCGGGCCGTGCACGACACCGCCGACCCGGAGGTGATCGTGGTGGAGTACGAACTCGCCGGCACGGTCACCACCACGGGTCGGCGCGCCCGCGCGTCCTTCGTCGGCGTGCTGCGCGCCCGCGGCGGACGGGTGGCGGAGTGGCGCGAGTACCAGGACACCGCCGCGATGGCGGCCGCGCTCGGCGGTCACCCGTCGTGATCTCCCGCCCTGGCGACACGGCGTCCATGCCTGTTTCGCCGCCCGTTTCGGCCGCGCGAGCGGAAGACCAAGCAGAGAATAGTTCGTATACATATAGTTAACGGATTTCACCGCCACGGAGCGTCACGGCTGATTAGGCTCCCTGTACGTGACTGAGACCGAGCGCTCCGCGCGCGTCCCGCCGCCCGGTTGCCCACTGCACGGCCAGGCCGTCCCGATCCACGGCGGCGAGGCGCCGCACGACGCCCAGGCGCTGTGGGCGCGGCTGCGCGAGCGCTTCGGCCCGGTGGCACCCATCGAACTGGAGCCGGGCGTCGCCGTCTGGCTGCTGCTCGGCTACAACGAGAACCTCCAGGTGTGCACCAACCCGCTCACCTACTCGCGCGACTCCCGCCGCTGGCGGGAGATCCGCGAGGGGCGGATCGGACCCGAGTCGCCGTCGTACCCGATGTTCATGCACCGCCCCAACGCGCTGCACTCCGACGGCGAGGAGCACACCCGCTACCGGACCGCGATCATCCGCAGCCTGGACCGGATGGCGCAGTCGCGGCTGCGGCTGGACATCACCGAACTGGCCGAGGGGCTGATCGACGGCTTCGCCGCCGACGGAGAGGCCGACCTGGTCGGCCAGTACGCCTGGCAGCTGCCGCTGCTCGTGCTGAACCGGATGTTCGGCCAGCCCGACGACGAGGGCCACCGCTTGTGCGACCTCGTCGCCCAGGTGTGGGACACCACCGACGAGGCGGTGGACGCCAACGAGGAGCTGGTCGGCTACATGCTGGCCGCCATCGAGCGCAAGCGGCGCAGGCCCGGGCGCGACATCGTCTCGTGGATGCTCGCCGACGAGGTCGGCCTGCGCGAGGACGAACTGGTCCAGCAGATCATGCTGCTCGTCATGGCCGCGCACGACCCGACGACCAACCTGATCTCCAACGCGCTGCGCGTGCTGCTGACCGACCGCGGCCTGCGGTCGGCGCTGGCCAGCTCACAGGTGCAGATCGAGGACACCGTCGACCAGGTGCTGTGGATCGACCCGCCGGTGCAGATGCTGCCCGCCCGCTACGCCACCCGCGACCTCCAGCTGGGCGGCCGCGAGATCAGCGCGGGCGACGCCCTCATCATGGGCTACGCGGCCGCGCACAGCGATCCGGTGCTGATCAGGGACGACGGCAGCGGCCCCTACACCACTGTCAGCGCCAGTAGGGCGCACCTCGCCTTCGGCGTCGGCCCGCACCGCTGCCCGGCGCCGGCCCGCAACATCGCCCGGCGCATCACCACCGGCGGCATCGCCACCCTGGTGCACCGGCTGCCCGATATGCGGCTGTCCGTCGCCGAGAACGAGTTGCAGTGGCGCCCGTCGCTGTTCGCCCGCGGCCTGCAGGCGCTGCCGGTGCGCTTCGCCGCCCAGGACCCGCCCGACCTCCCGGGCGGCGACCTGTCCTGGCAGCCGACCGCCCGCAGCGTCTCATCCCCGGCCCCGGCGGGCTCCACGGCCGGCCGACCGCCCACCCCCGCCGGCACCGGCCCGTGGGCCGGGCTCAGCACACTGGCGGGGTGGCTGCGGGGGAGTTGAAGTGGGGGCGGGGCGGGCGGCCATGGGCTCGTCGGGCCGGGGCGGCCGTCGGATCGTCGCGGGGGAAGCCCCTTGGTCAATAGCGTTCCGCCGCGGCTTGTGCCGCACAAGGCCCAAAACGCGTCGCGGCGCACGCCGCGACACGGAAATCGGTCGACAGGGAAATCGTGGCGGGGCGGACCTCCGGGTGGACGGCCCCTCCCGGAGGCGGAGGCAGCTCGTCACGTGACGGAGCGTCAGGGCGATGGGGCGCCGTTCGGGGGACCGGCCGGAGGCGGTCCGCCGGGACCGCCGGGAGGCGGGGTGCCGTAGGGCGAGGCTCCCAGGGGCGGGCCGCCGGGGGCGGCGCCGTCCCCTGAGGGGCCGTCAGGGGGTGCGGCCGCGTTGCGGTGGACCGCGATGCCGATGCCGCTGGCGATCAGCAGCACGACCCCGGCCACCAGGAGGATCGCGGCGCCGCCGAGGGCGCCGCCGGTCCAGTCCCAGACGGCTTCGGGCGCGGCCACCGTGACGCCGACGACCCCGGCGACCAGCAGCACCCACCGGCGCTCGCGCCCGTACAGCAGCAGGCAGGCGGCGGCCACGGCGAAGGTGAGGGAGTAGGCCCACACCGACTCGCCCGCCAGATGCGACGCCTGGCCGCCCACCAGCGCGATCAGGGCGCCGATCCCCAGGCCGACGGAGCGGTTGGCCAGTACGCCGGTGAGCGCGACCGCGACCCATACCGCGCCGAGGGCGATCAGGGTGAGGCCGGTCTCCAGGCCGCTCCAGACCTCGGGCCGCAGCTCGTCCAGCAGCGACAGCGCGGCCGCCGCGCTCAGGTACCCGGCGACCAGCAGGCCGAAGGCCGTCGGCATCGCGGCGTAGCCCGCCACCGCGATGACCAGCCCCGCACTCGCGGACACCAGTCCCGAGTGCTCGCCGACGGCCACCCAGGCGGCCAGCGCGCCCGACAGGGCGGCGAGCGCCAGCAGCACCCCGGACACCCGCGCCCGGGTGCGGGTGGGCGCGCCCCGGCCGGTGACGAGCGCGACCGGACCACCGGCCGCCAGTGCGGCGGCCGCGGCCAGCGCCAGCGTGACGACGGCCAGGACCAGGACCTGGAGGGCCTGGCCGAAGTCCTCCCAGGCGACGGCGACCAGCGTGCCGGCACCCGCGATGACCAGGCCACCGCCCAAGTAGCCGAGGATCTCCGTCCACCGCACGCCGGTACCCGCGCTCTCGGCCGCCACCGCGGCGCGGACCGCGTCGGCCTGGCCGGGCGCGAGCGCCCCGGAGCCGACCAGGCCTCGCAGGGCCCGGTCCAGCGGCTCGGCGGAGCGTTCCCAGCGTGTCATCGCGCACCTCGCGTTCGTCCTTGGCCCGTCGGCCGCCCCCGGCGGGCCCCAGGGTGCCGTTCCCGCCCCCACCGAACGAAACCACGCGCCCCGCGCGCCCGTAGCCGACCCCGCCGACGTCGGCCACATGATTCCACACCCGCCGAGACCGCCCCGGCCGTCACAACGCCCGGCGCGCAAGCCCGAAACGCGCGGCTGTGGACGGTTCCGGGCCCGCGTGGGTGGTTGTGCACAGATTCCCGGTGGGCCCTGGCCTCGGGTCTTGACAGCCGGGAGGCTGGGGGCGCGGGCTTGCCTTGCTGGGGTGGTTTGCCCCCGGTCGGGCGGGGCTTGGGTGGGGCGTGGTCGGTCTCGCCAGTGCTGCGCGAGGGCACGCGGGCGTCGCTGCGGGAGCGGTTCCGGGCCGAGGTCCGCGGACTGCTGAGGCCGGACGGTCACCTGGTGTGCCGGATGGACATGCGGGTGGTGACGGCCCGACTCGGCGACTCGCGGACATGACGCCGCGTCGACAGGTGGCGTCTCACCCGTCCGAGCCGCGCGAAACGCCGCTGGAACGTCCGGCCGTCCATGCGGTGCCTCGTGCCGTTCAGGCGCTCGGTGCGGCGTCGGAGCCCAGCCGCTTCTCGAACCAGTGGTGGGCGAAGGGTTCGTCGTTGAAGGCGGGGACCTCGCGGTAGCCAGCCGAGCGGTAGAGGACGATCGCGCCGGTGAGGGCGCGGTTGGTCTCCAGGCGGAGCAGGCGGACGGTGTGGGAGGCGGCGTGCCGCTCCAGTTCGGTGAGGAGGCGGCGGCCGAGGCCGAGGCCGCGGACCTGGTGTGCGACCCACATGCGCTTGACCTCGGCGGTTCCGTCGCCGCGGAGCTTGAGGGCGCCGCAGCCGACGGGGTCGCCGTGGAGGGTGGCGACCAGCAGTAGTCCGGCCGGAGGGGTGAGTTCGTCGTCGGCGGCGGAGATGCTGCGGGCGGGGTCGAAGCCGTGCTCGAAGGTGGCGGCCAGTTCGGCGACGTAGGCGCGGACGCAGTGGCGGGCGTCGGGGTGGCGCGGGTCGGTGGGGGCGATCGCGACCATTGAGGCCAGCAGCAGCCGTTCGACCTCGTCCATCGCGGCGACGAGCCGCTCGCGCTGCCGTTCGTCCAGGGGGTCGAGGATCGAGGCGGCGGCGGCGTCGGAGCGCCGGTCCAGTTCCGCGCGTTCGGCCAGCCCGGCCGGGGTGAGGCGGGCCGTGCGGACCCGGCCGTCGGTGCCGTCGGGTTCGATGGTGACGAGGCCGTCGGCGCGCAGGGCGTTCAGCAGCCGGCTCAGGTAGCCGGAGTCCAGGCCGAGGCGCGAGCGCAGGGCGCGCAGTTCGCTGCCATCGGCGCCGAGCTCCCACAGCAGGCGCGCCTGCCCGAGCGGGCGCCCGCGCGCCAGGAAGGCGTCGTCGAGGGCGCCGATCCGCTGGGTGACCGTGCGGTTGAACCGCCGCACCCGCTCCACCCGGCCGATGTCCATTCTCTGACTTTAGTCAGACGATTGCGGTGCCGCCACCCCGGAACCGGGGCCGGGCACGGAGTCCGCACCGCCGGATCGGCTCCGGTGCTCGTCCTCGGGCCCGGAGCGGGGCAGCAGCAGCGGTGTCGCCAGGATGAGGAGGCCCGCGAGGGCGATCGCGGTACGGGCGTCGGTGAGCGCCGCCAGCAGCCCCCACAGGGCGGTCATGGCCGCGGTCGCCGCCTTGGAGCTGACCGACCACGCCGTCAGGACGCGGGCCACCCGGTCCGCCGGCACCAGGTCGAGCCGGTAACCGGCGGAGACCGGGTTGAAGACGCCGATGCAGAGGATCATCCCGAACTCCACGGCGATGACCAGCAGCAGTCCGGCGGGGCCGGGGCCGAGGAAGACCAGCCCGAGCAGCCAGCACGCACGCGACGCCCCGGCGACGAGCAGCACCCGGTGCCGTCCGAACCGGGCGACCAGCGGGCCGGCCAGCCGCGAGCCGATGAGTCCGGCGACGCACGGGATCGCGAAGGCGAGCCCGTACTCCCAGGGCGTGAATCCGAGCTCGTCGAGCATGAGGACGGCCAGCAGCGGCGAGGTGGCCATGATGAGCCCGTTGACCAGGACAGTGTTGCCGAACAGCGGGCGCAGCACCGGGTGCGCCAGGATGTACCGCCAGCCTTCGACCAGGTCGCGGGCGCGCATCCGCGGCGCGTCGGCGCGCACCGGGCGCGGCTCGCCTCGGCCGATCGCACGGATCCCGGCGGCCGACAGCAGGTAGCTGACCGCGTCGGCCACCACCGTCATGACCGGGCCGAACAGCCCGACCGCGAACCCGCCGAGCGGCGGTCCGAGCACCGCCGCCGTCCAGGTCGAGGACTCCAGGCGGCCGTTGGCGGCGACCAGGTCCGCCGGACGGACCAGCGCCTTCAGGCAGGCGCCGGTGGCCGCACCGAAGGTGATGTCGGCCGCGCCAGCGATGACCGACACCGCCAGTAGCTGCGCGAAGCCGAGCCGGTCGAAGGCGAAGGCGACGGGGATGCTCATCAGGGCGGCGAAGCGGACCAGGTCCATCGCGATCATCACCGACCGCTTGCGGCGGAACTCCACCCACGGCCCGAGCGGCACCGCCAGCGCCGCGCCCGCCGCCGGTCCCGCGGCGGCCAGCACGGACACCTCCACCGGCCCGGCCTGGAGCACGAAGATCGCGATCAGCGGGAAGGCGCCGAACGCGAGCCGGGTGCCGAAGGTGCTGACCGTGTAGGACGCCCACAGCCAGCCGAACTCGCGCCCCAGCCCCCGCCGGGCCCTCACGCGGCGCCTGCCGGCGCCTGTCTCGTCCTCATGTGTCCGACGTCCGCCGCCTCTCGGTGCCGCTCCGCGCTGGTCGGCGCCATCCAAGCGGGAAGGAGGCGGCCGATCAAGCGACCGGCGCGCACGGCCGGACGCGGCCACAGCTCGCGCCCCCGCCGCTTCCCGCCGACGCCGAGGCGCGGACCGCGGCAGCGCCCCACCCACGCCCCACCCGACCGGGGGCAAACCACCCCGGCAAAGGCAAAGCCGCGCCGCCAGGTTCGCGGTTGTCAAGACCCCGGGCCAGGCCGCGGCCGGAATCTGTGCATAACCGGCCGGTGGGGCGGCCGTCTGTCCACAGGTGCGTTCAGCGGGCTTGCGCTGCGCGGATGCCGGGCGTACGTGCACACCGCCGCGCGGAGACCGAAGGTACCTGCCCACCGCTGCGGACGCCGGGCGTACCTGCGGCACAGGACTCCGCCGCCGGGCCCGCTCGCGCCGGACGCCGGCGCCGGGGCGCACGGGGGTCGCGGTGCCGCCTTGCCCGCAGATCGACGTGCGGACGGGTCGCCCGCCCGGACCCTCGGTTCCAGGAGGCGGCCGGGACCGCTCACCCGGACAAGAAGCCGCGGGCGTGTACCAGGGCGTCGGTGACGCTTGGGGTGCCGGCCGGTTCGGGGAGGGGTGCGGGCGGGCCCACCCAGACGGTGCCGTCAGGATCGCGGCTCACCGGGTGGCGGGTCCAGGCGCCGGTGGTGCGGTCCCAGGTGACGGCGGTGCCGTCGGCGATCCAGGTGATGGCCACGGCCCCGGGCGGCACATTGGCCTCCTGGGCGAACAGGGCGGTCAGTTCGCGGAAGGCGGTGCCGGGGCGGTCGCCGAGCAGGCCGTCGGGGGGACCGGCCGCGGTGTGGGTCTCGGCCGACTCCATGCCGGTGCGGCCGTCGGGGCGCACGACGCGCGCGCCCACCCGGTACCGGCGGCCCTCGGCGGGCCACTCCCACTGCACGGCCGCGCCGGGCACGCACCATCGGACGATCACGAACGGCCCCGCTCCCGCCGGACGGCGCGCACCCGCGCCGCTACTCCTTGGTCGACCCCTCGATGATGCCCTGGATGAAGTGCCGCTGCAGGAAGAGGTAGAGCACCACCACGGGCAGCGCGACGATCACGGCCCCGGCGGCCAGCAGCGAGGTGGCCGACACGTACTGGCCGTCGAAGAAGGCCAGGCCGAGCGGCGCGGTGCGCAGCGACTCCGAGGTGACCATGACGAGCGGGATCATGAACTCGTTCCAGGTCCACATGAAGGTCAGCACCACCAGGGTGATGATCGCGGGCCGCCCCATCGGCACCAGCACCCGCCACAGCGTGCCCCAGTGCCCGGTGCCGTCGATGCGGGCGGCCTCGGCGACGCCGCGGGAGCTGGTCAGGAAGTAGGTGCGCATCCAGAAGGTGCCGAAGGCGACGGACTGGGCGAGCTGCGGCAGGATCAGCGCTGCGTAGGTGTCGGTCAGCCCGAGGTCGCGGAAGTCGTAGTAGAGCGGCACGACGACCGCCTCGGTCGGCACCATGATGCCGATCAGGATCAAGTAGAACAGCGCGGTGGAGCCGGGGAAGCGCATGGTGCCGAAGGCGTAGCCGCTCAGGATGGACAGCACGGTCGCGATCGCCACGGTGACCACGCTGACGATCAGCGACGACCGCAGGTAGCTGCCGAAGCGCCCCTGCTCCCAGGCGACGGCGAAGTTGCCGAGGCCGCCGGGCGCGTCGCTGCCGGGCTCCAGCGCGGTGCCGAGCATGGTGAACATGGGGTACAGCGCGAAGACCGCGAAGGCGATCAGGATGGTGTAGGTGAGCGCCCGCTCCCGCTGCGAGGTCATCGGGCCTCCCTCGTGCCGATCCGCGAGATGAGCAGGTTGAGCGCGAGGATGATCAGCGTCAGGGTGATGCCGACGGCCGCGGCCGAGCCCACCTCGCCCCGCTCGAAGGCCTGCCGGAAGACCTCCACCGCCGGGACGGTGGTGGAGTTGCCGGGGCCGCCGCTGGTGGTCAGGTACACCAGGTCGAAGGTGCGCAGCGCGTTGATGACGGTGAGGGTGAGCGCCACCACCATCTCGTTGCGCAGCGCGGGCATGGTGACGGTGGTGAACTCCCTGATGGGGCCGCCGCCGTCCACCCGCACCGCCTGGTACAGCTCGCCGGGGATCTTGCCGGTTCCGGCGAGGAAGAGCACGAAGCACAGGCCGGTGTTCACCCAGGTGCCGACGAGGCCGACGGCGGGCAGGGCGAGGGCGAAGTCGCCCAGCCAGGCCCTGGCCAGCTCCTCCAGGCCGACGAAGCGCAGCACCTGGTTGATCGGTCCGTCGCTGGCGTAGATGTCGCGCCAGGTCACCGCGACGACGGCGAGCGCCACCACCTGCGGCAGGAAGATCGCGGTGCGGAAGAAGGGCATGCCGCGCACCCGCGCCCGCGCCACGATCGCGGCCAGCACCATGCCGACGGCGACCGGGATGAGCGCGTAGAAGACGATCAGCACCGCGGTGTGGCCGAAGGCGGCGCGCAGCCCGGGGTCGGTGGCGATCTCGACGTAGTTGTCGAGCCCGGCCCAGGTGCCGACGGTGAGGCCGTCCCACTCGTACAGCGAGAGCATGAACGAGCGGCCGATCGGCACCAGCAGGAAGAGCGCGTAGACGATCAGCGCGGGGGCGATGTAGAGGTAGGCGGCCGAGGGGTGCGGTTCGCCCGGCGCCCGCCCGCGGCGGCGCGGCGGACGGCGCGGCCCCCGGCGCCCGGACGGGCCGGAGTCCCGCGAGGGCTCCGGCCCGCCGGCCGCGACGGCGGCCGTGGTGCTACTGCGCGACATTCTCTTGGTATTCCGTCTCCAGCGCGTCGAGGAACTCCTCGGGGGTGGCCTCGCCGCCCATCAGGCTCTGCACCTGCTGGGTGATCACGTCGTAGGAGTCGGGGGTGGCGTAGTCGAGGTAGGGCACCATGCCGCCGCCGGAGACGAGGCGGTCGTAGGTGTCGAAGACCTCGCGCTGGGCGCCCTCGGCCTCCTGGGCGGCCACGTCGGCGACCGGGAGGTTGCCGTGCTCGCTGATGACGGCCATGGCGTCGGTGCTGGTGATGAAGTCGATGTAGGCGGCGGCCGCGTCGGCGTTCTCGGAGCGCTGCGGGATCGCGAAGGGCAGGCTGGTGCCGCCGGTGGCGACCACGGTCTGCCCGTCGGCGCCGGGGAAGGCGGTGAAGCCGAGGGAGTCGCCCAGGGCGTCGGTCAGGTCGGCCAGTAGCCAGGTGCCGCCGATCAGGAAGACGCCCTCGCCCTCGCCGAAGGCCTGCCAGGCGGGGTCGGAGCCCACCCCGTTGAAGTCGGGGGTGAGGTAGCCGTCCTCGGCCCAGTCGACCAGGGCCTGCGCGGCCTGGGTGTTCTCGGGTGTGGCCCAGGAGGAGCCGGGGCGGCCGTAGCCGAGGTCGCGGATGGTCTCGGGGTCGACGTAGCGGCTCTGCGCGGCGCCGAGCATGTGGATGCCGGGCCACTGGTCGAGGTTGCCGAACTGGATCGGCAGCTCGCCCGCCTCCTCGGCGGCGACGACGGCGGCGTCGAACTCCTCCCAGGTGGTGGGCGCCTCCAGGTCGAGTTCGGCCAGCAGTTCGCGGTTGTAGTAGACGCCGACCATCTCGCCCATCTGGGCGGCGCCGTACACCGAGCCGTCGCCGAGGGTGGCGCCGTCGTCGGTGTAGCTGGCGTTGGCGAGGACGGACGCGTCGAAGCGCTCGGCCCAGCCGTAGGCCTCGGCGTAGGGGTCGAGGTTGCGCAGCAGGCCGGCCTCGACGTAGGAGCCCATGTCGGGGCGGCCGTTGCTGACCTGGACGACGTCGGGCGCCTCGTTGCCGGACAGGGCGAGCCGCAGGGTGGTGCGGAGGTCGTCGGTGGAGCGCGACACCCGGTTGATGGTGACGTTGGGGTAGGCCTCCTCGAAGGCCTGGTTCAGCTCCTCCAGCTGGTCGGCCTGGCCGCCGCGCACCTCCTGGTCCCAGACGGTCAGCTCGACCTCGCCGAGCGAGGCGACGTCGGTGTTGACGTCGACGGCCGGGGAGGCGTCGCCGCCGCCGGCGTCGTTGCCGGCGCCGGGGGTACACGCGGCCAGTGCCAGGGCGAGGAGACCGGCCGCTCCGGCGGCGCTAGCGCGGCCGGCTCTGCCGAGGATGGGGCGGCGGGGGGTCGCCCGCGGGTGATCGGTCATGCGTTGTGCACTCCAGACTGCTCACTGCGCGCCGTTAGCGCAGGCCGATGGTGGCGCTCGCCCTCCGCAGCTCCGTGGGGATCCACTGCGGCGGGATGAGGTCGGTGAGGAAGCCGTACCGCTCGATCAGCTGCGGGTCGCCGCCGCTGGGGGCGTTGACCCGGCCCCACCAGGCTGCCAGGTCGGCCCAGCCGGGGGCGGACAGGGAGCCGCCGGTGTGCTGGACGGAGAGCGCGGCGCAGAGGTTGGCGAAGCGCAGCCGCTGGGCGAGCGGCCAGCCGGCGAGGGTGCCGACGATGAAGGAGGCGCCGAAGACGTCGCCGGCCCCGGTGGTGTCGATGGCGTCGAGCACCAGGCCCTCCACCTCGGCGCTCTCGCCGGTGGTCTGGTCGACGGCGAGCGCGCCGCGCGGGCCGTCGGTGACGACGGCCACCGGGACCCGTTCGGCCAGCGCCGACAGGGCCGAGGCGGGACTGCCGGTGCGGGTGTAGGACATCGCCTCGATGGCGTTGGGCATGAAGGCGTGGCAGTGGCGCAGTTGGTCGAGGACGGCGGGCGACCACTCCTGGCTGTCGTCCCAGCCGACGTCGGCGAACAGGCGGGCGCCGCCCTCGGTCTGCCGGAGCGCCCACTCGGGCGCCTCGGTGGCGTCGAGGCTGACGAAGGCCGCCCTGGCCTGCGGGAGCGCGCGGGCGAGTCGGTCCACCGGGACCGGGGAGGGGTGCTCGTGGGTGACCATGCTGCGGTCGCCCCGGTAGGCGAGCGAGACCGTGAACGGGGAGTGCCAGTGCGGGATGCGCTCGGAGGCGCTGAGGTCGACGTACTCCTGCCGGCCGAGGGTCTCCCAGCAGAAGTCGCCGTAGACGTCCTCGCCGAAGGCGGCGGCGACCGCGGTGCGCAGCCCGAGGCGGGCGGCGGCGACGGCGAGGTTGGCGACGCCGCCGGGGCAGGAGCCCATGCCCTCGGCGCCCACCTCGGTGCCGCCGGCCGGGGGCGCGGCCAGGCCGGTGAGGACGATGTCGAAGAAGACGGTGCCGCTGAGCGCGAGGTCGATGGCCGGGCCCTCGGGTTCGCGGGCGGCGGCCAGCACGTCGTGCGGTTCGCCGACCAGCGGGGTGGACTCCAGCTTGGAGGTGCGCTCGTCGGTGGTGGGCCGGGAGGCCTCGCCGTCGGGCTGCTCCGGTCCGGCCTGACCCGGACGGTCGGTGTTCGCTGCCATGGCTGCTCCTTCCCGGCTCCACGAGTCGATGACGGACCTGGCCGTGCCCGGCCGGTGGTGACGCGACCCCGGACGTCCGCGATTACGGGTGACGGGCGCCCTGTCCGGCGCCCGCCATGATCAGTGTGGACCTTATGCGCAAGAATGACAAGAATCGATCACAAACTTGCGCGATTATGAATGGTACGGTTCATCCGTGTTGAGCACTCAGCGACGGGCCGAGCTCCTGCGGTTACTGACCACAGAGGGCACTCTCGGCGTCGCCGAGCTCGCCGACCGGCTCGGGGCGAGCGCGGCCACCATCCGCCGCGACCTGGCCGAGCTCGCCGAGCGCGGCAGCGTCATCCGCGAGCACGGCGGCGCCCGGGTGAACCCGGCGTCGGCGGAGCGCGCCTTCGGCGATGTGGCCGTGAACAACGCCGAGCTCAAGGACGCCGTGGCCGCGCGTGCCGCCGAGCTGGTCTGGGACGCGTCGGTGGTGCTGATCGACATCGGCACCACCACGGTACGTCTGGCCCGTGCGCTGCGCTGCCGCCCGCTGACCATCATCACCAGCAGCCTCGCGGTGTACCAGGAGCTGGCCAACGACACCGATGTCGAACTGGTCCTCCTCGGCGGCACCGTGCGGAAGAACTACCGCTCGATGGTGGGGTTCCTCACCCAGGACGCGCTCCGGCAGGTCCGGGCCGACCTGGCCTTCATCGGCACCAGCGGGGTGCGGTCCAACGGCGACGTTATGGACAGCACCACCGTGGAGATTCCGGTCAAGCGCGGCATGATGGCCGCCGCGCAGCGCACGGTGCTGCTGGCCGACAGCGGCAAGTTCCCCGGCGGCGGCATCGGGCGGGTCTGCGAGGCCGGGGAGCTCGACGGAGTGATCACCAATCGCGGCGCCGATCCGGCGACCCTGCAAGTCATGCGTGAGAAAGGCGTGGAGGTGCACCTAGCGTGAGGCTCACGATCCTCGGCGGGGGCGGGTTCCGGGTGCCGCTCGTCCACCAGGCCCTGCTCGACGACGCGCGCCGCGACGACGCGCCCATCACCGAAGTGGTGCTCTACGACCGCGACGAGGGGCGGCTGGCCGCCATCGGCGCCGTGCTCGACCGGCAGCGCGACGCGCACCGCGAGCGCTTCGGCGAGCCGCGGCTGGCGGTGCGGGCCGAGACCGAACTGGACGCGGCGCTGCGCGGCGCGGGCATGGTGTTCTCGGCGATCCGCGTCGGCGGGCTGCGCGGCAGGGTGCTGGACGAGGAGGTGGCGCTGGGCGCCGGGGTGCTCGGCCAGGAGACCGTCGGCGCCGGGGGGGTGAGCTACGGCCTGCGCACGGTGCCGGTGGCCGAGCGGATCGCGCGGCGGGTGGCGGAGCTGGCGCCCGACGCGTGGGTGGTGAACTTCACCAACCCGGCCGGGCTGGTCACCGAGGCGATGGCGGCGGTGCTCGGCGACCGGGTGGTGGGCATCTGCGACTCCCCCGTCGGCCTCGGCCGGCGGGCGGCGCGCGCTCTGGGCGCCGACCCGGAGCGGGTGCGCTTCGACTACGTGGGCCTCAACCACCTCGGCTGGCTGCGCGGCCTGCGGGTCGACGGGCGCGACCTGCTGCCCGAGCTGCTGGCCGACGAGGAGCGGCTGGGCTCCTTCGAGGAGGGCAAGCTCTTCGGCGCGGAGTGGCTGCGCACGATCGGCGCGCTGCCCAACGAGTACCTGCACTACTACTACCTGCGGCGCGAGGCGGTGCGGGCCGTCACCGAGTCGCGCGCCAGGGGCGGCACCCGGGGTCAGCAGCTGGTCGACCAGCAGCAGGGCTTCTACCGCGACGCGGCCGCCGACCCGCAGCGCTCGCTGGAGCTGTGGGACCGCACCCGGCTGGAGCGGGAGAGCACCTACATGGCCGACAACCGGCGGGTGGCCGGCGGCGTCGACCGCGACACCGCCGACCTGGACGGCGGCGGCTACGAGAAGGTGGCGCTGGCGGTGATGCGGGCGATCGCCCATGACGAGCCCGCCCGGCTGATCGTCAACGTGCGCAACCGCGGTGCCGTGCGCGAACTCGACGACGACGCCGTGGTGGAGGTGCCGTGCGTGGTCGACGCCGCGGGGGCGCGGCCGCTGGCGGTGTCGGCGCTGAGCGGTCACCAGGCGTCGCTGGTGCACGCGGTCAAGGGGGTGGAGCGCGACATCCTGGAGGCGGTGCGCACCGGTTCGCGCCGCCCCGCGCTGCGCGCCTTCGCCACCCACCCGCTGGTCGACTCCGTGCGCACCGCCCGCGAACTCCTCGACGGCTACCTGTCGGCCTTCCCCGAACTGGCCGAGACGCTGCCCCGGACCTGACGGGGGAGGATCCGAGCGCGTCTCGCGCCCCGGGACCCCGGCGCCCGGCCGTCCGGCCGCGCCGGGGTCCCCTCACTACCACCGCCATCCCCGCGAACGTAACCGCCCGCCCGAGTTATCCACAACTTGCACACACCACCCCAGAGTTATCCACAACCCCCTGGACGGGGGTGCGGGGGCGGCGCCGAGTGCGGAAGAATCGTTGTAGGGGTGCCCCCCAGGGCGGGCGGGGGAAGAAGATTCCGTTGGCTGCGGCGATCACGTGGAAGTGTCGCTGACATGCGGGTCCGCAGGGTTCTGGGGCTTGGGCCCGGGCGGTCGGCCCAGAGGTCGGTGACGGGTTCGGTGCGCGGGCGCGGTTCTTTCAGGTGGACGGCTCCGGCTGCACGGCCGCGCTGCGGCGGCCGGGTGCTCGCGGAGTTTATCCACAGGCGACGCCCGTTCGAACCGGGTTATCCACAGTCCGTACCCGGCGGAGCCGGGCGGCCGTCGCGGAGGTGCGCGTCAGGCCGTATGCGCTGAGCTGAGGATCCGGGATCCCGCACCGCCGGTGCGGGGATCCCGCATCGCGGGGCGGGCGGACGTCATGGTCAAGGGGCGTCCCGAGCCGGGCTCCGGCTCATTCGATGCTGGTCCGCAGCGCGTCGAGCGTCTCGCGGATCAGGTCCGACAGCGGCCGGTCGTCGTCGCGGGCGAGCCACTCGTCGACCGCCGTGTAGAGCACCGTGACGCTGGTCTCGGCCAGCAGGCGGGCCGGCAGCGCGCCGATGCCGCGCCGGACGAATCCGGTGCGGAGCGCCTCGCACAGCGCGGCGCGCTTGCGGAGGTCGCGCTCGCGCAGGGCGTCGTCGCGGGCGATGATGCCGCGGCGCTGCCTGATCTCGGCCCGCCGCCCCTCGAAGCGGGCCTCGGCGATGGCGCTGAGGCCGTCGCCGATCAGGGCGGCGGGCCCGTCGGACGCGGGAAGCTCCACCAGCAGCTCGGCGGCGCGTTCGTACATCTCCTCCCCGCCGAAGATGACCTCGCGCTTGTCGCGGAAGTGCCGGAAGAAGGTGCGCGTCGTGAGCCCGGCCCTGGCAGTGATCTCGGGAACGGTCGTGGCCGAGAAGCCCTTCTCGGCGAAGAGTTCGAGCGCCGCCTGCTCCAAGCGGTGCCGCGCGTTCGGCTGCCATCTGCTCACCCCGCCAGATTACGTGATGACACTCCATGTCATCAGCTCGTATAGTAATGACATGAAGTGTCATCAGACTGGCCCACGCACCCGGAGCGGTGATCGCGATGGAAGATGAGATCTGGATACTCGGCGGCACGGGCCGCAGCGGCCGGGCGATCGCCGCCGAACTGGCCGCACGGGGGCGGCCGCCGGTCCTGGTGGGCCGGAATGCCGAGCGGCTGGCCGCGGAAGCGGCGCGGTCCGGCGGCGGCCGCACCATCGCCGTGGACTCCCTCCCGGCCATGGCGACGGAGATCACCCGCCAAGGGCCCGCCGTGGTGATCAACACGGTCGGCCCCTTCGCCGCCACGGCGCTGCCGATCATCAGGGCGTGCCTTCCGGCGAGCCACTACATCGACCTCGCCAATGACGTCGGCTCCGTCGCGGCCACCCTGGCCGGCCACGACCAGGCCGCGGCGGCGGGCCGGACGGTCGTCACCGCGGCGGGTTTCGGGGCGACCGCGGCCGAGAGCATCGTGCTCAGGCTGAGGGCGGACCGGCCGGACGCGGCCAAGGTCCGTGTCGACGTCGTCCCGTCCTTCGGCGTGGAGAAAGGGGTCATGGGCGAAGCCCTGGCCGCCAGCATCCTCGACGGACTGCCCGGTGTCGAAGGAGGACGCCGCTACCAGGGCCGTCGGATCGAGAACGGCCGCCTGGTGCCCGCGCGCATCGGAGCGGACGCCGCACCGCTCACGCTGCCGGACGGCACCCGGGTCACCACGGCCGGCTGGCCCTCCGGCGAACTGCTCGCGGCGCAGCGCGCGAGCGGAGCCCCGTCCGTCATCGCCGCCTCCAGCGAGCTGCCGACCTCTCCTCTGACCCGCGCGCTGATGCCCGTCGCCATGTCGCTGCTGGAGATCACCCCCATCCGGGCCTTCGCCACCCGCCGCCTCGCCGAGGTCTCGTTCGAGGCGCGGGAGCGGCCGCGCGAGTTCTCCTGGGCGCACGCCCTGCTGGAGTGGCCCGACGGCACCCGCCGCGCGGGCTGGCTCCGCGTCGGCGACGCCCAGGCGTACACGGGCGCCGTCCCCGCCGAGGTCGCCGTGCGCCTCGCGGCCGGCGGGGCACCGGCCGGCGCCCACACGCCGGCGGTGCTGTTCGGGCCGGGGCTGGCCGAAGCGTGCGGCGGCACCTACATCGTCGGCGACTGACGCCCGCGGCACCTGGCGGAACGGCGATCGGGCGACCGCGACCCGCGGCCGGGCCGGCGTTCCGCCCGGCCCGCCGCCACGGCCCTAGAAGCGCTCCGCGTGCTCCGCCGCCCACTGGGCGAAGGTGCGCGCCGGACGGCCGGTCAGCCGCTCGACCGCCGGGTCGACGGTGGTGGCGGCGGCGTTGGGCTCGGCGTACCAGTCGATGACGAACTCGGCGTCCGCCCGGGACACCCCGGTGGCCATCAGCCGCTCGACGGCCTGTTCATGGGTGATCGGCACGAAGGCGATGTCGCGGCCGGTCGCCTTGGACAGGATCGCGAGGCGTTCGCTCAGGGTCAGCGTCTCGGGGCCGGTGAGATTGTAGGAGCGCCCGGCGTGGCCGTCGTCGAGCAGCGCGATCGCCGCCACCGCGGCGATGTCGGCCTCGTGCACGATCGCGCTGGGGGAGTCGTAGGGCTCGCGCACCACGCCCTCGGCGCGGATGGAGTCGACCCAGGTGAGCGCGTTGGCCATGAACTCCTGCGGTTCCAGGACCGTCCACTCCGTCCCCGAGCCGGCGACGGCCCGCTCGGTCGGGCCGGTCTCACCGCCCCACACCGCGGTCATCCGCCGCACGCCCGCGTCGACCGCCCGGCGCACCAGTTCGGGGCCGGCCTCGGCGAGGCCCGGCGTCACGGTGATGTGCAGGCGGTCGGCGCCGTCGAGGGCGGCGCCGAGTTCCGCCGGCGCCGTGTGCGTGCCGGCGACGAGGTCCACCCCGGCCGGCAGCAGCTCCGCGGCCGCGGCCGGATTCCGGGTCAGCGCCCGGACGCGTTCTCCTCGGCGGACAAGCTCCGCCACCACGTGCCGGCCGGTGTTCCCGGTGGCACCCGTTACCAGTGTCGTCACGGCCGGACCCCTTTCGTTTCGGAAAGGCTAGAAGCTCAAGCTTGCTTGAGGTCAATGGGCGGGCGAACGCATCACCCCGGGGTGGTTTCACGAGAAACAGGACCGCCGGGCATCATGGCGCGGCGGGGAAGGTAAGCAAGATCGCTAACGGCGGGTCGACTACTGGACGCCGATCGGACATACGGCACTGATCGGATGCGCTGGTGGAGGCCGGTCGAGGGGACCGGCCCGCGAAGCCCGTGAGGTGGTCAGCCGTGCCCGAGTCCTCCCGCGAACCCGATCGGCCCGTCGCCGGCGCCGACACCGCCGGCGACGCCCCCGGCGCCGGCGGGCTGGCCCGGCGCCACCTGCTGATGGGGGCGCTGGCCGCGCCCGCGGCGCTGGCGGTGCCGTCGATCGTCGCCGCTCCCGCGCAGGCCGCCGCCGCGCCGCGCACCGCCCCGGTGGTGCCGCCGCGGTCGGGCGAATTCGACCCGGAGAGCCCCCGGTTCTGCCTGGCGGTGGTGCCCGACACCCAGTACCTGTTCGACGAGGACAGCTCCGACCCCGAACCGCTCAACGCCACCTTCCGGTACCTCACCGAGCAGCGGGGCGTGGCCAATGTCGCCTTCATGGCGCACCTGGGCGACATCACCGAGCACGGCAGCGAGCACGAGATCGGCCTGGCGGACCAGGCATTCACCGCCGTGGACGGCGTGCTGCCGTACAGCGTGCTGGCGGGCAACCACGACGTGCCGGGTTCGACCGACGACCAGCGCGGCGACACCCCCTACCTGCGCGCCTTCGGCCCCGACCGCTTCGCCGGCCGCGAGACCTTCGGCGGCGCCTCACCCGACGGGTACAACAGCTACCACGTGTTCCGCGCGGCCGGCCGCGAATGGCTGCTGCTCGCGCTGGACTGGCGGGTGTCGGACGCGGGCATCGCCTGGGCGCAGGGGGTGATCGACGGCCACTCGCGGCTGCCCGTCATCCTCACCACCCATGACCTGGCGCACGCCGACGACGATGGCGCCGCGAGCCTGTCCGGCCACGGGCAGCGGCTGTGGGACCGGCTGGTCCGCCGCAACGACCAGGTGTTCCTCACCATCAGCGGGCACTACTGGCCGCCGGGGCGCACCGTGCTGACCAACGACGCGGGCAACGATGTCCACGTGCACATCACCAACTACCAGGACCGCTACTACGGCGGCGCGGCCATGATCCGGCTGTACCAGTTCGACCTGGCGCGCGGCGTCGTCGACGTGGAGACCTTCGCGCCGTGGTTCCTGCTCCGCGAGGCCGGGGAGCGGCCGCTGCTGGGCGCCGAGATGATCGAGCTGACCGGGGACGTGGACCGGTTCAGCGTGCCGCTGGACACCGAGCGGCGCTTCGCCGGCTTCGCGCCGGTGGAGGAGCCGGCGTCGCGTCCGTACCGGCGGGTGGTCACCCGCGACACGCTCGCGTACTGGCGCTTCGACTCCTCGGGGCTGCGCGGCGCGGCCCGGGAGGGGGAGGCGGTGCAGGAGGGCGCGGTGGCGCGCGACCTGTCCGGCCACGGCAACGACCTGGTGATGCGGCGGCTGCACGGCAGCGCCGCCGAGGTGCTGACCCGCTCCGCCGACCACCACAGGTACGCGCCCGCGCACGCCAGCCTGCGCTTCGACGGCGGCCAGGGCCCGGACCGGGGCGCGATCCTGGAGGCCGTCGCGGACGCGCCGATCAACTCGGAGAAGTTCCTGGGCGGCTACACCTTCGAGGTGTTCATCCGGCTGCCGGACCCGTTCGAGGGCGAGCACGCGTGGATGGGGATCTTCAGCTGGCAGGGCCGCAGCGGCGACGCGGGCAAGACCACGGGCTGGTCGCCGCTGGAGCCGACGTGCAGCCTCAACGTCTCCCCTGAGCGCTTCCTCCAGTACGTCGTGTACCCGCACGTCCAGGACGCCGACCCCACCTCGTGGAGCCACGCGCTGCCGGTCGGCCGCTGGTTCCACGTCGCCGTGGTCAACGACGGCCGGCGCAGCATCGTGTACGTGGAGGGTTCGCCGATCGCCCGCAACCCCACCCAGCGGTCGACCGGGGTCGCCACCCTCGGCCGCCCGTTCACGCTGGGCGCCACCGGCTTCGACAACGCCTTCGGCCAGGGCTTCTACGGCTGGCTCGGCGACGTCCGGATCACCGGCCGCGCACTGGAGGCGTCGGAGTTCATGACCGCGTTCGAGTGAGGCGGCCGGTCGGCCGAACGGCGGAACCCGGCCGGTCGGCCGACCGCCGTACCGCCTGAGGTTCCCGGTTGCGGCCGCGGCCGGTCGTCCACAGCGGCGCTTCGATGCGGCCCGGGTTGTCCACAGCCGGGGAAGTCCCCGTCGCGCGGCGCACGGTGCGATGGAAGGCTGGGAATCGGGGGGTTCCCCCACCCTTGGGGGAACCCCCCGATTCCATCATCTCGCGGATCGACGTCCCGGGAACAGTGCGTGCGGGCGGCTTGGGGATGACCGCGGCCCGCGCCGTGGGCGCTTGTGGACGGCCGTTCCCCGGTCCGGCTTCCCGGAGGGACGGGGTCCTTCGGGGCGGTCCGTCACTGCTGCTGCGGTGGGGGGTTCGCGGCGGCGCGCAGTTGCTCGTTGATCCTTCGGGCCTCTTCGAGCTGGTCCTCCAGGATGATGATCCTGCAGGCCGCCTCGATGGGGGTGCCCTGGTCGACCAGGTCGCGGGCGCGGGCGGCGATGCGGAGCTGGTAGCGGGAGTAGCGGCGGTGCCCGCCGGGCGAGCGCAGCGGGGTGATCAGCTGGGCCTCGCCGAGTGCGCGCAGGAAGGCCGGCGTGGTGCCGATCATCTCCGCCGCGCGGCCCATGGTGTACGCGGGATAGTCGTCATCGTCGAGCCGGTCGCTCGTCGCGGGTCGGGGCACCGCACCTCTTCCTTCTCACCTCTGGAGACACGCCGAGGGCCCCGGCGCCATATGGCGCCGGGGCCCGAGAGTTTCAATACCATCTACCGGCCGTGGCCGGCCTTCCGCTACCCGATGTACAAGGACGGGATCGCGGGGATCGCGGATATGTGACCGTGGACCACCCTCTTCCAAACCGGGGCCTGCGGTACCCGAGCGACAGACTCCGCCCGGGCGATCCTGATGGCATCGACTCCTCTCGATCTCACTACTCGAACCACTTCTCTACCACCGGCTCCCGGCACCGTCGTGCACTGCGCGCCGGTCGAGCCGTCCTGCTCCGGTCTCCCCGTGGTGGCGGAGCCCGGTCCTGCGATCCATACCGGCTCCCGGCACGCTGTCCTGCGTGGCGCGCCGGTCGAGCCCTGCCGCGTGGTGCTGCGGTCTCCCCCGTGCGGGCGGGAGGCCGGTGCGGCAAATTACGGTACTGCCGGCTCCCGACGCGCTCCAGCACTCGTGCGTCGGTCGAGCCTTCCTACGCTCCGCCGACGTCTCCGGCGGTCCCTCATTCATCTCTGCGGTTACGACAGAAAAATTAGCACCACTGAAGCCGAATGTCTACTTCGGCCGCTGTAGATTTGCGCGTGTTCCGGAAACAGGTTCTCCAGGTGCCGCGACCGTGCCGCGTCCGGCGGCACGCTGGTCGCGGCCGTCGCACGTCGCGGTGGGCCGCAGTGCGCCTCCGGCCCCTATAGTTCCGCTGGACGGCCCGCGCCGGCGGGCGGCGGCGTACGACGACAGGCGGATGGAGGCCGACGCGTGGGCGTTCGGATCGAGCGGGTGGTCACCTCGGGCAGCTTCGAGCTGGACGGCGGGAGCTGGGAGGTCGACAACAACGTGTGGATCGTCGGCGACGACGCCGAGGCGGTGGTGATCGACGCGGCGCACGACGCCTCGGCGATCGAATCGGCGCTCGGCGGGCGCCGGCTGCGCGCGATCCTGTGCACGCACTCCCACAACGACCACATCAACGCCGCCGCCGAACTCGGCCGCCGAACCGGGGCGCCGGTGCTGGCGCACCCCGGCGACGAGGTGCTGTGGCGGATGGTCTACCCCGACCGCGAGCCCGACGGCCCGCTCGCCGACGGCGACACGCTGGCGGTCGGCGGCGCCGAGCTGCGGGTGCTGCACACCCCGGGCCACGCCCCGGGCGCGGTCTGCTTCCACGCGCCCGCCCTCGGCACCGTGTTCACCGGCGACACCCTGTTCTCCGGCGGTCCGGGCGCCACCGGCCGCTCGCACTCCGACTTCGGCACGATCATCGCCTCCATCCGCGACCGGCTGCTCGTCCTGCCCGGAGAGACGGTCGTGCACACCGGCCACGGCGACGACACCACCATCGGCGCCGAGGCGCCGCACCTGGACGAGTGGATCGCGCGCGGGCACTGACGGACCACGGAAGACCGCCGCGCGGCGCCAGGCTCCGACGCGTCCCGGGGCCGGACGGCGTCGGCGTCCGCCCCGCTCCGGTCCGCACGCCCGCACATCGGCCGCCACCCCGTCTCGCATGGTCGGCCCGGCCGAGGTGATGCCGCCATGATGAGCCTTCGCTGGACCGCCCGGTCCTGCCCGCCCGCGCTGGACGCGCCGAGGCGGCCGTGCCCTGGCGGCCGCCGCAGCGCAGGCATCGCCGCCGGAGCATCCGGCCCTGCTCCGCTGAAGGTCGGGCACGCCGAGGCGACGGCGCCGTGACCGCCGCCACAGCGCGGCCCATCGGCGCCGAGCGCTCGGCCCCGCACCCGCCCTGTGCCCAGCGCCCCGGAGAGAAGGCGCCATGACGGCCATCACGGCACAGCCCATCGCGACCGAGCGCCTGGACCTGCTCCCGCTGGAGGTCGGGCACGCCGAGGAGATGGCGGCGGTGCTCTCCGACCCGGCCCTGCACAGCTTCATCGGCGGCGGCCCGGACGACGTGCAGGCGCTGCGCTCGCGCTACCGGCGGCTGGCCGCGGGCTCCCCCGACCCGGCCGTCGGCTGGCTGAACTGGGTCGTCCGGCTGCGCGCCGGCGGCCGCCTGACGGGAACCGTCCAGGCGACGGTCAGCCCCTCGGCGCACGGACCGGTCGCCGAGGTCGCCTGGGTGGTGGGCACTCCCTGGCAGCGGCGCGGCATCGCCTCCGAGGCGGCCGCAGCGCTCGTGGGCTGGCTCGACCGCGGCGGTGTGCGCACCGTCGTCGCCCGCATCCACCCCGAGCACAGCGCGTCGGCCGCCGTCGCCTGCGCCGCCGGGCTCAGCCCCACCGGCGAATGGCACGACGGCGAGCGCACCTGGCGGCGGACGCCCGAGGGCTGAGCCGCGGGCGGGCCGGGTCCGCTTGTCGCCTTCCCGCCTTGTCCCCTTGTCGCCTCGCCCGCACCCCGGCGCGGCCGGCCGGCTACAGCCGGTCGACCGCCAGCAGGCGGACCACCGCGCGGCCGGCGTCGTCGGAGGCGGGGAGGTCGATCTCGGCGCTGATGCCCCAGTCGTGGTCGCCGGCCGGGTCGTCGAAGACCTGGCGGACCCGCCACCGGCCGGGCTCCTCGTCGACCAGCAGCAGCGCGGGTCCGCGGGCGTCGGGGCCGGTGCCGATGCGGTCGTGCTCGGCGTAGTAGCCGTCCAGGGCCTTGGCCCACCGCTCGGCGTCCCAGCCGGACTCGGCGTCCAGCTCGCCCAGTTCGTCGTGGCGGCGCAGCGCGGCCAGTTCGACCCGGCGGAACAGGGCGTTGCGGACCAGCACCCGGAAGGCCCGCGCGTTGGCGGTGACGGGCTTGGGTCGGTCCTCGCCCTGCACCGGGGCGTCGGTGCGCTCGGTGGGGTTCTGCAGCTGCTCCCATTCGTCGAGCAGGCTGGAGTCGACCTGCCGGACCAGTTCGCCGAGCCACTCGATGAGGTCGCGCAGGTCGTCGGTCTTGACGTCCTCGGGCACCGTCTGGTTCAGCGCCTTGTACGCCCCGGCGAGGTAGCGCAGCACCAGCCCCTCGCCGCGCGCCAGCTCGTAGTGGCCGACGTACTCCACGAAGGTCATCGCCCGCTCGTAGAGGTCGCGGGCGACGGACTTGGGCCGCAGCGGGTGGTCGCTGACCCACGGGTGGCCGCGGCGGTAGATGTTGTACGTGGCGTACAGCAGCTCTTCCAGCGGCTTGGGGTAGGTGATGTCGGCCAGCCGCTCCATCCGCTCCTCGTACTCGATGCCGTCGGCCTTCATCTGCTCGATGGCCGCGGCGCGCGCCTTGTTCTGCTGGGAGGCGAGGATCTGGCGGGGGTCGTCCAGGGTGGCCTCGACCACGGACAGGACGTCGAGCGCGTAGTCGGGCGAGGCGGGGTCGAGCACTTCGAAGGCGGCCAGCGCAAAGGTGGACAGCGGCTGGTTGAGCGCGAAGTCGGCCTGGAGGTCGACGGTGAGGCGGGCCCGCCGCCCCTCGGCGTCGGGCGTCTCCAGCTGCTCGACCACGCCGCCGGCCAGCAGCGAGCGGTAGATGGCGATGGCCTGCCTGATGTGCCGGAACTGGGCCTTGCGGTCTTCGTGGTTGTCGGTGAGCAGGTGGCGCATGGCGGCGAAGGCGTCGCCGGGGCGGCCGATGACGCTCAGCAGCATGGCGTGGCTGACCTGGAAGCGGGAGGTGAGCGGCTCGGGCTCGGCGGCGATCAGCCGCTCGAACGTGGCCTTGTCCCAGGAGACGAAGCCCTCGGGCGCCTTCTTGCGCACGACCTTGCGCCGCTTCTTGGGGTCGTCGCCCGCCTTGGCCAGGGCCTTCTCGTTCTCGACGACGTGCTCGGGCGCCTGCACCACGACATTGCCGGCGGTGTCGTATCCGGCGCGGCCGGCCCGGCCGGCGATCTGGTGGAACTCGCGGGCGGACAGGTGGCGGGTGCGGGTGCCGTCGTACTTCGACAGCGCCGTGAACAGCACGGTGCGGATCGGCACGTTCACGCCGACGCCGAGGGTGTCGGTGCCGCAGATGACCTTGAGCAGCCCGGCCTGGGCCAGCCGCTCGACCAGGCGGCGGTACTTGGGCAGCATGCCGGCGTGGTGCACGCCGATGCCGTGGCGGACGTAGCGCGACAGGTTGCGGCCGAAGCGGGTGGTGAAGCGGAAGTTGCCGATCTCGGCCGCGATGGCGTCCTTCTCGGCCCGGCTGCAGACGTTGATGCTCATCAGCGACTGGGCGCGCTCGACCGCCGCCGCCTGAGTGAAGTGCACGATGTAGATCGGCGCCTGCTGGGTGCCGAGCAGCTCCTCCAGGGTGACGTGCAGGGGGGTGGACCGGTAGGAGTAGTACAGCGGCACCGGGCGGGTGGCCGAGCGCACCAGGGTGGTGGTGCGGCCGGTGCGGCGGGTGAGGTCTTTTTCGAAGCGGGTGACGTCGCCGAGGGTGGCGGACATGAGCACGAACTGCACGTGGGGCAGTTCGATGAGCGGCACCTGCCAGGCCCAGCCGCGGTCGGGCTCGGCGTAGAAGTGGAACTCGTCCATGACGACCTGGCCGATGTCGGCCTCGGCGCCGTCGCGCAGCGCGATGTTGGCCAGCACCTCGGCGGTGCAGCAGATGATGGGCGCGCCGGGGTTCACGCTGGCGTCGCCGGTCATCATGCCGACGTTGTGGCTGCCGAAGACGGCGCACAGGTCGAAGAACTTCTCCGAGACGAGGGCCTTGATCGGCGCGGTGTAGAAGCTGCGCTCGCCCCTGGCCAGCGAGGTGAAGTGCGCGCCCGCCGCGACGAGGCTCTTGCCCGAGCCGGTGGGGGTGCTCAGGATGACGTTGCTGCCGGAGACGACCTCGATCAGCGCCTCCTCCTGGGCCGGGTAGAGCGTGAGGCCGCGCTCTTCCGCCCACGTCGCGAAGGTCGTGAACAGGAGGTCGGGATCGGCTTCCGCCGGCAGCAGGTCGTTGAGGCTCACACCTCCCATAGTGCACGGCCGCGCGGGGTCCTCCGGTCGGCGGGCGGCTTTGTCCACAGCCTCCGGGGACGGGCGGGCGGTTGTCCACAGGCGCGGGAATCGCGCTGGTGCGCGGGCGGCGGGGCGCGGGAGAATGGATGTGGGGTCGCCCCCCTGGGAGGGCGGGGGTTGGGTGGAGCCGGGGAGCCGGGGCGGACCGGCCGCGCGGGGTGCGGGCCGGTCCCGGGTCCTCACGGCGGGCGGTGGTTCACCACACCACGACGGAGCGGAGCACCTCCCCGCGGTGCATCTTGGCGAAGGCTTCCTCCACCTGGTCCAGGGCGATGGTCTCCGTCACGAAGCCGTCCAGGTCGAGGCGGTTGCGCAGGTAGAGGTCGATGAGCATCGGGAAGTCGCGCGAGGGCAGGCAGTCGCCGTACCAGGACGACTTCAGCGCGCCGCCGCGGCCGAAGACGTCCAGCAGCGGGAGGTCGAGGCGCATCTCGGGGGTGGGCACGCCCACCAGCACCACGGTGCCGGCCAGGTCGCGGGCGTAGAAGGCCTGCTGGTAGGTCTCGGGCCGCCCCACGGCCTCGATCACGACGTCGGCGCCGTTACCGCCGGTCAGCCCCTGGATGGCGGCGACGGGGTCGGCGCCGGTGGCGTTCACCGTGTGCGTGGCGCCGAAGCCGCGCGCCCACTCCAGTTTCCGGTCGTCGAGGTCGACGGCGATGATGGTGCCGGCTCCGGCCAGCCGCGCACCGGCCACCGCGGCGCAGCCCACGCCGCCGCAGCCGATCACGGCGACGGAGTCGCCGCGCCCCACCGCGGCGGTGTTGAGGGCGGCACCGAGGCCGGCCATCACTCCGCAGCCGAGCAGTCCGGCGGCGGCGGGGGAGGCGGCCGGGTCGACCTTGGTGCACTGGCCCGCCGCCACCAGGGTCTTGTCGGCGAAGGCACCGATGCCGAGCGCGGGCGACAGCTCCGTTCCGTCGGCGAGGGTCATCTTCTGGGCGGCGTTGTGGGTGGCGAAGCAGTACCAGGGGCGGCCGCGCAGGCAGGCCCGGCACTGCCCGCAGACCGCGCGCCAGTTGAGGATGACGAAGTCGCCGGGCTCCACCTCGGCCACCCCGGGGCCGACCTCCTCGACCACCCCGGCGGCCTCATGGCCGAGCAGGAACGGGAACTCGTCATTGATCCCGCCCTCGCGGTAGTGCAGGTCGGTGTGGCAGACCCCGCAGGCCTGCACCCGCACCAGCGCCTCGCCCGGCCCCGGGTCGGGCACCACGACGGTCTCCACCGACACCTCGGCGCCCTTGCCGCGGGCGATCACCCCGCGTACCTCGTGTGGCATCCGCACAGCTCCTCTCGACCGGCTGAATGCCGATCGTGAACCGGCGGGCACCGCGCCGTCAATCACCCGCGCGGCCCTGCCGGACGCCAGGCTGTCACATCCGGCGCCGCCGCCCGGTCAACGGTTCGCCAGGCGCTCACGGGCGCGCTCCGGACAGGGGAGGACCGCACCGATGTCATCGATCACCGTCGTGGGAGGCGGCTTCGCCGGCTTGACCGCGGCGATCAGCTGCGCGGAGGCCGGCACCGAGGTGACGCTCTTCGAGGCGCACGCGCGGCTCGGCGGCCGGGGCCGTACCACCGGCGCCCCCTACGCCGCCAACGAGGGGCCGCACGTGTTCTACGCGAAGGGCCCGCACTGGCCGTGGCTGGTGGAGCGGGGGCTCACCGGACGCGTCCGGGCGGTCCCGCCGGCCGAGGGTGCGCGCTTCCGCTTCGTGCGCGGCGGACGGGCGCGGGCGCTGCCGCCGGCCGCACTGCTGCGCGCGCTGGCGGCCCGCGGCCGGGAGGCGCCGGTCGACGAGGACTTCGCCGGCTGGGCCGCCCGCGCCCTCGGCCCGGCGGCCGCCCGGGCGGCCGCCGCCTACCTGGGCGTCGCGACCTTCGACCACGATCCGGGCCGGCTGTCGGCGGCCTTCGCCTGGCGGGTGTTCTGCCGGGCGTCCGCCCTGCCGCCCGAGGCCCGCTACGTGTCCGGCGGCTGGGGTGCCGTGATGGAGCGGATGGGGGAGCTGGCGCGGCGGCTGGGTGTGCGGATCGAGACCGGCCACCGGGTGGCGGAGCTGCCGGCGCCGCCGGTCATCGTGGCGACCTCGCCGGCGGCGGCGGGCCGGCTGCTGGGTGCGGACCTGGCCTGGGAGAGCGGCCGGACCATGCTGCTCGACGTGGGCACCCGCGCCCGCCGCGGCGACGCCTTCATCGTGTCGGACCTGGACGCGCCCGGCTGGGCCGAGCGCTTCAGCGCGGTCGACCCGTCGCTCGCGCCGGCCGGCCACTCCCTGACGCAGGTGCAGGTGCCGCTGCGGCCGGGCGAGGACCGGGCCGCCGGGCTGGCCCGCGCGGAGCGGCTGCTGGACCTGGGGATGCCGGGTTGGCGCGAGCGCGAGACCTGGCGGCGCTCCTCGGTGGCGGCGGGGCGCACCGGCGCGCTGGAGCTGCCGGGCCTCAGCTGGCGGGACCGTCCGAGGATCGACCGGGGCGGCGGCGTGTTCCTGGCGGGCGACCAGACGGCGGCGCCCGGGGTGCTCAGCGAGGTGTCGTTCACCAGCGCGCGGCGCGCGGCCGAACTGGCGCTGCGGGCGGTCCGCCCGGGGGTACGTGGCCGATCACACGGGGGTGGACCGGCGCGCAGCGGGTAACGACCAGGTGACGTGCCGACCCGTCCCGTGAAGGGACCGACCACCCGAGGACGACCATATGGCCTCGCTCATCGACCGGATCAAGCGGTATCTGCGCAGCCCGCAGGGCCGTCAGAACCTGGACCGCGCCAAACGCGCCGCCCGCGACCCGCGCAACCGGCGGCGGCTGCGCCGCCTGCTGCACCGCTTCGGCGGTGGGCGGCGCCGCTACTGAGGGACGGTCGGCCGGCGCCGGCTCAGCGGCGGCCTTCGCGGACGGCCGACAGCCAGCTCTCCGCGGAGGTGTAGTCGGCGTCGCTGGTGCCGGGCCGCAGCTCGGGGCGGCCGCCGTCGGCCCTGGGGTAGCTGCCGAGGAAGCGCAGCCCCGAGCAGATCCGCCGCAGGCCCATCAGCGCCTCGGCCACCCGCGCCTCGCGGACGTGGCCCTCGGCGTCGATGCAGAAGCAGTACCGCCCGAGGCCGTGGCCGGTGGGGCGGGATTCGATGCGGGTGAGGTTTACTCCGCGCACCGCGAACTCGCTGAGGATCTCCAGCAGCGCGCCGGGGTGGTCGTCGCGGATGAAGGCGACCAGCGAGGTGCGGTCGGCGCCGGTGGGTTCGCCGGGCGGCTCGGGCCGCCGGACCAGGACGAAGCGGGTGACGGCGTCGCGGTGGTCGCCGATGCCGACGGCCACCGCGGCCAGGCCGTAGCGCTCACCGGCGATGCGGGCGGCGATCGCCGCGTCGTAGGACGAACCGGGCTCGGCCACCAGGTGGGCGGCGGCGGCGGTGGACGCGGCGGTGAAGGTCTGGGCTTCGGGCAGTTCGGCGCGCAGCCAGCCGCGGCACTGGGCGAGGGCGTGCGGGTGGGTGACGACCCGCTTGATGTCGGCGAGGCGGGTGCCGGGCGCGGCCAGCAGGCTGAACTCGACCGGCAGCGCCACCTCGGCGGTGATCTGCAGGGGCTCGCCGTTGACGAGTTCGTCGATGGTGGCGTTCACGCCGCCCTCGACGGAGTTCTCCAGCGGCACCATGCCCGCCTCGGCGTCGCCGGCGCGCACGGCGTCCAGGACGGCGGCGACGCCGGTCATCGGGACGAAGCGGGCGTCGGCCGGTCCGGGAGCGTGCTCCCGGAGCGCGGCCTCGGTGAAGGTGCCCTCCGGGCCCAGGTAGGCATAGCGCTGCGACATGTGATCCAGACTACGAGCTCAGAGCGAGTCCGCGGGCGCGCCTTTGGAAAGCAGCCGCACTCCGGCGTCTTCGGCGGCGCCGCCGCCGGGGTCCTGGCCGTCGAGGTTCTCGGGCGATTCGCGGGCGCGCAGGACGGCGTGCGCGCCGCGCAGGGTGAATCCGGGGCCTTCGCCCATCCGGGCGGCCCGGATGGCCCGGTACTCCTCGGGCGAGAGCGTCTGCACGCCCTTGCCGCCCTCGATGATCTTGGCGTAGGTGCGGGTCTCGGTGCGCCCGTTGATCGAGGTGAGCACGAAGCCGTCCCCGGACGCGTTCAGCATCGCGACGGAGAAGGACAGCTCGCCCGACATCTCCTTGAGCGCGTCGTAGCGGACCAGCGCGACGTCCCGCACGGCGCGGGAGTCGACGACGGTGTTGTCGGCGGGCAGGAGTCGGTTGATGGCGGCCAGGCTCTCCTCGAGGCCGCGGGCGGCTCGCCGGTGCGCCGAGATGCCCACCACGAGACCCGCGATTCCGACGAGGAGGCCGATGGCGGCCAGTGCCAGAAGGTACACACGAGGAGAGTACCTGTTACGTCCTGCTTTCGCGTAGATACGGTGCGTGTTCGCCGTGTCGCGGCCGTACGCCCGTTCCCGCGACGCTTCCCGGCGCCGCGGCTCAGCGGCGGCGCGGCGGTCCGAGCAGCACGGACCGGGCCCGGCGGGCGCGGCGCACCACGGCGGGCCGCAGCTCGCGGTCGGCCAGCGCGCGGCCGACGTCGACCAGCTGGCGGGCGCGGTGCAGCTGGGAGCGCAGGTCGGTGCCGGTGGCGCGGTGTTCGAGCGGGACCTCCACCTCGGTCACCCGCATTCCGGCGCGCAGCAGGTCGACGGTGAGCGCCGTCTCGACGCCGAAGCCGGGGGCGAGGGGCAGCGCGGCCTGGAAGGCGGCGCGGGTGAGGCAGCGCTGGCCGTTGAGCGGCTGCGCGGCCGTCCAGCCGGTGAGCCGGCGGATGCCGTCGCGGGAGAAGCGGACCACGACGCCGTGGCCGCCCAGCTTGAGCCGGGTGGCCGGGAAGTTCGCGATGGTCATGTCGGCCTCGCCGGAGCGGACCGGTTCGACCAGCGGCGCGGCCTCCTTGGCGGTGCCGCCGAGGTCGGCGTCGAGGAAGAGCAGGTGGCGGGGGTGTTCGCGCTCTTCGTGCGCCTCCAGCAGCCGCAGGCTCTCCGCGCCGGTCTCCATGGCCGCGCCCTTGCCGCGGTTGCGGCTGTGCCGCACCACCCGGGCTCCGGCGGCCTCCGCGACGGCCGCGGTGCGGTCGGTCGAGCCGTCGTCGACGACGATGGCCAGGTCTACTCCGGGCAGTTCGCGGGCGGCGCCGACCGTGGCGCCGATCCGGTCCGCCTCATCCTTGGCCGCGATGATGACGGCCACATCGCCGATGACGTCCATAGCGGCCGATCGTACTCAAGTGGCGCGGGCCGCCGCGGGCAGATCGTCGAGGGAGTCGTACACCGAGAAGACGCCGTCGAGGCCGGTGACCTGAAGGATTTTCCGGACGGCGGGGCGGGGGGCCAGCAGCACGAAGGAGCCGCCGCGCTCGCGGCTGCGCTTCATGGCCGCGAGCAGCACGTTCATTCCGGTGGAGTCGCAGAAGTCCACCTGGGCCAGGTCGACCACGAGGTGGGGGGACCCGGAAATCGCGTCTGCCAGTTCGCGGTTCAGCTGGGGCGCGGTATAGAGGTCAATCTCTCCATTAACCGTGACCAGAGCGTGATCTGCGCGGTACTGACTTGAGACCTTCAACTCCACATCGGGAACCATAGCGCTGTTGGTCCCCGCTGGCCACCTGAATCGCGGCGAGCGCGTCGCCCGCGCACCGGCGGCTTCGGACATCCGCGACGCGCGGGGGCGAAGCCGGGCGGAGCGGCGGAGGAGAATTCAGCCCCGCGAGGGCGAGGTCTCGCGCTTGGGCGCGACGAACTCCTCGTCCAGCTCCTCGCCCAGCGGGGTGACGGTGCCCTCGCCGGCCGGGGTGACTGCGAGGCCCGCCACCGGGGCCATCAGGATGGCCCAGACCGTGTTCACGCCCTCCTCGGCGCGCACGCCCCAGCGCTGCGCGAGGTGCTCGACGATGCCCAGGCCGCGGCCGCCGAGCGCCGACAGACCGGGGCGGGCCAGCTTCGGCTCGGTCGCCGCGCCGCCGTCGCTGACCGACAGCTCGACCATGCCCGAGCCGCAGTGCCAGGAGACGCGGATCTCGCCCGAGGGGAGCGGGCGGGCGTGCCGCAGCGCGTTGCTCAGCAGTTCGCTCAGCACCAGCGCGGCGTCGTCGACCGTTCCGGGGCGCACCCCGGCGGATCGCAGATCACCACAGAGGTGCTGACGAGCGGCGGCGACGCTGGACGGTGTATGGGGCAACAGCACGACGCTCGACGAACTCACCTCCTCGAACTTGCGCTGTCCGACCACCGGCGCGGGTCGCCGACGGGGCTGCCAGGACCGAAATGCCCCGTTCAATCACGGCGGAAACACGGCTTCCGCGCGCAATCCCGAAGCCTCCGGCCGGCCGCCGAGCGGCGCCGGCGCACCGCTCGGGCGGTGCGGCGCGCACCGTTCGCCGCCCCGTCGCGACGGCCTTGTCGCGGCGGCCGCGCGATGCGGACGCGGCCGGACGGGCGGCGCTCTGAACAGCGCAGACCTGGATGAACCGCAATGTACTCGGATCAGACCGGCGCGGTCGCACCGGTCCCGGGGACCCGGTCGCCGCCCGGACGGGCCCGCAAGCACGCGCCAGACGCGCCTGTGCGCTTCGCATACCGCCCGAGTCACCTCCCGGTCGCGATTCAAAGGTGTCGGAAATCACGGTGAAAACGTCAGCAGCGAGGATAACCCGGCGCCCTCCGCGGCCAACGGCCGGGGTCGCCGTTCGCCGCCGCGCCTACCACACCTACGCCTTCTGTGCTGGAAATGCCGGGAATTCCAGATGTGTAATTTCGGCGGCTCGGTATTTCTCTAGAGATATATGATGGGATGAATTATTCGGCCGCCGCCCGCTTGAGCGTGAAACGCATCGTGCTGCCGTGCGGCTCCGCGGAATGGGCCGTCACCTCGCCGCCCTGGGCGCGCGCCAGCCGGCGGACGATGTAGAGGCCCAGCCCGATGCCGCCGAAGCGGCGGCGGTCGCCGGCGTCGCCCTGCACGAAGCGCTCGAAGATCCGCTCGTGGTCGCCGGGGGCGATGCCGATGCCCTCGTCGGAGACGCTGACCACCACCCCGTCGCCGGCCGCCCGGGCCCGGACCGTGATCGGCCCGCCGTCGGGGGAGTACTTCAGCGCGTTCTCCAGCAGCTGGCCCACGATGATGTCCGTGGCCATGGCGTCGCCATAGGCGGGCGGCAGGTCCGCGGGGATGTCCAGCTCCAGCTCGTGCCGCTCCGACAGCGGCCGGAACGCGCTGGTGGCGCCCTTGAGCAGCCGGGCCAGGTCGAAGGGGCCGTTCTTCACGTCCAGGTCGCCGGTGCCGGCCCGCGAACCCAGCAGCAGGTTCTCCACCAGCCGCCCGAGCGTGCCGGCCCGCTCGGCGATGGTGCGCACCGCCGCGCGCCGGTCGGGGTCGCCGAGGCTGTCCCAGCGGTTCACCAGGGTGGAGGAGAAGCCCTGCACCACCGTGATCGGGGTGCGCAGCTCGTGGCTGGCGGTGGCCAGGAACAGGTCCTTCTCCTGCTCCAGCTCCTTGGCCTGGGTGACGTCGCGGAAGTCGACCACCCGCTCGGCGGTCTCCGGGATCTCCGCCCACAGGATCTCCAGCCACCGGCCGTTGGCGAGCCGGTGGGTGATGGCCGAGCCCGCCTGGGCCGGCAGCGGGAAGGGCGGCGGCCGGCCGACGACGTCCTCGGCGGCCAGGCCGGTCAGCTCGATGGCGGCGCGGTTCCACTTGCGGATCAGCCCGGCCAGGTCGAGCACGGCGATGCCGTCGGCGCTGGCGTCCACGACGGCGCGCTCGTGGGCGCGCTGCCGGACGACCTCCTGGTAGGCCATCGCGTTGCCCAGCGCGACCCCGGCGTGGCCGGCCAGCAGTTCCAGCAGCTCCAGCTCGACGTGGCCGACCTTGCGCTTGCTGTAGAGCGCGTACAGGGCGCCGTAGGGCCGCCCCTGCACATTGGACACGCCCAGCGCGATGGTGTGCAGGCCGTCCAGCTCCGACCAGATGAGGTCCTCCAGCGAGCGGGTGTCGCTGGTCGCCAGCATGACGGTCTTGCCGCTGCGCAGCAGCTCGCCGAAGAGGCTGGAGCGCAGCGAGGTGGTGAAGCCGCGCAGCTCCTCGCTGAGCCCGGTGAGGCTGACCAGCCGCACCTTGTCGCCCTCGATCAGCACGAAGCCGCCCGCGTCGGCGCCGGTCAGCTCGGCCAGGCTCACCGCGATGCGGTCCAGGACCGCGCCGAGGTCGAGGTCGGCGTTGATGTCGGCCACCACGTCGGTGAGCCGGCGCACCAGCCGGGCGCGCTCGGCCATGTAGTGCTGGACGGCCTCCTCCTCCTCGACCGGGTGGAAGACGCTCACCCAGCCGAGGGCCTCCCCGGCGGCGCCGACGAGGCAGCTGGTGTCGACCCGGACGTCGATGACCATGCCGTCGCGGCGCAGCCGGCGGCTGGCGATCGAGATCTGCCCGCCGGCCCGGACCCGTTCGAGCACGGCGTGGTACTCGGCCAGCAGCTCCTCGGGAACGATGGGCGGCTCGCTGCCCAGCACGTCCTGGGCCCGCCAGCCGAACATCCGCTCGGCGGCCGGATTCCAGGCCACCACCCGCAGATCTTGATCGATCGCGACAATGGCATCGGCCGCACACTGGAGGACCGCGTCGGCGGTTACGGCAGATCGATCGGACTTCACCCCGTCATGGTGCCATTTTGCGGCAACCGTTGGCGTGCGAACGTTACGTCCACCGTTTTTTCGCTCGCTCAACGCAGTCCTCCACACACGAATTGCCACACTCCTCCAGGCCCTCGGATCTTTCGCCGCCACCGCTGCGGCCCCGCCGCCCGGCCCTCCGGCCGCCACCATCCGCGGCCCTCAATACGGTCAGCCCCATATGCCCCTTTCGGCCCCGCGCTACCGAGCGGGAGGCCCGGCCCCGCCGGGCCTCCCGGACCGAAGGGGGCAGGAGACCGCGGCGGAAACCACGCGGGACGGGCCGGGCGTGACATGCTCGTCAAAGCCGCCCCGCCACTACAATCCCAGCTCATCCGGGTACGCATCGGCCCGGGCCGATCGCGGTCGCGGGCGGCGGCACGGACCGCCGGCGCGGCGGCCGGACCGGCCCCGCGGCGGGCGGAGGGAATGGGGAATGGGGACCAATGGCGGCACCCGACGGTGACCTGGAAGCCCTGATCAACGCCACCAAGCCTGGCGGCGCCGCCTATGCGGACGCGTCCTTCGACGTCGTCGTCGGCACCGCGGAGACCCCGATCGGCCCGCTGCTGCTCGCGATCACCGAACGCGGCCTCGCGGTGTGCTGCTACGAGTCCGAGGAGGCGATGCTGCCCCGGGTCACCCGGCTGATCTCGCCGCGGCTGGGCCGCGACCGGCGGCGGCTCGACCCGGTCCGCCGCGAGCTCGACGCCTACTTCGCCGGCCGGCTCCAGTCCTTCGCCACCCCGGTCGACCTCCGGCTGACCAGCGGCTTCGGCCGCATCGTGCTGCGCTCGCTGCTCGACGTGCCCTACGGCACGACCACCACCTACGACGAGCTGGCCGCCCGGATCGGCCACCACAACGCGGTGCGCGCGGTCGCCAACGCGCTGGCCACCAACCCGGTCTGCGTGGTGCTGCCCTGCCACCGGGTGGTGCCCTCCGGATTCCCGGCCGATCCGTCGGTGGGCGGCTACGCGGGCGGCGCCGACGCGAAGCTGTACCTGCTCACCCTGGAGGAGTACGCGCCGCGCCGCCGCCCGGCGGAGGGCTGAGCGCCGCGGCGCTCAGGCGACGACCGGCTGCGCCCCGGTCTCGCTGCGCATCTCGCGCCCGGCCACCGCCCAGGCGTGCATCCCGCCGGTGACGTTGGACGCCCGCCAGCCGGCGTCGTTGAGCGCGCGCACGGCCTGCGCCGAGCGCCCGCCGGACCGGCAGATCACGTACACCTCGCGGTCGCGCGGCACCTCCCCGGCGCGGGTGGCGAGGTCGAAGAGGGGGATGTGCACGGCGCCGGGGGCGTGGCCGGCGCTCCATTCGTCGGCTTCGCGCACGTCGAGCAGGTAGGCGTCGTCCGGCACGCCGCCGGGGTCCACCTCGGGTACCGCAGGCCCGAACACCATCGGCCTCCTTCGTCACTTCCGTCGCTTGGACTCTCCAGGATCCCATGGAACCGCGGGCACCGGCCAAGCGTCACAAGCGTTATGACGACATCGCTGTCCGTGTCCGCCGCCCTGGCCGGCGTCGCGCTGACCGGTCTGCTCGCGGCCGGCTGCGGCGGGTCGACGGGCGCCGATCCGCAGGCCACCGCGAGCAGCGCGAGCCCGTCGGCCGCCCCGCCGGGCTCCGCCTCCCCCTCTCCGTCGAACAGCCCCTCCTCACCGTCGGAGTCCGCGTCGGCGCCCCTGGACGGCGGCGAGGACGAAGACGGCGGGGACGGCGGGGAGCAGCCGGCGGGCGAGCTGACCGTCGAGGTGAGCCCGAACGGCGAGAACTCGGGCGCGAGCACCGCCTGGACCCTCACGTGCGATCCGGCGGCCGGCGACCACCCGTCGCCCCAGGCGGCCTGCGACGCCCTCGCCGCCGCGGCCCCCGACGTCTTCGCCCCGGTCTCCGGCGACTCCATGTGCACCATGATCCACGGCGGCCCCCAGACCGCCACCATCACCGGCACCTGGAACGGCACCGAGGTCGACGCCTCTTTCAACCGCCAGAACGGCTGCGAGATCGACCGCTGGGACCGCCTCGCCCCCGTCCTCGCCCCCTGACCACAGGCGGCCACCAAGCCCGCACGTTCACCGCCCCACCCCGGGGGGTAGGACCCCGTCCGTGACCGCCCCTCACCACCCGCGCGCCACCCACGGCCCCCGGACCGCGCCCGTCCACCGCCAAGGCGACGGCGCGCACCGGCACCCCCACCCGGGTGAGAAGGGGCACGTCCCCCGAAGCCCCCAAGCTCTCGACAACACCCCCGAGAGCCCTCCGCACCCACGACCGCGCACCAGCGGCCGCCCCTCCCGGCACACGCCCGCCCCCCACGACGGCACCGGCAGCGACCCGACCGCGCGACGGGCAGCGGCAGGAGGACACAGCCTCCGAACCACACCCCCACACCACAGCACGAACGACGGCACACGCCCGCCCACACCTCGGGGGGCAAGGGGGCGAAGCCCCCAAGACACGCCCGCCCTCAACGACAGAAACGACGGCAGGCGCCTGAACTCGCGATGGGGGGCGAGGGGGCGCAGCCCCCAGAACACCCCCGCCCTCGACGACACGAACGACGGCAGCCGTCCACACACACGATCGGGGGAAAGGGGGCGCAGCCCCCAAAAAACCGCCACACCCCACAACACGAACGACGGCGGACGCCTCCACCCCCAGAGGGGGGCGTGGGGGGCGAAGCCCCCCACATGGGGGGTTCCGGGGGGTCTCCCCCCGGGCGACACAACGAGACGCCCCGGCGAGCAAGCAAAGCTTGCGAGCAGGGGCGCCCAAAGTCTCGTGGGCGAGGAGGGATTTGAACCCTCACGTCCTTTCGGACACACGGACCTGAACCGTGCGCGTCTGCCGTTCCGCCACCCGCCCGAGTGACGTTGTTAGATTAACACGGCCAACGTACTGCTCTGCCGCACAGATACGATCGTCCCATCTGACGTATGGGGACGCGGGAAGGAGGTACCCGTGGGGGCCTTGCAGCGCTTCGAACGCAAGATCGAGGGCATGGTCGAGGGTGGCTTCGCCCGGGCCTTCAAGTCGGAGTTGCAACCGGTGGAGATCGGGAGCGCCATCCGACGCGAGATGGACGAGCGGGCCGCGATCGTGGCCCAGGGGCGCACCCTGGTGCCGAACGATTTCGTGGTGGAGCTGTCGGAGACGGACAGTTCGCGCTTGTCGGTGTATGTGGACAGCCTGGGCCAGGAGCTGGCGAACCTGGCTCGGGAGTATGCGACCGAGCAGGGTTACTCCTTCGTGGGGCCGGTGCGGGTGCGGTTCCAGAGTGCGCCGGATCTGGCCACGGGTCGGTTCCGGCTGCGGTCGGGTGTGATCCGGGGTACCACGGTGGAGGGGCGGGAGATCCGGCAGCCGGTCACGGATCATCCGCGTGATCAGTCGATTCTGCAGGGCCGGCCGCGGCTGCTGGTGTCGGCGGGCGAGCATCCGTCGGGGGGCAGTGACGAGGGCCAGGGCATGCAGCGCTCGTACGAGATCACCACTCCGGTGACGATGCTGGGCCGCGGCACCGACTGTGACCTGCGTCTCGTCGATGCGGGGGTGTCTCGGCACCACGCGGAGATCCGGGTGGAGGGGAACGAGGTGGTGGTGGTCGATCTGGAGTCGACGAACGGCACGTTCGTCAACGGCCAGCCGATCAAGCGGGCCATGCTGGTCAATGGAACCCGGGTGAGCCTGGGCCGCACCACTCTCATCTTCCAGCGCGACTGAAGCCTTCTGAGACGCGTTCGCGCCCGGCGCGGTTCCCTGATCGGCGGGTGCGTGCGGCGGCCGCCGCCGGTGCGGCGGCCGCTCCCGGGAAATCTCGGGCTGCCCGTCTCGTTATCAGGGCGGTATCGGCGATAATGTGCCAACCCCAAGGCCGTCGACTCGCCTGGACCGACCTCCCTCAAGACAGGGGCACAAGAGCACTTCCATGTCTGGACCCTCGGAATTCCTCATCATCTTGATGAAGCTCGCCTACCTGGCGGTGCTCTGGTTCTTCGTGGTTGCCGCATTCGGTGTCGTCCGCAGCGACCTGCTCGGGGACCGGGGCAGGAAGCGCGGCGGCGGCCGGTCGGGCCGGGCGGCTCGCCAGAAGGCGCCGAAGCAGCCGAAGCAGTCGAAGAAGAAGGAGGCGCCGGCTCCGAGCCGCCGGGCGGTGCCGCGGCAGCTGGTGGTCGTGCAGGGGCCGCTGACCGGTACGACGATCGGTCTGGCCTCGCAGGAGATCACGATCGGCCGGGCGCACCACCACACCCTGGTGCTGAGCGACGACTACGCGTCCACCAACCATGCGCGGCTGTACTCGGGGGCGGACGGCCAGTGGTTCATCGAGGACACCAGGTCGACGAACGGCACTTACCTCGGTCGGCAGAAGCTCATGGCCCAACAGCCCGAACCGGTCCCCATTGGTGAGCCGATCAGAATCGGCAAGACCGTCATGGAACTGCGCAAATGACACTTGCACTGCGGTATGCCGCCTACTCCGACGTCGGCCTGCTCCGCGAAGGGAACGAGGACTCCGGCTATGCGGGTCCTCGGCTGCTGGCCGTCGCCGACGGCCTGGGCGGCCACAAGCACGGCGAGGTCGCCAGCTCCATCGCGATCACCACCCTGTCCTCGCTGGACCGTGATTTCGCGCCGGACGAGCTGATCGGGGCGCTGCACGACGCGATCTTCCAGGCGAACGCGGTGGTCCAGGACAACATCCCCGACCCCACCGCGACCGACACCATGGGCACCACCCTCACGGCGCTGCTGTGGTCGGGCGCGCAGGTGGCGGTGGGCCATGTGGGCGACTCGCGGGCGTACATGATGCGCAATGGCGAGTTCCAGCAGATCACCCACGACCACACTCTGATCCAGACCCTCATCGACGAGGGCAAGATCACCCCGGAGGAGGCGGCCACCCATCCGCAGCGCTCGCTGCTGCTGCGGGCGCTGGACGGCCGCAGCGAGGTCGAGCCGGACCTGTGGATGCACGAGGCGGTGCTGGGCGACCGCTATCTGCTGTGCTCCGACGGCCTGCACGGTGTGGTGAGCGCCGACACGATGGCGGAGGTGCTGCGCACGGTCCCGGACCCGGTGGAGGTCACCCGCCGGCTGGTCGATCTGGCGAACCGGGGCGGCGGCCCCGACAACATCACCTGCGTGGTCTCCGATGTGGTCGATCCGCGTGCCGAGCAGCTGAGGACGGCGCCGGAGTTCGTGGGCGCGGTCGCCAACTCCCAGCCGGAGCGGGTGATGCCGGACACACCGGCGGGCCGCGCGGCGGGTCTGGGGCAGGCGCCCGAGACGGAGATGTTCGAGCGGGGCGAGTTCGGCGGACTGCAGTCGGGGGGCGGTGCCCGCACCGACACGGCGGAGTTCCCGCCGCTGATCCTGGAGGCGGCCGATCCGCCGCGCCCGCCGCGTCCGGTGGACGACGATGACGACGAGCTGCCGCGCCGGCCCCGCCGCTTCCCGATCATGACCCTGGTGCTGCTGGTCTTCGTGGCGCTGCTGGTGGTACCGGCCTACTTCGCCTGGGACTACATACAGAACCAGTACTACATCGGGGTGAATCCCGAGGGCCAGGTCACGATCTACCGGGGCATGGACGAGGAGGTCCTGGGCTACGCGCTGTACACCGAGGCCGAGGTGACCGATCTGGAGGTCACCGCCCTGCCGCGCACCCAGCACGACCGCCTCACCAGCTCCACCATCGGCGCGGCCAGCCTGGCCGACGCCCAGGAGCGGGTGGCCGCGCTCACGGCGGAGGCCGAGGAGTGCGCGCAGAACCCCAACTGCGACCGCGTTGAGCCCGCCGAGGAGCAGGGTCCGGCCTCCGGCGAGCAGGACCCCGAGCCCCAGGCGTCATGAGCGATGCCGACACCCCGGGCGTGAGGGACCGGGTACTCAAGGTCGTCAAGCCGCTGTTCGCGTCCAAGCAGCGCGGCATCGAGTTCCTGATGCTGCTGCTGGGGCTGGCGCTCACCCTGCTGTACTTCCTGTTCGCCGGCTACGGCCTGGACGGCCGCTTCCACGGCGAGCTCATACCGCCGGTGCTGGTGTTCACGGCCGCCGTCTTCGGCGCCCATATCGCCCTGCGCTACCTGGCGCCCTACGCCGATCCGCTGATCCTGCCGGTGGCGGTGCTGCTGAACGGCATCGGGCTGGCGGTGCAGTGGCGCAACCCCACCGCCGTGCGCAACGAGGACGGCCAGATCACCGGCTTCGAGCACGTCATCGGCAACCAGCTGATCTGGAGCATCCTGGGACTGGCGCTGTGCGTCGGGGTGATCTTCCTCATCAAGGAACCCCGCCGGCTGCAGAGCTTCCCGTACCTGATCCTGATCGTGGGCTTCATCTTCGTGATGCTGCCGCTCGTCCCCGGGCTCGGCCACGCCGAGCTGGGCGCCCGGCTGTGGATCAGAATCGGCACGTACACCTTCCAGCCGGCCGAGATCGGGCGTATCTGCTTCGTCATCTTCTTCGCCGCCTACCTGGTGGCGCGGCGCGACGCCCTGTCGCTGGCGGGGCGCCGGATCGGCTTCATCGACCTGCCCCGGATGCGCGACACCGGCCCGCTGGTGGTCGCGTGGGCGCTGTGCATCCTGCTGTTCGTCGGCATGACCGACCTCGGCACCTCGCTGCTGATCTTCACCCTCTTCCTGGCGATGGTCTACGCCGCCACCCGGCGGATCTCGTGGGTGCTGATCGGCCTCACCATGTTCTCGGTGGCGGCGGTGGTCGCCTACTTCCTCTTCGGCCACGTCCGGGAGCGCGTCGAGCTGCTGACCCGCGCGCTGGACGCGGAGTACATGGACCAGCTCGTGCCGTGCTTCAGCAACCCCGAGGAGCAGTGCGAGCGCGGCCCGAACCAGATCGCGCAGGGCGTCTTCCAGCTCGCCGACGGCGGCCTGTTCGGCACCGGCCTGGGCAACGCCCAGGGCTTCGAGGGCATCCCGTTCATCAACAGCGACCTGGTCACGATCATGATCGGCACTGAGCTGGGGCTGACGGGCTTCATGGCTCTGCTGCTGCTGTACTTCCTGCTGGTGCAGCGGGGGCTGCGCACGGCGGTCGCCTCCACCGGCATGTTCGTGAAGCTGCTGGCCACCGGGATCTCGTTCCTGGTCGCGTTCCAGGTCTTCGTGGTGGTCGGCGGCGTCACCCTGATGATCCCGCTGACCGGTATGACCACCCCGTTCCTGGCGGCCGGCGGTTCGTCGCTGATCGGTACCTGGATCTTGATGGGCCTGCTGATCCGGATGAGCGACAGCGCGTACAAGCCCGCGCCGGTCGCCATCCAGGACGAGGGGATGACACAGGTGATCACCCGATGACCGAGGACGAGAAGCCCACCGCGGCCGAGCGGACGAACATCCCGATCCGCCGGATCGGCTACGTCGTGATGGCGCTGTTCTGCGCGATGCTGCTGAACGTCAACTGGCTGCAGGCCCTCCGGGCCGAGGAGCTGAACAACCACCGCTGGAACACCATGCGCCTGCAGGACGCCTTCAACCAGGCGCGCGGCCCGATCATGGTGGGCCAGGAGGCCATCGCGGTCTCCGAGGACACCAGCGAGGACGAGAACGCCGACTGGGAGTACCAGCGCACCTATCCGCAGGGCGACCTCTACGCGCACATCGTCGGCTACTACTCGCCCGCGGGGCAGTCCACCGGTATCGAGTTCTACGAGAACACCCTGCTCAGCGGTGAGGACCAGCGGCTGGCGGTGAGCCGCTTCCTGGACACCATCAGCGGCGAGGAGGAGCAGGGCGCCCAGGTGGAGCTGACCCTGGACCCCGATGCCCAGCAGGCGGCCTACGACGCCTTCCGCCAGGTGAACCCGAACGCCAACGGCGCCGCGGTGGCGATCGAGCCGGACACCGGCCGGATCCTGGCCTCGGTCTCGGTGCCCAGCTTCGACCCGAACCAGATCCTGAGCGAGCCGGAGACCTACACCGAGCTGAACGAGAACGACAACCAGCCGCTGCTGAACCGCGCCTTCAACGAGGTGTACCCGCCGGGCTCCACCTTCAAGATCGTCACCGCGGCGGCGGCGCTGGAGAACGGCTACTCGATCGACGAGCCGCTGAGCGGCATGGGCCCGCAGGCCGCTCCGCGCCCCGAGGGCGGCGCCGACCTTCCCAACGCCTTCACCGGCGCCTGCGGCGACGGCAGCCCGAGCATCGCGCTGTCCATCGAGATCTCGTGCAACACCTCCTTCGCCAACCTCGCGCTGGACCTGGGCGCCGACGCGATGACGGAGCAGGCCGAGGCCTTCGGCTTCAACGGCGAGCAGCTCGAACTGCCGATGCCGGCGGCGGTCAGCTCCTACCCCGACACCATGGAGGGCTCGCCGATCGGCCAGAACCAGGTCTTCGACTCCGGTATCGGCCAGGGCCTGGTGCAGGCCACCCCGCTGCAGATGGCGATGGTGGCGGCGGGCGTGGCCAATGACGGCCGGGTGATGCGTCCGTACCTGGTCGACCGGGTGGTCGCCCCCGACCTCACCACCCAGATCGAGGCCAACTCGCCCGAACTGCTGAGCGAGGCGATGAGCCCCGACACCGCCAACGCCATCACCGACGCGATGGTGCAGGTCACCCAGGGCGCCAACGGCAGCGGCCCCGGCGGCGCCGTGCCGGGCTACGAGGTGGCCGGCAAGACGGGTACCGCCGAGAACGCGGGCCCCACCCACAACTGGTTCATCTCCTTCGCTCCCGCCGACGACCCCCAGATCGCGGTCGCGGTCGTGGTGGAGAACGGCGGCGGCAGCGGCGGTTCGCTGGCCGCCCCGGTCGCAGCGCAGATCATGGAGGCGGTGCTGGAGTAGATGAGCGCGCCACCACCCCTCCTGGCGAACCGCTACCGCCTTGAGGAACGCATAGCGGCCGGCGGGATGGGAGAGGTGTGGGCGGCGGCCGACACCGTCCTTGACCGCCAGGTCGCGGTGAAGCTGCTCAAGCACGCGCTCATCGGCGACCGCACCTACCGTTCGCGCTTCCGCTCCGAGGCCCGGATCACCGCCGCGCTCGGCCACCCGGGCATCGCGCAGGTCTACGACTACGGCGAGCAGGACGACATGGCCTTCCTGGTCATGGAGCTGGTGCCCGGCGAGCCGCTGTCGTCGGTGGTGGCCAGACACGGCGCGCTCGCGGCCGAGACGGTGCTGGACATCGTGCACCAGGCGGCCAGGGCGCTGGCCGCCGCGCATGCCGCCGGGGTGGTGCACCGCGACATCAAGCCGGCCAATCTGCTGATGACCCGCGAGGGCGTGCTGAAGCTCACCGACTTCGGTATCGCCCGGGCGGCGGAGTCGGTGACCCTCACCCAGACCGGCATGGTGATGGGCACCGCCCAGTACGTCTCGCCGGAGCAGGCCAACGGCGACCCCACCACCCCGTCCTCCGACCTCTACTCGCTGGGCGTCGTCGCCTACGAGTGCCTGACGGGCCGGCCGCCGTTCACCTCCGCCTCGCCGCTGGCGCTGGCCGTCGCGCATATCCGCGAGTCCCCGCCGCCGCTGCCGGCGTCGGTGCCGGGCCCGGTCGCCGAGCTGGTGCTGGAGCTGCTGGCCAAGCAGCCGGCCTCGCGCCCGCGCGGCGCCGACGAGCTGGCCGAGCGCACCGCGGCGCTGCGCGCCTCGCTGCGGCGCGGCGCGGACCCGGCCGCGGCGGCGCCCGCGCCGGCCGCCGGACTGGCCGAGCCGTCCGACCCCACCACCTGGTTCTCCGCCGACACCCCCACCTCCGACCTCCCGGCCGGGGGATCGGCGCGGCCCCGCCGGTCGGGGCTGCCGCTTCTGCTCGGCACGTGCGCGGTACTGGCGGTGGTGGGTATGCTGCTCGCCGGTCTGCTGATGCGCGGCGACGGGGTCGAGGGCCAGTCCATCGGGAACGAGGGACCCTTCGTTCCGGCCGAGGTCCCGTCCTGGGACCCCTCGGCGCAGGAGCGGCCGGGCGTCGGCGGACCCGAGCCGGGCAGCCGTCCCACCGCCGAGCCCAGCGGCGGGGCGGGCGCCCCCACCGGCGTCGTGCCGGAGCCGTCGGAGTATCCCGCCGGCGGTGGGGACGGTGCGGGTGAGGCCGCTCCGCCCCAGCCCGACAGCACCGACCCGGGTACGGGTGCGGACACCGGGGACGGTGCGCCGCAGGGCGACCCGCAGCCGGGCCAAGAGCCGGAGAACCCGGAGCCTGACGAGACCGCCACCCTCTCGCCGCGACCCACCTGCTCGCCACCGCCGCAAGGCGGGCCCTGCGATACGGGCCAGTGAAGCGTCACGAACCGCTCGGTGGACTGTACCGTTAGCCCAGAGCTCGTTCGTCACGAGGAAGTATGAGGGACAGTGCACGACATGACTCAGCCACGGCTACTCGGCGGTCGGTACGAGCTCGACGGCGTGGTCGGGCGAGGGGGCATGGCGGAGGTCTACCGCGCCCGCGACGTGCGCCTCGACCGGACCGTCGCCATCAAGACGCTCCGCTCCGACCTCGCCCGCGACCAGACCTTCCAGGCGCGGTTCCGCCGTGAGGCGCAGTCGGCCGCCTCCCTCAACCACCCCGCGATCATCGCCGTCTACGACACCGGCGAAGACAATATGAGCGGCACCCCGGTGCCCTACATCGTGATGGAGTTCGCCGACGGCCGCACGCTGCGCGAGCTGCTGCAGGACGACCGGCGGCTGCTGCCGGAGCGCGCGGCGGAGATCACGGACGGAATCCTGCGGGCGCTGGAGTACAGCCACCGCAACGGCATCGTGCACCGCGACATCAAGCCGGCCAATGTCATGCTGACCCGCAACGGCGACGTCAAGGTGATGGACTTCGGCATCGCGCGCTCGATGAGCGACGCCCAGGCCACCATGACCGCCACCGCGCAGGTCATCGGCACCGCCCAGTACCTGTCGCCGGAGCAGGCGCGCGGCGAGCGGGTCGACGCGCGCAGCGACCTCTACTCCACCGGCTGCCTGCTGTACGAACTGCTGACCGGCCGGCCGCCGTTCACCGGCGACTCCCCGGTGTCCATCGCCTACCAGCACGTCCGCGAGGACCCGGTCCCGCCCTCGCGCTACGACCCCGACATCCCGGCGTGGCTGGACGACGTCGTGCTGAAGGCGATGACGAAGGACGCCAACTACCGCTACCAGAGCGCGGCGGAGTTCCGGGCCGACCTCCAGGCGGGCCTGGCCGGCCGGCCGGTCGCCGCCGACGGCGCGGCCACCATGCTGCAGGGCGCGGCCGCGACGATCCCGCCGGTGCGCGACGACGAGTACGACGACTATGACGACTACGACGACCGCGAGGGGCGGGGCAAGACCATCGCGCTGTGGACGGTGCTGGCCGTCCTGGTGCTGGGCGCGCTCGGCTTCCTGGGCTGGATGTTTCTGAACCCGGGCACCGAGATGGTGCGGGTGCCCGATGTCGCGGGCGAGTCGGTCGAGGACGCCACCGCGGCGCTGACCGAGGCGGGCTTCACCGTCGCCTCGGAGGTGCAGGAGGAGCCCAGCGCGGAGGTCGAGGAGGGGCGGGTCATCGACACCGACCCGCCGATGGGCGAGGACGCCCCGGCGGAGTCGGAGATCACCCTGATCGTCTCCGCCGGTCCCGAAGAGGTCGAGATCCCCGACGTGTCGGGCGACACCGAGGCCGAGGCCCGGGAGGCGCTGGAGGAACTGGGCCTGGTGGTCAACACCACCACCGAGGAGGGCGAAGGCGAGCCCGGCACCGTGATCGAGACCGATCCGGCCGCGGGCGAGACCGTGGCGGTCGACTCCGAGGTCACCCTGGTGCTGGTCGCCACGGTGCAGCAGGTCGAGGTGCCGGACGTGGTGAACCAGTCCGAGGACGCGGCCCGGCAGATCCTCGAGGGGGCGGGCTTCAGCGTGGAGGTCGTGCCGCAGGAGCGCGCCGACGTGCAGCCCGGGGTGGTCTTCCAGCAGACTCCGCAGGGCGGCGGCCAGGTCGCGCCCGAGTCGACGGTCACCATCTACGTGGCGCAGGCGCCGCCGGAGACCGAGGAGCCTCCTCCGACGGAGAACACACCCACGCCCGACCCGGAGCCGACCGAGGAGGAGCCCGACCCGAACTTCCCGTTCCCGCCGGACCCCGGCGGCGACGAAGGCGACTGAGCATCGCACGGCGCGGGGCGGCGGGACGGACCGCCGCCCCGGCGGGCACCGGTTCCGCCCGCGGCGTACTACCCTGGAGCCGACCGGAAGCGTCGCGAACCCGTACCGCGACCCTATGGCAGCGAGCCCGCCTGAGGCCGTAGGGTGACCTCCCCGGCACCTCCCCCAGGCGGGTTCCCGGCAAGGCGTTCACGTATCGGAGCTGACAACCGTGCCCAAGTCCCGCAGCAATGACCGCAAGACCAAGAAGAAGGTGACCTACACCAAGCCGGAGCAGGCGCAGACCATCAAGGTCAGCCCGCGCTGGCTGGTGCCGGTGATGTGCGCGGTGCTCATCATCGGCATCCTGTGGCTGGCGGTCTTCTACATCACCAGCGGCACGCTTCCGGTGCAGAGCACGCTGGGCAACTGGAACCTCGCGGTCGGGTTCGGCTTCCTGATCATCGGCATCATCCTGGGCACCCGCTGGCACTGAGGACGGCACCGGCCGACCCGTCGGCTCCGACCGTCCCGTCCCGGTCGCCCTAGCACACTCAAGCTCTCCACAGGAGTTATCCACAATCTGTGGAGAGTCGGCGCACCGGCCGTCGCACGATGCTCGGCCCGGCTGCCCGGGCAGCTGCCCCATCCGGGTTCCGCCGCGGCGGCCCGTGCGCTGTAACCCCTGCTGAGCTTGGCTTTCTGCCGACTCGCCGCCTTGTGGACAGCGAGGGTCCCACCCGCGCGTCCGCACCTGTGCACAGGTCCCGCACCTGTGCACAGACCTGTGGATAACTCGGCCCACACCACCCAGGCCGTCCACAGCCGCCACGCCGCACACCTCATCGCAGCGCGAACCGGAATAATGGATCTCGGGGGGCGCCCCCGCGCGATGGCGGCCCGCGACAGGCTCCCGGTGGCGACTCCCGCGGACCGGCGCGCGGACCGGCCGCCCCGGTCCAGCCGGACAGGGCGCGGCCGGGGGGCGCGGGCCGGTGCGCCGGTCCTCAGACCGCCGTGCCGAGCACCAGCGGCTCGAGCAGCGCCAGCACCGTCAGCAGCACGGTCAGCCCCGCCACCGCGCCGATGTGCACGGCGGTGCGGTGCCGGCGCGGCGCGTACGCGAAGGCGAGGGCCAGCAGCACGCCGGTGACCAGCCCGCCGATGTGCGCCGACCAGCTGATGCCGGGCACCAGGAAGGTGATCGCCAGGTTGATGGCGAGCAGCCCGACGATCCAGCTGATGTTCAGGTGCAGCCGCCGGCCGATCACGAAGATGGCGCCGAACAGTCCGAAGATCGCGCCCGAGGCGCCCATGGTGAGCGTGGACGGCGCCGCCACCCACAGGGTCAGCACACTGCCGCCGTACGCGCTGACCAGGAACAGCGCCAGGTAGCGGCTGAGACCGAGCAGCTGCTCCAGCCGGGGGCCCATGATGAACAGGGCCAGCCCGTTGAAGAGCAGGTGCATGAAGTCGACGTGCAGGAAGGTGGCGGTGATCAGCCGGTACCACTCGCCGCCGTCCACACCGGGCCGCCACAGCCCCAGTTCCATGCTGAACCAGTCGAAGCCGTTCACCACGGCGGGGGCGAAGGTCTGCGCCACGAAGACCGCGACCATCACGCCGAGCAGCACCCAGGTGCCGTAGGCGGCGGTGGTGACCCGCCCGCCGAAAGTGGTCCGCGCCTCGCGGACCCCGCGGTTGCCGGCCCGCACGCACTCCACGCACTGGAAGCCGACGGCCGCCTCCCGCATGCAGTCGGGGCAGATGTACTTCTCGCACCTGCTGCACCGGACGTAGGTCTCCCGGTCCGGATGGCGGTAGCAGGTCGGCACCTGCTCGACCCCGGACGGCGACTCCGGTGATTCGCTGCTCATCGTCGACGCGCTCGTTTCAGTTGAGGGGACCGGCCGGTGCCGCGGACGCGCCGTCCCGGTGCGGGCGGCCGGACCCGCACCGGGGGTGCGGCCGCTAGCGGCGCTCGACGGTGACGGACTCGATGACGACGTCCTGCTTGGGCTGGTGGTTGGGCGGGCTCACCGGCACGGCGGCGATCGCGTCGACCACCTCGCGCCCCTCGACGACCTCGCCGAAGATGGTGTGCCGGCCGGTGAGGTGCGGCTGCGCCGAGACCGTGATGAAGAACTGGGAGCCGTTGGTGCCCGCGCCGGCGTTGGCCATGCCCAGCAGGTAGGGGCGGTTGAACGACAGCGAGCGGTCGAACTCGTCCTTGAACTTGTAGCCGGGACCGCCGCGGCCGGTGCCCAGGGGGTCGCCGCCCTGGATCATGAAGCCCGAGATGACGCGGTGGAAGATGGTGCCGTTGTACAGCGGCCGGGTGGTCTCCTCCCCGGTCTCGGGGTCGGTCCACTTCCGGGTGCCCTCGGCCAGCTCGACGAAGTTCTGGACCGTCACCGGCGTTTTGTCCGGGAACAGCTTCAGCACGATCGCGCCCTTGTTGGTGTTCAGCGTGGCGAAGAGCTTCTGCTCGCCCGCGTTGTTGTCAGCCCCAGACACCTGGCTGCCTTTCGGTCGGTTTCGTCGGATGCCATCGAACGCGATGGCCGGCCGCACCCCACGTTACCCGGGGTGCGGCCCGGGGACGCTCCCCTGCGGACCTGCGCGGAGAGCCGCGCAGCGCCGCGCGGGACGCCGTTATGTGATCGGTATCAAGAACGGCGTGGGGGTTACCGCATCCCTTGCCGGGAAGGGGCTCGGCTACCGATCGATCGAGGAGGTTGTGGACGTGCGCACGATGGTGAAGCGCCGCAGCGGCGAACTGAAGGCGGAACTCAACCGCCTCGTCACACTGCAGCAGCTCGCCCGCGAACAGGCGGAGCGACTTGCCCCCTACCTCGGCGACGCGCGCGACAACGCCGCTGAGAAGCTGATCGTCGCACGCGGCTGGACGGCCCCCCGGGTCGAGTCGGCCGCACACGCCGTCGAAGAGCGGATCGCCCCCAAGGTCGCCGGCCTGCTCACGGCCGCCGCCCAGCGGATCGAGCCGGACCGCGCGCAGCGCGGCTGGCTGGCGATGCGCCGGGGCGGCCGGCGCGTCCCCGCGTCCGCGGTGGTGCTCGGCCTGGTCGGCGGCGCGGTGGTGGCGTACGGAGTCGTCCGGCTGCGCCGCGCGGCGCAGAACGGCGAGTTCGACGCGCAGCTGGAGCAGGCCAGGACCACGCTGTCGGGCACCGCGGACTCCGTGAAGGAGACCACCCGCGCCATGCGGGACAAGGTGCAGGGAGCGGCCGACCGTACGTCGAACACGGTCAAGGCCGGGGCCGGCAAGGGGGCCGACAAGGCCGAGAGTGCCGTGGACGACACCGTGGACACTCTCAACGGCCGGGTTCGGCGCTGAGCACGGGGCGGTCGCCGCGGCGGCCGCCTGTACCGAAGGTGGCCGGGAACAGTGTTCCCGGCCACCTTCGCCGTACGCGGGGGACATCGGCTAGCGGACGAACTTCCAGCTCGGCCAGTAGCGCATCCGCCCGCCGGCCACCGCCGCCACGCCGCCGACCAGCGGCAGCACCATCCAGATCAGCAGGAGCAGCACCCAGGCGAGGACGCCCAGCCCCAGGGTGAGGATGCCTACGATCGGCATCAGCAGGCTCGCGATGGTCCAGGTGAGCTGGAAGTTCAGCGCCTCGACCAGGTGCGCGCGCAGCGCGGGGGAGGTATTGCCCTTGACCAGCAGTGCCACCAGCGGCCCGAGGAACCAGGTGAAGTAGCCCGATACGTGCGCGCCAGCGGCCCACAGGCGGTCCTCCATGGGCGCGTCGGCCAGCGAGCTGTCGGCCGCCGGGGCCGGCCGCGGCGCGGCCGCCGAGGGCGGCGGCGCGGCCGGGAGGTCGTCCAGCAGCGGCCGCAGTTCGCGGCCGGTGCGCGCCGCCATCGCGGCGCTCAGCCGCTCCTCCAGCTCGCTCTCGTCCAGCTGCCCGACGGAGTAGGCGTCCTTGAGCCGGTCGACCACCGCCTCGCGCTGGTCGTTGGTGATCCGCAGATCCAGTGGATCGATCGACGGACCTTCCGAGGATCGGGTCATCCAGGTACTGGATGACGGCCGGTACGACGCTGCCACAGCCCTCTCCCCCCGCGCATATGGGTTCCCTCCCATAGTGCGTCACCGCGGTGCGCCGCACCATCGGGGGAAACCCTGATATCCCCTCGGTCGGGACAACGCGCGGACGCCCGCGGGGGTGCCGGGCCGCTCGGCGCCTACCAGCCGGGCTGCTGGCCCGGGTAGTAGCCGCCGCCACCGCCGGGGTACGGCGGCGGGCCCTGCGGGGGCGGGGGCGGTCCCTGCGGGGGGCCCTGCGGCGGCTGCTGCGGGCCGCCCGGGTAGTGCGCGGGCGGCGGCGGACCGGATCCGGGGTGCTGGCCGGGGCCGGGGTAGCCGCCGGGCGCGGGCGGCTGCGGGCCGGTGCCGGGGTAGCCGCCGGGGCCGCCCGGGTAGGCGGGCTGCCCGCCGGAGGGCTGGTTGGCCGGCGGCTCGGTGTGCTGCTCCGGCTCCTGGTGGTGCTCGACGGCCTCGGGCACCTGCTCGTCGGCGCGGCGGAAGATGAAGTAGCCGACCGGCTCGCCCTCCTTGTCGGAGGTGAAGGAGGTGTGGTCGAGCCGCCAGCCCGCCTCCTCGACGCCCTCGATGATGTGCGCCAGAGCCGGGAACGCGTTGCCCGTGGGGGCTTCGATGCTGTTGGGCTGGAGGACCCCGACGAAGACCTTGGACTTCGTCTTGGCCGCACGTCTGGCTTCCTCGACGAGGGCGCCGCCCTTGATGGCATTCCAGAGACCCATATCCCGACCATATCCGCTCGTAAGGCTTCGGGGAGCGTCGGCCGGCCCGAGAGCCGGACGGCGTCGGCGCGGCGTGTTCGCACGTGCGCTCCGCACACCCTAGACCACGCGGACCTGTGCGTACGCGTGAGCGCGGCCATCCGTCCACCTCCGGCCGCGCGGCGGCGGGCGGTCCGGCCGGTCCGCCCGCCGCCGGCCGCTCAGCGGGCGGAACGCCCGCCGCGGCCGGTGCCGCCCGATGCGGGCTTGGCCGCGCTCTTCTCGGCGCCGCCCTTCTCGGCCGTGGCGGTCTCGGTAGCGGCGTCGGCCGGCGCGGAGGCGGCGCGCGGCCGGCGCGCGGCGGTGGTCTCCGGCTCGGCGGGCTCCTCGGCCTCGTCCGCGTCTCGGTCGTGCAGCGCGTCGGAGTAGACGGCCTGCAGCGCCTCGTCCTCGACCTCCATCAGCTTCTTGACGGTCTCGGTCGGGGCGGGGATCCGCTCGCCCCGGTAGTGGGCGCCCAGCACGTCCAGGGCGTGGGTGCACAGCGCCCGCCGGGCGCGCGGTGCGCGCACCCCGCTGAGCTCCTGGAGTTCGGGCATGCCGGAGGCGCGCAGCAGCCGGATCACGTCGCGGACCCGCTCGCGGGTGCGCCGGTCGGCGATCATCGTGCACAGCATCTCGGCCTCGGCCAGGCCCGAGGCGCCCGGCGGCGCGGCCGCCGGGGCGGGGGCCAGGGCCTTCTCGCGTTCGCTGATGAAGATGCTGGTCAGCTGCCGGATGCAGTCGCGGATGGCCTGCCGGGTCTCGCCGCGGCGCGCGGCGCGGCCCTGCAGCCAGGTGACGGTGACACTGCTGATCAGGCTGACGGCGCCGCCCGCCAGCACGAGGTACAAGGGTTCCATGCGGGGCCTTTCGGGAGAGGGGCCGCGCGTCGCCGTCATCGGGAGGGAGCTCCGCGCCGGTGGGGGCCGGACGGCGGTGCCGGGCCGCGGCCGGGAGGCGGCGGGATCGACGGGACAGCCGGGACGTTCGCGGAGTAGCGGAACGGCGCGCGAATGACCCCGAAACGGTCCGCACAATCTACGCGAGTGATCCGCGCCGCGGGTGGAAATCGGGCGAACGGTCCGGTACCGGGCCGCCACGGGACCGTATATCGCCTGGTCGGCACGGAGACCGGGCGATATACCGCCGCGTCGACATGTACCGGAAGAGACGGGTGCCCCGCCCGGCCGGACTCCGCCGCGATCACCGCCGAGGCATCGGTCCGGTCCCTGAACCGGACCGCGCCTGCCACCAGCGACTCGGTCGCTTGCACCTGCCGGCCCCGGTCACGCGGCGCCGGTGTCCCAGGCCCAGGCCCGGGCCCGGGCCCGGGCCTGCCAGATGATGATGCCGTTGACGGCGAAGCCGACGACGATGAGCAGGTTGTCGTAGGACCCGGGGTAAGGGAGCCCGGCCAGGTTGAACAGGACCATCACAACGGATACGACGATGCTGATCCAGCGCAGCGGTTCGGCGGGGACCAGTAGGGAGATCAAGATCATCGCGATCGGGACGAGCATGATCAGCGCGGCGAGGGTCCACATCCCGTCGCCGGCGGGCCGGCCGTCGATCTGGCCGGGGACATGGTCGCCGGCGAACAGGCGCAGCACGTCGCCGAGCAGGTATACCAGCATCAGGCTTGTCCAGCAGCCGGCCAGCACGATACGGGTGGCGTCCATGCAGATGCCGCCTCAGAGTCGGATGATGACGTTGCCGACCTTGCGGCCGGAATCGACCCGCTCGTATGCGGCAACGATCTCGGCCAGGGCGAGCACACGGTCGGTGACCGTGGCGAGTCTCCCGTCGGCCATCAGAGCCAGGAGGTGCTCGATGTCCGCCGCCCGTTCGGGTGCGCTGCCGGTCTTGACGCTGCCGCGCGACCGCAGCATTTCCCACAGGTTCGCGGCCACCAGGAGCAGCACCCCGTCCGGTGTGAGCAGCCGCCGCCCCGAGGCGGGGGAGATGGCGCCGACGGTGTCGATGACGACATCGAACCGGTCAGCCACCGCACCGATCGACGCGGTCGTGTAGTCGATCACGTGGTCCGCACCGAGTCTCGCGACCAACGGAACATTGCCGGTGCTGGTGACCGCGGTGACTGTCGCGCCGACATGCTTGGCCAGCTGCACCGCGTTGGTGCCGACCGCTCCGGAGGCGCCATTGACCAGTACCGACATTCCGGCCGCCAGACCAGCCTTGTCCCGCAAGAAGTACAGCGCGGTGGTGCCGCCGAACAGCACGCCCGCCGCGTCCTCGTGACTCACCCCGGCCGGCTTGCGCACCACCCGGCCGGCGGGCACAGCGACGTACTCCGCGTGCGCGCCCAGCCGGCTCCCGCTCATGCCGCATACCTCGTCACCGGGCGCGACTCCGCTCGCGCTGATACCGGACTGCGCGCCTACAGACTCGACCACGCCGGAGAACGCGCTGCCCAGGATTCTCTGCCGAGGCCGGAGCACGCCGAGCCCCAGCCGGGCGAACGGCCCGAGCCCCTTCGGGAACCGTGCGCCCCGGATGCGGGCATCCCCGGCCGTTACCGCTGCCGCGCGGACCCGCACCAGGATTTCATCCGCCCGATGTACCGGCTCCGGTACCTCGACCACCCGTACCACGCCCGGTGGGCCGTAACGATCCACCACCGCAGCTCGCATCGCACACTCCCTTACGCTCGTAAGCCAGCCTTATCGGCAGGCTAGCCTTACAGTCGTAAGATGCACAAGTGGCACGAGACGGAGTGGAGTGAACAGTGGTCCAGCGCCCGGGCCTGAGCCGTGACCGCATCATCAATGCTGCTGTCACCGTCGCCGACAACGGCGGTCTCTCGGCACTGAGCATGCGGAGCGTCGGCAGAGAACTCGGCGTCGAGGCCATGTCGCTGTATCACCACTTCAGCGGCAAGGACGAAATCCTGGCCGAGCTCGCCGACTGGCCGTTCACCCAGATCGACCTTCCCGCCGCCGATCAGCCGTGGTGGCCCGCCATGATCCGCCGGGCTGCCTCGGCGCGCCGGGTCCTGTTCGCACACCCCTGGGCGCTCGGGCTCATCGAGTCCCGCCGCGATCCCGGCCCGGCCGTGCTGCGCCACCACGATGCCGTGCTCGGCTGCCTGCGGCGCAACGGCTTCTCCGTTGCCTTGGCCGCCCATGCCTTCTCAGCACTCGACGCCTACGTCTACGGCTTCGTCCTCACCGAACTCAACCTCCCCTTCAAGGCGCTCCCCGACGAGGCCGCAGCCACCATTTCCGGCTGCGACATATCCGCCGACGCGTACCCCCACTTGGCGGAGCTGTCCACCGAAATGGTCACCGACAAGCACTATGCCTACGCCGACGAATTCGCCTACGGCCTCGACTTGATCCTCACCGAACTCCAACGCCGCCACTCCCGCCGATCCGAATAAGCCGATCCTGATGCAGTGGCGGCAGATGCTGCGACCAGGGGCCCTTCATCAGACGACGACATGGGCTCCGCAGGTACGGCCGACGCACGACCGTCGGCTGCCCCGACGCGAACGCGGGCCAGGAGGCCGGTCGGGGGGCAAGGGGCGCAGCCCCAAAAACAGCGAGGTGAGCGCGCAACGGCCGGGGTCCAGGGGGCGGCAGCCCCCTGGTGTGGGGGTCTGGGGGGCCATGCCCCCCGGGCGACATAACGAGGCGACCCGGCTAGCAAGCGAAGCTTGCGAGCATGGGTCGCCCTGAGTCGATGGAGCCAAGGGGATTCGAACCCCTGACTTCCTGCTTGCAAAGCAGGCGCTCTGCCAGCTGAGCTATGGCCCCCGGGTGTTCGGTGCCGAGCATAGCGGCTGTGGTCGCCGAACGCTTGCGGATAAGTGTGGCTCTGGTTGGCGCTGACCTGCCGGCGCGGTGAGGCGCTGTGCTCACCTGCGCCGGCGGAGGCCAACGCGGTGCGTGGGCGGACGGCGGCCCCTTGGGGCGGCCGTCACACCTCGCCGTCGGCCGAGGTGGCCTCGGTCCACAGGTCGAGCTCGGCGCGGTCCGCCTGGATCTTGCGCCAGATGGCGAACGCCCCAAGAGCGACCAGCACCAAAATGAGCAGCTTCTTCACGGTGTGGACCCCATTTCCCCTTCGCGGTCGTGCTGAGTCGTTGAGTGGGCGCCCGGAGGGGCGCCGCTCGCATCCGTTGTGCGGGGGATGCGTGTCGCGGTGTGTCGGCCGGGTCGTCGGCGCGCGGTGGCGCGGACGGCGACGGGCCGACGGTGATTCACCATGCAGCGTAGCAAGTGCCGCTGTGACTGCCTTGTCTATCAGGGCGATTTGACCGGCTCTCCGGATCCGGTCGCGGCGGGGGAGTGGCGGACGGCCGATCCGGTGGGCGGAGCGCCTGCTTCGCCAGCAGGAAGTCAGGGGCTGCCGCCGGCGTCGGCGCTAGACGGCGACCTCGCGGGCGTCTACCACGCGCAGGTCGCCCTGTGCGGCTCCGCCGCCCTCGGTGACCAGGACCCATACGTCGGGATTCTCACTGAGGTGGGCCTGGAGCCACTGCTGGGTCTCCAGGTCCAGGTCGTCCATCGCGACCGGTCCGGAGCCGAGGGCGGAGCCCTCGGCCCGCGGCGGGTCGTCCTGCCGGCCGGAGACGATCGTCAGCGTGTACCGGGTCGGCATGCGTGCTCCTTCGCGTCGGTGCGGGGTACCGGATACCACTCCCCGGTGCGGACCGGCGCAATCCCGGCCGCGCCGCGCGGGCGCCGGTCCGGGGCGGCGGCGATGCGGTAACGATCATCGGCCGCCGCGCCGATCCAGGCGTAACGATCTTCCTGCGCGGGCACGACGACGCCATGGATCAGCGTGTGCGGCGGGACGGCGAAGCCGAACCGCCGGGCCCGACCGCCGATCCGAGCACCGTCGAACTGCACCGCCGCGTCCGCTCCCTGTTCGCCCGGCGCGGGGTCGAGTCAATCCGGGGCTCCACCGGCGGCTGTACTGCGCCGCGCTCGCGCCCGAGCGCGGACCGCGACCGGGTCTCCGTCGACGGGATGGCCGAGGACGGCACTCCGTAGCGTTCTGTCGAGCGGTCGGTTTGTCGATCCGGGTGCGAATCAGGCTGTCGACCATCGATTCGGCGGGGTCGACCAGCCGCTGCGACCATATGTCGACCAGTCGGCGAGCAGCGCAGACGACATGGCGTCAGCCGCGCCCGAGGGCCGGTTCCGGCGGCTCCGTCCCTGGCGGCAGGCCGGTCAGCTCCGGCTGGTCGAGCACCCGGCCCTCCGCGCGCAGCACGCCGCGCACCGCGTCGCGGACGGCGGGCTCGGCGGCCCGCCGCACGAACTCGTCCGGGCCGGGGCCGCACAGCCGCCGCAGCCGCGCGGAGCCCGCCAGCAGCTCCCCGATCATCGCGCGCTGGTCGGCGAGCGGCCAGGGGAGTCCGGCCCCGTCGGCCAGGCAGCCGTGCCGGCTCACGTACAGGTCGAGCGCGGGCACGGTGAGCCCGGAGGGCAGCAGCACCGTCGCCCGGTCGGCCGTGATGGCGCGCCGCCGGTAGTTCGGCTCGGTGGCGTCGAGTACGCGCAGCTGCTCGGCGGTCAGCCAGAGCACGAAGAGGCGTCCGGCCGCGCCCGGGCGCGCCACCGGGGCGGCGGGCAGGTACCCGGCCCGGTTGACGTGCGCGGACACCCCCGGTTCCAGGCCGCGCACCTCGGCGAGCACCATCGGCGCCTCCATCGGCGCCCGGCCGTCGAACTTCCGCCGCAGCCGCGCGGGCGCGGCATTGGCGCCGACGGCCAGCACCGGCCGGCGGACATCCAGGGCGGGCGCCCCGGCGGCGGCGAGCCGCCGCGCGAGCGTGCCGCCGGGCTCGACCGCCCACTCCCCGAGGGGCGCGCCGGCGGCCGGCCGCAGCGGCGCGAACCCGTCGCCGGTCAGCAGCCCGGAGCGGTCGGGCCGCACCCCCGGGTAGCCGAGCGGGTCGGCCGCCGGGCCCGGCGCCGGGTCGGGGCCGGTCACGGCCGCCCGCCCCGGCGCCGGTCCGCCGTCAGTCCTGCCACGGCCAGGCCGCCCGCGCACCCGCCTCGATGAGCGGGATCATCCGGAAGGCCGCGTCGCTCAGCCCGCCGAAGGTGTGGCGCCGGCCCTCGCCGCTGGGGCCGTGGCCGTAGCGGTAGCCGGCCAGGTTCCAGGTGTAGACCGGCACGGTGGCCGGGACCTGCTCGGTGGGGCCGCCGCGGGGGTCGGCCGCGGCCTGCTCGTCGGTGACGATCACCACCCGGTCGTGGCCGCGGTAGTGCTCGCGCACCGCGGCCGCGGTGTTGGTGCCGCCCAGGCTGCCGAAGCGCTCGGCCGCGCGCAGCAGGGAGTCGCCCGGGCCGAAGGCGACCGGCCTGCTGGAGGTGCCGAACTCGACCAGGTCGGCCGCCCGCGCCCGCATCGCGAGCGCGCTGCCGAAGACGGCGGCCGCGTCGGCCCGGTTCAGGTCGGAGCGCGCCGACAGCGGGCTCCACATCGAGCCGGAGCGGTCGACCAGGACCAGGGTGCGGCCGTCGAGCCGCGGCACGTTCTCCAGCGACGCCTGCACCGCGCGCTCCAGGGCGTGCCCCCACCGCAGCGAGGGCGCGGTCCGGTAGGCGGACAGGAAGCGCATCGGCAGCTGCCGCGACCGCGCCACCTCCGCGGGGTCGGCCAGCCCGGCCGCGACCCGCTCCGCCAGTTCGTCGCTCACCCCCGCCTGGTCGAAGTTCCTGAGGTTGCGCAGCCGCGCCATGTACCCCATGGAAGGCAGCACCGCCTCCCAGGCGGCGGCGTCCATCGGGCCCTGGAGCCAGCCGGCCAGCGCCTCCCAGGTCATGCCGGCGCGGCGCAGCAGCTGGGCGGCGTCGAGGTGGTCCAGCAGCGGACGGCGCTCCGGCACGGGCAGCGCCATCAGCCGGGCTCGGGCCCGCAGCAGGTGCAGCGACTCGGGGATGGGCTTGTCGCGGCCGTGGCGCCGGTCCAGGGCGTGGGCGAACAGGTCGCCCTGCCAGGGGCGGTCGGCGGCCGGAGCGGCGTGCACGAGGTCGAGGACGTCGCCGAAGCGGAAGGCACGCCCCTCGGCGTCGTACTTCAGCAGCGCCCGCTCGGTGTAGAGCCGGCCGACGGCGTCGCCGACACCCCGCTTGAGCGGCTTGGGCAGTGCGCGGCCGTAGCGGCCCATCCAGTAGGCCAGCAGCTCACCGGGCTCGTCGGCGCGCTGCAGCACACTGTCGACCACCTGGCGGTTGGTCGGTGCGGAAGTGTCCGCCCCGGCATCGGCCGCGCCCTCGCGGGCGGCGGCGAGGCGGGCGCGGACGTACTCGGCCGCCCCGACGACCGCCGCGGTGCGCATGTTGCCCTCGCCGCGCAGCCAGCCGAGCAGCCCGGCCGTCCACGCGGGGTCCTCGACGGCGGCGCGGTGCAGCAGCGAGCGGTAGCGGGCGTCGCGCTCGCCCGCGTCCTCGTAGAAGGTCTTCTCGCTGACGAAGTTGGCGACGGCCAGCAGGAAGAGGTCACCGCGCAGCTCGCGTGCATGGCCCGGCCCGCCCTCGTAGGTGCGCCCCGACGGCACGGCCTCGGCGTCGACGGGGCCGCGGCCGGCCGGACGGACGGTGCCGCGGTTGAACTTGGCCATGGGGCATGCTCCTCACCGCACGGGGGAGGAGCCCGAGCCCGTAGCAGCGTGCCCGAGATCGAGACGACGCCGGCACATGACGGCCCTCTCGGGCCGGTCAGGATTCGAACCTGGATACCGAAGTAGCCGGCACCTGCGCACCGGGCACTGCTACGAGTTCGCGGCCCTCCCGAGATCGAACTCGGCGACAGGACTCGAATCCGCGACCACTCGGTCGACAGCCGGAGTAACCGTCACCTACGCACCGGGAAGGTGCACATCTGACGGTAGCACTCAGAGGTCGGAAATGCCGTGAATAATGCGGCGGGTGGTCCGTCCGGGGAACGCGAATGGATTGGAGCGACGTTTTCCGCGCCGGTCGAGCCCTGGCGCCGTACCGCGCCGGCGTCGGTTCGGCGATGGCGGAGCAGCCTGCCTCATAGCTGCTGACCTCGTGGTATTCGGCATTCACGGCCACCTGCGCCGCAGGCCGAGGCCATGGCCGGACCCGGACACTGGAATGGCTCGTCCGGCAGCGCGCCGGGCGGAAATAGCTCCGATGACGTGTCCGGAGGCGAACCGGCGTCCGGCATGTGAATTCGAGGCCGCCCTGGGCAAGTGAAGGAATCCGCTGCCCGGGCGCCGAGCACTTCGTCAGATGGGCGCGCCCGAGATCAAGATCGGCGGCGGTACAAAGCGCTCTGCCAATTGAGCTACACGGCCAGGCCGTGACGGGATTCGAACCCGCAACCTCTCGAACCTCAGTCGAAGTAACCGCTGCCTGCGCACCGGGCGCACTCCTCTGACATTGCACACTCCCGAGATCGAATCGGCGGCGGCTCTTGTGACCTGGGCCGCTGGTCGACGCCGGCAGAGCCGACGGCGGGATTCGAACCCGCGTCTCACCATTAAGAGTGGAAGTATCCGCCACCTGCGCACCGGGAGTGCTGAAGATGACGGTAGCAGCGGTCAAGGGAAATCGCCCGCCATTATCCGGATGCGACCACTGCGGAACGCGTCCGCTTCCGGCCCTGCCGAAAAGGGACCCCACCGGGCGGCGCGGCATCGGGACCCCGCGTCCGCGCCTGGCGGAGGGCGCCGCCACGGCGGGCTCTGGGACCGGCCTCATGCGGTCGGTTCGCAGGAGGCGGCGGCTGAGCGGCACCGAGCCGCCGCCCGCGAGTGGAAGCGCACCGGTGCCGTTCGGCACGGACGTCCGCCGGCACGGCGATCCCGGCGACGCGCCGGTCCGCCCGCACCGGGTCGGTGACGGCGACCCCGCGCCGGCGGCGCACGCGGCATAGCCGCACCAGGCCGCTCACCCCGAGGACGCCGCGCAGCGCGAAGTCGATACCTCGCCGAGTCACCGAACGGACCGTCTGGCCGCCGACCCTTGCAGACCAGACTCGCGGGGTGGCTCTCCTGGCTAGCCGCCGGCTGGGGGCGCGTCCGCGCCCGGCTGAGACAGAGCGTCCGCGGACGGCATGGCGGACCGGCCGACCTGTGTGCCATCGACCTGGTTGTACGTTGCCGCAGAGATCCGTGAGTGGGCGTGCTCCGATATATCACTCATATTTATGCGAAGAACGTCGGAACGTGGGAGCATTCCGATGTCGCCATTTGCGGTTGAAGTATCGACCCCGAACACCAGGAGCCTTACATGGGCCGCCCAGGACCGCGTTCCGTCGATGTCATCCAGCATTTCGGCAAGCGGGAACGGAGATCCCACGATTTCCGACGTAGCCGGTACCGCCATGGCGCTCTGGCGCTGCTCGCACTGGCCGGTGCGGCCGCTTGCGCCTCTCCGCAGCAGCAGTACGTCAGCGAGGTGAACGCTCTTTGCGCCGAGGTGAACACACGGTTCAGCGAGGAGCTGCCCTACGACGGCGAGTCATTCGGCCGGAACGACCTGGGCACGCTGGCCGAACGACTCCGACTGCTTGAGGACCTGAGTCGACAGGTACGCGAGATCGAGGTTCCCGAAGGCACGTCCGCGCCGGACGAATGGCTGACGGAAGTGGAAGGTTTGACGGAAGAGATGCGCGGACTGCAGGACTACCACGAGGAGGCCGAGCCCGGTGACGACCTCATCATCGCGATGACCCTGGGTATTCACGATGACATCGTTGGAGATGTCGGCTCGGCAGCGGCCGATGGCGGATTCGACACCTGCGCCCAGGTCGAGACGTGGCGGATATTTCCGGAATGACCGGTCGAAATGCGGGCGAAGGTGATTTGCTGATCAAGTCGGCGCTGCGGCGCGTGGCCACATTCGACTTCGACGTGTACCTGCCGTAGCCGGACACGGGAGCCACCACGGGCCCCCGACAGCCACCGAAACCGAGAACGCCCCGGAACCTGTTCGTTCGCGGTACCCGGCGGGGAGCGCCATTGCCCGAGGACACGAACATCGGTTCGTGGTCGCCGACGCTGCCGGAAGTGGTCGCCGCCTGGCTGGGTTCGCCTGTGGCGTGGGAGCCGGGTGCGTAGGGTCCGGGGTCATGAAGACCGAGCGGGTACTGGGCCCGCTGATGCGATGGCGCCGGCGACGGCGGTGATGGGGGCGGTCGACCCTTTCATACCGACGGCGCGCTCCCGACGAACGTGATAGGGCTGCTGACGATCGCGGCGCTCCTTTCCGTCGCATCCGTCGCGCTCCTTTGTCGTCATCTGCTGCGGCGCGGGAGGCGACCGCTCAGGGCCCCGACCACCAGCCGGAAGCGGGGGCGGGACGGTGCCCGGGCCCGGAGCGCGTCGTCTGGCGAGTGTTGAGCCGGGTGCGGTGGGACCGGCTGGTGGCGGTGTGCCTGTGTGCGGCCGCCTCGGTGTCGGTGCTGGTGTGGGTGGGCACGGCGGCGGTGTTCGATGACATGGCCTCCGCCATGTCCTCGATCTCGTCGCTGATTTCCGCGCTGGCGGCGTCCGGGTCGATGGGAGCGGCGAAGGGTCGAGCCGCCCGACGAGTTCGTCGTCGCCGACGACGCCGTCCTGTGGGCGCCGAACGGCCGATCATCGAAGAGACCGGAATCGCCCTGTGGTTCAGGTACGAGGGGACCACCGAGGACGGCCGGACGCTCGGCTTCTATGAGGTCGACCACATCCAGACGAACAAACAGGGCGAGACCTCCCGCATCGAGTCCTTCCACGACACCGAGGGCCTGGCAGGCGCACTCGAATTCATCGGTACCCGTCCGGAGCCGACTGGGAGCCCCTGCGCACGCTACGTGGGTCGTCCCCCTCCAAGACGTAACACTCGAACGCCCCGCTCGCCCCAGAGCCTCACCGGGGGCGAGAGACACAGCCCCGCACCCGCGAACGACGGCCGATCACCCACCAGACTCAATCCACCCCACACCGTGGAAGCGCGACCTCACGGATGTGCGGGGGCAAGGGGCACAGCCCCACACCCGTCAACGACGGCCGCTCACCCACCGGGTTCAATTCGCCCCACATCACCGAGGCGCGACCGAAGGATGTGGGGGTGGCGGGGGTCCAGGGGGCGGCAGCCCCCTGGTGTGGGGGGTTCCGGGGGGCCATGCCCCCGGGCCAACACAACGGAGCCGCCCCGGCGAGCAAGCCAACGGCTTGCGAGCAGGGACGGCCCAAGGATCCGGTGGGCGTACCAGGACTTGAACCTGGGGCCTCATCCTTATCAGGGATGCGCTCTAACCGACTGAGCTATACGCCCGGGATACGTCCGGAAGGTTATCGCACCGGTTCGGGTGGAGGCGAATCGTTTGGCGGGGCCAGCGGGTTCGCCCGGGGTCCACCTGGGCGGTGCCTTGCGGACTTCTCGATCGTATCGCGTCGGCGGGGTGGGTCAGTCCGTTTCGCTGAGGGTCATGTCGACGCCGCCGACGAGGTCGGCGGCGATGTTGTAGAGCATCGCGCCGACGGTGCACAGGGCGGTGATGAGGATGACGTTGAGGGCGCCGATGAGGCCGCTGTAGCCGAGGATGGTTCCGGGTGAGAACCAGGATGAGGGGTCGAAGTCGGTGCCGCCGTCTTCGTTGCCGAGCTGGGTGAGGGTGTCGATGAGGGCGTCGAAGACGCCGAGCCCGGACAGGATCAGGTAGATCACGACGACGGCGACGAACAGGATGATGAAGCACACCAGTGAGATGACGAAGCTGAACTTCATCACCGACCAGGGTTCGACCCGGCTGAGGGTGAGGTGGGCCTTGCGGACGCCTTTGGCCGGCGGCCGGGCGGCGGGCACGGTGCCGCCGCCCGACTGGACGGGCTGGGCCGGCTGGGTGGGTTTGGCGGCGGGCCGGGGGCCGCTGGGGGCGCTGAAGCCCGGGCGGACCTGGGCCCCGTTGCTTGCCGCCGTACCTCCCGACGGGGTCGGGCGCGTTCCGTTGGGCTGTGCCGCGGGGGGCGGTGTTCCGGTCTTGACGCCGCTGCCGGGCTGGCCGGGGCGGCTCATGGCGGAGTTGGGCCCCTGCGGGCTGGATTGCGGGCCGGAGTTCGGCCGGTACGGCTGGTCAGACATGGCCCGTTAGCCTCGTTACCCTCGCTGGTCGTGGTCGGGATGCTGCTCGGCGTCGGTCGGTTCGGTGGGGGCCGGACCCGCTGACGTCGGCATGGTAGTGGTTTGCCCCGAAAGGCTCCGGGAAATCTACTCCGCCTCGTCAGCAGGTACGGCGTCCTCGCGCTCGTCCGTGCCGTCGGTCTCTCCGAGCGCTTCCGCGTTGCGCGCGATCGCCACGACGCTGTCGCCCTCGGCCAGGTTCATCAGCCGGACGCCCATGGTCTGGCGGCCGGACCGCTTGATCTCCTCGGCGCGGGTGCGGATCACACCCCCGGTCGAGGTGATCGCGAAGACCTCGTCGTCGGTGTTGACCATCAGCGCGCCGACCAGGGTGCCGCGGGCCGCGACCACCTTGGCGGTGAGCACGCCCTTCCCTCCCCTGTTCTGCACAGGGTACTGGTCGGCGGGCGTCCGTTTCGCGTATCCGCCCTCGGTTGCGACCAGAACATCGGGCATGTCCTCGCCTGTCCGGATCACGTCCATGCTGAGGAGCTGGTCGCCGTCGACGAAACGCATGCCGATCACGCCGGTGGTGGCCCGGCCCATCGGGCGCAAGGCGTCGTCGGTGGCGTTGAACCGGATCGCCTGGGCCTTGCGGCTGATGAGCAGGAGATCGTCGCCGGGGAAGACGAGCCGCGCCGCGATCAGTTCGTCGCCCTCGCGCAGATTCACCGCGATGATGCCGCCGGAGCGCGGGGAGTCGAAGTCGGCGAGGTGGGACTTCTTGACCAGGCCCTCACGGGTGGCGAGCACCAGGTAGGGGGCGACGTCGTAGTCGCGCAGCGCGAGGACCTGGGCGATCTGCTCGTCGGGCTGGAAGGCGAGCAGGTTGGCGACGTGCTGGCCGCGGGCGTCGCGCGCGGACTCGGGCAGCTCGTAGGCCTTGGTGCGGTAGACGCGGCCCTTGTTGGTGAAGAACAGGATCCAGTGGTGGGTGGTGGTGACGAAGAAGTGGTTGACGATGTCATCCTGCTTCAGCTGCGCGCCGCGCACCCCCTTGCCGCCGCGCTTCTGCGCGCGGTAGAGGTCGACCTTGGTGCGCTTGGCGTAGCCGCCCCGGGTGATGGTGACGACGACGTCCTCCTCCGCGATGAAGTCCTCCATGCGGATGTCGCCCTCGAAGGGGATGATCTGGGTGCGCCGCTCGTCGCCGTAGCGCTCCACGATCTCGGCGAGTTCGTCGCCGACGATCTGGCGCTGCCGCTCGGGCGACTCCAGGATCTCGTGGTAGCCGCGGATCTGGGTCATCAGCTCGTCGTACTCGGCGGTGAGCTGCTGGCGCTCCAGGGCGGCGAGCTTGCGCAGCTGCATGTCCAGGATGGCGCGGGCCTGGATGTCGTCGATCTCCAGCAGCGCCATCAGGCCGGTCTTGGCGGCGTCGGCGGACTCGCTGCCGCGGATCAGCGCGATGACCTCGTCGATGCGGTCGATGGCCTTCAGCAGCGCGCGCAGGATGTGGGCGCGTTCCTCGGCCTTGCGCAGCAGGTAGCGGGTGCGCCGGACGATGACCTCGACCTGGTGGGTGACCCAGGTGCGCACGAACTGGTCGAGGCGGAGGGTGCGGGGCACGCCGTCGACCAGGGCCAGCATGTTGGCGCCGAAGGTCTCCTGCAGCTGGGTGTGCTTGTACAGGTTGTTCAGCACGACCTTGGCGACGGCGTCGCGCTTGAGCACGATCACCAGGCGCTGGCCGGTGCGGCCGCTCGTCTCGTCCTTGACGTCGGCGATCCCGGAGACCTTGCCGTCCTTGACCAGCTCGGCGATCTTGAGCGCGAGGTTGTCGGGGTTCACTTGGTAGGGCAGTTCGGTGACGACGAGGCACTGGCGGCCCTTGGAGTCCTCCTCCACCTCGACCACGGCGCGCATGGTGATGGAGCCCCGGCCGGTGCGGTAGGCGTCCTCGATGCCGCGCTTGCCGACGATGAGCCCGTGGGTGGGGAAGTCGGGGCCCTTGATCCGCTCGATCAGCGCGTCGAGCAGCTCTTCGTCGCCGGTCTCGGGGTGCTCCAGGTACCAGCGGACGCCGTCGGCCACCTCGCGCAGGTTGTGCGGCGGGATGTTGGTGGCCATGCCGACGGCGATGCCCGCGGAGCCGTTCACCAGCAGGTTGGGGAAGCGGCTCGGCAGGACGTCGGGCTCCTGGGAGCGGCCGTCGTAGTTGGGCGAGAAGTCGACGGTCTCCTTGTCGATGTCCCGCACCATCTCCATGGCGAGCGGTGCGAGCTTGCACTCGGTGTACCGCATGGCCGCGGCGGGGTCGTTGCCCGGGGAGCCGAAGTTGCCGTTGCTGTCGATGAGCGGCATCCGCAGCGACCAGGTCTGGGCCAGCCGGACGAGGGCGTCGTAGATGGCGCTGTCGCCGTGGGGGTGGTAGGTGCCCATGACGTCGCCGACGACGCGGGCGCACTTGAAGAACCCCCGGTCGGGACGGTATCCGCCGTCGTACATCGCGTAGAGCACGCGCCGGTGCACCGGCTTGAGCCCGTCGCGGACGTCCGGGAGTGCCCGGCCGACGATGACCGACATCGCGTAGTCGAGGTAGCTGCGCTGCATCTCGACCTGGATGTCGACCGGTTCGATGCGGTCGGGGGACTCCGGCGGGATCACTTCGGTCACGTCGATACCGATCCTTCGTGTTCCTTCGTGGGGTGGTTCGCCGACGGGCGGCGCCGGGGGCTGCTCAGATGTCGAGGAAGCGGACGTCGCGGGCGTTGCGCTGGATGAACGACCGGCGCGCCTCCACGTCCTCGCCCATCAGCACGCTGAACATCTCGTCGGCCTGGGCGGCGTCGTCGAGGGTGACCTGGAGCAGCACCCGGTTGTCGGGGTTCATGGTGGTGTCCCACAGCTCGGCGGCGTTCATCTCACCGAGGCCCTTGAAGCGCTGCACGCCGTCGCGCGGGCGGGGGTCCTTCTTGCCCGCCGCGATCCCGGCCTCGATCAGGCCGTCGCGCTCGCGGTCGGAGTAGGCGTAGTCGGAGTCGTTGCCGCGCTGGTCCCACTTGATCTTGTACAGCGGCGGCTGGGCGAGGTAGACGTGGCCGGCCTCGATCAGCGGCTTCATGAAGCGGAACAGCAGGGTCAGCAGCAGGGTGCGGATGTGCTGTCCGTCGACATCGGCGTCGGCCATCAAGATGATCTTGTGGTAGCGGAGCTTCTCGATGTCGAACTCGTCGTGGATGCCGGTGCCCAGGGCCGTGATGATCGCCTGGACCTCGTTGTTCTTCAGGATCCGGTCGATCCGCGACTTCTCGACGTTCAGGATCTTGCCGCGGATGGGCAGGATCGCCTGGAACTTGGGGTCGCGCCCGCCCTTGGCCGAGCCGCCCGCGGAGTCGCCCTCGACGATGTAGACCTCGCACCGCTCGGGCTCGGTCCACTGGCAGTCCGACAGCTTGCCGGGCAGGGAGGTGGACTCCAGCAGGGTCTTGCGGCGGGTGAGGTCGCGGGCCTGGCGGGCCGCGATCCGGGCGCGGGCGGCCTGGCCGGCCTTGCTGACGATGTCCTTGGCCTCGCCCGGGTTGCGCTCGAACCAGTCGCGCAGGTGCTCGTTGCAGACGCGCTGCACGAAGGACTTGGCCTCGGTGTTGCCGAGCTTGGTCTTGGTCTGCCCCTCGAACTGGGGGTCGGCCAGCTTCACCGAGATGATCGCGGTGAGGCCCTCGCGGATGTCCTCGCCGGTGAGGTTGTCGTCCTTCTCGCGCAGCAGCCGCTGGTCACGGGCATAGCGGTTCACGATCGAGGTGAGCGCGGAGCGGAAGCCCTCCTCGTGGGTGCCGCCCTCAGCGGTGTTGATCGTGTTGGCGAAGGTGTGCACGGACTCGGAGTACGACTGGTTCCACTGCATGGCGATCTCGGCCGAGATGCCGTCGCCGTCCTCGCCGAAGGCGACCACCGAGGCGTGGGCCGGCTCCTTGGTGGCGTTGATGTGCCGGACGAAGTCCTCGATACCGCCCTCGTAGTGGTAGGTGACGGACTTGGGCTCGCCGTTGACGAACTCGGGGCGCTCGTCGCGCAGGGTGATGGACAGGCCCCGGTTGAGGAAGGCCATCTCCTGCAGCCGCCGGGAGAGGGTCTCGAAGTTGTAGGTGGTCGTCTCGAAGATCGAGCCGTCGGCCCAGAAGGTGATCTGGGTGCCGGTCTCGGTGGTCTCCTCGCCCTTGGCGAGCGGTGCCACCGGGCGGGTCAGCCGGTAGCTCTGCCGCCAGGCGTGGCCGTCGCGGCAGACCTCCACCTCCAGGCGGGTGGAGAGCGCGTTCACCACGGAGACGCCGACGCCGTGCAGACCGCCGGAGACGGCGTAGGACTTGCTGTCGAACTTGCCGCCGGCGTGCAGGGTGGTGAGGACCACCTCGACCGCGGAACGCCCTTCGGCGGCGACATTGCCGACCGGGATGCCGCGGCCGTTGTCGAAGACCCGGACGCCGCCGTCGGCGAGCAGGGTGACCTTGATGGTGTCGCAGTGGCCGGCCAGCGCCTCGTCCACCGCGTTGTCGACGATCTCCTGCACCAGGTGGTGCAGGCCGCGCTCACCGGTGGAGCCGATGTACATCCCGGGGCGCTTGCGTACCGCCTCAAGACCTTCCAGAACAGTGATCGAACTAGCGTCGTAGGTCAAGTGGGGGCCCTCCTGCCGACCGCCGTCAACACGGCCCGGAGCGCGAGCCGCGTCGGGCCGGCGGGCTGCGAGGGCAGGCTCCGCCGAACACCGCCGATGCCCCGGCTCCACGCCCCCGTTGCCGAGGCTGGCCTTGCCGGCGAAAGTGTCCGAGATACAACCAACAGTGTACCTCCCACGGCGCCGCAAAGTGGCATTGACGGCGCTGTGACGCAAGATGAGCGCCGATCTAGGGGGAGCGTGACTCCCTACACGCGGGAGAGGTTCCTGGCAAGTCCAGACGGCAATGGACGCCGTAACCGAGGTGCGGGCCTCCGCCGGCCCCGGCCGCCCCGGCCGCGGGCGGGTCAGCCGCCCCGGACGTCGCGGCCCTGGCGTCCGCCCCCGGCCCGCCGCCCGCCCGGCTGCGGCCGCGGCCTGCCGGGACCCCGCACGGTGACCGAGCGGACACTGCCGTGGCCGAGTTCCTCGTTCAGCCGCCGCACCAGGGTGGCGGCGAGCAGCCGCACCTGGGTGGCCCAGGCGGGGGAGTCGGCGGCGACGACGAGGACGCCGTCGTCCAGCGACACGGGCCTGGTGTGCTCGGCCACTTTGGCGCCGACGATGCCGTCCCAGCGGCCGAAGACGCCCTGGGCGGCGGCGCGGTCGTTCCAGCCCCGGCTGGCGAGCAGGTCGGCGATCGCGGCGCCGAATGCCTGGGGGTCGCCCGCGGCGCGGCGGGAGCGGCCCGCGCCGCCGCCGCGGCGGCGGCCGGAGGCCCGCGGCTGGGCGCCCCGCTCGCGGGCGTCGGCCTTGGCGCGGGCCAGCGCCTGGCGGGCCAGCTCGATGCCGCGGGCGGTGGCGTCCGGGGCGGGCGGCTCGGGGGCGCTCTGGTCGGGGCGGGGGGCGGGCTCGGGCTCAGGCACGCCGCACCTCCCCGCCGTCGACGCGGAAGCGCGCGCCGGTGAGCACGGAGGGCACGTCCTCGGCCACCGCCGCGGTGATGACGACCTGCTCGGCGGTGGTGACGACCCCGGCCAGCCTGGTGCGGCGCTCGACGTCGAGTTCGGCGAAGACGTCGTCCAGGAGCAGCACCGGGTCGGTGCCGTCGGCGCGCAGCAGCTCGTAGCCGGACAGCCGCAGCGCCAGCGCGAACGACCAGGACTCGCCGTGGCTGGCGTAGCCGCGGGCGGGGAGGGTGCCGAGGTTGAGGACGAGGTCGTCGCGGTGCGGGCCGACGAGGCTGATGCCCCGCTCCAGCTCCGCGGGGCGGGAGCGGGCCACCGCGTCCAGCAGCGCCTGGACGAGTTCGGCGCGGTCGGCGGGTGGCGGCCGGTCGGGGTCCAGGGAGCTGCGGTAGGAGAGGACGGCGGGTCCGCCGGAGCTGGTGAGCGCGGCGTAGGACTTGCCCGCGAGCGGGTTCAGCTCGGCGACCAGCTCGATCCGGGCGGCGAGGAGTTCGGCGCCGACCTCGGCGAGGTGGGAGTCCCACACGTCGAGGGTGGGCAGCTCGGTGCCGGATCGGCCGCCGCGCCGGGCGGCGGCCGCCGATTTGAGCAGGGCGTTGCGCTGCTTGAGCACCCGGTCGTAGTCGGCCCGCACCGCCGCCATGCGGGGGGTGCGGGCGACGAGCAGCTCGTCCAGGAAGCGGCGGCGCTCGCCGGGGTCGCCCTTGACCAACGCGAGGTCCTCGGGCGCGAAGAGCACGGCGCGCAGCAGGCCGAGGATCTCGCGGGGGCGGGCGGCCGGGGCGCGGTTGACGCGGGCGCGGTTGGCCCGCCCCGGGTTGATCTCCAGCTCGACGACGGCGTGGCGGTCGCGGTTGACGATCGCGGCGCGCACGATGGCGCGCTCGGCGCCCTGGCGGACCAGCGGCGCGTCGGTGGACACCCGGTGGCTGCCGAGGGTGGCGAGGTAGCCGACCGCCTCGACCAGGTTGGTCTTGCCCTGCCCGTTGGCCCCCAGGAAAGTGGAGACGCCGGGGCCGAGCTCGATGTCGACACCGCGGTAGGAGCGGAAGTCGGCCAGCTGGAGGTGCGAGACGTACATGCCCTCCTCCTCACTCCCGCCTTCCGTCGCGGCGGCCGGGCGCCCGGCCCACCACTCCATCCACAAGCCCCCGGCCCACCCTGTGGACAACTTCTCCACCGTCCACAGACCCTAGCCCGCCCCACTGGCACCGCCCCTTGACACCTGCCACGCTGGGCGGGCGCCTTGGCCTTTGGGGTGGTCAGCCCCCTGGTCGGGGAGGGGTGGGGGCGGGGGCGGCCGGCTCAGCCCGCCGGGTCCTCCTTGGCGACGGCGTGGCCGCCGAACTGGTTGCGGAGGGCGGCCACCACTTTCATCGCCTGCGACTCCTCCTGGCGGGAGGCGAAGCGGGCGTAGAGGGCGGCGGTGATCACCGGCAGCGGCACGGCGTGGTCGACGGCGGCCTGCACGGTCCAGCGGCCCTCGCCGGAGTCCTCGGCGTAGCCCTTGATGGCGCTGAGGTCGGCGTCGTCGTCGAGGGCGCGCACCAGCAGATCGAGCAGCCAGGAGCGGATGACGGTGCCCTCCTTCCAGCTGCGGAAGGTGCCCGGCACGTCGTGGACGATGTCGGAGGCGGCGAGCAGCTCGTAGCCCTCGGCGAAGGACTGCATCATGCCGTACTCGATGCCGTTGTGGACCATCTTGGTGTAGTGGCCCGCGCCGACGCCGCCCGCGTGCACGAAGCCGAAGTCGCCGGTCGGCTTGAGCGCGTCGAAGATCGGCCGCACCCGGTCGATGTGCTCGGCCTCGCCGCCCGCCATCAGCGCGTAGCCGTTCTCGCGGCCCCACACGCCGCCGCTCACCCCGACGTCGACGAAGCCGATGCCGCGCGCGCCCAGTTCCTCGGCGTGGTGGCGGTCGTCCAGGTAGTGGGAGTTGCCGCCGTCGACGACGATGTCGCCCTCCGACAGCAGGCCGGACAGCTCGGTGATGGTCGCCCTGGTGGGTTCGCCGGCCGGGACCATCACCCACACCGCGCGGGGGGCGGCCAGCCGCTCGACGAGTTCGGGCAGGCTCGCGACATCGCGGCGGTCGGGGCTGTGGTCGTAGCCGATGACCTCGTGACCGTTGTCGCGCAGCCGCTGGGCCATATTGCCGCCCATCCGGCCCAGGCCGATCATCCCGATCTGCATCGTGTCCCCTGTCTCGCGAAGCCGTCGCCGGTGACGCGGGCACGCCGGAGGTGCCTGGCGCCCCCGTGCGCGTCGCGGCGCGGCGGTGTCAGCCGTTCAGGCGAACGGGCATCAGCAGGTAACGATAGTCCGAGGTGCCGGAGTCGTCCGCAGGCTTCCCGGTAAGGATGGCGGGCTTCGTTGAACTGGTGAACTGAAGCCGCGCAGTGTCGGATCCGATGGCGCCGAGGCCGTCGAGCAGGAAGGTGTGGTTGAAGGCGATCTGGATGTAGTCGCCGTCCAGGGCGGCCTCCAGCACCTCCACGGCCTGGGCCTCGTCGCCGGTGCCCGCCTCCAGCACCACCTGGCCCTGGCTGAACGCCAGCCGCAGCGGGGTGTTGCGTTCGGCCACCAGGGCGACGCGCTTCACGGCGTCGACGAAGGGGGCGGTCTGGATCTCCGCCTGCGCGTTGAACTCGCTCGGCAGCAGCGAGCGGTACTTGGGGAAGTCGCCGTCGAGCAGCCGGGTGGTGGTGCGGCGGCCGCCGCCCTCGAAGCCGATCATGCCCTCGCCCGCGCCCCCCGCGGCGGCCAGCGCGATGGCGACCTCCGCTCCGGCGGTGAGGGACTTGGCGGTGTCGGCGAGGGTCTTGGCCGGGATCAGCGCGACGGCCGAGATGTCGGGCCGCTCCGGCTTCCACTGGAGTTCGCGGACGGCGAGGCGGTAGCGGTCGGTGGAGGCGAGGGTGACGGTGTCGTTCTCGATCTCGATCCGCACGCCGGTCAGCACGGGCAGGGTGTCGTCGCGCCCGGCGGCGATCGCGACCTGGCCGACCGCGGCGGCGAAGGCGTCGCTGCCGACGGAGCCGGTGAGCTCGGGCATCTCCGGGAGGGTGGGGTAGTCCTCGACGGGGAGGGTGAGCAGGGTGAACTTGGCGGTGCCGCACGAGACGGTGACCTTGGAGCCGTCGGTCTCGATGTCCACAGGCTGTGCGGGGAGGCTGCGGGTGATCTCGGCGAGCAGCCGCCCCGACACCAGCGCGCTGCCCGGCTCGTCGACGTCGATGTCGACGGACACCTGCGCCGAGACCTCGTAGTCGAAGCTCGACAGCTTGAGGCGGTCGCCCGCCTCCAGCAGCATCCCGGCCAGGACGGGGACGGGGGGGCGCACCGGCAGGGTGCGCGCGGTCCACGCCACCGCCTCGGCGAGCGAGTCGCGATCAACCCGGAATTTCACTTGGCCCTCCCCAACCTGCGGGCTCGTCGTCTGCGGGGTCCTGCGGGCCGCGTCGCCGTCCGCCGTGGCGGCGGCCGTGGCGCGGGCGGCGTTCCTCGGAGGATGCGCGGCGACCCCACCAGCAATCCGCTCCACCGTACCGGGTCCCCGGCCGCCTGTCGGCCGTCTGGAGCAGGTCGCCGCCGCTGGTCGGCCGGAGCCGGGTTATCCCCAGATTGTGCGCAGCTTCGTTTTCTCGCCCCCTTATCGCTTAACAAGGTGCGTCATAGTAATAGGGGCTGTGGATACTGGGGATAACCACTGTTAGCGCACGTCAACGCGGGAATTTTCATCCACAGGGGCTGTGGGTGAACCTGTGGGTTACCGGGGTGCCCTGTGGACGGCGATCGGTTGTCCCACGGCCGTCCACAGGTTTTCCCCCGGTTACGCACAGCCGCACCCACAGGCGCGGTCCCGCCGTGCACAGTCCACCCACAAGCCGCCCACAGGTTGTCCGCAGCTTTCCCACAGGGAACGGGCACTAATCCACAGAGTTACCCACAGCCTTGTCCACAGGTCAGCGGGTCGGTCGAGCGGAAATCGGCGTGTCGGGCCACTTCAGGCCAGCGGAGGACGGCCGGAGAAGAATGCGGGACCACCGGGCGGAGAGTTATCCCCAGGGTCAGTCTTTCCGGGCCTGCTGCTTGATCCGGTTGGTCAACTCGGTCACCTGGTTGTAGATCGAGCGTCGCTCGGCCATCAACGAACGAATCTTGCGATCGGCGTGCATCACCGTGGTGTGGTCGCGGCCGAACTGCTGACCGATCTTCGGCAGGGACAGGTCGGTGAGCTCGCGGCACAGGTACATGGCGATCTGCCGGGCGGTGACCAGGACCCGCGAGCGCGAGGTGCCGCACAGGTCCTCCATGCTCAGCCCGAAGTACGACGCGGTCTGCGCCATGATCGTCGCCGCGGTGATCTCCGGCCCGCTGTCGTCGGGGATGAGGTCCTTGAGCACGATCTCGGCGAGCTGCATGTCGACCGACTGCCGGTTCAGGCTCGCGAAGGCCGTGACCCGGATCAGCGCGCCCTCCAGCTCGCGGATGTTGGTGGAGATCTTGCTGGCGATGAACTCCAGCACGTCCGGCGGCGCGGCCAGGCCCTCCTGCGCGGCCTTCTTCCACAGGATCGCGATACGGGTTTCCAGTTCGGGCGGCTGCACGTCGGTGATCAACCCCCACTCGAAGCGGTTCCTGAGCCGGTCCTCCAGGGTGACCAGCTGCTTGGGGGCGCGGTCGCTGGAGATGACGATCTGCTTGTTGGCGTTGTGCAGGGTGTTGAAGGTGTGGAAGAACTCCTCCTGCGTCTGCTCCTTGTTCTCCAGGAACTGGATGTCGTCGACCAGCAGGATGTCGACATCGCGGTACCGCCGCCGGAATCCGTCCGCCTTGCCGTCGCGGATGGAGTTGATGAAGTCGTTGGTGAACTCCTCGGAACTCACATAGCGCACCCGGGCGCCGTCGTAGAGGCGCTGGGCGTAGTGGCCGATGGCGTGCAGCAGGTGGGTCTTGCCGAGGCCGGAGTCGCCGTAGATGAACAGCGGGTTGTAGGCCTTGGCGGGCGCCTCGGCCACCGCGACGGCGGCGGCGTGGGCGAAGCGGTTGCTCGACCCGATGACGAAGGTGTCGAAGGTGTACTTCGGGTTCAGCCGGGCGTGCTCGCCCGGGGTCTCCTCGCCCGGCGGGCCGTCGTCGCCCTCCGGCGGGGCGACGCCCGCGACGCCGCCCGGCTGCGGGGGCGGCGGACCGGACCCGTCTCCGGAGGGGACGGGGGAGGGCGGCGCGGCGGCGTACCGCGGTGCGGCCGTCGGCGCCGCGAAGGGCTGCCGGGTGTCGGGGCCGGGGCCCTGCTCGTAGCGCGGCGGCTCCGGTTCGGCCGGCCGGGGGCGGGCGGGCTCGCCGAAGGGCGACGGCGCCTGTGCGTGCGCGGCCGGGACGGCCGCGGCATCGTACTCGGCGGGCTGGGCATGCCGCCCCACCGGCTCGGGCGCCTGTGGATAACCGCCGCGGTCCAGGGGCGCGGTCCGGGCGTCGGGCTCGGAGGAGGGGGGAGGGGAGGGGGCGGGGGAGGTCGGCTGCACCGCCATCGGGTCGACCGTCACGGCCACCCGGATCTCCCGACCCAGCTCCCGCGAGAGGGCGTGGCTGATCAGGGGGCGCAGGCGGGTCTCCAGGATCTCCTTGGCGAACTCGTTCGGGGCCGCGAGCAGCGCGGTGTCCTGGACGAGCCCGAGCGGCCTGGTCTGCGGCAGCCAGGCGCGCTGCTGGGGCGGTAGCGAGCTGTTGTCCAGGCTGCTGAGCGCCCGGGCCCACACCGCGGCCAGATTGATCGTCGGGTCAGCCACGGCGACCTGCCATCTCCCGCCCCTTTCACTCCCGCTTGCGCTGCCGTTGTCCACAGCCTGCCGGTCCGCCACGCGCCGCCCCCCGGCGACGGGTGAACCTGTGGATGAAGCGGTGGAACACCGCGTTCGGCGAGGGTGGCCCGCATCGGGGTCATCCACATGAACCCACAGGCGATCCACAGGTTGTACACGGAGTTATGCACACGGTTGCCGACGTCTCGGTTATCCACAATCCACTGGTAGCTGTGGGGTTTCCAGTGGGAGACCCGCTGTGTGCGGCCGAACCTGGGGATAGTGGTCCAAGCTACTGTCCACAGCCTAGGGCTGCCAGTGGACAACGCGGCCGACATTATCCACAGGGCGTGTCTCCGCCGGGCTCCCGGCGTCGCCGCCAGGGCGGGTTGTCCACAGGCTGCGGACGTGCGGCGGGCGGCGAGATCCACCGGCTGTGGACAACCGGCCCCCGCGCTGATTTGACGACCCCGGGAAGGCGACGTAGATTTCCAGCGTCGAGCCGTATCGGCGGCGTCCCCGCGTGCCCAGATGCGGGACGTTGACGCAAAGTCCCGGATCGCCGTGGTCTCGAACACGGATACGGCGTAGATCTATCGAGCGCAGCAGGAGCCTTCCCGTGAGCAAGCGTACGTACCAGCCGAACAACCGCCGCCGTGCCAAGACCCACGGTTTCCGGCTGCGCATGCGCACCCGTGCCGGGCGGGCCATCCTGGCCGCGCGTCGGCGCAAGGGCCGTGCCCGGCTGTCGGTCTGACCCCTTCGCCAGTCTCCACGCGACCATTCAACGCCGATCGCGCCGCTGTGCGGTGACGATCGGCGTTTTGCGCGGTTTCGGCGTCCGATTCAGGAGGATGTGCCTGTGCTGCCCCGCGGATCACGGATCCGCCGGAGTGCTGACTTCACCTCGGTGCTGCGGCGCGGCCGCCGCGCCGGACGGCCCGCGCTGGTCGTGCACCTCCTCCCGCCGGACCCGCCCGGCGGCACCGCGCCCGAGCAGGCACCCGCGTCCGATGCCTCTCCTGACGCGTCGCCCACGCGCGCCGGGTTCGTGGTGAGCCGCGCCGTCGGCGGCGCCGTCGTCCGCAACCGGGTCCGGCGCCGACTGCGCCATCTGGTACGCGAACGGCTCCCGCTGCTGCCTCCGGGTAGCCTGCTAGTAGTGCGGGCCAATCCCGCGGCCGCGACAACGCACTACCAGGAGCTCGCCGTCCAGCTGGACAGCGCTCTGGACCGCCTGGCCCGTCCCGGGGCCGGCACCGGCGGCGCGAGGACCGGACGGAGCGGTCGGGCGCCGCAGCCTCGGTCGCGGCGGCATTCAGAGGCCGGGTGAACATGACCACGACACCTTCGACGGCGGCGCGCGTGCTGATGCTGCCCATCCGCGGCTACCGCCGGTTCATCAGCCCGCTGATGCCCCCGGTCTGCCGCTTCCAGCCGTCGTGCAGCGCCTACGCCATGGAGGCGCTGGCGGTGCACGGAGCGGCGCGCGGCCTGTGGCTGACGATCCGCAGACTCGGCCGCTGCCAACCCTTCCACCCCGGCGGACTCGATCCGGTGCCGCCCAGGGGATCCGCGCCGCGGGCGGACCGGGAAACCGGGGCGGCGTCGTGAACGTTGACGGGCCGAGTGCGGTGCCGGCTGTGAAAGAGAATGTGAGGGAGAGAGCCCGTGTTTAACTGGCTGTTCGCATTGGTGTCTTGGCCCTTGGCCCAGATTCATGCGGGATTGAGCCTCTTCCTCGATCCGAACGGCGGATGGGCCTGGGGCCTGTCCATCCTGCTGCTGACCCTGTGCGTGCGGATCCTGGCGCTGCCCCTGACGCTGAAGTCGATGCAGTCCATGCGCAAGATGCAGGAGCTGCAGCCGAAGGTGCTGAAGCTGCGCGAGAAGTACAAGGACGACAAGCAGCGCCTCAACCAGGAGACGATGCAGCTCTACCAGGCCGAGGGCGCGAACCCGGTCGGCGGCTGCCTCCCGCTGCTCATCCAGACCCCGGTGTTCATCGCGCTGTTCCAGGTGCTCTGGCAGATCGCCGACAACCCTGAGAACGCGGCCACCCTCGCCGGCTTCTCCACCGAACTGGTCGCCAGCGCACGCGACGCCTTCATCATCACCGCCCCCGTCATCGCCCGCTTCGTGGACTCCAATGACGTCCTGATCGGCATGGGCGCCGACCCCGTACTCGCCCGGGTCATGATCGGTACCGGCCTGGCCATCAGCGCCGTCACCACCTTCCTCACCGTGCGCCAGGGCGTAATGCGCTCGATGAAGCAGACGCCGGACAACCCGATGATCCAGGCGCAGAAGATCATGATGTACATGTCGCCGGCCTTCGCGCTGTTCGGCCTGACGCTGCCGATCGGTGTGCTGATCTACTGGGTGACCACCAACTCCTGGACGCTGCTGCAGAACCACTTCGTCTACAAGCGCTACCCGGTGAAGTCGCCGGACGAGCTGGCGGAGGAGGAGCGCGAGCGGGCGCGCGCGGCGCGTGAGGCGGGCAAGGCGGCGGCCGCCCGGGCCAAGGCGCTGCGGGAGCGGCGCAAGGCCAACGGCGCGCCCGGCGCCGCGCCGAACGGGGCATCGGCCGACAAGCCCGCCGACGAGCCCGCGCCGAGCGGCGGCGCCACCCCCAACGGCTCCACCGGCGGTGTGAACGGCCGCAAGAACAAGAAGCAGAAGAAAAGCGCTGAATCCGAGCCCGCGGCTCCGCCTATGATCGTGCGTAACCAGCAGCGGACGAACGTACCCCGCAGCAAGCGCAAGCGGAGCGGTAGCTGATCAGTGGGTGTTGAGCATAAGGAGAACCGCGTCGTGAGCAATGGCCAGCTCGACAGCGTACAGGTCGAGGACGAATCCTCTGCCGACGTGGAGATCGAGACTCAACCCGGTCCTGACGCCGTCGTCGACATCGCGGCACTGGAGCGCGAGGGCGACATCGCCGCCGACTACATCGAGGGCCTACTGGACATCGCCGACTTCGACGGCGATATCGACATGGACGTTGAGGGCGACCGGGCGGTCGTATCCGTGGTCGGCGGCACCCTCGACGAACTCGTCGGCCCGCGCGGCGAGGTGCTCGAAGCCCTCCAGGAGCTGACCCGCCTCGCCGTGCACCGCAAGACCGGTGAGCGCAGCCGGCTGATGCTCGACGTCGGCGGCTACCGCGAGCGGCGCCGCGCCGCGCTGACCGCGCTCGGCAAGGAGGCGGCCACCAAGGCCCAGGAGACCGGCGACGCCGTCGCTCTGGAGCCGATGACCCCCTTCGAGCGCAAGGTGGTGCACGACGCGGTCGCCGCCATGGGTCTGGTCAGCGAGTCCGAGGGGGAGGAGCCGCACCGCTACGTCGTGGTGCGGGTCGCCGACTGAGGTCCCTGTGAACGCCGCCGCGGCGGCCCTGCCGGAGTCCGGCGGGGCCGCCGTCGTCATGTCGGGGTCTCGACGGGCCGCGGCGGCGGCCTTTCCGTTCCGGGCGGTGCGCCGGGTGCGGTTAGCTGGAGACGACAGCTGACGGATCGCGGCAAGCGCAGGGCGGATCGATGACGATGCGGTCGGACGATGGCGGGCAATCGCGGCGTGGCTCCGCCGCGGGCGGTGAGACGGGGGAGGAGCGGCCGGCGGGTTCGCCGGGGCCCGAAGCGGTACCGCCCGAGGCGCCGGCCGCCGCGGCAGAGCTGTTCGGCTCCCGGCTCCCACTGGCCGAGCGGTACGCCGCGCTGCTGGCCGACGCCGGCGTGCAGCGGGGCCTCATCGGGCCGCGCGAAGTCGACCGGATCTGGACCCGGCACATCCTCAACTGCGCCGTGGTCGAAGAACTGGTGCCGCACGGCGCGCACGTGGTCGACATCGGTTCGGGCGCGGGCCTGCCCGGGATCGTGCTCGCCATCGCGCGACCCGATCTCACCGTCACGCTGCTGGAGCCGCTGCTGCGCCGAACCGTCTTCCTGAACGAGTGCCTGGAACTCCTCGGCCTGGACCGCGTGGTGGTGGAGCGGGGGCGGGCCGAGGAGTTCGCCGCGCGGCTGCGCGCCGATGTGGTGACGGCCCGGGCGGTCGCGCCGCTGGACCGGCTCGCGCGCTGGGCGCTACCGCTGCTGAAACCGGACGGCCGGCTGCTAGCGCTCAAAGGGGAGCGGGCGGCGGACGAACTCGAGACCGCGCGACGTGAATTCCCGGCGCTGCGTTCATGTCAAGCCGAAGTCGTGCCGGTCGGACACGGTATGGTCGATCCGGCTACTACTGTCGTCCAGGTGATCGCGACGGGAAGCGCGGTTTCACGTGAAACCGCCCGGCGGTCGGCGGGCGCGACGAAACAGCGCGGACGGAAGAGGTGACGGTCGTGCCGGACGCGGGCAGAGAGACCGTACGCGATCGCAATGACGACGACGCCCGGAGAACCGAGCGCGATCCGGGCGCGCATTCGGAGCCGTCCAGCGGGGGCGCGGAACAGGCGGTCGAAACGCAGGGGGAGTCACCATTGGTGCGCAGGGCATTGAGCGCAGCCGTTTCACGTGAAACACCGGACGTCATCACACCGCCGCTGGAGCAGCCCGAGGGCCCGGACACGCCGATCGCGCGTGCCGCCCAGGCCGCGGTCGCGATGCAGAACGGCCAGGAGGAGTGGCCCCGGCCAAAGGCCTGCCGGGTCATGACGGTCGCCAATCAGAAGGGCGGGGTGGGCAAGACGACCACCACCGTCAACCTCGCCGTCTCGCTCGCTCTGCACGGCAACCGGGTCATGGTGGTCGACCTCGACCCGCAGGGCAATGCCTCCACCGCGCTGGGCGTCGACCACCACGCCGATGTGCCGTCCATCTACCACTGCCTGGTGGAGGGGCGTCCGCTCGCCGAGGTGGCGGTGGAGGTCGAGGGCATCCCGAACCTGCTCTGCGTCCCGGCCACCATCGACCTGGCCGGCGCCGAGATCGAACTCGTCTCCCTGGTCGCGCGCGAGTCGCGGCTGCGGCGGGCCTGTGAAGCTTACGACAGCGACGAACTCGACTACATCCTGATCGACTGCCCGCCCTCACTGGGCCTGCTGACCGTGAACGCGATGGTGGCCGGCAGCGAGGTGCTGATCCCGATCCAGTGCGAGTACTACGCGTTGGAGGGCCTAGGGCAGCTGCTGCGCAATGTCGAGCTCGTCCAGGCGCACCTCAACCCCGAGCTGCAGATCTCCACCATCCTGCTCACCATGTACGACGGCCGCACCCGGCTGGCCCAGCAGGTGGCCGATGAGGTGCGCTCGCACTTCGGCGAACTGGTGCTGTCCACGGTCATTCCGCGCAGCGTGCGCGTGTCGGAGGCGCCGAGCTACGGCCAGTCGGTCATCACCTACGATCCCGGTTCCACCGGCGCGCTGGCCTACAAGGACGCGGCGAAGGAAATGGCGTATCAGAACAGCGGGCAGGTCCAGCCCGCCGGTACGGAGGAGAACCAAGCGTGAGTCAGCAGCGGCGGGGTCTCGGCAAGGGACTCGGGGCCCTGATCCCGCAGGGCCCCCCGCCGGGAGGCGGGGCAGCGGCCTCCCGGTCGGCCACCGGAACCGTCGAGGCGGAACCCACCCCCGTTGAAGGGGCGTACCTCGAAGAGCTTCCGCTGAGCGAGATCACGCCCAACCCCCGCCAGCCGCGGCAGCACTTCGACGAGGAGGCACTGGCCGAGCTGTCCGCCTCTATCAGCGAGGTCGGTCTGCTGCAGCCGGTGGTGGTGCGCCGCCTCGCGCCGCACCAGTACGAGCTCATCATGGGGGAGCGGCGCTGGCGGGCCAGCCGGGAGGCGGGCCTCACCTCGATCCCGGCGATCGTGCGGGAGACCGGCGACGACGACCTGCTCCGCGACGCGCTGCTGGAGAACCTGCACCGCCAGCAGCTGAACCCGTTGGAAGAGGCCGCCGCCTACCAGCAGTTGCTGGACGACTTCGGCGCCACCCACGACGAACTCGCCAAGCGGATCGGCCGCTCCCGCCCGCACATCAGCAACACATTGCGGCTGCTGAACCTGCCGCCCGCCGTGCAGCGCCGCGTCGCCGCCGGAGTGCTGAGCGCGGGCCACGCCCGGGCGCTGCTCTCGCTCAGCGACGCCGAGGCGCAGGACCGGCTGGCGCAGCGCATCGTGGCCGAGGGGCTGTCGGTGCGCGCCGTTGAGGAGATCCTCGCGGTGGGCGCCCAGGACGACGGCCAGCGGCCGCGCCGGACCACGCAGCGGGCTCCGATGGCACCGGGCATCAAGGAACTGTCCAACCGGCTCTCGGACATGTTCGACACCCGGGTCAAGGTCGACATGGGCAAGCACAAGGGCAAGATCGTGGTCGAGTTCGCCACCATGGAGGACCTGGAGCGCATCATCGCCTCGATGGCTCCGCAGGCGGCGGTGGAACTGCGCGCCGCGGGCGGCGACGAGTAGCCCGCTACGGTCAACGGCGGCGGCCCGGTCGATGCCGGGGCCGCCGCCGTTTCACGTGAAACACCGCGGTGCGGACGAGGAGCGGCATGGAAAGAGGCGGCCACCCTGCGGTGGCCGCCTCCTTCGCCGTGTCGGTCAGATGAAGTCGCCGAGCTCCCGCAGCAGCATGGCCTTGGGCTTGGCGCCGATGATCTGCTTCACGACCTTGCCCTCGGAGAAGACGCCGAGGGTCGGGATCTGCATCACGCCGTAGTCGCGAGTGACCTTGGGGTTCTCGTCGACGTTCAGCTTGACGACCTTCAGCTTCTCGCCGTGCTCGGCCGCGATCTCGTCCAGGATCGGCGCCACCTGACGACACGGACCGCACCACTCGGCCCAGAAGTCGACCAGCACCGGCTTGTCGCTCTCCAGTACGTCCGCCGCGAAGCTGTCGTCGGTCACCTTAGGGGCGTTGGACACGTCTACCACTCCAGTTCAGCTAATCGAAATCACACGTCGGCGTCGGCCAGCTCGGCGAGATAGCGTTCCGCGTCCATGGCCGCCGAGCAGCCGGTGCCGGCTGCCGTGATGGCCTGGCGGTAGCGGTGGTCGACGACGTCGCCGGCGCCGAACACGCCGGCGATGCTGGTGCGGGTGGAGGGGGAGTCCACCGACAGGTAGCCCTCGTCGTCCAGCTTGAGCTGGTCGGCGAAGAGCTCCACCCGGGGATCGTGGCCGACCGCGATGAACAGGCCCGTCACGTCGAGGGTGCTCTCCTCGCCGCTGACCCGGTTCCGCAGCCGGATGCCGCTGAGCTTGTCCTCGCCCAGGACCTCGGTCACCTCGGAGTTCCACACGAAGCGGATCTTGTCGCTGGCGCGGGCGCGGTCGGCCATGATCTTGCTCGCCCGCAGTTCGTCGCGGCGGTGCACGATCGTCACCGAACGGGCGAAGCGGGTGAGGAAGGTCGCCTCCTCCATCGCGGTGTCGCCGCCGCCGATGACGGCGATGTCCTGGTCGCGGAAGAAGAAGCCGTCGCAGGTGGCACACCACGACACGCCCCGGCCGGACAGGCGGTCCTCGCCGGGCACGTTCAGCTTGCGGTGCTGGGAGCCGGTGGCCACGATGACGGCCTTGGCGCGGTACTCGCGCTCGCCCACCCGCACCACCTTGGGGCTGGCGCTGAGGTCGACGGAGCTGACGTCGTCGGCGACGAGCTCGGCACCGAAGCGCTCGGCCTGCTTGCGCATCCCGTCCATCAGGTCGGGGCCGAGGATGCCTTCGGGGAAGCCGGGGAAGTTCTCGACGTCGGTGGTGTTCATGAGCGCACCGCCGGCGGTGATGGAGCCCTCGAAGACCAAGGGGTCGAGCTGGGCGCGTGCGGCGTACACGGCAGCGGTATAGCCGGCCGGCCCCGAGCCGATGATGATGACATTGCGAACGTCGTTCACGCTCGTCGGTCCCCTCCCGCTCAGGCGGTGCTGCAACGATCTGTGCGGATCGCGGCTGCGGTGACCGGACGACGGCGCTCCATCGTCCACAGGATCAGCCGAGGCATCGCGTTCCGTCGGTCTCAACCGATCCTAGGTCCTGCCCATTCCCCGCCGGTCACGGGACGAGCCGTTCCGACGGGGAGGGTCAGGGGATGTCCGGGAGATGGACCACGTCCAGCACGTCGCCATCGCCGCCGGTGCACTGGCGGCTGGTGATCACGACGTCGTACTGGTCGTCGGCGCTGGGGAAGAACACGGCGAAGGCCGGCTGCCCCTCGAACTGCGCCACGTCCACCACCGCGGGTTCGCTGCCCTGCCGTTCGACCGCGGCAGGCAGGCATGCGTCCAGATCGGACCGGATCGCCTCGGTGTCGCCCACGGGCACGGCGTCGTCACGCATCTGCTGGAGCACGCCGGTCAGCTGCGACTGCAGCAAGTTGGGCGAGTACTCCGTGCCGCTGGTGATGACGTCGAGCTGCGCGACGTCGACCGTGGGGACCTCGCCGACCGCCGCCGGAGGGTCCTGGTTGACGAACTGCGCCGCGACCGTGGCACCGCCGCCGATCAGCACCGCCGCCGCGGCCGCCGCGACCAGACCGCGCATCCATCGGTTGCGCCGCTGGGCGCGGCTGATCGGTACCACCTTCCCGATCCCGTAGTCGGGCTGGTAGGCGGGGTCGGCGGGCCGCCGTGCGGCTTCCTCGGCCTCCCGGGCGAGTGCGGAGTCGATCCGCGCGGCCACCCCCGCCGGCAACGGCGGAGCGGGGGTCGCGGCGAGCATCCGAGACAGGTCGTTCAGGTCGGCCAGTTGCATGCGGCACTCGGCGCACGAATCAAGGTGCGCCGTCACGGAGGTGGCTCTGTCGGCTGACAGCAACCCCTCCGCGTGGTCCGCGAGGGTGTCCAAATCGATGTGGGGCATCACGACTGGCTTCCACCTCCTCCCTCCGATGAGACGTGCGGAGCCTGGTTTCGGTTCCGCAGGTGCGCCACGTGGGGGAGGAGACGAGCCCGGCCGCGGGCGCAGCGGCTCTTGACCGTGCCCACGGCCACATCGAGGATCCGGGCCACCTCGTCGACGGGGTAGCCGAGCATGTCGACCAGGACCAGCGCCGAGCGCTGCTCCATCGGCAACTGCAGCAGCGCCGACTTGACGTCCATGGCGGCGTCGCTCGACCCGGTGGGGTCGGAGACGACGCCCTTGCCGTGGCCGAGCGCGAGGGTGTCGAGATTGGCGTCGTCGCCGACGGGGGTGGCCGGGCGGACCATCCGGCGGCGCATGCGGTCCAGGCATGCGTTGACCACGATGCGGTGCAGCCAGGTGGTGACCGCTGAGTCGCCGCGGAAGCGGTGCGCGGCGCGGAAGGCCGACACGAAGGCGTCCTGGAGTGCGTCGGACGCCTCTTCGGGGTCGCCGAGGGTGCGGACCGCCACTGCCCACAGGCGGTCTCGGTGCCGACGTACCAGTTCGCCGAAGGCTCGGTCGTCGCCCTGGGTGTGTCGGGTCAGTAGTTCAGCGTCTGGGAGTTCTCCCACCGCGTCCATCACGGCATTCACGAGTTCCCGCGCAGCTCGACTTCATTGACATGGACTCGGAAGTTTTCGTCATTATCAGGGGGAAGCTGGGTGAACCACAACACTACGTAACGTCCCTCCACCGGCTCGTCCAGCTCGAAGGGGACTTCACCACCCGGACCCGCGGACGAGCCAACGGTCTCCAGGGCGGCGATATCGGGCTGGTCACCGATCATCACATCGAATTCGGCGCCGGTCACGTCCGCCAGCACGACGTCGATCTCGGCGACCGACACGGGGGCTCCCATGTCGAGCACCAGCCCCACACCGTCCTTCAGCCGACCGAAGTCCGCGGTGGTGTACCACTGGGTCTGCCAGGAGGTGGCGGGGTCGCCGTCGATGGCGTTGGGTGCCGATTCGTTGTCCGTACCTTCACTCCCGACCATATCGAGCGTGCTCGCCGCGGATACGGCGAGTTGCTCGATTTCCGGAGCGGTATCGGTGGGGGAGGTGCTGGGCTCGGGGCCCAGCGGACCGCCGGGCGCGCTCGCGGCGCGGCCGATCAGCCAGCCGCCGACGCCGACCGCGGCCACCACCACGATGACGATCACGGCGACCAGCGCGCGGTTCACCATCGGCTCGGGCGCGGCGGCGCGCCGGCCGCGGCCGGACCGCGGCGGGCCGGACGGGGGGTCGCGGCGGACCGGCGGCAGCAGGTCCTCGTAGCGGTCGTATCGGCCGATCATGGTGTCGGCCGGGGGAGCGGCGGCGAGCGCCGGGGCGGCGACGTGCACCTCGGGCACCGGGATCGCCCGCGGCACGTCGAGCAGCGCGGCGGCCACCTCGGAGGGGGCGGCCAGCGGGGCGCGGCCGCGCTGGGGGGTCTGGAAGGCGGCGCGGCAGGTGATCGCGTCGAGCTCCATCGGCACGTCGGGGGAGACCTGCCGGGGCGCGGCGACCTGGCCGCCGAAGACGGGGGCGGGCGGCAGCATGGTGGGGTCGGGCCCCGGCCAGCGGCCGGTGAGCGCCGCGTACAGCAGCCGGCCCAGGCCCTGGGCGTCGGTGCGCCCGGGATCGGCGACCTGGCCGCCGACCAGGGCGGCCTCCACGCCGACGCCCATCACCTTGAGGGTGCCGCTGTTGGTCCAGAACAGCTGCGAGGGGCTGAGGTGCAGGTGGTACAGGCCCGCGGCGTGGGCGGCGGCGAGCGCTTCGGCCGCCTCGCTGACCAGGGCGGCGGCGTGCTCGGCCTCCAGCGGGCCGTCGGCGACGAGTTCACCGAGGTGCTGACCGCTCACCCACTCCTCGACCACGTAGGCGACATCGCCGCCGGCGGCGCCGTCGTTGGCGTCGAAGATGCGGGTCACCCGCGAGTCGGTGAGCCGACTTGTCGCCCGGGCCGCCATGACGACATCGCGGATCCTCGGGAACTGCGGGTGGAAGGTGCGGACCGCGACGGGTCGCGCGAGCGTTTCGTCGATCGCTTCCCACAGCGCGGCGCCCCCTGAGTCGGTGACGCGGCCCTTGAGGAGGTAGCGACCGTCGAGGCGGGTTCCGGGTTCAAAGGTGAAGGCGCTCATGCCGCGGACGCAGTGGGCTGGCACGGCGGGCACCCGCGGTGGACGTGGCCGACCCACGACGCACGGCAAGCAGGTGACACCGACACCGGCCCCCCAGACCTCCCTCCGGGACCCTGGTGGGTGGGCGCTATCAAACGATGGTCCTGCACCATGGTAGGACGCCGGAAGTGTCCATATGGTTGGCCGCCGCCTCCGTGACGGCGTATGTACGCTGAATTTCGCTCAGCGGCCCTTCTCCGCGCCACGTCGCAGGAGTCGCGTGCGCACCATGGTAAGGAAAGTTGTGACTTCTGTCACTTTGAGCAGTCGGGCGCTCAGAATGAACAGCAGCACTCCGCCGGCCGTCCCGACCACCATGGACAGCACGGACGCCAGCGTGGCGCTCGGCAGCGCCCCGAAGGCGAAGATCATCGCCATCGCGAACACCGCGCTCGGCACCGCCGACGCATAGAGCGCGAGGGTCGTCCGCAGCACCCGCCGGCCGTCCAGGCCCGCCAGCTTCCGCGACAGCATCACCCAGGCGATGGCCGCGGCGACCATGTAGTACAGCCCGTAGGCCACCGGCATCAGCAGCACGATCCGGGTCGGCTCGACCGTGAACAGGATCGTGAACGAGACCGCGGCGTGCACCACCTCGCTCGGGATCGCGATCAGCGCGGGGGTGCGGGTGTCGCCGAGCGCGTAGAAGACCCGCAGCTGCAGCTGGAACAGCGTGAACGGGATCAGCATCAGCGCGAAGACGGCCAGGATCGCGCCGATGTTGCGCGCGTCGTCGACCGAGGTGCTGCCGCGCGCGTACACCAGCGTGCAGAACTGGGTGGCGAAGACCGCCAGCGCGATCGAGGTGGGCACGATCAGCACCGACGACATCCGGAAGCCGTTGGAGAAGTCGTCGCGCACCAGGTCGCGGCGGCCGTCGGCGACGTGCGCGCTCATCCGGGGCAGCAGCGCGGTGATGACGGAGACCGCGATGATCGCGTACGGCAGCTGGAACAGCTGGAAGGCGTACTGGTAGGCGGTGATGCCCGAGCCGGCCTCGGCGCTGCGCGCCCCGGCGGAGGTGGTGACGTTCGTGGTGACCAGGAAGCCGAGCTGGTTCACCGCGATGTACACCAGCATCCAGCCCGCGGTCCTGACCGCCTCGCCGAGGCCGGAGCCGCGCAGGTCCAGGCGGGGCCGCCAGCGGAACCCGGCCCGCCACAGCGAGAAGAGCAGCACCGCGCTCTGCACGGCCATGCCCGCGGCGGTGCCGATGCCGAGCAGCTGGATCTGGCCGTCGGTGATCGACTCGGGGGTGGTGCCCGAGCCCGCCTGGAGCAGGAAGAGGCTGCCCACCGCCATCACGGTGATGTTGTGCAGGATCGGCGCCCACATCGGCGCGGCGAAGCGGTTGCGGCTGTTCAGCATGGCGCTGGTGATGCCGCTGACCCCGATGAAGAAGATCTGGGAGAGCAGGAAGCGCGCCAGCGCGACGGCGACCTCGCGCTGCGCCGGTTCGAACTCGCTGGCGTAGATCCAGATCAGGAACTCGGCCGCCGCGATCGCCGCGACGGTGACGGCCAGCAGCGCCAGCACGGTGAGGGTGAACAGGCGCTGCTCGGTGGCGTCGCCGCCGTCGGCGTCCAGGCGCTTGCGCTTGACCAGGAAGGGCACGATGACGCTGGCCAGCAGGCCGCCGATCAGCAGGTCGTAGACGGTGAACGGCACCATGTTGGCGGCCTGGTAGGCGTCGCCGAGCAGGTGCACGCCCAGGGCGGCGGCCAGCACCAGGGTGCGGCCGAATCCGGTGGCACGCGACACGACCGTGCCGAGCGCCATCACGGCGCTGGAGCGCATCAGGTTGGCGGGGGCGGCGTGCGCCGCGCCGCCGATCTCGTCGCCCTCCTCGCCCGGCCGGTCGGCGGTGCCGAGGTCGCCGATGTCGCTGGGGTCGCGGCGGGTGAGCGGGCCACCCCGGTCGGCGCGCGGCCGCCCGTCGGCCTCCGACGGCTCGCGCTCGGCTCCGTCGGCGCTGTCCTTGCGCACCCGTCACTCCCTCGGTCGGCACGCCGGGCCGCGGGCGGGCGGCGGCAGGGCAAGGCCCCTGGCCCGGCAACATGATCATGTCCGTCCATCCCATGGTGGTGGACCCCGACCAGCGCACGAGCCGCTTTGGCCGCGATCGGACAGTAAGGGCCCAGCCCTCCTGCCCCTCCCTACCAGGGGGCAGACCACCCGACGCAAGCGCCGCCGGAAAGTCTGGTGGCTGTCAAGGGGGGATGCCAGGGCGGGGCGGTGGGGGCTGTGGACGGGGGTGCGGTGGTCCACAGGTGCCTCCTCGGGCTTGACGGCGGGACTCCGCTCCGCGTGATTCGGCCGGGCGCGCGAGGGGCCCCGGCGCACCGCGCCGGGGCCCCTCGCGACGGGGGGGAAGGCCGTCAGCCGCGGCGCAGCAGGCGGCCGCGGACCATCGCCAGGAAGGACGACACCTCGCGGACGCCCAGCCACTTGGCGAAGAGCACGAAGAGGAACATGCCGATGCCGCCGCCCACCAGCAGGGACAGCAGCGAGGGCAGCACCACCCCGGGGAGCACACCGAAGGCCAGCACCATCGCGACCGCGAACACCGCGCTGGGGATCGCGGCCAGGTGCATCCGCAGCAGCGAGCCGAGCACGGTCCTGCCGTCCAGGCCGCCGAGCCTGCGGGCCAGCACGATCCAGGCCACGACGGTCCCGGCCACGAAGGACAGCATCGATCCGGCGGCCACCCCCATCACGACCTGCTGCGAGGGCAGCACCAGCAGCGAGGCGACCGCGACGGCGCCGTGCACGACCACGTTCACGAAGCTGATCAGCGCCGGGGTGCGGGTGTCGCCGAGCGCGTAGAAGACCCGCAGCAGCAGCTGGAACAGCGAGAAGGGCACCAGCCCGATCGCGAACACGGTCAGCACCAGGCCGATGTTGCGCGCGTCGGCGTCGGAGGTGCTGCCGTAGGCGAACAGCAGCTGGCACATCGGCACCGCGAAGATCGCCAGCGCGACGGCGCCCGGCACCAGCAGCACCGAGGACATCCGCACGCCATTGGAGAAATCGTCGCGCACCAGGTCGTTGCGGCCCTCGGAGGCGTGCCCGCTCATCCGGGGCAGCAGCGCGGTGATGACGGAGACCGCGATGATCGCGTACGGCAGCTGGAACAGCTGGTAGGCGTAGTTGTAGGTGGTCAGGCCGGCGCCCACCGCCTCACCGGAGGTGACGCTCTCCACACCCGCGCGGGTGGCGACATTGGACGTGATCAGGAAGTTCAGCTGGAGCGAGACCAGGTAGACCATCATCCAGCCCGCGGTCTTCACCGCCTCGCCCAGGCCGGAGCCGCGCAGATCCAGCCGGGGCCGCCACCGGAAGCCCGCCTTCCACAGCGGCGGCAGCAGGACCAGGCCCTGCGCGACCATCCCCAGCGTGCTGCCCACGCCCAGCAGCACCACGTCGGCGTCCGACACCGTGTCGGGAGTGGCGCCGATCCCGGCGACCAGCAGGAAGGCCAGGCCGGTGGCGATGGTGATGATGTTGTTCAGCACCGGCGCCCACATCGGGGCACCGAAGCGCTCGCGCACGTTGAGCATCGCCCCCGCGATGCCGCCCAGGCCGACGAAGAAGATCTGCGCCAGCAGGAAGCGCGCCAGCAGCACCGCCACCTCGTGCTGGTTGGTGGTGAAGCTGCCCGCGTACATCCGGATCAGCCACTCGGCGGCGGCGATGGCCACGGCCGTGAGCACGAACAGCGCCACCACGGTCACCGTGAACAGCCGCTGCTCGGTGGCCTGGCCGCCGTCGGCGTCCAGCTTCCTGCGCTTGACCAGGAAGGGCACGATGACGCTGGCCAGCAGACCGCCGAAGAGCAGGTCGTAGATGATGAACGGGATCGTGTTCGCGGCGGTGTAGGCGTCATTGAGCAGCTGGGTGCCGAGGACGACCGCGAACACGACCGTGCGGGCGAAGCCGGTCAGCCGCGAGGCGAGCGTGCCCAGCGCCATCACCGCGCTGGAGCGCATCACGTCGGAGCCGCCGCCGGACCGCTCGGCGGCGGGCTCGTCCCGCGGCTCGGGTCCGGCCGGCTCCGCGGTCCGCCGGTCCGTCGGACCGGTCGTCTCGTTGGTCACCGCATGCCTCTTTCGTCGTGCTGTCGTGTCGGTGGCGCACTCCCGGCCGGACGGCCGGAGGACGGGCGCCGCCGGTCCGGAAAGGAGTGCCGGGACCGGCCCGAGGATCGGACCGCGCGCGTGGAGCGATTATCGACCTGTTCGGGGGTCCTCGGCGCTCTTCCGGGGAAATGCGCCGGTCGTGCCGCGGACGGCGATCGGGCGGCGCACCGGGCGGCTGGTGACGGCCGGCCGCGCGGGCCGCTCGGGCGTGGACGCGTCCGGCCGCCAGGAGCCGTCGTCGGCGCGGGGCGCGGGCGCCGGGGGCTCCTCGTGCCGCCCGGCCCGCCGGATCCGGCGCAGCACCCGCATCCCGACGGCGCCGACCAGGATCGCCACCGCGGCCACGGTGATCCACATGGCGGTGGAGCCCAGGCCGGTGACCGCCACCGGCATCACCACCGCCTCGGCGCCCTCGCTGATCGGCCTGCCGTCGGTGCCCGACAGCTGGAGGGTGATCTCGCTGGGGCCGTTGATCCCGGCCCGCAGCGGGATCTGCACGGTGGCGCGGCCCTCGGACCCGATCTCCAGCACGTCCTCGAATTCGCCGACCTCCAGCCGGGCCGGGTTCTCCGACACCGCCGTCAGCCGGACCGTGACGGCGTGGTCCAGGTCGTTGGCGACGACGACCGGCGCGGTGCCGCTCTGCCCGGCCAGGGTGATGGGCTCCCCTGGCACCACCCGGATCTGGGCGGCGTCGGCGGCGACCGCGGTCGACACGGCGTCGCGCAGTTGGGCGGCGCGGTCGCGGTAGGTGGCCCAGGAGGCCGACTCCATCCGCAGCACGGCGCGCTCGAAGGCCCGCTCGGCCGCGCCCTCCTCGGCCGACAGGGCGCCGGTCAGGTTGGTGATGTCGGTGCGCACCGCGGCGACCTCGTCCAGCGCCTGCCGCCCGAGCGCGGGCGCGGCGCCGTCGGGGATGCGCAGCTCGCCGCGCAGCCCGGTGGAGTCGGTGCCGTCCACGGCGTCGGCGAGGGAGACGGGCTGCAGCCAGGAGGCGGAGCGGGTGGCGTCGAGCAGGCCGGCGGCGAACTCGGGGTCGGGGTTCCAGTGCCGGTCGGGGGCGGCCACCACGGTGCGGGAGTCCTCGGGGCGCTCCAGGCTGATCAGCGCGGTCTCGGCCAGGAAGAGCTGCCGCGCCTGGGTGGCGGCCGTCGCGGTGCGGGTGTCGGCGGAGATCGCCTCGGTGATGCCGCTGTCGGTCACCACCGCGTTCAGCTCGCCCTGCACGGAGGAGATGGTGGCGGCCGCGTCGGGGGTGTGGCCGACGTCGGAGCGCACCGGGAGGGCGAGGTCGCTGACGACGAAGGTGTCGGTGCCGCGTGCCGCGAGCACGTCGCGCGCGTCGGGGTCGAGCATGCCGTCGGGCGCCCAGGAAATGCCGTTCTGCACCACGCTTTCCAGCACCCGGTTGGCGGCGACGGTGCCCTCGGTGACGGCGCTGTTGATGTCCTCCTCCAGGCCGCCGTCGATCAGGCCGACCACGTCGGGGTCGGCATAGGGCGTGGTGATGAGGCTCTCGGGTTCGACGGCGCCGCGCAGGTCCTCCAGCCAGGCGCGGGCGTTCTCGCTGCCGGGCACGGCGGAGGGCTCGGGCGCCGGCTCCGCGGACGGCGACGGGGCGTCGGGGGCGGGCGGCTCCGCGGCGAGCTGGTAGGACTCGGCCGCCATCGCCTCCGCGTCGTCCAGCAGGGCGGGGTCGATGGCCCAGGTCAGCGGGATGGTCGACGCGTCGCCGACGGCGAGGAGCTGCCCGAGGCGGCCGTCGGGGGCCAGCGAGGTGTCCAGCTGCTGGTCCAGGAAGGTGGTGTCGTCGACGCGCTGGGGGGTGTCGATCAGCGGCCAGATCCAGGCGACGCTGGTGGGGTCGGGGGCGTTGGCGCCGTCGAAGGGCAGCAGGGTGCGCTCGTAGGCGATGCGCACTCCGGCGCCGTTGACCGCCTCGATCGCGATCGGGTACACACCGAACTCGGTGAACGGCAGCTCGGCGGCCGGCACCTCCAGCGACCAGTCGCTGGACTCGTTCACCCCCAGGGTGCCGCTCACCGACTCCGACACGGACAGGCCGCCCGGCTCCAGTGACCCCTCCAGGTACTCCTGGAGGGCGTCGCGGCTGGTCAGCGGGATGGCGGAGTAGCGCAGCCGCACATCGACCTGCGGCTGCTCGAAGTCGGTGACATTGGTGACGCTGCCCGACACCCGGATGGTGCTGTCGGGGTCGGGCGCCGACGGGGTGAGCCGGTCGATGGCCAGCGGCACTTCCGTCGCGCGGGTCTCGGCCTGGGCCGGCGGCGCGGCGGGGACGGCGCCGACGGCCGGCAGCGCGGCGGCGAGGACCGCCGCGGCCGAGGCGAGCATGCGAAGAGGTCGAGTCAACGTAGATCCGCCAGCGTCGGGACGCGTCCGGGGCGGACGCGTCCGGCTCGGTAGGACTGCCGCACCGTACTGCGGATGTCGCCCGGGTGCGCGGCGATCGGACGGGCGGCCCGGCACCGCGGTGCGCGCGAGCCGATCCGGGGACGGTGCGGCTCCGGGCGTCGGGGGTGCGCTGCCCGGATCCGCGGGCCGGCCACCCGATCGGCGCGGGTCGCGGCCCTCATGACAATACCGTCCTGAGTTCCGGCGGGAGCCGTGGAATCGCAGTGACGGTGCGGGATTCCGGCCGATCCGCTCGGCGGAGCGCCGTGCCGCTCGCGGAGTCGGCGGCACGGGCGCTGGGCGGCGCGGCGGCACATGTACTCAGCGTACGAGGCGAGCGGGGGTGCGCGCCCGCCACGGCGCCCCCGGCGGGTCACGGCGGGGCGCGAAACCGCCCGCGCGGCGGGCGATCGGCGGCGGACCGCAATGGATTCGCCTGTGTCCGGCTCAACCTCTAACCTCGATTTTCGTGCCGAACCAGCGACCCGACCTGACCGCCACCCAGCGCGCCGCCATCGAGGAACTGCTCGGCCGCGTCTCTCCCGTGGCCGACGCGCTCGGCGAGCGCTTCGCGGCCCAGGGCCGCGAGCTGGCGATCGTGGGCGGAACCGTGCGCGACATCATGCTGGGCCGCTTCGGCAACGATCTCGACCTCACCACCGACGCCGAGCCCGAGCAGATCCTCAAGCTGGTGCAGGGCTGGGCCGACGACGTCTGGACCGTCGGCATCGAGTTCGGCACGGTCGGCTGCCGCAAGGACGGGCAGCAGCTGGAGATCACCACCTACCGCAGCGAGTCGTACTCGCCCAAGTCCAGGAAGCCGGCCGTGCGGTACGGCGACTCCCTGGAAGGCGACCTCGCCCGGCGCGACTTCACCGTCAACGCGATGGCGGTGCGCCTCCCCGGCCACGAGTTCGTCGACCCCTACGGCGGAATGGCCGACCTGCGGGCGAAGGTGCTGCGCACTCCGGGCCGCCCGGAGGACTCCTTCAACGACGACCCGCTGCGGATGATGCGGGCGGTGCGCTTCGCGGCGCAGCTGGGCTTCGCCGTCGACCCGCCGGTGCGCGAGGCGGCCGCCGCGATGGCCGACCGCATCGCCATCGTCTCGGCCGAGCGCGTCCGCGACGAGCTGGTCAAGCTGCTGCTCTCCGAGCGGCCGCGGGCCGGCGTCGAGCTGCTGGTCGAGCTGGGCCTGGCCCGGCACGTGCTGCCGGAGATCCCCAAGCTGCGCCTGGAGATCGACGAGCACCACCGCCACAAGGACGTCTACGAGCACTCCCTGACCGTGCTCGACCAGGCCATCGAGCTGGAGCACCGGCGGAACATGCCGCCCGACCTGGTGCTGCGGCTGGCGGCGCTGCTGCACGACATCGGCAAGCCGCGCACCCGCGCCTTCGAGGCGGGCGGCCGGGTCACCTTCCACCACCACGAGGTGGTGGGGGAGTCGATGGCGCGCAAGCGGCTGGCGGCGCTGCGCTTCCCCAAGGACGTGGTCGCCAAGGTCGCCAAGCTGGTCGGGCTGCACCTGCGCTTCCACGGCTACGGATCCGGGGAGTGGACCGACTCCGCGGTGCGCCGCTACGTGCGTGACGCCGGCGATGAGCTGGAGCGCCTGCACGTGCTGACCCGTGCCGACTGCACCACCCGCAACCGGCGCAAGGCGACCGCGCTGTCGCGGGCCTATGACGACATCGAGCGGCGCATCGAGCGGCTGGCCGAGGAGGAGGAGCTGGCCAGGCTCCGCCCCGACCTCGACGGCAACGAGATCCAGCGGGTGCTGGGCATCGGCCCCGGCCCGCTGGTCGGCAAGGCCTACCGCTTCCTGATGGAGCTGCGGCTGGACCGCGGCTCCATCGGGGTGGAGGCGGCCACCCGCGAGCTGCTGCGCTGGGCGGCCGAGGAGGGCATCGCCCCGGCCGGCGGCGCGTCCGGCGCTGAGTCCTCGGACGGGACCGAGTAGCGGCGGGCGCTCAGCGCGCCGCCTCCGGGGCGGCCAGCAGCGGGGCGAAGGCGAGGTCGGCGGCGCCGCGCAGCTCGGTGTCGGGCAGCTCGGCCGCGACCACGCCGGGGCCGCTGGCGCGGGCCACCACCGAGGCGCGCAGCGGGCCGGTGACCAGCTCGGGGCGGAGCCGCAGCACGCGGGCGTGCCGGCCGGCCAGCACGATCCGGTCGGGGCTGGTGAGGTTCACCAGGGTGAGCAGGCCGGCGCCGATCGCGCGGGCGACCTCGTCCACCGCCGCGAGCAGCTGAGCGTCACCCGCCTCGGCGCCGTCCAGGACGCGGCCGGCCAGGGCCGGTTCGCCGGTGAGCCCGGCGGCGGCGAGCAGGGCGCCGCTGTCGGCGTAGGTCTGCAGGCAGCCGCGCGCTCCGCACGGGCAGGGCCGCCCGCCGGGGACCAGGCACAGGTGCCCGACCTCCATCGCGTAGCCGCTGCCGAGGTAGAGCCCGTCGCCGTCGACCAGCGCGCCGCCGATGCCCACGTCGGTGCAGGACAGGAAGAGCAGGTGCGCGGCGCCGCGGCCCGCGCCGTAGCGGTACTCGGCCACCGCGCTGAGTGGCGCGTCGCGACTCAGCTCCACCGGCAGCGGCCCGAAGTGCTCGCGGGCCAGTTCGCGGCCGGGCACGTCGACCCAGTCGAACATGGTGGCCGAGGCGATGCGGCCGTCGCCGGGGCCGACCATGCCGGGCACCGCGATGGCCGCGCGGCCGGGCGGGCGGTCGTCGGACAGCTCGCGCGTCCAGGCGGCCAGCTGGGCGAAGACGGCGGTGGGCTCCCGGTCGTCGGAGGGGAAGCCGCGCGAGGCGCGGGCGAGGACGCGGTGGCCGAGGCCGACGAGGGCGAGTTCGGCGCCGGTGCGGTGCAGCCGGATCGCGACGACCGCGGGGCCGCCGGGGGCCGGCTCGATCAACGGCGACGGCCGGCCGCGGCCGGCCGGTTCCGCGGGCGAGGCGACGCGCAGCATGCCCAGCTCGCTCAGCGCCTCGATGGCGAGGCCGATGGCGCTGCGGGACAGGCCGAGCCTGGTGGTGGCGGCGGAGCGGCTGATCCTGCCCTCGCGGTGCACCAGGGTGAGCAGCCGGGAGGCCGCGGAACGTGGGCTGTGCATCGCCTCTCTCATTTTGTAAAATGAGTGAACAAAAACTTTCCGACAGCTCCGGAGGAGCCAGCAGTGACCCTTGCCGACGTCCGGGGCGCCACCGCGCCCGGCCACACCACCATCCTCGTCGACGCCATCCTCTTCGATCTCGACAACACCCTGCTCGACTCGGGGGCGGTGGTCGAGCGGGTCTGGACGGAGTGGGCGGCCCGGCACGGCATCGACGTGCGCGACGTCCTGGCCGTCTCGCCCGGACGGCCGGGCCACGAGGTGATGGCCGAACTGCTGCCGGGCCGCTCGGCGGAGCTGAACCACGCCGACAACGCGGTGATGCTGGCCCGCGAGGAGCGGATGCTGGACGGGATCGAGGCGCTGCCCGGCGCGCTCCGGCTGCTGCGCGGCCTGCCGGCGGAGCGCTGGGCGATCGTCACCTCGTGCAGCCGCTCGCTGGCGCGGGCCCGGATCGCGGCGGCCGGGCTGCCCGAGCCGGAGGTGCTCATCACCGCCGACGACGTGCGCGCGGGCAAGCCCGACCCCGAGTGCTACCGGCTGGGCGCCGAGGCGCTGGGCGTCGACCCGCAGGCGACGGTGGTGGTCGAGGACGCTCCGGCCGGGGTCGCGGCCGGCCTCGCGCTCGGCGCGACCGTGCTCGGGGTCGGGCCGCGCTGCGCCGAGGGCGCGCCGCCCACCCTGGCGGTGCCCGACCTGGGCGGGGTCCGGGTGGCCGAGACCCCGGCGGGCTGGCTGAGCCTGAGCGTGCCGGCCGTGCTGCGGTAGGCGGCGGCACGGCCGTCGCGCGGGTGGGTGGCGGAAGCGGACCCAGCCGGTGCGGCGGCCGGAAGGAGGGCCCGGCACGGGCCGGAGCGTTGCGGGCGGCGGCCCGCACGCGTGCGCGGCGGCGATCCCCTGCTCGCCGATATGGCCCCAGCGTCGGGCGAGTCTCCACCTCAGGTACAGCCCGAGCTTCCGGCTGGACCCGCCTGCCTCGGCGCGCGGCAGCGCACCCGGACCGGTGCGCCGGACCGTCCGTCCGACGAACCGGGCCCGCGTCCCGCCGGCCAGGTGAGCAGGGGTCCCCGCAGAGTCGTCCATCAGGACCCAGCTCCGGCGGCGGTGCGCGGCGCGCACGGCCGGGCAGCGGCCCGCGCCCGAGAAGCGGCGCCCGACCGCAGACGATACCGCTCCCGCGCCTTCCTGGGAGGGCTGAGTTCAGAAAGAAATCCCAGGTCGCTGCATGCGGGAGCGAGTGCCGGTCGGCCGGTGAACCCGGCCTCAGCCGCTGAGCAGCTTCGCGACGTCGGGGGCGTAGACGGTCATCCAGTGCGGGCGCAGCCGGTAGTAGACGACCTCGTCGTCCCAGTCGAAGGCGTTCTCGCCGTAGAAGTCCTTGAAGTAATCGAGCAGTGCGGGCCAGTCCGCGGCCGGCTCGCCGTGCTCGGGGTTGAGGACCTCCACGGTGCCGTGGGTGAACACGCCCAGGTCCTCGCCGCGCAGGTGCGCGGCGCTGGCGGCGGGGCGGGCGGCGAGGTGGCGGGCCTTGGCGGCGGTGCGCGCCGTGCCGAAGTGCCAGGCGCCGTGCAGGAAGTGCCCGTCCACGCCGCTGATCCGCGGCTCGCCCTTCGCCGTCACGGTGGACAGCGCGAGCGTGCACATGCCGGTCAGGACCTGGGTGAGCTGCGCCGCGGTGATGGTGCGCTCGGCGACGATCGAGCGCAAATGGGTGGTGGAGCGGGCCAGGGAGGCGTCGAGCAGCGCCTGGAGCCGGTCGATCTCTTCGAGCGTTTCACGCATCGCGCCACTGTAGCCAAACCGGCCCCGCGATGCCGCGGGGCGCCATCACGGGGCCGGCCTGGATTCACAGGTCGAACCGGTCCAGGTCGGCCTGTCCGGATTCGCTCTTATAGGACAGCAGATGGGGCTCGCCGTACAGTTCGAACGGGGTCATCGTCGTCCAGCCCGTCGTCCACTGCCGGGTCCAGACGTTGCTGTAGCCGCCGCTCTTGTCGAATTTGTCCAGGCTCGTGTCACCCGAGCCGCTCTTGTAGGAGAGCAGGTAGTAGCCGCCGTACATCTCGAACGGATAGAGCGTCGTCCAGCCCGTGGTCCAGCGCTGGGTCCATATGTTGCTGTATTCGCCGTCCTTATGGAACTTGTCCAGGCTGGCGTGGCCTGATCCGCTCTTGTACGAAAGGAGATAGTACTCGCCGTACAGTTCGAAAGGGTGGAGCGTCGTCCATCCCGACGTCCAGTCCTTCCTCCATACCTGAGTTATGTCCATAAGTAGATTTTTACTTTGGATCGGAATCCCGGTCAACCCTGTTCGGGAATTTGCGGAATGATCGTTTATTGATTCGGATTATCGCTTCGAAAGTGGGCTGATCGGGCATAAGGTATATCGATCAATAGGGGCGGTCGAACGGATATCGCGGAGCGGGTCCCCATGGTCGGCGGCCATGACGGGTTCCGGTAGGGGCTCTTGTGTGCGTCTGATGCGTCCGGATATCCTGCAAGGCTTTCCACTCTCGTGGATCGCAGGTGCCGGGTCGGCCGGGGCCGTGGACGGAGGAGAAGAGAGGAGCGTGGTCGCGGTGCAGCGGAGTACCTGGCCGCCCGCCCGGAAGGTCCGGGAGCCACGGGCGGCGGTTCCGGAGCGAACGACCATGTCCCGTACGGACAAGACGAAGCCGGTGTGGGTGCGCTTCCTGGAGCACGGCCCTCGACCGGTCCACGACCACCGCTACGGTCCCTGCGACCTGCCCCCGGCCCTCACCCGGGAGGAATCCGGCACACGCTGCCGGTGGATGCCCGCGATCGGCCAGACCTGCTGCCTGGGACCCAACGGACGCGCCGCCAAGAGGGAGATGGGCGACTGGAGGCGGGCCCACAACCGCAGGGACCGCTACGCGGCCCGGCTCGAGGCCCGGCGCTACGCCACCGGAGAGCTGGACGACTGACCCCGTTCACCGCCGGACACCGGAGCGGTGCCGACCCGGTCGCTCCCTGGGAGCGCCGCAATCCCGCCCCCGCCCCGCCCCCGCCGGCCGCCCGAGCCGGTCGGCGGGGCCGCGCGGGGGGTCGCACGTCGGCCGGACGTCGGCCGCACCCCACCCACACCCCGCCCCGACCAGGGGGCACGCCACCCCAAAGGAAAGAACCAATCCCCACGCGTCCAGGGTGCGGCTTGTCAAGGGGGAGCGTCCAGGGGAGGCGGGGGGAGCTGTGGATAAGTGCTCGGTCCGAAGGTTCTCTGTGGACAAGGGTTTCGGGGGACGGCGGCGGGCCCGCCTGCTCGACTACTCGTCGTCTTGTCGGCGCACCATCTCGGTGATCCAGACGGGCGCGAACGGGGACGTGCACCCGGGGGGAGTCGGGTAGTCCTTGAGCACCTCCAGGCGCTCGCCGATGGCGATCGCGCGGGCGCGGTGCTCGGCGTGCTCGATGCCGATCTGGGCCAGGCAGTGGTTCATCGCCCACTGCAGGCGGTCCGGGGCGTCCTTCATCTCGGCCTCGATGACGTCGAGCAGGCCCGCGAGGTCGAGGCCGGCGGGCCGCTTGGCCACGCGTTCGGTGGTCAGCGCCCATCCGGCGCTCGCGACCGCGGGATCGGGATCGGCCGACCAGGCCAGGCGCAGCGACTCCGCGTGCGGGTTCTTCTTCACCACGTAGTTGACCAGCCAGTCGTGCACCTTGGGGGTGCGCGCCTCGCGCAGCATGGCGTCCAACTCGTCCCGCTCGAAGCTTTTCGGGCGGCAGATCAGGATGGCCAGCAGCCGCGCGGCGCCGTCCCGCGTCTCCCAGAGGCGGCGGGCGAGTTCCGGCCGCGTCTTCAGCCGCTTCGCGAGCGCGCGCAGCTTGCCGAGGTTCACGCCGTGGTCGTCTCCGTGCCTCTCGTTCACCGCGCGCGCCTTCGGGTCCTCCAGCCCGGCCAGCTCGGCCATCACCTCGGCCACCGTCGGCTCGGTCAGCGTCGTCTCGGCCACCTCGACCTCCTGCTCATCGCGTGCGGGCTTCAGGGTACGACGGAGGCCGGCCCACCGGTACGGGCGGCCGCCGGGCACGCGAGCCGCGTCCGCGCAGCTGAGAAGCCTTCCGACGCCGCCGGAGCCGCCGCGGTCAATCGGCCCCCTCGGCGCGGTGGTCCGAGGCCAGGCCCGCCACCCGCCGCAGGAAGCGCTCGACGGCGGCCAGTTCGTCATCGCCGAACTCGTCCATGGCCGCCACGATCCGCTCGTTGAGCCCGCCCCAGTAGGCGTCCCTGGCCCGCCGGGCCGCCGGGCTCGGCACCAGCAGCACCCGCCGCCGGTCGCCGGTGTCGCGGACGCGCCGGACATGGCCGGCCCGCTCCAGGCGGTCGACGAGGGCGGTCACCGACGCCGAGGGCAGCCGCAGCGCGCTGCCCAGCCGGCCGGGCGTCATCGGTGCCGCGCCGCCACCGTCGTCCGGGCCGCCGTCGCGGGACGCGTCCAGCACCAGCAGCAGGGCCTCTCCCTCGGCGCCCTGCAGCCCGTGCAGCCGGTCGAAGTCCTCGCCCAGCCGGGCCAGGGCCAGCGCCGCGTCGAACAGCTGCTCGGACAGCCGCTGGTGCTCGGGCTTGTGTCGGCTCATGGTCGCATTCTAATCTCTCTCTAAAGCCGAGAGATTCGAAAATGGAGAGAGTCGGATGCTGAGAGACCAGGTGGACCGGTGGCGCGCCTCGGGGGCGAACGGGGCGGTCGCCTTCTTCGACATGCTCACCGGCCTCCGCCCGGTGCGGAACGTCTGGGGCCTCAGCGACCCGGACGTCCACCGGATCGACGGGCGCTGGGTGATGTTCCTGGGCGGCTTCACCAACCGCTTCAAGGTGCTGCTGTTCGCCGCCGCCCTCCCCGAGGGCGCACCCCTGTCCAGCACCGAGTGGGCGCTGATCACCGACCCCGCCCGCCCCGACCGCGCGCTCGCGCTGGCCCCGGCTCCGCCCAGGGGCGAGTGGGACGCAGGCGGCAGGCACACCCCCTCCTACGTCCGCGGCCCCGGTCCCGGCGGCCGGGAGGAGGAGCGCGTCTACTACGCGGGCCACGCCTCCCGGGCGGTCACCGGCCGCCGCAGCCGGTACGCCATCGGCTTCCTGGCGCGCACACCGGCCGGCTGGCGTCGGCACGGCCCCCCGGTGCACACCGGCACCCCCGAGCGGCCCAGCGTGCTGGAGCCGCTGGTCCGCTGCGACGACGGCGTCTGGCGCATGTGGTACCTGTCCGCCCCGCACGAGGTCGGCCGCGGCGAGCTGCCCGACTACCGGCTGGAGCACGTCGAAGGCGACGACGGCCTCCGCTGGAGCAGCCCGCGGGTGCTGTTCTCCACCGAAGACGGCTACTTCGACAACGCCGTCCAGCGGGTGGACGGCCACTACGAGATGGTGGTCGCCCGCGGCACCAACCTGTACGGCACCCCCGGCTACCCGGCGCAGGGGCTGTGGTGGCTGCGCTCGCCGCGGCCCTCGGGCCGGCGGGCCGACTGGACCGGCGCACCGGTGCGGCTGCTGGACACCGACGCCGAGCCGCTGCCGTGGTTCGCCGACGGCGGCTGCGGCCCGTCGTTCCACTACGGGGACACCGAGGCCGACCGCGACACCATGTACGTCTTCTTCACCGGCACCCGGGCGCTCGGCTGGCCGAAGGCGGCGGCCGCCCGGCTGGCGCGCCTCCGCCGCCCCCCGGTGCCCGCACCCTTCTACCTGGCGACCGGGCGCATCGCCATTCCCGGGTTCAGGACCCGGGACCCGCGCCCGGCCGGGTGAGAGCCGTCCCACCGCCCCGGCCGGCGGGTGGCCGGCCGGGGCGGCGGAGCGGGCTCAGCGCTCGATCTCGCCGCGGATGAAGCGCTCGACCAGTTCGCGCGCCTCGCTGTCGGAGTGCTGCTCCGGCGGCGACTTCATGAAATAGGAGGAGGCCGACAGGAGCGGGCCGCCGATACCGCGGTCCTTGGCGATCTTGGCGGCCCGGATGGCGTCGATGATGATGCCGGCGGAGTTGGGGGAGTCCCACACCTCCAGCTTGTACTCCATGTTCAGCGGCACGTCGCCGAAGGCCCGCCCCTCCAGCCGCACATAGGCCCACTTGCGGTCGTCCAGCCACGGCACATGGTCGGACGGGCCGATGTGCACCGAGCCCTGGCCCATCTCGCGGGGAATCTGCGAGGTGACCGAGCGCGTCTTGGACAGCTTCTTCGACTGGAGCCGCTCGCGCTCCAGCATGTTCATGAAGTCCATGTTGCCGCCGAAGTTCAGCTGGTAGGTGCGCTCCAGCGCCACCCCCCGCTCCTCGAACAGCCGCGCCAGCACCCGGTGGGTGATGGTGGCGCCCACCTGCGACTTGATGTCGTCGCCGACGATCGGCACCCCGGCGTCGGCGAACCTGGCCGCCCACTGCGGGTCCGAGGCGATGAACACCGGCAGCGCGTTGACGAAGGCGACCCCCGCGTCCAGCGCGCAGCGCGCGTAGAAGCGGTCGGCCTCCTCCGAGCCCACCGGCAGGTACGACACCAGCACGTCGGCGCCGGTCGCCTTGAGGGTGGCGACCACGTCGACGGCGTCGTCGTCGGACTCCTCGATGATCTCCCGGTAGAAGCTGCCCAGACCGTCGTAGGTGGGTCCGCGCTGCACCAGCACGCCGGTGGGCGGCACGTCGCAGATCTTCACGGTGTTGTTCTCGCTGGCCGAGATCGCCTCGGCCAGGTCGCGGCCGACCTTCTTGGCGTCCACGTCGAAGGCGGCCACGAACTCGATGTCGGACACGTGGTACGGCCCGAACCTGACGTGCATGAGGCCGGGGACCTGGGCGGCCGGATCGGCGTCCCGGTAGTAGTGGACGCCCTGGACCAGGGAGGCCGCACAGTTGCCGACACCCACGACGGCTACGCGTACCGAACCCATCAGCTGCTCCTTCGGTTGTTGGTGGTCGCACCGGCGCGGCTCTCAGTCCGCGTCCCCCCGGTCGGTGCCGCTCGACGGCGCGTGGCGGCGCTGCTGCGCGCCGCGTTCCCCGGCCGCGGCCCGTTCGCGGCCGATCAGCTCGTTCAGCCAGCGGACCTCGCGCTCCACGGACTCCAGGCCGTGCCGCTGCAGCTCCGCCGCGTACCCGTCCTGGCGCTCGCGGGTGCGGGCGAGCGCCGTGCGGCAGCTCTCCACCCGCTCCTCCAGCCGGTTGCGCCTGCCCTCCAGGATGCGCAGCCGGATATCGGCCCTGGTCTGCGCGAACAGGGTGAAGTGCACACCGAAGCCGTCGTCCTCCCAGGCCGCGGGCCCCGCCTCCGCCAGCCTGCGCCGCAGGTGCTCGCGGCCTTCGGGGGTCAGCCGGTAGACGATCTTGGCCCGGCGCCCGGCCAGCGGCCGGGCCGGCGCCCCGCGCCCGGGATCGGCGGCCGGGACGCGCGTGTCCTCGGCGATCAGCCCGCGGCGCAGCAGGTCCTTCAGGCACGGGTAGAGGGACCCGTAGGAGAAGGCGCGCAGCGCGCCGAGCGTGGTGTTCAGCCGCTTGCGGAGCTCGTAGCCGTGCAGCGGAGCGTCGGCGAGCAGGCCGAGGACGGCGAGTTCGAGCGCCTTGGCGCGGTCGGGCCGGCGTGCGGCCATGGTCCCTCCTCCCCGGTGGCCCGGTCCGCCGCCGGCGGCCCGGCGGCGGGCGCCGACCGAAAGTCCGCCGAACGGCAGGCATATATCGAGTCGATATATCACGACGATACGTCCTGCCCTATACCTCCGCAACCAGCGCTTTCTTGGCGCTAAACCGGCCTTCTGGGACAAATGTCAGGTACGGGGCAACGGTGCGGGGGCATGGCGCGTACGCTGACCCCCATGTGCCCACAGCGACGCGATCGCACAGAGTGGCCGGTGCGCCCCGTCCGGCGACCGGTCCGCTCGTGGGCCCGTGCGCGGCGATGTGATGCTCCGCACGTGCCGATGATCTTCGGCGACGCCCGGGAGCGGGCGAGCGTCCCGTCCCTGATCCGCCGAAACGCCGATTCGCCCACCCGTGCTCTCGGCTATGGTGGCGACGTCACGAACGCAGTCAGCCGTGGTCACGCACGCCGTCACCCGCCGCGCCACGGTTACGCTGAGGCGTTCACGCACAGCAGTGGACACCGGGTCGGCCGCGCGGCGGACCGCTCCGTGTGCGCGCACGCCACCGCCCCCGACCCGGCCGACGCGCCGGACCTGCCGATGCGGAACCGCGTCCGTTATCTGTACGAGATCGCGGTTCGGGCACTAGCGTCTATTCGCCGGTTCCCGCTCACCCGCCGGTCAGTCCGTCGCATCAACTGAACGAGGACGCGTGAGTACCAGCAACCCCCGTGATTTTGAAGGTCGCCGCCGGGCGGAGGAGCCGCCCGGCGGCGAGCGGCGCCGTCGATCGGTGGAAGACACCGACATGGGCTTCTGGGGCCACAACCCCCAGTACGACCGACCGATCAAGAAGAAGCGCCGCCGCCCCGACGACACGGGCGGCCGCCAGGCCGGCCGCCGGCGGGCCGAACCGCCGGGCGGGCGCCGCCGGGCCGAACCCGAGGGCGGCTCGCGCCGCCGCGCCGCCGACCCCGCCGCCGAGGGCGGCCGGCGGGCCGCACCGGAGGGCCGCCGCGCCGCCCCCGAGGGCGGCCGCCGCAGAGCCGAAGGCGAGCGCCGCACCCGCTCCGAGGCGCCGCCGCCCGGCGGGCGCCGCCGCGCCGCCGCGGCCGACGGCGCCATGCGCTCCGAGCGCCCCGAGGGCGGCCGCCGCCGCGCCGAGTCCGACCGCAGACTGCGCACCACCGACCCCGGCGAGCCCGCCGGCCGCCGCCGGGCCGGCTCCGAGAGCAGGCACGGCTCCGGCCCGGGCGGCCGCCGCCGCCCCGACGACGACCACCGCCGTCCGCGCGGCCGCGCCGCCGACCCGCGCGGGCGCGCGCGCCGCAAGAAGGTCGAGGAGGACGACGACCGCGGTCCCGTCCGCCGCTTCTTCGCCCGGGCGTGGAAGCCCGCGCTCGGCGTGATGGGCCTCGGCTTCGTGGGCGCGGTCGGCCTGCTCGGCGTCGCCTACGCCACCACCCCTGGCGCCGACGAACTGAGGGCGCAGGCCGACGCCGAGTCGGCCGACACCGCGATGTACTTCGGGGACGAGACCGAGCTGGCCACGATCGGAACCTCCAACCGGGTGCCGGTCGAGATCGAGGACGTGCCCGAACACGTGCAGGAAGCGGTCATCGCCGCCGAGCAGCAGACCTTCCGCACCGACCCCGCGATCTCCATCCCGGGCCTGGCGCGGGTCGTGTACAACGCGATCGCCACCGGCGGCTCCCGGATCGAGGGCGCGTCCACCATCACCCAGCAGATGGCGCGCAACTACTACGAGACCCTGTCCCAGGACGTCAGCATCACCCGGAAGCTGCGCGAGATCATGATCTCGCTCCGGGTCGAGCAGAGCCTGTCCAAGGACCAGATCCTGCAGCAGTACCTCAACACCATCTACTTCGGCCGCCAGGCCAACGGCATCGAGTCCGCCGCGCAGGCGTACTTCGGCACCAGCGTGGGCGAGCTGGACGTCGCCCAGTCCGCGTTCATGGCCGCGCTGATCCAGCAGCCGGGCAACTTCGAGAACCTCTCGGAGGAGAACGACGCCGTCCGCGAGGAACTCGAGTTCCGCTGGAACTACGTGCTCGACAACATGGTCGAGAGCGGCACCCTGTCGGCGGCCGACCGCGCCGAGCAGGAGTTCCCCGAACCCATCCCCTACGAGCTCGGCGAGGAGTACGCCGGCCAGCGCGGGTACATGATCGAGGCGGTGCGCAACGAGCTGCGCGAGCGCTACGACCTCACCGACAACGAGATCAACGTCGGCGGTTGGCAGGTCCACACCACTCTCGACCCGGCGCTGATGGAGGCGGCCGAGGAAGCGGTCCAGAACGCCGACCTGCCCGAAAACTTCCGCACCGGCCTCACCGCCATCGACCCCGCCACCGGCGGCATCCGCGCCTTCTACGGCGGCGCGAACCTCGCCGAGCAGGCCGACAACTCGCTGTACCTCCAGGCGCAGGCCGGCTCCTCCATGAAGCCGGTGGTGCTCGCCGCCGCACTGGAGCGGGGCATCAGCCTGGAGAGCCGCTTCGACGGCGACTCGCCGCAGAGCTTCGAGGGTCTGCAGGAGCCGGTGAACAACGCCGGCAACGAGTCCCACGGCGTAGTGGACTTGGTCCAGGCCACGGCGCAGTCGGTCAACACGACCTACGTGCAGCTGGCGATCGAGGTCACCCCCGACGAGGTGATACGGATAGGCACGGAGGCCGGCATCCGGGAGTCGCAGTGGGAGACGGCCACACCGGGTCCCAACATCGCGCTGGGCATCCACCAGGTGCGCGCCGTCGACCTCGCCTCGGTGTACGCCACCTTCGCCGCGCAGGGCGTCCACCGCGACGCGCACCTCATCGAGCAGGTGCTCAACCGCGAGGGCGAGGAGCTGGAGCCTTCGCCCGGAGAGGAGATCACCGACTCCCAGGCCTTCTCGGCCGAGGTCGCGCGCGACGCCACCTTCGCCATGCAGGCGGTGGTCCAGCCCGGCGCCACCGGCGCCGCCGCGGCGCTGCCCGACGGCCGCCCGGTGGCCGGCAAGACCGGTACCTCCGAGGAGGCCAGGTCCACCTGGTTCGCCGGCTACGTCCCCCAGCTGGCCACCGCCGTGGGCCTCTTCGACGCCGAAGGCGAGGCGCTGGGCGACACCTACTCCGGCGGCGGCACCTCGGCCGAGATCTGGCGCGAGTTCATGACCGCGGCCATGGACGGCGAGGAAGTCAGGCAGTTCGACCCGCCGGCCCGGATCGGCACCGCGCAGGACTTCGTGCCGGTGGAGCCGTCGCCCGACCCTTCCACCGAGACGGAGCCCGAGCCCAGCCCGGACCCCTCCACCCCGTCCACCAGCCCCGACCCGACGACCCCGACCCCGTCCAGCACCCCGTGCGAGGACGAGGGCAACATGTGGCCGCCCGGCTGCACGCCGGTCGAGCCGGACCCGGATCCGTCGTCGACCCCGCCGGACGGGGAGTGCCAGGAGCCGTTCCCCTGGCAGTGCGAGGAGCAGCAGAACAGCGACGCGGCCGCTCAGGGCTCCAACGGGCGGCGCGGTGACACCACCGGGTCGACGTGACCGGGGAGTCCCAGCGCGAACACGGTGCCGGCGGTCCGACCGCCGGCACCGGCGCGTCCGCGGTCCGCGAACTCGCCCCCTACCTGCTGCTGGCCTCGGTGGCGGGGCTCGTGCTCGCCTACCTCGCCAAGGCGCCGTGCCGCTTCGGCGGCCACTGGGAGGGGGCGGGGCGCTACGCCTTCGCCTGCTACACCGACGTCTACCCGCTCTACTACGGCTACGGCTTCACCGACGGCGTGGTGCCCTACCTCCAGTACGACCTGGAGTACCCGGTGCTCATCGGCGCCGTCATGTTCCTGCTCTCCTCGGTCGTCGGGCCGATCGAGGACGCCTGGGCCCGCGGCTTCCTCTTCTTCGACCTGACGGCCCTGCTGATGGGCGCCTTCCTGGTCGTCGCCGTCTTCGCCGTCGCCGCCGCGGCCGGCGACCGGCGGCGGATGCGGTCGGCCCTGTTCATGGCGCTGGCCCCCGGCACCTTCCTGGCCGCCTTCATCAACTGGGACCTGATGGCGGTCGCCCTGTCGGTCCTGTTCATCGTCGCCTGGGGCGCGCGGCGGCCCGCGCTCGCCGGGGTGCTGCTCGGCGCCGCGATCGCCGCCAAGTTCTACCCGCTGGTCTTCCTCGGCCCGCTGTTCCTGCTCTGCCTGCGCGCCGGCCGGCTGCGCGCCTTCTTCCTCGCCCTGGCCACCACGGCCGGCACCTGGCTGGCCCTCAACCTGCCGGTCATGCTCGCCGCACCGCACGGCTGGTCCACCTTCTTCGTCTTCAGCTCCGAGCGCATGGCCGACTGGGGCTCCATCTGGTACGCGCTCCAGGAGTGGGGCGTCCAGATCCAGCCTGACCAGGTGAACACCCTCGGCACCGGCTCCTTCGTGCTGGCCTGCACGGCCATCGCCGTGGTCGCGCTGTGCGCGCCGCGCCGGCCCCGGCTCACCCAGCTGCTCTTCCTGGTGGTCGCCGCCTTCCTGCTCACCAACAAGGTCTGGTCGCCGCAGTTCGTGCTCTGGCTGGTGCCGCTGGCCGTGCTGGCCCGGCCCAGGTTCGGCGCGCTCGGGCTCTGGCAGCTGGCCGAGATCGGCTACTTCGTCGGGATCTGGTGGTACCTGCTCAGCATGTCCGGCCCTGAGGACCTGGCCGGGCTGCCGGTCGCCGGCATCGGCTTCGACGTGTACGGCCTGCTGCTGCTGGGCCGCTTCGCCGCGGTCGCGCTGCTGTGCGCGCTGGTGCTGGCCGACGTCTTCGCGCCGGGCCGCGACCCGGTGCGGGCCGGCGGCGTGGACGACCCCTCCGGCGGGGTGCTTTCGGACGCGCCCGACCGCTTCGCCTGGGGCGTCTGGGCCGGCCGTGCCGCGCGGGTGCCCGCGGGGAGCGCCTGAGCGTCCGAACGGCCCAGACTGTCCCCGCGCCTTGGTAACCTGACGTGTCTGTTCCCCGCAAAGGTCCGCGGGGTCCGCAAACGCCCTCCTGCCACGGAGCACACCGTGGCCGCCCGAGTCCAAAGGAGGCATGCAGCTCGCATGCGTCGTTACGAAATGATGGTCATCCTCGACCCCAACCTCGACGAGCGCACCGTCGGCCCGTCGCTCGACCAGTTCCTCGGCGTCGTCCGCAATGACGGCGGCACCGTCGAGAAGGTCGACGTCTGGGGCAAGCGCCGGCTCTCGTACGAGATCCAGAAGAAGGCCGAGGGGATCTACGCGGTCATCGACCTGTCCGCCACGCCCGACACGGTCAAGGAGCTGGACCGCCAGCTGAACCTGACCGAGGCCGTGCTGCGCACGAAGATCCTCCGCCCCGAGGTGCACTGACCCGCACCACCGCCGGCCGTCTCCCCGGGGAGCCGCGCCGGCTCCCCGACCGAACCCTCCGGCGCAGCCCGGCCGAACCGGGCCGTGCGCCAGGAACTCTCCCTGGAGCTGCCCATGGCAGGCGACACCCAGATCACGCTCGTCGGCAACCTCGTCGACGACCCTGAACTGCGTTTCACGCCCAGCGGCCAGGCGGTCGCCAAGTTCCGCGTGGCCTCGACCCCGCGGTTCCTGGACCGGCAGAGCGGTGAGTGGAAGGACGGCGAAGCCCTCTTCCTCACCTGCAACGTCTGGCGCCAGGCCGCGGAGAACGTGGCCGAGACCCTGCAGCGCGGCATGCGCGTGATCCTGCAGGGCCGGCTGCGGCAGCGCTCGTACGAGACCAAGGAAGGCGAACGCCGCACGGTCTACGAGATCGAGGTCGACGAGGTCGGCCCCTCGCTGCGCAACGCCACGGCCAAGGTCACCAAGACCCAGCGGTCCGGTGGCCAGGGCGGCGGGTTCGGCGGCGGCGGTGGCTACGGCGGCGGTCAGGGCGGCGGCGGTTTCGGCGGCGGCAACCAGTCCGCCTCCCGCAACTCCGCGCCGGCCGACGACCCCTGGGCCAACAGCCCGAGCTTCGACTCCGGCGGCGGCGGGTTCTCCGACGAGCCGCCGTTCTAGCCGAAGCATCCCATTCCCGTTGACCATCCCCGCCTCGCGGCGGGGCTCTGACGAAGGAGCACCACGATGGCCAAGCCTCCGGTACGCAAGCCGAAGAAAAAGGTCTGCGTTTTCTGCCAGGAGAAGCTTTCCTACGTCGATTACAAGGACACCACGCTGCTGCGCAAGTTCATCTCCGACCGGGGCAAGATCCGCGCCCGCCGGGTCACCGGGAACTGCACCCAGCACCAGCGCGATGTCGCCACCGCGATCAAGAACGCGCGCGAGATGGCGCTGCTGCCCTACACCAGCACCGCTCGCTAGCACGCCTGGGAAGGAGAGGAGACACCGATGAAGCTCATTCTGACCCAGGAAGTCACCGGCCTCGGCGCCCCGGGCGACGTGGTCGAGGTCAAGGACGGCTACGGCCGCAACTACCTGCTGCCCCGGCAGTTCGCGATCCGCTGGACCCGCGGGGCGCAGCGCGAGATCGACTCGATCAAGCGCGCCCGCAGCGTCCGCGACATCCGCAGCCTTGAGGACGCCCAGCAGGTCGCCGACCAGCTCAAGGGCGTCCAGGTGCGGCTGGCCAGCAAGGTCGGCGACAACGGCCGCCTGTTCGGCTCGGTCACCGCCGCCGACATCGCCGCCGCGGTGAAGGACTCCGGCGGCCCTGATCTGGACAAGCGCCGGATCGAGGTGCGCAACCCGATCAAGACGGCGGGCCGGCACGAGGTTAGCGTCCGCCTGCACCCCGAGGTGAGCGCCACGCTCGAGTTCGAGGTCGTCAAGGGCTGATCCGCCCGCAGGTCCGACCGGCCGGTGTCCGCGCGAGCGGGCGCCGGCCTTCGTCGTGCCCGGAAAGATCTGGTCGAGAATCTCCCTTTTTCCGGCAAATGGAACCGTCCGTGACAGATCGCCGTCTCCGGGTGATAATTCCTTCGGAAGTTACTTCCGAAAGGAGAGCCGTAGATGGCAGAAAGTGCCGGCCACGCGCACTCGCGAAGATCCGTCTTCCGCGGCGCCGCGGTGGTCACCGGTGGTGTTCTCGTCGGCGGCCTCGCCGGTCACGCCTTCCCCGTTCAGGCGGCGACCGTGTCGATGGCCCCCGAACCCAATGTGCGCACCCGCGCCGACTGGGGCGCCCGCGCCCCGTCGAGCCCGGCCCAGGTGCTCGACCGCGCACCCGCCAACATCGTGGTGCACCACACCGCGACGGCCAACCAGTCCGACACCTCCTGGGCGGCCGCGGCCGCCCTGTCCCGGGCGATCCAGAACTACCACATGAACACCAACGGCTGGGCCGACACCGGCCAGCAGCTGACCATCAGCCGGGGCGGCCACATCATGGAGGGCCGCAACCGCTCGCTGCCCGCCATCCGGGCCGGCGACCACGTCGTCGGCGCCCACGTCGCGAACTACAACTCCAGCACCATCGGCATCGAGAACGAAGGGCTCTACACCTCCGCCACTCCGCCGGCGGTGATGATCAACGCGCTGGTCGCCACCTGCGCCTGGCTGTGCACCGTGTATGGGCTGGCGCCCAGCAGGATCGTCGGCCACCGCGACTTCAACGCCACCGCCTGCCCGGGCAACGTGCTCTACGGCATGCTGCCCACCATCAGGCAGCGGGTGGCCGACACCCTGGCCGCCAACGGCGTCCGGATCCCCGCCCAGGCGGCGCTCGCGCCGCAGGAGCGGCCGGCCTTCCCGCTCACTCCCGAACGCCCTGAGACGGCGCGCTTCGACCACGGCCCCGCACTGGGCGCCGGCGAGCGAGGCTGAGCCGTCCCCTCACGGAGAACTTGGCCGGCCCGAGCTGCTCGGGCCGGCCAACACGCGTATGAGCTGCATAAAGTTGCTATAGGTGACAGAACGACTCCAAAGAGTGAAGATGTGGACTGGGGGATGAACTGACTTCTGGGGGACGTCATGTCGCACCACGAGTTCGGACACGCCGACCGCAGGACCCTGCTCAGGAACGCCGTCCTCGTGACCGGAGGAGCGCTGCTCGTGGGCCCCGGGGGCGTGCTCGCCCCGGCCGGGGCGGCGGCCGCCGCCGAACCGCGCGTCCGCACCCGCGCCGACTGGGGCGCCAGGCCGCCGACGACCGCCGCCACCGTCCTCGACAGCCGCCCCGCCCACATCGTGGTGCACCACACCGCGACGGCCAACCAGTCCGACACCTCCTGGGCGGCGGCCGCCGCCCTCTCCCGGCGGATCCAGGACCACCACATGGACGGCAACGGCTGGGCCGACGCCGGCCAGCAGCTGACCATCAGCCGGGGCGGCCACATCATGGAGGGCCGCAACCGCTCCCTGGAGGCCGTCCGCTCCGGCCGCCACGTCGTCGGCGCCCACGTCGCCAACCACAACGCCACCGCCCTGGGCATCGAGAACGAGGGCACCTACACCTCGGCCACCCCGCCCGGCGCGATGTTCGACGCGCTGGTGGAGACCTGCGTGTGGCTGTGCCGGAGCTACCGGCTCGACCCGCACTCCGCCATCCGCGGCCACCGCGACTTCAACGCCACCGCCTGCCCGGGCGACGAGCTGTACGCGATGCTGCCCCGGCTGCGCGAGCGGACGGCGAGCGGGCTGGCCGAACGCGGCGTCAGGATCGAGCGGGCCGCGCCGCTTCCCGCCGCCGACCGGCCGGGCTTCCCCGACCTGTCGCGGGTGACCGACGGCGGCCCGCGGGTGCGGCCCTTCCAGCACGGGCCCACCATCGGCCCGCGCGACCTGGGCCGCTGAGGCCGCCTCAGCGCACCGCGCCGATGACCGCCCAGGCCCGGCCGCGGGCCCGCAGCCCCAGGGTGATCCCGCGCGCCACCAGCCAGACGCCGTAAGCCAGCCAGAGGCCGACCAGCGCCGCCGCCGTCCCGGGCCGGCCGAAGGCCAGCACCGCCAGGCCGGGCGGCAGGAAGGCGAGCATCGTCCAGACCGACGCCCAGGCCAGGTAGCGGAGGTCGCCAGCGCCGATCAGCACGCCGTCGAGCACCATCACGATCCCGCTCAGCGGCTGCAGCGCCGCCACCATCACCAGCGCCACCAGCATCAGCTCGCGGACCTGCGGATCGGTGCTGAACAGGGGCGGGATCCAGGGCCGGGCCGCCAGCACCGCCACGGCGAAGACGACGCCCGCCGCCACGCCCCACTCCACCATCCGCCGCGTCGCGGCGCGCGCCCCGGCGCTGTCGCCGGCGCCCAGGTAGCGGCCGATGATCGCCTGCCCCGCGATCGCGATGGCGTCCATCGCGAAGACCAGCAGGCCCCAGACCTGGAAGGCGACCTGGTGCGCGGCGAGTGTCGGGTCGCCGAGCCGGGCCGCGACCGCCACGCACACCATGACCACCACGCGCATGGCGATGTTGCGCACCAGCAGCGCGGTGCTCGCGGCGGTGGCCGCGCGCAGCCGCCGCGGCGAGGTCAGCACGCCCACGCCGTGCCGGCGCGTCAGCCGCAGCACCATGGCGACGTACACACCGCCGGCCAGCGTCTGCGCCACCACCCCCGCCCAGGCCGAGCCGGCGATGCCGCCGCCGAGGCCGAGCACGAACCAGACGACCAGCACGCCGTTGAGCAGGTAGGAGCCGACGGCGACGGCGAGCGGGGTGCGGGTGTCCTGCAGCCCGCGCAGCACTCCGGTGCCGGCCAGCACCAGCAGCATCCCCGGCATGCCGAGCAGGCTCACCCGCAGGTACACCACGGCGTGCGGGGTGACGGCGGCCGAGGCGCCCATCGCCTCCACCAGCCACGGCGCCAGCGGCCAGCCGAGCAGGGCGGTGCCGCAGCCGATCAGGAAGGCCAGCCAGAGGCCGTCGACGCCGTGGCGCACCGCGGCCGCGAGATCGCCCGCGCCGACCTGGCGGGCGACGGCCGGGGTGGTGCCGTAGGCGAGGAAGACGCACAGGCCGGTGACGGTGAGCAGGATCTGCCCGGCGACGCCGAGCGCCGCCAGCGGCTCGGTGCCGAGGCGGCCGACGACCGCGGAGTCGACCAGCAGGAACAGCGGCTCGGCGACCAGCGCGAAGAACGCCGGGATGGCGAGGGACAGGATCTCCCTGTCGTGGCGGTGCCGGAACGGGGCGGCGGGGAGCGACACGCGCATGGCCCGCCCAATCTACCCGGGCCCGTTCCGCAGGCGCCGGGCGGCCCGCGCGGCCGCGGACGAGCGCGGCGGGCGGCGCCGTCCACATTTCTGCCGGATTTTTGTTACGCACAGGCGGTGGATAACCGAATCCCAGGTCAGGGCCTTGCTGTGTAGAAATGTGCAGAGTTTTCCACAGGCTTGTGCACAGGCTCCCCACAGGTCGGCCGCAGTCATGCACAGGTTCTCCCGGCACTGTCCACAGGCTGTCCACAGCCCGTGTTAGCGCTGTGGCGGACGAGGCTGCACACTTGTCCCGCACTGTCATAGCCGCCCGCTAGACCTGGGGAGGCAGTGGCCGCCGGGGGGAGGACACGATGAGCGTCGCCGAAGCACCGCCGCCGGACTCCGAGTTCGAGCGCACTCCGCCGCACGACGTCATGGCCGAGCAGTGCGTGCTCGGCGGCATGATGCTCTCCAAGGACGCCATCGCCGAGGTGGTCGAGGCGCTGCGGGCCGTCGACTTCTACCGCCCCGCCCACCAGGTCATCTACGACACCATCATCGACCTCTACTCCCGGGGCGAGCCGGCCGACGCCGTCACCGTCTCGGCCGAGCTGACCAAGCGCGGCGAGCTGGCCAGGGTCGGCGGCGCCCCCTACCTGCACACCCTGATCTCCTCGGTGCCCACCGCCGCCAACGCCGGCTACTACGCCAGGATCGTCGAGGAGCGCGCCGTGCTGCGGCGGCTGGTCGAGGTCGGCACCCGCATCGCCCAGATCGGCTACGCCGGCGACGGCGACATCGACGACATCGTCGACCGCGCCCAGGCCGAGGTCTTCGCCGTCGCCGAGAAGCGCACCGGTGAGGACTACCTCCAGCTCAACGACATCATGCCGGGGGCGCTGGACGAGATCGAGGCCATCGCCAGCCGCGACGGCGGCATGACCGGCGTCCCCACCGGCTTCGCCGACCTCGACTCCCTCACCAACGGCCTGCACCCCGGCCAGATGATCATCATCGCGGCCCGCCCCGCCGTCGGGAAGGCGCTCGCGCTCGACACCCCGCTGCCCACCCCGCACGGCTGGACCACCATGGGCGAGGTCCGGGTGGGCGACCACCTGCTCGCCGCCGACGGCACCCCCACCGCCGTCGTCGCCGCCACCGAGGTGCTCACCGGCCGCCCCTGCTACCGGATGACCTTCGCCGACGGCACCAGCGTGGTCGCCGACGCCGAGCACCAGTGGCTCACCCACACCCTGCGGGCCGGCACGGCCGTGCGCACCACCCGCCAGATCGCCGACGACTCCCGGCCGCCCGGCCTCGGCACCGGCCACACCGTGCGCGTCGCCGCCCCGCTGGAGCTCCCCGAGGCCGAGTTGCCCGTCCCCCCGTACGTGCTCGGCGTCTGGCTCGGCGCCGGGCGGCCCGGCTCCGAACTCCTCGCCGTCGACGACCCCGAGATCGCGGTCCGGATCGAGTCCGACGGCTACCGGCTCGCCCCGGCCGGCACCCCCGGCCGCTTCGCGCTGCGCGCCCCCGGCGGCGGGCCGGCCGCCCCCGCGCTGCGCGCGGCCGGGGTCTACGAGCGGCCGGGGCTGCCCGACCGCTACCTGCGGGCCTCGGCCGAGCAGCGCCGTCGGCTGCTCGCCGGACTGCTGGACGCCGCCGGCACGGTCACCCCCTCGGGGGCGGTCGCCTTCGCCGCCGCCCCCCGGGAGCTGGCCGAGGGCTGCCGCGACCTCGTCACCGGCCTCGGCTACCGGGTCGAGCCCGGCCCCGCCGGGCAGCCCGTCGCCTTCACCCCGGCCGACCCCGTGTTCGGCACCGAGGCCCGGCGGCTGGAGCACAAGCGGCGCGGCGGCGGCTTCCGGGCCGGCGCGGCCGCCCGCGCGGTGATCCGGGTCGAGCCGGTGCCCAGCGTGCCGGTGCGCTGCGTGCAGATCGACCACCCCTCGCACCTCTACCTCGCCACCCGCTCGATGGTGCCCACCCACAACTCCACCCTCGCCCTCGACCTCGCCAGGGCCGCCTCGATCAAGAACGGCCTGACCAGCGTCATCTTCAGCCTGGAGATGGGCCGCAACGAGATCACCATGCGGCTGCTGTCGGCCGAGGCGCGGGTGCCGCTGCACACCATGCGCTCGGGCATGATGAGCGACGACGACTGGACCCGGCTGGCCCGCCGCATGGGCGAGGTCGCCGAGGCCCCCCTGTTCATCGACGACTCCCCGAACATGTCGATGATGGAGATCCGGGCCAAGTGCCGGCGCCTCAAGCAGCAGCACGACCTCAAACTCGTCGTGGTCGACTACCTCCAGTTGATGAGCTCCCCGCGCCGGGTGGAGAGCCGCCAGCAGGAGGTCTCGGAGATGTCGCGCGCCCTCAAGCTGCTGGCCAAGGAGCTGAACGTGCCGGTCATCGCGCTCTCCCAGCTCAACCGCGGCCCCGAGCAGCGCACCGACAAGAAACCGCAGATCAGCGACCTCCGTGAGTCCGGCTCCATCGAGCAGGACGCCGACATGGTCATCCTGCTCTACCGCGAGGACGTCTTCGAGAAGGAGTCCCCGCGGGCCGGTGAGGCCGACCTCATCGTCGCCAAGCACCGCAACGGCCCCACCGCCACCGTCACCGTCGCCTTCCAGGGCCACTACAGCCGCTTCGTCGACATGGCCAACTGACGGCTTGTCGATTTCGATCCGTCGGCACCGCACCGGACCGCTCAACCGTTTCCACTGCGGACGGCGCGGGGGGCGAACATATTCCGTACGCCTGCCGGTGGCGGAAGACGAGTCCTGTCCGACTGGGCTCGGCCCCGGCGGCGCGCCGCCCGCGGTACCCGGCCGTATCGGTCCTCGCCCGTTCCACCAGGCCCGCCGGGGCCATTAGGCCGGACCGATTATTGAAAAATATCCGAGAGGGATGTTTTTCCGTTTTATATGCTTTCGCTGGTCCGATCGGCCGGATCTGGCACGATCGGGCAATCGGTACTCTTCCCGGGGGCTGATCTGAATAATGGGGAGTCGTCCGGCGGTTCACTCCCATTCCGAAATGGATCATGATGAATCCGACGCCCGACGCGCCCGACGATTCCCCGAGACCCCCGCAGGTGACCGCCCCGATGGCAGCGTTCCGGCGCTGCGATCCGATCGCGGCAGCGCTCGGGAACGCCTGCCTCGCCGGCCTCGGCTACCTGATGCTGGAGCGCCGCCGGCTCGCCGCGGGCACCACCCTGGTCACGGCCGGACTCGTCGCGGTGATGGCCCTGGCCGACCAGCCCACCTGGCTGCCGCGGACCGTCTCGGTCCTGCTGACGCTGTGGTGGGCGGGCCTGACCGCGCACGCCTGGTACCTGGCCGGCGGCCGGATGCCGCGGCCGGCCGGACGTGCGCTCCCGCCGGCGGCGCCGCCGTACGGCGAGCCGGTGCTGGGCTCGGTCGGGCGGCAGCGGCTGGTCGCCGCCGTCGCGGCCGCCGCCCTCCTGCTCGGCCTGGGCGCCCTGCGCTTCGACACCGGACGGATCGAGGGGGCCGCGGCCGCGTCCCACCGCGCCGGCGACTGCGCGCAGGCGCTGGCGGCCCTCGACCGCCTGCACGCCGCGCACCGGGTGGCCGACGGCCTGCTCGGCGCCCGCGTCCTGGCGGCCCGGGAGGCGTGCGCGCTGCTGATCAGGGCCGAACGCTACGCCCGCGTCGACGACCGGCCGCGGGCCGCGGACACGCTGGCCCACTACATCGCCCACCCGGGCGCGCGGTGGGAGGGCGCGGACGCGCGACGCGCCGAACTGCTGCTCGCCGAGGCCGCCGAGGTGCTGGGCGGCGACGCCCTCACCGGCGAGGCCCGCTCCCTGGAGGAGGGCTTCGGCTACCTGGCCACCGTGCTGCGGGAGAACCCGGGTCAGGACCGGCAGGTCGGCGCGGTCCTGGACGGCTTCCTCGACGAGCTGCCCGCGCCCGACGCCTGCGCCACCACGGCGGTGGCCGACTGGCTGCGCGACCGCCCGGCCGGCGGCGACGCGCTGGACCGCGCCGCCGAGGCCGTCCCGCGGATCGCGCCCGCGGCGATCGTGGGCTGCGGTGACAGCCTGCTGGCGGACGACGACCCGCACGGCGCCCGCGAGCGCTACGAGCGGATCCTCGCCGAGTACCCCGAGCACGAGCTGGTGGAGGAGGCGGAGCGGGGCATCAGGTCGGCGGAGACCGCGATCCAGCTGGAGGAGGTGCGCGCCCTGCTCACCGGGGGCACCGGTGGCACCCCCGCCTACTGCGACGATCCGGCCCCCTACCGCGGCGCCGACCCGTACGAGGGCGCCGGCCCGCACCGCGCCATGCTCTTCGGCGACTCGCAGAGCCGCGAGCGGCTCCCCTCCTCCTGGCTGGCCGGCGACGCCGCCGACGCGGTGCTGGTGATCTGCGCCGGTGAGGCCGACATGGGCTCCGTCGTCACCTCCTGCCAGTACGGGCCGACGGCCTTCACCCCGACCGAGACGGTGACCTTCCGGACCCGCGAGGTGCCCGTGCGGGTCTACGAGGTGCGCACCGGGGAGCTGGTGCGCGACACCTCCGTGGCGGTCGGCGGGCACTGCCCGCAGACCCTGAACTACACCTACTACGGTGTGGACACCGGCCCGCCCTCTCCGCAGTACGCCCGCTCCAACAACGCCGATGTGCGCGCCGCCTACCAGCCGCTGATCAACCCCTGACCCACCGGGCCGCGGCGCCGGCGGCGCGGTGCGTCAGTCCGCGGGCCGGTAGCGGAGCCAGACCAGCCCGCCGTCGAGGGGGCGGCTCTCGACGAGGGTGAAGCGGGCGGCCGCCGCGGATCCGTGCCAGCGGTGGGCGGTCGGCTCGGCGGGCAGGCAGGGGTGGACGAGCAGGCTGACCTCGTCCAGGAGTCCGGCGGTGAGCAGGGCGCCGGTGAGCGCGCCGCCGCTGTCGACGCGCACCGTCTCCACCCCCTCGCGCTCTCCGAGCGCCCGCAGCGCGGCGGCGAGGTCGACGCGCTCGGCGCCCGCCACCAGCTCCGGCACGGAGCGGTCGGCGGGCCGGGGCGGCGTGGCCTCGGCGTGCAGGGCGAGGACACCGGACCAGTGGCCGAGCTCGCGCAGCGCCGCCCACTCCCGGACGCGTGCGCGCCCGTCGACGACGGCCAGCAGCGGTCCGTCCTCGGCCGGTCCGGGGCGGGGGGCGGCGGCCAGCGCCGGCTCCTGGGCGAGGATGGTGTCGGCCCCCGCCAGGGTGACGTCCTCGTTCCAGCCGGCGGCGAGCCGGTAGAACAGGCCCTGGTCCGGTTCGAAGCCGGTCGTGGCGCCGTCCAGGGCGACGGCGGTGTGGGCGACGACGTAGGGCCGCCCCGACGGACTCCGCGGCTGTGCCGGCATGCCCTGACGCTAGCGCCCGCCACCGACAGGCGCACCGCCGCGAGCGGCCGTGTCGGCCGACCGGCCCCGGCGGCGGTGGCCGCCGGGGCGCGGCCGCTCAGCCCGCCGCCACCCGGGCGTGGCGGGGGCCGTAGCTGAGCCGCCGCAGCAGCGCCTCGGCCGGACCGGCCCGCCCGGCGCGGTGCAGGGCGTACGCGAGCAGCACCGTCACCGCCCAGACCCCGGTGCCCACCCCTGCGGCCACCAGCGGGTGCAGCGAGCCGCCGAGCCCGGCCAGGTACGGCTCGAACAGGATCAGCCAGGCGACGGACTGGGCGAGGTAGCAGGACATGGAGCGCTGCCCGCACGCGGCCAGCGCCCGCACCGCGAAGCCGCGCCGCTCGCCGATCCGCACCGCGACCAGGGCGATGATCGCGGCGTAGCCGAGGCCGCCGAAGTAGCCGGTGAGGGTGTGCACCCCGGTGGCGGCCGAGACCGCGAGCATCCCGGGCTCCCCGGCCAGACCGGAGTTCAGCACGGCCAGCGGCACGCCGCCGAGCACGGCGGCGGCGACGCCGATGACGGCGGTGCGGCGCAGCAGGGGGCGGTGCCGCTCCGGCTCGTCCAGCAGCCGGAGGCGCGCCGCCCAGATGCCCACCAGGAAGGGCGCGACGGCCATCACCGCGAACAGCGGGGTGGTCAGCACCCACGACATCATCCGGTATGCGGCCGACAGCAGCGGCCCGATGTCGGTGGGGTCGGCGCCGGACGGGATGGCCGGCCCGGCGGCGCCGAAGACGGCGGCGCCGATCGCGGCCCAGAGCGCGGCGTGGCCGAGCAGCCGCCGGCCGCCGGCGGCGAGCGCGCCCGCCGCCGCGACGGCGAGCAGTCCGTAGGCGGCGATGATGTCGCCGTAGAACAGCAGCGCCACGTGGCAGAAGCCGATCAGCACCATCCAGCCGCCGCGGCGGCGCAGCAGCCCGCGGACCTCGCGCGGGCTGCTGCCCGACGCGCGGCGCCGGCTCGCGATGCGGACCAGGCCGTAGCCGAACAGGGCGGCGAACATCGGGTAGCCGCGGCTGTCCACCAGCAGGGTGTGCGCCGCGGCGACCGTGTGGGCGGCGGCGCCGGAGAGGTCGAGGGCGGCCGCGCCGGGCAGTGCGGTGCTGAGCACCTGGGCGTGCGCGAGGGCGATGACGAGCAGCATGGTGCCGCGCGCCAGGTCCGGCGCGAGTGAGCGGGGAGCGGTCCGGGCGGTCGCCGGCGGCCCGAGGGTGTCCGGTGGTCGGGTGGTCACCGTGGTCCTTCCTGTAGGGCGGTGCGGGTGGCACGGCGGCCGGACCGGCAGGATGGGCCCGTTCCCGTCCGGTCCGGCGCATGGCGGCCGGGGCGGTTGGACCCCGGCCTTGGATACGCAATCGTATCTAACTTTGGCAGTTTAAGCTACGCTGCCGTATCTTCAATCGGAGAGGTGACATGACCGAGCACGAACGGCCCGCCCGGACGCGCCGGCGCGGCGAGGAACTGCTCACGGCCATCCGCGCCGCCGTCCTCGCCGAAGTGGCCGAGACCGGGCTCGGCCGGCTGACGATGGAGGGCATCGCCAAGCGGGCCGGCACCGCCAAGACCTCGCTCTACCGGCGCTGGTCCTCTCCGCAGGAGGTGCTGCTGGACGCCATCCACGCCGAGCACCCGCAGGAGACCGTCTCGCCCGGCTCCGACGACCTGCGCGGCGACCTGATCCGCGCCCTGCGCCAGCTGGTCGACTGGATGCGGAGCCCCAGCGCCGAGGCGGCCGGCTCCATCGTGGCCGAGCGCGTCCGCCACCCCGAACTGGCCCGCGCCCTGTACGAGCGCGTCTTCGAGCCGCGCGGCGGCAGGTTCACCCTGACGGTGCTGCGGCACTACGCCGAGCAGGGCCGGATCGACCCCCGGTTGATCACCCCCGTCGTCGCCGACATCGGCGAGGCGCTGGTCTTCAAGTACGCGATGGACACCCACCAGGTCCCCGACGACGCGAAGCTGGCCGAGATCGTCGACCAGGCGGTGCTGCCCGCCGTCGGCATCGGACCGGACCGGCCGGAATCCGCCGCGAAACCCTGACGGCTCCTGTCAGGGTCTCCCGCCAGCATCGATCCGCCGGGCGGCCGGACCCGGCGGAACGGAACGAGACGGGGAGGACCCATGACGAGCGGACACGCGAACGCGGTGGACCTGAGCGGCAGGATCGCGGTGGTCACCGGGGCGAGCAGGGGAGCGGGCCGCGGCATCGCCCGGGTGCTCGGCGAGGCCGGCGCGACCGTGTACGTGACCGGCCGCAGCAGCCGCACCGGCGGCAACCCGACCGGGCGGCCCGGCACCATCGAGACGACCGCCGAGGAGGTGACCGCACGCGGCGGCACCGGTATCCCGGTGCGCTGCGACCACACCGACGACGCGCAGGTCACCGCCCTGTTCGAGCGGGTGCGCGCCGAGCGGGGCCGCCTGGACGTGCTGGTCTGCAATGCCTGGGGCGGCTACGAGCGCGAGGTGCTGCCCACCCCGCTGCCGGAGCTCGACCTCGCCCACCTGGACCTGATGTACTCGGCCGGCCTGCGCGCCTACCTGCTCACCCTCCAGCGCGCCGCCCCGCTGCTGACCGACACCCGCGGCGGCCTGGCCGTGGTGACGAGCTGGGTGGTGGACGCGCAGCGCTACACCGGCAACATCTACTACGACGTGTTGAAGACCGCGGTCAACCGGCTAGGCCGGGGCCTGGCGGCCGAACTCGCCCCCGCCGGGGTCACCCCGGTCATCGTCTCACCGGGGTGGATGAACACCGAGGTGATGGAGCTGCCGCCGGAGCTGGCCGCCAAGACGGAGTCCACCGAGTTCGTCGGCCGCGCCGTCGCCGCCCTCGCCGCCGACCCCGAGGTCTCCCGGCACGCCGGCGCGGTCCGCACCGTGGTCGAACTGGCCGCCGAGTACGGCTTCACCGACGTCGACGGAAGCTCCACCAGCCCGACCTGGGAGCACATCGCCGCCACCGGCGGCGCCACCGACCCGGACTGGTTCGGGGCGTGACCGGCCCGGCGGCCCGGCGCCCGCGGCGGCGCCGGGCCGCCGGGCCGGTACGGTGATTCGGCGACAAGCCGACCCACGGGAGCGCGAGCGGATGGACGACACGGTGCGGTTCCACCTGGCCGGCCAGGTGGAGCAGGCCAGGGAGCGGCTGGACCGCGTGCTCACCGGCCAGGGCTTCCAGGTCCGCTGGGACAGCCCGGTGCAGGGCACCGCCGAGAAGGGCAGCGCCGTCAAGGCGGCCTTCCTCGGGGTCTTCGCGCTGCACTACCCCTACCTGATCCGACTGGAGCGCCACGGCGAGGCCGTGCACGTCACCATGATGGTCGGCCCGTCCGGGATGGCCGGCGGCGTGGTCGGCCAGACCCGGGTCCGCGCCAAGCTGGCCGAGCTGCGCGAGCTGCTCACCCGCTCCTGAGGCCCGGCGCGGGCAAACGCGTTTGACGGCGCCCCCACCCCTGCGGCTATCCTCTCGATCATCATGAAGAGCTGACATCGAGCCAGGCCCGCGCCCTGAGGCGCCTCCTGTGGAGGCAGTGCCCGGCGGGCTCTCCGACTCCTCCTCGCGGATGGTCGCCGATGTCATCTCCCTTCGCTTCGCCGTCTTCCCGGCCGCTGCCCTTCTCGCCGACCGGCGCCGTCATCGCCTCCGAGCTGGCCAAGTCCTACGACGGCGCGACCGTGCTGGACGGCGTCTCGTTCAGCGCGCCGCCGCGGCACCGCGTCGGCCTGGTCGGCGAGAACGGCGCGGGCAAGTCCACCCTGCTCCGGCTGCTGGCCGGCATCGAGGAGCCCGACTCCGGCACCCTGGCCCGGCCGCCCGACACCGGCCTCCTGCACCAGGAGCCGCCCCACCCGCCCGACACCACCGTCGGCGGGGTGCTGGAGGCGGCGCTGGCCGAGCTGCGCGCGGCAGAGCGCGAGCTGGCCCGCCGCGCCGAGCGCCTGGAGCGCGCGCCCGGTGAGCCGCAGGCGATGGCCGACTACGCCGAACTGCTCGAATGGGCCGAAGCACACCAGCTGTGGGAGGCCGACCACCGCGCCGACCTGGTTCTGGACGGCCTCGGCCTGGCCGGGGTGGCGCGCTCGCGGCGGATCGGCGAGCTGTCCGGCGGCGAGCGCTCCCGGCTCGCCCTGGCCGCGCTGCTCGTCCGGCAGCCGCGCGCCCTGCTGCTGGACGAACCCACCAACCACCTCGACGACGACGCGATCGCCTTCCTGGAGGGCCACCTCGCCGCGCTGCCCGGCGCGGTGGTGCTCGCCTCCCACGACCGCGTATTCCTCGACGCCGTCTGCACCGGCCTGCTCGACCTGGACCCCTCCCGCGACGGTCCCACCTGGTACGGCGGCGCCTACACCGACTACCTGCGCGCCAAGCGCACCGAGCGCCGCCGCTGGGAGGAGCGCTGGGCGGCCGAGCAGGAGGAGCTGGCCGAACTGCGCGAGTCCGTGCGCACCACCGCCCGCCAGGTCGCCCCCGGCCGGGCGATGCGCGACAGGGCGAAGATGGCCTACGACTACTCCGGCGGCCGGGTGCAGCGGCAGGTCTCCCGCCGGGTCCGCAATGCCCGGCGGCGCCTGGAGGAGCTGACCCGCGAACAGGTCCGCAAGCCCCGCCCGCCGCTGCGCTTCGCCGGCGTGCTCACCGGCGGCTCCGGCGGCGACGACGGCCCGGCCGTGCGGCTGCGCGGCGCCGAGGTGCCCGGACGGCTGGTCCTCGACCGGCTCGACGTGCCCTCCCAGGGGCGGCTGCTGGTCACCGGCCCCAACGGCGCGGGCAAGTCCACCCTGCTGGCGCTGCTCGCGGGCCGGCTCGCCCCGGCGCGCGGCACCGTGGCGCACCGCCGCGGCATCCGGGTCCGGCTCCTGGAGCAGGACGTCCGCTTCGACCGCCCCGAGCGCACCGCCGGGCAGGTCTACGCCGAGGCGCTGGGGGAGCGCGCGCCAGAGCGGCCGCCGCTGCGCGAGCTGGGCCTGATCGCCCCGCGCGACCTGGACCGGCCCGTCGGCCTGCTCAGCGCCGGGCAGCGCCGCCGGCTCGCCCTCGCCGTGGCGGTGGCCGACGCGCCGCAGCTGCTGCTGCTGGACGAGCCGACCAACCACCTCTCGCTCGCGCTGGCCGAGGAGCTGGAGGAGGCGCTGCGCACCGCCCCCGGCGCGATCGTGGTGGCCAGCCACGACCGCTGGCTGCGCCGCGACTGGACCGGCGCCGTCCTGCACCTGGAGGCCGGCCGCCCGGCCGCACTCCGTCCGCCCACCGCCGAGGAACCGAGGAGCCGAAGCTGAACACCGTGCCCGACCCCGCAGCCGTCCGCCCGCTCGACCGGGCGCCGAACGTGGTCTTCCTGAAACCGCTGGTCACCTCGCCGCTGATCGAGGTGGGGGAGTACACCTACTACGACGACCCGGTCGCCGCCGAGCGCTTCGAGACCGACAACGTGCTGTACAACTACGGCCCCGAGCGGCTGGTCCTCGGCCGCTTCTGCCAGCTGGCCGCCGGCGTGCGCTTCGTGATGCCGGCCGGCAGCCACCTGATGGCGGGGGTGTCCACCTATCCGTTCACCATGTTCGACGGCGCCTGGCAGCAGCGCACCCTCGACACCTGGTCCGCGCTGCGCGCCTCGCCCGGCGACACCGTCGTCGGCAACGACGTGTGGATCGGGCGCGGCGCGACCATCATGCCCGGGGTGGCCATCGGCGACGGCGCCGTGGTGGCGACCGCCGCGGTGGTCACCCGCGACGTCGCGCCGTACACGATCGTCGGCGGCAACCCCGCCGGCGTGATCCGGGAGCGCTTCACCCGCGAGGAGGCGTCGCTGCTGGGCCGGATCGCCTGGTGGGACTGGCCGATCGAGCTGGTCACCGAGCACGCGGCCGTCATCATGGCGGGCCGCGTCGGCGAACTCGCCGAGCTGGCGCGGCGGCACGGCCTGCTGGAGGGCCCCGGAACGCAGTGAGGCGGTGCCGCTCCCGCGGCACCGCCTGCGAACCCCTCCGGTGTGTCAGTCGTTCATCGTCCAGCGGCACTCCGGCCGCTGCCGGCCGTCCTCGGTGGCGACCAGCTCCCACACCATCTGCGGTGCGTTGGATGCCGCGGTCGCGCGCACCGGTGCGGCGGGCGCCTCGGCGAGCGCCTCCTCGGCACGCGCGAAGCGCGGCCGCGGCACCTGCCGGGTCTTGCTGACGACGTCGTGGGCGACGCCCAGAAGAACCTGCGGCGCACTGCTCAGCATGACCGGTTCCGTCATCGCCATCGTGCTGTACCCCGCTCTCCCCAGGGCCGGCCGATCCGGTGAACGGTTCGGCCGACCTCCCTGTGCGGCGGGTACGGCTGCCGCCACACCACGCCCACACTTCTAAGATGGTCCAAGTTAACCTTCCGTTCACCTTCACGTCAATCCGAATCCATTGATCTTGGCGTGGGAGGTGTCACACCCGCTTGATGTTTACCGACGGAAGCGGCTCGACCGCTCCCTGTACCCGCAGATCGCGCCCGGCCCCAAGCCCGGCGGCCAGCTGCGCCGCCAGCAGCACCAGCAGGACGACCAGCGCGGCCCTCCAGCCGCCCGTCAGGTCGTGCGAGAGGCCGATCGCCACCGGGCCGGCCGCCGCCAGCAGGTAGCCGACGCCCTGGGCCATCGCCGACAGCGCGGTGGTGTGCGCGGTGTCGGGCGAACGCAGCACGATCAGCAGCAGCGCCACGCTGATCCCGGTACCCTGCCCGAGCCCGAGTAGCACCATCCACAGGTAAGCGCCCTGCACCGGTGCGACGAGCAGGCCCAGCACCCCGGCCGTGCTCAGCGCCACATTGGCCGCGGCGTACCGCCCCTGCCGCCGCGAGCGGGCCGCGAGCAGCGAGACGGCCAGCGACGCGGGCAGTCCGCTCAGCCCGGCCAGCGACAGCAGCCAGCCGGCCGACTCCGCGTCCACACCGTGCTCGGCGAAGATCGCCGGAGTCCAGGCGGTCAGCGTGTAGAAGTGCAGCGACTGCAGGCCCATGTAGCAGGTGACCTGCCAGGCCAGCGCGCTGCGCCACAGCCCGCGCACCGGCAGGCGCGGCGGCTCCCTGGTGTGCCGGCGCGCCTGCGGCGCCCACACCGCCAGCGCCAGCACCGCCGGCAGCGCCCACAGGGCGAGCGCCCAGCGCCACGGCAGCGCGAGGGCGTCCATCAGCGGCACCGTCACCCCGGCGGCCACCGCCGCGCAGCCCGACAGCATCACGGTGTACGCGCCGGTGAGCAGGCCCACCCGGCTCGGGAAGTCGCGCTTGACCAGGCTCGGCACCAGCACATTGCCCACGGCGATCGCGGCGCCGACCAGCAGGCTGCCCGCGAACAGGAAGAGCACCGGCGGCGCGGTGCGCAGCGCGAAACCGGCGCACAGCACGGCGAGCACGGCCAGCAGCACCGGTTCGATGCCGAAGCGGCCGGCCAGCCGGGGCGCCAGCGGCGCCAGCGCGCCCAGGCAGACGATCGGCAGCGTGGTGAGCAGCCCGGTCGCGGTCGCCGACAGCCCGGTGTCGGCGCGGATCGCCTCAACCAGCGGGGCGACCGCGATGATGGCCGGGCGCAGATTGGCGGCGATGAGGAAGACCCCGGCGACCAGCAGCGCGGCCGAGCCGCGCCGCGCCGTCCGGGCGGCCGCGGTGCCGGCGGTCCGGCCCGTCGGAAGGGTCATGCGCACCTCCGGTCCGGCTGCGGCGCGGAGGACATCCTAACATCCGACCAATCGACGGCCGGGCGGGCGCGGACGGAGCGGGAGCGGCCGCTACTCGGGGACCGGCGGGACCAGCACGGCCAGGGTGAACCGCACCGGCTCCCCGCCGTCGGCGGCGTAGCCGTGCGCGCGGTCGCCGGGGAAGACGATGCTGGAGCCGGCCGGCACCCGGTGCACCGACTCCTCGGCGGTGAGCAGCAGCGCGCCCGACTCCACATGGATCAGCTCGCGCACGCCGGCGCCGTGGGAGCTGCTGGAGTGCCGCTCCCCGGGCAGCATCAGCCAGTGCCACAGCTCGATCGCGTGCGGCGGATCGGTGTTGGCGACCAGGGTGCCGTGGCCGCCCGCCTCGCCCGTCCACAGCCGCAGCCGCCGCTCCGGGCCGATCACCCGCACGTTCGGAGGCTCCTCGGTCTCGACCAGCCGGGTGATCGGCAGGCCGAAGGAGTCGGCCACCCGGACCAGGGTGGCCAGGTTCGGATTGCCCCGGCCCTGCTCGAGTGCGACCAGCACGCCCTTGCTGACCTGGGCGCGCTGGGCCAGCAGGTCGAGGCTCCAGCCGCGGGCGGTCCGGTTCGCGCGCACGTTCCTGGCGATGGCCTGGCTCACGGCGGTCGGGTCGGTCATGCGCCTCATCCTGTCAGGACCGTCCCGGGCGGACGGTCCGCCGCCGCTGCGGGCGGTCGGTTTGCTGTACCGTGCGGTGCATTAAAATAACCTGCGGCAGGCGGACGCTTCAGCGGGAGGGCCACATGTTGCGCGAGATCCATGTCGACGAGTCGGTCCGGGCACTGCGCCCGGACTTCGCCGTGCTCGCGATCGTCGCCGAGGGGCTGGCCAACGGCCCGACCGACGACGCCGCCCGCGCACTGCTGCGGCAGGCCGCGGCCGCTCCGGGCGGCGAGGCGCACGTGGAGGCGTGGCGGGCCGCCTACCGGGCCTTCGGCGCCAAGCCGCAGCGTACCCGCCCCTCCGTCGACGCGCTGCGGCGCCGGGCGGCCGCCGGCCTGCCCGAGATCAGCAGGGTGGTCGACGCCTACAACGCCGTCAGCGTCGCCCACGGCCTGCCGGTCGGCGGCGAGGACCTGGACCGCTACATCGGACCGCCCCGGCTGGTGCGCGCCGCGGGCGACGAGGACTTCCCCACCCTGCGCGACGGCGCCGAGCACACCGACCACCCGGAGATCGGCGAGGTGGTGTGGCGCGACGACGCCGGGGTCACCTGCCGGCGCTGGAACTGGCGCCAGAGCACCCGCACCCACATCACCGAGGCGACCACCCGCGCCCTGTTCCTGCTGGAGCGGCTGGAACCGATGACCCTGGCCGAGCTGGAGCGGGCCGGCGACGCGCTGGTCGCCGCCCTCGACCAGGTCAGCCCGGGCGCCCGCGTCGCCGCCCGGCTCATCGGGCCCGCCTCGGGCGGAGCGCCGGAGTGAGCGTGCTGCTGGCCCTCGGCGCCGCCCTGCTCTACGGCGCCGGCGACTTCCTCGGCGGCTCGGCCACCCGGCGGCACACCGTCTGGGCGGTGCTGCTGGTCTCGACCCCGGTCGGGCTCGCCGCCCTGGCGGCGACCGCGCTGCTGCTGCCCGGAGACGCCTCCGCCTCGGCCCTGGCCTGGGGAGCGCTGGCCGGAGCGGCGGGCGGCGCCGGCATGCCGCTGCTGTACGCCGCGCTGGCCGCCGGGCCGATGAGCGTGGTGGCGCCGGTGTCGGCTCTGGTCTCCGCGCTGCTGCCCATCGGCTACGCGGTCCTGGGCGGCGAGCGCCTCGCGCCCTCCGCCTACCTCGGCGTGGCGCTCTGCCTGGCCGCGATCACCCTGGTCGGCCTGGAGCGCGACGCCGCCGACCGCCCGGCCAGGCCGGGGCGCGGGGCGCTGCTCGCGCTGGTCTCCGGCTTCGGCTTCGGCGGCTTCTTCATCCTGATCCAGCAGACTGGCGACGCCACCGGCGTCTGGCCGCTGGTGGCGGCCAAGTCGGCCGGGCTGATCGTGATCGTGCTCAGCGCGCTGCTCGCGGCCGGCCGCGCGGTGCGCTCCCGGGCCGCGCGGCCCGCCGTGTCCGTCCTGGCGGTGGCGGCCGGCCTGATCGACGCGCTCGGCGACCTGCTCTACCTGCTGGCGGCGCGGGCCGGACTGCTCAGCCTGGCCGTGGTGATCTCCTCGCTGTACCCGGCCGTCACTGTGCTGCTGGCCCGGCTGGTGCACGCCGAACGGCTGCGCGCGGTGCAGCGGGTCGGGCTGGCGCTCGCCCTGCTGGGCCTGGTGCTGGTCGCGCGCTGACCGGCGCGGCGCGGCCCGGAACGCGAAACGGCCCCGTCCGCGAGCATGGCTCGCGGACGGGGCCGCCCCGGATGCGTCACTCCCTGCCCGGGAAGATCATCCCGACGATCTCCAGGTACAGCTGCTCCGGATACGGGACGTAGTCGATCCGGCTGAGCGCCTGGTCCTGACCGGCGGACTCCATGATGAAGGAGCCGTAACCGATCATGCGGCCGAGGATCGTGCGCTCGAACCGCATGTCGGTGACCTTGCCGAGCGGCATCATGTTGACCTGGCGGGTGATGAGCCCCGCCGTGCCGATCAGCCGCGCCGAGGTGACCACGAAGTAGTCCACCGACCACTCCGCGACCTTCCAGACGAAGTAGACCAGGAGCAGCAGCCACGCCCACCACACCACCGCGAGCGCGGTGGGGTCGGAGGCGATCGTGTTGCTCAGCACGCCGGCGAGCACGAGTCCGCCCAGTACGAACCCGGCCGGCCTCAGCAGCACCGCTGGATGCCGCCGGATCGTGATGACCTGCTGCTCGTGCGGCAGCAGGTAGCGGTTCACCGACGCGGGCGCTTCGTCACCCGGCGTTACCAGTCTCATGGCTCAGACGACGAGCGCGTTGACGAAGGTGGAGAGCGACTCGGCGGCGGAGCCCAGACCGGCGAAGACATTGCCGACGAAGTCGGCCGCGGCGACAGGTTGAGTGATGAGGAAGAACACCACGAAGGCGATGCCCGCCCAGCCGAGGTACTTCTTGAATCTTGCCATGACCGGCTCCCGATGCACACAACAGACCCACTGACCCAAGGTCCTTTTTACACCAGCGGCCACTCGGGACCAAAGCCCGACACACGTGACCGACAGCGATTATTACCGCTGTTCGGCCGCCACAAGCGCGAGCACGTGAAGATGTTTGCGGGCGATGCGTTCGACCTGGTCAGGGCTTGCCTCGCCGGTGATGTCGCGCACGCTGTGGCGCGCGGCGTCCACACAGCGGGACACGGTGGCGTGCGGGTGGACGCCGCCGAACTCGGTGCGGAGGCGGTCCACGATGGCCGTGAACTCCCGGATGGTGTCCTGCGAGGTTCCGGACATGTCACTCCTCGGGGAATCCGTGAGGCTGATGACGAGGCGCACAGCTCTGCCTACTCTGAGTGAGGTCACGGGGAGTGTGCGTTCGGTTCCGTTCGTCGGGGCTGTCGCTTTTCGGTCTGGGGCGGTACTGAAGGGGTGGGTCTGTCGACAATGGGGTCGGTTGGTCGGGAAAGGTGCCTGCTATCTTCCCCGTTCTGCGCCGGATCATGCGTAACAAGCCGCCAACGTGCGCGAACTCCGTCACGGTAGTGCGAACTTACCGGATGTCGACGAAGAATCCGTAACGAATGCTCAGCTGTTTGTAACGGTTTGCGGGCATGGTGACCGGATAACGGCCCTGGGATTAACCGCCTCCGACATGCCCGCTACACCGGCGCCGCGGGCACGCCGACGGGCGCCGGGCGATACGGCGCGACGAAACAGTGGCCGGATCCGGACATGGGAGCTTCCCGGCGGCTCCGCCCCGGTCCGGGCGAAGCGCTCAGACCGTGCCGTAGAGGCGGTCGCCCGCGTCACCCAGCCCCGGCATGATGAAGCCCGACTCGTTCAGCCGCTCGTCGACCGCGGCCGTCACGATCCGCACCCGCGCCGCGTGCTCGCCCAGCCGCTCGCGCAGCGCCGCCAGCCCCTCGGGCGCGGCCAGCAGGCACAGCGCCGTGGCGTGGCTCGCGCCCCGGTCCAGCAGCAGCCGCAGCGCCGTCGCAAGCGTGCCGCCGGTGGCGAGCATCGGGTCCAGCACGTAGCACTGCCGCCCGGTGAGGTCGTCGGGCAGCCGGTTGGCGTAGGTGGTGACCGTGAGGGTGCGCTCGTCGCGCACCATGCCGATGAAGCCCACCTCGGAGGTCGGGATCAGCCGGGTCATCCCCTCCAGCATCCCCAGGCCCGCCCGCAGGATCGGCACGACCAGCGGCACCGGCTTCGCCAGCCGCACCCCCGGCGCCGGCGCCAGCGGCGTCTGCACCGTGACCTCGTCCACGCGCACGTCGCGGGTCGCCTCGTAGGCGAGCAGGGTCACCAGCTCGTCCGCGAGCCGACGGAAGGTCGGGGAGTCGGTGCGCACGTCGCGCAGGGCGGTGAGCTTGTGCGACACCAGCGGATGATCGATGACCACGGTCTCCATGGGCCACGAGGGTAGCCGCCCCGCGCGGTCCGCTCCGCACGTGTGCGCCGCAGGCCCGGTCCGTGATCGAATCGGTGTCGAGCCGTATCGCCGGAGCGATTTGCGGCGTCCGTAATCCGTTCGAGGCGTACACGCGATCTAATAGGGCGGGTGAGCGCGGACATCTTCTCCGGTGACCATGAGATCGTTCCCCGGGATCGCGATGGGGAACCGGACCCCGGGCATGCCGTTGAGGGTGAGATGACAGACCATAACTCCGGGGACTTCGCCGCCGTGGCCTACCGCGAGGAGGACCGCTGGGACGTCGACCCCCTGCCCGTCGCCCTGGCCGGCGACCTCAAGGGGCTGCTGCACGCCCTGCGCCAGCAGCCCAGCATCAGCGGCGCCATCGGCCTGGTGGCCGTCGAGGACGACTTCTTCATCCTGGCCCGCGTGTTCGGCCACAGCGAGGTGAGCGTCTTCCTGTCCGACGTCACCGCCTCCGTCGACTGGCCGGTCGCCAGGCAGGTGCTGGAGTACCTCGACATCCCGATCCCCGACGAAGAGGACCTCGACCAGGTGCTGCCGGTCGGCGACCTGTCCATCTTCGCGGACCTCGGCCTCGACGAGATGGAACTGGGCGCACTCGCCGGCGACCTGGACCTCTATCCCGACGAGGTGCTCGCCAGCATCGCCGAACGGCTCGGCTTCCACCAGCCGTTCCAGTACGCCCTTGACTCGATGGCGTGATCGGAGAGTCCAGTGCCGTATTTCGCAGCCGTCTTCTCCCGGGGTGACCAGGGCTGGACCGGGTCCGACATCGAACTCGACGACGTCGAGCAGATCGACGACATCGCCGACCTGATGCGCGACTCCGCGGGCCAGTCCGACGACGTGATCGTCCTCCTCCTGGAGGAGAACGACGAATGGTGCGCCATCGTCCGCCTCGACGGCCACACCGACCCCCAGGTCTTCCTCTCCGACACCCGCGCCGCCCAGAGCAGCGAGCTGGCCGGCCTGCTGTCGGAGGCCGTCGGCGCCGAGTGGACCGAGGAGGACGAGGGCACCGCGCATCCCCCGGCCACCGAGCCCGCCGGCGCCACCGACATCTTCGCCGACTACGGCCTCAGCCCGACCGAACTCACCCGGCTGGCGGTCAAGGAGGGCATGCTCCCCGCCGACGTGCTCACCGCCGTCGCCGAGCGGGTCGGCTTCGCCGAGGAGCTGGAACAGCTCCGGTAACGGCCGATGAACAGCGGTGAACTGCTCGACGCCGCCCTGCGCCTCGCACTCGGCGAGGCCGCGGCGGCCGTCCGCACCGGCGACGTCCCCGTCGGCGCCGTCGTCCTCGACCCCGGCGGCGCCGTCATCGGCCGGGGCCGCAACGAGCGCGAGGCCGCCGGCGACCCCACCGCCCACGCCGAGGTGCTGGCCCTGCGCCGCGCCGCCGCGGCCGCGGGCCAGTGGCGCCTGACCGGGTGCACCCTCGTCGTCACCCTGGAACCGTGCACCATGTGCGCGGGCGCCGCCGTGGCCGCCCGCGTCGACCGCCTCGCCTACGCCGCCCGCGAACCCAGGACGGGCGCCGCCGGCTCCCTGTGGGACGTCCTGCGCGACCGCCGCCTCAACCACCGCCCCGAGGTCCTGGGCCCCGACCGCTTCACCCCCGACCTGGCCGCCCGCAGCGGCGAACTCCTGCGCGCCTTCTTCGCCGCCCACCGCACCGACCCGCCCCCCACCACCTGAGCACCCCCGGCCGCCCGGCTGCAAACCGGTACGGCCCACGGCCCCGAACCCTGTAAGGTGGCTCGCGGAGGATTCGCCTAGTGGCCTAGGGCGCACGCTTGGAAAGCGTGTTGGGGGCAACCCCTCAGGAGTTCGAATCTCCTATCCTCCGCTTGCCTTCACCGGGCAGAACACAGCCCCGGGCCGTCCACACGGCCCGGGGCTGTGTCCGTTCGACCGTGCGGTGCGACCGCGGCGCCGACGTGCTGGAGGCCGGGCCGGTCGGCGGCCTCCCATGCGCGGTGGGCCGCCCCCAGGTCGTCCCAGATCCGCCCCGGTCCGCCCTGCGCCACTCGGTGGCGGCCAGGTGAGTGGTCCCGTCCGCCACCGCGCGGCTCATGGCCTGCGGAACTGCTCCACCAGCGCCGCATACCCACTGGCGCCGTGACCGGCGGCCGCCGCTCGCTCGGCCAGTGCCCTGGCGAGCCTCGGCAGCTCGGCGTTGACGCCGAGCGACCCGCTCTCCTCCACGACGTGCGTCATCGCCGCCAGGTGGGTATCGATGGTGCCGTCGTGGGCCGGGTAGACGCCGTCGTCGGCCTGCCGCGCGTAGCCCGGCAGCCAGCCGGCCACCGTGCCGATCGCCGTCTGCGCGATGGGGAGGTACGCCGAAGCGGACACACCGGCCGTGCCGAGGATCGCGGCCCCGTTGAGGAAACCGTTGAGCATGCCCCACATGAGGACGACCGTGGCCATCTCGTGCGTGGCCGCCAGTCCGGGGTCATCGCCGAGGTGGCGGCCCGTGCCGAGACTGCCCAGCGCGGACGCGTGGGCGTCGTACAGCGCTCGCGGCCCGCTGTAGGCGAGCACGGCCTCGGCCGTGCCGACGGCCTCCGGGACAGCCATGATCCCACCGTCGAGGTAGCCGCCGCCGCGGCGCGCCACCACCTCGGCGAGCGCTCTGGCGCGCGAGGGCGTGCCCGAGGTCAGGTTCACCACGACCCGACCGTCGAGCGGTCCGTCCAGGACGTCCGCCACGGCGTCGTAGTCCGACACGCAGACCACGACGAGCGGAGCCGCCGCGATCGCGGCCGCCGGAGACCCGGCGAGCGCCGCGCCCCGAGCCACCAGGTCGTCGGCCTTGGCGGTCGTGCGGTTCCACACGGTCGTCGGGTGCCCCGCGCGCAGGAACGCCCCGGCGAGGGCGCCGCCCATCAGCCCGAGGCCCAGAACCGTGACGGGTGTGCCGGTGTGCATCATGTTCCCCTTCGCTGGTCGGTGGCACAATCGTCAAGGTTCAGACCGGTATGAAGGTCAAGGGGGAATCCGCGTGCTGATCGGGGAGCTGAGTCGGCGGACCGGGGTGAACCCGCACCAGCTGCGGTACTACGAGGCGCAGGGCCTGCTGACGCCCGACCGCGGCGGCAACGGCTACCGCGAGTACGGCGACGACGCCGTGCTGACCGTGGCCCAGATCAGGAGACTGCTCGACGCCGGGCTGTCGACCCAGGAGATCGGGTACCTCCAACCGTGCGTCACCGGCGCGGCACCCGACCTGAAGCCCTGCCCGGAGACCCTGGACCTGCTGCGGGAGCGCATCGCCGGACTGGACGAGCGGATCGGCACGCTCGTCCGGTCGCGCCGGACCCTGCGGGAGTACCTGGCGGCCACCGAACGGCGGCTGGCCGGCTAGGCGGCCCGGCGAGCGCCGCCGTGCGGTCGCCGAGGACCCGCTCGACGCCCTCGACGGGCACCGGGAGGACCGGGTGCGGCCCTTCGTTCACCGCGCTCCCGCGGTTCGCGTCGCGGTAGCCGTGCCGGTCGGGAGCCGCGTTCCAGCGGCGGGGGCGAGGCCCGGGCGTGGCAGTCTTGGGGCACTGCCGATGGGAGGCCGGATTTGGGCGGTTACTACCACGTGTGCTTCGTGGTGCCGGAGCTGGAGCGCGCCATGGCGGACCTCGGACGCGCGGGCGGGGTGGAGTGGAGTCCGGTGCGGGAGGACGTGCTCGGGCCGTGGGAGTACCGGATCGTGTTCTCGCGCGGAGGGCCGCCCTACTTCGAGCTGATCGAGGGGCCGCCGGGGAGCCCCTGGGACTGCGGTGGGGCGGCGCGCTTCGACCATGTCGGTTTCTGGACGGAGTCGATCACGGCCAGGTCGCGGCGGCTGGCCGACGGCGGGTTCCCTGTGGACTTCGACGGCTGCCCGTACGGGCGCCCGTTCGCCTACCACCGGGTCGACTCGATCGGGGCGCGCGTCGAACTGGTCGACGTCGCCCGGCGCCCCGCCTTCGAGTCCGCCTGGGGGCCGGGTGCCTGAGCGGCCCGGACGCGGCGCGGGCGCGGCGGACGCCCGCTGACATCCCCCCTGCCTAGGATCGCTCGGGACGCGCCCGCTCCGGTCCGCGCCACCGGGGCGCGGCGGCGGCGCTCGACGAGGAGCCGCAGCGATGACCTTCGCGCCCGTGGTGGTGAGCCTGCCCGTCGCCGACCGGCGGCGTTCGTTCCGCTTCTACCGGGACGGGCTCGGCCTCGACCCCGTGGGCGAGCCCGCCGAGGACGGAGTTCCCGAGCCGCTGCAGTTCGCCGTCAACGACGGACTGCGGCTCATGCTGATCCCCACCGGCGGCTTCGGCTGGGTCATCGGCGGGCGCGAGGTGGCGCGGCCGGGATCGAGTGAGTGCGTGATCGGCGTCGGCGCCGGCTCCGAGACCGCGGTCGACCGGCTGGTGGAGCGCGCCCGGCAGGCCGGGGCCGAGATCGTCACCGAACCGGGAGCGCAGCCCTGGGGGTACGCGGGCGCCTTCGCCGACCCTGACGGCCATGTTTGGATGGTCACGCCGCACCCCGACGCCGGCTGACGCCGGCGGCGGTCAGCCGATGACGAACGGGAGCCGCGCGGCGAGCGGGCCCAGGGCGGCCCGCTCCCCGCCGGTCGGGGCGCGCCGCCCGGTGCCGACGAGCAGCGCGTCCGTGTCGGAGAACGAGGTGGGGAACGCGGCTCCGGCGATCCGCTCCAGCATCGCGCGCGAGCGGGCGAGGCCCTCGGCCGGCGGGCCGGGCGCGTCCGGGAGGTGCGCGATCAGGTCGAGGTGGTGCAGCGTCCACTCCAGGACGTACGCCGACAGGTAGTCGCCCGCGGTGAGGACCACGTCGCGGGTGGCGACCCGCATCGCCGGGTCGGCGAGCCCCGCCGCGCGCCCGGCGGCGGAGCCGACATCGTCGAGGTGGAACTTCAGCAGCCCCGGCTCCTCGTAGGCGGCGGCCAGCCGGACGGTCAGCGCGTCGAGCGGATCGTCCCCGGTCGGCGCCGTACCGGAGACCTCCCAGTAGCCGACCGCGTCGCGGGTCGGCTCCGCCCCGGTGGGCATGGCCAGCGTGATCAGCACATCCTGCGCGTCGATCACCAGATGGCACACCAGACCCCGCACCAGCCAGCCGGCACACCCCGACGGCCGCGCGAAGTCCCCGTCCGCCACCCCCGCGACCGCCCCCAGCAAAGCCGCCCACGACCGCCCGAAAAGATCCACCCCGGCACGCTAACGCCACGCCCCACCCCGGACAACCGATATCCGGACGGCCACCCCCGGCCCCCACGACCGCAACGCCGGCAGAGTCCCAACTCTCGACGGGGGCAAGGGGCAGCGCCCCAAGGCACTGACCGAACAACAACCGACCGCACCCAACGACGGGGGCGAGGGGCGCAGCCCCAAAAAGCCCGACACTCCGGCACCGCAACGTCAGCAGAGGTCCACACACACGACGGGGGCAAGGGGCGCAGCCCCAAAAGGCCCTCAGCACTCGACGACCGCAACGCCGGCAAGCGTCCGCACCCAACGGCGGGGGCGAGGGGCGCAGCCCCGAAAAAGCCCGACACTCCACGACCGCAACGACGGCAGGCGTCCATATTCGCGGTAGGGGGGCAAGGGGCGCAGCCCCAAAAAACGCCAACACTCTACGGCTGAAACGTCGGCAGAGGCACACACCCGCACTGGGGGGCGTGGGGGGCTAAGCCCCCCACAGTGGGGGGTTCCGGGGGGTCTCCCCCCGGGCGACATGGCTAGCGCCCGCCTGGGAAGCAAGCCAACGGCTTGCGAACAGGCGGGCGCCCGGGCGGTAGCGGTGGGATTTGAACCCACGGAGGAGTTGCCCCCTCACACGCTTTCGAGGCGTGCTCCTTAGGCCGCTCGGACACGCTACCGGGAGCGAGCCTACCAGTGCCGGGCGCGGCGGCCGGACGGGTTTTCCGGGTGCGGGGGAGAGGGCCGGCGGGAGTGCGCACGGGACCGGCCGGAAGCCACTACACTGAGATCAGCCCCTCGTGCGGCGTGTATCTCGTGAACCTCCCCAGGGCCGGAAGGCAGCAAGGATAAGCGGGCTCTGGCGGGTGCGCGAGGGGTCTTTTCTTTGGTGGAGCGGCAGCGGGCTCCCCGCACCGCCCCTGTTCGCCAGAGCCGGGTGGGTCGACCTTGAGTATCGCGCTGTACCGCAAGTATCGCCCCGCGACCTTTGCCGAGGTCAGGGGGCAGGACCATGTCACGGTGCCGCTGCGCCAGGCGCTGAGGAACGGCCGGATCAACCACGCCTACCTGTTCAGCGGCCCGCGCGGGTGCGGTAAGACCACGAGCGCCCGGATCCTGGCGCGTTCGCTCAACTGCGAGCAGGGCCCCACTCCGGATCCGTGCGGGAGCTGCGATTCGTGTGTGGCGCTGGCTCCGGACGGCCCGGGCAGTATCGATGTGATCGAGATCGACGCGGCGTCGCACGGCGGTGTGGACGATGCGCGCGATCTGCGGGAGCGGGCGTTCTTCGCGCCGGTGTCGGCCCGGTTCAAGGTGTACATCATCGACGAGGCCCACATGGTCACCCGTGAGGGTTTCAACGCGCTGCTGAAGCTGGTGGAGGAGCCGCCGGAGCATCTGAAGTTCGTGTTCGCCACCACGGAGCCGGAGAAGGTCATCGGCACCATCCGGTCGCGTACGCACCACTACCCGTTCCGGCTGATCCCGCCGAGTACGCTGCGGGGCCTGCTGGAGGAGATCCTGCGCCAGGAGGGTGTGGCCTACGAGCCGGCGGCGCTGCCGCTGGTGGTGCGGGCGGGCGCGGGTTCGGCGCGTGATTCGCTGTCGATCCTGGACCAGCTGCTGGCGGGCTCCGACGAGGCGGGGATCACTCACGCCGGGGCCGTCTCGCTGCTGGGCTACACCGATGGCGGGCTGCTGGACGAGGCGGTGGACGCCTTCGCGGCGCGTGACGGCGCCGCGGTGTTCCAGACGATCGACCGGGTGGTGGAGGGCGGCCACGATCCGCGCCGGTTCGCGGCCGATCTGCTCGAGCGGCTGCGTGATCTGCTGGTGCTGGCGGCGGTGCCGGAGGCGGCGTCCAACGGCCTGCTGGACGTGGCGCCCGACGAGGCGGAGCGGCTGCGCGAGCAGGCGGGCCGGATGGGCGCGGGGGAGTTGACGCGTGCGGCGGAGGTCTTCAACGCGGGGCTCACGGAGATGCGCGGCGCGACGGCGCCCCGGCTGCTGCTGGAGCTGATGTGCGCCCGGGTGCTGCTGCCGGCGGCCGACGGCGGCGACGCGGGGGTGCTGGCCCGGTTGGAGCGTCTGGAGCGGCGGGCGCCGTCGGGTCCGGCTCCGGCGGCCGCGCCGTCCGGCCCGGCCGCGGTACCCGCCCCGCCGGTCCGTCCCGCGGCCGAGCCGGCGTCGGGCGCGGCGGCCGCGCGGCAGGCGGTGGCGGAGTCGCGCCGTCCCCCGTCGCGTCCGGCCGCCCCCGAGCCCGAGCCGCGGCCCGCGCCGCCCGAGCCGGCGCCGCGCGCCGAGAGCGGTGGCTGGTCGGAGCCATCGCGGCCGTCGGCCCCGCCGCCCGCCGCGCCGCCGCCCGCTCCGGCGGCCCCGGCCGGGGGGCGGCTGGACGCCGCCGCCGTGCGCGAGGCCTGGCCGCGGATCCTGGAGACCCTGAAGGGGCAGAGCCGCGTCGCGTGGATGGTGGTGAACTCGGGCGGTGTCAGCGTCGCCGAGGTGAACGGCGGCACCCTGGTGCTCGCCTTCGAGCGCGAGGGCGAGCGGCGCGGCTTCCAGGCGGGCAACCGCGGGGCCCCGCTCGCCGCGGCGATCCGCACCGTCCTCGGCGCCGACCTGCGGGTGGAGACCGTCACGGGCGCGCCGCCGACCCGGTCGGCGCCGCGCGCCGCCCCGCCGGAGCCGCCGCCCCCACCGCCCGACCCGGGCGCGTCCTGGTCGGCGCCCCCGCCGGAGCGGCCGGCCCCCGCCGCCGCCCCGCCCGCACCCCCCGTCGAGAGCCGCCCCGAGCCGCCGCCCCCGCCGCCCGACCCCGGCCCCGACGTGGCCGACCCGCTGCACGACGCCGACGCCGACGACGGCCCGGAGCCCACCGGCGAGCGCCTCATCCGCGAGGAGCTCGGCGGCGAGCTGATCCAGGAGTTCGACCAGGCCGGCTGAGCCCTCGCGCCACGGCCGCGCCCGCGGCGCCTGCGGCGAGCCGCGAGGGCCCGGCACCAACTACGCTCGGGCCTAAGACACCGACCCGAGGAGCAGATGGTGAATCCTGGTGGCGAGCTGAACATGCAGGCGCTGCTGCAGCAGGCCCAGGCGATGCAGCAGCAGTTGATGTCCGCGCAGGCGGAGCTGGCCGAGGCCGAGGTCGAGGGAACGGCCGGCGGCGGGCTGGTGTCGGCGACGGTGAACGGCAAGGGCGAGGTCATCGACGTCACGATCGACCCCAAGGCCGTCGACCCCGACGACCCGCAGGAGACCGCCCAGACCATCGCCGACCTCGTCCTCGCGGCCATCCGCGACGCCGAGCGCGCCGTGGGCGAGCTCCAGCGCGAGAAGATGGGGCCGCTGACCGAAGGGCTCGGCGGAGCCGGCGGCGGGCTCGGCCTGCCCGGCTTCTAGGCCGGCCGCAGCAGCCGGCGGCCGCCCGCCGCCGGCCCGTGGAAGACGAGCGGGAGAACGAACGCGATGTACGAAGGTGCCGTCGCCAACCTCATCGACGAGCTCGGCCGGCTGCCCGGCATCGGTCCCAAGAGCGCGCAGCGGATCGCGTTCCACCTGCTCTCGTCGGACTCCGCCGACGTCCAGCGGCTGGTGGGCGCGCTGGTCGAGGTGAAGGAGCGGGTCCGCTTCTGCGCGATCTGCGGCAACGTCTCCGAGGAGGCGGAGTGCCGCATCTGCCGTGACGAGCGGCGCAACCCGGCGGTCATCTGCGTCGTCGAGGAGCCCAAGGACGTCGTCGCCATCGAGAAGACCCGCGAGTTCCGCGGCCGCTACCACGTCCTCGGCGGGGCGATCAGCCCGATCGAAGGGGTCGGCCCCGAGGAGCTGCGGATCAGGGAGCTGATGGCCCGGCTCGCCGACGGCGGCATCACCGAACTGATCATCGCGACCGACCCGAACCTGGAGGGCGAGGCGACCGCCACCTACCTCGCCCGTCTGGTCAAGCCGATGGGTCTGAAAGTCACCCGGCTGGCCAGTGGACTCCCCGTCGGCGGCGACCTCGAGTACGCCGACGAGGTGACCCTCGGCCGGGCCTTCGAAGGGCGGAGACTGCTCGATGTCTGACCGAACCGACGACTGGCACGCGCTCGCCGACCGCGTCGCCGGCCAAGTACGCGACTACCTCGACACCACCCGCGCCACCGCTCGCGGCGAGCACGACGGCGAGGCCATCCCGCTGCTGCTGCTCCAGGTCTCGCAGATCCTGCTGGCCGGGGCGCAGCTCGGCGCGAGCCGCGACGTGATCCTGCCCGGCAACTGGGAGCCCGACGTCGGCGAGGACCCCGACCTCGACGACCTGCGGCAGGGGCTGGCCAAGGTGCTGGCGCCCGTCGACACCTACGGCGAGCTGTTCGACCCCTACACCGACAGCCAGGGCACCGCCTACCGGCTGTCCGACGACATCGCCGACGTCGCCTCCGACCTCATCCACGGCCTGCGCCACTACGACGCGCAGCGGCCGCACGAGGCGCTGTGGTGGTGGCAGTACTCCTACTTCAACCACTGGGGCAACCACGCCGGCGCCGCGATGCGCGCGCTGCACGCGGTCATCGCGCACGCCCGCCTCGACGTCGCCCCCGAGCCGACGGACGCCTGACCGCGGGCGATGCCGCTGGTTAGCCGACCGCTGTCTGGGGTAATCACGCACCGCTCGGTAGACTTGCCGATTGGTTCATTCCGACCCCTAGTCCCAGGAGCGCCGGCCAGTGGCTCTTGTCGTGCAGAAATACGGTGGTTCATCCGTCGCCGATGCCGAGAGCATCAAGCGGGTCGCCCAGCGGATCGTCACGACCAAAAAAGCCGGCCACAGCGTGGTCGTCGTCGTGTCCGCCATGGGCGACACCACCGACGAGCTCCTCGACCTGGCCGAGCAGGTGAGCCCGCTCCCACCCGGGCGCGAACTCGACATGCTGCTCACCGCGGGCGAGCGCATCTCCATGGCGCTGCTGGCGATGGCCATCGAGAACCTCGGACACGAAGCGCGCTCCTTCACCGGCTCGCAGGCGGGCGTGATCACCACCTCCCTGCACGGTGCCGCGCGCATCATCGACGTGACGCCCGGCCGGATCTCCACGGCCATCGACGACGGCTCGATCCCGATCGTGGCCGGGTTCCAGGGCGTCTCACAGGACAGCAAGGACATCACGACGCTGGGGCGCGGCGGCTCCGACACCACCGCGGTGGCGCTGGCCGCGGCCCTGGAAGCGGACGTGTGCGAGATCTACACCGATGTCGACGGCGTCTTCACCGCCGACCCGCGCATCGTGCCGGCCGCCCGGCGCATCCCGCGCATCACCTACGAGGAGATGCTGGAGATGGCCGCGTGCGGGGCGAAGATCCTGCACCTGCGCTGCGTCGAATACGCCAGGCGTTACAACATGCCGATCCACGTCCGCTCCTCCTTCACCATGAAGGAGGGCACCTGGGTCACCGGAAGCATTGAGGGAAACGAGATGGAACAGCCGATCATCTCCGGTGTGGCACACGATCGGAGCGAGGCGAAGATCACCGTGGTCGGTGTGCCCGACCGGGTCGGCGAGGCCGCCGCGATCTTCACGGCCCTGTCCGATGCGGAGATCAACATCGACATGATCGTGCAGAACGTGTCGGCGGCGGCCACCGGCCGCACCGACATCTCCTTCACGCTGCCCGCCAACAGCGGGCAGGTCGCGATGGCCACCCTGAAGAAGATCCAGGAGAAGATCGGCTTCGACTCCCTGCGCTACGACGACCAGATCGGCAAGATCTCGCTGATCGGCGCCGGTATGCGCTCCCACCCCGGGGTGACGGCCCGCTTCTTCGACGCGATCGCCAGCGTCGGCACCAACATCGAGATGATCACCACCTCGGAGATCCGGATCTCCGTGATCGTCAACCAGGACCGGGTCGACGAGGCGGTCGCCGCGGCGCACCGCGCCTTCGATCTGGACAGCGAGCAGGTGGAGGCCGTGGTGTACGGAGGTACCGGACGATGAGCGCGCCCACCGACACCGCGGCCGCGCGTGCCGGGCGCCCCACCCTCGCGGTGGTCGGCGCCACCGGCGCGGTCGGCACCGTCATGCTCGACCTGCTGTCCACCCGCGAGGACGTCTGGGGCGAGATCCGGCTGATCGCCTCGCCCCGCTCGGCCGGGCGGCGGCTGCGGGTCCGCGACGAGGACGTCGAGGTGCTGGCGCTCGCGCCCGAGGTCTTCGACGGCGTCGACGTCGCCATGTTCGACGTGCCCGACGAGGTCTCCAAGGAGTGGGCGCCGGTCGCCGTCGAGCGCGGCGCGATCGTCGTCGACAACTCCGGCGCCTTCCGGATGGACGCCGACGTCCCGCTGGTGGTGCCCGAGGTGAATGCGGCGGCCGCCCGCAGGCGGCCCCGGGGCATCATCAGCAACCCCAACTGCACCACCCTGTCGATGATCGTGGCGATCGGGGCGCTGCACCGCGCCTTCGGCGTGCGCGAGCTGGTGGTGGCGTCCTACCAGGCCGCGTCCGGTGCCGGGCAGAGCGGTATCGACGCCCTGCAGGACCAGCTGGCCAAGGTCGCCAGCGACCGCAACCTCGGCAGCAGGGCCGGCGACGTCCGGGCCGCCGTCGGCGACCTCGGTCCGTTCCCGGCGCCGCTGGCGCTGAACGTGGTGCCGTGGGCGGGCTCGCTGAAGGACGACGGCTGGTCGTCGGAGGAACTGAAGGTCCGCAACGAGTCGCGGAAGATCCTCGGCCTGCCCGAGCTGCGGGTCACCGCCACCTGCGTGCGGGTGCCGGTGATCACCACCCACTCGCTGTCGGTGCACGCCGTCTTCGAGCAGGAGCTGACCGCTGCCTCGGCCCGCGAGGTGCTCGCCTCGGCCCCCGGCGTGGTCGTCTCCGACGACCCCGCCAAGGCCGAGTTCCCGACCCCCGCCGACGTGGTCGGCACCGACCCCACCTGGGTGGGCCGTATCCGCCGCTCCCTGGACGACCCGCACGGCCTGGAGCTGTTCCTCTGCGGCGACAACCTCCGCAAGGGCGCGGCCCTCAACACCGCCCAGATCGCCGAGCTGCTGGCGGAGGAACTCACGGCCTAGCCCCACACCCCGCGCTCCGGCCCGCCGCCCCGTACGGGGCGGCGGGCCGTGGCATGTCGGGGTGACCACCGGGGTGGGCGGGCCACTGCACCACACGGGCAGAGCCATCAAGCCCGGCCCGGCACCGCCCGCACCCGCACCGACCGGCGCCGGGCGGCAGGGGGGCGGAGCAAACCACCCCCACCCCTCCGGGCCCCTCCCTACCGGGGGCAGACCACCCCGTCAAGAAGCAAGCCCGCGCCCCGAGCCTGGCGGCTGTCAAGCCCCCGCACCAGCCCCGGCGGCGAATCTGTGCATAAGCCCGCCGTTCGGCCCGGCGCCGTCCACAGCCGCCCAAGCGGCCGTTCCCGTCCGCCCGGCCCAACGGCAGAATGGTGAATCAGGGGGCACCCCCCGGTCCCAGGCCGCACTGCGCCCGGCGCCTGCCAGGAAGCTCGGCCCGGCGCCCCACGCACGCGCGCCGGCGCGAACCGCCGGGCCCACACCACCGGGCTCAGCCCGCCAGCTGCCGCCTGACCTCGTCGGCCACCCGGCGGCCCTCGGCGCGCCCGGCCACCTGCGGGGTGACCAGCTTCATGACCTGGCCCATCTGCTTGGGGCCGGTGGCGCCGGCCTCGGTGATGGCGGTGGCCACCAGCGCGCTCAGCTCCTCGTCGGTGAGCTGGGCGGGCAGGTACTCCGCCAGCACCTCACCCTCGGCCCGCTCCTCGGCGGCCTGCTCGGGGCGGTCGGCGTCGTCGAATGCGGTGGCGGCCTCGCGCCGCTTCTTGGCCTCGCGGCCGAGGATCTGCACCACCTCGTCATCGCTGAGCTCGCGCGCCTGCGAGCCGGCCACCTCCTCATTGGTGATGGCCGTGAGCGCCAGCCGCAGCGTGCGGGTCCGCAGCCCGTCGCGGGCGCGCATCGCCTCCGTCAGGTCGGCGCGGAGCCGTTCTTTCAGCGCAGTCATAGCGGTAAGTCTGTCACCATGGAGCCATGGGTAGGACGAATTCTCTGGTCCGCGCGGCCGGCCGCGGCGCCCTGGCGCTGGGGGCCGCCGGAGCGCTCGGGCTGGGGTACGCATCGCTGATCGAACGCAACTGGTTCCGGCTGCGCCACTACACGGTGCCGGTCCTGCCCGCGGGCAGCCCGCCGCTGCGCGTGCTGCACCTCGCCGACACCCACCTCACCCCGGGCCGCCGCCGGCTCATCGAGTGGGTCAAGTCGCTGGACGCCTACGCCCCCGACCTCGTCGTCAACACCGGCGACTCCATCGCCCACCCCGACGCCGTCGGCCCGCTCATGGAGGCCTTCGGCCCGCTGCTGGACCGCCCCGGCGTCTTCGTCTACGGGTCGAACGACCTGTACGCGCCCATCTTCAAGAACCCGGTGCGCTACCTGTGGCGCACCTCCGGCAAGGAGTACAGGAGACGCACGGTGCCCGACCTCCCGTACGAGGAACTGGGCGCCGCGATGCGCGCGGCCGGCTGGCTCGACCTCAACAACCACAAGGGCCACCTCAAGGTCGGCGAGCTCACCGTCGCCCTGGCCGGCATCCACGACTCCCACATCAAGCGCGACCGCTATGAGCAGATCGCCGGCCCCGCCGACCCCGCCGCCGACGTCCGCATCGGCGTCATGCACTCCCCGGAACCCCGCAACCTCGACGCCTTCACCGACGACGGCTACGAACTCCTCCTCGCCGGCCACACCCACGGCGGCCAGGTCTGCCTGCCCTTCTCCGGCCCGCTCGTCACCAACTGCGGCATCGACCGCGCCCGAGCCCACGGCCTCAGCCGCAACGGCCCCTCCTGGCTGCACGTCTCGGCCGGCCTCGGCACCTCCCCCTACGCCCCGGTCCGCTTCGCCTGCCGCCCCGAAGCCGCCCTCCTCAACCTCGTCCCCCGCACCTGAGCCTCCCGCCCATATTGGGACGCGACCACTCCCCGGTTCGGCTAGACTGCTGATGGCACACGGGGTGTAGCGCAGCTTGGCAGCGCGCTTCGTTCGGGACGAAGAGGTCGTGGGTTCAAATCCCGCCACCCCGACAGCTCAGACGCCACTTCCGATCACGGAGGTGGCGTCTTTCGCATGCGCTCGCCTGCCGCCTGCTGGCGCCGGTCCGGCGGGCGGCTGCGGGCCAGTTCGGTGCGGTTGGCCACGCCGAGCTTGGCGTAGGCGTGCGAGAGGTGGGTCTTCACCGTGCCGCGGCCGATGAACAGCTCCGCCGCGATCTGGGGGTTGCTGAGTCCGCGGACGGCGAGCTCGGCCACCGAGCGTTCGGCCGGCGTGAGGCTGGCCCAGCCGGTCACCGGCCGGGCGGCGCGGCGGCCCCTCAAAGCCCGGTCGGCCGCCTGGTCCAACGGGAGGGCGCGGCCCCGGTCCAGGGCCGTGGCGTACTCGGGCCCCTCGGGCAGCACCGGACGTCCGGCGCGGTAACCGGTCTCGCGGCGGGCCCGGTCGGCCGCGCCCAGCAGCAGCCCGGTCCGCTCCGGCGTGCCGGCCAGCGGTGCCAGGGCCTCCAGGCTGTCGACGCAGCCGAGGACGAGGCCGTGATCGAGCCGGATCCGCAGTGCGTCCCGGTGCAGGGCGGCGGCCGCCGCCGGATCCGCGGGAGCGAGCAGCCGGGCGCGCTCGGCCAGCGCCCCGGCCCGCAGATGCGGCATCCCGTCCAGGGTCGGCGCGGCCTCGGCCTGCTCCAGCCTGCGCCGGGACGCGTCCGCGTCCCCGGCCAGCCGCAGTGCGGCCGCGTGGACGAGCAGCAGGTCGGGGGTGACCGCGTGCCGCTCCCGCTCGCACCAGTCCAGCGCCTGCGGCACGGCCCCGCGCCACAGGGCGACCCGGGCGCGGGTCGCCGACCAGCCGGGGACGTAGGGAGCCGGCGACGCCTCGTCGATCACCCGCTGCAGCTCGTCCATGACCGCCTCGGCCTCGTCCAGCCGGCCCCGCAGGGCGACGACCCGCGCCAGGCCCCAGGCGGCGGTGCCGCTGCGGGCGAAGTCGCGCAGCGGCGCGGCGGCCTCCCTGGCGCGGACCGCGGTCCGCTCGGCCCGCTCCAGCTCCCCGGTGTGCGACTTGCCGACGGCCAGGGCGGCGAGCCCGGTGGCGGCGATGCCCCGGTCGCCGCGGCGCAGCAGCGACACCGCGGACCGCTCCAGCCACTCGCACGCGTCGGCGTGGTTCTCGCCCAACTGGTCGACCAGCCCGACCAGCACTCCGCTGGCATCACGGCTGAACGCGTCGCCCGCGGCGGCGGCCTCGCGGTGGGTGCGCAGCGCCAGCTCGCGTGCGGCCGCCAGATCCGAGTGCAGCAGGCCGATCGCGACCAGCTGCTGCGCCAGCAGCACCGTACCCGGATCACCGGCCTGCCCGCCGAGCACCGCGGCCCGCTCCGCGGCCGCGAAGGTCTCCGCGTCGGGCTGCACCACCTCGCCGACCAGCGCGAGCGAGACCAGCACCCGGCCCTGCAGCGCCTGGTCGCCGCCCGGATCCAGCTCGGCGGCGCGCCGGAGCAGCCGCCGCCCCGCCCGGTCGCCGGTCAGGTGCCACCACCACGCCGCCGCGACGCACAGCCGGCGGCCGAGGTCGGCGTCACCCCCCGCCAGGCACCACTCCGCCGCGGCCAGCAGATCCGCCCGGAACTCCCGCACCCGCTCCCGCCACCGGTCCTTGTCGGTGGCGGCCAGCGGCGCGAGCGCCCGCAGCAGATCCAGTTGGACGCGCGCATGCTGATGCCTGGCCTGGGTCTCCTCGCCCGCCTCGCGCAGTCTGGCCAGCGCGTACTCCGCCACGACGGCCAGCATGCGGTGCCGCGCCCGCGGCCCGGACACGTCGCAGACGACCAGGGACTTGTCGATCAGGCCGCGCAGCGCACGGAGCATCCCGCCGCCCTGCCCGTCTCCGGCCAGCGCCCGCACCGCGTCGACGCCGAACTGCTGGAAGGGCGCGAGCCGGCGCAGCAGCACGCGTTCATCACCGGTGAGCAGCCGGTGGCTCCAGTCCATCGAGTCCGCCAGGGTGCGCTGCCGGAACGGGGCCGACCGCCGACCGCCGTCCAGCAGCAGCTGATCGGCACCGCCGCCCAGCATCTCCGCGATCTCGGGCAGCGAGAGGGTGCCGGCCCACGAGGCGGTCAGCTCCAGGGCGAGCGGCAGCCGGTCGAGCCGCTCGCAGATCCGGCGGGCCGCGGCCCGCGCCGCCTGGTCGGCGGCGTCGGCGCCGGACCGCTCCAGGAGCAACTCGACCGCCTCGGCCAGCACCATCGGCGCCACCCGCCAGACCCGTTCCCCGGCGACCCCGAGGGGCTCCCGGCTGGTGGCCAGGACGGTCAGCCCGGGGCACCGGCGCAGCGCGGCCTCGGCGAACTCCGCCGCGCCGGCGCGCACCTGCTCGCAGTTGTCGATCACGACCATGGCCGGGCCGTCCGCCAGGGCGGCCACCGCGGCGGCCGGATCCGAACGCGGCACCGGCACCCCCAGCGCCTCGGCGACCCGCTGCACCACCTGCTCGTCGCGGGACTCCTCGGACAGGTCGACCCAGACGGCGCCGCCGCCGGAGGCCCGCCGCGCGGCCCGGACCGCCAGCCGGGTCTTGCCGCAGCCCCCGGGACCGGCCAGCGTGAGCAGCCGGCCGCCGGCCAGCGCCTGGACGACCGACTCCAGTTCGGCCGCCCGCCCGACGAACGAGGACAGGTCCGCCGGAAGGTGGATCACCATGGCCGATGAGTCTGCCACCCGTTCCGGAATATCTGCCAGTCGGCAGATGTCCCGGCACGGCTCCCCGGCCACCATCGATCACAGTACCGAGCGAGACCGAGAGGAACTGCGATGACCGAGACGGCCGCGAAGAACACCGGCGGACGGACCGTGGTGGCGAACTTCAGCATGTCCCTGGACGGCTACGTGACCGGGCCGGGCGGCGCGGGCGACATGAGCTGGGTGGCCCGGCACGCGGTCAGCGACCAGGCCAGGGACGTGCTCACCCAGATCGTCAACGGCGGCACCACGGCGCTGCTCGGCCGGCGCAACTACGAGGGCTTCCGCGGCTACTGGCCCGCGGTCGGCCGCGACGAGAACGCCGATCCGCGCGACCGCGCCTACGGGCAGTGGCTGGACCAGGTGGAGAAGGTCGTGTTCTCCACCACGCTGACCGGAACGGACTGGTCCGGCGCCCGGATCGTCAGCGGCGACCCGGCCGAAGTGGTCCGGGAGCTGCGCGGGCGTGACGGCGGGGACATCGTCGTCCAGAACAGCCTCAGCCTGATCCGGGCGCTGCTGGCCGTCGACGAGATCGACCGGATCACGATGGTCCTCTGCCCGGAGCTGTCCGGCGGAGGGATCCGGATGTTCGACCAGGGCTTCCCGTCGACCTCCTGGAGCCTGACCAATGTGACCAGCACGGACACCGGCGCCCTGGTGCTCGTCTACGACCGGCTCCGCGAGGCGGCCGGCGCGCGGTGACCCGTGCGGACGCGCAACCGCAGGGACGGCTCTCCGGGAGGACGACATTCCCGGGGGCCGTCCCGCTGTGCGCACGGTCGGCGGTGGTCCTTCCCGCACCGGACCGGCAGGACGGCGGGCGCGATCCTCCGCAGGCGCGGCCGCCGGAGCCCTGACGCCCCGCCGCGGCGGCCGTTATGAGTTTCCTAAGAACGGCGGCATCCCCGACCCTCCGTCTGACAGGCTGTGCGGCGCGTCGGAAAGGGGTCGATATGTGGCGCATTGTGTGGGGCTGCCTCGCGGTCGCGCTCTGGGGGGCGGCGGTCGGCATGATGCTGTTCGCCACGCCTCAGGGGCGCGAAGAGAGCATCGACTCGGAATGCCCGCCGCTGATCGAGTATCCGACCGCCTTCGAGCGCACCTCCTACCAGTACCGGGACGACTGCCGGCTGGCGCGGGCGGACGTGCTGGCCGGCGCCTTCTACCCGCTGGCGGCGTCGGTGCCGTGCTGGGCGCTGTGGGCGAACGCCCGGCGCCGGGCGGACCACTGACGGGAGCCGGAACCCGCCCGGTGCGGCCGGGCGGATCGCGCGGCCGTCATCGCGCCCGCTCGGCCGCGACCGGACGCACCGCCTCGGCGGGCGAGATCCGCAGGACCAGCGCGGGCCGCTCATCGGGGACCTCGGGCAGGCGCACCGCGACCCCGTGCCCGGTCGGCGCCCATTCGAGCGGGGACCGGTCGCCGGCCAGGGTGACGGCGGCTGCGTCGTCGACGGTCACGTCCAGCTCCACCCGGGCGGCGGCGGGGGTGCCGAGCACGATCGCGTGGACCGCGTCGGCGGACCGGGTGTAGCGGACGCCGAGGCCGTCCCGGGTGGTGCCGGCGGCGCGCAGCCAGGGACGCGTCCCGTAGACGGCCTCGCCGTTCTCGCGCAGCCACCAGCCGAGCGCGAGCAGCCGCTCGGCCTGGATCCATGGGATGCGGCCGCTCGCGGTCGGGCCGACGGCGGGCAGGAAGTTGCCGCCGTGGGCGACGCAGTCCACGAACTCGTGGATGAGCTCGGTACGGCTGGGCAGGGTGCCGTCGGTCTCCTGGCGGTTGTAGCCGAAGGACGAGCCCAGGCCGCGGCACGACTCCCAGCCGCGGCCCGCGGGCGCCTCGTTCGCGTAGTCGCGCTGGTACTCCAGGGTCGCGAAATCGGCCAGCTCCTCCTCGGAGCCGGCCGGGTGCGGGCCGAACCGGTCGTTGACGACGCCGTCCGGCACCTGCTCGCGGTACCAGGCGATCAGCTCGCCGGCCCGGGCGCCGGCCGGATAGCCCGCGTCGTTCCAGAGCACCGAGGGCCGGTAGCGCTCGATCAGCTCGCGCCAGTGCGCGTCCGCGTAGGCGCTGTACCGCGGGTCCTGGGCGATCCGCTCCGGCAGATTCTCGTAGTCGTCCGAGGCGGGCGGCTCGGTGAAGGTGAAGTCGAGCCCGCCGCTGTAGAGCACCCCGAACCTCATGCCGCGCGCACGCACCGCCTCGGCCAGCTCGCCGGCGATGTCGCGCTCGGCCTGCCAGGCGCGCTTGTGCGGATTCGGCGCGGCGCTCGGCCAGAGCAGGAATCCGTCCTGGTGTTTCACCGTGAGCACCACGTAGCGGCAGCCGGCCGCCGCGAACAGCTCCGCCCACGGCCGCGGATCCCAGCGGTGCAGTCCGGCGCGGAACTCGGCCGCGAAGGAGTCGTAGTCGCGGCCGGGATGGTGCTCCGCGTGGTGGCGGGCGGTGGCACTGGTCGGAATGTGCAGCTGGTTCAGGTACATCTCCGCGAAGGGGAGGTGGTCGCGCAGCAGCGCGGTGCTCTCCTCGTCGGTCATCCGCTCCCAGTCGGCGGCAGACGGGAAAAGGGGCGCGAAGGCCGGGACCGCGGCGGGCGTCCACACCACCATGACGCCCAGTTTCGCGTCATCGAACCACGTCGGCCTGACCCGCCGCTCAGCACTGGAAACCGACATGAGGGCATACCTCCACTATTCTGCACGTCCATTTCGCGAACCCTCGGTCCGCCGCGCCGAACGCTAGCGGATCTGCGGCGCAATACGCATACGAATCCATATGGCGATTTATATGAACCGTGCTTCACCTGGGGAAACGTGTGGTCTTGTGCGGTGGGTTCGCGACGGGTCCGTGAACACGTGCGCGGTTGTATATCCGCTCTGTCATTCGAATACATCGGAGGGTGGCGAGGGCGGCGGAATCGGGCGGCCGGTGCGATTGACCTCGCCGGGGCAGCAGCGTGATCGGGCGATATCCGTCCGAACGGGAAAGGCCGCGGGCGCGCTCGGAAGCGGGAAGGAGGCCGTACGGTGAGCGGCCGGCGCGGGGCGGACGCGAAGGCGGCGGCTCGGGAGAACGCGTCGGGCCGGCCGTGCGTCCTTGTCGGCGGGTCCGCGGGCCGCTGTGGCGGTGCGGAGATCGCCCGCGGGTGGCTTGGCGCTGCGCGCCGAAGGAATGGGACCGGTCCCGCCGGAAGAGGGGGGTCAGCGGGACCGGCTTGAGAGAACGTTACAACGCCTGGTACGTGCTTCGTGCCGCAGCTCAGCAGGCTTTCCCGCGCCCATGGCCGGACGGTTATCAAGGCGTAAATGCATTTTGCGTTTGCGATGCGCAACCCGGGCGACAAGTAGGGGCACAGCCGCGTTGGTGCCCTACTGCCAGAGGGGGTCAGTCGGGCACCAACGCGCTGTCAGCGGTGGTCAATCCGGATGGAATTTGCATCTGCGTGCGCCTGACCACAGTCGGTCACCGGCGTACGGCGTGGGAAAAGGGCCGCTCGGCGGCGGGAACCGATCGGACGGATGGGGACGAGCCTCGTCATCCGGCGAACGGCCGGGGGTGCGAGCCGCGAGGCGGCCGTCGAGGTGCTAGAGCTCCGCGAGCAGTCGCTCGACGCGCTCCAGGACGTCCGGCGGGGGCGGGGGCTCCGAGATGATCTCCCAGAGCTCGTCCATGAGCAGATCGTTGGGCAACGGGAGGAACTCCACTCTCCGGCTCTCCTCTGATTGCGACATAGTCACACCTTGGTATCAGGAATCTAACCAGAGTGTCCGGTTGGGCGCACTTGTCGCGACTCGGCGCCATGGCCACATTGGGCCGCATGCGCAGCCTGGTTAACTGGCCGCATGGTCGACGACGAGCGCTGGAAGGCGCGGTTCCGGGCCGCCCGGGTCTCACTGCCCGAGTGGGCCGAGCAGGCACCTCATCGGAACCTGTACCGCAGCAACACCACCGGAGTGTGGGAGCTGTACACCTGGGACCGAGAATCCGGAACCCACCGCCAGGTCACCGACCGCGCCGAGGGCACGGTCACCGGAGCCGTCGACCCCTCGGGCGAATGGCTGTGGTGGTTCGACGACACCGACGGCGACGAGTTCGGCGTCTGGCGGCGGCAGCCCTTCACCGGCGGCCCCGACGAGCCCGCCGTGGCCGGCCTGGAACCCTCCTACCCGTCCGGCCTGTGCCTGGGCGCGTCGGGCACCGCCGTGGTCGGCGGCTCCACCGACGACGGCTTCACCGTGCACATCTCCGGGCCCGGCCGCCCGACCCGGCTCATCTACCGCCACGAGCAGGACGGCGGCGTCGCGGCGCTCTCCCGCGACGAGCGGCTGATCGCCATCGAGCACAGCGAGCACGGCGACAGCCGGCACCCGGCCCTGCGGGTGCTCACCGCCGACGGCACCACCGTCGCCGACCTGTGGGACGGTCCGGGCAAGGGCCTGGCGGCCGTCGGCTTCGCCCCGCTGCCCGGCGACGATCGGCTGCTCGTGCTGCACGAGCGGCGCGGCCGCAGCGCGCCGCTGATCTGGCATCCCGGCAGCGGCGAGGAGTTCGAACCGCGGATCGAGCTGCCCGGGGAGATCAGCGCCGACTGGTACCCGGACGCGTCGGCGCTGCTGATCGCGCACGAGTACCAGGCGCGCACCCGACTGTTCCGGTACGAGCTGGCCGGCGGCGCCCTCACCGAGATCGACACGCCCGCCGGCTCCATCGGCTCGGCCACCGCCCGACCCGACGGCACGGTCGAGTACTCCTGGTCCAGCTCGGCCCGGCCGCCGGCGGTCCGCGCCTCCGACGGCCGCGTCATCCTCACCGCCGAGGGCCCTGCGGCCCCTCCCTCGGTGCCGGCGGTCGACGCGTGGGTCGACGGGCCCGGCGGACGCGTGCACGCGCTGATATCGCTGCCGGCCGAGGCCACCGCCCCGTACCCGACCGTCTTCATCGCGCACGGCGGCCCCACCGCGCACGACGCCGACCAGTTCGCGCCCGACGTCGCCGCCTGGGTCGACCAGGGCTACGCCGTGGCGCGGGTGAACTACCGGGGCTCGACCGGCTACGGCAGCGCCTGGCGGGACGCGCTCGAAGCCCGCATCGGGCTCACCGAACTGGAGGACATCCGGGCGGTGCGCGACTGGATGGTCGCCTCCGGCCAGGCCGACCCGGCCCGGATCGCGCTGACCGGGGGATCGTGGGGCGGATTCCTCACCTTGCTCGGCCTCGGCGTCCACCCAGACGCATGGAGCGCGGGCGCGGCCGCGGTGCCGGTCGCGGATTACGTCGCGGCATACGAAGACGAAATGGAAGCGCTCCAGGCGTTCGACCGTTCGCTGTTCGGCGGAAGCCCGGACGAGGTGCCGGACCGCTATCGGGAGTCCTCGCCCATCACCTACATCGAGCAGGTGAAGGCGCCCGTGCTGGTGCTGGCCGGGGCCAATGACCCGCGCTGCCCGATCCGGCAGATCGACAACTACCTGAAGCGCCTCGCCGAACTCGGCAAGGCGCACGAGGTGTACCGCTTCGACGCCGGCCACGGCTCACTCGTCGTGGAGGAACGCGTGCGCCAGATGGCCGCCGAGATCGCCTTCATCCGCAAGTACCTCGGCTGACGGAAGGCCCCCGCCCGATCGGCCCGGGCTGCTCGCGGCGGACCGGCGGGGCGCCCCGGTGCGGCCGGCACCGAACCGTCCGCCGGGCACACCCCTCCCCGGGACCAGGGGGGACCCCTTGATTAAAGCCTGCCCGATCCCCGCCCACAGGGCCAGCCCCGTCCCGGTGCCTGTGGACGGAGCGGGACGCTGCGTCCACAGGCACCGGGTTCGTCAGTCGTCGTCGTTGCCGCGGCCGTTGCCATTCCCGTTGCCGTTCCCGCCGCCGCCTTCGCCGCCGCCCTCGTCGTTCTCCTGCTGCTGCTGTTCCTGCTGCTGGCGGAGCTGGGAGGGGGTGTTGAAGCGGCCGGGTGCGCCGGGGAAGCCCTCGGCCTCCAGGCCCTCGGTGGCGACCTGCATGGTGGCCTGCCAGATAGGGGCGGGGATGGTGCCGCCGTACACGGCGGGGTAGTACTGGCCGCCGATCTCGACGTTCTCCAGGCGGTGCTCCGGCTGCGAGCCGCGCGGGTCGCCGACGGCGACGATACCGGTCAGGTTCGGGGTGTAACCCGCGAACCAGGCGTACTGGGACCGGTCCGCGGTGCCGGTCTTGCCGGCCGCCGGGCGGGACAGGCCGCTGCCGTAGGCGGTGCCGCCCGGCCGGAAGCCGGCCTGCAGCAGAGTGTTCACCCCGTCGGCGACCTCCTGGGAGATGGCCCGCTCGCAGTCGGACTCGAACTCCATCGTCTCGCCGTTCACCCGGTCGCGGATCTCGGTGATCGCCATCGGCTCGCAGCGGATGCCGCGGCTGGCGAAGGTGGAGTACACCGTCGCCATGGTCAGCGGCGACACCTCGTTGCTGCCCAGGGTGAAGGAGGCCACCTGGTTCAGCTCGTTGCCGTCGGCGCGGTGCGCGCCCAGCCGCTCGGCCATCTGCACGACGTCGCAGAGCCCCACCCGGCTCTCCAACTGCGCGAAGTAGGTGTTCACCGAACCGGCCGTGCCGCTGCGCATGTCGTGGATGCCGGCGTTGCTCTCACTGGAGTTGGCGACGTTCCACGGGTCCGCGGGGGAGGTGACGTTGTTGCCGTCGCAGTCCTGGAAACCGGAGCTCAGCGACATGCTGCCCGGCGAGTTGAAGTCGGTGCCGAAGCCCATGCCCTCGTCCAGCGCCGCCGCCAGGGTGATCGCCTTGAAGGTGGACCCGGGCTGGAAGCCGGTGCTGCCGCCCTGGTCGGCATCGACGGAGTAGTTCACGGCGGTGACGCCGCGCTCGTCCTCGTTGCCGTACTCGGTGCTCTGCGCCATGGCGCGGATCTCGCCGCTGCCCGGCTCCATCAGCACCTCGGCCGCGATCTTGTTGGACGGGTCGCCGACCGGCACCCGCTCCTCGATCGCGTTCTGCGCCGCCTCCTGCATGTCGAGGTCGAGGGTGGTGTGGATGACCAGGCCGTTGCGGCGCAGGAACTCCGAGCGCTCCTCGGGGGTCTCGCCGAACTGCGGGTTGCTCTCGATCTCGCGGACGACGTAGTCGCAGAAGTACGGCGCCTCGCTGAAGTAGCAGCCGTTCTCGTGCTCGACGACGTCCAGCTCCAGTTCGGTGGCTGCCGCCTCGTCGTGCTGCTCCTGGGTGATCATCCCGTTGGCGAGCATCCGGCCGAGCACCTCGTTCCGCCGGATCAGCGCGTTCTCCGGGTACACCGTGGGGTCGTACTGGTACGGGTAGCGCACCAGCCCGGCCAGCAGCGCGGCCTGCGGCAGCGTCAGCTCGGCGGCGGTGGTGTTGAAGAAGTGCTGCGCCGCCGACTCGATGCCGTAGGCGCCGTCGCTGAAGTACACGATGTTGAGGTAGCGCTCCAGGATCTCGTCCTTGGTGAGCCGCTGCTCCAGCGCCAGCGCGTAGCGCAGCTCCCGCAGCTTGCTCGGGATGCTGGCGTTGCGGATCGCCTGCGCCTCCTCCTGGGTGGCTGCGCTGTAGACCTGCACGTTCTCGACGTACTGCTGGGTGAGGGTCGAACCGCCCTCGGTGTTGCCCGACAGGGTGCGCAGCGCGGCCCGGAAGGTGCCCTGCACGTCCACGCCGCCGTGCTCGTAGAAGCGCTCGTCCTCGATGGCGAGCATGGCCTGCTGCATCACCGGGGAGATCTCGTCCAGGCCGACCAGCTCGCGGTTCTGGTCGTAGATCTCGGCGATCACCTCGTCATCGCGGTCCAGGATCACCGAGCGCTGCGGGGGAGGCGGGGTCTCCAGTTCCGTCGGGAGCTCCAGGAAGCCCAGCGACGCGTTTCGCGCCGTGATGCCCATGCCGCCGACGGCAGGCAGCGCCAGCGCGGCGACGAGCACGCCCGCGATGACCCCGATGCCGATCAGCTGCCCGATCTTGCGAAGAATCGTCAACTGAACCACGGCTCCAAGGGTACGTGTCGATACGGTGCACCGGGTGCGCCCGATGCGTTCGGATTCAACCGTTCTTGTTACGTATCGCACCGCACGCGGCCCTTCAAGACCGGCGATGACCCCATTGCCACCCCCTCCCGATCCGGCCGCCGCGCAAGCGCCGACCGCTCCCACCTGGGCGGTTGCCCTTCTCCCCGTAGATGACTAGTCCGTTCGGATGGCATGGCACTCCCGGGCTATGCCAGAAATGGGCCCAACGGGGGCTGTTGATGGACGGGTCCGTTCTCCTAACTTCTTGCCTGCGGCTTCATGAAAGGCGGCACGGCGTCCGCGCCCGTCGGCCACCCAGAGCTACGCACGAAGAATTTGGGGAGTGGACTCATGTGGATCACGGATTGGACCGCTCGCGCCGCGTGCCGTACGACGGATCCGGATGCGTTGTTCGTCCAGGGCGCGGCGCAGAACAGGGCCAAGCTGGTCTGCCGGGGCTGCCCGGTGCGCACGGAGTGCCTCGCTGACGCGCTGGACAACAGGATCGAGTTCGGTGTCTGGGGCGGAATGACCGAGCGGGAGCGCCGCGCGCTGCTGCGCCGCCGCCCCGACGTCGACTCCTGGCGCGACCTCCTGGAGGACGCCCGCCAGGCCTACGAGCAGACCGGCGACGAACTCGTCGCCAGCTGACCCCCGGCGCGGCGCCGGGTCAGTCCCCGGCCTCGGCGGAGCCACCCCCGAGTGCCGCCCCGATCCGGCGCAGCGCCGCCAGGTCGTGCACGTCCTCCGGCTGCGCCGGCACCTCCGCCACCGCGATCGCGGGATGCGCCGAAGTGAAGTGCTCGCGCAGCCTGCGCTCCCTGGCGATGGTTCTCATCCGGTCGGCGTGCAGGCGCAGCGCCGCCTCGGTCAGTCCGCGGCCCTCGGCCGGCTCCGCGGCGGCGGAGCCGGTCCGGCCCTGCGCCAGCGTCTCCGCCGCGGCCAGGCTTCGGGCCGCCGACAGCTCCGGTAGCGCACTGCGGTGCACCCGGTTCAGCACCAGCCCCGCCAGCGGCATCCGCTCCCGGTCCAGCCGCTCCACGAAGTAGGACGCCTCCCGCAGCGCGTCGCGCTCGGGCGCCGCCACCACCACGAACGCGGTGCCCTGGGTCTGCAGCAGCCGGTAGGTCTGCTCGGCGCGCTCCTGGAAGCCGCCGAAGACGGCGTCGAAGGCGGTGACGAAGGTCTGCATGTCCTTGAGCACCTGCGCGCCGAGCACCTTGGTGACCACCCCGGTGAACATGCCGAAGCCGGCGCCCAGCAGCCGCAGGTAGGCGCGCCCGCCCGCCTTCGCCGGGGCGGTGAGGATCTTGATGAGCCGCCCGTCCAGGAAGCGGCCGAGCCGCTTGGGCGCGTCCAGGAAGTCCAGCGCCGACCTGCTCGGCGGGGTGTCGACGATGATCAGATCCCACTCGTCGGACTGGCGCAGCTGCCCCAGCTTCTCCATCGCCATGTACTCCTGGGTGCCGGAGAAGCTGGACGACAGCGACTTGTAGAACGGGTTCGCGAAGATCTGTCTGGCCCGGTCGGGATCGGCGTGCGCTTCGACGATCTCGTCGAAGGTCCGCTTCATGTCCAGCATCATCGCGTGCAGGGTGCCGCCCGCCGCGGTGTCGGCGCCCGGGACCGGGCGGGGGATGTTGTCCAGCTCGGTCAGCCCCATCGACTGGGCCAGCCGGCGGGCCGGGTCGACCGTCAGCACCACCGCGTCGCGGCCCCGCTCGGCCGCGCGCAGCCCCAGCGCGGCCGCCGTGGTGGTCTTGCCCACCCCGCCCGAGCCGCAGCAGACGATGATCCGGGTCCGCGGGTCGTCGATCAGCGCGTCCGCGTCCAGGGCCGCCGGTTCGGCCTGCGCTCCTACCGCCATCACGCCGCTTCCTGCTCGCGCAGCTCCCCGGCCAGCCGGTACAGGCCCGCCAGGTCCATGTCGTCGGGGAGAAGCGGCAGCTCGTAGCAGGGCAGCCCGGCCCGCTCCAGCACCTCCCGCACGTTCCGCTCCAGCGCCACCCGCCGGGCGTGCCCGACGAGCTCCGCCGACAGCCCCTCGGCGGTGCGCTCGGGCTCGTCGAGCCCGGCCGCCTTGAGGCCGAGCACCAGCCGGGCCGTGTCGACGCCGCCGCCGGCCGCGGCCGCCATGTCGTCGTCGGACAGCAGCGGCGACCGCACCATGTTCACGATGATCCCGCCGGCGGGCAGCCCGGCGGCCCGCAGCTCCTCGATGCCGTCCAGCGTCTCCTGCGCGGGCATGTCCTCCAGCAGCGTGACGAAGTGCACGGCGGTCTGCGGGGAGCCGATCACCTTCATCACCGCGTCGGCGTGGTTGCGGATCGGGCCGACCCGGGCGATCCCGGCCACCTCCGTGTTGACGTTCAGGAAGCGGGTGATGCGGCCGGTGGGCGGCGCGTCCATCACGACGGCGTCGTACACGAAGCGGCCGGTGCGCTTGTCCCGGCGCCGCACCGCCTCGGTCGCCTTGCCGGTCAGCAGCACGTCGCGCAGACCGGGGGCGATGGTGGTGGCGAAGTCCATCACCCCGAGGCGGGTCAGCGCCCGCCCGGCCTGGCGCAGGTTGTAGAACATGGCCAGGTAGTCCAGCAGCGCCTCTTCGGGGTCGACCACCAGCGCGAAGACGTCGCCGCCGCCGGGCGCCACCGCCACCTTGCGCTCCTCGTAGGGCAGCGGCGGGACGTCGAACAGCTGGGCGATGCCCTGCCGGCCCTCCACCTCGATGAGCAGCACCTTGCGGCCGCCGGAGGCCAGGCCGAGCGCGAGCGCGGCGGCCGCGGTGGTCTTCCCGGTACCGCCCTTGCCGGTCACGACGTGCAGCCGTACGCCCTCCCAGTCGGAGTCGCGTGCACGCGGTGGTGTGTGCACCTCTCGCTACGCCCCTTGCCTGTCGGGTCCTCGTCCGTTCCGGCCGGGCCGCGCCTGCGGCCTGCGGCTTCGGGACCCCTTGATCCCGAGACTAGCGTTCGCTCCGGCGCGGGCCGCACAGCGGACCGGCCGCGCCGTCCGCCGCGGCCAGGAGGGGCCGCGAGGTTTCACGTGAACCCTCGCCTGTGCCATGGTCGTTCGCGACGACATGACGCGATCGACCGCACGACCACTCCGACGAGGTGTTCACAGACCCATGGAATTCGCCCTGATCGGCCTCGGCCTCTTCCTCCTTCTGATCCTGATCTTCCTGTTCGCGTCGATCAAACAGGTACAGCAGTACGAGAAGGGCATCGTGTTCCGCTTCGGCCGGATCCTGCCCGGCGTGCGCGAGCCCGGCCTCACCGTGATCCTGCCCTTCGTGGACACGATGCAGAAGGTCAACATGCAGGTCACCGTGATGGGCGTGCCCTCGCAGGAGTGCATCACCCGCGACAACGTCACGGTGCGCGTCGACGCCGTCGTGTACTTCATCGTGGTCGACCCGATCAAGGCGATCGTGAACGTGCAGAACTACATGTACGCCGTGTCGCAGGTCTCGCAGACCTCGCTGCGCGCCGTGATCGGGCGCAGCGAGCTGGACCAGCTGCTGTCGGAGCGCGACATGATCAACGACGAGCTGGCCCGGATCATCGACGAACCGACCGAGGGGCCGTGGGGGATCCGGGTGGACCGGGTAGAGATCAAGGACGTGGCGCTCCCGCCGGACATGCAGCGGCTCATGTCGCGCCAGGCCGAGGCCGACCGCGACCGCCGCGCCCGGATGATCTCGGCCGACGCCGAGTACCAGGCGTCCAAGCGGCTGGCCGCCGCCGCGCAGGTGCTGCAGCGCGACCCCGCCTCGCTCCAGCTGCGGCTGCTGCAGACCCTGGTGGACGTGGCGGCCGAGAAGAACAACACCGTCATCATGCCGCTGCCGATCGAGCTGCTGCGCTTCGTCGGCGACGCCGGGCGCGGCACCGCGGCGCCCTCGGGCGGCGACCACGCCGAGGAGGCGGCTCCGTCCGAGCACGCCGACCCGCTCGACGCCGAGGTCCGCGAGATCAGCGGCACCGAACTGACCAGCGGGCAGCGCCGCGAGGACCTGCCCGCCGCCACCGGCTCCGGGCCCTACGACGCCCCGGCGGCGCACGGCGGCTGGAGCGACCCCAGCGGCGGGAACCCCGACGCGCAGCGCACCCAGACCGTGCGGCCCGGGCAGCAGGGCGACTGGGAGCAGTACCCCGCGCAGCCCGGCTACCCGCCGGCCGCGCCCGGCTGGGGACCGCAGCCGGGCTGACCGGCCGCGGTGCGGGGCCGGGCCAGGGCGGTACCCGGGGGCCGGAACCCGTACGCTTTCCCCATGGCGAACGTGAAATGGGAGTACGTGACCGTCCCGCTGCTGGTGCACGCCACCAAGCAGATCCTCGACAACTGGGGCGAGGACGGCTGGGAGCTGGTGACCGTCATCCCCGGGCCCAACCCCGAGCAGCTGGTGGCCTACCTGAAGCGCGAGAAGGTGTGAGCGGGGCCGACCCCGAGGGGCGCCTCGCCGAACTCGGCCTGCGGCTGCCCGAGCCGGCCAGACCGCTCGCCGCGTACGTGCCCGCGGTGCGCACCGGCGACCACGTCTACACGGCCGGGCAGCTGCCGATGGTCGACGGCGAGCTCGCGGGCACCGGCAAGGTCGGCGCCGACGTCACGCCCGAGCGGGCCGCCGAACTGGCCGCGGTGTGCGCGCTGAACGCGCTCGCCGCGGTCAAGGCCGAGATCGGCGCGCTCGCGCGGGTGGTGCGGGTGGTCAAGGTCACCGGCTACATCGCCAGCGCCCCCGGCTTCACCGCGCAGCCCGCCGTGCTGAACGGCGCGAGCGAGCTGCTGGGCGCCGTCTTCGGCGACCGGGGCCGCCACGCGCGCAGCGCGGTCGGCGTGCCGGTGCTGCCGCTGGACGCGCCCGTCGAGGTGGAGCTGATCGTCGAAGTGGAGTGACCGGGCGGCGGGCCCGGCCCGCACCGTCGAGGGGAGTGCGCCGATGGACCGTCCGCGACGGGTGAGACTCGCCACCGAACTGGACGAGCGGGCCGCCGAGATCCTGGCCGGGCGGCTGGAGCCCGCCGAACCGCGCGACGCCGCCACGGTGGTGCTGCTGGCCGACGGCGCCGCCGGGCCGCGCGCCTACCTGCTGCGCCGGGCGGCGACGATGCCCTTCGCGGCGGGCTTCCACGTCTTCCCCGGCGGCCGGGTGGACCCGCGCGACGCCGAGAGCGCGCCCCGCTGGGCCGGGCCGCCGCCGCGGTGGTGGGCCGAGGCGCTGGGCGCCGACCCGGCGCTGGCGCGGGCCCTGGTGTGCGCCGCGGTGCGCGAGACCTTCGAGGAGACGGGGGTGCTGCTGGCCGGCCCGGACACGCGCTCCGTGGTGGCCGACACCCGCGGCGACGACTGGGAGGCCGACCGCCGCGCCCTGGAGGACCACTCCCAGTCCCTCGCCGCCTTCCTGGACCGGCGCGGCCTGGTGCTCCGCTCCGACCTGCTGGCGCCCTGGGCCAGGTGGATCACCCCCGCCGTCGAGCCGCGCCGCTACGACACCAGGTTCTTCGCGGCCGCCCTCCCGCAGGGGCAGCGCACCCGCCTGGTCGGCGGCGAGGCCGACCACGGCGAGTGGCTGGACGCCGACGCGGCCGTGGCCGCCTGGCGGGAGGGGCGGCTGCCGATGCTGCCGCCGACCGTCACCACGCTGCGCCAGGTCGCGCGCTCCCGCACCGTCGCCGACGTCCTGGCCCGGCCCCGCACGGTCGTGCCCATCGAACCGAAGATCGTCCTCATCGACGGCGAACCCCACATCGTGCCGCACGGCGAGGTGGAGTACCCGGCCTAGCCGGGTCCCGTTCCGGACGGGCCACGGCCGGTTGGGCGATGAGTTCCGCGCCGGCCGGAGGTCGTCACCCGTGACGGATCGTCGAACCGGACACGGGAGCGCACATGGTCATCGTCGCGGGGCACATCATGGTCGAGCCGCACCAGCGTGAGTCGTACCTGGCCGGCTGCGTCGGCGTCGTCGAACAGGCCAGGCGCGCCCCCGGCTGCCTCGACTTCGCGATCGGCGCGGACCCGCTGGACCCCGGCCGCGTCAACATCTTCGAGCGGTGGGAGACCCAGGCCGCCGTCGAGGACTTCCGGGGCAGCGGCCCCTCCGGCGAGCAGACCGCCGCGGTGCTGGCCGCCACGGTGGCCGAGTACGACATCGCGGGGAGCCGGGATCTGACCTGATCCGGATCCCCGGCCTTACCCGGGCCCCTGCCTGGCCGGGGCCCGGGCCCCGGCACCTGCCCCCTCGGTTCGGGCCCGTTCTCGAAACGCGCGCCTCCCGGTTTCCCCCACCCCCCACCCTCCCAAGGGGGGCACACCCACCCCGGGCGGTCCCGCCTCCGGCTCCCCGGAACCACGCTGGCAGCCGCGGGCGCCGGGCGCCAGTCGGCGCAGCCGTCTGTGGACAAGTCGGGACCTCGCGGTGGCGACCTGTGGATAACCGGCGCCGGTTCTCGCGGACCGGGCGGCGGAGCCGTATCGTTGGCCGCCCGGAGCCGCCCGCATCCTGCTGAATCGTGCTGACCGCCCCCCGACGACCGCGCGAGCGAGGGCCCGGTCAGTCGCACTCCTGGGTGGAGACCGGGCGCACCGCCCCGGCGCCCTCCTCGGCCGGGGCCGACACCTCCTCGGCGGTCAGCGCGTAGCCGGTCTCCGGGTCGTCGGTGGCGGCCGCGAAGATCACGCCGTACACCCGCCCGTCCGGCGACAGCAGCGGCCCGCCGGAGTTGCCCGGCGCCACCTCGGCGCGCAGCTGGAAGATCTCCCGGCTGACCTGCTCCTCCTGGTAGATGTCGAAGCCCTGCGCGATCTGCCTGGCCCGCACCCGCGCCGGCACCACGGTGAAGCCCTGGTTGCGCGGGAAGCCCGCCACCACCGCGTCGTCGCCCGACTCCGCGCCCTCGGCGAACTCCAGCGGCTCCAGGTCCAGGCCGGGCACGTTCAGCACCGCCAGGTCGCGCTGGGGGTCGTAGAGGACGACCTCGCTCTCGAGCTGCTGCCCCGACCGGGTCATCACCTCCGGGCCCTCGGTCACCCCCGCCACGACATGCGCGTTGGTCATCACCCGCTCCGGCGCGAACACGAAACCGGTGCCCTCGATCTGCCGTCCGCACGACGGCGCCGTGCCGAGCACCTTGACGATGCTGTGGCTGGCCTCCCGCAGCTCCTCGGTGTTCAGCACGGCCGGATCGGGCTCGGGCACCTCCACCGTGGCGCCCGGCCCGAGCCCGCTGAAGAACTGCGGGAACGCGCTGTTGTCGACGATCCGGCGGAATTGGGCGAACCAGGTGTGCGCCACGTCGGGCATGGCGGCGTCGACCGTGCGCAGCACCTGGGAGTCCCTGACCTGGCCGCCGACGACGGGGAACGCGGAGTTCGCCAGCGCGCTGCCGACCAGCCAGGCGACCAGCAGCACCGACAGGCCGCTGATCAGCGCGCCGCCGATCGAGTCCACCACCCGGGCGCTGTGCAGCACCACCCGCTCGCGGATCAGCGCACCGCCGTAGGAGGTCAGGAACTGCCCGAGCGCCGCGCCGAGGAATACCACCGCGATGGCCAGCAGCGACTGCTGCGCCGGCACCGACACCACCTGCTGCACCAGCGGCGGCGCCAGCAGCGCTCCGAGCACGCCGCCGCCGATGAAGCCCACGAAGCTGAGCGCGCCGACGATGAAGCCCTGGCGGTAGCCGAGGAAGCCGAAGAGCACGACGAGGAGGATCAGGAAGACGTCCAGGAGACTGCCGTGCATTCGCCAACCGTACCTATCGGCCCGAGGCGGCCCTCGGGGTCGGACACCATCGTTTCAGACCCCGCCCCCGCACCGGAACCGAGATCCCGCGGCTCAGTTCAGCGGGGTGAGGTCCTCCACCGGGGCGTCCGCCAGCCACGGCCGCTCCCAGCCGCCCAAGGCCAGCAGCCGGTCCAGCACCCCGGCGGTGAAGCCCCAGATCAGCATGGACTGGGCCCGGAATGCCGGGCTCAGGTGCCCGATACCGGCCTGCCGCACCCTGATCCGCAGCCGGTTGGCCGGATCGACCAGCTCGGCCACCGGCACCCGCGCCACCGCCGCCACCTCGCCCGCGTCGGCCGGCCACACCGCGCTCGGGCTCCGCCACCACGCCAGCACCGGGTTCACCCGGAAACCGCTGTGCGCGACGTAGAGCTGCGGCAGCGTGCCCAGCACCTGCACACCGGACGGGTCAAGGCCGGTCTCCTCGGTCGCCTCGCGCAGCGCCGCCGCGACCGGCCCGGAGTCGGTGGCGTCGATGGCGCCGCCCGGGAAGGCCGGCTGGCCGGCGTGCCGGCGCAGCCCGGTGGCGCGTTGGATCAGCAGCAGGTCGGGGCCGTGCGTGCCCTCGCCGAACAGCACCAGGATCGCCGACGGCCGCCCGCCCTCGCGCGGCGGCCGCATGTTGACCGGCACCGGCGCGGCCAGCGCGGCACGGTGCAGCTCCCGCAGCCACTCCGGCGCCGCCGCGTCGGCCGGCTCCGCGCCGGCCGCGCCGCCGCGCCCGTAGAGCCCCGTCACGAGAACGGGCCCGTGCGGACGAGCTTGCGGGCCGCCGCCTCCTCGACCGGGCCGGTGCCGAACGACGGGCACAGCGCCGCCAGCCCGCACACCCCGCACGCCGGGCGCCTGGAGTGGCAGATGCGGCGGCCGTGCCAGATCAGCCGGTGCGACAACATCGTCCACTCCTTGGGCGGGAACAGGTCGGCGATCCGCTGCTCGACCCGGACGGGGTCGGTCTCCTCGGTCCAGCCGAAGCGGCGGACCAGCCGCCCGAAGTGGGTGTCGACGGTGAGCCCGGGCACGCCGAAGGCGTTGCCGAGCACGACATTGGCGGTCTTGCGCCCCACACCGGGCAGGGTGACCAGCTCGTCCAGGGTCCTGGGCACCTCGCCGCCGAAGCGGTCGCGTATCGCCGCCGACAGGCCGAGCAGGGACCTCGCCTTCGCCCGGAAGAAACCGGTCGGCCTGATCAGCGCCTCCAGCTCCTCGGGGTCGGCGGCCGCCATCTCCTCGGGGGTGGGGAAGCGCGCGAACAGCGCGGGGGTGGTGCGGTTCACCCGCACGTCGGTGGTCTGCGCCGACAGCACTGTGGCGACCAGCAGCTGGAAGGAGTCGGCGAAGTCGAGTTCGCAGTGGGCGTCGGGATAGGTCTCGGTCAGGATGCGGTTCATCCGCCGCGCCCGCCGCACCAGGCCGAGCCGGGTCTCCGGCCGGCGGGCGCGCGCTCGTCCCGGAACCGCCGTTTTCGTCGCCATGCCGCCAGCGTACGGCGTGCGCCGCCGCCCTCCCGCCCGATCCCGGCGGCCCGCCCCGCCGCGCAGCCCGCCTGCGGCCGTCCTGGACCCGGTTCCGCGGCCGCCAAACGTGACCTGTGGAACATTAACCGGCGATCGACCGTTACTGACCTCGGAACACGGAGCACCCCGCGGGACTCGGGGAAGTGGTGACCGCCACCGGGCCGATCGCCTAAGGTGTCCGCTGGTGGCGCGCTGGGCGGAAACGCCTCGGCGCCGATGGCCGGCACCGCGGGCGGGGCCGGACCGAAGCGACGAACGGCCGGATCTGATCCTGGGTTCACAGGCGAGTGCGACGTGCGTCACACTGATGGCGACGGTTGCAAGGAGGAACGGGTGGACCAGACTGACGACGTACTGAGTAAGGCCCCGCTGTTCGCGGCGCTGAACGACGAGGGGGCCAACGCGCTCCGGGCGTCGATCACGGAGATCCGCCTGGGCCGGGGGCAGCGCCTGTTCGCCGAGGGCGACGCCGGCGACCGGCTGTACGTCATCCTCAGCGGCAAGGTGAAGCTGACCCGTACCGCCGTCGACGGCCGGGAGAACCTCCTCGGCGTGCTGGGCCCGGGCGAGATGTTCGGCGAGCTGTCGCTGTTCGACCCCCGCCCGCGCACCGCGAGCGCGATCGCGGTCACCGACGTGGTGCTCGCCGGGCTGGGCCACGACGACCTGCGCCCCTTCCTGGCCGACCGCCCCGAGGTGGCGGTCCACCTGCTCAAGGCGCTCGCCCAGCGGCTGCGCAGGACCAACGACGTGATGGCCGACCTCGTCTTCACCGACGTGCCCGGCCGGGTGGCCAAGCAGCTGCTCGACCTCGCCGAGCGCTTCGGCAAGCAGGGCGACGACGGCCTGCACGTGCACCACGACCTCACCCAGGAGGAGCTGGCCCAGCTGGTCGGCGCCTCGCGTGAGACAGTGAACAAGGCGCTGGCCGACTTCGCGGGCCGGGGCTGGCTGCGGATCGAGGCCAAGGCCGTGGTGCTGGTCGACGTGGAGCGGATGCAGAAGCGCGCCCGCTGAGGCCGCCGCACGGCGGCCGGGGGCGCGGTGTGCGCGCGGTCCGGGGACGTGGGAGGTCCCGGGCCGCCGGCCGGGCTCAGGGCGCGGGAGCATCGGCCCGAGGGGGGAACTCGCCGCGCTCCCGCAGGTAGTCCAGCTGCGCCCGCACCGAGAACAGGGCCGCGGTCAGCACACTGTCGTCGACGTCGTGGTAGACGGCGGCCACCACCTCCTCGTCGGTCCGCGCGCCCGCGGCGATCGCGGCCCGGATCTCGGCGAGCCGCTCCGTGCGGTGGCGCAGGTAGGCGTCGATCAGGTCGAGCGGCGCGGTGGAGAGCGGGCCGTGGCCCGGCAGCAGCGCCCGCATCCCGGTGGACGCCGCGAGCGCCCGCAGCCGCTCCATCGAGGCGAGGTAGTCGCCGAGGCTGCCCCCGTCCGGCGCGATCACGGTGGTGCCCCGGCCCAGCACGGTGTCGCCGGTGAGCAGCGCGCCGTCGGCCGGCAGGTGGAAGGCGAGGGAGTCCGAGGTGTGCCCCGGGGCGCCGACGACCCGCAGTTCGAGGCCGTCGGCCTCGATGACGTCGCCGTCGGTGAGCCCTTCGGCGCCGAAGCGGTAGTGCGGGTCGAGGGCGCGGACGGGCGCCCCGGTTAGTTCGTGGAATCGGCGGGCGCCGCCGGAGTGGTCCAGGTGCCGGTGGGTGAGCAGCGCGGCGGCCGGCCGCAGGCCGCGGGCGTCCAGAGCGGCCAGCACGCGGCGCAGGTGCGCGGGGTCGTCGGGCCCCGGGTCCACCACCAGCGCCGACGACGCCCCCGGTTCGGCCAGGATCCAGGTGTTGGTGCCGGTCAGCGTCATCGGCCCCGGGTTGTCGGCCAGCACGCAGCGGGCCCGGTCGGTGCCCGAGCCGTCGATGCCGTCCCGATCCGGTGCCGGTCTCGGCCCGCCCGCCGCTCCGGTGTCCGCCACGTCGACCACCTCCGTCGTAACCCGCGCCTCGTCGCGTCCGCTGCGCCAGACGGTAGCGCGAGGCCGCCGGCGCCACGTCGACCGGTCGCCCCGTCGACGTGTACCCGGGTCGACCCCTCGGCACGTACGCCGCGCCGGTGAGCCGCCCATTGCCCGAACCCTAGAGGGCGGCGGCGCGCCGGCCGGCCGAGCGGACGACTTGTCCACAGACCGGCACCGCGACGCCGCGACTTGTCCACAGCCGCCCGTACAGGGCTCGCGGCGCGCACCTTGAAGCGCGAGAATGGTTCCAAGGGGTGCCCCCAGGGAGGGCGGGGGACTGTCCAGGCGGTGTGGCTCGACGGTGTCGGCCGACGGGGCCGCGCGGCCGCGGCTACGGGCGGCGCAGCCGGAGTGTCAGTTCGCGGCCCTCGAAGGCGGACAGGCCCTCGCGGTCGATCCGGTCGGCGAGCTGCAGGGCGCGGGCGCGCAGGCCGGCGGTGTCGATGCGGTGCGGGGCGGGCTCGGGGTAGCCGGCCAGGTGGCCGGCGCCGCGGCGCAGCAGGGTGGCGGCGCCCGCCGGGTTGCCGCGCCGCACGTGGGTCAGTCCCACCGCCAGCTGCGCGAGGCCCCGCCACAGCTCCCGCTCGGGCTCCTCGGCCGCCTTCCAGACCGCTTCGAGCACTTCGTGCGCGTGGAAGGGGTAGTCGGTGTCCAGCAGCTCCTGGGCGCGGTCGAGCCCCTCATCAGGTGCGAACACGGCGTCGTCGGGCACCCGCGGCACCCCTTCGGCGGCGCCGCGCGCCAGCGGCCGGCCGTAGCCGTCCCGCGGCCGGTCGTTGCGGGCCCGGCCCGCCTCGTCGCGGCTGCGCGCCGCCGGTCCCTCCATCGCCGTCCCTCCTGTCTATGCCCTGCTCACCGGTCCGGCTCGGTGTCGTCCAGCCAGCCGATCAGCGCGGTGTCGAAGTCGTCGGGCCGCTCCTGGTGCGGGAAGTGGCCCGCCCCCTCGATCAGCCGCCACCGGTACGGGCCGTCGACGTAGCGGCCCGAGCCCTGCGCGCTGCCCGGCAGCACGCAGGTGTCCAGCGCGCCGTGCAGCTGGAGCGTCGGCGCCTGGACCGGGCGGCGCCGCATCGCGTTGAGGTAGCGGTGCCCGTCGGGGCGCACCTGCGAGCGGAACAGCCACCGGTAGGACTCCAGCGCGCTGTGCGCCACCCCCTGGATCCGGAAGGCCTCGCGGAACCGCCGCTCGGTCGCCGGATCGGGCCAGCCCGGCCGTGACCAGGCCCGCAGGATCCGCCCGACCAGCTCGGCCTCGCCGGCCACCAGCCGCCGCTCCGGCACCACCGGCAGCTGGAAGCCGAGCATGTGCCGGCTGGCCCACGCCTGGCTCCGCCGCGCCGGCACCGACGACAGCACCGCGCCGCGGAACCGCACCGGGTGCGGCATGGACACCACCGCCAGCCGCCGCACCACCTTGGGGTACTGGCTGGCCATCGTCCACGCCACCAGCCCGCCCAGCGCGTGGCCCACCACGGCCGCCCGCGGCTCGCCCAGCGCGCGCACCAGGCCCGACGCGTCGCCGGCCAGGGTGTTCAGGTCGTAGCCGCGCGGCGGCTTGTCGCTGCCGCCGTACCCGCGCAGGTCGACGGCGACCGCCCGGTACCCGGCCTCGGCCAGCGCCGTGAGCTGGTGGTGCCACGACCACCAGAACAGCGGGAAGCCGTGCAGCAGCAGCACCAGCGGCCCCTCGCCGGCCTCGGCCAGGTGGAATCGGGTGCCGCCCGCGGTGACGGTGCGGTGGGCCCAGGGCCCATCGACGAAGACCACGGACTCCGCTGGCATCGGCGCTGGATCAGCCCGACAGCTCGGAACCGCGCCTGAGCATGGCCAGGTCGTCGCCGAGCGTCTCACGGGTGCGCTTGAGCGCGTCGAAGTTCCGCAGCCAGCGGCTGGCCACGAAGATCAGCACCACCGCGACGAGGACGTACACCCCGGCCGCGATCAGGAAGCCGGCCCAGTCGGGCAGGCCGAAGGCGGCGATCCCCAGCGCGAGCGCCATCGAGAGCAGGATGAGGACCAGGTGGCCCATGAAGGCGGCGATCGCGCCCAGGACGACGCCGATCGCCACCCGGCGGGTGTCGCGGGCGATCTCGAGCTTGGCCAGCTCGATCTCCCCCCGGACGAGCTCGGAGACGTCCTGGGTGGCCAGCGCCACCAGGTCGCCCAGGGAGTGCGCCGTGGGCTCCCGCTCGGCGGCGTCCAAGCGCCCGGTCTGGGGTACGGACATTCGTGCGGCTCCTTCGTGCTCCGCGGCGCCCTCCGCGTTCGCGATCCGCGGGCCGCCGCGACCGGGGGGCGGTCCGGAGGCGCCGGCGGCGGGCCGGGCGCCGGGTCCGGCGGGGAGGGCCGGATCGGCGGGGGGCGGGCTGTTCGGTCGGTTGCCGGCCGGGTGCGCGCCGTGCTCCTCGCCGGCGAACGGCCCGGCCGCCCCGAAGACGCCCTCGGCGTGGCTGTAGTCGTGCTCGCGCGCCGCCGCGGCCACCTCCTCCCGGCTCGGCGCCTGACGCCTGCGCCGCCGGATCTGCAGGCGGAGCAGGACCACCGCGACCGTCGCCGCGATCGCGGAGGCGGTCAGGACGGCGATCTTCACTTCTTCGTACCGCTCGGTGCCGCCGTAGGCGAGTTCGCCGATGAGCAGCGCCACCGTGAACCCGATTCCGGCGAGCGCGGCCGCCGCGCCGATGTCGCGCCAGCCGAGTTCATCTGACAGCTTGGCGAATCCCAACCGCACGGACAACCACGAACCGCCGAGAATTCCGATGAACTTGCCGAACACGAGGCCCAGCACGATGCCGATCGCGACGGGGTCGGCCACCGCCCGCTCCAGCGCCTCGGGGGTCAGCGCCACGCCGGCGCTGAAGAGCGCGAAGAGCGGTATGGCCAGGCCGGTGGAGATCGGCTGCGCCAGGAACAGGGTGCGGTCCAGCGGCGACTCCGACTCCCCGGGCCGCTCCTCCAGCCGGGTCAGCAGGCCGATCGCCACACCCGCGATGGTGGCGTGCACGCCGCTGTAGTGCATGAACGCCCAGGCCAGCACGCCCAGCGGGATGTAGATCCAGGCGCCGCGCACCCCCAGGCGCTGCAGCCCCCAGTAAACGGCCAGCACGGCGACCGTCGCGCCCAGCCAGCCGAGTTCGAGGTGGTCGGTGTAGAAGACCGCGATGACCGCGATCGCGCCGAGGTCGTCCACCACCGCCAAGGTCAGCAGGAACACGCGCAGCGCCAGCGGCAGCGCGCCGCCGGCCACCGCCAGCACCGCGACGGCGAGCGCGATGTCGGTGGCCATCGGGATCGCCCAGCCCGCCGCCGCGCCGGGCGTACCGAAGCTCACCGCCGTGTAGATCAGCGCCGGCACCGCCATGCCGCAGAAGGCGGCGATGATCGGCAGCCGGGCGCGGCGCGGGTCGCTCAGCTCGCCGTTGACGAACTCCTCCTTGAGTTCGAGGCCGACGACGAGGAAGAAGATCGCGAGCAGGCCGTCGGCGGCCCAGTGGCCGACCGTCAGCTCCAAGTGCAGGCTCGCGATGCCGATCTCGGTGTCGCGGAGCGCGGTGTACAGGCCCTCCCAGGGCGAGTTCGCCCAGACCAGCGCGACCACCGCGGCGACGAGCATCGCCACGCCCCCCACGGTGGGGTTGTGCAGCCCGTCGAGCGACCGGCGGAGTACCGCGGGGATTCGCGCCATGGAAGGGACCTCCGGTCTCGTGGTTCGGACATACGGCGACGCCCGCCGACCAGACTTCCCGGCACACCTCGCAACACGATACAGATCGACGTGCGGGGACGCGCTGGGCGCCCTCGGCCCCGAAGATCATCGCACCGCGGTGCCGTCCGCGGCCCGAACGCCGCGGCATACCGGGACAATGGGGTGTCACGACGATCCGGGAGGCGCTGGTGCGGCAGGAGACCCCGACGGCGGCGGACCTGGTGGTCACCGGCGGCACACTGCTGGCGATGGACGGCCGCCCGCCGCTGCCCGGCGGCGCCGTGGCGGTGCGCGACGGCGCCGTGCTCGCGGTCGGCACCGCGGCCGAGGTGGCCGCGCGGCACCCCGCGGCCGAGGTCGTCGACGCGTGCGGCGGACTGGTGCTGCCCGGGCTGGTGAACACGCACACCCACCTGGCGATGACCCTGCTGCGCGGCGTGGCCGACGACGTCGACACTCACGACTTCCTGGCCCGCGTGCTGCCGATGGAGGCCGGGGAGCTGGACGCGGAGCTGGTGGGGCTCGGCGCCGAACTCGCCATCGCCGAGTCGATCCGGGCCGGCACCACCACCGCCCTGGACATGTACTGGTACCACGAGGCGGCGGCCGCCGCCGCGGAGCGGACCGGCTTCCGGCTGCTGGCCGGCCCTGTCTTCATGGACCTCGGCGAGGGCCCCGACGGCCGGGGCTACGCCGAGCGGATACCGTGGGCCCGCGCCGACCTGGCCGGCTACGCGCCGGGCCCCGGCGGCCGCCGCTACGTGTTCCCGCACAGCGTCTACGCCCTGGGCCCCGACCGGCTGCGCGAGGTCGCCGCGCTGGCCCGCGAGCACGGCGCGCTGCTGCACGTCCACGCCGCCGAGACCGCCGGGGAGGTCGCGGCCGCGGTGGAGCGGTACGGCAGGCGCCCGGTGGAACTGCTGGCCGACACCGGGCTGCTCGGCCCCGACGTGCTGCTGGCGCACGCCGTGCACCTCACCGACGACGAGATCGCCGAGATCGCCCGCACCGGCACCGCGGTGGCGCACTGCCCGGCCTCCAACCTCAAGCTCGCCTGCGGCGTCGCGCCGCTGCCCGCGCTGCTGGAGGCGGGCGTACCGGTGGGCCTGGGAACCGACGGCGCCGTCACCTCCAACACCCTGGACATGTTCACCGTGCTGCGGCTCACCGCGCTGCTGCACAAGGGCGGCGGCGACCCCACCGCCGTCCCGGCCGAGCAGGCGGTGCGGCTGGCCACCCTCGGCGGCGCCGAGGCGCTGGGCGCGGCCGGCAGCTTGGGCGCGCTCGCGCCCGGCCACCGGGCCGACATCGTCGTGGTCGACCTGGACCGCCCGCACCTGCGCCCGCACCGCGACCCCTGGTCCGCGCTGGCCTACGCCGCCGCGGGCGCCGACGTGCGCCACGTCGTCATCGACGGGCGGGTGGTGCTGCGCGACCGCGAGCTGACCACGATCGACGAGGCCCGGCTGCTGGCGCGCGTGGACGAGGCGGTGGAGCGGCTGTCGGCCTGAGCGGGGCCCGGCTTCACCCGGCCGGGAACCGCTCCACCACGGGCGCCGGCCGCTCAGGCGGCACGACGTGCCCTTGCCCGGGGCGGCAACCCGCCGCCCCCGCCGCACACTCCCGCCGCGCCCGGCTCACCGCCGCGGCCAACGGTCCCCTGCACGAGGTCAGTCCCCCGCCCACCCTGGGGGGCTCCCCTTGGAACCATTCTCGCGCCACGCGGTGCGCGCCGCGAGCCCCGGACCGGCGGCTGTGGACAAGTCGCGGCGCGGTGATGCCGACCTGTTGACAAGTCGCGGCCTCTCCCCGGTCACCGGCCGGGGAGCCGTACCGTGCAGCGCCGGGGTCCGCCGAGCGTCAGCCTCGACGGTCGCGAGGCGCGTCCGCACACGCGGACGCCCCGGCCGCACACGGGCGGCCGGGGCGTCGCCGGTCGGAGCCCGGCCCGCCGGAGCGGGCCGGGCGGCCGCGCTACTCGTCGGACTTGGCGCCCGGCAGCTTGGCGGCGATCAGCTCCATCACGGTGGAGTCGGTGAGCGTGGTGACGTCGCCCAGCTGCCGGTTCTCGGCCACGTCGCGCAGCAGCCGCCGCATGATCTTGCCGGACCGGGTCTTGGGCAGCTCCGGCACCACCAGGATCTGGCGCGGCTTGGCGATCGGGCCGAGCGAGGCGCCGACGTGGTCGCGCAGCTCGCGCACCAAGGCGTCGCCGTCGTCGGCGCCCTCGCCGCGCAGGATCACGAAGGCGACGATGGCCTGGCCGGTGAGCGGGTCGGTGGCGCCCACCACCGCGGACTCGGCCACCTTGGGGTGGGAGACCAGCGCCGACTCCACCTCGGTGGTGGAGATGTTGTGCCCGGACACCAGCATGACGTCGTCGACCCGGCCCAGCAGCCAGATGTCGCCGTCCTCGTCGCGCTTGGCGCCGTCGCCCGGGAAGTACAGGCCCTCGAAGCGTGACCAGTAGGTGTCGCGGTAGCGCTGGTCGTCGCCCCAGATGCCGCGGAGCATCGACGGCCACGGCTCGCTGACGACGATGAAGCCGCCGCCGCCGTTGGGCACCGGCGCGCCCTGGTCGTCGACGACGTCGGCGGAGATGCCCGGCAGCGGCCGCATGGCCGCCCCCGGCTTGCCCTCGGTGACGCCCGGCAGCGGCGAGACCATGATGGCGCCGGTCTCGGTCTGCCACCAGGTGTCGACCACCGGGGTGCGGTCGCCGCCGATGTGGTGGCGGTACCAGACGTAGGCCTCGGGGTTGATCGGCTCGCCGACCGAGCCGAGCAGCCGCAGCGACGACAGGTCGTGCTGGGCGGGCACCTCGTCGCCCCACTTCATGAAGGTGCGGATCGCCGTCGGCGCGCAGTACAGGATGGTGACGCCGTACTTGGCCACCAGCTCCCACCAACGGCCGCGGTGCGGGGTGTCGGGGGTGCCCTCGTACATCACCGAGGTGGCGCCGTTGGCCAGCGGCCCGTAGACGATGTAGGAGTGGCCGGTGACCCAGCCGATGTCGGCCGCCGTCCAGTAGACGTCGGTCTCGGGCTTGAGGTCGAAGACCGCCCAGTGCGACCAGGCCACCTGGGTGAGGTAGCCGCCGGTGGTGTGCAGGATGCCCTTGGGCTTGGCGGTGGTGCCGCTGGTGTACATGATGTACAGCGGGTGCTCGGCGTCGTGCGCCTCGGCGGTGTGCTCGGTGCTCTGCCGCTCCACCACGTCGTGCCACCACACGTCGCGGCCCTCGGTCCAGGCCACCTCCTGGCCGGTGCGCCGCACCACCAGCACCGTGCGCACGCCCGGGCGGTCCTTGACGGCCTCGTCGACGTTCGGCTTGAGCGCGCTCGGCGCGCCGCGGCGGTAGCCGCCGTCGGCGGTGATGACCACCGAGGCGTCGCTGTCGTCGATGCGGCCGCGCAGCGCGTCGGCGGAGAAGCCGCCGAACACCACCATGTGCGGGGCGCCGATCCGGGCGCAGGCCAGCATGGCCACCACGGTCTCGGGGATCATCGGCATGTAGATCGCGACCCGGTCGCCCTTGGCCACGCCCAGTTCGGTGAGCGCGTTGGCCGCCTGGTTCACCAGGTCCTGGAGTTCGGCGTAGGTGATCACCCGGGCGTCGCCGGGCTCGCCCTCCCAGTAGTAGGCCACCCGGTCGCCGCGTCCGGCGGCGACGTGGCGGTCGACGCAGTTCACGGCGGCGTTGAGCGTGCCTCCGGTGAACCACTTCGCGAACGGCGCGTCCCATTCGAGCACGGTGTCCCAGGGGCGCTCCCACTGCAGCCGGCCCGCCTGCCGCTCCCAGAACGCCAGCCGGTCGGCGGCCGCCTCGTCGTAGGCGTCGGCCTTGACGTTGGCGGCCGCGGCGAGTTCGGCGGGCGGCGCGAAGCGCCGCGACTCCTGCAGCAGGTTGGAGAGGGTCTGCTGACCCTCCGGCCCCCGCGCCCCGGATCCTCCTTGTGGCGTCTCCTGTGCCACCGCGACACCCCTTCTCGTCTGCGTGCGCGCCCGAACAGTTGTGGTCGGGACCACTTCACCAGTACAGCACCCGAACCACAAGGGGCAGCGGGGCGGGTCGGCGCCGCGCTCATCCGCGCGGGACGGGCGGTGCCCTAGAGTCGGTCTCCGTGACCGACCCGATGACCGCGATCGCCGAGCTGCCCGGGGTGGCCGACGCCGTCCACGACGCCAGGACCGCGGCCGACCGGCTGCTCGGCCACCGCGCGATGCGCCGGCACGGCCCCGAGGTGTCGGCGGAGTCGCTGCTGCGCGGCGCGCGCGCCTCGGCGGTGCTGGAGGGCGCGTCCATCACCCTGGAGCGGATCCGCGCCGACCCCGGCGCGGACCCCCGCGTCCAGGGCGCGCTGCGGATCTCGGCGGAGCTGGGCCGGCTGCGCGACACCTGGCGGCACGCGCCCCGGCAGGTGCTGGCCCGGCTGCACGTGCTGGGCGCGGCCGACCTCGCCGCCCCCGACGCCCTCGGACGGCCGCGCTCGGGCGCCCCGGCCGCCGACCCGCTCGGGCTGGGGGAGGCGCCCGCCCCGGCCGAGGCGGCCGGGCGGCTGGCCGCCCTGAGCGAGCTGGTCACGGCGCGCGGCGGCGCGCCCGCGCTGGTCGTCGCCGCCGTCGTGCACGCCGAACTCGCCGCGGTGCGGCCGTTCGGCACCGCCGACGGCCTGGTGGCGCGGGCCGCGATGCGGCTGGTCCTGCTCGACCTCGGGCTCGACCCCAAGTCCGCGATCGCCCCCGAGGTGGGCCACCTGGAGTTGGGCGCCGGCTACCCGGACGCGCTGCGCGGCTACCTGTCCGGCGGTGCCGCGGGCGTGGCGGGCTGGGTGCGGCACTGCGCGGACGCCGTGGTGGCCGGGGCGCGGGAGTCGCTCGCGGTGTGCGAGGCGCTCACTCGCGGTTAGCGCCCCGGTCGGCGGGGTGCGGCAGCGGCGAAGGGGCGCGTCGGGCCGGATTTCGATTAGGTGACGTTTCGGACGCGTCCGACAAGTAAACCGGGAGCGGCCCCTGCACAGGCGAACGGCGCCCCCGAACACGGGGCGCCGTCGCGCAGGTCACGCCAGCCAGGCAGTCAGCTCACTGCACCTTCACATGTCGGACCAGGTCATTAGCCTGTCGCGACCGTATCTCGCGGTTGGTTGCGCGTGCTTGTCCGATTGGCGTGCACGGGCGTGATAGGCCCGTAACACTTTTGTACGCCCGATGCCGCGGCTTGAAAAGGGCTATCCGGCATCGAATTTCGGCCGCGTGCCGCCGGGTGCGCACGGCGCCGTCCCGAGATCGCCGCCGACCTGGGCTAGTGTGCTGCTTCACCGTCCGTGTCGGCCTTCCGGCACGCGCGGCGGAGCGGCGCGCGGCGCGCGGCCGCGACGGCGATCGGACGGTCGAATGAGGCTGATGCCCCCGTATGTCCGGATCGCGGGGACGATCATCGCAGGTACGAGGTGGCAGTCGTTGTCAAAGCTTGTTCTGCCTAGACTGCTTGGGAGTAGATTTGTTTTGCTCCTAATCGACGGAAGCATGACCCAGTAAGGCCCCGGCGGGCCCCACAAGAGCTTTCTTGGAAGCGGGACCGGCTCTACCCCCCCGGAGCCGGACCGTACGGCGACCCCCGCTCTCCCCCCGGCGGGGGTCGCCACTTCTTCCGGCCCGTGCGGGCACCGCCCTCAGGCGGGCCGCGGCCGCAGCGGCCAGTCCTCCAGGGTCCAGGCCATCTCCCAGAACCGGATCTCGTAGTGACAGCTGTCCTCGAAGGCCCGCTCCATCCTCGCGCGCTCGGCCGCGCCGGCGTCCTCGGCCAGGCCGTCGACCAGCACGCGTAGCCGGTCGGTGACGCCGCCGGTCGCGCGGGTGCCGTAGAACTCCCACCAGCCGTAGAACGGGTGCTCGGGCCCGGGGCGAGCCTCGGCCAGGAAGCGGGCGCCCGCCCAGGTGTAGGTCCACGGGCAGGGCAGCAGCGCGGCGAGCAGCACGCCGAGGCTGTCGCGGCCGGCCGCCATCATGTGGTTGATGTACGCCTGGGCGGTCGGCGCCAGCCGCTCCACCTGCGCGTCCTCGTAGGCGACGCCCGCGTAGTCGCACATGACGTGGTGCGGGTGGGTCTCGTCGTCCAGGATGAACGCCGCGCTGTCGTGGAAGTGCCGCATCCAGCGGCGGTCGGGCGACAGCGCCATGCCCAGGCCGTAGCAGCGCAGGTAGGCGGTCAGGTACTGGTTGTCCTGGCCGACGTAGTGCAGCACCTTCTCCTTGGCCAGGGTGCCGTCGCGGAGCCCGGCCAGGAACGGGTGCTCCCAGAACTCCTCGAACAGGTGGGCGTGGCGCTTGCCGAGGCCGGCGGTGAAGCCCGCCTCGCCGGGCTCGGCGCCGAAGGTCGTCTCCGTGGAGGCAGAAGTCATTTCCACCGTCCCTCCGCTCGTGTCAACGAGATCAGGTTCGTCGGGTTCGGGCCGGGCCCGTCTCAGTCCGGACGGCTGGTCGTGTGCCGGACACCCCGCGTGGGTCAGCCGCCACGTTACCGGGCGAACGGGCACGAATCACCCCCGGATGGCGCTGGAATTCAAACTTTGTATGCGGTATACGCGCGATCTGTGGACAAGTCCCGGCCGGTTGTCCACAGGCGGTGGACCGGGCATTGGCGGCCCGGCGCGGATCCGGGAGCGTGGACGCGTTCCCGCAGTCCCGTCCCCCAGGAGGCCGCCATGCCGTCCGCCCCGGCAGCCCGAGTCCGCCCGCTGCTCGTCACCGAGGACCCCCGGCTGCTCGACGACCTGCTGCGGCTCGCCGCGGCCGCCGACGTCGAGCTGAGCGTGGCCGCCGCCCCGGGCGACGTCCGCGCCCAGTGGGCGGCCGCCCCGCTGGTACTCGTCGGCGCCGACCTCGCACCCCGCCTGATCGCCGACGAGCTCCCGCGCCGCGGCGAGGTGCTGCTGGTCGCAACCGACGACTCCCGGCCCGAGGTGTGGCGGCAGGCCGTCGCCCTCGGCGCACGCGACGTGGTGGCGCTGCCGCGCGGCGAGCCCCTGCTGGTCGACCGGCTCGCCGACGCGGCCGAACCCCGGTCGCGGTGCGGCGCCGTCATCGGGGTGGTCGGCGGCCGGGGCGGCGCGGGCGCGAGCGTGCTGTCCGCGGCGCTCGCCCTGGCCGCCGCCCGCCGCGACCGGTCCGCCACCCTGGTCGACCTCGACCCCCTCGGCAGCGGCGGCGACCTCCTGCTCGGCTGGGAGAACGCCGCGGGCTCCCGCTGGGGCGAGCTGGTGCGCACCCGGGGCCGGCTCAGCGGCGCGGCCCTGCGCGCCGCGCTGCCCGCCCACGACGGCCTCGCCGTCCTCACCTGGTCGCGGGGGCCGGCCGAACCCGTGCCCGCGGCGGCGGTGCGCTCGGTGCTGGCGGCCGCGGTGCGCGGCTCCCGGCTGGTCGTGGCCGACCTGCCGCGCCGCCTCGACCCCGCCGCGGCCGAGGCCGCGACCCTCGCCGACCGCGTCCTCCTCGTCGTACCGGCCGACGTCAGGTCCGTCGTCGCGGCGGCCCGCGTCGCCCACAAGCTGCGCGGGTACACCGGGCGGCTGGCCGTGGTGGTGCGCGGCCCCGCCCCCGGCGGGCTCGCCGCCGAGGAGGTCGCCGACACCCTCGGCGCGCCGCTCGCCGGCCGGCTCCCCGCCGACTCCGACCTCGACCGCGCGATCGACCAGGGCCGCCTCCCCGCCCGCACCGCCCGCGGCCCGCTCGCCGCCTTCTGCGAGTCCTTGCTCGACGCGCTGCCCGCCCGGACGGAGGCCGGCGATGGCTGACCCCCGCCCGGCCGAACCCGGCTGGCCGCCCGGCCGGTGGGCCGACGGCGACGGCGCCGCCGGCCGCGAACCCGCCCCCGAACTCCTGGAGGCGGTCCGCTCCTGGCTGGTGCGCACCGGCGTCGAGCCCAGCCCGTCCGGCGTCGCTGCGGCGCTGCGCGCCGAGGGCGGCGTGCTCGGCGACGCCGAGGTACTCGCGATCGCCCGGGTGCTGCGGGCCGACCTCGCCGGAGCCGGACCGCTCGACCCCCTGCTGGCCGACCCCGACGTCACCGACGTCCTGGTGAACGGCCCCGACCAGGTCTGGGTGGACGCCGGCGACGGCCTGCGCCGCACCGGCGTCACCTTCGCCGACGACGACGCCGTGCGCCGCCTCGCCCAGCGGCTCGCCGCCTCGGCCGGCCGCAGGCTGGACGACGCCGTTCCGTACTGCGACGCCAGGCTCGACGGCGGAGTGCGCCTGCACGCCGTGCTCCGCCCGGTCGCGCCCGAAGGCACCTGCCTGTCGCTTCGGCTGGCCCGCTCCCGGGTCTTCTCCCTCGCGGAGCTGGTCGAAGCGGGCAGCCTCCCGCCGGTCGGCGCCCAGCTGCTCGGCGCGCTCATCGCCGCCCGCGCCGCCTTCCTGATCGCCGGCGGCACCGGCTCCGGCAAGACCACCCTGCTCAACGCGCTGCTGTCCCTGGTCGACCCGCGCGAGCGGATCGTGCTCGTCGAGGAGTCCACCGAACTGCGCCCCGAGCACCCCCACGTCGTCCGGCTGCAGAGCCGGCCGCCCGGGCTGGAGGGCACCGGCGCCGTCCCCATGCGCGAGCTGGTCAGGCAGGCGCTGCGGATGCGGCCCGACCGCCTGGTGGTCGGCGAAGTCCGCGGCGCGGAGGCCGCCGAGCTGCTGAGCGCCCTGAACACCGGCCACGACGGCGGCTGCGGCACCCTGCACGCCAACGCGGCCGCCGACGTCCCCGCCCGCCTGGAGGCGCTGGGCTGCGCGGCCGGGCTGAGCAGGGAGGCGGTGCACAGCCTGCTGGCCGCCACCCGCGTGGTGGTGGTCCGGGTCACCAGGGAGCCGCGCGGCGGACTGCGCCGGGTGGCCGAGGTGTGCGTACTGGCCGCCGACGCCACCGGCCTGGTCAGGGTGCTGCCCGCCGTCGCCTTCGCCGCCCCCGGCCCGGTCATCCCCGGCCCCGGCGCGGCCGAGCTCGCCGCCCGACTCGGCCCGTACTGGCCCACCGCCCTGGGCGAGCCGTGACCGCGCTCGCGGCCGCGGCCTGCGTCGGGCTCGCGGTGTGGCTGCTCGGCTCGGCGGCGCCCGGCCGGGTGCGGCTGCGGCGGCTGCGGCCCTCCGGCGGCGCGCCCGTCCGGTCCCTGCCGGACCTCCGTCGGGCGGTGCTGCGCGGCGGCGAACGAGAACTCTGGCAGCGGGCGGTGGTCGAACTGTGCGCGGCGCTCGCCGCCGAACTGCACGCCGGCCGCACCGCCGCCGACGCCCTGGCGGCCGCCGCCGACGAGGCGCCGCCCGCGGTCGCCGCGCGGCTGGCCCCGGTGGCGGCCGCCGCCCGCTCCGGCGACGACCCGGTCGACGCGCTCGTCGCCCTCTCCAGACTCCCCGGCGCCGGCGGGCTGGCCTACCTGGCGGCGTGCTGGCGCGTCGGCGCCGGCACCGGCGCGGGCTTCGCCCAGGTCGCCGACCGCCTCGCCGACACCCTGGCCGACGGCCTGGCCCGCCGCCGCGAGACGGCCGCCCAGCTCGCCGGCCCGCGGACCACCGCGATCCTGCTCGCCGCCCTGCCCGCCGCCGGCCTCGCCCTCGCCACCAGCCTCGACGAACGCCCGCTGGCCTTCCTCCTAGGCACCCCCGCCGGCCTCGCCTGTCTGGCGGCGGGCATCACCCTCGACGCCGCCGGCCTGTGGTGGACCCTCCGCATCAGCAGCCGCGCCTGCACCGCCCAGGAACTCCGATGACCCGCCCCGGCACGGACCGGGGCCGGCCAGCCGCCCCGCCTCCGCCGGGAGATCCATGCGCGCTCACCACGGGACCCGGGCGACCGTCCACTCCCGGAGGTCGTCGCCCCCGGTCCGTGGGCGCCGCCCGGCCCATCCGTCCGCACCGCGAAAGCCGCCACCGCGCCGACCCGCCGTCGACCCCGTCCCACACCGGCACGTCCGCGCGACCGCCACGACGGCGGCCGTCCGGCCGGGCCGGGGGCGATCGGAGCAGGCGGACGATCGGCGTGGACCGACCGCTACTCCACGTCCGCACGGGTCCGGATCTCTGCCGGCGTGCGGACCCGCCATCGGCCCCGTCTTTCACCGGCACGTCCGTGCGCCTCAGCAACAGCGGCCGTCCGGCCGGACCAAGGGGGTCCGGGCGGACGATCGAGCCGAACCGGCCGCCGTTCCACGTCCGCACGGCATGGACCTTCCGTCACCCGCATGCCGTCAACCGGGACTCGGGCGGAATCCCGCGGCGTCGCACACACGGTCCGAGGGGGCAGCGCGGTCGGGCACGTCTTCACTCCGGCAGGCGCATACGCACGCCCGCTTGGGCCCGGTATGGGCTCGGACCGCCTGGCCGCCGGTCGGCGCGGCCATCGCTCCGCGCGCACACGGCGACGGGCCGCCACCTGGGCCGGCCTGCATGGGGGCCATCGCCCGGCGCGCACGTGGAGCGACGACGAGTCGGCGGACGAGACCGCATGGGATCAGGGAACACCCGCGAGTGCGGGGACGGCCGCAAGGAACGGCCCACCACCCGCCGCGGCGGAGGAAACACCCCCGGCGCATGCGGGGACGACGCGTCGTCCCCGCATGCGCGGCCGGGCCTCCCGGAACACTCCCACCCGCCGGAAGCGTCGGTGGCAGAGGTGCGCCGTGGTGAGTGCGGCGCACAGGTCCGCCGGTGGTGCGAGGCGTCTGGCGGTCCCGTACGCACGGGAGCCTGAATGACTCGGTGGTCCTGCGGCCGGCGGCCGCACGGTACGTACGGAGCCCCGAATGGCGGGGTGGTCGGACCCGCGGCCGCACATGCGCATGGAGCGCGCGTTACGCGATGGTCCGGCGGCCGTGACAGGCGCGGGGTGTCGCGTTCATGACGACCCGGCCGGTTGAGCCGGCCGGGTCGTGGACGATTCGGGAGGTCCGGTGGTGGAGGTCTGGGAGTACTCGGCGGGGCTGGGCGGAGTGGTGCTGGCGGCGGCCTTCGGCGCGCTGATCGTGCCGCGCCGCCGGGCGGCGCGGCGGCTGGCCGCGCTGCTCGGTCCGGCTCCGCCGGGACCGCGGCCCGTGCCGCCCGACGGCCGGGAGCGCCGGGGCGAGCCGCCCGCCGCGACGCTGCCGCGGCCGGTGCGGCTGGTCGTCGCGGCCGTCGCCATGGTCGCCGGCTACGCGCTGGTCGGCGGGGCGGTGGGCCTGGCGGCGGCTCCGCTGGCCGGCTGCGGCGCCTTCCTGGTGGTGTCCCGCGCGGAGCCGCGCGCGGTGCGCGAGCGCCGGGAGCGCATCGAGTCGGGCCTGCCGGTGGCCACCGAGCTGCTGGCCGCCGCGCTGCGCAGCGGCCTGCCGCCGACCGACGCGCTGGAGGCCGTCGGCCGGGCCCTGCCCGGCCCGCTCGGCGAGGAGCTGCGCACGGTCGCCGAACGCCAGCGCCTTGGCACCGATCCCGCCGCCGCGTGGCGGCTGGCCGAGGGCCCCGACGACCTGCACGCCCTCGGCCGCACCCTGGCCCGCTCCGCCCGCACCGGCGCCCCGCCCGCCGCCGCCCTGGACCGCTTCGCCCGGGACCGCCGCCGCGCCGCCCGCTCCCGCGCGGTCGCCGCCGCCCAGCGCGCGTCGGTCGCGGCGGTGCTGCCGCTCGGCCTGTGCTTCCTGCCCGCCTTCGTGCTCATCGGCGTGGTGCCGATGGCCGTGGGCCTGATGGGCGCGGTCGTCCTACCGTGACGCCGCCCGTCCGCTGATTCCGCCCCCCGCCGCCCGGCCGGATCGGCCGGGAATTGCACCCGCACCGCCCGAGCGGCGGTCCGGAGCACACACGGGCCCGATATCACGGAAAGTCGCCATCCCTTTCCGCTCCGTCCACGCCCGCCCCGGATTCAACGGCGCCGGCCGCTCCGCCGCCCTTCCGCCCGGGCCTCTCCTAGGCGCCTCCCCGCGCGTACTCTCGCTCGCTCGGCCGCTGAACCTCCGACGCCGCAGCGCGATCCGGCTCAGACCCGACCGACCGGGAACCGCTCGCAAGCGCAGATTCCGCCGTGTCCCGTACACGTTTCCGCTCGGACGACCGCCATTTCCAAGCGACAGGTGATCCGGGAAACGAGCCAATGCCAATCGTGAGTGCGAATCGTCGATCCGCCGACCGGCAGAACATCTTGTCGAAAAAATGGCAAGTGAATCAGATGGCCTTGTCGACTCGCCATTCTCAAGCCAAGCGAATATGTCGACACCGCAACGCGCCGACATATCGGCCTCCCGCCCACCTGTCTTCCACCCTTGTCAATCCGCCCGTCCACAAGCAGGCGCCGCCAGGTCGACTTGTCCACAACCCGCCGGTAACCCCTCACGCCGCGCACCTCGCGGCACAAGGATGGTTGTAGGGGAGCCCCCCAGGGAGGGCGGGGGAAGGGGCTGTGGCGGGGTTGTCCACAGGGGGAGGGCGGGTGGGGGAGTTGTCCACAGGTTTGGTGGTGCGCATCTTGTCGCGGGCTTGGCGGCGGAGGCTGTGCTTGCCGCCGCGGCCGCGGTGGCGGGACCGCCTGATGGATCTGTGGAGGAAGCCATGCGAACCGACTCTGGGCGCGCACTGACCCAGCTCGCGCGGGGGATCGTGCCTGCCCGTGGGCTCGCCGGGCGGGGTGTCCGCTCGGCCTCGCCGGCCAGAGCCGGATGCTTCCGGCCGCGTGGCCGCTGCGCCGGCGGGGATGCGGCCGGGGCCGGGTGGGCCGCCGTACGCCGCCGTGGCGGGGGCGCCCTTGGCCGTCACCCGGCCGGTGGACCGGCGGTCGGGTGCCCGGCCGCTCGCCGTCGCGGTGCCCTCCCTGAGGGGCGGCTCGGGACCGGCGTGGCGAGGGTCGGGCGCCGCGCCGAGTACCGGCATGGCGGTGTGGCTCCTCGCGGAAGTGCCGACGACGGTATGGCCACGGCCGAATACGCGGTCGTCCTGATTGCTGCCTGCGCCTTCGCCGCTGTGCTATACCGCATTCTGACCAGCGAGGACGTCAGCCAGCAGCTGGTGGCGCTGGTGAACCGGGCGCTCGGCCTTGCGGGCTGAGCGCGGGCCGCGCCGCCGTGGGGGGCAGCGCGGCGCGGTCACCGCCGAGACCGCGATCGCACTGCCCGCCGTCGTGCTGCTGCTCGGGATGGCCCTGTCGATGCTGGCCGCCGCCTCCGCGCAGGTGGCCTGCGCCGACGCGGCCAGGTCCGCCGCACGGCTGGCGGCGCGGGGCGAGTCCGACGCCGTGGTCGGCGACACCGCGCGACAGCTCGGCCCGCCCGGGGCGCGGGTGGCGGTCGAGCCGCGGCCGGCCGAGGGCAGCGTGCGCGTCGCAGTGGAGGCCGACGTGCCGCTGTGGATGGCCGTCCGGGTGACGCTGCCGGTCCACTGCGCGACCGTCGCCCGGCTGGAACCCGGCCGGGCCGTACCGGGAGGTGAGCGCGATGCGGTGCCCGCCCCGCCCGCCGACTGAGCAGCCGCGCCGTCCCAGCGCGGGGCTCCGGGCGCAGCGCGGCAGCGGCACGGTCTGGGCGGTCGCGCTCTGCGCGCTCGTGTGGACCAGCGCGCTCGTCCTCGCCGCCGCGGCCGGCGTCCGGGCCGACCGCCAGCAGGCGGCGGGCGCCGCCGACCTCGCCGCCCTGGCCGCGGCGGCGCGTGCCGTGGCGGGCGCCTCGGCCGCCTGCGCGGCCGCCGATGCGAGTGCGCAGCGCAACGGCGCGCGGCTGGAGTCCTGCGCCGTCCGCGGCCCGGCCGCGGAGGTGGTCGTCGCCGTCCCGGTCGACCGCCTCCCCGCGGCCCTCGGCATCGGTCCCGACCTCCAGGCACGCTCCCGTGCCGGTCCCGTGGGGTGGACACCGTGACCTGTCCGGCGATCCGGCCACCGGGCGGCCCCTCGCTCCCGCGACCGGGAGGTTCGTGGACCTGTGACCTGCCCGGTGGCGGCCCGGCCGCCGAGATGGCCGTCGTCATTCCGGTCGACCAACTCCCTTCGGCCTTCGGCATCCGTCCTAGGCCGCGGGCGGGCTCCCGTGCTGGTCCGGTGGGGCGGATCCCGTGACGGGTCCGGCGGCGGCCCGGCCGCCGAGGTGGTCGTCGCCGTTCCGGTCGACCGCCTGCCCGCGGCCCTCGGCATCGGCCCCGCGCTGCGGGGGGGGGCGTGCTGGTCCTGTGGATTCCGTGTCCGGTGGCGGTTCGGCCACCAAGCGGTCGCTCGCCGCTGCGACCAGGAAGGTTCGTGGACCCGTTGACTTGTCCGGCGACGGCCTCGTCGCCGCGGTGGTCGTCGCCGTGCCTGACCTCGGTGCTCGGCATCGGTTCCACGCCGGGGCGGGGTTCCGTGCTGGTCCCGCGGGGTGGACCTCGTGACCCGTCTGGCGGCGGTTCGGCCACCGGGCGGCCGCTCGGCCACTGCGACCGGACGATCGGGGCCGTGATCCGCCCGGCGGCGGCTCGGCCGTCCTCTGCCGGGCTGACCTGTCGCATGCGCACTTGGGCGCGGTCTGGGAACGAACGGGTTCGGCGGGTGTGGCAGGGCCTTCCGGTGCGCTCCCCGACCGCAGACCTACGTGCACGCACGCCTGGCGCCACGGTGTCGGGGGAGCGCCGGAGTGCCCGTGCGCGGGGACTCGCTCGCGTACCCGGCGGGCGCGTCATGCGGCAGCTGGGGGAGGCGCCAGGGTGGGGCGGCCGTGGCCGGAGGAGGACGCTCGCGGGGGGCGCCTTGTCCTGGTGGAGGCGGCCGGTCGGGTGCCGGTGGCCACGCCGCCTTGTCGTCAGGTGGTGGAGGTGGTCGTGGGAGCGGCGAGTGCGGTGTCGTTCGGGGCCGTCCCCGGAGCGGAGTCCTCGCGTGTGCGGGGTGGTCCTACCGCGGGATATGTCGGCGGGCGGACGAGTCGGGTGCTGGTGGCCGCCACCTTACCGCCAGGTGGTGCAGGGGCCGTGGGACCGGCGGGCATGGTGTCGTTCGGGGCCGCTCCGGAGCGGAATCCGTGGGTGCGGGGTGGTCCTGCTGATGGGCGCGTCGGCGGGCGTATGAGTCGGGTTCCGGTGGCTGCGCTGTCTTTCGGCCAGGTGGTGGAGGGGCCGTGGGACCGGCGGGTGCGGTGCCGTTCAAGGCCGTCGCCGGGTGGAGTCTTCGTGCGCGGGGTGGTCCTGGCGTGGGGCGCCGGCGGGCGGGCCGCCGGGGCGGTCGAGGCGCGGGAGCGGGAGGACGATGAGCGCCGGGGGAGGCGGCCTCTCCGGTTCTCCGGCGGCGGCCGAAGTGCGGGAGTCGGAGGACGCGGGAGCCGGGGGACGAGGAACGCCGGGGAGCGGGAAGTCCCCTCCCGGGGTCTCCCGGCGGCGGCCGAGGCGCGGGAGCGGGAAGCGGCCCCCGGGATCCGCCCGACGGTGGTCTCCGCGCGTCGGGGCGGGGCCGTTACCGGTGACCTGGCTCCGGTCGGCGCCTGCGGCCGGGGGCCGCCCGGGTGCGGCCTTGGGCCGCCGATGGTCGGGCCGGGCGTCCCGGACGGCCGCTCAGGCGGCCGGTTGGGCGGTTTCGGGTTCGGGGGTGGTGACGTCGGGGGCGCCGGCGAGGAGGGTGTCCAGGAGGCGCAGGGCGCCGGACTTGTCGAGGGGTTCGTTGCCGTTGCCGCACTTGGGCGACTGGATGCACGACGGGCAGCCGGTGGGGCACTCGCAGTCGGCGATGAGGGCGCGGGTGGCGCGCAGCCAGTCGGCGGCGCGGAGGTAGCCGCGCTCGGCGAAGCCGGCGCCGCCCGCCTGGCCGTCGTAGACGAAGACCGTCAGGCGGCCGGTGTCGGGGTGGGCCTCGGTGGAGACGCCGCCGATGTCCCAGCGGTCGCAGGTGGCGAAGAGGGGGAGCAGCCCGATCGAGGCGTGCTCGGCGGCGTGCGCGGCGCCGGGCAGTTCGACGCCCTCCTCGCGCAGCCGCTCCGCCTGCTCGGGTGCGACCGTCCACCAGCAGGCGCGGGTGTGCAGGGTGCGGGGCGGCAGGTCCAGCGGCTCCTCGCCGACGGGGGTGCCCGTCGCGGCGTCGCGCAGCTGGTAGGCCACCACCTGGTCGGTCACCCGCACCGTGCCGAAGTGCAGGCTCGCCTCGCCCCACGCGCACTCGCGCACCGGCTCGGCCACCTCGATCCGGGTCACCCCGCGCGCCCAGGTGGAGTAGGGCGGCCGGGCCGGCTCCACCAGGGCGATGGCGTCGTCCAGGTCCAGCCGCCGCACCAGGTAGGTCTCGCCCTGGTGCAGGTAGACGGCGCCCTCGTGCACGGTGCTGTGCGCGGCCGCGGCGTCGACGCTGCCGAGCAGCACCCCGCTGTCGGCCTCCACGATCTGCACCGGCGTCCCGCCCGAGCCGCGCAGGTCGGCCAGGTCGCTCGCCCGCTCCCTGCGGGTCCAGTACCAGCCGTTGGAGCGGCGCCGCAGCAGGCCGCGCTCCACCAGCTCCGCCAGCGCGGCCGGCGCGGCCGGGCCGAACAGCTCCAGGTCGGCCTCGCCGACCGGCAGCTCCGCCGCTGCCGCGCACAGGTGCGGCCCGAGCACGTAGGGGTTGTCCGGGTCGAACACCGTCGTCTCCACCGGCCGCCCGAACACGGCGTCGGGGTGGTGCACGAGATAGGTGTCCAGCGGATCGTCCCTGGCGATGAAGACGGCCAGCGCCCGCCTGCCGTCGCGCCCGGCCCGGCCCGCCTGCTGCCACAGCGACGCGCGGGTGCCCGGCCAGCCGGTGATCAGCACGGCGTCCAGCCCCGAGATGTCCACCCCCAGCTCCAGCGCGTTGGTGGTCGCCAGGCCCAGCAGCTCGCCCGAGCGCAGCTCCGCCTCCAGGCGGCGGCGGTCGCTCGCCAGGTAGCCGGCCCGGTAGGCCGCGATCCGCCCGCCGCCCGCCCCCTCGCCGGCCGGCCCGCCGGGGCGCAGCTCCGCCAGCCGCTCCCCGGCCTCCAGCGCCACCGACTCCGCGCCGCGCCGCGAGCGCACGAAGGCCAGGGTGCGCACCTCATCGGCGGCCAGCTCGGCCAGCAGCTCGGCCGCCTCGGCGGTGGCCGGGCGGCGCACCGGGGCGCCCCGCTCCCTGGTCTTCTCGGTGAGCGGCGGCTCCCACAGCACGAAGTCCTTGCCGCCCCGCGGCGAGCCGTCGGCGGTGACCTCGCGCACCGGCAGCCCCACCAGCCGCTCGGCGACCGCGCCCGGCGCGGCGATGGTGGCCGAGGCCAGCACGAACACCGGCTCGCTGCGGTAGCGGGCGCACACCCGCCGCAGCCGCCGCAGCAGCGCCGCCACATGCGAGCCGAACACGCCCCGGTAGCGGTGCGACTCGTCGACGACCACGTAGCGCAGCCGCCGCAGCATCGACGCCCAGGCGCGGTGCTGCGGCAGGATCGCGTGGTGCAGCATGTCGGGGTTGGTCAGCACGTAGTCGGCGTGCCGCCGCACCCAGGCGCGCTCCTCGAACGGGGTGTCGCCGTCGTAGCCGGCCGCGCGCATCCCCGGCAGCTCCAGTTCGCGCAGCGCCCGCAGCTGGTCGGCGGCCAGCGCCTTGGTGGGCGCCAGGTACAGGACGGTGCCGCCCTCCTCGACCGCGGCCGCCGCCGGCATCAGGTACGCCAGTGACTTTCCGGAGGCGGTGCCTGTGGCGATGATCACAGAGCGCCCGGCCCGGGCGTGTTCGGCCGCTTCGGCCTGATGCGCCCACGGAGCGTCGATCCCCTCGGCCCGCACCCTGCTGACCAGCGCTTCCGGCACCCACGCGGGCCACGGCGCCGTCCGGCCCTCCCGCACGTCCACCCGCTCCACATGCGTGACCCGGGATGTGCGGGTAGGGTCACGCAGTAACCGGCCCAGCGTCGCTGGCAGCCGGCCGTCTGCGGCACCTCGTGGCGGAACGGTCGAACTCACAGGTTTTCCATCGGGGATCTGGGGGGACATCACGCGCGGTGTCGTGATTCTCTGTTATGACACAAGGCTAGGGCGAGGTTGAACGCCGCCCAAAGGGGTAGCGCCCGTCCTTGACTGACGCGGTTGGTGCTGGAGGACTCTGTGGATCTGAAGCTTGACCACTACACCGAGGGCGATAGCGAGATCGTTGTCGTCGAGGGTGAGATCGACGTCTACACCGCCCCGCGGCTGCGCGAGTTGCTGATCGACCTGGTGAACAAGGGTAACTTCCACCTGGTCGTGAACATGGAGAAGGTCGAGTTCCTGGACTCCACCGGCCTCGGCGTGCTGGTGGGCGGCCTCAAGCGGGTCCGCGCCCACGACGCTCGCTCGACCTGGTCTGCACCCAGGAGCGCATCCTGAAGATCTTCCGGATCACGGGTCTGACCAAGGTGTTCGGCATCCACAACTCCGTCGCCGAGGCCCTCGAAGAACGTCAGTCGAAGAAGTAGGCGGGCCGCGAGCGCGTGATGGCAACCGTCGAGCTGACCATAAGTGCGCTGCCCGCACACGTGCGCACGGCCCGGCTGCTCGCCACGGCCGTCGCCCGGCGGCTGGGCATCGGCGACCCCACCCTGGACGAGATCAGGCTGGCCGTGGGCGAAGCCTGTTCCAGGGCCGTGGAGGCGCACCGGCGCAGCAGCCCCGCCGAGCCGATCCGGCTCGAACTGATCGACCACGCCGGCCGCTACGAGGTCGTGGTGCACGACCGCGTCCCCTCCGCCGCCGACTCCGGGCCCGCCGAGTCCGGGCCGGGGCAGGATCCGATCGGCGACCTGCTCTCCCCTGACGTCGGACTGGCGGTGATCATGGGGCTGGCCGACCGCGCCGATATCGAGCCCTCCGCCGACGGCACCGTCGTCACCATGAGCTGGCCGACGCCCGCCCGGCCGGAGTCCGACGCCGTCGGCGTGCCGCACCGGCGCTCGCCCCAGCCGGTCACCCCCGACTCCTGAGCCCCGGCCGACCCCGCCGGCGGATCCGGGCCTCTCGCCCCCGCGTCCCCGGCACGACCCCACCGGTACCGCAGCCGGTGGGGTTTCGGTTTCCGCCCCTCCGGGCGCCGGGCCGCCCCGCGCGCCCCTCCCAATGCCGGCCCGGAATTGTTGGGCGCTAAAACAAATATGTGCGCTTCTGCCGGAGCGGCCCGTTTGCGGCGCTTGCGGCAAACGGCGCCGCGGCACGCGCCGCCGCCGGCGCGGACCGGGCGGCGGCGCGGCCCGCCGGCCGCAATGCGGCGCATTGCGCGCCCCGGCCCCATTTCGACCGGACGCGGCAAGGGGTTTCCGCTGGTCGAGCCGGAAGGGCGGGGTACGGTTCGGGTTTTCCTTAACTCCTGCGTAGACTCGCGGAACCGCTCCATTCGCCGAACTCGGCGGAGCGGTGGTTCTACCCGTAAACGGTGGCACCCGCATGTCCCTGCGGGACGTGCTGAGCGGAGGCTTGCCCTCAGGCGACTGAGTTCACGCGCTCCACGCAGCGCGCCCTACGTGTGCCGTCGGGCTAGCTGACAGTCCACTCCGAACGGCGGCGCACTCACGCGCGGGACCTCAAGCGTGCCCGTCTCAAGGAGGACGGATTGTCTGGGCTCATCCTGGCCGCTGAAAGCGGCCCGGGCCTGAACCTGGAAGGTCAGAACCTCGTCCTGGTGGCCGTCGTGGCGGGGGTGGCGCTGCTCGCGCTGCTCTTCGCCGGCTACCTGGTACGCGAGGTTCTGTCGGCCAGCCAAGGCACAGAGAAGATGCAGAGCATCGCGACGGCGGTCCAGGAGGGAGCGGCCGCCTACCTCAAACGGCAGTTCCGCACACTGGCGATCTTCGTCGTCGTGATCCCCCTGCTGCTCCTGCTGCTTCCAGCGGAAGACTGGCCGGTTCGCATCGGCCGCTCGCTGTTCTTCGTCGTCGGCGCGGGCTTCTCCGCGCTGACCGGCTTCATCGGCATGTGGCTGGCCGTGCGCGGCAACGTCCGCGTGGCAGCGGCCGCCAGGTCCGACGGGGAGAAGGCGGCGATGCGCATCGCCTTCCGCACCGGCGGCGTGGCGGGCATGTTCACCGTGGGCCTCGGCCTGTTCGGCGCCGCCGTGGTCGTGCTCGTCTACACCGGCAACGCCCCCGTCGTCCTGGAGGGCTTCGGCTTCGGCGCCGCCCTGGTGGCCATGTTCATGCGGGTCGGCGGCGGCATCTTCACCAAGGCGGCCGACGTCGGCGCCGACCTGGTGGGCAAGGTCGAGCAGGGCATCCCCGAGGACGACCCCCGCAACCCGGCGACCATCGCCGACAACGTCGGCGACAACGTCGGCGACTGCGCGGGCATGGCGGCGGACCTCTTCGAGTCCTACGCGGTGGTGCTGGTCGCCGCCCTGATCCTGGGCAGCGCCGCCTTCGGCACCTACGGACTCGTGTTCCCGCTGATCGTGCCGATGATCGGCGTGATCACCGCGGTGATCGGCATCTACGCGGTGTCGCCACGGGCCGGCGACCGCACCGGTATGTCGGCGATCAACCGCGGCTTCTTCGTGTCGGCCGTCGTCTCCGCCGTGCTCGTGGTCGGCGCCGCCTTCTGGTACCTGCCGGCCAGCTTCGAGGAGCTGGGCGTGGACACCGACGGCTCGGCCGGCATGCTCATCGGCGACCCGCGGGTCTTCGCCGTGGGCGCGGTGCTCATCGGCCTGGTGCTGGCCGCCGCGATCCAGCTGCTCACCGGCTACTTCACCGAGACCAACCGGCGCCCGGTGAAGGAGATCGGCGAGAGCTCCGAGACGGGCGCCGCCACGGTGATCCTCTCGGGCATCTCGGTCGGCCTGGAGTCGGCGGTGTACTCGGCGCTGCTCATCGGCGGCGCCGTGTTCGGCGCCTTCCTGCTGGGCACCGGCGGCTCCATCACCCTGGCGCTGTTCGCGGTGGCGCTGGCCGGCACCGGCCTGCTCACCACCGTCGGCGTGATCGTGTCGATGGACACCTTCGGCCCGGTCGCCGACAACGCCCAGGGCATCGCCGAGATGTCCGGCGACGTCGAGGGCGCGGGCGCGCAGGCGCTCACCAACCTCGACGCCGTCGGCAACACCACCAAGGCGATCACCAAGGGCATCGCCATCGCGACGGCCGTGCTCGCCGCGACGGCGCTGTTCGGCGCCTTCCGCACCGCGGTCGAGGGCAGCCTGGCCGACCAGGTCGGCGACGCCGCGGGCACCTTCAACCTCGGCATCGACCAGCCCGACGTGCTGGTGGGGCTGATGGTCGGCGCGGCGGTGGTGTTCCTGTTCTCGGGCCTGGCCATCATGGCCGTCGGCCGCGCGGCCGGACGGGTGGTGCTGGAGGTCCGCAAGCAGTTCCGCCTCAAGCCGGGCATCATGGACGGCACCGAGAAGCCCGACTACGGACCCGTGGTCGACATCTGCACCCGCGACTCCCTGCGGGAGCTGATCACCCCGGGCCTGCTGGCGGTGCTCACCCCCATCGCCGTCGGCTTCCTGCTCGGCTTCAACCCGCTCGGCGGCTTCCTGGCCGGCGCCATCGCGGCCGGCACCCTGATGGCGGTCTTCCTGGCCAACTCCGGCGGCGCCTGGGACAACGCCAAGAAGCTGGTCGAGGACGGCCACCACGGCGGCAAGGGCTCCGAGGCCCACGCCGCCACGGTGATCGGCGACACGGTCGGCGACCCCTTCAAGGACACCGCGGGGCCGGCGATCAACCCGCTGCTCAAGGTGATGAACCTGGTGGCGCTGCTCATCGCCCCCACCGCCGTCGCCTACCACCAGAGCGCGGTGGGCTACGCCATCGCGGCGGTCGCCATCGCCGTGCTGGTCGGTGTGATCATCTGGTCCAAGCGGCAGGGCGGCGGCATCGCCTCGCAGCAGGCGGCCGAACCGGACGCGACGGAGAAGGTCGCCACGACCTGACCCGCCCGGCCGGGCGCACCGTACGCGGCCGGGGACGCCCAGGCGTCCCCGGCCGCCTCCATGCCCGGGCCCGGACACCTTCCGGTCCCGAGCATGATTGACTTGAGAAGATCGATGGGAGAGCGCCGATGTCAGGAGTAAAGGGCCTCGCCGTCCTCGTGGGGGCGATGCTGGGGGTCATCGTGCTGCTCGCCGTGGTGGCGACGATCCTGTCGCCGTGACCGCGAGCCGGCGGGGCGCCCGCGCGGCTTCCAGTGACCTTCGGAGAGTTCCCATGACTGACGTCCGGCGGCGGCTCGTCGCGCTGCGGCACGCCACGGCCGTGCGCGGCCTCGGCCAGCCCGACATCGAGCGGCCGCTGACCGCCGGCGGGCGGGCCGAGGCGCGCGCCGCCGGCAAGCAGCTGGTCGCCGAGGGCATCGTGCCCGACCACGCGGTCTGCTCGCCCGCGGCGCGCACCCGCGAGACCCTCGACGTGGTGCGCGCGCAGCTGCCCGAGCAGCCCTCGGTGAGCTACGAGCCCTCCGCCTACAACGCCCCCGTCGAGCAGCTGCACAGCCTGGTGGCCGCCACCGGCCCGGCCGTGGACTCGCTGCTGCTGGTGGCGCACAACCCGGGCATCGCCGAACTGGTCGACGAACTCACCCGCACCGACTTCTACGACTGCCCGCCGGCCACCCTCGCCGTGGTGGAGTTCGACGGCGACTGGGCCGACATCTCCGCCGAGACCCGGCACCTGCGGCTGCTCTGGACGCCCTGAGCGCTCAGCCCGCCACCGGGGGGCCGGCGGCGTCGGCGGCGTCGGCCTCCTCGACCTCCTCGCGGGAGATGCCGAGCATGAACAGGATCGCGTCCATGTAGGGGACGCTCACCGAGGTGTCGGCGGCCCGGCGCAGCACGGGCTTGGCGTTGAAGGCGATGCCCAGGCCGGCCGCGGCGATCATGTCGAGGTCGTTGGCGCCGTCGCCGATGGCCACGGTCTGGCTCAGCGGCACCCCCGCCGCGGCCGCGAAGCGCTCCAGCGAGGCCGCCTTGGCCTTGCGGTCGACCACCGGCCCGGCCAGCCGGCCGGTGAGCCGGCCGTCGACGATCTCCAGGGTGTTGGCGGCGGAGTAGTCGATGCCGAGCCGCTCCACCAGCGCGTCGGTGATCTGGGTGAAGCCGCCGCTGACGATCGCGAAGCGGTAGTCCAGCCGCTTGAGGGTGCGCACCAGCGTGCGCGCCCCCGGGGTGAGCACCAGCTTCTCCCGGACGTCGTCCAGCACGGAGGCGTCCAGGCCCTCCAGCAGCGCCACCCGGCGGCGCAGCGACTCCTCGAAGTCCAGCTCGCCGCGCATCGCCGCCTCGGTGACCCGGCGCACCTCCTCGGCGCAGCCGGCGTGCTCGGCCAGCAGCTCGATGACCTCGCCCTGGATCAGGGTGGAGTCGACGTCCATCACCACCAGCCGCTTGGCCCGGCGGTGCAGCCCGCCCGCCTGGACCGCCACGTCGACCCGCTGCGCCGCGGCCTCCGCGGCCAGCTCGGCGCGCAGCCGGTCGGGGTCGGCGCCCGACACCTCGAACTCGATGCAGGTGACCGGGTAGGACGCCAGCCGCTCGATCCGGTCGATGTTGGCGCCGCCGGCCGCGATCCGCGCCGCGATCCCGGCCATGGCCGAGGGCAGCAGCGGCCCGGCCAGCACGGTGACGTGCAGCGAGCCGCGCCGCGGCGGCCCGCCGTTGCCGGTGCCGGCCTGGATCTCGGCGTCCAGGCCCAGGTCGACGGCGGTCTTCTCCAGCGCCGAGCGGACGTCGGCGGCGGTCCGCTCGTCGGTGTAGGAGACCAGGATGCCCAGGACGAGCCGGCCCCGGATCACCACCTGCTCCAGGTCGACGATGGTCACCGGGAAGACCGAGAGCGCGGTGAGCAGCCGCGCGGTGACCCCGGGGCGGTCGCGGCCGGTGAGGGTCATCAGGAGGGTGCTGGCGTGCGATTCCATGTCGGACCCACGCTACCGAACGCCCGCGGCGCCGCTTCGAGAGGTTCCCAGGTGGACGGCGGGCCGTCACCGGACGTTCGCCCGAGGCCCCGGACTCAGCCCGAGCGCCTGCGCTTGCGCCGCTTGACCTTGACCTCCACCCCGCCCAGCAGCAGCATGCCGGTGAGCCGGATGGTGGGGGCGCCGGGGTCGTCCACCGCTCCCGCGCCGCCCAGCTCCGCGCCGCCGAGGATCGCGGCGGCCGCGTTCTCCACCCGCACCCCCTCGGGGACCACCATCCGCACCCCGCCGAGCAGGCACATCAGCTGCACCGTGATCTCGCGCTGGGCGAGCACCGCCTCCCGGAAGTCCAGCTCCACCCCGCCGAGGACGCTGTTGACGACCAGCCGCGGCGCCACCACCCAGCGGCCGGTGCGCTCGGCGCCGCTCATGATCGTGGTGATGGTGTCGGTGCCCTCGACGCCCACCGAGATGGCCGGGTGACCCGGCGCCGCGCGGCCGCCCGGGAGGTCGCTGGTGATCGGCGCCAGCTCGCCGATGGTCTTGGCGGTGTAGACGGCGTCGACCCGCTCGGTGTGCTCCACCGGGGTCAGCCGCCCCTCGGCCAGCGCCTCGCGCAGCACGTCGAAGACGCGGTCACGGTCGGCGTCGGAGGCGCGGACGTGACCCGGCTGCGATGGGGAGTAGCGGTTCACACCATCGACGATAACCCGCGGTGCCGCGCCGCACACCGGTCCGGGCCCCTGACTGAACCCTGAGATGGCGGCCCTGGGCGGCCTCCTGGACGCCCCCGGCCCGGGCCGGGGCTCAGCCCGCCCAGACGCTGTTGTGCGCGGCCACCAGGGCGCGGCGGATCGCCTGGTCGAGCGCTGCCAGCGCCCGGGTCCGCTCGGCGGTCTGCCGGCCGGTCAGCCCGGCCTGGCGGTCGCGGGCCAGCGCCACCACGCTGCCCAGCCGGCCGGCCAGCGCCGCCAGCCGGTGCGCGCGCCCCGGGTAGCCGGGCGCCAGCCCCGGGTCGCCCTGCCGGTGCTCGGCGCGCAGCGCGCCCAGCGCACCGGCCAGCTCCGGCCCCCACTGGTCGCCCCGGCCCGTCTCCGACAGGACCGAGGTGGCGTCGCGCAGCGCGAGGCTCAGCCCGCGGTCGGCCTCGGCCAGCGCCGGCACGTCCGGCCAGCCGTCCGCGGCACCGGCCGGAGGGGCGGCGGGGTGCCGCTCCCAGCGGACGCCCACATACGATGACCCTCGGCGGTCCTCCACGGGCACCAGCCCGATCCGCCCCCCGTCGAGCAGCGCCACCACCGCCTGCCCGGCGTCCAGCGCGGCCGTGTTGAACGACGGGGGCCCCGACAGCCCCAGCGGGTCGCCGGGGGCGGGGAGGGCGAGGCGGAGCTGGGTCAGGCCCTGCGAGCGCAGCCGGGCCAGGCCGCCGCGCAGCGGGGACTCGTGCGGATCGGATCCGGTCCGGTCGGGAGAGGGGCCGAGTACATGGGGCACACCGCACTCGACGGCGTCGACGGCCTCGTCGAGGCCGGTCTCGCCGATCAGCCAGGCATTGCCCCAGGCGACCAGTGCGGCCGAAGGCAGGTTTCGCGACACCGGTTCACGATAAGTGCGATCAGCGACGTCCGGACAGGCACGGGTCGATCCGCGGCCGCGTCCGTGCGACGCTGACGGGGAGCGCGGCGATCGGCACGTGCGCCGAGCGTGACGCGGACGGCGGCGAACGCGGGGAACGAGGGAACGGGACAGATGGCGGGCGAGGTACTTCAGCTGACCGGTGTAGGCGTGCGGCGCGACGGGGCCACCCTGCTCCACGACGTCGACTGGACCGTCGAGGAGGACGAGCGCTGGGCGGTGATCGGCCCCAACGGCGCGGGCAAGACCACCCTCCTCCAGGTGGCGTCCACCCTGCTGTTCCCCACCGAGGGCACGGTGGAGCTGCTGGGGGAGCGGCTGGGCAAGGTGGACGTGTTCGAGCTGCGGCCCCGGATCGGGCTGGCCAGCGCAGCCCTGGCCGAGCGGGTGCCGGCCGGGGAGAAGGTGCTCGACCTCGTCCTCACCGGCAGCTACGCCGTCCTGGGCCGCTGGACCGAGGAGTACGACTCCGCCGACGTGGGCCGCGCGGTGCGGCTGCTGGAGCAGCTGGGCGTCGGCGAGCTGGCCGGGCGCCGCTTCGACACCCTGTCGGAGGGGGAGCGCAAGCGGGTGCAGATCGCGCGGGCGCTGATGCCCGACCCCGAGCTGCTGCTGCTGGACGAGCCCGCCGCAGGGCTCGACCTGGGCGGCCGCGAGGACCTGCTGCAGCGGCTCACCGGCCTGGCCGCCAGCTTCGACGCCCCCACCTCCGTGCTGGTCACCCACCACCTGGAGGAGATCCCGCCCGGGTTCACCCACGTGATGCTGGTGCGCGAGGGCGGGATCGTCGCGCAGGGGCCGCTGGAGCGGGTCCTCACCAAGGAGAGCCTGTCGGAGACCTTCGGCCTGCCGCTGGTGGTCGAGCACCACGCCGACGTGGACCGCTGGTCGGCCCGCGCCGTCCGCTAGCCGGGGCGCCCCAGCGGGCCGTCCGCGGGGGCGGGCGGGCCGGCGGCTGTCCGGAATCGGTCCCGTGCCGCCGTTTGGGCCGCTCAGCCCCGGAAGGCGGCCGAATTCGGCGAACGCCGGGGTCTGGATCGATTTAGGATCATGACGCCTGGGCATGCTTCTCGCCAGAGAGGCGTGTGCGCCGTCTCCCCGCCCGCACCGGACCGGAGTCCCCCATGACCTCGCTCGTCGTCACCCTGATCCTGGTGGCCCTGGTTGGCGTCATCCTGTGGAGGAGCGTGCGGATCGTCCCGCAGGCCAAGTCCGACATCGTGGAGCGCTTCGGCCGCTACCACCGCACCCTCAACGCCGGGCTGAACGTCGTGCTGCCCTTCGTCGACCGGGTGCGCACCGAGATCGACCTCAGAGAGCAGGTCGTCACCTTCCCGCCGCAGCCGGTGATCACCCAGGACAACCTGATGGTGAGCATCGACACGGTCATCTACTTCCAGGTCACCGACGGCAAGGCCGCCACCTACGAGGTCGCCAACTTCATCGTCGCGATCGAGCAGCTGACCGTCACCACCCTGCGCAACGTGGTCGGCGGCATGGACCTGGAGCAGACCCTCACCTCCCGCGAGGAGATCAACCGCGAGCTGCGCGTGGTGCTGGACGAGGCGACCGGCCGGTGGGGCATCCGGGTGAACCGGGTCGAGCTGAAGGCGATCGAGCCGCCGCCCTCCATCCAGGACGCGATGGAGAAGCAGATGCGCGCCGACCGCGACAAGCGCGCCGAGATCCTGGAGGCCGAGGGCTCCAAGCAGTCCGCGATCCTCACCGCCGAGGGCGAGAAGCAGGCGGCGGTCCTGCGCGCACGCGGCGCCGCCGAGGCCGAGGTGCTGCAGGCCAAGGCGTCGGCCGAGGCGCAGGCGGTGCGGGCGCGCGGCGAGGCCGACGCGATCGCGATGGTCTTCAAGGCCATCCACGACGGCAACCCCGACGACAAGCTGCTCGCCTACCAGTACTTGCAGACCCTCCCCAAGATCGCCAGCGGCGACGCCAACAAGGTGTGGATCGTGCCGAGCGAGATGGGGCGCGCCCTGGAGGGCATCGGCGGCTTCTTCGGCAGCGTGCGCGAGGCGGCCGCCTCCGGCGGCGCCAGCCCCAACGGCTCCGCGCCCGCCGCGTCCGGCGCCGCCGACCGCAACGGCGCCGCGGCCGCGCCGGCGGTGGAGGGCCCGGTGGTCGACGACCTCACCGACCGCGGCGGCTACGGCCGCCCGCCGGTACTGGAGGACAAGAGCTGAGGTGGTCGGCCGCGGGCGCCCGGCGGGCGCCGCGGCCGCGCCGCTCTAGGGCGCCAGGTAGCCGCGGCCGACGGCGTCGTTGATCAGGGCGGTGGCGTAGGCGCCCAGGGTGGCGGAGCCCTCGGCCACCATCGCGACCTTCTCGCGCACCTGCGCGGCCGACACCCGGTGGGTCACCCAGGTGCCGCCCTCGTTGTGCCAGTTGGCCAGCATCGGGGCGAGCCGGTCGATCGCCTTGGCGAAGCGCGCCTCGGGGGTGGTGCGCGCCTCGAACTCCTCCCACAGGCCCCGCGCGTGCTCGGCCTGGTCCTTGGGCAGCAGCGCGTACAGCCGGTCGGCGGCCTCGCTCTCCCGCTTGAACTGGGTCTGCGCCAGCTCCGTGTCGTAGACGAAGGTGTCGCCCGCGTCGATCTCCACGATGTCGTGCAGCAGCAGCATCTCGACCACCCGGTCGATGTCGGTGCCCTTGGGCGCGTACTCCGCGAACACCCGCGCCGCCAGCGCCACGTGCCAGGAGTGCTCGGCGTCGTTCTCACGGCGGGAGCCGTCGACCAGCGTGTTGCGGCGCAGGATACGTTTCAGCTTGTCGACTTCGAGCACGAACCGCAGCTGATCGGTGAGCCGCTCGTGGTCTACTCCGGCGACGTGTAGCGGAGCAGGTTCGGTCACTACGCAAAACCCTTCCTCGCGCATGCTGGCCAGCCAGCCCTATTTGATCAGTCATAGCCCATCCCGTGGGCATGAACCCCGGGAACATCCGACGAATTGCGGATTGCTTCGATGTCGTGACGAGCCCGGCCCGGAAGAGAGGCACGATGGCAGCGGAACGCCTGGTGGTGATCGGCGGCGACGCCGGCGGAATGAGCGCGGCCTCGCAGGCGCGCCGGCGGCGCGGACCCGAGGACCTGGAGATCGTCGCGATCGAGCGCGGCCGGTACACCTCCTACAGCGCCTGCGGCATCCCGTACTTCATCGGCGGGGCGGTGACCTCCACCAACGAGCTGATCGCCCGCGCCCCCGAGGTCTTCGAGAAGGACTACGCCATCGGGGTGCGGCTGCACCGCGAGGCCGTCGCCGTCGACCTGGACGCGCGGCGGGTCACCACCGTCGAGCTGGGGCCCGGCGGGTCCGGGCGCACCATCGAGGAGCCCTTCGACCAGCTCGTCGTCGCCACCGGCGCGGTGCCCAACCGGCCCGCCCTGCCCGGCGCGGGCGCCCGCGGCGTCTTCGGCGTGCAGACCCTCGACGACGGCGTGGCCATGGACGCCTACATCGAGGACCGCCGCCCCGCCCGGGCGGTGGTCGTCGGCGGCGGCTACGTCGGCCTGGAACTGGCCGAGGCCCTGGTCGCGCACGACATCGCCGTCACCCTGGTGGACCGCGCCGCACACCCGATGACGAGCCTGGACCCCGAGATGGGGGCGATGGTCGCCGGCGCGCTGCGCGAGATCGGGGTGCGGGTGCTGCTGGAGGAGCAGGTGCGCGGCTTCGAGGAGCGCGACGGCGAGGTCACCGCCGTCGTCACCCGGGAGCGCACCATCCCCGCCGAACTCGTGGTGCTCGGCCTGGGGGTGCGGCCGGACGTGCGGCTGGCCGCAGGCGCGGGCCTGGAGATCGGGCCTTCGGGCGGCATCGCGGTGGACCGCCGGATGCGCACCTCCGCGCCCGGGGTGTGGGCGGCCGGCGACTGCGTGCAGAGCCTCCACCGGGTCTCGCAGCGGCCCGTCTCCATCGCGCTGGGCACCCACGCCAACAAGCAGGGCCGGGTGGCCGGCATCAACATCGGCGGCGGCTACGCGACCTTCCCCGGGGTGGTCGGCACCGCCGTCACCAAGGTCTGCGGCCTGGAGGTGGCCCGCACCGGCCTGTCGTCGGCCGAGGCCGACGCGGCCGGCTTCCGGTACACCACCGCCGCGGTGGAGTCCACCACCCGGGCCGGCTACTACCCCGGCTCGCAGCCCATCACGGTCAAGCTCATCGCCGAGCGCGGCGCCGGGCGGCTGCTCGGCGGCCAGATCGTCGGCCGCGAGGGCGCCGCCAAGCGGGTCGACGTGCTGGCCACCGCGATCTGGAACGGCATGACCGCCGAGGAGGTGCTGAGCCTGGACCTCGGCTACGCCCCGCCCTTCTCCCCGGTCTGGGACCCGGTGCTCGTCGCGGCGCGCAAGGCGGCCGAGCAGGTCTGAGCGGTGCGGCCGGGGCGGGCCGGCGGCTAGCCCTCGGCCAGGAATCGCCGGAACCATTCGGTGAGGGCCCGGTCCGCCAGGACCGGGCCGGGGGCCGGCGGACCCGGGCGCAGCCCGGGCTCGGGGCCCATGGTGTGCGTCAGGTCGGGGATGGTGATGTGGCGCAGCCGGTCGTCGGAGGTGGGCTGCTCAGCGGTCTGCTCGGCCGGGCCGTCCTCGGCGTAGGCGCGCACCAGCGCGTCGTGCAGCGCCTGGCCGTGCGCCGGGCGCACGACCTCGTCGGCCTGGCCGGTGACGACCAGCAGCGGCGTGCGGGGCATCCGGCCGCCGATGTCGGCGGCGCGGGTGGTGAAGTCGAGCCAGGCGGCCAGCTCCCGCGAGCGGTCCGTCCACCGGTAGGCGGCGCCGGCCTCCCGCTCCCTGGCCGCCAGCACGTGCGCCGGGAAGACCACCGGGTTGACCACCCCGGCGGCGGCCACCGGCAGCCCGGACTCGGCCAGCGCGAGCAGCACCGCGGTGCCGCCCTCCCCGACGCCGGCCAGCGCCACCGGCCCGCCCGACACCGGCAGCCGCGCGCTCAGCTCGGCGACGGCGGCGCCCAGCTCGGCGGTCGCCTTCTCCACGACGGGGCCGAGCAGGTTCAGCAGGTAGTCGTCGCCGCCCAGCTGCTGGATCTCGGCCAGCCCGCCCTCGGGCAGCCGGGTGCCGAACATCGGCAGGCCCAGGTAGACGCGCCAGGCGTCCACCCCCGCCATCGGCAGGGTGCCGGCCAGCGCCACCTCACTGCGCGGCGGCTCGAAGGAGTGCCAGGCCACCACCATCGGCGCCTGGTCGGCGCCGGAGGCCGGCGGCATGGCCACATAGGGCACCCCGGCGGCGACCCCGCTGATGGCGCTGTCGAGCGTGAGCGTACTGTCGGCGAGCACGTTGCGCCCCTCCCCGGGCGGGACTCCTGCGGCGCCGTCTGCGAGCGCGGCGGAGCCGGTGGAAACCGCTGGCGCCCTCCGGCGGCGGGCTCCGGCCGCACCGCCGCGCCGTGGGGCGGCCCCCACCGCGGCGACCGCGGCGCGCGGCGGTCGCCCGAACATACTGCCAGCGCGCCGTACCGTCTTCCATTCATTTGGCGGTAACTGGTCGAATGTCCCACTCGCCGGGCGCCGCGCCACCGTTTTTCCGCGGCCGCGCTCAGCCGCGGAAGGACGCCGCCAGGTAGCCGTGGACCAGCCGCTTGGCCTCGGCGATGATCTCGGGGTCGCCCTCGGGGCTGCGCCGGAAGGCCATCTTCAGCACCGCGTCGGCCGCCTCCACCGCCACCGACAGCGCCCGCGCCACCTCGGGGCCCTCCGGCGCGCCGAGGTGGGTGGTCAGCAGCAGCGCGAGGTGGCCGGCCAGCACCGTGTTGTTCTCGGCCGCGGAGTCCAGCAGCCGCGGATCCACCACATCGCCGAAGCGCAGCTCCCGGAAGCCCGGCTCGCCGCGGTGCATCGCCACGTACTCGTCGATGACGGTGTCGACGGTGTCGAACCAGTCGCGGTAGCCGCCGCCGGCCAGCCGCGCCGAGATCCGCTCGCTGAACACGGCGAGGTAGCGCAGGCTCAGCGCCTGGGCGATCGCCCGCTTGTCCGGGAAGAACTGGTAGACGGAGCCGATGGCCACGTCCGCCCGCCTGGCGATGCGGGTGGTGCTCAGCTCCTCGTAGCCGACCTCCTCCAGCAGTTCGGCGCAGGCGTCGAGCATCCGCTCGACGCGCGCCGCGCTGCGCCGCTGGGTCGGGCGGCGGCGCAGCGGCCCGGCGGCGGGCGGGGCGGCCGGGCCCGCTCCGGCGCCGTCGCCGCTCGCGCCCGGGCGGTGGGGAACCGTCACTCCTCTATCATGCAGTGCTGATCGCCGGCCCGCCGCCCGGTGCGGTGCGGGTCAGGGCGCGGCCGCCGCTTTGCCCGGCGGCGCGCCACTGGTTGACTGTGCGGGAACGGCGCCGGGACGGGCGCCGCCGACGCGAGACGGGCGGGCCGGCCGGCCGCGCCGCAGCGGTGGGAGGGATGCGACGTGAGCGTGGCCGACCGGCCGAGATTCCCCGAGGGCTTCTGGTGGGGCGCCGCCACCTCGGCCTTCCAGGTGGAGGGGGCCGCCGCCGAGGGCGGCCGCTCGCCGTCGATCTGGGACGCCTTCGTGCGCCGGCCCGGGGCGGTCGCCGACGGCGCCACCGCCGAGACGGCCTGCGACCACTACCACCGCTACGCCGAGGACGTCGCGCTGATGGCCGAACTCGGCCTGTCGGCCTACCGCTTCTCCACCGCCTGGACGCGGGTGCAGCCCGGCGGGAGCGGCCCGGCCAACCCCGAGGGCCTGGACTTCTACGAGCGGCTCACCGACGCGCTGCTGGAGCGCGGCATCGCCCCCGTCCTCACCCTGTTCCACTGGGACCTCCCCCAGGAGCTGCAGGAGCGCGGCGGCTGGCTGGAGCGCGACACCGCCTACCGCTTCGCCGAGTACGCCGGGCTGGTCGCCGACCGGCTGGCCGACCGGGTCGACATGTGGATCACCCTCAACGAGCCCTTCGTGCACATGATCTACGGCTACGCCTGGGGCATCCACGCGCCCGGGCTGCCGCTGGTGTACGGCGCGCTGCCCGCCGCCCACCACCAGCTGCTCGCCCACGGCCTGGCCGTCGCCGAGCTGCGCGCCCGCGGTGTGCGCAGCGTCGCGATCACCAACAACTGCTCGCCCGCCTGGCCGGCCAGTCGCGAGCCCGCCGACCTCGCCGCGGCCGACGCCTACGACAGGCTGCACAACCGGCTGTTCACCGACCCCGTGCTGCTCGGCGAGTACCCCGACCTCAGCGCCTTCGACTCCATCGAGCTGCCGGTCCAGGACGGCGACCTCAAGGTGATCTCGGCCCCGCTGGACGGCCTCGGCCTGAACTACTACCGGCCCACCCTGGTCGCGGCGCCGAGCCCCGGCGCGGGCCTGCCCTTCGACCTGCCCGAGATGACCGGCCACCCGATCACCGCCTTCGGCTGGCCGATCGTCCCCGACGGCCTGCGCGAGCTGCTGGAGCTGTTCCACCACCGCTACGGCGGGGCGCTGCCCCCGCTGTACGTCACCGAGAACGGGGCCTCCTTCCCCGACGTGGTGGCCGACGACGGCACCGTGCCCGACCCGTCCAGGATCGACTTCCTCGACGGCCACGTCCGCGCGGTGGCCGCCGCGATCGACGCCGGGGTGGACGTGCGCGGCTACTTCGCCTGGTCGCTGCTGGACAACTTCGAGTGGGCCGAGGGCTACACCCAGCGCTTCGGCCTGGTGCACGTCGACTTCGAGACACAGCGGCGCACGCCCAAGGACTCCTTCCACTGGTACCGCGACCTCATCGCGGCCCAGCGGGGTGCCTAGCGGCCGGCCGCGGGCCTCAGCCGGCCGGCGCGGAGGGCTCGGCCGAGGTGCCGACGGGCGCGGCGGTGGCCTCCGAGGGGCTCGGCCCGGCCGAGCCGCCGGCCGGGGCCGCGGCGAGATTGGTGCAGGCCAGCCGCTCGGCCTGCCGGTCGAGGGCGGCGCTGATCTGCGCCTCGTCTTCGGCCAGCACCGGGATGCCGCCGGTCACCGTGCCGGGCAGCCACTCGTCGTCGAGCACCCGGTCGCCCTGCATGGTCAGCCGCAGCACGCCGGTCTCGGCGCCGTCGCCGACACCGTGGTAGAAGACGAAGTTGCCCAGGCCGTAGTGGACGTAGGCGTCGCCGAGGTAGCCTCCGGCGTTCACCCGGTGGGCGTGCCCGCCGACGATCACGTCGGCGCCCGCCTCGGCCAGCCGCGCGGCGAAGTCGGTCTGCACCTGCATCGGGCAGTTGTCGCCCTCCAGGCCCCAGTGCAGGTAGACGACGACCGCGTCGGCCTCCTCGGCGGCGGCGCGCACCGCCTCCAGGGTGCGCTCGTCGCCGCCCAGGCCGTAGTCGGGCTTGGCCGAGGCCATGCCGGGCTGGGTGTCGGTCGCGGTCCAGGTGGGGATGTACTGGTCGTCCATCACCTGGGTGACGCCGATGACCGCGACGGTGTTGCCGTTGACCTCGGCGATGTGCGGGGCGTAGGCGGCGTCGGCGTCCTCGCCGATGCCGATCAGCGGGAAGCCGCGGTCCTCGGCGGCGGCCAGGGTGTCGTAGAGGCCGTCGACGCCGTAGTCCATGCCGTGGTTGTTGGCCACCGAGGCGACGTCGACGCCCCCGGCGGCCAGCGCGTCCAGCGCGGTGGCCGGGGCGCGGAACACGAACTCCTTGTCGGCGGGGGTGCCGCCCTCCGTGATGGCGGTCTCCAGGTTCACCACCGCGAGGTCGGCCTCGCTGAGCACCTCGGCGACCGGGCCGATCGCGGTCTCGGGGTCCTCGTCCAGCCGCTGCCGGAGCATGCCCTCGAAGTGGACGTCGCCGCCGAAGGCGATGGTGAAGGGCTCGGGGGCCGGCTCGCTCGGCGAGGGCGAGGCGGAGGAGGCGGCGGCGCTGGGCGCGGCGTCGGCGTCGTCGTCGGCCGCGCCGCCGAAGGCGCCGCAGGCGGGCAGCGCGATGACGGCTCCGGCGGCTGCCGCGGCGCACAGGATCCTGGACCGCGGCGTGCGTGGACGAGGCGGCATGATCGGCCCTCCGCTCGGGAGTTCGAAAGACGGTCGCAGCGGACCGGGGCGGCGCCGTGCCGCGCCGTTCAACGGAACGCTACTGCTCCGGGCGGCGATTCGACCGTTTTGTAACTCTGATGTGGCCTTTTGTCGTCCGGATGGCCGGAGTCGGACAGGGTGTGGCTACTGAGCGTAATATCGTCATCGCGGCGCGCCCGGTAGCCCCGGACCGGCGGGCCGGGCCGGTGTGACTCTTCTCTGGATTCAATCGTTTTCTTGAATCATTCAGGTTTGGCCCGGTAAATTGGTGATCATGGACGACGCCACCCGACTCCGGTCGGCCGGGCTACGGGTCACCTCCGCGCGGCTGGCGATCCTGAGCACCGTCCGGTCGGGCGACCACCTCGACGTCGAGACGATCACCCGCAGAGTCCGCAGCCAGGTCGGACACGTCACCATCCAGGCCGTCTACGACGCGCTGCACGCGCTCACCGGCGCCGGCCTGGTCCGCCGCATCGAACCCGCGGGCAGCCCCGCCCGGTTCGAGGCGCGCGTCGGCGACAACCACCACCACATCGTCTGCCGGAGCTGCGGCGCCGTCGCCGACGTCGACTGCGTCAGGGGCGAACCGCCCTGTCTGGAGCCGTCGGCCGCCCACGGCTTCGTCGTCGACGAGGCCGAGGTGAACTTCTGGGGGCTGTGCCCGGCCTGCCAGGCCCACTAGGGCCCGGCAGCGCCGCACGCCCCGAACGCCTGCCAACACCGTGAAACCCCAAGGAGCAAGCAGTGAGTGAGCGGGTTCCCGTCACGACCACGGACGCCGGCATCCCCGCGCCGAGCGACCAGTTCTCCCAGTCGGTGGGCCCCAACGGGCCCCTGCTGCTGCAGGACCACTACCTGATCCAGAAGATGGCGCAGTTCAACCGCGAGCGCGTGCCCGAGCGCGTCGTGCACGCCAAGGGCGGCGGCGCCTACGGCTTCCTGGAGATCACCGAGGACGTCAGCCAGTACACCAAGGCCGACCTCTTCCAGAAGGGCCGCCGCACCGACCTGCTGCTCCGCTTCTCCACGGTCGCCGGCGAGCTCGGCAGCGCCGACACCGCCCGCGACCCGCGCGGCTTCGCGCTGAAGTTCTACACCGAGCAGGGCAACTACGACATCGTCGGCAACAACACGCCGATCTTCTTCATCCGCGACCCCTCCAAGTTCGCCGACTTCATCCACTCCCAGAAGCGGCGCGCCGACAACCACCTGCGCGACAACAACATGCAGTGGGACTTCTGGACCCTCCAGCCGGAGTCCGCCCACCAGGTCAGCTTCCTGATGACCGACCGCGGCACCCCCCGCTCCTGGCGGCACATGCACGGCTTCGGCAGCCACACCTTCATGTGGTACAACGCCGCCGGCGAGAAGTTCTGGGTGAAGTACCACTTCAAGACCGAGCAGGGCGTGCAGAACTTCACCGCCCTGGAGGCCAAGGAGCTGGAGGCCCAGGACCCCGACCACCACATCCGCGACCTGTTCACCGCCATCAAGGGCGGCGACCACCCGTCGTGGACCGTGAACGTGCAGATCATGCCGTTCGAGGACGCGGCCGACTACCGGTTCAACCCCTTCGACCTCACCAAGGTGTGGCCGCACGAGGACTACCCGGAGATCACCATCGGCCGGTTCACCCTCAACCGCAACCCGGAGAGCTACTTCGCCGAGATCGAGCAGTCGGCCTTCGAGCCGGCCAACCTCGTCCCCGGCATCGCCGCCAGCCCCGACAAGATGCTCCAGGGCCGGCTGTTCTCCTACCCCGACGCCCACCGCTACCGCGTCGGCACCAACTACCTCCAGCTCCCGGTGAACCAGCCCAAGTCGCCGGTGCACTCCTACAACCGCGACGGCGCCATGCGCTACCACAACCCCGGCGACCCGGTGTACGCGCCGAACACCGCCGCGGGCCCGGCCGCCGACCCGGCGCTGTTCGCCGGCGAGGACTACCGCGTCACCGGCGAGATCGTCCGCTCCGCCTACCAGCTGCACAAGGAGGACGACGACTTCGGCCAGCCGCGCGCCCTGTGGGAGAAGGTGCTGTCCGACACCGACCGCGAGCACATGGTCGCCAACATCGTCGGCCACGCCTCGGCCCCCGAGGTGACCGGCGACATGCACAAGCGCGTCGTGGAGTACTGGACCAACGTCCACCCCGACCTCGGCGCCGGCGTGGCCCGGGGCCTGGGCCTGGGCTGACCGCCACCACCGGCACGGCCGCCGGGCCAGCGCGGCCGCATCCGATGAACACCTGACGTGGGCCGGACCGGCCTTACCGGGCCGGCCGGCACCACGACGGCCGGGCGGGGGAACCCCCGCCCGGCCCTCGGCGTGCGCCTAGCGGCCGTGGAAGGCGGGCGTGCGGCCCTGGCCCGCGGGGGTCAGCGCGCCGGGGCCGCTATGAACGGCATCGCCAGGCGGGCGGGCACCGGCAAGCACCTCGCGTACCGGCGCTGGAAGAACCGACCCGAGCTGTTCCCCGCCGCCCCGCGGCACTTCGCCGCCGCGGTCGGGGTGCCCGACACCGGCGAGCCGCGCGAGGACCTGGTCGCCCTGCTGGAGCGGATCCGCCAGGTCTTCGACCTGCTGCCCCGGGGCCTGATCGCCCCGGGCCCGCCGCCCGGCGCTAGGGCGTGCCGACCCGGGCGGCCGGCGGCGGTCCGGCGGCCGCCGCCGCGCGGTGCTCGGCCAGCTCCCTGCGCACCATGAACACCCAGCCCACGACCGCGATGACGGCGAACAGCCACCACTGCACCGCGTAGGCGATGTTCAGGCCGTAGTTGGCGCTGGGCGGGGGCACCGGCTCCAGGACCGTCTCGGCCGGGGTCTGCTCGATCAGCGTGACGTAGCCGCCGTAGGACGGGTACGGCAGCCCCTCGGCCAGCGACGGCACGTCGATCAGCATGACCTGCCCCTCGGGCACGCCGCCCCGGTCGCGGATGCCCGTCTCCGCCTCCGTCTCGGAGCGGTCCAGCCGGCCCACCACGGTGACCTCGCCCTCGGGCACCGGCGGGACCTCGGGCGAGGCCGTGGCGACGGCCGGGTTGGCCACCCAGCCCCGGTTCACCCACACGGCGGTGCCGTCGGCGGTGACCAGCGGGGTGATCACGAACATGCCCGGTCCGGAGTCGACCGAGCGGTTGCGCACGTACAGCTCCCGCGCCTGGTCGTAGCGGCCGGTGGCCGAGACGCGGTGCCAGCGCAGCGGGTCGGGCACCGGCTCGCCGGGCGCGCTCAGCTCCGAGACGTCCAGCGCGGGCGCGGCCATGTTCGCCTCGACCCGCTCCACGTAGGCCAGCCGCGCCTCGAAGCGGCCGTACTGCCAGAAGCCCAGCCAGATGAAGGCCGGGATCAGGACCAGGACCAGCAGGTGGAACCCCACCATGCGCCGGTTCAGCAGCACGCTTCGCACAACCCGAGGCTACGAGACGCCCGGGGCGGACCCGACCCGGGTCCGCCCGGAGCGCGCGGGCGGGGCGCCGGCCGCGCCGCCCACGCCGATCGTTTGTCGCTACCGTACAAAGCGTGTCGGAGGTTACGGCTGTTAAGCCACCGTTCCGGCGGTATGTCGAGTAGGTCTCCGACAAAGAGAAGTGACCAAGAACTGTCGCCCCGGACAGCCGAACGGAGTCGCCGGTTGGCTAGATTCTCAGCGGGACCCCGTCCCGGGATGCTTGTACCACCCGATCAGCGGAGGACATCGTGAGTAATGCCTATGCCGAGATCCGGCGCCCGGCGGTGCTGGCCGACCTGCTGCCCGGCCGGCTGGTGCGCGACATCGCACTGGTGGTGGGCTCGGCCGCGCTGGTCGGCGCCGCGGCGCAGCTAGCCGTGACCATTCCGGCGATCTCCCCGGTCCCGTTCACCATGCAGACCTTCGCCGCGCTCGCCGTCGGCGCCACCCTCGGCTTCCACCGGGCGCTGCTGGCCATGGGCCTGTACGCGGTGGCGGGCGTCGCCGGGGTGCCGTGGTTCGCCGACGCCACCAGCGGCTTCGCCTTCCCGTCCTTCGGCTACGTGCTGGGCATGGTGGCGGCCGCCGGGCTGGTGGGCTGGCTGGCCGGTCGTGGCGGCGACCGCTCCCCGGTGCGGGCGGCCGGCACGATGGTGCTGGGCAACCTGGTGGTCTACGCGATCGGCTTCCCGTACCTGATGGCCGTCACCGGCATGGGCTTCGCCGCGGCGCTGGCCGCGGGCGTGCTGCCCTTCCTGGTGGGCGACGCCGTCAAGATCGCGCTGGCGGCCGGGGTGCTGCCGAGCGCGTGGGCGCTGGTGGGGCGGTTCGGCGGCGGAGCCGACGACCGCTCCTGACCCACGACTCCCGGGAGCGCCGCGTCGTACCATTCGGACAGCGCGCCGGACCGTCCGGCGCTCCCGGCGCCGGTGCCCGCCGCCCGGCGCGCCTTTCGGGCGCGCCCCCGGGCGCCGGCAGTGTGGAGGTCGAACCTTGAGCAGACGAGGCACCCTGCTGGTCTCCGGCCTGCTGTTCGCGCTCATCGCGGCGGTCGCCCTGCTCGCGGCGGTGGTGGCGGGCTCGTCGGTGGAGTGGACCTGGTTCGCCGTGTTCATCGGAGCGGCCGCCCTGTTCGGGCTGCTGCTCGACCCGGTGGGCTGGCTGGTGCGGCCCCGCCGCAAGCGTCGCCCGCCCAAGCGCACCCGGCTGCTGGCCGACCCGGCCGAGACCCGCGAGCGCTCGGCCCGCCGGGCCGCCCGGGCCGCCGGACCGCTGCCCGCCCCGCCCGAACCGCAGCGGCCGGCCGAGCGGCCCCGCCCGCCGGACCCCTCGGCCGGCCGGCACCGCTCGCCGGGCCCCCGCCCGCACGAGCGGGTGGAGCCGGCCGGCCTGGGCGCGATCGGCGAGCCCGGCGGCGCCCCCGAGGAGCGGCCACTGGTGCCCCGGCCGGTGCAGGCCGACCAGACCGACGCCATCTACGACGTCATCCGCGCCATCCGCGAACTGGAGCGCGAGGACCGCCGCGACGGCCCCGGCCGCCGCCCCGACGCCTGAGCGGCCGCGCCGCCGGCCCCGTTCTGGTCGGCGGCGACGGCCGGAGCCACCTGTGCCTTGCCGAGGCGGAAGCGCCCCGGCCCGCGCCACCGCTCCGGCCACCGACCCGCAGCGCGCCCACCCGGACTCGGCCGGCAGTGCGATCCGCTCGTCGCGGAACGGCATCACGCCTCCGGCGGAGGGGCGCTCGGCGCCCGCTGCGGCAGCAGCGTCCGGCAGCGCCGCCCCCCGTGGAAACCGACGGCCGGTCGGCTCCGATGCCGACCGCGCGGCGCCCCGGCGGACCTGCCGCGACTCACGGGGCGCGTCCCCGATTCATACCGCGGCGGCCCGAGCGCGCCCCGCCCTCACCCCCGGCCGGCGAAGAACTCCGCGATCAGCGCGCCGGCGTCGATGTCGCGGCTGGTCACCCCGACGATGTCGGCGAACCGGTCCGCGGCGCCCGGCCAGGTGTGCCCGCCGCCGTCGACGGTGTAGAGCACCACCGGCGGCGGCCCGCCGCCGTCGTGCCACGAGGTGCGCTCCACGGTGGTGCCGTCCTCGGGGTCGGTGTCGGGCAGCGCCTCAGTCTCCTCCTCCGCCGCCCCGTTGGCGTCGGCGAAGGACTCGGCCGTCTCCCTGGTGCCGATCGTGGTGATCGGCGGCTCGGCGAACTCGCCCGACCCGCCTCCGGGCGGCACCTCGGGCAGCCCCTCGTAGGGCCGCAGCGGGTCCTCGGTGCCGTAGACCATGAGCAGCGGCGTCGCCTCCGCCGGGCGCATCGGCTCGGGGTCCAGCGGGAGCTGCCCGGCCACCGCCGCCACCCCGGCGAACACCCCGGGCTCCTCGACGGCCGCGCGCAGCGCCATGTTGGCGCCGTTGGACTGCCCGGCCAGGTAGACGCGGTCGGGGTCGATCCCGTACTCGGCCGCCAGCTCCCCGGCCAGCGCGGTCAGGAAGGCGACGTCGGCGCCGGGGTCCGGGCGCAGTTCGGTGGGCACCCGGTGGTCGCCCCAGCCCTCGTGCAGCCCCTGCGGGTAGGCGACCGCGAGGCCGGACTCCAGGGCGGCGCCGGTCAGGCCGTTGAACTCGTCCATGTCGGCCGCCGAGGAGCCCTTGCCGTGCAGCGCGATCACCACCGGCGGCCCCTCGCCGGGCGGGAGGTGCAGCCGGTAGTCGCGGACCTCGCCGCCCGACTCCAGCGTGCCCTCGATCAGCCGCGGCTCCGCCGCCGCGCCGGCGGCCGCGGCGCCGGGCGCCTCGGCCGGCGCCCCGGCGCATCCGGCCGCCAGCAGCGCCGCGGCCGCCCAGGCCGCCCCCCGTGTCGGACGCATCAGGTCTCCTATAGCTCGTAGGACTTGTCCTAAAGCCTATAGGAGCGCTGCGGTGCGAGAATGGGCGGGCCGGCGTACGCCGGCCACCGCGCCGCCCCGGGGCGGCGACCCGCGATCCCGGTACAGGCTGGTCCATGCGCAAGCGTCTCTCCCGGCAGGCCACCATCGACGCCGCCGTCGACTACGCCGACGCCCACGGCATCGACGCCCTGTCCATCAGCGCGCTCGCCCGCCACCTCCACGTGTCGCCGCCCAGCCTCTACGTGCACCTCCCCGGCGGCATCCGCGAACTGCGCGCCGCACTGTGCGCCAAGGGCCACCACGAGATCGCGCACGCCCAGCGCGTCGCCGCCACCGGCCGGTCCGGCGGCGACGCCCTGCGCGCGATGGCCCACGCCCAGCGCGACTACGCCAGGGCCAGGCCCGCCCTCTACGCCGCCACCCACTTCGCCGTGCAGGGCTACCAGGACGACGAGGTGCGGCGGTCGGCCGACGAGGCGGCGGCGGTCGCCGCCGACATCCTGGCCGCCACCGGCATCTCCGGCCCCGAACGCGTGCACACCGCCCGCGCCGTGCGCAGCGCCGTGCAGGGCTTCTGCGCCCTGGAGGCGGCCGGGGTCTTCGCCCTCAAGGTCTCCGCCGACGACAGCTTCGAATGGCTGGTCGACGCCCTGGTCGACCGCGCCGTCCGCTCGGGCGCCACCGACCGGGGCCGCGCGGCTCCGCGCTGAGGCACCGGCCCGCGACCCGGCCGCCCGCTCACGGCGGCGACCGAGGGGCGGCGCGTGAAGGGGGCGGCGTGCGGAGCGGCGCAAGCCCCGGCCGGCCGCCTGTGGACGAACCGAGCGCCCGGCGGCGCCCCGTCCACAGATCCGGCCACGGGCCTGGCAAGGGGTCTTGACAACCGCGAGACTCCAGGCGCGGCCTTACCTTGCTGCGGGGTGGTCTGCCCCCGGTCGGGTGGGGTGAGGGTGGGGTGGGACCGGTGCGGTCCCCCGGCTGTGCCGGGCGGACGGGCGGGGGCGGTGGCCGGGGGCTCGCCGGCGGGCGCCCGGGCGCCTGACCGAAGCCGTACGCCGATGGTCGGGTCGCGCGGCCGCCCGGGTTCCTAGCGTGGTGGGCAGATCGAGGGAGGCGACGGTGCTGGACCGGTTGAACGAGGCGCTGCGGCGGGTGGAGGACGACCCGGCGGGCCCGGTGGACGTGGCGGAGATGGCGCGCATCGCGCTCACCTCCGAACACCACCTGCGCCGGCTCTTCTCCGCACTGGCCGGGATGCCGCTGTCGGAGTACGTGCGGCGGCGCCGGCTCACCCTGGCCGGGATCGAGGTGCTGGAGGGCAGGGACACCCTGCTCGACATCGCCGTCCGCTACGGCTACGGGTCCGCCGAGGCCTTCACCCGGGCCTTCCGCGCCATGCACGGGGTCGGCCCCGGGGAGGCGCGCCGCACCGGCGCCGCGCTCAGCTCCCAGTCGCGCCTCGCCTTCCGCCTCACCATCGAAGGGAGTACCGAAGTGCGCTACCGCATCGTCGGCAAGGACGCCTTCCGCCTGGTCGGGCCCAATACCAGGGTCCCGAACGTGCACCGGGGCCTCAACCCCGCCATGGTCGAGTTCGTCGAGCGGGTGGACGACGCCACCTACGAGCTGCTGGAGGGGCTGTCCGACCAGGAGCCGCACGGCGTGCTGTCGGCCACGGTCGTCCTCGACCCCGCCGACGGCGAGGGCGGCGAGGTCGACTACCGCCTCGCCGCCGCCACCAACGCGCCGCCGCCCGAGGGGATGGCGGCCCTGGAGGTGCCCGCCGGCACCTGGGCGGTCTTCCCCTACGAGCGGGTGCGCTTCCCCGAGGGGCTGCAGGACCTCTGGCGCGAGATCTACGCCGGCTGGTTCCCGTCCCACCCCGCCCACCGCCTCGCCGAAGGCCCCTCGCTGGTGCGGGCGGAGTACGACGAACAGGACGAGAACATCGCCTCCGGCGAACTGTGGCTGCCGGTGGAGAAGGCCGACGGGTGACCCCCGCCGACCGCGCCGAACCCCGAAGGCGGCCCGCACCGGACCGGACTCCGGTGCGGGCCGCCCGCCGCCCCTGCGGCCCCGGAGGCGGGCGGCCCGGTCTCACGCGCGGGCGGGCGGCCGGTAGCGCAGCAGGACCTTGCCCGAGCGGAACACGGTCACCGCCCCGGCCGCCAGGTCGACCCGGTCGCCCAGCCCGGCGTACAGGCTGCGGCCGCGCCCCAGCAGGACCGGGTGCACCAGGATCCGCAGCTCGTCCACCAGGCCCTGCTCCAGCAGCGCCACGGTGAGGCCCGAGCTGCCGAAGACCGCGACGTCCCCGTCGGCCTCCGCCCGCAGCCGGGCGACCTCGGCGCCCAGGCCGCCGCCGCCGACGACGCGGCTGTTCCGCCAGGGCGGCACCGCGCCGCCGTCCGTCACCACCGTCTTGGGCACGGCGTTCATGAAGGCCGCCACCTCGGGCAGCCGCGCCGCGGCCTCGGCCGAGGGCCAGACCTCGGCGAAGTGCTCGTAGGTGCGCCGCCCCAGCAGCAGGGCGCCCACCTCGCGCGTCTGGCGCAGGTTCCAGTCGAAGAACTCCTCGTCGTTGAGACCCCAGTCCAGTTCCCCGCCGGGCCCCTCGTGGTAGCCGTCTAGGGAGCAGAACAGGAACGCGAACACCTGCCGAGGGCCGCGCGGCGCCAGGTCGCCACTCATCCCGGTCTCCTTTCGTCACCGCACCGGACAGACCGCTCCCGGAGCCGGAACTCATCGCCGCCCGCGATCCGGCCGCCGCGGGCGCCGCACCGGTCCGCCCACCGGAGCGGCGATACTGCTGGACGTAGCGTGTCGGGACAGGAAGGGCGGTGGCGAATGGACGCCCCACAGGACGAAGGCGCCGGCCTGGCCGGACCGGTCGCCTCGGTGCGGCGCGCGGCCATCGGCCGCGACGACACCCGGCGCGCCAACCGGCGCTGGTGGGACGGCTACGCCGACGACTACCAGGCCGAACACGGCGACTTCCTGCGCGACACGGGCTTCGTGTGGTGCCCGGAAGGGCTGGACGAGGCCGACGCCCGGCTGCTCGGCGAGCTCGACGGCGCCACCGTGCTGGAGGTGGGCTGCGGCGCCGGCCAGTGCGGCCGCTGGCTGCGCTCGCGCGGCGTGCGCACCGTCGGCTTCGACCTGTCCGCGCGCCAGCTGTGGCACTCCGGACGCATCGACGCCCGCACCGGCCTGCGGCTGCCGGTGGTGCAGGCCGACGCCGAACGGCTCCCGTTCGCCGCCGCCCGCTTCGACGCCGCCTTCTCCGCCTTCGGCGCGCTCCCGTTCGTCGCCGACGCCACCGCCGTGCTCACCGAGGTGCACCGGGTGCTGCGCCCCGGCGGCCGCTTCGTCTTCTCGGTCTCGCATCCGGTGCGGTGGTCCTTCCCCGACGACCCCGGCCCCGGCGGCCTGACCGCCCGCGACTCCTACTTCGACCGCTCCGCCTACGGCGAACTGGACGCCTCCGGCACCGTCGTCTACGCCGAGCACCACCGCACCCTCGGCGACTGGGTGCGGTCGGTCACCGCATCCGGGCTGCTGCTCACCGACCTGGTCGAACCGGAGTGGCCCCCCGGGCACGACCGGGTGTGGGGCGGCTGGAGCCCGCTGCGCGGCCGCATCCTCCCCGGCACCGCGATCTTCGTCTGCGACAGGCCCGCACCGGAAGGGACGGCGGCGTGAAGCTCAAACTCGACCTGCACGACATCTACAACCGGGGCGGCGAGATCGACCGCGCGCTGCGCGACATCATCGACCAGGCCCTCACCAAGCGCGCCTCCGTCGTGGAGATCATCCCCGGCAAGGGCTCCGGCCAGCTCAAGAAGCGGGTGCTGCGCTTCCTGGAGCGCAAGGAGATCAAGAGCCTCTACCACCGCATCGACAAGGACGCCAAGAACCACGGGCGGCTGTTCGTGTACTTCCGGCACTAAAATCCCCGCCGAATCTGTTCGGCGGGAACCGGTCATTTACCGTAGTGGTAGCGGCAGGCCGCTATTCGAATCTCACCGTCGATAACCTTGTACACAAGTCGGTGCTCACCTGTGATCCGCCGTGACCAGTAGCCCTGGAATCCGTGCCGCAGCGGCTCCGGTTTGCCTATCCCCTCGTTGCCATTGCGCACGATCTCCTTGATGAGGATATTGATGCGCTTGAGGATCTTGCGATCCTGGCCCTGCCACCACACGTAGTCTTCCCAGGCGCTCTCCGCCCAGACGAGTTTCAATCGGAGAGGTCCCGTTCTATTCCCTGTTCGGACTCAAGTTGCTCGATCGCAGTCACCAGGCGCCGTGCGTTCTCCGGACTGCGCAGCAGGTACGCCGTCTCCTTCAGTGTTTCGTACTCCGACAGAGCCATCATCACGACCGGTTCCCGTCCGGCCCTGGTGATGACGACCTCTTCCTTGTCGTTCACAACGGCGTCGAGCGTGGCGGCGTAGTTCGCTCGTGACTCGGAATAGGTGATGGTCTTCAAGCTGTCCACCTCGCACTGGAGCGATGTATCGCGTCAATGATTGTACAGGATTTTGTACGTTCACGCGAGGCTTGGCGTCCGGTCTCCGCCGATCGCAAGGCGCCCGTTTCCTCAGCCCCCCACCGGCAGCGGCTCGGGCGCGGGCCGCCCCTGGTCGAGGTAGATGGGCCGTCCTGGGCCGGCCTCGATCTGCTCGCGGACGAGTTCGCTGAGCGCGCGCTGGCCCCCGGCGGTGGGGTGGAAGGACGGGCTGAGCAGCTCGGTGCCGAAGTCCTCGCCGAAGTCGACGCTGAGCCCGTTCATCCAGGGGTCGTCGGTGCCGATCTCGTGGCCGTCGTAGGCGTCGTAGGCGTCGATGAACTCCACGCTGCCCGGCCCCTGGGAGGCGTGGATCTCCGCGTCGATCTCGGCGACGGCCGCGCCGATGCGGTCGTTGAGGATCCGCGCCTGCTCGTTGAGGAAGCGCTGCTGGGACGGCAGCAGCGACCAGTGCGGCCAGTCGGGGTCCTCCTGGAACAGCCGCGGATAGCCCACGATCACGATGCGCGCCTGCGGTGCGCGTTCGCGCAGCTCGGCGATGACCGCGGTGATGTCCTCCTCCAGCCGGTCCAGCCGCTCCTCGATCTCGGCGCCCTGCGACTCGCACGAGCTGCCGTCGACGAAGGACGGGACCATGCAGTCGGTGAGCACGTCGGCGAAGCCGGCGTCGTTGCCGCCGATGTTCAGGCTCACCAGGCTGGTGTCCTCGCCGACCAGGTCCAGCTCGGCGCCTGGCGATCCGAGCTGGTCGAGCAGCTGCGCGGCGGTGCGCCCCGAGCAGGCGCCGAAGCTGTACCCGCCCTGGAAGTCGTGGCCCTCCGCGACCAGCTGGGAGTAGGCGTTGGCGGAGCGGCGGCAGTCGCCGCTGCCGGGGTCGTAGTCGCCCGCGCCCACCCCGGAGGAGTAGGAGTCGCCGATGGCGACATAGCCGCCGCGGGTGGCGGCGTCGACCGGGTCGATGACCGGCGGCGCCGGGTCGAGGCCGAGCGCGGCGGCGGTCTGCGGCTGCTCGGCGCAGCCGTCGGAGCCGGGCTCGGCGAAGAGCCGGCAGACGGCCTGCCCGACCTCGGCGGGCACAGAACTGAACGGCGCGAGCACCACCGCGAACAGCGCGCCGGCGATGACGATCAGCGCGGCGTACTCCAGCTTCGCCGCACCCCGGTCCCGTCCGTCCATACCGGACATCATCGGCGGAAGCGCCCAGGCGGGGCAGAGTCTCCGGACCCGGGCCGGGCCCAATGAATTGGGGCCTTGCCAGTCCGTGACCGCGCTGCTACAGCGGCGGGCGGCCGCGCTGAAGCTCCGTCCCGGGGCCCGGCGCGGCGGTTTCCGGCGGGTAGCATCCCAGGCATGACCAAGGGGCAGCGGACCGCGCTCGTCACGGGCGCCTCCAGCGGAATCGGCGAGGAGTACGCCCGCCGGCTGGCCGAGCGCGGACACCGCCTGGTGCTGGTGGCCCGCCGCGCCGAACGGCTCGACGCGCTGGCGGCCGAGCTCGCCGAGCGCTACGGCGCCCGGACCGAGTCCATCGCCGCCGACCTCGCCACCGCCGAGGGCGTCGCGCGGGTCGAGGAGCGGCTGCGCGCCGAGGAGCACCCCGTCGACCTGCTGGTGAACAATGCCGGATACGGCGGCGGCGGATCCTTCGCGCGGCAGCAGCCCGAGGACGTCCAGCGCGTCATCGACGTGAACGTCACCGCCCTGGTGCGCCTCACCCGCGCCGTGCTGCCCGGGCAGATCGAGCGGAAGCGCTCCGGCGCGGCCCCGGGGCCGGTCGGGGTCATCAACGTCGGATCCGTCGCCGGGCTGCTGCCGGTGTCGCCCGGCAGCGCCCTGTACGCGTCGTCCAAGGCCTTCGTCCGGCTGTTCACCGAGTCGGTGGCGGCCGAGGTGAAGCGGCGCGGCGTCCACGTCACCGCCGTGCTGCCCGGCTACGTCCGCACCGACATGACCACCTGGCTGCAGGAGAAGGGCGCGCCCGAGCAGGTCTTCGTGCCGAAGGAGACGGTCGTCGCCGACTCCCTGCGCGCCTTCGCACGCGGGCGGTCGGTGGTGATCCCCGGCCTCCAGTACAAGGCCGCCGGCGGACTGCTCAAGCTGCTGCCCGCGACACTGGTGCGCGGCGCGGTGCGGCGCTTCGGGCCGTGAATCCGGGTTCCGCCGCGTCGGCTCGTGGGTCCGTGGTGCGCCGCCTCAGCCCCTGACCACGGTCCCAAGCGCCCACCTCAGCCTGCGGCGCGACAAGCCGGCCTGCGGCTCAGCCGCCAGTGAGGCGTCCCGGCGCCGCACGTGGCCGCGGCCACCGCGATCACGGCCGATGGCGGAAGCCGATGCGCACCAGCCGACCGTCGGCCCGGTCTTCGAGCCGAGTCGGCCGGATGGTGCCGGGGTCGTGGGGCTGATTGAGATCCGCGACGCGCCTGCGGCTCGGTAGCAGAAAATCTCGATGCGGCGTGCTCGGCCGGTGCGGCGCCCCAGCGTCGTGATGTCGATGATCCGTTCTCCGGTGCCCGCGGCGGGGGGATCTCGATGGCTCGTCGGATGTGGTCGGGCAGGTGGGACGAGGCCGCGTCCCGTGCGGAGTCGTTCGACCCGGCCGTGTCCGGAGTGCTCATGCGCTCTCGGCCTGAAGGGCGGGGCCGAGGAGGAGTCCACCGTCGATGACGTACTCCGACCCCGTGATGAACGCGGCGTCTGATGACGTGAGGAACAGGAGCAGCCGGGTGACGTCGGCCGGCTCTCCGAGCCGGGGGATGGCGAACGGCTCGGGTGAGTAGAAGTCGGCGATCGCCGCGGTGGCGCCGGCTGCCGGTTCGTGGATGAAGGAGGTCGAGATCACGCCGGGGTGGATGGTGTTCACCCGGATGCGGTCGCGGCCGAGCTCGAGTGCCGCCGTTCGGGTGAGGCCCCGCACGGCCCACTTGCCGGCGACGTACGGCGCGTAGTGGGCCGTGCCGCCCAGGCCCATGGTCGAGGCGATGTTGACGATGGCTCCCCCTGCCGCGCGGCGCAGAGCGGGGGCCGCGGCCTTGATGCCGAGGAAGGTCCCGGTGAGGTTGACGTCGAGGATGCGCGACCACGTGGCCCGCTCCGTGTTCTCGATCGTTGCGGGCGGGTTCTGCACGCCCGCGTTGTTGACCAGCACGTTCAGGGCGCCGAAGGCGCTCTCGGCGGTCAGCACAGCGGCGGACCACGAGCTCTCGTCGGTGACGTCGAGGCGGGCGAAGCGGGCGCGGGTCCCGAGCTCGTCGGCGAGAGCGGCCCCGCGTTCCTCGTCGATGCCGCCGATCACCACGTTCGCTCCCTCCGCGTGGAAGGCGCGCACGTGGCTCGAGCCCTGGCCGCCGGTCCCACCGGTCACGAGCACGGTCTGGTCGTCGAAGCGGCGCATCGGATGTTCCTTCGGTACGTGGGTGAATGACCGGGATCACCGGTGGTGAACGGCGGCCAGTGGTGAGTCGGTCGACTCACCGTCCCCTTGACACTAGGTCGGCGGCAATGGCGAGTCAAGCCACTCACCTCGTATGCTCGGCCCATGAGCACGGTTGTGACGACGTATCACCAGCGCGTCGCCCAGGAGAAGCGCGCGCTGATCGTGACGGCCGCGACCGCACTGTTCCTCGAATCGGGCTACGACCGGACGTCGCTGGCGCGGATCGCAGAGCGCGCGGGCGTTTCGCGGGCCACCCTGTTCAAGCAGTTTCCGAGCAAGGCCGCCCTGTTCGACGCCATCGTGACCGAGTCCTGGTCGACCGCGCACGAGGAGGATCCTCCGCCCGCGGGCAACCTCGTCGACGGGCTCGGCGTCATCGGTCGCCGTTACGCCGAGCTGCTGGGCCGTGCCCAGATGGCCGACCTGTTCAGGATCGTCATCGCCGAGCTGCCGCGGTTCCCTGAGCTGGCCCAGGCGCAGTTCTCGCACGGGAAGATGCCCTACTTCGAGTCCGTACGCGGCTACCTCCTGGCCGAGCACGAGGCGGGAACGGTGCGGATCGAGGACGTGGACCTCGCAGCCACCCAGTTCCTGGGCATGATCTCCAACTACGTCTTCTGGCCGGCACTCCTGGTGCCGGGCTGGGAGGTCGGCGCCGAACGCGTCGCTCAGGTGGTCGACGAGGCCGTCCGCACCATCGCCGCCCGGTACGCCGTGACCGGACCAGGGGCGTCCGCCAAGGACCGAGTCCCGCCGACCACGACAGACTCCCGCCGCCGCCGAAGGAGCTGACGCCTGGGCAGCCGAGACCGTCGACACCAAGGGCGTTCGCGGCGCATCCCGGGCGGACACCGAGGGAGGGAGTGCCGGTGTGTCGACCCATCTCTCGGGCAGCGCCCCCGCGGCAGGCCCCGAGACTGAGCGCCTTCGGCTGTGGATGATTCCGGCGGAATCGTGTCGGTCGTCCACAAGCCGCGTCGCGGCGCACCTGGTCGTCGCGTGAACTGGAAGAATGGATTCCGGGGGGGCGCCCCCGCGGCCCGCGCACGCGTCCCCGCTCTCGCGGCGGTAGGCCGGAATGGTGTCCGTTCGGGCGCGCGCCGCAGTCCGGCCGCCCCACCCGCTCCCCGTCGCACCGCTCGCCGGATGATGCCGTGTGCCGCCACCTCCGCTCCGGCGTCCTTGAGGCCGAGCCCCCGAGCATGCGGCCGCGACGGCGGCCCCGACCCGTCGGCCGGGGCCGCCGTCGCGGTGCCGGGCGGCCCGGCACCGCGCTCCGCCCGGTCGGCGGGCGTGCCCCGGTCAGGCGGCGGGCGCGCCGAACCAGGTGGGGAGGTGGCCGAGGAGGTCCTGCTGGTCGTCGCCGGTCCACGCCACGTGGCCGTCCGGCCGCAGCAGCACGGCGGGCACGTCCAGCTCCTCGCTGGTGTCGACGATGTGGTCGACCCGGTCGGCCCAGCCGGCGACCGAGAGCCGGCCGGTCTGGTCGAGCAGCAGCCCGCGGCCCCCGTGCATCCGCTCGTACAGGCGTCCCTGCTTCAGCGGGACGTCGCGCAGCCGCCGGCCGAGGAGTTCGTGGCCCTCGCCGAAGTCGTAGCGGATCCCGATCGCGATGACCTTCTCGATCAGGTACCGGTGCACCTCGGGGAAGTCCATCAGCTCCGACACCAGCCGGCGCACGGCCTGGGAGCCCGGTTCGGTGGACATCAGCTCCATCTGCGCGCGGGTGTTGTCCAGCACGCTGGCGGCCACCGGTTGCCGTTCGGTCTGGTAGCTGTCCAGCAGCCCCTCCGGTGCCCAGCCGCCGACCGCGGCGGCCAGCTTCCAGCCGAGGTTGAACGCGTCCTGGAGGCCGAGGTTGAGCCCCTGCCCGCCGGTCGGCGGGTGGACGTGCGCCGCGTCGCCGGCCAGCAGCACCCGGCCGACCCGGTAGCGCTCGGCCAGCCGGGTGGCGTCGCCGAAGCGGGAGAGCCAGCGCGGCGAGTGCACGCCGAAGTCGGTGCCGGCGTGCGCCCGCAGCTGCCGCTTGAACTCCGCCAAGGTCGGCGGGACCGAGCGATCCGGTGCCACCCCCTCCGCGGGCACCCCGACGCGGTACAGCCCGTCCCCCAGCGGCATCGCGCCGAACCGCAGCTGGGTCTTGCGGACTTCGGCGACGACGGCGGCCAGCGTCTCCGGCGTCGCGGTCAGCTCCATCTCGCCCAGCAGCGTCTCGACCCGGGTGGGCTCGCCGGGGAAGCCGACGCCGAGCAGCCTGCGCACCGTGCTGCGCCCGCCGTCGCAGCCGACGAGGTAGCGCGAGCGCAAGCGCGTGCCGTCGGCCAGCTCGGCGGTCACCCCCTCGTCATCCTGGCTCAGCCCGACCAGCTCGCAGCGGCGGCGGATCTCGACGCCGAGTTCGGCGGCGCGCTCGTTCAGCAGGCGCTCGGTGGCGGTCTGCACGATGCCGAGCACGTACGGGTGCGCGGTGTCGAGCCGGTCGAGCGGCGGCTTGGCGATGCCGGCGAAGAAGCCGCCGACCGGATACCGCTTGCCGAGCGCCAGGAAGCGGTCCAGCAGACCGCGCTGGTCCATCAGCTCGATGCTGCGCGCGTGCAGGCCGAGCGCGCGGACGATCCTGGTCGGCTCCGCCTCCTTCTCCAGTACGAGCGCCCGCACGCCGTGCAGCCGCAGCTCGCAGGCCAGCATCACACCGGTCGGTCCGCCGCCGGCGATGATCACATCGGTCATGGAACCCCCCCATTCAACGAAGCCGGCCGCGAATTCCTGATTTCCGCAGGTGCCGGCTCCGCTCGGAGATTCTGCGCTACGACCGGGGTCTTGCCGCAAGCCCCGGGGTGCGCTATAAGTTGAGAGTGGCAAGGAGTATGACTCCTTGCCTTTTCCTTTCGCCGTCCGTCGCGGACGGCCGTCCCCTGGGCGGTGGCGGCGCACGGCGGTGCGTTGACCGGTGCGGACTCCCGCGATACGCCGGGCCGTGGAATTCCCGCTGGAACGGGTGCGTGCGGCGCCGGGTGAAAGAACACCCGTCCGGCCGGGCGAGGAGGAATTCCCGGCCGCACTCGCATATCTCCTGCGAATCCCGGAGCCATTGCGGTCGGGCGCCCGGGTCCGGTGCCCGTCGGGTCGCCGGACCCCCGCACCCGGGCGGCGGCCCCCGAACCGCCCCGGGCGCGCCTCGGCGCTGGCCGTTGCGGGCCGAGGGGCGGGGCACGCGCTCATTTCCGCTGCTTCGTACCGTGTTCGCCCTGCTGTTCGGCGGCCGTGGCCCGGGCCGGGCGGAGCGGGCCGTAGGCTAGAGCGCGGTGAGTACGGCCGAATCCGAGAGATGGCGATGAAGACCTTCGACGAGCTGTTCGCCGAGCTGTCCGAGAAAGCGCGGGTCAGGCCGGAGGGTTCCGGCACCGTCGCGGCACTGGACGCAGGCGTGCACGCGATCGGCAAGAAGGTCGTCGAAGAGGCCGCCGAGGTGTGGATGGCGGCCGAGCACGAGTCCGACGCCCGAACCGCCGAAGAGATCTCCCAGCTGCTCTACCACCTCCAGGTGCTGATGCTGGCGCGCGGCCTGCGCCTCGACGACGTCTACGCGCATCTGTAGGCCGCTCCCGCCAGCCCCGCTGGCCGGACCGGCCCACGCGAACGTCCGTCCGAGGCCCGACCGGGCCTGCCGGCAGTACCGACGTGAGGAAGCGTCCACCCATGCCTGACCAACTGCGTATCGCCGTGCCGAACAAGGGCGCGCTGGCCGAACCCGCCAGCGCGATGCTGACCGAGGCGGGGTACCGCCAGCGCAAGGACTCCCGTGAGCTGGTGCTGGTCGACCCCGACAACCGCTGCGAGTTCTTCTTCCTGCGCCCCCGCGACATCGCCGTGTACGTCGGCGAGGGCACCCTGCACGCCGGGATCACCGGGCGCGACATGCTGCTCGACTCCGAGGCGCCGGCCGAGGAGGTGCTGCCGCTGGGCTTCGGCGGCTCCACCTTCCGCTTCGCGGCGCCCAACGGCAGCGGCCTGGACGTGGCGGACCTCGCCGGACGGCGGATCGCCACCTCCTACGCCGGGCTGCTGCGCGGCTACCTCGCCGAGCGGGGGGTGGACGCGCGGGTCATCGAGCTGGACGGGGCGGTGGAGACCGCGATCCGCCTCGGGGTGGCCGACGCCATCGCCGACGTGGTGTCCACCGGCACCACCCTGCGCAACGCGGGGCTGGAGACCTTCGGCGCGCCGATCCTGGAGTCGGAGGCGGTGCTGATCCGCCGCAACGGCGACCCGGAGCGGCCCGGCTTCGGCCAGCTGGCGCGGCGGCTGCGCGGCGTGCTGACCGCCCGCGACTACGTGATGATCGACTACGACATCCACACCGGTCGCATCGACGATGCCGTCGCGCTCACCCCCGGCATGGAGGGCCCCACGGTCTCGCCGCTGCACCGCGAGGGCTGGGTGGCCGTGCGCGCCATGGTGCCCAGGCGCGCCGCCCAGCAGATCATGGACGACCTGTGGGACATCGGCGGGCGCGCCATCTTCATCACCGACATCTACGCCTGCCGCCTGTGAGCTGAGGACCCGGCCGCGCGAACCGGAAGCGGAGCCCGCGGGGGTCCCCCCCGAGATCCATTCTTCCGTTTCGCGCGGCGCCTGGGTGCGCGGTGGTGCGGTCTGTGGACGGGGTGGCCCGATGCGGCCGGTTCGTCCACAGGCGGGTTCGTCCACAGGCCGGTTCGCCTACAAGCGGGTTCGTCCACAAGGCGATCAGGCGCGAGCGGTGCAGGTCGTGGCGGGGCCGCCGCCCGCGGGGGCGCCCCCCGAGATCCATTCTTCCGCCTCGCGGGGCGCCTGGGTGCGCGGTGGTGCGGTCTGTGGACGGGGTGGCCCGATGCGGTCGATTCGTCCACAGGCCGACTCGTGCGCGACGGCGTGCGTCGTGAGGCCGGCGCGCGGGGGCGCCCCCCGAGATCCATTCTTCCGCCTCGCGGGGCGCCCAGATGTGCGGTGGTGCGGTTTGTGGACGGGGTGGACTGATGCGGCCGTTCTGTCCACAGGTTGGGGATGCCGGTGGTGTGCTGCCGCTTGGGGTGGTGGATCGCTCGGACCCCGTGGCCGCCGGGTAGGTGCGGTTCGGGTCTGACCGGTCGGCCGCCGCCGCGTTGCCGTATCCCGTGTCGTCCTGCGCGGCCCGGCCGCCGGGCCGGGTCTGTTTGTGCTGGATGAGCGGTTGCCGTCTGCCGGACAAACCATGCTCCCGCATCTTCCGACCGGGGGAGCAGCGCACCCGGCCGGACCACCGCGCCGGGGTCCGCCGTCGCGCGGTGGACGCGTTCAGATCCAGCCGCGTTCGGCGGCGATGCGGGCGGCCTCGTGCCGGTTGGCGGCGTCGAGTTTGGCGATGGCGGCCGCCAGGTAGTTGCGCACGGTGCCCGGGGAGAGCGAGACGCGCTGGGCGATCTCGTCGACGGGCGCGCCGTCGCGGGCCAGCGCGAGCACGTCGGACTCGCGCGGGCTGAGCGGGGAGTCGCCCGCGCTGATCGCCTCGGCGGCGAGTTCGGGGTCGACGTAGCGGCCGCCGGCCGCCACCTTCCGCACCACCTGCGCGAAGGTGCGGGAGGAGACCGTCTTCGGCAGGAAGCCGCGCACCCCCGCGGCCAGCGCCGACTTCAGGTAGCCGGGCCGGCCGTGGGAGGTCACGATGACGCAGCGGCACTCCGGCAGCTCGGCCGCGAGCCGCCGCGCCACCTCGATGCCGTCGGGCCCGGGCAGTTGGAGGTCGAGCAGGGCCACGTCGGGGCGGAGTTTGCGCGCCGTCGCCAGCGCCTCGTCGCCCGACGCCGCCTGGCCGACGACCTCGAAGTCGTCCTCCAGGTCGAGCAGCCCGGCGATGGCGGCGCGGATGAGGTGTTCGTCGTCGGCGACGAGGATGCGGGTCACGCGGCGGCTCCCTTCGGGAGCGGGATCGTGGCGTCGAGCATGAACCAGTCTCCGTCGCGGCGCGTCGTGATGCGCCCGCCGAGTGCGCCGATCCGCTCGGACATGGCGCGCAGCCCCGTGCCGCCGCCGTCCCCGGCCGCCTCGGGGGCGCCGGCGCCGTCGTTGGCGACGGTGAGGAGCACCCCGTCCTCGCCGGTCGCGGTCGCGAGGGTGACCCGGGTGGCCGACGAGTGGCGCAGCACGTTCGTGACGCCCTCGCGGACCACCCAGGCCAGCGCCTCGGCGCACGGTTCGGGCACCGGGTCGCCGGCCACCGTGCAGCGGATGCCGGCCGACTCCAGCAGCGAGCGCGCCCCCGACACCTCGTCCTCCCAGGCCGGCCGCAGCTCCCCGCGGACGACTCGGCGCACCTCGGTGCCGGCCTGGTCGGCGAGCCGCTGGATGTCGCCGAGTTCGTCGGCCGCCCGCCCGTCGCGGCCGCGGCGGACGAGCTCCGAGGCGAGCGCGCTCTTGACCGAGATCGACGCGAGGGTGCGGCCGAACACGTCGTGCAGGTCGCGCGAGATGCGCAGCCGCTCGTTCGCGAGCGTCAGCGCGGCGCGGCTCTCGTGCGCCTCCTGCAGCTCCAGCAGCACCCGCAGCATCCAGACGTTCGACCAGCAGGCCCACAGCGCGACGCTGATCACGGCCATACCGGTCGCCAGCAGCGCGCTCCCCTCGACGGCGAGGAGCGGGGCGGTGATGACGAGGACGGCGGCGTTGAGCAGCAGCGTCCGGCGCGCGTCGAGGACGGGCACGAAGGCGGCGGCGACCGAGCCGATCGCCATCGCGACCGACAGGCCCATCGCGGCCCCGGGGAGGGTGAGGAGGACGCCGACCAGCGCGACCAGGACGAGCGTCCAGGCGGCGAGGCCGCGGGCCGGCAGCCGCCGCGGCCGGCCGACCAGGGCGTCGATGTTGCGCCGGCCGACCAGCATGTTGCCGGCGACCAGGGCCAGTTCCAGTCCGAACACGGTGGCGACGGTCGCGGGGCGCGTCTCGACGAGCCGGTCGGTCGTCAGCGTCCCGGACAGGAAGTTGAACAGCGGTGCCGTGGCGAGGAGGTACGCGGACCAGCGCACGAAGGTCTCGAACCGACGTGCGCTGACCAGCGGCCAGTCGCCCATGCGCCTCATTCTGCCGTCCGGGACCGCCCGGCCGGCGGCTCCGCGGGGGTCAGGGCCGGACCCGACCCGCGCGTGCGCCACCACACCACCGCCGCGATCAGCGCGACGGTGACGCCGGGCACCAGCAGGGCGGGCGATCCGGTGCCCGCCGACCGGTCCGCGATGGAGCCGCCGAGGTCGGCGTGCACGGCGGTGGCCAGGAGGAAGGTGAGCGTGTTGAGCAGCGCGTGGACCACGACGGCGGTCTCGATGCCGCCGGTGCGCCAGGTGATGACGGCCAGGCTGACGGCGAGCGTGAAGTACCAGAGGTTGATCCACGGATCCGTCGCGCCGTGGATGGCCGTGAAGACCAGGCTGGAGACGAGGACGGCGACGACCAGCGCCGTGCGCGGCCCGCGGCTCCAGCTCCCGGCGACCCGGAAGACGAGTCCGCGCAGGCCGTACTCCTCGCCCGCCGACTGCAGCGGCGTCAGCAGGAGGGTGGCGGCGAAGACGGCGACCAGGTCGGCGACCGGCCAGTAGGTCTGCTCGGAGGGCATCGCGAGGTGCAGGACGACGGTGGGGACCAGCCAGACGGGGCCGATGAGCAGGAGCGCCCGGCCGAACACGTCGAAGCGGAAGCGCGACAGCACCGAGTGCAGCGAGGCGCCCGGCACCCCGTAGAGCCACCGCTGGACGAGCATGCTCCACGGGATGAGCAGGGCGAGCGAGAACATGGCCGCGCCGTGGTACAGCGGCGTGTAGTCGGTGCCGCCGATCGCCGGGTTGCTGCGGCCCATCCGCAGGTCGATGAGGGCGGCGGCCTGGGTGATGGCGAAGCCGGAGACGAACATCCCGGCCAGTACGAGCACGATCGCGAGGATGCCGCGCCCGATCCGGCGCTTCTCCCCGGCGAGCACGCGGTGGTACTCCACGCCCGGCGGGACCGGCCGCGGGCCGCGGCGGCGCGGGTTCGGCCCGGACGGTGCGCGCGGAGCCGTCCGTACCGCTCTCGCGTCCGGGGCGGTGCCGAAGGCGGCGGCCGGTGGCGGGGCCGGGGGACGGCGGTCGTGGTCGGAGTGCATGCCTCGACGCTAATCCGGAGCGGAGCCGTGACCGAGTGTCATCGCTCACGGCTTTCTCCGCGTCCCGCACGGGTCGGGGCATGACAGATGTCATGCTCCGGCGGGGCCGTCGGCGCGCGGCCCGGCCGGCACCCTGCCGTGCGTCGAGGGGCCCGGGCCGGGCCTGCGGCCCGTCGAGCGGCGGGCGGCACCTGGTGGACTTCGGTGCGCGTATTCGAGCCGACGGGCCTGCCGGGGGCGGGCGCAGTGCCCCGGGCGCCTCGCCGGCCGCGGCCCGGGCCGGGCGGACGGGCGCCGGACCGGTCCCGCAGCAGGTCAGGACCCTTGCCCGGCCTTGGGGTCCCGTCTGCGCTGCCACTCCTCGATGGCCGCCTGGTGGGCCTCGTTCACGAGGATGAGGAGTTCGGCGGTGGACGCGAAGCGGGCGCCGGCCGGGGTCGCCGCTCCGAGGATCTCGGCTCCGCGCCGCGACGCGGTGACCAGGGCGTCGTTCATCCGGATCGAGGCGTGGAGGGACCGGAGCCAGATCCCGTCGTCGATGACATAGCGTTCGCGGCGCGTGCCGGGAGCGCGTTCCCGCCTGAGCAGTCCCTGCTGCTCTAGGTAGGCGACGGCGTGCGAGACGGACCCGGGGCTGACGCGCAGCCGCTGGACCAGGTCGGCGGCGGAGAGGGTGCCGGAGTCGGTGATGTACAGGCAGGTCAGCACCTTGGCCATCATCCGGGGCATGCCCTGCTCGATGAGGAGGGCGGTGTAGGACTCCGCGAGGTCCTGGACCACCCGGGGGTCCCGTCCGTCGCCGCCGGGGGCCGGCGAGGCCGGGGGCCGGGCCTGCTTGCGCCGGCGGGCACGGTGCCGGGTGGCCGCCTGCGCCCGGTCGGCGCGGTAGGACTCGGGTCCGCCGTTGCGGCCGACCTCCCGCATGACGGTCGAGGCGGGCCGGCCCAGGCGCGCGCCGATCTCGGTGTATCCGAGTCCTTCGGCCAGCCCCGCGGCGATGTGCTCCCGCTCCCGGGCGGTCAGCCTGCCTCCGGGCATCGGTGCCCGCCTCCCTTCGCCGGGGTGCGCGGAGCCGGCACCGCGCACCCGTGGCACAGTATGCCTCCGTTCTCGGGTCATTGCAATGCGGGCCGGAGGGCGCTGATTGCGTTCAGCTTCATGCTCATTGCAATATCCATCTTATCTGTGTACTGAGCACGGAGAATGAGTCAGATCCGTCGTTGACGAATATGTGAATGCAATGTACCGTTGCAGAAGTTCAGAGATCGTTGAACGTTGGCGCGGTGCCGGCGGACCGGCGATCCCGTCCGTTCGGCCGGAGTCCGCACACCTCCCGAAGGAGCACCACCATGTCCGTCACCTCCACCGACCAGCCCACTCCGGACCGCGGCTCCCTGCGGGAGGCCGCCGCCGGGCAGGACCGCCCGGAGCTGCGAAAGTCCATCGAGGAGATCGTCGAGGCCGGTTTCCTCGGAGTCACGCTGCGCGTGCACGACGAGCGGGGCGAGTGGGCCGGCAGCGCCGGGCTCCGCGAGCTGGGCGGCACGGAGCGGCCGCCGGTCGACGGGCACTTCCGGATCGGCAGCAACACCAAGACCTTCACCGCCGCCCTGGCGCTGCGGCTGGTCGCCGAGGGCGCCTTCGGGCTGGACGACCCGGTGGCCGACCACCTGCCCGAGTTCGGGCCGGACCGGCGGATCACGGTGCGGATGCTGCTGCGGCACACCAGCGGGGTGTTCAACTTCACCGGCGAGGTCGGCGAGGACGGGACCGTCGTGCCGGGGATCGGCCTGCCCTACGGAGAGGGGGGCGAAGCGTGGCTGGATGACAGGTTCAGGACCTACCGGCCGGAGGAACTGGTGGAGCTGGCGCTGTCCAAGCCGGCGCGCTTCGAGCCGGGGACGGGCTGGAGCTACTCCAACACCAACTACGTGCTGCTCAGACTGCTGATCGAGAAGGCCACCGGCCGCCCGTTCGCCGCGGAGATGCGGCGGCTGGTGCTGGAGCCGCTCGGGCTGTCGGGCACCGTGGTGCCGGAGACCTCACCGGAGATCCCCGAGCCGTACGCCCACGCCTACTACCGGTACGAGGAGGCCGGCGAGCAGCGGACGGTCGACATCAGCCGCCAGAACCCCTCCTGGGTCTCCACCGGCGGCGACATGATCTCGACCACCCGGGACCTCCACACCTTCATCTCCGCGCTGACGGGCGGCCGGCTGCTGCCGGCCCCGCTGCTGGCCGAGATGTGCGCCCCGCACCCGACCGGCATCCCGAACATGGACTACGGCCTGGGGGTGTTCGTGGTGACCACCGACGACGGCGGCACCATCATCTCCCACAACGGCGGCATCTCGGGCTATGCGGCACTGATGTACAGCACGCCCGACGGCGGCCGGACCCTGACCGCCTCGCTGACCTATGTGGACGACGCCGCCATGACGCTGGCGGGCACCTTCCAGCAGGTGACGAAGCAGCTCGTCGAGAAGGTCTTCGGCGGCGGGCAGGCCGCGCCGGCGAGCTAGGCCGGGCCGGGCGCCGCGGCTCCGTGCACCCCGGGCCGCGGCGCCGTCACGGGCGCGTCACCGACCCGCCGAACCCGAGGGCGCCCGGCTGAGGTCCACGACGCAGAAGAGGTTGCCGTCCGGGTCGGCGAGCACCACGAAGTCGGGCTCGGGAGGGTAGGAGTCCCAGTCGACCCGGCTCGCACCGAGGCCCACCAGCCGCTCCACCTCCGCTTGCTGCTCGGCCGTGGTGTCGACCAGCAGGTCCAGGTGGATCCGCGGCCGCGCCTCGGCGGGCGAGCCGCTGCGCATCAGGCACAGCGCGCGCCCCGACCCGTCGACATGGTGCAGCGTGCGCCAGTCGGGACTCGCCCACTCCGACGTGGCCGCCAGATCGAGTGCGGACGTCCAGAAGGCGACGGCGCGGTCGATGTCGGCCACGCCGATCACCGGATACCCGAGTCGGAGCATGCCCCCGAGTCTAGGCAGCGGCCGCGGCCCCCGCCGGGTGCGCGCACCGGCACGGGCGCTCGGGGGTACCCCCCGTTATCCATTCTTCCAGGTCGGGCGGTGTCGGGGCGTGCGGTGGCGGGGGCCTGTGGACGGTGCGGGCGGATTCGGTCGACTTGTGCACAGGGCGCCGGCAGGCGCGAGGCGGCGGACCGGACCTGGTACCAGGTGGCGGACGGGGCCTGGGGACGGGCGGCGGATCGAGCCTGGCATCGGGAGGGGCCGGGCCTGGTCTCGGCCGCGGGCGATGGCGGGGCGGGGTGCTCGGGGGTACCCCCCGAGATCCATTCTTCCAGGTCGGAAGGCGGCAGGCCGTGCGGTGGCGGGCCTTGTGGACGGTGCGGGCGAATCCGGTCGACTTATGCACAGGGGCTGTCCGCCGCATGGGGCGTGACCCGTGGGCTGTCACCCGGGCGCGACTCGTGGACTATGACCCGTGGCACGGATGTGCGTCGTGACCCACGGGCCGGGACCGTGGGCCGTCACCCGTGGCCCGGACCTGCGGGTCGTGACCCAAGGCCCGGGCCCGAGGGCCGTCACCCGCGGGTCGTGCCGGCCGGTCCGGGTTCCGGCGCCGACTTCAGGGGCCCGGCCCAGGTGACCGTGGTCCCCGCCCCGCCGCCGAGATCGCGAAGCGCCCCCGCCGTAGGCGGAGGCGCTCCGTGCGCGCCGTGTCAGCGACCCCAGGTCACTCCTGCGGCTGCGGCTGCTGGGCGATTTCGGCGCGGACCTTGTCCATGTCGAGTTCGCGGGCCTGGCGGATGAGGTCTTCCAGGGCCTCCTCGGGGAGGGCGCCGGGCTGGGAGTAGATCATCACCTGCTCGCGGATGACCATCAGGGTCGGGATGGAGCGGATGTCGAACTGGGCGGCGAGGTCCTGCTGGGCCTCGGTGTCGACCTTCGCGAAGACCAGGTCCGGGTGGCGCTCCGACGCCTTGTCGTACACCGGCGCGAACTGCCGGCAGGGACCGCACCAGGACGCCCAGAAGTCGACCAGCACGAAGTCGTTGTCGACCACGGTCTCCTTGAAGTTGGCCGTGGTCACTTCTACGGTCGCCATCTCATCTCCCAACTCGGTGACTGCGGGGTCTCTCCCACTCAATGAACACGCGCCCGCAGACATTCCCCCGCCGCCCGCGTCCACTCGCGCCGTCCGCGCCGCGCCCGACGCGCCGGGCGCCCCGGCCGAATCCGCACTTCACCGGCGTTGACGGCTGATTTGGGCGGGAATCGCTGATCTGCTTAGGGTCGGCGGTGGAGCCCGTCGCCGCGCCCGGCGGCGCCCGCCGCACCGCAGAAGGGAGGCCAGGGTGGACGACACCAGCGCGTCGGCGCACCGGCAGGCCGACGGCCCCGCGCCGCCGGCGGGGGAGCACGAGCCCGACTACCGCTTCACCCTCGCCAATGAGCGCACCTTCCTCGCCTGGATCAGGACGGCGCTGGGCCTGCTGGCCGGCGGTGTCGCGGTGCTGCACATCGTGCCGGTGGACTGGCCGGGCTGGCTGCGGCTCTCGGTCGGCCTGGGGCTGAGCGCCCTCGCGGTGTGCATCGCGCTCGCCGCCCCGGTGCGCTGGCACCGCGTGCAGCGGGCGATGCGCCGCTCGGCGGCGCTGCCCACCTCGCTGCTGCCGCTGGTGCTGTCGGCGGGTGTGGCGCTGGTCTGCCTGGCGGCCATCGCCGCCGACTGGGCCTGGTGAGGGCGGTGCCCGCCCGCGCCGCGCCGCCCGCCCTGCAGCCCGAGCGCACCCTGCTGTCGTGGCAGCGCACCCTGCTGGCCGTGCTCGCGGTCGCCCTGCTGCTGCTGCGCGACCCCGCCCGCGCCGGGGCGCCGCTGCTGTGCGCGGTGCTGGTGATCGCGCTGGCCTGCGCGCTGATCGGCGGATACGTGCGGCGCCGCTGGCGCCGCGTTGCGGCCGCCCCGCCGGCCCCGCTGGGCGGCGCGGCCGCCCTGTACGGGCTGAGCGCGGTGACCGCCGCCCTCGGCCTCGCGGTGGCCGCGACGGCGGTCTGGCCGGGGTGAACCGGAGTCCGGCGCCGCCCCAGGGGCGCCGGACCGGCTCGTCCCCCTCACACGGTGAGCGGTGCCGCCGCCTGATCGACCAGGCGGGGTCCGCCGCGCGCCGCGACGATCGAGGTGATGATCTCGTCGAGCGAGTAGGACGGCGCGTAGCCGATCAGCCGCTTGGCGAGGCCGGTGTCGGGCATCCGCCGCTGCATGTCCTCGTAGCCCTCGCCGTACGCCTCCTCGTACGGCACGTAGACGATCTCGCTGGCGGACCCGGTCAGCTCGCGCACCCGCTCGGCCAGGGCGCGGATGCTGGTCTCCTGGAAGCCGCCGAGGTTGACGGCCCTGCCGTGGGCGGATTTCCGGTCGAGCAGGGCGACCATGGCGGGCACCACGTCGTAGACGGAGCCGAAGCAGCGGCGCTGGGTGCCGTCGCCGTAGATGGTCAGCGGCTCGCCGCGCAGCGCCTGGTCGACGAAGCGCGGCACCACCATGCCGTAGCGGCCGGTCTGGCGGGGACCGACCACGTTGAACAGCCGCACGATCGCGGCCTCCAGGCCGTACTGCTGGCCGTAGACGTAGGCCATCAGCTCGTCCAGGCCCTTGGCGGCCGCATACGACCAGCGGCTCTTCAGCGGTGAGCCGAGGATGCGGTCGGCCTCCTCGTCCAGGCCGTCGGCGTCGTTCTTCCCGTACACCTCGCTGGTGGAGGCGACGAGCACCCGCGCCCCGGCGCGGCGCGCCGCCTCCAGCACGTTCTCGGTGCCGTGCAGGTTGGTGCGCAGCGAGCGCAGCGGGTGGTCGACGATGGTGTGCACGCCGACGGCCGCGGCCAGGTGGAAGACGGTGTCGGTCTCGGCGGTGAGCCGGTCCACCAGCCGCTCGTCGAGGATGGACCCTGTCACGAACCTGAGCTGGGAGTGCCCCTTGACCTGGTCGAGGTTGGCCTCCGACCCGGTGGACAGGTCGTCCAGCACGGTGACCCGCGCGCCGAGCGCTAACAGGTGGTCGACCAGATGGGAACCGATGAAGCCGGCTCCGCCCGTGACGAGTGCCCGCACAGGTACCTCCCGGTGTGGTGGCGAGTGTCGGTCGTGCGACGTTCGGCCGGGCGGTCAGCCCAGCCAGCGAAGGCAGTGGAAGCCCTCGGCGAAGGAGGTACCGCCCTGCATCCCGCGCAGGGCCGCGAGGCTGCGCAGGGTGAGTTCGGACCGTGTGTGGGGGTGGTCGTGCACCTGGGTGCCGTACAGGGACATGGCGTGGATCTTGTGGTCGACGTGGTGGGGCTGGAGTTCGACCAGGAGGTTGGGCGGCGGCACGGCGTCGGCGCGCCACTGGTCGGCCGCCTCCTCGTAGCTGAGCACCAGGCTCGGGTGGTGCTTGAGCGCCGTGTTGGACGGGCGCAGCGCGGCGAGCGCGGCCTCGGCGGCGACCTGGTGGTCCTGGTTGTAGCTGGTGCGGTGCGGCGCGATGACGACGGTGGGCTCGATGGTGTTGATGGCCAGCGGGCTGTGCCGCTCGATGGCGCCGATCAGGTCGAAGCGGGGCAGCGCGTCGAGTTTGAGGTGGTAGTCGTCGCCGGGGAAGGCGATGTGCCACTGCCGCCAGCCGTAGCTCTCGGCGACCTTCTCGATCTCGGCGTAGCGCTCGTCGGCGGTGGACAGCCCCGCCGGGGAGAAGTCGGCGGTGTCGCCGACGGTGAGGAACTGGACGTAGATCTCGCCGCCCGCCTCGGCGGCCTTGCTCATCAGCCCGCCGCAGCCGAGCGTCTCGTCGTCGGGGTGCGGGGCCAGGACCAGGATGCGCTGCCGGGACCAGTCGATCGTCATGCGTGCTTTCCTCGTCGCGGAGTCGGCCACGGACTGCGCGTGGCACGGGAGCCGGATATCGGGTACGCCAGCGGCCGGACTCAGGTGCGGACGGGATGCGACCGGGCTTGGCGCAGCACCTCCACGCCCTCCGGGCCGTGGTTCACCAGCAGGTCGATCGCCGCGAGCCGGGGCAGGAAGTCCCCGTGCCTGCCGTGCTGGCGGTAGACGGGGTGCTGGAAGTCCTGCCACTCCAGGGCGATGCCTCGGTCGGTCAGCGCCTCGGGCACGAGATAGCCGCGCGCGCCGTCGCCCGACAGCACCGTGTCGGCACCGACCCGGAGCGCGATCTCGGCGATCATATCCGTCTTCTTGCCGGTCAGCGGGCCAAGCTCGCTGGAGCGCACCATCGGTGTGTCGATGCCGAAGGCGTCGAGGACCATGCGTGTCGTGGCGAGCGAGAGCTCGGCGAGCCGCTCCCATTCGGCCGTGTAGATCGCCTCGAACTCGGCGCGGTAGACACGCCAGAACGGGGTGCGGCCGTAGCAGTTGTCGGCGAGGGTGCGCAGGTGCTTGAGGCCCCAGCGCTTGCGGTTGTCGACGAGCTTGTCGGCGATCAGCTCGGCGCGGCTGTGCTGCACCACGGGGACCGTGAGCATCATGGGTCCGCCCAGGGCGCCGACGTAGTTGCGGTTCTGCCAGCCCTTGCGCTCGAACTGGACATGGTCGACGACCACGAAGAGATCGCAGCGGTCGACCTTGTCGACAAGGCCCAACCACGGCAGGTAGTGCGGCTGGTGCATGGCGACGCGCACAGCGGCTCCTCGTCGGCTTAGTAGCAGCTCGGGCACTCGACTGATAAAAGTAGTTCGGGAGTAGTTCTATGTCGAGCACCGCAATGTTGCGATATTTCACTACCGACATGCGCGGGGGCGCGGGCTGGAACATACTTCTCAATGGTGAGGGCCGGGTCGGGACCTTCGTATCGGATGAATCCTCGGCAAGCCGTTCAACCGGGACATACGATTCTCCCTGGCCTGCTTAGGTCGTTCACGCCGGTGAACCGCCGAGCGGACTCCGGCGTCTGCGTTACATCGACGAACGGGACGACCCGTTCGGTCACCCGAGGAGGCCGGGAGTGCGACTGGTCCGGGCCGTCGGCGAGGGCACCAGCTTCCTCGTGGCAGCCGCACTCGGCATCGCCGTCATGGTGCTGTGGCTCGGCTACGCGCTGGACGTGTCGGGCAACGGCACGCCCACCACCCTGTTCATTTGGCTCACCCTGGGGGTGAACCTGGCGCTGTGGTCCGCGCTGGGCCTGGTGCGGCTGGTCGACGACGGCGTGCGCACGCTGGCGTCGGCGCGCCGGCGCCGCCGCGCCGTCCGGCACAGATCCCGGCTCGCCGTCGGCTCCGGCGCGCGCCGGGCCCGCGCCGGCGCCCGCGCCGCGCTGGTCGGCCCGGGTGACGACGGCCTGGTCCGCGTCGACCTGCTCGACCGCTCCGAGCCGCCGGCCGTCCCGGACGACGAGGCCGCCGACGACCTCGACGCGCTGGCCGAGCGCGTCACCATCGCGGTGCTGATGCCCGCGCACAACGAGGAGCTGGTGATCGCCGACGCGATCGCCTCGGCCAAGCGCCTGTTCGACGACCGCGACATCTACCTGGTCTCCGACGCCTCCATCGACGCCACCGCCGACATCGCCCGCGAGGCCGGAATCAACGTGCTCGACCTGTACCCGAACAAGGGCAAGGCGGGCGCGCTTGAGGCGGCCATCGAGCACTTCGGCCTGACCGACCGCTACGACGGCGTGCTGATCCTGGACGCCGACAGCGAACTCGACGTGAACTACCTGCGGCGCGCCCGCCGGATGATGGCCGAGGACCCCAAGATCGCCGCGATCGCGGGCTACGCCGTCACCCAGTGGCGCCCCAAGGAGCGCTCCTGGATCGGGCGGATGATCACCGCCTACCGCGACCAGGTGTACCTGACGCTCCAGTTGCTCAGCCGCTTCGGCATGACCTGGCGGTGGATCAGCGCCGCCTTCATCGTGCCGGGCTTCGCCAGCATCTACCGCTCCTCGGCGCTGCGCCACATCGACATCAACCCCGAGGGGCTGGTGATCGAGGACTACAACATGACCTTCGAGCTGCAGCACAAGCGGCTCGGCCGGATCGGCTTCCACCCCGGCATCAAGGCCTACAGCCAGGACCCGCACAACCTGCGCGACTACATCAGCCAGGTGCGCCGCTGGCAGCTCGGCTTCTACCAGACGATCCGCAGGCACGGCATCTGGCCGAGCGTGTTCTGCTTCGTGCTGATCGTGTGGGTGGTGGAGGTGCTGTTCGTGGCGGTCGCGCTGTTCGCGGTGCTGGTGCTGGCCGTCTTCCTGGCGCTGCCGCTGATCAACGACGGCTGGGTGCTGCAGTGGCAGCCCTACGCGGTGGAGTACCAGCGCGTCAGTGCGTCCTTCTCGCTGCCGCTCATCCTGGTCGGGCTGGTGGCGCCGGGCTACTTCGTCACCTGCGTGATCGCGGCCTGCCGGCGGCGGCCGAGCTACCTGTTCTACGGGGTGTTCTTCCTCTTCTTCCGGATCATCGACGCCTTCATCATGCTGCGCACCATCCCGCAGGGCTGGACGCAGGTGTCGTCGGGGCAGTGGCGGCCGCCGAGCAGGTCGTGACGGCCGCCGCGCCCGGGCCGCACCGCCGGCCCGGGCGCGGTGCGCGGGCTACCGCGCAGGCTCGGGGCGGGCGGGGCGGGCGGCCTCGCGCTCGGGCCGCGGTGCGCGCGCCTCGGCGGCGCGGCGGCGGCTGTGCAGGGCCCGGGCGATGGCGAGACGCTGGCGCCGCCGGGCGGCGTTCCATCGGGTGGTCGGTGTGAGCATGGCTCGCGGGAACCCCCTCGCTGGGTCGCGGCGCGTCCGGCCCGCGGCCGGACACGACCCGTCCGACCAGGGCGGACACCCCCGGTACTGCTCTGATTCTCCCGTCCGGCACTGACATCGGGCCGCCTTCGCGGGCGGGTGCGCGGGGCCGGTGCGGGGCCGCGCGGCGGGGCGCATAGGCTCGGACCGGCGGTGGCCCCGCACCGGGCCGGGCCGCACCCTCCCCGACCGGTCGCCGGTCCCTTTTCCGAGGTGAACCCGTGAGAAGTCCTGCTCTGCTGACCGCCTACCGGGTGGCGTCCTACGTCACCGGCGTGGGCCTGATCCTGCTGGTGTTCGTGGCCGTTCCGCTGAAGTGGATCTGGGACCAGGACCTGCTGGTCGCGGTGATCGGCCCGATCCACGGCTTCCTGTACATCGCCTACGTGGTGCTGACCCTGGCGCTGATGGTGGTCCGCCGCTGGTCGCCCGGGTACGCCCTGCTGATCATGCTGGCGGGCACGGTGCCGGTGATGAGCTTCGTGGCCGAGCGCAGCGTGACGCGGCGCGAGTCGGCCGCCGCGGCCGCGGCCTGACCGGCGGGGGCCGGGCGGGCACGAGAAGGGGGGCCATCTCCGTATCCCCCCTCAGTTACGGAGATGGCCCCCGGCGGCCGCCTGCTCCTCCCCCCAGGAGCTGCGACCCGGGATGGCTTTTCGGGGCGTCTGCCTGACGCAGTCTCAGAATTACCCGGCCCTGATCAGGCTAAACAACTCTGAGTGATCTGAAGATTACTGAAAGTGATGTACCCGTGACAAGACCTGCGGTCCGGTTTTCTCCGCCCGCTCGGCCCCGCCTAGGCTGACGCCGTGTACCGCTTCGCGCTGCGCCCGCGCTGGCTGCTGGGCCACCTGCTGGTGGTGCTGGCCGTCGCGGTCTGCTGCGCCCTGGGCCTGTGGCAGTTCGACCGCGCCAGGCAGACGGAGTCGCGGCCGCTGCCCGCCACCGAGACCGCCGAACTCGCCGAGGTGCTGCCGCCCGGCGGCCGGCTCACCGAAACCGCCGCCGGCCGCTCCGTCCGCGTCACCGGCCGCTACGACGGCGAGCGCCAGCTGCTGGTGCCCGACCGCGTCCTAAACGACCGCGACGGCTTCTACCTGATCGCGCCGCTGGTCACCGCGGACGGCACCGCCGTCACCGTGAACCGCGGCTGGCTGCCCGGCAGCAACGACGACGTCCCCGAGGTGCCGCCGGTGCCCGGCGGCGAGGTGACCGTCACCGGGCGGCTCACCCCGGCCGAGTCGCCGCTGGACTACCCGAGCCGGGGCGGCCTGCCCGAGGGGCAGGTGAACGCGATCAACGGATCGGCGCTGGTCAACCTCTGGCCGTACCCGATCTACGATGGCCATGTCGAGCTGACCGGGCAGGACCCGGCGCCCGACCCGGCCGTCGCACCGCTGCCGCCGCCGGTCACCGAGCGGGTCAGCTGGGACTGGCAGAACCTCGGCTACTCCGGGCAGTGGTGGGTCTTCGCCGTGATCGCCCCCTACTTCTGGTGGTGGACCATCCGGCGCGAGGCCGAGGACCGGCGCGCCGCCGAGGACCCGGCCGGCGCCCCGGCCGCCGCGGCGGCGACCGGGGCGCGGCAGGACCGGTAGGCGGCGCCGGCGCGGCGCGCCGGAGCGAGGCGGGAACCCATCCAGGAGGCGACGGAATGCAGATCACCCAGTCGGCCAAGCTCGCGGACGTCTGCTACGACATCCGCGGGCCGGTGCTGAAGGAGGCCCAGCGGCTGGAGGCCGAGGGCCACCGCATCCTCAAGCTGCACATCGGCAACCCCGCCCCCTTCGGCTTCGAGGCGCCCGAGGAACTGCTGCGCGACGTCGTCGCCAACCTCCCGTCGGCCCACGGCTACGGCGACTCCAAGGGGCTGCTCGCCGCCCGCCGCGCGATCGCGCAGTACTACGACGACAAGGGCGTGCCCGGCGTGGACGTCGACGACGTCTTCCTCGGCAACGGCGTGTCCGAGCTGATCGTCATGTCGCTGCAGGCGCTGCTCGACAACGGCGACGAGGTGCTGATCCCCGCCCCCGACTACCCGCTGTGGACCGCCGCGGTCTGCCTGTCGGGCGGCCGCCCGGTGCACTACCTGTGCGACGAGCAGGCCGACTGGTACCCCGACGTCGACGACATCGCCCGCAAGATCACCCCGGCCACCAAGGCGCTCGTCGTCATCAACCCGAACAACCCCACCGGCTCCGTCTACCCCAGGCACGTCCTGGACGCCATCGTGGAGCTGGCCCGCCGGCACAACCTGGTGCTGCTCTCCGACGAGATCTACGACAAGATCCTTTACGACGGCACCGAGCACGTCTCAACGGCCGAGCTGGCCCCCGACCTGATCACCCTCACCTTCAACGGGCTGTCCAAGAGCTACCGGGTGGCCGGCTTCCGCTCGGGCTGGATGGCGGTCACCGGGCCCAAGCAGCACGCGGCCGGCTACCTGGAGGGCCTGGAGATCCTGGCCAACATGCGGCTGTGCCCCAATGTGCCCAGCCAGTACGCCATCGCCACCGCGCTCGGCGGCCACCAGACCATCAAGGACCTGGTGCTGCCGCAGGGCAGGCTCACCGCCCAGCGCGACACCGCCTGGGAGCGGCTGAACGCGATCCCCGGCGTCAGCTGCGTCAAGCCCAAGGGGGCGCTCTACGCCTTCCCGCGCATCGACCCGGCGGTGTACCCGATCCGCGACGACGAGCGCTTCGTGCTGGACCTGCTCCGCTCCGAGCGGCTGCTGGTCGTGCAGGGCACCGGCTTCAACTGGCCGCGCCCCGACCACTTCCGGGTGGTCACCCTGCCCCGGACCGAGGACCTGGAGACCGCCATCGACCGGATCGGCGCCTTCCTCGCGGGCTACCGGCAGGGCTGAGGCGGCCCGTCCGCGCCTCGATTCGGTAACGGTCGCCGCCGGAATGGGGCGGCCGTTCACTTTTCGGATACCGAGTCTTCCGGATGCCCTGACAAGACCGGCGCGGAGGACGATCATGGTGGTGGCCGCCGCGCCGCGGGAAGCCGTCCCGCCGCCGCCCTGACCGCCCCACAGGATCCGCCATGACCGTCCTTCCGCTCCAGTATGCCGTCGACGGTCCCCGCCACGCGCCCGCGCTGCTGCTGCTCGGCGAACTCGGCACCGAGCTGGACGTCTGGACGCCCCAGCTGGTCGCGCTCCGCCCCCACCTGCGGGTGGTGCGGGTCAACCACCGCGGCCACGGCTCCTCGCCCAGCGCGCCCGGCCCCTACACCCTGGAGGAGCTGGGCCTGGACGCGCTCGGCGTGCTCGACCGGCTGCGGGTGGACCGCTTCGCCGCCGCCGGGGTGGGCGTCGGCGCGACGATCGGGATATGGCTGGCCCTCAACGCGCCCGAGCGGGTGGACGGGCTGACCCTGGTCGGCGCCTCGCCGAACTTCGCGCCCGCCGAGCTCTGGCGGCGGCGCGCCGCGCTGGTCCGCGAGGGCGGCACCCGGGCCGTCTCCCACGGCGCGATGGTCCGCTGGTTCACCCCCGGCTACCCGCGCCGCCACCCCGTGCACGTCGCCCGGCTGCGCCGCGACTTCGAGGCCGTGGACGCCGAGTCCTTCGCCGGCTGCCTGGAGGCGGTCGCCGGCACCGACCTGCGGGTCGGCGTCGAAGGCATCAAGGCCCCCACCTGCGTGATCACCGGCGCGCACGACCCCACGTCCCCGCCCGCGCACGGCCGGGCGATCGCCCGCGCCGTCCCGGACGCCCGCTACGTGGAGGTGCCCGGCGCCGCGCACCTGGTGACGGTGGAGCGGGCCGACGCCGTCACCTCGCTGCTGCTGGAGCAGCTGACCGGGAATCCGCGGGGCCGGAGCCTCGGTTAGAGTGCCTGACGGCGGTGGGGCCCGCCTTCAACCGCGGCGCACCGCCGCCAACGGTCCCTACTCGACAGAGTGGGGTCAGCCATGCCGAAAGCCTTCTCCGCGGCCCGCCGCGAACTCCCGGTGCTCGCCCTGGTCGCGCTGGGCGGCGGCGCGGGCGCCGTACTGCGCCAGCTGCTCGTTCTCGCGGTCCCGGTCCAGCCCGGCGCCTTCCCCTGGACCACCCTCGCGGTCAACACCGGCGGCGCGCTGCTGCTGGGGGCGCTGGCCGCGCTGGCCACCGAGGCGCGGCCGCGCCTGCGCGCGCTGCGGCCGCTGCTGGGCACCGGCCTGCTCGGCGGCTTCACCACCTTCTCCGGCCTGGCCGGGGACGCGTACGCGCGGCTGGCGGCCGGGGCGCCGCCCGCGGCGGCCGGATACCTGCTGCTGAGCCTGGCCGGGGGCGTCCTGGCCGCGCACGTGGGCTGGTCGGGGGCGAGGCGGCTGGCCGCCCTGGTCGGGGCGGCGCGCCGCGGCGGGCGGCCCGCGGCCGGCCGGGAACCGGAGGCGGAGGCGGAATGACGGTCCTGCTCGCGGTCTTCGCCGGCGGCGCCCTGGGCGCCGCCGCCCGCCACCTGGTCGACCGGCTGGTCCACCTGCGCGCCGACCGCCGCTTCCCCTGGGGCATCCTCGCCGTCAACATCACCGGATGCCTGCTGTTCGGCCTCATCGGCGGCCTCGCCGCCGCCGGCTGGCCGCCCGCCGCCACCGCCGGGCTGACGGCGGGGCTGTGCGGCGGCTTCACCACCTTCAGCACCTTCGCGCACGACACCGCCGGGCAGCTGCGCGCGGGCCGCCCGGCGGCCGCGGCGGCCAACGCGGTGCTGAGCACCGGCGGCGGCCTGGCCGCCGCCGCGCTCGGCCTGCTGGCCGCCTCCGCCCTGGCGGGCTGAGGCCGCCCGGGACCACGCGGTCCCGGGCGGCCCCGGTTCCCCGCCGGTGCTAGCCCCGGTAGGCGTCGTACAGGACCTGCTCGATCCGGCTGCCGCGTGCGTCGAGGGCGTCGACCCTCAGCGACACGCCGGTGCCCTCGGCCACCCGCGGCAGCCTCAGCTCGTAGCGGCCCTCAGCGGCGCGCGACACCCGGGCCGGCACCCAGGTCTCGCCGGAGTCCGTCGAGGTCCACACCCGGAAGCGGCGGATCCGCTCCGGGTCAGTCCCGGTCACCGGCGCGACCTCCAGCACCGCCGTGCCGCCCTGCGGACGGTTGAGGGTGTCCAGCGGCAGCCGGTAGTCGACCCCCAGCAGCGGCAGCCGCGCGGTCCCGCCCCCGGCGGGGGCCGCCGAGGTGAAGGTCCACGCGGTGGAGCTGCGGTGCCGGTACGGCGCCTGCCCCTCCTGCTGGTAGGAGAGCCGGTACTCGGCCGTCCCGGCCGGCACCTCGAACTGGGCGAAGTGGGCCGGATGGGTCGCGACGGGCTCGCCGTCGACCTCCAGGGACAGCTCGGCCGCCAGCGGGTCGGCGCAGCCGTACCGGTCGCGGCCGTCCTGGAACGGGGCCAGCCAGACGTCCATCCGCTCGGCCGTGCGCTCCGGCGGCGTCGGCTGGCAGGTCGACGCGCCCTGCGGCGCGCCGACGAAGCCCGGCCACTGCGGCCGGGTCACCCAGGCCACCTCCTGCTCGGCCCCCGCCTGGTAGACGGCGCCGGCGTCCTGGGCCAGCGCCGCCGAGTAGCCCTCGGGGAACCAGGCGTCCACGGCGGTGCCGATGGCCATGCTCTGCCAGGGCACGCCCGGGCTGAGGTAGGCGGTCCTGGTCTGCGGCAGCGGGCCGACCGAGTCCAGGTTCATCAGCGAGCCGGCCAGGTAGTAGCGGCGGTCGGAGTCGGGGCCGGTGCCGTCGGCGTCGCGGTGGAAGGACTCCTGGAGCACGGCCAGTTCCCGCTGCGCGGCGGCGTCCACCACCGGTTCGGGCTCCATCCGACCCGGCAGCGGCAGCACCAGGTCGTACACGTACGGGCTGCCCGCCACCGCGAGGGAGACCTCGCCGCCGGCGGAGGCGGCGGCCAGCAGCGCGGCCGCGTCCTCGCCGCCCGCCGCGATCACCGGCACCTCGGCCCAGCCGTAGCCGGCGAAGGAGGGGGCGATGCCGGGCCGCGACTCGTCCACGAAGGCGACGGCCGCCGCGCCCGCCTGCGCGGCCCGCTCGGTGACGGCGGCGCGCTCGCCCTCGGCGGGCAGCGCCACCACGGCGAGCGCGCCGGAGCTGCCGCTCAGGTCGGTGCCGTCCCCGGCGTCGACCGCGGGCAGGGTGCGCTCTCCGGCGGGCAGGCCGGCGCTGCCCAGCTCGACCGCGGAGATCTCGGCGCCGCCGGCCTCGACCGACAGGTGCGGCGCCTGGAGCCGCAGGTTCAGCTCCCCGGCGAAGACCTCGGCCGCGCCCTCCATCGGCGCCACGTGCACCGGGGGCTGCGGGTACCAGGAGTAGACCTCGTCGGTCAGCAGCGCGAAGCCGCCGGTACCGGCCGCCGGGGTGCTGAGCAGGCCGGCGGCGACGAAGCCGGGCGGCGCGGTGTCGGCGCCCTCGACCCGCGGGTGGACCGGCCGGGCGGCGGCGCCGTCGAAGACCACCGTGGTGGCCCCGGTGACGGCGACGTCGGGGTCGCCGGCCAGGGCGACCACGTCGTAGTCGGGGTCGCCGGTGGCGATGTCGCCGGTGACCGCGTAGCGGCCGGCCGGCACCCGCAGCGTGGTGCTCTCGCCGGTGAAGCCGCCGACCCGGCCGTAGACGCCGAAGTCGTCCAGGTTCACCACGGAGTAGTAGACCTCGGGGCCCTCCGCCGCGGTGCCCGGCAGCGGGGTGGTGGCGATGGTGAGGTCGACCAGCGGCGGCTGGGCGTCGACCGCCAGCGGGGTGCGGGCCGCGGTGCCCGCCCCGGTCGCGGTCACCATGCCGGTGTAGAGCCCGTTGGCCAGCCCCGCGGCGTCGACGGTGAGCGTCGCGGTGCCGGTCTCACCCGGGGCGAGCACCAGCTCGGCCGGCTCCAGCGACACGCCCGCCTCGGCGCCGCCGCTCCTGGCCCGCAGCCCGGCGGCCAGGTCGAGCACCAGTTCGCCGTCACCGGTGTTGGTCCAGCTCAGCTCCTGGGTGAACGGCTCCTCGCGCGGCTCGGGAAGCTGGGCGTACACGGAGTCCTGGCCGGGGACGGCGCCGCCCGCGACGGCCGCGCCCAGGTCCAGGCGCCCGGAACCGGTGTCGAAGGCGTCACCCGCGAGCTCGTCGGCCGAGCCGACCAGCGCGTTGGTGAGCTGCTGCGGCGTCCAGTCGGGGTGGCGCTGGGCCAGCACCGCGGCGGCGCCCGCGACGTGCGGGGTGGCCATCGAGGTGCCCGACGCGGCGGTGTACAGCTCGTCCACGGGCTCGCCCATGGTGGTGCCGGCGGCGCGGGCGGCGACGATGTCCACGCCCGGCGCGCTCAGGTCCGGCTTGGGGACGCCGCCGCCCGGCAGCGGTCCCCGGCTGGAGAACTCGGCGAGCGCGTCGGAGCCGTCCACGGCGCCGACCGTCAGCGCCCGCGCGGCCGCGCCCGGCGAGCCGATGGTGCCGCTCAGCGGGCCGGAGTTGCCCGCGGCGACCACGAACAGCGTGCCGTGCTCCTCGGTGAGGGCGTCGAGCGCGAGCGACATCGGGTCGGTGCCGTCGGAGGGCTCGGAGGAGCCCAGGCTCATGTTCACCACCTCGGCCCGCTGCGCGGCCCACTCCATGCCGGCGATGATGCCCGACTCGGTGCCCTCGCCCCAGTCGTTGAGCACCTTGCCGATGATCAGCTGGGCGTCCGGGGCCACTCCCGAGCGGGCGCCGCCGGAGCCCGCGCCGGTGCCGGCGACCGTGGCGGCGACGTGGGTGCCGTGGCCGTCGCGGTCGAGGGCGTCCTCGGCGTCGCTGAAGTTCTCGACCGCGCCGATCCGGCCGGCCAGGTCGGGGTGCTCGGTGTCGGCGCCGGTGTCGAGCACCGCGACGGTGACGCCCGCGCCGGTGTAGCCGGCCGCCCAGGCGGCCGGGGCGCCGACCTGGACGAGGTTGCGGTCCAGGTCCGGGGCGGGCTCGGCCGCGGCGGCGGGGGCGGCGGCCGCGGCGCCGGCCGCGGTGGTGACCCGGCCGTCCAGCCAGACGTGGGTGACGCCGTCCAGCTCGTCGAGCGGCCCGGCGGCCTCGGCGGCGAAGGCGCTCAGCGCCTCGCCGGTCTGCTCGGCCTCGCCCTTGGCCACCTCGGCGGCGACCGCGGAGATGCTGGGCAGCTGGCGTCCCGAGGTCTCGGCGGCCAGGGCGGCGGCCGCGTCGGCGCCCGCCTCGCGCTGCACGATCAGCGGGATGGTGTCGGAGGACTCGTCGTCGTAGCCCTGGCGCACCTGGGAGGTGACGTTGAACAGCTCGGGGTCGAGCACCCCGCCGAGCAGCGGGGTGACCGAGCGGGGGATGACCAGCACGTCGCCGTCGGGCTCGTGCGAGACCCGGTAGGGGCTCAGCGGCTCCGGAACGGCGGTGCGCGCCCGGCCGTCGGCATCGGAGGTCACCTCGACCACGTCGCCGGTGAGCAGGGTGACCGTCCAGGAGCCCGAGGCCGGCAGCACGCCGGCGGGGCCCGCGTCGCCGGGTTCGGCGTGCGCCGGGGAGCCGGGCGCCACCGCGGTCGCGCCCAGCGCGGCCAGCACCGCGGCGGCCAGGCCCGTCGCCACCGTGCCGGCGGCGGGTCGTCGGCGGCGGCCGCGGCCCGGTCGGGGAACTCTCATCTCATCGCCTCCATGGGGGATGGCTGTGCCAGAGCATGATCGCGCTGCCACATATGGGAGTGATGAGCGAGTTGTGGCGATTACCTGGGGGTGGTGGCCGGATCCGGCCACGGCGCGGGCGCGCCGCTGAGCTGCGGGATCAGCGCTCGGGCTCCTGCGCGCCGTCGTCGGCGTCCTCGTCGGGCGGGGCGTCGGGCAGCCGCCAGCCCGCGACGAAGCGGGGGGCGTACATGTGGGTGAACCACAGCGCCATGAGCAGCACGATCACGGCGATCTCCGGCAGCCGCGCCTCGAAGCCGCGGCCGCGCGACAGCAGCAGCCACGGCACGAAGAGCAGGGTCAGCGCCGCCAGCGTCCAGCGGTGCGCGATCGTGTAGGCGCGCAGCCGCTCGGCCACCTGGCGCTCGTCCAGGTGGCGCTCTGCCAGGTCGGTGCTGCCGCGGGTGGCCTGGCCGAGGAGCCCGCTCGTCGTCACCGTGCAGACGATCGCGGCCACCAGCAGCACGGTGTTGGCGACCACCGCGAAGCCGCCGGGTGCCAGGGTGAACAGCACGAGCGCGTCCACCCACACGCAGGCCAGCCCGAAGACGCCGATCGCGACCAGCGCCCTGCGCCGCCGCCGGGTGGCGTACAGGCCGGGGAGGTAGTCCTTCTCGACGGTCGCGGCGACGTGCCGGTCCCAGTGCCGCGACCACCAGGCGGCGGCCCGGCGCCCGGCGCCGCCCAAAGCGTTCCTCATCGCGTCTCCGAATCCGCGCGGGCCGGCCGGTGCGGCCGGCCCCTCAGTCGTCGGCGTCCTCGTCCACGGGCGCGTCGGGCAGCCGCCAGGCGGCGACGACCGCGGGCAGCTGCATGTGGACCATGGCGAGCAGGTACATGGCGGCGATCGCGGTGCCGGGGGGCACCGCAGTCCCGTTCCCGCCGCTGACGGCCAGCCCGGCGCACAGCCCCAGGAAGGCGCCGAACAGCAGCACGGTGGAGATCCGGTGCGCCAGGCTGCCGGCGCGGTTGCGCTCGGCCAGCTGCCGCTCGTCCAGACTGCGCTCGGGCAGCCCGGTGAGGCCGCGGGTGCCGATGTTGAGCAGGGAGAAGGTGGCGCACTGCAGCAGCACCACCGTCACCAGGGCGGCGAGGAGCGCCCAGACCGCGGGCCCGCCGGCGTCGGCGAACTCCAGGACGAGGATCACGGCGGCGCCCGCCAGGGTGAGGGCGACCGAGGCGGCCGCCAGCGCCCGGCGGCGGGCCCGGGTGCGGTACCAGCCGGGCGCGAGATCGGTGTTGACGGCCTCCATCCGCTGGGCCCGCCACCACTCCGACAGCCGCCTGCCGCGGCCGGCGCCGCCTCCGGGACGGTCGTTCACGGCACCTCTTCCTTTCCAGGGTGGGGACCCGCCGGTCCGGGAGCGGCGCTCAGCCGCTGCCGAGCCGGGGGAAGGGCTTGAGGGAGAACACCACCTCGACGGGGACCTCGAAGTAGTCGGCGATGCGCAGCGCCAGGTAGAGGCTGGGGCTGTACTCGCCGCGCTCCAGGTAGCCGACCGTCTGGTAGTGCACCCCCAGGGCCTGGGCCAGATCGCGGCGCGAGATGCCGCGCTCGGCTCTCAGCACCGCGATCCGGTTGTAGATCGCCTCGGAGGACACCCGCCTAGTCTCCCGCACCTCGGCCGGGGGCGGGATCAGTACACGGCCCGGGCCGAGGCCCGCTCCCGCCGCGCGGCCAGCCGCGAACCGGACTCCTTGCGGGTCATCCGGCGCAGCAGCAGCGGGGCGAGCACCATGCCGGCGAGTGCCCAGGCGCCCAGCACGGCGGCGGTCTCCACCGGCTGCCAGCTGCCGTGCAGCTCGGCGGCGAGCATGCTGTCGGGCAGGAAGACCGAGCGGACGCCCAGCGCCATCCAGTACAGCGGGATCGCCTGGGTGGCCGCCTGCATCGGCTCGGGGAAGGCGGTGACCGGGAAGAACACGCCCGCCGCCACGATGAACACCATGAAGGGCACCATCAGGATCCCGGCGCCCGAGCGCACATTGGGCAGCAGGCAGCCGACGGCCGCGCCGAGCGGCACGGTGGCCAGCAGGCTCAGCACCAGCACCCAGGCCAGGGTCAGCCACTTCGCCGGGTCGGCGGGCAGCGCGATACCGGCCAGGAGCACGCCCGCCACCAGCATCATCGCCAGCACGGTGACCGTGACCGCCAGTACCAGCAGCCCCTTGCCGACCAGGTAGACGGCGATGCCGCCCGGGATGCCGCGCAGCCGCAGCAGCGCGCCCTCCTCCCGGTCGGCCGTGATCATCATCGGCAGGTTGTACAGGCCGACCTGCATCATCATCGTGGCGATGTAGCCGGCCGTGATGAACAGGCCGAGCGGGACGCCGGTGCCGGGCACCTCGCGGTCGCCGATGAACAGCACGAGGGCCGCGTAGACGCCGACGGCGCCCAGGGTGGTCTGCCAGATCTCCTTCGGATTGGCCAGGAAGTGCCCGAACTCGGTCCACCCCCGGCGCAGCCCCGCGGTGACCGTCCGCCTCGCGTTCACGCCGCCACCTCCTCTGCGGCGCGGTCCCCGCGCACGCCGTCGCCGGATCCGTCCTCGTCCTGGTCCGCGCGGTCCTGCCGCACCAGCTCCAGGTAGCTGTCCTCCAGCGAGGGCCGCCGCACGGCCAGCCCGGGGACCGGGCCGCCCGCGGCCTGGTGCAGCCGCCAGACCAGCTGCTCCGGTTCGCGGGTGCGCTCAACGCGGACGCGGTCGCCGTCGTGCCAGCGCACCTCGGCCGGCGCCTGCACCCGCGCCGCCAGCTCCTCGTGGGTGCCGAAGGCGGCGATCCGGCCGCCGACCAGGATCGCGATCCGGTCGGCCAGCCGCTCGGCCTCGGCCATGTCGTGCGTGGTGAGCAGCGCGGTGACGCCCTCCTCGCCGGTCAGCCGCTCCACCAGCTCGTGGAAGTCGCGCCGGGTGCGCGGGTCGAGCCCGGCCGAGGGCTCGTCCAGGAAGAGCAGTTCGGGGCGGCCGATGATGCCCAGCGCCACGTCCACCCGGCGGCGCTGGCCGCCCGACAGCTGCTGCACCCGCTTGCCGGCGTGCTCGGCGAGGCCCAGCGAGTCGAGCAGCTCGCCGACCGGGCGCGGGCGCGGGTAGCAGGAGGCGATGTGCGCGAGCAGTTCGCGCACCCGCCAGTAGGGGTGGTCCTTCCAGGACTGGAGCACGATGCCCAGCCGCGCCCGCCAGGCGTCGCCGCCCCGGTCGGGGTCGGTGCCCAGCACCGCGACCCGCCCGCCCGAGCGCTTCCGGAAGCCCTCCAGGATCTCGACGGTGGTGGTCTTGCCGGCGCCGTTGGGGCCGAGCAGGGCGACCACCTCGCCCGGCCGGACGCGCAGGTCGACCCCGCGCAGCACGTCGTGCGGGCCGTAGCGCATCCGCAGCCCGTCGACCTCGACGGCGAACTCAGGCGTCGCCATGCCGTCTCCCCGTCCTCATGGAGCAGTCTCCCGTCGATCTGAAGTAGTACTGCTTAGATTGATAGCACACCTACTACATCCTGGCCAAGTCCTGCGACAAGACGCAGGTGAGGGGCTGACACGGGGAGGACACGATCCGGCATAGCGGGCGGCACGATGCGACGCGGCGGGATTGACGCGCGGGCGGATAGCGGCGAAGCTGGCACCGGTCCGCATCTGGTCTAGACCGGCCTAGGCCGCGCTCGTCACGCCAGGCCCACAGGCCACACCCCTGATGCCGGAGGTAGGCATGCAGACGCTCCAAGAGATCCTGGACTGAAGCGAGCGTTTGACCTACCAGGACCGACGTCGACTGAATGGCGTTTGACCTGCAATTACAGGACTGACGACTACCGATCGGT
>NZ_PVZC01000002.1 GCF_003002095.1 Allonocardiopsis opalescens | reverse complement strand
TCACCATCCGAACGCACCCGCTTGTAATGGTTGTACACCGCAACCGACAAAGCCTTCTTCGCCTGCTCCTGCCCGATCACATACGAATCCAGGAAATCGTAGATCTCGCGCGGTTTCGGCAGTTCCGAGAGCGGTTCCGCGGCGGGTTCGCCGAACTCCTCGTCGATGAGCTCGTTGCAGAGTTCGACGCACTCGTCGCAGATGCAGATGCGGCCCGGGCCCGCGACGAGCTTTCTGACCTGCTTCTGGCTCTTGCCGCAGAAGGTGCACTTCAGCAGGTCGCCGCTGTCACCGATGCGTGCCACTCGGCAACGCCTCCTCATCGGTCGCGCGGGCCGGGGCCCGGCGGGCCCGCCGGGGGTCGGGCGGGTCGTGCCGGGCCGGCCGGACCCACAGGGGTGAGCGCCGGTCTGGGACCGTATGGCCTCGACGCTACCTGCTCGCGCCGACTTGCTCATCCCGGTATGGGCGCCCGCCGGGCGGTGTCGGAGCCGCCGCCTAGAGTCGTCGGCGTCCGGGGGCGCTGACCGGGGAGGTGGGGGCGATGGATCCGGGCGCTTCGCGCCGCAGCGGCGCGCAGGACACGGAGCGGGCGGCCGCCGACGACCTGCTGATCGCCGAGGCCGACCAGATCGCGGGCGGCTGGCGCTTCGTCACGGTCGAGGGGATCATCGTCGACACCGCACGCGAGCTGGAGCTGTACGAGCAGGTGCTGGAGATCTTCGACCAGGTCGCCGGGAGCCGGCCGGCCCGCCACTCCGCCACCCCGACCCGGCTCACCCTGGCGGTCTGGGGGCCCGACGCCCAGGAGCGCGCCGACGAGCTGATCCGCCGGGTGCGTGCGCTGAACCCGCAGCGGCTGTGGGGCGGCTTCCAGTGGGAGATCCGCGACAGCGCCCGCTGAGCCGCCGGAGCCGTCCTTCCTGGTGGGCGACATGGCGGGCGCGGGTCCTGGAGCGGTGGGCGGCGAGCCGCCATCATGGGCCCGGCGGTGGCGGTCCGGCGCGTCCCAGGACGGAGCGGATCGGGCATCCGGGACGCAAGTGATGATCGGTGGTGAACCGGGTACGTCACTCGTGCGCCCCCGCGCCATCGCGCCACACGTACCCCTGGGAGCCGTCATGTCCTCGCCCGCCCCTCCCGCCGAACGCCCCGGGAGCCGCATCTACCGGCCCTGGCTGCTGCGGCTGGTGTACGACCTCGTCGTGCTGCGGCTGTCGTGCCGCATGGTCTGGGGCTGCCCGGAGAAGCGGCTGGTGCGCGAGTACCGCGAGCACATCGGCGACGTGCACCTCGACATCGGCCCCGGGCCCGGCACCCTGCTGGTGAAGGCGCGGCCCCGGCCGGGCGCCGTGCTGCACCTGCTCGACCTCAACCCCGAGCCGCTGCGGATGTCCGAGCAGCGGCTGGCCGCCTTCACCGTGCACACCTACCATGCCGACGCGCTGGCGCCGTGGCCGCTGGAGGACGCCTCGGTCGGCTCCGTCGGCCTGTCGCTGGTCGTGCACACCCTGCCGGGCAAGGACATCGCCGCCAAGGCGCACGTGCTGGACGAGGCCGCCCGGGTGGCGGTCCCCGGCGGCCGGGTCTTCGGCTCGACGGTCGTCTCCAGCGGCGAGGGGCTGCGGATGGCATGGCCGGCCCGGCGGCTGTCCGACGCCTACAACCGCGCCGGGATCTTCGACAACCGGGGCGATGACGCCGACGACCTCCGCCGCGAACTGGAGGTCCGCTTCACCGACGTCCGCTTCCGCGTGCACGGCACCGTCGCGGTCTGGTCGGCCCGCACCCCCGCCTGAGGGCCCGGAACCGGGCGCTCGGACGGCGGTCCGCGCCCTCGTGCGGGACGCCGTCTGATTTCACGGTAGATTTGTCCTGCCTCCGTGGGGTGGTCCCGGCGTTCCCGCCGATGAACCCGCCCGTAAGGCTTTCTCGTCAAGCAGCCGGCGATCAAACCGTTGGTTTTGTGATGCGAGGAAACCGTGATCACTGGAGCCGGTGCTGACGCGTCCCGTCCGAAAGCGCGTCCCAGGTTCGTGCGGGTGAGATTCCGGTCGTCCGGAGACGACCGGGCGGCGGCCGTGCCCGGCCGTGCCCGTCACGCGCTCCGGGCGACGCCTCTCCGCTCGAACCTGCGTGAACGCGATGCGCGCCCGTTCCGTGCCGGACAGGCCCTTTCCGTGCCGGACGGGGACGAACGCCCCCTTACCGCCGCCCGGACCCATACTGGCGGCCGCGCAAGGTGCTGAGCCCGCTCCCGCCGGGGAGACTCGGCGGGCGCTACGACCCCGGCCCGATCCCACCTTCGTGTGAGCGTGCGCGTGTCCCCAACTGACCCTGACCCGTCCCCGGGTGCGGAGCCCGGCCCCGGAGAGACCGGGAGCCCTGCCCCGCAGCCGGCCGGCCGGCCGGCGGCCGGCCAGGTCGACGACCTGATCGAAGACGCGGACCTGGTGGAGCTGGTCCGCGACCAGGAGAAGCTCATCACCGACCTGCGGGCCAAACTGGCCAGCTCCGGTGTCATCAACAAGGCGATCGGCATCATCATGGCGCAGTCCAACTGCGGCGAGGATCAGGCCTTCGCGCTGCTCGCCCAGGTCTCCCAACGCAGCAACCGCAAGGTCAGAGACGTGGCGAGCGAGATCCTCTCCCGCTACGACTCCCGGGGGCGGCGCCCGTCGGACACCGACGACTGACGGCGCCGCCCGGTGGCGGCCGGGCGTCCGCGCCGATCGGCCGGCCGGGGGCGGCTCCGGCCGGCGCGGCGCCCGGCCGCCCGATGTCACAGGACGGGCCCGCCGCCCGTCAAGGCTGCGGCGGCGGCACTCGCCGCCGTCCCGGCCGCGCCGGCCCGACGACCGACAGGAGTCGCCCATGTCAGCCGACACCACCCTCCACGCCCGATCCACCGGCGCGGCCGGCGGGCCCCGTCCCGCCCTGCTGCTGGTCCTGCGTGTGTCCACTCTGCTCACCACGCTGGCACTGCTGGCGCAGGCCGTCACCGCCGGGCTGCTGCTCTCCTCGCCCGACGGCCGGGTCCTGCACAGCGCCATCGCCTACGCGGTGGTGCTCGCCGCGGTGGTCCAGCTGGCCGCCGCCGTGCTGTTCTGGCGCCCCGGCGGCGGTCCGGCGGGCTTCATCGCCAACGCCGCCGGGCTCGCCGCCTTCACCGCCGTGCAGATCGCGCTCGGGGTGGCTGGCCTGTCGCAGCTGCACGTGCCGGTAGGGGTGCTGATGTTCGCGGCGAGCACCCTGCTGCTCGTCCGGACCTGGTCCCGCCCGGCCGGCGCGGCCCGGAGCTGAACCCCGCCCGGCCGCCGCGCACACGGCACGGCGCACCCGTCCCTACGGACGGGTGCGCCGCTTGCGCGCGGCGGCTCAGGCCGGCACCGACGCCGTCGGGCGGTCCCACACCCGGTGGCCGGCCAGCAGCGGTACGAACGCCTCCGCCAGCCGGCGCACCGCGCCGCCGCGTGCGGTGAGCACGCCCTGGTCCGCCAGCACGCCGTCGGACTCGCGCTCGGCCGTGCGCAGCGCGCCGAGGGGCAGCCGCCGGAGCAGGTCGACGCCCTCGTCCAGGGCGACCACCGGCTTGGCGTGCTTGAAGGCCTCGGTCACGAAGTGGGTCGCGTAGCCGTCGGCGGCCAGCGCGGCGGCGCTGTCGGCGCCGCCCGCGACCACCACCGCGTCGTAGAGCACCGACGCCATCGTGGTCATCGCCCGGTCCACGGCCAGAGCGGGCCCGTCGGCGGCGGCGAGCCGGCCGTCGTGCGGGGCCAGCACCTCCACCACGGCGCCGCGCTCGGTCAGCTCGTCGCGCAGCACGCTCACCCCGGTGGCCGCGACGCCGTCGGCGGCCAGCACCGCGATCCGGCGGCTGCGCGCCCCGTCCTCGACGGTGCCCAGCAGCGCGGTCTGGCTCAGCGCGGGCGAGCTGCGGCCGTGGTTGCGCACGGCCGCCTCCGCCGGCGGGGCCACCCCGATGCCCCGGGCCACCTCGACGGCGAGGCCGTGGTCGACGTGGTTCAGCCGCTCGACCACCCGCTCCCGCACGGCCATCACCTCGCACTTGCCCAGCTCGAAGCGGAAGGCGGCCACCAGGTGCTCGCGCTCCCAGCCGGCCAGGCTGTTGTAGAAGAGCGTCGCCTGCGAGAAGTGGTCCTGGAAGCTGGGGCTGCGGCGGCGGATCTTGGCGCCGTCCACCCGCTCCTGGTAGTGCGTGTAGGCGCCCGCGTCGGCCAGGGCCGGGCAGCCGCCGCCCAGCGAGTTCGGGAAGTAGCTGGTGCGGCCGCGGTGCACCCGCTGCTGGCCGTAGCCGTCGCGCTGGTTGTTGCTCACCTCGGCCACCGGCCGGTTGACCGGGATCTGCTGGAAGTTGGGGCCGCCCAGCCGGATCAGCTGGGTGTCGAGATAGGAGAAGTTGCGCGCCTGGAGCAGCGGGTCGTTGGTGAAGTCGATCCCGGGCACCACGTTGGCGGTGTGGAAGGCGATCTGCTCGGTCTCGGCGAAGAAGTTGTCCGGATTGCGGTCGAGCACCATCCGGCCCACCGGGACGACCGGCACCTCCTCCTCTGGAATGATCTTGGTGGCGTCCAGCAGGTCGAAGTCGAAGCGGTGCTCCTCGCTCTCCGGCACCAGCTGGCAGCCCAGCTCGTACTCGGGGTACTGGCCCGCCTCGATCGCGTCCCACAGGTCGCGCCGGTTGTAGTCGGGGTCCTTGCCGGCGATCTTCTGGCACTCGTCCCAGACCAGCGAGTGCACGCCGAGCACCGGCTTCCAGTGGAACTTCACGAAGGTGCCCTCGCCGCGCTCGTTGACCAGCCGGAAGGTGTGCACCCCGAAGCCCTGCATCATCCGGTAGCTGCGCGGGATGGCCCGGTCAGACATCAGCCACATCATCATGTGCATGGTCTCGGGCTGCAGCCCGACGAAGTCCCAGAGCGTGTCGTGCGCGGACTGCGCCTGCGGGATCTCGTTGTGCGGCTCGGGCTTGACCGCGTGCACGAAGTCGGGGAACTTGATGCCGTCCTGGATGAAGAAGACCGGCATGTTGTTGCCGACCAGGTCGTAGTTGCCCTCCCGGGTGTAGAACTTCGTCGCGAAGCCGCGCACGTCGCGCACGGTGTCGGCCGAGCCGCGCGAGCCGGCCACGGTGGAGAAGCGGACGAAGACCGGGGTGCGCACCGACGGATCGCTCAGGAAGTGCGCCCGGGTGTAGCGGCTGAAGGACTCGTAGGGCTGGAAGTGGCCGTAGGCGCCGGCGCCCCGCGCGTGCACGACCCGCTCGGGGATCCGCTCGTGGTCGAAGTGGGTGATCTTCTCGCGGAAGTGGAAGTCCTCCAGCAGCGTGGGGCCGCGCTCGCCGGCGCTCAGTGAGTTGTCGGTGTCGTCGACCCTCACCCCGGTCTCGGTGGTGAGTTCGCCGCGGGAGTCCGCGCGTACGGACTCCAGCTGCCGGTCCTTGTCGTCCGCGCCGTCCGTTCCGTCTGCCTGGGGCCGCGTCGGGGCCATGCCGACGTCTCCTCTCGACGTGTGCCGTAGGGCGGTGCCGGCCAGTGATCGCCCGGATTACGCACCGCGTCCAGATGTCTCCGGTCCGCTTGCCTGCGCCTGGAACGCCGAAACGCCCGGCCGCGCGCTGCGGCCGGGCGTTTCGGTCCGCCCCGGGCGGGGGCGGCTAGTCGCCCTTGACGTTGACGATCTGGCGCAGGGTGTGCCGGATCTCCACCAGCTCGGCGGCGTCGGCCATGACCTGGTCGACGTCCTTGTACGCCTGCGGGATCTCGTCGATGAAGGCGTCGGTGTCGCGGTACTCGATGCCCGCCATCGCCGCGCGCAGCTGCTCCTGGGTGAAGGTCTTGCGCGCGGACGAGCGCGAGTACGCGCGGCCCGCGCCGTGCGGCGAGGAGTTCAGCGAGACCGGGTGGCCCTTGCCGGTGACCACGTAGCTCGCGGTGCCCATCGAGCCGGGGATCAGCCCGGGCAGCCCTTCGGTCGCCTCGATCGCGCCCTTGCGGCTCAGCCAGACGTCCTTGCCGAAGTGCCGCTCGCGCTGGGTGAAGTTGTGGTGGCAGTTGATCCGCTCCGCCTCGCGCACCTCGGTGCCGCACCACTCGGAGAAGGCGCCGACGACCCGGTCCATCATCTCCTCGCGGTTCAGCAGCGCGAACTCCTGCGCCCAGTTCAGGTCGCGGATGTAGGCCCAGAACTCGTCGGTGCCCTCGGCCAGGTAGGCGAGGTCGGGGTCGGGCAGGCTGATCCAGTACTTCTCCATCATCCGCTGGGCCACCTTGATGTGCCGGGTGGCCAGCTTGTTGCCGATGCCGCGCGAACCGGAGTGCAGGAAGAGCCAGACCCGGCCGAGTTCGTCGACGGTGACCTCGATGAAGTGGTTGCCCGAGCCGAGCGTGCCCAGCTGGAGCCGCCAGTTCGCCGCGACCTGGTCGTAGTCGGTGCGGGCCCGCTCCTCCAGCCGCTGCGCGCGCTCGCGTGCGGTGGGGGTCAGCTCGGTGTTGTACACCCCCGCCGAGAGCGGCACGGCGCGCTCGATCGCCAGCCGCAGCGCGCGGCGGTCGAGCCCGTCGAGCGCGCCGACCTCGAACTGGGTGCGCACCGCGATCATCCCGCAGCCGATGTCGACGCCGACGGCGGCGGGGATGATCGCGCCCAGGGTCGGGATCACGGAGCCGACCGTGGCGCCCTTGCCGAGGTGCGCGTCGGGCATCAGGGCGATGTGCGGGTGGATGAACGGCAGCCGCGAGGCGGTCTCCGCCTGGGCGCGGGTCTTGGGGTCGAGGATGGACGCCCAGTTCACCAGGCGCTTGCTGATCCACTCCATCGGGGCGATTCCTCCTTCGTCGCCCCGACGGTATCCGGATCGCGGCCGCCGGCCCATCGAATAACGCGCCCCCGGCGCGGCCCCGGCGGGCCGCCGCCGGTCACATCTCGCGGACGTACTGCTCGTAGATGCCCTCGCGCAGCGCCTTGGCCACCGCGAAGGTGCGGGTGGGGCAGTCCAGCTTGGCGAGGATGTTGGCGACCAGCCGCTTGGCGCCGTGCACCGAGATGCCCAGGCGGCGGGCGATCTGCTTGTTGCTGAGCCCGTCGACCAGCAGCACGAGCACCTGCTGCTCGCGCGGGGTCAGCCGCACGGCCGGGCGGGCCACGGCGGTGCGGCCGCCGGACTGGCTCGCCTTGGCCATCAGGTCGCGCGCCAGCCGGGCCGACATCGGCACCTCGCCGGCCCGCACCCGGGCCAGCGCGTCGCTCAGCGTGCGGGTGTTCAGCTCGTCGGCGGACAGGAAGCCGCTGCCGGACACGTCGGCGAAGCGGCTGAGGTCGGTGGAGTCCTCGTCCACCAGGACCAGGATCTTGGCGCCGTTGTCGGCGGCGGCGCGCAGGTGGGCGGCGGCGAGCTGGTCGATCTCGCGCAGCGCCACGATGAGAACGGTCTCGGAGTCGTCTCCGACGGTGCCGACGGCGTCGGCCAGGTTGTCGCAGACGCGCAGCGCGCCGACGTCGCCCAGGGACTGCAGCATCCGCTCGATGCCGTAGCGCTGCAACTCGTTCCCGAGGGCAAGTACGATCTCGCGAGGCGCCAGTGCCAGGCTCGGCATACTCATTTACGGCTTCCTTCCTCAGCAATCTCGACCCGGTCCAGCGCTTCGCGGTCCGACTGGTCAGAACCGTCCGCGATTCACGTTGATTCGGGGCAAAGTGCCCGGTTTGCCGGACCTGTGCCAGTGAAGCAAGGCCGCATCGGCCAGAGATTGGCGAGAGATTGAGAGAAGATTGAAGCCGGGTCGCTGTCGGTGATCAAGCCGGAACGTACCGGAATCGGTGGATCCGGCGCCGCTGCTCGGCACCCCTGCGCCGCCCGGGCGCCGAAACCGGCACGGCGGCCGGATTGTGAACCGAAACACAGACTGGTCCGGCCGTTCGGGCACGCATCATTTATGCGGAGCAGAATAACGCCCGACGCGCCACGGGAGAAGCCGGGGCCCGCGGACGGCTCGGCCGCGGGCCCCGGAAGGGCGGTACTCCGTCAGCTCGTCACCACCAGGGCGAGCCCAGCTCCCAGCGCGACAGCCGCGAGACGGTGAACGGAAGCTCGGGATCCGTCGCACCGAACTGGAAGTTGACCACGAGCATGTCGCCCTGGTCGTCGAAGGCGGCCGTCGACGGCGACAGCAGCCCCGGGTCGGTGACCCGGCGCAGCAGCTCGCCCTCGGTGTAGCGGTCGCGCAGCCGCACCACGTTGACCACGGCGCCGTTGCCGTCGACCCGGCTCACCGCGTACAGGGTGCCGGCGCGCAGCAGCAGGCCGTCACCGGTGACCACGTCCTCGCCCAGATCGATCTCGACGACCTCGCCGCCGCGGACCGGCACCCGGTACAGAGCGCTGTCGTTGGCGTCGGCGATCAGCAGGTAGCGGCCGTCGGGCGTGGCGGCGATGCCGTTGACGTTGAAGCCCTCCTGGTACTCCACCGGGGTGCCGTGCAGGTCGGCGAACACGCTCAGCGGGGCGGAGCGCGTCGACCGGCCGTGCAGCTGCTCGGCGCCGATCCGGTAGATGTACGGCTGGAAGGAGTCGGTGACGTACACGTCGCCGTCGGGGGCCACCACCACGTCGTTGAGGAAGACCTCGGGGTGCTCGGCGGTGAACTCGTGCAGCAGCTCGCCGGTGCGGGTGCTGTACACCCACACGCTGCCGGTCGCGCCGCCGGCCACGATGAGCCGGCCGAAGCGGTCCACCTTCATGCCCAGCGCGGTGGTGCGTCCGTCGGCGCCGCCGGGCAGGAACTCCGACATCTCCTCGGAGCGCACATGGCCCCGGTAGACCGTGCCGTCGGTGGTGCTGCCGACATAGAAATAAGGAGTGCCGGTGTGGCGCGCGATGCCCTCGGGGAAGGCGTCGTCGCCGGGCACGGTGTAGGAGTCCGGCCGTGCCCAGCCGGTGGTCCCTGCCGCAGCCGCGGGGGCGGCGGCGCACAGGGCGATGGAGGCCAGTGCCGCGGTCAGCAGGCGGCCGGCTCGGCGGGGGGTGACCCGCATACGGGATCCTCTCTCTTCGGTACTGCGCGGACGGCCCGGAGGGGGACTTCCCCCGGACGTGCGTGACCGGCCGAGCGGCGCCTGGGAGCGATGGAGGGGGCCGCCCGGCCGGTGGTCGAGGCTCAGCCCGACAGGACCGGCGACTCCGCCGCCGCGGTGGCGGTGATGAGGGCGGCGACGGCGGAGCGGGCGGCCAGGGCCTCCTGCTTGGCGCTGAAGCGCTCGGGGATGACCCGGTAGTCGGCGGTGATCTCGGCGGCGACGTGGCCGCCCTGGTTCACCGTGACGACGCAGTGGAACACCTCGTCCACGGCGGTGCGCTCGCGGCGCACCAGCCGGTACTCCACCGTGGCCGGGAGCGGGAAGACGAAGCGGTGGAAGGCCGAGGTGATGGTGCCCAGCACGAAGCGGGTGCGGGGGGCGTCGGCGTCCAGGTAGAACTGCTCGGTCACCGCCGTCCAGGTCTGGCGGGCCGCCTCGGTCAGCGCGATGCCGGGGATGTGCTGGCCGGTGAGGTGGTCGGCCAGGATCTCGTTGTACTGGTCGATCAGCAGCTCGGCGGTGAACCGGTCCTCGCCGGCGCGCACCGGCGGCGCGATCATCCCGTTGCGCGGGTCGTGCTTGTGCGTCAGGGGGCGCCCGGCCGGCTCGGCGAGCTCGCCGCCGGCCAGCCGCACGGACGGGTCCGCCGCGACCAGCGCCGCCAGTTCGGCGCGCTCCTCGATCGACAGGCCCTGCCCGACGACCAGGACGGTGCCGGGCTCCAGCTCGCCGGCCCGCAGCCGCGCGGTCAGCTCCGAGGCGGCGACGGTGCCCCGGTTGGCCAGGAACTCCTCGAACCGGTCCCCGACGACGATCAAGGTGGTGGTGCTCGTGGTCATCAGTGCTCCTCGGTGGTACGGCGGCCCGCCGAGCGCGGCGGCGCGCGCTCGGCGGGCCGCCGGCTTGCGGGTGTGCGGGCCGGTGCCTCAGGCGGGCTGGCCGGCGCTCAGCGCGTTCTCGTACGCCTTGACGAGGTCGTCCACGGTGCGGATGTCGGAGATGACCACGTCGCCGTCGGCGAAGGGGTCCACGTCGAGCACGGTCTCGGTCTGGATCAGCAGCCGGGCCAGCAGCAGCGAGCTCATGCCCAGCTCGTGCAGCGAGGAGTCGCCGGTGATCTCGGGCACCTGCTCAAGGGTCTCGCTCAGCAGGGCGCGCAGCTGCTCGATGACGGTGCCGCGCACGTCGGTGCCGATCGTCTGGGTGTCTAGCATGTGATTCCTCCGTCTACGACGATGGTCTGTCCGGTGATGAAGGAGGACTCCTCCGACGCCAGGTACAGCACGGCGTCGGCCACCTCCTGGGCGGTGCCCAGCCGGCCGAGCGGGGTGCGGCCCTGGATGCGCTCGCGGTTGGTGTCGGTGACCTGGGTGGTCATATCGCTGTCGAAGAAGCCCGGCACGATCGAGTTGACCCGGATGCCCAGCGGCCCCAGCTCCCTGGCCAGGCTCCGGCTGAGCCCGTCCAGGCCGGCCTTGGCGGCGGAGTACACCGCCACGCCGCGGTGGCCGCGGATGGCGTTGATCGACGAGACGTTCACGATCGTGCCGCCCCCGTTCTGCGTCATCGCCCGCGCGCAGCCCTGGGTGAGGATGATCGGCGCCACCAGGTTGGTGGCGATCAGCGTGTCGACCTGCTTGGGGGAGGTCGTCAGGAACAGCTCCTGGTGCAGCACTCCGGCGTTGTTGACCAGCAGGTCGATCCGGCCGAAGCGGCGCACCACCGCCCGCACCGCCGCGCGCAGCGCGTGCGGCTCGTTCAGGTCGGCCGGCTGCCAGAAGAAGGCGTCGGGCGCCGACTCGGTGGTCTCGGCCACGAAGTCGTTGCTGGTGCGGCTGAGGACCGCCACCCGCCAGCCGCGGTCGAGCAGCCGCTCGACCACGATCCGGCCCAGGCCGCGGCTGCCGCCGGTGACGACGGCGACCCGCGCGGGCGCCGCCTCCTGGGGCGCCTCGGCCGGGGTCTCGGCCGGCGCCTCCGCCGCGCTCACGCCAGGTTCCTGATCTTCTTGAACCGGTCGGAGTGCTGGCGCTGGGTGGAGACCTGCACGACGGCGGGGACCTTGAAGGGCTCCAGCCGCGCCTGGCAGTGCTCGCGCACCCGGCGGCTGACCGCGGCGGGGTCCTCCTCGGTGTGCAGCTGCACGACGGCCTTGACCACCATGCCGGTCACCGGGCTGGGGCGCCCCGTGACGGTCGCCTCGGCGATGTTGTCGACCTCGAGCAGGACGCTCTCGACCTCGCTCGGGTAGACCTTCTCGCCGCCGACGTTGATGATCTCGGACTTGCGGCCCAGGATCCGGACGTACTCGCCGTCCACCTCGACCATGTCCTGAGTGTTGAAGAAGCCCTCGTCGTCGAAGGGCGCCGGGGCGTTGAGGTAGCCGAGCATCGCCATCTCGGACTTGATCCACAGCACGCCGTCGATGATCTTGTGCTCGAAGCCGGCGTTGCCCAGCTTCACCCACAGCGAGTCGTCGCTCTTGGAGCGGGTCGGCAGGATGCCCAGCTCCGACAGGCCGTAGGTCTGCTTGAGCCGCACCCCGGGCAGGGCGGCGGCCAGCCGCTGCAGCGTCTGGGCCGGCATCGGCTCGGTGCCGTAGGTGATCAGCTCCAGCGACGCGGTGTCGTAGCGCTCGTACACCCGGGAGATCAGCACCATGTTGAGGAAGGTGGGCGTCGTCGGCAGCACCTGCACCTGGTGCTCGGCGATGGCGGCGAACACCGTGTCGGGCGTGCGCTCGGGCACGGTGACCACGGTGCCGCCCTGGCTCAGCGTGTGCAGCAGGGTGTTGATGCCGCCGATGTGGTCGAGGTTGAGGAAGGACAGGATGCGCTTGGCGCGGCGCGGCTCGCCGTAGCGGGCCAGCATCCGGTCGAAGTCCAGCACGGACGCCTTGCTGCGGCCGGAGGTCCCGGAGCTGAACAGCACCAGGCCGGGGCTCTTGGCCTCCCGCAGCCGCTGGTACAGCTCGTGGTCGGCGGTGCGCCCGGTGCGCTCGCACTCCGGAGTGCCGTCGTCGCCGATGCGCACGACGACCTCGACGGACGCGACATCGAGGAACTCGTCGCGCTTGGCGTCGGGAAGCGGGGTCAGCGGCACCACGATGACACCCCGCGCGACCAGGGCGATCAGCCCCGCGCAGGCCATCGGCGAGGAGACGCCCTCCAGGGTGACGACCTCGCCGCGGCGCACCTCGTGCGTGTCGAGGAAGGCGTTCCATTCGGTGACCAGCCGGTGCAGTTCCCGGTAGCTATGTGTCGCTCCGTCGAAGACGACGGCGTCGGCGCCGTCGAAGAATCGAAGCTTCTCGATGAGCGGATGACTCACGCTTCCCTCCGTTGGGGAATCGCACGGAATTGCCTGATGCCAGTAATGGCGATATCGCCAACCTAGGGCGTGCGGGATTGAGCGGACAGTCCCCATGAATGCACTCAACTGTGCTAGGCCGCCCGACGTGACCGATCGGCTACGCCGTGCGGCTACGCCAACGGCCATTGCCGCAGCACCGGCGGATTCGCCATAGTGGTGTCCGTTCGTGGCGACCCCTGGGCGCCGCGTGGCCGACACGTGCCGGCGCATGGCCCACGTGCGTCGCGGGAGGTGAGCTGGACGAAATGGACACCACAAAGCGAGCCGCTTTCTTCGATGTTGACGAGACCGTCATCAGCGCGAAGAGCATGTTCGATTTCCTGCGTTTCTGGCTGGCCAGGAACGGTGATCAGGGCGACGAATACAACGCCACCGCGGGGCGGCTGCGCGATCTCGCGCACAACGGCGGCATGCCGCGCTCGGAGGTGAACCGCTCCTACTACCGGCTGTTCGCGGGCGTCCCGATGGCCGAGCTGGCCGAGGCCGGCCGCGAGTGGTACGACCAGTACCGCACCGGCCCCGCCGCCTTCGTGGAGTCCAGCCTCGCCGCGATCCGCACCCACCGCGAGGAGGGCGACACCATCGTGCTGGTCTCCGGCTCCTTCCGCGGCTGCCTGGAGCCGATCGCGCGGGACGTGTCCGCCGACATCATCCTGTGCACCGAGCCCATCGTCGGTGCCGACGGGCTGCTCACCGGCGAGGTGCACCGGCCGATGATCGGACCGGCCAAGGCCGACGCGGTGCAGGAGACCATCGAGCGGCTCGACCTGGACCCGGCCGTCTGCTTCGCCTACGGCGACCACTCCACCGACCTGGAGATGCTGTCGCGGGTCGGCAACCCGGCCGTCGTCGGCGAGGACCCGGTGCTGCTCGACCACGCCGCCCGCAACGGATGGCCGGTGCTGCCGGCCGTCTACGCCGGGAGCGCGGCGTGACCTTGGCGCCCATCGACCCCCGCGCCGTGCTCGCGGCGGCGGGTTTGCCCGAGAAACCGGAGTGGCGGCACGTCAGTACCCGCAGGGAGCGCCACGAGGACCGGCGCGTCACCGTCACCCGCTACCAGGCCGGCGGGTACCGGCTCGGCGGGCCGCACCGCACGGTCGTCGTCGACGACAACGCCGTGCTGCTCGGCTTCACCGACCTGGACCCGTTCGCCGTCTTCCCGCGCGAGCCGCCGCCGGCCGAGACGCTGGCGCACGACGTGGCGGCGGCCTTCCTCGCCGGCACCGACCCCGGCTACGCCGCCGCGCTGACCGTGCTCTGGATCGACCCGCACAGCGAGATCGTGACCGCCGACGACGGCACCGAGCACAAGGTGACCGGGATGAAGGTGAAGACCCGCCACGCGGGCGGGCTCTACGCGTGGGTGGTGGTGGGGCCGCGCGGCAGGGTCCTCACCTACGAGCGCGACGTCCGCTGGGACCCGGTGGCCGGCCGCCGCGCCACCCAGATGTGGCTGCACGACTCGTGGATCGCGGCCCACGACGGGGACGGGCCGCCGCCCCCACCGCCCTACTCTCGGATCTGACCGAACGGCCTCCGCCGCCGGCAGCCGAGACTTCGAACGAGGAACGGACCCCCATGGAAAGTCAGACCGCCGACGAGGTGGCGGCGCCCAACGTCAGCCCGTGGGTCGTCGGCACGATGGCGTTCGCCACCGGCGCGGTGATCGCCAACCTCTACTACGCGCAGCCGCTGGTGGACACGCTCGCACGCGTGTTCCAGGCGGACAGCGACGCGATCGGCCTCACCATCACGGTGACCCAGATCGGCTACGCCCTCGGCCTGGCCCTCCTGGTCCCGCTGGGCGACCTGATCGAGCGGCGCAAGCTGCTGGCGGCGCTGCTGGCCGCCGCGACCCTGGGCATGGCGGCGATGGCGCTGGCGCCCTCGCTGATCGTCTTCGGCGCCGCCGCGGCCGTCGTCGGCCTCACCTCCGTCGCGGTCCAGGTCATTGTGCCCTTCGCCCACGTGCTGGCCGCCAAGGGCCAGCAGGGGCGGGTGGTCAGCACGGTGATGAGCGGCCTGCTGATGGGCATCCTGCTCTCCCGGACGGTGGCGGGCCTGGTGGCCGAGGCCTTCGGTTGGCAGGCCGTGTTCGGGCTCGGCGCGGTGCTGACCGCCCTGATCGCGGTGGTGCTCTGGCGGGCCCTGCCCACCGTCGCCCCCACCGTGACGATGCGCTACCCGGCGCTGCTCGGCTCGGTGCTGCGGCTGGTCCGCGAGGAGCCGGTGCTGCGGCTGCGGATGCTCTACGGCGCGCTGACCTTCTCCACCTTCAGCGTCTTCTGGACCAGCGCAGGATTCCTGCTCGCGGGCGATCCCTACAACTGGAACGAGGCCCAGATCGGGCTGTTCGCCCTGTTCGGGGTGGCCGGCGCGCTGGCCGCGAAGTTCGCCGGCGGGCTGGCCGACCGGGGCTGGGTCCACCTCACCACCGGCGCCTACCTGCTGATCACCGCGCTGTCGTACCTGCTCATCGGCTGGGGCGCGGTGTCGGTGGTGGCGCTGGCCATCGGCGTGCTGCTGATGGACATGGGCGTGCAGGGCACCCACATCAACAACCAGAGCCTCATCTTCGCGCTCCGCCCGGACGCGCGCAGCCGGCTCAACACCGCTTACATGGTGTCCTATTTCATCTCGGCCGCCGTCGGCAGCGCGCTGTCCGCGGTGGTGTACGTCGCCTACGACTGGATCGGCGTGGCGGTGCTCGGCGGCCTGTTCCCGGCGCTGGCCTGCGTCGTGTGGGCCGTGGAGCACTTCTCCCGCTCCCGCCGCGAGGCCGCGGCCGCGACCGGGAGCTGACCGGAAACGACGAGCGGGCGGCCGCACCCCGGGGGTGCGGCCGCCCGCCGCCGTGCGCGCGACTTCAGCTCGCGCCCACAGCCTCAGCTGAGACGGGGATCGGCGCGTTGGTGGACGACGAGAAGGCGTCGATCCGCACCTCCTGCCACACGCCCTCGGTGGTGAAGGGGTCCGTGGCAATGAAGTCCTCGACCTGCGCGCGGTCGGCCGCGTCGATGATCAGCAGGCTGCCGATCGCGGCCGCGCCGTCGTCGGACATCAGCCGGCCGTAGACCAGCGCCCGCACCGGCGCGGTCTTCAGCCGCGCGGAGTGCGCGGCGCGCAGCCGCTCCCGCGGTTCGGCCGCGTCGGGCCCGTCCAGGCAGTGCACGACCCAGAGCATGGTTCTCCTCCCACCAGGCCGCCGCCACGACGCGGCGGCGCCACCCTACGAACCTAGACACCCGGCCCGGGCCGATCAATTGCTCCGCCGGTGCCCCCGGTGGAGCACAGGGGCGGCGCCGAACGGTTACCCCTCTTGGCCATGTCCCGAACGGATACCCCGGTTGGTCATGTTGGGGCGGCCCCCGTTCCGGCACGCTGACATGCGGATGGCGGGCCGCGCCTCCCGGGGCGGCCGGCAGCGGGTCCGCCGGCCGGCGGACCCGGCGGGTCCCGGTCCGGCCGCGGACGCCGCCGCGCGGAGTCCGGCCGACTCACGGCCGACCGCGCCGATGCGCCACCGACACCGCCGGCCGCGTGCAGAGAGGATTCCACAGACATGGTGCGCAAGCTTCCGCCCGGCCTCAACGAGCAGTCCTTCGCCGACGCGGTGGCGTCGTTCCGGCGCGCCGTGGGCGACAAGTGGGTGATCGACGACGACGCCCAGCTGGCCAACTACCGCGACCCCTTCGCCGTCCTGGACCCCGAGCACCTGACCGCCTCGGCCGTGGTGATGCCCGCTTCGGTGGAGGAGGTCCAGGCGGTCCTCGCCGTCGCCAACGACACCGGCGTGCCGCTGTCGCCGGTGTCCATCGGCAAGAACCTCGGCTACGGCGGCCCGGCGCCGCGGCTGCCCGGCGCCGTCGTGGTCGACCTCAAGCGGATGAACCGCATCCTCGAGGTGAACGAGAAGTTCGGCTACGCCCTGGTCGAGCCGGGCGTCAGCTTCATGGAGCTGGACAACTACCTGCGCGAGCGCGGCATCGACTTCTGGGTCGACGTGCCCGACCTCGGCTGGGGCAGCGTGCTCGGCAACACCCTGGAGCGCGGCGTCGGCTACACCGCCTACGGCGACCACTTCGCGATCCAGTGCGGCATGGAGGTCGTGCTGGCCGACGGCGACGTGGTGCGCACCGGTATGGGCGGCGTGCCGGGCAGCTCCACCGCGCAGCTGTTCAAGTACGGCTTCGGGCCCGTCTACGACGGCATCTTCACCCAGTCCAACTTCGGCATCGTCACCAAGATGGGCCTGTGGCTGCTGCCCAAGCCGCCCGGCTACCAGGCGTACATGATCACGCTGGCGCACGAGGAGGACCTCGGCCCCTTCGTGGAGATCCTGCGGACGCTGAAGATGAACGGCACCATCACCAATGTGCCGAGCCTGCGCAGCGTGCTGCTGGACGCCGCCGCCGTCGCGCCGCGGTCGCACTTCTACTCCGGCACCGGTCCGGTCCCCGACAGCGTCTCGCGCAAGATCATGGCGGACCTGAACATCGGCTGGTGGAACTTCTACGGCGCGATGTACGGCCCGCAGGCCTCCATCGACCTGCAGTGGCAGACCGTCAGGGACGCCTTCTCGACCATCCCCGGCGCCTCCTTCTACCTGGCCGGCGAGCACGACAGCCCGGTGCTCGCCACCCGCGCGAAGGTGATGGCCTGCCAGCCCAACCTGGAGACCGCCGACATCTTCCAGTGGTTCGACAACGGCGGGCATGTGGACTTCGCGCCGCTGTCGCCGGCCACCAGCGAGGACGCCCTCAGCCAGTACGCGATGGTGCGGGACGCCTGCCTGGAGTTCGGCAAGGACTACATGGGCAACTGGATCGTCGGCCGCCGCGAGATGCACCACATCCAGATGACCATGTTCGACACCAAGGACCCCGACGACCGGACCCGCACGCTGGCCTTCACCAAGCAGCTGATCCGCCAGGCCGCCGAGCGCGGCTACGGCGCCTACCGGGCGCACCCGGCGATCATGGACGAGGTCGCCGCCACCTTCAGCTTCAACGACGGCGCGCTGATGCGGCTGAGCGAGCGCGTCAAGGACGCGCTCGACCCCAAGGGCATCCTCGCCCCCGGCAAGCAGGGCATCTGGCCGAAGTCGCTGCGCGGCAAGGGCCTCTGATCGCGGCGGTGGCCGGAGCCGGACGCGTGGCCGCTCCGAAGATCCACCCCGCACCGCCCGCCGTGCCCGTAACTTTCCGTTCTGGTCGGCGTTAATTTCTCCCGGTTCGACCAGATTCATCCCGACTCATCACCGGTCCACTCCGACAGCCGGGCGCTCGCGTCCGGCCGATGTCCGAAATGTCCATGGCTCAGACCGATCCGCACCGGCCTGTGGGGGCGCGGTGCACGGGTGCCGGAACGGTGCCCATGGAGCGGTCGCCGGCCGCCACCCCCCGAAGTACCGACCGATGGAAGGTCTCCCTTCATGGCTGAGGAATCCGTACCTGACAACGTCAACCGGCGCCGCTTCCTAGGGCTCGCCGGCGCCGGAGCCGGCGCCGGAATGCTCACCGTGGCCGGCGCGGGCAGCGCCGACGCGCAGCAGGTCTCGTCGTCCTTCGACGTCCGGCCCGGACGCGGCCTCGCCCGCCGCCGCCGCGGCGCCGAGATCCGCAAGGCCGCCTCGAACCGCTCCTACCGCGACCCGTACCCGCGCCAGGAGACCAACGGCGAGGAGGCGATGCCGGGCTACCTGGGCGCCTACCACAAGGGCATGCCCCACAACGAGTACGGCGAGGTCGACACGGCCGCCTACGAGGCGTACCTGCACGCCTTCGAGACCGGCGACCCCGCCGACTTCGACGCCGTCCCGCCCGGCGTGCCCAACGCGCGGCCGCAGCTGAACCCGCAGATCATCTACGCCTACGACCTCCAGGGCCCCGACTCCTACCGCCTGCTCTGCCCGCCCGCGCCCTCCATGGGCTCGGCGGAGTTCGCCGGCGAGATGGTCGAGGACTACTGGATGGCGCTGCTGCGCGACGTGCCGTTCATCGAGTACGAGTCCAACCCCGCGCTGGTGGACGCGGCCGCGACCAGCCTGTCGGGCCTGTCCGGGTTCGCCGGCCCCAAGCAGGGCGGCCGGGTCACCGCACGCACGCTGTTCCGCGGCAACACCCCGGGTGACCTGGTCGGCCCGTACGTCTCGCAGTTCCTGCTCCGCGACGTGCAGTTCGGCCCGCACCGCACCGCCCAGCGCCTGGATACCGTGCGGCCCAACCTGGACTTCGCCACCGAGTTCGGCGACTACCTGCTCATCCAGCGCGGCGACCCGCGCGCCACCGAGCGGAACTTCTCCGACACCCGCTACATCCGCAACGCCCGCGACCTCGCCCACTACACCCACTTCGACCAGGGCTACCAGCCCTACATCAACGCCGCGCTGATCCTGCTGGCCAGCGGCATCCCGCAGAACGAGCTGCTGGACCAGGGCAACCCCTACCTCGGCCGGCCGCGGCAGATGGGCTTCGCCACCTTCGGCATGCCGCACCTGCTCACCCTGATCGCCGAGGCCGACAAGGTCGCCCGCAAGCCCAACCTCCTCCAGCAGTGGGGCATCCAGCGCCGCCTCCGGCCCGAGGTCGTCTCCTGCCGGATCGAGGTGCAGCTCAACCGCGCCCCGGGCCGCTACGACGGGCTGCTCAACGACGAGCTGCTCAATGCGGACGTGCTCGACCGGATCCGCAGCCAGTACGGCTCCTACCTGCTGCCGCAGGCCTTCCCCGAGGCGTCGCCGATGAGTCCGGACTACCCCAGCGGCCACGCCACCGTCGCCGGCGCCTGCGCCACCGTGCTCAAGGCCTGGTTCAACGAGGACTGCCCGCTGCCGGACCCGCTGGTCCCCAACGCCGACGGCACCGCGCTGGTGCCCTACACCGGCTCCGACGCCGGCCAGCTGACCATCGGCGGCGAGCTGAACAAGCTGGCCGCCAACATCGGCAACGGCCGCAACATGGGCGGCGTCCACTGGCGCAGCTCCTTCCTGGACGCCTTCACCCTCGGCGAGGAGGCCGCCATCGGCCTGCTGCGCGACCAGAAGGCGACCACCAACGAGCAGAACACCTTCCACCTCACCAGGTTCGACGGGACGACGATCGAGATCTGACGCCTCCCGTCCTCCAGAGCAGGCGGCCCACCCAGGCCGTGCGGCGCCCGTCCCAGCGGGCGCCGCACGGCGGGCCGCCGTCCCCCGCCCTGGGCCCCCGGTTCCCCGGATCTTCGTTAAGGAGAGTGCACATGACGCAGACCGTCGAAGAGAGGCGCACCGTCCAGGGATGGGTGCGCTGTGAGGGCTGCGGCCGGGTCGTCTACGGGAAACGCTTCGCCCGGGACCTGCGGGTGTGCGCCGAGTGCGGCTGGCACCAGCGCCTGACCGCCGAGCAGCGGCTGGAGCTGCTGGCCGACGGCGGGCGGTACGAGCCGCTGCAGCTGGCGGTGAACAGCCCCGATCCGCTGGGCTTCGTGGATTCGGTGCCCTATCCGGCCCGCCTGGCCAAGGCACGGCGGAGCACGGAGCTGGACGAGGCGGTCGTCTGCGCGCGGATAACCGTCGACGGGGCCCCGGTGATCGCGGCGGTGATGGACTTCCGCTTCCTGGGCGGCAGCCTCGGCAGCGCGGTCGGCGAACTGCTGACCCTCGCCATGGAGACCGCCCTTGAGGAGAGCACGCCGCTGCTGATGGTGACCGCCTCGGGCGGCGCCCGGATGCAGGAGGGCGCGCTCTCGCTGATGCAGATGGCCAAGACCAGCGCCGCCCTGGGCCAGCTGGACGAGGCCGGGATCATGACCATCTCGCTGATCACCGACCCCACCTTCGGCGGTGTGGCCGCCTCCTTCGCCACCCTCGGCGACGTGATCGTCGCCGAGCCCGGCGCCCGCCTCGGCTTCGCCGGGCGGCGGGTGATCGAGCAGACGATCCGCCAGGTGCTGCCCGACGAGTTCCAGACCGCGGAGTTCCTGCTGGAGCGCGGGATCGTGGACATGATCGTGCCCCGCGCCCGGCTGCGCGCCGAACTCGGCAGGCTGCTGCGCGTGGGCCACGGCGGGCGGCGCTCCGGGACGGCGGGCGGCGCCGAGCCGGCCGCGGCCGACACCGCCTCCCTGGTGCGCGACGCCGCGGCGCTGGGCGAGGCCGACCCCTGGGAGCAGGTGCGCACCGCACGCGACATCTCCCGTCCGACGGTGCTGGACTACCTGAGCATGGCCTTCACCGACTTCCAGGAGCTGCACGGCGACCGGATGGGGGCCGACTGCGCGGCGATCGTGGGCGGCACCGCGATGCTGGCGGACCGCCCCGTCGTGGTGATCGGCCAGCAGAAGGGCCACAGCCCCGGCGAGCTGATGGGCCGCAACTACGGGATGGCGACCCCGGCCGGGTACCGCAAGGCGGCGCGCCTGATGCGGCTGGCCGACAAGCTGGGCCTGCCGGTCATCACGCTGGTGGACACCCCGGGCGCCTACCCGGGCGCGGACGCCGAGGAGCAGGGGCAGGCGGTGGCGATCGCCGAGAACCTGCGGCTGATGGCCGGGCTGCGCGTGCCCGTCGTCTCCGTCGTCATCGGCGAGGGCGGCAGCGGCGGTGCGCTGGGGATCGCGGTGGCCAACCGGGTGCTGATGTTCTCCCACGCCGTGTACTCCGTCATCAGCCCCGAGGGCTGCGCCGCGATCATCTGGAAGGACCCCGCCGCCGCGCCCACCGCCGCCCGCGCCCTTGGCCTGGACTCCCAGAGCCTGCTGCGCCTCGGCGTGGTCGACGGCGTCATCCCCGAACCCGACGGCGGCACCGGCGCCGACCCGCTGGCCGCCGCCGACCGGCTGCGCGCCGCCCTGAACTCGTCACTGGCCGAACTCGGCCGGCTGTCCGGTCCCCAGCTGGCGGCCGACCGACGCGCCCGCTTCCGCCAGTTCGGCTCCTCGGTCACCGTCGAAGCCGAACTCCGCACCATCAGCCGGCACGCGTGAGCACCGCCGCGCCCGCGCCGTTACCACCAGGAAGGGCGGACACCCCGTTGTTCCGCAAAGTGTTGATCGCCAACCGGGGCGAGATCGCGCTCCGGGTCGCCCGCGCCTGCCGCGAACTGGGCATCCCGTCCGTGGCGGTGCACTCGGTGGCCGACCGCGACTCCGCGGTGGTCCGCTTCGCCGACGAATCCGTCCAGATCGGTCCGGCCCAGCCCTCGCGCAGCTACCTGGACGCCTCGGCGGTGCTCCAGGCCGCCGACCAGACCGGCGCGGACGCCGTCCACCCCGGCTACGGCTTCCTGTCCGAGGACCCCGACTTCGCCGACGCCTGCCGCGAGGCGGGCATCACCCTGATCGGGCCCCGGCCCGAGGTGATGGCCACCCTCGGCGACAAGGCGGCCGCGCGCTCGCTGATGGCCGGAGCCGGCCTGCCGCTGCTGCCCGGCAGCCTCGACCCGCTCGACACCGAGCAGGCCAGGCGGCTGGCCGAGGAGATCGGCTTCCCGGTGATCGTGAAGGCGGTCGCCGGCGGCGGCGGCCGCGGTATGACGGTCGTGCACGATCCCGACCGCTTCACCGACGAGTTCCGGCGCACCCAGGCGACCGCCCAGATGCTCTTCGGCGACGGCCGCGTCTACGTGGAGAAGTACCTGGACAAGGCCCGCCACGTGGAGATCCAGGTGCTGTGCGACGGGCACGGCAACGCGGTGCACCTGGGCGAGCGCGACTGCACCGTGCAGCGCCGGCACCAGAAGCTCATCGAGGAGAGCCCCGCGCCGAAACTCCCCGACGGGATGGCCGAGGAGATGGGCCGCACGGCGGTGGCCGGCGCGCTCGCCGCCGGCTACACCGGCGCGGGCACCTTCGAGTTCCTGGTCGACCCGGCCGGCGGCTACTACTTCATGGAGGTCAACTGCCGGATCCAGGTCGAGCACCCCGTCACCGAGATGGTCACCGGCATCGACCTGGTCCAGGAGCAGATCCGCATCGCCGCCGGGCAGCCGCTGCGGATCGGCCAGGCCGACGTGCGGCTGCGCGGCGCCGCGATCGAGTGCCGCATCAACGCCGAGGACCCCGACCGGGCCTTCGCACCCGCACCCGGCACCATCAGCACCTTCGAGGCGCCCGGCGGCCCCTTCACCCGCATCGACACCCACGTCTACGCCGGGTACACGGTGCCGCCCAACTACGACTCGCTGCTGGCCAAGCTCATCGTGTGGGCGCCCGACCGCGACCAGGCGATCGCGCGGATGCGGCGGGCGCTGGGCGAACTGCGCGTCGAAGGGCGCGGCATCCACACCACCGCGCGATTCCTCGACGGAGTGCTGTCCCATTCCGCCTTCCAGACCGCCCACCACACCACCTCGCTGATCGACGAGATCCTCCAGTCCAGGACCGGTTAAGGGAATTTCTGCTGATGAACGGTGAAACAAGCGCCTCCCGCTCCGGAGACTCCGACGGCGCGGCCGCCGCGGACCGGGCCGAGGCTCCACGGGACGACGTGAACTCGGCGCTCGACGCGGTCCGGGAGAGCGCGCTGCGGCTGCTCGCCGGATTCCCGCAGCCGCCGACCGCGCTGCGGATCAGCGCGGGCGGGGTGACGGTCGAGGTCGACTGGCAGACCGCGGCGCCGCAGGCCCCCGCGGCGCCTCCGGTGGCGGCCGCCGCACCCGCCGCCGTGTCCGCCCTCGCGGCGGCGCCGGTCGCGGCGGCGGCCCCCGCGCCGGCCGCGGCCGCGCCCGCGCCGGCCGAAGACGGCCGCAGGCGGCTGCGGGCCCCGGCCGTAGGGGTCTTCTTCCGGGCGCCCGAGCCCGGCGCCAAGCCCTTCGTGGAGGTCGGCGACAGCGTCGTCGCCGGTCAGCAGGTCGCCATCATCGAAGTCATGAAGCTGATGATCCCGGTGACGGCGGATGCCGACGGCACGATCGCCGAGGTGCTCAAGGAGAACGGCGACCCGGTGGAGTACGACGAGCCGCTGTTCGCGCTGAACACCCTGTAGCCGGGCCGGCCGCCGGCGCGCAGCTCGCGGCCGGTGCGGGCGGATCCGGGCCGAATCAAGGCCCCTTCCCTACGGAAGGGGCCGTTTCGGCATGTCCGGAACCTGCCGCCGCCGCTGCACCCGACCCGGCGGAACGTCCTTGTAATCGGCAGGTTACATTCTGGAATGAATGCAGCTACATGAATCGATTTCAAGAATACAGAGGGTGACGCGTGATACGGCCTACGTAATCGCTTTGTATGCCGATGATCGTTATCAACGTTAAACAAGTGCAAAGCTTTGCCGGGTCCTCCGCTCAGGATTGCGTTCAGGGTATACACGTATAGGATAAGCTCGGAAATTCTCGCGTTCGTCGGTACGGGGCGGTCGACCTGGCGTTACGGTCGCGTTAATTTCAAAAGTCGTAAATTAAACAAATGTCCGTCCAGTTGATTGCCAAAGTCGTTCGAGTAGCCATGAACAATTCAGGACTCATCTTGTGCCGCACTGGCCCATGTTGTGCTGGACGGGCGGGGCACGTATAGTCGCAATTAGTTAGCAAGTGCGAACTATCGTTCCCCTGAGCGGGCGTGCAGCCCGTTGTTCGACGCCGGTGACAGGTAGGAGGTGGGGAAGTGTCCGCCCGACGGCCAATCGGGAATGCCGCTGGTGGAACACTGTCCGATATCGGAAAAGCACGGGGGAATCGCAAAAGTGGATCGGAAAAGAACGTGAGGTCGGCGGTCGTCTTCGGAGACAGGGGAATCCGTTATCGGCCGACCGGTGGACCAGGTTCGCTGATGGGGGAGGACGGCGAAGAAGCGCAGGTTAGGAAACCCGCCATGAGATTCAATGTCCTTGGATCACTGGAAATCATCACCGACGACAACAGATCCGTACTGGTGAACGCCTCCAAGACCGGTCAGGTCCTGGCACTGCTGCTCATGCGGCGCAATGAGGTCGTCAGCGTCGACATGCTCATCGAGGAGCTGTGGGGGCAGCGTCCGCCGCGAAGTGCACTCACCACCCTGCGCACGTACATCTACCACGCCCGCCGCATCTTCATCCGGGCGTCCGTGGCGTCCAGCGCCCGCGAACTGCTGCTCACCCAGCCGCCGGGCTACCTGATCCAGACCACCGACGAGCAGGTCGACGCCACCGTCTTCGAGAACCTCATCAACGAGGGCCGCACCCGGCTGGACCAGGGCCGGCCCGAACTGGCGGCCGCGCGGCTGCGCGAGGCGCTGTCGCTGTGGCGCGGACCCGCGTTCGCCCACATCGAGGTCGGCAGCCTGCTGCACGCGCACGCCACCCACCTGGAGGAGCTGCGGATCAGGGCGATCCACCTCCGCCTGGAGGCCGAGCGCTCGCTGGGCCGCTCCAGGGAGCTGATCCCGGAACTGCGTTCGCTGGTGCTCGCCCACCCGCTGAACGAGTCCTTCCACGCCCAGCTGATCGACGCCCTGCACCGCTCCGGCCGCCGGGCCGAAGCGCTCCAGGCGTACCAGCACCTGCGGTCGGTGCTGGCCAGGGAGTTGGGGGTGACCCCCACTCCGGAGATCCAGCGGCTCTACCACGAGCTGCGCGAGGGCCACGACGCCCGAAGCCTGTCCAGGTGAGCGCCCGCGCCCGGCTCGCCTGATCCCCGCCCGGCCGCGCCCCCGCCGGCGCCGTGGCTCGCCACGCGGCACCGGCGTGCGGCGCGCGTCCGTTTCCGGCCGCCCGGCGGTCTAGGACCGCAGCCGGTCCGCAAGTACGGTGAAAGCTTCCCGCGCGAGCATGGTTCGCGCGGCCTGGCCACGGGGGCGCAGACCGCATCCCCTCGGGACCGCCGCCCACTGACCCGGCACGCGGTCCCGGACAACCGGCCCCGTGCGCCCCGGAGGGGGACGCACGGGGCCGGTTCGCGTCCGCGCCCGGCGCCGCCGCACCGGTCAGGGTCGGGATCAGGGGCCGACCAGGGCCATCCCCAATGGGTTTCCGGCCGCTGAACGGGCAGCATGGGATCAGAACCGATCCTGAGGGGAGCACAGGACCATGAACGGCAATCGGAGTCTGCGCCGGAGCGAACGCCAGCGGGTCATCGCGGGCGTGTGCGGCGGCCTGGGCGAGTACACCGGCGTCGACGCCAACCTGATCCGCGTCATCCTGGCCGTCCTGACCGTCGTCGGCTTCTCCGGCGTACTGATCTACGCCGTCGCCTGGCTGGTCATCCCGTCCGAGCGCACCGACGTCTCCGTGCTGCAGTCGCTGATCAGCAACGTCCAGAACAAGTGACGCACCGGCCGGCGCACCCGCGCCGGCCCGTACCGCGTACCGGCCGGGCCGCTAGGGCGGCAGCGTTCCGGACTCCAGGTCCGGGCGCTCGCGCACCCGGCGCCAGCCGGACGCCAGCAACCCCGCGGCGATCAGGCCGCCCAGCCCGCCGAGCGCCACCACCGGCTCGGCCCCGAGCACCTGGGCGAGCGCCCCGGCGCCGATGATGCCCACCCCCTGCACCACGTGCAGGCCCGACACGGCCAGCCCGAAGGCCAGCCCGCGGCCGGCGTCGGGCACGCTCATCACGAAGGCGGCATTGGCCGCGATCTGGTAGGAGCTGCCCAGGCCCGAGACCGCCCACAGGGTGAAGGTCAGCCACAGCGGCGGGTGGAAGTACGACAGCACCAGCGGCAGGCAGGCCAGCACCGCCATCGCCGGCATCAGCCGCAGCCGGTCGGCCGGGCGGACCAGCCGGGTGATGAGCACCGCTCCCACCACCGCGCCCAGCGGCATCGACGCCATCAGCAGCCCGGCCGTCGCCGCGCCGCCGCCCAGCGCGGCCGCGTACGGCAGCGCGATGCCCTCCGGGATCACGTAGAAGCCGCACAGCCAGCCGTAGAGCATCAGCAGCCGCAGCCTGCGGTCGCCGAAGACCAGCCGGGCGCCGTCGCGCAGCACCAGCCAGAAGGCCGGGCCGCGCCCGCCCCCGGTGCGGGCGGCCGGACGCGGCCGCAGCAGCGTCAGGATCACCAGCGCGGAGCCCAGGAAGGTGACGCTGTTCACCGCGAGCGCCACCTGGGTGCCGATCAGCCCCAGCACCGTGCCGCCGACCACCAGCCCCGCCACCGAGCCCGCCTGGTTGGTGATGCCGATCAGCGCGTTGCCCGCCACGTAGGTGTCGCCGCGCAGCACGATGGAGAGGGTCGCCGCGCGCGAGGAGGCGTAGGGGATGCCGAGCAGCATGTTGGCGAACAGCAGCGCGCACAGCACCGGCAGCGGCATGTGCGGCACCGCCATCAGCGCGACCAGGCAGGCGCGGGCGAGGTCGCAGCAGATCATCACCCGGCGGCGCGGGAACAGGTCGCTCAGCACCGACAGCAGCGGCCCGCCGATCAGCGGCGGCAGCAGGGTGAGCGCGTAGGTGAACGCCGTCAGCAGCGCGGACTCGGTGCGCTGGTAGACGAGCGCGGCGATGGCCAGCCCGGCCAACTGGTCGCCGACCAGCGCGAAAGCCTGGGCGGCCCAGAGGCCGCGGAACTCGCGGACGGCGATCGCGTCGCGGAAGGTGGCCTGCCGCTCCGGCACTGATCTCGCTGATCTGGGAGCGCTCTCCGCCGCCGGATCTCCGTCCGCCGTCCCCGGGACCTCCGGTTCGGCGGCCATGGTCATCTCCCTGCCTCCCACGACGGTGAGCGCTGCCGGTACCCGCAGCGGTACGCTCCGCGGCCGGACTTCCAGGGCGCGCGGAGTGATGCCTCGCAGCATATTCACACTGAGTGGTGAACCTGTAACCTAACGTGCCTGAGATGGCGGGCGATCGCAACCCCTTGCCGCAAGCTCTGACCCCCTGGTTAGCCCGCTGTGACGGGCCCGCCGCGCACCGCTACGGGCACGGCGCGTGATGTTCGCCGCTAGGCCCAGCCCAGTTCGTGCAGACGTTCGTCGGCGATGCCGAAATGGTGAGCGATTTCGTGCACGACCGTGACCATGACCTCTTCGACCACATCGTCCCGCGTCTCGCAGATCGCCAGGATCTCGCGCCAGTAGATCTCGATCTGATCGGGCAGCATGCCCGAGTAGTGCTCCCCCCGCTCGGTCAGCGGCACCCCCGTGTACAGCCCGAGCAGCCCCGGCTCAGGGGGATCGTCCGAGACCAGGACGACGACATTGTCCAGAAAGCGCATGAGTTCGACCGGAATCTCGTCCAGCGCGTCGGCCACGAGTTCCTCGAATTCAGTGCGTGAGACCTCGAACACAAGCACATTCTGCTTCAAGCTCCCGGGAGCGAGCATGATGGAGGGGTGGTCAAGCGAGTGATCGAGATCATTCGCGGCGCCAGGGACAGGGTGCCGCGCCGCTGGTGGGTGAGGGCCCGCGTCGGAGCGAAGATCCTCACCATCGTGCTGGTCGGCCTGGTCGGCGGCTGGCTCGGACTCCTCCTCGGCTCCACCACCACGACCCCCATCGGGCCCGCCGACGTCAACCTCTCCCTCAACGTCAACGGCCAGGGCGACACCGTCCTGCACGTGCCGCCGCTCGGCACCCTCAGCCTCGACACCCACACCGGGCCGATCTCGCTCGACGTCACCATCGACGAGATCAACCCCGAAGCGGCCCAGAGCCTGCTCAACGAGCCCAGCTACTTCACCACCCTCGCCGACCGGATCGCCGACGACGCCGTGGCCGGCATCGTCCAGCTCCTCGCCCGCGGCTTCGCCGTCGCCACCCTCGGCGCCGGGCTCGCCGGACTGATCGTCTTCCGCGACTGGCGGCGGGCCGGCATCGCCGCCGGAACCGCGCTCGGCACCCTCATCGCCACCGGCGGCCTCGCCGCCGCCACCTTCAACCCCGCCTCGATCTCCGAACCCCGGTTCAGCGGGCTCCTCGCCGGCGCCCCGTCCCTCATCGGCAGCGCCGAGGACATCGTCGACCGCTTCGACCACTACTCCCAGCAGCTCGCCCGGCTGGTCGGCAACGTCTCCCAGCTCTACCAGGTAGCCGCCGACCTGCCCGTCTACCAGGCCGAAGAGGACACCATCCGGGTCCTGCACGTCTCCGACATCCACCTCAACCCCGCCGCCTGGGACGTGATCGCCTCCCTGGTCGAGCAGTTCCAGATCGACGTCGTCGTCGACAGCGGCGACCTCACCGACCACGGCAGCGAGCCCGAGGACCAGTTCGCCGACGGCATCTCCGACATCCCCGTGCCCTACATCTGGGTCAGGGGCAACCACGACTCCGCCAACACCCAGGAAGCCGTCGCCGAGCAGGACAACGCCATCGTCCTGGACGACGACACCGCCGAAGTCGCCGGACTCACCTTCTACGGCGCCGGCGACCCCCGCTTCACCCCCGACCAGCAGACCAGGAACAGCCTCCCCGACAACGCCGAACTCCTCGCCCTCGGCCGGCAGCAGGCCGTCCGGATCGCCGCCGCCGACCCGCCCGTCGACGTCGCCATCGCCCACGACCCCGCCCAGGGCGTCGGCTACAGCGGCCACGTCCCCCTCGTCCTGGCCGGACACGGCCACAACCGCTGGACCGAGATGCTGCCCACCGGCACCTTCCTCTTCGTCCAGGGCTCCACCGGCGGCGCCGGCCTGCGCGGACTCGACAGCGAAACCGGCGACCCCACCCCCTACCAGGCGTCCGTCCTCTACTTCGACGCCGAGACCCGCCGCCTCCAAGCCTGGGACGACATCACCCTCGGCGGCTACGGCCTCAACTCCGCCCAGATCGAACGCCACCTCGAAACCGACCCCGACCGCGCCATCACCCCCGAACCCGTCCCCACCCCCAGCCCGAGCCCGAGTCCCAGCGCCAGCGAGCCCAGCCCCAGCCCCAGCGGCAGCGCCGCCGCCGAAGCCGACACCGAGAACACCGACCCCGCCGACGAACCCGCCGGAGCCGCCACCGGCGAATGACCCCGCCCACCCACCACCGCACCGCGCAAACCACGTTGGTAGTCGGCCGCGATCTCCCCTATCCTTGACCGCGTCCCCGACGGTAGGCGGCACCACCAGCGAGGGCACACCGGCCCCCATCGTCTAGCGGCCTAGGACACCGCCCTTTCAAGGCGGCGGCACGGGTTCGAATCCCGTTGGGGGTACTGGGCCGCACCCTGCTCGCCGACCTTTGGGTCGGCTTCGCTGGTTCCTGGTGCTAGCCCGGGGGGACGACCCCCCGGGCCCCCCGATGTGGTGGGCTGCGCCCCCCACGCCCCCCTCGTGCTGTGACGGTTGCGTCTTGGTGCGGTTGTGGGGGCGACGCTTTTTTGGGGGCTGCGCCCCCTTTCCCCCCGGATTGCTGGGGTGGGGCTTCGACTTCTTGTCTTCTTGTCGTTGGGGTGGGGGCTTCGGCCTTTTGTCGTTGGGGTTCTGCCTGGGTGTTCTTTGCGGTGTTGGGTGGAGGTTCGGCTCTTTGCGGCGTTGAGGTGGGGCTCGGGCGTTCGCTGCGGCGTTGAGTGGGGCTTGGGCCTTCATCGTTGTGGGGGCGGTTCGGGGTGCGGTGCTCTGCGGTGTTGGGTGGGGCTTCGGCGTTCTTGGGTGTGGGGGCGGGGCCTCGGTGGGAGTTGCTTCGGTGGTGTTGGGGGCGCGTCTTCGCGCTGGGGCGGCGGACAGAGTGCTTGCCCAGCTGGCGGCGTGGCGGTGCGGGCCTGGTCGGGTGGGCTTGCCTTGGGGGTGCGGGCTCGGTTGTGCGGCTCGGCATGGTTTTCCACAGGCTGCGGCGGGTGCGGGCGCGTTGTCCACAACCGGTGGGTAGGGGCTCGCTCCGGCGCACGGGAGCGCGGGAGAATGGATGTGGGGTCGCCCCCCTGGGCGGGAGGGGGATCGGTCCTGGGGCGGGGATGCCTTCAGAAGGTGTGGCCGCCGTTGACGGGGAGTTCCTGGGCGGTGATGTGGGCGGCGTCCGGGGAGGTCAGGAAGGAGACGGCGGCGGCGATGTCGTCTGGTAGGCCGGGGCGGTTGAGGGGGCTCTCGGCCACGTAGGCGGCGTGGAGTTCGGCGGGGGTGCCGGCGTGGCGCTCTACCGGGATCCAGCCGGGGGCGACCAGGTTGACGGTGATGCCGGCCGGGCCGAGCTCGCGGGCCCAGGCGCGGGTGAGGCCGAGCTGGGCGCCCTTGGCGGCGGTGTAGGCCGACCAGCCGGGCAGGGCGCGGTGGAACATGTCGGAGCCGATGTTGACGACGCGGCCGCGCCCACGGGCGCGCATGGCGGGCAGGACGGCGCGCAGCAGCAGGGTCGGGCTCTTCACGAAGTAGACGAGCTGGTCCAGGTGTGTCTGCCAGGTCAGGTCCTCCACCGCGACCGGAGGCTGCGGACCGGTGGCGTTCACCACCAGCACCTCCGCCGGGCCGAGCCGGTCCGTGACCGCCGCGACCAGGCCGTCGACCGCCGCCTCGTCGGTGACATCGGCGTCGAACACCCCCGCCGTGCCCCCGGCCCGCGCGATCGCCCCGGCCACCCGAGCCGCCTCCTCGGGCTCCCCGAAGTGGTTCACCGCCACCGGCCAGCCGTCCCGGCCCAGCCGCCGCGCGATGGCGGCGCCCAGCCCGCGCGAGGCGCCCGTGACGATCGCGGCGCCGCGCGCCCCTGGGGCCTGCGTCACGGGGGAGGGCGAGGAGGCTGAGGCCATGCCCGCAGCATCGCACGGCGCCACCGCACGGGCGCGAGGTCCCGCCCGCAAACCAGGTCGCCACCGGTACGCGGCGACGCTACACTGAACGCGTTGCCCGGTACGGAGCAGCGAACGCCCCCTCGTTCTTCGAAGGCGTCCGCCAACCAGGGGCGGCAGAAGTACTGCGAAGCCGCGATAGACTCGGGGCGACGCGAAAGCGCAAGGTCCTGTGGAGCAGTTTGGAGTGCTCGCCACCCTGTCAAGGTGGAGGCCGCGGGTTCAAATCCCGTCAGGACCGCTCAGCGCCGGTTAGGCTGGTGCAGCCAGGCCAGATAGCTCAGTCGGTACGAGCGTCCGCCTGAAAAGCGGAAGGTCGGCGGTTCGACCCCGCCTCTGGCCACAGTCGGTAGACATGCGAAAAAGGCCCGTCACCTGCATGAACAGGTGACGGGCCCTTTTGCGGTCTCGGTGGTTGTCGGTGAGCGGTGGCGGTGGGCGTCCGCGCTGAATCCCATAGACAGAACACCGCGCAGCGTCGCTGGACGACCAAGTGACGTGCGTCTTGGGGAAGCTCCGTACAACCTTCAGTCAGCGATCGGGGCCGCGCCGGAGGGCGGCTCCCCTTCACCCGCACGTTCCCGCCAGTGGGCGAGGTTGTCGCGGGTGAGCAGGGTGCTGGGATGGTCGGAGTTCAGCACCCGGAGCTGGTCGGCCAGAAGTTGTTCGAAGGCTGCGGCGGCGCCGGCCGCGTCCCCGGCTTCTCCGCGCCAGTGGGCGAGGTTGCTGCGGGTGGTCAGGGTGTGGGGATGGTCAGGGCCCAAGACTCGAAGGTGGTCGGCTAGGAGCTGCTCGAGGGCTGCGGCGGCGCCGGCCGCGTCCCCGGCTTCTCCGCGCCAGTGGGCGAGGTTGCTGCGGGTGGTGAGGGTGTGGGGGTGGTCGGGGCCCAGCACCCGGAGCTGGTCGGCGAGGAGTTGTTCGAAGGCGGCGACAGCGCCGGCTGCGTCCCCGGCCCATCCCCGCCATCTGGCGAGGTTGCTGCGGGTGGTCAAGGTGTGGGGGTGGTCGGGGCCCAGCACCCGGAGCCGGTCGGCGAGGAGTTGTTCGAAGGCGGCGACAGCGCCGGCTGCGTCCCCGGCCCATCCCCGCCATCTGGCGAGGTTGCTGCGGGTGGTCAGGGTGTGGGGATGGTCAGGGCCCAGCACCCGGAGCCGGTCGGCCAGGAGCCGCTCGAGGGCTGCGGCGGCGCCGGCCGCGTCCCCGGCTTCTCCGCGCCAGTGGGCGAGGTTGCTGCGGGTGGTCAGGGTGTGGGGATGGTCAGGGCCCAGCACCCGGAGCCGGTCGGCCAGGAGTTGTTCGAAGGCGGCGACAGCGCCGGCCGCGTCCCCGGCCCATCCCCGCCAGCTGGCGAGGTTGCTGCCGGTGGTCAGGGTGTCGGGGTGGTCAGGGCCCAAGACTCGAAGGTGGTCGGCGAGGAGTTGTTCGAAGGCGGCGACAGCGCCGGCCGCGTCTCCAGCTTCTCCCCGCCAGCTGGCGAGGTTGCTGCCGGTGGTCAGGGTGTCGGGGTGGTCAGGGCCCAGCACCCGGAGCTGGTCGGCGAGGAGATGTTCGTAAGCGGCGACAGCGCCGGCTGCGTCCCCGGCCCATCCCCGCCATCTGGCGAGGTTGCTGCGGGTGGTCAAGGTGTGGGGGTGGTCGGGGCCCAAGACTCGAAGGTGGTCGGCGAGGAGTTGTTCGAAGGCGGCGACAGCGCCGGCCGCGTCCCCGGCCTCTCCCCGCCAGCTGGCGAGGTTGCTGCCGGTGGTCAGGGTGTCGGGGTGGTCAGGGCCCAAGACTCGAAGGTGGTCGGCGAGGAGTTGTTCGAAGGCGGCGACAGCGCCGGCCGCGTCTCCAGCTTCTCCCCGCCAGCTGGCGAGGTTGCTGCCGGTGGTCAGGGTGTCGGGGTGGTCAGGGCCCAAGACTCGAAGGTGGTCGGCCAGGAGCCGCTCGAAGGCGGCGACAGCACCGGCCGCGTCCCCGGCTTCTCCCCGCCAGCCAGCGAGGTTGCTGCGGGTGAACAGGGTGTCAGGGTGATCGGGGCCGAGGTGGTGGAGTGCGGTGGTGTGGAGGGTGCGAAAGTGGTCGAGGGCCGCACTCACCAGCCCAGCCTCCCCCAGGCTCCGCCCCATCCGAAACAGCAGCAGGTGAGCGTCGGGACTCCACAGGCTGGCATCGACGTGGGCGATGAGGGCGGCGGCGTTGGCGCGCAGCACCTGGGCCAGGTCGGTGTCGCGCTCCACCTCCGGCCACACCTCCACTAAGACGTCAGCGCAACAGCGGTGCACCGTGTCGCGCCACGGGGCGGGTGTGTTCTCGCGGGTGGCGCGTTGGACGAGGCCGTGGACCCGGACCTGTCGGTGGGGGGTGGTGGGGGTGTGGTCGAGCAGGCTCATCCGGTGCAGCACGCGCAGCGCCTTGACTGCGTCCTCCTCACTCACCGGCTCCGCCTCCTCTTCCGCCCCGGTGGAGGGTTCGGCGGGGCAGGTGCGGCGCAGTGCCAGGTAGCTCCGGGCTGGTTGGCTGGTCAGGACGGTGCTGGGGAAGCCGTTGGGGTCCAAGACACTGGCCAGTTCCAGCATCCCGGCGGCCAGCCCCTGGGGAGGCAGCTGGTTGGCGTGTTCGACCGACAACGACCAGACCGCGGCCACCGGCGCCCGGTGGTCATCGGGCAGCTCGCCGGCGGCGGGGACCAGAGTCTCCAGGGTGTGGGAACGGTCGGCCAGTTGGGCACGGTACTCCGCGCAGTCCAGGCCCACATCGATCAGGTAGGCGGCGGCCTGGGCCAGCGCCAGCGGCAAGAACCCGAGGTCCTGGGCGAGTCCGCGGATCTGGGCGGGCTCGTCGGTGTGGCCGTGCGCCGCCAGCTTGGCCACGAGATACGCCTGGGCCTGCTCAGGGGTGAACACGCCGACGTCGATGACCCGCCGGCCCTCGCCGGCCAGCGCGGCGCTGCGCCGCCGAGTGGTCACCACCACCCGTCCCATTGACGTGGCCGGCGGCCACAATCCCCGCGCATCCCCCGGATCCACCACGTCGTCAAGCACCACCAGCCACCGCCGGGTAGTGCCCTGCAACCAGGCCAAGAACCGCTCCGCGGCTCGTTCCGGATCCCCGGGATCGGCGTTCACCACCTGCTCGGCCGCCTCAGCGTAGGCGCTCTGGATGGCCTGCCGGGTGGTGGCGCTCACCCACACCAGCAGTTCCACCTCACCCGACCGCCGCGCCTCCCGGGCGTAGTGGGCGGCCAGTTGGGTCTTGCCCACCCCGCCCATCCCCCACAGCACCTGACACAGCACCGCGGTTCTACCACCAGCGACAGCCGCATCGATCTGATCCGCCTGGAGACGGTGTTGGAAGCACTCGGCCGGATTCGGCACCACCCCCACCAGCACCGGCCACTGCGGCTTCGCGGACTCCGCGCCGTGGACGTACACATCACCGCTGACGTCCCTAACCTGCACGACCGAGCCGCCCACCTCGGCACCGGTCACCTCGTTGCGCTGACCGCCGGCATCCGCACGCTTCACCATCCCGCTTTACCCTCCCAAGCAGGATTCTCCCGACAACACCCCCGACCCGCACCACCATCCACCCGACCCGCCCCCCCGCACCAACAGCGGCCGTACAGCAGCGAAGTACAGCAGACCCCACGGATCCCAGCGGACGTGGGCGGACGTCGGCGAAGCGTTCGCACTGGTGGGGCGGCCATCTTCGGTGCTCCGGCGGTTGCGCCGCCTTCCTGATAAGGATGAGGGCCGTCGCCTCCCGGGGTGCTGGTGGGCGGGGTTGTGGCCGGGCTTGGCCAGGTTGGGTGTTTCGGGGCGTGGTCGGTGGGGGGTGGGGAGACTTTCGGCATGGCCAGGTGGGTGTGGGTCGGCGTGGCGGTGTTGGCGGTGGTGGGGGTGATCGCTGCTGGGTTGTGGGTGGGGGGCGGTCCGACGTCTCGCCAGGGGTGGGAGGCGGCTGGGTGGGTCGCGGGCATCGTCGCCGCGCTGGGGTTGGTGGTGCCGTGTGTGGTGTGGGCGGTCCGCTCTCACCGAACGGGGACTGAGGCGGCGGGGGAGCCGGCTTCGCCTGGCGCGATGGCGAATACAGCGTCGGGCACGGTCGGCGGGAGTGTGGTGCAGGGGCGGGACTTCACCGCTCCGGTCACGGTGACGTCTCATCCGGGTGACCAGGTCACGATCAGCGGTGAGTTCCAGGCTCCGGTGGTGGGCAAGCAGGAGATCCACCATGATCACGGCGCCGCTCCCCGGGCGTTGGCGGGGTTGCCGGTGCTCCCGGCGGGGTTCGCCGGCCGGGAGGAGGTTTTGGGGCGGTTGCTGGCCGTGCTGGATCCCTCCGCCGGGGTTGGGGTGGGTGTGGTGGTGTCGGCGGTGGCCGGGATGGGCGGGGTGGGTAAGAGCACTCTGGCCGCGGCGGCTGACCACCAGGCGCGGGCGCGGGGGTGGTTCTCGGCGACGGTGCCGGTGGACCTGCGTGGCCACAGCGCTGAGGGTGCGCCCATGGGGGCGGGTGAGGCGCTGGAGACGGTACTGCGGCTGCTGGGGGTCGCGGCGATCCACATCCCGCCGACGGTGGAGGAGCGGGCCGCGCTGTACCGGTCGCGGTTGGAGGAGGTGGCCGCCGAGCGTGGGGGGCCGGTGCTGGTGGTGGCCGACAACGCCCGCGATCGCGCCCAGGTGCATTGGCTGCTGCCTGGAGTGGGTGGGCATCGGTTGCTGGTGACCTCCCGCTACCGGCTGGTCACGCTGGGGGCGGCCATCATCGACCTGGACGTACTGGCGCCTGAGGCGGCGGTGGAGGTGCTTCGCGTCGAGCTGCGTACCGCCAACCCGGCCGACGGCCGCGCCGATGACGCCGACGGGCTGGCCCGGTTGGCGGCGGCGTGTGGGGGGTTGCCGCTGGCGTTGCAGATCACGGCCGCGCTGCTGGTACGTTCCCGGAGTCTGCGCCCGGGGCGGCTGGCCGAGCGGCTCACCGACACCGCCACCCGGCTCACCCGCCTGGACGACGGCGAGCGCACGCTGCGGGCCACCTTCGACCTGTCCCACCAGCAACTGTCCCCCCAGCAGGCGCGGGTGTTCGCCCTACTGGCCCTCAACCCCGGCCCCGATATCTCCACCCCGGCCGCCGCCGCCCTCGCCGACCTGGCCGAGGACGACGCGGCCGAAGTCCTGCTGGAGTTGGCCGACGCCCACCTGCTGCGCGAGGACCCCCAGAGCGGGCGGTGGTCGATGCACGACCTGGTCGCCGCCTACGCCCACCACCACCTCCACACCCAAACCGAAACCGACCCCGCCGCAGCCGACTACCAGGACCAGGCGCGGACCCGGCTGTTCGCCCACTACATCGCCCTGGCCGACGCCGCCGACGACCACCTACGGGCGCTGCCCGGCGATGAGGTGCCTGAGGTCTTCGCCGGCCGGGAGGAGGCGTTGGCGTGGTTGGACGCCGAACGCCCCAACCTCATCGCCACCACCATCACCGCCCAGGCCACCGGCCACACCACAACGGCGATCCGCCTGCCGCTGCTGCTGGCCTACTACCTGGACTGGCGGCGCTACTTCGACGATCAGATCACCCTGTCCACCATCGCCCGCGACACCGCCCACCACACCGGCGACCACCATCGCGAGGCGAGGGCGTGGAACAACCTGGGGACCGCCCTGCGGCAGGTGCGGCGGTTCGACGAAGCGATCCACGCCCACCAGCAGGCCCGCACCCTCCACCAGGAGGTGGGCGACCGCCACCGCGAGGCGACGGCGTGGAACAACCTGGGGCTCGCCCTGCGGCAGGTGCGGCGGTTCGACGAAGCCATCCACGCCTGCGAGCAGGCCCGCACCCTCCACCAGGAGGTGGGCGACCGCCACCGCGAGGCGACGGCGTGGAACAACCTGGGGCTCGCCCTGCGGCAGGTGCGGCGGTTCGACGAAGCGATCCACGCCCACGAGCACGCCCGCAACCTCTTCCGGGAGGTGGGCGACCGACACGGCGAGGCGATGGCGTGGAACAACCTGGGGCTGGCGCTACAAGCCAGTGGACAGGTGCGTGAAGCTGTGGCCGCAGCGGAACACGCGGTGGCCCTGTACACCGAGACGGGCGACGCCCACAGGAGCGCCGACGCCCAGAACCTTCTCGATGAGCTCCGCCGCACCAACGACACCTGATCCCCGTGACCTGGCTGTCCCGCGGGCGTGATGGTCGGCGTGTCTGTGACCTCCTGGCGGGTGGCCATGTCGCCCCCTCTACGACACCTCGTCAGAATGGGTCGGATGGCGTCCGCAGAGGGGACTCGCGTTGAATGCGCGTTGGAAAACGGAGAGTATGCCCTGCTGGCCAGAGAACGCGCAGGTCACTGGGATTGGTGGCGAGCTTGGCGTGATCCGCTGAAAAGCGGAAGGTCGGCGGTTCGACCCCGCCTCTGGCCACACGAGTGACATCCATAAGCGCCCCGAGACCTGCACAGCAGGGTTCGGGGCGTTTTCGGCTTCGGTGGCTGTGGGTGGGAACGTCACCCCCAACCGGCGCACGGGTGCGCTGCACCACCATCTCCCCTGCGGAGGCGGCGATCGCGATCCCGTGGTCGGCCGCTGCGGCAGGTCGGACGGCAATCGGACGGCGCGGCTGGGACGTGGTAGACACGCGGCATGGCCGCGTTCATGGCGTTCTTCGATGGTTCGACCACCACGTGGCGGGTCAGTTCGGCCGTCGTGACCGCCGCGGTCACCGACCTTTGGCCAGGGGTCGAAGTCGACCCGACGCGACGTAGTGAGGCATGTGCCTTCAGGTGGAGCTTCAGCACGGATGAAGGTCCGAGTGAGGTGTTCATGCCGGAAGACGCGACGGGCCTCTACCTGGATGCGGCCCTGGCGGACTCTGCGCGGCTCGCCTGCTTGCTCCGCCAGTGGATGCCGGACGAAGTCGACCTGGTGTTCTGCGACCAGGGCTACACCTTCGATATTCGAGTAAGGCCGGGCGCGACCGCGGCGGAACTCATCGAAGAGGTGGACGACCAGCCCTGATGGGGCTGGGAGCCGGGAACGGCCCCACAGTGCGGCTCCGTGCGACCGCCGTACGCCCAGTACGCGTCCAAGCGGAGGCACGTGCGGGGCGACTGCGGGAGTCTGTGCGGCTGAGACGCTGGGTCGGCGCAGCGGGGGAGCCCGCCTGGAAGGTGGGCGGATCGACCTCGCCTCCGGCCACAGACAACAGACATAAGAAAGGGGCTGTCACCTGCGGATACAGGTGACAGCCCCTTTTCACGGTCCAGGTGCTTGTCGCTGCGCCTCCGCCGCCCGCCAGAGCCATCGGTGGACGACGGACGCGAGTGGCCGTGTCGGTGGCGCCCCAGAAGACCTCGCGGTCGCCGTGCCCTAGTGGTCAGGCGTCGAGCTCGGTCGCGGCGACGGCGTGCACGGGCGGCGCCTGGAGCCCGAGTTCTCGGGCGATGGCCGGGACCTCGGGGTCCGCGAGGAAGCCGTCGTAGTCCTGCGCGTCCCAGTCGAAGAAGGACCACACCCGGTGCGCGTCGTCGGGATCGAAGTAGACCCGGGCGCTCCGGCAGCCGTGCTCCCGCCGCTTCTCCGCGCCGATGGTCGTGAAGACCTCCAGGAACCGATCGGGGTCGGTGACCCTCGCGATGGTGACGATCACTGCCTTCTCCTCCGCGCCATGGAAGATGTCCCGCCAGTCCATCAGTACGGTAGGACCTCGGCTCTGGTCGAGGTCAGATGTCGGCGGCGAGTCCGCCAGGTCCTCGACGGCCGCGCCGCCGGGGCAGTCGACGCCGAAGTGCCGGTGGACGCGCGGATTCTGCCGGCGTCCTCAGACGGCTCTTGAACGCCCGCGCGATCTGTGCCGGGGACGGCGCCGATCACACTCATGCGACCAGCCCTCCTGCTACCGGACCGCCAGGCCCGGCAGGACGGCGTCCGTAAGGGGCTGTGCTCGCGCCGAATGCGTCCTGGAGCATGGGGGCCGGTGCTACCGGCCGGACAATGCGCAGGTCGCCGAGGACGCATATGAGGTCGGGGGTGACCCGCTGAAGCGCAGGTCGGCGGTTCGAGCCGGCCCCTGGCCACCGGAGGGACGTGCGAGCACGTCCCCACCTGTGCGCAGCGGTGTTCTCGTGCCCGTGGGCGGTGCGCCGAGAGGCGCGTGGGGCCGCGTCGGTCCGGGGGTGGGCGGGGGCGCGGCGAGTAGACTGCCGGGCGTTGGAGGGCTGGGCCGCGTCAGGCGGTTCGGAGGCCGCCGGTGGGCGGAACAGAGCGAGAGACGATCGTCGCGCCCTTGCCGGGCGGGTCGTGTCGTGCGCGGGTCGGGATCCGGCGATTGTCGGGGATCCGGGTCCGTGCGGCCGCGGAGGGGGCGGATTCGGGTGCCGGAACTGACATTGGCGGAGATCGCGCAGGTGACCGGAGGGCGGCTGAGCGAGGTCGCCGACCCCGAGGCCCGGGTGACCGGGCCGGTCGCCGAGGACACCCGGCGGCTGGGGCCCGGCGGCCTGTTCGCCGCCTTCGAGGGGGAGCGGGTCGACGGCCACGACTACGCCGAGGCGGCGGTGGCCGCCGGAGCCGTCGCGGTGCTGGGGCGGCGGCCGGTGGGGGTGCCCGCGGTCGTCGTCGACGACGTGCAGACCGCGCTCGGCGCGCTGGCGCGCGCCGTGGTGCGGCGGCTGCCCGACTGCACCGTCATCGCGCTGACCGGCTCCTCCGGCAAGACCAGTACCAAGGACCTGCTCGCGCAGGTGCTGGCCGCGCACGGGCCCACGACCGCCACCCCCGGCTCCCGCAACAACGAGATCGGGCTGCCGATCACGGTGCTCAACGCCGCCCCCGACACCCGCCACCTGGTGCTGGAGATGGGCGCGCGCGGGATCGGGCACATCGCCTACCTGACCGGGCTGGTGCCGCCCACGGTCGGTATCGTGCTGAACGTCGGCGCCGCGCACATGGGCGAGTTCGGCGGCAAGGAGGCGACGGCGCGCGCCAAGGGCGAGCTGGTCGAGGCGCTGCCCTCGGCCGACCTCGGCGGCGTGGCCATCCTCAACGCCGACGACCCGCTGGTGGCCGCGATGGCCGCCCGCACCCGCGCGTCCGTGCTCTTCTTCGGGCGCGGCGAGGGCACCGCGGTGCGCGCCGAGGACGTGCGGATGGACGACGCGGGCCGGGCCCGGTTCACCCTGGTCACCCCCGAGGGCGCCGCCCCCGTCGAACTGGGCCTGTACGGCGAGCACCACGTCTCCAACGCGCTCGCCGCGGCGGCCGCCGCGCACACCGCGGGCATGTCGACCACCGCCATCGCCCGCGCGCTGACCGCCGCCCGCGCCCTCTCCCAGGGCCGGATGCAGGTCACCACCCGTGCCGACGGCGTCACCATCGTCAACGACGCCTTCAACGCCAACCCCGACTCCGCCCGCGCCGCGCTGCGCGCCCTCGCCGCCATGCCGGGCCGCCGCCGGGTCGCGGTGCTCGGCGAGATGGCCGAACTCGGCGACACCGCCCCCGACCAGCACGAAGCCGTCGGCGCCTTCGCCGCCCAGTCCGGCGCCGACCTCGTCGTCGCCGTCGGCGGCACCGACGCCGCCCGCCTGGAGCAGGGCGCCCGCTCCGCCGGAGCCGCCACCCACCTGGCCCCCGACGTCCCGGCCGCGCTGCTGCTCCTCGAGGAGCAGCTGGCAACCGGTGACATCGTCCTGGTCAAGTCCTCCAAGGCGTCCGGCCTGCTCAAACTCGCCGAAGCCCTCCAGGACGCGGACCAGGCGGCAACCGACTGACGGGGCACGTCACCTCCAGCACGGAGGACGGACGCGACCGCGACCGAAACGACCCAACCGAGCCGCCGTCCGTCGCGAAGCCGGGCTCGAGCACACTGACGCGGGGATGACTCTGCACGGCGGCGGCGTCATTGCCTGCGCGGGACCACTACCGCCTGTGCAGGGGCGATCGGTTGCCATGTCGCCATCGGCGTCTGGAGAGGACCACCCGCGTGCCCGGGATGTCGCAGCGCGGAAACCGAGTTCCGAATGTGCGGACCACCCCCGCATGCGGGGACGACGCCGCCCGCGCGCCGCCCCCGCCCTTATCAGGGGGACCACCCCCGCCCATGCGGGGACGACCCGCCGCCGGCGGTCGCGCCGCCCACGATGCCCGGACCACCCCCGCCCATGCGGGGACGACCTCCAAGACGTCGCGCCACGCGGCAAGCTCGACGGACCACCCCCGCCCATGCGGGGACGACCCTTTCCGACCTGGGCCTTCTTCTAGCACGGATCGGGTTTTCATTCGGTTGGTCGTCGGTGTCGGCGAGGCCGGTTCGTGCGGGAAAGAGTAGCCGGGTTCAGGCGGGGCGGGCGCTGAACGCGGCGGGCGGACGTGGCCGGGGTGTCGACCGCAAGGAGTTCGTGGGCTCGTCCTGGCGGGGCCGTCTCGCGTGCCTGCCGGCGTCCGTGGTTCTGGCGCAGGTGGCATGACGGTGCGGTGGGGTTTCAGTGCTGCCGCGTCCGGGCGAACCGGTCGCCCTCGATCGGCGTCAGGTGGTGCTTCGGGCGTCCCGGGTGCGGTCGTGGGGCGGGCGGTGCCGGGGCGGCGGGGCGTCCGGTGTGCGGGTGGTGGACGGCCTCGTGGGGGCGGCCGTATCAGGGGGTCGCGGGAGCGTACGCCCACGTGTTCGGGGTGTTCGGGTTCCCGGCGCCGCGGCACGCCGGGTGATTTCGCAGAGGCACCGGGTACGGGAGCCCTCTGTACGAGGGAATCGGGGACGGAAGTGGGCGGACATGGTGTTGACGGGGCCCGAGGAACGTGCGCGGCCCGAGGAGGTCGGGGCTTCCGGCGACATGCTCACGATCGGGGTCGAGGAGGAGTTCCTGCTGGTCGACCAGGATGGGCGGCTGGCGTCGGACGCGCCTGAGGTGCTGCGTGAGGTGTCCGGTGGGCGGGCCGAGATGCAGCAGGAGATCGGCCGGTGCATGGTGGAGGCGGCCAGTCCGGTGTGCGAGGGCACGGAGCAGCTGCTGTACCAGCTGCGCGACGCACGCGCCCGGCTGGCGGCGACCGCCGCCGAACAGGGGCTCCGCCTGGTGGCCAGCGGTACCCCCGTGCTCGCCGAGGAGGACTTCCAGCCGCTGAGCCCGAACTCGCGCTACCACCGGATGGCCGAGCACTTCGGCGCGATCGTGGCAACCGGTTACACGTGCGGCTGCCATGTGCACGTCGCCATCCCCGACCGGGAGACGGGTGTGCAGGTGAGCAACCACCTGCGGCCGTGGCTGCCGGTGCTGCTGGCGCTCACCGCGAACTCGCCCTTCAACGACGGCGTCGACACCGCCTACTCCAGTTGGCGGCAGGTGCTGTGGTCGCGCTGGCCCTCGGCGGCGCCGCCGCCGATGTTCGCCTCGCTGGACCACTACGAGTCGAGTGTGGCGGCGATGCTGGAGGCCCAGGCGATGCTGGACCGGGGGATGATCTACTGGTTCACCCGCCTCTCGGAGCGCAATCCCACCCTGGAGACCCGCGTCTGCGATGTCGCGGGCACCCCCGAGGAGGCGGCCCTTGCCGCGGCCCTGGTGCGCGGGCTGGTCGGGGCGGCGCTCGACGACATCGCCGACGGCCGCCCGGCGCCGACTGTGCCGGGCGAGGTGCTGGAGGCCAACCTCTGGCGCGCGGCCCGCGACGGGCTGGAGGGCAGCTGCCTGGACCCGTTCGGCGACAGCCTGATCCCGGTGCACACCGCCGTGGACCGGCTGGTCTCCCGGGTGCGCCGGCTGCTGGACGCCAACGGCGACCGCGACTTCGTCGACGACACCCTGAACGTGCTGCGCCGGACGGGCGGCGGCGCCCGCCGCCAGCGCACCGCCTTCGCCCGCCGCGGCCGCCTGCCGGATGTGGTCGACCACTTGGCCGAGTCGACGTCGGCGGGGCTCTCGCCCGTCTGAGTGCGGTGCGGTCCTCCGGCCCGCGGAGCGTTCGGGCGCTGCGGTGGGGTGCCGGATATGGAGGATCAGCCGACCGAGCCGACGTCGGCCGGCTTCGCCTGTGTGATCCGGTCGGCCGGTCGGCACGGTGTTCGCGCGTCGAGGCCGGCTGCCGAGGTAGGTCGGCCAAGTGGTCGAGTCGACGTCCGCCGGGTTCCCGCCCGTCTGAACGCGGTCCGGCCATTCGGCCCGCGCCGGGTTCGGCCGTGGTGGTGACACCCGTTGCCTTCGGTCACCCGGCCGGATGGACCTCGACGCGGCTCGTCCGTCCGAGCGCTGTCCGCTCCGTGCGGCGTTCACCGTGCGGGCACCCGGCCGCCACCGCGGGGCCGCCATACTGAAGGCTCGCGGCGGCGTGAAGGAGGACCCGTGGCCGGGAGTGCGGCGGCTGGATCCGACGGGCCGGGGCTGGCCAGGCGCCTGGGGGCCGGTGACGCGGTGCTGGTCGGGCTGGGGGCGATGCTGGGGGCCGGGGTGTTCTCGGCCTTCGGGCCGGCCGCGGCGGCGGCCGGGTCCGGGCTGCTGGCGGCGCTGGTGCTGGCGGCGCTGGTGGCGTACTGCAATGCGAGTTCGTCGGCGGCGCTGGCCGTGCGCTATCCGGAGTCCGGTGGTGCCTACCGGTACGGCCGGGAGCGGCTGGGGCGGGTGTGGGGCTTCCTGGCCGGGTGGGCCTTCGTGGCGGGGAAGACGGCGAGCTGCGCGGCGATGGCGCTCACCCTGGGGGGCTACGCCTGGCCGGAGCAGCGGGTGCCGGTGGCGGTCGCCGCCGTGGCGGTGCTGACGCTGGTGAACTACCTCGGCATCACCAAGACCGCGCTGGCCACCCGGGTGCTGGTCGCCGTCACGCTGCTGGCGCTGGCCGCGGTGGTGGCCGCCTGCCTGGGCGGCGGCACCGCCTCCGCCGCGAACCTCACCGGCTGGACCTCGGGCGGGCTGCTCGGGATCGGGCAGGCGGCCGCGCTGCTCTTCTTCGCCTTCGCCGGGTACGCGCGGCTGGCCACCCTCGGCGAGGAGGTGCGCGAGCCCGAGCGGACCATCCCCAGGGCCATCCCCGTCGCGCTCGGCCTGGTGGTGGCGGTGTACGCCGCCGTCGCGTGCGCCGCGCTGCTCGCGGTCGGGCCCGAGGCGCTGGCGGCGTCGGCCGCGCCGCTGGCCACGGCGGTGGGCGCGGGGGAGCTGGCCTGGCTGGCGCCGGCCGTGCGGGTGGGCGGCGCCGTCGCCTCCGCCGGGGTGCTGCTGTCGCTGATGGCGGGGATCGGCCGCACCTCCCTGGCGATGGCGCGCGACGGGGAGCTGCCCACGGCGCTGGCGGCGGTGCACCCCAGGTACCGGGTGCCGCACCGGGCGGAGCTGCTGCTCGGGGTGCTGGTGGCGGCGCTCGCGGCCGCCGGGGACCTGGTCTTCGCGATCGGCTTCTCCAGCTTCACCGTGCTCACCTACTACGCCGTCGCCAACGCCGCCGCCTTCACCCTGCCGGGGCCCGGCCGGGTACGGCGGCGCGCGGTCGCGGTACTGGGCGGCGCGGGCTGCGCGGCGCTGGCGGTGGTGCTGCCGCCGTCGACGGTGCTGACGGGGATGGCGGCGCTGCTGCTCGGCCTCGCGGTGCGCGGCGCCGTCGGGGCGGTCCGGCGTCGGCGCGCGTCGGCCGGCCGGTAGACGAGGGCGCGGTGCGGACCGCGTCGTGCCGCCGCGGTCCAAGGGGTCGGCGGGCGGCGGAACCGGTTCGGGGGCTGCTCGCGCTGGAGTCGGGGCGTGCCGGCTGTCGACATCGTGGTCGGGTGGATCTGGACGTGCTGCGGGCTTCGCTCCGCTTGCGTCGACGCGGTGCTACCGGGGCGCGGCACTGGAGCCGAGTGTGCCGGCTGTCCGCGCGGCGGCCGGTTGACCTGCACGTATCGCGGGCCGCGGGTGTCGCCGGGGACGTCGGCACGGGCGTCCTCGACAGGACCGGTTCCGCTGGGCGAGCCGCTCATGTCCCGGAGAGGCAGGTGACCAGAGGGACCGTCCGCTGAATGGCGCGGCGCCGCCGGCTCGCGTCGGCGGATCAGTAAACCCACACCGTGTACCCCACGAACCCGGCGGCGAGGAGGCCCACGGCCACCCGGGCAGGGCGGCCCAGGCCGTGCCACGGGCGTTCGAAGCGGTGGACGAGTGGTACGAGGCCGGCCAGGGTGAGGGCCATGGCGGGGAGCCAGGCCAGCCGGAACAGGACCCAGGCCAGGTCCGCCGGCGGGTCGGTCAGGCCGGGGAGGCCGCCGAGGGCGGCGCCGAACAGGGAGACGGCGACGAGCGCCGTCTGGTGCCAGCAGAAGAGGGTCATCGCGGAGAGGTTGGCCAGGGCGACGGCCGCCCACAGCCGGGGGTGCGCGCCCAGCGCGCGGTGCAGCCGGTCGCGGAGCAGGATCGCGGCACCGCACTGGACCGCGGCCAGCGCCGGTACCAGCAGTGACGCCGGATGGGCGTTGGAGCGCGCCTCGCCGGGCACGCCCACCATGCTGGCCGGGTAGTCGAAGACGCCGATCAGCAGCGCGAACAGGCCCGCGCCGCCGGCCAGCAGGACCAGCGCGCCGCGTCGGCCGAGCCGCCCCGACGCCCAGCTCACCCCCAGCTGGTAGCCGAAGAGCCAGGCGGGCAGCACGTTCACCAGCGCCAGCCAGTCGGGCACCAGCGCCTGCGCCGGGCCGTAGCGCAGCAGGTCGACGACGGCGACGACGCCCATCATCGCGACGGCCGCGGCGGGCCCGAAGCGGCGGTCGACGGCCATCGCCAGCGGGGTCAGCGCGGTGGCGACCCCGTAGATGAGGATGAACCACAGCGGCTGGACCAGCAGCACCACCCAGGTCCGCAGGCTGAGGGGGTGCACGCCGACGGCGGCGAGCAGCGGGACGGCGGCGGCGGTGAGCGCCGCCATCGCCAGCACCGGCCGGACCAGCCGCGTCCCGCGCAGCCGCAGCCAGGCCCCGGTGTCCTCGCCCCGCTCCCTGGCCCGGGTGAGCGAGCGGGCGGCGGAGTACCCGCCGACCAGGAAGAACAGCGCCAGCATCTGCAGGAACCAGCTGGCGGGGGCCAGAGCGCCCAGTTCGCGCAGCGCGCTGCCGATGCGCAGCGCGCCGTCCTCGCGCAGCACCAGGGCGCCGACCAGCCAGTGCCCGGCCACCACGCCCGCGATGGCCAGGGCGCGCAGCGCGTCGATGCCGCGGTCGCGCCGCCGTCCGGCCGCGTCGATCCGGGCGGCGGCGGCCCGCCAGCCGCGTGCGGTACCGGCGGCCGGGCCGCCGTCGCGGGTGCCGTCCGGTTCGACCTCGGGCATGGCGCACTCCACCTTCCGGCCGCGGCCTCGGCCGCCTCAACCGCTCCCGCCGCACGTCGCCGCGAAGTCGTACGAAGTACGCTAGGCGTCCGCGCAACGGCCGCGCGATGGAGTAATCCCCCCAATCCGGGTGGGGGCAGCACGACCAAGGCCACCGAACCCGCCCGGTTTCCGCCGCCCGCGCCGGGCTGTCGGACGGGTGCGGCACACTGGGACCGACGGTGCGGGTGCGGCGGAAGGGGTCACCATGGCGCGGTTCCGGATCACCACCGACGACGAGGTCGACGTCCGCAGGCTGGCCACGGCGCTGGTCGAGGCGCACGGCTGGCCCAGAGAGCAGGTCGGGCTCTGGAACACCCACTCCGGCGAGGTCATCGTCACCGTCGACGACGAACTGCTGCGCGAGCGCGAGGCCGACCCCCTCGCCACCACCGCGCACACCGGCGCCGACCTGCGCGGCGCCTGCGAGCTGCTGAAGCGCAGCGAGCCCTCGCTGCGCTTCGTCTCGCTGCCGGAGCTGCGTGACGAGGTGCAGGGCTTCTTCTCGGCGGGCTGGACGGTCGCCGACCTCATCCACGCGCTGCGCCACCAGCGCGACGGCGCGCCCTGGCCCACCGGCGAGGAGTACCACGCCGAGGGCGCCGCCTGGCTGCGGCACCGCATGCGCAGCTGGCGCACCCCGGAGGGCGACGTGCGGCCGTCGCGCTCCCAGGAGGCGGCCGGCCACCGGGTGGTGCGCCGCTCCGGGCTGCCCGACACCCTCGGCCTGCCGCCCGAGGAGCGCTGGGGGGCGCGCGGCGTCGCCGACCCGGCCCGCGCCCGGGCCGCCGCCGACGACGCCCGGCGGCTGCTGCGGGCGGGCGCCCGCACCACCAGCGACGCGCTGACCCACCGCGAGCGCACCGGCGAGGTCCTGGTGCGCCGCCCCGGCCACGAGGACGGCAGGGGCGGCGCCTGACGGCGGTCCGCCCGACTCGCTCCGCTGCGCCGTCCGGCCGAGGGCGGCGGGCGGTGGCGCACTCGCCCGTCCGGCGCACGGGTCGACGGCTCAGGCTCGCGCGCCGCGCACCGGAGTACGTTGCGGCACCCTCGGCCCGAGCCCTCTCGCGGCCCCTCGCCTCAGGTCAGCTCCACGCCCCTGGTCTCGCGCAGCGTCAGCACCACCGCGAAGGCCACGGCGGCGCCCGCGGCGACGTACCAGAAGAACACGTCGGCCAGCCCCGCCTCCGACAGCGACTGGATCACCAGCGGCGCAGTGCCGCCGAAGAGCGCCACCGTGAGGTTGTACCAGGCGCCGATGCCCAGCCCGCGCAGCTCGGTGGGGAACAGCTCGCTCATGACGGCCGGGGCGATCGAGGTCATCATCGTGTACAGGCCGAGCCCCACGGTGAAGACCACCAGCAGATTGCCGAGGCCGGGGCCGATCAGCGCGGACAGCGGCACGATCAGCACCGCGGTCGCCGCCGACCACGCCAGCAGCTGCGGCCGGCGTCCGAAGCGGTCCGACAGCGCGCCCATCGGGTACTGGAGCGCGACGAACACCGCCGTCGCCACCGACAGCGCGGTGAACACCTCGCCCGCCTCGGCGCCGCGCTGGGTGACCGCGAACGGGGTCAGCGCGGAGAAGAAGGTGTAGTAGCACAGCGTCGACAGCAGGGTGAAGCCGATCAGCTGCCCGACCGCCTTCGGGTGCTCGCGCAGGGTCGTCAGCAGCGGGAAGCGCAGCGCCCGCGCCTTCTCCCTGCTCCCCTCGAACTGGTCGGTCTCCGGCATCGCCCGCCGCAGCCACAGGCCCACCAGGCCGAGCAGGCCGCCGATCAGGAACGGGATCCGCCAGCCGTAGGCGGCCAGCTGCTCCTCGGTCATGACGGCGGTCAGCAGCGCGCCGAGCAGCGAGGCCGCCAGCACCGCGCTGCCGGTGGAGATGTAGAAGAACGACGAGTAGCGGCCGCGGCGCTCGGGCGGCGCCACCTCGGCCAGGTAGGCCGAGGCGTTGGAGACCTCGCCGCCCAGCGACATGCCCTGCGCGATCCTGGCCAGCAGCAGCAGGACCGGCGCCAGCCAGCCGACCAGCGCGAAGGTGGGCAGCAGCGCGATCGCCAGCGAGCCGCCGGCCATCAGCAGGATGGTGAGGAGCATCGCGGTGCGCCGGCCGCGCAGGTCGGCGAAGCGGCCGAGCAGCCAGCCGCCGAGCGGCCGGAAGAAGAAGGCGAGCGCGTAGGTGGCCAGGGTGCTGATCAGCGCCAGGGCGGCGTCGTCCTCGGGGAAGACCTGGGTGGCGAAGTAGATGCTGAAGGTCGCGTAGATCGTCCAGTCGTACCACTCGATGGCGTTGCCGATCGAGGCGGCGACGAGGGTCCGGACGGGGATCGGGCGGGCGGGGGCGGACGGGGCGGGCCTCGGTTCGGCGGGAAGGTCCGTCACGGGTTCTCCCTCTGCGGGCGGGACGACAGGGGTGAACGCACGGTACTCCGAAACGGCCGATCGGTCCCGTCCCCGCCGGCCGGCCCTCACACCACCGCGCGGATCTCGCCGACCCGCTCGCCGCCGCCCCTGACCGGCACCGTGGCCAGCTCGGCGGCGCCGGACACGTCCACGCCCAGCTCGGCCAGGACCCGCAGCGCGATCAGCGTCGTCGCCCGCGGCCGCCCGTCGGAGACCTTCACCGCCGCGCTGACGCCGCCGGGCGCCGCCGCGGTCAGCACGCCCTCGGCGCCCGCCTTGGCCACCACGCCGGGCAGCGCCCGCATCAGCCGGGTCACGGTGTGGCCGGTGCCCGCGACGTACTCGGGGTGCGCGCGCATCGCGTCGGCGACGGCGCGCTGCGGCGTGCCCGGCTCCGCCAGCACCAGCGCGCGCATGCTGCGGGCCAGCCCGGTGAGCGAGACCGCGAACAGCGGCGCGCCGCAGCCGTCGACGGCGGTGGCGGTGACGGGCTCGCCGGCCAGTTCGGCCGTCGCCTCGGCCACCGAGCGCTGGTAGGGGTGGTCGGGCCGCAGGTAGTCGTCGGTGGACCAGCCGGAGGCCACGCAGGCGGCCAGCATGGCGGCGTGCTTGCCCGAGCAGTTCATGGTGAGCCGGCTCGGCGCGCCGCCCTCGCGCACCACCGCGTCGCGGGCGCCCCGGTGCTCGGGCCAGTCGGCCGGGCACCGCAGCGCCTCGGCGCTCAGCCCGGCACCGGCCAGGATCCGTCGCACGGCGGCGACGTGGAAGGGCTCGCCCATGTGGCTGCCGGCCGCCACCGCCAGCTCCACGCCGTCCAGCCGCGCCCCGGCCCGCAGGCTGGCCACCGCCTGGATCGGCTTCGCCGCCGACCTCGGCAGCACCGGCGCCGCCGCCGGGCCGCGCTCGAAGGCGACGCCGCCGTCGGCGGCCAGCCCGACGGCGGCGCCGTAGTGGACGCCCTCGGTGAAGCCGTTCCTGACCACCTCGGCCAGCGGCGCGTGGAAGATCGCTGTGTTGGACATACCGGCATTGTGGCCGCCGCGCCCCCGGTTGCCGTCGACGGGGCGGCTCGGACGCCGGGGCGCGGCGCGGCGGAGCCGACGACGGAAGGCGGGTGAGGCGCATGGCCGCGGACTTCGAACTGGTGCGCGCGGTGGCGCGCGAACTGCCCGGCGCGGAGGAGGGCACCTCCTACGGCACCCCCGCGTTCCGGGTGCGCGGCAGGGGCTTCGTCCGGATGCACGACGACGGCGAGCGGCTGGTGGTGCGCACCACCATGGAGGAGCGCGACCTGCTGCACGGCCACGACCCCGAGACCTTCACCGTGCCCGAGCACTACCGGGCCTATCCCTACGTGGTCGTGGTCCTGGAGCGGGCCGACCCCGACGAGCTGCGCGACCTGGTGGTGGAGGCGTGGCGGCTGCGCGCGCCCAAGCGGCTGCGCGAGTCCTACGACGCGGGCTGAGCCGTGCCCGGGCGGCGGCCGCCGGCGCCGCGGCGCCTCACAGCACCGCCTGGAGGCCCCAGCCCATCAGCAGACCCGCCACCGCGCACAGGATGAGGATGACCCACCAGCGCCGCATACCGACCTCCGATCGGCGGACCGGGTGGTGCCCGTCACTCCCGGCCGCCGTCCCAGTCTGCTGTGCCGGGCGGCGCGGGCCAAGTCCGGGTGCCCCTGTTCCGGCGGCGGCCGTCAGCGCCGCTCCGGGGTGAGCGCGGCCAGCAGCTTGTCCAGGGCCGAGCGCGCCGTGGCCGAACCGTAGGGCCCCACCGCGACCAGCGCGGCGATCAGCGCCGCGCTCTCGCCCGGGGTGAGGGCGATCGGCGGCAGCTCGCGGCGCGCGTCGATGCCGTAGCCGCCGCCCGGCCCGTTGCGGACGGTGATGGGCACGCCCGCGTCGCGCAGCCGGGCGATATCGCGCTCGACCGTGCGGACGCTGACGCCGAGCGCCAGGGCGAGGGCCCCGCCCACGACCGGTCTGGGCGCCGAGAGCCGCAGTTCCTCGATCAGCCGGTGCTGGCGCTCCACGAGCGGGACGGCCAGGTGGAGCTGGTGGTAAGTGCGCTTCTGGCTCACCACGGGCACTCTCTCGTCGCCGGGCTCGGCCGCCGGGCCGAGGTCCGCCGCGCGGGCCGGGAGCCCCTGCGGGCGCGGCCGTCACGCGGTCGGTGACGGACTTACCGTACGCCGGGGCGCGTCACCGTGCGCCACCGGGCACCGGTACTCCGAAGGTTGTAGCGCGGTTCGGCGCGCAGGGGGAGGTGCCGGAGGCTTGCGCGGAGCATGATCGGCAGGTGTGGGACCCGCCGGGCGCGGCGCCGGGCGGGACCACCTGACACGAGCTACGGGGGACGGGGATGACGATCGGCCTGGTGCTCACCCTGGGCGCGCTGGCCCTGGTGGACAGCACGAGCTTCGGCACGCTCGGCATCCCGGTGTACCTGATGGTGGCCACCCGGCGCTCGGTGGCGGCGCGGCTGCTGGCCTTCCTCGGCACCATCGCCGTCTTCTACTTCGCCGTCGGCGTCGCGCTGATGCTGGGCCTGTCGGCCGTGATGGAGAACTTCGGCGAAGCGCTCGACAGCCGCCCGGCGTACTGGGCGCAGCTGGCCATCGGCGTCGGCCTGTTCGTGCTGAGCTTCCGCTTCGACTCCAAGAAGCGCCCGGGGCCCGACGCCTCGCGCTGGGAGCACCGCTTGTCCAGCCCCGGCGCGATGGTGCTGCTGGCGCTGACCGCCGCGCTGCTTGAGGTCGCCACGATGGTGCCGTACCTGGCGGCGGTCGGGATGATGACCACCTCGGAGCTGCCGCCGGCGCAGTGGCTGCCGCTGCTGGGCGGCTACGTGCTGGTGATGATCCTGCCGGCGCTGGTGCTACTGGGGCTGCGCGCGGTGGCCGGGCGCTGGCTGGAGCCCAAGCTGGCCCGGCTGAGCGCCTGGATCCAGCGCAACGCGGCCTCGGCCGTCGGCTGGGCGCTGGCCATCGTCGGCTTCCTGCTGGCCAGGGACGCCGCCGCCTACCTGTTCCCGCAGTACATCAACGTCGGCTGATCCCGTCCGGCCCCCGGACTGCCCTAAGGTGGACCGGCGCGGCCGCGCCGTGCCCGCGCCGAGGGACGGGAGGGGACGATGCCGGAGATCCGCCGGATCGGCGACCCCGTGCTGCGCACGCCCGCCGAGCCGGTCACCGCCTTCGACCGCGCACTGCGCGCCCTGGTGGACGAGCTGTTCGCCGCCATGTACGCCGTCGACGGCGCCGGGCTGGCGGCGCCGCAGCTGGGCACACCGCTGCGGGTCTTCGTCTACGACATCGGCAACCGACGCCGCGGCCACGTCGTCAACCCCGAGCTGACCGTGGACGACCCCGACGAACTGGTCCGCGACGAGGCGTGCCTGTCCGTTCCCGGCCAGATCCACCCCACCCCGCGCGCCGCCGGGGTGACCGTGCGCGGCCGCGACCGGATGGGACGTCCGGTATCGATTCGGGCACGAGGCCAGCTCGCACGCTGTTTTCAGCACGAGACGGACCATCTGGACGGCAAGCTGTACCTGGACCGGCTCAGCCCTGCCGTGCCGCCGCCCGGGCCCGTCCGGGGGCACCCCGCCTGAGGTCCCGGCGGCTTCGGGCCGTGCGGCTCCGGCACGGGGGGCGTCCTGGTGGCCGTCGCCCGCGTGCCGACGGGCCGATACGTTCATGGCACGCACGTGAGCGGATTCGGAGTGACACATGGTCGGCAGCCAGGGCAGGGTCACCGGGCAGGTCGGGCCCGGTCTCGTCGGCGAGGTCCTCATCGAGGTCCGGGGCGGTGTGGAGGCCTTCTACGCCTACCCGTCGATCCCGGAGGACAGCTTCGACATCGGCCAGCGGGTGGTCGTGGTCGAATACCTGCCGCCGAGAACGGTCTACGTGGCACCGGCGATCGTCTAGCCGCGTCGTAGGTACGGCGAGCCGGGGCGAAGCGCCCGGCGGACCGTTGACAGGAGCGTCAGTTTCAAAGGAGAGGAGGGTCGAATGCCGCCAGAGAGCCTGCTGTGGATCATCGGCGCCGTCGTCCTCGGCATCGTCGTCGTCATCGTCCTGTTCCGGATGGTGTGGAAGGTGGCGGAGCCCAACGAGGCTCTGATCATCTCCGGCCTGGGCGCCCGCGAGCGCAACCAGCACACCGCGGAGAGCATCAACTTCAAGGTCATCACCGGCAAGGGCAGCGTCGTGCTGCCCGGTTTCCAGACCGCGCGCCGGCTGTCGCTGGACACCCGGGGAGCGCACCTGGAGGTGTCCTGCGTGACCCACCAGGGCATCGCGGTGAAGGTGCGCGGTGTGGTGATCTACAAGGTCGGCGACGACTTCGTATCGATCCGCAACGCCGCCCGGCGCTTCCTGGACCAGCAGCAGACCATGAACAACACCATCCACGAGCTGTTCTCCGGCCATCTCCGGTCGATCGTGGGCGGCCTCACCATCGAGGACATGATCCACAACCGCAACCGGCTGACCGGCGAGGTGCGCTCCTCGTGCGCCGACGAGCTGAGCAAGCTGGGCCTGGTGGTGGACTCGCTGCAGATCCAGGAGATCGACGACGAGTCCGGCTACATCACCAACCTGGGCAAGCCGCAGAGCGCCGCCATCTCCGCCAAGGCGCGGATCGCGGAGGCGCAGCGCGACCAGGAGGCGACCGAGGCCGAGCAGATCGCGGCCGCCAAGAAGGCGGCGTCGATCCGCGACAGCCAGATCCAGCAGGCCGGCTACCAGGCCGAGGTCGACCAGGCGTCGGCCCGCTCCCGCCAGGCCGGTCCGCTGGCCGAGGCGAGCGCCCGCCAGGAGGTCGTGGTCCAGGAGACCCGCGCCGCCGAGCTCGAGGCCCAGCTCCAGGAGCAGCGGCTCCAGTCCGAGGTGCGCAAGCCCGCGGACGCCAAGGCGTACGAGCAGGTCACCCTCTCCCAGGCGCAGCGCGACTCCCGCATCGCGCAGGCCGAGGCCGAGGCGCGCGAGACCGAGATGAGCGCCGCCGCGCACGCCACCCAGGTCAGAGCGGAGGCCGAGGCGCAGGCCCAGGCCACCCGGATGCGCGGTGAGGCGCAGGCGCTGGCCACCCGGGTCACCGGTGAGGCCGAGGCGGAGGCAGCCAAGGCCAAGGGCCTGGCCGAGGCCGAGGCCCGCAAGGCGCAGGGTCTGGCCGAGGCCGAGGCGATCCGCGCCCGCGCCGAGGCGCTGCGCGAGAACCAGGAGGCGGTCATCGCCCAGCAGCTGGCCGAGAAGTGGCCGGAGATCGTGGCGGCCGGCTCCCAGGCCTTCGGCAATGTCGACAACATGGTGGTGCTCAACGGCGGCGAGGGCGTCGAGCAGCTGTTCACCAAGGCCCTCACCCTGGGCGGCACCGGCCTCGGGCTGGCCCGCTCGCTGATCAGCGCGGTCAACCCCGACGCCCCCGCGGCCCCCTCCGCCAACGGCGTCGCCGCGGCGGTGCCGGGCCGGCCCGGTTCGGAGAAGCGGGACGGCGCCAAGGACTGAGGTCCGCCCCGCCCCGCCACCGCGGACGCGCCAGGGTCCCCCGAGCCGGCACTCGGGGGACCCTGTTTTCCGGCCTCGCTGCCGCTCGGCTGTTCGGCGCGCGCTCGTGTCTTCGCTCCCTCCTCGTCAGTCCGGACACGAGCGCGCGCCGAACGGATCACTGAGCGGCTTCACAAGCGCCATGAGCGGGGCTTGGGACACCAGGCTCAGGCCAGCGCCTCGTCGGCCTTGCGCTGCGCGGTGGTGGCGAACTCGCGCAGCATGTCCAGCGACGCGTCAGCGCCGTGCAGGGTGACGGTGCTGAAGTAGTCGTTCGTCCGGTAGAAGAGCGTGTAGAACTCCAGCTGGACGTCCTCGTTGCTCGCGGTCACCATGAACGCGCGGGAGTTCTCGCCGACGGGCTCCAGGTCCAGGTTCTCGATCTCGTAGGTGAAGGTCTGCGAGCTGTCCTCGCCGGCCTGGATGGTGGCCTGGTAGGTCAGGCAGTTCTCCGCCGGGCGGGTGTTGACCGCGGTCTCGGCCGCCTCCGGGGGCGCGGCCACCAGCACCTGCGTGATGGACGTGGTGTCGTTGTCGAGCACGGCGACGGCGGCGGGCGCCTCGCGGATCTCCGGCAGCCGGCTCCACGCCTCGGCGGCGTCCTGGCACTCCGGCTTGTCCAGCTCCACCCGCTCGCGGGCGGCGTCGTTGGCCTGGACGATGGCCAGCTCCCCGTAGACGCCGTCCTCCAGGTTCTCGCCGGCCGCCGTGCCGCTGAACTCCGTCATCAGCGCCGACCGCAGGTCACCGGAGCTGTGGGAGGGCGCGGCCGTGGCGGCCTGGGCGCTCTCCTCGCTGGCGTCGTCGCCGCAGCCCGCCAGGGTCAATGCGGACAGTGCTGTTACCGTCACTGCGAGTAGTTTGCCTGGGCGTGCCATATCGGATCTCCTCTGTCGCTGGCAGGATGTGCGTGATCTCGCGGGAGGCCGGCCGTGGCGGCCGTCCGGCCCGCCGAGGTAGGTGAGCGCGGCCCGCCGGCTGACGGTGTCACCGGGGCAGCGGGGCGCCTAGTGTGGGGTGGAACACGGAAAGGTGGGAGGACGATGGGGTCCGAGCAGGCGGCGCGCTACTTCCGTGGCGTCCTGGACACGATCGCCGCGTACCAGCCGGGTCGCACCGCCGTCTCGCCGGACGGCCGGTCCTACAAGCTGTCCTCCAACGAGTCGCCCTACGATCCACTCCCTTCGGTGGTGGAGGCCATCGCCGCCGCGGCTCGCGAGGCCAACCGCTACCCCGACAACGGCGCCACCGGGCTGACCGCCGCGATCGCCCGCCGCTTCGAGGTGCCCACCGACCACATCGCCGTGGGCTGCGGCTCCGTCGGGGTCACCCAGCAGCTGCTGGAGGCGGTGGGCGAACCCGGCAGCGAGGTGGTCTACGCGTGGCGCTCCTTCGAGGCGTATCCGCTGCTGGCCGACCTCGCCGCGGCGACCTCGGTCCGGGTTCCGCTGCACGACGAGACCCACGACCTCGACGCGCTGGCGTCGGCCATTACAGAGCGTACTCGTCTGGTTCTCGTCTGCAACCCGAACAACCCAACCGGCACCGTCGTCGGCGAGCCGGAGCTGAGCGCCTTCCTGGACCGGGTGCCCTCCCACGTGCTGGTGGTGCTGGACGAGGCGTACCGCGAGTACGTCCGCGACCCCGCCGTGCCCGACGGCCTGGAGCTCTACCGCGAGCGCCCGAACCTCGCCGTGCTGCGCACCTTCTCCAAGGCCTACGGCCTGGCCGGGCTGCGGGTCGGCTTCATGGTGGCGCACCCGCAGGTGGCCGGGGCGGTCCGCAAGACCATGCTCCCGTTCGCCGTCAACCACATCGCGCAGGCCGCGGCGGTCGCCTCGCTGGCGGCCGAGGACGAACTACTCAAGCGGGTGGAGGCGGTGGTGGCCGAGCGCACCCGGGTGCGCGAGTCGCTGCTGGCCGACGGCTGGGCGGTGCCGCCCACCGAGGCGAACTTCGTCTGGCTGCGGCTGGGCGAGCGCACGGTCGACTTCGCCGCCGCCTGCGCCGAGGCGGGCGTCTCGGTGCGGCCCTTCCCTGGCGAGGGGGCGCGGGTCTCCATCGGCTCCCCGGAGGCCAACGACATCTTCCTGGCCGTGGCCAAGGGCTACCGCCGCCGCAAGCAGGCCGCGCCGGCGCTCTGAGCCGGCCGGAGCGGTCCTAGCGGCCGGTGCCCGGGGTCTGGTCCAGCTTCTCCACGATCAGCCGGTAGAGCTGGCGGGGGCGGCCGGGCTGCGGGGTTCGGTTGGGCGGCAGCGGCCAGGCGAGGCCGTCGTCCACCAGCCCGCGCAGCAGCCGCCGCGCGGTGCGGGGCGTCACCCCGAGCATCCGCCCGGCGTTCTCGGCGTCCACCACCAGGGGGGCGTCGTCGGCCTTGAGCGCCTCGGCCAGCCGGGCGAGGGTGTCCAGGCTCTTGGGCCGGTCGGGCTGGGCCAGCCGGCCCGGGTTGCGCGGCGCCGGGATGAGGGTGCGGCCCTCGCGGTCGACGGCGAAGCCCGACGCCTGCCGCGGCGCCTGCGCCCGCACCAGCGCCGCCCTGGCGTGCATCTCGGCCTCGCTGGCGGTGCGGCCCATGCCGATGCCGACCTCCACCGCGATGCCCAGCTCGCTCCTGATCCGCTCGACGAACGGCGGGGTGCGGAAGCCCTCGGTGGGGCCGGCCAGCGAGCCCCGGGTGGCGGTGACCAGGAAGGTGTGGTCGTCGATCGGCCAGGCGGTGGCGTGCACGCGGTGCGCCTCCTGCACCAGCAGCCGGTGCAGCGCCAGCCGCAGCTCCTCGCGCCAGTACCGGGGCGCCGAGCGGCGCGGCGACTCGCGCAGGGTGGGCACGTCGACCACCACGATGGCCAGCTGCGCCTCCTCCAGCCGGTGGTGCGCGCCGAGCAGCCCCGCCGTCTGGAGGGTGGAGCGGATCGCGGCGGTGGTCGGCCGCAGCCGGACGGTGGGCACCCCGGCCGCCTCCAGGCGGTCGGCCACCCCGCGCACGCAGGTGAAGGCCATCTGGGTGGACTTGCGCCGCCACAGCCGCTCGTGGAAGCCGGCCAGCGCGCTGGCGGTGGCGACCTCCTCGCGCGCCTGCAGGCCCTCGGTGGGCAGCCCGACCTCGGTATAGGTCTCCTCGATGTCGGAGCGGGCCAGCACGTCGAAGCTGGCCCGGGTGGGGTCGAAGCGGTCGTCCAGGGTGGCGCGCAGCAGCGCCTCGTGCAGGCTGGCGCCGGTCAGCGGCACGTAGGTGGCCGGCATCGTGAGCGCGCCCGCCTTGCGGGCGTACTCGTAGGGCACCGGGCTGGCGAACAGGCAGGCGTCGAGGTTCACGCCCAGGCGCGCGACCTTCTCGGCCGCCTCCTGCTCATCGCGGAACGCGGCGGCGACCAGCCGTGCGTTTACCGGTCCGGCGGAGCTGTGGCCCATCAGCATCACGCGCTCCACCACATCATGTGGGCCGACAACGCCGATCGTCAGATCGTTGGCACGTTGCGCGCTCACCTGAGGCAGCTCCCCAATACCATTTTCAACTCTCCACTTGATCGGCGGCGCACAACCGGCAGAACCTGTCGCAGCGCGCCTCTGGCGATCGTACCCACCGTTCGCCCGCAATGTAGATGATGTTTCAAAGCCGCCCATGCAGACAGAAAAAAACCGGGATGGGCGGAGAGCCGACCATCCCGGAATGCAGAGCCTGATAACGATTAACTAGATCATTTCGCGGGTGATATCCGCGCCGAGCGCCGAGAGGCGTTCGGCGAGATGCGCGTGGCCCCGATCCACCAAATAGCCGGGCGCCACCACCGTCTCGCCTTCGGCGACCAGACCGGCCAGCACCAGCGAGACGCCGGTGCGCAGATCGTGCGCGATCACCTCGGTGCCCCGCAGCTGCATCGGGCCGTGCACGATCGCCCGGCTCCGCTCCACCTCGATCTTCGCGCCCATCTTGTTCAGCTCGTCCACCAGCGCGAAGCGGCCGTCGTAGATGTCCTCGCGGATGTAGCTCTCGCCGCCCGCCAGGCAGGCCAGCGCCATCAGCGGCGACTGGAGGTCGGTGGCGAAGCCGGGGTAGGGGCAGGTGACGGCGTTGATCGGCCGCAGCGGGCTCTCCCGGCGCACGTGCAGCACCGCGCCCTGCTGGGTGAACTCCACCCCCATCTGCTCCAGCTTCCAGCGCGCCACGCCCAGGTGCTCCAGGTGCGCGCCCACCAGGCTGATCTCGCCGCCCGTCGCCGCCGCGGCCATGGCGAAGACGCCCGCGTCGATGCGGTCCGGCATGATCGTGTGCTCCACGGCCGTCAGCTCGGAGACGCCCTCGACCGTGATGAAGCCGGTGCCGCCGCCGCTGATCCGGGCGCCCATCCGGGTCAGGAAGTTGATGACGTCCAGGACCTCGGGCTCCAGCGCGGCGTTCTCGATCACGGTGGTACCGGGCGTCAGCGCCGCGGCCATGATCAGGTTCTCGGTGCCGGTGTGCGAGGGGGTGTCCAGGTACAGGTGCGCGCCGGCCAGCCGGCCCACGGTGATGTTGATGACGTTGTTCAGCTCGTCCTCGGACACCTCAGAGCCCAGCCGGGCGAAGCCCCGGTAGTGGAAGTCCAGGTTGCGGCTGCCGAGGTTGCAGCCGCCGACGCCCTCGATGACCGCGGAGCCCAGGCGGTGCAGCAGCGCCGGCACGAAGAGCACGGAGCCGCGGAACCGGCGCGCGATCTCGGCCGGCAGCACCGGGCTGGTCAGCTCGGACGCGTCGATCACCAGGGTGCGCTCCGGCTCGTGGAACTCGACCTTGGCGCCGATGGCCTGCGCCAGTTCGAGCGCGCGCCGCACGTCCTCGATGATCGGGACGTTGCGCAGCACGGTGCGGCCCTTGGACGCGAGCAGGGACGCGCCGATCATCGGCAGGACCGCGTTCTTCGCGCCCTGGATGAAGGCCGTGCCCTGGAGAGGACGGCCTCCACGCACGCGGTACCGGACCTCCTGGCCCATGCTCATATCGCGATCGCTCCTTTGTGATGCGCTGTTTGGTGGCGGCCGCCCGGCGGTTCGCCGAGGGGCGGCGGTGCGGTCTCCGTGCGCCGTGGCGGACCGGATCCGTGTCCGACCGTGCGCCGCCACGGAAGTGGTGAGAAGGCGACGCGGGCGACACCGGATGGCTTCCGACGTGCGGACCGACGTGCACCATTGTCCGCCATCGGCGGATGCCGACGGCCGGGGCGGGACGCTTCGCGCGGGTTCCGCCGCCCACTGAGACGTTCCCACCTTACGCCGGGGCCCCGCTCGTTCCGGCCTTTTCCGGCCAGGCCGGTCGTTCCGTTTCGGTTGGTCGCGGGCCGATCACTGACAAGTCGGACACCGCGCGCCCGGGCGTGTCACACCGGCCGCGACCGGTCGCGCTGCGTGGGCAGGCAAGATCGACTTCAGGCCGGGGCGGCGTCGCCGGTGAGCCGCCGGTAGACCTCGCGGTAGGCGCCGGCCGTGCGCTCCACCACGGCGTCGGGCAGCGGCGGCGGCGGGGTGCCGCCGGAGCGGTCCCAGCCCGACTCGGGCGAGCCGAGCCAGTCGCGAATGTGCTGCTTGTCATAGGACGGCTGCGGTGCGCCCGGCCGCCAGCGGTCGGCCGGCCAGAACCGGGAGGAGTCGGGGGTCAGCACCTCGTCGGCCAGCACGGGGGTGCCGGTGGAGTCCAGGCCGAACTCGAACTTGGTGTCGGCCAGGATGACGCCGCTGCGCTCGGCGATGTCGCGGCCGCGCCGGTAGAGGTCGAGCGTCAGCCCGCGCAGCCGCTCGGCCAGCGCCGCGCCGTGCCGGGCGGCCACCGCCTCGAACGGGATGTTCTCGTCGTGCTCGCCGACCTCGGCCTTGGTGGCCGGGGTGAAGAGCGGCTCGGGCAGCCGGGAGCCGTCGGTCAGCCCCTCGGGCAGCGGCAGCCCGCACACGGTGCCGCCGGCGCGGTACTCCGCCAGGCCGGAACCGGTCAGGTAGCCGCGCGCCACGCACTCCACCGGCACCATCTCCAGCCGGCGGCAGACCAGGGTGCGGCCCTCCCAGTCGGCCGGGGCGCCGGGCGGCGGCACGTCGGACAGCAGGTGGTTGGGGACCAGGTCGGCGAGCTGCTCGAACCACCACAGCGACAGCTGGGTCAGCAGCCGCCCCTTGCCGGGGATCTCGGTGGGCAGCACCCAGTCGTAGGCGGACACCCGGTCGCTGGCCACCATGACCAGCTCGCCCGCCGCGGTGGCGTACAGCTCGCGCACCTTGCCGGTGTGCAGATGGGTGAGGCCCGGAACCTGGACCGGTTCCGGCTTGGTCGTGAACCCGCTGATGGTGTCCCCCGGAGATCGCCTGCCGCACGTCAGCGCCGATTCTGCCACCCGGCCCGCGCGGCCGCGAAACGGCCCGCGTCAGTACGGGTAGGGCTGCTGCGGCGGGCCGTACGGGCCCGGCTGCGGGTGCTGCGGCGGCTGGCCGGGGTACTGGGGCACCGCGCCCGGGTAGGGCGGCGGCTGCTGCTGGGTGGGCGCGTGCTGCGGGTACGGCTGCTGCTGCGGCGGCATCGGCTGCTGCGGGTGGGGGTGCGGCCCCGGCGCCGGCCCGCCGGCCCGCTGGGCCACCTCGGCGGGCGAGGGGAAGAACGCGTGCACCTGGTCGCGGATGAAGCCCATGACGGCCGCCCCGACGAACTGGGTGCCGGTCCAGGTGTGCACCTGCCCGGTGCCCACGTCGACCAGCACGGGCCGCAGGGTGGAGCCGAAGCTCATCTGGGTGGGCGCCGCGGCGCGGGTCTGCGCGTCGGGGTCGGAGCTCTCGGCGATGATCCCGGCCACCGTCACCACCCCGGTGGTGAAGCCCCGCCCGCCGCCGACGGCCGCCTTGGCGTGGTTCTGCGCCTGGAGCCCGAAGTTGGTGACGGCGTGCCCGCTGGCGTGGCCCAGCTCGCACACCACCACGTACACCTGCATCGGGCTGAGCGCGAGCGCCGCGAAGTCGCTCTTCACCCCGACCAGCGCGTGCATCGGGCCGACCTGCTGCTCGTAGATCCGCGCGCCCCTGCCCTGCATCCGCTGCGCGACGGCGTCGACATACTGCCTGGTACTGATCACAAGACACCCCCGACAGGCGCGTTCATGGTGGTTTGCGCCTGCCAGCGTACGCCTACAGCCGCCCGGAACGCCCGGGTTCAGGGTGAGAACGGCTCGGCCGGTTCCGGCACACCGCCGCCGCGTCCGGTACCGCCTGGATGATCAGCGAGCCCACTCGTCCCGCAGCGCTTCGAACGGGCACGTCATCGGGACCGCGTGCGACGGCCAGGCTGATGGGGGCACGGGCCTAGGCGGGACCGGCCCCGTCCGCCGCCGCCCGGGCGATGTCGGTGCGGTACTGGGCGCCGCGGATGCGGATCTGGCTGACGGCGGCGTAGGCGGCGGTGCGGGCCTCGGTGAGGTCGGCGCCGGAGCCGACGACGTTGAGGACGCGGCCGCCCGCGGTGACCAGGCGGCCGTCGTCGTCCAGGGCGGTGCCGGCGTGCAGCACGTAGGCGCCGGCCACGTCGTTGGCCTCGGCCACGCCCTCGATGAGGTCGCCGGTGGCGGGCTCGGCTGGGTAGTTCTCGGCGGCGATGACGACGGAGACCGAGGCGCCGGGGCGCCAGCTGACCGAGCGGACGCCGCCGAGGGCGCCGGTGGCGGTGGCCATCAGCAGGCCCGCGAGCGGGGTGTCCAGGCGGTCGAGGACGACCTGGGTCTCGGGGTCGCCGAAGCGGGCGTTGAACTCCACCACCCGGGGGCCGGCCGAGGTGAGCGCCAGGCCGGTGTACAGCACGCCCTGGAAGGGGATGTCGCGCCTGGCCATCTCGGCGACGGTGGGCACCACGACGCTGCGCATCACCTCGTCGACCAGCTCGGCGGAGGCCCAGGGCAGCGGGCAGTAGGCGCCCATGCCGCCGGTGTTGGGGCCGGCGTCGCCGTCGAGGGCGCGCTTGAAGTCCTGGGCGGGCAGCAGCGGCAGCACGGAGGTGCCGTCGCTCAGCGCGAACAGCGACACCTCGGGGCCGTCGAGGTACTCCTCGACCACCACCCGGTCGGTGTCGGCGGCGTGGCGCTCGGCGGCCTCGCGGTCGTGGGTGACGACGACGCCCTTGCCCGCGGCCAGGCCGTCGGCCTTGACCACGTAGGGCGGGCCGAAGGCGTCCAGCGCCTCGGCCACCTCGCCGGAGTTCTCACAGGTGCGCGAGGCGGCGGTGGGCACGCCCGCGGCGTGCATGACCTCCTTGGCGAAGGACTTGGAGCCCTCCAGCCGGGCGGCGGCGCGGTCGGGGCCGAAGCAGGGGATGCCGGCCCGGCGCAGCTCGTCGGCGACCCCGGCCACCAGCGGCGCCTCGGGGCCGATGACCACCAGCTCGGCGCGCAGCCGGCCGGCCAGCTCGGCGACGGCGACGGGGTCGGTGGGCCGGACGACGTGGTTCTCGGCGAACACCGAGGTGCCGGGGTTGCCCGGCGCGCAGTGCAGTTCGGTGACCTGGGGGTCGCGGGCCAGCGCGCGGGCGATCGCGTGTTCGCGGCCACCGCCGCCGAGTACGAGGACCTTCACGGGGGAAGCCTATTGCCTCCCCGGACCGCGCGACGGCCCTGGGGCGCGGCCGTCAAGCACCTGTGCACAAGCGCGCGCCCGCCCGCCTCCCTGTCAACAGAACCCCGTTCGGGCGGTGCGCGCGGGCGGGGCACCACGGGAGAATGGTGAATCAGGGGGCTCCCCCTACGACGGGCGGCCGGCCGGTCGGCCGTCGCTGCTCGCGGCCGGCTCGCGGGCGGCTCGTGGCCGACTCTCGGACGGTTCCGCGCGCAGCTCCGGACAGCCCTCGGACGCTTCCCGAGCAGCTCCCGGGCTGCTCCCGGGCGGCTGCCGTACGGCTCGCGGCCGGCTCGCGAACGCGCCGAGACGACCTGCGCCGGAGCGTGCAATGCGGTGTTTCGTCCCGGCCGGGGACGGTCGCTGTGTTAGCCTTGACAGGCCCTTGAGGCTCGTCGTCCACGGCGGCGAATCGGCGCGCGACGGCGCACCGGCCCCCATTCTTGGCAGTGCCGACCCCGGCAGGCGGTCGCGGCCCACCGGGGGCGACCACGCCCGGCCACGGGCGTGCCGGACGTACCCAGCGCGGTACCGGATCCGAGGAGGTGGTCAGCGTGAATCCTGGCGATCCCAGCAGTAGGACCGGCGGAACGCTCTTCCGTCTCCCCGCCGTCAGCCAGCCCGATCCGTCGTCCGGCCGCCCGGTCTTCCGCGCCGCCCCCGGTTCTCCGCCGGGGCGCTGAGCGCGTCGCCGCGCGCACCGGACGGGAAGGAGCCTCCGGTGCGTTCTGGAAACACCCTCTTCACCACGCTGAACCGGTCCGCCCGCCTCGACCGCGCCGGGCGGCCCGCCCGGCCGCTGCGCGTCAGCGCGGCGCGGCCGCTGGGCGCCGACCCCCGGCTGCGCGGCGACCGTCCCGGCCTGCCCGCCTCCGTCATCGACTGCGCCGCCTACGTCGGCGGACGGCGGCTGGACGCCGCGGACGTCGCCGAGGCGGTCCGCCTGGTCCGCGCGGCCGGCGCCGGCGCGGGCGCCTTCGTCTGGGTCGGCCTGCACGAGCCGCACGCCGACGAGCTGGCCGAGCTGGCCACCGTCTTCGACCTGCACAAGCTGGCCGTCGAGGACGCCGTGCACGCCCACCAGCGGCCCAAGCTGGAGCGCTACGACGACACCCTGTTCAGCGTGGTCAAGACGCTGCGCTACCGCAGCGACAGCAGCGAGGTGGTCGAGAGCGGCGAGATCATGGCCTTCATCGGTCCCGACTTCATCGTCACCGTCCGCCACGGCGAGCACTTCTCGCTGCGCCCGATCCGCCGGGCGCTGGAGGCCGACGCCGAGCTGCTGGCCCAGGGCCCGGCGGGGGTGCTGCACGCCATCGCCGACCGCGCCGTGGACGACTACCTGTCCATCGCCGACGCCCTGCAGGAGGCGCTGGACGAGGTGGAGTCGAGCGTCTTCGCCCCTGAGCGCAGCAATGACGTGGAGCGGATCTACCAGCTCAAGCGGGAGCTGATCGAGCTGAAGCGCGCCGTCGCGCCGCTGATCCAGCCGATGCGCGACATCGTCGAGCGCGAGCTGGTGCCTGAGGAGATGAGCGAGTACTTCCGCGACGTGGAGGACCACCTCACCCGGGTCAAGGAGCACGTCGAGGCCTGCGACGAGCTGCTGACCTCGATCCTCCAGGCGCACCTGGCGCAGGTCACCGCGGCCGAGAGCCAGGACCAGCGCCGGATGACAGCCTGGGTAGGGCTGTTCGCGGTGCCCACCGCGATCGCCGGCATCTACGGCATGAACTTCGACCACATGCCGGAGCTGAACTTCCGCTACGGCTACCCGCTCACCGTGCTGGCCATCGTCGGGGTCTGCGTGTTCATGTGGTGGCGCTTCCGCCGCAACGGCTGGATCTGAGCCGCCGCCCCGCGGTGGCCCGATCCGGTCGGCGGGCGGGCGTTTGGCCGCACGCCGGGCGGTCACACCCAGGTCATGGGCGGGCGCGACGGGTTCACCGGCGCCGCCCGGCCGCGGCGGCGCCGGGTGGCGCGGTGGCTGCGCGCCCGCGTCGACGACGTCATCGAGGACGGCGGCCTCATCCTCTGCGCCGCCCTGTTCGCCGGACTGATCGCCTTCGGCATCTGGTCGGACCGCTCGGACGCCGAGGACTCCGACTCCGGCGCCTCCGGCTCCGGTACGGGCTCCGGCCACCAGCCGCCGTCGCAGCACTGGCAGCCGCCGCCGCAGCCCGCGCAGCCGCCGCAGTTCCACGGCTCCTACGGCTACGGCAGCGTGACCGGCGGCCGCCGCTGAGGCCGTGACGGCCCCGGCGGCGCCGGGCTCACACCAGGGTGTGCAGCTCCAGGGTCTGCTCGCGGCCAGGGCCGACGCCGATGGCGGAGATGCGCGCCCCGGCCATCTCCTCCAGGGTGCGCACGTACACCTGCGCATTCTTGGGCAGTTCGGCGAAGTCGCGGACGCCGCTGATGTCCTCGGACCAGCCCTCGAGGTACTCGTACACCGGCTTGGCGTGGTGGAAGGCGGTCTGGGTGAGCGGCATCTCGTCGGTGCGCTCGCCGTCGGCCTCGTAGGCGACGCACACCGGCACCCGCTCCAGCCCGCTGAGCACGTCGAGCTTGGTGAGGAAGAAGTCGGTGATGCCGTTGACCCGGGTGGCGTAGCGGGCGATCACCGCGTCGAACCAGCCGCAGCGGCGGTTGCGGCCGGTGGTGACGCCGTACTCGCCGCCGACGCTGCGCAGCCGCTCGCCCATCTCGTCGAGGAGTTCGGTGGGGAAGGGCCCGGCGCCGACGCGGGTGGTGTACGCCTTGAGGATGCCGATCACCTTGGTGATGCGGGTGGGGCCGATGCCGGCGCCCGCGCAGGCGCCGCCCGCGGTGGGCGAGGAGGAGGTGACGAAGGGGTAGGTGCCGTGGTCGATGTCGAGCAGGGTGCCCTGCGAGCCCTCCAGGAACACGGTCTTGCCGGCGTCGAGCGCGCGGTTGAGCACCAGGGTGGTGTCGGCGACGAACGGGCGCAGCCGCTCGCCGTAGCCGACGTACTCCTCCAGCACCGCGTCGATCTCGATGCCGCGGCGGTTGTAGACCTTGGTGAGGACCTGGTTCTTGTCGCGCAGCGCGAGTTCGAGCTTCTGGCGGAGGATGCCGGGGTCGAAGAGGTCCTGCACCCGCACCCCGATCCGGGCGATCTTGTCGGCGTAGGTGGGGCCGATGCCGCGCCCGGTGGTGCCGATCTTGGCCTTGCCCAGGAAGCGCTCGCTCACCTTGTCCAGGGCCCGGTGGTAGGGCATGATCAGGTGCGCGTTCGCCGAGATCAGCAGCCGTTCGCAGCTCACCCCGCGGGCCTGGAGCCCCTCGATCTCCCCGAACAGCACCCCGGGGTCGATGACCACGCCGGGGCCGATCACGGGCACGACCTCGGGGGAGAGCACCCCCGACGGGAGCAGGTGCAGGGCGTAGTGCTGGTCGCCGATGACGACGGTGTGGCCGGCATTGTTGCCGCCCTGGTACCGGACGACGTAGTCGACCCGGTCGCCGACAAGGTCGGTGGCCTTCCCCTTGCCCTCGTCACCCCACTGGGCCCCGATCAGCGTGATCGCCGGCATGCCCGCGCACCCCTCTTCCTCCGTCGGGGCCCGGCGCTCGCGCGCCGGGGCTCCGACAGGCCGAAGCCCCTGTTCGCGACGCGGCAGGGGCTCTTACACAAGGAGGGTACCCGAGGAAGGGAGGGCTGTTAAGGAGCGGTACGCCCCGGTGGCCGGCGCCCCCGGGGTCAGGACTCCGCGCCGCCCAGCGCCGCCTCGGCCGCCTCGCTGCTGTCGCGCAGGAACTGGCGGCAGCGCTCCGCCTCGCCGGTCTCGCCGATGGCCTCGGCCGCGCGGCCCAGGGCGTGCAGGCTGCGCAGGAAGCCGCGGTTGGGTTCGTGCTCCCACGGGATGGGGCCGTGGCCCTTCCAGCCGGCGCGGCGCAGCCGGTCCAGGCCGCGGTGGTACCCGGTGCGGGCGTACGCGTAGGACTCCACCACCGAGCCGGCCGCGAAGGCGCGGTCGGCCAGCGCGGCCCAGGCCGCCGACGACGTGGGATGCGCGGCCGCGACCTCGGCCGGATCGGTGCCGGTGGCGAGCGCGTCGTCGGCCTCGGGCTCCTCGGGCAGGTGGGTCGGCGGCGGCCCGCCGAGCAGGTTCTGGCGCTCGAAACTCATGCGACCATCCTGCCGCACCGGGCGAGCGCGGCCCACTCCGGCCGTCTGACCGGCTGACCGGGTGCGGCCGGGCCCCGGCTCGTAGACTCCTGGCAGGGGACGGGAAGATCTCGTAGGAGGACCGCGAAGTGAGCGCCTGCCCGCAGGGTGGACAGCACGACTGGGTGTACGACGCCTACCACCGCAAGTACACCTGCGCCAAGTGCGGTGCGCAGAGCGCCAGAGCGCTGTTCTGGCCGTCAGCCTGGTTCGGGCGCCTGGGCCGGTAGCAGCGAGCCCTCCGCCACGACCTTCCCGCCCTGGCAGGCCCGCCACGTGATCGGGCTGTCGGTGAAGTCGGCCGCGCCCTGGGCCCAGCTGCGCAGCGGCGCGAACGCGTCCGGCCCGTCCGCGGGCAGCACGGTGCGGCCCCGGTAGACGATCGAGCCGATCCGCAGCACCTCGCCGTCGCGCAGCAGCTCGGTGTCGTACTCGTCGTGGCTCAGGTTGCGCATGCCCTGATGCTAGCCAGCCGGGCGGCGCGCGTCCGGGGATCGGCGCCGCGCCGGCACGGCGGCGCGGACCGGTGCCGCCGCACCGCCCGCGCCGCGCCGACCGGACATCCGGCCGCTACTTCATCTTCTGGCCCGCCGACTTCAGCGACTGGGCCGCCTCCACCACGCGAGCGGCCATGCCCGCCTCGGCGGCCTTGCCGTAGGAGCGGGGGTCGTAGACCTTCTTGTTGCCCACGTCGCCGTCGACCTTCAGCACACCGGTGTAGTTGGTGAACATGTGCTCGACGATCGGGCGGGTGAAGGCGTACTGGGTGTCGGTGTCGATGTTCATCTTCACCACGCCGTAGTCGATGGCCGCCCGGATCTCCTCCAGCGAGGAGCCGGAGCCGCCGTGGAAGACCAGGTCGAAGGGCTTCTCCTTGCCGTACTTGGCGCCGACGGCCTTCTGGATCTCGTCCAGCACCTCAGGGCGCAGCTTGACGTGGCCCGGCTTGTACACGCCGTGGACGTTGCCGAAGGTCAGCGCGGTGATGTAGCGGCCCTTCTCGCCCAGGCCCAGCGCGGCGGCGGTGGCGAAGCCGTCGTCGGGGGTGGTGTACAGCTTCTCGTTCATCTCGCCGACGATGCCGTCCTCCTCACCGCCGACCACGCCGACCTCGATCTCCAGCACGATGTGCGCCGCGGCCGCCTGGGCGAGCAGGTCCTCGGCGATGCGCAGGTTCTCGTCCAGCGGCACCGCGGAGCCGTCCCACATGTGCGACTGGAACAGCGGCTCCTGGCCCTTGGCGACCCGCTCCTTGGAGATGGCCAGCAGCGGGCGGACGAAGCCGTCGAGCTTGTTCTCCGGGCAGTGGTCGGTGTGCAGCGCGATGTTCACCGGGTACTTCTCCGCGACGACCCGGGCGAACTCCGCGAAGGCGACCGACCCGGTCACCATGTCCTTGATGGTGCTGCCGGAGAGGAACTCCGCACCGCCGGTGGACACCTGCACGATGCCGTCGCTCTCGGCCTCGGCGAAGCCGCGCAGCGCCGCGTGCAGCGTCTGACTGGAGGTGACGTTGATAGCCGGGTAGGCGAAACCCTGGGTCTTCGCCCGGTCCAGCATCTCGGCGTAGACCTCTGGGGACGCGATGGCCATGTTCTACTCCCTGTGATCGGATGTCACCCGTGGTCGAGGTGTGGTCTAGTCCTCTGCGGCCAGTATTGCGGAGTCGGCAGCCGCGCGGAAACGCGCCGGTCGGCCAGGGTGGGCGGCGCTCGGGCCGCCGTAGGGGTCCGGGCGGCGGCCGGACCGCCGCCGGGCGGGCGTCCGCTCCGACGCCGCGAAACAACCCTACGGAAAGGCCCGGCCGAAATTTCCGCCGGGTGGAACGGTCCGCACCGTATCCGGATAATGGCGGTGCACTAATGCCGTGGGGTAGTGGCAATGTCACCGTTCGAGGCGGTCGAATCCGGCCGTCGATATTTCCGGGCCCCACACGCTACATTCGGTGCCGTGGGACGTCATCGACCTGATCCGGGCGGCGGCGGCCGATTCGCCTTCGTCATTGTCGCGGGCGTCGTGCTGCTTGCGCTGCTGGCCATCGGCGCCACCGCCATGCTCGGCCTGTTCTCGGCCGACGGCGGTGCGTCCGCCGAGGCGGTCGGCGGCTCGGAGTCCGAGCTCTCGGGCGCCGCGGCGTCGGCTCAGGGCCACTCCCTGTACATCCGGGTCACCGGCGAGTCCACCAGCCTGTTCGTGCGCGTGCCCGGCGGCGACGTGCTCAGCGACACCACCGTGCACAGCGGCGAACTGCTCGTCTTCGACCAGGACGAACTCGACGTCACCATCGGCGACCCGGCCGCCGTCGAGGTCTACGTGAACGGCCGCCTGGTCGACATCGCCGACCAGCCGCCCGACTACAGCTTCACGGTCACCCGGCGGGAGTGAGCGGGGAGCGCGCGAGCGCTCAGGAGCCGTCCAGGCCCAGGTCCTCGGGGGTGTAGGCGCTCAGGTAGCGCAGCCCGGCCTCCTCGACGCGCCCGCGTGCGCCGCGGTCGAGGATGACGGCGACCGCCACCACCTCGGCGCCCGCCTCGCGCAGGGCGTCCACGGCGGTCAGCACGGAGCCGCCGGTGGTGGAGGTGTCCTCGACGGCGAGCACCCGCCGCCCGGACACCTCGGGCCCCTCCACCCGGCGCTGCAGGCCGTGGGCCTTCTCGGACTTGCGCACCACGAAGGCGTCGAGGCGGCGGCCCCGCGCCGCGGCGGCGTGCAGCATGGCGGCGGCCACCGGGTCGGCGCCCAGGGTCAGGCCGCCGACGGCGTCGAAGTCCAGATCGGCGGTGAGGTCGAGCATGACCCGGCCGGCCAGCGGCGCCGCGGCGGAGTCCAGGGTGATCCGGCGCATGTCGACGTAGTAGTCGGCCTCGCGGCCCGACGACAGCACCACCCGGCCGCGCACGACCGCCTTCGCCGTGATCTCGGCCCTCAGCCGCTCGCGGTCGCTCATGGCTCCGACCTTAGACGATCACGCCCCCGCGCCCGGCGGTGGCACAGTGGTGACCGTGCCTGCCTCGCCTCCCACGCCACCCGCCCCGCCGCCCGCCTTCAGCGAACCCGTGGGGCCCGCCGCCCGCGCGGGCGCGGTCGCGGTGCTGCTGCACAGCCCGCTCGCCACCGCCGAGACCTGGGGCGCGCTGCCCGAGCGGCTGGCCGCGGCCGGCCTGCCCGCGGTCGTCCCCGCGGTCGCCGACGACGACCGGCCGCCCTACGCCGTCCGCTACGTGGCCCGCGCCGCCCTGGAGATCGCCGCGGCCGGGCTCACCGGGCCGGTGCTGCTGGTCGCGCACGGCGACGCGGGCCCGCTGCTGCCGGCGATCGCGGCGACCCAGCGCGCCGCGCACCGCCCCGTGGCCGGCTACGCCTTCGTCGACGCCGCGCTGCCGCGTGCGGGCGCCTCCGACCGCTTCGACCTGCTGGACGCCCAGCGGCCGGGGGAGTCGCGCGCACTGCGGGCCCGGCTGGACTCCGGCGGCACCCACCCCGACGGGCCCGCCCCGCCGGCCGGCGCCCTGCGCCCCCGCGGCGCGGACTTCTTCACCGAGCCGCTGCCGCTGGTCCAGGACTGGCCGGACGCGCCGGCCGGCTGCCTGCGCACCTGCCCGGAGGGCGACGCCGCCGCCCGGCAGGCGCGGCTGCGCGGCTGGCCGGTGGTCGAGCGCGATCTCGGCCCGTGGGCGGCGGCCGCCGCGCCCGGCGCCACCGCCCGCGCGCTGGTGGAACTGCTCGGGCTGCTGTGAGCGGTGCGGGACCGGGCGGGCTCAGCCGCCGAGGTTCGCGCTCACCTTGGTGATCCGGCCGTGCTGGTCGAAGACGATCCGCACCGAGCAGCCCGGGCGCTCGCCGACCAGCTCGTCGCGGTCCTTGCGGGTGATGGTGAAGCCGTACCTGGTCAGGTAGCCCCAGGCCGTCTCGAAGTGGTCGTGCGGGAAGAGCTCCACGCCCCGCACCAGGTGGCGCGGCATCGCGACGCGGTCGAACTCGGCCAGCGGCACCGCGGGGTCGTCCACCAGCAGGTAGACGCGTGCGCCGGTGCCCGCCGTCACGCCCGCGTAGCCGCGCCCGTACAGCGCGCCCATGGCGGCCATCATCAGCCGCTCGGCCGCCAGCCGGGGATCGGCGAACTCCGCCAGCTCCAGGCGCGGGGTGGTCAGCTCGGGAGCGCCGATCCGCTCGCCGATCTCCCGGAGCCGCCTGCTCGCCACCGCGCCGGGGGAGTCCGGCGGGAAGGTCTGCTCGTTCGCCCAGGCCCACAGCCAGCTGGCGTCGGTGCCCAGGGAGCCGAGCGGCGAGACCCGCACGGTGACCGCTCCCTGCCGGAGGGTGCCCTCGATGAGGTTCACATTCCAGTCGGCCGCGGGCTGGTAGGAGTTGTACGTCTCCACCTGGACGGGGACCGTCGCCGCGTGGCAGGCGCCCAGCCACTCCAGCCGCGGGCCGAACCAGCGCCGCCCGTCCGGTGCCGGTCCGCCCGCGCCGTGCCCGGAACCCGTGTTCTGCATCGATGCCCGCCGTTTCGTCCGAGGTGTGGCGGCCGGCGCGCAGCGCCGGACCGCCGCCGTCACGCGGCGGCAACGGTCCGGCGCGGGTCATCGTTCCCGCCCTAGGCGGCCGGTTCCGGCTGCGCGTCCGCGGCGGGCCCCCGGCGGCCGCGGCCGTGGTTGAACAGCAGGTTGAGCGCGATGGCGCAGACGCAGCCCGCGCTGATGCCGGAGTGCAGCACGGTCTGCGCCCAGGCGGGGAAGGCGTCGTAGAAGCCGGGGACGCCGACCGGGAGCACCCCGACGGCCACCGAGACGGCGACGATCAGCGCGTTGGAGTTCCCGGTGAAGGGCACCTCGGCCAGGGTGCGCACGCCCTGCGCGGCCACCGTGCCGAACATGACCAGGCCCGCGCCGCCCAGCACCGGGGCGGGGATCAGCGCCACCACCTCGCCCAGCTTGGGGAAGAGCCCGAGCAGCACCAGGATGCCGCCGGAGCAGGCGACGACCCAGCGGCTGCGCACGCCGGTCAGCGCCACCAGGCCGACGTTCTGCGCGAAGGCGGTGTAGGGGAAGGTGTTGAACACCCCGCCCAGGGCGGTGGAGAAGCCGTCGGCGCGCAGGCCGTCGGCGACCATCCGCCGGTCGGCGGGGCGGCCGGTGATCCGGCCCACGGCGAGGAAGTCGCCGGTGGTCTCCGTCATCGCCACCAGCATCACCACCAGCATCGAGATGACGGCGCCGATCTCGAACACGGGCAGGCCGAAGTGGAACGGGGTGCTGACCCCCAGCCAGGCGGCCTCGGCGACCGGCGCGAAGTCGGCCATGCCGAGCGGCAGCGCCACCAGGGTGCCCGCCGCGATCCCGAGCAGCACGCCCACCCGGCTCCAGAAGCCCGGCAGGAAGCGCTGCGCCAGCAGGATGAGGACGAGGACGCCCGCGGCCAGCGCGATATTGCGCGGCGCGCCGAAGTCGGGCGCTCCGGCGCCGCCGGCCGCCCACCGCCCGGCCACCGGCAGCAGCGAGATCCCGATGATCAGGATGACCGTGCCGGTCACCACCGGCGGGAAGAAGCGGATCAGCCGGGCGAAGTACGGCGCGGCCAGCACGGCGGCGACCCCGGCCAGGATCACCGCCCCGTAGACGGCCGGCAGCCCGCCGCCGGTGGTGACGATGACGGTCATCGGGGTGACGGCGGCGAAGGTGCAGCCCTGCATGATCGGCAACCGGATGCCGAAGCGCCACACGCCCACGCACTGGATGAGGGTGGCCACCCCGGAGATGAGCAGGTCGGCGTTGATCAGGTAGGCGATGTCGGCGGAGTCGAGCCCGGCGGCGCCGCCGACGATGAGCGGGACCGCCACGGCGCCCGCGTACATGGCCAGGACGTGCTGCAGGGCGAGGGTGAGCAGCCGCATCGGCGGCGGCCGCTCGTCGACGGGGTGGACGACCTCGGCGGGGGCGTCCGGCCGGTCCGCTCCGGTGTGCATGCGTGCCTCCCTGAAGGTCCGCCGGGCGGCGGCGCAGTGCCGAACGCAACCGCCAATTAACCCGGTGGAAACCCGGATAAATCATTGTCGTCTAGAATGTGCCGCCAATTTCAGTCGATTCGATGATCAAATAATGAATGGCGACAATGATGCCACGGCGCCCACCCGCAGGGAATACGCCGGAAGGGGTGATCTCGCTCGGGTCGAGGGAGCGGGACGGGAGGCGGGGGCGGCGCGAAAACGCGGCCGGCGGACGGGCCGCCCCGCAATCCGCCGCACCGGCCGCAATAACGGCGATCGGGAATAGGCGCCGGCGATCGGGAGGCGAGGGGGCCGGAAGGGGAATCGGAGGGCCGCGACACGCGGCGGCCGGGGCGCGTGCGCCGCACGCCCCGGCCGCGTCGCCCGCCGCTTCGGCGCTAGACCCGGCGCCCCAGCAGGCCGAGCAGCCGCTCCTGGGCGTCGGCGTCCTCGGGCACCGGCACGGGCTCGCCGAAGGAGCCGCTGCCGGCCCAGGCCCCTGCCTGCGGCGCCGCCCAGGTGTAGAGCGCCTCGGCCAGCTCGGTGTCCATCTTCTCGTCGTAGCCGACGGCCCGGGCCAGGTCCCAGCCGTGCACGGCCAGGTCCAGCGTCATCTGCCAGCAGTAGACGCCCGCGTCGGCGAGCCCGGAGGACAGGTGCACCCGCCGCGCCAGCACCCCGGGCCACAGCCAGGCCGCCCGCGCCTCGCTCGCCGCCGTGCGCCACGCCGTCACCGGGTCGTCGCCGAGCTGGTCGCCGTCGTAGCGGTCGCCCACGTCCTCAAGCGTCTCGCCCTTGAGCAGATGCGGCACCCACAGCTGCTCCGCGACCATGTGGCCGAGCAGCCTGCGCACGTCCCACTCGGCGCACGGGGTCGCGGCGTGCCACTGGTCGGGGCCGATGGCGTCCACGCGCTCGTCGAAGCCGGCGAGCGCCCTCCCGTGCAGATCAAGCAGACCAGACATGATCATCCCTTCCGTCTCGGGGCCCGGACGGCGCTGGGACGGCCCTGGCGCGGGCGCCCGTCCCGGTCCGTCGGCCGGGCCTCCTGGGCTTCCCCTACCCCGAGCGGCGGGCGCTGACCGGTGCGCGGCCCCACCCGGCCGGGGCCGGTGTGACGAGGCTCGCCCGGACCTTTTCCGCCCTGGCGTCCCTGATGGGTGGTTCGCGGAGCGGCCGCGCCTAGAATGATCGGCGGAACGGCGGCGAGGCGCGGGTTAGGGCGATCGATGTTGCGGACTCCGAAGTGAGCGCCCCCTCGGCCGTACCCGGATCCACCGCCCCAGCCCCCTCCCGCCCCGGCGCACCCCCGCTCGGCGGCGGCCGCGCCTGGCTGGTGTGGGGGATCGGCGCCCTCGTCTACTGCCTCACCATGTTCCACCGCAACAGCCTGGGCGTGGCCGCGCTGGAGGCGCAGCAGCGCTTCGACGTCGGGCCCGCCCTGCTGTCGCTGCTGCCCATGCTCCAGCTGCTGGTCTACGTGCTGCTCCAGGTCCCGGCCGGCATGGTGGCCGACCGCTTCGGCCCGCGCCGGATGCTCACCTTCGGGCTGCTCGCGGGCGCGTCCGGGGTGCTGCTGTTCGCCTGGGCGCCCGGGATCGAACTGGCCTTCGCGGCTAGGATCCTGATCGGGCTCGGCGACGCGGTCGTCTTCCTCAGCGTGATGCTGCTGGCCGCCGCCTGGTTCCCGCGCCGCTGGTACCCGGTGATGGCCAGCCTGCTCGGGCTGGTCGGCGGCCTCGGCCAGGTGGTCAGCGCCGGCCCTCTCGACCTGCTGCTGCGCGGCGTCGGCTGGACGGCGGCCTTCACCGCGGCCGGGCTGGTGAACGTGCTGCTCGGCGCGGCGGTGCTCACCCTGGTGCGCGACCGCCCGGTGCCGGTCCCGGCCAGGGCCGGGCGCCGCTCGGCGCTGGCCGGGCTGCGCACCGCCTTCAGCACGCCCGGCCCCCGGATCGGCATGGCCGTGCACTTCATGATCATGAGTCCGTTCACTATGCTCGCGGTGCTGTGGGGCTACCCCTTCCTGGTCGAGGGCGTCGGCCTGGAAGCGGCCAGGGCCAGCGGCCTGCTCACCGCGGTCGCGCTCATCCCGCTGCTGCTGGCCCCGGTGGCCGGGCTGGCCATCGGCCGGTGGGCGCCGGCGCGCTCGTTCATCGCACTCGGCGCCGGGATCGCGCTGAGCACCGGCTGGCTGCTGCTGGTGTCCTGGCCCGGCGGGCCGCCGCCGCTGCCGGGCGTGGTGGCCATCCTGGTGGTGAGCGCGGCCTTCGCCGGGATCGCGCCCGCCGTCGCCTTCGACTTCGCCCGCGACGGCGTGCCGGTCGAGCGGATCGGCGCGGTGTCGGGCGTGGTGAACACCAGCGGCTTCATCGCGGTCACCATCGGCACGGTCAGCGCGGGCGTGCTGCTGGACGTCCTGGGCGGCGCCGAGCGCGACGGGCACGCCTTCCAGGTCGCCTTCCGGCCGATCACCGGGCTGGTGCTGGCGGCCACGCTGCTGCTGGCCGTGCTGCTGTGGCGGGCGCGGCGGGCCGCGCGGGCCTCAGTCGCGGATCACGACGGTGCCGGCGAGGCGGTCGCCGAGCCGCTGGTGGTAGCGGCCGACGGCCATCGAGACCAGCCCGACCAGCGCCAGGTCCACCGGGAGCAGCAGCCAGCGGACCAGTAGCCGGCCCAGCCCCACCGGGGAGCCGTCGGCGGCCACCACCCGCACCTGGGCGAGGCGCATGCCCATGGTCTGGCCGCGCGCCCGGCTCGGCCGGATCACCCAGTACCAGAGGTAGGAGCCCAGGGCCACCAGCCCCACCAGCACGGCGGCCACCGACAGCTGCACCGGGCCGAGGCTCGCGGTGTCGCCGATCGGCACCAGCACCAGCAGCAGGGCGAGCACGACGGGCGCGCCCGAGGAGGCGACCAGGTCGACCAGGCACTGGGCGGCGCGTCTGCCGACCACGGCGGTGTCGCGGGGGGTCGGCGTGCGCAGCCGGTACGGCGCCGGGGCCTCGGCTCCGGGGGGCGGCGCGCCGCCGACACGGCGCAGATAGTCGTTGTGCTCGGTCAGTTCGAGGTCGAGCTGTTCCGCGGTCTCGCGCGCCATCGCCACCTCCAGCCAGTGCAGCCGACGTATCGCCACCGGGCGAACACCCACATCCGTACCCGCCCTCGGCGCCGGTCCGGCGGTGCGGGTGTTGCGCTCTGGTGAACTCTGGGGTGCTGATACCCAGGGTGCGCCGATCGGACGCCCCTTGATCGACACCGATTGCGCGGCGGCCGGCGTCCGGCGGCCGCACTCCGTCAGGTCCGGCCGACCTGTGTCGCGCCGCCGTCGAGCGGGGTGCGAGCGGCCGCTGTCACCTTGGTCACGTCGGCGGTGTCGCGCGTTGGCAGACAAGCTACTGGCGAGTAGCATTCAGGTGATCCTACTCGTCAGTAGAGCTGGCACCCGGTGGCAGAACAGAAGCGGAGCGCCCCCATGACCCACTACAGGAGCAACCTCCGTGACCTCGAGTTCAACCTCTTCGAGGTCTTCAAGCGTCAGGACGTCCTCGGCGACGGACCCTTCGCCGAGGTCGACGAGGACACCGCGCGCAGCGTGCTGGACGAGGTGAACCGGCTGGCGACCGGTCCGCTCGCCGCGAGCTTCGCCGAGGGCGACCGCACCCCGCCCGTGTTCCACCCCGAGACCTCCACCGTCACCATGCCCGAGGGCGTGAAGCGGTCCTACCAGGCGTATATGGACGCCGAGTGGTTCCGGGTCGACCTCATCCCCGAGCTGGGCGGCCTCGGCGCCCCGCGCAGCCTGGCCTGGGCCGTCGGCGAGCTGGTCCTGGGCGCCAACCCCGCCGTGCACATGTACTCCGCCGGGCCCGCCTTCGCCGGAGTGCTCTACAAGGAGGGCACCGAGGCGCAGCGCCGCTTCGCCGAGCTGGCGGTCGAGCGCAAGTGGGGCGCCACCATGGTGCTGACCGAGCCCGACGCCGGCTCCGACGTGGGCGCCGGCCGCGCCCGCGCCGTCCAGCAGGCCGACGGCACCTGGCACATCGAGGGCGTCAAGCGCTTCATCACCTCGGGCGAGCACGACATGGCCGAGAACATCTTCCACCTGGTGCTGGCCCGCCCCGAGGGCCACGGCCCCGGCACCAAGGGCCTGTCGATGTTCCTGGTGCCCAAGTACCTGGTGAACGAGGACGGCACCCTCGGCGAGCGCAACGGCGTCTACGCCACCAACGTCGAGCACAAGATGGGCCTGAAGGCCTCCACCACCTGCGAGCTGACCTTCGGCGCCGAGCACCCCGCCGTCGGCACCCTGGTCGGCGACCGCCACGACGGCATCCGGCAGATGTTCCTGATCATCGAGCACGCCCGGATGATGGTCGGCACCAAGGCGATCGCCACCCTGTCCACCGGCTACCTGAACGCGCTGGCCTACGCCAAGGAGCGCCTGCAGGGCGCCGACCTGGCCAAGCAGGGCGACAAGACCGCGCCGCGGGTGCCCATCACCCGCCACCCCGACGTGCGCCGCTCGCTGATGCTGCAGAAGGCCTATGCCGAGGGGCTGCGGGCGCTGGTCTTCCACACCGCCTCCCAGCAGGACGCCGTCCAGCTGGCCGCCTTCCGCGGCGAGCGCGACGAGGCGGCCGAGGCCGCCAACGACCTGCTGCTGCCGCTGGTCAAGGGGGTCGGCTCGGAGCGCTCCTACGAGATGCTGGCCCAGTCGCTGCAGGTGCTCGGCGGCTCCGGCTACCTCCAGGACTACCCGGTCGAGCAGTACATCAGGGACGCCAAGATCGACACCCTCTACGAGGGCACCACCGCCATCCAGGGCATGGACCTGTTCTTCCGCAAGATCGTCCGGAACAACGGGCAGGCGCTCGGCGCGCTGATGGCCGAGATCAGGGACTTCGCCCAGGGCGGGGCGGGCAACGGCCGGCTCAAGGCCGAGCGGGCCCTGCTCGCCGAGGCCACCGCCGACGTGCAGGCCATCGTCGACGTGATGGTCACCGCCGCCGTCGCCTCGCTGGAGCGCGGCGAGGAGATCTACAAGGCCGGCCTGAACGGCACCCGGCTGCTGCTCGCCCTCGGCGACCTGGTGATCGCCTGGCTGCTCCAGCGCCAGGCCGAGGTGGCGCTGGCCCGGCTGGACGGAGCCGACGGCACCGCCCCCGCCGAGGGCGACGACCGCGCCTTCTACCAGGGCAAGGTGGCCGCCGCCCGGTTCTTCGCGCAGACCGTGCTGCCCCGGCTGGCCGCGGAGCGGCGCACCGCCGAGGCCGTCGACCTGGAGCTGATGGAGCTGCCCGAGGCCGCGTTCTAACCGCCGCGCCCCCCCCGCGCCCCCTCGCCGCCGGCGAGGGGGCGCGGCGCGTCCTTGCCCGGTCACCCGGCGTGCGCGCGAACCGCATGACGCCTGGTCAGGCCGGGTAGCGGTGGCGGCGACCGCCGACCGAGCACGAGGGGGTACCGCGATGGGCGGCATTGGCGACGCCATGGACAAGGCCAAGGACATGGCCAAGCAGCACCCGGACAAGGTGTCGGAGGGGACCGGCAAGGCGGCCGAGTTCGCCAAGAAGAAGACCGGCGGCAAGCACGACGAGCAGATCGACGCCGCCTCCAAGCAGGCGCGCGAGCGGATGGACGCCGACCGGCAGCGGCCCGACCAGGCCGGCTGAGCGGCCCTGCGCCCGACCCGCCACCGAATCCGTCCCGGGGTCCCCGGCGGCGCACCGCGCCGCCGGGGACCCCTCCGCATGCCCGGGACGGTGTGTCGGGCCCGCGCGGGCGGCCGGTGTCGGAGCGGACCCGTACCCTGGCCCGACCGGCCCCACGACCGGAGGGCCAGAAGGGGAGCCATGACCACGCCCACGCACCCGGAACTGCTCGCCGAGCTGCTGGAGCGCGAGCACGCCGGCTGGCGCGCGCTGTCCGCCGGCACCGGCGCCTACTACTACGACGCCGAACTCACCGACGACGCCGTCATGGTGCTGCCCTTCGGCGTCGGCGTGCTGGAGCGCGCCGAGAGCATCGCGGCCATGGCCGCCGCGCCGCCCTGGTCGGCCTACGCCATCGAGCGGGCACGGGCGCTGCCGCTCGGCCCCGACGGCGGGCTGCTGGTCTACGCGGTCGCCGCCGAGCGCAAGGGGCAGCCGCCGTACAGCGCCGAGATCACCAGCGGCTACCGGCGCACCGCCGACGGCTGGCGGCTCGCCTTCCACCAGCAGACCCCCGCCGGCCCGCCCGCCTGAGCCCGCCCCCGGCGGCCCGACCAGGGCGGTAGTGCTAGCACGACCCCGCCCCGACGTGGTCGCCGGATGTCGGCGCCCCGGCCGGCCGCCCTAGATTGGTCAAGGTCGGCAGCGGGTCGGCGGAGAGGGCGTGGTGGCGGTGGCGGTGGCGAAGACGCCGGGACGGACCGGGCCGGCGGCCCGGCTGCGCGACCAGCTGGTCGCCGTCGTCCACGTGATGACCGGCCTCGCGCTCTTCCCGCTCTACCTGGTGCCGGTGCTGCTGTTCGTCATCGGCCTCGCGCTGGTACCGGTCTTCCTGGTCGGGGTGCCGGTGCTGCTGCTGGGCTGCCTGGGGGCGCTGGCCGTCGGCTGGGTGCAGACCCACCGGATCAGCGCGGTGCTTTCGGTGGAGCTGCCGCCGGTGCGGCCCTGGTGGGCGGTGCGCTCCGGCGAGCGGCTGACCCTGTGGCAGCGGGTCGGCTTCAACGGGGTGGCGCTGCGCGCCGTCGGCTACGCGGCGGCGGCCTGCTTCTGGGGGCTGCTCGCCGCCGCCGTGCTCTACGTGCTGCTCGCCGTCTCCGTGACGCTGCTCGCCTCGCCGGTGTGGCTGCTGCTGCTCGACCTCGACCGGCCCGGGCTCGACCTGGGCGCGCCCCGGGCGGTGCTGATCGCCGCCGGGCTGCTGACCGGCGGCGCGGTGCTGGTGTTCACCGGCTGGATCGCCACCCAGCTCACCACCGTGGACGTGGTTCTCGTCCGCCGCCTGCTGCTGGACGGCCAGGTCAAGCACCTGCGCCAGCGCGTGCGCCGGCTCAGCGCCAGCCGGCAGCGGATGGTGGACGCGGCCGAGGCCGAGCGCCGCCGGATCGAGCGCGACCTGCACGACGGCACCCAGCAGCGGCTGCTCGCCCTCACCATGACCCTCACCCGGGCCCGCTCCTGGATGAACCGCGACCTCGACCACGCCAGGCAGCTGCTGGAGGAGGCGCACAACGAGGCCAAGGAGGCGATGACCGAGCTGCACGACATCACCCACGGCCTGCACCCCACCATCCTCACCGACCACGGCCTGGAGAGCGCGCTGCCGGTGCTGGCCGGGCGCTGCCCGGTCCCGGTCAACCTCGTCATCGAGCTGAAGTCGCGCCCCTCGGCGCGCACCGAGGGCGTCGCCTACTACGTCGCCTCCGAGGTGCTGACCAATGTGGCCAAGCACGCCGAGGCCGGCCGGGTCGACCTGCGCGTCGAACGGCAGGGCGAGCTGCTGTGGATGGTCGTCGCCGACGACGGCAGGGGCGGCGCCAGCCCCGAGCGCGGCACCGGCCTGCGGGGCCTGGCCGACCGGGTGCAGGCCGTCGACGGCAGTATCACCGTGGACAGTCCGGAGGGCGGACCCACCGTCGTCTCCGTCGAACTGCCATGGGAGGCGTGACGCGGATGCGCGTGGTGATCGCGGAGGACTCGGTGCTGCTGCGGACCGGCCTGGTCCGGCTGCTGCAGGACGAGGGCATCGAGGTGGCGGGCGAGGCGGGCGACGGCGAGGAGCTGGTGGCCGCCGCGCGGGAGCACCGGCCGGACCTGTGCCTGGTGGACGTGCGGATGCCGCCGGGCTTCTCCGAGGAGGGCATGCGGGCCGCGCTGGAGATCCGCCGCACGCTGCCCGAGGTGGCCGTGGTCATGTTCTCGCAGCACGTCGTCAGCCGCTACGCGGCCGAGCTGCTCGGCAGCGGCGCGGGGAAGATCGGCTACCTGCTCAAGGACCGGGTGGTGGACGTGGACCAGTTCGTGGAGACCCTGCACCGGGTGGCCGGCGGCGGCACCGCCATCGACCCCGAGGTGGTGGCGCAGCTGCTGACCAGGAACCGCAATGACGACAAGCTGGGCCAGCTCAGCCCGCGCGAGCTGGAAGTGCTCTCGCTGATGGCCCAGGGCCTGAACAACTCCGGCATCGCCGCCCGGCTGGTCGTCACCGAGCGCGCCGTCGAGAAGCACATCCGCGGCATCTTCATCAAACTCGACCTGGGCCAGGACGACTTCGAGCACCGCCGCGTGCTCGCCGTCCTGGAGTACCTGAAGAACCACAGTTGACCGGCGCCGCCCTCCGGGGGCGAGCCGGACGGCCCGCTCGGGCCGCCCCGAGGAAGGCATGAGGCATGGACCCCTACGACACACCGACCGTCCCCAGCGCGGCGCACCGGCCCCCACCGCCCGGCCGGGGGCTGTGGCTGGCCGCGGGCTCGCTGGTGCTGCTGGCGGTCGTCGCCGGGATCGGGCTGGGCTCGCTCCAGCTGATCGACCTCTTCAGCCCGCCCGAGGAGACCAGCGAGACGATCGACGCCGGGGTCGAGCGGATCGTGGTCGACGTCGGCTCCGACGACGTGCGGATCACCGGCTCCGACCGCACCGACATCACCGTCTCGCAGGCCAGGCGCGGTGTCTTCGCCGAGCACGACAACCAGGTGCGGCGCGAGGGCGACACCCTCACCGTCACCGGCGCGTGCTCCTCCTGGTTCGTCGCCTCGTGCTCGACCGTATTCGAATTGGACGTGCCGCACGGGGTCTCGGTGGAGCTGACCGGCGGCTCGGGCAATATCGGCACCGAGGACGTGCACGGGGCGCTCGACCTCGAACTCGGCTCCGGCGACATCGAGGCCGTCGGCACCATCGGCGATGTCGTCGCCACGGTGACCAGCGGGAACGTCGAGGTGCGCGAGTCGGAGTCGCCGAACGTCGAGGCGACGGCCACCTCCGGGGACGTCACCGTCGAGACCCTGGCGGACGCCGAGGCCATCAGCGCCGCGTCGACCTCCGGGAACGTCACCGTGGACGCCGGCGGCGCCGTGGGCTCGCTGACCGCCAACGCCGAGAGCGGCGATGTCACCATCGAGACCGCCGCCGACGCGCAGACGATCGACGCCGCGACGACCAGCGGGAACGTCACCCTGGGCATCGGCGCCGCATTCGGCTCGCTCACCGCGGACGCCGAGAGCGGCGACGTGCAGGTGACCGTTCCCACGGGCGGCGGCCCCTACGCCGTCGACGCCGACACCTCGAGCGGCGACATCGACGCGCAGGTCCCGCAGGACCCCGAGGGCCCGCCGGTGCGGCTGCGCGCCGGCAGCGGCAACGTCAGCATCGACACGGACTGACCCGCGGACCGAGGGGAGGCGGCGGCGATGGCGACGGCACCGGCGGCGGAGCCCGGCCCGGAGGATGAGGCGGAGCCGCTGGTGAGCCGGCGCGGGCGGCGGGTCTGGATCGCCGCCGGAGCCGTGCTGACGACCGCGCTGCTGGCGGCCTCGGCGCCGGGGCTGCTGACCGAGGCGCTGAGCGCCGCGCTGCCGCCGGTGCGCCTGTCCGGCGCTTACAGCGGCGTCGAGCGGGTGGTGCTGGGGCACAGCGAGGGCGACTACCGGGTGGTCGGCGTGCCCGGCGACCAGGTGCTGGTGGAGCGGCTGCGCAGCGAGGTGTTCGGCCGCGCGGTGGACGAGCCGGTCCAGGACGGCGGCAGCCTCGAACTGGGCGGCGGCTGCCTGGGGGTCGACGACTGCCGCACCGACTTCGTGGTGCGGGTGCCCTACGGCACCGAGGTCGAGGCCGCCGCCACCCACTCCGACATCCGGATCGAGGACGTGCGGGGCGCCGTCGACCTGCTGACCGGCGGGGAGGTCGCGGTGGCGGGCGGGGTGGGCGCGCTGCGCACCACCACCCAGGACGACGTGGTGCTCGACGGGGTGCGCGCCGACGACATCGATGTGCGGATCGTCGGCAGCGGCGACCTCAGCGTGCGCGCGACCGCGCCCGCGCTGCGCGGCTTCGTCCGCGGCGGCGAGGTGAGCCTGCACGGCTCAGGGCTGGAGGAGGTGGATGTGGAGACGCGTGGCGGCGATGTGGCCGTGGGTTTCGCCGAGCGGCCGCGCGATCTGCGCGTGTCGACCTTCGGCGGCTCGGTCGCGGCCGAACTGCCAGGCGGCGCGCCCTACCGGCTGGATGTGGAGACCGGCTCGGGCGACCGCGTCATCGAGGTGGACCGGGCGGAGCGCGGCCCGCTGGTGTGGCTGCGCACCGGCGGCGGCGACGCGGTGGTGAGAGAGGTCCGCACGACCGGCGCGAGCGCCGGCGGCCCTCAGAACCGCAGCGGCATCACCAGGTAGCGGTAGTCGGGCGGCGCGCCGCCGTCGCCGGGGCGGTCGCTGATGACGGTCGGCTTGGTGGGCCCGGTGAAGGAGAAGCGGGCGTGCGAGGTGCCGACGGCGCCGACGCCGTCCAGCAGGTACTGCGGGTTGAAGCCCAGCTGGATGGGCTCGCCGTCGAGCTTGGCCTCGACCGCCTCGAAGGCCTCGGCCTCCTCGCCCGAGCCCGCCTCCAGCACCAGCTCGCCCTCGTTGAAGGCGAGCCGCAGCGCGGTGTTGCGCTCGGCCACCAGCGCCACCCGCTTGGCGGCGGCCAGCAGCGGCGCCACCTCGACCTCGGCGGTGCCGGTGAACTCGGTGGGGAACTTGGACCGGAAGTTGATGAACTCGCGGTCCAGCAGCCTGCTGGTGGTGCGGCGGCCGCCGCCCTCCAGACCGATCATGCCGTCGCCGCCGTCGCCCGCGCCGGACAGCGCCACCGACACGGACCGGCCGGCCAGCGCCTTGGCGGTGTCGGCGAGGGTGCGGGCGTGCACCAGGGCGACGGCCGAGAGGTCGTCGCGCTCGGGCTTCCACCACAGCTCGCGCACTGCCAGCCGGAAGCGGTTGGTGGCGGCGAGAGTGATGGTGGAGCCGTCGAGCTCCATCCGGACCCCGGTCAGCATCGGCAGGGTGTCGTCGCGGCTGGCCGCCACCGCCACCTGGTTCACCGCGGCGGCGAAGGCGTCGCCCGGGACGGTGCCCGCGGGGGCGGGCATCGGCGGCAGGCTGGGGTAGTCCTCGACCGGCAGGGTGAGCAGGGTGAAGCGGCTGCTGCCGCAGCGCAGCACCACTCGGGCGCCGTCCAGGAAGACCTCGACGGGCTGGTCGGGCAGGCTGCGGGTGATCTCGCTGAGCAGCCGCCCGGAGACCAGCACCGTGCCGGATTCCGCCGCGGTGATGTCGACGCTCACCCGCGCGGACACCTCGTAGTCGAAGCTCGACAGGGTCAGCTGGTCCCCGACCTCCAGCAGGATGCCGGCCAGAACCGGCACGGCGGGGCGTGAGGGCAGCGAGCGCGCCGTCCACGCCACCGCGTCGGCGAGCGCGTCGCGCTCGATCGTGAACCTCACGGCGATCAGCCTCCCAAGCTCAGCGCGGCACCCGGGCGGGCCCTTCCCAGCCCCTGTGCCGCCTGCGCGGAACGGTACCCGGGGCCACTGACACCGGGCCTATGCGGCGCTGGGCGGAGGCGTTGTGCACGGTATCGGCGAGCGGTGGGCACGACCCGGCAGACCGGATACTGTGCGGCACAGGCGCGCGGACGCGCGGCGCGCGATCCGGCCTGGTGGGCCCGGACGCGGCAGTGTGTGCCGAAAACGCAACACAGGAGGCCGATGTGTCGACCCGACCACTGGACGCCGCCGTCGCGGCGGGCGACGACCCGGCCCGCCACGCCAGGGTGCTCGCCGAGGTCAGGCAGGCCGTGCTGACCGGCGACCGCCCGCCCGCGCGGCCGCGGCCGGTGATCGAGGCGTCGTGGCGGCGGCTGCTGGCCAAGGGGGTGGACCCCGAGCGCGGCCGGCAGATCCGGCCGCTGAGCACCGAGGAGGTCGAGCGGCGAAGACGCTCCACCCGGCTGGCCGACGCCCTGCCCACCCTGCGGGCCGGGCTGCTGCGGGTGGCCGACGACGCCGAGCACCTGATGGTGGTCGCCGACGCCGAGGGCTGGCTGCTGTGGCGCGAGGGCAACACCGCGGTCAAGCTGCTCTCCGACGCGGTGGGCGTCGCCGAGGGCGCGCTGGTGCACGAGGACGCCATCGGCACCAACGGCATCGGCACGCCGCTGATCACCCGCCGGCCGCTCCAGGTGTACTCCGCCGAGCACTACGTGCGCCTGCACCACAACCTCACCTGCTCGGGCGCGCCGATCCACGACCCCCGCACCGGCGGGCTGCTGGGCGTGGTCAACCTCAGCGCGCGGGCCCGCACCGTGCACCCCAGCTCCCTCGCGCTGGTCGACGCGGTCAGCAGGCTGGCCGAGGCGGCCCTGCGCCAGGACCACCGGATGGAGCTGGAGCGGCTGCGCGCGGTCGCCGCCCCGCTGCTGGTGCGGGTGGCCGGTACCGCGCTGGCGGTCGACCGCGACGGCTGGGTGGCGGCGAGCACGACCGCCGACGCCCCGGACCGGATCACCCTGCCCGCGTCGCCGGACGCGGCCGAGGCGTGGCTGCCGAAGATGGGCGTCTGCCGCTTCGAGCCGCTGCCCGGCGGCTGGCTGGTGCGGGTGGCCGGCGAGGAGGCGGGGCGGCCCACCCGGGTGGTGCTGGACCTCTCCGGCGCGCGCCCCGACACCGTCGAAGTGCTCGGCACGGGCGGGAGCTGGGCCTATGAGCTGAGTCCGCGGCATGCCCAGATCCTCGGCGTGCTGGCCAGGAACCCGGAGGGGCGCAGTGCCGCGCAGCTCGCCGAGGACCTGTTCGGCGACTCCGCCCGCACGGTGACGGTGCGCGCGGAGATGTCGCGGCTGCGGCGGCGGCTGGCCGGGGTGCTCGACCGGCAGCCCTACCGCTTCGCGGAGCGGGTGGAGGTCGAGCTGCGGCTTCCCGGTGCTCGAACCGGTCCGCAACCCTCCTCCACCGCGCCCGCGATCGTCGCCAAGCGGCCCTGACGCCTCTCCAACGTCCGGGCTGGGCTTGCCACCGGGAGGCGCGCAACCTGGGACGGGTACGTTGCGCGCCAGGCCCGGACAGCCTGCCCGGCCCCCTCCCGCCAGCGCTCGCCGGTCGACTCCGGCTATTGGACCGCGCGGCGGCCCCGGGACGCCAGAGTTGCAAGGGGTTGCAGATGCGCATTGCAGAGATCGTCGGCGCGCGGACGGGCCGGACCGTCGCCGCGGCGCGTGATCAGGCCCTTTCCTGCGGCGGGACGACAGCACCGTGCAGCAGCACGTCCAGCAGTTCCGCCCAGGTCGGCCGCTCGTCGGCGCCGGGGGCCTGGTGGGTCACGGCGAACGACAGGGACAGCAGGAGGATGATGTTCGCGGTCTTCTCCAGCGAGAGCCGCAAGGCCGCGCGGTCCGGTTCGAGCAGGTCGGCGATGCCGCGCTCGACCGGGTCCTCCGACGCCTCCCAGGCGCCGGTTTGCCGCATGCGCTGCCCTGCGCGTTTCAGTCCTTCGTGGCCGGTGCCGTGCAGCGAGCCGATCATGGCGATCATCAGGTCGTGGTGGGACCGCAGCACCTCGGCGGCCTGGGTGAGCCGGTCGGCCAGCGGCTGCTCCAGGGAGATGGAACCGAGCTCGCGCGCCTGGTGGGCGGGGTCGAGGACCTCGGCGCAGCAGGCGTCCAGTACGTGGTCCACGTCTGGGAAGACCGCTGACAGGTCCGCCTCGCCGATACCGGCCGCGTGGGCGATCTGACCGGTGGTGACGGCGGCGCCGTGCTCGGCGACGAGGGGGAGCGCCGCCGCGAGGATCGCCGCGCGCAGCCCCTCGGGGTCCATGTCCGCCGCAGGGGGCCGGGGGGTGGAGTCGTCCATGCCCGACGATACGGAGGGCGTCCGCGTCCGGTCAACGGCCGGTCCGGACCGGCGGCCCCGTCGAGCGGCCTCCGGGCGGCAGGGTGTTCAGACCGCCAGTTCCTTCCAGTGCACGACGCGGCGGTCCAGGCGGGCGGTCTCGGCGGCGAAGGCCATCCGGTGGCTGTCCAGGGCGGCTTCGAGGGAGTTCTCCTCGGCCTCGCCGAGGGTGCCCGCGGCCACGGCGGCGACGAAGTTCTCCATCAGGGCGTCGTCGCCGCCGGAGTGGCCGCGGTGGTCCTCGCCGCCGTCGTGCTCGGGGGCGGCGCGCAGCCGCAGCACCCGGTGGCCGAGCGGTCCGGCGGTGTCCTCGCCCACCAGCCGCGCCCACGGGGGTATCCGCGGGGGCGGGGCGCCGGGGGAGAACAGCTCCAGGGTGATCTCGCCGGTCTCCATCCGGCCGGAGACCTCGCCGCGGGTGCCGGTGATCTGCACGGTGCGGGTGTTGGCGCCGGTGAAGGCCGAGGTGGTCAGGGTGGCGGTCAGGCCGTCGGCGAACTCCAGCACGGTCTGCTGGTGGTCGGCCACGTCGTTGTCGCAGGCGTAGACGCAGCGCCCGTACGGGCCGGTGCGCAGGCCCTCAAGCCGCCCCTCGGGCGAGGTGTCGGGGCCGACCAGCGCCACCGGCCAGCCGTGCACGTCCGCCAGGGCGTCGGCGTAGTAGCGCGGCGCGTAGAAGGGGCAGTCGGCGGCGGCCGGGCAGCCGTCCAGGCAGCGGGCGGGCGCGCCGGGCGGCGCGTTCTCGGGGCGGAAGTGGACGAGTGAGCCGCTGCTGGCCACCGTGATGGGCGGGGCGCCGGCGAACCAGCGGATCAGGTCGAGGTCGTGGCAGGTCTTGGCCAGCACCATCGGGCTGGAGGTGTCGGCGCGGCGCCAGTTGCCGCGCACGTAGGAGTGCGCGAAGTGCCAGAAGCCGATGTTCTCCTCCAGCCGGATGGTGGCCTGCCTGCCGATCGCGCCCGCGCCGACGAGCGCGCGCAGGCTGCGCCAGAACGGGGTGAAGCGCAGCACGTGGCCGACGGCCACCCGGGCGCCCAGCCGGCGGCCCTCGGCGGAGATCCGGTCGAGCTCGCCCGGTGAGGTGGCGACCGGTTTCTCCAGCAGCACCGGCAGTCTGAGAGCGGCCGCCGCCAGCGCGGGTTCGACGTGCTCGCGGTCGGGCAGCGCCACGACGACCGCGTCCAGGTCCAGCCGCGCGGCCGCGGCCAGCAGCGGTCGCCAGTCGCCGAAGCGCGCGTCGGGGGCGACGCCGGCCCGGTCCGCGAAGGGCTCCCTGCGGTGCGCCAGCGGATCGGCCACCGCCACCACGCGGGCGCGCCCGGGGTGGCGCAGCACCCACGAGCCGTACGCCTCCGCGCCGCGCCCCCCGGCGCCCAGCACCGCGATCCGAACGGGTTCCGTCACGTCGTCCGCCTCCTCAGCCCTTCTCCGCGCCGACGGTGAGGCCGGAGATGAGCATCCGCTGGGCCAGGAAGAAGCCGGCCACGATCGGGACGGTGATCGCGATCGAGCCGGCCATCAGCACCGTGGCCGGCACCGAGAACTCGGTGAGCTGGGCGATGCCCAGGGCCACCGTCCACCGCTCGCGGTCCTGCACCAGGAACAGCAGCGCGAACAGGTACTCGTTCCAGGCGATCATGAACACGTACAGCCCGGTCGCCACGATCCCCGGCATCGCCATCGGCAGCACCACCCGCACGATCAGCTGCATCCGGTTGCAGCCGTCGATCATCGCCGCCTCCTCCACGCTGGCCGGCACCGCGATGAAGTAGTTGCGCAGCATGTACAGCGCGACCGGCACGGTCTGCGCCAGGTAGATCAGCACCAGCCCGAACAGGGACCCGGTCAGGCCGATCCGGCTCATCAGCACGAACAGCGGCACCGCGAGCACGATCCCCGGCAGCAGGTAGACGCCGAGGAACATGCCGTTGACGGTCTCGCGGCCGAAGAAGCGCAGCCGCACCGCCGCGTAGGCGCCCAGCACGCTGAAGGCGATGGCCAGCGCCGTGGTGCCCAGCGCCACCCACAGGGAGTTGCGCATGAAGCGGCCCAGCCCGAAGCCGCCGTCCTCCTCGGCGCCCAGCGCCGTCGGGTAGGCGCTGAAGTCGAAGGCGTCGGGGATGACGTCCAGCGGGTCGGCGATCACGTTCGACAGCGGCTGCACCGACAGCAGCACCCCGTACAGCAGCGGCCCGGCCGACACCAGCACGGTCGCCGCGATCACCAGCACCCGCAGCACCGCCAGGCCGCGCCGCTCGATCACGTCGCCGACGGACGGGCGCAGCCGCGCGGGCGCCGGGCGCGCCGCCCCGGGGGCCCGCTCGCGTGTCGTGGTCACGCCGACTGCTCCTTCCTGGCCATCCGCACGTACAGCACCAGCAGCACCGACAGCAGCACCGTCATCACCAGGCCGAGCGCCGACGCCGTGCCGATGTTGGCCCGGGTGATCAGCTCCTCGTACACCCGCACCGCCAGCACCTCGGTGCCGCCGGCACCGCCGGTGAGCAGGTAGATGTCGTTGAAGCTCTGGAAGGACCACAGGAAGCGCAGCACGATCAGCAGCGCCACCACCCCGCGCAGCTGCGGCAGCACGATGTACCAGAAGCGCTGCAGCGCCGACGCGCCGTCGATGGACGCCGCCTCCTCCAGGTCGCCGGGCACGGCCTGGAGCCGCGCCGTGACGAACAGGAAGGCCAGCGGGAAGGTCTTCCAGATCTCGAAGGCGATCACCGTGGTCAGCGCCAGCGGTACCGTCACCCCGCCGATCTCGTGGCCGGCCGAGCTGAGGAAGGCCAGCGGCGCCTCCCAGCCGAGCACCTGGCGGCCGAAGGCGTTCACCACGCCGTACTGGGTGTCCAGCGAGGTGCGCCAGATGGTGGCCGCGGCCACCACCGGCAGCACGTAGGGCACCAGCACCAGGCCGCGGACCAGGCCCCGGCCCGGGAACGGCCGCCGCAGCGCCAGCGCGACGGCGACCCCCGCCACGATCGCGCCCAGCGTGGTGGCGGTCGCGTAGACCACCGTGGTGCGCAGCGCGGTCCAGAAGCCGGCGCTGGACAGCACGGTGGCGAAGTTGTCGAAGGTCACCTCCAGGTCGGCCGGGGTGATCCGGGGGATGTCGATCAGCCGCAGGTCCTGGAAGGCCAGCACCACCACCGCCAGGAACGGCAGCAGCACCACGAGCCCGACCACGACCACGGTCGGGCTGACCAGCAGCCGGCCCTGGATGTCCTCCTGCCGTGCCCGGCCGCCCGGCCGGGCCCCGCGCGGGGCCCGGCCGGGTGCCGGCGGAGTGGACAGCGCCGTCAACTGATGTCCTGCTGCACGTTGCGCGCCTCCTCGGCGATCTGCGCCGCGTACTCGGCGGGGTCGGTGCCGCCGTACAGCTCGTTGACGTTGGTCGAGATGACGTTCTGCGAGGCGACGGAGCCGGCCAGCGCCGCGCCCTGCCCGCCGAAGCCCCAGCGGGTGAAGCCGTTGGCGCCGTCGATGAGGATCTGCACCGTCTCCTCGCCGTACACGTCGGCGATGGACTCCTCGTTGTCGGGGTCGGCGCCGAAGGGCAGCTCGGCCCAGGCGTCCACGAACTCGGTCGGGTTCTCCTGGGTGCCGGTGCGCACCGGCACCCGGCCCTCGGTGGCGATGGCCAGCGACTCCACGTAGCCCTCGCCCATCAGGAACTCGATGAACTGAGCCGCCTCCTCGGTCCGCGCCCCGCGCGGCACACCGAGGTTGAGGGTGACGCCGTACTCCACCGGGGTGGCGTTGTCCGGACCCGACAGCAGCGACACGATGCCGGAGTTCTCGGCCAGGAAGCGCGGGTTCTCCTCGCACTCGGCGCAGGTGACGGGGTTGTTGGGGTCCAGGCCCGCCATCTCGTCCAGGAAGTGCGCGGAGAAGATCACCATCGCGGCGTCGCCGGACAGGTACGCGGCCCGCGCGCTCTCCACGTTGAACTCGCCCTGGCCCGACGCCGACGCCAGCTCGTTGAACAGCCGCAGCCCTTCGACGCAGTTGGGGGAGTCCAGCGCCACCTGGTCGCCGTCGAGGAGCTGGCAGCCGTTGGTGAGCAGCAGCGCCTCCATGGTCTCGGTGGTGAAGGGGTCGGCGGGCTGGGTGCCCATCGCGATGCCGGCGCGGCCGCCGGTGTTCAGCTCCGCGGCCGCCGCGGCCACCTCGTCCAGGGAGGTCGGCGGCTCGATCCCGGCCTCGTCGAAGAGGTCCTCCCGGTACATCAGCAGGTGGCCCCAGCCGTCGCTGGGCACCGCGGCCAGCTCGCCGTCGACGGTGACCATCTGCAGGGCCCGCTCGGTGAAGGTGTCGGCGCCCAGCGCCTCGACCACCTGGCCGGGCACCTCGGTGTCCAGCAGCCCCTGCTGCATCCACGCGGCGGTCTGCTGCGGGCCGTGCAGGACGACGTCGGGCACGTCGCCGGAGGCGGCGCCGGTGACGAAGGACTGGTTCATGTCGTCGGTGAGCAGCGGCACGACCTGCACGGGGATGCCGGTCTCCTCGGTGAAGCGCTGCGCCGTCGCCTCCTGGGCCTGGACCCGCTCGGGGGTGTTGTGCGGCGTCCAGAAGACCAGCGGGGCGTCCTCGTCCTCGCCCGACCCGCCGCCGCAGCCGGCCAGCAGCAGCGCGGCGGTTCCGGCGAGGGCGAGCGCGGCCGCGCCGCGGCGGGGCCGCCGGCGCGCGTTGTCTCGGTGCGGCGCCCGGGAGGCCGGGGGCAGGTGGGGGAAGGGCATGGCTACCTCCGTCGGAGTCGCGGTCGGGTCGGGTGCGGCGCGCCACGGGACGCGGGGCACGGGCGGGTCAGGGCTCGGGGACGGGCAGCTTCCTCCCCTCCAGGGCGTACAGGGCGATCAGCACACTAGCGGCGGTCAGGCCGAGCGGCGCCACGGCGGCGGGCTCGCCGCGTGCGGTGACCTTCTCGGGCAGCGCGCCGAGCCGGGTGACGCGCTCGCGCAGCCAGTCCAGCAGCCGCTCGGCGAGCGCGCGGTCGCCGAGCGTGGCGGCGGTCATCGCGAACAGCGACTGCTGGGGCGTCCACCCGGTCTCGGCGTCGGTCCACTCCTCGCCGGGCCGCACGCCGCCGTTGGGCAGGGTGAGCGCCGCCAGGGTGGCCCGCCACGCGGCCTCGGCGGCGTCGGTGCGCGGTGCGAAGGGCGGCAACAGGAAGGCGACGGAGGCGTCGCGCCCGCCGCCGCTCACCCGGCGCGGGTAGCCGGCCGGCGCGAAGTGGGTGTCGATGGCGGCGGACAGCCGGCGCGCGGTCGCGTCGGCCGCCGCGGCGAGTTCGGCCGCCTCGGCCCCGGCGGCCTCGCGGAGCAGCTCGCGGCCGGTGCGCAGCCCGAGCAGCAGCGGGGCGGCCGAGCCCAGCGTCGCCTCGTCGATGTCGGTCTCCCAGTAGTCCTGGGAGGCGCGCGGCACCCCGGTGGCGTCCACGGCCGCGACGGCGGCGCGCACCGCTGCGGCGACCATGGGCAGCAGGCCGCCGGGGAGGCCGGGCGCATCGGGCTCGCGGGCCAGCGCCCAGGCCGCCCACAGGGTCCAGCCGATCCCGTCCAGCTGCACGCCGCGGTCGTCGGGCACCCCGCCCGAGCCGTCGGGCAGGTATCTGGCCTGCCAGGTGCCGTCGGCCTCCTGCCGGTCGGCGACGTAGCGCAGCGCGCGCAGCGCGTCCGCGCGCCGGCCCGCCAGCACGAGCGCCACGGCGATGAAGCCGGCGTCGCGCGGCCACACGTAGCGCCAGTAGGGGCTGCCCGCCGCCACCACGGCGCCGTTGGGGCACAGCAGCACGCCGATGTCGGTGAGCGCGGTGGCCGCCATGGCGTGGAAGCGGGTGCCCGCGCCCGGCACGCGGGCCGCGGCCAGGGCGGCGCGGGCCGCCGCCACCTCGGCGCCGGAGGGCACCGCCGCGCCGGGCAGCGTCCCCGACGCCGGGTCCAGGTAGCCGGTGCCCTCGATCCGGCGCAGCGAGGAGCCGGGCGGCATCACCACGGGGAAGCCGTCGGCTCCGACGACCACGCCGTCGGAGTACAGCCGCGTCTCCGGCCAGCGGATGGCCGCTGCGGTGCCCAGCGCCTCCTCGGCGCCGCCGGTCACCGCTCGCCCTCGGGGCGGGGCGCGGTGGGGCTGCGGGTGACGGTGGTGAAGTCGTAGCGGTCGCCGCGGTACACCGAGCGGCCGGACTCCACCCGGCGGTCGTACTGGTCGTAGCTGGTCTGCTCGACGAAGAGCGCCGCGCTGCGCGGGTGGACGTGCAGCAGCTCGGCGTGCTCGGGGTCGACGTTCACCGCGCGGATGCGGCGATCGTGCCGGACGATGCGCACGTCGAACTCGCGGGCCAGCAGGCCGTACAGCGAGCCCTCCAGGTCGTGGTCGAGCAGCCCGGCGCACACCGACGCGGGCAGCCTGACCCGCTCCACGCAGATCGGCACGCCGTCGGCCAGCCGGACCCGGCTCAGCTGGTACACCTCGTCGCCGGGCTCGATGGCCAGTTCGAGCGCGAGGTCGGTGTCGGCCGGGCGGGCGGTGGTGTCGATCAGCCGGGTGCCGGGCAGGTAGCCGCGCGCCCGGACGTCCTGGGAGAAGGACGACAGGATCGGTGCCTTGGACAGGTGGGGGGCGGCCACGAAGGTGCCCACGCCGGGCACCGTGCGGACGAGGCCGTCGTCTTCGAGCAGTTTGAGCGCGCCGCGGATCGTCATCCGCGAGACACCGAAGCGCTCAGCCAGGTTCCGTTCGGCCGGGAGCACGTCGGCCGGCTGGAGGGAGGACAGTAGCTGCTCCTCCAGCAGGCGCCGTACCCGGTGCGGTTTGATCGACGGCCGTGCCACCTCGTTCGCCGTCCCTCCGACGTCGTGGATGCCCATGCGCCCCCGCCTGCCGGCGCGGTGCGGCAGCAGGCGGCGGTGCCTGCGACCGGCCCGGCCGCCGGGCGTCCGGACCGCGGCGCGGCGGGCGGACCAGCGGACCGGAAAGCCGATCATCACTGCGTGAGCTGCGGAACCGTCCGCTTGCGTCCGGCATGTCCCCAGCGAATGGGGAGACCGTAACCCAGAACCTCCCCGTCTGGCTAGACCTGTGGTCTATTTAGATCTACCATCAGCGCGTGCTCGGAATCAGTGTGGGATCCCGCCAGGCCGCGCCGCGTACCGTCCTGGCCGTCGATGCCGGTAAGAGCAACGTCCGCGCCGCCGTGTTCGTCTCGGCCGAACCGGACGGACCGGAGCCCGAACCCGCCACCGGCGCGCTCCCCGTGCAGGCGGTCCAGGCCGCCCGGTCCGTGCGGGGGGTCACCCTGGCCGGCGGGCCGCCGAACCTGGTCGCGCCGGGCGGCGTGGCCGAGGTCTGGGCGGTGCTGGAGGAGGCGTGGCGGGGGCTGGCCGCCGACGTCACCCGGGTCGACGCGGTCGCCGTCGGCCTCACCGGCGTGCGCGGCCCGAGCCCGCAGGCGGCCGAACTGGCGCGGCTGCTGCGCGCGGCCACCGGCGCGGCCCACGCCATCGTCTGCTGCGACGTGCTCACCGGCTACCTCGGCGCCCTGGGCGCCCGCCCGGGCGCCGTGGTCGCGGCGGGCACCGGCGCGGTGGCGCTCGGCGTCCCCGACGACGGCCCCTACGCCTTCGTCGACGGCTGGGGCTACCTGCTCGGCGACGGCGCCAGCTCCTACACGCTCGGCCGCCGGGGCCTGACCGCCGCGCTCCGCGACGCCGACGGACGGGGCCCTGCCACCGCGCTGGCGGCCCGGCTCGCCGAGCACTACGGCGGCCCCGAGGACGCCGTGCGAGCCGTCTACGGCAGCGCCAACCCGCCGCGCGACATCGCCGCCTTCGCCACCGACGTGCTCGGCGCGGCCGAGGCCGGCGACGAGGTGGCGGCGGCCCTGGTGCACCGCACCGTCACCGAGCTGGCCGAACTCGCCGCCGCCGCGCTGCGGCGCGAGCGCGGCGCGGGCCCGGTGCCGGTGTCCTGGCACGGAAGCCTGTTCCTCGCCGACGAACTCGTCCTGCGGCCCTTCCTGGCCGAGCTGGCCGAGCGGGTGCCCGACGCCGTGCCCGTCCCGCCCGCGGGCGACGGGCTGGACGGCGCCCGCACCCTGGCGGCACCGCCCCCCGCCGCCGCGCCGCTGCTCGACCGGCTGCTCGACCACCGTCCCGACGACCCCCACGGAGACCGCTGATGCCCGATACGAGTGACGCCGACCAGGCCGCCGCCGCGCCCGCCCTGGCGGACGGCAACGCCGCCCACGCCTACTTCGCGGCCGTGCGCGAACTGCTCGACCGGGCCGAGGAGGCCGAGGCCGGCGCGATCGAGGCCGGCGCCCGCGCCGTGGCCGCCTCGATCGCCGCCGGCGGCATGCTGCACCTCTTCGGCAGCGGCCACTCCCAGCTGGCCGCCACCGAGCCCACCGCCCGGGCCGGCGGCCTGGCGCCGGTGAACGTGATCGCCGACCCGGCCCTGTCGCCGCTCACCCCCGAGCGGGTCTCGGTCACCGAGCGGCTGCACGGCTACGCCGGCGCCACCCTCGCCCTGGCCGACCTGCGCGCCGGCGAGGTGCTGATCGTCGTCTCCAACTCCGGCATCAACCCGGTACCCGTGGAGATCGCCCTGGGTGCGCGCGAGCGCGGGCTCACCGTCATCGCGGTGACCAGCCTGGCCCACTCCACCGCCACCGCCTCCCGGCACCGCGACGGCCACCGCCTGTTCGAGGTGGCCGACATCGTCATCGACACCCACTCCCCGGCGGGCGACACCACCGTCAGCGCGGGCGGCGTGGCCACCGGCGCGGTCTCCACCATCCTGTCCTGCGCCGTCATCCACGCGCTGACCAGCCGGGTGGTGCAGCTGCTCGCCGAGACGGAAGCCGAGGTGCCCGTGCTCGTCAGCCAGAACCTGGACCGGGTCGACGACCACAACGACCGGCTGCTCAGCCGCTACCGGGGCCGGATGAACGGCGCCGCGCGCTGAGGCGCCGCGGCCGGGGCGTGCCGGCCGCGGCGCCGCCCCCGTGGCGGGCGGTGCTCAGCGGGGCAGCGCCTCGGGCTCGCCCCGGCCGCAGCTCGCGCACTCGGCCCGGCGCCGGACCGCGTAGGCCGCGGTGGCCGCGGCGAGCGCGAGACCGGAGGGGAACATCGCCCCGAGGGCGATCAGGTTGCTGCCGCCGACCTCCAGCGGGAAGTCCGCGCCCACCACCGCGAGGATCAGGCCGCGGCCCAGCGCCGCGAAGGCGATCGCGGCCACCGAGGCGGGCACCACCGCGAGCGAGACCGGCACCCGGCGCCCGGCCAGCCCGAGCATCCAGCGCGGGAAGCGCACACCCCAGTTGGACACCAGCCCGATCATCAGCACCGCCCCGCCCAGCGCCACTGTGCCGAGCCCGACGCCGACCGCGACGATCTGCCCCGAGGACTGGACATCGGCGAAGGACGCCTCCGGCATCCCGACCGCCATCCCGAACAGCCACGGGAAGCGCACCGCCGGGTACAGCAGGGCGCAGGCGACGGCCACCGCCACCGCGATCCGGCCGATGCGCAGGGCCTTCGCCCGCGTCGCCGCCTCCCGCTCCGGCGTCCAGCCGCTCGTCCGCCCGCAGTCGGCGCAGGCGCCGCGCCGCACCCGGCCGAGCCCGATCGCGGCCATCATCCACAGCAGCCCGCCGGCCAGGCAGTGCACCAGGAAGACGGTCTCCGGCTCGGCGATCTCCGTCAGGTACGCGGTGCCCAGACCGGGCTCGAACCACATCAGCACCAGCGTCACCGGGGTGTACCCCAGGACCGGCAGCAGCCCTCCGTGGAACAGGGCCAGCAGGACCGTCGCCGCCAGCAGCCAGGCCCCCACCTGCACGGCGAGCCCGCCCGGCCCGCCGCGCACCCGCAGCGCCGCCAGGCCGCAGCCGACGCCGAGCAGCCCGAGCACCGCGGTGAAGGCCGAGCCCACCAGCGGGTCGGCGGTGTTGAACACCGCGCCGTAGGAGGCGGACGCCGGATCGGTGAAGGGGGAGGGCAGCAGCCCGACCGCCCAGGTCACCGCCCATACGGCGGTGACGGCCGACCAGGCCAGGGCCAGCGGGGCGCTCCAGCGGGCCCACCACCCGCGCGGTGTCCGGTGGACGTGGGAGCCGGGCTCGGGCCCGCCGGCGGGCGCCCTCCCGAGGTCCGGCTCCGTCGCGGCCGTCTTCCCGTCCATCGTGGTCTCCTCCGTGCTCGTCGGGGCGGGGCGCCGGGTCGCGTCCCTGCTCCCGATGGCTCCACCCTCGCCGGACGGGCGCCCGCGCACATCGCCCCGGCTGGGGAACCGCCTCCCCCGCGCGTGGGAGGCGGGCGGGCGGCCGGGCGTGCCACGATCGCGGTGTGCGGATACTCCGGAGCGCCGCCGCCCCGCTGCTCGGCGCCGACACCTACCGGCGCTGGGTCTACCTGGTGCTGGGCGGCGTCCTCTTCACGCCCTTCCTGGTGGCGACCCTCGTGCTGTTGTCGCTGCTACTGGGCTGGGGCGCCTCGATGGAGCGCTTCGGGGCCGGACCCCAGTGGTACGTGGGAACGGCGGCCGCCGCCGTGCTGGGCGCGGGGACGGTCTGGATCCCCGGCGTGCGCGCGCAGCAGGCGCAGCTGTCGCGGGCGCTGCTCGGCGGGCCGCTCGCCGCGCTGCCCGCCGCCCGTCCGGCCGGCCCCCGGATCAGGGCCGCCTGCTGGCTGGCCCTGCACTTCGCCGTCGGCTTCGCGGTCTGCATCACCACCATGGTCGGGCTGACCCAGTCGGCCATGCTGGCGCTGGCCCCGTTCCTGGCCGACGAGCCCGCGCTGATGTTCCTCCGCGAACTGTCGCCCACCGGCGGGTGGACCTGGCTCGGGCCGCCCGCCGGAGCGGTGGTGCTGCTGGCGCTGGTCTACTTGATCGCACTCATCGGCGCCGGGGCCGCCCGGCTGGCCCCCCGGTTCCTCGGACCGACGGCGGCCGACCGGCTCGCCGCCGCCCAGGCCCGCGCCGACAACCTCACCGAGCGCAACCGGCTGGCCGCCGAGCTGCACGACTCCATCGGCCACGTGCTGTCCGTGGTGGCGCTCCAGGCCGGAGCGGCCGCCCGCGTCATCGACCGCGACCCCGCCTTCGCCCGCGGCGCCCTGGAGACCATCGCCGAGCAGGCCCGCACGGCCACCGCCGAACTCGACCACATGCTCGGCCTGCTGCGCGAGGAGCGCGCCGCCGCCGCGCCGCAGCGCACCCTGGCCGATCTGCCCCGCCTGGTGGCGGCGGCCAGGACCGCAGGCGCCGACCTGCGCCTCCGGCAGACCGGTACCCTCGACGCGCTGCCCGAGGTGCTGTCCAGGGAGCTGTACCGCATCTGCCAGGAGGGCGTCACCAACGCGCTGCGCCACGGCGGCGAGAACGTGCCCGTCACCGTCGACCTGCGGGTCGAGGAGGAGCGGGTGCGGCTGGTGATGACCAACCCGGCCGATCCGGCCAGGCCGGGGCGGAGCACCCGCCCGGGCGGCGGCCGGGGCCTGCGCGGCATGCGCGAGCGGGTCGAACTGCTCGGCGGCGAACTGACGGCCGGCGCCGTCGACGGCGTCTGGCGGCTGGCCGCCGCCATCCCGTGGAAGGAGCGGACATGATTCGCATCGCGCTGGTCGACGACGAGGCGCTGATCCGGGCCGGGCTGCGCGCCCTGATCTCCGCCGAGGCGGACATGGCGGTGGTCGGCGAGGGCGACGACGGCGCGGGAGCGCGCGACCTGGTCCGGCGCACCCGGCCCGACATCGTGCTGATGGACGTGCGGATGCCCGGCGTGGACGGCATCCGGGCCACCGCCGAACTGGCCGCGCTGGACCGGCCGCCCAAGGTGATCGTGGTGACCACCTTCGAGAACGACGACTACGTGTACGGAGCGCTGCGCGTCGGCGCCGCGGGCTTCCTGCTCAAGCGCGGCCGCCCCGAGGAGATCCTGGCCGGCATCCGGCTGGTGCACTCCGGCGACTCGCTGCTCTTCCCGGCCGCCGTCCGCTCCCTCGCCGCCGGCGACTCCCGCCCGGAGTCGCCCGCCGCGAGGGCGGTCGGCACGCTCACCGAGCGCGAGGCGGACACCCTGGTGCTGATGGCGCGTGGCCTGTCCAATGCCGAGGCGGCGGCCGAGCTGTTCGTCAGCGTCGAGACGGTCAAGACGCACGTCTCCAACGTGCTGGCCAAGCTCGGCGTGCGCAACCGCACCCAGGCCGTCATCGCCGCCTACGACTCCGGCCTGGTGCGCGCCGGACGCGGCTGAGCGCCCGGCCCGGCCGCTACGGCTGCTGGATCGGCACGTCCTCGATCAGCCCGAACTCCCCGGCGTTGACGTGCAGCGCGGTGACCTCGGGTGGGGGCGCCGGCAGGTAGAAGAAGCCCCGGTTGGCGCCGGCGCCCGCCGTCAGGTGCACCGGCCAGGCGGGGGTGCCGACCCGGCCGATCTCGTTCTCGTCGCGGCCGTCGGTGGCGCCGATCTGCACGTGCCGGTACGTGATGCCGGTGGCCGGGTCGAAGGCGGCGAAGTCGTCGAAGGCGCCCCTGCGGTAGCCGAAGTGGTCGGTGCTGTTGGTGCCGGGGTTGAGGTCCTCGCCGCTGACGACGGTGAAGTCGAAGGTCGCGACCAGGAAGGCGCCGTCGCGGAAGAAGGGGTAGACGTCCAGCCGGTAGGTGGTCTCCTCGGCGTTGCCCCACGGCTGGAGGGTGACGGTGCGGGTGGCCGCCGGCTCGCCGGGGCCGGGGCGGAACGGTGCGGGCTCGCCGCCCTCCTCGGCCCGGTCGAGGTGCTGCTGGACGTCGCCGGTCGCCCCGGCGGTCGGCTGCACCGTGGTCGGGGACGCGGTGGACGTGGTGGTCTCGCGGTAGTGGTAGGAGATCTCCACCCGCCGGTTGCGGGCGCGGGCCTCGCTGTCGTCGTCGCCGCCCTCGGTGGCCACCGGGTCCTCGCTGCCGCGCCCCTCGGACTCGTAGGCGAACTCCGGTCCGAGTTCGGCCGCCAGCAGCTCGCGCACGGCCTCGGCGCGCCGCTCGGAGAGGTCCTGGTTGTAGGCGTCCTCGCCGATGCCGTCGGTGTGGCCGACGATGGTGATCGGCGGCCGCTCGGGGTCGGCGCGCCGACGGGTCTCCTCGATCACCTCGGCCAGCACGCCGCGGGCGCCGTCGGTGAGCGTCGCCTCGTCGAAGTCGAAGAGCACGTCGGCGCGCAGGGCCACCGTCTCGGTGTCCGCCTCCACCTCGCGGTTCTGCACCACCGTCTCGGTCACCCCGAACAGCTCGGCGACGTCCTCTTCAGGAGCGGTCACCGGCCCGTCGACCACCGGCAGCGTCACCCGCTCGCCCGGCGCGGGCCGCTCCTCGCTGTCAGGCCGCCAGTCCACGAACGGGGTCTCCGACAGCGAGGGCACCGGTTCGGGCTCGGGCACGTCGGTGACGGGCACACCGGTGAACGGGCCGATGTTGCCCGGCGCGACCACGGTGACCGCGCCCAGGTCCTCGGGCAGCCGCGGGAAGTACGCGACCAGGTCGTACTCCACCTCCGGCACCCACTCGAACAGCCCGTTGGGCTGGCGGCTGCCCAGGTGGTTGCCGGCCTGGATCTGCGGCTCGCCGTCGAAGAGCAGCCGGTAGCGGCGCTGCCCGACCGCGTCGATGAGGCTGAAGCCGCTCAGCGTGGTGTCCAGCCCGTGCCAGCCGAGCACCCCGAAGGTGTGCCGGGGCGGCGCGGACTCCTCGCCCAGCGGGGTGTACCGGAAGCGCAGCGCGGTGCTGTCGGGCTCCCGCTCCACCGCCAGGATCTCGATCCGGCCCGGACTCGCGTTGTCCATCCAGCCCAGGTCGCCCTCCCGCACGAAGCCCTCGGCCGGGGCGGGCGGCGCCGAGGCGGCGGACGGATCGGCGCCGCCCGCCCGGTTGCCCGCGGGCACGCATCCGGCCAGCAGCAGCGCGAGCACCGCCGCCGCGCCGAGGAGGCCGGCCCGCGGGCGTCGCAGGGCCGGCGGGACGGGCAGGGGCGCTGAGGCTGGCATGGCGGGTACCTCCGTCATCCGGCGCGTCCGTACGGCCGCGGCTACCTGAATTGGATAACAGAGGGCGCTTGTGCGCTCCCTGGATAGCGAAGCTCGGCCGTATCCGGTCAGTACTTCGCGTCACCGGACAAAGCGCCGGACGCCGGCCGGCGCGCTACTCGGGGAAGACGGCCCCATGGGCGCCGAGGACGGGCGGCGAAGCGCCCCACCCGGTGCCCAGCAGCTCGGCGACGGCCACCGCGGCCGCGAACTCGATGTCGCCCGGCCCGGTGTCGGCGTACGTGCCGTAGATCCGGACCACGGTGACCGCGAGGGGCGCCCGCCCGTCCGCCGACCGGCGCAGCGCGTAGGCGGCACCGGCCCGGGCCTCGGCGGCCCAGCGCTCGTCCTCCGCACCGCCGATGGCCGCGCCGGGCCCGTAGACCGCGCGCCGCCAGCCGAGGGCGTCCGGGTCGACCGTGACGCGGTCGCGTCCGGCCGGCTCGCCGCGCACGGTGACCTCGGCGAGGTGGGGGACGCCGCCGACGTAGCGCCGCAGCCGGTGCGCCGCCTCGCGCACGCTGCCACCTCCTGCGGGTTCGCGGCCGGAAACGGCGCGGGGCCGGGCACCGCCCCGGCCCCGCGCTGGTGCGGGTGGATCAGCTCCAGGCCAGGGCCGTGAGCGGGTCGTGCAGCACCGCGCCGACGTCGCGCAGCACCTTGGAGCCGAGTTCGCCGTCGACGATGCGGTGGTCGAAGGAGAGCGCCAGCGTGGTGACCTTGCGCACCGCCAACCGGCCCTCGTGCACCCACGGCAGCTCGCGGATCTGCCCGAAGGCGAGGATGGCGGCCTCACCGGGCACCAGGATCGGGGTGCCGGCGTCCACGCCGAACACGCCGACATTGGTGATGGTGATCGTGCCGCCGCTCAGGTCGGCCGGGGTGGACCGGCCCTCGCGGGCGGTGGCCGCCGCCTCGTTCAGCCGCGCGGCCAGCTCCGGCAGCGGCAGCGCGTGGGCCTCCTTCACCGTCGGCACCACCAGGCCGCGCTCGCTGGCCACCGCGATGCCCAGGTTCACGTAGTGCTTGACCACGATCTCCTGCGCGGTCTCGTCCCAGCTGGAGTTCACCATCGGGTGCCGGCGCACCGCCAGCAGCAGCGCCTTGGCCACCAGCAGCAGCGGCGACACCTTCACCCCGGCGAACTCCGGCAGCTCGCGCAGCCGACGCACCGCGGCCATGGTCTCGGTGACGTCGACCTGGAGGAACTCGGTGACGTGCGGCGCGGTGAAGGCGCTGGCCACCATCGCGGCGGCGGTGTGCTTGCGCACGCCCCGGATCGGCACCCGCTCCTCGCGGGCGCCCGGGGCGCCGGCCACCGGGGCGGGCGCCGGCGCGCCCGTGTCCGCGTGCCGGTGCACGTCGTCGCGGGTGACCGTGCCCCCCGGGCCGGTGGGCTCGACGGCGCGCAGGTCGACGCCGAGGTCCTTGGCCAGCTTGCGCACCGGCGGCTTGGCCAGCACCGCCACCCGCCCCTCCGGCTCGGCCGCCGGGGGCGGCGGCTCGGGGGCCGGGGCCGGGGCGGCGGCCCGGGGCGCCGGAGCCGGCTCGGCCGCGGCGACCGGGCGGCCCCTGCGGGCGCGCCGCCGGGTGGCCGCCGCCTTCGCGCCGTAGCCGACCAGGTTCGGCTGCGGCTTCTCGGCCGCACCGGTCTTCTCCGGCGCGGCCTCCGCCGCGGCGCCGCCCTCGCCGGTGTCGACCGCGATGATCGGCGTGCCGACGTCCACGGTCTGGCCCGCCTCGACCAGCAGCTCGGTGACGGTGCCCGCCCACGGGCTGGGCAGCTCCACCGCCGCCTTGGCCGTCTCGATCTCCACGATGGTCTGGTTGACCGCGACCTGCTCGCCGGGCCGCACGTGCCAGCTGATGATCTCCGCCTCGGTCAGTCCCTCGCCCACGTCGGGGAGGATGAACCGGCGGACGGACCCGCCGTCCGCCGCGGCGGACGCCTGTCCCGCACTCATGTACGACCTCCCCGTCTCAGTGGCTCAGCGACCGGTCGACCGCGTCGAGGACGCGGTCCAGGTCCGGCAGGTAGTGCTCCTCCAGCCGGGCCGGCGGGTACGGGGTGGCGAAGCCGCCCACCCGGATCACCGGCGCCTCCAGCTGGTAGAAGCACTCCTCGGTGACACGCGCGGCGATCTCGCCGCCCAGGCCGTAGGCGACCGGCGCCTCGTGCGCCACCACCAGCCGGCCGGTGCGCCGCACCGAGTCGAAGAGCGCGGGGTAGTCGATCGGTGAGAGCGAGCGCAGGTCGAGCACCTCCACCGAGCGCCCCTCCTCCTCGGCCGCGGCCGCCGCCTCCAGCGCGGTCTTCACCATCGGGCCGAAGCAGGCGATGGTGAGGTCGGTGCCGGCCCTGGCCACCCGGGCCGCGCCCATCGGCAGCGCCGACTCCAGCGGCGCCGTCTCGTCGATCTCGCCCTTGTCGTAGTAGCGCCGCTTGGGCTCGAAGAACACCACCGGGTCGTCGCAGGCGATGGCCTGCTGGATCATCCAGTACGCGTCCACCGCGTTGGCGCAGGCCACCACCCGCAGGCCGTGGGTGTGCGCGAAGTACGCCTCCGGCGACTCGCTGTGGTGCTCCACGGCGCCGATTCCGCCGCCGAAGGGGATGCGGATCACCACCGGCAGCCGGATCGAGCCGCGCGAGCGCATGTGCATCTTGGCCAGCTGGGTGATGATCTGGTCGGCGGCCGGGAAGACGAAGCCGTCGAACTGGATCTCGCACAGCGGCCGGTAGCCACGCAGCGCCAGCCCGATCGCGGTGCCGATGATGCCGGACTCCGCCAGCGGGGTGTCGACGACCCGGTCCTCGCCGAAGTCCTTCTGCAGTCCGTCGGTGACCCGGAAGACGCCGCCGAGCTTGCCGACGTCCTCGCCCATGACGAGCACCTTCGGATCGGCCTCCATGGCGCGGCGCATTCCGGCGTTCAGCGCCCGCCCCAGGGTCAGCGTGGTGGTCGGCATCAGCGGTCCCCCTCGTGCTCGGCGCCCTCGAAGGAGTCCAGGTACGCCGCGAAGCGCTCCCGCTCCTCGTCCACCTGGCTGTTCGGCTCGGCGTAGACGTGGTCGAAGATCTCCATCGGACGCGGGTCGGGCAGCTCGCGGCAGGCCCGCCTGACCTGCTCGCCCAGCTCCTCGGCCTCGGCGTCGACCCCGCTGAGGAAGTCGGCGCCGGCCAGGCCCTCGCGGGCGATGTAGGCGCGCAGCCGCTCGATCGGGTCCTTGAGCTTCCACTCCTCCAGCTCGCCCGACAGGCGGTAGCGGGTGGGGTCGTCGTTGGTGGTGTGCGCGCCCATCCGGTAGGTGAAGGCTTCGATCAGGCTGGGGCCCTGCCCCTCGCGGGCGGCCCGCATCGCCTGGCGGGTGACGGCCAGGCAGGCGAAGACGTCGTTGCCGTCGACCCGCACGCCGGGGAAGCCGAAGCCGGCCGCGCGCCGGTACAGCGGGATGGGGGACTGCTTGGCCAGCGGCGCGGAGATGGCCCACTGGTTGTTCTGGCAGAAGAACACCACCGGGGCGTGGAAGACCGACGCCCACACGAAGGCCTCGTTCACGTCGCCCTGGCTGGAGGCGCCGTCGCCGAAGTAGGCCAGCGCCGCCTCGCCCTCGGCGCCCACCCGGCCGTCGCGCTGGATGCCCATGGCGTAGCCGGTGGCGTGCAGGGTCTGGCTGCCGATCACGATCGTGTACAGGTGGAAGCCGTGCTCCTTGGGGTTCCAGCCGCCGTGGCTCACCCCGCGGAACAGTTCGAGCAGCTGCTCGGGCCGCACCCCGCGGCACATCGCGACGCCGTGCTCGCGGTAGGTCGGGAAGACCATGTCGTGGCCGTGCAGGGCCCGCGCCGAGCCGACCTGGGCCGCCTCCTGGCCCAGCAGCGACGGCCACAGCCCCAGCTCGCCCTGCCGCTGCAGGAACACGGCCTCGGTGTCGAAGCGGCGCACCAGCACCAGGTCGCGGTAGAGGCCGCGGATCTCCTCCGGGGACAGGTCGAGCGGATAGTCCGGATGCTCGCGGCGCTCACCCTCGGGGGTGAGCAGCTGCACCAGCTCCTCCGGTTCCGGTGCCGCGGCGCTCGACGCCTGCCCGGATACCGGGGCGGCGTTCGAGGTACTGATCGACATCCGTCACTCCTCGCATGGTCGGGGCCGAAGGGCGGGTCGCCCCCTCACGGCCTGGTATCCACTCCCGAGCCCTGGGGTGGTGGGCTCGGCGGTGGCCTGACCGCCATGGTGACAGACGTCACGGTGCACCTGGCAAGACCCGGACCCGAGTTTTCCCACGCCCCAGACGAGCCCTGCCGCCCGCCCCGGAACCTCCGGTGGGCCGCGCCCGGACGGGCGGCGCCTGTCTGGAAACAGGACCGCTGCCCCGTGGAGCCCGCCGTGATCCTACGCCGCCCGCGCTTGTCGCGGAATGCCCGAAACCCCGTTGACCTGCTGGTTTGACGTCCTAGTACTTGTTGTGACGTCCGAGTTGACGGCCCGCCGCCGGCCGCGGGGCCGCCCTTCGGCTCAGGCCGCCGCGGCGATGCCCCGGCGCCGCGCGTAGCCGGTGAGCTGGGAGCGCAGCTGCCGCCGGGCGCGGTGCAGCCGCGACATCACGGTGCCCAGCGGGGTGCCCATCATCGCCGCGATCTCCTTGTAGGCGTAGCCCTCGACGTCGGCCAGGTAGACGACCCGGCGGAAGTCCTCGGGCAGCGCCTCCATCGCGCGGCGGATCTCGGCGTCGGGCAGCCGGTCGAGCACCTCGGCCTCGGCCGAGCGCAGCCCGGCGGACTCGTGGTCGGCCGCGGCGGCCAGCTGCCAGTCGTGGATCACGTCGGTGACGTCCTGCTGCGGCTCCCGCTGCTTCTTGCGGTAGCCGTTGATGAAGGTGTTGGTCAGGATGCGGTTCAGCCACGCCCGCAGGTTGGTGCCGGCGCGGAACTGGTGGAAGTTGGCGTACGCCTTGACGAAGGTCTCCTGCACCAGGTCCTCGGCGTCGTCGGGGTTGCGGGTCATCCGGAGCGCCGCCGGGTACAGCTGGGTGGCGAAGGGCACGACGTTCTCGGTGAAGTCGTCGTGCGCGCTCGCCTCGGGCGCGGTGCTCTTGGTGTCCGTCTCGTCCTGACGGTCCTGAACGAGTAGGGCCATGCGAACCTCCGCAGGTCGTGACGCGTCGTTGCGGCGGGTGGAGTCGGGTGGTGCCGAGCCGGTCGGATCCGGCTGGTGGGCGGGGCGGCGTCGGGATCGGCGGCCGCGGGGTGGAGCGGGTGGAGAGGCCGTTCGGCGGGCCGCGCTGCCGCGCCGTGCGCTGGGGTCGCGGCCCCGCTCCGGGTCCACTTCCCGGTGCCCCACACTGATAGACGTTCGGGAGGGGCCCGGATGGTGACGACGGCGGGCGTGATTTGGGTCACGGCCCGGTAACGGCGGGGCGGGCCGGGCGCGGGGGCCGGTGCTGCCGCGAGACCTGGAAGAATGACACGCCGGGCGCCCCGACCGGTGCCCTCGGCGGCCCCCGGCTACTCCATTGTATGCCGGTCGGGCCGCAGGTCAGCCGCCGGCCGGCGGCGGCCGGCCCACCGCACCCGAGGAGGACACGTGGCGCGCGTCATCGTCGACGTCATGCTCAAGCCGGAGATCCTGGACCCCCAGGGGGAGGCCATCGCGAGCGCCAGCGCGCGGCTCGGCTTTCCCGCGATCACGTCGGTACGCCAGGGCAAACGGTTCGAGGTCGAGATCGACGGTCCGGCCAGTGAGACCGTTCTGACTGAAGTGCGGGAGATGGCCCAGACATTGCTCGCGAATCCGGTCATCGAGGATTTCGAACTGCGTGTCGAATAGTTTCCGCATCTGTGGGATTACCACAATGGGCAGCGGGAACCGTCTACCTTGTGACGCATGACGAGGCGGCCGGGTCCCACCGGCCTCCTCCCGGGCCGGCGACGGGGGTTGGGCCCATGGATGTCAGGTTCTCACTGGCGCTGCCGCGCGCCGCGTACACGGTTCCGGTGATGCGGCGCGTCGTCGGGGACACCCTCCGCGCGCTGGGCGTGGCAGAGGAATGCCTCGACGATATTCTCATCGCCAGCTCAGAAGCCTGTACCAATGTCGTGGACCACGGAGTGTCCGCACACGGCTACGAACTGAACGTACTCATACGCGATTCCTGCTGCATTCTCGAAATCGTCAACGAGGGATCGGGATTCGATCTCTCCCGTGTACCGCCAGCCGCGCCCGACGCAGAGTCCGGGCGCGGTATCGCGTTGATGCGGGCCCTCGTCGACGACGTCAGCTTCGTCCGCGACGACGGCGCCCGGATGGCGGTCTGCCTGGAGAAGCGGGTGCGCTGGCGCGACGACCGGCCCGGCGAGCTGGTGGGCGCCGTCTCCCGCGCCTCCTGAGCGCTCCCGGCCGGCCGGCGGGACGGGCCGCGGTACGCCCGCGGCCCTCCCTGATCTGCGGACCCGCGCGCACCGGGTAGCCTTCTAGCGGACCCCCGGCCGTGCCGACGCCGGCGCGGCGCCCGCGGCGGACCCGTCGGCGGAACCGCGGCGAACCGGCAAACGACCACGGAGAGTGCGCATGACCGCCCGTGTAGGCGTCGTCACCTTCCCCGGCTCCCTCGACGACCGCGACGCCGCCCGGGCGCTGCGGATCGCCGGAGCCACCCCCGTACCGCTCTGGCACGGCGACGCCGACCTCCGCGGCGTCGACGCCGTGGTGCTCCCCGGCGGCTTCTCCTACGGCGACTACCTGAGGTGCGGCGCGATCGCGCGCTTCGCCCCGATCATGGCCGAGATCCTGCCGCCCGCCGCGGCCGGCCGGCTGCCGGTCCTGGGCATCTGCAACGGCTTCCAGATCCTGTGCGAGTCCGCCCTGCTGCCCGGCGCGCTGACCCGCAACTCCAGCCTGCACTTCGTCTGCCGCGACCAGCGGCTGCGCATCGAGAGCACCGACACCGCCTGGACCGGCGACTACCGGGTGGGCGACGAGCCGCTGATCCCGCTCAAGAGCGGCGAGGGCGGCTACGTCGCCGACGCGGCCACCCTGGCGGAGCTGACCGCGAACGGCCGGGTGGTGGCCCGCTACGCCGGCGCCAACCCCAACGGCTCGGCCGACGCCATCGCCGGCATCACCAACGAGCACGGCAACGTCGTCGGGCTGATGCCGCACCCCGAGCACGCCGTGGAGGAGCTGACCGGGCCCTCCACCGACGGCCTCCCGTTCTTCACCTCGATCATGTCCCGCCTGGTCGGGACGCCGGCGTAGGGCGGCCGCGATGCTCAAGCTGATGCGCTCCCCGCGGCTGCTGATGGTGATCGTCGGCATCGTCTGCCTCGGCCTGGTGGTCCCGGCGATCAGCGGGCTGATCGGCTTCGCGCCGTCCGCCCAGCCGCCGGACGCCGCCGCCTCGGCGCCCCCGCCGCAGCCCGCGCCGCCGGCGGCCGAGATGGGCGAGCCGCCGCAGGACATCCGGTACGACGACTACGGCGAGCAGTGCAGCGACATCTGCATCCGGGTGATCGGGCTGTCCGCCGAGGACGCGACCGTGGACGAGCAGCTGGACCGCGTCCGCGAGCGCCTGCACGACGAGGGCTACGACGTCACGGTGCAGAACGAGGAGACCGGCGAGTTCCTGGCCACCCGCGAGGCCGTCGTGGTGGCCGGCGGACCCACCGACCTGGAGAACCCGGAAGAGGCGGCTACCCTGCTGATGACCTGGGGCGCACCGGCCTAGACCCGCGCCCGGCCGCCGCCCGGCCCCCTGACCCGTCCCCCCCGCCCAGCCCCGCAGAACGGTCACGCATGCACATCGACACCGTCGCCCGCGCCGGTCAGAGCCCCGACACGTCCCAGCCCTACGCCGAACTCGGCATGAAGGACGACGAGTACGCGCGGGTCCGCGCGATCCTCGGCCGCCGGCCCACCTCCGCCGAGCTGGCGATCTACTCGGTGATGTGGAGCGAGCACTGCTCCTACAAGAGCTCCAAGGCGCACCTGCGCCAGTTCGGCGAGAAGGTGCCCGCCTCGGCCGCGCGGACCCTGCTGGTCGGCATGGGCGAGAACGCGGGTGTGGTCGACATCGGCCAGGGCTACGCCGTCACCTTCAAGATCGAGTCGCACAACCACCCGTCCTACGTGGAGCCGCACCAGGGCGCCGCCACCGGCGTGGGCGGCATCGTGCGCGACATCCTGACCATGGGCGCCCGGCCGGTCGCGGTGATGGACGCGCTGCGCTTCGGCCCCGTCGACGCGCCCGACACCCGGCGGGTGCTGCCCGGCGTGGTCTCGGGGATCTCCTTCTACGGCAACTGCCTCGGGCTGCCCAACATCGGCGGCGAACTCGGCTTCGACCCCTGCTACACCGGGAACCCGCTGGTGAACGCGTTGTGCGTCGGCGTGATGCGGCACGGCGACATCAAGCTCGCGCAGGCGCCCGGCCCCGGCAACAAGGTGGTGCTGTTCGGCTCGCGCACCGGGCCCGACGGCATCGGCGGCGCCTCCGTGCTGGCCAGCGCCAGCTTCGACGACGCCAGCCAGGCCAAGCGCCCCAGCGTGCAGGTGGGCGACCCCTTCCTGGAGAAGCTGCTCATCGAGTGCTCACTGGAGCTGTTCGCCGCCGACCTGGTGGTGGGCATCCAGGACCTGGGCGCGGCCGGCGTCTCCTGCGCCACCACCGAGCTGGCCGCGGCCGGCACCGGCGGCATGCGGGTGGCGCTGGACCGGGTGCCGCTGCGCGACCCCCGGCTCACTCCGGAGGAGATCCTGATGAGTGAGTCGCAGGAGCGGATGATGGCGGTGGTCGAGCCCGGCAAGCTGGACGCCTTCATGTCCGTCTGCGCCAAGTGGGACATCCTCGCCACCGTGATCGGCGAGGTCACCGACGTCAGCCCCGAGGAGGCCGAGCGGGGCGGGCGGCTGGTGATGACCTGGCACGGCGAGACCGTCGTCGACCTGCCGCCGCGCACCGCCGCCGACGAGGGCCCCGTCTACCAGCGCCCCTACGCCCGGCCCGGCTACCTGGACGCGCTCAACGCCGACGACGCCGTCGGGCTGCCCCGCCCGGTGCGCGGCGCCGAGCTCCGCGGCGACCTGCTGCGGGTGCTGTCCTCGCCGGGCATCGCCGACCCGTCCTGGGTCACCTCGCAGTACGACCGCTACGTCCAGGGCAACACCGTGCTCGCGGTGCCGCACGACGCCGGGGTGGTGCGGATCGACGAGGAGACCGGCCTGGGCATCGCGCTGGCCACCGACGGCAACGGCCGCTACACCAAGCTCGACCCCTACACCGGTACCCAGCTGGCGCTGGCCGAGGCGTACCGCAATGTCGCGGTCACCGGCGCCCGGCCGCTGGCCGTCACCAACTGCCTGAACTTCGGCTCGCCCGAGGACCCCGGCGTGATGTGGCAGTTCGCCGAGGCGGTCCGCGGCCTGGCCGACGGCTGCCTTGAGCTGGACACCCCGGTCACCGGCGGGAACGTCAGCTTCTACAACCAGACCGGCGACACCGCGATCCACCCCACCCCGGTCATCGGCGTGCTCGGCGTGCACGACGACGTGAGCCGGCGGATCGCCTCGGGCTTCGGCACGGCCGGCGCCGCGGTGGTGCTGCTCGGCGAGACCGACGACGAGTTCGGCGGCTCCGCCTGGGCGCGGGTCGTCCATGACCACCTGGGCGGGCTGCCGCCCCGCGTCGACCTGGCCGCCGAGCGGGCCCTGGGCGCCCTGATGGCCGAGGCCGCCCGCGACGGCCTGGTGGACGCCGCGCACGACCTCTCCGACGGCGGCCTCGGCACCGCGCTGGCCGAGAGCGTGCTGCACGGCACCGTGGGCGCGCGGGTGGTCCTGCCCGGCGACCCCTTCGCCGCCCTGTTCAGCGAGTCCGCCGCCCGCGCCCTGGTCGCCGTCCGCCCCGGCCGGGAGGAGGACTTCGCCGCCGCCTGCCGCCGCCACGGCGTGCCGGCCACCGACCTGGGCCGCACCACCGGCACCTCCCTGGTCATCGAGGGCGCCTTCGCCGACGGCCCGATCCGCCTGTCCGCCGACGAGCTGCGCGCCGCCTACGAGGGGCGCCTGGTCGCCGACACGGAGCGCTGAGGCGCGTGCGAACGGCGCCGGGCGGTGATCCGGGCGCCGTCCGCCCTCCGAACGGCGGGCAGGGGGTGGACGGGCCGCGGTTCGCGAGCGCGGACCCGAGCGGCCCCGCGGCCATCGTGACCGCGGCGGTGACCGGCGTCCACGTGCTCGGAGCCGCGCGGCACTCCGGCCGTCCCCCCACTGGTCGCCGGGCCCCTTCAGGGCACCGTCGGGCCAATGCAGGGAAACCGCGGACACCCGACCAGCGGAGACCCTAGCCCTCGGTGAGGCCGTGGCGGTGGGCGTAGTGGGCGGCCTCGGTGCGGTTGCGGGCGCCGATCTTGGCGAAGGCGTTGTTGATGTGCGTCTTGACGGTCGTCTCGGCGATGAACAGTTCGGCGCCGATCTCGGCGTTGCTGAGGCCGCGGGCCAGGGCGCGCAGGACCTCGGCCTCGCGGGCGGTGAGGCCGTCGGGCGGCGCGGGGGGCGGCTCCGCGGGGCGGCCGGCGCGCACGGCGGCGCCGAAGGCGGCGGTGAGCCGGGCGGAGACGGCGGGGTCGAAGGCGGACTGGCCGGCCACGGCGGCGTGCAGCGCGGCGGCGATCTCGGCGCGGCCCGCGTTCTTGGTGAGGTAGCCGCGCGCTCCCGCGCGCAGGGCCGCCGCTATCGATTCGTCGTCGGCATAGGTGGTCAGCACCACGACCGCCACGTCGGGGTACTGCTGGACGATCAGTTCGGTCGCGCGGACGCCGTCGACCACCGGCATCCGCAGGTCCATCAGGACGGCGTCGGGGCGGTGCTCGGCCACCAGCCGCAGCGCCTGCTCGCCGTCGGCCGCCGCCCCTGCCACCGACACGCCGTCGAGCAGGCCGAGCAGGGCGACCAGCCCCTCCCGCACCGCCGACTGGTCGTCGGCGACCACGACGCGCAGCGGCGCCCGGCCGCCGGGGCGCCGCCCGGGGGCGGCCGGGTTCATCCGCCGCCTCCGCCGGGCGCGTCTCCGGCCGCGGCCGTCCGTGCTCCCGGCACCTCCGCCGTCACCGTCCACCCCCGGTCACCGTCGTCCTGCGGACCCGCCTCAAGGGTGCCACCGGCCAGCGCCAGCCGCTCGCGCATCCCGGCCAGGCCGTGCCCGCCGGGGCGCGAGGGCGGTGGCGGGTCGGCCGGCGGCTCGTTGCGCACCCGCAGGCGGGCGCCGCCGTCCAGGTAGCGCAGTTCCACGCGGACCGGGGCGCCGGGCGCGTGCCTGGCGGCGTTGGTCAGCGCCTCGCGGGCGGCGCGCGCCAGTGAGACCTCGGCCGCCGCGGGCAGCGGCACCGGCTCGCCCTCGATGCCGAGCCGTACCGGGACGGCGTGGTCGCGGGTGTGGGCGGCGGCGAGCGCGGCCAGCGCGTCGGGCAGCGGCGGCGGGTCCTCGCGCAGCGCCGCGACGGCGGCGCGGGCCTCCTCCAGGCCCTCGGCGGCGAGCCCGCGCGCCCGGTGCAGGCGCTGCGCCGCGCCCTCGGTGTCGCCCCGCTCGGTCAGCAGCGCCTCGGCCAACTCCAGCTGCACGCTGAGCGCGCCCAGGGAGTGCGCGAGCACGTCGTGCAGCTCGCGGGCGATCCTGGCCCGCTCGTCCAGCGCCGCCGCCCTGGCCCGCTCGGCCTGCGCCTGGCGGGTGCGTTCGAGCAGCAGCGCCGTCTGCCGCGCCTGCACGCGGTACTGCCGCCGGTGCAGCGCGAACAGGACGACGCCGGCGAAGGCGGCCGCGTGCGCCAGCATGGCGGCCGGGGAGCGCTGCCACAGCAGCTGCATGGCGGCCAGCGCGAGCGCGAGGTCGGCGGCCAGCAGCCCGGCGATCTCCGGCACGCCCGGCCGCAGGTGCAGCGCGAAGGTGCTCAGCGCCACGTAGAAGAGCACCACGCCCGCGGCGCTCTGCGAGCCCGCCAGCGGCGCCGTCAGCAGCGAGCACAGCGCCAGGGCCGCGATCGACGCCCTCGGCAGCACGGGGTCGCCGAGGGCGTAGGCGAGCCAGCAGGTCAGCCCGGCGCCGAACAGCACCCACACCCACAGCGGCGCGCCGTGCGGCGGCGCGGCGAGCGCCGCCCACAGCAGCGCCACGGTGGAGGCGGCGCGGACCAGCCAGCCGGTCTCGGGATCGTCGGACCCGGCCAGCCGCCACAGCCGCCGCCACATCCGCGCCATACCGCGCCGCATCCCTCCGCCCCGGGCTAGCGCTCGCGCGCCAGCCCGAGGATCAGCTCGATCATGATCATCCGGTAGGCCAGGAAGCCGAGCACCAGCACCAGGCCGATCACGGCCACGACCACCAGCAGCCGCCCTGTGGACATCTTGCCTCCCTTCTCCCCGGTCGCCGCCAGGATCCGGTCCAGGACGGCGAGGACGAGGCTGTTCCGCCTCGACCTGCGCCCGCCGTCCCCGTCGGAGCCGCCCGTGCCGAGGAAGGCGTCGAGCATCCCGCGCAGCGGGCCGCGCCCGCCGTCTCGTTCGTTCATGCGCGACACGCTAGGCAGCCGGCGCTCCGGGCGGTTCCTCCGCAGGGTGGAGACCGGGGTGGAGACGGCGGCGGGAGGGTGGAGGCGCGGCGCTCAGCCGGCGTTGCCCGGCGCGGAGCGGCCCTCCGCGAGCTCGCGGAGGGCGGCCAGGCGGGTGTCCCAGGCGGCGGCCGTCGCCTCGATCCAGCGGGCCGTCGCGGCCAGGCGCTCCGGGCGGACCGAGAAGCGGACCTCGCGGCCGGAGCGGTGCCGGCCGACCAGCTCGGCCCGTTCGAGCACGGCGAGGTGCTTGAGGACGGCGGAGCGGCTGACCGGCACCGCCCGCGACAGGGCGGAGGCGCTGCGGTCGGCCTCGGCGAGCAGGTCGAGCAGCTGCCAGCGGGTGGGGTCGGCCAGCGCGGCGAACACGGCGACCGGGGCGCCGGCGGGCGCCGGCGGCATCAGCCTTCCCGCCGCTCGGCCAGCTCCGCCAGCATCGCGAAGCCGCCGCCCCAGCCCTGGCGGACCCCCTCCAGGTGCGCGGCCCGCTCCTCGGGGGACAGGTCCAGCGCCGCGAAGCCGCTCTCGGTGACCCGCACGGTGGTGGTGCCGTCGGCGCCCGCGCTGAGCTCGAAGACCACCCGGGTCTGGCGGCCGGGCTCGGGCTCGGTGTCGGGGACGGCGGAGTAGCGGTAGGCCAGCCGGGTGGGCGGCACCAGCTCTTCGATGATCCCCCGGTAGCGGCCGTGCTCCGCCCAGAAGTGCTCGATCGCGCCGCCGACGCGCAGGTCCAGGCGCGCGCCGTCGAAGGCGAACCACTTCTGGACGTGCTCGGCCCGGGTGACCAGCTCCCAGACGGCGTCGATCGGCGCCCGGATCGCGATCTCGCGCCGCACGGCGTCCGGTTCCGGTGCCATGGCGGCCCCCTCAGGTCACGACTGAACTGACACCTTACAGTTGCACATCGCGTCCTGATGTGCAACCGTAAGGTGGCACAACGACGGGGCCGCCCACCGGGAACGCGGACGGGGGCGGAGCCCGCAGGCTCCGCCCCCGCACGGTGGACCGGGTGGCTCAGTTGCCGATGTCACCGCCCCCGGTGTGCCAGGCCGCCACCACCGACGGACGCGGCTGGCCGCCGGGGCCGTCGGGGAACTGGGTGGCCGGGTTGTCCGGGGTCGCCTCGTCCACCTCGCCGGGGTGCTGGACCGCCACGAAGACGGTCTTCTGGTCCGGCGTGATGAACGGGCCGCAGGTCTCGGCGCCGACGGGCACGCTGAGGAACTGCCGCAGGTAGCCCCGGTCGGAGCCCTCGACCGGCATGACGTGCAGCGCGTCGTTGACACCGATCGAGCCGGGCTGGCCGTCGGTGGAGATCCACAGGTTGCCGGAGTCGTCGAAGGCGAGGTTGTCCGGCGAGGAGATCGGCGACACGCGGCTCTTGTCGAAGCCGGAGAAGTACGTCGACGGGTCGTCGGGGTTGCCGCAGACCACCGGGATCCGCCAGTTGAAGCGCTCGGCCCCGGCGTCGTTGCGGTGCTCCGCGATCTCCACGATGTGGCCGTAGCGGTTGGCGGCGCGCGGGTTGGCCTCGTCGGCCTGCGCGGCCGTGCGCGAGGAGTTGTTGGTCAGCGCCACGTAGATCGCGCCGTTGACCGGGTTGCGCTCGACGTCCTCGGGGCGGTCCATCGGGGTGGCGCCCACCCGGTCGGCGGCGATCCGGGTGTGGATCAGCACCTCGGCGGCGGACATGCCCTCCACGAAGCTGCGGTCGCCCTCGACGAGCTTGATCCACTGGCCGGTGCCGTCGAACTCGCCGTCCGAGGGCAGCGTGCCGGTGCCGTCGATCTCGGCCTCCGGGCTGTCGCCGGTGAACCGGGCGACGTACAGGGTGCCGTCGTCCAGCAGCGAGCTGTTGTGCCGCCGGCTGCCGCGGCGGAAGCGGTCGCGGCTGACGTACTTGTACACGTAGTCGAAGCGCTCGTCGTCGCCCATGTAGACCGCCACCCGCTGGTCGCGGGTGAGCGCGTGGGTGGCGCCCTCGTGCTTGAGCCGGCCCAGCGCGGTGTGCTTGCGCGGGGTGAAGGTGGGGTCGAAGGGGTCGATCTCCACGATCCAGCCGAAGCGGTTGGCCTCGTGCGGGTGGCGGGCCAGGTCGAAGCGCTCCTCGACCCGGTCGAAGCGGCGGTTACCGGCGCGGCCGTCGCCGCTGGTGGAGATGCCGTAGCGCTGCAGCGCCGGCCGGTCGGCCTCGGGCACGCCGTTGCCGCCGACGAAGTACTGGTTGAAGTTCTCCTCGGCCGTCAGGATGGTGCCCCACGGGGTGTTGCCGCCCGCGCAGTTGTTCAGCATCCCGATCGGGTTGCGGCCCTCGGGGTCGGCGGCGGTGCGCAGCAGCTCGTGGCCAGCGGCCGGGCCGGTGAAGCGCATCGGCGTCTGCGCGGTGATGCGGCGGTTGTAGCGGCGGCGGCCCTGGGTGACCAGCTCCCAGCGGCCGGTGCGGCCCGAGCGCGCGATCTCCACGACGCTGCCGCCGTGGGCGGCCATGCCGATCTCGATCTGCTCGATCGGCGCCTCGTTGCCGTCGACGTAGCCGCGGAACATCAGGTTCTCGTTGGTGTACTCGTGGTTCACCCACAGCAGCGCGCGGTCGTCGCTGATCGGGAAGAAGTCGACGTAGTCGCAGTTGTAGCCGAACTGGGCGTTCTGCGCCTCGGGCGTCTGGTTGTCGAAGTCGAAGGCGGGCGCCCCGGGCAGCACCGGGTCGCCCCAGCGCACCACCACGGCGCTCTGGTAGCCCTCGGGGACGACGACCGCGTCCGCGGTGGTCGGCTCGATCGGGGTGAAGCGCAGCCGCGCGCCGCCCCCTCGGCCGCGGCCGCGGCCCGGGTCCGCCATGGCGGGGGCCGAGCCCACGAGGCCGCCGAAGCCCACCGCGGCCGCGCCCACCGCCCCCGCCCGCAGCACATTGCGGCGGGAGAGCGCCTTGGCGACCACGTCGCCGAAGTACTCGTTGCCACTCTGGTTCGGGACGGCGTGGTCGCACGCGTCACCGCAGCGGAACCGGCAGGTCATCGCACTGCGGCCCGAGGGGTGCGGTGCGGAGATGATCGGGAGCAGTCGTCTGCGCGGGGTGGAGCCAGACACAGGGCCTCCAGGTCCGAAACGAACAGGGAAACGGCCCACCACCTGCGGGGAGTGCGGACCGTGGGCGCCGTGCGGCGCTCCAGGTGGAGTCAAGCGGTACCGCGCCACCGGGGCGTGAATCCCAGGTGAACGGCGGTGACCGGCCACGATGCGATAAACAGTGATGCTGCCCGTTCTACGCTTGCCTTATGCCCCCCGTAAAGCTCTCCGCACGGAGAGTCCGCGAAGCTCTCGACGCGCAGCTCGACGCCTCCGGCGAAGACCCTTATCAGGGCGCCGACGAACTCGGCGCGCTCGTCGACGCCCTCGCCCGCGCGGTGCTGCGGGCGGCCGACGCGGGCGCCGTGCCGGTGCGGGCCGCCGCCAAGGCGGCGGTGCGCGGCACCCTGGACCGCCTCGCGGCCGCCGCGCCGGGCCACTCCCTGGAGGTCCGGGTGCCCCCGCACGGCGCCGTGCAGTGCGTGGCCGGGCCCCGCCACACCCGGGGCACCCCGCCCGGCGTGGTCGAGACCGACCCCGTCACCTGGCTCGAACTGGCCACCGGCCGGCTGACCTGGGCCGACGCCGCCGCCCGCCACCGGGTGGCGGCCAGCGGCGTGCGCGCCGACCTGGGCCCCTACCTGCCGCTGGCGCCCCCGCGCTGAGCCCCGCCCGGACCGCCGCCGGACGGAGACCGCGTGCGAGAGTGGACGCACGCGGCGGCGAGGAGGCGGTCTCGTGACGAGTACGGCGGACACCGGGGTCCCGGCGGAGGCGGCGCCGGGCGCGCCCGCGGACGGGGCGGCGTCGTTCCGGCGGGCGGTGGTGGTCGGCGCGGGCGCCATGGGGCGCGGGATCGCGCAGGTGCTGGCGGTGGCCGGCGTGCACACCACCCTGGTCGACGTGCGGCCGGGCGCGGTGGCCGAGGCCATCGCCGAGGTGCGCGGCCGGATCGCCCGGCTGGCCGAGAAGGGCGCCCTCGCCCCGTCCGACGCGCGGGCGGCGGCGGGCCGCCTCGCCGAGGGCGGCCTGGAGGCCGCCGCGGCCGCCGACCTCGTCATCGAGGCGGTGGTGGAGGAGCTGCGGGTCAAGCGCGAGCTGTTCGCCGAGGTCGAGGCGCGCACCGGGCCGCACACCGTGCTCGCCACCAACACCAGCTCGCTGTCGGTCACTGACATCGCCGCCGGCCTCCGCCGCCCCGAGCGCCTGTGCGGCCTGCACTTCTTCAACCCGGTGCCGCTGATGAAGCTGGTCGAGGTGGTGCCGGGCGAGCGCACCGCGCCCGAGCTGGTCGACCGGCTCGGCGCCTTGGTCTCCGCCCTCGGCCACACCCCGGTACGCGTCATCGACACCGCCGGCTTCCTGGTGAACCACGTCGGCCGGGCGCTGGGCACCGAGGCGCTGCGGCTGCTGGACGAGCGGATCGCCACCCCCGCCCAGATCGACCTGGTGGCCCGCTCCGTGCTCGGCCTGCGCATGGGCCCGTTCGAGCTGTTCGACCTGACCGGCGTCGACGTCTCCCAGCCGGTCACCGAGAACGTCTACCACGGCTTCTACCAGGACCCCCGGCTGCGCCCCTCGCCCACCCTGCGCCGCCGGCTGGCGGCCGGGCTGCTCGGCCGCAAGAACGGCACCGGCTTCCGCGCGGACGGCTCCCTGGACGCCGCGCCCGGCGACGCCGCCGCCCCGGCCGGGCCCGGCGCGCCCCCGGTCTGGGTGTCGCCGGCGGAGCCCGCCGCCGCCCGGCTGGCCGCGATGCTGGCCGAGGCGGGCGTCCCGCTCGCGGCCGAGCCGGGGCCCGGGGCGCTGCACATCGTCACTCCCTTCGGTGCCGACGTCACCGCCGAGGCGCGCGAGCAGGGCCTGCCGGCCGAGCGCACCGTCGGCGTCGACCCCTTCGGCCGCCCCGGCGACACGCCCGGCCGGACGGGAGGCGGAACGGGAGCCAGAGCGGGCGGCGCCCCCGAGCACTACTTCGCCGGCCCGCTCACCCTGGCGAGCAGCCCCGCCACCGCTCCCGACGCCCTGCGCGCCGCCGCGGCCGCGCTGCGCGCCACCGGCCGCGAGGTCGTCGCCATCCGCGACAGCCCCGGCTTCATCGCCCAGCGGCTGCTCGCCGCCATCGTGAACCTGGCCGCCGAGACGGCCCAGCTCGGCATCGCCGCCCCGGCCGACATCGACGTCGCCGTCGTCCTGGGCCTGGGCTACCCGCAGGGCCCGCTGGCCTGGGGCGACGCCGTGGGCGCCGCCCGCGTCGACACGATCCTGCGCCGCCTGCACCAGCGCTACCTCGACCCCCGCTACCGGCCGAGCGCCTGGCTCAGCCGGCGCGCCGAGCTCGGCCTCTCCCTCACCCGCCCAGAAGCCCGGCTGGACGCCTGAGCGCGCCCCCGATCCCGCCGCTGACCTGGACCGGCGGGGGCGCCCCGCTCGACGGGTCGGGGGAGCGGGTAGGCTGAAGGCGTGTCGCATCCCGACGGACGGCTGACCGACGACCTCGATCCGCACGACCGTGGACCACAGGACGCCTGCGGGGTCTTCGGCGTCTGGGCTCCCGGCGAGGAGGTCAGCAAGCTCACCTATTTCGGACTCTACGCACTCCAGCACCGCGGCCAGGAATCCGCCGGCATCGCGGTCAGCGACGGCCAGCGCATCGTGGTCTACAAGGACATGGGCCTGGTCTCCCAGGTCTTCGACGAGTCCGCGCTGAACTCGCTGCGGGGCGGCATCGCGGTCGGCCACTGCCGCTACTCCACCACCGGCTCGCCGGTGTGGGAGAACGCGCAGCCCACCTTCCGCTCCAACGACCGCGGCGGCGGGCTCGCCCTCGGCCACAACGGCAACCTCATCAACACCGCCGAGCTGGCCAAGGGCGTCGACCCCGCCGAGCTGACCGCCACCAGCGACACCGAGGTGCTGACCGCGCTGCTCGCGGCGCACGACGACCACCGCGTCGAGGACGCCGCCGCCGAGCTGCTGCCCCGGGTCAAGGGCGCGTTCTCCCTGGTCTTCATGGACGAGCACACCCTCTACGGCGCCCGCGACCCCCAGGGCATCCGCCCGCTGGTGCTGGGCCGGCTGGAGAGCGGCTGGGTGCTGGCCAGCGAGACCGCCGCCCTCGACATCGTCGGCGCCACCTTCATCCGCGAGATCGAGCCGGGCGAACTGATCGCCGTCGACGCCTCCGGGCTGCGCAGCCGCCGCTTCGCCCCGGCGAAGCCCAAGGGCTGCCTGTTCGAGTACGTCTACCTGGCCAGGCCCGACACCACCATCGCGGGCCGCGGCGTGCACGCCACCCGGGTGGAGGTGGGCCGCAGACTCGCCCGCCAGTCGCCGGCAGAGGCCGACCTGGTCATCCCGGTGCCCGAGTCCGGCACCCCCGCCGCGATCGGCTACGCCGAGGCCAGCGGCATCCCCTACGCCCAGGGCCTGGTGAAGAACTCCTACGTGGGGCGCACCTTCATCCAGCCCAGCCAGACCATCCGCCAGCTCGGCATCCGGCTCAAGCTGAACCCGCTGCGCGACATCATCGGCGGCAAGCGGCTGGTCGTCGTCGACGACTCCATCGTGCGCGGCAACACCCAGCGCTCGCTGGTGCGGATGCTGCGCGAGGCCGGCGCCGCCGAGGTGCACGTCCGCATCTCCAGCCCGCCGGTGATGTGGCCGTGCTTCTACGGCATCGACTTCGCCACCAAGGCCGAGCTGATCGCCGGGAACCTCGGCCACGACGAGATCCGCGCCTCCATCGGTGCCGACTCCCTCGCCTACGTCGCGCTCGACCAGCTGGTGGAGGCGACCACCATCCCGTCCGACCGCCTGTGCCGGGCCTGCTTCGACGGCGTCTACCCGATCGAGGTCCCCGATTCCGAGCGCGGCAAGTTCCTGCTGGAAGAGGCCGAGCCGCACCGTCCCGACCCCGACGGTGTGGCCCGCCTGGCGGGAGGCGTCGGCGCGGCCGACGCGCTCAGCCGCCCCTGAGCCCCCGGACGGCCCCGCCGGGGCCGCGCCGCGGGGCCGGTGCCCGGCACCCACGCTCATGTCGCAGACGGCTACGAAGGGTTCACCCGTGTCCGAAGCAAGCAGCTACGCCGCCGCCGGAGTGGACATCGCCGCCGGCGAGCGCGCCGTCGAGCTGATGAAGGCCAAGCTGGCCCGGGCCCGCCGGCCCGAGCAGCTGGCCGACGCCAGCGGCTTCGCCGGGCTGTTCCGGCTCGACACCGCCCGCTACCGGGAGCCGGTGCTGGCCACCTCGACCGACGGCGTGGGCACCAAGGTGCTGCTGGCGCAGGCCCTGGACCGGCACGGCACCATCGGCCTGGACCTGGTCGGCATGGTCGTGGACGACCTCGTCGTCAGCGGGGCCGAGCCGCTGTTCATGACCGACTACATCGCCTGCGGCAAGGTGGTGCCCGAGCGGATCGCCGAGATCGTCGGCGGGATCGCCGAAGGCTGCCGGCTGGCCGGCTGCGCGCTGGTCGGCGGCGAGACCGCCGAGCACCCCGGCGTGCTCGGGCCCGACGAGTACGACCTGGCCGGCGCCGGCACCGGCATCGTGGAGGCCGGTGCGCTGCTCGGCCCCGACCGGGTCAGGGCCGGCGACGCGGTGATCGCGCTCGGCTCCTCCGGGCCGCACTCCAACGGCTACTCCCTCATCCGGCACGTCGTCGCCCGGGCCAAGCTGGCCTGGGATGCCGACCTGCCCGAGCTGGACCGGCCGCTGGGAGAGGAACTGCTCACACCCACCCGGATCTACGCGCTGGACTGCCTCGCCCTGGCCGCCGGCACCGAGGTGCACGCCTTCGCCCACATCACCGGGGGCGGGCTGGCCGCCAACCTGGCCCGCTCGCTGCCCGGCCACCTGGACGCCGAACTCGACCGCGGCACCTGGACCCCTCAGCCGGTCTTCTCGGTCATCGCCGGGCACGGCGGGGTGCCCGCCGCCGAGATGGAGGCGACCTTCAACATGGGGGTGGGCATGGTGGCGGTGGTGGCGGCCGGCGACGCCGAGCGCGCGCTGGCGCTGCTGGCCGGCCGCTCGGTGCCGGCCTGGCGGCTCGGCGAGATCGTGCCGGGCGGCGGCCGGACGGTACTGCGGGGCGAGCATGCCAGGGTCTGAGCACACCAAAGGGCCCGGTCCGCGAAAGGCGGGCCGGGCCTTCGGAGACGTCAACCCTGGGACCTCCGCCGCAACCGCCGACGGCAATGCCCCCGACGACTGGTGCGGACGCGCGACCGCCGAGGCGGGAACGCGACCGCTGCCGGTCGCCGCTAGCGCCGACGGGCGTTCTCGGACTCGTCTTCGCGATCGTCGTCCGAGTACTTGTCGGCCAGATCCGCATAGCGGTCTACCAGTCCGTCGTCCGAGGAGTCGTCGTAGTACGGATCGTCCGCGGACGACCCGCCTTCATCCTCAGCGACACCCAGCTCTGACCGCAGCCGATCGAGATCGGTCCCGCCGCTGCTGTACTTCAGCCGTCGGGCGACCTTCTGCTGCTTGGCCTTGGCTCGGCCGCGCCCCATTGGCTCGACCCCCTCAACGAACGGGGTTACGTGACCCCAGATCACTCGCAAAACCGCATGCCGGGCTGACAGCCGTCACCGCACTGACGACAGGCGCCAGCTTGTCGTACAGATACAACCGTACCCGTTTCTGACCCGACTCGCCTACGTCGCACGACGCGGCGCAGGTCGGCCGGCGCCGCTCCAGGCGTCGTCGGCACCGCTGCGGAGCGGCTCCGGGCTGGCTGCCCGGGCCCGCGGCCGACGGCGGGACACCCAGGATATGACGCGCCGTCCAGCGCCCGTGCGCGGGCCCGCTCTGGAGCGGTTTCCACGAAATCATCGAAATCCCGGCGACAGGCCGGAGGAATCGTGCGCGACACCCCGCCGCCGTGCCACGATGCGTTCGTGCTGCCCTACACCGCGTATTTCCGTGTATACCAGCCCCTGATCGCCTACACCGGAGCCGACCGCGCCCACTGGCAGCAGTACGCGGCGTCGGCGGACCGTCCGCGCCGGGTGAACGCGCTCGCGGTGGAGCACCGCGCCGCCCTGCGCCGCTTGATGGGGCGCCCCCCGGTGGTGGCGCCGGAGCGGGAGAGCGGCGACGCCTATGTGCGCCGGGCCAACGGCCAGACCTATGTGTGCCCGTGGCGGACCAGATCGCGCTCGTGGGCGGCCTTCGGCCGCTTCCGGGCGCAGACCGAGGAGCGGCTGGTCGACGTCTTCGTGCCGCGGGTGGTGGTGGACCAGCTCACCGCCGACCAGGAGCGGGCCCGGCTGCGCGGCGAGGACGCAGTGCCGCAGATCCTGGAGAGCAACTGGACGATCCCGCTGTCGTGGTTCGTCCCCTTCGACTCGGCCCAGCGCTGGCTGGTGCTGGCCAAGCCCGGCCCGCCCGCGGCCGCGGGCGCCGACGACGCGGTGCCGCAGGGCGGCGAGGCGGCCGAGGGCCGGCGGGCCGCGGTCGGCCAGCCGGTCCCGGCGGCCACCCACGCGCCCAGGTCGCTGCTGTACGTCGCCCCGATGGGGCAGGCGCGGCGCCGGCTGGCCCGGGCGGTGGCGGTGATCCGCCGCCACGTCGGCGACGGCGACCTGCTCACCGAGGTGCGCGACGCCGGCCGGTGGCTGGAGGGCTTCCACCGCGACTCCCTGGTGGAGCTGGACTACGGCGGGCTGGTGCACCTGCTCGACGACGAGACGCTGCGCACGGACCAGTCCGTGGCGGAGGTCGCCGCGGCGCTCACCGGTCTGGAGACGCGGCAGGACGAGGTGTCGATGGCCATGTACCAGCGGCTGCGCGGCCGCTGGGACGCGGTCCAGGCCCGTGAGCGCGCCAACTGAGCGGCCGCGACGCCGCGTCGGCGCCCGGTGGCCGTGAGTTACCTTCGTGTCTGCTCGAATGGCGAGACGGCGGATAACTTGGCCGAATGAGGCCATCCGGTTGACGCGAGCCTGTCGAACCGCTCGGTTTTGGCGCAATTTGTCCCTTTCTTGGGCTGGTTCGCCAGAAAAATCTGGCAGGGAGGCGAAGTTTTAGGTGAATCCGCCCCGTTGCAACACAACGTGTCGCTAGAATCACGCAGCGTGACTTCCTGTGCGGGTAGCGGCGGGCGACTCTCGGAAAGTTCGTCGCGGTAAGTACTCGCGTAGTCACCTCGGGTGATGCCAATATGTACCTACGAGGCGATATTGGACATCCGGGCCATGCGCCGAGAATGCCGGGAATTGGGACAGTGGATCTGGCAGGTCCAGGAGGAGAGGCCGAACTCATGTCAACACGCACGCCGGAGGCGGAGCCGCTGCTGACCCCCGCTGAAGTCGCGACGATGTTCCGCGTTGACCCCAAGACAGTCACCCGTTGGGCCAAGGCGGGGAAGCTGACCTCGATCCGTACGTTGGGGGGGCACCGGCGCTACCGCGAGACCGAGGTGCGCGCTCTGCTGGCTGGTATCCCGAACCAGCGCGCCGAGATCGCCTGAGCGGCACCTAGGAGGGGGATCACTCGTCGCCCGTCGGGCGCGGCGGCGGCTGGAGGGGAGGCTGCCGGACCCGCGCCCCGGGCGGCAGGGAAGCGCCGATGACCGGGGCGTACGGGCGGCTTCGCCGACCGGGCGCCCCGTTCGACGTGTCAGGAGGGCCGGCCGCGGCGGCGGCCGGGATCGAAGGGCGCGGCCGGGCCCCGTTTCCCGGCCGCGCCCGCGGCATGAGACCGTTCCGTCGCCCGGTCCGGGGCGTCAGCGGGCGCGGGTCAGGGCTGCTCGGGCTCGGGGCCGTCCGGTTCGACCCGCTTGGCGCGGCCCTGGACGACGCGGCCCTGGCGCCGCTCCCACTCCAGGTACTGGCCGCTCTCGCTGAGCGCGCTGGTGGTCAGCCAGACGGCGAGGCCGACGTCGTCGGCGAAGCCGAGGAAGGGCACCAGCATCTCGGGGAGGGCGTCGATGGGGGAGACGACGTAGATCAGGGCGACCAGGTAGAGCAGCACCTTGCCCTTGCCCAGGCCCGGGTACTCGCCGCCCAGTCCGGCGCGCAGGGTGCGCGGGAGCGCGGCCAGGCGCTCGCCGAGTCCGGGCGAGCCCGGCCGGTCCGGTTCGCGTGCGGCGCGCCACGCGGCGGCGGCCGCGGCCGTGCGCTGTGACTTTCGCATCGGGGCTCCTTCGTGTTCGTCCGTCGCCCGCCCAGGCGTCCGGTTTCCGCTGTCCCGTGGGCGTTCCTACCCCGATCCCGGACGATTGCGCACCGGGCGCGGCTAGGCTCGGGCGGCATGGGACTCTTCACCAGGGGCGGCGCCGGTGTGCTGGCTGCGGTACTGGTGCTCGCCGCCGGCTGCGGTCCGGGCGGCGGGGAGCCCAGCCCGTCGGCCGGTTCGCCCGCCGCCGCTCCCGGCGGCTCCTCCGCCCCGCCGCCGGGTGCCGTCGGCGAGGGTACCCGCCCGCCGGGCGCCGTGCCGCCGACCGGCTCCGCCTCCGCGCCGGCACCCGCGCGGGACGCGCTCGACGGCGCCGTCATCGCCGTCGACCCCGGCCACAACGGCGGCAATGCCGCCGCGGCCGAGCAGATCGCGCAGCAGGTGCCGGCCGGCCCCGACACCAAGGAGTGCGACACCGTCGGCGCCGAGACCGACTCCGGCTACGCCGAGCACGCCTTCAACTACGACGTCGCGCTGCGGCTGACCGAGCTGCTGGAGGCGCGGGGCGCCGAGGTGGTGCTGACCCGGCACGACGACGACGGCGTGGGGCCGTGCGTGAACGAGCGGGCCGAGATCGGCAATGAGGCGGGCGCGGACGCCGCCGTGTCCATCCACGCCGACGGCGGTCCCGACGGCGGCGGCGGCTTCCACGTGATCGTGCCGGAGCGGATCGAGGGCTACACCGACGCCATCGCCGAGCCCTCCGCCCGGCTCGGCCGCTCGCTGCGCGACGCCTTCCACGAGGTGACCGGTCAGCCCTACTCCGACTACACCGCCGAGGACGGCCTGGACGTCCGCGGCGACCTGGGCGGGCTCAACCTCTCCACGGTGCCGAAGGTGTTCCTGGAGGTCGGCAATATGCGCAATGCCGACGACGCCGCGCTGATGACCGATCCCGAGTGGCGCCAGCTGGCCGCCGAGGGCATCGCCGCGGGCCTGGCCGACTACCTGGGCTGAGATCCCCCGCCGGCCTTCGCGCGGCGGCCGGCGGACCCCTCAGCGCCGGCGGATCTCGGAGTGCTGGGCGGCTGAGCCCAGTTTGCCCAGCAGGCGGACCAGGGTGGCCTGCTCCTCGGCGGACAGGGAGGCCGCCCACAGGCGCTCGCGCTCGTTGTGGGCGGCGAAGGCGTCGGCGATGGCGCGCTGGCCGGTGTCGGTCAGGCTCAGCCGCACGGAGCGGCCGTCGCGGGCCGAGGGCGCGCGGGAGACGAGGCCCTGGCGCTCCAGGGTGTTGGTGAGCGCGGAGACGGCCTGGCGGCTCATCCCGCTCAGCTCGGCGGCGCGTCCGGCCTCCAGCGGGCCGGCCAGCCAGAGCACGAACAGCAGCCGGAAGCCCGGCCAGCTCCAGCCGCGCGGGCGGTGCACGCTGGACTCCAGGTCGTAGACGACCATGTTGGTGACCCGGTACAGGGTGAGGACCAGGCGGGTCGCGTCGGTGTCGGTGCCGGGCAGCTGCCGCGCGGTGCGCGTCACGGCGGCGTCGACGAAGGACCAGAAGGTCAGCGGCTCCTCGGCGGCGGGAGGCGTCGGCCCGGCACCGGACTCGGGCGGCGGCTCCGCCGGCGGCGCGGCGGGCGGGTCTGCGGGAGGGGTCACGCCGTCAGCCTAGGTCGGTTCCGCCCGCCGCGGCGGGGCGCGCGGCCACCGGACCGGCGCTGCCGGAACCGGCCACCCACCAGCCGCCGGGCGCCCTGGACGTCCCGTACCAGCCGCGTTAATGTCATTTGGTCAAGGCTTTGACGATATGCGTGATGTGTGCGGGAGGTCGGTGCCGATGCCGTACTACCGGGCGGTGGGGGAGCTGCCGCGCAAGCGCCACATCGCGTTCCGCCGGCCCGACGGCGGCCTGTACGCCGAGGAGCTGATGGGCGAGGAGGGCTTCTCCTCCGACTCCTCGCTGCTCTACCACGTCAACCTGCCCACCGCGATCGTGCGCAGCGAGCCGGTGGAGGCGCCGGCCGACGGCGCCGAGGTGCGGCCCAACCAGCCGCTCGCCCCCCGCCACTTCCGCACCGGCAAGCTGCCCGCCGGCGGCGACCTCGTGCTCGGCCGCCAGGTGCTGGCCGCCAATGCCGACGTCACCATCGGCTACGTCCGCGCCGACGCGCCGAGCCCGCTCTACCGCGACTCCGCCGGCGACGAGGTGGTCTACCTCCAGGACGGAGCGGCCCGGTTCGAGTCCAGCTACGGCGCGCTCGACGTGGCGGCCGGCGACTACGTGGTGGTGCCGACCGGCACGATCCACCGCTGGGTGCCCACCGGCGGGCCGGTGACCGCGCTGACCGTCGAGGCGCGCGGCCACGTGCGGCCGCCGCGCCGCTACCGCTCGGCCTACGGGCAGCTGCTCGAACACGCCCCCTACAGCGAGCGCGACCTGCGCGGGCCCACCGAGCCGCTGGTGGCCGAGGGCCCCGAGGCCGCCCGGGAGACGCCGGTGCTGGTGCGCACCCGGGGCGGGCTCACCCGGATGACCTTCGCGCACCACCCCTTCGACGTGGTCGGCTGGGACGGCTACCTGTACCCCTACGCCTTCAGCATCCACGACTTCGAGCCGCTGGTGAAGCGGGTGCACGCGCCGCCGCCGGTGCACCAGACCTTCGAGGGGCCGAACTTCGTGATCTGCTCGTTCTGCCCCCGGCCGCTGGACTTCCACCCCGAGGCGGTGCCGATCCCCTACAACCACCACAATGTCGACTCCGACGAGTTCATGTACTACGTCGGCGGCGACTACGCCGCCCGGCGCGGCTCCGGGATCGACGTGGGCTCCGTCTCGCTGCACCCGGCCGGGTTCACCCACGGCCCGCAGCCGGGCGCGGTGGAGGCCAGCCTCGGCAAGACCCACACCACCGAGACGGCGGTGATGGTCGACACCTTCCGCCCCCTAGGCCTGGGGGCGGCCGCCCTCGCGGTGGAGGACTCCGGCTACGCGTGGAGCTGGGCGCGCTGACGGCACGGGGCCGGGCGGTGCACCGCCCGGCCCCGCTCAGCGGAAGAGCACCTCGCCCCAGGGCGGCACCCGGGGCGTGACCAGCAGCCGCATCCCCGCCTCGGCCGGGGTGCGGTCGCGCTTGCGGTTGTTGCACGGGCCGCAGGCCAGCACCGTGTTCAGCCAGTCGCTGGGGCCGCCCCGCGAGACCGGCACGATGTGGTCGACGGTGTCGCCGGGCCGCTCGCAGTACGCGCAGCGCCCGTTCTCCCGCAGGTGCACACCGCGCTTGGACCACGAGGGGGTGCGGCCGTAGCGCCACTTCATCGTCACGTACCTGACCAGGCGCAGCACCCTGGGCACCGGGAAGGTGCCGAAGGTGGCGCCCTCGACCACCTCTTCGACCACCGCCACCTGCCGCACCAGCATGCGTATCGCGTGGGTCAGGGACACTTTGTGCAGGGGCTCGTACGAGGCATTCAGAACCAGCACGCCCACCGGGCGCACCTCCTTTGCGGGCTGTGCGGAGGGAAGGGGGATCGAACCCCTACGGGACGCACCCGTCCCCGACGGTTCTCCAAACCGCGGCCGCCGCCATCCTTCGGCTGGCCCCTCCAGTGGACTGTTGTCATCTCGCTGCCGATGTGTCCTCCCGGTTATGCCCCCTCAGGCGCTGATTGAGCCTTCGCGGACGAACCGGGTGATCGCGGCGGTCTTCACCGCACGATCGCGGGGAAGCGCCGGTACCCGGGACAGGAGTCGAACCTGCAGTGGCCCGTGGGCCGCCGGATCCTGAATCCGGTGCGTCTGCCAATTCCGCCACCCGGGCAAGGTGTGCGAGGAGTGCCGCCCGCGATCGGGCGGTGGTAGGGGCGGGGGGCGCCCGGACGGAGCCGAGCCGCCGTCCAGGACGGGTCCCGGAGGGCGGCTCGTACGGGCCCGGAACGGACCTAGTCGCCACACCTCCGGCCGGTGCCGGCGAGGGTGCCGTGCTCGTAGCGGCCGAGCGGGGACTCGGCCGGGCGGAGCGGGGAAGGGCACGCGACGCCGGACCACCGGTGCGCGCCCAGCGGCGCGCCGCCGGCGAGCGCCGCCGGAGCGCTGCGCGGCGGCAGTAGCGGCATCAGCCGTTTCGCGTCCATGGCGGCCTCCTTCCGGTGTGCCCTGGGCCGGTCTCAGCGGCCCGCTGACGTGATTCAGGGTGCCGGAGCCGGGTGGGCGGCGCAACGGATTAAACGGGGCCGCGGCGGCGATCCGCACCCTGACCGCGGCGCACGGTTCCCTGGCCTCCCGGACAGGTTCTCCGGCGGTGCATCCGGGGCATCTGTAGATCGTTGGGTCAAACGGGGCGGTATCCACCTCGACCCGCCCCGTCCGGCCCGCGGCGTCACGGGAGCAGTGTGCAGTGTGCTGTGGGGGTGAGCTCGCGTGCAGAACCCGTCGAGAGGACCGGTGGCGGTGGGGTTGCGGACCCTGGGGATCGCCGCGCTGGTCGGACTCTTCCTCGGTCTCGTCCTGCTGCCGCCCGGCTGGGCGCAGCTCGGCATGGGGGCGCTGGTGGCGGCGGCGGTGCTGCTGACGGCGGCCGTCGGCTGCCTGATGTTGGTGCTGCTCGGCCAGCCGCCGAGCGCGCGCCGGCTGCGGGACCGGCTGGCCCGGCTGGAGTGCCGGCGCGGCCCCGCCGACCCGGAGGTGCTGTCGGCCCGCCGCGAGCTGGCCCGGGTCTATGTGCAGCAGGGCCGGGTGGGTTCCGCGGTGCCGCTGATGGAGCACGCCGTGCACGACTCCCTGTACGCGCTCGGCCCGAACCGGCCCGAGACGCTGGACGCGCGCCGGGAGCTGGGCTCGGCCTACCTGCTGCTGCACCGCCCCGACCACGCCGTGCCGCTGCTTGAGGAGGCGATGGCCGAGCTGGAGCGGGTCGCGGGCCCCGACGACCCCGTCACCCTGCTGACCCGCGCGGAGCTGGCCGACGCCTACGCCTGCGCCGGCCGGCGCGGCGAGGCGCGGGTCTGCTACGAGTTCGCGATCGGCGAGCTGACGCGGGTGCTCGGCCCCGGCCACCCCGAGACCCGCCGGCTGCTCGGGCAGTACGGCGACCAGTGCCGGGACTGGCGGCTGCTGGGGACCTCGTCCTTCGGCGCCGAGGCGGCCTGAGCGCGGCGGGCGGCCGCCCCCGCCGTCCTCTGGCGCGGCCTCAGGGCTCGACCAGGCGGCGGACGGCGTCGACCACGGTGGCGCGGCGCACCGCGCGGTCGGCCGCGTCGGATCCGGCCTCGACGGAGGCGGCGGTCCACATCGCCGAGAGGGTCAGCACGAGCGCGATCAGCTGCTCGGCGTCGAAGCGGCGGGAGACGGTGCCCGCCTCCTGGGCGGCGCGCACCGCCGCCACCTTGGCGCCGGTCGCCGCGCCGGCCGAGGACGGCAGGGCGGTGCCGCGCTCGAGCCGGTACCAGCCGACCACCCGGGCGACCTCGGGATGGCGCTCGTGCGCGTCGAAGAGGCGCCCGGCGTAGCCGGGAATGTCGTCGGGGGTGATCGGCACCTCGGTGACGGCGCCGTCCACCACGTCGGCGAAGACGGCGTCGAACAGCTCGTCCTTGCCGCCGAAGTAGGTGTAGACGAGCCCGGCGCTGCACCCGGCGCGCTTGGCGATCCGGTCGACCCGGGCGCCGGCGATCCCGTGGGCGGCGAACTCGGCGCGGGCGGCGTCGAGCAGCCGCCGCCGCTTGGCCTCGGGATCGCGGGTGGGCATGGCGGCCAGGTTATTGAGTGAATGTTCAGTTGACAAGTCGGTGTCCCGGCTGCTTCGCTGGACGGAGTTATTGAATGAACATTCAGTCAGGAGTGGGCGATGTCCGGACGAAACGGGTGGAGCGCGGCCGACATCCCGCCGCAGCACGGCCGGCTGGCGCTGGTCACCGGCGCGGCCGGGGGGATCGGCCTGGAGACAGCGCTCGGGCTGGCCCGCGCGGGCGCCACCGTGCTGCTGGCCGGCCGCAAGCCCGAGGCGCTCGACCGGGCCGCCGCCGGCATCGCGCGGCGCGCGCCGGGCGCGGACCTGGAACACCTCGTGCTCGACCTGGCCGACCTCTCCTCGGTCGAGCGCGCCGCCGAGCAGGTGCTCACCGCGGGCCGCCCGCTGGACCTGCTGGTCAACAACGCCGGGGTGATGGCCGTGCCGGAGCGGCGCACCACCGCCGACGGCTTCGAGCTGACCTTCGGCACCAACCACCTCGGCCACTTCGCGCTCACCGGCCGGCTGCTGCCCGCGCTGCTCAAGGCCGAGGCAGCCCGGGTGGTCACCGTCAGCGCGATGGCCTCGCGCTGGCGCTCCGCCGCGCTCGCCGACGTCAACAGCGAGGGCGGCTACCGGCCGATGCGGGCCTACGCGCTGTCGAAGTTCGCCAATGTCGTCTTCACCGAGGAACTGGACCGGCGGGCCGCAGGCACCGACCTGCACGCGATGGCCGCGCACCCCGGCACCAGCGACACCGGCATCCAGCGGCACGGCTCCAGCCTCGTCCGCTGGCTGACCCGCACCGCGCTCGAACCCGTCCTCGGCCACAGCCCGGAGCGCGCCGCGCTGCCCTCCCTGTACGCCGCCACCGACCCCACCGTGCCCGGCGGCGCCTTCATCGGCCCCGGCGGCGCCGGCGAGTCCCGTGGCGCGCCCACCCGCGTCCCGCTGCCCCGGGGCGCCGACGACCCCGAGACCGGCCGCGCCCTGTGGGAGCTGTCGGAACGGCTCACCGGGGTCGGCTACAGCTGGGACTGAGCGGCCGCCTCAGGCCCGGTGCCGCCGGCGCGGCAGAGAGCGCGGCGGGCGGCGCCGTGTCGGCTCGGGGACGAGCGGGGGCGCGGTCCTAGACTGGGCGGGTGAGTCCCAGAATCGCCACCAACCAGACCGTCGGCCGCGACGAACTGCTGGAGTTCGTCCGCCCCCGCCACCACGCCCTGCTGATCACCCGCCGTGCCGACGGAGGGCCGCAGGCCTCGCCGGTCACCTGCGGGCTCGACGGCGAGGGGCGCATCGTGGTGTCCACCTACCCCGAGCGCGCCAAGGCCCGCAACGCGCGCAGCCGGCCCGAGGTATCGGTGGTCGTGCTCTCCGACGACTTCGACGGCCCCTGGGTGCAGGTCGACGGCACGGCCGAGGTGCTCGACGTGCCCGAGGCGGTGGAGCCGCTGGTGGAGTACTTCCGCTCCATCGCCGGGGAGCACCCCGACTGGGACGAGTACCGCGCCGCCATGCTCCGCCAGGGCAAGTCGCTGCTGCGGGTCACCCCGAACCGCTGGGGGCCGATCGCCACCGGCGGCTTCCCGGCCCGGCTCGGCTGAGCAGCGCGGCGGCCGCCCCGCGTGGAAACACCGCCGAAACGCGCGGTCGGGTAGTTTTCGCCAGGTGGTCATCGAAACCCGCGAGCCCGCCGACCCCGAGCTGTCCCGGCTGGTCGCCGCCCAGCAGGCCGAGCTGGCCGAGCGCTACGGCGACGAGGACGGCCACTTCCCGCTCGACCCCGCCGCCCGCTTCCTGGTGGCCGTCGACGGCGGCGAGGCCGTCGGCTGCGGCGCCGTCCAGCGCCTGGACGAGCGCACCGCCGAGCTGAAGCGCATGTACGTGCGGCCCGACCGGCGCGGCGAGGGCATCTCCCGGCTGCTGCTGGCCGCGCTGGAGGACGCCGCCCGCGCCGCCGGCCACGAGCTGCTGCGGCTGGAGGCCGGCACCCGCCAGCCGGAGGCCGTGGGGCTCTACACCCGTTCGGGCTACCGGCCGATCCCGGCCTATGGCATGTACGCCGGCAACCCGCTCAGCCTGTGCTTCGAGAAGGAGCTCCGCTTCGAGGAGGAGCCACCGCCCGCCGGGCTCAGGAGCGGCGCAGCGAGAGCGAGCGGAGCCGGGGGCGCCTGATCCTGATCCGGCGCACGCGCCGCGGCCGCTTGGCCGGTGCGGACGGCGGACCCCAGCCGGAGCCGGCGCCCATGGTGTCCTCGATCACGTCGGCCGCGACGTCGGCACCGCGCTCGGCCTTGATCATCCGACCCGCCGCGGCGGCGCTCTCGCGCATCGCGGGGTCGGCGACGGCGGCGCGGATCGCCTCGCCGAGGTCCTCGGCGGTGAGCTTCCTGGCCAGCAGCGGAGCCGGACCCGCCCCGATGGCGTGCACCCGCGCCCCCCAGAAGGGCTGGTCGGAGATGAACGGGCAGATGATGGTGGGCGCCCCCGCCCGCAGCCCGGCGGCGGTGGTACCGGCCCCGCCGTGGTGCACCACCGCGGCCACCCGGGGGAACAGCCAGTTGTGCGGCACGTCGGAGACGACGTGGAACTGGTCGTCGGAGGGCTGCTCGCGCGGGTCGCCCAGGATGATCGCGCGCACCCCGGCCCGGCGGACGCCCTCGCGGACCGTCTCGGCCATGCCCTCGGGCGGGACCATGCTGCCGAAGCCGACGTAGACCGGCGGCGGGCCGGCGGCGAGGAAGGCGGCCAGCTCGGGGGAGGGCCGGTAGTCGTCGGGCGCGTCGTGGAACCAGAAGCCGGTGATGTGGACGTGGCGCTTCCAGCCCATGGGTCTGGGCACCAGGGTGGGGCTGAACGCGGCCAGCACCGGCACCTCGGCGTCGCGCAGGTAGTGGAAGGCGCCGCGCCGCCCGATGGGGTCGAGCCCGATCCGCTCCGAGCGGCCCCGGTTGGTGGCCTCGCGGGCGAGGTGCCAGGCGACCTGCTCGAAGGCGGTGTAGCTGAGGCGGTTGCCGAGCTTGCCGAAGGACCGCTCCCCGCCGAACACCGGGAACTCGCGGGTGGGCTCCATCGGCTGGAGCTGGGCGTGCAGGGTGGGACGGCCGTCGCGCTCGGCCGCGCAGGAGCCCATGAAGCCCATGGTGGAGTAGACGACCGCGTCGGCGCCCTCGCCGGCCGCCTCCAGCTCGGCGAAGTAGTCGTCGATGACCGGGGCGACCAGCTTCTTCAGCCCGCGCAGGAAGCGCAGCGGGCGGTGGCCCTTGCTCAGCAGCTCCTGGCCCTCCGGCCCCGACAGCAGCAGCTGGGGGTCGACGCCGAGCGGGATGTGCTCCAGGCCCGCGCCGGTGACCAGGCCCGCGTAGCTCTTGTTCGCGGCCAGCCGGACCAGGTAGCCGCGCGCCGTCAGCGCGCGGCCGAGCGCCACGTAGGGCTGGGTGTCGCCGCGCGTACCGACGGCGATCAGCGTGATCGTTTTGGCCACGGTCTCTATCCTGCCGGGTCCGGAAAGGCGCCGGGACGGGCCCGGGCGCGCGCCGCCGGTGCGCGGACCCCCGGTCCGGACGTCTCGGTGTTCGGTTGGTCGTCCTCGCGACACGAGCCGTGCGGCGGGCCGCCCGAGGAGCGGACGGTGACCGGCTGGTCCCGTACGTATGGCGAGCGTACCGGAACGGACGCCGCCGGGCAGCCGGGCGTCACGCCACGCTATCGCCCGTTTCGTCGCCCCGCGCCTTTACCATTCCACCCGCGCCTGCGCCGCGCGGGACCCCTGCTGCACCACCCCGAGCGGATCGTGCAGCAGCGGCGCGAAGGCGAGTTCGGCCGCACCGCCGAGCAGCGCGTCGTTGCCGAGCCGGGAGGGCACGATCCGCACCTGCTCCCAGGGCGCGCGCAGCGAGCGGCGCGCCACCTCGGCCCGCACCTGGGCGGCGCCCGCCTCGAACATCGGCCCCAGGTGGCCGCCCAGCACCACGATGTCGGGGTTGAAGATGTTCACCAGCATGCCCACCCCGATACCCAGCCAGCGGCTGAGTGAGTCGAGACCGGGCAGTTCGCGGCCGTCGAACAGGGTGCTGACGTCCTGCGGGTCGGCGTCCTGGCCGGCGCCGACCGCGCGCAGCACCGCGTCGGCGCCCAGCTCGGTCTCCAGGCAGCCCCGGGTGCCGCAGCGGCAGACCCGCCCTTGCGGGTTCACCACGATGTGCCCGATCTCGCCCGCGTAGCCGCCGCTGCCGCCCAGCAGCCGGTCGCCGACGATCACGCCGCCGCCGACGCCCACCTCGCCGTACATGAAGATCACGTGCGCGAAGCCGACGGCGCGGCCGCGCAGGTGCTCGGCGATCACCCCGAGGTTCGCCTCGTTCCCGACGGCGACCGGCATGCCCAGCGCCTGCGACAGCGGCGCGCCCAGCGGCACGTCCTTCCAGCCGAGGTTCGGCGCGAAGCGCACGAAGCCGTCGCGCTCGCGCAGCACGGCCGGCACCGCGACCCCCATGCCCAGGCAGCGGGCGTCCGGCGGCGTGCCGGCCATCAGCTCGCGGCAGGTCCGCACGATCGCCGCCACGGCGCTGCCGGGGTCGCCCGGCCCGAACTGGTCGTCGAGCCGCCGCCTGGCCAGCACCGCGCCGCCCAGGCCGACCAGCGCCACGTGCAGCCGCCGCACGCCCAGGTTCACCGCGATGACGTACACCGTCTCGCTGTGCGGGGTGACCGTCAGCGAGGGGCGGCCCGCCCGGCGGCGGGCGCCGTCGCGCGGCGCCGGGGGCACCGGCCCGCCGGGCACCGCCCGGTCCCCGGCGCCGCCCTCGCCGGGGCGGGGGCGGCGCTCGTACACCAGCCCGGCCGCCGCCAGCTCGGCCACCAGCGCGCCGATCGTGCTGCGGTTCAGGCCCATCCGCGCGGTCAGCTCCGCACGCGAGCGCGGGCCGTGGCGGTGCAGTTCCCGCAGGATCAGCGAGAGGTTGTGGCGGCGTACGTCGTCCTGGGTGGAGCCCCGTGGAGGCCGCGGCGACGGCATCGTCAGCGACCAGCCGCCTGCCGGCGCCTCCGGGCGAGCGCGTCCACGCTGGCCGCCACCAGCAGCACGCCGCCGGTGATCAGGAAGTTGGCGAAGGCCGGCAGCCCGATCAGGCCGAGGCCGTTGGCGATCACGGAGATGACCAGGCCGCCCAGCAGCGCGGCCACCACCCGGCCGCGGCCGCCGAACAGGCTGACGCCGCCGATGACGGCCGCGCCCACCGCGTACAGCAGGGTGTTGCCGCCGCCCGCGTCGGGCGCCACCGAGCCGATGCGGGCGGCCGCGACGATCCCGCTGACCGCGGCCAGGCCCGAGCAGATGACGAACATGGTGAACCGGACCCGCGCCACGTTGATGCCGGCCCGCCGGGCCGCCTCGGCATTGCCGCCCACCGCGTAGATGTGCCGGCCGAAGCGGGTGCGGGTGAGCACGAAGCCGGCGGCCAGCAGGAAGGCCAGCACGACCGGCACACCGACCGGGACGCCGCCCAGGAACACCGTCGGGGACGGCGCCCGGTCGACGCTGAGCAGGGCGGTGGCGCCGATGATGAGCAGGCCGACCGCGACGGCCTTCCCGATGACCACCGGGAGCGGGTCGCGGGCCAGCCCGCCGGCCCGCTTGCGCGACCAGCCGTACAGGACGGCGCCCGCGTAGGCGAGCACGCACAGCGCGCACAGCACCCAGCCGGCCGCCAACGGCAGGTTCTCGTTGGCCACCGCGGAGATGACCTCGTCGCGGACCGGGATGGACCCGCCCTGGCCGATCAGCCACAGGGTGATGCCCTGCAGGCCGAGGAAGAAGGCGAGGCTGACCACGAAGGACGGGATGCCCACCAGCACCACCATCGCGCCGATGGCGGCCCCGATGACGACACCGGTCAGGATGGCGCCGGCCGCCGCCGCGAACCAGGGCAGCCCGGCGTCGGCGAGCGCCGTCGCCATCACCGCCGCCGAGGCGCCGCTGGCCACGCCGGCCGACAGGTCGATCTCGCCGATCAGCAGCACGAAGACCAGCCCGAGGGCCAGCAGGGTGATCGACATGGCCTGCAGCAGCAGGTTGGCCATGTTCAGCGGCGAGGGGAAGGTCTCCGGCCGCAGCGCGCTGAACAGGATGAACAGCGCGACCAGGCCCAGGACGGCCGGCAGCGCGCCGAGGTCGCCGGACCGGATCTTGACCAGGTAGTCCTGGATCGCGGATGCGGCGGTGTGCTCGCGCACGTCGGCCGAGAACTGCCCGCGCTCGGCGGGCGCCTCGGCGGCGGGGGACTGGGTCGTCATCGGTGGTACTTCCCCCTCAGAGGTTCGCGCCGTTGTGCGCGGCCAGGCCCAGCTCGCCGGAGCGGCCGGAGGTGATCAGCTCCACGACCTGGTTCTGGGTGACCTCGGCCGCCTCGACCTCGGCCGCGATCCGGCCCAGGTACAGCACGGCGATGCGGTCGGCCACCTCCAGGACGTCGTTCATGTTGTGCGAGACCAGGATGACGCCGTGGCCCGTCTCGGCCAGCCGCCGGACCAGGTCGAGCACCTGGCGGGTCTGCGCGACGCCGAGCGCGGCGGTGGGCTCGTCCAGGATGACCACCTTGGAGTCCCACAGCACCGCCTTGGCGATGGCGACGGTCTGCCGCTGGCCGCCGGACAGGCTCGCCACCAGCTGGCGCACCGACGACAGCGTGCGCACCGACAGCCGGGTCAGCGTCTCGCGGGCCTTGCGCTCCATCGTCGCCTCGTCCAGCACCGGGCCGGAGGTGATCTCACGGCCCAGGAACATGTTCTGGGTGACGTCGAGGTTGTCGGCGAGCGCGAGGTCCTGGTAGACGATCTCGATGCCCAGCTGGGCGGCGTCGCGCGGGCTGCCGATGCTCACCGGGGAGCCGTTGAAGCGGATCTGGCCGCTGTCGGCGGCGTGGATGCCGGCGATGCACTTGATCAGGGTCGACTTGCCCGCGCCGTTGTCGCCGACCAGTGCGGTCACCTGGCCCGGATAGACGGCCAGGTCGACGTCGTGCAGCACGTGCACCGCGCCGAAGCTCTTGTTGACGCCGTGCAGTTCCAGCACGGGCTGTTCAGGGGAGGCCACACCAAGCCCCAATCTGCTCTGGGTTCCTGACCGGTCCGCGGACCCGAGGAGGGGAGTGGGCCCGCGGACCGGCGCTGGTTGCGGGACGCGCGGCCGGCGGCGGCCAGGACCGCGCGTCCCGGGTCCGGTTACTCGATGCCGGCGTCGGCGCAGGGCTCGGCGAACTCGCCCTCGCACAGCTCCTCGGCGGAGACGACGCCGTCGTCGACGACCTGGCTCACGTTGTCCTGGAAGATCGCGATCGGGTCGAGCAGCACGGCGGGCACGTCGCGGCCGCCGGTCTCGTCGCGGACCGTGGTGGTGGTCTCGGCCTCCTCGCCGTTCAGCAGCGCGATCACCAGGTCGGCCAGGGCCTGCGCCTCCAGGTGCGCCGGCTTGTAGACGGTCATGCACTGGTCGCCGGCGAGGATGTGCTGCAGGCCCTCGACGGTGGCGTCCTGGCCGGTGACGGGCACGTCGCCCGCGGCGCCGTTGCGCTCCAGCACCGAGATCACCGCGTTGGCGAGGCCGTCGTTGGCGGCGACCACGCCGTCGATCTCGCCGCCCTCCTCGGTCCACATCTGGTCGAAGATGGTGGCGGCCTGCTGGTTGTCCCACTCGGGCACGGCCTGCTCGGCCACGACCTCGTAGTTCTCCACCGCGTCCAGCACGGAGTGGGCGCCCTGGGAGAACAGGGTGGCGTTGTTGTCGGTGGGGGCGCCGTTGAGGTACACGATGTTGGCGTCGCCCTCGCCGAGGCACTGCTGCAGGCCGCGGCCCTGCTCCTCGCCGACCACGACATTGTCGAAGGAGACGTAGTACTCGGCGCTGCCGCCCAGGGTGAGGCGGTCGTAGTCGATGGTCTGGACGCCGGCCTGCTCGGCGCTCTGCTGGATGGTGGCCGCGGAGTCGGAGTCCAGGTTCACCAGTGCGAGCACACTGATGCCGCTGGTGATCATCTGGTCGGCGATGGTCTGCATCCGCTGGGCGTCGCCCTCGGCGTTCTGGATGTCGTACTCGATGCCGGCCGCCTCGAAGGCGTCCTCCAGGTAGGGGCGGTCGAACTGCTCCCACCGCACCGACGAGACCGTGTCGGGCAGGATGACCCCGACGCCGCCGGTGGCGGCGCCGCCGCCCTCGCCTTCGCCCTCCGGCTGGGCACCCCCGCCGCAGGCGGCGAGGGTCAGTGCCGCGGTCGCGGCCGCGGCCGCCATTCCCACGTAGCTTCGACGCACTTCGGAACTCCTCACCTGGTTCGCCCGGTGCCTGGGGCGCCCGGCCGCCCTTTGTTGTTCCGGGCAACTTATTCCTTAATGAGAACTTGGTCCAGATAAGTGCCCCCTGTCGATGCGGTTCCGTAATGTGACTGTCATCTCTGTTTAACATCGCTTGCCGTGTGTTCGCGCTGGTAGCGGCCGGTGAGCGGCGGCCGCGGCCGCGGCTGCGCGGGGTGCTCCAACGGGCAGTGGCGCGGCGCCGCCCGCCGTGAGGGAATGGGGGCGGGCCGAGCGCCGGGCCGCAGGCGGCGGCCGCGCCACGGCCGGCACCGCTACGAGAGGACGCAGACCCATGCCCGCAGCCGCCGCGGACCGGTGGACCCGCCGCTTCCACCCGCGCCCGGGCGCCGAGTTCCGGCTGGCCTGCCTGCCGCACGCCGGCGGCTCCGCCTCCTACTACCACCCGGTGTCCGCGGCGCTGCCCGAGCGGATCGAGGCGCTCGCCGTGCAGTACCCCGGCCGCCAGGACCGCCGCGCCGAGCCGCTGGTACCCGACCTGGCCGAGCTGGCCGACGGCCTGCACGCGGTGCTGCTGGCCTGGACCGACCGGCCGCTCGCCCTGTTCGGGCACAGCATGGGCGCCCTGCTGGCCTTCGAGGTCGCCGACCGGCTGCGCCGCTCCGGTGCGCCGCCGGCCGCCCTCTTCGTCTCCGGGCGGCGCGCGCCCTCGCGGTGGCGCGAGGACGAGGCGGTGCGGGAGTTGGACGACGACGGCCTGGTGGCCGAGCTGGGCCGGCTCGGCGGGGTCGAGCCCGAACTGCTGGCCGACCCCGCGCTGCGGCGGCTGGTGCTGCCCGTCGTACGGGCCGACTACACGGCCGTCGAGACCCACGTGTACCGTCCGGCGGAGCCGCTGGACTGCCCGGTCGTCGCGCTCACCGGCGACCGCGACCCGCGGGTGGAGCCCGAGGAGGCGGCGGCCTGGGCCGCCCACACCACCGGCCCGTTCGAACTGCACACCTTCGCCGGCGGCCACTTCTTCCTCAACGAGCACCGCGAGCGGGTGGTGGAGCTGGTGGCCGAGCGGCTGCTCGCCGTAGGGGACGGCCGCCTGGGCGGCTGAGGCGCCGGCGCGTCCGGCACCAGAGTGGCCAGAGTGAGAAAGAGAACGCGACGCGCCACATCATGTTGGGCAGCTCGACAAGACCGCCACAAGATGTAGGCTGTGCCCTGCTGGTGGTCCACCGGCCCCCACGGGCCGGTGGCGAAGAGGGAACCCGGTGCGAATCCGGGACTGCCCCGCAGCGGTGAGCGGGAACGACCACCGTCCCGGAGCCGGCCCGCCCGACGGTGCGAAACCGCCGGCGCGGCCGCGCCCCGGACAGCACTGGACGCCTGCGTCCGGGAAGCGACGGTCAGTAGATCCGCCGGGCCCCCGCCCGGACGCCCGCGAGTCCGAAGACCTGCCACCGGCGCGCACGCCTCCGGCGTGCGCGTTCCGGAGCCTCGCGGGTGGGCTCACGGGCGGCGACGGCGGCCGTGCGGGCCGCCGCGCTCCGTCTTGTGCCGCCGCTGCGCCTTCTCGCGAGCCCGGACCACGGGGTCCGAAGCGACGAGGAGCAGCAGTGACCATCACCGAAGACGTGCGCCACCGAACCGAGAGCGCCGCCGCGCCGAGCGCGGTGCCGGGGATCTCGGTACGGCGGCCCGACGGCGGCCTCATGCCGCTGGACACCGACCGGCTCGCCCTGGTGATCGGCGAGGCCTGCGCCGGGCTGGACGCCGTCGAACCCCGGCGGGTGCTCGACGCGGTGCTGCGCGACCTCTACGACGGCGTGCGCGTCGACGAGCTGGAACTGGCCCTGGTGATGGCCGCCCGCACCCTCGTGGAGGTCGAACCCGAGTACTCCCAGGTCAGCGCGCGGCTGCTGCTGGACAAGCTGCGGCGGGAGGCGCTGGGCTTCGTGCACGGCGGCTTCGACCAGGCCGCCCAGGCCGAGATGGCCGAGCGCTACCCGGCCTACTTCGCCGCCTACGTGCGGCGCGGCATCGAACTGGAGCAGCTCGACCCCGAACTGGCCGCCTTCGACCTGGACCGCGTCGCCGCCGCGCTGCGCCCCGAGCGCGACCTGTCCTTCACCTTCCTCGGCCTGCAGACCCTCTACGACCGCTACTTCCTGCACAGCGACGGCGTCCGCTACGAACTGCCCCAAGCCTTCCTGATGCGCGTCGCCATGGGCCTGGCCCTGCGCGAGGACGACCGCGAGGCCCGCGCGGCCGAGTTCTACGAGCTGCTGTCGTCCTTCGACTTCATGTGCTCCACCCCGACCCTGTTCAACGCCGGCACCCGCCGCGCCCAGCTGTCGTCGTGCTTCCTGACCACCGTCCAGGACGACCTGGCGTCGATCTTCCACGGCATCCAGAACAACGCCCTGCTGTCGAAGTACTCGGGCGGCCTCGGCAACGACTGGACGCCCATCCGCGGCATGGGCGCCCACATCAAGGGCACCAACGGCAAGTCCCAGGGCGTCGTCCCCTTCCTCAAGATCGCCAACGACACGGCGGTGGCGGTGAACCAAGGCGGCCGCCGGCGCGGCGCCGTCTGCGCCTACCTGGAGACCTGGCACATCGATGTCGAGGAGTTCCTGGACCTGCGCAAGAACACCGGGGACGAGCGGCGGCGGACGCACGACATGAACACCGCCAACTGGGTGCCCGACCTGTTCATGCGGCGGGTGGAGGCCGACGCGCACTGGACGCTGTTCTCGCCGGACGAGGTGCCGGACCTGCACGAGCTGTACGGGGCGGACTTCGCCGAGCGGTACGAGTCCTACGAGCGGGCGGCCGAGGCGGGGGAGATCCGCGTCCACCGGCGGGTGCGCGCGGTGGAGCTCTGGCGGCGGATGCTGACCATGCTGTTCGAGACCGGGCACCCGTGGATCACCTTCAAGGACCCGTGCAACCTGCGCTCGCCGCAGCGGCACACCGGGGTGGTGCACTCGTCGAACCTGTGCACCGAGATCACCCTCAACACCTCGGCGGACGAGGTGGCGGTCTGCAACCTGGGCTCGGTGAACCTGGCCAGGCACGTGGTGGACGGCGCGCTCGACACCGAGCGGCTGCGGCGCACCGTGCGCACCGCCGTGCGGATGCTGGACAACGTCATCGACGTGAACTTCTACACGATCCCCGAGGCCGAGCGGTCCAACCTGCGGCACCGGCCGATCGGGCTCGGGCTGATGGGCTTCGCCGACGCGCTGTTCCGGCTGCGGCTGCCGTACGCCTCGCAGGCGGCGGTGGAGTTCGCGGACGCGAGCATGGAGCGGATCTCCTACCACGCGATCGAGGCGTCGGTGGAGCTGGCGGCCGAGCGCGGGCGCTACGCCAGCTTCGCGGGCTCGCTGTGGAGCCGGGGCGTGCTGCCGATCGACTCGGTGGAGCTGCTGCGCGAGGCGCGCGGGGGCGAGCTGGAGATGGACGCGGGGGCGCGCCTGGACTGGTCGGGGCTGCGGGAGCGGGTGCGCACCGTCGGCATGCGCAACTCCAATGTGATGGCGATCGCGCCCACGGCGACGATCTCCAACATCTGCGGGGTGGGGCAGTCGATCGAGCCGCTGTACCGGAACCTGTACGTGAAGTCGAACATGTCGGGCGACTTCACCGTGGTCAACCCGTACCTGGTCGCCGACCTCAAGGAGCGCGGCCTGTGGGACGCGGCCATGGTGGCGGACCTGAAGTTGCACGACGGCAGCCTCGGGCCGATCGGTCGGGTGCCCGCGGACCTGAAGGCGCTGTACGCGACGGCCTTCGAGATCGACCCGTCCTGGCTGGTGGCCGCCGCCTCGCGGCGGCAGAAGTGGCTGGACCAGGCGCAGTCGCTGAACCTGTACGTGGCCGCGCCGAGCGGGCGAAAGCTGGACGAGCTGTACCGCGGGGCGTGGCGGGCCGGGCTGAAGACCACGTACTACCTGCGGTCCCAGGGGGCCACCCACGTGGAGAAGAGCACGCTGCGCGGCACCGACGGACGGCTGAACGCGGTGGCGGTGGAGCAGCCGGCCGCGGCGCCGGCGCCGGAGCCGTCCGGTGCGGCCTGCTCGATCGAGGACCCCGACTGCGAGGCGTGCCAGTGAGGCGGTCGGCGCCGGGCGGCCTCGCGCCCCGGGAGGCGCGGGCGGGGGTGGCGCGGGCGGCTCAGTGGGCTCTGTCCGCACTGTCCGCTCTGTCCGCTCCGTCGGCCCGGACCGGGAAGCCGGGAGTTGATGCCCCGCCCGCCCAGGGGGCCACCCTCCCTTCAATTCTTCCCGAATCGCAAGGCCCCGCGCCAGGTGGTGGGGCGGGGCTGTGGACAACTCGGACCGGCGGCGGCCGGCTGTGGACAACTCGACGAGAGGGTGGGCGATGAGCGGCACGGAGACCTTCGGCACGGATACGGCGGCGGCCGCGGCCGCTCCCGGGGGCACGGGTTCCGGGACCACGGGGCTGGAGGCGATCGAGCGCGGGGCCGGGCGGGTGGAGGTCGGCGACAAGGCGATGATCAACGCCAGGGCCGACGTGAACCAGCTGCTGCCGCTGAAGTACCGGTGGGCCTGGGACAAGTACCTGGCCGGCTGCCGCAACCAGTGGATGCCGACCGAGGTCGGCATGCAGGCCGACATCGCGCTGTGGAAGTCGCGCGACGGGCTCACCGCCGACGAGCGGCTGATGATCAAGCGGAACCTGGGCTTCTTCGCCACCTCGGAGTCGCTGGTGGCCAACAACATCGTCCTCGCGGTCTACCGGCACCTCACCAACCCCGAGTGCCGCCAGTACCTGCTGCGCCAGGCATTCGAGGAGGCCGTGCACACCCACACCTTCCAGTACATCTGCGAGAGCCTCGGCCTGGACGAGGGCGAGCTGTTCAACATGTACCGGGAGGTGCCCTCGATCACCGACAAGGCGGCCTGGGCGCTGGACTACACCCGCAACCTGGAGGATCCGGAGTTCCGCACCGGCACACCGGAGGCCGACCGCGCCTTCCTGCGCGACCTGGTCGCCTTCTACGTGGTCTTCGAGGGGATGTGGTTCTACACGGGCTTCGCCCAGATCCTCGCCCTGGGCCGCCGCAACAAGATGGTGGGCGTGGCCGAGCAGTACCAGTACATCCTGCGCGACGAGTCCATCCACCTGAACTTCGGCATCGACGCGATCAACCAGATCAGGATCGAGAACCCCCACCTGTGGACGGAGGACTTCCAGCGCGAGGTCCGCGGCATGCTCGCCGAGGGCTGCGAACTGGAGGTCGCCTACGGCCGCGACACCATGCCCAACGGCATGCTCGGCCTCAACGCCGAGCAGTGCGAGCGCTACATGCACGTGATCGCGAACCGCCGCGCCGCCCAGCTGGGCCTCGCGCCCATCTACGGCGAGACGGAGAACCCGTTCCCGTGGATGTCGGAGCTGATGGACCTGAACAAGGAGAAGAACTTCTTCGAGACCCGCGTCATCGAGTACCAGACGGGCGGTGGGCTCGACTGGGACTGAGCGCTCCCAGCGGCGGGCACCGGCCCCATGCGGGCCGGCGCCCCCGGCGGCGCCGGGTCAGCGCAGCAGTTCGACCTGCCGCTCCAAGCCCTGCCTGATCAGCCGCCCGTAGTCGTCGTCTTCGAGGGCGCCGATGGTGGCCTGGGCCTGCCGCAGGTGCTCGCGGGCGCGGTCGAGGTCGCCCAGTTTGCGGTGGCACTCGCTGAGGTTGAGGTGCAGGGACGGGTACAGGCCGGCCACGGTGAGGCCGACGCCGGCCGACGCGACGCGGGCGTCGGTGAGTTGGGCGGCGGCCTCCAGGGCGCGCTGGTCCCAGGCCAGTTCCTGGTGGACGTCGTCCTGTACGTCGGCCATCGAGTGGGCGAGGGTGCAGCGGTGCAGGGCGTCGCCCTGCTCGCCGCCGATCTCGTCCCACAGTTCGGCGAAGCGGCGGCGGGCGGACTCGCGTTCGCCCTGGTGGGCGAGTTGGACCACCTCGCCGATCCTGATGAGGGTGGGGTCGGTGGTCATCGGCGCGTCCTCTCCGGTGCCTTCGGGTGACCGTGACCCTATCGGCGCGGCGGGCCGGGGCGGAGACGCCTCCGGCGGCCTCGGAGCACGTCCGCAGCCGCCGGTCGGTGGGATGCCCCCGGGCGGGTGGTGGTCAGCGCGGTGGGGGCCAGGCTGGTGGGCGGTCGATGGGAATCGGGGAACCCGTCGTCCACCGCCGCCCGCACTGCGTATACCCATCCTTCCGTCTGTAAACCTGAGCGGGGGCTAAGAATCCGCTTGGAAGATCAGCAGGTTTCCCAGCCGCTGTTGTAGCCGAGCAGGAACTGGCCCTGGCGCTGCTGGACGGTGCCGTGGATCTGCGGGTCCCACCACTGGTCCTCGGGGTCGGCGATCTCGCTGAAGAGGGCGGCGATCTCCTCCTCGTCGCCGAGTTCGGCCTGGGCCATGCCGGTGGACAGGACGTGGTCCAGGAAGGCGCCCGCGTAGCAGTCGGCCTGCTGCTCGGTGCGCTGGCCGGACGGGACGCTGAGCGAGAGCTGGTGCTGGGCGGCGTGGCCGTACTCGTGCGGGATGATCACCCAGACGACGGCGTCGCCGAGGCGGTCGTACATGGCGCGCATCCACGGGTCGTCATAGGCGATGTAGTGCTCGGGGATGCAGTAGTAGGCGTTCTCCGGCACCGAGGGCTCGCCCGCGCAGGTGGGGCCGGTTTCGCCCTCGTAGGCGTAGAGCATCTCGATCGGGGTCCACTCGTAGCCGCCGGCCTCGAAGTTCTGCCGCCAGAACTGGTCGGCGGCCTGGTGGATCCACATCACCTCGGCGTGGAAGAGCTCCTGCTGCGGGTCGGCGCCGGCGTCGGCCGGAACGGTGCCGGCGCCGGGCACCGGTTCGCCGCTCGCCTCCGTCGGCGCGGTGTCGGCCAGGTCGGGCAGGCCGGAACCGTCGCCGGGGTTGCCCAGCGGGTCGGTGACGATCACGAAGCCCTGGTCCTCGGCCTCGGCGGCGGCCCCGGCCGGGCCGGCGCCCGGCAGGGCGGCGCCGGCGCCGCAGCCGGCGAGTGCCAGGGTCGCGGCGGCGGCGAGGGCGGGGACGGTTGCGCGCATCGGTGTCCTTGCGGGGCGAGAGGGGGCGGCGGCGCCGCCCGGTCCCGGGCGGCGCGCCTCGTACGCCGGGACGATAGCGCTCCGCGTCCCCGGTGCGGCGCTGCTGGCCACTGCCGGAAAGGCACGGAACCGGCGGTCCGCAGGCCGCGTCGACCCCGGTGCGGGCCGGTCTGGGTCCGGATCGGCCCGCACAGTCCGGCCGGACGGTGCAGCGGACGCCCGGGGTCCGGCGTCCGCGCCTCCCGGGGGTGCCGCCCGGCCGCGCGTGGAGCCCGCCGCCTCCCTCGCGGGGCGGCGAGAGTCCGGTCCCGTCCGGGCCGCCCGCCCCGGTACGGCGGAGGGAGCCGTCAGGCCCGCTCCTCTGGGCGGGACCGCCCGTCCGTCAGTGGCCCAGCCGGGCCGTGCTGTGGCGCAGGATGAGGTTGGTGGCGAGTTCCACCCGGGGGCTCTCGATCTGCTCGCCGTCCATCAGGCGGAGCATGGTGCGGGCGGCGAGCAGGCCCATCTCGACCAGGGGCTGGCGGACGGTGGTCAGCGGCGGGGAGGTCCAGCGGGCGCCGGGGATGTCGTCGAAGCCGACCACGCTGAGGTCGTCGGGCACCCGCATGCGGCGCACCCGCGCCGCCTCGTAGACGCCGAAGGCCATGGTGTCGCTGCACGCGAAGATCGCGGTGGGCGGGTCGTCGAGGTCGAGGAGGCGGCTCGCGCCGGTGTAGCCGGACTCGTGCGAGAAGTCGCCCTCGACCACGAGGGCGTCGTCGGTCGGCACTCCGGCCGACTGGAGGGCGGCGCGGTAGCCGTCGAGGCGGGCGCGGCTGCACAGCAGCCGGGGGTGGCCGCCGATGACGCCGATCCTGCGGTGGCCCAGGCTGAGCAGGTGCTCGGTGGCGCTCATGCCGCCGGACCAGTTGGTGGCGCCGATGGTGGGCACGTCGAGCGCGGGGATGCCGGCGGAGTCGACCACCACGGTGGGCACGCGCAGCCGGCGCAGCTCGGCGTGCATCCGGGGCTCGGGGTCGGAGGTCACGAAGATGACGCCGTCGGACGCGCGGGTGCGGACGTTCTCCAGCCACTGGCGGGCGACGGTGGAGCGGCGGCGGATGGCGGAGATGACGGTGCCGATGCCGGCGCCGTGCGCGACCTCCTCCACGCCCCGGATGATCTCCAGCGCCCATGGGCTGTCGAGGTCGTTGAAGACGAGGTCGATGAGGTTGGCCCGGACCTCCTGGCGCCGCACCGGGCGCTGGTAGCCGTGCCGCTGGAGCAGTTCCTCGATGCGCTTGCGGGTCTGGGGTGCGACGTCGGCCCGGCCGTTCACCACCCGCGAGACGGTGGGGAGTGAGACCCCCGCCTCCTGGGCGATGGTGGTGATGGTCACGCGACCAACCCGACCGGTACTGCCGTCCGTGTCGTCGGTCACGGAGCCTCCTCGATTGGCCGGAACATCGCCAGTCTACGTCCGAGATTCTTACGGGAGCCGCGGATCGGCGAAGCCCCCGGCGTGTCCGGCGGCTTCGAGGCGTTCCGGTGTTGACGGTCCACAGCACTGATCCTACCGTTGCTGTGTTTCCGGAATGCTTCCGGAAAATCTCGCCCGAACGGCCGCGGCCATCCGGCTTCGGTCGCCGGACCCGAAGGAGCTTTCACCGTGCGAAGCCTGCTTTCGATCCGGACGCGGGGGGTGCGGCGCGCCGGAGCGGCCCTGGTCCTCGGCGCCCTGCTGCTCGCCCCCGCGACCCCCGCCGCCGTGGCCGCGCCGGCCGCCGCCCCGCTGCCCGCCGACCGCCACCAGCCGGAAGGAGACCCCGACGTGCTCCGCGACGCCGCCCCCCGCGGCCTGTTCGTCGGCACCGCCGTCGACATGGCGGCGCTGGCGAACGACCCCGTCTACCGCGAGCGCGTCGGCGCCGAGTTCTCCTCGGTCACCGCCGAGAACGTGATGAAGTGGGAGACCCTCCAGCCCGAACGCGGCCGCTACGACTTCGCGGCCGCCGACGAGCTGGTGGAGTTCGCCCGCGCCAACGGCCAGCGGGTGCGCGGCCACACCCTGGTCTGGCACAACCAGAACCCCGCCTGGCTGGCCGAGGGCGACTTCAGCCGCCAGGAGCTGCGCGCCATCCTGCGCGAGCACATCCACACCGTGGTCGGCCGCTACCGCGGCCAGATCTGGCAGTGGGACGTGGCCAACGAGATCTTCGACGACGAGGGCAACCTCCGGCAGAACATCTGGCTGGAGACCATCGGCCCCGACTACATCGCCGACGCCTTCCGCTGGGCGCACCAGGCCGACCCCCGGGCCCAGCTCTTCCTGAACGACTACAACATCGAGGGCGTCAACGCCAAGAGCGACGCCTACTACGAGCTGGCCCGGCAGCTGCGCCGCGAGGGCGTGCCCGTGCACGGCGTCGGCGTCCAGGGCCACCTGGGCGTGCAGTACGGCTTCGCGCCCGACACGACCGCCAACCTCCAGCGCTTCGCCGCGCTCGGCCTGCGCACCGCGGTCACCGAGGCCGACGTGCGCATCCCGATGCCGGCCGACACCGTCGAGCTCCAGGCGCAGGCCCAGGGGTACAGCAGCCTGCTGACCGCGTGCCTGCGCACCCCGCGCTGCGACTCCTTCACGGTGTGGGGCTTCACCGACCGCTACTCGTGGGTGCCGGACTGGTTCGAGGGGGAGGGCGCGGCCAACCTGCTGGACGAGGACTACAACCCCAAGCCCGCCTACCGGGAGGTGCTGGAGACCCTGGCGCTGGCCTCCGGCCGGGGCCGGGACTGAGCGGGAGCTGACGCGGTGCGGCCGGCGGAGGAGGGGGTGGCGCCGGCCGCACCGCGCGTCTCTCAGCCGGCCACGACCTCGACGGGCACGTCGAGCACGCGGTCGGGCCCCGGCTCGCGGACCGGGCCGCGCAGCCGGAAGGAGCCGGTCAGCGGCAGCTCGCCGCTGGAGCGGCCCAGGGCGACGTCGATGCGGCCCGGCTCCACCACCCGGCGCAGGCGCGGGTCGGTGAAGGAGGTGCGGTCGGCGTGCACGGTGAAGCGCACCCGGGCCGAGGCGCCCGGTTCGAGGTGCACCCGCGTCCAGCCCGCCAGCCAGCGCACCGGGCGGACCACGGAGGCGACCGGGTCGGACAGGTACAGCTGGACCAGCTCGCCGCCGGCCCGCCCGCCGGTGTTGGTGACGGTGCACGACACCACGACCGAGCCGTCGGTGGGCACGGCCACGCCCGACTCGCCCGGCTCGCGGACGCCGGCGCCGGACGCGGTCTCCAGGGCGAGATCGGTGAAGGCGAAGCTCGTCCAGCCCAGGCCGTGGCCGAAGGGGTACAGCGGGGTGGGGTCGACCGAACTGACGTCGGAGCGGCCGGCCAGCGGGGCGTGCAGGTAGGTGGCGGGCTGGCTGCCCGGGGTGCGCGGAATGGAGACGGGCAGCCGCCCCGACGGCTCCACCCGGCCGGTGAGCACCCCGGCGATGGCCGCGGCGCCCTCCTCGCCGGGGAAGAACGCGGCCACCACGGCGGCGGCGCGCTCGGCGAGCCCGCCCAGCGCGTAGGGGCGCCCCGACAGCAGCACCAGCACGGTGGGGGTGCCGGTGGCCAGCACCGCCTCGGCCAGCTCGCGCTGGCGGCCCGGCAGCTCCAGCGACTCGGCGTCGCAGCCCTCGCCGGAGGTGCCGCGGCCGAACATGCCCGCGCGGTCGCCGACGGCCAGCACGCAGACCTCGGCCTCGCGGGCGGCGGCCACCGCGGCGGCGATGCCGCGGTCGACCTCTTCGCGGTCGGTGCTCTCGGGCGCCTCGATGACCGGGCAGCCGAACTCCACCCGCAGCTCGGCGCCGGGCAGCTCGGCGGCCAGCCGCTCGGCCAGGCCCGGGATCTCCACGCCCATCGGCATCTCGGGGTGGCGGCGGCCGACGTGGATCGGGAAGGTGTAGCAGCCGAGCATGCCGAGGGGGTCGTCGCCGAGCGGGCCGACGACCGCGACCCGGCGCAGCTCGGCGGAGAGCGGGAGCACGCCGTCGTTGGCGGCCAGCACCACCGAGCGCTCGGCGAGGCGCCGGGCGACGGCGCGGCTGGCCGGGGAGTCCAGGTCGATCGGCGCCTCCGCCGAGGCGGCGGCCTCGGCCAGCAGGTCCAGCCGCTCGGCCCAGTCGGCGTCCAGCAGCCCCAGCTCGCACTTCTGGGTGAGCACCCGGTGCACCGAGCGGTCGACCAGCTCCTCGGGGACGGCGCCGGAGTACACCATCTCCAGCAGCGGCTCGCCGTAGCAGCGCACGGTGGGCAGCTCGACGTCGATGCCGGCCCGCAGCGCGAGCGCGGCGGCCTCGCCGGGGGACCCGGCCACGCCGTGGGTGGTCTCCAGGAAGGAGATCGCGTAGTAGTCGCTGACGAGCACGCCGGTGAAGCCGAGTTCGCCGCGCAGGCGGTCGGTGAGCAGCCGCTCGTCGGCCGCGGCGGGCACGCCGTCGAGGTCGGCGTAGGAGTTCATCACCGAGCGGGCGCCGCCGGTGCGCAGCGCCATCACGAAGGGTTCGACGATCACGTCGTTGAGCTCGCGGGGGCCGAGCGCGGCGGGCGCGTGGTTGCGCCCGGCCCGCGAGGTCGAATACCCGGCGAAGTGCTTGAGGGTGGCGACGATGCCGCCGCGCTCCAGGCCGCGCACGTAGGCGCTGCCGAGCACGCCCACCAGCTGGGGGTCCTCGCCGATGGTCTCCTCGGTGCGGCCCCAGCGGTAGTCGCGGGTGACGTCGAGGACGGGGGCCAGGCCCTGGTGCACGCCCAGGGCGCGCATCGAGGCGGCGATGGCGCTCGACATCTCCTCGACCAGCTCGGGGTCGAAGGTGGCGCCCCAGGCCAGCGGGGTGGGGAAGACGGTGGCGGCGTGCGCGGCCAGCCCGGTCAGGCACTCCTCGTGCGCTATGGCGGGGATGCCGAAGCGGTTGGCCGCGGCGATGTCGCGCTGCAGCGCGGCCAGCCGCACGATGCCCTCGGCCGGCCGCACCGGGGCGGTGCCGAAGACGCGGGTGAGGTGGCCCAGGCCGTCGGCCGAGACAAGGTCGAGCGAGGGCACGTCGGCGCTGAAGCTGTCCTGCATGGGCGCGACGGTCTCGCCCTCGGCGGCCGGCGCCGCCCAGAAGCCGATGAGCTGCTGGACCTTCTCGCGCAGCGTCATCCGGGACATCAGGTCGGCCACCCGCTGGGCCGTCGGTAGGGAGGGGTCCTGCCAGGGTCCGCCGGCCATGGTGCCCATGGGGGTGTCGGCCCGTTCGGGAGCGTCAGTCATCCGGGGGGTTCCCTCTGTCGGCTGGGGGCGCGGTGGCGCCATGTCACGGAGTTGTCGGAACAGTAGTACCGGAAGACTTCCGGTTGGTCCACTCCCGACGCCCAACATGCTTCTTGTCCGTTTCTCCCCGTGTAAAAGCCTATGAAAACGCTTTCCGGCAAGTCCTTGACGACCTTTACGAGAGCTGCCTAGGGTACGGACTCAAACTACGGGCCGGTCTGATTTCCGGAAACTTTCCACTCAGTGCTTGCAGCGCGTGCAGTGCGCGTCGCGCCCGGTGCCGGCCGGACCACTTGGGGCCGGCCGCCGCGGCGCGGCCGGGTGACGAGGAGGCGGTCGATGAGCAGGGCCAGCAGCGGCGGTACGGAACGGGGCGGCGCGGTCCGCCGGGCGGCGTCGTGGTGAGCGTGAGCGGTGCGCCGGGCCCGGCGGGCCCGGTCCGCGCCGCGATCGTCGGCACCGGGAACATCGCGCGCTACCACGTGGAGGCGCTGCGGGCGCTGGGCCGGCAGGTCGAGGTGGTGGCCGGCGTCGACGTCGACGAGGAGCGGCTGGCCGCCTTCGCCGACCGCCACGAACTGCCCGCCCTCTTCACCGACCTCGGCACCATGCTGCGCGAGGCCCGCCCCGACCTGGTGCACGTGTGCACCCCGCCGGGGCTGCACCGCGAGCAGGCCCTGGCCTGCCTGAGAGCAGGCGCCACCGCGCTGGTGGAGAAGCCGCCGGCGCTGAGCCTGGCCGAGATGGACGAGCTGGCCGCCGCCGAGGGCGCTGAGGGGCCGTGGTTCGCCACCGTCTTCCAGCACCGCTTCGGCTCGGGCGCGCGGCGGCTGCAGGAGGTGATGGCCACCGGGGTGCTCGGCCGCCCGCTGGTGGCGATCTGCCACACCACCTGGTTCCGTGAGCAGGAGTACTTCGACGTGCCGTGGCGGGGCCGCTGGGACACCGAGGGCGGCGGCCCCACCATGGGGCACGGCATCCACCAGATCGACCTGCTGGTCGCGCTGCTCGGCGAGTGGACCTCGGTGTCGGCGCTGGCCCGGCAGCAGGCGCGGGTGATGGACACCGAGGACCTGTCGCTGGCGCACGTCACCTTCGCCAGCGGCGCGGTGGCCAGCGTGGTCAACAGCGTGCTGTCGCCGCGCGAGGAGAGCTACGTGCGGATCGACTTCGAGCACGCCACCGTCGAGCTGACCCACCTGTACGGCTACGGCGACGACGACTGGCGGGTCACCCCGGCGCCCGGCCGCGAGGAGGCCGTCGTCAACGCGTGGAAGGCGGGGGAGTCGGGGGTGAGCAGCGGCCACCGCGCCCAGTTCGCCCACGTGGTGCGGGCGCTGGGCGAGCACCGCCCGCCGCCGGTCACCTCCTCCGACAGCGCGCGGACGATGCGGCTGGTGGCCGGGATCTACGCCTCGGCCTTCGAGCGCCGCACGATCACCCCCGCCGACCTGGCCGCCGGCTCGCCCTTCCACGGCCGGATGGACGGGAGCGGTCCGCGGTGGTGAGCCTGCGCGCGCCCGGCGGGACCGCCCGCCGGCCCGGCGCCTCCGGGGGAGAGGGGGTGGATCCGGCATGGCCAAGCTCGTGATCCGGCGGCTGATCTACATGGTGCCCACCATGTTCGCCATCTCGGTGGTGACTTTCCTGATCATCCAGCTGCCGCCGGGCGACTTTCTGTCCACCTACATCGCGGAGCTGTCCTCGCGCGGCGACGCGGTGGACACCCGGCTGGTGGAGGCGCTGCGGGAGCGCTACGGCCTCAACGACCCGATCTACGTGCAGTACTACCAGTGGATCTCCCACATCGTGCTGCAGGGCGACTTCGGCGACTCCTTCCTGTACCGGCGCCCGGTGGCCGACCTGATCTGGAACCGGCTCGGGCTGACCATCGCGCTGGCCGTGGCGACCCTGCTGGTCAGCTGGGCGATCGCCTTCCCGATCGGCGTCTACTCCGCCGTCAAGCAGCACTCCGCCGGCGACTACGCCTTCACCTTCATCGGCTTCCTCGGCCTGGCCACCCCGAACTTCCTGCTCGCGCTGATCTTCGTGTGGATCTCGTTCAACTACTTCGGGCAGAGCGTGGGCGGGCTGTTCTCCCCGGAGTTCGCCGACGCGGCCTGGAACCTCGGCAAGGTGCTCGACCTGCTGTCGCACGTGTGGGTGCCGGTGCTGATCATCGGCATGGCGGGCACGGCCTCGCTGATCCGGGTGCTGCGCGCCAACCTGCTGGACGAGCTGCGCAAGCCCTATGTCACCACCGCCCGCGCGAAGGGGCTGCCCGAGTGGCGGATCATCCTCAAGTACCCGGTGCGGATGGCGCTGGGCCCGTTCATCAGCACGGCCGGCTGGCTGCTGCCGTCCCTGATCGGGGGCGAGGTGCTGGTTTCGATCGTGATCGGCCTGGACACCACCGGGCCGCTGCTGGTGGAGGCGCTGATCAGCCAGGACATGTACCTGGCCGGCAGCTTCATCCTCATCCTGGCCACCCTCACGGTGATCGGCACGCTCCTGTCGGACCTCCTGCTGGCGTGGTGGGACCCGCGCATCAGGTACGCGGAAGGGTGATGGTGCACGCAGATGGCAGTTAGACAGCTCCCCCCGGACCAGCCGGCGGGCACCGCCCCGATCGAGGCGGCGGCCGCCACCGACGGCGGCGTCGCCGTCGCACCCCAGTGGAAGCTGGTGTGGTGGCGCTTCCGCAAGCACCGCCTGGCGATGGTCAGCGCCGTGTTCGTGCTGCTGTTCGCGCTGGTCGGCGTGTTCGCCGAGTTCCTGGCACCGACCACGCCCGACTCCTACAGCGCCGACCACACCTACGCTCCGCCGCAGGGCCTGCACTTCGTCGACACCTCCGGCGGCGGGACGCGGTTCGGCCCCTACGTGCACGGCTACACCTCCGTGCGCGACCCCGAGACCCTGGCGCGGGTCTTCCAGGAGGACGAGTCGCAGCGCATCGACGTGGGCTTCTTCGTGCGCGGCGAGCCCTACGAGATGTGGGGCTTCATCCCCTCCGACCGCCACTTCATCGGCCCGACCGACCCCGAGCAGCGGGTGTACTTCCTGGGCGCCGACCGCAACGGCCGCGACCTGCTGTCGCGGATCATCTACGGCACCCGGATCTCGCTCTCGATCGGCCTGGTGGGCGTGGCGCTGACCTTCGTGTTCGGCATCGTGCTCGGCGGCGTCTCCGGCTACTTCGGCGGCCGTACCGACACCGCGATCCAGCGGGTGATCGAGTTCCTGATGTCCATCCCGACGATCCCGCTCTGGCTGGGCCTGTCGGCGGCGGTGCCGCGCACCTGGGGGCCGCTGGAGACCTACTTCGCGATCACGGTGATCCTCTCGGTGATCGGCTGGACCGACCTGGCCCGGGTGGTGCGCGGCCGCTTCCTGTCGCTGCGGGAGGAGGACTTCGTCTTAGCGGCGCGCCTGGACGGGTGCAGCAGGCCGCGGATCATCCTGCGCCACATGCTGCCCTCGTTCAGCAGCCACATCATCGCCTCGCTGACGCTGGCGATCCCGTACATGATCCTGGCCGAGACCTCGCTGTCCTTCCTCGGGCTCGGCCTGCAACCGCCGGTGGTGAGCTGGGGCGTGCTGCTCCAGGAGTCGCAGAACATCCGCACCATCGCCACCGCGCCCTGGCTGCTGCTCCCCGGCGTCGCCGTGGTGGTGGCGGTACTGGTGCTCAACTTCGTCGGCGACGGGGTCCGCGACTCCGCCGACCCCTACAGATAAGGGCGGTGAGAGTCGTGCGGGCAGGCGAACGGGCGGCCGAGGCGGGCGGAGCCCCGGCCGCGCAGGCCGGCGGCGCCCCCGGGGCACCCGGCGGCGAGGTGCTGGTGGAGCTGCGGGGCCTCAAGACCCACTTCTTCACCGACGAGGGCACGGTGCGCGCCGTCGACGGGGTCGACCTGGAGATCCGGCGGGGCCGCACCCTGTGCGTGGTCGGGGAGAGCGGCTGCGGCAAGAGCATCACCGCCCGCTCCATCCTCCAGCTGGTGGAGGCGCCCGGCCGGGTGGTCGACGGGCGGATCCTGCTGCGCCGCGGCGGCGCCGACGGGGGGCCCGGCGAGGTCGTGGACCTGGCCGGACTCAAGCCGGGCGGCAAGGAGATCAGGAGCGTCCGCGGCAAGGACATCGCGATGATCTTCCAGGAGCCGATGACCTCGCTCTCGCTGGTGCACACGGTGGGCAACCAGATGGTCGAGGCCATCCGGGTGCACAACGACGTGGGCAAGCGCGAGGCGCGCGAGCGGGCGGTCGAGCTGCTGGGCATGGTGAACATCCCCAACCCCGGGCGGCTGGTGGACTCCTACCCGTTCCAGTTCTCCGGCGGGATGCGCCAGCGGGTGATGATCGCGATGGCGCTGTCGTGCGACCCCGGCCTGCTGATCGCCGACGAGCCGACGACCGCGCTGGACGTGACCACCCAGGCCCAGATCATGGAGCTGCTCAAGCGGCTCCAGCGCGAGCTGGGCATGGCGATCATGTTCATCACCCACGACATGGGCGTGGTGGCCGAGATGGCCGACGACGTGGCGATCATGTACCTGGGCAAGGTCGTGGAGAAGGGCCCGGTCGACGACATCTTCCACGACCCCAAGCACCCCTACACCCGGGCGCTGCTGGAGTCCATCCCCAAGATCGGGCACCGCCGCCGCGAGCGGCTGCGCTCGATCAAGGGCATCGTGCCCGATCCCGCCAACCGGCCCGCCGGCTGCGTCTTCCACACCCGCTGCGACGCCTTCATGCCGGGCCGCTGCGACGCCACCGTGCCGCCGCCCGTCGCGCTCGGCCCCGACCGGCAGGTGCGCTGCCTGCTCTACGGCGGTGACGGCGGCCCGGCCCCGGGAGCCCCCGACGCCCAGACCGCCGCGCCCGAACCCACCCCGGAGAGCAGCCATGGCGACTGAGACCACCCGCCCCGAGGAGCACGCCCCCGGGGGCGGCGGCGAGGCGCCCGACGAGCGGGTGCTGCTGGAGACCGAGGGCGTGCGGGTGCACTTCCCGATCCGCAAGGGCTTCCGGCAGAAGGTGGTCGGCCAGGTCAAGGCGGTCGACGGCGTCGACCTGAGCATCCGGGCCGGGGAGACCCTGGGCCTGGTGGGGGAGTCCGGCTGCGGCAAGACCACCCTCGGCTCGGCCGTCATGCGCGCCCGCGAGATCACCGGCGGCCGGATCCGCTTCCGCGCCTCCGACGGGCGGCTGCTCGACGTGTCGCGGCTGGGCCCTGACGACCTGCGCGCCTACCGGCGCGAGGTCCGGATGATCTTCCAGGACCCGCACGCCTCGCTGAACCCCCGGTTCACCCTGCTGGAGATCATCGGTGAGCCGATCCGGGTGAACGAGGGCCTGAGCGGCTCCGCCCTGGAGGAGCGGGTGGCCGCGATGCTGCGCAAGGTGGGGCTGCGGCCGGAGTACATGCGCCGCTACCCGCACGCCTTCTCCGGCGGCGAGCGGCAGCGGGTCAGCATCGCCCGCGCGCTCGCCCTCGACCCCCGGCTGGTGGTGGCCGACGAGGCGGTGAGCGCGCTGGACGTGTCGATCCGCTCGCAGATCCTCAACCTGCTGCAGGACCTCCAGGACGAGCTGAACCTCACCTACCTGTTCATCTCGCACGACCTGTCGGTCGTGGAGTACCTGTGCGACCGCGTCGCCGTCATGTACCTCGGCAAGATCGTGGAGCTGAGCGAGACGGAGCCGCTGTACGCCGCGCCGCGCCACCCCTACACCGAGGCGCTGCTGTCGGCGGTGCCCAAGCCCGACCCCCGGCTGCGCGGCGGCGAGCGCCGGATCGTGCTCACCGGCGATGTGCCCGACCCGTCGGATCCGCCGTCGGGCTGCTCCTTCCGCACCCGCTGCCGCTACGCCACCGAGCGCTGCGCGGCCGAGGAGCCGCCGCTGCGCGAGGTGGCGCCCGGCCGCCGCGCCGCCTGCCACTACGCCGAGGAACTGGAGCTCAACGGAGTGGTCTGAGCCGCCCCGGCCGCACGGGCCGGGGCGCCGCGGACCGTCCACCACTGTCCGGCCGCAAGGGCGAGCCGACTCGGGGGCCACGCCACAACGGAGGAAGCATCGATATGGACACGGGAACACCCACACGCGGGCGGCGCCGCCCGCGCACGAGAGCGCTCGGCGCGGTCGCCGGCGTCCTGGTCCTCGCGCTGACCGGTTGCAGCTTCTTCTCCACCGACCCCGCGGGGCAGGAGGAGGGCGCCGCCGTGGAGGGCGTCAACGAGGCGCCGATGCTGGCCGAGCGGGTCGAGGCGGGCGAGCTGCCGCCGCTGGCCGAGCGGCTGCCGGAGGACCCGGTCGTCGTGCAGCCGACCGAGCAGGTCGGCACCTACGGCGGGGAGTGGAACTCCGCCATCGCGGGCGTCGGCGACTGGCCGTGGCTGGGCCGCACCGTCGGCTACGAGAGCCTGACCCGCTGGAGCACCGACTGGACGGAGACCATCCCCAACCTGGCGGAGTCCTGGGAGTACAACGAGGACGCCACCCAGCTCACCTACACGCTGCGGGCCGGGCTGCGCTGGTCCGACGGCGAGCCCTTCACCTCGCGCGACATCGAGTTCGCGCTGAACGACATCTTCGGCAACGAGGAGGTCTCGCCCGAGGCCATCACCGACCCGGGCACCGTGGAGGTCGTCGACGACCAGACCTTCACCATCACCTGGGAGGAGCCGCGGGCGCTGTTCGCCGCCTCCGACCTGCTCAACTACCAGATCGTGAACAAGCCCCGGCACTACCTGGAGCAGTTCCACGAGGACTACAACCCCGACGCCCAGGAGCTGGCCGAGGAGGAGGGCTTCGACAGCTGGGTGGAGATGCTCGACGTGCGCGCGGGTGTCACCAACAGCGCCCTGACCTGGCAGAACCCCGAGCTGCCCACGATGAACCCGTGGATGGTGGTGGAGCCGCTGGCCGACTCGGGCACGATGGTGCTGGAGCGCAACCCCTACTACTGGAAGATCGACACGGAGGGCAACCAGCTGCCCTACATCGACCGGGTGAACTTCGAGATCATGCAGGACCCCGAGGTCATGCTCACCCGCGCGCTCAACGGCGACATCAACATGCACTCGCGGCACTTCAACACGCTGGCCAACCGGCCGGTGCTGGCCGAGAACCGCGAGCGGGGCAATTACGACTTCTTCGCACAGACGCCCAGTGAGATGAACACGAACGTCATCGCGTTCAACCTCACCCACGAGGACGAGAGCCTCCGCGAGGTCTTCAACGACATCGACTTCCGCATCGCGATGTCGCACGCGATCAACCGGCAGGAGGTCATCGACGTCGTCTACCAGGAGCAGGGCGAGCCGTGGCAGGCCGCGCCCCGCCGCGAGTCGCCGTACTACAACGAGGAGCTGGCCACCCAGTACCTGGAGTACGACCCCGAGCTGGCCGAGCAGATCCTCGACGACGCCGGCTACGAGCGGCGCGGCGGCGACGGGCCCCGGCTCGGCCCCGACGGCGAGCCGATCGCCTTCACGCTCTCGGTGGCCACCGACTTCCGGCCCGATCAGATCGACGCGATGGAGATGGTCGTCGGCTACTGGCAGGCCGTCGGCATCGACGTCCAGCTGCGGCCCGAGGACCGGGCGCTGTTCCTGGAGCGCAAGCAGAACAACGAGCACGAGGTCAGCGTCTGGTCCGGTGACAGCGGCCTCACCGACGTGCTCTACGACCCCCGCTGGTACGTGCCCTGGCACAGCGGCGAGTCGGCCTTCGCCATCCCGTGGGCGCAGTGGTACGCCTCCGAGGGCCAGGACGAGCGGGGTCAGGAGCCGTCGGAGCCGGCCCGGCAGCAGCTGGAGCTGTACGACCAGGTGCAGGCCGAGCCCGATCCGGCGGCGCAGCAGGAGCTGATGCGGCAGATCATCGATATCGCCCAGGACCAGTTCTGGGCGATGGGCATCGGCCTGACCCCGGAGACCTACGGCATCGTCGCCAACGACTTCCACAACGTCCCCGAGCGCATGTTCAGCGCCTCCAACTACAACGACCCCGGCCCCACCAACCCCGAGCAGTACTACGTCGAGCAGCCCTAGCCGGCCGGGTGGCGGCGCCGGCCGGGCGGGATCCGGCCGGCGCCGCCACCGGCGCGCCGGACCGCCCACCGCAACGGTCACAGGAGAACCCGTATGACCTCCGACACTTCCGCCCGTCCCGCCGCGCCGGTCCAGGGCGCCGACTCCACCGAGCCGGCCCCCAGCGGACTCGGGCTGGTCCACGAGCTCGACCGCTCGCTGCGGATCGGCTACGGCGGCACCGAGCTGACCCGGTACGTCTACCGGCCGTGGGACGTGCAGCTGGAGTCGCCGCGGCCCTACTTCCACCCGCTGCGCACCCTCGGCGGCGACCTGGTGAGCCTGTACCGCCCGCACGACCACGTGTGGCACAAGGGCATCGCCTGGTCGCTGCCCAATGTCGGCCCGGCCAACTTCTGGGGCGGCCCCACCTACCTGCGCGACCGCGGCTACCAGCAGCTGGACAATGACGGCGCCACCGTGCACCGCGCCTTCGACCGCGTGTCGGCGGACGGCGGCGCCGTCGAGATCGCGCACCGGCTGGACTGGGTCACCCAGCAGGGCGAGACCTGGTTCACTGAGACCCGCTCCGTGCGCGCCACCGTCCAGCCCGATCAGGGCGCCTGGACGCTCGTCTTCGACACCGAGTTCACCAACCGGACCGGCGCCGCCATCCGGATCGGCAGCCCCACCACCGAGGGCCGCGAGAACGCCGGCTACGGCGGCCTGTTCTGGCGCGGCCCCCGGTCCTTCTCCAACGGCACCGTGTACACCCCCGACGCCGTCGGCCGCGACGAGCTGATGGGCGTGCGGGCGCCGTGGATGGCCTACGCCGGCCGGCACGACGACCACGACCGCTCCTCCACCCTGGTCTTCGTCGACGAGCCCGCCAACCTCGGCCATCCGGTCAAGTGGTTCGTGCGCACCAACGTCTTCGCCTGCGTCTGCCCGGCCCCGTTCTTCGACGAGGAGGTCCCGGCCGAGCCCGGCGTCCCGCTCCGCTTCCGCTACGCCGTCGTCATCGCCGACGGCGACCGCGGCCGGGACGGCTCCGGCACCCTCGCCGAGACCGGCCGCAGCCAACTCGCCGAGGCCGCGGCGGTGCGGTCGTGAGGGCGGGGCGGGTGGCGTCGACCGGTGGGCACCGGGCTGTGGTGACGGGGCGCGGCCGCGGGCATGGACTACGCCGTGGCGCTGCGGCGCCGGCGGTGGATCGGCTCGACCAGGCCGTGCGGACGGCCGAGGAGGCGTACTCATGACGACCGAGCCCGGACTCCAGTACGACCTGGGAGCGGCGACCGGCCCCACCCCGGGCTTCCCCGGCGGGACGGCAGTCTCCCACCTGCGGGTCTACGACTGGCCCACCTCCGACGGCCTGGCCGGCGGCTCCCCGCACCTGCACACCGCCTCGGCGGAGGGCTACGTGGTGCTCCAGGGCTCCGGAGCGCTGGAGACGCTGAGCGCCGCCGGCTTCCACTCCACCCCGCTCTCGGCCGGCACCCTGCTGTGGTTCACCCCCGGCACCGTGCACCGGCTGGTCAACCACAGCGGCGACCTCGAACTCGTGGTGGTGATGCAGAACGCGGGCCTGCCCGAGGCGGGCGACGCCGTGCTGACCTACCCGCAGCACGTGCTCGCCGACGCCGAGGCGTACCGGGCGGCCACCGCGCTGCCCTCGGCCGCCGACTTCGCCAACGCGGCCGACGCCGACGACGCGATGGCCGCCGCCGCGCGCCGCCGCCGCGACCTGGCCATCGAGGGCTACCTGGCCCTGCGCGAGCGCGTGGTCTCCGAGGGCCCGCAGGCCCTGGCCGAACTGCACGAGGCGGCCGTCCGCCTCGTCACCGCCAAGGCGGCCGGCTGGCGCCACCCCTGGCGCTCCGGCCCCCTCGCCCAGGCCGAGACCACCGGCCGCCACCTCGACGACCTCGCCTCCGGCCACGCCCCCCACCTCTCCGACGCCACCGTCTACACCGCCCAGCGCCCCCAGGGCCTCCGCCGCCACGGCATGTGCGGCCGCCTCCAGGTCTGGGACCTCGACGGTGCCCAGCCCCTGACCTGACCCCACCCCCGCCGCCTCGCGCGGCCACCGCCCGGGCCGCCCCGCTCCCCCTCCACGGGACGGCCCGGGCGGACGGGGCGCGGTCGACCGCGGCTCCGCGAATCCGCTGCCGCACGGCAGGTGCGCTCACCTGTATGCGCAGAGGCGTAAAAGGCTCATATCGGCGTCATTCGTTGAATGATCTCTGTCGAGAACGGCCGCCGGTCGCCCGCGTCCACTTCTTGCTTTATCGTGACACCTGCACGTGATGCCGCCGATGGTCGGACTGGGTGGCGCATGTAATGGATGATCATCGCACCGACTGAAATGCGGCGAGTCGCCGATGCAATCCGGGATCGATTCTTCGATCAGATGTGCTCAGCGGAGCGCGACACCGTCTTCTTTGTGGGAAACCAGGCGAAGCGCACCCATGTCTTCTCGGTACTGGGGATCTACTACCCGAACCGCTAGGCCGCGGCCAGCCCGTTGAGGCGCCGCCGGATCTCCTCGAGGAGTACCGACCGGTGGCAGCGCTCCTCGGCGGCTTCGAAGCACATCAGCGCCACCGTCTGGGACTTCGCCTCTTCGGTGATCGCGTCGATCCAGCCGGCCGCCTCGGCGAACGCGATCAGGCCGTAGTAGTTGCCGCGCGCCTCGGTGAGTTCCTCGCGTGTTCCTGAGAAGCCGGGCCGGTTCCACTTCGGATTCCCGAGGGCGGGCGTGTGCAGGTACCTGATTCCGTGCCGGACGAGCCTGTCGCGCAGTTTCGTCTTGCTCAGTCCCGTTTTCCGGGAGATGGGAGTCAGGCGGACGTCGACGAGTAGCGATACGTCTCGGCGGAGGAGGTCCGAGATGAAATCATCGATGTTCGTTCCCTCGTATCCGACACCGATCGCGCCGGATGTGCTGAAAAGCGGAACGTCCATCGGAATCGACCTTCGGTTGCCGTAGCCGGGTCTGCCAATGCTAGCGAAGTACTTTGCCCTTCCAAAGGCATACGACACATCTGTGCCACCGTCGACGGTGTCTCACGACGGCCGTTTCGCCGTCTCGTCGTCCTCCGTGCCGGGTGGTGGGTCGGTGAGGCGGCGCAGGAGGGAGCGCAGTTCGCGGTGGCCGTCCTGGCCCAGGACGGCGGTGATGTCGTGGTGGGTGGCGGCCACCGCGGCGCGGGCGGCGGTCAGGCGGGTGTGGCCGCGTTCGGTGAGGCGCAGGGCGTAGCGGCGGCGGTCGGCTGGGTCGCGGGCGCGTTCGACCAGGCCGGCGGATTCCAGGTGGTCGACGAACTGGACCATGACGGACTCGGCGATGCCCATCCGGCGGGCGAGCCGCTGCTGGGGGCAGGGCTCCAGTTCGCTGAGGACGTTCAGGGCGCCGAAGTGCCGGGCGGCGATGCCGTGGCCGGCCAGGGCGGCGTCGTTGCGGTCGCGGAAGTGGTAGTACGCCTTGAGCAGCAGGAAGGCGCCGCGGTGCTCGGCGGTGCCGACCGCCTCGCGGGTGGGGCCGGGTGGCAGCAGCGCGTGCAGCAGCCGGATCAGCCGTTCGGTCTCGGCGGCGGACAGCGGCTCGGTGACCAGGGCTTCTAGGCGCTCGACGGCCGGGGCCAGTTCGTCGCGGGCGCGGCGGCCCTGCTCGGTGACGGCCAGGATGTAGGAGCGGCGGTCGCCGGGGTTGCGGCGGCGCTCGACCAGGCCCTGCTCCTCCAGCCGGTCGATCAGCTTGACCACGATGGTGCCGCTGACGTCCAGCAGGTCGGCCAGCCGCTGCTGGGAGTAGCTCTCGTCGCCGCAGAGCATGCTCAGGACCGCGTAGTCGCGGGGGTGCGGGCCGTCGGGCAGCAGCTCGCGGCGGAGCCGTTCCTGGCGGTCGAAGACCCTCCGCAGCAGGTATCCGACGTAGTCGCCGAGCGAACCGGGGACGGGGCGCTGGTCGGAGTGGTCGGCATGCGTCGTCAGCTCGGTCACCTCCCGCGCCAGGCTACCAGTTCGATGAAGGTAGTTAACGGTTCGCTAGGTTGATGATTATCCGCCTTGACCGTTAAGTGGCTTGACGATACGGTCTGGTCCGGCGGGGATGAGAGACGGCGGACCGGCAGCGCGGTCAGCGGCGGGGGAGGACGGCGATGGAGCCGAACGCGGCACCTGGGGCCCTGGAGTCGGAGGGCCCGGTCATCGGCGCCTACCTGCGCGAACTCGGACGGCGGCTGCGCGCCCAGCGCCGTCCGGCCGGCTTCACCGCCGACGTGCTCGCGGAGCTGGCCGGCGGCCTGGCCGACGCCGCCGCCAAGCACCGGCGCGCGGGCCTGGACCCGCACTCCGCCCAGCTGCGCGCGGTGGCCGAGTTCGGCTCGGCCCGCGAGCTGGCCGACGCCTACCTGGAGGCCGTCCCCGTCCGGCCGGGACCCGCCGCGCCCGGCGCGCGCCCCGGCGCCCGGCGCCTCGCACGGCCGGCCCGGCCGTGGTCGCTGGGCCTGAACACCTGAGACGGCCCGGCCCGTGAACCGCACCCGATCAGCGAGGTACCCGCGATGAGGCTCACCGTGTTCGGCGCCACCGGCGGCACCGGCCGCCGGCTGGTGGACCTGGCGCTCGCCGCCGGCCACGAGGTCACGGCCGCCGTCCGCGAGCCCGCGCGGCTGCCCGAGCGCGCCCCCGCCGCGCCCGCGCCGCATCCCGTCCGCTGCGACGTCCTCGACCGCGAGCAGGTCGCCGCCGCCGTCGCCGGGGCCGACGCCGTGCTGTCGGCCCTCGGCGCCACCGACGGCGGGCCCGTCTGCGGCACCGGCGTGCCGCACATCATCGCCGCGATGAAGGCGCACGGCGTCCGCCGGCTCGTCGCCCTCAGCGCCGCGCCGGTGCCCGACCGCGACCCCGGCGACCGGCCGCTGTACCGGCTCACCGTGCGGCCGATCCTGCGCGCGCTGTTCTCCGCCGCCTACGCCGACCTGGCGGTGATGGAGGGCGAGATCTTCACCAGCGGCCTGGACTGGACGGTACTGCGCCCGCCCCGGCTCACCGACGGACCCGCCACCGGCGCCTACCGCACCGCACTGCGCCGCAATGTGCCGGGCGGCTACGCGATCTCCCGGGCCGATCTCGCCGCCGAGATGCTGCGTGTGCTGGACGACTCGGCCGCGGTCCGCGCGACTGTGGGCATCGGCTACTGACTCCGGCCATGCCTGGACGCCCCGGCCACCGTCCGCGCCCCGTCGGCACCGGCGACCGACCCCGGCCGGGGTGTGGTCCGCCGCAGTACGCGGCTGCGGCGGGCACCAGGGTGGGGCGGCCTGCGGCTGTCATAGCCTGGGCCGATACCGGGTGCGCGGCGGGGCGTGTCCGGCCGGAGCCGACTCGGGGACGTTTTCCATGGCACAGCCGATCACCGTGGCCCGGCGGGCCGTGCGGTTGCTGCCGCATCCCGTGCGGGTGTGGCCGCGGCTGAGTGTCGGCGTGCTGCTCGGCGCGGGTACCGCGCTGCTCGAAGCGGTCTTGGGGGCTGTCGCGGGCCTGGCCTGGCTCGGCACCCTGGGACGGCCGGTGGCGCGCCGGGCGCTGGCGGCGCGGGTGAGCACCGTCGCGCACGAGCTGGTCCGCTGGGAGCGGCGCCGCATGGACCGCTGGTACGCCTCCGACGTCTCCGCGCCGCACCCGGCGCCGGGTGGCGGCACCGGTGCGCCGACCTATCTGGCGGTGCGGGTGCCCGTCGCGCTGGCCGGTGCCTGGGTGGTGCTGGGCGCCTCGCTGCTGTCCGTCGGCTCGGTCATCGTCGCGATCGGCGAGGGCGTCGTGTACGGGGCGCGCTCGGTGCACCTGAACTGGCCGGGCGTCAACCTGATCTCCAACAACGTCATCACCGGCGTCCTCATCGGCGCGACCCTGGGCTACCTGGCGGCGCGGCTCACCCTCGCGCTGGCCTCGGCCGAGCGCCGGCTGGCCGCGCGGATGCTGGGCCCCAGCCAGCAGGATCTGCTCGAACGCCGCATCACCGAGCTGACCGCCAGCCGGGCCGGCGTGGTGGAGGCGGTGAACACCGAGCGGCGCCGCATCGAGCGCGACCTGCACGACGGCGTCCAGCAGCGGCTCGTCGCCCTGTCCATGCTGCTCGGCCGGGCCAGGCGCGCCGCGGCCGCCGCCGGAGCGCCGGCCGGCGAGCTGCTGGACCAGGCGCACGACCAGACCCAGCGGGCGCTGGACGATCTGCGCGAGGTGGCCTGGCGCGTCTACCCCGCCACCCTGGACGACGTGGGGCTCTCCGCCGCGCTGTCGGGCATGGCAGAGCGCTCGGCGGTGCCGGTGCGGCTAAAGTACCGGCTGGCCGAGCGCCCGCCGGGCCCGGTGGAGGCGGCCGCCTACTTCGTCGTCTGCGAGGCCGTCACCAACGCCGTCAAGCACGCCGCCGCCTCGGCCATCGAGGTCCGCGTCGAACCGCGCGGAACCGCCGTCGCCATCCGCGTGCACGACGACGGCGCCGGCGGCGCCGACCCGGCGGGCACCGGCCTGTCCGGGCTGGCCCGCCGGGTGGCCGCCCTCGACGGCGCCTTCGCCGTGCACAGCCCGCCCGGCGGACCCACCACCGTCACCGCGGAGCTGCCATGCGGGTGATCCTCGCCGAGGACTCGGTGCTGCTGCGCGAGGGCCTGGTCCGGCTGCTGGCCGAGGAGGGTCACACGGTCGCGGCGGCCGTCGGCGACGGCGAGGCGCTGCTGGCCGAGCTGGACCGCGCCGCCGAGCCGCCCGACGTGGTCGTGGTGGACGTGCGGATGCCGCCGACCCACACCGACGAGGGCCTGCGGGCCGCACTCCAGATCCGGCGGCGCCGGCCCGGCATCGGCGTGCTGGTGCTCTCGCAGTACGTCGAGAAGCGCTACGCCACCGAGCTGCTGACCGCCTACAGCGGCGGAGTGGGCTACCTGCTCAAGGACCGCGTCGGCCAGGTCGAGGAGTTCCTGGCCGCGCTGGAGCGGGTGGCGGCCGGCGGCGCCGCCTTCGACCCCGAGGTGGTCCGCCAGCTGCTCGCTCGCACCAGCCACGTCGACCCGGTGGCGCGCCTCACCGCCCGCGAGCGCGAGGTGCTGCACGAGATGGCCCAGGGCCACGCCAACGCCTCCATCGGCGCCCGCCTGAGCATCACCCAGAGCGCCGTCGAGAAGCACATCAACGCCATCTTCGACAAGCTCGACCTCTCGCAGACCACCGGCTACAGCCGCCGCGTGCTCGCGGTGCTGCGGTACCTCGGCAGCTGAGCCGGGACGGCGACGGGATCTCCAGCGCCGCCGTTCCCAGCGGTGCGGAGAGCCTTGCGGACACGCTCGTAGCGGTCTTCGAGGATGTCGTCCATCCGGATCCGGTCCTGGAACCGGTCCAGCCGTGACGGGGCCTTCTGGTCGAACGCGAGGATTTCGAACCAGCGCTCCGGCCGTGGTCGCCGCCCTGTGACCAGCCCAGGGTCCCCCGGCCGTCCGTGTCCTGGGCCCGGCGTTCCACCTGCTGAAACCCTGATCGCCCTTGACGGAACGTCAGCGCGGTGTTACGCGATCATTACCGAACCGGTCAGGAGGTCGTGATGGTCGACAGCCCCGATCGCGAACCCGTATCCGCCGACCCGCCGCCGAGTCCCGCCCCCGCCCCCGCCCCCGATCCGATTCCGCCCGGTGAGCCCGTCAGACCCGGTCCCGACGCCGTCGCGGCTCCCGCCGCCGAGTACCCGCTGGGCGTGAGCCGTCCGCCGCTGGGGCTCGAGGACCTGCCGGAGCCCGAGGAGGTCTTCAAGGTCCGGCGGCTCGGGCCGCTGCAGATCGTCCAGTTCGTCATCGGCCCCAGCCTGATCGCGCTGGGCATCTCGGTCGGCAGCGGTGAGTGGCTGCTGGGGCCGCAGGCGGTCGGCTCCTTCGGCTTCGTCGGCGTCGGCTGGGTGATCACGGTCTCGGCGCTGCTGCAGACCTTCTACAACGTGGAGATCTCCCGGTACGTGGTGGCGACCGGCGAGGTGCCGATCGTCGGCTTCGGCCGGGTGCCGCCCGGCTGGAAGTTCTGGGTGCCCTTCTCGCTGTTCGTCTTCTACTTCGCCTTCATCTTCGGCGGCTGGGCGGCCGGGGCGGGGCAGGGCCTGTTCGCGCTGATCGCCGGGCGGGTGCACGAGCCGGACGAGGTCCAGTGGACCCGGCTGCTGGGCATCGGGCTGCTGCTGGTGGTCTTCCTGATCACCGTGCTGGCCCGCCGGATCTCCCGTGCCCTCGAACTGGCCAACTGGGTGATCATCGGCTCGCTGATCGCGGTGCTGCTGGTGGTGACGGTCGCGGTCGTGCCCGGCTCCGTCTGGCTGGAGGGCGTGAGCGGCCTGGTCACCCCGGCCGCGCCGCCGGAGGGCATCACCGCCACCCAGCTGGGCGGACTGGCCGGCTTCACCGCGCTGGCCTCCGGGCTGAACTGGTACGCGATGAACCACTACCGGGACAAGGGCTACGGCATGGGCCACCGGGTCGGCTTCCTGTCCGGCGTGCGCGGCGGGCGCGCCGAGGTGCGCCCGGTGGGCGTGACCTTCCCGGACACACCGGTGAACCGGTCCCGGTGGAAGCGCTGGTACCGGCTGCTGATGATCGACCTGTGGGGCGTGTTCTTCGTCGGCGCGATGCTCGGCATGCTGCTGCCGACGGTGCTGATGGCCCACCTGGTGGTGAGCAGCGGCGAGGCGCCCACCCCGGCGAACGTGCCGACCTTCGCCGCCGAGCAGTTGGGCGCCCAGTACGGCCCGGCGATGTTCGCGCTGATGCTGCTGATCGGGGTGCTGGTGCTCTTCTCCACCCAGCTGGGCATCTTCGAGGCGCTGGTCCGCAACTTCACCGACGCCGTCCACGCCACCAGCCCGCGGCTGCGGCGGCTGATCGAGGGCGACCCGCGGCGCTTCTACTACCCGTACATGCTGGTCGTGCTGGCCGTCATCGCGGTGGCGATGCACCTGGCGCTCCCGGCCGAGCTGGTGCAGATCTCGGCGAACATGTCCAACTTCGGCGCGCTGATGTTCCCCTTCGTGCTGATGTACCTGAACTCCCGACTGCCCCGGCCCGCCCGGCCGCGGCCCTGGCACTACGTGATCCTGGTGCTCAACTTCCTGTTCTTCGGCTTCTTCTTCGTCAACTTCGTCTACGAGTTCTTCACCGGGGCCGCCCTGGTGCGGTTCTGAGCGCCCGACCGGCCGGCCGCACCGCGGGCAGCGCCAAGGTGCGGCCGGCCCCTTACGGGTCGTCTCCGTAAATTTCCTACCAGGATGTCGACAAGTTCGTAGGTTTTGTATATGGCTGAGGCAGATCCAAGAGGCGTACCCCGTTCGTGCCCATCGGAGGATCCATGCCATTCAGCCGAATCGTCCCAGCCGCCGCCCTTCTGGCCGCCGCCCTGACCGTCCCGACCGCTGCCGCCCACGCCGCCCCGACCCCCGGCCCGGCCGCTCCGGCGCCTCCGGCGGCCACTGTCAGCCGTTACGTCCCCTTGACCGGATCGAGCAGCGCGAACCTGGGTCGCGCCGCCGGCTGCGCCGAGGGCGAGTCCGGCCGCTCCGGCGTCCGGGTGCTGTTCTTCGGCACTCAGGAGTCCGGCAACCGGCTCCGCCAGCCGGGCACCTGGGCCAGCACCACCACGCCCCGGGTGGCCGACACCGTCGCCAGCGGCTACGCCCAGCAGTGGGCCGCGGGCTTCGCCGAGTGCCGGGGCTCCAACACCGCCATCCTGGCGCTCGGTGTGAACAACAAGTCCGACGGCGGCGTCGGCGGCGCCGCGGCCGGCGCCCGCTGGGCCGCCCTGGTCTCCAGCGCCGACAGCGCCATCAGCGCCGCCGGGGTGACGGTCACCGCCGCCGTCGACGCCGAGCCCGGCTGGTCCAACCCCGCGTGGGCGCGCGGCTGGCTGGACGCCTTCACCGACGCCAACTCCCGCACCCTGTACGCGGTGAATTCCGCCGACGGCTGCCCGACCTACGGATCCACCTCCACCACCTGCAACAACGGCTGGACCGTCGCCGACGTGCACTACGTGTCGACCGGCGCCGCCTCCACCGTGCGGGCCATCCCGCAGATCTACCGAACCGACGGCATCCAGGCCCGGCAGTGGTCCCGGATCAGCTCCTGGGGCGCACGCGGCTCGGCCGGCCCGGTCAGGTTCGCGGGCGCCTTCTCGCAGCGGACCGCCTGCCAGCAGCGCGGCTGCACCAACACCGACAACACGCCGGCCGCCGCGTGGACCCAGCTGTACAACGAGCTGAACGCCCACTCCGAGACGGCCGTCGACAGCCTGCCCTACTCCACCGACGTCCGCTGGCCCTAGTTTCTGACCACATCCGGCCCGGCCCGCCGCCTGCGGGCCGGGCCGGCGCCCGTCGGACGGCCCCGTGGCATGGGGCCTCTGTGGCCGCTGGTGCGGACGCGACACGCCACGATCACTGCGCATTCTCCGGTTTGCCCTGTTCCGGGAAGTTACATTCGGTATTGTTCATGCCCGCCGGAGTGATCGATTCGGGCGCCGCCGCTCCACGCGCGCCCGTTAAGCCGACGAGGGGGCAGACGAACCGTGGATGTGGCACGGCTCAAGGACTCGTGGCGCGCGGTCGCCGCCCACGGCGACCAGGTCCCGCTGTTCTTCTACTCCTCCCTCTTCCTGAGCCATCCCGAGACCCGCGAGCTCTTCCCGACCGGCATGGCCGGGCAGCGCGACCGCCTGGTCTCGGCGCTGGGCCGCATCGTCTCCCAGGTCGACCAGGTCGACGAGCTGCTCCCCTTCCTGCAGGGCCTCGGCAAGGACCACCGCAGGTTCGCGGTGGTCGCCGAGCACTACCCGGCGGTCGGCGCCGCGCTGCTGGACACCCTCGCGCACTTCCTCGGCCCGGCCTGGACCGACGAGCTGGCCTCCGACTGGACCGCCGCCTACGGCCTGGTGGCCAAGGTGATGACCGAGGCGGCCGACGAGGCGGCGAAGGTCTGCCCGCCCTGGTGGGACGCTGAGATCATCAGCCACGAGCGGCGCGGCATGGACGTCGCCGTCTTCACCGTCCGCCCCAACTACCAGCTCGACTTCCGGCCGGGCCAGAGCGTCGCGGCCGAGAGCAACCTGCGCCCCAAGCTCTGGCGCTACCTGACCCCCGCCAACGCGCCCCGGGCCGACGGCACCATCGACTTCCACGTCCGCCAGGTCGACGGCGGCATCGTCAGCCCCGTCCTGGTCCACGGCGTGCGCCCCGGCGACTTCCTGCGGCTCGGCTCGCCCGTGGGCGAGCGGCTCACCCTCAGCGGCGAGGCCGACGCGGTGCTCATCGCCGGCGGCACCGGCATCGCGCCCTTCCGCGCCATCATCGAGCAGGTGGCCGCCGAGCACACCGCGGGCGGCACCCGCAAGGTGCACCTCTTCGCGGGCGCCGCGCTCAGCTTCTACCTGTACGACCTCGACGGGCTGCGCAAACTCGGCGAGGAGCACCCCTGGCTCACCGTGGTGCCGTGCGTCTCCCAGGGCCCGGCGCCGGCCGACGCGCGCACCGGCGACGCCGTCGACGTCGCGCTTCGGCACAGCACCTGGGCCGATCAGGACTTCTATGTCTGCGGCTCGCCGCAGATGGTCGCCGGCACGGTGCGGCGCCTGCGTGAGGAAGGCGTGCCGGACGACCGCGTCCGCACCGAGGAATTCGGTTCCGACACCCCAATCGGAGGCACATCGTGACCGTGTCCGAGGACACCTGGACGACGCGCGGGCCTCAGCCGCGCCTCAGCCCCGAACAGGTGCGCGCCCAGGAGTTCGGGCGGACGTCGCTCGGCCGCCGCGGGCTGAACGAGGACGAGGTACGCCAGTTCCTGCACCGCGTCGCCGAGGAGATCGCGGCCGGCGACGCCGAGAAGCTGTCGCTCCGCTCCGACCTGGAGCGGCTGCGCGACCGGTTCCGCGCCACCAAGGACACCGGCAAGCGGGACTCCGACGACGAGCAGCCCCAGCAGCAGCAGCCGCGGCGGCCCTCGGCCGAGGCGGTCAACGTGCTCGCCGCCGCCCAGCAGCAGGCCGACGCCTACATCGCGCAGGCGCAGGACTACGCCCGCCGCGTCACCGTCCAGGCCCGCGAGCAGGCCGAGCTCACCCTGCGCGAGGCGCAGGAGCGCGCCGAGGAGGCGGCGGACGAGGCGGGCCGCGTCTACCGGGCGCAGGCGGGGGAGCGCTACGCCGCCGAACTGGAGGAGATGGAGCGGCGGGTGGCCTGGCTGAAGACCTTCTGCCACGCCGTCCAGGTCCAGATGCAGGCGGCCAGCGACGCCTTCGCCAAGGAGATCGGCCGGCTCGGCGAGCTGTCGCTCAGCCAGCCCGACCTGGTCAAAGCCGAGGTGCGCGCGCCGGCCGCCAGGTCCGAGGAGACCGAGTTGACGGAGCGGCGATTCACCCGCTGAACGCCGCGACGTCCGCATCCGGACTCCGGCCGCTCCGCTCCGGATGCCCATTCGTTACCGTCGACCTGCCACACTGAGCCCTGATCGGCGGAAACGAACCTGAGCGAGGCGTGGCACGGTGGAATGGATCGTAGTGCTGCTCGTCATCGCGGCCCTGGTCGCGGTGATCGTCGTGCTGCTCCGGCAGCGCCGTGCGGCCGAACCGCAGGCGCGGCCCCCGGCCGTGCCGAGCGACCCCTTCGCCGACACCGGCACCGGCGGCGACCCCCGCTCGCTGAAGGCCGGCGACATGGTCGAGTACCTGGGCGACCGCTCCTGGGTGCGCGGCTCGCTGCGCCTGTCGGAGGGCGGCTCCACCTGGTCGGAGCACTTCCTCGACCTCAGTGAGCAGGGCTCGCCCAAGCGCTGGCTGTCGGTCGAGGAGGACCCCGACCTCCAGCTGGCCATGTGGACCTCGCTGCCGGAGTCCGACCTCACCCCGCACAGCCCGGTCCTGGAGTTCGAGGGCGTCACCTACCGGCTCCAGGAGCGCGGCACCGCCTCCTACCGCTCCGAGGGCACCACCGGGCTGCGGCCGCAGGGCGGCATGGACTACGCCGACTACGAGGCGCCCGACGGCCGCCAGCTGTCCTTCGAGCGCTTCGACCACGGCCGGTGGGAGCCCAGCCTCGGTACGCCCGTGCCCAACGGCAGCCTGACCATCTACCCGGGGAGCTGACCCGTGCGGGCGACCATCACCGCCCCCTTCTCCGACACCCGGGCCGACCAGCTCGTGTGGACGCTGGAGCACCCCGAGGCCGAGGCGCTGGCCGCCCGGGTGCTGACCGCGCCGGGCCTGCGGCTCGAACTGCGGGTGCTCGGCGCCTCCCATCAGGTGGCGCTGGACGGCGACGCAACCGCGCTGCTGGAGACCGTCGCCTGCCTGCCGCAGCGCCCCGGCGGGCTGCCGCCGCGCCGCGCCCTGCCGCTGCCCGGCATGGGCCGCTACGACTTCCGGTCCCGGGTGCGCCCGCTGGCGCCCGACGCGCTGGCCGAACGGGTCGAGCGGCTGGCCGCCGAGGTCGCCGCCCACCCGGGCGGGCTGATCGCCGCCTTCCCCGGCGGCCCGCACGCCGTCACCGCGCTGACGGCCGTACTCGCCCCCGGCCTGGTGCGCTGGCACAGCTGGCACGCCTATCCGCAGAGCGGCGAACTCGTCACCACCACGACCACGGTGAGCCTCCCATGAGCAGACGCACCGGAAGCAGCGACCAGGGAGGCGGCATGATCCGACGCCTGCGCACCGCCCACCGCCCCGACACCGACCGGGGCGCGAGCCAGTACACCTGGATCATCGTGATCGTGGTGGTCATCATCATCTTCCTGCTCCTCAGCCAGTGCCGCCCCGGCTACAGCAGCGGCGGCGGCTTCTTCTTCGGCGGCTACAGCGGCTCCAGCGGCGGCAGCGGGTTCCGCGGCGGCGGCCCCGGCTTCGGCAAATGACGACCCGACCAGCGCACACCGCGACAGCCAAGTGAGGATCCCGTGACCAATGTGCTCTACCTGACCGCCGCCGCCCTGGGCTACGGCCTGGTCGGCCTGGTGCTGATGGTGGTCGGCTACGTGCTGACCGACCTGCTCACCCCCGGACGGCTCGCCGACCTGATCTGGGTGAACCGCAACCGCAACGCCGCGGTGCTGCTCGCCTCCAACCTGCTCGGCGTCGGCATCATCGTCGCCATGGCCATCTTCGCCAGCGAGGAGGGCATCTGGCTCGGCCTGCTCAGCACCGTCGCCTACGGGCTGGTGGGGCTGGTGCTGATGGCGCTGTCCTTCCTGGTGGTCGACCTGCTCACCCCGGGCAAGCCCGGCACCGTGGTGGCCGAGACCGAGCTGCATCCGGCGGTGTGGGTGTCGGCCGCGGCGCACCTGGCCGTCGCGTTCATCGTCGCGGCCGCCATCTCTTGACCGGGAGCGGCCCGGCCGCTCCGACCACGGACGGCGGCGCGGCGGACGCGGCGCCCGTGGCGGACCCCGGGTCCGGCGCGGACGCCGGGCAGGCGGCCGCGCCGCTGCCCGGCGCGCTGGCCGGGCGGCCGCGGGCGGCCCGCCTGCTGGTGCTGCTGGCCGTCTTCATCTGCGCGGCCTGCGGCCTGGTCTACGAGCTGGCGCTGGTCGCGCTGGGCAGCTACCTGCTGGGCGACACCGTCACCCAGGCGGCCATCGTGCTGTCGGTGATGGTCTTCGCGATGGGCGTCGGCTCGCTGGCGACCAAGCGGCTGCGCCGGGCCGCCGCCTCCTTCGCCCTGGTGGAGGCGCTGCTCGCCCTGGTCGGCGGGCTGTCCGTGCTGCTGCTGTACGCCGCCTTCGCCTGGTTCAACCTCTACCAGCCGGCCCTGATCGTCATCGCCTTCGCGATCGGGGCGCTGATCGGCGCCGAGATCCCGCTGCTGATGATGCTGATCCAGCGGATCCGCAGGCAGGACGCCGCCAGCGCGGTGGCCGACCTCTTCGCCGCCGACTACATCGGGGCGCTCATCGGTGGCCTGGCCTTCCCCTTCCTGCTGCTGCCCATGCTCGGCCTGCTGCACGGGGCGCTGGTGGTGGGCGCGGTCAACGCGGTGGTCGGCGTGGCCGTGGTGCTCTGGCTGTTCCGGGGTGATCTCGGCCGCCGCAGCACGGTGCTGCTCAGCGCCGCGCTGGCCGTCGTCCTCGCGGTGCTCGGCGGCGCCTACGTGCTGGCCGACCGCTTCGAGGTGACGGCCAGGCAGGCGCTGTACCGCGATCCGATCGTGCACGCCGGCCGCTCCGCCTACCAGGAGATCGTGCTCACCCGCTCCCTCGACGGCCGCGACACCCGGCTCTTCCTCAACGGCGACCTCCAGTTCTCCTCGATCGACGAGTACCGCTACCACGAGGCCCTGGTCCACCCGGCGATGAACGGCCCGCACGGCGAGGTGCTGGTGCTGGGCGGCGGCGACGGCCTCGGCACCCGCGAGATCCTGCGCTATCCGGACGTCGAGCGGGTCACCCTGGTCGACCTGGACCCCGCCGTGGTCGAGCTGGCCCGCGAGGACCCGGTGCTGAGCGCCCTCAACGGCGGCGCCTTCGGCGACCCGCGGGTCGAGGCGGTCGCCGCCGACGCCTTCAACTGGCTGCGCGACAACCCCGACCGCTACGACGTGGTCGTCGCCGATCTGCCCGACCCCGACAATGTCGGCACCGCCAAGCTGTTCTCGGTGGAGTTCTACGAGCTGATCCGGCACGCGCTGCGCCCGGACGGCCGGCTGGTGGTGCAGGCCGGCTCGCCCTTCTTCGCCGCGGACGCTTACTGGAGCGTGGGCGCCGGGCTGAACGCGGCCGGGTACCAGGCGGTGCCCTACCAGGTCGACGTGCCGAGCTTCGGCAACTGGGGCTTCTTCCTCGCGGGCACCGGGGGGCCGCCCGAACTGGCGCTGGCCGCCGAGCGCCCCCGGCTGCGCTTCCTGGACGAGGCCACCCTGGCCGCCGCCGCGGTCTTCCCGGCCGACCGCAGGCGCACCGGCGCGCTGCCGTCCACCCTGCTGCGCCCGCGCATCATCGACTACTACGAGTCCGGCTGGGACGGCTACTGAGCCCTCGCGGCGCATGAACAGGGCGCGGCCGGATAGCCGGAGCGCATGGGAACTTCAGTCGACGGCGCGCCCCCCGCCGCCGCCGTGCGAGCGGCCGCACGCGGAGTGGTGGCCGCGATGGCCATGTCCGGTGTGCGCAGGCTGTGGACGGGACTCGGCCTGCAGGAGCGCACCCCGCCCGAGGACGTGCTGACAGAGACCGCGCCGCAAGTCTTCCTGCGGGTGCCGCGGGAGCGCCGCCCGGCCGTGGTCGAGCTGGCGCACTGGGCCTACGGCGGGACGGCCGGCGCCGCCTTCGGCCTGCTGCCGGCGCGGGTGCGCCGTGCCGCCTGGAGCGGCCCCGCCTACGGGATCGCGGTCTGGGCGCTGTTCGAAGGGGTGCTCGCCCCCGCGCTCGGCCTGCGCCACGCGAAGCCCGGGCGCCCGGCCGAGCGCGCGGCCTTCCTGGCCGACCACGTGCTGTACGGCCTCATCGTGGCCGCGCACCCGGCCGGGCGGCGGCCGTGAGCGGGCGGCCGGGCACCGGAGGTACGGACGCGGAGCTGCCGGTGCTCACCACGATGGAGGAGCTGCTGGCCGAGGTGGCCCGCCCCGAGGAGGTCTACGTGCGCCACTCCAAGGGGCCCGAGCACGACGCCGCGCGGACCAGTGTCGACTACGAGAGCGGCGTGCGGCTGCCCGGCCTGTCGGTCAACCCGCTCAGCCCGCCGTCGTGGTGGACGCGCCCGCCCGCTGACTGGGTGGCCCGCCAGGTCCGCTCGTACGCGCACCTCACGGGCGAAACCGGCAACCGGACCTGGCTGCTGTTCGGCCGCGTCATCGGCCGCGGCCCCGACAACGAGCCGCTGGTGGACCGGGTCCAACCGCTCGCCTGGCTGCACGACGAGCTGCTGATCACCGCCCGCCGCTGGTACGAGGCCCGTTTCGACGTGGGCCGGGCGACGGCGGGCTGAGCCGGGCGGGGCGCCTCAGCCCCGGCCGTGGCTGGTGGAGGGCTCCAGCGGTTCGCGCGGCGCGGGAAGATCCGGCAGCACCGGCGCGACCTTGTCCATGCCGGTGATCCACAGGACCTTGCGGACCGAGGGGCGGGGCCGGCTCAGGGTGAGCCGCCCGCCGCTGGCGCGGATGAGGCGTGCCGCGGTGTCGAGCGCGTCGACGCCGCTGGAGTCAATGAACCGCAATCCGGACAAATCAACGATTATGGTGTTCTCGGCCGCATGATTGGCGGCCAGCACCAGTCTGGTGGAAACCTCCAGAGCGTTGGATATGTCGATTTCGCCGGTGAGGTGGACCACGGCGCCGGCGTCGGCCTGGCCGTGGTTAACGCCTACATACACGAAAAAACCTGTCCGGACGATGGGTAAGGATGACGAAATCCTACGCCTTGTGCCGGAGCAGGCTGTCGTACGTACCGAAAACAGGCCGGGATCCTGGAAAGTCAGCCCTTCCGGGCATGACCGATATTGCGGCGGACCGCGGAGTGAGACGGCCTGATCAGTACGCGGCGCCGTCGAGGGTGAAAACCGCCCAGACCGATTTCCAGTCATCAGGCAGGAGCGTCCATCCCCACCGGGTGGAGAGCGCCTGCACGATGCCCAGGCCGCGGCCGTTCTCAAGCTCGCGGTCGGCCGGGTTCCGGTTGACCGGAAGTCGGTGGGTGGGATCGTTCACCAGGCAGATGAGGTGTTCGCCCCGGCGGGCCATCCGGAAGGGGAAGCAGGCCGGGGCCTGCGGCGCGACGCCCGCAGGGGTCATCGGGGCGGCGCCGGCGGCCGGGCCGCAGACTCCGAAGCCGTGCCGCAGCGCGTTGGAGACGAGCTCGGAGGCGATCAGCGCGACGTCGGTCTGGAGCGCTCCGGCCCGCCACTGGTCGAGCCGGCTGCGGCAGAAGCGGCGGGCCCGGGAGACGGATTCGGGGAGGGCGGGGAGCAGGATCGTGGCGCAGTCATCGGGGTAGCCGAAGCCGTGGGCGACGTGGTCGGGCCACCAGCTGAGCACGGAATCCGGTGCGATCGCGCGAGGCGCCACGGGGTGGGGGTGCGTGGCAGCGGTGGTGATCTTGCCCATCACCGGCACGATGACTCCTCGAGAGCGGGGGCCGAAGGCGGAGTTCAGCCAAGCGGACAATCTCGATTCTTCTCTACGCGTATCCCGTATGCAAGCCAGAATGCACGTGCAGATGCACATTTTTTTGCCGGGTGCAGCCGGATCTGAGCGGATCCGTCGCCTCGGTGCCGGAAGCGGCCGCCGAATGGGCCCCGAACGCGGGCATCGGCCCGCGTTCGGGAACCACGGGGCCCGGCGGGCTCAGCTCTTGCGGGCGCGCGAGGTGCGCCGGCCGCTCTCCTTCTTCAGCGCCGTCACCAGCTGCTGCTTGGTCATGCTCGACCGGCCGGAGATGTCCAGCCGCTTGGCCTCCTGGTAGAGGTGCTCCTTGCTGGCATTGGCGTCGACACCGCCCGCGGTGGGGCGGTCGCCGCCCTGCCGCCGCGCCCGAGGATTGCGCGCCTGGGAGTCGGAGGGCCCCTTGTCCTTCTTCGGCTGCCAGCGGTCGCCGACCTTCTCGAAGCCGTGCTTGAGGGCCGAGTAGGCGGTCCGGTGCGCGCGCTCGCCCTCGCCGTAGGTCTCGACGGCGGAGTCGTGCGCCTTGATCCAGGTCTCCTGCGCCTTCTTGGGCGAGCGCTGCAGCGTCGACGGCAGTTCCTGCCGGCCTGGCATGCCCGCCACCCCCTTCCGAGTCCGAAGCTCTGACGTGGCGTGTCGAACACTCCATCGCCTGCCCGGCAGGGGATACGGCAAACCGGCGCCGGAACGGGGCCTCAGGGGGCGGAGGGCGCGGCGTACCTGCCGATGTACTCGATCCGCCAGTCGCCGGGGTTCAGCCGCTCGGCCAGGCCGCGCAGCAGCTCGATGTCCTCATCCGCCCGCGGCGGGCTGATGCCGACCACGATGCGGGCCGCGGTGGCGGTGCGGTCGCCGCTCATGGCGTGGCAGCGGCCGGAGGCGACGGTGTGGACGGCGTCCAGCAGCCGCACCCACGGCTCGCGGTCCTCGGCGCGCATCGGCTCGCGGCGGGTGATGGTGAGGTGGCGCCAGCCGAGCACGATCTCGGCCACCTCGGTGGTGATGGGGTCGTCGTGGAACCGGAAGGACCGCTGTTCCCCGGAGTGTGACGGCATCGGCTCGGTTCGGCCCATGAGCGGGGTTTCCTCGTCGCAGGGGATGGGCGGGCGCGGGCCGGTCAGGGGCCGCTACCGCGTGTCGACTGGGTCATCGCTATCAGTGACGGTACCCGGTCGCGGACACAGGCCGGACCCGACGGGTGCCCGACGCTGGAGGGACGGCCCAGGACCGGAGTGCTGTCGATTATGTCCGTAGAGGCGACCAGTGTCCACGCACCGCTACGGAGTGCGCGGAAGGGCCGATTTCGCCGCCGCGGGGCCGTGCGCCTCGCGCAGGGTGGTCGACGGGGTCTCGCCGAAGCGCTGCCGGTAGGCGGCGGCGAAGCGGGCGAGGTGGGCGAAGCCGGTCTGGATGGCGATGGCCGAGACCGAACCGCGGGTGGGCTCGGCGCGCAGCAGCGCCGCCCTGGCCCGGTCGAGGCGGACGTTGCGCAGCAGCTGCATCGGGGTCAGGCCGTGGCTGCGGCGGCAGACGAACTGGAGGTAGCGCACGCTCACCCCGACGCCCTCGGCGATGTCGGCGACGCCGAGCGGGCGGTCGTAGTTGGCCTCCAGCCACTCCACCACCCGGGCGGCCAGCCCTGGCTCGATCCTCTCGGTGCGCAGGCCGCCGGCCAGCTCGGCGGTCGCGGTGTGCGGCAGGCCGAGCAGCAGCGCCGACAGCAGCGACTGCTCCAGGCTGCGCGCGGCCATCGGGTGCACGCCCTCCACGGCCACCTGGTCCAGGACGGTGACGGTGTAGCGCCAGGTCTGGTCGACCAGGGCCGGGCCGTGCACGGCCGACTCGTCGTCGCCGAAGAAGCGCAGCGGCTGCGCCATCGGGCGCCCGGTCAGCGACTGGAGGTGGTCCTGGAGCCGGCCCATGGAGGTGCTGACGACCAGGCAGCCGGCCACCGGATCGGGGGTCATCCGCATCCGCTCCTCGTCGGAGACCAGCACGGTGCCGCCGGTCACCTCCGAGCGCCCGGAGCCGAGGTAGCTGACGCCCATCTCGCCCTGCGGCACGCACAGCGCGAACTCGCCCTCGGTGGGCGGGGTCTCGACCACGGCGCCGCCGCCGCCGTAGCGCACCCACACCAGCCGCACCCGTTCGAGGGTGAGGCCGTTCACCACGCCGTCGAGGCCGACGGAGGGGTCGAGCGCGTGCAGGTCGTGGCCGACGGCCAGCGGCTCGACCGCGGCGTGCAGGTCGTCGACGCTCGTGCTGCTCAGGCGGTGGTGGGTCGTGAGCAGCGGCTCCGGGGCGGGGTCCTCCGCCGTCCGCAGGGGGGCCGACGCCACCGGGGAGTGGTGAGTCATGCACCCGATGGTAGGCGGCGTACCCGCGCCGCGGCAGCCCGACGGCGTGCTTGGGTGCCCCTTCCGTGCACTGACGGCGTCCCGTGTGCGCTTTTGGCGCCGAGTTCGCCCGGAATGGCGCCGGGCCTCAGCGGCCGGTGCTGACCGGTTCCTCGGCCACCCGCAGCCCCTCCTGGAGCCGGCTGAGGATGTCGTTGTCGCCGCGCTGGGCCAGCCGCGCGGTCAGCTCGGCCGGGCCGACCGGCTCGGTGCAGCCGATCCGCTGCGCGAGCACCCGCACCGCCTCCTCCAGGGTGGCGGGCGCGGTGTAGCCGCTCAGCGCGAGGCCGGCCGCGACCGGCTCGGTGCCCTCGGCGGCCAGCATCGGCCCCGGCAGCACGCGGGCGTCCAGCCGGTCCTCGCGCACCGAGACGAACACGCGGTCGCCCTGGCGCACCTCCATGCGGCCCAGCAGCGGGGCGAGGGAGTCGATGACCGGCTCGTCCTGCCAGACGAACACGATGACCTCGTCATGCGGTCCGAGCACCGACAGCAGCTGGCCCTGGCGCAGGCCGAGGTGGTCGGCGAAGCCGGCCGGGACCGCGATGGGGCGGCCGTCCAGGTGCTCAGCGGTGATGTCGATCCGGTGCCACCAGGTGCCCTCGGGCACCCGGAAGCAGCGGGCGGAGTCGGCGACGCCGATGGCCTGCTCGACCAGGTGGTGGGTGGGCAGGGCGGCGCGGTCGCGGCGGCGGCGGACCGGCAGCGGGATGGCCGGCAGCACCACGTCGGACAGCGGCGGCGGCTCGGGCGCGGAGGGGTCGTCGTTGATGACCTCGCCATTGCGGATGCTCAGGCCGGGAGTGGACAGGATCCAGGCGCGGGCGGCGTGCTTGCCGATGCCCAGGCGGTCCAGCAGCGCGCCCGCCTCGGTGACCGAGGGGCGCTGCGAGAGCAGTTCGCGGGTGCGCTGGCGCAGCTGCTGGACGTCGCCGGCCACCAGCCAGCCGTCGTGCAGGGCGAGGTTGCGGGTCAGGCTGACCAGCACCCGCCACACCGGGATGCCGATGACCGGCACCTCGGCGGAGTGGGCCGGGTGCGCCATCTGCATGTGCTCCAGGGTGGAAGCGGTGCCGAGCAGCTCGGTGACGTAGGCCAGGTGCTCGGCCATGTCGGCCGCCTCGGGGGAGTTGAGCCAGGTCAGCAGGCGCGACTCGGCGCTGCGCTGGGTGGTGCGCAGCGCGGCGGGGTCCATGCCGAGCCGCTGCGAGAGCGCGGTGACGCCGACGGGCTCGGCCGCGAACAGCCGCTCGGTGGCCACCCGCAGCTCCGCGTCGTCCCAGCGGCGCAGCTCGGTGTCGATCAGCCGCACCAGCGGGTCGAGCGGCTCGGCCGACGGCGCCGGCTCGGGATCCTCGGGCCGGTGCGCGGCCGGGACGGGCGGGGCCTCGGCGTCGGCCGGGATGGCCGGAGTGTCGAAGGTGGTGGGCGGCCCGGAGTCGGGCTCGTGTCCGGCGTGCGGGGCCAGCGCGCCCGGCGGCACGTACCTCGGCGGCGGGCCCTGGTGCTCGGCGTAGCCGGACTGGGGACCCGAAACGGCCTCGGCGACCGGCTCGGCGTAGCCGGCGTCGGCGGACTCGGGGACCTCGGCCGGGGGCGTCCAGTCGTGCGGGGCGTAGGGCTCGTCGGCCGGGGCCCAGTCGGGGCGGGCGGGCGGCTCGTCGGCGGGCGCGCGGTAGCCGGTGTCGGGGTCGGGCGCGTGGTCGGCGGCGGGCGGGGCCGGGAGCGGGGGCGGCTGGGGCGCCGCCTGCACCGGCGCGGCCGGCTCCTCGGCGGGCGGGACGGCGTCGGGCCACAGCTCGGGGCGGGCCTGGTCGACGACGTCGGTGGAGGCGACCAGGTACAGCAGCGCCGTGCGGACCGCCTCGGGCGCGTCGGCGGGGACCCAGTCGGCCACGGTGCGGGCGGCGTCGTGGGTGGAGGCCGGCAGGTCGAGTTCGTCGGGGTCGTCCAGCAGCCCGACGGCGAGCATGGGCGCCAGCACCTGGCGGGCCAGCCCGGCGATGACGTCGGTCGCGCCGAGGCCGGCCGGGTAGCGCCGTTCGCGCAGCCTGCGCGCGGTCTGGTCGGGCAGCAGCAGCGGCTCGGCCGCCCCGGAGCGCAGCGCCTCGGACAGCTCGCCCGGCCACTCCTCGGCCGGGACCGGCGGCAGCGCGCGCAGCGCGGGCAGCACGTCGCCCAGCGGCACGTGGTCCCAGTGCTGGTGCACCAGGCGGGTCACCCGGTGGTAGAGCCAGTCCTCGCCCACCACCCGGGCCACCCGCGGCAGCGCCATCGACTCCCACCAGGTGTCGGGCAGGCGGGAGTCGCCCAGGGCCTCGGAGAGGTCCTCGGGGCGGCTCCACCGCACGACGGGCAGAAGATCGCTCAGACACAGCGACGGGAGAAGGCGCATGGCCCCGATGCCTCCGGAGGGGTCGCAGGGACGGCCGGCAGGCCAGCCGCGACACGGGCCATCCCCCGGACTGGCCGAGCGTACCCGCGCCGGCCGTTCCGCTGGTCAGCGGAACGGACAAAACCACCGGCTCGCATTGTATGGGGGCGTTTACCGCGAGACGCTGAAATCCTGGAAGATGGCAGGATCAGACAGTCCTCGGCGAGCGCGCCCTGTGGTATACGAAGCCTGCCACGAACGGCCCCGGCACGTCCATGAGCAGCCGCGACAGCGCCAGACCGCTCGGCGCCCGCCCGCACCACCCGCCACCGCGCGGCGGCCGGGCCGAGGACGCCGCCCCTCGCGGCGCCGCCGCGGCCGGCCGCGGCGGGCCGGAGCGGAAGCGGTGGTGGCACGGGCGGCGGCGGCCGCGCCGGTCCGCCCGGAGTGCCCGCGGGTGACCCTGTGTAGTGTGATGATCGCCACCCGGAGCGCACCGGCTCCGCGCGCCCGCCGGGTCTCAGCCGAAGGCGGCGGCCACCCGCTCGGCGCCGAGCGCGGCGCCGACCCACTCGGCCTCGGCCTCCACCTCCGAGCGCCGCCGCGCGCCGAGTCCGTCGAAGGGCCGCACGGTGAGGGTGAGCCGCCCCGACGCCGAGCGCTGCCGCCAGGTGCCGGCGATCTCGCCGTCGACCAGCAGCACCCCGGGGTTGCCCGCCGGATTCCACACCGACCCGCGGCGCGTGCGGTCGGGGACGAGCAGTTCGCGGTCGGCCAGCTCGGTGACGGGGTCGTAGGGGCCGAGCAGCCGGGTGCCCTCCGGCTCGGGCGCGTCCAGCAGCGCGGCCGCCGCGTCTGCGAGCACGTAGTGGCGGTGCCCGCCCAGCCGCACCTCCTCCAGTTCGTCCTCGGCCAGCGCCCACCAGCGGCGGCCCGCCGCCGGGGTGAGGCCGAGCCATCCGGCCAGGTGCACCGGGCGGGCCGGGCCGAAGGCGCGCAGGAAGCGGCGGACCAGCTCGGCGCGGGCCGGCGCGGGGTCCGCGGGCGGGCCGGCCTCGCCGGTGGGCGGCAGATAGCGGAAGAGGGTGGAGTGCTCCACCTCGATGCGCAGCCCGGCCTGGAGGGTGGCGGCGCGGAACAGGCCGTCGTGGACGTGGTTCACGCCGCAGCCGCCGCACCACGGCGCCAGCCGGGGCGGCACCGCCGGGGTGACCGCCTCGCTCAGCTCGCCCTTGGTCAGCGGCTCGCCCGCCGCCATCGCCGCGCGCATCGCGTCGGCCACGTCGGCGAGGGCGGCGTCGTAGCGGACCCCGTCGGCGGACAGCTCCCGGCCGAAGGTGCCGAAGCTGTACGGGGCGATGTCGGCGCCGTCCTCGATGCGCAGCGCCGCCGTGTACAGGTCCACGTCGGCGGCGGCGTGCAGGTGGATGGCGCCGCGCACCGACTGCACCAGCGCGTGGCCGCCGGGGTCGTCGTCGGGCTCGATCCCCCTCAGCCGCAGCGCGAGCCGGGCGGTGCGGCCCGGCGGGTGGTCCTGGGCGCCGGTCGGCAGTACGTCGCGCATGGACAGGGCGCGGTAGGCGATCACCCGGCCGCGGTCCACGCTCCTCGCGCTCGTCCGCGTCATGCCTCCACGGTACGCACCGGTGCCCGACACGCCCGTGGCGGTCCCGCGCCTCGGCGCGGCGCGGATCAGCGCCCGCCCAGGCTCACCGTGATGTCGCGGGCGGCCTGCGCCACCGCCGGGCCGAGGTCGCGCACCCGCGCGGCGGGCAGCCTGCTGGCCAGCGCCGACACGCTCACGGCCGCCGCCACCGCGCCGTCGTGCCGGAAGATCGGCGCGCTCACGCAGCGCACCTCCGGCTCGTTCTCGCGGTCGTCGATGGCGTAGCCGCGCTCGCGCACCCGCGCCAGCTCGGCCCGGAACACCCCGGGGTCGGTGATCGTCTTCGGCGTGACGGCGGGCATGCCGCCCGCGATCACCTCCTCCACCACGTCCGCGCCGCTGAAGGCGAGGATCGCCTTGCCGACGGCGGTGCGGTAGGCGGGCATCCGGGCGCCGATCCGCGAGCCCATCCGGACCGTCGCCTCGTTCTCGACCTTGTCGACGTAGACCACCTCGCGGCCCTCCAGCACCACCAGGTGGCAGGTGTGGCCGGTGGCGCGCATCAGCGCGCGCAGCCGCTGCGCGGCCGCCGAGCGCAGGTCGAGCTGGTCCAGGTACGCCTGGCCGAGGCTGAGCGCGGCCGGGCCGAGCCGGAACAGGCCCGTCTCGCGGTCGCGGGTGAGCAGGTCCGCCTCCAGCAGCGGCGCGGCCAGCCGCAGCACGGTGCTCTTGTCGCAGCCGACCAGCTGCGCCAGCCGGGTCAGCGCCAGGCCGCCGCCGTCCGCGCCCGCCACCCGCACCGCCTCCAGCAGCGCCAGCGCCCGTCGCACCGACGAAGAGGCGTTGCGGGCCGGCCGGGGCGGCTCAGCCACGGCCGCCGCCCGGCACCGCGCCGCTCACCCCTTCACCGCCCCGGCCAGCCCCGCCACCAGGTGCCGCTGGACCGCGATGAAGAAGATCAGCACCGGGACGGTCATCAGCACCGAGCCGGCCATGATGCCGCCCCAGTCGTTCTCGTCGGGGCGGAAGAAGCCGAGCACGGCGATGGGCAGCGTCTGGTTCTCGCTGGCCGAGATGATGAAGGTCTGGGCGAACAGGAAGTCGTTCCAGGTGGAGATGAACGAGAAGATGCCGCAGGCCACCACGCCCGGCGCCACCAGCGGGAACAGGATGCGCGCCACGAAGCGGAAGCTGCCCGCGCCGTCGATGGCGGCCGCCTCCTCCAACTCCTGCGGCACCGCCCCGACGAAGCCGCGCAGCATCCAGATGGCGAAGGGGATGGAGAAGGCGGTGTGCACCAGGATCAGCGAGCCGAGGTGGTTCAGGCCCAGCGCGGGCACGGCGCCGCCCAGGTTGCGCAGCAGGAAGAACAGCGGGATCGTCAGCGCCTCCACCGGGACCATCTGCGCGACCAGCACCGTCACCAGCAGGGTGGTGCGCAGCCGGAAGCGGAAGCGGGTGAGCGCCACCGCGGCCAGGAAGGCGCACAGGGTGGACAGCCCCACCACCGCCAGCGCCACCACCAGGCTGTTGACGAAGTAGCGGCCGAAGCCCTCCACGGAGAGCACCCGGACGAAGGCGTCCAGGCTCGGCTCGGTGGTGTAGGGCAGCGCGTCGCCGGCCTCCAGGGCGGCGCGCGGCTTGAGCGCCGACAGCACCATCCAGTACAGCGGGAAGGCGACGACGAGGGCGGCCAGCAGCCCGGTGCCGTTGAGCAGCCAGCCCCGGGCCCGGGCGGGCGCGGAGCGGCAAGCGGCGGTCACAGCTCCTCCCCGGTGCGGCGCAGCGCCCGCAGGTAGACGAGGGTGGTGCCGAGCAGCAGCAGGGTCATCACGACGCCGATCGCCGAGCCGAGTCCGTACTGGTTGGCGGCGAAGGCCTGCTGGTAGCCGTAGACGTTGAGCACCAGGTTCTGGCCGGCGATGCCGCCGCCTCCCGTCATCACGTAGATCTGGGTGAAGATCTTGACGTCCCAGATGATGGACAGGATGGTCACCGTGGTGATCACCGGCCGCAGGATCGGCAGCATCACGTGCCAGACCAACCGGGGCGCCGAGGCGCCGTCGAGCCGGGCCGCCTCCAGCACCTCCTGCGGGATGGCCAGGATGCCCGCGTAGACGGTGACCATCACCAGCGGGAAGGAGCACCACACCACCTCGGCGCCGACCAGCCCGAAGGCCGACCACTTGCCGTAGGTCCAGGAGTGGCCCTCGAAGCCGCTCAGCCCCAGCCCGCTCAGCACCTGGTTGACCAGGCCGAGCGTGGGGTCGAACAGGAACAGCCAGACGGCGCTGCCGGTGACGGCCGGGGTGGCCCAGGCGCCCAGCGCGGCCAGGAAGAGCGCGGTGCGCACCCACGGGTGCAGCCGGGTGGCCAGCACCGCCAGCAGGACGCCCACCAGCAGGGTGGCCAGCACGCAGCCGCCCGCGAAGACCGCGGTGTTGCCCAGCACCGTCCAGAACTCCGGATCGCCCAGCAGCCGGGCGTAGTTGTCCAGGCCGGTGAACTCCAGCGGCTCGGCGCCGGTGACCTGCGGCTGGCGGTAGTCGAAGAACGAGACGTTGACCAGCTGGTAGAGGGGGTAGCCCATCAGCCCGGCCAGCACCAGCAGGGCCGGGGCCAGGTAGATCCAGGGTTCGAGGCGGCCGCGGGCCCGGCCGGCGGAGGGGGTGCCCCCCGTCCGGCCGGGGCCCGGCGCGGCGGCCGCGACCGGCGTCGCCGTCACCGCGGCTCCTAGCGGCCGTCGAAGGCGTCGTCCATCCGCCCGGCCGCCTCCGCCGCCGCCTCGTCCACCGTCGCCTGGCCGCCGGCCACCCGCTGCAGCATGGACGGGAGCACGGCTTGGGCGTCGATGGCGGTCCAGGCGCCGGTGGCCGGCACGAAGCGGGTGCCGGCCTCCAGGGTGGCGACGAAGGGCTCGATCGCCGGCTCGGCCTCGGCCGCCTCGGCCTGCACGTCGGTGAAGGTGGGCAGGTTGCCCATGGCGTCGAACATCCGGCGCTGGTACTCCTTGCCGCCCAGCAGCCGCAGGAACTCCACCGCGAGGGTGCGCCGCTCGGTCCCGGCCAGCACGCCGAGGTTGTTGCCGCCGGCGAAGGCGGGGGCGGTGCTGCCCGCCTCGGTGCCCGGCAGCGGCACCACCGCGTAGTCGCCGGCGACCTCGCTCTCGTCCACGGCCAGCCGGTTGAAGTCGCCGCCGATGGTCATGGCGGCGTCCCCGGCGATGAACTGCTGCACGCTGTCGTTGCCGGTCATCTCCGCGCAGGTCTGCGGCGGGCAGATCTCCTCGGTGAGCAGGTCCGTGTAGGCGGTGATGCCCTCGACGGACGCGGCGGAGTCGATGGCCGAGGCGAAGTGCGTGCCCTGCGCCTCGGCCAGTTCGCCGCCGTGCGCCCACAGGAAGGGCAGGAAGGCGTAGGTGTAGGCGCCGCCGGTGGAGATGCCCAGCAGCTCGGGCCGCTCGGCGCGGATCTCCTCGGCGGTGCCGGCCAGCTCGTCCAGGGTGGCCGGGGGCTCCAGGCCCAGCTCGTCGAAGACGTCGGTGCGGTAGTACAGCGCGCGCACGCCCACGTACCAGGGCAGCGCGTAGTTGCCGCCCTCCACCACGGTGGAGACCGCCAGGCCCGGGTCCATGTCGGCGTACTCGTCCCAGGCCTCCAGGTCCGCGCGGATGTCGGCCAGGCCGCCGGCCTCCACGTAGCCCGCGAGGTCGGTGTTGCCGAACTCCGCCACGTCGGGGGCGCTGGCGGGGTCGTTGAACGCGGCCTGGAAGCGCTCGGCCCGGCTCTCCACCGGGATGTACTGGACGTCGACGGTGACGCCCTCGTGGGCGGCCTCGAACTCGGCGACCGCCTGCTCGACCACGGTCTCCTTCGCCTCCTGGTTCACCTCGGTGAACAGCCAGACGCGCAGGGTGCCGGTGGTCTCATCGGCGCCGGAGGGGGAGTTGGTGGACTGCGGGGGCGCGCAGGACGCCAGCAGGGCGGCGGCACACAGCAGCCCGAGGGCGCGGACGACTCTCACCGGACCTCCAGGAGAGGGGAGCGGAGCGGGACCCCTCGCGCGGACGCGAGGGACGAGGGGAACCGCAATGTACAAACCGCCCCGGCCGGTGCTGAAGGTGATCTCCCGAATGTTGTGCACTGCACAATCGGGGGTGCTCTATGCAATACGGGTGCGCCACCGGCGCCGTCACGGCCGTCCGGACGGGACCGTCCGGACGGGCTCGGCGCGCCGGAGGCGGCCGCGCGGCTAGGGCAGCCGGAAGAACACCATCGGGTTGTCCTTGGTGTCGTGCACCCGCTCGGCGATGCCCAGCGACTCCTTCAGCTCCATCAGCCGCCGGTGCGTCTCGGGCGCCTTGGCCTGGGCCGGGGTGAAGTACTCGACGCCCTTGTCGGCCAGCCAGCGCAGCAGGACGGCGCCCTCGGTGAAGGGCAGCGGGCGGCGGCCGTGGAAGACGTCGTGCACGCTCACCGGGGTGCCCGAGGGGACCTTCGGGAAAAGGTGCTCGATGTACCAGTGCGCGAAGCGGCCGGAGTGCGCGGCGTCGATGAAGAGGTAGTCGACATCGGGGGGCAGGGTGCCGAGTTCGTTGCGCACATCGCCGTGGTGGAAGGTCCAGCGCTTCTCGGCGAGGTCGTCGGGGATATTGCTCTTCACATTGTCGACGAGGTCGTAGGAGTGCAGCTGCCCTTCACCGTTGTCGGCCAGCGCGCGCAGCAGCCAGGAGGTGGACCAGCCGTGGAAGGTGCCGATCTCCACCACCTGCCGCGGCCGCAGTTCGCGCAGCAGCAGATAGGTCATCTCCGCTTCGATGTCGTCCAGTTTGGGCTTCATCGTGGCCTGGCGGTCGGCGAGGAACCGCCGCTGCGCTTCGCGTGCGGCGCGCAGATCGGTGGCGAATGCCCGATAGAGCGCTGAAACGGACTCATCGGTCAGGGTGTTCGCGGTCAATTCCGTCTCCCTCGCTTATCGGTCCGGCGCGCGCACCGATGACCGAATGCGCACGCGCGGTCCCCCGTCACCACCGGTGCACCATATCGGTTGCCCAATGCGGCGGCGGCGCCCACGGCGAGGGCGTCAGTTCGGCGGCGGGGCGGCGGTGCTGGCCCTGACCACCACATCGCCCTCCACGTGCACCACCCGCGGCTCCTTGGCCGGGCCGTCGGTGAGGGCCAGCCGGGCGGCCTGCTCGCCCATCCGCTCCAGCGGCAGCCGGACGGTGGTCAGCTGCGGGGTGATGTCGCGGACGGTGGGGATGTCGTCGAAGCCGGCCACGGACATGTCCTGGGGCACCCGCACGCCCGCCTCGCGCAGCGCGGCGAGCGCGCCGGTGGCCATGACGTCGTTCACCGCGAACAGGCAGGTGGCGTTGGTGCCGGCCGCGAGGAGTTCGCGGGTGGCGCGGTAGCCGCCGTCGCGGGTGAAGGCGCCCGGCACGATGGCGCGGTCGGGCAGGCTGACGCCGGCCTGGGTGAGGCCGTCGCGGAAGCCGGCGATGCGGTCGGTGGCGGTGAGCAGGTGCGGGGCGCCGCCGAGCACCGCGAAGCGGCGGTGGCCCAGTTCGGCCAGGCGCAGCGCCAGCGACTGCGCGCCGGAGTAGTTGCCGGGGACGACGGTGTCGGCGTCCAGGGTGGCCTGGGAGACCAGCGCCACCCGGCCGCCCTGGGCGCGGAAGGCCTCGATCTCGGCGGCCAGCCGGTCGGTCTCCTCGGAGTGCGCGGTGCGGCTGCCGGCCAGTACCACGGCGCGGGCGCGGTGCGAGCGAAGGGTGGAGACCAGCGCGCTCTCGCGGTCGGCCTCGCGCGAGGTGGTGCCGAGCACCACCACCAGGCCCTGCTCCTCGGCCACCCGGGTGACCCCCGCCGCGATGCTGGAGAAGTAGGGGTCGGAGATGTCGTGCACCACCAGGCCGACGAGGGTGCTGGTGTTGCGGGCGAGGGTCTGCGCGGAGGCGTTGGCGAGGTAGCCGAGTTCGCGGGCGCTGTCGATCACCCGGCGGCGCAGCTGCTCGCCGACCTGGCGGGTGCTGCCGTTGAGGACCCGGGAAGCGGTTGCCAGCGAGACACCGGCGTGCTTGGCCACTTCGACCAGGGTCGCGTGCCGACGCTGCACCGGCTCCACCTCCTCACGCGCCCGCCGTCCGCGCGGTCGCGGGGCGGCCCAGAACGGTCGTAGCACCGCTGGGAAAGTTTTCCCGTCCATCATGGCAGACCGCGCCGCGGGCCGGACACCGGTCGGCGGGCGAAAGGCGAGCGAGTCGCACCATAGCGGGGCCGCGACAGGTGGGATACGATGGAAAACGCTTTCCGTGCGCGAAGGGTGGATGAATGGACAGTCAGGTACTCGGCATCGCCATGAACGGCGTCACGGGCCGGATGGGCTACCGGCAGCATCTGCTCCGGTCGATCCTGGCCATCCGGGAGGACGGCGGGGTGGCGCTGCCCGACGGCACCCGGGTGGTGCCCGAGCCGCTGCTGGTGGGCCGATCCGAACGCAAGCTGCGTGAGCTGGCCGACCGCCACGGCCTGGACCGGTGGACCACCGACCTGGACGGGGCGCTGTCCGATCCGTCGGTGAGCGTGTACTTCGACGCCCAGGTGACCTCCGCCCGCGAGGCCGCGCTGCGGGCCGCCATCACCGCGGGCAAGCACGTCTACGTCGAGAAGCCCACCGCCGACAGCCTGGCCGCCGCGATCGACCTGGCCCGGCTGGCCCGCGACGCCGGGGTGAAGAACGGGGTGGTGCAGGACAAGCTCTTCCTGCCCGGGCTGATCAAGCTGCGCCGCCTGGTCGACAGCGGCTTCTTCGGCCGGGTGCTGTCGGTGCGGGGCGAGTTCGGCTACTGGGTCTTCGAGGGCGACTGGCAGTCGGCCCAGCGCCCCAGCTGGAACTACCGCTCCGAGGACGGCGGCGGGATCGTGGTGGACATGTTCCCGCACTGGCAGTACCTGCTGGAGAACATCTTCGCGCCGGTGCGCCGGGTCAGCGCCACCGCCGTCACCCACCTGGACCGGCGCTGGGACGACGGCGTCCCCTACACGGCCACCGCCGACGACGCCGCCTACGGGGTCTTCGAGCTGGAGGGCGGCGTCATCGCGCAGATCAACTCCTCCTGGTGCGTGCGGGTGAACCGCGACGAGCTGGTGGAGTTCCAGGTCGACGGCACCGAGGGCAGCGCCGTGGCCGGGCTGCGGCACTGCCGCGCCCAGCACCGCTCGACCACCCCCAAGGCGGTGTGGGACCCCGACGTGGCCGATGGCGGCGGCTACCGCGAGCAGTGGCTGGAAGTGCCCGACAACGGCGAGATGGACAACGGTTTCCGGGCCCAGTGGGAGCTGTTCATCCGGCACGTCTGCGCCGACGAGCCCTTCGGGCACGACCTGCTCTCGGGAGCCCGCGGCGTGCAGCTGGCCGAGGCGGGGCTGGAGTCCTCGGCCACCGGCCGCAGGATCGACATCACGGAGATCGTGCTGTGAGCGGCCCGACGCTCCGGCTGCCCGGCGCCGACGGCGCCCTGCACTCCTACACCCTGCGCGGCGCGGCCGCCGTGGGCGCGGACGCGACCGGTGCCCCGCCGCGCTCGCGCACCGCCTACGCCGCCGCGCACGTGGTGGCCGACCCGCTGGCCGGGAACGCCCCCGACGCCCCGGCCCGGCTGGACTGGGACGCCACCCTCGCCTTCCGCCGCCACCTGTGGAGCACCGGCCTGGGCGTGGCCGAGGCGATGGACACCGCGCAGCGCGGCATGGGCCTGGACTGGCCGGCCACGGCCGAGCTGATCCGCCGCTCGGCCGCCGAGGCGGCGGCCTGCGGCGGCGCCCTGGTCTGCGGCGCGAGCACCGACCAGGCGCCGCCCGAGCTGGACTCCCTCGACGAGGTCGTGGCCGCCTACACCGAGCAGCTGGAGACGGTGGAGGCGGCCGGGGCCACGCCGGTGCTGATGGCCAGCCGGCAGCTGGCCGCGCTGGCCAGGGGCGCCGACGACTACGCCAAGGTCTACGACCGGCTGCTCGAACAGGTCGCGCGCCCCGTGGTGCTGCACTGGCTCGGCCCCGCCTTCGATCCGAAGCTGGCGGGCTACTGGGGCCACACCGACCCGGCCGACGCGATCCCGGCCGTCGCCGAGCTCATCTCCCGGCACGCCCGCGCCGTCGACGGCATCAAGGTCTCGCTGCTCGACGCGGAGCTCGAAGTGCGGCTGCGGCGGCTGCTGCCGCAGGGCGTGCGGCTGTACACCGGCGACGACTTCAACTACCCGGAGCTGATCCGGGGCGACTCCGCCGGCTTCTCGCACGCGCTGCTGGGCATCTTCGCCGCCATCGCGCCGGTCGCCGCCGCCGCGCTGCGCGCGCTGGACGAGGGCGACACCGCGCGCTACGAGGAGCTGATGGCGCCCACCGTGCCGCTGTCGCGGCACCTGTTCGCGGCGCCGACCTACTACTACAAGACCGGCATCGCCTTCCTGGCCTGGCTGGGCGGGCACCAGCGCGGCTTCACCATGGTCGGCGGCCTGCACAGCGCCCGCTCGCTGCCGCACCTGGCCGAGGCGCTGCGGCTGGCCGACGCGGCCGGGCTGCTGCCCGACGCCGAACTCGCGGCGGCGCGGATGCGCCGGCTGCTGGACGTGGCGGGGGTGGAGGCGTGAGCGCGGTCGACGTACCCTCGGGCCGGCCCGCCGGCATCCCCACCCCCCGGCCGGGGGACCCCCGGCTGGCCCGGCTCTCGGTGAACCAGGCGACCGTCAAGCAGTGGGACGTGGCCGCGCTGGTGCGCGGCTGCGCCGCGGCCGGCGTCCCCGCGGTCGGCCTGTGGCGCGAGCCCGTGGCCGCCGCCGGGCTGGCCCGCTCCGCCAAGCTGGTCCGCGACGCCGGGCTGCGGGTGTCGTCCTACTGCCGCGGCGGCTTCCTGACCGGCCCCGACGGCGCCGCCGCGCTGGCCGACAACCGAGCCGCGATCGACGAGGCGGCCGAACTCGGCGCGCCCTGCCTGGTCATGGTGGTCGGCGGCCTGCCCGAGGGCTCGCGCGACCTGCCGGGTGCGCGGGCCCGGGTCGCCGAGCGCCTGGCGGAGCTGGCCCCCTACGCGGGGGAGCGCGGGGTGCGGCTGGCCCTGGAGCCGCTGCACCCGATGTTCTGCGCCGACCGCGCGGTGCTCTCCACCCTCGGCCAGGCCCTCGACCTGGCCGAACCCTTCCCGGCCGAGCAGGTCGGCGTGGTGGTCGACGCCTACCACGTGTGGTGGGACCCGCAGGTGGAGCGCCGGATCGCCCAGGCGGCGGGCCGGATCGCCTCCTTCCAGGTCTGCGACTGGGTCCTCCCGCTCCCCGCCGACGTGCTCAACGGCCGCGGCATGGCCGGCGACGGCTGCATCGACCTGCGCGCCCTCCGCCGCTCGGCCGAGGCGGCCGGATACACGGGCGACATCGAGGTGGAGATCTTCAACGACGCCCTGACCCAGGCCGACGCCGACGCCGTCGTCGCCACCATCGCCCGCCGCCACATCGAGCACGTCCTGGAGCCGGAGGTCTAGGCCGGGCGGCCGCGGGCTCCGGCTCAGTCCTCGCAGGCGGTGCCGAAGGGGTTGTCCACGACATAGCGCCAGTAACCGTCGGCGCCGCGCCTGGCCACATCGGTCGCGGTGCCGGCGAGGTGCGTCTCGCGGCCGTCGGGCGCGGTGCCGTCGATGGTCCAGTCCACGATGTGCAGCGCGATGTCGCCGCTGACGTAGCAGTGGCGCGGTACGACCCGGATGGGGATGCGCAGCGCCAGCAGTTCGGCATTGGCGCGCACTCGCTCGCAGCCGGTGACCGGCTCACCCGGCCGGGCGGCGAAAGCGGCTTCCGGCTCATAGACGAGGTCGAGCCGTTCGGGATCGAAGCTGTTGAAGGCGCGGGCGAAGACGTGCGGGTGGTCGGCCGCCTCGGTGCTCAGCGGCACACTGGGGATATGAGCGGATCGGAGGTCGCGGTTCATGCGGCCAGTGAAACAGGCACCGGTGTGGGTCACCGAACGGAAACCCACGCGGCCTGGGATCCCGAGCTGGTACCGGACGGGCGCGGCCGTACCCGCAGGCCGGAGCCGGACTGTCCGGTCGAACTGGCGCTGGCCGCCGTCTCGGGCCGCTGGACCACGCTGCTGCTGCGGGAGCTGATGGCGGGCCCGTGCGGCTTCACGGAGCTGCGCGGGCGGCTGCCCGAGCTGTCGGCCAAGGTGCTCAGCGAGCGGCTGCGCACCCTGGCCGAACGCGGACTGGTCGCCGTCGAGCGCGAGCGCGGCTTCCCGGTGCGCACCCGCTACCGCCTGACGGAGGCCGGACAAGCGCTGCGGCCGCTGCTGGTCCAGCTGTACGCCACCGGCGCGCAGCTGGCGCGGCTCGCCTGAGCCTGCCCGGCCGCGGGCTACAGCAGTCCGCCCGTCTCCACCGGCAGCCCGGTCTCGAAGGAGCGGTTGGCGGCCAGGCCGCACAGCAGGGCGCGGGCGCCGTCGGTGTGGTCGGGGGCGGGGACGCCGGTGCCCGCGAACAGGGCGTCCAGCAGCAACCGGTCGCCGCCGCCGTGGCCGCCCTCGCCGATGGTGACGGGGACCTCCTCGGCGGGCTCCCAGTGCCGCTGGAGGGTGAGGCGGGAGGTGGTGTCCTTGGGGCCGGGGGCGTTGGAGTCCCAGGCGACGTGGTCGCGCTCCAGTACGTCCAGCTCCAGGCGGCCGCCGCTGCCGGTGAAGGCGACCCGGTAGCCCTCCCACGGGGAGTAGGCGGCCAGGTGGTAGCTGAGCGCGGTGCCGGAGCCGTAGCGGACCAGCAGCGACATGTCGTCCTCGACGGTGATGCCTGGGGCGAAGACGTTCTGGTCGCGGTGGTAGCCGTCCTCGTGCTCGGCGTCGAGGTACAGGGAGCGCAGCACGGGGTCGTCGGCGATCCGCAGCGCGAAGGGGTCGTCGGCGGCGCGGTCGTCGGCGTGGGCGCGGTCGTAGCCGCGGGCCAGGCCGCGGCGGCGGCCGTTGTCGTCGCCGTAGAAGAACAGCCGGCCCCAGCCGAAGACGGACTCCGGCTCGGCGCCCAGCCACCAGTTGACCAGGTCGAAGTGGTGGCTGGACTTGTGCACCAGCAGGCCGCCTGAGTTGGCCCGGTCGCGGTGCCAGCGCCGGAAGTAGTCGGCGCCGTGGGACAGGTCGAGCAGCCACTCGAAGTGCACCGAGCCGACCTCGCCGATGGCGCCCGCCGCCAGCAGCTCGCGGACCTTGGCGTGCACGGGGTTGTACCGGTAGTTGAAGGCGACCCGGACCCGGCCGCCGGTGCGCCGCTGCGCGTCGAGCACCTGGCGGCAGCCGGCCAGGTCGCTGGTCATCGGCTTCTCGGTGATCACGTCGCGCCCGGCGTCGAGCGCCGCCGCGATGTAGTGGGCGTGCGTGCGGTCGACCGAGCAGACGATGACCTCGTGCACGTCCTCCTTGTCCAGCATCTCGGCGAACCGGTCGGGGCCGTAGGCGGGGACCTCGGCGGCACCCTGCTCGCGGAGCAGGGCGTTGTGCGCCCGCATCCGGGTGAGGTTGGTGTCGCAGAAGGCGGCCGCGGTGCCGTGCGCGGCGTGCGAGCCGGCCAGTGCGGAGGTGTACATGCGGGCGCGGGAGCCCAGGCCGACGACGGCGTAGCGGCGCGGCTCGGCGGGCTGCTCGGAATGCTCGGTCACCTGATGATGGTAAGCGCTTTCCAAGGCTCCTGCCTAGGGGTAGTCTCCACGCAACCGCTCGGGCCGCTCCCGGTCCGGCGGAGCGGCCGGGGTGCGATGGGGCGCCTCCGCCGGTGTCGCGCCAGGTCTCCGGCTTCAGCCATTGACGCGCGTCCCGAACGCTGCTAGGAACCAGTTACTCCAATCCTGGATAGCGCTTACCGAGATTTCATGACACCATCTGGAAATCATCGGGAAATACGCTCCGCAATCAGAAGGAGGCCCGTGTATGACCTCCGGCCGTCGGTTTACCGTGATCCGGGTGCGCCTCGCTGAGCAGCCGGTGAGCTGGGCGAGAGAGGCGCCATGATCGGACTCCGCGAGCGGACGCGCGCCGGCTCGGACAATGTCCCCTCGGCCGCCGACACGCAGCGCACGCGCAGACGCTGGCGCGGCCGGCAGGACACTCTCGCGGCCGGCCTCTTTCTCGGGCCCTGGTTTATCGGTCTCATCTTCATCACGCTCGGGCCCATTCTCGCGTCGCTCTACTTCTCCTTCACGGATTACAGCCTGCTGTCCCCGCCGGAGTGGATCGGGCTGGAGAACTACCAGCGGATGCTGGAGGACGAGCGGCTGCACTCCTCGCTGGGCGTCACCGTCGTCTACGTGCTGGTGTCGGTGCCGCTCCAGTTGGCGCTGGCACTGGCGCTGGCCCTGGTGCTGGACCGGGGCGTGCGCGGCCTGCCGCTGTACCGCTCGGTGTACTACCTGCCGTCGCTGCTGGGCAGCAGCGTCGCGATCGCGCTGCTGTGGCAGCAGATGTTCGGCGCCGAGGGGCTGCTCAACGTCGTCCTCTCGCTGTTCGGGGTCACCGGCGAGAGCTGGATCTCCCACCCCGACTACGCGCTGTCGACCATCATCGGCCTCAACGTCTGGACCTTCGGCGCGCCGATGGTCATCTTCCTGGCCGGACTGCGCCAGATCCCGGCGATGTACTACGAGGCGGCGGCGGTCGACGGCGCGGGCCCGGTGCGCCGGTTCTTCCAGATCACCGTCCCGCTGCTCACCCCGATCATCTTCTTCAACCTGGTGCTGCAGATGATCAACGCCTTCCAGAGCTTCACCCAGGCGTTCATCGTGAGCGGCGGCACCGGCGGCCCGTCGGACTCGACCCTCTTCTACACGCTGTACCTGTACCAGCGCGGCTTCGGCGCCTTCGACATGGGCTACGCCTCGGCCATGGCCTGGCTGCTGCTGGTGATCATCGGAGGCTTCACCGCCGTGCACTTCATCGCCTCGAAGTACTGGGTGTTCTATGGTGACTGAGACGCAGCCCCGCGGCGCCGCCATGCGCGCCGCCCGCAGGCGGCGCGAGCACGTCCGCCGCCTGCTCACGCACCTCGGCCTCATCGCCTTCGGCGCGCTGATGCTCTACCCGCTGCTGTGGATGCTGGTCAGCTCGATCCGCGCCACCGAGCAGATCCTGCGCGACCCCAGCCTGCTTCCCAACAGCTTCGTGTGGCAGAACTACACCGAGGGCTGGGTGGCGCTGGAGCACCCCTTCCACCACTACCTGCTCAACTCCGGGATCGTGGTGGCCGGCTCGGTGGTGGCCAACCTGCTGGCCTGCTCGATGGCGGCCTACGCCTTCGCCCGGCTGGAGTTCCGCGGCAAGCGGCTCTTCTTCGCCATCATGCTCGCCACGATCATGCTGCCGGTGCACGTGGTGATCGTGCCGCAGTACATCCTGTTCTCGCAGCTGGACTGGATCAACACCTTCTATCCGCTGATCGTGCCGAAGCTGCTGGCCACGGACTCCTTCTTCATCTTCCTGATGGTGCAGTTCATCCGGGGCCTGCCGCGCGACCTGGACGAGGCGGCGCGCATCGACGGCTGCGGCCATATCGGCATCTTCGTGCGCATCATCCTGCCGCTGTCGGTGCCGGCGCTGGCCACCACCGCCATCTTCACCTTCATCTGGACCTGGAACGACTTCTTCACGCAGCTGGTGTTCCTGACCGATCCGGACCTGTACACCGTCCCGCTCGCGCTGCGCACCTTCGTGGACTCCACCAGCCAGACCTCGTGGGGTCCGCTGTTCGCCATGTCGATCGTCGCCCTGGGTCCGATCTTCGGCTTCTTCCTGGCCGGACAGCGCTATCTCGTCAAAGGCATCGCCACCACCGGAATCAAGTAGCCGGGACCGAACAAGCACCGCGAAAGGAGACGAGATGCCACCTCGTCTGGGCACCGACCGCCCGAGAACCGCCTCCGTCCGAGTCAGAGCGATCGCGGTGGCGGCCGTGCTCGCCCTGGCCGCGTCCGCCTGCGGCGGAGGCGGCGGCAGCGACGACGGGACCGTCACGCTCCGCTTCTCCTGGTGGGGGGCCGACGCCAGGCACGAGACGACCCAGCAGGTCATCGACCGCTTCGAGGAGCTCAACCCCGGCATCACCGTCGAGGGCGAGTACACCGACTGGGAGGGCTACTGGGACCGGCTGGCCACCACGGTGGCGGGCAACGACGCCCCCGACATCATCACGCACGAGGAGCGCTACCTGCGCGACTACGCCAGCCGCGGGGCGCTGCTCGACCTCAACGAGACCGAGATCGACACCTCGCAGATCGACCCGCTCGCCCTGGACGGCGGCGAGCTGGACGGCGGCATGTACGGGATCGCCACCGGCGTGAACGCCTTCGCGGTCGTCGCCGACCCGCAGGCCTTCGAGGACGCCGGCGTCGAGATGCCCGACGACGAGACGTGGACCTGGGAGGACTACATGCGGATCTCCGAGGAGATCTCGCAGAACTCCGAGGACGGCTTCTACGGCTCCCAGGACTTCGGCTTCACCGAGAACGCCTTCAACATCTTCGCCCGCCAGCGCGGTGAGAGCCTGTACACGGCCGACGGCTCCATCGGCTTCTCGCCGGAGACGCTGGAGGAGTGGTTCCAGATGCGGGTGGACATGATGGAGTCCGGCGCCACCCCGCCCGCCTCGCTGAGCGTCGAGAGCGACGCGGGCGGCCCCGACCTGTCGCTGCTGTCGACCAACACCGGCGCGATGGGCAGCTGGTGGACCAACCAGCTCGGCACCCTCGCGGGCACCGCCGGGCGCGACCTGGAGCTGCTGCGCTTCCCCGGCGAGAGCGAGGGCGAGCGCACCGGCATGTACTACAAGCCGGCCATGTACTACACCATCTCGGCGCGCACCGAGCACCCGGAGGAGGCGGCCCTCTTCGTCGACTTCCTGCTCAACGACCCGGCCGCGACGGAGCTGATCCTCTCCGACCGGGGCCTGCCCGCCAACATGGACCTGCGGGAGCAGTTCGTCCCCGAGTTCCCCGAGGCCGACGCGCAGAGCGCGGAGTTCCTGGCGAGCCTGGAGGACCACATCGTCGACGCCTCCCCGGTGCCCCCGATCGGCGCCGGCGAGGTCGAGCTGATCATGAAGCGGGTCGTCCAGCAGGTGCTCTTCGGCGAGCTGACCCCGGCCGAGGGCGCCCAGCAGTTCATCACCGACGTGGAGGCCGCCACCGGCGAGTGAGCCGGCGGCCTGATCACCGCCGGGCCGGATCCTCCGGCCCGGCGGTGCGCCACGCCTGGACACCGCCGACGTAGGCCGCCGCCGGCTCGCCGGGACCGGGCTCGCCCGCGGCGGCCGCCACCTCGGCGGCGTAGCGCTCGGCGTCGTCGCGCGGTTCGTAGCCGAGCGCGCGCGCCTCCTCCAGCGACCACCACCGCCGGGTGTTGTCCGACACCCCCCAGGCGACGCGGAAGCCGGGGTCCGGCGCGCTCAGGCACGCTTCCACCAGGCGGGCGCAGTCGTCGGGGGAGAGCCAGGTGGCCAGCATCCGCACATCGCTCGGCCGCTCGAAGCACGAGCCGATCCGCAGCGCGATCACGTCCAGCCCGTAGCGGTCGTGGTAGAGGCTGCCCAGGGCTTCGAGCGCCGCCTTGCCGACCCCGTAGAAGCCGTCGGGCCGGGGGAACAGGTAGTCGCCGGCCTCGCCCGCCGCGCGGGGGTGGAAGCCCACGGCGTGGTTGGAGCTGGCCAGCACCACCCGGCGCACCCCCGCCAGCCGCGCCGCCTCCAGCACCTTCTGGGTGCCGTCGATGTTGACCGACAGGATCCGCTCCCAGGCGTCCTCGCCGCTCAGCCCGGCCAGGTGCAGCACGGCGCCGACGCCGTCCATCGCGGCGGCCATGGCGGCGGCGTCGGTCACGTCGGCCGTCACGGTCTCCACCCGCTCGCCCTCGGCGGCGGGCGGCGGCGGCTCGGTGTCGAGCAGCCGCAGCACCCGGTCCGGCCGGGCCAGCCGGGGCCGCAGCAGGGTGCCCACGATGCCGGACGCACCGGTGATCAGCAGCCGTGCGGTCATGTCGCGCGTCCTCTCCGCTCTGCGCTTCGCGGTCCGGCCGGCGCGTCCGCGCCGCCTCAGCGGCCGCTGAGCGCCTTGGCGACGGCGGCCAGCCGCTCGGCGCTCGCCAGCCCGCCGTGGTACAGGTGGAGGTCCTGGGCGCCCGCCGCCGTGTAGCAGTCGATCAGCTCGCGCAGCAGCCCGGCGTCGGCCGGGCGCGGCGGCAGCGCGAGCACGTACGCGCCGAGCCGGGCGTCGGTGCCGCCGGGCCCGGCCCCGGCGGCCAGCCGCCGCAGCGCGCCCAGCCCGGCCACGTCGGCCTCGGGGGTGTTCCAGCAGTTGCCGACCAGGCCGTCGACGGCCGTGCCCACCTCGGGCGCGGCGGTGGCGAAGGGCCCGGTCGCCCACGGGTCCGCCGAGGCGTGCAGGGTGACGGGGACCGAGGGGTCCAGGCGGCGGATCTCGGCGACCAGCTCGCGCCGCAGCCGCGCCGCGATGCCCGTCCTGACGGCGGCCAGCGGCTCGGCCGTGTCGGCGCCCACCGCCGCCACCGTCGCGGGCGCGGCCGGGCCGTCCACCCCGGCGCGCACCCGCGCCGCCAGCCCGTCCGGGTCGATCCCGGCCTCCCGGTAGGCGGCCGCGCAGGCCGCGCAGAAGCAGAGCGAGAGCAGGGCCTGCCGGACCGGCGACCAGTCGGCGCCCTCGGTCTTCTCGTGGTGGCCGCCGTGCTTGAAGCCCAGCGGCCCGCAGGCCTCCAGCACCACGCCGTCCGGCCGCCCCTGCCGCACCACCTCGCGCACCAGGGTCCGGCAGAAGGCGGCGACGTCCGGCGCCGACGGGCACAGGGCGTAGGGGTAGCGGTCGCCGAAGGCGTTGCGCACGGCCACGTCGGGCGCGGCGTCGCCGAGGAGGGAGTTGTGGGTGAGCACCACCCAGGCGTGCACCGCGAGCCCGGCCGCGCGCAGCGCGTCGCGTGCGGTGCCGAAGGGGTCGGCCTCCTCCAGCCAGGTCGGCGCGGCCGGGACGAGCCGCTGCCCGCGCCAGGCGTCCGGCGCGACGGGCACGTAGCAGGCGGCGTGCCTGGCGTCCACCAGGCGGTGGCGCGGGTGGTGCGGGGTCGCCGCCCTGACCGTGTGGTAGTTCGCGGCCAGCGCGACCGCGCCGGCGCCCAGCCCGGCCAGCCGGGCCGGCGCGTCCGGGTCGCCCAGCACGTCCCAGGGGTAGGCGTAGATGACGTTCACCGCGGGTCCTCTCCTCGTGGGGCGCCGGCCGTAGGGGTCAGACCGGGTCGATGTGGCCGTCGGCGACCAGGACCTCGAAGGCGCGGCGCACCGAGCCGCCGGGCGGCAGCACCACCTCGTGCTCGAAGGCCAGCGCCGAGCCCACGCCCGGATAGCCGGCCACCCGGACGAACCAGGGGTCGGCCGCCGACGCGGCGTCGGCGCCGCGCAGCACCAGGGTGTAGCGGTCGTCGCCGCCTCCGCCGTCACCGTGCACGGCCAGCCACGGCGCGGGCTCGCCGTGCACCGCGTCCTCGCCCTCGGCGTCCGGCGTGCGGACCCGCAGCGGGGCGGCCGGGCGGGGCAGCCGCCAGAACAAGCCGCCGTAGCCGGCGCGCTCGCGGCCGTTGGTGCCGGGGCTGCCCAGCGGGACCGGGCGCTCGGTGGCGTTGCGCAGCTCGAAGGCGAACTCCAGCCGCCAGCCCTGGGGGGCGGGCGTCAGCCGCAGGCTGCGCTCCTCGGTCAGCACCCGGCCGCCCTCGCGCGACTCCCAGCGCAGCGTCTGGCCGAGATGGTCGTCCCCGCGCTCGCCCCAGGCGTCGTGCCGGATGGCGCCGTGGTCGTCCAGGGCCTGGTAGCCGCGGCCGCGCACGTAGGTGCGCCCGCCCCAGAAGTTGGTGCCCGCCACGTCCTGGAGGGAGACCGAGACGCCCAGGTGCCAGCGGTGGTCCTCGGGCGCGCAGTCGGTGACCGCGGTCCCGCCCAGGGTGGTGACGGGGTGCAGGAACGGGCGCGGGCCCAGGACCGGTTCCAGGTGCGGGGCGTCGTACTGGTAGGAGGCGACGGTGCGGCCGCCGACGGACAGCGGCAGCGGCGCGGGGCCGGGCTCAGCGGGCACCGACGGCCCCCCGGCGCGCGCTCCTGGCCCAGTCGGGACCGGCCTCCCCGAACAGCGCCAGCTCGCGGGCGCAGCGGGCGACCGCGCCGTCGACGCCCGCGATGATCGCGCGCCGCTCGGGCCCCTCGCCCTCCCAGCGCAGGTGCGCCTCGGGGATCGGGCGGGGCGGCGGCGCGAGCCGGATCGCCTCCAGCACCGCCATGAAGGCGCCGCAGCGGTGCGCCGCGGCCAGCAGCGGGACCTCGGGGTCGGCCAGGTGCTCGATCAGGTTCTCCAGCAGGTCGGTGCGCGGGTAGGTCCGCTCGCTGGTGCCGGTGGTGGTGTGCACGGTGATCCGGTCCTCGGTGTAGTGCACCACGGCGCGGCCGCGCGAGCCGGTCAGTTCAAGGTACGGGTCGGTGTTCTGCTCGGCGCACAGGGTGGCCGCCGCCGCGACGGTGCCGCCGTCGCGGGTGCGCACCCGCACGCTCACGGTGTCGTCGGCCTCGATCGGGCGGGCGCGGAAGCGCTCGACCTCCACGGCGGCGACGTCCTCGACGGTCTCGGCGCCGTGCAGCCGCAGTGCGGAGGCGAGGGCGTGCGCGAAGGGGTTGGTCAGCGCGCCGTCGGTGACGGGGGTGCCGTCCAGCTCCATCCGGCCCGCCCACGGGGTGCGGGCGTAGTAGGCGTCGGTGCGCACCCAGGTGCCGGCCGCGCCGATGCCGCGCAGGTCGCCGAGGATGCCGTCGCCGACCAGCCGGAGGGCGGCGGGCAGCGCGGCCGAGCCGAGGCTCTGGAAGCCGATCTGGCAGGGGCGGCCGGTCAGCTCGACGGTGCGCAGCAGCTCGGTGAAGTCGGCGAGGCGCGCGGCGGGCGGCTTCTCCACCAGCACGGCCGATCCGGCGCGCAGCGCGCGCACGGCCAGCGGCACATGGGTGTGGATGGGGGTGGCGATCACCGTGATCTCGGGGCGGCAGCGGTCCAGCAGCTCGTCCAGGTCGGCGGAGACGGGCACGCCGCCGATCTCGGCGCGGACCTCGGCGTCCAGCGGCCGGGGCTCGCACAGGCCGACCAGCGAGGTGGTGCCGAGCGCGCCCAGCCGGAGCAGCCGGGCGCGGTGGATTCGGCCGTAGCCGTACGCGCCCACCAGCAGCACACGGGCGGGGGTCTGCAAGGTCGGGTCCTTCCCTCGTGGGTCCGGCACGCCGCACGGAAAGCGTTTACCGAACCGTAGGATTCCGCGTTCGCGGCTGTCAACTCCCGTCCGGGCGCGGAGCGCCCGGAAAGACGGGCGGGGCATGGCGCGGCCGCGCCATGCCCCGCCTGGGCGGGCACCGGTCACCGAGGGCCGGCGCCCGCCGCCGGGCCGGTCAGATGCGGCCCGGTCCCGCGCCGTTCCGCACGATGGTGGGCACGTTGTTGGCGTTGTCCAGGCTGTAGGAGTAGGGGAGCGAGGCGACGCTGCCCGCACTCTCCGGCGAGCCGGAGCCGGTGAAGACGTTGCCGCGCTGGACCAGGCGGCCGTCGTCGGAGCTGGCGTAGCCGACCAGGGTGGGCTCGTCGACGTTCTCGAAGTAGTTGTTCTCCACGAGCACGCCCGCGTCCATGGTGGAGGCGACGCCGTACTCGTTGTCCCGGTAGTAGTTGTTGTAGACGTGCACGGTCTCGCCGAAGCGCACCCGCGGGTGGCGGGTCTGGCTGCCGTCGAAGAAGTTGTGGTGGTAGGTCACCCGCAGGTTGCCGTCGTCAGCGGTGTGGCCGTCGCTGTGACCCAGCAGCATGCTCTTCTCGTGGTTGTAGAAGCGGTTCCACGAGACGGTGATGAAGTCCGATTCGCGCTTGATGTCGACGCCGCCGTCATAACCGTTCGTGAAGCTGTTGTGGTCGATCCAGATGTTCGTCGACGCGTCCTGGACATTGATCGAGTCGTCAGCCGCGTTCGAGAAGTTCAGGTTCTGGATGATGACGTTCCGGACACCGTCGATGTCGAATCCGCCGCCGCGGATTCCGGAGCTGGAACCGACGCCGATGATCGTCTTGTTCGAGGCGACGTCCATCATTCCGGAGATGGTGATGACGCCGTTCACCTGGACGACCGCGTTGCCGGAGCTCTGGACGGCGTCCTCCAGTTCGCCGGCGGTGTCGACGTTGAAGACGGTGCCGTTGCCGCCGCCGGTGGTGCCGCCGTTGGTGGCCGCCCAGCCGGTGGGGGAGCCGACGAGCGGGCGCATGTCCAGCTGGGGGGTGGTGTCGGCGAAGGCGGTGGCGCCGCCGGCGAACAGCAGCGCGGTGAGCGCGGCGGCGGTGGCGACCCGGCGCCGCAGCGGCGGCCGGTTCCTGTGCGGGGGGGTTTCCATGAAAAGTGCTCCTTGGGCGTGAATTGACCGCACCGGCCGTTTGGGGGGGCATGCGGGAATGCGTTATGGAGAAGGAGGGCAGCATTGTTCGCACGCCCCTTGTCCGGGCACTTTCCCGCTCACCGGTACAGTCGTCTCGACGGGTAGACGCTAGTTCCTGGAAAGCGCTTTCCTGATCCAGAGGTTACAAACGGGTTTCAGGTGTGTCAATGGCTTTCCGGAGTTTTTTCGTCGCGGCTGGTGACCGTACCAAAATGATCTCGTGATTGGCGTGTGATGAGGTCGCCGGCCTCGCGACCGGGTGCGGGGCCGGCGGACGCGTCCGTCCGGGGCGCGGCCGGCGGCGCCCCTGGGGGCCGGGCCTCGCGGCGCCCGGGCCGCCCGGGAGGCGGCGGGCTGGCCGGATTTGGTCACCAGAGGTAATAGCGTATTTACTTTCCGATCACGCGGTGGTCCGCTCGTCGGGTGAAGCTGGTCCGGCTTCACAGCCAGTCCGCGACCCTGTCCTCAACCCTGTCCCCCGCTCACAGGGAGAGCCCTCGATGAGACGCGTCCAGACCGCCGTGCTCGCCGTCCTCGCCGCCGCCGCACTCCTGTTCGGCATGGCCGCCCCGGCCGCCGCCGCCCCGCCGACCCCGCCCAGCGCCGCCACCGCGCGCAGCCAGCTCGCCGCCCTCACCACCGAGGCCGAAGGCTCCTCCAGCCCCTACGACCGCGACCTCTTCCCGCACTGGTCACCGGTGTCGGGCAACTGCAACGCCCGCGAGACGGTGCTGCGCCGCGACGGCACCAACGTCACCGTGGGCAACGACTGCTACCCGACCTCGGGCAGCTGGTACAGCCCCTACGACGGGGTGACCCTCAGCAGCCCCTCGCAGGTGCAGATCGACCACATGATCCCGCTGGCCGAGGCGTGGCGCTCGGGCGCCGACACCTGGAGCACCGCGCGCCGCGAGGACTTCGCCAACGACCTGGCCACCGCGCAGCTGTGGGCGGTCAGCGGCTCCAGCAACCAGTCCAAGTCCGACCAGGACCCCGCCGAGTGGATGCCCACCCGCTCCGCCGTGCACTGCCTGTACGCGCGTGCGTGGGTGAACGTCAAGTACGTGTGGCGCCTCAGCGTCGACTCCGCCGAGCGCTCCGCGCTGACCAGCATCCTCAACCGCTGCTGACCGGCGGCACCGCCCGCCTCTCGCGGCCCCGGCACCTCGGTGCCGGGGCCGCACGCGTCTTCCCGCGGGTGTTGAATGTGTCCGGAGCCGCGCGGCGGGCGCGTCGGTCCGCTCGTAAACGGGAAGGCGGCCGTAGATGCTGATCGTGACCAACAGTGCGGCGGGCGGGACCGACGACGACACTGTGCGGCTGGTCGTGGCCGAGCTCGGCGAGGGCGTCGACACCGCGGGCAGCACCGACCCCGCGCAGCTGGACGAGCTGCTGGACCGGGGCCATGACACCGTCGTGGTGGCCGGCGGCGACGGCAGCCTGCACGCCGTGGTGAACGCGCTGTACCGCAGGGGCGAGCTGGCCGACCGCATCGTCGGCCTGGTCCCGCTGGGCACCGGCAACGACTTCGCCCAGGGCATGGGCATCCCGCTGGACGCGGCCGAGGCGGCCCGGCTGCTGCGCGGCCGCCGCCCCACCCCGGTCGACCTGCTGGTCGACGACACCGGCGAGGTGACGGTGAACGCGGTCCACCTGGGGGTGGGCGCCGAGGCCACCCGCGCCGCGCAGAACTGGAAGCCGCTCCTCGGCCCGGCCGGCTTCCCCGTCGGCGGCGTACTGGCCGGGGTGAGCGCCAAGGGCTGGCACGCCCGCGTCGAGGTCGACGGCCGGGCCCTGGTCGACAACGACCTGGAGATCCTGATGGTCGGCCTGGCCAACGGCCCCTTCATCGGCGGCGCCACCGGCGTCCTCAGCCCCGACGCCCGCCCTGACGACGGCCTGGTCGACGTGGTCGTGTCGCACGCCACCGGCATCGCCTCCCGGGTCGCCTACGCCATGGACCTGCACCGCGGCGAGCACCACGCCCGCGCCGACGTCACCTTCCTCCAGGGCCGCGAGGTCGCCGTCACCGGCGGCCCCTTCGCGATCAGCGCCGACGGCGAGTTCAGCGAGGGCCTGGAGTCCCGCACCTGGCGGGTGCTCCCCGGCGCGCTGAACTTCCTGGCCCCACCCGTCGAGGACCGGCCGGCGACCACCAGGCCGTAGCGGTGCCGCGCGGGGCGGGCGGAGCCGGGGCCACCCGGCTACGGATCGCCGGCTTCGCGGGCGGCTTCGGCCGCGGCGGGGTGCGAGGGCTGCGCGCCGGGCGCCTGGTCGACCGCCGAACGCAGCTCCGTCAGCCAGGCCAGATGGCTGAGCAGGGCCGCGCGTCCGGTCGGCGTCAGCCGGAACCAGGTCTTCGGGCGGCGGCCGACCGCCCCCTTGCGGACTTCGAGGTACCCGGCGGTCTCCAGGGTGCGGCTGTGCTTGGAGACCATCGGGTCGCTGACGCCGAGCAGTTCGCGGACGGTGGCGAAGTCCACCCACTCCGCGCCCTGGAGGAGCGCGCACATCGCCAGCCGGGGACCCGTCTCCAGGATCGGCCGGCGCCCGGCGGCGCCTGGAGCGCCCGAATCGCCATCGCCCGGCGGCTCCGGTGCCGTCACGGGTTGACCCGTCCGGCTTCGAGATCCCGGCGCATGACCGTGCGGATGCGGATCTGCCCCACGGAGGCGAGCACCGCGACCGGCACCAGCGCGGCGAGCGCGATGCCGAGCTGTCCGAGGTCCACCAGAATGTAGACGCCGACGAAGCCTGCGGCCGTACCGGCCATGACCGCGACCCACAGCCCCCGGGCGCTGGGATAGGCGAAGACCCGGCGCGGCAGGTACACGCCGCTGCGCCGCCGCCGGACCACCGCGTAGGCCGCCGAGCCCAGCGCCACCGCGAGCAGGCCCCACCGCAGGTAGGCGTCGGCGCCGGGCAGGAAAGACGACCAGATCGGTATCCCGGCGATCAGCACGCACACGGCCGCGAAGACGACCCAGTAGGCACGGGGCAGCTCGGCGTGGGCGGCGATCTTGCGGCGCATCTCGGCGACCTGGTCCAGCTCGGGTGTGTCGGCCATGTCCGTCTCCTGTCCGTCAGTCAGCTTTCGATATGGAAAGTAGATACCGTACGGGCAGAACTTGTCAATCGGGCTCTCTGGGCGTGGCGGGTCGTCGGCCCGGGTGGGGGCGCGTGCGGTGCGCCCGGCCGGGCGTGCGGCCCGCACCGGGCCTGCACGCGCGGAGACCGCGCAGATGCCGAAGGGGCGCACCACCGGCCGGTGGTGCGCCCCTCAATCGGAACGGACGGGCGGCGGCGATCGCTGATTCAGTGAAATCTCTTCCATCGGAAGTCCGCGCCGCGACGGCTACGACCGGCCGTCAGCGGTACCGGTCGGGGTGTCGTCGGTGAGGCGTGGGAGGGCGAGGGTGAATCCGTGGAGTTGGTGGGTGTCGGTTCGGTGGGTGGGGGTGAGGTGTCGCAGGGTGATCCAGGCGGGTTCGGTGGGGTGGGCGGTGGTGTGGGCCAGTAGCCAGGTGCGGAATTCGTTGCCGAGGGCTTGGACCATGAGGTCGGTGATGGTGGCCAGGTAGTGGGGGTCGGTGGTGGGCTTCACGGGGGTGGCGTCGGAGCTGGGCGGTGTGGTGGTGACCCACAGGACGAAGCACTGTTCGGGGGGTGCGGGCAGTACGGGCGACAGCATCGGGTCGGGATAGGTGGCCGGGCCGATGTGGGGCTGGGTGGGTGGGGTCATGATTCGTCGTCCTTGTGTGTGTCGGGGTCGGATCGGTCGGGGTCGGCTTGCTGGTCGAGCAGGGCCCGGACGTCCTCAGCGGTGTAGCGGCGGTGCCCGCCCAGGGTGCGGATGTAGGTCAGGCGCCCCTGGCGGGCCCAACTGGACACGGTCTTGGGATGCACGCGGAACAGATGTGCCACCTCTTGGGCGGTCATGAGTTCGGGCAGCTCGCCCTGGAGTTCTTCGGGCAGCGGCGGACGCTCGGGAAGCCGTGCGGGGTCGAACCAGTAGTGGCCGCTGATGAAGGCGGCGAAGATTTCGTTGTTTTCGGCCATCGCTTTGAGTGCCTGCGGGGTGCGGCCGGATAGGCGTGCGGCTTCTCCGAGCGGGACGTAGGCGGCGGGCATGGTCGTTGGGGTCCTTGAGGGCGGGGCGCGCATGGGTGCGCCGGAGACGGAACGGGTGATGGGGGTTCCGGCCGCGGGGGGGAGTGTCCCCCTGGGGCCTGCGCCGCCCCTGTTTGGGGCAGGTCGGGGGCGGGCGGGTGCTCGACCCCCGCGACCGGGACGATCAGGGGGCGCCGCGCCGGGCGGGCGGCGGCACCGGTCGGCCGGAGGACTTCGGCCAGTGCAGTTCGAAGTACACGGTGCGCCCGGTGGCATCGGCCCGGTCCCCGTAGGCAGTGGCCAGCGCGGCCACCAGCGCCAGCCCTCGTCCACCGGCCGCATCGGGGCCGCTCATCGCGTAGCGGGGGTGGGTTCCGGTGCGGTTGCCCGCATCGTCGCACTCCACCCGCACGTGTCGCCGCACGCGATCACACGCCACCCGCAAGCCGAACCATCCACCCGGACGACTAGAGCAGGTATGAGACAGCGCGTTGGTGGCCAGTTCCGACACCAGCAGCAGCGCGGTATCCACCACGTCATCCGGCACCCGGTTGTCGTCGAGTACCCGCCGCACCCACCGCCGCGCATCGGCCACCGACGCGGCCACACCCGCAAACCGCCGATCCACCGTCCCCGGCATCGCGATCACGGCACCACCGAGACCGATCACCGCACAGCCGCCTCGGCCAAGGCATCCGAACCCCCGCGCCGCCCTTGTGCCGACGCGCGCTCATGCGCGACAAGGTACGGACGGACCAGGGCGGGTGCCCTGGCGATGTCCTCCATCGCCAAGGTCTCGGTACGCTCCCACGACGCCTCCGGGCGACGCCGCAGCGGCGGCAATCGGCGCGGGGCGGTGGCGCGCCGACCGTGACACCACGTCCTGGGAACGAAGCCACGCGCGCACCGGATGAGACGACGCAGAGCATTCCGAGCGGCCTCCGACCAGCCGACCGGAGAGCCATTCCCATTTCGGGACCAACGGATGCGATGGGCGATTCTGAGCGCGGTGAGGGTGCGGTCGGAGTCGGTGTGGGGATCAAGTCTCGTCGCCAGTTGATGACGCCAACTGTCGACTGCGACGCGCTGCGGCGCTGGGTTCGCCATCGTCATCGCCTCCTTAGAAGGTGTGATGACGACGACGGTAAGGCTCCCGGTTCCCGGCCCGCTGGAAAGTTTCTCTTTGTTTCTAACGGGGTTCGAGCTGGTTCTTGCGATTGCTCATGCACCCTTGAGGGCGGCGCGCGCTCCGGCGATCAGCCGGTGCGCATGGTGCCCATACACCGCAGACTCTTGGAAACGGTCCCAGGCGCGGATAAAAAGGGCGACATCTACGGAGTCGTCCAGCCACAGTTCGGCGTTGAGGTTCTCCACGATGACCAGCCGTTCGTCGTAGATCCAGAACCCGTGGCTCGGCGGCAGTCGCAGCCGCGAGCTGAACGGAATGATCCCCAACTCGACGGTGTCGAGTCCTGCCAGGCCAGCAAGTCGGTCCAGCTGTCCGGCCATGACTTCGGGCGGAAAGATGAGCATCCGCAAGGCTGCTTCCCACACGACGAACCGAAACCTGCGCTTGGAGTCGTACAAGATCTCCTGGCGGCGGATTCGTGCCCGCACCGCTTCTTCGGTGTCACGAGGGGTCTGGTGAAAATCAGCGCTCACCATGAACATGTGGCGGGCGTACTCGGCCGTCTGGAAGATGCCGGGGATGCAGGACTCCTGGAAGCCCCGGAACAGAGTGGTGCGCTGGGATTCGTTGATCCCAGCCTCTTGGCGAGGTCTGTGCCCGGCCGCAAGCTGGCGGCGCCAGGTGCGGTACCTGGACTCCATGGTGCGTAGCAGCGTCACCAGTTCCCCGGCGGCTTCTGGACGACCGCATGCACGAGCCCATGCGGTCAAGTCCTCGGCCGTGGCGGTCTGCTTGCCGTTCTCCAGCTTGGAGATCTTCGAGTGGACCCAGCCCAGCGTTTGGGCCATCTGGCGACCGGTCAGCTTGCTCTCGGTGCGCAGCTCACGAAGCCGCGCACCGAGAGCAAGCCGAGCCTGCTGGAAATCGGTACTCATAGGGGTATGAATACCGTGGCCGGCCGGGCGAAGTGCCACGCGGCATCGCGGATCTGACAGCCCTTCAGTACCTGGTCAGGGTCGTCGGTCAGGCGCATGCCGAGGGATCTGTCTCCGTCGAAGGCGAAAATGCCGATGGTCTTGGAGTCGAAGAGCCAGAAATCCGAGTGTGGCGCGTGGGGGAGAAGCCCGGCGTCAGCCCGCGCCAGGTAGCGGATGTCCTCTCCCGCGTCGATACTGTCGGCGACATCGGACAACAGCCACCGCTGGTAGTCGGTCGGTGGGTCATCGATGATCCGCACCCGCTCGACGCGCTTCCCCGCAGACCTGAGCGCGCGCATGGTGGCCAGCCACGGCCGCTGCGGATCGGGTTCGGCGGGTTCCCCGCGCAGCCATGCCTGGAATTCCTCGGTCTCGGAGGCGACCCCGTAGGCCCGCCTGGTCTCCAAACGCCACGCGGTGTGCTCGAATCCGGCTTTGAAGAATTCGGTGATCTGCGGGCCGGTGATGCGGTCCAGCACGGCCTACTCCTTGGGCGCGTACTGAGTGAGCAAGGCACGCGGGATGACAACGGCGGCTTCTCCCGGCTTGACATGCTTCAATTGGGCCAGTGCCTCAGGCTCGGTGAGCTGATCGCCCTGCACGACGATGTCACCCGTCTCGGTTTCGTACAGAGTCGGGCAGTCGCCCTCCTTGGACGTCGACCCGATCATGCGCAACTCCATCGCGAAGTCCCTCCTTCGTAGGTGGTCGCATCGTAACCCTGAGTGTCCAGGCAGGGAGTGCGTTCAGCCGGTCCGCCAGCAGGGCTATCGCCCCGGCGTTCCGCCTTGGCATTCGGCCTCATCTTGGATTGACCACCACCAGGATGGCCCGCGCGGCCGGGCGTCGTCAGCGGTGACGACCCGACCCGCTCCCCTCACCCGCTGGGCCACCGCAGCACCAAGCGTCCGTCCAGGTCGCGGATCTCCATGGCGACGACATCCTCGGGCTTGCCCCGGGTGAACAGGGTGACCTCGGCCTGTTCGGCGTCGCGGGCGTCCCAGCTGCCGGCGCGTTCGGTGCTGCCGTCGGCGCGGACGACGGTGAGGACGTAGCCGGTGGTGGCGTCGCCGTAGTCGTAGCGGCTGTTGTAGACGCAGTCCAGTTCGATGCGGGTGCCCTCGGGGCGTTCGACCAGGGTGGCGGCGCCCCACATGTCGACCCCGCCGACCGGCTCGAAGACCGCCGGGGCGGCGACGGCGGACGGGGACGGGGCGGGCGTCGCGGGCGGGGGGGCGGGGCGCAGCAGCGCGCCGGCCGCGAAGGCGGCGGCGGCCAGGCAGGCGGCGGCCGCGACGGCCGCGGTGGCGGTGCGCAGCCGCGAGCGGCGGCGCGTGCGGCGCACCCGGTCCACCAGGGAGGGCAGCAGGCCGCCCGGTGGTGCCGGTGCGGACTCCAGCAGGTCGTCGGCCGAGGCGTGTGCGAGCAGGCCGGGCATGGGCGCCAGTTCGCCGACGGCGGCGCGGCACTCGGCGCAGCCGGTGCGCAGGTGCGCCTCGAAGCGCTCGCGGTCGTCGGGGTCCAGCGCACCCAGCACGTACGCGGCCGTGTCGAACCGGTGCGGGCAGCTCATCCGTCCCCCTCCTCTACGACGCCCATCTCCGCCAGCGCGACCCGCAGGGCGCGCAGCGCATAGTAGGTGCGCGACTTGACCGTCCCCGGCGGCACCCCCAGGCGCCGCGCCGCCTCCGACACGCTCCGGCCCTGGTAGAAGCACTCCACCAGCACCTCGCGGTGCGCCGGGCTGAGGCGGCGCAGCGCCTCGGCCACCAGCAGCGACTCGACGGCGGCGTCGACCTCGTCGTCGGTCGGCCGCTCCGGCGGGGCGTCGGTGACCACCTCGGGGCGTACCTGGCGGGCCCGCCACTCGTCGATCACCCGGTTGCGCAGGGTGCGGAAGAGCCAGCGGCGCGCCTCCACGTCGGGGGCGGACAGCACCTGGGGGTGCCGCCAGGCGCGCAGCATCGTCTCCTGCACCACGTCCTGCGCCCGGCCCTCGTCGCCGCCGGTCAGCCGCAGGGCGTAGCGCCACAGCGCGGAGGCGTGCTCGTCGTGCAGCGCCTTCAGCAGCCGTTCCTCGGTGGACACCCGGTCCGCCTCCCGCCCGCCGTCGCCCCGCCCTCAGCCGCCGGTGCCCCACACGGAGGCGGCCCCGGCGTGGCCCACCCGGATCACCATGAACACCACGGCGGCCGCTGAGAGCACCACCAGCACCCGCACCAGCACCATCGCCGTGCGCAGGCTCACGGCGGACGCCGGGGCGGGCCCGCCGCCCCCGTCCGGGACGGGCCCGCCGTCTCCGGCCTCCGCGCCCACCCGGGCCGCGACCGGCAGGTCGGCGGTACGGCGGTCGACCATCCGGCCGCCGACGACCAGCGCGGCCACCGCCACCGCGAACACCAGCGTAGGGGCGATCATCTGCTGGCCGAGCGCCATGTGCGCCGCGGCCGCCGGACTGAGCTGCCCGCGGCTCTCGGCCAGCTGCTCACCGGTGAACTGCGCCACCGGCACCGACACGGCCGCGGCCAGCGTGAGCACCAGCACCGGCCAGCCGTACGCGCGCCGCCAGGCGGGCCGCGCCGCGACCAGCACCGCGCACAGCGCCGCCAGCGGCACCAGCACCACGGCGGCGTGCACCACCAGGGGATGCGCCGGTACCCCGAACACGGCCAGCGCCAAGGATCGTGTCTCCATACCCGTCACTACGGCGCCCGGCCCCGTCCGGTTCAACCCGGGCGGGACGGACGCGGGCGGACGCCGGAGTGCCGGCCGCCCCGCGTTTCCCCCCGAGCCGCCAGGGCATCCGCACGGATGTGGACCACTCACGCGCTCCCGTGCTCGACGCTCTCGACGCCTATCACCGCACCGGTCAGACCCCCTTCACCCCGCCCGGGCACAAGCAGGGGCGGGGCGCCGACCCGCGGGTCGCCGCGGTGCTGGGTACGGACGTGTTCCGGTCCGATGTGCTCGCCACGGCAGGGCTGGACGACCGGCGGAGTTCGCAGGGGGTGCTGGCCGAGGCCGAGGCGCTGATGGCGGACGCGGTGCGCGCCGACCGGACCTTCTTCTCCACCTGCGGGAGTTCGCTGTCGGTCAAGGCGGCGATCCTGGCGGTGGCCGGGCCGGGGGAGACGCTGCTGATCGGCAGGGACGCGCACAAGGCGGTGGTGTCGGGGCTGGTGCTGTCGGGGGTGCGGCCCGTCTGGGTGGATCCGCACTGGGACGCCGAGCGGCACCTGGCCCACCCGCCGGGGCCCGAGGAGTACGCCGCCGCCTTCGACGAGCACCCCTACGCGTCCGGGGCGCTGGTGACCAGCCCCACGCCGTACGGCACCTGCGCGGACCTGGCCGCGATCGCCGAGGTCTGCCACGAGCGGGGCAGGCCGCTGGTGGTGGACGAGGCGTGGGGCGCGCACCTGCCCTTCCACCCCGGGCTGCCCCGGTGGGCGATGGACGCGGGGGCCGACGTGTGCGTCACCTCGGTGCACAAGATGGGCTCGGGCCTGGAGCAGGGCTCCGTCTACCACCTGCGCGGCGAGCTGATCGATCCGCGGGTGCTGAGCGCCCGCGCCGACCTGCTCGACACGACGAGCCCGTCCGTGCTGGTCTACGCGGCGCTGGACGGCTGGCGCCGCCAGATGGCCGAGCACGGCCGGGTGCTGTACGACCGCGCCTTGGCGCTCGCCGGGGAGCTACGGGACAAGATCGGCGCCGTCGAGGGGCTGCGGGTGAACGGGCCGGACGCCTTCTGCGGCCCCGGGCTCGCCTACGACCAGGACCCGCTGCAGATCGTCATCGATGTCAGCGCGCTGGGGGTGAGCGGCTACCGGCTGGCCGACTGGCTGCGCGCCGAGCACCAGATCAACCTGCACCTGGCCGACCACCGCCGGATCAGCGCCCAGCTGAGCCACGCCGACGACGAGCACACCGCCGGGCGCCTGCTGGAGGGGCTGCGCGACCTGGTCGCGCACGCGCCCAAGCTGCGGCCGGCCCCCGTCGTGGCGGTGCCCGACCCGGCCGACCTGCGCCTTGAGCAGGTCATGTCGCCGCGCGACGCCTTCTTCGCCGCCGTCGAGCAGGTGCCGCTGGACAAGGCGGCGGGCCGGGTGGCCGCCGAGATGCTGACGCCCTACCCGCCGGGAGTCCCGGCCGTCCTCCCCGGCGAGCGCTTGCACGCCGGAGTGCTGCGCTACCTGCGCAGCGGGGTGGAGGCCGGGATGGTGGTGCCCGACGCGGCCGATCCCGAACTGGGCAGCGTCAGGGTGGTGGCCGCGGAGGCCGAGCCCGGCTGAGCCGGGCCCGGCCCCCGGACGGCCGTCAGTCCGCGTCCGCCGCCCGGGCGGACCGGCGCGGTTCGAGGATGCCGCTGAGCAGCACGGCGCCCACCGCGATGACCGGGATCACCCCCAGGGCGAGGCCGAGCCCGGCCACGTCGGCGATCGCGCCGATGAGGGGCGGCAGCGCCAGGAAGCCGACCCTGGCCAGCCAGGCGGCGATCGTGACGCCGTCGCCGCTGCGCACCCCCGGCAGGTTCCCGGCGGCGTGCAGCCCGGCGGGGAACAGGGTGGACACGCCGAGGCCGAGCAGGCCGAAGCCGACCACAGCCGCGACCGGGTGCGCCACCGCGAGCGCCACGGCCAGCGAGACGCCGGCCAGCAGGGCGCCCGCCCGGCCCACCGCCCGGGCGCCGAAGCGGTCGGTCAACCGGTCGCCGAGCAGGCGGCCGATGGTCATCATCGTCTGGCAGGCGACGAAGGGCAGGCCCACGGCGAAGGCGGAGGCGTGCAGCGACTCGCTCATGTACACCGCGCCCCAGGAGGAGGCGGAGTCCTCCATGCCGCCCGCGAAGACCAGCAGCACACCCAGCCCGAGCAGGGTCAGCGCGGCCGGGCCGATCCGGCGCAGCGCGGCCAGCGGCCCGCCGCGCGCCGGAGTGCCGGTGCTCCCGGGGTCGGCGGTGCTCGGCGTGTCCGCGCCGTCCGCGTCGCCGGCCGCGCGGGCCTCGTCGGGGCGCTCCGCGTGCTCGGGCCCCGGCAGCAGGAAGAAGACGGTCGCGACGGAGGCCAGCACCAGCAGCACGCCGACGGCCGACAGGTGCGCCAGGATCGGCACCCCCAGCCCGCTCGCGGCCGACGCGGTCAGGCCGCCCGCCACGGCGCCGATGCTCCACAGGGCGTGGAAGCCGTTGATGATCGACCGGCCGTAGCGCCGCTGCACGCGCAGGCCGTGCGCGTTCATGGCGGAGTCCATCCACGCGTCCAGGGTGCCGAGCCCGAACATCACCGCCGCGAAGGCCGCCCAGCTCGGCGCGAGTCCGGCCGCGGGCAGCAGCAGCCCGCTCAGCACGCCCGCCGCCGCGGCCACCCGGCCGCTGCCGACCCGGGCGATCAGCGGCCCGGCGAGCATCCCCAGCAGCAGCGCGCCGGCCGGGCTGGCCGCGATGGCCAGGCCGAGCGCCGTGTTGGAGAGGTCGAGCCGGTCCTTGATGACCGGCATCCAGGGCACGATGTTGGCGAAGGTGTACCCGTTCACCAGGAAGAGCCCCGCGACCGCCAACCGGGCCCGCCTGCTGGTCACGTCGGCACGCACCGCGCGCCGGTCGTCAGTCCTCACCACACCTCCTCGTCGGCGCCGCCACGGGCGCTCTTCTTTCGTCTGACGCCTTGCGGGCACGGGGAATCGGCGCGTACCGGTCTGGCGGATCCGGCGCGCGCTCGGCCGCGACCAGCGTATTGGCGCCGACCGCGCCGCGACAGGGGCCGAGCGCATATTTGTCCGGACATGGGATGACGGGCCGACCGGGCCGGCCCGCGCAGCGGACCGGCACCGGGGGCGGACCGCTCAGGTGAGGGCGTGCACCAGCAGATCGGTCAGGCGCGGGGCGCCCGCCAGCTCGGGGTCCAGGTCGGGATCGTAGATGGCCAGGTCCACCCCGGCGGCCAGCGGAGAGGCAAGCAGCGGGCGCAGCACCGCCGCGAGCTGGTCGAAGTCCAGGCCGCCGGGCTCGGGGGAGTCGACGGCGGGCATCAGCTCGGCGTCGAGCACGTCGACGTCGACGTGCACCCAGAAGCCGTCCAGGTGGTCGGCGCTGAGCCGGTCGAGCGCCGCGCGGGCCGCCGCCCCGGGGTCGGCCCGCACCGCGGCCGCGTCCAGCAGGGTGATCCCGGCCGCCGCCGTCTCCTCGATGTCCTCGTCGTCCGGACGGAAACCGATGGCCACGACGTCCTCGGGCCGCAGGTAGGGCCGGGCGCCCGCGTCCAGCTCGGCCAGTGCCCCGCCCCGCCCGGTGAGCAGCGCCAGCCCCTCGCCGGCCGCCGCGCCCACCCCGATGCTGTTGCCGGGGTGCCGGTAGTCCAGGTGGCCGTCCAGGTAGGCGAGGCCGAAGCGGCCGGTGCGCCGGAGCGCCAGCCCGGCGCCGAGCAGCACGCTGCAGTCGCCGCCGAGGACGACGGGCAGCTCGCCCGCGGTGCGCATCGAGGCCAGCCGCTGGGCGAGCGCCCGCGTGTAGCCGGCGATCGCCTCCTCGTTGCGGACGGTGCCCGGCGTCCATTCCGCCCGGTAGCGCGCCGGGGTGAGCACCCCGGCGTCGCGGGCGCCGAGCCGGGCGAGCAGCCCCTGGTCGCGCAGCGCGCCGGGCGCCTTGTGGCAACCGGGTACCGAACCCTCCTCCGGCGGGTGCAGCCCGAGGTTGGACGGGGCGTCGAGCAGGGCGAGCGGGCGCATGGCGTCTCCTGGAAAGCGGGCGGCGGGCCGCGTCGCGGCCGCGTCGGTTGCCTCCATGATCACCCGGGCCACCGGCGCGGCTTCGCGGCGGGGTGGGCGGGGCGCGAGGTGGTCCGGCCGCCCGAAGGGGCCGGGGCGCGCCCCTAGCGGAAGCGCCCGATGACCCGGGTGAAGCCGAGGTGGCGGCCCTGGTCGGTCCTGATCAGTTCGTGCTCGTTGCGGACCAGTTCCCGGATGGCCGGGTCCTCGGGCAGCGGGCAGACCTCGTTCCACAGCCGCCACAGCCGCCAGCCGTCTGGGACCAGGTCGGCCGCCTCGACGTCGACGCGGCCGCTGCGCTCCCAGTGCCGGCGCCACCAGTCGGGGCTGTGGAAGGAGTAGTAGGCGGGGTCCCACAGCCCGCTCAGCTCCTCGGGCACGCCCGCGTCGAACTCGGCGGTCAGGCCGGGGGCGACGATGCCGATCCGGGTGCCCGGGCGGGCGAACCGGGCCAGGTAGTCCAGGTAGAGGTCACTGGTGCCGAAGTAGTGGTAGGAGTCGATGCTCACCACCGCGTCGAAGAAGCCGTGCGGGAAGGGCAGGTCGTGCGCCTCGGCCTTGATCGGGAAGACGGAGTCGCCCGCTCCGGCCTCGGCGGCCAGCCGGAAGATCTCGGTGGGCTCCACCCACAGCTCCGCCGCCCACACCTGGACGCCGAACTCCTTGGCCAGGAAGACGGAGGTCAGCCCGCGGCCGGGGCCGAGGTCGAGCACCCGCATGCCCGGCGACAGCTCCAGGTCGCGCGTCAGCGCTTCCAGCAGCCACAGCGGGTTGGGGCCCATCATGTTCGCGATGACCCACTCGGGGTCGTAGCCGGCGGTTCGGGGGTACTCGGGCAGGCGGGGGTACTCGGGCAGGCTGAGCCGGTCGGCGAGGGACCGGTCGGATTCGTCGCTCATGATCCGCGACGCTGGCAGAAGTCCCGGCGGCCGGGCAATCGAATTTGCGCCCGCCGCCCGCGGGTCAGCCGGCGCCGCCCGCCGCGATGCGGGTGCGGAACTCGCGGTAGCGGTCGGCGAAGCCGATCAGCACCACGCCCACCAGGACGCCCTCGCGGTGGTAGCCGACGACCACCTCGCCGTCGGGATCGCCGTCGAGCACCCGCACATCGGCCATGCCCAGCTCGGGGGAGCCGAAGGACTGGAGGTTCAGGTCGTACTGGTCGCTCCAGAAGGACGGGACCGGCCGGAAGGGCTCGTCGGGCACCGGCTCCCCGGCGACGGCGGCCGCCAGGGTGCGCGCGGCCCGCTTGGCGGTGTCGGGCGCCATGTTCCAGTGCTCGACCCGGCGCGGCGGCCCGCCGAAGAGCGGGTTGGGGAAGCGCGCCACATCGCCGACGGCCACCACCTCGTCGCGGCCGCCCACCCGCAGCGCGTTGTCGCACAGCACGCCGTCGCCCAGGTCCAGGCCGTTGCCGGTCAGCCACTCCACGTTCGGCCGCGAACCGACCGCCTCAACCAGCACGTCGGCGGGCAGCAGGGTGCCGTCGTCCAGCTCCACCGAGCGCAGCCGCCCGTCCGCGCCGTGCAGCGCCTCCAGGGTGCGGCCGAGCGCGAAGCGCACACCGCGCGCCTCGTGCCGGCGCCGCATCGCCGCGCCCAGCTCCGGGCCGAGCTGGCGCAGCAGCGGCACCTCGACCAGGTCGAGCACGGTGACCTCGCAGCCGGACTCCACCGCGCTCGCCGCCACCTCCGTGCCGACGAAGCCGGCGCCGACCACCACCACCCGCGCCCCGGGCGCCAGCTCGGCGCGGAGCGCGGCGGCGTCGTCGCGGGTGCGCAGCACGTGGCGGCCGCGCGGCCCGCCCGGGAGCGGCAGCCGCAGCGCGCGCAGCCCGGTGGCCACCACCAGGCCGTCGTACTCCGCCACCTCGCCGTCGGCCAGCCGGACCTTGCGGGCGGCGAGGTCGGCGGCGGCGACCTCGCGGCCGGTGCGCCAGTCGATGTCGGCCGCGCTCTTGCGCCGCCGCAGCGCCACCACCTCGTCGCTCACGCCCTCGACCAGCGCCCGCTTGGACAGCGGCGGCCGGTAGTAGGGCAGGTGCGGCTCGGCGCCGAACACCGTCAGCTCACCGGTGAAGCCGGCCGCCCGCAGCCCCTCGGCGGCCCGCAGCCCGCCCGCACCCGCGCCCACGACCACGATCCGGCGGTCCGCCTCCGACATCGACGCACTCCTCACGCACCCCGGCCGCCCGCGCGGCGGCTCCCGGACCGCACGCTACGCGATCGCCGCCCGGCGCGGGCGGCCGTCCGGGCGGGACGGGCGCCGCGGGCGCGTGCCCTCGGCGCGGGTGATGGCGGCGGCCCGGGGCGCCTAGCATGATCGCTGTTCTCGCGGACGGTCGGAGGGCCTGCCATGTGGAAAGAGCTGACCGGGCGGCTGTACCCCGACGCGGAGTTCGCCGCGCCCGCGTCCGACGCGGAGATCGACCGGATCGAGCGCCGGCTGGGCCAGGCGGTCCCGGAGGACCTGAGGGAGCTGCTGCGGCAGAGCGACGGCGTGCGGGCCGAGTACGGATCCGGGCTGGTGTGGTCGGTGCGGGAGATCATCGAGGAGAACACCGAGTTCCGCAGCAACGCCGACTTCGCCGAGCTGTACCGGCCCTTCGACCGGCTGATGCTCATCGGCGACAACGGCGGCGGCGACCGGTTCGGCTACGCCCGGGGACCGGCGGAACGGCCCGACGTGTTCGCCTGGGACCACGAGACCGACGAGCGCACATGCGTCGCCCGGTCGCTCCAGGACTACCTGGAGTGCCGGGCGGGTTCGGACGGCGACGACTGGTACAAGTGAGCGGGGCCGATCGGCCCTGCTAGCCGCCGCTCTCGCGGTCGGCCTCGAACTCCTCGTCGGCCGCGTCGGGACGCTCGGTCGCGGAGGTGCCGTCGTCGGTGACGGTCGGCTCGACCTCCCGGTCCTCCCGCGCGCGGGTGGGGTGGCCGCTGCGGACCATGCCCTCGGTCTCGTGGCGCAGGTTCTCGTCCACCCTCGGGCTGTGCTTGTCGCTGCCGCGCTGCATTCGCCTTCGCCCCCTACGGTCGCTTGGCAGGCGCCTGAACCCGCTGAGCTACCCGGCGCTCCGGCGCGGCAAACGGCGCCGCGGCCCGGCCCGCCAGGAGCGGACGGGCCTCAGGAGCGCTCGGCGAAGCGCTCGACCTGGCGGGTCTTCCCGGCCACGATCAGCACGTCGCCGCGGTGCACCACCGTGTCGGCGGTGGCGTAGGTGAAGTCCTCGCCCGGCCGCTTGATGCACACCACCGTGATGCCGTACTTGGAGCGCAACTGGGAGTCGCCGAGCCGCATCCCGACGGCCTCGGCCGGCGGGCGGGTCTTGCCGAGCGCGAACTCGTCCTCGAACTCGATGAAGTCCAGCATCCGGCCGGTCACCAGGTGGGCCACCCGCTCGCCCATGTCGTGCTCGGGCAGCACGACGTGGTGCGCGCCGATCTGCTCCAGGATGCGGCCGTGCTGGCGGGAGACCGCCTTGGCCCAGACGTTGCTGACGCCCAGGTCGACCAGGAGCGAGGTGGTCAGGATGCTCGCCTCGACGTCGGTGCCGATGCCGACCACGGCGCGGCTGAACTCGTGCGCCCCGATCTGCCGCAGCGCCTCGGGGTCGGTGGAGTCGGCCATGACGGTGTGGGTGAGCCGCTCGGCGAACTCCTGGACCAGGCGCTGGGTGGAGTCGACGCCCAGCACCTCCCAGCCCGAGCTGACCAGTTCGAGGGCGAGCGAACCACCGAAACGGCCCAGGCCGATCACCAGCACGCGGGTGTCCTTGGGCATCGCACGCGCCCGGCCGGATGCGGATTTGCGTCTAGCCAACGATGGGTCGCTCCTCGGGTAGTTCGTAGCGCAGGCTGCGTTCGCGCAGCGCCAGCGCGGCCGCCAGGGTGACCGGCCCGAGCCGTCCGGCGAACATCAGCGCGGTGATCAGGACGTGCCCGGCGGGCGGGAGGTCGGGTGTCACCCCCGTGGAGAGTCCTACCACTCCGAACGCGGACACTACCTCGAACATCACCACCGGAAGCCCGAAGTCGGTGATGGTGAGCAGCACCATCGTGCCGACCACCACCACGCCGAGGCTGATCAGCGCCACGCTGATGGCCTGCCGCTGGGTGGTGGCCGGGATGGTGCGGCCCATCACGTTCACCTTGCTGTCGCCGCGGGCCTCGGCGACCAGCACGAACAGCAGCAGCGCGAAGGTGGTGACCTTGATACCGCCGGCCGTGCTCACGCTGCCGCCGCCGATGAACATCAGCACCATCGTGCCGAGCAGGGTCGCCTCGTTCATCTGGCCGACGTCGACGCTGTTGAAGCCGGCGCTGCGCGGCATGGTGCCGTGGAAGAACCCGGCCAGCAGCTTGCCGCCCGGACTCAGCGGCCCGAGGGTGTTCGGGTTGTTCCACTCCAGCGCGGTGATCAGGAGGAAGCCGACCACCAGCAGCAGCCCGGAGGTGATCACGGTGATCTTGGTGTGCAGGTTCCAGCGGCGCGGCGTGCGCAGCCGCCGGCGCAGCTCCACCAGCACCGGGAAGCCCAGCGCCCCGGCGATCGCGGTGACGATGACCGGCAGGCAGATCCACGGGTCGGCGGCGAAGCCCATCATGCTGTCGGAGAACAGCGCGAAGCCCGCCTGGTTGAACGCGGCCACCGCGTGGAACACGCCGAACCACAGCGCTTGGGGGAAGGTGTAGTCGTAGCCGAGCCAGAACCGGGCGGTGAGCAGCACGGCCGTGACCGCCTCGAAGAACAGGCTCAGCCGCGCCACGTTCAGCGCCAGCGAGCGGAAGTCGCCCAGGCCCAGGCCGTGGCTCTCGGTCTGCGCGGTGATCTGGAGGCGCAGCCCCACCCGGCGGGAGACCAGCAGGCCGAAGACGGCCGCCAGCATCATGATGCCGAGCCCGCCCACCTGCACCAGGCACAGGATGATCACCTGGCCGAGGAAGGACCAGTGCACCGCGGTGTCGACGGCGGCCAGGCCCACCACGCACAGCGCCGAGGTGGCGGTGAACAGGGCGTCGACGAAGGTGGTCTGGTAGCCGGGGGCAGTGGCGGCCGGCAGCATCAGCAGGCCGGTGCCGATCATGATGCCGACGAAGAAGGCGGTCAGCACGATGCGGGCCGGGGCGCGCCAGGTGGGGGTGAGCTTGTGCAGCATCCGGGCGAAGCCGTCGCGCCTGCGGCGGCGCCGCATGCCCAGCGTCCAGCTCACCACCGCACCGCCCACCTTCCTCGCCCGCTGCCGCTGGTGCCGTTCGCGGGGCTCGGCGGAGGTGCCCCCGGTGGCCCGGCGGCGGCACCGGGAGCTGCCGCGGGGACCAATACTGCCAGCCCCCGCGGACGGCGCGGGGGCGACCCGGCGATCGGGCGGCGTGGGGCTCAGTCGGCGCCGAAGCGGCGCCGGGTGCTCGCGAAGGCGTCGTCGGTGCGCTCCAGCGCGGTGCGGATCTCGTCCTCGGTGTGCGCGGTGTTCAGGAACCAGTTGTGCCAGGGGTGCACGTAGACGCCCGCGGCCAGCGCGGCGGTCGTCCAGTGGTACGCCTTCTCGAAGCTCGTGTCGTCGGCGAAGGTCAGGAACGGGATCTGGGGCGGGCCGCTCTGGGTGACCGCGAGTCCGTGCGCGGCGGCCTGCTCGGCCAGCCCGGCGCGCAGCAGCTCGCCCGCGCGGGCCATCGCGGCGATCCCGCCGGTGTCGCGCAGGGTCTCCAGGGTGGCGACGGCGGCCGCCATCGGCGCGGCGGAGAACCAGAAGGAGCCGGTGCTGTACAGGCTCGCGGCCGCGTCGCGCAGCGCGTCGGTGCCGGTGACGGCGGCGATGGGGTGGCCGTTGCCGAGCGCCTTGCTCCAGGCGGTGAGGTCGGGGCGCACGCCCAGCGGCTCCCAGCTGCCGCCCAGGTCCAGCCGCCAGCCGGCCCGGACGTCGTCGATGACCAGCGCGGCGCCGATCCGGTCGGCCAGCGCGCGCAGGCCGCGTGCGAAGGCGGGGTCCGCCAGCTCCTGGTCCTCGAAGGCGTCGTGCCGGAACGGGGTGACGATGATGGCGGCCACGTCGCCCTCGGCGCTCGCCGCGGCCCGTTCGGCGCTGGCGAGGTCGTTGTAGGCGAACTCCACGAAGTCCGCGCGGTCGGCGGGGGTGAGGCCGACGGTGGCGGGGGTGAACCAGGAGTTCGCGCCGTGGTAGGCGCCGTGGGCCATCAGCACCTTGGCGCGGCCGGTGGCGGCGCGGGCCACCACCAGGGCCTGGGAGGTCGCGTCGGTGCCGTTCTTGGAGAACATCGCCCAGTCGGCGGAGGGCACCAGCTCGATCAGCAGCTCGGCCAGCTCCACGAAGACCGGGCCGGGGCCGTTGAGGGTGTCGCCCCTGGCCAGCTGGGCGGCGACGGCCTCCTCCACCCGGGGATGGCGGTGGCCGAGCAGGATCGGGCCCCACGACGACATCAGGTCGATGTACTCGCGCCCGTCGGCGTCGACAGTGCGGGCGCCCTCGCCGCGCACGAAGAACTGCGGGAAGTCCGGCGGGAACAGGGCGGCGTTGAGGTGCCCGTACATCCCGCCCGGCACGGCGCGGGCGGCGCGGGCGCGCAGGTCGGCGTCGCTGTGCGGGTGCCGGCCGGCGGGCCGGGTGCTCGGCTGGGTCACGGTGGTCCCCTTCTGGGTGTTCGGCGCGGGCCGCGCCCTCAGCGGTGCGCGGGGTCGAGCGGGCGCAGGGCGGTGGGCAGGTCGGTGAGCCCGGCGTCGGAGCCGAGGCCGGTGGCGGTGGCGGCCGCGGCGGCGGTGCCCCAGTGGGCGGCGGTGAGCGGCGGGCGGCCGTGCAGCAGCCCGGCCAGGAAGCCGGCGCTGTAGGCGTCGCCGCAGCCGGTGGTGTCGACCACCTCGACCGGCAGTGCGGGGACGTGGTGCTGCCCGTCGGCGGTGGCCAGCAGGCTGCCCTCGGCGCCGAGCGTGACGGCCACCCCGGCGGGGCCGGCGGCCAGCAGCGCGGCCGCGGCCGCGGCGGTGTCGCCGGTGCCGGCCAGCGCTCGGGCCTGCTCCTCGTTGGGCAGCAGGTAGTCGATGTGCGGCAGGAAGCTCGCGGTGGCCGCGACCAGGTCGGGCAGGTTGGACAGCAGGTCCATCGTGACGATCGTGCCGCCCGCGCGCACCTCGTCCAGCAGGGCCAGGAAGCCGGGCTCGTTCAGGCCGAAGGTGACGTCGGGGCCGCCGAGGTGCACGGCGGCCGCCGAGCGCAGCAGCGCGGGGTCGACGTCGGCCGTCTGCACGGTGAGGTTCGCGCCCGGCGCGTGGAAGGACGGGCGGCCGCCGTCGGCGCGGATCGGCAGCACCGAGGCGCTGGTCTGCGCGTCGGAGCGGCGGACGAGGTGGCGGGTGCCGACGCCGCGCCTGGCCAGCATCGCCAGCAGGAAGTCGCCCAGCTCGTCGTCGCCGATCGCCCCGGCCGTCTCGACGGGCAGCCCGAGCCGGACCAGGTCGACGGCGGTGGCGGCCGCCGCGCCCGCCGCGGTGACCCGGATCTGCTCGACGACGTGGGTGTCCTGTCCGTCGGGGATCGCCTCGACCGGGCGGGCGAGCACGTCCACGATGTGCGCGCCGAGGGTGACGACGGTGCCCGGGACGGGCGCGGATGCGGTCATGGGCGGTCCTCGGGTTCGGGCGGCCGGGCGGGACGGACCCGGCCGCGTACGGGAGCCGCCATAGTAGACAGGCGCCCGACTAAAAAGAAATACTCGGAAAGGTCCGGATCGGGGCGCGGAGGCGGGGCGGAGGTCGGGGGAATGCCGAAGGTGGTCGACCACGAGGCGCGGCGGCAGGAGATCGTCGAGGCGGCCTGGCGGGTGATCGTGCGCGAGGGCATCGACGGCGCCACCACCCGCGCCATCGCCCGCGAGGCGGGCTACTCCAACGGCGTGCTCACCCACTACTTCGCCGACAAGGCCGACATCCTGCTGCACGCGCTCCGCCTGTCCCACCAGCGGATCGTGCGGCGGCTGCACACCAAGCTCGCCGCGGCGCACGGCCTCGCCGCCCTGCGCGCCCTGTTGCTGGACAACCTGCCGCTGGACGCCCCCCGGGCCGAGGAGACCCGGCTGGAGATCGGCTTCTGGGGCGCGAGCCTCGGCCGCCCCGGACTCGCCGAGGTGCAGCGCTCCGAGGGCGGCGACCTGCGCGACGCCCTGCGCACCCTGCTGGACGAGGCGGCCGCCGGGGGCGAGATCGTGTCGGCGGAGGACCCCGACGACCTCGTCGAGCGGCTGCTCGCCCTGGTCGACGGCCTCAGCCTTCACCACGTGCTTTACCCCGACCGGATGCCCGCCGCCCGGGTCGAGCGCCTGCTGCTGGCCGAACTCGACCGCGTCGTGCCGGTCCCCGAGGAGGAGCGGTGACCGGGGCCGCCGACCCCGCCGTCCTTACCGAGGCGCTGCGCCGCGAGCTGTGCGCCACCGGCCGCCTGCTGGCCGCCGCCGGACTCGTCACCGGCACCTCGGGCAACCTCAGCGCCCGCCTGGGCGAGCTGGTGGTCGTCACCCCGGCGGGCGTCGCCCTGGACGCGCTCGAACCCGACGACTGCCCCGTGCTCGACCTGGCCGGAAACCGCCTGGCGGGCACCCTGGACCCCACCTCCGAGACCAGCCTGCACCTCGGCGTCTACCGCACCACCTTCGCGGGCGCCGCCGTGCACACCCACTCCCGCGACGCCGTCGCCGTCGCCTCCGTCCGCACCGAACTCCCGCCGCTGCACTACACCGCCCTCGCCCTCGGCGGCACCGTCCGCGTCGCCCCGTACGCCACCTACGGCACCCCTGAACTCGCCGAGTCGGTCCTCACCGCCCTGGACGGAAAGTCGGCCGCCCTGATGGCCAACCACGGCGCCCTCGCCATCGGCCCCGACCTCACCCGCGCCCGCGACAACGCCGAACTCCTCGAATGGCTCTGCGGCGTCTACATCCGCGCCTCGCAACTGGGCGAGCCCCGCGTCCTGACGGAAGCCGAACTCGTCGCCGTCATCGAACGCTCGGCCCGCCCGTGGCGGCCGGAAGGGACCTGACTCCGGCGCGGAAGGAACACCCGGCCGAAAAGAAGAAGCGGCTCCCGAAGGAGCCGCTAGGCCAGAGACGTTAACCTCTGGCGGGGTACGACCAAACTATACACGACCCGCTCGGTCTGGTCGCAACTGAGCGTGAGGGGTCAAGGGTCGTGAGCGTGCACACGGCGGTCCGCGCGGTGAAGCGGCTCGCCCCGGCCAAGCGGGTGGTGGCCGTCTTCCCGCCGAACAGCGGGTCGGGCGCGCTCGCCACCGAGGCGCGGCGGGCGGCCGGGGCCGCCGGGCCCGTCCCTGCTTCGCCCGGGGGTGGCGGGCATCAGTACCCTGTCGCTTGTGGAGGAGCGGGGGGCGTCGGTGGACGGTGGCGGTGAGCGGCTGACGGTGTCGTGGTGGCGGCGGCCGGGCGGCGGGGTGCGGCCGGTGGCGGTGACCGGGGTCTTCGATCTGCTGCACGTCGGGCATGTGCGCTTCCTGGTGCAGGCGCGGGCGGCGGGGACGGCGCTGGTGGTGGGGGTCGAGGACGATCCCCGGGTGCGGTCCTGGAAGGGGCCGGGGCGGCCGGTGGTGCCGGCGGCGCAGCGGGCCGAGGTGCTGGCCGCGCTGGAGTGCGTCGACGGAGTGTTCCTGGTGCACGGCGACCCGCAGGTGAACAAGCCCGACGCCTACCTCGACGTGCTGCGGGCCTGCGATCCCACGGCGCTGGCCTACACCAGCGGCGACCCCTACGCCGCCGAGAAGCGGCTCGCGGCGGCCGAACTGGGCATCGAGGTGGTCGAGATCGCGCTGGTCCCCGACCAGTCCACCACCCGGCTGCTGAACCGGCTGGAGTCCTGACCGTACCTGGGAATGCGGCATCCGCTCCGTTTCGCCATGAAATGGATTGACGGCTTCGCGTCGATACCGGCCGGAAAATGCCGTTGAATCGGTGCGAAAAGTGCGATGTCGGCATTGGGGCGCGACGGTGTGCGACCGGTCCGCGCCGCGCCGACCTGGGGTGTTTCATTCTCGGCCCGCGGCGGGTTAGTGTTCCGCTCGGCGGCGGTCCCTCCCTCCGGGGCACGTCGCGCCGGTCGTTTCAGAACTGTCTTCCGACGGAGGGATCGATCATGTCCAACCCGCTCGCCGAGGCGGTCGCAGCACTGCTCGGCACCGTTTTCGTCATCGCTCCCGGCGGACTCGCCGCCTCCTCGTCCGTCACCTCGATGAACTCCACCTTCGGCCTGTACGGCCCCGGGCGCATCGCCGTCTCCTACGACGAGTCGGTGCCCGTGGGCGCCCGCGGCGCGGTGCGGGTCACCAGCAGCGGCAACGGCGGCACGGCCGTGAACCTCACGGTGCACGGGCTGGAGCCCAACCGCGAGTACGGCGCGCATGTGCACACCGAGCGCTGCGGCCCCGACCCGGCCGACGCCGGGCCGCACTACCAGAACGAGGTCGACCCGGTGCAGCCCTCCGTCGACCCCGCCTACGCCAATCCGAGCAACGAGATCTGGCTCGACTTCACCACCGACCACACCGGCCACGACTCCGCGCACGCCGCGGTGAACTGGACCTTCCGCGAGGACGAGGCCCACTCGGTGGTCATCCACGAGCACCACACCGCCACCGGCCACGGCGTCGCCGGCACCGCGGGCGCCCGCCTGGGCTGCCTCACCTTCTCGATGTCCTGACCGCCGCCGATCCGACGCCTGGGCGGCATCAGCCCCGCGCCCGTTTCACCTCGCGGCCGCGCTTGCCGGTGTCGCTCACGGCGTCGACCACGAGCCAGACATTGGTCGACGGGTTCGGGCCGTTGCGATTCGCCTCTGTGTGCTCGGGGCAGGCCCGCTGGGCGCGCTGGCGCGCTGCTTCGTGGGCCGCGAAGGGAAAGTCGTCCGGCAGGTGCTTGTCGTAGCCGGGGATGCGCTTGGGCAGCTTGTTCTTTGCCAGGTGGTCGCGGCTCACTGCCGATAGATAGTCCTGGAAGTGGTACAGCAGCCACAGTTCGAAGCTCGGGTTGGATACGACGACCTTGATGCCGTTCCTCTTCGCGGTCTCCAGAGCGGGCAGCAGGGTGGTGTGCTCGTCAACGTCGACCAGGCACCACACCTCATCGAAGCGCAGGTTGGCGTCGCCGCGCGCATCCGCCTTCCTGGCTTCCTTGTTCCGTTCATCGATGGCGGCCTTGACGACATTGAGCGGATCGCACCCGATTCCCAGGGTCCGGCAATCCCGTAACTCGACCAGCTGTGACTGCAGGTAGCGTTTCAGCCCTTCAATATACTGGCATTCGGTCACCGTGCCCTCGCAGGCGATCAGCAGGCGCGGCCGCGCCTCACGCGTGCCGACCTTGCGGCGCAGACTCGGCTTTCCCCGGCGCGGGCTCATCGGACGCCCGATGAATGTCGATGAAGAGTTTCCGGATATCCGCGAAGTTCACGAACGGGACGGCCCCGTAGCGACCTTGCAGGTAGCCGCGCTCGGTGTTCTCCGAGCCCCGAGGATGGAACTCGGCGAGGGAGTACAGCGACGTAGCGCCGTCCTGGTCCTTCTCGGTGAACCATACTTCGTCCCGCTCCAGCAGATCGTTTTCGAGCATGCTACCGAGCAGGGCCGTGTCGTGGGAGGCGAACACGAGTTGTGCGTTCCTCGGGTTGATCTCGACATCCTTGAACATCCGGATCAAGGTCGACGTGATCATGGGATGCAGGCTGGAGTCGATTTCGTCCACCAGAAAGGCCTCTCCGTTCCGAAGGACGCTGAGGAGTGGCCCGGCGAGCGCCAGCCAGGCTTGAGTGCCGTCGCTTTCCTGGTCGATCGGGAGTATGCCGCCGGTCGGCTGGTGCCGAAGTGAGATCTTGAACGCGAGGTCCTCTCTCGCGCCTTTGCTGATCTGGTCAAATAATTCCTCGGGAACCTCAAGGTCTTTGATAAGGTTTTCGAAATGACTTATTGCCGTCTCCGGGAAAGAACTCTTGGTGATCTCGGTTCCCGATATGCCGAGATCGGCAACTTGGAGAAGGCGGTCGATGTGAGACTGGTCTACGGGGTCCTTGATGATTTGTTTCGTGGCGCTTGTGCGAGCGGCTTGGTCTCCGACGTGGGCGGACCTGATGCTCTGGGACAGTGAATGATGTAGGTTCCTGAGGAGATGATGATTATTGGAAGCGGCGCATGAAAGGTATAGTGAATTCTCGCGAGTCAGCTTCCTGATCTGATCCAGTTGACCGGTCAGATGGCGGCCGAAGGAGTATTCGTTCGTGGTGGAGCGCTCGAATAGTCGTTGTGATCGTCCATGTGGAAAGGTGAACAACCATTCGCTCGTGACGGCTGCGTCAGTGACTTCGAAGCCATAGGAATAACGCACCTGTTCCCAGGTGAAATCTATCTCATAGAACGATGGGTCGGCGCGCGCCTTCTTGTCGAGAAAGAACGGCGTCCGTGGTACTCCTTTGTCGGGAGGCCAGAACATATGCGACTCGTAGATGGCTTCCTTCATCCAGCGCAGCGCATCCAGCACGTTCGACTTACCCGAGGCGTTCGCACCGTAGATCCCGGCGACCCGCGCCGTGGGCGGGATCTCGCCGCCCTTCGGCTTCGGCTCGCCCCTTCGGGGGACCCGCACAAGGGAGAGTTCCTGTTCGTCCCGGAGCGAGCGGTGGTTCTTCACTCGGAACCTCAACAGCATGGTCGCCCTCTCTCACGCCCGTCCAGCGCCACACTATGCAGTTTGAGGTCAACTTGCGAAGGCTTTCGTCGTAAAGAGCTGCCAAACCGCTGTCCAGATGGCCTCGCGTGCCTCAGTCTGCCGCGAGTCCGCCCAGGTGGCGTCTGACCTGGGCTGTGACGATCTCGGCCTCGCCCGGCTGGAGTTGGTCGGGGCCGAGCCACAGGCCGCGGGCGGCGCCGAGGGGGGCGTCGGGGAGGACGGCGACGGCGGGGTCGTCCTTCCGCAGGGCGGTGATGGCGGCGGCGACCCGGTCGGGGGTGGCGTCGACGCGCAGGTGGACGCGGGGGACCGGCTGCCCGGCCTCGTTGAGGGGGTCGCGGGTGGCGGTGACGCCGGGGAGGTCGGACAGTTCGGCCAGCCAGTGGGCGACGGTCGCCTCCCAGTCGCGGGCGAGCGCGTCGTGGTCGAGTTCGACATAGCGCTGCACGGCGGCCAGCAGGCCGGCGATCTCCTCCTTGCCCGCCTTCATCGCGCGGGCCAGCCGCTGGTAGGGGGCGCCGTTGAGGCGGGCGGCCTCCACCAGGTCGGCGCGGCCGACCATCAGGCCGCTGGCCTGCGGGCCGCGCAGGGCCTTGCCGCCGCTGAAGACGGCGAGGTCGGCGCCGGCCTCGGCGGTGAAGTGCCACAGGTTGGAGACGGGCGGCAGCTGGGCGGCGGCGTCGACGATGACGGGCACGCCCCGCTCGTGCGCCGCCCTGACCACCTGGTCCAGCGGGAGCGCGCCGGGCGGCAGGTGCGAGCCGGCGACGTAGAGGACGGCGGCGGTGCGCTCGGTGAGCGCCGCCTCAAGCTCCCAGTCGAAGGTCTGCAGCACATTGCCGATCTGGCGGACGCGGGCGCCGGCCAGCGTCACGGCCGGGTCGTAGGGGATGCGGTGCGCGGCGTGCATCACGACCTCGTCGGGGATATCGGGCTCGCCGGCCGCGCCCTCGGAGATCCGGCCGATCAGCCGGGGGTCGCCGCCGGTGCGAGCGGCCAGCACGCCCAGGACCAGGGCGGCCGCGCAGCCGGAGGTGGCGTAGGCGGCCTCGTTGCGGGTCAGCTCCGCGAGCCGGCGGCCCGCCGCGGCGTGCAGCTCGTGCATGTCCACGAAGGCGCCGGCGGCCTCGCGCATCGCGTCCAGCACCTCGGGCGGCATCAGCGAGCCGCCCAGCGCGGTGAAGGTGGTGCTGGCGTTGATCACCCGGGTGAGCCCGAGCGCGGTGTGGAAGCCCATGGTCGCGTGGTCGTCCTTCGGTTCGGGGGCGGTCGGTGGCGAAGGGGCGGCCGGACGGCTCAGCCCAGCTCGCGGGAGATGGCGTCGGTGGTGGCGCGCAGCTCGGGCAGCAGCTTGCTCAGCTCGGGCAGCGCCGCGATGACCTTCAGCGAGGTGATCGAGACGGCGGCGACGATGTCGCCGGTGCTGTTGCGCACGGGGGCGGCGACGCAGTTGATGAAGTCCTCGAACTCGCCGTCGTCCACGCCCCAGCCGCGCTGCGCGATCCGCTCCAACTCGGCGTCGAGCGCGCCGAGGGTGTCGAAGGTGGTGCTGGTGTGCGAGGTCAGCTCGGCGGCGGCCAGCACCTCCTCGCGCCGCTCGGGGGTGAGCTGGGCGAGGATCACCTTGCCGACGCCGCTGGCGTGCGGTGAGGCGGGCCGCCCGATCCGCGAGTACATCCGCACCGCGCCCGAGGACTCCACCTTGTCGATGTAGATGATCTCCCGGCCGACCAGCTGGGCCAGGTGGATGGTGTGGCCGCAGGACTGGTGCAGCGCGCGGATGTGCGGGGCGGCGACCTGGCGCACGTCCAGCGACTCCAGCGCCTCCTGGGCGATGGCGATCAGCCGGGTGCCGACCGCGTACCTGCCGTCGGCGCGGCGCAGCGCGAAGCCGTTGGCCTCCAGCGTCTGCAGCAGCCGCAGCGCGGTGGAGCGGTGCACGCCGAGCCGGTCGGCCACCTCCGACAGCCCCCGCGCCCGCTCGGCCAGGAACTCGACGATGACGATCGCCCGCTGCACCGTCTGCGACATACCGGTCCGTGCTCCTCGCCGTGGTGGTGGCGCCGCCGCGGTACGCCCGCGCCGGCGCGGGCCGCCCGGGCGGCGGCAGCTCCGCGCCGGCCCGGTGACGGCCATGAGTGCGTGCATATAATGCCGCCTCGATTGCATATGGCGCAACAGGTGCGGAGGCGTGATGGTGGACCGGCAGGCGGCGGCGGACTGGCGACCCGACTACGAACTGCTGCTGCGGGGCGGCACGGTGGTGGACGGCACCGGCGGGCCGCCACGCCGCGCCGACGTGCTGATCCGCGACGGCAGGATCGCCTCGATGGAGCGGCACCGGCCCGGCTTCCCGCTGCCCCAGCACACGATCGATGTGGGGGGCCTGGTGGTGGCGCCCGGCTTCATCGACATGCACTCCCACTCCGACCTGGCCGTACTGGCCGATCCCGAGCACATCGCCAAGGTGGCGCAGGGCGTCACCACCGAGGTGCTGGGCCAGGACGGGCTCAGCTACGCCCCCGTCACCGACGCCACCCTCGGCCAGCTGCGCGAGCAGCTGCGCGGCTGGAACGGCGACCCGGAGTTGGACTACGACTGGCGCAGCGTCGGCGAGTACCTGGACCGGATCGACCGCGGCGCCGCCGTCAACGCCGCCTACCTGGTGCCGCACGGGACCGTGCGGCTGGCCGTGATGGGCACCGACGAGCGCGCGGCCACCGCCGAAGAGCTGGCCCGGATGCGGGCGCTGGTGGAGGAGGGGCTGGCGCAGGGCGCCGCCGGCCTGTCGACCGGCCTCACCTACACCCCCGGCATGTACGCCGATGACGAGGAGATCGTCGAGCTGTGCGCCGCGGTCCGCGCCCACGGCGGCTACTACTGCCCGCACCACCGCAACTACGGCGCCGAGGTGGTCCGCGGCTATCTGGACTGCCTGGAGATCGCCCGCCGCGCGCAGGTGCCGCTGCACCTGGCGCACTGCCATGTCAACTTCCCGCCCAACGCGGGCCGCGCCCACGAGGTGCTGGACGCGATCGACCGCGCGAGCGCCGAGCACGGCCTGGACGTCACCCTCGACACCTATCCCTACCTGGCCGGGGCCACCTACCTGGCGGCGCTGCTGCCCAGCCGGGTCCAGGCCGGCGGTACCGCGGCCACGCTGGCGCGGCTGCGCGACCCGGCCCGCCGCGCCGAGATCGCGCACGAGATCGAGGTCAGCGGCTCCGACGGCCACCACGGCATGCCGATGGACTGGTCCACCATCGTCATCTCGGGCACCGGCGAGGAGCAGGCGTGGGCGGTCGGCCGGTCCATCGCCGAGCTGGCCGCCGAGCGCGGCGCCGCCCCGGCCGAGCTCTTCTTCGACCTGCTGCTCGCCGACGAGCTGGCCACCGGTTGCCTGGTGCAGGTCGGCAACGAGGACAACGTGCGCGCCATCATGACGCACCGCGCGCACACCGGCGGCAGCGACGGCATCCTGGTCGGCGCCCGGCCGCACCCGCGCGGCTGGGGCACCTTCCCCCGCTACCTGGGCCACTACGTCCGCGAGCTGGGCCTGCTCAGCCTGGAGGAGGCCGTCGCGCACTTCACCTCGCGCCCGGCCCGCCGCCTCGGCCTGGCCGACCGGGGCGTGCTGCGCCGGGGGGCGGTGGCCGACCTGGTCGTCTTCGACCCCGACCGGGTCGCCGACACCGCCACGTACGAGAACCCCAAGCGCCGCCCCGCGGGCATCGAGCACGTGTTCGTCAACGGGGTGAAGACCCTGGCCTACGGCCGCCGCACCGGCCTGCTGCCCGGGCGCGCGCTGCGCCGCCGGACGGACCCGCGCGGATAACGGTTCGGGAATCCGCTATTGACACGCGGCCCTCCCACCAGCAAAGTTTCACCCCACAAAGAGCGCAACAAGCGTTGCGACATGTGCAACAGCAGGACGGTAGCTGGGAGAGGCGATGAGGTCGAAGACGATGCGCGGGGCGGCGCTTGGCGTCGCCGTGGGGCTGGGCCTGACGCTGTCCGGCTGCGCCGGGGCGGGAGGCGGCGGCCAGGGCGGCGAGGGCCCCTCGGTGGAGGAGGGCGGGCAGCTCACCTTCGCCAACTGGCAGTGGCTCGAACCCGGCAGGGGCGAGCAGATCTGGAGTGCCGTCGGCGGCTACTCCGAGGCCAATCCCCAGGTGGAACTGGTCCAGCAGGAGATCGTCCGGGCCGACTACGAACGCACGATCAGCACCCAGATCGGCAGCGGCCAGGGACCCGACGTGTTCATCATCCCCGACACCTACTTCCCGGAACTGGCCGCCTCCGGGGCGCTGGAACCCCTCGACGGCGTCCTCGACCCGGCCGACCAGGAGCGGCTGAACGCCACCAACGAGAACTTCGCCGTCGACGGCCAGCAGCTCGCGCTGACCTGGGAGAGCGTCCCCTTCGCCTTCTTCTGGAACGAGAACCTGCTGGACGAGGCCGGCGTGGAGCCGCCGACCAGTCCCGAGGAACTGGTCGAGGCCGCGCAGACCGTCCAGGACGAGACCGGCGCCACCGGCTTCGCGGTGCGGCACCAGATGAACGAGGAGACCGTCTGGTGGCTGGACTTCGCCAACTGGCCGTACGGCTTCGGCGGCGGCTGGTCCGACGGCGAGCAGCTGACCATCGACTCCGCTGAGAACATCGAGGCGCTCACCGCCTACCAGGAGGTCTACGACTCCGGCGCCTTCGCCGTCGGCGACGACGCCTCCACCTTCCGCTCCCGCTTCGCCGAGGGCGAGGTGGCAATGATGATCGACAACAGCTCCGCGCTGCTGACCATGGTGGCCGACAACGAGACGGTGACCAGCGAGGACATCGGCGCCTCGCCGCTGCCCTTCACCACCGACGGCTCCACCTACGCCGGCTTCGCGATCGGCATCAACGCCAACAGCCAGAACAAGGAGCTGGCCCGCGACTTCGTCCGGTGGATGTTCACCCAGGAGGGCCAGGCCGCGATGGCCGAGGGCCTGGCGCCCAGCCTGGTCGGCACGGACGTGGAGGTGCCCGCCGACTTCGTCGAGGCCAACCCCTGGGTGCCCACCTTCCACGAGCAGCTGCCCAACGCCACCACCGCCGTGATCGCCGGCTTCGAGACCGAGACCCCGCAGATCCGCACCGCGATCCTCACCCAGGTCGCCCGGGTGCTGACCGAGGACGTCGACCCGGCCGAGGCGCTGGCGCAGGCCCAGGCCGACGCCGAGGCGGCGGTGGAGTAGCCGAGTGAGCGCATCCGCCGCGCCGACCCGCGACGCGCCGCCGCCCGCCAAGCGGCGGCGCCGTCGCCAGGTCGCGCCCTACGTCTTCGCCGCGGCCGCGGCGCTGTACCTGCTGGCGTTCACCGCCACACCGCTGTTCCGCGGCGTCGACATGAGCTTCACCGACACCCGGCTGCTCAACCCGACCGGGGGTCGCTACATCGGCTTCGACAACTACGTGTCGGTGCTGGGCGGCGCGGCCTTCTGGAACTCGGTCGCCACCACGCTGGTCTACACCGGGGCCACCGTCGCCTGCTCGCTGGTCTTCGGCACAGCGGCCGCCGTGCTGATCAACCGGGCCTTCCCGGGCCGCACCTTCGCCCGCGCCGTCATGACGCTGCCCTGGGCGGTGCCGACGGTCGCCGTCGTGCTGGTGTTCCGCTGGATCTACAACGACGGCACCGGCGTGGCCAACCAGGTCACCGGCGCACTGGGCCTGGGCCAGCCCAACTGGCTGATCGACCCGCGCTACGGCATGCTCGCGGTGCTGATCGCCACGGTCTGGAAGGTGACCCCCTTCGTCATGCTGGTCGTGCTGGCCGCGCTCCAGTCGGTGCCCGACGAGCTGTACGAGGCGACCCGCGTCGACGGGGCCGACGGGCTCAGCACCTTCAAGGCGGTCGTGCTGCCCTACCTGATGCCCACCCTGCGGGTCGTCGCGCTGCTGATGACCATCTGGTCCTTCCGCCGCTTCGAGATCATCTTCCTGCTCACCGGCGGCGGCGCGGACACCAACACCATCGTGGTGCACGTCTACCGCGAAGCCTTCCTCAACTCCGACCTCGGCACCGCCGCCGCGATCGGGATGCTCGGCCTGGTGCTGTCGCTCATCGTGACCGTCGTCTACTTCGTCATGGAGCGGCGGGCCATGCTGCAGGAGGGGGACAGGTAATGCTGATGCACCGCAGGCTCTCGCTGGGCGTGCGCGTCGTACTGGCCCTGGCCACGACCGTACTGGCCGGCTTCCCGGTCTACTGGATGTTCGACACCGCCACCACCCCCAGCGACGCCCTCTACCGCGGCGACCAGTCCTGGCTGCCCGACCTCACCCGCGCGGGCAACGTCTTCAGCGTGCTCGCCTCCGACACCCCCTTCCTGCGCTGGCTCGGCAACTCCGCCGTGATCGCCTTCGGCACCACCCTGCTGAGCCTGGCCATCGCGGTGATGGCCGCCTACGCGCTCAGCCGGTACAAGTTCCACGGCAAGGGCCTGCTCGGCTTCGGCCTGTTCGCCACCCAGATGCTGCCCGAGGCGCTGCTACTGGTGCCGCTGTACTCGCTCTTCGCGATCCTCGGGCTGCTCAACGGCCTGGGCGGGCTGATCCTGGTGAACACCTCCTTCGCCATGCCGGTCGCGGTGTGGATCCTGAAGTCGGCCATGGACGGGGTGCCCTACGAGATCGAGGAGTCCGCGCGGGTGGACGGCTGCTCGCCCTTCGCGATCCTCCAGATGATCATGCTGCCGATCGTGATGCCGAGCCTGGCCGCCGCCGCCGTGATCGCCTTCTTTGACGGCTGGAACGAGTACCTGTTCGCCACCACCTTCATCGAGGACCGCGAGCTGTGGGCGGCCTCGACCGGGCTGGCCTCGTTCGTCGGCGAGTTCAGCACACCGCTGGACACCGTCTTCTCGGCCGCGCTGCTGTTCACCCTGCCCGCCATCGTTTTCTTCCTGCTGATGCAGCGCCGCATCGTGAGCGGCCTGACCGCGGGTTCTGTGAAGGGATAGCCGGATGCCTGTCATCCACTTCAACGGGATCAGCAAGCGGTTCGGCGACAACGTCGTCATCCGCGAGTTCGAGGCCGAGGTGCCCGACCAGGAGTTCCTGGTGCTGCTCGGCCCCTCAGGCTGCGGCAAGTCCACCATGCTGCGGATGATCGCCGGACTCACCGACATCACCAGCGGCGAGCTGCGCCTGGACGGCGAACTCGTCAACGAGAAGACGCCCAAGCAGCGCAACGTCGCCTTCGTCTTCCAGTCCTACGCGCTGTACCCGCACATGAGCGTGCGGGCGAACATCGCCTTCCCGCTGGTCATGGACCGCTTCCGCTGGTGGCACCACATCCCGTTCGTCAACGGCTTCGTCAAGCGGGCCATCATGCGCGACCCCCAGGTGGCCGCCAAGGTCGCCGAGGTCGCCGAGATGCTGGAGCTGACCGACTACCTGGACCGCAGGCCGCGCGCGCTGTCGGGCGGCCAGCGCCAGCGGGTCGCGGTGGCCCGCGCGCTAGTGCGGGAGCCGTCCATCTACCTGCTGGACGAGCCGCTGTCCAACCTCGACGCCAAGCTGCGCACCCAGATGCGCGCGGAGATCTCCGCGCTGTACCAGCGGGTCGGCAAGAGCTTCGTCTACGTCACCCACGACCAGGTCGAGGCGATGACCATGGGCACGAAGATCATCGTGCTCAACGGCGGCGTAGTGCAGCAGTACGGCACCCCCAAGGAGATCTACGACCGCCCGGCCAACACCTTCGTCGCCCGCTTCATCGGCTCGCCGGCGATGAACCTGATCCCGGCGGAGGCGGCGGCCGGCACGGTCCGCGTCGAGAGCGGCGGCGCGCTCGAACTCCCGGCCTCGGACCCCGACCGCGCCCCGCAGGACGGCGCGCTCACCCTGGGCGTGCGCGCCGAGAAGGTGCGCATCCGGCCCGCGTCCGAGGGCGGGCCCGGCCTGGAGGGGCACGTCACCATGGTCGAGCACCTGGGCGCCGAGACCATCGTCGGCTTCAAGTTCGGCCCGGCCGCCGCCTCGGGGGAGGTGGGCGCCGCCGCCTCGCGCGACCTGCACTACGCGCGCATCCCCGGCGACGTGGTCTTCGACTTCAACGAGCCGTGCCGGATCGAGCTGGACCTGACCGGCGCGTCCTGGTTCGACCCCGAGAGCGGTGAGCGGATCACCGGCGCCCCGGTGCCGGCATGACCGACGGCGACGACGGCGGCCGCGCCGCCGCCGAGGTGGTCTGCGTCGGCGAGACGATGGCCCTGCTCACCCCGGTGGACGCCCGGCCGCTGCTGGAGCGGCCGCGGCTGGAGATGGCGCTGGGCGGCGCCGAGTCCAATGTCGCCTGCGGCCTCGCCGGGCTCGGCCACCGGGCCGCCTGGCTGAGCCGCGTCGGCGACGACCCCTTCGGCGCGCTGGTCCGCGCCGAGGTGGCCGCTCGCGGCGTGGACACCGCGCACGTGGAGGTCGACCCCGACCGGCCGACCGGCGTGTACTTCAAGGACCCCAGGCCCGGCGGCACCCGCGTGCACTACTACCGGCGCGGTTCGGCCGCCGCCGCCATGGACGCCGGGCTGGCCGCGCGGCCGGGCACCGGCGCCGTGCTGCGCGGCGCCCGGATCGTGCACCTGTCCGGCATCACCCCGGTGCTGTCGGAGAGCTGCGCCGAGCTGACCGACGAGCTGCTGGTGCGGCGCGCGGTGCCCGGCCCGCTGCTGAGCTTCGACGTCAACCACCGCCCGGCGCTGTGGTCGGCGCAGCAGGCGGCCGAGCCGCTGCTGCGGCTGGCCCGCGCCGCCGACCTGGTCTTCGTCGGCCGCGACGAGGCGCAGACCCTGTGGGGCACCGGTGATCCGGCGGCGATCCGGCGGCTGCTCGGCTCGGTGCCCGCGGTGGTGGTCAAGGACGCGGGCGAGGGCGCCACCCTGTTCGCCGCCGACGGCCCGGCGACCTTCGTGCCCGCGCTGCGGGTGCCGGTGGTCGAACCGGTCGGCGCGGGTGACGCCTTCGCGGCCGGGTACCTGTCCGGACTGCTGGACGGGCGCGACCCGGTGCGGCGGCTGCGGCTGGGCCACCTGCTGGCCGCGATGACCCTGCGCCAGGTCGGCGACCTGGCCGAACCGCCCCCGGCCGGGTCGCGCGAGCGGCTGATCGGCCTGTCCGAGCACGAGTGGGCCGGCGCCCGGCTGCCCGGTCCGGAGCCGGCCGCCGCCGACCTGCCCTGAGCGGCGGACCGCCGTCCGCCGTCCGCGCCGACCCGCAGTGAGGAGTGCTGCCATGACGACCGCACCGGAGAACCCGTCCGGATTCGACGCGATCTTCGGCGACCGCCGGGTGATGGCGATCCTGCGCGGAATGCCGCCCGGGCAGACCGTCGAACTCGCCCAGCGCGCCTGGGACCTGGGCATCGAGCAGGTCGAGGTGCCGGTGCAGACCCCCGACGCGCTGCCCTCGCTGGCGGCGGCGGTGGCCGCGGCCCGCGAGCGCGGCCGAGACATCGGTGCGGGCACCGTCACCACGGTCGAGCAGGTGCGCGCGGTGGCCGCGGCGGGCGCCGTGTTCACGGTGGCGCCCGGCTTCGACCCCGCCGTCGCCGCCGCCTCGGCCGCCGCTGGGCTGCCGCACCTGCCGGGGGTGGCCACTCCCACCGAGGTGCAGCAGGCGGTCCGGCACGGCCTGAGCTGGCTGAAGATGTTCCCGGCCACCGCGCTGGGCACCGCCTGGTTCAGCGCGATGCGCGGCCCGTTCCCCGCCGTCAGACTGGTGGCCACCGGGGGCGTCGACGCCCGCAACGCCGCGGAGTACTTCGCGGCCGGGGCGCGGGTGGTCGCCGTCGGCTCGGCGCTGGCCGACCCCGAGCAGCTGGACCTGCTCGCACCCCTGGTGCGGGCCTGACACCCATCCACCGCAGAGCCTGGAGGGCAGTGTGAGCAAGCAGCAGATCAGTACCGACGGGGCCCCGCGCCCGGCCGGAAGCTACAGCCAGGGCATCGCCACCGGCGGCTTCCTCTACACGGCCGGCTTCGGCCCGCAGGACCCCGCCACCGGCGAGATCGCCGAGAGCGTCGGGGAGCAGACCAGGCAGGTGCTGCGCAATATCGCGGCGGTGCTGGCCGAGCGCGGCCTGACCTTCGACGACGTCGTCAAGGTGACCGCGCACCTCCAGCACCTCAAGCGCGACTTCGCCGAGTACGACGCCGCCTACCGCGAGTTCTTCACCGAGCCCTTCCCGGTGCGCACCACGGTCGGCTCGGACCTCTACGACATCCTGGTGGAGATCGACGTGGTCGCGCGGCTGCGCGGCTGAAGGGGAGCGGTGTGAAGATCACCCAGGTCGAGACCTTCCTGGTCGCCCCGCGCTGGCTGTTCGTCAAGATCAGCACGGACGACGGCCCCGACGGGTGGGGCGAGGCGACCCTGGAGAGCCGGTCGGAGCCGGTGGCGGCGGCCGTCGACGTCCTCGCCGAGTACCTGCTCGGCGCCGATCCGCTGCGGATCGAGGCGCACTGGCAGGTGCTGACCAGATCCGGCTTCTACCGGGGCGGCCCGGTGCTGTCCTCGGCGGTGGCCGGGATCGACCAGGCGCTGTGGGACATCGCGGGCAAGTACCGCGGCGCGCCCGTGCACGAACTGCTCGGCGGGCCGGTCCGCGAGCGGGTGCGGGTGTACTCCTGGATCGGCGGCGACGACCCCGCCGAGATCGCCGACCAGGCCGCCGCCCAGCGCGAGGCCGGGTTCACCGCGGTCAAGATGAACGGCTCGGGCGCGCTGGAGCCGATCGACACCCCGCTCGCCGTCGACCGGACGGTGGCGCTGGCCGCCGCCGCCCGCGAGGCGCTGGGCAGCGACGCCGACTTCGGCATCGACTTCCACGGCCGCTTCAGCACCGCGATGGCCCGCCGGGTGCTGCGCGAACTGGAGCCGCTGCGGCCCATGTTCGTGGAGGAGCCGGTGCTGCCCGAGTACGCGCCGCACCGGCTGCGCGACGTGGTGGAGTCCACCTCCATCCCGATCGCCACCGGCGAGCGCATCTACGACCGGCCCGGCTTCCTGCCGGTGCTCCAGGCCGGGATCGGGGTGGCCCAGCCCGACCTGGCGCACTGCGGCGGCATCTCCGAGGGGCGCAGGATCGCGTCGCTGGCCGAGACCTTCGACGTGCACATCGCGCCGCACTGCCCGCTCGGCCCGCTCGCGCTGGCCGCCTCGCTGCAACTGGCCTTCGCGACGCCGAACTTCCTGATCCAGGAGCAGAGCGCCGGCATCCACTACAACACCACCGCCGAACTGCTCGACTACCTGGTGGACCCCTCGGTGTTCGCCTTCACCGGCGGCTACTGCCCGCGGCCCACCGCCCCCGGCCTCGGCGTCCAGATCGACGAGGCCGCCGTCCGCAAGGCCGCGGCCGACGGCCACCGCTGGCGCGGCCCGGTCTGGCGGCGCCGCGACGGCTCCTTCGCGGAGTGGTGAGCCGGCCGGCCGGCCGCTCCGCCCTGGTCCTGGTGCTCGGCGGCGGGGCGCTCATCGCGCTCGTCGCCGCCATCGGGTGGGCGGCGCGGCCGGCCGAGCCGGCCGAGGACGCATGGGAACCTACGGGTGGGACGCCGTCCCCGACCGCCTCGTCATCACCCGCGCGGGTATCGAGCAGGCGGTCTGGGCGGAGTTCCACCGGCACGGCCTCCCCCCGCCGCGCTGCGACGCCGGCATCCCCGAGGCGAGCGCGCACCCGCCTGGCACCGAACTGGAGCACCGCTGCTACCTGCCCGCCACCGGGGCCGAACCCGACCAGCGGACCGTGATGATCACCATCACCGTCCAGCACGGCGGTCCGCTGCTGCGGAGCGTGCCCCAGCCCTGATCCGCCCGGCGGACGGGCCGGGCGGGTGTCCGAGGGGCGGCGGCATCGGGCGCGCCACCGTCCGGCCTGCGATTTTACGGCGTGCGGAAATGCCGCCGCGGATGTGCACCGCGCGGTGGAGGAGCCGTTCAGAAGGCCACCGCTGTTCCCGCTTCAGTGGATGGTAATCACCTTTCGGCGCGCGAATATCGACCACGGACCGCAATTCTCCGAACGGCGTGCGGGCGGCCGCGGACCAGGGCGGGACGGTATTCGATTCCGCGGCCGAGGGATGGCCGGTGCGGGGCGCGCCGCCGCCGCGGCGCCTGGTCTGCGGCGGGGCGGCGCGCCGGGCCGGTCAGGTGACGCGCACCGCGCCGGCGAAGTGGCCGCGGTAGTGGCCGGACATCCGCACCACCTCGACGCGGCCGCCGGAGTTGGGGGCGTGCACCATCCGGCCGCCGCCCAGGTAGATCCCGGCGTGCCCGGGGCCGGAGTAGAAGAACACCACGTCGCCGCGGCGCAGGTTCCCGTAGGAGACCCGGGTGCCGACGTCGTACTGGTCGTAGGTGGTGCGCGGCAGCCGCACGCCCGCCTTGCGGAACGACCACTGCACCAGGCCCGAGCAGTCGAAGGCGTCGGGTCCCTCGGCGCCGTAGCGGTAGGGCTTGCCGACCCTGCTGAGCGCGTGCTCGACGGCCTCCTCGGCGGTGCCCGGAGCGCGCTCGGCCGGGAGCGGCCCGGCCGAGGCGGGCGCGGTGGCCCCGGCCAGCGTCGTCAGCCCGACCACCACCGCGGCCATGGCGGCCGCGAAGCCGGTATGGGACCGGCGGGCCTTTTTGAGCCGTTGTTTGGCGGTGAAAACAGTGGTGAACAGCATTGGATCCCCCGTTGAGTGCTGGGCCGAATCCCCCGTGGGCGGCGCATCGGCCCTGGCGCCACCGCGGATCAGAACAGCACACCGGCCGCGATTCGCCGAGCAATTAAGTGCGGAAGCCGATGGTCCTGGTGTTCTTTTTACCTTCCGTTCGAAACCAGGGATTGTGCATCGGGGCCGACTGGCGAAGCATTGGCGCATGACCCAAGCACCTGAGCCCGCGCGTCCCGACGCGGGCAATGCCGAGATACTGCGGTCGATCACCGAACTGGTGGAGGAGGAGCGCGCGCTGCGGAACCGGAGCGGCGCGCAGGGCCCGCAGGCCCTGAGCGCCGAGGAGCGCGACCGTCTGAAAGGTCTGGAGGTCCGGCTCGACCAGTGCTGGGACCTGCTCAGGCAGCGCCGCGCCGAGGCCGAGTTCGGCCGCGACCCCGACGACGCGAGCGTGCGCCCGCCGGGGCAGGTCGAGAACTACCGCCAGTAGCGGGCGCCGCCGGCGCCGGTCCGGTTCCAGCCCCCGGCGGCCGGAACCGGACCGCCCGACCGGTCCCCGTTCGTGCGGGTAGCGCCCGGACACGGGCAGAATGCCGGTGTGCCGAACACGTGGACCGCCCCTGAGCGCCCGGACGGCCGGCGGTGATCGAGGCGCTGGTCGGAACCGGGCTCGCCTCCGCCGCGGGCCTGAACGCCTACATTCCGCTGCTGGTCGTCGGCCTGCTGGCCCGCTACACCGAGCTGGTGCCGCTGTCGGGCGGCTGGGAGTGGCTGGAGCACCCCGTCACCCTCGTCGTGCTCGGCGTGCTGCTGGTCATCGAGGTGGTGGCCGACAAGGTCCCGATGGTCGACCACGTCAACGACGTGCTGCAGACCGTGGTCCGGCCCACCTCGGGCGGTATCGCCTTCGGCGCCGGGGCGGCCGCGCAGACGGTCGACCCCACCGCCGCCACCGCGGCCGACTGGGGGCCGGTCATCGCCGGAGTGCTGATCGCGCTCGCCTTCCACGGCCTCAAGGCGGTCGGCCGGGCCGGGGTGAACGCCGCCACCATGGGCGCCGGCGCGCCGATCGTCAGCACCGCCGAGGACGGCCTGAGCCTGGGCATGGCGCTGGCGGCGGTGCTCGCCCCCGTGCTCGGGCTGGTGCTCGCGCTGGGCACCGCCGCCGGGCTGGTGGTGCTGTGGCGACGGCGGCGGGCGCGCCGCCGCGCCGAGCGGGACCGGGCCGCGCCGCCGGGCTGAGCGGTCAGCCGCCGGAGGGCTCCTCGCCCAGGCAGGCGGCGAGCACGCCGGTGAGCCGGTCCTCCAGCCGCTGGGGGTCGTAGTCGGCCAGGCCGCCGCGCTCGTGGATCTGGCGCAGGGTACTCGCCCCCACCAGGAAGGTGACGGCCAGCTCGGCGCGCAGTTCGGCCTCGGGCCCGTCAAGGCGCTCCCGCAGCGGGCCGACCAGCGCGGAGTCCAGCCGCTCCCGGAACACCGCCTTCAGGTCGGGGTCGGCGCTCGACCGGTTCAGCGCGCGCAGCAGCGGGCTGCCGCCGCCGTGCGTGCGCTCGACCATGTGCCGGGCCAGCCGGCGCGGCAGTCCGGCGCGGTCGCCCTCGAAGATGCGCGGGAAGGCCGCCTCCTCGGCCACCACCTCGCGCAGCAGGCCGAGCTTGGAGCCGAAGTACCGGTTGATCAGCGCGACGTTCACGCCCGCCGCGGCGGCGATCGCCCGCGAGGACACCGCGCCGTACTCCTCGCGGGTGAACAGGTCTCGGGCCGCGTCCAGGATGCGCCGCCGGGTGAGGGCGCGGTCCCTGACGGGTGGACGCCCGCCGGCGTCCGCGTCGGCGTCCCGGTGGAACGCGCCTGGGGTGTCGCTTGGCACGGAAATCGCCCTCACCTGGTACGGAGCCGTCTGCGGCCTGGACGCAGCCCATTGTGGCGCACCGCCGCCGGGGCTCGGTCGCTTGACAAGTAAACAGTGTTTACTTAGTTTGGTTGTACCGTACATCAATTCTCCGCCGACCGGTGCGGTCCCCGTCCACGCGCCCGCCCCCGCCGGTGCGCTCGACCATGGACCCAGGAGGCACGGCACGCCATGGCGCAACCCGTCGTCCGGCAGGAGGACGCCCCCGAGGCGGAGGCGGGCGGGTACAGCCGCCGCCAGATCGCCGCCATCCTGACCGGGCTGATGCTCGCGATGCTCACCTCGATGCTCTCGACCTCGATCGTGGGCACCGCGCTGCCGACCATCGTCGGCGAGCTGGGCGGGCAGGAGCAGCTGTCGTGGGTGGCCAGCGCCACCCTGCTGGCGCTGACCGCCTCCACCCCGCTGTGGGGCAAGCTGTCGGACCTCTACGGCCGCAAGCGCATGTTCCAGCTCTCCCTGGTCATCTTCGTGCTCGCCTCGGCCGGCGCGGGCTTCGCCGCCGACATGCCGCAGCTCATCGCGGCCCGCTTCTTCCAGGGCGTCGGCGCGGGCGGCCTGGCCGCCCTGCCGCAGATCATCCTCGGCGACGTGTTCACCCCGCGCGAGCGCGGCCGCTACGGCGGGGTACTCGGCTCCGTCTTCGCCGTGTCCACCGTGGCCGGACCGCTGCTCGGCGGCTTCATCGTGGACACCTCATGGCTCGGCTGGCGCTGGTGCTTCTTCATCACCATCCCGCTCGCCGTCATCCCGATGGTGGCGCTGCACTTCAACGCGCACATCCCCAACCGCAGGAACCGCGACGCCCGCATCGACTGGTGGGGCGCCACCGCCATCACCGGCGCGGCCGCCGCCGCCATGCTGCTGCTCTCCCTCGGCGGCCGCGAGTTCGCCTGGGTCTCCTGGCCGTCGGCCGCCCTGCTGGTCCTCACGGTGGCGCTGGTGGCGCTCGCGGTGCCGGCCGAGCGGCGGGCGTCGGACCCGATCCTGCCGCCGCGGCTGTTCCGCAACCGCTCGGTGGTGCTGGCCAGCCTCGGCCTGGCGGTCATCGCCAGCGCCATGTTCGGCATGATGATCTACCTGCCGCAGTACCTGCAGATCGTCAAGGGGCTGAGCCCCACCGCGTCGGGGCTGATGATGGTCCCGATGGTCGGCACCGTGCTGGTCACCTCGATCGGCTCCGGCGTGCTGGTCAGCCGCACCGGCGTCTGGAAGCCCTATCCGGTGGTCGGGATGGTGCTGGTCTGCGCCTCGCTGCTGCTGCTGTCCACCCTGGACACCGGGACCAGCCTGACCCTGCTCGGCTCCTACATCGCCGTGCTGGGCGCCGGGATCGGCCTCACCCTGCAGATCCTGCTGCTGGCCGCGCAGAACGCCGTGGAGCGCGCCGACATCGCGGTCGCGGTCTCGGGCGCCTCGTTCTTCCGCTCGCTGGGCGGCGCGATGGGCGTGGCCGTCTTCGGCGCCATCCTGACCAACCGGCTGGCCGGCGAGCTGGCCGCGGGGGCGCCGCCCGGGGCGGCCGCCGGCGGCCCGGCCGTCGCGCTCGGCTCGCCCGACGCCATCCTCGCCCTGCCCGAGGCGGTGCGCACCCTGGTGGTCGGCGCCTTCAGCGAGGCCATGGGCACGCTCTTCCTCGCCGGGGTGCCCATCATGCTGGTGGGGCTGGTCCTGGTGCTGTTCGTCCCCGGCACGCCGCTCAAGGGCCGTTAGCGGGCGCGCTCACAGGTAGCGGTGGAAGCCCTCGGCGGAGTTCTCGAAGCCGACGGCCGCGTAGAACTGGTGGGCGTCCTCGCGCGACTGGTGCGACAGCAGCTCCATCCGGAAGCAGCCCGCTGCCTCGGCGCGGTCGACGGCCTCGTCGACGAGCGCCCGGCCGACACCGCGCCGGCGGTGCGGCGGGTCGACCACCAGGTTGTCCACCACCGCCCACGGCTTGGCGTCGTGGGTGAGGTTGGCGACCAGGATCAGGTCGAGCGTGCCGATCAGCTGGCCGCGCCGCTCGGCGATCAGGACCGTGCGGTCGGGGTCGGACTCGATACGGGTCCAGGCGCGGACCGCCGCCGACGACATCCGCGCGTTGTGGCCGGGGGAGGGGACGTCGCCGAGGTGCTGGAGCAGCCTGAGCAGAGCCCCCAGGTCGGACCGGATGGCCGCCCGGATGGTGAATGGTTCGCGCATTGTGCAGCCAATTATGGGTGATCGCGAACCAGTGCCGCGCCCGGCCGCCGGGGGCCCGCGGAGCCCGCCCCGTCAGGGGCCGCCCGCGGGCCGCTCGTCACGGCCGAGGCAGGCCCCTCAGTTCTTCCTGATGATCCGGACGGTGGTCTGCGCCGGATCCTTGCTGTCGTCGGCCTCCGGCGCCGTCTCCGCGGCGGCCGGCGAGCGGTCGGCCTGCTTGGCGCCGGTGGACAGCCGGGTGGTCGCCTCAGCGTCGGTGCCCGCGGGCGCGGCCTGCCGGTCGGAGCGCTCCTGCTGCGCCACCGCCACCGCCCGCTGCTGCGGCCGGATCGGGTCGGTGGACTCGGGGTCGCCCTCGCGCTCGCGCGCCGGCCGCTCCGCCGCCTCGGCGCCGGGAGCCGCCGACGGCCTGCGGTCCTGCGGCGGGCGGTTCTCCGGACGGTCCTGCTCCGGACGCGGACCCGACTGCGCCGCCGGCGGCTGCGAACCGGTGCCGACGTGCCCCTGCTGCCCGGACCGGCCCTCGGCCGGGGCAGCAGAGCCGCGCTGCTCGGGACGGCGGGACACACCCGGGCTGACCGGGCGGCTCGAGCGCCCCTCGGACCGGGGCGCCTTCTTGTTCACCGTCTCCTCGATCGACGCCGAGGACTCCTCGTGCCGAAGCAGGTCGGCCAGCGTGTCGCGGATGTCGGTGAGCCGGCGCAGCGCCTCGCCGTGGGTGGCCATGGCCGTCTCAAGGCGGCGGTCGGCCGTCTCGTTCACGACGGTGGCGCGGCGGTCGGCCTCGCTGCGGACGCGCTCGGCCTCGGCCTGGGTGACGCTGCGCAGCTGGTCGGCCTCCTTGCGGGCCGTGCCCACCAGCTCCTGCGCCTGCTCGCGGGCGGCGCTGACCAGGCGGTCGGCGTGGGTCTGCGCCTCGGCGACGACCCGCTGGGCCTCCTGGGACGCCTCGGCGCGGATGCCCTCGATCTCCTTGTCGATGGAGGAGCGCTTGGCGCTGGCCTCCTCCTCGGCGAGTTTGAGGATCTGGGACATGCGCTCGCTGAGCACTTCGTGCTCGGCCTTGGGCGCGGCCTGCTCACGGGCGGACTGGAGTTCGCGCCGCGCCTGCTCGGTCTCGTCCAGGGCGCGGGCCAGCCGCTCCTGGAGGTCGCGGTTCTGGTGGTGGAGTCGGGCGATGAAGTCGTCGACCTGGCGCCGTTCGTAGCCCTTCCGCACGACGTCGAACTGGTCGTCGCGGAGCAGGTTCGGCAAGAATTCGTTCTGTTCGTTCATAGCCAATCACGTGGGTTGGTGGCGAATCGCGGAGCGACGTCGGTGGTGCGCAGCGGCTGAGGGAGCAAGGTGCGATGGTGCGGAGACGCTTCCCCCATCATCCCCCTACGCAGCCGAAACATGTGGTCCGCACGTCATATCGCCAGGTTGGGTTCGTCCGGGGCAAGCGCGACATCCAGTTCTGGACTACCACACGGTCGTGCCGTCCCGGCCCGGATCGGCGAACATCGACCCCGAAAAGCGTGCCGCCGCGTACCCCGGTCACAATTATGTCCGTCGGTCCCGCCGGTCCGACCCCGACCACTCGATCGGCAGGATGGGCGCGCCGGTGCCGCGGCCGAGGCCCCGCCGGTACCCGACCCGCCTCCTTCCCAGTGAGGGGCCGCTCATGCACCCCGTCCGGATCATGCTGGAACGCCTGCGAGCAAGCGGTTCCGACACCGCGGAACCGGTCGGGCAGTGGGCGGAGCTGCTGGCCGCCGCCACCGGCCTCCCCGCCGGGCGGCTGCGCGCGATGCTGGCCGATTCCGGCTCCGCCCCGCCGCCGATCACCCCGGCGCTGCCCGCCGCCCAGGTGGTGGTGCTGCTGGCCGGCTATGCCGACCAGGCCCGCCGGCTCGCCGAGGCGGAGCCCGCCCTGGCCGGGCCCGGCGGCGCGGACGCGGTCGGGCGCAGCGCCGAGGAGGCGCGGGCCGAACTGGTGCAGCTCGCGGTCGAGGAGGCGGCCGCGCCCGGACCCGGCGGCGAGCCCGACGACAGCGCGGACGAGCCGGACGAACGCGAGGCGGACGGGGACGACGAGGGCGAGGACGACGGCCCTCCGGGCGGCGGCCCCTGGGCCCGAGGCGCACTGTCCGGCATCGTCCGCTCGCGGGTGCTGCCGTGGGCGGTGGCCGCCGTCGCACTGGCGCTCGCGGCCGGCCAGTTCACCACCGGGACACTGGCCAGGGCCGAGGCCGGCTCCACGGAGCTGCCGCTTGTGGAGACCCCGGTGGGCACCGGCGGCCGCAGTGTCGTGCACATCGACGGCACCCCCGGCGGCGACGGCGGGCACGACCTCGAGCACACCATTCACATCCTGGAGACCGGCCTGGCCGATATGCAGCAGGTCATCGACGCCGAGCTGGGCACCGCACTGGGCTACACCCTGTTGCAGAGCGGTCCGTGGACCGACCACTACTGCGGTCCGGGCTCCCGCGATCCCTGGCGGATCGAGATGGAGACCCGCGCACTCGACCCGCGGCAGGCCGCGGCGGCGCGCGGCGCCCTGATCGCCTACTGGCACGAACTCGGCTTCACCACCGTCTCCAGCTACCGTTTCGAGCAGGGCGAGAACGCGACCGGCTCCATCCGCTCCACCGACGACCCCAGCGAACCCTCGTTCCCGGGCGACTACCAGTGGGAGTTCTCGGTGAACTCCTACCGCACGCCCGCGCGGATCTTCGCCACCAGCCCGTGCGTGCAGGAGCGGCAGTAAGGGGAGGCCGGGACCGGTGGAGCACCGGACGACGACAGCGAGGGAAAGGCACGGCGTGTCCCAAGGACAGAGCGTGCCGGAAGGGCAGGACATGTCGGACTACGCCGAGCGCTACCCCGGAGCCTGGATCGGGTCCGCCGACTTCGGCGGCCCGGAGATCCACCCCGAGGCGTGGGTGGCCCCCACCGCCGTGGTGGTGGGCCGGGTCATCCTCGGCCCCGGCAGCACCGTCTGGTACGGCTCGGTGCTGCGCGCCGAGGCCGAGGACATCGAGGTGGGCGCCGAGGTGAACATCCAGGACGGCTGCGTGCTGCACGTCGACCCCGGCGAGCCCACCCTGCTGGAGGACCGCGTCAGCCTGGGCCACCAGGCCATGGTGCACGGCGCGCACATCGGCACCGGCGCGCTGATCGGCATCGGCGCGGCCGTGCTGCACCGCGCCACCGTCGGGGCGGGCGCGCTGGTGGCCGCCGGAGCGGTGGTGCCGCCGGGCACCGCGGTGCCGGCCGGGGTGCTCTACGCCGGGGTGCCCGGACGCGTCATCAGGGAGCTGACCGACGACGACATCGCCCGGCAGGCGCGCACTCCCGACAACTACGTGCGCAGGGGCGCCGAGCACGCCGGAGTGCGCTGGGCGGGCTAGCCGGCGCGCGGTTTCCGCCCGCCCGCCGGGGTTAGGGGCCCGGCATGGCCAAGCGCGAGATCGTGATCGTCGGTGCGGGGCACGTCGGGCTCTACGCCGCCCTGCGGATGCAGCGCCGGATGGGGCCGCTGATCCGCTCCGGCCGGGTGCGCATCACCCTCATCGACTCCCAGTCCTACATGACCTATCAGCCCTTCCTGCCCGAGGCGGCGGCCGGCAGCGTCGAGCCCCGCCACGTGGTGGTGCCGCTGCGCCGGGTGCTGCCCCGCCTCCGCGTCCTCGCCGGGGTGGTGCGCGGCTGCGACCCCTCCGAGCGCACTGTGCGCTTCACCCCGGCCGGCGGCGGCGAGCGCACCATCGGCTATGACGTGCTGGTGATGGCCCCCGGCTCGATCTCCCGGGTGCTGCCGGTGCCGGGCCTGGCCGAGCACGGCATCGGCTTCAAGACCATCGAGGAGGCGGTGGCGCTGCGCAACCACGTCCTCTACCAGCTCGACATCGCCGCCGCCACCGAGGACCCCGAGCTGCGCCGCCAGGCGCTCACCTTCATGTTCGTCGGCGCCGGCTTCGCGGGCGTGGAGGCCTTCGCCGAGCTGGAGGACATGGCCAGGGACGTCGCCCGCAAGGAGTACCCCGGCATCGGCGCCGAGGAGATGCGCTGGATCCTGGTCGAGGCGACCGAGCGCATCCTGCCCGAGGTGGGTCCGGAGATGGGCGCCTGGACGGCGGAGCGGCTGCGCGCCCGCGGCTGCGAGGTGCGGCTGAAGACCATGGTCGACAAGGTCGAGGCCGATGCCGTCACCCTCAACGACGGTGAGCGGGTGCCCACCTCCACCCTGGTGTGGACGGCCGGGGTCAAGCCCAACCCGCTGGTCCGCGAGAGCGGCCTGCCCATCGACGACAAGGGCCGCATCTCGGCCACCGCCCTGCTCACGGTGCACGACCACCCCGAGGTGTACACGGCGGGCGACTGCGCGGCCGTGCCCGACCTGACCAAGCCGGGGGAGTTCTGCGCGCCCAATGCCCAGCACGCCGTCCGCCAGGCGGTGCGGCTGGCCGACAATGTGCACGCCGCCCTGCTGGGCCGGCCGCAGCGCCCCTACCGGCACGCCTACGCCGGCTCGCTGGCCAGCCTGGGCCTGTTCGACGGCGTGGCCAATGTCTACGGGGTGCGGGTCAAGGGCCTGCCGGCCTGGGCGCTGCACCGCGTCTACCACCTGGGCCGGGTCCCGACCTTCAACCGCAAGGCGCGGGTGACCGCGGACTGGGCGCTGGCGCTGTGCTTCCCCAGGGACGCCGTCTCGCTGGGCACCCTGCACGACCCAAGGCACACCTTCGAGGACGCCGCCGCCGAGTCCGGCGCGGTGCGATGACCCGGACGGGCGGGCCGGGAAGGCCGATGGGCAACGGGAAAATGACTCGCGTTAGCCATGTGCGGACCCCTGGTCCCGCCGTAGCCTGAACGGCAGGTTATGGGAGACCGCAGGGGACCGCGGCACCCGCGAGGCGCCGGCTCGCCGGCGCCGGCGGGCCGCGGGCAGGGCAACGGGGAGGAGGGCGCGGTGAACAACCTCGACATGCGCCTTCACGACCACGTCGCGCTGGACGAGATCGAGTTGTACGCCGAGGTGCTGACGGCGGTGGCGATCAGCGAACGGCGGCTGTCGGTCGAGGAGATCGACGAGGTTCTCGGCCTGCGCGTGCCGGTCGGCCAGGATGTGACTCGTTAGTACTAGTCCGCTTAGCAGCCGGGTGCCGGCGCCCGCGGCGGCCCGCCGCCGCCGAGCGGGCCCGCCGCGCTGAAGCCGCGGCGCTCCCGTCCCCCCGGTCGAGCGCGGCAACCGCCCCCCGGCGCGGACCGGCGTGATCCGCGTCGCTTTTCCACCCCCTCCCTCCGGGCCCCGGCCGGCACCGCACCGGCCGCGCCGCCCCTTCTCCCCGCCGTCCCCCGCGCCGGAGCGCCTGCCGCCACGCCGCTGCCGCGCCCGGCGGCGGTCCGGACATCCGGCCGGTCCGCCGGGTGCGGATCCGCCGCCTTCCAGACCGATGGCGGACAGGGTTCGATCGATATCCGCTGGGTGTTCGCTTGGTGCTCACTTGCCCGTAACATCCTCACGAGCCATGTCTGCCCGGGAGAGGGGCGGAAGAGTTGGGGGAACAACCGTGCGCCTGCGCCTGACGCCGCGCGAGGACAGCTTCTACGAGTTGTTCTCTGACTCGGCGAACAACCTGGTCACCGCATCGCGGCTGCTCAGCGAGCTGATCAGCGACGACAGCGAGCGCGAGGCCATCGCGGAGAAGCTGCGCGTCTGCGAGCACGTGGGTGACGAGCATACCCATGTGATCATGAGGCGGCTTAACGAGACCTTCATCACCCCCTTCGACCGCGAGGACATCTACCGGCTGGCCGGCACCCTCGACGACGTGATGGACGCGATGGAGGCCGCCGCCGACCTGGTGGTGCTGTACCAGATCAAGCAGCTGCCCCGCGACGTGGTCCAGCAGGTGGCCGTGCTGGAGCGGGCCGCCGAGATCACCGCGGAGGCGATGCCGCGGCTGCGCTCCATGCGCGACCTCACCGAGTACTGGATCGAGATCAACCGGCTGGAGAACCAGGCCGACCAGATCTACCGGCGGCTGCTGGCCCACCTGTTCAGCGGCGAGTACGACTCCCTGAGCGTGTTGAAGCTCAAGGACGTCATCGAGCAGCTGGAAGAGGCGGCCGACGCCTTCGAGCGCGTCGCGAACACGATCGAGAGCATCGCGGTCAAGGAGTCCTAGGTCGTGCTCCTGCCTCTGGACGCCGAGTTCCTCGCGCTCCTCGTGGTCGTCGGCGTCGCCCTGTTCTTCAACTACACCAACGGCTTCCACGACGCGGCCAACGCCATCGCCACCTCCGTGTCCACCCGGGCGCTGACTCCGCGCACCGCGCTGGCGATGGCGGCGGTGATGAACCTGATCGGCGCCTTCCTCGGCACCGGGGTGGCCGAGACGGTCGGCGCCGACATCATCGAGGCGCCCCAGGGCATGAACGGGCTGGCCGTGGTCTTCGCCGCACTGGTCGGCGCGATCACCTGGAACCTGGTCACCTGGTGGTTCGGCCTGCCCTCGTCCTCCTCGCACGCCCTCATCGGCGGCATGATCGGCGCGGCGCTGGCCGCCACCAGCACGGTGCTGTGGAACGGGGTGCTGGACAGCGTCGTCATCCCGATGGTGCTGTCGCCGATCGTCGGCGGGCTGCTCGGCTACCTGGTGATGGTGGCCATCCTGTGGATCTTCCGAAGGTCCAGCCCCCGCCGGGTGAGCCGCGGCTTCCGGCTGGCGCAGACCGTCTCGGCCGCCGCCATGGCGCTCGGCCACGGCCTGCAGGACGCGCAGAAGACCATGGGCATCGTGGTGCTGGCCCTGGTCACCACCGGCTACCAGACCGGCTACAGCGTGCCGGTGTGGGTCACCGTGCTCACTGCGAGCGTGCTCTCGCTGGGCACCTACGCGGGCGGCTGGCGGATCATGCGCACGCTGGGGCGGCGGGTGATCGAGCTGGATCCGCCCAAGGGCTTCGCCGCCGAGGCGACGGCCGCCAGCGTGCTGTACGCCACCGCCTTCATCTGGCACGCGCCCATCTCCACCACCCACACCATCACCTCGGCGATCATGGGCGTGGGCGCCACCAAGCGGCTGTCGGCGGTGCGCTGGGGGGTGGCCGGCAACATCGTGTTCGCCTGGGTGCTGACCATCCCGGCCGCCGGGCTGGTCGCCGCGGCCGTCTACTGGCTCACCGCGCTGGTGCTCTAGCCCGGGAACCGGGAGGCGCCGTGCGGGCGGGGGCCTGCCCGCCCGCACGGGCGCCGGTCAGCCGAAGCGGCCGGTGATGTAGTTCTCGGTGTCCTTCTTGTCGGGGTTGGTGAAGATCTTGTTGGTGTCGCCCATCTCCACCAGCATGCCGCCCTTGCCGGGGGCCGACAGGTTGAAGAAGGCGGTGGTCTCGCTGACGCGGGCCGCCTGCTGCATGTTGTGGGTGACGATGACGATCGTGTACTCGGTCTTCAGCTCCGCGATCAGGTCCTCGATGGCGAGGGTGGAGATCGGGTCGAGCGCCGAGCAGGGCTCGTCCATCAGCAGCACGTCGGGCCGCACCGCGATGGCGCGGGCGATGCACAGCCGCTGCTGCTGGCCGCCGGACAGGCCCGCCCCGGGGCGGTTCAGCCGGTCCTTGACCTCGTTCCACAGGTTGGCGCCGCGCAGCGCCCGCTCCACCAGGGCGTCCAGCTCCGCCTTGGGCATCCGGCGGCCGTTCAGCCGCACCCCGGCGATCACGTTGTCGTAGATCGACATGGTGGGGAAGGGGTTGGGGCGCTGGAAGACCATGCCGATCTGGCCGCGCACCGCGACCGGGTCGACATTGGCGGCGTAGATGTCCTGGTCGTCCAGGAGCACCTTGCCCTCGACCCGGGTGCCGGGGATGACCTCGTGCATCCGGTTCAGCGCCCGCAGGTAGGTGGACTTGCCGCAGCCCGACGGGCCGATGAACGCGGTCACCGAGCGCGGCTCGATGGTCATGGAGACGTCCTCCACGGCGCGGAAGGCACCGTAGTAGACATTGAGTCCGGAGACGTCGATTCGCTTAGCCACAGCTTTTCCTCATCGTCCTCAGGTCGTGCCGGTCGGGGGTGCGGGGCGCCGCTTGGGGCGCGGGCCGGGTCACCGCCCGGTCCTCGGGGCGAAGATCCGCGACACCAGCCGGGCCAGCAGGTTCAGCGCCATGACGATCACGATCAGGGTCAGCGCCGCCGCCCACGCGCGCTCGAACGGGATCTGCCCGCCCTGGGAGATCTGCCGGTACACGTACACCGGCAGGGTGATCATGCGGCTGTCGAAGGCGTTGAAGTTGATCGAGTCGGTGAACCCGGCGGTGACCAGCAGCGGAGCGGTCTCGCCGATGATCCGGGCGATCGCGATCATCACGCCGGTGGTGACGCCCGCGATCGAGGTGGGCAGCACCACCTTCACGATCGTGCGCCACTTGGGCACGCCCAGCGCGTACGACGCCTCCCGCAGCTCGTTGGGCACCAGCTTCAGCATCTCCTCGCTGGAGCGGACCACCACCGGGATCATCAGCACCGACAGGGCGCACGAGCCCGCGAAGCCCATGAAGTTGCCGGCGCCGAACAGCTGCAGCCACAGCGCCGCGATGAACAGGCCCGCCACGATCGACGGGATGCCGGTCATCACGTCCACGAAGAAGGTGATGGCCTGCGCCAGCCGCCCCCGGCCGTACTCCACCAGGTAGATGGCGGTCATCAGCCCGACAGGCACCGAGATGACGGTGGCCCAGCCGGTGACGATGAGGGTGCCCATGATGGCGTGGTAGGCGCCGCCGGCGTCGTCCCTGGCCAGGACGTTGCGCATCGAGGTCTGCAGGAAGTAGGGGTCCAGCCGCAGGACGCCGTTCTGCACCGTGGTCCACAACACGCTGACCAGCGGGATCATCGCCAGGCCGAAGCAGACGTACACCAGGGTGGTGACCAGGCGGTCCTTGGCGCGGCGCCCGCCCTCGACCGAGGCCGAGGCGGCGGTGATGGTGACCGCGAACAGCAGCACGGACAGCACGGTCCACTGCGCCAGCCCGAACGCGCCCACCGCGACCAGGACGGCCGCCACCACCGCGGCGCTGCCGGCCAGCGTGGCGGCCGGAGCCCAGCGCGGCAGGCTGCGGCTCAGCAGGGACACACCCGCGCCCGGCGCGGCGGGGGGTGTGGTCAGGGTGCTCATTCGGTGAACTCCTTGCGGCGCGACACGATGTAGCGGGCGGCCATGTTCACCACCAGGGTGATCGCGAACAGCACCAGGCCGGCCGCGATCAGCGCACTCACCTGCAAGGTGCTGGCTTCGGGGAACTGGAGGGCGATCAGGGCGGCGATGGTCTGGTGGTGGCCGGCCTGGAGCAGGAAGAAGTCGATCAGCAGGCCCGGCGAGAGCACCATGGCGACCGCCATCGTCTCGCCCAGCGCGCGGCCCAGCCCCAGCATGGCCGCGCTGATCACGCCGGAGCGGCCGAAGGGCAGCACCGCCATCCGGATCATCTCCCAGCGGGTGGCGCCGAGGGCGAGCGCGGCCTCCTCGTGCATGGTGGGGGTCTTCAGGAAGACCTCGCGGGCCACCGCGGTGACGATCGGCAGGATCATCACGGCCAGCACGATGGAGGCGGTGAGGATGGTGCGCGGCGGGCTGGCCACCGGGCCCGCGAAGATCGGGATGAAGCCCAGGTAGCGGTTGAGTCCTTCGAAGAACGGGCCGATCTGCGGCATCAGCCAGGTGATGCCCCACAGGCCGTAGACGACGCTGGGGATCGCGGCCAGCAGGTCGACGACGTAGCCGAGCAGCGACGCCAGCCGGCGCGGGGCGTAGTGGCTGATGAACAGGGCGATGCCCACGGCCACCGGGGTGGCGATGACCAGGGCCAGCACCGCGGCGAGCAGCGTGCCGAAGACCAGGGCGGCGACACCGAAGGACGGCGCGTCGCCGCTGGGCGCCCACTCGGTGTCCGTCAGGAAGTTGCCCTGGTTCTCGCTCAGCGCCGGCAGCGCCTGCACGAGCAGGAACACCGCGACGGCGGCGAGGATGACCAGGATGAGCACGCCGGACAGGCGTGCGCTGTTCTCGAAGACGAGGTCGCCGGGCCGGCGCCTGGTCCTGCGGCCGGGCGGCGGTTTGGCCGGCTGCTCCGTCTGGGGGGGCTGGGTGGTGGTCATGCGGGCTCCGGTGGGAACTTCTCGGTGCTGCGGCGGGTCACGGGGAAGGTGCTTCAGACATGCCTCGAGCCGGGTGACCACTGAGGGTCACCCGACTCAGGGGCTACGTGCCGACGCGGCTGTCAGGCGCCAAGGCCCTCGAGCACCGCCATCACGTTCTCACGGGTGGTCTCCGAGATCGGCGCGGAGCCGGCCTCGGTGGCCGCGACCTGCTGGCCGTCCTCGCTGGCCAGGTAGGACACGAAGCTCTGCACCAGCGCGCCCTCCTCGGCGTTCTCGTAGGAGGTGCAGATGATCTCATAGGAGATCAGCACGATCGGGTAGACCCCGGCCTCTTCGGTGGTGTAGTCGAGCTCGATGGCGAGGTCGCCCTCTGCCACGCCCTCGGCGGCGGGGGAGCTGTCCACGATGGCCGCGGCGGCCTCGGGGGAGAACTCCACGAACTCCTCGCCCACGCCCACGCGGGCGGAGGAGAGGTCGTTGGCCGCGACCTGGCTGGCGTCGACGTAGCCGATGGTGCCGTTGCCGCCCTGGACGGTGGTGACCACGCCGGCCGAGCCCTGGCCGGACTGCGAGGACAGCTCGCTCGGCCAGTCGCCGGAGACCTCGTGCGGCCAGGCGTCGGGCGCCACGGCGGACAGGTAGGCGACGAAGTTCTCGGTGGTGCCCGACTCGTCGGAGCGGTTGACCGGGGTGATCTCCAGGTCGGGAAGCTCGGCGTCGGGGTTGTCGGCCGCGATCGCCTCGTCGTTCCAGTTGGTGATCTCCTGGTTGAAGATCCCGGCGATGACCTCGGGGCTAAGGTTCAGCTCATCGACGCCCTCCAGGTTGAAGATGACGGCGATCGGGCTGATGTACAGCGGGAGGTGCACGGCCTGGCCGCCGCAGCGCTCGTCGGCCGCCGCCTGCTCCTCGGCGTCCATCACCGCGTCGGAGCCGGCGAGCGCGATCGCGCCGTCGGCGAAGTTGGTGCGGCCGGCGCCGGAGCCGGTGGGGTCGTAGTTGACCGTCGCATCCGGGCAGGCGCTCTGGTAGGCCGACCGCCAGGCGTTCATCGCGAGTTCCTGCGAGGTGGCGCCGCCCGCGTTCAGCGTGCCGGGAGCGCACTCCACCCCCTCGGGGAGGGCCGCGGGGGAGGCGCTGCCGCCGCCCGCCGGCTCGGGGTCGCCGCCACAGGCGCTCAGGGCGAGGGCGCCGGCCAGCGCCACACCCGCGAACTTGCCGTACTTGGAGAGCTTCACTGCCCTACCTGTCCTTCCATGGACTGGGTCATGGGATTGGGGAATGGCCCGATCCGCGGACCACGCAAAGTGACGCTAAGGAGGACAAGTGACGATCCGTTCGTGCAAAGGTGAACTGGCAGTGAACGGTGCCGCTTCGGTAAGGGAAATCACAGTGGCCTACTACTAACGTACGTATGAACACGCAGGTCACCGGCGTGAAGTCACGATACAAGCACGTCTCGGCATCGGTTCCCAAACCTTGACAACCATGCGCCGTTGTTTTAGGCGCGGCCACATGCTGTGCTCCGCCGGCCGACGGAACGTGATCGCCGCACCGCGCCCGAAACCCCGGCACGTCAGCCGCCTCCCAGCGGTGAACCGGAGTGTAACCCCAGGTCAGGGCGGTTCCGGTTCATTCGAGTACATGATGTCGGCATCCCACTCGGTGAAACCGAGCCCCCGGTACAGCCGTACGGCCGGGGCGTTGTCGGCCTCGACGTAGAGCAGCACCTGCTCCAGCCCGCGGTCGCGGAGGTGGCCCAGCCCGACCACGGTCAGCAGCCGGCCCAGCCCGCGCCCCTGCGCCGCCGGATCGATCCCGACCACGTAGACCTCGCCCACCGGCCGCCCCGGATCCAGGCCGGCGCCGTCGGCGTGCACCTTGGTCCAGTGGAAGCCGAGCAGCGCGCCGGTGGTGCCGTCCTCGACCAGGAAGAAGCCGTCGGGGTCGAACCAGTCCTCGTCCTCGCGGTGGCGGAGGTCGAGGAGGGTCATCGAGCCCTGCTCGGGGTGGTCGGCGAAGGCGCGGGCGTTCGCCTCCAGCCACGCCGCCTCGTCGGCGCCGGGCCGGAAGGTGCGGACCCTCATGCCAAGCGGCACGCTCACCTCGGGCAGCGCCGGCGCCGCCGCGCCCAGCGGGCGGCGCATCTTCAGCAGCTCGCGCACCGGGCGCAGCCCGGCCCGCTCCGCGAGCCGCCCGGCGGCCGGGTGCCGCCCGTGCGCCCACAGCCGCAGCACCCGGGGCCCGGCCTCGGCGAGCAGCCGGTCCAGCAGCAGTCGGCCGTGGCCGCGCCCGCGGTGGCCGGGGTGCACGACCAGCTCGGCGACGCAGTCGCTGGCCAGGCCGTCCAGCTCCGCGGTGGCCAGCCCCGCCAGCTCGTCGCCGGACCACAGCAGGATGTGCCGCAGCGCCGTCTGGCCGCCGTAGCGCAGCCGCAGCGCGGCCTGCTCCGACAGCGGGGCGGTGGAGTCGGCCGCCGTCGCGGCGTCGACCAGCCGCAGCGCCGCGGCCGCCTGGTCGTCGGAGAGCTCTGGATGCACCTCGATGCGGACGTCGATCATGAAGCCAGCCTACGGGCGGGGCCCGCTCCGGCCCGGTCCGACGCGTCCGGTGCGCCCCGATCGGTCCGGGCCGTCCGCCGCGCCGCTCAGGCCGGGGTGCGGCGGTGCCGTCCGGGGTAGGCCGCGCCGGTGCGCACCCGGCGGGCGCCCAGCCAGGCGGGCAGTGCCAGCCAGACCAGCACCGCGGCGGCGCCGGCCAGGACGGCGGGGCGCAGGGTGGGCGCGGGGCCGAGCGCGGCGGCTCCGGTGGTGGCGCCCGCGGGCAGCGCCCGGCCGGAGCCGGGCGGCTCGGGGGTGACGGTGGGAAGCGCCAGTTCGGCGGTGACCAGCGGCAGCGGGATCGGCGCGTCGGCGGCGGACGGGGCCGCGAAGGAGGCGCCGGGCGGGCCGAGCAGCGGCGGGCCCACCTCGACCGGCGCCGGCACCGGGCCGCTGGTGGTGGCGAAGGGCTCGCCGCCCTGCGCGCCGCCGCCGTCCGATGAGCCGCCGGACGGGCCGTCGGAACCGTCAGAGCCGCCGCCGGAGCCGCCGTCCCCGGAGCCGCCGCCACCGCCATCGCCGCCGGGTGAGCCGCCGCCACCGCCGGGCGGGCCGTCCGAGCCGGTCGAGGTCGGCGAGGGGCCGGTCGGCGACGGGGAGGGGCCGGTGGGCGAACCGGTGGGCGATCCCGTGGGTTCCCCGGTCGGCTCGGGCTCCTGGGTCGGCTCGGGTTCCCCGGTGGGCTCCGGCTCCTCAGTGGGCTCCGGCTCCTCGGTCGGCTCCGGTTCCTGCGTGGGCTCGGGCTCCTGGGTGGGCTCGGGCTCCTGGGTGGGTTCCGGTTCCTGCGTCGGCTCGGGCTCCTGCGTGGGCTCGGGCTCGCCGCAGGTCTCCGCGCTCGGGCACGGCGAGGGCGAGGGTTCGGCGTGCGCCGCCGGGGTGAACGCGAAGGCGGAGAGCCAGACCACCAGGCCGACGACCAGGGCGGGCAGGGCGCGGACGGAGCTTCGGCGCCGCATGGTCAGCCTCCGGGGACTCGACCGCCGGTGCGGGTCGTGCTTCGACCGCTGCCGGCGCGGGGGTGGTCAGTCGGTGGGCGGCTACTTCTTCCAGAAGGTGAGCAGAGCGAAGTCGAAGGGCTTCAGGCTGACCGGCCTGCGGTGCCGGCCGGTGCCGTAGCCGCCGACGCGCACCCGGCGGGCCGGGATGGCGGGGATGGCCAGCCAGGCCAGCAGGGCCAGCACGCCGAGCAGGATGGCGGGCTGCACGGTGGGCGAGGGCTCGGCGACGTCGGCGACATTGGCGGTGGTCGCCGCCGGGTCCTCGCCGGAGACCGAGGGGGTGACCATCGGCAGCGCCAGTTCGTCCTGGAGCAGCGGGGAGTCGGCCAAGGGGTCGCCGCCGAGGAGGTCGTCGAGGTCGCCGCCGGTCAGCCCGGAGCTGGGCACGTCCAGCAGCGGGCCGTTGGCCGAGGGGGACCAGCCGGACCAGCCGCCGTTGGAGCCGTTGGACCCGTTCGACGGCGAGCCGCCGCCGGAGCCTCCGCCAGAGCCGGACTCCGACTCGGAGGGGTCCGGGTCGGGGGTCGGGTCCGGGTCGTCGGAGCCGGTGGGGGAGGGCGTGGGGGTGGGGCTAGGGGTGGGGCAGTCGTCGCCGCGCGGCACGGTGGAGCCGTCGTCGCAGGCGATGCGCTCCGACAGCACCGTCACCCCGGCGGCCTCGGACTCCACCGGCTCTGCGCCCTCGGCCGTGGCGGTTCCCACGGCGCTCAACTCCAGGTTCTCGGTGCCCTCGGCCTCGACCGCGCCCTCGGCGGTGAGCACGGTGGTGGGGCCGGTGTTGGGCTGGATGGTGGCGGGGAGTTCGAGCTGCGCAAGCTCCTCGAAGGCGGCGTCCAGCTCGGCGGGCACCACGTTGACCTCGGCCGACTCGATGACGACCGGCTGGTCGTTGGGGTTGACCACGCCCAGGCTGAAGACGAGTTCGGAGTCGCTTTCGACCTCGCCGGTCGGCCGGACCGTGAGCACGAGCTCGATCGGCTCGGCGGGGGTGCTCGGGCTGGGGCTCGGGTCGGCGGTGCCGGTGTCGGCCCAGCTGACGCCGGCGCCGAGCGGCACGAACAGCGCCATCCCCGCGGTGGCGGCGATGAGCGACCGAGCCGTCACACGTCCGCGAATCGTCACCGCTACCGCCCTCCCAGTACTACGGCCGCCGGCCGCGGGTCGAGGATGTGCAGCAGTCTATGTACCTGGTATCGCTCGAACCACACATCCACACCGCAAACGGTAACGGGGCGACCCCTGCGCGCGTCAACACGCGGGGCCGCCCCCGGTCACCGCCTCCAGCGCGTCGGCCCTGGTCGGGCAGGTGGCGGCCGGAGCGCGGCGGCAGCGAATTAACCGGCGGTTACGGTCTCGGCCTCGCCGAGTTCGCCCAGTTCAGGGACGAAGCGGTAGCCGACGTTGCGGACCGTGCCGATGAGGGTCTCGTGCTCGGTGCCGAGCTTGGCGCGCAGCCGCCGGACGTGGACGTCGATGGTGCGGGTGCCGCCGAAGTAGTCGTAGCCCCAGACCTCCTGGAGCAGCTGGGCGCGGGTGAAGACCCGGCCGGGGTGCTGGGCCAGGAACTTCAGCAGCTCGAACTCCTTGAAGGTGAGGTCGAGCACCTGGCCGCGCAGCCGCGCGCTGTAGGTGGCCTCCTCGATCACCAGGTCGCCGCAGCGTATCTCCCCGGTGTCGCCGTCGCCGTCGGTGCGGCCCACGGCGAGCCGCAGCCGGGCCTCGACCTCGGCGGGGCCCGCGTCGGCGAGGACGACGTCGTCCAGGCCCCAGTCGGCGCTGATCGCGGCCAGGCCGCCCTCGGTGACGATGGCGATCAGCGGGCAGCGCAGGCCGGTCGTGGTGAGCAGCCGGCAGAGGTCGCGCGCCACGACCAGCTGGCGCCGGGCGTCCACGAGCACGGCGTGCACGGGGGCGCTCTCGCTGGTCTGGAGGTCGATCAGGGCGGCGGCCTCGGCCGGCGCGAGCTGCACCTGGTGGGTCAGCAGCCCGAGCGCGGGCAGGATCTCGTCCGCGGGCTCGGTGGTGTCGGTGAGGAGCAGTAGGTTGCTCATACATGCCCTTCCACAGCGTGGAACCCCGGGATGACAGGGCTCGAACGACGAAGGGATCCGGGCAACATCCACCCACCTGGCGCCTTTGCCGGGATCCCGTCCGCAGACAAGGATAACCGACATGCCCACCGTGACCATGAGGTACTGGGCCGCGGCCCGCGAGGCCGCGGGCACCCAGGAGGAGAGCTGCGAGGCCGCCACGCTCGCCGAGGCGCTGGCCGCGGTGCGGGCGCGGCGCTCCGGCGACGACCGCTTCGGCCGGGTGCTGGCGCGCAGCTCCTTCCTCGTGGACTCCGATCCGGTGGGCCGCCGCGACCCCGCCGGCGTGGCGCTGGCCGAGGGCGCCACCGTCGAGGTGCTGCCCCCCTTCGCGGGCGGCTGACGCCCGGTCGCGCGGGGCGGGCGGACGCGGGCCCGCGCGACCGGGAGCGGCCGGGCCCCTGCCGGCGGACTCGGCCCAGCGAACCGGACAAGCCGGGCGAACGGGCCTAACGGGAAAATGTGCCCGGGATGTTCGCCCGCTTTTCCGCCATGTCAATCCTTCCTATTACGACAAGCGGTAAGGTTTCCCGCGATTCAGGTGGGGCACGACGCGCCTGCCGCTTCGAGGACCGTGCGCAGCGCCTCCGCTACGGACGGTACGGAATGATTGGGTGCGCCATGCGTAGGTTTCTGGGTTGTCTGGGCATCGTGCTGATCGTGCTCGTCATCGGTCTGGGCATTCTGGACCGGGTCGCGCACAGCGCCGCGCAGTCGGAGCTTGCCGGCCGCATCCAGTCGGGCTTCCAGCTGGAGAGCGAGCCCGCGGTCGCCATCGCCGGCTTCCCCTTCCTCACCCAGGCGGTGAGCGGCACCTACGACGAGATCCGCGTCACCATGGGCGAGCAGACCTACGAGGACGTCCAGGTCAGCTCGGTCGACGTCTACCTCCGCGAGGTCCAGGCGCCGCTGTCGGACCTCCTCACCTCCGGCGCCGCCTCCGTGGTGGCCGGCAGCGCCGAGGGCACCGTCGTCGTCCCCTACTCCGAGGTCCAGCGCCGCGCCCCCGAGGGCTTCGAGATCACCCCGGAGGGCGACCTCCTGCGCATCGACGGCCAGATCACCGCCCTCGGCATGGCCGTCCCCGTCTCCGCCACCCTCGCCCTGGAAGTCACCGAAGAGGGCCTCCAGGCCGTCCCCCAGCAGGTCAGCGTCGACAGCGTCCCCATCGAGGCCGTCCAGGACCAGCTCGGCTTCGGCATGGGCTTCTCCACCCTCCCCATGGGCCTCCAGATCTCCGACGCCGTCGTCCGCGACGAGGGCATCGCCATCACCGCCACCGGCCAGGACATCCCGCTCTCGCAGACGCCGCAGTAGGAGCTTCCGGCAACGAGAGTGCTGCGCCGTCCGGAGTTGCCACCGGGAATAGCCCGAGATCCCGTGATGATTGGATCTTGGTATGACCGGAACGGCCGGACTCGTGGTCCTGGTGGTGGCGCTGGGGGGCGCCACCGTGTTCGGGCTGGTGTGGCGGTGGCGCGGCGGGCGGTTCCGCGGGGTGCGGCGGGGAGGCGCGGTGGGCGGCGGGGCGGTCGGCGAGGTGCTGAGCGCGGCGGAGCTGGGTGAACCGCTGGGAGAGCGGGCGACGGTGGTGCAGTTCTCCAGCGCGTTCTGCCAGCCGTGCCGGGCGACGCGGCGGGTGGTGGCCGAGGTGGCGGGCATGGTCGACGGAGTGCGGCAGGTGGAGCTGGACGCGGAGGCCAATCTCGGACTGGTGCGGCGCCTGAACGTGCTGCGCACGCCCACGCTGCTGGTGCTGGACGCCGAGGGCGCCGTGGTGCGGCGGGCGGCCGGGCTGCCGCGGAAGGCCGACGTGATCGCGGCGATCGGCGAGGCCGTCCGGTGACGCGCTCCGCCGCTGCGGCGCCGAGGCGGAGCGGCCGGGCGGCGCCCGCGGTCCGGCCGAAAGCCGCCCGGCGGGCCGCCGCCGTGGTGCTGATCACAGGCTTCCGGGCCGCCGGCGGGGGGTGGTACGGAAACTCGGCCGTGACATCGCCGGTCATGCGCCGTAGCATCGGGGACGTGCTCACCGGAACCAGGCAGCTGCTCACCAAGCGGCGCGCGGTCGACTTCGGCCGCTGCGAGACCGCGCTCTGTCGTACTGCCTGAGCTTCCCCGGCCTGGATGTCCCCGCGCCCCGGCGCGGGTCGACACCGCCGCATCGCGCACCGTCCCCGGAGCACCCCGCTCCGTCACCCGCACCACTCCGCTCTTTCGTCCCCTGCGAAGGGCCTGAACCATGCAGATCGATCCGCGCGGGCAGCGCTTCGCCGCCGTGCTGACGACGCTCGTGCTGGCCGCCGTGCTGGTCACCGGGAGCGTGTGGCTGCTGGCGGCCCAGGCGGCGGTGTTCGCGATCGCCGCGCTGGCCGGGCCGCGCCACTCGCCCTACGGCCTGCTGTACGCGGTCGCGCTGCGGCCCAGGCTCGGGCCGCCGGCCGAACTGGAGGACGCCGCCCCGCCCCGCTTCGCGCAGGGCGTCGGGCTGGCCTTCGCGCTGGCCGGGCTGGCCGGCTACGCGCTGGGCGCCGAGTGGCTGGCGCTGGGCGCCACGGCGGCGGCACTGGTCGCCGCCTTCCTCAACGCGGCCTTCGGCTTCTGCCTGGGCTGCGAGATGTACCTGGTGCTGCGGCGGCTGCTCCCGGCCGGGCGCGCCGCCGCCTGACCCGGCCGGTGCGGCCGACGCCGTCCGCACGGCGACGTCAATCACTACCGATCAGACCGGATAGATCAAGCAAGCCGAACAAGGAGGCTCATCATGGCCCGCTCCGACGTCCTCGTGGACGCCGACTGGGTGGAAGCCCACCTGGACGACCCCAGCGTTGTCATCGCCGAGGTCGACGAGGACACGTCGGCGTACGACAAGGGGCACATCCGCAACGCGGTCAAGATCGACTGGAAGAAGGACCTGCAGGACCCGGTGCGGCGCGACTTCGTCGACCGCGAGGGCTTCGAGAAGCTGCTGTCCAGCCGGGGCATCGGCAACGACCACACCGTCGTGCTCTACGGCGGCAACAACAACTGGTTCGCCGCCTACGCCTACTGGTACTTCAAGCTCTACGGCCACCAGGACGTCAAGCTGCTCGACGGCGGCCGCAAGAAGTGGGAGCTGGACTCCCGCGAGCTGGTCGAGGAGGTGCCGGAGCGCACCCCCACCAGCTACAGCGCCTCCGAGCAGGACGCGTCCATCCGCGCCTTCCGCGACGAGGTCGTCGCGGCGATCGGCAGCAAGGCGCTGGTCGACGTGCGCTCGCCCGACGAGTTCACCGGCAAGCTGCTGGCCCCCGCGCACCTGCCGCAGGAGACCTCGCAGCGCCCCGGCCACATCCCCACGGCGCGCAACATCCCGTGGGCGAAGACCGCCAACGAGGACGGCACCTTCAAGTCCGACGAGGAGCTGAAGGAGCTGTACCAGGACGCCGGCGTCGACCTGGACAAGGACGTCATCGCCTACTGCCGGATCGGCGAGCGCTCCTCGCACACCTGGTTCGCCCTGCACGAGCTGCTCGGCCTGGACAACGTGAAGAACTACGACGGCTCCTGGACCGAGTACGGCTCGCTGGTGGGCGTGCCCGTGGAGCTGGGGGAGGCCAAGTGAGCGCCGACGGCTGCGGTGCCCCGGTGGGCGGGGTCGCGCTGGAGGACGTCGACGCGGGCGGCCAGGCCGTGATCCAGGGCACCGTCACCCGCGACGGCCGGCCCGTGCGCGGCGCCTACGCGCGGCTGCTCAACCCCGACGGTGAGTTCGCCGGCGAGGTCGCCACCGGCGACGAGGGCACCTTCCGCTTCTTCGCCGCCGACGGCCCCTGGCAGCTGCGCGTGCTCGCCTCGGGCGGCTTCGCCGAGACCTACCCGGTCCAGGCGGAGACCGGCAAGGTGATCGACGTCCAGGTCACCGCCTGAGCGCACCCGCCCGTTTCCGTCCCACGTCCGCTCCCGGCGCCCGCGCGGTGCCGGGAGCGGACGCGTCTGAGCGGCCGCGCCGCACCGCCCTGTCGTTCGGGTGACAACACCCTTACTCGCGCGCCGGACGGCGGAAGCGCCGCTGAGCTGCCCCGACGCCGCTACCAGCGGCTAAGTGATCACCAGGGCGGACATAGCGATCTGGACAGCGGCCAGCCCGCCTGAAAACCTTGTTGCCGAAAAACCCCGAACGGTGACGGGCCCCGAGACGCCTGGTCCAGCCCGCCCACCAGCCGGTTCCGCCGAACGCCCAAGGGTCCCATGCCGACGCCAGACGCCCGCCGACGCGGCCCTCGGCGTGCCAGATACCTGCTGCCGAAGACCATGCCGCGCCGTGCGCAGGTCCTCGGCGCCTGCTGGCTGCTGTGGCTGCTCGCGCACCTCGTGCTCGCGCAGCTGGCGCTGCTCGCCGTCGCGGGCCTCTACCTGATCGCCCGCGCCGCCAGGCTGCCCGCGTCCTGGCTGGTGGTGCCGGCCGCGTTCAGCCTGCTGTGGGCGCTGGTCACCGGGCCCGTCGACGCCGTCGCGGGGCTGGTGCGCGGCCCCCTTGAGGTGCTCGGCTACTTCGGCGGCGTCGCCGGCGACCCCGCCCGGCTGCGCGACCCCGCCGCCGCCTGGGCGGGCTGGGCCGGCTGGCTGCCCGGCCAGCTGCCGCTGGCCATCGCGGTCGGCGCCGCGGAGGCGGCATTCTTCGTCTGGCTCGACTGGCTGCACACCGACGAGTGGCGGGTGGGGCACCGCCACCCCTCCCCGCTGGTGCTGCTGCGCCGGGCCGGTTCGGGCCTGGCGGTGCGCCGGGGCGCGGTGCTGACCAAGGACGGCGTCGCGGTCGGCGTGGTGCGGCGCACCGGCGAGCGCGCGGTGCTGACCTGGCGCGAGCTGGCCGAGGGCGTGCTGACCGTCGGCATGTCCCGCACCGGGGTGAGCACCACCAGCTTCCAGCTCGTCTACGGGGCGCTGCGCCGCCGCAAGCCGGTGGTCGCCGTCGACCTGTCCGGCAGCGACGAGATCCGGCGCCGCTTCCTGGACGCCTGCCGCGCCACCGGTATCCCCGCCCAGGTCATCGGCCCCGGCGAGGCCGCCGTGTACGAGCCGCTGCGCCGCGGCGACCCCGCCCACCGCGCCGAACTCGTGCTCGGCATGGTCGACTGGGCGGGCATCGCCGAGCAGCACCGCAGGACCGCCCGCGCCTACCTGCGCGAGCTGTTCGCGGTGCTGGACGCCGCGCCCGGCGACCCCCGCACCCCCGTCCTGGCCGAGGTGGCGCACCTGCTCGGCCCGGCGGCGCTGCGGGCGCGCGCCGAGGTGATCCCCGCCCACCACCCGCACCGCAAGCGGCTGCTGGAGCGGGTCAAGGTCTGCGTCAAGGTGATCGAGGCCGACGCCCGGCCGCTGCCCACCGTCGCGGCGCGGCTGCGCGAACTGCTCGGCTCCGAACTCGGCCCCTCGCTGCGCCCCGACCCCGGGCGGCTCGCCGAGGGCGAGGCAGGCGACGGCGGCGTGGACCTCGAACGGCTCATCGTGCGGCGCGGCGCCGTCCTGTTCAGCCTGGACACCTCCGCCCACGGCCGCGCCGCCGCCTCCCTGGCCGGGCTGGTCGTCCACGACCTGCTGGCCCGCTGCGCCGAGCTGCGCGAGATGGGCATCGGCGGCGACGCCCTGGTCTGGATCGACCGCTGCGACGAACTGCCCGCCGAGCCCCTGGCCGAGCTGGTGAACCGGGGCGTGCGCGACGGCGTCGCCCCCGTCTTCACCACCTCCGACGACCGCGCCGAGGTCGGCTCCACCCTGGACCGCTTCGGCGAGCGCATGGGCACTGTGCTCATCCACCGGATGACCGACTCCGACGCCGCCTTCCGGCTGGCCCGGCTGGCCGGCGAGCGGCGCGGCACGGTGGCCGCGCCGGAGGTCGCCGAGAGCGCCGCGTACAGCGCCGGCCTGGACGAGCCGGGCGAGGGGCCCAGCCACGACCGCGTGCTGGCGGTCACCCCCGCCGAGATCCAGGAACTGGACGATTACACCTTCGTCATGGCCGTCAAACGGCCGAGGCGGCGCATGCTGGCCGACGTGCTCGCCGTGCCGCCGCGGCTCGGCCACGCCGCCGCGCCCGCCGACACCGGAACGGAGGCCGCCGAGCCCGCGCCGCCCGTCCCCGCCCGGAAGCGCGCCGCCGCCCCGGCCGATCCGGCCGGATCCGGTCGGCCCGGCGGCCGCGGCATGCCGCTCGCCGCCCCCGTCCCCGCCGACGCCGACGCCGGCCCGGCCGCGCCGCGGCAGCGCTGGCGGCCCCCCGACCTCGACCCCGCCCCGCCCGAGCCGCCCGCCCCGCCCATCCGCCCGACCGGCCCCGCGCCGCTACAGTTCCGCACACGGGGACCGCAGGACCGGGCGCCGGGCGGCTCGACCCCGCCGCCGCGCCGGAGACCCCGAACAACAGGCCCGTAGCACAGGCAGGAACTCGATGTCGGCTGATTCACCTGAGCTCCGCGTCCGCCCCGACCAGGTCAGACTGGGCTGGCAGTTCCGCCAGGACCACCCCGACCCCGGACCGCCGCCGCGCCGCCCCGTGCCCCCCGAGCACGACCGGATCAGCGACGACTGGGTCGCGGCCCAGCGCCGCGAGGAGAACCTGATCAACCGGCCGCTCAAGGCCGTGCTGATCGGCGCCGCCGCCGGCGTGGTCGTCTTCCTGGTGCTGACCGCCACCGGCGCGGTCAACTCCGTCCTGGGCGCGATCCTGATCGGCTGCTGCCTGGTGATCACCGCCCTCACCGCCTACGCCACCTGGCAGGGCGGCCAGGCGCTCAAGGAGCGCATCCGCGAGGAGCAGGAACGGCTGGACCGCATCCGGACCGAGAAGGACCGCAGGCTCCGCATCGAGCAGGAGGAGCACGCCGAACTCCACCACGTCTGGCAGGAGCGCCGCGAGGAGTTCGAACGGCAGCGCCCCTGGCAGGCCGTCGCCCTGCCGCCTGACGTCAACCGGGTCGACCTGGCCGGGGGCACCCTGGTCGGCTGGTCCGCGGCGGTCACCATGATCGGCGCCGCCCGGCTCGCGGCCGGCGGCGACGTGATCGTGCTCGACCTGTCCGACGGCGCCGTCGCCACCGACCTGGTCGCGATGGCCGAGCGCTCGGGCGTCGACCCGCTGGTGTGGGTGCTCCCGGCCGACCTGCCCCGGCTCGACCTCGGCCTGGGCCTGGGGCGGGAGGCCACCGCCGACCTGCTCTCGCTGGTCGTCAGCGTCAGTGAGAAGGAGAGCAGCACCCGAGACCTCTCCTTCGACAACTCCATCCTCGACCGCCTGCTCGGCATCCTCGGCGAGGGCGCCACCATCGCCTCCGTCGCCGCCGCGCTGCGCGCCCTGGCCCAGGTGGGCGACCCGCGCGACGACGTGCGGGCCGGTCTGCTCACCCCCGAGCAGGTGGAGCGGATCACCACCCTGTACGGCCAGGGCGCCACCGACCGGGTGGTGATCGAGCGCGCCTGGGCGCTGGAGGCGCAGCTGCGCAAGCTGGAGTCGCTGGGCACCCGCCCGGCCCGGATGCCGCGCTCGCGGCTGCGGGTGGTCGCCACCGACCGCCGCTCCGGCGTCTTCGGCAACAAGGTGCTCGGCACCTACGCGGTCACCGCGCTCACCCACCTGCTCCGCCAGGCGCCCGAGGCGCTGCCCTGGCAGCACACCCTGATCGTCTGCGGCGCCGAGAAGCTGCGCGGCGACGTGCTCGACCGGCTCACCGACGCCTGCGAGTCCACCCGCGCCGGACTCGTGCTCGCCTACCGCTCGCTGGGCGCCCCCGTGAAGGAGCGGCTCGGCCGGGGCCACGCCGCCGTCGCGTACATGCGGCTGGGCAACGCCGAGGACGCCAAGGCGGCCGCCGAGCAGCTGGGCACCGAGCACCGCTTCGTGCTCAGCCAGCTCACCGAGACCGTCGGCTCCTCCATCACCGACACCCTCGGCGACTCCTACACCTCCACCGTCGGCACCAGCGACTCCACCTCCACCACCTACTCGGAGTCCACCAGCAAGGGCCGCAGCCGGGGCAGCGGCCACAGCGACGACGGCTGGCTGCTGTCGGCGTCGGGCACCTTCTCCAGCAGCCGCGACGCGAACTCCTCCTTCTCCACCAGCGACTCCACCGCCATCAGCGAGGGCATCAACGCCTCCACCGCCTGGGGGCGGAACACCTCCCGCGCGATCGGCACCAACGAGTCGCAGGCGCAGAGCCTCCAGCGCTCCCGCGAGTTCCTGGTCGAGCAGCACGAGCTGCAGCAGCTGCCCGCCACCGCGATGATCATCACCTACGCCGACGCGAGCGGGCGCAGGCTGGTGCTGGCCGACGTCAACCCCGCCCTGCACGCCCTGGAGAACCGCACCATCGCGGAGTTCGACGGCGCCCGCCGCACCGGCGGCGTGGCCGCGCCGGTGCCCGAGGCGCCGGTGCCGGGCGCGGCCGCCCCGGCGCCGCTGCCGCCGCCCGACGCCCCCGAGGAGCCCGCCCAGGCCGGGCCCGCCGCCCGCCCCGTCGTGCCCAGCCGGGTCGACCCGCCGTCCCCGATGTCCACCGCCCCGCCCAACCTCGGGCCGCCGCCGGAACGGCTGGACTGGCGCACCCGGAGGCCCCGCCGCTGAGGCCCTCGGCCGCCCGCCGCGCCGTTACGGGTCGGTTACCCGTGCGCGGCGGCCGGCCGGGGCGGCTACGATCCTTCAGACGGAGTCCTGCCCGTTGTCGGCTGTGATGTGGAGAAGATGAGCAAGCTATCGTTGCGAGCCCGGCTCGCCGCGACGCTGGGACTCAGCGCCGCGCGGCTGTCGCGGGCCACCGGCCGGGGCGACGGCTCGGTCATCGGCGGACGGGTCGCCCTCAAGGTCGAGCCCGACGTACTCGCCGAACTGTCCCGCGGCCGCCAGTTGGCCCTGGTCAGCGCCACCAACGGCAAGACCACCACCACCCGGCTGATCACCAACGCGCTGCGCGCGCTCGGCCCGGTCGCCACCAACGAGTTCGGCGCGAACATGCCGTCGGGCCACATCACCGCGCTCTCCTCCGACCTCGAAGCGCGCAACGCCGTGCTGGAGGTCGACGAGAAGTACCTGCCGATGGTGCTGTCCGACACCAAGGCGGCCGTGGTGGTGCTGATGAACCTCAGCCGCGACCAGATGGACCGCGCCTCCGAGATCAACCTGCTCGCCCAGAAGTGGCGCTTCGCGCTGCGCGGCAGTCCCGCGCACGTCGTCGCCAACTGCGACGAGCCGCTGGTCGCCTGGGCCGGCCTCGGCTCCTCCAATGCCACCTGGGTGGCGGCCGGCCAGCGGTGGAAGGAGGACTCCTGGTGCTGCCCCGAGTGCGGCGGCCACCTCGACCGCTCCGCCGACCCCCACTGGGAGTGCCACGAGTGCGGCCTGCGCCGCCCTGAGCCGTCCTGGGTCCTCGACGGCGACACCGTCACCGACCCCCACGGCCGCAAGCACGAGCTGCGGATGAAGCTGCCCGGCGACGCCAACCGCGCCAACGCCGCCATCGCGCTGGCCACCGCCGCCGTCTTCGGCGTGCCGCCCGACAACGCGCTGCCGCGGCTGCGCGAGGTCACCTCGGTGGCCGGGCGCTACTCCTCGATCCAGCGCGGCCCCGTCGAGGTGCGGCTGCTGATGGCCAAGAACCCCGCGGGCTGGCTGGAGTCCTTCGCCATCCTCGACCCCCCGCCGGTGCCGGTGGCGCTGTCGGTGAACGCCCAGGTGCCCGACGGCCGCGACACCTCCTGGCTGTGGGACGTCGACTACACCGTGCTGCGCGGCCGCAAGGTGTTCGTGCTCGGCGAGCGCCGCACCGACCTCGCGCTGCGCCTGGACACCGACGACGTCGAGTTCGAGGTCATCGACCACATCGACCAGGCCGTCGCCAAGACCGGCACCAAGCGCCTGGACGTGGTCGCCAACTACACCGCCTTCCAGCAGATCCGCACGGAGTGGGGCAGGGTCACGTGAACGACAGCGCGCTTCGGATCGTCTGGATCTACCCCGACCTGCTCAGCACCTACGGCGACCAGGGCAACGCCCTCATCCTGGAGCGCCGCGCCCGGCTGCGCGGCATCCCCACCGAGATCGTGCACGTCCACTCCAGCGACGCCGTGCCGGTCGAGGGCGACGTCTACCTGCTCGGCGGCGGCGAGGACCGCCCGCAGATCCTGGCCGCGCGGCGGCTGATCGCCGACGGCGGCCTCAAGCGCGCCGCCGAGCGCGGCGCCGCCGTGCTGGCCATCTGCGCCGGATACCAGATCATCGGCGAGACCTTCGGCGACGACAAGGATAATCCCATCGCCGGGGTGGGCCTGCTCGACATCCGCAGCGGCCGCGGCGACCGCCGCGCGGTCGGCGAGCTGGTCGCCGACGTGGATCCCGCGCTGGGCGTGCCGAGGATCACCGGCTTCGAGAACCACCAGGGCCGCACCCAGCTCGGCCCCGGCACCACCCCGCTGTCGCGCACGGTGGTCGGCGTCGGCAATGGCGACGGCTTCGAGGGCGGCTACGCCGGACACGTCGTCGGCAGCTACCTGCACGGCCCGGCCCTGCCGCGCAACCCCGGCCTGGCCGACCTGCTGCTGCGCTGGACGGTCGGCGAGATCCCGCCGCTGCCGCCCGGCTGGGGCGAGCGGCTGCGCGAGGAGCGGCTGGCCGCCGCCATCGGCTGAGCGGGCCCGGCTCCGCTCAGCCGAACACCGGCAGCAGCGCCGCCACCGCCCCGCCCGCGGCCGCCACGGCCGCGCCGATGAAGCCGATCCGCTCCCGGATGTGCAGGCCCTTGGTGATCTCGGCCTCGCTGCGGGTGGAGACGACGAACTCCTGCCCCTCGGGCTTGGCCATCACCAGCTCGGGCCCCTGCCGCACCACCTGGCCGAGCGCGTACAGCCGGGTGCCGGGGGTGATGATCCACTCCCGGTAGGTGTAGCCGAGGGTGCCGCCACCCCCGGCCCGGAAGCTGAACGGGCCCAGCTGCACGGTGTGGCCGTCGCGGGCCTCCTGGTAGCGGTCGAAGCTCTTGACCGCGCCGTCGACCGACGCCTCCGCGGGCGCGAGGGTGAGCAGACCGCTGTCGTCCTGGAGCCGGAAGGGCGCCGGTGAGCGCTCGTCGGCCACCTGCTGCTGCCTCCGCCGCCGCTCGCGCCGCTTGGTCTGGGAGTTGTACTCCCACTTCTCGTAGTGGCGGGTGACGGTGGTGCGGTGCCACACGCACGCCGTGCCCGAGAACGGGCCGCGCACCGGCCCGCCGGCACCGGGCTGCGCGACCCCCACGGCCTCGCAGTGCAGTTCGGCCCGCAGCCCGAGGGCCTGGTTCATCTCCACCACGCTCAGCGTGGGGGTGTCCTGCATCCGCCACCGCTTCTTGCGCGAGAGGTACCCGAACACGGCCAGCCCGGCCGCCACCACCCCGAGCCCCAGCGCCACTATCAGTTCGACCTGCACTCCGCCCCCCCCTCGTCCCGCGCCGCCGGATGGCGGCGGCCATGCGGTTATACCGCGCCATAAGAGACGCATGGACCGGTGGCGGGCGACAGGGGCGGAAGCGGCCGGATCAGGTCAGACGGCCGCCGGTGCCGCGCGTCCAGGACGGTCCGCCGCATGTCCGGGCGAAGGACAGGGACGCTGTGGCCCGGCTCGGGGCGGATGCGATCGAAGCGCTCCGGCTAGTACACCAGCGCCTGTACGCCCTCGGCGGTGACCTCTTCGACGAAGGCGGGGGCACCGGCGATGCGGACGCCGTCGAGCAGGTCCTCGCCGGTGAGGCCGCGGCGGGCGGCGCACTGGGTGCAGACGGTGATGCGTCCGGCGGCCAGGACCGTGCCGATCAGGTCGGCGAGCGGGGCCGCCTCGGGGAGTTCGAACTCCTCGGCGCGGCCGGGGACGGCCAGCCAGGCGGCCTCGCCGGTGAGCCAGAGGGAGATCTCCACCCCGCTGGCGGCGGCCGAGGCCGCGACGGTGAACGCCTGGTTGCAGCGTTCGGGCTCGTCGGTTCCGGCCGTGGCCTTGATCACCAGAGAGCGCGCCATGCCAGCACCCTAACCGCTGTACGGGCCGGGTGGTCCAGGGGCGGGGGCCGGGTTCAGCCGATGGCGAGCAGGGTGACGCCCGCCGCGGCCGTCAGCACGACGGTGACGCCGTAGCCGACGGCGCGGACCGCGTCGGCGGGGCCGAAGGGCGGGTGCGGGGCGGGCGGGGCGGCGGCGAAGCGCAGCCGCCCGTCGGGCGGTGCCGTCAGCACCGGCACACCGTCGCGCTCCTCGACCGCGCCGGTGACCTCCAGTTGCTCGCCCGGTCTGACCACCCACTCCAGGTACTCGAACTCCAGGGTCTCGCCGCGGAACACGCCCGAGATGCGGCCGGCCACCCGGGCGAGGAGGTCGTCGCCCTTGCCGCTGCGCTCGGCGCTGCGCGAGATCACCCGTTGCAGGCACATGAGCGCGTCGTCGGGCACGGCCTCGCGGCCGTCGACCAGCAGCCGACCGAAGGGGCCGGTCAGCACGAAGGTGTCGGGCGAGGTGAACTCGGCGATGGAGTCCCACCGCAGCTCGCCGGGCGGCGCCTCGCCGCCCTGGGAGGGGTCGGGCCGCTCCGCGGTCTCGGCGTGCGCCGGGCGGCGGCGGGGGGCCGGGCGGGTGCGGTAGTGGCGGCGGACCTCGTGGCCGTGCCAGACGCACTCCACCCCGGCCAGCCGCGACTCCACCGGGCCGCCGGGGCCCGGGGCGGCGGTGCCGACCAGCACCGCGGGCACGCCCGGCTCCGGCGGCGGCGCCATCCGGCGCCGTGCCGCCTCCCGCCACCAGCGCCGCAGCGCCGTCCAGGCCAGCGGGGCGACCAGCGCCGCGACGATCACGAGCGCAGCACCGGCCAGCGCCATCACGCGCGTCCTCTCGGGTCGTTCGGTTGCTCGTTATGGTTCCGATATTCATACACCGTCGCCGAAGCCGCGGAGGCCACAAGGGCGACGGGGTGATGAACACCGCGTAGTACCACCGAAGCCCCGCGCACCTTGCGTAGGCTGGGCCCCCATGGACACACCGCTGCACCCGGCTCTGGAGAGGCTGTCGTTCCTGCTCGGCGTCTGGGAGGGCGCCGGAGTGGGCGGGCACGCCACCATGGACGGCTTCCGCTTCGGGCAGGAAGTCACCTTCACCCACACCGGCCGGCCCTACCTCGTGTACACCAGCACCGCCTGGCGCCTCGACGACGACGGCCGCATCGGCGAGACGGTTGCCGCGGAGTCGGGCTTCTGGCGGCCCGTGAGCGCCGCGCGGCCGGGCGCCGACGGCGCGCAGGCGGGCGCCGAGGAGGCCGAAGGGCTCGACAACGGCGTAGAGGTGCTGCTGACGCACCCCGAGGGCTATTCGGAGGTCTACGTCGGCACAGTGGCCTTCCGCCGGGTGGAGCTGCACACCGATGTGGTGGCGCGCACCGAGACCGCGCACGAGGTGACCGGCGGCCACCGGCTGTACGGGATGATCGGCGAGGACCTGGGCTACGCCTGGGACATCGCGGCCTTCGGGGAGCCGCTCCAGTCGTACCTGTCGGCGCAGCTCAAGCGGGTGCGCTGAGGTCCGGCGGCGCTCGGCCGAGACGAGAAGGGGGCCGCCGGCCGGCCCCCGAAAATGGGCGAACCCCTGGGTCGTCTCCGGACGGAGACCGGTCGACCGGACTGGTGTCGACCCCCAGGGGCCCGGGTGTCTGCCTTGGATTCGCGAGCCGTCATCGACTGGCAACCAGGCGACGGCGGCTAGCGGACAGCCACCTCGCGAGTCCTAGAAGCATGCACTTTCGGACCACCTCCTTTCGCGCGTAGTTGAACGCTATGCGGCACCGGACGCAGGAGGCAACTCTTTTTTCGTGAGCCGCGTCGCACGGCCATGCATACACTCGGAGGCATGTCGGCGACCTGGCACCAAGAACTCCGCTCCCGCGGCTACCGGGTGACCCCGCAGCGGCAGATGGTGCTGGAGGCCATCGAGCACCTGGTGCACGCCACCCCGGAGGAGATCTGCGCCAAGGTGCAGGAGACCGCCAGGGGCGTGAACATCTCCACCGTGTACCGCACCCTGGAGCTGCTGGAGGAGCTGGGGCTGGTCACCCACACCCACCTCAGCCACGGCGCCCCCACCTACCACCTCGCCGAGCACGCCGACCACATCCACCTGGTCTGCCGCGACTGCGGCGAGGTCATCGAGATCAGCCCGTCCGTCGCCGACGGCTTCGTGAACCGGCTGCGCGGCGAACTCGGCTTCGAGACCGACATCCACCACCTCACCGTCTTCGGCCGCTGCGGCGGCTGCCCCGGCGACCACGCGCCCGCGGGCCGCGCCTCGCAAGGGCAGCACCACGGCCGCTGACGGTCAGCGCGGCGCGGCCGCGCCGCCGGGGCGGGGGTAGCGGACGACCAGGACGGCCTCGGCGTCGCCGTCCGGGGCGCTGTACTCGTGCGGCACGTCGGCGGCCCAGTCCGCCTGCCGCCCCGGGCCCACGAGGGTGGCCGCTCCGGTGGGGCCCACCCGGGCGGTGCCGCCGAGGACAATGATGCGCTCCGTGGTGCCGGGAGGGTGGGCGGGCGACTCCTGGAGCGCGCCGGCGCGGACGCGCACCCGGAAGACCTCCGTGGTCGCCTCGTCGTCCTGGTACCGCTCCAGCAGCACCGCGTCGACCGCCCCGCCGGACACCTCGGCCTGCGCGGTGGCGGGGGTGAGCACCGCGGTGAGGTGCGTGGAGAGCGCCGTGGTGAGCGCGTAGAGGGTCTCCAGGGTGGGATTGCGCCGGCCGCTCTCCAGTTCGGAGAGCGTCGCCTTGCCCAGGCCGGAGCGCCGGGCCAGCTCGGAGAGGGAGATGCCCTGCTCCGTGCGGAGTTCTCGCAGACGTCGGCCCACCTGGCCGGCCAGATCCATGCTTCCCCTCGGCTCGCCTTCGGTGCGGGACGCCTTGACTGTACGCCGTCCGGTCCCTAGTGTTCCGCAAACAGAACGTTCTGTTTATGGAACGGAGGCGCCATGGCCGTCACCCGGCTCCGGCACATCCCCGGCATCGGCGTGGACCAGGTGGGCGAGGCGGCCGACGCCGCCCGCGACCCCGAGCTGCTGCGCCTGGAGAACCTGGACACCGACCTGCGGCCGCCGCGCGTCGCACTGGAGACCACCCGCGCCGCGGTCGACGACCCCGCCGCCAACAGCTACCTGCCCTTCCGCGGGCGCCGCTCGCTGCGCGAGGCCGCCGCCCGGCACGTCGGCAGCCTCGCGGGTGCGGCCTACGACCCCGACACCGAGTGCGTGAGCGTGGCGGGCGGCCTCAACGGAGTGCTCAACGTGCTGCTCGCCGTGGTCGAGCCGGGCCGCGAGGTGGTGCTGGCGGACCCCGTCTACGCCGGGCTGGCCAACCGCGTCCGGCTCGCCGGCGGCGTGCCCCGGCACGTGCCGTCCACCCGTGCGGCGGCGGGCTGGGAGACCGACCCCGACGAGCTCGCCGCCGCGGTCGGCCCCGACACCGCGGCCGTGCTGGTCATGTCGCCCGCGATGCCGACCGGAGCCGTCCTCGACCGCCGCCACTGGGACGCGCTGGCCCCGGCCGTGGCCGAACACGGCTGCTGGCTGGTCTACGACGCCGCGATGGAGCGGATCCGCTTCGACGGGCGCGCCCCCGACCACCCCGCCGCCCACCCCGGCCTGGCCGAGCGCACCATCACCGTGGGCTCCGCCGCCAAGGAGCTGCGCATGATCGGCTGGCGGGTCGGCTGGGTCGTCGGACCGGCCGCCATCATGGCCGATGTCGAACTGGTCGGGCTGACCAATGTCGTCTGCCAGGTCGGCATCGCACAGGAGGCGGTCGCCGCCGCCCTGACCGCTCCGGACGCGGCCGCCGACGTCGCCGCCGCGACCCGCGAGTGGCAGCGGCGCCGCGACCTCGTGCTGAGGCAGCTCGCCGACTACCCCTGCGTCCGCCCGCACGGCGGCTGGTCCCTGCTCGTCGACACCGGCGCCATGGGCCTCGCCCCCGCGGCGGCCGCCGAACTGCTCTTCCACCGCGGCCGCGTCGCGGCGACGCCCATGACCGGCTGGGGCCCCAGCGGCGCCGACTTCCTGCGCCTGGTGTTCTCCAACGAGCCGGTGGAACGCCTCGGCGGCCTGCGCGACCGCTTCCGGGCGGCGCTCGGCTGAGGCCGGGGGCGGGGTGCCGGGCGGCGGTCCGTCACACGGCGAGGTCGCGGTCGGGCACGGTGCCGGTGCGCGGCGCCTCGTGCGGGCGGCCCTTCAGCTCGTGGAAGCCCGGCACACCCGCGACCAGCAGGGTGCCGTCCCACAGCCGCCCGGCGTCCTCGCCCACCGGCACCCGGGAGATGACCGGGCCGAAGAAGGCGGTCGCCTCCGGGCCCCGGTCGGCGTCCACCGCGATGACCGGGGTACCGACGTGGTCGCCGCCGATCAGCTCCATCGCGCGCCCGTGCGAGGCGCGGACGGCGCCGTCGTGCTCGGTGGCGGTGGCGGCCCCGGCCAGTTCCACCGGCAGGCCCGCCTCGGCCAGGGCGTCGGGGACCGCCTCCCAGTCCGGGCCGCCGGGCCCGTGGAAGCGGCGGCCCAGCGCGGTGTAGAAGCGGCCGAGCGCCTGCTCGCCGCCGTGGGCCGCCACGGCGGCGCAGATCCGCACCGGCATCCACAGGTAGCCCTCGGTGTCGCCCTCGGGGTCCTCGTCGCGGTGCTCGTTCAGGACCGCCAGGCTCATCACGTGCCAGCGCACCGCGACGGGCCTGACCCGCTCGACCTCCCGCATCCACCGGGAGGTGAGCCAGGTGTAGGGGCAGGCCGGGTCGAACCAGAAGTCCACCGCGACCGGGCCGTTCTCCGGGCCCGCCGTGGTCTGCGCCATCGTCCGTCCTCTCAGCCGCCGCGCGGCGCGTACATGATGACGGCGACGCCGACCAGGCAGATCAGCGCCCCGATGATGTCGTAGCGGTCCGGCCGGTAGCCGTCGAGCACCATGCCCCACACCAGCGACCCGGCCACGAACACCCCGCCGTAGGCGGCCAGGATGCGGCCGAAGTGCGCGTCGGGCTGGAGGGTGGCGACGAAGCCGTACAGGCCCAGCGCCAGCACCCCGGCGCCGATCCAGATCCAGCCGCGGTGCTCGCGCACGCCCTGCCAGACCAGCCAGGCGCCGCCGATCTCGGCCAGCGCGGCGAGCGCGAACAGCAGGATGGAGCGGAGCGGCATGGCGGCCCTTCGATCGCGGGGCCCGTCGGCACGGACCGGCCCGCCAACGCTACCGAACGGACGGACCGGCGCCGAAAAGCTCCGCGAGCATGCCGAGGCCCGCCTCGGGCGCCCGCACCGCCATGCGCAACCCCTCGGCGTCCAGCTCCAGGGTGAAGGCGAAGAAGCCGCAGCAGTCCAGCTCGGCCGCTGCCAGCCGCGCCAGCTCGGCGGCCAGCTCCGGTTCCGTCGGAAAGATCAGCCGTACTCCGTCAGGTCGCGCCTCCCGCCGCACGGCCCGCGCCGCCAGCGCCCGCCAGGCGGCGACCCGCGCCGCCATCGCGTCCGGGGGCAGCGAGCAGGCGGCGGCCGGGGCAGCCGCCGCGTCCGCGCGGCAGGCGCAGTCGCGGCCGCACGCGGCGGGGGCGGCGCCGCGCTCGACGGGTGCGGCGTCCGGGAAGCGCGCCGGGGCGGCGCGGTGGTCGACGCAGCCGCAGCCGTCGCGGCACGGGCCGGACGGGGGCGGGGCGGCCAGGGCGGCGTCCGCCTCGGCCAGGGCGGCGGCGCCGGCCGCGAGTCCGGCGGCGCGCTCGGCCGTGCGCTCGGCGCGCTCGGCGAGCAGCGGGCGCAGCGCGGCCCGCACGGGGCCGCAGGCGCCGCCCTCCCAGACCGCCAGCAGGCGGCCGATCTCGGGCAGCGGCAGGCCGTAGGACCTGGCGGTGCGGATCAGGGCGAGGCGGTCGAGGTCGGTGTCGCCGTAGCGGCGGTGGCCCGCGGCCGTGCGGCGGGCCGGGAGCAGGCCCGCCTGCTCGTAGAAGCGGAGCGTGCTCGCCGGGAAGCCGCTGCGCGCGGCGAGGTCGGAGATCCGGTAGTCGCCCATGGGGCGACGGTACGCCTTCGAGTCGGGTCGAAGGTCAAGTGCCGGGGCCGGCCGTGACCAGGGACGTGCGGCCCCGGCGCGGCCGAGCCGCCTGGGGCGGCCCCGGGTGAGGAGCGTCTAGGCCGGCCGGTTCCCGGGGTGCGGCCGTGGCCGGCCGTCGTGGCGCAGCCGGAGGCGGCGCCGGGGATGGGAGCGCAGCACCGGATGCAGGCGCCAGCCCTGCTCCGAGGCGACACCCAGGACGTAAGCGGCGCCCGCGCCCCGGTAGTAGTGCGCGCCGAGGTCGAGGTCGCGGTGGATCTCGCGGGCGGGCCCGGCGGTCTCCACCAGCCGCGTCTGCCTCCCGACGCGCCGGTCCACCCGCGCCCGGTAGTACGCCGTGTCGCCGTCCCGCACCAGTGCCACCGGCGTGACGCACCACAGCGGGATGAACGGCACCCGGCTCAGCAGGGCGTCCAGCACCCGCACCGCGCCGGTCTCGGCGCGCGGCACCAGGTAGACGAGCAGCTGGGCGACGGCCGCCGCGCCGTAGCAGCAGATCGCGAAGAGGACCCACAGCACCCACCACAGGGGCAGGAACAGGAGGGTCAGCGGGAGCAGCAGCAGCCAGCGCAGCGCGGCCGGCCGGGCCGGGAGCGGTCCCCAGGCCGGGTCGTCGTGGTCGGGCACGGACGATGCGTTCCCCTCGGTTCGCCATGGTCTTGCACAGTGCGCCGGTGAGTGTACGCCGGAGGCCGTCGGCCTGGAGCGGCGGGTGCTCGCGGCGGGCAAGGCGGTGCGCCCGGCCGGCGGTCAGGGCGGTGCGCCCCGGCGGCTAGGCCCTCGGGGTGCGGCGGAGGGTGATGTTGGCGTTGGCGCCGGTGTCGGGGGAGACGACGACCTCCTGGGCGGCGGCGATGCCGTCGGCCAGCAGTTCGGCGTCGACCGGGGTGTTCCGCTTGACCACGGCGAGGGCGATGGGGCCGAGTTCATGGTGGCGGGCGGCGCTGCCGACGAAGCCGACGGCGCGGCCCGCCGCCTCCACCGGTGCGCCGTGCGCGGGGAGCCGGTCGGCGTGGCCGTCGAGGTGCAGCATGACCAGGCGGCGCGGCGGGCGGCCGAGGTTGTGCACCCGCGCGACGGTCTCCTGGCCCCGGTAGCAGCCCTTGTCCAGGTGGACGGCCGGGCCGATCCAGCCGGTCTCGTGCGGGATGGTGCGGTCGTCGGTGTCCAGGCCGAGGCGGGGGCGGTGCGCGGCGATGCGCCGCGCCTCGTAGGCCCACATCCCGGCCGGGCGCACCCCGGCGGCGGTGAGCGCCTGGGCGGTGGCGGCGGCGGTCTCCGTCGGGACGAAGAGGTCGACCTCTTCGCCGGTGCGGCGGGCCACCAGGCCGTCGGGGACGTGCGCGGCCGCCTCGGGGCCGGCGAGGGTGAGGACGGTGAAGGAGTCCGTGACGTCGTCCACCTCGACCCGCAGCAGGAAGCGCATGGAGTCCAAGTAGGCGTGCAGCGCGCCGATCGTGCCGGGCTCGACGTGCGCCCAGAAGGCGGTGCCGTCGTCGACGGCGCTCAGGTGGTGCTCGACGTGGCCGTGCGGGCCCAGCACCAGCGCCTCGGTGGCCTCGCCCGGCGGGAGCTCGCGCACGAGCTGGGAGGTGAGGTCGTTCAACCAGCCGAGCCGGTCGGGCCCGGTGACGCGCAGCACGCCCCGGTTCCCCCGGTCCACCCACCCGGCCGCGCGTTCCAGCGCGCGCTGCTCGGCGACGGGATCGCCGTAGTGGGCGGCCACGTCGGCGTCGGGGGCGGCGCCCGGCACCGCGCCGGGCAGGCTGAGCGACACGGAGTTCATGCCTTCAGGCTATGCGGTCGGGGACGGAGCCGGACGGGCGGAGTCGTGGTCGGCGGAGGTCGTCGCGGATCCGGCACGCGGGTGATGCCGGCGCGGGTTCGCCGCCCAGCGCGATCCCCTGCGAATTGCCCCCGCATTGCGCTTCCCTGCCCCGACCATGACCCGCGCTCCGTATTCGCGCGCTCACCCTCCGGGCACGACTCGGGAGGGTCGCGGCCGCCGGTAGGGAGCCGAGGCGCCACCCGCCGGAATTCGCCACGAACGGAGTTCACCATGGCCGATGCCTACTTCGCCTTCACCACCACCCCGCACGAACCGGAGTTCGTCTTCAAGCTCACCGACGACGCCCGGATCGCGCACGCCCGCCGGATCGTGTCCGGCGAGGAGACGGAGCGGGTCCACGTGCACGGCCGGATCATCAAGAGGCAGATGCCCTACAACCCGCGCTGGGACTTCAGCCTGGACCCCGACACCGTCGACTTCTTCGAGGTGGCGATCGAGGTGTGCGACGCCAACACCCAGTACGTCAACGACCACCTGGACGAGGCGGGCGGCGCCTTCCTCCCCGGCGGCCACTGGTGCCCCTGGAGCTCCCGGGTCATCCGCGAGGTCAGCCCCGAACGCGCCGGGGCCTGACCCGCGCGCCTGAGCCCGCGCCGGGAGCGGCGCGGGCTCAGCTGAGGGTGCGGAACTGGCGGGTGGCCGAGATCGCGCCCGACATGGTGAGGGTGAAGGTGCGGATGGAGTCGGCGAAGTCCGACAGCCGCCAGTCGGCCGGGCCGTGGTACCAGGGCAGGTCGTCGTGGCCGCCGCCGTTCGCGCCCGCGCTGGCCAGGATCTGCGCCCAGCGGTCGACCAGGTCGAACACGATGGCGTACGGCAGGTAGCGGGAGAACAGCTCCACCCGCTGCTCGGTCGGCACCTCTCCGGCCTCGGCGCGGTGCAGGTACTCGCGGAAGCCCAAGGTGTGCGCGAACACCGCGCTGCCCTGGGCGGTCTTCGCGGGCATGTACTGCGCGCCCACGGCCAGCGCCGCGCCCGCGATCACCACCGCCAGGCCGGTGACCGCGTAGGTGGTGAAGAAGGCCAGCCCCACGGTGAGCACCGCCCCCGCCACGCACACCGCGATGCCGACGGTGGCGGTGCGCCCCCGGGTGGCGTCGGGGCGCCGCGCGAACCAGCCCAGCCGCACCACGTCGCGGTACAGCTCGCTGCGGACCTCGGCGAGCCGGGCCGCGAAGGTGTCGCCGAGTTCGGAGACGCGGACGTCGTCGCGGCCGTTGAACAGCGCGTCCAGCAGCACCTTCTCGTAGCGCAGCAGCGGATCCCCCGACGGCGGGGTGCGCTTGCGCAGCAGCCAGTCGATCGCGGAGAAGTGCTCGCGCTCCTGCTCGTGGATGTCGATGTGGCCGCGCGCCGCCAGGTCGACGATGGTGGCGGTGATGTCGACCACGTCGGCCTGCTCGTCGATGAGGGTGCCGATCTGCCCCGGGTGCACGCCGTCGGGCGGCCGGAACTCCAGCCCGCCGCCCGGCCGCTCGGCCACCGGGGCGTGGTCGCCCTCGGGGGCGTGCTCGCGACGGGCCCGTTCGTCGCGGCCGCGCACCCGGATCAGCAGCGCCACCCCGCCGACCAGCGCCACCAGCAGCACACCGAAGGCCGCCCCCGCCGACGGGGTGATCTGGAAGGCCCGCCAGAAGGCCGACACGTGCTCAAGCCGCGGCTCCCCGGGTGCGGTGCCCGACGGGTAGCCCACGGCCACGCCCAGCTCCTGGCCGGGCCCCAGCCTGGCCTGCTCGAAGTGGGCCAGGCTCGCCTGGTGGCCGCCCATGTTCGAGGTGGTGCAGTACATCGAGCTGGCGGGGTCGCCCGCGGTGCACGACAGGTTCAGCGGCGGCGCCTGCGCCGTGACGGTGACCCGGATGTCGGCCGCGGGCACGCTGTAGCCCCCGGCCGCCACCCACTGGAGTTCGTCGCTGTCCGACAGCGAGGTGGTGGCGCCGTGCACCCGGTAGCGCAGCACCACCACCTGGTCCTCGGCCGCCTCCTGGGTGGAGAAGCGGACGGTGGTGGTGTCGGCGCCCTCGTCAACGCTCAGCCGCACGGGGCTGCCGTCCGGGCTCGCCGCTTCGAGGCCGTCGACCCGGTAGACGCGGTCGTAGCTGTCGTTGTACGGGGCGCGGGTGACGAAGGTGCGGCTCAGCTCGGTTCCGGCGCGCAGCACGAGCGTCTCCTGGGCGTCGAGCACACCGTCGGTGCCGACCCTCAGCTCGATCTCGGCCGCCTGGATCGAGCCGCCCAGGACGTCGGCCGCCGCCGGTGCGGCTCCGAACGCGCCGACCGCGACGGCCGCCCCCGCGACCACGGCGGCAAGTCCCCGAACCCACACCATGGGGCCCGACTTTACCGTGCGCGATGGTGCGTTCCGTGAACTCCGCAAGACCGTACGCACCTGCTCACGGCGGGGCTGCGAAGCACCGCCGGGGTGTCCCCGGCAGGCTCTAGGCTTGGTCTCCGCAAAGTGGACGGAAGGCGGTGGGCGCGCATGGCCGAGCGGTCGCACGGCGGGGGCGCCCCCGCGCGGGCGCGCGCCGCCGACCGCTACGCCCCCCGTCCGCTCCCGGCGCAGCGGCGGCGCGGCATGGACCTCGGCACCGCCTTCGCGCTGGTGCTCGGTGTGCTGGCCTTCGCGCTGGCCGGGATCGTCGCGGTGGCCGCGCTGCTCACCGACTCCGACCAGCGCACCACCGCCGGGCCCGGGCGCTTCGGCGAGCCGTCCGGCCTGGCGACGCCCGAGGACGGCCGCCCGCCCGGCACCCGCCCCTCGGGGCAGCGGGCGCTCACCGACAACCCCCTCTACACGGCCGGCCCGCTGCCCACGTCGGTGTGCGAGCCGCCGGAGCTGGCCATCCACGACGAAGCGTCGATGACGGCCTTCCTGCACGCCACCACCGACTGCCTCGACGCCACCTGGGCGGCCGAGTTCGCCGACACCGGCATGCCCTTCGGCGCGCCGGAACGGGTGTTCTGGACCGTCCCGGGCCGCAGCCCGTGCGGCGACTACCCGCTCAACGGCAGCGCCGCCTTCTACTGCGCCGCCAACAAGGGCCTCTACATCGGCGTCGACGACGTCGTGCACAACTCGGCCGGAGCCGAGCAGCCCGTCGTCTACGGCAGCCTCATCGGGCACGAGTACGCCCACCACGTGCAGATGGAGGCGGGCATCCTCGGCTACATGCACGACCGCCGCCGCCGTGCCGACGGCGCCGCCGAGGCCCACACCTGGACCCGCCGCAGCGAACTCCAGGCCAACTGCCTGTCCGGCGTCTTCCTCGGCAGCGTCGCCGACAGCTTCCCCGTGGGCGAGGAGCAGCGCGCCGCCGCCCTGGCCGACGCCTACGCCCGCGGCGACGGCTCGGCGTCCGCCGAGCGCACCCACGGCACCCCGGAGAACGCCCGCGACTGGCTCGCCCGCGGCCTGGCCGAGAGCGACCCGGGCGCCTGCGACACCTGGTCGGCGGCGGAGGCGTCGGTGCGCTGAGGCGAGCGGGGCGGCGACCGGCGCCGGCCGGCACGAGGGCCGCGCCGTAGGCGGCGCGGCCCCCTGCGCGTTCCGAGGGTCCTCAGGACGCCCCGTCCCCGGTGAGCCGGTCGATCCAGGACTGCCAGGCGGCGGTGCGCGAGGCGCGGTCGACCGCGACGCCGTAGAAGTACTGGGTGGTGCTCACCATGCGGTGCAGGTCGTCGACCATGAACCGGACCAGGCCGTCTCGGGTGCGGACGCCCAGCAGCATGCCGCCGCGCAGGTCCACCGCGCCCTCGACGGGTTCGACGCCCTCGGGGGCGAGCCGCACCCGCTCGCCGATCGCCGGGTCGGCGCCCAGGCGGGCGAGCAGATCGGCCCAGACCGCCGCGCCGGGCCGGTCGGTGAACCCGGTGGCGATCACATTGGCCACCGGCAGCCCGGCGAAGTGCCGGAAGTACTCGGCCAGGTTGTGCAGGAACATCTCCCAGCCCGCGCCGAAGCCGTCGTACTCGGCCTCCCAGTCGTCGCCGCCGAAGAAGCCGCTCTGGACGAGGCGGAGCACCGTGGTACCGCCCTCGCCGCCCTCGACCAGGAACTCGATCGTCATCGGCGGGGCGCCGTCCGGGCCGGGCGCCCCGTAGACGATCCGCCGGCCCGGCTCGTGCTCCAGCACCTGGCCCATCTGGGTGCTGCCGCCGCCGAAGTCGGCCTCGATCCGTCCATCCGTCTGCTCGTGCGGCACGAACCAGACCGACATGCCCTCCGGGGTGGAGACCGCCCGCCACACCTGCTCAGGGGCGGCGGCCAGCTCGATCTCCTTGGCCAGGCGCCGGTGCTCGTCCACCGCGGTCAGTCCTGCTGGGTGAGGACGATGAGGTTGCCGCAGGTGTCGTCGAACACGGCCTGCGCACCGAAATCCGTCTTCGTCGGCTCCTGGGTGAAGTTGACGCCGTACTCCCGCATCCGCCGGTAGTCCTGCTGGAGGTCCGTGCTGCCGAGCATGGTGAACGGGATGCCCGCGTCGTAGAGCGTCCGCTTGTACACCTGCGCGGCCGGTTCGCCGCCGATCTGGATGCCCGGGTTGCCGTCGGGTTCGAGCAGGAGCTCGACGCCGTCGGGCGCCTCGGGCGAGACGACGGTCAGCCACCGGGCGCCGCCGGCCGGGATGTCGTGCTTCTTCACGAAGCCCAGCGCGCCGGTGTAGAACTCCAGGGCCTTCTCCTGGTCATCGACCAGGATGCTGGTGACCGGAACGTACATGATCAACCCTTCTCTTCTCGTCGGACCGTCGGGTGCACGGCGATCACGATGCGGTGCGAGCGCCCGCCGGACGCGGACTCGTCGTGGTACTTGGAGACCAGCGACGTCACTGCCCCGGCCAGTTCTTCGGCGAACATGGCGCGGTCGGCCGCGGAGGCGAACCGGACCTCGCCGTCGATGGCGAAGGTGGCCAGCCGTTTGCGGGCCTTGGCCGCGGAGGTGACCAGCTCGCCCACGTCGCGCACCAGCCGCGCCGCCAGCGCGAGCAGCCAGCGCGCCGACAGCTGGTCGCGCGAGCGCTCGGGGTCGGGTTCGACCGCCGACAGGGCGCTCGGCGAGATCACGTACGAGGCCGCGGTGGCCCGCAGTACGCGCTCGGTGCAGTTGCCCTTGCGCCGCTCCTCGACCAGCTCGACCAGCCCGTGCCGCTCCAGCGCGCGCAGGTGGTAGTTGGCCTTCTGCCGGGTGAGCCCGACCCGCTGCGCCAGTGTGGTCGCCGAGCCTGGTTCGGCCAGTTCGGCGAGGAGCCTGGCGCGCACCGGGTCGAGTGAGGCCTCGGCCGCCTTCGGATCGTCGATCACCGCCACGTCGTGCATGGCCCTACCGTCGCACCGACAATTTAATTTGTCAAGGACGTTGAAGTGGTCGGCCGACGAGTAGTCGAGATATAACGTGACTCGGTTCACGTGCCTGTTGCAAGCAGAACGCTTGCAATTGCAAGCGCCGTGGATAGGCTTCTGGGCATGGCGACGCTCAAGGTCGACTCGATCGGCGAGTACATCCGGCAGCAGCGCGAGCAGGCGAAGATCTCGCTTCGGCAGCTCGCGCAGGCGGCCGGGGTGTCCAACCCGTACCTGAGCCAGATCGAGCGGGGCCTGCGCAAGCCGAGCGCGGAGATCCTGCAGCAGATCGCCAAGGGGCTGCGGATCTCGGCCGAGGCGCTCTACGTCCAGGCGGGATTCCTGGACGAGAGCGGGGCCGGGTCCGACGTGCGCCGGGCGGTGCTCGCCGACCGGGGCATCAACGACCGGCAGAAGCAGGTGCTGCTGGAGATCTACGAGTCCTTCCGCAAGGAGAACGAACGGACCGGCGACGTCCACGGTGGCGGCGAGGCCGAGAACGGCCGGACGACCACCACGGACAGCCCGTCGGCCGAAAGCGAGGCGCCCGACGTACCGGCGGAGGCGGGCCCGCGGGCCGACGCCTCCGAGGCGGGCGCGAGCCGTTGACGGCGCCGAGCCGCCGCACGAAGACCCATAGGCCGGAGACCAGTCACCCGAAGGGACCGAAGACATGCCGCTGACCGATGAGATGAAGAAGCTCCGCGAGAGCAAGGCCTTCTACGCCGTGGCCGGGGCGGGCGACCTCGCCGCCGAGACCATCCGCACCGTGCCCGACCGGCTGCGCCAGGCGCAGGAGCGCAGCGACTTCGCCAAGCTCCAGGACCGCGCCGTCGCCTACGCGGGCGTGGTGGGCTCCAAGGCGAGCGAGATCGTGGACCAGCTGGCCGAGCGCGGCCGAGTGGCCATGGAGCGCGCCAACCGTCGGGCCAACGCCCAGCTGGAGGCCGCCGAGCGCGCCCGCGCCACCGAGGCCGCCCGCGAGGCCGCCGAGCGCGCCGAGGCCGTGCCGACCGTGACCGTGGTCGACAGCAAGCCGGCCGACTCGACCGAGCCGACCACGCCGGGCGGCCAGGCCGCCTCGGGCAGCTGACGGGCGGACGCACCCAGGCCGACCGGCCGCGCGGCCGACCGACCGGGCCGCGCCCGGAAGAACCGCGACCGGCTGACGTCGGTCAAGGCGGGCGCCCCCGCCGCGTCGGCCGCCTACGGCCGGCCTCGACGGTGGTCGGGCGGTCGGCCGTGGAGGCCGCCGCCGGCCCCGCCACCGGCACGGGGCCGGGAACCCTCAGGGGTCCCGGCCCCGTTGAACCACAGACGGCCGTCGGAGGGGGAGACCCCTTGATCACAATCCTGGCAGTTCCGGCGGTCGCGGGGCCGGGCGGATCGGAATCTGTGCACAAGCCGGCCCGGTGGGCCGGAGTTTTCCACAGTTGCCGGATCGGGACTGGCCCGTCACGGCCCGCGCACGGAAGACTTGAAAGCAAGGGGACTCCCCCTGGTCCCGGGGAGCGGTCCGCCCTCCGGGCGGCGCTCCCGGCGCCGGGCCGCGGCGGCGGCGCGGTGCGGGGCGGGCCTCAGCGGTAGCGGCGACGACAGGAGTGATCTACCGGCCATGCAATTCGTGGTGTATCTGTTCTGGGCTCTGGCCATCGCGGCCTTCGTGGTCGAGTTGGTCGCGCTCGTGGAGGCGGTGCGCACGCCGGCGAGCGCGTACACCGCCGCGAGCAAGATGACCAAGCAGATCTGGCTCATCATCCTGGGTATCGCCACGGTCTGCGGACTCGCCGGCGCCGTACAGATGATCAGCCCGATCGGCTTCCTCACGGTCGGCGCCTTCGTGGCCGGCTGCGTCTTCCTCGTCGACGTCCGCCCGGCCGTGAAGCCCTACCGGGGCAAGTCCGGCGGAAGCAACAACGGCCCCTACGGCCCCTGGTAGGCGCGCACCGCGCCCGCCAGGACCTGATCCGCGACGGTGCCGTCCCGAACTCCGGGGCGGCACCGTCTCCGTTCGCCCCCGCATCGGTGGACGGCGTCGGCACCGAAGTGGGCGTCGGCCGCGGTCCTCCGGCCGCCGCAGCCCATCGAAGAAGCCGGTCGGGCGGAGCCTGCCGGCGCGAGCACGGCACCGGCCGCGCTTCCCGGTCCGCCGCAGCCCATCGCGAGAAGCCCGCCGGCTGGAGTCCACGGCGTGAGCCCGGCCGTCCGCGGCGCGTCGGCCGCCGCCTCGCAGCCCCCGGAAGACACCCATCCGGGACCCCGCCAGTTGACCTCAACCATGCTTGAGCCTTTACCGTCGCAGCCGTCCGGTGCAGGACCATCACCGAAAGGCGCAGGCACATGACACGGCTCGATCTCGGACCCATCGGCGTGACGCTCGACGTGCGGGCGGACGGCGGACACCTCGACCACGCCGCCACCCTGGAGAAGCTCGGCTACTCGGCGATCTGGATCGCCGGCGGCCAGCTCGCGACGCTGGACCCGCTGCGCGAGGTGATCCGCGCGACCGAGTCGATCCCCGTGGGGAGCGCGATCATCCCGGCCCGGGTGTACCCGCCCGAGGACGTGGTCGCGCTGCGCCGCGAGATCGAGGCGAGCGATCCCGGGCGGCTCATCGCCGGACTGGGCGGGACGCACGGCGAACGCCCGCTGCGCACCATGAACGCCTACCTCGACAGCCTGGACGCCGCCGACCCGCCGGTCCCGGCCGGGGCCCGCGTGCTGTCGGCCCTGGGGCCGCGGATGCTGGAGCTGTCCCGCGACCGCGCCGCCGGAGCGCTGTCGCTGCTGGTAACCCCGGAGTTCACCGCCCACGCCCGCCGGATCCTCGGTGAGCGGGCCGCCCTGGCCGTCATGGAGTACGTCGTCGTGGAAAGCGATCCGCGCCTGGCCCGGGACACGGTCCGCGAGTCGATCGCCTTCCTGTCCACGGTCGGCGGCTACCCGCAGAACCTGCGCCGGATGGGCTTCACCGACGACGACATCGCCGCGACGAGCGACCGCCTGATCGACGGCCTGGTCGCCTGGGGCGGGGTCGACGCCGTCGCCGCCCGGGTCCGCCGCCACCTCGACGCCGGCGCCGACCAGGTCGTCCTCGGCGTCCAGTCGACGGACCCCGGCGCCGTCCCGCACGCGGAGTGGCGGGCGCTCGCGGACGCCCTCATCGGCTGACCGGGCCGGACGGGCTCAGGGGCCCGGCTCGTCCTCGGCGCGCGCCGAGGGGCGCATGCCGATGTTGTCGATCAGGGAGGGCGGGTCGCCCATCGCGATCTGCGGCACCGCCCCGCCCATCGGGATCTGCGACGACTCGGGCCACGGCATGGCGGGCGGCGCGGCGGGCGCTTGGGCGGCCGCTCCGGTCGCCGGCGCCGCCGGGACGCCGCCGCGGGCGGCTGCCTCACCGCGGCCACCGTCCTCGCGGGCGCACTCGGTCACCGTGCGGATGCAGGTCCGCAGCACGTGCAGCATCGAGAAGCCCTTGCTGTCGTAGCGGTCGCCGGACCCCAGGCGCGCCACGTGGCCGTCGAGGAGTTCGGCCGCGCCGGTGATCCGGTCCAGCTGGGCGGCGCCGCAGTGGCGCGTCGCGGCGTGCAGCCAGAACTGGGCCTGGACCAGGTCGTCGAACCACTCGCGCTGGTGCTCCTGCCTGAGGACGGCCGAACCGCCGCCTCCGTCGAACTCCGACCGGAGGTTCGCGGCGCGCAGCAGGTGCCGCAGCGCCCCGTCGTAGGCGGCGGCGCGCTGGTCGCGGCGCCACTTCCGCTCTTCGCGGCGCGCCTGCCGGTGCTCGGTCAGCACCGCCCCGAACAGGGTGATCAGCGCGCCGAGCAGCGCACCGACCAGTCCGATGATCGCCGATGTCATGGCCGCTCCTCACGATCGGCACCGTGCCCAGTGCCCAGTGTGCAGTGCGCGGAGTCAGACCTCCGGCCGTCCTCCATCGTTCCCGATCCGCCGCCGCTTACGGCAGATCGGCCGCCTCTGCTTCACTCGCCCCATGCTGAGCATCGGATCGGTCGTACTGGGCGTGGCCGACGTACCGCGCGCCGTCGCCTTCTGGACGCGGGCGCTGGGCTACGTCCCGCGCGAGGAGCCCGAGGCGGACTGGGCGGTGCTGCGGCCCGCACAGGGCGCCGGCGTGCAGCTGTCGCTGGGCCGCAGCAAGACCCCGGCCCAGGACCGCCCCCGTGTCCACCTCGACCTCTACGCGGGCGACGCCGCCGACCAGGCGGCCGAGGTCGAGCGGCTGCTCGCCCTGGGCGCGCGGCGCGTCGCCTGGGAGCTCTATCCCGAGGACGCCGACTTCGTCGTCCTCGCCGACCCCGACGGCAACCGCTTCTGCGTCATCGACACCGGCCGGGGCTGACGCGCGGGCGCCGTGCCGTCCGGGCCTAGCCCGCCCCCTCCGGCGACGGGGTGCCCTGGCGCTGGGCCGGGACGTTCGGGGCCGGGGTGCCCGTGACGGCGTCGGCGCTGGCGGTGGCGGCGGCGAGCAGGGCCGGGCGGTAGTCGGGGTCCTCGGTGTAGCGGCCGTGCGCCTCGACGGGCGGGTAGAGGGCGTCGCCGGGGCCGGGGTCGTACTCGCGGGGGTCGGGCAGCGGCTCGCCCGGCGGTACCGTGCGGCCGCGCGGCAGGTGGATCTGGCCGCCGATCGGGTCGGTGGTGCGCCACAGGTTGGTCCACGTGGCGGTGCGGGCGTTGAGGTCCTCGAAGGCGACCGGGCCGAAGTAGGCCGGGAAGTAGCGCGAGTACAGGCGGTCCAGCGGCGAGCCGTAGGTGAGCAGCGCCACCTTGCCCTGGCAGTCCTCCGGCAGCTGCCAGATGGTGGCGGCGGCCAGCACCGAACCCTGGGAGTGGCCCGACAGCACCACGCCCACGCCCTCGCGCACGGCCGCGCTGACCCGGCTCACCAGCTGCGGCACGCTGCGCTCGGCGTAGCAGGGCGGGCTGAGCGGGTGGGCGGCGCGGGGCCAGAAGGTGCCGACGTCCCACAGGATGCCGACCGCCTGCCGCACCGGCCGGTTCACGTAGGCGGTGCGGCCGAGGAAGACCAGCCCGATGAGCAGCAGCCCGCTCAGCCAGGTGCCCAGGGTGACCATCGCGTCCACCGACCCGAGCAGCGGCTCCGGCATGTCGCCCAGCGCCAGGGTCGGCACGTACAGCGCCTCGTCGGCCACCGCCTGGGTCAGCAGCGCGTCCACCCGGCCGCCGGAGGCGGTCCCGAAGGTCACCACCACCAGGGCCAGCGCAGGGAGCATCAGCGCCACCAGGCAGACCGGCAGCGCCTCGGTGAGCCGGCCCAGCGCACGCCCCCGGGCGATCTCGTCGGTGCGCCCGGGGTCGGCGTCGGAGCCGTACTGCCGCACCACCGGCTCACGCATGCCCACCGCCAGCCGCCGGTAGGCGAACCACAGGCCCGCGACCATCAGCAGCGCCGTCAGCGCCTCCACTGTGAAGCCCACCAGCACCCACGCGTAGGCGCCCGGCAGGCTGAACGGCACGCAGCCCGCCTCGGGCGTGCTCGGCCCGATCGGACAGCCGCCCAGCCAGCCCGCGGAGCGGATCGCCACCGCCGCCGAGAAGGCGCCGCCCAGCAGCACGCCCAGCGCCGCCGTCAGCGGCCCGGCCAGCCCGCGCAGCGCCGCGGCACGGTGCTGCCTGCCGGTGGTGTACAGCAGCGCCGTCACCACCAGCAGCGCCAGCAGCAGCACGCACTGCGCCAGGAACAGCCCGGCCAGCAGCCCTGAGAAGCCGGGCAGCGGCCCGGCCGCCGCCCAGCCCGGCCGGGGCACGCACGCGTAGCCCGCCGCCGCCACCAGGGTGAGGATCGACGCCGCCCGCACGAACGGGTACGCGGCGCCGAGCCGCCCCGGCCACCGGCGCCCCGAGCCGGGCCAGCTCTCCAGCATCGCCAGCAGCGTGCACAGCCCGGCCAGCACCGCCGCGACCAGCACCAGCCACCAGCCCACCGCCGCCTGGGCGCCCGCGCCCGCCGCGTCGTCGGCCCGCCAGGGTGCCAGGGCCAGCAGCCCGGCCACCGCCGCCAGCGAGGCCGACACGTGCACGGTGCGCAGCCGCCCCACGATCGCCCGGCCCCGCCAGAAGCCCGGCCGCGACAGCGGCGCCTCGGCCTCCCGGTGCACGGGGTCGGCGGAGCGGTCGGTCTCGTAGTCCTTCCAGGCGCGGTGCGACAGCCGCCACAGCACCCCCACCACCAGCACTGGCACCGCCGCCGCCAGCGCCAGCCTGCGCCCGGGCGAGGCCCACCAGCCGGTGGACACCACGTGCAGCCAGCCCTCGCTGCCGCACGCCGCGGTGGACGCGCACTGCCAGGCGACGATGTCCATCGACACCCCCGCCGAGGCCAGCGCCAGCAGCAGGGTCAGCGACAGCGCGAGCAGCCGCACCACCGCGTCGTAGACGTGGTTGACGGCGTTGTGCGCGGCGCCGTAGCCGCCGCCCAGTTGCCGGGGCCGCATCCAGTAGGCGAGATTGGCCAGCATGAACGGGAGCAGCAGCAGCCACAGCGCCCGCGAGGAGCGGCCCGAGGTGAGGTTCCCCCAGGTGTACGCCTCCTTGACGACATCGCCCGGCGGCGGCTCCACATCGCGGCGGAGCCGGAAGAAGCCGGCCAGTCCGTCGCCGAGCACGCGCACCGAGGGCACGCAGTCCAGCAGTTCATCGGCCGGGGTGCCGCTGACCCCGTGGATCCGCAGCTCGATCGCCCGCCAGCGCCCGGGATTCGCGTCCATGCCGTCCTCGCCGTCGTCGCCGTGACTCTCAGCATGCGCCAGGACGACGCGCCGTGACAGTGCTTCTCAGCGGCTTCTTCCGGATCGGCCGGGACCGGCCGTGCGGCGGCGGCTCACAGCGGCAGGTTCCACAGCGCGAAGGTGGCGGCCATCAGCCCGGCGGAGGCGCCGAGGATGGCCAGCTGGGCGCGGCGCGAGAGCGCGGCCGACGGCTCCAGCAGCCGCGACACCCGGGTGACCACGTCGTGCTCGGTGCCCGCGGCGCTCAGCGCCCCCGAGGGCACCCGGCCCGGCCCGGCCGCGCCGATGCGCAGCAGCGCCATGGCGAGGGTGCGCGCGGCCAGCTGCCGCCGCGCCTGGTCGTCGGCGCACATCTCGATCAGCAGCCCGACGGCGGCGTAGGACGACTCCACCACGCCGACGCCGGGGAAGGCGCGGCGCAGCGAGGCGAAGGGCAGCAGCACGAGGTCGTGGCGCTCGCGTAGGTGGGCGTGCTCGTGGGCCATCACCGCGTCCAGTTCGCCCCGGTCGAGCAGGGCGAGGGTGCCGGCGCTCACCACCACCTGGGAGCGCACGCCCGGCACGCAGTAGGCGGCCGCGGCGGGGTGGTCGAGCACCAGCGCGCCCGGCAGCTCGGGGTGGCCGCGGCCGACCAGGTTCAGCAGCTCGCGGTGGCGCTGCCTGGCCCGCATCACCGCCACGAAGGAGGCGACCAGCATCCACAGCAGCAGCCCGGTGAGCCCGGCGGCGGCGCCGATGGCCGCCAGCTGGAAGGGGCCGACGGTGGTCAGGCCGGTGGGCGAGGCGAGTTCGCCGGCGAGCGCGAGCAGCCCGCCCACGACGCCCTGGCCGTAGGGGAGCAGCCCGACCGCGAGCAGCGCGCCGATCGCGGCGAAGCCCCACGCCAGGCCGATGGCCTGCCACGCCACCACCGCGGCGTGCGGCCCCCGCAGCGGCCACGCGGCCCGCCGCAGCCGACGCGCCGCGTACATGCAGCCCACGGCGATGGAGGCGAGTAGGACGGCGCTGACCATGGTGTCACGTCCTCGGATGCTCGATCTCGGAGAGTGCGCGCCGCAGCACCTCGGCCTCGTCGCCGCTCATCGAGCGCACGAAGGCGGCGAGCGCGGCGTCCTTGTCCCCGGTCTGCTCCAGCGCGTCGAACATCAGCTCGGTGACGTAGCTCTCCCGGCTGGCCGCCGGACGGTAGCGCCAGGCGCGGCCGTCGCGGCTGCGGTCGACGATGCCCTTCTTCGCCAGGCGGTCGAGCACGGTCATCACCGTGGTGTGCGCGAGGTCGCGGTCGGCGAGCGCACGGCCGACATCGCGCACGGTCAGGGGCTCGGACCGCCCCCACAGGACGTCCATGACTGCGCGTTCGAGGTCGCCGAGCCGATTCATGGCTCTGAGTCTACTCGGCGTCGTACTACCTGGCGTAGTGGGGGAGGCCAGCAAAGGCTGACGTGCCGGAAAGGCGAATCTCACCCGGGGGGACATGGACGCGTGCCCGGGAACGCGCCTCGGCCCGCGCGGCGCGGATCCGCCGCCCGGTCCGGTGATTCCCGCCCTGGACGCCCACATGGTCCCTACCAAACCACATTTCGCGCATCGCCTCACCCCGTCCGGGGAATGTCCGAACCCGTACGCGCCGTCCGGGCGCGTCCGCCGATCCGGGGAGGGACCGCCGCTGAGCACGCTGCCACCTGACGAGGCCCGCGAGCGCTTCGCCGCGCAGCGGGTGGCCCGGCTGGCCACGGTCGGGCCCGAGGGCCGCCCCCACCTGGTCCCCGTCGTCTTCGCCGTGCACCAAGACACCCTGGCCACGGCCGTCGACGGCAAGCCCAAGAGCACCGCCCGGCTGCGCCGCCTCGCGCACATCGCCGCCGATCCCGAGGTCGCGCTGCTCGCCGACCACTACGACGACGACTGGACCGCGCTGTGGTGGGCCCGCGCCGACGGCTCGGCGCGGGTGCTGCACAGCGGGCCCGAGCGCGCGGCCGCGCTCGACCGGCTCGCGGCCCGCTACGCCCCGTACCGCGCCGAGCGCCCCGACGGGCCCGTCATCGTGGTCGACGTGCGCCGCTGGAGCGGCTGGTCGTACCGGTGAGCGCGCCGGGCGGTCAGTACTCCAGTTCGGGGCGCAGCCGCAGCGGCCCGCCGACGCGGTGCAGGTGGCGCAGCACCTGCGCATAGGAGTCCAGCAGCCCCGTCTCGTGGTACGCGACGCCGTGCCGGGCGCAGAAGGCGCGCACCACCGCCTGGGCGCGGCGCAGACTTGGCCGGGGCATGGACGGGAACAGGTGGTGCTCGATCTGGTAGTTGAGCCCGCCGAGCGTGAAGTCGGTGAAGGGGCCGCCCCGGATATTGCGCGAGGTCAGCACCTGGCGGCGCAGGTAGTCGGGGGCGGTGCCCTTGGCGTAGACCGGCATGCCCTTGTGGTTGGGCGCGAACGAGCAGCCCATGTACAGCCCGAACAGGCCCTGCTGGACCAGCAGGAAGCACACCGCCTGGGCCGGTGTCAGCACCCAGAACAGGGCGGTGAGGTAGCCGGCGAAGTGCACCGCGAGCAGCGAGCCCTCCAGCAGCCGGGACCTCGTCGTGCCGCCGTCGCGCGCCAGCAGTGCGCGCACACTGGCGACGTGCAGGTGGAAGGCTTCCAGCAGCAGCATTGGGAAGAACAGCCACGCCTGGTGGCGGCCCAGCCACGCGTGCGCCCCGCGGCGGCCGCGGGCGGAGTCCTCGGTGAAGGCGAGCGCTGCACCGCCGATGTCGGGGTCGCGGTCGACCTCGTTGGGGTGGGCGTGGTGCCGGTTGTGCTTGGTGTTCCACCAGCCGTAGCCGAGGCCGACGAGCAGGTTCCCGTGCAGCCGGCCGAGCAGCGTGTTGACGCGGCGGGATGTGGAGATCTGCTGGTGGCCGGCGTCGTGGCCGATGAACGCGGTCTGGGTGAACATCACCGCCAGGAAGGCGGCGACGAGCAGCTGCCACCACGACTCGCCGATCAGGGCGAAGGCGGTCCAGCCGGCCGCGAGCAGCAGCAGGTTGACGGCGATCTTGACGGAGTAGTAGCCGGGGCGGCGCTTGAGCAGCCCGGCCTGCTTGACCTCACGGGACAGCAGCGCGTAGTCGCTGCCCCGTTCGCGGGCCGGAGCCGCTTGGACACTCCGGTCCCTACTGGGTGCGGTCACGTGTACCTCCTACGGGCCTACCGGCCGACGCCGGCCCCGGGATGGTGGAGGGGTGGAAGGGCCGGGAGGATACACGGCCCCGAGCCGTCGGCGGTGCCGGTACGGCTCAGGCAGGCCCGCACCGCGGACCTGCCTGATCAGTGATCTAGAGGTGTAGGCCTCAGAGGGCGCGGACCACATCGGCCTGCAGACCCTTGGGACCCTGCACCGTGGAGAACTCGACCTTCTGGTCTTCCTCCAGCGAGCGGTAGCCGCCCATGTCGATCGCCGAGAAGTGCACGAAGACGTCGGGCGTGCCGTCGTCGGGTGCGATGAAGCCGAAGCCCTTCTCGGAGTTGAACCACTTCACGGTTCCGTTGGTCATGTGTTTCTCCTTCAATGGCGTGCTGCTCGGACCCGCGCATTCGCGCGGTCCGCGGCTGCCGGCCGCCCGCCCTCGAAGAGGAAACCCTTGCAAAGACGGTCAAACGCCCGCTGTCAGAACTTCACGGGCGCTTTCACGATCGCAAACTTCGACTACAACCACTCCGTACAGCACATTGGCGGCCCGGGAAATTCCCCGCCCCGGCGCCGGATCCGGAATTCGCGGCCGGCGGACCGCGTTCCACCTCACAGTCAAGGTCTTCGTGCTCGTGGTCTCACCGTCACGCCCGCGGATTCCGCGGCGCGACGCCGACTCCACCCGGAGCAGGCCGGACCCGCCGCGACCCCACCCGCACGGCGGCGCGCGCCCGCGCCCGGCGCCGTGGAGATGAGGCACCGATGACGAACGAACCCGACACCCGGGTGCGGCTGACAACCCGCCGCCTGCCCGGACACACCCTGATCGCGCTCGGCGGCGAACTCGACGTCGCCACCACCGCCGCCGTCCGCGACCGGATCATGCACACGCTGGCGGACGCCGCCGGCCCGGTGATCATCGACCTGTCCGAGGTCGTCTTCGCGGACACTTCCGGCCTGGCGCTGCTGGTCGGCGCGCAGCGGCGCGCCGAGGACGGCGGGTTCGGCCTGGTGCTGGCGGGGCCGCCGCCGCGGGTGCGGGCCCTGCTCCGGCTGACCGGCCTGGACGAGGGCTTCATCATCCACGCCACCGCGGCCGAGGCGGCGGCCGCCGCGCCCGCCGCGCTGTGAGCCCGGGCGCACGGGCACAATGGCGGCACCAGACCGCCCGTCCGTGAGGAGCGCAGCGCCGTGCCGATCGAGCTCGTCCTGGGAGACATCACCGAGCAGCGGGTCGACGCCGTGGTGAACGCGGCCAACTCCTCCCTGCTCGGAGGCGGCGGCGTCGACGGCGCCATCCACCGGGCCGGCGGCCCGGAGATCCTGGCGGCCTGCCGCGAGCTGCGCGCCGAGCGCCACCCCGACGGGCTGCCCACCGGCCAGGCCGTCGCCACCACCGCCGGGCGGCTGCCGGCCCGCTGGGTGGTGCACACCGTCGGACCCGTCCACTCCGCCCGCGAGGACCGCTCCGGGCTGCTGGCGTCGTGCTACCGGGAGTCGCTGCGGGTCGCCGCCGAGCTGGGCGCCCGCACCATCGCCTTCCCGGCCGTCTCCGCCGGGGTCTACGGCTGGCCGATGGACGACGCGGCCAGGATCGCGGTGGGCACCGTGCGCGCCACCCCCAACGAGCTGGACGAGATCCGCTTCGTGCTGTTCGACCCCGGCGCCTACGCCGCCTTCGAGCGGGCGGCCGCGGGCTGAGGCGCCGGCCGGCGCCCCGAAGTCGATCACTTACCGTGACCAAATGATGGTCCGCCGACGGTTCGACGCCCGCCGGCGGCACCGTACTCTTGTCCCGTGTCTCGTTCGCGGGTACTCCTCACCGCCATCGGCTCCGCAGCCGTCCTGGTGCTGGCCCTGGTGCTCAGCGCCGGTCCCGGCCTGCCCGGCGGCGACCGTCCGCAGGTCTTCGAGTTCTCCGGCGCGCAGCTGCTGCCGCAGGCCACCCGGCCCGCGCCGAGCATCCCGGCCGCGCCCGGAAATGTAGCCGTCTGTGACGAACCCGGCGAAGACGAGATCCTGCGGATCGACGACGAAGGCGCGCCGGGAGGCGAGCGGGAGATCTGGGTGCGCCGCCCGCCCGGCCCCGACCGCGCCGACATGCCGGTGCTGTACCTGCTGCACGGCTCCACCACCCACCACACCACCATCCGCGACGCCGACATCGGCCCGCTGCTGGACGCCGAGATGTGCCGCACCGGCGTCGAGTTCGTCATCGCGGCGCCGCACGGCCAGGCCGACGACGGCTCCGACACCGAGTGGGGCGACGACGTCGACGGCAGCTTCCGGATCGAGACCTTCGTCACCGAGACCGCCATCGAGGAGGTCGAGGGCGAGAACCGCCGCGATCCCGCGCTGCGCGCCATCGGCGGCTTCTCGATGGGCGGCTACGGCTCCGCGGCGCTGGCGCTGCGCCACCCCGAGCTGTACAGCCAGGTGGTGAGCTGGGCGGGCTACTTCCGGGTGGACGACCCCTCGGGCACCTTCGGCCCCGACCCCGACGACGAGCACGCCCCCGACCACCTCATCGAGGACCCCGGCACCCACCGGCTGCGCTTCATGCTGATCGAGGGCGAAGACGACCGCACCCCGCTGCAGATCGGCTCCATCCACGGCGAGGCCGAGCGCTTCGCCGAGATCCTGCGTGAGCGCGACGTCCACGTCGAGACGCTGTTCCCGCCCGGCGGCCACACCTTCGACGCCTGGACGCCCACCCTGGACGAGGCGACCGACTTCCTGGTCAACGGCTGGCAGTACCCCGCCGCCACCTCCTAGCCGCGCGCCCGGCCCACCGGCGCGAGTGTGCGCCACGGCACCGTCAGCTCGCCCAGGCGCCAGCGCGACGGGCCGTCCAGCAGCGGCCAGCGGCCGCGCAGCCCGGCGGCCGCCCGCACCCACCGCTGCCGCTTGCCGAAGGCGGCGTAGCCCGCCGCCCGGTCCCAGGCGGCGTCCCACTCCCGCAGGAAGGCGTGCACGGGCTCGCCGGGCACATTGCGGTGGATGAGGGTCTTGGGCAGCCGCTCGGCCAGCGCCGACGGGCGGGTGAAGGAGCCCAGGTGCGCGGCGAAGGTGATGCTGACCGGGCCGTCCGGCGCCACCGCCGCCCACACCGCCCGCCGGCCGGTCTCGTCGCAGGTGCCCTCGACCAGCAGTCCGCCGGGGGCGAGCCGGGCGCGTAGCGCCGCCCAGCCGGCGTAGGCCGCCGCCTCGTCGTACTGGCGGAGCACGTTCAGCGCCCGCACCAGCACCGGCGGCCGGGCCACCGGCAGTTCGAAGCCGCCGTGGGCGAAGTCCAGGCCCGGCCGCAGGTGGGGCCGGGCGGCGGCCACCCGCTCGGGGTCGATCTCCAGGCCCACGACGGACACGTCCGCGCGGACGGCGCGCAGCCGCCCGAACAGTTCGACGGTGGTCACCGGCGAGGCGCCGAAGCCCAGGTCGACCACGAGCGGCGGCGGCCCGCCGCGCAGCAGCCCCGAGCGGGTGCCGACGATCCACCGGTCGATCCGGCGCAGCCGGTTGGGCGCGGTGGTGCCCCGGGTGACCTGCCCCTCGGCCCGGCGGGGCCGCGCCCGGGCCTCAGGCACGCTGCTCCCTGACCAGCCGCAGGAAGGCCTTGACCCCGGCGATCAGCTCCTGGTTGTCGGTGAGGGTGCTGATGGCGTCCTCGAAGCGGCGTCCCACCGCGTCCAGCTCGGCCTCCAGCGCGCGGTCGCGGTCCAGCGACTCCCGTCGCAGCTCCTCCAGCGCGGCGGCGGTCCGCTCGGCGCGCTCGGCGGCGGCGAGGTCGGCCTCCTCGCGCGCCTCGTCGTGCCGCTTCAGCCCCGCCTCCAGGGCGGCGACCCGCTCCTTGAGGGTGAGCACGTCGTCGCGCGGGTGGGTGGTCTCGCGGCCCAGCTCCGCGATCCGCTTCCGCAGGTGCCTGAAGTAGGCGCCGGCCGGACGCAGGAAGGTGCTGAGCAGGTAGAAGCCGACGAAGTAGTAGCCGACCTCCGCACCGGAGAAGACGGTGATGACGGCGATCACGCCCGCCGAGACCAGGTGGGCGGCGATCGCGGCGACCAGCATCCGGCGGGCGATCCGCCGCGCCTCGGTCTCGCGCTCGGCGGGCACCTCGATGCCGCGCTCCCGGCTGAGCCGGATGTCGTGGATCAGCGACCAGGCGCCGAAGTAGACGTTCCACGGCACCGTCAGCAGCACCACCAGCCACATCAGGCAGAGCGCGCCGAAGCCGACGGTCAGCACCACCTGGAGCGGGACCTCCAGCAGGTACACCAGCAGCAGCGTGGCGAGCGTGACGACGACGGTCGCGAACACGAGCCAGATCCTGGACACGGGCTGTCCTCCTCGCGGGGCGGGGGCGGGTGCGGGGCGCCGCCAGTGTCCCCGGCCGGGGAAGCCGGGCGGCACCGCCGCGCTACTCAGGCCCCGGCGCGCGGCTACTCAGGCCCGGGCCCGCCCCGGCCGCGCGCTCAGCGGCTCTCGCGGTGCAGCTTCCGCCCCGCCTGGGCGCGCGGGCGCACCACCAGCTGGTCGATGTTGACGTGCGCGGGGCGGGTGAGCGCCCACGCGATGCAGTCGGCGACGTCGTCGGCGCTGAGCGGGTCGACGACGCCCTCGTAGACCTTGGCGGCCCGCTCGGCGTCGCCGCGGTAGCGGACCAGGCTGAACTCCTCGGTGCGCACCAGCCCGGGCGCCACCTCGGTGACGCGCACCGGCTGCCCGAGCAGCTCCACCCGCAGCACCTCGGTCAGCGCCGCCTGACCCGACTTGGCGGCGTTGTACCCGGCGCCGCCCTCGTAGTACAGGCGCGCCGCCGTGGAGGTGACGTTGAGCACATGGCCGTCGCCGGAGGCGATCAGCTTCGGCAGCAGCGCCTTGGTCATGTGCAGGGTGCCGAGCACATTGGTCTCGTACATCGTCCGCCAGGCGTCGACGTCGGCCTCGGCCACCGTCTCCATCCCCACCGCGCCGCCCGCGTTGTTCACCAGCACGTCGCAGTGCGGCAGCGTGTCGGCGAAGGCCGCCACCGACGCGGAATCGGTCACGTCCAGGGCGGCGGCGCGCGCCCCGATCTCGTCGGCCAGCGCGTCGAGCCGGTCGCGCCGCCGGGCCGCGACCACCACCTGGAAGCCCTCCTGGGCCAGCCGGCGCGCGGTGGCCGCGCCGATGCCGCTGCTTGCTCCGGTAACTACCGCTGTCTTGGTCACGCCCCCATTGTGCTGGTCCGGCCGGTGGCGGGCGAAACCGCGAACGGCCGCGCCCCGCGGGCCCCGCCCCCGGTGCGGCCGCGGCCGGGCCCGGTCGGCACACTGAATCCGTGCGTCGGTTCGCTGCGTCAAGTCGCGGGAACAGCCCCCGCGCCCGGCGCGGTTGCCCCCGTGGGAGGTGGTGCGGCGGTGCGTGAGAGGACGGCGCCCGGGCCGCGCAGGATCGCGATGGTGAGCCTGCACACATCGCCGCTGGAGCAGCCCGGCGGCGGCGACGCGGGCGGCATGAACGTCTACGTGATGCAGACGGCCAGGCGGCTGGCCGAGCGCGGTGTGGCCGTGGACGTGTTCACCCGGGCCACCTCCGCCGCCCAGCCGCCCGCCGTGGCCGCCGCCCCCGGCGTGACCGTGCGGCACATCCCGGCCGGGCCCTTCGGGCCGCTGGCCAAGGAGCGGCTGCCCGCCCAGCTGTGCCCGTTCACCTTCGGCGTGCTGCGCGCCGAGGCCGAGCACGCCCCCGGCCACTACGACCTCGTGCACAGCCACTACTGGCTGTCGGGCAAGGCCGCCGCCGTCTGCCGGCAGCGCTGGGGCGTGCCGCTGGTGCACTCCATGCACACCCTCGCCCGGGTCAAGAACGCCGCGCTGCCCGAAGGGGAGCCGCCAGAGCCCGACCTGCGGCTGCGCGGCGAGACCCAGGTGGTAGAGGCGGCCGACCGGCTGATCGCCAACACCGCCGAGGAGGCCGGGCAGCTGGTCCGGCTCTACGGCGCCGCCCCCGGCGCGGTGCGCACCGTCGCCCCCGGCGTCGACCTGGACGTCTTCGGCCCCGGCTCCGCCCGCGCGGCCCGCGACCGCCTCGGGCTGCGCCCCGGTGACGTGGTGCTGCTCTTCGTCGGCCGGGTGCAGCGGCTCAAGGCCCCCGACGTGCTGGTGCGGGCCGCCGCCCGGCTGGCCGCCGCCGACCCCGCCCTGCGCGAGCGGCTGGTGGTCGCCGTGGTGGGCGGGCTGTCGGGCGGCTCCGACGCCGTCGGCCCGGCCCGGCTGCGCCGGCTGGCCCGCCAGGCGGGCATCGGCGACCGGATCAGGCTGGAGCCGCCGTGCCGCCAGGAGCGGCTGGCCGACTGGTACCGCGCCGCCACCGCGACGGTGGTGCCCTCCTACTCGGAGTCCTTCGGCCTGGTCGCGGTCGAGTCGCAGGCCTGCGGCACCCCGGTGGTCGCCGCCGCCGTCGGCGGACTGGCCACGGCGGTGCGCGACGGCGTCTCCGGCGTGCTGGTGCCCGGCCACGAGCCCGAGCGCTACGCCGCGGTGCTGCGCCGGCTGGTGGAGAACCCGGACTGGCGGGACCGGCTCGGCCGCGCCGGGCGGCGGCACGCCGCGGGCTTCGGCTGGTCGCGTACCGTGGACGGTCTGATGGACGCCTACACCGAACTCCTCGCCCCCGCCCGGCTGCGCCCGGCGGTGAACCGGTGAGCGCCGAGGCCGCCGCCCGCGCCGCCGTCGAGCGCTGCCTGGCCGAGGCCGGCGTCGACTTCGAGAGCCCCTCGCCCGGCTCCTACCTGGTGCGGCTGCCCGGCCGCCGCAAGCTCGCCACCTGGACCTGGCTGGTCGTCGGCGCGCACAGCGTCAAGGTCGAGGCATTCTTCTGCCGCCGGCCCGATGAGAACCACGCGGCCTTCTACCGCTGGCTGCTGGAGAAGAACGCCCGCATGTACGGCGTGCGCTTCGCCCTGGACCCCATCGGCGACGTCTACCTGACCGGCCACATCGCGCACGCCGCCGTCGGCGACGACGAGGTCGACCGCGTCCTCGGCGCGGTGCTGGAGTACTCCGACGACTACTTCAACCCCGCCCTCGAACTCGGCTTCGGCACCGCCATCCGCAAGGAGTGGGCCTGGCGCACCAGCCGGGGCGAGAGCACCCGCAACCTGGAGGCCTTCCGGCACCTCGCCGAACCGGCCGAGTGAGCCGCCCGGGCGGCCCCGGTACCGGCAGAGGTCTACACCTGCCCTGAGTAGGCTGGCCCCCATGGCGACATTGGTACTGCTTCGACACGGTGAGAGCGTCTGGAACGCCAAGGGCCTCTTCACCGGATGGGTTGACGTCGATCTCTCCGAGAAAGGCGAGCAGGAGGCCCGCACCGGCGGGCGGCTGCTGGCCGAGGCCGGGTTCACCCCCGACGTCGTGTACACCTCCACCCTCAAGCGGGCGATCCGCACCGCGAACCTCGCCCTGGAGACCGCCGACCTGCTCTGGCTGCCGGTGCGCCGCAGCTGGCGGCTGAACGAGCGCCACTACGGCGCCCTCCAGGGCAAGGACAAGGCCCAGACCCGCGCCGAGTTCGGCGACGAGCAGTTCATGATCTGGCGCCGCTCCTACGACACCCCGCCGCCCCCGCTGGCCGACGACGACCGGTACTCCCAGGTCGGCGACCCCCGCTACGCCCACCTCCCGCAGGAGATCGTGCCGCGCACCGAGTGCCTGGCCGACGTGGTGGTGCGGCTGCTGCCCTACTGGTACGACCAGATCGTCCCCGAGCTGTCGGCCGGCCGCACCGTGCTGGTCGCCGCGCACGGCAACTCCCTGCGCGCCCTGGTCAAGCACCTCGACGGCGTCAGCGACACCGAGATCGCCGGCCTGAACATCCCCACCGGCATCCCGCTCGTCTACGACCTCGCCGACGACTTCACCCCCCGCAAGCCGGGCGGCGAGTACCTGGACCCCCAGGCCGCCGCGGCCGCCATCGAAGCGGTCAAGAACCAGGGCAAGAAGTAGCCGTGTCCGCGCCGGGTCCCTGCTCGCGGTCGCACCGCGGGTAGGGGCGCGCGGCGCCCGTCCCTGGTTCAGCTCCGGCGCTCACGCCAGCGCCGCCACCAGTGGCCGTAGGCGTAGCGCACGCGGACCGAGCCCATGGCCGATCTGCCGGTGACGCGGAAGTGGGGCTGCCCGGGGGCGGGGACCTCGGGGACGGTGGTCTTGGCGGTGCCGAAGGAGGCGGTGACCTCCATGGTGGCGGTGGCGCCGTCGGGGAGCACGATGGCGACCGAGCCGGCGTGCGCCTCGATCTCGATCTCGACCAGGCGGCCCGGGAGCACGGCCTGGCGGAAGTCCAGGTAGGCGGAGCCCATCGAGCCGCGCACCACCAGTTTGCGCGGTACCCGCCAGGCGCCGGTGCGGCGCGCGGTGGTGCCCACGGCGTGCACCTCGACGGTGTCGGCGGGCGCGAGGTCGCGGCCGTCGGGCATGGACAGCGCCGGATCGGACAGCTCGGGGTCGCCGGGGAGGTCGTCGGTGATGGGGACGAGGTCGCCGTAGGTGCGGGCGGCGTAGGTGGCCGTCAGGCGCTCGTCGAGTTCCTCAAGGGTGATGCGCCCGTCGCCGGCGGCCTCGCGCAGCTGCTCGGCCACGGACTCGCGGTCGGAGTCGGACACGCGCAGCCGGGCCCGCTCCGGCGGAAGGTTGGTCGACACGGAAGGAACATTACTCAGCCCCGGCCGCCCTGCCGACCCCCGAGCGGGCGCGGATCGCGCGCTCGGGGGCCTCGGCCGGAGGGCGGTCCGGGACCGGATGGGGACGGGCCGGCTCAGTCCTCCTCGTGCTTCTCGCCGGTGATCACGTAGATCATGTTGTGCGCGACGTGGACGGCGTGGTCGGCGTAGCGCTCGAAGTAGCGCCCGGCCAGGGTGAGGTCGACGGCCGGCTCCACGCCGTGCTGCCAGCCGCTGCTCAGGATCCTGGTGAGCAGCTGGGTGCGGAGCGCGTCCATGCGGTCGTCGTCGCCCTCCAGCTCCTTGGCGAGTTCGTCGTCGTGGGTGGCGATGACCGTGCCGGTCTTGGTGATGAGCAGTTCGGCGGTGGTGCCCATCTCCAGGATGATCGGCCGCAGCTGCTGCGGCACGGCGGAGTCGGGGTGCCGGCGGCGCGCGATCTTGGCGATGTGCACCGCCAGATCGCCCATCCGCTCCAGTTCGCTGGCCATCTGCATGGAGGTGACCAGGGTGCGGAGGTCCTTGGCGACCGGCTGCTGCAGCGCCATCAGCTCCAGGGTCGCCTCCTCGGTCTCATCGTTGAGGCGGTTCACCTCCGCGTCGCCCGTGATGACGGACTCGGCGGCCTGGAGGTCGGCGTCGAGCAGGGCGGTGGTCGCTCGCGCCATCGCGGTCCTGACCAGCTGCGTCAGCCGCACCAGGCGGTCGGTGACGGCGTCGAGTTCCTCGTGGTAAGTATCGCGCATGGCCTCAATCGTCCTCAGTCGGCCGTGAATCACTCACGCCGATCGGGTGAATTCTCGACGAACCTGTCACTGTCCAGGCTACGCGGAGGGTACGGCCCTTGCCTGCGCGTTTACGATCGAATTGTGCAGGAGGAGCTTCTCGTCGGAGTCGCCTTCCTCGTCGGTCTCATGACGGGGGTCGCGGCGTTCGTGACCTTCAAACTGAGCGAGGCGAGCAGCCGCGCGGCCGAGCCGCCCGCGGCCGGACCGGCGCTGCCCGACGGCATCGCCGAGGTGCTGACCGCGCTGCCGTCCTCGGCGGTCGTCTTGGACAACGCCGACCGCGTGCTGCGCGCCAGCTCGGCCGCCCGCGCGTTCGGCCTGGTCAGAGGCGACCGCCTGGTGATCAGTGAGCTGCTGGCCATGGCCCGGCAGGTCCGCAGGGACGGCGTCATCCGCGAGACCGAGATCGACGTCGCGCTGCGCAAGTTCGGCCCCGACAGCACCACCTTCGCGGTGCGGGTGGCGCCGCTGGGCAGCACCGGCCTGGTGCTGGTGCTCGCCGAGGACCAGACCGAGCGGCGGCGGGTCGAGGCGGTCCGCCGCGACTTCGTCGCCAATGTCAGCCACGAGCTCAAGACCCCGGTCGGCGCCCTGTCGCTGCTGGCCGAGACGGTCGAGGGCGCCAGCGACGACCCCGAGGCGGTGCGCCGCTTCGCCGGCCGCATGCAGCACGAGGCCACCCGGCTGACCAGCGTGATCCAGGACCTCATCACCCTGTCGCGCATCCAGGGTGCCGAGCCGATGGCCGAGCCCGCCCTGGTGGAGGTGGACTCCGTCATCGCCGAGGCGCTGGACGCCAACCAGCTGGTCGCCGACGCCAAGGACATCGAGCTGGTCTCCGGCGGCGAGCCCGATGTGGTGGTTCTCGGCGACGAGCGGCTGCTGGTCACCGCGGTGCGCAACCTGGTGGCCAACGCCGTCGCCTACAGCCCCGACGGCACCCGCGTGGTGGTGGCGGTCGAGACCTCCGACGGCCTGGCCAGCATCACCGTCACCGACCAGGGCATCGGCATCCCGCCGGGTGATCTGGAGCGGATCTTCGAACGTTTCTACCGGGTGGACGCGGCCCGCTCGCGCTCCACCGGCGGCACCGGCCTCGGCCTCGCGATCGTCAAGCACGTCGCCACCCACCACCGCGGCGAGGTCGCGGTGTGGAGCCAGGAGGGCGCGGGGTCGACCTTCACCCTCAAGGTGCCGCTGCCAGACCCCAAGGAGCGCGACAGCTCCGGGATCACCACCACCCTTCGGGAGGCATCACAGTGACGCGCGTACTCGTCGTCGAGGACGAGGAGTCCTACAGCGACGCCCTGTCCTACATGCTGCGCAAGGAAGGCTTCGAAGTCGCCGTCGCGCCGACCGGGACGGCCGCGCTCGAGACCTTCGACCGCACCGGGGCCGACCTGGTGCTGCTCGATCTGATGCTGCCCGGACTGCCCGGCACCGAGGTCTGCCGCACCCTGCGGCAGAAGTCGAACGTGCCGGTGATCATGCTCACCGCCAAGGACAGCGAGATCGACAAGGTCGTCGGCCTGGAGCTGGGCGCCGACGACTACGTCACCAAGCCCTTCTCCTCCCGGGAGCTGGTCGCCCGCATCCGCGCCGTGCTGCGGCGCAGGGGCGAGGACGAGGTCATGCTGCCGACCACCCTGGAGGCCGGGCCGGTCCGCATGGACGTCGAGCGCCACGTCGTCACGGTGCGCGGCGACGGCGTGCAGCTGCCGCTCAAGGAGTTCGAGCTGCTGGAGGTGCTGCTGCGCAACGCCGGCCGGGTGCTCACCCGGATGCAGCTCATCGACCGCGTCTGGGGCGCCGACTACGTCGGCGACACCAAGACCCTCGACGTGCACGTCAAGCGGCTGCGCGCCAAGATCGAGCCCGACCCCGGCAACCCCCGCTTCATCGTCACGGTGCGCGGGCTCGGCTACAAGTTCGAGCCCACCGCCGACGCGGAGGCCGAGACCGCGGCCGGATGACGGCCGGGTCCGGTGCCGCGCCGGGCGGCCGGCGGGCCGGTCGGCCCGGCGGCCGCGGCCGCCGTCCGTTTGCACTGGTGAGCGCCGCCATCGCTCCTCCCGGGCCGCTCCCGACCGGTGACACGGCGGCCAATTGCCGCGTTGACCTGCGGCTTCGCATTGTCGGGCGGCCTAGGGAGGAGGAAGGCGTGGTATCCTTGGTATAGCGGAAGGGGTACTTGCCACATGTCTTTCAAGGTCGGCGACACCGTCGTCTACCCCCACCATGGGGCTGCTCGTATCGAAGCTATCGAGATTCGAACCATCAAGGGCGAGGACAGGACCTATCTGGTCCTGAAGGTCGACAAGGGCGACCTCACCGTCCGGGTGCCCGCGGAGAACGCCGAGGAAGTGGGCGTCCGCGATGTGGTCGGTCAGGAGGGGTTGGAGCGGGTGTTCTCGGTGCTGCGCGCCCCGCACACCGAGGAGCCGACCAACTGGTCCCGGCGTTACAAAGCAAATCTGGAAAAGCTCGCATCCGGCGACGTCAACAAGGTCGCGGAAGTCGTCCGCGATTTGTGGCGGCGCGACAAGGAGCGCGGGCTTTCGGCCGGTGAAAAGCGGATGCTGGCCAAGGCTCGTCAGATTCTGGTGAGTGAACTCGCCCTCGCCGAGAAGACGAACGAGGACAAGGCGGAGAAGCTCCTGGACGAGGTGCTGGCCACCTGAACAGCGAGTCGGTGGGCGCGGGTGCAGCCGCGCCCGTGTTGCTACCACGGGTGGGCGTCGGAACCGACGTCCACCCGTTCGCTGTCGGTCGGCCGCTGCACCTGGCCGGGCTGCTGTGGCCCGGGCAGGACGGCGTGGCCGGCCATTCCGACGGCGATGTGGCGGCCCATGCCGCCTGCGACGCGCTGCTGTCGGCCTGCGGCCTGGGCGACCTCGGCGCCCAGTTCGGCACCAGCGACCCCCGCTGGTCCGGCGCCTCGGGCGTCGCCCTGCTCGGCGAGGTGCGGCGGCGGGTCGCCGATGCCGGCTTCGCCATCGGCAATGTCGCCGTGCAGGTCGTCGGGAACCGCCCCAAGCTGGCGCCGCGCCGGGCCGAGGCGGAGCGGGTGCTCACCGAGGCGGTGGGCGCGCCCGTGACGGTCTCGGCCACCACCACCGACGGCCTGGGCCTCACCGGCCGGGGCGAGGGCATCGCCGCGATCGCCACCGCGCTGGTCTACCCCGCCTGAGCCCGCGCCCTCGCCCGCTACAGCGGCGCCGGGTGGATGGTCACCGCCACCTCGCCCAGCGGCACCCGCTCGCCCTGCGGGCCGCGGCCGAAGGCGTGCACCCGCACGCTGTCGCCATCGGCCAGGTAGCCCCGGGTGCTGCCGTCGACCAGTTCGAGCGGGCGGGCGCCGTCGTCGGTGAGTTCCAGCAGGCAGCCGCGCTCGGTGCGGGCCGGGCCCGAGATGGTGCCGGTGCTGATCAGGTCGCCGGTGCGCAGCCGGTGGCCGCCCGAGGCGGCCTGCGCGAACAGTTGCGCGGGGGTCCAGGCCAGGGCGGCCGTGCGCGGCCGCGACACCACCTGGCCGTTGAGCTCCAACTCCAGGTCGATGGCGGGCGCGGGCTCCGGCGCGAGCAGGTACGGCAGCGGCGTGCGGGAGCCGGGCGCCTCCTCGGCGGCGGGCACCGGCCCGGCCAGCGCGTGCGTCGGGGTGACCCACGGCGAGACGACGGTGCGGAAGGCGTCGCCGAGCAGCGCGCCGAGCGGGCCGAAGGCCCAGGTCTGGAAGTCGCGGGCGCAGAAGTCGGCCACCAGGGTGAGGCCGAAGACGTGGTCGGCGTAGTCGGCGGCGGTGACCAGGCGGTCGGCGGGCGTGGGCACCCCCACCACGGCGGCCAGCTTCACCGCGACGTCGAGCTTGGTGGTGGGCCCGAAGGCCGCTCCCTCGGCGCCCTCGGCGCGGAACTGGCCGCTGGGCCGCTCGACCGGGGCGGCCGAGGTGCGGACCGCGCCGGCCCGGCGCGGCAGCGCGAAGGGCATTCCGGCGGCGCTGGGCGGTAGCGGGCTGCCGTCGGCGCCGAGCAGTTCGGCCACCGCCTCGGCGTGCGCGGGCGCGGAGCTGAACTCCACCACGTCGCCGGTGGCGACCGGCGGGTGCAGCTCCACCTCGCCGATCGGGCTGAGATGGCGGGACAGCCCCGGGGCGGCGCCAGCGGCGAGCAGCCCGGCCAGCCGGTCGCGCACGGAGGTCCAGGCGGGCCGGCCGGCCCGCAGGAAGGCGTTGAGGGAGCCGGCCGCGAACCAGCGGCGGTCGCCGACGGCCTCCTCGGCCGCGAGGCCGGCCAGGTCGAGCACCTGGGTGCCGACGGCGGCGCCCACGCGCGGCAGCTCGCCCCGCCGGGAGAAGACGCCGTAGCGCGGCTGCCAGGCGGCGTCCGCCGGACCGGGGGCCGTCACGGCTCAGCCGCCCGGCGGCACGGGCCCGCTGCGCACCCGGCCCATGGGCGGCTCGGTCGGCACGGCGTGCGATTCGTCGCCTGAGGGGTCGTCGGGCTGGGGGTCGGGCACGGCGCCCTCGTCGTCGTAGCCGCGCGACCGGGCGGCGGCTTCGCCGCCGCGGGCGGGGGCCGGGGCCGCCAGGGGCGCGGGCTCGTCGACGGGCGTGCGCGGGTGGTGGCCGGTGGTGCCCGGGGTGCGCTGCGGCAGCCGGGGGAGGGTGTGCCGCCGCACGTCGCGGTGGCGGACCGGGACCCGGGCCAGCGAGGGCGCCGCGGCTGGCTCGCCGGGCGCCTCGGGCTCGGGCGCCGGCTCGGTGACCGGCTCGGGCTCGGGGCGCCGGAAGCGGCCGGTGGTGGTGGTCGCGTTCGCGGCCGACACTGCGGACACCGCGGGCTCGCGGTCCGGCTCGGGCTCAGGCGCCCCGGCGGGCTCCGGTTCACCCGGGCGGGGCGGCCCGGGGGGCGGCGCCTCGGGGCCGTCCGCCTCGGCCGGAGCGCCGCTCGCGGCGGCCGCGGCCGGCCGGGCGTCCGGCTCGGGCCCGGGCTCGGGCCGCTGCTCGGACAGGGCGGGCGGCTCGGGCAGGGCGCGGACGGGGGCCAGCGGCACGGTGGTGTCGGCCGGCCCGGCCTGCTCGGGGGCGTCGGTGTACTCGGGCCGGTCGGCGTGCCCGGCGGGCGGCTCGGCGCGCTCGTCGTCGTCGGGCGCGCGCACCAGGGTGAACAGCAGCCAGGAGACCAGCCCGAAGGCGAGCCAGGGGATGGCGGCCAGGCCGGTGGCGAGGTCGGGGCGGACGATACCGGCCGGGGCGGCGCCGTAGACGGTGGCGGCCAGCAGCAGGACCAGCAGCGCGTAGAACAGCAGCTCGGTGGCGAGCACCAGCACCCAGTGGCGGGCGTTGAGGGCCAGCACGCCGATGAAGAAGGCGGCCAGCAGCGCGTAGCCGAGCGACGGGTACAGGAAGGCCTGCTGGGCGGGCACGCCGCCGCGCACCACCAGGGCGAGGATCGCGGCGAAGGACAGGTAGACCGCGGCGCCGCCCACCGCGAGGCCGACCAGCAGCACGCTGAGGGTGGCCAGCAGCCGGGGGAGCCGGCGCCGGCTGGGGGGCCGGGGGGCCGCTGGGCGCGCGGACCTGGGGTGTCTGGTCTCCATCAGAAGGGAGATTAGCCAAGTTTGCCGTGACTCGGGGGTAGTTGATCGTCGGCGCCGGGGATCTGGGGATGCGGCCGGACGCGCCCGGCCGCGTCCGGGACGGGGCGGCCGCAATCCTCGCGGACGCGGCCCTTCGCGGAGGCCGATCGCCTAACCTGTGAGACGTGAGCCTGCGCTTCTATGACACCCGGCACCGTGCGGTACGCGACTTCGTCCCGGTCATCCCGGGGCGCGCCTCGCTGTACCTGTGTGGCGCCACTGTGCAGGCTCCGCCGCACATCGGCCACATCCGGTCAGGGATCAACTTCGACATCCTGCGCCGCTGGCTGAGCCACCGCGGCTACGAGGTCACCTTCTGCCGGAACGTCACCGACATCGACGACAAGATCATCAACACCGCGGCGGCCGAGGGCGTGCCGTGGTGGGCGGTGAGCGAGCGCAACCAGCGCGCGTTCACCTGGGCGTATGACGTGCTGGGCTGCCTGCCGCCCACCGTGGAGCCGCGCGCCACGGGCCACGTCCCCGAGATGATCGTGCTGATGCGGCGGCTGATCGAGTCCGGCCACGCCTACGCGGCCGAGGGCGACGTCTACTTCTCCGTCGACTCCTTCCCCGAGTACGGCGAGCTGTCCAACCAGCGCCCCGAGGCGATGCGCGCCTCCGACGACTCCTCGGCCCCCTGCAAGCGCGACGTCCGCGACTTCGCGCTGTGGAAGGGCGCCAAGCCGGGCGAGCCGAGCTGGGAGACCCCGTGGGGGGAGGGGCGCCCCGGCTGGCACCTGGAGTGCTCGGCCATGGCCACCAAGTACCTCGGCGCCGCCTTCGACATCCACGGCGGCGGCCTCGACCTCGTCTTCCCGCACCACGAGAACGAGCTGGCCCAGTCGCGGGCGGCCGGCGACCCCTTCGCGCAGTACTGGCTGCACAACGGCCTGCTCACCGTGGGCGGCGAGAAGATGAGCAAGTCGGTGGGCAACTCCCTGCTCATCCCCGACCTGGTCCGCCGGGTCCGCCCGGTGGAGCTGCGCTACTACCTGGGCCAGGCCCACTACCGCTCCACCTTCGACTTCTCCGACGAGGCGCTGGCCGAGGCGGCCGCCGCCTACCAGCGGATCGAGGGCTTCGCGGCGCGAGCGGTCGAGATCGTCGGGGTGCAGGAGCCCGGCGAGGTCCCGGCCGAGTTCGCCGCCGCGCTCGACGACGACCTCGGCGTCCCGGCCGGGCTCGCGGTGGTGCACGCCGCCGTGCGCGACGGCAACTCCGCGCTGGCCGCGGACGACAAGGACCGCGCCGCCCGGCACCTCGCCGAGCTGCGCGGCATGCTCGGCGTCCTCGGCGTCGACCCGCTGGCCGAGCCCTGGGCGGGCTCCGGGGACGGCTCGGAGGCGCGCGAGGTGGTCGACGCGCTGGTCGCGGTGGTGCTGGAGCAGCGCCAGGCGGCCAGGGCCCGCAAGGACTACGCCGCCGCCGACGCCATCCGCGACCAGCTGGCCTCGGCCGGGGTGCTGGTCGAGGACACCCCGCACGGCCCCCGCTGGGAGCTGAAGCGGGGCTGAGCGGGCCCGGCGCTCGCATAGCATCGGAGGGTTGCGGGCGCCACGCCCCGGCGGCGGCGCCGCTCGCGTACGACCCAACGGCGGCCGGACCGATCCTGTCAGTCCGTCCCAGCGCCGCCCCCTTTCGATCGGGAGAAGCACCATGACGGCCAGCAAAGGCGGCCGCGGATCGCGGGCGCCCAAGGGCAGCGGCGGAAAGGGCCACCGCGCCCTGGAAGGGCGCAAGGACACCATCCCCGCCTCGCAGCGGCACTGGTACGGCAAGAAGCAGGCCGACCGCGCCGCCAAGCGCGACGCCAAGTTCGGCGACGCCCCCGCCCCGCGCGCCGTCGCGGCGCGCCGCGGCCGGGGCGAGCGCGAGATGGTGGTCGGCCGCAACCCGGTGGTCGAGGCGCTGCGGGCCCGCGTCCCCGCCGACGCGCTGCTGCTGGGCGTGAGCGTCGACGCCGACGACCGCGTCAAGGAGGCCGTCCGCATCGCCGGCGACCTCGGCGTGCCCGTGCAGGAGGCCGGCCGGGCCGAGCTGGACCGGCGCACCGAGGGCGCGCCGCACCAGGGCCTGGCCCTGGTGGTGCCGCCGTTCCCGTACGTGCACCCCGGCGAACTGCTCGAATCGGCCATGGCGGCCGAGGCGCCCGCGCTGGTGGTGGCGCTTGACGGCATCACCGACCCCCACAACCTCGGCGCGGTGGCCCGCTCGGCGGCCGCGTTCGGGGCGCACGGCCTGCTCATCCCGGAGCGCCGCGCGGCCGGGGTGACCGCCGCCGCCTGGAAGACCTCGGCCGGCACCCTGGCCCGGCTGCCGGTGGCGCGGGCGGTGAACCTCACCCGCACCCTGGAGGACTACCGGCGGGCCGGCCTGTTCGTGGTCGGCCTGGACGGCACGGCCGAGGCCGACATTGACGCGGTCGACCTGCTCACCGGCCCGGTCGTGGTGGTGGTCGGCTCCGAGGGCCGCGGCCTGTCGCGCCTGGTGCGCGAGCGCTGCGACCTGGTGGCCCGCATCCCGATGGGCCCGGCGGCCGAGTCGCTGAACGCGTCGGTCGCCTCCGGCGTGGCGCTGTACGAGGTCAGCCGCTCGCGGTCGCGCTCAGCCTAGTGCGGTGACCGGCGGCATCGGCCGACGCCGACGCCGTCCCGGGCGGCCGGTCCGAGACCGTGCGAGTCGGTCATGAGCCGAGGAGGAGGCGTGCCGCTTCGAGCACGACCGCGTCGTCGTTCTCGGCGTCCTCGTCGTCGGTCCGGGTCATCACCGCGAAGCTGCGAGGGGGCTGCCCCGGGCGGTACAGGACGCCGGCGTCGTTGACGACGCCGTACGCGCCCGCGCCTGTACGGTCGGTGAGCTCGTCGCCGGTCCGCAGCGCTTCGGTGATCCGTGAGGTCTCGTTCCAGAGCATCCAGGTGTTCAGCCGAGCGGCGGTGTAGGCACCGGCGCTTCGCTCCACGAGGACGGCATGCATCAGCATCGCCACCTCGGCCGGAGTGCTGGTGTCGCGGTCGTCGCCGGGCACCGCGGCGTTCAGTTCGGGTTCGAGGCGGTCGAACCTCGTGACCGCCGCGCCGAGCGATCGGGTGAACTCCGTCAGTACCGCTGGGCCGCCCAACTCGGCGAGCAGCAGGTTCGCAGCCGTGTTGTCGCTGTAGCGCAGGGCGGCCTCGGCAAGATCATGGGGGCTGATGGGACCGCTGCGCTCTGACAGCACCGCCGAGTTGATGACGACGTCGGACTCGTCGTAATCGATCGCCGCGTCATACCAGTATTCGCGGTCGTCGCCCCGGTCGTGCAGGAGCGCGGCCACGAGGAAGCTCTTGAACACCGAGCACGTCGGCATCACCTGGTCCGGCCGGTGCGCCACGAGCCGCCGGCCGCCTTCGAGCAGTACCGCCCCGACCGTGCGGCCGGTGCGCTCTTCCAGGGCGACCAGCCCATCTACGACGCCTCCCGGGTCGGAAGCGGGGATGGGGGTGGGATCGGGCCCGGTGCCCGGACGTTCGTCGCCCGCGCAGCCGACGAGAGCCCCGAGCGAGCTGACGAGCAGACCGCCGAGCGCCGTGCGACGGGACAAGGGACGGGCCAGAAGAGAAGGACGAGGAGTCATGTGACGATCGTGCCGCCGCGTCGTTACGCTGTCACAGCATGAAATCCGGCGGATCAATGTGGGAAAGGCATGCATGGCTCGTACGCTCGACCTCGTTCCGGCGTGCCAGGCGTTCGTGGCCGTCGCGCGGCAGGAGAGTTTCACGGTGGGCGCGGCGTCCATCGCCGTCTCGCAGCCCGTGGTGAGTCGGCGCGTCGCCGCGCTGGAGCGTGCGCTGGGCGGCGCGCTGCTGGAGCGCTCCTCCCGGCGCGTCTCCCTCACCCGCTACGGCAGGACCATGCTTCCGGTCGCCGAGCAGGTCGTGGCCGCCGTGCAGGCCTTGCACGACGGGGCCGCCCGCCACCGTGAGGGCGCTCTGCTGCTGGCGCTGCCCGATGGCCCTGAGATCGTGGAAATCGCCTACCTGGCGTCCCGCGCACTCGCACGCGGTGTCGCCGTCGAGACCCGGCCCGGCGATCCGGACGGACGGCGTCGTGCCCTGGCGGGGGATCTGGTCGACCTCGCGGTCGTCACGGCTCCCGCCGATGTCGCGCGATGGACCTCCCCCCTGGGCGTGGCCGCGCGCGGCGGAGCGGCCGGGCCCTTCCACCTGACCGAACTCCGGCGCGGTCGGCGCGACCGCACCGCGGTCACCCTGTGGGGGACCGCGGAGGACGACGTCGCCCATATCCGCGACCCACTGGAACGCGCACGCGACGCGCACGGCCTGGCACTCGGCCAGGTGCGCTGGACGAGCACCGTCGTAGCCGTTCAGCGGGCCATCGGGACCTCGGACCTCGTCCTGACCACGGCGGCCGATGCCGCCCGGTTCGCCCTGCACTGGCGTCCCATGGTCGATCCCGCGCTGCGCCGCGGCCACGACCTACTCGCCGGAGCCGACCGGAGGCACGCGGCCGACCTGCTCGCGCCGCTCATCGGCGAGCTCCTGCATCCGCCCGACGACACCGCGGGAGCTCCGGATGCCGACTGAAGCACGACTGCTCGCCGAGGTCACGGACCTCCTCGACCGCGCCGGGCTCCGGGCCGGCATCTGCGTGCGCGACCTGGAGACCGGACGCGAGATCGCTCTCGACGCGGACCGGGCCTTCCCGCTCGCCTCAGTGGTCAAACTGCCGCTCGTGATGGCGCTGCTGATCCGGCACGACCGCGGCGACGGCCCGGCACTCGACGACGCCGTCGACATCGATCCGGCGCACAGCACAACGGGTCCGGGCGGGCTCAGCCGCTTCCGCCGGCCGGCGAGGATCGCGGTGGACGACCTGATGTACCTCGCGATGTGCGTCAGCGACAACGCGGCCGGCGACGAACTCTTCCGCCTGTGCCCGCCGGAGGAGGTCACGGCAGCGCTGCGCAAGCGCGGCCACCGCGACATCACGGTCCGGCACCTCGTGGACGACCTGCAGCGCAGTGTCGCCGAGCGACTCGGCGACGAAGGACCGCACCTCGCACTCGCACTCGCCATCCGGTCGGCGACCCGCGGTGGCGGCGATGTGATCCCGCAGCTGGACGTCGCACGCGCCAACGTTGGGACCGCCCGTGCCCTCACCGACCTGCTCGCCGACATCTGGTCCGCAACCGGTCCGTGGGCGGTCCGGCTGCGCGAACTCATGGCCGCCAACATGCTGCGCCAGCGCCTGGCTCCCGATTTGGAGTCCGACGTCGCCCGGTGGTCCTCCAAGGCCGGTACCTTCCTCACCCTGCGCCACGAGGCCGGCGTGCTCGAGCACGAGTTCGGCGACCGCTACGCGATCGCCGTCCTCTCGGAGTCATCAGTCCCGGCGCGCGCGCAGCCGGCGGCCGACGCCGCGCTCGGCGAGGCCGCACGACTGCTCCATCGGCATCTCCGCTCTCTCAACCCGGCCATCGCGAGCACCGGCGGCCAGTGACATCCGGTCGGGCGGCGCGGTGTGCCTCCGCCCATCGCCTCCGGTACACGACGACCGAGTCCACCGCCGCCGCCCTCCGCGCGTCCGCGCCCGGCGGCCGATCCGCGCGGCTATGGCGCCGTTCCGCCCTGGCCTGCGGCGATGTCGGTGAAGGACCGTTACGGGGGGTTTTCGCGGCGGGCGGACGGGCAGCAGGGTAACCGGTCGCGTACGGAGGGTGGCCCATCCGCTCGCGCCGGGCGTCGACCTCGCACCCCGACCGCTCCGCCCTGCCGGAACGCCCGGCACCGGCCGAGGCCCGCCCCTCGGCGCCCGGCCGTGCAGCGGAGCGGGGCCCGGACGCCGCGGCCGGAGCGGCGCGGGCCGCCGGGTGCGGACCACGGGCTTTCGGGGGAGGCGGCGATGGCGGACGGAACGGTGCTCGCCCTGGTGCGGGAGCGTGCGCGGGAGTACGGCCGGGTCGTGACGGACCGCGGCAGATGGGCCGAGGTGCTGGCACCGGGGCTCGACCTCCCGCCGCAGGGCTGGAAGATCCACATCTCGGCCCGGCCGTCCACCCTGGGCGCCACGGTCGAGCGGGTGCTGCCGCTGCTGCTGGAGGCGCCGTGCCGCTTCGAGTTCGCCCGCGACGTGCAGGCGATGGTCGAGATCAACTCCTCGCGGAGCGGGATCGGCGGTGTCGGCAAGGCCGTCACCGTCTACCCGGATCCCGAGCACTTCGCCGGACTGGCCGGGAAGCTCGCCGCCGAACTGGTCGGCCTGGAGGGGCCGCGCGTCGACGGCGACCGCAGGGTCCGCCCCGACGCCCCCGTCTACTACCGCTACGCGCCCTTCCGCCCCGGCTACGCCGCCGGCGCCGCCGGCGACTTCGAGAGCGTGGTGCGCGGCCCCGACGGCCGACCGCACCCCGCCGCCCCCACCGCCGGCTACCACCCGCCGACCTGGAGCCCCGACCCGCTCACCGGGGCACTGCCCCCGCCCCCCGGGCCGGACGGCGACGCCCGCCAGGGCCCGGCCGAACTGCTGCTCGGCGGCCGCTACGCGGTGCCGTCGGCGCTGCAGCGGCGCGCCACCGGCGGCGTGTACCGGGGGACCGACCAGGTGACCGGCGCCGCCGTGGTGGTCAAGGAGGCGCGCGCCCACACCGAGGAGGACCGCTCGGGGCGGCGCGACGCCCGCACCCGGCTGCGCGAGGAGCGTCGGGTGCTGGAGGCGCTGGCCGGCCTGGACGGGGTGCCGCAGGTGCTCGACCACTTCAGGCACGGCCCGGACGAGTTCCTGGTCACCACCGACGCCGGCCCCTGCGACCTGCGCGTCGACGTGATCGAGCGCGGCCCCTACACCACGGCCGAGCGCGACCTCGCCGGGCTGGCCGCCAGGCTGCTCGCGGTGGTCGACGCGGTGCACGGGCGCGGCGTCGTCATCGGCGACCTGGCGCCCAAGAACGTGGTGGTCGGCGACGGCGGCCGGCTCACCCTGGTCGACTTCGAACTCGGCCACGGCGCCGGCCAGCGCTTCCACGGCTGGACCCCCGGCTACTCCTCGCCCGCGCAGGAGCGCGGCGAGCCCACCGGGGTTGCCGACGACTACTACTCCCTGGGCGCCACCCTGTTCTACGCCGCCACCGGGATGGCGCCGCTGACCCGCCCGACCCGGCGGGTGCCCGACGACGGGCGGATGGCGGCCACCCTGCGCGCCCAGCACCCCGGGCCGCACCCGGTCAGGGACCTCATCCCCGAACTCGTCGCCGACGACCCCGCCCGCCGGTGCGCCGCGGTGCGGGCGCTGCGCGAGCGGCGCCCGGCCGTCCCGGCCCCGCGCGGCGCCCCCCGCTACACGGTGGCGGCCGGCTCGGTGCCCGCGCTGCTGCACGGCGCGCTGGAGCAGGCGCACACCGCCGCCCGCGCGCTGCTCGAAGGGGGCGACCGCGGCCCGGCCGGCTTCCCCAGCCCCGTCAACCTCTACCGGGGCGGCGCCGGGATCGGCATGGAGCTGCTGCGCCACGGCGACCCCGCGTCGCGGCGGCTGGCCGAGGCGCTCGCCTACTGGGCGGCCGGCTTCCTCACCCTCGCCGAGGCGCCGCCCGGGCTGTGGACCGGCCAGGCCGGCGCGGCCGTCTTCCTGGCCGCCGCGGCGCGCGCCCTGGAACCTCCCGGGCTCGACCGCTCCGTGCGGGCGCTGGCCCGCTCCGCCCCGGAGGCGGCGCCCGGCGCCGACCTGGCCGGCGGCGCCGCCGGGATCGGCCTCGGCCAGCTGCTGCTGTGGCACCACACCGGCGACGGCACCCGGCTCGGCCTGGCCGCCCGCTGCGCGCGGCGGCTGGTCGAGGCGGCGCCTGGGGAGGAGGGCGCGGGACCGGACGGCGAGCCGCCGCCGGGCCGGGCGCTCGGCCTCGCGCACGGCCTGGCCGGCGCGGCGCACGTGCTCGCGCTGTACCAGCGGGCGGCCGCGGCGCACCCGGACGCGGTCGCGGCGGACGGCCCCGAAGCCGAGCCGCTGGACGCGGCCGTCGACGCCCGGTTCGCGGCGCTGGCCGACCGGCTGCCCGAGCTGCTGGACGCGGCCGCCCGCCCCGCCGCCCGGCCCGCGGCCGCCTCGCTGTGCCAGGGGCTGGCCGGGATCGGCACGGTGCTGCTGCGCGCCCCCGGGCCGCGCGCCGAGGAGTACCGGCGCCTGGCGGCGGCCGCCGCCGACGCCTGCCACGCGCACGCGCCCCGGATGCCCGGCACCTCGCAGTGCTGCGGGCTGGCCGGGATCGGCGAGCTGCTGCTGGACGTGGCCGAGCACACCGGCGACGGCGCCTACCGCGACCGCGCCCGCGACGTGGCCGGCCTGATGCTGACCCGCTCCGACGGCACGCCGCGGGCGCCGGTCTTCCTGGACCAGACCCGCCGCCCCGGCGGCGGCTGGGCCACCGGCGCCACCGGGGTGCTGGCCTTCCTGCGCCGGCTGGACCGCCCGGGGGAGCCGCGCCAGTGGCTCGGCGACGAGCTGCGCGCCGCCCTGCCCGCCCCGGCGCGCGGCGCCGTGCCCGCCCCGCGCGCCGCCGCCCTGGAGGGCGCGCGGGGAGGCGCGAGCGGCGGTTGACCTTGCCGTTACGTCAACTCCTAACGTCGGTCCCATGAGCGAGAACGACACCGCACCCGTGATCGACCGGACCATCTACCCGATGCCGATGTTCGCCACCTTCCAGGTCGCCGACATCGCCGCCGCCACCGCCTTCTACCAGGCCGTCGGCTTCGTCTCCCTGGCCGTCATCCCCGGCCCCGACGGCGGCCCCGCGGTGGTGCACCTGCGCCGCACGCGCAACCAGGACCTGCTGCTCGTGCCCGGGAAGCCCGAGCGCGGCAGCACCACCGTGAGCTTCCTCGCGGCCGGGCAGGACCTCGCCGGGCTGGCCGCCGCGCTGCGCGCCGCCGCCCCGGCCGGGGCCCGCGTCGAGGGGCCCGCCGACACGCCCTGGTTCACCTCCGACCTCACCATCGACGACCCCGACGGCAACCGGATCATCATCACCGCGCGCCGCGACGCCGAGACCGCCCGCGCCATGGAGTGGGCCCGCGACACCATCCAGGGCGACTTCGTGGTCGAGAACTAGAGTCGCGTCAGGGGGAGGGCGCCGTGGAGTGGACCATCCAGCAGGTCGCCGAGAGCGCGGGCGTCACCAGCCGGACGCTGCGCCACTACGACGACATCGGGCTGCTGCGGCCCTCCCGGGTCGGCGGCAACGGCTACCGCTACTACGACGCGGCCGCCATGGCCCGGCTGCAGCGCATCCTGCTCCTGCGCGAGCTGGGGCTGAGCCTGCCCGCCATCGCCGAGGTGCTGGACCGCCAGCGCGACGAGGACGCGGCCCTGCGCGCCCACATCGCCTACCTCGAAGCCGAGCGCGCCCGCCTCGACCAGCGCATCACGGCCGTCCGGCACGCCCTGGACGCCCGCCGCTCCGGCACCGACCCGTCCCTGGAAATGATGCTGGAGGGCTTCAACGACCCCTACCGCGACGACATCGTCTCCCGCTGGGGCGAGCGCGTCTTCGAGGAGAGCAACGCCTGGTGGCACGGGAAGAGCCTGCGCGAGCAGATGGAGTGGAAGCGCGACACCGACGACCTGGTCGCCGCCTGGGTCGCGGCCTGGGAGGACGGCGAGTCCCCCGGCTCGCCCCGCGCGCAGGCGCTGGCCGCCCGGCACGTCGCCTGGCTCGGCGCGATCCCGGGCACCCCGGTGGCCGACGGAGACCGCGAGCGCTCCATCGAACTGGTGCGCGACCTGGGCCGCATCTACGTGGAGGACCCCAACTACGCGGCCGCCTACGGGGGCGTGGCCGCCGCCGCGTTCGTCCGAGACTCCCTGCGCGAGTACACCCGGCGCTCCATGTAGCCGCCGCCCGCTCGGCTCAGCCGGCCACCGGGTGGATGGCCAGCTTGAACTGGGCGTGGGTGAGGTCCAGTGCGCCGGCGGCGTTGTGGCGCACCAGGAAGCCGATGGGGGTGCCGGGGCGCACGAACATCTCGTGCGACTTGTGCGCGTACTGGCCGCCGGGGCTGGCGGCGCGGTCCTCGGTGGCGGTGGAGTCGTAGCCGGTGGACAGGCCGAGCGGGTCGCGCACGAAGCGGTCGCGCACCTCGGTGTAGGAGCCGTCGGCCCAGTAGGCCATCGCGGTCAGCGAGCCCCAGCCGCCGACCGCCGGCCAGATCAGCCCGGCGCGGTCGTCGGCGCGCCAGTCGGCGATCCGGTGGCCGTCGGGCTGCGCCGCCTGGTGCATGCCGTGGGCGTCGTAGGACTCCCCGCCCCCGAAGGGGAAGCGCACGATGTGGTACTCGCCGTCGCCGGGCACCGACTGCGGCTCGTTCAGGATCAGCGAGCAGACGTGCACCGCCACCGGCGCCTCCTCACTCCAGGCGGGGACTCCCCGCGTCGACGGACACGCAGAGCGTAGCGGCCCCGCCGCCCCCGCGGCAGGGGCGGCGGAACTCAGGCGGAGGTGGGGCGGGGCGTCCCGGGCAGCGGCGGCAGGTCGCCGGGTATCTGCTCGAAGCGCCGCCGCAGCGGCCAGGGGTGGTAGGCGTGCAGGGCGGTGAGGACGGAGGCCAGCGGCGCGTCCGTCCCCCGCGCGTCGGCCGGGAGCCGGGCGAGGACGGAGTCGAGCGTGCTGGGCGCCCGCTCCGTGGTCGCGACCGCGGCCAGCGCCGCGCGCAGCGGCTCCGCCGCGTCCGCGCGCCGCCCCAGCCGCAGCAGCGTCTGGCACTCGTGCAGCGCCAGCGTCCACATCCGCTCGTGCCGGTCCAGGGCGGCGGCGGCCAGCGCGCGGTTGCGCTGCCGCTGGACCTCGGGGTTCGGGTCGAGGTCGTCGGGCACTTCGGCGGTGGCGGCGGGGCGCGGCCGGGTGGCCGGCGGCAACGGCGGCGGGGCACTCGCGTGGTGGTGCAGGCGCGCGTAGAGCAGCGCGATATAGCCGACCAGCGCCGCGAGCGCGGCTCCGCCGCCCGCCGCCGAGCCGCCCCAGGGCGCCGGTCCCCCGAAGGCCAGGTAGACGCAGCCGGCCGCCAGCACCGCCGAGCCGCCGAAGCAGAGCGCGGCCAGCGCCGGCAGCCACCGCCGCGGCCCGGGCCCGGCCTCGACGCGCTCGGCCACCGGATCGGGCAGGTAGCGGGGCGGCCGCGGCGCGGCCGCGTGCTCGGTGACGGCGCGGGCCAGCAGCTCGGCGGAGCCGGCGACGGCGGCGGTGACCGCCGCGCCGCCCAGGTAGCCGGCGAGCTGGGCGGTCATGGCGGGCAGCGGACCGGCCGGCAGGGCGAGCAGCCCGTGCCCGGCGATCCCGGCGTGCGCGACACCGGCGGCCAGCGCCGCGAGCAGCACGGCCGCGCCCGGCCCCGGCCGGACGGGCCGCTCGGGCGGCGGCTCGGGAGCGGGCGCGGGGGCGGACTCGGGCGTGGGGGAGCCCGGGTACCGGGGCGGCATCGGGACCTCCGCGTAGCGATCCAGTGCGCCGAGGGCCGCGGTGTGCGTGGTGAGCAGCTGGTGGCCGCGCTCGCGCAGCCACCGGTCGCCGTGGCCGGCCGGTTCGTACCGCCCGGTCCGCCGGGCTCCTGGCCGGGCGCTCATCGCTCCTCCTGGGCATCGTTCGCGGGCTCGGGCTCGTTCGCGGGACGCGCTTCGCGGTCGGCCGCGGCGTCGGGCGGTGCGGCTCCCAGCCGGGTGTACAGGCGGGTCCGCGACTCGGCCAGCGCGGCGCGCAGCGGCGCCGGGTCCAGCTCGCGCACCGACCTGACCACCTCGGCGAGCGGGCCGAGGCCCGGCGTGGGCTGCCGGACGTTCTCGAAGAAGCGGTACAGCAGCTCGACGTCCTCGGCGGTCAGCTCGCTCGCCGCGGACGGGGGCGGCCGATCGGGGTCGTCGGGGAAGGCGTCGCCGGGCGCCTGGAAGCCGATGACCCGCGGCGGCTCCCAGCCGGCCCGGCCGTGCCGCAGCCGGGCCGGCAGGATCAGCGCCGACCAGGCCCGCCCCAGCTCGGCGCGGGCCTGGGTCAGGCACTGGTCGCGGCTGGAGCGCAGGGTGCGCCAGTCGGCGTCCAGCCGGCCGAGGGCGCTTTCGGCCGCGGCGACCCGCTGCTCGGCCTCCTTGCGGATCCGCTTCATCCGGCGCCGCGCGGACCCGATCTTCTCCTGGTACGGGTGGTAAGCGTCGATCTCGCCGGCCATCACGATCAGCGCGAGCATGAGCAGCAGCACGATCACCTGCCAGGGGTGGGCGCTGATGTCGGCGTCGGGCCCGGCGGCCTCGTTGTTGGCCCGGATCCCGGCCCACAGCGCGAACACGCACAGCAGCACGACGGGGAAGGAGAGCAGCGCCACCGTCCGCAGCGCGCCGTCGGCGAGCCGCCGCAGCAGGGCGGCCACGCCGCCGCCGCCCGTCTCGGCCGTCCGCCAGTGGTGCCGCAGCCGCCAGACCGGTCCGGCGAGCCGCCGGGCGCCGAAGTACATCCCGATGGCGAGCACCGCGCCGACGCCCAACCCGAGCAGGCGCAGCAGGTCGTCCCGGCCGGCGTTGAGCAGGCTGGAGAAGACCTGCTGGAAGAACCAGGCGTCGAACACGGCGACGACGGCCAGCGCGCCCAGGCTGAGCCACCGCAGCAGCCGCGGCGGCGGCTCCAGCTCGGAGCGGGTGTGGTCGGCGAAGTCGCGCTCGACGGCGGCGATGTCCGCGGGGCCGGCGGCCAGCCGCTCGTCCCGCGCCAGCTCCTCCAGCCGCGCGATCGCCGAGTCCGCCCGGGTGTGAGCGCCGCTCACCCGGGCGGTGAGCCCGTCGAGGTAGTCGCGGTAGCCGTTGAGCAGCGCGGCGACCCGCGCGCCGGAGGTGACCAGCTCGGCCATCTCGCCGTTGTCGAGCCGGTCGGGCTCATGCGGTTCGACCAGCGAGCCGTACACGGTCTGCTCGTGCAGGCGGCAGCCGCAGCCGTGGTGGCAGGGGAACGGGGCCAGCGGGATCGCTTCGGGGAATCTGAGCGCCGGCTCGCCGCGCTCCGGTGGTGTGTCGATCATGGTGTCTCGCTCCTGGGCGCGTGGTCAGGCCTGGTTGAATTCGATCTCGACCCGGCGGTTGAGCCGTCCGCACTCCTCGTCGAAGGCGCCGGCGGACATGTCGTCGCAGACGGGCGCGGAGTCGCCGCGCCCTTCGGCCCGCACCCGGGTGAAGCCCTCCGCCGCCAGGTGGCGGCGGACGGCCTCGGCCCTGCGCTGGGACAGCCCCTCGTTGTAGCCGTCGTCGCCGCGCGAGTCGGTGTGCCCGGTGACCTCGACGGTGCCGCGCCGGTCCAGCAGGCCGTCGTTGGCCGCCACGACGGCGTCGATGCTCTCGACCGCCTCGGGCAGCAGTTCGGCGGAGTCGGTGTCGAACAGGGCGTCGGCCGACACCGTCACGGTGATGCCCTCGTCGTCGTAGCCGGCCAGCAGCACCGGTGCGTCCTGCTCCCGCTCCACCTCGGGCGCCGGCACCCACAGCTGGTCGGACGCCTCGGTGAAGTCCCCGGATCCGGTGCCGGTCAGCTCGGCGCCGACGGCGTCCCAGAAAGCCGCGATCCGCTCAGTGCCCTGTGTGCCGCTCAGCTCGCCGGTATGCTCGACCCCCTCGCCGGAGATCCCGACGAGGCGCAGGTCCACGCCCGCAAGGGAGGCGTCCGGCCATTCACCGCGCTCCTGGCAGTCGGCCGCGATCGCGGAGTGGTCGGCTTCGGCGCCGAGCACCCGGTTCAGGTCCATGCATCCGGTGTTGCTCTGGCCGTCCGTCACGATCATCAGCTGCCGCTCCCCTTCGCCGGTGAAGCTCTCTGCTCCGGCGCTGATCGCGGCCAGCACGTCGGTGCCGGGCGCGCGAGGTGGGGCGGCGATGGCCTCCTGGACCGTCCCGCGCACGCAGCCGCGGATCTGTTCGAGCTGCTGCTCGTCGCCCTGGGCCAGCACCTCGGGGAGCGGGGCCGCGTCGATGTGGGGGGTGACGCTGGAGGCGTCGCCGTCGAAGGTGCCGACCGAGACCAGGCGCTCGCCCGACAGATCGAAGACCGCCGCGACGGCGTCGGCCACGTCCTGGCCGAAGTCGCGGACCTCGCCGCTGTCGGTCTCCCACATGGACGCGGACAGGTCGATCAGCACCACGAGTTCGGCGGCGACGTCGGAGGGGTCGGCGCCGGCCTGCGCCTCGGTCCACGCGCACGCGTCGGCGGTCTCGTCGGGTTCGGGCACGCCGATCAGCGCGTCGCAGCCCGCCAGCGGCAGCGCGGCGGCGGCGAGGGCGGCGGCCAGGCGCGGCAGCGGTCCGCGGTGGTCAGCGCGCATGGCCGGCCTCCCCGACGGCCGTGCCGTTCCCCCGGTCGCGGGCGGGCACCGGCAGGCCGAGCTGCTTGAGCATCTCCCGGAAGATGTGGTCGGAGCTCATCATGAAGCTGACCTGGTCGAGTTCGCCTTCGCGGTTGGTGGAGATGATCTCGCTGAGGTCGTTGAACAGCTCGACGGTGGCGCTCTGCCGCTCCTGGAGCATCTCCGCCAGCCGCTCGGTGGCGTGCTCGGGCGTCTCCGCGAGGCTGAGCGCGTAGGGCGCCAGCCAGGTGGCCCGCGAGTCGTCGACCTCTCCGGCGCCCTTGAGCGCGTCGAGCAGCAGCTCCTCCCACTCGTAGCGCAGCATGCGCAGCTGGGCGATCCTGGCCACCTGGTAGCGGCCCTGGCCGTCCAGCTTGATCAGCTCGTTCCCGACGCGGACGAGCAGTTCCCGCACCGGCTCGCTCACGTCGACGCGGCTGCGGGTGGTGCACTGCACCTCGCCGTCGTCGAAGCAGCCGGCCAGGCGCGTCGACAGCGCCTCCTCCAGCTCCGCCGCCTGGAAGGGCTGGTAGCGGCGGGCCAGCGGACGCACCAGGTCGATCACCCGGTCGGTGATCTCGGTGCGGTGCCGGGCGAGCGAGCGGCGCAGCCGCGCCTCGGTGCTCTCGCGCAGGCTCTCGTCCAGGATCGTCACCTGCGCGCACCAGTAGCAGCGCACCTCGATGACGAACACGTGCCCGTCGCCGGCGGCGGGCGACTCGAAGCGGACGGTGTCGGGCCGGGCGTGCACGGTGACCTGGAGCGGGCGCTCCGGCTCGGCCGGGTCGGGCCACGGGGGCAGCGGTTCGTTCTCCCGGTCGGTCCGCGGCCGGCCGGGGACGCGCGCCGCCGGGTCGGCGGCGCGGCCGAGGTCGATGGGGCGGCCCAGCCGGCCGCGCAGCCGGTCGACCAGCCGCCGCCACAGGGCGCGCGCCGAAGCTCGTGTACTCATCGGGTCCCCTCTCCCGCCGCCCGGTGGCGGCGGAACTCGCGGTAGAACGCGATCCTGGAGCGCAGCCGCGGATCGGCCGCCAGCCGCGCGAACAGGTCGTGCATGTAGGCACGCTCGGGCGTGCCGGGGGCGGCGGAGCGGTCCCAGCTGATCAGGAACCGCCACGCGTGGTGGAACAGGTGCGCGTCGACCAGGGCGGTCCGCCACAGCTGGACGATGTCCTCGACGGGCACGGTGCCGGCGGACCCGTCGGGCGGGTCGGCCAGCCAGCTCAGCAGGTCGTAGCGCTCGGGCCGCCGGGGCGCCCCGTCCGCGCCGGACCCGCCGGGGTCGGCCGGCAGCAGGGCGATCAGCATCAGCGCCTGGGTGACCTGCGGCGTCACCGCGGGGTCGCGGCGCGCCCAGGCCAGCAGTTCGCTGAGCACCTCGCCGCGCTGATCGGGGCCCGCGGTGTAGATCTCGGCCAGCGCCGAGCTGACCAGCCAGCGGACGTCGGGCCGCAGCACCTGCCCCGGGCGGCCCCGCGTCCAGCGCCGGGCGAGCACCACCTCGCGGATGCCGCGCAGCGCCTCCTGCGGGTCGTCGCGGCCGATCTCCGTGCCGTAGGCGCGCAGCGCGATCAGCACCTGGAGTCGGTCGCCCGACCGCGCCCACCTGCGCAGCACCGCGCGGGCCTCGTCCGCGCGCGCCCCGTCCTTGACCGCCTTCTCCAGCAGCCAGGCGGCCGCCTGGTGGTGCGCCGGCCGGACCGACCCGGCCCACGCGTCGAGCACCTCGCGCTTGATCTCGGCGAAGTCGATGCCGGCCAGCCGGCCGAGCGTCTGGGCCGCGCTGATCCGGACCCGGGTGTCGTGGTCGAGGCACAGCTCGCGCAGCCAGTCCAGCAGCGGCCCGCGGCAGGCGTCGAACTCGCTCCAGGCGACGTCGACCAGCGCCCCGGCCAGCCGGGGCTGCTTCATCCGGACCAGCTGCCGAACGGAGCCGCCCGTCGCCGGTCCGGCGGAGCGGGCCGCCACGATCCGGATGTGCCGAGTGCGGTTGTGCAGCGGGTCGGTGAACACCTGGCGGCCACGGGAGCCGTGCGGGTTCTCGGTGGCGCGCAGCAGCTCGGCCAGCCGGCCGGCGGCGCGGATCACCGTGTTCAGCTCGTGCCTGTCGAGCACGGCGCCGGCCAGCGCGTAGGCCTGCTGGGTGGGGGACTCCACCGCGGGCGCGGCGCGCAGCAGCTCGCGCGCCTGGTGGCACAGCAGCCGGTGCCGCACCTGGCGGACCGCGGGCGGCGCGCCCCGACCGGTACGCCACCAGTCGGCCAGCACCGACGCCAGTTCCACGCATTCGGCGGGCGCGGTCAGCTCGTCCAGCCAGTCGCGCGTCTCGGCGTCCTCGCGCGCCGCCGCGAGCACGGCGCCGTCCTGCTCCGGCGCGTCCAGGCAGTGGCGCAGGTGCGCGCGCAGGATCCGCTCCGGGGCGGCCGGCTGGTGGTGCAGCTGGTACTGGCGCACCTCGGTGACGGGGTTGGGCTCATCGATGAGCACCACCAGCGACGCTCTGTTCTGCCGCAGCCAGGACTGGACCTCCTTCACCTCGGCGTCGGGCACCGTGGCCGGCCACATCTGCCCGGTCGCGTCCAGGACGTGGCCGTGCCCGGGGCGCAGCCGGGCGGTCAGGGTGCCGAAGGGGCTCTGCGGATGCAGCACGGCGACGAGCGGGTCCCGCTCGGTCCGCAGCGACCACCGGGCGAGCGCGTCGCCGGCCGAGGCGTGGCGGCCGGTGGACGCGGGGCCGGTCAGGAAGACCAGCGACAGGGTGTCGAGCAGCATCCGCAGCTGGGGGTCGGACCGGGTCGCCACGTAGGTCCTGGCGTCCTCGCGCAGCCGGTCCGGGTCGACCGGGCCGGGCCGTTCGTGGCGGCCGCCCCCGTCGGGGCCGCCCCCGAAGCTGATGCCCTGGCCGTCGGTGATGACCACGGAGCCGATGACGGTGCGGTTGTCGAAGCCGGCCAGCCGCTGCTCGCGCTCCAGGCCGCGCTGGCGGAAGGCGTTGTCGGAGAACGCGTCCTCGCCCGGGTCGATCGCCGGGGCGGGCTGCGCCGGGGCGGGCGGTTCGGCCGCCGGGGGCGGGCCGTCCGGCACGGGATCGCCGGGCGGCGCCGGTGCGGGCAGGGCGGGCGGCGTGGCGACCGGCTCGGGATCACCGGCGACCGGCTCTTGAGGCTCCCGTGGCTCTCCCAGCGGGAGCGCCGGCGGGGGAGCGCCGGGCGGCTCGGAGGTCTCCGGGGGCCGCTCGGGGCTGTCGGTGCTCATCGGTCCGACGGCTTCCCGTAGTGCTTGTGGCGGCCGCCGAAGGTGGTGTTGTGGGCGTTGGGCATCTCGATGCGCTCGTAGTAGTCGCCGCTGACGTGCCTGCTGCCGTCGACATCGCGCCCGAGCACGGCGTCGCCGCCGACGCTGCCCGACACGGTGTTGGCGGTGCCGTCCGGGCCGGGCGCGGCGGCAGGCCGCTCTCCCCCGGCGGGCTCGGACGCCGGGCGGCCCGGCACGTGCAGCCAGGCGGTGGCGGCGAAGTTCTTGGCCGGGACGCTGACCGGCACCTCGCGGAAGTCCTCGGCCAGCAGGTCGTCGTGGTTGTGCCGGATGACGTCGGTGAAGATGCGGTCGGAGACGATGAGCACCAGGTCGGAGCCCGGGTGGCGCTCCAGCGCGTCCTTGGCGGGCTCGGACTCGCACAGCCGGCTGACCGTGACGACGGCGTCGCCCGCGAAGCCGTTGTCGGCGAGGTGCACGATGCCCTCGTGCGCGGCCAGCCGGACGCGCAGCCGGGCGTGCTCGGCGCGGTCGCGGTTGTAGTGGAACAGGGCGACACGCAGCTCGCGGACCAGGCCGCTGATGGTGCGGGCCTCGTCGATGCCGGGCGGCAGCAGGGCCAGCTCGCCGTCGCCCTGCGGCTGCCTGGTCCAGTGCGCGCGCTCCAGGCCGGCCCGGCGGCACGAGGTCTCCAGCACCTTGGGCAGCGCGCGCTGCGCCTCGTACTGGCCGACGTCGTCGCGGGAGCCGTAGGACTTGAGGTCGGCGCTGAAGCACAGCCGGCGGATTCCCGGGTTCAGCGGTCCGGTGGATTCCATGGGCGACCCTCCTGGGGCGGTCGGTGGTGAGCGCGGAACCGGCGGCGGACGCGGCCGCCGGCTGCCGTCACCGTGCCGCGCGCCGGGGAGGGGCACCTCATCCGTTTACGGGATCTTCCGGATCCGGCCGCATCGCGCCCTTCGGGCCGCCGTGACCGGCCTGGCCGCCCGTGCCGCGGCCGCCCGGAAGGCCCTGGTGGCGGGCGGAATAGCGCCTCGGCGGGCCGGGTTGACCACGGCATGCCCATCGAGATCGGCGTCATCCTGCCGACGTCCACCCCCGATCCCGCCCGGCCGATCCTCGGCGACGTCCGGGAGAGCGCCCGGTTCGCCGAGGAGGCCGGGCTCGACTCGGTCTGGTCCACCGACCACCTGGCGGCCAGCGGCCCGATGCTGGACAGCACCGTCGTGCTGGCCACCGCGGCCGCGGTCACCACCCGCGTCACCGTCGGCTTCAACGTGATGCTGCTGTCCCTGCGGCCGGTCGCCTGGGCCGCCAAGCAGGTCGGCTCGCTGCAGTACGTGTCGGGCGGCCGGGTGGTCCTGGGCGTCGGCACCGGCAACCCCGCGCACGGCGACGTCGCCTGGCGCGCGGCGGGGCTGCCCTACGCCGAGCGGGGGCGGCGCACCGACGCGGCGCTAGCGCTGCTTCCCGACCTCGTCACCGGGAAGCCGACCGTCCTGAACGACGGCACGGAGCTGGCGATCGCTCCGGGCGCGGCGATGCCGCCCGTGGTGGTGGCCGGCGACGCGCGCCCGGCGCTGCGCCGGGCGGCCAGGTACGGCGACGGCTGGGCCACCATCGCCTCACCGCCCGAGAAGGTCGCCGAGGGGCTGGCCGAGATCGGCCGGCTCGCCGCCGAGCACGGCCGCCCGCCGGTCAGGGCGACGGTCGTCGCGCCCGGGCTGGACGCCGATCCGCGGCGGGCCGCCGAGCGGCTGGCCGGCTACGAGGCGGCCGGGGTCGAGCGGGTGATCCTCGGCGTGAGCGGCCCCGACTGGCGGCGCGACTACGAGTTCGCGGCGGAGCTGCGCGCCGCCTACCGCTGATCCGGGCCGTCGGCGCGGCGGCCCTCAGGCGTCCGGGCAGGTGCCGAGGCCGCCGAGGGAGCGCAGTGCGTCGGCGTCCTTGACCACCCAGCCCCGGTAGCCGGTGGCGATGACGTCGTCGCGGCGCAGCTCGGTGAGGGCCTTGTGCACGGCGGGCTCGGACGCGCTGACCAGGCCGGCCAGCTCGGGCTGGGTGAGGGAGACGCTGAGCTCGACGCCCTGGGGGGTGGCCTTGCCGTAGGCCCTGGCGAGCTCGACCAGCACCCGGGCCACCCGGACCCGCACCGGGCGGCCGTTGAAGTCGACCAGCTTGTGGGTGGCGCCGCGCAGCTTCGCCGAGATCGACGAGATGATCGTCTCGCCGGCGCCCGGGTTCGCGGTGAGGAAGCGGCGGAAGTCGTCGCGGGTGATGACGCGTCCGAGCACGGCGCCGCCGGCCGTGACGGTGGCCAGCCGGGGGTCGCCGTCCAGGGCGGCGAGTTCGCCGACGAGGTCGCCGCCGACCCGGATCGCCAGGAAGGTCACCCGTCCTTCGTCGCCGGCGCCGGTGATCTTCACATAGCCGTCGAGGAGCACGATCACCTGGGTGGTGGACTCGCCCTGCCTGATGAGGGTCTGCCCCGCCGCGTAGAGGCGCGGCCGGCCCCGGGCGAGGAGGTCGTCGCGTTCGGCCTCGGTGAGCCTGGCCAGAGTGGTCGCCGGAGGCCAGGAGACCTGACCGCTGCCGAATATCTGACGTTCCATGATCACCGCCCATGATCATTTCGGGGACTTGTCAAGATTTAATAGTGCCATGGGCGACATATCCGCGTACGGAAGCGGCGTGACCGTTCCCGGTCGACGCCCCATTTGTTATTGATATTTGCGCGATGCGGCCGTTTTCGGGCGACAATTGGGCGCGGTATCGATTAATGCGCAAATGGGAGCGATCGTGTGGAAAGGGGCAGAGCGGGCGCCGGGACGCTCGGGCGGGCCTGGTGCGGAGCGCCGCTCAGCCGGCGGTGCGCGCCAGGGCGTCCAGGAACGCCTCCTGGGCGGCGATGATCCGCCCGCGGGCGTCGGGCAGCGGGAGCCAGGCGACGCGGTCGAGTTCGGGGAACTCCCGCAGCCGCCCGGAGCCGCGCGGCCATTCCATCGTGAAGGTGCCCGGCACGATCCGCTCCGGGTCGAGTTCGGCCTCCAGCGCCCAGACCGCGACCACCTTGCCCCCGGCCTGGCGCACCGAACCGAGGTCCAGTGGTTCCCCTTCGGGCACCGGCAGCCCCAGCTCCTCGGTGAACTCCCGCCGCGCCGCCGCCAGCGGCTCCTCGTCCGGGCCGTACTCGCCCTTGGGCACCGACCACGCCCGCGCGTCCCTGCGCGCCCACATCGGCCCGCCCATATGCCCCAGCAGCACCTCGATACCGCCGGGGCGCCGCCGGAACAGCAGCAGACCGGCACTGCGCCTCGCCATCCGCCCATTCCACCACGGGTGAGGGCGGGTGCGGCGTCCGGCGGGCGGTGGTGCGCGGTGGGCGCGTCATGACGCGGATGCGCTGACGGACGGAGGCATCAGGGAATCATGGATCCAGGGTTTCCTGGATCCATCGATTCATGTACCGTCATTCCCGTGCTGACGATCGCGACCGACATCGACGCCCTCGCCCGGTTCGGGCGAGCCCTGGCCGACCCGCTGCGCTGCCGCGTCCTGCTGCTGCTGCGCGAGGCGCCCGCCCACCCCGCCGACCTGGCCGCCGCCCTCGGCGTGAGCCGCACCCGGCTGTCCAACCACCTCGCCTGCCTGCGCGACTGCGGGCTGGTGGTCGCGGTCCCCGTCGGCCGCCGGGTCCGCTACGAGCTGGCCGACGCCCGGCTCGGCCATGCCCTTGACGACCTGCGCTCGGCCGTGCTCGCGGTGCGCACCGAGGCGAGCTGCCCGGACGCCGCCGACAAAGGCTGCTGCTGATGTCCGCGGCCGCCGTGCTCCCCGACGCGCGCCGCGCGGTGCTGACCCGCCGGGTCCGGCTGCTGGTGGCCGCGACCATCGCCTACAACGCCGTCGAGGCCGCCGTCGCGCTCACCGCGGGGACGCTCGCCTCCTCGGCGGCGCTGATCGGCTTCGGCCTGGACTCCGTCATCGAGGTCTCCTCCGCCGCCGCGGTCGCCTGGCAGTTCTCCGCCCGCACCGAGCCGGCCCGCCGGGCGCGCGAGCGCACCGCGCTACGGGTGATCGCGATCTCCTTCTTCGCGCTGGCGGCCTACGTCGGCTTCGAGGCGGTGCGCGCCCTGGCGGGTGCGGCCGAGGCGGAGCCCTCGGTACCCGGCATCGCGCTGGCCGCCCTCTCCCTGGCCGTGATGCCCTTCCTGTCGCTGGCCCAGCGCCGGGCCGGCCGCGAACTCGGCTCCGCGTCCGCCGTCGCCGACTCCAAGCAGACGCTGATCTGCACCTACCTGTCGGCCGCGCTCCTGGTCGGCCTGGCTGCCAACGCCCTGCTCGGCTGGGCCTGGGCCGACCCGGCCGCCGCCCTCCTCATCGCCGCCCTCGCCCTCAGGGAGGGCGTCACGGCCTGGCGCGGCGACCCCTGCTGCGCCCCCGCGGGCATCGCGCTCACCGCCCGTCCGGCCGCCGACTCCTGCTGCGCCACGGACGCGGCCCGGCCCGCACCGACCGCCGACGCCGCCGCGCCCGCCGCGGACGCCTGCGCATGCTGTGCCGGGGCCGGGGCCGATGGCGGAGGTACGGCGCGGCGGTGACGCGGCCGGACCGCCTGGCGGCGGCGCTCGCCCCGGACGCCGAAAAGCGCGAGGGGCGACCGATCCGATGTCGATCGGTCGATTGGACGGCATTGTGCGATCGGATCGGCCGAATCGGTGCCGCGGGCGGTGCGAATCCGCATCGGTACCATCCGGCCGCGCAGGTGCCGTCCGAAATGGCTGGCCGGTGTGGTCGGACAGGCGAATTCGCGACAGTGTGATCCTTTCGGGGCCGGTGAATGGGACTCCGTGGTAAAAACAGATGCGACTGGCATCTGGATGGCGACCCAAGCGACCTGGACGGACGGAGTCGGCGGGACCGTTCGGAGCGCACGCCGGTCCACCCTCGCCCGCGTCCAGGCGTCGCGTGACCGGTCGGACGCGCAGTGTGACCAGCAGTGTGACCAATCGGGTCGGTCGCGAGCTGGAAAGGGCAGAAACTGCCGGGACAACTTCCTGGCTCGACTGCCGGACCGCACTGCATCCTGGAATGGCTTCGGGCAGGTACGCGCCCGGTGGCGGGCGACCGGCCCCCTACTTCCCCCATGGAGGCCGGCCGGAGTCCCCGGCACCCACGGTGCGCCGGTCCCGATCGAGGAACGCGTGTACGTGGCACAATTGGGCGCACGGTGGGTCCCCACGGTCCGCCGCGGTCCTGCCCGTACGCGCGCCCTCACGATCCAGGTGAGGGCGGCACACCCTCCTCCACCTCTCCTGCCGCCCTCACCTTTATCGGCCCCACATCCCTCATGCGCCTTCGCCCCCGCACCCGTCCCGCCGCCCGCCCCGCCGGAGCACTGGTCCGCGCCTGCGCGCTGCTGTGCGCGCTGACGCTGCTCCCGGCGCCGCCCGCCGCGGCCGACACCACCGCCGACCCCGCGTCCGGCGAACTCCAGCAGGAACTGTGGGCGCTGCCGGCCATCGGCGTCCCCGAGGTGTGGGAGACCACCCGGGGCGGCGGCATCACGGTCGCCGTCGTCGATACCCCGGTCGATCCCGCCCACCCCGACCTGGTCGACAACCTCGCCATCGGCTCCGGCGCCGACACCGGCGGCGCCGACCTCGCCCACGGCACCGCCATGGCCGGGCTCATCGCCGCGCACGGCCACGGCGCCGAGCACGCGGCCGGGCTCACCGGTGTCGCCCCGGACGCCTCGCTGCTGGCGGTCCCGGTGCCCGAGGGCGGCGACGGCGCCGAGCGCGAGGCGGCGCTGGCCCGCGCCATCCGGCAGGCGGCCACCGGCGGCGCGCAGGTGATCAGCCTCTCCTACAGCGGCGCCGCCCCCGCCTCCAGGCTCAGCGAGGCGGAGCGCCAGGCCATCGAGTTCGCCGCCGACCAGGGCGCCGTCCTCGTCGCCGCCGCGGGCGACACCGCCGACGGAGCGGCCTTTCCCGGCGCCCACGACGCCGTCCTCGCCGTCGGCCCGGTCGACCAGAGCCTCGCCCCCGACCCGCTGGCCGGCTCCGGCACGGAACTGTGGGCACCGGGCACCGCCCTCACCAGCACCGCCCCCGGCGGCGGCTACGCCGACACCAGCGGCGCCGCCGCCGCGGCCTCCGTCACCGCGGGCGTCGCCGCACTCGTCCGCGCCGCCCACCCCCGGCTCAGCCCCGCCCAGGTCGTCCAGGCCCTGGGCGGTCCACCCGCCCCGAGCACCGAGGAGTCCGCCGAGCCGACCGGCTCCAGCACGGACTCCACCGCCGAGGGCGCCACCGGCACGGCCGCCCCCGTCCTCGACGCGGCGGCCGCCCTGGCCGCGGCCGCCGAACTGGACGCCGCGCTCCCGTCCCCGTCTGCCGCCGCCCCGCCCCCCGACGAGACCGCCGACACCGGCGTCGACTGGCTGGTCCTCACCGCCATCATCGCCCTGGGCGTCGCGGGCCTCACCGTCCTGCTGCTGCTCACCCTCCGCCGCCGCTCCTACCGCTGGACCGGCTGAATCCCGCTACGCCCCCGCGCCCCGAAGCACTACCATTCAACTGACCCGCCGACGTGGCTCAACTGGCAGAGCAGCTGTCTTGTAAACAGCAGGTTAGGGGTTCGAGTCCCCTCGTCGGCTCCAAGTCCGCGTTGAACACCAGGTCAGACAGCCGGGGATCGACGGGGCCGGGCGGGCCGCGCCCGCGCGGTACACATTCGGTACACATGGCTCAGGCAGCCTCCGCCGTGCGCTGCTTCTCAGCGGCGCCGCTCAGCGCTCCCGCGCGGCGCGCGTCGACCGCTTCGGCCACCTCATCCAACCGGTCGGGGAACAGGTGCCCGTAGGTGTCGAGCGTGATCGACGGCTTGGCGTGGCCCAGCATCTTCTGGATCACGAGCACATCCGCCCCGGCGGCGATCGCCAGCGACGCCGCCGTGTGGCGAAGCTTGTGCGGCGTCACCTTCCGGCCCGAGAGGCCGGCCTTCGCCAACGCCTTGTTGAAGTACCTCGGCCGCCAGGTCCGCAACCACAGCGGCCCGCCGCGCGGCGCGGTGAACACCAGGGCATCGGCGTCGCGCCCCTCAACGAGCGGCCGCAGCTCGTCAACGAGGAACGCGGGAATCGGGACCTGCCGCCGCTCGTGGGTCTTCGGCGTGTCCAGGCTCAGCGTGCCCTTGTTGTCGGTGTACTGCTGGACGACGTGCGCGCGGCGCGCCTCCAGGTCGAGCCTGCCCACGGTGAGCGCCGACGCCTCACCCCACCGCAAGCCGGTGTAGGCAAGGAACAGGATCAGCGGCCGGTACTCTCCGGCGGCCGTCGCCAGCACCTCGACTTCCACGTGCGTCAGATAGACGTGGTCGGCCATGGGCAGCCGGGGAAGCGGCACGTCCCGCGCCGGGTTGACAGCGATCTTGCCGGACTTCACCGCCCATTCCATCACCATGAGGAAGACGAGATGGATCATGCGGATCGTGGCCGGGCCGAGCGACGCCTTCTTCTTGCCCGGCTCGGATTCCAGCTTGGCGATCCAGGCCGCGACCTCTTCGAACCGGACCGACGCGACCGCGCGGGCGCCCCACTGCGGCAGCACGTAGTCGTCCAGCGCGTCCCGGTACACGTTCTTCGACCCGTCCTTGAGCTGCACCTGGGCCGTGAACCAGGCGTCCGCCACGTCACGCACCTTGACCTTGCCCGCGGCCGGGTCCCGGTAGGTCCCGCTGTCCAGCTGCCGCTCGACGTCGCGCTTCGCCGCGTCGGCTTCCGTCACCGTGCCGACGGTCTTCGTCTTGAGCTTCCCGGCCGGGTTGTACCACCGGACCCGCCACCGGCCGGGCGGGGTGCGCTTCGCCTTCTTCGCCGCCGCCACGCGCTCGCGGTAGTCGGCGTGCTCGGCGCGGTCCTCGATCCACACGCGGGACATCAGTCGTCACCCCGATCAGGCGCCGACGGCGCGGACCGAGGGTTGGTGACCTCCCACCGGTTGGCGCCGGGCTCATCGACCCACCTCGTGCCGTCGTGCGTGAGCTGGACCCGAAACGGACCGCGCTCGCGTATCTCGATGAAGTGCTGCACTTCCATGAGCGTGAGGGGGCGCATGTAGGGGCGGTTCTCTTCCAGCCAGCGGCTACGGGCCTCCCACGTCTGATCGGAGGGTGTCCCCGGCAATGGCGTCTCACCGTGCACCCACCTCCACGCCCTGTCCCAAGGCGCGGTGACCTCAGCCGCCAAGGCCACCTCGGGACCGCCCGGCGGTCGCCCCGGCCACTCGCTGGTGTCCGGCTCACGTGCAGGCAAGAGCAGCGCGCCCGGGGAGACGCCGAGCGCGAGCGCCAGCGCGACAAGATCGTCTGCGTCAACGCGGCGCTGTCCCGCTTCAATGCGCGACAGGCCGAGCGTAGGGATCTCCCGGCCGACAGCGCGCAGTCGGCGAGACAGTTCGGCGAGTGTGAGGTTCTGGGCCTCACGGATGCGCTTGACGTTGGCCTGGACCTGTTCGCCTACCGGCCCAAGCGGGTTCTTCTGAGCAGCCATAGCGCCACCATGGCATCATTTCGATAGCAACGCAAGACATCTCGAAGTTAGTTCGCATCTACTTGACAGCACGCACTGGTTCGCATCATTCTTGATCGCGTCAGGCATCACTTTGATGCATGATGCGATCGAGGAGATGGCATGGAGACGCGCAACCTGGGCACACCGCCCGAGGTAGCCCGCCACCTCGGAATTCCGGAGAAGACGCTGGCGCAGTGGCGCTATCTCGGAAAAGGACCGAAGTGGTCGAAGGTGGGACGCCATGTGCGCTACCGGTGGTCCGACGTCGAGCGCTGGCTGGACAGCCAGTCGGGCGGGCGGGTCGCCTGATGCAGACACACGAAGGGGCCGCCCCCCGCATCACCGGGGAACGGCCCGACGTCGATACGGCGCCCTGGCCCAACGACACCGTCAGCGTACCCGCCCGGCCTGACGCTCTTCGGCTGGCCGCGCTCGGCTACGCCGCGCGGGGGTGGCCGGTGTTCCCGTGCGAGCCCGGCTGTAAGGCGCCGCTCGGCGCGCTGGTGCCGCACGGCTTCCGCGACGCGACCACCGATCCCGAGGTGATCTCGGCGTGGTGGTCGCGGTGCCCGGACGCGAACGTGGCGATCGCTACCGGGGCGCCGGCCGTGGACGTGCTCGACGTCGACGTCAAGCCGGGCGGCAGCGGGTTCGCCGCACTCGACCGGGCCAAGGCGGCCGGGCTCCTCGTCGGCGCTTGTGCCCTGGTGTCTACGCCGAGCGGTGGGGCGCACGTCTACTTCAAGGGCACGACCCGGGGGTGCGGGGCGCTGTCCCGGCACTTCTTGGACTTCAAGGCCAGCGGCGGCTATGTGCTCGCCCCGCCTTCGGTGATCGATGAGCGCGACCCCAAGGCACGCCGGGACCCGGGGCGCCGTGGCCGCTACGAGCTGGTTCAGCACCGGGACATCACTCCGCGCGACCTGGACTGGTCGGCGGTCAAGCGGCTTCTGGCCCCGCCGGCGCGGGCGAGCGCTCCGCGCCGGGTCCCCCCGCCTACCGGAGGACTTCCCCGGTGGCTCACTGATCGGCTGGCAGACCTCAGCGTTGCCGACCGGTCGGCTCACTTTCACGGCACGGTCGGGGCGTGCTGGCGTGCGGGGCTCTCCCAGGAGCAAGCCGTTGACCTGTTGACGCCCTGGTGTGAGGCCGTGGGCAAGTACCCCGGCCGCGTGGCCGCTGAAGTCGCCCGGTCCTGGGCCAAGATCCAAGAAGGTGCCGCGTGAACCTCGACGACCTCGACCAGGGCGACACGTTGGCGGGCCTGCTGGATGAGGTGCACGCCGCGTTCACTCGGTACGTGGTGCTGCCGAGTCCGGAGGCCGCTGACGCCGTGGTGCTGTGGTGTGCGGCCACCCATGCCCAGACGGTGGCCGACAACGCGCCCCGGCTGGTCGTGAAGGCGCCTGAGAAGCGGTGCGGCAAGTCGCGGTGCCTGGACATCGTGGAGTCGATCAGCTTCAAGCCGATCGTGGCCGTCAACGCCACTCCGGCCGCGATCTTCCGTTCCATCGAGGCCGAGGAGCCGCCGACGCTGATCTTCGATGAGGCCGACACGATCTTTCCGGCCAGGGGCGGCAAGGTCGCCGAGCAGAACGAGGAGCTGCGGGGCCTGCTCAACGCCGGGCACCAGCGCGGCCGCCCGGCGCGGCGCGTGGTCGGCAAGGGCACCGAGCAGTTCGTGGCCGAGTTCCCCACCTTCGCCATGGCCGCGCTCGCCGGCATCGGGTCGATGCCGGACACGATCGAGGACCGCGCCGTGGTCATCACGATGCGGCGCCGGGCACCGGGCGAGAAGGTGGACAAGTTCCGCTACCGGCGCGACCAGCTGCCGCTACACGAACTCCGCGACCGACTGTCCGACTGCGTGCGGGCGAACCTCGACGAACTCGGCCAGGCCGAGCCGAACATGCCGGTTGAGGACCGGGCCGCCGACACCTGGGAACCGCTCATCGCGCTCGCCGACGTGGCCGGCGGCAGCTGGCCGAAGCGCGCCCGCCAGGCGGCGAAGGCGCTCACGGACGCGCACGAGCAGGCCGACACCGGCAGCTCCACCGGCGTCCGGCTCCTGGCCGACTGCCGCGCCGTGTTCACCGCCAAGGGCGACCCGAACGCGATCAAGACCACCGACCTCCTCAACGGCCTAAAGGCCATCGAGGAAGCACCCTGGGCCGAGTGGGGCAAGAACGGGCTCACCGCCCGCAAGCTCGGCGACTTCCTCCGCGAGTACGACATCACGTCGAGCAACATCGACTTCGCCCCCGGTCGGATCGACCGAGCCAAGGGCTACCTCCGGCTGAAGTTCGCCGACGCCTGGTCGCGCTACTGCGCACCGGCCGCCGACACCGCGCCGTCCAACGGCGACGGTGAACCGTACCACCCGTACCAAGCTCATCCTCCCAGCTCAGCCCAGGTACGGAATGAGGGCGTGGTACGGAACGATCCGTACCAGGAAACGATCCGTACCACTCCGACCAGCACAGACGACGGTGGTACGGGTGGTACGGAACATGTCGACGAACTCGCCGAGTGCGCCGTCTCCGGCTGCACGAACGCCCCCCGACGGGCCTGCCACACCTGCGCCGACCACATGGAGCACGAGACCGCCATGCGCCGCCAGGCGCGCGAACGAAGCGAGGCAGCATGATCGAGATGTTCATCTACCCCGAGGAACTGGCCGACGTCGCGGCGCGGTCGTCCTGCCCGGACTGCAAGGGCGGGACCGGCATCCTCGTCCAGGCCGACGCCACCGGCGTCCGGTGGGACCCGACGCAAGTTCACCTTGGCGCCTGCCCGGCCCAGCAAAGGGGGGTCGCGGAGCGCGACGCCCTGGTGCTCGCGGCGTTCGACCGGCTCCCCACGGGGATGGCCGAGCGGTGCCGGGCCGAGATCGATCAGTGGTTCGGTCACCTCTGGCACATAGTCGCTGCGGCGCGGCGCGGTGTGCTCGTCTCGCGGTCCTACCGCCGGCCGCTGCACGAGCAGTTGAAGGCCGAGGGTGACCGCCGCGCCCAGCTGGATGACCGGACGTGGATCGTGTGGGACGCCTTCGCCGAGTCCGCGCGGCTCGGCGCGGCGCCCCGTGAAACCGAACACGAGTTCGAGTGATCCGGTAGAATGGAAGCCGTTCCTATGCCGGGAATGTCGGACGGGGAGGGAAGGCCTCCCTTCCCGTCCTCCGCGTCGTGGCGCGGGAACCCGGGGCCTGTCCTGGCTCGCTTCCGGATCTTCAAGGCCGCACTCACCATGCGAACCATCCGGAGGACACTGTGAAGTTCCCTGCGCTCGAAGCCAAGCAGGCCGAGCTGAAGAAGATCTTCGACGAGGCCGGTCCCGACATCGACATGTCGAAGGTCAAGAGCATCCCGGGCACCGCCGCCGACAAGGTCGCCCACATCAAGGCGCTGAACGCCGAGATCGACGCGCTCAAGCAGGTCGAGCGCGCCGCCCTGAACGGCGGCCGCGAGGGCGGCAGCGAGCCCGACGGCGGGCCGGTGGCGCCGTTCCGCAAGAACCAGCGGATGCTGACTCCCCAGCAGAAGGCCGTGGACTGGCTCGCCTCCCAGGGCACGAAGACCTTCGACGAGGAGTTCCGGCTCGGCTACCTCGGCGCGCACCTCAAGGCGATGATGGGCGAACCCGGCGACCTCGCGCGGTACCGGAGCGAGCTCCCCGCCGCGCTGAAGGACATGAGCACGTCGGGTTCGCCCGAGCTCGTGCCGGCCCCGATCGCCGCCCAGCTGATCGACCGGCTCCGCTCCGTCAGTTCGGTGATGGCCTCCGGCGCGATGACGGTGCCCATGACCACCAGCACGCTGTCGATGCCGCGCATCGTGTCCGACCCGTCGGTGTCGTGGCTCAACGAGGGCGCGACGGTCACCCCCTCCGACGGCGACGTGGACGCCGTGACCTTCACCGCCCGGCGCCTGACCGCGCTGACGAAGGTCTCCCAGGAGTTGGCCGAGGACTCCAACCCGGTCGCCGTCGGCGCCGTGCTCGCCCAGTCCATGGCCGCTTCGTTCGCCATCGAACTCGACCGTGTGGCGCTGCGAGGCTCAGGCACCCCGCCCGAGCCCGACGGGGTGCGCAACCAGACCGGCGTCTCGATCACCTCGGCCGTCGGCGCGGCCGACTGGGGCACCCTGTCGAATCTCGCCGCCACGGTCGCCACCGCCAACAGCATCCCCACCGGCTTCATCTGGTCCGTTCGCACCGCCAACGCCGTCGGCCAGCTCCGCGAGGACGGTGCGACCGGCGCCTACCTGATGCCACCGACCCACATCGCCGACATCCCGCGCCGCGCCACGACCGCCGTGCCCATCGACTTGGGCGCGGGCACGAACGAGTCAGAGATCTACTGCGGCAACTGGGCCGAGCTGATGATCGGCATCCGGATCGGGTTCGAGCTGCGCACCCTCAACGAGCGGTACGCCGACGAGGGCAAGATCGGCGTGCTCGGCCGGATGCGCGCGGACGTACAGCTACGGCACGGCGCGAGCTTCGCCGTCGGCACCGGCGTGACGAACTGATGTCCCTGCTCAAGTACACCGGTGGCGACGGGTACGACGAGGTGCGGCGCATGGAGCGCGGCCCCGCCGGCCCGCCGCCACCGGCACGCCCCCGGCACCGGGCCGCGGTCACGTGCTTCGTGGCCGACGGCCCCGGCCGGTACGTGCTCGTGAAGCAGGGTCAGACCGTCCCTGCGCATCTGGCCGACGCCGAGCGCACGCCCGCCGAGTGGGACGACCACGGCCAGTGCTGGCGCCTGCCGAGCCCGGATGCGGCCCGGCCGCGCTCAGGCCGACGGAAGAAGGCGGCCAAGGCATCTACCAGCGAGCGGCCGGTGGTTGACCCCGACGCCAGCGAACCGGCCGAGCCAGCTGCTCCCCGCTGGTAGCCGGGAACCGGACGGGGACACCGCCAGGCAGCACGGGGGGCGGGGGGTCGCCTTGGGAGGGCACCGGTCGACCCCGCGCCCCTACGTATTCGAAATTTGTGTGGCCGGAGCGGGGCGGGGCGCCCATGATCATCCGCCGAATTCTTGCGGGGGGAGAAGAGGGAGCGTGCGGGCAGGGTCTCCCGCTCGTTCCATCACGTCGCACCCCACCCCCCCCGGGGGGCGACCGGGGTAGCCCGCCACCATTTCGGTCCGCCAGCCGGACGGAAATGGGAAGGACCCTCGCGGCGCGCGCCGTCAACCGCGAGGGTCCCGCATACCGCCGTGGCCCTGGGACGCCCCTCCTCCTCTGCCCGTCCGCCTCAGGGGAACCGGACGGACCGGCCCAGGACCACGACACCAGCACCGCAGCGGGCTCCCAACGGGGCGCGATGTCTGCCCGCTGCGGTGGCTCACACGACCGCAGGGGGCGGCAGCTCCACCACGGTGGGGACGAAGACCAGCTGCACACCGGCCGCCGTCGTGACGAGCAGCCGGAAGTGGTCGGACTGGATGCCCGATCCGTTCGACAGCCGCAGCAGGCCGCGCACGGTCGCCGTGATCCATGTCCCGTCCGCCGTCACGCCGTCCGCCTCGGCCAGCTCGGCCGCATGGGCGCGGGTACCGGCATGGGCGACGTAGACGACGGTCAGGGGCGCGGATCGGCTCGGCATGGACCCAACGTTCGCCTACGCTGACAGCACGGGCCAGCCCGTGACCGTTGACCGCGCCCCAGAGTCAACAGTCAACGACCATGGTGAGGCGACACCATGACCGCATTCGGCGACCACCTCCGTGACCTCATGACGGAACGCGGCGTCAGCCTGCGCAAGCTGGCCGCTGCCGTGCACTTCGACGTCGGCTACCTCTCCCGCGCCGCGCGTGGCCTACAGCCGCCCAGCGCCGAGCTGGTGGCCGCCTTGGATGCCGAGCTGGGCGCCGGCGGAACGCTGATCGAAGCCGCTGCCCCGCCGCTCGACGGTGACGACCAGGCGGACGCCGACGACGAGGCCGGCGTCTTGCTGGACTTCATGCGACGTGCCGAAGCGTCCGACCTCGGCCCGGGGACGCTGGACGTCACGCACGCCACGATCGACCAGCTGTGCCGCGAGTACCCGACCATGCCGGGTCCCAAGCTGCGCAAGCGCGGCAACGCGGTCATGAACCGCGTCCTGGGAATGCTCGACATGCGGACCACGCTCGCCGAGCATCGCGAACTACTCGTTGCCGCCGGATGGCTGGCCGCCCTGCTCGGGTGCGTGCACTACGACGTAGGCGACCGGATCGCCGCCGAGACCGCGCGCCGCGTCGCGTTCCAACTCGGCGAGCAGGCCGGGCACGGCGAGATCATCGCGTGGTCGTTCGAGATGGCCGCGTGGTTCGCGCTCACGGAAGGGCGTTACCCCGACGTCGTTGCAGCGGCCCAGGCCGGGCAGGAACACGCCGGGGTGACGAGCGCGGGCGTCCAGCTCGCGTTGCAGGAGGCGAAGGCGTGGGCGCGCATGGGGGATAGCCGCGCCGAAGACGCCATGAAGGCCGGGAACAAGGTCCTGGCCCAGCTGCCGCGCCCAACGCACCCCGAACACCACTTCGTGTTCGACCCGTCCAAGGCGGAGTTCTACGCCGCCACGATCTACGCCCTGCTCGGCTGGAACGACGTCGCCGAGGAACACGCACGCGAGGTCATCGACCAGTGCCAGCAGCCGACCGGTACCCGGTGGCCCATGCGACTCGCCGACGCCCGGGTGAACCTCGGCCTGGTCGCCGGCCGCCGTGGTGACCTGGACGAAGCCGTCCACCACGGGCGCGGCGCGTTCGAGTTCAAGCGGCGTTCGGGAGCGCTGTTCAGCAGGGCCGGCGACCTGCTCGCCGAGCTGAACCAGCGCTACCCCGGTGAGCCCCTGGTCGGTGAGTACCGGGACTTCCTCGCCACGGCGAAGGCCAGTGCGTAGGCCGACCTGCACCGGCCGCTGGCTGGTTCAGGTCGGGGGTACTCACAACGTGAGTACCCCCGGTCCTTGACGCACCGGCCGCTGCCTGGTGCGTCAGCGGGGTACCGGCCAGCGTGTACCCCGCCGTTCCGCTAGGCGGAACGTTGTGATGGGCCGCCGTCGCGGGCTTGTCGCACTTGGTCCAAGATCGCGTGCGCGAACTCCTCGGCCTCATCCACCGTCAGGAAGTCCACGTGCTCTTCCTCGCTCATCGCGCGCAGCCAGATCAGCACCCGGGGCTCAGCCTCTCGGTAGCCCTGCTCCAACGAGGTCTCGCACATCTGGAGGTGCCAGCCGCCCGGCTCGCCCGGGTCGGAGTCCTTCCACTGCGCCAGCAGCGACATGGGGACCGCGACGAACTCGCCGTGGTGCAGCCGGTCATCCGGCCCGTCGGATTCGTCATGTCTCCCGTCGCACCACGCGGGGCAGGGACCGGTCAGCCAGCCGGGGCGGGTCGCTGCGGGGATCTCGGGGTTGGGAGTAGCGTTGTTCATGGTTCGGACCTCCGTTACGTGGTGGTCCGGCCAGCGCCCGACCGGCATCGCCTTGCCTGGTCGGGCGCACTTCTCGCGGTACACATTCGGTACACATGGGCGCGGGAAGGGCCGGGAATCTGCGAGATTCAATGAGTCGTGTTTTCGCAGTTCACCGGCGGTCTGGGGGTGTTCGCGCAGGTCTCAACCTACGGTGCGGGCTAACAGCAGGTTAGGGGTTCGAGTCCCCTCGTCGGCTCCAGAACCAAGGGCCCCGGCCGAAGGCCCGCGGGGCCGCGTCCCGCGCCGTGGCGGTCCGGCCTGCGGCTGGGCGGGGGCGGAGAATTCGGGTTCGCGGACGCGTGGGGCAGGCGTCCGATACGGTTGCCAGGCCGTCCGATCAAGGTTTCCGGTGGTATCCGCCGGTCCAGCCGTTTCGTCCGCATCCTCCGGGAGCGACCGTGGGAGATGTCGTTGCCGCAGGCGACGCCCGCGGTTTCGGCCTGTTCCTGCGCGGGCTGCGGCGGGGGCGGGGCTTGAGCCAGGAGACCCTGGCGCTGCGTTCGGGGCTCTCCGACCGCGCCATTCGCGATCTGGAGCGCGGGCGGGTGCGGCGGCCCAGGCGGGCGACGGTGGAGCTGCTGGTGGCCTCGCTGGAGCTGGGGCCCGACGAGGCCGACCGGCTGCGCGCGATGGCGCTCGCGGGGTCTGGGAGCGCGGACGCCGCGCATGACACGGTGCCCGCGCAGCTGCCGGCCGACATTCCCGACTTCACCGGGCGGCGCGAGGTGCTGGACCGGGTGGAGTCGCTGCTGGTGCGCGGGCAGGCCGACGGACAGGCGGTGGCGGTGGTGGCGCTGGCCGGCATCGGCGGGGTCGGCAAGACCACCGTGGCGGTGCGCGCCGCGCACCGGGTGCGGCGGCGGTTCCCCGACGGGCAGCTCTACGCCGACCTCCAGGGCGCACGGCACCAGCCGATGGAGCCCGCCGCCGTGCTGGCGCTCTTCCTGCGCGCGCTCGGGGTGCCCGAGGCGGCGCTGCCCGCGCGGCTGGACGAGCGCTCCACCCTGCTGCGCACCCGGCTGTCGGGCCGGCGGGTGCTGCTGGTGCTCGACAACGCCCGCGACGCCGCCCAGGTGCGCCCTGTGCTGCCGGGCAGCCCCAGCTGCGCGGTGCTGGTCACCGCCCGGTCCCGGCTGGTCGGGCTGGGCGGCGCCACGGTGGTGGACGTCGACTGCCTGGACCGCGACGAGGGTGTGGCGCTGCTGGCCGCCATCGTCGGCCGCGAGCGGGTCGAGGCCGAGCCGGACGCGGCCGCCGAGCTGGTCGCGGCCTGCGCCGGGCTGCCGCTGGCGGTCCGGATCGCCGGGGCCCGGCTGGTGGCCAGGCCCGGCTGGCGGCTGCGCACCCTGGCCGACCGGCTGGCCTCGCGCCAGCGCCGCCTGGACGAGCTGCAGCTGGACGACCTCGCGGTCCGCGCCGTCTTCCAGGTCGCCTACGAGCAGCTGGCCGACCCCGCCGCCCCGGAACCCTCCGGCGGCGCGGCGCGGATGTTCCGGCTGCTGGGCTGGCTGGACCACGAGTCGGTCGGCGAGGCGGCGGCGGGCGCCGCGCTGGGCGTGGACGCCGACACGGCGGGAGTGCTGCTGGAGCGGCTGGTCGACGCCCAGCTGCTCATCCCGCAGGGCCCCGGCCGGTACCGCTTCCACGACCTGGTCCGGCTGTTCGCCCGCGAGCAGGCGCTGCGCGAGGAGCCGCCCGGCGAGCTGTCCGCCGCGCTCGCCCGCGCCGTCCGCGGCTACCTGGCCGCCCTCCAGGAGGCCAACCGGCTGCTGCGCCCCGGGCGGCTGCTGCCCCGGCTGCCGCCCGAGGGGGCGGCCGGCCCGGCCCCGGCCGATCCCGAGGACGCGCTCGCCTGGCTGGAGGCCGAGCATCCGAGCATCCTGCCGATCGCCTTCCAGGCGCTGCGCGACCCGGAGCAGCCGGTGCTGCCGATCGCCTGCCTGGTCGACCACCTGCAGACCGTGATGGAGTTCTGGGGGCACGGCGAGAGCCTGGAGGAGCTGGTCGGGCTGGTCGACGCCGCGGCCGTGCGCGCGGGCGACGGCTACGCCCGCGCCCTGGCCGGCATGGACCCGGCCCGCACCGCCTGGAGCGCGCCGCCGGACGAGGCGCACCAGCGGCTGGAGACCTCGCTGCGGCTGTTCGAGGAGCTGGGCGCGCACGACGGCGTCGTCCGCGCGCTCAACCGCCTGGGCATGCTGCACCTGGACCGCGACCCCCGCCGGGCCAAGGGCTACTTCGACCGCGCCATGCGGGTCTGCCTCGACCACGGCCTGCGCCGCGGCGAGGGCGGCCTGCTGTGCAACCAGGGCCTCGCCCACCAGCGGCTCGGCGAGCACGACCGGGCCGCCGACTGCTACGAGCGGGCCCTGGTGGTGCAGCGCGAGATCGGCGACCGCGACGGCCTCGCCAACACCGTCAACAACCTGGGCCGGCTCCGCACCGAGCAGCACCGCTACGACGAGGCCGTCGCCTGCCACCGCGAGAGCCTGCGGGTCGGCCGGCACGGCGGGAACCGCTTCTGGGAGATCGAGGCGCTGGTCTCGCTGGCCGCCGCCTACCGCGGCCTCGGCCTGCCGCAGGCCGGGCTGATGCGGGTCGAGCGCGCGCTGGAGCTGAGCGAGCGGCTGGGCAACGGCCACGCCGAGGGCACCGCCCTCAACGAGCGCGCCCACACCTTGTTCGCTATGGGCGAACACGCCCGCGCCGCCGCCGATTGGCGCCGTGCGCTGGAGCGGCTGGAGCAGGCCGGTTCGGAGGAGGCGACGGCGGTGCGCGCCGTGCTGGCCCGGCTGCCCGCGGAGTGAGGCCGGCCGCGCCAGTCAGCCCGGCCGCTCGGCGTCGGTCTCGGTCTCGTCGGGACGGGTGATGTCGGGCGGGCTGGCGATCGCGGCGGCCGCGAAGCGCGACAGCAGCCGGGCGAACTCCGAGCGCTCGTGCTCGGTCCAGTCGCGCATCAGCCGGCCGAAGTAGCGGGTGCGGTGCCGCTGGGTGGCGGCCATCACCCGCCGGCCGGCCGCGCTCAGCTCCAGCGGGGCCCGGCGGGCGTCCACGGTGGAGGCGCGGCGCACGACGTAGCCGGCCTCGATGCTGTCGGCGACCAGTCGGCTCGCGGTGGAGGGGTCGACGTCGAGCCGTTCGGCCACCGCGCCGACGGTGACCTCCTCGGCGCCGGCGTCCAGCGCGCGGCCGACGGCGTGGATGACCAGGACGTGCGAGAGGTACAGCCGCTCACCGGTGTCGAGCTGGGCCTGGAGTTCGCGGTGCAGCCGGGGCTTGGCCCAGATCCGGCGCAGCCGCAGGACGGCCTGGTCGATCAGCATCTCGGGAGCGTCCGGCGCGGGCGTGCCGTCGCCGTTCGGGCGTTCCATGACCGCACTGTACCGACATTATGTGTATAGCGCAGCTATCTCGCGATCATTCCTGGAGGGTGATCCCCACCGCCGCGCCGGGCCGCACGTCCAGCAGCCGGGCGGCGTTGCCGGCGTTCACCGCGACCGCGAGCAGCCCGGCGGAGTCGATGAAGGCGACCAGCTGCCCGACCGGGACCGAGCCGAAGGTCATCCCGTACGGCAGCGGCTGCCGCTGGTCGGACCAGCTCAGCACCAGGGTGGAGCCGAGCGGCGCGCCGATGCGCTCCAGTTCGGCGGCGCCGGTGGCCAGCTGCACATTGCCGAAGCGGTCCACGGTGCGCACCTCGGTGACGATCTGCTCGCCGCGCACCTCGTTGCGCGGCGGCGCCAGCCGCACCAGGCTCTCGGCCGGCACCTCGGTGGCCACCTCGGCCAGCCGGTCCACCCGGCCCGACCCGGCCAGCTCGGCCGCGATCGGCGCGAAGATGTCGCGGCCGTGGAAGGTCGCCGAGGTCGGGTGCCGGTGGAACTCGGGCCGGTCCAGCTCGTAGGCGCGCGCCTCGCCCCGGTGGGCGAGGGCGTCCAGCGCCCAGCAGAGCAGGCCGTTGTCCGGGCCGATCAGCACGGTCTCGCCGAGGGCGACCGCGACGGCGCGGCGCTCGGTGCCGACCCCGGGGTCGACCACGGCGACGTGCACGCTGCGGTGCGGGAAGTAGGGGAGGGCGGCGCTGAGCACTGCGGCGCCGTGGCGGATGTCGCCGGGGGCGATGGTGTGGCTCAGGTCCATCAGCCGGGTGCCCGGCGGCGCCGACCCGGCCACCACGCCGTGCAGCACGGCGACGTATCCGTCATCGAGGCCGTAATCGGTCAGGAAGGTGACCGCCGCGAAGGGCTGCGCGCTCTCACTCACCCGATCAACACTAGGGCTTTTTCCCGCTCGGCCCACCGGCGCGGCCGCGGCCGCCGTTGCATGATCGTTTCCCGATCGTGTCGAGATCTCTGCGTCTTCCGGTGGGACGCAGCCGGAATCTGTACTATATGTCGCGCCAGCGAGTGACCGCGGCGCGGCAGCGTCTCCACGTCCCCACCGTTCCCGCAGATCCGGGAATGCGAGGATGTCGCCCGGTCCGCATGGCGACGACGGCGTCCGGCCGGGGTGACCACTCCTGCCGGAAGCGCCAGCCGGGCCCCCAATTCCCGCCTGCCCGGCGGCAGGGCGGCGGTCGGTCGACGACCGGCGAAGCAAGCGAGCAGAGGTCAGGAGGCCGTCCATGGCAGCGGACGGTTCGGACGAAGCAGTGCCGAAACCCGCATTGACAGAGCGCGAGCGGAGCATCCTCGCCTTCGAGCAGCAGTGGTGGAAACTCGTCGGGTCCAAGGAGCAGGCCATCCGCGACGAGTTCGCGATCTCGCCGACCCGCTACTACCAGCTGCTGAGCAGCCTCATCGACCGGCCGGAGGCGCTGGCGCACGACCCCATGCTGGTCAAGCGCCTCCAGCGCCTGCGAGCCGGCCGCCGCAGGCAGCGGACCGCGCGTAAGCTCGGCATCCAGTTGGACCTGCACGGCCAGGAACTGTGAGGTAGAACCCGTTGCCGCTTCCCGACCCGACCACTGAGCAGGGCCGCGCCGGGCTGGCGGCGCTGTGCGCGGACCCGGCGGGCGCCGTGGTCGCGCTGGACTTCGACGGCACCCTGGCGCCCATCGTGCCCGACCCCGCCCAGGCGCGCGCCCATCCGGGCGCGGCGCCGGCGCTGCGCCGGCTGCTGCGGCGGATCGACTCCGTGGCGATCATCACCGGCCGCCCCGCCGGGCTCGCCGTCGAGTACGGCGGCCTGGCCGGGCTGGACCGCCTGGTGGTGCTGGGCGGCTACGGCCGCCAGCGCTGGGAGGCCGGGCGGCTGAGCGAGCCCGAGCCGCCGGCGGGCGTGGCCGAGGCGCGTGCGGCACTGCCCGCCGTGCTGAGCGAGGCGGGCGCGCCCGAGGGCACCTGGATCGAGGACAAGGGCCAGGCGGTGGCGGTGCACACCCGCCGCGCCGCCGAGCCCGAGCGCGCCTTCGCGCTGCTGCGCGGCCCGCTGGTCGCGCTGGCCGAGCGCACCGGCCTGGCCGTCGAGCCGGGGCGGCTGGTCATCGAGCTGCGGCCGCCCGGTATCGACAAGGGCACCGCCCTGCGCCGTTACCTCGCCGAGCGGGGCGCCCGCTCGGTGCTGTTCGGCGGCGACGACCTCGGCGACGTCCCCGCCTTCACCGAGCTGGCCCGGCTGCGCGAGCAGGGCCTGCCCGGCCTGGCGGTGTGCAGCGGCTCGGCGGAGGTCACCGAGCTGACCCGCCTCGCCGACGTGGTCGTGGACGGCCCGGCGGGCGTCGTCGCGCTGCTGGAGGGGTACGCGGACGCGATCGGCGCCTGAGGGCGCCGGACGCCGCAGCCCGGCACGTGCCGCAGGTAGGCGCGCGGGCCGGCGTAGCGGTGGTCGTGCGAGCCGCCCCAGGGGGCCAGGCCGAAGCCCTCGGCGGGCGCCTCCACCAGTGTGGACCTGCCCGAGCCGGTCTCGCCGACCAGGAAGGCGACCGGCGCTGTGGAGCGCGGCCCGTGCGCCGGCAGTTCACGCACGCACGGCGCCGACCACGGCCGCGCGGCGGCATGTCGTCCGAACGCCACATTGTGCTCACCTTCGGACGCTCCGGCGCGCCCGCCATGGCCGGGGGCATCACGGCGTGCAATAATTCATCCACTGATGAATTTCTCTCGGAGGTGGCGACGTGGCCACGAATCCTGATTCCCCGACTCCAGCTACCACCACCTGCGCGATCGCCGGCGGCGGCCCCGCGGGCGTCATGCTCGGCCTGCTGCTGGCGCGCGCCGGTGTCGACGTCACCGTGCTGGAGAAGCACGGCGACTTCCTGCGCGACTTCCGGGGCGACACCGTGCACCCATCGACCCTGGCGATCCTCGGCGAACTCGGCCTCAGCGAGGAGTTCGAGCGGCTGCCCCACAACGAGGTGTCGCGGCTGGCACTGCGGGCGGGCGACAGCGGCGGCATCTCCATCGACCTGTCCGTACTGCGCGGCCCCTACAAGTACGTCGCGATGGTGCCGCAGTGGGACCTGCTCGACCTGCTGGTCCGCGAGGCGTCCCGCTACCCCTCCTTCCACCTGCTGATGAACGCCGAGGTCACCGGGGTGATGCGCCAAGGCGACCGCGCCGTGGGCCTGCGCTACCGCCGCCGCGACGGCGCCGGCGGCGAACACGAACTGCCCGCCGCCCTCGTCGTCGGCGCCGACGGCCGCGACTCGGTGGTGCGCACCGCCGCCGCCCTGCGGCCGGTCGACTTCGGCGCCCCGATGGACGTCGCCTGGTTCCGGATCAGCCGGCGGCCCGAGGACCCCTCCGGGGTGATGGGGCGCATCGTGCACGGCGCGATGGGGGTGGCCATCGACCGCTCCTCCTACTGGCAGATGGCCTACATCTTCCCCAAGGGCGGCTTCGACGAGCTGCGGGCGCGCGGCATCGAGCGCTTCCGCGAGCGGCTGCGCGAGCTGTTCCCGGTCCTCGGCGACCGCGTCGGCGAACTCGCCGACTTCGAGCGGGTCTTCCTGCTGCGGGTCGGTGTCGACCGGCTGCGCCGCTGGTACCGCGAAGGGCTGCTGTGCATCGGCGACGCCGCCCACATCATGAGCCCGATCGGCGGCGTCGGCATCAACCTCGCCGTCCAGGACGCGGTCGCCACCGCCAACATCACGGCCGGGCCGCTGCTGGCGGCGCAGCGCGACGGCACCCCGCTGCCCGTCGAGCCGCTGGCCCGGGTGCAGCGCCGCCGCGCCTGGCCCGCCGTCGGCACCCAGAGCATCCAGCTGCTGCTGCAGCGCACCGTGATCCAGAGCGCGCTGGCCGAGGAGCGCGGCCGGCGGCTCGGCCCGCCGCCGATCCTGGCCGAGCGCCGCTGGGTGCGCGCGCTCTTCGCCAACGCCATGATGGTCGGCCTGCGCCCGGAGCACGTCAGGACGCCCGCCACCGACCCGGCCGTGCGGCGCTGACCGCGCCCGCCGCCGGGGGCGGCGGGCGCCGTGCGCTTCAGCCCAGGCGCTCGGCCTGGGCGGCGAACCAGCGCTGCGGCGGCAGCATGGTGGCGGCGTCGGCCAGCCGGGCGGTGCGCTGCTTGCGCTCGTCGTCGGACTGCTCCAGCGCGGCGTGCAGCGCCCGCGCCGTCTCCGACACGTCGTAGGGGTTCACCAGCAGCGCGTCGTCGCCCAGCTCGCCCGCCGCGCCCGCCTCGGTGGACAGCACCAGCGCGCAGCCGCCCTGGGAGAGCACCGGGCCCTCCTTGGCGACCAGGTTCATCCCGTCCCTGATCGGGTTCACCACCAGCACGTCGGCCAGCTGGTAGGCGGCGAGCGAGCGCGGATAGTCGTCCTTGACCTGCAATATCAGCGGCACCCAGCCCTCGGTGCCGAACTCGGCGTTGATCTCCTCGGCGGTCCGGCGCACCGCCTCGGTGTAGGCGCGGTACTCGGGCAGGTCGTGGCGGCTCGGGTAGGCGAAGGCGAGGTGCACGACCCTGCCGTGCCACTCCGGATGGTCGGTCAGGAACTCCCGGTAGGCGGCCAGCCCGCGCACGATGTTCTTGGACAGCTCGGTGCGGTCCACCCGCACGATCAGCCTGCGGTCGCCCACCTGCGCGCGCAGCGCCTCGCGCCGCTCGGCCACGTCCTCGGCCGCGGCGCGCTCCTGCATCGCGGGCCCGTCCACGCCCAGCCCGTACACGCCCACCCGGACCACCCGGCCGCCGAAGCTGACGCTGCGGGTGCGGTGGTCGATCTCGGCGTCCAGGAAGGCGGCGCAGCAGTCCAGGAAGGCGTCCGCCCAGCGCTCGGTGAGGAAGCCGACCTCGTCGGCGCCCAGGATGCCGGTCAGCACCTCTCTGCCGATGTCGGCAGGCAGCAGCCGGTAGTACTCCGGCGGCGCCCACGGGGTGTGCGAGAAGTGCGCGATGCGCAGGTCGGGGCGGCGGTCGCGCAGCATGCGCGGCGTCAGCGTCAGGTGGTAGTCCTGCACGAAGACTCTGGCGCCGTCGGCCGACTCCGCCACCAGCGCGTCGGCGAAGGCCCCGTTGTAGTCGCGGTAGGCCGCCCAGTCGGCGCGGAAGGCGGCGTCGAAGGCGGGCGCGTTGGGGGTGTCGAAGAGCAGGTGGTGCACGAACCACAGCACGGAGTTGGCCACCGTGTTGTAGGCGCGGTGGAAGGTGTCCTCGGGCACGTCGATCATGTGCACCGCGATGCCGCCGGTGTCGTGGCCCGCCTCGTCCAGCCGTCCGCCCGGCGCCTCGCGCACGGCCAGCCGGTCGGCCTCCGACAGCGCCGCGCACACCCACACGGTGCCGGCGCCGGCCGCGGCCGCGGAGAGCCCGGAGACCAGCCCGCCGCCCCCTCGCCGCAGGGAGAGCGAGCCGTCGTCGGCCTGTGAGAAGGAGACGGGTCCGCGGTTGGACGCGACGAGGATGTTCGCCTTATTCACCGTTGGCTCACCTGTTTCCCATCGGGCTGCGCAGGTTCCTAGTAGAACACCGGGGGGTCGTTCCCGATCGAGGCGGGGCCGACTCGTGCGATTCCGGTCACACCGCCGGGGACGGATCCGCAGGCCGGGGCGGTGCACCGCCCCGGCCAGGGGCTTCCTCCGCCGGCGGCGGGGAATGGAGAACCGGACGAAGCGTGCGTTACAGTGAGCGGCGGCGGCTCACGCACCCGCGGCACTCTGCCGCGCCGGTGGCGATGCCGTCCCACAACCGCAATTGAGTCTTAGAACAGCGTCTTACAACAGAACAGTGCTCATCCAGAGGGGTGGAGGGACCGGCCCTGCGAAGCCCCGGCAACCCTCCCGGTGAACGTGCCCGCGGTACAGCGCGGGCGGCGGCCGGGACAGGTGCCAACTCCGGCTCGTGGTCAGATCGGCCACGGGAAAGATGAGGAGGAGTTGCCTCGCATGGCGATCACCGCCACCCACAGTGCCGCCGAGACCGGCACACCAGGTTCCGCGTCCCCTTCGTTCGGCCCCGCCGTGGCGCTGTCGTGCCGCGAGTGCGGCGAGCGCTACCCGCTCGGCCCCGTCTTCGCCTGCGAGCAGTGTTTCGGGCCGCTCGAAGTGGCCTACGAGTTCTCCGGCGTCACCCGCGAGTCCATCGCGGCCGGTCCCCGCTCCATCTGGCGCTACGCCGGGCTGCTGCCGGTGCCCGCCGACGTCGCCGCCAAGCCCAACCTCGCCCCCGGCCTGACCAAGCTGGTGCGGGCCGACAACCTCGCCCGCGAACTGGGCATGCGCGCCCTGCACGTCAAGGACGACTCCGGCAACCCCACCCACTCCTTCAAGGACCGCGTGGTGGCCATCGCGCTGGAGGCGGCGCGCACCTTCGGCTTCACCACCCTGTCGTGCTCGTCCACCGGCAACCTCGCCGGCGCCGTCGGCGCCGCCGCCGCCCGCGCCGGGCTGCGCGCCTGCGTCTTCATCCCCACCGGCCTGGAGCCGGGCAAGGTGGTGATGGCGGCCGTCTACGGCGGGCAGCTGATCGCCATCGACGGCAGCTACGACGACGTGAACCGCTTCTGCTCGGAGCTGATCGGCGACCCCGCCGGCGAGGGCTGGGGCTTCGTCAACGTCAACCTGCGCCCCTACTACGCCGAGGGCTCCAAGACCCTCGCCTACGAGATCGCCGAGCAGCTGGACTGGCGGCTGCCCGACCAGCTCGTCATCCCGATCGCGTCCGGCTCCCAGCTCACCAAGGTCGACAAGGGGCTGCGCGAGCTGATCGCCCTCGGCCTGGTCGAGGAGAAGCCCTACAAGATCTTCGGCGCCCAGGCCACGGGCTGCTCCCCGGTCGCCACCGCGTACAAGGCCGGCCGCGAGGTCATCCAGCCGGTCAAGCCCGACACCATCGCCAAGTCGCTGGCGATCGGCAACCCCGCCGACGCCCCCTACGTGCTCGACATCGCCCGCCGCACCGGCGGCGCGGTCGAGGACGTCAGCGACCCCGAGATCGTCGACGCCATCAAGCTGCTGGCCCGCACCGAGGGCATCTTCGCGGAGACGGCCGGCGGGGTCACCCTCGGCGTGCTGCGCAAGCTGCTGGCCGCCGGAACCCTGGACCCCGACGCCGAGACCGTCGTCCTCAACACCGGCGACGGCCTGAAGACCCTCGACGCCGTCGGCGCCGGTGTCACCGCCACGATCAAGCCCTCCCTCGACGCCTTCCTCGAAGCGGGCCTGGTCCGCTAGCGCGGTCCGGTTCCTGTCCCTTTCCACCAGCCTGAGCACCTGAGGAGACGACGATGAGCGTGCGCGTGCGCATCCCGACCATCCTGCGCGACTACACCAAGGGCGAGGCCGAGGTGACCGCCGAGGGCGCCAGCCTCAAGGCGGTCCTGGACGATCTGGAGGCCAACTACACCGGCATCCGGGCCCGCGTCCTGGACGACTCCGGCAAGATCCGCCGCTTCGTGAACATCTACGTCGGCGACGAGGACGTCCGCTTCGCCGAGGGCCTGGACACCGCCACCCCGGACGGCACCCAGGTGTCGGTGATCCCGGCCGTGGCCGGGGGCTGACCGCCCGCCTCCCGGGCCCGCCGCGGCGGGCCCGGTGGCCGGGGCTAGTCCGCCACGCGCACGCCGATGTCGGTCAGCAGCGCGGCGGCCTGCGCCGCGGAGATGACGGCGCCGCGCAGCACGGCGGCGTCGCGCAGCGGGAAGTCGCCGAGGTCCGCGCCGCGCAGGTCGGCGCCGTCGAGCCGGGTGTCGCGCAGGTTGGCGCCGCGCAGCCGGCTGCCGGTCCACACGGTGTCGCGCAGGTCGGCGGCGGCGAGGTCGGCGTCGTCCAGCCGCACGTCCTCGACGGTGCGGCCGCGCAGGTCGAGCCCTGCCGCGCGCAGGCCCGAGGCATTGCAGCCCGACAGGGTGAAGCCGACGCCGCGCAGCCGCCGGAGGTCGGCGCCGGTGAGCCGGCAGCCGGAGAAGACGGCGTCGGTGAGCACGGCGCCCGACCAGCGGGTGGCGGCCAGGTCGACGCTGGTGAAGACCGCGTCGGTGCAGTCGGCGTCGGTGAAGCGGGCGCCGCCGGCCCGGCCGCCGCGCACGGCGGCGCCGTCCAGCATGGCGTCGTCCAGCGCCGCGCCCGACAGGTCGCAGCCGGTGAACGAGGCGCCCGCCAGCAGCGCGCCGGAGAGGTCGGCCTCGCTGAGGTCGCAGTCGCGGAAGGCGAGGGGCGCGGGCGCGCCGCGGCGGACCGCCAGCAGCGGGCCGAGCGAGCGCCCGGCCAGGTCCAGGCCGGCCAGCTCGCCGCCTGCCTCCAGCGCCGCCGTCAGCTCGGTGTCGGACAGGACCGCTCCGCCGGTGGTCATCCTGTTCCTCCTGGGTGCTCGCAGGCCCCGGCCCGGCGCCGGGGAAGGCCGTGGGGAGCCTACGGGTGAGCACCGTCACCCGGTGGGAGGCCGACCGGCCGCACCGCTCGCGCGGCCGGTGCGGACGCGCCGTATCCGCAGGCAGGACGGGTGCTTCGGCCGCTCCGCTTGCACTCGCCGGGGGAGAGTGCTAGACAATGCATTGGCACTCTCGGACTGAGAGTGCCAGGGAGCTATGCGGGATCGGGGCGATGAGGCCCCCGCCGCCGGCAGAAGGGCTGCCGTTGGGCTGGGGTCGTCCGTCGCGGGCGTCGGCCCGGACACCGCAGTACCAGCCCGGTATCGGGAGGACACCAGCTTATGGCAGCCAAACTGATCGCGTTCGACGAGGAGGCCCGGCGCGGCCTCGAGCGCGGTTTGAACCAGCTTGCGGACACCGTCAAGGTCACGCTCGGCCCGCGCGGCCGCAACGTCGTGCTGGAGAAGAAGTGGGGCGCCCCCACGATCACCAACGACGGTGTGTCGATCGCTAAGGAGATCGAGCTCGAGGACCCCTGGGAGAAGATCGGGGCCGAGCTCGTCAAGGAAGTAGCCAAGAAGACCGACGACGTCGCGGGTGACGGCACCACCACCGCGACCGTGCTCGCCCAGGCGCTGGTGCGCAAGGGCCTGAGCAACGTCGTGTCGGGCGCCAACCCGCTGGCCCTCAAGCGCGGCATCGAGTCCGCGGTCGAGCGCGTCAGCGAGGAACTGGCCAACCTCGCCAAGGACGTGGAGACCAAGGAGCAGATCGCCTCCACCGCCTCCATCTCCGCGGGCGACCCCCAGATCGGCGAGATCATCGCCGAGGCGCTGGACAAGGTCGGCAAGGAAGGCGTCATCACCGTCGAGGAGAGCAACACCTTCGGCCTGGAGCTGGAGCTCACCGAGGGCATGCGCTTCGACAAGGGCTACATCTCGCCGTACTTCGTCACCGACCCCGAGCGCATGGAGACCGTCCTGGAGGACCCCTACATCCTCCTGGTCAACTCCAAGGTGTCGGCCAACAAGGACCTCGTGCCCCTGGTGGACAAGGTCGTGCAGTCCGGCAAGCCGCTGCTGATCATCGCCGAGGACGTCGAGGGCGAGGCCCTGGCCACCCTGATCGTCAACAAGATCCGCGGCCTGTTCAAGTCGGCCGCCGTCAAGGCGCCCGGCTTCGGCGACCGCCGCGAGGCCCAGCTGACCGACATCGCCATCCTCACCGGCGGCCAGGTCATCAGCGAGAAGGTCGGCCTCAAGCTCGAGACCGCCGAGCTGGACCTGCTGGGCCGCGCCCGCAAGGTCGTCATCACCAAGGACGAGACCACCATCGTGGACGGCCTGGGCGACGCCGACCAGATCGCGGGCCGGGTCAAGGAGATCCGCAACGAGATCGAGCGGACCGACTCCGACTACGACCGCGAGAAGCTGCAGGAGCGGCTCGCCAAGCTGGCCGGCGGCGTCGCGGTGATCCGCGCCGGTGCCGCCACCGAGGTGGAGCTGAAGGAGCGCAAGCACCGCATCGAGGACGCCGTGCGCAACGCCAAGGCGGCCGTCGAGGAGGGCATCGTCCCCGGCGGCGGCGTGGCGCTGCTGCAGGCCAGCGCCCCGGCCTTCGAGAAGCTGGACCTGGAGGGCGACGAGCTCACCGGTGCCCAGATCGTGCGCTACGCGCTTGAGGCGCCGATCAAGCAGATCGCGGTGAACGCCGGCCTCGAGGGCGGCGTGGTGGTCGAGAAGGTCAAGAGCCTGGAGTCGGGCGTCGGCCTGAACGCCGCCACCGGCGAGTACGTCAACCTGTTCGACGCCGGCATCATCGACCCGGCCAAGGTGACCCGCTCGGCGCTGCAGAACGCCGCGTCGATCGCGGCGCTGTTCCTCACCACCGAGGCCGTCATCGCCGAGAAGCCGGAGAAGGAGAAGGCGCCGGCCGGCGGCGCCCCGGACATGGGCGGCATGGACTTCTAGTCCTCCTCCCGTACCGGCAGTACCGGCGGCACTCCCAGGGGCCGGTGTCCGCGAGCGCAGCTCGGGGGCACCGGCCCTTAGTGTGCGGGCCGCCGTCCGCCATTAGTGCAAGTTGCACTAATGGGGAGAGCTATATAGATTGATGCCGCCAAGTCCGGCGGCGGAGCCGGACGGACCGACGCGGGGGAGGCGGGCGATGTCCGGCCGCGCCAGTACCAGGGACCTGGTCGAGCTGACCGTGCTCGCGCTGCTCACCCGCGGGCCCCAGCACCCCTACGCCCTGCACCGGCAGATCCGCGAGTACCGCAAGGACTACGTCACCGGCCTGCCACGCAGCCTCTACCACGCGGTCGAGCGGCTGGCCGAGGCCGAGTTCATCGCCGCCGTCGAGACCAGCCGCGCGGGCCGCCGCCCCGAGCGCACCGTGTACGAGCTGACCGACGAGGGCCGCGCCGAGCTGCGCGACCGCCTGCGGGTCCGGCTGGAGACCCCGGTCGCCGATCCGGCGCCGTTCACCGCCGCCCTGTCCCTGCTGGGCGTGCTCTCCCCGGCGGAGGCCGGCCGGGCACTGGCCACCCGGGCGGCGGGCCTGGACGGGCGGATCGCCGCCGTCGAGGCGACGCTGGCCGGCCTGTCGGCCGTGCTGCCCCGGCTGCTGCTGATCGAGCACGAGTTCGAGCGGGCCCGGCTGACCGCCGAGCGCGACTGGGTGCGCGGCCTGCTCGGCGAACTGGAGCGCGGCGAACTCGACCTGGACCCGGCCCGCGCCGAGCCGCCCGGCGGCCCGCCGCCGGAAGGCGGCCGCTGACCGGCCCGCGGCCGCGCGGCCGCCCCTGAAAACGCCTCCGGCCGGATGCGCCAACATCCGGCCGGAGCGAAGCCGACCAGCCGGTACGGCCGGACGACCCGTCAGCGGGCTCACTCTATCCGGACCGGATCGGCGGGTCGTCCGACCGCGCCCGGACACCCGTCCCGGCGCCCACTCCGGAAGGAAACGCCATGAGCCACCGGTCCACGACCGCCGACCCGGCCGCCGAGCAGGAGATCGCCGCCCTGCTCGACCGGATGAACGCGGCCTGGAACGCCGGCGACGCCGACGCCTACGGCGCCGTGTTCACCGACGATGCCGCCTACGTCGTCTTCGACGGCACCCTGCTGCACGGCCGCGCCGCAATCGCCGACCTGCACCGCATGCTCTTCGCCGGGCCGCTGCGCGGCACCCGGCTGACCGGCGGCGCGGGTCAGCCGGACGGCTCCGGCCCGCTGGTCCGCCTCCTGGCCGACGGCGTCGCCCACATCGTCACCGACGGCGGCATGGCCATGCAGCCGCAGGCCGCCCCCGACCCGGGGCACGACTCCCGGGTGTCGCTGGTGGCCGTCCGCGAGGCGGACGGCTGGCGGCTGGCCGCCTTCCACAACACCCGCCGCCGCCCGGCGGGAGCGGGCCGCCCTTAGGGCACGGCCGACGCCGCCGGGCCGGTACGGGTCGAACGGCGTCGTCACCGGGCGCGGATCGTGTGAACGCCCGGACCTGACTGTGCCAGAGGGCTCGTCGACCTGGGGCCGTATGGGGCGCGGCGGTGGTCGTCACCGCCGCGCCCGAAGCCCGCACCGGCCTTGTCGGCGAGAGGTCAATCGGGAACCGAGATCAGCGGCCCCCGCGGCCGTTAGTGCCAGTACTCCTCGTAACCCCAGGCGAAGATGATGTGGCACCGCAGGCTGGAACTGCCGTCGGGCGTGAAGGTGATGAGCTGGTGCCCCACCACGTCGAGGTCCAGCGCCGGGTTCGTCCACCGTCCGGCGTACAGCGTGGGTCCAACGCCGAAACTGCCGCCGGGCAGATTCCCTTGGATGATTCCATAGTCGTCGGAGTGAGCCGAGTAGCCGCCCTCAAATGGAGGGTACGCAAAACCTGTGTCGTACTCCCAGTTGTACTGCTCGATGAGGATGGAGCCGCCCGGATAACCCGGGTCGTCGAAGTTGCCGACCGTTCCCGAGTAGTAGTCGACGACGCCCTCGTACGGAACCGGAAGGTCGTACCAGTCGGCCGTGTACATATCGATCGTGAAGAAGTACCGCCCCGCCTCGCACTGGCCGGTCCAGGTCCCTGGAACCACCTCGTGGGCGAAGACGGTATTGGCTGAGAGGCTCGGAGCCGCCGACGTCGACGGGGTCGGGTTCACTTCGGCGGAGGCGGAGGCGGAGGCGGGGGTGACCGCGAACAGCGAGGCGAGTACGCCCGCAGCCACCAGCCCGCGCAGTATCGGCTTCATCATAGAATAATGGCCGCCTTTGCTTATCGTGGAAGACCGCGCATGCACCTCACAGGCTAATTTTAATTCTTTCCAGGTGTGCGTCCAGTGGATTTACATCATATTGCCGTCCGGTGAAGTCTGATATTTTGGGTATGGCAATCTCTTGCGGTCGCCGCCTGTATCAAAGTTGATCATTAGCCATTCGTTCGCCACACCCGATCCGGCCTGCCCATGATCGCCGGCCCTATGATCAACTGCACGGGATGGTGACGTCGATGCGCAGCGAGCTGTGGTCGGTGTGCTCCATGTCGATGGTGCCGCCGTCGCCGAACTCGAAGGCGTCGGGGCTGACGATGTGCATGACGCCGCCGTTGCCCTTGCGGTAGTAGCCGTCGGGGACGCAGCCCTGGACGTTGAGGGAGTCGTCGCCGAAGAGGTCGTTCCAGAAGCCGCCTTCGCTGTACTCCAGGTTGAAGTCGCCGCCGCTGATCGTGTTTCCGCCGGCCATCTGGCCGCCGAGGCCCATCAGCTCCTCGGCCTGCCGGCCCGCCGTCTCCTCGTGCCGGGACAGGTGGGTGGCGCAGGCGGCGAACTCCGGGTACTCCAGGCAGGCGTAGCCGCGGTCCTCGCCGTCCTCGCCCAGGGCGTCCGGGTCGCTGTCCTGGGCGTGGTAGTCGCCCTCCTGCTCGACGGGCTCGAAGTCCGACAGTTCGCCGTTGACCATGACGACGTTGCCGTAGGGGGTGCCGTCCTGGCAGGTGACGCCGGAGCTGTGGAAGTTGTAGTCGACCTCGTCGTGCACCTGCTCCATCGCCTCGACCAGCGGTCCAGGGCCCCCATCGGCCGCCTCCACGTCGGACAGGCAGATCTCGTTCACCGTGACGATGTCCGGCGGGTCGTCGCTGGTGGTGATCAGGCTCGTCGCCTCGGGGATGGCCTGCCCGTCCTCGTAGCACGGGGCCGCGCCGCTGTTGCACAGGTTCATCTGCAGGATGTCGGCCTGCTGCGGCACGCAGTCCAGCGCCCAGACCGAGGGCGCCGCCGTGACGGAGAGCACCGCGGCGAGCACCAGGGCCTTCGGTGCGGTGCGCAGGGCGGGAGCGGTCGCCATCTCAGTCCTCGCAGGGGGCGTCGTCGGGGTCGGTGGGCTCGGTGGTGCGGCCGCCGCGCACGGCGGGCGGCTCGTCGCCGCCGTCGGCCGTCGCGACGTAGGGCGCGGGGGCGGTGCCGTCGCCGGCGTCGTCGTCCTCGGGCAGCGGCGCCTCGACGAACTGGAACTGCGGCTCCGGCACCACCGGACCGCCGTCGCCGGTGTCGGCCGCCACGGGGGCGGCGTCACCGCACTCGGCGTCCGGCGAGAACAGCGAGCAGACCGCGGCCTCGATCTGGGCGGGCACGGTGGTGAACAGCCCGGCCGCGTAGATGCCGCCCACGAGCGCACCCGCGAGCACGATCAGCGCCGCGTACTCCAGCACCGAGGCGCCGCGCTCCTTGACATGCGTTTTCTTCCACATGGACCGGGAGTGTGGGCCGCCGGGGGTGCTGCGACAAGGTGCCATGGGTGCGTACTCGGTTCCGTGCGCGCTGACGTGGGGTGAGTGGGCGGTCCAGATCCGGCCGCGGAGCCGGCCGGAAGCTGGAGAGGCGGGGCGGCGGCGGCCGCCCCGCCTCGGGGAGGCCCGGCCGGGAGGAGAGGAGTGTGACCGGCCGGGTGTGGTCGTCTGGGCGGAGTGTGCACCGTTCCGCCGGTATGACCAGTGTGGCCCCGGGTGCGCCGGGCGCGCATGAGCCCGCGGACCCAGTCCGGGCCCGAATCCGCTTGGGTCCGGCGGCTCAGCCGGACCGGGCGGGGGCCGGGGCTTTCTTGGGCCGGGCCCGGGTGGCGGCCGGGCGGCTCGGGCGCGGGAACGGCCGCCGACCAGCGGGATCGGCGGCCGCTTACGGCCGTGCCGGTGGCGCCGGGACGGCGGACCGATATGGTCCAGTGTCGTGACGGATCTGTTCAATTCGCCGGTCCTGCTGGTCGACCAGCCCAAGCGCTTCTTCGTCGACCAGTCCGAGTACCACGTGTTCAACGGCCAGGGGCAGCGCGTCGCCCACGTGCACGAGATCAACCTGAGCGCGGGCATGCAGGTGCTGCGCTTCATGGCCGAGAGCACTACCGGCTTCCGCCGCCAACTGGCGGTGAACGACGCCTACGGGCGGCCGCTGTTCCTGATCGACAAGTCGTGGGAGCTGTTCACGGCCACCACCTCGATCTCGGTGCCCAACGGGCCGGTGATCGGCTACATCGACCAGGACTTCAAGCTGCTGAAGTCCAGCTTCCGGCTGCTGGACGGCTACAAGCGGCTCGTCGGCACCATCTCCGGCGACTTCTGGGGCTGGGACTTCGCCCTCAGCGACGCCAACGGCCTGGAGGTCGCCCGGGTGAACAAGCAGTACGCCGGCCTGACCGCCGAGGTCTTCACCGCGGCCGACCGCTACGCCCTCCACATGCGCTACGGCAACCTCCCCGAGCCCCTGCGCACCCTGGTGATCGCCTCCGGCGTCACCATCGACCTGGTCCTCCAGGAGGGCAAGCGCTAGGGACCGGAACCGGCCCGGTCCGCCGCCCCCGGACGCTGTTGGGCCCCGCCCCAGCTGGGTAGGCACCCGGTGTGCCGGTGACAGATGTGAACGCGGATCAGTGGGCGATGCGGCGGAGCGGGGACGGCGGGGCGCGTCCGGTGGGAACGAGAGCGCTGGCCGCGGTCGGCGCCGTGCTCGGGCTGGTCTGGCTGGTGGCGGTGCTGTCCGGCGCGGGCGCCGACGCCCTGTGCGGCCCCGGCTCGCAGAGCTGCCTGGAGCGCATCCGGCTCTTCGACTGGGTGTCGGCCGCCCCTGCTCTACTGGCCGCCGTCCTGACGGCCGCCGCCGCGGGCACCCGCCCCGGCCCCGAGCGCGCCCAGGTGCGCCGCTACGCCCTCGGCTACGCGGTCGTCGCGTGGACGATGGCCCTCGCGGTGCTGTTCGTGGGCTACGCGCCGATCGGCTAGCGCGGCGCCCGCCCCCCGCCTGGTGGGCGGGGGACGGGCTCTGTTCGTGCTACGGCAGGGTGTCCAGGTGGCCGCCGACGACGGTGGCGAAGCGGTCGCCGTTGAGGCCGTCCCAGTTGGTGGACCAGGTCATGGCGCCGCCCAGGCCGGGCCAGGTGCGGGGCGGGGTGAAGCTGCCGCACGAGGTGCCGCGGGTGAGGCAGTCCAGCGCGCGGTTGACCACGGTGGCGTCCACGTAGCCGCTGCCGGCCGCCCGCGAGGAGGCCGGGACGCCCAGGGAGACCTGGTGCGGTTCCAGGTGCTGGAGCAGGATGCACGCCTGCGCGGCGATGAACTCCACGCCGCCCTGGGAGTAGACCCGGCCGTCGCAGCCGTTCATGCTGCCGGAGTTGTAGTACTGGGTGTGCACGGCGTCGATCAGGTGGGGGATCTCCTCGACCAGCTGCATGTAGGGGCCGTCGAACTGGAACTCGATGGTCTGCGGCGCCATGGTGAGCACGAAGTCGTCGCCGGCCCTGGCGGCCAGCTGCCGCGCCGCCTCGGCGACGTTCGTGCCGTTCATGCCGTGCTCCAGGTCGATGTCCAGGCCGTCGAAGCCGTACTCCTGCATCAGGCCGTGGAAGCTGTTGACGAAGTTGGCCACCGAGGTGGGCTGGCCGAAGTCGACATTGCCCAGCTCGCCGCCGATCGACAGGATCACGTGCTTGCCCTCGGCCTGCGCCTGGGCGATGTCGGCGATGAACTGCTGGCGGGTGTAGCCGCCGAGCGCGCTGGACAGCGCCGGGTCGAGGTTGAAGGTGACCGCGCCCGGCTGCCCGGCGACCTGGTCGGCGAAGGCCACCACGATCACGTCGTAGTTGTCGTGCACGTCGCTGAGCCGCTGCGGCTCGGCGCCGTTGACGAAGTTCTGCCAGTAGCCGGTCAGGTGCGGGTTGGGCAGGGTGCCGCTGTTGTTGCCGCCGCCGGTGCCGGTGGTGGCGGTGACCTCGGCGGAGCGGGCCGACTCCCCGGCGCCGTTGTAGGCGGCGACGGAGAAGCGGTAGGCGGTCTGCCCGGCCAGCCCGGTGACGGTGTGGCTGGTGCCCGGGACGGTGGCGACCAGCGTGCCGTTGCGGTAGACGCGGTAGCCGTCGGGGTCGCCGCCGGCGGCGTTCCAGCGCAGGCTCACCGAGGACGCGGTGGTGCCGGTGACGGTCAGTCCGCCGGGAGAGGCGGGCGGCTGCTCCTCGCCGCCGCCCACCGGGTCGCCGTCGAGCACGACGTCGTCCAGGTAGTAGGCGCCCTGGCCGTGCCAGCCGTGCGCGAAGATCGTGACGCGGCCGCTCGCGCCGCTGGTGACGTTCAGCGTCAGCTGGGTCCAGGCGTTCGGCGAGGACGCCCAGGTGCTCGTGGAGCCGCCCGCGACGCCGTCGGCGCCCAGGAAGGTGTAGTTGCCGCGCACCCAGGCCGACAGCCGGTAGGGCGAGTTCGGCTGGACGGTGACGGTCCGCTGGCAGCGCGCGGTGTCCTGCCCGGCCGGGGTGCCCGACAGCGCCCGGGAGCCGGCGTGCACCGGGCTGGTGACCAGGGCGTGCTGCCCGGAGCAGGACCAGGCGCCCAGGCCGCCGGACTCGAAACCGGAGTCGGTGACGACATTGACCGCCGCGGCGGGGGAGGCGGGCAGCAACGCCATGGCCAGCGCGCCGAGCACCGCGAGCAGGCCGGCCGCCGCGCGGCGCGGCCAGGACGGACGGTGGGACGGGGGACCGGACGGCGGGGGTTCGACGTGCACGGCGAAGTCCTTCGGTCGGAAGTGGGCGCCGGACCGGCCGGACCGGCGGCGGGCAGGCTCCCGCCGGGCCCGGCGGGAACCGCGTACTGTCCCGACCGTCGACGCCGCAGCGCCTCCCGGCCGGCTTGCGTGCACGCTCACAATGTGGACGAGCGCGCCGCCGCCGGTCAAGGATTTCGCCGCAGAAACTGGCAACAAACTTTACGGTTGGAGTGTCGACGCAGGTGGGCGAGCCCGTCACTGTAGGTGACGGCGCCGCGTCCGCGCAGGAGAGGGCCGGACTGCCCACCACGCGCAGAAGCGCGGCCGTCCCGAGCGGTCCGGACCGCCTCCGCTCAGATCTCCTCGCCCGCCAGCACGTCCTCGGCGTCCACGATCCGGTAGGCGTAGCCCTGCTCGGCCAGGAAGCGCTGGCGGTGGGCGGCGTAGTCCTGGTCGAGGGTGTCGCGGGCGACGATCGCGTAGAAGCGCGCGGTGCGGCCGTCGGCCTTGGGGCGCAGGACGCGGCCGAGGCGCTGGGCCTCCTCCTGCCGGGAGCCGAAGGAGCCCGACACCTGGATGGCCACCGACGCCTCGGGCAGGTCGATGGAGAAGTTCGCCACCTTCGACACCACCAGGGTGCTCAGCTCGCCCGCGCGGAAGGCGTCGAAGAGCCGCTCGCGCTCCTTGATCCGGGTCTCGCCCTTGATCACGGGGGCGTCCAGCGCCTCGCCCAGCTCGTCGAGCTGGTCGATGTAGGAGCCGATGACCAGGGTGGGCTGCCCGGCGTGCCGGGCGGCGAGGTCGCGGACGACGGCCGTCTTGGCGCCGGTGGAGGCGCAGAAGCGGTAGCGGTCCTCGGGCTCGGCGGTGGCGTAGGCCAGCCGCTCGCCGTCGGTGAGGGTGACGCGCACCTCCACGCAGTCGGCGGGCGCGATCCAGCCCTGGTCCTCCATCTCCTTCCACGGGGCGTCGTAGCGCTTCGGCCCGATCAGCGAGAACACGTCGCCCTCGCGGCCGTCCTCGCGCACCAGGGTGGCGGTGAGGCCGAGGCGGCGGCGGGCCTGGAGGTCGGCGGTCATCCGGAAGATCGGCGCGGGCAGCAGGTGCACCTCGTCGTAGACCACCAGCCCCCAGTCGCGTGCGTCGAACAGCTCCAGGTGGCTGTAGACGCCCTTGCGGCGCGAGGTCATCACCTGGTAGGTGGCGATGGTGACCGGCCGGATCTCCTTGCGGCTGCCGGAGTACTCGCCGATCTCGTCCTCGGTGAGCGTGGTGCGGCGCAGCAGCTCGCTCTTCCACTGGTGCACCGAGACGGTGTTGGTCACCAGGATCAGGGTGGTGGCGCGGGCGTGGGCCATGGCCGCCGCGCCCACGATCGTCTTGCCCGCGCCGCACGGCAGCACCACCACGCCCGAGCCGCCGTGCCAGAAGCTCTCGGCCGCCTCCTGCTGGTAGCCGCGCAGCGACCAGCCGTCGGTGGCCAGCTCGATGGGGTGCGCCTCGCCGTCGACGTAGCCGGCCAGGTCCTCGGCCGGCCAGCCCAGCTTCAGCAGCGCCTGCTTGAGGTTGCCGCGCTCGCTGGGGTGCACCGCGACGATGTCGGGCTCCAGCCGCTCGCCCAGCATGGCCTTGGTCTTCTTGGCGCGCAGCACCTCCTCCAGCACCGCGCGGTCCAGCGCCTGGAGCACCAGGCCGTGCACGGGGTGGCTGTGCAGCTGGAGCCGTCCGTAGCGGCCCATCGTCTCGGCGATGTCGACCAGCAGGGAGTGCGGCACCGGGTAGCGCGAGTGGGTGAGCAGCGCGTCGACCACCTGCTCGGCGTCGTGCCCGGCCGCCCGCGCGTTCCACAGCGCCAGCGGGGTGATCCGGTAGGTGTGGACGTGCTCGGGCGAGCGCTCCAGCTCGGCGAAGGGGGCGATGGCGCGGCGGCACTCGGCGGCGAGGGGGTGGCTCACCTCCAGCAGCAGCGTCTTGTCCGACTGCACGATGAGCGGGCCGTCGGTCACGGGGGCCTCCACGGGTAGGGGCGGGCGGGCCGGCCGGGGGGCCGCGCACGTACCGGTATAACGCCTGCGACCCTCCCCCGCCTTCCGAACGGGCGGGACGGCCTCGCCGAACGGGCTCAGCGGCCGTATTCGGACGTGCGGGCTTCGCGGCGGCCCGCGTGGTTCGTGCGACAGTGAGCGATTGTGGAACTGACCGAGTCGCTCCGGCTCCTCGCCGAGCAGAACATGTCCGGTGTGGCCTTCCTGGCGGCCTATGGCGTGACGTGGCTGATCTGCGGTGTCCTCTGGCGAAGGGTGTCAGAGCGCGCGGCCGCCTTCGCCACCCTCTTCCAGGGCATGGTGGCCTTCCCCGCGGCCCTCGGCCTGTCCGCACTGATCGGGGCGATCGGCCAGGATCGGCCAGTGGCCGACGAGATCACCCAGCTCTCGGCGCTGGTCGGGACCTCCCAGGCCCTCGGTCTGCCGTTCCTCGTCTACCTCGCCGTCAAGCAGCAGTACACCCTCGTGCCCGCGGCCTTCACGGGGATCACGTCGATGCACTTCGTCCTGTACTCGTGGCTGTACCAGACACCGGTCTATATCGTGATGGCCCTACTGATCTCCCTGGGCACCGCGACCGTGATGCTCATGGCACCGGAGGCCGATCGGCGGGCCGGACCGCAGCGGGTCAGCCTGCTGACCGGTGGCCTGCTGCTGGCGACCGGTCTCGTCTTCCTGGTCCTGCACACCGCCGCCGACTAGGTCCTGCGAGCACCCCCCGCCACGGGGTGCGGGCCGCGTTCGGCCGCGTGACCCCACCCCGACCAGGAGAAGCACCGCCTAGGCGAGCGCGCCGATGATGAAGAGCAGGAAGAAGAAGCCGATCCACAGGACCGGGGTGAGGGCCAGGCACACCCACGACCAGCGGGTCAGCCGGGAGACGCGCTCTTCGTCGACGTGCTCGCCGATGGCCATCGCGGCCAGCGCGATACCGCCGATGGACGGCAGCCCGAGGCACCACACCAGCGCGAGGATGTTGAAGACGAGCGAGGCCGTGGCGCCGCCGTGGCTGATCCGCGGCGGCGGAGGCGGCGCGTAGCGGGGCGCCATCGGCGCCGCGGGCGCCTCCCAGCCCGACGTGGGCGGCTGCACGGCGTAGTCCTGCTGGTCGGGCCACCCCGGCTGCTCCCAGCCCTGCGGGCCGTACTGCTGCGGCGTGGCGTAGGGGTCCCATCCGGCGGGATCGCCCTGCGGCCCCCACTGGTTGCTCATGCGGTCGCTCCTCTTCGGCGGGTCGGGGTGTCAGTAGGACATGAAGGCGGACAGCAGGCCCACGCCGTACAGGGCGACGAAGATGACGCAGATCACCAGCGAGGCCCCGGCCAGCGCCACCGAGGCGTTCGCGAGCCCCTTCGTGGTCGACGGGTTCGGCGAGCGGAGCGAGAGCGCCAGGATGGCGCAGACGATGCCGCCCAGCGAGGTGAAGAGGACGAACACGCTGAGGCAGCAGGCGAACAGCCCCAGGCAGTTCAGCACGAGCCCGACGATCGCCAGGGTGTTCGCCGGCCCCGGGCCGCCCTGGCCAGGGCCGGGCGGCGGGGGGCCCGGCGGCGGGCCGTAGCCGCCGGGGCCGTAGCCGCCCGCGCCGTAACCGCCGGTAGGGCCCTGGGCTGCCCCGTAGCCGCCGGTGGGGCCGCCGTGGCCGGGAGGGGGATAGGGGTTCTGGCCGCCCGGGCCGTTCCAGCCCTGCGCGCCCCACTGGTCGCTCATGCGCCGAACCTCCGCAGCCGACGGGTATACCCGCAATCGTGTCACATCCGGTAGCCGCGGGCGGGGCGAGCGGGAGTCCCGCGGACACACTCCGCCACTTGGACGCGGTGGAGGGGCGTCCGGCTCCGGCCACCTCGCCCTAGGCGGGTGTGGAGCCGGCCACTTCGGCGACGCCGGTGATGCGGTGCAGCGCGAAGCGGTGCACGGCGGCGCGGGTGGCGTCGTAGGCGGTGAGGTAGCCGCCCTCGACCCGGGCGGGCTCCACGATGCGGCTGCTGGCCTGGCCATCGTTGTCCAGGTAGCCGATCCACACCCGCGCGCCCGCGTTCACCGCCGCCGACAGGGTGGCCAGGGTGGCGGCCACCGCCGAGCGGGGCGGGGCGTCGGCGGGCGCGGCGAGCGGGCGGCGCTCGGTGGTGGCCGCCTCGTCGCCGGCCCGCAGCGCGCGCACGGCGGCGCGGCGCAGCGCCGCGTCAGGGGTGCGCGGCTGGGCGGCGGCGGGCTGGGCCTCGGCCCGGCGCAGCCGCGGCCGGCTCAGCACGACGGTGCCGTCGGCGGCCTCGGGCACCGGCGCGTAGCCCAGCTCGCGCAGCGCCTCCACCAGGATCGGCCGGGTGGTGTGGCCGGCCACCACGGTGGGGGCCAGCCGGAACAGCTGGAGGTGGCCGGCGCGGGGGTCGGCGAGCACCTGGTCGAGCGTGACGGGGTCGTCGCAGCGCAGGTAGGCGCCTGCCGTGCCGACCCGCAGCCGGCCGTGCCTGCGCGCGGTGTCCTCGACCAGGTAGCGCAGCGGCTGCGGGACGGGGGTGGCGGAGCGGGTCTCCAGCAGCGCCAGTATCTGGTCAGTGCCCTGGCCGTGGTCGAGGGCGCGGCGGACGGAGTCGGGGGTGAAGCGGTAGACGGTGGCGCCGCCGGTGGACTCCACCTCGGCCAGCTGCGCCAGCCGTCTGGCCAGCTCGGGGACGAGCGGTCCCGGGGCGACTGCGGTGAGGTCGGCCTGGAGCAGGACGTGGTCGACCGGCTCGGGCAGGTGCGGGGCGAGCGCCTCGGCCGCCGCCTCCTCGCCCGAGGGCAGCGCGGGGCCGTGCGCGGCGAGCGCGCCGAGCCCGATCAGTCCCAGTTCGGCCGCCTCGCGCAGGGTGGCGTCCACCACCAGCTCGTAGCCGGCGCCCTGGCGGCGCGGCCGCTCCCAGGCGAGCCGGGCGGCCAGCGCCGCGCGCTCGGGGGCCAGGCCGGGGGCGGCGGCCAGCGCGGCGAGCACGTCGGCGCGGATCTCGGGGGCGGCGCCGCGGTCCAGGCCGGGGCCGAGGGCGTTGACCGGCTTGCCGCGCTCGTCGCGGCGGCCGGTCAGCGAGGCGACGCGGGTGGACTCCAGCCAGGCGGTGGCGAGCCGGGCCCAGCGCCGGGCCGGCTCGGCCTGGCACCACAGGTCGTAGCCGACGGTGGGCAGCCACTCGCCGTCGTGCGCGGCCAGCAGCCCGGCGGCGTGCGCCGCCTCCAGCGCGGTGGCGGCCGCCGTCTCGTCCAGGTCGAGGGCCTGCGCCAGCCGGCGCAGCTCCCTGGTGCCCAGGCCGCCCGCGCGCAGCACGGAAGGGGGCTCGTCGGCGATCGCGTCCAGCAGGGACTGGACGGTGCGCAGGAAGGTGAGGGCCTGCCCGCCCGCGGCGCGGTCGACCAGGTCGGGGCGGCGCTCGGTGCCGGTGAGCGGCGGGGCCGCCGCGGAGTCGCGGAAGAGCGCGCCGCCGCGCAGCAGGAGGCCGACCTCCCGGGGCAGCGCGACGGTGCTCTCGTCGACGGCCGCGAGCAGGCCGCGAGCGAGCAGCCGGTCGATCGGTGAGGACGCGTCGGCCCGGCGCACCCGCCGGCGGGCCGAGGCCACGCTGCCCTTGGACGGCCCCCAGGCCAGCCGGTCCAGGGCCGCCCGCGCCTCGGGCCCCGCCTCCTCGGCCAGGGCGGCCACCCGCGCAGGCTCGGCGAGCAGCCCGGCCACCCGCTCGGCGAGGTCGGCGCCGGACAGGGTGGGGTCGCGGTCGGCGGGCGCGGAGTGCGCGCCGGCGGCGGGGTCGGAGGCGGCGCGGATGTCGATGAGCAGGTCGACCAGCTGGTCGGTGGGGTAGCCGGCGAAGACGAGCGACGCGCGGGGGCCGAGCCCGGCGGGCGAGGGCAGCACCGCGTCCAGGCCGGGCGCCGGGCGCAGGCCGGTGGCCGACTCCCAGATGAGCGCGCGGGTGAGCAGCAGTTCGGCGGCGCGGCTCGTATCGGCGGGCTCGGGCGGGGTGCCGCCGTCGGGGGTGAGCAGCGCGGGCAGCTCCTCCGGCGCGGCCGCCCCCACGGCGACCAGCGCCTCCACCACCCGGAGCGCGACGAGGTCCAGCCGGTCGAGCGCCCGGACCAGCGCGGCCCGGGTGGTCGCCCGGGCGGCCAGCGAGCGGAGGTCGGCGGGGACGGGGGTGATGAGGTCGGGGCGCGCGTCGAAGAGCGCCGCCAGCCGGTCGTCCGGGGCGGCGCGCAGCCAGGAGACATACGTATCGTGAGCGCCCATCCGACCTACGTTAAGCGATCCCGGGCGCTGCCGCGGCACGCCGCCCCGGACCGGGTGTGGCGGCGGCGGCGGGCCCGCCCGCTGCCGGCTCGGCGGCGGACGCCTCCCGCAGCTGTGTCACTGTCCGGCAAGAAGTAATTACGGAGTGTGATTAAGGCTGGTGGTGAGGGGTATAACCCTGACACGTTCCGCTCCACACCGCCCAGGAGGAACGCCACTAAAGCCGGTGGGCCCGCCCGCCGGAGCGCGGCGCCCCCGCCCATTCCGTCCCGACTCCGCATAGCGGGCGGGGGGCGCCGCCGACGGGGACCCGGACTTCGCGTCCGGGTCCCCGTTCGCTTGTCCGGCCCGACCGCTCGCGTCGGCCGCCGGTGCCGTGCGGATGAACGCGTGGGCGAGACGTGGACCGGGCTCGCGGGCGACGGCCGGGGGCGCCGCGGGCGGCGCCCGATTTGTGACCGAAGGCGGGCAGGTGATTTTCGCGTCCGCGCGGCGGGTGCCGGTAACCTAGAGGGGACAGGGGCTCCAGGCGCGCGCACGTGCCGGGGCCTCTCGCGAGACAGGCAGGCTGCGGCGATCCGGCCACGATTCTACGACGAGGTTTCACGTGCCCACCGGCAAGGTCAAGTGGTACGACACGGGCAAGGGGTTCGGATTCCTCACCAGTGACGACGGTGGTGAGGTGTTCGTCCACTCCTCCGCGCTGCCCGCCGGCGCCGTGCTGCACAGCGGCCAGCGGGTGGAGTTCGGCGTGGCCCAGGGGCGCAAGGGCGCCCAGGCCCTCCAGGTGAAGGTCCTCGACGCACCGCGCTCGGTGGCGAAGGCGCTGCGCAAGAAGCCCGAGGAAATGGTCGTCATCGTGGAGGACCTGATCAAGCTGCTCGACCACGTCTCGGGCGCGTACCGCAGGGACAAGCACCCCGACCGCCGCGAGGCGGCCAAGATCGCCCAGGTGCTGCGGGCGGTCGCCGAGGACCTCGAAGCCTGAGCCCGCCGCGGCGCGGCGGCGCCGCATGCGCGCAGTTCACCTGTGGTGCCAATCGCCCCCGGCCCCGGTTAAGCTCAGGATGCGGGGTGCCGGCCGACCGGCCGAGGCCGGCGGGGGCGTGAGAGCCGTCCTGCCCCTGCGGCGCCGGCGGCGCCCACCCGCGCACCGCCACGTGACGAGAGAATCGGTAGCTGTGAGCCCTACTCAGACGCGTTCCCGTACGCCGGCCGTCGACCCGGCCTGCGCCGAGGCGGTCGACCTCGCCCGCTCCGCCGCGGTCGAGATCAGCCGTCCCGAGTACGTCGGCGAGCACCTCGCGCTGCGCGCCGAGGGCGACCGGGTGGTCACCCACTACTTCGACTGCGCCGATCCGGGCTACCAGGGCTGGCGCTTCGCCGTGACGGTGGCCCGGGCCGCCCGCGCGAAGGTCGTCACGGTGAGCGAGAGCGTGCTGCTCCCCGGCACCGACGCCCTGCTGGCGCCCGAGTGGGTGCCGTGGAAGGAGCGGCTGCGCCCCGGCGACCTCGGCGTCGGCGACCTGCTGCCCACCCCCGAGGACGACGACCGCCTCGCGCCCGGCTTCACCCAGGTGCCGCAGGACGACCCCGACCCGCTGCGCGCCGCCCTGGCCGCCGACGCCCCCGACCGCCAGATGCTGTGGGAGCTCGGCCTGGGCCGCCCCCGGGTGCTCTCCGCCATCGGCCGCGACGAGGCGGCGCACCGCTGGTACACCTCCGACGCGGGCCCCGACAGCCCCATCGCCGACTCCGCCCCCGGCCACTGCGCCGACTGCGGCTTCATGGTCCCGCTGGCGGGCGGCCTCCGCCAGCTCTTCGGCGTCTGCGCCAACGCCTTCGCCCCCGACGACGGCAAGGTCGTCTCCCTCGACCACGGCTGCGGCGCCCACTCCGAAGCCGTCCTCCCCGCCGTCGCCACCGAACCGCCGCCCCCGATCGTGGACGAACTGGGCTACGACATCATCCCGGCGGGCCAGGCCACGGACGAGCCGCCCGCCGAGAAGCCGGACGGGGACTGAGCCCCGCCACCATGTGAACAGCGAGACGGCCCCCGCCTCCGGAGGGAGTGGCGGGGGCCTTGTGCTGACACGTGTAGGAGCTGGGCCAGGGGCTAAGGATCTTGTGCCCGGGGAATGAAGCATGGTGCCCGTCGCCCTGGTGAGGAGAGCGCATTGGCGCCAGCTGCCGTACCCCCGTGGGGACTGACCCGGATGCGACCCTTCCCGGCCGCCGCTCCGGTCTGCTACGCGCGCATCGAACTTGATCCCGAGACCCAGACGGCCCGTTGCCTGGATGCGGCCGGGCAGGTGATCGAGGCGGGCAAGCACGGCACCAATGTGCGCCAGGACACCCATACGGAGACCCACGCCGGTCCGGACGGAGCGAACCCCGGTAGTCCCCGAACCGACACCAGCGTGGACTACGGACCCGATTGAGCGAGCGTCCTGTCCTGGTCGTCACCGAACTGCGCGATGCGACGGCCGACCTGGTGACCACCGAACTCCACCGGCGTGGGGTGCCGGTGGTGCGGCTGGATCCGGGGACCTTCCCCGCTGAGGTGGAACTGGCCGCCACCGTGGACGAGGAAGGGCTCACCGGCGCGGTCGTCACTCCCACCCGGCGCTTGGCCTTGGCGGGGGTGCGGTCGGTGTACTGGCGGCGCCCTTCTCCCTACGTCGCCGCTCAGGAGCTGACCGAGTCGGACCGGCGGTGGGTGGTGGAGCAGTCCCGGTGGGGACTGGGCGGAGTGCTCGCCAGCCTGCCGGGAGCGCTGTACGTGAACCATCCCTGGCACAATCGGCAGGCCGAACACAAGGTGGCCCAGCTCGCCGCAGCGGCACGCTGCGGGTTCGTCATCCCGAGGACCCTGGTCACGAACGACATCGTGCGGGCGCGCGTCTTCGCCCGCCGCCATCAGGTGGTGTACAAGCCGTTGTGGAACGGCGAGTACCAGGGGGACGACGGGGTGCACCGGGCGATCTGGGTCGACGAGGTCGACGCCGACATGCTGGACGAGTCGATCGGTGGCGCTCCGCACCTGCTCCAGGCGCGGGTGGACAAGCAGGCCGACATCCGCACCACCGTCGTCGGGCGCCAGGTGTTCTCGGTACGCATCGACGGGGCGCCCGGGCTGGACTGGCGTAGCGACTACCCGAGCCTGACCTATACGGCCCTGCCCACGCCCCCTCCGGTCCGGGCTGCCATCGACGCCTACCTGGACGCCTTCGGCCTGGCCTTCGGCGCGTTCGACTTCGCCCTGTGTCGAGACGGTACCTGGGTGTTCCTGGAGTGCAATCCCAACGGCCAGTGGGCCTGGATCGAGGTGGTGCGCGAGCCGATCACCACCGCGCTGGCCGACCTACTGCAGAAAGAACACACATGACCCACTCCACGACCGATGCCGCCGCCGAGCTGAGGCGGGCCCTGGCCGCCGACCTGATCGAACGGGGCGAGGTGCGCACGGGGCGATGGCGCGACGCGGTTCAGGAGGTGCCGCGCGAGGTGTTCCTGGGAGAGGCGGTCTACCGGCTGACCGAGGACGGCAGCGCCTGGCGTCCGGTCCGCCGCGACCGGCTGGGGGAACAGGAGTGGCTGGAGCTGGCCTACCAGGACGTCTCCTGGGTCACCCAGGTCGACGGGGTCGACGCGGCTGACGCCATGGGCGATGTGGTGGGCTCTCCGACCTCGTCTTCGACACTGCCGAGCCTGGTGGTGGCGATGCTGGAGGACATGGACATCGGTGCCGGGCAGCGGGTGCTGGAGATCGGCACGGGGACCGGCTACTCCACCGCGCTGCTGTGCCAGGCCCTGGGCGATGCCCGGGTCACGTCCGTCGAGGTCGACTCCGGGGTGGCCGCGGCCGCCGCCGCCGCGCTGGCGCGTGTCGGCCACCGTCCCCGGTTGCTGGTGGCCGACGGGGTGCTCGGTGATCTCGACGGACTTGCGGACGACCGTCGCTACGACCGGCTGGTGGCGACCTGCTCCTTCCGCTACCTGCCGCCGCCCTGGTTGGACCAGGTGCGTCCTGGCGGCACGATCCTGTTCACCCTGTCGGGGTGGATGCACGCCAATGCCCAAGCCCTGCTCACCGTCACCGACGACGCTTGCGCCGAGGGCCGGTTCCTGACCGGTCACCGTTCCTTCATGCTGGCCCGCCCGCATCAGCCGCCCCCGGCGGGTCCCCTGCTGTACCCGCCTGCCGGGGCGGAACGCCCCAGCGCGCTGGGCCCCGAGGTGCTGAGGGAGCCGACCGCGCGCCTTCTCGCCCAGCTCGCCGCCCCCGGCGCCGTCGCCGTTGCCACCTCCCGCGATGTGCTGCTGTGGGACATCGCCAGCGGCTCACGCACTCACGTTCAGCCCGAGGACGGCGGCTGGCGGGTCCGCCAGAGCGGTCCGGTCCGCCTGTGGGACCAGGTCGAAGACGCCATCCGGACCTGGCATGACCACGGCTCGCCTGACATCTCCCGGTTCGGCCTCACCGCCACCCCTGCTGAGCAACGCCTCTGGCTCGACTCTCCCCAGGGGCCGAGTTGGCGGCTGCCGATCTAAGCGGACGGACAACAAAAGACCCCGCCTCTCACAAGGGAGTGGCGGGGCCTCGGGCCTGCCTGGAGTCAGTGCGCGGTCTTCACGTGTTCGATGAAGCGTGCCCACTCGATTCCCAGGATCGACAGGAGTTCCTGGTCCCGGTTCTTCCGACGTGAGCTGCCTAATTTGTGAGGGGTCTAGATTTCCCGTGTGTTCTTAGTGCGATAGCCATAGCGATCTCATGCATGTCGTTGATGACGGCATCGCTGTTCATGAGTCGGAAGCGCTCCGCCTTTCCTGGGCGGTCGGCATAGGCGACTGTCGGGACTCCCATTGTCTGTGCGACCTCGATGTCGGTTGCGGAGTCGCCCACCATCAGGCAGTCGGCCGGGTCGGTGGAGAGGTGTTCGAGGGCGAGTCCGAGAAGGTGAGGATGTGGTTTCATCAGTTCTGGTGATACCCGGCTGCGCCCGAACACCGCGTCGATGAGGTCGGAGAGTCCTTCCTTTTCGAGGAAGGTCGTCACCGCCTCGGGGGCGTTGTTGCTCACGATCACGATCGGGCGGCCGGTTGTCTGGCAGGCCCGCATGAAGTCGACTGCGCCCGGGGTCGCAGACGCCTGCTTGACGGAGAGCACTTCGGCGTCGCGGAGCATCTGGTCGGATTCCGCCTGGCGCTCTGGGGCGACCGTGAACAGGTAGCGGAGTACTTCCATGGGGTCCGTCTCGGCGGCGGCCGACGTTGAGACGGGCACTCCGGCCTCACGGGACCGCGCCAGCATGTCGCGGGCGACCTGCGGCGCCGGGTATCCCGCGAAGGCGCTGCACACTGGCCCATCAAAGTCGAGCATGACCGCCCGGGCGCGACGAACCATACTTGCTTCCTCTGGGCTCATTCCGCACGCTCCCTGGAGACGTTGTCCCAGATGCTGTCGAACCACATTTGCGACTGGGCCACGTACTGCGAGCCGGTGGAGTCAGGGTCATCGTCTGCCGCGTGATGGAACAGTGTGGCGTCCCTTCCCATGAGATCGAAAATCTTCACCTTCTCGCTGTTGATCGAAACAGTGTTTTCCTTGACTGGATAGTAACCGAAGAACACCTCATCGCTATTGATGATGTAGAGCTTGAACATCGGAGCGACAGAGTAGACCCGAGTGTGTACAACAGCGCTTTGGACCAGCCCGAGGTTCTCTAGCTCCTGGACCGTGTCCTCAATACCCTGGGTATAGCGGAGCATGATCCGGTGCATCCGCTTCCTTACTTCAGGATCATCGGCGAGGGTGTCAGCGCGGACCGGCAAGCCCATCGGCGCCGATACGTCCGGAACCAGGATTCGAACCCGGATCGTCTCGGGGGTCAACCGGCCGTCGCGTACCTTGTCGACCGGTTCTTGGAGGGCCCCGTGGAGCGTCTCTCCTCCGAACCCGGCGAAGTCGATGGTCACCGCCTTGCTCGTGAAAGCTCGCTCGATGTGCGGGCGCAACCCCACCGGTCGAGAGGTTCGTTCCCGGACGAAGACTCCGCGACCTTGCTGTGAGACCACGAGGCCCTCGTCTCGCAGGAGCCGAACCGCCTGTTGCACGGTCATCCGCGCCACGCCGTACGTCTTGGCCAACTCCGAGCCAGAGGGCAGCCGGTCGCCTGGCTCAAGCTTCCGAGTCAGGATCGATGCTCTTAGAGCGCTCGCCACCTGCTGAAACGGAGGACGAGGGTCTTCGGGGTCGATGCTCATGGGTCCAGCTTACGGAAGATGCCTAGGCGACCTAGAAAGAAAAATCGCCAATCCTCTTGACCTATCTAGGTTGGCTAGGCAACCTAGATGCATAGTAGAGCGCCAACGGCTCTCAGTGTGACGTTCAGGCAAGAACCCCCGCGACGCTGCAACGTCCGGGGGTGTGGCCACCAACTGGATTGAGGAGTGGTGACAGATGGACTTTATCCATCGATTCATACGGCATGGGCGTGCCTTCGCGGCATCGGTGTGGTGTCACGGCCGACACGCCCCGAGCCTCAGGCGCCCAACGCTCGACCGGGGGCCCGTGTGGCCGCCGGCCGTCCGGCGAATGAGCGTAGGTGAGACCACCGAATGGCTCCCGCTGGACCAGTACGTCCCGCAGGGGCGTCCGGCGATGGTACGTCCCTACCTGGTCGCGCATGAGCGTGCGCAGCTGGCGGCGGGGGTGGCCCGGTGATCGCGGCGGTGCCGGGTGTGGTGGCCCCGGCCGGGGTGACGTCGATGCAGGAGTTCCCTGGTGAGCCGGAGTCGGTGCATGAGGCTCGGGACTGGTTGTACGGGGAGTTGAACGCCGAGCACGCGGGCTTGGCCGCGGTTCCGGAGAGCGTTGTGCATCTGGCGGTGCTGCTGGTGTCGGAGTTGGCGGCCAATGCGGTGCAGCACAGTGACAGTTTCCGGACCGGTGGGATGTTCGATGTGCAGCTGGAACGCCTGGAGCGGCAGTTGCGGGTGGCGGTGGCGGACGAGGGGCCCGCGGACGGTTTTCTGCCGCATGTGGTGCATGCCGATGAGGGCGATGCCGAGAGCGGGCGGGGTCTGCGGGTCGTGGCGGAGATGTCGGCCGCGCACGGATACCACTACGGGTCGGGCGGAACCACGGTCTACTTCGATCTGGCCTGGGGTGGATACGACTGCGACGACTTCTCCGTGCCCCGGCGCCTCTGACCGCCGTGTCGGCCTTGCCTGATCGGCGCCGCCCGGATTCGCCGCCGCCGTGATCTCCGGCGCGGCCCCGCAAGCGTCCCGGCCGTGAGGGTCGAGCGGCCGCCCGCCCCGAGATCTGCCCCGATGGGGCGGTACGGCCGGCAGGGGGAGGCTCCCCTTGCGGCCGGGACCACCACATGACCTGACCCATTCGCCCTCGGGCGCACCCATGCCACGGCACGGGTGCGCCCGAAGACTGGAGGACACCGCCATGCCCGCGTCCATGGTTCCGCTGGGCGAGGCCGCCCGGTTGTCGGGCCGCACCCCCCAAGCGTTGAAGGAGTTGGCCGACGCCGACGAGGTCTTCGCGGTCTTCGTCAGCGGCCACTACTGGTTCGACCCCAGCCGCCTGCCGGAGCGGCTTCCACTCCCTGAAGAACTCCAAGGGGCCCTACCCGAGCTGATGACCGCCCAAGAGGTCGCCAACCTGTTCCGCGTCCACCCCAAGACCGTCTCCAGCTGGGCCCGCCAGGGCAAGCTCACCTACATCCGCACCCTGGGCGGACACCGCCGCTACTCCGCCGACGACGTCCGCCAACTCCTCAAAGAACAGACCACCGACGACGAGCCCGACCGACCGGACCACGACGGCCGCGACGACCCGGACGGCCGGCCGGCCTGACCGTCCGCGACGCACCCGTGTGCGGCTCCGCGCGCCGGGCGTCGCCGCCGACCCGTCCGCGCGAGTCCGCTCGGACGGCCTGCGCGCTCGAATCCGCCGGTCGAGCGGCCCGGTTTCGGAGCTTTCGCCGGAATTCGTGGTGGCGGTCGGCCGGCCCGGGCCGCTCGGCCGGACGCGGCATCAGAGCAGGTGGGAACCGCTCCGGCACCCGATGTGATCACGTCCGGCGGGTGAACCCGCCGCCGCGCCGCCGCACGCACTCGCCCAACCCCCGCCCGCCCGGGGGGCGCGCCCCTTACCATTCTTGGCGAAGCCCGGCCTTCGCGCCCAGCGGAGTCGTCCGGCTGTGGATGAACGCTCCAGGCCATCCGGTCGAACTGTGGACAACCCAGCGGGACCTTGACACGAAGGTGGACGACGGCATGGACCCCTTTGGCACCGCCGGGCTGCGGCGCGATGTGCTCGCCGCCTGGGCGGCCTCCCCGGCGCGCTTCCGCGAGGACGCCAACACCGAGGAGGACTTCGCGCTCGGCGGCCACCGCGACCGCCTGATCGTGGAGCTGGCCCAGAACGCCGCTGACGCGGCCGTCCGCGCCGGGGTTCGCGGCCGCCTCCTCCTCGACTTCGACGGCGACGCCCTCACGGCCGCCAACACCGGCGCCCCGCTCGACACCGAGGGCGTCATCGCGCTCTCCACCATGCGCGCCTCGGCCAAGCGCGGCCCCGACGACTTCCGCGGCGCCCCGGCACCGGACGCGGCTCCCGCACCCGGTACGGCCCACCCCGGCGCCGACACGGGACCGGCCGACCACCCCGACGCCCCGGCGAACGGCGCGGGCCACCCTCTCGGCGCCTCCTCAAGCGCACACGGCACCACCCGCGCCGCGTCCTGGCCGCAGGCCCGCGCCACCGAGAGCGTGCACGCGCGCCTCCCGGAGGACCCGCACGCCGACGACGGTGCCGCACATGAGGGCCCGTCCGCGGCTGCGGAGGGCACCGGAAGCGTCCACACGCAGGTATCGGACGGTCCGCGACTCGAAGGCGCAGTCCGAACGGACCCGTCGGCGGTTCCGCACGACGCCGAGGGCGTGCACACGCAGGTGCCGGAGCGACCCGTGAGCGGTGCCGACGCGCGCCCGGCGCCGGCGCCTGACGCCCCCGGCCACACCACCGTCGGCCGCTACGGGGTCGGCTTCGCCGCTGTGGTCGCGGTGAGCGACGAGCCCGCGATCGCGGGGGCGGCGGGCGCCGTGCACTGGTCGCTGCGGCGCACACTCGAACTGCTGGCCGAGGTGCCCTCGCTCGCGGGCGAGCTGGCCGAGCGGCACGGGCGGGCGCCGGTGCTGCGGCTGCCCTTCGCGGGACCGGCCGAGCCGGGCGCCGACCTTGCGCCGCCGCCCGGGTACGACACCGTCGTGCGGCTGCCGCTGCGCGACGCGGCCGCCCGCGGGCTGGTGCGGCGGCTGCTGGACGAGGCCGGGCCCGCGCTGCTGCTGGCCCTGCCCGCGCTGGAAGAGGTCGAGATCAGGTCCGGCGGCCGGACGCGCGTGCTGGCCGGGCGCGCCGAGGACGAGCACGTCGTCACCTCCGTCGACGGCGCCGAGACGCGCTGGCGCCTGGCCGCCGCGAGCGGCCGCGTCAGCGGCGAACTGCTCGCCGACCGGCCGGTGGAGGAGCGGGCCCGGCCGTACTGGTACGTGCGCTGGGCGGTGCCCGTGGACGCCGAGGACGCCCCCGTGCCGCTGCCCGAGGGCGTGCCCGCCGTGCTGCACGCCCCCACCCCCAGCGACGAGCCCGTCGGCCTGCCCGCCGTGCTGCTCGCCGGGTACCCGCTGGCGCCCGACCGCAGGCACGTCGCCGAAGGGCCGCTGGCCGACATGGTCACGGAGCGGGCCGCCGACGCCTACGCCGCGCTGCTGGCCGCGCTCCCGCCGCGCCCCGCCCTGCTCAAGCTGGTCCCCGGACCGCTCGCCGAGGGCGCGCTGGACGCCCGGCTGCGCCGCGCGATCCTGGCCCGGCTGCCCGAGACGCCCTTCCTGCCCACCAGCGACGGCACCCGGCGGCAGCGCCCGGCCGACAGCGTGGCGCTGGAGACCGGCCCCGCGTCCGTCGCCGCCCTCACCGACGCCTTCCCCGGCTCCGCCGGGCTGCTGCCGCCCGACTGGCCGGTGCGCGATCCCGCCCTCACCCGGCTCGGAGTGCGCCGGATCGGCGCCGCCGACCTCGCCGACCTGCTCGCCGACCTCGACCGGCCGCCCGCCTGGTGGCGCGGACTCTACGCCGCGCTGGAGGGTGCCGACGCCGACGCGCTCGGCGCGCTGCCGGTGCCGCTGGCCGACGGACGGCTGGTGCGCGGGCCGCGCGGCGCGCTGCTGCCCGAGCCGGGCCTGGACGCGGCCGCGCTCCAACCGCTGGAGCTGCGGATCGTGCACCCCGAGGCGGCGCACCCGCTGCTCGCCCGGCTCGGCGCGCGCCCCGCCGACCCGCGTGCGGTGCTGGCCGACCCGCGCACCCGCGCCGCCGTCGAGGGCTCCCTGGACGCCGAGGACCCCGACGCGATCGCCGGGGCCGTCCTCACCCTGGCCGCCGAAGCGGGCGCCACCACCGCCGAGCACCCCTGGCTGGCCGACCTCGCGCTCACCGGCGACGACGGCGACCACTATCCGGCCGGAGACCTGCTCTTCCCCGACGCCCCGCTGCGCGAGGTCCTCGCCGACGACCACCCCTTCGGCACCGTCGACCCCGCACTGGTCGACCGCCACGGCGCCGAGGCGCTGCGTGCCGTCGGTGTGCTGTCCACCTTCAGCACCCTGCACGCCCAGGACGTGCCGCTCAGCGAACCCGACCTGCCCTTGGACGGCGCCGAGCGCTGGGCCGCCGACCTGGACGACCCCGAATCCGACGTGCCCCCGGTCATCCCCGAACTGGTCGCCGTCCGCGACCTCGACCTGATCGACCCGAGCCGCTGGGACGCGGCGCTGCGCCTGCTGGCCGAACCGCCGCTGCGCGACGCGGTGGTCCGGCCGGTGCGGGTGCTCGGCGGCGACGGCCGCGCCGTCGACCGGCCCTCCTACACCGCCTGGTGGCTGCGGCACCAGGCCAGGCTCGGCGGCCACCGCCCCGCCGACCTGCGGATGCCCGGCTCGGACCCGCTGCTGTCCGGCCTGTACGCCGAGGCGCCCGCGGGCGGCGACACCGAGCTGCTGCGGGCGCTGGGCGTCCGCACGAGCCTGGACGCGCTGCTGGCCGAACCGGCCGGGGCCGACGAACTGCTCGAACGGCTGGCCGACCCGGCGAACCTGGTCGGACGCGAGCAGCTGGTCCGGATCTGGGCCGCGCTGGCCGCCCTCGACCCCGACGCCGTCACCCCGCCGGACCGGGTCCGGGTGCTGCGCGCCGGGGCGGTCGACATCGCCGACGCCGAGGACGCGCTGGTGCTGGACGCCCCCGACCTGCTGCCGCTGCTGGGCGACCGCCCGCTCGTGGTCGTGCCCCGGCCGCTCACCGAGCGGATCGCCGACGTGCTCGACCTCGAACTGGCGGGCGAGGCGGTACCCGCCGCGGTGCGCTCGATCGGCGAGCCCGCCGACGTCCCCGACGTGGTGGACCTGGTGCTCCCCGACGCCCCCACCGCCTACCTCGACCATGACGACCTGATCGTGGACGGCACCTCGGTGACCTGGCGCTACACCGACGACGAGGTGCACGCCGCCACCCTGGGCGGCCTCGCCCGCGGCCTGGCCTGGGCGTCGGGCCACTGGCCGCTGCGCCACCTGCTGGAGGCCGTGCTCACCGAACCCGAGCGCGCCGCCGAACTGCTGGCCGAGGCGGCGCTGGACGACTGACGGGCTGCGGCGGTGGGCCGGGCGCACGCCATGGAGTGGCGGCGCCGCGTCCGGTCAACCGCCCGCTTCGGGCGGGCGCCGGTCACTCCGGCCGCTCTGGACCCGGTGCTCGACCTCCAGCCCCAGGACCAGGCTGTCCAGCTCGTCGACCTTGCGGCTCATCTCGTCCACGATCCGCCGCAGCTCACGCCGCTGGTCGCGCCGGGAGCGCCGGTCGTCGGGCGGCGGCCGCTCGGCCTCGCGCGTCACCCGCTGGTAGGACGCCTCGATGTCCTCGAAGTGGCGCCGGATGTGGTCCGCCCGTTCGGACAGCCCCCTGCCTCCGGCGCTGAGCCACCCGCGCAGCGGCCCCAGCCGGGCGGCCAGGAACGTGCAGTGGTCGTGCGCGTGTGCGGCCTGCCGCTGGAACGTTCGGAGATAGCGCCCATCGCGATCCGAGAACACGCGGCCATCGTCCCGTATCGGACTTTCCGGCGCCAGATCGCGGCGGCTCCGACCGCCGCCGTCACGGCCGCTCCGCCGCGAACACGAGCATGTTGCGCCGGACGCCGCCGATTTCCTGGTGGCCGTGGAGCAGTCCTTCCCTGAGGTATCCGCACGCCTCGGCGACCCGGATGGACGCCTCGTTCCAGGGCTCGATGTACAGCTCGACGCGGCGCAGGGTCGGCAGGGACCAGGCGAAGGCCGTCAGCGCGGCCAGCGCGTCGCGTGCGGCGCCGCGCCCCCGATGGGCGGGGGAGACCGAGTAGCCCGCCGTCGCGCGGCCCGGCGGGTTCCCCGGCCACAGGCCGATCGCGCCGACCGCCGTGCCGCTCTCCGCGTCGGCGATCGCGAAGGAGAAGCCGACGCCCTGGCTGTGGCGTCTTCGCTGCCGACGCGTCCAGGCCAGGGCCTGCCGCTTCGTCGGGTTCGCGGGCAGGCTGCCGATGAGCGGCACGTACGGATCCGTCGCCAGTTCGACGGCGAGGTGCACGTCGTGGTCGGTGAATGCGCGCAGCACCACGGAGCCGTGCGCGGGCGGCACCGCGGGCCACGGCGGCAGCCGGTGGGCCATGAGCCGGTCCTCCCGGTGCGGCTAGGAGATGTGGGCCTTGGCGTCGTCGTAACCGGCGGCCGCGGGCGGCTCCGCCGGGGCGTACATGAGGTTCAGCACACCGGTGGCGAAGGTCTCGGCCGAGACCAGCCGCAGCGGGACCGGGGTGTCGCCCTCGTCGAACAGCCGCATGCCGCCGCGGACGGCGATGGGGTGCACCAGCAGGTGCAGTTCGTCGATCAGCGACGCGGCCAGCAGCTGGCGGACGACCGAGACGGAGCCCGGGATGGCGATCCGGCCGCCCGCCTCGCTCTTCAGGGCGGTGACGCTCTCGACCAGCTCGCCGCCGAGCTGCTCGGAGTTGCGCCAGTCGAATTCGAGCCGCTGGTGTGAGACGACGATCTTGCGGGCGTCGCCGAACTTCTTGGCGAAGGGGGCGTCCTCCCCTCCGGCCGCCTCGCGCTCGGGCCAGGCGCCCGCGAAGCTGTCGTAGGTCCTGCGCCCCAGCAGCAGGGTGTCGACCGAGCCGACCACCGCGTCGACGGAGGCGCCCATCTCGTCGTTGAAGTACGGGAAGTGCCACTCGTGCGGGTCCTGGACCACGCCGTCCAGCGAGATGAAGAGGCTTGCGGTGATCGTCCTCATGGCGGGTCCTTCCCTAGAGGCGGCGGCGGGACCGGTGCGTCCGGCCGGGTGAGCATCCTGGCGCACGCCACCGACAGTCTCGGACGCGGCCTAGACCGGCACCGTCAGGAAGCCGTCGGCGATCAGGGCGCGCAGCACGGGCGGGGTGCGGCGGGCGACCTCGGCGGGGTCGGCGCCGGTGAGCTCGGCGATCGCGGCCAGCAGGGGTTCGAGCGGGATGGTGCCGTCGCAGACCCCGGCCAGGGCCGCCTCCACCGTGCCGACCTGCGCGGCGCGGCCCAGGCGGCCGGTCTGGCGGAGCACGATGCGCTCGGGGTCGTCGGCGCCCGGCGGACCGGTCTGCTCCTGTACGACGCCGGGCGCCAGGGCGAGGGCGGTCCGCAGCAGCCGCTCGTCGTCGAGGGCACGCGCGGCGGCGAAGCCGTCGAACAGCTCGGGCAGGTAGCGGCCGACCGGCTGCTCGACCTGCTGGGGCAGCTCCTCGACGCGCACCTCGGGCCGGTCGGACCCGCTCGCGCGCAGCACGATCCAGCCGTAGCCGATCCCGGCCACCTTCTGCCGCTCGAACCAGTCCAGCCAGGCGTCATAGCGGCGGGTGCGCTCGGGCCCGGGCGGCTCGACGGAGTCGCCCAGCCACAGCTCCACGTACTCGGCCGGGTCCTGCACGTCGCGCTGCACCACCCAGGCGTCGCAGCCGGACGCCGTGGCCCAGCCCGCGACCCGCTCGGTCCAGTCCTCGCCGTCGACGTGCAGCCAGTTGGCGAGCAGCTGGCACCAGCCGCCGGGCGCCAGGTGGCGGGGCGCCGAGCGGACCAGTTCGGCGATCAGCCCGTCGCCCTCGTAGGCGTTCTCCCGGTAGGCCAGCCGGGCGCCGCCGGGGGAGATGACGAAGGGCGGATTGGCGGCGATCAGGTCGAACTCCTCGCCCGCGACCGGCTCGAACAGCGACCCGGCCCGCAGGTCGACGCCGCTCCGCCCCGACAGTGCGAAGCTCAGCTCGGCCAGCCGCAGCGCCCGGGGGTTGCTGTCGGTGGCGACCACCTCGGCGCAGTGCTCGGCGAGCTGCAGCGCCTGCACGCCGCAGCCGGTGCCCAGGTCGAGCGCGCGGCCCACCGGGGTGCGCACGGTGAGCGCGGCCAGCCCGGCCGAGGCGCTGCCCGCGCGCACGACGTGGTCGGGGCCGGGCGGCGGGTCGCCGGGCCGCGCGGCCAGGTCGGCGACCAGGTAGACCTCGGCCGCGTCGGTCTCCCACGGCCGGATGCCGACCGCCGCGCGCACCAGCGGCGCCGAGCGCTCACCCGTGCCCGCGTCGCGCAGCAGCCCGGCGGCGATCAGTTCGGGGACGGGTAGCAGCGGCTCCAGCCGGGCGCACTCCACCGGTACCTGGAGCCACCACAGCCGCACCAGCTCGGCCAGCGGGCCGCCGTCGGCGGTGGCGCGCAGCGCCGGCACCACCTGCTCACGTGCCAGCGCCGCCCCCGCCACCGGCCCGAGGAGCTCGCGCACCCCCGCCACGGTGTATCCGGTACCGGTCAGCGCCGTGCGCAGCCGCTCGACGGCGGCGGGTTCCAGGAGCACGGGCCCATCATCGCGCAGTCCGGCGCGCTCGGCGCTCGGCACGCCGACGGCGGCCGGAGGGAAACGGCGGGGCGGCTGAGGCGCGGCGGCGAGGACGCTTCGGCCGTCCGAATGCGGTACTGGTCCGCGAACGGTGCTGGCCTGTTCGGGTCAGCGCCGTCCACTCGGAACGGGCCACGCCTAGCCTTTGTCTCCCCGTCTCCTCTTCAGTTTTCCAACGGCCGAATCCGGGAGAGCCCTGTGATTTCACCTGACCCGTCTGATCGCTCCGACAAGGGCGTGCTGATAGCGATCATCACGGCCGCCGCGACCATTCTCGCGGCGGCGCTGACAGGAGCAGCCGGAATCGCGACCGGTTACCTGAGCGTGAGCACCACGCCCTCGGCGGGATCGGATCAGCCGCGACCGGTGGCCACGGTGACCGTCACCGTGAGCGCCTTACCCGCGGCGACCCTCGGCGCCGGTGCCGGCACCTCGCCGGACGGGCTGGCCACCCCGCCGGCCGCCGAACCCGAACCGCGCATCTATGCCGCTCCGGACCAGGGCGTCGAGGGCGGGGTGGTGACGATCACCGGAGAGAACTTCGAGCCTGACGAGCGGATCGAATTGAGCTGGTGCACAGGCGACACACTGCGAACCCTTGACGCCGACTCGACCGGTAGCTTCGAAACCGAGATCACGATTCCGGACAGTCTCAGCTGCGACGTCACGGCTCGCGGTACCGAATCGGACCGGACCACGTTCTTCATCAACGTCGTAAACGAATGAGCGCATTTCTTGATCGACCGGCGCGCCGGGCTCAGTCCTGCGTCGCGCCACCCGCGCCGGACTCGGCCTCGCCCTGTCCACCACGCCGACGCGCCAGCAGCATCGCGCCCGCGCCGCCGGTCAGCGCGGCCACGGCGGCACCGATGAGGCCCGCCAGCTGCACGCCCGTGGTGGGCAGCGCGCCGGTGCCCTCGGCGTCGTCCTCGGGCGGCGGGGCGGCCGAGGGGGTGGGCGACGGGGCCGCGGGCTCGGTGGCGGTGCCGGTGGGCGAGGGGGCCGGGGCCGGGTCGGTGGGGTCAGCGGTCTCCGTGGGCAGCGGGGTGGGCTCGCCGCCGACAGCGGCCAGGCTGTGCACGTTCACGAAGCCGACCTGGACGTCCTCGGTGTAGGCGTAGACGGTGTCGCCGCCGTCCACCTCGATGACCGACTCGTCCAGCCGGATCTCCAGCCAGGCGTTGGCGGTGGTCGCGGCGGGCCCGACGGCCGGGCCGCCGTCGGCGTCCAGCCGGTTGAGTATCCGCTCGGCGGTGATGGTGGCGTCGTACTGGTAGGTGACGCCGTCCTCGGCGAAGCGCTCGACCACGACCTCGCGGTCGGAGGGCTGCCCGCTCAGGTCGAGTTCGACGCCGTAGGCGCTCACCTCGCCGACCTCCAGCTCGACGGTGGCGCCGAGTTCGGCCGACCAGGAGGCGGCGGACTCCACCGAGGAGACGGAGACCGCGTTCGTGCCGGAGACCTCCTCGCGGGCCCGCGCCAGCGCCTCGGGCGCGCTCGCGGCCGCGGCGTCGTCGGGAGCGGCCACGGTCAGCTCGCGCACGGACGCCTCGGCGGTGAGAGCGTCGCCGGTGCGGTGCACCCGGGCCTCGCCCTCGGCGGTGACGAAGTCCGACAGGCCGTCGGGGTCGGCGGTGAAGTCGGCGGCCGCCTCGGCGCCGTTCTCGTCGGTGTTCAGATTGCCCACCGGGGCGTAGCCGCCGTCGATCGAGTTCAGCACGAGCAGCTGCGCGCTGGCGTAGTGCTCGCCCACGGGCGGGGCGTCGGCCGCGGCCGGGGCGGCCAGGACGGCGGGCGCGGTCGCCAGGGCGAGCAGCGCGGCGGCGGCCCGGACGGGCCCGCGGCGCCGCGGCGACCGGTGTGGAGGCATGCGTTCCGCCCTCGGAGTCGTTGATCCCGCGTACGCGCGGCCACCGCTCAGCGGGAGGGGGTGTCCGTTCGCGGGCGGCTCGCGAACGGCCGCCACGCGGGTGCCCGGCATGATCGGTGGGGCACAGGAGGAACATACACGATCGTCATCGGACAAGTTATCCGGAAGCGCGACAAAGATAACCCGACGTGCCGCCAGGGTGGCGGAACGTCACCGGTCCCCGGACAGGGGCATGGCGGGACGGGCGCGGCCCGTCGCGGGCCGGCTCAGCCCGACGCGGACCTGCGCGCCCGCTCGCCGTCCGGCGCGGTGCCGGGAACGGGCCCGCCCGCCGGGTCGGGGGCGGCGCCGTCGAGCGCCTGCCCGGCGCGGCGCCGCTCGGCCTCGCGGCGGGCCCGGCGGGCGCGGCCGCGCTCCTCGGCCTCGGCGCGCTTGCGGTGCAGGCGGGGGATGTACAGGATCGCGAACAGGCCGAGGGCCAGGCCGGTGACGCACACCCAGATCCACCAGCGGTCCTGCTCGGCCAGGGAGTCGCCGCGCAGCAGCAGCACCACCAGGGCGGCGGCCCATGCCAGCGAGCCGAGCACGGCGGGAAGCCGGTCGTCGGTCTGCATCGGGGCCGGTTCGGGCCGCTGCGGTCTGCGCACCCTCCCAGGCTACGGGATGCGCCCGCCGCGCCTCGGGCTCCGGCGCGCTCAGCCCGTGCGCACGGCCCCGGCGCGAGGGGCGTATCCGCAGCTCCGTGCCATGACGTATGTCGGATCGCCGCGACATCGTGATGGCTCCTGTGCTTTCTCCGGGCCGCCGGGCATGGCACCCTCGTCGGCGTGAACGCCACCCCGAGCGAACCCGCTCCCGACAGCGGCCGGCCCCCCGCCGAGGCGGGCGCGGCCGCGCCGACCGCCCCAGCGCCCGGCGGCCCGCTCGCTCTGCTTGCTTGGGCCGACCGCTACTTCCGGCTGACCGAGCGCGGCTCCACCTGGAGCGCCGAGCTGCGCGGCGGGCTGGCCACCTTCTTCGCGATGTCCTACATCGTGGTGCTCAACCCGATCATCCTGTCCCAGGCGCCCGACGCCACCGGCTCCTTCATCGGCGGCACCACCGCGTCCGGCGAGGGCGTGCCGATGGTGGCGGCGGCAACCGCCCTGGTCGCCGGGCTGCTCACGATCGTGATGGGCGTCGTCGGCCGCTTCCCGGTGGCGATCGCGGCCGGGCTCGGCCTCAACGCCGTGGTCGCCTTCGGGCTGGCCTCCCAGATGACCTGGGCCGACGCCATGGGCATCGTGGTGATCGAGGGCGTCATCATCCTGATCCTGGTGCTCACCGGCTTCCGCACCGCGGTGTTCCGTGCCATCCCCGGCGAGCTGAAGGTCGCCATCGGCGCCGGGATCGGGCTGTTCATCACCCTGATCGGGCTGGTCAACGCCGGGTTCATCAGCCGGGTGCCCGACAGCGTCGGCCCTGACGGGGAGCTGATCAGCAGCGGCACCGTGCCGGTGCAGCTGGGCCCGCTGGGCGGCGGCGGCGAGCTGAACGGCTGGCCGCTGCTGGTGTTCGTCGTCGGGGTGCTGCTCACCGCCGTGCTGATGGCCCGCAGGGTCAAGGGCGCCATCCTGATCGGGATCGTGGCCGCCACCGTGCTGGCCGTCGCCGTGCAGGCGCTCACCGGCACCCGGCCGGGCACCGAGGACGCCTACGGCTGGCAGCTGAACGTGCCCGAGCTGCCCGAGCAGATCGTCCGGCTGCCCGACCTCGGCCTGCTCGGCCAGTTCAACCTGCTGGGCGGCTACCAGGAGGTCGGCGCGGTCGCCCTGGTGCTGCTGGTCTTCACCCTCATGCTGGCCGACTTCTTCGACACGATGGGCACCGTCGTCGGCATCGGCCGCGAGGGCGGGCTGCTCGACGCCGAGGGCAATGTGCCCAATGTGCGCGCCGTGCTGGGGGTCGACTCCGTCGCCGCCGCCGTGGGCGGCATGGCGTCGGTCTCCTCCAACACCGCCTACGTCGAGTCGGCGGCGGGCGTCGGCGAGGGGGCGCGGACCGGGATCGCCAACCTGGTGACCGGCGTGCTCTTCCTGCTCGCCATGTTCTTCACCCCGCTGGTCGAGGTGGTGCCCTCGGAGGCGGCCGCGCCCGCGCTGGTCGTCGTCGGCTTCCTGATGCTCAGCCAGATCCGGTCCATCGACTTCTCCGACGTCGGCATCGGCATCCCCGCCTTCCTGACCGTGGTGCTGATGCCCTTCACGTACTCGATCGCGGCCGGGATCGGCGCCGGCTTCGTCAGCTTCGTGGTGATCCGCGCCTGCCAGGGGCGGGCCCGTGACGTGCACCCGCTGATGTGGGTGGTGGCCGCGCTCTTCGTGGTCTTCTTCGGCATCGAGCCGATCCAGACCCTGCTCGGCGTCGGCTGAGCCGCGCCTCGGCGTTCGCGACACGGTGCCCCGGGCCGCTCGGCCCGGGGCACCGCCGCGTCCGGGCCCGGCCGGATCGCTGTGACGACTCTCACGGCGCGCGCCGGTTTACCGGCCGGAATTCGAGCCGATCCTGATATCGTTAGCAAAAGTAATGACCCAGACTAACGAATCGGCACGGAGTGCCCCAACAGAACTCGACCATCCCCGGACTGGCCGTCGCGCTGCGGATCTCCGTCATGCGGCTGGCCCGTCGGCTGCGCGCCCAGCGCAGCGACACCTCGCTCTCCCTCACCCAGCTCGCCGCGCTGGCAGCTTTGGACCGGCGCGGCCAGATGACCCCGACCGAGCTCGCCCAACACGAGAAGGTGCAGCCGCCATCGATGACGCGCGTGATCGCGGCACTGGAGGAACGCGGCCTGGTACGCCGGACCCCGCACCCGACGGACCGCCGCCAGCAGCTGGTGGAGCTGACGACCGACGGACGGCGGCTGCTGGCGGCCGACCGGCGCCGCCGGGAGGCGTGGCTGAGCCTGCGGCTGCGCGAACTGACGCCCCAGGAGCGGGAGACCCTGCGCCAGGCGTCGCTGATCCTGGACCGGCTGAGCCAGTCTTAGCCCCGCCGGACGGCGCCGGCGCCCCCACCGCGGAGCCCGGCGACGAGCCCGGCGGCACCGGCATGTTCCGCTCGCTGGCCGTGCGCAACTACCGGCTGTTCGCGATGGGGCAGATCGTCTCCAACACCGGCACCTGGATGCAGCGGGTCGCGCAGGACTGGCTGGTGCTGCAGCTCACCGACGGCAGCGCGATCGCGCTCGGCGTCACCACCGCGCTGCAGTTCCTGCCAATGCTGCTCTTCGGCCTGTGGGGCGGCGTGCTGGCCGACCGCTACCCCAAGCGCCGCGTGCTGCTGATCTCCCAGGCGCTGATGGGCGTCATCGCGCTCGGCCTCGGCCTGCTCGCGCTCACCGGCACCGCGCAGGTGCTGCACGTGTACGCCTTCGCGCTCGCGCTGGGTGTCGTCACCGTCATCGACAACCCCACCAGGCAGACCTTCGTGGTGGAGATGGTCGGCAAGCACGACCTCGCCAACGCGATCGCGCTGAACAGCGCCATGTTCCAGTTCGGCCGGGTGCTCGGCCCGGCCGTCGCCGGACTGGCCATCGCCGCCATCGGCACCGGGCCGGTGTTCCTGGTCAACGCCGCCTCCTACATCGGCGTGCTGGCCGGCCTGTACGCGATGCGCGCGTCGGAGCTGCACACCACCGAGCCGGTGCCGCGCGCCAAGGGGCAGCTGCGGGCCGGGCTGAGCTATGTCAACGGCCGCGCCGACCTGAAGCTGCTGCTGGTGCTGCTCGCCTTCGTCTCGCTGTTCGGCACCAGCCTCCAGCCCACCGTCGCGCTGATGACCACCCAGGTCTTCCAGACCGGCGCGGGCGAGTTCGGGCTGGCCGCCACCATGCTCGCCGTCGGCTCGCTCGGCGGCGCGCTGCTGGCCGCCCGGCGCGCCCGGCCCCGGCTGCGGCTGCCGCTGCTGTCGGCGCTGGCCTTCGGGGCGGTGCTGATCGCCACGGCCTTCGTCCCGAACTACGTCGGCTTCCTGCTGGTGCTGGTGCCGCTGGGCGTGCTGCTGCTCACCTTCAACACGGCGATGAACGCCATGTTCCAGCTGAGCGTCGACCCGCAGATGCGCGGCCGGGTGATGGGCCTGTACATGCTGCTGTTCGCCGGGATGGCGCCCATCGGCGCGCCGGTCTTCGGCGCCATCGCCGAGCTGAGCGGCGCACGCGCCGCGCTGGTAGTGGGCGGCGCCATGTCGGTGCTGGTGGCGGTGGTCATCACCGCGCTGCTGGCCAGGAGCGAGCGCGTCGCCTTCCAGCTGGCCTTCCACCCCTGGCCCCGGCTCTCGGTCACCCGCACACCGCGCCCGGTCGCGGCGGTGCCCGAGCCGGAGCCCGCGGTCGAGCCCGAGCCGGAGCGGGTCACGCCCGAGGCGGCCCCGGTCGGCGTCGACGTCTCCTCGGCGGAGCCCGAGCCCGCGCCCGGACCGGCGTCCGAGCGGCCGTGCCCGTCCGACGCGGCCCCGCACCGCGAGGAGCGCCGGTCCCATCCGGCGCGTCCGCGCCGCTCCGCGCAGCGCGTCCGGCGCGCCGCCCTGCCCGACTGACGGCGGGGCGGCCGCCCGGGCGGGGGCGGCCGCCGGGGTGTCCTAGGCTGGCGGCATGACACCACGGAAGCTGCGCTGGCTGCTGCCCACGGTGCTCGGGTTCATCCTGCTGCTGGTCGTGGCCGGGAGCCTGTTCAGCTGAGCCGCGCCCGCCCCGCCTCGGCGGCGCGCGCCACCGCGAGCCGCACCAGCGCGGCATTGCCGTCCGCTCTCGCCCCTGACGGCTCGGTGAGCACGTCCTCCAGGCCGATCCGGATGTCGCGGCCCTGCTCGACCGCGGCCGCCAGCAGCGGCCAGGCGGCGGCGCCGGTGCCGTGCAGCAGCCGGGGCGCCCGCACCCCGCGTGCGTCGAGCAGCCGGTCGATCTCGGCGGCGGCGGCCAGCGCCCGCTCGGGCTCGGGATCCATCGGCTCCACCAGCACCGCGCCGACCTCGCCGGCCAGCCCGCTGGCCAGCAGGATGCGGGCCGCGTCCGGCGTCCACAGCCCCGCCTCGATGCCCACCCGGCGGTCCAGCAGCTCCCTGACCACCTCGGCGGAGCCCGGCTCGTGCATGTTCACCGACGCCAGGTCGGGCAGCTCCGACCAGCGGTTGATGAGGTCGTAGCGGCGCAGCGGGTCGGGTTCGGCGCTCAGCGAGGTGGTGACGCCCACCACCACCCCGGGCACGGCCGCGCGCACCGCCGCGACGGCGGCGGCCACCGCCTGCGGCTCCAGCGACTCCGCGCCGTCCTCGCCGCGCGGGTGCAGGTGCACCTCGGTCGCCCCCGCGTCGACGGCCGCTCGCGCGTCGTCCGCGAGTTGGCGCGGGGCGACGGGCACGGACGGGTGCTCGCCGGTGGACCGGGAGCCGTTGAGGCAGGCGACGATCCGCATGGTCACTCCGTTCGCCGGAACCCTGACCCGCCGGAAGGCTGCCGGCCGGTCGAGGGCTGTCCTGCCCGCGATCGCGCCGGAGAATCCGCCGCCCCGGGGGAGCGGCGGGCGGCGGGCGTCGGGCAGGATCGCACCATGACACGGTGGCGCGGACGGCACGGGCGCGGGCGGCGGGGCCTCGCGGCGGCGGCGGTGGCGCTGGCCGCCCTCGCCCTGACGGCGGCGGCCGACCCCGGCGAGCCGGAGCAGGTCTTCGAGTTCGCCGACGAGCGGATCGCCGAGTCCAGCGGACTGGCCGCCTCGCAGCTGCACGACGGCGTCTACTACACCCACAACGACAGCGACGACGGCGCGATCGTCTACGCCGTGGACTCCTCCGGCGCGACCCTGGCCGCCATCACCCTCCAGGGCGTGGAGGCGCGCGACTGGGAGGCGGTCGCCGTGGGCCGCGACGAGTCCGGCGCGCCCGCCGTCTACGTCGGCGACATCGGCGACAACATGACGGTGAGCTGGCCCTCGGTCCGGGTGCACCGCTTCACCGAGCCGCAGGCGCTGACCGACGCGAGCGTGGCGCCGACCAGCTACGAGTTCGTCTACGAGGACGGCGCCCGCGACGCCGAGGCCCTGCTGATCGACCCGGCCGACAACCGGCTCTACATCGTCAGCAAGGACATCTCCGGCGGGATGTACGCCGCGCCGGAGACCTTGAGCACCGACGGGCCCAACACGCTCACCCGGGTGGGCTCGGCGCCGATGTTCGTCACCGACGGCGCGTTCTCCCCGGACGGCTCCGCCTTCGCGCTGCGCACCTACTGGTCGGTGCACTTCTACGCCGAGCCGGATCGGCTGCTGGACTCCGCGGCCGTGCCGCAGCAGGACATCGGCGAGTCGCTGACCTACACCCGCGACGGCGCGGCCGTCCTGGTCGGCGCCGAGGGGCAGGGCAGCGCAGTGTGGCGGGTGCCGGTGCCCGCCGCGGCGCTCCCGGAGGCCACCGCCGCGCCCGCGCCGAGCGCGGACCCCTCGGCGGCGGCGCCGGAGGAGACGGAGTCGGAGCCCGCCGAGTCCGAGCCCCCGGCCGAGGCCGCCGAACCCGACGGGTCAGGCGGCCCCGGCACCCTGGGCCTCATCGGTACGGGCGCCGCCGTGGCCGCGGCGGCGATCGCCGGGATCGTGGTACTGGCCCGCCGCGGCTGAGCCGCGGCGGGCGCGGCGGCGCTAGCCCAGCCGCTCGACCACGTAGTCGACGCAGGAGGTCAGCCGCTCCACGTCCTCGGGGTCGACCGAGGGGAACATGGCCACCCGCAGCTGGTTGCGGCCCAGCTTGCGGTAGGGCTCGGTGTCGACGATCCCGTTGGCGCGCAGCACCTTGGCGACCGCGGCGGCGTCGACCGCCTCGCTGAAGTCGATGGTGCCCACCACCTGGGAGCGGTAGGCGGGCTCGGCCACGAAGGGCGCGGCGACCGGCGACTTCTCCGCCCAGGCGTACAGGTGGCCCGAGGAGCGCGCGGTGCGTTCCACCGCCCAGTCCAGGCCGCCCTGGCCGTTGAGCCACTCGATCTGCTCGGCGAGCAGCAGCAGGGTGGCGACGGCGGGGGTGTTGTAGGTCTGGTCCTTGCGGGAGTTGTCGATGGCGGTCGGCAGCGAGAAGAACTCCGGCACGTACCGGCCGCTCGCCGCGATCTCCTCGACCCGCGCGAGCGCGGCGGGGGAGAACAGCGCCAGCCACAGGCCGCCGTCGGAGGCGAAGGACTTCTGCGGCGCGAAGTAGTAGACGTCGGCCTCGGACACGTCGACCGGCAGGCCGCCCGCGCCGCTGGTGGCGTCGACCAGCACCAGCGCGCCGGGGTCGGCGCCCGCCACCCGGCGGACGGGGGCGGCCACGCCGGTGGAGGTCTCGTTGTGGGTCAGCGCGTACACGTCGACGCCCGCCTCGGCCCGCGGCTCGGTGTAGGTGCCGGGCTCCGCCTTGATGACGGAGGACTCGGCCAGCCACGGGGCGGTGGCGGTGGCCTTGGCGAACTTGCTGGAGAACTCGCCGAAGGAGACGTGCTGGGCCTTCTCGTGCACCAGGCCGTGCGCGGCGATGTCCCAGAACGCGGTGGTGCCGCCGTTGCCGAGCACCACCTCGTAGCCCTCGGGCAGCGAGAACAGCTCGGCCAGGCCGGACCGGACCCGAGCCACCAGGGACTTGACCGGCTTCTGCCGGTGGGAGGTGCCGAGGTAGCGGGCACCGGAGGACGCCAGCGCCGCCAGCTGCTCGGGGCGGACCTTGGACGGGCCGCTGCCGAAGCGGCCGTCCAGGGGCTTGATGTCGGCGGGGATCTCGATCTCGGTCACGTCGCACAAGCGTACTCCCTGCTCGCGCGGGCGGCGGAGCCAAGGGGGCGCTGCGCCGGATCCGCCCGCACGCGGGCCGCGTCCAATGTCGGCCAGGGCCCGCAGGTGTCGGAGCCGCGTCTGTGCCGACATAACGAGCATCCGGCGCGGACCGCGCGACCGGCCTGTCGGCATCCGGACCGCCGGAGGGAGAGCGCCATGACGACCTCGGCACTGCCGTCCGCGTCCACGGAGGGGACCGACGCGGAACGGGGCTTCCTCGCGGCCTTCGACGCGCTGCGCAGGCGCGTCACCTTCGCCCAGTCCGGGCGGGTGCGCGCGGAGGCGGCCGCCGCCCGCCGCCGCCGCGACCCCGGCGGGGTCGACCTGGAGGACCGCCCCCTCAGCGCGGGCGGCCAGCCGCTCCCGGTCGTCAGGGTGCTGCTGCCGGAATCGGGCGAGCACGAGAGCGCGGTGCTCGCCCGCGAACTGCGCGACCACTGCGGCAACCGGCCGGCGGCCGCGCTGCCCGCCCCCGAACGGCGCGGCACCGGAGCGGAGGCCGAGGACCCCCACCGCGCGGTGGCCGAACGCGCCCGCGCGGCCCGCCGCGCCGAGCTGCGCGGCTTCGACCCCGTGTGGGCCGCGCTGTACGACGTGAAGGAGCAGCTGGCCCGCCCCGAGGCCACCCCCGGCTCCACCTGGGCGCGGCGCGACCCCGAGCCGCCGCGCTTCCCGCACCTGGAGTCGCTGCTCACCCTGGTGGAGATCGCGCACCGCGTCTCGCCCGAGGAGCTGGCGCCGGAGTCCGAGGACGCCGAGAACCCGCAGGCACCCGCGGGGTCCGGGCACGACGAGCGGATGCGGCTGCGGCTCACCGTGGCCGAGCGCATCCGCCGCCCGGCGGGCCCGCACGGGCGGCGCATGGACGGGCGCCCCGCCTCGCGGGCCGGCGAGATCTGGCACGGCCGGGTGCTCGACCCCTTCGCGCGGAGGGTGTTCGCCACGGTGAGCAAGCCCTTCGCCTTCCTGGACGAGAGGATGCTGGCGCCGGCGAGCTGGGCCGTCAACGTGCTGCTCGTCCTGGGCGTGGCCGGCGCGGCCGGCCTGGACTCGGTGCTGTCGGTGCTCGTGCTGCTGGTGCTGGTCGGCTACCACCTGCTGGCCGCCTTCAGCTGGCACCTGCCCTGGGCGTCCTACCGCTGGCTGCGGCGCCGCTGGCCGCCCTTCGCCCGGGAGCTGGCGGCCGCCACGGAGCAGGCCGCCGGCCGCCCCGTCGAGGACGGCGAGTTCCGCGACCGGGCCGTCCTGCTCATCCAGGCGTGCCAGGCGCTGCGCTCCGGGAGCGAGGAGCTGCGCGGGCGGCTGCGCTGCCTGGCCGTCAACGCCTTCCTGGACGACCTGGCCGCCGCCTACCGGCGGCGCAACTGGCTGGAGGCCGGCGGACGCGACCACTATCCGGTGCTCGCCGTCGACATGTCGGCGCCCGAGGGCGCCGAGCTGGCCGAGGTGATCGAGCGGGTCCGCCGCACCACCGGCTGGCCCGACCCCCTGGTCCTGGTCGCGATCGGCGGACACGGCGCCGACGCGGCCGCACCGCAGGACACCCCGGGCGACGCCTCCGCCTGCACCCTCGGCGCCCGGCTGCGGTCCTGGGCGCTGCGGCGCGGCACCGTCGCCCGGCTCGGCCCGGCCAGGTACGTCCCGGTGGCGCTGGGCGCCGGCGAGCTGGCCGCGCTGCGCGGCGGGCTGCGGCCGCCCGGCTCCGGCGAGAAGATCAGCAGCAGGCGGGCCCGCTTCGTCACCGGTTCGGTGGTGACCGCCGCGATCGTGCTGGTGCTCGCCCTGGTCGCCGGGCTGCTGATCGCCGTCGGCGCCTCGCGCAGCGACTGCTGGTGGGGCCGGCGGCTGCTGGAGCACGACGTGTGGCAGAGCGCCGCGACCGGGTCCTGCGTGGGCGTCACCGCGGGCGGCTTCGTCTTCAACGAGCGCCTGGCGTCGGTGCAGCGGCGGATCGCCGAGCAGAACGAGGCGGCGGTGCGCTCCGGCGACTACGTCGACATCGTCTACTTCGGGGCGCTGTCGGTGCCCGACGCGACGCAGCAGAACGACCTGCTCGGCGGCGTCCACGGCGAGCTGGTCGGCCTCGCCATCGCGCAGCACGAGCACAACTCCACCTTCCACCAGCGCGCGCCGATGGTCCGGCTGCTGCTCGCCAACGCGGGCCCCGCCTACGGCGACGCCGTGGCGGTGGCCGAGCGCGTGGTGCGGCGGGCCGGGCGCGACCCCCGGGTGCTCGGGGTGGTGGGCATCGGCGAGAGCAGGGAGCCGACCCGCCAGGCCATCGGCGTCTTCACCGCGGCCGGGCTGCCCATGGTGGCCACCACCGTGACCTTCGACGACATCGCCCTGGTCGGCGACGCGTCGAGCGACATCTTCTACCCGCTGGCGCCGTCCAACGGGATGATCGCCCGGCATGCCGCCTCCTGGGCCTGGCATGGCACCGGGGAGCTGGAGCCGGCCCGCACCGCCGTCGCGCTGGCCGACGTCTCGGCGGGCGACCTGTACGGCGGGGACCTGGCCGAGCGCTTCATCGAGGAGTTCGGCGCCATCGGCGGCGAGGGCACCGTGCGCGCCTACGGGCGGCCCGAGGACCCCTCGCTCGGGGCGGTGGTGCGGGAGCTGTGCCGCGACGCCCCCGACGTGCTCTACTTCTCCGGCAGGTCCGACCAGTTCGCCGAGGTCATGTCGCTGCTGGACGGCAGCGACCAGTGCGCGTCGGGCATGGAGATCATCGCCAATGACGACATCGCCAAGTACGTTGCCGACAACCTCGACCAGCTGGACCTCTACCACCCCACCCTGGAGCTGTACTACACGCCCCTGGCGGCCAGCAGCGCCCGGGCGCGGGCCCGCGACATGGAGCCGTCCAGCTTCTACGAGCGCTTCGACGCGCTGGGCGGCGAGCTGGGCTGGGCCGGGCCGGACGAGGGCGACTCCCGGCAGCGGCAGGAGCGCCCGTCGGTGGCGCACGCGGTGATGGCCTACGACGCCCTGATGGTCGTGTCGCTGGCCGCCCGCCAGGCGCAGGAGAGCCAGCTCGACAGCGCCGAGCACCCGGTCACCGACCTGCGGCTCGCCCTCACCCAGGTCGACGGCTACGCCGGGGTGAGCGGCCTGATCGACCTGGCCGGCCCGGCCGAGCGGGCCGAGGAGTCCGCGGACGGCGCGGCACCCGGCAACTGGCAGCGGGACCGGCTGGTCCAGCTGGTGCTGGCCGGGCCCGGCGGCGGTCAGGAGGTCGTCGCGGTCTGCGGTGTGCTGACCTCGAACAACGAGGCGACGGACGACGACTGCCCGCCGCAGGAGTGAGCCGGCCGGCCGGACGCCGACATGCGCCGCCCCCGTGGTTCTCCCGGGTTACCACGGGGGCGGAGTGTCGGATCGGCGGGTGCGGGCCGTCCGGGGGGGCTAGACGCCCTTGTGCAGCGCCTCGTCCGCGCCGTTCACCTCCGCGGCCGGCCGCTGGGCGGGGCCGACGTAGGTGGCGCTCGGACGGACCAGGCGGCCGGTGCGCTTCTGCTCCAGGATGTGCGCCGACCACCCCGCGGTGCGGGCGGCGGTGAACATCGAGGTGAACAGGGACGCGGGGATCTGCGCGAAGTCGAGCATGATGGCCGCCCAGAACTCCACGTTCGTGGCGAGCACCCGGTCGGGCTTGCGCGCGTGCAGTTCGGCCAGCGCGGCGTTCTCCAGCGCCACCGCGGTCTCGTAGCGGGGGGCGTTGAGCTCCTTGGCGGCCCGGCGCAGCACGCGTGCGCGCGGGTCCTCGGCGCGGTAGACCCGGTGGCCGAAGCCCATCAGGCGGTCGCCCTTGTCCAGCGCCCGCTTGACGTAGGTCTCGGCGTCGCCGATCTGCTCGGTCTCCTCGATCATGTGCAGCACCCGCGCCGGAGCGCCGCCGTGCAGCGGCCCGGACATGGCGCCGACCGCGCCCGACATGGACGCGGCGACGTCGGCGCCGGTGGAGGCGATGACGCGGGCGGTGAAGGTGGAGGCGTTCATACCGTGCTCGGCCGCGGACGACCAGTAGGCGTCGATCGCCTTGACGTGCTGCGGGTCGGGCTCGCCGCGCAGCTGGATCATGAACTTCTCGACGACGGTGGACCCCTCGTCGACCCGGCTCTGCGGTACGGCCGGCTGGTCGGCGCCGCGCGCCGACTGGGCGATGATGGACAGGGCCGTCACCGACGCGCGGGCGAGGTCGTCGCGCACCTGCACGTCGTCGATGTCCAGCAGCGGTTTCAGACCCCATCGGGGGGCCAGCGCGGCCAGCCCGCTCTGCACGTTCACCCGGATGTCGTCGGTGCGTACGGGCAGCTCGAAGGGCTCGGCGTCGGGCAGTCCAGGGGTGAAGCTGTTGTCGACCAGCAGACCCCATACATGCTCGTAGGAGACGTGACCAACCAGATCCTCGATGTCGACGCCCCGGTACCGGAGGGCTCCGCCCTCTTTGTCCGGTTCGGCGATCTCGGTCTCGAACGCCACAACCCCTTCGAGGCCCGGCTTGAAGTCGGACATTTCGGCTTCCTCCGTCTCCTCGGTGTGGAAAAGGATTTGCCCCATTGAACCCTGCGTGTCGTTCCATGTAACACGCGAGGTGCGCTTAACCCCCGCGGGGCGCGGCTTTGTTGCCCTGCGGTTACGTGTGAGGATTCCTCTTCGTGAACCGATTGAACCCCGCCGAGCAGCGTGAGTCGTACCGCGGGACCGGTCTGGAGCCGTGTGATCTTTCTCCGGACCCGATCGAGCAGTTCCGCCGCTGGTACGCCGACGCGGCCGACGCGGGCCTGCCCGAGGTGAACGCCATGGTGCTCGCCACCGCCGGCGCCGACGGGGTGCCCACCGCGCGCACGGTGCTGCTCAAGGGACTCGACGAGCGCGGGCTGACCTTCTACACGAACCTCACCTCGCGCAAGGCCCGCGCGCTGGCCGAGAACCCCCGGGCGAGCCTGCTCTTCCCCTGGCACGCGATGGGCCGCCAGGTCGGCTTCGGGGGGCGTGTGGAATATCTCACTCCCCAGGAGAACACCCGCTACTTCGCCAGCCGCCCGCACGGCTCGCAGATCGGCGCCTGGGCCAGCGAGCACCAGTCCAGCCCGGTCCCCTCGCGCCAGGTGCTGGAGGAGCGCTACGAGCGCTACGCCCAGCGCTGGCCCGAGGGCTCGACCGTGCCCAGGCCCGACTACTGGGGCGGCTACCGGGTGCTCCCCGACGAGGCGGAGTTCTGGCAGGGCGGCGCCGACCGCATGCACGACCGGATCAGGTACCGGCGCGAAGGCGACGGCTGGCTGCGCGAACGCCTGTCGCCCTGAGCCGCCCTAGCAGACGGCTCCGACAGCCGCGGCGCGGCGGGCGGTCCCGCAGTCCGGAACAAGCCGGTTTCGCATTCTGTTCTTCGCTATGTCGCTCGCGCGCACCCGAGAGACCTGACACGATTGTCACGCCCCCCGCGCGACCGGCCTGAATCGGCCTTGGGCGGGCCGGGTGACGGTTATCACGCCCGGCTCGGCGGCGACTAGACTTGACACCGTCCCAACGGCTTTGGGCGGTGGGTTTGCGGAGCGGAGGTATGCCGTGACGGCACACGGTCTGATCGACACCACGGAGATGTACCTCCGTACGATCTTCGAACTGGAGGAGGAGGGCATCGTCCCGCTGCGTGCGCGCATCGCCGAGCGCCTGCAGCAGAGCGGTCCCACCGTCAGCCAGACCGTCGCCCGGATGGAGCGCGACGCCCTGCTGCGCGTCGAGGGCGACCGCAGGCTCTCCCTCACCGACGAGGGCCGCAGGCTGGCCACCCAGGTCATGCGCAAGCACCGCCTGGCGGAGTGCCTGCTCGTCGACATGATCGGCCTGCCCTGGGAGGACGTCCACGTCGAGGCCTGCCGCTGGGAGCACGTCATGTCCGAGGCGGTGGAGCGGCGCATCTTCAAGCTGCTCGGCGAGCCCACGGTCTGCCCCTACGGCAACCCGATCCCCGGCCTGGAGGAGTTCGGCGCGGACACCGAGGAGACCTCCCGGCCGAGCAGCGCGGATTCGGTGGCCCCCATGTCCGTGCTCGCCACTTCGACGGGTATTCCGGTCATCATTCGACGAATTAGTGAACAGGTCCAAGGCGACGCCGCGGCCATGCTTAGACTCAAGCAGGGCGGTATCCAGCCCGGACGTGAGGTGACCCTCGCGGCGAGCGACGACGGTGTACGGGTGACCTGTGACGAACGCGGAGACGGTGCCGGAACGGAGTTCTCCGGCCAGATCGCGGCACATGTGTTCGTGTCGCGCAGCTGAGCCCGTCCCCGCGCGCCGGCCGCGGCCGACACCCATGAGGTCGATCCGGTCCGGGCGCTGCGATGAGGTGGCGTTTCGATGAAGCGGTGGGGCGAGGCCCCCGATCCGGTCGCGGACCTGCTGTCCGCGCAGTCCGTGCTGGAGGGTATGCAGGTCGCCGTGGTGGCGGCCGACCGGTTCGGCAAGCTCACCTACTGGAACTCCGCCGCCAAGGAGCTGTTCGGCTTCGACGACGACCGCGACTACCGCGGCACCGCCCTGCTCGACCTCGGCATCGCCGAGGCCGACCGCGAGCAGGCGATGGAGCTGTCCCGGAAGGTGCTCAGAGGCGGCAGCTGGGAGGGCACCTTCGCCAACATCCGCCGCGACCGCACCGTCGTCTACATCCGGATGCAGGCGGTGCCGTTCCGGCACCGCTCCGGCGCGGTCGAGGGCATGGTCGTCTTCGCCAGGGAGGCGCTGCGCGACGGCCGCGCCGACGACCAGTACGGCCTGCTCGACCGCATCGGGCGCGAACTGGCCGACTCCCTTGAGCTGTCCCACACCCTCCAGGCCGTGGCCGAGCTGCTGGTGCCGCAGTTCGCCGACCACTGCTTCATCGACCTGCTCGACAACGACCGGCTGGTCCGGCACACCTCGATGCACTCCGAGGGCTGGACGCCCCCGCCCGGCAGCTGGCCCCAGGTGGGCGAGCCCGTCACCGAGGACCCCTACCGGGTCAGGAGCCGGGCCATCCGCCGGCTCGAAGCGGTGCTGGTCGACGACATCCGGCACGCCAGCCCGGCCAACCCCACGCCCGAGAGCAGCTGGGTCGCCGAACAGGTCGGCCTGACCTCCATCATCGCCGCGCCGCTGCGCGCCCGCGGCCAGCTGCTCGGCGTGCTCACCCTGTGCCTGTCCGGGCTGCGCGGTCGCGAGCGCACCCACTACGACGGCATCGACCGCGACCTCGTCGGCGCGATCGCGTCCCGGGTGGCGCTGGCCATCGACAACGCCCGGCTGTTCGAGGAGGAGCGCGACACCGCGCTCGCCTTCCAGAAGAGCCTGCTGCCGCGCGAGATCCCCGAGCTCGACGGCCTCCAGGTGGCCTGCCGCTACGAGCCGGCCAAGCCGCTGGAGACCCGCGGCCACGGCATCCAGACCCAGGTGGGCGGCGACTGGTACGACGTCATCCCGCTCTCGGCCGGCCGGGTCGGCATCGTGATCGGCGACGTCGAGGGGCGCGGCGCGCACGCCGCCGCCGTCATGGGCCAGCTGCGCGCGGCCGTGCGCGCCTTCGCCCAGGACGACAAGTCCCCGGCCGACATCCTGGACAAGCTCGACGAGTGGGTCAGGGCGCTGGCCCGCGCCGACGACGACGGCGAACCGCGCACTCCCATGGTGAGCTGCCTGTACATGGCCTACGACGCCTGGTCGCGCGAGCTGTCCTTCGCCAACGCCGGCCACGCCCCGCCGCTGATCATCGTGGACGGCCGCGTCGAGGAGCTGGAGATGCCCTCCAGCGGCGTCATGCTGGGCGGCCGGGTCAAGGGCATGGCGCGCGACACCGTGCGCAGCTACGACACCATCCCGCTGCCGCCCGGCGCCACCCTCGTCCTCTACACCGACGGGCTGGTCGACCGCAGGCCGCAGGGCGGCACCATCGACACCGGCGCCGGGCTGCGCATCCTCACCGACACCGTCGCCGCCCACACCGGCTCCGGCGTCGAGCGCATCGCCGACGCCGCGGCCCGCGCCGTGCCCGGTGAGATCGACGACGACATGGCGATGCTGGTGGTCCGCACCGACCCCGACGACCTCGCCGTCACCGAGCGCACCTTCCCGGCCGAGGCCATCGTGGTCAGCGACGCCCGGCGGCTGGCGGGGGAGACCTTCGAGGCGTGGCGGGTCGACCGTGAGCAGGCCGAGCTGGCCTGCCTGCTGGTGTCGGAGGTCGTCACCAACGTCGTGCTGCACGCCGCCGTGCCCACCCGCCGCCGCGAACTGGTGCTGGACGGCCCGCCCGTGGGCGTCGGCACCGGCTTCGACGAGTCCTGGGCCGACCTGGTCGGCCCGGCCGCCGAGGCCGACACCCCGCCCGCCGGAACCCAGCGCACCCGCGAGTTCACCCTGCGGCTGCGCCGGGGCGCCTCGGCGGTGTGGGTGGAGGTCTTCGACCAGGACCTCCGGCTGCCCCGCCTGCGCAAGGCCAAGGACGAGGACGAAGGCGGCCGCGGACTCTACCTGGTCGACCAGCTGGCCTCCCGCTGGGGCTCCCGCCCCACCCGCGACGGCAAGGCCGTGTGGTTCGAGATCCCCACCACCAGCGCCGCCGAGCGCGGCGAGACCGTCGAGCCCGACACCGTCCACGAACCCGCGGAGGCGTGGCGGGCCTAGCCGCCGGCTCGGCCGCACCGCCTCATGCGGTGGGCGCGTGCGCCTCAGGACCCGCCGCGGCGCGGTCGGACGCGCTGCGCAGCACGCAGAACTCGTTGCCCTCCGGGTCGGCGAGGACCACCCAGCCGGTGCCGTCGGGCTCGCGGTGGTCGGCGACGAAGGCGGCACCGAGGCCGAGCAGCCGCTCCACCTCCTGCTCGCGTGAGGTCTCGGGACGCAGGCACAGGTGGATCCGGTTCTTGTCCTTCTTGGCTTCGGGCACCTGGTTGAAGTGCAGCACCGGGCCCTCCGCCAGCAGCACCTGGGTCTCGTCGTCGCCCGGCCGGTCCTCCGGATGCATCGAACGGCCGGTCACCCTGCTCCAGAACAGCGCCAGCCCGTAGGCGTCCGCACAGTCGATCGCCACGTTCTGCACCACCGACACCATGCCTCCGAGCCCCTCCGCTAGGTGGTCTGCACCGCGTACAGCATCAGCGTGGCGAGGATGAACACCACCACCGCTCCGGCCAGCGTGAAAGGCAGCGGAATCCGCCGGCGCAGCCGCGTCAGCCCCCAGGCGAACAGAATCGCGACCAGGGCCAGTACGACGAATCCCTCGAACACGGCTGCCGCCTTCCGCTTCCGCGGCGGACACACCGCCGCACCGCCCGGCTGGGTGCTCCCAGCCTAGCCGGGGCCCGCCCGGCTGTCGCCGTTCCCGCTGTCGGCTGTGGGCAGCGGCCGGCCGGGATAGATGTCGTGCCACACTCGGGCGAGGAAGGCTTCATCGGAGCCGTCCTCGAAGTCGGCCGCATCGTCGAGCGCGTCTCCGGGAATCTGAGACGGGTCGGCGATGGCGGCCCGCAACTGGTCCAGGAACTTGGGGATGTCGTGCACCTGTGACGACACATGCTCATGTCCGACCCGATGGACCAAGCGGTGTAGCTTCGCGCCCCCATCCGGGGGCGTTTCAGGATGGTAGTAGGACTCCACCACGCTGAGCAGCACCGCGAATGACGCATCCTTGTTCTTTCGCCAGAACGGTCCGGCCATCCTCACACGCCCTTTCGTGGACTGGGGTAGTAGGTGATGACTGGATGTTCATTCTTCGCCTGATCGTCGCCGAGGGTGAACGGCATCGTGCCGTCCTAGAAGAGTGGGAATCAGGCTGGCCGATGAATCAATTCCCGATCCCATGCGGATTGTCTGCTGTGGGCAGCGGCCGGTCGGGATAGATGTCGTGCCACACTCGGGCGAGGAAGGCTTCATCGGAGCCGTCCTCGAAGCAGGCCGCGTTGAACAGTTCATCGTCGGGCACCTGGCCGGGATCGATGATCGCGGCCCGTAGCTCAGCCAGGAACCGGGGGATGTCGTGGAACTCCGCCCGCAGCCCCTCGTTCTCCACGCGATATACCAAGCGCCGCAGCCGTTCAGGCGCGCCATCCTGCGCGGTGTCGGGATGGTAGTACGTCCTGACGGCACGGAGCAGTTCAGAAAACCGTGCGTCTTTGTCGGTCTTCCACCACGGCAAGCTCATCTCAGGTACCTTACGCTGGGTCGGGGAAGAACGAAGCACACTCATAGCGGTCCCCAGTCACGTTCGGCTTGAACTGCACCTTGATCGTTCCGCCTTCAAAGGTCGCTATGGGATCGGCAGTGGGCTCGGGTGCCGTGGGCTCGACACCCGCCACCCGATCCTTCGTCCACTGCTTTCGCTGTTCAACCGCCTCTTTGAGACTGCCGTTGACCGGATTGAGAGCAGTACCTTCACAGAATCGGTGTCCATCTGGCCCCAGCAGGTCAGCGATCGGAATTTCACACTCTGACACGTCTTGACCTTCAACGAAGGGTTGATTCAAGACCGCCCGTACGTCGGGATGTTGGAGTGCGCGGACGTACGCGACGGCGAAGGCGTCGGGGTCGTTGATACGGGTGGCGTAGAGCCCGCAGTTGTGCCGCTTGCCGGTATAGGCGTCCCGGGACCGGGTCAGCTTGCCGGGGTCGAGTTGGGCGGGGTCCTGGAGCCGGGTGACCCGGTCGGTGAGCTGCTGGAGGGTGACGGCTCCCTCGTGGCGCGGCAGCGGGTGGCCGCTGCCGCGGTCCAGGGCGGCGATGACGTGTTTGACCTCCGGTGAGCGGTCGGCCGCGGGTGCCAGCCAGGGGCGGTCACCGGCGGCCGCCACCTGATCGATGTAGGCCACCCCGATCGAGCGGATCAGCGGCGGTAGCCCACCGGCGGAGGGGTCGAAGGCGCGCAAGGTCTCCAGCGGTGTTTCGGCGCGGTCGGGGTCGTCCAGCCGCGCCAGTGGACGTTCCAGGTCGAAGCCCTTCTGCTCGGGCGGAGCGTCACCCCGCCGGGCGGTGTCGCCGCCCGACGGCGGCGGAAGCGGCTCCGGCCGGGCCGTATCAGCACCGCCCGGCACCGGTGGCCCGAGGTCGTCGGCGTACGCGCGATCGTCCACGAGCTCGTCGAGGGGCGTCGTCCCGTCCGCGAGCGCCCGCAGTGTTCGCCGCTCCTCATCCGTCAGGGTGATCTCGGCCATCGAACGGGCGCCCTCCCGTGGCCGCTCGGGGCGGTGATCCCCCCACCCCGGCCGATCGAAGCCCACCGCCCACCTCCATCCCCCGCCCTCCCAGGGGGGCAGCCCCTACAACCAGTCTTCCGGCCGCGGCCGCCCTGGCGCCAGGGCTACCCGCGGGTTGTGGACGACTTCGCTGTGCGACGGCGGCCTGTGGACGGCCGAAGGCGCGCGGGGCGAACTGCCGCCATGCTGGGACGCGGTGGCCGGATGGCTGCCGGGGCGTACGCCACACGGCGGCCGCCTCCCGCACCGTCGATGTGACGGAACGTATCGTCATGGATACGTGAAGTGGCGGCGTGCGGGATGTTCAGGTATCGAACGGAGGGAGGTGGACCGGTGGCCGAGCACTCCGCGCCGACGCACCAGGGGCCGCACCAGCCCGCCCACGCGCGGCAGCGCGGGGTGGGGGTGGTGATCGGCACGCTGATGCTGGCGCTGCTGCTCGCGGCCCTGGACCAGACGATCGTCTCCACGGCGCTGCCGACCATCGTGAGCGACCTGGGCGGACTGAACCACCTGTCGTGGGTGGTCACGGCCTATCTGCTGGCCACCACCGCGTCCACTCCGCTGTGGGGCAAGCTGGGCGACCAGTACGGGCGCAAGGCGCTGTTCCAGTCGGCGATCGTGATCTTCCTGGTCGGCTCCGCGCTGTGCGGGCTCGCGCAGGATATGGGGCAGCTGATCGCGTTCCGGGCCCTGCAGGGGCTGGGCGGCGGCGGCCTGATCACTCTCACCCAGGCGATCGTCGGCGACGTGGTGCCGCCGCGCGAGCGCGGCAGGTACCAGGGTCTGTTCGGCGGGGTGTTCGGCGGGAGCAGCGTGCTCGGGCCGCTGCTCGGTGGCTTCTTCGTGGACGAGCTGTCGTGGCGGTGGGTCTTCACGATCAACCTGCCGATCGGCGCGGTCGCGCTGCTGGTGATCAGCGTGGTGCTGCGGCCGACGACCGTCCGGGTCCGGCACCGCATCGACTACCTGGGCATCGTGCTGCTGGCCGCCGCGGTCACCTGCGTGGTGCTGCTCACCTCCTGGGGCGGCTCCACCTACCCGTGGGTCTCGCCGCAGACGATCGCGCTGGGCGCCGGCGCGCTGGTGCTCGGCACGGCCTGGTGGTTCAGCGCGCGGCGGGCCGCCGAGCCGGTGATGCCGCTGCGGCTCTTCCGCGACCCCGTCTTCCGGGTGGCGGCCGCCATCAGCTTCGCCATCGGCTTCGCGATGCTGGGCAGCCTCACCTTCCTGCCGCTGTTCCTCCAGGTCGTGCACGGGGTGAGCCCCACCATGTCCGGGGTGCACCTGCTGCCGATGGTGGTCGGGATGCTGGGCGCCTCCGTGCTCAGCGGCCAGGTGGTCAGCCGCACCGGCCGCTACAAGGTCTTCCCGATCCTGGGCACCGCCTGTACCGGGGTGGCGCTGTTCCTGCTCTCGCACCTGGACGAGAACACCTCCACCGCCGTGATGAGCGGCTACTTCCTGGTCCTCGGCATCGGCCTCGGCCTGGTGATGCAGGTGCTCGTGGTGGTGGTGCAGAACTCCGCCGACTACGCCGACCTGGGCGTGGCCACCTCCGGCGCCACCTTCTTCCGCTCCATCGGCAGCTCCTTCGGGGTCGCCGTGTTCGGCACGGTGTTCTCCAACGGGCTCGCCGCCAACATCCGCTCGGCCACCGCCGGCCACCCGCTGCCGCCCGGCTTCGACCCGTCGGCGGTGCAGAGCGACGCCTCGGCCCTGGACGCGCTGCCGCCCGACGTCCAGGCCGGGTTGCTGCACGCCTACGCGCTCTCCATCGACAAGGTCTTCCTGTCCGCGATCCCGCCGGTCGCCGTCGCCTTCGTGCTCGCGCTGCTGCTGAAGGAAGTGCCGCTGCGCCGCACCCGCGACAGCGGCGACCTCGGCAGCGGGCTCGCCCCCACCCCGACGGTGCGCAGCTCGATCGAGATCATCGAACGCGAGGTGGTGATCTTCCTCGGCCGCGAGGGACGGCTGGCCATGTACGCGCGGCTGGCCAGATCGGCCGGGCTCGAACTGTCGGCGCAGAGCTGCTGGCTGCTCACCCGGCTGGCCCGGCTCGGTCCGGTGGCCGCGGCGGACCTGGCCGGGGTGTGCGGCCCCTGGGCCGAGGACGCCCGCCCCACCGCGGCGGCGCTGGCCGCCGCCGGCTTCGTCCGGCTGGACGAAGCCGGCGGACGGGTCGAGCTGACCGACATCGGCGAGCGCACCGCGCAGCGGGTCTTCGACGCCGGGCGCGACGCGCTGGTGGCCGCGCTCGCCGAGTGGCAGCCTGAGCGGCACCCCGACCTCTACCAGGTGCTCACCGAGATCGCCCGCGAACTGCTGGGCGACGAGGCCGACGCCCGGCTGCTGGCGGCCGCCCACGGCCCTGACGGCTGACCCTACGATCCGGCCGAGGCTCCCGGCGCCGATACCCCGACCGCGCCGCAGCGGCTAGTCTCGAAGCAGAACAGAATCCGATTCGGTCGGCGTTCGGCGCGGAGGAGTGACCAATGGCGCGAAGCAGTGCGGCACACGGAGCCAACGAGGCGTACATCGTCGGGGCGGTCCGCACCCCCGTCGGCAGCCGCAAGGGCGCGCTCATCGGCGCCCACCCCGCCGAACTGGGCGCGCACGTGCTCGCCGAGCTGATGAACCGCACCGGCGCCGACCCCGCGGCGGTCGAGGACGTCATCATGGGCTGTGTCAGCCAGGTCGGCCCGCAGTCGCTCGACCTGGCCCGCACCGCCTGGCTGTCGGCCGGGCTGCCCGAGAACGTCCCCGGCGTCACCATCGACCGGCAGTGCGGCTCCTCGCAGCAGGCCGTGCACTTCGCCGCCCAGGGCGTCCTGTCGGGCACCCAGGACCTGGTGGTGGCGGCCGGCGTCGAGAACATGGTGATGGTGCCGATGGGCGCCAGCGTCCAGTACGCCCTGGACAACGGCCTGCCGATCTACGGCGAGGGCTGGACCCGCCGCTACGGCGACCAGGAGATCTCCCAGTACCGGGGCGCGCAGCTGATGTGCGAGAAGTGGGACATCAAGCGCTCGGAGCTGGAGGAGTACGCGCTGGAGAGCCACCGCAGGGCGGTCGCCGCGGCCGCCGACGGGCGCTTCGCCGAGCAGATCGCGCCGCTGCGCGTCGGCGAGGCCGTGGTCGACGCGGACGAGGGCCCCAGGGCCGACACCTCGCTGGAGCGGATGGCCCAGCTGCCGCCGCTGCGCGAAGGCTGGTCCCTCACCGCCGCCGTGTCCAGCCCGCTCTCGGTCGGCGCCGCCGCCGTCCTGATCGCCTCCGCCGACGCCGTCGAGCGCCACGGCCTCACCCCGCGCGCCCGGGTGCACAGCCTCGCCGTGGTCGGCGACGACCCCGTGTACATGCTCACCGGCCCCATCCCCGCCACCCGGCGCGTCCTGGACCGGGCCGGGCTGACCGTCGACGACATCGACGTCTTCGAGGTGAACGAGGCCTTCGCGTCGGTCCCCATCGCCTGGGCGCGCGAGACCGGTGCCGACCTCGCCCGCACCAACCCCAACGGCGGCGCCATCGCCCTGGGCCACCCCCTCGGCGCCACCGGCGCCGTGCTGCTCACCAAGCTGGTGCACGAACTGGAGCGCGGCGGCGGCCGCTACGGCCTCCAGGTGATGTGCGAGGGCGGCGGCCAGGCCAACGCCACCCTGATCGAACGCGTCTAGGGGCGGCTCCGCGAAGGCCAGGCACCGACGCGTCGCTCGGCCGCCGGCGGCGGTTCACCGCCTCAGGCCGAGGCGCGGACGACCAGACCGGTGTCGCAGATGACCGGCTGATCGGGCGGCGATGTGTCGTGAGCGCGGCTGAGCAGCATCTCGACCATCCGCCGCCCCATCTCCCCGGTGGGCTGGTGGACGGTGGTGAGCGCCGGTTCCGCGTGCCGGGCGAAGGCCGCGTCCTCGAAACCGATGACGGCGACGTCGTCGGGGACGCGGCGTCCGTGCCGTTCCAGTACGCGCAGCGCGCCGACGGCCATGTTGTCGGACGCGACGAACACCGCGTCCAGCGAAGGCTCGCGTTCGAGGAGTTCCCGCATGGCGGCGGCGCCGCCGGCCGCGCTGAAGTCGCCGTAGGACACCGGCTCCGGGCCGCCGGCCAGGGCTTGCCGATATCCGGCGAGCCGGTCCATGCCCACCGTGGTGCCCCGAAGGCCGGCGATGGTGGCGATACGCCGGCGATCCTGACCGATCAGATGCTCGGTGGCCCGCCGGGCGCCGCCGGTGTTGTCGGCGTCGACGTAGGCTCCTCGCTCCATGGCGGGATCGAGGGGGCGGCCTCCCAGCACGGTCGGTACGCCACTGCCCGCCAGTAGACCGGGAAGCGGGTCCTGCCGGAGCAGCGAGATCACCATGACGCCGTCCACGCGCTGCGTGCGCAGATCGTGCGCCAGGCGTGCGCGGTCCGCGGGCGAGCGTGTGAAGCTCAGCATCAGCTGTATCCCGGCCGCGCCGGTCGCCGAGTTGATCCCGCGCAGGATGTCACCGAAGTACGGCTGCTCGAACGGCCGTCCCGGTTCCTCCGACAGCACCAGGGCGACCACGCCGGTGCGCCGGGCGGCCAGTGTGCGGGCGGCGCGGTCGGGCACATAGCCCAGCTCGTCGATCGCCCGGAGGACCGACTCCCGGGTCCGCGGGTTCACCCTGGCGGAGCCGTTGACGACACGCGACACGGTGCCGCGGCTCACCTTCGCCCGGGCGGCGACCTGCTCCAAGGTAGAGCGTCGCGTTGACATGGCCCTCCTTCTGCAATCCCCCATCCATACCACTATCCGGCGCTCGGCCCCGGCGGCCTGCCGACGTGACCCAGGCGACCACGCCCTGTTACCTACATCACGGCGCAATAACGGGAACGCGGGAACGCGGGGCGCCCCAAGGCCGTTGGACCAGATGCGTGATGCGGGTAGTTCGGGTAGCGAGCGGGCGTCTCTTGGGGGAGAGGCGCCCGTTCGTGTGTCCGGACCCAGTTCGCGCGGACGCTGCGTGACGAACCGGACCATCATCGCTTTCAGGTCCGTAATTCCACCCCTGGACCCTGGTCAGGGCCCTGGGGCCCGCCTAACGTGTCCGCCATGATCATCCGGAGCCGGGCGGCGGCCCTGGCGCGTGCGCGCCGCGAGCGGGGCGCCTCCGCGCTCGAATACGCGGCGGTCATCGTGATCGCCGGCGCCCTCCTGGCCCTGATCGTCGGCACCGGCGCCTTCCAGACCATCGGCGACAGCGTCCAGCGGGCCGTCTGCGGCCTGTTCCAGGGGCCGGACGCCTGCGCCGAGCAGGACACCGCCGCCCCCGACGGCGCCCCCGTCAGCGGCGACCCGGACGAGGGCGCCAACGAGGGCCCGGTCGACGACGACCGCCCGCTGCCCGACCCCACCACCCGCCCGCCCGACGACCCCGGTCCTGTCGACCAGGGCCAGGTGGATGACACCCGCCGCTTCATCCGCGAGTACCTCGACTTCGAGCCCGGCTTCTGGCCCTGGGAATGGGACGGCCCCGACTCCCTGGAGCTGTACCAGCGGCTGATGAACCTCACCGGCCCCGAACTGGACGCCGCCCTCGCCGGGCTGAGCGAGGACGAGCTGCGCGAGCTGTTCGCCTCGCCCGTGGGCATCAACCTGGTCGCCGAGCACATCCGCCGCAACGCCTCCCTGGACACCCTGCGCCGGCTGGGCGCGGCCAACGCCTTCCCGCTCGACCCCAGGTTCGACAACGTGGGCAGCGACACCGCCGACACCGCCCGCTACGGCGAGGTGCCGGGCGGCCAGCTGTTCGGCGGGCCCAACAACGACCAGATCTCCATCGAGGACATCAACCAGCAGGCGCTCTCGGACTGCTGGTGGATGGCCTCGCTCGGCGCCACCGCCCAGCACGAGCCCGGCCGCATCCGCGACATGATCGTGGAGAACCCCAACGGCACCTTCACCGTCACCTTCCCCGACGGCGAGGCCGTCACGGTCACCCCCGACCTCCCGCTGTCGGAGAACGGCAACCCCGTGTTCGCCGGGACGCGCGGCAACCCGCCGGTGCTGTGGCCCGCCATCATGGAGAAGGCGCTGGCGCAGCGCGACGGCGGCTACGAGCAGGTGGAGGTCGACTCCTTCACCCGCGGCATGGAGATCCTGACCGGCAACGAGAGCGACAGCCGCGACTCGGGCGACGTCTCGCTGTCGGAGCTGGCCGAGATGCACCGCAACGGCGACGCCATCGCCTTCAACACCCCGTCCATGGACGACGCCGAAGGGCCGCGCTACGACGGGCAGCCCGACCCGCCCGACCTCAACAACTTCCACTTCTACGTGGTCACCGGCGTCAACGAGCAGACCGGCGAGGTTACCCTGTACAACCCGTGGGGCCGCAACCACCGCACCGTGAACCACTCGGAGCTGGACGAGGCGTTCGTGCAGATGCAGAGCAACAACTTCGGCTGAGGACTTCGATGACACCCACCGCACCGCAGCACCGCGCCGAGCCCGCCCGCCGGGCCGGCCCGAGCCGCCGCCCGGCGGCCCTGCTCGCCGCGCTTCCCGCGCTGCTGGCCGCCGCCGTGCTGGCCGGCTGCGACGCCGCGGAGCCCGTCAACGCCCCGCCGCCGGCTGAGCAGGAGAGCAGCATGAGCCCGTCGCCGCCCGAGCCGGGCACCGCCACCCTCGCCGAGGGCACCCAGTCGCCGCTCGGCGAGTTCACCGTCGGCGTCATGGGCATCAGCGCCGACGAGGCCGCGCTCGACCTGGTGAGCCCCGACGGCACCACCACCTCGGTGCGCGGCCCGGTCGGGCACACCGAGGAGGTGGCGGGCGGCACCCTCACCATCGAGGCCATCACCGCCGAGCAGCACCCCTACACCGTCAGGGTGCGCTTCACCGAGGACTGAACCCGGGCCGCCGGGGTCACGGGCGGCCGGGCGGTCAGCGGATCGGCCGGTGCACGTTCTCCCGCGCCGACGGGCCGGGCTCCGACGAGGCGATCCACGGCCCCGGCGTCGACGGGTCGAGCACCCCGTCCTCCAGCCACTCGTAGCGGCCGTCCAGCAGCCGGTCCGCGAGCAGCCCGTCGACCTCGTCGGTGTTGTCCCACATGGCGTGCAGCAGGCCCTCGACCCGCAGCCGGGCCTGGCGGGCGAACACGTCGGCCAGCTCGTGAGCGGAGCGGCGCCGCTCGGGGTGCTCGGCGCCGTCGTGGTGGGCCCGCACGCACACCGCGCTGATCGCGAACAGCTCCGCGCCCACGTCGACCACCCGGGCCAGGAAGCCCTGCTTGCGCTCCAGCCCGCCCTGCCAGCGCGACATGGCGTAGAAGGTGGAGCGGGCCAGCCGGCGGCTGGTGCGCTCCACGAAGCGCAGGTGCCGGGCGAGCGGGCCGAACTCGCCGAAGGCGTTGGGCAGCTGGCCCTCGCCGACCATCAGGGTGGGCAGCCAGCCCGCGTAGAAGCGCCCGGCCGACACCGCGGCCTTCGCCTTGGCCCGGTTGTCGGCGTCGGGGTCGATGATGTCGCCGGCCACCGACAGGTGCGCGTCCACCGCCTCGCGGGCGATGAACAGGTGCATCACCTCGGTGGACCCCTCGAAGATCCGGTTGATCCGCAGGTCGCGCAGCAGCTGCTCGGCCGGGACGCCCCGCTCGCCCCGCGCCGCCAGCGACGCCGCCGTCTCGTAGCCGCGCCCGCCGCGCACCTGCACCAGCTCGTCGGCGATCAGCCAGGCCATCTCCGAGGACCACAGCTTGGCGATCGCCGCCTCGATCCGGATGTCGTTGCGGTCGTCGTCGGCGAGCTGGCTGGTGAGGTCGAGCATCGCCTCCAGCGCGTAGGTGGTGGCCGCCATGAAGGACAGCTTCTTGGCCACCTCCTCGTGCCGGCCGACCGGCTTGCCCCACTGCACCCGCTCGCGCGCCCACTCCCGCGCCATCCGGGTGGCGTACTTGCCGGCGCCGGTGCACATGGCGGGCAGCGACAGGCGGCCGGTGTTGAGGGTGGTGAGCGCGATCTTCAGCCCCTCGCCCTCGCGGCCGATCCGGTTCTCGGCCGGGACGCGGACCTGGTGGAAGCGGGTCACCCCGTTCTCGATGCCGCGCAGCCCCATGAAGGCGTTGCGGTTCTCCACGGTGATGCCCTCGGCGTCGCCCTCCACCACGAAGGCGGTCACCCCGCCGCGGTGCCCCTCGCTCCTGGGGACCTTGGCCATCACCACCAGCAGGTCGGCGACCACCCCGTTGGTCGTCCACAGCTTCACGCCGTCCAGCACGTAGCCGGAGCCGTCCTCGGTCGGTACGGCGGTGGTGCGCACCCGGGCCGGGTCGCTGCCGACGTCCGGCTCGGTGAGCAGGAAGGCGCTGATGGCGGTGGTGGCGCAGCGCGGCAGGAAGCGGCGCTTCTGCTCGTCGGTGCCGAACTGCTTGAGCGGCTGCGGCACCCCGATGGACTGGTGCGCCGACAGCAGCGCGCCGATCGCCGGGCTGACGGAGCCCGCCAGCATCAGCGCGCGGTTGTAGTACAGCTGCGAGAGGCCGAGCCCGCCGTACTCCTCGTCGATCTTCATCCCGAACGCGCCGATCTCCATCAGGCCGCGCACGACCTCGTCGGGGATCTGGGCGTCCCGCTCGATGACGGCACTGTCCACCTTCTCCGCGCAGAAGGCCCGCAGCCGCCGCAGGAAGGACTCGCCCTTCTCACGGGCGGCGTCGTCGGGCCGCGGATGGGGGTGGATCAGGTCCAGCCGCAGCCGGCCCAGGAACAGCTCCTTGCCGAAGCTCGGCCGCCGCCAGTCGGACTCCCTGGCCGCCTCGGCCACCTTCCTGGCCTGCCGCTCGTCGATCTGGCCGGACTGTGCGGCAGATGCGTCGGCGGGCGCGTCAGCGGGTGCGTTCGTCTGGGTGCTCAAGGCACACCACCTCGCGGTGTCGTGAAGCTGCGGGCAGCGGGACGCCGTCCCCCGACCGCGCCCGTGCGATTCCGCCGCTGGTCCTACCCGCCGGTAGGAAGGGTATTCACTTCCGCTCGCGGCCTCGCGGACCGGGATTCTCCGGTTGGTGGCAGGATCGCCCCATGTCCATCGATCCGGCGCGGGTCGCCGTGCTGGCGCTGCACTGGCAGGTGAACGTCGTCAGGCCGGAGGGCTTCTTCGGCGGGATGCTGGCGGAGCCGGTGGCGCGCAGCGGTGTGGTGGCGCGGGCCGCCGCCTTCCACGCCGGGGCGCGGGCCGGCGGGGTGCCCGTCGCCTTCACCCGGTTCACGGTGCCGGAGGGTGAGGGCAGGCTGGTGCGCAACAGCCCGTTCATGGCGGCGGTCGGCGCGGCCCAGGAGAGCTTCCGGCCGGACGCGCCCGGTACGCGGATCGTGCCCGAGATCGGCCGCCACTGGCGCGATCCCGTCTTCGACAACCAGCGGCTGTCGGGGCTGTCCGGCCCGATCACCGGCTGGCTGGTCGGGGCGGGCTACGACACCCTGATGCTGACCGGGGTGGCGACCAACCTCACCGTGGAGCAGACCGCGCGGCACGGCACCGAGATGGGCTACCGCGTGTACGTGATCGGCGACTGCGCCGCGGCGGCCGACGAGGCCGTGCACGAGGCGTCGCTGGCCAACCTCGCCCTCACCACCGAGGGCGTCCTGACGGCGGCCGAGGCGCTGGCGATGCTGCCCAAGGAGTTCAGGCCGCGTGAGCGGTACCGCTGGTGAGTCCACCCCGGGGCCGCCGACGGACCGCGCGGACCGGGATCGGCCGGTTCGTGGCAGGATCGTCCCCATGTCGATCGATCCGAGTCGGGCCGCCGTGCTCGCGCTGCACTGGCAGGTGAACGTCATCAAGCCGGAGGGCTTCTTCGGCGGGATGCTGGCGGAGCCGGTGGCGCGCAGCGGTGTGGTGGCGCGGGCCGCCGCCTTCCACGCCGGGGCCCGGGCGGCCGGCGTGCCCGTCGCCTTCACCCGGTTCACGGTGCCGGAGGGTGAGGGCAGGCTGGTGCGCAACACCCCGTTCATGGCGGCCGTCGGCGAAGCCCAGGAGCACTTCCGGCCGGACGCGCCGGGCGCCGCACTGGTGCCCGAGGCGGGCGCCGAGTCGGATGATCCCGTCTTCGACAACCAGCGGCTGTCGGGCCTGTCCAGTCCGATTACCGGCTGGCTGGCCGGGGCGGGCATCGACACCCTGCTGATCACCGGAGTGGCGACCAACCTCACGGTGGAGCAGACCGCGCGGCACGGTACCGAGCTGGGCTACCACGTGTACGTCGTGTCCGACTGCGTCGCGGCGGCCGACGACGCCGTGCACGAGGCGTCGCTGGCCAACCTGGCCCTCACCACCCAGGGCGTGCCGACCGCCGCCGAGGCGCTGGCGCGGCTCGGGGCGGGCTGAGGCGGCCGCGGCTCAGGACAGCTCGACGATCACCGGGGCGTGGTCGGAGGCGCCCTTGCCCTTGCGCTCCTCGCGGTCGATACGGGCGCCGGTGACGCGTGCGGCCAGCGCGGGGGAGCCGAGCACGAAGTCGATGCGCATCCCCTCGCGCTTGGGGAAGCGCAGCTGCTGGTAGTCCCAGTAGGTGAACACGCCGGGGCCGGGGGTGTACGGGCGCGCGACGTCGGTGAACCCGGCGTCCAGCAGGGCGTGGAAGGCGTCGCGCTCGGGCTTGCTGACGTGGGTGCGGCCCTCGAAGGCGGCCATGTCCCACACGTCGCCGTCCTCGGGGGCGATGTTGAAGTCGCCGCACAGCGCGAGCGGCTGCTCGGGCCGCTCGGCCAGCCAGCCGGACCCGGCGGCGCGCAGCTTCTCCAGCCACTCCAGCTTGTAGACGTAGTGGGGGTCGTCCAGCTCGCGGCCGTTGGGGATGTACAGGCTCCAGACCCGGACGCCGCCGCAGGTGGCGCCGATCGCACGCGCCTCGGCGGCCACCGGCTCACCCCAGCCGGGCTGCTCGGGGAAGCCGATCTCGACGTCGTCCAGCCCGACGCGGGACAGGATCGCCACGCCGTTCCACTGGGACAGCCCGTAGTGGGCCACCTCGTAGCCCAGCTCGGTGAAGGCCGAGGTGGGGAACTGGGCGTCCTTGCACTTGGTCTCCTGCACGGCCACCACGTCGACCTCGCTGCGGGCCAGCCAGGCGGTGATGCGCTCGGTGCGCGCCCGTACGGAGTTCACGTTCCATGTCGCCAATCGCACCCGCTCAGACTAGTCGGCCGGTCCGACACCCGGCAGGAGCACCGGCGGGCCGGCCGCGAGGGGCGCCGGGGCGACGAAAGTCGGTGCCCGCGGGCGGCCCGCTCCGCCGATCGGCGGGGGGCGGATCACTTCGCGGAGCGATGGGCCGGGCGGCGTACCGCGCCAGGATGCTGAGCGCTCCCGCCCCCTCAGAGAGGTCACCCCCATGCCCGGTCCTTCGGCGCCCGCCCTCGTCCGGCGCGCCCGCATCGCGAGCGCGTCCGCGGCGGCGCTGGCCGCCTGCCTGCTGGCGGCGCTCGCGCCGCCCGCCGCCGCGTCCCCCGCCCCCGCCGACGCATCCGTCGACACGGCCTTGGTCCAGGCGGCGCTGGACCAGGCCGTCGCCGCCGGTGCGCCCGGGGTGTCCGCGCGCATCACGGACGGCACCGAGGTGCACCGGCTGCGCAGCGGGGTCGGCGATCTGGACACCGGCGCCCCGGTGCCGCTCGACGGGCGGTTCCGCCCGGCCAGCCTGACCAAGTCGCTGGTCGCCGTGGTGGTGCTCCAACTGGTGGACGAGGGCCGCCTGGAACTGGACGAGCCTGTGGGCGCGCTGCTGCCCGGGGTGCTGCCCGAGGGGAGCGCGGTCAGCGTGCGGCAGCTGCTCAACCACACCAGCGGGCTGCCCGACTACATCAGCGACCCACTGTTCGCGCACCCGCGCGACTACACCGGACGCAGCTTCACCCCCGGAGAGCTAGTCGGCATCGCCCTCGCCCAGCCGGTCCGGCCACCCGGGGAGTTCGCCTACTCCAACACCAACTACATCCTGCTCGGCATGCTCGTCGAGCAGCTGACGGACGCCCCGCTCCCGACCGAGCTGCAGCGCCGGGTGCTGCGGCCGACCGGGATGCGGCACAGCTACCTGCCGGTGACCTTCCCCCGGATCCTCGGACCGCACGCCACCGGCTACTACCGGGGTGCCGACGACGCCGAGCCGACCGAGACGACCGAGCTGAACCCGTCCTTCGCCTGGGCGTCCTACGGGCTGGTGAGCACCAGCGCGGACCTGGGCCGCTTCTACCGCGCGCTGCTGGACGGCACCCTGCTGCCCGGGCCGCTGCTGGACGAGATGCGCACGACGGTGCCGACCGGGCACCCGATCTGGCCCGGCTACGGCCTCGGCCTGGAGCAGGTGACGCTGACCTGCGGCGAGATGTGGGGGCACACCGGCAGCATCCCCGGCTACATGACGATCGCCTTCGCCACCCCGGACGGCGGCCGCCACGTCGTCCTCTCGATGAACCTCCAGTGGCTCGGCGCCGAGGTCGGCACCGTGCTGCTGGCGCTGATCGACGCGAGCAACCGCGCCCTGTGCGGAGAGCCCTTCGAACTCGACCTCCCCGGCGCCCCGACCACGGCGGAGGCCGTCGAACGGCTGCGGCCGCTGGACATGCCGGCGGGCTGAGCGCGCCGTCCCGCCCGGTGAACACGGAACCCGCCGGTGGCGACCGGCGGGTTCCGTGCTGCTTGGGCGGTTCCGAAGCCCTCGGTTCACGTCGTGCCGGGCGCACCTGCCGGGCCGCCTTGGCCGAGGTGGACGGGACGGAGCTGACCGAGGTGGACGTGGACCGCAGCGTGCCGTTCAACTGCGTGATCCGCATCCCGGACCGGGACCGCGGAGCTACAGCGTGGTGGCGACTTTCAGTTGGAAGGGTGCAGGCTCCGGCGAGAAGACGTGGCGTCGCAACAACTTCTACAGCCGTCTCTGCGACTGACCCGTCGAACGCCTCCGGCCCACACCGACCGGTACGAGGCGGACGTGATTCCCTCAGCCGCGGGACTACTCGGTGGGGTCCAGCGGGATGGGCAGGTTCTCGGTGAGCGTGATGGTCCCGCCGTCGGGATGGGTGAGGGTGAGGGTGGCGGGTTCGGTCGATATGCCGGGGCCGTCCTCGTCGTCGAGTTCGTAGGTGAGCGTGCCCTGGAAGACGTCGAGGAAGTTCTCCTGGAAGGTGATTTCGGCGCTGTCCTCGGCGCAGCCCTCGTTCGAGCTGACGACCTCACCCACCAGCAGGGTGTCGCCGCTGACCGTCACGTCCGAGCCGTAATGGCACCGGAACTCTCCGCCGTCGAGCTGCTCGCCCTCGGGCAGGGCCAGATGGACCTCGGTCAGGCCCGGCGGCCGGGGGTACTCGGTGCCGTCGACCGTGACGTGCTCGGGAAGCCAGGCGGACTCCGCCAGCTGCTCCACGACGGCGTCGTCGACCTCGCCGCTCGCCGGGGTGGAGGTGGCCGGGTCGGCGGGGCCGGTGGGGGCGCCCTCACCCGCGCTGGTCTCCGAATCGCAGCCGACCAGCGTGGCCGTGGCCATGGCCGCCACGGCCACGGCCACCAGCGGGAGGTGCGTTGTACGTCTCATGCGCCCTGGGACGTGAGACCCCGGCAGCGGGTTCCTGCCGTGGTCCGGGGGTGAGAGCGCTCTCGCCTTCCCGCCGCGTCCAGGCACCTCATCCAGCGTTGGGAGGCGGGAAACAGATCAAGCCACGCGGGTGATATAAGCCTGAAAGCGGTCTCCGGGACGCTTCCCGCGCACCACCTTGTCCAGGCGCCAGGTCTGCTCGCCGATAGCGATCGTTTCGCCCAGGTCGACTTGCCTGACATGGTCATCAGGATCAGAGAAAATAATCAGTTCAGCACCTGTCGCCTTCGTATTCCGCTCAGGGGGGATGAGCGCGACCACAGTGAGATGCGTGATGGAGGCATTGGTCGGTAGTCCGTAGGTCAGGCGGAGGGTGTGGCCGATCGGGAGGGGCATGACGCGGGTTCCTTTTCCCGTCTTCGCGCGGGCTCTCCTGGGTGCTGATGATGGGTTTGCCGTCGCGGTGCAGGTCGGTGAGGAGGGCTTCGTTCAGTGCTCCACCGCCCGGTGCGAAGTCCAGCGTGACCACCCCCGCGCGGCGACCGGTGAGCTGACACAGCGCCTCAGCCTGACGACCGGGAACCGGCATCCTGATGGCCAGGACGACTTTCGGGAGGCCGGGCTTCCCGCCGCGTCCAAGCGCCTCATCCAGCGTTGGGAGGCGGGAAACAGATCAAGCCACGCGGGTGATATAAGCTTGAAAGCGGTCTCCGGGACGCTTCCCGCGCACGATCTTGTCGAGGCGCCAGGTCTGCTCGCCGATCGCGAATGTCTCACCCAGGTTGACCGGGACGTTGTATCCCTCAGGTTCGGTAAGGATCCGGATTTCTGCGCCGGTCGCCTTCATGTTCCGCTCGGGAGGAATCAACGCGACCACGGTGACTCGCGTGATCGAGGCGTTGGTCGGCATTCCGTATTTCAGGTGAAGGGTATGGCCGATCGGGCGAGGCATGGCAAGGCTTCCTTCTCAATCGGTGAGGGTGGCTACATAGGGCTGCGCGCTGTCGAGCAGGCGGCGCACTGTGACCGGCGGTGGGTGGTCGGAGCCCCACGGGTTGCGCAGGGCCACCCGGCCGTGGGCCACGTCCACGATCTCGTATGCGTGCGACCCGAACAGGCCGTTCGGCAGCTTTCCGTCCTCGCGTGGGCTTTCCTGGGTGCTGATGATGATGGGTTTGCCCGCGCGGTGCAGTGCGGTGAGGATGTTTTCGCTCAGTGCCTCTGCGCCTGGTTGTGGGTCGAGTGTGACGATTCCGGCGGGGCGCCCGGTGAGTTGGCAGAGCGCTTCGGCCTGTTCCCACGCACCACCACCCCGGTCCAGCCGCTGATAGCCGCGGTCCCACACCACGGCTTGACGACCCAGACTCCACGTGCGATCCACCGCGCCGAACGCCTTCTCTAGACCCCCCACCCAGGACACTCCAGTGTCGTAGGTGTTGGCGAACACCGCCTGTCCGGGCTCGCCCGGGTCGGTGGGAAGTTCCCTGCGCACCGTGAAACCGATGGTCTCCCCGTTGGGCACCCAGTCGGCGGTGGCCCGGTCGATTCGGGCCTGGTGCAAGGAGACGTTCCAGGTCGCCCCGTCGCCGCTGTCGCTGAGGGCGTTGGCGATCGCGCCGGGTGCCCGGCCCGCGACCGCGCTCAGCGCCGCCATGAGCCAGCAGTCGCCCAACTGTCCTTGCCGCACATCACCGCGAGCGGGCATCCCGTTGTACGTCGGGGTTTCGCGGATGGTCCCGGTGGCGTCGGGTGAGCGTGCGCGGTCATAGCGGGCGTCGGTGTCGCGCGGCAGCCGCAGCGTGTCGACATAGGAATGCTCGAAGGCGTCATAAGCGGTGGTCGGGCGGTGCCGGCTCTCACTGCCGACGATGATGTCGACCGTCAGACCGCGACGGACCCGTTCCAACACCTCGGGCAGGTACGCCGGATCACGCATGGCGAGGCCGGGATCGTAATCGGCGAGCAGGAGATCGTCTTCGGCCGTCAGCTCGCCCTGGTCGGGAGTCTGCCTGAAGTCCTCGTCAGTCGTGGCGCGCCGGACCGCGTCGAGCGCCTCGCGGTCCTCGTCCGTCAACCGCCACGGCCGAGCCGCCTCATCGCTGAACCGCCTCTGGGGAGAATCGGGCGGTCCGCGCAGCTCGCCGCCCACATCGACCTCCCGATGGCGTCCACCGCAGAGACGGTGTACCCGGCATCGCAGGATGCCAACAGAAGGCGGCGGAGTAGCGCACACCATGGCGGGGGGGGGCATTTCGCCGGCCCCGCCCGCCATGGCTCATCCGGCCGATCGCGCTCAGGCCGGGCAGAACATGTCCCGCTCCGGCATCTCGCCCTCGACCAGGTAGGCCGTTGTCACCTCCTGGGCGCAGGCGTTGTCGTCGTTGACGTAGACGCCGTGGCCGCTGCCGTCGACGCTGACCAGGCGGGAGCGCTCGCCGAAGCTCCGGTCGAGCAAAACCCCGCCGAGGTGCGGTGTGACCGGGTCGCGCTGGTTCTGCACGATCAGGATGTTGCTCGGGCCCTCGTCGACGATCTCCACCGGCGGTTCGGACGGTTCGTGCGGCCAGAAGGCGCAGGGCAGGATGTTGGCGCTGGCGGCGCCGAAGACGGGGTAGCGCTCGCGGTCTGCGGCGACGCTGCGGCGGTAGGTGTCGACGTCCTCGGGCCACTGGACGTCGTTGCAGGTCACGGCTAGGAAGACCGACCAGGCGTTGTCGTACGGCGACGGTTCGGCCTGCGCGGACCCCGCGTCTCCGGCCTCCGCGTCTCCGGCCGACGGCGGCCAGGTCAGCGCGGCGTCGCCCGGCCGGTCCGGCGCCGTCCCCTCGGGCTCGAGCAGGGACTGCCAGGCCGCCGCCGTCTGGGGGTACAGCAGGTCGTGGTAGAGCGTGCCGAAGGTGGCCAGCCGGAAGAGGGGGCCGTCGACCAGGGTGCCGTCCAGTTCCACCGGGTGCTCGTCCAGCCGCTCGGCCAGCTCGAAGTAGGTCGCGCGCACCTCTTCCGGCGAGTCGCCGAGGCCGTACTCCTCGTGGCGTTCCGCCGCCCACCGCGCGAAGTCCGGGAAGGTCTGCTCGGCGCCCAGGCCGTACCTGCGGATGCCGGCGTGGTCGAGGTGGGTGTCGCCGATGTTGCTGTCGAGCACGATCCGGTCGGAGCGCTCGGGGAACATCGAGGCGTAGGCGGCGCCCAGCGCCGTGCCGTAGGACGCGCCGTAGAAGCTGATCTGTTCTTCGCCGAGCGCGGCCCGGATCCGGTCCAGGTCGCGGGCGGTGTTGGCGGTCGTCAGGTGGCGCAGCCGCCCTTCGGTGTCGTTGGCGGCGCACTGCTCGGCGGCCGCCTCGGCTACCTCGGCCTGCTCGGTGACGGCCGCGTCGTCGACGGCGTAGGGCGGGATGTTGCCGCGGTAGTCGGTGGTGAAGCCGCAGCTGACCGGTGCCGAGTAGCCGACGCCGCGGGTGTCCATGCCGATCAGGTCGTAGCTGTCGGCCACGGCCGCGGGCATGCCCCGGGAGAGCAGGTCGGCGGGCATGTCCAGGCCCGACCCGCCCGGCCCGCCCGGGTTGAACAGCAGCACGCCGCGCCGGGCGGCGGGGTCCGTGCCGGCCAGCCGCGACACCATGATGTCGATCTGGACGCCCTCGGGATCGCTGTAGTCCAGCGGCACGGGCACCAGCCCGCACTCCATCTCGGGCGCCTCGGCCGCCACGTCCTCGGGGCAGGCGCCCCACTCCACCGGCGCCGCCGGCTCGCCGTCGTCGGCGGCGGCCGGGACCGCGAGCAGGGGCGCGGCCAGGCCGATCACCGCCAGCGCGACCAGGCGCCGCCCCGCGCCGCGCACTCGCTGCCCGCCCCTCCTCATCGGCCTCGGTCCTGACGGGGTGCTGTGCATCTGGTGTCCTCCTGACGGGCGCACGGGGGCGCCGGAACGGGGTCGCGTCGGGACCGGTCCCGCCGCCTGCCGTCCATGCCGGCCGGTCCGTCGAGAGGCGGCCAGGCTGCGCGGGTGCCCGACGAATCCCAGTGTTCTGGCGGCTCCGCCGCGTCGACACTGACATTCGTCATCACTTCTCCGGTTCGGCCGAGCACGCTCCGTGGCCCGCGTCACGGCTCCCGGCCCGGGTCAGGCGGTGAAGCTCGCGGCGAAGTCGGCGGAGGGCTCGATCGGGGTGATGACGTCGACCAGCACGCCGCCGGGGTCGGCGACGATGAAGTGCCGCTGGCCGAAGTCCTCGCTGCGCAGCTCCAGCACCGGGCGGAGCCCGGCCCGCCGCACCAGCCGCTCGTACTCCGCGTCCACGTCGTCCACCTCGAGATTGAGCAGCAGGCCGCGCGCCGGGACGCCGAAGCCCTCGGGCACCGAAGGGTGGCCCGCGTCGACCAGGGCCAGCTCGTAGGCCGGCGCGTCGGCGCGCCTGAGGCTGACGTACCAGTCGGCGGCGAAGGTGGGCTCGAAGCCCAGCAGCGAGGTGTAGAACGCGCGGCTCTCGGCGAGCGCGGTGGTGCACAGGACGGGATAGAAGCCGGTCAGAGCCATGCTGAGCCTCCTGGGAAGATACATACATACCGTCGGTATGTATTGCTACCGTAGGTCGCGTACCGTGGGTATGTCAAAGTCCCGGCGGCGGCGCCGGACGAGGGGAGCGTGGCGGAATGCCGGAAGGCCGGAGCAAGGCGCAGCAGCGCGAGGAGACCCGGCGCGCGCTGATCGCCGAGGGGCGGCGGCGCTTCGCCGCCGCCGGGTACGCCGCCGTCGGCACGGTGGAGGTCTCGGCCGGCGCCGGGGTCACCAAGGGCGCGCTCTACCACCACTTCGGCAGCAAGCTCGGGCTCTTCCGCGCGGTGGTCGAGCAGGTGCAGCACGAGGTGGGCGAGCGCGTCGCCGCCGCGGCCGAGGCCGAGTCCGACCCCTTCGAGCAGCTGGCGGCCGGCTGCCGCGCCTTCCTGGCGGCCGCCCGCGACCCCGAGGTGCAGCAGGTGATGCTGCTGGACGGGCCCGCCGTGCTCGGCTGGAACGAGTGGCGCCGCATGGACGAGGAGTCCTCGGCGCGGCACCTGTCGGAGTCGCTGGCCGACCTGGTCGAGCAGGGCGCCATCGCGCCCCGGCCCGTCGAGCCGCTGGCCCGGCTGCTGTCGGGCGCCATGAACGAGGGCGCCCTGTGGCTGGCCCGCTCCGAGCAGCCCGAGCGCGATCTGGCCGCCGCCTGGGAGGTGCTGCGCGGGCTGCTGGAGTCGCTGCGCGCCGACCGGTGACCGGATCCGGGCGGGCCGCCACCTATCGGTAAGTGGAAACGAACGGTTGACATCGGCTTACCGTTCGTCCAAACTTACCAATATGTCCGTTACCGCCGCCGAGGTCCTCGACGCCCTCGGCGACCCCACCCGGCGGTCCATCCTGGAGCGGCTGCTCGACGGGCCGCTGCCGGTCGGCGTACTCGCCGAGCGGCTGCCGGTCTCCCGCCCGGCGGTGTCCCAGCACCTCAGGGTGCTCAAAGCGGCCGAGCTGGTCACCGTCTCCACCGTCGGCACCCGCCACGTCTACGCCATCGACACCGCCGGACTCGACGCCGTGCGCACCTACTTCGACCGCTTCTGGGCCACCGCGCTGCACGACTTCGCCGCTCTGGCGGAGGCGGCGGCCGAGCGGTCCGGCCGAGCGAGCGCCGCAGCCGCCTCCGAACCGACTGACCCGACCGAGGAGAACCGATGAGCACCGAGTCCGTGATCGCCGTCCACCGCGCGGTCACCGTCCCGCTCGACCCCGACCGCGCGTTCGAGCTGTTCACCGCCCGGATGTCGGCCTACTGGCCGCGCGAGCACAGCATCGGCACCGCGCCGCTGGACCAGGTGGTCGTCGAGCCCCGCGCGGGCGGACGCTGGTACGAGCGGGGCACCGACGGCGGCGAGTGCGACTGGGGCCGCGTCGCGGTCTGGGAGCCGCCCGGCCGTGTGGTGCTGCTCTGGCAGATCGGCGCCGACTGGCGCTTCGACCCCGGGTTGGAGACCGAGGTGCACGTCTCCTTCACCGAGGAGGAACCCGGCCGTACCCGGGTCGATATCGAGCACCGGCACCTGGAGCGCTACGGCGAGCAGGCGGCCGCCATGCAAGGGCTGTTCGAATCGCCCGGCGCCTGGACCGACACGCTGACCCGCTTCGCCCGCCTGGCGGAGTGACGGCGACGTACGCGCGGTGCTGCGGGCGCCGGTCGAGCTGACCCGGCGCCCGCCCGGCTGCACCCTTCCGCCGGGCGCACGCCGAGCGGGACGGACCCCGCCTGAGGGCCCGTCCCGCTCGGTCGCGCCTCACACCCCGATCGGGTGCCAGACCGTCTTGGTCTCCAGGAAGGCGGTCAGCCGCTCGGTGCCCGGCTCGGCCGTCCAGTCGGTGCGGCCCTCGGCCGGGCGCAGCACCCGCTTGAGGGTGCCCGCCGCCGCCTCCTCCAGCTCCGCCGCCAGCGCGCCAGCGCCGGTGAGGTCGAGCGCGTTGACGTCGGCGTGCGCGGCCAGCGGCGGGGCCAGCTCGGCGAGGCGGCCGGTGAGCAGGTTCACCACGCCGCCCGGCAGGTCGGAGGTGGCCAGCACCTCGGCCAGGGTCACCGCGGGCAGCGGCGCCCGCTCACTGGCCACCACCACCGCCGTGTTCCCGGTGGCGATCACCGGGGCGAGCACCGACACCAGGCCGAGCAGCGGCGCCTCCGGCGGCGCGAACACCGCCACCACGCCCGTCGGCTCCGGGGTGGACAGGTTGAAGTACGGCCCGGCCACCGGGTTGGCGCCGCCCGCCACCGAGGCGATCTTGTCGGTCCAGCCCGCGTACCAGACCCACCGGTCGATCGCGGCCGCCACCAGCGCCTCGGCCCGCTCGCGCGGCACCGCGTCGGCGGCCGCCACCTCGTCGGCGAACTGGCCGAGCCGCCCCTCCAGCATCTCGGCGACCCGGTACAGCACCTGGCCCCTGTTGTAGGCGGTGCGGCCCGACCAGCCGCCGAAGGCCCTGCGGGCCGCGACGACCGCGTCGCGGGCGTCCTTGCGGGAGGCCAGCGCGGCATTGGCCAGCAGCCCGCCCTGGGGATCAGTCACCGGATACGACCTGCCCGACTCCGAGCGCGGGAACGCGCCACCGACGTACAGCTTGTAGGTCTTGCGGACCGCCAGCCGGCCCTGCGCCGCCACCGCGGGCGGCTCGGCCGGACGCGCCGGCTCCACCTGCGGCGGCGCGCCCTCGTCCGCCCGCTTCGTCCGCGCGGCCCGGCCGCCCGGCCGCCGCGCGACGGTCTTGCCCGCCTGCTCCGACCGCTCCGAACTCTCCGGCGTCTCAGCCACGGATGTACCCCTCCAGACCGTGCCGGCCGCCCTCGCGGCCGTAACCGGACTCCTTGTAGCCGCCGAACGGGCTCGTCGGGTCGAACTTGTTGAAGGTGTTGGACCAGATGACGCCGGCCCGCAGCCGGTTCGCGGTCCACAGCATCCGCGAGCCCTTCTCCGTCCACACCCCCGCCGACAGGCCGAAGGGGGTGTTGTTGGCCTTCTCCACCGCCTCGGCCGGGGTGCGGAAGGTCAGCACCGACAGCACCGGCCCGAAGATCTCCTCCCGGGCGATGCGGTGCGCCTGGGTGACCCCGGTGAACACCGTCGGCGGGAACCAGTAGCCCCGGCTCGGCAGCTCGCACGGCGCCGTCCACCGCTGCGCGCCCTCGTCGTCGCCGATCCCGGACAGCTCGCGGATCTTGTCCAGCTGCGCGGCGGAGTTGATCGCGCCGATGTCGGTGTTCTTGTCCAGCGGGTCGCCCATCCGCAGGGTGGAGATGCGCCGCTTCAGCCGCTCCAGGACGTCCTCGGCCACCGACTCCTGCACCAGCAGCCGCGAGCCCGCGCAGCAGACATGGCCCTGGTTGAAGAAGATCCCGGTGACGATGCCCTCCACCGCCTGGTCGAGCGCGGCGTCGTCGTAGACGATGTTGGCGCCCTTGCCGCCCAGCTCCAGGGTCACCCGCTTGCGGGTGCCCGCGACGGTGCGCGCGATCTCCTTGCCCACCTCGGTGGAGCCGGTGAAGGCGACCTTGTCCACGCCGCCGTGCGCCACCAGCGCCCGGCCGGTCTCGCCCGCGCCGGTGACGATGTTCACCACACCAGGCGGGAGCTCGGCCTCCTGGCAGATCTCGGCGAAGACCAGCGCCGACAGCGGGGTGGTCTCGGCGGGCTTGAGCACCACCGTGTTGCCGGTGGCCAGCGCCGGGGCGATCTTCCAGGCCAGCATCAGCAGCGGGAAGTTCCACGGGATGACCTGCGCGGCCACGCCCAGCGGCCGCGGGTCGGCGCCCAGCCCGGCGTGGCCGAGCTTGTCGGCCCAGCCCGCGTAGTAGAAGAAGTGCGCCGCGACCAGCGGGAGGTCGACGTCGCGGGTCTCCTTGATCGGCTTGCCGTTGTCCAGCGACTCCAGCACCGCCAGCTCGCGGGAGCGCTCCTGCAGGATCCGCGCGATCCGGAACAGGTACTTGGCCCGCTCCGCGCCCGGCATCGGCCCCCACACGGTCTCGTAGGCGCGCCGCGCCGCCGCCACCGCCCGGTCGACGTCGGCCTCGCCCGCCACCGCGACCTCGGCCAGCACCTCCTCGTCGGCCGGGTTGACGGTCTTGAGCGAGCGGCCCTCGGCCGGGTCGGCGAAGGCGCCGTCGATGAACAGGCCGTAACTGGAGCGCAGCCGTACCACCGAGCGCGACTCCGGTGCGGGCGCGTAGGTGAAGATGTCGTCAGCCATCGGCGATCAGTCCAGGGTGTAGTAGTCGGGCCCGCCGTACACGCCGGTGGCGAGCTTGGTGCGCTGCATCAGCAGGTCGTTGAGCAGGCTGGACGCGCCGATCCTGAAGTAGGCCGGGTCCAGCCAGTCGGCGCCCGCCACCTCGTTGACCAGCACGAGGTTGCGCACCGCGTCCTTGGTGGTGCGGATCCCGCCGGCCGGCTTCACACCGATCCGCCGGCCGGTGGCGGCGCGGAAGTCGCGGACGGCCTCCAGCATCACCAGCACCACCGGTAGGGTGGCGGCGGGCGAGACCTTGCCGGTGGAGGTCTTGATGAAGTCGGCGCCCGCGTGCATCGCCAGCCAGGAGGCGCGCCGGACGTTGTCGTAGGTGACCAGCTCGCCGGTCTCCAGGATCACCTTCAGGTGCGCGTCGCCGCACGCCTCCTTGACCGCGGTGATCTCCTCGTAGACCTTCAGGTAGTCGCCGGACAGGAAGGCGCCCCGGTCGATGACCATGTCGATCTCGGCGGCGCCGTCGGCCACCGCCTGCCGGGTATCGGCCAGCTTCGCCTCCAGCGGCGCCCGCCCCGCCGGGAACGCGGTCGCCACCGACGCCACCGCCACCCCGCTGCCGCGCAGCGCCTCCACGGCGATGGCGACCCGGTCGGAGTACACGCACACCGCCGCCACCCGCGGCACCGAGGGGTCGGCCGGGTCGGGGTGCACCGCCTTGGCCGCCAGCGCCCGGACCTTGCCCGGGGTGTCGGCACCCTCCAGGGTGGTGAGGTCGACCATCCGGATGGCCAGGTCGATGGCCTGCGCCTTGGCGGTCGTCTTGATGGACCGGGTGGCCAGGCCGGCGGCGCGCTGCGCCGCCCCGACCTCGTCGACCCCCGGCAGGCCGTGCAGGTACGCCCGCAGCGAGGCGTTGGACGCCGTCAGCCCGGGCGGGGAAATCGTGTCAGGCACGAGCACCTCGCTGTTCGATCACTCGATTGAGGATAAGCGCCGCGACCAGGATCAGCCCGGTCACCACCATCTGGAAGAAGGAGCCGAGTCCGAGCAGGTTGCACAGGTTGCGCAGCACCGACAGCAGCAGCACCGCCACGAAGGTGCCGAACACCCCGCCGCGCCCGCCGAACAGGTTGGTGCCGCCCAGCACCACCGCGGCGATCGCGTCCAGCTCCATGCCCTCGAAGGCGGTGGGCTGGCCGATCGTCAGCCGCGAGGTGAGCAGCACCCCGGCGAAGGCCGACAGCGCGCCGGAGATCGCGAACACGGCGGTGATCACCGCGCGCACCGGCAGGCCCGACAGTCGCGCCGCCTCCTTGTTGCTGCCCACCGCGTAGACGTACTCGCCGAAGGTGGTGCCGCGCAGCAGCAGCGCCGCCAGCACGGTCACCGCCACGAAGATCAGGCCGACGATCGGCACGTAGCCGATGAAGCCGCCGCCCAGCAGCTGGAAGCCCTCGGGGATGCTGCCGCCGCCGGCCGGCTCGCCGTCGGTGAGCAGGTACGTCAGGCCCCGGATGGCCGTCAGTCCGGCCAGGGTCGTCATGAACGACGGCAGCGACAGGTACGCCGACAGCCCGCCCATGGCCGCGCCGAAGGCGGCCCCCGCGGCGATGCTGATGCCCATGGCCAGCAGGATGTTCATGTCGTGGTCGAGCAGCAGCGCCACCGTCATACCGCCGAAGGCCGCCACGCTGCCCACCGACAGGTCGATGCCCGCCGTCAGGATGACCAGCGTCATCCCGATCGCCACGATCCCGGTCAGCGCCGACTGCTGCAGCAGGTTGGCGACGTTGCGGGTGGTCAGGAACTCCGGCGCCAGCAGCGTGGCCACCACGCACAGGGCCAGGAAGACCAGCAGCAGATTGGACTTGACGATCAGGTCGGTGCTGCGCCGCCGGGCCGGAGCGGCGGGCGCCGCCGCGGCGCCGGCCGCGGCCGGCGCCGGGCCGCCCGGGGATCCGGCCGTCGTGTCTGATGTTGGAGTCAAGGTGTCGCTCCCGTACTCGCTCCGGTGATAACGGCGTGCGCGATCACGTGCTCGGGGGTGGTGCGCGGGTCGTAGCGGGCGATGTTGCGCCCCTCGTGCAGCACCCAGATGGTGTCGGCGTTCGCGGTCAGCTCGGTCAGCTCGCTGCTGGCCAGCAGCACCGCGACGCCGTCGTCGGCCAGCCGCCGCACCTGCCGGTACAGGTCGGCCTTGGCGCCGATGTCCAGGCCCCGGCTCGGCTCGTCGAGCAGCAGCACCCGGGTGGTGCCCCGGGTGATCCACTTGGCCAGCACCACCTTCTGCTGGTTGCCGCCCGACAGCTGCCCGACCGGCTGCCCGGCGGAGGCGTGCCGCACGCCCAGGTCGGCCAGGACCGGGCGGGTCAGCCGGGCGGCCAGCCGGTGCGGCCGCAGCCACGGCGGCCGGCCCAGCGAGGCGACGGCGGCGTTGCGCGCCACCGACAAGCCCAGCAGCAGGCCCTGCTCCTTGCGGCTCTCCGGGACCAGCGCCAGGCCGGCCCGCGCCGCCGCGCGGGGATCGCCGGTGCGCAGTGGGCGCCCGTCCAGCCGGGCGGTGACGGCGGCGCGGCCGTCGCCGAACAGCGCCCGCAGCAGGGTGGTGCGCCCGGCCCCGCCGAGCCCGGCCAGGCCGACGATCTCGCCCGGCCGCACCTCGATGCCGGACACGTCCAGCACACCTGGGATGTGCGCCCGGTCCACCTCCAGCAGCGGCGCGCCCTCCGGGCGGGGTCGCTCGGTGCGGTTCACCAGCTCCCTGGACTCGCCGATCATGGCGGCGACCAGCTGCTCCTGGGTGGTTTCGGCCAGCTCGAAGACCCCGGCGGTGCGGCCGTCGCGCAGCACCGTGGCCCGGTCGCCGATCTCCATCACCTCGTCCAGCCGGTGCGAGATGTAGATGACGGCGCAGCCCCGGGCGGTCAGCGAGCGGATGACCTCGAAGACCGACGCCAGGTCGGCGGCGCCGAGCGTGGCCGAGGGCTCGTCCATCACGATGACCCGGGCCTCCCCGGTCAGCGCGCGGGCGATCGCGGTGAGCTGCTGCGCCGCGATCGGCAGCTCGCGGACCACGGCCGAGGCCGGGAAGTCCGCGCCGAGCCGGCGCAGCACCTCGGTGGCGGCGGTGAGCCGGCGGCGCTTGCGCAGCGCGAAGCCGAAGGACTTCAGCGGCCGCTCGGAGCGCTTGCGGCCGGGGGCGTCGCCGCCGAGGAACAGGTTCTGCGCCACGGTGAGGTCGGGCAGCAGGTCCAGTTCCTGGTAGATGACGGAGATGCCGGCGGCCAGGCCCGCGCTGGGCGAGGCCGGCCGCAGCGGCCGGCCGTCCAGCAGCATCTCGCCGCCGTCGGGCTGGTAGGAGCCGGCCAGGATCTTCATCAGGGTGCTCTTGCCGGCGCCGTTCTCGCCGAGCAGGCAGTGCACCTCCCCGGCCCGCACCGACAGCTCGGCCCGGTCGCAGGCCAGCGTGCCGGGGAAGCGCTTGACGATGCCGCGCATCTGGAGCAGCGGCGGGTCGGCGGGCGCCGGCGCGGAGGTGTCGGTCTGGGGGGTCATGTCACGCTCCCGGACGGGGTTCGCGCCGGCTCCAGCAGGGAGCGGGCGGTGCGCTGCTCGGTGATCAGCACCTTGCACATCCGGCCCGCCAGCACCGCCCGGCAGACCGCGAGCTTGGCCGGGCCCGCGACGACGGCCACCGAGGTGTCCCCGGCGCGCAGCGCGTCCAGCGACAGGCCCAGGGTGCGGCCGTCGAGACCGGCGTCCACCACACGGCCCTCGGCGTCGATGAAGCGGCTCATCACGTCGCCGACCGCGCCGGCCGCCGACAGGCGGTCCAGGTCGGCGGGGGTGATGTAGCCGGAGTCCACCAACACCGAGTCGCGGGTCATCCCGCCCGGGCTGAACAGGTAGGCGTCGGCGCGGGCGGCCAGGTCGAGCACGTCGGAGACGGCGCGGTCGCTCTCCAGGGCGCGGCGGGTCGCCTCCTGCTCCACGATCGCCGGGACCGGCAGCAGCGTCACCGTGCCGGCGCCGTGGTGGGCGATCCTGCTGGCCATGTCGTGCGCCGAGGTGGGGGTCCTGGACCGGCTCAGGCCGCCGTTGACCTGCACCACGTGCACACCCGAGGTCCAGCCCGAGGGCAGCGCGGCGGCCACCGCGTCCAGGGTGCGGCCCCACGACACCCCCAGCAGCCGCGGCGCGGGCCGCAACGCGGCCAGGTAGTCGGCGGCGGCCCGCGCCACCAGCGCCGTCAGCTCGTGCGGGGCCGTGGCGCCGTCGCGGTGCGCCACCACGACGGCGTCGCGCAGCCCGTACCGCTCCACCAGGGCCCGCTCGGCGGTGCGGATCCGCGAGCGCGGGTGCACCACGTCGATCCGCACGATCCCGACCTCGCGCGCCTCGGTGAGCATCCGGCCCACCTTCCAGCGGGTCAGGTGCAGGGCGCGGCCGATCTGCTCCTGGGTCTGGCCGCTCTCGTAGTACAGCGACGCGACCTGGTACAGCAGCTGCTCGTACTCCGGCTCCGGGGCGGGGGCGCTCATGGCCGCACCTCCTCGCGGGGCGCCGCGGACCCGGCGCTGAGCCGGTGGGAGATCTCGCGGGTGGCGCCGGTGGCGGACAGGTAGTCGGCGTAGCCGCGCCGGTAGGCGGCGGCGTGCTCGGGCCGGGGCTCGATCACCGTGGTGGCCGGGGCGAAGCTCGCCGACGCCTCCGCCAGCGTGGCGTAGCGGCCGGTGCCCGCGGCCGCGATCACCGAGCAGGCCCGCAGGGTGAGGTTGTCCCCGGCGACCAGCCGCAGCGGCCGCTCCAGCACGTCGGCGGTGGCCTGGAGCCAGAGCCGGTTGTGCCGGATGCCGCCGGAGACGAAGATGTCGCCCACCGGGACCCCGCCCGCCGTGAAGGAGTCGAGCACCTGGCGGGTGCCGTAGGCGACGCCCTCGGCGGCGGCCCGGTACAGCTGCTGCGGGGTGGCGCCCAGGGTCAGGCCCAGAACCGCGCCGCGCAGCCGGGGGTCGCGCAGCGGGGTGCGGTTGCCCATGAAGTAGTCGAGCACCAGCAGGCCGTGTTCCACCGGCGGCAGCGCGGCCGCCTCCTCGATCAGCCCGCCGATTCGCTCCCTGGGCCGGCCGAGCAGCTCCTCGCCGACCCAGCGCAGCACCGAGCCCGCCGTCACCTGGCCGCCCTCCACCAGCCAGCGGCCCGGCCGCAGCGCGTCGGGGTAGGGGCCCCAGACGGTGTCGGTGAAGACGGGTTCGGTGGTCTCGGTGACGAAGGCGTTGGAGGTGCCGCACACGATCGACACCGCCCCCGGCCCGGCGTCGCCGATGGCCAGCAGCGACAGGTGCGCGTCGATGCCGCCCGAGGCGACCAGGGCGGGCCCGGTCAGGCCCAGCTCCTCGCGGACCTCCGGCCGCACCTCACCGATGGGCGTGCCGACGGGCTCCACCCGCTCCGGCAGCTTCTCGCGCAGCTCACCGATGCCCAGCCGCTGGTAGAGGCCGTCGTCGATGCCGACGCCGCGGGGGTCGTAGTTCCACTTGCACACCGCGTTGAGCTGCGAGCCCACCCACTGCCCGGTCAGCCGCCACACCAGGTAGTCGACGGCCTCGGTGATGCGGTGCGCGGCCCGGTAGGTCTCGGGCTCGTTGCGCGCCAGCCACATGGCCTTGGGCACCAGCCACTCAACGGCGTCGCTGCCGCCGCTGTAGCGCAGCGCCGGGTGGTCCAGCCGCCGGGTCAGCTCGGCCTCGGCGCCCGCGCGCCCGTCCATCCACAGCAGCGCCGGGCGCAGCGGCCGCCCGGCGGCGTCCAGCACCGCGACGGTGGAGGCGGTGGTGGCGACCGCCACCCCCGCCACCGCGGGCCGCCCGGCCGCCGCCAGCGCGGCGCGGGTGGCGGACACCGTGGCCCGCCACCAGGACTCGGGGTCCTGCTCGGCCCAGCCGGGCCGGGGGAAGTCGGTGCGGTAGCCGGCGTCGCCGGCACCCAGCAGGGTGCCGTCGGACGCGTAGACGGCGACGCGCGCCCCCTCCGTCCCCAGGTCGATGGCCAGCAGTGCGCTCATCGGGGTGACTCCTGTCTGCTCACCGTGGCGGCCGGGCGGCGGTGGGCCGCCGCCGGCCGGACTCGGGCCGAGCCTGCCATGACGCGCCGGCCCTCAGTCCGAACCGGGCCGGAACAGCACCTTGGAGCTGAAGATCGAGCGCTCGCCCAGCTGCCGCATGGTGTCGGGCAGCTCCGCCAGCCCCAGATCGTGGGTGATCATGAACTCCCACTTCAGCTCGCCGGAGGCGATGGCCGCGGCCGCGGTGCGCCACTCGTCGCCGGGGAAGGGCGCGGAGAAGGAGTTCCACGCCCCGTGCAGGCTGACCTCCCGGCGCAGGAAGGCGCCGAAGGTCTTCTCGGGCAGCCCGACGGTCTCGTGCGGGATGCCGATGAAGACGGCGTGGCCGCGCCGCGCGCTCAGCGCCACGGCCATCTCGATGGTGGGCGGCACGCCGGCCGACTCCACCACCACGTCGTAGCCGCCGCCCGCCAGCTCCACCGCCGCGTCCCGGCCGCTCGCGGTGTGGGTGGCGCCGGCCTCCACGGCCATCGCCGCCTTGCGGTCGTTCACGTCGACGGCCAGCACCTCGGCGGCGCCCGCCAGCCGCGCCCACTGCACTGCGAACAGGCCGATCGGGCCGGCGCCGACGACCGCCACCCGCTGCCCGGTGCGCAGCGGGGTGCGCCACAGCGCGTGCAGCGCGATGGCGGCGGGGTCGAGCATGGCGGCGGCGCGCGGGTCCACCTCGGGCGGCAGCACCAGCAGATTGCCGACGGGCACCGTCACGTACTCGGCGTAGGCGCCGTCGCGGCGGCTGCCGAAGTAGTCGTAGTCCTCGCACAGGCTGAACCAGCCGCGCACGCACGGGCCGCAGCGCCGGCACGGGATCAGCGGCGGCACGGTGACCAGGTCGCCCAGCCGGGGCGCGTCCGGGCCGGTCACCTCGGCACCGAACTCCACGACGTGGCCGGCGAACTCGTGGCCGCAGACGATCGGCAGGTGGTAGGAGCCGCCGGGCAGCAGCATCCGCGCGATGTCGGAGCCGCACACCCCGCACGCCGCCACCCGCACCAGCACCTCCCCGGGCCCCGGCTCGGGCACCGGGACGTCCTCCACCCGGATGTCGCCCGGCCCGTGCAGCACCGCGGCCCGCATGGTCTGTGCCATCAGCGTCGTTCCCCCTTTTCGACGGCGGTGCCGTGCCCGCCGTACCGTTCGTGTCGCCTGTACTGCCGTGCGGTTTGGTACCGGCGGTGCGCGCCGCCCTCAGCGGCGGCGCGCACCACCGGGGCTCATCCCTGGTCGCGGGCGAAGACGCCGTCGCCGACGTAGTCGGCCGCGTTGGCGGTGTCGACCAGCGCGGTGCCCGCGTCGATCACCGGCTCGACCTCCTCGCCCGCGTCGACGGCCACCACCGTCTGCACCGCCTGCTCGCCCAGCGCGATGGGGTCGTTGAGGGCGGTGGCCACGTAGGGGCCGTCGTCGGCGATCGCCTCGACCGCCTCCATCAGGCCGTCCACGCCCGCCACCAGCACGTCGTCGCGGCCGTTCTCGCGCAGCACCTGGAGGGCGCCCAGCGCCATGTCGTCGTTGTGCGCGTACACCGCGACGACGTCGGGGTTGGTCTGGATCAGGTCCTGCATCGCGGTGACGGCCTCGGACCGGATGTAGTTGGCGTAGGGGCCCTCGACGATCTCGATCGCGTCATTGCCCTCGACCGCCCGGTGGAAGCCGGCGCTGCGGTCCCGGGCGACGGCGCCGCCCGCGTCGCCCTGGATCTCGATGACGGTGCCGCCCTCGGAGCCCAGCTCCTCGGCCAGCCGCTCGCCGACCAGTTCGCCCATCGCCTCGTTGTCCCGGCCCACGTGGGCGGTGGCGCCCTCGGGCACCGGGCGGTCGACGGTGACCACCGGCACGCCCGCCGCCTCGGCGGCCGCGATGCCCGGCGCGATGCCCTCGGGGTCGACCGGGTTCACCAGCAGTACGTCGACCTGGCGGGTGATCAGGTCCTGGATGTCGTTGTTCTGCTGGGTCACATCACCGCCGGCGTCGGCGAAGTACAGTTCGGCTCCGGCGTCCCCGGCCGCGGCCTCCGCGCCCTCGCGCAGCTGCACGTAGAAGGGGGACTGCTGGGTGGCCTGGCTGAAACCGATGACCAGCGAGCCGTCGGAGCCGCTGTCGCCGCCGGCCGCGTCCCCGCCCGGGGTGGTCGACACCGAACACGCTGACAGGAGCGCCGCGGCGGAGACGCCGGCGAGTGCTCCGAGAAGTGGGATGCCACGCATTGAGTCCTCCAGTTGTGATGCTGGCAACACACCGTAAATCCGCACTTCACACGCATGCAACATTTGAGAGCGATCTTGCTCATATGAGCACGACGGTGTCGGTGAAGCTCTGACCTGGAGGAACGCCGCCATCGCCCGGCGGCGGGCATCGCTCAGTGAAATCCCAGCCATTGTTCGGCCCCGTCCCAGCTCCGCCCGGTTCACTGGAGCCGGTGGCGACCGGAGCGTGCGAGCGGCGACCAGAAGCGACGAACACCAGCGGCGCGACCAGGACCAAGGACGGCGGGCGGAACCGGAGCGTGGCCGGTCGCCCGGCGGCCGGACCCGGCGTCCGCGCGAACTCGGCGCGCGGCGCCCAGGAAGAAGGCGGCGGTAGGCAGCGCTCGGCGCCGACCGCCGCTGGTAGCGGCCCGGTGGCAGGACGGCGCGCCCTTCCACCGGGCCCTATCCTGTGCCGGAACCCTGCCGACCGGCCGGGCCACGACGAGCTGGACAGGACATGACCGAAGCAGTCTCCGCACCGCACGTGCTCGTCATCGACGACGAGCCCAACATCCGGGACCTGGTGCAGGCCGCGCTCACCTTCCACGGCTTCGCGGTCAGCACCGCCAGCGGCGGCGAGGAGGGGCTGAGCAGCGCCCGCTCCCGCAGACCCGACGTGATCGTGCTCGACGTGATGCTGCCCGACGTCGACGGCTTCGAGATCTGCCGGCGGCTGCGTGCCGAAGGCGACGACGTGCCCGTCATCTACCTGACCGCACGCGACACCCCGTCCGACACCGTCACCGGGCTCTCCCTCGGCGGCGACGACTACGTCACCAAGCCCTTCTCTGTGGAGGCCCTGGTCGCGCGGGTCCGCGCCCTGCTGCGCCGCACCCACCGCGAGTCCGGCCCCCAGGACAACGTGCTGCGCGTCGCCGACGTGGAGCTCGACGAGGCCACCTGGACGGTACGGCGCGGCGGCAACCGCGTCGAACTCTCGCCGACCGAGTTCCGGCTGCTCGCGTACCTGATGAGCCACCCCGGCCGGGTGCTCACCCGCGCCCAGCTGCTGGAGAACGTCTGGGGCTGGGACTACGCCGGCCAGTCCCAGATCGTCGAGACCTACGTCAGCTACCTGCGCCGCAAACTCGACCCGCTCGGCCCACCGCTGATCCACACCCAGCGCGGCATCGGCTACGCCCTGCGCCCGCCGGGCGGGGGGAGCGCCGCCGGATGAGCGGGCGCCGCCCCTGGATGGGTGGGCGGAGGGCTGGGCGTCCGGCGGACCTCGCGGTCCGGCCGTGAGGCGCCCGTCCACGCTGCGCAGCCGGCTGATGGTCGGCCTGATCCTGGTGACCTCGGCCGGGCTGCTCGCCACCTCGCTGATCAGCGCGATCGTGCTGCACACCTTCATGATGGAGCGGCTGGACGTCGAGCTGCAGGTGGCCGCGGCCCGCGCCGTGACCCGGGTGGACGAGACCGTGTCCAGTACCGCCGCCGACTCGCCCAGCCCCTCGCCCTACTTCGTGGCGGTGCTGGACCCGGCGACCGGCGCGATCACGAACACCTGGGGCGACACCCCCCGGCCCGACGTGGTGCTCGACCGGCTGGACCGCTACTCCTTCGCCTGGCTGCTGCGCCGGGCCGGCGACGGCGAGATCTTCGACCTGGAGGGTCCGCCGTCGAGCGTGCCCGCGCACCGCGCCACCGTGCGGGTCAACGAGCAGGGCGTGATCGTGGTGGCCATCCCCACCGACAACGCGCAGATTTTGCCGCAGCAGCTGGTCCTGATCCAACTGGTCGTCTCCGGCCTGCTCATCGCCGCCCTCGCCCTCGCGGGCCGGGGCCTGATCGCCCGCGGTCTGGCCCCGCTGGACCGGATGGCCACCACCGCCGACCGGATCAGCGCCGGCGAGGACCTCTCCGAGCGGATGCCCGGCGCCGAACGCGACAGCGAGGCCGGCCGCCTCGCCGTCGCCATCAACACCATGCTCGGCCGGATCGAGCAGGCATTCCAGGCCCGGCTCCGCTCCGAGCGGCGGGTGCGCGCCTTCGCCGCCGACGCCTCCCACGAACTGCGCACCCCCCTCACCACCATCCGCGGCTACGCCGAGCTGTACCGCCAGGGCGCCATCCCGCCCGACCAGATCGGCGGCGCCATGCGCAGGATCGAGAGCGAGGCCGAGCGGATGAGCCGCCTCGTCGCCGAACTCCTCGAACTCGCCCGGCTCGACCGCCCCGGCTCCCTGGAGTTCGCCCGCACCGACCTCGTCCCCCTCGTCAACGACGCCGTCGCCGACGCCGCCGCCGTCGAGCCCGCCCGCCCCCTGGAGGTCGACGTCCCCGACACCCTGGACGGCACCATCGACGAGACCCGCTTCCGCCAGGTCCTCGCCAACCTCCTCGCCAACGTCCGCGAGCACACCCCGCCCGACACCCCCACCCGCGTCTCCCTGCGCCGCGACGAGGACTCCGCCGTCCTCGAAATCGCCGACCAGGGCCCCGGCATGCCCACCGAGGACGCCGCCCGCGTCTTCGACCGCTTCTACCGCGGCCGCCGCACCCCCACCGGCGGCAGCGGCCTCGGCCTGTCCATCGTCCACGCCATCGCCGAAGCCCACGGCGGCGAAACCGGCCTCACCACCGCCCCGGGCGAGGGCACGACCGTCACGGTGCGGGTTCCGCTGGCGCAGTGACCGCCTCCGTGTGGCGGTGAGGTGCGACCTGGGTGTCCGTCTGGTCTGACCTGCGTCTTTCATCTGGTTCCGTTCCTGCGCTTGTGCTTCGGTGGCGTTGGGGGAGTGAGGGGAGGAGCCGTCATGTCCGTGGCTTTCCTGGAGTTGGAGATCACCGGCCGCTGCCAGTTGGCGTGTGCGCACTGCTACGCGGACTCGGGGCCGTGGGGTGGCCATGGGGTGATGACCGTGGACGACTGGGTGCGGGTGATCGACCAGGCACCGGACGCCGGTGTGCTCGATGTGCAGTTCATCGGCGGTGAGCCGACGCTGCATCCGGCCTTTCCCGAGCTGATGCGGCACGCGCTGGACGCGGGCCTCGGCGCCGAGGTGTACTCCAACCTCGCCCACGTCCGTCCCGAGTGGTGGGAGCTGTTCCAGCGCCCGAAGGTGTACCTCGCGTTCAGCTACTACAGCGACGATCCGGCCGAGCACGACGCGATCACCCGGCGGCCGGGCAGCCACGCCCGTACGCTGGCGAACGTGCGGCGTGCCGTCGGCCTGGGTGTCCCGTTGCGGGCCGGAATCGTCGCCGTGCGCCAGGGGCAGCGTGTGGACGCCGCTCGTCGGCAACTGGAAGCGATCGGAGTGCGGAAGATCAACACCGACCGGATGCGCGGGGTGGGCCGCGGACGGCCTGACGCGTCGGTTCCCACGGTGCGCGAGCTGTGCGGGCGCTGCGGGCGCCGGAACGCCGCGGTCTCCTCCGACGGAGACGTGTGGGGCTGCACCCTGTCGCGGTTCCTGCCTCCGGCGGGCAATGTCCGCACCCAGCGGCTGGCGGACATCCTGCACGGAGCGGCGATGGCCCGGCTCGTCGCGGCGATCCCGCCCCGTGGCACCGGCTGCTCGCCCGACGACGGATGCCACCCCGAGGATTCGGCGCCGAGCGTGTGCGGACCCGAGCTGCGTTGAGCGTCGAGCGTGCCGACAGGGAGCGGCGGCGGCCCACGGTGGCGGGCGACGACTGGCGCACGCACGCGGAGTGGTTGGCGGGCAAGCTCGCCGAGCCGCGTTCGCGGTGGTGGGCGCCGATCGCCGCCACGCCCCGGCACCTGCTGGTGCCCCGCTGGTGGCAGCGCGGCGGCGGGTCGTGGTCGCTGCGCGAGGGCGCCGACGACGCCGAAGCCTGGATGCACGCCGCCTACCGGCGCACCACCTCCCTGGTGACACAGGTCGGGCCGCTGCACGCCGACCACGCCTCCCCCGGCGACCGGCCCGAGGGGCGCCCGGCGTCGTCGTCGACCAACCCCTGGCTGGTCATGCAGATGTACCGCTTCGCCCGGATCCACCCCGGCCACGACGTACTGGACGTCGCCACCGGCTCCGGCTACGGCTGCGCGCTGCTGGCGCGCCTGCTCGGCGACGCGCACGTGACCTCGGTCGACATCGACCCCTATCTCGTCAAGGCCGCCGGCCGGCGGCTGGACGCCCTCGGCCTGCGCCCCGTCCTGCTGACCGCCGACGCCACCGGGCCGCTGCCGGGCGGCTACGACCGGATCGTGTCGATGGTCGGCATGCCGGGCGTCCCCGCCTCGTGGCTGCCGGCCCTGCGTCCCGGCGGCCGCCTCGTCACCACCCTGGCCGGAGCGCCGATCACCATCACCGCCACCAAGGACGACGACGGCGGCGCGTGGGGCAAGGTCGAGCACGCGACCGCGGGCTTCATGGCCGCCCGGTCAGGCCCGGACCACCCCGCCGACACCCCCCTCCCGGCCGACACCGCCGAAGGCGAGAACGTGCGCACCGGCCGGTACCCGGTGATCGACCTGGACCGGTCCCCAGAACTGGCCGCGACCCTCTTCCTGGCCGCCCCGGGCATCCACCACGGCTACGACGAGGACGCCGATGGTGTGCGGACGGCGTGGATGGTGCACGCGGACGGTTCGTGGGCGCGTGCCACCGGTCGCCGGGGTGAGCGGCCGGTGGTGCACCAGTCGGGTCCGCGCCGTTTGTGGGAGCTGCTGGACGGTATCCGCCATGACTGGGTCGCCGATGGATACCTCCAGGTCTACGGCGCCACCGTCCGTATCGACCCTGACGGCACCGCCCACTTCGCCCGGGGGCGCTGGCGCGCCACCCTCCCACCGGCGGGCTAGGGGCGCCGCGCCTCGATGAGGTGGCGGGTGGAGTGCGCGATGAAGGGACCGTCCGCCTGGATGCGCTCGTGGAGTTCGCGGAGGCGGTCGCGGTAGCGCTCCACGGTGAACCCGGGCACCCACCAGACCACTTTGCGGAGCAGGTAGACGACGGCGGCGACATCGCGGAGCTCCATGCGCAGCCGCGCCGTCCGCAGGTCGACGATTTCCAGGCCGGCCGCCGTGGCGGCGGCCGCCTCGTCGTCGGGGTGCCGCCCTCGACGTGCTCCGGGCTGGGGGCCGAGGAAGAACTCGATCAGTTCGAAGACGCTCGCCGGGCCGACATGCTGGGCGAAGTAGCTGCCGCCGCGCCGGAGCACGCGGGTGATCTCGTCCCACCGGATGGTGGCCGGATGGCGGCTGGTGACCAGGTCGAAGCCCTCGTCGGCGAAGGGCAGCGGCGCATCGTCGGGGGTGGCGACGACGGCCACCCCGCGCGGGTGGAGCAGGCGGGTGGCCCGTGCCGCGTTCGGCGGCCACGACTCGGTCGCCACCCCCACGGGCGGGAACGCGGACGCCTCGGCGAGCACCTCGCCACCGCCGGTCTGGATGTCGAGTGAGGCGGACGCCAGGCTCAGCCGGTGCGCGAGCCGCCGGGCGTACCCCCATGGCGGGCGCTCCTCGGTGGCGCGGCCCTCCAGCCACGAGAAGTCCCACCCGGAGACGTCCGCGGACTCCCCGGCCTCGACCAGTGCGTCGAACGTGTCGGCCATCCTCGGATTCTTCCTGACGGTGCGCCACGAGCCAACGGAGTTTCGGCCCGACGGCACCGTCGACGCGAGTGGGGCCCGCTCGGCCGCTCCGCGACGACCGGACGCGGCCGTCGAGCGTGCCGAAGCGGGCCCCGCTTCGCCGTCGGTTCCGGCAGAGGGACTAGGGCTTGCCGCCCTCCTTCTCGGCCTCGGCCTTGCGGGCCAGGGCCGCGTCGCGGCGGGCGCCGGGGTTCCAGCCGCCTTCGACGGCGCGGCGCTGGACGGCGATCGCGGCGACCACCAGGACGGCGCCGATGATCAGCGACAGGACCACGCCGAGCACCGGGCCGGCGCGGAAGGAGTAGCCGATCACGATGCCGAACCAGCCGAAGTCGGCGTCGCCGAAGGTGGTGTTGGCCGAGCCGAAGGAGCCCAGCACGCCCAGCAGCAGGGCGGGCAGGAAGGTGATGAGCACGCCGTTGACGAAGCCGCCCGCGACGGCGCCGCGGCGGCCGCCGGTGGCGTTGCCGAAGACGCCGGCCGCGCCGCCGGTGAAGAAGTGCGGCACCAGGCCGGGCAGGATCAGCGCCAGCCCGAACGCGGGATTGAAGACGGCGGCGATCGCGGCCAGGCTCACCAGGCCGCCGACGAAGCTGGACAGGAAGCCGACCAGGACCGCGTTCTGCGCGTAGGGGAACACGATCGGCGCGTCCAGCGCGGGTACGGCGCCCGGCACAACCCGTTCGGCGATGCCCTGGAAGGCGGGCACCAGCTCGCCCAGGATCGTGCGGACGCCGAACAGGATGACGGCCACCGCGACGCCGAACTGGAGGCCCTGCATCACCGACTGCATCAGGAAGTGGCCGATGTTGGGGTCGATGCCCTCCGCGGGCGGGAAGAGCGCCACGGCCTCGTCGCGGCCGACGCGCGCCAGGTAGAGCAGGGCGACGGCCAGGTAGATCAGCACCATCGACAGCGCCGTGGCCACCATGGAGTCGCGCAGGAAGCGCAGCCCCTCGGGGAGCTTCATGTCCTCGGTGCTGCGGCTGGTGCGGCCCACCAGCTGGCCGGTGGCACCGGCCGCGATGTAGCCGAGCGTGCCGAAGTGGCCGATGGCGATCTTGCCGTCGCCGCCGACCCGCCGCGTCCACGGCTGCGCGAAGGCCGGCATGACCACCAGCATCACGCCCATCAGCACACCGCCGATCAGCACGATGGCGAGCGTCGGCAGGGTGGTGACGGCCAGCACCATGGTGAGCAGCGTCGCCATGAAGAGCATGTGGTGGCCGGTCAGGAAGACGTACTTCAGCGGGGTGAACCGCGCCAGCAGCAGGCTCAGCGCGAAGCCCAAAATCATGATCCAGGCGACCTGCGCGCCGAACTGCTGCTGGGCGATGCCGACGATCGCCTCGTTGGTGGGCACGACGCCCTGGGCGCCGGTGGCGCCCTGGATCATCGTGCCGAGGGGGTCGAGCGAGGCCGTGACCAGGCCGGCGCCGGCCCCGATCAGCAGGAAGCCCAGCACCGCCTTGAGTCCGCCGCCCACGACCTGGCCCACCGATCGGCGCAGGGCGATCAGCCCGACGGCGGTGATCAGGCCGACCAGGTAGGCCGGCACACTCAGGATCTCATTGACCAGAAACTGCGCGATCGCGACGAGCCAGTCCATGGCACGCTCCTACGGTTCTACTCAGGGGTTGCGCACAGGGGTTCAACCGTTGGAGTCGACGGCGGCGGAGAGCTTCGCGCTGATCTCGTCGGAGTCGACAAAGTTGTTCACGACCACCACAGGGGTGGGGATGTCGCCGAGTTCGGCGGCGAGTTCGGCGGAGGTCAGCACCAGGTCGGCGGTGGTGGCGGCGCCGCGCGCGCTGCTGATGTCGGCCACCTCAACGTCGGCGTCCAGGCCGAGCTGCTGGGCGGCCTTCTCCGCATTCATCTTCAGGATCACGCTGGTGCCGATGCCCATACCGCACACGGCCAGGATCTTCATCATGGGTTCGCCCTCTCGTAGTCGGCGATGATCTGCCGGACGGAGCCGGCGTCGGGGGCCGTCATCAGTGCTTCGAGGCGCTTGGCGTCCGAGAGCATCCGGGCCAGTTGGGACAGGGCGCCGGTGTGGCCGTCGTGGTCGGTGGCGGCCAGCCCGACGACGAGCCGGACGGGGTCGTTGGCGGCGTGGCCGAACTCCACCGGCGAGGACAGCCCGACCCAGGACAGGCCGGTGCGCAGCACCGAGGGCGCGGGCCTGGAGTGGGCGAGGGCGAGGCCGGGGACGATCACGATGTAGGGGCCGAGGTCCTCGACGGTGGAGATCATCTCGTCGGTGTAGGCGTCGGTGGTGGCGCCGGACGCCACCAGCCGCTCGCCGGCCGCCCGGACCGCGCCCCGCCAGTCCTCGGCGGACACGCCGACCCGTACGGCCTCCTCGGGCAGGAACGCGAGCAAGGAACGTTCCGGCATGGCTGCCCCCTCCTAGATCGGCACTACCAGGGCACCATCATCGGCGCTGTCGGTGCCCGGGTCACGGAACCGGGGCCGCACCGCCGCGGTCAGGCGCCGGACGCGGCCTTCGGCCGCGTGGCGGTCCGATATCGGTCTTGTGTTAAGGCGGTATTGCGATCACCATAACCGTACTTCTGTCTGCTTTCATCCTGAAGTGATGGCAGTGTTATCCGGAACGCGGGCCCGCCGTGACCTCAGGCGGAGGACAGCAGCCGGGCGTTGACCCTCTCGGCGTTGAACAGGTGCTCGTGCACCAGGACGGCGGCGCCCCGGGTGCCGGCGTTGGCGCCGATCCGGGTGGGCATGATGTCGAGGTCGCGGGTGGCCAGCGGCTGGGAGCGCCGGTACACCGCCTCCCTGATGCCGGCCAGCAGCGGCTCGTGCGCCTGCGCCAGATTGCCGCCGACCACGATCGCCGAGGGGTTGAACAGCCCCACCACGTCGGCCATCGCGGCGCCGATCAGCCGTCCGCTGCGCCGGACCAGCCGGACCGCGTCGTGGTTGCCGGCGCGGGTGAGGGTGACGATGTCCTGGCTGGTGCCGACCTGGTAGCCGAGCCTGATCAGCTCGCGGCGGATCGCCCAGCCGCCCGCCGCCGCCTCCAGGCAGCCGGTGTTGCCGCAGCGGCACGGCTCGTCGCCGCCGCGCGCCAGGTGGCCGAGGTCGCCGGCCGCGCCCTGCGCGCCCCGGTACAGGCGGCCCTGCACGATGAAGGCGCAGCCCAGGCCGAGGCCGATCTTCACCACGACGAGGTCGTCATGGCCCTCCAGGCCGCCGACGCGGTACTCGCCGAGCGCCATGATGTTCACGTCGCGATCGACGGCGATGGGGACCGGGTAGCGCGGCGCGAAGTAGTCGGGGACCACGAAGCCGTCCCAGCCGGTCATGATGGGCGGGCTGACCAGGCGGCCGGTGCCCGCCTCGACCGGGCCGGGCACGCCGACGCCGACGCCGCGCACGTCGGACGCCTGGTGGCCGGTGCTCTCCAGCAGCGAGCGGAAGGCGACCGCGACCCAGTCGAGCACCGGCTCGGGGCCGAGCGCGACGTCGAGGTCGGCGCCGTCCTCGGCCAGTACCCCGGCCTCCAGGTCGGTGACGGCCACCCGGGTGTGGCTGCCGCCGATGTCGGCGCAGAGCAGCACGCCCGCCTGGCGGTTGAACGCGAAGGTCTCCGGTGGGCGGCCGCCCGACGAGGAGGTCTCTCGCGCGCGCACCACGAGTCCGGCCCGCAGCAGCGTGTCCAGCCGCTGGGCGACGGTGACCCGCGCCCATCCGGTGGCTTGGGCGAGTTCGGCGCGGGTACGGGCCCGGCCGGAGCGGATCAGGTCGAGCAGCTGCCCGGGACCGGTCCTGGCGGCGCTGCGCGGCTGTGACGGGTTTCGCACCGAAACAGCATACTTTTGTTTGCCGTTCTCCATAACCATGATTAGTCTTGATCAAAAAGCGCGGCCGACGGACCCGCCCGCACGGCGGCCCCGGAGCGCCGGAAGCGCCCGTCACCCCGCCCGAAGCGATCCCCCGCCCGCCCAGGGGGGCGACCCCACTTCCAGCATCGCAAGCGATCGCCCCCGGCCGCGAGTGGCTACCGGCCGGTTGTGGATAACAGGGGCGGGACGGCCGCGGGCTGTGGACAAGTCCGGAGTGCCGGATGCGGTGGCGGGCCGGAGCGGCCATGATTCCCGCGTGGCCGGGCGGCGGCAGGGCCGGTCCGGCACGGCGAGCACCGAAGAAGGGGGATGGATGAGCGGCGGCGAACCCACCCGCACCGCTACCGATCGCGCCTGGCGGGCGATCAACGTGGCGCGCGGGCTGGCACTGGACGTGGTCGAGGCGAAGGGGAACGGCCACGCGGGCACGGCGATGAGCCTGGCGCCGCTGGCCCACCTCCTGTTCCAGGAGGTGATGCGGCACGACCCCGCCGATCCCGACTGGGCCGGCCGCGACCGCTTCGTCCTCTCGGCGGGCCACGCCGCCCTGCTGCTCTACGTGCAGCTCCACCTCACCGGCTACGGCCTGACCCTCGACGACCTCCGCCGCACCCGCAGACTCGGCTCGGCCACCCCCGGCCACCCCGAGTACCGGCACACCGCGGGCGTCGAGATGACCACCGGGCCGCTCGGCCAGGGCCTGGCCACCGCCGTCGGCATGGCCATGGCGGCCCGCCACGAGCGCGCCACCTTCGACCCCGGCAGCGAGCCCGGCCGCTCCCCGTTCGACCACACCGTCTGGGTCGTCGCCTCCGACGGCGACCTCCAGGAGGGCGTCAGCTCCGAGGCGTCATCGCTGGCCGGCACGCTCGGCCTGGACAACCTCGTCGTCATCTGGGACGACAACGGCATCAGCATCGACGGCCCCACCGACCTGTCCTTCACCGAGGACGTCCGCGCCCGCTACCGCGCCTACGGCTGGCACGTCGAGGACGTCGCCGACGGAGACGACCTCGACGCGCTCCGCGCCGCCCTCACCCGCGCCCGCGAGCTGCCCGACCGCCCCGTCCTGATCGCGCTGCGCACGGTCATCGGCGCGCCCGCCCCCAACCGGGGCGGCACCGCCGCCGCGCACGCCGGGCCCTTCGGCGCCGACGAGGCGGCCGCCACCAAGGCCCTGCTCGGACTCGATCCGGAGAGCTCCTTCCAGGTGCCCGACGACGTCCTCGCCGACACCCGCTCGGCCGCCGCCCGCGGCGCGCGGCTGCGCGCCGAGTGGAACGAGAGCCTGGACCGCTGGCGCACCCGCCACCCCGACCGCGCCGCCGAGCGCTACCGGCTGCTGGCCCGCGCGGCCGAAGGCGGCTGGCCGCTGCCCGAGCCCGCCGACAAGCCCCAGGCCACCCGGGTCGCCAACGGCGCCGTGCTCGCGGCGCTGGCCGCCACCCCGGCCGGCCTGTGGGGCGGCTCCGCCGACCTGTCGGAGTCCACCGGCGTCGCGCGGCCGGAGGCGATCCCGTTCTCCGCCGCCGCCCCCGACGGAACCGCGCTGCACTTCGGCATCCGCGAGCACGCCATGGCCGCCATCGCCGCCGGGATCGCCCTGCACGGCACCTACCGCCCCTACGTCAGCACCTACCTGTCCTTCTCCGACTACCTCCGCCCCTCGCTGCGGCTCGCCGCGCTGATGCGGCTCCCCGTCGTCTACGTGTTCACCCACGACTCTGTCACCGTCGGTGAGGACGGCCCCACCCACCAGCCCGTCGAGCAGCTGTGGGGCCTGCGCGGCGTCCCGGGCGTCGACCTGGTGCGGCCCGCCGACGCCGCCGAGACCATCGCCGCCTGGCGGCGGCTGCTGGACCGGCCCGAGGGCCCGACCGCGCTCGCCCTCGGGCGGCACAAGGCGGAGCCGCTGGACCACTCCGGCCACGACGTCGACGCGGGCGTGGCCCGCGGCGGCTACGTGCTGGCCGAGGCCGAGGGCGGCCGGCCTCGCGTGCTGCTGCTGGCCACCGGCACCGAGGTCGCCCTCGCCGTCGCCGCCCAGCGCGAGCTGCACGGACGCGGGGTGCCCGCGCGGGTGGTGTCGCTGCCCTGCCTGGAGTGGTTCGAGGAGCAGCCCGCCGCCTACCGCGACGCCGTGCTGCCGCCCGAGGTGCGGGCGCGGGTCAGCGTCGAGGCGGGCAGCGGCCAGGGCTGGTGGCGCTACCTCGGCCTGACCGGCGAGACCGTCGCCGTCGACCGCTTCGGCCTGTCCGGGCCGGGCGAGGAGGTACTGGCCGAACTGGGCGTCACCGCCTCCGCCGTGGTGGCGGCCGCCCTGCGCAGCCTCGCCCGCACCGAGGCCGAGGCTCCCGCCGCGACGCGCTAGCCGGGACCACCCCGGGCCCGGGCCGGGCGGGAGCCCCGCCCCGGGCCCGGGGTCACCGGACGGTCAGGCGGCCGCCGGGAGGAAGGCGGCCGCGTGGTCGCGGGCCCAGCGGGCGAAGCTGCGCGGCGGGCGGCCGGTGATCTCCTGGTAGGTGCCGGTCGGCGGCAGCACGCCGGGGCCGTCGACGGCGTCGGCCAGCAGTTCGACGAGCCAGTCGGCCTCGTCCGGCGGGTAGCCGTCGGCGAGCATCTCGGCGCGGGCCTGCGCCGGCGGCGGCTCCTCGAAGCCCACGGGCGCGCCGATGGCGGCCTCGATCGCCGCCACCTGCTCCAACTGGGTCACCTTGGCCGGGCCCGTGATCGTGTACGCGGCGCCGAGATGGGCGTCGGTCAGCAGGGCGGCGACCGCCACCTCGGCCACGTCGGCCTCGTGCACCAGGGGGTATCCCGAACTGCCGTACGGCTCGCGCACGGCGCGTCCGGTGCGGATCCGCTCGGCCCAGCCGAGCGCGTTGGCGGCCAGCAGCCCGGGGCGCACGTGGGTCCACTCCCGCCCGGTCGCCTCCACCATCAGCTCGATGCCGCGGTGGGCCGCCCGCTCCTCCTCCAGGTGGCGGCCGAGCGCGCTCGGGTCGTCCGACGGCGCGAAGCCGGCGGCCGCGGCCGAGTGCACCACGAACCTGCGGACGCCCGCCGCGGCCGCCTGCTCCACGAAACCGGGCTCGCCCGGCTCCGGCCGGTACACGAGCGGGAACAGGTAGACCCGGTCGGCGCCCGCCAGCGCCTCCGGCCAGCTGCCGGGCCGGTCGAAGTCGCCGTGCACCACTTCCACGCCTTCGGGCAGGACGCGGCGCGCCCGCAGCGGGTCGCGGACCATGGCCCGCACCCGCTGCCCCGCGCCGACCAGCCCCTCGACGACACGGCGGCCGATATTGCCGGTGGCACCCGTCACTAGAATCGTCACGTCGCTCCTTGAAATACCTGATGGGGTGACAGGCCGCCGCCGCGTCCGCTGGCGTGGTCGCGCGGCGGCGGCCCGAGATCGCCCCGAATGCTAGACCGGTTCCTCAAGCCCTCGCATATGCGGATTTCCTCGGGCCCGTCCGGCCGGAGGGGCGGTCAGCCGCGTACCAGCCCGACCGCCGGCCCCGGCGCGCGTGCGGCCCCGGCCGCGCCGCCGCCTCGGTGGTGGCCCACCCAGTGCCCGTCAGCTCAGACGTGTGCGGCACTGGCGCACACGTCCACCGGCCGGGGCTCGGATGGCGCGGACGTGCTCGTTCGCGACGGACGCGGGACCGGCGGCCGTGCCGCCGACGTCCTGGAACCGGCTGCGGGCAGCGACCGGGGCCGGTGGTGATGGGCCGGGTGCGGCCGCTCGACGCTCCTGAGTCGAGGGTGGCATCCGGGGGTGGAATTACCGGAAGGCGTCCGGCGCTGGCCGAGACGGGGCGGGCGAGGCGGATGGGCCGCTGTCGGGCCGCCGCGGAGAGTGAGGGTGGTCATGGCCGACTACGGGCGTCCGGTGCGGTTCGGGTACTTCCTGATTCCGAACGCCGCTGATCCGCTGCTGGACACGGCGCGTGAACTGGAGCGGCGCGGTTACGACTACATCGGGGTGCAGGACCACCCCTACCAGACCGCCTATGTCGACACCTACGCGCTGATGGCGCAGATCCTCGCGGTCACCGAGCGGATCTCGGTCTTTCCCGACGTCACCAATCTGCCGCTGCGCCCGCCGGCCGTACTCGCCAAGACGGCCGCCACCCTCGATCTGCTCAGCGGGGGGCGCTTCGAGCTCGGCCTGGGCGCGGGTGGCTTCGCCGAGGCGATCGAGTCCTATGGCGGCCCGCGCAATGGCAAGGCGGAGAAGGCGCGTGCCCTCGAAGAGGCCATCGCGGTGATCCGGATGCTGTGGAGCGGTGAGCGGAACCTGCGCTTCGACGGCGAGTTCTACCGGCTGGCCGGTGCCAGGTCCGGGCCGGTGCCGCCGCACCCGGTCGGCATCTGGCTGGGCGCCTACGGGCCGAACGCGCTGCGGCGGGTCGGGCGGATCGCAGACGGCTGGGTGCCCTCGCTCCAGGGCGAACTGGTCGACCGGCTGCCCGAGCTGAACACGCTCATCGACCGCGCCGCCGCCGAGGCGGGCCGGGCGCCCTCGGAGATCCGCCGCGTCGCCAATGTCCCCGGCCGGATCACCGACGGCGGCTCCGAGGGCTTCCTGCGCGGCCCCGTCGACCAGTGGGCCGATCAGCTCACCGATTTGGCCGTGGGCCACGGCTTCGACACCTTCGTCTTCTGGGGCGACGGCGCCGACCAGCTCGCCCGCTTCATCGAGGAGGTCGCCCCCGCCGTCCGCGAGCAGGTGGCGGCGGAACGGAGGTAGGTGCTGCTCTCTTTCTTATACGGGTCCGCGAGCCGGCCTCCCGTGGGAGGAATGAAGGTGGAGTCATGCCGTTCGGACAGACGTGACGAGCCCTACCCGTCGGCGTCGATGCCCGGGGAGCGGGTTCAGGCGTTCGGCGCCGAGGTCTCCAGCCGGATGACGGCCGCACCGTCGCCTGCGTGGACGATCACGATGCCCAGGTCATTGACTGTTACGCGGTCGCCCGAGCGGCTGATCGTCTCGATCAGCGGTCCGTCGCTGTAGCCCGTCAGGGAGGCCGTGCAGTCGGGGCTGCTGCCCTCCTCGCAGGCGATGGCGACCTCCGAGGACGTGGACACCAGCACGAACTCCACCGTGTCGCCCTCGATCGACACCAGTTCGACGCTCGCGAAGCCGAGTTCGGGGTCCAAGCCGAACTCGGTCGGCCCGTCCACCGCGACTTCGCAGCGGCCGTCGGCGCAGGCGTCAAGATCGGTGCCGTCCGCCGGTTCGCTCGGGGACGGGGACGGGGACGGTGAGGGCGACGGCGATGGAGCCGACGTGCTCGGAGCGGCCGAGGGGGCGGCGGCCGAAGCGGCGGGGTCCGGTTGCGGCGGCGCGCAGGCGGCCAGCGCCAGGACCGCGGTCCCGGCGAGAACGGCCGGCGCGGTGCGGCCCGTGGCCGCACGCGTCGGGGCGAATGACGGCATGGTCGCTCCTGTTCGGTGCTGGACCGGCGGGGGACCGCGTCGCGCGGCCGCTCATCGGCCGGTCCGTGCAAGCCTGGCGCGGCGCGGCCGGTACCGGCGACCCCTTGTCTCCAAACGGACACGGTCCGGAAGCGGACGGGGTCGGCCGGGCCGAACGCGGTTCGAGCGTGCCGGACGGTCGGTGCGGGACGGAGCCGTTCGCGAAGGCATCGGCCTCAGGGCGTCAGGAGCGTGGCCGATGACGGGAAGCCGGGGGAGAGCCCCAGGGTCGTGCGGATGGCGGCCAGGTCGGCCGGGGCGGCCTCGCGGGCCTCGCGGGAGCGGTCGTCCAGGTCGCGGAGGGCGGCGGCGGCCTGCTCGGTCTGCTGGTGGAGGCGGCGGCGGTTGTAGTCGGCGGTCTCCACCGCGTCCTTGCGGTCCATGCGGTCGCGGACGAAGGCGATGGCGGCCGCTCCGGCCGCGAGGACGGTGCCGACGTAGGCGGTCGGCTCGGCGGTCACCAGGCCGACGAGGGTGAGCAGCACGGCGAGCCCGGCCGCGGCGAGGCAGACGCGGCGCGGGACCGGGGAGACGGTGGTGCGGGAGTTCAGCTCCTGCTCGGCCATTGCGAGGTCGTTGCCGCGGGTGCCGTCCCTGGTGACGGTCAGCCGGAGACCGGAGAAGGCCAGCTCCGCCTCTGCGGTGGTGCGCGCGGTGGCGGCCTCGGCGAGTTCGGCGGCGACGGCGCCGATCAGCGGCGCCGAGGCGCGCACCGCGATGGCGCGCCGGTGCGGCCGCTCGGTCTGGCGGGCGTCGGCGCGCAGCAGGTCCATCGGCGGGCCGACCGGTCGGCGCCAGTCGGCCGGGACGGCGCCGCTCGCGCCGCCGGCCTCGATGACCGCGCGCAGCTCGGCGGCCCGGGCCAGCAGCGGCGCCTCGGCCTCGCTGCCCTCCTCGATCAGCAGCTCCAGTGTGCGGCGGGCGTCGTCGGCGGCCGCCGAGGGCCGTTCTGGGCGGTCGGCGTCGGGCGCGGGGAGCTCGACCGCCGCGGCGCACCAGTCGCGCAGGGCGCGCAGCCGCTTGGCGGCCGACAGCTGTCCTTCCAGTGCCTTCAGCCTGGTGCCGGACAGGTCGCGGACCGTCCGCGCCTGGTCGGAGGCCAGGGAGTGCACGAAGCCGCGCCAGGCCGCCTCCTCCTGGGCGCGTTCGGACGTGTCCAGTTCGGCGACGGCGCGGGTCAGCCGGGCCTGGACGGTGTCGCGGCCGGAGGGGCCGAAGGCGCCGTCGGCGGCGAGCAGCCACAGGGTGCGGCGGTCCTGGCCGAGCGGGGCCGGGAGTTCGGCCAGCGCCTCGGCGAGCAGCCCCGCCGGGGCGGGCCGGTCGGACAGCGCGGCCAGCAGCAGCCGGAACACGGCGCTGCGGTGGGGGTCGCGCTGCCGGGCCAGGGCGTACTCGGCGGCGCCGTCGGCGGACGCGGTGAACGCCTTGGTGGCCGGGACCAGCCAGTAGCCGGGCACGTCGGGCTGCTCGGCCGTGACGGGCGGCGGGGCCGCCGCACCGGTACCGGACGGGTCGGCGAGCGACGCCAGCAGCCGCCGCGCCTGGTAGCGCGCCAGGTTCTCCGGGCCGAACAGGGAGAGGTCGACGCGCAGGTCGCTCAGCTCGACGAAGGCGTCGAAGGAGGCGCTGAGCCGGTTGAGGCGCTGCTCCAGCGAGCCGCTGAGCTGCGCCAGCCGGGACTGCAGGCGGTGGTTCTGCGAACTGAGCCGTCCGCTCAGCGCGCTGAGTCCGGCGATGTCGTCCTGCAGATCGCGGATCTGCCGGTTCTGCCGGTAGTCGGCCCAGTCGCTCACCGCTGCCCACCTCCGGGGGAAAGGTGCCGTCGCGTCCGCGACGCACTTTCGGACGGGAGCGGCGCCGGGCGGGTTCCCGGCCGAGGCGCATGCGGCACGGGCCCCGCTCCGCCCGGAGGCGGGCGGGGCCCGTGCGGGGGCGGCCTCGGGCCGCCCGGGCCGCTACTTCGCGAGCTTCCCGGCGTCGAAGTCGGCCGGGCGCCGCTTGCCGACGACGTAGTTGATCAGCCAGAACACCACGCCGATGCCGAGCAGCGCCGAGGCGATCCCGTACTCCACCAGCGGGCGGCCGGTGATCGGCAGAGCGAAGAAGACGCAGGTGACGGCACCGAGCACCGGTGCCCAGGTGGGGGCGACGAAGTGCCGGTGCTCCACCTTCTCCCGCCGCAGCACCAGCACGGCGACGTTCACCACCGCGAAGACCATCAGCAGCAGCAGCGAGGTGGTGCCGCCGAGGCTGGAGATCTGCACCGTGCTGACCAGGATCATCGCGATGATGCTGGTGAACAGGATCGACACCCAGGGTGTGCGGCGGACGGCCAGGACGCGGCCGAAGGCGCGCGGGATGATGCGCTCGTTGGCCATGCCGTACAGCAGCCGGCTGGCCATCAGCATGTTGATCAGCGCCGTGTTGGAGAGCGCGACCATCGCGATCAGGGCGAAGACCTCGGGCCTGAACCACGGCGCCGCCGCCTGGACCACCAGCAGCAGCGGCCCGTCGGACTCGGCCAGCACCTCGGCGGGGACCAGGGTGGAGGTGACCACCGCGATCGTCAGGTAGATGGCGGCGGTGACGCACAGGCCGAGCAGCAGCACCCGGGGGAAGGTGCGCACCGGGTCCTTGGTCTCCTCGGCCATGTTGACGGAGTCCTCGAAGCCGACCATGGCGAAGAAGGCCAGCGCCGTCGCGGAGGTGACCGCGAAGAAGGGGCCGCTCTCGGCGTTGAACTCCAGCAGCCGGCCCGGGTCGGCGACCAGTTCGGGGTTGCTGGAACCGCCGAAGATCGCGATCGCGCCGAAGACCACGACGATCACCAGACCGGTGATCTCGATCAGCGTCAGCACCACGTTGACCTTGACCGACTCGCTGATGCCGCGCAGGTTGATCCCGGCGAGCAGCAGCAGGAAGCCGATCGCCACCGCCCAGGACGGCACGTCCGGGCCGGCCAGCGCCTCCAGGTAGTCGCCGCTGAAGCCCTGCGCCGCCGAGGACGCCGAGGTGATGCCGGAGCACATCACCGCGAAGGCGACCATGAAGGTCAGGAAGTGGACGCCGAAGGCCTTGTGCACGTAGAGGGCGGCCCCGGCGGCGCGCGGGTACTTGCTGACCAGTTCGAGGTAGCTGAACGCGGTCAGGAAGGCCACCACGAAGGCGACCAGGAAGGGCACCCACAGCGCGCCGCCCACCCGGCCGGCGACCTGGCCGGTCAGGGAGTAGACCGTGGTGCCGAGGATGTCGCCGATGACGAACAGCAGCAGCAGCTTGGGGCCGATGACCCGCTTCAGCGCGGTGCCGCCGGCCCCGCCCTCGGGTGTGCCCGTTTCCGACTTCAGTCCTTCGCTCATCCGCCTCGCCGTCTCCGCCTCGTGGTCCGGCCCGGTACCGGCTGACCCGATCCCAGGAGGGTAACGCCGGCATCACACCGCGTGAACCAGGCGGGCGGGAAGTCGGGCCGCACGGTGACCGGGTTGTCACCTGCGCGGACGCGGACCAAACGCGGGGCGGCGGCCGGATGTGGCCCGGCCGCCGCCCCGCGGGCTCACGGCAGCCGGGCGTCGATGCTCGGGCCGCCGAGCAGCGGCGAGGCGGTGCCCTCGGCCAGCAGCGGCCGGACGTCCTCGGGCTGCGCGCCGGGCGGGCAGAACAGCGCCATGGCGACCGGCCCGAAGGCCGCGTCGATCGGGTGCGGCTGCGGCACGCCGTTCTCGTCCAGGGCGTTGTGCCTGGTCAGGTTGGATCCGAACGCGAAGGCGCGGTCGTCGGACTCGTGCGCGCCCGCGTCGGTGCCGTAGCCGAACAGGCCGCCGTTGTGGCCCCAGTACCGGCCGCAGATTGTGTCGTAGGCCATCAGGCCCAGGCCGTAGGGCATCTCCACGCCGCCCGCGTTGACCGGCACGGTGGTGCGCATCTCCGCCAGCTGCTCCTCGGCCAGGATCTCGCCGTCGGCCAGCGCGCGGTAGAAGCGGGTCAGGTCGGAAGCGGTCGAGACGAGGTCGCCCGCCATCCAGATGTAGGAGACGTTGTAGGTGCTGTAGTCGCGCGGCGGGACCAGCGTCTGGAACATCGACTCGTAGGCCCCGGCGTGCGGGCCGCGGATCCGCGGCCGGTTCTCCGGGAAGTAGGTGTGCCGCAGCCCGGCCGGGCGGATCACCTCCTCGGTGATGACGCTCTCGGCGGTGCGCCCGGTGACGGCCTCGATGACCAGGCCGGCCAGCACGTAGTTGGTGTTGGAGTAGACGCCGGGCGCCACGCCCGGCTCGCCGACGGGCGGCATGGCCAGACCCCACGCGGCCAGCTGCTCGGGCGCCACCGTGCGGAAGCGGTACCGGTCCAGGTCCGCGACCGACAGCTCGTTCAGCGAGGGGAAGGCGCTGGACACGAGGTCGTTGATCCCGCTCGTGTGGTTGAGCAGCATCCGGACGGTGATCGCCTGGCCGCGCTCGCCCGGTACGACCTCGGGGAGGTAGTCGCCGACCGGGGCGTCCAGGTCGACCTCGCCGCGTGCGGCCAGCCGCAGCAGGGTGGCGGCGACGAAGGACTTGGTGACGCTGGCCACCCGGTGCCGGAAGTTCGGCAGGGCCGGGCGCTCGCTGCCGAGGGCGGCGGTGCCGGCCGCCCCGCTCCACCGCTCGCCGTCGTCGGACAGCGCGCCGTAGACGGCGGGCATGCCGGCGTCGTGCAGGCCCTCGAAGGCCGTCTGGAGGGCGGCGCCGCCGATGGCGTCGTCTCGCGAGCCGGCGGGCTCGGCGGCGGCCGGGACGGCCGCCGGGGCGGTGATCAGCAGCGCGGCGAGGGCCGTTCCGGCGATCGAGAGCGTTCTCGCGCTGGTGCGCCCGCTCATGGGGCTCCAATCTGGTCGCTTCTTGTCACGGGCTGACAAGATCAACGGCCATTCTGGCGGAAAACGGTGCGAAAGCCGTAAGTCCCAGGGCGGAACACGCGCACCCGGACTGTCCGGCTCCGGACGGGCGGCGGCCCGCACACCGCCCCGCCCGGGCGGGGCGGTGTGCGGGCCGCCGCGGATCGGCGGAACAATGGCGGTACCGCCGCGCGGCGGGCGCGGAGCGGCGGACGGCCGGTCCGCCGCGGGCCCCTGGGGCCCGCGGGTGCGTCCGGCCGGGCCGGCCATCGGGTTGACGGGAGTGGATATGAGCGCGCGCATCGCCGTCGTGGGCAGCACCAATATGGACCTCGTCGCCTACGTGGGGGTGGCGCCCAGGCTGGGGGAGACCGTCACGGGGCGCGAGTTCCGCACGGTGCCCGGCGGCAAGGGCGCCAACCAGGCCGTGGCCGCCGCCCGGGCCGGCGCCGAGGTCGTGTTCGTCGGCGCGGTCGGCAACGACCCCTTCGGCCCCGAGCTGCGCCGCACCCTCGCCGACGCCGGATGCGACGTGTCGCGGCTGCGCACCGTGGCGGGGCCGAGCGGGATCGCCCACATCGTGGTGGACGACGAGGGCGGCAACTCGATCATCGTGGTGCCCGGCGCGAACGCCGGGGTGACCGGTCTCGACGACGCCGACCGCGCGGCGCTGGCCGGCTGCGACGCCGTGCTGCTCCAGCTCGAACTGCCGGTCTCGGCGGCCGCCGCCGCGGCCGAGGCGGCCCGCGCCGCCGGGGTCGCCACCGTGCTCACCCCCGCGCCGGCCGGCGAGCTGGACCCCGCGCTGCTCGACCTGGTCGACCTGCTGGTGCCCAACGAGCACGAGGCGGCGGCCCTCACCGGCGCCGACGACCCAGAGCACGCCCTGGACGCGCTGCTGGAGCGGGTGCCCGAGGCGGTCATCACCCTGGGCGGCGCGGGCTGCCTGTACGGCGCGCGCTCCGGCGCGCGCACCCGGGTGCCGGCGCGCTCGGTGAGCGCCGTCGACAGCACCGGCGCGGGCGATACCTTCGTCGGCGCGCTGAGCGTGGCCCGCGCCGAGGGCGCCGGACCCGAGGCGGCGCTGCGCTTCGCCACCACCGCGGCCGCGCTGGCCGTCCAGCGGGTGGGCGCCAGCACCTCGATGCCCTCGCGCGCCGAGATCGACGTCGAGCTCGCCAAGCCCTGAGCCGAGGGCGGAATGGACCGGCGCCCGCACGCGCTTGGTGCGGTAGACCGGACGACACGGGCACGGGACGGCGAGGGGCGACGGTGCGAGCACTGAACGAGCAGACGATCCTGGTAACCGGGGCGACCGACGGGCTGGGCCGGTACCTGGCCGAGCGGCTGGCCGCCGACGGGGCGCGCGTGGTGGTGCACGGGCGCGATCCGGGGCGCGTGGCCGCCACCGCGGCGCGGATCCGCGCGGGCGCGCCGGACGCGAAGCTCGAAACCGTGCTGGCCGATCTGGCCGAGCTGCGGCAGGTCGACCGGCTCGCGGCCGAGGTGCGGGAGCGCTTCGACCGGCTCGACGTGCTGGTGAACAATGCGGGTGTGGGCTTCGGGCGGCCCGAGGACGGGCGGCGGGAGAGCGCCGACGGGATCGAGCTGCGCTTCGCCGTCAACTACCTGGCCGGCCACCGGCTGTCGCGGCTGCTGGTGCCGCTGCTGGTCGCCTCGGCGCCCGCGCGGGTGGTGAACGTGGCCTCCATGGGGCAGTACCCGGTCGACTTCGACGACCCCATGCTGACCGGCGGCTACGACGGCGTCACCGCCTACCGGCGGGCGAAGCTCGCGCAGGTGATGGACACCATCGACCTGGCCGAGGAGCTGAAGGGCACCGGCGTCACCGCGAACGCGCTGCACCCGGCCACCTTCATGGACACCACGATGGTCAACGAGGTCGGGATCGAACCGGTCAGCACCCTGGAGGAGGGCGGCACCGCCACCCTCCGCCTCATCACCGACCCCTCGCTGGACGACGTGACCGGCCGCTTCTTCGACCGCGAGCGCCCGGCCCGCCCCAACGCCCAGGCCGAGGACCCCGCCGCCCGCCGCCGGCTGCGCGCCCTCGCCGAGGAACTCCTGACCCGGGCGGCCTGACCGGTAATTGACTCGTCCCGGCGACCGCGGCGTGGCATTGTTGCGCTGGTAAAGCGGTAGAACGCGACGAAGGATGACGCCAGCGTGCGAACCGGACGAACGATGCGAAACCCGCGCGGGCGGCGGAGCGGGTCGGCCGTCCGGCGGGTGCCGCGCGGGCGGACGAGTTCGCCATGATCGGCGCCGAGCACCCCCAGGACCCTCCGCCGGCGCCCGCCGAGGTGGCCGCGGCCTGCGCGGCGGCGCGCGAGGGCGCGCCCGGCGCCGTGGCCGTGCTGGTCGGGCTGCTGCTGGCCGGGGCCGGCGACGCCGAGGTGTCCGCGGCGGCGCTGGCCGCGCTGCCCGGGCTGGACGACCGCGCCTGGCACCGCCTCGACCTCGGCTTCCGGCGCGAGCTGTGGCAGCCGAGCGGCCGTTCGGGCGGGGCGCCCGAGCAGGCCGGCCGCACCCGAGCGCTGCGGCTGCGGGTGCACCGCCGCGACCTCTCGCCGCTGTGCCTGGGCATCGCCGCCTGCCATCCGGACGCCTTCGTCCGCGGCGCGGCCGTGGCCAGGATCATCGCCGACGGACCCGACGAACTGCTGCCCTTCCTGCGGCTGCGCGCCCACGACTGGGTGCCCGAGATCCGCCGGCAGGCGCGGGCCGCGCTGCTGGCGGCCGGCGCGACTTGGCCCGAGGCGCCGGATCCCACTAGTCTTTAGGGCTCATCCATCCGCGGCACCATCTGCGATGAGGATCGTGACGAACCGGGCGCGCCCCGGGGCGGGATCTCGTCCCGCCGCCGTCCGTTCCGTTCCGCGAAAGGGCCGCCCCCATGTCCGTGCCAGCCGCCGATCCCGCACGCCCCGACGCCCCCGAGCCGGGGCCGCCCGCCCCCGAGATCCTGGCCGAGCGGGCCCACGCCGCCGATGCCAGGGAAGCGCTGCGGACGATGCGGCAGAAGGTGCTCGACACCGCGACCTCGCAGGGCGACGTCGTCGGTGACAAGTACTCCAACGCGGTGCTGCGCGAGGAGCGGCGGCGCCGGGCCGAGCAGCTGGTCGACCTGCCCGACGTGCCGCCCTTCTTCGGCCGGCTCGACTACGCGCCCGGCACCGTCTTCGAGGCCGATCCCGGTGACGACGGCTTCACCGCCGCCCGCACCCCCGACGGCGACCGGGTGTACGTCGGCCGCCGCCATGTGCAGGACCCCGCGGGCACCCCGCTGGTCATCGACTGGCGCGCCCCCGTCTCCGTCGCCTTCTACCGGGCCACCCGGGCCGAGCCGATGCGGGTGCGCAACCGCCGCCGCTTCGGCTTCTCCGGCGCGCTGCTCACCGCCGTCGAGGACGAGCCGCTGCAGGGCGCCGACACGGGCTCGGGCGGCGGCGGCGAGCTGCTGGCCGCCGAGATCGAGCGGCCCCGCGTCGGCCCGATGCGCGACATCGTCGCCACCATCCAGCCCGAGCAGGACGACCTCGTCCGCACCGCGCTGGAGGAGTCGGTGTGCGTGCAGGGCGCGCCCGGCACCGGCAAGACCGCCGTCGGCCTGCACCGGGTCGCCTACCTGCTGTACGCGCACCGCGACCGGCTCCGCCGCACCGGCGTGCTCATCATCGGGCCCAACACCTCCTTCCTGAGCTACATCAAGGGGGTGCTGCCCGCGCTGGGCGAGGTCGCGGTCGGCCAGACCACCGTCACGGAGCTGCTGACCACCCCGGCCACCGGCGCCCCGCGCGGCGCCGACACCCCCGAGGCGGCCCGGATCAAGGGCGACGCGCGCATGGCCGAGGTGATCAGGCGCGCGCTGTGGGCGCGGCCGCGCGCACCGGAGGAAACGCTGGTGGTGCAGCGCGGCGCCCGCAGGCTGCGGATCTACCCCGGCGAGCTGGCCGACATCCTGGACGAGCTGCGCGCCCGCGAGGTGCCCTACGGCGCCGGCCGCGAGCTGCTGGCGCACCGCATCGCGCACACCGTGCTCAGCCGGCTGGAGGCGGCCGGGGAGGTCTGCGACGACCGCACCCACGACCAGGTCAGGCGCGACCGCGCGGTGCGCGCCGCTGTGAACGCGATGTGGCCCGCCGCCGACCCGGCGAAGGTCGTCCTCACCCTGCTGTCGGACCCCGCCGCCCTCGCCGCCGCGGCCGAGGGGCTGCTCGACCCCGGCGAGCAGCGGGCGGTGCTGTGGGCCAGGCCGGCGCGCGGCCCCAAGTCGGCCCGGTGGAGCGAGGCGGACCTGGCGCTGGTGGACGAGGCGGCGCAGCTGGTCGAGCGGCGCCCCTCCCTCGGGCACATCGTGGTGGACGAGGCGCAGGACCTCAGCCCGATGCAGTGCCGCGCGATCGGCCGCCGCTGCGCCTCGGGCTCGGTCACCGTGCTGGGCGACATCGCCCAGGGCACCACCCCCTGGGCCGCCGACGACTGGCCCACCCTCCTCGCCCACCTCGGCAAGCCCGAGGCCAGGCTCACCGTGCTCGACCGGGGCTACCGGGTGCCGCAGCAGATCATCTCCTACGCGAGCAGGCTGCTCCCCGGCATCGCGCCCGGTCTCGCCCCGCCCGTCGCGGTGCGCCGGGCGCCCGGCTCGCTCACCGTCGAACGGGCCGCCCCCGGCGCCCTCGCCGACGCGGTCGCGGCCGCCTGCCAGGAGGCGTTGGCCGACGAGGGCTCCGTCGGCCTGATCGCGGCCGACGCCGACACCGCCGCCCTGGCCGAGCGGCTGGCCGCCGAGGGGCTGCCCGCGCTCAGCCAGGCCGAGCGGCCCGACGCGCTGGGCGCCTCCCGGCTGGTGGTGGTCGACGCCACTCTCGCCAAGGGCCTGGAGTTCGACACGGTCGTGGTCGCGGAGCCGTCCCGCATCGCCGCGGCCGAGCCGCGCGGCGCCCGCCGCCTCTACGTCGTGCTCACCCGCGCCGTCTCCCGCCTGCGCGTCCTGCACAGCGAGCCGCTCCCCGCCGAACTCGCCGCGGTCTGAACGAGCCCGGCCGGGTTCTTGGCCGGCTCATAGGAAAGGCCAACACGGCGCCAAAGCCGCGTCCCTAGGGTCGGCCCTGCGCGCCGGTCGACCGGCGCCCTTCCGGCCGAAGGACGGCCGGGCACCATGCGAGTACAGGGCGGACACCTCTCATGTTCTTCACCTACTTGCGGCGCGAACTGGCCAACCGCCGCAGACAGAGCGCGGTCGTGGCCGCGGGCATGGCGCTGGCGATCACCTTGGTGATCATCGTCAGCAGCCTGTCGGCCGGCGTCGAGGACGCCCAGGACTCGGCGCTGTCGGCGGTGTACGGGGTCGGTACCGACATCACCGTGAGCAGTCCGGCCGAGGGCCCCAACGCGGGCGGCGGGGGCGGGCAGCGCTTCCAGTTCGGCGCCGAGGACGGCGAGCGCGCCGACGGCAGCACCAGTGTCGTCCAGTCCCGGCTGCACCTGTCGCCCGGCACCGCGTCCTTCAGCGCCGACGCCGTGGACACGGTCCGCGGCATCGCCGACGTCGAGGCCGCCACCGCGACCCTGTCACTGACCAACGTCACCTTCGAGGGCGAGATGCCCGACCCGCAGGAGGGCGGCGGCATGGTCCGGGTCGCCCCCGGCGGCGGCGCCGACGGCGAGGGCGGCAGTTCCTTCGACGTCACCACCTTCTCCGTCCTGGGCCTGGACCCCGGCGAGACCGGGGTCGGGCCGCTCACCTCCGTCGCCGTCAGCGACGGGCGGGCGCCGGCGGCCGACGACGCCGGGACGCACACCGCCGTGCTGGACAACGACTACGCCACCGGCGCGGAACTGGCCGTCGGCGACACCCTGGAGATCGGCGGCACCGAGTTCGAGATCGTCGGCCTGGTGGCCTCCACCGCCGCGACCGGCGCCAGCGCCGCCGACGTCTACATCCCGCTCGACACCGCCCAGGAACTGGCAGAGCTGGACGGGGAGATCAGCGACATATACGTACAGGCTACTTCAGCCACCGCGATCGACCAGGTGCAGGCCGACATCGAAGCGGCGCTTCCCGACGCCACCGTCAACACCCAGCAGGACCTCGCCTCGACGGTGTCGGGCTCGCTGGCCACCGCCGCCTCGCTGCTGTCGAACCTGGGCACCTGGCTGTCCGTCGCCGTCCTGGCCGCCGCCTTCCTCATCGCGGCGCTGCTCACCATGTCGGGCGTCGCCAGGCGCACCCGCGAGTTCGGCACCCTCAAGGCGATCGGCTGGTCCAACGGGAGGGTGGTTCGGCAGGTCGCGGGCGAGTCCCTGGTCCAGGCGGTGCTCGGCGGGCTGGTCGGTTCCGCGCTCGGTGTGATCGGCGTGCTCGCCGTCAACGCCGCCGGCATCACGCTGTCCTCGGTGACCGACGCGCCGGCCGGCCCGGAGGGCGAACCGGCGGGCGGCGGGCCGGTACGGATCGGCCCCGGCTCTGACGCCGCCGCAAGCACCGCCGACATCGTGCTCAACGCGCCGGTCTCGGTGCAGATCGTCCTGCTCGCGGTGGGACTGGCCGCGCTCGGCGGCCTGGTCGCGGGGGCGTCCGGCGGCTGGCGCGCGGCCAGGCTGCGCCCGGCCGAGGCACTGCGCGCCGTCAACTGAGCCCGCCCTGCGAACCCTCCTGGAGCGACCGTGTACACCCTCAGCAATGTGACCAAGACCTACCGGCAGACCAACCGCACCGTCCACGCCCTCAGGAGCGTCGACCTGAGCATTCCGACCGGGCAACTGGTCGCGGTGCAGGGCCCGACCGGCGGCGGCAAGTCGACGCTGCTGCAGATGCTCGGCGCGCTCGACCGGCCCAGCTCCGGCGAGGTGCGGCTGGGCGACGCCGTGCTCTCGGCCGCCGACGACCGCGAACTGGCCCGGGTACGGGCCCGCCAGGTCGGCTTCGTCTTCCAGAACTTCAACCTGATTCCCACCCTGACCGCGCGGGAGAACGTGGAGACCGCGCTGGCCCCCCTGGGCACGGCCGGTGCCGAGCGGCGCCGCAGGTCCACCGAGGTCCTGGGCCGGGTCGGCCTGGCCGACCGGCTCGACCACCTGCCGGCCGAGCTGTCCGGCGGCCAGCAGCAGCGGGTGGCGATCGCCCGCGCCCTGGTCAAGGAGCCCGAGGTGCTGCTGGCCGACGAGCCGACCGGCAACCTGGACGAGGTCACCCGCGACGAGGTCATGGACCTGCTGGAGCTGCTGTGGCGCGACCAGGGCCTGACGGTGGTGGTCGTCACGCACGACTCGGCCGTGGCCGACCGCGCGGATCGCCGCCTGTACATCGCCGACGGTACCGTCACTAGCGGGGCGCCGCGCGGACGGACGGCGCCCCGGCCGGCAGCGGCCGGCTCCTGACGTGCCGGGCGCCCCCGCCCGGCTCCGGGGGCGCGCGGCGGACCCGCCCATGTCCCGTGCCACCCGGCGGCGGCCCATTCCCGCCGCCGGACCGAGCGATGGTGGTAGCCCATGTCCGGACCCGCGCGCTTCGCGCCTCCGCTGCGCAAGGCCGACGGCACACCCGTGCGGGTGCTGGTGGTCGACGACGAGTCCACCCTGGCCGACCTGCTGTCCATGGCCTTCCGCTACGAGGGCTGGGAGACCCGCACCGCCGGCACCGGGCGGAGCGCACTGTCGCTGGCCCGGGAGTTCCGCCCCGACGCACTGGTGCTGGACATCATGCTCCCCGACCTCGACGGGCTCCAGGTGCTGGCCCGGCTGCGCTCCGGCGGCGACCACGTGCCCGTGCTGTTCCTCACCGCCAAGGACTCCCTGGACGACCGGCTCACCGGGCTCACGGCGGGCGGGGACGACTACGTCACCAAGCCCTTCAGCCTGGAGGAGGTGGTGGCCAGGACCCGAGGGCTGATCCGCCGCTCCACGCTCACCCTGGCCGCCGCGGGCGACCCGGTGCTGCGGGTCGGCGACCTGGCGCTGAACGAGGACAGCTACGAGGTGAGCCGGGGCGGCACCCCGATCACGCTCACCGGCACCGAGTTCGAGCTGCTGCGCTTCCTGATGCGCAACCCGCAGCGGGTGCTCAGCAAGGCGCGGATCCTGGACCGGGTGTGGAACTACGACTTCGGCGGCCGGTCCAGCGTGGTGGAGATCTACATCTCCTACCTGCGCAAGAAGATCGACGCGGGCCGGGCGCCGATGATCCACACGGTCCGAGGCGTCGGCTACGTGCTCAAGCCGCCCACCGATGCGTGAGCGGTGGCGGCGGCTGCGGCGCCGGCCGCGCCCGCCCGGCGCGCGGCCGCGCACGCTGCGCCGCCGCTTGGTGGTGACGGTCGCCTCGGTGGTCACCCTGATCAGCCTGGTGATCTGCGTCGGCAGCGTGCTCACCCTGCGCACCGTGCTGATGGACCAGCTCGACCAGCGGGTGCGCACCGCCATCGGCCGCACCGCCGGGCCCGCGCCCGCGCTGCGGGCGCCGCCGGGGCAGGACGTCTCCCCGGTGGAGATGATCCTCGCCGCCCCGGGCACGGAGGCCGGCATGGTGCTGGTGATCAGCGACGGCCGCGAGCTGCACGCCGGCTACCTAGACCGCGACTCCGCCGTCCGGCCGCTGCCGGACGAGCAGCTGGAGCGGCTGCTGGCGGCGGCCGAGCCGGGGCCGGTCCACGGCGCGGACCTCGGCGGCGAGCTGGGCGGCTACCGGGTCGCGCTGGCCACGACGCCCGGCTCGGCCTTCCTCGTCGGCCTCCCGACCCGGCCGGCCGACACCGCGGTCCTCCAGCTGGCGGTGACGATCGCCGCCGTGTCGGCCGTCGGCGTCGCGGTGCTGGTCGCTTTCGCCGCCGGCTACATCCGCTTCGCGCTGCGCCCGCTGGAGAGCGTGGCCCGGACCGCGGCCCGGGTCGCGGACCTGCCGCTGGACCGCGACGCCGCCCTCGGCGAGCGCGTCACCGCCGGGGGAGCGGACCCGGGCACCGAGACCGGGCAGGTGATCGCGGCGTTCAACCGGATGCTCGGCCATATCGAGCGCTCGCTGACGGCCCGCCAGGCCAGCGAGGACAAGGTCCGCCGCTTCGTCGCCGACGCCAGCCACGAGCTGCGCACCCCGCTGAGCGCGATCCGCGGCTACTCCGAGCTGACCCGGCGGATGGGCGAAGGGCTGCCCGCCGACGCGGTGTACGCGCTGGACCGGATCGAGGCGGAGACGGTCCGGATGACCGCCCTCGTGGAGGACCTGCTGCTGCTCGCCCGGCTGGACGAGGGCCGGGAGCTGGAGCGGCGGACGGTGAGCCTGCCCCGGTTGGTCATCGACGCGGTCAACGACGCGCGGGTGGCCGGCGGCGGGCACCGGTGGCTGCTGGAGATCGACGCCGAGCCCGCCGAGGCGACGGTGCTCGGCGACGCCCACCGCCTGCAGCAGGTCGTCGCGAACCTGCTGTCCAACGCGCGGGTGCACACCCCGCCGGGAACCCGCGTCACGGTGGGCCTGCGCGGCGACCGGGCGGCGGGCACCGTGGTGCTCACCGTGTCCGACGACGGCCCCGGGATCGCGCCCGAGCAGCGCGACGCCGTCTTCGAGCGCTTCACCCGCGCGGACGGCTCCCGCGCCCGGGCGACCGGCAGCACCGGGCTCGGCCTGGCGATCGTCCGGGCGGTGGTGCGGGCCCACGGCGGCGAGGCGGATCTGGCCGGCGGCCCGGGCGCCACCGTCTTCACCGTCCGGCTGCCCGCCGCACCGGCCTGACCCCGGGTCCCGGTCGGCCACCGCCCTCAGCCCGGCCCGCGCAGCGCCGAGGGCAGTGTGAAGCGGACCGTCTCCCGCGCGGTCTCGCGTTCGACCGCGCGCACCGGGCCGAGGCCGCCCAGGATGGCGATGACCTCCTCGACCAGCCGGGGCGGGGCCGACGCCCCGGCGGTGAGGCCGACGGTGCGCACGCCGGCCAGCCAGTCGGGGCGGATGGCGGCGGCGTCCTCGATCAGGTGCGCGGCGGTGCCGCGGCGCTGCGACAGCTCCACCAGCCGGCGCGAGTTGGAGGAGCTGGCCGAGCCGACCACCAGCACCAGCTGGGCCTCCTCGGCGATGGCGGCCAGCGCGTCCTGCCGGTTGGTGGTGGCGTAGCAGATGTCGTCGGAGCCGGGGCCGCGCAGCGCGGGGAAGCGCCGCCGCAGCGCGTCCACCACCTCGGCCGCCTCGTCGACCGCCAGGGTGGTCTGGGTCAGGTAGGAGACCCGCTCGGGGTCCGCCACCTCCAGCCGCTCCACGTCCGCCACCGTCTCCACCAGCACGGTGTGCTCGGGTGCCTCGCCGAGGGTGCCCTCGACCTCCTCGTGCCCGGCATGCCCGATCAGCACGACCGTGTCGCCCCGCCCGGCGAAGCGGCGCGCCTCCACGTGCACCTTGGTGACCAGCGGGCAGGTCGCGTCGATCACCCGCAGCCGCCGCCGCTCGGCCTCCGTCCGCACCTGCGGCGAGACCCCGTGCGCGGAGAAGACCACGGTGGCGCCCTCGGGCACCGACTCCAGTTCGTCCACGAACACCGCGCCGCGCTCGCTCAGCTCGCCCACCACGTGGGTGTTGTGCACGATCTGCTTGCGCACGTAGACGGGGGCGCCGCGCTGCCGCAGCGCGTGCTCGACCACCTCGATGGCGCGCTCCACCCCGGCGCAGAAGGACCGCGGCGCGGCCAGCAGCACCGTGCGGGGGCTGCCGGCCACGGCCAGCCAGGAGGCCAGGGCGGCGCGGGCGGCCAGCCGGGCGGCGTGGTCATCGGGCGGGGCGGCCACCCCGATGCCCACCCCGGCGCCGCCGCCGCGCAGCAGCGCGGCCACCGCGGCGGAGTCGCGGCTGACCGGGTCGGTGCCGGCGGGGGCCAGCCGGAGCACTCCGCGCACGGTGGCCGTCCCGAGCCGGCGCAGCTCGGCCTCGACCAGTGGGGCGGCCGGGCAGGGCACATCGGCCCCGCCGCCGGGCCCGGCGGCCCGCGGGTCGGCGGCCAGGGTGTCGGCGACCAGTACGGTGCCCGGCGCCAGTGCGTCCGGGGCGATCGCCGCGACCAGGCGGTGCGCTGCGGTGGCGGACATCGTGGACCTCCTCAGGGATGGGACGGCGGCGGGGGCGGAGCGTGGGGCGGACGGGCCCGCCCGCCCGTGCCGCCGGGCCGCGGCGCCGGGCGGGGCGGGCCCGCGATCAGTGGTCCCGCCGGACGACCAGGCGAGCCAGTTCGGCCAGCTCCGCGGCGGGCCGCGCGTGCGGGCCCACCGAGCCGAGCCGGTCGAGGGCGGTATCGAGCAGTTCGCCGGCCCGGCGCCGCGCCCAGTCGCGCCCGCCGGCCAGCTCGACCAGAGCGGCCGCGCGGGCCAGTTCGGCCTCGGTCAGCGCGCCCTCGCGGTGGTAGAGGCCGGCCAGCTCGGCTCCGGCCGGGGTCCCGGAGGTCAGCGCGGCGACGACCGGCAGCGACTTCTTGCGGTTGCGCAGGTCGGAGTGGACCGGCTTCCCGGTGGCCGCCCGATCGCCCCAGATGCCGAGCAGGTCGTCGACGAGCTGGAAGGACAGGCCGAGCCGTTCGCCGAAGCCGCGCAGCAGCGCGGTCTGCTCCGCCGTGCCGCCGCCGAACAGGGCACCCAGCGCGCAGGCGCAGCCCAGCAGCGCCCCCGTCTTGTTCTCGGCCATGCCCAGCGCCTGCGCCAGGTCGACGTTCTCGCGCCGTTCGAAGGCCATGTCGCTGCTCTGGCCGTCGATCAGCACCTGCACGGCGGCGCTGAGCATCCGCATGCCGTCCTGGGCCGAGGGGTGCCCGCTGGCGGCCAGCACGTCGAAGGCGAGGGTGAGCAGCGCGTCCCCGGCCAGGATGGCCGGGCCGACCCCGAAGACGCTCCACGCGGTGGGCCGGTGCCGCCGGGTGGCGTCGCCGTCCATCACGTCGTCGTGCAGCAGCGAGAAGTCGTGCACCAGCTCCACCGCGACGGCCGCCGGCACCGCGGCGGCCGGGTCGGCGCCGACGGCCTCGGCCGCCAGCAGCACCAGGGCCGGTCGGATGGCCTTGCCGCCGTCGGCTCCGGTGGGGCGGCCCTGGGCGTCCAGCCAGCCGAAGTGGTAGCCGGCGATCTGCCGGATCGGCGCGGGCAGGGCCTCGGCCGCCGCGCGCAGCGCGGGGTCGAAGGCTGATCTGCTCCAGGCCAGCAGTTCGGGCGCGGGGCGCGCCGCCTGCTGCGTCCCGGCGGCGTCGGGGAGCGGCTGGGGGGCGGTCTGGCCGCCCTGGGTGCCGGCCGCCGTGCGTGCGGTGCCCGCCATGGTCGGCCCCCTCAGTGCCCGATCTCGACCTGTTCGAGGACGCCGAGTGCGTCGGGGACCAGGACGGCGGCCGAGTAGTAGGCGCTGACCAGGTAGGACATGATGCCGTGCTCGCCGATGCCCATGAAGCGGGCGTTCATGGCGGGCTCGATCTCGTCGGGGATGCCGGTCTGGTGCAGCCCGATGACGCCCTGGTCCTCCAGGCCGGTGCGCATGACCATGATCGAGGTGGTGCGCGTCGGTGAGATGGGGATCTTGTCGCAGGGCAGCAGCGGTACGCCGCGCCAGGCGGTGACCGGGCGGCCGTGCAGCTCGACGGTGTCGGGGTAGACGCCGCGGCGGCTGCACTCGCGGCCGAAGGCGGCGATGGCGCGCGGGTGCGCGAGGAAGAAGCGCGACTTGCGGCGCCGGGACAGCAGCTCGTCCAGGTCGTCGGGGGTGGGCGGCCCGGTCCTGGTGTAGATGCGGTGCTTGAGGTCGGCATTGTGCAGCAGGCCGAACTCGCGGTTGTTGACCAGCTCGTACTCCTGGCGCTCGCGCAGCGCCTCCACGGTCAGCCGCAGCTGCTGCTCCAGCTGGTTCATCGGCTGGTTGTAGAGGTCGGCGACCCGGGTGTGCACCCGCAGCACGGTCTGGGCCACGCTCAGCTCGTACTCGCGGGGCGAGCGCTCGTAGTCCACGTAGGTGCCGGGCAGCACCGGCTCGCCGTCGTGGCCCGAGGCGACCGCGACGTCCGCCTCGCCCTGGCGGTTGCTGGGACGGGCCTGCCGGGCGCCGACCTGCCGCGCGTGCCGGCGCAGCGCCTCGGCGTGCTCGCCGCCGAGCCCCTGGAGCGCCTCGGCGTCCAGCCGCAGCACGATGCAGGGCGTCACCGTCTGGATGGTGAAGTCCCAGTCGCCCGGCTCGCCGCCGAGCAGCCCCGCCCCGAAGTACTCGCCGCCCGCCATCACGTCGAGCACGGTGTCGTCGCCGTACTCGCCGCGGCCGATCTTGTTCACCTTGCCGTGCGCGATCAGGTAGAGCGCGTCGGCCGGCCGGCCGACCGCGACCACGGTCTCACCGGGACCGTACTCGCGCTGCTCGAAGCGCTCGGCCAGCGCGCCGAGCGCCGCGGCGCCGGTGAAGCCGCGCAGCTGCGGCAGCTCGCACAGCTCCTCGGGCACCACCCGCACCTCGGCGCCGGTGTTGGTGAAACTGACGCGTCCGTCGCCGACGGCGTAGCTGAGCCGCCGGTTCACCCGGTAGGCGCCACCCGACGCCTCCACCCAGGGCAGCATCCGCAGCAGCCACCGGGAGGTGATGCCCTGCATCTGCGGGACCGACTTGGTGGTGGTGGCCAGTTTGCGGGCCGCGGTGGTGGCGAGGCTGAGCCGGGCGCGTACGACGGTCAGGTCGCGCTCCGATTCCTGCACGGTCATAGGGGATTCCGCCAATCGAGTGGAGCGGGCAGCCGGCCGGATCGCGTCCGGTCCGGGCGAACGCGCGGCGCGGTCGCGCCGGGCGGGTGGAGGGCGCGCCCGTCCTGTCCGGAGCGGGTCGCGGTGCGCGGCGGGGTGGTGGGGGTGCCACCCCGCCGCCCGGGCGGCCGCACGGGCCGGCCGCCCGCGGCGGCCCGGGCGCCGGGACCGGCGCGGTCCGGGATGGTGCGGACGCGCCGGCGCGGCGGCTCGGCCGCCCGGGGGATCAGCCTTCGCGGCCGATCTCGACGTGCTCCAGCACCGCGAGCGCGTCGGGGACCAGGACGGCGGCCGAGTAGTAGGCGCTGACCAGGTAGGACATGATGGCCTGCTCGCTGATGCCCATGAAGCGCACCGACAGGCCCGGCTGGTACTCGTCGGGAAGCCCGGTCTGGTGCAGCCCGATGACGCCCTGGCTCTGCTCGCCGGTGCGCATCAGCAGGATGGAGCTGGTGCGGGTCGGCGAGATACCGATCTTGTTGCTCGGCAGCAGCGGCACGCCGCGCCAGGACGGCACTTTGTTCCCGTTGATGTCGACGCTGGTCGGATAGACGCCCCGGCGGCTGCATTCACGGCCGAAGGCGGCGATGGTGCGCGGGTGCGCCAGGAAGAACGCCGGCTCCTTCCAGACCTTGGCCAGCAATTCGTCGAGGTCGTCCGGGGTCGGAGGGCCGGAACGCGTGTGAATGCGCTGGCTGAAGTCGGCATTGTGCAGGAGACCGAAATCCCTGTTGTTGATCAGTTCGTTCTCCTGGCGCTCGCGCAGTGCCTCGATGGTCAGCCGCAGCTGCTGTTCGAGCTGGTTCATCGGCTGGTTGTAGAGGTCGGCGACGCGGGTGTGCACCCGCAGCACCGTCTGCGCGACGCTCAGCTCGTACTCGCGCGGGGAGAGCTCGTAGTCCACGTAGGTGCCGGGCAGCACCGGCTCGCCGTCGTGGCCCGAGGCGACCGCGACGTCGGCCTCGCCGTGCTCGTTGTGCGGCCCGAGACCGGCGCGGGCCCGCCTGATGTGCTCGCGCAGGCTTTCGGAATGCCCGTTGAGCTGCTGGAAGGACTGGTCGGGCAGCCGCAGGACGGTACAGGGGGTGACCGTCCTGACGGTGAAGTCCCAGGTGGGCTCGGACTCCGACAGCAGCTGCTCGCCGAAGTGCTCGCCGTCGGCCATCACGTCGAGCACGGTGTCGTCGCCGTACTCGCCGCGGCCGATCTTGTTCACCTTGCCGTGCACGATCAGGTAGAGCGCGTCGGTCGGCTGGCCGGCCTCCACGATGACCTCGCCGGCCTGGTACTCGCGCTGCTCGAAGCGCTCCGCCAGGGCCGACAGCACCGACGCGTCGTCGAAGCCGCGCAGCGAGGGGAGTTCGCACAGCTCCTCGGGGATGACGCGCACGTCGGCGCCGGTGTTGGTGAAGCTGACGCGTCCGTCGCCGACGGCGTAGCTGAGCCGGCGGTTGACCCGGTAGACGCCGCCGGACGCCTCCACCCAGGGCAGCATGCGCAGCAGCCACCGGGAGGTGATGCCCTGCATCTGGGGGACCGACTTGGTCGTCGTGGCGAGGTTGCGCGCCGCCGCCGCGGCGAGGCTGAGCTGCTGGGGCTGACCGGCTTCGACGTCCGACTCCGGAGCCACCGTTTCCGTCACGATGCACACCACCCATCAGAGTTCGCGGGGTAATTCGGGGGATGATCGGCAACGGGAATGGCGAAGGGGGCTATATCCGCATCGTCGTGATGCGGATCACATTCCCGTTGAATGGTCTTGGTCTACTAAGGTATTTCGTGTCCGAGCCATTAGTGGCAGACGCTGCAATCATGTCCCGATGATCGCTTCACTGTCAATTGATCCGCCAAGATCCGGGGAAATCGGCAATCAGGGAATGTGGATGGTTCGCAATCGCGGATATGTGTCCGATATTTCGAAAAAGCGGTTGTTGGTGGGAAAGGGGTCGCAAATCGGGTCGTGCCGGCATCCCGCCGCCCCGGCCCGGCCGGGGCACGCGAAGCAGAACGCCCGGCGGCCGCCTCGCGGGGAGGCCGGGCCGCCGGGCGCTCGGGAGCACTCGGGGGAGCGCCGCTACATCTGCTCGGGGGCGCTCACGCCCAGCAGGGACAGCCCGAGCACCAGCGCGTCCAGGGTGACCTGGGTGAGCGCCAGCCGGGAGTCGCGGACGGCGGCGTCGGGCGCGCGCAGCACCGGGCACTGGTCGTAGAAGGTGGTGAAGGCCGAGGCCAGTTCGTACAGGTACGCGCACAGGCGGTGCGGTTCGAGCAGCTCGCCGACCTGCTCCAGCACGGCGCCGAGTCCCAGCAGGTGCAGCGCCAGCGCGCGCTCGGCCGGCTCGCCGATCGCGATCGGCCCCCGCACCGCCGAGGGATCGATGCCGCCCCTGCGGAAGATGGACCGGATCCGCGCCACGGCGTACTGGAGGTAGGGGCCGGTGTTGCCGGTCAGCGCCAGCATGCGGTCGAAGTCGAAGACGTACTCGGTGTCGTGGGAGACCGAGAGGTCGGCGTACTTGACCGCGCCGATCCCGACCTGCTCGGCGATGTGCGCGCGGGTGGCGTCGTCCAGCTCGGGGCGGGTGGTGGCGACCACCTCGCCGGCCCGGCGCACCGCCTCGTCGACCAGCGTCATCAGCCGCATCGACTCGCCGCTGCGGCTCCGCAGGATCTTGCCGTCGGTGCCCAGGACGTTGCCGATCTGGACGTGCACCGGCTCGACCGTGTCGGGCAGCCAGCCCGCCTTGCGCGCGGTGGCGAAGACCATCTGCAGGTGCAGGCCCTGCGGGGCGCCGATCACGTAGACGATGCGGTCGGCCTTCAGCTCCTGGACCCGGTAGCGCACGGTGGCGAGGTCGGTGGTGCCGTAGGTGTAGCCGCCGTCGCTCTTGCGCACGATCAGCGGCACCGGCTTGCCCTCGCGGCCGGTGAACTCGTCCAGGAACACGCACAGCGCGCCCTCGCTGATCCGGGCGATGCCGGCGTCCTCCAGCTCGGCGCAGATCTCGGCCAGCCAGCGGTTGTAGGTGCTCTCCCCGGCGAGGTCGTCGTCGGTGAGGGTGACGCCGAGGGTGCGGTAGACCCGGTTGAAGTAGCTCTTGGACAGCTCGATCAGCTCGTGCCAGTGGCGCAGCGTCTCGGGGTCGCCGCCCTGCAGCGCCACCACCCGGCGGCGCGCCCGCCCCGCGAAGTCGGGGTCGGCGTCGAACTTGGCGCGGGCCGCCTTGTAGAAGGCGTTGGGGTCGGTGCGCAGCTTCTCGGCCTCGGCGGAGTCCTCGCCGGCCTCCAGCAGGTGCTCGATGAGCATGCCGAAGGGGGTGCCCCAGTCGCCGATGTGGTTCTGCCGGATGACCCGGTGGCCGAGGAAGTCCAGGGTGCGGGCCAGCGCGTCGCCGACCACGGTGGTGCGCAGGTGCCCGACGTGCATCTCCTTGGCGACGTTGGGCGCGGAGTAGTCGATCGGGATGTTCTGCGGGTGCGCGGCGGCCGGCACGCCGAGCCGGGGGTCGCCGAGCAGCGACCGGGTCTGCTCGGCCACCCAGGAGTCGCGCAGGGTGAAGTTGATGAAGCCCGGGCCGCTGATCTCGACGCTCTCGCACTCGGCGCGCACGTCGAGCCCGCCGACGATCGCGGCCGCGACCTCGCGCGGCGCCCGTCGCAGCCGCTTGGCCAGCGGCAGGGCGACGTTCGACTGGTAGTCGGCGAACTGGGACGGCCGGACCACCGGGTCGGTGCCGGTGAGGTCGGGGCCGAAGGCGGTCACGAGCGCGCTGTGCACCCGCTCCGCCAGCACGGATTGCGGATCAGGCATGCCATGAGCCTACCGACGCCCGGGCGCCCGCCGGACGCGATACCGCCCGGCCCGGCCGGGGCGGGCGCGGGAGGGCGGGGCGGCCGCGTTGGCCAGCGGCGGTACGCTCCGCGTACATTTCAGACGGGACCGTACTTCCCGGTCCCGGCCGCACCGGACCGGAATGTGCGCACGAGCGCGCACATCCGCCGCCACCAGGCCGTACGCGCCCGCCCGCGACCCCCGTGGGCCGCCGCGCCCCCACCCCTCGCACGCACAGGAGGCTCCAGGCCGTTGACCGCGTTCTTCGTCCAGCGGATCGTCGAGACCGGCAGGCTGCCGATGTTCTGCTTCTTCGTCGCGTTCGTGACCGGCTTCGTGCTGATCAGGATCAGCGTCCGGCTCATCCGCGCCGAGGTGCGCTGGTGGCCGGGGAACGTCACACCCGGCGGGCTGCACATCCACCATGTGGTCTTCGGGGTGGCGCTGATGCTGGTCGGCGGGGTGGGCCGGCTGATGATCAGCGACGGCGCCGGCTGGGCGGTGGCCGTCTGCGCCTGCGTCTTCGGGCTCGGGGCCGCGCTGGTGCTGGACGAGTTCGCGCTCATCCTGCACCTGAGCGACGTCTACTGGACCGAGCGCGGCCGCACCTCCGTCGACGCGGTGTTCGTCGCGATCGCGATGGCCGGGCTGCTGCTGCTCGGCCTGCGCCCGTTCGGCTACGAGTCGCTGCCGCCCGGTACGGATCCGGCGGCCGCGTGGACCTCCTACGCGCTGATGGCGGCCACGGTGGTGTTCAACCTGGCGATGTCGGTGGTCACCCTGCTCAAGGGCAAGATCTGGACCGGGATCGTCGGAGTCTTCGTGCCCGGCCTGGCCCTCGTCGGCGCGGTGCGGCTGGCGGTGCCGAGTTCGCCCTGGGCCCGCTGGCGCTACCCGGCGGGCTCCCGCAAGCTGGCCCGGGCGCACCGCCGCAATCTGCGGATCCGCCGCCCGCTGATCCGCCTCAAGATCAATCTCCAGGAGTTCATCGCCGGCCGCCACCTGCCCGACCCCGAGGGCTGGCCGCTGCGGCCCTCTGCCCTGCGCGGCGGCACACGCGCAGCGCCCCGCAGCCGGCGGGTACCGCCGGTGCCGCCGCGGCCGGACCCCCCGGCCGCCGCCCCGGCCGCACCGCTGGCGGCGGCTCCGACGATCCGCGAGGCGCCCTGAGCAGGGCGCCGCGCCCATCGGGCCGGGCGCGGGGCCTTAGCCCTTCCTGACGCGGTAGTGCAGGTGGGTGACGCGGTCGCCCTGGACGATCTTCGGGTCGTCGAGCAGCACGGCCGGGCCGACGAAGTCGCCGAAGAAGCGGACGCCGGAGCCGAAGACGGCCGGGGCCAGGTCCACCCGCAGTTCGTCCACCAGGCCGGCGGCGAGCGCCTGGCCGCAGAGGTCGCCGCCGGTGACGGAGACATCGCGCTCGCCGGCGACCCGCCGCGCCTGCTCGACCGCGCTGGCCAGGCCGTCGGTGACGAAGGTGAAGGGCGCGTCCGGGCGCCAGCCGACGGGGGGCTCGTGGGTGACGACGAAGACGGCGTCGCCCACGACGGGGCTGCCGCCCCAGCCGTCGGTGATGTCGAAGAGCCGCCGGCCGATCACCTGCGCGCCGATGGTGGACCAGGCCTCACCCAGGTACGCGGCACTGGCCTTCGAGACGCGGAAGGGTTCCGGCAGGTGCTTGGTGTGCACCTCCACCTCGCCGTTGCCGTACCAGTCGAACAGCGGGCCGACCTGGTCGGAGGGGTCCGCGATGAACCCGTCCAGCGACATCGTCGCCTGTACGACCACCTTGCCCATGACCGCCTCCTCGTGTGTGCGTATCCCGCCGGCACCGCGCGGTGCGGCCACAACAGGACTCTACGACTGGCAAGTGTGGTTGTAAATAGAAACTGGATTGTGGTGCGGCGCGGACGGGGTGTCCGCGCCGCACCGCGCGGCTAGCGGCCGGTCCAGTTCGGGGTGCGCTTCTCGGCGAAGGCGGCGGCGCCCTCCATGGCGTCGGCGCTGCCGAAGACGGGGTCGGTGATGGCGCGCTGCCGCTCCCATGCCTCGTCCGCGGTCCAGTCGGCCGACTCGGTGATCACCCGCTTGGAGGCGACCACGGCCAGCGGGGCGTTGGCCGCGATCTGCTCGGCCAGCCGCCGCGCCTCCGCCAGGGCGCCGCCGCTGGGCGCGAGGCGGTTGACCAGGCCCAGCTCGTGCGCACGCGGCGCGGTCAGGAAGTCGCCGGTGAGCGCCAGCTCCATCGCGACATTGCGCGGCAGCCGGTGCGGCAGCCGCAGCAGGCCGCCCGCCGCCGCCACCAGGCCCCGCTTGGCCTCGGGGATGCCGAAGCGGGCGTCCTCGGCGGCCACCAGCAGGTCCGCGGCGAGCGCCGCCTCGAAGCCGCCGGCCAGGGCGTAGCCCTCGACGGCGGCGATCAGCGGCTTGCGCGGCGGCCGCTCGGCGAAGCCGCCGAAGCCGCGCCCCTCCACGATCGGCAGGTCGCCGGCCAGGAAGCCCTTGAGGTCCATCCCGGCGCAGAACGTGCCGCCCGCGCCGGTCACGATGCCGACGGCCAGGTCGTCGCGGGCGTCCAGCTCCTCCAGGGCGGCGGCGACACCGCGCGCCACCGCGCCGTTGACGGCGTTGCGGACCCGCGGTCTGTTGATGGTGACGACGCAGGTCCGCCCGTCGTACTCGACCAGCACCTCGTCGGACATGGGCACCTCCTCATCTGGCCGGGGCGGCCCGGGGGAGGCCGCCCCGGGCGGGGGTCACTTCGGCTGGAACCGGATGCCGCCGTCGAAGCGGATCGTCTCGGCGTTGACGTAGTCGTTCTCGATCAGGGCACGGACCAGGTGGGCGAACTCCTCGGCCCGGCCCAGCCGCTTGGGGAAGGCGACCGGGGCGATCAGCTTGGCCTTGAACGCCTCGGCGTCTTCGCCCTCGCCGTAGATGGGGGTGTCGATGATGCCGGGCGCGATGGTGTTCACCCGCACGCCGATGGCGGCGAGGTCGCGTGCGGCCGGCACCGTCATCCCGATGATGCCGCCCTTGGACGAGGAGTAGGCGATCTGGCCGACCTGGCCCTCGATGCCGGCGACCGAGGCGGTGTTGACGACCGCGCCGCGGGTGCCGTCGGAGTCGACCGGGTCGGTGGCGGCGATGGCGGCGGCGCCCAGCCGCAGCAGGTTGAAGGTGCCGATCAGGTTGATCTCGATGACCCTGCGGTAGGACGCCAGGTCGTGCGGGCTGCCGTCCCGGTTCACCGTGCGCGAGGCCCAGCCGATGCCGGCGCTGTTCACCAGGATGCGCAGCGGCGCCCCGGTGGCGACCGCGGCGTCCACCGCGGCCTGCACCTGCGCCTCGTCGGACACGTCGGTGGCGGCGAAGACGCCGCCGATCTCGGCCGCCAGGGCCTCGCCCGCCTCGCGGTTGAGGTCGGCGATGACGACGGTGACGCCATGGGCGGCGAGCTCGCGGGCCGTGGCGGCACCGAGTCCGCTGGCCCCTCCGGAAACGATGGCTGCTGTTCCAGTCAACTCCATGGCAGCACTGTACGGGATGGACTAGAACGGCGTTCGGGTTCGTCCGGCCGGACCGCCGGGCGCTCGGACTTGCGCGCGCCGGGCCCCGGGGTGAACACCAGGTCGGAGGCGCTGCCGAGCACGTGGCCCGCTCCGCAGACCGGCACCATCCGCACCCGCTTGCCGCAGTCCAGGTGCTCGGCGAGCACCGGCGGCCCCTCCCCGCCGGCCAGGTTGCGGTCGCCCCAGGCCATCAGGGCGAGCAGCACCGGCACCAGCTCGCGGCCGCGCTCGGTCAGCCGGTACTCGAAGCGGCGCCGCTGGCGGCCCTCCCGGTAGGGGACGCGGTCCAGCACCCGCGCGCCCACCAGGGTGCGCAGCCGCTGGCTGAGCACGTTGCGGGCCACCCCGAGATGGTCGCGCAGCTCGTCGAAGCGGCGGATGCCGTTGAAGACGTCGCGCACGATCAGCAGCGACCAGCGCTCCCCGACCACCTCCAGGGCGCGTGCGACCGAGCAGGCGCGGCTGTCGACGTCTCCCCAGTCCATGCCGCGATACTAACGCTGCGTGAACGAACGCGTCCGCGCGGTCACCGTCGTTGGAGGTGGGGACGGGCGCGCCCCGCCGGGGACCCTCAGCCGGCCGCGCCGAGCGCGGCCTCCCTGGCCAGGATGGCGGCGCCCACCAGCCCCGCCTCATTGCCGAAGGAGGCGCGCACGATCGACGCCTCCGGCCGGTAGCCGCGGCCGGTCAGCGCCCGCCGGAAGGCGAGCCGCGCCGGCCCGAGCAGCAGGTCGCCCGCGTCGGAGACCCCGCCGCCCACCACGAACAACGCGGGGTCGAAGGCGGCGGCGAGATTGGCCAGCCCCCGGCCCAGCCAGGTGCCGACGTCGTCCAGCAGCTCGGCCGCGGCCGGGTCGCCGGCCAGCGCCAGCCGGGTGACCAGCGGGCCGGTGACCTGGTCGGGGTCGCCGGCCACCGCGTCCAGCAGCTGCCTGGCGACGGGGGAGTCGGTGCGCGCCAGCTCGCGCGCCTCGCGGACCAGGGCGTTGCCGCTGGCGTACTGCTCCCAGCAGCCGCGGTTGCCGCACTCGCAGCGGTGCCCGCCCGGCATCACCACCATGTGGCCGAACTCGCCCGCGGTGCCGTAGCGGCCCCGGTACAGGGCGCCCCCGACGATCAGCGCGCCGCCGATGCCGGTGCCGAGCGTCACGCACAGCACGTCGCGGCGGCCCCGCGCGCTGCCCAGGCGGTACTCGGCCCAGGCCGCGGCGTTGGCGTCGTTGTCGAGCACCACGGTGAGGCCCAGGCGCTCGCGCAGCCGGTCGCGCAGCGGCTCTCCGCGCCAGGCGAGGTGCGGGGCGAACAGCACGGTGGCGCCGGCCTCGTCCACGAAGCCGGCGGCGCCCACGCCCACGGCGGCGACCTCGTAGGAGCGGCGCAGCTCGTCGACGACGGCGGTGATGGTGTCCTCGACGGCCTTGGGGCTCTTGCTGCGGTCGGGGGTCTCGCTGCGCGCCCTGGCGCGGACGCGGCCCGCGCGGTCCACCACCCCGGCGGCCACCTTGGTGCCGCCGATGTCCACCCCGATCGAGAACTCCGGCTCGCTCAGCGCTGCCCCTCGCCTTGTCGGACCGCCGCACCGGCGGGCGGCCGCCGGCGCGGCCGCGGCTACCGATGCTAGTACCGGCCGGCCCGCGGGCGGCGGACCGGCCGTGCGGCGCTCGCCACACGGCCGGTGCGGACGGGCCGCGTCAGGGGTGCGCCGGGCGGACCGGCACGGCCGGCACGGGGTCGGCCTCGGCGGAGGGGGCCAGCTGGAAGGGGAAGTGGGTGGCCCCCAGCGCGGGCTTGAGCTCCGACAGCCAGGCCGCCTTCTCGTCGTAGCGGGCGAAGAAGGGCCGGTTCACCAGCTCGGGGTCGCGGGCCTGGATGAAGTGCAGCTGGAAGACCTTCTCCCCGGCCACCTCCAGCACGCCGTCCACGCAGACCTTGCCGGGCGTGGCCGACATCGACGGGCCGCGCACGGTGCGGGCCAGCCCCGACACCTGCCGGTAGGCGGCGTTGAACACCTCGCTCGCCCGCGCCAGCGGCACCGCGAAGTAGTCCTGCGGACCGGTGTCGCGCTCCACGAACATGTAGTACGGGACCATGCCGAGCCGCACCTGGGTGCGCCACATGTCCGCCCAGACCGCGGCGTCGTCGTTGATCGAGCGGATCAGCGGCGCCTGGGTGCGCACCACCGCGCCGGTGTCCCGGATCCGGCGCACCGCCTCGTGCACCAGCGGCGGCGCCATCTCGCGCGGGTGGGAGAAGTGCGCCATGAAGGCCAGCGAGCGGCCGGAGTCCACCACCCGCTCGAACAGCCGCAGAGTCTCGTCGGCGTCGGGGTCGGTGACGAAGCGCTGCGGCCAGTAGGCCAGCGACTTGGTGCCGATCCTGATCGACTCCAGCTGCGGCAGCGCCAGCAGCGGCTCGATGTAGCGGGCCAGCACCCCGCCGCCCATGATCATCGGATCGCCGCCGGTGATCAGCACGCTCGTCACCTCGGGGTGCGCGCCGAGGTAGCGGACCAGCGAGCCGATGTCGTCATTGGCCATCTTCAGGTCGGGCTCGCCGACGAACTGGGCCCAGCGGAAGCAGTAGGTGCAGTAGGCGTGGCAGGTCTGGCCCTGCTTGGGGAAGAACAGCACCGTCTCGGGGTACTTGTGCTGCACGCCGGGGAGCGGCTCCTCCCCGGCCCGCGGGATGTTCAGCGCCAGCTGCCCGGCCGGGTGCGGGTTGAGCCCCGCGCGCACCCGGTTGGCCGCCCGGTTCAGCTCCTCGCGCGGCGCGCCGGCGCTCAGCAGGCCGGCGATCTCGGCCACGTCGGCGGCCGGCAGCATGTCGGGCTGCGGGAAGACGAGGCGGTAGATCGGATCGTCGGGAGCGGCCGACCAGTCGACCAGCTCGTCCACGACATAGGCGTTCACCCGGAAGGGCAGTACCGCCGCGACGGCGCGGACGGCCAGCCGCTCGTCGGCCGACAGCCCGGCTCGGGCCGTGAGTTCGTCCAGATGCTTCGCGGTGTAGGCCCGGAACCGGCGTCCGGCGGCGGGAACCGCCTCTCGCGTCATGCTCACGCGTCTCCCCTCAGGTGTGCTGCGGCGCGGCCGTGCGCCGGCCGGCCTCGTTCGGACGGCGGCAGGCGCTCGCGGCCGGCCGCCGGGGCCCGGCGCCCGTGGGGGACCGGCCGGGCGGGCCGTCGCGGCGCCGCCCGCGCCGGAGCGGGATCCGTCCCCGCCGCGCCGGGAGCGTCAGAGAATCTGACTGTGGGCGTAAGTCGATCTGTGGCTCCCCTTTCCTACCCGAACAAGCCGGAAGATCACCCTTTGGGGCCCCTGTTCTGGTGCTCAGTACGGGTTCCGGTCGCCGAAAAGGTCGTGGCGGCGGTGGCGGGCGCTGGATCGCGGCGGTGGGTCGGGCGGGCCGGGCCTTCTATGCTCGGCGCGAGGGGGCGGGGATGGACGAGAGGTCTCGGCGGGCGGCGGTGAGCCGCTTCGTCGGCGTGCTGCCGGTCGCGGCCGTGCTGGCCGGGCTGGCCATGAGCACCTGGGCGCTCGCCCCGGTGCTGGCCCCGCACGTGCAGCCGGCGCAGGTCGGGGAGCTGGTCTCCAAGAACGTGCCCTTCTGGTGGCTGCACGCCGCGGGCACCGGAGCGGCCGGGGCGCTGGCCACGGTCGTCGCCCTGTACGCGCTGGTGCGGCTGCCGGTGCGCCCGCTGTCGGTGGCCGGCTGGCTGGCGCTGGCCCTGTTCGGGCTCTCGGCCCTGCTGGGCGCGGTGGCCGGCAAGGACTGCGCCGAGAGCCTGGACACCGCCTGCCGCCGGATCGGCGGTGTGGGCCCGCTCACCTTCTCGCACTACATGCACACCGCCGCCGAGGTCTTCTCGGTGGCCGCCGCGGGCGTCGCCATGCTCACCCTCGGCGTGCTGGCCAGGCAGCAGGGGTGGAGCCGCGCCTTCACCCGCGCCGTCCCGCCGCTGCTCGTCCTCTACACGGCGTCGGCCGCCGCCGTGTCCCTGCTGCGCCCCGGGATGCTGGCCGCCACCGCGCCCCGCTGGCCCGACCTGGTGCTGCTCGCCGCCGCCGACCGCGCCCTGCACATGTCGCTGGCCGTCTGGCTGATCCTGCTCGGCTACGCCCTGTGGACCCGGCCCGCCTGACGGGCTCCGCTCCGCCCGGATCGCACGAGCGCGGCGACGCGGCGGCCGTGAGCCGCGCGAAGGGCGCCGGCTCGGCCGGCCCGGGAGCAGCGGCTAGCATGCATGGCGTCCCCCTCTGCGACCGCCGGGCGGCCGGCGGTCCCCGTGCGCCCGCCGTGCGCGCCGGAGTCCCGGAGGGCGCCGCACCATCCCATCGCCCACGTGAGGACGCCCATGCCCGCTGAGCCCGCGCGCCGCAGGCCCCCGCTGATCGCGGTCGACGCGATGGGCGGCGACCACGCGCCCGACGAGGCGGTGGCCGGGGCGGTGGCGGCCCAGCGCGAGCACGGCGTGCACGTCGTGCTGGTCGGCCGGGCCCCCGAGGTGCGGGCGCGGCTGCTCGCGCTCGGCGCCGTCGACGAGATCCCCGTCGTGCACGCCGAGGACGTGCTGGGCATGGGCGAGGGGGCGATGTCGAGCTGGCGGCGGCCCCGGTCCAGCGTCGCCGTCGCCTGCCGGCTGGTCCGCTCGCACCAGGCGCAGGCCATGGTGTCGGCCGGGTCCACCGGCGGCATCGTCGCCACCTCGACGGTGCGGCTGCGCCCCCAGTCCGGGGTGCTGCGCCCGGCGCTGGCCGTCGCGCTGCCCACCCGCCCCAACCCGACCGTGCTGCTGGACGCCGGCGCCAATGCCGACGCCAAGCCCGAGATGCTAGTGCAGTTCGCCCACCTGGGCGTCGCCTACGCGCAGACCGCGCTGGGGGTGGCCGAGCCGAGGGTGGGCATCCTCACCATCGGCACCGAGCCGGGCAAGGGCAACAAGCTGGCCCGCAAGGCGTCGGAGCTGCTGGCCGACCCGCCCGAGGCGCCGGCGGACGCCGGGCGGCTGCACTTCCTGGGCAATGTGGAGGGCCACGACCTGCTGGCGGGCCAGGTGGACGTGGTGGTCACCGACGGCTTCACCGGCAATGTGGCGCTGAAGTCGGTGGAGGGCGCGGTGCGCTTCGCCTTCGAGGAGGTGCGCAGCGCCATCACCTCCCGCCCGCTGGCCCGCGTCGGCGCCGTCCTCCAGCGCGGCCGGCTGCGCGAGCTGCGCGAGCGGCTGGACTCCGACACCTACGGCGGCGCCGCCCTGCTCGGCCTGAACGGCACCGTCGTCATCGCCCACGGAGCCAGCCGGGCGGCCGGCGTCGCCCGGGCCTGCGTCCTGGCCCGCGACCTCGCCGAGGGGCAGATCACCGAGCTGATCAGCAAGCGCGTCGGCCCGCACCGCGCCACCTGGCTGCAGCGGCTGAACCCGTCCGAGGGGGAGTAGCGCCCGCCCACGCCGACGGGCGCGGCCGCCGCGTCCGGCGACCGCGCCCGTCGGGCGCCCGGTGGCGGGCCCGCCCGGCCGCTCAGACCCGTTCGGAGTCGCGCGAGAGCGAGCGCAGCCGCAGCGAGAGCGCGATCATCGCCACGCCGGCGATGAGCGCGTAGAGGGCGATCAGCCAGACCAGCGCCAGCGCGCCCGCGCCCGGCGCCACCGCCACCACCACGCCGAACAGCACCGCGAGGACACCGCTGAGGACCAGCAGCCACTCATTGGCGATCTCGCGGCGCAGCCGCACCGCCATCGCGATCCGCAGCGCGCCGGTCACGATCGCCCAGGCGGCGATGAGCAGCAGCAGCGCGATCGCGGTGAGGCCCGGCCACAGCAGCGCCACCACACCGAAGCCGATGCTGAGCGCCGCCTCGGCCGCCAGGGGCCAGCGCGGTCCCCGCGTGCCGCCGCGCACCGCCGCCACCAGCAGCGAGACTCCGTCGACCAGCACGTACGCGCCGAAGAGGATGACCAGGACCGCGATGGTCACGCCGGGCCAGACCACCGCGAGCAGTCCGAAGACGATCGCGGCCGCCCCGCGCAGGGTCCATACCCACCAGTGGCGGGTGAGTTCGTGCAGCATGGTTCCCCCCGCAACCCGCCGGGCCCCCGCCCGGCCTCTACGGGTGCACTGCCCCCAAAGAGGCGTTCGAGACGGTTCGGGCCGGTACGCCGTTCCCGTCCGGCGGAGTCACAGGAAGCGCAGGATGAGCATCGCGGTGTCGTCGTTGTGGGCGCCGGGGGCGAAGTCCTCCAGCGCCCGCTCGATGCGGGTGCCGACCGCGGCCGCGGTCAGGCCGACGCAGTCGGACAGGATCTCGGCCAGGCCGTCGTCGCCGATCATCTTGCTGCCGGTGCGGCGCTCGGTGACCCCGTCGGTGACGGCCAGCAGTACGTCGCCCGGGTGCAGCTCCAGGTCCTCGGTCTGGAAGGAGATGTCGTCGAAGGCGCCGAGCAGCGGCTGCGGCTCGGCGCCGAAGAAGACCTCGCCCGTGGGGCGCAGCACCAGCGGCAGCGGATGGCCGGCCGAGATCAGCCGCAGCCGCCAGCCGCCCTCGGGGCGGGCGCTCAGCTCGCCGTAGAGCAGGGTCAGGAAGCGTGCGCGGGTGCCCTCGTCCAGGATCGAGGTGTTCAGCCGCTCCAGGATCTGCGGCGGCGGGTAGCCCTCGCGGGCCAGCGCGCGCAGGGTGTGCCTGGCCAGGCCGGTGACGGCCGCCGCCTCCGGGCCGGTGCCGCAGACGTCGCCGATGGCCACGCACCAGTGCCCCTCGGTGCCGAACACGTCGTAGAAGTCGCCGCCGACCACGGTGCCCTCGCCGGCCGGGCGGTAGATCAGCTCCAGGTCCACACCGGGGATCTCCGGCACCGCGCTCGGCAGCAGGCTGCGCTGCAGCGCCTGGCTCATCGCCGACTGCGCGGAGTACAGCTGGGCGTTGTCCAGCGCGGACGCGACGCGGTGCGCGAGGTCGTCGGCGACGTCGGCCGTCTCGCGCGGGAAGGCGTCGCCCGGCGGCCGCCCCAGGGTCATCAGGCCGAGCTGGCGGCCGCGGCTGGTCAGCGGCAGGCTGACGGCCAGGCCGTGCGCGATCTCGGTGCGCAGCGCCTCCGACAGGTCGGTGCCCAGCAGCTCGGCCTCGCCCCACAGCCGGCCGGGCTCGCGGCGCGGCTCGGGCGGGAACTTCTCCAGCAGCCGGTGCAGGCCGTCGACGGAGGTCTCGTCGTGGTGGGTGAGGTAGGCGAGCCTGGGCGAGCCGGCCTCGTCGGCGGTGTGCACCGCGCACCAGCTGCCCAGCCGCGACACGGCCAGCTGCGCGGCCAGCGCGGCGGTCATCTCCTCGTCCAGGGTGCCGGTCAGCAGGTCGCTGGCCTCGGCCAGGAAGCTCAGCGAGGCGCGCCTGGCCAGCTCCACCTCGGCCAGCCTGGCCCGCTCCACCGGCAGCGCGATCCGGTCGGCGCCCTGCTGCAGCCGCCCGGCCGCGGTGGAGCCGAAGTGGCGGGGGCGGCGCGAGGCGACGCCGATCAGCCCGGTGGTGCGGCCGTCGACGATCAGGGCGGCGGTGACCAGCGAGCGCATCCGCGCGGCGCGCAGCCGGCCGGTTTGCGGCCGGGCGGCGTCGAGGTCGTCGTTGATGACCGGGCCCAGCTCGGGCGCCGCCGAGGCGAAGATCTCCTCGGTGCGGCCCCGGAACGGGGTCCAGCCGTCGTCGGCCAGCCCGACGGCGGTGCGCACCTCCCACTCCGACTCCTCGGAGGTGGCCAGGGAGATGTAGGCGGCATCGCCGCCCAGGACCTCGCGGGCGACCCCGACGACGCGCTCCAGCATCTCGTCCAGCGGCAGCCGCGCCGCCAGCACCTCTTCCAGCGGGCTCCAGGGGTCGGGCATCCGCAGGGTGCGGCCGGCCCCCTGGCGCTGCGCGCCGCCGGGGACGCCCGCGGGCGGCGCCGCCTCGGGGTCGCGGTCCAGCCGGAACCACACCGCCTTGTCGTCGCGGCCGTAGGTGACGCCCCAGGACGAGGCGATCATGCCGGTCAGCGCCAGCCCCAGGCCGCCGTTGCGCTCCATGTCCAGTGAGGGGGAGGTGTCGATCTCCACCGGGCCGACCTGAGGCACCGGCCGGTGCGGCAGCTCGTCGCGGACGATGATTTCCACGCCGACGCCGTCGTGGCGGCAGATGACCTCCACCGGGGTGCGCGCGTGCACCACCGCATTGGTGACCAGCTCGCTGGCCAGCAGCACGGCGTCGTCGGTGAACTCGGCGGAGTCCCACTCTGCCAGGGTGTCGCGCACGAAGGTCCGCGCGCTCGCGGAGGTGTCCGGCGAGGGTTCGAACCTGCGGAATGCGGATTTCGGCGCTATGGATGGCATTGTTGAGTCGTACGGTTCCTCTAGGCGGCGTTCGTGATGTACACGGTATGTAGCGATCGTCGAGCGTTCCGCTTCCGGTGGGATCTGGACGGCCGTTCCGCGTGGTGGCCCGGACAGTGACAGAGTGCGGGCCGCCGGGGTCAGGCCGGCCACCTGAACCGATGCGCAGTTCGATGGTAGGCGAGGGGCCGCAACAACGTAGCCGCCCCCGCGGGCGGGAACAAGACCCGGCGCGCGCCGGGCCGCAACGAAGGCCCCGCGCAAGGGGCCGGAACGAGACGAGGCTGCGCCGGCAGCAGTTACTTGGGGGTCGAAGTGGCGGGCACGATTCAGGCGAGCGAGGACCTCGACCGCGAGCTCCGCGACCTGCTCGCGGCGCTGGTGGCGGCGCGCGACGGCGACTTCAGCGTCCGGCTCGACCCGGGCGCGGGCGGCACCATGGGCGAGATCGCCCGCGCCTACAACGACGTGGTCGAACGCAATCAGGGCTTCTGCGACGAACTGACCCGGGTCGGCCGGATCGTCGGCCGCGAGGGGCGGCTGGACGACCGGGTGAACCTCAACGGCGCCAGCGGCAGCTGGGCCGACGGCGCCTGGGCGGTGAACCAGCTGCTCGACGACGTCAGCCGCCCGGTCACCTCGGTGGCGCTGGTGCTCGACGCGGTCGCCGACGGCGACCTCTCCCAGCGCGTCGACCCGGCGGCCGGCGGCCAGCCCCTCGGCGGCGAGCTGCTGCGGCTCGGCTCCTCGCTGAACCGGATGATGGACCAGCTCTCCTCCTTCACCGGCGAGGTCACCCGGGTGGCCCGCGAGGTGGGCACCGAGGGCAAGCTGGGCGGCCGGGCCAATGTGCGGGGCGTCTCGGGCGCCTGGAAGGACGTCACCGAGTCGGTGAACCGGATGGCCGGGCGGCTCACCGCCCAGGTCCGCGACATCGCGGTGGTGACGACGGCGGTGGCGCGGGGCGATCTGACCCGCAAGGTCACGGTGGACGTGCAGGGCGAGATGCTGGAGTTGAAGAACACCGTCAACACGATGGTGGACCAGCTGTCGTCCTTCGCCGACGAGGTCACCCGCGTCGCCCGCGAGGTCGGCACCGAGGGCAAGCTGGGCGGGCGCGCCAACGTCAAGGGCGTCTCCGGTATCTGGAAGGACCTCACCGGCAACGTCAACTCGATGGCCGACAACCTCACCTACCAGGTGCGCAACATCGCGGTGGTGACGACGGCGGTGGCGCGGGGCGATCTGACCCGCAAGGTCACGGTGGACGTGCAGGGCGAGATGCTGGAGTTGAAGAACACCGTCAACACGATGGTGGACCAGCTGTCGTCCTTCGCCGACGAGGTCACCCGCGTCGCCCGCGAGGTCGGCACCGAAGGGAAGCTGGGCGGCCGGGCGAACGTGCGCGGGGTGTCGGGCATCTGGAAGGACCTGACCGACAACGTCAACTCGATGGCCAACAACCTCACCTACCAGGTCCGCAACATCGCCCAGGTGACCACCGCGGTCGCCGAGGGCGACCTCAGCAAGAAGATCACCGTGGACGCCCAGGGCGAGATGCTGCAGCTGAAGGACACCATCAACACGATGGTCGACCAGCTGTCCACCTTCGCCGACGAGGTCACCCGGATGGCGCGCGAGGTGGGCACCGAGGGCAAGCTGGGCGGCCAGGCCCAGGTGCGCGGGGTGTCGGGCATCTGGAAGGACCTCACCGACAACGTCAACTCCATGGCCAACAACCTGACCAGCCAGGTGCGCAACATCGCCAATGTGGCGATGGCGGTGGCCCAGGGCGACCTCACCAAGAAGATCACCGCCGACGCCCACGGCGAGATCCTCCAGCTGAAGGACACCATGAACACCATGGTGGACAAGCTCTCCGCCTTCGCCGACGAGGTCACCCGCGTCGCCCGCGAGGTCGGCACCGAGGGCAAGCTGGGCGGCCGCGCCAATGTGCGCGGCGTCTCGGGCATCTGGAAGGACCTGACCGACAACGTCAACTCGATGGCCAACAACCTGACCCACCAGGTCCGCAACATCGCCCAGGTCACCACGGCGGTGGCCCGCGGCGACCTCAGCAAGAAGATCACGGTCGACGCCCAGGGCGAGGTGCTGCAGCTGAAGGACACCATCAACACGATGGTCGACCAGCTGTCCACCTTCGCCAACGAGGTCACCCGGGTCGCCTACGACGTGAGCGTCGAAGGGCAGCTGGGCGGCCAGGCCAGGGTCGAGGGCGTCTCGGGCACCTGGAAGCAGCTCACCGAGAGCGTGAACGAGCTGGCCGGCAACCTCACCACCCAGGTGCGGGCCATCGCCACCGTGACCAGCGCGGTCACCCGCGGCGACCTCACCCAGTCCATCAAGGTGGCCGCGCGCGGCGAGATCGCCGAGCTGAAGGACAACGTCAACACCATGGTCGTCAACCTGCGCGAGACGACCCGGGCCAACGAGGAGCAGGACTGGCTCAAGTCCAACCTGGCCCGCATCTCCGGCCTGATGCAGGCGCACCGCGACCTCAACGACCTCGCCCAGCTGATCATGGGCGAGGTCACCCCACTGGTCTCCGCCCAGGTCGGCGCGTTCTTCTTCGCCGACTCCAATGACGGCCCGCCCACCTACCGGCTGCTGGCCGGCTACGGCTACCAGCCGGCCACCCTGGCCCGGCGCCGCATCGTCCCCGGCGACGGGCTCACCGGCCAGGCCGTGCTGCAGAAGGAGCGGCTGATCGTCGACGAGGTGCCGCCCGGCTACGTCACCGTCGCCTCCGGGCTCGGCGAGGCCGGCCCGGCCAGCCTGGTCATCCTGCCGATCCTGTCCGGCGAGCACGTCCTGGGCGTCATCGAGCTGGCCTCCTTCGGGCGCTTCAGCGAGATCCACCTCGCCTTCCTGGACCAGTTCGTGGACACGATCGGGGTCACCATCACCACGATCATGGCCAACTCCCGCACCGAGGACCTGCTGGCGGAGTCCCAGCGGCTCACCCGCGAACTCCAGGAGCGCTCCGCCGAACTCCAGCGCCAGCAGGGCGAGCTGCGCCGCAAGAACACCGAGCTGTCGGAGAAGGCCGCGATGCTGGCCTCCCAGAACCGCGCCATCGAACTGCAGAACAACCAGATCGAGCAGGCCAGGCGGGCGCTGGAGGAACGAGCCCGCCAGCTCGCGCTCTCCTACAAGTACAAGTCGCAGTTCCTGGCGAACATGTCGCACGAGCTGCGCACCCCGCTCAACAGCCTGCTCATCCTGGCCAAGCTGCTGGCGGAGAACAGCGAGCAGAACCTCACCGCCAAGCAGGTGGAGTTCGCGCACACCATCCACAGCGCCGGCAGCGACCTGCTCCAGCTGATCAACGACATCCTGGACCTGTCCAAGGTGGAGGCGGGCCGGATGGAGGTGAACCCGGTCGACCTGCCCATCAGCCAGCTGGTCGACTACGTCGAGGCGACCTTCCGGCCGCTCACCTCCGACAAGGGCCTCGCCTTCACCGTCGACGTCTCGCCCGACGTGCCCGACGCGCTGTTCACCGACGAGCAGCGCTTGCAGCAGATCGTGCGCAACCTGCTGTCCAACGCGGTCAAGTTCACCGCCCAGGGCGAGATCCGGCTGCTCATCGAGCCCGCCGGGCCGATGCCGATGCTGGAGGGCGTGGACGCCGGCTCCGACTTCATCGCGATCTCGGTCGCCGACACCGGCATCGGGATCTCCGAGGACAAGTTCCAGGTCATCTTCGAGGCCTTCCACCAGGGCGAGGGCAACACCAGCCGCCGCTTCGGCGGCACCGGCCTGGGCCTGTCCATCAGCCGCGAGATCGCCCGGCTGCTCGGCGGCGGCATCCAGGTCGACAGCGTGCCCGGCCAGGGCAGCACCTTCACCCTGTTCCTGCCGGTGCGGATGGCCGAGGGCGAGCCGCAGCCCGCCCCGGCGCCGGTCACCGGCTCCGTGGTGGAGCTGGCGGAGCTGCCGGCCCGGCCCGACGACATCGTCGCCGACCGGCCCCGCGCCGAGGCGCCGCCCGCGCCCGAGCCGCGCGCCGACCTGCTGGTCGAGCCCAGCCCGGTGCGCGCCGACGTCGAGCGCGACCGCACCCTGGCCGGCAAGCGGGTGCTGATCGTGGACGACGACGTGCGCAACGTCTTCGCGCTGGCCAGCGCCCTGGAGGCGCACGGTATCGAGGTGCTCTACGCCGACAGCGGCCCCGACGGCATCGAGAAGCTGGAGCGCGACGAGAACATCGCGCTGGTGCTGATGGACATCATGATGCCCGAGCTGGACGGCAACGAGACCACCGCCGCGATCCGGCAGATGCCGCAGTTCGCCCACCTGCCGATCATCTCGCTGACCGCCAAGGCCATGCAGGGCGACCGCGAGAAGAGCCTCGCCTCCGGCGCCTCCGACTACGTCACCAAGCCCGTCAACATCGACCACCTGCTCGACGTGATCCAGTCGTGGCTCAGCCGGGACCCAGGTGAGCCTGGTACCAATGGAGACGGCCGCGCTGACCTGCCTTTCGGCGGCGACGACGCGACCGACGACGGCCCCCGGGAAACGGAGTGAACGTGGCAGAGAAGGCGAACATCCTCCTCGTCGACGACCGTGACGACAACCTCACGGCACTGGAGGCCATCCTCAGTTCGCTCGACCAGAACCTGGTCCGTGCCACGTCGGGCGAGGACGCGCTGAAGGCCCTGCTGGAGGACGAGTTCGCGGTCATCCTGCTCGACGTGGTCATGCCGGGCATGGACGGCTTCGAGACCGCCGCGCACATCAAGCAGCGCGACAAGACCAAGGATGTGCCGATCATCTTCCTCACGGCGGCCGGCACCGACCGCCACCAGGTCTTCCGCGGCTACGCCGCCCGCGCGGTCGACTACCTGGCCAAGCCCTTCGACCCCTGGGTGCTGCGCGCCAAGGTGTCGGTCTTCGTGGAGCTGCACGAGAAGAACCGCCGACTCGCCGAGCAGGCCAAGCTGCTGCAGAAGCAGCTCCAGGGCGACCAGCCCGGCGACGCCCCGGTGCGCCAGGTGGTCGAGGAGCTGTCCGGCGGCCTCACCGCCGTCACCGGCGACCTGGCCGCGCTGCGCGACCGCGTCGCCACCGACGGCACCGACCCCGCGCTGGTCACCGCTGTGCGCGACGTGGAGCACTCCGTGGCCCGGCTCAGCTCACTACTGGAAGCTCTGCGCGGCGCTGAATAGGGCTGCTTCCTTGCCTCGCTCCGCTCGGCTACGGTGCAGCCGCTAGCGGCTCGTCCCCGGCACCTTCGCGGCCGCGTCGGCGGTGGCGGCCGCGTGCTCGTCGACCAGGCGCTGCGCCACCTCGGTGACCTTGAGCTGGTTGCGCTGCGCCACCCTGCGCAGCTGCTCGAAGGCCTGGGCGGCGTCGCAGCCGTGCGCGTGCATCAGGATGCCCTTGGCCTGGTCGATGACGGCCCGCGAGGACAGCGCGCGGCGCATGTGCGCCGCCTCCCTGGCCACGTCGGTATAGCGGCCGGCGCTGTGCAGCGCCAGGGCCAGCTGCTCGGCCAGCAGCGCGGCCAGCGGCGCCGCCGTCGCCTCGTCGAAGGAGCGCGGCCGCCCGGAGTGCAGGCCGAAGGTGACCACCACGCCGTCCAGGCCGAAGGGGAAGGTCACCGAGGAGCGGTCGCCGCACTGCACCGCCCGGCCGAGGAAGCGCGGCCAGCGCTCGTCGTGCAGCACGTCGTCCACCAGCACCCGCTCGCGGGTGCGCAGCCCCTCGATCACCGGGCCCTCGCCCAGCGCGTACTGGTACTCCAGCGAGCGGGCCAGGTCGGAGTGGGAGGCGGCGTACTCCACGATCACATCGCCCCGCCAGATCACCGCCAGCGCGGCCGAGCAGCCCGGTACCCCCCGGGCGGCGGCCGCGGTGACCTGGGCCAGCGCCCGCTGCGGGGAGTTGTCGTCGACCCGCCCCAGGGACCCGATGTCGCGGGCGAGGCGTTCGATCCACATCGCGCATCCCGCCTTCCAGTGGGCGCTGCCACGACGCGGAACCGGCCTCCGCCGGAGCGCCCCGGCCGTAACGGGAACCGTACCCGGCCCACGGAGCGTACACATGGCGGGACGCCCCGCCGCCGAGCCGCCCGGCGGGACCCACGGGGCGGACCGGATGCGTTAGCGTCGGCACCGACACGGATCCGCGACCGCCCGACGGCCGCGCGGCCCTTCGCGGGCCCACGAACAGGGCAGGAGCGTACGCGGATGGCACCACAGGACGACGGCGGGCTCGATCCCGCCGAGTTCGACCGCGAGCTCGCGGAGCTAGCCGAACGGGCCGACGCGCTGCGCGCCACGCACGCCGCCTATCCGGAGGACGCCGCGAGCACCCTGGAGGCGGCGCTGGCCGAGCTGCGCTACGCCGAGGACCGGCTGCGCGCCGCCGGCGCCGCCCTGGCCGAGCTGACGGCCCGGCGCCCCGGCCACGACCGCTCCGGCCACGACGACGAGCGCTCCCTGCTGCGCACCGTCTTCACCGAGCTGGCCGTACCGGTGCTGCTGCTCGACCACGAGGGCCACATCAGGCGGGCCAACACGGCCGCCGCCGAGCTGCTGGGCACCTCGGCCGGCTACCTCACCGGCAAGCCCTTCGTCATCTTCGTCGACCTGCGGCGGCGGGCGGCGATGCGCTCGCAGCTGGCCGCCGTCGGCCGCAGCGGCCAGACCGCCTCCTTCGACTCCCGGCTGGCCCGCAAGGGCTGGGCCGACGACATCCACGTCACCCTCTCCCGGCACCGCCTGCCCGCCGAGCAGCACCCCGTCACCGCCGTGGTGCTGTCCACCCCGGTGGCCACCGACGGCGACTCCGCGCCGCCGCCGCTGGAGCCCGAGGTGGAGAACCAGGTGGTGGTGCTGGGCGCCCGCCGGCTCGACATCATGGCCCGGATGACCCGCCTGCTGCTGGCCCGGCCGGGCACGGCCGCCGACACCGTGCTGGAGCGCGCCGCCGAACTGCTGGCCGACTCCTACGCCGACTGGGTGCTGATCGACATGTGCGACGAGCCGCTGCGCCGGGCCGTGGTGGCCGGCCCGGACGGCGACGGCAGCGCGGCCCAGGCCGAGCTGCTGCGCGGCCTGGACCCCGCCGACGGCGAGGTGCCCGGCGGGGTGCTGGACAACGGCCACTCCGCGCTCGAACCGCTCATCGAGGACGAGGCGATGCTGGGCCGCACCCCCGCGGGGGTGCCGGTGCTCGGCATGCTGGGCGCCGGCTCGCTGCTGAGCGTCCCGCTGCGGGCCGACGCCCGGGTGCTGGGCGCGCTCACCCTGGTGCGGCGGAGCAACCGCGCCAGCTTCGGCCTGGCCGACCTGGGGCTGCTGGAAGAGATCGGCGAGCACGTCGGCCTCGCCGTCCGCAACGCGCGCACCGGCGGCTGAGACCGCCGCCGCGCCGCCCGCGCCGGCTTCCCCACCGCGGTGTACTCCGACGCGACCGCTGGTTGCCCGGCGCCGGGCGCCGTTAAGGTGGCGGGGTGGACTTCTCGCTTGCGACGCACAGACAGCCCGGCAGCGTGGTCGTCTCCGCCACCGGCGAGGTCGACGCCACCAACGCGCCGCGGCTGGCCGCCGCGCTCAACGCGGTGCTGGACGACCCCGGCGACTGCCTCGGCATCATCGTCGACCTCGCCGAGGTCACCTTCTGCGACTCACGCTGCATCGGCGTGCTGGTCGCCGCCTACCGCCGGGCCCGCGAGCGCCGGATCAGCCTGGTCGCGGCGGCGCCGCAGCGGCCGGTGTACCGCCTGCTGGTGATCGCCGGCATCGACCAGGTGCTGTCCATCTACGACGACGTCGACAGCGCGGTGGCCGCTCTGGTGCCTGCGGACACCTGATTCCTGGCCGCGCCCCGTTGTGCATCGCGCCGAACCGCCGCGCCGGAGGCGCGGCCAGAGGTCAGCCGTCCTTGACGTGCAGCCGCACCACCGAGCCGGTGCCGGTGGTGCGGACCTCGACCAGGTCGCAGATCTGGCGGGTGATCCACAGGCCGTATCCGCGCACGCTCAGCGCGTGGGTCGGCGCGTAGCCGATCAGCGGGTCGTCCAGTTTGCCCAGGCGGTCGGTGACATCGCACAGCACCCGGTCGGGGCCGCGCCACAGCAGCACCGCGCCCTCGCCCGAGCCGTGCTCGATCACATTGGCGGCCATCTCGTTGACCGCCACCACCAGGTCCTCCAGCCGGTCGGCCGGCAGGCCGAGGCCCGCGCCCACCGAGGCGGCCCACGTCCGCACCCGGCCGAGGTCGCCGTCGATGTCGAGCCGGTGCACCTCGCCGGTGGGCGGCGGCAGCGGCAGATGCACGTCGGGGGCGCTGTAGGCGGCGGGCTGCACGTAGTCGTCGCTGCGCCGCAGCACCCCGTCGGCCACCAGCCACGGGTGGGTGCGGCGGGCCCGCGCCCGCATCCGCGGGCCGAGCGCGCGGACGTCGAAGGCGCACATCAGCCGCAGCGGGTCGCCGCTGAGCGCGTCGTTGCTCACCGACTCCAGCCGGAACCACTCGCGGGTGTCCACCGGCCGGCAGCCGGACCAGTCCTGCTCGCCCAGCACCCGGACCGTGCGGCCCGGGTGCAGCACCGGGTAGCGGTGCAGCGCGGCCAGCTGCCGGCCCGGCGCCCGGTACCACTCCGCCACCGTGACGAAGGCGACCGCGTCGGCGTCGCCCCCCACGGCGGCGCGCAGCGCCTCGGCCCGCTCGGCGCCCAGCGCGACCACCACGTGGTCGCCCAGGCGCACCCCCTCGCGGACGAACGCGGCCGCCGGGCGCAGGAAGGACGCCTCGTCCCCGTAGAGCAGCGCCTGGTGGCCGAAGGGGTCCCCACCGGCGGGCCGCCGCTCCGCGGACCGGCCCAGCCGGGCCGCCGCGTCGCGGGACATTCCGTGCACCCTGATCTGCCTCGTCTGTTGTGTGACCATGGCCTCACTCCCGCAGGCGCGTACCGTGCGGGCCGTCCGCCGCCGTTTCCGGCCGGCCGGCGACCCGCCTCCCCAGCGGTTCGGCCCGGCGCCGACCGGCGGTGTGATCCCCGAAAATCGGGCGGCTAACCCAGCCGCCTCCGAGCACCGCGGGCCCGCGTCCGGCCCGCGGTGCGGGCGGGCCGCCTGACAGGCACATTCTGTCCGGAGCCCGCGCCGCGGCCGCCGCCGGGGCGGCGCGTCCCCCGGCACGGCGCCGGGGACGCCGGCGGCCGCTCAGATGGCGTCCTCGTCGAGTTCCTCCTCCACCGGCGTCTCCGCCAGCGGCATGGCGCGCTGGTAGCCGCGCGCCGCCTCGGCGGCGACCCGGGTCCACGCGTAGCGGGACCTGGCGCGGTCGGCGGCGGCGATGCCGAGCGCCGAGCGCTGGGTGGGGTTGGCCAGCAGCCGCCGCAGCGCGCTGCCGAGCACGCCGGGCCGCACCGAGGGCAGCAGCACCCCGGTGGTGCCGTCGAGCACCACGTCGGCCTTGCCGCCGACCGCCTCGGCGATGACGGGCACGCCGCAGGCCATCGCCTCCAGCACCACGCTGCCGTAGGGCTCGTAGCGGTTGGCGCAGACCACGGTGTCGGCCGAGCGCAGCAGCCGCGGCAGCTCACGCGCCTCGATCCGGCCGGTGAAGGAGACCCGGTCGTCTACCCCGGCCTCCTTGGCGTGGTAGCGCAGCCGGGCGACGTCGGGGTCGATCGCGAGGTCGTCGGCGGCGGGCCCGCCGACCAGCAGCAGCTCGGCCTCGGGCACCAGGCCCATCGCCTCCACCAGCTGGGCGGCGCCGCCGTGGCGGGCCAGCGGCCCGACGGCCAGCACCCGCGGCCGCTCCTCGCGGCGGCCCTGCCAGGGCGCGGCCGCGGCGACGCCCTCGGGGGTGAAGTGGTCGGTGTCGACGCCGTAGGGCACCACGTTCACGGCCGTGCGCGGCACGCCCATCCGGGCCAGCTCGAACAGCTGGTTGGAGTGGGTGGCGAACACCCGGTCGGCGCTGCGGCCGACCGCCGCCTCCAGGCGGACCCGCTCCGGCGCCACCGGCAGCCCGGCGCGCCGCTCCGACAGGCCGAGGGAGTGGAAGGACTGCACCACGGGGACCCGCAGCTCGCGGGCGCCCGCCAGCGCGGCGAGCCCGCCGGGCCAGTCGTGGGCGTGCACCACGTCCGGCGGCTCCTCGGCCCAGCGCTCGGCCAGCCGGGCGCCGAACTCGCCCAGGTGCGGCTTGACGTCGTCCTCGCCCAGCGGCTCCGCCGGGCCGGCCGGCAGGTGCTCGACCATCACGCCCCTGCCCATCCGGGCGCGGGCGGGCACGCCGGATGAGCGGGCCCGGGTGTAGACGGTGACGCGGTGGCCGAGCTTGGCCAGCTGGCGGGAGAGCATCGCGATGTACACGCTCTGCGGCTCCTCGGCGGTGCCGGCGTGGGCGGTGGCGCCGGAGAGGCCGTGGACGGGCAGCGGGGCGGCGTGCTCGCAGACCAGAGCGATTCTCATTCGGTGACCTCCTGGTAGAGCGCGAACTGCACGGCGAAAGGCGTGCCGGGCGCGGGCACCGCCTCCCGTGGGCGGGGAACGGGGCGCGGGGCGCGCGGGCACGAGCGGACGCGTGCGGGTGCGGAACCGGCCGGCGCCGCGGGGCGGGCGCCGCCGCGGGGGCGGGCGGACGCCGTGGTGGGGCGGGCGGGGCCGGAAATGAAGAAAACGGGTGGACGCATCGTGGATCACACCTCACGAGCTGTGAGCACTCAGGGACAGCCGAGGCGATCGGCCGTCAGCGCGAGCGCTGCTCCGTGTCGGTGTGTCTGCGTCTTAGACACCCGTCTTGGCGACACTATGCCAGAAGCCCGGCGGCTTGGCCAGTCCGCGGGCGGACCGCGGGCGCGCGCCGGTCCGCGCCGAAGGGCGCGGCCGCCGCGCAGCGCCGCCGAGCGCACCCCCGCTGACCTGCGAATCCGCCCGGGGCGCGGCCGGGTGCGCGGCGCGGCGGAGGCCGACGGCCACCGGGCACGGGAACACACCAGGATCTGCGGCAGAATTGGGGCAGCGCACGGGCCGCGAGGCCCGGCCTGGACGCGTCGCGGCGCCCGCCCCCGGCGGGCCGCCACGCGGACAGGTGCCCGCTCCGCATAGCGGAACGGGGGCGAAACCGGCGATACTCCTGCATGTCGATCAGGAGTCATCCGGCGAACCCGCGCGAATCGGCGCCATGCGGCGCCTGATGCGTGTCCGCGGCGCTACGGTAGCGCGACCAGGGTCTCGCGTGGGACGTCCCAGCGAGGGCGGCGGTGTGTGGTTGATCAGGAGGTACGGCAGATGGCAGTGGACCAGGCGGCGGTGACCGTCACGGCCATGACACACCGGGGCGCGGTGCGGGAGGGGAACGAGGACGCCCTGGTCGTCGGTTCGCTCACCGCGTCGAGTGTGAGCATGTCCGCGCCCATGCGGGTGTCCCTGTCTCCGAACGTACCCGCGGTGGTCGCGGTGGCGGACGGCCTGGGCGGCCACGCCGCGGGGGAGGTGGCCGCCTCGCACACCGTGCAGCGCTTCGCCGAGCAGGGCGAGTGGCAGGAGGGCAAGGAGACCATCTCCGAGCTGCTGCGCGCCATCGACGCGGAGCTCCAGGAGTACGCCGAGGACAACCCCGACCACTCCGGACTCGGCACCACCATCGCGGGGCTGCTCTTCGCCGGCGAGGAGATCTTCTGGTTCAACGTGGGCGACTCCCGGGCCTACCGGCTGCACCCCGACAAGCTCCAGCAGCTCTCCCAGGACGACTCCCCGGCCGTGCCGGGCGCCGAGCCGGGCACCCTGGCCGCCGTCACCAACCTGATCACCCAGTCGCTGGGCGGCAGCGCGGGCGAGCTCGAACCCCATGTCGGCACCGACAGCCCGGAGGAGTCCGCCTCCTGGCTGCTGTGCAGCGACGGCCTGTCCGACCTGGTCGAGGGCACCGACATGGTGCGGCTGATCAGCGAGGCCCCTGACGACTCCAGCGCCGTCACCGCGCTGTGGAAGGCGGCCATGGACGCGGGCGGCCGCGACAACATCTCGATCGCGCTGGTCCGCATGGGCTGACGCCCGTTCCCCGGGCGCCCGCCGCGGGCGCCCGGGGCGCGCGCTCAGCCGGTGCCGGACCCGGCGAGGGCCTCTTCGATGCCCGGCTCGCGGGGGCCGAGGAAGCGCGGATCGGGCCGGAAGGCCGCGCTGAAGGCGGCGGGCACATTGGCCGCCACCTCGCGCAGGTGCGCGGTGACCACGCCGATGCCCGTCGGCGTCCGGTAGGGGTCGGCCACCCCCACCGCGTCGATGCCGGCGGCCCGGCACAGCGCCACCGCACGCGGCACGTGGAAGTCCTGGGTCACCACGGCGGCGGCGGTCACCCCGAAGACCTCGCGGGCCCGCACGCAGGAGTCCCAGGTGCTGAAGCCGGCGTAGTCGCCGACCACCAGCTGCTCGGGCACCCCCCGCGCCAGCAGGTAGGCGCGCATGGCGTCGGTCTCGTTGTAGTTCTCCCTGCTGTTGTCGCCGGTCACCAGGATGGCCCGCACCGAGCCCGCCTCGTACAGCTCCAGCGCCCGATCCAGCCGCGCCCTGAGCACCCGGGTGGGGACGCCGTCGGGCCTGACCCCCGCGCCGAGCACGATGGCGACCGGGCGGTCGGGCGCGTCGGCGACCTGGTAGCGCAGGCCGCTGGTGGCCGCCCACACCCAGGCCGTCGGGGCCAGTCCGAGCACCAGCAGGGCGGCCAGCCCGCCCGCCACCGCCCACCGCCACCTGTTGCGCATCGCCGTCCCCCGCTCCTCGTCCGTCCGCCAACCGGGCAACGAACCGCCCCCGGCCGTAGTTGCGCCGGGGGCGGCCGGCGTTCGCGGGGTCAGCCCCCGGCGGAGGCGCCGCGGCGCATCCACAGCACGCCGGCGCCGACGCCGACCAGGGCGATCACGCCGATCACAATCCACACGACCGGGCTCACCCCGCCGGAGGATTCCGACTCCTCGCGCACCGCGGCGGCGTCGGCCGCCGCGGCCGGGGAGGTGTCGGCGCCGCCGGCGGGGGGTGTACCGGAGGCCGAGGCGCCGGCCGAGGGGGCCGCGGCGGCGACGGCGTCGGCGGTCAGCTCGAAGGTGAGCGTGCCGTCCACCACGTGGCCGTCGGCGCCGACGATGCGGTAGCCGATCTCGTAGTCGCCCGGCTCGGTGAAGCCGCCGACCGGGCGGATCACCTCGTTGTGGTCGATCTCGGTGGCGCCCTGCTCGAAGCGCTCGCCGCCGGGGCCGGTGACCACGACTCCGTTGTTGCCGGCCTCCAGCACCTCCAGGTCGAAGGTGAGGACGATCTCCTCGGGGGCGGTGTCCAGGCTCGCGCCGTCCTCGGGGCTGGAGTCGGTGAGCTGGTTGTGGGCGAGCGCGGCGGGGGCGCCGGCCAGCAGCGCGGCGGAGGCCGCCAGGCCGGCGGCGAGCAGGGCGGCCGCGCGGCGCGCGGGGCGGGGGAGCGGACGCGGGCCGGACAGCGGGTCGGACAGTGTGGCGGACATGGGGGCAGGGCCTTTCACGAGGACGCGCGCCGTGCGCGCGGGAAGGGCTGGCAGGAGGACGGGGTGCGGCCGGCCGCGCGTCGCGCGGCGGCCGGCGCCGTCCTCGGCGGCCCGCGCGGCGGATGGCCGCGCACCGGGCGCCGGGCCGCGCGCACCGCTCCCGCGCCCGCGGCGCGCGGGCGCCAGGGCCGCCGCAGCGGCGGGCGGCGCAGCAGCGGCGGGCAGAGCGCGGCGCGGACCAGCGCGGCCAGCGTCCACAGCGCGTCCTCGCCGTGGGCGAGCAGCCACGCGGTGACCAGGGTCGCCCACAGGTGCCCGATGACCATCCCGGGGGAGGCCAGGCCGAAGGCGCCGGTGACCAGGTGGCCGGCGTGCACGCCGGCGGCCTGCGGGCCGGTGGGCGGCACGGCGCCGTGGGTGGCGGGGGAGAGCGCGACGAAGGCGAGGTGGAAGGCGAGCTGGGCGCCGCCGAGCGCGGCGGCGATCTCGGCGAGGGAGCGCCGGTGCCGGGTGGCGGCTGCGAAGGCGGCGCCGACCACCGGGGCGGTCAGCGCGACGGCGGGCCAGCCGGCGGCGCTGCCGCCGCCCAGGACGTGCCCGGCCCAGGCGATCGCGGTGGCGGCGGCCGCCGGCACGGCGGCGCGCAGCAGGCGCAGGGCGCCCCGGCCGGGGTCGGACATGCCATCGAGCCTAACGCGCCGGGCCGCGGCCGCCCACCGGCCGTCCGGGGGCGCGGACCGGGCCGCGCATCAGCCGGCGCGCAGCAGGTCCCGGCGGAGGTAGCGGCGCTCCTCGGGGGTGGTGCCGCCCCAGACGCCGTCGGCCTCGCCCGCGCGCAGCGCCCAGTCCAGGCACTCGGCGCTCACCCGGCAGCGGCCGCAGACGGCCTTGGCGCGGCGCACGTCCATGGCGCCGGGTCCGTCCGGGCTGACGGGGAAGAACACCTCGGGGTCGACGGAGTGGCAGGCCGCGCGGTCGACCCAGTCCTCGCTCTCGTGGTACAGCAGATTCATAACGCACACCCGTTCGGTGGGGGGTCCGGGAAGGCCGGACCGGAGCTGGTGGACGGCCGCGGCGGTGCGAACAGCGCCCGCAGCCGGTCGGCCGGGACCGAGGTGCCGCGCAGCGGCGCCAGGACGACGGCGTCGATGACCGCGGTCAGCGCCTCGGCGACCAGGGCCCGCTCATCGGCGGCCAGCCGGGGCGCCCTGCGGTCCAACCGGCGCAGCTCACCGTCGGCGAGGGCGCGGCAGTCGGCGGCCACGGCGGCGTAGAGGTCCGCTGGCGCGCCCGGGAGGGGCGCGGGATCGGCCGGCGCGGTGGCGCGGCCGCGGGACTCGATGAGGGCGGTCACGGCGGCTCCGTCGCTTCGATCGTCGCGACATCTAGTAGTACTACAGGGCATAGTACTACCGGAGATAGGTATCTGTCCTCTCTTCGCGATCATTTCCGGGGGTGGAAGCGGGGGCGGGTCGAGGGGCGTCCGTCCGGACCGGCCGTACCGCTGCCCTTCCCGGCGGAGGCGACGCGTGCCGGGCGCCGCGGTTGACTGTGAAGTAGCGCACATGAACAGAGTCGCGCGGGGCCGCCCGGAGCGGGCCGTGGCGGCCGCCCGCGGCCGTCCCGAACCGGTGGAAATTGCGCCGTGCGACGGGTGGAAAATGGCGCGGAATCGCCGCGCTGACCGGTGCTTCGGCACGATCCGCAGGGCTCGCCGATACCATTGAGAAAAGGCTGGAAACGGCGAAACTCACTGTCGGTACCCGCGATGTCCCGAGTTAAACATCTTCGGGTGTTACAGTCGGTTTTCGTCCAGCGAAATCTCAGGAAACTTCGCTACCTTTGGTCGACGTGCCTGCTAAACGAGCCGACAGCCCGAGCTACGGGATCGTTGAGGAGGACGGTCTGCGGCTGGATGAGCCGCGCGTCGAGGACGGTCCCGAGCTTTGGCGGGTAGCGCGTGACACGCCGGAATTGGACCTCAATTCGCCGTACAGCTACGTCCTGTGGTGCCGCGACTTCGCCGACACATCTGTCGTGGTGCGTGATCAGGACAACATTTGCGCCTTCCTTACCGGATACGTTCGACCGGAATCGCCGGGTACATTCTTCGTCTGGCAGGTCGCGGTGCACCGCGACTACCGGGGGAGGCGGCTCGGTCGGCGGATGCTCGACCACTACGGCCGGCGGATGGTCCGCCGGGGCTGCACCCACCTTGAAGCGACCGTGACACCGGGCAACACCGCGTCGCTCAACCTGTTCCGCTCCTACGCCCGGGATCACGCGGCCGACCTCGACCGCTCGACGCTGTTCGACGCCGACCTCTTCCCCGGCGGCCACGAGCCCGAGGAGCTGCTGCGGATCGGACCGCTGACCGCCCCTGACGGGCGCCCGTCCGCCGGGGAGCGGTGAGAAGGAGCGACAGGACCTGCCGGATCCGGCCCGCCATGACCGGGCCGACCACCCGTGCGCACTTCGGGGAAAGGAACGCACAGAACACCATGGAGATCTTCGAGCGGCTCGAATCCAATGTCCGCAGCTACTGCCGCAGCTGGCCGGTCGTCTTCGACACGGCACGCGGCAGCAGGCTGTACGCCGAGACGGGCCAGCCCTACCTGGACTTCTTCGCCGGTGCCGGCACCCTCAACTACGGGCACAACCACCCCGCGCTAAAGGCCGACCTGCTGGAGTACCTCGCCCGCGACTCCATCGTGCACGGCCTGGACCAGTACACCACCGCCAAACGCACCTTCCTGGAGCACTTCGACCAGCTGGTGCTGCGCCCGCGCGGCCTGGACTACAAGCTGCAGTTCCCCGGCCCGGCCGGCAACAACGCGGTGGAGGCGGCGCTGAAGCTGGCCCGCAAGTTCACCGGGCGCGAGACCGTGGTCAGCTTCACCAACGGCTTCCACGGCATGACCCTCGGCGCGCTCGCCGTCACCGGCAACTCGATGAAGCGCGGCGGCGCCGGCGTCCCGCTCGGCCACGCCGCCACCATGCCCTTCGACAACTACCTCGACGGGCAGACCCCCGACTTCCTGTGGCTGCGGGCGCTGCTGGACGACAGCGGCAGCGGCCTGGACAAACCCGCCGCCGTGATCGTGGAGACCGTGCAGGGCGAGGGCGGTGTGAACACCGCCAGCCCCACCTGGCTGCGCGGCCTGGCCGGGCTGTGCGAGGAGTACGGCATCCTGCTCATCGTCGACGACATCCAGATGGGATGCGGGCGGACCGGGCCCTTCTTCTCCTTCGAAGAGGCCGGCATCACGCCCGACATCGTCACCCTGTCGAAGTCGCTGAGCGGCTACGGCCTGCCCTTCGCCCTCACCCTGCTCCGCCCCGAACTGGACGTGTGGGAGCCCGGCGAGCACAACGGCACCTTCCGCGGCCCCGGCCCCGCCTTCGTCACGGCCGCGGCGGCGCTGCGCGCCTTCTGGGCCGACGACACCCTGGAGCGGCAGACCCTCGCCAAGGGCGAGCGGGTGCGGCGGCGGCTGGACGAGATCGCCGCCAGGCACGCCGACGCCGGCGTCGCCGAGCGCGGCCGCGGCCTGGCGCGCGGCCTGGTCTTCGACGAGCCCGGCATGGCGGCCAAGGTCTGCCGCGCCGCCTTCGACCGCGGCCTGCTGATGGAGACCTCCGGCCCCGAGGACGAGGTCGCCAAGCTGCTGCCGCCGCTGACCACCACCGAGGCCGAGTTGGACGAGGGCCTGGACATCCTGGCCGCCGCCGTCGACGCCGCCCGCGGCCTCGACGCCCCGCCCGCGGCGCCCGCCGAGCCCGGCCGCCTGGCGGGCACCCGCTGACAGGCGCGGCGCCGCACTCCGCCCGGCGCGCGGCCGGGCCCCGGGACCGACACGAACAGGAGCACCCATGATCGTCCGCCGCCTCGGCGAACTCGACGGCACCGACCGCGACATCACCTCCGCCAACGGCAACTGGCGCAGCCGCCGGCTGGTGCTGGCCAGGGAGAAGGTCGGCTTCTCGCTGCACGACACGGTGCTGTACGCGGGGACCGAGACCCGGATGTGGTACGCCAACCACATCGAGGCGGTCTACGTGATCGAGGGCGAGGCCGAGCTGACCGACGAGGAGACCGGCCAGGTGCACGAGCTGCGCCCCGGCACCATGTACCTGCTCGACGGGCACGAGCGGCACACCCTGAAGGTCAAGCAGGACCTGCGCACCGTGTGCGTCTTCAACCCGCCCGTCACCGGGCGCGAGGACCACGACGAGAACGGCGTCTACCCGCTGCTCACCGAGGACTGAACCGCACCGGGCCGCCCGGGGCCGGCCAGGTCCCGGACCGCCCGGCGCAGCCGCGAGGAGTGATCCGCCTGGCCCACCCGACCCACCCGACCCACCCGGGGCGGCCGCCGTGCCGCGCCCCGCCCAGCCGAGCCGCCCAGCCGGCCCGACGACCGGAAACCTGATACGAACCACCGTGGAGGGCATCCGCAATGACGGTGCTTAACGAGAAGCTCGACAGTTCCGCCGCGTTCGACGACTACCCAACCCGCAAGTCGACCGAGCCCGCCCTGCTGTACCGGCGCGACCCCGTGGTCTGGGGTGACGGCGGCGCCGGCCCCATCGACGCCGCCGACCTGAGCGGTTTCGAGGAGAAGGGCTTCCTGACCGTTCCCGAACTGCTCACCCCCGGCGAGGTCGCCGAGTGCGCCGCCGAGCTGGACCGGCTCGCCTCCGACGAGACGCTCAAGCGCGACGAGCGGACCGTGGTGGAGAAGGACTCCGACGAGGTCCGGTCCATCTTCGAGGTGCACAAGATCAGCGAGCTGTTCGCCAAGCTGGTGGCGGACCCGCGCGTGGTGGGCCGCGCCCGCCAGATCCTCGGCTCCGACGTGTACGTGCACCAGAGCCGCGTCAACTACAAGCCCGGGTTCAGGGGCAAGGACTTCTACTGGCACTCCGACTTCGAGACCTGGCACGCCGAGGACGGCATGCCCCGGATGCGCGCGGTCAGCATCTCCATCGGGCTGACCCCCAACTACCTGTACAACGGCAGCCTGATGATCATGCCGGGCTCGCACAAGACCTTCGTGTCCTGCGTGGGCGAGACGCCCGAGGACCACTACCGTTCCTCCTTGAAGGCCCAGGAGATCGGGACGCCCGACGAGGGCAGCCTCACCATCCTGGCCGAGCGGCACGGCATCGAGCTGTTCACCGGGCCGGCCGGCTCGGCGACCATGTTCGACTGCAACTGCATGCACGGGTCCAGCGGCAACATCTCGCCCTACCCGCGCTCGAACGTGTTCGTCGTGTTCAACAGCGTTGAAAACACCTGCGTGGAGCCGTTCTCGGCGCCGCGCAGACGTCCCGAGTTCATCGCGGCCACGGACTTCACCCCGGTCGCCTGAGCCGTGCCGCCGGCCGGCCGGGAGCGCGCGCTCCCGGCCGGCCGGCGGCTCCCGCGGCCGCCGCCTCGACACCGCGGTGACGCCTTCGCGCTCGAATCGTGATGATCTTCCCGTGTCGCGGCTCGGATCGGGGGAAGGCTCGTGCGAACCGGGACCGCCTTCCGTGACGCGACGGCCACCGCGCGCACTCGACCGCGGTTTCACTCCTAGGAGGTCAGAGAACATGACGCATCCCCAATGGCGCCGCCGGGACCTGCTGCTGCGCATGGCGGGTCTGGGGGCCGCCGCGGTCGCCGGACCCGCCCTGCTGTCGGCCTGCACGCCGACGGACCCGGGCACCGGCCAGACCGAGGGCGGAACGCTGCAGCGCCTGCGCGACCAGGGGTTCGTCAACGTCGGCTTCGCCAACGAGGCGCCCTACGGCTACACCGACTCCAGCGGCAACCTCACCGGCGAGTCGCCCGAGTTGGCCCGGGTCATCTTCGCGGCGCTCGGCATCCCGGAGGTGCGCGGCACCCAGGTCGAGTTCGCCGGCCTCATCGCCGGCCTCGGCTCCCAGCAGTTCGACCTGGTCGCCGCCGGCATGGCCATCACGCCCGAGCGCTGCGAGCAGGTCGCCTTCACCAATCCCGAGTACCTGGCCCCCACCGCCTTCATGGTGCCCGAGGGCAACCCCGAGAACATCGTCGCCTTCGAGGACGTCGCCGACAATCCGGACCTGCGGCTGGGCGTGCTCACCGGCGCCGTCGAGGAGGGCTACGCCACCACGCTCGGCGTCGCCGAGAACCAGATCACCCCGCTGGCCGACCAGCCCACCGCATTCGAGTCGCTGGTCGCGGGGCGCATCGACGCCATCGCGCTGACCAGCATCTCGCTGAACTACCTGCTCAGCCAGAACGAGGGCGAGCCCTTCGAGGTGACCGAGCCCTTCTTCCCCGTCATCAACGGCGAGGAGATCATCGGCGGCGGCGGCTTCGCGCTGCGCCAGTCCGACCAGGACCTGGTGGAGGCGATGAACGCCGAGCTGGAGACCCTCAAGCAGAACAACGAACTGCTGCCGATCCTGGAGCCCTTCGGCTTCACCGAGGCCGAACTGCCGGGCGACTACACCGCCCAGCAGCTGTGCCAGGGCGGCTGACACGGGCCCATGCTCAACAGCCTCCCCCTCTATCTCAACGGGGTCTGGGTCACCGTCCAGATCACCGTCGCCGGCGCCGCGCTGGCGCTGGCGCTGTCCTTCGCCGCCGGCCTGCTCGGCTCCGCCCGGCGCCGCTGGATCAGGGCGATCGGCCGCGTCTACACGGAGTTCTTCCGCGGTGTGGCCGCGCTGGTGCTGATGTACTGGCTGTTCTACGCGCTGCCCTACGTCGGCTTCCGGCTGGACCCGATGTTCGCCGCCATCCTCGCCCTGGGCCTCAACGTCGGCGCCTACGGCGGCGAGGTGGTGCGCGGCGCCGTCAACGCGGTGCCCCGGGCCCAGATCGAGGCCACCACCGCGCTGAACATGGGCTACGTCCAGCGGATGCGCCTGGTGGTGATCCCCCAGGCCTGGGCCGCGATGCTGCCGCCGATGGGCAACCTGCTCATCGAGCTGATGAAGGGCAGCGCCGTGGTCGGCCTGATCACCGTCAGCGACCTCACCTTCGTGGTCCGCCAGCAGTGGTCCTCGGGCGGCGACACCCTGGTGGTGTGGGGGCTGGCGCTGCTGTTCTACTTCCTGATCGCCCAGGCCCTGCTGCTGGGCGTGCGGTACCTGGAGCGGCGCGCCAACGCGCGGCTCGGCCGCGGCCCGGCCTTCCGGGCCGCGCCCGAACCGGCCGCGGCCTCTGCCGGAGGGAGCGGCCGATGAGCTGGGACTGGGACTACGCGCTGTCGGCGCTGCCGATCCTGCTGCAGGGCCTGCAGCTCACCGTCATCGCCACCATCGGCGGCTACGTGCTCGCCATCGTGCTGGGCCTGGTGGTCGCGCTGGTGCGGCGGCTCGCGCCCCGCTGGGCGGGAACCGGTGTGTACTGGGTGATGGAGTTCATTCGCAGCACACCGCTGCTGGTCCAGCTGTTCGTGCTCTACTTCGGACTGCCCGTCTTCGGCATCGTGCTGCCGCCCATGGTGGTGGGCATCATCGGGCTCGGACTGCACTACGCCGCCTACACCGCCGAGGTGTACCGCTCCGGGATCGAGGCGGTGCCCCGGGGTCAGTGGGAGGCGGCCACCGCGCTGAATCTGCCGACCCGGCGGGTGTGGACCGGGGTGGTGCTGCCGCAGGCGATACCCAAGGTGATCCCTGCGCTCGGGAACTACCTGATCTCGATGTTCAAGGACACGCCGCTGCTGCTCGCCATCGGAGTGGTGGAACTGCTCAACTCGGCCTACCGGCACAGCGCGCGGACCTTCGAGGACCCCTTCGAGCTGATGACCATGGTCGGGCTGCTCTTCCTGGCTGTGTCCATCCCCTCCGCGATCTTCATCCGCCACCTGGAGCGACGCTATGCAGCAGTCTGACCCGCACGACCAGCCGGCCGCCGAGCCCGCCGACGGGTCGGACGACGCCTACATCCGCTTCGAGCAGGTGGTCAAGCGCTACGGCGACAACGTCGTCCTGGACCACCTGGACTTCCGGGTCGCCGAGGGCGAGCGCGTCACCCTGATCGGGCCCAGCGGCTCGGGCAAGACCACCATCCTGCGGCTGCTGATGACCCTGGAGAAGGCCAACGGCGGCGTCATCTGGGTGAACGGCGACTCGCTGTCGCACATGCGGCGCGGAGGGAAGCTGGTGCCGGCCGACGAGAAGCACCTGCGCTCGGTGCGCTCCAGCATCGGCATGGTCTTCCAGCAGTTCAACCTGTTCCCGAACATGACCGTGCGCCGCAACATCACCGAGGCGCCCGTGCACGTGCTGGGCGTCTCGCAGGACGAGGCCGACCAGCGCGCCGGCGAACTGCTCGAACTGGTCGGGCTGGCGGAGAAGATCGACGCGCACCCCACCCAGCTGTCCGGCGGCCAGCAGCAGCGGGTGGCGATCGCGCGGGCGCTGGCCATGCGGCCCAAGGTGCTGCTGCTGGACGAGGTCACCTCGGCGCTCGACCCCGAGCTGGTGGCCGGCGTGCTCGATGTGCTGCGCAACATCGCCACCACCACCGACATCACCATGCTCTGCGTCACCCACGAGATGTCCTTCGCCCGCGACGTGTCGCACCGGGTGCTCATGTTCGACCAGGGCCGCATCGTGGAGGAGGGTCCGCCCGCCCAGATCTTCAGCGAGCCGCGTGAGGAGCGCACCCGCTCCTTCCTCCAGGCCGTCCTGGAGGACTGAGGCCGCCGTGGCGCCGCCGCCCGGCGGCGCCCCCGGTCACTCCGGTGTCTCGGCCTGCGCCAGCAGCCGGCGGGCGTCGGCGGCGTGGGCCTCCGGCAGCGGCGGCTCGGCGGCCAGCGCGGCGCGCAGCGCCTCGGCGGCCGCGGCGCGGTCGCCCGCGTCCAGCGCGGCGCGGGCCCGGCGCACCAGGGTGCGCGGCCGGCCGGGCACCAGCTGCTCGGCCCGCGCCAGCTGCCGCTCGGCCTCGGCGCCCTCGCCCAGCCGCAGGTGGGCGAGGGCCAACGCGGAGCGGGCGTCGGCGAGTTCGTCGGCGGTCAGCCGGGCGCCGTCGGCCACCGCCTGCGCCAGCAGCCGGCGGGCCCGGCGCGGGTCGTCGGAGCCGGCCGGGCGCTCCACCAGCACCTGGCCGAGACCGGTGAGCACCAGCGGGCTGCCCGGGTCGGCCTCCAGAGCGCGGGCGAAGGTGGCCCGCGCGTCGGCCCAGCGGCCGCGCAGCCATTGGGTGTAGGCCAGGCCGGTGAGCGCGACGATGTTGCCCGGCTCGGTGCGCAGTGCCTGGCGGTGTTCGTCGGCCGCCGCCTCGTAGTCGCCCGCGGTGAAGAAGACCTCGGCCAGCGCGACCAGCATCTGCACCTTGGCGCGGTCGTCGTCGGCCCGGTCGAAGCCGCGAGCGGCGCTGCGGTAGCTGCTCTCGGCGGTGCGGTAGTCGCCGGACACCCGCGAGATCATGCCGCGCATGGCCAGCGCGTTCGCCTCGTGCCAGTCGTCGCCCGACGCGGAGTAGTGGTCGACCGCGCTGCCCGCGTAGGCGTCGGCGGCGCGGAAGTCGCCCCGGCCCAGCGCATTCTCGGCTGCGGCCAGCAGCTCGGCCGGGGAGCCGGACGACTCGGGCGCCCCCGGGCGCGGCTCGGCCTGGCCGCCGCGGCGGCGCCGGAAGGCCGCGTTCGCGGCGCGGATCGCGGTGACGAGGTGGTCCTGGCCCAGCTGGTACCAGGTGGCCAGCGCGCGCCGCTCGGTGACCAGCACCTGCTCCTCCACCAGGGTGTCGGCCACCTCGTTGGGCATGCCGCCGGTCATCAGCAGCCCTCGGCAGGCGTTGGCGCGGGTGCCCAGGTCCGTGATGAACTCCGACTCCAACCAGTCACGGATCTCCCGTTCGGACACGCTGCGATGCGCCGCCGCGGCCGCTTCGACGGCGGCGTCGTAGAAGGCGACGAGGGCTTGGTCGACACCACCGTAGTCTGTCAGGTCGTCCGTACTGACGCGGCCTGCGTTCACCGGGAGTGACGACCACAGTGTCTCGCACACGATCTGCAGGTGAATGGGAGTGACCGAATCTTTATGGATGGTGGTGGAGCGGCCGGTGCCCGACACGAAGGTGAAGGTGCGCAGCCCGTCGACCAGCCGCTCGGCCGCGCCCGGCTCGAAGGGGCGGCCGGCCAGCTCGGCCGGGCCGCGCACCGCCTCCACCGCCGCGTCCGGGCGCAGGTCGAGCAGCCGCCGGAAGATCGGGGTGCGCACGCCCAGCCGCGGCAGGTAGGCGGTGAGGTCGGCCAGCCGGTCGTCGCGGATGCAGATCAGCAGCCGCACGTCCAGCTCGCCGCCGACCACCTCGGCGAGCTGGTCGATCAGCGCGTCGCGCTCGCTCTCGCGGTCGGGGACGTCGGTGAACAGCTCCTCGAACTGGTCGATGGCGGCGAAGACCGGCACCGGCTGGCCGTAGCGGTCCAGCCGGGCCGGCCGCGACCTCAGGTAGTCGGCGACGGTGGTGCCGGGCGGCGGCGGCCGCTCGGCCCGGGCCCAGCTGCTCAGCAGGGTGTAGCCGTAGGTGTTGTGCGGGTGCTCGTCGGCCAGCGGATGGGTAGAGGAGTGCACCACCCGGCCCAGGCGCAGCACGTCGGCGTCGGGCTCCTCCAGCGGGAGGCGGGGCAGCACCCCGGCGTTGAGCAGCGAGGTCTTGCCCGAGCCGCGGGGGCCGTGCAGGATCACCGGGTCGCCGGCCACCCAGAGCGAGGCCAGGTCGTAGGACTCGGCGCCGCGGCCGAAGAACAGGTCGCTGTCGTCGCCCCGGAAGGGGCGGGGCCCGACGTAGGGGCGGCGCCGGGCCTGCGGGGACGGGGTGCTCATGTCGGGTCCTCCATCCGGAGGCGCAGCTCTGCCGCGAACTGCTGTGCGGTGCCGAGGTAGAGGGAGATGTCGCGCTGGTCGAAGTGCCGGGTGACGTACTGCCTGGCCGCCTCCACCTGCGCCGGGTCGTCGGCGTCCCGGACGGCGGGGTCGACCTGGACGCTGATGTGGCGGCGGCGGCTCTGCCGCGAGATGGCCAGCCTGATGCTGTGGTACAGCACCCGGAAGGACCAGTCGGCGAGGCTGTACCCGACGAACAGCAGCGGCTTCGCGCCCAGCCGCTTGCGGACCGGGCCGGGGGCGACGGCCGGGTGGTCCTGCACCAGCGCCACCAGGTAGTCGAGGTAGTCGTCCTCGGTGAGCACCAGCGACAGGGGGCGCTCGGCGTGGCCGTGCAGGTGGAAGACGAGCGGCCGGTCGGGCGCGGGCCGGTAGTCCGACGGGGTCACCCCCACCCGCTCGTGCTGGCGCACGGCGGCGGGGACCAGCTCCTCGGGCAGCAGCAGGCCGGGCCGGTCGGCCGCCTCGTCGCGCTCGTCCGCCAACTCGTCGTCGGAGACGGCGTACCAGCGGCTGAACGAGGTCGTCGGCGCCTTGCCGCGGCCGGCGAGGGCGCGCTGCATCAGGTCGTCGTAGTTGGTCGTCAGGTAGGTGCCGAGCGGGAACTGCGCCAGCAGCCCGTGCACGGAGTCGGCCGCGCCGAAGTCGGGCGCGGGGACGCCGGTGAAGAACCGGGCGATCAGCTGCTCCTTGACCACCTGGTCGTCGCGGACGCGGGTGGAGACGAACTGCGCGACCCGGGGGAGGTCGCGGTCGTCGGGGAACGGATAGCCGTACTCCGCCGCCCACAGGGCCGCGATGTCGCCGCCGAGCGGCAGGACGGGGTGGCTGGCGCCGGCGCCGAGGAACGGGGTGCAGTCTCCGTTTCCCAGTTGCTTGAGCAGCCGTTTCCAGTCGCCGTCGTCCAGGCTCTCGGCGAAGCGGGCCATCGTCACCCCGATTTCGCGTGGGCACGTATGGACGACCGGCACCGCACCGAACCCGCTGATCTCGTCCATCTGGCCTCATTCGGACACACGTGTTCTGACATTGGCGGAATGGGGCGGAAGCGTCAATAGGAGCTGCGATTTGATCATCGAAATGATCATCTGACGGGTTCTCCGGTTCCGGTGTCCGTGCGGCGGATGGGGCCGGAGCGCCTGCGGGGCGGGCGATCGCGGCATGTCGGGAGCGTGGCGGCGGCTTATATGGGGCTGTACCCGGCACGGGGCATCATCTACAGTTGTTCCCTTTGACCCGGCTCGCATAGCGTGGACTCATCATCTAGGCTGAACCGCATCCCAACGGGCTAACCGCGAACGGGCGTAGCATGATCTCGGACAATCAGTCATTTCCGGCGGTAGCGGCCGAAAATGGCGTGGTGCGGCGCGACTACGCCCTGCACTGGGGCCGTGAAATCCCGGTCAAGAACCCGCACTTCACCGGCCGGGAGCACGAGCTCCACCAGGTGCGCGAGAGCCTGTACTCCGCCGCCACCGCCGTGCTCAGCCACCCGCCCCAGGTCCTCTACGGCACCGGCGGCGTCGGCAAGACCGAGATCGCCGCCGAGTACTGCCACCGCTTCGGCGGCGAGTACGACGTCGTCTGGTGGATCCGGGCCGAGCAGGAGAACGAGATCGTCGACAGCCTGATCAAGCTGGGCCGCCGCCTGGAGCTGTCCGAACTCGACGTCGAGAACCAGTCCTTCTCCACCCACGTCGTCCTGGACGCCCTGCGCCGCGGCAGCCCGCACGCCCGCTGGCTGCTCGTCTTCGACAACGCCGCCGAGCCCGCCGTCGTCCAGAAGTACCTCCCCAGCGGCCAGCCCCACGGCCACGTCATCATCACCTCCCGGCTGCGCCACTGGTTCCGCCACACCCAGGCCGAGGGCGTCGAGGTCAACACCTTCCGCACCGAGGAGACCGTCGAACTCCTCCGCAAGCGCGTCCCCGGCCTCGCCGAGGTCACCCCCGCCACCCCGGACCAGGCCGAGGCGACCGCCACCGAGAACCGCCGCCGCCTCGACCTCACCACCCGCCTCGCCAAGGAGCTCGACAACCTCCCCCTCGCCGCCGACCACGCCGCGGCGTACCTGAAGGAAACGGGCGTCACGCCCGAGCACTACCTGGACCTCTTCACCAAGAACGCCCACGACCTCCTCGAACGCGAGGTCGACACCAAGTACCCGCATCCGGTGGTCAACACCTGGAACATCACCCGCGAGCGGCTGAGCAAGCCGGCCGCGGAGCTGTTCAACACCCTGGTGCACTTCTCGCCGGAGCCGATCTCGTCAGACCTGTTCGAGCAGCGCGCGCTGGCCGACCGGCTGGAGGAACCGCTGGCCGGCGTCGTCCGCAGCGAACTGGAGCTGTACCAGGCGGGCCGCGAGCTACTGGGCTTCTCACTGATAAAGCTCGACGGCCAGCGCGAACTGATGCAGGTGCACCGGGTCGTCCAGCAGGTCATCCGCGGCCAGCTGGCGATCGACGACGCGGACTCCGAGCGCAGGTACCTGGAGATCGTGCACATCCTGCTGGCCGGCTCGGACCCCCAGGACCCTGACCGGCCCGAGAACGACAGCCGCTACAACCTGTCGCTGCCGCACCTGGAGGCTGTGCGTGCCGCGCACACCGACAACCCCGCGCTGCGCAAGCTCATCGTCGGCCAGGTCCGCCGCCTGTACCTGCGCGGCGACCACATGCGCGCGATCCGGCTCGGCGAGCCGATCCTTTCGGTGTGGCGCGAGCGGCTCGGGGCGGACCACCTCGACACGCTCCAACTCGCGGTGCAGCTGGGCAACGCCTACCGCCCGGCCGGGCGCGACACCGACGCCCGCGAACTCAATGAGGACACCCTCAACAGGCTCCGCGAGCACCATGGGGAGAAGGCTCAGACCACGCTGATCTGCGCGAACAGCTATGGTGCCGACCTGCGCAACCTCGGCCAGTACGACGGCGCGTACGAACTCGACCAGTGGCTGCTGCCGCTGCACGTCGAGGTCTTCACCGAAGATCACGAGCGCACCTGCAAGTCGCGCAACAACCTGGCCACCGACCTGTTCGCCCTCGGCCGCTACGACGGTTCCCTGGAACTGCACCAAGAGAACTTCGATACACGTCAGCGGCGGTTCGGTCGGCTGTACCCCAGCACTCTGTTCGCTCAGACCAACATCGGCCGCGCCCTGCGCGCTCGCGGACAGTACAGCGAGGCACTGATCGAGCACCGTGACGTCACGCGGGCGTGGGATGAGATGCGCGACGTCAGGAAGCACCCGTGGCGGCTGCGGGCGTTCCTGGACTTCTCCATCTCGCTGCGCGAGGCGGGCTACCTGGACGACGCCCGTCAGGTGGGTGAGAAGGTGCTGGCGGAGCACCGCGAATTCCTGAGTGACCGCAACGTCGAGACGCTTTCGGCGGCGAGCAGCGTGGTCAACGACCTGAGGCTCACCGGCGACCTCGCCGCAGCGCGCGCCCTCGGCGAGAAGACCCTGGAGGGGTACGAGAGGATCCAGGACCTGATCGGACCGCTGAGCAATACGGCGGTGCTGGTCAATCTGGCGATCGTGCTGCGGCTGCAAGGGGAACCGCAGGCGGCCCGCGAACTCGACGAACGGGCCTTGGAGACCTTCCGCAGCGTCTTCGACTCCGACCACCCGCACGTACTGGCGGCGCGCGCCAATCTGGCGAGCGACCTCGCCGCCATGGGCGAGACGGAGCGTGCTCGCGACATCGGCACCGAGGCGCTGCGGAGCAGCCGCGAGGTGCTGGGCGAGCGGCATCCGCACACTCTGGCAACCGCCGCCAACCTGTCGCTGGACCTGCGCGCCACCGGCCGGGGGGAGGCGGCCGACGCCCTGCTGGAGGAGACCCTCGCGCACTACAAGGACACGCTGACCCTCCAGCACCCCGAGGCCAAGATCGTGCAGCAGCGCGGCCGGGTGAACATCGACCTGGACACCATCCCGCGCTGACCGGTCAGCGCGAGCGCGCGGCCAGGTCGGCGCGCAGCCGGCCGGAGATGTGCGCGATCAGCGCGTAGAGGTCGGGGCAGTAGACCGACGGGTTCTTGAAGCCGCTCCCGGCGCGGTAGCGGTGCGGGTAGTAGCCGCCGCCGCAGACCCGGTGCACCGGGCAGGCCAGGCAGTCCTCGCTCAGCGCGGCCGCGCCCAGCTGGCGGGCGACCGTGGTGGGGTGGTCCAATGCCGCGTCCAGCGGGTCGGCGGCCACGTGCAGCCCGGTCCGGGCCGCTCCGGAGTAGGCGGCGCTCAGGGTGTCGAGCTGCTTGATCTCGCCGTTCGTCTCGATCACGAGCGTGCGCGCAGGGCTGAGCCCCACGGCCTCGCTGGCGCTGGCTCCGCCCAGCAGCAGATGCAGGATCTCGGTGAACAAGCGCACCCGGGTGGTCTGGGCCGGCGCGCCGTACCAGTCCTCGAAGACAGCGATCAGCCAGTCGGCGTACGGCGTCGCGGGCTCGCCGGGGCGGCGGCCCGGCGGGGGAGCGGTCCAGGTGCCGTGCGGCAGCAGGAAGTCCACGGCGGGCGGGTCGAACTCCAGCAGCGCCCGGTAGGTGGACACCGGGTCGTTGGCCAGATCCACCGTGCACAGGATCCCGCCGAAGTACGGGCGGTAGCGCTCGGCGCCCAGCAGCCGCAGCGCCCGGACGACCGCCGGGTGGCTGCTGCGCCCGCCCGGTCGGCGGCGGTACCGGTCCGTCGCCTCCCGATCGCCGTCCAGGCTGACGCCGATCCGCACCCCGGCGGCGGCGAGCTTGCTCAGCACCGGTTCGGTGAGCGAGACCCCATTGGTCTGCATCCGCACGTCCAGCCGCGCGGGCACAGCGGCCCGGAAGCGAGCGACGAGGCCGGTGAGGAAGTCCGCACCGGCCAGCAGCGGCTCGCCGCCGTGCAGCACGAGCCGGACCGCGTCGAGCGCGTGGGCACGCGCGTGCTCGGCGACGCGGGCGACGGCCGCGTCGGCGACGTCGTCGGGCATCCGCCTGGGCTGCTCGCGCCAGCTCTGGTCCGCCATCTCGTAGACGTAGCAGTAGGAGCAGGCCAGATCGCAGCGGCTGTGCACCTTCAGCACGAACTCGCGGAACGGCAGCCGGGGCAGCCCGGCGGCGCGCAGCGCGGCGACGTCGAGACCCGTACCGGGCCATGGCGCGGTCACCGCGGCCGCGCCTCGGCCGGGCGGGACGTCAGCCAGGTCAGCCGGTGGTCGGCGTTGAGCGTGTCGGCGTCGCGCTGCGCCGCCCTGGGCACCCGCTCCGAGCGCCACGCCTCAGTGGACGCCCGCATGCCGCGTACCAGCCGGACGCCCGCCTCGTTCAGCGCCTCGGCCTCCTCCAGCGCGTCCAGGGTCCGCTCGACGGCGCTGCGCCAACGGGCGAACTCCACGTGCGCGCGGTGGCGGGCGGAGACGTGGGCGCGGACGCGCCGCCAGAACTCGGTGACGCCGATGTAGGCGTAGCAGCCGTGCAGCAGCCCGTCGACCGGGCGAGCGTCGGGTCGCCACGGCGCGTAGTAGCGGGCGCCGCTGTCCCGTTCGGTGAAGGGCATCATGTCGTTGAGCGCGCCGAGCACGACGTGCTGGAACTCGTGCACCAGCGCCTCGGCGAAGGAGGCGGCATCGCCCGGCGGCGACATCGCCACCGCGCCGAAGGCGGAGGGCGCGGTGCCGCTCGTCCGGCCGGTCGGGCGGGCGGCCAGCGGGACGACCGTGTGCAGGGCGGCCGCCAGGGCCCTGGCCCGCTCACCGTGGTGGCGGCTGAGCAGCCGCCAGGCGGGGGCGAAGTGCGTCCGCCAGCGGCGGTCGGGCTCCTCGCCGCCGGGCCGGCCGCGGCGGTAGGTCGTGCCGAGCGCCGGGTCGACATCGTCGACGAGCACTTCGACCGGGACGCTGCCGGGCGGGTTGCGCAGGCGGGCCACCGGGCTCCACCGCCCGTTGCCGCCGGAGCCCTCGCCGATCGGGAGCCGGATGCCGGCCCGCCCCGGCGGCAGCGCGAAGGTGCCCACGCCGGGCGTGTGGCGGAGTTCCGCCCACGCCGGGCCCGGGAGGTGGAGCGCCCCGAGCGTCGGCAGCGCCAGCGCGCCGTTCCGGACCGGCACCCGCAGCCGCGCCTCCAGTCCGGAGCGGATGGCCGCCAGGGCGGCCAGCGCGTTCAGGCGGCCGAGTTCGGCGGCGCGTTCCCGGTCGTCGGAGTCGCGGTGGAAACCGCTGAGGCAGCGAAAGGCCCAGGCGCCGAAATGCGGTAGCCCGATGACCTGCGCCGCAGTCGTGGGATCAGTTCGCTGCACATCGGTGAGCAGCTGGAATCCGGAGTCGAGTCCGGCGGCGGAATAGGCGGAGGGAAAGCGGTCCGCGCCGACCGCCATGACCGTTCTGAGGAGGAGCAGGTGCTTGCTCAGCTCCGCTCGTGCCAGCACGGCGATCGTGCCCGGACCTGCCGCGCTGGCGGCGATCAGATCGAAATCGCGGCCGCTCAGTTTATGGGTTCGCACGGACGGTTGGATTTCGATCAAATGGACGAGTCGAACTCGGCGGAGACCTCGCTGGTCGCGACCAGTTCTTCGATCCGCCGCAATGCGTGGGCGAGTACCGAGTCGTCGAGGTCGGTGAGTTCCGGTAGGGGGATCTCGGTGAGATCGATAAGGGTGGATTCGAGATCGTGGTCCGGACCCACCATGCGGCGCCCTCCTAGACATACCCGGTCACAGCATACGATGCGATTTAACGAGAAAGAAACGGATTCGGCGGGAAATTCATGATCGTCTTTATGTGGATTTCGTACGGGTGTTCGGGTGCTCGCGGGGATCGTCGGTCCCCGGGGTGACGGGCCGCCGATTCGCGTGGTGGCGGTGCGGCGGCCGGATGGGGCGGGTGGTGGGGGACGGAGCCTTTCGGTGGTTGTGGTGCGAGTCGTCATGCTCCGTTCACCTTCCCTCCATCCGTTCACCGGAGGTTCGATTCCCCGCTGAGCGACGCTGATGCCGCGTATCGGTCGAAATCGGGGGCGGTTCGGCGGACGGTGGGCTTATCGGGCCCTTGGAAGGGCGTGGCGGTGTGAGGCGGGTCATCGCGATCCTGCTGGCGGTGGTGCTGCTCGGGGGAGTGGGCTGGTTCGTGTGGCGGCAGCTGCGGCCCGCGGCGGTGGAGGTGCACGGCGTCGCGGGCTCGGAGAAGCTGCCGTTCCTGCGCGACGAGCGGGTGGTGGCGCGCTTCCGCGAACTGGGCTACGAGCTGGTGGTCGAGGCGGTCGGCTCGCGGCAGATCGCCACCCATCCGCGGCTGCGCGAGGTCGACTTCGCCTTCCCCTCCAGTGAGACGGCCGCGGCGCGGGTGCAGCAGGAGCTGGAGACCACCGAGCAGTGGCTGCCCTTCGACAGCCCGATGGTGGTGCTCAGCTGGCAGCCCGTGGTCGACGCGCTGACCGCCGAGGGGCTGGTGGAGACCGACGCCGGCGGCGCGCAGGTACTGGACATGGCCGCGCTGTTCGAACTGCTGGGCGAGGACGCCCGCTGGGACGGGCTGCGCGAGCCGGTGCCCGAGCTGGCCCGGGGGCAGATCATGGTCAGGACCACCGATGTGCGCACCTCCAACTCCGCCGCCATGTACCTGGCGCTGGCCGGCTACCTCGGCAACGGCGAGACCCCGGTGGCCGCCTCCGACGTGGACGACGAGCTGATGGAGCCGCTGGCCGAGCTCTTCCTGGACCAGGGCGAACTGGCCTCCAGCAGCGAGTACCTGTTCGAGAACTACGCGGCGCGCGGCGTCTCCTACTCGCCGATGGTCTTCACCTACGAGTCGCACTTCGTCGACGAGGCGATGCGCGCCGACACCCGGGTGCGCGAGGGCATGGCCGTCATGTACCCCTCGCCCAGCGTGGTGTCGGGCCACGTCGTGGTGCCGGTGCCCGGCTCGGAGACCGGCTCCGAGGTGGGCCGGCTGCTCACCGAGGACCCCGAACTCCAGCGGCTGGCCGCCGAGTACGGCTTCCGCCCCCGGGAGGCGCCCGACGCCTTCGCCGAGGTGGTGGCCGGGCTCGACCAGCCCGCCCGGCAGGAGATCGCCGACGTGATCGGCGCCCCGACCTACGAGTCGCTGGAGCGGATGATCCAGTGGATCGAGGACGAGTACCAGGACTCCGGCATGGCCGCCCCCGCGCCCGCCGACCCCGGCGCCGACATCGCGCCCCGCTCCGGCGAGGGGGCCTGAGGTGCCCGCCCCCGGCGGCCCGGCGCGCACCCGCGGCCGGCCGCCGCCCCGGCCCGCACCCGGCCCGCCGACCGCCGCCGAACCCGTGAGGAAGCCCCGAGCATGACCCAGCCGACCCAGCCCCTCCAGCCGCCAGGCGGCGACCTGGTGCTCACCCCGCCCGAGCCGGTGGCGCCGGTGGAGCCCGAGCGCGCCGCCACCCTCGTCCCGCTGGACGACGAGGTCCGCGCCGACCTCGACCGGCGGGCCGCGTCCTACGTCGACGCGCTCACCTCGCTGGACACCCGCTCGCCCGAGTTCCTGGCCAAGGTCGGCGACATCGCCGGCCTCGGCGACACCGAGATGCGGGCCAGCGCGTCCTCGGCCAACCGCATGCTGGACCGCTCGGTGGCGGCGCTGGCGGGCGCGGGCGGCGAGGGGGCCGGCGCGCAGTCCAGGGTCGGTCAGGGCCTGGTCGAGCTGCGCCGCACCGTGGAGGACCTGGACCCCAAGGACCTCGGCAAGGTCACCGGGCGCCGGATGCTGTCCTGGCTGCCCTTCGGCAACAAGCTCCGCGACTTCCTGAACCGCTACCAGAGCGCCAACACCAACATCAACAAGATCGTGCTCAGCCTGCGCAGCGGCCAGGACGAACTGCGCCGCGACAGCACCGCCATCCAGCACGAACGCACCCAGCTGTGGCGCAGCATGGGCAAGCTCCAGGAGTACGCCGTGCTCAGCGAGGCGCTGGACCGCGCCCTTGAGCAGCGCATCGCCGAGGTGGAGGCGCGCGACCCCGAGCAGGCGCAGGCCCTGCGCGCCGACGCGCTCTTCCCGGTCCGCCAGCGCCACCAGGACCTGCTCACCCAGCTTGCCGTCTGCGTGCAGGGCTACCTGGCGCTGGACACCATCCGCCGCAACAACGAGGAACTGATCAAGGGCGTCGACCGCGCCGCCGTCACCACCGTGTCGGCGCTGCGGATCGCCGTCACCATCGCGGGGGCGCTGGCCAACCAGAAGCAGGTCATCGAGCAGGTCAACGCGCTGCGCGGCACCACCGAGAACCTGATCGCCGCCAATGCCGAGATGCTGTCGGCCCAGTCGGCCGAGATCCAGCGCATCGCCGCCGACCCCGCGGTCGGGGTGGAGACGCTGCGCCGCTCCTTCGAGCAGATCTACCAGACCATCGACAGCATCGACCAGTACAAGGCGCAGGCCGTGCAGAACATGCGCAGCACGGTCGACGCGCTCAGCTCCGAACTGGGCCGGGCGGCGGGCCACCTGGAGCGGTCCGCCGCCCGCAACGAACTCGAAGCCTGACGGCGGAGGAAACGGTGACCACCCCACCCGCGCCCGGGCGCGGCCCCGTCCGGCGGATCGCCGCCGCCACCGCCGCGCTGCTGCTCGCCGCCGCCTGCACCCCCGGCCCCGACCCGGCGGGCCAGGCGCCCCCGGGCGTGCTGCGGGTGCTCGGCGGCAGCGAGCTGGCCGACCTGGAGCCGATCCTGGCCGACGCCGAGGAGGCGACCGGCGTGCGGATCGAACTCACCCAGAGCGGCACCCTGGACGGCCTCGAACGGGTCGCCGCCGGAGAGGCCGACGGCGAGTACGACGCGCTGTGGTTCTCCTCCAACCACTACCTGTCGCTGCTGCCCGGCGGCCGCGACCGGGTGGCCACTGAGACTCCCGTGATGGCCTCGCCCGTCGTGCTCGGCGTCACCGAGTCGGCCGCGCGGCGGCTGGGCTGGGACGGCGGCGCCGAGGTCGGCTGGCGCGACATCGCCGACGCCGCCGCCTCCGGCGAGCTGGAGTACGGCATGACGAACCCGGCAGCCTCCAACTCCGGCTTCTCCGCCCTGGTCGCGGTGGCGGCCGCCTTCTCCGACACCGGCGCCGCGCTGCGCGAGGAGGACGTCCCCGGGGTGGCGGCCGAGCTGACCGACTTCTTCACCGGGCAGGCCCTCACCTCCGGCTCCTCGGGCTGGCTGCAGCAGAGCTTCGCCGCCCGGGCCGCCGACCCCGCCACCGCCCTGGACGGGCTGGTCAACTACGAGTCGGTGCTGCTCAGCCTGAACGCCTCCGGCGACCTCCCCGAACCGCTCACCCTCGTCTACCCGGCGGAGGGCGCCGTCACGGCCGGCTACCCGCTGACCCTGCTCGCCTCCGCCGACGCCGACGCCGCCGCCCGCTACGAGGCCGTCGCCGCCTTCCTGCGCTCGGCCGCCACCCAGGAGCGGATCATGGCCGAGACGCACCGCCGCCCGGCGGAGCCCTCGGTCGAGCTCGCCGCGGGCTTCGGCCCCGCCTCCTACCCGGAACTGCCCTTCCCCGCCACCAGCGGCGCCGTCGACGCCCTGCTCGCCGGGTACCTCGACCACTACCGCCGCCCCTCGCGCACCGTGTTCGTGCTCGACTTCTCCGGCTCCATGGAGGGCGAGCGGATCGACGGGCTGCGCGCCGCGCTGGGCACCCTCGCCGGCGGCGCCGCCCCGGAGGGCGCCGCCCGCTTCCAGCGCTTCTACGGACGCGAGCAGGTCACCCTGCTGCCCTTCAACCACGTCCCGCTCATCCCGCAGCGCTTCGAGCTGCCCGCCGACGGCCGCGAGGACGTGCTCGCCGACATCCGCGCCGCCGCGGCCGAGCACCCCGTCGGCGGCGGCACCGCCGTCTACGACAGCCTGGAGCGCGGCTACCAGCTGCTCGCCGAGCAGGCCGAGGAGGACGAGGGCGAGGACGCCACCGACCACATCAGCACGATCGTGCTGATGAGCGACGGCGAGAACACCGACGGCGGCACCCTCGCCGACTTCGAGGCCGCCTACGCCGCCCTGCCCGCCGACCTGGCCACCGTGCCCGTGTTCACCGTGCTGTTCGGCGATGCCAACGAGGCCGAGATGGAGCGGGTCGCCGAACTCACCGGCGGCCGCTCCTTCGACGCCCGCACGGTCCCGCTCGACGAGGTCTTCCGGGAGATCCGTGGATACCAGTGAGCCCGCGCCCCGGCCCCGGCCGCTGGCCCGGCTGGCCCGCTACGCCGAGTCGCACGAGAACCTGGCCGGGCTGGCCGGCGCCGTGCTCGGCCTGCTGCCGCCGCTGGCCGGCGCCGTCCCGCCGGGCCTGTGGTGGCTGGCTCCGGCCGGCTACCTGATCGGCGCGCTGCTCGCCGCCGGCCTGTGGCCCACCCCCGGCCCGGTGGTGCGGGCCGAGCCGCTGGCCGCCGAGGTCGCCGAGCTGCGCGCCCGGCAGAACCGGCTGGTGGACGAGCTGTGGGTCAACCGGCGCCGGCTGCCCGCCGAGGCGCTGCCGCCGCTGGAGCGCGTCACCGCCTCCCTGGACTGGCTGCTGGCCGAGCCCGAGCGGCTGGCCGGGCGCCCCGACGAGCTGGCCGCCACCCAGGCGCTGCTGGTGCGCGACCTGCCGACGATCTTCCGCAACTACCACCGGCTGCCCCACCACCTGCCCATCGCGCTCGGCCCCAACGGCACCACCGCCGCCCAGGAGCTGGCCGAGCAGCTCGGCGCCGTCGGCGACCGGCTCGAATCGGTGGTGCGCCGGGTCGCCGACGACACCGTCCAGGACACCATCGTGCAGCGCCTGGACCTGGAGGCGCGCGCCCGCGCCGAGGACCCGCCCGGCCCCGGCGGTCCGCCGCCCGGCTGAGCCGCGGCGCCCGCTCGGCGCCGATTCGATCTCACGGCGGTTACTTTCGCGGCACGGCATGCTCGGCGGAACTTGGCTACAGCAGCTCCGACATGCTGAAATGCCCCAGCGGAGGGCGTACCGGGCGGCTCGGCGCGGCATGTTGCGCCGTTGACGCTCTCTGGGGACGGTGGTAGACATCCGCCAACCTGTCCGGCCGCCGCCAGTGCGGGCGCGACGTGGGAAAGCTCCGTGCAGCCGCTCCCCCCGGACCTCCGGCCGGATCCGGCGGCACCGGGGCGGCAGCTGCCCGACCCGGCGGCCGGCCCGCGCCGGCCACACGACAGTGGAGGATCGCAACACATGGTGGCCCACCGGACGACACCGGCCTCCAGAGCGCGGCGCTACGCCGCGCTGCTCGGGGCGCTCGCGGTCCTGCTGCTGGTGACACCGCTGACCGCCGGGGGAGCGAGCGCCGAGGAGGACGCGCCGACCACGATGACGGTCGCCGTCGCCCAGACGCCCGACTCCCTCAGCCCCTTCCTCGGGCAGCGGCTCATCACCACCAACATCTACCGGCTGATCTACGAGCACCTGACCGCCTACGACCAGGCGACCAACGAGCCCATCGGCGCGATCGCGGAGTCCTGGGAGTTCTCCGACGACGGCCTCACCTGGACCTACCACCTGCGCGAGGACCTGACCTGGAGCGACGACCAGCCGCTCACCGCCGACGACGTCGTGTGGACCTTCACCACGATGATGGAGGACGAGGGCGCCGCCACCGCCAACGGCAACTTCGTGGAGAACTTCGAGTCCGTCACCGCCCCCGACGAGCACACCGTCGTCATCGAGCTCTCCCAGCCCCAGGCCACCATGCTCGCCCTCGACGTGCCGATCCTGCCCCGCCACATCTGGGAGAACGTCGAGGACTACGGCGCCTTCCACAACGACACCGAGTTCCCCATCGTCGGCAGCGGCCCCTTCATCCTCACCGAGTACGAGCCGGAGCAGTTCATCCGGCTGGAGGCCAACCCCGACTACTGGCGCGAGCGCGAGACCGAGGGCTTCGACGAGATCGTCTTCCGCTTCTACACCGAGCAGGACGCCATGGTGGAGGCGCTGCGCACCGGCGAGGTCAGCCTGCTCACCCTCCCGCTCACCCCCGCGCAGGCCGCCTCCCTGGAGGGCGAGCCGAACATCGCCATCAACAACGCCACCGGCAAGCGCTTCTTCGGCTTCACCATCAACCCCGGCGCGCAGACCGTCGACGGCGAGGAGTTCGGCGACGGCCACCCCGCCCTGCGCGACCAGGAGGTGCGCACCGCGATCATGCACGCCATCGACCGCGACGCCCTGGTCGAGCGGGTCGAGGGCGGCTTCGCCGAGGCGGCCCACGGCTACATCCCCAGCCGCTACGACGACTACCACTGGGAGCCCACCGACGAGCAGCGGATCGACTACGACCCCGAGCTCGCCAACCAGATCCTCGACGAGGCCGGCTACGAGACCGGCGACGACGGCGTCCGCGTCTCACCCGACGGCGACCGGATGGCACTCCGCATCCACGTGCACGCCGACCGCCCCAACTACGTGCAGACCGCGGACTTCCTCGCCCAGTGGCTCGGCGAGATCGGCATCGAGGCCGAGGTGCTGCCGGTCGCCGAGGTCGGCGACGCGCTGACCGCCGGAGAGTACGACCTCATCTTCACCGGCTGGAACGTCAACCCCGACCCCGACTACGTGCTCGCCATCCACCGCTGCGACGCGCTGCCCCGCGAGGAGGGCGGCTCCATGCAGTCCGACGCCTACTTCTGCGACGAGGAGTACGACGAGCTGTACGAGCGGCAGGCCGCCGAGACCGACCCCGCGGCCCGCGCCGAGACCGTCCGGCAGATGCAGGAGATCCTGTACGAGTCCGCCGTGGTGAACGTCCTCAGCTACCCCAACGCCGTCGAGGCGTACCGGTCCGACCAGATCGCCTCCATCCAGGTCCAGCCCGACCCCGGCGGCAACATCTGGGGCCAGGACGGCCACTGGAGCTTCTGGTCGGCGCAGCCCGCCGCGCCGCGGCCCGAGGGCGCCGGCAACTCGCCGCTGCTGTGGATCGGCGTCGGCGCCGCCGTCGTCGTGGCCGCCGGACTCGGCGTCCTGCTGTGGCGGCGCCGCTCCTCGGCCACCGCGGACGACCGCGAGTAGCGGCCGGAACCGGAAATCCATGGCCCAGGAGACGACCACCCGCCCACCCGCCCCCGCCGACGCACGCGGGGGCGGGTTCGGCGGCACCGGCCGCTACCTCGCCGGCCGGCTGGCCAGCGCGGCCGCCTCGCTGCTGGCCGTGATCGTCAGCGCCTTCTTCCTGTTCCGGGTGCTGCCCGGCGACCCCGTGCGGGCGATGACCCACGGCCGCGCCGTCAGCCGCGAGCAGCTGGAGGCGCTGCGCGCCGAGTACGGCCTGGACCAGCCGCTGTGGCGCCAGTTCGCCGACTACCTGTTCGGCATGCTCAGCGGAGACTTCGGCACCTCCTACCAGTACCGGGTGCCGGTCACCGAGCTGATCGCCCAGCGGCTCGCCCCCACCCTGCTGCTGGTGGGCACCGCCACCCTCATCGCCGCCGCCCTCGGCCTGTGGCTGGGCACCCGCGCCGCCTGGTACCGCGGCGGCGTCGGCGACCGGGTGAACACCGGTGTCGCCCTCACCCTGTGGTCGGTCCCCACCTTCTGGCTGGGCCTGCTGCTCATCGTCGTCTTCGCCTCCGGCGCCGGGCCGCTGCCCTCGGGCCTCTTCCCAACCGGCGGCATGATCAGCCCGCAGGCCCCCGACGGGATCGGCGCCGCGCTCGACGTGCTGCACCACATGGTGCTGCCGGTCACCACCTTCGTCGCCGTCGTCTACGCCCAGTACCTGATGGTGATGCGCTCCTCGCTGCTGGACGAGATGGGCTCGGACTACCTGGTCACCGCGCGTGCCAAGGGGCTCCGCGACGACCTGGTCCGCCGCCGCCACGCCGTGCGCAACGCCCTGCTGCCCACCGTCACCCTCATCTTCGTCAACCTCGGCCAGGTGGTGGCGGGCACCATCCTGGTGGAGACGGTGTTCTCCTGGCCCGGCCTCGGCTCGCTGTTCTACGAGGCCCTGGGAGTGCCCGACCTGCCCATGGTGCAGGCCATGTTCGTCTTCTTCTCGGCCTCGGTGATCCTGATGAACCTGATCGCGGACCTGCTCTACCCGCTGCTGGACCCGCGGGTGGGCCGGTGAGCGGCCAGGCGCCCGCGCCGGTGCCCACCGACGTCGCCTGGGCGCGGCGCCGCCGCGCCCTGGCCGCCTTCTGGCGCGACTACCGCGCCAACCCGGCCGGGCTGTACGGCCTGGCCGCGCTGCTGCTGTTCGGGCTGGTCGCGCTCACCGCGCCGCTGTACCTGGGGCCGCAGCAGCTCAGCGTCATCCACGCCGACGGCCCCGTACTGGCCCCGCCCAGCTGGGAGTACCCGCTGGGCACCGACAACTTCGGCCGCTCAATGCTCGACCTGCTCATCTGGGGCTCGCGGATGTCGCTGGCCGTCGGCCTGCTCGCCACCTTCGTCTCGGTGGCGCTGGGCGCGCTGGTCGGCATCGTCGCCGGGCACTTCGGCGGCTGGTCGGCCACGGTGATGATGCGGATCACCGACTGGTTCCTGGTGCTGCCCAACCTGGTGCTGGCCATCGCGCTGGCCACCGTGCTCAGCCGCAGCGTCGCCACGGTCGTCCTCGCCATCGGCCTCACCGCCTGGCCCACCACCGCCCGGCTGGTGCGCGCCCAGACCCTCGCCGTGGAGGCCCGCCCCTACATCGAGCGGGCCCGTGCGCTGGGCGGCGGCCACGCCCACATCATGGTGCGCCACGTGCTGCCCAATGTGATGCCGCTGGTGCTCGCCCAGACCACCCTGCTGGTCGCCACCTCCATCGTCGCCGAATCCACCCTCGCCTTCCTCGGCCTGGGCGACCCCACCGTGGTGTCGTGGGGCGGCACCCTCCAGCAGGCGCGCGCCGCCGGGGCGGTCAGCTCCGGCGTCTGGTGGTACCTGGTGCCGCCCGGGCTGGCCATCGCCGCCGTCGCGCTCTCCTTCACCCTGTGCGGGCGCGCCATCGAGAACGTGCTCAACCCCCGGCTGAGGGAGGCGCGATGAGCCTGCTGGAGGTCAGAGGGCTGACCGTCACCTACCAGGCCGCACACGGTGCCGTCCCGGCCGTGCGCGGCGTGGACCTGCGGCTGGGCCCCGGCCAGACCCTCGGTCTGGCCGGGGAGTCCGGCTGCGGCAAGTCCACCATGGCGCTGGCCCTGCTCCGGCTGCTGCCGCGCGGCGCGAGCCTGTCCGGCGAGATCCTGCTGGACGGCGAGGACGTGCTGACCATGCGCTGGGGCCGGCTGCGCGCCGTGCGCTGGGCCGGCGCCTCCATCGTCTTCCAGGGCGCCATGCACTCCCTGAACGCGCTGCACCGCATCGGCGCCCAGATCGCCGAGCCGATCGTGCTGCACGGCCTCGGCAGCCCCCGCGAGGCGGCCCTGCGGGCCCGCACCCTGCTGGAGCAGGTCGGGCTGCCCGCCGCCCGCGCCGACGCCTTCCCGCACGAGCTGTCCGGCGGCCAGCGGCAGCGCGTCATGATCGCCATGGCGCTGGCCTGCGAACCGCAGCTGATCGTGGCCGACGAGCCCACCACCGCGCTGGACGTGATGATCCAGGCGCAGATCCTGCGGCTGCTCAAGCAACTGGTCGCCGAGCACGGCATCGGCATGATGATGATCAGCCACGACCTGGCGGTGCTCGCCGACACCTGCGACCGGCTGGCCGTCATGTACGCCGGGCGGATCGTGGAGGACGGCCCCGCCGAAGAGGTCTTCCGCTCGGCCCGCCACCCCTACGGCCGGGCGCTGGCCGCCGCCTTCCCCACCATCGGCGACGCCTCCTCCCGCCGCAACCCGCGCGGCCTGGCCGGCGACCCGCCCGACCCCGCCGACCTGCCCTCCGGCTGCTCCTTCCGCCCCCGCTGCCCGGTCTCCGTCGACGCCTGCGCCCGGGTCGACCCCGCCCTGTGGCCGGCCGGGCCCGACCGCACCGCCGCCTGCATCAAGGTCCTGGACCCGGCCGAACTCGACGCCCTGCTCCCCGAGTCGGCGCCCGGCGCCGCGGCGGCGGCCGGGCGGCCCGCGCCGGAGTAGCGCCGTGCCCGGCCCCAGCAGTGGAGAGGGAGTGGTCCCCATCAGCGACGCGGTGACCGAGCGGACCGCCGAGCCCGCCGAGCCCCGGACCGCCGTGCCGGTGCTCAGCGCCGCCGGCCTGTCGGTGCGCTTCGCCGGACGGCGCGGCGCACCGCCGGCGCGGGCGGTCGACGGCGTGCACCTGGACGTGGGCGCCGGCGAGATCGTCGCCCTGGTCGGCGAGTCCGGCTGCGGGAAGACCACCCTGGCCCGCACCCTGCTCGGCCTGGAGCGGCCCAGCGCGGGCACCGTCAGCTACGCCGGGCGGCCGCTGTCCTACCGCAGCCGGGCGCTGCGCGCCTACCGGCGCGAGGTGCAGCTGGTCCTCCAGGACCCCGCCGGCTCGCTCAACCCCCGGCACACCGTCTACGAGGCCGTCGCCGAGGGGCTGCGCATCCACGGCGGCGCCGCCGACGAACGCGAGCGGGTCGCCGACGCGCTGGCCCGCGCCGGGCTGCGCCCGCCCGAGCGCTTCTTCCTGCGCTACCCGCACGAGCTGTCCGGCGGCCAGCGGCAGCGGGTGGTGATCGCCGGAGCGCTGGTGCTGGAGCCGAAGGTGATCGTGGCCGACGAGCCCGTCGCCTCCCTGGACGCCTCCGTGCGCGGCGAGATCCTGGCGCTGCTGCTGCGGCTGCGCGACGAACTCGGCCTGTCCGCGCTGGTCGTCACGCACGACCTCGGCCTGGCCTGGAACATCGCCGACCGGGTCGCGGTGATGTACCTGGGCAGGATCGTGGAGACCGGGCCGGTGGAGAAGATCCTGGTCGCCCCCGAGCACCCCTACACGCAGGCGCTGCTGTCGGTGCTGCCCGAGGCGCGGGCGGGCATCCCGGTGGTGCTGTCGGGCGAGCCGCCCGACCCCTCCCGGGTGCCGCCCGGCTGCCGCTTCCACGTGCGCTGCCCGATCCTGGCCTCGGGCGCCGCCGAGGAGGCGGGGGTCGCCGAGCGCTGCCAGACCGAGGACCCCGCCATCCTGGCCGGCTCCGGCGAGGCCCAGGCCGCCTGCCACTACGCCGCGGCGCGCGCCCGCGCCTGAGCCGCCGCGCCTCAGCGCAGCGCCGGCAGCTCCAGGGTGAGCAGGCCCGCGTCGGCGTCCAGCACCGCCGGCACCCCCAGCGGCACGGTGAACTGGCTGCCGCAGTGGCCGAAGCCGTGCTCCCACACGATCGGCACCCCCAGCGGGCCGAGCCGGTCCAGCATCAGCGCCCGCAGCACCTCGGGAGGGCCGCAGTCCTCCCACGAACCCAGCGCGATCCCGGCCACCCCGTCCAGCCAGCCGCTGCGCAGCAGCTGGGTGAGGATCCGGTCCAGCCGCCCCGGCTCCTCGCCGATGTCCTCCAGCAGCAGGATGCCGCCGCGCGCCCCCGGCAGCGCGGTGGGGGTGCCCAGGTCGGCGGCGAGCAGGCTCGCGCAGCCGCCCACCGTGATCCCGCGCGCCCGCCCGCCGACCAGGGGCACCGCGTCGGGGCCGCCCAGCACCTGGACCGACTCCGGCTCGAACAGGGCGCGGCGCAGCAGCTCCTGGCCGCGCTCGTCACCGGTGAGCAGCGGACTGCCCGGCATCGGCGCGTGCAGGGTGGACAGGCCGAGCCGGACCGCGAAGGCGGTGTGCAGGGCGGTGACGTCGCTGAACCCGGCCAGCACCTTCGGCGGCGCCGCCGCCAGCGCCGCCCAGTCCAGCAGGTCCACGATCCGGTGCGCGCCGTAGCCGCCCCGCGCGCACAGCACCGCCGCCACCCCCGGATCCAGCCAGGCCGCCTGCAGGTCGTCGACCTTCCCCGCGTCGGAGCCGGCCAGGTGCGGCAGCGAGCGGTGCCGCCGCAGCACATGCGGCGCCACCTCCACCTCCAGGCCCCAGCCGCGCAGCAGCGCGCAGCCCTCCGCCAGCACCTCCGGCGGCACCGGGCTGCTCGGCGCGACCACCGCGACCCGGTCACCGGGCCGCAGCCGGGGCGGCCGCACCAGCTCGCGCAGCGGCGGGGCGCCCTCCCGGACCCCGGCCGTCACGACTGCACCAGCTCCAGCGGCGGCACCCCGGGCGGGCTGAAGCCCATCACCCGCGCGTACAGCCCCAGCTCCGCCTCCAGCGCCGCCGCGACCGTCTCGGCGCGGCGGAAGCCGTGTTGCTCGCCGGGGAAGGCCAGGTAGGCGTGCGGCACCCCCCGCCCGCGCAGCCGCTCCAGGAAGCGCTCGGACTGCACCGGCGGGCAGATCACGTCCTCAAGCCCCTGCATCAGCACGAACGGCGCCGACAGCCGCTCGGCCCGGTTGATCGGCGAGCGCTCCCGGTAGCGCTCCCTGGCGGCCGGCCACGGGCCCACCAGGCTCTCCAGGTACTGCGACTCGAAGTCGTGGGTCTCGCCGGTGCGCCAGCCCGCCAGGTCCAGGATCGGGTACAGGATCGTGCCGCAGGCGAACACGTCGACGGAGGTGAGCGCGGCCGCGGCCGTCCAGCCGCCCGCGCTGCCGCCGCGGATCGCCAGCCGGGCCGGGTCGGCCGCGCCCTGCTCCACCAGGGCGCGGGCCACGGCCGCGCAGTCGGCCACGTCCACCAGGCCCCAGTTCTCCCGCAGCCGCTCCCGGTAGGCGCGGCCGTGGCCGGTGGAGCCGCCGTAGTTCACCTCCGCCACCCCGATGCCCCGGCTGGTGAAGTACGCGATCTCCAGGTCGCGCACCATCGGGGCGCGGCTGGTCGGGCCGCCGTGCGCGAAGACCACGTAGGGGGCGGGCGCGCCGGGCGGGCCGGTGAAGTCGGGGTTGTAGGGCGGGTAGACGCTGGCGTGCACCTCGCGGCCGCCCTCCCCGGCGAAGGTGCGGGCGCGCGGCCGCGGCAGGTAGGGGGCGAGCGGGTCGGCGGGGTCGGGGCCGTAGCCCTCCGCGCCGGTCAGCGGCGTCCAGGAGCGGCCCGAGGCGTCGACGGCCACCACCTGGTAGGAGCGCTCCGGGGAGGCGGCGACGCCCACCACCCCGCCGTCGGCGGCCACCGCCAGGGCCGGCGCCCACTCGGTGTGCGGGGCGGCGCCCGGCACCAGCTCCCCGGTGCCCGGGTCGAGCAGGCTCAGCCGCACCGAGGAGGTGCCGTGCAGCACCGCCACCCGCCCATCGGGCAGCGGCGCGAACCACTCCATGCCCAGCTGCCACATCGGGCCGCCGAACTCCTCCTCGCGCGGGCACAGGTTCACCGCCGCCCTGGGGCCCTCGTCCGGCTGCACCTGGTAGAGGTTCCACCAGCCGCCGGGATCGGTGACCGCCAGCAGCCGCCCATCGGCCGTCCATCCCGCCTGCACCACCGCCTCACCCGCCCCGCCGGCCACCGCGCGGGCCGGGCCCACGGTGCCGTCGGCGGCGATCGGCGCGACCAGCAGCTCGGTGGAGTCCCACGGCATGTCGGGGTGGTCCCAGCCGATCCAGGCCAGAGTGGTGCCGTCGGGGGAGGGGCGGGGGCAGGCCAGGAAATGGTGGCCCTCCACCAGCACCCGTATGGCGTCGCCCCGCTCGGCCGCCGAACCGTCCAGCGGCACCGCCACGATCGAGCGGCGCACGTCGGTGGGGGCGGGGCCGGTGAAGCGCTCCCGCACGCACCACAGCTCGCGCCCGCCGGGCACCGGCACCGGGTCGACGTAGCGCAGCCCGGCCGGCGCCGCCGGCTCCGGGGTGATCGGATAGGGCTCGCCGCCGCCGTCGGGCTCCCACCGGTACAGCCGCTGGTCGGTGAACTCGCTGAACACCACACTCGGCCCACCCGCCCCCGCGCCGCCGCCGACCAGCGCGAAGGGCCGCCCGCCGTACTCGTGCACCCGGCTGCGCGCGTTCCACGGCGCCGGCAGCGCGTCGGCGGCCGTACCGTCGGAGCGGCGCCGCACCAGCGCCACCCGGCCGCCCTCCAGCGGACGCGGCTCGGTCCACCACAGCTCGCCGCCGGCGGCGGTCGGCCAGCCCGGCCGCCCGCCGTGCCCGGCGGCGTCCCGGGCGCCGATCGGCGAGGTCCAGCCGCCGTAGGGGGCGGGCTCGGGCATGGGAGCCTCCTCGGAGGGTCGCGTCAGGGGGTCAGGCCGTGGTGAGGAACCGGTCGAGCACCCGCACCCCGAAGTGCAGGGCGTCCACCGGCACCCGCTCGTCCACGCCGTGGTACAGCGCGTGGTAGTCGAAGCCGGGCGGCAGCCGCAGCGGCGCGAAGCCGTAACCGGTGATACCCAGCCCGGCGAACTGCTTGGCGTCGGTGCCGCCGCCCATGCAGTACGGCACCACGTGCCCGCCCGGGTCGAACTCCAGCAGCGCGTCGCGCATCGCGGCGAAGACGGGGGCGTCCACCGGCGCGGTCAGCGCCGGCGAGCGGTGCGCGTACTCCCAGGTCACATCGGGGCCGGTCAGCTCGTCCATGACCGCCTCGAAGCCGGCCTCCGCGCCGGGCAGCACCCGCCCGTCGACATGGCCGGTGGCCGAGCCGGGGACCACGTTCACCTTGTACCCGGCCGAGAGCATGGTCGGATTGGCGCTGTTGCGCACGGTGTTGTCCACCAGCGGCGCGGCCGAGCCGAGCCGGGCCAGCAGCGCGTCGGTGTCGCGCTCGGGCTCGAAGCCCGGCGACGAGGGGCCGCCGCCGGCGCCCAGCGCCGCCGCGATCCCGTCCAGCGCCGCGCGCACCGTGGGGGTGAGCCGCACCGGCCAGCGGTGCGCGTAGATCCGCGCCATCGCGGTGACCAGCGCCCCCACCGCGTTGTCGCGGTTCACCTTGGAGCCGTGCCCGGCGCGGCCGTGCGCCGACAGCCGCAGCCAGGCGGTGCCCCGCTCGCCCGCCCCCACCGGGTACAGCCGCACCGGCGGCCCGCCGCCGGACCGCTCGGCGTGGAAGGTGTAGCCGCCGGACTCCCCGACCGCCTCGGTGCAGCCCTCGAACAGCCCGGCGTGCCGGTCGACCAGCCACTGCGCGCCGTAGGCGGCGCTGTCCTCCTCGTCGGCGGTGAAGGCGACCACGATGTCGCGGCGCGGGCGGCGCCCCTCGCGCGCCCAGGCGCGCACCACCGCCAGCACCATCGCGTCCATGTTCTTCATGTCGACGGCGCCGCGGCCCCACACCATGCCGTCGCGGACCTCGCCGGAGAACGGCGGCACGGTCCAGTCGGCCGGCTGGGCGGGCACCACGTCCAGGTGGCCGTGGACCAGCAGCGCGTCCGCCGAGGGGTCGGTGCCCTCGATCCGGGCCACCACATTGGCGCGGCCCGGCGCCGACTCCAGCACCACCGGCTCCACCCCGGCCTCGGCCAGCCGCTCGGCCGCGTACTCGGCGGCGGGCCGCTCATTGCCCTCGCCGCCGCCCCGGTTGGTGGTGTCGATGCGGATCAGCTCGCTGGTGAAGCGGACCACCTCGGCGTCGGTGACCGCGCCGGCCCCCGGGCCGCCCGGCCCCTCCGCCTCGCGGACCGCCGTGCTCTCAGCCATAGTTCGCCTCCACTGCCGACGACACCACCGTGGTGACCGCCTTGAAGCACCGGATCATGTCGTAGGCGCTGGGCGCGGTGTAGCGGACCCGGCGCTCCGACACCCGCTCCACCGTCGGCACCACGCAGGCCGCGCCGGTCAGCTGGGCTGCGTCCAGCTCGATCTCCACCGTGTGCGGCCGGGGCGCCTCCGGCTCGGTGCGGCCCGCCAGCGCCAGCGCGGCCCGCGCCCCGGCCGCGATGTCGGAGCGGGTGCGCCCCGGCGGGCGGCACACCGCCGCGTACCTGGACACGTACTCCTTGACCGCGACGGTGCGGGCCCGCGGCGCGTAGCCCTCGGCGTCGGCGCAGGTGCGGTCGTCGCCGGTGACCAGCACCACCGGCACCCCGTACTCGGCGGCGACCAGCGCGTTCAGCCGCCCCTCGCTGGCCGGGGCGCCGTCGGCCCACACCCCGGTGATGGAGTTCGGCAGGTAGGTGTGGGCCAGCACCCCCTCGGTGCCGGCGCCGGTGTGGTAGCCGACGAAGGCGACCGCGTCGACGTCGCCGTACTGGATCCCCTCCACCATGGACAGGTCCTTGTGCCGGCCGGTCAGCATGGCGGCGCGCTCGTCCAGCTCCTCCAGCAGCAGGTTGCGCATGGTGGCGTGCGCCTCGTTCACCACCACCTCGCGGGCGCCGGCGTCCAGGAAGCCCGCCACGGCGCCGTTGACGTCGGAGGTGAACATCCGCCGGCAGCGCTGCCACTGCTCGGTTCCCGGCTCCACGTCGGCGGGCCAGGTCACCCCCGTGGCGCCCTCCATGTCGGCGGAGATCAGGATCTTCATGGCCGACTACCCTACGGCCCGCCCGGCCCGCCGGGCGAGCGGGCTCCCCGGAGCGGCGCGGACCGCGCCACGGCGGCGGCACCCGCCCTCACGGCGCCTCGAAGCCCCCGTCCAGCGGGACCAGCAGCCGGGTGGCCAGCCGCTCCGGCGGTACGGCGGCCGGGTCGGACAGGTAGACCTCCCGCACCGGCCCGGCCGGGGCGTGTCCGCGCTCGCCGCACCAGGCCAGCACGGCGTGCAGGGTGAGCGGCACCTGGTCGTAGGGGCCGGTGTGCACCGCGGACGCGAACACGCCCCCCGCCAGCCGCTCGGCGGCCAGGCCCGGCGGCGCGGCCGCCCCCTCGGGCAGCTCGGCCGCCACCGCCACCGGTATCGGCTCGTCCAGGTCCAGCGGGAACAGGCCGGTCAGCGGGGCGGGCCCGAGGCGGCCCGCGAGCGCCGCCGCCAGCCGCCCGGCGCAGGCCGCGGCGACCCGGCCGATATCGCGTTCGGACTCCGCCGGCTCGCGGACGACGGCCACCCGCCGCGGCGGCTCCCGCACCACCGACACCTCGGCGCCGGGCAGCCCCTCGGCGGCGATCCGCTCCAGCGCCGACAGCGCCAGCCGGCGCCGCGCCAGCTCCGCGTCCAGCTCGTCGCGGACCCGGGCCAGCGCCCCGGCCGGATCGGGCCCCGACAGCACCTCGCCGACGGCGGCCAGCGGCACGTCCAGCGAGCGGAGCAGGCCGATGGACATGGCGTCGCGGGCCTGCGCGGCGCGGTAGTAGCGGTAGCCGGTGTCGGGGTCGATCCGGGCGGGCGGCAGCAGACCGAGGTCGGCGTAGTGGCGCAGCCGCTTCACGCTCAGCCGCACCAGCCGGGCGAAGCGGCCGATCGGCAGCAGTTCGTCGTCGTTCACGCGGGCCAGGATGGCGGCCGGCCCCCACCGGGAGTCAACTCTGGGCCGCGCGCATCCGGCGTCAATACCACACGACGGGGTTGCCGGTGCGCACCGAAGCGGCGAACAGCTCGGCCAGCGGCCCGGTGGCGTAGGCGAAGTCGGCCGCGGTGGCGGGCTTGGTCTCCACCCGCAGCCGCCGCGGGTGGTCGTCCGGCGCGCCGCGCGCGCCCACCGCGGTGAACAGCGGCACCGTCGCCTCACCGGGGCCGTCCAGGTCGGTGAGGCGCACCGCGCGCTCGCCCACCCGCTCCTGGGCGAAGCGCACCGCCCGGAACAGCTCCACCGGCGGCGAGGCGCTCTCGTCGCGGACGAAGAAGCCGCCGGGGCCGACCCCGGCGCGCAGCTGCGAGCGGCCGTCCAGCAGGAACACGCCGTCGTAGGCGGCGACATGGGTGGCCACCGCCCGGCCGTCCGCCTCGTCCAGCAGCACCGTGCGCGGCACGGCGCCGATCTGCTCGGCGAAGACGCGCAGCTCGGCCAGGGCGCGCCCGGCCTCGTCCGGGCCGAGCAGCCCGCCGTTGGCCTCGGGCAGCCGGCCGCACAGCACCGGCAGCCGCTCGGCGCCGAGCGTGCGCGCGGCGTCCTGGAAGAGCCGGTAGCCCGACCAGTTGGCGACGCGACGCGACAGCTCTTGCATGTCGTCGTGCGCGCAGGCACCGCTCTCCGCCCAGTCCAGGAACCGGTGGTAGAGCTCGTCGGGGACGTCCTCGGGAACGCCCAGGTGGCCCTCGTCGTCGACCGCGATCAGTCCGCGCGGCACCGGCGGCTCCGAGACCAGGCCGTCGTCCCAGCAGCGGCAGCGGACGAAGGCGTCCAGGCCCATACGGACGGCTCCCCTTTCCGCCTCAGGGGCGGCGGGCGCCCTGGAAGTTGCTCTGGTAGTAGCTGTCCAGCGTGACGACGCTGATGTAGTTGCCGCTGCTGGGGGCGTGGATCATCTGGCCGTTGCCGACGTACATGCCCATGTGGCCGAGGTCGGCGTAGAAGAACATGAGGTCGCCCGGCTGCATGTCGTCCCAGGCGACGGCCTGGCCGACCTCCCACTGCGTGTAGGTGGTGCGCGGCAGGCTCACCCCGGCCGCGCCCCAGGCCGCCTGGGTCAGGCCCGAGCAGTCGTAGCCGTCAGGGCCGGTGCCGCCCCAGATGTAGGGCTTGCCGAGCTGGGCGTAGGCGAAGTCGAGGGCGACCGCCGCGCTGCCGGACGCGGAGCCGGTGTAGGAGCCGCTGGTGGAGCCCTCGCCTACGGCGGACACCTCGAACTCGGCCAGCAGTTCCTCCTGCTCGGCCAGGGACTCCTCGACCTCCGCCGCGCGGGACTCGGCCTCGGCGCGGGCCTCCTCGGCCTCCTCAAGCGCCGCCTCGGCCTCGGCCCGCAGCTCTTCGAGGTGCTCGGTGGCGGCGGTGTACTCGTCCAGCTCCGCCTGGCGGCTGCTGGACAGGTACTCCAGCAGATTGGCCTGCTCCACCACGTCCTGGGGGTCGCCCGCGCTGAGCACGGTGATCGGGGAGCCGAGGTCGCCGGAGCGGTAGGCCGCCGCCGCCAGCTCGCCGAGGCTCTCGCGCAGGTCGCCGTAGCGCTCCTCGGCCTCGGCGGTCTGCTCCTCGACGTCCTCCAGCTCGGCCTCGGCCGCCTCGACGTCCTCCTCGGCCTCGTTGAACTCCTGGACGAGCGTGCTGGACTCCTCGGCCAGCTCCTCGATCCGCTGCTCGACCTCCTCCTGGGTCGGCTCGGGGTCGGCGTGGACGGCGCCGGCCGGCACCGACAGCGCTCCGACCGCCGCCAGTCCCACTCCGGCCGCGATACGGCCGCGCACGGACCACTCTCGCCGATCAGGCATCGATCAACACTCCTCACACCGCCGGGGGCAGCGGGTTCAGGGGGGCGCGGGCCGCGGACCCGGGGTCCTGGCGGCCCGCCGGCCGCGCCGGCTCCCGGGGAAGGGCCGGGGCGGGGACGCCGACAAGCGCAGCGATTCGGTGCCAACGCGGTGTCAACGGGTTTTACGGGTGTGACGGGGGTGAAAATAGCGGATCCCGGACAGGCTCTCAACCGGAACGGACATAACGGCAGCTCACCGCCGGTCTCCCCAGGCCGTCCCCCCGCGCACGGCCCCGCTAGGCCGGCGGCTCCAGGTGGCCGATCCGCCGCGACAGGTCCCCGGCGGCGGCCCGCACCAGCCGCCCCAGCTCCTCGGCGCGCAGCAGCACCCGCCCGGCCGGACCCGCCAGGCTCAGCGCCGCCGCCGGCTCGCCCGCCCGGTCCAGGACGGCCGCCGCCACGCAGCCCACGTCGGGCTCGCTCTCGATGTTGTCCACCGCCCAGCCCCGCTCGGCCACCCGGTCCAGCTCGGCCAGCAGCTCCTGCGGCTGCACGATCGTGTTGGCGGTGCGCCGCCGCAGGTCCAGGCCCGCCACCCGGCGGCGCCGCTCCCCGTCGGGCAGCGCGGCCAGCCACGCCTTGCCCAGCGCGGTGGCGTGCAGAGGGCGGCGCCCGCCCAGCCCGGCGCTGGGCGCCACCGCGCTGGGGCCCTGCTCCCGCGCCACGTACACCACGGCGCCCTCGTCGGCCACCGCCAGGTAGGCGGTCTCCCTGGAGCGGGCCGCCAGCTCCCGCATCAGCGGCGGCGCCAACCGGAACAGGTCGGTGGCCGACAGGGCCTTCACACCCAGCTCCACCAGCCGCACCCCCAGCCGCACCCTGCCGGTCACCGGGTCGGCCTCCAGGTAGCCCAGCTCCCGCAGCAGCCCCACGGTGCGGTAGGCGGCGCTGCGGCTCAGCCCCAGCTCACGGGCGACCGCGTTGGTGCTGGCCTCGCCGCGTGCGCCGACGTGCTCCAGGATCGCCAGGCCGCGCTCCAGGGTGCCGACCCCGTCGAGCCCGGGCCCGGCGGTGCCGCCGGGGCGGCGCGCGGGTCGACCCTCCACGGCCCCTCCCGTCCCACCGGCCGCCACCGCTCCGGCGCCGATGTCTCACTCATCAGGACATGTCCTCTACGAGTGGGACGATGATAGTCCCGCCGCCCGGCCGCACAAACCGAGAGATCCAGCGGACTTCCGACGCGGAGCGCCGACCGGTCCGCACCCGGAGCGATTTCCGACTGTCCCGCTCATCGGCACATGTTCCCTGTCAGCGGGAGGCACGCTAGCATGCGGGCGCGGTGCCGGGCGCCGGGCCCGCCACCTGCCGGGCGAGCGGAGGGGCGGGCATGGCCGAAGGACTCGACGTCGCCACACTCGGCGAAGGGCTCGTCGTCTTCGACCCCGCCCACCCCGGCCCGCTGCGCCACGTCGCCGCCTTCACCAAGCGGGTCGCCGGGGCCGAGGTGAACGTCGCCGTCGCCCTGGCCCGCCTCGGCCACCGCACCGCCTGGTCCGGCCGGGTCGGCGCCGACGAGTTCGGCGCCCAGGTGCTCGGAATGCTGCGCGCCGAGGGCGTCGACGTCTCCCGCGCCCAGACCGACCCCGACGCCCCCACCGGCATCTACTTCAAGGAGTGGAGCGCCCCCCGGCGGCTCGCCGCCGCCTTCTACCGCACCGGCGCCGCCGGCGGGCGGCTGGCCGCCGGCGACCTCGACCACAGCCTGTCCGCCCGCGTCCTGCACCTCACCGGCATCCCCGTCGCCCTCTCCGACACCGCCGCCGACACCGTGCGCACCCTCGCCGACGCCGCCGTGGCGCGCGGCACCCTGCTCTCCTTCGACGTCAACATGCGGCACCGCCTGCTGGCCGGGCGCGACCCGCAGCGGCTGCTCGGCCCGCTCGCCCGCCAGGCCGACCTGCTGTTCATGAGCGACGCCGAGGCGGCCGTCCTCACCGGCGGCGACGACCCCGAGCACGTCCGGCGCTTCCTCGCCACCGCCCGCGCCCGCACCGCCGTCGTCCACGGCGAGCACGGCTGCTACGCCGTCCACGACGGCGGCGTCACCGAGCAGGACGCCTTCCCGGTGCCCGTCGCCGACCCCGTCGGCGCCGGCGACGCCTTCGCCGCTGCCTTCCTGTCGGGGCTGCTGCGCGGCGAGCCCGTCGCCCGCTGCCTGCGGCTGGCCAGCGCCGCCGGGGCCTGCGCCGTCAGCGTCCCCGGCGACGCCGAGAGCATGCCCTGGCCCGACGCGCTGGCCCGGCTCGCCGACCGCGCCGACCACGTCGAGCGATGATCAGCGGCATTGCGGACATACCCGAATCAGGGGGGCGGCCGCCCTGGAAAGCGCAAGAACGGGAACGTACCCTTGGCCCATGGACGGGGCCGAGCTGACGATCGCCCACGAGTTCCTGCTGCTCGGGCACCATCCCGACACCGGGACCCGACTCGTCAACCCCCTGGAGCTCGACTGCGGCGCCGCGGGCGCCATCCTCGCCCAGCTCGCCCTCGCCGAACGCATCGCCCTGCAGGGCGAGCGGGTCGCCGTCGTCAAGGCCGCCCCACTCGGCGACCGCTTCCTCGACTCCGTCCTCGCCCAGCTCGCCTCCCGGCACACCCCCCGCCCCGCCACCTGGTGGGTGAACCGCCTCAAAGGCGCCGGGCTGCGCGGCCGGCTCCTCACCGACCTGGTGCGGCGCGGCGCGCTGCGCTCCGAACGCCAGTCGGTCTTCCGCGTCTTCTCGCTCACCCGCTACCCGGCCGGCGACGCCGCCGGGCGGCACGTCAGCGAACGGGTCCGCGCCGTCTTCGACGGCACCCACCCGCCCGACCACCGCACCGTCGCCCTCTTCGCGATCCTCGACGCCACCCGGCTCGACCGCAAGATCCTGCACGACGTACCCCGGCACGTCCGCGCCCAGCGGGTCGCCGCCATCGCGCAGGGCGACGCCATCGGCCCCGTCGTCCGCAAGGTCATCCGGTCCGTGCACGCCGCCACCGCCGGAGCCGCCGCAGCGGCCGGCGCGGCGGGCGTCGCGGCCGGCGGCGCGGGCTGAGCCGGCGACACCCCGGCGGCGGCCGGATGACGGCTGAGCAAATTGTCCCGGATCGTGCCTTGCTGTGCTTGGCCGTCACAGGCGAGGGTGAGAATGGAGAACAGGGGGAAGCGGAGCAGTCGGCCGCCCTGTCCACCACAGCAGCCACCAGCCGACCACGAAACAGGGGAAGCGCCGAGACCGTGACCGAACCCGCTCGCATCGCCGACGAGGAGAACGACCCGCAGGCCGACCGCTTCCTCGACCGCGAGGAGAGCTGGCTCCGGTTCAACCAACGCGTGCTCGAACTGGCCGAGGACCCCGACATCCCGCTGCTGGAACGCGTCCGCTTCCTCGCCATCTTCGCCAGCAACCTCGACGAGTTCTTCATGGTCCGCGTCGCCGGCCTCGCCCGCCGCCTCGCCACCGGTATCGCGGTACCCGCCCCCGGCGGCCGCCACCCCCGCGAGCAGCTGCGCCGCATCTCCGAAGTCGTCCACGAACTCGGCCGCCGCCACGCCCAGGTCTTCCACGGCCCCATCAGCAAGGCCCTGGAGACCGCCGGCATCATGCTGGTGCGCTGGGCCGAACTGCGGCCCACCGAGCGCGAACGCATGCACCAGCTGTTCCGCGAGCAGATCTACCCCGTGCTCACCCCCTTCGCCGTCGACCCCGCCCACCCCTTCCCGCACATCTCCGGCCGCTCCCTGAACCTCGGCATCTTCGTCCGCGACCCCAGCAGGAGCAACGGCAGGCGCGTCTTCGCCCGCATCAAGGTGCCCTCGGTACTGCCCCGCTTCATCGCGCTCGGCGGCGACCGCTTCGTCCCCGTCGAGGACGTCATCGCCGCCCACCTCAGCCAGCTCTTCGCCGGCATGGAGATCATCGAGCACCACGCCTTCCGCGTCACCCGCAACGCCGACCTCGAAGTCGACGAGGACGAGACCGACAACCTGCTGAAGTCGCTGGAGCACGAACTGCTGCGCCGCCGCTTCGGCCCGCTGGTGCGCCTGGAGGTCGAGGACACCATCTCCGACGACGCCCTCGCCCTCCTCAGCCGCGAACTCGGCGCCGAACCCGGCGAGGTCTACCGCACCCAGGGCCCCCTCGACCTCTCCGGACTCACCCAGCTCGCCGACCTCGACCGGCCCGAACTGAAATACAGTCCATTCGTGCCCGTGGAACCACCCGAACTCATCGACGGAACCCTGTTCGACGCCATGCGCGAGCGCGAACTGCTCGTCCACCACCCCTACGAGTCGTTCAACACCAGCGTCGTCCGCTTCCTCGCCGACGCCGCCCGCGACCCCAAGGTGCTGGCCATCAAGCAGACCCTCTACCGCACCAGCGGCGACTCCCCGATCGTGGACGCGCTCATCGACGCCGCCGCGGCAGGCAAGGAGGTCGTCGTCCTCGTCGAACTCAAGGCCCGCTTCGACGAGCAGAACAACATCTCCTGGGCGCGCAAACTCGAAGACGCCGGCTGCCACGTCGTCTACGGACTCGTCGGCCTCAAGACCCACTGCAAGCTCGCCCTCGTCGTCCGCCAGGAAGACGACGGCACCCTGCGCCGCTACTGCCACATCGGCACCGGCAACTACAACCCCAGCACCGCCCGCATCTACGAGGACCTGGGCCTGTTCAGCTGCGCCCCCGAGGTCGGCCAGGACATCTCCGACCTCTTCAACCACCTCACCGGATTCTCGCGCGACGTCTCCTACCGGCGCCTCCTCGTCGCCCCCCACGCCCTCCGCCAGGGCCTCCTCGACCGCATCCAGGGCGAGATCGACCACCACCGCGCCAAGCGCCCCGCCAGGATCAGGGCCAAGACCAACTCCCTCGTCGACGAGGAGATCGTCGACGCCCTCTACACCGCCTCCCGCGCCGGGGTCCCCATCGACCTGTGGGTGCGCGGCGGCTGCGTCCTGCGCCCCGGCATCCCCGGACTGTCGGAGACCATCCGCGTCCGCAGCATCCTCGGCCGCTTCCTGGAGCACTCCCGCATCTTCGCCTTCGACAACGGCGGCGACACCGACATGTGGATCGGCAGCGCCGACCTCATGCCCCGCAACATGGACCGCCGCGTCGAGGCGCTGGTGCGCATCGCCGACCCCGACCACTGCGAACGGCTCACCGAGATCATGGACATGGCCATGTCCGACACCGTCTCCTCCTGGCACCTCGCCCCCGACGGCTCCTGGACCCGCCACTCCCGCGACGCCGACGGCGAACCGCTCCGCGACATCCAGCGCTGGCTGCGCCGCCACCGCCACCTCAGGTCCGTCGATGGCTAGCGGCCCCACCGAAGCCGACCCCATCCGCGCCGCCGGGGCCGTCCTGTGGCGGCCCGGCCCCCACGGCGCCGAGGTCGCCCTCATCCACCGCCCCCGCTACGACGACTGGACCCTCCCCAAGGGCAAGCTCAAAGGCGGCGAACACGTCCTGGCCGCCGCCGTGCGCGAGGTCACCGAGGAGACCGGCATCCGCCCCGTCCTCGGCCGCCGCCTCGCCGCCCAGCACTACCTCAAGGAGGGCCGTCCCAAGCAGGTCGAGTGGTGGACCGCCACCCCCGCCGACAGCGGCCCCTTCCAGCCCAATGACGAAGTCGACCAGCTCGCCTGGCTGCCGGCCGCCGAAGCCGAGCAGCGGCTCAGCTACGAACGCGACCTCCCCGTCCTGCGCGGCCTCGTCGAAGGCCCCCTCCCCACCACCCCGCTCATCCTGATGCGGCACGCCTCCGCCGGCGAGAAGTCCGAGTGGACCGACGACGACACCCTCCGCCCCCTCGACCCCGACGGCCGCCCCGACGCCGCCCTCCTCGGCACCCTCCTCGCCGCCTACGGCACCGCCCGCGTCATCTGCTCCGCCACCGCCCGCTGCGTCGAAACCGTCCTGCCCTACCTCCAGCGCACCGGCGCCGAACTCCGCACCGACCTCGCCTACACCGCCGACCCCGGCGGACGGCGCCTCGGCGACCCCGAGACCGTCGCCAAACGCACCGCCGAACTCCTCGCCGAGCAGCGCCCCACCATCCTGTGCACCCACGGCGAACTCGTCCCCGAGATCATCACCCAGGTGTGCGAACACCTCGGCGCCGCCGCCCCCGAAGAACCCAACCTCCGCAAGGCGTCGTTCTGGGCCGTCCACATGGCCGACTCCCGCCTCGCCGCCATCGAGCGCCACGCCATCCGCGGCTGAGACGGCGCTCCCGGCGGCCCGCGCCCGACGACGGCGAACCGGCCGGCGGTACCGTGAGCATCCATGGCACTCATCCTCGTCGTCGGCGGCAGCGGGTTCCTCGGCACCGAACTCGTCCGGCAGGCGCTGGCGGCGGGTCACCGGGTCGCCGCCACCTACCGGACACGGCCGGGCGGCGCGGCCGCGGCGTCGTGGTCCCCCCTGGACGTCCGCGACCGCCGGCAGGTCGCCGAACGGGTGGCCGCGGTGCGGCCCGACGCGGTCGTCAACGCCGCCTACCAGCAGACCGACTGGGCGAGCACCGCGGACGGCGCCGCGCACGTCGCCCTCGCCGCCGCCGCGACCGGCGCCCGGCTCGTGCACGTCTCCAGCGACACCGTGTTCTCCGGCGCCGCCGCCCGCTACGACGAGACCGCCGCCCCCGACCCCATCACCCCCTACGGCGCCGCCAAGGCCGCGGCCGAGACGGCGGTCAAGGCCATCGACCCCTCAGCGGCGATCGCCCGCACCTCGCTGATCATCGGCGACGGCGGCTCCGGCCACGAACGCCGCGTCCACGCCCTCGCCACCGGCCAGGCCACCGGAGTCCTGTTCACCGACGACATCCGCTGCCCCGTCCACGTACACGACCTCGCGGCCGCACTGCTGGAACTCGCCTCACCCGGGCACACCGGCACCTACCACCTCGCCGGACCCGACGCGCTCAGCCGGCACGAACTCGGCGCCCTCATCGCCCGGCGCGACGGCCTCGACCCCACCGCACTGCCACGCGGCGAACGCGCCGAACTGGGCCCGCCCGGGCCGCTGGACCTCCGCCTGGACGGCACCGCCAGCCGCCGGCGCCTCCGCAACCGACCGCGCGGCGCCCGCGAGTTCCTGGCCTGACCGCACCACCACCGGCGCGCCGGCGCCCCCGTCACCGCGCGGACCGGCGAGAGCGATCGAGAAGTCGCCCGCCACGCCGATCGGACGGGCGTCCCACACGGCCACGGCCAACACGACACCGGTCGTGCGCCCCGACCATGCCCGTCGCCGTCGGACAGACCGCGCTGAGACGGAGCCCCGGGTCGAGAAGGGGCATCCGGAGCGGATTCGAAGGCCCCGCTGAGCCCAGCGACCCGGCACGGGAGGCGTCCCGCCACCACGTGGGTCCCGGCAGCGCGGGTCGGCGACCGTCTCCTCGTCCGGGTCTGGCGGCCGCGCCGTGCGGGAGCGGGCCGCCGCTGCCCCGGTGGTGTGCGCCATCGCGTCCGTCCGCGGCCGTGTACCCATGTTCGGTCGGGGTGCTTCGCGGTGCCCGGAACGATCGGGAGGCGAGCGGTCCGCCCGTGGCCGGTGGTCGATGCGGGGGCCGCGTCCATGCGTGCGCTGACCAGCGCGGGTGCTCAGCGCAGGGATCCGCTTCGTTCGGGGTCGGCGTCACCGGCGACCGTCTCGGCGTCGGTGGCGGGCACGGCGCCGTCCATCCGGCACCGCGGGGCACACGGTGCCCGGCCGGAGCGTTGTGATGTTGGAAGAGCACCGCACGCGGGAAGCATGAGGGCCGGACCGCCACCGGCCCCCACGGCGGCGCCGAGGCGCGTTCCCGCCCCCGGCAGCCGTACCCCGGGGCGGGCACGCACACGAGGGAGGCCCCATGAGCGACCACCAGGAGATCGAGACGAAGTTCGAGGTGGACGCCGAGTTCAACCTGCCCGGCCTCGGCGACCTCCCCGGCTGCGCCGCCGTCACCCTCAGCGACGTGCAGCTGCTCGGCGCCACCTACTACGACGCCCCCGGCCTGCCGCTCGCCGCGCACGGCGTCACCCTGCGGCGGCGCACCGGCGGCACCGACGAGGGCTGGCACCTCAAGCTGCCGGTCAGCGCCGGAGTGCGCCGCGAGCTGGGCGAGCCGCTGACGCCCGCCGCCGACGGCCCGCCGCGCCGACTCCTCGACCTCGCCGCCCACCGGCTGCGCGGCGCCCGCCCCGAACCGGTGGCCACCCTCACCACCCGCCGCTCGGTGCGGCGGCTGCTCGACGGCGACGGCCGGACGCTGGCCGAGATCGCCGACGACTCCGTCGTCGGCACCACGGGGCCCGACGCGCCCGCCGTGTCCTGGCGCGAGGTCGAGGTCGAACTCGGCACCGGCTCCGCCGAACTGCTCGCGGCCGTTGGGGAGCGGCTGCTGACCGCGGGCGCCCGTCCGGCCGCGTCAGCGTCCAAGCTGGCCCGCGTCCTCGGCGACCCGCGCCCGGAGCCGGACCGGTGGCCGAAGGACTCCACCGCGGCGGGCGTGGTCCTCCCAGCGCTGCGCCGCCACTACGAGAAGCTGGTGACCAACGATCCGCTGGTCCGGCTGCGCGGCGCGGACGCCGTCCACCAGATGCGCGTCTCGGCCCGCCGCTCGCGCGCCCTGCTGCGCGCCTACAGTTCGCTGTTCGACCCCGCCGCCGCCCGCCAGGTCGCCGACGAGCTGCGCTGGCTCGGCCGCGCCCTCGCCCCGGCGCGCGACGCCGAGGTGATGCGGGCGCGCATCGCGCACCGCGTCGCGGCGCTGCCCGGCCCGCCACCCGGAGCCGAGGCGCTCGCCGCCGAACTGGACGCCGAACTCGCCGAGCGCGAACGCGACGCGTACGCCGTGGCGGACGAGGTGCTGGCCGGTGACCGCTACCGCGAGCTCCTCGACCGCCTCGACGCACTGATCGCCGACCCGCCGCTCACCCCGCGCGGCCGCGCCAAGGCGCGCCCGGAGCTGGCCCGCGCCGTCGCCGACTCCTGGAAGCGCGTCGAACGTGCCGAGAAGCGCGCCAAGCGCGCCGACACCCAGGACGCCGCCGACACCGCCCGCCACGACGTCCGCAAGGCCGCCAAGCGCGCCCGCTACGCCGCCGACGCCGCCTCGGGCGCCCTCGGCAAGCCCGCCCGCCGCCTCGCCAAACTCGCCAAGCGCGTCCAGACCGCGCTCGGCGACCAGCAGGACGGCGTCGTCGCCCGCGACGAGCTGACCGCGATCGCCGGACACCGCGCCGACTCCCCGAACGGCTTCGCCCTCGGCCTGCTCACCGGCACCGAGTACGTCGAGATCGAACGCGCCCGCACCCACTACCTGGAGGTCCGGCGCCCCAAGCGCGCCAGGAAGCTGGTCGCCAAGATGAAGCGCTGACGGGCGGTGCGCGGCGTCACGGCGCACCGCTGAGGCCCGGCCGGGCGTAGGGGCGGCTCCGGCCACGGCGGCGATCGGTCGCGTACGGGGGGAGGACCAGCACCCGGCGGACACCTACCGGAGCGAGCCGCGCCGCGGTGGGCCGAGCCGACTCAGCGGCCACCATGCCACTGTGGCGGGAGCCGACGACGAGCGGCCAAGGCCGCTCCAAGGGCCGGAACAGCAAGGAGAGGCGCGGCCGGGCGGCGATACCCGCGGGCCGAGTACGGCGATCGCCGCCGGGCCGCAGCCGCTCACGGCGAAACTCTGCGGTGCGCCGCGCCGGGCACGCGTCGACCCGGGCAGCGTCAGGCGTCGGCTCTTCGGGGCGCCTGTCGGCGCGCGAATCCGCTCGCGGAGCCGCCATGCCGCGAAGCGAGCGGCACGGCCGCGACGATCCGGCGCCCACAGCGCGGCTCGGCGCAGGCATGAGACACATCGGGCCGCGCCGTGGGCAGGGCCTCCGCCAGCTCAGGGGGCGGGCAGTGGCGGACTGCCACCCACTATGCGATCCCGATGCCGCCCGCAACGGCGTATGCGCGCCCGTCGCACCAGGCACCGGCGGCCCCGCTCAGCCCTCCGGCACCGGTTGCGTACCAGCCACCCGACCGACGACCTTCACCACCGCCCGCGCCCGGACGCCCGCCGATCACTCGCCCTGCCAGCCGGAAACGTAGGCGATCCTGAACCCACAGGTCAGCCCGTCAGCGGCTGGAGTGCCGCCGTCATGCTCGGCCAATGTTCCATCCCAACGGACAATCAACACAGACCGCCTCCGCCAAGCCCGTCGAGCGCTCCACCGAAAACAGCGCCAACCACTCCTTCCCCCGCCCTCCCTGGGGGCAGCAGATGGGATCACGCTTCGCCTGCGGCGCTCACCGTGTCTTGGACTACGGACGTGTAGGTGCGTGCTGTCCGGCGTGGGTTGGCCCTGGCTGGTCCACGCCGGTCGGCGGAATGTTGGACGGGGGGTTGTTGGGGTGGGGTTCGTGGCCGTTGGTGGTCAGGCCCGGTGCCGAGGTGGCTCGTGGTGTTGTGATGCGGACTATGCGGAGTTTCCTACAGCGGTGGTTCCAGCGTGTTCGGGGCGTTGGCGGGCGGGTCGGTGGGTGGATCGGGGGGCGTCGGGTCTGGTTGTGGGTTCCGGTAGGTGTGGGCTTGGCGGTGGCGGTGCTGTGGTTGGTGCTGGGGCCGGTGACGGATTGGGCGGCCGGGGACAGGGTGTGGACGCTGCCGCCTGATCAGGAGGCGGCGGCGGTCAACGCGGTTCGTCAGACGTTGTTGCAGGCGGTGGGCGGGACGGCGGCGCTGTCGGCGCTGGTGTTCACCGCGACGAACTACCTGCTGAACCGGCGGGGCCAGTTCACCGAGCGCTACGCGGTGGCGATCGGGCAGCTGGCCTCCGAACAGCTGGCCGAACGCATCGGCGGGATCTACGCGCTGGAACATCTGATGCGCGAGTCCGAGCGCGACCACACCACCGTGGTGGAGGTGCTGGCCGCCTTCGTCCGCGAGAACGCCCCCGTGGACGACACCGCCGCACCCGCCCCGAAAGGGGACCGGGACCGGTGGATGCACCCACCGGCGGGAACACCTGATGACCCGTCCGCCGAACGGTCCGCGGCACGGGTGGCCACGGATGTGCAGACCGCGCTCACCGTCCTCGCCCGCCGCCCCAACCGCCCCGAACCCAACCCGGTGGACCTACGAAGCACCGACCTACGCGGTGCGAACCTGGTGGGCGCTCGCCTCGAAGCCGTGCTCCTGGTGGGCGCTCACCTCGAACACGCGTACCTGGGGGGCGCTCGCCTCGAACACGCGTACCTGGGGGGCGCTCACCTCGAACACGCGCGGCTGGGGGGCGCTCACCTCGAACAAGCAAACCTGTGGGGCGCTCGCCTCGAACACGCGTACCTGGGGGGCGCTCACCTCGAACACGCGCATCTGGGGGGCGCTCACCTCGAACACGCGTACCTGGGGGGCGCTCACCTCGAACACGCGTACCTGGGGGGCGCTCACCTCGAACACGCGAACCTGGGGGACGCTCACCTCGAACAAGCAAACCTAGGGGGCGCTGACCTCGCATGGGCGGATCTGTGGAGCGCTCACCTCGCAGGGGCGGATCTGCGGATGGCTCGCCTTGAAGGTGTGCGTGGTTTGACTGCTGAGCAGTTGGCGTCCGCGATCACGGGTGAGGTGTCGGGCGGCGGCGCTGGATAGTAGGGGGAAGTTGTCACACGGTCAAGGCCGGTCCCTGGCGTGAGTGTGCGCCTGGTGGCGTCTCCTCCGCCGGGGCGGGGCCCGGCCGCCGCCCGTGCGGACGGTGCGCATGGCGCGGTCGTACAGCCAGATGTCGAGTCGGGCCGCCGGGCGCGCCCACTATGGGATGTGCGCCCATTCCGGGGTGCCGGGGCGGATCACCGTGATGACGGGGGCGTACTCGGCGACCTTGGTCGCCCAGTGGGCGGCCGCCTCGAACACGAACCGCTCGCCCAACTGGTGATCGTCGGCGACGTGGGCGATCGCGGCGATGCCCGCCAGCTGCTCGCCGGGGGGCGCGCCGGTCAGCGCGTAGTCAAGGGCGGTGTCCAGCAAGCCGCGCAAATGGGCGGTGCCGTAGCGCTCGTTCGGCCACAGCGGCGCCCCGGCTTCACTGGCGCGCTCCAACCGGTCGTCCAGCTCTCGCGCTGCGTCGGGCAGCCGCACGGCGTCCGTGGCGGCGTCGGTCAGTGCGGCGGTGAACGCCCACGTGAGATCTAGGGTGCTGTCGTCGGTCATGACTGGGCCTCCTGGTCGGCCTGGGCGAACACGGTCTTGGTCATCGCGGCGGGGTCGGGGACGGGGCGGAGCCGGGCGGGCTGCGGTTCGGGCTCGGTGGAGTCGTCGTGGCGCTGCTCGTCGTCGTCCTGGTCGTCCTGCTCGGCTTCGATCTGCGCGAGGAAGTAGGCGGCGGCGACCAGGGCGTCATGCCTGAACGCCCGGTCCAGCGACAACAGCAGACGGACGCCGCTCATGATCTCGCCGGGGTCGGCGCTGGTGACGAGGAAGGCGGCTCGGCGCGCGCTGGCCTGTCCGGCTGCGCGCGCACGTGCGGTGATCTGGGCCAGATGACGCTGCTCTAGACGCCCTGCCGCACGACGCCCTGGGCCGACTACTGGACTCGCTGAACCTGCGGGTGGACTTCGACCGCCGGACCCGACGCGCCAAGATCACAGCGACCCTCACCAGCGACCGCCTAGACGAGACATGGTCAGCGAGCAACGTCCTGACCAGGCGCAACGCTAAGAAGAACTGCACCCATCTGCGAACCCCGCCCTCCCTGGGGGGCTCCCCTACAACCATCCTTGCGCTCCAGGGTGCGCCGCGTGCGGGTTACCCACGGGTTGTGGACAACGAAGGGCCAAGGCCGCCGCCTGTGGACGGTCGGCTTGCGCCGCCACCATCCCGCGCCCGGGCACGGAATCGCGGCCCCCGCCCGCCGTGTTGACCTGGGCGGACCTCGACGGACCGGCCCGGTCGGCGGCCGCCGTCCACCGGGCACGCGGACGCCGCCCGCGCACCGTCGCGCCCGGCCCGGCACCAGGGCGGCAGCGGGAATCGGCGCCCGGAGCGGCCGCCACCGCCAGGTCCGATTTCCGCGAGCACGGACCCGGAAGCTGCGGGTTGAATGGGGGCATGGACATCGCGACCGCTGCCGAACCGAGCGCCGCCACGGCGGCCGCCACCCCCGGCGGCACACGCGGCAACGGCCAGGAGCACCTGCTCCGCGACCTGGACTTCGACACCTGCTACCGCGCCATCGTGGCGCGCGACGCGCGCTTCGACGGCCGCTTCTACATCGGCGTCACCAGCACCGGCATCTACTGCCGGCCGATCTGCCCCTCGCGCACCCCCGCCCGCCGCAACGTGCGCTTCTACCCGCACGCCGCGGCCGCCGAGGTGGCGGGCTTCCGCGCCTGCCGCCGCTGCCGCCCGGAGACCAGCCCCGGCTCACCCGACTGGGACGTCCGCAAGGACCTCATCGGCCGCGCGCTGCGGCTGATCGAGAACGGCACCGTCGACGCCGAGGGCGTCGGCGGCCTCGCCGGACGGCTGGCCGTCACCGAGCGCCACCTGCACCGCCTGTTCATCGCCGAGGTCGGCGCCGGGCCGCTCGCACTCGCCCGCACCCGCCGCCTCCAGCTCGCCCGCCGACTGCTCGCCGAATCCGACCTCCCCATCACCGATATCGCCTTCGCCAGCGGATTCGGCAGCGTCCGACGGTTCAACGAGAGCGTCAAGGACGCCTACGGCCTACCGCCGGGGGCGCTGCGCGGCCACCGGACGGGTCGGCCGCTCCGGGCCGCCCAGCCCGGCGGGCCGCTGTCGCTGCGGCTGGCCTACCGCCCGCCCTTCGACGCGGCCGCCCTGCTGGACTTCCTGGCCGCCCGCGCGATCCCCGGCGTGGAGGAGGTGAGCCCGAACCGCTACGCCCGCACCATCGCCACCCCGGGCGGCCCCGGCACCCTCGAACTGCTGCCCGACCCCGGAGCGCCGCAGATCGTGCTGCGCCTCGCCGTGCCCGACCTGCGCGGCACCCCGCAGGTCGTGGCGGCCTGCCGGGCGCTGTTCGACCTGTGCGCCGACCCCGCCACCGTCGCGGGCGTCCTCGGCGCCGACCCGGCGCTCGCGCCGCTCGTCGCGGCCCGGCCCGGGCTGCGGGTGCCCGGCGCCTATGACGGCTTCGAACTCGCGGTCCGCGCGGTACTCGGCCAGCAGGTGTCCGTCGCGGCCGCCCGCACCCTGGCCGGACGGCTGGTCGCCGCCACCGGCACCCCGCTGCCGGAGCCCGTCGGTACCCTCACCCACGTGTTCCCGACCGCCGACGCGCTGGCAGGGGCCGACCTGGACCATGTCGGACTCACCGGGGCGCGCCGCCGCACCCTGCGCGCGCTAGCCGAGGCCGTGGCGGACGGCGGCCTCCACCTCGACTCCGGCGCCGACGTCGCGGCCACCACCGCGGCACTGGAGGAGCTTCCCGGCATCGGCCCGTGGACCTCCGGCTACATCGCGATGCGCGCCCTGCGCGACCCCGACGCGTTCCCCGGCACCGACCTGGTGCTGCGGCGCGCGATGGAGTCAGCGGGCATCACCACCACCGAGCCGTGGCGTCCGTGGCGGGCCTATGCCGCACTGCACCTGTGGACGGCGCCGCCCGAGCAGATCCAGCGGATTCCGCAGCACCACCAGACAGGGAAGACATCATGATCCGATCGCTCGTCATGCCCACCCCGATCGGGCGGCTCAGCCTGCTCGAACTCGACGGCGCCCTCATCGGCGCGGGCTTCTACGACGACCCGGCCGAGCTGCACAACCGGTTGCACAGCTCCATGCGCCCGCTGCCGATGACCCCGGCCGACGACCTCGGCGAGCTGAGCGCCGCCGTCGAACGCTACTTCGCGGGCGAGGCCACCGCCCTCGACGACCTGCCCGTCCACCAGCCCTCCACCCCGGTGCGCGAGCGGATGTGGCAAGCCATGCGCGAGGTCAAGGCCGGGAGCACGGTCACCTACGCCGAACTGGCCGCCAATGCCGGCCACCCCGGCAGCGCCCGGGTCGCGGGCAACGCCTGCGCCGCGAACCTGGTCGCCCCGATCGTGCCCTGCCACCGCATCCTCGGCGCCGGCAACCGGTTGAACCACTACGGCTACGGCCTGGACGCCAAGCTGTGGCTGCTGCGCAACGAGGGCGCGATGATCTGAGCCCGCCCGCCGGACGGCATCGTGCGCGGTGCCGTCCGAGCGGCGCGCAGCGGGTCCGGCGAGCCGTTGACTTTTTTGTTGCCGAGCCATACAAATAGCGGGAGCAGCGATCACGCGCTCTCGACGGAAGGTTCGGCCAGGCCATGCTCGTCGCCGGCATCGACTCATCGACCCAGTCCACCAAGATCGTTCTGTGCCGGGCGGACGACGGCGGAATCGTCGGCGAGGCCACCGCCCCGCACCCCGACGGCACCGAGTGCGACCCCGCCGAATGGTGGCACGCGCTCACCAAGGCGGGTGAGCACCTGCTGGAGCGGGCCGACGCCGTCGCGGTCGCCGCCCAGCAGCACGGCATGGTCGCCCTCGACGCCGACGGCGAGGTCGTCCGGCCCGCCCTGCTGTGGAACGACGTCCGCTCCGCACCCCAGACCCGCGCCCTCACCGCCGAACTCGGCGGGCCCGGGGCGTGGGCCGAGCGCACCGGCAGCGTGCCCGCCGTGTCGTTCACCGTCACCAAGCTGCGCTGGATGGCCGAGCACGAACCCGGCAACGCGGCCAGAACCGCCGGCGTCCTCCTCCCGCACGACTGGCTCACCTGGCGCCTCGGCGGCAAGCGCGAGCGCACCACCGACCGCGGCGACGCATCGGGCACCGGCTACTGGAGCCCCGCCACCGGCGAGTGGCTGCCCGAGTTCCTGACCGCCGCCCTCGGCCACTCCGCCGACACGCCCCGGGTCGCCGCCCCCGGCGAAGTCGTCGGCGAGACCTCCTGGGGCGCGAAGCTCGCCCCCGGCACCGGCGACAACATGGGCGCCGCCCTCGGCCTCGGCCTGCGCACCGGCGACGTCGCCGTCTCCGTCGGCACCTCGGGCACCGCCTTCGCCGTCGCCGAACACCCCACCGCCGATCCCACCGGCATCGTCGCCGGCTTCGCCGACGCGACCGGCCGCCACCTTCCGCTGGTGTGCACCCTCAACGCCGCCCGCATCCTCACCTACACCGCCGGCCTGCTCGGCGTCGACGTGGACGAACTGTCCCGACTGACCCTGGCCGCCGAACCCGGCGCGGGCGGCGTCACCCTGCTGCCGTACTTCGACGGCGAGCGCACCCCCGCCCGGCCCGAGGCGAACGCCGTCATGCGCGGCCTCACCGGCGCCTCGGCCACCCGCGAGAACCTGGCCAGAGCCGCCGTCGAAGCCCTCGCGTGCAGCCTGGCCGACGCCGTCGACGCCCTGGTCGAGCACGGCGTCACCGTCAACCGCGTCCTGCTCATCGGCGGCGGCGCCCGCTCCGACGCCTTCCGCCGCATCGCCCCGGCCGTGTTCGGGCGGCCGCTGGAGGTCCCCGAACCGGCCGAATACGTCGCCCTCGGCGCAGCCCGCCAGGCCGCCTGGGCGCTCCGAGGCGGCCCCACTCCGCCCGAGTGGCCGAGCCCGCCGGCGCTGACCTGCACCGCCGACCCCACCCCGCACGTGCGCGACCGCTACGCGGAGCTGCGCGAGGACACCCGACCCTGGCACGAGAATCGAGAGGCCCGATGAGCGACCGCTACACACCCACCCCGCAGGACCGCTTCTCCTTCGGCATCTGGACGGTCGGGTGGGCCGCCCAGGACGTCTTCGGCGGCCCGTCGCGCGCCCCCATGGCCGCCGACCGCGCCGTGCGCAAGCTCGCCGAACTCGGCGCGTACGGAGTCAACTTCCACGACAACGACGTGTTCCCGTTCGAGGCCGACGACAGCGAACGCAAACGCCTCATCGACGCCTTCCGCACCGCCCTGGACGAGACCGGCCTGGTGGTGACCACGGCCACCACGAACCTGTTCGGCCACCCGGTTTTCAAGGACGGCGCGTTCACCGCAAACGACCGCGACGTGCGCCGCTTCGCGCTGCGCAAGGTGATGGCCAACATCGACCTGGCCGCCGAACTCGGTGCCCGGACCTACGTGTGCTGGGGCGGTCGCGAGGGCGCCGAGTCCGGCGCCGCCAAGGACGTGCGCGCCGCCCTGGACCGCTACAAGGAGGCCTTCGACCTCCTCGGCCAGTACGTGCTCGACCAGGGCTACGACCTGCGCTTCGCCATCGAGCCCAAGCCGAACGAGCCGCGCGGCGACATCCTGCTGCCGACCGTCGGCCACGCCCTCGCCTTCATCAACGAGCTGGAGCACCCCGAACTGGTCGGCCTGAACCCGGAGGTGGGCCACGAGGAGATGGCCGGCCTCAACTACGCGCACGGCATCGCGCAGGCGCTGTGGCACGGCAAGCTCTTCCACATCGACCTCAACGGTCAGCACGGCCCGCGCTTCGACCAGGACCTGCGCTTCGGCGCGGGCAACGTGGGCGGCGCCTTCTGGGTCGTGGACGCGGTCGAGTCGGGCGGCTATGAGGGCCCGATCCACTTCGACTACAAGCCGCCGCGGACCGAGGACGACGAAGGCGTCTGGGAGTCGGCGCGCGCGTGCATGCGCAACTACCTCATCCTGCGCGAGAAGGCCCGCGCCTTCCGTGCCGACCCGGAGGTGGCCGAGGCCCTGGCGGCGGCACGGGTGCCCGAGCTGAGCACGCCGACCGTCGCGGAGGGTGAGACCTGGCGCGAGTTGCGCGAGGTGGAGGTGGACGTCACCGGTCTGGCCGAGCGAGGGATGGCCTTCGAGCGGCTGGACCAGCTTGCCCTGGAGCATCTTTACGGGGTTCGGTGAGGCTCACTTCCTTTCCGTGTTCGGGGGGCGGTCGGATGGATCGCCCTGGTTGAGGTTGAGAGGATCGTCCTTTCCGTCGGCCGTCCTGGGCTCTGTCCCAGGACGGCCGTCTCTCGGTTGGTGTGGTCGGTCACGTTGCCGCGGTCACGCCGCCGGCCGTCGTTCTCGTTGTCGGAACGGGCTGGAACGGTGCTAACCGCTCCGGCCCGTGCTTCCCGTGAAGCCCCGCCGACCCGCGTCGACGGCTTCCGTGGCGTCTGGCCAGCGGGGTGCTTGACGGGAGCGCCAGCGCGCATCGGCACTCCCTCCCCTCGACTGACCAGTGGTGGCGGCAACGTGACCGCCACGGGGAGAGCATCTCCCGAAGGGGGGAGAGCGGTCCATGTGGAGGTGTGCGGCTTGTGGATAAGGTCGCCGGCCGCTTGGGTTGTCCACAGTTCGGGCTGGGAGCTTGCGTGGTCTTGCAGGAGTGGCACGGCCTTTCGGGGTGATCCTCGGGCTGCGGAGTCAGCGCACCACCTGCCCGCCGTTCGGTGCGCGTGCGTCCCGCCCAGGCGCCTTTTCCCCGGACCTTGAAGGTCCGGAGGCTTCTGGTGCCTGCGGTGCTGGCGGGAGGGGCCGACCGCTGAGAATGACGGTCGAGAGGCGTCGGCGCGGGCGGCCTGGACGAGTGGCCGTCGGAGATCTCCGCCACCCGGCGCGGGCGGGTTCGCGGGTTCTGCCGCGGATGATGACGCTCGTCTCGCCTCGGCGGGCGCGGCCTGCGATCACATGACGGTCGTGCCGTCGGCGGCCGGTGGCGGTGGTGAGGCCGGGCGGCGCAGGGTCTGGATCAGGAGGCCGACCAAAGCGTCGGGGGTGGGATCGGCGCCGGACTTGGACATGTGGCCGGTCTGGGAGAGGTCGACGGCGCCGTGGGCGAGTGTCCAGATGAGCGCGGCGGTGGGGGCTGGCTCGCCGGGGAAGGTGCCGTTGTCGCAGGCGGCGGCCACGAGATCGTGCAGGACCTGGCGGGCGGCGGCCGCGGCCTGGCCGAGTTCGTCGGATTCGCCCTCCCAGGGGCCGAAGGTGAGCGTGAAGCGGGCCGGATGCCGCTGCGCCCAGTCCAGGTAGGCGGTGATGGCGGCCTTGACGGCGTCCACTCCCGCGGGGTGGTCGGCCGCGGCCGCTCGCATGCGGTCGGTGAGCGTGCGCAGTTGGTCGGCGGCGATGGCGGCGAGCAGGTCCTGCTTGCCGGCGAAGTGCTTGTACGGGGCGTTGTGGGAGACGCCGGCGCGCCGGCCGACCTCGCGCAGCGTGACCGCGGCCGGACCGCCGGCGTCCAGGAGTCGGGTGGCGGCGTCGATCAGCCTGGTACGGGTCGGATTCATCGGCCTCCTCTAGGTTGACGATGTCAACCTAGGCGGCTAACGTGGTTGACGGCGTCAACCTACCAGTGTGCGCAAGGAGTAGCCAACATGCCCCCCGACTCACTCCCCGCCTCCGCCCGCGGGCGAGCCGTGGTCACCGGCGCAAGCGGTGGCCTCGGCGAGGCGGTCGCCCGCCCCCGCGCGGCCCGGCGGATCCGCACCGCCCTCCCCGGCGCCGGCCTGCCGCTGCCGGCGCGGGTCCTTCGTCGCTCGCGAGCGGTTCCCGAGGGTGCCGCCCACCGCTGACGGTCCGCGGCGACCGGACGGGCGATGAAAGCGCCTGTCTGACCGGCCGCGGTGAGAACCCGCAGATCCGGCCGTAGCCGGCAGAACACGCCCGAGACGACGCCGGTGCCCCCTTCTCGGCGCGGCGCTCATACCGGCGTCGCGCCGCATCCCGGCACGGAGACCGACCTCCCGCAGGGGGACGCACTCAAACCCGCCCGTCGAGGAGGTCGGCCGCCACAGCATCCTATCATTCCTACCTGTTTAATGGAGTTTATCCCTATGTTCATACGGCTGGGGCGCCTCGCCCATGCGCGAAGGCGCGTGATCTTGATCGCGGCGGCCCTGTTCATGGTGCTCGCCGGCGCCTGGGGCGGCGGCGTATTCGGCGCGATGAGCACCGGAGGGCTCGAGCCGCCGAACGCGGAGTCCAGCCGCGCCTCCGAGCTGCTGGAGAGCCACTTCGGGCACCAGCCCGGCGATCGGGACACGGTGGCGCTCTACACCGACCCCACCGGCGAGCTGACCGTCGACGACCCGGCCTTCGAACAGGCGGTGACGGCGGCGCTCGACCGGCTGCCGGAGTCCGAGGTCCTCTCCTGGACCGGCTACTGGAGCCCGGGACTCACCGAGGAGGAGCGCGCCGCCTACGTCTCCGGGGACGGGTCCGCCACGATCGCCACGCTCACCCTGAACGGCGCGGACACCACCGAGCGCCTGGAGTCCTACGGCGAGATCGAGCAGGCGGTCCGGGCCGACGACGGCCGGCTGGAGACCTACCTCGCGGGCGGGCCCACGAGCCTGCACCACCTCCAGGCGGAGGCCCAGCGGAGCCTCGCCGCCGCCCAGCTGATCTCGCTGCCGATCCTGCTGGTCCTGCTGCTGATCACCTTCCGCGGCCTGGTGGCCGCCGCCCTCCCCGTCGCCCTGGGGATCATGGCGATCCTCGGCTCGATGGCGCTGCTGCGCTGGCTGACCCACGTCACGGAGATCTCGATCTTCGCGCTGGAGATCACCATGCTGCTCGGCCTCGGCCTCGCCATCGACTACGGGCTCTTCATCGTCACCCGCTTCCGCGGCGAACTGGACCGCCACGGCGGCGACGTGGGCGCGGCGCTGGCGGCGACGGTGAACACGACCGGACGCACGGTCGCCTTCTCGGGCCTGGTCGTCGTGATCGGCCTCTGCGGGCTGCTGTTCTTCCCGCAGCCGATCTCCCAGTCCTTCGCCTGGGCGGGCATCACGGTGGTCCTCTTCGACATCATCGCCGCGCTCGTGGTGCTGCCCGCCGCGCTGGCCGCACTCGGCCCCCGGATCAACGCGCTCAGCCCCCGATGGCTGCGCCGCCGGCCCGGCACCGTCACCCGCGAGGACCGGGCCTGGGGCGCGCTGGCCGCCTCCGTCACCCGGCGGCCGGTGCCGTGGCTGGCCGGCGGTCTGCTGGTGCTCCTGGCCGCCGCGGCCCCGCTGTTCTGGCTGGAGCCGGGCCTGACCAACCACCGCTACCTGCCCGCGGACAACGAGGCCCAGGTGGTGCCGAGGATCCTGGACGAGCAGTTCGCCGCGGGCCACGCGGGCGAGGCCCGGCTCGACATCGCGATCTCCGGCCCGGTGGAGGAGCGGGCCCTGACGGACTACCTGCGGAGCGTGGACGGTATAGCGGGGGCGCACGACCCTGCCGTCCACCGCGCCGACACCGAGCTGACCTGGGTGAACGTCGGCTACCGGGGCGAGGTCGACGATCCGCGCAATCTGGCGCTGGTGCGCGAGATCAGGGCGCTGGGCGCCCCGGCCGGCGCTGAGGCGGTCCTCGTCGGCGGCGACGGCAGCCCCGCGGTCAGCCTCGACAACAACGAGGCGACGACCGGCGCGCTGCCGTGGGCGCTCGCCTTCGTCGGCCTGTCGACCCTGGTGCTGCTCTTCGTCTGCTTCCGCTCGGTGCTCGTGCCGCTCAAGGCGGTCGCCGTCGCCTTCCTCTCACTGGGGGCCTCGCTCGGCCTGATCGTGTGGGGCTTCCAGGAGGGCGGTTTCCAGGGCCCGCTCGACTTCTACGTGGTGGGCACGACCGACGTGTGGGCCCTGGCGGTCATCATCACCATCGCCTTCGGGCTGGTGACCGACTACGAGATGTTCCTGGTGGGCCGCGTCTACGAGGAGTACCAGGCGACGGGCGACAACCGGCGCGCCATCCGGGTGGGACTGAGCGGCACCGGTTCGGTCATCACCCGGGCCGGACTGCTGATGGTCGTCGTGCTCGCCGCCATGGGCCTCAGCGCCACCTCGCTGTTCGTCATGACCATTGGGGTCGGGCTGGCGCTGTCGGTGGTGATCGACGCGACCCTGGTCCGCTCGGTCATCGTGCCCGCCGCGATGCGGCTGCTCGGCCGGGCGAACTGGTGGCCGGGCGGGCCCCGGTCGTCCAGCGGCCGGCCGGAGCTGCCCGAGGCGGCGAGCGAACCGGCCGGCTACGTGTGACCGCCCGTGACCCCCGGCCGCGGCCGGGGGTCACGGCGTGGCGGGCGCCGAGGGCGGCGCCCACGGTGCCCAGGGCCTGGCCGCCCGGTCCGTCGACGATCGCGGGGCCCGGCCCGCTACGCCGCCGACGGAGCCAGCGGGTCCTCAAGGAGGTCCGTGAAGACCAGTTCGGCGGCGCCCAGCAGAGTGGAGTCCTCGCCGAAGGCGGGGAGGGCGATACGGGCCTGCTCGCGCGGGGCGGGAAGCGCGGCCTCGGTGTAGGCGGCGGTGACGGTGTCCGTCGCCGCGCGGTAGAGGGCGCCGAGCGGGCCGCCGACCAGAACCAGGGCGGGGTTGAAGGTGTTCACCAGCAGGGCGAGCCCGCGGCCGAGCCAGCCGGCGACGCGGGCCACCGCCATCCGGGCGCCGGCCTCGCCCTGGCGGGCCGCGGCCAGCACCCCGGCGGCCGCGACCGCGCCGCCGCCCGGCGGGCGTCCGGCCGCCCGCAGCAGCGCCTCGGCGCCGATCTCGGTCTCCAGGCAGCCGCGCGAGCCGCACCGGCACGGCACCCCGCGCGGGTTCACCATGATGTGCCCGATCTCGCCCGCGTAGCCGCCGACGCCGCGCAGCGGCCGGCCGCCGCTGATCACCCCGGCGCCCACGCCGACCTCGCCGGACAGGTAGACGACGTAGTCGGCGCCGACCGCCGCCCCGCGCAACTGCTCGGCCAGCACCCCGAGGTCGGCCTCGTTGTCGATCCGCACCGGCAGGCCGAGCCGGCGGGTGAGTTCGTCGGCCAGCGGCACGTCCACCCAGCCGAGGTTCGGGGTGAGCCGGGCCACCCCGCCGCCGACCATGCCGGGCACCGCGACGCCCACCCCCACGCAAGCGGCCGCGGGCGGCGCCGCCTCGCGCAGCCGCGCGCAGGCCTGCGCGACGACCGCGACGGCGCGGTCGATGCCGCCGTCGGGCGCGGGGAGTTCGAGCCGCTGCTGGACCCCGCCGCCGAGCCCTACCCGCGCCGCCACCACCTGGCGCACCCGCAGGTCGACGGCGAGGGCGTACCGGGCGTCGGCGCGTGCGGTGACGACCTGGGAGGGCCGGCCGGCCCGCCCGCTGCCGGCGCCGGGCTGCTCGCCGACCAGCCCGGCCTCGGCGAGGGTCGCCACCAGCACGCCGATGGTGCTGCGGTTGACGCCGATCAGCTCGGTGAGTTCGCTGCGGGAGCGCGGGCCGTGCAGGTGGACGGTGCGCAGCAGCGCCGAGAGGTTGCGGGCGCGGATCCCCGCGCGTGAGGCGGCGCGCAGCCCGGGGGGCACGGGCGCCGAGGGGGCGGCCGGTGGTGCCGGAACCGCCGTGCCGAGCCGCGGCCCGGCGACCTCGCCGCCCATGCCCACCAGTGTAGAGGGCCGAGCGGATCGGCCCTGGTCGCGTCGGCGGACGGCCCTGCCTCAGGGCAGCAGGATGCCGCGCAGCCGGCCGACGGACGCCATGCGCCGCTCGGCGATCCGGTCGGCGGCGTCGACGGGGAGCAGGTTCTCCTCGGCCGCGATCCGGTAGACGTCGAGGGTGGTGTCGAAGATCCGCGCCGCCTTGGCCTTGGCGCGCTCGAAGGAGAAGCCGTGGATCTCGTCCTCGACCTGGATCACGCCGCCCGCGTTCACCAGGTAGTCGGGCGCGTACAGCACGCCGTGCTCGGCGAGCTGCTTGCCGACGGCATGGTCGGCGAGCTGGTTGTTGGCCGCGCCGCAGACCAGGCGGGCGCGCAGCGCCGCGGCCGTCTCGCCGTCGAGGACCCCGCCGAGCGCGCACGGGGAGTAGATGTCGAGGTCGGAGCGGACCAGGGTGTCGTTGTCGTCGACCACGTCGACCGCCGGGTACTCGGCGGTGATCCTGTCGACGGCCTGCTCGGACACGTCGGTGACGACGACCTCCGCGCCGTCGTCCAGCAGCAGGCCGACGAGGTGGCGGCCGACCTTGCCCACCCCGGCGACGCCCACCCGCCGCCCGCTGAGGCTCGGGCCGCCCCAAAGATGCTGGGCGGAGGCGCGCATGCCCTGGTAGACGCCGTAGGCGGTGAGGACGGAGGAGTCTCCGGCGCCGCCCGCCTCGACGGAGCGGCCGGTGGTCCAGCGGCACTCGCGGGCGATGACGTCCATGTCGGGGACGTAGGTGCCGACGTCGCAGGCGGTGTAGTAGCGGCCGCCGAGCGAGGCGACGAAGCGCCCGTAGGCGCGCAGCAGCGCCTCGGTCTTGTGGACGGCGGGGTCGCCGATGATGACGGCCTTGCCGCCGCCGAGGTCGAGCCCGGCCAGGGCGTTCTTGTAGGCCATGCCCTTGCTGAGGGCGAGGACGTCGTCGATGGCGTCGTCCTCGTCGGCGTAGGGGTAGAAGCGGGTGCCGCCGAGCGCGGGGCCCAGCGCGGTGGAGTAGATGGCGATGATCGCCCGGAGACCGCTGGGTTCGTCGTGGCAGAAGACGACTTGCTCGTGCCCGGTGTGCCGGCTGAACACGGCTCCTGCACCCGAGCCACGGGTCGCGTGCTCGCTCACGGTGCGCTCCGTTCTTCTTGGTCGTTGCGATGCGGGCGAGATCGTCGCCCACGACCAGGGTGACACAGTCCGGCCGCTTCGCGCCGGATCGGGTGGCACGGGCGCACGCGGCGGCGCGCGGAGCGGGGGCGGGGAACAGCACCTGTGGCGGGGGCGTTTGAATAGAGTCTGACGTATACCGTCACGGCCGGGTCGAACGGAGGTGGCGCCGGTGTCGGACCGTACGGCGCAGGTGCGCGCGGCGCTGAGCGACTGCGATGAGTTCCGCAGCGCCCAGGAGGTGTACGCGCGGCTGCGCGAGAGCGGCAAGCGGGTGGGGCTGGCCACCGTCTACCGGTCGCTGCAGGCGCTGACGGTGGCCGGTGAGGTCGACACCGTGCGCAATGCGCGCGGCGAGGCCGTGTACCGGGCGTGCCGCAGCGACGAGCACCACCACCACCTCGTCTGCCGCGACTGCGGCACCGCGATCGAGGCGGCCAATCCGGCGCTGGAGCGGTGGGCCGACGAGGTGGCGGCGGCGCACGGCTTCGTGGACGTGGAGCACACGGTGGAGGTGTTCGGCACCTGCCCGGCGTGCGCGGCGGCCAAGGCGGCGGCCCAGGCCGATGCCGCCGCGGCGGAGCGGCGCGGCTGAGCTCCGCCCAGAGCATGGGGGCGCCCGGCGGCCCCGCGGTCTCCACCGCGGGCCGCCGGGCGCTCGCGCGTCAGCCGCAGTCCAGGGCGCCGGTGAGGGCGGCGAGGTTCTCGCGCATGGTCGACAGGTAGTCGCCCCCCTCGGTGGGGCCGCCTTCGAGGGTGTTCAGCACGGCCGTGCTGACGCCGATCTCGTCGGCGAGGGTCTGGGCGACCTCGGGGCTCACCGTGGTCTCGGTGAAGACGGTGGAGACGCCCTCGTGCTCGGCGATCTCGGCGACCTCCGCCATCCGGGCCGGGGAGGGCTCGGTGTCGGGGCTCAGCCCGGCGATGCCCACCTGGTGCAGGCCGTAGCGGTCCGCGAGGTAGCCGAAGGCGGTGTGGCTGGTGACGATCGTGTCGGCCGCGCAGCCCTCCAGGGCGGTGGTGAACTCCTCGTCCAGGGCGGTGGTTTCGTCGGCGACCGCCTGGGCGTTGGCCGCGTAGGTCTCGGCGCCCTCGGGGTCGGCCTCGCTGAGGCGCTCGGCCAGGCCCTCGGCGAGCGGGCCCATCCGGGTGGGGTCGAGCCACAGGTGCGGGTCGGCGCCCTCGTGCGCGTGGTCGTGCCCGGCCTCGCCCTCGCCCTCGTGGGCGTGCTCCGCCTCGCCCTCGTGGGCGTGCTCCGCCTCGCCCTCGTGGGCGTGCTCGGCCTCGTCGGTGTGGCCCTCTTCGTGGGCGGGCTCCTCGCCCTCGTGGGTGTGGCCCTCTTCTTCCGCGTGCTCGTCGGCGTGCTCGCCGCCCTCCTCCTCGGCGGGGGCGAGGGGGTCGGTGAGCGTCTGCGCGTCGAGGGCGGTGTCGGGCGCCTCCTGGGCGACGGCGTCGTCGACGGCGGGGGACATGCCCGCGATGTAGAACACGACCGCGGCCTGCCCCAGCTCGCCGACTTGGCGCGGGGTGAGCTCGACGTCGTGCGCCTCGACACCCGGCTCCACCAGGTTCGCGACCTCGGCGCGGTCTCCGGCGACCCGCTCGGCCAGCCACTGCAGGGGGTACACCGCGGTGACGACGGTGGGCCGCCCGTCGTCGGCCGATCCGTCCGCCCCGGTGCCGCAGGCGGCACCCGCCAGCAGCAGTGCGCCCGCGCCGACCAGCGCGAAGGCGTTACGCGCCATTCGTATGCTCATGTTGTTCAGTGTCCAGAAAATGAAAATCGTTGTCAAACTGGACCGGTGTCAAGTCGGCGTCCACAGGCGCGCTCCGATCGGGTGCCTTGTCCACAACGGTCCGCTCGTGGGTGCGCGGCGCATGGCGGGGCGGAAGAATTGACGCAGGGGAGTCCCCCTGGGAGGGCGGGGGACTGGGCTGAGGGCGGTTGTCCACAGCCCGCCGCCACCCCGGAGCCGTTGTCCACAACCGTCCGGTAGGGATCGCGCTGCGCACGGTGGGGCGCGAGGATCGTGTGCAGGGGAAGTCCCCCCAGGGTGGGCGGGGGACTGGGCTGGGGGCGGTCGGGGCGGCGCAGGGGTCCGGGGCAACACCGCTCACGCCTCCCGGAGGGCCGTTCGGAACGGGTCGGTGAGGTGGGTCCAGGCGTCCTCGCCCGCGTGGAGTTCGTCGTCGGTGAGCAGGCAGGAGTCGAGCAGGTCGGTCAGTGCCCGGGCGTCGAGCCCGGTGCCGGTGAAGGAGAGCTGCTGGAGGCGGTCGCCGGTACGGGGCGCCCAGTCCAGGGCGGCGGCCAGGCGCCTGGGCTCGGCCGCCAGTCCGCGGGCGGCGCCGGGCAGCGCCGCCAGCCAGGGCCCGGCCTCGTCCACCGCGAGCCGGTTGCCGGCCGCGTCCCACACCAGCATGGTCGCGGGCCGGCTCGCCAGCCAGAAGCGGCCCCGGCTGCGCAGGGAGCCGCCGACGACCTCGTCGAGCGCGGCGTAGAGGCGCCCGGGGTGCAGCGGCCGCCGGCGGCGCCAGGTCACGGTGGTGACGCCGTCGGCCGCGCAGCTGTCGGGGAACTGCCGGCCGGCCGGATCGGCGCGGGCCGCCGCCGCGTCGGCGTCGAAGCGGCCCCGGGCCAGCGGGAGCAGCCGCCCCCGGCCGGTGGGCAGCAGCATCGCCGCCGGGTTCAGCTGGCCCAGCAGGGCGGCGGCCTGGCGGCGGACGGCCGCGTCGCGGTCGGCGCCGTGCACGGCCAGCGCCGTCGGGTACTCGATCTGGTGCGCCAGCACCTCGGCGACGGGCCGGGAGTCCGTGGCGGAGCCGATGCCCCGTTCGGCGACGTCCTGCTCGCAGCAGAGGTCCGCGACGAGCCGGTCGGCGTCGACGGCGGTGATGACGGCCGCCACGGCGAGGTCGTGCGCGAGCGGGCGCCCGTCGAGGACGGCCCAGCACAGCGACTCGGCGAGGGCGCGCGGTTCCACGGAGTCCCACAGCTCGACCACCAGCAGGGTGTTCTCCGGCTGCTCGGCGAGGCGGAGCAGCACCCCGATCAGGTCCTCGCGCAGCGTGCAGGACGCGCAGCCGTGCGCCGGCTCGAGCGCGAGGTGCTCGCGCACCCCGAAGCGGTCGCGCACGGTCCGGTGCACGATGCCGTCGTCGACGCGCGACAGGTCGTGGCGGACCGCGACCGCGCCGGGGCCCAGGAGTTCGTGTACCGCGGCCGCGCGTGCCCGGCGGTGCAGCCCGCCGACGAGCACGACGGGGACCGGCCGATGACCGCTCATCCTTCTCCGCCTCTCGGAATGTTCTGGGAATGATTATCGTTATCGTAGCTGCCGGCGGATGAGCCCGGCGGTGAACACGGCGAAAGGGGGAGGCCATGGCGCGCGGCGAGACCAGGCCGGTGGTGAGGCTCCGGTCGACGGCCGGCACCGGCTACACCTACGTGACGCGCAAGAGCCGGCGCAACGACCCGGACCGGCTCGGACTGCGCAAGTACGACCCCGTGGCGCGCGGGCACCGGCTGTTCCGCGAGGAGCGCTGAGCCGGCGGCCCGCCGGCGCGAACGAGACGAGAGACGAGGCAGCGATGCAGCGCGACATCCATCCCGAGTACCGCCCGGTGGTCTTCCGCGACCGCTCCACCGGACACGCCTTCCTGACCCGGTCGACGGCCGTCAGCGAGCGCACGGTCGAATGGCGCGACGGCGCCGTCTACCCGGTGGTCGACGTGGACACCTCCTCGGCCAGCCACCCGTTCTACACCGGCCGCTCCCGCGTGCTGGACAGCGCGGGCCGCGTCGAGCGCTTCGAACGGCGCTACCGCCGGCCGAGCACCGGCTGACGGCACCGCGACCGGTGGCACGCGGCCCCGCGCCGCGTGCCACCGGCGTGTCCGGGCGGACGCGCACGGCGGCTCCGGCGCCGGAACGCTTTCGGCGGGCGCCCGGGTGCCCGCCGGCCGGTCGCCGCAGGACGTGACCAGCGCTTCGGCGCCCCGAATGGTCGCCGAACGTGCTCGCGCGGCTCCGTTCCGAAAGTTTTCGCAATTGACACGGCACGATCGCCGGTGTTACCAACTCTTTGGGAGCGCTCCCACGTCTTTCAAGATCACTTGATCGCGGCGTCCCGGCGTGGGAGCGCATCCCCCCGTTCCCCCTTCTGGTCCGTCTCCGGACCGTCCCGCGCCTGCGCCCTCCGGCGGCCTTGCACCTGACACCGTGTGAGGTCCTACACCTGGAGGGGTCATGTTCGGAATCGGAGAGTTCGCCAGGCTCGGCCTCGTCTCGGTGCGCATGCTGCGCCACTACGACGCGGTCGGGCTGCTGCGTCCCGCGCACGTCGACCCGGCCACCGGCCGCCGGTCCTACACGGCCGCGCAGTTGGCCCGGCTCAACCGGGTCATCGCGCTCAAGGACCTCGGCTTCACGCTGCAACAGGTCCGGTCGATCCTCGACGAGGAGGTCGGCGCGGCCGAGCTGCACGGCATGGTCCGGCTGCTGCGCGCGCAGCTCGAGGCGCGCATCGCCGAGGACGCCGTGCGGCTGCGCGGCATCGAGGCGAGGCTCCGGGCGATCGAGAGGGAAGGTCGGATGGACACCGAGGACGTCGTCGTCAAGGGCATCGCACCGGTGCTGGTGGCCGAGCTGCGGGGCACCGCGCCGGATCTCGAGTACGGGCACATCGGCCCGGTCGTGCAGGAGCTGTTCGGGCGGCTCGGCGAGTTGCTCGGCGCGGCCGGGGCCCGCCCGGCGTCAGACTGCGGCGGCATCGCCTGCTACGAGCCGCGGGAGGACGGCAGCGTCCTGATCCGCGCCGGGGTGCCCCTCGCCGGGGATCCGGGCGCCGGGCACCCGTTCGAGGTCGTCGCGCTGCCGCGGATCGAGCGCGCCGCCACCCTCGTGCACCAGGGCCCCATGGACGACGTGGGCCAGGCGCACCAGGCGCTCGCGCACTGGATCGAGCGGCACGGGCACCGGGCGAGCGGGCAGGCCCGCGAGGTGACCCTCCAGGCCGGCGCCGCGCCGGCCGACTGGGTGACGGAGCTCCAGTGGGAGATCGCCGGACCGGCCGAGCCCGCTTCGACGGCCTGACGGTGCGGGGGCGGAGCGGCGCGGCCGGACGCCGGGCGCGCCGCTCCGCGAACCGCCGCGGGCTTCCTGGTCCGTTAGGCCAGAACGATCATGTAATCACTCTTAGTATTTACCCAGTGATCGTATGTGGTTGACGCGCCGTTGAGGGAGTCCCATGGCGGATCGGCGGAACGGACGGCGCAGGCGGCGCGCGGCGCGGCTGGCCGTGCTGGTGGCGCTGCTGGCCTCGGTGGCGGGGCCGGCGCAGGCGGAGCCGGTCGGCGCCGAGCGCGGCGACGGGCACGACCACGACTGGCCGGGCTGGATCTGCTCGTGGTACCCGGACTGGTGGAACGACTCCGAGCTCGTGCAGGCCCACCCCTACCTGGAGCTGCCGCCGTGGTGCCACCAACCGCCCCCGCCGGAGCCCGAGCCCGAGCCGACGCTCCCGCCCCCGCCGGAGCCTGAGCCGGAGCCCGAGCCGCAGCCCGAGCCCGAGCGGCCCGAGCCGGCTCCCCCGGAGCCGGAGCCCGAACCCGAACCGGTGCCCGAAGAGCCCGCGCCCGAGCCGCCGGCCGAGGCGGTGGCCGAGCCGGTCGAAGCGGCCCCGCCGCCCTCGCCGGAGCCGGAACCCGAGCCCAGTCCCGAGCCCGTGGCCGCGGCGGACTACGTGCCGGTGATCGCCGAGGAGCCGGTGCGCGAGTCGGCCGCCTCGGGGCCGATGCGCAAGCCGGTCCTGGTGGTGCTGCTGGTCGTCGCGGTGATCATCGCCGGCACCGTCGGCGCGCGCTCGCGGGGCTGAGCCGGGCGAGCGCGCGCCGCGCCGCTCACTGGGCGCTGACGGCGGCGTCGATCGTGTCGAACCCGTCCAGTGAGTCCTGCAGCGGGCCGGGGCCGACCGGGAACATGCCCGCGTAGGGGTTGTCCAGCGACACCAGGATGACCAGGGTCGCGACGACCAGGACGAAGTTGACGGCGCACCAGAACATGTCGGCGCGCGACCGCCAGTTCCCGCTCGCGAAGGGCAGCACGGCCACGGCCAGGCCGAGCAGGGCGGTCACGATCACCAGGAAGACCGGGATGTTGCTCCCGGCGGTGTTGGCCCGCTCGGTCCGGATGTCGAGCAGTTCGCCGGTCTCCATGATCGCACTGGCGCGGTCGGCGGCGGCGTAGTCGTCGGGGGCGGCCTCGGGGGTCTCCGCGACGGTCGCCCGCAGCCCGGCCAGGACGGAGTCGCCCGCCTGGCTCATGTCGCCGTCGCGCATCCGCGGCCAGTCCTCGTTGACGACGGTGGACAGGTAGTCGCGCACCCCGGCCGCCGCCTCCTCGCGCTGGGGCTCGGGCAGGCGCTGGACGGCCCAGTAGGTGTCGGTGGCGGCCGTCGCCTCGGTGACGGTGAGGTCGCGGGCCGCGTTGTTGGACTCCCAGCCGATGACGATGGCCATGGCCGCGACGAGCAGGTAGACCGAGAGGACGGCGGGGGCCACCATCGTGCCGATGGACCCGCCGAGGTCGCGTTCGGAGATCCGCACCTTCCAGATCGCCAGCGCCCCGGCGAGGAGCAGCAGGACGACGAAACCGATCGTGAACAGCAAGTTGTCCGTCATGGAACTCCGCTTCGCTGTAGAGGGCCCGAGCCGTGGGCGGCGGCCGGGCGGCAGGTAGCTCAGGGTCAGCGTAAGTTGCGGAGGGTGATCATACGGGTTGATCGGCCAAAATGTTCCCGGGCCGGATCGACTGCGGTCCGGGCCTTGTCGGCTCTCCGGCGGCAACTGTAAAGTCTCTTTCCAGAAACGTACGGTAGTGGCACCGGACCCCTGTACTACACGAGCGTGCCCTGCCGTCCGCCCCTCCCCGCCCCCGCCGATCCCCTTCTCTCCCCCTCACCGCCGCAGGCGCCGGAGCCGTCGGCGGGCCGCGACGCGCCCGCCGAGCCGCCGCCCGCGGTGTCCCGCCCGGTGCTGCCCAAGCACCGCCTGTGCCGAAGACAGGTGGACCATGACCGCGACCCGATCCCCCCGCGCCCGCAGACCAAGACCCGTGCTCGCCGCCCTCGCCGCCCTCGCCGTCGCGCTCGGCACCCTGGCGGCCGGCCTCGCCCCCGCCGCGCCCGCGCGGGCCGACGAGCCCGCGGGCGCCATGCCGACCGCCATCGGCCCGCTGGTGTGGGCCGACGAGTTCAACGGCCCGGCCGGCCAGTCGCCCGACCCGTCCCGCTGGCAGATGGAGACCGGCGGCCACGGCTGGGGCAACAACGAAAGCCAGTACTACACGAACCGCCCGAGCAACGCGTCCCTCGACGGCTCCGGCAACCTGGTGATCACCGCCCGCCGGGAGAACCCCGGCGACTACCAGTGCCACTACGGGAGGTGCGAGTACACCTCGGCCCGGCTGAACACCTCCGGCCGCTTCACCCAGGCGTACGGGCGCTTCGAGGCGCGGATGCGGCTGCCGCGCGGGCAGGGCATCTGGCCGGCCTTCTGGATGCTCGGCGACAACTTCGGCCAGGTCGGCTGGCCCGCCAGCGGCGAGCTGGACATCATGGAGAACATCGGCCGCGAGCCGAGCACCGTGCACGGCACCCTGCACGGCCCCGGCTACTCCGGCGGCTCGGGCGTCACCGGCTCCTACACCCTGCCGGGCGGCCGGGTCTTCGCCGACGGCTTCCACACCTTCACCGTCGACTGGACCCCCACCTCGATCTCCTGGTACGTCGACGGCACGCTCTTCCAGACCCGCACCGCCGCCGACCTGCGCGGCAACCCGTGGGTCTTCGACCACCCGTTCTTCATGATCCTCAACGTCGCGGTCGGCGGGAACTGGCCCGGGTACCCCGACGGCAGCACCCAGTTCCCGCAGTCGCTCACCGTCGACTACGTGCGGGTCTACTCCTGGGTGAACGACGGCGGCACCGGCGGCGGCGCCATCACCGGCCTGGGCGGACGCTGCCTGGACGTCGCCGGCGCCAACACCGCCAACGGCACCACCGTGCAGATGTACGACTGCAACGGCACCAACGCCCAGCGGTGGACCCGTCCCGGCGACGGCACCGTGCGCGCCCTCGGCAAGTGCCTGGACATCTCCGGCGGCGCCACCAACGACGGCGCCCGCGTCCAGCTGTGGGACTGCAACGGCACCGCCGCCCAGCAGTGGGTCTACACCGCGGCCCGCGACCTGGTGAACCCCGCCGCCGACCGCTGCCTGGACGTCACCAACGGCACCGCCGCCAACGCCATCCCCGTCCAGCTGTGGACGTGCAACGGCACCGCCGCCCAGAAGTGGACCGTCACCTAGCACCGGTACCGGCCCCGCCCCGCCACCTCTCTGGCCCGGGTGCGCGGGGCGGGGCCGCTTCCGGCCGGGGGCGGGCGGTGCGGCCTGCGGCGGTGCCCGCATCACGGCGCGGGCAGGTCCGGTCCGCCGGCGCGCGGCCGGGCGCCGAGTTCCCGGCCGCCCAGCACGGCCCACCAGACCATGACCGGCAGGTGGAGCGCGTAGCCGAACTGCTCCTGCGCGGGGGACGGGCCGTCGAGCCCGGTCGGCCACGGCAGCGCGACGGCGACCAGGCCCGACAGGGCCGCGACCGCTCCGGCGCGCCGCATGCCGGTCGCCAGGGGGAGGTGGAGCGCGGCGGTCGCCGTCGCGGCCACCCACAGGAGTCCGGCCAGGTTGACGCCCCACTTGGCGGTGAGCAGGACCGCGCCGGCGACGGCCGTCGCCGCCGGGGCGGCCGGGTCGGCCGCCAGCTGGGTCAGGGCCAGGTTGCCGGCGTCGTGGAGCATGCCCGCGAGGCCGGCGGCGGCGAGCAGCCCGGCCGGGAGCAGCGCCGCGCGGGGGGCGGCCGCCGCCATCGTGAGCGCGCCGGCCGCGAGCGCGAGCCAGCCGGCGACGTCGAGGCCCAGGGCGAGCAGGTGCAGCCAGGGGCGTGCCCCGACCGCGGCCAGCGCGGCGGCCGGTTCGGACGGATTCAGGGTCAACCCCGATGGCACGACGATGACCGCCCCGGCGAACATGGTCGCGAACGCGGTCAGCAGCAGGACGCCCGTGAGCCGGGCCGCCGCGGTGCGGTGAGTGGAGTCCATGGCCCGTGACCGTAGGAAGTTGACGCAGGGGCAAGGTCAACCGCGAGGAGGCCGCGATGTGGCGCATCGGACAGCTGGCGCGGATGGCGGGGGTCTCCGGCCGCACCCTGCGCCACTACGACAGGATCGGGCTGCTGCCCCCGGCCGCCGTGGACAGCGCCACCGGCTACCGGTGGTACGGCGCGGCGGAGCTGGCCCGGCTGGAGCGCATCCGCGGACTCCAGCGCCTCGGCCTGCCCCTGCGCGCGATCGCCGAACTCGTCGACGCGCCCGAGCCGCAGGTCCGGCAGGCCCTGGCCGAGGCGCTGGCCGAGCTCCGCCGCGAGATCGCCGCCAGGTCCGCGGCCGTGGCCGCCGCCGAGGACCACCTCGCCGCGCAGAGCCCGATCCTGCCCCAGCGGACCACGGTGGGCCCGCGCCGCCTGCGCGTCCACCGCCTGCGGATCGCCCACCCGTCCGAACTGGGCACCCGCTGCCCGGCTCCCACCACCCTGCTGACCTGGCTGACCGGGCCGCCCGAGGGCCCCTTCGCCGCGGCCGCGGCCACCGCACACGGCGGCGAGCCCCTCACCCTGCCCGCCCGCACCGTGGTCCGCGCGCTGGTCCCCCCGGACCGGGGCGTGGTCCGCACCGGCCAGGACCTGTTCGCCTGGCTCGGCCGCCACGAACTCGCCGTCACCGGACCGACCCTGGAAGACCACCTGGTCGACGCGGACGGCAACGGCGTCACGGTGCTGGAGGTCCCGGTGGGGCCGGTCGCGCCTGATGAGCCGGTACCGGCGCACCGGCCAGGGCACGCGGCGGCCCGCCGACGACCGGCCGCAGCGGCTCGGCTCCCCGGTCAGGGCGAGCGCGGCTGATCCGCCGTGGGGTCGTCCCGCGCCGTGCCCGACGCGCGTGGGCCGGGCTCCAGCACCACCACCGCGGTCTCCGACGGCCGCCGCGCGGCGTAGCCGTCCAGGTTCGCGTCCATCTCGCGCCAGCGAGCCCACAGCCGCGACCGCTCGTCGCCGACCGCGGCGCGCGCTCGTACCGGCCGCCGCCCGTCGACCAGCTCGACGGTCGCGTCCGGGTCCGCCCGCAGGTTCAGCCACCAGGCGGGCTCCCCCTCACCCCACCCGTTCATCGTTAGCACCGCCAGGTTCGGGCCGTCCTCGATGTACGCGACGATGACGCCGCGCCGCCGACCGGTGCGACGCCCCGTCGTGGTCAGCCGGAGCGCGCCCCACCCCGCGCCGCGAGGCCGCCACAGCCCGACCCGCCCCCCGGTCAGCCGGTACACCCCCCGGTGCACCGACCAGGCCAACCGGACGAACCACCGCGGCGGCACCCTCGGCACTCCCGCCCGAACCCCGACCGACATCGCGACCCCCAACACGCCTACCCGGCACGACCGATGACAGGCCGCCAGGCTAGCCACGGCCCCCGGACGGCCACCATGGCCGAAAGGACTACTGGTACGGGGCCGATGGGACCTTGACCTGCCGTACGTCCGGAGTGGACGCCTCCGGGTGACGTGACCTTCGCCCTGCCCGCTCCTCTGGTCCGAGTAGGGGTGGGAGCCCGCGATGCCGGAGCCCTTCTGAGAAACGTCAGAAAACGACCTGAAAGGGGTGCACTGGAAATCCAGTTTCGGTCTGGACGTAGTGGCATTCCGTCGGCTTGTGTGGCCGGATGGTAAGTTGTGCGGAGAGGCGGCTATGAAATACGGTGTTTTCCGGGTTCCCCGAACGCGGACGGACGTGTTGCCATGGTGCGCCCCTGGGAAGTCGATCCGGCCGCCGATTTCAAAAGGCGTCTGGGAAAGTCAGCCGCCGAATTAGGAGAGAGTAGGACGACAAAGGACTGCCCGGACATTTGGGAACTCGACAATGGTGATATCGCGATCGTCGGGCGCGACGCCACCACCGCGTACTCCGGTCGACTGCCGTTGGGCGTGAGTATCGGTGCGGACGAGCGCCTGGTCGTCATTCCCGGGAGCATGCTCCGTGCGGCGAAGCCGGACATCGCGGATGCTTGAGCGGGTCCGTGCCGCACGCGGCGTCCGCCTGAGCCGCACCGAATACCACGCCGACTTCGATCGGGTGGCGGAGTCGGTGACCGGGGTGATGTGGAAACTCGAACGCTCCCAGACCTTCCGCGAACCGGACGATCCCGCGTGGCGCTCCTTCGTGGCCGGTGAATGGGACGAGGTGCTGAGCCTGTTCGACGCGGAGCGCGACGATATCGCGGCCGAGGTCGCCAAAGACGCCGAGCGCGGGGTCCGGTTGCGTCGGCTCCGGGTGGTCGAGGAGCCGGTGAGCGCATATCTGCAGTGGGAGATGCACAGCTTCAAGGTGCTCGCCGAATGCGGCGTGGACGTGCGTGTCGTCGGTGCGCAAGCGATCAGTGAATGGGAAGTCGGTGCTCCGGTTCCCGAAATGGTCGTTCTTGGTGATCGAGTTCTCTATGAGGTTCTCTACGACGAATCGTGGGCGCCGTGCGGGGCGAGGCGGATCGACGATCCGGAGGTCGTCGCCGGTGTGGTCGCCGACATCGGTCGCCTTTATGCCGGGGCCGAGCCGCTGATAGAGTACTTCGACCGTGAGATAGCGCCACTTCCTCCCCCGAAACGGACCGCGATTGGCAGTCAGGTGGAATCGTAGCGAGCGGCACGGTGCCGACCGGGGCGCGAGCCGTACGTCCGTTGTGGTGGCCTTCCTGGGTGTCGCCCTCGTGGGAATCGGGCTGACGGCGGCCTCGCCGCTCGCGCTGGACGCCATCGGCGGGGCCGTCGGGTACTGGGAGCGGCTGAGTCTCATCGGGCAGACCTATGGTGCGGCCGGCGCGTTCCTGTCGGTGCTGGCGCTCGTGGGTGTGGTCGTCACCCTGGTGTTCCAGGCGCAGGAGAATCGGCGGGCGCGCGAGGAGACCCGGCGGCAGGCGATGGCCGGGCTGCTGATGATGGCCATCGAGGATCCGGACCTCGATGCCTGCTGGGGGCCGGTCCCACCGGACGAGGATGTCCGGGAGCGCCGTCGGCAGCTCTACCTGAACATGATCGTCTCGCAGTGGGAGATGTCCTTCGAGACCCGGTCGCTGCCGGAGGCCAGGCTGCGCCCGATCGCCCGCGAGATGTTCGAGGGGGCTCCCGGGCGGCGGTTCTGGGAGAGGGCGGGCAAGGTGCGCCTGGAGACGTCGGACAGCCGTCTGACGCGGCGATTCCACGAGATCCTCGACGAGGAGTACCGCCGTGCGCGACTCGCCGTGCCGCCCGAGCCGGTTCCGTCCGAGCCGGGGCGGTCCGCCACGCCCGCGCTACGGCCCGCCGCAGTGGCGGGTGTGCTGGCCGGTGCCGCCGCGGCGGTCGGCGCCCTCGCTGTCGTGGTGCGGCGATTGCGGGGCGGGGCGGGGCGGGCCTAGGGGCGGAATCCGGTGCCGGGCCCGGCTGTTGCCGTTCGTGTGAGGGACGGGGTGCTGCGGGACGGGAGCCGGTCGGTGGACGCGCGGGTCGACGTCGTGGTGGTCGGGGCGGGGCAGGCCGGGCTGTCGAGCGGGTACTTCCTGCGGCGGGCGGGGTTCGAGCCAGGGGCCGGGTTCGTGGTGCTGGACCGGGGGGACGGGCCCGGTGGGGCGTGGCGGGAGCGGTGGCGGTCGCTGACACTGGGCGAGGTGCACGGGATATACGGGCTGCCCGGTATGGAGCTGGGCGGCGCGGATCCGGCGCGGCCCGCGGCCGAGGTGGTGGCCGGGTACTTCGGGCGGTACGAGCGCGAGTTCGGCCTGGACGTGCGGCGGCCGGTGGCGGTCGGGGCGGTGCGCGAGGCGGATGACGGGCTGCTGGCGGTGGAGACCTCGCGGGGGCGGTGGCTGGCGCGGGCGCTGATCAACGCGACGGGCACCTGGACGCGGCCGTTCTGGCCGCACTATCCGGGCCGGGAGTCGTTCCGGGGGCGGCAACTGCACACGGCCGACTACCGGGGGGCCGAGGAGTTCGCCGGGCGGCGGGTGGTGGTCGTGGGCGGCGGCACCTCGGCGCTCGGGCTGCTGCTGGAACTGGCCGGGGTGGCCGAGACGACCTGGGTGACCCGCCGGCCGCCGGTGTTCGAGGAGGGGCCGTTCACGCCGGAGTGGGGGCGGGCGGCCGTCGCGCGGGTGGACGAGCGGGTGCGGGCCGGGCTGCCGCCGGGCAGCGTGGTCAGCGCCACCGGGCTGGTCGACACGCCGCGGCTGCGGGCCGCCCGCGAGCGCGGGGTGCTGGACCGGCTGCCGATGTTCGACCGGATCACCCCTGACGGTGTCGCCTGGGACGACGGACGCCGGGTGGCGGCCGACGCGATCCTGTGGTGCACCGGTTTCCGCCCCGCCGTGGACCACCTGGCGCCACTGCGGCTGCGCGAGCCGGGCGGCGGCATCAGGGTCGACGGCACCCGCGCCGTCGCGGACCCGCGGATCCACCTGGTGGGCTACGGCCCCTCCGCCAGCACCATCGGCGCCAACCGCGCGGGCCGCGCCGCCGTCCGCGAGATCCGCGCGCTGCTGGAGTCGCGGCGGCCGCTCCCGGCGACGGCCTGAGGGCGGGCCGCCCGCCGACACGTCGCCGCCGGGTGTGCCGGCGGCCGGCGCCGGCAGGGCGTCGAGCCGCGTTCAGGTGCCGGGTGGGAGCGGCGTCGCGATGCTCCACAGGTGGCCGTCGAGGTCGCGGACACCGCATTCGCGCCGGTCGTAGGGCATGTCGGTCGGCGGGTACTCCACGGTCGCGCCGGCCGCGCGTGCCTGTTCGAAGACGGCGTCCACGTCGGCGACGTACATCATCACCAGTGCGTGCAGGGCGGGGAGGCGCTTGGGGGGCACCATGGCGTCCTCGTGCGGGGCCGAGAAGTACACCATGTGCCGCCCGAGCCGGGCGCTCGCGTGCGTGACGGTGCCGTCGGGTCCGGGCCGCGGCTCGTCCGGGGCGAGGCCGAAGGCGCGTGCGGCGAAGTCGAGGCTGGCCGGAACGTCGGCGCAGAACAGGAACGGGCTGATGCTCGGTGTGGCGGTCTCGTTCATGATCGTGACCTTAGGCGGCGGCCGCCGAGGCGTCTTGGACGAATGTCGGCCCCGCTGCCGCCCTGTGCCGGCCGCCGGTGTCGGGTCCGGCGGTCCCGCGTCAGCCGTCCACCACGCCGTGTCCGGACGCGCTGCGCCGCAGGTGGTCGGTGGGGGTGATACCGGCGAACTCCAGGAAGTCGCGGTTGAGGTGGGCCTGGTCGGCGTAGCCGTGGCGGGCGGCCAGGTCGGCGAGGAGCGGGCGGGTCCGGGCTCGGGCGAGGTCGGTCACGACGGCGCGGAAGCGGAGTACCCGGGCGAAGGTCTTCGGCGGTAGGCCGAGGTGGTGGCGGAACGCGCCGCTGAGGTGGGAGCGGTTGCAGCCGAGGTCGGCGGCGAGGGCGGCGATCGGCACGGCGCCGCCCGCCCGGTGCAGCCGGCGCCACGCCTCCGCCACGGCGGGCGGCACCGCGCGTGCGGCCGCGATGCGCGCTCCGATCACCTCGTCGAGCAGGGCGAACCGCTCCGGCCAGCCGGGCAGTGCCCGCAGGCGGTCCACGACGGGGGCGGCGCCGCGGCCGAGCACGTCCTCCAGGGGCACCGCCTGGTTGGTCAGTCCGCCCATCGGCATGTCCAGGAAGAGGCGGGCGGCGAGGGGGGTGAGGTCGATCTGCAGTCCGGTCTGCTCGCCGCCGGAGTCCACGATCCCGACGCGGTCCGCGAGGCCGGCGACCAGTCCGAGTCCGAAGCGCTGGGGCGCGCCGCCGGACGGGCGCAGCACCAGCGGTGATCCGAAGTTGATGATCAGCGGCACGGTGGCGCCCGGCGCCTCGCGCCGGCGGGTGAAGCGGGTGCGCTCCGCGTAGCCGAGGTAGCGGACGACATGGCGGCGCAGCGCGGGGGCCGGTGCGGCGAAGACCATCCGCCCCTCGCCCAGCTCCCCGCTGAACGTCTCGGTCCGCATCGCCCGGTCGGCCGTGTCCGCCTCGCCAGCCACATGACCATGGTACGAAGCCGCGCCGACCTGCGGCACTTGTCCCGTCGGGGGATCTGGGCCAGACTCATTACCGACCGAACGTTCGGTATGGCGGGAGGCGCCGATGACCACCGCGTCCGTCGATGAGCGGCCCGACGAGCGTGCGCTGGCGGCGCACTTCACCGCCCGGGTCGCGGCCGAGCAGCGCATCGAGCCGCGCGACTGGATGCCCGAGGGCTACCGCAGGACGCTGGTGCGGCAGGTGGCGCAGCACGCCCACTCCGAGATCATCGGCATGCAGCCCGAGGGCGACTGGATCGCGTCCGCGCCCAGCCTGCGCCGCAAGAGCATCCTGCTGGCCAAGGTGCAGGACGAGGCGGGGCACGGCCTGTACCTGTACGCGGCCGCCGAGACCCTGGGCGTGGACCGCGCCGACCTCACCGAGCGGCTGATCGGCGGGCGGCAGAAGTACTCGTCGATCTTCAACTATCCGGCCACGGGCTTCGCCGACGTCGGGGTGATCGGCTGGCTGGTGGACGGCGCGGCCATCTGCAACCAGGTGCCGCTGTGCCGCAGCTCCTACGGTCCCTACGCGCGTGCGATGGTGCGGATCTGCAAGGAGGAGTCCTTCCACCAGCGCCAGGGCTACGAGCTGCTGCTGCGGATGATGGCGGGCACCCCCGAGCAGCGCGCGATGGTGCAGGACGCCGTCGACCGGTGGTGGTGGCCCTCGCTGATGATGTTCGGCCCGCCGGACGCGGAGTCGCCCAACACCCGGCAGTCGATGGAGTGGCGGGTCAAGCGGCACACCAATGACGAGCTGCGGCAGCGCTTCGTGGACATGACCGTCCCGCAGGCCGAGCGCCTGGGCGTCACCCTGCCCGACCCCGCGCTGCGCTGGAACGAAGAGCGCGGCCACTACGACTTCGGCGAGCCCGACTGGGCGGAGTTCCGGCGGGTGCTGTCCGGCGACGGCCCGTGCAACGCCGAGCGGATCCGTCGGCGCAGAGCCGCGCACGAGGACGGCGCCTGGGTGCGCGAGGCGGCCGCCGCCTACGCCGCCAAGCGGTCGGCCGGGGAGACCCGGTGACGGCCGGGGCCGAGGGCGCGCCGCCGCGGACCGAGCAGCCGCTGTTCGAGGTGTTCGTGCGGGGCAAGCGGGGGCTGAACCACGTGCACGTGGGCTCGCTGCACGCCGCCGACGAGGAGATGGCGCTGCACGCCGCCCGCGACGTCTACACCCGCCGCAACGAGGGCGTGAGCATCTGGGTGGTGCGCTCCGACGCGATCGCCGCGTCCAGCCCGGACGAGAAGGACCCCTTCTTCGCGCCCAGCCGCGACAAGGTCTACCGGCACCCGACCTTCTACCCGATCCCCGAGGACGTGCCGCACATGTGACGGCGCCGGGCCGTCCCACCGCCGACGAATCCGACCGAGGGGGCACCGATGAGCGGCGACAACCCGTACGAGGCGCTGGCCGGACCGGCCGGCGGCGGGGGCGGCGACGCGCACTGGGCGTTCGGCACCGGCTTCGACGCGCCGCCCGACGAGGTGGGCGCCGAGGTGCCGGCCGGTGCCGACCGCGCCGACCTGGCCGCCTACTGCACCATGCTCGGCGACGACGCCCTGGTGATGGCGCAGCGGCTGGGCCAGTGGTGCACCCGCGCGCCGGAGCTGGAGGAGGAGGTCGCGCTGGCCAATATCGCGCTCGACCTGCTCGGCCAGGCGCGGGTGCTGCTGGCGCGGGCCGGGCACGTCGACGGTACCGGCCGCGACGAGGACGCCCTCGCCTACCTGCGCGGACCCGAGGAGTTCCGCAATGTGCGGCTGGTGGAGGCGCCCAACGGCGACTTCGCCCGCTCCACCGCCCGGCTGCTCGCCTTCTCGGCCTGGCGGCTGGCGGTGTTCACCCGGCTGACCGCCTCCACCGATCCGGCGCTGGCCGCCGTCGCCGCGAGGGGCGCCAAGGAGCTGGCCTACCACCGCGACCACGCCGTCCGCTGGACCCTGCGGCTCGGCGACGGCACCGCGCTGTCGCACCAGCGGATGGCCGACGGCGTCGACGCGGTCTGGCCGCTGCTCGGCGAGCTGTTCGCCGCCGACCCCGCCGAGCGGCGGCTGGCCGCCGCGGGCGCCGCCGTCGATCCCGCCGAGGTGCGCGCCGAGGTGCTGGACGTCCTCGGCCAGGTGCTCACCGCCGCGACCCTGGGCGGCAGACCCGCTCCGCCCGCCCCGTCCGCGCCCGGCGGCCGCGACGGCGCCCACACCGAGCACCTGGCCCCGCTGCTCGCCGAACTCCAGTCCGTGGCCCGCGCCCACCCGGGGGCGACGTGGTGAGCGGCCGCCCGGCCCCCGCCGGGCCCCGGCGCGCCTCCGCCCGGGGAGGTGCCGCGTGACCGGGGGAGCGGTCGACCTGGCGCTCGCGCGGCGGGTGGCCGGGGAGGTGGTGGACCCGGAGCTGCCGATGCTGACCCTTGACGACCTGGGGATCCTGCGGGACGTGCGGGCGCTGGGGGGCGAGGTGGTGGTGACGGTCACGCCGACCTACGCGGGGTGCCCCGCGCTGGGGGTGATCGCGGCGGAGCTGCGGCGGGCGCTCGCGGCGGCGGGCTTCGGGGCGGTGCGGGTGCGCACGGTGCTGGCGCCGCCGTGGAGCAGTGACTGGATCAGCGCCGAAGGGCGGCGCAAGCTGGTCGAGCACGGGGTGGCGCCGCCGGGGCCGGTGCGGCGGGCCGGGCCGGTGCCGCTGGAGCTGGGGCCGCGCCCGGCCGCGGGGCCCGCCTGTCCGCGGTGCGGGGCGCGGGCGACCGAGGAGCTGTCGCGCTTCGGGGCGACCCCGTGCACGGCGCTGCACCGCTGCCGGTCCTGCCTGGAGCCGTTCGAGCACGTCAAGGAGGTCTGATCGCCGCCATGCCCGGTACCGAACGCCTGGCGCGGCCCGAGCGGGAGGGGGCGGCGCGCTCGCGCCGCGCCGTCTTCCACCGGCTGCGCGTCGCCTCCGTGGAGCGGCTGTGCGATGACGCCGCCGCGATCGGTTTCGCGGTGCCCGAGCCGCTGGCGGACCTGTTCGCCTTCGCGCCCGGCCAGTCGCTGACGCTGCGCCGCGCCGTCGGCGGGCGGGAGGAGCGGCGCAGCTACTCCATCTGCGCGCCCGCGGGCGCGCCGCCGCGCATCGGGGTGCGGCGGGTCCCGGGCGGTCTGCTGTCGAGCTGGCTGGTCGACGAGGTGCGCCCGGGGGATGAGATCGAGGTGCTGCCGCCGTCGGGCTCCTTCAGCCCGGACCTGGCGGCCGACGCCCGCCATGTGCTGGTCGGCGCGGGTTCCGGGGTGACGCCGCTGCTGTCCATCGCGGCCTCGCTGCTGCGCCGCACCGGCTCGCGGCTGGTCTTCGTGTACGGCAACCGGCGCAGCGACACCGTCATGTTCGCCGATGAGCTGGCCGATCTGAAGGACGCCTACCCGGCCAGGCTGGAGCTGGTGCACGTGCTGTCCAGGGAGACGCGCGGCGCCGAGCTGCTCAGCGGGCGGCTGGACGCGGCGCGGCTGCGCGCGCTGCTCGCGGCGCTGGTGGGCCCGGTCGGCGAGGTCGACCACTGGTGGCTGTGCGGGCCGTTCGGGATGGTCGCCGACGCACGCGCCGTGCTGGCCGGCCTCGGCGTGCCGCCCGAGCGGGTGCACCGGGAGCTGTTCTACGTGGAGGAGGTGCCGCCCGAGCCGGTCCGGCACGCCGAGGCGCCCGCCGGCGGCCCCAGCAGCGAGGTGACCGTGCTGCTGGACGGCCGCGCCACCGTGCTGACCCTGCCGCGCGACGTGCCCGTGCTCGACGCCGCGCAGCGCACCCGCCCCGATCTGCCCTTCGCCTGCAAGGGCGGGGTCTGCGGCACCTGCCGGGTGCGGGTGCGCTCCGGTGAGGTGCGGATGCGGCGCAATTTCGCGCTGGAGGAGGCCGAGGTGGCGGCGGGCTTCGCCCTGTCGTGCCAGGCGCTGCCGGTCAGTCCCGAGGTGACGGTCGACTTCGACGCCTGAGCCCGCCGGTCGGCCGGAGCGGGCGAGCAGGTCGAGGACGACGTCGCGGGCCTCGGCGGACACGCGGGCATCGTAGGCGACAAGTCCGAAACGGGGCGCGCCCGGTTGGAAACGGGACGGCCGGGCGTCGGATCACGCTGCCGGACCTGGTCGTCAACGGGTTGAACGGCTGCGCCGAGGGGAAGGACCGTGCCAATCTGTTCCGGCGGCCTGTTGCGCCGGCCGGCGCGCACCGGCGCGCCGCGAGTCCCTGCGGAGGTCCTTCCCCACATGAAGACGCACGACGACATCAGGGCGTTCTGGGAGCACCGGCTCGGTGCCGACTGGACGGAGACGGGCGTTGGCTACCGCGCGCTGGGCCGTCCGTTCAACCTGTGGATGTACCGGGTGCGCTGGGAGGCGTTCCTGCGCGAGGCGGGGGCGCTCGAACTGGACCGCCCCAACACCCGGGTGCTGGACGTCGGCTCGGGCACCGGCTTCTACGTGCGCGGCTGGCAGCACCTGGGGGTCGGCTCGGTGACCGGCTGCGACCTCACCGAGGCGGCGGTGGAGAACCTGCGCGAGCGCTTCCCCGACGCCAAGTTCATGCGGCTGGACATCGCCGAGCCGGGCGACGCGATCGAGCCGGCCGGCTATGACGCGGCGTCGTGCATGGACGTGCTGTTCCACATCGTCGACGACGAGCGGTACAAGGCGGCGCTGGCCTCCATCGCCGCGGCGGTGCGGCCGGGCGGCTACTTCGTGCTCTCGGAGAACTTCCTGCACCGCCCGGTGCAGCGCGGCGACCACCAGGTGAACCGCACCCTGGAGTGGATCACCGCCGAGCTCGACCGGGTCGGCTTCGAGGTGCAGCGCCGGGTGCCGATGCTGGTGCTGATGAACGCCCAGGTCGACGCGGGCCCCGTCTGGCGCAAGCTGTGGGGCGGCACCCTGCGCGCGGCCACCCTCACCAATCCGACCGGCTGGCTGGCCGGGGCGGCGCTGTACCCGCTGGAGCGGCGGCTGGTCCGCAGCCGGCGGGAGAGCCCGACCACGGAGCTGATGATCTGCCGCCGCCGCGAGGACTCCGCCGGATAGCGCACCGGCCGCGGGGCCGGTCCGCCGTATCGCCACTGGTCGCGGCGGTGCCGAAATCCGTGCCCAGAACTTAGACCTGTGGTCTGGTCAGAGTGGGAACAGCGAGGTAATCTTCCGCGTGTTCCCTTGATTGTGCTGTTCAGCGTAGTGATCCACGGCGATCCGCAGTGATCCACCCACTGATCCACCAAGACCATTGGTCCGTGAATCGGGACGGGAACGCCGATGGCGGGCCGGAAGGAACGTCCCCGTGTCCCTCACCGACGAACTGCTCGACGCACCGGTGCCCACTCCGCCGGAGACGGTGCGCGACTTCGAGCGCGACGGCTTCGTGAAGCTGCGCGGCGTACTCGACCCTGCCACCGTCCGCGCCTACGAGCCCGAGATCACCGGCACCGTGCTCGAACGCAACACCGTGCACGCCCCCATGGCGGAGCGCTCCACCACCCAGCGGGCCTTCCTCCAGGTGGGCAATGTGTGGCGACATAGCGAACGGGCGCGGCGGCTGGTCTTCTCCAGACGGCTCGCCGCGATCGCCGCCGACCTGCTCCAGGTCGACGCGGTCCGCCTCTTCGCCGACCAGGCCCTGTACAAGGAGCCGGGCGGCGGCATCACGCCCTGGCACGCCGACCAGTACTACTGGCCGCTGTCCTCGGACCGGGTCTGCACGGCCTGGATCCCGCTGCAGGACACCCCGCTGGAGATGGGGCCGCTGTCCTTCGCGGCCGGCAGCCACCGCTTCGAGTTCGGCCGCGACATGCCGATCAGCGACGAGTCGGAGCGCGCCATGCAGCAGGCGCTGAGCGAGCGCGACTTCCCGGTCGAGTGCAGTCCGTACGCGGCGGGCGACGTCAGCTTCCACGTCGGCTGGATCTTCCACCGGGCCGAGCGGAACCTCTCCGAGGCGCCGCGCCGGGTGCTGACGGTCATCTACATGGACGCCGACATCACGGTCGCGCCGCTGGTCCGCCCGCAGCAGCAGCGCGAACTCGACCTGCTGATGACGGGCGCCCGGATCGGCGAGGTGCCCGACACGCCGTCGAACCCGGTGCTGTTCCGGCGCTGAGCGCGCCCCGGCCCCCGCCGCGTGCGGCGGGGGCCGGGCGGCCCGTGCGGGCTAGGGCTTGTAGGCGACGCCGCCGTACATCGCGATGTCCTCGTCCCGGATGCCGGCCTCGGCGGGGTCGGGGTGCCACTTGTGGATCTGGACCACTCCGGGGTCCAGCAGCTCGGTGCCCTCGAAGAACTTCTCGGCCTGCGCCCTGGTGCGCCAGCGCAGCGGCTCGCCGTGGTCGGCGTAGGTGCGGGCCACCTTGGCCAGCACCTCGGGGGCGAAGTCGTCGGTGGCGACGGAGGCGGCGAAGTAGCTGCCCGGGGGCATGGCGTCGATCACCCGGCGCACCACCCGGTACGCCTCGTCGTCGTCCAGGATGAAGTGCACCATCGCGATCATCGTGAGGCCGACGGGCCGGGTCAGGTCCAGGGTGTCGCGCAGCTGGGGGGCCGACAGGATCTTGTCGGGCTCGCGCATGTCGGCGTCGATGTAGTTGATGCCGCCCTCCGCGGAGCCGGTGTCCATGAAGGCGCGAGCGTGCACCAGCACGATGGGGTCGTTGTCGACGTAGACGACGCGGCAGCGCGGGTCGACCTGCTGCACGACCTCGTGCAGGTTGGGGGAGGTGGGGATGCCGGTGCCGATGTCGAGGAACTGCCGGACGCCCTTCTCCGCCGCCAGGTAGCGGACGACCCGGTGCATGAAGGTGCGGTTGGCCCGCATGTGGGTGCGCAGCGCGGGCCACGCCTGCAGGGAGGCGTCGCCCGCCTCGCGGTCCTTGGCGTAGTGGTCCTTGCCGCCGAGGATGTAGTCGTAGATGCGGGCGCCGTGCGCCTGGTCGGTGCGGAGGTCGACGGGTTCCTTCTGTTCGTCCATGTCGAAGGAGTGTGCCCAGTCGATGGGGTCCACCGCACCCCGCTCGCCGCGTGCGCGGCGTCTGCCGGCCTGGTCGCCCATGAGTCGTGCCCCCGTTCCATGGCCGCCGACACCGTGGATCCTATAGGACCCGTCACGTTCCGCGATTATCGCATCGAAGCGGACGGGAAACTGGTTCCGTTCGGGAAGGTCCGGCGCCGTCGACCGATCCTCGCGGTGGATCCGGTCACACGAGCAGAACGCCGCCGCCGGCTCCGCCGTTCCCGCGCCACCGGCTCGGCGGCGTCGGCGCAGCTCAGTGCGGTGGCCGGCGCCGGAACCGGCCGCCGGCCCGCGCGGGCCGCCGCGCCGGCCGGCCGACGCGGCCGGCGGTGGGCGGATGGCACCCCGCCCTTGCCGGAACCGGCCGCGCCGGGATCTTGCGGACCCCTCGGCGTCCTTGGTAATGGAGCGGCGCGTGATGCGGGTGGTGCGCACTCGGCGGGCGGAGCGGCCCGCCGCTCCTGTGCTGTACTGGCCGCCATGAGGATCCGCGTCACCGTGCACCGGGCGAGGCTGGGCCGGGACGCGTACCGGGTCATCCGGCCGGCCCGGCCCATCCGGGGCGTGGCGCTGACGCAGGGCGGCGACTGGCACCGGCTGATGTGCACCGACGGCGGCGAGGCGCTGCGCGTCGCCGCGCTGTGGCACCTCGCGGCCCGGTCCCGGCGCTCGCTGGTGCACCTGCCGCTGCGGGCCGACCCCGGGGCGCGCGCCGTCGCGGCCGAGTGGTGGGAGGGGCCGCCCCTCGACCTGCTGCTGCTGCACCACTCGCTGCGGATGCCGCCCGGCCACTGGCGGCAGGTCCGGGCCCGGCTCGACCAGGGGCGTCCGCACACCGCCGACACCGGCACCGACATGCGGGCCGAGTTCGAGGCGCAGACCGGGCGGCTCCCGCCGGGCGGGAGCGACCGGCTCGACCTCGCCGTGCACGCCGCCACGGCGGTGTTCACCGGCAGTCCGTCCGCGCTGTTCGCCGGGGCCTACCCCTTCATGCGGCTGGCGCTGCGCGGTCCCGGGGCGGTGCGCTCCGGCCGCGGCGGCGACCACCCGGGCGCGCCGTACTACACGACCACCCTGCACCCCTTCGACGGGCTGCTGCGCCGCACCGACCGCCCCGGCGTCCTCCTCGTCTACCGGGACCCGTGGCTGGAGCGGCGGCGCGCGGCCGGAGCCGAGCGGGAGACCGAGGGAACCGGGGCGGCCGAGACCGGAAGCGGCTGAGCCGCCCCTCGGTACGGCGACGCCGCCCGCACCCCGGGCCGGGGTGCGAGCGGCGTCCCTTCTGCCGCGGTGCTAGGCCGCCGGGGCACCCGGCGCCGCGGTCCAGTACAGCGAGCGGGCGACCTGGGCGAAGAGGCCCTTGGGGTGGTTGCGGAACAGCGGCTCGGTGCCGAAGAGCACCGCCGCGCCGCCGCGCTGGGTGGTGCCGCTGACCACCGACGCCTGGCCGGCGGCGGAGTCGGGCCCGCCCTCACCCTCGTCGTCGGCGCGCCAGTGCCCGGCCGCCATCGGCTCGCCGGTGGCGTAGGACTGCTCCACGGCCACGCCCTCGCCGAGCCCGGTGAACCACAGCGGCGAGTAGACGAAGGCGTGGTCGCCGAAGCCGCTCAGCACCTGCCCGTCGCCCTCGGAGACCCGCACCACGCCGTTGGCGTCGGCGCGCCCGGCCTGGGCGGTGACCTCCAGCAGCCCGGCGGCGGCGTTGAAGGCCGCGCCGGTGGAGCCGCGGGTGACCGTGCCGCCGCGCTCCAGGTAGGCGTCGAGCGCGGCGCGCGCCTGGGCGTTCAGCCGGTTGTAGTCCAGGCCGCTGGACACGTACAGGGTGTCGATGCCCGACCAGTCGAAGCCGCCGTTGAGGATGGTGGTGGAGGCGGGCACCACCTCGAAGCCCATCTCCCGCAGGGTGAACAGCTCGTCGGCCGACGCGGCCGCCGCGACGGTGACCGCCTGGAGCGGCCGCGCGCCCGCGTTCTCGGCCGCCGCGAAGCGGACGCCGTACCGGTCGGCCGCCTCCTCGGCCGCCGCCCGCGCCGCGGCCGGGACCACCACGGAGCCCTCGCCGGTCCACGACACCGCGACGCCCTGTCCAAGCAGCTCGTTGAGGGCGGCGACCTCGCCGCCGTCGTCCAGCCGCAGCTCCAGGTCGCCGGCCTGCGCCACCGAGCCGGTCGGGGCGGCCGCCGCCACCGGTTCGGCGCGCACCCGCCCGGGGTCGCCGGAGTCGACGGCGTCGACGGTGGCGCCCCACAGCAGGCCGTGGCTCCAGCCGGAGATGTCGTACATCGCGTCCACGTCGGCGCTGATGTCGCGGCCCGCCTCCAGCATCACATTGGCCAGCCCGCGCTTGGCCTGGTGCATGTCGACCAGGTAGCTGCCCGCCGGGTAGCGGGTGCCGCCGAGCCGGAAGTCGCCGGTGGCGCGCAGCACCGCCACGTCGTTGGCGATCAGGTGGTCCACCAGCCGGGCCGCGGCCGTGGCCGAGCGCTGGCCCTCGCCGGCCGGGATCACGTAGGCGCGCGGGAACTCGGTGGTGTACACGTCGTCGCGGCCGTAGCCGGGCACCCAGCCGTCCTCGGGCACCACCTGCGGCTCGCCGGCCTCGCCGCGCCGGAAGACCTCGATCTGGTCGGCGATCAGCTCGCCGCGGTTGTCCAGCGCGTAGTCCAGGGTGGCGTCCATCGTGGCGGCGGAGATGTCGGTGTTGATGGCGGAGCGGCGGCGCAGCTCCTCCACCGGCAGCCCGGTGTAGTCGGCGTTGTTCACCCGCATCGGGAACTCGATGGTGGCGGCGGCCACCGCGCCCTGGTACGGCGCGTACATCGGGGTGAAGATCGGCGGCCAGTCGTCCCAGCCCTCCTCCCAGTCGCGGAAGGGGATCTGCGGCGCGCTGACGCCGTCGCCCTCGGGGGTGTAGCCGAGGTCGAGGATCGCCTGCTCCATGCCGAGGGCGTTGGCGTAGGTGTGCTTGATGTAGAGGTCGTACTCGTAGTTCTGGCCGTGCGGGATGGTGGCCGGCTCGATGAGGGTGCCGTTCACGTAGCCGTGCTGGTCGATCAGCATCGTCGGCTGCGTGTCGATCAGCAGCTCGCGCACGGCCCGGGTCTCGGGCTGCGAGGCGGTGATGAAGTCGCGGTTGAGGTCGAAGCCGACCCCGTTGGCCCGGGTGCCGCCCGAGCGGCCGTCGGGGTTGTTGGTGATGTTGAAGTAGACGCGGGTGCGGCTCAGCAGCTCGGCCACCTCGGGGTCGTCGCTGGTGGCCAGCTCCTCGATGGTGCGCAGCGCCGCGTCGGTGCCCTCCCACTCGTTGCCGTGGATGTTGTTGTTGACGAACACCGGCATCTTGTAGCGGTTGGGGATGCGGCGGTCGCGGGCGGCCGCCGCGGGCCGCTCCTCGATCGAGGCGCGCATCCGCTCCTGCTCGGCGGTCTGCTCGGGCGTCTCGGGCGCGGTGAGGGTGACCAGGTAGAGGTCGCGGCCCTGGTGCGACTCGCCGACGACCTCCACGCTGATCCGGTCGGAGCGCTGCTGCAGCTCGTTCAGGCGCGGAGCGATCTCGTGGTACGGGGTGAGCCCGAGCCGGATCGCGCGGTCGTCGGGGTTGTCCGGGTACACCGGCAGCTCGGTCTGCCTGGGGTAGCCGGCCTCGGCCTCGGCGCGCCGGGTGGCCGCCTCGGCGGCGGATCCGGTCTGCTGGACCGGCAGCTCGGCCGGCGCCTCGTAGGTGTTGCGCTCGGCGCCGTTGCCGAAGTCGCGGACGGGTGCGCCGCCGGGCGCGGGCTCGGGCTCGGCCAGGGCCGGCCCGGCGGGCGCGGTCAGCGCGGCGGCCGTGACGGCGGCGACCGCGGCGGCGGAGAGCAGGGCTGAGAGGGGGGAACGGGGGGACAGGCTGTCGACCCGGGACTTCACGCGGCCTCCTGGGATCAGGGTTCCCTGGTTCTATCGGGCCCTCCGCACCGGGACAAGGGCTGCCCCGCCCGCGCGGATGTGGCGCTCGCCACCTGGTGGCACGGGCCGGACCTGAAGTGACGCTAGCCGCGGCCGATGTCCGGATCATCGCTGCTTCGTCAAGAATGCGTCGCATTCGCCCGGATCTGCGCGCCGGTGCGCCGGGTTCGGCCGGGCGCGAAAAGGGCTTGCCGCCGGCCGGTGCGCGCCGGGAGGCTGGGGGCGTGGACGGCCCGCGAGGCGCCGGCCGGCCCCCGGAGCGGCAGATCCGGGCGCACGGCACCGAGCGCACCATCACCGTGTACCAGGCGTACCCGCCCGGGATCGGGCTGCCCGCCGTGCGCGAGGGGCGCTTCCCGGCGGCCTGGAAGCGCGACCGGATGACCTGGATCAAGCCGTCGTTCCTGTGGATGATGTACCGCTGCGGCTGGGGCGCCAAGGACGGCCAGCAGACGGTGCTGGCGGTGGAGATCACCCGCGCGGGCTTCGAGTGGGCGCTGGGCGCCGCCTGCCTGTCGCACTACGACCCCCGGGTGCACGCCGACACCGCCGACTGGCGGCGCCGGCTCGCCGCCGCGCCCACCCGGGTGCAGTGGGACCCCGAGCGCGACCTGCGGCTGCGGCCGCTGCCGTACCGCTCGCTCCAGCTGGGGCTGGCCGGTGAGGCGGCCCGCGCCTACGCCGACGAGTGGATCGTGTCGATCACCGACGCCACCCCGCTGGCGCACCGCGTGCACGCGCTGGTGCGCGCGGGGGAACTCCAGGAGGCGGCCCGGCTGCTGCCCGAGGAGGCGCCCTACCCCCTGGCGCGCGGGCTGCCGGCCCACCTGGGCGGCTGAGCGCGGCGGCTACTCGCCGAAGCGCTCGATCCTGATCCGGGTGGGCGACGCGCCCAGGCCGACCAGCAGGGCGGCGACGTGCTCGCAGAAGCCGTTGGAGCCGCAGACGTAGAGGTCCCAGCCGCCCGGCGGCGCCTCGGCCAGCAGCGGCCGCAGGGTGCCGGCGGTGATCCTGCCGACCCGCCCCGGCCAGGCCGGCGGGGCGGCGCGGGTGTACACGACGGTGGTCTCGGCGCCGTACTCGCCGGCGTACAGCAGGTCCTCGGGGCGCGAGACCGACACCAGCAGCCGCAGCGGGGTGGCGATGCGCTCGGCGCGGCGGTGCCGGAGCATCGAGGCGAGCGGCACCACTCCGGAGCCGCCGCCGATCAGCAGCGCGGGGCGCTCGCCCGTCCAGACGAAGTAGCCGCCGACGGGGCCGCGCAGCTCGATCTCGTCGCCGGGCTCGACCACGTCGGCGAGGTGGGAGGAGACCTCGCCGTCGTCGACCCGCAGCACGGTCAGCTCGATCGCGCCGGTGTCGGCGGGCGGCGAGGCGACGGAGTAGTCGCGCTGCGCGGTGTAGCCGTCGGGCGCGGTCAGCCGCACCATGTAGTGCTGGCCGGGCAGGTGCGGCCGCCAGTGCGGGAGTTCGAGCCGGAGCGTCACCGAGGACGGGGTCTCGTGCCGGACGGCGGCGACCCGGCCGTACTGCCAGCGCACCGCGCCGCCGGGCGGGACGGTGCCGCCCGGCGCCGGACCGCCGAAGGGCCCCGAAGGCCCGCTCACCGGTGCGCCTGCGGCCCGGGCCGTCCGGCGGTCCGCGCGGCATCGCGCCGTGAGCGCCCCGGTCCGGGCGCCGCCCGCCCGCCGGTCCTGCCGATCCCGTCCATCGCCGCCTCCGTCGCGCCGCGGCCGCCCGCGCGGCCCCTGCAGACCCAAGCCTCCGGGGGCCGCCGCGCATTCCCGGCGCCCCGCTACCCGTCCGGCCCGGCCCGACGCGGGGCCCGGCCGGGCCCTCAGTCGTCCGGGCTGGCCAGCGGGCCCCGGTCGCGCAGCGGCGCCCACCAGTGCCGGTTCCGCTGGTACCAGGAGACGGTGTCGCGCAGCCCGTCGTCGAAGCCGACCCGCGGCCGGTAGCCCAGCTCGCCCGCGGCCTTGGCCCAGTCGACCGAGTAGCGCCGGTCGTGGCCCTTGCGGTCGGCCACCGGCTCGATCATCTCCGGCCCGGCGCCGAGCAGCTTCAGGATCATCAGGGTCAGCTCGTGGTTGGACAGCTCGGTGCCGCCGCCGATGTTGTACACCTGGCCGGGCCGGCCCCGCTGCACCGCGAGCTCGATCCCGCGGCAGTGGTCCTCCACGTGCAGCCAGTCGCGGACGTTGAGCCCGTCGCCGTACAGCGGGACCCGCCGGCCGAGCACCAGGTTCGTCACGAACAGCGGGATGATCTTCTCGGGGAACTGGAAGGGCCCGTAGGTGTTGGAGCCGCGGGTGATCCGGACGTCCATGCCGTGGGTCCGGCCGTAGGCCAGGCAGAGCAGGTCGGCGCCGGCCTTGGTGGCCGAGTACGGCGAGTTGGGGGCCACCGGCTCGGTCTCCTGCCAGGACCCGGTGTCGATCGAGCCGTAGACCTCGTCGGTCGACACGTGCAGGAAGGTGCGCACGCCGTGCCGCAGCGCCGCGTCGAGCAGGGTCTGGGTGCCGCCCACGTTGGTGGTGACGAACTCGGCCGGGACGGCCAGGGAGCGGTCGACGTGCGACTCGGCGGCGAAGTGCACCACCTGGTCGTGGCCGGGCAGCAGCCGCTCGACCAGCGCGGTGTCGCAGACACTGCCGTGGACGAAGCTCAGCCTCGGGTCGGCCCGCACCGGGTCGAGGTTGCGGGGGTTGCCCGCGTAGCTCAGCTTGTCCAGCACGGTGACCGCGATCGCCTGCCGGGGGTCGGCCAGCAGCATGCGCACGTAGGCCGAGCCGATGAAGCCGGCGCCGCCGGTCACCAGCACCCGCCGGGTGGTGGCTTCAGCCGCCATGGCCGCCCCCTGCCCGGCGGGCCGGCGCGCTCGGCCGGTTCCGCACCCCGGTCACCTGGGGCTTCGCGCTGCTTCGTGCCGCGGCGGCGGGGCGCCGCGGGGCCTGCTGCTCGGTGGTGGGACGGGGACGGGACTCAGGGGAGCCGACTGGATTCACGGCAGAATAGTGGCATTTCTGCCACAATTTGCCTAGGGGTGCCCGGTGTCGGGCGGCTTGCCGGCGCGTGTCGAACGGGGAACGCGGACGGGGCCGGCCGGCCCCCGCTCGACCGGCCCCGCGCCCCCCGGCCTACGGCGTCAGCGCGTTCGCGGCGGTGAACCAGCGCTCGATCAGCTCGGGCACCGGCACCTGCTCCTTGGCGAACTCCCTGGCCAGCCCGAGGTAGAGGGCGACCAGCACGTCGGGGCGCAGGTCCTCGGCGGGGTCGACGCCGAGCCGGGCGGCGAAGGCGGCGCGCAGCCGGGTGCCGAGCGAGTCGTACAGGTGGGCGAGGTGCCGCTCGATGACGGGCCGCTCGCTGAACTTGCGCCGCAGTGCCTGGCGGCGCCGGTCCAGCGGGGTCGCCTCGTAGTCCATCAGCTCGGTGACGGCCCAGCGCAGCGCCGCCATCGGGTCGAGCCCGGCGGGCGCCTCGGTGACCAGCGTGGCGAGCCGGCCGGAGATGTCCTCGCTGAAGAGGGTGAGCTCCTTGTTGGGGAAGTAGCGGAAGAAGGTGCGCGGCGCCACGTCGGCGCGGCGGGCGATGTCGTCCACCGTCGTCGCGTCGTAGCCCTTCTCCTCGAACAGTTCCACCGCGGCGAGCTGGATGGCCAGCCGGGTCTCGGCCTTGTTCTGCTCTCGCGAGCCGGTCTGCGCGGCCATGGTCTCACTTTCTCGGTACGCCGGTGCGGTGCCGGGCCTGGTGGAAGTCAACGCTCTCGCGGCCGCGGCGCCAGATATTCGGGCGGCGTTCGGCTCCCGTTAATACTCGCACAAATTGGCAGTTCTGCCACTTTGTGAGAATCTGAGTCGTGTGCCGACCGGAGAAGCCCCCCAACTGGCGTCCCGTCCTGCTGCGGGGCGACGGCGCGGCCGACCTGCGCCCGCGCGGTGATCGACTGTACCGAGCCGCCGCCCTCTCGCTGGCGACCGACGACGAGCTGACCGGCTGCCCCGGCGGCCTCACCTGGTTCGACCTGCGGGTGGACGAGGAACGGGCCCGTGACCGGGTCCGGCCGCTGCCGCCGGGCTGGCGGATCGTGAGCTTCCCGCTGGCCGGCGCCGACGCCGCCTTCGACCGGCGGCAGGCCGCCGCGTCGGTGGCCGAGATCGCGGCCGGCCGGGCGAGCTGGGGCAGCCTCTACCGCGCCGCGCTCACCCGCGCGCCCGCGTCCTTCGCCGGCGCGCTGCGGGCGCTGGCCGCGATCCCGGGTCCGGTCGTCATCGCCTGCCAGGGCGGGCGCGACCGCACCGGCATGCTGGTGGCGCTGCTGCTGGCACTGGCCGGCGCGAGCCGCGAGCAGATCGTCGCCGACTACCTGCGCACCAACCAGGACCGCTCCGAGACCCAGCGCCGCCAGCCGCCCGACGGGACGCTCGCGGCGCCCGACCTGACCTGCCTGGCCTCCGACATCGAGGACGTGCTCGACCTCCTCGACGAGTTCGGCGGCGCGCACGCCTACCTCGGCCGGGTGCTCCCGGCCGACGAGGTCACCGCGATCGCCCGGGCGCTACGCCCCCGCCTGCTGCCCTGACCCGGCGAAGACCAGTGCCGGCGCAAGACCCAGTGAGAGAAGGACCGCCGATGCTTCGACGCCTCGCCGCGAGCGCGCTCGCGGCCGTCACGCTGACCGCCTGCGGCGCGCCCGCCGCCGCCCCGTCCGGGCCGTCCGGCCCGCCGGTGCCGGGCGGCACGATCACCATCGGGATCAACTCCGAGGTCTCCACGCTCGATCCGGCGGCCAACGAGATCGCCGCCCAGGCGACGCTCGTCGTCGCGCACGCGCTCTACGAGCCGCTGTTCACCGACGGCCCGGGCGGCGCGCTGGAGCCGCGGCTGGCCGAGTCGCTCACCAGCGAGGACCTGCGCACCTGGACGCTGAGCCTGCGGCCGGGCCTCACCTTCTCCGACGGCTCGCCGCTGGACGCCCAGGCCGTGGTCGACCACGTCGCCCGGCTGCGCGACCCGGAGTCGCAGTGCCAGTGCGCGCAGCTCGCCGCCGAGATCACCGACATGGCGGCGGCGGACGCGACGACGGCGGAGTTCACCCTGGCCGAGCCGAACGCCGGCTTCCCGCGCTACTTCACCCGGCAGCTCGGCATGATCGCCAGCACGACCGCGCGGGCCGACGACGGCAGCCCGCTGGGCGCCGGGCCCTACCGCTTGGAGTCGGCGGCCCGCGGCTCCTCGCTCACGGTCGTCCGCAGCGAGCACTACCAGGGCACGCCGGGCCACGCCGACACGCTCGTCTTCCAGTTCCTGCCCGACACCGACTCCCGCTACCAGAGCCTCGCCTCCGGCGCGGTCGACCTGGCCTGGATCGACACGCCGAACCTGATCGCCCAGGCCCGCGGCGAAGGCCGCATCGTGGCCGTGGCCAACGCGTCCACGGCCACCGCCGTCCTCAACACCCGGACCGAGCCCTTCGACGACATCCGCGTCCGGCAGGCGGTGCAGGCGGCCATCGACCGGGAGGCGCTGCTCGCCGTGGTCGACCAGGGCCAGGGCGTGGTGGCCGAGGGGCCGATCCTGTCCCGCTCGCCCTACGCCTCCGGCACCCGGCATCCGGAGTTCGACCCGGAGCGGGCGCGGACCCTGCTCGCCGAGGTCGGCGAGCCCGTCTCCTTCGCCTACACCACCGACTCGCGGCCGCAGTCCATGCAGCGGGCCACCGCGATCCAGCAGATGCTCGGCGACGTCGGCATCACCATGACGATCGACGTCGTGGACACCGCCACCTGGGGAACCCGGCTGTACGACGGCGACTTCGCCGCCATCGAGTTCGTGACCAGCGCCTACGCCGACACCGACGCGGTGCTCGGGATCTTCGCCCCCGACGCGACGGGCAACTTCGGCGGCTACGCGAACCCCGAGGTCGGGGAGCTGGTGGAGCAGGGCCGCGGCAGCGTCGACGAGGCCGCGCGCCGGGAGATCTACGCCGAGGTCGCGCAGAGGGTGGTCGAGGACGCGCCGGTGCTGTTCTTCACCGAGAGCCCGGCCGGCTTCGCCGCCGCCCCGCACATCGGCGGCATGCCCGACCTGAGCGACCGCAACGTCATCTCGCTGCTGCCGTCCGAGCTGTGGACGGCCCGGTGAGGACGCTGCTGACCAGGGCCGTGCGGGCGCTGGCCGTCATCGCCCTGCTCGGCATGCTGACGATGGCGCTGCCCCTGCTGCTCACCGGCGACCCCGCGGTGGCGGTGCTCGGCGTCGAGGCCACGCCCGAGCAGCTGGCCGCGTTCACCGCCGCGCTGAACCTGGACGCCTCGCCGCCCGAGCGCTTCGCGCACTGGCTCGGCGGCGCCGTCCGCGGCGACCTCGGCACCTCCCTGGTCACCGGCGCCCCGGTGACGGCGGAGATCGGCGAGCGGCTGCCGGTCACCCTCGAACTGCTGCTGTGCGGCCAGCTGCTGGCGCTGGCGATCACCGTGCCGGTGGCGATGCGCTCGGCCTGGCGGCCCGGCGGGGTGGTGGACCGGATCAGCACGGTGCTGGCGTACCTGCTGCTGTCCACGCCCGCCTTCGTGCTCGGCCTGGCGCTCATCCTGGTGCTGGCCGTCGGCCTGGCGGTGCTGCCGGCCACCGGCTGGGCCGCCCCGGACGACCCCGTCGAGCACCTGCGCCACCTGGTGCTCCCGGTGCTCACCATGGGACTCACCGAGGCGGCCGTGCTGGTCCGGGTGCTGCGCGCGGACCTGATCGCCACCCTGCGCACCCCCTACATCCTGGCCGCCCGCTCCCGCGGGCTGTCGCCCTGGCGGCTGCTGTGGACGCGGGCGCTGCGGCCGTCGTCCTTCTCGACGGTGACGCTCGTCGGGCTGGGCCTGGGGCTCGCCTTCGGCGGCTCGGTGCTGGTCGAGACGATCTTCGCCGTTCCGGGGATGGGGCGGCTGGCCGCGAGCGCGATCGAGGCCCGCGACTTCCCGGTGATCGAGGCGGTCGTGCTGCTGTCGGGGGTCACCGTGGTGCTGGTCGGGACGCTGGTCGACCTGGTGTACGGCGTGATCGATCCGAGGGCGCGCCATGCTGCGGCGCACTGAGACCCGCCGGGACGCCCTGGTGCCGGCGGCCTGCGTCGCCGTGCTCGCGCTCGTCGCGATCGGCGCGGTGCTGGCGCAGCTGCTGCCGCAGCTGGACCCGCTCCGCGCCGACTTCCAGGCCCCGCTGCGGCCGCCCGGCCCCGAGCACTGGTTCGGCACCGACGCCACCGGCCGCGACGTCTTCGCGCGCACACTGGCCGGCGGGGCGTCCTCGATCGTGGTCGCGGCGATGACGGTCGCCGTCGGGCTGGTGGTCGGCGGCGGGCTGGGCGTGCTGGCCGGCTTCGCCCGCGGCTGGGTCGACGCCCTCATCGGGACCCTGCTCGACGTGGTGCTCGCGCTGCCCGGCCTGATCACGGTGATGGTGGTGGTGACGATGGTCGGCCCCGGGCGGCTCACCATCGGCGCGCTGATCGGCCTGATCATGGTGCCCGCCTTCGCGCGGATCGCGCGCTCGGCCACGCTGACCGTGCGGGGGCAGGAGTTCGTGCAGGCCGCGCGGATCATGGGCGCCCCGCCGCTGCGCATCATCGGCTCCGAGGTGGTGCGGTGCGTGCTCCCGGCGGTGGCGGCGTACTCCTTCACCGCCGTCACGGTGGCGATCGTCGCCGAGGGCTCGCTGAGCTTCCTCGGCTTCGGGCTCGCGCCGCCGACGGCGTCGTGGGGCGGCCTGATCGCGGAGGGGCGCACCCACATCGCCACCGCCCCGTGGATCTGCCTGGCGCCGGCCGCGGTGCTCTGCGCGACGGTGCTCGCGGTCAACGTGCTGGGCGAGCGCTGGGGAAGGAGCCGGCCATGAGCGCCCCGCTGCTGGAGCTGGACGGACTGAGCCTGCGCTTCGACGGGCCGGCCGGCAGCCTGCACGTCCTGGAGTCGGTCTCCCTCGCGGTGGCCGAGGGGGAGAGCGTCGGCCTGGTCGGCGAGTCGGGCTCGGGCAAGTCGGTGCTGGCCCGCGCGGTGCTGGGCGTGCACCCCGGGCCGGCCGCGCCGTCCCTGACCGGCCGCATCCTGCTGGAGGGCCGCGACGTGACCGACGGCTCCTCGCGCCGCCGCGCGGTCTCGATGGTCTTCCAGGATCCGTCGGCCTCGCTGAACCCGGTGGTGCGCATCGGCCGCCAGGTCCTGGAGGCCGTACCGCCCGCCGAGCGCGGATCGCGGGCGCGGCAGCGCGCCGCCGCCACCGAGCTGCTGCGCGCGGTCGGGCTGCCCGACCCGGGGCGGCGGCTGCGCAGCTACCCGGCGGAGCTGTCCGGCGGGCAGCGCCAGCGGGTCGGCATCGCGGCGGCTCTCGCCGCACAGCCCCGGCTGCTGCTCGCCGACGAGCCCACCACCGCGCTGGACGTGACCGTCCAGCAGCGCGTCCTGGACCTGATCGGCGAGCTGCGCCGCGAGCGCGGCATGGCGCTGCTGCTGATCACCCACGATCTGGGCCTGCTGGCGGGGCGCACCGACCGGATCGCTGTCATGTACGCGGGCCGCGTCGTCGAGGACGGGCCCACGGAGCGGGTGCTCGCCGAGCCGAGGCACCCCTACACCCGCGCCCTGCTGGCCGTCACGCCGCGCCTGTCGCCGCGGCGCCGACCGCCGCTGCCGCAGATCCCCGGCGGGCTGCCCGACCTGCGGGAGCCGCGGACCGGCTGCCCCTTCGCGCCGCGCTGCGAGCGGGCGCTGCCGGAGTGCGCGACCCGGCCGCCGCTGCTGCGGGCCGGCGCCGGCCACACGGTGAGCTGCTGGGCGGCGGAGGGGGTGCCGGTATGACGCGGCCGCGCGGCGCGGAGCTGGTGGTCGACCGGCTCCAGGTGCGCTACCGGGTGCCGGGCGGCTGGATCGAGGCCGTGCGGGGCGTCTCCTTCACGGTGCCGGCCGGGCGCACGGTCGGGCTGGTCGGCGAGTCCGGCTCCGGCAAGAGCAGCCTGGCCAAGGCCGTCACCGGACTGGTCGCCCCCAGCGGCGGGAGCGTCGCCTTCGCCGGCGGGCCGGTGCGCCACCGGCCCGGGCCGGGCGGCATCCAGATGGTCTTCCAGGACCCGGTGGCCTCGCTGCACCCGCACCGCACCCTGGTCGACCTGGTGGCCGAGCCGCTGCGCTGGGCCGGCGTCGCGCGGGCGCGCCGCCGCGAGCGGGCCGCCGCGGCCCTGGCGGACGTCGGCCTGGACCCGGCGGTCTACGGCGGGCGCCGGCGCCACCAGATCAGCGGCGGCCAAGCGCAGCGGGTCGCGATCGCCAGGGCCGCGCTCGCCGAGCCCGAGCTGATCATCGCCGACGAGCCGGTGGCCGGCCTGGACGTGTCCGTGCAGGCCGGCGTGGTGAACCTGCTGCACCGGGCGGTCGCCGACCGCGGCGCCTCCCTGCTGTTCATCTCGCACGACCTCGGCGTGGTCAGCGCGCTCTGCGACGAGGTGGTGGTGCTCTACCTGGGGCGGGTGTGCGAGCGGGGGCCGACCGAGTCGGTGCTGGCCGCTCCGCGCCACCCCTACACCCGGGCGCTGCTGGACGCGGTGCCCGAGGTCGGGCGGGTACCGCCGCCCTCGCGGCTGCCCGCCGCCGAGCCGCCGTCACCGCTGCACCCGCCGCCCGGCTGCGCCTTCCACCCGCGCTGCCCCGACGCCGTGGCGGCCTGCCGCACCGCCGTCCCGGCACCCCGCGAACTCGGCGGTGCGGTGGTGTCCTGCCACGCCGCCGCGCCCCAGACGCCGAGCACCGAACCGGTGACGAGTCCACCGCCCGACAGGAGTCCGCCGTGAAAGGCATCGTCCTCGCCGGAGGCGCCGGCACCCGACTGCACCCGATAACGCGCGGCGTATCGAAGCAGCTGATGCCGGTCTACGACAAACCGATGATCTATTACCCGCTTTCCGTGCTGATGCTGGCCGACATCCGCGAGATATTGATCATCACCGTTCCCGATGAGAAAGCGTCCTTCGAGCGCCTGCTCGGCGACGGCTCGGACTTGGGGGTCTCCTTCACCTATGTGGTGCAGGAAGCGCCGCGCGGTATTGCGGAGGCGCTGCTGATCGGCGCCGATCACATCGGCGACGGACCGGTGGCGCTGATCCTCGGCGACAACATCTTCCACGGGCATGGATTCGGCGCACTGTTACGCTCCTGCGTCGCGGACTTCGTCAGGGGGCAGCGCGGCGCCACCCTCTTCGGCTACCCGGTGCGCGACCCCGAGCGCTACGGCGTGTGCGTGGTGGACGGCGCCGGGCGGCTGGTCGACATCGTCGAGAAGCCGGAGCGGGCCCCCACCAACCTGGCCGTCACCGGGCTCTACCTCTACGACGCCCAGGCCGTCGGGATCGCCGGGCGGCTGAGCCCGTCCGACCGCGGCGAACTGGAGATCACCGACGTCAACCGGGCCTACCTGGCGCAGGACGAGGCCCGGCTGATCGACCTCGGCCGCGGCTGCGCCTGGCTCGACACCGGTACGCCCGACTCGCTGCTGGAGGCCGGGCAGTACGTGCAGGTGCTGGAGCACCGGCAGGGCGTGCGGATCGCCTGCCTGGAGGAGATCGCGCTCGACCGCGGCTTCATCGACGCCGCGGCGTGCGCCGCGCTCGGGCGGGCGCAGAGATCGGCGTACGGCGATTACGTGCAGGCAGTGGCATTGGCACGTGATCAACAGTCGGAATCGCGCGGAGCGTCGACCGCGCTCGTTGGTTGATCAGTCACCTGTTGTTCCTTTCAAGGCATTGTGGCACCCCTGCCACATAGTGCAGAGTAATTGTGGCAGTCCTGCCACAAGGCCGGCTTGATGATCAACCAATGGTTCACATCTCGGGGGTGTGATGCGTGGTGGATTCGGATTTCGGCGTGCCCGGATCGGAGAGCGTCGCAGTTATCGGAATGGCCTGCCGCCTGCCCGGTGCCGACAATCCCGGCGAACTCTGGGAGCTGCTGCGAAACGGTCGTGACGCGGTCGGGCCGCTGAGCCCGCGCCGCCGTGCCGACCTGGTCGGAGCCGCCGGGACCGAACCGCCCCCCGCCGGCCTGCTGGCGCGGATCGACCACTTCGACGCCGGATTCTTCGGGATATCCCCGGCCGAGGCCGCCGCCATGGACCCGCGCCAGCGGCTGATGCTCGAACTCGCCTGGGAGTCCTTCGAGGACGCCGCCGCCGACCCGCACCGGCTCGGCGCCGAACGCGCCGGGGTCTTCGTGGGCACCGCCGGCGACGACTACCGCGCGGTGGCGCCGGCCGCGGACCGCTACGCCTTCACCGGCCTGGCCGGCGGGCTGATCGCCAACCGGGTCTCCTACGCCCTGGGCCTGCGCGGGCCCAGCCTCACCGTCGACGCGGCCCAGGCGTCCTCGCTGGTCGCGGTGCACCTGGCCGTGCAGAGCCTGCGCCGCGGCGAGAGCGATCTCGCGCTGGCCGGCGGCGTCAGCCTCTTCACCACGGCCGCCGGCTTCACCGCGGCGCGGGAGTTCGGCGGCCTGTCGGCCACGGGCCGCTGCCGGGCCTTCGACGCCGGCGCCGACGGCTTCGTCCGCGGCGAGGGCGGCGCGGTTGTGCTGCTCAAGCCGCTCGCCGCGGCGCTGGCCGACGGCGACCCCGTGCGCGCGGTGGTGCTGGGCAGCGCCACCAACAACGACGGGGCCACCGGCACGCTCACCGCGCCGAGCCGCCGCGCGCAGGAGGCGGTGCTCCGGGCGGCCTGCGCCGACGCGGGCGTCGCGCCCGGCGCCGTCGACTACGTCGAACTGCACGGCACCGGCACCCCGATCGGCGACCCGGTCGAGGCGGCGGCGCTCGGCGCCGTGCTCGGGGCGGGCCGGGGCGGAGGAGCCGAGCTGCGGGTCGGCTCGGTCAAGACCAACATCGGCCACCTGGAGGCCGCGGCCGGGATCGCCGGCCTGGTGAAGGCGCTGCTGATGCTGGAGCGTGGCGAGCTGGTGCCGAGCCTGCACTTCACCGCGCCGCCGGAGACGATCCCGCTGGACCGGCTCCGGCTGCGGGTGCAGACCGCGCCGGAGCGGCGCGCCCTGGCGGTGGCGGGCGTCAGCTCCTTCGGGATGGGCGGCAGCAACGCGCACGTCGTACTGGGCCGGGCGCCGCAGCGCCCGGCGCCGCCCGCGGCCGCCTCCGGCGGCCTGCCCTGGATCCTCACCGCCCGCGAGCCGGCCGCCCTGGCCGCCCTCGCCGCCCGGCTCGCGGAGCGCGGCGCGGAGGCCGAGCCCGACGACGTCGCGGCCACCCTGCTGCGCGGCCGCGCGCAGTTCGAGCACCGGGCCGCCGTGTTCGGCGGCCCGGCGGAACTGGCCGAAGGGCTGGCCGCGCTCGCGGCGGGCCGCCCGGCCCCCGAGCGCGTGGTGGCCGGTGTCGCGCCGGGCACCGGCCGCCGGGTGGCGATGGTCTTCTCCGGCCAGGGCGCGTACTGGCCGGGGATGGCTAGGGAGCTGCTGGACGCCCCGCCCGAGCTGGTGCCCGGCTTCGCCGAGGCGGTCGACGAGTGCGCCGCCGCGCTGGCGCCGCACGTCGACTGGTCGCTGACCCAGGCGCTGCGCGCCGCGGCGCCGCCCGACCGGGTGGAGGTGGTCCAGCCGGCCCAGTGGGCCGTGATGGTGGCGCTCGCCCGGCTCTGGCGCGGCCACGGCGTGGAGCCCGCGGCCGTGCTCGGGCACAGCCAGGGCGAGATCGCGGCCGCCTGCGTCGCCGGCGGGCTGTCACTGGCCGACGGCGCGCGGATCGTGGCCGAGCGGGCGCGGGGCTTCGCGGCCATCGAGGGCGCCGGGCTCGGCATGGCCGCCGTGGCGGCGCCGCTCGCCGCCGTCCGGGCCCGGCTGCGTCCGTACGGCGAGCGGCTGTCGGTGGCCGCGGTCAACGGGCCGGCCGCGGTCGTGCTGGCCGGCGAGGCCGCGGCGCTGGCGGCGGTCGTCGCCGAGTTCGACGCGGCCGGCGCCTGGACCCGCGTCCTCCCGGTCGGCTACGCCTCGCACTGCCCCCAGGTCGAGCCGGTGTGCGCCGCCCTGGACGAGCCGCTGCGCGCGATCGCGCCGCGCTCCTCGCCGGTGCCCTTCTACTCCACCGTCACCGGCGGCTTCATCGACACCGCCGAGCTGGACGGGCGGTACTGGCGGGAGAACCTGCGCCGCACCGTGCGCTTCCAGGACGCGGTCCGCGGGCTCGCCGCCGCCGGCTTCGACGCCTTCGTGGAGTGCGGCCCGCACCCGGTGCTGACCGGCGCCGTCCGCGACACGCTGGCGGAGCTGGGCGCCGAGGCCGCGGCCTTCGGCACCCTCGCCCGCGAGGCCGGCGGCCCGGCCGGCTTCCGCACCGCGCTCGCAACGGCCTACGTGCACGGCCTCCCGGTCGAGCCGGAGCGGCTGCTCGGCGGGCGGCCGCACCGCCCGGTCGCGCTCCCGACCTACCCCTTCCAGCGCCGGCGGCACTGGCCCGCCGGGGCGCCCGCCACCCCCGCCGCCGCGCCCGCGGCGGCCCGAGCGGAGGCCGCGGCGCCGGCCGCCGGGCCGCGGCCGCGCTCGCGGCGCGAACTGCTCGCCCTGGTCCGCACGCACACGGCCGCGATCCTCGGCCACCAGCGGGCCGAGGAGGTCGCCGCCGAGCGGACCTTCCGCGATCTCGGCCTGGGCTCGCTCGCGAGCGTCGACCTGCGCACCGCGCTGGGGGCGGCGCTGGGCCGCCCGCTGGCGCCGACCGTGCTCTTCGACCACCCGACTCCGGCCGCGCTCGCCGCCCACCTGCACGACGGCCCTGCCGCCGCCGACGAGGGCGCGCCGGCGCCGTCCGGCCCGGTGGGCGACCCCGTCGCGATCGTCGGCCTGAGCTGCGCCCTGCCCGGCGGCGTGACCGGCCCGGACGGGCTGTGGGAGCTGCTGCGCTCGGGCGCCGACGCGGTCTCGGGCCTCCCGGGCGACCGGGGCTGGACGCTGCCGGACGACGCGTACTGCCGCTCCGGCGGCTTCCTGGCCGGTGCGGGCGACTTCGACGCCGCCTTCTTCGGGATCTCGCCGCGCGAGGCGCTGGCGATGGACCCCCAGCAGCGGCTGCTGCTTGAACACTCCTGGAGTGCGCTGGAGGACGCGGGGATCCCCGCGTCCGCGCTGCGCGGCACCGCCACCGGCGTCGTCATGGGCACCTGGGACACCGGCTACGCCGCGCTGTGCCGGGGGCACGGCGACGAACTGGAGGGCCACCTGGCCACCGGTGCCTCGATGGCCGTCGCCTCCGGCCGGGTCGCCTTCGCGCTGGGCCTGTCCGGCCCGGCGCTGACCATCGACACCGCCTGCTCGTCCTCGCTGGTCGCCCTGCACACCGCCGCGGCCGCGATCCGGCGCGGGGAGTGCGAGCGGGCCCTGGTCGGCGGCGCCACCGTGATGGCGACACCGCAGACCCTGGTGGGCTACGCCCAGCAGCGCGGCCTGGCCCCCGACGGCCGCAGCAAGGCCTTCGGCGCGGCCGCCGACGGCTTCGGGCCCGCCGAGGGCGTGGTGGTGCTGGTCCTGGAGCGGCTGTCGGCGGCCAGGGCGGCCGGCCGCCCGGTATGGGGCGTGCTGCGCGGCTCGGCGGTGAACTCCGACGGCGCCTCCAACGGGCTGACCGCGCCCAGCGGGCCCGCCCAGGAGCGGGTCATCCGCGCCGCGCTGCGCGACGCCGGGCTGACCGAGGCCGACGTCGACCTGGTCGAGGCGCACGGCACCGGCACCCGGCTGGGCGACCCCATCGAGGCGGGCGCCCTGCTGGCCACCTACGGGCGCTCCGGGCGCCCGGTCCTGCTCGGCTCGGTCAAGGCCAACCTCGGCCACACCCAGGCGGCGGCCGGGCTGGCCGGGCTGGCCAAGGTGCTGCTGGCCCTCCGGGAGCAGACCGTGCCGCGCTCCCCGCACACCGAGGAGCCGACGCCCCTGGTGGACTGGTCCGCGGGCTCCCTGGTGCCGGCCGCGCGGCAGCGGCCGTGGCCGGCGGGGGAGCGCCCGCGCCGGGCGGCCGTGTCGTCCTTCGGCATCTCCGGCACCAACGCGCACGTGATCGTGGAGGAGCCCCCGGCCGGGCCCGCCGCCCCGGCGGACGAGGGCCCGGCGGCCTGGCCGGTGTCCGGGCGCACCGAGGCGGCGCTGCGCGCGCAGGCCGGGCGGCTGGCGGAGTGGGTGCGGGCGCATCCCGGCGCGTCCGTCGCCGACATCGGGCGCACCCTGGCCCTCGGCCGCGACCGGCACGAGCACCGCGCCGTCGTCACCGAGGGCGGCCTGGCCGAGCGGGCCGCCGCGCTGGAGGGGCTGGCCGCGGCCGGCACCCACCCGGCGGCGGTCACCGGGCGGGCCGAGCCCGATCCCGCGGTGGTCTTCGTCTTCCCCGGCCAGGGCACCCAGTGGGCCGGGATGGCGCTGGACCTGGCGGATTCCGAACCGGTGTTCGCCGCCGCCCTGGACGAGTGCGCCGCCGCGCTGGCCCCGCACCTGGACCGGCCGCTCCGCGAGGCGCTGGCCGACGCCGCCGCGCTTGAGCGGGTCGACGTCGTGCAGCCCGCGCTGTGGGCGGTCATGGTGGCGCTCGCCGCGCTGTGGCGGCACCACGGGGTGGTCCCGGACGCCGTCGTCGGGCACAGCCAAGGCGAGATCGCCGCCGCCTGCGTCGCGGGCGCGCTGTCGGTCGAGGACGCCGCCGCGGTGGTCGCCGTCCGCTCCCGGCTGGTGCGCCGGATCGCCGGCGCCGGCGCGATGGCGTCGGTCGCCGCCCCCCTGGCCGAGGTGCTGCCGCACGTCGAGCGCTTCGCGGGCCGGGTCTCGGTGGCGGCGGTGAACGGCCCGGCCGCCGTGGTGGTGTCCGGCGAGCGCGCCGCCCTCGGCGGCTTCCTGGCCGGCTGCGAGGACGCCGGGCTGCGCACGCGGCGCATCCCGGTCGACTACGCCGCGCACTCCGCCCAGGTGGACGAACTGGCCGATGAACTGGCCGAGGCGCTGGCCCACATCCGGCCGGCGGCTCCGGCGGTGCCGATGCGGTCGACCGTCGACAACGCCCCCGTCACCGGCCCGAGCCTGGACGCGGCCTACTGGGTGCGCAACCTGCGCGAGACCGTCCGCTTCCACGAGGCCGCCGAGGCGCTGCGGGCCGAGGGGTCCACCGTCTTCATCGAGTGCAGCGCCCATCCGGTGCTCGTCCCGGCGCTGGCCGAGGGGCAGCCCGGCCTCGGCACGCTGCGCCGCGACGACGGCGGCCCCGGCCGCTTCCGCCGGGCGCTGGCCGAGGCCCACGTCCTGGGAGTGCCGGTGGACTGGCGGCCGGGCGGCTCGCGGCTGCTGCGGCTGCCCGGCCACCCCTTCCAGCGCGAGCGCTTCTGGCCCGCCGCCCCGCCGCCCGCCACCGCGGCGGACGGCCCGCTGTGGGCGGCCGTCGACGCGGGCGACCCGGCCCGCTTCGCCCAGATGGTGGGCCTGGATCCGCAGGTCGCCGAGCAGGCGCTGCCGGCCCTGGCCGACTGGCGGGCGGGCGAGCGCGAGCGGCGCGCCGCCGCGGACTGGCGCTACCGGACCGAATGGGTCCGCAGGCCGGAGCCCGCCCCGGCCGCCCTGGCGGGCACCTGGCTGCTGGCCGCCCCGGCCGAGCCGGCCGGGCCGGTGCGCGCCTGGGTCGCGGCCGCCGCGGCGGCGATCCGCGACGCGGGCGCCCGCGCGGTCCCCGTCCACCTCACCGCCGACCGGCTCGCCGACCGCACCGCCACCGCCGCGGTGCTGCGGGCCGCCGCCGGCGGGCCGGCCGCCGGCGTCGTGTCCTTCCTCGCCATGGCCGCCGCCGGCCCGGCCGCCGACGCGGCGCCCGGCCTGGCGGCCACCGCCGGCCTCGTGCAGGGCCTGGCCGCGGCCGGGTTCACCGGCGCGCTGTGGCCGGCCACCACCGGGGCGGTCGAACCGTCCGGCGCCCGCAACCCCGCGCAGGCCGCGGTGTGGGGGCTGGGGCGTGTCCTCGCGCTGGAGTCGCCGCAGCTGTGGGGCGGGCTGGTGGACCTGCCCGAGCAGGCGAGCGCCGAGGCCGCCCGGCGGCTGGCCGCGGCGCTGGCCGCCGCCGACGGCGAGGACCAGCTCGCACTCACCGCCACCGGCCGCTGGGCCCCCCGCCTGCGCGCCCGCGCGGCGCCGGCCGGCCGCTGGAGACCGCACGGCACCGTGCTGGTCACCGGCGGCGGCGGCGCGCTCGCCGGACACGTCGCGCAGGTCCTGGCAGCCGGCGGCGCCGAGCACCTGGTGCTGGCCGGCCGCCGGGAGCCCGACCCGGAGGCGACCGCCGCACTCGACGCGCGGCTGGCCGCGGCCGGCGCCCGGGTGAGCCGCCGCAGCTGCGACGTGGCCGACCGCGCCGCGCTCGCCGCGCTGCTGGACGAGTTCGGCGACGGGCTCACCGCCGTCGTGCACACCGCCGCCGAACTCGACGACGGCCTGGTGGACGAGCTGACCGAGCCGCGGATCCGGCGGGCGCTGCGCGCCAAGGCGGTGGGCGCGGCGAAGCTGCACGAGCTCACCGCCCACCTGGACCTGGACGCCTTCGTGCTGTTCTCCTCCGTCTCGGCCGGCTTCGGCATCCCCGGGCAGGGCAACTACGCGCCGGGCAACGCCTACCTGGACGCCCTCGCCGCGCACCGCCGCGCCGAGGGCCGCCCGGCCACCTCGATCGCCTGGGGGCCGTGGGCCGGCGGCGGCGTCGCGCGGCCGGGCTCGGTGCTGGACAACATGGCCCGGCACGGCCTGCGGCCGATGGACCCCCGCACCGCCGCCTCCCTGGTGCTGGAGGTGCCGGACGAGGCGGCCGTCGCAGTGGTCGACCTGGACCCCGAGCGCTTCCTGCCCGCCTACACCGCCGCCCGGCACCGGCCCTACACCGCCGAGCTCCCGGCCGCGGCCCGGGCGGCGGCGCAGCCCGCGCCGGACGGGCTCCGCGGCCGGATCGCCGGCCGGGCGGGCGCCGAGCGGTCGGCCGCCGTCCAGGAGGCCGTGCGCGCCCACGTCGCCGCCGTGCTCGGGCACACCCGCCCGGAGGCGGTGGACGACGGGCGGTCCTTCTCCGCGCTCGGCCTCGACTCGCTGACCGGGGTGGAGCTGCGCAACCGCATCGGCCGCGACGCGGGCGTCTGGCTGCCCGCCACCGCCGTCTTCGACCACCCCACGCCCGCCGCGCTGGCCCGCCGGGTGCTGGCCGAGCTGGACGGGGCGGCGCCGCAAGCCGCGACCGCGGCGCGGGCGCCGGAGCGCGCCGACGCCGACCCGGTCGTCATCGTGGGGGTGAGCTGCGCGCTGCCCGGCGGGGTGCGCGGCCCGGAGGACTTCTGGGAGCTGCTGCGCACCGGCACCGACGCGGTGACGGAGTTCCCCGCCGACCGGGGCTGGGACCTGCCGGCGCTGTTCGACCCGGACCCGGACCGGCCCGGCCGCTCCTACAGTCGCTCCGGCGGCTTCCTGGCCGGTGCGGGCGACTTCGACGCGGCCTTCTTCGGGATCTCGCCGCGCGAGGCGCTGGCGATGGACCCCCAGCAGCGGCTGCTCCTTGAACACTCCTGGGGTGCGCTGGAGAACGCCGGCATCGCCCCCGCCGAGCTGCGCGGCAGCGCCACCGGCGTGTTCGTCGGGATGAGCCCGCAGGACTACGCCGGCGCCGCCGCGGCGGCGGCCGCGAGCGTCGAGGGCTACGCGCTGACCGGCACCGCCCCCAGCGTGGCCTCCGGGCGGATCGCCTTCGCGCTGGGCCTGTCCGGCCCGGCGCTGACCATCGACACCGCCTGCTCGTCCTCGCTGGTCGCCCTGCACACCGCCGCGGCCGCGATCCGGCGCGGGGAGTGCGAGCGGGCCCTGGTCGGCGGGGCGGCCGTGATGGCGACACCGCAGGTCTTCCTCGGCTTCTCCCGCCAGCGCGGGCTGGCCCCCGACGGGCGGTGCAAGTCCTTCGGCGCCGGGGCCGACGGCTTCGGGCCGGGCGAGGGCGTCGTGGTCTGCGCCGTGGAGCGGCTGTCGGCGGCACGCGCGGCCGGGCGGCGGGTCCTGGGCGTGGTGCGCGGCTCGGCGGTGAACTCCGACGGCGCCTCCAACGGGCTGACCGCGCCCAGCGGCGCCGCCCAGGAGCGGGTGATCCGCGCCGCGCTGCGCGACGCGGGCCTGACCGAGGGCGATGTGGACGTGGTGGAGGCGCACGGCACCGGCACCCGGCTGGGCGACCCGATCGAGGCGGGCGCCCTGCTGGCCACCTACGGGCGCTCCGGGCGCCCGGTGGCGCTGGGCTCGGCCAAGTCCAACATCGGGCACGCCCAGGCGGCGGCCGGGCTGGTCGGCGTGCTCAAGGTGCTGCTGGCGCTGCGGCACGGCACCGTGCCCCGCTCGCTGCACTGCGCGGAGCCCTCCCCGCTGATCGACTGGTCGGCCGGCTCCCTGGAGCCGGCCCGGACCGAGACCGACTGGCCCGCCGGGGAGCGGGTGCGCCGCGCCGCGGTCTCCTCGTTCGGGATCTCCGGCACCAACGCGCACGTCATCATCGAGGAGCCGCCCGCCGAGGCCGGGCCCGCGCCCGCCGGCGGCGGACCCGTCGCCTGGCCGGTGTCGGCCCGCACGGCCGAGGCGCTGCGCGCCCAGGTGCGGGCGCTGGCCGGATGGCTGGCGGCCCACCCCGAGGCGGCCGTCGCCGACGTCGCGCGCACCCTCGCCGCCCGGGAGTCCTTCGAGCACCGGATCGTCGCCGTCGGCACCGACCGGGCCGCGCTGCTCGGCGAGCTGACCGCGGCCGCCGCCGACGCGCCGGCCACCCCGCGGCACCGGGTCGGCATGGTGCTGCGCGAACCGGACGACCCGGCCGCGCTGGCGGAGCTGCTGGCCGGGGCGCCGGCCTTCGACGAGACCTACGCGCGCTGCCGCGCCGCGCTCCTTGAGCCGAGCGGACGCGGGCTCGGCTGGGCCGCGCTGGTCGGGCTCTGCGCGGTGTGGCGGGCCCACGGCGTGACCCCGGAGGCGGTGGCCGGCACCGGGGTAGGGCGGCTCGCCGCCGCCTGCGCGAGCGGCGCCCTCACCGTCGAGGAGGCGGCCGCGGCCGTGCGCGGGCACGACACCGGCGGCACCGCGGAGTTGCCCGCCGGGATCACCGCCGTGCTGGACGGCGCGCCGGCCGCCGACCGGCTGCCCCTGATCCACCCCCGGGAGCGCCACGGGCTGCTCGGCGCGCTCGCCGCGGCCTTCCGCCGCGGGCTGCCGGTGGACTGGCGGCCCGCGTCCCGGGCCGGCCGGCTGCTCGACCTGCCCGGCTACGCCTTCCAGCGCCGCCGCTACTGGCTCACCCCGCCGGCCGCCGCGCCGCGGCCGCCCGCGGACTGGCGCTACACCGTCGACTGGGAGCCGCACCCGGCGCCGCCGAGGGGCTCGCTCCGCAGCAACGGCTCGCCCGCCCGGTGGCTGCTGGCGGCGGCACCCGGCGACCCGCTGGCGGCCGCCGTGGCCCGGGCGCTGGCCGAGCGCGGCGCCACGGCCGTCCCGGTCCCGCTGGACCCCGCCGCGCCCGACCGCTCGGCCTGGGCCGCCGCGCTCGCCGGGCACCGCGGCGCCACCGCCGTCCTGTCGCTGCTGGACGGCGCGCCGGCCGTGCTGACGATCGCCCAGGCGCTGCTGGACCTCCCGGCGCCGCCACGGCTGTGGTGCCTGACCCGGGGCGCGGTCGCCGCCGCCCCCGGCGAGGCCCCCGACCCGTCCGCCGCGACGGTGTGGGGGCTCGGCCGGGTGGTCGGCCTGGAGCACCCGCGGCTGTGGGGCGGGCTGATCGACATCGCGGGCACCGCCGACCTGGACACCGCGATCGGGCTGGCCGCCGCCGGCGGGGACGAGGACCAGCTCGCCGTCCGGGACGGCCGGGCGCTGCGCCGCCGGCTGGTGCGCGCCGCCCCCGCCGCGCCGCCCCCGGCGGCCGCCCCGGGCGGGACCGTGCTGGTCACCGGCGGCACCGGCGGCATCGGCGGCCACCTGGCCAGGTGGCTGGTGGGCGCCGGCGCCGAGCACGTCGTGCTGCTGAGCCGGCGCGGCCCGGACGCCCCGGGCGCGGCCGCGCTGCTCGCCGAGCTGGCCGCGCTCGGCCCGGCCAGGGTCTCGGTCCGCGCCTGCGACCTGGCCGACCGCGAGCGGCTCGCCGCCGTGCTCGCCTCCCTCGGCGAACCCGTGTCGGCGGTCTTCCACACCGCCGGGCTGCCGCAGGTCGGCTCACCGCTCGCCAAGATGCCGGCCGACGAGCTGGAGCGGGTCTGCGCGGCCAAGCTGCGCGGCGCCCTGCACCTGGACGAGCTGGCCGGCGGCGCCGAGACCTTCGTGCTCTTCTCCTCCGTCGCCGGGGTCTGGGGCGGCGGCGGGCAGGCCGGCTACGCCGCCGCCAACGCCGGCCTGGACGCGGTCGCCCAGGCCCGGCGGGCCCGCGGCCGCCCGGCCGTCAGCATCGCCTGGGGCGTCTGGGACGGGCCCGGCATGGCCGCCGAGGGCGAGGGCAAGGCGGAGCTGGCCCGCCGGGGGGTGCGGCCGATGGACCCCGGCGCGGCACTGGCCCACCTGCGCGCGGCGCTCGGCGCCGGCGATCCGTGCCCGGTCGTGGCCGACATCGACTGGCCGGTGTTCGGGCGGAACTACGCCGCCGCGCGGCGCCGGCCGCTGCTGGACCGGGTGGTCCCGGCCCCGGCCGCCCAGCCCGCCGCGGAGCCCCCGCGGCCGCCGCGGCCCGAGGAGCCAGGGGCGGGCGAGCTGCTCGCCCGCGTCGTCGCCGAGCTGGCCGAGACCCTGGGGCACGACGACGCCGGCGAGATCGTGCCGGACCGCTCCTTCGAGCAGCACGGCGTCGACTCGATGGCCGCGCTCGAACTGAGCGGCCGGCTCACCGCCGCGCTCGGCCGCGACGTGCCCATCACCGACGTCTTCGACCACCCCAGCCCCGCCGAGCTGGCCGCGCACCTGGCCGCCCCGGCGCCCGAGGACCTGCTCGACCGGCTGCGCGCCGCCGTGGACGGGCTGGCGGCGGAGCTGGCCTCGGCCGCCGCCGCGGGCGTGGACGCCAAGGAGCTGAGCACGCTGACCCGCCGGCTCGCCGCCGCCGACCGCCGCGACGAACCGCTGCCCGGCGAGTCGATCGACGCGCTCATGGGCGAACTCGGCGCCGAACTCGACCGCCCCTGACGACGACACCACCGCACCCACCGCAGGAAGGGACCGCACCGGATGGCGACCGAGGACGAGATCGCGCGCTACCTCAAGCGCGCGGCGGTCGACCTGCGCGACGCCCGCGCCCGCATCGCCGAACTGGAGTCCGAGCCGATCGCGATCACCGCGGCGGCCTGCCGCTTCCCGCGCGGGATCGGCGACCCGGAGCGGCTGTGGGAGCTGCTGGACTCCGGCGGCGAGGTCGTCGCGCCGCTGCCCGCCGACCGCGGCTGGCCGCTGCCCGGCCTGGTCGACCCCACCGGCGGGCGGCCGGGCACCAGCTACGTCGGCCACGGCGGCTTCCTGGACGAGGCGACCCTGTTCGACGCGGAGTTCTTCGGGATCTCGCCGCGCGAGGCGCTGGCCATGGACCCCCAGCAGCGGGTGCTGCTGGAGGCCGCCTGGGAGCTGACCGAGCGGGCCGGGCTGCTCCCCGGCGAGCTGCGCGGCAGCCCGACCGGGGTGTACCTGGGCGCCGCGAGCATGGGCTACGGCTTCGGCGGCGTCCCGCCCGAGGCCGAGGGCATGATGCTGACCGGCACCGTCACCGCGGTCGCCTCCGGCCGGCTCGCCTACGTGCTCGGCCTGACCGGCCCCGCGCTCACCATCGACACCGCCTGCTCCTCCTCGCTGGTCGCCCTGCACCTGGCCGCGCAGGCGCTGCGCCGCGGCGACTGCGCGCGGGCCATCGTCGGCGGCGTGGCCGTGATGGCCGACCCCTTCGTCCTCGTCGAGTTCAGCCGGCAGCGCGGCCTGTCCCCGGACGGGCGGTGCCGCTCCTTCGCCGCGGCCGCCGACGGCGTCGGCTTCGCCGAGGGAGCCGCGCTGGTGCTGGTGGAGCGGCTCGCCGACGCGCGGCGGGCCGGCCGGCCGGTGCTGGCCGTCGTCCGGGGCAGCGCGGTCAACCAGGACGGCGCCTCCAACGGACTCTCGGCGCCCAACGGCACCGCGCAGCAGCGGGTGATCCGGGCGGCGCTCGCCGACGCCGGGCTCGCCCCCGCCGACGTGGACGCGGTCGAGGCGCACGGCACCGGCACCCGGCTCGGCGACCCGGTCGAGGCGCGGGCGCTGCTCGCCGTCTACGGGCGGGACCGGGACGCCGGGCGGCCGCTGCGGCTCGGCTCGGTGAAGTCCAACCTCGGGCACACCCAGGCGGCGGCCGGCATCGCCGGCGTGCTGAAGATCGCGCTCGCCCTGGAGCACGGCTCGCTCCCGCGCACTCTGCACGTGGACGAGCCCAGCCCGTTCGTGGACTGGGCGTCGGGCGCCGTCGCGCTGGTCACCGAGCCGGTGGACTGGCCGGCCGGCGAGCGGGTCAGGCGGGCCGGCGTGTCGGCCTTCGGCATCAGCGGCACCAACGCGCACGTGATCATCGAGGAGCCCCCGCCCGCGGACCCGCCCGCGCCGCGCCCGCGCGGCGCGGTGCCGCTGGTGCTGACCGCCCGCGAGCCCGGCGGCGTCCGGGCGCAGGCGGCGCGGCTGGCCGCCTGGCTGCGCCGCGAGCCGGCGGCGGACCCCGTCGAGGTCGGCGCCACGCTGGCGCTGCACCGCGCGCCCTTCGCGCACCGGGCGGCGGTGGTCGGCGAGGACCCGCCCGAACTGGCCGCGGCGCTGGACGCCCTCGCCACCGGGCCGGTGGCCGACGCCGGGACCGCGCCGCCGCGCACCGCGCTGGTCTTCCCCGGCCAGGGCGCGCAGTGGCCGGGGATGGCGCTCGAACTGCTGGAGCGCTCCCCCGAGTTCGCCGCCGCGCTCGGCGAGGCCGAGGCGGCGCTGGCGCCCTACACCGACCGGCCCGTGCGGGAGCTGCTGGGCGACGCCGCGGCGCTGGAGCGGGTCGACGTCGTGCAGCCCGCGCTGTGGGCGGTCATGGTGGCGCTCGCCGCGCTGTGGCGCCACCACGGGGTGGAGCCCGACGTCGTCATCGGGCACAGCCAGGGCGAGATCGCGGCGGCCTGCGTCGCGGGCGGGCTGAGCCTGGCGGACGGCGCCCGGGTGGTCGCGCTGCGCTCGCGGGCGGTGCGGGCGCTCAGCGGGGCCGGCGGCATGCTGGCCGTGGCCGCGCCCGCCGCCCGGGTCGCCGAGCGAATCGCCGGCCACGGCGACCGGGCCGCCCTCGCGGCGGTCAACGGCCCGGCCGCGGTGGTGGTGTCGGGCGACCCGGCCGCGCTGGCCGAGCTGGCCGCGGGCTGGGCGGCCGAGGGCGTCGACACCCGGCTGCTCCCGGTGGACTACGCCTCGCACTCCGCGCAGGTCGACCGGCTGGCCCCGGAGCTGCGGGAGGCGCTGGCCCCGATCCGGCCGCGCACCGGCCGCGTCCCCTTCCACTCCACCGTCGACGGCGCCGTGATCGACACCGCCGGGCTCGACGCCGACTACTGGGTGCGCAATCTGCGCGCCACCGTCGGATTCCACGACGCGGTGCGGGAGACGGCCGCCCAGGGCCCCACCGTGTTCGTCGAGTGCAGCCCGCACCCGGTGCTGGTGCCCGCCGTCGACGCCGCGGGCGCGGCCGCGGTCGGCACGCTGCGCCGCGGCGAGGGCGGGCCGCGCCGCTTCCGCGCGGCGCTCGGAGAGGCGTATGCCCGCGGCGTGGCCGTCGACTGGGAGCGGGTGTTCGGGCCGCGCGGCGCGCGCCCGCTGCCGCTGCCCACCTATCCGTTCCGGCGCGACCGCTTCTGGATCGAGCCGGGGAACCGGGCCGAAGCCCGCGCCGACCTGGGCTACCGGCTGGCCTGGGCGCCCGCGCCGGAGGCCGGCGAGGCGGCCCCGGCGCGGCACCGGGTGCTGGTGGTGCCAGCGGGTACCGCCGTGCCGGACGGGCTCGAAGCACTGGCGGGCCCCGATCCGCGCGTCCTCGCCGTCGACACCGCGGCACCCGACCGGGCCCGCTACGCCGCGGCGCTGCGGCCGCTGCTCGGCGGGCCCGGCACCGAGGTCCTGTCGCTGCTCGCCCTGGACGCCGCGTCCGGCCTGCCGGCCACGGTGGCGCTGCTCCAGGCGCTCGCGGACCTGGACGCGCCCGCCCCGCTGCGGGTGCTCACCCGCGGCGGCGTCGCGGCCGCGCCGGGGGAGGAGCCCGTGCCCGAGCAGGCGCGGTACTGGGGCCTGGGCCGCACCGCCGCGCTGGAGGAGCCCGAGGTGTGGGGCGGGCTGATCGACCTGCCGGCCGCGGGCGGGGTACCGGCCGGGCCGCTGCCGGCCGGCGAGGACCAGATCGCGCTGCGGGTCGGCGGGCCGCTGGTTCCGAGCCTGGAGCCGGTGCCGCTGCCGCGTGCGGTGTGGCGGCCGTCGGGCCGGGCCGTCGTGGTCGGCGGGACGCCGGCCCAGTGCGAGGCGCTGGCCGGCTGGCTCACCGGGCACGACGCCGTCGAACAGGTCCTGCTCACCGGGGTGCCCGGCCGGCCGGCCGAATCGGTGCGGCGGCTGCGCGCCCTCGGCGGCCGCGTCACCGTCGAGGACGTCGACGCCGCCGAGCCCGGCGCGCTCGCCCGGGTGCTCACCGGCCCGGTCCGCGCCGCCTTCCACCTGCCCGCCCCGGCCGAGGCCGCCCCGCTGGCCGGCGCGGACCCCGCCGAGCTCGCCGCGGCCACGGCGGCCAGGACGGCCGGCGCCCGGGCCCTGCACGAACTCCTCGCCGCCGAGCCCGCCGGCACCGTCGACGCCCTGGTGTACTTCTCCTCGGTCGCCGGGCTGTGGGGCACCGCCGGCCGCGCCGGCTACGCGGCCGGCAACGCCTACCTGGACGCGCTGGCCGCCGCCGGCCGCGCCGCCGGGCTGCCGGCCACCGCGATCGCGTGGACGCCCTGGGAGGGCGCCGAGACGAGCTACCCCGGGCTCAGGCCGCTGCCGGCGGAAACAGCCCTGGACCTGCTGGCCAGGGCGGTCGGCGGCGGGCTCGACCGGCTCGCCGCCGTCGACGCCGACTGGCCGGCCTTCCGCGAGGTCTTCGCGGCCCGGCGCGACTCGGGCTTCGCGCGCCGGCTCCCGGGGGCGCCGGCCCCCGACGCCGTCGCCGCCGCCGGATCGGAGTTCGCAGACACCCTGCGCGGGCTCGCCGAGGACGACCGGGTCCGCGCGGTCGAGTCGGTCGTGCAGGCCGAGCTGGCCGCCGCGCTCGGCCGGGCACCCGGTTCCTCGGCCGCCCCCACCCGGGCCTTCCGCGAGCTGGGCCTGGACTCCCTCACCGCCGTCGAGCTGCGCGACCGGCTGCGCGCCCGCACCGGGCTGCCGCTGGCCAGCACGGTGATCTTCGACCGGCCGACCGTCCGCAGGCTGGCGGCCCACCTGCTGGACGAGATGCTGGGCCGGTCCGCCGCGCAGCCGCCGGCGGCGGTGGCGGCCGCCGACGACGACCCGGTGGTGATCACCGCGGCGGTGTGCCGGCTGCCCGGCGGCATCCGCGACCCCGAGTCCTACTGGTCCTTCATCGACGCGGGCCGGCACACCGTCTCGCCCTTCCCCACCGACCGGGGCTGGGTCCTGCGGGCCCTGTGCGCCGACGACCCCGCCGCCCCCGGCGCGTCGAGCACCCGCTTCGGCGGCTTCCTGGACGGTGCCGCCGACTTCGACCCCGGCTTCTTCGGGATCTCCCCGCGCGAGGCGCTGGCGATGGACCCGCAGCAGCGGCTGCTGATGGAGACCGCCTGGGAGCTGTTCGAGCGGGCCGGCATCGACCCGTCGACCCTCCAGGGCGGCGACACCGGCGTCTTCGTCGGCAGCAACGGGCAGTTCTACTTCCCGGTCGCCACCCGCAGCGCCGAGGACGTGTGGGGGCACCTCGGCACCGGCAACACCGGCAGCGTCATGTCCGGCCGGATCGCCTACGCGCTCGGGCTGGAGGGGCCGGCGCTCACCGTCGACACCGCCTGCTCGGCCTCGCTGGTGGCCCTGCACCTCGCGGTCCAGTCGGTGCGCCGCGGGGAGTGCGCCATGGCCGTGGCCGGCGGGGTGACGGTGATGTCCAGCCCCGACACCTTCGTGGACTTCACCCGCCAGGACGTGCTCAGCCGCGACGGCCGCTGCCGCGCCTACGCCGAGGGCGCCGACGGCGTCGGCCTCGCCGAGGGCGTGGTCCAGGTGCTGGTGGAGCGGCTGTCCGCCGCCCGGGCCGCCGGCCGCGAGGTGCTGGGGGTGGTGCGCGGCTCGGCCGTCAACTCCGACGGCGCCTCCAACGGGCTGACCGCGCCCAGCGGCGCCGCCCAGGAGCGGGTGATCCGCGCCGCGCTCGCCGACGCCCGCCTCGCCCCGCACGACGTCGACCTGGTCGAGGGCCACGGCACCGGCACCCGGCTCGGCGACCCGATCGAGGCCGGCGCGCTGCGCGCGGCCTACGGCCGCGGCCGGCCCGCCGACCGGCCGCTGCTGCTGGGCTCGGTGAAGTCCAACATCGGGCACACCCAGGCGGCGGCCGGGCTCGCGGGCGTGCTCAAGGTACTGCTGGCGCTCCGCCACGAGCGGATCCCGGCCACCCTGCACGGCGCGCGGCCCTCGGAGCTGATCGAGTGGGACGGGGTGCGGCCGGTCGCCGAGCCGGCGGCCTGGCCCGCCGGTGACCGGGTCCGCCGGGCCGGTGTCTCGTCCTTCGGGATCAGCGGCACCAACGCGCACGTGGTCATCGAGGAGCCGCCCCCGGCCCCGCCCGCGCCGGAGCCCGCCGCCGCGGCCGGCCCCGTCCCGTGGGTGCTGTCGGCGCGCAGCCCGGCCGCGCTGGCCGCGCAGGCCGAGCGGCTGGCCGAACGCGTCGCGGCCGAGCCGGAGCTGGACCCGGCCGCAGTCGGGCACGCGCTGGTGCGCACCCGCACCGCCTTCGAGCACCGGGCCGTGCTCATCGGCTCCTCGCGGGCCGAACTCCTCGGCGGGCTGGCCGATCTCGACGCGGCCGCCGTCACCGGGCACGCGCCCGCGCCCCGCAGGGTCGCCTTCGTCTTCCCCGGCCAGGGCGCCCAGTGGCCCGGCATGGCCGCGCGGCTGCTGGCGGAGTCGCCCGTCTTCGCCGAGCGGATGGAGGAGTGCGCGCGGGCGCTGGCGCCGCACCTGGACTGGTCGCCGCTGGACCTGCTGCGCGAGGGCGGCGAGCTGGACCGGGTCGACGTCGTCCAGCCCGCGCTGTGGGCGGTGATGGTCTCGATCGCCGCGCTGTGGCGGCACCACGGCGTCGTCCCCTCCGTCGTGGTCGGGCACAGCCAGGGGGAGATCGCCGCGGCCTGCGTGGCGGGCGGGCTGTCGCTGGCCGACGGCGCGCGCGCCGTGGCGCTGCGCTCGCGGATCGCCACCCGCATCGTCGGCTCCGGGGGGATGCTGTCGGTCGCCGCGCCGCTCGCCGAGGTCCGCGAGCGGATCGCCCCCTTCGGGGCGGCCCTCGACATCGCGGTGGTCAACTCCTCCCGCTCGGTGACCGTCGCCGGAACGCCGCAGGCGCTGGCCGCGCTGGCCGCCGCCTGCGAGCGCGACGGGCTGCGCACCCGCACGGTCCCGGCCGCCTACGCCTCGCACAGCGCCCAGGTGGACCCGCTGGTGCCGGAGCTGCGGGAGGCGCTGCGCGGGCTCGCGCCGCGCCCGGGCGAGCTGGCCTTCCACTCCACCGTCCGCAACGAGCGGGTCGACACCGCCGAACTGGACGCCGAGTACTGGGTGCGCAACCTGCGCGAGCCGGTCCGCTTCCACGACGCCGTCCAGGCGCTGGCCGCTCAGGGCGTGACGGCCTTCGTCGAGTGCAGCCCGCACCCGGTGCTGGCGCCGGTGATCGAGGCGGGCGAGGACGCCGTCGCCCTCGGCACGCTCCGCCGCGACGAGGGCGGGCTCGACCGCTTCCTGCGCTCGCTGGCCGAGGCGCACGTGCACGGCGTCGAGGTCGACTGGACGCCGGCCTTCCCCGGCCCGTACCGGCGGCACGTCCCCCTGCCGGTCTACCCCTTCCAGCACCGCAGGTTCTGGGCGGCCGCCGCCGAGGGCGCGGGCGGGGTGCGCGCCGCCGGCCTGGACGCGACCGGGCACCCGCTGGCGCCGGCCCTGGCCGAGCTGCCCGAGACCGGCGAACTGCTGCTGACCGGCGCGCTCGGGCGCACCGAGCAGCCGTGGCTGGCCGACCACGCGGCCGGCGGCACCGTGATCCTGCCCGGCACCGCCTTCCTGGAGTTGGCGGTCGCCGCCGGTGACGGCTGCGGCGCGGCCGTGGAAGAGCTGACGCTGCTGGCGCCGCTGGAACTGCCCGCCGAGGGCGCCACCCAGGTCCAGGTGCGGGTGGCGCCCGCCGACGCCCAGGGCCGCCGGGCCCTCGCCGTGCACGCCCGCCCGGAGGGCGAGCCCGACTGGACCCGGCACGCCACCGGGACGCTCGCCCCGGACCCGGGCGGGCCCGCCGCCGGCGCCCCGGCGGCCTGGCCTCCCGCTGGCGCCGAGCCCGTCGCGCTGGACGGCCACTACGCGGCGGCCGCCGCGGCCGGCTACGGCTACGGCCCGGCCTTCCGCGGCCTGCGGCGCGCCTGGCGGCGCGGCGGCGAGGTCTTCGCCGAGGCGGCCCTCCCCGAGGGGCTGCGCCCGGACGGCTACGTGCTGCACCCCGCGCTGCTGGACGCCGCCGTGCAGGCGGTGGCCTGCGGCGACTTCCTGGCCGAGCCGGAGCGGCTGAACCTGCCCTTCGCCTTCAGCGGGGTCCGGGTGCACGCCGCCGCGGCGACGGAGCTGCGGGTGCGCGTGGCGCCCGCCGGACCGGACGCGGTGGCGCTGACCCTCACCGATCCGCTGGGCGCCCCGGTCGCGCACGTGGACCGGCTGCGGCTGCGGCCCGCCTCGGTGGCGCCTCCGCCCGGCGCGCACCGCCTGGACTGGCAGCCCGTCACCGCCGCCGCCCCCGCGGCGCTGCCCGAGCCGGTGCCGCTGGAGCGCGCCCGCGAGGCCGCGTCCGCCGGCGGGCCGCTGGTGGTGCGCTGCCCGGAGGGCGCGGACGGCGATCCGGGACCGGTGCTGGACGCCGTGCTCGCCCTGCTGCGGGATCTCGCCGCCGACGAGCGCTTCGCAGCCGCCGACCTGGTGCTGCTCACCCGCGGGGCGGTGGCCGCCGAGCCGGACGACCCGGCGCCCGACCCCGTCCAGGCGAGCGTGTGGGGGCTGGTCCGCTCCGCCCAGGCCGAGCACCCCGGCCGCTTCACCCTGGTCGACCTCGACGGCGAAGCGGCGTCGGCGCAGGCGCTCGGCGCGGCGGTCGGCACCGGCGAGCCGCAGGCGGCCGTCCGGTACGGACGGGTGTCGGTGCCGCGGCTGACCGCCGCGGCAGACCCCGAGCTGCTCGACCTCCCCGCGCACCGGCAGTGGCGGCTGGCTCCGGCCGAGCCGGGCACGATCGGCGGGATCGCGCCGGTGCGGGTGCCCGAGCGGCCGCTCGGCCCGCTCGACGTGCGGGTCGAGGTGCGCGCCGCCGGGGTGAACTTCCGCGACGTGCTGATCGCGCTCGGCATGTACCCGGGCGAGGGCACGATGGGCGTCGAGCTGGCGGGCGTCGTCACCGCGACCGGCGCCGGGGTCACCTCACTCACGCCGGGGGACCGGGTGTACGGCCTGGCCGCCGGCGGCTTCGCCGCCGAGGCCGTCACCGACCACCGGCTGCTGGCGCCGATCCCCGAGGGGTGGGGCTTCGCCGAGGCGGCGAGCGTGCCGGCCGCCTTCCTCACCGCCTGGTACGCGCTGCGCGACCTGGCGAAGCTGCGGCCGGGGGAGACCGTGCTGGTGCACTCCGCCGCGGGCGGCGTCGGCATGGCCGCGGTGCAGGTCGCGAACCACCTCGGAGCGCGGGTGCTCGGCACCGCGAGCCCGGCGAAGTGGCCGGCGCTGGCGCCGCTCGGCCTGACCGCCGACCGGCTGGCCTCGTCGCGGACCACCGAGTTCGAGCGGGTCTTCGCCGAGGGCGCCGACGTGGTGCTCAACTCACTGACCGGCGAGTTCGTCGACGCCTCCGCCCGGCTGCTGCGGCCGGGCGGCCGCTTCGTGGAGATGGGCCGCACCGACCTGCGCGCGGGCCTGCCGGGAGCCGAGTACCTGCCCTTCGAGCTGATGGACGCCGGCCCCGACCGGATCGCGGCGATGCTCGCCGAGCTGGGCGAGCTGTTCGAGCGGGGCGCACTGGCGCCGCCGCCGCTGCGCGCCTGGGACATCAGGCAGGCCAGGCACGCGCTGACCCACGTCAGCCGGGCCCGGCACGTCGGCAAGGTGGTGCTGACCCTCCCGCGGGCCCTGGACCCCGGCGGCAGCGTGCTGATCACCGGCGCCGGCACACTCGGCGGCCTGCTCGCCCGCCACCTGGTCACCCGGCACGGCGTCCGGCACCTCACCCTGGCGAGCCGCTCGGGGCCGCCCCCCGAGCTGGTCGACGAGCTGACCGCGCTCGGCGCCGACGTCCAGGCCCGCGCGTGCGACGCGGCCGACGCGACGGCCCTCGCCGAGGTGCTCGCCGGGCTGCCGCGGCCGCTGACCGCGCTGGTGCACACCGCGGGCGTGCTCGACGACGCCCTGCTGGAGTCGCTGACCCCGGAGCGGGTGGCCGGCGTGCTGCGGCCCAAGGTCGCCGCGGCCCGCCACCTGGACGCGCTCACCTCCGCGCACGACCCGGCCGCGGTGGTGCTGTACTCCTCGTCGGCCGCCGTGCTCGGCGGCCCCGGGCAGGGCGCCTACGCCGCCGCCAACCAGTACCTGGACGCGCTCGCCGCCGCCCGCTGCGCGCGCGGCCGGCCGACCCGCTCGCTCGGCTGGGGCTTCTGGGCGCACAGCAGCGGGCTCAGCGGCACCCTGTCGGAGCGCGACCGCGAGCGGATCGCGGCGGCGGGGCTGCGGGCGATGCCCACCGGGACCGCGCTGCGGCTGTTCGACGCCGCCCTGGCCGGCCCGGAGCCCGTCAGCTACCCGATGCTGCTGGACCGGGCCGCGCTCGCCGCGCGGTCGCGCGAGGGCGGGCTCTCGGTGGTGCTGCGCGGACTGGTCGCCGCCGGGCCCGCCGGCCCGGCGCGCCGCACCGCGGGCGCCGCCGCCGAGGAAGCCGACGCGGCCGCCGCGCTGCACGGCAGGCTCGCCGCCGCACCCGACCCGCTGCCGGTGCTGGTCGACCTGGTCCGGCGGACGGCGGCCGCGGTGCTCGGCCACCGGGACACCGACGCCGTGCGCGCCGACGCGGCCTTCCGCGAGCTCGGCTTCGACTCGCTGACCGCCGTCGAGATGCGCAACCGGCTGGCGCGGGCGACCGGGCTGCGGCTCCCGGCCGCCCTGGTCTTCGACCGGCCGACCACCGCGGCGGTGGCGGCGCACCTGGCCGGGCTGCTCGCCGTCGACCGCGAACCCGAGCGGCCGGCCGGCCCGGCGCTGCCGCCGGAGCTGGCCCGGCTCGCCGAGGCCGTCGACACCCTGGCGGTGGACGCCGGCACCGCCGCGCTGGTCGAGCGGCGGCTGCACGAACTGGCGGCCGGCCTGCGGCGGCGGCACGCCCCGCCCGAGGCGGCGGAGCCGGCCGAGCCGGCCGAGGCGGACTGGACCTCCGACGAGGAGCTGTTCGCCTTCCTCGACAACAGGCGCGCCGAGCGAGGGGAGCACCCGTGAGCGAGACCGAGCAGGCCCGGCTGCGCGACTACCTGTGGCGGGCCACCACCGAGCTGAAGGACGTGTCCGCGCGGCTGGAGCGGGAGCGGGCGCGGACCGCCGAGCCGATCGCCGTCATCGGCACCGCCTGCCGGCTCCCCGGCGGCATCGAGCGGCCCGAGCAGCTGTGGGAGCTGCTCGACTCCGGCGCCGACGCGATCGGCGGCCTGCCCGCCGACCGCGGCTGGGACCTCGCCGGGCTGGTGGACCCCGACCCCGACCGGCCCGGCACCACCTACTGCGCGGCCGGCGGCTTCCTGAGCGGCGCCGACCGCTTCGACCCCGCCTTCTTCGGCATCTCGCCGCGCGAGGCGCTGGCGATGGACCCCCAGCAGCGGCTGGTCCTGGAAACCTCCTGGGAGGCGGTCGAGCGCGCCGGGATCGCGCCGCCGGCCCTGCACGGCACCGGGACCGGCGTGTTCCTGGGCACCTGGTCCACCGGCTACGCCGCCACCCCCTACGACACCGTCCACGAACTGGAGGGCCAGCTCGCCATCGGCACCGTGCCGAGCGTGGCCTCCGGACGCGTCGCCTACCTGCTCGGCCTCACCGGGCCGGCGCTGACCGTCGACACGGCCTGCTCGTCCTCGCTGGTCGCGCTGCACCTCGCCGTGCAGTCGCTGCGCCGCGGCGAGTGCGCGCTGGCCCTGGCGGGCGGCGCCACCGTGATGGCCTCCCCGGCCACCCTCACCGCCTTCTCCCGCCAGCGCGGACTGGCCGCCGACGGGCGCAGCAGGCCCTTCGCCGCCGGCGCCGACGGCTTCGGCCCCGGCGAGGGCGTGGGCATGCTGCTGCTGGAACGGCTCTCCGACGCCCGCCGCGCCGGCCGCCGGGTGCTCGGCGTCGTCCGGGGCACCGCCGTCAACTCCGACGGCGCGTCCAACGGGCTGACCGCGCCGAGCGGACCGGCGCAGGTCCGGGTGATCCGGGCCGCGCTCGCCGACGCCCGGCTCGGCCCGGCCGACGTGGACGCCGTCGAGGCGCACGGCACCGGCACCCGGCTGGGCGACCCGATCGAGGCGGACGCGCTCATCGAGGTCTACGGCCGGGACCGCCCGGCCGGGCGGCCGCTGCGGCTGGGCTCGGTCAAGTCCAACCTCGGGCACACCCAGGCCGCCGCCGGCGTCGCCGGGGTGCTGAAGATCCTGCTGGCGCTGGAGCACGGCACCCTGCCCGCGTCCCTGCACGCCGAGCGGCCGACGCCGCTGGTGGAGTGGGCCGGCAGCGGGGTGGAGCCCGCCGCCGCGGCCGCGCCGTGGCCGGCCGGCGGCCGGGTCCGGCGGGCCGGGGTGTCCTCGTTCGGCATCAGCGGCACCAACGCGCACGCGATCCTCGAGGAGGCGCCCGACGAGGCGCCCGCCCCGGAGGACGAGAGCGCCGCCCCCGCCTGGGCGCCGTCCGCGCCGGTGCCCTGGCCGCTGGGCGCGCGCACCGAGGGCGCGCTGCGCGCGCAGGCCCGGGCGCTGGCCGACCGGCTCGCGGCCGCCCCCGAGCGCGCAGCCGACGTCGGCTTCTCGCTGGCCGCCGGCCGCGCCCCCTTCGAGCACCGGGCGGTCCTGCTGGACCCCGGCGACGCGAGCGCGGCCCGGCGGCTCGGCCCGCTCACCGGGGCGGTGCGCGGCACCGCCGCGCCGGACCGGCGGGTGGCGCTGGTCTTCCCCGGGCAGGGCGCGCAGTGGGTCGGGATGGCCACCGAACTGGCCGCCGCCTCGCCCGCCTTCGCCGCCGAACTGGACGCCTGCGCCGCGGCGCTCGCCCCGCACGTGGACTGGCGGCTCCCCGACGTGCTCGACGACGAGGCCGCGCTGCGGCGGGTCGACGTGGTGCAGCCCGCGCTGTGGGCGGTGATGGTGGCGCTGGCCGGGCTGTGGCGGCGGCACGGCGTGGTGCCCGAGGCGGTCGTCGGCCACAGCCAGGGCGAGATCGCCGCCGCCTGCGTCGCCGGCGGCCTGTCGCTCGCCGACGGCGCCCGGATCGTCGCCCGCCGCTCACGGGCGGTCACCGCGATCGCCGGGGCGGGCACCATGCTCGCGGTCGCCGCCCCGCTCGCCGCGGTGCGCGGCCACACCGAGCGCCGCCCCGAGATCTCCGTCGCCGCCGTCAACGGCCCGGCCGCCGCCGTGCTGTCGGGGCCGGTGGCGGCTCTCGGCGCGCTCGCCGCCGAACTCGCCGCCGAGGGGGTGAAGGCCACCCCGGTGCCGGTCGACTACGCCGCGCACTCCGCGCAGGTCGACGCGCTCGCCCCGGAGCTGACCGCCGCCCTGGCCGGGCTCGCGCCCCGCTCCGGCAGCGTCCCGTTCTTCTCCACCGTGCGGACGGCCTTCACCGACACCGCCGAGCTGGACGCCGGCTACTGGGTGGCCAATCTGCGCGCGACCGTGCGCTTCAAGGACGCCGCCGAGCGGCTGGCCGAGCACGGCATCACCACCTTCGTGGAGTGCAGTCCGCACCCGGTCCTGGTCGCGCCGCTGCTGGACACCCTGGGCGGGCGGGCGGCGGCCATCGGCACCCTGCGCCGCGGCGACGGCGGCGCCGAGCGCTTCCTGACCTCCCTGGCCGAGGCGCACGTCGACGGCGTCGCCGTGGACTGGACCGCCGCCTTCGCCGGGCGCGGCGCCCGGCGCGTCGAGCTGCCCACCTACCCCTTCCAGCGCGACTCCTTCTGGCTCGAACCGGAGCGCCGCGCCGGCCCGGCCGACGACTGGCGCTACCAGGTGGGCTGGACCCCGCTGCCGCGACCGCCGGCCGGCACCGACCCGGGCCGGTGGCTGCTCGTCGTCCCGAGCGGGCGGACCGCGGCGGCCGCCGGGCTCACCGACGACGCCGCCGTGAGCGTGGTCGAGCTGGACCCGGCCGAACCCGACCGCAAGCGCTACGCCGCCGCCCTGGCCGACGAGCTCGCCGGGGCGACCGGGGTGCTCTCCCTGCTCGACGCCGCCGTCTCCGGGGCCGATCCCGCCGCCGCCCTGGCCCCGACACTGGCGCTGACCCAGGCGCTCGTCGACCTGGGCGGCACGGCACGGCTGTGGCTGCGCACCAGCGGCGGGGTGCGCACCGGAGCCGAGGCGGAGCGGGTCGAGCCGCTTCAGGCCCTGCTGTGGGGCTTCGGGCTGGCCGCGTCCTTGGAGCACCCGCAGCGCTGGGGCGGGCTGGTCGACCTGCCCCCGGACCGGCCCGCCGGGCCGCTGCTCGGGCTGCTCGCCGGGGCCGGCGCCGAAGACCAACTGGCGGTGCGCGGCGAGCGCGTGCTGGCCCGCAGGCTGCGCCCGGCCGGCCCACCGGCGGACGCGGCGCCGTGGACGCCCCGCGGCACCGTGCTGGTCACCGGCGGCACCGGCGGGGTGGGCGGGCACGTCGCCCGCTGGCTGGCCGCCGGCGGCGCCGAGCACGTGATCCTGCTCGGCCGCCGCGGCCCGGACGACCCCGCGGTCCGCGCCCGCCTGGCCGAGCTGGCCGGCGCCGGCCGGGCCAGGGTCAGCGCGGTCGCCTGCGACGTGGCCGACCGCACCGCCCTCGCCGAGGTGCTGGCCGGCATCTCCCGCGCCGGGGAGACGGTCACCGCGGTCTTCCACGCGGCCGGCGCCGGCCAGTGGAGCGCGCTGGCCGACACCGGCGCCGACGAGCTGGAGTCCGTACTGGCGGCCAAGGTCCGCGGCGCCCGGAACCTCGACGCCCTGCTCGACCCGACCGCGCTGGACGCCTTCGTGCTGTTCTCCTCCAACTCCGGGGTGTGGGGCAGCGGCGGGCAGAGCGTGTACGCGGCCGCCAACGCCTACCTGGACGCGCTCGCCGCCGACCGGCGGGCCCGCGGGCGGGTCGCCACCAGCGTCGCCTGGGGGCTGTGGGCCGGGTCCGGCCTGGCCACCGTGGCCGACGCCGAGGCCGAGCTGGCGCGGCGCGGCGTGCTGGCGATGGAACCCGAGCGGGCCGTGGCCGAACTCGCGGCCGCGATCGGCCGCGGCGACACCTGCGCCGTCATCACCCGGATGGACTGGCCGCGCTTCGCCGTCGGCTACACGGCGGCCCGCGAGCGGCCGCTGCTGGCCGAACTCCCGCAGCTGCGGGCGGCGCCCCGCCCGGCGGCCGAAGCGGCCGCCCCGGCCGCCGAACGAGACCGGCTGGCGGCACTGCCCGCGGCCGAGCGGCGGCGGGAGCTGACCGCGCTGGTCCGGCGGACGGCGGCGCTGGTGCTCGGCCATCCCGGCGCCGAGAGCGTGCCGGCCGACCGGCCCTTCGCCGCGCTGGGCTTCGACTCGCTCACCGCGGTGGAGTTCCGCAACCGCATCCGCGCCGCCACCGGGGCCGCGATCCCCGCCACCGCCGTGTTCACCCGCCCCGACGCGGCCGCGCTCGCCGAGCTGATCGGCGCCGAACTGGGCTCCGGCGGCGAGCGCGCGCCGACCGGGCTGCTGCGCGAGCTGTACCTGGACGCGGCCAGGGCCGGGCGCTCCCGCGACTTCCTCGGCCTGCTCGCCCGGACGGCCGGCTTCCGGCCGGTCTTCCGCGACCCGGCGGAGCTGCCCGCTCCGCCGCGGCCGGTGACGCTGGCCGAGGGCGGAACGGGGCCGCTGATCGTCTGCTGCAGCGGAGCCGCCGCGATCAGCGGTCCGCACGAGTTCGCCCGGCTGGCCGCCGGCTTCGGCGGCCGCCGGCCCATGGCGGCGGTCTCACTCCCCGGCTACCAGGCCGGCGAGCCGATCGCGGCGAGCGTCGAGGCCGCGGCGGGCGCGCTGGCGGCGGCCGTCCTCCCGCTGCTGGCCGACCGGCCCTTCGTCGTGCTCGGCTACTCCGCGGGCGCCCTGTTCGCCAACGCCCTCGCGGCGCACCTCGCCGAGCGCGGCACCGCCCCCAGCGGCGAGATCCTGGTCGACGCCTACCCGCCCAAGGCCCAGGACGCGATGCGGCACTGGCAGGACGCGCTCACCTTCGGGCTCTTCGCCGACGAGCTGGTGCCGATGACCGACGCCCGCCTCACCGCGCTGGGCGCCTACGAGGCACTGCTCGCGGAGTGGACGCCGCGCCCGTCCGGCGCCCCGGTGCTGCTGCTGCGCGCCAGCGAGCCGATGGGCGAGTGGGCGGGGGACTGGCGGGCCAGCTGGCCGTTCGAGCACCGGGCCGTGGACGTGCCCGGCGACCACTTCACCGTCATGCGGGACTTCGCCGAGGTCACCGCGCACGAGATCGACACCTGGCTGGACGGACTGTGCGGACGGAGCTGACCATGCGGAACGAACGGGACCTGGCCGACCACGAACTCGGCCGGCGGCTGCAGCTGGCCCAGGCGCTCAGATGGGTGCACGGAGCCCACGGCGACCACTACGCGCGCCTGCTCACCGGCTTCGACGACGACCCCTACCCGCTGGCCGCGGCGGTCCGCGAGGCGGACCCGCTGGTGCGCAGCGCCGTGGGCGCCTGGGTGACCGCCCGGTACGAGGTGGCCGCCGCGGTGCTCGCCGACGGCCGCTTCGGCGAGCACGCGCCCGACGGATCCGATCCCGGCCCCGTGGTGCAGCCGCTGGACCTGGCCCCGCCGGGACCGGCCGTGCGCCTGGACCCCGGCGCGCTGGCCGCGGTCTGCGCGGACCGCGCCGAGCGCCTGCCGCCCGCCTTCGACCTCGTCGCCGACTACGCGCGGCCGTGCGCCGCCGCGATGGCCGCCGGACTGCTCGACCTGCCGCCGGCGCCGCTCGCCGCGCTCAGCGCCGAACTCGCGCCCGCCCTCAACGTGGAGCTGGCCGCGCAGCGCCTGGCCACCGCGGTGAGCGTGCCCGCCGCGCTGCTGCGGCTGAAGGAGCTGGGCGCCGCCGAGGACGCGGTGGCGCTGGTCGTCGCGCTGACCGAGCCGGTGGCGGCCGCCGTCGGCAACGCCGTCGCGGCGCTGCTGCCCGACCGGTGGCCGGGCGGCTGCGCCGAACCGGACGCGGCCGCCGCGGTGGCCGCCGAGACCCTGCGCTTCGACCCGCCGGTGCAGATCCGGGCCCGCGTCGCGCAGCAGGACGTCGAACTGGCCGGGCGGGCGGTCGCGGCGGGCGAGCAGGTGGTCGTGCTCGTCGGCGGCGCCAACCGCGACCCGCGGGCCTTCACCGAACCCGACCTGTTCCGGCCCGACCGCGAACCCGGACCGGCCGAACCGATCGGACCGGGGGCGGCCGGGAGCACCGTGCACCGCCTCACGGCCCTCGCCCTCGCCGCCCTCGCCGCGCACCGCCCCGACCTCGCCCCCGCCGGCGCGCCGCTGCGCCCCCGCCGCTCCCCGGTGGTGCGCGGCTGGCACTCCTTCCCGCTGGCGGTGGCGGCATGAGCGGCCCCCGGCGCCCGCTGCGCTTCCTGCTGGCCTGCTTCGCCTGGGACACCCACTTCCACACGCTGGTGCCGCTCGCCTCGGCGCTGCGCAATGCCGGGCACGAGGTCCGCGTCGCCAGCCAGCCCGCGCTGATGCCGGCCGTCACCGGCGCCGGGCTCACCGGGGTCCCGGTCGGCGCCGACACCGCCTTCGTCGAGCTGATGGGCGAGATCGGCCAGGAGATCCAGATCTGGGCCTCGGGCATCGACCTGGACGACCCCGCCAAGGGGCGCAGCTGGGAGTACCTGCTCGGCCAGCAGAGCGTGCTGGTGCCCACCTTCTACTCGATGGTCAACGACGAGCCCTTCGTGGCCGGCCTGATCGAGTTCACCCGCCGCTGGCGGCCCGACCTGATCATCTGGGAGCAGTTCACCTTCGGCGGCGCGATGGCCGCCGCCGCCACCGGCACCCCGCACGCCCGGCTGCTGTGGGGCCCCGACGTGCTCGACTCGATGCGCCGCCACTTCCTCGACGCGGCCGCGGCGCAGCCGCCCGCGCACCGCGAGGACCCGCTGCGCGAATGGTACGAGTGGAGCGGCGCGCGGCACGGCTTCGCCTTCTCCGAGGAGCTGACCGTCGGCCAGTGGTCGATCGACACCACGCCGCCCAGCCTGCGGCTCCCCGGCGAGCTGCGCAGGATCGGGATGCGCTACATCCCCTACAACGGCCCGTCCGTGCCGGAACCGTGGCTGCTGGAGCCGCCCGAGCGGCCGCGGGTCTGCCTGACCGTGGGCGTCTCCGCCGAGCGGACGATCGGCCACGGCCTGGTGCTGTCCGAACTGCTCGACGAGTTCGCCGACCTGGACGCCGAACTGGTCGCCACCGTGCCCAGCGCGCAGCGCGGCTCGGGGCCGGTGCCGGACAACGTGCGGCTGGTCGACTTCGTCCCGCTGCACGCCCTCATGCCGAGCTGCTCGGCCATCGTGCACCACGGCGGCACCGGCACCTCCGGCACCGCGGCCGTGTACGGGGTGCCGCAGGTCCTCGTCGGCGAGATGTACGACGTGAGCGTGCGCGGGCGGCAGATCACCGCGAACGGCAACGGCGTCTACGTCCACCCCTCGCGGGCCGACGCGCGCAGCATCCGGCAGGCCGTGGAGCAGGTGCTGACCGACCCCTCCTACCGTGCGAACGCCGAGCGCATCGGCGCCGAGATGCGCGCCCAGCCGACACCCAACGAGGTCGCCGCCGAGCTGGCGCGGCTCGTGCGCGCGGAAGGACCGGCCGATGTACGACGGTGAGTTCGCCGAGATCTACGAGCTCTTCTACACCAACCGGGGCAAGGACCACGCCCGCGAGGCGGCCGACGTCGCCGCGCTGGTCCGGGAGCGCTGCCCGGGGGCGTCCTCGCTGCTCGACGTCGCCTGCGGCACCGGCGCCCACCTGCGGCACTTCACCGGGCACTTCGCCCGCGCCGAAGGGCTGGAGCTGGCCGAGGACATGGCGGCGATCGCGGCCCGCCGCGCCCCCGGGGCCCGCGTCACCGTCGGCGATATGCGCGACTTCGCGCTCGGCCGGCGCTTCTCCGCGGTGACCTGCATGTTCAGCTCGATCGCGCACCTGTCCGGCCAGGCCGAGCTGGACGCGGCCTTCGCCTGCTTCGCGCGGCACACCGAGCCCGGCGGGGTGCTCGTGGTGGAACCCTGGTGGTTCCCCGAGACCTTCATCGAGGGCTACGTCGCCGCCGACATCGTCCGCGCGGGCGAACGCACCCTCGCGCGGGTCTCGCACTCCGTGGAGAAGGACGGGGTGACCGTCATCGACGTGCACTACGTGCTCGCCGACCCGGTCGGCGGCGCCCGCCACCTCGCCGAGCGGCACCACCTCACCCTCCACCCCCGGGAGGGCTACGAGCGCGCGGCCGCCCGGGCGGGCTACCAGGCGCGCTACCTGGAGGGCGGCCCGTCCGGGCGCGGCCTGTTCGTCGCGATTCTCCCGGCGGCCCGGTGAGCGCCGGGCCGCGGCGGCCGCCCGGCACGGCCGCCGAGCCGACCCGCCTGGTCGAGCTGCGCGAGCACGCCGACGCCCGCGGCGGGCTGGCGGTGGTGGAGACCGGCACCGACGTGCCCTTCCCCATCGAGCGCGTCTACTACCTCTACGGGATCCCGCAGGGCGCGGAGCGCGGCGGGCACGGGCACCGCGAGCTGCGCCAGCTGATGATCGCCGTGCACGGCCGGCTGCGGGTCACCGTCGACGACGGCTACCGGCAGGCGAGCTACGAACTGGACCGGCCCGGCCTCGGCCTCTACATCGGCCCGATGATCTGGCGCCGGCTGACCCACTTCTCCCCGGGGGCCGTCGCCGTGGTGCTCGCCTCGGCCCACTACGACGAGAACGACTACTTCCGCGAGTACACCGAGTTCGCCCGTGCCGTGAGGGAGCGCCCGTCATGACCGCCGCCTCCCCCGAGATCCCCTTCCTCGACCTGGTCGCGCCCTACGAGGAGCTGCGCGCCGAGATCGACGCGGCCGTGGCGCGGGTGCTGCGCTCGGGCCGCTACCTGTTCGGCCCCGAACTGGCCGCCTTCGAGTCCGCCTTCGCCCGCTACTGCGGCCGCCCGCACTGCGTCGCCGTCGGCAGCGGCTCCGACGCCATCGAGCTGGCCCTGCGCGCCCTGGACGTGGGCCCCGGCGACGAGGTGATCGTCCCCTCGCACACCTTCATCGGCACCTGGCTCGCCGTGTCCGCGACCGGCGCCCGCCCGGTACCGGTCGAGCCCGACGGCGAACTGTACGTCCTCACCGGCGACACGGTCGAGGCCGCGATCACCCCCCGGACCGCGGCCGTGCTGCCCGTCCACCTCTACGGGCACCCGGCCGACCTGGACGCCATCGCGGCCGTCGCCGGCCGGCACGGCATCCCCGTCGTCGAGGACGCCGCCCAGGCCCACGGCGCCCGGCTGCGCGGCCGCGCCATCGGCTCCGGACCGTCCGCGGCGGCGGCCTTCAGCTTCTACCCGGCCAAGAACCTCGGCAGCCTCGGCGACGGCGGCGCCGTCGTCACCGGCGACCCCGCCATCGCCGACCGGCTCCGCCTGCTGCGCAACTACGGCTCCCGGGTCAAGTACGTGCACGAGCTGGCGGCCACCCACTCGCGGCTGGACGAGCTCCAGGCGGCGCTGCTGCGCGTCAAGCTGGACCGCCTGGACGAGTGGAACGCCCGCCGCCGCGCCATCGCCCACCGCTACCTGCGCGGCCTGGCCGGCCTCGACGGACTGGTGCCGCCCCGCACGGCCGAGTGGGCGGACCCGTCCTGGCACCTGTTCGTGGTGCGCGCCCGCTCGCGCGCCGAGCGCGACCGCGCGGCCGCCGCACTCGGCGCCGCCGGCATCGGGACGGTCATCCACTACCCGACCCCCGCGCACCGCTCCGCCGTCTACGCCGCGGACCACCCGGCACCCCAGCCGATCGCGGAGGCGCTCGCCGACCAGGTCCTCAGCCTGCCGATCGGCCCCCACCAGAGCAGCGCGGCCACCGACCGCGTCGTGGCCGCCACGCTGGAGTGGCATGCCCGCCGCTGAGTCCGGCCGCCCGGCGCGCGCACCGGCCACCGGGAGCCGCCCGACGGCGAGGCGCGACCGGCGCGCCCGCGCGGGCGGGGCCGGGGCGCCGGACGGGCCGGCTCAGTCGCCCGTGTACCGCTGCTCCTGCCAAGGATCGCCGCGGTGGTGGTAGCCGTTGCGCTCCCAGAACCCGGCCTCGTCGTGGTCCATCAGCCGCAGCCCGGCCACCCATTTGGCGCTCTTCCAGAAGTACAGGTGCGGCACCAGCAGCCGGGCCGGCCCGCCGTGCTCGGGCGGCAGCGGCGCGCCGTCGTACTCCCAGACCACCCACGCCTTCCCGCCGGTGATGTCGGCCAGCGGCAGATTGGTGGTGTAGCCGGTGTGTGAGAAGGCCATCGCGTGCGTCGCCTCGGGCAGCGGCCCGGCCCGGTCGAGCAGTTCGTCCACGCTCACACCACTGAAGGAGGTGTCGAACTTCGACCAGGACGTCACGCAGTGGATGGCGCCGCTGTAGGAGCCGGGCGGCAGCCGGTGGATGCCCTCCCAGTCCCACTCGACCGCCTCGCGCACGGCACCCTCGATCCGGAAGCTCCACCGCTCCGTGTCGATCCGCGGCGTCGCCTCGGCCGACAGCACCGGAAACTGCGGCCCGACGTCGTACTGCCCCGGCGGCAGCCGCCGCTTCCCGCCCCGCCTGCGCCCGGTGAAGCCCCGCGTCACGCGTCCGCCCGACCCCATCACCCGTCCCCCTTCGCGAACGTGCCGCCCGCGGCGGCGCCCGAGCAGGGCAAGCCGCGCGGACGGCCGAAAATTCCCTTGCCGCAAGCCCGGTCACCGCGTCCCCCGTGCGGTGAGCCGTCCGGTCACCCAACCCGCCTGCGGTCGGCGGGCCGCTACCCGGGCGCGGTACGGCGACTCCAGCCGAGCGCCGACCACTCCCGCGCCGCCACCCGTCACAGCGGCCTGCGCGATCATGGATGGCGCACATCACCACCAGGCCGCACCGCGGCCGTGACGGCCGCGTCGGCGGCCGCCCCGGTCGGCTGCCGGAGCGCCCGACCGAACGAGGGCGGGTGGCGTGTCGATTCCGCGGATCGCCGTTCGACCTTGTAGTGAAGGCACACCGCACCGGGCGCCCGTCCGGACCGAAGAAGGAGCACGAGATGGGTTTCATCAAGTCCAGCCTGTTCATTTCCCTCGATGGCGTCATCGAGGCGCCGGAGACCTGGCACTTCCCCTACTTCGACGACCAGATGGGCGCCGTCGTCGGACAGCTCATGGGCGAGGCCGAGGCCACCCTCCTCGGCCGGACCACCTACGAGGGCTTCGCCGAGTACTGGCCCAAGGCCGACCCCGGCGACCCGATGACCGAGGCCATGAACAGCGCCCGCAAGTACGTCGTGTCCTCCACCCTCACCGAGGCCACCTGGCAGAACTCCACCTTGATCAACGGCGACATCGCCGCCGAGCTGACCAGACTCAAGGCCGACACCCGCCTCGGCACCACCGGCAGCGCCCGCCTGGTCCGCTGGATGCTGGAGCACAAGCTCGTCGACGAGCTGCACCTCCTCGTCCACCCCATCGTCGTCGGCCACGGCCAGAAACTCTTCACCGACGGCGCCACCGTCCCGCTCAAGCTCCTCTCCTCCACCACCTTCGACGCCACCGGCGTCGTCCACCTCGTCTACACCAAGGCCGACGCGCCCCCCGCACCGACCGGCGACACCGAGGCGTGAGCGGCACATCGGGCCCATGAAGGCCGGTCTTGGACCGAACGCTACCGCCCGTCCGTCCGCTCGCCGATCCCGTCGACCGCCCGCAGGACCGCCTCGGCCATCGCCGGGCTGCCGGTGTGGCCGGCGTCCTCGACGATGTCGAGGCGCGCGTCCGGCCAGGCGCGGGCCAGGTCCCAGGCGACCGACAGCGGGCCGCCCAGGTCCAGGCGGCCGTGCACCAGCGCGCCCGGGATGCCGGCCAGGCGGTGCGCCTCGCGCAGCAGCTCGCCCTCCTCCAGCCACGCGCCGTGCGAGAAGTAGTGCGCGCACACGCGGGTGAAGGCGAGCAGGGCCCTGGGCGGGCGGTCGCCGTAGGCTCCGCGGCGGCCCTTGGGCTCCTGGGAGATCACGGTGTCCTCCCAGTCCGCCCAGGCGGCCGCCGCGCGGGTGTGCACCCGGGGATCGGGATCGTTGAGCAGCCGGGTGTAGCGGGCGGGCAGGTCGGTCCCGTCCCCGCCCGCCAGTGCGCGGAAGCGCTCCCACTCCCCGGGGAAGAAGCGCCCGACGCCCCGGTAGAGCCAGTCGATGTCCGAGCGCCGGGTCATGGTCACGGCGACCAGCACGATCGCCGACACCCGCTCCGGGTGCCGCTGGGCGTAGGCGAGGCTCAGCGTGCACCCCCACGAGCCGCCGTACAGCGCCCACCGCTCGATGCCCAGGTGCGCGCGGAGGCGCTCCATGTCGGCGATCAGATGGTGCGTGGTGTTGGCCGCGAGGGCGGCGGTGGTGTCGCCCGCGTGCGGCGTGCTCCGCCCGCAGCCGCGCTGGTCGAACAGGACGATCCGGAACCGCTCGGGGTCGAAGGCACGCCGGCTGTTCGGCGTGCACCCCGACCCGGGCCCGCCGTGCACCACCACCACGGGCCGTCCCTCGGGGTTCCCGCACAGCTCCCAGTACACGCGGTGCCCGTCACCCACGTCCAGCATCCCGTGGTCGTAGGGCTCGATCGGGGCGTACGGCCCGGCCATGGCGCATCCTCCAGCCTCGCCGACGGGTGGGCGCTGCGACGGTAGCAGCCGCGCGGACTCGGCCGGAGGGCCCTCAGCACCGATCCCCGCTCGGGCCGCCGGGGCGGGTACGAGGGTCTGGTGGTCCTGGGCAAGGGCTGCGCCCGAGCCGGGCAGGTGCGCGACTGCGGCGCCGACCGGCATGAACGCCGCCGCGGGCCCGTACAGCTGCGTCGACGTCCACGACGCTTTCAGCGGCACACCTGCGATCAGCGGCGCGACGATCACTCCCGCCCGGCCCCGATCGTCCGGCCCACCCCGGCCGCTCGCACCGACGGCGCGTACCGCGGCGGTGCGATGGCGTACCGCCCGGCCGCGCAACTGTTGCTGAACAGCCCGGTCAGCGCACCGATCGTAACGGCCGCGGACAGGGAGCCGGTCGACGGGCCGAACACGAATAGCGTCACCGCCGCCGACACTCACTTGAGTGCGACGTGTGCGGCCACCACCCCGAGTACTGCGGCGTCGAAATGCCCCGGAGTTGAGCAGCGTGCAACCGGTCGGCCCGTCCGTCGCCGACAGCCCTGCGTCGAACAGCAGCGTGGGTCCACGGGGTGACGACGTAGCAGCCGTACATCACCGCGAAGGACGCCACCCGGATCAGCAGCGCGCACCGTGCTGACCCCAAAGGCGGCAGTCGCGCCGGTCGCCCCGGTCGGCCGTACGCTCGGAGCGCGGCGGTGGTCGGGCATAAGCGGGGAGTGTGTCGGCCAGGTCGAAGGGCGTCCAGTGACGGTCCAGGCGTGCAGTACGAGCGGGCTGCGGCCATGGTCGGCCGGGAGGCTGTAGCCGCCGGGCCGTGCGGGACACTCCCTCGTCGACCGCACGAGTCCCCGGCAGTGTTCGGCCGCGCGCAATCAGGGCAGCGTCGGCCACGACGACCTTGCCGCATCAGTGGTCGCGGCCCAGGCCGATGCGGAGCCCGGTCCGACGATTCGGCGGCAACCGGTTGCGGTGTGGACGCAGCGATCGTCCGTGCTGAGCGGCCGTCCGAGATCAATCCCAAATCAAGCGGCTCCTGTGGCAACCGACGTCCCTGCGTGCCCTCTCCGCAGCAGACGGGATCCGACTCATCAGGTCATCCTGTACTGCGTTCCGGTCGGCCGGACCGTGGTCGCATCTGTGGAAGGCGGCCGTGTGACGCGGGTGGGTGGCACCGTCGCAGGTCGCCATCCGATGCCTGGTCGGGCGTCAGCACTCGCGTCTGCGCGCTGGACCGGCGCGACCGCAGCGGCCGAAGCCGTGGGCGGCCTCCCGGGCGGGGACAGGGCCGGAGCCTGCTCGCCCGGCACGCCCCGGGAGTGCCTGCGGGTGCGAGACGGACGCGTCAACCGCCATGCGGACGACCCGCGGGTCCGGCTCACCCCCCGTGTGCGCGGAGTGGACCAGGTCAGGGCTACGGCCATGGTGTAGTCGATCGATTCACCCCGAGTGCATGGAGCGGACGGTGTACCCGAGCAGCGTGCGGCGCGGGGCGGGGAGAGCCCTGTGCGCGAGGGCCGGGCGGGCGTGGGTGATCGTTGAATCCGGCCGGTCACCGTCGCACCGGCTCCCCTGGGGGCGGGGTGTCGGCCGGGGTGGCGGGTGCGCCGGGGCCGCCGGTACGGATCGCGGTGAGGGTGAGTGCGATGACGTTGACGGTGAGCAGGCCCAGGCCGATCGGTGGGCCGGTCGCGTACTTGGCCACCGATAGCCAGGACTGGGTCACGGTGAGGGTGTGCGGTACGGCGTTCGGGTCGCTGAGGACGGTGTTGAGCATGGCGAACTCCAGGACGTTCTCGATCGCGTCGAGGAGTGGCGAGAGCGGCATGATCCAGACGCAGATCAGGTCGAGTGCGCGCAGCCGGGATCCGGGGGGCTGGAGCCGTGCGTAGATGATGGGGGCCAGGGTGGTGGTCAGCGCGAGGCCGAGGATGAACACGTAGTCCAGGCGGCGGGAGGTGATGAAGGCGTCGAGCGTTCCCTGGGCCTGCATTGTCAGATAGTGGTCGCGCACCGTCGCGCCGTCGAAGGTGAACTGGGCGGCGAAGGACGAGACCGGGTGGCGGGCGAGCGCGAAGCTGTTCGCCACCAGGAGCTGTCCGACGAAGAGCAGGACGAGGCCGATCGGGAGCAGGACCGGGATCCAGTGCGGTGCGGGGCGGCGTTCGAAGACCGCGAGTGCCGCGGGCAGCGGGCGGCCGCCGGTCATCGCGTCGCGAGCCGTCGGACTCGCGGTGCCTGCCACAGCAGCACTCCGACCAGGGCGATGGCGGGGAACAGGCCGAACTGCGTGAGAGCGCGCAGCGCCGGTTCGTCGGTCCATGGGCCGTACACGTGGACGCCGAGCCCGAGGGACAGCAGCAGGTGGGCGGCGCGGAGCCGCCGTCTGTCGGTGACGATCCGGATGAACAGAGGCGGGCGGCGTGCCGTGCCGGGTTTGTGCGGAGAGTACTCTGAACTGGTCATAACTTAGTAATAACTTAGTTATAGGAGCAATGTCCAGTGGTCCAGCCCACGCATTCCCGGCCCGGCCGGGACGCCATGCTCGACGCCGCCCTCGCGCTGCTGCGCGAGCACGGTCCCGAGGCGCTGACGGTGCGGCGGATCGCCCAGGCGGTGGGCGCCTCCACTCAGGCCGTCTACAGCAGCTACGGCGGCAAGCAGGCGCTGGTCGCCGCCCTGTACCACGAGGGTTTCCGCCTCCTGCGCGAACGCTTCGAGCGGGCCTCGCACGCCGGCGGACCGATCGAGCGGCTGCGTCGCATGGGGCAGGAGTACCGCGCCTTCGCCGGGGACGAGACGGAACTGTTCCTGCTCATGTTCGGCCGCTCGGTGCCGCACTTCCGGCCGGACCCCGACGCCCTGGCCGGCGCCTGGCCCGCCTTCCTCGCCCTGGTGGAGGGCGTGCAGGCGGCGATCGACGCGGGAGAACTGAGCGGGGACGCCTACCGGGTGGCCCGCATCCTCTGGCAGGCCGTGCACGGCCTGACGCATCTGGAGATCGGCGGCTACCTGGGACGCGGCCCCGAGGGCGCCGCCCAGTTCGACGACCTGCAGGAGACCATTCTGGCCGGACTGCGCGTGCGCACCTGACCCGGTGCGCGGGCCGCGCGGCCGCCGGTTGAACGCGTCCGCCCTCGTGGTCCTATCGACGTTCCGGCCCTGTCCGCTGAGACGGCATGGGCGGGCGTGCCGCCTCATTGAGGCCATGCTCAAGGACTCATAGAATCCCGAGCGCCGAAACGTCGGCACGTATTGGGCACGACCAGCCCTAGGAAGCTGAATTCTGCCGGACTGAACCGGACTGGCGAGCAAGACTCCTCACAGCATCTGTGTTGTTGAGAGGGTCTTTCGCTGCTACTTGAGGGTGCCCCTGGCAGGAATCGAACCTGCGACGCACGGTTTAGGAAACGATCGGCGTTGTCGGGTGCGGTGGGGTGCTGACCTGTGTGAAAGTGGGGTGTGGGTGGTGGCAACACCAAGAACATTCCGCGCATATTCCGCAGCCCCAGATCGTGCCGTTCTGTTATGCGACCGCACCAAGGGGGCAACCACCAAGGCACCTGAGCCAGCCTAGGAGCCTTCCCCTGCCTTGGTGACCAGCGCCGGAGGGCGACCACCGTCCCGTGCCGTGGTGCTCGATCGCGCGACGGCGCGCAACCAGCAACACCGCGTCATCGCGCCCGGCCGCCCCGTCCAGGTGTTCCGCGACGAACCGCCGCACCTCCCCAACCTGGTCAAGCTCCCCGGCGAACGTCCGTCGGCACACCTGGTATCCAAACGTCTTGCAACGGGAGGAGACCGCAACATTGACTCCCCTACTTATCTGTATAAGTCCTTTCCTGTTTCTATACTGAGGCTGTGTGTCGCGTACAACGTGCGAGCGCATGTCGGCGATCGAGTCGGTCTGGCGGCAGGCGCGGACGCTCGCGCTCACGCCGGCTCAGGTGGCGTCTCCGCTCGGGGCGACGCCGTACGCCCTGCGGCACGCCGCGGTGACACTCTGGCTCAACGGGAGAGTGCCGGCGCCCGAAGTGGCGGACCGGGCGGGCCACTCGGTCAAGGTGCTGCTCGACATCTACGCCGGCTGTCTCGACGGCGAGTCCTAGACGATGAACAGCCGCATTGACGGGGTCCTTGGCGAAGATCGAGACGACGACTGACCGTGTGCGCTGCTCCCCGAAGGCCCCAGGATGCCCCTGGGGCCTTCGCTGCTGTCCGGGCTGACCTGCGCGGACGCCTCGGAATCCATTCCGCTGTTACTAACCTTGGTATCTGTCTCCGCCCATGGTTGACGAGAAGGGGAGCAGAGTGTGATGATCTGGCCAGAACTACGCTGGCGTCTGTTTTGCGTCGTGTTCCGTCCTGGAGGACAACGCATTGCAGGTGCTGCAGTCGCGTCTCCGCAAGATTCGCGAGTGTAGCATTTTGGGCCAGCGACAGACGCATTGAAAGGTGTTCTGTCGTGTCTTTTGCTCTTCCTGTGCTGCTCATGCTCGTGCCGTGGCTCGTACTGGGAGTTATTGCACTACTCCGGGCTCGAACTGAGGACATCCCCGCCGTTATTCGGGCTCTCGCCAGGTGGGGGCGTCGCTGAGCAACATGGTGCTCCGCCGCTTGGGCGGCCTTCATGGCATTTCAGACGACGTCGTCACAGGCCTCGATGGTTGCTAAAGAGCCCGTCAGTTGGTCGGAACCAGGCGCTCCCATCGTCTCGGGTTCGGTCGATCGGGGAGGGGCAAGACGTGGCAGTGACTCAAAAGCTGAGAGCTCGTCCTAAGGACGCGGCGGGAACTTAAGCCCGCATGAGGTGTCGTCTCCTGCGCGGGGAACCTTCACGCCTCCGGCGCTGCCAAGGTCAGGGACACCCTGGGGACGCGCCGCTGTTGCCCGGCTGACCTGCGTGGACGCCTCGGAATCCATGCCGCGCATATTCCGCAAACCCTCGCATCGGACCGCTTCTGGCGGCATCTGGCTGCACACGCACGAAACCCCAGGGACCAACGTATCCGCTGGTCACCTGAGGTTCTGGCTGGTCTGTGGGGTGCCCCCGGCAGGAATCGAACCTGCGACGCACGGTTTAGGAAACCGACGCTCTATCCTCTGAGCTACGAGGGCGTTCGTGGGCCGAGTCTATCGAATCCCGGCCGGGCGGGCGGCTGTGAGCGCCTGCCGTGACCGGCTCAAGTCTGGCACAGGTGGGTGGCGGGTCGCCTGGCTTTTGCGTCCGCGGCTGGGTCGGGGCTGGAGGCGGCGTCGGCGAAGGGCCGGTGGTGCTGACGTATCGGTGGGCCTTGGTGGGTCTGGTCGCGGATCTGGCGCCGTCCGGCCGGTGATTTTGGCGTTTCGTGTCCGGGGTGCGCGGTTCTGGGGTTCGGGCACGGTGCGTATGCGTTTAGCATGGGTCTGCTCGCGGTGGAGGTGACCCGTCTGCGCGCCGCACGATACGTCCCGTGCGTGGCTCCGTACGCTGGGTCGCCCGCTGGGGCGGTATCGCGTCCGGACGAACCGGGAACCGCGTACGATCCACTCGCAAAGTGCGGGCGCGGGCGTGCGCCGAGCCGGTGAGACGTCCCCGGTCGCTCTGCACGACGACGTCCCGCGGAGGGGATTGGGTGTCCATTCGGAGACTGGCGACACGTCTGGTGGTCCTCGGGGCCCTGACGTCGCTGCTCCCCGGTGCCCTCGGTGCCGGCGCTCCGGTGAGCGCCGCGGACCGGCTGAGCGAGCTGCGTGAGAACGCGACCGCCGCCGCCGAGGAGCTGGAGGCCGCGCAGCGGGAGTACCGCGAGCGTGAGCAGAGCCTGGAGGAGGCGCAGGAGCAGCTGGTCGGCACGCTGCACGAGCTGCAGCAGGCCGAGACGCGGCTGACCGAGCTGCGCGAGCCGATCGGGGCGATCGCCAATGCCGCCTACCAGCAGACCGACCTGGGCGGGGTCGCGGGCATCCTGACCTCGTCGGAGTCCGAGGAGGACCTGCGGCTGGCCGCGGACTTCCAGAAACTGAGCGAGAACCAGCAGGCGATGATCGAGGAGGCGGCCGAGCTGCAGGAGCGGCAGCGCGAGCTCGCCGGGGAGGCGCAGGAGCTTCAGGCGAGCACCCAGCTGGAGCGGGTGGAGGTCGACTCGCAGGTCGACGCACTGCGCGAGCAGTCCGAGGCGTCGACGGACGAGCTGCTGGCCGAGCTGGAGGAGCGCGGGCTCAGCAGCGAGCGGTACATGCCCTACACCAACGACTCCTGCGATCCCGGCCTCGCGGCCGAGGCGGACCAGTATCCCAACGGGCTGATCCCCAGCGAATACCTGTGCGAGCTGCACGAAGAGGGCGAGCTGCTGCGCCCGGACGCGGCCGCCGCCTTCATCGAGCTGAACAACGAGTACCTCGACCACTTCGGCGAGACGATCTGCATCACCGACGCCTACCGGCCGCTGTCGGAGCAGCAGTCGGTGTTCTACAGCCGTCCCGGCTTCGCGGCGGTGCCCGGCACCAGCAACCACGGCCTCGGCATGGCGCTCGACCTCTGCGGCGGGATCCAGAACTTCCGCTCGGAGCAGTTCAACTGGCTGGAGGAGCACGGGCAGCGGTACGGCTGGATCCACCCGGACTGGGCGAAGTCGAACCCCTTCGAGCCCTGGCACTGGGAGTTCGTGCCCGAGCAGGCCGACTACTGACCCGTCGTCCGTGGCCGTGCCGGGTCCGGCCCCGCGGCGGCCCGTCGGGGCCGGACCCGGGCGGGCCGGGTCAGGAGGTGATCGCAGCGGCGACCTCGCTGGTGCAGAACTTGCACCGGGTGGCGGCCAGCGGGATGAGGCTCCGGCACTCGGGGCACTCGTGCTCGGTCGCCTCCTCCTTCTTGGTGATCCGCTCCAGAACCTTGGAGATCGGCAGCACCACCAGGAAGTAGATGATCGCGGCCATGATCACGAAGTCGATCAGCGCGTCGACGAAGAGGCCGTACTGGAACACCGCGTCGCCGACGGTGAAGGCCGCCGCGCTGAAGTCGGGGAGGCCGCCCATGAGCAGGGCCAGCAGCGGCGAGATGAAGGCGTCGGTGAAGGACGTGACGAGTCCGCTGAAGGCCGCGCCGATGACGACGGCGACGGCGAGCTGAACGAGATTGCCCTGGAGCAGGAACTTCCGGAAGCCGCTCATGAGGTCGTTCGGCCTTTCGTTTCGGGGAGTCGGGACGCGCGTGGTCGCGTGGGACCGGGGGTACGCGCAGTGGATACGTTGAGATATGAATCAGTTACGTATGGTAACGGAGAGATGGGAGTGGATGGTCTGGGCGGCGAGTTGGGCGGCCTGCTGCGGGGTCAGGGCCAGCACGATCAGCGCTCCGTCGACCGCGTCGGGCTGCGCCTGCGGCACCTCCAGCACGGGCGCGCGCTCGGCGAGCCGTACGGCGGCGCCTTCGGTGGCGTCGCCGGCCGCCAGTAGATCCACCCGCTGCCCGGGGCGGAGCAGCGCGGCGACGCCGCCGTCGGTGAGCCGGACCGGCGCCGCGACGAGGCCGGGACCGAAGTCGTCGGGGTGCGGCCGCGCGTCGAGGCGGGCGTCGGTCAGCACCTCGCCGCGGCGGACCGGCCCGGCGACGCGCTCGCCCGCGCGGCGGGAGCCCGGCCGCAGGGCGCCGTCGGGCAGCAGGGCGGTGGGGACGCGGACCGTGCGGACGGCGCCCGCGGCGATGACCTCGCCGGCCGCGAGATCGCGGTCGGCGGCCAGCACCGCGGCGGTGGGCTCGGGCGGCGGCCGGACCAGGTAGAGGGCGGCGAGCGCGGCGCCGGCGCACAGGGCGGCCGCGGCGGGGCGGCGGTAGCGGGCGACGGTGAGCGCGCCGCGCTGCCATGCGCTGCCGGGCGGCCGGTTCGCGCGGGCGGGACGGGGGCGCGGGGACGGCGGTGTGGTGTGCATGCCGGGACGGTAACGCGGAACGGCGGCCGGCCGCCTCGCACTGTCCACAGGCGCGGGCGCCCGGGCGGAGTTGTCCACAACCGGCGGGTAGCCCCTGGCGGCGGCGGTGTCGGCCGCGAAATTCTGGATGTGGGGTCGTCCCCCCTTGGGAGGGCGGGGGTGTGTGTGGGTGCCTGCGAGGGGAGAGCGCGTGCGGGGGAGAGCGCGTGCGGGGGAGAGCGCGTGCGGGCGGCCGGGGCCGTAGGAGTCGTCCCCGCTTCCGCCGCCCGGGCCGTCAGGCCGTTCCCGCCAGGGCGATCTGGGCGGCGCGGATGGCTACTTGGGGGACGGTCTCCGGGGCGCCGCGGCGGACGGCGGACATGGCGGTGCTGATGACGGCGCCGACGACGGAGCCGATGACGGCGTGGGCGGCGATGTCGTCCAGTTCGTCGGGGAACGCGCGGGCGAGTGTGCCGGCCAGTTCGTCCTGGATGTCGAAGAGGCGGCGCAGCGCGGCGGCGCGCAGGGACGGCTCCTCGGCGACCAGGCGGGCGCGGACGGCGGACAGGCCGGTGTCGGACTCGATGCTCCAGTCGTCGGATTCGAGCAGCAGGCGCGCGCCGCGGAGCAGGACGTCGGCCACGGAGTCGCCGGGGGCGCGGTCCGCGATGGCGGCGTGCAGGGCCTGGAGGCGTTCGGGCTGCTGGGCGAAGACCAGGTCCTCCTTCGCCGGGAAGTAGGTGAAGAAGGTCGCCGGTGCCACCTCGGCCGCCGCGGCGATCTGGGCGACCGTGGTCGCGTCGTACCCCTGCCGGTCGAAGAGGCGCAGCCCCGTCTCGACCAGGGTGCGGCGGGTCCGCGCCTTCTTGCGCTCCCGGAGTCCCTGCGGCTGTTCCATGGCGGCGAGCCTACCGGATCGACCCTGGAAACAGATAAGCTCTAAAAATAGAGTCAATCTGATTTTCGACAGGGAAGAGGTTCGGCATGGAGGACGTAAGGGGCGCGACCGCCTTCATCACCGGCGGGGCGCAGGGCATCGGACGCGGGATCGCCCGGGCCTTCGCCGGCGCGGGCATGCGGCTGGCACTCGCCGACGTCGACGCGGACGCCCTCGCCGAGGCGCGGGCGGAGCTGGCGGAGGTCACCGACGTCGCCGTCTTCGAGTTGGACGTGCGCGACCGCGAGCGCTACGCCGAAGTGGCCGACGCGGCCGAGCGCAGCGTCGGGCCGGTGTCGGTGCTGGTGAACAATGCGGGTGTGGGCGTCGGCGCGCTCCAGTCCATCTCCGCGGAGCTGAGCTACGCCACCTGGGACTACGTCGTGGGCATCAACCTGGACGGCGTCAACAACGGCATCCAGACCTTCCTGCCCCGCATGATCGAGCGGGGCGGGCCCGGGCACGTGGTGAACACATCCTCGGCCGCGGGGCTGGCGGTCTTCCCCGAGCGCAGCTCGGGCTACACCTACCACGCGTCGAAGTTCGCCGTGACGGGCCTGTCGGAGGCGCTGCGGCGCGGCCTGGCCGACGAGGGGCGGCCGATCGGGGTGAGCGTGCTGATCCCCGGCATGGTCGGCACGAAGGTGGGGGAGAACAGCGTGCGAATGCTTCCGGCCGGAGTGGTGTCCGACCGCGAACTGGCCGCGATGAACGAGCTCGCCGAGGCGGGCGACGCGGCGCTGCGCACCTACGGGCGCGACCCCGACGAGGTCGGCGCGATGGTGCTGGCGGGCGTCCGGGCCGACCTGCTCTACCTGCCCACCGACCGGCTCGCCGCCGACGTGGTCGTCAAGCGCGCCGAGGCGCTGGTGGCCGCGATGCCCGCCGAGGAGTCGCGCTATGACAGCGCCCTGGCCGACGCCATGCGGGAGCGGCGGGCCGCGCGCTGAGCGCAGGCGCGCCGGGCCGCGGCCGACCGCTGTGCGGAGTGTCACACCGCCGCGCGGCCGGCGGCGGCGCCACGACGGTGCCCGCGGGCGCCGCCGTGGCGGTCAGGAGACGGGGGCGGCGGGCTTGCTGGACGAAGCGCCCGACGACGAAGACGACGAGGCCGAGGACGAAGAGGACGACGAGGTCGAGGACGCGTCCGAGCCCGAGCTCTCCTTGGCCGAGGACGAGCCGGAGTCCGCGGAGCCGCCGGAGTCCTTCGAGCCGCCGTTGGCCGACGACGAGACGCTGCTGGAGCCGGACCGGCTGTCGGTGCGGTAGAAGCCCGAACCCTTGAACACGATGCCCACCGCGGAGTAGAGCTTGCGCAGCCGCCCCTCGCACTCCGGGCAGGTGGTCAGCGGGTCGTCGCTGAACTTCTGCACGACCTCGAGCTTGGTGTCACATGACGTGCATGCGTACTGGTACGTGGGCACGGACTCCTCCTTGCTGGCACTCGGGCCTCAAGACTGCTAAATCTTACGCACTGCGCGACGCAGGTGCGACATCCGGGCCGCCGGTGCGGACCGCGTCGGCGCACCTCGTCTCCTCCGCGGCTACTCCGCGGCAGGGCCCGAGCCCGGCCCGCGCGGTGCCACGGAGCACAACGGCGCCGCGGCCGCGGACATTTCCGGCGCGGCCCCCGCCGCCGGACCTCAGCCCAGCCGCCGGAAGCCGCCGCCCGGGGTGACCACCGCCGCCACCGGCCGGTCGTGCGGCTCGACCGGCACCTCGTCGACCAGCTCGCCGTCGTAGATTGCGGCGATCGTCAGCGCCCCGGCCGGCATCCGCGCCAGCGCGCGGTCGTAGCTGCCCCCGCCGCGCCCCAGGCGCCGCCCGGCGCCGTCGACGGCCAGCGCGGGCACGATCATCGCGGCCACCCGCCGCACCGCGTCCACGCCGTACCGCGGCCCCGTGGGCTCCAGCGCCCCGGCCGGGCCGGGCGCGAGCGAGTCGGGGCCGTCGTAGGCCGCCCAGTCCAGATCGCCGCCGGGCAGCAGCACCGGCAGCAGGACGTAGGCGCCCCGCTTCCACAGGCCGTACAGCAGCCGGCCCGTCGGCGGCTCGGTGCCCATCGCGCTGAAGGCGGCCAGGGTGCCGCCCATCGTCAGCTCGGGGCGCTCCAGCAGCGTGTCGCGCAGCGCCGAGCCCGCGAAGGACCGCTCCGCCTCGGTCAGCCCCTGCCGGGCCGCCAGCATCCGGCGGCGCAGCGCCGCCTTCGCCGCCGCGCTCTCCGCGCCCACCGCCACCGCGCCTCCCGAGCCCGTCCGCGCCGCCCTGGGCGCGGCGCGTGTGTCGTGTTGCCCACGCTAACCGCGCCGTACCCGTCGTGAGGGCACCACCATGGCCTAAGGTTCCGGGCATGGTGGACTACCAACAGGTTTCCAAGGCCGTGGTTCCCGCGGCCGGGCTCGGCACCCGTTTCCTTCCCGCCACCAAGGCGACGCCGAAGGAAATGCTGCCCATCGTGGACAAGCCCGCGATCCAGTACGTCGTCGAGGAGGCGGTCGGCGCCGGCCTCGGCGACATCCTGCTCATCACCGGGCGCAGCAAGCGGTCCATCGAGGACCACTTCGACCGCGCCTACGAGCTGGAGGAGGCGCTGCGGGTCAAGGACGACCTCGACCGGCTCGCCTCCGTCCGCGAGTCCAGCGAGCTGGCCAATGTGCACTACGTGCGCCAGGGCGAGCCGCGCGGCCTCGGCCACGCCGTGCTCTGCGGCGCGCAGCACGTCGGCGACGAGCCCTTCGCCGTGCTGCTCGGCGACGACCTGATCAGCTCCGACGACCAGCTGCTGCGCCGCATGATCGACGTGCGCAAGCAGCGCGGCGGCAGCGTCGTCGCGCTGATGGAGGTGGAGCCCGAGCACGTCTCCCGCTACGGCTGCGCCGCCATCACCCCCACCGAGGACGACGACGTCGTCACCGTCACGGACCTGGTGGAGAAGCCGGCCCCCCAGGACGCCCCCAGCCGCTGGGCGATCATCGGCCGCTACGTGTGCGACCCGGCCGTCTTCGACGTGCTGCGCCACACCCCGCCCGGCCGGGGCGGCGAGATCCAGCTGACCGACGCGCTCAAGACCCTCAGCGGCCGGGGCCCGGCCGAGGGCGGCCCGGTGCACGGCGTGCTCTTCCGCGGCCGCCGCTTCGACACCGGCAACAAGCTCGACTACCTGCGTACCGTGGTGCAGTTCGCGTGTGAGCGCCCCGACCTGGCCAAGGAGTTCGTACCGTGGCTCCGGGAGTTCCTGGACAGCTACCAGCTGACGGCCGACTCCCGTTAGCGCGCCGGTGCCCGGCGCGGACGGCAGGGTGGACAGGGCGGTAGGGAGCGGGCCATGAAGACGGTCGAACAGCACATCGCGGACATCCTGTCGGTGGTGCAACCGGTGTACCCGATCGAACTCGACCTGCTGCGCGCCTACGGCGGGGTACTGGCCGAGCCGATCACGGCCGACGTGGCGCTGCCGCCCTTCGACAACTCCGCGATGGACGGCTACGCGGTGCGGATGGCCGACGTCGCCGCGGCCGGCCCCGGCAGCCCGGTGAAGCTGCCGGTCGTGGCCGACATCGGCGCCGGCGACGGCGGCGTCTACGCGATCCGCGACGGCATGGCGGCCCGGATCATGACCGGCGCGCCGCTGCCCGCCGGGGCCGAGGCCGTCGTACCGGTGGAGTGGACCGACGGCGGCATCGCCGAAGTGCTGATCAGGCGGGCGCCGCGCCCCGGCAACGCCGTGCGCAGGGCCGGCGACGACGTGCGCCCCGGCACCGTCGTGCTGCGCCGGGGCACCCGGGTCGGCTCCGCCGAACTGGGCCTGCTCGCCTCCGTCGGCCGCAAGGCCGTGAAGGTGCACCCCAGGCCGCGCGTCGTGGTGCTGTCCACCGGCACCGAACTGGTCGAACCGGGCCGGCCCATCGGCCCCGGCCAGATCTGGGAGTCCAACAGCTTCGCGCTCACCGCCGCCGCCATGGAGGCCGGCTGCGCCGGCAGCCGGCACGGCTTCATCAGCGACGACCCCGGCGGCGTGCTCGGCACGATCGAGGACCTCCTCGCCCACGCCGACGTGCTCATCACCACCGGCGGCGTCAGCATGGGCGCCCACGACGTCGTCAAGGACGTGCTCTCGCGGCTCGGCACGGTCAGCTTCGAACGGGTGGCCATGCAGCCCGGCATGCCGCAGGGCTGGGGCACCGTCGGCGAGGCCGGCACCCCGATCTTCACCCTGCCCGGCAACCCCGTCAGCGCCTACGTGTCCTTCCAGCTGTTCGTCCGCCCCGCGCTGGCCCGGCTCCAGGGGCTGGCGCCCGAGCCGCTGCCGTCGGTGCGGGCCCGGCTCACCGCCCCCGTCAGCTCGCCGGAAGGCCGCCGGTCCTACCTGCGGTCCATCCTGGAGTACGGGCCCGACGGCTACGTCGTCGCGCCCGTCACCCGCCAGGGCTCCCACCAGTTCTCGGCGCTGGCCGAGACCAACGCCCTCATCGTGGTGCCCGAGCCGGCCACCTCGATCGGGGCCGACCAGACCGTCGAAGTGATGAAGCTGCCGAACCGATGACCGAACCCCGACTCACCCACCTCGACGCCGCCGGCGCGGCCCGCATGGTCGACGTCTCCGGCAAGGACGTCCAGGCCAGGACCGCCACCGCCAGCGGCACCGTGCTGCTCGCGCCCGCCGCCGTGGCCGCGCTGCGCTCCGGGAACGTGCCCAAGGGCGACGCGCTCGCCGTGGCGCGCATCGCCGGGATCCAGGGCGCCAAGCGCACCCCCGACCTCGTCCCGCTCTGCCACCCCATCGCGATCCACGGCGTGGACGTGGGCCTGGAGGTCACCGACCACGGCGTCTCGATCACCGCCACCGTGCGCACCGCCGACCGCACCGGTGTGGAGATGGAGGCGCTGACCTGCGTGATGACCGCCGCGCTCGGCCTCATCGACATGGTCAAGGCCGTCGACCCCGCCGCCGTCGTCACCGACGTGCGGGTCGAGGAGAAGACCGGCGGGAAGACCGGGCACTGGACCCGCCCCCGAGAGGACCCGGACCGATGAGAGCCATCGCCATCACCGCCTCCAACCGCGCCGCCGCCGGCGTCTACGACGACACCTCGGGACCCCTGCTGGTCCGGCTGCTCACCGAGGCCGGCTGCACGGCCGACGGCCCCCGGGTCGTCCCCGACGGCCCCGAGGTGGCGGCCGAGATCGCCGCCGCGGCCGAGGCCGGCTACGACATCGCCGTCACCACCGGCGGCACCGGCATCAGCCCCACCGACGCCACCCCCGAGGTCACCCGCCCGCTGCTGCGCTACGAGATCCCCGGCATCGCCGAGGCCCTGCGCGCCAAGGGCGTCGAGGCGGGCGTGCCCGCCGCCGTGCTCTCACGCGGCCTGGCCGGAGTCGTCGAGCGCGGCGGCCACCGCACGCTGGTGGTGAACCTCCCCGGCTCCACCGGCGGCGTACGCGACGGCATGGCCGTGCTCGGTCCGCTGCTGGCGCACGCCGTCGGGCAGATGCGCGGCAGAGACCACGAGCGCGGGGCCGCCGCCGACCCACCCCCGGCGGCGGGCGGGTGAATTATCGTTGGCATGTCCCCGCCGGTCCCGTTTCGCCGGTTCCGGCCCGCACCGCGCCCGCCGATCCCGGCGGGCGGTGGCGCGGCCGGGGAAATGGCGGAATCATCGAGGAGTGGATCGATTGCGCGGCTGGCCGGTCACCCTGGAAGAAGGACCGGTGCGCCTGCGACCGCTGCGGATCCGTGACGCGGCCGTCTGGCGCGAGGTCCGGCTGCGCAACGCCGAGTGGCTGCGCCCCTGGGAGCCGACCAACCCCGAGACCCCGCTCTACCGCACCGGCATCACCCCCTACGTCGCCATGGCGCAGGTGATGCGGCGCGAGGCGCGCCAAGGGGTGGCCCTGCCGTGGGTGGTGACCTACGAACGCCAGTTCGTCGGCCAGCTCACCATCGGCGCCATCGTGTGGGGCTCGGCCAGATCCGCCCAGGTCGGCTACTGGATCGACCGCCGCTTCGCCGGGCGCGGCGTCACCCCCACCGCGCTCGCCCTCGCCGTCGACCACTGCTTCTTCCACGTCGGACTGCACCGGATCGAGGCCAACATCCGGCCCGAGAACCTGCCGAGCAGACGGGTGGTGGAGAAGCTCGGCTTCCGGGAAGAGGGGGTACGCCGCCGCCAGCTGCACATCGACGGAGCGTGGCGCGACCACACCTGCTACGCCCTGACGGTCGAGGACGTGCCGACCGGACTCCTCACCCGATGGCGCAACGCACGCGGCGCCCAGACCTGAGCACGCGTTTCGCCAAAAGCGAACGGTGCGGCGAATGTGGCCGAATGGCCGGATCCGGCAGCAACTGGAAGGATCCTTGACCATTCCCTGAGCTCCGTCCCCGGAATCGGGAAATGGCAGCTGAGACCCTACGCAGCAGTAGTTTTCCGCCGCCAAGGGGATCTGCCGGGCACAACGCACGCGTCGCGATCTCGCGACACACCGGGCGCAATGCTCGTCTTCTGCCAACAGCGGGTTTTACCGTGCGGAGCGTGAGCGCGCCCGTGACGGGCCTGGCCGGAGCCTCCGAGCACGGTCGACGCGAGCGGGAACGGCAGTGGTCACGACAGTGCGAAAGGGGACCGTCCGTACCTCGCTGCAACGACGACCTGCCCGTCAGGCCGGACTCCGAGTCCGGAAGCGGATGTGCCACGAACGGTGGCCGGTGCACGAACGGATGCGCGAGGAGGGGCGATGAGCAGCTCTCCGCTCTACCTCGCCATCGTCGCGGTCTGGGCCGTCGTCCTCGTCCCCATGCTGCTGCGCCGCGACGCCGACGGCGAGCGCCGCGTCTTCGGGCTCCGGCTCCGCCGCGGCACCGGCACCGAACTCCACGACACCGAGACCGACGGGTACCCCGCCGACGGTGAGGAGCAGGCCGACGCGACCGACGACGCCGCCGCCGACACGTACCCCGGCGACGGCGCCGCCCACCGCACCGACCGGCGGCCCGCCGACGACGCCGCCTACGCCGAACAGCGCCGCACCAGCCGGGCCCGCGTCATCGCCCGCAGGCGCCGCCGCACCGCCGGCCTGGTCCTGCTGCTCGCCGCCACCGCCGTCGCCGTCGCCCTCGGCGCCGGCCCCTGGTGGGTCCTGGTGCCGCCGGTACTCCTCTTCGCCGGCCACCTCGCCCTGCTCCGCACGGCGGTGCGCGTCGACGCCGAACGCCGCGCCCGTGAGGCCGAGCGCGCCCGCGCCGCCGCCGAAGCCCGCAAGCGTCGCGCCCGCCGGGCCAGGGAGGCCGCCCAGGCCGAGGTCATCGACCTCGACTCCGCCCGCGACCAGCCCTACGACCAGTACGCCGACGCCCAACTGCGCGCGGTGGGGGACTGACCGCCCCCGCCGCGTGCGGCGGAAATCCGGGCGCGTCCACTCTTCGGCGAGTGCTAATCTGGTTCTCGTTGTTCCAGGGGCTGTAGCGCAGTCCGGTAGCGCACCTCGTTCGCATCGAGGGGGTCAGGGGTTCAAATCCCCTCAGCTCCACCAGCAGAAACGGGCCGGTCGCGGTGTTCGCGACCGGCCCGTACAGCTACGGAGTACAGCAACGCTAAGGGCCCGACTCCCTGCGGGGAGACGTCAGGCGGTCCCCCAGCTGCCGCAGGGCTGCGCGGGTCTCCTTGCTGGACACCTCGGCGTAGACCTCCATCGTCACGCTGATCTGGCTATGCCGGAGGACTTGCATGGCCACGCGCGGGTGTACGTCCAGGGCCACCAATAGCGAGGCGCACGTCTTGCGTGTGGTGTGGACCTTGATCCGGCGAACCCCTGCCTTCCGGCAACGAGCCTCGAAGCTCCGGTTGAAGTTCCGAGGCTCGATCGGCCGGCCGGTCCGCGTGGTGAACAGCAGATCCAGCGCCCCCGCCGCCCACTCCGTGGCGTGCTTCCGGGCCCTGTCCTGCTCGGCGAGCCGTAGACGCAGGGCAGCGGCACAGATGTCCGGCAGCGGAAGCGGGGCCTCCGAGGACTCCGTCTTGACCTCCCGGTGCAGCAATTTCCCGTTGACTCGCTGAATCTGCCTTTCCACTCGGAGTTCAACAGAGCGCTCGCTCAGGCACTCAGGACAGAACTGCTTATTGTGATCGTCGCACGGCTCGTTCCATCCGTCCCAGTCGATCGAACTCCTTTGCACTCCTAGTGCCTCACCGCGTCGGAATCCCATCACGAGAATCAAAACGTACGCCGCATAGAATGGGTCGCCTTCGGCACGAGCCGATTCAAGGAACTGACGCGCTTCCTCGACTGACCACGGCTTTTCTTTCCGTCGCCTGCCCTTGGGTACGCGCACGAGGGCGGCGGCGTTTCGCGTGATCAGTTCTTCTCGGATGGCGTTGTTCAGCGAGTTCCGTAGTGTGGTCCATGCGTCGCGAACGGTTCGCGTGGAAATGGGTGTGTCACAGCACCTGCCGATAGCACAGCATCGCTGGTTTTTCTCCGACCGCTGGGCGTCTTTACCCTGAACGCAGCATTGGCACTCTTCGGCGAGCTGATTGATCCACATCTGCACTTCGCGGACCGTCAGCTTGTCGAGTCGCTTCTTTCCCAGCTTTGGGGAGATGTACAGTCGGACGAACATCTCGTAGTTGCTGCTCGTCATCGGAGCCAGGTGCGGCGTGACGACCTCGGCGAGCCAGTACGTGAGGTACTGGGCTAGCGTCGGTATCGACGTGGCGACGGGCCCTGCCTTCGCCTGCTGGTGCAGCTTCAGCCAACGATCGTGGGTCTCTGCCCGTGTTTTTCCGTACACCCACTTCCGCTTTTTCTCTCCCGTGGGCGTAGTGATCCAAACGTAGGCAGCGTAACGGTTGCGGTAGGGGAAGATGGACCCCTCTCCATTCGCGCGCTTCCCCCCGCGCTTTTTGCTCGGCTTCGGCTCGTCGTCCGGAGCGATCGGAGGGGTGCTGTTCATGCAGCTTCCTCGGCTTCCTTCTCAAGCAGGTTGACGTACTCGCGAATGGCGGATGACGGGATAAGGCGAGCGCGTCCCTCCTTGACGCTGCGCAGTCGCCCGGAGTTCATCAATCCGTAGATCTTGCTGCGGCGAAGACCGAGAATCTTCATCGCGTCGGGAAGCCGGTATAGGGTTTCCGTTTCCATGGGAATCGTCTCCTTCGGCTGAGTTGAGTTCCGGCGTGTGTGTTTGGCGGCTATGCGCCGGAACCGCTGATGTCGGGGTGTGTGCTGTAGGTGGGGGCGGGCGGGCGTCCGCGTCCTTTCTGTTCGGGGGTGGGGTTTTGGCGTATCCATCCGTGTTGTTCGAGGAGGTCGAGGGCGGGTGCGAGGTCGGCGACGGTGCTGCACCGTCCTTTCGGTGTGGCGCGGACGATGGCGCGGGCGGTGAACTCACGGACGGGGTTGCGGCGGAGCCAGCCGAGCAGGAATCGAGCGTCGGCCATGCCGGGGGTGGTGTGCATGGAGTCGAAGGCGGCGATGGCGTGGGCGGCGTAGTAGTCGCCGATGCGGGCGGCGGCGGTCATGGTGGCGCCGTCGATGAGGTGGCGGTGTCCGTCGCCGCCGTGGGCGGCTAGGTGCAGCAGGCCAGCGATGCGGCACACGGCGCCGACGTGCTTGCCTGCCCAGTCGGCGACGTGGCCGAGGTCGCCGGTGTCGGGATGAAGCCGTGGCTCCATCGCGCGGGACAGCTCCGCGCGCAGCTGGGCGGCGTCGGCCGACAGCTGTAGCCGCATGGGGTCGTCCCACCCGTACAGGTCGTTGACCAGGGATTGAACCTGGGTGTCGTAGCGAGCGGCGAGTACTTCGGGCACGATGGGCGGGTCTTCGTCACGGCTGCCGATGTTGCTGGCCGGCATCGCGTACAGGATGCGCCCGAGCAGGCCCTTGCCTCGGAAGCCCGGCATGTCGGCGATATCCCGGACGACCTCGGGCTGTACGGCCAGTCCGAGGGTCAGCGCGGGGTGTTCGACGTGCAGGGGCGGCTGGCTGCGCCGATCGACCCGCAGCATGTCCCCGGCGTGGCCCTTCAGGAACAGGTCAAGGTTGGGCACGCCGGAGTAGCGTCCGGCGAGCGTGGCGAAGATGCCGCCCTCGGCCGACAGCACCGCGAGGCGCCCGCCCTGCTCGGCGAGCAGCGATGCCGCCGGTTCAGGGGTGATGTCGTCGGCGACCAGCACCGGGCGGACGGGCACGGTGATGTCCTCGGCGGCCACGGCTGCGCTGGTGGCCTCGGCGAGCGCGTCGGTGTCCCCGCCGCCTCGCCCGGCGGCGGCGCGGGCGGCCTTCTCCGCCACTGCGTTGGCGATGCGGCGGGCCTGCTCGGCTTCCATGATCTGGGGTTCGATGCGGTCTTTGAGGGCCTTCTCCGCCCGCATCAGGGGCGCGGTCAGCGCCCGGAACACCGCCGACTTACGAGAGGCGGGCGGCATGGCCACCACGGTGAAGATGTTCACCGGCTCCACCCAAGAACCCCGCACGTGCACCACGGCGCGGCCCCCGCCCGCCGTGGACAGCACCGCCAGGGCGATGGACCCGGCCAGGTCAACTGGGGTTTGGGTCTCGGTCGCCACGGCGGCCACGAAGTCAGCGAGCCAACCAGGGAAGGCATCGGCGGGGAAGGCGGGCAGCCGTGTGCGGTCGCTGCCGAGGGGCGCGGGCGGTTCCCACTCTTCGCCGTGGGTGGCTGAGTTGGGCATGGGTGGGCCTTCCATAGGTGTGCGGGTCGTGAGGCGTTGAACGGGTCGCCCTTGGCGCCGGAGGGTTGGAAGCTTCAGACCGGTCGTGGTGAGGCGGGAAGGCTTCCAACCCTCCGGTGGGTCGGGCGGCGGTGGGTCAGGCGGCGGTGGTGCGGGGGCGGGCCATTCCGGCGGTCAGGCCGCTGCGGATGATGGCGTTGATCTCCCGCACCGTGTTGGGGTCGCCGTACCGGTTGGCGGCCAGGGCGGCGTCCCGTAGGGCGTCTTCGACGGCCTCGCGGGGCAGGGTGCCCGCGCCTACCAAGGTGCCGAGGGAGAACGCCGCCCGGTTGAGGGTGTGGTGCCGCGCCCCGGGTTTGGTGTCGGCGACCTGCTCGGCCTCGCGGCGGAGCGCGGCGGCGGCGTAGGCGGGCACGTCGCGCAGCTGGGCTGTTTGCCAGGGCCAGCCGCCGGCGGGGCGTGTCGGTGCCGGTGTGGGGGTGAGTAGGCGGGTGAGCCAGTCGGGGAGCGGGGCGGGGTCAGTGCGGTCGATGACGGTGTAGCGGCCGGCGCCGTCAGGCTGGTCCACGCGGCTGCCGGGGCCGACGACGAAGCCGCCGTTGGCGCGGGTGTCGATCATCCACCCCAACCCACCGCCGTCCCGCCCGGACGTGTTGCGCAGCTGCACCCGCTCGGGCGCGGTGAAGTACAGGTGCAGCCCGCCCCTGCCGGTCCGCACGGTGAAGGTCTCCAACGGCAGCGCTTGCCCGTGGTTGTGGGCGAGCACGGTGAGCGTGTCCAGCCCCCACCGCACGTCCAGCTCGGCCAGCTCCGGCGGCGGCACCTGCCCCGGCTTGGGGACGTCCAGGTCCACCACCATCAGGCGCGAGGGGCCGCAGGCGATGCCGACGTTGGCGGCGGGGCGCCGCGCCCAGTGGCCACGGATGAGGTCGACATCGGTGGTAGCCTCCCCCTCCCAGTCGCGCACGGCGGGGCGCTTGTCCCCGGAAACCACGGGGAACACCGACCAGCCCCGGGCGGCGGCGAGCAGGGCGAAGGACACCGGCCGACCATGCGTGGCGCGGGCGAGGTTGCGGGCCAGCGCCGCATCCACATTCACACCGCACCCCCGCCATCGATGTCGCGCACGACGCGCGGGAGATGCACATGGAGGTGTTCGGTGGTGGCTGCACGGCCGATGAGCCGCAGGCGGCGGGCGAGCAGTTCGACCAACGCGACGGATCGGTGCCTGCCGCCGGCGCAGCCGATGGCGATGGTCAGCGGCCGGTCGCGGCGCTGGCGTGCGACGTGGGCGGCCAGACCCAACAGCAGGCGGCGGGCGCCGGGGGTGGCGTGCACGGCGCGCTGGACGGCGGGGTGGTGGCCGGTGAGGTCGAGCATCCCGGCGACCCGCGCGGGGTCGCGCAGCGCCTCGCGGACGTTGGCGGTGAGGTCGGCGGCGGGCGGGGGGCTGTGCAGGTAGCCGAACGAGATCAGACGGACTGCGGGCGGGGTGGTGTTCATGCGGCGGCTGCTCCTTCCGCGGGAGGGGTGGGGAGGTTGGTGAGGAGTCGGGTGCGCCAGGCCAGGGCGTAGCGGGGGCAGTTGGCGCAGTTGATGTGGGTGGTGCAGCCCGGGAGCGGGGGGCGGCGGCGTGCGTCGTAGGACCAGGCCATGGAGTCGGCGGAGGCGATGAGGTGGCCGATACGGCGCAGGCCGAGGGTCTTGACCCCGAAGCCGTGCAGTTGGCGGATGCCCCGGGCGTGCAGGGCGGTGACGATGGTGGTGATCTCGCTGGTGGCCTGGCGGCGGCATACCGACCCCAGGCCGACCACCGGGGCGGCGGCCAGGTCGACGCCGGCGGCCTCATAGCGGTCCGCGCACCCCAGGTAGTCGGCGACGGTGGCCCCTTGCAAGGGGATGGCCCAGGGCAGGTCTGGGGCGCGGTGGCGCAGTTCCAGGTAGTTGGCGACGGTGCGCCGTTGGTGGTCGGCCACGCTCAGCCCGGTGCGAGCGAGCATCACCGACTCACACATCCAGTCCTGGGTGGCGCACCACTCCAGTTGTCCGATCTCGGTGCGGTAGCGGCGCACCGCCGTCACGTACTCGGCCGGGGTGGTGCGCCACTCCCCGAACATGCTGATCTCGGTGAACCCGCCACTGTCGAGCGCCCAGGGTGCGGCGGCGCGGGGCAGGCTGCGACGCCCGGCAAGGCGGCGGTGGGAGACGAACAGCGGCACACCGGCGGTGTTCAGCCAGTTGGGCATGTGGGTGCCCAGGTAGAACCTCACCCGGTCACCTCGCCGAGGTCGAACAAAGCATCGGTGGTCGGTGCGGCGCGGAGGGTGCGGGTGTGGTGGGTGTCGCGGCGGGTGTGGCAGGGGGCGCACATCGCCATCAGCTGCTCGGCCCCCAGCGCGGCGCCCTGGGAGGGGGGCACCGGGGTGCGCGGGACGGCGTGCAGGGGCCGGCCGGGCCGCTGCTCGGCCGGGCAGCGCCCCCGCCCACGCGCGTAGTCGTCGGAGTCGGCGAGGGGGTGGGGCCGTGCGCATTCGCCGGTGCACTCGCACCGGCCACCCGCGCGGGCGGTCACCGCGGTCCATACCGAGGCACCCAGCAGCGGCGGACGCACCTGCTCGGCGTACTCGGTGTCGGTGTCGTGGTCGGGGGTGTGGAGTCGGCTGTGGTCGGTCATGATGGATGGGCTCCTTCGCATTCGAGGGGTGGTGGCCCCGACGCTGCGCTGCCAGGCATTGCGTCGGGGCCGCGCTGTGTCGGCGACCGCGATCACGCGGCCGTGGCGGGCTGGTGGGCGGTGCGGGGAAGGCAGGTCCACACCCGCACCGACAGGCCCTGGTAGGTGCCGGTGGCGGCGATGAAGGCCGTGCGGGGGATGTCGGGACTGGGGGTCTCGGTGACAGTGGCGCCGTCCAGGGCGTTGGCCCAGGCAGCGATGCGGGCGCGGACCTCGGCGGCGCCGCCACCGACGCTGCTGAGGTGGCCGTCGAGGTCGGCGTAGGAGGCGAAGGAGAAGACGGCGGAGGTGTCGATGCCCAGCCGCCAGCTGGCCATCGACGGCAGGTCGGGGCGGTCGGCCAGGTCGGCCAGCAGCTCGGCCAGGGCGGCGGCGCGGCGGGCGAACACGGCGGCATTGCGGTCGGTGGTGGGCATGGCGAAGACTCCCGTCGTCGGGTCCGGTGGGATCGGTGATGGTGGAGGTGGGGGGTGCCCGCCCCGGGCGTCGCACCCGGGGCGCCGGCGTCGGTTACCGGGCGGGCGGTGGGTCGGTCAGTTGGGGTGGTCATTGGTGCAGATCAGCCCTCCGCCAGCGGGGCGGACCGGGGCGCCGCACTTGTCGCACGCCGACCCGAAGAGGGCGCGCCCGCTCAGGGCGAAGGCGGGGTGCGCGGCGGTGTAGCCGGCGTGGCGTCCGCAGTTGATGCAGACGGTGGCGCCGTCGGCGCGGGTGTAGTAGCTGTGGTCACCGCGTTCGCACGGCGTCACACCGAGCACCGGGAGGACCGGCAGCGCGAAGACAGCGGGCGGCGGGTTGGCTGCGGGGGCGGTGGGTGTCATCATCGGTGGTGCCTCTCTGTGAGGTGCCCGGACGCCGGATCTGTGGAAGGTGAGGCGTTCGGGCTTTTGGTGTGTTACGGGGTGGGTGTGAGGAGGTCGGTGAGGATCGCGGCGTGGTCGAAGGCCAGCGGCGGCAGGTTGGTCAGCGGCCACCAGCGGGCGTCCGCTGCGTCGTCGCCGGGGTCGATGGGGGTGGGTGCGGGCAGGGTGGTGGTGTAGACGGCGGTGACGTAGCGGCCGCGCGGGTCGCGGTCGGGGGTGTCGTAGACCCCTGCCTGCCGCAGCCGGGCGGCGGCCACGAATAGGCCGGTCTCTTCGGCGAGTTCGCGGGCGGCCGTGGCGCGGGAGGTCTCGCCGGGTTCGACGTGCCCGCCGGGCAGCGCCCACCGGCCCTGGTAGGGCGCCCACCCGCGTTCGATGAGGAGCAGGTGCCCGGTGGCTGCGAACACCACAGCGTCGGCGGTGTAGCGGATCGTCTCGGCGTCGGTCATGAGGTGACTCCTTCGGGTTCGGGGGTTACAGGCCGGTGGCGGTGAGAATCGCGGCGAGGGTGAAGGCGGCCAGGGCGGTGATGAGGCAGTTGGTGGCGTGGCGGATGGCGGTCTGCTTGTCGAGCAGGACGGCGCTGAGGTTGCGCAACTGGACGTAGGGTTCGTCGGGGTGGAGGGTGGCCAGGAGGTCGGCGACGGCGGGTCCGGCGGTGTTGGCCATCCGGGTCCACAGCAGCCGTACGGTGCGGGGCCGTACCGCGAGCAGCAGCCGTAGGACGGCCAGGCCGGTGGCGGACCCGCCGACGCCGGCGGCGATGGCCGCCCACAGGGGCAGGTCGATGGTGGCGAGCGCTCCGGCGGTGGCGGCGAGTACGGCGGTGGCCAGGGCGAGCAGTGCGGCCGTCTTGGTGTCGGTGCGGACGAGTTCCCAGCGGACTTCGGCGGTCAGGTCCGCACAGCGCTGCTCGGCGGCGGTCGGTGGGACGAGCGTGGCCGCGATGTCGGTCAGGGCGTTGCCGAGGTCGATGCGGGTCTCGGTCATCTCGCCGACCACGGCGGCGCGGGCGGCGGCGATCTGCTCGGCCACGGCGGCCGCGCGGGCGGCGGAGTCGGCCGGGGTCGGCGGCTTGCAGGAGTCGGGAAGGTGACGGATGGCGGCGGTCGCCTGCTCGGTCATGGTGGCTCCAAGCGGTTTCAGGGATGGCTTCGCGGGCGCCCCGGCGCGTATGGGCGCCGGGGCGGCGCGGGTGAGGTGGGGTCGCTAGACGGCGGTGAGGCGGCGCGGCGTCGTGCCGGTGTCGGTGTCGTCGGCGCGGAGCTGGTTGATGAGTCGCTGGCCGGTGCGGGTGTGCACGCCGAGGGCGGCGGCCAGACCGGCGCCGGTGATGTCGGGGCGCTCGGCGAGGATGCGGGCGGCGCGCTGTCGCCGGTCGGTGTCGGTGTCGCTTGCGGCGCGGCGCGGGCGGGTGGTGTGTCGCTGTCGCTTGGCGGGGCGCCGCTTGGCCGTGTCGGTGTGTGCGGCGCCGCTGTCGCCTCCGGTGTCGGTGCGGTTGTCGCTGTCGCCGCTGTCGTGCGACACGGGGGTGTGGCCGGGCAGGGCCAGCAGGGGCAGGGTGCGGATGGTGTCGGCGGGATCGGCCAGCTCCCGCGCGGCCTCTGGGGTCATGGCCACCGTGGCGGCGGTCATGGCGGTGACGATGTCGTAGGCGCGGCTCATGGTGGCGTCGTCGCCGTGGTCGAGCATCCACCGCAGGTGACGCGGGGTGGCCACGCTCCACGTGCTGCCGTAGTGCTGGCGGAGCATGGCGTAGGCCAGCTGGCGGCGGCCCTCGGTGGCCAGGGCGGCGGCGTAGTCGGTCTGCCCGGTGCCCACCATGCGGCGGGCGACCTTCGCGGTGCTGATGGGGTGGGCGAGCCAGCGGCCGAACGGGATGCGGTCGGCGACCCGACCGGCGGCGAGTCCGGCGAGGTGGCGCACCCACAGGCTGACGCACTCACTGATCAGGATGATCGCCAGCGGCGGGCCCGCGTGGCCGAGGTAGGAGGCGGCGCCGTCTCCGGCGTGTCCGGCGCTCACGTTGAGCACGATGGTGAGGACTGACAGCCCGAGTGCGGACCACCGTGCCAGCGGGGCCCGCCTGCCCTGCCACTCCATCAGCAGGTCCAGGGCGAGCATCCACACGATCAGGGCGTCGATCCCGATCGGGAACATCCACCGCAGGTCCCCGAACGGCGTGCGCTCCAACCACGTCGCCAGGTCGTACAGGGTCGCGAAGGACATGGTGAACGCCACAGTGACCAGGGCGAGGGCCCCGGCGAGGATGCCCGCGGTGGCGACACGATGCGTCCAGGTCACCCGCGAGCGCCCCTCAGCGCTGCTGCTCGCCGCAGCCGCGCGGCGCCGCTCGGCGCGGGCGAACAGGCGGCGCACCCACCACACGGCGGTCAGCGCCACCACCACGGCCAGCGCGGCGTAGATCCACCACGGGATGGCGGGGACGGTGTCGAGGTTCATCAGGGGTACCTCCCTTCTCAGGCGTTGGTGAGGTGGCGGCCGGCGCCGGGGGTGATGGTGTACACGCCCTTATCGGCGTGGTCGATGACCCCGGCTTCGGTGAGCTTGCGCAGCTGCTTGAAGAGCCACGGCTTGGACTTGCCGGCGCCGACCCACAGGTGTCGGATGTCGGCGGGGCGGAACTCCCGCTTGCCCTGGTCGTCCCACTCTTCGAGCTGGCGGCGGAAGGCGGCGCGGGCGTCCTCATCGCTCAGCGGCCGGTCGGCGCCGGGGGTGGGCAGGGTGATGGTGTCGGTGGGTTCGGTGATGTCGGAGTCGTGGTCGAGGTGGGCTTCTTCGGGGTCGGGCGGTTCGATGGCCTGTAGGGCCTCGTGGACCTCCATCGACAGCTCACCGTCGCCGGTCGGGGCGGGCGGCTCGGGCTGGGCGGCCGTGGCCTGCTGCTCGGCGGCGGGCGCCGGGGCGGCGCGGCCGTTGCGGATGAGGACGTCGGCGAGGATGTCGGCGTGCCGGTTGCGCTGCGCGTAGGCGGCGCCCGCTGCGGCGGCGGTCACCTCGTCCAGCGGGGTGCGCAGGTGGGCGTAGTCCAGCGCGATCTGGGTGAGGGTGGCGCCCTCGATGAGGTAGGTGCGCAGCGGCATCGCCTGACGGTCCTCGGGGATGCCGGGGGCGCACAGGTAGGCGTAGCCGGGCCGGTTGGCTCCCCATACCTCGGGGCGCGCGCCCGCTTCGATGACGGGTTCGGGCAGCACCTTGCCGGCGTCCTCGCCGTCGCGCACGCCGTAGCACATCTGGATGCCGATGTTGGCGCGCGCGTCGGTGTCGAGGTTGGTCCAGGTGGCGCGCTGCAACGACGCGCACAGGTGGATGCCGGCCGACCGGGCGACCTGGGTGAGCTTGGTGAAGCTCTCCAGGTCCGGAATGAGCTGTGCGGCTTCTTCGATCAGCACGTACATGAAGTTGATGCCGCAGCCCGGCTTCCACTGCTCAAGGCCGAGCCGCCCGAGGTGGTCGGCGCGCGCCGTGGCGACCGTGTACAGGGTCTTGAGCATCGCGGTCGCCTCGGTCTTGGTCAGGGCGAGCCAGTCGATGCCGGGCAGGGCGGCGCCGAGGGTCTGGCGGCCCTTGGCGGTGTCGATCGCCCACACGGTGACCTCAGGGCGGGTGAACAGGTCGGCGAGGCGCACCCATTCGCCCTTGGACTTGCCCGATCCGGTGGTGCCCACGGTCATGGAGTGCGCACCCACCGGGTTGAGCCGCACCGGCTCGCCGTCTTCGTAGATGCCGAGAGTGAGCGGCGCGCGGTCGCTCAGCGGCGTGCCGGCCGATGCCGGGCCGGGCCAGGGGGTGGGGACCCGCAGCATGTCGGTGTGGATGATGGTCAGCCGCGCCCGGTCCGCGCGCTCGGGATCGGGCACCGCGCGGATGCCGGTGCGGGGCGTGCCCAGCGCGGAGGCCAGCCGGGGCAGCGCCGAGGACACGTCGTCGAAGGTCTGCTCGCCGCGAACGAGCTGGAGGGTGCCTTCGGTGCGGGCGCCGTCCTTGCTGCGCTTGGCGCGCAGCTTCGACCCCTTCAACCGGCCGATCTTGTCGGTGATGTCGGACCACTTGAACCCACCACTGGCCCATCCGGCGGTGTCGAAGTCCGCCGAGCGGATCACCAGCCTGAGGTTCCACGACACGGCGAGGGTGGCGCCGCCCCACATCAGCAGGTCCAGTACCGGGCGTTCGGTGGGGCCAACGATGGTGGCGGCGGTGAACCAGCCGGTACCGGCGGCCATCGTGACGCCGGTGTGCACCCGCGCCACCACCGACCGGGCCCGGTACAGCATGTCGGCCATCCCGGTGAGCACCACCCCCGACAGGGTGAGCCCGGACGCCGCGATCGGGGTGATCACGGGGTCACCACCCCACAGGTGATGGGTGAAGGCCGTGACGGGCACCATCCCGGCGGCCACCACCCACGGCGGAGCCAGCGGCGCCAGCACCGACGCCGCGCGGGCGCCGGCCCGCTCGGCCGACCCCTCGAAGAAGTCACGCTTCCTAGCCATCAGTACCCCTCCCTCACGCCTCGAACTTCATGGGCTTCTTGCTGGGCTTGGCCTTGGCGGCGTTCAGCTCCGCCTCGAACAGCCGCACGAACGTGGCGTTGATCCGCACCGATTCGGTCGCCGAACGCCGCAGAAACTCGGCGATGTTGCGGGCGTGCCGGGCCACCGCCTTGGCGCGGGCGCGGCCCTGGAACCCCTCCATCACGCCGCCGGGCGCCACCGCGCGCAGCCGCGCCTCGATCTCCTCGGCGGCGAAGTCGAACTCCATCGCCAGCGTCTTGAACCCATCGCGGGACACCCGCGAGAACTGCGACACGTCCTTGTTGGTGGCGAACTCGATGCCGGCCGCCGCCTCGATCAACTTCCGGGCCTGCTCGCTGCTCATACGTCGTCCCTTCTGGTGAACCGGACAGGGGGGCGGGGGTGGGAGGCACGGGAGCGGTAGGCGCGGCCGACCTCGCCGAGCCAGTCGGCCAGCACACACGACAGCGGCCGGTAGCCCAGGTAGGCGGCGGCGATCCGATCCAGCGCCAACAGGTGCAGGTCGACCAGGTGCAGCACCGCCGACAGGCAGCGGACGAACGCGCGGACGCGGCGCCTCATCGGGGCCGCCGGACGATCCGCAGCGGCGCCCACTTCTTGATCCGGCCCCACCCGGCCGCGCCGAGGACCAGCAGCGCCGGGTACATCGGGTCCAGCCCCGGCGCCCACAGCGCCGACAGCCAGTACGCCGCACCGGCCAGGACCAGCACACCGAACACATCGGCCACCAGGTCCAAGGCGGGCGAGCGGCGCCGACTCGCGCGGCTCTTGCGGGAAGTGGCCATGACTCACGCCGCCTCCCCCGACACCGGCCAGCCGCCCCGCCGGCGCGCCGACAGCTGCACAACGGGCGCCGACTCTCCCCGGGCGGGGGTGTCGAACAGCGCTTCGGTTTCGACGGCGAACCGTTCCACCAGCGCAGCGGTTTCCGCCCCCAGCTCGGCCACCAGGGCCGAACTCTCAGACTCGAACCGATCCAGCAGCGGACCCACCTCGGCCGGCCCGGCGAACTCGCTGTCGGCGATGTCGGCCAGGGCGGCCCGGCGGGCACGCTCGGCATCGGTGACCAGCTCGACAGGGCCGACCTCAGCGGCGATGCTGGACGGGCCCCTTCGGTTGGGCAGAGGCGGGACCGGCGTGTGTGCTTGGCGGCTATGCACCGGTCCCGCCGCTTCCATGTACAGACTCATGTGCGAACTCACGAACGGACCTCCAAATCAGGGCTCGCCGCCGGAGGCAGGGCAGAGCCATGCGCAGATGCAGTCATCAGGTCCTCATGAGGACCTGATGAGCAAGCTACGTCTGCCTCGTCAGGTCGTCAAGTCCTCATGATGAGTAGACTTCAGATTCGGACCGATCGAGGTCAGGAAGGTGACCGCCGTGGCGAAGTACCAACGGGTCGCAGACGAGCTTCGACAGCGGGTCCGGCATGGTGACTACCAGCCGGGTGACCGCTTGCCAGCGGAGGCATCTCTTGCGCAAGAGTTCAGGATTAGCCTTCCTACAGTGCGACAAGCTTTGTCGATTCTTCAGCTCGAAGGCGTAATCGAAAAGCGTCAAGGCATTGGGAATTTCATCAAGGAAAATCGAAGGCTGCAAAGGCGTTCTCGGCATCGCTATGGTCGCGCCAGATCGGACGGGAAGCTACTCACCTCGCATCTGCGACACAAAATTACATTTGCTGGCCGGACTTCGGTTGATCCACATATCGCGGAGTTGATGGGCATCGAGCCAGGCGTGGAAGTAGTTGCTAGGCGTCGTGTTCTCTACGACAAAATCACAGGCAAGCCTGAGGAAATCGGTGCCAGCTATATTCCTGTCTCCATCGCGGGTGGAACGTTCCTTGAAGAACCGAAGGTGGTCCCGAAAGCTCTGTTTCTGTGTGTTGAGGATTTGAGCGGTCAGAAATATTCTTATGCTCGCGATCGCTGGATTGCGCGGAGTGCGTATCCGGAAGAGGCTGAGGATCTAGAGTTGCCGATGGGTGGGCAGGTTGTTCATCTAATGCACCAGGCGCAAGCGGGAGACGGTTCAATCCTTGAAGTGTCAGAGTCAATATGGCCAGCGGACCGTATTGTCATAATTGACGATTATGAAGTCAGCGGAGATTCGGGCGAACCTGCCAATCCGTCGGACATCTAAGGAGTCGCGATGCAGCCTCGGCCGTTGGAAAACGCTACGGAAGTTCGAGACCATTGGTGGCCTCGACCAGGGTGGCAGCCTGGACGACTATTTTATACCTGGCACCTGACGTTTGGAGATAATGAGAGGTTGCGTGAGATTGTGGCAGCCTATCAGCGGAGTATTGTGCCATTTGGCGGACTAAATTTGATACCTGGGGACTGGTTGCATATTACGCTTCAAGGTGTGGGGTACGTGGATATGACTTCCGATTCTTATATCAATGACGTCATTGCTGGTGTGTCACGCAGAGTGTCCACGTTGCCGCCGTTGGAAATTTCGTTTATTCGTCCATATGTGCTTGAGGAAGCGGTTGTAATTGCACCTGAACCCGCGACCGTTCTTCATGAACTGTTGGTTCGGGTTCGGAGTGGGATGAATGATTCAGTCGGAGAGGTGGACACGAGTCCGGAGCAGCGTAAGGGCTTTAGGCCTCATATGAGTATCGCGTATTTCAATTCACCGGGGCAGGCTTCCCCATACATTAAGGCTCTGGGAAAGGTGCGCGCAGATCCGGTGAGTGTCCGTGTGGACGACCTCGAATTGATCGTTCAGGATCGTGTACTTGATCCCGAATGGGTGTACAAGTGGACGACGCACACAAGCGTGCAACTCGGCTCAGCAGTCAAGTAGGTGGTCGCCCGCAAATACAGAGCGCACCGGTCGTGGTGGTGCCATCTATTGCCAGCAATTGCCAGAAAACCCTGACCTGCGGAAACGTGGTGCCAGATATTCGGCGCGCCGGTCGGCGGTGGTGTCGGCGCCGGTGGTGGGCGGTGCGCTGGGGCGCCTCGCCGGGGTCGTGGTGGTGCCATCTATTGCCGGGAATTGCCAGAAAATCCTGACCTGCGGAAACACCGGTCGTGGGCGGGGTCCGCGGGGGCTTCCCACCCTTGGGCGGAGGCGGGAAGCAGGCGGCTCGGCCGGGCCGGCGAGCGGGGACGGGGCGAGCGCGGAGGGTCCACGCAGCTGCCCGATGTTTTCTGGCACCACGTTTCCGCAGGTCACGAATTTATGGCATTGATGGCACAGGCGTCCGCGCCGTACCGTACCCGCCCCGCAGCGGCCGTCCGCATCCCTGTACGCACCCGTGCCGAGAATGTCAGAAAACCCTGACCTGCGGAAACGTGGTGCCAGATATTCGGCGCGCCGGTCGGCGGTGGTGTCGGCGCCGGTGGTGGGCGGTGCGCTGGGGCGCCTCGCCGGGGTCGTGGTGGTGCCATCTATTGCCGGGAATTGCCAGAAAATCCTGACCTGCGGAAACACCGGTCGTGGGCGGGGTCCGCGAGGGCTTCCCACCCTTCGGCGGAGGGGCGGAGGGTGGGGAGCGGGCGGCCCGCCAACCGTGACATGCTCAGGGGTGCGCGCGTGCTTCACATGATCACAAAGGTTGGCGGTCGCTTCGTAACCCGCAGCGGCGCGTGCGGGGGTGGGGTTGAAGGTCAGGGGGTGTAACCGGCCGGCGTGACCCCGGGTGTGACCGGGTGCCGTGACCGGGTGTCAGAGTGCTCCGTGACCGGGCGTGACCGAGAGGGGTGGGGGTGAAAATCGGCCCGCTGAGATGGCCGACAGGGGACGAACTGTGCCCACCGTGATGGGCTAGACCCCTCTGCCCCTGATCTTGTTAGAGGGCGTCTCAGCGTCTCGCGCCGCGCTGCTGTACAGCAGCGAAGTACAGCAGCGCCAGCGGACGGCAGTGGACGTTGGTGGACGTCGCCGGGAATGCGGGCGATCCAATAGCACACGTTGTCAAGGGGCTGCACGTTGTTCGCATCGAGGGGGTCAGGGGTTCAAATCCCCTCAGCTCCACCCGACTCTGGGCGACCCTGCTCGTCGGCCTTCGGCCGACTCGCGGGGTCGTCGGTTTTGTGTTGGCCCGGGGGGCATGGCCCCCCGGAACCCCCCACACCAGGGGGCTGCGCCCCCTGGACCCCCGCACCCCGACTTCGTCGAGGCGCGACCTCGGCGATGTGGGGGTGCGGATCGCTGAGGCCGTGCTCTGGCGATGCGGGGTGGCGGAACCGGTGGATGGGCGGGTGCCGGTCGGGTGCGTTTTGCCGGGTGCCGCGGTCAGATGGGCGGGCCGTGCGTGGTTCCGGGTAGGCGGCGGACGGAGGCGGTGGTCAGGGTGACGGCCGCCGCTAGGCCGATGGTGCTTATGGCGACGTGGAGCCAGATGGCCTGGGTGGCCACCAGGAGAGTGAGCGCCGCGGTGGAAAGGGTGAGGACGGCGACCGCGCACAGGAGGGCCGGGCGCGGTACGGCGCGGGCGCGCGGGGTGATCGCCGCAAGTGCGACCAGGACGGCGAGCAGGCCCATCGCCGCATTGCCGAGTTGGGCCGCGCCCGGATCGGGCACCTGCTCGTAGGCGGAGGGCGCCACGGACGAGCCGACCATTCCGAGGGTGCCGGTGGACGCCAGGTACAGCTTCTCCAAGGTGTACACCATCCAGTGGGCGGCGGTGGTCCAGCCCGCGCCGCGCACCAGGGCCCGGGTCCGCGCCGAAGCGCGCGCATTGGTGGGAAACTTCGTCGTCATGGCGGCAGTCTCGCGCCCGAGACGGCCGCTGCGCCTCGTCCGGCCAGGGGATTCCGGCGTCCTGCCTCCCTCGGGCGAGGGAGGGGTACCGGCGACGCGCCGCGAATTCTCATGTCCGTTTAATGGTCTGACGGCCGGGTCCGGGTGAGACTGGGGGTGTAGGGCGCCGGGGGCTCGGGGGTGGGCTTTCGGGCTGGTGGGGGGCCGTTCGGCGGCCCTGAGGAGGGTTGATGATCATCGCTGCCCAGCCGGATCTGCCGATCTACCGCCACCGGGTGTGCATCCGCTTCGACGACGTGTCGGGACGGATGCCGAGGATTCATCACAACTCGACGCATATCGCCGTGGGGGTGACGCGGCTGTCCGTGGACGACTCGGGGCAGCTGGTGGTGCATCTGCAGCGGGATGCGGAGGGGCGCACCATGCCGATTCTTTCGGGGTGGGTGCATCTGGACGAGACGCTGGCCAACGGGCAGTGGAGCGCGGGCTTCACCTCCGGGGTCGGGCAGGCCAACATCCGCTTCTACCGCAACGGGACGCGGGCCAGCTGCCGCAATCCGGCGCTGTACAGCACCTACGCCAACATCTGGTGCGGCTGGGACACCATGGCCCGCGCCGACCTGATGCAGGCGGGCCATCTGGAGGCGACGCCGTGACGGGGAGCCGCGCTCAGCGGACCAGCACCCGGGCGCCCTGGTCCAGGTAGCCGCTCTCCCAGAGCCAGTCCATTCCGGCCAGGCTCACCCGGGCGCAGCCGTGGGAGGCGGGGTAGGGCGGCACGGACGGGTAGCCGTGGACGGCGATGCCGCCGTTGAAGTACTTGGGGCGGTACAGCTCGCCGAGCGGGCCGGGGTCCCAGGCGTCGACCGCGCGGAAGACCTCGTAGTCGCCCTCCGGGGTGACGGCGACGCGCTGCGAGCCCTGCGACTCGTAGGTCTCGCCCGAGCCGGTGGAGGTGTTGAACACCTGCTCGACCTCGCCGTCGTTCACCACCAGCAGCAGCTGCCGCCCCAGGTCGATCTCGACCGCGCGGCCCGACTCGGTGCTCGCCTCCGGGCGGATGCCGTCGTCCAGCGCCTCCTGGGTGCCCGGGCCGACCACGCCGTCGCGGTCGATGCCGGCCGCCTTCTGCAGGGCGTAGACGGCCTGGGTGGTCAGCTCGCCGAACTCGCCGTCGGCGGAGTCGATCCAGTAGCCCAGCTCCATCAGCCGCTGCTGCAGCCGCTCGACCTCGGCGCCGGAGTCGCCCTGGCGCAGCAGTTCGGGTTCGTCGGGCTCCTCGGACGGCTCGGCCGACGCGGTGCCGGCGGCCGGGGAGGCCGACTCGGCCGGCGCGGACTCGGCCGGGGGCTGCTCGGACGGGCGGGCCGACTCGGCGGCGGACGGGGCGGAGGACGCAGCGGCTCCGGCCACGGCGCCGGCTCCGGCGCAGCCGCCGGTGGCGAGCGCGGCCGTCAGGGCCAGAGCCGCCGCCGTGACGGGGTACCTTGCGGGGGTTCCGGTAACGCGCAGGCTCATACCGGCCTTTTACCCGCCGCTGGAGTTGTTATCGCCGCTGTCGGCGATGGCGGGCGGCCGCAGCGGAATGCGGGTCTGGAATCGGGTGTCGCCCGGCACGGAGTGCACCTGGAGGTCGCCGCCGTGGCGGTCGACCACGATCCGCCAGGCGATGTCCAGGCCCAGGCCGGTGCCGTGCCCGACCGGCTTGGTGGTGAAGAAGGGCTCGAAGATGCGGTCCTGGATCTCCTGGGGCACGCCGGAACCGGTGTCGCCGATCTCCACCAGCAGCGCGTCGGGCTCGGCCACCGTGCGCACGGTGAGGGTGCCGGAGCCGTCCATGGCGTCGATGGCGTTGTGGATCAGGTTGGTCCACACCTGGTTCAGCTCGGCCGCGTAGACCTCGATCTGAGGCGCGTCGGGGTCGTAGTCGGTGACCACGCTGATGCCGGGCCCCACCTTGTGGCGCATGATCGCCAGGGTGCTGTCCAGCAGTTCGGTCACGTCGACGCGCTGCTGCGGCGCCCGGTCCATCTGTGAGTACTGCTTGGCCGACGCGATCAGGTTGCTGATCCGGTTGGCGGCGTCGCCGATCTCGGTCAGCAGCGACTCGATCTCGACGGTGTGCGCCAGCCAGCCGATGGCCTTGGGCAGCGCGTCGCCGACCGCCTCGGAGGTGGCCTCGGCCCAGCCGCGGTCCAGCCCGGCCGCGACCAGCCCGGGCGCGTAGTCGACCGCGTTGTCGACGCCGTGCTCCTCCAGCCAGTCGATCATCTCGTCCTCGCGGTCGCTGAACTCCAGCGGGGACAGCTTCGGCGCGGCGGCCATGCCCTTGACCGCGGCGTCCTGCACCGACACCAGCTCGCGCAGCACCGCCGGGTTCAGCCGCGACTCGGCCAGGTAGGCCAGCTTCTGCCGCAGGATGCCGGTCTCCTCGCGCAGCGCGGTGACGGCGCGCTGGGTGGCGGCGGCCGGGTTGTTCAGCTCGTGGGTGAGCCCGGCGGTGACCGAGCCGAGCGCGACCAGCCGCTCCCGTTCGGCCACCCGCGCCTGCGAGGTGCGCATGGTGCCGTAGACCCCGGCGACCAGGTGCAGCGCGATCGGGTACCAGCGCTCCATGAACCGGCGGAAGTCCGCGCACGACAGCTCGAACACGGTCACGTCGGTGATGGCGTGGCCGCTGTTGGTGTAGGGCGGCTCCTGGAAGTCCTCGGTGAGCAGGCCCATCACGCCGCCGAAGTAGGTGCCGCGGTGGTCGCTGCGGGTCACCTCGACCTCGCCGCCGCCGCGCACCGCGCGGGTCAGCGACATGGTGCCCGACAGCAGCACGAAGAAGCAGGTGCCGGACTCGCCCTCGCCGTAGATGCGGTGGCCCGAGGGGTACTCCCGTACGGCACCGCGCTCGGCCAGCCAGGCCAGCCGCTCCGGTTCGAGCTGTTCGAACAGGAACAGGGTGCCCAGTTCCTCCGGGCTGATCCGGGCGCTCATGCCGTCAGGTACCGGTGCACCAGCGCGACGGCCATCGCGCCCTCACCGACGGCTGAGGCGACCCTCTTGATGGAATCGGCGCGGGCGTCGCCCGCAACGAACACTCCAGGCACGTTGGTCTCCAGGTGGTAGGGGTCGCGGCCGAGCGTCCAGCCGCGCGGCCGCCGGCCGTCGGTCAGGAGGTCGGGTCCGGCCAGGATGAAGCCCCGGTCGTCGCGCTCCACGACGTCGTCCAGCCAGCCGGTGTGCGGTTCGGCGCCGATGAACACGAACAGGAAGGCGGCGCTGACGGTGCGCTCGCCGCCGCCGTTGCGGTCGCGCAGCACCAGCCGTTCCAGGTGGCCGTCGCCGGAGCTGCCGACCACCTCGGTGCACGGGTGCACCTCGATGTTGGGCGTGGCCGCGATCTGCTCGATGAGGTAGTGGGACATGGACTGCTGCAGGCCGGCGCCGCGCACCAGCAGGTGGACCCGCTTGGCGAAGCCGGACAGGTGCATCGCGGCCTGCCCGGCGGAGTTCGCGCCGCCCACGACGTAGATCTCCTGGTCGGCGCAGGCGGGCGCCTCGGTGAGCGCCGCGCCGTAGTACACGCCCCGGCCGACGAACTCGTCGAGTCCGGCGGCGCCGAGCCGGCGGTAGGAGACGCCGGTGGCCAGGATGACGGTGTGCGCGGAGATGCGGCCGCCGTCGGCGAAGTGCACCACCCGGGCCGAGCCGCGCGGTTCCAGCCGGGTGACCTGCCGCGCGATCAGCACCTCGGTGCCGAAGCGCACCGCCTGGCGGCGGGCCCGCTCGGTGAGCTGGCCGCCGGACACGCCGTCGGGGAAGCCGAGGTAGTTCTCGATCCGCGAGCTCTGCCCGGCCTGGCCGCCGGTCGCCTGCCGCTCCACCAGCACCGTGCGCAGCCCCTCGGACGCGCCGTACACGCTCGCGCCGAGCCCGGCCGGGCCGCCGCCGATCACCGCGAGGTCGTAGAACTCCGCGGCGGGGTCGGTGGCGATGCCTATCGCCGCCGCCAGCTCCTGGTCGGTGGGGTCGGTCAGCGCGGTGCCGTCGGGGGTGACCACCAGCGGCAGCTGGGCAGGGTCGGCGCCGGCCGCCTTGACCAGCTGGCGGCCGCTGGGCTCGCCGGCGGGGTGCCACTCGTAGGAGAGGTGGTTGCGGGCCAGGAAGTCGCGCAGCTCGTAGCAGCGGCTGGACCAGCGGTCGCCCACCACCCGCACGGAGTCGCGCCAGCTGCGCTCCTGGCGGTGCCAGCTGTCGAGCTCGGCGTCGACCACCGGGTACAGCTTCTCCTCCGGCGGGTCCCAGGGTTTGAGCAGGTAGTGGTCGAGGTCGACCACGTTGATCGCCTGGATCGCCGCGTCGGTGTCGGCGTAGGCCGTCAGCAGCACCCGCCTGGCGTGCGGGTAGAGGTCCATCGCCTCTTCGAGGAACTCTGTTCCGTTCATCAGCGGCATGCGCTGGTCGGCCAGCAGCAGGGCCACTTCCTGCCCGCGCAGCCGGATCTCGCGCAGGCTCTCCAGCGCCTGCGGGCCCGCCTCGGCGCGCAGGATGCGGTAGGCGTCGCTGTAGCGGCGGCGCAGGTCGCGTGCGATCGCCCGGGACACGCCGGGGTCGTCGTCGACCGTCAGGATCACGGGTTTGGCCGCTCGCTCCGCGGCCGCTGTATCGGTGGTCCCCATCGTCACGGAAACAACCTATGCGGCGATCCGCACCGGATGGCCCGATCCGGCGGGCAAAAAATGCTCACTACGTGGTAACGCCGGGGCAGGCGCGCGGCTCAGGTGGCCTCGCTGTCGTAGGGCGGGCGCTCGCCGGCGGGCAGGCCGGTCTGGGCGGTTGCGTCGGCCCGGCGGCCGGAGCTGCCGTTGGCCCGGGTGGTGCCGCCGCGGATGACGTCCTCGCCGTCCTCGAACAGGTGCTTGCGGACGAAGTTCCGCGGGTTGAGGTCGGTGACCTCGAAGTCGCTGAACTCCGGGCCGAGGCCCTCGCGGAGGTCCTGCTTGGCGTTGTCGGCCATGCTGCGGACCTGGCGGAGGAGGCGGGCCGCCTGCGCCGCGATCTTGGGCAGCTGGTCGGGCCCGAAGACCAGCAGGGCAAGGACGCCCAGGACGAGGAACTCGCCCAAGCCGATATTGAACATCGGATCACCTCGTACGCCTCGTGGCCCGACCCGGCTGGACGGCCGGCGTCGCTCCAGCCTAGCCTGCCGCCGCCCGTTCGTCCCCGTCCGTCCCCGGTGGTCCGGAACCGCCCGGCGCGGCCGGGCGGGGCGGCCCGAGCGCCAGCCGGCCGATGCCCAGGACGACGTAGCCGAGCAGCCAGCCGGTGGGGATCTCCGACAGCCAGTGGTAGTCGAGGGAGACCATCAGCACGCCCACCGCGGCCGTCGGCACCGCGCTCACCGCCAGGCCGATACGGAGCAGTCGGCGGTCGGGGCGCCAGCCGGAGGCGCCCCAGAGCAGCACCGCGATGAAGGCGTAGGTGAGGGCGGCGTTGGCGGCGTGGCCGGAGGGATAGGAGACGAAGCCCGGCATGAAGACGGCGTCCATCTCGGTGCGCGGCGGGGTGCGCCCCACCGCGTACTTGAGGCCGTAGCCGAGCACGTACAGGCTGCCCAGCGAGACCACCACCGCCACCACGGGGCGGGCCGAGCGCAGTTTCCATGCGCACCAGCCGGCCGCGAGCAGCATCAGCGGGATGGTGACCGCGCGCTGCCCGAGCCGGGCCACCAGCACGCTCAGCGCCATGCTCCAGCCGGTGGGCTGGTTGGCGTCGGCGGCTTCGTGCACCGGCCAGTCCAGCGCGGTGAGCGGCCCGTAGACGATCACCTGCCAGGTGAGCACGGAGAGCACCGCCGCCATCGCGGCCAGCGCGATCGCGTGCGGACGCCACCAGGGGCGGGCCTCGGCGGGCGGCTCGGCGAGAGCGGTCACGCCGGAGGGCGGGGAGAAGGGCGCTGTCGGCACGGGAGCGGTGTCTCCATGGGCAAGAAACGGTCAACTGCTGTCCTACCATCCAGCCGACCTCCGAGGGTAGCGGCGGAAGGCGGCGGAACGGCGGGGAGTGGCGGCCGGTCTGGGGTACCTTCGGGTAAGGCTCAGCACACTGGGTATAACCGGGCCTCCTCTCTAGGACGCGGACGGAAGTGAGAGGTTCACGTGCCCAGGAGACCGACGGGACGGATCGTCGCGGGTGTGGACGGATCGCCGTCCAGTCTGCAGGCGCTGGAATGGGCCGCCCGAGAGGCCCAGCAGCGCGACGTGACCCTGCGCATCGTGCACGCTCTGCACGTCATGCTGTTCAAAGTGCCCTTCGGCGTGCTCGCGCCGAGCCCCATCGACCCCCAGGCCGAGGACGACGGCCGTACCCTGCTGGCCGAGGCGGAGAAACGGGTCCGCGACTGGCACCCCGAGGTGCGGGTCGAGACGGCCCTGGTGGTCGGCCCCGCCACCCAGGCGCTGGTCGACGCCGCGGCAGAGGCCGACCTGGTGGTGGTCGGCTCGCGCGGGCTGAGCGGGGTGGGCGCGGCCTTCGTCGGCTCCGTCGGCGTCGAACTGGCCGCGCACGCCGCCTGCCCGGTGGTGGTGCTGCCGCCGGTGCGCGAGCGGCCGGAGGACGACGGCCTCGCCGGCTGCGACCCCGCGCTGACCGAGGTGGTGTGCGGGCCGCGCGCCAAGGCGCCGATCGTGGTCGGCGTCGACGGCTCGCGGCCGAGCCGGTCGGCGCTGCGCTTCGCGGTGGTGGAGGCGGCGCTCACCGGCCGCGGGCTGGTGGCGGTGAACGCCTGGCAGCGCCCGGCCCAGGCCGACTCACTCGTGGCGCCGCCCGCCGACCCCGCCATCGAGGTCGACGCCGCGCAGCTGGCCGAGGGCTCGCGGGCGCTGCTGGAGCGTTCCTTGGCGCCGTGGCGGGAGATCTACCCGCGCACCCGCTTCGAGGAGCGGGCGGTGGACGGGCATCCGGCCCAGGTGCTGCTGGACGCGGCTCGGGAGGCGTCCTTGCTGGTGCTCGGCTCACGCGGCCGGGGCGGCTTCACCGGGTTGCTGTTCGGCTCGATCAGCCAGGCGGTGCTGCACCGGGCCGAGGCGCCGGTGGCGGTGATCCGGGTCAGCACCGAGGCCCGCTGACCCGCTGCGCGCGGGCGGGCATGAAAACGGCCCTCCGCCCCCGGATGGGGTGGAGGGCCGTGAAGCCTGCTGGTTACAGCGGGCGAACGTCCGAGGCCTGCGGGCCCTTGGGGCCCTGGGTGATCTCGAACTCGACCGACTGGTTCTCTTCGAGGTTCCGGAAACCCGAACCCGCGATCGCGGAGTAGTGCACGAACACGTCCGGACCGCCGCCGTCAACCGCGATGAAGCCGAAACCCTTTTCAGAGTTGAACCACTTCACGGTACCCTGAGCCATCTGCTCTCCCTTGGGAACTACATCAAGGCCGCACCCTGCTGGCCCTGGGTTGCTGAACGGGCGCTCTCCCAAGGATGGTTTGCCTCCAGGGGCCAGCGTCCGCGTGAAGCTCCGCGAAGTGCTGCTGGCACATCCATGGAAACTACAACCGCAACCGCCAAGCAGGTTACCAGCCGATCATGATCTCGGGGACTCCCTGAGGGGCGAAATCTAGATTTGATTACAGTGTGGTAGCGAGCACATTGATTCGTCCCCCGGCGCGGCGGACCCGCTCGGCCCGCCGCCCGCCCGCCGCCCCGCGGCGGCTCAGATCCACGACTGGAGCCACATCCGGGCGTTCCAGCTGTCCCAGGGCACGATCTCGCCCGCCAGGACCGGATAGAAGTAGTAGAAGACGGCGATCACCAGCAGCAGGTAGGTGCCGGCCACCGACGCGCCCACCATCCGCCGCATCGGCGACCAGCGCGGCGCCTGCGCCCCCGGACCGACCACCGCCCCGATCACCAGGGTCAGCGCCAGCACCATGAAGGGCAGCATCGGCGCGGCGTAGAAGAAGAACATGGTGCGGTCGGGGAAGGCGAACCACGGCAGCCAGCCCGCGGCGTAGCCCAGCAGCACCGAGCCGGCCCGCCAGTCGCGGTAGATCAGCCACCACACCCACAGCGCGATCAGCGCGGGGATCGCGGCCCACCAGATCGCCGGGTTGCCCAGCGCCAGCACCGCCTGCGAGCAGCGGTCGGCCGCGCAGCCGTTCTGGCCCGGCTCGTAGGCGCGGTACCAGAAGATGATCGGCCGCAGCAGCAGCGGCCACTGCCAGGGCGTCGACTGGTAGTCGTGGTCGGAGTCGAGCCCGGAGTGGAAGCTGTACGCCTCCACGTGGTAGCGCGCCAGCGCCTGGAGGGTGCTCAGCGCCGAGGCCAGCGGCCCGGGCAGCGGGGAGTCGGCCGGCACCGGGACGGCGTCGCGCCCCCAGCCGGTGCTGCTCAGGAACCAGCCGGTCCAGGTGGCCAGGTAGGTGGCGAAACCGACCAGCATGACGGTGAAGAAGGCCGGCACCGCGTCCAGCAGGAACCAGGTGCGGCCCGGCTCGCGCAGCCCCGAGGAGCGGCGGGCGCCGTAGTCCCAGGCGACGGTGAGCAGCCCGAAGGCCGCGACGTAGAACAGCGCCGACCACTTGGTGCCCACGGCCAGGCCCATGCAGACGGCGGCCGCCACCCGCCACCAGCGCACGCCCAGCCACGGCCCCATGCGGCGGGCGCCGGCCAGGCCCTCCATCCGCGCCGCCAGCCGCGCCCGGGTGCGGTCGCGGTCGACCACCAGGCAGCCGAAGGCGGCCAGGATCCAGAACATCAGGAAGATGTCCAGCAGCGCGATCCGGCTCAGCGTGAAGTGCAGGCCGTCCAGGGCGAGCAGCAGGCCCGCCACGCAGCCGAGCAGGGTGGAGCGGGTCATCCGGCGGGCGATGCGGGCGATGAGCAGCACCGACAGCGCGCCGATGAGCGCCGCCCCGAAGCGCCAGCCGAACGGGGTCATGCCGAAGGCCCACTCGCCGGCCGCGATGATCCACTTGCCCACCGGCGGGTGCACCACGAAGGCGCCGCCGTCGCCGAAGATCTCGGCGTTCCCGGCGTTCAGCAGATCGTCGGCGCCCTCGACCGTCTCGTGCTCGGCGCCGAAGCGCAGCAGGCCGAAGGCGTCCTTGGCGTAGTAGGTCTCGTCGAACATGATCTCCGGCGGGTCGCCCAGCCGGATGAAGCGCAGCGCGCCGGCGAAGGCCGCCACCAGGATCGGGCCGAGCCAGCCCAGCAGCAGACCGCCGGGGAGCGCGGACACCAGCCGCTCGCGCAGCGGCGGCGGGTCCTGCCGGGGCGGGGGGGCGTCCTCGCTGCGCTGCTCGTCGACGTCGGACACTGTCATGGTCATCCCAGGAGTCGAGACGGGGTGGCGGGCTCGGAGCGCCGCGGGGCGGCCGGACGGCTCCGCTGCGGCCACAACTCTATTGGTCGGCGCGGTCGGTGTCGTCCGGTGCGCGGGCGGGGGAGCGGTGCGCGGCGTCGTACACCAGCCGCCGGGGCGCCCCGGTGTCGGCGGCCACCGCGGCGACGGCGTCCTTGCGGCTCAGGCCCTCGGCCTGCCGCCGCGCTACCGCCTCGGCCAGTTCGGCGGCCAGCTCCGCGGGGTCCTGGCCGGCGGCCGGGGCGGGCCGCTGCGCGCCGCCGACCACCAGGGTGATCTCGCCGCGCACCTGCCCCTGGGCCCACTCGGCGAGTTCGGCCAGCGGGCCCCGGCGCACCTCCTCGTAGGTCTTGGTCAGCTCGCGGCACACGGCGGCGGGCCGCTCGCCGCCGAAGGCGCCGGCCATCGCGCGCAGGGTGGCCGCGAGGCGGTGCGGGGACTCGAAGAACACCATCGTGCGGCGTTCGGCGGCGAGTTCGGCCAGCCGCCCCTCAAGGCCCTTGCGCGGCGGGAAGCCCTCGAAGCAGAAGCGGTCGGAGGGCAGCCCCGACAGCACCAGCGCGGTGGTGACCGCGGAGGGGCCGGGCAGCGCGGTGACGGGCACACCGGCCTCGACGGCCGCCGCGACCAGGCGGTACCCGGGGTCGGAGACCCCGGGCATGCCCGCGTCGGTGACCACCAGCACGTCGGTGCCGGCCGTCAGCTCGGCGACCAGCTCCTCGGCGCGGCGCCGCTCGTTGGCGTCGAAGTACGACACCACCCGGCCGGCCACCCGCACGTCGAGGCGGCGGGCCGCCTGGTAGAGCCGCCGGGTGTCCTCGGCGGCCACCACCGGGGTCTCGGCCAGCGCGGCGCGGAGCCGGGGCGAGGCGTCCTCGGCCCGGCCGATCGGCATGGCGGCGAGGATCAGCCGCCCCGGCCCGCGCTGTGCTGGCGTGTCGTCCACGGCGCGGCTACACCACCGCGCCGCTGTGGTCGCGCTTGATCTCCACCTGCTCGCGCTTGCGCGGCTTGTCGCCGCGTGCGTGCGGCGGCGGCGACTTGGCGAAGCGCTCGAACACGATCGCCAGCGGCACCGCGGTGATCACAGTGGACAGCATGCCCATGAACAGGCCCGCCAGCAGCGCGATGGAGAAGTCCGTCAGGGAGTCGCCGCCCAGGACGGCCAGCGCGCCGAGGATCGCGAAGCCGCCGATGCCGGTGCTGACGGTACGCGGCAGCGTGTTCAGCACCGCCGCGTTGGCGGTCGTGATGAAGGGCCGGTCGGGGTTGTTGCGCCACTCGTCCCTGACCCGGTCGAAAACCACCACGGAGTCGTTCACCGAGTAGCCGATGATGCTGAGCAGGCCGGCCAGGAAGACGCCGTCGATGGGGCGGCCCAGCCAGGCGAACAGGCCGATCACCACCACCACGTCCAGCGCGAGCGCGATCATCGTGGCCAGGCCGAAGGTCCACCGGAAGCGGACCGCAAGGTAGACCAGCTGCGCCAGCAGCGCGACCGCCAGGGCGATCAGCCCCATCGTGCGCAGCTCCTGGCCCAGGCTCGGGCCGATCAGCTCGTCGCTCTCCCGGGTGGCCCCGCCGCCGACCTCGGCCAGCGCCTCCTCGATCCGCGTCGCCTCGTCGTCGGTGATCTGCTGGGTGCGCACCGAGATCTCGTTCTCGCCCGACTCCTGGACGACGGCGCCGGGGAAGCCGGTGTCGCTGACCGCGGCGCGGGCGTCCTCGACGCTGACCTCCTGCTCGACGGCGAAGTCCATCACCCGGCCGCCGGTGAACTCCACACCGAAGTTCAGCGGCCGCACCAGCACGCCGGCCACCGCGATCACCGCGATGATGCCGGTGACGGCCAGCAGCCTGCGGTGCTTGCCCATGATGTCGGGCGCGCGCTCGATCAGCCAGCGGCGCACCGCGCCGATCTTGGCGATACCGGACCAGTTCGGACGCTTGTTGACGACGCGGGTGCGCATCGCCCACTCCACCAGCACCCGGGCGATGACCAGCGCGGAGATCATCGACGCGAGCGTGCCCAGCGCCAGGGTGACGCCGAAGCCGCGCACCGGGCCCGAGGCCAGGAAGAACAGCAGCCCGGCCGCGAGGATGGTGGTGATGTTGCTGTCGAGCACCGCGCTGAAGGCGTTGCGGGAGCCCTCGGCGAAGGCCCGGTAGAGGTTGGGCGGGGCCACCCGGTCCTTCAGCGACAGGCGGCGGCGCTCCTTCTTCGCGTCACCGCTCGCCGCGGCCGCGTCGTCGCCCTGCTGCTGCTTGGCGAATGCCTCCTGCTGCTCCAGGTAGCGCTCGCGGGAGCGCTCGAACATCAGCACGTTGGCGTCGATGGCCATGCCGATGGCGAGCACGAAGCCGGCCAGTCCTGGCAGGGTGAGGGTCGCGCCGACCAGCACCAGGGCGGCGTAGGCGATCAGGGTGTACAGGCCCAGCGCCAGCGAGGCCAGGAAGCCGGCCAGCCGGTAGACGAACACGATGTAGACCGCGGTCAGCACGATGCCGATGACCGCCGCCCACATGCTGGCCTCGATGGCCTCGGCGCCCAGGGTGGGGCCGACGGTCCGCATCTCGATGCGCTCCACCGGCACCGGCAGCGCGCCGCCCTCGATCAGCACGGCCAGGTTCTCGGCCTCGGCCTGGGTGAAGTCGCCGGTGATGGAGGTGGAGCCGCCGCCCTGGCCCACGCCGCAGGCCGTCTCCTCGGTGACCTGCGGCGCCGACAGGATGGCGTCGTCGAGGACGATCGCGACCTGGCGGGCGGGGTCGCCCGGCATCGCGCAGGCCGCGTCGGCGGTCAGCTGCCGCCAGGCTTCACGGGAGTCGCCGCCGAAGCTGACGTTCACCATCCAGTTGGCGCCGTACTGGTCGAGCGTCGCCTCGGCGCCGGTGACGCCGGTGCCGGTGATGGTGGCGGGGCCCAGGTCGAGATTGGCGCCGGTGGTGGGGTCGGGCAGCGACAGCGCCGGCTCCTCGGGCGCAGCCGGGTCCTCGCTCGCCTCGGCGGACGGGGAGGCCGACGAGGCCGGCTCGCTCTCCTCCGCGGACGGCTCCGCGGACTCGCCGTCGGCCTGGGCCAGCAGCTCGGGGTCGGCGGCGCGCTGGGAGTCGGGCACCTCGCCCTCGGGCGGGGGCGCCTCGCCCTCGGCGGGCGGCACCTCCTCCAGGCCGGGGATGCCGGTGCCCCCGGCGCCCTGGGTGGACAGCACGGGGTGGAAGGACAGCTGCGCGGTGCGGCCGATCAGCTCGGCGGCCTCGCTGGGGTCCTGCACGCCGGGCAGCTCGACGATGATGCGGTTCTCGCCCGAGCGCACCAGGGTGGCCTCGGCGACGCCCAGGGAGTCGACGCGCTGCCTGAGCACCTCCACCGCCTGGTCGGTCGCCTCCTGGTCGGCCTCGCGGTTGGGGGCGTCGTGGGTCTCCAGGGTGATCTGGGTCCCGCCGCGCAGGTCGAGGCCCAGCTGCGGGGGGATGAAGTAGGCGGCTGACGCCGCGCCGCCGACGACCAGGAGCGATACGACCGCTCTGGTCACTCGGCCGGCGCGGCCGGGAACACGGGACACGGGAAGAGCCTCCACACGACGGCCCCGGGCAGGGGCCGGACACGGTTCGGGACGGGGTCGGGCACGGGAAGGGGCGGACGGCCCGGCCGCGGTCCGCGCGCGGGCCCGGCCCGACGGCGTGCGGCGCGTCAGGACGGTGGGCGGGCGGGGGCGCGGCGGCGGGCGCTCAGGCCGCGAGGGCCGGCGGGGCGCGTCCCTGGGCGGGGCCGGCGCCGGCGCGGGGGAGCGCGGGCGCCGCGGCGGCGGGGAGGGCCGGCGCGCTGCTGAGGTCGGGGCCGAACCGGGCCCCGGCCGCCTCCACGGCGGGGTCGCCGAGATCGCGGCGCTGCTCGCCCGGGGTGCTGGAGTTGGGGTAGCCGTCGGGGTCCAGCGGGCTGAACTCGCGGTGGCGCGGGAGGTGCGCCACGGCGCGCGGCGGCTCGACCCTGGCGTGCTCGGCGCCGACGGCGCCGGAGCGGGCCGCCGAGGCGGCCGCCGCCTCGGGCGCGGAGACGCTGCCCGCGGCGGCGTTGACGGGGACCCAGGCGAGCGCGAAGACCGCCGCCAGCGCGGCGGTCAGCACCCGGGCAGCGGTGAAGAGCGCCCGAAGCCGCCTGGTGGACCCCATGTCACCTCCTCGGGAGCCGCCGGTGCGGACGCGGCGCGAAGGCCGCTCCACACCCCGGGACGCACCGGACCGCTCGCGCGGGCGGGTGCGCGGGGAAGGACTGTCTAGCATGCCGCACAGCGTCCTCAGCACGATACAGCCGAATCACCGCGATACCGGCCCGCGCGCCGCTCGGTTCGGTCTCGGTTCCGCCGGGCGGCCGCCCGCGCTCGGCACAAGCCCCCGGCCGCACGCGTGTAGCATTGGCGGTATGAACGCGGTTCGCGCGGTTGAGTCGCTGATGTGCGGCCGGATGATGCCATCCGGCCTCCCGCGCGTGCCCTAGTCCACCGCCATACACGGAGGCCCCGAGACCGGCGCCTCCTGAACTCTGCTCGGGCGGCGGCGGCGGGCGAGAGGAAGACACGATGAGTCGCTACGTCGTCATGACCGCGATCCCGTACGTGAACGGCAGGCCGCACGTCGGCCACGCCCTCGAACTGATCGAGACCGACGTACTGGCGCGCTACCGCAGGCAGCGCGGCGACGAGGTGCGCGCGCAGACCGGCACCGACGACAACGCGCTGAAGAACGTGCAGAGCGCCGAGGCCGAGGGCGTCCCGGTGGAGAGCTACGTCGAGCGGGTGGCGCAGAACTTCCTGAGCCTGGGCCAGGCGCTCGACCTCTCCTTCGACGACTTCATCAAGACCAGCTCCGACCCCCGGCACCGCCCCGGGGTGGAGAAGCTGTGGGCCGCCTGCGCCGCCCGGGGCGACTTCTACCGCAAGACCTACACCGGCCTGTACTGCACCGGCTGCGAGCAGTTCTACGCCGAGTCCGAACTGGTCGAGGGCCGCTGTCCCGAGCACGGCACCGTCCCCGACCTGGTCGAGGAGGACAACTGGTTCTTCCGGCTCAGCCGCTACCAGGACCGGCTGGCCGAGGAGATCTCCAGCGGGCGGCTGCGCGTCGAGCCGGCCTCGCGCCGCCGCGAGGTGCTGTCCTTCATCGAGTCCGGCCTGGAGGACTTCAGCGTCTCGCGCAGCATGAAGCGGGCCCGCGGATGGGGCATCCCGGTGCCGGGCGACCCCGAGCAGGTCATCTACGTCTGGTACGACGCGCTGGCCAACTACATCACCGCGCCCGGCTACGGCACCGACGAGGCCAGGTTCGCGCACTGGTGGACCGAGGCCGACGAGCGCGTGCACGTCATCGGCAAGGGCATCATCCGCTTCCACGCCGTGTACTGGCCGGCCATGCTGATGTCGGCCGGGGTGACCCTGCCCTCGCAGATCTTCGTGCACGAGTACCTCACCGCCGACGGCGCCAAGATCAGCAAGTCGGCCGGGAACGCCAAGGACCCCGGCGAGCTGGCCGAGCGCTTCGGCGCCGACGCGCTGCGCTGGTGGACCCTGCGCGACGTGGCGCGGGCCGGCGACACCGACTACACCGACGAGCGGCTGGTCACCCGCAACAACGAGGACCTGGCCAACAACATCGGCAACCTGGTCAACCGCACCGTGTCCATGGTGAACCGCTACCGGGACGGCGCGGTGCCCGCGCTCGCCGCCGACAACCCCGGCGCCGCCGAGCTGCGCCGGGTGCGCGCCGGGGCCGAGGCCCAGATCGCCGAGGCGATGGACGCCTACGACTTCCGCCGCGCGGCCGAGGTGATCGTCCGCGTCGGCGACGAGGGCAACCGCTACGTCGAGGCGGCCACCCCGTGGGTGCTGGCCAAGGCCGAGCGCAAGGAGGACGCCCCGCCGGCCGCCCTTGACGCCGTACTGGCCGAGCTGGTCGCCACCTGCCGCGAGCTGGGCCGGCTGCTGGTGCCCTTCCTGCCCGGCTCCGCGGCGAAGATCCTGCGGCAGTGCGGCGACGGCGGCGGGCGGGTGGCCGAGCCCGAGCCGGTCTTCCGCCGCCTGGAGCTCGACCCGGCCGAGTGACGGCGGCGGAAACCCGCCGAGCCGTCCGTCCGTCGCAGTCGAGCGGGGCGCCGCACCGGCGGCCCGCGGCCACGAAGGTGAAGGGGCGCGCCCGTGCGGGAACGGCTGTACGCGTCGGTGCGCGAGCGGGTGCTGCGCTCGGACGATGACGGGGAGGGCGCCGCCGGAGCGGTGCTGTCCGATGAGGCGGCGGCCGAGGCGGCCGCGCTGCTGGACCTGGCCGTGCACACCGGCCCGGGGGCCGACGAGTCGGTCATGCGGCTGGTGTACGAGTCCGAGGACCCCGGCGCCGCGCTGTGGGTGGACCCCGACGCGCTGGCGCTGGTGGCGGGCTTCCACTTCCGCCGGTACATGCTGGCCGCCCCGGCCGGCCGCGACGCCGAGTGGGAGCGGGTGCTGCGCGTCTACGGCCTGCTGTACCAGGTCGACGCCGAGCGGGTCCCCGAGGAGCTGCGCCCGCTGCTTGCGCCGGCGGGCCCGCCGCGCGAGGACGACCCATGGACGCGGGCCGTCGACCGGCTGCTCACCGCCCTGGACGCCCGCGACCTGGCCGAGGTGGACGCGGCGACCGACGCCTTCGGCGCCTTCCTGGACGACGGCTCCGTGCCGGCGCACCGGGTCGGGCTCATGGTCGGCCTGGCCCGCCTGGAGCGCTCCGGCATCAGCGGCCTGACCGCCGACGCCGACGCGGCGGCCGAGTGGCTGGCCTGGGCGGCCGAGCGCGTGGGGGCGAGCCGCGCGGAGGCCGCCAAGGTCCTCGGGCACCTCGGCGAGGCGCACCTCGCCCGCTTCCGCACCGGCGGCGGCGACGCCGCGCTCGGCCAGGCCGTCGCCGCGTACCGCTCGGCGGTCGAGCGGGCCCCCGACCGGCCCGACGCCCAGGCGGCCGCGTGGGGCGGGCTGGGCGCCGCCCTGCTGCACCGCGCCGAGCACGCCGGCGCCTTCGGCCCCGGCGGCGAGCTGGACGAGGCGATCGAGAGCCTGCGCCGCGCCGTGGACGCCGCCGACCCCGCAGCCGAGGGCGGCGAGGCGGCCGCCGCGCACCGGCGCGCGCTCGGGCAGGCGACCGGGCTGCGCGCCCAGTGGATCATCGACGACGCCCGCGAGCGGTGGCGGCGCACCCCGCCGCCGGAGCCGCCCGCCGAGGCGGCGGACGCAGACGCCGAGAGCGACCGCGCGCAGGCCGGTGAGATCAACGCGCTGTGCTCCGCGCGGGCGGCCGGCGCCGTGTCGGCGGCGGAGGCGGCCCGCCGCGCCCGCGACCCGGACTGGCGGCCGACCGAGCGCGCGGTCGCCTCCGTGGCCGTCGCGCTCATGGACGCCTACGGCGACGGCGCCCCCGCGCGGCTGCTGCCGCACGCCGCCGTCCTGCTCGACATCGCCGAGGCCCGCTGGCCGCGCGACCGCTCGTCGGTGTGGTGGCCGGTGGGCGAGGTCTTCTTGCGGATCGCCCGCTTCGCACTGGTCGACGACGCCGACGCCGCCCTCTACCGGCGGGCCGTCGCGGTCGCCGACCGGCGCGTCGACGTGCTCAGGCGCGGCGCGTCAGGCGCCGACCTGGCCGAAGCACTGTACGAGGCCGGGACGGTGCGCGGCCGGAACTGCGCTGCGGCGGCGGCCGCGGCGGCGCCGGTCGTGGCCGACACGCTCGACGGGGACCTCTTCACGGGGGCGCGGCAGCGCTGGCTGCAGCGGCGCGCGGTCGGCTCCGCGCTCGGCCTGACCGGCGAGGAGCGGCCGGGCCCGCCGCTGCCCGAGCCCGAGCAGGCGCTGCGGGAGGCGGCCGAGCTGCTGTCGGAGGCGGCGGCCCTGGCGGAAGGGCCGGTCCGCGGCGACGCCCTGGTGATGCTCGGCGAGGCCGTCTCCGGGATCGCCGCGCTCACCGGCACCCCCGTCGCGGCGCGGATGCGCGGCATCGCCCGGCAGGCACTCGACCTGCTCGACCCGCTGCGCGACCCCGTCACCTTCATGTTCGCGGTGCGGGTGCTGACCGGGGCCGGGGAGCTGCTGATGCCCCCGGACCTGGCCGCACTGCTCCCGGTGGACCTGGACGCCTACGTCGAGCGCGAGGGCCTCCCGGCCGGGGCGGCCCTGATGGCCTCGGTGCTGATCCTCGCCCGGGCGGCCGAGCGCCCCGACCTGGTCCGCGCGGCCGTCGCCGCGATCAGGCGCCACCTGCCGGGCACCCCGGACCCCGACTTCTGGCGGCGGGTGTGGGCCGCCGACGTTCACGCGCTCCCCGGCGACCTGCTGCGCTGCCCCGACGGCGCGCTCGACCCGGCCCGATTCGCGCCCGAGCTGCGCGGACAGGCGGCGGCCGAGGGCTGGACGCGCGACGAACTGGCCGCCACGCTGGCGCACCTGGCCGCGCACGCCCACCCGTCGGCCACCGCGGCGGCCGACGCGCTGATCGCCGAGGCGCTCGGCAGCGGCCTGGCCGCCGAGCACACCGCCTCGCTGCTGTACCTGCGCGGCTCCCTCGCCGAGGCGGCCGCCGCGCACCATCTCGCCGAGGGCGGCGACGCGGCCAAGGCGGCGCTGGAGGCGGCCCGCGCGATCGAGGCATGGAGCGCGCTGGGCCGCTTCGAGGACGCGGCCGAGCTGCTGGGCGACATCGGCAGGCTGCTGCCCGGCATCGGCGCCGACCGGATCGACGAGGTGCTGGTCATGGCGGCGCTCGCCGCCTTCCGGCTGGTCGGCGACCCCGGAGAGGCGACGCGCTGGCGGCTGCGCGACTTCTGCCACCAGGCCGTGGACCGCGCGCTCACCGAGCGCTACAACCCGGTCGTGGTGGCGCTGCTGCACCAGGTCGCCAAGGCGCCGCACCTGGCCGCCGCGCTGCGCGCGCCCGGCCCCTTCGCCCCGCCCGCCCGGCAGGCCGCCCGGCTGCGCGAGGTCGGCACCGCGTCCGGCGGTGCGGACGGCGCCGAGGCGTCCGAGGGCGTCGTGGCGGAGCTGCTCGGCCCCGGCCACCAGATGCTGATGCTCAGCACCCGGGGCGAGAACGAGCCCGACGCCGACGCGGGCGCCCGCGCCCGCAACGCGCGCCGCTCCGCCGGGCGGTGGATCGACGGCGAGCTGGGGCGAGACGCCCGGGGCGACTCCGGCGCGCTGGTGGCCCCCGCCGACCTGCGCGGCGCGCTGCCGGCCGACACGGTGCTGCTGTCGCTGTTCACCGGGCACCGCACCGGTGACGACGGACCGCCGTGCGCCGCCGTGCGGGGCCTGGCGCTCACCGCCGAGGGCGAGGAGAGCCGCACCCTGCTGCTGCGCGATCTCGAAGGCGGCCTGGTGCACGTGTCGCGCGGCGCCCACCACCTGTGGTTCGACCCGCTCGCGTCCACGGTCGCGGCGGTGCGCCGCGAGGTCGTCGCCGATCCGCTGCACCGCGATGTGAGCCGCACGGCCGAGGCGGCACTGGCCGAACTGGCGCCGACCGCGCTGGCCCGCTTCGAGGAGCGGCTGGCCGAGTGGTACGCGCAGGGCAAGCGGCACCTGTGCGTGTGGCCGCACGGGCCGCTGCACTACGCCCCGTACGGGCTGCTGCCGGTGGGCGGGCGGGTGCTGGCCGACGACTGGACGGTGACGATGGTGCCGGGGATCGGCTTCCTCGGCGCCCCGCCGCCACCGCCGGGCACCGGGCTGGTCGCCATCGCGCCGGGCGCGGCGGCGGGCCTGCCCGGTGACGAGAAGCTGGAGCGGCACGCCGAGCGGATCGCGGCCGCCTCCGGCGGCCGGGCGCTGACCGGCGCGGCCGCGACGCCGGAGCGGGCGCTGGCCGCGATGGGCGGAGCCCGCTACGTGCACCTGGCCGCGCACGGCCGCCAGGACGAGGTGGAGCCGTGGTTCCAGCGCCTGCACCTGGCCCCCGGCGCGGACGGCGACGGCCGCCTCTTCGCCCACCAGGTGCTCGGCGCCGACCTGCGCGGGGTGGAGCTGCTGACGATGAGCTCGTGCGAGTCCGCGCTGGGCCGCTTCGACGCCAACGACAACCTGCGCGGGCTGCCCGCCGCCTTCCTGCGGGCCGGGGTGGGCGCGGTGGTCGGCTGCCTGTGGCCGGTGCACCCGGCGGTCGCCGACGTGTTCTTCACCGGGTTGTACGCCCGGCTGGCGGCCGGGCGGCCCAAGGCGGCCGCCTTCCGCGGGGCGCAGCGCGAGGCGCGGCGGCGGTGCCCGCAGTACCGTGACTGGGGCGCGTTCTGCTTCATCGGCGACTGGCGCGACCCCCGTGGATGAGGCCGAGCTGGGAGGCGCGGACGATGACCGAGGTGCGGCTGGCCGATCCGGTGCGGCACGAGGTCGACCTGGTCGTCGAGCCCCGGCTGCACGGCTGGGCTCCCGCGGAACCCGATGACGCGGACTGGATGGGCGAAGAGCAGGAGCGGACCCGGTACCAGGACCTGCCGCCGGCCGAGGAGCGCGTGGACGAGCCGCCCCAGGTGCGCCTGCCGGGCCGGCTCTCGGTCGGCGGGCCCGTGGTGCGGCGGCTCACCGCGCAGGAGGCGGCCGGGGAGACCGACTGGGCCGCCTTCCTGGCCGAGGAGGCCGAGCGCAGCGAGTACTTCCTGCTGCACCTGGTCCTCAGCTTCCGGCCCGACCGGAGATCGCCCCCGGGCGGGGAGCCCTTCGCCGACGCGGCCGTCGGCGTGCTGCTGCACTCCCCGGACGCCGGCCCCGGCGAGCAGCCCGTCGCCTGGTCGATCACGCCGAAGTCGCGCAGCGGGCCGCGCACCGGCGAGCCGGCCAGAGTGGTGCTCAACGCCAAGCTGGTGTTCGTGGAGTCGACGCTGGAGTTCTCGCCCGGCGGCGGTGGCGCCGCCCTCACCGTGGTCGGGATGGGGGAGCGGCAGAGCGATCCCGAGTGGCGCTTCACCGCCCGGCCCGAGCACCCCCTGGTCGGCGACGAGCACGTGGCCGTGGTGGTGAAGGCGCCCAGGGGGCGCGCACTGCGCGCCTCGGTCCAGGTGAGCGCGAGCGTCAGGCGCCGCAGGCTCGGCCTGGTGCCGGTCCGCGCCGAGCTGCCCGGGCTGGTGCGCTCGGCCGACCTGCGGGCGCTGGCCGCGGGCCCCGTCGGCTGAGCCCGCCGCCGGTACGGACCGGCGGCGGCCCCCCATCACCGGGGGACCGCCGCCGGGGCCTGCCGGCCCCGGGCGGTGCGCCCGGGGCCGTCCGGATCAGTCGGGCCCGTGGTCAGTCGGCCAGCGCGTCGTCGATCGCCCGGATGAGGGTGCCGCCGGCGTCATCGCCGTCCAGCGACCAGATCATCACGCCGCCCATGCCCTGCCGCTGGGCCCAGTCGGTCTTCTGGCGCATCGACACGGCGTCGTCGTAGGTCCAGAAGGTGCTGCCGTTGTACAGCCACGCCGTGCCCAGCGTGTTGTCGCGGTGCAGGGTGAAGCCGCCCGCCTGGGCCGCGATCACGTCCCAGTCGTTGATGCCCGGTTCGTAGCGGCCGGGCGCGGGGCCGGTGGCCGTCTGGAACAGGCCGTCACCATCGGGTCCGGCCGGCACACCGGTCCAGCCGCGGCTGTAGAAGGGCACGCCGAGCACCAGGTCGGCGGGGTCGGCGCCCCGGTCGACGTAGGCGTCCACCGCGATCTCGCCGCTGAACAGGGACGGGCCCGGGTCGTCGGGGTCCAGCACCAGGTTGGACTGGTGGTAGGTCCGCGACTCCCAGCCGCCGTGGTAGTCGTAGCCCTGCACGGTGATGAAGTCGAAGTTCTCCATCAGCTCCGGCACCTCGAAGCCGAGTTCGACCTTCTCCGGGTCGGCGGGCACGAAGGCGGTCAGCTCGTAGTCCTCGCCGGTCTCGGCCGACAGCGCGTCCAGCTGGCGGCGGAACTCCGCGACCAGGGCGGTGTAGTTCTCCCGGTCCTCGGGCCGGATGATGTTGCCGTCGGCCCCGGCCGAGGCGGGCCACTCCCAGTCCAGGTCGATGCCGTCGAAGACGCCGGCCGCCGAGCCGGGGCCGCCCGCGCCGTCGATCACCGGCAGGTTGCCGCGCAGGAACATGTCGATGCACGACGACACCATCCGCTCGCGCGACTGCGGCGTCAGGGCGGCGTCGGACAGGTAGCGCGACCAGGTCCAGCCGCCGATGGACAGGTTCACCCGCAGGTGCGGGTAGCGCTCCTTCAGCTCGCGCAGCTGGTTGAAGTTGCCGCGCAGCGCCTGGTCCCAGGTGTCGCCGACACCGTCGACGCTCTGCGCGGCGGTGTAGGAGCGGCCGTAGTCGGCCCAGGCGTCGCCCTGCCCGGCCTGGTTGACCTGGAAGCAGGTGCCCTGCGGGCTGATGTTGGCGAAGGCGTAGTTGATGTGGGTCAGCCGCTCGGCGGAGCCGCTGGTCACCATGTTGTTGACCAGGTAGTTGCGGTCGTAGACGCCCCACTGGGTGAAGTAGCCGACGACCCGCTGGTCCTCGCTCGGGCCGGGGCCGCCGCCCTCGGCGGCGGTGCGGACCTGCACCGGCGCGCTGGCGGCCGAGCGGTTGCCCGCCGCGTCGTAGGCGCGGACGGTGAAGGTGTAGGCGGTGTCGGGCTGGAGCCCGCCCGCCGTGCCCGAGGTGGCAGTGCCCACCACGTTGCGCACCACCTGGCCGCCGCTGACGATCTCGTAGCCGGCCACCGCGACGTTGTCGCTGGACGCCTGCCAGCTGAGCGGGACGGTGGTGCTGGTCGGGGTGCCGGCGGTCACTCCGGTGGGCACGCTGGGCGCCTGGGTGTCCTGGGGCCCGCCGCTGCCGTCGCAGGGCAGGCCGTCGACGGTGCAGGAGGTCAGCGCGGTGCTGCTGGTCGAGGTGGTCCTGGTGCCGTTGAAGCCGATGCCGTAGGTGCCGCCGGCCGGCACGGTCGCGCCCCAGCTGGGCGGGGTGATGGTGTGCACGGAGCCGGACGAGCTGAGCGTGGCGTTCCACAGGCTGCCGATGCCGGCGCCCGAACCGGTCTGGATCACGATGCGCCAGGCGCTGACCGGGGCGGAGGAGGTGTTGGTGATGGTGAGCTGGCCGCTCCAGCCGGTGGTCCAGGTGTCGCCCACGCTGTAGGTGACGGTCAGGTCGCCGGGGGCGGCGGAGGCGGGCGGCGCGAGGACGGTGAGCGGGGCCAGCGCCAGGGCGCCGGCCAGTGCGGCGGCCCAGGCGCGGAGGCGTGATCTCTTCATGTCGGGGTTCTCCCTCGTGCGGGACAGGGACGACGATGACGGAGAAGGGATGAGGGGCGGACGGCTGCGAGAAGGGCGAGAAGGGCCGCGGACCCGGCCCGGACCCGCGGCGGCTAATTTTTAGGAAAGTTAACTAATAGTTTCGGTGCGGTCAATGGCGCCGCCCGCCGCGCGGACGCGGCCGGACGGGTGGTCCGGAGCCGCGCCTGGACCGGCGGGGCGGGACATGCGCAAACGGGGGCCGCCGACCGGACCGGTCCGGTACCGGGGCGTGCTGTCCGTATGCGGCCGCCGGAGAGTATTGACACAGTCGGTATCCGGTCGGAGCGAGGAGCCGCTGAGTAGAGTTGCGCGGTGTGGCACGACGCTTGAACCTCCCCTTCGACCCCATCGAGCGCGCCCACGAGAACTGGGCCAGGCGCTGGGGCCCCTCGCCGGCGATGGCGGCGGTGACCTCGGTGATGCGCGCCCAGCAGATCCTGCTCGGCCGGCTCGACGCCGTCCTGAAGCCCTACGAGCTGACCTTCGCCCGCTACGAGGCGCTGGTGCTGCTCACCTTCAGCCGCACCGGCGCGCTGCCGCTGTCGAAGATCGGCGAGCGGCTGATGGTGCACCCCACCAGCGTCACCAACACGATCGACCGGCTGGAGCGCGCGGGCCTGGTGCGCCGCAGACCCAATCCGCAGGACGGCCGCGGCACCCTGGGCGAGATCACCGAGCGCGGCCGCGAGGTGGTCGAGGCGGCCACGGCCGACCTCACCGCCATCGACTTCGGCCTCGACGTCTACGACGAGGCGTCGCTGCGCGAGGTCTTCGCGCTGCTGCGGCCGCTGCGGGTGGAGGCCGGCGACTTCCCCGAGGACGGCGCCCCCGGCCGCTGAGCCGCCGGCCCCGTCCGGACCTCCCGCTATGCTTTGTTATTAGGACGTCCTAGTATTCACTCCGACGGCCGTGCACACCGAGCCGTCCGGCGGCCGCCCACCGGCGGAACCGGACGACGCGGGCGGCGACCCCGCCCCGCGTGCGAAGGGGGAACCACCATGGAGGCCGAGGAGATCGAGGCGGGCCGCGCCCGCTGGCAGCGGCGCTACGACTCCGCGCGCAAGCGCGACGCCGACTTCACCACCCTGTCGGGCGGTGAGCTCGACCCGCTCTACGGGCCGCCGCCCGGCTCGGTCGTGCCGGGCTTCGAGCGCATCGGCTGGCCGGGGGAGTTCCCGTTCACCCGCGGGCTCTACCCGACCGGCTACCGGGGCCGCACCTGGACCATCCGCCAGTTCGCCGGCTTCGGCAACGCGGTCCAGACCAATGAGCGCTACAAGACCATCCTCGCCAACGGCGGCGGCGGCCTCTCGGTCGCCTTCGACATGCCCACCCTGATGGGCCGCGACTCCGACGACCCCCGCTCACTGGGCGAGGTGGGCCACTGCGGGGTGGCGGTCGACTCCGCGGCCGACATGGACCTGCTCTTCGACGGCATCCCGCTGGCCGAGGTCACCACCTCGATGACCATCAGCGGCCCGGCCGTCCCGGTCTTCTGCATGTACCTGGTCGCGGCCGAGCGGCAGGGCGCCGACATCTCCGCCCTCGACGGCACCCTGCAGACCGACATCTTCAAGGAGTACATCGCGCAGAAGGAGTGGCTGTTCCCGCCCGAGCCGCACCTGCGCCTCATCGGCGACCTGATGGAGTACTGCGCGGCGAACATCCCCGCCTACAAGCCGCTGTCGGTCTCCGGGTACCACATCAGGGAGGCGGGCTCCACCGCCGCCCAGGAGCTGGCCTTCACCCTGGCCGACGGCTTCGGCTACGTCGAACTGGGTCTGTCGCGGGGCCTGGACGTCGACGCCTTCGCACCGGGCCTGTCCTTCTTCTTCGACGCCCACATCGACTTCTTCGAGGAGATCGCCAAGTTCCGCGCCGCCCGCCGGATCTGGGCCCGCTGGATGCGCGACCGCTACGGCGCCGCCACCGAGCGCGCCCAGTGGCTGCGCTTCCACACCCAGACCGCCGGGGTCTCCCTCACCGCGCAGCAGCCCTACAACAACGTGGTCCGCACCGCCGTCGAAGCGCTGTCGGCGGTGCTCGGCGGCACCAACTCCCTGCACACCAACGCGCTGGACGAGACCCTGGCGCTGCCCAGCGAGCAGGCGGCCGAGATCGCGCTGCGCACCCAGCAGGTGCTGATGGAGGAGACCGGCGTCGCGTCCGTCGCCGACCCGCTGGGCGGCTCCTGGTACGTGGAGGCGCTGACCGACCGGATCGAGGAGGAGGCCGAGCGGATCTTCGCCGCCATCATCCGCATGGGCGGCGGCGAGGAGGCGGCGCACGACATCGGGCCGGTCACCTCCGGCATCCTGCGCGGCATCGACAACGGCTGGTTCACCGGCGAGATCGCCGAGGCCGCCTTCCAGTACCAGCGGGCACTGGAGAAGGGCGACAAGCGCATCGTCGGCGTGAACCGGCACACCTCCAGCGTCACCCGCGAGCTGGAGATCCTGCGGGTCGGCCACGAGGTGGAGGTGGAGCAGAAGCGGGTGCTGGCCGAGCGCCGGGCGGCCCGCGACGACGCCGAGGTGCGCCGCGCGCTCGCCGAGATGCTGCACGCCGCCCGCACGGACGCCAACATGGTTCCGGCCATGCTGGCGGCCGCACGCGCCGAGGCGACCCTCGGCGAGATCTGCGACGCGCTCCGCGAGGAGTGGGGCACCTACACCGAGGTGCCGTCCTTCTAGCGCGGCCGCTGTGCCGGCGGCCCCGCCACCCAGGGGTCCGCCGGCACAGCGGCGGGTGCGCGCCGGTTCAGCCGACGCAGACCCACGCGTACTCGGCCGAGCCCGTGCCGACCCATCCGTCCTCGGAGGGGCCGGTGCCCTCTTCGAACTCGGTGCCGCTGCCGTGGTAGCCCTCGTCGTCGGCGGAGCGGCCGTCCTCGCCGGTGCCGCTGTCGTGGAAGCCGTCGTCGTCCTCGGGGGAGGGCGCCCGCCCCGTCGCCCACTCGGTCGTGTTCATCGTGGTCACCCCGTTCGTGTGGGCGCCGGCCGCGGCGCCTGCCGCCGCGGCCGGCACCGGCCTAGTTGCTCCAGGTGAAGCCGTCGGTGGCGGAACCGCTGCCGTGGAAGCCGCCGCTGTCGTGGAAGCCGTCGGTGTCCTGATAGCCCTCGGTGTCGTGGTAGCCGTCGCCGGCCGCCGGGCCGGCGGTGAGCGCGACGGCGCCCAGCGCCAGTGCCAGCGCCGCGATCCCTCGCTTGACCGTGCTGTTCATCGTGGAGGCCCCGTTCCATTTGGTGGCCGCGGCGGCTGCCGCGGCCGTCCGCGTCCAGGCTCCCCCGGTCCCGGCCGCGGCGGCGGGGCGGTGACCGTCCGTATCCGGCCCGGTGATCACAATGCGTAGTTGACGTGGTCCGGTTCCGCACTGTCCGTATCCGGCCGTCCGATCGCCCTGGACAGCAGCGCGCACCGGGTGTAAAGCGCCGTCGGGCGCCGTCCGCGCGCCTCCACCGGGGGCACCCCGACACACCCGGTGGCGTGGCAGGATTGAGCCATGCAGCCTTCGGACTTCTCCCTGTACGGCGCGGTCGATCTCGGGGCCCGCAAGGCCGCGGCCGAGCGGGCCGCCCAGCGCCAGGCCAACCCCGCCGCGGCGGCCGCCGCCATCGACGTCGGCGAGGCCGACTTCCAGGCCCAGGTGCTGGACCGCTCCATGAGCATGCCGGTGATCCTCGGCCTGTGGTCCGAGCGCACCCCCGTCACCGCGCAGCTGCGCGGCCTGCTGGAGAAGCTGGCCGGAGAGGCCGGCGGCCGGTGGATCCTGGCCAACCTCGACGCCGACGCCAACCCGCGGGTGGCCCAGGCGCTGCGCCCGCGCAGCCTGCCCGAGGTATTCGCGATCGTCGCCGGGCAGGTCGTACCCTTCATCTCCGGCGGCGTGCCCTCCGAGGAGCAGGCCCGCCAGGCCCTGGACCAGCTGTTCACCCTGCTGCGCGAGCAGGGCCTGCTGCCCGAGGGCGCCGGGCAGGAGCAGGAGCAGGCCGCCGAGCCGCAGCCGGAGTCGCCCTACGCCGCCGCGGCCGCCGCCGCGCAGCAGGGCGACTTCGACGGCGCCGTCGCCGCCTACCAGGCGATCCTGAAGGACACCCCCGGCGACGCCACCGCCCAGGCCGGACTCGCCCAGGTGCAGCTGGTGCGCCGGGTGCGCGAGATGGACGCCGCCGCGGTGCGCCGCGCGGCCGCCGAGCGCCCCGACGACGTCCAGGCGCAGATCGACGTCGCCGACCTCGACGTCTTCGGCGGCAAGGTCGAGGACGCCTTCGACCGGCTGGTCTCCGCCGTCCGCCGCACCCGCGACGACGACCGCGACCGCGTCCGCGAGCACCTCCTGGAGCTCTTCCGCATCCTGCCGCCGGGCGACCAGCGGGTGGCCAAGGCCCGCCGCGCGCTCACCGCCGCCCTGTTCTAGCGGCGCCCGCCGCACCGCGCCCCCGGCCGTCACGGCCGGGGGTCGGGCAGGTCCATCGTGGCCACCGCCTCCAGGGCCGGCAGCGAGGCGTTGAGCGCCCGCCGCTGCTCGGCGGGCAGCCGGGCGATCCGGCGCTGGAGGAGTTCGGTGATGTCGCGGCGCACCCGGTCCAGCAGCAGCCGTCCGGAGTCGGTGATCGAGACCCGGCTCGAACGGGCGTCGCGCGGGTCGGTCTGCCGCCGCACGTAGCCGCTCTCCTCCAGTGAGGTCACCAGCCGGGTCAGCGTCGACGGGGTGATGCCCTCGTGCGCCGCGAGGTCGCCCAGCCGCATCGGCCCGGCGCTCTCCACCGCCACCAGCGCCGACATCTGGGTCGGGGTGAGCAGCGGGGTGTCGCTGCGGCGCAGCAGCCGGCCCAGCCTGACCACCACCACCCGCAGCCGGCCGGCGTCGATGTCCTCCTCCGCCAGGGCCGCCGCCGCGGCGCCGTCGTCCACCGCACCGGGACCGGCGCGCTCCTCCGTCATCTGCGTGCCCTCCCGACTGGCCGCCCGGCCGGTCCGGAACCGTCCGGCGGCCGCCGCGCGCGCAAGCGCGGCCGGGGAGGCGCCGGACAGGACCGACCTGGTCCGGGAACGGCCGGCGGGCCGGGACGTCAGGGGTGGGGGGCCGGCCGGGACCAGGATCCTCGACTGGGGACCATGCCCGGGTAGCGGTGCGCTCACACTCCGCGTCTGGAAAATGCGGGCTCGGGGCCGTCCACCGGCCGGCCCCGGCGTAGGCTGTTGGGGTCGGACCCTCCCGCCGGCCCCGGACCCGGCCGCGCGGCGCGTTCCGCCGTCTCCCGGACACAAGGAGTAGTAGACGTGGCCACCGTTCCCAGCGTGTCGTACTCCATCACGGTGCGTCTCGAGGTCGTCGACGGCCGCGCGGTCAGCGACCTGACCCACGCCGTAGAGCACGCCGGAGGCGCGGTCACCGCGCTGGACGTCACACCGACGGGCCACGAGCGGCTGCGCATCGACGTCACCTGCGCCGCACGCGACACCGAGCACGCCAAGGCGCTCGTCGCCGCGCTGCGCGCCATCGAGGGCGTGGAGGTGCACAAGGTCAGCGACCGCACCTTCCTGATGCACCTCGGCGGCAAGATCGAGATGAAGTCCAAGGTGCCGCTGCGCAACCGCGACGAGCTGTCCATGGCCTACACCCCCGGCGTCGCCCGCGTCTCCTCCGCCATCGCCGCCAACCCCGAGGACGCGCGGCGGCTGACCGTCAAGCGCAACAGCGTCGCCGTGGTCACCGACGGCTCGGCCGTGCTGGGCCTGGGCAACATCGGGCCCTACGCCGCGCTGCCGGTCATGGAGGGCAAGGCGGCACTGCTCAAGCGCTTCGCCGGCATCGACGCCTGGCCGATCTGCCTGGACACCCAGGACACCGAGGAGATCATCCGCACCGTGCAGGTGCTCGCCCCCGGCTTCGGCGGCATCAACCTGGAGGACATCAGCGCGCCGCGCTGCTTCGAGGTGGAGCGGCGGCTGCGCGAGCTGCTGGACATCCCGGTCTTCCACGACGACCAGCACGGCACCGCCATCGTGGTCCTCGCGGCGCTCACCAACGCGCTGCGGGTGGTCAAGAAGGAGCTGGCGCACGTCCGGATCACCATGGCGGGCGCGGGCGCGGCCGGCACCGCGATCCTGAAACTGCTGCTGGACGCCGGTGCCAAGCAGGTCGTCGTCTGCGACTACCTCGGCGCCGTGCACAAGGGCCGCTCCGACCTGGACGAGAACCTGGGCTGGATCGCCGAGAACACCAACCAGGACGGCTACTCCGGCGACCTCGCCGGCGCGGTGGCCGGGGCCGACGTGTTCATCGGCGTCTCGGCGCCCAACATCCTCACCGGCGAGGCGGCCGCCACGATGGCCGAGGACTCCATCATCTTCGCGCTGGCCAACCCCGACCCCGAGATCGACCCCGACGTCGCGCACCGCCACGCCGCGGTGGTGGCCACCGGCCGCAGCGACTACCCCAACCAGATCAACAACGTGCTGGTCTTCCCGGGCGTCTTCCGCGGCCTGCTGGACGCGCAGAGCCGCACGGTGAACCAGGAGATGCTGCTGGCCGCGGCCCGCGCGCTGGCCGAGGTCGTCACCGACGACGAGCGCGGTCCCAACTACATCATCCCCAGCGTCTTCCACGCCGACGTCGCCTCGGCGGTGGCGGCCGCCGTCCGCGAGGCGGCGCTGGCGGGCGACCGCTAGGGCCGCGCGGAACGCGGGGCCGGCACCGATGGGCGGCGAGGGCCGGAGCAGCGGCTCCGGCGACGACAGAGGCCGGAACGGGCGCAACCTCTCCGGCCGGCTGCTGGTCGCCAGCCCCCAGCTGCGCGACCCCAACTTCCGCCGCGGCGTGGTGCTGGTGGTCGAGCACCTGCCGGGTGAGGGAGCGCTCGGCGTGGTGCTGAACCGGCCCACCACCGTACCGGTCGACCAGGTGCTGCCGCCGTGGTCCTCGCGGGTGTCGCAGCCCTCGGTCGTCTTCCAGGGCGGCCCGGTGGGCCTGGACGGCGCGCTGGCGCTGGGCTCGATGCGCAGCGCCCGCCGCCCGCTGGGCTGGCGCGGCCTCGACGGCATCCCCGCGATGGCCACGGTCGGGCTGGTCGACCTGGACGCCCCGCCGGAGGTGGTCGCGGCGGAGATCGACCGGCTGCGGGTCTTCGCCGGCTACTCCGGCTGGGCGGCCGGGCAGCTGGAGGACGAGATCGGCGAGGGCGCCTGGTACGTGCTGCCGGGCGACTCCGGTGACGTGTTCGCCGCCGACCCCGCCCGGCTCTGGCCTGATGTGCTGCGCCGCCAGGGCGGCGAGATGGCGCTGCTGGCGACCTTCCCCGACGACCCCTCGCTGAACTGACGCCTGGGGCGCACCCGGTGTGATCGGCGCGGACGGCCGCCGCGAGCGGCCGGTGCCGGCCGGGGCGCTGCACTAGACTCGCTCGGGTGAGTACCAAGATCCTGCCTGACAGCGACACCCGGCCCGACCTCTCCGAGGGCGACGGCGACCGGGAGCGGTTCGCGCACTACGTGCAGAAGGACAAGATCATGGAGAGCGCCGTCACCGGCAACCCGGTGATCGCGCTGTGCGGCAAGGTCTGGGTCCCCAACCGCGACCCCAAGCGCTTCCCGGTCTGCCCCGACTGCAAGAAGATCTACGAGCAGATGGCGGGCTAGCGGCCCCTCGGCGGCCGGACCGGCCGCCGCCGCGCCGGCCGATCGGCGCGGCGGCGTTCCGGCCCGCCCTTCGGACGCTCAGTCCGGGGCGTGCGCCGCGGCGGCCGCCCGGCGGCGGCTGAGCCAGGCCGTCCCGGCGCCCGCGCCGGCCAGCAGCGCGCCGGTGCCCAGCACCCCCGCCACGGCCGCGCCGGTCACCGGCAGCCCGCCCCCGCCCGAGGCGGGCGGCGTCGCGCTCGGCTCCGGGCTCGGATCGCCGCCGCCTGGGGGCAGCGCGCCCTCGCCCACGGCCACCCGCAGGCTCACCGGGTCGAGGGCCTCGCCGGCCGCATAGAAGCCGGCGAAGGCGGCCGCGCCCTCCTCGGTCAGCACGGCCGGCACCCCTGTCAAGACGACCAGGTCCTCGGCCTCGTCGAAGGCGATGCCGGACAGGTCGAGCGCGGCCAGCTCCACCTGCTCGCCCTCGAAGGGCTCCCCGCCGTCCAGTGAGCGGCTGGACACGTCGGCGCGCAAGGTGCCGGTGTCGCCGTCGACGCTGACGGACACGTTCTCCACGGTCAGGTCGAGCAGCGGCCCGTCGCCTTGGTCGTGGCCGGTGAAGCGCACCCCGCCGGTGAAGGCGGCGGTGAGTGTGCGCTGGGAGGGGTCGACCTCGCCGGTGCCCGAGCCGAAGCGGAACACGCCGCCGCTCTCGGTGGCGCCGTCCAGCAGCTCCCAGCCGCCGTGGGCGATCCCGCCGGTGACGTAGTCGCGGAAGGACTCCTTGACGCCCCAGTCCAGGTCGCCGTCGGTGATCTCGGCCGGGCCGCCGGCGGAGGGCTCGGGGCCGGGCTCGGCCGAGCCGCTGGGGTCGGGGGACGGCGTCGGGCTCCCGCTCGGGTCGGGGCCGGTGCCGAAGGAGATCGGCGTCCACACATCCTGGTCGCGGTTGCCGATGTCGGTGTGGTCGTTGAAGACGGCGAGGAAGCACGGCACGGCGGTGCAGTCGACCGGCTCGCCGCTCTGCGGGGTGTAGGTGGGCGTCAGGGCCACCTCGGTGGTGAAGGCGCCGGTGTCGTCGGCGCCCCCGCGCACCCACTGGGCATTGCCGAAGCTGCTCGGGTAGCCCTCGGCCGACTGCGGATCGGCGGTCTGCGCCACGTAGACGCCCTGGCCGGGCCGGAAGCCGCTGCCGGTGACCGTGACGGTCTCGCCGTCGACCGGGTCGAGCCCGGTGGTCCGGGAGACCTCCACGGCCGGGGTGCCGGTCCACTCCTCGGCCAGTTCGACCGAGAGGCTGAACGGGTCGAGCGCGCTGCCCGGCCGGTAGAAGTCGGCGAAGGCCGGGGCGCCGTTCTCGGTGAGGGTGGCGGGCACGTTCGTCCAGGTGACGGCCTCGCCGTCGACCACCGGCGGGGCGGCGGACAGGTCCAGGACGGCGAAGTCGACATCGGGGTACTCGACGATCTCCCCGCTGCTCAGCGAGCGGCTGGACACGTCGGCGTAGAGGGTGCCGGTGCCGTCGGCGAACTCCACCCGGGGCGCGCTGAGGGTCATCTCCAGCAGCGGCACGCCGTTGGTGACGTGCCCGCTGAAGTGGATCTCGCCGCCGAAGCTCACGGAGGCGGCCCCGGTCTCGGGTTCGACGCTGCCGGAGGCGACGGGGAAGGCGAAGGTGCCGTCGTCGTTGACGGTGGCGCCGTCGCGCGCCTCGATGGAGCCGTGCGCGATGGGGCCGGTGATGTAGTTGCGGAACGATGCCCGCACGCCCCAGTCGGCTTCGCCGGCGGCGACCTCGCGGGCCTCGGCCGCCGCCGGGGGCGCGAAGGCGACGGCGCCCGCGGCGAGCGCGGCCAGTGCCGCCAGCGCGGCCGCGGTGCGGCGCCGGAGCGGTCGGGATCTCTTCCCGGTCAGGAATTCGAGCATGCTGCTGCCGTCCTCATGGTGTGTCGGGGTGGGGATGGGGTGGGGGCCGCGCGGGCGCGGCCGGTGCGGGTCTCAGGCCGGGTCGGAGCCGTCCGGTCCGGTGCCGCGGCGCCGCGCCGCGAGCATCGCGGCGGCGCCGCCGAGGGTGAGCACGCCGGCCGCGGCGGCCAGCGGAGCGAGGGCCGCGCCGGTGCGCGGCAGCGGCCCGCCGCCGGCGGTACCGCCCTCTGAGCCGCCGGCGGTACCGCCGCCGGTGCCGGACGGGGCCGGGTCGTCCTGGTCCGCGCCGCCGCCCTGGCCGCCCGCGGTGGCGAAGCCGACCGGCACCCGCACATCGAGGGAGCGGTCGGCGATGTCGAGGTGGTCGCGGAAGGCGGCGATCACGCAGCTGGTGCCGGGGGCCAGGCAGTCGGTGCCCCCGGAGGCGGCCAGCACGTCGATCTGGACCGAGAAGGACCCGTTCTCGCCCTCGCCCTGGTAGGGGATGGCCAGGCCCTCGCCGTAGGGCAGCGGGTTGGACGAGATCCAGGCGGAGTGGCCGCCCTCGCCGGACATGTCGGCGCCGCCGACGCACGGGGTGGGCCGCTCGCCGGGGCCGTTGTCGACGCACAGCGCGACGTAGACGCCGCGGTTCACCGGGAAGCCGCTGCCTTCCACCGTGACGGTCTGGCCCTGCGGGTCCAGGCCGGTGGTCTGGGACACCGACAGCGACGGGTCGGCGGCGCTCCGCTCGGCGGCGGCCTGCGGGCGGGGCGCCGAGCGCTGCTCGGCGGCGGCCGGGGCCGCCTCGGGGGCGGTGCCGGTGCGCTGGGCGCTCGCGGGCGGCGGGGTCTGCGGGGCGGTGCCGCCGGTTCCGCCGTCAGGGCCGGCCTCCGGCGGGTCGTCGGCCTCGTCGTCCAGGGCGAAGGCGAGCGGGACGGCGGCCGGCGGCCGCCCGCCGGGTCCGCTGGAGGCCCGCAGTTCGTAGCCGGCCAGCCAGGGCTCCAGCGCGGCGGCGAAGCCGGCGTTGACCGCCAGCTCGGCGCGGAAGGCGCCGGAGGCGTCGGCGGAGACCTGGACGGCGGTGTCGAGATCGGCGGCTCCGTCAGGGCCGTCGCCGCCGTCCGCGGGGCCGGTCGTACCGTCCTCGACCAGGGCCCAGGTGGCCAGGGTGAGCGCGGTCCCGGGGGCGAAGCCGCCGCCGGAGACGGTGATCACATCGCCGCCGGGGTCCAGGCCGCTGCTGCGGTCGGCGGTGATCCAGGGGGCGGGTTCGGCGGCCGCCGCGGCGGCCGGGGCGCAGGCGAGGGCGGCGGCGCCCGCGAGCGCCAGCGCGCCGCGCGCCAGGGAGCCGCGGGAGCGCGGGCCGCGCCTTCGGATGGTCATGGGCACATACCTCGTCGGTCGGCGGTGCCGTCGCGGGGACGGCCTTGGGCGCGCGGACACCGTCGGCGGTACGTGCGGGAGCGACACGCGACGGGTGGAGTTAGGCTAGGCAAAGCTATCATGGATAAGGTAAGGCTGCCCTAAATAGTTATGAGTCGGGCGGGGCGGTCCCGGCCGGCGTCCGTCCACCCACCGCCGGCGCGCCGGCGGTGTCCGCGGGAAAGGGATGGTGCGATGCCCGGCTCGATGCGCGCGTCCAGGAGGGCCGAGCGGCCGGGGCCGCTGCGCGCGGCCGCCGCGGCCGCGGCGGCCATGGCGGCCCTGGCCCTGCTGGCCGCCGGCTGCGGCGGGACGGGGCCCGCCGAGCCCACCGGCGGGGGAGCGGCGGCGGCCGCCGTCCCCGAACTCGCCGAGAACCGGGTGCAGCCGCTGGAGACCCGGCACGAGCCGCGGCTGCCGGTCACCGTCTCCTCGGTGGTCAACGAGGAGTTCCGCACCGCCGAGACCGTCGACCGCTACCAGGACGTCGAGGTCGCCGACATCAGCCGCATCGTGCCGCTCACCGGCTCGATCGCCGAGATCGTCTACACGCTGGGCTTCGGGGAGAACGTCGTGGCCCGCGACGCCAGCGCCACCTTCGAGCAGATCGCCGGCCTGCCCTCCGTCACCGAGGGCCACGCCGTGCGCGCCGAGAGCGTGCTCTCCCAGCGGCCGACCCTGATCATCGCCGACACCTGGAACCAGCCGTACGAGGCGATCGAGCAGCTGCGCGCCTCGGGCGTCCCGGTGGTGATCCTGGAGGAGGCGTGGACCTTCGAGGACATGACCGCGCGCATCGGCAGGGTCGCCGAGGTGCTGGGCGTGCCCGAGGCCGGCGCGGAGCTGGTGCGGCGCACCGAGGACCAGCTCGACCAGGTCAGGAGCGAGCTGCCCGCCGACCGGCCCGAACTCACCGTCGCCTTCCTGTACCTGCGCGGCAGCGCGGGCGTGTACCTGCTCGGCGGCCGCGGCTCGGGCGCCGACACCCTGGTCGAGGAGGTCGGCGCCACCGACGCGGGCGTCGCCCTCGGCCTCGACCAGCCGTTCACCCCGATCACCACCGAGGCGCTGATCGGCGCGCAGCCCGACGTAATCCTGGTGATGACCGGCGGCCTGGAGTCCGTCGGCGGCGTCGACGGGCTGGTGCAGATACCCGGCGTCGCGCAGACCCCGGCCGGCCGCGACCGCCGGGTGATCGACTTCGAGGACGGGGTGCTGCTCAGCTACGGCCCGCGCACCCCGCAGGTGCTGGCCGAACTCGCCGACCGGCTCTACGGCGGCACCGCCGCCTCCCCGTCGTGACCGCCGCCCCGCCCGGCCTGGACGCCGCCCCGCCCGGCCCGGCCGAGGACGCCCCGGCCGCCGGCGCCGCGGCCGATCTCGCCGGGGCCCGCCGCACGGCCGCGCTGCGCTCGGCGGCGCTGCTCGGCGGGCTGGCCGCCGCACTGGTACTGGCCGCGCTGACCGCCGCGGGCGTCGGCGCCTACCCCGTTCCGCTGCCGGAGGTGGCGGGCTCGGTGCTGCACCGGCTCGGGCTGCCGCTCGGACCGCTGCCCGACCAGATCGCGCAGACCGTGCTGTGGGAGGTCAGGGCGCCGCGGGTGCTGCTGGCGCTGCTCGTGGGCGCCTGCCTGGGCGGGGCGGGCGCGCTGATGCAGGGCGTCTTCGCCAACCCGCTGGCCGAGCCCGGCGTGATCGGGGTCTCCTCGGGCGCCGCCGTCGGCGCGGTGGTGGTGATCTTCTTCGGCCTGTCGGCCTTCGGCTACTGGACGGTGATCCTGGCCGCCTTCGCGGCCGGGATGGCCACCACCCTGTTCGTCTACGCCTGCTCGCGCTCGGGCGGGCGGACCGAGGTCGTCACCCTGCTGCTGATGGGCGTCGCGGTGAACGCGCTGGCCGGCGCGGTGATCGGCCTGTTCGTCAACTTCTCGCAGAACGCCGAGCTCCAGTCGATCACCCAGTGGCAGCTCGGCAGCGTCGGCGCCGCGAACTGGGCCAAGGTGCTGGCCATCCTGCCCTTCGCGGTGCTGGGCTGCGCGGCGGCGCCGCTGTTCGCCCGCCGCCTGGACCTGCTGGCGCTCGGCGAGGGGCCCGCCCGCCACCTCGGCGTCGACGTCGAGCGGCTGCGGATGGCGCTCATCGTGCTGGTCGCCCTGCTCACCTCGGCGGCGGTCGCCTTCGCCGGGGTGGTCACCTTCGTCGGCCTGGTCGTACCGCACATGATCCGGATGGTGGCCGGACCCGGCCACCGGCTGCTGATCCCGGGCGGCGTCCTCGGCGGCGCGCTGGTGGTGGTCCTCGCCGACCTCGCCGCCCGCACGGTCGCCGCCCCGGCCGAGATCCCGCTCGGCGTGCTCACCGCGCTGATCGGCGGGCCGTTCTTCTTCTACCTGCTGCGGCGCACCCGCGCCCGGCACGGGGGGTGGGCATGAGGGCCGGCCGCTTCCTACCGGGCGGCCGGCGCGCGGACGCGCCGCCGCACCGCACCCCGCCGGGCGAGGCGGCGCTGACCGGGCGCGGGCTCACCGTGCGCTACGGGGCGCGCACCGTCCTGGACGGGGTCGACGCCGACGTGCGCGCGGGCGAGGTGCTGGCGCTCGTCGGGCCCAACGGCGCGGGCAAGAGCACCCTGCTGTCGGTGCTGGCCGGCGACCTCGCCCCGGCGAGCGGCACCGTGCGCGTCCACAAGCGGCCGCTGGAGCGCTGGCCGGTGAACGAACTGGCCCGCCGCCGCGCCGTACTGCCCCAGCACGGCGCGGTCGCCTTCTCCTTCACGGTGGCCGAGGTCGTGGCCATGGGCCGCGCGCCGTGGGCCGGCACCCCCGCCGCGGCCGACGACGACCGCGCCGTGGCCGGCGCGCTCGCCGCCACCGCCACCGCCGAACTGGCCGGGCGCCGCGTGCCGACCCTGTCCGGCGGCGAGCGGGCCCGGGTGGCGCTGGCCCGGGTGCTGGCGCAGGCGGCGCCGGTCCTGCTGCTGGACGAACCCACCGCCGCGCTGGACCTGCGCCACCAGGAACTGGTGCTGCGCATCGCCCGCGAGCACGCCGCCGCGGGCGACGCGGTCGCCGTCGTCCTGCACGATCTGGGGCTGGCGGCTGCGTACGCCGACCGGGTGGCGGTAATCTCCAGAGGGCGGATTGCCGCGAATGGCCCGCCCGCGACCGTCTTCTCCGCCGACCTGCTGAGCGAGGTCTACCGGCACGAGGTGGAAGTGCTGCCGCACCCGCGCACCGGTGCCCCCATCGTGCTGCCGGTACGGTGAGCGGCGGCCGCACGGCCCGGTGACCTGCCCACAGACCGAGCGTTCGGGGAACGATGTACGACTCGTATGACGACGACGAGCCGCGGCGCGAACCGCGCCGCGCCCGGTCCGGCGGCCCGGCCGGACAGGTCGCCGACCGCGACGACGACTACGACCACTTCTTCGACGACCGCCCCCGGCGCCGCCCCCCGTCCGACGACGGCGAGCGGCGCGGCGGCGACCGCCCCCGCGCGGCGCGGTCCGGCGGCGCCCGGCCCGGCGGCGGGCGGCGGGCCCGCCGCGCCCGGCAGCGCAAGCAGCGCCGGCAGAGCGTGCTGCAGACCGTGGTCCGCACCATCGGCGAGCTGCTGTTCACCGCCGGCCTGGTGCTGATGCTCTTCGCCGCCTACCAGGTGTGGGGCAAGGGCTTCGAGGCCAGCGCCGAGCAGGACCGCGTCAACGACCAGCTCGCGCAGAGCTGGGAGGAGTCCGACTCCGCGGAGCCGGGCGAGGAGACCGCGCCCGACGCCCACGAGGTCTTCGGCCGGCTCTACGTCCCCGGCATCGGCCTGGACCTCCCCTTCCGCGAGGGCGTCACCCAGGAGGACATCCGGCACATGCCCGGGCACTACCCCGAGAGCGCGCTGCCCGGCCAGGTCGGCAACTTCGCGCTGGCCGGCCACCGCACGCCCGGCATCTTCTGGGAGCTGGACCAGCTGTCGCCCGGCGACCCCATCGTGGTCGAGACCGAGCAGGGCTGGTACACCTACGAGGTCACCGAGAGCCACGTGGTGGACCCCTCCGACTACTGGGTGGTCTCGCCGACCGCCACCGAGACGCCCGAGGGCGAGGAAGAGCCGGAGGCGACCGGGGAGATGCTGACCCTCACCACCTGCCACCCGCTGTTCAGCAACGCGCAGCGGCTGATCGTGCACGCCGAGCTGGCCGACGCCACGGGCAAGGGCGCCGGCCGCCCCTCCGTGCTCGGGGAGGCCTGATGTACGGCTTCGTCTGGCGGATCCTGCCCGGCGGCCTGCCGGGCAAGCTGATCGGCACGCTCGTCCTGGTCGGCGGCGTCGCGGCGCTGCTGTGGTACGTCGTCTTCCCCTGGGCCGACCCCTACCTGCCCTTCAACGACGTCACCGTGGAGGGCGGCGGGCCCTCCTACGGCGGCGGGGCCGCCGGGGGAGACCCCTCGGCGGGGCCGGAGTCCGGTGCGCCCTCCGGCGGCGAGGGCTCCGAGGGCGGCACCCCGTGAGCCGCGAGTGCGGCCGACGCCACCCTGCCCGGCGTGTCGGCGGCGGTGCCGGTGTCGGCGCCAGCGGCTAACCTTCTGACACCGTGAGTACCTTCGGCACCGCCCCGAGGCGGACCACCCCCGCCGGGTCCGCCGACCGCCTCCGCGGCCTGCGCGCCTGGCAGCGCGAGGCGTACCAGGAGTACACGCGCAACTCCCCGCGCGACTTCCTGGCGGTGGCCACCCCGGGCGCGGGCAAGACCACCTTCGCGCTCACCATCGCCGCCGAGCTGCTGGAGAACCGGGTGGTGGCGGCGATCACGGTGGTCACCCCCACCGAGCACCTCAAGCGGCAGTGGGCCGAGGCGGCGGCGCGCTTCGGCATCCGGATCAACCCGGAGTTCCGCAATGGCGAGGGCGCGCTGTCGCGCGAGTTCGTCGGCGCCGCCGTCACCTACGCCCAGGTCGCCGCGCACCCCGCCCTGCACCGCAACCGCACCGAGGTGCGCCGCACCCTGGTGATCTTCGACGAGATCCACCACGCGGGCGACGCCCTGTCCTGGGGCGAGGCCGCCCGCGAGGCCTTCGACCCCGCGGCGCGGCGGCTGGCCCTCACCGGCACCCCGTTCCGCTCCGACGTCAACCCGATCCCGTTCGTCAGCTACGTCCAGGGCCCCGACGGCGTGCGGCGCAGCCGGGCCGACTACAACTACGGCTACGCCCCGGCGCTGGCCGACGGCGTGGTCCGCCCGGTGCTCTTCCTCGCCTACTCCGGCGAGATGCGCTGGCGCACCCGCACCGGCGACGAACTCGCCGCCAGCCTCGGCGAACCGCTCACCCAGGACGCGCTCTCCCAGGCGTGGCGGGCCGCGCTCGACCCCAAGGGCGACTGGATCAAGCGGGTGCTGGCCGCCGCCGACCGCCGCCTCACCGAGGTGCGGCGCGGGATGCCCGAGGCGGGCGGCCTGGTCATCGCCACCGACCACGAGTCGGCCCGCGCCTACTCGCGGCTGCTGCGCGAGATCACCGGCAAGGGCGCCGTGGTGGTCCTGTCCGACGACCCCACCGCCAGCAAGAAGATCAAGACCTTCGCCGAGTCCCAGGACCGCTGGATGGTCGCGGTCCGGATGGTCTCCGAGGGCGTCGACGTCCCCCGGCTGGCCGTGGGCGTCTACGCCACCAGCACCAGCACCCCGCTGTTCTTCGCCCAGGCCATCGGCCGCTTCGTCCGCCGCACCAGCGCCCGCGGCGAGACCGCGTCGGTGTTCCTCCCGTCGGTGCCCACCCTGCTGGAGTACGCCGCCGAGATGGAGCGCGAGCGCGACCACGCGCTCGACCGGCCGATGCGCGAGGGCGACTTCACGCCTGAGGACGACCTCGTCCGCGAGGCGCGCAAGCGCAAGGACTCCGCCGACGTCGGCGAGGAGCTGCCCTTCGAGACCGTCGAGGCGTCGGCCACCTTCGACCGGGTGCTCTACGACGGCGGCGAGTTCGGCGGCGGCCTGCCCGACTCCCCCGACGAAGAGGACTTCCTCGGCCTGCCCGGCCTGCTGGAACCCGAGCAGGTCGCCACCCTGCTCCGCAAGCGCAAGGCCGAGCAGCAGGCCGCCTCCCGCCGCGGCAAGGCCGACGACAAGCCCGACCCCGCCGAGCAGTCGGCCATGGCCTTCGAGGCCGTCTCCGAACTCCGCAAGGAGCTGAACGGCCTCGTCGGCGCCTGGCACCACCGCACCGGCCAGCCGCACGGCGTCATCCACGCCGAACTGCGCCGCGCCTGCGGCGGCCCGCCCACCCCCCAGGCCACCGCCGCCCAGCTCCGCGAACGCATCGACACCCTGCGCCGCTGGGCCACCACCCGCCGAGGCTGAGCGGCGCCCGTGCCCCGGAACCGCTCAAGCGCCAATCGACCGCTTAGGTGGTTTGGCGCTTTATTAGCGCATTCTCTGGCGCTTTCGCCGCATGGCGGGTTCCCGGGCGGGCTACGCCGAGGTGACGACCGGGGTGCCGGTGAGGGCGACGCCGGCCTCGCGGAGTTCGGTGAGGGCGCGGTCGACCGTGGCGGGGGCGACGCCGGCGGTGAGGTCGAGCAGGACGCGGGTGTGCAGGCCGGCGCGGGCGGCGTCCAGGGCGGTGGCGCGCACGCAGTGGTCGGTGGCGATGCCGACGACGTCCACTGAGGTGACGCCGCGGGCGGTGAGCCAGTCGGCCAGCGGGGTGCCCGCGGCGTCGGTGCCCTCGAAGCCGCTGTAGGCGGCGGTGTACTCGCCCTTGTCGAAGACGGCGTCGAAGCGCCCGGTGTCCAGCCGCGGGTGGAAGTCCTCACCGCCGGAGCCGACGACGCAGTGCGGCGGCCAGCTGTCGACGTAGTCGGGGGTGGCCGAGAAGTGGGCGCCCGGGTCGATGTGGTGGTCGCGGGTGGCGACCACGTACCGGTAGCCCTCGCCGGCGGCGGCCAGGTGGGCGGAGACGGCCTCGGCCACCCCGGCGCCGCCGGCGACCGCCAGGCTGCCGCCCTCGCAGAAGTCGTTCTGCACGTCCACGACGATCAGCGCGGTGCTCATCGGCCTTCTCCCGTCGGTTCGCTTCGGTCGGATCCGTGCCCTTGCCCCTACCCGTGCCAACGCCGGGCGCCGGTCCGGTACTCCCCGGCGGCGCCGGCGCCGCTCACTCGAAGCAGGTCGGCAGGTCGGGTTCGCCCCGCGACAGCCGCAGGGCGGTCGGCGGCAGCTCCGCCAGAGTACGGGCGTGCCGCTCGCGGGCCGCCTGGACCGGCTCGTGCGCGACGACCTCGCCGCCGGCCACCAGCCGGCGCAGCAGCGGCCGGTCGTGCGGCCCTGGCACCGGCTCCTGGGTGGTGACCACCTCGGCCAGCGCCAGCCCTTCGGCCGAGCGGCGGCGCAGCGCCCACTTGCGCCCGCCCCGGCTCGGCTTGCCGACCGAGCGCTTGGCGACCGGACGCAGCCGGGGGTCGTCGCCGTCGGAGCGGGCCACCAGCTTGTACACCAGTGAGGCCGTGGGCGCGCCCGAGCCGGTGACCAGCGCGGTGCCCACGCCGTAGCCGTCGACCGGGGCGACGGCCAGCGCCGCGATGGAGAACTCGTCCAGGTCGCCGGTGACCACGATCCGGGTCTGGTGCGCGCCCAGGCCGTCGAGCAGGTTCCTGACCTCCTTGGCCATCGCCGCCAGGTCGCCGGAGTCGATGCGCACCGCGCCCAGCTCCGGGCCGGCCAGTTCGACGGCGGTGCGCACCGCCCGCAGGGTGTCGTAGGTGTCGACCAGCAGGGTGGTGCCGGTGCCGAGCGAGCCGAGCTGGGAGGCGAAGGCGTGCCGCTCGCTGTCGTGCAGCAGGGTGAAGGAGTGGGCGCTGGTGCCGGCCGTGGGCACCCCGTAGCTGCGGCCCGCCTCCAGGTTCGAGGTGGTGGCGAAGCCGGCGATGTAGGCGGCGCGGGCCGCCGCCACCGCCGAGCGCTCGTGGGTGCGGCGCGAGCCCATCTCGATCAGCGGCCTGCCGTCGGCGGCCAGCACCATCCGCGAGGCGGCCGAGGCGATCGCGCTGTCGTGGTTGTACACCGACAGCGCGAGGGTCTCCAACAGCACCGCCTCGGCGAAGCTGGCCTCCACCACCAGGATCGGCGACCCGGGGAAGTATGCCTCGCCCTCGGCGTAGCCCCACACGTCGCCGCTGAAGCGGTAGCCGGCCAGCCAGTCGAGTGTGACGTCGTTCACGATTCGGCGGTCGGCCAGGAAGTCGAGCTCGGCCTGGTCGAAGCGGAAGCGCTCCAGGTCGGCCAGGAAGCGCCCGACCCCGGCGACGATGCCGTAGCGGCGCCCCTCGGGCAGCCGCCGCGCGAACATCTCGAAGACCGACCGGTGCCCGGCCGCGCCGCTGGCCAGCGCGCCCTGCAGCATCGTCAGCTCGTACTGGTCGGTGAGCAGGGAGGTGGCCGCGCCCGGCCCGGGCACCGGGGGCGTCGGCGGAGGCGTCATAGCAGCCCACCCTAGACGCCTGGGAGGCGGAAACCCACGGCGCGGCACCGGGTCGCGCGGCCTGAAGCGGACCGCCTCCCTCGCGGTCCGAATCGCGCCGGGGCCGCCCGCGCCGTACGGTTGGAAGTGAGGGCGGCGGCGCGGCGGCGGCGCGGCGCCCGCGGGCCCGTTCCGGCACGCGACACCCGAAAGGACGAGCTACCGATGAGCACCGCGCCGGCCGAGCTGCGACGGCCGGAGTCCCACACAGACGTGCGGCCCGACGTGCCCTGGGTGACGATCGTGTGGAACGATCCGATCAACCTGATGTCCTACGTCACCTACGTGCTGCAGAAGGTCTTCGGCTACTCCAAGCGCAAGGCGGAGAAGCTGATGCTGGACGTGCACCACAAGGGGCGGGCCGTGGTCTCCAACGGCAGCCGCGAGGAGATGGAGCGCGACGTCGCGCTGCTGCACACCTACGGCCTGTGGGCCACCCTCCAGCAGGACAAGTAGCGGGCGGACGGGGAGCGGACGCGTGACACACGGATTCCGGCACACCCGGCGCGGCACGGTCACCGCCGAGCTGGACGCCGACGAGACCGAGCTGCTGCGGATGCTCATCGGCCAGCTGCTCGACCTCGTCGAACCGGTCGAGCACGACGACGAGCTGGCCGCGCTGGTCGGCATCGGCTCCAACACCTCGCCGCCCGAGGACCCCGCGCTGGCCCGGCTGCTGCCCGACGCCTACCGCGACGACCCCGAGGCGGCCGGCGACTTCCGCCGCTACACCGAGGACGACCTCCGCAAGCACAAGCGCACCACCGCCGCGGCGGTCCTGGACGCGCTGCCGCCCGGCGGCGGCACCGTCCAGTTCGGCGTGGACACCGCCCAGGAGTGGCTGACCACCCTCAACGACGTCCGGCTCGCGCTCGGCACCCGGCTGGACGTGGACGAGGACAGCTACGACCGGCTGCTCGACCTCTCCGCCGACGACCCCGAGGCGGCCGGCCTCCAGCTCTACCACTGGCTCACCGGCCTGCAGGAGTCGCTGGTCCAGGCGGTCATGCGGGCCGACCGCTGAGCGCGGCGGGGCCCGGCCCCGGCGCTGCCCGCATCTCCGGATTCCCTATCGATTAACCTGGTTCCATGCTCAGGATCGACCGCGCGATCTACGACGAGATCGTCGCCCACGCCCGCCGCGACCACCCCGACGAGGCCTGCGGTGTCGTGGCCGGCCCGGAGGGCTCCGACCGGCCGGAGCGCTTCATCCCGATGCTGAACGCCGCCCGTTCCCCCACCTTCTACGAGTTCGACTCCAAGGACCTGCTCCGGCTCTACCGGGAGATGGACGACCGCGGCGAGGAGCCCGTCGTGATCTACCACTCCCACACCGCCACCGAGGCATACCCCTCCCGCACGGACGTGTCCTACGCCTCCGAGCCCAAGGCCCACTACGTGCTCGTCTCCACCCGCGACCCCGACACCGTGGAGTTCCGCTCCTTCCGGATCGTGGACTCCGTCATCACCGAGGAAGAGGTCCAGGTGCTGGCGCCCGCCGCCTCGGAATGAACCCCGGGGCCGCCGCGTTGCCCCGATTGCCGCGCCCCCGGGGCGCGGCCGCACCACCGCACGCGTCCGATCCGCTCGCCCAACGGAGAACATCGATGGCCATCGAGGTCCGCATCCCGACGATCCTGCGCAACTACACCGACGGCGCCAAGGCGGTGCAGAGCACCGGGAGCACCCTCGGCGAACTCTTCGCCAACCTCGACTCCAGCCACCCCGGGATCGGCGGGCGGCTGGTCGAGGACGCCAAGCTGCGCCGCTTCGTGAACGTCTACCTCAACGACGAGGACGTGCGCTTCCTCGGCGGGCTCGACACCCCGGTGGCCGACGGCGACACGGTCACCGTGCTGCCGGCCGTCGCGGGCGGCGCCCCCGACGCCGCCCGGGTCTGAGCATGCGCTTCGACTCCCTGCTCGACTCTCTGGGGCACACCCCGCTCGTCGGGCTGCCCCGGCTGTCGCCCTCGCCGTCGGTGCGGCTGTGGGCCAAGCTGGAGGACCGCAACCCCACCGGCTCCATCAAGGACCGCACCGCCTTCTACATGGTGGAGCAGGCCGAGAAGGACGGGCTGCTGCGGCCGGGCGCGACCATCCTCGAACCCACCTCCGGCAACACCGGCATCTCGCTGGCCATGGTCGCCAAGCTGCGCGGCTACCGGCTGGTCTGCGTGATGCCGGAGAACACCTCCGCCGAGCGCACCCAGCTGCTGAAGATGTGGGGCGCCGAGATCGTCTACTCGCCGGCGGCGGGCGGCTCCAACGAGGCCGTGCGGGTGGCCAAGCGCATGGCCGGCGAGCAGCCCGACTGGGTGATGCTCTACCAGTACGGCAACCCCGCCAACGCCCGCGCCCACTACGAGACCACCGGCCCCGAGCTGCTGGCCGACCTGCCGGGCGTCACCCACTTCGTGGCGGGCCTGGGCACCACCGGCACCCTGATGGGCGTCGGCCGCTACCTGCGCGAGAACCGGCCCGGCGTCGCCATCGTCGCCGCCGAGCCCCGCTACGGCGAACTCGTCTACGGCCTGCGCAACCTCGACGAGGGCTTCGTGCCCGAGCTCTACGACGAGAGCGTGCTCACCACCCGCTTCTCGGTGCCCGCCGAGGCGGCGCTGCGCCGCACCCGCGAACTGCTGGCGGCCGAGGGGATCTTCGCCGGGATTTCCACCGGCGGCGCCCTGCACGCCGCACTGGGCGTCGCCGCCAAGGCGGTGCGCGACGGCGAGTCCGCCGAGATCGCCTTCGTGATCGCCGACGGCGGCTGGAAGTACCTGTCCACCGGCGCCTACGAGGGAAGCCTGGACGAGGCGGCCGACCGCCTCGACGGCCAGCTCTGGGCCTGAGCGCGCCCCCGCGCCGCGCCGCCGCCCGGGCCCCGACCCCGCCCGGGCGGCCGCGCCGCCCATCCCGGCCCGGAACGGGCCACTCTGTACCCCCGGCCCGAAACGGGCCACTCTGTACCCCCGGCCCGAAACGGGCCGAACCGTATTCGGTTCAATGGGCGCATGACGATGTTCGACGAAGCGACGACGGCCGTCCGCACGGAGGCCGGCCGCTACCGGGCCGAACTCAGCCCCAAGTACCGCATCGGCGACGCCCTCAACGGCGGCTACCTGATGGCCGTGCTGCTGTCGGCCGCGCGCCAGGAGACCGAGCACCCCCACCCCGTCTCCACCGCCGCGCACTTCCTGCGCGTCGCCACCCCCGGACCCGCCGAGATCGCGGTCACCACGCTCAAGTCCGGCCGCACCGTCACCGTGCTGCGCGCCGAACTGCTCCGCGACGGCCAGGTCACCACCACCGTCCAGGCCGTCTTCGCCGCGCTCGACCCCGACGCCAAACCCGAGCACGCCCCCGCCGCCCCCGAGCTGCCCCCCATCGACGGCTGCGTGCGGCTCGACCCGCGCGCCTCGCGCCACCCCTCCGACAGCTTCGTCTACAACATCGAGCTGCGCTTCAGCCCCGACAGCGTCCGCGCCCTCACCGAGGGCGCCGACCACCCGGAGCTGCGCGGCTACGTGAACCTCCCCGACCCCCGGCCCAACGACGGCCTGATGCTGGCGCTCGCCGTCGACGCGCTGCCGCCCGTCGTCAGCACCGTGCTCCCGCTCGCCTGGGCACCCACGGTCGAGCTGACCTGGCAGATGCGCAACGTGCCCGCCGACGGCCCGCTCGGCTTCACCGCCACCGCCCGCCAGATCGGCGACGGCTGGTTCGACGAGAACGTCGAGCTGTGGGACCCGGCCGGCCGGCTGGTCGCGCAGAGCCGCCAGCTCGCCCGCGTCGGACGCCCTCCAGCGCCGGTTGAAACCCGGATGTAACGCTTCTGACACGTGATGCTCACCATCGATGAGCTGGGCCACATCTCCCACCAAAGTCCGGTGGCGTGAGGTAGACCGGAGCGGAGGAACCCGCGTCGGCAAGGGGGCTCGATCCCGTGCGGCTCACCATCATCGGCTGTTCAGGCAGCTTCCCAGGTCCGGACGGCCCTGCGTCGTGCTACCTGGTGGAGGCCGCCGGCTTCCGGCTGCTGCTGGACCTGGGCAACGGCGCCCTCGGCGCCCTGCAGCGCCACATCGGCCTCTACGACGTCGACGCCGTCTACCTCAGCCACCTGCACGCCGACCACTGCCTCGACCTGTGCTCCTACTGGGTGGCCCGCACCTACGCGCCCGACGGCGCCAAGCCCCGCATCCCGGTCTACGGCCCCGTCGGCACCGCCGACCGGATGGCCCGCGCCTACGACCTCGACCTCGACCCCGGCATGCGCACCGCCTTCGAGTTCCGTGAGCTGCGGCCCGGCCGCTTCGACCTCGGCCCCTTCCGGACCGAGGTCGACCTGGTCAACCACCCGGTGGAGGCCTACGGCATCCGGCTGGAGCACGGCGGCGGCGCCATCGCCTACTCCGGCGACACCGGGCCGAGCGCCAATCTGGTCCGGCTGGCCAGAGGCGCCGACGTGCTGCTGTGCGAGGCGTCCTTCCTGGACGGCCCCGGCAACCCGCCCGACATGCACCTCACCGGCCGCGAGGCCGCCGAGCACGCCCGCGCGGCCGACGCCCGCCGGCTGGTGCTCACCCACCTGGTGCCGTGGGTCGACAGCAAGCGGGTGTACGACGAGGCCGTCGCCGCCTTCGACGGCCCGGTCGAGCTGGCCCGCAGCGGCGCCAGCTACGAGGCGCCCGAGAGCGCGGCGGCCGCGACCTGAACCGGGCCGCCGGCCGGGTCCTGGACCGCCGCGGCCGGCCGAGCGTTAGGCTCGACCCCATGCCGCGACCCGATCAACGTGCACCCGAACAGCTCCGCCCCGTGAAGATCACCCGGGGATGGCTGGACCACGCCGAGGGCTCCGTCCTGGTGGAGTTCGGCCGCACCCGCGTGCTCTGCGCGGCCAGCGTCGAGGAGAGCGTGCCCCGCTGGCGCAAGGGCAGCGGACTGGGCTGGGTGACCGCCGAGTACGCCATGCTGCCCCGGGCGACCAACACCCGCGGCGCCCGCGAGTCCGTCCGCGGCAAGATCGGCGGCCGCACCCACGAGATCTCCCGGCTGGTCGGCCGCTCGCTGCGCGCGGTCGTCGACTTCAAGGCGCTCGGCGAGAACACCATCACCCTGGACTGCGACGTCCTGCAGGCCGACGGCGGCACCCGCACCGCCGCCATCACCGGCGCCTACGTCGCGCTCGCCGACGCGGTCGGCTGGCTGCGCGAGCGCCGCTCGCTCAAGCGCGACCCGCTCACCGGCTCCGTCGCCGCCGTCAGCGTCGGGATCGTCGACGACGAGCCGCGCCTGGACCTCTGCTACGAAGAGGACGTCGCGGCCGGCACCGACATGAACGTGGTCGTCACCGGCACCGGCGACTTCGTCGAGGTGCAGGGCACCGCCGAGGGCGCCCCCTTCGACCGCGGCCTGCTCGACCGGCTGCTCGACCTCGCCGTGCTCGGCGGCGCCGAGCTGACCGAGCTGCAGCGCAAGGCGCTGGCCGGATGAGCGCACCCGCCGGCCGGCTGGTGCTGGCCACCCGCAACGCCCACAAGGTCGAGGAGCTGCGCCGGATCCTGGCGGGAGCGGGGCTGGAGTTCGAACTCCTGTCGCTGGACGCCTTCCCCGACGCCCCCGAGGTCGCCGAGACCGGCGCCACCTTCGCGGAGAACGCGCTGCTCAAGGCGCACGCCATCGCCGCGCACACCGGGCTGCCCGCGATCGCCGACGACTCCGGCCTGGCCGTCGACGCGCTCAACGGCATGCCCGGGGTGCTGTCGGCGCGCTGGGCGGGGCCCGGCCACGACGACCGCGCCAATCTCGAACTGCTGCTGTCCCAGGTCTCCGACGTGCCCGAGGAGCGGCGCGGCGCGCAGTTCGTCTGCGCGGCCGTACTGGCCCGTCCCGACGGAGCCGAGCGGGTGGTCGAGGGCGTGCTGAGCGGAAGCGTCACCACCGCGCCCCGGGGGAGCAACGGTTTCGGCTACGACCCCGTGTTCGTGCCCGAGGGGGAGTCGCGCACCACCGCGGAGCTGACGGCGGCCGAGAAGGACGCCATCAGCCACCGCGGTATCGCCTTCCGCGCGCTGGCGGCCGAGCTGCCGCGGCTGCTGGCCGCCTGACCGCGGCGCGAGCGATCCGCCGGCCGGCCCGGCCTAGAAGACGTCCTGGACGATGCCGGCCAGTTCGTTCACGCACACGATGATGAACAGCGCGGCCGCGATGCCCAGGCCCGTGTTGCTCACCCAGCGGTTGCGCCACTGCGGCGGAGTGCGCTTGGAGTTGAGCAGCCAGAGCAGGGTGAGCGCCAGGAACGGCATGAAGAAGGCGCCGAGCGCGGTGTACACCAGTGCCAGCTGGAACGGGCGCTCCAGGAAGAGCAGCACCATCGGCGGGAAGGTCAGCCAGAGCAGGTAGGCGCGGAACGGCGTGCTGCGCTCCCGCTCGTCCACGGTGAGGGTGCGCTTGCGCAGGTGGGCGACGTAGTCGGCGAACAGCAGGCTGACGCCGTGCCAGACGCCGAGCACCGAGCTGAACGAGGCGGCGAAGAAGCCGACCAGGAACAGCACCGAGATGAAGGGGTTGAAGCGCTCGGCCAGCACCGCGCCGAGGTCGAGCAGGCCCCGGTCACCGTCGCGGAGCGCGATATTGGCGTTGTGCAGCAGTTCGGCGCCGACGATGAGCATCGCGACGACGAAGATCCCGGTCATGATGTACGCGACCCGGTTGTCCCAGCGCATCATCCGGATCCAGGTGGCGTCCCGCCAGCCCTTGGCGTTCACCCAGTAGCCGTAGGCCGCCATGGTGATGGTGCCGCCGACGCCGCCGATCAGGCCCAGCGTGTACAGGAACGAGCCGTCCGGGAGGGTGGGGACGAGGCCGAGCAGGATGGACGGCACGTTCGGCGCCACCAGGAAGGCCAGCAGGACGACGGTGACGAACATGAGGCCGACCAGTGCCGTCATCGCCTTCTCGAACACGCCGTAGCGGTTCAGCCAGACGAAGGCCAGGCCGGCGACCCCGGCGAGGATGCCCCAGACGGTGACGCTGATCTGCGGGAAGAGCGCGTTGAGCGGGAGCGCCGTGGACGTCATGGCGGTGGCGCCGTAGACGAAGCCCCAGATGACGATGTAGGGCGCGAAGTACCAGGTCGTCCAGCGGCCCAGGCTGCGCCAGCCCTCGAAGATGGTGCGCCCGGTGGAGAGGTGCCAGCGCCCGGTCGCCTCGGCCAGCGAGATCTTGACCAGGCAGCCGACCACCGCCGCCCACAGCAGGGTGTACCCGAACCGGCTGCCGGCGAGGAGGGTGGCGACCAGGTCGCCGGCGCCCACGCCGGTCGCCGCCACCACGATGCCCGGACCGATCAGCCGCCAGCTCGGCCGCTGCTGATCGGTGGTGGTCGCCAACGGGACCTGCGGTTGTTCAGCGTCCGCCACGGCACACCTCTCACGCTCGGGGGTCGGAGTTGCCGCAAGCGTAATCGCGCGGTCACCAGGATCAATGGGCCGGAGACGACCGTTATCGAGCTGTGTGCACGATTCGGGCTCCAGCGGTCCCGGCAGCGGTCGAAGGGGGTTAGCATTGGTGTTCCGGCCAAGGGCCCACCCGATCGGTACGAGCGGAGGGGACCGGAAGGCCGGGAACGGAAGAAAACCAGGCGCGAGCACTCGCCTGCTCGGGTTAGACTGGTAGATGCCGGTATCGCGGATCGAACTCCCTGAGGGAGGGCGAGCGAGCCGAGCTTCGAGAGACGTACGAGCCCCGGAGACGACGACGAGACGGCATGGCCGTGTCGCGGTTTCCGGGAACGCCGATCCCGTTCGAACGATCACGGAAACGTGTCGTGCGTTGGGGTCGAACCAGCGGTGTAAATGGCACTCGCCGAATGCGCTACGCTGGTGAATGCCGGATGGAAAGGCTTGATCGGAAACGGTCGGGATCATTCCGAAAGGCAGCAGGGAGTGGCAGAGAAAGGCCCGGCGGTCGATTTGGCCAAAGGGAAAGGATCTGCTAAGGTTTAGAGCAGCAAGAAGCCCTGGAGGAAGGTTCCCGGTTCGGGGGGCTGGAGTCCGGTGTGGTGGTTGTGTTTTGAGAACTCAACAGTGTGCTAAAAGCCAGTGCATTTTGGTTGATGCTTTTGTATTGACCCTCGTGTAGAAGATCCGCA
>NZ_PVZC01000001.1 GCF_003002095.1 Allonocardiopsis opalescens | reverse complement strand
CTGCTGGACGTCACCCCGCTGTCGCTGGGGATCGAGACCAAGGGCGGCATCTTCACCAAACTCATCGAACGCAACACCACCATCCCCACCAAGCGCTCCGAGGTGTTCACCACGGCCGGGGACAACTACACCGAGGTCCCCATCCAGGTGTTCCAGGGCGAGCGCGAGATCGCCCAGCACAACAAGAAGCTCGGGGTGTTCACCCTCACCGGCATCCCGCCGGCGCCGCGCGGCATCCCGCAGATCGAGGTCACCTTCGACATCGACGCCAACGGCATCGTGCACGTCAAGGCGAAGGACCTGGGCACCGGCCGCGAGCAGTCCATGACGATCTCCGGCGGCTCCGCGCTGCCGAAGGACGACATCGACCGCATGGTCGCCGAGGCCGAGCAGTACGCCGACGAGGACCGCCGCCGCCGCGAGGAGACGGAGATCCGCAACAACGCCGACACCCTCGTCTACCAGACCGAGAAGGTGCTGGCCGACAATGCGGACAAGGTGCCGGCCGACGTCAAGACCGAGGTCGAGACGGCGCTGGCCGAGCTGAAGACCGCGATGAGCGGCACCGACACCAACGCCGTCAAGAACGCGGCCGAGAAGCTGGCCACCACCAGCCAGAAGATCGGCACCGCCATCTACGGCCAGAACGCCCCGTCCGACGCCACCGCCGACTCGGCGGGCGGCGCCGACGGCGGCACCTCTGGCGCCAACAGCGACGACGACGTGGTCGAAGCCGAGATCATCGACGACGACACCGACGGCACCGACCGCAGGTAGTCCGCGGCACCGACCGCACCGGCCCCGGGACGACACCCCTCGTCCCGGGGCCGTTCGCGTATGGCGAGTCCGTACCGCTATCTGTTATAGTTTTCGTATATCAGATAGCGCACAAGGAGGCCGTCCAGTGATCCTGAACCTGGATCTGGACAGCGAGGTCCCGATCTACCAGCAGCTGCGCGACCAGATCGTCACCGGCATCGCACGCGGCGAACTGGCGGCGGGCAGTCCGCTGCCGTCGACGCGCCAGCTCGGCGTCGACCTCGGCATCAACTTCCACACCGTCAACAAGAGCTACGACCTGCTGAAACGCGAGGGCCTGCTCCGCGTCAACCGCAAGTCGGGCGCGGTCGTCCAGCGCGACGCGGCGTCGGGTCCGCCCGACGGCGGCTTCCTGCCCGGCTGGCGGCAGCGGCTGGAGATTCTGCTCGCCGAGGCCGCCGCGCACGGCGTCCCGCCCGACGAGGTGCTGGAGCACTGCTCGGCCCTGCTGGCCTCCTTCGACGCCTCCCGGCCGGCACCCGCCGCCCCCTCCCCCGCCGACGCCCGAGAGGACACGGACACATGATCGTGCAACTCGCGACGACCCTCGTGCCGGTCGCGGCCGCGACCGGCACCTACTGGCTGGTGCCGGTACTGCACCGGCCCACCATGCCGCTGGGCACCCGGGTGCCGCCGCAGCGGACCGCCGACCCCGTGGTGACCGCCAGCATCCGCACCTACCAGACCGGAACCCTGTGGCTGAGCCTGCTGGCCGCACTGGCCGGCTCCGCCGTCGCACTGACCGTCGGAGCCGACTGGGAGCCCGGCACCACCGGGGCACTGGCGTCGGGCGCGCTGCTGATCGGCGTCGCCGCCCTGTACGTGCGCGGCCACCTCGCCATCCGGCGGGCCAAGGAGCGCGACGACTGGTACGGCGGCCTGCGGCAGTCGGTGGCGGCCGACACCTCGCTGCGCAGTGACCCGGTGCGCTACCCGTGGGTCTGGGTGCTGCCCTCTGCGGCGCTGGTGCTGGCCACCGCCCTGGTCGGCCTGCTGCTGTACCCGGGGCTGCCCGGCACACTCGTGTTCAGCGGCTCCGGCGCCGAGCCGGTGGCCACCACCCCGCTGTCCGCCTTCGGCCTGGTCTTCGTCATGGCCGCCCAGACGGCGCTGATGGCCGGCCTGGTCTGGCTGACGCTGCGCGCCCGCCCCGACCTGGAGGCCGACCGCCCGCACACCACCGCGCGCCAGTACCGGACCTTCACCCCCACCATCCTGCGCGCCACCGTCGCCCTGCTCACCGCGGTCAACCTCGGCATGGCCGTCATGTCGGTGCTCGTGTGGACCGGCGCCGCCGGCGACCTGGCGCTGACCCTGGCCGTCGCCGTCCCGGTGGTGCCCGCGACGGCCTGGCTGGTGCTCGTTGCGGTGCGCATGGGCCAGAGCGGCTGGCGGGTTCCCGTCCCCGAGGAGGCCGGCGAGGACACCGGACGGGTCCAGCGCGACGACGACCGCCACTGGATCCTCGGCCAGGTCTACATCAACCGCCACGACCCGTCCTTCCTCGTCGCCAAGCGAATCGGCGTCGGCTGGACGGTCAACGTCGGCAACCCGTGGGGCCTCGCGCTCACCGCCGTACTGGTCGCCTTCGTCGCCCTCACCGTGGTCCTGGGCGTCCTCGGCTACCTCCCGGAGCGCTGACCCCGACGCGTCCGGCCCGGTCGCCTCAGGGCGCGGCCGGGCCCGGCGTGCGGTTGAACTCGTCCAGGATGAACAGCGTCTGGGTGGTGAGGACCTCGGGCATGTCCTGGAGGCGTTCCAGGACGAGGTCGCGCAGGGCGCCGAGGTCGGTGGTGCGGACCAGGAGGAGGACGTCGAAGTCGCCGGAGACGAGGGCGGCGTGGTGGACCTCGGGGATGTCGGCGAGACGGCCGCGGAAGCGGCGCCAGACGTTCTGGCGGACCTTCACGGCGATGTAGGCCGAGAGCACGATGCCGTAGCGCTCCGGGTCGACCACGGCGGTGAAACCGGTGATCACGCCGGTGGCGCGGAGGCGGTCGAGGCGGGCGTAGGCGTTGGTCCGCGAGACGTGCGCCCGCTCGGCCACCTCGCGTATCGACATGCGTCCGTCGGCTTGGAGCAGGGCGACGATCCGCCGGTCGGTGTCGTCGAGTTCGACGGCCGTTCGTACCATACGCACCCCCGCACTCGCGGCCATACCGGACGGATTGCACCGGCACGGCGATGAGTTGGGACAATTTTCCCCAACTTACCGCTGCACCCTAGACATGGTGAATAGCCGCTTCGACCATGGCGGACATGACGTCTACCGACGAACGGGCGGCGGCGCACGACCTGCTCCCCCCGCCCGGACCCATCCGGCTCATCGACGCCGACGGGGTGCGCCTGGACGGCACCGCCCACCCGCTGCCGCCGCTGGACGTGCTGGTGCGCCTGCACCGGCGGATGGTGACCGGCCGCCGCTTCGACCGCCAGTCCGCCGCGCTCACCCGCCAGGGGCGGCTGGCCGTGTACCCGTCATCACTGGGCCAGGAGGCGTGCCAGGTCGGCGCGGTGCTGGCCATGGACGAGGCCGACTGGCTCTTCCCCACCTACCGCGACTGCGTCGCCCTGGTCGCACGCGGCCTCGACCCGGTCGAGGCGCTGACCCTGCTGCGCGGCGACTGGCACTGCGGCTACGACCCCTACCTGCACCGCGTCGCCCCCCAGTGCACCCCGCTGGCCACCGCCGCGCTGCACGCGGTGGGCCTGGCCGACGCCGCCCGCCGGCGCGGCGACGAACTCGCGGTGCTGGCCTTCCTCGGCGACGGCGCCACCAGCGAGGGCGACGCGCACGAGGCGCTGAACTTCGCCGCCGTCTACCGCGCGCCGGTGGTGTTCTTCGTGCAGAACAACCAGTGGGCGATCAGCGTGCCGCTGAGCCGGCAGACCAAGGCGCCCACCCTCGCGCACAAGGCCGTCGGCTACGGCATGCCCGGTGTGCAGGTCGACGGAAACGACGCCGCCGCCGTGCACGCCGTCGTCGCGCACGCCCTGCACGCCGCGCGCGCGGGCGCGGGGCCGGCCCTGGTGGAGGCGGTCACCTACCGGATGGACCCGCACACCAACGCCGACGACGCGGGCCGCTACCGCGACGAGGCCGAGGTGGCGGAGTGGCGGCGGCGCGACCCGATCGCCCGGCTGGAGCGCTACCTGCGCACGGCCGGCGCCCTGGACGACGCCGCGCTGCACGCCGTCGAGGAGGCGGCCGAGCGCGAGGCCGCCGAGCTGCGCGCCCGGATGGCGCAGGAGCCCCGGGTCGAGCCCGCCGACCTGTTCGCGCACGTGCTGGCCCGGCCGTCGGCGCAGCTGCGCGGGCAGGCCGCCCTGCTGGCCGAGGAGCTGGCCGCCGAGGGCGGCGCCCCCGCCGGGCCGCAGGAGGCGCGATGAGCGCGAACGGGCCGACCATGGCCCAGGCCCTCACCGCCGCGCTGCGCGACAGCCTGCGCGCCGACCCCTCCGTGCTGGTGTACGGCGAGGACGTCGGGCCGCTCGGCGGGGTATTCCGCATCACCGACGGGCTCACCGCCGAGTTCGGCGAGGAGCGCTGCTTCGACACCCCGCTGGCCGAGGCGGGCATCGTCGGCACCGCCATCGGCCACGCCATGTACGGGCTGCGCCCGGTGGTGGAGATGCAGTTCGACGCCTTCGCCTATCCCGCCTTCGAGCAGATCACCTCGCACCTGGCCAAGACCCGCAACCGCACCCGGGGCCGGATCGCGCTGCCGGTGGTCGTCCGGGTGCCCTACGGCGGCGGGATCGGCGGCGTCGAGCACCACTCCGACTCCTCCGAGGTCTACTACACCCACACCCCCGGCCTGCGGGTGGTCACCCCCGGCACTCCCGCCGACGCCTACCGGCTGCTGCGCGCCGCCATCGCCTGCGACGACCCGGTGATCTTCCTGGAGCCCAAGCGCCGGTACTGGTCGGCCGGCGAGCCCGGGTCCGTGCCCGGCGCCGCGTCCGGCGAGTCGCCCCCCGCTCCCCAGCCCGAGGAACTGGACCGCGCCGAGGTGCGCCGCTCCGGCACCGACGTGACCCTCATCGCCTACGGCCCGACCCTCGCCACCGCCCTGGAGGCGGCGGAGGCGGCCGAGGAGGAGGGCTGGAGCGCCGAGGTGGTCGACCTGCGCACGCTGGCGCCGTTCGACGACGCCACCGTCACCGCCTCGGTCCGCCGCACCGGGCGCGCCGTGGTCGTGCACGAGGCGGCCGCCTTCTGCGGCTACGGCGCCGAAGTGGCCGCCCGGATCACGGAGAGCTGCTTCCACTGGCTGGAGGCGCCGGTGCTGCGGGTCGGCGGCTTCGACATCCCGTACCCCCCGCCCAAGCTGGAGCACCACCACCTCCCCGGGGTGGACCGCGTTCTGGACGCCGTCGCCCGCTTGCAGTGGGACGCGCCGGTACCGGCCGCCTCCGGCGGAAGGGGCCGGTCATGAGCCGCCCGTTCCTGCTGCCCGACCTCGGCGAGGGGCTGAGCGGCGCCGAGGTGGTGCGCTGGCTGGTGGCGGTGGGCGACTCCGTCGCGGTCGACCAGCCGGTGGCCGAGGTCGAGACGGCCAAGGCGGCGGTGGAGGTCCCGAGCCCCTTCGCCGGACGCGTCACCCGGCTGCACGCCGCCGAGGGCGAGGTCGTCGACGTGGGGGCACCGCTGATCAGCATCGATGACCGCGAGCCGGCGCCGCCGGCCGGCGGGCAGGCGCCCGGCGCGGTGCCCGCCCAGCGCTTCACCGAGCCGGGCGCCGTCATCCCGGACGCGTCGCCCGCCGCGGAGCCGGGCGGATCAGGAGCGGTCCTGGTCGGCTACGGCACCTCGGCGGCCGCGCCGCGCGCCGGCGGCCGCCGGGCGCGCCGCGCCGCACTGCGCGGCCCGGTCCGCCCCGCGCCGGCGGCCGGGCGGCCGCACGGGCGGGTGGCCGTGGTCTCGCCGCTGGTGCGCAAGCTGGCGAGGGACCGCGGCGTCGACCTCGCCGCCGTGACCGGCAGCGGACCCGGCGGACTGGTCCTGCGCCGCGATGTCGAGGCCGCTTTCGACGGGCCGTCCGCGCCGCCCGTCGACGGTGCGGCCCGCATCCCGCTGCACGGCGTGCGCCGGGCCGCGGCCGAGCGCTTCACCCGGTCCCGGCGCGAGATCCCAGAGGCGACGGTCTGGGTCGACGTCGACGCGACCGCCTTCGTCGCGCTGAAGAACGAGATCAACGCCGTCCGGCCGGAGCGGCCGGTGTCGCTGCTGGCGCTGCTGGCGCGGTTCACCGTCCTCGGGCTGCTCCGCCATCCGCTGCTGAACGCCCGGATCGACGCCGACGCGGGCGAGATCGTGCTCAACGACACCGTGCACCTCGGCGTGGCCGCGCAGACACCGCGCGGCCTGATGGTGCCGGTCGTGCACGACGCCCAGGCGCTGAGCCCGCCGGAGCTCACCGCCGAACTGCGCCGGCTCGCCGCCGCCGGCCGCGACGGCGCGCTCACCCCCGCCGAGCTGACCGGCGGCACCTTCACCCTGAACAACTACGGGCGCTTCGGGGTCGACGGCTCCGCCGCGATCATCAACCACCCGGAGGTGGCCATCCTCGGCATCGGCCGCATCATCAAGCGGCCGTGGGTCGTCGACGACGAACTGGCCGTCCGCCAGGTCGCCGAACTGACACTCGCGTTCGACCACCGCGTCTGCGACGGTGAGGAGGCGGGCGGTTTCCTCCGCTTCGTCGCCGACTGCGTGGAGCGCCCCTCGGTCGCCTTCGCGACCCTGTGAGCACCGGCCGGTGCGCGCACCCTGTCACTACGCGCACCGGCCGGCCCCCGCACCGGGCGGCACGCGCGGACCGCCACCGGGTACCGTCGCCGGATGCCCGACGCGATCTTCGCCCACCCCGACCTCGCGCGCCTCTACGACGCCTTCGACGGCGACCGCGCCGACCTGGCCGCCTACCTGGCGATCGCCGCCGAACTGGGCGCGGCCTCCGTACTCGACGTCGGCTGCGGGACGGGCTCGCTGGCCCTCCTGCTCGCCGGGCGCGGCCATGCCGTCGCGGGCGTCGATCCGGCCGAGGCGTCGCTGGAGATCGCGAGGTCCAAGCCCGGGGCCGGACAGGTCCGCTGGATCCGCGGCGAGGCCGCGGCGCTGCCGGCGCTCGGCGCCGACCTCGCGACGATGACCGGGAACGTCGCCCAGGTCTTCCGCACCGACGACGACTGGGCACGCGCCCTCCAGGGCGTCCGCGCCGCACTGCGCCCGCGCGGACATCTCGTCTTCGAGACCAGGCGGCCCGAACGACGCGCCTGGGAGGAGTGGGCGGCGGACAGCGGTCCCGTCGTCCTGGACCTCCCGGGCGCCGGGCCGGTGGAACGGCGCCTGGAGGTCACCGAGATCGCCCTTCCGCTCGTCTCCTTCCGCTACACCTTCCGCTTCGCGGCGAGCGGCACGGTGCTCACCTCGGACTCGACCCTGCGGTTCCGGGGCCGCGGCGAGGTCGAGGCGAGCCTGGCCGCCGAGGACTACCGGGTCCTGGACGTGCGAGACGCCCCCGACCGCCCCGGCCGCGAGTTCGTGTTCGTCGCCGAGCGCACGGACTGACGCGCCGCCGCCTGGGCGGACGGTGGAACACGCCAGGTCCGGGCCTCGCCGTGCCCCGGCGCGCTATCCCCGCCGCCGCATGGGCAGCACCTCGCGGACACAGGGTCCTCACCCTGCTGCTCTCTACAGATCATGGCGGCGCCGTGTGACCATCGAAGCGGCACCGGCCGGGCCGGTCAGCGCGGACCGGAGCGGGCGCCGCCGCGACCGCGGTCCGGCTCAGGGCGCGCCGGGGGCCGTTCACCGAACACCGCCGACGGACCACGGCACCGAAGAGGTCACCATGCCGGAGGATCTGAGATCCGCCCTGCCCAGGGCCGCCCTGCTGATGGCGGCGGCCGTCCTCGCCCTCGTCTGGCTGAACCGGCTGACGATCATGGAGAACTGGGCGATGCTCACCACATCGTCGATCGCGGCGCTGCTGCCGCTGCTGGTCATCGCCTCCTTCGTCCTCAGCAACCGGGCCAAGCGGCGCGAGATCCGGCAGCGCACCGGCGAGCGGCTGGCCCGATTCGGCTCGCTGCCCGGACCGCAGTTCGCCGAGCTGATCGCCCTGCTGCTCGAACGCGACGGCTACCGCCGCGTCTACGTGGAGTGCACCCGCGACGCCGAGATCCGGATCGTCGCCCGCTCCCCCGGCGGCGCCCGGGTGTTCGTGCACTGCCAGTACCGGAGCGGCCCGGTCTCGCGCGAGGCCATCGCCGACTTCGCGCGCACGCTGCGGCGCGGCGGCGCCGTCGGCGTCTTCGCCACCGAGGACGAGTTCACCGGCGAGGCCAGGCTCGCCGCCGTCGGCGTCCCCGTCATGCTGGTGGACGGCCTCGCCCTCGAACGCTGGGCCCAGGACACCCCGCTGCACCAGACCGTGTGAGCGTCGGCGGGCTCCGGCCCGCCGCTGCCGAAAACCGCTTGCCCCCGTGGGTAGCGTGAGCCGGGTGATCGATCCGAAGGCGCTGCTCAGCAGCTACGACGCGCTGCTGCGCGACACTCCGCCCTCCCTGCCCGACGGTGTACGGCCCGAGCGCGACGGGCCGGTGCTGCGCATCGTCGGCCAGGCGCGCGGCTTCGTGACGGTGCCGAGCGACCCCGGCGTGCGCGGCGCCGAACTGGACGCGCTGATCGCCCGGCAGCGCGACTACTTCGCGGCGCGCGGCGAGCCGGTGGAGTGGAAGACCTACGGCCACGACCTGCCCGCCGACCTCACCGAGCGCCTGCGGGCGGCCGGGTTCGTACCGGAGGCCCGGGAGTCGGTGCTGTTCGCGCGGGTGGCCGACCTGGCGGCCGAGCCGGCGGTGCCCGACGGCGTCACCCTGCGGCAGGTCACCGCGGCCGCCGACATGCGCCGCATCGCCGCGATGGAGGCGGAGGTCTGGTCGCAGGACGTGAGCTGGATGGCCGACGACCTCACCGCCCGCGTCGCCGCGGACCCCGCCCACATCGCCGTCATGGTGGCCGAGGCCCGGGGCCGGGTGGTGTCGGCGGCCTGGCTGGTCGCCAGGCCCGGCACCGACCTCGGCGGCCTGTGGGGCGGCTCGACGCTCGCGGAGTGGCGCGGACGCGGCATCTACCGCGCCCTCGTCGCCGCCCGCGCCCGCGTCGCGGCCGCGTGGGGTCTGGCCTACCTCCAGGTCGACGCCACCGACGACAGCGCCCCCATCCTCCGCCGCCTCGGCTTCCACCAGGTCACCACCACGACCCCGTACGTGTGGACGCCGCCGCGGGGCTGAGCCCCGGCGGCGCGCCGGACCGACTGCCGAACGCAGCGTCCCGCCCCCGCCGGGAGCGGCGGGGGCGGGACGGGTGAGCGCTCCGGTCAGGACGACAGCGGCAGCCCGCCGCGGTCCTCGATGGCCTCGGCCATCCGCTCGGCCAGGTCGCGCGGGGCGGACCTGCGGGCCGCGCCCTGCTCGTCGTCGGCCGGCACGTCGGCCGCCGGCAGGCCGGGGCAGGTCGAGGCGCTGGGCGGCAGCACTCCGTGGACCAGGTAGCGGTTGACCCGGTCGTTGACGCAGCCGTAGCCGTCGCCGTGGAGGCCGAAGTAGCCGTGGCCGCCGTCGTCGGTGACGATGATCAGGTTGCCGCGGAGCCGCCGGGCCATGGCCGGCCCGCCCTCGTAGGCCGTCTGGGGGTCGTACTCGGCCTGGATCACCAGGCCGGCCGGGTAGCCGTCCCGCTCCAGCTCCACCGGCGGTTCCGGCGGGGTGAAGGAACGGAAGGTGCAGGGGTCCGGTGCGGCGCTGAACACGCCGGTGCCGTAGGGGTGCTCCGTGCGGTACTCGCGCATGGCCTGGTAGTACGGTCCGAGCCGCCCGGGCCAGTCGGCCTCGCAGCGTACGGCGTAGAAGGTGCCGGGCGCCAGTTCCTCGCGCGCCGCGGCCACGGCCAGCCGGACCGCCGCCGCGGCGTCCGCCCGCGCCGACGCCGGGATGTCGCCGGCCTCCAGGGCGAGCAGCAGTTCGGCGAAGAGGTCCCACTCCGCCTGCCAGCGCCCCTGGACCCCGACGAACAGGTCGAAGACCGTCCGGTCGACGCCCTCGACCGGCTCCTCGTGCAGGGCGGCGGCGATCTCCTCGATGGTGGCGCGCACCTCCTCGGCAGTACCGCCCAGTCCGTAGCCGCCGTCGCGCTCGGCCGCCCATTCGGCGAAACGCTGCACGTTCTCGGTGTAGGCGGGTGCCATGGCCAGCCAGGTCTCGCGCCAGATCCGGTCGGGGTGCACCGAGGAGTCCAGCACGCTGCGGTCCAGCCGCTCGGGGAACAGGCTGCCGTACACCGCGCCCAGATACGTGCCGTAGGAGTACCCCACGTAGTTGATCCGCTCCTCGCCGAGCACGGCGCGGACCACGTCCATGTCGCGGGCGGTGTTGGCGGTGCTGATGTACGGGCGCAGGGCGCCGGCCATCCGGTCGCAGCCCTCCTCGGTGGCGCGCGCGTACTCGGTGAACAGCCGGAGCTCTGCGTCGGTGGGCCGGGAGGGCAGTTCCTGCGAACCTTCGGGCACCGAGCAGTTCAGCGCGGTGGAGGCCGCCACACCGCGCGGGTCGAAGCCCACCAGATCGTAGATCTCGCTGATCGGCTGGCCGACGTACAGGTTCGGCATCATCCTCCCGGCGCCTCCGGGTCCGCCCGGGTTCAGCAGCAGGATGCCGCGGCGCCGCTCGGGGTCGGTGGCGGTGCTGCGGCTGATCGCGACCTCGATACGGTCGCCGCCGGGGTCGGTGTAGTCGAGCGGCACGACGATGGTCGCGCACTCCAGTCCTTCCAAGCCCTCACCGGTACAGGCCGACCACTCGACCGGCTGCCGGTGGAACTCCGCCAGCCCGTCGCCGGCGGGCGCCGCCGTCGCCGTGCCGGTGGTGAGGGTGCCGGCCGCCACCAGCAGCCCGACACCGATGGCGAGCACACGCCCGCCGCGTCTTTGCGCATTCACGGAGGTCCTCCTCGGTCGTCCGCACCGGGGGTACGAATGCGAACGAATAGGCATATCGCGCAGATGAGCCTAGAGAGGAGTCGTATGGCGAAAAATCCATCGCCAGACTGGTTTGGCGTCAGCCCGGAGAACCGGACGGCCGTGAGCGGCGGCGCGCGTCCGGCGGATTCCCTGGTAGGTGGCGGCCACGGCGGCGCTCGGCCCGGCGACGGGCCGCGCGGGCTTCCACGATGGGTCCGCGGCGGCCGATCATGACCGGCCGTCGCCGGGATCGGCCCGGGCCGCGCTCCAGGCGCGGAAGTGCCGGGCCGCGAAAGGTAGGACGGGTGGGACTCGAACCCACGACCCAGGGATTATGAGTCCCCTGCTCTGACCGGCTGAGCTACCGTCCCCCGAAAGCCCATGTCTAGCAGGAATTCCGTGGACGCGGGTCACTTTACCGGAGGCGTCGGAGGCCGGTGATCGGTACCGGCGGGCGCCGCGTGCGCGTGGCCGCCGGCGCCGTCGTGCGGGCGGAAATGGGCCCGGATCCGGACGGGGGCTCAGGCGTCCGGGACGCCCAGGCCGCCGGCCACGTCGAGCTCCCGACCGGTGAACTCGCCGGTGAGCATCGGGGTCGCCCTCTCGATGGCGGCGCGGGTCTCCGGCAGCCGCAGGGACTCCTGGTGGCGCTCGCGGCTCTCCCAGACCTCGGTCACCCAGATGGTGTCGGGGTCGTCGGCGGCGCGGGCGACCAGGTAGAGGCGGCAGCCGGCCGCGCGCAGGCCGTCCGAGCCGCTGAGCAGGATGGCGACCACCTCGTCGCGCCGCCCGGGCCGCGCCCTCATCGAGCCGATGTAGCCGTAGGCCATGCCGCCTCCCCCGGCCGGCGTCGTCGGTGGCCGGCACGGACAGCCTGCCATCCGGGTGGGGCGCCGCCGGGCAGCGACACGGGTCCGCCCCGGCGGCGCCGGTGCGCCGCCGGGGCGGGAGTGTCGGGCCCTGCGCGGTCGCGGTCAGGGACTGGAGCAGGTGATGCCACCGGGTGGGGCGGTGCCGCCGGTGGCGACGAAGCCGAAGGTGACGGTGCCGTCGGCCGGTATGGTGCCGTTCCACGCGTTGTTGCGTACCCTGACGGTGCCGCCGGTTCCGGTGCGTTCGCCGTTCCACAGGTTGCTGATCGACTGGCCCGCGGCCAGGGTCATGTCGACGGTCCAGCCGTTGAGCGGGCCGGTGCCGGTGTTGCGGACCGCGACCTCGCCCTGGAAGCCGCCGGACCAGCTGCTGACGGTCCGGTGGGTGGCGGTGCAGGCGCCGGTCGGCTCGCCCGGGTCCTCGCCGCCGGGGTCCTCGCCGCCGCTGGTCAGGACGGGCGTCTGCCAGTTCCGCCACCGGGAGAGGTCGGCGGGCTCCCTGGGCGAGACCCGGATCACGCCGGGACCGCTCCCGGAGCCGCGCAGGAAGGCCTGGATGCTCTGCTGCAGCGGGGCCCGCCACTCCGGCCTGACGGCGCAGTGGTTGCCGTCCTGGACGTCGGACCAGTAGCTGATGTTGCTCCCCGCGCCCAGGGCCCGGTAGACCTCCGCCCCGCCCAGGGCCCCGACGGCACCGGACTGCGAGCCCAGCCAGTCGACGTGCGGGTTCTCCATGATGAAGAGTCCGCGCGGGGCGATCATGCCGACGATCTGGTGGGTGTCCACCGGCAGGTTGGCCGGGCTGCCCGTGAAGGAGCCGAAGGCGTCGCCCAGCCACGGCTGCTCGGAGTAGGCGCTGCTCAGCGGCTGCGCGCCGCTCTCCTGGGCGACCCCGCGGAAGATGGGGACGCCCGCGGTGCCCGACTCGATCGGCATGGTCAGCGCGATGCGCTCGTCGAAGGCGCCGGCCACGAAGGCGCCCTTCCCGAAGCGGGAGCACCCCGTCACGCCGGTCGCGTTCGCGCGCAGGATGCTGCCGTCGGACTGCTCGATGACGTCGATGATCCGGCTGACGCCCCACGACCAGGCCATCAGCAGCCCGGTGCCGCTGTTGGAGCCGTAGATGCTGTAGAAGGCGCCCGACTTGTTGTTCCGCGGGGTGCCCTCCCGTCCCACGGCGTAGGGGTCGAAGTTGATGACCGCGGCGCCGGCGGCGTTGATGGTGGCCGTGTCCGCCCCCATGCCGCCCAGGACGACGACGGCCGGGAAGGGCCCGGAACCGCTCGGCAGGCTGACGCTCGCCGAGAAGCTGGAGCTGCGGCCCTGGTCCGTCACGTTCACCGTGATGCCGGTACGGGAGACCGTGCCCGTGACGCCGGCGGGCGGCGCGGGCTTCTGCCCGTAGACGGATCGCTCGGCCTGCTCCCTGATCTCGGCCCGCCGGCACCGCCAGTCCTCGCGGGTGGAGACGCGGGTGCCGTCGATCCTGGTGAAGGGGTCGGGGAGCAGGGAGCTGGCGGGCGTGGAGCCGGGATCGGGCACCGGGCAGTCGGCCCCGGTGTCCTCTTCGTCCGCGAAGGGCCGCACCGTCTCGGCGGCGCCCGCCTGCGCGGGAAGGGCCGCGGTGAACAGCCCGGCTACGGCCACGAGGGCCGCGAGGGCCAGCAGCCGCGGCCGATGGCGATGGAAGCGCATGAAGACCTCCAGAGGGAGGCACGCGACCGGCGGGCCGGGCTCCCCACCGGACGGCGTCAGGCCGCGTTCCCGCCGGCGCACACCGGTTGGGGGGTGGCCGCGCCGATCCGCCCGGCGGAGCACCGCCACGCATGCGCTGACCGGGAGCCGGAACCGCTTCCCGGCGGGGTAGTTGGACGGACCGACCAACCTGGGAGCGCTCCCATATTACCGATAACTTTTCGCAATCTTCCAGTCACACTCCAAATAACTTCCGGAAACTTTCCGGTCCCACCCGATCCCCAAACCGCAGCAGCGACAAGCCCGCGAAGCGGCGCAGACCCGGAACCAACGCACACCCAGTGGACCGTCACCGTGGAACGAGAACCCACAACCGCACCACGGGAGCGGGCGAAGCCCGCAGCCGGGGGGCTCCGGGGGGTCGTCCCCCGGAAAGACACTGACCGGCCGGCACCTGCCCGCCCCGGGCACCACAGCCTGGGGCGGGCACCCACCACCGACCTGACCCGACAAGGAAGCCCCTGATGGAACTGCCTCCGCACCCGCGCGACCCGCGCCCCGCCTGCGCGAGCGCCACCCAGGAGCAGCCGGCCGCCGACCTGCGGACCGGATACGGCATCGGCGAGGCCACCGCCCTGGCCGTCACCGCCGACGCCGCCGAGATCGCCACCGGCAACCGCCGCTGCGACCGCCTCGACCACCACGCCCGCGCCCTGGCCCACGTCGGCGCCGCCGGCGCCCAGCACCACCGCCCGCCCGGCAACCGACGCCGGCGCCGGGGGCAACGCCCGGGGCGGGCACCACCACCCGACCGCCGACCGAACCCGACAGCAGGGAGCTTCGCCATGCCCACCACCGACCGCCGCATAACCAGCATCGGCCTGATCTCGTTCGGCTACCTGCACGCACCCGCGCCGCGCGCCGACATCCGACGTCGGCTCCGACGACCGACCGTCGACCTTGGCATCCCCGTGACAAGCCGGACATCGCGTCATGCCTCGGAGCCAACATGACAACTCAACGCTGGCTGTCAAGCAACACAGAACTCGTTCCCTTCGGGGTCATACATGACGACATGATCGAGGACACCACCGTCCGCCTCCTCACGCACTGCCGTCGCCCCTGCAGCGACGAGTTCGCCCACCTTCGCGCGGATCAGCTGCTCCCGCTCCGTCATGTCCCAGGGTGGTTCCCCCGCCACTCGGATGTCGATGTGCATCCTGTTCTTCGCAGACTTCCGCTCAGGCACCCTGAGAAATCCGATCGCCGGACCCTTGTGGTTCGGGTCGATAATCGACGCGCCGTCAGGAAAGTCGTAGCCAGGCTCGTCCACATACCCGAGCGCCAAAGCCCAGAACGCGGCAAGCCGACGAGGATCGACCGCGTCGCAACCGAGCGTCCAATGAGTCGCCATGCGCGGAAGCCTATCGAAGCGCGATCACCTGCGCCGGACGCCAGATCACGACCTCACCGTCGCTCCACGAGGTCGTCCACGAGCCACCCTGCCGTCGGCAAGTCCCTCACACAGACCCCATGCGCCCAGCCGGTCGTGGTGCAGATAAGCATCAGTGCGTACAAGATCAAGTCCATCAAGGCCAAGGCGCGCGAACTGCTGGGCTACCCCCATCCGCATTCGGTGCCCAAGGGCGTCTAGGTCGAACAGGCCATCGGCATCTCAACCGACGAGTTCCACTACGCCAAAGACGCCGACGTCGCCTACTTGAAGAACCGATTCCCTGCGCGGCCAGATGTACCTCCACCGCAGCATGCTGCCCCTCGACCAAGCACCCATTGACCGCATCACCCCCGCCGAATGGAAGACCCGCCAAGGCGACCTCTTCGACCTCGCCGAAGACCGCCCACGAACGTGCGCAGGCGCAGCGCACGGCCAGCCAGCGGCCCCGACACGAATTCAACGCGAAGCACGCATACCCCCTTCGGACTCGGCGGAGACAACCCCGCCTCTCACCCCCTGGGACCGCTTCGCCGCCGATCTCGCAGCAACGCCAGCGGACGTTCGCTGATCTCGCAGAGCAATTGCCTAACCACAGGAGGACTCGATGTCGACCTGGACCCTGTTCGACCTCGGCGAGGTGACCCGGTGAGCACCCGGCTGGCCGCAGCGGCGCACGCGGTGGCCTGGCGCCACCTCGCCGCCGCAGCCCGCCCGGCCCTGACCGCCCCCTGGCACCTTGACCGCGGCCCGGAATGCTGCGGGCGGTGTGGCGCCCCTCGCCGGGCCCACCGGAGGTGGACCGCTCACCCCTGCTACCACCGCTGGCAGCCACCGGCCTCTGCGGAGGAAGCCACATGACCACGGACGTTCTCGGCATAACGCCGGCCTTGGCCGCTGCTGGTGTGCCGGTGCTGCCGCTGCGGGCAGGGAAGGTGCCCTTCGGCAACTGCCGCGCGTGTCGGGGCGTGGCGTGCGGGGGCCCCACATGAGAAGTCCGGGCAGCTGCCGGTGCCCTGCGGTGCGCCACGGGTGGGCCGCCGCAACACTGACACCGCCGTGATCACCTCCCCGGCGTGGGCGGTGGCGTGGCGCGAGGCGGTGGGGGTGGCCTACCACCCTGGCGGGGCGCCGGCCTCACCGTGGTGGACCTCGACAACGCCGACGCCGTCGCCTGGGCCCGCCGCCCCCTGCCACCGACCCGGACCGTCGCGACCACCCGCGGGGAGCACTGGATCTACCGGGGTGCCATGCCCTCGGTCAACAACGTCCGGCCCGGGGTCGACATCAAATCGCGCACGGCGCACAGGCCATGGACCTGATCTTCCCGACCGCCGCCTAGGACCGTCAGGCGCTCGGTTCGGTACTCAGTACAGCGGTCAGGCTCGCCCCCAGCACTGGGGGCGAGCCTGACCTGTGGTCTCAGAGTGCTTCGTCGGCTCCTGCGATTGGACTCGAACCAATAACCTGCCGGTTAACAGCCGGCTGCTCTGCCAATTGAGCTACGCAGGATCGCGATCGGCGACCGGCTCGGAGCCGGTCGACAGCCATTAGGTTAGCGCACTCCGCGGGGTGCTCGCTTCAGGTTTATCGGCGCCCGATAGCGTGCACACCGAGAGCAGAGCGCGCGGACCTGCGCGGTACGTGACGTCGCCGCCCGGTTGCGTCAGCTGTCTGCCCGACCGCCGACAAGGGGATTCCCATGGGTTACCGACTCGCCTTCGTCGCGGGCCTCGCCATCGGCTATGTGCTCGGTTCGCGTGCCGGGCGGGAGAGATACGACCAGATCGCCCGCGCGGTGCGCGGCGTCGGTGAGAGCCCGGCGTTCCAGGAGGTCGTGGGGCTGGTGGAGGCTCAGGTGGAGAACGGCTGGCGCACGGTGCGGCGCACGGTGGCCGACCGGCTGCCGGCGGATCCGTTCTCGCCGTCCACGGAGGCCGATCCGTCGCTGTCGCGGCCGAGTCCGGAGCCGGCGCCGGGGAGCGTGCCGGAGCAGGCGCCGCCGGAGGCGGGCCGGGGCTGAGCGCGGCTCAGACGCCCATCTGGAGGCGCAGGTGGCGCAGCGCGTCGGCCGCTTCGGCGCGTGTCTGCGGGTCGTCGGGGTCCAGGCCGTCGTCGTAGCCGGTGTACCAGTTCATCTCGTCGGTGCCGGGGGTGCGGCGGCAGATCAGCCGGACGCCGAGTTCGCCGCGGAGGGGGACGTGCCGGCTGACGACGATCGTGGCGACCACCCGTTCGTGCACCGTCTCGGGGAGCAGTCCCCGGTCGGTGACCTTGAGGAGCCGCCGTTCGCCGGTGGTGGCGGTGAGTTCGAGGCCGTCTTCGGTCCAGCGGGCGTGCTCGACCTCGGACCAGCCGACGCGGCTTCCGTCGGGGAGGTGCAGGGCGTGGGTGGTGGCGGCCAGCGGGCCGTCGGGGCCGCCGCCCCGGCTGAGCACCCTCTCCCCCGGCTCGAGTTTCCGTGCGCCGTCCTCGCGCCTGCGGCGCAACCATCCCATACCGCCAGCGTAGTCGGCCCGCCGAGCCCGCGGGCGGCCGCCGGCAGAGGGCCGGGCCGGGTCACGGTGACGGCGGCTCGCTGCCGAACAGCACGGACGGGGTCGGCACCGGGGGTACGGCGGGCGGTAGCGACTCGTCCATGGCGCGGACCAGGGCGGCGTCGGGGCTGTCCATTTCCAGGGACCAGATGAACAGGCCGCCCAGCCGCCGCTCCGCCACGTAGGCGCCTTTCAGCGCGACGGTCTCCGGGGTGTCGAAGCTCCAGAAGGCGTCGCCGTCGTAGAGCCAGGCGGCGGCCGCCTCGGTGTCGACGCCGCGCTCCCCCTCGGCCTCGGCGAGCACCCGGTAGGACTCTCCGCCGGCGCCGTAGCCGCCGGGGGCGTCGCCCGAGGGGACCTGGTAGAGCCCGTCGTTGCCCGGCGCGACCCCGCTCCAGCCGCGCCCGAAGCCGGGCACGCCGACGACGAGCTTGTGCGCGGGCAGGCCGTGGTCGAGGTAGGCGTCGACGGTCGCGGCCACGCTCAGCCGGGCCTGCGAGGGGTCGTCATCGGGGCTGTGCAGCTGGGCGTGGTGGTTGGTGGTGTCGCTCCACGATCCGTGCAGGTCGTAGCCCTGCACGGAGACGAGGTCGACGTAGTCGAAGATCTCCGGCTCCAGGCCCGCGGCCAGCCGCTCGGGGTCGGCGGAGAAGGTCATCGTGAGGGAGTACTCGCGGCCCGTCTCCGCCTCCAGCTCGTCCAGCCGGCGGCGCAGTTCGGCCACGAGCAGGGTGTAGTTCTCGCGGTCCTCGGGGCGCACCGTGTTGTGCGGGTTGCCGTCGGTGGCGGGCCACTCCCAGTCCAGGTCGATGCCGTCGAAGACGCCGAAGGCGGCGCCCTCGCCGCCCTGCGGCTCGCCGTCGCGCACCGGGAGGTTCCCGCGCAGCCACAGGTCGACGCACGAGCGGGCGAAGGCGCGCCTGGACTCCTCGGTCAGGGCGGCGTCGGAGAAGTGGCGCGACCAGTTCCAGCCGCCGAGCGAGACGGCCGTCCGCAGGCCGGGGTGGGCGGCGCGCAGCTGCCGCAGCTGGTTGAGGTTCCCGGCGAGGGGCTGCTCGTAGGTGTCGGCCACCCCGCTGACGCTCTCCTCGGCGGTGAACCGGCGCTGGTAGTCGCTCCACGGGTCGGTGTCGTCGCCTATGTAGCACTCGCCGTCCGCGTTGAGGTTGCCGAAGGCGTACTGGAGCCGGGTGAGCCGCTCGGCGGCGCCGCTGGTGTGCACGTCGCGGACGAGGTAGCCGCGGTTGGCGACGTTCCAGGCGGCGAAGTAGCCGATGCGCTCGTAGCCGGGGTGCTCGTCGGTGAGGCGGGGCAGCGCCACGAGCAGGGCGGCCGCCAGGGCGGTGGCGGCGGCCGCGGCCGCCAGGATCATCAGGCGCAGCGGTCGGCGGCGGCGGCGCGGCTCGCGGCCTAAGGCGTGGCTCACGGCCTGACGCTACCGGCTGCCGGGCGCCGGTGCGAGCCGGGTGCGGCGGGCCTCAGCCGGCCGGGACCAGGGAGGCGAGCACGGCCTGGTGGTCGGTGCCGGTGACGGTGTGGTCGGTGACCGCGAGCACGGCCATGTCCGGGCTGACCAGGACGTGGTCGAGCCCGACCGGCGGCGGCAGCGGGCTGTCGGCGGGCCAGGTGGCCGCCAGCGCGCGATCGACCTCGGAGTGCGCGTCGTCGAAGTGCGCCAGCAGGCGGCGGAACAGGGAGTGGTCGAGGGTGGCGTTGAAGTCGCCGAGCATGACCGTGTGCTCGGCCCGGGCGCCGGGCCGCTCGGCCGACGCCGACAGCTCGGCCAGCTCCGTCAGCTCCCGCGCCCACACACCGGTGCGGCCGGGTACCGGCGGCATCGGGTGCACGCTCTGCACGGCGATGCCGCGCTCCCCCGCCTCCAGTAGGGCGCCCACCATCGGGAAGGACGAGCCGCCAGGCAGGATCCACTCCTCGGCGATCGGGAAGGCCGAGTACAGCCCCATCCCGGCGACTCCGGGCGCGGGCGCGAGCGAGCGGTGCGGCAGCTCGCCGTGCAGGCCGGCGCGCTCCAGCGCGCCGGCCAGCTCAGGGGTGAGCTCCTGCACGGCCAGCACGTCGACGCCGCCGTCGCGCACCAGCGCCGCCAGTTCGGTCGGGTCGGCGCCGCCGTACTCGGCGTTGAGGGTGAGCACGGTGACGACGTCGGCCGGGTCGTCGGGCGCCTGCGTCGTCGGCAGGTTCACCGGGGCGGCCCGCGGCAGCAGCACGGCGGTGTGCGCCACGACCACGGCGGCGCTCACCGCGAGCAGCCACCGCGAGCGCGCCGCCGCGCTCAGCACCGCGACGAGCACGGCCGCGAACCAGGCGTAGGGCGTGAAGGCGGCCAGCTGCGCCATGGGGGTGAAGGTGTCCAGACCGAACAGGCGGGCCAGGATGAACAGGCCGAGTCCGGCGGCCGCCGCCCCGATGAGCCACCGGGCGGCCCGTCCGATCCGGGACGCCCGCTTCGGCGCCCGCCCCTGCGCTCGGCCCATCCCCTGCCCCGCCTTCCGCGATCGGCGGCACCGCTCCGGCGTCGCGCCGGAAGCGCTTCGCCGCCGTGACGGCTCCGGCCCGTCGGCCCATGATCGGACGGCGCCCTCGGCGGACCGGTTCCGACACTCCGCGCCGCGGGGCCGGACCGCGCGGACGGCACGCGCGAGGCTCGTCCGCACGTCTTCTCCGGATGTTCGCGCCGACCTGGCCGGGACCGGTCAGCGCCGAGTGATCAAGCGGCCCGCCGGAAAGGTCCGCCCACGTCAAGGGGGGCGGATGGCGGAGCGGCTGTGGCGGGCCGACGGCGGCGGCGACGCGCCCGGCGGCCGCTTTGACGACACACAGCCCGCGAAGGGCATGGATTCGGTGGTCTCCGAGGCCGATCTCGCCCGGCTCCGCGCTCTGCTCGCCGACTCGACCGACGAGGACTACCGCTGCGCGCCGGACGGGCCCGCCGCTGCCCCGGACGACGGCCTGGACGAGTGGTCCGCCGCGCCGCGTCCGGTGCACCCCGTCGCCCCCGAACGGCCCGCCGAACCGGAAGAGCCCGCCGTGCCACTCGGACCCGTGCCCGCGTCGGCGCTGCACGTCGACGAGGACGGCCACGACGCGGTCCGGTCGCTCGCCGAGCGGCTGGGCGTGGCCGACGCGGCCGAGGCGCTGCTGGCCCGTACGGACCTGCCCGTCCGCGCGGCGGTGGCGGACTACCTGGCGGTGGCCGGCTCGGAGCGGCTGGCCGGTTCGGAAGGACGGCGGAACGACGTGCTGCGCGATCTGCTCCGCTCCTTCGGCGGCGACCACGGCCACGCGGTGGGCGCGGCGGCCGAGGTCTGGGCGGCGCACCGGCTGCTGGCCGAGGACCGGCTCGCCCCGGGCAGCCGCCTGGCGCTGGACGCGCGGAAGGGCGAGCGGATCGCCCTGGGCTCGGGCACGCTGGTGGACACGGGGACGGTCCCGCAGGCTGACCTGGTGTACCGCACGGCGGACGGGGTGGTCCACTTGGACGAGGTCAAATACGCCGCCCAGACGCTCGCGGACAAGTTGCGCAAGGAGCCTCAGCAGCTGGAAAGGATGCTCAACTGGCGCGCCGGAGACGCCGACCATCGGCACTGCGGGGTGTGGATACGGACCGACCACAGGTGGACCGGTCTTTTCAGCCAGGTGATCCGGAACGGATTGAAGATGCCCGCCATCGAGGTGCTGATCAGGAACGCGGTGCCGGTGAGGGTCGGCGAGCGCGAGTTGCGGACTGATCACCTAGCGGCCCTGCGCGACGCGGTCAAGCGCGCCTTCGACGATCCGGCCAACGCCGTAGCGGGCAAATCGGGAGAATGGTTCAATCAGTACGTACCGGATCTCGATGCGGCACGAACATTTTTGCGGCCTTATGGAGCTGATTTCCTGTGAACTTCCCACCGTTCCCTGCTTCATTGCGACGGCTGCCCGGTCCTTGGTCCATCTCCAGCCCGGATTCGCGGCGCAAGGCGGTGGAAAGCCTGCCTCCCAGTTCGGAGCGCCGGTCGGAAGCGCTGGATGCGCTGGAACGCGTACTCGCCGCCGTCATCGACCTCTGGGACGCCCGCAAGGACGCCTACTCCATGCCGGGGCACTTCGACGACGCCTGGTGGACATATGACCATAACTTCGACCAGCGGATGCCTACGTTTGACGACGTCAGTCCTGAAGCGGTCAGTGATGTCCTGGCCGCCGAGGTCGATCCCCAGACCCTTTTCGGGCTGCCCTGGACCGGGCTTCCCGATGACATCGCCGAAAGGGTCGGGCGGATCTGGCTCTGGTCCAGAGTCGGCGACACCGCTGACCACCTGCTGAAGTGGCTGCACTTGGCGCTCCGCGCCGACGCTGCGGACGATCAGGGAATCGGCCGCGATCGCGCCCGCCTGCTGGTTCTGGTCAAGGAGGCCCTGCCCCGGCTGCCGGAGTGGACCGGATTCCTCGCACTGCTGGTGATCGAGACGCTGGGCGGATCGGACGAGATCGCCTACCTCACCGAACTCGCGAACGACCCGGACGTCCCGGAGCAGACCCGGGCGAACGCCGCCGAGTCGCTGGGCAACCTGCGGGACCGGCTGGCGAAGGAGGGCGGAGCGTCCGCCTCCCCGGAGCGCGCGAGCTGAGGGGGCGAGGGCCTCAGGCGAGGTAGTCGCGCAGCACCTGGGTGCGGGACGGGTGGCGGAGCTTGGCGAGGGTCTTGGACTCAATCTGGCGGATGCGCTCGCGGGTGACGCCGAACTCCTTGCCAACCTGCTCCAGGGTGCGCGGGTGGCCGTCGGCGAGGCCGAAGCGCAGCGCGATGATGCGCTGCTCGCGGTCGGAGAGGGTGTCCAGGATGGAGCCGAGCTGGTCCTGGAGCAGCAGGAAGGCGGCGGCTTCGACCGGGGACACGGCGTCGCCGTCCTCGATGAAGTCGCCGAGGTCGGAGTCCTCCTCGCCGATCGGCGCCTGGAGGGAGACCGGTTCCTGGGCGATCCGCTGGATCTCGATGACGCGCTCGCCGACCAGCCCCATCTCGTGGGCGATCTCGGCGGGGCTGGGCTCGCGGCCGAGCTGCTGGTGCAGCTGGCGCTGGACCCGGACCAGCTTGTTGATGGTCTCGACCATGTGCACCGGGATGCGGATGGTGCGCGCCTGGTCGGCGATCGCCCGGGTGATGGCCTGCCGGATCCACCAGGTGGCGTAGGTGGAGAACTTGTAGCCCTTGGCGTAGTCGAACTTCTCCACCGCGCGGATCAGGCCGAGATTGCCCTCCTGGATCAGGTCCAGGAACATCAGCCCCCGGCCGACGTAGCGCTTGGCGATGGAGACCACCAGCCGCAGATTGGCCTCGATCAGGCGTTCCTTGGCGCGCTCGCCGTCGTGCACCAGCTGTTCGAGGTCCCAGCGCTCGGCCGCGGAGAGGGGCTGGCTCCAGCTCAGCTTCTCCACCGCGAAGAGCCCGGCCTCGATCGATTTGGCAAGGTCGACTTCGTCTTCAGCCGTCAGCAGAGTCACACGGCCGATCTCACGCAGGTAGATCCGGACCAGGTCGCTGGTGGGTGCCCGTCTGCCCAGATCGGTGTCGACCGGGGCCGCGTCCTCGGGGTCCGCGGTCTCGATGACGTCCACGCCCTGCTCCGCGAGGTGGCGGACGACGCGTTCCATCGCGTCGGCAGAGACGTCTGGGCGGTCGAAGGCCGCCGCGATGTCGTCGACTGTGACGCCACCGCGGGCTTTACCACGCGCGACGAGGTCCGCCACCTGGTGGTCCGGCAGCGGCTCGCTCGGCAGCACCGAAAGGCCCACACCCCCAGTGTGCGTCACAATCGTCCGAAATGGTTAGATCTAATTTTGTCACCCTGGTGTTACACAGCCCCGCGACCCCGCTCGTTCAACATGCGTCGGCGCTGTTCAAGCTGGATCAGCTCCAGGAAGAGGGCGTTGTACTCCTCGGCCTGCGCCGCCGGGTCGATCCGCTGCAGGCGTGATTTGACGTTTGCGATCCGCGGATTGATGGAAAGCTCATTGATTCGATCAAGGACCGAGGCGGCGTATCGGTCCAGGGACTCGTCACTGCTGGGTCTGGGCGCCTCGACGGCCAGCTGCGCCACCCGGGCCCGCAGGGCGTCGTCGGCGGCGGCCTCGCGCAGGGCGCTCACCCAGTGCGCGCCGCCCTGCTGGGCGGCGGGCGATGCCAGGCCGCCGAGCTTGGCGATCAGCTGCGCCACGGCGGCGTGCTCGGGGAGTTCGAAGACCTCGGCCGGCAGCTCGTCGAAGCCGGGCAGCAGCGCGGGCTGCTGCACGGCGAGCTTCAGCGCCTCCCAGGCGAGGAATACCATCCGGCCGTCGGCGTTCAGCTGGCTGCGCAGCGGCGCGGGCGGGCGCGGGCGGGCCGGCGCCTCACCGGAGCGCTCGCGGCCGGACTGGTGGGCGTGCTGCCCGACCCGGCGCAGCACGAAGCGCTCGTCCATCAGGCCGAGCCAGCGGTCGAGGTTCACCGCGTAGCGCTGGCGGAGCCCTTCGTCCTTGATGGCGGCGACGATGGGGGCGGCGGCGTCGAGGGCGGCGAGGCGGCCCTCGGTGGTGTCGAGCCTGTGCTGCTCGATGGTGGACCGGATGGCGAACTCGTACAGCGGGGTGCGGGCGGCCACGAGGTCGCGCACGGCCGCCTCGCCCTGGCCGACCCGGAGGTCGCAGGGGTCGAGGCCGTCGGCCTGCACCGCGACGAAGGTCTGGGTGGCGAAGCGGTGCTCGTCGGCGAAGGCGCGCAGCGCGGCCTTGCGGCCGGCTTCGTCGCCGTCGAAGGTGAAGATGACCTCGCCGCTGAAGCGGTCCTGGTCCATCAGCAGCCGGCGCAGCACCTTGATGTGGTCGGCGCCGAAGGAGGTGCCGCAGGTGGCGACGGCGGTGCCGACGCCGGAGAGGTGGCAGGCCATGACGTCGGTGTAGCCCTCGACCACGACGGCCTGGCGCTGCCGGGAGATCTCGCGCTTGGCGGCGTCGATGCCGTAGAGCAGGGTGCTCTTCTTGAACAGCGGGGTCTCGGGGGTGTTGAGGTACTTGGGGCCGTCCTCGGCCGGGTCGAGCTTGCGGGCGCCGAAGCCGACGACATCGCCGGTGACGTCGCGGATGGGCCACATCAGGCGGTTGCGGAAGCGGTCGTAGACGCCGCGCCGGCCCTGGCTGGCGAGGCCGCCTCGGATCAGCTCCTCCTCGGTGAAGCCCTTGCCGCGCAGGTGCCGGGTCAGCGCGTCCCACTCGCGGGGGGCGAAGCCGACGCCGAAGCGCTCGGCGTCGGCCCGCTCGAAGCGGCGCTCGGTGAGGAAGGAGCGGCCCGCCGAGGCGTCGGGGGCGAGCAGGCGCTCGGCGTAGAACTCGGCGGCGGCGCGGTGGGCGTCGAGCAGCCGGGCCCGCTGGCCCTGCTCGTTGCGCGGGACGTACCCGCCCTGCTCGTAGCGGAGTTCGACCCCGGCGCGCTGGGCCAGCCGCTCGATGGCCTCGGCGAAGGTGAGGTGGTCGATCTTCTGCACGAAGGTGATGGCGTCGCCGCCCTCGCCGCAGCCGAAGCAGTAGTAGAGCCCGCGGGCGGGGGTGACGTTGAAGGAGGGCGAGCGCTCGTCGTGGAAGGGGCACAGGCCCTTCAGCGAGCCGCCGCCGGCGTTGCGCAGCTGGAGGTAGTCGCCCACGACCTCGTCGATGGGCGAGCGCTCGCGGACGAGGGCGATGTCCTCGTCACGGATCCGGCCGGCCATGGCCATGAGTCTAGGACGGCGGGCCGACGACGCGGTGCGCCGGAGTGAACTTCCTCCCGCGATGGGGAATCCTGCCCGGGCATGTTCTACTCTCTTCGGTGACAACGTTGTCAACGTCAGCGAGCAGGCGTGACGGCGCATGTCGCACCGGCTCGGCACCTTCGGCCCCCTGGGCAGCCTGGAAGGACCCTCGCACCGTGAGCGGCGCTACCACTCCTGTCGTCGGAGTCGACATCGGCGGGACCACCATTACGGCGGCACTCGTGCACCCCGACGGCACCGTGCTGCACACCAGGGGCACGGCCACCCCGCAGGCCGCCGACGACGGCTCGACCGTGTACGCCGCGCTGGCCGGCCTGGTCGGCGCGGTGATCGCCGACGCGGGCGGCCCGGACGCCGTCGGCGGGGTGGGCGTGGGCAGCGCGGGCCCGCTGGACGCCGCGGCGGGCACGGTCAGCCCGGTCAACATCCCCAGCTGGCGCGGCTTCGCCCTGCTCGACCGGCTGCGCGCGGACTTCCCCGGCCTGCGGGTCCGCCTGGACGGCGACGCCATCTGCTTCGCGCTCGGCGAGTACCGCCACGGCGCCGGGCACGGCAGCGACGGCCTGCTCGGCATGGTCGTGTCCACCGGGGTCGGCGGCGGCCTGATCCTGGACGGCGGCGTCTACCGCGGCCCGACCGGCAATGCCGGGCACATCGGCCACGCCATCGTGGACATGGACGGACCGCCCTGCCCGTGCGGCAGCAAGGGCTGCCTGGAGGTGCTGTCCAGCGGCCCGAACATGGTGCGCTGGGCGCGGGCCGAGGGCTGGGCTCCGCCCGAGGGGGCCGAGCCCACGGCGCGCGAGCTGGCCGAGGCGGCGCGGGCCGGCGATCCGACGGCGCTGCGGGCCTTCGCCCGGGCCGGGCGCGCGGTGGGCGCGGCGATCGTCTCGGCCGCCGCCGTGGTGGACTTCGAGCGCGTGGTCATCGGCGGCGGGGTGGCCCAGGCGGGCGAGCTGCTGTTCGCGCCGGTGCGGGAGGGAATGGCCGAGTTCGCGACGCTGGCCTTCCTGCGCCGGGTGACGGTGCTGCGGTCGGCGCTGGGCGACCGCGCGGGCCTGCTGGGCGCCGCCGAACTCGTCGCCTGAGCCGCACGGCCCGGGCGCTCAGCCTCCGTCGGCCGCCCGCCGGCGGGACCGGTAGGCGCGCATCTTGTGCCGGGCGCCGCAGATGGCCATGCTGCACCACACGCTGTTGTTGCCGGGCGAGCGGTCGTAGAAGACCCAGCGGCACTCCTGCGCCCGGCACACCTTCAGCCGGGCCCGCCGCCCGGCCAGCTCCTCGGCGGCGAGCACGGCCAGCAGCCGGCCCGCCAGCAGGTCCGGACCGGCGGACGCCGTCACGGGCAGCTCGGCGCCGCCGCCGGCCCGCCAGCGCGGCGGCCCGAGCACGGCGGCCGCCCGCGCGCTGAGTTCGGCGGCGGCCCGCTCCGAGCCGCCGGCCAGGTGGTCGCGGAGCGTCTCGCGGAAGCGCACCAACTCGGCGCGGCCGGACTCGTCCAGACCGCCGCCGACACCGGCCCGCTCCCGCAGCCAGGCGCGCGCCCCGGCGAGTTCGGCGAGCGCGTCGTCGCCGGTGAGCCGGTTCACGGTGTTGCAGAAGCGCTCGACGGGGGCCAAGGGGTCCGGCGCGGGCTCGCGGTCGTAGACCATAGCACCACGTTACCGCCTGAGGGTGTTCTGCAGTAACAGGAGCTGTTACCTTCAGATCTATATTGACGGTAACAATCAAGGAGGCCGAGATGACCTGGCAGCTGCCCGAGCGCTTCGACAGCCCGCACGGCGCCGTCCGCTGGACCAGCCGGGGGCGCGGCCGCCCGCTGGTCTTCCTGCACGGCACGCCCTTCTCCTCCTACGTCTGGCGGGAGGTCGCCGCCGCGCTCGCCGAGTCGCACACCGTCTACCTGTGGGACATGCCCGGCTACGGGCGGTCGGAGATGGCCGACGGGCAGGACGTCTCCCTGCCCGCCCAGCAGCGCGTCTTCACCGCGCTGCTGGACCACTGGGGGCTGCGCGAGCCCGACGTGGCCGCGCACGACTTCGGCGGCGCCGTCGCGCTGCGCGCCGCCGTGCTGGACAAGGTCCGCTACCGGCGGCTGGCGCTGCTGAACCCGGTCGCGCTGCGCCCGTGGGGCAGCGACTTCTTCCGGCTGGTGCGCGAGCACGCCGGCGTGTTCGGCGCGCTGCCCGCCGCCCTGCACGAGGCGCTGGTGCGCGGCTACCTCGCCTCCGCCACCCACGGCTCGATGCGTCCCGAGGTCGCCGACGCGCTGGTGGCGCCGTGGCTGGGCCCGGCCGGGCAGGCGGCCTTCGGCCGCCAGATCGCGCAGGCCGACGAGCGCTTCACCGCCGAGGTCGAGGACGGCTACGGCCGGATCGACGTACCTGCCCTGGTGCTGTGGGGGCGCGAGGACCGCTGGCTGCCCGCGAGCCACGCCGGGCGGCTGGCCGAGCGGCTGCCCCGCGCCCGGGTCCGGCTGCTCGACGGCGCCGGCCACCTGGTCCAGGAGGACGCGCCCGCGCGGCTGACCGCCGCCCTGTCCACCTTCCTGGACGCCGAGGACTAGAGCCCGCCGGGCGGGCTCAGCCGCCCGACAGGCGGCGGTGCCAGGCCAGCGCGGAGGTGTCGGTCAGCGAGGCGACCTGGTCCACCACCACCCGCAGCGCGGCGCCGTCGTCGGCCGCGGCCAGGTAAGCGGGGGCGAAGGCGGCGTCCAGGGTGCGCGGCGCGCCGACCCGGATGAGGTGCACCAGCTCCTCGACCAGCTCCCGCTCGCGCGCCTGCTGCTCCCTGGCGCCCGCCCGGGTCATCACGTAGTGGGCGGCGACGGCCTTGAGCACCGCGCACTCCAGCAGCCGACGGCGGGGCACCCGCAGCTCGGCGTCGTAGCGGCGCAGCGCCCCGGCGCCGTGGGCGGCCCGGGTGGCGTCCTCGGCCCCCTGGCAGAAGCGGCCGATCAGCTCGCTGGTGAGGTTCTTCAGCGCCGCCAGCGAACGGATGTCGCCGGTGTACTCGCGCGGCCAGAACGGCTCCGCCAGCAGCCGCTCGAAGACCTCGGCCAGCTCGGCGGGGTCGGCGTCGGTGTAGTCGGCCGCGGCCCGCTCGCACACCTCGCGGCGCTCGCCGGGGTCGCGCAGCGCGCCCAGCTTGATGTGCCCGGTCTGCAGGCCGTCCTCCAGGTCGTGGACGGAGTAGGCGACGTCGTCGGCCCAGTCCATCACCTGGGCCTCGAAGCAGGTGCGCCGGCCGGGCGCCCCCTGCCTGACCCAGGCGAACACCTCGGCGTCGTCGGCGTAGTGGCCGAACTTGCCCGACGGCTCCCCCGGCGCGCCCGCGCGCCGCGGCCAGGGGTACTTCACCGCGGCGTCCAGGGCGGCGCGGGTGAGGTTCAGCCCGGCGCTGGCGCCCTCGGCGGTGAAGACCTTCCCCTCCAGCCGGGTGAGCAGCCGCAGGGTCTGCGCGTTGCCCTCGAAGCCGCCGCACGGGCGGGCGATCGCGTCCAGCGCCGCCTCGCCGTTGTGGCCGAAGGGCGGGTGGCCGAGGTCGTGGGCCAGGCAGGCGGTCTCGACCAGGTCGGGGTCGCTGCCCAGCTCCTGGCCGAGTTCGCGGCCGATCTGCGCCACTTCCAGGGTGTGGGTGAGCCGGGTGCGCGGGAAGTCGCTGGCGCCGGGCTGCACCACCTGGGTCTTGGCCGCCAGCCGGCGCAGCGCCGAGCTGTGCAGCACCCTGGCCCGGTCGCGCCCGAAGGCGGTGCGCCGCCGGCTCTTGGCCGGCTCGGGCACCCAGCGTGCGCGGTCGGCGGGACGGTAGCCGTCGGGCAGGGTCTCGGGCATGGTCAGACGGCGTCGATGGCGACGTCGGTGCTGGTGCCGAAGATCCGGTAGTAGATCAGCGCCCCGGTCTCGCGGGTGATGTAGTTGATCTGGGTCTCGCGGCTCCACACCGCGGGCCCCGAGCGGGTCGGCGAGGTGACGGCGTCGATGCCGTAGTCGCCCGCGATCACCCGCGAGCGCAGGCTGTGCCAGGGGTCGGTGACGATGATCGCGGTGCTCCAGCCGCGTTCGGTGAAGACCTCGGAGACCGCCTGGATGCTCTGCAATGTGTCGCTGCCGACGTCCAGGGCGGTGATGCTGGTCTCGGGCACGCCCGTCTCGACCAGCCAGTCGCGTCCCGAACCGGCCTCGGTGAACAGGTCGCCCGGCTGGGAGCCGCCGACGGTGACGATCTGGTCGGCGACGCCGCTCTCGTACAGCTCGGCCGCGTGCTCGAGCCGGGCCTGGAAGATCTGCGACGGGGTGCCGTTGAACTGGCTCGCTCCGAGCACGATGATCGCGTCGGACGGCGGGCGGTCGTCCAGCCGCGCGGTGTACCAGATCGCGACCCAGGTGCCGCCCGGGATCAGCAGGGCGACCAGCAGGAGCAGCGCGATCGTCCAGAGCACGAAGCGGCGGACCGGGTGGCGCCGCCTGCGGGCCCTGGCCGGGCCCTCGGGCTCCTCGGCCTCGGCGGGCGTGCCGGCCGGACCGCCGCCGCGCTCGAACATCCGGGTCTCGCGCCGGTCCTCGTCGTCGGGTGCCGAGCGCGTGAACGAGCGGGTGCCGCCCCGCTCGGCGGCGCGGCGGAACACCTGGGTCTTGTCGTTGTCGGTCACGGAGCCTGCCAGCACTGATCAGCGGGACGGTGTGGGGAAGTCCTGTCTACGCTAGGGGTCCCCGGCCGCGTGGGCACTTACCAGTATCGGCCATGGCCGCACGGTGCGGGTCCTCAGCGGGCCCTCAGGGCGCCGAGCGCGCAGTTGAAGGCGCCGGGGTTCTCCAGCGGCGCCAGGTGGGCGGCGCCGGGGATCACCACCAGTTCGGCGCCGCCGATCCCGGCGGCCAGCGCGCGGGCGTTGTCGCGGATGCCGGGCAGGTCGTGCTCGCCGACCGCGACCAGTGCGGGCGCCGCGAGCTCCCCGAGCCGGGAGGCGAGCGAGGGGTCGGGCGGGACCTCGCGGGCGGTGTCGCCGAGCGCTACCTCCCTGGCCAGCGCGGCGCGGTTCATCTCGCGGGTCAGCGCGAAGACCTCGGGGCCGACGGCGTCCTCGCCCCGGGCGGAGACGGCCGGCCACAGCCGGGTCTCGGCCGGCGCGACCGTGTCGACGTCCTCGGGGTCGCCGTCGCCGAGTTCGGCGGCGAACAGCGCGTCCAGCCGCGCCGACCAGTCGCGCCCGGGCAGCGCCGAGCCGCTGAGGGCGAGCCGGGTGACCCGGTCGCGGTGGTCCGGCGCCACCTCGATCGCGGCGGCGCCGCTGAAGGAGCAGGCCACCAGGGTGGCGCGGTCGATCTCCAGCGCGTCGAGCAGCGCGAGCAGGTCGCCGGTGCGGCTGAACGGGCCCGCCGCGTCGGAGGAGTCGCCGAAGCCGCGCAGGTCGACCGCGATCGCCCGGCACGGCCCGCCGAACTCGGCCGGCTGCGCGCGCCACATCCTGCGGTCGGCGATGCCCGCGTGCAGGAACACGATCGGTTCGCCGGCGCCGCCTCGTCGTAGGCGAGGCGGGCGCCGTCGATCTCGGCGGTGCGCATGGCGGCCACCCTAGCGGCGATGATCGCGGCGCCGGGCGCGCTCAGCCGCCGGCGCCGTTCAGCGCGGCCCGGCCCGCCTCCAGCCGGGCGACGGGGACGCGGAAGGGCGAGCACGACACGTAGTCCAGGCCGCAGTCGTGGAAGAAGTGCACGGAGTCGGGGTCGCCGCCGTGCTCACCGCAGATCCCCAGCTTGATGCCGGGGCGGGCCGCCCGGCTCTCCTCGACCGCGACCCTGATCAGCCGGCCGACACCGTCGACGTCCAGCGACTCGAAGGGCGAGACGCCGAACACGCCGCGCTCCAGGTAGGCGGAGAAGAAGGACGCCTCCACGTCGTCGCGGGAGAAGCCCCAGGTCGTCTGGGTGAGGTCGTTGGTGCCGAAGGAGAAGAACTCGGCCCGCTCGGCGATCTCGCCCGCGGTGAGCGCGGCGCGCGGCAGCTCGATCATGGTGCCGATCGGGCACTCCAGTTCGACGCCGTAGTCCTCGCCGACCTTGCGCAGCACCTCGAGCGCGTCGTCGCGGACGATCTCCAGCTCCTGCACGGTGCCGACGAGCGGGATCATCACCTCGGGCCTGGGGTCGCCGCCCTCGCGCAGCCGCTGCGCGCAGGCCTCGGCGATCGCCTGCACCTGCATGGTGAACAGGCCCGGCACCACCAGGCCGAGGCGCACGCCGCGCAGGCCGAGCATCGGGTTCTGCTCGTGCAGGCGGTGCACGGCCTGCAGCAGCCGCAGGTCGTTCTCGTACTTCTCGCCGCGCGACTCGGCGACGGCCACGCGTACCGACAGCTCGGTGATGTCGGGCAGGAACTCGTGCAGCGGCGGGTCGAGCAGCCGCACCGTCACCGGCAGGCCGTCCATCGCGGCGAAGATGCCGACGAAGTCCTCGCGCTGGAGGGGCAGCAGCGCGGCCAGGGCCTGGTCGCGCTCCTTGTCGGTGTCGGCCAGGATCAGCCGCTCGACCAGGGACCTGCGGTCGCCCAGGAACATGTGCTCGGTGCGGCACAGGCCGACGCCCTTGGCGCCCATCCTGCGGGCCCGGGAGGAGTCGTCGGGGCTGTCGGCGTTCGCGCGCACCCCCAGCCGCCGGACGCCGTCGGCGTGGGCCATGATGCGGTGCACGGCCCGCACCAGCTCGCCGGCGTCGGCCGCCTCCGGGTCGATCTCGCCGTCGAAGTAGCGCACCACCGGCGAGGGGACCACCGGCACCTCGCCGAGGTAGACATTGCCGTTGGTGCCGTCGATGGAGATGACGTCGCCCTCCTCCACGACCGAGCCGTCGGGCGCGGTGAAGCGGCGGTTCTTGGTGTCCACCCGCAGGTCCTCGGCGCCGCACACGCAGGTCTTGCCCATGCCGCGGGCGACGACCGCGGCGTGCGAGGTCTTGCCGCCCCGGCTGGTCAGGATGCCGCGTGCGGCGATCATGCCGTCCAGGTCGTCGGGGTTGGTCTCCCGGCGGACCAGGATGACGTCCTCGCCGCTGCGCGACCACTTGATCGCGGTGTAGGAGTCGAAGACGGCCTTGCCGACGGCGGCGCCGGGCGAGGCGTTCATGCCGTGGGCGATGCGGTGCCGGCGCGCCTTCTCGTCGAAGCGAGGGAACATCAGCTGGGCCAGCTGGTCGCCGGTGACTCTGCGCACCGCCTCGTCCAGGTCGATCAGGCCCTGGTCGACCAGCTGGTCGGCGATGCGGAAGGCGGCGGCCGCGGTGCGCTTGCCGACGCGGGTCTGCAGCATCCACAGCTTGCCGCGCTCGATGGTGAACTCGATGTCGCACAGGTCGCGGTAGTGGTTCTCCAGCGTCTCCATGACGCCCAGCAGCTCGCGGTAGGAGGCCGGGTCGATGCGCTCCAGCTCGGCCAGCGGCACGGTGTTGCGGATGCCGGCGACGACGTCCTCGCCCTGGGCGTTTTGCAGGTAGTCGCCGTAGACGCCCTGCTGGCCGGTGGCGGGGTCGCGGGTGAAGGCGACGCCGGTGCCGGAGTCCATGCCGAGGTTGCCGAAGACCATCGAGCAGACCGACACGGCCGTGCCGAGGTCGCCGGGGATGCGCTCCTGGCGGCGGTACAGGATGGCGCGCGGCGCGTTCCAGGAGGTGAACACGGCCTGGACGGCGAGGAACAGCTGCTCGCGCGGGTCCTGCGGGAAGGGCTTGCCGGTGTGGTCGGCGACGATCTTCTTGAAGGCGTCGACCAGGCCGCTCAGGTCGGCCGCGGTCAGGTCGAGGTCGTCGGTGCTGCCCTTGGCGCTCTTGACCGCCTCGATGGCGTCCTCGAAGGCGCCGCCGTCGATGTCCAGCACGGTCTTGCCGAACATCTGGACCAGGCGGCGGTAGGAGTCCCAGGCGAAGCGCTCGTCGCCGGACTGGGCGGCCAGGCCGGCGACGGACTGGTCGTTGAGGCCGACGTTGAGGACGGTCTCCATCATGCCGGGCATCGAGTGCTTGGCGCCGGAGCGCACGCTCACCAGCAGCGGGTCGTCCGGCTCGCCGAGCCGCTTGCCCATCCGCCGCTCCAGGGCCGCCAGGTGCGCGGTGATCTCGTCGGCGAGGCCGTCGGGGAGTTCGCCGTGCGCCAGGTAGTGCCGGCAGGCCTCGGTGGTGATGGTGAAGCCGGGGGGTACCGGGAGCCCGAGGTTCGACATCTCGGCAAGATTGGCTCCCTTTCCGCCGAGCAGGTCCTTCAGTTCCTTGTTGCCCTCGGCGAAGTCGTACACGTATTTGGGCACCGCTACTCCTTTACCGGACGGCCTCGGGACGGCTGTCAGCAGCTCGCGCCAACCCGGAAGCAACCAACACCGGGACCTTACCCACACAGCAGGAACACATGTGCTACCGGCTGACCGTAGCGTCATCTGCGCAGCTCAGCACGGTACGATTGGTTTAGACCAAAGGTCTAGATGGGTGCTCCGGTATACACGCAGTTCAGAGCGGGTTCATCTCGCGGTCCGTGGACTAGACCATATATTTGACGCGAGCTTTTTCTGCTTCAATTCTGATCGTTCAGACCTCTGCACGCCTTTTGTTCTGGCGCGCAACTTAGGACCGGCCGAGACCCGAAAGAGAGACCGACGCCACAGCCGTGCCCCGGGAAAGTTCCGCACTTCTTCCCAAACCGAAGACCGGACGGGGAGCCGGCCCGCCCGCACCGCGGACGGCCCCGGCACCGCGCCACCTGCCCGGCGGCGGGCGTGACATTCGCCCCACTCACCCTGTACCGACGAGTAACCTACGATGCCGTAGGTTTAATGGAGATGATGATCCACTCCGACGCCACGCCGCAAAGGACTCCGGTATGACCCCCGATTCGGCGCACCGACCCGACGCCTCCGACGTGCTGGCGGCCGGGCAGGACGCGGTGGAGCGCGCCGGGCGCGCCGCCTCGGCCGCCGCCGCCGCGGTCAAGCCCCGGCTGCGCGGCTGGCTGCACCTGGGCGCCGCCCCCCTGGCCCTGGCCGCCGGGATCGTCCTGGTCGCACTGGCGCCCGCCGGGCTGCCCCGGATATCGGCCGCCGTCTACGCCGCCGCCTCCGTGCTGCTGTTCGGCACCTCGGCCGTCTACCACCTGGGCCGCTGGGGCGCCGCCACGCACGCCGTGCTGCGGCGGATGGACCACGCCAACATCTACCTGATCATCGCCGGCACCTACACGCCGTTCGTGCTGCTGGTGCTCGAAGGCCGGCTGCGGGTGTGGATGACCTCGCTGGTGTGGGGCGCCGCCCTGGCCGGGATGGTCTTCAAGGTGCTCTGGCTGAACGCGCCGCGCTGGCTGTCGACCGCCCTCTACATCGCCCTGGGCTGGGTGGCGGTCTTCTTCATCCCGCAGCTCGTCGGCGGCAGCGGCATGGCGGCCTGGATCCTGATCCTGGTCGGCGGCCTGCTGTACAGCCTCGGCGGGGTCGTCTACGCCACGAAGTGGCCCGACCCCGCGCCGCGCTGGTTCGGCTTCCACGAGGTCTTCCACGCGCTCACCGTCGCCGCCTACGTCGTGCAGTACGTCGCGGTGTCGTTCGTGGTCTACGCGGCGGCATGAGCGCGGCGGCGCCCGGACCGGGTCCGGGCGCCGCCGTCCGTTCGGGCCGCCGGGCTCACACGCCGGGCAGCCGGTCCAGCAGGTACCGCTCCACCTGGTCCAGCGCGATGCGCTCCTGCGCCATGGTGTCGCGCTCCCGGATGGTGACGGCGTCGTCCTGCAGGGTGTCGAAGTCGACGGTGACGCAGAACGGGGTGCCGATCTCGTCCTGGCGCCGGTAGCGGCGGCCGATGGCGCCGGCGTCGTCGAACTCGACGTTCCAGCGGCGGCGCAGCAGCGCGGCCAGGTCGCGCGCCTTGGGCGAGAGGTCGGCATTGCGCGACAGCGGCAGCACGGCGGCCTTGACCGGCGCGAGCCGGGGGTCGAGCCGCATCACGACCCGCTTCTCCATCTTGCCCTTGGCGTTGGGCGCCTCGTCCTCGGAGTAGGCGTCGATCATGAAGGTGAGCACGCAGCGGTCGACGCCGGCGGCCGGCTCGATGACGTACGGGACGTAGCGCTCGTTCTTCTCCTGGTCGAAGAAGGAGAGGTCGGCGCCTGATGCCTCGGCGTGGGTCTTCAGGTCGAAGTCGGTGCGGTTGGCGACGCCCTCCAGCTCGCCCCACTCGGTGCCGGTGAAGTTGAAGCGGTACTCCACGTCGACGGTGCGCTTGGCGTAGTGGGCCAGCTTCTCCTTGGGGTGCTCGTACAGCCGCAGGTTGTCCTTTGCGATGCCGAGGTCGACGTACCACTGGAGGCGGGTGTCGATCCAGTACTGGTGCCACTCCTCGTCGGTGCCGGGCACCACGAAGAACTCGCACTCCATCTGCTCGAACTCCCGGGTGCGGAAGATGAAGTTGCCCGGGGTGATCTCGTTGCGGAAGGACTTGCCGATCTGGCCGATGCCGAACGGGATCTTCTTGCGCGAGGACTGCTGGACGTTGAGGTAGTTGATGAAGATGCCCTGCGCGGTCTCAGGGCGCAGGTAGGCCAGGCCCGACTCGTCCTCGGTGGGGCCCAGGAAGGTCTTGAGCAGGCCGTTGAACATGCGCGGCTCGGTGAACGCGCCCTTGGTGCCGCAGTTGGGGCAGGTGATGTCGGCCAGGCCCTGCGCGGGCGGGCGGCCGTGCTTGGCCTCGTAGCCCTCTTCGAGGTGGTCGGCGCGGTAGCGCTTGTGGCAGGACTGGCACTCGGTGAGGGGGTCGACGAACTGCTTGACGTGGCCGGAGGCCACCCACACCTCGCGGGCCAGGATGACGCTGGAGTCCAGGCCGACGATGTCCTCGCGCTCGGTCACCATCGAGCGCCACCACTGGCGCTTGACGTTGTTCTTCAGCTCGACGCCGAGCGGACCGTAGTCCCACGACGCGCGCAGGCCGCCGTAGATCTCGCTGGAGGGGTAGACCAGGCCGCGGCGCTTGCTGAGGCTGACCAGGGTGTCCATGATGTCGGGAGTACGGGGCATGGAAGATACTCTCCATCCGGCTGGCGGTCGGTGGAGCTCGCTGGGATCCGGGATACGGGGTCGGCCGGGCCGCGATGCTCTCGAAGGGCTCGCCCGCGGGCGCGCCGCGTGCGAGTTGACGTGAGTCCAGCTTAGGGGAGGCCCACAGGGGCCACAGCCGGATTACCTGCGCGGCGGCTCAGCGGGCCGGAGCGGGGACGACGTCCAGCACCTCGTAGGCGGAGGGCTCGTCCAGCGCCTCCGATAGCAGCGGCACCGCCGAGACCTTCACCGTGTAGTCCGACAGGGCGCGGCGGTAGAAGCCGGGCCCCTCCCACTCGGTGACCAGCGCCCACAGCCCGGGGTCGTCGGCGTTGCGGCCGAGCCGGCCGCCGGTGTAGCCGGGGCGGGCGGCGAGCGCGGCCAACGCGGCCGCGGCGCGCTCGCGGAAGTCCGCGGCCGCCGGCTCGGCGACGCGGAAGCGGATGACGACGATCACCCGCCCATCGTCCCACGGCGCCGCCGCGCGCACGCGCCCGGCGGTGCGCGCTCAGGTGAGGCCGGCGAAGAGGCGGTCGGCCAGCCGCGCGGCGGCGTTCCCGTCGTCCAGCGGGCAGAAGCGGCGCACGAAGGCGTCGTAGCGCTCGGCGTGGGCGGCGTGCACGGCGTCGATGTCGCGGACCGCGCCGATCACCTCGTCGGAGGTCAGCAGCAGCGGGCCGGGGGCGGTGGCCGGGAAGTCGAAGTAGAAGCCGCGCAGGTCGTCGCGGTAGGCGTCGATGTCGTAGGTGAAGAACAGCATCGGGCGGCCGGTGTTGGCGAAGTCGAACATCATCGACGAGTAGTCGGTGATCAGCACGTCGGTGACCAGGAAGAGCTCCTGGATCTCCGGGTACAGCGACACGTCGAAGACGAAGTCGCGGCCCACGATCGGCACCCGGTCGACCACCCGGGGGTGGCGGCGCACCAGCAGGACGTGGTCCTCCCCCAGCAGCTCGTACATGCGCCGCAGGTCAAGGTGCAGGTCGAGCTTGTGCTTGCCGCGCGAGTAGTACTTGTCGTCGCGCCAGGTGGGCGCGTACAGCAGCACCTTCCTGCCCTCGGGGAGGCCCAGCACGCTCCGCACCCGCTCGGCCATGGCGTGGCGCTCGGGCCGGTGGAAGACGTCGTTGCGCGGATAGCCGGTCTCCAGGATCTCACCGTCGAAGCGGAAGGCCTGGCGCAGGATCGGGGTGGCCCACGGGCTGGGCGAGACGAGGTAGTCCCACTGGGCGACCTCCCAGGCCAGCTTGTCGTGGTAGTCGCGGGACTTGCCGCGCACCCGCTCGATGTCGAAGCCGATCCGCTTGAGCATGGAGCCGTGCCAGGTCTGCACGACGGTCTGCCCCGGGCGGCGCTCGAACCAGCCGGGCTGGCGGGAGTTGGTGACCACCCAGCGGGAGCGGCCCAGCGCCTCGTAGTACTCGCGCCCGGTGTAGCGGACGGTGCGCAGGTCGCCGGGGACGGCCGCCTGGCCGTCGCGGACCAGCCAGGCGCCGGGGTAGCCGATCCCGCGGCGGCGCAGCTCCTCGTACAGGGCGCGCGGGCTGTCGGAGAACTGGCGGCCGTTGTAGCTGTCGAAGTAGATCTCCTCGACCAGCGGCTCGGTGCGGGCGAGCGGGTAGCGCTCCTCGCGCAGCCGCCGCTGCGCGAAGGCGCCCCGCTCGGCGGGGAGCAGGTCGCTGCTGACCTTCAGCGCCGGGCTGTCGGCTCCGGTGTCGGTGAGGGAGACGGTGCGGCCGCCGGGCGCGGGGTCGGCGCCGCGCGGCATGTCGAGCGGGAGGCGGCCGATCAGCGCGGGGGCGATCTCGGCGCGCACGTCGGGCCGCCCCTCGCCTTCGCCGTCCCCGGCCGGGCGGGCGCGGGTGAACAGGTGGTAGGTGCCGGCGCCCAGCGGCAGGCTCGCGCCGAAGGCGGCCACGGCCGTGGGGGTCAGCTCCACCTGGAAGCGGCCCTGGCTCAGCGCCATCGGCACCAGGTGCTCCTCGTCGCGGCCGCGCGCCTTCAGCACCAGGTCGGCGCCTGCCGCCCCGGCGGCATCGGGGTGCTCGGCGGTGTCGTCGGCGCCGTAGTGGCCCGACAGCAGCAGTCGGGCGCCGTCCCAGCGGGCGTCGTCGAGGACCGGGCGGGCCGGGCCGATCTGCAGCAGCAGTTGGCCGGTGTGCTCGCGCTTGACCGCGATCTCCTCGGCGCCGACGGCGAAGCGGTGCTGGTCGACGCCGTCGGCCAGCACCAGCGGCAGGGCCTGGTCGCCGACGGCGATCTCGGCGGTCCACAGCTCGGAGCGGGCGGCGGCGCCGACGGTGGAGCGGGTCAGCTCGACGCCGTCCAGCAGCTCGGGCACCGGGACGCGGACGCCGAAGGCGCCCTCGCCGGCCGCCGGCCGCAGCGGGAACTCGCGGACCAGCGCGCCGGAGCGCCACGACAGCCGCAGGGCGGCGCGCTCGCGGCCGGCGAGCGCCTCGCCGCCGAGCACGCCGGCCAGCTCGACGGCCTCGCCGTCGAAGGAGCAGGCGGTGACGGCGGCGGGCCGGCGGTCCAGCCGGATCAGCAGGGTGCGGTCGCCGGTCCAGGAGGGGCGCGCCCACAGGCCGGGGGTGAGCTCGCGGTGCCCGGGGCGGCGGGCCGGCCCCTGCACCGGCGAGCCGACCGGGACGGTGCGGGTGAGGCCGCGGTTGAACAGGGACAGTTCGAGCCGCCAGGCCCCGGCCCGGCCGGCGGCGCGGCGCAGCACCTCGGCGTCGACGACGACCTCGAAGCCGCCCCAGTCGTGCCGGGCGGCGTTGTCGACATTGGGCAGCCGGTACTCCGCCGCCCGCACGCTGCTGACCGGCACCTTGACGCGGGCGCTCCCCTCGGCGTCGACCAGGTGGGCGGTGAGCAGCTGCTGCCAGCGCCGGCGCGGCGGCAGGAAGCGCAGCCCGACCCGGCCGGTGACCACGAGCGCGCCGTCGCGCCAGGCGACGCCCTCGGTCTTCAGCCGCGGGCGCAGCTCGTCGCCCAGGCGGTAGACGCTGCGTGGCACGCCGGCGGCGGGGTCGTCCAGGAACGGGTAGGCGACGTAGAAGCCCAGGCCGTGGCGGACCGCGCGGGCCTTGCGCAGCTCGACGCTCTTCTGGAAGGTCAGCACCTCCAGCAGCCGCGGGGTGAGGCGGCGGCGGACCAGGTGCCAGTTGAGCCGGTCGATGGCGCGCAGGCCGGTGAGCACCTCGGCGGGGACGGTGGCCAGGTACTTGCCGGCGCGGTCGTAGAAGGCGTCGCGGACGGCGTCGTCGGCCTCGTCCAGGCCGAGCAGGAGCCGGCGCAGGTCGCCGCCGAGGGCGGTGGCGTCCCACAGGCGCTTGGCGCGGTCGGAGGCGTGCTCGGCCAGGAAGGCGCTGAGCCCGGCGACGGCGGCGACCCGGTCGGCCACCGGGTCGGCGGGCACGGCGGTGTCCTCGGCCGCGGCGACGGCCTCGTCGCCCTCGTCCCCGTCGGCGGTGTCGGAGCCGTCGGCCGTATCGGCCGCCTCCGCCTGGTCCCCGAGGTCGCGGCGCAGGTAGACGGGGGCGGGCAGCACGTCGACGGCGTCGGCGAGGAAGTGGGCGGGCAGCGCGACCCGCAGGTCCTCGTGCTCGCCCACCGCCGTGCCGGTGCTCGGGGCCGGGGCGGTGAGCCCGGCACCCCGCGCGAGCAGGGAGTCGAAGAAGGCGCGGCGGAAGACCTTGTTGCCCAGCAGCCGGTCGGCGACGAGTTCTGGCCGGTCCAGGATGCGGACCCCGCGCCGCGTGGTGGTGAACGCGGCCCGGTGCGCCGCCGAGGCGCGGGTGCCCAGCTCGTTGACGCGGTGGACGTTGCCGGTGGCGAAGTCGGAGCCGCTGGCCGCCAGGCTGTCCAGCGCGTAGCGGTAGGCGTAGGGCGGGACCAGGTCGGTGGCCTCGGCGAAGGCCAGGTACTCGCCGGTCGCGGCGCGGGCCCCGGTGGCGCGCGCCTCGGCCGCGGTGGCGCCGGGCGCCTCGACCACCCGGAAGCGCGAGCCCGGCGCGGCCCAGCGGTCCAGCAGCGCGCCGACGGAGCGGGCCGCGCCGTATCTGACCAGCAGGATCTCCAGATCGGGCACGGTCTGGCGCTCCAGTGCCTCCAGACCGGCCCTGAGGTGCTCCTCTCCGCGGGCGTGCTCCCGGTCGGAGACGGGGACGACGACGCTGAGCGCGAGAACCAAGGAGACCTCCACAGGGACCGCCGCGAGCGGGCGGGACGGGAACGGGCGGGTGAACGCCAGGGGTCGGGTGGACGTCCACATCCGGACGAAGCGTCATCCTAGCGGCGTCCCCCGCGTCCGCCGCGGCGATCCGGCGGCTCCGCGGGCCGGCCCGGGCGCGGTGCGCGCGGGACCGGGGCGCTCGCGCGAGCCGCTAGAAAGTAAGGAAGCGGAAGCGGCCGGTGCGGGCCGCCGCGCGGGAACGCGGAGAGACGAGGAGTGTGCTGCCGATGTCACCCAAGCGCAAGCGGCGCGGCCGGGCGCCCGGCCGTCCGGGGCAGGGCGGACCGCGGCGGCCGCTGCCGGAGGGCGACTCCTTCTACACGCCCGCCTCCTCGCCGCTGCGCCGGGCGATCGAGCGGCGCAGCGCGGCCCCGCTGGTCTACCTGCACCAGGCGCCGCGCTGGCTGCTGCCGGTGGCGCTGACCGCGGTGCTGCTGGTCGGCATGCTGGTGGCCGGGCCGCTCGGGGCCCTCGCGCTGGTGGTGCTGGCCGCGTTCATCGCCTGGCTGTGCTACCTGTCGTGGCCGCGGCTCACGATGGGCAAGCGGCTGGTGCGCCTCGGCCTGGTGGCGCTGGTGCTGGTCGGGGCGCTGCTCCAGGCCGGCATCCGGTTTTGACAACCGTTTTCATTTTCATAATAATTGTCCGATGAGTGACGTGGCCTTCCGTACGGTCGGCTGCCGGGTCGAGTACGACCGGCAGCCGGTGCTGCACGGCATCGATCTGGAGGTGGCGTCCGGCGAGGTGCTGGCCGTGCTCGGCGCCAACGGCTCCGGCAAGTCCACTCTGGTCAAGGCGCTGCTCGGCCTGGTGCCGCTCGCGAGCGGCCGCGTCGAGGTGCACGGCCGCCCCCTGCGCGCCTTCCGCGACTGGTCCCGGATCGGGTACGTCCCGCAGCGGCTGAACGTCGGCGGCGGCGTGCCCGCCACCGTGCGCGAGGTCGTCGCGGCCGGGCGGGTGTCGGTGGCCAAGTACGGCTGGTTCTCCTCGCGCGCCGAGCGCGCCGCCGTGCACCGCGCTCTGGACCGGGTCGGCCTGGCCGACCGCGCCGCCGACGCGGTGCACGAACTCTCCGGCGGCCAGCAGCAGCGCGTGCTGATCGCGCGGGCGCTGGCCGCCGAGCCCGACACCTTCGTGATGGACGAGCCCATGGCCGGGGTCGACGCCGCCAGCCAGGCCGCGCTGGCCGGGACCGTCTCCGAACTCGCCTCCCGGGGCAGCACCGTCGTGGTGGTGCTGCACGAACTCGGTCCGCTCGCCCCGGTGATCCGGCGCTCCATCGTGCTGGCCGAGGGCCGGATCGCGCACGACGGCCGCGCCCCGGAGCCGGTCGGCGACTGCGCGCGGCCCGGCCACGACCACGTCCACCCGCACGCCGGCCCCCCGGCCCGCACCGGCCTGCCGCTGGCCCCGGTGCCCGGCGGCGGCGAGGAGGACGGGCTCCGATGATCGAGATGCTGGGCTTCGACTTCATGCAGCGGGCCATCCCGGCGGCCGTCCTGATCGGCCTGGCCGCGCCGGCCGTCGGCACCTTCATGGTGCAGCGGCGCCTGGCGCTGCTCGGCGACGGCATCGGCCACGTGGCGCTCACCGGGGTGGCCATCGGCTTCCTGACCGGCACCGCGCCGGTGCTCACCGCGATCATCGTGGCCGTGCTCGGCGCGGTGGCGATGGAGCTGATCCGGGTCCGCGCCCGCACCGGCGGCGACGTCGCGCTCGCCCTGCTGTTCTACGGCGGCATCGCGGGCGGCGTGCTGCTGATCGGCCTGGCGCCCGGGCAGAGCGGCTCCACCCTCACCGCCTACCTGTTCGGCTCCGTCACCAGCGTCGACCAGACCGACGTCTACCTGGTCGCCGCCCTGGCGGTGCTGGTGGTCGGGGTGATGCTGCTGTTCGGCAGGCAGCTGTTCGTGCTCTGCCAGGACGAGGAGGTCGCCCGCGCCCACGGCCTGCCGGTGCGCTTCCTGAGCCTGCTGATCGCGGTCACCGCGGCGCTCACCGTGGTGATCGCGATGCGGGTGGTCGGCCTGCTACTGGTCAGCGCGCTCATGGTGGTGCCGGTCGTCACCGCCCAGCAGCTCACCCGCAGCTTCCGCGTCACCCTCGTGCTCGCGATGGCCATCGGCGCGCTGTCCGCGCTGGCCGGCCTGAGCACCGCCTTCTACGTCGACGTCGCGCCGGGCGCCGCCATCGTGCTGATGGCGCTGAGCGGGTTTATCGTGGCCGTCGCGGTGGGATGGGCACTGCGCGGGCTCAGGGCCCGCCGCCTCGCCGCGCCCCGTCCGGCCGCCGCGCCGCCGCCTTCCGCCACCCCACGGGAGAGTGTGACCCGATGACCAACCGCCGCGATGCCGTACGGCAGGTGCTGAGCCACAGCGATGGCTTCCGCAGCGCCCAGGACCTCTACGCCGACCTGCGCGCCGACGGCGCCAAGATCGGCCTCACCACCGTGTACCGCGCTCTCCAGTCGCTGTGCGAGGCCGGCGAGATCGACGTGCTGCGCACCGACGACGGCGAGGCCGTCTACCGCGCCTGCGCCACCGGCGACCACCACCACCACCTCGTCTGCCGCCGCTGCGGCCGCACGGTGGAGGTGGCGGGCCCTGCGGTGGAGAAGTGGGCCGCGGCGCTCGGCGCCCGCCATGACTTCACCGATGTCACCCACACCATCGAAATCTTCGGCACCTGCCGGGAGTGCGCCGGGGCCGACCGCTGATCCGCCGCGCGGCGCCCGCTCCTCAGCCCGTGCTGGGGGCGGGCTCCACCGGGTTCGGCACCGCGCCGCCGTAGCGGCGGTCGCGGCTGGCGTAGATCTCGCAGGCGTGCCAGAGGTGGCGGCGGTCGAAGTCGGGCCAGAGGGTGTCCAGGAAGACGAACTCGGCGTAGGCGGACTGCCAGAGCAGGAAGTTGGAGAAGCGCTGCTCGCCCGAGGAGCGCAGGAAGAGGTCGACCGGCGGCATGTCGGGCTGGTAGAGGTAGCGGGCCAGGGTCTTCTCGGAGACCTTGTTCGGGCTCACCTTCCCGGCCGCCACGTCGCGGGCCAGCGCCGCGGCGGCGTCGGCGATCTCGGCGTGCCCGCCGTAGTTCACGCAGAACTGCAGGGTGAGCACGGAGTTGCGGCGGGTCATCTGCTCGGCCTCGGTCAGCTCCGCGATGACGCTCTTCCACAGCCGGCCCGGCCGCCCCGACCAGCGCACCCGCACGCCCATGGCGTTCAGGTCGTCGCGGCGGCGGCGGATCACCTCGCGGTTGAAGCCCATCAGGAAGCGGACCTCCTCGGGCGAGCGCCGCCAGTTCTCGGTGGAGAAGGCGTACGCCGAGAGGTTCGGGATGCCCATCTCGATGGCGCCCTCGATCACGTCGTACAGCGAGGACTCCCCGGCGCGGTGCCCCTCGGTGCGGGGCAGCCCGCGCTGCTTGGCCCACCGCCCGTTGCCGTCCATCACGATGGCGACGTGCCGGGGCACCAGGTCGGGCGGCAGCTCGGGCGGCCGCGCGCCGCTGGGGTGCGGAGCGGGTGGGCGGGCGGGGGCGGTCATGTTCGCTCCACGAGGCGCAGGGAACGGATGCTGTGCTCAAGGTGCCACTGGAGGTACGCGGCGACGAGGCCGCTGCACTCCGAGCGGTGGCGGTGCTCGCTGGCGTCGGCGACCTCCCAGTCGCCTCGGAGCAGCGCGATCATCAGCGTAACGGTCTCCGCGGCCGGGGAGGCCGCTCCGGGCGGCCGGCACTGCGCGCACATCAGTCCGCCGGACTGCACCGAGAACCAGCGCCGCTGCTCGGGCCGGCCGCAGCCGGCGCAGGCGTCCAGGGCGGGCGGGTACCCGGCCACCGAGAGCGAGCGCAGGAAGAAGGCGTCCAGGACCAGCCTGGCGTCGTGGTCGCGCTCCCCCAGGGTGCGCAGCCCGCCGATCAGCAGCAGGAACTGCCGCAGCGCCGGCTCCTTCTCGACCGCGACCAGGCGCTCGGCCGTCTCCAGCATGGCCGTGCCGGCGGTGAAGCGCGGATAGTCGGTGGCCAGCGGCTCACCGTAGGCGCGCAGGGTGTCGGCCTGGGTGACCACGTCGAGCGAGCGCCCGGCGTGCAGCTGGAGGTCGACGTGGGTGAAGGGCTCCAGCCGAGCGCCGAAGCGCGACTTGGTACGGCGCACCCCCTTGCCGACGGCGCGGACCAGGCCGGTGCGCCGGGTGAGCAGGGTGATGATCCGGTCGGCCTCTCCCAGCTTCTGGGTGCGCAGGACGACGCCCTCGTCGCGGTAGAGACTCACCCGCCCATTCTCGCACCGCGCGCCGACGCCCGCTCCCGAGCCGCCGGGACGGGCGCCGCCCGGCCCGGCTGTCTCGACTCGGGCACGGCGCCGTCACCGCTGGGGGAACACTCCACGCGAAGCGGGCGTACCGGGCTATCGTCGCGGCATGCGCCAGCGGACCGACATCTACTTCTCCGCCGACATCGAGGCCGACGGGCCGGTACCCGGCCCCTACTCCATGCTCAGCCTCGGACTGGCCGTCGCGGGCAGCTTCGACGGGCTGGTCTTCACGCCCGCCGACCCCGCCGAGCGCACCTTCTACGCCGAGCTCAAGCCGATCTCCCCGGACTTCGACGCCGAGGCGCTGGCCGTGAGCGGGCTGGACCGCGAACTGCTGGCCCGGCAGGGGCGGGAGCCGGCGGAGGCCATGACCGAGGCGGCCCGCTGGGTGCGCGGCGCGGCCGGGCGGATGAGCCCGGTGTTCGTGGCGTACCCGCTGGGCTTCGACTGGATGTGGTGCTACTGGTACTTCACCCGCTTCGCCGCGGGCGGCTCGCCCTTCGGGCACTCCCGCTGCCTGGACCTCAAAACCCTCTACGCGGCCCGCGCGGGGGTGCCGGTGACCGGCGCCGTGAAGCGGGCGATGCCGGCCGAGCTGCTGTCGTCGCGACCGCACACCCACCACGCCCTCGACGACGCCATCGAGCAGGCCGAGCTGTTCATCAACCTGATGACCTGGGGGGTCGGCCGCCCGGACCCGGACCGGCGGGCCGGGCTCCCGCCGGGTGCCGGGCCGGAGGGATCGATCGGCCCTACCCCGATCGGATGATCGGTTATCCCCACTTCCGTCCCAACAAGCTCACAATTGCTCCCTTATCGCACTATCATCCCACCGAAGCGGACAGACCCGAGCGGAGCGGGAGTCACCGGTGGATCCAAGCCCCACGAAACGACCGCGCGGCCGCCGCGCGGCGGCCCTGGCCGCCGCTGCCCTGGCGCTGAGCGGCTGCGAGGCCCCCTCCTCGCCGGCCGCCGCCCCGGCCGGCGACGGCGCCGCCTACGCGCTGTTCCCCGAGATCGCCGGCACCTCGCCGGCGGACGCCTCCCCGTCCCCCGAGGCGGCCCCCGAGCCCGAGCCGTCGGCCGCGGCGTCCGGCCCCGCGCACGGCGCCGCCATCCCCGAGGCGTCGGCGTCCGCGGTCGCCTCACCCCAGGCGCCGGCCGACGACGATGAGGAGGACGCCGACGGCGGCGGCGACACCGCCGAGCCCGCGCCCGAGCCCGGTGGCGGCGGCGCCGGGACCGAGCCCCCGCAGACGGGCCAGAGCCCCATCGAGGACGAGGTGGTGGCGCTCACCAACCGCGAGCGCACCGCCGCGGGCTGCCCGGCGCTGAGCGTCGACGAGCGCCTGCACGCCGCCGCCGAGGGCCACAGCGGCGACATGGCCGAGCGCGACTACTTCAGCCACGAGAGCCCCGAGGGCGACGGCCCCGGCGAGCGCGCCGCGGCCCAGGGCTACCCCCGCTGGTCGGGCGAGAACATCGCGATGGGCCAGCCCGACGCCGCCTCGGTGGTCCAGGCGTGGATGGACAGCCCCGGCCACCGCGACAACATCCTGAACTGCTCCTCCACCGACATCGGCGTCGGCGCCGTCGACAGCGGCCGGGGCATCTACTGGACCCAGTTGTTCGGCATGGCCTGAGGGCGGTGCCGCGGCCGCGCCGGGCGGACCCCGCCCGGCGCGGTGCGGCGGCTCAGCCGATGGCGCGGTTCACCGCGCTGCACACGGCGCGCATCGAGGCGGTCATCGTGTTGGGGTCGATGCCGACGCCCCAGTACACCGTCCCGCCCACCTCGCACTCCACATAGGCGGCGGCCAGGGCGTCCTCGCCGGCGCTGAGGGCGTGCTGGTGGTAGTCGAGCACCCGCGCCTCGACGCCGATGCCGCTCAGCGCGGCCACGAAGGCCGCCACCGGGCCGTTGCCGTGGCCGACGATGCGGCTGGCCGAGCCGTCGAACTCCACCGTGGCGTCGACCTCGGTCTTGTCCTCGCCCTGCGAGACGGTGTAGTCGGCGGCCGAAAGGCGGCCGCCGGCCAGGTAGGTGCCGGAGAAGATCTCCCAGATGCGGCCGGCCTCCACCTCGCCCCCCTCGGCGTCGCTGTGCGCCTGCACGACCCGGGAGAACTCGATCTGCAGCCGCCGCGGGAGGTCGAGGGAGTGCTCGGTCTTCAGGATGTAGGAGATGCCGCCCTTGCCGGACTGGCTGTTCACCCGGATGACGGCCTCGTAGCTGCGGCCGACGTCCTTGGGGTCGATGGGCAGGTACGGCACCTGCCAGCGATGATCGGCCGCCGGCACGCCCGCCGCCGCGGCGTCGGCGTCGTGGGCCTCCAGGCCCTTCTTGATGGCGTCCTGGTGGGAGCCGGAGAAGGCGGTGTAGACGAGGTCGCCGCCGTAGGGGTGGCGGGGGTGCACCGGCAGCTGGGTGCAGTACTCCACCACCCGGCGGATCTCGTCGATGTCGGAGAAGTCGATCCGCGGGTCGACGCCCTGGCTAAACAGGTTCAGGCCGAGGGTGACCAGGCAGACGTTGCCGGTGCGCTCGCCGTGGCCGAACAGGCAGCCCTCGATCCGGTCGGCGCCCGCCATCACCGCCAACTCGGCGGCGGCCACCCCGGTGCCGCGGTCGTTGTGGGGGTGCACCGACAGCGCCACGTGCTCCCGGTGCGACAGGTGGCGGTGCATCCACTCGATCTGGTCGGCGTAGACGTTGGGAGTGGCCCGCTCGACGGTGGCCGGCAGGTTCAGGATGATCTCCCGGTCGGGTCCCGGCCGCCAGACGTCCATGACGGACTCACAGACCTCCAGGGCGAAGTCCATCTCGGTGTCGATGAAGATCTCCGGGGAGTACTCGTAGCCGAAGACCTCGGTGCCGGCCAGGTACTTCTCCGCGAAGCGCATGACGTGGCGGGTGCCGTCGACGGCGATCCCGCGGCACTGCTCGCGGTCGACCTTGAACACCACCCGCCGGAACACCGGCGCGGTGGCGTTGTACAGGTGCACGGTGGCGCGCCTGGCGCCGACCAGGCTCTGCACGGTGCGCTCGATGAGGTCCTCGCGGGCCTGGGTCAGCACCGAGATCTGGACGTCGTCGGGGATGTGGTCGCCCTCGACCAGCTGGCGGACGAAGTCGAAGTCGGTCTGGCTGGCGGCCGGGAAGCCGACCTCGATCTCCTTGTAGCCCATCCGTACCAGCAGGTCGAACATTGCCCGCTTGCGCTCGGGGGTCATCGGGTCGATCAGCGCCTGGTTGCCGTCGCGCAGGTCGGTGGAGAGCCAGCGCGGCGCCGCGGTGATCGTCTTGGCGGGCCAGGTGCGGTCGGGGAGGTCGACCGGGCGGAACGGGGCGTACCTATGCACGGGCATGCCACTGGGCTGTTGCTGCGGAATCACGGAGGCTCCAGATGTCCGGACCGGCACTCGGGACCGGTCGGGCGAGCAGGTCATGGCCGACGCGCACACGGCAACCCCGCGGCGAGGGAGCCGGCCTATCGGCCCCCGCCGCGGCCGCTAAGGAGGAGCAGCTCGCGCAGCATGACGAGACGAGACTACCAAACGGCCGGGCGGAGCGCGGCCACCGGGGCGGGACCGACACCTCGCCCCGGCGCGGCCGCCCGCTGTCCGGCACCGGCCAGAGGGGGGCGCGAAACGGACGGGATGTCCGGCGGCACGTCCGTTCCGGCGCGCCGCCCGCCCCTTTTCCGGCGCAATCAATAAAGGATCTTGAAAAGGCGGGCCGGATGCGGACCGGAAACCGGCCGCGGAGACGCCGCGGAAATAACATGGCACAATCGGCTCACCATCGAAACGGTTCGGACAATCGGGGAGGCAGGGTGCCTGAGGTCGTCCGATTCGAGCTGAGCCCCGGTATGGCGGTCTATGTCGACGCCGACGACCTCGCGGACGGCCCCACCCACCTCTCCCGCCGCGGAGCCGAGGGCGCCCGCCCGGCGGCCCATTCGCTCCCCGCGGTTCTGGACCAGGTCGGAGCCACAATTGACGCGGCCATGACCCGCCTGCGCGCGCTCGGAGACGCGCCGGAAGAGGTCGAAATCGAATTCGCCGTCCGGCTCAGCGGCGAGTACGGCGCCGTGATCACCAAGATGACCGGCGAGGCCAGCATGCGCGTCCGAGCCGTCTGGAAGAAGGCGCAGGACTCATAGCGGTGGAGCGCTCCCCCGGCGCGCTGTGGCGCGCGGACATTCGCGATCGCGACGGATTCTCGCGGGGAGGGGGTGTCCTCATCGACGACCGCCACATCCTCACCTGCGCCCACGTCGTCGCCGACGCCCTGGGCATCCCCCGAGACGCCCGGGAGGCCGCCGGCGAGGTCTCCGTCTGGTTCCCGACCTCGCAGACGGAGCGCCCGGTCCCCGCCGAGGTGCTGCCGCAGTGCTGGGTGCCCGCCGCCGACCGCGTCAGCGGCGCCGACGTCGCACTGCTCCGGCTCGCCCGCGACCGCCCCCGTGACACCCACTACGCCTCGCTGGCCCGCTGGTACGACCTCGGTTTCGCCATCTCCGAGCTGCGGGTCTTCGGCCCCGTCGACACCGGGAGCCGGCGCTTCCACGAGTGGGAGTCGCTGCGGGCCCTGGGCACCGGCGGGCCCCGCGCCGAACTGGTGCAGCTGCGCGCCACCGGCCCCCGCCCGCTGGGCGGCGGCACCAGCGGCTCCGGGCTGATGGCCGTGGTCGGCAGCGCCTCCCCGGTGATCGGCTTCATCGTCGGCGGCGAGCCGGGCGTCCCCGACAGCAGTTCGTGGATGATCCCGATGGAGACGGCCGAGCGCTACCTGCCGCGGCTGGGCGACCTGCTGCCGCCGCACGGCGTGCCGCTGGACGCCTGGCGGGAGCTGATCCGGATCTTCGACGGCTTCCCGCGGATGCGCAAGGCCGCCGACCGCGACCTCCTCGTCGGCAACCTGGAGCGCGCCTACCCCCGGATGGCGGCGCTGCCCCGCTTCGCCGAGGCCGACCGCGACATCCGCGCGCTGCTGTCGGGCGCGCTGCGGCGGCCCGGCGGCCTGGTCGAACTGCACCGGCTGATCACCGGCGCGCCGCTGGAGCCCGAGCGCCCGGGGCCGCCGGGCTCCGCCGAGGCGGCGCTGGCCGGCTGGATCGCCGCGCAGGCGCTGGAGCCGGTCCTCACCGTCCGCCGGCGGGCGGAGCTGTACGACACACTGGCCGCGGCCCAGGCCCACCGCGACGAGATCGACTTCCGCGAGCTCTACACCCGGGCCAGGGGCGAGTTCAGCGACCCGCCGCACACCCGCACCGACGACCTCATCACCCTGGCGCGCGAACTGGAGGACGCCAACCGCAGCGCCGAGGCCGGCCGCCCCCTGTTCGCCTTCGCCCGGCTGCTCACCGGCGAGCTGCGCCGGATCCGCAGCCCCGGGCCGGTCGCCGACCGGCTGGCCGACTGGCTGGCCGAGGCCGGCCCGCGCGAGCCCGTGCTGCTGCCGCCGGCGGCGCCCGACGACGCGCCCTGGTACTGCGTCGCGCGGCTGCGCCGCGGCGGCGGCGACACCGGCGGCTACTTCAGCCAGATCTCGGTGCAGCGCGCCGCCGAGCCGCCCGTGCCGGTGTTCACCGCCGAGCGGCCGTCCCCCCTGGACGAGGTCAAGAGGCTCTTCCGGCACCACTACAGCGAGGACGCCGTCGCCCGGATGCCGCGCGGCACCTACCCGGTGATGGAGTTCTTCCTGCCCGACGACCTGCTGGAGGAGCCGGTGGAGCACTGGCCCCTCCAGGAGCACCCCTTCCGGATGCCGCTCGGCCGCTCCTTCCACGTCGTGGTGCGCGCCCAGGACCGGCTGTCGGTGGGCATGGTCCGCGAGACCTTCCTGCCCGGCAAGTGGCGGTGGTTCCGCGAGCGGTCCGCGCGGCCCGACCACCTCACCGTGGCGCGGCTGCCGTCGGGGCGGGGCGAGGATGCCGACCTGCTCTGGCTGGAGGCCCACGTCACCGGCGAGCGCTCGCTCGCCTGCCTGGCCGTGGCCGGCACCGAGCGGCCGATGCGGGCGGTGGAGATCGCGGTCGGCGCCGGGCTGCCGGTGGTGCTGTGGCTGCGCACCGGTGCGCCCGACCGCGGCGCGGCCGAGGCCATCGACGCGCTGCTCGACGGCGGCGATCTCGCCGAGCTGCCCGAACGCCTGCACCGCCTGCGCAGAGCGGCGTGGGACGCCGACGACCATCCCGGCAACCACCTGACCCTGCTGTGGTGCGACGCCGACCGGCTGCCGCTGCGGCCGACCGGCTAGCCCCGCCCCCGGGGCGCACCACCGCCCGACCGCACGACGAAGGAGACGACGGTGAACGGTGTCGACGGCCAAGGCTCGGGTCAGGCGCGTCCCGCTCCGCGACCGGCCGACGACTGGCGCGTCTACCGGGGCACCGGCGAGCCGCACGACGGCTGGAGCGCCCTGCCCCCGCCGCCGCCGTGGCGGGAGTTCGGCCCGCCTCCCGCGTACGCCCCGGCCGACGACGCCGGCGGCGAGCCCGCGCCCGGCGACCTGGAGCGGGCCCGCACCTACCGGCCGGCCGAGCACGTCGTCGACCTGGTGAACGCGGCGCTCTACCTGCGCCGCCCGCTGCTGGTCACCGGCAAGGCCGGGGTGGGCAAGTCCACCCTGGCGCACAGCATCGCCTACGAGCTGCGGCTCGGGCCCGTGCTGACCTGGCCGGTCACCAGCAGGTCGGAGCTGCGCCACGGCCTGTACGACTACGACGCGATCGGGCGGCTGCAGGAAACCCCGCCCGAGGCGGCCAGATCGGCCGAGCGGCCGCCGCCCGGCATCGGCCGCTACATCCGGCTCGGCCCGCTGGGCACCGCGCTGCTGCCCAGGGCGCGGCCCCGGGTGCTGCTGGTCGACGAACTGGACAAGGGCGACATCGACCTGCCCAACGACCTGCTGCACATCTTCGAGGAGGGCGACTTCACCCTGCCGGAGCTCCAGCGCCTGCCCGACGCCCGGTCGGGCGTGGAGGTGATGACCTCCGACCCGCTGGGCCGCGCGCGGGTGGAGGGCGGGCGGGTGCGCTGCCACGCCTTCCCGGTGGTCGTCATCACCAGCAATGCCGAGCGCGAGTTCCCGCCCGCCTTCCTGCGCCGCTGCGTGCGCCTGGAGATCCAGCCGCACTCCGCCGAGGCGCTGGCCGAGATCGTCGCCACCCACCTCGGCGAGGCGGCGCTGAGCCGTGCCGAGCCGATCATCGAGCGCTTCCTCGCCGAGCGCCGCAGGGGCGAGATCGCGACCGACCAGCTGCTCAACGCGGTCCAGTTCGCGATGGCCGGTGTGCACGTGCCCGACGGCACCCGGTCGGAGCTGATCGAGCAGCTGCTGCGCCCGCTCGACCTGCCGGGTTCCACATGATCGCCGACCTGGTCGGGCTGCTGGCCGGCCTGGACGAGCCGCCCACGGCCCAGGAGGTGGCCGAGGCGCTGTGGCTGGCGCCCTACCTGCCCGAGGACGCCTCCGCGCGGGGCGCCGCCGCGGAGGCCCCGTCCGGCGCGGGCGGCGAGCCGGCGCGAGCCGAAGGGGGCCGGGCGGGCCGGGAGGGGGCGGACGCCGCGCCGCCCGGCGACCCGCGCGACCCCACCGGGACCGTCCACCTGCCCGGCACCGCGGGCGACGGCGGCGGCCCGGTCGGCACGGCCGTGCACGCCCGGCTGTCGGGGGTGGCGGCGCTGCCCGGGCCGCTGCGCACCGCCCGCGCGCTGCGGCCGCTGCGGCGCACGGTGCCCTCGCGCCACCGCCGCGTCCTGGACGAGGAGGCGACCGCGCGGGCCGCCGCGGCGACGGGCCGCTGGCTGCCGCGGCTGCGGCCCGAGCGCGAGCGCTGGCTCGACCTGGTGGTCGTCTGCGACGAGAGCCTGTCCATGCTGACCTGGGCGCAGACCGTCCGCGAGTTCACCGAGCTGCTGCGGCGGCTCGGCGCCTTCCGCGACGTGCGCGTGTGGCGCTTCGACGGCGACCGGCCCGGTCCCGGCGGCCCGGAGCTGCGCACGGCGGCCGGGGAGCGGCGCGGGCCGCCCGAACGCCTGCTCGACGCCACCGGGCGGCGGCTGGTGATGGTGGTCAGCGACTGCGTCGGCCGCGCCTGGGGCACCCCCGGCATGGACCGGTTGCTCGCCCTGTGGTCGCGGCGCAACACCGTCGTGGTGGTGCAGCCGCTGCCGGAGCGGCTGTGGTCGTGGTGCGCGGCCGGCTTCACCGAGGTGGAGCTGCGCGCCGACACCGACACGCGGCGGGGCCGCCCGCACGCGCCCGCCCGCGCCGACGTCCGCGAGCAGGGGCCGGACCACGTCCCGGTCGTGGAGCTGAGCCCTGACTGGCTGAGCGGCTGGGCGCGGGTGGCGGGGGCCTCGGCGGCCGCCCGGGCACCGGGGGTGGGCCTGCTGCCCGCGGCCGCCCGCCCGGAACCGGCATCGGAGCGGGGCGAGGACCCCGCCGAGAGCCCGACCGACCGGTTGCGCCGCTTCCGCGCCTCGGTGTCGCCCACGGCCTTCGCGCTGGCCAGGTACCTGTCGGCCGCGCCGCTCAGCCTGCCGGTGATGCGGCTGGTCCAGCGCGTCATGCTCCCCGGCGCCGCCCCCGCGCACATCGCCGAGATCCTGCTGGCCGGACTGGTCCGCCCCATCACCGTCGGCCGCGCCGGCGGCGGGCCGGGCGGCGGCGAGCTGTACTACGACTTCGTGCCGGGCGTGCGCTCGCTGCTGCTCGCCTCGCTCAACCGCAGGGACACCCGCCGGATCTTCGACCAGACCTCGGAGTTCCTGGAGCCCCGCACCGGCCAGGCCTTCGACTTCCCCGTCACCCTCGCCGCGCCCGGCGACGGCGGCGTGGACCTCGGCCGCTACTTCGCGGCGGTGCGGCACGAGGCGCTGCGCGCGATGGCCGTCGGACCGACGCCGGGCCGCGAGGCGCCCGCACCGAGCGAACCCGTCCCGGCCGGGCGGGACGCCCCACGAGCGGCGCCCGGCCGCTCCCCCGCCGTCGCCGTCACCGCCCAAGCAGAGCCCGAAGGAGCGAACATGGTCCATCCGACAAGCGAGCCGGCCCGCGCCGACCGGCCGCCGGAGGTGTGGGGCGAGGACATCCCGCCGCGGCACGCCGACTTCACCGGCCGCGACGCGCTGCTGCTGACCCTGCGCAACCGCCTCAGCCGGCAGGCGACCGCGGTGCTCCCGCACACCCTGCACGGCATGGGCGGGGTCGGCAAGACCCAGCTGGCGGTGGAGTACGTCTACCGCTTCCGCAACGACTACGACCTGGTGTGGTGGATCTACGCCGAGCACGCCGACCAGATCAGGTCCTCGTTCATGGAGCTGGCGCAGGTCCTCGGCCTGCCCGCCGAGGACACCGACCGCACCATCCAGCAGGTGCTGGACATCCTCAACCGCGGCGATCGCTTCCCGCGCTGGCTGCTGGTGTTCGACAACGCCGGCTCGCCCGACACGCTGCGCCGCTTCCTGTCCAACCCGACCGGCCACGTCCTGGTCACCTCGCGCAACCGCAGCTGGCGCGGGGTCACCCAGCTGCTCGAAGTGGACGTGTTCGAACGCGACGAGAGCGTCCGGCTGCTGCGCCGCGTCATCGGCGACATCTCCGCGGACGACGCCTCCCAGGTGGCCGAGCAGCTGGGCGACCTCCCCCTCGCCGTCGAGCAGGCCGCCGCCTGGCTGCGCCAGACCTCGATGCCGATCGAGGACTACCTGGAGCTACTGGACGAGCGCATCTCCGCCGTCCTGGAGGAGGAGCCCGAGAGCTACCCCAGGTCGGTCCGCGCCACCTGGGACATCTCCTTCAACGGCCTGGAGGAGGACGACCGCGCCGCCGCGGCGCTGCTGCGGCTGTGCTCCTTCTTCGGCCCGGAGCCGATCGCCTTCCAGCTGCTGAAGATGGGCCGCCTGGTGCCCGACACCCCCGAACCGCTCGCCCAGGTCTTCAGGGACGCCCTGTCGCTGAGCCGCGCCATCCGCAAGATCGGCCTGTACTCGCTGGCCCAGACCGATCCGATCGACAACAGCGTCCAGATCCACCGGCTCGTCCAGGCCATCATCCGCGACCGGCTGCCCGAGGACGAGCGCGAGCGCTACGCCGGCCTGGCCACCCGCCTCATGGCCGCCGCCAACCCCAGCGAGCCCGACAACCAGGAGCACTGGCCCAGGCTCGCCGAGATCAGCAGGCACGCCCGCGCCACCAACATCATCGACAGCGACGACTACGAGGTCCGCACCGTCGTCCTCGACCTCATCCGCTACCGCTACCGCCTCGCCGACTACGAGGGCAGCTACGAACTCGGCGACCTCGCCATCCGGACCTGGCGCGAACGCTACGGCCCCGACGACGAGCAGACCCTGGTCGCCTGCCGCCACGTCGGCATCACCCTGCGCGAACTCAAGCGCAACGAGGAGGCCCGCCGCCTCAACGAGGACACCCTGGAGCGCATGGTCCGCGTCTTCGGCGAGGACCACGACCACACCCTGCTGCTGCGCAACAGCTACGGCGCCGACCTCCGCTTCCTCAACCGCTACGACGACGCCCTCAAACTGGACGAGGAGAACCTGGCCAAGCACCGCCAGATCTTCGGCCCCAACAGCCTGTGGACGCTGCGCGTCATGAACAACCTCGCCCTCGACTACCGCCTCCAGGGCGACTCCCGCCGGGCCAGGGACCTGGACCGGCGCGCGCTGCAGATCAGCGAGCAGATCCTCGGACCGCGCAACCGCGACACCCTGTTCACCATGACCCAGCTCGCCCGCGACCTGCGCGGCACCGGCGAGTACACCGAGGCCCTGCGGCTGCTCGAAGCCGCCATCCCCGCCTACGAGGCGCTGCTGGGCAAGCAGCACCGCGAGGTCATCGAGGCGCACCTGGGCTACGCGATCACCCTGCGCCGCTTCGGCCGGATGACCGAGGCGCAGGCCGAGGCGCAACTCTGCCTGGACCTGCTGCAGCGCGAGACCGGGACGGACCACTCGCTGACCATCAGCGCCATGTGGACCCTGGCGGACGCGCTGCGGCTGCAGGGCGACATCGACGGCGCCGAGCGGCTCGCCGAGCTGGCGGTCGCCACCGCCCTCTCCCGCTTCGGCGAGGAGCACCTGTGGACCACCATCTACCGCAGCAACCACTCGATCCTGGTCACCGAACGCGGGCAGCACCAGCGCTCGCTGGAGATCAACACCCGGGTCTACGAGCACCTGAACGCGCTGCGCGGCGCCGACCACCCGTACACGCTGTGCATCATGGCCAATCTGGCCTCCGACCACCACTACCTCGGCGACCACGCCACCGCGCTGAGGATGTCGCGGGAGACGGTCGAGCGCTCGGTGCGGGTGCGCGGCGAGGAGCACCCGCTCACCCGGCTGTGCTACCTGAACTACGCGATCGACCTGCGTGAGGCGGGCCGTCCGGACGAGGCCGACGCCATCAGCGGCCGGGCGCTGGAAGGCTTCAAGAAGGTGGTGAGGGACGACCACCCCGAGATCCGCAAGATACTCACGGGCGAGCGGCTCCAGTTCGACATCGAGCCGCCGATCCTGTGACCGCCCCGGCGGCGCCCGGCCGTCATTCCGGCGCGTCCGCCGGCGCGGACAGCCAGTCGGCCAGGCGCGCCGGCTCGGCCGGCCGTCCCCGCTCACGCAGCCGCCGGTACAGACCGGCGACCACCTCCGGCCTGGTGCGGAGCGGATCGGCGGCCGAACGGCCGCGGCCGCGGGCCACGGCCAGGCCGGCCCACGCGGAGGTCAGCGACGGATCGGCCGCGATGAGCCGCAGGTAGCCGGACTCGGCCGCACGGTGGTCCCCGGCCAGCAGGGCGCGGTCGGGCACGGACAGCGGCTCCGCTCCGGGCGGCGGCGATCCGGGCCGTTCGAGCAGCCCCGCGAGCAGCTCGATCCGCCCGCCGAGCACCGTGCCGTCCGGGTCGGGCGCGACGCTCACCGGTACACGGGCCGCCGGCGGGCGGCGCTCCAGCCACCGCTCGGCCAGCTCCTCCACCGCCCCCGGGTCGGGACGCAGGTGGCGCAGCCGCCAGGTCACCTCGTGGTCGGCGGCCGCGTCCTCGGCGAGGCGGCCCGCCTGCTCCGGCACCGGCGCGTCCAGCTCGGCGAGCCGCCGCCGCAGCCCGGCCACGAAGCGTCGCCCGTACGCGTTGAGCAGGCCGCTGTCGGCGACGGCGCGGGCCGCCTCACAGGTGGGCCGGTACCAGCGGGCGTACTGGAAGTCGGCGTACCGCGCGGCCGGCCCCTGGACGAGGGTGCGCTGGGTCCGCCAGAAGTCCACCACGCCGGCGTGGGCGTACACCCCCTGCAGCAGCCCCGCCAGCGGACGGGGATCGTCCCGCCACGGCGCGTACAGCCGGTTCCCGGCCGGATGGTCGTGCAGCGCGACCAGATCGAGCAGGGCGCTGAGTTTGGTGTGCTGGAACTCGTGCAGCAGCGCCACGGCCAGCGCGGTGCCGTCGGCCGGCTCCGACAGCGCCGTGCTGCCGAAGGAGTCGCCGGCCGTTGCGCTGCGGTCCCGGCCGTCAGGCGCCGCGGCGAGCGGGACGAGCTCGCGCAGCCCGGCCGCGATGCCCTGCGCGTAGCCGGGATGGTGCCGCACCAGCAGCTCCCACGCGTCGGCGAGCTTGCGCCGCCACCGTCGCAGGGCGTCGTGCGGGAGGCGGTCGGCCACGGCGAGGCCGTGGCCGTCCCGGTAGGGGTCGATGTCCTCGATCGAGAGCTCCAGCCGCTCGCCGTCGCACACCGCCGCGAGCCGCCGGAGCGGCAGCCAGTGCGGTGCCTCGGCGGACAGGTCGCCGGGCAGCGCGGTCGTCCGCCCGCTCGACCGCAGCACCAGCGCGCCCCCCGTGCGCCGCAGCAGGCCGGTCCCGCCGGCCGCGCCGTCGAGCAGCAGCGCCCCGATCCCGGGCAGCACGAGGCGGGCGCCGCGCAGCGGTACCTCGGCGGAGAAGTCGTCCCCCGCCGCCACCAGGGCCGCCGCCGCGATGGCGCCCAGGTGGCGCAGGTCGGCGGCGAGGGCGGCGGGATCCGGCCGGGCCGTGCGCAGCCGCCGGAGCGTACGCGCCGCCCACGAGCCGACCTGCGGCCGGAGCAGTGCGGAGGTCACCGCCTCCGGGCGGGTGCGCTGAGCCTGGGCCAGCAGGTCGTAGGCGGCGCGGACCTGTCCGGCGTGGGCGGTCCCGGCCGCGAGGTCGCGCACGGCCCGCAGCTGCAGCAGCCGCCTGCTCAGCTGCGCTGAGCGCAGCACGGCGATCGTCGGCCGGTCGCCGCCGCCCGCGCTCAGCGCGTCGAAGGCGTCGGCGGGCAGGGTGTGCCGGGGAAGCGGGGCGGTGCCGGTCATCCGGGCGCACCTTTCAGCTCGCGCAGGTCGCGCCGGACGTTCTCGCCGATGTGCCGGATCAGGCGGGCCAGGTCGGCGCAGTAGACGGAGGGATTCCGGAAGCCGGAGCCGGCGCGGTAGCGGTGGGGGTAGTAGCCGCCGCCGCAGACGGCGACCAGTGGGCAGGCCCGGCACTGGTCGGACAGGCCCGCCCGGCCCGCCTGGCGCACGGCGACGGCCGGATGGACCAGTGCGGCGTCCAGGCGGTGGGTGTGGACGTTCAGCCCGGTCGCCGCGGCGCCGTCATAGGCGGACTTGAGGGTGTCGACCTGTTCGAGGCCGCCGTCGGTGTCGATGACGATGACGGCCACCGGGCTCAGGCCGATCGACTCCACCCGGCTGCGCCCTCCCAGCAGCAGGCCGATGATCTCCTCGAAGAACCGGATCCCGGTCTCGCGCACCGGCGCCCGGTACCAGCGGTCGAACAGTTCGATGAGCCACGTCGCGTAAGGCGTCTCGGCCGAGCCAGGGATCCGCCCGGGCGGAGGCTGGGACCAGTTGCCGTGCGGAAGCGAGAAGTCGATCGCCGGCGGATCGAATCGCAGCAGGCTTTCGTAGACGGCGACCGGATCGGAATCGACGTCAATGGTGCACAGCAGTCCGCTGAAAAGTCCGCGCGTGGCGGGTCCGTTCAGTCTGCGCACCGCCGCGGCGGTCTCCGCGTGGCTTCCCCGGCCGTTGCGGAACACTCTCCGTCTGTCGTGCGTCGCGGGATCGCCGTCCATGCTGACGCCGACGGAGATCCGGTGCCGCGCCAGCACCTCGGCGATGGCGTCGTCCAGCAGTACCGCGTTCGTCTGGAGGCACAGGTCGAGACCGACGCCCCCGGGCAGCGCGGCCCGGATCCGGGCGGCCGCGTAGTCGATCAGTTCGGGGCCGGCCAGTAGGGGCTCGCCGCCGTGCAGGACCACCCGGACCCGCTCGGTGGCGTGGGCGGCGGCGTGTTCGGCGATGCGGTCGGCGGCGCGGTCGAGCGTGGCCCGGTCGATGAGCCGGGGCCGGGAGCGCCAGCCCTGGTCGGCCATTTCATAGATATAGCAGTATGAGCACGCGAGATTGCAGCGGCTGCTCATTTTCAGGACGAACTCCTGGAAGGGGACGGGCACCCATCCCGCAGCAGCGAGTTCGCGGATGTCGACAGCCTCGGGCCACTCGACCGTCCGGTCGCCAAACACGGCTCGACTATATACTCGAATTGAATCCGGCCACAGTTGACGAAGAATTGTCGGCATCCGACAGCACACGGCGAATGGCGTGGGCGAGGGCCGAGTCATCGAGGCGGCCCAGTTCGGCCAGGCCGATACCGCCGAGGTCGACCAAATCCGAACTTATCGGCTGGTCGTCGGATACCTGTGCTGTCACGAGGCGATCGTACCGCCCTACCCAGTTCCGTTCAGGTCAACACGCGACACGGCCCATACCACTTCTGAAAACAGGCGAGATGAACGGGATACGCAGTAATATGTCCGGATAAAATTGCCCGCTGCCGTCCGTACCGCTCCGATCGCGGAGCGCGTTCGCCTCACTCCTGGAAGCCCAGGCGGCGGAGCTGTTTGGGGTCGCGCTGCCAGTCCTTGGCGACCTTGACGCGCAGGTCGAGGAAGACCCTGGTGCCGAGGAGCGCCTCTATGTGGCGGCGGGCCTCGGAGCCGACGTCTCGCAGGCGGGCCCCGCGGGTGCCGATGACGATCGCCTTCTGGCTCGGGCGCTCCACGTACATGATCGCGTAGATGTCGGTGAGCCCCCCACCGGGGCGGGGCGCCATCTCGTCCACGACCACGGCGATGGAGTGCGGGAGTTCGTCGCGGACACCGTCGAGGGCGGCCTCGCGGATGAGTTCGGCGACGAGCTGCTGCTCGGGCTCGTCGGTCGGTTCGCCGCCGGGGTACAGCGGCGGGCCCTCGGGGAGGTGCCGGACGAGGACGTCGGCGACCACGTCGACCTGGTGGCCGGAGACGGCGGAGACCGGGACGATGTCGGCCCACTCGCCCAGGGCGCTGACGGCCAGCAGCTGCTCGGCGACGGCCTGCGGCGGCACCCGGTCGGTCTTGGTGACCAGCGCGACCACCGGGGTGGAGCGCAGCTGCGCCAGCTCGCGGGCGATGTACTGGTCGCCGCGGCCCACGGGGTCGCCGGCCGGCACGCAGAAGCCGACCACGTCGACCTCGGTGAGGGTGGAGCGGGCCAGGCTGTCCAGCCGCTCGCCGAGCAGGGTCTTCGGCTTGTGCAGGCCGGGGGTGTCGACCACGATGAGCTGGGCGTCGTCGCGGTGCACGATGCCGCGGATGGCGCGGCGGGTGGTCTGCGGCTGGTCGCTGGTGATGGCCACCTTCCGGCCCACCAGCGCGTTCATCAGGGTGGACTTGCCGACGTTGGGCCGGCCCACGAAGCAGGCGAAACCGCTGCGGAACGGCGGCTCGGCCGCTTCGGCGCGGTGGGGCGTGGATGGCTCGGTCGGCTTCGTCACCCTTCCATCCTCGCGCATCGCGGGGAGTGCTCGGCTTCCTCCGGTGCGGTCCGCGCCTAGTCGCGCACGGTTGCGCGCAGCCCGCCCGAGGGGTCGGCGAGGTGGAGGGGGGCGGCCGGGCCGAGGTCGCGGACGGCGGCGAGGTCGTCGGGGGACGGCTCGGTGGCCGGGCCGACGACGACGGCGGCCTCCAGGGAGCGCGCGCCGCTGGACACGGCGGCGGCGACGGCGGCGCGCAGCGCCGACAGCCGGAAGGACGGCAGCCGCACCGTGGTGGCCACATAGGTGCGGCCGGTCTCGTCGCGCACCGCCGCGCCCTCGTCGGTTTCGTTGCGGGCCCGCGCGGACCGGGCCAGCGTCACCAGCTTGGCGTCCTCGGCGTCCATCAGCTCTCCGTCTCCATCCGTTCGCGTTCGGGTCCGCTCCGGCCGGTCGGTCACGGGCGGGGCCCGGCGGAGTCGCGCTCGACCAGGACCGTGCGGATGCGGTTGCGGCGCCCGGCCGGGGTCTCCGCGGTGAACCGCAGCCCTTCCATGGTGACCGTGGACCCGGCGATGGGCACCCGGTTCAGCGCGTAGGCGAGCAGGCCGCCCACCGTCTCGACGTCGTCCACCCGCAGTGCCACGCCGAAGTGGTCGGCCAGCTCGTCCAGCGGCAGCCGGGCCAGCACTCGGGCGTCGCCGCCGGGCAGCTCCTCGATCGGCGCGATCTCGTTGTCGTACTCGTCGGTGATCTCGCCGACGATCTCCTCGATGATGTCCTCGATGGTGATCAGCCCGGCGGTGCCGCCGTACTCGTCGATCACGATCGCCAGGTGGGTCTGCTCGGCCTGCATCTCGCGGAGCAGGCCGTCGATGGGCTTGGTGTCGGGCACGTAGCTGGCCGCGCGCATCACCCGCTCCACCGGCTCCGCCTCGGCCTCGCCCGGCCGCTCGTGCATGGCGGCGACCACGTCCTTGAGGTAGAGGATGCCGACGATGTCGTCGGCGTTCTCGCCCTCGACGGGGATGCGGGAGAAGCCGCTGCGCAGCGCCAGCGACAGGGCGTCGTCCAGATCGCGCTCGCGCTCGATGGCGACCATCTCGGTGCGCGGCACCATCACCTCGCGCACGGCGGTGTCGCCCAGCTCGAACACCGAGTGGATCATCTCGCGCTCGTCGGCGTCGATGAACCGCCGCTGCTCGGCCAGGTCGACCAGGTCGCGCAGCTCGGCCTCACTGCTGAACGGCCCCTCGCGGTGGCCGCGCCGGGGCGTCAGCCCCCGGCCGAGCAGCACCAGCAGCTGGCTCAGCGGCCCGAGCAGCCGGCCGAGCAGGACCACGGCGGGCGCCGCCACCAGAGCGACCCGCTCGGCGGACTGCCTGGCCAGGATGCGCGGCGCCACCTCGACGCCCACGTAGGTGACGACGGCCATGACCGCCGCCGCCGAGGCGAAGGCGGGCCAGCCGACGCCGAGCAGCCGGACCGCGACGAAGGTGGCCAGCACGGCGGCGGCCAGCTGGCAGGTGATGCGCAGCAGCGCCAGCAAATTGAGGTAGCGGGGCGGGTCGGCGCTGATCTGCCGGAGCCGGGCCGGCTCGCGGCCGACCGACGCCGCCAGCTCGCCGATCCGGGCCGGCGACATCCACGACAGGGCGACCTCGGCGCTGACCAGCAGCGCCGCCAGCACCAGCAGAGCGGCGACCGCCCCGATCCAGCCGAGCAGCCCGGAATCCCACTGCCCGGCCGGTGCGGCGAGCGCCGCCGCTGCGGCCGGGGGCATCAGGCCGGTGCCTCCTCGCCCCGCGACTCGCGCCAGCCGGCCAGCAGTTCGGCCTGCTTGCCGAACATCTCCTTGTGCTCGTCCGGCTCGGCGTGGTCGAAGCCGAGCAGGTGCAGGATGCCGTGGGTGCACAGCAGGTGCAGCTCGTCCTCGGTGCTGTGCCCGGCCTCCTTGGCCTGCTTCTCCGCCACCTGCGGGCAGAGGATGACGTCGCCGAGCAGGCCCTCCTGGCTGCGGCCGCCCTCCTGGCCGGGCCGCAGCTCGTCCATCGGGAAGGCCAGCACGTCGGTGGGGCCGGGCTCGTCCATCCAGCGGACGTGCAGCTCGGTCATTGCCGGCTCGTCGACCAGCACCACCGACAGCTCGGCCAGCGGGTGCACCCGCATGGCGTCCAGCACGTACCGGGCCAGCGCGGCGAGGGTCTCCTCGTCGGCCGCCATCCCGGACTCATTGGCAACGTCGATGCTCATCGGTAATGCGTGCGTCTTTCCGTTCGTACCGCGCCGGAGCGGGCTCAGCCCGCGGAGCCCGGAGCGGGGGTGCCGTTGCCCGCGGTGGCCGGTGCCGCCGGAGCGCCGCCCGGGCGGCTCCGGCCGATCCGCCCCCGGGAGTCGGACCGGCGGGCGTCGTAGCGCCCGTAGGCGTCCACGATCTCGCCGACCAGCTTGTGCCGGACGACGTCGGCGCTGGACAGCCGGCAGAAGTGGATGTCGGAGATGCCGTCCAGGATGTCCTGGACCACCCGCAGGCCGCTCTGCTGGCCCTCCGGAAGGTCGACCTGGGTGACGTCGCCGGTCACCACCACCTTGGAGCCGAAGCCCAGCCTGGTGAGGAACATCTTCATCTGCTCGGGCGAGGTGTTCTGCGCCTCGTCCAGGATGATGAAGGAGTCGTTCAGGGTGCGTCCGCGCATGTACGCCAGCGGCGCCACCTCGATCGTGCCGGCCGCCATCAGCTTGGGGATGGAGTCGGGGTCGAGCATGTCGTGCAGCGCGTCGTAGAGCGGGCGCAGGTAGGGGTCGATCTTCTCGTACAGGGTGCCGGGCAGGAAGCCCAGCCGCTCCCCCGCCTCGACGGCCGGGCGGGTCAGGATGATCCGGTTGACCTCCTTGGCCTGGAGGGCCTTCACGGCCTTGGCCATGGCCAGGTAGGTCTTGCCGGTGCCCGCCGGGCCGATGCCGAACACGATGGTGTGCTTGTCGATGGCGTCGACGTAGCGCTTCTGGTTCAGCGTCTTGGGGCGGATCGTCTTGCCCCGCGACGAGAGGATGTTGAGGGTGAGCACCTCGGCGGGGCGCTCCTTGGTGTCGGCGCGCAGCATGCTCATGCTGCGCTGGATCGCGTCGGGGGTGACCTCGGCGCCGCTGTCGAGGAGTTCGCGCATCTCGTCGATGAGGCGGACGATGAGGGCGTTCTCGTCGGGCGGGCCGCTGATCGTGATCTCGTTGCCGCGGACGTGGATGTCGCTGCTGAACGAGCGCTCGATGACGCGGAGCAGTTCGTCCCTGCGGCCCAGTAGTCCGACCATCGTGTGCTCGCCCGGCACCACGATCTTGACCTGGGCCCTCGGCTGAAGTGACTTAACCATGAGCGGGCCTTGCGCCCCGTCGTCCCTGCCTTCCGCCTTGTCGTCACCGCGCTGGACGGCCGGGTGACGAGTGATCCCCCGGCCGGTCCCCATCGTAGTCCTCTCAACGGACACGGCACCCGGATTAATCCGGCGCCCGGCCGCGGCCGGGCTCAGCCGGGCGGCCAGGTGAGGCCCCGCCCGCCGAGCACGTGGGCGTGGGTGTGGTACACGGTCTGCCCGGCCCCGGCGCCGACGTTGAAGACCACGCGGTACCCCTTGTCGGCCGCGCCGGCCTCGACGGCGACGTCGCGTGCGGCCAGCACAAGCTCGTCGAGCAGGCCGCCGCCCGCAGCGGCCAGCTCGGCCACGTCGCGGTAGTGGCCCTTGGGGATGACCAGGACGTGCAGGGGCGCCTGCGGGTTGATGTCGCGGAACGCGAGCGCGCGGGGGGTGTCGAGCACCACCTCGGCCGGGATCGCTCCCGACACGATCTTGCAGAACAGGCACTCGGCGTCGAAGGGCCGATCCGCTCCCGCGGTCCCGGCGGCTTCCGTCACGGCGCGCTCCTCACTACCCGGACTACCGGACTGGCTGGACCTGCCGGGACTCCCGGCTCCCCGCCCGGCCGGGTCCGGCCGGGCCCGGGGTTCAGCATGCTAGGGCATCGCGGTGCGCCGGCGCCCGCGCGGCACGGCACCGCGGGCGCCCCGTCCGCGGGCGCCGGCTTCGCGCGGTACCGGGCGACGAGCCCCGGCGCGCGGCTAAGGTGGGAAGCGACCAGTTTGCGGCGGAACCGGCCTGTCCCCGCAGGCGGCCGCGCGGCCATGACGACCTAGCGAGAGCGTGGAATGCCTCTGCCCTTCCGCAAGCCCAAGGGTGTAGAGGGGGCGAGCGTCGAGTCGCAGCCGTTCGGTAAACCGGGCGGTACGAACGAGCGTCCTACTGACGTGACGGAAACCCTGGTAGCGGGCACGGCCGCGGGCCGCGTGGCGGTCGGCGCCGCCGGGTGGGACGCCGATCAGGCGGTCACCCAGCTGTACGGCTCCCATTACCAGTCCCTGGTGCGGCTCGCCGTCCTGCTGGTGCGCGACTTCGCCACGGCCGAGGAGGTCGTGCAGGACGCCTTCGTGGCGATGCACGGCGGCTGGCGGCGGCTGCGCGACCCGGAGAAGGCGCTGTCCTATCTCCGCCAGTCGGTGGTGAACCGCTCCCGCTCGGTGCTGCGGCACCGCGCGGTGGTGGAGAAGTACGCGCCCAAGGGCCTTCCCGACGCACCGAGCGCCGAACACGGCGCCATCGGCGAACTCGAGCGCTCGGCGGTCATCGAGGCGCTGCGCGGCCTGCCCCGCAGGCAGCGCGAGGCCTTGGTGCTGCGATACTACGGCGACCTCTCCGAAGCCCAGATCGCCGACGCGATGGGCATCAGCAAGGGAGCGGTCAAGAGCCACACGGCGCGCGGGATGGCCGCGCTGCGCTCGGTTCTGGAGCAGACCTGATGACCCGACCCATGGACGAACACGGTGAGCAGTCGGAGCGGCTGCGCCGGGTGCTGCAGGCGGAGGTGGACTCCGTCAAGGGCTCCCACGACGCCCTGGAGCGCATCCGCGCCCGCACCGAGCGGCAGACGCCCGCGTGGCTGCCGCTGATCCCGTGGCTGCGGCCCGCGCTGGCGGCGTGCGGCGCGGCCTTCATCGCCGGCTCCGTGGTGGTGAGCACCCCGGGCCTGCGTGAGATCGCCTGGGAGACCTTCAACGCCGAGCCGCCCGGGGCCGCGTCCACCGACCCCGTGGTCGAGCCGGAGGAGACCGTGGCGCTCCCGGCGCCGCCGTCCTCGCCCTCCGGCCCCGCGGAGGAGCCGACGGCCGAGCCGAGCCCGCCGGCGCCCGAGGACTCCGCCTCGGCACCCGGCGGCATGACCATGCTGGGCTGCCGCACCGAGGCGCCGGATCCGCAGCCGAGCACCAGCGGGCAGGTCACCACGCAGCAGGACCGGCGCACGCCCGAGGACTGCTCGCCCACCCCGGAGCCCGAGCCCTCGACCGAGACGCCGCCGAGCAGCCCGCCGCCCCAGCAGCCCACCGACGAACCCACCGGCGAGCCCGGCGGCGACGTCCCGCCGGGGGTGGACCTCGGCCAGGAGGCGCCCGGCGGTTCCGGCGCCTCCGAGCAGTCGGCCGTGACCGAGGTCACCCGGTAGCGGTGGGCGAGGCCGCCTCGGTCACCAGCGCCCGGTGCGGGTGAAGACGACCGCGGCGCCGGCCAGCCCGGCGGTGGAGGTGCGCAGCACCGTCGGCCCCAGCCGCACCGGGTGCGCGTCGACGGCCGCGAAGGCGGCGAGTTCGGCATCGGTCACCCCGCCCTCCGGACCGACCACCAGCACCACCTCGGCGGCGTCGGCGGGCAGGGCGGTGCTGAGCGGTTCGACGGCCGATTCGTGCAGCACGGCGGCGAAGTCCGCGGCGGCCAGCAGCTCCACCACCTGAGGGGTGCCGGCCGGCTCGCGCACCCGCAGGAAGCGGCGGCGGCGCGCCTGCTTGCCGGCCTCGCGGGCGGTGGAGCGCCAGCGCTCCAGCGCGCGCCCGCCGCGCTCGGCCCGCCACTGGGTGACGCAGCGCTGGGCGGTCCAGGGCACCACGGCGTCCACGCCCGCCTCGCTCATCAGCTCCACCGCGCGCTCGCCCCGGTCGCCCTTGGGCAGCGCCTGCACCACGGTGACCGAGGGGCGGGGCGCCGGCTCGACCTCCTCGTCCAGCACCTCGAACACCACTTCGGAGCGGCCGACCTCGCGGGCCGCGCAGTGCGCGACCCGGCCGGCGCCGTCGGTGAGGTCGGCCCGCTCGCCCGGGGCGATGCGCCGCACCCGGGCCGCGTGGTGGCCCTCGGCGCCGGAGAGCACGATCCGGTCGCCGTCGGGCCAGCCGCCGTCGACCACGAAGACGGGAGCGCTCACCGGCCCTGGAAGGCGTCCCGCAGCCGGGAGAAGAAGCCCTGCTGGCCCGGGGTGAACTTGCCCGGGGGATGGTTCTCGCCGCGCAGCTCGGCCAGCTTCTTGAGCAGGTCCTCCTGCTCCTCGTCGAGCTTGCTCGGGGTCTCGACCGTGACGTGGATCATCAGATCGCCCCGGCCGGACTCGTGCAGGTGGCGGGTGCCGTGCTCGTACAGCGGGATGACCTGGCCGGACTGGGTGCCGGGCCGGATGTCGACCTCCTCGGGACCGTCCAGGGTCTCGACCGTGATGGCGGTGCCCAGGGCCGCGGCGGTCATCGGCAGGGTGACCGTGCAGTGGAGGTCGTCGCCCCGGCGCTCGAAGATGGGGTGCGGGCGGACCACGACCTCGACGAAGAGGTCGCCCTTGGGGCCGCCGCCGGGGCCCACCTCGCCCTCGCCGGCCAGCTGGATGTGGGTGCCGTCCTCGACGCCGGCCGGGATCGGCACGGCGAGGGTCTCGGACTTGCGCACCCGGCCGTCGCCGGAGCAGTCGGGGCAGGGGTTGCGGATGATGGTGCCGAAGCCGCCGCACTGCGGGCAGGCGCGGGTGGTCATCACCTGGCCGAGGAAGGTGCGCGAGACCTGGGAGACCTCGCCGCGCCCGGCGCACATGTCGCAGGTCTCGGGCTCGCTGCCCTGCGCGGTGCCGGCGCCCGAACAGGTCTGGCAGACCACGGCGGTGTTGACGGTGACCTCGCGGTTGGTGCCGAAGGCCGCCTCGGCGAGGTCGAGTTCGACCCGGACGGTGGCGTTGCGGCCGCGCCTGGCCCGGCTGCGCGGGCTTCGGCCGCTCTGCGCCTGGCCGAAGAAGGCGTCCATGATGTCGCTGAACGGGAAGCCCGCCCCGAAGCCGCCGCCGGCCGCGCCCGCGCCGGCGAAGGGATCGGCGCCGAGGTCGAACATGCGGCGCTTCTCGGGGTTGGACAGCACCTCGTAGGCCTGGGTGACGTCCTTGAAGCGCTCCTGGGTGGCCGGGTCGGGGTTGACGTCCGGGTGGAGGTCGCGGGCGAGCCGGCGGTAAGCCTTCTTGATCTCTTCAGGGGTGGCGTCCCTGCGCACCCCGAGGATCGCGTAGTAGTCCCTGCCCATGGACGCGCTCACCTACGACCCTGCCAGGATCTGACCGACGTACCTTGCCACCGCGCGCACTGCTCCCATCGTTCCGGGGTAATCCATCCGTGTCGGGCCGAGCACTCCGAGCTTGGCGAGTGCCTGGTCGCCGACGCCGTAGCCGGCGGACACGACCGACGCCGTGTGCAGGCCCTGGTGCAGGTTCTCCGCGCCGATCCGCACCGTCAGGATCGACGGATCGGACGCCTCTCCCAGCAACCGGATCAGCACTACGTTTTCTTCCAGTGCCTCGAGCACCTCACGCAGGCTAGCCGAGAAATCCCCCGCCGCGAGATTCGCGGTGCCGCCCAGCACCACGCGCTCCTCGTGCTTCTCGACCAGGCTCTCCAGCAGCACCGACAGGACGGTGGCGGCCAGCGGGCGGTCGGGGGCGGGCAGCTGCTCGGGGAGGTCGGCGACCAGGTCGGGCACCTCGGTGAGCCACTTGCCCGCCAGCCTGGCGTTGAGCACCGAGCGGAGGTCGGCCACCGCGGTCTCGGTGAAATCCTGGGCGTCGCCGTCGACCACGCGCTGCTCGACGCGGCCGGTGTTGGTGATGAGCACCATCATCACCCGGCTGGGCCCCAGCGGCACCAGCTCGATGTGCTGGACGTAGGAGCGGGTCAGCATGGGGTACTGCACCACGGCGACCTGGCGGGTGAGCTGGGCGAGCAGCCGCACCGTGCGCAGCACGATCTCGTCGAGGTCGACGGCGCCGCCCAGGAAGGTCTCGATGGCGCGCCGCTCGGCCGGCGACAGCGGCTTGACCGTGGACAGGCGGTCGACGAAGAGCCGGTAGCCCTTGTCGGTGGGCACCCGGCCCGCGCTGGTGTGGGGCTGGGCGATGTAGCCCTCGTCCTCCAGCATCGCCATGTCGTTGCGGACGGTGGCCGGGGAGACGCCGAGGTTGTGCCGGTCGGCGAGCGCCTTGGAGCCCACGGGCTCATTGGTGGACACATAGTCTTCGACGATGGCGCGCAGCACCGCGAGTTTCCGCTCGTCCAGCATGTGCTCACCTCCTGGCCACCCGGGTCACGCAGCTCGTGTCTAGCACTCCGCGCTTCCGAGTGCCAATTCTATCCGGTTCCCGCCCGTCCGGCCCGTTGCGGTCCGGCCGCCCGCCCGGCCCGACGGATGGCCGGTCCGGACGTATGGCGGTACCTTCGCACACGTGCGGTCCAAGAACTACGGCTCCGATCCGCTGGCGGGCGACTGGCGCCGCCCGCGGAAGGGGCAGATCCCCGAGGTCCCCGCCGAGCCCGAGCTGGTGGTCGAGGACGCCGGCAGCGGTTTCTGCGGCGCCGTCGTCGGCTGCGGCAAGGAGGGGGTGACCCTTGAGGACCGCTTCGGCCGGCGGCGGCTGTTCCCGCTGGAGCCGGCCGCCTTCCTGCTCGACGGCGAGCCCGTCACCCTGGTCCGGCCGGCCGCGCCCGGGCAGGGCGCCGCGCGCAGCGCCTCGGGCTCGCTGCTGGTCCGCGGCCACACCGCCCGGGTGGCGCGCGGCAGCCGCATCTACGTCGAGGGCCGCCACGACGCCGAGTTGGTCGAGAAGATCTGGGGCCACGACCTCCGGGTCGAGGGCGTGGTGGTGGAGTACCTGGAGGGCGTCGACGACCTCCCCGCCATCGTGGCCGACTTCGGCCCCGGACCGGGGCGGCGGCTGGGGGTGCTGGTCGACCACCTGGTGCCCGGCTCCAAGGAGAGCAGGATCGCCGCCCAGGTCAGCGCATCCGCGCACGTGCTGGTCGTCGGCCACCCCTTCGTCGACGTGTGGGCCGCGGTGAAGTCCGAGCGCTTGGGCATTCGGGCCTGGCCGCAGGTCCCCAAGGGTGTACCGTGGAAAGAGGGCGTTCTGACCGAACTCGGCTGGGATCGGGACACCGGAGCGGCCTGGCAGCGGATCCTGGGCCGGGTGCGCGGATACGGCGATCTCGAACCCGAACTGCTCGGCCGGGTCGAGGAGCTGATCGACTTCGTCACCGCTCCCGGCACCGGCCAGGTGTAGCCCGCTCCCCTGGCGGGCCGGCCGTCCGTCCCCACCTCGGTCCCCCCGCCCGTCCGGAACATCAATCGTTGATCAGGAAGCGCGGCAGCACATGAGCAACTACGGCGGGTCGCAGCCCCCTCCACCCGACGGTGGTCCGTACGGCTACGGCCAGCCCTCCGGCGGCCAGCAGGGCTACGGGCAGCAGGGATACGACCAGGGCGGCTACGGCCAGCCCTCCGGCGGGCAGCCCGGTTACGGGCAGCAGGGATACGACCAGAGCGGCTACGGCCAGCCGTCGGGCGGGCAGCCGGGCTACGGCCAGCCGTCCGGGGGGCAGCCGGGCTACGGCCAGCCCTCCCCCGGGTACGGCCAGCCCGGTTACGGCCAGACCTCGGGCGGCCAGCCCGGCTACGGGCAGCCCTCCGGCGGGCAGGCCCCCGCCTGGGAGCAGCAGGGCCAGGGCTACGGCGCCGACCCCTCCTACGGCCAGGCGTACGGCCAGCCGGGCTACCCGGCGCAGCCCACCGGCCAGACGCCGGCCTGGGACCCCGCCTTCGGCGGCCAGCAGGTGCCCAGCTCGCCCGACGACCGCACCTGGGCGATGGTCGCGCACATCGGCGGCGGCATCTTCGGCTTCCTGGTGCCGCTGATCGCCTGGCTGGTGAAGAAGGACCAGTCGCCGTTCGTCGCCGACCAGGCCAAGGAGGCGCTGAACTTCCAGCTGACGATCCTGATCGCCTACGTGGTGTCGATGGTGCTGATGATCGTCGTGATCGGCGCCTTCACCTACCTGATCGCCTGGCTGGCCTCGCTGGGTCTGGGCATCATGGCCGGCCTCGCCGCCAACCGCGGCGAGTGGCACCGCTATCCCTTCGCGCTGCGCATCATCAAGTAGCCGGCGCGGTACGAGCGCTCTCCCGACGGCCGCACGGCTCCCGCCGTGCGGCCGTCGGCGTGCGCGGCCTCAGGTGAGTTCGCGCACCACGGCGTCGGCGAGGAGCCGGCCGCGGGTGGTGAGCACGGCCCTGCCCCGGGTGTGCGGACCGGCGGCCAGCAGCCCGTCGGCGACGGCGCGGGCGGCGGCCCGGCGGCCGTCGGGCGCGAGCAGTTCGAGCGGGATCCCCTCGGCGAGGCGGAGTTCGAGCAGCACCCGCTCGAAGCGGCGCTGGTCGGCGTCGAGGATCTCGCGGGCCTGTCCGGGGCTGGCACCCTCGGCGAGCCGCCCCGCGTAGGCGGCGGGGTGCTTGACGTTCCACCAGCGGGTGCCGCCGACGTGGCTGTGCGCGCCGGGGCCGATCCCCCACCAGTCGCCGCCCGTCCAGTAGAGGTTGTTGTGGGCGCTGCGCGCGGCGGGTCCGCGCGCCCAGTTCGAGACCTCGTACCAGTCGAAGCCGGCGTCGGAGAGCATGCGGTCGGCGAGGAGGTAGCGGTCGGCGAGCACGTCGTCGTCGGGCTCGGGCAGCTCGCCGCGCCTGACCCGGGCGCCCAGGCGGGTGCCCTCCTCCACGATGAGCGAGTAGGCCGAGACGTGGTCGGCGCCGGTGGCGATCGCGGCGTGCAGCGAGGCGCGCCAGTCGTCGTCGGTCTCGCCCGGGGTGCCGTAGATGAGGTCCAGGTTCACGTGCTCGAAGCCGGCGGCGCGCGCCCAGGCGACGCACTGCTGGGCGCGGCCCGGGGTGTGGGTCCGGTCGAGCAGGGCGAGGACGTGCGTGCGGGCGCTCTGCATGCCGAAGGAGATCCGGGTGAAGCCCTCGGCGCGCAGCCGTTCGAGGGCGGCCTGGTCGACGGTCTCGGGATTGGCCTCGGTGGTGATCTCGGCGCCCTCGGCCAGGCCGAACTCATCGCGCACGGCGCGCAGCACCCGGCCGAGGTCGCCGGGGGGCAGCAGGGTGGGGGTGCCGCCGCCGAAGAAGACCGTGCGGACCGGGATTTCGGCGCCGCCGAGCACCCGCCTGGCCAGCCGCACCTCCTGGACGGCCTGGTCGGCGTAGCTGCTGCGGGAGGCGCCGTTGCCCAGTTCGGCGGCGGTGTAGGTGTTGAAGTCGCAGTAGCCGCAGCGGGTGGCGCAGAAGGGCACGTGGACGTAGACGCCGAAGGGGCGGGTGCCGGCCTCGGCGAGGGCGGCGGCGGGCAGTGCCCCGTCGGCGGGTACGGGGTCGCCGTCGAGGGCAACAGCGGGCATGCCTCCAGTCTCGGCCATCGCCGCGACCGCTTCGTCCGCGCGGGACGAGTCCGGCTCGGCCGGGAGTGTTCGCGACCGCGGCGAGTACTCTGCTATTGCCGGAACGGGGCGTGGCCGGGCGGGTGGAGAGGATGACCGTGCAAGGACGACTGCTGGACGGCCGCTACCGCCTGGAGAGCAAACTGGGCGCGGGCGGCATGGGCGAGGTCTGGCAGGCCAGGGACGAGCGGCTGAACCGCTCGGTCGCGGTCAAGCTGATCCGGCAGGGCGCCGGCGACGCGCCTGGCGCCGTCGACCGCTTCGAGCGCGAGGCGCAGGTCACCGCGCAGCTGGCCGGGCATCCCAACATCGTGATCCTGTACGACTACGGCCGGCACGACGGCGCGGTCTTCGCGGTGATGGAACTGCTGGCCGGCCGCTCCATCGACGAGGTGCTGGCCGACGACGGCCCCGTCCCGGTGCCGCGCGTGCTGGAGTGGGGCTCCCAGGTCTGCGACGCGCTGTCGGCGGCGCACGCCGCGGGCGTGGTGCACCGCGACATCAAGCCGTCCAACCTGATGCTGACGCCGAGCGGCGCGGTGAAGGTCCTCGACTTCGGCATCGCCGGCTTCCACGAGACGGTGCAGACCGACGCCCGGCTGACCACCACCGGCTCGCTGATCGGCACCGCCGCGTACATGTCGCCGGAGCAGGCGCGCGCCGACGCGCTCGACGGGCGCAGCGACCTCTACGCGCTCGGCTGCGTGCTCTACGAGCTGCTGACCGGCGACCCGCCCTTCGGCCACGGCCCGATGGTGCGGGTGGTGGCGGCGCACGTCTCCGCCACCCCCAAGCCGCTGCCGGACCGGCGCCCCGACGTCCCCAGCGAGCTCGACCACCTGATCACGGCGCTGCTGGCCAAGGATCCGCTCCAGCGTCCGCAGGACGCCGAGCTGGTCGGCGGGGTGCTGCGGGCGATCGCCGCGCGGGCCGCGCCCACGGCCGGCGCCGAGCGCTCGGGCCCGCAGTTCTCGGCGGCCCCGGGGCCGGTCTCGGCCACGGCGGCCACCGCCGCCGGCCACCGTCCGCCGCCGATGGGCCAGGGGATGCCCGGCCAGGCCGCGCCGGGTCCGGCCGCGGCAGGGCCGAACCCGCTGGACCACCCCGAGCTGGCGCCCCGGCTGGGCGCCATCAACATGGCGATCGGCGCCGGCGACCACACCCAGACGGCCTGGCTGTACCAGCAGTTCGTCCCGGTGATCACGCGGCTGCTCGGCCCCGACCACCCCGAGACCCTGACGGCGCGCCACAACCACGCCCACTACACCGCAGAGGCGCGCGGCGGGCGCAAGGCCAACCGGCACGAGGCGCTGCGGCTGTACACCGAGCTGCTGCCCGACCTGGTGCGGGTGTTCGGCGCCGACCACCCCGCGAGCCTGACGGCGCGGCGCGCGATCGCGTTCTTCACCGGCGAGGTCGGCGACCAGTACCTGTCGCTCCAGCTCTTCCAGGAGCTGCTGCCCGACCTGGTGCGCGCCCTGGGCCGCGACCACGCCACCACCCTGGAGGCGCGGCGCAACCTCGCCGACCAGGTCGCCTACAACGGCAATGTCACCGAGGCCGTCGAGCTGTACAACCTGCTGATCACCGACCTTGAGCGGGTGTACGGCCAGAACCACCGCGAGCCGCGCAGCGCCAAGCGCCGGCTCGCGTACTGGAAGAGCATGCGCTACCTGGGCCGGCTGGAGGACCAGATCGGCCAGCGGCTCACCCAGTTCGAGCAGCAGCACGGCATCGGGCTCGGCCGCCGCACCGGGGCGCCGGAGGGCGAGTACCGCCCGGACGGCCCGCCGCCCGAGGCGCCGTGGCACGACCGGCCGCCGCCCGACGGCCGTCCGTCCGGCTGATCCACCGCGGGCGGCGCCCGCGTGTCCGTGCTTGCCCGCGGGCCGCTCCAAGGCTAATTTCAATACAGTACTGTTCTGTTTTATAAGTAGGAGCGAGATGGCGACGGTGCTGGTGGTCGGCGCGGGCCCGACCGGGCTCGCCCTGGCCTGCGAACTGCTCGGCCGGGGCGTCGACACGGTGGTGGCCGACCGGGCACCGGGTCCGGCCGCCGGTTCGCGCGCACTCGGGCTGACGGCGCGGGGCATGGAGATCCTGCACTGGCTCGGCGCCGCCGGCGAGCTGCCGCGGCGCGCGGTGGCCGCGATGGGCGCCGGGGTGTACGCGGGCCCCCGGCGGCTGGCGCACGTGCGGGCGCGTCCGCAGGAGCCGCCGTCCGTGTTCCTCATCGGCCAGGCCGAGGTGGAGGCGGCGCTGCGGGACCGGGTGGCGGAGCTGGGCGGCACGATCCGCTGGGAGCACGAACTCGTCGACCTCGCCGCCGGCGACGGGCGCGTCACCGCGATCCTCAAAGGGCCGCAGGGCGAGGCGCGGCATCCGGCCGACTGGCTGGTGGGCTGCGACGGCGCGCACAGCACCACGCGTTCGCTGGCCGGGATCGCGTTCGAGGGCGACGCACTGCCGCAGACCTTCCTGATCGCCGACGCCCGGATCGACTGGGACCGCCCCGCCGACGAGACCGCCGTGTGGCTGCACCCCGACGGCGTCCTCGCCGCGCTGCCGATGCCCGGCGACGGCCAGTGGCGGATCACCGCCTCGCTGCCCGAGGGGGCGCGGGTGGACACCGACCGGCCCGAGGAGCTGCTGCGGCGGCTGCTGGCCGAGCGGCGCGGCGAGCCCGCGCCCCGGCTGGAGGCGGGTGGCCCGGTGTCGGCCTTCCGGGTCCAGCGCCGGCTCGCCGCCCGCTACCGCTCCGGCCGGGTGCTGCTGGCCGGCGACGCGGCGCACGTGCACAGCCCGTCGGGCGGCCAGGGCATGAACCTCGGACTCGGCGACGCCCACAACCTGGGCTGGAAGCTGGCCCTGGTGGCGAACGGCCGGGCCGCGCCGGAGCTGCTGGACAGCTACGCCGCCGAGCGGCGGCCGGTGGCCGCCGCCACGGTGCGCGACACCACCGCGCTCACCGAGGCGGCGCTCAGCGACCGGGCGGCGCACCGGCTGCTGCGCGAATGGGTGGTGCTGCCGCTGAGCCGCACCGCGCCGGTGCGGCGGCAGCTCATGCGGGCCGTGTCCCAGCTCGACACCGGCTACCGCCGCGGGCCGCTGGCCCCGGCCACCGCCCCCGGCGGACGCGCGCTCGAGCTGCTCACCGGAGCGCCGCGCCCCGGCGACCGCGGCCCCGACGCCGAGGTGCGGCTGCCCGACGGCTCCACGGGCACGCTGCTGGCGCGGATGCGCGGCGGCTGGAGCCTGCTGCTGTTCGGACCGCCCACCCCGGTGCAGCGCGAACTCGCCACCGGCCTGCGCGAACGCCTCGGACCGGACCTGCGGGTGCTGAAAGTGGCGAACTCCACCAAGACGGCGAATACGGCAAGCTGGGTGGATGAACTCCTGGTGGACCACTGCCGCGCCGTCCGCCGCGGCTACCGCCCGGCCCGCAGGGACGCCGTGCTGCTCCGCCCCGACGGCCACATCGGCTGGCGCGCCCTGCGCGGAACGGACCCGGTGTCATGGCTGAGCGCCCTGCTGGACCGCGGCGCCGTCCGCTGACCGCCGCCCGGCGCACCACCCCGCTCCCCAGGCCGGCCGCCGCCCACCCCCGCACATCCCCCGCCCGCCCAGGGGGGCGTCCCCATAACCCAGTCTCGCGCACCGGCCGTGCGCCGCGCGCCGGCTACCGGTCGGTTGTGGACAAGTCGGGGGCGGCGGCCGCGGTTGTGGACGGCCGGGCCGCCGCCGCGGGGCTTCCGGGCGGCCCTGCCCTATACTCCGCGCGCCGCCCGGCCCCCACGCGCCGGACGGCGATCGCCGCGGGACGGCCGCGGTGAGCGCGGGCGGCGCCGTCGGCCGGCCGCGCGACCCGGCCACCGACCGCGCGATCCTGGCGGCCGCCCTCGACCTCTTCACCGAGCGCGGGGTCGACGGCACCACCATCGAGGGCGTCGCCAAGCGGGCCGGCACCACCCGGCTGAGCGTCTACCGCCGCTGGGCGGGCAAGGAGGAGCTGCTGCTGGGCGCCCTGGAGTACGCGCGCACCCAGGCGCCCGCCGACGCCGCCGAGATCCGCCGGATGTCGCTGGCGCAGGCGCTGGACAGCACCGTCGAGCTGATGGAGCGGCACAGCACCCAGCGGCTCGTCGCGCAGCTCGTCGCGGCGGCCGAGACCCATCCCGAACTGCTGCGCCGCTACTGGGACGGGGTGGTGGTCGAGCGGCGCGCCGCCCTGGCGGCGGTGATCCGCCGCGAGTCGGCCGCCGCTGCCCCGGACCGCGGGACCGATCCCGAACTCGTGCTCGACCTGCTGTTCGGCGCGCTGCTGTACAACCTGATGTTCCGGCCGGGGCCCCGCGCGCCGGGCGAGGTCCGCGCCTACCTGCGCGCCGCCGCCCGCCAGGCGGGGCTGCTGGTGCCCGAGCGCCCCGGCGCCGACGGCTGACGCACGGCGGGCTACTTCTTCTTCTCCCCCGCCGGCTCGTTGGACAGCGCCGCGATGAAGGCCTCCTGCGGCACCTCGACCCGGCCGACCATCTTCATCCGCTTCTTGCCCTCCTTCTGCTTCTCCAGCAGCTTGCGCTTGCGGGAGATGTCGCCGCCGTAGCACTTGGAGAGCACGTCCTTGCGGATCGCGCGGATGTTCTCACGGGCGATCACCCGCGAGCCGATCGCCGCCTGGATCGGCACCTCGAACTGCTGCCGGGGGATCAGTTCGCGCAGCTTCTTGGTCATCTCCACGCCGTAGGCGTAGGCGCGGTCGCGGTGCACGATGGCCGAGAAGGCGTCGACGGTCTCGCCCTGCAGCAGGATGTCGACCTTCACCAGGTCGGCCGCCTGCTCGCCGGTGGGCTCGTAGTCGAGCGAGGCGAAGCCGCGGGTCTTGGACTTCAGCTGGTCGAAGAAGTCGAAGACGATCTCGGCCAGCGGCAGCGTGTAGCGCATCTCGACGCGGTCCTCGGACAGGTAGTCCATGCCCAGCATCGACCCGCGCCGGCTCTGGCACAGCTCCATGATCGCGCCCACGAACTCGGCCGGCGCCAGCAGCGTGGCGCGGACCACGGGCTCGTGCACCGACGCGATCTTGCCCTCGGGGAACTCGCTCGGGTTGGTGACGATGTGCTCGGAGGCATCCTCCATCGTCACCTGGTACACCACGTTGGGCGCCGTGGAGATGAGGTCGAGGCCGAACTCCCGCTCCAGCCGCTCGCGCACGATCTCCAGGTGCAGCAGGCCGAGGAAGCCGCAGCGGAAGCCGAAGCCGAGCGCCGCCGAGGTCTCGGGCTCGTAGACCAGTGCGGCGTCGTTGAGCTGGAGCTTGTCCAGGGCGTCCCTGAGCACCGGGTAGTCGCTGCCGTCGATCGGGTACAGCCCGGAGAACACCATGGGCCGGGGGTCCTTGTAGCCCCCCAGCATCTCGGTGGCGCCCTTGGCCGCCGAGGTGACGGTGTCGCCCACCCGGGACTGGCGGACGTCCTTCACACCGGTGATCAGGTAGCCCACCTCGCCGACGCCGAGCCCGTCGGACTTGGTGGGCTCCGGCGAGATGACGCCCACCTCGAGCATCTCGTGGGTGGCGCCGGTGGACATCATCGAGATCCGCTCGCGCTGGCCCAGGTGGCCGTCGACGACCCGCACGTAGGTGACGACGCCCCGGTAGGAGTCGTACACGGAGTCGAAGATGAGCGCACGGGCGGGCCCGTCGGCGCTGCCCTGCGGCGGCGGCACCAGGCGCACCACCTCGTCCAGCAGCTCGGGCACGCCGATGCCGGTCTTGGCGCTGACCCGCAGCACGTCGGAGGGCTCGCAGCCGATGATCCCGGCCAGCTCGGCGGCGTACTTGTCGGGCTGGGCGGCCGGAAGGTCGATCTTGTTCAGCACCGGGATGATCTGGAGGTCGTTCTCCAGCGCCAGGTACAGGTTGGCGAGGGTCTGCGCCTCGATGCCCTGCGCCGCGTCGACCAGCAGGATCGCGCCCTCGCACGCCGCCAGCGAGCGCGACACCTCGTAGGTGAAGTCGACGTGGCCGGGCGTGTCGATGAGGTTCAGCACGTAGGTCTCGCCGTCGCTCGCCGTGTACGGCAGCCGGACGGCCTGCGACTTGATGGTGATGCCGCGCTCGCGCTCGATGTCCATCCTGTCGAGGTACTGCGCGCGCATCTGGCGGTCGTCGACGACACCGGTGAGCTGCAGCATCCGGTCGGCGAGCGTGGACTTGCCGTGGTCGATGTGCGCGATGATGCAGAAATTGCGGATCAGCGCGGGATCGGTCCGGCTCGGCTGGGGAGACGTCTTTCTCGGCGACACCGTGGTCCGTTCGCTTCCGTCGGTGGTGGTTTCGTCGGGCACAGGCTCCGGCTGGCGGCGTCGCGGCTAGGCTGACTGCCGGCACCCCCTATCGTCCCATGCCGCCACCGCGCCCTCGTACGGGACGCGAGCCCCCGAACGGAGACAGCAGGACGTGAAGTGGCTGTTGCAGCGCGTGCTCGCCGCCATCGCCGCCGTGCTGGTCGTCGCGGTCGCCGGCGGCGTGCTGATCCAGATGCAGTTCACCGGCGAGCCGACCGAATGGGCCCGGTCGAACGGCGGGAACGCGCTGTGGATGGGCCACGCCTGGGTCGACGGCCGCAACGGCCAGGCCGAGCTGGACGCCCTCGCGCCCAGGATATCCGCGGGCCAGATCAGTGACGTCTACGTCCACGTCGGCCCGCTCGAACTCGACGGCTCCCTCGACGCCGGGCTGTACCCGGGCGCCGAGGACTTCCTGCGGCGCTTCCGCGAGGCGCTCCCCGACGTGCGGGTCTCGGCGTGGGTCGGCCAGCGGGTGGAGGCCGGGCGGCTCGACCTCTCCGACGACGAGACCCGGGAGCGGATCGTCGCCGCCGCGTCCCAGGTCGTGGACGCCGGCTTCGACGGCGTCCACTACAACTTCGAGCCGGTGAACAACAACGACCGCTCGCTGCTCGACCTGCTCGACGCCACCCGCGAGGAGATCGGCGACGACGCGCTGCTGTCCAGCGCCGTGCCGCAGGTGGAGCCGCTGGCCGGGCTGAACTTCCCGATCCAGCTCGTCACGGGCAAGAGCAAGTACTGGTCCACCGGTTACCTCACCGAGGTCGCCGAGCGGCTGGACCAGGTCGCGGTGATGGCCTACGACACGGCGATGCCGATGGAGGGCCTGTACGGCGGCTTCGTGGTCCGGCAGACCCGGCTCGCGCTCGAGGCCGTACCCGAAGACGTGCAGCTGCTGATGGGCGTGCCCGCCTACCCCGACGACCACGCCACCCGCAATCCCGAGGCCGAGACCACCGAGACCTCCACCCGTGCCATCCGCCTCGGGCTGTCGTCCCTGCCCGAGCCGCGCGAGCGCTTCGGCACCGCCCTGTACGTCGATTTCACCGCGACCCCCGAGCAGTGGGCCGCCTACCAGGAGGGCTGGGTGCTGCCGGAGTGACGGCGGCCGACCGCGCGGCGCGGGGTGCGCCGGACGGCGGTGGCCCAGTTCACGGGGGCGATGGACCGAGCACCCGGTGGCGCGGGTCATAATGGAAGCCCGTGTCTCGGGCATTCGACATGAGTTCGGTCTGTTTCGCCGTGCCGAACTCGGTTACCCTTCGTCGACGCTCGCGGCCCCGTGGAACGGCTGCCCACGGCCTGACCGCTGAACGTCCGACGAATTCCTCATGATCAACTGGAGCAGGCTCTCGCATGGCGAACATCAAGTCGCAGATCAAGCGCATCAAGCAGAACGAGAAGCGCCGGATGCGGAACAAGTCGGTCAAGTCCTCGCTGAAGACCGCGATCCGCAAGTTCCACGAGGCCGCCGAGTCCGGCGACGCCGACAAGGCCCTCGAGCTGCAGCGGGCCGCCGCCCGCCAGCTGGACAAGGCGGCCAGCAAGGGCGTCATCCACAAGAACCAGGCCGCGAACCGCAAGTCGTCCATCGCCAAGCAGGCGGCGGCGCTGCAGCAGAGCTCCTGACCCGGCCGTCCCGCCGGCGGGACGCACACCCGGTCATCTGAACGGAGGGCCGCACCCGATGGGTGCGGCCCTCCGTTCGTGTCCGGGGCGTTCGGTTCCCGCGTCGGCCTCGCCGCGTCTTTGGGCGGCGCACACCACCGCGGCCCGCGTCAACCGACCGCCCGGTCGGGCTGTGGACAAGCCCGACTTGTCCACAGCCCGGGGCCGGAGCGGGACGCCGCAGGCCGCCGCCCGGCAGGCTGGCGCACATGAGAGTTCTCCTCCCCCTCCGCCGCCCGGTCCCCGACCCCGCCGCGGTCCGCGCCCGCCTCCGGCGCGTCACCGCCCCGGCCCCGGCCGCCGCCCCGCCCACTCCCGTCCCATCCGACCGGCCGCCGCCCCCTCCGTCCGCCCGCGGCCCCTCGCCCGCTCCGCCACCGGCGCGCCCCGCTCCCGTGTCCGCCGACGCCCCGACCGAACCGCTGGGCTTCGGTGCCGTGCACGCCCTCGTCCGGCGCCTCGGCACCGCCACCGCCGCACCCCCGTTCCCGCAGCAGCACCCCGCCGCACCGGCGGCCACGTCCGCCCTGTTCACAGCAGAAGCTGATGGGCGGCCAGAGGCGGGGGTACCCGACCCGCCGGCGCCAACTGACGGATCCGCCCGCGCGACCGGACCGACATCGTCCGAGGCCACCAGGTACTCACCTCGACCTGGCGGTCGATCGCCCACCGCAGGATCCGCCCCACCGGCGCCGTCCGACGAACGCGCCCGTGCGCACGGATCGACCGCAGGAGCGTCGACGTCATCCCCGGCCGTGGCACTCCCGCCGACCGGAGAACAGCGCGAGGCGGAAGTACCCGCCCGACCCGCGCCGATCAGCGGCCCGGCCGACGCGACCGGTTCGGAGCCGACCGCGCCGACGCCCTCGGCCGCGACCTTAGGGCGGCCCTGCGCGGCGGTGCTCCACCGAACTGGTGAACCGGAACCGACCGATCCGCCGGGACACGCGGCCGCCGTCCCGCTCGACCACGCGTCCGTACCGCCGCCACCGCCGTACGCTCGCGCCCCCGTCCCCGCGCCGTGGCCGAGCGAGAACCGTACGGCGGGACCTGCGAAGGGGGCGGCCGATGAACCCACGGGCGGTACCGAGCGCGCACGTGAGGGTCCGCCGCCCGACTTCACCGCGCCGCCCCCGCCTCCCTACACCGCGAACACCCCCAGGGCGGGCCCGGCGCCGCGCAGCGGCGCGCCGGACGACCGGCCGGGCGGAACCGGTGAAGCCGCGGCCGCGGCCGCCGACGGTGGCGACGCCCACGGGGGCGGGCCACTGGGCCGGCTGCGCGAGCGGCTGGCCGATCTCCCCCTCGCCCTCAACCCGGGCCTGCCCGGTGTGCTCGCCATCGCGGCGGTCTGCCTGCTCGCGGGCCTGGCGGCGCTGTGGTTCACGCTGGGCACCCGACCGCACACGAGCGGAGTCGCGGTGCCGACCGCCTCGGCGGCACCGCCGGCCACCTCGGCCGATCCGACCCGGCCGGCACCCTCGGCCTCGCTGCTCGTCGTGCACGTCGGAGGCCGCGTGCGCGAACCCGGTGTGCTGACCCTCCCGACGGGCTCACGCGTCGTGGACGCGCTGGCGGCGGCGGGCGGTGCCGAACCCGGCGCCGACACCGACACCCTGAACCTCGCCCGCGTACTGGTGGACGGCGAGCAGATCCTGGTCAACACCACCGCGCCCCCGGCACCCCCCGGCCAGGCTCCCGCCGCCCCACCCGGCACGGCCGGAGCCGCGCCCATCAACCTCAACACCGCGACGGTCCAGCAGCTCGACTCCCTGCCCGGCATCGGGCCCGTCCTCGCCGAGCGCATCATCCGCCACCGCACCGCCAACCAAGGCTTCACCTCGATCGACCAGCTACGCGACGTCTCCGGCATCGGCGAGGCCCGCTTCGCCGACCTGGCCGAACTGGTGACGCTGTGATCCCGCGTCGAGTCCACCCGCCCAGACCGCTCTACCGGCCCGGCCGCCCGTTCCGCGCCAAGCCGCTCATCGGCGGCCGCTCTCCCCAAGCACACGTCCACGAGTCCGCTCGCCGACACGCCGCACCGCCGCCCCTCCGGCGCGCTCAGGCACATCGACCGCGACGCCGACACTCGCCCCCTGGTGCCCCGCGGCACCGCGACCGACGCCATCGGACGCCGTGGCGGCCATCCGCACGAACGCACCCCGAGACGCGCCGAGCCGGCAGTCCGGGCCCACCTCGTTCGAGTTCGTACCGCCACGACCGCTGCCATCGCCTACCACCCCACGGGCGCCGGTGACTACGGTGCTCACATCCTCAAGCCCTCCACCACTGCGGCCGGTGCCGTCAGCCGCCGCGGCGGGACGCTGCATGACGGGGTTCCGATGAACCCGGAGCTGCTAGACGAGCCCGACGATCCCATGGCACCGCCGGATCTGCGGCTGGTGCCGCCGGCGGCCGGGGTGTGGGGGACGGCGCTGGTGCTGCTGGGGGCCGCGCCGGTCGTGGCGGCGGCCGTCGGGGCGACGGCCTTGGCGGGCTGCCTGGCGGCGCTGGTGGCCCACCGGCGCGGGGCGGGTGCGTGGGCGCTGGTGCTGGCGGCCACCCTGGTGTGCGTCGCGGCCGCGTCGGTGGCCGTCGGCACGCGCATGGCGGCCGTGCAGGGCGGAGCGGTGTACCGGCTGGCGGGTGAGGAGGCGCACGCGACGGTCGAGGTCACCCTCGGCTCCGACCCGCACGAGCGGCGGGGCGGGGCGGTGCCGGACGGCTACGTCCTCGAAGGCCGCACCGAGGCGGTGACGGTCGCGGGCGCCCGCACGGTCGACCGGGTGCCGGTGGTGCTGGTCGCCGCCGGGCCCGGCTGGCAGGACCTGCTGCCGAGCCAGCGCGTCACGGTGCGGGCCCGGCTGGTCAGGTCCGAGCAGGACGGGCTGGTGGCCGCCCTGCTGCTGGTACGCGGGCCGCCCCAGGAGCCGAGTCCCCCGTCGGCGGCCCACCGCGCGGCCGGGGCGGTGCGGGCGGCGCTGCGCGAGGCGTGCGAAGTGCTGCCGCCGGCCGAGGCAGGGCTGCTGGCCGCTCTGGTGGTCGGCGACACGTCACGGCTGGACGCCGACGTGGCCGAGGACCTGCGGCTCAGCGGCCTCGCGCACCTCACCGCGGTCAGCGGCGCCAATCTGGCGATCCTGCTCGGCGCGCTGCTGGGCGCGGCGCGGCTGCTGCGTCTGGGCACGGTCGCGTCGTGTGTGCTCGGCGGAGTCGGGATCGCCGCCTTCGTGCTGGTCGCGCGGGCGGAGCCGAGTGTGCTGCGCGCCGCCGTGATGGGCGGTGTCACCCTGCTGGCGCTGGTGCTCGGCAGGCAGCGGGCCGGGCTGGCGGCGCTCGCCGCCGCCGTCGTGCTGCTCGTGCTGTTCGATCCGGGGCTGGCCCGCTCGTACGGCTTCGCGCTCTCCGTGGTCGCCACCGGGGGAATCCTGGTCTGGGCGCCGCGCTGGCGCGACCGCCTGGGGCACCGGCTCCCCAGGTGGGCGGCCGAAGGGCTCGCCGTGCCGCTGGCGGCGCAGGTCGCGGTGGCACCGCTGCTGGTCGTCCTGGCGGCTGAGGTGAGCCTGGTGTCGGTTCCGGCCAATGTCCTGGTGGCGCCCGCGGTGGTACCCGCCACGGTGATCGGCGCCGCCGCGGCGGCGCTCGGCCCGGTCTGGCCGCTGGGTGCCGAACTCGCGGTCCGCCCGGCCGGGCTGGCGGTCGCGTGGATCGTCGCGGTGGCCCGCCTGGGCGCGGCGCTGCCGGGCGGCTCGCTCGGCTGGCCCGGCGGCTGGGCGGGGGCGGCGCTGCTGGCCGCCGCGCTACTGCTGCTGCTCGTGCTCTGGGGCAGCCCGCGGCGGCTGCTGGCCGCGGGCCTCACGGCCGTACTGGTGCTGGCGGGCGCCCGGTGCGCGGTCCCGGGCTGGCCGCCGCAGGGCTGGCTGCTGGTGGCCTGCGACGTGGGCCAGGGTGACGCGGTGGTGCTGTCCGCCGGCCCCGGCGCCGCCGTCGTGGTCGACGCGGGCCCCGACCCCCGTGCCGTCGACGGCTGCCTGCGGCGGCTCGGTGTCCGAACCGTGCCCCTGCTCGTCGTCACCCACGGCGACCACGACCACGCGGGCGGGGTGTCGGGGGTGGCCCGCCACCGCGAGCTGCACCAGGTGGTGGTGGGCGGTCCGCCCGAGCGGCCGCCGCCCGCCTCGGTCGCGGCACTCGGCACCGCCGTGCGGACGGTCGAGGCGGGCGACACGCTCGCGGCCGGCCCCGTCCACGCCGATGTACTCTGGCCCGCACCCGGCTTCACCGGCCCCGACAACGCCGGCAGCGTGGTCCTCCGCGTCCGCCGCACCCCGCCGGGCGAACCGGCCGCCGAGGTGACCTTCCTGCTCACCGGTGACATCGAGGAGGACGTCCAGGCGCGGCTGCTCGCCGGCGGCGTCGAGCCGGTGCACGTCCTCAAGGTCCCGCACCACGGAGCCGCCGGCCAGGACCCCGGCTTCCTCAGGGCGGCCTCGGCCCAGGTGGCCGTCACCTCCGTCGGGGCGGGCAATACGTACGGCCATCCGGTGCCCGCCGTACTCGACGTCCTCAGCGGCGCCGGCGCCGCGAACTACCGCACCGACCTCCACGGCGACATCGCCGTCTCCGCCACACCCGACGGGCTCCGCATCACCACCCGCGGCCCGTCCCGGCCGCCGTGACCGGCCCCCGCGTGACACCGGGCGGGGACGCCGTCGAGGTGCACGCTTCACCTCCGGCCGCGCACCATCCCGCCCGGTCCGGGTGTCGTCGCCCGGCGCCGTCCGGAGCAGCGGCTCACGGAGCCGCGCCGCACGAGACATGGTCAGGACCTTGGTGCCCGGGCTTCTCGACTGCATGGCCGACCTCGCCGAGGCCGCCGCGCACACAGCTGCTCGGTGCCCTCATCAAGACATGCGCGGCCCCCGGCACGGCGAGCACGAACGGACCCCGGCCGAGCGAACGCGCCGGTCTTCCCACCTGGTCCGGATCGCCCGGACCGGCCCGCTCGACCGCCCGCCGGCACGAACGCACCACGGCGCCCGCACCCCGCACGCGCAAGCAGAGCATCCCAACGCACAGGCGGTCATGAGCGGATCATGGTGCCTCCCCGGCCCGCGTCATGCGGCCTCCACCCGCTCGGCCACGACGGCGGCCGCGTCCCCGGAACGAACGCGGTCGCGTAGACGGCATGCGTCCGCTGTCGCACGCGGTCGTCCATGCCGGGTGCCGCCTCGGCTCCGGTACCGCCCACGGGCTGATGAGGCCGAGACTCCTGGTCCGCGACGCGGAAGCCGGAAGTGGATCCAGGCGAGGTCGCCGTGCGCCCCGGGCGATCGGATTCGCGCGTCTGGCGGTGGGACGCGGGCCGCGTCGCGGCGCACCGGCGCGGGAGCGGCTTCGGATCGGCGCGGGTCCGGGCGGGTGGGCCGCTCTCGTGCCCGAGCGGGTGGACGCCGTGCCATGCTGGGAGCATGAGTGGTGCGCCCGTCCCAGCCGTGTGTGTGGTGGTCGGCGACGAGGAACTGCTGGTGGAGCGGGCCGTCGCGAGGATCGCCGCGGCGGTGCGCGAGGAAGATCCCACCACGGAGGTGCACGAGCTCGCCCCGGGCACCTTCCATCCCGGCCAGTTCGCGGAGCTGACCTCCCCCTCGCTGTTCGGCGAGCGGCGGGTGGTGGTGCTGCGCGCCGCGCAGGACATCGTCAAGGACATGGTGCCCGGAGTCCTCGCCTACGCGGCCGACCCCGCCGACACCGCCGTGCTGGTCGCGGTGCACGCGGGCGGCGCCAAGGGCAAGGCGCTGCTCGACGGCCTGCTCAAGGCGGGCGCGCACCGGATCGACTGCGCGAAGCTGACCAAGCCGGCCGAGCGGCTGGAGTTCATCCGGGGCGAGTTTCAGCGCGAGGGGCGCTCGGTCACCCGGAACGTCGCCCAGACGATCCTCGACACGGTCGGCAGCGACCTCCGCGAGCTCGCCGCAGTATGCGCCCAGCTGTGCGCGGACACCGAAGGCCGCATCGACGAGGCGGCGGTGGCCCGCTACTACACCGGCAAGGCCGAGGTCAGCGGCTTCACCGTCGCCGACCGCGCCCTGGAGGGCAATCTGCCCGACGCGCTCGAACAGCTCCGCTGGGCCCTGGCCATCGGCACCTCACCGGTCCTCATCACCAGCGCACTGGCCCGGTCCCTGCGCGGTCTCGCCATCGCGGGCCAGCCGATCCGCGGCGTCGGCGAAGGCGAGGTCGCCAAGCGCGCCGGTGTCCCGCCGTGGAAGATCAAGTCCATCCGCCAGCAGGCCAGGCACTGGACCGCCCACGGCATCGCCCACGCCATCGCCGTGGTCGCCGAGACGGACGCCCAGGTCAAGGGCGCCGGAACCGACCCCGCCTACGCCCTGGAACGCGCCATCACCGCCATCGTCGCCGCCCGCCGCTGAGCGGCGCCCCTCGGGGTCACGCCGTCAGCGCCGCGAGGGGCGCGCCGCTCCCGTCCGCCAAGCCGCCCCGGACCGCGCCCAGGGCGGCCACACCCACCGCCCCAGCACCCGGCCGGACCGACCGACGAGCCGAGAACTCCACGGCCCCTCCGCGAGCCCGCGCACCGCCGACCCCATGTCCGCACCGGCGCGTTTCAGCGCTACCCGCTCACCCAGCCGTACGGCGCCCCGCCCGAGCACAGCGGTCCAAGGGACCGGACCCCCGCCCAGGAGTCCGACGGCATGCACCGCGTTCACCAGGTCACGGCCGACCGCCCACGGCCAGGCCGCCCACCGAGGTAGACCACGGCGAAGCCGCCCGCGCACGCCGAGAACCCCAGGAACTCACCGGCGCCATCGAGCACACATGTGTGCCTCCAGGCCGGCGCTTTCCAGCGCCTCCCCCCTCACACGGGCGTACGGCGGTCCGGCCGAGTGCAGCGGTGCGGTGGACCGGACCTGCCCACGAACCCGAAGGCGCGCACCGCCGTGGACAAGGGCGCAGCCGCCAGCGCGCCAAGAACGCCATGAGCCCACCGAGTGCCCCCCCGCCTACGACTGGCGCGCCGTCCAGCACGTCGCCCCGCACGCGGCCCCTGCGTCGATCCGCCGAGCGCGGCGGCGATCCTGCCCGGAACTCGGGGACCCACCGTCCGCACCGGCTCGCTCCCAACAGTTCGGCAACGCCGCCTACCGCCGTGAATCGGCCGGTCCGCCGAACGCGAAACCCCGGGCCGGTCGGGTACTCACCGGCATCGTCGAGCGCGGATGTCCACAGCACCAGGCATTCCATCGTCCAGGTCGTGCACGCCTCCGGCGGCGGCTCGGCCGAGCGCGGCGGCGCGGCGGGCCGGATCTACATGCAAGCCAAGGTCCTCACCGGCACCACCGGACCGTCCAGGAACGTGCCCATCGCCGCACCGCGCGGACCAGGCCGACGGCGAGTCGGCGGACGCGCAGACCGGGACAGCGCACTGGTCGCGCATGCGCCGTCGACCGTCCCTCGGGACGACGGCGGCCGACGCGCAGCGCCTCGGACGGTCTGACCGCGGTCCGGCCGAGCGGTGGCGGGCATGACTCGGGTGGCATGGAGCCGCCGGGACGACCTGCCCCGCAGGCGAGTCGGTCAACCGCCCGGACACCGGTGCCGCGGGACGCGGCGCGATCCGCAGTCAGCGCGGCCCCCGGTCGCGGACCGGACCCGGCGTCGCGGCCGCTCGGCCGGAGGTCCCGGCTCGCCACCGAGGTCTTCGGGCGACGTACGGCGGTACCGGGCGGCTCGGGCCCGGCGGTGCGGCCTGCGCCTCGCCCGGCCGGGTGCCGGGCGTCAGAGACGCCGGGCACCGTTCCGGTCCGGCACGGGCGCACGGCGAGCGCCGTACGCCCGCCCTTCCAGGCAGCGCGGCCGGCCGGAAGGGCGGGCGAGGAACCTCGTACCGCGATCCCCGAGCGCGCGCAGGCGGGACCGGCCTGCGGCTGGCCGTCCCGGCGGCGCGGTCAGCCCGGTGGGTACTCGTCGGTGAGGCGAGTGCTGTCGGCGGCGAAGATGCTGCGCGTCAGTGCGATCGGCAGCCGCTGGCGGTTGAGGCAGGTCTCGTCGCGGACCAGGACGAGTGCGTGGCCGCCGCCGGGCAGGTCGAGGGCGGCCGCCTCGGGGTCGGTGGCGGGCCGGGCGGTGATCACGGTGCTCAGCGCGGTGACGCTGTGGCCGGTGTGGGCGGCGATGGCGTCCAGCCACGGTTCGGCGAGGGTGTCGGGCGAGGCGAGCGGGGTGTCGTGGGTGAGGTGGGTGGGGAGGTAGCTGATCCGGATCTCGGCCGGCTGGCCGGTGGCGGTGGCCAGGATCTGGCGGCGGATGGTGACCGGCGCCTCCGGGTTGTGCAGGCGCAGCGCGGCCGCGACGGCGGCCGGGGCGCTGTCCTGGCTCACCTGGAGCACGACGGGGTGCAGGTCGCCGTCGTCGGAGCCGCCGTGGCGGCGGGCCGGGATCACCCGGGTCGGCTGGTCGCGGACCAGGAAGCGCGGGGTCGGCTGCACCGAGAGGCCGGCGTCGGTGACGAAGGTGCCGCTCCCCTGGCGCGCCGTCGCCTGCCCGGTCTCGACCAGGATGCGCAGCGCGTGCCGGGCGACGTTCTCGTTGACACCGTGCGTGGCGGCGAGGTCACGGTACGATGGCAGCATCGTTCCAGGTGCGTACTCACCCGCCAGGATACGGGTACGCAGCAGGCGTGCGATGCCCGCGGCGTCCACGGCGCGGTCGGTGTCGCTCATCGGTGTCCTCGGTCAAGGGAAGAGACACCTGCACCGTACCCGGTGCGGGCCGCGGTGAGTAATCATCGCCGGCCGGGCCCGCGCTCCCGCGCGGCGCCGCCGGACTCCGCAGGGCCGCCGGCTAGTTGATGGGTTCGCCGCCGCGCCACACCTTGAGGGCCTTGAGGTTCATCGACCAGGCGAAGGCGCCTTCGTGGTCGGCGTCCCACAGCACGATGTCGGCGTAGCGGTCGGGTGCCAGGGCGCCGCGGTCGGAGGCGCGCAGCGCGGTGGCGCCGCCGACGGTGGCGGCCCGCAGCGCCTCCAGCACGCTCATCTTGAACAGCGAGACCGCTAGCGAGATGACCAGCGGCATGGTGGTGTTGCCGGAGGTGCCCGGGTTGTGGTCGGTGCCGAGCGCGAGGTCGACGCCCGCGTCCAGCAGCGCCCGCACCGGCGGGGTGCGGCCGGAGCGCAGCGCCGACACGGGGCAGATGATCGCCGGTACGCCCGCTCGCGACAGCGCCTTGACGTCCTGCTCATCGGCTTCGTGCAGCAGGTCGGCGGAGGCGCAGTTCATCTCGGCCGCCAGCTGGGCGGCGCCGATGTTGTCGGCGGCGCAGGCGTGCAGCCGGGGCAGCAGGCCGACGGCGCGGCCCGCCGACAGCACCCAGCGGGCGTCCTCGGTGCCGAAGTTGCCGCTGTCGCAGAAGACGTCGACGCCGTCGGCGCCCGCCGCGGCGGCGTCCACGCACCACATGCCGATGGCGTCGACGTAGTCGCGCTGGCGGCCGAAGTACTCGGGCGGCACGGTGTGCGCGGCCAGGAAGGTGACGTGCAGCCGCGGCATGCCGGGCTCCTTCTCCAGCGAGCGCAGCAGCCGCACGTCGGCCAGTTCGCCGTCGCGGGTGAGGTGGTAGCCGGTCTTGGCCTCCACGGTGGTGGTGCCCGACAGCAGCCAGAGGCGCAGGCGCTCGCGCACGCCGTTGCACAGCGTCCAGGGGTCCGTGCCGCGGGTGACGGTGACGGTGGAGGCGACGCCGCCCCCGGCCGCGCTGATCTCGGCGGGCGAGGTGCCGTTGGAGCGCATGTTCAGCTCGGCCCAGCGGTTGCCCGCGTAGACGGGGTGGGTGTGCGCGTCGATCAGCCCGGGGGTGACGAGGCCGCCGCCGAGGTTCTCGACCTCGTCGGCCTCGACGATGTCGTCGATCACACCGGGGATGCCCCGGGGCAGCTCCGCGGCCGGGCCGACCCAGGCGACCCGGTCGCCCTTGATCACCATGGCGGCATTGCTGAGGATGTCGGCCCCGGTCCAGAGCCGGCCGATGTTGGTGAGCAGGCGTACCGTCATCGGTTCACCACCGGTCCGTGGATCGTCACGAACGGGCGGTCGGAGTAGGCCAACCGAGAAAACCGGAGGTCATGAGGGGTCACCTACCGTCACTTGTCGCGCCAGGACCAACCGGGGGCAGGGGGGACGGCTGCGCGCGAACCCGGCCCGGTCCACCGCATGCGAATCACGGTGGGGTCACCGTATTTCATCGAAGCCCGAATGTACAGCCTCAACAATGTGCCCGTTCACCCCACGACAATGACACAATACCCGATCCCGCGAGTGGCCATATTGGTCATTCTCGCCGTTGTTCGGCCGATTTCGTGTCGGATCAACAGCTGAGAGATCGCTGTGAATACGGACGGTATCCGGGCCTGTCACCGCCGTTGTGCACGCATCCGCCGCAGGTCACCCGGCCGGGCCGCGCGCTGAGCGCGGCCGTTTCCCCAGAAGGCGCCGGGGCGCCGATACGGGAACAAGGGGCCGAGTTCCGGCCATTCGCAATTGATCATCACAGATCGTGATCCGGCCTGGACGGCGCGGGGCGGACCGCCGATCGGCGGTCCGCCCCGCAGGGTGTCCGGTGTCACGCGGCCCGCTCAGCCGACGGCGCTGCGCTCCAGTTCGCGGGCGAGCGACCCGGGGACGCGGGCGGTCAGGCGGGTGCCGTCGCCGGTGTGCTCGGTGCTGAGCACGCGCCCCTGCTCGTGCGCCCGGGAGACGAGGTCGCCCCGGGAGTACGGCACCAGCACGCACACCTCTTCGTCCAGCACCGGCAGCGCGCCGGCGACCGCACGGGCCAGGACGTCCATTCCCGCTCCGGTCCTGGCGGAGACCTCGATCAGCCCGGGCTCGCGGCGGCGCAGCCGCTCGAGGGTCAGCGGGTCGGCCTGGTCGGTCTTGTTGACGACCACGATCTCGGCGACGTCGCCCGCGTCGATGTCGCCCAGCACCTCGCGCACCGCGCTGAGCTGCGACTCGGGGTCGGGGTGCGAGCCGTCGACCACGTGCAGCACGAGGTCGGCGTCGGAGACCTCCTCCAGGGTGGAGCGGAACGCCTCCACCAGCTGGTGCGGGAGGTGGCGGACGAAGCCGACCGTGTCGCTGAGCGTGTAGACGCGGCCGTCGGGCGTGCGCGCCCGGCGGACGGTGGGGTCGAGGGTCGCGAACAGCGCGTCCTCGACCAGCACCCCGGCACCGGTCAGCCGGTTCAGCAGCGAGGACTTGCCCGCGTTGGTGTACCCGGCGATGACCACCGAGGGCACCTGGCGGCTGCGGCGGCGGTACCGGTTCGCCTCGCGGGTGTTCTTCATACCGGCCAGCTGCCGGCGCAGCTTCGCGATGCGGGTGCGGATGCGCCGGCGGTCGGTCTCGAGCTTGGTCTCACCGGGACCGCGGGTGCCGACGCCGCCGCCCACGCCGCCGGCGCGGCCGCCGGCCTGCCGGGACATGGCGTCGCCCCAGCCGCGCAGCCGGGGCACCAGGTAGTTGAGCTGGGCCAGCTCGACCTGGGCGCGGCCCTCGCGGCTGCGGGCGTGCTGGGCGAAGATGTCCAGGATCAGGGCGGTGCGGTCGACGACCTTGACCTTGACGATCTCTTCGAGCTGGCGCAGCTGGCCGGGGGTCAGTTCGCCGTCGCAGATCACCGTGTCGGCCCCGGACGCGGCCACGATCTCGCCCAGTTCGGCCGCCTTGCCGCTGCCGACGTAGGTGGCGGGGTCGGGCTTGGGGCGGCGCTGGATCAGCCCGTCGAGCACTTCGGAGCCGGCCGTCTCGGCCAGCGCCTTCAGCTCGAACAGGGAGTTCTCCGCGTCGGTGAGGCTGCCGGTGGTCCACACGCCGATCAGCACCACGCGCTCCAGGCGCAGGGACCGGTACTCGACCTCGGTGACGTCCTGGAGTTCGGTGGACAGGCCCGCCACCCGCCGCAGCGCCTGGCGCTCCGCGAGTTCGAGCTGCTCTCCGTCGTAGTCCTGGGCCGGCAGGGAGCGGTCGGTCAGCGGGTCGACCAGCTCGTCGTCGAAGGGGTTCTGAGCCGTGGCGGCGGAAGTTACCGGAAAAGTCATCGTGTCCTTTGCAACGCGTTCCGCCCGCCGGGATGTTCCCGGCGGCGGGCGGTGGTGCCGCATCCACTGTCGGACGATTGCGCGGCCGGTGCAAGAGGTTTTGGCCGCGCGCCGCACATCCGTCCGGCGTCGGGCGCGGCCCGGCGGGCGGACGCGTTCGGCGGCGGCGTCCCGCCGGAGAAGATCGGCCGATTTCCCCGCCGCGTGATCGCGCGCCGTCCTTCTCGGCCAGGGGCTTTGACCGCCTCCGAAACCGGTGGGTAACGTCACTTTCGCATCCCAGAACTGAGTTTCCACTGTGCGGAAGGTGTTTCACCATGGCTGCACCCCAGGGTGTTGAGATCACCGGCCCCCTGCTGGACCGCTTCGACGAGATCCTGACCGCCCCCGCCCTGGAGTTCGTCGCCGAGCTGCACCGCCGCTTCGGCCGCCGCCGCGGCCAGCTGCTCGCCGCCCGCGCCGAGCGCCAGGAGGCGATCTCCCGTGGCGGCACCCTGGAGTTCCCCGCCGCCACCAAGCACGTGCGCGAGGACCCCGCCTGGCGGGTCGCGCCGCCCGCGCCCGGGCTGGAGGACCGCCGGGTGGAGATCACCGGCCCCACCGACCGGAAGATGACGATCAACGCGCTGAACTCCGGCGCCAAGGTCTGGCTGGCCGACTTCGAGGACGCCAACACTCCCCACTGGGAGAACGTGGTCGACGGCCAGCTGAACCTGCGCGACGCCCTCGACCGCACCATCGACTTCACCAGCCCCGACGGCAAGAGCTACGCGCTGCGCCCCGACGCCGAGCTGGCCACCATCGTGGTCCGGCCGCGCGGCTGGCACCTTGACGAGAAGCACGTCCTGGTCGACGGCGAGCGCGTCGCCGGGGCGCTGGTCGACTTCGGCCTGTACCTCTTCCACTGCGCGCGACGGCAGCTGGACCGGGGTCGCGGGCCGTACTTCTACCTGCCGAAGCTGGAGAGCCACCTCGAGGCCCGGCTGTGGAACGACGTGTTCACCGCCGCCGAGGAGCGGCTGGACCTGGCGCACGGCACCATCCGGGCCACCGTGCTGATCGAGACCTTCCCGGCCGCCTTCGAGATGGAGGAGATCCTCTACGAGCTGCGCGACCACTCCGCCGGGCTGAACGCGGGCCGCTGGGACTACCTGTTCAGCATCATCAAGACCTTCCGCACCCGGGGCCGCGCCTTCCTGCTGCCGGAGCGGAACGCGGTCACCATGACGGCGCCGTTCATGCGCGCCTACACCGAGCTGCTGGTGAGCACCTGCCACCGCCGGGGCGCGCACGCGATCGGCGGCATGGCCGCCTTCATCCCGAGCAGGCGCGACCCCGAGGTGAACGAGAAGGCGCTGGCCAAGGTGCGCGACGACAAGACCCGCGAGTCCGGCGACGGCTTCGACGGCTCCTGGGTGGCCCACCCCGACCTGGTGCCGATCTGCCGCGAGGTCTTCGACGCCGTACTGGGCGAGGCCCCCAACCAGCTCGGCAGGCTGCGCGAGGACGTGCGGGTGAGCGCGGCCGAACTGCTGGCCGTGGACACCGCGGAGGGCGGCGTCACCGAGGCGGGACTGCGCAACAACGTGAGCGTCGCGCTCCAGTACCTGGCCTCCTGGCTGGGCGGCAGCGGCGCCGTGGCGATCTTCAGCCTGATGGAGGACGCCGCCACCGCCGAGATATCGCGCTCGCAGATCTGGCAGTGGCTGCACAACGACGTCGTACTGGACGACGGCCCCCGGGTGACCCCCGAACTGGTGGACAGGATCATCGGCGAGGAGCTGGCCTCGATCCGGGCGGCGCTGGGCGAGGGCTACGACGCCGAGCGCTTCGACGGCGCCGTGGCGCTGTTCCGGCAGGTCGCGCTGGCCGACGACTACGCCGACTTCCTGACGCTGCCCGCCTACGAGCGGCTGCCGTAGCGGCGGCCGCCGCGAAGCGCCACCATGGAGGCGTCCGCCCGCCCGACGTGCCCGGTGCGCGGCGGGCCCCGGACCGGCCCGCGCCGGGCGACGCCCGAGGAAGGGGAGGAGCCCCGATGACCGACCTCGCGCCGCTCGTGCCGCGGCTGCGCGCGATCTGCGGCGACGACGGGGTGGTGACCGACGAGACCCGGCGCCGCACCTACGAGAGCGACGGCCTCACCTACCACGCGGCCGTGCCCGGCCTGGTGGTGCTGCCGACCACAACCGAGCAGGTCGCCGCCGTGGTGCGGCTGTGCGGTGAGCACGGCGTGCCCTTCGTGGCGCGCGGCTCGGGCACGGGCCTGTCGGCGGGCGCGCTGCCGCTGCCCGAGGGCGTGCTGATCGTGACCTCGCGGATGCGCCGGGTGCTGCGGGTCGACCCGGTCGAGCAGCTGGCCGTGGTGGAGCCGGGCGTGTTCAACCTGGCGGTCACCACGGCGGCGGCGCCGTACGGCCTGTACTACGCGCCCGACCCGTCCAGCCAGCAGGTGTGCTCGGTGGGCGGGAACGTCGCCGAGAACTCCGGCGGCGCGCACTGCCTGAAGTACGGCTTCACCGTCAACCACATCCTGGGCCTGGAGGTGGTCACTCCCGACGGCGAGATCGTGCAGCTGGGCGGCGGCCCCGACGCCCCCGGCTACGACCTGGTCGGCGCGTTCGTCGGCTCGGAGGGCACGCTCGGCATCGCCACGAAGATCACCGTGCGGCTGCTGCGGACGCCCGAGACGGTGCGCACGCTGCTCGCCGCCTTCCGCAGCACCGACGAGGGGGGCGTCGCCGTGTCCTCGGTCATCGGCGCGGGGGTGCTGCCCGCCGCGATCGAGATGATGGACGCGCTGGCCATCGAGGCGGCGGAGGCGGCCGTGGCCTGCGGCTACCCCGAGGGAGCGGGCGCGGTGCTGATCATCGAGCTCGACGGCCCGGCCGCCGACGTGGAACACGAGTTCGCCGAGGTGGAGCGGCTGTGCCGGGAGGCGGGCGCCTTCGAGGTGCGCATCGCGGCCGACGCCGAGGAGCGGGCGCGGATCTGGAAGGGCCGCAAGTCGGCCTTCGCCGCCGTGGGTCGGATCAGCCCCGCCTACATCGTGCAGGACGGCGTGGTGCCGCGAACGGCGCTGCCCGAGGTGCTGCGGCGGATCGCGGAGCTGTCGGCGCGCTCGGGCATCCGGGTGGCGAACGTGTTCCACGCGGGCGACGGCAACCTGCACCCGCTGGTGCTCTTCGACGACGCCGAGCCCGGAGCGGGCGAGCGGGCGGCCGAGGTGTCGGGCGCGATCCTGGACCTGTGCATCGAGCACGGCGGTTCCATCACCGGCGAGCACGGCGTCGGCGCCGACAAGGCCAAGCACATGCCGGCGATGTTCTCCGCCGACGACCTCGACACCATGCAGCTGCTGCGCTGCGCCATCGACCCCAGGTCGCTGTCCAACCCCGGCAAGGTCTTCCCCACCCCCCGGCTGTGCGGCGAGGTGCCCGGGGTGCGGCGCGGCGTCCACCCGTTGGTGGCGTCAGGCCAGGCGGAGCAGTTCTGATGGCGGCGAGCGCACACCCGCGCGACACCCCCCGCGGCAGCACCACCACCGGCCGCGGCCGTCGCCGCCACGCCCTCCCCCATCCCCCTCCCGCCCAGGGGGGCAGCCCCTACACCCATTCTTCCGCCGCCACGCCGGCGGCGGCCAGGGCGAAGCGGAGGCTGTGGACGAGCACGACCGTTCCGGGCGGCCTGTGGACGGACGGTGTGCGGACGGCAGCACGATGTGGTAACGGGACGGCTGGCGAGGGAGGCGGCATCGGGTGGGTGACAGGATGACCGCGGTGGACGCAGGCGACCGCGCCGTGCTGGCCGCGCTGGACGGCACCGGCGCGGCGGCCAGGGCGGCCGGGCCCGGCGACGCGGTCGCCGGGGTGCCGCCCCGGTTCGTGGCCGAGCCCGCCGACCTCGCGCAGGCGGCCGCCGTGATGCGGGTCGCGCACGACCACGGCCTCTCCGTGGCGCCGCGCGGCAGGGGCACCAAACTGGACTGGGGCTACCCGCCGAGCCGCTGCGAGCTCGTGGTGGACACCCGCCGGATGGCCCGGGTGGTCGAGCACGCCGCGGGAGACCTGGTGGTGCGGGTCGAGGCGGGCCTGCCCCTGGACGAACTCCAGGACCTCCTCGGCGCGGCCGGGCAGCGCCTCGCCCTCGACGTGCCGCTGCCGGGCGGCACGGTAGGCGGCGTGCTGGCCACCGCTCTCTCCGGGCCGCGCCGGCTGCTGTACGGCACCGCGCGCGACCTCCTCATCGGGATCACGGTCGTCCGCGCCGACGGCACCGTCGCCCGCTCCGGCGGGAAGGTGGTCAAGAACGTGGCCGGATACGACCTCGGCAAGCTCTACACCGGCAGCTACGGCACCCTCGGCCTGATCGCCGACGCCACCTTCCGGCTGCACCCGCGTCCGGCCGCGCAGCGCTTCGTGCTCGCGGAGGCCGACACGCCCGAAACGGCCCAGCGCTGGGTGGCGGCCGTCCGCGCCTCCTCGGTGGTGCCGACCGCCGTGGAGCTGGACCGCGCCGGGGGCGGCGGGCCCACGGCCGTCGCCGTCCTGGTCGAGGGCGCCGCGGCGGGGGCGGGTCCGCGCGCCGGCCAGGTGGCGGCCCTGCTCGGGGCCGGCGCGTCCGTGCGCGAGGAGGCGCCGCCGTGGTGGAACCGGTTGCCGGGCCGGCCGGGCGGCCTCCTGCTGCGGATCGGCTGCCCCACCGGCGCCGTCGCGGGCGTGCTGGCCGCACTCGACCGCGCGGGCGCGTCCGCCGTGCGCGGCTCGGCGGGCACGGCGTCGCTGTTCGCCACTCCCCCGGAACCGCTGCCGTCCGCCGAGGACCCGGCCGGGTGGGTCGAGCGGGTGCGCGCCGACGTGGCCGCGCTGGGCGGCACCGCGGTCGTGCTGCGGGCGCCCGCCGGGGCCGCCGACCGGCTCGACCTGTGGGGGCCGGTGCCCGGAGCGGCGCTGATGCGCGCGATCAAGTCCCAGTTCGACCCCGATCACCGGCTGAACCCGTCCCGATTCCTAGGGTGGCGTGCGTCATGACCGAGTTCTCCTCGCCCGAGCGGCTGCTCGGCCTGGCCGACGACTGCGTGCACTGCGGCTTCTGCCTGCCGAGCTGCCCGACCTACCTGCTGTGGGGAGAGGAGATGGACTCCCCGCGCGGCCGCATCCACCTGATCCGGCAGGGGCTGGAGGCCGGCGGGATGCCGGAGGCGGCGACGGAGCACGTCGACGCCTGCCTGGGCTGCCTGGCGTGCGTCACGGCCTGCCCGTCAGGGGTGCGCTACGGTCCGCTGATCGAGGCGGCCAGGGCCGACGTGGAGGAGGCCGCGCCGCGCGGAGCCGGGGATCGGCTGCTCAGGCGGTTCGTCTTCAGCCTGTTCCCGTACCCGGAGCGGCTGCGGCTGCTGCGCGGCCCGCTGCGCGCCTACCAGGCGAGCGGTCTGCCCGCCGTGGTGCGGCGGCTCGGCTGGCTGGACCGCTTCGCTCCGCCGCTGGCCGCGCTGGAGCGGATCGCGCCGCCGCTGCGTTCGGCGCCGCGGCTGCCGGAGCGGGTGCCGGCCCGGGGGCCGCGCCGGGCGGTGGTCGGCATGCTCACCGGCTGCGTGCAGAGCGCCTTCTTCCCGCAGGTGAACGCGGCGACGGCGCGCGTGCTCGCGCTGGAGGGCGCCGACGTGATCATCCCGCGCGGCCAGGGCTGCTGCGGCGCCCTGTCGGCGCACTCCGGACGCCGTGAGGAGGCCCGGCGCTTCGCCCGGCGGCTGATCGCCCGCTTCGAACGGGCGGGCGTCGACGCGATCGTGGTGAACTCCGCCGGCTGCGGCTCGGCGATGAAGGAGTACGCCGAACTGCTGCACGACGACCCCACCTGGGCGGAGCGCGCCCGGCGGCTCGCCGGCCGGGTGCGCGACCTGTCGGAGTTCCTGGTGGAGCTGGGCCCGGTGGCGCCGCGCCACGAACTGGCGGCCACCGTCGCCTACCACGACGCCTGCCACCTCTCCCACGGCCAAGGGGTACGCGCCCAGCCCCGCGCGCTGCTGGCCGGAGTACCGGGGCTGCGGCTGGCCGAGATCGAGGAGCCCGCCGTCTGCTGCGGCTCGGCCGGGGTGTACAACGTGCTGCAGCCGCGGGCCGCCGCCGATCTGGGCGAGCGCAAGGCGAGGAACGTGGCCGCGACCGGCGCGCAGCTACTGGTGGCGGCGAACCCGGGCTGCACCCTGCAGATCGCCTCGGCGCTGCGCCGCCAGGGCACCACGATGGCGGTGGCGCATGTGGTAGAGGTGCTGGACGCCTCGCTGCGCGGCCGGAGCGTACGCTCCCTGATCGCCGAGCGCCCCCTGCCCTCCGCCACTGGAACGGAGTCGCCATGACGGCCGCACCCGCACCGCGAAGACCCCCGTCCACCCACCGCCCGTCCACCCACCAGAGCCCGCCGGCACGCCCCGCCCCCTCCTCTTCCCCCGCCCGCCCAGGGGGGCGACCCCGATATCCATTCTCCCGCGACACCGTGCGCCGCGGTGAGGGACCGCGGGTACCTGTGGACAACTTCAGGCTCCGGCCCGGGGCTGTGGACGACTCCCGGCTCCGGTCGCTGGCCGCCTTGGACGCGCTCGGACGCCGACTGCGGGCCATCGACGCCTTCGGCCCCCGGCCGCGGCCTGTTGTCACCCTCGCCTCCCGGCCGCAGCCTGCCGACACCCTCGGTCCCCGGCCGCAGACTGCCGGCATCCCCGAGCCCCGGCCGCGGGCTGCCGCCCCCCTCGGTCCCCAGCCCCAGGCCGCCGACGCCCCCGCCCCCCGCCCGCGCCCCGCGGCGCCCCCCGGGCCCGGGTCCCAGGTCGTCGCCGAGTGGACGGGAGCAGGCGCGTGAACGACTCCGACGGGCGTGCCGACGGCGGCGCGAGGAACGCCGTGGCCGCGGCGGAGGGGGGCGCGGGGCGGCGCGGCGACGGGGTGCAGTCGGTGGAGCGGACGCTCGATGTGCTCGAGGCGCTGGCGGCGGCCGGCGGGCAGCTGGGGCTCTCGGAGATCTCCGCCCGCACCGGGCTGCCCTACGGCACCACGCACCGGCTGCTGCGCACCCTCATCGACCGCGGCTACGTGCGGCAGGACGCCGACCGCAAGTACGCGCTCGGCGCGGCCCTGCTGCGCCTGGGCAACGCCACCGAGCAGCTCTTCGGCAGCTGGGCCGGGCCCTACCTGGCCCGGCTGGTGGAGCTGTCCGGTGAGACCGCGAACCTCGCGGTCATGGAGGGTGACGCGGTGGTCTACGTGGCGCAGGCGTCTTCGCCGCGGTGGCTGCGGATGTTCACCGAGGTCGGCCGGCGGGTGCTGCCGCACTGCACCGCCGTCGGCAAGGTGCTGCTGGCGGAGCGGACCGACGCCGAGTGCGCGGCCCTGCTGCGCCGCACCGGGCTGCCCCGCCACACCGCGAGCACCATCACCGAGCCGGCCGCGATGCTGGCCGAACTGGCGCGCGTCCGCACCGCCGGGTACGCGGTCGACCGGGGCGAGCAGGAGCTGGAGGTGCGGTGCGTGGCCGTGCCGGTGCGGCACCGCGGCGAGGTGATCGCCGCGCTGTCGGTGTCCGGCCCGGCCAGCCGGATGGCAGGCCACGACCTGCGCACCCTGGTCGCCCGGATGCACACCGTCGCCGAGGAGTTCAGCGCCGAGGTGCTGGGCCGGGGCTGAGGCGGCGCCCCCGCCTCAGCGCATGAAGCCGATGTCGGCGTAGTCGATCGAGAGCAGCCCCTCGGCGCCGAGGTTGGCCAGGGCCGACGGCACGGCGACGAACTCCGGCCGCTGGTACAGCGGCAGGGTGTGCCCGGCCTCCCACAGCAGCCGGTCGGCGGTGTTGAGCTGTTCGCGCGCCCGCTCCTGGTCGGTCTCGGCCACGGCCGCCGCCAGGGCCGCGTCGATCTCGGCGGAGCCGATGCGGCCGACGTTGTTGCGCCACTGCGGTTCGCCGTCGTCGCCGGGGACCGCGTCCATCCACTGGGCGCGCGACTCCGAGATGGGGAAGGCCGAGCCCACGTTGGAGAAGGCGACCAGGTCGAAGTTGCCCGGGATCACGTAGTCGCTGAACAGGGTTTCGCCGGGCACCTCCTCCAGGTCCACCTCGATGCCGACCTGGGCGAGCATGTAGCGGATCAACTCGCCCTCGGCGCGGGCGGTGCCGAAGCCCTGGGGCAGCGGCATCCGCAGCACCAGCTCCTCGCCGTCGCGCACCCGGGTCGCCGACGCCCCGTCGGAGCGCTGGTCGGCGCCGGGCGGCAGCTCCCAGCCGGCCTCCTCCAGCAGCCGCTCCGCCCTGGCGGTGTCGTAGTCGCCGAGTCCGTTGCTGGTGTCCTGGTATCCGGGCTGGCTGGGCAGCAGGAACCGGTTCTGCTGTACGGCGACCGGCCAGTCCAGCCCTTCCAGCGCCGACTCCGCCAGCACGGTGCGGTCGATCGCGGCGAAGACCGCGTGTCTGACCCGCTGGTCGGACAGGATCGGGCCGCCGCCGTTGAGCGTGACGTGCCGGATGTCGGGGGCGATGGCGCGCCGGACGGTCACCTCGTCCAGGGCGAGCGCCTGCCGGTAGGCGCTGGGGCCGGCCGGCAGCTGCACCACGTCGAGCTCGCCGTTGGCCAGCCCTGCGACCTGCGCGTCGGTGGGGACGGCGCGGAACACGATGCTGTTCAGCAGCGCGGGCTCGCCCCACCAGTCAGGGTCGCGCCGCACCGTGAGGGACTGCACGCCCGGGTCGGTGCCGGCGGGCTCGAAGGGGCCGGCGGTGACGGGGATGTCCTCGGCGTAGCCGGTGTTGAAGGCGTCGGGGTCCTCGGTGTAGGCGAGCGGCAGCAGCGGGCTGAACAGCTGGGCGTACTCGGCGTAGGGCTCGCGGAAGGTGACGACGGCCTGGAAGTCGTCGACGCCGCGCTCGACGGACGCGATCCGGTCGTAGCCGGTGCTGCCGGCGATGCGGTAGTCGCCGTCTTCCCCCGACAGCGCCTCGGCCTGGCCCGCGTAGTCGCGCCAGGTGATGGGGCTGCCGTCGGACCAGCGCGCCTGCGGGTTGAGGGTCAGGGTGAGGGTCTGGCCCTGGTCCAGGTCGAGATCGGCGGCGAGCACGTAGTCGGGGTCGGGTTCGGCGTTCCCGAGCTCGTCGGTGCGGTACGCGCTGGGCATCAGCGCGCCCATCACCGTCTCGACCTGCTGGGTGTTGCCGTCGATGTGGTGCGGGTTCCACTGCGAGGGCAGCATGGACAGCGCCCACAGGAGTTCGCCGCCGGGCGCGAGCTCGTCCCTGGGGACCGGATTGGTGTCGGAGGCGGGCAGGTCCGCGGCCTGTCCGGGCTCGGGTTCACCGGTGGACGCGGCGCAGGAAGCGGTCAGCGCCAGGACGGCCGCGCAGGCCAGCCAGCGCAGGCGGGTCAGCCCCGCTCTTCCTATGTCCACGGTGCACATGCCTGGATCATCGCGCCCGCAACTTTCCGTACCCGGCCGCCGCCGGCCGCCGGCGCGTTCCGCGAGACGCGCCGCCAGGGTGCGGCACGGGGAACGCGAGACTGATCACCTGCTCAACAGGCAGGCCCAAAATAGCGGCATTTGCCCGTAATGCGCAGCTCAGTCAGATTAGAGGAGTTCTGGACATTTTTCAGCCGAGCGCGGCCGTGTCGAGCTCGCCGTGCGCGACCACCACGGCGGGTCCGGTCAGCAGCGCGCGCCCGCCGTCGAGCCGCACGGTGAGCTCGCCGCCGGGCACCGTGACCTGCCAGGTGCCGTCCTCCCGGCCGGAGGCGTGCGCCGCCGCGCGCGCGACGGCGACGATCCCGGTGCCGCAGGAGCGCGTCTCGCCGGAGCCCCGCTCGTGCACCCGCATCCGCAGCCGGTCGGCGCCGTCCCGCCGGTACAGCTCCACGTTGACGCCGTCGGGGAACACCGCCGGGTCGACCGCCGGGGCGCGGCCGAGGTCCAGCGCCTCGATCGGGCCGTCGACCTCGCAGGCGAGGTGGGGGTTGCCCACCGAGACCCGCAGGCCGCGGTACGGCCGGCCCGCGATCTCGGCGGTGCCCTCGCCGAGCACGCGGGCCGCCCCCATGTCCACCGTGATGGCGCCGTCGGCCCCCATCTCGACCGTGCGCACCCCCGCCCGGGTGGCCACCGGGAAGACCGGGGCGGCCACCAGGCCCGCCTGGGCGAGGTAGCGGGCGAAGACCCGCACCCCGTTGCCGCACATCTCCGCGACGCTGCCGTCGGCGTTGCGGTAGTCCATGAACCACTCCGCCTCCTCCGCGCCGTCGGGCAGGGCGCCGCCGAGGGCCTTGGTGCGCACCACGCGCAGCACGCCGTCGGCCCCGATGCCGGCGTGGCGGTCGCACAGGGCGGCGACGAGGCCGGGGGCCAGATCGAGGCGGCCGTCGGGGTCGGGCAGGATCACGAAGTCGTTTTGGGTGCCGTGTCCTTTTGCGAAACGCATGTGACCAGGGTAAGGGCTGATTCGTGCCCTGTTCGGTGACACCGCGCCGGGTGTCACCGGATCATCGCGGCGCCGACTCCGCGCACAGCGCCAGCGCCCGCTCCAGCAGGTCGGGGGCGTCGTAGGGCAGCCAGCGCACGCGCGGATCGCGCCGGAACCACGACTCCTGGCGGCGGGCGAAGCGCCGGGTGGCGGCGACGGTGGCGTCCCGCGCCTCCTGCTCGGTGCAGCGGCCGGCCAGGTGGTCGAGCACCTGGGCGTAGCCGAGCGCCCGGCTGGCGGTGCGTCCGTCGGCGAGCCCGTGCGCGGCGAGGGCGCGCACCTCCGCCACCAGCCCGTCGCGCCACATGCGGTCCACCCGCAACTCGATGCGTCGGTCGAGTTCGGGCCGCGGCACGGCCAGCCCGATCTGCGCCGACGGATACAGCGCGGTGTAGTCGGGCAGGGTGGCGCTGAACGGCCGGCCCGACAGCTCGATGACCTCCAGGGCGCGCACGATGCGCCGGCCGTTGCTGGGCAGGATCGCCGCCGCGGCGGCCGGGTCGCGCTCCCGCAGCCGCTCGTGCAGCACCCCGGGGCCGACCTCGGCCAGCTCCGCCTCCAGCCGGCGCCGCGCGCCGGGGTCGGTGCCGGGGAACTCCAGCCGGTCCAGCGCGGCGCGCACGTACAGGCCGGAGCCGCCCACCAGGACCGGCACCCGGCCGCGCCCGGTGATGTCGTCGATGCGCTCGCGCGCCATCGCCTGGTACTCCGCCGCGCTCGCGGTGCGGCGGACGTCCCACACGTCCAGCAGGTGGTGCGGGACGCCGCGCCGCTCGGCCGGGCTGAGCTTGGCGGTACCGATGTCCATCCCCCGGTACAGCTGCATGGAGTCGGCGTTGACCACCTCGCCGCCCAGGCGCAGGGCGAGGTCGGTGCCGAGGTCGGACTTGCCCGCGGCGGTGGGACCGACCACCGCGATCACGCTGGATGCCATTCCCCCAGTGTCGCCCCTCGGCGCGACCGGTCCCGACGGGCGGCCCCGGCCGCGGCTAGCCGCGCCAGGCCGCCACGAAGTAGCCCACTCCGTACGGCGCCTCGTCGAACAGCAGCCGGCCGCTGAACGCGTCGGCGCCGCCCGCCAGCGCGGCCCCGGCCAGCACCTGCCAGGCGGCGCGGCCCTCGGCGCCCAGCTCGGCGCCGACCGAAGGGCTGAGCCTGGCCAGCTTGCGCGGGTTGGCGGCGGCCAGCGCCGCGGCGACGGCGGTGTCGTAGGGCTCGGCGCGCTCGTCGTAGTAGCCGGGCGAGCGGGAGCCGCGGCAGGCGGTGCCGTCGCCCATGACCAGCAGCGCCACCCGCTCGGCGCTCGCGACCAGCTCGGCGCCCAGCCGCAGGCACTCCTCGGGGGCGGCGTCGGCCGCCACCTCCTGGTAGCGGTCGGGCGCGGGCCCGGGGAAGGCGCGTTCGAGCAGCCAGCGGCCGATGGTCAGCGACAGCGGCAGCTCAGTGCCGGCCGGCCCGGCCGGGCCGAGGTCGACGGGAACGCCGTAGGGGCGCAGGCTCGCCGGCGGGTCGGCGCCGCGGTCGGCGGTGTCGGCGCCGCCGCCGACCACCACGGTGCGGTCCGCGCCGGCGGCGCGCAGCGCCGCGAGGGCGGTGCCGCACGCCTCGCGCAGCGGGTCGAGTTCCTCCGCGGCGCCCGCCGCCGCCTCGGGCACGAGCATCGGCGGGTGCGGGCAGACCGCTGCGGCGATGAGCACAAGCGCGAGAGTACCCGCAGGAACGGCGTTCTTGACGCTTCCCTGACGCCGCCGTCCCTGTCCCGCCGAGCCCTCCGCGACTAAAATGACCTTATGACCGGATTCGAAATCTGGTCATACAGTCACGGCCGCGAGGAGGTCCCCTGGCATGGCGGCGAGCAGGCCCGTACCCGGCGCGGCGGCGGAACGCGAGCGGCGCGCCGAGCGCATCCTCGACACGGCGCGCGAACTGCTCGTGTCCTGGGGCTACCGGCGGGTCACCGTGGAAGAGGTGGCGCGCCGGGCCGGAGTGGGCAAGGGCACGGTCTACCTGCACTGGCGCACCAAGGAGGCGCTGTTCCTCGCGGTCCTCGCCCGCATCAAGCTCGCGCTGAACCGCCTGGTGGTCGCCGCGGTCCGCGAGGACCCCGCCGGGCTGATGCCGAGCAGGATGGCCCGCACCGTCTACCTGGCCGCCCACGACGACCCCGCCGCCCGCGTGGTGATGCTCGGCGACACCGAGACCCTGGGCCGGCTGGCCCATGTGGCCGCGGAGTCGCACGCCGACGTGAGCGCGATGGCCATGGACACGGTCGTCGGCCTGTTCGAGCTGATGCGCGAGCACGGGCTCCTCAGGGACGAGCGCACACCGCGCGAGCAGTTCCAGATCTACCTGGCGGTCGTCACCGGCTTCATGCTGAGCCCGCAGCTGGCTCCGGCGGTGGCGGCCGACCGCGCCGCCGCCGTCGCGGACCAGTTGGAGCACACCCTGCGCTCCGCCATCGAGAACCCCCCCGACCCGGCGGCGCTCGCCGCGGTCGCACCGGTCTTCATCGCCCGCTACGAGCACCTGATCGAGCGCCTGCAGAAGACGGTCGACAGCCAACTCCACCTGTGACACCCACGAGGAGAGGCACGATGACCACACCCGCCGACCACGCCCCCGCCACCATCGACATAATGGATTCCGAACTGCTGCGGGATCCCTACGGCGGCTACAGCCGACTGCGCGAGCAGGCACCGGTCATGCGGATCTCGATGATGGGCGGCAGCCCCATCTGGCTGGTCACCCGCTACGACGACGTGCGCGCCGTACTGAGCGGCCACGGCTTCGCCAACGACGCGGCCTCGGTGCCCGGCGGCACCGCGAACCTGCGCGCCGACGCGATGAAGTCGCTCGGCGTCGACGAGGACCTCCTGCCCTACCTGAAGTCGGTGCTGGAGACGGATCCGCCCGACCACACCCGGCTGCGCAAGCTGGTCTCGCGAGCGTTCACCGTGCGGCGGGTGGCGCAGCTGCGGCCGCGCGTGGAGGAGATCGCGGAGCGCCTGATCGCCGGACTGCCCGAGCACGCCGAGGACGGCGCGGTCGACCTGATCGAGCACTTCGCCTACCCGCTGCCGATCACGGTGATCTGCGAACTGGTCGGCGTCGCCGAGGAGGACCGCCCCACCTGGCGCGACGCGGCCGCCGAGATCATGACCCTCAAGCCCGGCGCGATGAGCCGATCCACGCGGATCTTCGTGGACCAGTCCTACTCCCTGATCGAGCGCCGCCGCGCCCACCCTCAGGACGACCTGGTCAGCGCGCTGGTCCGCGTCCAGGACGAGGACGGCGACCGGCTCACCGACCGCGAGATGGTCACGATGATCCTCACTCTGGTCGTCGCCGGGCACGAGACCACCGCCCACCTCATCGGCACCGGCACCTACGCGCTTCTCACCCACCCCGACCAGTTCGCGCTGCTGCGCGAGGACCCCTCGCTGGCCCCCAGGGCGGTGCACGAGCTGATGCGGTGGACCGGCCCGGTGCTGGGCACCCGCGTGCGCTACGCGACCGAGGACGTCGAGATCGGCGGCACCCTCATCCGGCGCGGCGAGGCCGTGATGGCCAGCCTGGCCGCGGCCAACCGCGACCCCAGGGAGTTCGGCGAGCCCGACCGCTTCGACATCACCCGCGAGCCCGGCCGGGCCGAGACCCACGTCGGCTTCGGCCACGGGCTGCACTACTGCCTGGGCGCGGCTCTGGCCCGCCAGGAGGGCGAGGTGGCCTTCACCGCGCTGCTGCGCCACCACCCCGGCCTCGCGCTCGCGGTGCCCGCGGACGAGGTGGAGTGGGTCCCGGTGCCCGGCCTGCGGCGGGCGGCCCGCCTGCCGGTGCGGCTCTGACGTGCGCGGCCGGCCGGGGCGCGGGGGCGTCCCGGCCGGTCAGCGCTCGGGCGCGGCGCAGCCGGTGGCGGCGGGCAGCGGCTCGGGCCGCCCGACCGCGGGCATGCCCAGGGTGACCGACGGCCGTGCCGCCGGGGCGCCCTGGCGCGCCGCCCAGGCGTCGCCCGCCCGGGTGCGCCGCACCGCGAGCGGCGCGCCGTCGGCCACGAGGTGGTGCGGGGCGCCGTAGGTCACCTCCACGGTGGCGAGGTCGCCGGGGCGCGGCGGCTCCTCGCCCGCGGCGAAGTGCACCAGCCGGTTGTCGGGTGCCCGTCCCGACATGCGGTGCCGCTCGTCGTCCTTGCGGCCCTGCCCCTCGGCGACCAGCAGCTCGACCCGGCGGCCGACCAGTTCGCGGTTCTGCTCCCAGGAGATGGCGTCCTGCAGCGCGACCAGCCGCTCGTAGCGCTCCTGCACCAGCTCCTTGGGGAGCTGGCCGGGCATGGTCGCGGCCGGGGTGCCGGGCCGCTTGGAGTACTGGAAGGTGTACGCCTGGGAGAAGCGCGCCTCGCGCACCACGCGCAGGGTCTCCTCGAAGTCGGCGTCGGTCTCGCCCGGGAAGCCGACGATGATGTCGGTGGTGATCGCCGCCTCCGGCATGGCCGCCCGCACCTTGGACACGATGCCCAGGAAGCGGTCGGAGCGGTAGGAGCGGCGCATGGCGCGCAGCACGGCGTCGGAGCCCGACTGCAGCGGCATGTGCAGGTGGGGCATGACGGCCGGGGTCTCGGCCATCGCCTCGATCACGTCGTCGGTGAAGTCGCGCGGGTGCGGCGAGGTGAAGCGGACCCGCTCCAGGCCCTCGACCCGCCCGCAGGCCCGCAGCAGCTTGGAGAAGGCCTGCCGGTCGCCGAACTCCACCCCGTAGGCATTGACGTTCTGGCCGAGCAGGGTGACCTCCGCGACGCCCTCGGCGACCAGCGCGCGCACCTCGGCGAGCACCTCTCCGGGCCTGCGGTCCTTCTCCTTGCCGCGCAGCGCGGGCACGATGCAGAAGGTGCAGGTGTTGTTGCAGCCCACCGAGATCGCCACCCAGGCGGCGTAGGCGGACTCCCGGCGCGCCGGGAGGGTGGACGGGAAGTGCTCCAGCGCCTCGGCGATCTCCACCTGGGCCTGCTCGCGCACCCGGGCGCGCTCCAGCAGCGCCGGCAGCGAGCCGATGTTGTGGGTGCCGAACACGACGTCGACCCAGGGCGCCCGGCGGACGATCTCGCCGCGGTCCTTCTGCGCCAGGCAGCCGCCGACGGCGATCTGCATACCGGGCCGGCCGGACTTGACCGGCCGCAGCTGCCCGAGGTTGCCGTACAAGCGGTTGTCGGCGTTCTCCCGGACGGCACAGGTGTTGAACACGACGACGTCGGGGGTGGCGTCCCCGGCGGCCCGGACGTATCCCGCGTCCTCCAGCAGCCCGGACAGGCGCTCGGAGTCGTGGACGTTCATCTGGCAGCCGAAGGTGCGCACCTGGTACGTACGGCTCTGGCTCACCGTTCCAGGCTAAGGGAGCGCCGGCGCCCCGCGGACCGCCCCGCCACCCGGCCGGGGCGGTCGGAACGGCCTCCGCGCCGCCCATCGAAAGAAAACGTAAAACGGTCATCATAGCCACGTATCAGGGAAAACAGGGCACTTCAGGTCCAACCTGTAACAACTCGGCGACCCGACCACAACAAACCGGCTTTGGAGATAGCGCTCCCCGCGCCCAGGCGTTAGTTTCAGCGGACATGACCGCTGATCCGAACGCCGAGCCGGCCGCACCCGTCGACGCCCGGCCGCTCGTCGTGCTCACCGACGTCAACAAGCACTTCGGCGAGCTCCACGTACTGCGCGACATCAACCTCACCGTGCACTCCGGCGAGGTCGTGGTGGTCATCGGCCCATCGGGGTCGGGCAAGTCGACGCTGTGCCGCACGGTCAACCGGCTCGAGCCCATCGACAACGGCACCATCACGATCGACGGCCAGCCGCTGCCCGAGGAGGGGCGCGGACTCGCCCGGCTGCGCAGCGACGTCGGCATGGTCTTCCAGTCCTTCAACCTGTTCTCGCACAAGACCGTGCTGGAGAACGTCACCCTGGGCCCGGTCAAGGTGCGCAAGGTGAACAAGTCCGAGGCGCACGAGACCGCCATCCGGCTGCTCGAACGCGTCGGCATCGCCGACCAGGCCGACAAGTACCCCGCCCAGCTGTCCGGCGGCCAGCAGCAGCGCGTCGCGATCGCCCGGGCGCTCGCGATGAACCCCAAGGTCATCATGTTCGACGAGCCCACCTCGGCCCTCGACCCCGAGATGGTCCAGGAGGTCCTCGACGTCATGACCTCCCTGGCCCGCGAGGGCATGACCATGATCGTCGTCACTCACGAGATGGGCTTCGCCCGCCGCGCCGCCGACCGGGTGGTCTTCATGGCCGACGGCCGGATCGTCGAGGAGAACACCCCCGACGAGTTCTTCACCAACCCCGCCAGCGAACGCGCCCGCGACTTCCTCTCCAAGATCCTGACCCACTGAGCCGCCCGCGCGGCCGCGCCGCGCACCCGCCACGAGCGACCCGAGCATCCGCGCGGCCCACAACGGGCCGCGACGCACCAGCAGCAGTCCCCGCCCCCACACCGCGGCGGGAACCGACAAGAGAGGTACCCCGATAATGCGAGTACGCCGGATCGGCGCCATCACGGCCGCCGCCGCCGCGGCGACCCTCGTGCTCTCCAGCTGCGGGCTGGTGGGCGGTTCCGCCGAGTACGAGTCCATCCTCCAGAAGGCCGAGGAGACCGGCACCCTGGTCATCGGCGTCAAGTACGACCAGCCCGGCCTGGGCCTGGAGACACCCGAGGGCCCGGTCGGCTTCGACGTCGACGTCGCCACCTACGTCGCCGGCCAGCTCGGCGTCACCCCCGAGAACATCGAGTGGGTGGAGACCGCGTCGTCCAACCGCGAGCCGTTCCTGGAGCAGGGCCAGGTCGACCTGGTCTTCGCCACCTACTCCATCACCGAGGAGCGCCAGGACATCGTCAGCTTCGGCGGCCCCTACTACGTCGCCCAGCAGGACATCCTGGTCGCCGCCGACAACAACGACATCAACAGCCCCGAGGACCTCGCCGACCAGCCGCTCTGCTCCGCCAGCGGCTCCCGGTCCGCCGAGACCATCACCGAGACGATGGAGATCCCGGCGCAGCTGCGCGAGGCCGGCAACTACTCCGAGTGCATCGAGCTGCTGTCCGGCGGCAGCGTCGCCGCGGTGACCACCGACAACATCATCCTGGCCGGCTTCGCCGCCCAGCGCCCGGGCGAGCTGCGCATGCTCAACCAGCCCTTCCAGGAGGAGCGGTACGGCGTGGGCATGCCCCACGGCGACACCGAGACCTGCGAGGCCGTGAACGCCGCCATCGCCCAGATGTGGGAGGACGGCTCCGCGGCGGAGTTCCTGGAGAACCACTTCGGCGAGACCGACTTCGCCTACGCCGAGGAGCAGCCCGACTTCGAGCCCTGCCCGGCGGCCTGATTCGACCGGGGCGCCGACGCCCCGCTCCCGTCCGGTGGGCCGCCTGAGGCGGCCCACCGGACCCGTTTTCGAACCGGCTGGGACTCCTGGGACCTATGGACGACATCTTCAACAACCTCGACAGCTTCGTGGACGGCTTCTCCTGGACGATCCGGCTCACGCTGGTCAGCGCGGCCTTCGCGTTCGCCATCGGGGTGCTGCTCACCGCGATGCGCGTCTCGCCGGTGCCGCTGCTGCGGGCCTCGGCCACCGTCTACGTTGAGACGATCCGCAACACCCCGCTCACCCTTGTGCTGCTCTTCTGCGGCCTGGGCCTCGGCAACACCATGCAGCTGCAGTTCAGCGACCGGGTCGAGTGGGACGTCTTCTGGCTGGCGGTGGTCGGCCTGTCCGCCTACACCGCCTGCTTCGTGGCCGAGAGCCTGCGGGCCGGCATCAACACCATCCCGTTCGGCCAGGCCGAGGCGGCCCGCTCGCTCGGGCTCACCTTCGGCCAGAACCTGCGGCTGATCGTGCTGCCGCAGGCGCTGCGGACCGTCATCGGCCCGCTGGGCAGCGTCTTCATCGCGCTCACCAAGAACACCACGGTCGCCTCGGTGGCGGGGCTCGGCGTCCAGGAGGCGTCGCGCGAGATGCGGCTCCTGTTCGACCAGGGCCAGACCGACGTGCTGGTCGTGTTCATCGGCTTCGCGATCGGCTTCATCATCCTGACCCTGCCCGTCGGCTACTTCTTCGGCTGGCTCAGCAAGCGACTGGCGGTGGCCCGATGAACCTGCTGCAACAGAGCCAGGCCAGCGTCCTCTTCGACGCCCCGGGCCCCAAGGCCCGCGCCCGCTACACCGTCTACAGCGTCATCACGATCGCGGCGCTCATCGCCCTGCTGGCCTGGGTCGTCATCCAGTTCGACCGGCGCGGCGACCAGTGGGCGGCCGAGAAGTGGACGCCCTTCCTGCAGCCGGAGACCTGGACCGCGTTCATCCTGCCCGGCATGGCCAACACGCTCGGCGCCGCCGCGGTCGCCACCGTGTTCGCGCTCGTGTTCGGCGTCATCTTCGGCATCGGCCGGCTCTCCGACCACGCCTGGGTGCGGGTGCCGGCCGGCATGGTGGTGGAGTTCTTCCGCGCCATCCCGCTGCTGATGCTCATCTTCTTCACGATGGCCATCGGCGGGCCGCTCGGACAGGCCCTCACCTTCGTCTTCGCGGTGCCGTTCCGCATCGTGGTGGACCCCTTCACCGCCGTCGTCATCGGCCTGACCCTCTACAACGGCTCCGTGCTGGCCGAGATCTTCCGGGCCGGCATCAACGCGGTGCCCAAGGGCCAGTCGGAGGCGGCCTACTCGCTGGGCATGCGCAAGTCGCAGGTGATGCGGCTGGTGCTGCTCCCGCAGGCCGTCACCACCATGATGCCCGCGATCATCATGCAGCTCGTGGTGCTGCTGAAGGACTCCGCCCTCGGCTACATCGTCGCCTTCCCCGAGATGCTGCGCGCCTTCACCCTCATCGCCACCGGCGAGCAGAACGTGATCCCGGCCGCGATGGTCTGCGCCGTCATCTACATCGCCATCAACCTGTCGCTGACCCGGCTGGCGATCTGGCTGGAGCGCCGCAACGCCCGCCGCGGCCGCGCCACCGCGCACGTCGGCGCCGCCCCCGGCGTGGATGCCGCGGTCGCCGCCGTACCGGCCGCCTCGGTGCCCACCCCGTCGGTCCAGCCCGACGACACGCCCGAACCGGTCGACCGCGACGGCACCGACCCGGCCGGCCCCGACGCGCCCGGCGGCGGGCGCCCCGCGGGCTGACCCGGCGGACGGGCACCGCCCCGCCCGCCACGGACCCGGCGGTGCGCCTCTCCGGGAGGGAGGCGCACCGCCGCACCCGCACCTGTCCCCACCTGGCCGGAATCGGCACCCGACCCCATCCGGACCGGCCCACACCCTCATCAAACGGGCGCGGCGGCGATAGGGTCGAGGCTCCGCGACGATCCCAACGACCGACGGGCACGCTCACCGCCATGACCGACCCCGTGACGACCCCCTACGGCTCCTGGCCCTCCCCGCTCTCCGCCACCGACGTCGCCCAGGCCGGACGGCAGCTCGGCTACCCCTCCATCGTCGGCGACGACGTCTGGTGGCAGGAGAGCCGCCCCGACCACAACGGCCGCATCACCGTCATGCACCGCGCCGCCGACGGCACCGTCACCGAACTCCTCCCCGCCCCCTGGCAGGCCAGGACCCGCGTGCACGAGTACGGGGGCCGCTCCTACCTCCCCGTGCCGCTGCCGCGCCCTCGCGACGGCTCCGGCGGCCGGCGCAGACGCGGCATCGTCTTCGCGAACTTCGCCGACCAGCGCCTCTACCTGCTCGACCCCGCCGACGGCACACCCAGGCCGCTCACCCCCGAGCCGCCCGTCCAGGCCGCGCACCGCTACGCCGACTTCGTCCTCGCCCCCGACCGCCGCCACCTGCTGTGCGTGACCGAGCGGCACCACACCGGGCAGATCACCCGCGCCATCGTCGCCGTCCCCCTGTCGGGCCGCGCCGCCGAGGACCCCGCCGCCCTGCGCGAACTCGTCGGCGGCGCCGACTTCTTCGCCTCCCCGCGCCCCTCCCCCGACGGCCGCCACCTCGCCTGGGTCACCTGGAACCACCCCAGGATGCCCTGGGACGGCAGCGAACTGCGCGTCGCCGAGGTCACCGCCGAAGGCGCCCTCGCGCACGCCCGCACCGTCAAGGGCGGCCTCACCGAATCCGTGCTCGCCCCCGCCTGGCGCGACAGCGAGAGCCTGTACGTCGTCTCCGACTGGACCGGCTGGTGGAACATCTACCACGTCGGCCTGTTCGGGCAGTCGCCGCACGCGCTGTACCCCGTCGAGGAGGAGTTCAGCCAGCCGCTGTGGCGGCTCGGCAACGACCCCTACGCCGTCCTCGCCGACGGCCGCCTCGTCGTCCTGCACGGCCACGCCGACCTGCGGCCCGCCGTCTTGGACCCCGAGGACGCCGAACTCACCCCGCTCGACCTCCCCTACGACAGCTGGCTCAGCGAACTGGCCACCGACGGCCGCCACGTGGTCGGCGTCGGCGGCGGACCCGCCACCGCCCCCGCCGTCGTGCGCATCGACCCCGACGCGGGCACCGGCACCCCGCTGCGCACCGGGCTCGACCGGCTGCCCGACCCCGCCTACCTGCCCCGGCCCACCGCACTAAAGTTCGAGGGCCGCTTCGGCCAGACCGTGCACGCCCACCTGTACCCGCCCACCAACCCCCGCGCCACCGCCGCCGGCCCTGCGCCCTACGTCGTGTGGGTGCACGGCGGACCCACCAGCGCCGCCGGCACCGCACTCGACCTCACCAGGGCCTACTTCACCAGCCGCGGCATCGGCGTCATCGACGTCAACTACGGCGGCTCCGCCGGATACGGCCGCACCTACCGCGAGCGGCTGCGCCACCAGTGGGGCGTCGTCGACGTCGAGGACGCCCAGGCCGCCGCCCACCACCTCGCCGCCACCGGCCTCGCCGACCCCGCCAGGATCGCCATCCGCGGCGGCAGCGCCGGCGGCTGGACCACCCTCGCCGCCCTCACCCGCACCACCACCTTCGCCGGCGGCGTCTCCTACTACGGCGTCACCGAGCTGCTCGCCTTCGCCGAGGAGACCCACGACTTCGAATCGCGCTACCTGGAGGGCCTCGTCGGCCCCCTCCCCGGCTACCAGGCCCGCTACGTCGAACGCTCCCCCATCACCAGGGTCGACGCCGTGCGCGCCCCCGTGCTCCTCCTCCAGGGCACCGAGGACCCCGTGGTCGTGCCCGGCCAGTCCGAACGCTTCGTGCAGCGGCTGGCCGCCAACGGCGTACCGCACGCCTACCTCGACTTCGAAGGCGAGGCCCACGGCTTCCGCCGCCCCGAGACCATCGTCGCCGCCCTGGAGGCCGAACTCTCCTTCTACGCCCAGATCTTCGGCTTCGACACCGACGTGCCGCCGCTCGAACTCAAACACGGCACCCCGGCCGGCTGGTCCCTCGGCGGCGCGCCGGCCACCGACCAGGACGGGTAGCCCGTGCCCGTCCCCACCCCTGCCTCCCCCAGCGGCACCCCGGCCGCTCCCGGACAGAGCGGATGCGCCGCACCGTGATCCTCCTCCTCGCCCTCGGCGTCCTCGGCGCCGGCATCCTCCTCCAGCAGCGGCGCACCAGGGCGCTGCTGCGGCTGCTGCGCCGCCATCCCACCCTCGACCTGGCCGCGGCCGCCGACCAGGCCAGGGACCGGCCCGGCGCCGCCGCCGAGATCGTCGGACGGGCCGAAGCCGCCGCCGAACCCGCCACGGCCCCGATCAGCGGCCGCGACTGCCTCTGGTACAGCCTGCGGGTCCGGCCCCGCAAGCGCGTCTTCGCCTTCGGCGGACGCGGCTACGTGCCGGTGCCGACCGACCATCCGTCCAGCCGCTCCTTCGTGCTCTCCGACGGCGTCCGGCGCGTCCGCGTCGAGCCCGCGGGCGCCACCGCCCCGCTCGGCCGGGCCGCCCTCATCCGCTCCGAGAGCATCGACAGGGCGGCCGCCCGGGCGCCGGCCGCCCCCGACGGCACCCGCCCCGCGCTGCCGCCCATCACCCAGCACGTGCTGCGGAACTGGCCCGAAGCCGTCGAAGAGCACCTCGCGCAGCCCATCGTCGGCTTCGACTACAGCGAGTGGACCATCGAACCCGGCCAGGACCTCTTCGTGATCGGCGCCCTGCACCCCGCCCCGCCCGGCGACGACAGCGGCGTGGCGGCCACCGTCACCGCCGGCCCCGACGGCCTCCTCATCGCCACCGCCGCCGAACCGGAGGTCGCCGGACGCCTCCAGCGCGAAGTCCGGCGCTCCACCGCCGTCGGCACCGGTCTCGTCGTGCTGGGCTGCGTGCCCATCGCCATGTGGACCATGTCGGCGCTCGGCGTCATCCCGCCCCCGTGACCGGCGGGCCGCCCGGCCCTCAGCGCGCGTACTCGCTCGCCCGCGACTCCCGGACCACCGTGATCCTGATCTGGCCCGGGTAGGTCAGCTCGTCCTCGATCCGCTTGGCCACGTCGCGGGCGATCACCTGCGCCTGCACGTCGTCGACCACCTCCGGCCGGACCATCACCCGCACCTCGCGGCCCGCCTGCATCGCGAAGACCTTCTCCACACCGTCGTGCGCGGCCGCGATCCGCTCCAGCCGCTCCAGCCGCTCGACGTAGGCCTCCAGCGACTCCCGCCGCGCCCCCGGACGGCTGCCGCTGATCGCGTCGGCCGCCTGGGTGAGCACCGCCTCCACCGTGCGGACCTCCACCTCGTTGTGGTGCGCCTCGATCGCGTGCACCACATCGTCGTTCTCGCCGTAGCGGCGGGCGATCTCGGCGCCGATCAGCGCGTGGCTGCCCTCCACCTCGTGGGTCAGCGCCTTGCCGATATCGTGCAGCAGCGCGCAGCGCCGCAGCAGCAGCGGATCCAGCCCCAGCTCACTGGCCATCATCCCGGCCAGATGCGCCGACTCCACCAGGTGCTTGAGCACGTTCTGCCCATAGGAGGTGCGGTAGCGCAGCTGCCCGAGCAGCGCCACCAGCTCCGGGTGCATGTCCGTGATCCCCACCTCGACCAGGGCGTCCTCACCGGCGCCCACGCACAGCCGGTCGATCTCGGACTTGCTCCGCTCGTAGACCTCCTCGATCCGCTGCGGATGGATCCGGCCGTCCAGCACCAGGGTCTCCAGCGTGAGCCGCCCCACCTCCCTGCGCACCGGATCGAAGCAGGACAGCAGCACCGCCTCAGGGGTGTCGTCGATGATCAGGTTCACGCCGGTGACCGTCTCGAAGGCCCGGATGTTGCGGCCCTCGCGGCCGATGATGCGGCCCTTCATATCGTCATTGGGCAGATGCAGCACCGACACCACCGACTCCGCCGTCTGCTCGGCCGCCAGCCGCTGGATCGCCAGGGTGATGATCTTGCGGGCCCGCACGTCGCCCTCCCGGCGGGCCTCCTTCTCGATCTCGCGGACGGCCAGCGCCGCCTCCCGCTTCGCCTGGTTGGAGATCTCCCCGACCAGCTCCGCCCGCGCCTCCTCGGCCGTCAGGCCCGCCACCCGCTCCAGCACCGCCCGCCGCTCGCCGGCGAGCCGGTCCAGCTCCGCCTCCCTGCCCGCCAGCTCCCGCTCGCGGTCCACCTGCTCGCGCCGCTGCACGGCCAGCCCCCGCATATCGGCGTCCAGCCGCCGCTCACGCTCCGCGAGTCTGCTCTCTCTGCCCTCGGCCTCGGCCCGGCGCTCCCGCAGCGCGCTCCGCCCGGCCTCCGCCGCCGCCTGCGCGGCCGCACGCAGCCGCTCGCCCTCCGCCACCGCGGCCCGCGCCTGCGCCTCCGCCGCCTCCAGCCGGCGCACCGCCTCCGCCTCGGCCCGCGCCGCGATCTCCTCCGCCCGGCGGTCGGCCGCCGCCAGCACCTCGCCCGCCCGCGTCTCACGCTCCAGCCGCGCCGCCGCCGTCACCGCCCGCAGGCGCCAGGCCAGCCCGGCCGCCACCGCCGAGGCGACCAGCGCCGTCCCACCGAGCACAATGGCGACGAGCCCGCCCATGGCGCCTACCCCATCTCTGTTGTCCCGGCCGCGGCCCGCTCCCGCGTCCGGCCCCATCGGCGGCGCATCCACACGCAAACGAAGGCCGCAGGGAGCGACCCGGCACCCCGCGGCTCAGCACCACGCCATCCGACGGCATGCACCCGCGCCGACCCGCGAATCGCAGCACACAGCCGCCGGTTGACCCGTCAAGATTTCAAGCGTTCCGGTATGGCTACCCGCCGTACACCGGGTTAACTCCTCACTCGCGAGAGGTTAAGCCGCCGATGCCCCCCGGGCAAGCCGACCGCGGACGCGGGCATGCGGACGGCAGGAAGGCCGCCGCCCGGGGCCGCTTCCGGATCTCAGGCCGGGGCGAGGCCGCCGACCGCCACCTAGTGCCGCCGAGGTGCAGGAGCGCGGCGCCGAGCCGCTAGCGACCGATGTGGGGTCCGGATTCGACGGAGCCGACGTGCTGGAGGTGCGGAGGACGCTGCGCAGGCGAACTCCCGCTCCCCGAACCTCACTCGTCAGCCTCGCCGAACGCCTCCAGGTCCGCGCCGGCGGCGCCGTCGGCCTCCAGGGCCTCGCGCACCACCCGGTAGGCCAGCCCGGCGGGGTAGCCCTTGCGCGCCAGCACGCCCATCAGCCGGCGCATCCGCACCGGCGCGGCCAGCCGGCCGGTGGCGGGCAGCCGGCGGCGCACCAGCTCGCGCGCCGTCCGCTCCTCCTGCTCGGGGTCCACCCCCTCGACCGCGTCGCGCACCGTCTCCTCGGCCACCCCGCGCCGGCGCAGCTCGGCGGCGAGCGCCCGCCGCGCCAGGCCCCGCCCGCTATGCCGGGAGTCCACCCAGGCCGCGGCGAACAGGGCGTCGTCGATCAGCCCCACCTCACCGAAGCGGTCGAGCACCTGGGCGGAGACGTCGTCGGGAACGTCCTTGCGCCGCAGCGCCTCGGCCAACTGCGCACGGGTGCGGGGCTGGGAACTCAGCAGGCGGAGGCAGAGCCGGCGGGCCCGCGACTCGGGATCGGCGTCCGGCGCGGCGCCCGCCTCATCCGCTGGGTCCGCGGTGCCGGGGAATGGACCTTCCCCTGCCCCTCTCCCGACACCGCGGATTCGTCGCCGGTCCCCGAAGGCCCGGCCGTCTTCGCTCCGGGGCGCTGTGCGCCCCGGTCGCTCGTGCTCGTCTCCTCGCATGCTATCTCTGCAGAACTGCCGCCGCCGGGAATCGGCGTCACGCCTTGACGGACGGATCCGCCGCCACGGGCGCCGCCGGCGCGGCGGTGGCCCGGGCCCGGGTGGTCCGCTTGGCCGACGCGGCCGGAGCCGACTCCGCCACCGCCACCGACGGGTCCGCCGCGGGCGCGGCCTCAGCCGCACCGCCCTCGGCCTTCTTCGGTCCGATCCCCAGCTTCTCCTTGATCCGCCGCTCGATCTCGTTGGCGATGTCGGGGTTCTCCTTGAGGAAGTTCCGCGCGTTCTCCTTGCCCTGCCCGAGCTGCTGCCCCTCGTAGGTGTACCAGGCACCGGACTTGCGCACGATCCCCTCCTCCACCCCGAGGTCGATCAGCCCGCCCTCCCGCGAGATCCCCACACCGTAGAGGATGTCGAACTCCGCCTGCTTGAACGGCGGCGCGACCTTGTTCTTCACCACCTTGATCCGGGTGCGGTTGCCCACCGCGTCCGTACCGTCCTTCAGCGTCTCGATCCGCCGGACGTCCAATCGAACTGAAGAATAGAATTTCAATGCGCGTCCACCGGTGGTCGTTTCGGGAGACCCGAACATCACACCCACCTTTTCCCTAAGCTGATTAATGAAAATTGCCGTTGTATTTGTCTGATGCAAAGCACCGGCAATTTTCCGCAATGCCTGCGACATCAGGCGGGCCTGCAGGCCGACGTGGCTGTCGCCCATCTCGCCCTCGATCTCGGCCCGGGGCACCAGGGCCGCCACCGAGTCGATGACGAGGATGTCGACCGCCCCGGAGCGGATCAGCATGTCCGCGATCTCCAGCGCCTGCTCACCGGTGTCGGGCTGGGAGACCAGCAGCGCGTCGGTGTCGACCCCGAGCTTCTTGGCGTACTCGGGGTCCAGCGCGTGCTCGGCGTCGATGAACGCCGCGATCCCGCCGGCCCGCTGCGCGTTGGCCACGGCGTGCAGGGCGACGGTGGTGTTGTGGGAGAGCACGCCGTTCGCGATGAAGCTGTGGGTGCGCGGGACGACGAGGTCGAAGGTCGGCTGCTTGCCGAGGTCCTCGATCGTGCTGATCCGCTCGTAGGTGTAGTCGGCCTCCGCGAGCGTCCTGAGGTAGCCGATCATGGACTGCATACCGAGTGAGAAGCGGTCGAGGCGCGGCTCGCACCAGGCGACGATCTTCTGCAGCCGGGTGCGGCTGCACGAGAGCTCGGTGTCACTGCGGAAAAGGTCCCCCGCGATACGGTCGAATTCCCGGTCGCCGCCGATGTCGTCGCGCAGGTCCCGGATGATTCCGGAGATATGCGGAATGTTCTCGTAGAAGGCGTCGCGCTCGGCGGTGCGGAAGTTCTTCTCGACCTGGGCCGCCCGCCGCCGGGACCGGAATCCAACCTCGCGCAGGAAGAGCTCCGCGCTGGACGGATTGATGATGACCGACCAGTAGTGCCGCTCGTACTCCGTGTTGTACTTCTTGTAGACGGACGAGGGGACGCCGAGGCCGTAGAGCATCAGCTGGACGTCGTGCGCCAGCTTCTCGGAGGCCGTGCCGAGGCCCACCGAGGAACTGGGGTCGATCCAGCCGTCGCCCTCGAAGAGCGCGGACAGGAAGGCCCGCTGCATCTTGTGGCCGGCCGTGCGGACACAGCTCGGGATGCTCTTTCCGGGCGCGTTGACGTAGTCGAGGCCGTAGTGGTCGGCGAACTTCGCGCGGAGTTCCTTGCCGTAGGAGACGTACTCGGTGCGGTTGCGCCCCGCGTAGGTCTTGACCTCCGCGCCGAAGAGGCCCTCCATCAGCGCGGTGTACTCGGCCCCGACCTCGTCGTCGCCGTTGGTGAAGCGGACGGCCGTCTCCACTCCGAGGGCGCCCTCGGCGACGAGGTAGCCCAGGAGCACGGCCTCGTCCTCGCTCAGGCCGCCGCCCCCCGCCGCCTCCACCGCGCCGAACTTCGCCGACACCAGGGTGTCGCCGGCCTTGAGCTCGCCGACCTTGCGCCAGATGATGAACCCGCGCTCGCTGACCACGCGCAGCGGGTGGTTGTGCGTGGCGGTGACGGAGCGGCCCGAGCTGAGCGTGATGCGGCGGACGGGCTTGCGGTTGTTGTGGGTCAGGGCGGTGACCTGCTCCAGTTCACCCCGCTCGTTGACGACCCTGATGTCGAGGTCGCTCACATCGGTGACCCTGCTCATGCAGGAGGCGGCCTGCCCGGCGCGGGCGAAGACCTCCTCGATCGTCTCCAGACCCCGGTCCGTCCAGATCCGGGTGTCGGCGACGAGACACTTTCCGGAAGACTCGGGTCCGAACACCTCTACCACCCGGCCGCGGGGGAGGCCGCCCACGCCGAGGGCGACGTCGAGGGCGATGCTGCCGGTGGGGATGATCGCGATCGGGGGGCGGTTCTCCTCGCCGAGGCGCATCACCGAGCCCTTGCCGAACTGGCGCTCGATCTGGGCGAGCGCGGTTTCGAGAGCTTTCTCCCGGTCGGTTGCTGCCATGGGGGTCCCCCGTAGGGTCGGAGTCTGCTGGGTGCTGGATGTCTTTTTCTTCATCGCGGAGCCGACGCTACGCGCCAGGTCCGACACTGCGCGACCGGCCGCGCCCTCCTGTGGAAAAGGTGCGTGCCTTCGTCCACAGGGCGCCGGTCCGCGTGGTCGGCTCGACCGTGCGGACAGCATAGCCGAACACGTGTTCGACCGTGGCCCGACACGCGGACCGGTCGGCGCGGGCCCTAGCGGGCGCGGGCGGGGACGTCGAAGGTGACGCAGACGGCGCGCCAGACCTCCTTGGCCGAGATGCCGTCGGCCAGGGCCTGGCGCACGGTGCGGGAGCCCAGTTCCTCGATGACGTAGTCCTTGGCCAGGCTCTCGGCGTAGGCTTCGCCGAACAGAGCGTGCATCCGCTGCCAGAAATCCGATAGCCGCATACTCCCAGTATGGGCGCGCGCGGGGATCACGCGATCCGGGTGCCGCCCGGGGGCTCCTCCATCGGGGTGCGCAGCCGCCGCACGGTGATCCACAGCGCGCCCGCGCCGAGCGCCACGTTGAAGGCGAGCCCGTAGGGCCACACGGGTCCGCCGTCCTCGGCCTCCCCGGTCCGCGGATCGATGGCGACGGCGTCGCCGTACGGGGTGTACTCGCCATAGGCCCCGTAGTCGTCGGCGGGCGGGACGCGCAGGCCGCGGACGCCGTTCCTGATCCACTCCATCGGGTCGATCACCGGGCCGACGACCGCGTACTGGCTCGCCCGCCCCGCCTCGAAGCCGAGCACGTACCCCGCCGGTCCCGCCGGGATGGCGCTGGGCACCGCGTCGGCGAGGATCACGTAGGGGTTGGGCGCGAGCCAGCCCCACACCCGGTGGGTCTGCGGGACGCGGGTCTCGACGGTCCGCTCGCCGTAGGTGCGCTGCACCGTCTCGGCCGTCAGCGCGCTGGCCAGCAGGAAGGCGATGAGGGTGCCGAAGGAGAGGGCGAACACGGCCAGGTAGGCGGCGAGCGCGGAGGTGGTGGTGCGCGGGAAGACGGCGGAGGCGGCCAGCGAGACCGCGCAGACGACGCCGATCAGCAGGGCGACGACGGCCAGTACCGCGAGGGCCCGCAGCCAGCCGACGCCGCCCTCCAGCACGGCCCATCCGGCGAAGGGCGTGGTGAGCGCGAGGGCGACCAGTCCGGTGCCCCAGGCGGCGGCGAACTTGCCGATGGCGATGTCGGCGGCGGTGAGCCGGGTGACCTGCACGGAGGCGAGGGTGCCGCGCTCGCGGTCGCCGTTGACGGACTGGGCGGAGGTGGCGGGCATGACGAGCAGGGCGAGGGAGAGCACGAACAGCATCAGGGTGCTGAACATGGTGACGCCGATCGAGCTGGTGACGCCGAGCCACTGCAGGGCGCTCCACAGCAGCAGGCTGAACAGGCCGATGACGGAGGTCCAGACCATGAGCGCGGTGCGCCACCGCCCGGTGCGCAGCCGGACCCGGAACTCCTGGCGGGCCATGGTGCGGATGCCGGACAGGGTCATGCGGGCTCCCGGGTGCGGACGGCGCGGGTCATCGGCGGTCGTCGGTGAGGTCGAGGTAGGCGTCCTCGAGGGTGCGGCCGAGCGGGGTGAAGGCGGTGACGCGCACGCCGTCGGTGACGAGGTCGGCGAGCAGGTCGGCGGCGGCGTCGTCGCCGTCGAGTTCGACCTCGTGTCCGCCGCCGGCCTCGGTGGCGGTGACGCCGAAGGCGCTCAGCGCCTCGGCGAGGTCGTCGGGGTCGCGGGCCTGGATGCGCCAGCGGTGGGTGGCGGGGGTGAGTTCGTCCAGGCGGTGCTCGCCGGCGGTGACGCCGTCGGCGACGAAGACGACCCGGTCGGCCATCTCCGACAGTTCGGCGAGGATGTGGCTGGAGACCAGGACGGCGGCGCCGTCGGCGGCGAGGCCGCGCAGCAGGTCGCGCAGTTCGACGCGCGAGCGGGGGTCGAGGCCGGAGGCGGGTTCGTCGAGGAGGAGGATCTCGGGTTCGTGCACCAGTGACCTGGCCACGCCGAGCCGCTGCTTCTGGCCGCGGGACAGGACGTGGACGGGCTGGTGGCGGTACTCGGTGAGGTGGACGAGTTCGAGGAGTTCGGCGATGCGCCGGGCGGCCGCGGCGGCGGGCAGCCGGTAGGCGTCGGCGAAGAAGGTGAGGTACTCGTCGGTGGTGAGCTGGTCGTAGACACCGAAGCTGTCGGGCATCCAGCCGATCTTGGCGCGCACCGCTCCGGGATCCTCGACGGGGTCGTGGCCGGCGACGCTGACGCCGCCGTCGTCGTGCATGAGCAGGGTGGCGAGGATGAGCAGCAGGGTGGTCTTGCCCGCGCCGTTGGGGCCGACGAGGGCGGTGACCTCGCCGTAGGGCACGGTGAGGTCGACGCCGCGCAGCGCCTGGACCCGGCCGAAGGCGCGCTGGATCCCGCGGGCCACGATGGCGGGCGGACGTTCGGGCATGCGGGACGGCTCCGAGTGCGGCGGGGCGGGATGGGACGCGCCGGTGCCCGGCGAAAGGTATGGGCGCTTCGGTACGAAATCTAGCGGACCCGCCGCGGGCCCGGGGTCGGCGCGCCGAGGTGACCGGTGGCGGTCCGCGGACGGCCCGGCGGTGCGGACGGCGTGCTGCCGGTGGTCCGTCAGAACGGGCGGGCAGACTGGCGGCCATGACCCACGAGTCCCCCGACGCCGCGCTCGACCTGTTCTCGCCGACGGCCCGCGCGTGGTTCCGCGGCGAGTTCGCCGCGCCCACTCCGGCGCAGGCGGCGGCCTGGCGCTCGATCGGCGGCGGTGCGAACACGCTGGTGGTGGCGCCGACGGGGGCGGGCAAGACGCTGGCGGCGTTCCTGTGGGCGCTGGACCGGCTGGCGGTCGAGCCGGTTCCGGCGGATCCGCTGCGGCGCTGCCGGGTGCTGTACGTGTCGCCGCTGAAGGCGCTGGCGGTGGACGTGCAGCGCAATCTGCGCCGCCCGCTGGAGGGGATGCGCCGGGTGGCGCGCGGGCTGGGGCTGGCCGAGCCCGCTATCGAGGTGGGTTCGCGTACCGGTGACACTCCGGCGCGCGAGCGGCGGGCGTTCGCGCGGCGGCCGCCGGACGTGCTGATCACCACGCCGGAGTCGCTGTTCCTGCTGCTGACCTCGCGGGCGCGGGAGAGCCTGCGGGGGGTGCGCACGGTGATCGTGGACGAGGTGCACGCGCTGGCGGGCACGAAGCGGGGGGCGCATCTGGCGCTGAGCCTGGAGCGGCTGGACGCGCTGGCGGCCGACGGTCCCGGGCAGCGGATCGGGCTGTCGGCGACGGTGCGTCCGGCGGCGGAGGTGGCGGCGTTCCTGGGGGGTCCGCGCCCGGTGGAGGTGGTGCGGCCGCCGTCGGCCAAGCGGCTGGAGCTGGAGGTGGTGGTCCCGGTCGAGGATCTGAGTGAGCCGGGGGCGGGCCTGGAGGCGGCGGCCGGGGACCGGGCGCGGCGGCGCACGGTGTGGCCGCATGTGGAGGAGCGGCTGTTCGACGAGATCGCGGCGCACCGCTCGTCGATCGTGTTCGTGAACGCGCGGGGGATCGCCGAGCGGCTGTGCGCGCGGTTGAACGAGCTGGCGGCGGAGCGGGCGGGGCTGCCGGTGCCGGAGCCGGGCCGGCCGGCGCAGGTGATGGCGCAGTCGGGTACGGGGGCGGGGCTGGCGCCCGTGGTGGCGCGGGCGCACCACGGCTCGGTGTCGCGGGAGGAGCGCGCGCTGATCGAGGAGGAGCTGAAGGCGGGGCGGCTCCCGGCGGTGGTGGCCACGTCAAGCCTTGAGCTGGGCATCGACATGGGCGCGGTGGACCTGGTGGTGCAGGTGGCGGCGCCGCCGTCGGTGGCGAGCGGGCTGCAGCGGGTGGGCCGGGCGGGCCACCAGGTGGAGGGGGTGTCGCGGGGGCTGTTCTTCCCCCGGCACCGGGGCGATCTGCTGCCGTCGGCGGTGGTGGTGGAGCGGATGCGCACGGGCGGGATCGAGGAGCTGCGTACGCCGCGCAATCCGCTGGACGTGCTGGCGCAGCAGGTCGTGGCGATGGCGGCGATGGACGAGTGGCCGGTGGGCGAGCTGGCCGCGCTGGTGCGGCGGGCGTATCCGTTCGCGGAGCTGACCGACGACGTGCTGGCCTCGGTGCTGGACATGCTGGCGGGCCGCTATCCGTCGGACGCGTTCGCGGCCTTCCGGCCCCGGCTGGTGTGGGACCGGGAGGCCGATGTGGTGGCGGCGCGGCCCGGGGCGCAGCGGCTGGCGGTGACGAGCGGCGGCACGATCCCCGACCGGGGCCTGTTCGGGGTGTTCCTGGTGGGCGCGGAGCGGGGGGCGCGGGTCGGCGAGCTGGACGAGGAGATGGTGTACGAGTCGCGTGTGGGCGATGTGTTCGTGCTGGGGGCGTCGTCGTGGCGGATCGAGCAGATCACCCCGGACCGGGTGATGGTGTCTCCGGCGGCGGGGCAGCCGGGGCGGCTGCCGTTCTGGCACGCCGACGCGCAGGGGCGCCCGGCTGAGCTGGGCCGGGCGCTGGGGGCGCTGACGCGCGAGCTGGTGGGTCTGGACGAGGACGCGGCGCTGGCGCGGGCGCGCTCGGCCGGCTTGGACGCCTTGGCGGCGCGGAACCTGGTGGCGTACCTGGCGGAGCAGCGGGACGCGACGGGTTCGGTGCCCGACGACCGCACGGTGGTGGTGGAGCGCTTCCGCGACGAGGTGGGCGACTGGCGGGTGGTGGTGCACTCCCCGTTCGGGGCGCCGGTGCACGCGGCGTGGGCGCTGGTGGTGGCGGCGCGGCTGGGGGCGCGGTTCGGGGTGGAGGCGCAGGCGGTGCCGTCGGACGACGGGATCATGGTGCGGGTGCCCGATACGGAGGCGCCGGCCGGGATGTCGGTGGCCGATCTGGTCGTGGTGGCGGCCGATGAGGTGTCGTCGCTGGTCACGGCGGAGCTGGGGGCGTCGGCGCTCTTCGCGGCGCGGTTCCGCGAGTGCGCGGCGCGGGCGCTGCTGCTGGCGCGGCCGGCGCCGGGGCGGCGGATGCCGCTGTGGCAGCAGCGGCAGCGGTCCGCGCAGCTGCTCCAGGTGGCCAGCGGTTTCCCGGAGTTCCCGATCGTGCTGGAGGCGGTGCGCGAGTGCCTGCGGGACGTGTTCGACGTGCCCGCGCTGGAGGCGCTGATGCGCGACATCGCGGCGCGCCGGGTGCGGGTGGTGGAGGTGGAGACGCCGCAGGCGTCGCCGTTCGCGCGTTCGCTGGCGATGGCGTTCACGGCGGCGTACCTGTACGCCGACGACGTCCCGCTGGCGGAGCGGCGCGCGCAGGCGCTGACCGTGGACGCGGGCCTGCTGGCGCAGCTGCTGGGGCAGCCGGAGCTGCGGGAGCTGCTCGATCCGGAGGTGGTGGCGGAGGCGGATCTGGAGCTGGCCCGGTTGGCGCCGGACCGGCGGGTGCGGGCGTCCGACGCGGCTCAGGGCGTGGAGCGGGCGGCGGACCTGCTGCGGGAGCTGGGGCCGCTGAGCCCGGAGGAGGCGGCGCGGCGGGGTGTGGAGGGCGGCTGGCTGGCGCGGCTGGGTGAGGCGGGCCGGGCGGTGCTGGTGCGGGTGGGCGGTGAGCCCAGGTGGGCGGCGGTGGAGGACGTCTCGCGGCTGCGCGACGCGCTGGGGGTGGAGCCGCCCGCGGGGCTGCCGGGCGCGCTGCTGGAGCCGGTGGCCGATCCGCTCGGCGACCTGCTGTCGCGCTATGCCCGCACCCACGGCCCGTTCCGGGCGGAGGAGCCCGCGCGGCTGCTGGGGATCGGCCCGGCACCGGTGGCGGAGGCGCTGGAGCGGCTGGCGGCGCGGGGGCGGGTGGTGTCGGGGGCCTTCCGGCCGGGCGGCCGGGGGGCGGAGTGGTGCGACGCGGACGTGCTGCGGATGCTGCGCCGCCGCTCGGTGGCGCGGCTGCGGCGCGAGGCGGAGCCGGTGGGGCGGGCGGCGCTGGCTCGTTTCGTGCCGTCGTGGCAGGGGGTGGCGCCGTCGTCCTCGGCCGGGCGCGGCGAGGAGGGGCTGCTGCGCGCGGTGCGCACGCTGCGCGGTGCGGTGGTGCCGGCGTCGGCGCTGGAGGCGCTGGTGCTGGGTTCGAGGGTGGAGGGCTACGGCCCTGCCGTGCTGGACGCGCTGACCGCCACGGGCGAGGTGGTGTGGGCGGGGGCGGGTGCCCTGGGCGGGGGCGACGGGTGGGTGGCGCTGGCGCCGTCGGACGAGGCGGAGCTGGTGCTGCCCGACCCGGCGCCGGTGGCGGAGCTGGGCGAGCCGGAGCTGGCGGGGGCGGTGCTGGACGCGCTGGGCGGCGGCGGGGCGCTGTTCTTCCGCGGTATCGCCGAGCGGGTCGCGGCCGCCGTCGGGGAGGTGGTGGCGGACCAGCGGCTGGTGGAGGTGGTGTGGGAGCTGGTGTGGGCGGGCCTGGTCAGCAATGACACCCTGGCGCCGCTGCGCGCGGTGCTGTCGGCGGGCGGGGTGTCCGCGCGGCGCGCTCCCGGCCGCCGCCCGGCCCTGCCGAGCCGGAGCGGCCCGCCGACGGTGTCGGGCCGCTGGTGGGCGCTGCCGCCGCGCGGCGGTGCGGGGGGCGGCACTGGTGGGGTGCACGGCGGCGCGGTCGACGGCGCGGGCGCGGCCGGCCGTCAGGACGCCGCCCGCCGGAGTGCGGAGCGGGGCTGGGCGGTGGCTCGCGCGCTGCTGGACCGGCACGGCGTGGTGACGCGCGGCGCGGTCGTGGCCGAGCGGGTGGCGGGCGGCTTCGGCGCCGCCTACCCGGTGCTGCGCACGGCGGAGGAGGCGGGCCGCACCCGGCGCGGCTACTTCGTGGAGGGTCTGGGCGCCGCCCAGTTCGCGGTGGAGGGCGCGGTCGACCGGCTGCGCGGCACCCCCGCCCGCACGGGCCCGGTCCTGCTGGCGGCGGCCGACCCCGCCAATGTGTACGGCGCCGCGCTGCCCTGGCCGGAGGCGTCGGCCGAGGGCCACCGCCCCAGCCGCCGCGCGGGCGCGGCCGTCGTGCTGGTCGACGGCGAGCTGGTGCTGTACGTCGAGCGGGGCGGCCGCAGCGTCCTGTCCTTCACCGCCGACTCCGCTCCCCTGCGCGAGGCCGTCGCCGCGCTCGTCGCGGCCGTCCGCGACGGCCGCCTGCCCGCCCTCACCGTCCGCCGCGCCGACGGCGTACCGGTCTTCGAGTCCTCCCTGGCGGACCTGCTGGAGCGCGAGGGCTTCCACGCCACCCCGCAGGGGCTGCGGCTGCGGGTCTGAGAATCCGCGTCGGACGTGGGCAGCGGCCGACCTGGATAGATGTCGTTCCAGACACGGGCCACCCTCGCTACCTCATGGTTGCCATTGACAGGTGCGAGGGCGAACCCTTCACAGAATTGATGCCCGTTCGGTCCCAAGGTCGGCGATCGGAATTCGGCAGGGAAGCAGTCGCTCCCCATCGGGTGCAAATGGTTTGTCCGGTACCGCCCGCACGTCAGGATGCCGGAGCGCCCGCACGTAGGCGACCCCGATCGTGCGGGGCGGCGCGTGCGGGGCGGCGCGCGGCTCGCTACGATGGTCGCCTTGCGACTGGCGTGGGGGCGCAGCGCCCCCGAGGTGGAATCGACCACCGGGAAGCTCCGACCGCCGCACCGTACGCCTGGGTGCGCCGGAACGTCGAGCACGCTGGAGCGCGCCATGATGTTCACCTCTTCCTCCGGTTCGCACACCGCCGCGCTGGCGGTCACCGATCCCCAGGTCGCCGCCCTGGTCGCCGACGAGGAGCGGCGGCAGGGCGAGACCCTGAAGCTGATCCCGTCGGAGAACTACGTGTCGGCGGCGGTGCTCGCGGCCACCGGTTCGGTGTTCACGAACAAGTACTCCGAGGGCTATCCGGGCCGCCGCTACTACGAGGGCCAGCAGGTGGTCGACCGGCTGGAGACCCTGGCGGCCGAGCGCGCCCGCGCGCTGTTCGGCGTCGAGCACGCCAATGTGCAGCCGTACTCCGGCTCCCCGGCCAATCTCGCCGTCTACCTCGCGTTCGCGAGCCCGGGCGACACCGTGATGGGCATGGCGCTGCCGATGGGCGGGCACCTCACCCACGGCTGGCCGGTGTCGGCGACGGGCACGTGGTTCCGCCCGGTCCAGTACGGCGTGCGCCGCGACACCGGCCGGGTGGACCTGGACGAGGTGCGCGAGCTGGCGCGCCGCGAGCGGCCGCGGCTGATCTTCTGCGGGGGCACGGCGGTGCCGCGCACCATCGACTTCGCCGGCTTCGCCGCGATCGCCCGCGAGGTCGGCGCGCTGCTGGTGGCCGATATCGCGCACATCGCCGGCCTGGTCGCCGGGGGCGCGCACCCCTCGCCCGTGGGCCATGCCGACGTGGTCACCACGACCACCCACAAGACGCTGCGCGGCCCGCGCGGCGCGATGATCCTGACCGGTGCCGAGCACGCCCGCGCCGTCGACCGCGCCGTCTTCCCCGGCCTGCAGGGCGGTCCGCACAACCACACCACCGCCGGGATCGCGGTGGCACTGGGCGAGGCGGCCCGCCCGGAGTTCGGCGAATACGCGCGGCGGGTGGTGGCCAATGCCGCGGTGCTCGCCGACGAGTTGGCCGCGCGGGGCTTCGAGCTGGTGTCGGGCGGCACCGACAACCACCTGGTGCTGATCGACCTGACGAGCAGGGGGGTGGGCGGCAAGCCCGCGGCGCGGGCACTGGACGCCGCCGGCCTGGAGACGAACCACAACGCGGTGCCCTTCGATCCGCGCAAGCCCTTCGACCCCTCGGGCCTGCGGATCGGCAGCCCCGCGCTGACGAGCCGCGGCATGGGCGCGGCCGAGATGCGCCAGGTTGCGGCCTGGCTGGACGAGGTGGTCGGCGCGCTGGCCGCCGGTGACGCCGCCGCGCTGGACGCCGTCGTCAAGCGGGTGCGCGGCGAGGTGGCGGAGCTGTGCGCCCAGTACCCTGTCCCCGGCGTGCACTGACGGGCGGCGGCGGGCCGCCGGTGGGCGGACGGAGGGGCGGGAGCATGGCCATCTCGGGCTACATCGGGCGGATGCGCGAACTGGTGGGCCACCGGCTGCTGCTGGTGCCTTCGGCGGCGGCGTGCGTGTTCGACGCCGAGGGGCGGCTGCTGCTGGTCCGCCAGCACGGTTCGGCCGACTGGGCGCTGCCCGGCGGCGCCGTCGAGGTGGACGAGACGCCCGAGCAGGGCGCGGAGCGCGAGACCTTCGAGGAGGTCGGCCTGCGGGTGCGGGCCTACGCCCTGCTCGGGGCCTACGGCGGTCCCGGCCACCGCGTCACCTACCCCAACGGCGACGAGGCGGCGTACGTGTGCACGGTCTACGCCTGCGAGGTGCTGGAGGGCAGCCCCGTCCCCGACGACGATGAGATCGCCGAGCTGCGGTTCGTCTCCGAGGCGGAGGCCAAGGAGCTGACGCTGCGGCCGTGGCTGGTGGACCCGCTGCCCGGTATGTACGCCTGGTGGCGCGCCCGGCCGCGCTGAGCCGCGCGGCGCCCGCCCGCCGCGGGCGGGCTCAGCCGGAGCCGCTGGAGAAGACCTCTTCGCGGGCGTGGTCCAGCGCGGCGAGCAGGGCGCCGCGCAGCACCGGGTTGCCGGTCACCCCGGTGGTGGCGACCCGGACCGTGTTGGGTCCGAGCCGGCTCACGGCCGCGGCGACCCGCCGGGCCAGTTCGGCGCCGCCCACCCGGCCGACCTCGCCGCTGAGCACCACCAGGCCGGGGTCGAGCACCACGCACACCGAGGCGACGCCCAGGGCGATGCGGTGCGCCAACTCGTCCAGGAAGGCGGCTCCGTCGGCGCCCGCGGCGAGCGCCTTGACGACGGCGGCGGCGGCCGAGCCGCTGGGGAAGCCGTGCGAGATGGCCAGCGACTGCACCTCGTGCCCGCCGACCAGCGACTGGTAGCTGTGGCTGAGCGGCTTGGCGCCCTCGACGGCCGGGGCGAGGGAGGCGAAGCCCTCGGGGGCGCCGACGTCGTCGGGCAGCGGGGCGCCGGCCACCGGCAGGTAGCCGATCTCGCCCGCGCCTCCCCCGCTGCCGCGGTGCAGCCGGTCGCCGAGCATGATCGCCATGCCGACGCCGCCGCCGAGCCAGAGCAGCACGAAGTCCTCGGCCTCCGCGGCGGCGCCGACGGAGTGCTCGGCGAGCGCGGCGAGGTTGACGTCGTTCTCGATGACCACGGTCCTGCGCAGGTCGCGGCGGAGCAGGTCGAGGACGCCGTCGTGCCAGGCGGGGAGATCGTGGGAGTAGCGGACGTCGCCGCTGCGGGGGTCGACCACGCCGGGGGTGCCGATCACGAAGGAGCGGAGCCGCTCCATGGGCACCTTGGAGCTGTCGACGAGGGCCATCACGGTGTTGTGCACCAGGGTGACGGGGTCGTCGGAGCCGTTGGGGTCGATGGTGACCTCGGTGACGAGCCGCCCGGTGATGTCCGCGATCCCGGCGCTGATCTCGCTGGGTCCGACGTGGAGCCCGGCGACGTAGCCGCACGAGGGTACGACGGAGTAGAGCGCGGCGTTGGGGCCGCGCCCGCCGCCCTGCCGGCCGACGACCTGGACTAGACCACGTTCCTCGAGCCGCCCCAGGAGCTGCGAGGCGGTTACCTTGGACAGGCCGGTCATCTCACCCAGCTGGCTGCGGGTCAGTGATCCCGCAGACAGAAGCAGCTCCAACGCGGCACGATCGTTCAGCTCGCGCAGCAGACGCGGAGTGCCCGGGCGTCGAGACATAACCGTGATGCCCCTCTCCCTATTTATTAGGAAACTTTCTTGTTAGTTTAGCGCCCAGTCCTCAAGAACTCATCTTGGAGCCTCCACAACACCACTCGGTGCCGTACAAAGTACGCCACCAACAATGCACCAGCCCGCGAACGTGTGCGTGGACCATCCGGTTCGGTTGCGTCCTCGGGGCGCACGCCGCACGCGTGGCGACGCCGAAGGGAGATGTATCGGTGGAACGTGTGGAACGCCTGATGCCGGCGAAGATCGCCGCGGTCGCCGCGGCCCTGCTGTTCGCCGCCGCGTGCGGGGGCGGTGCGCCCGAGGGCGGGAACGCCGCGGCCGGCGGTGAACTCGACCCGGCCGACGCGCCGGAGAACCTCACCATCTGGGTGATGGGCTCGGCCCAGGAACCCCTCAACGACTTCCTGCAGAACGAGGTCGGCGGGCAGTTCCAGGAGACCTACCCCGACACCGAGATCACCGTCGAGTGGATTCCGTGGGACGGCTACGCCGACCAGTTCCAGACCGCGCTCGCCGCGGGCGAGGGCCCCGACATCGTCGAGATCGGCAACGACCAGAACGCCCTGTGGGCCAGCTCGGGCGCGCTGACCGACATCACCGAGCTCGTCGGCGCCTGGGATGAGACGCCCAACCTCAATCCGGAGATGCTGGAGTACGCCGCCTACGACGGCGTCCAGTACGGCGTTCCCTGGTACGGCGGCGTGCGGACCCTGTGGTACCGCGCCGACTGGCTGCGCGAGCTCGGCTACGAGCCGCCCGAGACCTGGGCCGACGTCGAGGAGGTGGCCGAGGCGATCGAGGCGGAGTACGACGTGCCCGGCTTCGGCGCCCCGTCCCGCTTCCAGAACGGCCTGTGGAGCCTGATCTGGAGCACCGGCGGCGAGCTGGCCGTGCAGAACGAGGACGGCTCCTGGGAGGGGCAGATCGACTCGCCCGAGGCCGTCGAGGCCTTCGAGTGGTGGGCGTCGCTGACCGAGTCCGAGATCTCCCCGCAGTCCTACGTCGGCGAGAACGAGCTGATCCCGCTCGCGGACATGGCCAACGGCCAGCTCGGCATGTACATCGACGGCAGCTGGGCCATCGGCCAGATGGAAGAGCAGAACGACGAATTCATCGAGGACCTCGCGCCCGGCGTGATCCCCGGCCGCGACGGCATGGCGCCGGCGATGGCGGGCGGCTCCAACCTGTCGGTGTGGGCGAACTCCGCGAGCCCCGAATTCGCCTTCGAGTTCATCACGCTGCTCAACAACCAGGAGAACGCGGCGCGCTGGTCGGAGCTGGCCGGCTTCTTCCCCGCCTACCCGGCCCTCCTGGAGGACGAGCGCTACCAGACCGACCCGATGCTGGCCGCGGGCGCCCGGCAGATGACCGACGTCCGCTTCCCGCCGAACACCCCCAACTGGGCGTACGCCACCCAGGACCTCGACCTCTTCCACGTCGCCTCGCTGCGCATCGCCGAGGGCGAGGACGCCGCCACGGTGCTGGGCGAGGTCAACGCGGAGCTGACCGAGGCGCTGAACCGGCCCATCGAGTAGGGCTTCCGGCCCGCCCCGTCGAGAACGGCGGCCGGCGGTCCCCACCGCCGGCCGCCGCCGCCCTTGACCCGATTGGCGAAGCCACTTCCATGGCGAACAGAGCGAACACCGCGAACACAGCCGACACCGCGAGCACCGGCGCGGACCGCGCCGGAGCCGAGCCGCGGCGCGGCGGCCCCGAGCGCCCGGCCGCGAGCCACCGCTCGCGCCGCGAGCGCCCCTCCTCGTCCAGACGCAGGTTCAGATACGGCCCCTACCTGCTGATCCTGCCCAGCCTGGCCGTCCTGTGCGTCGTGCTGGTCTGGCCGATCATCCAGATGGTCTGGATCTCGCTGCACAGCTACACGCTGCGCCACCTCAACAGCGGCAGCCCGGAGTGGAACAGCTTCGCCCACTACGTCAGCATCCTGTCCGACGGCTACTTCTGGCGGGTCTTCGCGAACACCATCGCGGTCACCGCCATCATGGTCGTGCTGACGATGGTGCTGGGCACGCTCGTCGGCCTGCTGCTGCACAAGCTGCCCCGCTGGTTCTCCACCATCGTCGCCGTCGGCCTGATGCTGGCCTGGGCCACCCCCGTGCTCACCGCGTCCTTCGTCTACCGGTGGATGTTCTGGACCGAGCGCGGCCTGGTGAACTACCTGCTGCAGGTGCTGCCCGACTGGCTGGTGGGCTCCGGCTGGGACGACTACAACTGGTTCATCGACGCGGCCTCGCTGTTCACCATCCTGATCCTGATCGTGGTGTGGCAGTCCTTCCCGTTCGTCGCCGTGTCCGTGCTGGCCGGGCTGAAGAGCATCCCGCACGAGATGTACGAGGCGGCGCGGGTGGACGGCGCCGGGCCGTGGCGGTCGTTCTGGTCGGTGACCTTCCCGATGCTGCGGCCGCTGTTCGCGCTGATCCTGATCCTGCAGATCATCTGGGACTTCCGCGTCTTCACCCAGCTGTTCGTGCTGGCCAACGGCTTCCAGAACCGCGACGTGTTCCTGCTGTCGTACTACTCCTACCAGCAGGGCTTCGCGGCCACCCCGGCCAACTACGGCATGGGCTCGGCCATCGCCGTGATCATGACCGTGCTGGTCCTGGTGATCACCGCCTACCACATCCGCATGATGATCCGGCAAGGAGAGCTCCGATGACCCCCCGGCTGATGCGGCGGCTCAGGAGCGTCGGACTGTACGCCGCGGGCGCGGCCGTGTTCGTCTTCGCGGTCTTCCCGGTGTACTGGATGGTCGCGACGGCGCTGAAGCCGCAGAGCGAGATCTTCGCGCCCACCCCCACCCTCGTCCCGCAGGCGCCCACCCTGGAGCACTTCGAGCGGGTGCTGTCCGGTGTGCTGATCCCGGGCACCTCGTTCTGGTCCTTCCTGACCAACAGCCTCATCGTGACGCTCGGCTCGGTCGCGGTGGCCTCGGTGTTCGCGCTGCTGGCCGCGGTGGCGGTGGCCCGCTTCCGGTTCCGGCTGCGCACCGCCTTCGTAGTGCTGCTGCTGATCATCCAGATGGTGCCGATGGAAGCGATCATCATCTCGCTGTTCCTGAACTTCCGGCAGCTGGAGCTGAGCACCGGCCTGGAGCTGATCGGCAACCTGTCCAGCGTCCTCATCGTCTACATCGCCGTCTCGCTGCCGATCACGATCATGTTCCTGCGCGGCTTCGTCGCGGCGGTGCCCAGGGAGCTGGAGGAGGCGGCGGCCATCGACGGCGCCGGGCACTGGACGGTCTTCTGGCGGGTGCTGTTCCCGCTGGTGGCCCCCGGCATGGTCGCGGCGAGCATCTTCGCCTTCATCACCGCGTGGAACGAGTTCATCGTCGCCTTCGTCTTCCTGCAGACCAACAGCGAGTCCTACACCCTGCCCGTGTCGCTGTCGTACTACTTCGGCCGCACCGGCACCGAGTGGGGGCCGATCATGGCCGCCTCCACCCTGCTCACCATCCCCGTGATGGCCTTCTTCCTGTTCGTGCAGCGCCGCATGGTCTCCGGCCTGACGATGGGCGCGGTGAAGGGATGAGCGCGCCGGACCACCCCGCCGGCGGCCCCGACCGGGAGCCGCCGTCCCACCGACCGCACCACCCCCGTAGCCGTACCTCAGGATCGGAGCGCCGCCATGCCAGCTGACCGGGCCCTGGAGAGCCTGGCCAACTCGACCCTCCTGGTGCCGTTCCGCGGCACGACCGCGCCCCGCTGGGTGCTGGACGCGGCCGAGAACGGCCTCGGCGGGGTCTGCCTGTTCGCCTTCAACATCACCGGGCCCGAGCAGCTGCGCGCCCTGTCCGACCAGCTGCGCGCCGCCGGCGGCGACCCGCTCGTCTCGCTGGACGAGGAGGGCGGCGACGTCACCCGCGTCTGGCACAGCGACGGCTGCCCCTATCCGGGCAACGCGGCCCTGGGCGCCGTGGACGACGTGGACCTCACCGAGCGGGTGCACCTCTCGCTGGGCGCCGAACTGGCCGCCGTCGGCATCAACCTGGACCTGGCCCCCTCCGTCGACGTCAACACCGCCGACGACAACCCGGTGATCGGCACCCGCGCCTTCGGCGCCGACCCCGACCTGGTGAGCAGGCACGCCGCCGCGGCCGTCACCGGCCTGCAGGCGGCCGGCATCGCCGCCGCCGCCAAGCACTTCCCCGGCCACGGCTCCACCCGCCAGGACTCCCACCACGTCCTGCCGCTGGTGGACGCCGACCTCGACCTGCTGGAGTCCCGCGAACTGGCCCCGTTCCGCGCCGCGATCGGCGCGGGGGTGCACTGCGTGCTCACCGGCCACCTGCTGGTGCCCGGCCTCACCGGCGGCGGCCCGGCCACCTTCTCCCCGGCCGTCGTCGGCGAACTGCTGCGCGGCCGGCTGGGCTTCGACGGGCTCGTCATCACCGACGCGCTGGAGATGCGCGCCGCCAGCGCCGACATCGGGCTGCCCGAGGCGTCGGTGCGGGCGCTGCTCGCCGGCTGCGACCTGCTCTGCCTGGGCGCCAGCCAGTACGAGGACGTGGTCGCGGCGATCCGCGCCGCCATCGTGGCGGCCGTCCGCGAGGGCCGCCTGCCGGTCGAGCGGCTGGAGGACGCGGCCGAGCGGGTGCGCCGGGTGCGGTCCTGGGCCGCCGAGCCCGCCGCCGCCCCGCCGGACCCCTCCGTCGGCGCGGAGGCGGCCAGGCGCGCCATCACCGTGTCGGGCGCGCTGCCCGCCCTGGACCGGCCGCTGGTCGTGGAGTGCGACGCCCCGCCCGGTATGGCCGTCGGCGCGGTCCCGTGGGGCCTGGCCGAGGGCTTCGGCCCCGACGTGGTGCGGGTCGGCGCCGACGGCGCCCCCGCCGGCCCGGAGGGCGCCGACGCCGTCCTGGCCCAGGCGGGCCCGAGGTCGCTGGTGGTCGTCGTCCGCGACGCCCACCGCTACCCGCGCACCCGAGCCCTGGTCGAACGCCTCACCGCGGCCCGCCCCGACACCGTCGTCGTGGAGATGGGCCTCCCCGTCTGGCGCCCCGAGTGCGCCGCCTACATCGCCGCCTACAGCGCCTCCCGCGCCTCCGGCCGCGCCGTCACCGAACTCCTCCAGGGCACCTGGACGGGCGCCTCCACCGCCTAGACCCTCCCCCGGCCCCGTGGTCGGTGGCTCCCACGGGGCCACCCGGGCCGGTCGTCCGCCCCCCGGACGACCGGCCCGGTCCCATTCCCTCATGTTCCGCCCGGGCTCAGCCCCAGATCGGCACCTCGCCGAGCAGCGCCGTCCACTGAGCGCCGGTGAGCCCGTCCCGTGGCCACACCTCCACCAGGATGCGCTCCGCCGACGTGCCGGGCACCGGCGGCCGCTCACGCGCGGCACGGTGGCCCACGACGTCGACCCGTACGCCATGGGGACCCGCCCCCGCGACCAGCGGCAGCTCCACGCCGTCGACCGGGCCGCGCGCGTCCGCACACCGCAGCCGGTCCGCACCGTAAACGACCTCGGCGGACTCCGTGGCCACGTCGGCGAGGTCCGGCCCGGCGTACTCGCACCGGCGGTAGGTCAGCTCCAGCACCAGGTGCTCCTCACGCGAGGCGGGCCGTACGTCGACGAACCCGTCCCCCGCGCCGAGCACTCCGCCGTCCGGCACCACCGCCCGGGGCGCGCTCTCCCGCCCCGGGGCGCACAGCCGCACGAAACCGTCACCGGTGTACACGAGCAGAACCCGCCGCACCGCCCCCGTCCGTGCGAAGACCCGCCGCTCCGACCGCTCAGCCCTCACTGTCGCCGTCCATCCCGCTCCGCCGCTCCACCGCGCCTCATCCCGCCGGCCAGACCGCGATGCGGACCCGCTCGGGCGAGGGTGCCTCGTCCTCCCGCGGCGCTCGTGCGGCGGCGTGGTTGACCAACTCACCACGGACACGGTAGCGACCGGGACCGGCGGGGAGAGGCGCCGCAAGACCGCCGATCCACCCGTCGACGTCCGACACGACGATCCGGTCGACCGAGAAGTCCACATCGAGCCGAGCCACGGCGACGTCGTCGGCGGCGAGCAGCGCCGGCTCGGATTCCGCCACGGCAAGGCTGACCGGAATATGCCCCGACTCCGTCGCCACCATGATGAACACGATGTCCCGTGCGCCTGCCATGAAATCCCGCCGCACATCGAAGCGCATATCGAGAGGAGGGTCGTCAGGCGGCTCCACCTTGAGGAATCCATCAAGGACGAAGGCGACGCCGAAGCACTCGCGCATCTCCACTTCTCTCCTCCCACCCCCTGCCTCCTCCCGGCCGCGCCGGCCCACGGCACTGCCGCACCCCGGTTCTACCGGGCGCCGACGACCGTCGCACGCGGTCCCCGAGCGTTTCGGCCCCGGTGACCACCGCACCCGGTCGCGGGGCCGACGAATCGTGCGTCCGGCACCGGTCCGCGCGGTGTTTGCACACCAAGCAGGCGGATGGCGGCATAATCGCACCATGCGTCTTTCTGCCCGGGTCGACTACGCGCTGCGCGCCGCAGCCGAGCTGGCGGCGGCCAGCGGAGGGCCGGTCACGGCCGAACAGCTCGCACGAGCGCAGGCCATCCCGGGCAAGTTCCTGGAGAACATCCTGACCCAGCTGCGGCGGGCGGGGCTGGTGCGCAGCCAGCGGGGGCCGGTGGGCGGGTACTGGCTGGCGCGGGCGGCCGGGGAGATCTCGCTGGCCGACATCATCCGGGCCGTCGACGGGCCGCTGGCCAATGTGCGCGGCGAGCGGCCCGAGCATGTCGGCTACGAGGGGGCGGCGCGCTCCCTGCAGGAGGTCTGGATCGCGCTGCGCGCCAGTGAGCGCTCGATCCTGGAGTCGGTCACCCTCGCCCACATCGCGGCCGGCGACCTCCCGCAGCCGGTCCGGGAGCTGGCCGAGAAGCCCGAGGCGTGGGTGAGCGGCCGCTAGCGCCGCCGTCCCTCCCGCGTCCGCCCCGGATCACGACGGGGCGACTTTTCCGGGATGCCCGAACACGGACGATCACCATTGCCGTACCCTTTGACAGTCGATCTGCCGAATGACCCGGCTGGGCACGTTCGCGGCATTCGGGCGCACCGCCCCCGCCGCCCGCCCAGATCGGCCGTACCGCACCAGTACCGTCCGGGGGGCCGTGCATGTCCCAACCTCACCCGCTCCAGCCCGGTGACCCAGCGCGCATCGGCGACTACCGCATCTCCCACCGCCTCGGCCAAGGCGGCCAGGGCGTCGTCTACCTGGGCACCGCGGCCAACGGTGCGCGGGTGGCGGTCAAGGTGCTGGGTCCCGAGGCGGCGCGCGACGCCGAGTCGCGGCAGCGCTTCGAGCGCGAGGCGGCCGCGGCGCGGCGGGTGGCGTCCTTCTGCACCGCCCAGGTGCTCGACGCCGACTTCGGCGCGGTGCCGCCCTACATCGTCAGCGAGTACGTCGACGGCCCCTCACTGCGCGACGCGGTCGCCACCGCCGGCCCGCGCACCGGCGCCGCGCTGCACCGCCTCGCCGTCGCCACCGCCACCGCGCTGGTCGCCATCCACGAGGCCGGCATCGTGCACCGCGACCTCAAGCCGGCCAATGTGCTGCTGGCGCAGGACGGCCCCCGCGTCATCGACTTCGGCATCGCCCGGATGACCGACGCGGGCGCCACCCTGCCCGGCGACGTCAACGGCACCCCCAGCTACATGGCGCCCGAGCAGATCCGCCGCGGGCCGGTCGGACCGCCCGCCGACGTCTACGCCTGGGGCGCGGTGATGGTCTACGCCGCCACCGGCCACCCCGTCCACCCGGCCAGGTCGCTGGGCGCCCTGGTCGAGCAGGTGCTGCACGCCGAACCCGACCTCAGCGGGCTGGACGGCACCTGGCGCGAGCTGCTGCTCCCCTGCCTGGACCGCGATCCGGCGCGCCGCCCCAGCGCCCACGACGTGCTGATGGGGCTGCTGCGCCGGCCCGGCTCCCCCGCCGAGCCCCGGCCCGCCGCCGCGCCGCTCGCCGCCCCGGTCGCGCCCGCCGCCCTGGCCGCTCCGCCGGAGCCCGGCCCGGCCGACGGCACCGATGTGGACCCCGCCACGGTCACCTCCACCGAGGTCTCCCCCCGGGGGCGCTCCCGGCGCGGCGCCATGGCCCTGGCCACGGCAGCCACCGCCGTCGCGGTGGTCGCCGCCCTGGTGGGCGGCGCCTACCTGCTGTTCCGGCCCAACGACGACGGCGGCCAGACCCAGGCGGCCGCGGCCGGCCCGCTGCCCGGCGGCGGCTCCGCGTCCGCGGAGCCAGGCCCGGCCCGCCCGTCGCACGACCTCGGCGGCGGCGCGGTGAGCGCGACCGCGCAGGCCAGTGCGTCGCCCTCCGCCGAACCCTCGGCGGACGAGTCCGCCGGCGATGACTCCGGCGGCGACGCCGCCGCCTTCCCCGCCGGATACGCGGGCACCTGGATCGGCTACTGGGCCGAGCAGGGCGACGCGCAGCCCGATTTCGAACTGACCATCGCCGAGGGCTCGGCCACCGGCGCCTTCCACCGCTACGACGGCCAGTGCGACGCCGAGTTCACCTTCACCGGCGCCGACGACTCCGGCACCACCGCCTCGGTCGCGCAGAGCGGCCCCGGCTGCAGCGCGCACACCACCGCCACCCTGAACGTCTCCAGCGGCATCATGGGCATCTACCTGCACCCCGCCGGCGGCGCCGCCGGCGCCAACCTGGTGGCCACCCGCTGACGCGCATACGAAAGGCCGGGCCCGCGCCCACGCGCGCGGCCCGGCCGATGCGGGCGCCCGCCCTGAGGGCGGCGCCGGCCGCTACTTCATCGCCTCGAACATCCAGTGCTGCTGCTCCAGGTCCTCGCTGACCGCGATCAGCAGGTCCTGGGAGACCGGGTCGGGCTCGTCGGTGGCGATGACGCGGTCGCGGAAACGGGCCGCGATACCCCACAGGGTGTCGGTCATGATGCCGACGACCTTCTCGTCCTGGATGTATCCGGCCTCGATAGGCCGTACGTCGGAGGTGTTCGCCACCGTCGCCGCGCGCCCGTCGGGGTTGACCCCGATGGCGACGGCGCGCTCCGCGATGACGTCCATGTGCTTGCGGGCCTTCTTGACCACCTCGTCGAGCTGCAGGTGGACGGAGCGGAAGTTGGGGCCGATGATGTTCCAGTGCGCCTGCTTGGCGATGAGAGAAAGGTCGATCAGGTCGATCAGCGCCCCCTGGAGGGCCTCTCCGACGATCTTCCTGGCATCCTCGGCCAACGGGCTTCTCACGGTAGCCATGCGATGTCCCCCAGATAGTCGTCCCTGCCGGGCTGCGAGGGGGACTCCTGCCCATGGCCCCGCCGGGCGAAACGGCGGGCGGGCGGGTGCGGGCCGGGGGCAGGGGCCCGGATGCGCTCGGGGCGCTGCCGCTTACACAGGCACCATGTCGACGACGTCGGGCACACCGCCGGAGGTGGACTCCAGCTCCAGCCGCTCGTGCTCCAGGGCGTCGGCCCGGGACAGCACCGGCTCGTGCTGCAGTTCGGCCAGGGCCAGCTGGTCCGCTACGTCACGCAGGACGTGGGAGAGCGGAACCCCCAGGGCCCGGCAGATGGACGCCAGCAATTCGGACGAGGCCTCTTTCTGGCCGCGTTCGACTTCGGACAGATATCCCAATGAGACTCGGGCGTCGGCCGACACCTCACGGAGGGTGCGACCCTGCCGCAGCCGGAGCTGCCGCAGCACGTCACCGAGTAGGTGACGAAGCAGGACCATCATTTCGCTCCCTCCCGCCAGTCAAGACCGCCTCCTCCACCGTACCCGCCAACCCGGCGCCTAGGGCACTCCCGATCGGCGATGTTCGCTGGTGGGGTAACACTTGATTTATCGGAGTTGTTCCCCTCTGTTTGGGTAACTATCGACTGCACTATGCAGGAATCGCAGCGCCCGAACGACCGTCTGCGCGCGGATTCCCGCCCTGTCCCCCACGATATCCAGGCCGTTCATCCGGGTCACCCCTCCCGGGCCGGCGAGGCCGACGAACACCGTTCCCACCGGGCGCCCGTCCTGGGGATCCGGACCGGCCACTCCGGTCACCGCGAGACCGAAATCGGCCGCGAGCCGGTCCCGAACCCCCCTCGCCATCGCGACGGCCACCTCGGGGTGCACGGCGCCGCTCCGCGCCAGCAGCGCGGCGTCCACGCCGAGCAGCCCGGCCTTGAGCTCGGTGGCGTAGCTGATGATCCCGCCGCGGAAGCTCTCCGACGCCCCGGGCACGGCGGTGACCGCCGCCCCGATCAGCCCGCCGGTCAGCGACTCGGCCACCGCCAGGCTCGCCGAGCGCCGCCGCAGCACCGCGAGGGCGGCCCGGGCCGCCTGCTCGGCCTCCGCGGGCACACCCGCGGCGTCGGCGCCGGTCCGCTGCTCCATGCGCCCAGCCTCTCATCCCGGCGGCTGCGCCGGCCCGATCACGCGCCCGCGTCGCCGCCGGCTTCACCGGCCCGTCCGCGCAGCCGCACCGCCTGCACGACGTAGTCGGCGCCGGTGACCAGGGTGACGGCGACGGCCGCGCCCATGATCACGTGCGCCACCATCAGCAGCTGCGCGGAGAAGGGCAGCACCGCGAGCGGGAACAGGTACACGCAGATCGCCACGATCTGCAGCACCGTCTTCAGCTTGCCGCCCCGGCTCGCGGGGATGACGCCCAGGCGGATCACCCAGAAGCGCAGCGCGGTGATGCCCAGCTCGCGGACGAGGATCACGACGGTAACCCACCACCACAGCTCGCCCAGGACCGAGAGGACCACCAGCGCCCCGCCGGTGAGGGCCTTGTCGGCGATCGGGTCGGCGATCTTGCCGAAGTCGGTGACGAGGTTGCGGCGGCGGGCCAGCTCGCCGTCGATGTGGTCGGTGATCGAGGCCACCACGAACACCGCGAAGGCGGCCAGCCGCCACAGGGTGCCGTCCTGGAACATCAGCACGACGAACACGGGCACCAGGATCAGCCGCACCACGGTGAGCGCGTTCGCGATGTTGTACGTGCTCACGCGGGCACCGCCGTGGCCGTGGGTCTGCGGGGTCAGCACGGCTTACCGCCGGCTCAGGATCGCGACGGCGTCGGCTTCGAGGTCGACGCCGGCCGCGCCGGTGACCTCAGCGCTGACGAGGTCGCCCACCACCAGCCCGCTGCCCCGCACATAGGTGGTGCCGTCGACCTCGGGCGCCTGGTGGGCGGCCCGCCCCTCGTACAGCCCGGGTTCGGCCTCCTCCTCGATCAGCACCTCGACCGTGCCGCCGATGCGCTCCTCGGCGCGCTGGCTCATCAGCTCCTCGGCCAGCCGGCCCACCTGCTCGACCCGGGCCGCGACGACGTCGCCGGGGAGCTTGCCGGGCAGCCCGGCCGCCTCGGTGCCGTCCTCGTCGGAGTAGCCGAACACGCCGACGGCGTCCAGCCGCGCCTCCTCCAGGAAGCGGGTCAGCTCGGCCAGGTCGGCCTCGGTCTCGCCCGGGAAGCCGACGATGAAGTTGGAGCGCGCCCCGGCCTCGGGCGCCAGTTCGCGGACGCGGGCCAGCAGTTCCAGGAAGCGCTCGCGGTCGCCGAAGCGGCGCATCGAGCGCAGGGTGGGGCCGCTGGCGTGCTGGAAGGAGAGGTCGAAGTAGGGGGCGACGCCCGGGGTGCCGGCGATCACCTCGATCAGGCCGGGCCGCACCTCGGCCGGCTGGAGGTAGGTGACGCGGACGCGCTCGATGCCCGGCACCTCGGCCAGCCTCGGCAGCAGCTTCTCCAGCGAGCGGAGGTCGCCGAGGTCCTTGCCGTAGGAGGTGGAGTTCTCGCTGACCAGGATCAGCTCCCTGACGCCCTGCTCGGCCAGCCAGCCGGCCTCGGCCAGCACGTCGGCGGCGGGCCTGGACAGGTAGGCGCCGCGGAAGGCCGGGATGGCGCAGAAGGTGCAGCGGCGGTCGCAGCCGGAGGCGATCTTCAGGGCGGCGGCCGGGCCGTCGTCCAGGCGGCGGCGCAGCACCGGGCGCGGGCCGCTGGCCGGGGCGAGGCCGTCGGGGAGGTCGGCGGGGGGCGCGGCGCCGTGGCCCGGGGTGTGCACGGAGCCGCCGGGCCGCTCCGCCGGCGAGATGGGCAGCAGGGTGCGGCGGTCGCGGGGTTCGTGCGGGGTGAGCGGGCGGCCGGCCAGCACGTCGTCGAGGCGCTCGCCGATCTCGGTGTAGTCGTCGAAGCCCACGACCTGTGCCTCGGGCAGCGCCCTGGCCAGCTCACCGCCGTACCGCTCGGCCAGGCAGCCGGCCGCGACCACCCGGGCGCCGCCCTCGGAGGCCTCCAGCAGCGTGTCGATGGACTCCTGCTTGGCGGCCTCGATGAAGCCGCAGGTGTTCACGACGACGACGGAGGCGTCGGCGGAGTCGTCGACCAGGGTCCAGCCGGACCCGGCGAGTCGGCCGGCGAGCTCTTCGGAGTCGACCTCGTTTCGGGCGCACCCCAGGGTGACCAGGGAGACGGTACGGTCCGCAGACATGCCTCCGAGCATACGGGTCCGCGGCGGCGGCCGAGGCGGCCCAGTGCGTCAGGACGGGGCCAGGGCGGCGGTGGGCGGGTCGTCGGGCCGCACGGTGAAGGCCTCGACCTCGCCGCTCTCACCGACGGGACCGAGGTCCTCGCCGTTGACCAGCATCGTCAGGCCGCCGGCGTTGCCGACCACCACGCGCAGGTCGTGGTCGGCCGACCAGTCGCGGGAGCTGCCCTGCTCGATGGTGCCGCTGAACAGCTCCTGGCCCTCGGCGTCCTTGACGCTGACCCAGGTGGTCTCCTCGGCACGCAGTTCGAGGCGGAGCCGCTGCGCCGAGGGCGACGGGGAGGGCTCGGCCTGGGGCGCGGACTCGCTCGGCTCGCGCTCCTGCGGGCCGGTCAGCGACTCGGCGACGACGCGCTGGGCGGTGGCGGGGCCCTGCGGCGCCGGGGCGGTCACCGCGTAGAAGACCCCGTAGCCGACGACGCCGAGCAGCGCGAGGGCCATGGCCATGGTCCAGTTGGGGCGTCTGCGCGTGGAGACGGAGACGCGTCTGCGGCTGGAGAGGACGGGGTCGGGGGTGATGATGGTGTCGAAGCTCGGGGCGGGGCCGAACTCGGCGTCGAACTCCGCCACCAGCGGCACGGGGTCGAGGCCGAACAGCTTGGCGAGGCTGCGGATGTGGCCGCGCGCGTAGAAGTCGCCGCCGCACAGCGAGAAGTCGTCGCGTTCGATGGCGTGGATCACGGTCTCCCTGATCCGGGTCCGCTCGGCGACGTACCGGATGGAGAGGTTCGCCTCGCGCCTGGCCTGGGCCAGCTGCTCTCCGATGCTCACGCTGCCTCCCGCTGTGGAACACCTCGAGATCCCGGACGGCATTGCTGACGATCCGCTACCCACGCTAACGCAGGGTAATAACAAAGATCCCGGTTGATGGTGATCGTGTCGATACCGTTAGGAACGGCGCGGCGGGCGCCGCGGTCTGAGAAGCTGGCGGTGCCCGAACCACGCGCCCCCGCCCCTCTCCCCCGGAGGTCCTCGTGGACGACACCTATGCCGTCCTCATCGCTCCGATCGTCGGAGTCATCGTCACCATCGTCGGTGTGGCGCTGGTCCGCTCGGGCCGCCAGCTCAAGCGCGACGGCCACCGGGTGCCCGGGGTGATCGTCGGCAGCCGCCCGGTCGGGATCGGCTATGTCCGCGTCTCCAAGAACGTCTACCTCAAGGTCCGCGGCTCCAGCAGCGGCGCCAACACCCATGCCCCGGTGGTGCGCTTCCGCACGCTCGACGGCCGGCAGATGACGGCCTCGCCCGGCTACGGCTCGAACGTGGCCATCAACCGCGAGGGCAAGGAGGTGACGGTGATCTACGACCCGGACAAGCCGGAGCGGGTCCGCATCGACGGGCACATCGACAATGTGCTCGGCCCGGTGCTGTTCATCGGCCTCGGCCTGCTGTTCACCGTGATCGGCACCCTGGTCTCCTTCGCCGTGCTGACCTGAGCGGCGGCCGCGGCTACTCCCCGCGCAGCCGGGTCAGTACCTCGGGGAGGTCGTCGGGCTGGACCAGCACGTCGCGGGCCTTGGAGCCCTCGCTGGGGCCGACGATCTCGCGGCTTTCCATCAGGTCCATCAGCCGGCCCGCCTTGGCGAAGCCGACCCGCAGCTTGCGCTGGAGCATCGAGGTGGAGCCGAACTGGGTGGTGACGACCAGCTCGATGGCCTGCAGCAGCAGGTCGAGGTCGTCGCCGACGTCCTCGTCGATCTCCTTCTTGCGGGTCTCGGCGGCGGCGACGTCCTCGCGGTAGGTGGGCTCGGACTGCTTCTTGACGTGCTCGACGATCGCGCGGATCTCCTTCTCGGAGACGTACGCGTTCTGCAGCCGCATCGGCTTGGAGGCGCCCATCGGCAGGAACAGGGCGTCGCCCTGGCCGACCAGCTTCTCGGCGCCGGGCTGGTCCAGGATGACCCGGCTGTCGGAGAGGCTGGAGGTGGCGAAGGCCAGCCGCGAGGGCACGTTCGCCTTGATCAGCCCGGTGACCACGTCGACGCTCGGGCGCTGGGTGGCCAGCACCAGGTGGATGCCTGCCGCGCGGGCCAGCTGGGTGATGCGGACGATGGCGTCCTCGACGTCGCGCGGGGCCACCATCATCAGGTCGGCCAGCTCATCGACGATCACCAGCAGGTAGGGGTAGGGCTCGTAGACGCGCTCGCTGCCGGGCGGGGCGGTCAGCTCGCCCGCGCGCACCGCGCGGTTGAAGTCGTCGACGTGGCGGTAGCCGGAGGCGGCGAGGTCGTCGTAGCGGCGGTCCATCTCGCCGACCACCCACTGCAGGGCCTCGGCGGCGCGCTTGGGGTTGGTGATGATCGGCGTGATGAGGTGCGGGATGCCCTCGTACATGGTCAGCTCGACCCGCTTGGGGTCGACCAGGATCATCCGCACCTCGTCGGGGGTGGACCGCATCATGATCGAGGAGATCAGGCCGTTGATGCAGGTGGACTTGCCCGCGCCGGTGGCGCCGGCCACCAGGATGTGCGGCATCTTGGCCAGGTTCGCCACCACGTTGCGCCCCTCGACGTCCTTGCCGAGGCCGACCAGCATGGGGTGCTGGTCGCTCGCCGCGGCCGGGGAGCCGAGTACGTCGCCGAGGCTGACCAGTTCCTTGTCGGTGTTGGGGATCTCCACGCCGATGGCGGACTTGCCGGGGATCGGCGACAGGATGCGCACGTCGGCGCTCTTGACCGACAGGGCGATGTTCTTGGTGAGCGCGGTGACCCGCTCGACCTTCACCGCCGGGCCCAGCTCGATCTCGTAGCGGGTGACCGTGGGGCCGCGGGTGAAGCCGGTGACCTGGGCGTCGACGGAGAACTGGTCCAGCACGCTGGTCAGCGCCTCGACCACCACGTCATTGGCCCTGGTGCGCGGCTTGGGCGGCGATCCGGGCTGCAGCAGGCCGGCCGGCGGGAGGTCGTAGTCGCCGTCGACCACCCGGGACGGGATGGACAGCTGCTCGGCGGAGGCCGGCGGCGGGGTGGGGTCGGGCGGGTCGGGCCTGATGGCCGGCTTCTCCGCCACGATCGGGGTGTCGTAGGGCTTGTCGAGCTCGCCGGGGCCGACCGGCTCGGGCTCGGCGGCGGGCTTCCTGCGCCGCCGCGGCTTGGCGGGCTCCTCGGCCTCGGGACGCGCCTCGCGGGCGAGGGGCCGCTCGGGGTCGGCGGCGCGGCCGCCGCGCCGGACGAGCCCGCCGAGGCGCTCGGGGACCTTGCCGACGGGGGTCTTGGTGATGACCAGCAGCCCGAACAGGGCGACGAGGGTCAGCAGCACACCGGTGACGACCGGGGTGAGCAGGCTCGCCAGCGGCACCGCGGCGACGTAGCCGATGATGCCGCCGCCGGAGCGCATCGCGGTGGCGCCGTCGGCGGGCACCGGGAGGCCCTGGCTGATGTGGGTGAGGCCGAGCACGCCGACGCCGAGGGTGGCGGCGCCGATCAGCAGCCGGCCGGTGTCGGCCTCCTCGTCGGGGCGCCGGAACAGCCGCAGCGCGAACAGGCCGATGACGACGGGCACCACCGGGGTGGCGGCGCCGAAGGCGCCGAGGACCACCAGCCGGGTGGCGTCGCCGACGGCGCCGCTCATCTGCCACCAGGTGGCGGCGGCGACCACGATGGCCAGCGCCAGCACCACCAGGCCCAGGCCGTCGCGGCGGTGCGCGGGGTCCAGATCGCGGGCGCCCTGCCCGACGGCGCGGAAGGTGCCGCCGATCGCGCTGGACAGCAGGTTCCAGACGAAGGCCAGCACACCGTAGATGACGCCGCCGACCCAGGTGACCGGATCGGCTCCGCCCGCCGGCCGGCGGGACGCGGGCTTGCGCGCCGCCGGCTTCTTCGCCGCGGGCTTCTTCGCGGCCGGCTTGCCGGCGCCGGAGCGCCGCGAGGCGGCCCCGGCGCCGGATGCCTTCGCACCGCCGCGGGGGCGCGCCTGGCTCTGCGACGCACGGGGGGCCATGGTGGGCACTTTACCCAGCGACGGGCGGAGCGCGGTGGTTTCGGCCCGGTGTGTCGCCGAGGGCGCCCGGTGCCGGTCAGACGTCCATGACCACCGGGATGATCATCGGGCGCCTGCGGTAGGTGTCGCTGACCCAGCGGCCGACGGTGCGCCGGACCAGCTGGCGGAGCTGGTGGGGGTCGTTGACGCCGTCGGCGGCGGCCCGCTCCAGCCCCTCCTCCAGCTTGGGCAGCATGGCGTCGAAGTCGGAGGGGTCGATACCGGAGCCGCGGGCGTGGAACTGCGGCTCGCTGACCAGCTTGCCGGTGGTGGAGTCGACCACGATGACCACGGAGACGAAGCCCTCGTCGCCGAGGATCCTGCGGTCCTTCAGCGCCGCCTCGGTGATGTCGCCCACCGACGCGCCGTCGACGTAGACGTAGCCGCACGGCACCGCCCCGACCACCCGGGCCCGGCCGTCGATGAGGTCGACGACCACGCCGTCCTCGGCCACCGCGACGTGGCTCTCGGGCACGCCCGAGAGCACGGCGAGGTCGGCGTGGGCGCGCAGGTGGCGCCACTCACCGTGCACCGGCATGAAGTTGCGCGGGCGCACCATGTTCAGCACGTACAGCAGTTCGCCGGCCGGGGAGTGACCGGAGACGTGCACGCGGGCGTTGCCCTTGTGCACCACCTTGGCGCCCCAGCGGGTGAGGCCGTTGATGACCCGGTTGACGGCGTTCTCGTTGCCGGGGATGAGCGAGGAGGCGAGCACGATGGTGTCGTCCTCCTCGATCCGGATCTGGTGGTCGCGGTTGGCCATCCGCGACAGCGCCGACATCGGCTCGCCCTGGGAGCCGGTGGAGACGAGCACGACCCGGTCGGGCGGCAGTTCGTCGAGTTCGCGGACGTCCACCAGCAGGCCGTCGGGCACCTGGAGGTAGCCGAGGTCGCGGGCGACGTTCATGTTGCGCACCATCGAGCGGCCGACGAAGGCGACCTTGCGGCCGTGGGCGCCCGCGGCGTCCAGCACCTGCTGGACGCGGTGCACGTGGGAGGCGAAGCAGGCGACGATGACCCGCTTGGCGGCCCGCGCGAACACGCCGTCGAGCACGGGCGCGATGTCGCGCTCGCTGGTGACGAAGCCGGGGACCTCGGCGTTGGTGCTGTCGGACAGCAGCAGGTCGACGCCCTCGGCGCCGAAGCGCGCGAAGCCGCCGAGGTCGGTGAGGCGGCCGTCCAGCGGCAGCTGGTCCATCTTGAAGTCGCCGGTGTGCAGCACGGTGCCGCCGGGGGTGCGCACGCCGACGGCCAGGGCGTCGGGGATGGAGTGGTTCACCGCGAAGAACTCGCAGGCGAAGGGGCCGAAGGAGTGGCGCTCGCCCTCCGCCACCTGCTGGGTGACGGGCTTGATGCGGTGCTCGCCGAGCTTGCTGGTGATCAGCGCGAGGGTGAGCCGGGAGCCGATCACCGGGATGTCGGCCCGCTCGCGGAGCAGGTAGGGCACCGCGCCGATGTGGTCTTCGTGGCCGTGCGTGAGGACCAGGGCCTCGACGTCGTCCAGGCGGTGCCGGATGTGCTCGAAGTCGGGCAGGATGAGGTCGACGCCGGGCTGCTCGGTTTCGGGGAAGAGCACCCCGCAGTCCACGATCAGCAGCCGGCCGTCGTACTCGAAGACGGTCATGTTCCGGCCCACCTCGCCCAGGCCGCCGAGCGCGACGACGCGCAGGGCCCCCTTGGGCAGCGGCGGCGGGCTGGGGAGCTCGGGGTGCGGATGGCTCACGCGGACCCCTCCGACACGGAGTCGACCTTGACCGCGCTGGCGGGGACCGCCGCGTCGGGTGCGAGGCCGATGGGGCCCTTGACGCCCGCCGCGGCGAGGTCGCCGCGGAGCAGGGTGGTGAGCTCGACGGACGCGTCGGCCAGCGGGCTGCGGACCGGCCCGCCGGGCAAGCCGAACAGGTTGAGCACGGCCTTGACGGTGATCACTCCTTGGGTGCGGAAGATCCCGGTGTACACCGGGGTGAGCCTGCGGTGGATGGCGAGGGCGCGCACGACGTCGCCCTCCAGGTAGGCGTCGATCATGTCGTGCAGGTCGGTGCCGACGATGTGGCCCACGACGCTGACGAAGCCGGCCGCGCCGATGGCCAGCAGCGGCAGGTTGAGCATGTCGGTGCCGGAGTAGTACGCGAGGTCGGTGCGGGCCATCACCCAGGTGCTGGCGCCCAGGTCGTCCTTGGCGTCCTTGTTGGCCACGATCCGCGGGTGCTCGGCCAGTCTGACCAGCGTCTCCGACGCGATCGGCACCCCGGTGCGGCCGGGGATGTCGTAGAGCATCACCGGCAGGTCGGTGGCGTCGGCGATCGCGGTGAAGTGGCGGACCAGGCCCTCCTGCGGGGGCTTGTTGTAGTACGGGGTGACGGCGAGCAGCCCGCGCGCACCGGCCTTCTCGGCGCTGTGCGCCAGCTCGATGCTGTGCCGGGTGTCGTTCGTGCCCACGCCCGCGAGCACCGTGGCGCGGTCGCCGACCGCCTCGACCACGGCGCGTACGAGCCGCTCTTTCTCGCGGTCGCTGGTGGTCGGCGACTCGCCCGTCGTTCCGTTCAGCACCAGGCCGTCGTGGCGGTGCTCGTCGACGAGGTAGGTCGCGAGGCGGGCGGCGCCGTCGTAGTCGACGGCCCCGTCCAGGGTCATCGGAGTGACCATCGCGGTCAGCATCCGGCCGAAGGGCGCTTCTGGCGCTGTACTGCCTGCCATGGGGCCAACCGTACTCGGTATATCCCCTCATCGGGGACCACCCGGCGCGCGACGCGCGTGCGGTGGCGGGGTCCGGCCGGGCCCCAGGAGCGGCGGCGCGCGCCGCCGGGGGCGCGGCCGTGACCGGCGGCGGGCATGGGAAGACGCCGCCGGCGCGCGCTCGGGGGTACGCACGCCAGCGGCGCCTGTTTCATCATCGTGGCATATGTGGCGTCCCTTACACGGGATTTAGCCGAGTTTCCGGTAACTGTTATCGAACGGCGACGTTCTCAATCGGAATCGCGGCCGACAAACATGTTGGCCAGCCAGCTGACGATGCCGACGATGATGGCCCCCCAAAAGGCGGCCCAGAAGCCGTCGACCTCGAAGGCGAGCCCGAACTGCCCGGCCAGCCAGCCGGTCAGCAGGAGCAGCAGCGCGTTCACGACCAGGGCGATCAAGCCGAGCGTGAGGACGTACACCGGGCAGCCGACGGTCTTGACGATCGGTTTGATGACGGCGTTCACGATGCCGAAGATGACCGCGACCACCACGAGAGTGACGACCTGCTCACCGACCGAATCCGTCGTGACCTCAAGGCCGCCGACGAGCACCGTGGCCAGCCACAGCGCGAGCGCGTTCACAATGACCCGAATAAGTATGGACACGCTCCCGATCGTGCCACGGCGCGCGGCCGCTAAACCGAAGGCGCACCAATCCTCCGGGACAGTTCAGGGGCGCGGCGGCGCGACCCCGGGGTCGTCTCGGGGTCGGCGGCGGCCATGATCCGGGCGGCGGCCTCGCGCACCGGCCGCCAGGCGGCGAGCGCCCGCGCGATCCGGCCGGGCCCGCCGTCCGCGCGCCCGCGGCGGGCGGCCCGCAGCCGCCGCGCCGCCCGGTCCGAGCGCGCCCGCGCCCGCAGCTCCTCGATCCGCTCCCTGGCCAGGTAGGCCGTGCTCCAGGTGTCCATCGCGGCGTTCCTCCTCGGTTCCCCTCGCCCAGCTCAACACCATCTAAAGCATTTCACAGGTGTCGCGTGCATGCAACCAGCTATCCGGTTATGCTGGTTTCGGAGGCGCCGATGCTTTTCGAGGAACCCCCCGCCCGGACCGCGGCGGAGCTGCTGCGAGATTTCGCCAACACCTACGACGTCGAGCAGGCCGAGGAGTCGCTGCGCGCCCCGTCCGACCTGGTGGAGTGGCTGGCCTACCAGGGACTGGCCCCCGAGGCCGCGCAGGCGGGCACCGCCGCGCTGGACGCGGCGCTGCGGCTGCGCGCCGGCCTGCGCGCGGCGCTGGCCGGCCACCACGACGGCGCCGCCGACCACGCCGGACTGGCCCTGGCCGCGGCAGAGCACCCGCTGCGGCTCGGCTTCGACGCCGACCGGCCCGTGCTGCTCCCGGCGGCCGACCCGGGCGCCGAGCCCGTCGAGGCCGGGCTGGCGCGGGTGGTGGCGGCGGTGGCCGCCGCCCAGTCCGACGGCACCTGGACGAGGGTCAAGCTGTGCGCCACCGCCGACTGCCGGTGGGCCTTCGTCGACACCAGCAAGAACCGCTCCAGGACCTGGTGCTCCATGCGGGTGTGCGGCAACCGCGCCAAGACCCGCGCCTACCGGGCGCGCGGCCGCGACGACGGCCCGCCGCCGGCCTGAGCCGCCGCACGCGTCCCGCCGCCGGCCACCGCGCCGACCGGCACTAAGCTGGCGGCGATGACCACCCAGAGGTTCGTGCGCGCCGCCCGGGCCGCCGACGTCCCCACCATCGCACGCGTCCAAGTGGAGGCGTGGCGCACCGGCTACGGCCCCGCCCTCCCCGCGGCGGTGGTGGCCGAGCTGACCAGCCCCCGCGCCCTCGCCGGCTTCGAGGAGCAGTGGCGCGAGGCCGTCGAGAAGCCGCCCACGGACCGGCACCGGGTCTTGGTCGCCACCGACGAGCGCGAGATCGCCGGCTTCGCCGCCTTCGGCCCGGCGGGCGACCCCGACCGCTGGCCGCGCACCGACGCCGAACTGCTCGCACTCCACGTCGACCCCGCCCGGGTGCGCCAGGGCCACGGCAGCCGGCTCTCCCACGCGGTCGTCGACCACCTGCTCGACGACTCCTTCACCGCCGTCTACACCTGGGTGCTGGCCGCCGACAACCCGCTGCGCTCCTTCCTGGACGCCACCGGCTGGGGCCCCGACGGCGCCACCCGGGAGATCGACATGGGCGAGCCGGTGGCCATGGTGCGCTACCACACCGCCATCAGCCCCACCCAGACCTGACCGCGGGCGCGCGACCGCGCCCGCGGACACACCACAGCACCAGGCCGGACGCCCGGGCGGCGCCGGCCGGCAGGACGAGGAGACGCAGCGTGGCGACGGTCGGAGAGTGGATGGCCGGTGCCCGGCCGAGAACCCTGCCCGCGGCGATCGCCCCGGTCGCCGTGGGCACCGGGGTCGCGGTCGGCGCGGGCCAGCCGGTGTGGTGGAAGGCGGCGCTGTGCCTGCTGCTCGCGCTGCTGCTGCAGATCGGCGTCAACTACTCCAACGACTACAGCGACGGCGTCCGCGGCACCGACGCCCGGCGGGTGGGCCCGGTCCGGCTGACCGCCACCCGGCTGGCCCGCCCCCGCCACGTACTGGCCGCCGCGCTCGGCTGCTTCGCGGCCGCGGCCGCCACCGGCCTGGTGCTGGCCGCGACTTCGTCGCTGTGGCTGGTGCTGGTCGGCGCGCTGGCCATCGTCGCCGCCTGGTTCTACACCGGCGGCTCCCGGCCCTACGGCTACCGCGCGCTCGGCGAGCTGTCCGTCTTCGTGTTCTTCGGGCTGGTGGCCGTGGTCGGCACCGCCTACATCCAGCTGCTCGCCGCGCCGTGGACGGCCTGGGCCGCCGCGGTGCCCGTCGGCCTGGTCGCGGTCGCGCTGCTGGTCGTCAACAACCTGCGCGACATCCCGTCCGACACCGAGGCCGGCAAGCGCACCCTGGCCGTGGTGCTCGGCGACCGCGCCACCCGGCTGCTGTACGCCGGCGCCGTCGCGGGCGCCTTCGCCGTCGCGCTGCTCACGCTGGCGGCGAGCTGGTGGGTGGCGCTGGTGCTGCTGGCCGTCCCGCTGGCCGTCGCGCCGGTGCGCACCGTCCTGGGCGGTGCCACCGGTCCCGCGCTGATCCCGCCGCTGGCCGCCACCGGGCGGCTGCAACTGGTGATGAGTCTGCTCTACGCCGTCGGCCTGGCGCTGGGCTGAGCCCGGACGGCGAGAGCCCCCCAGAGCGGCCGGACGGCCGCCCCGGGGGGCCGGTCAACTCAGCGGAGGGTCCTCACCCTCCCCTGTACCGCATGCCCGTCGCTGCTACCCGGCGTCGCCGAACAGTTCGTCGTGGGCCGCGAACGCCGTGGCGATCTCGACCTGCGCCCAGAACCGGTGGTAGGTGAACGTCGGAGCCTCGCCGGTGCCGTTGAGGTACGCCTCGAGTTCGGGGAACGCGGGGTCGTCCTCGTAGAAGGACCGGATGGACAGGAAGGTGGAGTCGGAGTTGATCGGGTCGCCGTTGGCCATCTCGCCGGTCCAGCCCGGCGGGATGTAGAGGCCGTCGCCGCCCGGCTGGTACTCGTCGTCGAACCGGCCGTAGTCGGTCCGGGTCTCCTCGGTGGCGATGCCGAGGTCGTCGGTGTGCTCGAGCAGCGCGTCCAGCAGCCCCTCGCCCACGGTCCTGGCCTCGGCGTCGCCGGACGCCTCGGCGTAGTACAGCAGCGTCTTGGCGAGCGCCGCCGCCACACCGACGTCCTGGCCGTGCGAGACCACGTCGACGTGCAGGTCCGGGTTGCCGGTGTAGGTGCCCTCCCAGGTGTCGGGGGTGCCGCTCCACTCCATGTCGGCCGGGACGGCGAAGTCGCCGCCGGTGCCGACCTCGGTGTTGGCGATGGCCCACGGCACCCAGCGGTCCAGGATGGCGCCGGCGCGCTCGTCGCCGGTCATCTGGTAGAGCTGGGCCGTGCGCTCCATCTGCCAGACCTGGAAGCCGAACCACCGGTTGCTCGGCGGGTCGTTCCAGACCGGCTGCCAGTCGTAGTACATGCCGTAGAACTGCGAGTTGGCCGCGTCCGCCGGGGGCTGGGAGTAGCTGCCCTGCCAGCTGTTGGTCGCGCCGCCGGCGATACCGCCCTCGGACGACTGGAGCCACTGGAGGAACTCCAGCTGGCGGTCCATGCTGGTCGCCCAGTCCTGGGCGCCGGTGGGCGACTCGGGCCGCAGCTCGGGCACCTCCGACAGCGCGTAGGCCGCCAGCGGGTTCTGGTAGCCCTGGTGCGAGGCGCTGGAGCCGATCCGCCACGCCCACGGCGCACTGGTGTTGGTGGCGCCGCCCCAGGCGAAGTACCACGACATCAGGTAGTGGGCGCTGTTCTTGCCGGTGCCGGCGGGGCACTGGGTGGGCCCGACGCAGTCGCCGATCTCCTTGAAGTACTTGTCGTACATCGCGTAGCGCAGGTAGTCGCCCATCATGGCCGCGTCGGAGACCGACTCGGCCACCGCGTCGGCCTGCCCCTGCTCCTCGGCCCAGGTGTGCGCGAGCAGGGCGACCTGCACGGCGCGGGCGTCGGCGTCGGGGGCGTTGGTGTAGCGCCACTGCTCGGCGTAGGAGGCGTCGTCGGTGAACAGGTCGACGAAGCCGTTCTGGCCGCCGTGCTCGAAGGTCTCGCACGACGGGTGCGGCACGGTCTCCCAGACCGACTCGTGCGAGCCGCGCTGGAAGGTGTTGATGAACGCCGGGGCGTCGTCGGAGCCGTCACCGCAGAAGCCGTAGCCGTAGGTGTTGTCCACGTCCAGCAGCCAGTGCATCGCGTAGACCTCGTCGGTCCCGTAGGTGCTGCTCAGCTCGTTGGCCAGCGGGTCGTCGCCCACCGGCACGCTGGGCTGCAGCAGCGAGGGGTACTCCGAGGGGTGCGGGTACTCGGCCGCGTAGGTGGCCGGCGAGCCCGGGTCGTAGGCGCCGTTGGTCGGCTGGTCCTCGGTCTCGGGGATGATGTACTCCTCCATCGACGCCCAGGCGTCGTTGAAGGGTCCCCAGTCCTCGGTCACCCTGCCGTAGGCCGCCTCCAGCCACAGGTAGTAGCTGAACGCCTCCGAGGTGGTGGCGTGGCCGTGGTCGGGCGCCTCGACGATCAGCGTCTCCACCGAGTGGTAGGGCACCAGTCCGCCCGCGAACTCGCGGAAGTAGCCGTTGTCCGGGTCCTTGATCTTGTTGTACTGCTCAAGGAACTCGGCCTCGTAGACGGAGGCGCCGATGACCTCGCGCGCCTGCACCACCGCGGAGTCGTGCCCGGGGGCGGAGGCGGTGAAGGTCGCCGAGGCGCTGTCGCCGCCGTTGTCGGCCGACGCGATGGTCACCTCCTGGGGGTCGTCCCAGTTGGTGGCGGTGAAGGTCAGCTCGTCGCCGTCGGCGACGCTCAGGTCGGCCGAGCCCTGGGTCCTGGCCACGTCGACGGTGACCGTGCCGCTCGGAGCGCTGGCCAGCGTGACGTCGAAGGTCCCGGTGTCGCCCTGGCGGATGCTCAGCGTCGACGGGTTGGCGACCACGGCCGGCCCGTCGAGCACCTCGATGGCGATCGGGAGCGACGCGGCGCTCTCGCCGGAGTCGTCGAAGGCGACGGCGGTCACCGAGTACTGGCCGACCGCGGCGTTCTGCCAGTTGTAGGTGTACGGCGCGGTGGTGTCGGAGCCGAGCACCGTCCCGTCGGCGCGGAACTCCACCCGGTCGATCGAGCCGTCGGCGTCGCTGGCGTCGGCGGCCAGCTGGATCGGCTGCCCGGCGAGGAAGGCGGAGCCGTCGGCCGGCGCGGTCAGTTCGACGACCGGCGCCGAGCTGCCCTGCTCGTTGCAGGCGACGCCGTTCAGGGCGAAGTCGGTGGGCACCGAGTTGGTCGCGCCCCTGGTGCCCTGGAAGCCGAGCGAGACCGTCTCGTTGGTGTTGAGGCTGTTGTCCCAGCTCGGGTTGGTGACCCTGACGTTGCTGCCGCTCTGGCTGTACACGCCGTTCCAGCCGTTGGTCACTCGCTGGCCGTCGTCGAAGCTCCAGGTGAGCTCCCAGCCGTTGGGCAGCGGGTCGCCGGTGTTGGTGAGCGTGACATTGGCGATGAAGCCGGTGCCCCACTCGTTGGCTATCTGGTACTCCGCGGTACACGAGGGCGCCGCCAGGGCGGCTCCGGCCGGGAGCAGCGCCGCGGCCAGTGCCGCCACCGCCGCTCCGGCGAGCCCGCGCCGGCGCGATCGCACCAGTGAACGCAAACTCATCTGCGAAAACCTTCCGTTCGGTAGTCCGGCGGTCGCGGACGCGTCCGCCGGGGGGACCGGTCGTACGCCGCCATGGCGAGTCCTGGCGGCGTACGGCGGTCAGAAGGTCGTCGGGCGAAGGGCACCACCTCCAGGCGCTCGCCCGGCGCGGGTTTCGGGTGCGGATGCGGGCGTCGGGAGCGAGCGGAGGGCATGCGCCACCAGGGTGGCGCGCGGACGCGGCGAGCCGGTGCGGGATGCGCGGGCCGGCGACGCATCCCGCACCGGTAGGTGGAGGAGCCAGGCCGGCTGTCACTACCAGGCCGGCTCACTCCGGGGAAGGCGGCCGGTCGCGGCGAAGGGCGACGACGGCCGCGCTGAGGCGCGGAGAGGGAGGGTGGCGGGGGGCGGGACGGGTCGGGAACGGTTTCGGGTCTCTGGCTTGGGAGCGCTCCCACGAGGGGCCCTCCGGCCGTGGCGCGTAAGGGGGGACGCATGGTCGGCCGGAGGGAGTCTCGTTGTGATCTCAACCACTGGGAGCGCTCCCACGGAGAAGGGTAACCGCGGCGAAACATCCTGTAAACCCGGCAGAATCCACAATTCCGACGAGTTTCGCCCGGGCGGCGGCGGGATCAGATAACGGCTGATCACAGCGGCGGCCCGCCCGCGATCACGCGGGCGGGCCGGCCGGTTCGCGGGCTCAGGACAGGCCGAGCAGGCCGTCGATCCCGACCGTGACGGGCTCGGGCAGCCCGGCCACCCGGCGGACGCCGAGCAGCACGCCCGGCATGAAGGACTCGCGGTGCAGGGAGTCGTGCCGGAGCGTGAGGGTCTCGCCGTGGGTGCCCAGGACGACCTCCTGGTGGGCGATCATCCCGGCGATCCGCAGCGCGTGCACCCGCACTCCGGCGATGTCGGCGCCGCGCGCGCCGTCCAGGGCGGTGGTGGTCGCGTCGGGGGCCGGTCCCGCCCCGGCCCGGGCGCGCGCCTCGGCCACCAGCTCGGCGGTGCGGACGGCGGTCCCGCTAGGCGCGTCGACCTTGCCGGGGTGGTGCAGCTCGACGATCTCGACGGAGTCGAAGAACGGGGCGGCCTTCACCGCGAAGTGCATCATCAGCACGGCGCCGATGCCGAAGTTGGGCGCGATCAGCACCCGCACGTCGGGGCGACCGGTCAGCATGCCGCGCACCTCGGCGACGCGCTCCTCGTCGAAGCCGGAGGTGCCCACCACGCCGTGCACGCGGTGCTCGGCCAGCCAGCGCAGATTGTCGAGGACGACATCGGGGCGGGTGAAGTCCACCGCCACGTCGGCCGCGGCCAGCGCCTGGCGGTCGTCGCCGTCGTCGACCGCCGCAACCAGTTCGAGGTCGTCGGCGCCCTGCACGGCCTTGACGACCTCGGCTCCCATGCGCCCTCGGGCGCCCAGCACTCCCACCTTGATCATGGGGAAACGCTATCGGAAACCGCGCGGGCGCCGCCGGGCCGGCGCGGCCGCGCGGTGCCTTTCGGATGGCGCGCGCCACCCGGGTCGGCGCAGCGGCGCGGGATTTCGCAGCGCGCCGCAACGCCCTCCGCACCAAGGAAGGGAAAGGCGTGCCGTGGGTGTGCCACGGTTAATCGGAAGGCGGCGGACGCGTCCGGAGAAATGGCGGACCGGGAGCGCGGTCGCGCCGCCGGAGTCGGGCGGGCGCCTCGGCGCCGGCGCCGTGTGCTGGGCTTTCCGTCGGGATCGCGGCCGGCGAGCACCACGCGGGCGGGGCGGGCGGCCGCGTTCCGCGTACCAGGGAATGCGGCGGGAGGACGCAGGGAGAACCCGGTCGGCGAACCGCTCCCCCGTCACCGGAAAGGACGGCGAGCACCGGCTGGAAATGGCACCGGATCCAGTGCGGAAAAGGACGGCCGCGCCATCCGGATCCGGATTCGGCCGCGCGGGAAAAGCGCCGCGGCGGTGCGGTCCGCGCGGCGCGGGAGGGTCAGACCGCGAACTCGCGGTCGGCGTGGTAGGGGCCGATCACCGCGAGGCTGCGCGGCCGGGCCAGCACGTCGGCCGCGATGGCGCGCACGTCGTCGGCGGAGACCGCATCGATGCGGCCCAGCAGCTCGCCGACCGAGGGGAGGGTGCCGTAGACGAGCTCGCTCTTGGCCAGCCTGCTCATCCGCGACTGGGGGTCCTCCAGGCCGAGCACGAAGGAGCCGCGGACCTGGCCCTTGCCTCTGACCAGCTCCTCCTCGGTGATGCCGTGCGCGGCGACGTCGCCGATCTGGTCCAGGCAGACCGCGAGCACGTCGTCAATCTTGGCGGGCTGGCAGTCGGTGGCCACCGCGAAGGAGCCGGTGTCGGCGTAGCCCGAGGTGAAGCTGTAGATGGAGTAGGCGAGCCCGCGCTTCTCCCGCACCTCCTGGAACAGGCGCGAGGACATGCCGCCGCCGAGGGCGGCGTTCAGCACGCCCAGCGCGAACCTGCGGTCGTCGGTGCGGGCCAGGCCGGTGCCGCCGAGCACCAGGTGGGCCTGCTCCGTGGTCCTGGAGCGCACCTGGACGGCCGTGCGGGCCGGGTCGGGCTCCGTGCCCAGCCTCGGGCCGCACGGCAGCGCTCCGGCCGCCTCAGCGGCGCCGAGCGCGGGCGCGAAGGCCGCGCGCACCTGGTCCACGACGGCGTCGTGCTCGACATTGCCCGCCACCGCGACGACCAGGTCGGCCGGGCGGTACCTGGCGCGGTAGTGCTCCATGATCCGGTCGCGGCCGAGCCGCCCGATGGTCTCGGGGGTGCCCAGGATCGGCCAGCCGAGCGGGCTGTCGCCGAACAGGGTCTCGGCGAAGAGGTCGTGCACCAGGTCGCCGGGCTCGTCGTCGACCATGGCGATCTCCTCCAGGATCACCTCGCGCTCGGCCTCGACCTCGCGAGGCTCCAGCACCGAGCCGGTGAGCATGTCGCCGAGCACGTCGACGGCGAGCGGCAGGTCGGCGTCGAGCACCCGCGCGTAGTAGCAGGTGTACTCCTTGCCGGTGAAGGCGTTGTGCTCGGCGCCCACCGCGTCCATCAGCGAGGCGATCTCCATGGCGGTGCGGCGCCGGGTGCCCTTGAACAGCAGGTGTTCGAGGAAGTGGGTGGAGCCGGCGTGCACGGCGTCCTCGTCGCGGGAGCCGACGGCCGCCCACACGCCCAGAGCGGCCGAGCGCACGCCGGGTAGGAACTCGGTGACGACGCGCAGGCCGCCGGGCAGCACGGTGCGCAGCACCGGGCCGGCGCCGTCGGCCCCGTCGAGCAGGGTGAGCGTGCTGCCGGGCGGCTGCTCGGCGGCGGTCGGCTTGTCGTGCACCACTGGATTCACCCCTGCGCGCTGAGCGCTGCCGAAACGACGGTGGAGCGGCCCCGGACGGGGCCGCTCCACCACGTTATCCGTGATGAGCCGTCAGACGGACTCAGGTGTTCTCGCCGCTGCGGGTACGGCGCCGGCGGCGGTCGCCGCCCTCGGCCCCGGAGGCGTCGGCCTCCGGCTCGCCGCCGCCCTCGCCCGCGGCGGCCGCCTCGGCCTCCACGACCTCGACCGGGATGAGCGAGAGCTTGCCGCGGTCGTCGATCTCGCGGATCTCGACCTGGATCTTCTCGCCGACCTTGATGACGTCGTCGATGTTCTCGATCCGCCTGCCGCCGTGCAGCTTGCGGATCTGCGAGACGTGCAGCAGGCCGTCCTTGCCGGGCAGCAGGGAGACGAACGCGCCGAAGGTGGTGGTCTTGACCACCGTGCCCAGGTAGCGCTCGCCGACCTCCGGCATGTGCGGGTTGGCGATCGCGTTGATCGCGTCGCGGGCGGCCTCGGCGGCCGGGCCGTCGGCGGCACCCACGTAGATGGTGCCGTCGTCCTCGATCGTGATCTCGGCGCCGGTGTCGTCCTGGATCGAGTTGATCATCTTGCCCTTGGGGCCGATGACCTCGCCGATCTTGTCGACCGGGACCTTGATGGTGAGGATGCGCGGCGCGTTCGGGCTCATCGCGCCGGGGCGGTCGATGGCCTCGCGCATGACGTCGAGGATCGCCAGCCGCGCGCCCTTGGCCTGCTTGAGCGCCGACGCCAGCACGGAGGCGGGGATGCCGTCGAGCTTGGTGTCGAGCTGGAGCGCCGTGATCAGGTCGCGGGTGCCGGCGACCTTGAAGTCCATGTCGCCGAAGGCGTCCTCGGCGCCGAGGATGTCGGTCAGCGCCACGAACTCGCCGCCCTCGCTGATCAGGCCCATGGCGATGCCCGCCACCAGGTCCTTCAGCGGCACGCCCGCCGCCAGCAGCGACATGGTGCTGGCGCAGACCGAGCCCATCGAGGTGGAGCCGTTGGAGCCCACCGCCTCCGACACCTGCCGGATGGCGTACGGGAACTCCTCGCGGGAGGGCAGCACCGGGATCAGGGCGCGCTCGGCGAGCGCGCCGTGCCCGATCTCGCGCCGCTTGGGCGAGCCCACCCGGCCGGTCTCACCGGTGGAGTACGGCGGGAAGTTGTAGTTGTGCATGTACCGCTTGGTGCGGTCGGGGTTGAGCGTGTCGATCAGCTGCTCCATGCGGAGCATGTTCAGCGTGGTGACGCCCAGGATCTGGGTCTCGCCCCGCTCGAACAGCGCCGAGCCGTGCACCCGCGGCACCACGTCGACCTCGGCCGTGAGCTGGCGGATGTCGCGCGGGCCGCGGCCGTCGATGCGGACCTGCTCGCGGATGACCCGCTCGCGCACCAGCTGCTTGGTCAGCGACCGGTAGGCGGCGGAGATCTCCTTCTCGCGGCCCTCGAAGGACTCGCCCAGCTTCTCGGCGGCCAGCGCCTTGACGCGGTCCAGCTCGGTCTCGCGCTCCTGCTTGGGAGCGATGGTGAGCGCCTGGGCCAGCTCCGCGCGCACGGCCTGCTCGACGGCGGCGTAGACCTCGTCGGTGTAGTCCAGGAAGAGCGGGAACTCCGCGGTCTCCTTGGCGGCGGAGGCGGCCAGCTGCCGCTGCGCCTCGACCAGCACCTTGATGAACGGCTTGGCCGCCTCAAGGCCCTCGGCGACGCTCTCCTCGGTGGGGGCGACGGCGCCGTCGGCCACCAGCTGGAGGGTCTCCTTGGTGGACTCGGCCTCGACCATCATGATCGCGACGTCGCCGTCGTCGAGCACCCGGCCGGCCACCACCATGTCGAAGGTGGCGCGCTCCAGCTCGGGGTGGGTCGGGAAGCCAACCCACTGGCCGTCGATGAGCGCCACCCGCACGCCGCCGATCGGCCCGGAGAAGGGCAGCCCGGCGAGCTGGGTGGACAGCGACGCGGCGTTGATGGCCACCACGTCGTAGAGGTGCTCGGGGTGCAGCGCGAGGATCGTCTCGACGATCTGGATCTCGTTGCGCAGGCCCTTGACGAACGACGGGCGCAGCGGCCGGTCGATCAGCCGGCAGGTGAGGATCGCGTCCTCGGACGGACGGCCCTCGCGGCGGAAGAACGAGCCGGGGATGCGGCCCGCGGCGTACATGCGCTCCTCGACGTCGACCGTGAGCGGGAAGAAGTCGAGGTTCTCCTTGGGCCGCTTGGACACCGAGGTGGCCGAGAGGACCATGGTCTCGTCGTCCAGGTACGCGACCGCGGAACCGGCGGCCTGACGGGCCAGCCGGCCCGTCTCGAAGCGCAGCGTCCGGCGCCCGAACGCGCCGTTGTCGATCACTGCTTCAACGGAATAAACGCCCTCCATGGGCGACCTCCTTGGGAGTGGTCAAGTCCGCAACCCGTCCCGGGAGTCTCTTCGGCGCCGTTGTCGTCTGATAACCGGCCGGTCATCGATCGAAGCCCGCGGAACAGTGCGTTCCGGCGGACCACTACCGAGGACCGGCCACGGGCGCGGCGGCGGCCGGTGCCGGGAAGCGGAGCTGGTTGCGATGGAGTTGTGAGGGTCCGGGCGGCGGCGCTCGCGCGCCGCGCGGCCCGGACGCAGGAGGGGGAGCGGCCGGCGGCCGCTCCCCCGTCGTCCTAGCGGCGCAGGCCGAGGCGCTCGATCAGCTTTCGGTACCGCATGATGTCGACGTCCTGCAGGTACTTCAGCAGGCGGCGGCGGCGGCCCACGAGCAGCAGGAGTCCACGCCGACTGTGGTGGTCGTGCTTGTGGAACTTGAGGTGCTCGGTGAGCTCGTTGATGCGGTGGGTGAGCAGCGCCACCTGCACCTCGGGCGAACCGGTGTCGCCCTCGGCGGTCGCGTACTCAGAAATGATCTTGCTCTTGGTGGCGGTGTCGAGCGACACGGCACTCCTTCTTCTCAAAACGGCGCGCGTGCACGGACGTGCCTCGTGCCATGCTTCACCATTGCACGAGGTCCGGCAACCATGCGCGCCCACAGTCGCCGGATGGGATGGCACAGGCCGGGGTCCGCAAAACCCACTGGACGTCACTCGTGCGGGGGGCCTGACGGCTCGCTCGCTCACAAGTAGCCCACCTGTGCGTCTTCACGCTACCACGCGCACCGACCGCTTTCGGCCGGGCCGCCGCCGGCCCGGTCCGGCGCGCCGACGCCCCGCTCAGGAGGGGCGGGTGACGCGCCTGGCGTGCGCCACGTCGCGGGTCATCTCGGCGATGAGCTCGTCGACGGAGTCGAAGCGGAGCATGGGCCGGATGCGCTCGGCGAAGTCCACCGCGACGTGGCAGCCGTAGAGGTCCAGGTCGGTCTCGTCCAGGGCGTAGGCCTCGACGGTGCGCTCCTCGCCGGCGAAGGTGGGGTTGGTGCCGACGGAGATGGCCGCGGGCCAGGAGGCGGCCGCCTCGCCGGGCTCGGGGTAGGCCGGGCAGTGCATCCAGCCGGCGTACACGCCGTCGGCGGGCACGGCGGTGTACGGCGGGGTGTCGAGGTTGGCGGTGGGGAAGCCGAGCAGCCGGCCGCGCTGCGCCCCGCGCACCACCACGCCCTCCACCCGGTGCGGCCGGCCCAGCAGTGCCGCCGCCTCGGCCACGGCCCCCTCGGCGACCAGGGCGCGGATGCGGCTGGAGGAGGTGGGGACGCCGTCGGCGTCGAGGTCGGCGGCGACCGTGGCGAAGCCGAGGGCCTCGCCCAGCTCGCGCAGCGTCTCGACGTCGCCCGACGCGCCGCGGCCGAAGCGGAAGTCCTTGCCGACCACCACGGTGGCGGCGTGCAGCCGCTCGACCAGGGCGTCGCGGACGAAGGCGCCGGGTTCGAGCGCGGCCAGGTCGCCGGTGAAGGGCACCAGCACCGCGGCGTCGACGCCGAGCCCGGCCAGCAGGTCGATCCGGCGGCGCAGGGTGGTGAGCAGCGCCGGGTGGCCGCCGGGCCGCAGCACCTCGCCGGGATGGGGGTCGAAGGTGAGGACGACGCTGGGCGCGCCCAGTTCGCGGGCGCGCCGCACCGCGAGTTCGACGATGCTCCGATGGCCCCGGTGCACCCCGTCGAACACGCCGACCGCGACGACGGACCGCTCCAAGTCCTCGGGCACCTCGCCGAGTCCGTGCCAACGCAGCACGTCTGCGCTCCCTTCCCGGATCGGGCGGAGATCTCCTGCGACTCCCCGGTCAAGCCTGCCATGCCGGCGGGCCCGCTCCGACATCGAGGCGGCGTGATCTGGGGCATGCGCCGCGGCGCCGCGCCCGCGGGCGGATCAGCCCGCCGGGGCGAAGACCACGGTGGGCTTGGCCTGCCGGCCGACCTCCTCGGCGAGCGCCAGCACGCTGCCGTCCGGTCCGAACAGCCCGATCGGCCCGGGGCCGAGCCGCGCGGCCGGGATGCGGCCGCCGTGCGCGATCCTGCGGGCCTCGTCCTCGGTGAGGTCCCGCCGGGGGAAGGCGGCCGCGACGGCGTCGTCCAGTCCGACCACGTCGAAGCGGGCGGTCAGTTCCTCCAGCGTGCGGGCCTGGTCCAGGCCGTAGGGCCCCACCCGGGTGCGCCGCAGCGCGGTGAGGTGCCCGCCGACGCCGAGGCCGGCGCCGAGGTCGCGGGCGAGGGCGCGGATGTAGGTGCCGCTGGAGCAGACGACGCGCGCGTCGACGTCGACCAGGGTGCCGTGCGGGTCCTCGACGCGGCGCAGCGCGCCGACCGCGAACTCCGACACGGTGACGGTGCGGGCGGCCAGCTCCACCCGCTCCCCCGCGCGGGCGGACTTGTAGGCCCGCCTACCGTCGACCTTGATCGCGCTGACCTGCGGCGGGACCTGCTGGATCGGCCCGGTCAGCCGGGCGGCGCCCGCGCGCACCGCCGCCTCGCCGACGGCGTCGGCCGGGACGCGCCCGACCGGTTCGCCCTCGGCGTCGTCGGTGTTGGTGCTCTCGCCCAGCCGGATCGTCGCCTCGTACACCTTCTCGGTCAGCGCGAGGTGGCCGAGCAGCTTGGTCGCCTTCTCCACGCCCACCACCAGCACGCCGGTGGCCATCGGGTCGAGGGTGCCGGCGTGGCCGACGCGCCGGGTGCCGGCCAGCCGGCGGACGCGTGCGACCACGTCGTGCGAGGTCCAGCCGGCCGGCTTGTCCACGACGACCAGGCCGCTGTCAGCCATCGGTGTCGTCGTCCTCGTCCTCGTCCCTGCGCGGGACGCGGTAGGGGTCGGGGTCGCCCGCCGGGCTCGCCGCGGCCGCCGCCCTGGCCACCTCGGCGTCGGCCTGCCTGGCCTGGGCCAGCAGGTCCTCGATGTGCTGGACGTTGGCCTGCACCTTGTCGGGCACGAAGGTCAGGGTGGGGGTGAACTTGACCCCCGTCTGCCGGCCCACCTCCGAGCGGATGACCCCGGTTGCGCTGGCCAGGGCGGCGGCGGTGCCGGCCTGGTCGGTGTCGGAGCCGTAGACGGTGTAGTACACCGTCGCGTCGCGCAGGTCGGGGGTGACGCGCGCGTCGGTGACGGTGACGAAGCCCAGCCTCGGGTCCTTGATCCGGCGCTTGAGCATCTCGGCGACGACCTGCTGGATCCGGTCGGCGAGCTTGCGCGCGCGAGCCGCGTCAGTCATGGTCGCTCACTCCTCATCGTTGAAGATCCGGTGCCGGGCGGAGAGCAGCTCGACCTCCGGCCGGGCCGCGACGAGCCGCTCGCAGCGGTCCAGCAGCTCCTTGCAGTGCGCGGCGGTGGAGGCCGCCACCGCGACACCGATCTCCGTGCGGCGGTAGACGTCCTGCTCGCCCGTCTCGGCGACGGACACCGCGAACTTGCGGTGCAGCTCGGCGACGATCGGGCGGACGACGGAGCGCTTCTCCTTCAGCGAGCGCACGTCTCCGAGCAGCAGGTCCAGAGTCAGTGCACCGACGTACACTCCAGGATTCACCTCGTGGTGGGGGGCGGCGCGCCGGTTCGCCCGGTGCGCCGCGGGTCGGGGATGTTCGCCGGACGGCAAGGCCGGGGCCCCGGCGCGCACGCGCGCCGGGGCCCGGCTCGACCGCGTCAGTCGCGCGGCTTCTCCTGCATCTCGTAGGTCTCGATGACGTCCTCGACCCGGATGTCGCTGTATCCGATGCCGATACCGCACTCGAAGCCTTCGCGGACCTCGGTGGCGTCGTCCTTGAACCGCCGCAGGGACTCCACGGTGAGGTTCTCGGAGATGACGACACCGTCGCGGATGAGGCGCGCCTTGGAGTTGCGCCGGATCGTGCCGGAGCGCACGATCGAACCCGCGATGTTGCCGATCCTGGGCACCCGGAAGACCTCGCGGATCTCGGCGGTGCCGAGCTGCACTTCCTGGTACTCGGGCTTGAGCATGCCCTTGAGGGCCGCTTCCACTTCCTCGATCGCCTGGTAGATGACCGAGTAGTAGCGGATGTCGACGCCCATCCGGTCGGCCAGCTCCTGGTTCTTGCCCTCGGGACGGACGTTGAACCCGATGATGACCGCGCCGGGGTCGCCGGCGGCGAGGTTGATGTCGTTCTGGGTGATCGCGCCGACACCTCGGCCGATGACCCGGATGTTCACCTCGTCGCCCACGTCGATCTTGAGCAGCGCGTCTTCCAGCGCCTCGACCGAACCGGACACGTCGCCCTTGATGATGAGCAGCAGTTCCTCGCGCTCACCCTCCTTGAGCCTGCTCTCCCAGTCTTCCAGCGAGACGCGGCGGGAGGTCCTGGCCTGCTGCGCGAAGCGCTCGCGCGCCTCCCGCTGCTGGGCGATCTGCCGGGCGACGCGGTCGTCCTTGACGACCAGGAAGTTGTCGCCCGCGCTCGGCACGTTGGTCAGGCCGAGCACCAGCACAGGGCGCGAGGGCGGTGCCTCGTCGACCTGCTCGCCCTTCTCGTCCAGCATCGCCCGGACGCGCCCGTAGGCGTCGCCGCAGACGATCGACTCCCCGACGCGCAGGGTGCCGCGCTGCACCAGGACGGTGGCCACCGAGCCGCGGCCGCGGTCGAGGTGCGCCTCGATCGCCAGGCCCTGGGCGTCCTGGTCGGGGTTGGCCCGCAGGTCCAGCTCGGCGTCGGCCGTCAGCACGATCGACTCCAGCAGGCGGTCCAGGCCGAGCCGCTGCAGCGCGGAGATGTCGACGAACTGGACGTCGCCGCCGTACTCCTCAGCCACCAGGCCGTACTCGGTGAGCTGCGCACGGACCCGCTGCGGGTCGGCGCCCTCCTTGTCGATCTTGTTGACGGCCACCACGATCGGGGCGCCCGCCGCCTTGGCGTGGTCGATCGCCTCGGTCGTCTGCGGCTTCACGCCGTCGTCGGCCGCGACCACCAGCACCACGATGTCCGTGGCCTGGGCACCGCGGGCACGCATGGCGGTGAACGCCTCGTGACCCGGGGTGTCCATGAAGGTGATCTTGCGCTCGACGCCGTCGACCTCGGTGCTCACCTGGTAGGCGCCGATGTGCTGGGTGATGCCGCCGGCCTCCTTCGCCACCATGTTGGTGCTCCGGATGGCGTCCAGCAGCTTCGTCTTACCGTGGTCGACGTGGCCCATGACGGTGACGACCGGCGGCCTGGCCACCAGGAGCTCGTCATCGCCCTCGTCCTCGCCGTACTCGATGTTGAACGACTCCAGCAGCTCGCGGTCCTCGTCCTCGGGACTGACGATCTGGATCTCGTAGTTGAGCTCGGCGCCGAGCAGCTGCAGGATCTCGTCGCTGACGGTCTGGGTCGCGGTGACCATCTCGCCGAGGTGCATCATGACCTGCACCAGCGAGGCGGGGTTCACCCCGATCCGGTCGCCGAAGTCGGCCAGCGAGGAGCCGCGCGGCAGCCGGATGGTCTGGCCGTTGCCGCTCGGGATCTTCACGCCGCCGAACGACGGCGCCTGCATGTTGTCGAACTCTTGGCGCCGCTGCTTCTTGGACTTGCGGGCGCGTCCGGGACGGCCGCCGGGACGGCCGAAGGCCCCCGCCGTACCGCCGCCGCGACCGCGGCCGCCACCAGGGCGGCCACCGCCGCCGAAGCCGCCGCCGGCACCCGGACGGGGCGCTCCCGCGCCACCGCCGCCACCGCGCGGACCGGCGCCGACACCGCCCGGACGGCCACCGCCGCCGGGACGGCCGCCACCGCCGCCAGGACGGCCACCGCCGCCGGGACGGCCGGCTCCGCCACCGCCGCCCGAGGGGCGGGAGGACGGCATGCTCAGCGGGTTGGGCCGCGGACCGCCTGGACGGGGTCCGCCCATACCGGCCGGGCTGGGGCGCGGACCGCCGGCACCAGGGGCGCCGGTGCGCCCGCCGGGACCGGGGCGCGGACCGCCGGAGCCGCCGGGACGCGGCGGACGGTCACCGCGGTCGCCGCGCTCGGCGCCGGGACGGGGCGCGCCGGGACCGGGCTTGGGGCCCGGCTGACCCGGGCGCGGGCCCGGCTTGGCGCCCATGCCGCTGGCGTTCGTCGCGAACGGGTTGTTGCCGGGGCGCGGACCGCCCGGACGCGGACCCGGCTTGGGGCCGGGCTTGGCGCCCTCGGGCCGCGGGGCGCGCTCGGCGCCGCCCGGCCGGGCGGCCGGACGCGGCGCGCCGCCCTCGGGACGGCTCGGGCCGCCCTCGGGGCGGCCGCCGCCGCGCTCGCGCTCACCGGGGGCGCGTCCGGCTCCCGGCTTGGGAGCGGGGCGCGGACCCGGCTTGGGTCCTGGGCGCGGGGCACCGCCGGCCGGGGCGCCGTTCGCACTGCCGGGCGTACCGGCGGCCGGGCTCGGCCGCGCGGCCGGGCCGGGGCGCGCCGACGGCGCCTGAGCGCCCTCGGCCGGAGCGGCCGGCGCCTCGGGGCGGACGGGCGCGCTCGGGGCGGCCTCCGCGTCGGACCTGGTCGTCTTGTTGGGGGCGCTCGGGCGGGGCGGCGCGGGGCGCCTGTCACCCGACCGGCCACCGCCGGACTTCTTGTCGGCGGGACCGCCGAACGCGTCCTTGAGCCTTCGTACCACCGGCGCCTCGATCGTGGAGGACGCCGATCGTACGAACTCGCCCATCTCGTTGAGCTTGGCCATCACGGCCTTGCTCTCTACACCGAACTCCTTGGCGAGTTCGTATACCCGGACCTTCGCCACTGCTCTCCTCTATCTCGGTCCGGGCCACGGGAGTGTTGTGCCGGACCGTCGCTACCTTGACGTACTCATCGCCGCGTGCTCATCGAGCGCTCATCGCAATCTCGGCCCACTTCCGATTCGGTACATCCACTGGTGGTCAGCGGACGCCAACAGCACGACATTCCCTCACAAGCGGCTGATCCGCCGATCGTGACCATCGCGCAACCTATCTGGACATGCCAGTGGCCGGGCCATCCTCAGATGCCGTGATCCGGGTGCGGAGCCGTGTGGTGTCGGGCGGACGCGCGAGCCGGAAGGCCCGCGTGAACGCCCGGCGCCGCTCCGCCAGCTCAAGGCACCGGGAGGAGGGGTGAATCGACGCACCCCTGCCCGGCAGCCGCCCGTTCGGATCGGGGACGATGACGTCCTCGACCACGACCAGGCGCAGCAGGTCAGACTTTGCCGCCCGGGACCGGCAGCCCACGCACGTGCGTACGGGGGTCTTCCGGTCACCGCTGTCCAGTCTAGCGCGCCGAGGCATCGGCCGGACCGGACACCTGCTGGGTGTCTTGGACGGGGCGCTCGGGCTCGGCCGGCGCGGCGTCCGAGCGGATGTCGATCCGCCAGCCGGTGAGCCGGGCCGCCAGCCGCGCGTTCTGGCCCTCCTTGCCGATCGCCAGCGACAGCTGGTAGTCGGGGACGGTGACCCTGGCGACGCGCTGCTCGCTGTCGACCACATTGACGTGGCTAACACGTGCCGGCGAGAGCGCATTCCCCACGAAGGAGGCGGGGTCGTCGGAGTAGTCGACGATGTCGATCTTCTCGCCGTGCAGCTCGGTCATGACATTGCGGACCCGGCTGCCCAGCGGGCCGATGCAGGCGCCCTTGGCGTTCACGCCCGGGCGGTTGGAGCGGACCGCGATCTTGGTGCGGTGGCCGGCCTCGCGGGCGATGGCCGCGATCTCGACGGTGCCGTCGGCGATCTCGGGGACCTCCAGCGCGAACAGCTTGCGCACCAGGTTGGGATGGGTGCGCGACAGGGTGACGGAGGGCCCGCGGTGGCCCTTGCGCACCTGGACGACGTAGCAGCGCAGCCGCTCGCCGTGCTTGTAGGTCTCGGTGGGGACCTGCTCCTGCGGCGGGAGGATGGCCTCGATCCGGCCGAGGTCGACCAGGACCGAGCGGGGGTCCTTGCCCTGCTGGATGACGCCCGCGACGACGTCGCCCTCGCGGCCGGCGTACTCGCCGAAGGTGAGTTCGTCCTCGGCGTCGCGCAGCTTCTGCAGGATGACCTGCTTGGCGGTGGTGGCGGCGATCCGGCCGAAGCCGCTGGGGGTGTCGTCGAACTCGCGCAGCACCTCGCCCTCGGCGCCGACCTCGGCCGCCCAGACGGTGATGTGGCCGTTGGAGCGGTCCAGCTCCACCCGGGCCGGGGTGTTCTCGCCCTTGGTGCGGTGGTAGGCGATGAGCAGGGCGTCCTCGATGGCCTTGACCACGAGGTCCACCGCGATGTCCTTCTCGCTCTCCAGGCTGCGCAGGACGCTCATGTCGATATCCATCGCCGATCCCCCATCTACTCCGCGTCGCACGAGCCCTGGGCCCGACGGAACTCCACTTGAACCTTGCCGTTACCCAGCTCGCCATAGCCGAAGCCGCGCTGCTCGGCGCCCACTTCCAGTACGACACCGGCGTCGTCGGCCGATACGACCCGCCCCTCGACCTCGCCTCCCGAGGCCAGCGGCGCCCGGACCAGCCGGCCCGCCGCGCGCCGCCAGTGGCGGGGCTCGCGCAGCTCGCGGTCGACGCCCGGCGAGGTGACCTCCAGGACGTAGGGGGCGCCGCCCATGGCGTCGGAGGAGTCGAGGGCGTCGGACACGGTGCGGCTGGCCTCGGCGATGTCGTCGAGGGAGACGCCGTCGTCGGCGTCGACCACCACGCGCAGCAGGCGGCGGCGCCCGGCCGGGGTGACCTCGACGTCCTCCAGCTCCAGACCGGCCTCGGCGACGACCGGCTCCAGCAGGCGCACGAGACGGGCCCTGCGAGCGTCGGCGCTCATCGTTCCTCCTCGTGTCAACCGCTGTGCGGCGCGGCACCGGATCCGGCCTCCCGGACGCGCCGCGCCGGGCGCGCCGCCCCGCGGCCGCCCGCTCGGCGGGTGGCTCGGCCGACGGTGCCGGTGGTGGAGATGCCGCCGCCCTGGACTCAGCGTATCCGTTGGCGGACGAGCCCTGGCGCTTTCACCCGAGAGGCGGGCCTGCCATGGGAAGATTACATTCGATCATGGGGCCGGGTGGGATTCCACCCGGTTCGAGCCCGCTCGCGCCCGCGACAGGCGCCGTCCGGGAGGACCTTCGTTGCTGGACCATCCCACGACCCGGCGAGCGCTGCTGGGCGGAGCGCTCGCGGCGGGCTCCGCCGCGGCGCTGAGCGGGTGCGACGCCGGGTTCCTGTGGAACCCTCCGGTCGAGCCCGACCCCGACGCGGCCGTGCTGGACGCGGCCGTGGCCACCACCCTGGCGGCCATCGGGCACTACGAGGCGGCGCTGGCGGCCGGCGGCGGCGACACCGACCGGTTCACCGCCTTCCTGGCCAACCACCGCGCGCACCTGGTCGAGCTGCGGCGCCGGCTGCCGCCGCCGACCGACGACATGCCGCCGCCCCCGGCCGCCACCGCCGCCCCGCCGGCCGTCGACCCCGCGCAGGCGTCCACCGGGCGGCTGCGCGAGCTTGAGGAGGAGGCCGCGCGGGCGCGGCTGGAGCAGCTGGAGCGCAGCAGCGCGCCGCGGCTCGGCCAGCTGCTGGCCAGTATCGGCGCCTGCGAGGCCGCGCAGGCGTCCCGCCTGGGAGGGGACCTGTGAGCCGTTCGCCCGATCCCGCCGAGTCCACCGCCGACCCCGCGCTGGCCGCGCTGCAGACCGCGCTGCGGGCCGAGCACGCCGCGATCTTCGGCTACGGGCGGCTCGGCCCCGAGCTGAGCGGCGGCCGCCGGCAGCGGGCGGTCCGCGACATCGAGGCGCACCGCGCGCGGCGCGACGGGCTGCGCCGGATGGTGCTGGACCGGGGCGGCGTCCCCGAGCGCGCCGCCCCCGCGTACGAGCTGCCCGGCGAGCCGGACGGCGCCGAGGCGGCCGCGCGGGTGGCGGCGCAGCTGGAGTGGGCGACGGCCCGCGCGCAGCTGGCGCTGGCCGCCGTGCCCGACCCCGAGGTGCGCGCCGCGGCCGGGGCCGCCCTGCAGGACTCGACCCTGCGCGCGCTGTCGTGGTCGGAGGCCGAGGTGCCGGCCTGGCCCGGCTACCCCGACGACGCCTTCGCCGGCGCCCCCTCGCCCTCGCCGGCCCCGGCGGCCGACTGAGCGCGGCCCGCCGCGCGGCGGGTCAGCCCTCGGCGGCGATCCGCTCGGCGACGAGCTCGACCACGGAGTCCAGCGGCACCTCGGAGCGCTCGCCGCCGGCGCGGTCGCGCAGCTCAACGACGCCGTCGGCGAGGCCGCGGCCGACGACGACGGAAGTGGGCACGCCGAGCAGCTCGGCGTCGGTGAACTTCACGCCGGGCGACGCCTTGCGGTCGTCCACGATGACGCGCAGCCCGCGGGCGCGCAGCTCCTCGCCGATGCGCAGCGCCACCTCGACCTGGTCGGCCTTGCCGGTGCCGATGACGTGGACGTCGGCGGGGGCGACCGCGCGGGGCCAGATGATGCCGCGGTCGTCGTGGGACTGCTCGACGATGGCCGCGACCAGCCGCGAGACGCCGATGCCGTAGGAGCCCATGGTGATGCGGACCGGCTTGCCGTCGGGACCGAGGGCGTCGACCTCGAAGGCGTCGGTGTACTTGCGGCCGAGCTGGAAGATGTGGCCGATCTCGATGCCGCGGTCGATGCGCAGCTCGCCGCCGCAGACCGAGCAGAGGTCGCCGGCCCGCACCTCCACCGCCTCGACCTGGGCGTCGATGGCGAAGTCGCGGCCGGCGACGACGTGGGCGGCGTGGAAGCCGCGGCGGTTGGCGCCGGTGACCCACTCCGTGCCGGGCCGCACGCGGGGGTCGGCGAGGTAGCGGATGCCGATCCCGGCCAGCACCTGCGGGCCGATGTAGCCGCGCACCAACTCGGGGTGCTCGGCCCAGTCGTCGGCCTCGAACAGCTCGACGGAGGCGGGCGCGAGCGAGGACTCGGCCAGCCGCTTGAGGTCGACGTCGCGGTCGCCGGGGACGCCGACGACGACCACCTCGTACTTGGTCTCGCCGGGCTGGGTGACCTTGAGGACGACGTTCTTGAGGGTGTCGGCGGCGGTGTAGGTGCGGCCGAGGTCCATCGCGTTCAGGCGGTCGACCAGCGACTGGATGGTGGGGGTGTCGGGGGTGTCCAGCTCCAGGAGCGCCGGGACGGCCGAGGGGTCCGCGGCCGTGTCGGGCACGACCGTGCGCACCGCCTCGGTGTTGGCGGCGTAGTCGCAGTTGGTGCAGGACACGTAGGTGTCCTCGCCGGTGGGCGCGGTGGCCAGGAACTCCTCGGAGGCCGAGCCGCCCATGGCGCCGGAGACGGCCGACACGATGCGGTAGTCGACGCCGAGCCGGTCGAAGATGCGGATGTAGGCGCCGCGGTGCGCGGCGTAGGAGCGGCGCAGGCCGTCGTCGTCGAGGTCGAAGGAGTAGGAGTCCTTCATGTGGAACTCGCGGCCGCGCAGGATGCCGGCCCGGGGGCGGGCCTCGTCGCGGTACTTCTCCTGGATCTGGTACAGGGTGACCGGGAAGTCCTTGTAGGAGGAGTACTCTCCCTTGACCAGCAGCGCGAACAGCTCCTCGTGGGTGGGGCCGAGCAGGTAGTCGGCGCCCTTGCGGTCGGTCAGCCGGAACAGCAGGTCGCCGTAGTCGGTCCAGCGGCCGGTCGACTCGTAGTACTCGCGGGGCAGCAGCGCGGGCAGCAGCAGCTCCTGCGCGCCGATCGCGTTCATCTCGTCGCGCACGACGCGGGCGACGTTCTCCAGCACGATCTTGCCGAGTGGCAGCCAGCTGTAGACGCCGGGGGCGGCGCGGCGCACGAAGCCGCCGCGGACGAGGAGCTTGTGGCTCGGCACCTCGGCGTCCGCGGGGTCCTCGCGCAGGGTGCGCAGGAACAGTGTCGACATCCGCAGCAGCACGGCCACTCCCAGGTACTCAGAGCAGAAAAGAAGACGGGTGGGAATGGCACAGGTTATCGAACAACCGGGGGTCGGCGGCCGAATTCGCCCCGCCCGGGGCGGACGCGCATCGGGGCACCGGGCGTGAGTCCACGCCCGGCGCCCCGCTCTCCTGACGGCGGACTGCCCCTCATCCGGATCAGCCCACCCGGCCCCCTCCGCAGCCGCCGTCGAGGAAGTCCTTAGTGTGCCCAGTACTTCCCCGGTCGCGCATCGACGAGATGACTGGGTATCACGGCCGGCGCCGCTAGGGTGGTCGCGACGGCGGCCGGGCCGCGGCCCAGGCCCCGCGGCGGGCCGACGCCGTCGAAGGGGGTCCGACAGTGTCCGCTGGGTCCGCTGCACCCGACGCACCCGGTGCGCCCGCCTCCCGGCCGGCGTCCGGCCGGCCCGAACCGCTGGTCGGCCGGGAGGCCGAACTGATCGCGCTGGCCTCGCTCACCGCGCGCGCGGCGGCGGGCGAGGGCGGCTGGCTGGTGCTGGGCGGCCGCACCGGCGCGGGCAAGAGCCGGCTGCTGGCGGCGGCCGTCCGCCAGGCCGAGCAGGTCGACGGCCTGCGGGTGCTGGCCGCGCCGGCCGGCGGCCCTCCGTCCGGGTGCCCGCTGCTGGCGCGGCTCCTGGCGCCGCTGGCCGGTGAGGAGCCCGGCGGGGCGCTGCCGGCGCGGCAGGAGGCGGCGCTGCGCCGGCTGCTGGCCGGCGAGCCGGTGGAGGCCGTCGGCCGGATGCCGGTGGCGGTGGCCGTGCTGAACCTGCTGGCGCGCGCGGCCGAGCGCCGGCCGCTGCTGGTGGCGGTGGACGACGCGCACGACGCCGACGACGCCACCCTGGAGGTGCTGGCCTTCGTGGGGCGCCGGCTCTCCTCCACCGGGGTGGCGCTGCTGCTGGCGGTGGACCCGCGCCGGCTGGGCGCCCCGCACGCCGCCGGGCTGCCGATGCTCGAACTCGGGGCGCTCGGCCCCGAGCACGCGCTCGTGCTGCTGCGGCGGCTGGCCCCCGACATCGCGCCGGGAGTGGCGGCCGAGCTGCGCGCCCTGGCCCGGTGCTGCCCGATGGCGCTGACGGAGCTGGTGGGGGCGCTGACCGAGCGGGAGCGCAACGGGTCCGAGCCGCTGCCGCGCCCGGTCCGGGTCACCCTCCGGGTGGCCGACGCCGTCCTGGAACCGCTGGCCGGACTGCCCGGGCGCACCGCGATCCTGATGGAGGTGCTCGCGGCGGGCCCCGGCAGCGACGAGGCGACGGTGGACGCCGCCGCCCGGCTGCTGGGCTCGTCGCTGGCCGACAGCGGGCCCGCCGAGGACGCGGGCGTGCTGGAGGCGGGCGAGCGCCGCCTGGAGTTCACCGATCCGCTGGTGCGGGCGGCGCTGTACACCCGGCTGGGCGAGGCCCGCCGCCGAGCGGTGCACGCGGCGCTCGCGGCGGCCTGCACCGGCGAGGCGCGCGCCGCCGCGGGCGCCTGGCACGCCGCGCTCGCCCTCGACGGGCCCGACGACGCCGCGGCCGACCGGCTCGAGGGCAGCGTCCCGGCGCTCGGCCGCGCCTACGGGCTGCTGTTCGGGGCGCGCGCCCGCGAGCTGGCCGGCCGGGTGACCGCGCGGCCGGGGCTGCGGGCCAGGCGGCTGCTGGCGGCGGCGCGCGAGTACTGGCTGGCCGGGTACACCGAGCGCGCCCGATCCCTGCTGGCCGAGGCGGTGGAGGGCGCGCTCGACCCGGGCGTGCGCGCGGCGGCGGACGGGCTGGAGCTCACCCTGGACTACGCCTCGGGCCTGGCCGTGGAGGACACCGGTCCCCTGCTGCGGGCCACCGAGGCGATGGCGCCGTCCCATCAGGGGATGGCCGTGTCCTTCATGTCGATGGCGGCGCGGGTGGCGTACTGCGGGGGCGACGCCCGGCTGCTGGCCGCCACCGCCGACGGGCTCGACGCGCTGGCGGGCCCGCTGGCCGGGGCGGCGGGCCGGCTGGCGGCGGCGCTGCGCACCCTCACCCGCACCGACCGGATCGACGGGGAGGCGCTGCGCTCGGCGCTGGAGGCGGCGGGCACCGGCGCCGCCGCCTGGTCCATGCAGTGGTCGTGGCCGCCGCCGGAGCTGTACGTCCTGGTCGGCGAGGAGGAGCGCAGCTACCTGGGGTGCCGGGAGGCGGTGGCGGCGCTGGGCGAGGCCGCGCCCGTCACCACCCGGGCGGTGGCGCTGACCTTCGCCGCCGAGCACGAGCTGTCGCTGGGCCACTGGGACGCCGCGCACGAGCACGCCCAGGCGGGCATCGACCTGATCGAGCAGCCCGAGCACCGTCCGCTGACGGCCCGGCTGCTGGTGCAGCTCGCCCAGGTGCATGCGCTGCGCGGCCGGTTCGAGGAGGCGGAGCGGTCCGCCCGCCGGGCGCTGGCCATCTCCGTCCCGCTGCGCAACGCGCTGATCTCGGCGATGGCCTACTGGACCCTGGGCGTGATCGACCTGCTGGCCGGGCGGTCGGGCGCCGCCCTCGCGACGCTGCGGCGGGTGGTGGAGCCCGGCGGCGACGCCTGGCACCCCGTGGTGGCGCCGCAGGCGGCCGTCTCCTACGTGCGGGCCGCGCTGGACCGCGGCGAGCACGCGGCGGCCGGCGCCGTTGCGGAGCGGCTGGCCGGGACGGCCGGCGATATCGGCGCGCCCTGGGCGCGGTGCATGGCGGCGGTGGCGCGCGCCCTGGTGGCGGCGGACTCGCCCGGCCCCGAGGCGGCCGCGCGGGCGGAGCCGCTGTTCCTGGAGGCGCTCCGCGAGGCCGAGCGGGAGCGGCAGCGGCCGCTGATCCAGCTGACGGCGAGCCTCGCCTACGGCGTGTACCTGCACCGCCGCCGCCGCAGAGGCGACGCGCAGCGCCACCTGCGGACGGCGTCGGACATCGCGGTGCGGCTGGGCGCGGTGCCGTGGCAGCGGATCATCCAGCAGTACCTGCGCGCCGCCGGAGGAGCGGTGGACGGTGCCGCGCCGGCCGCCCCGGAGGCACTGACGCCGCGCGAGCGCGAGATCGCCCGGCTGGCCGCGGCGGGCCTGTCCAACCGGGCCATCGGCGAGCGGCTGTTCCTCTCGCCGCGCACCGTCGGCTACCACCTGTACCGGGTCTTCCCGAAGCTCGGGATCACCTCGCGTGCCGAGCTGCACAGGGTCGACCTGTCCGATCCGCACGAGTGAGCGCCGGTCAGGGCACCCGTCCCGGCAGCTCGGCGCGGGAGCGCAGGTCGAGCTTGCCGAACACCGCGTGCAGATGGTGGGCGACCGTGCGCGGCGACAGGAAGAGCTGCGCGGCGATGCGCCGGTTGGACAGCCCCGCCGCGGCCAGCCTGGCGACCTGCAGCTCCTGCGGGGTGAGCGGGAGGCCGCCGGCCGGCTCGGCGCGGGCGTCCTCGGCCGCCGGCGCGTCCGCGGTGTGGCGCTCGAATCCAGCGGCGGCCAGCTCGGCGCGGGCCCGCTGCGCGGCGGGCTGGGCGCCCAGCTCGGTGAACAGGCGCAGCGCGGTCCGCAGCTGCGGCCGCGCGGCGGCCCTGCGGCGGTTCCTGCGCAGCCACTCGCCGTAGTCGAGGTGCACTCCGGCCTGCACGAACGGGCGGCGCACCGCGGTGTACTCGGCGAGGGCGGCCTCGAAGTGCCGGACCGCCTGGCCCTGCACGCCGGGATCGCGCGAGGTGGTGGCCATGAGGGCGCGCACGTGGTGCTCGCGCGCCAGCGCCACGGGGTTCCGCGGGGCGCGGCCCGGCAGCACGTAGGCGAGCACGTCGGGGGTGATCTGGTCGAGCCGGCCCGCCCGCACGGCCGCCTCCACCAGCAGTGAGGCGCCGAAGGCGGCGATGAAGCGGTGCGAGGACGGGCCGTTGGGGGTGGCGATGGGCAGCAGCTGCTCCAGCGCCTCGGCCGGGCGGCCCTCGCCGAGTTCGAGCAGGCCGAGGGCGAGCCCGACCTGCGCCCTGGCCGTCCTGGCCTGCCCGGGGACCGCCAGCCTGAGCACCTCGGTGACGTGCCGGTGGCAGTCGTCCGCGCGGCCCTGGGCGGCGGCGATGTAGGCGAGGCCCCCGTGGAAGACCGCGGAGTCGAGTTCGCGCTCGCCGATGTCGACGGTGAGCCGCAGCCCTTCATGGGCGTGCACGACGGCGTCCGCCCACTCCCCCATCAGCGTCTCCAGGCAGCACAGCTGCGCGAGCACGACGGGCAGGCCGCCGGCCATACCCCGGTCGCGCAGGGTCGCCTCGGCGCGCAGGTAGGCGGCGCGGGCACCGGTGTCGTCGTAGCCGAAGGACGGCTGGAACGGCGGCGGCCACATCCACGGGCGGGGTCGCGGGCTGTCGACCCAGTGCAGCATCGCGCTGTGCAGCTCGGAGGCCGATATCTCGCCGGCGGGCAGCGTGCGGCCGTGCAGCATGGCGGCGGCGGCCGTGCCGACCCGGCGCACCGGGTTGTCGGGGGGCAGCGGCAGCTCGGCGATGGCGGCGAGCCCGGAGCCGATGGCGTCCATCGCCTCCGCGTCGAAGGCGTAGCGGACCGCCTGGAGCCGCAGTTCGGCCGCGCCGGCGGGGTCGTCGCGGGCGAGGACGGCCGCGCCGTCGGCCAGCAGGGCCATCGCGCCGGTGACGTCGCCGCCGCCGGCCAGCAGCAGCGCGTTGAGGCGGTCGCGCTCAGCGCGGGCGGCGGGGCTGTGCACGTCGACGGCGGCCCGGTCGAGCAGAATCCTGGCGTGGCCGTTGCGGCCGACCTGCCAGGCGGCGTCGGCCGCGCGCAGCAGGCGTTCGGCGCGCTCGGCCGCGCCGGGGCTGAGGTCGGCGGCGCGCTCCCACATCGGCGCGGCGGCCGCGATGCCGCCGTGCCTGGCGGCCCGCCGGGCCGCCTGGTCGAGCAGGTCGGCGACGGCCGCGTCGGGCTCGGTGCGGGCGGCGGCGAGGTGGATGGCCTGGCGCGCGGTGTCGCCGGCCCGCTCGAAGACGGCGCCCAGGGCGGCGTGCACGGCGCGCTGCTGCGCGGACGGGGCGGCCTGGCGCAGGTACCAGCGCATCAGCGGCTGGCTGAACACGATGCGGTCGCCGTCGGCGCGCACCAGGCCCGTGTCGGCCAACTCGGCGAGGGCGGTGTCGGGCAGGCCGAGCAGCCGCACCGCCTCGCCCACCGCGGCGCGGCGGCCGGTCTCCTCCAGCGCCACGACCAGCAGCGCGTGCGCGGCCTCGGGCTCCAGTCCGGCGGTGGCGGCGCCGACGGCGCGGGTGAGTGCGTCGCCCAGCGGCAGCCGGTCGGGCAGCGGCAGCCGCCCGCCCCGCATACCGGGGCTGAGCAGCCGGGGTAGGGTGCGCAGCGCCAGCGGGTTGCCCGCCGCCTCGGCCAGCAGCCGGGCCCGTACGGGGGCGGCCAGCTCGGCCTCCTGGTCGTCCAGCACCCGGGCGGCGGCGTCCTCGGGCAGCGGGCCGAGGGACAGCTCGGGCAGTACGCGCAGCGGGTCGTCGGGGCCGGGGCGGCGGCCGGCGCACAGCAGCGCGATCGGGTCGCCGGAGACGCGGCGGGACACGAAGGCGAGCACGTCGGCGGAGGCGGGGTCCAGCCACTGGACGTCGTCGGCGAGCAGCAGCAGCGGGGCGTCGCCGGCCAGCTCCGCCAGCAGGGTGAGGGTGGCCAGCGCGACCAGGAAGCGGTCCGCCGGCGCCTCCTCCATGGCGAGCGCGCCGCGCAGCGCCGCCGCCTGGTCGCCGGCGAGCACGTCGACCCGGGCCAGCACCGGCAGCAGCAGCTCGTGCAGGGCGGCGAAGGGCAGCGCCGCCTCCAGCGGGGTGCCCGCGCAGGAGAGCACGATCATGCCGTCGGTCACCGTGCGCACATGCCGCAGCAGCGCGGTCTTCCCCGCGCCGAGGTCGCCGCGCACCGCCAGCGCGCCGCCCCGCCCGGCACGGGCGGCGGCGACCAGGTCGAGGAGCTGCTTGGACTCCCCTTCCCGGCCCGGCGGCGGCACCGTCGGCGACGCGTGGTCACGCGCGTTGGGCATCGCTCGGTCCTCGAGGTCAGGGGGGATGGCGGCGTTACGGTGAGCGATCGTTTCAGCCTAACGTTTTTACCGTGTTCTCCCGGCAACGTGCGCCGAAATCGCCCAAAGTTCCGGTTCGTCGCGGCTTCGCGCTGTTCAGGCACGAACGGCACCGTCCACGCCATCGTGTGCGCTACGGCCGTGCTCCGGGGATAATGGCCGCATGAGCCGACCCGAGCCGCACCTTCCCTTGTGGAACCCCGGTGCGCCGAGCCCTGTGCGATCCAACGGCACAGCGGCGCCCTCCACCGGCCGGCTGCGCTCCCCCGACGCCGTCCGCTACGCACATGTGTCAGACCGGATTCCGTCATCCCTGGACGCCCTGCGCGGACCTGCCGACGGCGTCGTCCGGCCGCCGCTCCGGCTGGCCTGGTCGGGTATGAGGTCCTTCGACGTGGGCCGCCCGGGCATCCGTGTCGGGCTGTACCAGTTGGTGATCACCGAAGGGCTGGCGGAGGACTACATCACGTACCTCAACGCCGGGCACCTGGTGGCCGACTGGCCTGTGCTGCGCCGCGCGTTCGGACCGGTGTTCCGCACTCCCTGGGAGGAGCGCTTCCCGGAGCTGCGCCTCGCCGTCCCGCACGACTGACCGGCCTTCTCCCCCTGAAGGGCTCCACCCGGTGGAACTCCCTCGTCTCCATCGTCAACTGCTTGACGTCGCGTATCGGCTACAGGACGCTTACGGGCTCTGCCTCGCGGGCGGCTACGCCGTACGCGCCCACGGGCTGGTCGAGCGTCCGAGCCAGGATCTGGACTTCGTCATCTCGACGGAGGTCCCGATCGAGCGCACCCTGGAGGATCTGGCCACCGCGTACCGCGACTCCGGTTACGACGTGGAGATCATCGAGGGAAGCCCGCTGATGGCCCGGCTGCTGGTCATAGACCCCGTCTCGCGCGAGGCGTGCGAGGTGGACCTGCTCAAGGAGCCACTGCTCCACCCTCCGGTCGGGCTCGACATCGGTCGCGTCATCTCGCTCGAAGACGCCGTCGGACTGAAGATGCGGGCCATCTGCAATCGCAGTCTGCCGCGCGACATCATCGACCTCGCCGCCGCGGGTGAGTACTTCTCCTTCACCGAACTGGAGAACCTGGGGCGGGCGCACAGTGCCGTCGGTTCACTGACCGATCTCGCCGAGCGGCTGGACTTCGTCAACGAGATGGATCCCGAACTGCTGGCCGCGTACGGGATCGGCGCGGAGCGGGTGCGCGAGATCCAGGTCTTCGCGGCGCGGTGGTCGCAGGACATCAACGAGCGCCTGGCCGCCGGGGAGGACGGGGAGCCGGACGCGCCGTGGGCGTCGTACGCGGAGTACCTGGACGAGTAGCGGCTCAGCGCAGGAAGACGCCGTCGGGGGGTGCCGGGGAGGGGGTGGCGGCGGCGTCGTGGACGGGGGCGACGCCCGAGGTGAAGCGGGCCAGCTCCTCGCCGGCCAGCACGCGGGCGGGCATCGCGTCGCGGGCGGTGCGGCGGGTGAGCTCCGCGACGGGCAGCGGGTCGTGCGCGGCGACCAGCACCAGGTTGCCGAAGCGCCGGCCGCGCAGCACGGCGGGCTCGCCGATCACCAGGACGTGGGCGAAGACGCCGCCGACCGTCGCGGCCTGGGCGCGGATGTGCGCCAGCGGGCGGCCGTCGGCGATGTTGGCCGCGTAGACGCCGCCGTCGCGCAGCACCCGGGCGGCCTCGGCCACGAACTCCGCGGAGTTGAGGTGCGCCGGGGTGCGGGCGCCGGCGAAGACGTCGGCGATGACGATGTCGGCCGAGGCGGCCCGCTGGCGGGTCAGCCACTCCCGCGCGTCGGCGCCGCTGACGCGGATGCGGGCGCGGGGGTCCCACGGCAGCCGGCGGCGCACCAGCTCCGTCAGCTCGGTGTCAATCTCCACGGCGCGCTGGCGGGAGCCGGGCCGGGTGGCGGCGATGTAGCGGGCGAGGGTGAGGGCGCCCGCGCCGAGGTGGACGGCGTCGATCGGGGCGCCGTCGTCGGCCGCCAGGTCGACGGCGTGCGCCAGGCGCCGCACGTACTCGAACTCCAGCCGGGTGGGGTCGTCGAGGTCGACGTGGGACTGGGGTGTGTCGTTGACGATCAGCATCCAGCCGTTGGGCCGGTCCAGATCGGCCAGCAGCTCGGCCCGGCCCCCCGCGACGGTGTGCGCCGTCAGCCCGTCGTCGTGTTCGGCCGCGCGTCTGGGCCGTCGAGAGCTCATGGTTCCAGTGTGAAGCACCGTCCGGGCGGACCCGGACGGCACAGGACGGCCGAGTGCGGCGGTCGCCGGCGCCCGTACGCTCCCTCCGCGCCGGGGACCGGCACGCGGAGGCGGGCGCCGCCCCTGCCCGGCAGCGGCCCGGCGGGCTCCCCTAGACTCGTCGCCATGGCCCGGCCTGATCTCATCTTCTGCACCCCGCCGCCGCTCCGGTAGCGCGCGGGCGGTGTAGTTCACAGCACGAGCCCGCGCCGACGACTCCCCGAAACGTCGACGCTGGAGTTCTCTGTGCCCGAAATGCCTGGTCAGGCTGCTTCTTCTCGTACTGCTTCCGAACCTGCCGCCCATCCGGCCGGATCCCCGTCCGCGCGACCGCGCCGCGGTGCCTCCGGTCCGCTGCTGCTGGTGGCGGCCGGAGTGCTGTGGGGCACCGGCGGTGTCGCCGGCTACGTCCTGCAGCGCACCGCCGAACTGCACCCGCTCGCCGTCGCCGCCTACCGGCTGCTGCTGGGCGGGCTGGCCGTCACCCTGGTGCTCGCGGTCACCGGACGGCTGGCGCGGGTGCCGCTGCGCGGCGCGGTGGTCCGGCGGCTGCTGGCGGCCGGCGCCCTGCTCGGCCTCTATCAGGCGGCGTACTTCGCCTCGGTGTCGCTGCTGTCGGTCAGCCTGGCCACCCTGGTGACGATCGGCAGTGTGCCGGTGTTCGTCACGGCCGGCATGGTGGTGCTGACCCGGCGCCGCCCGGCCGGGCGGCTGCTGGCGGCGCTGCTGCTCGCGGTGGCCGGCCTGGTGCTGCTCGCGGGCGCGCCCGGCCTGGAGGCGGACGGCTGGGGGACGGCGGCCGGGGTCGGCGCCGCGCTGCTGGCGGGCCTCGGCTTCGCCGTCCTCACCCTGCTGAACCGCACGTCGGTGCCGGGCCTGGACGCGCTGGGCGTCACCGGCCTGGGCTGCCTGGTCGGCGGCGCCCTGCTGCTGGGCCCGGCCGCCTTCGCGGGCCTGGCGGTGCCCGCGACGGCCGCGTCCTGGGCGGCCGCGCTGTACCTGGGGGCCGTCCCGACGGCGCTGGCCTACGTCGCCTACTTCTCCGGGCTGCGTACCGCGCCCACCTCAGCGGCGGCGCTGGCGGTGATCCTGGAGCCGCTGACCGCGACGGTGCTGGGCGTGCTGCTCCTGGGCGACCGGCTGAGCACGGCCGGCGCCGTCGGGGCGCTGCTGCTGGCGGCCGCGGTGGCGGTGGAGTACGCGGCGCCGCGGCGGCGCCGCGGCTAGGCGGCGGCCGCCGGCGCGGGGCCGCCGGGGGCGGGCCCGCGCCGGCGGCTCACAGCCAGCGGCTGCGGCGGAACATCACGAACAGGACCGTGCAGACGGCCACCATGGCGAAGATCGCCATCGGGTACCCGAAGGCCCAGCGCAGCTCGGGCATGACGTCGAAGTTCATCCCGTAGATGCCGGCGATCATCGTCGGCATGGCGAAGATCGCCGCCCACGCGGTGATCCGCCGGGCGTCGTCGTTCTGCTGCACGCCGACCTGGGCGAGGTGCGCGGCCAGCACCTGCGGGAGCAGCTCGTTGAGGGAGTCCACCCGGCTGTCGACCAGCATGACGTGGTCGGCGACGTCGCGGAAGAAGGGCAGCGCCTCCGGCGCGACCCGCACCGACTCGCCCGTCACGATCGAGCTGACCACCGGCACCAGCGGGTCGACGGCGTTGTGGATCTCCAGCACCTCGCGCTTGAGCGCGTAGATGTCCTCGGCCACCGGGCCCCGGGTGGAGACGAACACGCGCTCCTCCAGGTCGGTCACCGCGGCGTGCACCTCGTCGACGATGTCGACGTAGCGGTCCACGACCGCGTCGATGACGCCGTAGAGGACGGCCGAGGGGCCGAAGTCGATCAGGGTCGGGTCCTTGTCGAGCCGGCGGCGGACCTGCCCGAGCGGGTCGACGTCGCCGTGGCGCACCGTGATGACGTAGCTGCGGCCGATGAACAGCATGAGTTCGCCGGTGCGCACGTCGGTGTTGGCGCGGTCGTAGCTCAGCGTCTTCAGGACGACCAGGAGGACGTCGCCGTAGCGCTCCAGTTTGGGCCGCTGGTGCGCCTCCACCGCGTCCTCGACCGCGAGGGGGTGCAGGTTCAGCTCACTGGAGGCGAGGTCGAACTCGGTCTCGGTCGGCTCGTGCAGGTCGATCCAGCAGAAGGCGCGGTCGTCCGAGAGCAGGGCCTCGTCCAGGGTGTCGCTGATGTCACCCTCGACGTCGATTCGTTCACGAGCGCGGTAGATCGCGCATTCCGTCATCACGGGGACCAATTATGGGTGCTTGTCCGGTGAACGCATCCCGAACTGATCGTTTCGGACGGCCGCACCTGGTCATCCGCCCGGTCGGCCGGATGTCGGGTGCACTCGCCACGCGTCGCCGCCGAGTGGTAGGTTCTCGAACATGAGTTCGAAGGATCTGCTCGACCAGGTCATCCACACCCTGGCGACCCAGCTGGCGGCCCCTCCCGGGCCGGCGGTGGCCGCTCCCGAGTACCGGGAAGAACTCGCGCTCCGCTATGCCGTGCTGGGCCGGCGGCTCACCGTGCTCACCACCCGGCTGCGCCAGGTGCACGGCGCGGAGCTCAGTGAGGCCGCCCTTGACGAGCTGAACCTCGCCTGGGAGTTGCTCGGCGAGCTGAACGCGCAGGTGGAGCAGTGTCTGGCCGTCATGGAGCGGCCCACCGGCGCGGCCCGGGTGAACGCTGCCTGAGGCCGTGCGGCCGGGGCGCCCGACGCGAGGCGGGCGCCCCGGTTCCGCGCCCGGCTAGCGCTCGCCGATCTCGATGCCCATCGCGGTCAGCTCGTCCTCGCCGCGGGTGGTGAAGAACCAGTCGCGGTGCACCTGGTCGGGCACCAGCTCCCCCGCGGGCGCCAGGTCGTGCTCGCGGACCAGGTGGAAGCGGTAGCCGTGCGGCTTGAGCAGCGCGGCCAGCTCGGCGCCGTCGGCGTGTTCGTGCAGCACCTCGCAGAGCATGTCGGGGCGGTGCTCGGCCAGGAAGCGCTGGCCGTGGCGGAACACGTCGTCCTCGGTGCCCTCGACGTCGATCTTGACGACCACCCGCGAGCCGGCCGGCACCTCGTCGGCGAAGGAGTCCCAGGAGCGCACCGCGATCGGGATGCCGTCGTTGAACGACAGCGAGGCCGAGTAGAAGCTCGGCAGCGCGGAGTCTCCGGAGGCGACGGGCATGGTGATGGTCGTCTCGGGGTCGCCGACGCCCACGTGGTGCAGGGTGGTGCGGTCCAGCACCCGGTTGCGCACGACGTTGTCGAACAGGGCGCGGTACACCTCGGGCACGATCTCGAAGGTGTGCGCGCGCAGCTTGTCGTTGACGGCGGTGCCCACCAGGGTGAACAGCCCGGTGTAGGCGCCGATGTCGAAGAGCACGTCGGAGTGGCGGGCCACCGCCGCCACCAGCCGGACCGCGAAGTCGTCGCCCGCCTGCGGCCGGCGGCCGTGGCCCCAGTACAGCTCCTTGGCGATGACGCACATCGACGGCCGCAGCATGACGAAGCGGCTCTCGTCGACGATGCCCACGACCTCGCGCAGTGCCGCCGGGGCCGGCAGCCGGCCGGTGCGGCGGAGGTCGGGGCGGAGCACGTTCACCGCCCCGCGCATCACCAGATTGGGCACTCTCCAGCCGAGCACCCGCTTGACGTGCTTCTTCGTCCCGTACCAGCTGCGCCGCCGCCCGACGGCGCTCGACCGGTAGTCGTCCCGCTGTTCGTCGGTCGCCTGCACCGCCACACCCTCACCACCTGGAACTCGGACTCCGTGCCTGGACGGCACGCCCAAGCTACACCGCCCGTGCACGGGCGGTGTGCGCCTTCGGCCGGGCTCGCCCGGCCCGGCGAGGGACGGCGGCCGCCCCGACCTGCGCGGGGACCGGCGGGCGAGGGGCGGCGGAAGGCGGCGGAAATGAGAGACCTCTGGCCCGTCCGTGCTCCCCCCAGGTTCACGGACGGCCAGAGGTCCTCATATCCCCCGACAGGGCGGGAGCGCGTCCCGCCGATCTCCACGTTACGGCCGCCACCAGGAGTTCTGTATCGGTCGGGTGACTGATGTCGGCCCGTCCGCCCCGTCAGACCGCGGCGGCGTCCAGCAGTTCGCCCAGCCGGCCCGCCCGCGCCTGCTCGACCAGATCGCGGAACTGCCCGGCGCTCATCTGCACCCGCTGCCCGAAGTCGTCGGTGAGGACGATCCTGCGCTCCTCGGGGGCGCCGGGGTCGACGAACAACTCGGGGCAGCCGCAGTTGCACTGCCCGCAGAAGGTCGCCAGGTGGGTCAGTCCGTTCGTCGTGGCCATCTCGCACCACCTCCGAGCACTGCTGTGCCCCTCCGGCGCCGCGCCGACCCCTGGCCGCGAGGCCAAGCTTTGCTATCCCGCGCGGCACCCCGGCGGCACCCGGGGACGGCGGCGGCCGCCGTGCTCGGTGCACGGCGGCCGCGGCCGGGACCTCGGGGATCCCTGTGGAGAAGGGGCAACCGGTCCCGCCACCCGCCCGGGGCGGCCCGGTTGCCCGGTCCTTGATCGCGCTCAGGCGGCGCTGCCCTCCAGCACCCGCTCCTCGCGGACGGCGGGGGCGGGGGTCGGCGCGGCGTCGATGTAGTGGCCGACGCGGCCCTGCGCGAGCTCGCGGACGGCGGAGACGACCGCGCCCGCCAGCGCCAGGCTCCCCAGGCCGACGATGCCGATGACGAAGGTCGTGATGACAATGGCGCTCATTTGTTTTTCCTGCTCCTCAAGGCGGCGCATGATATGGCGTGATCGTTTTCGCCGCTTTGATCGACTATTCGACTGATCAGGTCGCTCAATTCGACATTCTCAGCTCCGGCACCGGCGCCTCCTCATTGAAACGCCCATGCACCGGTTGCAACTCCTCGGCGCGCCGCCGCATTCCCCGTCGGCCGGATGCCTCCGGCCAGCGACACGCCCGGCATCCCCTGCGACCAGGTGAGCCTAGCCATTGGATGCTGTATGCAATGCTACGTGCTCGCGGAGCGCTTCGAACACCGAATGCCACGGAAACTGCCGTTCGTGACCAGGATTACACCGCCAGGGCACTCTGGGCGGCCGCACGTTACCTCGCACCCACATGCCGTTAGCACGGCTGTTACACGCATCCCTCTGTGCTGTGATGCGCAATACTTAATAGGGTGACCCAGGGCACAGCGGCGGTGGTCTGCTATTTGCGGCCGAGCGCATAAATGACGTCCGCCTCGCGCATCGCGCGCTCGTCGGCGGCGAGCGCCTCGGCGAGCGCGGCGCGGTACCGGCGGCGCAGCAGCGCGCGGCGCTCAGGCGCCAGGCCGGCCAGCGCCTGCCCGTGCGGGCGCTCGGCGTGGTCGCGCCAGGCCCGTGCCAGGTCGGCGTCGGAGAGCCGGACCGGTTCGATGGCGAAGGTCACCGGGGTGAAGGCCGCCCGCTCCAGCGCGACGCGGCAGCGCTCGACGGTGCCCAGCGGAGCGCTCGGATCGTCCAGCTCCAGTCCGAACTCGGCGGCGCAGCGGCGGAACAGCCGGGCCGCCGTGGGGAAGCCGACGTGCCAGCTGGAGAAGGCGACCAGCCCGCCGGGGGCGAGCAGCCGGTGCCACTCGCGCAGGGCCGGCCCGACCGGCAGCGCCAGCAGGGCGGCCGAGCAGACCACCATGTCGAAGCTGGCGTCGTCGTAGTCGTCCAGGTAGGTGGCGTCGGCATGCCGCAGTTCGACATTGGTCAGCCCGTCGGCCAGCAGCGACCGGCGCAGGCGGTCGAGCTTGCCCGCGCCGATGTCGACCCCCGTCACCTTCCCCTGCGGCCCGGCGAGGCGGGCGGCCGCGGCGGCCGCCTGGCCGGTGCCGGTGGCGGCGTCGAGCACGCGGTCGCCCGGGCGGGGGCGGGCGAGTTCGACCAGGCGCTGGGCGCAGCCGGTCCGCCAGCCTTCGGCCGGGCGGTCCATGGCTCCAGCGGGGGCGGCGGCGGCCGCGTCGGAGTGCACCATGGACCGATCCTGGGCCATGCCCGGAGACGAGGGGCCGCCGTGCCGTTAACGGCGCCGGAGGATTCGGTGAAGCTCACAGGTGCACGCGGTCAAGGCCGGGCGGGTAACGATTCAACGGATGGTCATGGCGGCTCGGGGACTCGGCGGAGCGGACGGTCAGGGCCGCTCCACGGTGTCCTCCATGATGCCGATCAGCTTGCCGGCCGGGACACTGAGCACGACGATCGCGGCGGCGGTCCAAAACAGCCACCACGCGTTGATGATGAGGGCGATCCCGCCGGCCACGAAGGCGGCGATGACGACCGCCACCAGCAGCCACGAGCGCAGGCTGCCGTGCGGGCTCCCCGAGGGGCCGATCATGTGGGGGCGGGGCTGCTCGCCGGATCCGGTCGCGGCTCGTCCCGGCAGGTCCTTCTCGGTCTCGGGGCCCTTGCGGCGCTCTGACATGTCTTCGAAGCGGCTCACACCTGGTCACTCCCTGGTGGCGGCTCGGGCGGACGGACACTTCGCCCTTGCCCGCCCGCCCCGGGGCGAAACGGCGCCGCCGCGGGCCGCCCGGCGTCCGCCCCGCAACGACCGAGGGCCGGCTCCACGCCTGCGCGTGGTGCCGGCCCGTCCTCCCCCACCGGAAAGTTCCGGTCCTTTGGAGTGGTCGAACTCTGGGGCGATCAGTACACCAGGTCGTCGAACTCGCCGGACTTCATGCCCTGGATGAGGGCGTCGACTTCGGCCTTCGTGTAGACGAGCGCGGGTCCCTCGGGGAACCGGGAGTTGCGGACGGCGACCTCGCCGTTGGCCAGCCGCGCCATCTCCACGCAGTTGCCCTGCGAGTTGCTGTACGAGCTCTTCTGCCACATGACACCAGGCAGAGCGGTCGCCGGCATGCCGTTGCGAACTTCCATCGTCTCCATCTCCTTCGATCGGCCGGTGATCCGCCGCTGAGATAGCGGGACTCAACGGAACCGGGGGCGGATGCGGCACGCGGGACGCCGCATCCGATGCTGTCAACGCGTAGGCGCGGGCCGCTCCGGCATCTCTGCCGGTCGCGGCGGTACGCCGGGTCCTTCTTGATCACAAGCATATGCACGTGCAGATGCGCTGTCATCTGCTTCGTCATTTGCACAGTTGGTCGAGCGCGGGCGCGATGGCGGGTGGGACTACCCTGCGTCACACCGCTTTCCCGTATGCCAGAATTCCGCTCGTCGCGCCGACACGGTCCGTCATCAAGATCACCGCGGGTGAGCGGATCGGCGGTAATGCGGCCACAAAACTTCTCGCTCCGAACGGCCCGAATCCCGGTCCGGAAGGCCGCTCAGCGGGACACGCGGCAGCCGGGAGACCGGGCGAGGCACGCCGGACGGCCCCTCGAGAGGGCTTGCGGAAGGGGAGAAGGCGGCGGAGCGGGCCGGCCTCAGCGCGCTTCGGCGCTCTCCTCGCGGTTCTCCAGCTCGCGGAGGGTCTTGGCGTACTGGTCCAGGGTGCGGACGGTCTCGCGCGGGGTCATGCTGTCGACGCTGAGCTGGTCCATGACCTGGGTGTAGCGCTCGATCTCGTCGGCTTTCTCCAGGTACTGCGCGCTGGTCAGCTGCTCGACGTAGACGATGTCGGTCATGTCGGCCTCGGGGAAGCGCAGGATGCTGAAAGCACCGCCCTCGGCGGTGTGACCGCCGAATCGAAAGGGCATGACCTGGATCGTGATGTTGGGCCGCTTGCTGAGCGCGATGAGGTGTTCGGCCTGACCGCGCATCACCGACGGGTTGCCGATCCTGCGCCGCAGCGCGGCCTCGTCGATGACCGCCCACAGCTGGAGGCGCTCGCCCTCGGTGGTGGTCAGCAGCTGCTGGCGTCTCATCCGCATGGCCACCCGCCGCTCGACGTCGTCGGTGGCGCCGGCGCCCTGGGCGGCGCCGATGACGCTGCGGGCGTACTCCTCGGTCTGGAGCAGGCCGGGGACGAACTGGATCTCGTAGGTCCTGATCCGGCTGGCCGCCTGCTCGAAGCCCACGTAGGACTGGAACCAGTGCGGCATGATGTCGTTGTAGCGGTGCCACCAGCCCGGCTGGTTGGCCTCCTGGGTCAGTTCCAGGATCTCGACGCGCTCGGTGCCGGTGACGCCGTAGTAGGTGAGCAGGTCCTCGATGTCGCGCCGCTTGAAGCTGACGCGGCCCAGCTCCATCCGGCTGATCTTAGATTCGGACGCCCGGATCTCGTATCCGGCCGCCTCGCGGCTGATGCCCCGGGCCTCGCGCAGTCTCCGCAACTGCATGCCGAGGAGGACACGGCGGACTGTAGATCCGCTGCCCTGCTGCCCCTTGCTCACAGGCCCGCCCCTCCCACGGCATGCACAGCGCATAGTTTGCCACTGTTTTGTTCAGAACTCAGGTCTCATCGGGCGTTTGTTCGTGCTTAAAATCTACTCGCACACTGCATCTGCACGTGCATCCACTCTTGCATCTGCAGCTCGGACGACCGATGCTAGAGGGACGCTAGCCGTAGCCTGCCGATCACGAGTGTTGGGACACAGCGGGGATGACGATGGACTCGGGCTGGATGTCTGGTACCGCGACCAGCGACTCGCACGTCGGCTGTGCGACGACGGTTAAGGAGTCCACCGAGTTGCCCCGACACCCCTACGAGCACCGGGCCCCCGCTCCGGAACCGCGGGTCCCGGCCCCCGCGGCCGAGACGGCCAGCTGCCCGCTCCGGCCGGTGCTCGAGTCCGTCAAGACCGCCCGCGGCTTCACCGCCGACACCCTGCGGCGCTGGGGCCTGTCGCACCTGAGCGACGACCTCACCCTCGTCGTGTCCGAACTGGTCACGAACGCGCTGCGCCACGGGGTCGGCCTGGAGCGCGGCACCCGTTCCGGCCCGCTCGCCGCCCCCGTGCTGGGACGGCCGATCGAGCTGAGCCTGCTTCGGGAGGACTCCCAGGTGATGTGCACGGTGCGCGACCCCAGCGACCGCACCCCCGTGGAGAAGTCGCCGGACTTCATCAACGAGACCGGACGTGGCCTCTACCTGGTCAGCTCGTTCAGCCAGGAGTGGGGCTGCACCCCGCTCGAACACGGCGGGAAGGTCGTCTGGGCCGTCGTCGGCCACTGAGGGCCGCGCCCGCACGGCCCGCGTCCCGGCCAGGTCAGCCGTCCCCGCGCAGCAGCGCGGCGAGCGCGCGGTGCGACCGGTCCCAGCTCCAGTGCTGGCGCACCCAGGCCCGTCCCTTCTCCCCCATCGCCCGCGCCAGTCCGCGGTCGCCGAGCAGCTCGGCCAGCCGCCGCGCGGTGTCGTCCGGGACGCCGCCCCGCACCACGTAGCCGGTCTCGCCGTCGCGCACCGTGTCGGGCGCGCCGCCGGAGTCCCCCACCACCACGGGCAGTCCGGTCGCCGCCGCCTCCAGGTAGACGATGCCCAGCGCCTCAGGTTCGAGGCCGCCGCGCCGGGTCCGGCAGGGCATCGCGAAGACGTCCCCGGCCGCGAAGAAGGCCGGTACCGCGTGGTGGGGCTGCCCGCCCGCGAAGACCACCGCGTCGGCCACCCCGCAGCGCCGGGCCAGCGAGCGCAGCCGCGACTCGTCGGGGCCGCGGCCGACGATGAGCAGGGTGGCGCCAGGCACCTCGCGGCGCAGCCGCGGCAGCGCCCGGATCAGGGTGTCCTGCCCCTTCCTCGGCACCAGCCGCGAGACGCACACCACCACCGGCCGGTCGCCCAGGCCGTACTCGGCCCGCACCCTCTCCCCGTCGCCGCCGGGCGCGAAGGTCTCGGCGTCGACGCCGGGCACCAGACGGCGCATCCGCCCGGCCGCCTCGGGGCGCAGCGAGCGGGCGATGCGGCTGCGGGTGTAGTCGCCCAGGTAGGTGAGCACGTCGACGGCGTCGCCTATCCGGCGCAGCGCCGCCGAGGTGCCGGGCACCCGCGACCACCAGACCTCGTGGCCGTGGGTGGTGGCCACCAGGCGCCGCACTCCCGCGCGGCGCAGCCGCGGACCCATCAGGCCGAGCGGCGCGGCGGCACCGAACCAGACGGAGTCGCAGCCGAAGGCGTGCGCGGCGTCCACGGCGCGGCCCGTCATCCGGGCGGTGGGCAGCAGCACCCGGGAGCGGTCGCGCAGCACCGGGAAGTCCAGCCGCCGGTCGAACTCCGCCGCTCCCGGGGTCGCGGAGGTGTAGACGACGATCTCGCCGGGGTCGAAGCGCCGGGCCAGCTCGTAGACGAAGCTCTCGATACCGCCCTGGCGCGGCGGGAAGTCGTTGGTGACGATCAGGGTGCGGCCCATGGCAGGGACGCTACCGCCTCGCCGCACCGGCCGGGCGCGGGTCAGTCGCGCAGGTAGGCCAGCACCGCGAGCACCCGGCGGTGGGTGTCCTCGGCCGGCGGCAGGTCGAGCTTGGTGAGGATGTTGCCGATGTGCTTGCCGACCGCCGCCTCGCTCACCACCAGCTCGCGGGCGATGGCGCCGTTGGAGCGGCCCTCGGCCATCAGGGCCAGCACCTCGCGCTCACGGGGCGAGAGCCGTTCGAGCGGGTCGCGGCGGCGGCGCAGCAGCTGCCGCACCACCTCGGGGTCGACCACGGTGCCGCCCGCCGCCACCCGGCCGAGCGCGTCGACGAACTCCTCCACATCGCCGATGCGGTCCTTGAGCAGGTAGCCCACGCCCGCGTCGCCGGAGGAGTCCAGCAGCTCGGTGGCGTAGGTCTGCTCGACGTACTGGCTGAGCACCAGCACGGCCAGCGACGCGTGCTCGGCCCGCAGCCGCACCGCCGCGCGCAGCCCCTCGTCGCTGAAGCCGGGCGGCATCCGCACGTCGGTGACGACGATGTCGGGGGCGTGCTCGCGCACCGCGCCGACCAGCCCGTCGGCGTCGCCGACCGTGGCGACGACCTGGTAGCCGAAGCGGGCCAGCAGCCCGGCCAGTCCTTCGCGCAGCAGTACGCCGTCCTCCGCGAGTACTACTCGGCGACCGGTTGCCGGTCGGTCAGGCTGCTCTGGGCGCACGGGATCTCCACACGAAGCACGGTCGGGCCGCCGGGGGGACTCGACCACTTTAGTGTGCCGTCCAGGACCGCGACGCGGTCCGCGAGACCGGTTATCCCGGTGCCTAGCGACGGATCCGCGCCGCCGCGGCCGTCATCGGTGACCTCCACGATGAGGGAGCCGTCCGCGAAGCGGCCGGCGACGATGGCGCGCCGCGCGCCGCTGTGCTTGGCGACATTGGACAGCGCCTCGCTGACCATGAAGTACGCCGCCGCCTCCACCTCGCCGGGCAGACGGTGCGGCAGCTCCATGTCGACGGTCACCGCGACCGGTGAGCGGTCGGCGACGTCGGCGACCGCCGCGGGCAGGCCCCGGTCGGTGAGCACCTGGGGGTGGATGCCGCGGATCAGCTCGCGCAGCTCGGCCAGGGCCAGCTTGGCCTGCTCGTGCGCCGAGGCGACCTGCTCGGCCGCCTCGGAGCCCGGCGGCAGGTCGAGCTTTGCCAGCCCCAGGCTCATCGCGAGGGAGACCAGGCGCTGCTGGGCGCCGTCGTGCAGGTCGCGCTCGATCCGGCGCCGCTCCACCTCGAAGGCGTCGACCAGGCGGGCGCGCGAGCGCTCCACCTCGACCAGCTGGGCGCCCAGCTGCTCCTCGTGCGGGGCCAGCATCAGCCGGGCCAGCGCGCCCCGCGAACCCGCCACGGCGGTGAGCAGGTAGCCGGAGACGGCGAGAAGCACCAGCCCGACCGGGACCGCGAACAGGGACTCGGGCAGGGTGGAGATCTCCCAGAAGGCGATCGCCACCGGCTCCTGGGTGAACATCAGCACCAGCGGGGCGCTGAGCAGCGCAACGGGGATGATGAGCAGGAGCATGCTCACCAGCAGGTCGAGCGGGGCGAGCACCACGACGAACAGCACCGTGTAGCCCAGCTCCCGCCAGGTGACCGCCTCCCCGTAGCGGGTCAGCAGCCAGCTCCACATCCCGGGGCCGTCCGGCTCGCGGTGCGGGTCGGCGGCCGGGCCGGTGTCGACCAGGCGCAGCCGCCAGCGCTCGACGGAGGCGACGGGCACCCCGGCCAGCAGCGACAGCGCCAGCAGCGGCAGCCCGATCAGGACCACCGAGCCGATGCCGCCCACCACCAGCAGCCCCGCCTGCAGCACCCCCACCACCAGCGCGACCGCCGCGGAGCTGAGCAGGTAGACGGCCGAGCGCCACGGCCATGCCGACAGCAGGAAGCGCTGGCGGGTCATCGCCTGCCAGGCCGTCTTGGCGAGGATGGGCTCGGGCTGGTGGGTGAGCAGCACCCGGGCCAGCCGGACCCGGACGACGGCGAGCACGGTGAGCAGGTAGCCGGCGACCAGCAGCAGCACCAGCCCGAGCAGCGAGACGAGCCAGCCGTCGGCGTAGCGTGCCAGCCACCACAGGTCCAGCAGCGCCGTCGGGCCGACCGGGGCGCCCGAGGGCGCGTAGAGCGGCGCGGCCACCATCGGCAGCGGGCCGACCACCAGCACCCACAGCACGACGGCGTCGAAGGGCGCGAGCACGAAGGCGAACAGCACCATGTAGCCGACGTCGCGCCAGGTGGAGCCGTCCCTGAGCAGGCCGGACAGCCAGCCCCAGGCACCCGGCGAATGCCGGGCCGCCCGGACCGTGGGCAGCGGCGCGGGGTCGATGACGGCCAGCCGCCGCCGCTCCAGGCGGGCCAGGCCGCGGGCGAACATCGGCACCAGCAGCAGCAGCGGCACACCGATCAGGAAGGAGAGGGTGAGCACCCCGGCGCCGGTCAGCACCAGCAGCGCCGGGAGCGTGACGGCGCCCACGACGCAGCTGCCCAGCAGGTAGTACAGCGAGCGCCACGGCCAGCTCGACAGCAGCAGCCGGGGGCTGCGCAGCAGCTCACCGAGGGAGACCTCACCCACGGACACGACCGTAGGCGCAACGGGGGGCCGCCGCCACCCGGCCAGGCAGACCCGCGCAGGTGGGGCTAGCACTACCGCATTTTCACAGGCGCGCCACCCTGCGCCGGACGGCGCGCTGCGGTTTGCTGAACGGATGATGAATCCCCAGTACCGCTCCCCCGGCGCGCCGCGTCCCGACGGGCCGCGGGCGCACGGCGGCGCGCCCGCCGCCGGCGCCCGATGCCCGGCAGACGCTCACCCCGCGCTCGCCTGGCCGAAAGCGGGCGATAACCGCGCTTGGTCAAGCTCGACGGTGGGCGTCGAGCGCGCCGCCGCACAGGCGCCGCGCCGGACCCGGAGCCGTACGGGAGATGAGATGGTGACCGTGATCGCCCACCGCGGTGCCTCGGCGTACGCGCCGGAGAACACCCTCGCCGCGATCGACGAGGCCGCCCGGCGCGGCGCCGACATGGTCGAGCTCGACGTGCGGCTCAGTGCCGACGGCGAGCTCGTGGTGCTGCACGACCCCACGCTCGGCCGCACCTCCGACGCCCGGCTGCGCTTCCCCGACCGGCACCCGTGGAACGCGTCGGACTTCACCCTGGCCGAGCTGCGCGAGCTGGACGCGGGCTCGTGGTTCGACCGGCGCTTCGCCGGCGAGCCCATCCCGACGCTGCGCCAGGCGCTGGACCGGCTGCGCGCGCTGGAGCTCGGCGTGCTGCTGGAGGTCAAGGCGTCGCGGGGGACCGCGCCCTCGGCCGAGCACCTGCTCGCCGAACTCGCCGCCGACCCGTACTGGCTCGCGGCCACCCCCGGGCGGCCCCGGCTGATCCTGCAGAGCTTCTGCTGGGACCTGGTCGGCACCGTCAAGCGGCGGCTGCCGTGGGTGTCCACCGCCGTCCTCGGCCGGGCGCACGGCCAGCGCGGGCTGGGCCAGGTGTCGGCCTACGCCGACCTGGTCAACCCGCACTTCCTCCGGGTGAACGCCCCGTACGTGCGCCAGGTGCGCGGCCACGGGATGCGCGTGTTCGCCTGGACGGTCAACCGGCGCCGCTTCATCCGCAAGATGATCCGCGACGGGGTGGACGGCGTGATCTCCGACTACCCCGATGTGGTGGCCGCCGAGTTCGCCGCGGCGGGGGCGGCGGTGCGCTGAGGCGTCAGGCCGGGAGCACACCGTCCGTCCGGCGGTACGGCACGGCCCGGCCGCCGCTCAGGCCCGCACCGCCTCGGCCGGCTCCTCGGCCGGGGCGGCGGTCTCGGGCGCCGGCGGCCACAGCCGGCGGTCCGCGAAGCGGATCAGGCTGATGAGCGCGGCGGCCACGGCCGCGGTGGCCAGGGCGACCGCGAGATTGCCGGTGTCGGTGGGGTCGAGTGCGAAGAACTGCTGTCCGAAGGGGATGAGCAGCGCGCCGAGGAACCCGGCCGCCATGGCCGCGATGAGCACCACCCGCCACCAGGTGTAGGGGCGGGCGGCCAGCACCAGCACCCAGAGCGCGACCAGGAAGAGGGTGATGACGGGGGTGGTGCGGGCGGCCAGGTCGACCGAGCCCGCCCCGTTGGTGACGATCAGGTAGCTGACCATGGCCGCGACGCCGGCCACCACGCCCGCCGGCACCGACAGCCGCAGCACCCGGGGTACGAAGCCCGCCCTGGCCCGCTCGGTGTTGGGCGCCAGCGCGATGATGAAGGCGGGAATGCCGATGGTCAGCGCGTTGATCAGGGTGGCGTGCCGGGGCAGCAGCGGGTAGGCCACCCCGAACAGCCCGACGATGGTGGACATCGTCATGGCGTAGACGGTCTTGGTGAGGAAGAGGGCGGCGACCCGCTCGATGTTGGCGATGACGCGGCGGCCCTCGGCCACGACGTGCGGCAGGGTGGCGAAGCGGTTGTTCAGCAGCACGATCTGCGAGACGGCCCGGGCGGCGGGGCTGCCGGCGCCCATCGCCACCCCGATGTCGGCGTCCTTGAGGGCGAGCACGTCGTTCACGCCGTCGCCGGTCATCGCCACGGTGTGCCCGCGCCGCCGCAGCGCCGCCACCATGTCGCGCTTCTGGTGGGGGGCCACCCGGCCGAAGACGCTGCCCGCGCCCATGCGCTCGCTGAGCCCGGCCTCGTCGGCGGGCAGGTCGCGGGCGTCGGTGGGCGACTCGGAGCCGGGCAGCCGCAGCGCGCCGGCCACGGCGCCCACCGAGGCGGCGTTGTCGCCGGAGATCACCTTGAGGCCGACGCCCTGCTCGGCGAAGTAGTCGAGGGTGGGCCGCGCGTCGTCGCGGACCCGCTGCTCCAGCACGACCAGCGCCACCGGGGTCAGGCCGTCGAGGGCGCGCCCGCTGTCGGCCGGGTGCGCGCCGCGCGCCAGCAGCAGCACCCGCAGGCCGCGTGCGGCGACCCGCTCGGCCTCGGCCGCCACCGGGCCGTCGTCGGTCAGCAGCACGTCGGGGGCGCCGAGGATCCAGTCGCCGTGCCCGTCGAAGCCGGCGCCGCTCCACTTGCGGGCGGAGGAGAAGGGCGCGACCGCCGTGCGCCGCCAGCCGGGGTCCTTCGGGTACGCCTCCGCGATGGCGCGCAGGCTGGCGTTGGGGCGGCTCTCGTCGGCGGCCAGCGCGGCCAGGACGTCGTGCACCTCGGCCGCCTCGGCGCCGTCGAGCAGCCGCAGCTCGGCCAGGCGCATGCCGTCCTCGGTGAGGGTGCCGGTCTTGTCCAGGCAGACGACGTCGACGCGGGCCAGGGTCTCGATGGCGGGCAGCTCCTGCACCAGGCACTGCCGGCGGCCGAGCCGGATGATGCCGACCGCGAAGGCGATGCTGGTCATCAGCACCAGGCCCTCGGGGACCATCGAGACCAGCGAGGCGACCATGCCGCGCAGCGCGTCGGGCAGGGCCTGGTCGGCGCGGAACAGCTGGCTGGTGACGATCAGCAGGCCGATCGGGATGAGCAGCCAGCTGATGTAGGTGAGGATGCGGTCGACGCCCGAGCGCAGCTCGGAGCGGACCAGGGTGAACCGGGACGCCTCCTCGGCCAGCCGAGCGGCGTAGGCCTCCTTGCCGACGCGGGTGGTGCGGTGGCTGCCGGTGCCGGCCACCACGAAGCTGCCCGACATGACCGGGTCGCCCGGCCGCTTGAGCACCGGCTCGGACTCGCCGGTGAGCAGCGACTCGTCGATCTCCAGGGCCGTGGCCTCGGTGACCACGCCGTCGACCACGACCTGGTCGCCCGGGCCGAGCTCGATGACGTCGTCCAGCACCACCTGGTCCTGCGGCAGCTCGGCGGTGGTGCCGTTCCTGCGCACCCGGGGCCGCGCCTCGCCGACGATGGCCAGCCGGTCCAGAGTGCGCTTGGCCCGCAGCTCCTGGAAGATGCCGATGGCCATGTTCGCGACGATGACGCCGGCGAACAGGCCGTCCTGGATCGGGCCGATGACGAGGATGATCGCGAACAGCACGCCGACGATGGCGTTCAGCCGGGTGAACACGTTGGCGCGGATGATCTGCCCGAGTGTGCGGCCGGTGCGCACCCGCACGTCGTTGGTCTGCCCGGCGGCGACCCGCTGGGCCACCTCGGCGTCGGTCAGGCCGGACGGCCGCTCCGGCGCGTCCGCCGTTCCCGCGGGGCGGTCACCTCGACTGCTCACTCGTCCTCCACAGACGTCTCCGCGGGCACCTCGGCCGCGCCTCCCGGCCGCGCGTCGCGGGCCGGTCACGGGCGAGTCTATTGAGGCCGGAGCGGGAGGTGACCCGCTCTCAGGGCCGACAGAGGGACGAATGGGGGGCGCCTCAGGGTTCCGCCGGAGGCGTCCCCGGGCCGGCCGCGCCGCGCGGGCGGCCGCGCGGCCCGAGGGATCAGGGCAGGTCGAAGCGTCCGTGGATGTCGCGGGCCTGCACGACCGAGCCGCCGATGCGGGCGCCCCTCTCGATGGTGTTGGCGACGTCGCCGTCGCCGGTGCGCAGCAGCGGCCGGGCGTCGCCGCGCACCCATGCGTCCAGCTCGCGGCCGAAGGCGGGGTCGGCCTCGGCCTGCAACTGGAGCAGCATCGCGAGCCTGCGCACCGCCACCTCGTCCACGGCGCCCCCGGCGGCCTGCTCGGCGACCGCCTCCAGCGCCACGGTCTCGGTGCCGCGCTCGCCGAAGGCCCGCCGCACCAGCCCGGTCAGCGCCGTCCATGCCTGCTTGGCCGCCTCGCCGGCCACGCCGCCCGCGGCGGCCGTGACGGCCGCGGTGATCAGCTCGATCTGCATGCCCGCCTCCTCCTCGCCGCCTCGCGCGGCGCCCTGCCGCTAAGGTATTCGGTGCGGTCGCGGCCGGAAAGGCGCCGGTGCCGGCCGCCGCCGAGACGTCACTGGATTCGAGGGACCGTGCCCGAGTGGGGAGCGCTTCGCGACCGCGAGGGACCCCGCGCGGCCTACCGGTGGACCTGGCGGCCGGAGCGCAGGGTGCTGGCGGTCGCGCGCAATGTCACCTCGGTCACCCGCCTGCTCGACGTGCTCCCGGTGGCCGCCGCCGATCCCCGGGTCGACGTCGTGTTCACCGTCGACCGGGGCTCGGCCTTCGACCTCGGGCTCGCGGAGTTCCTGGCCGACATCGGCGCGACGGTGTGGCCGTGGCGGCGGGCGGTGCGCTCGCGCGCCTTCGACCTCGCGGTGTCCGCCAGCGTCAACGCCGGGCTGCGCCGGATCAGGGCGCCGCTGGTCACCCTCTCGCACGGCGCCGGGTACAACAGGCTGGTACCGAGCTCCACGGGTGACGGCTTCTCCTCGGCCGGGCTGTCGCGGCACGAGCTGACCCACCGGGGGCGGGTGATCCCGGCGGTGCTCGGGCTCTCCCATCCCGAGCAGCTGGAGCGGCTGCGCCGCAGCTGCCCGGCGGCGGTGGAGCGCGCCGTGGTCGTCGGCGACCCCTGCTTCGACCGGATCCGGGTCAGCCTGCCGCGGCGCGACGCCTTCCGGCGCCGGCTGGGCGTGCGCGACGGGCGGCGCCTGGTCGTGGTGAACTCCACCTGGGGCGGGCGCGGCACCCTCGCCGCCGCGCTGGAGCTGCCGCGCCGCCTGGTCGCCGAGCTGCCCGCCGACGAGTACCGCGTCGCGCTGATCCTGCATCCCAACATCTGGTACTGGCATGACCCGTTCCAGGTCAGAGCGGTGCTGGCCGACGCGCTCGACTCCGGACTGCGGCTGCTCCCGCCGCGCGAGGGCTGGCGGGCGGCGCTGATCGCCGCCGACGTGGTGATCGGCGACCACGGCTCCACCTCCTTCTACGGCGCCGCGCTGGACCGTCCGACGCTGCTGGCCTCGCCGGGCGCGGCCGAGCAGATCGACCCCGGCTCCCCCACCGGCGCGCTGCTGCGGGCGCTGCCGGCGCTCTCCCCCGGCGAGGATCTGCGCGCCGCCGTGGAGCGGGTGCGCGCCGCGCACACCCCGGGCCGGCACACCGCGATCACCGGCCGCACCCTCGGCGCGCCGGGCGAGTCCGCCCGGCTGCTACGGCGCGAGTTCTACCGGCTGATGCGGCTGCCGGAACCGGAGACCGAAGCGCTGGTCCGGCCGGTACCGGAGCCGGAAGCGGAGACGGGCGACCGGCCGCGCGCCTTCCTGGTGGACGCGCTGCTGCGCGCCGATCCGGGCGACGGGCCCGCCGGAACCGTCACCCTGCGGCGCTTCCCGGTGTCGCCCTCGGCCGGCGGCCGCCCCGGCGCCCCGCCGGGCGCCTTCCTGCTCGCCCTGGCCGAGGCCGGGCTACGGCACCTCAACGGCTCCCCCGTACTGCTGCGCGACGACCCCGAGGCCGAGACGCCCGCGGCGCGGTGGCTGGACGAGACCCTGGCCGACCACCCCGGCTGCCTCCTCGCCGGCGCCGCCCTGGACACCCGCCGCCTCCTGCTCCGCCACGCCGACGGCCGCGAACTGTCGACCGTCGCCTACCGCGGCACCGGCGGCGCCCTCGAACCGGCCCTGGTCATCGCCGCCGTCTACGCCTGGCTCCGCGAGGGCCGCCCGCCCACCGGGCTCCGGCACGGCCTGCGCGTCCGCGCGGGGGGCACCGAGGGGTCGGTATTCGTCACCCCCCCCCGCGGGTGAAGGGGCTGGTGCCTGATCCGCGGCTCGGCGGCCCGGCCTACGCGCCGGAGCCGCCGAAGTGGTCGCGCAGCTGCTGAAGCTGCGGGCTTCCGGCCGCCTCGGCGACGGCCAGCGCCTCGCGCAGGTACCGCTCGGCCGCCGGGGCGTCGCCGCGCTCTGCGGCGATCGCGCCGAGCAGGCGCAGGGCGGTGACCTCCAGCTCCCGGCGGCCCAGCCCCTGCGCGGCGGCCCGGGCCGCTCCGGCGTCGTACTCGGCCGCGTCGAGTTCGCCGAGGGCGCGGCGCGCCTCGGCGCGCCGCAGCCGGAACCGGCACGCGGCGCTGCGGTCGCCGGACGGGAGCGCGTCGAGCGCCGAGTCGAGCACGGGGATCGCCTCGGCGGCGCGGCCGTGCTCGGCCAGCAGCTTGCCGCGCTCGTAGCGGGCGAAGGCGACGCCCCGCCGGTCGCCGAGTCCGGTGTAGAGCGCCTCGGACTCGTCCAGGGCGGCGAGCGCGCCGGGCAGGTCGCCGTGCGCGCCGCGGACCAGCGCGAGGGTGTCGAGCACGGCGGCGCGCACGTGCGGACCGCCGGACCTGTCGGCCGCCGAGCGCGCCTCCGCCAGGTACCCGCCGGCCTGCTCCAGCAGCGCGGCGGCGCGCTCGCCGCGCCCCCTGGTGCGCAGGGTCGCCGCCTGCTCGTGGTAGGCGCGGGTCAGCTGGTTGAGCATGCGGGCCAGCGCGCCGTCGTGGCCGCACCGCCGAGCGGAGTCCACCGCCAGCTCGTGCGCCTCGATCCAGGTCGTGTAGTTCTTGCGGGCGTGGTAGACGGGCCACAGCACTTCGACCAGCCGCCAGACCAGCTCGTGCCAGCCGTGCCGGTGCGCGGTGCGCACGGCCTGCTCCAGCTGGGGCAGCTCGGCGTCGATCCAGGCCGACGCCTCGGCGGCGCCGGCGAAGGGCTGTACGGAGTCGTCGTGGCCGCCGAGCCGCCAGCGGCCGCCCGACACCAGGCGGTCGACGGCGGCGGCGCGGTCCAGGTACCAGCGCACCAGCTCCCGCTCGGCCGCGTCGCGCTCCGCCACCGGGTCCTCCGCCTCTCCACGCTGCCGGGCGTGCAGCCGGCGCAGGTCGTGCCAGTACCAGCGGTCGTCGCCGTCGGCCTCGACCAGGTAGGCGTCCGCGAGCCTTCGCAGCAGTCCGCGCGCCTCGTCGGCCGTGGTGCCCGCGATCACTCCGGCGGTCTCCGGCTCCAGGCGCTTTCCGGCCAGCAGGCCGAGCCGCCGGTAGAAGCGGGCCAGGGGCGGGGCCAGGTCGGCGTAGGCGGCGTCGAAGACGGCGTCGATCGACAGCGCGCCGAGGCGCCGCCGCTCGTCGGCGAGCAGCGCGAGCAGTTCTGCGACGGTGTCCCGGGAGCCGCGGCGCAGCCGTGACGCGCACGACCGCAGCGCCACCGGCAGGCCGCCGCACAGCTCGGCCAGCCGCTCGACCTCGTCTCCCACCCCGTGCAGGTCGGCCATCCGCGCGAGCAACTCGCCGCCGTCCGCAGGGGTCAGCGGCGCCACCACCAGGGGCACCGCCGCCTCCTCGCTGACCAGCTCGGCCAGCCGGGTCCGGCCGACCACGACGACCAGCGCGTGCGGGGAGCTGGGCAGCAGCCACTTGACGTCGGGGTACTGCTCGGCATTGTCGATCACCAGCAGCAGCCGGCGGCCGTGGGTCACGGTGCGGTACAGGCCGACGAGGTCGTCGGACCAGGCGTCGATCCGCTCGGCCGGCACCGCCAGGCCGCGCAGCAGGCGGCGGAGCACCCCGAGCACGTCCACGGCACCGCCGAGGCGGTGCTCGGCCAGATCCGCGTACAGCCGTCCGTCGGGGAAGCCTCCGCCGAAGTCGTCCGCGGCGCGCAGGGCGAAGCCGGTCTTGCCGACGCCCTGCGCGCCGCTGACCAGCAGGACCAGCGGACGTCCGCCGTCCCTGCGCTGGGCCACCAGGGCGCCGAAGCGGTCCAGCAGCGCGCGCTGGTTGATGAAGTGGGCGGGCGGGAGCGGGAGCAGGTGCGGCACGAAGCGCTCGGGCGCAGCGCTGTTGATGGTGACCTGCCCTATGTCGCGTGCCTGCACCGCCGAGCCGCCCACCTGGCCACCGAGCCGGTTGTGCGTGCCCTCGCGCCGCTCGTCGTCCGCGCTCCGCGACATTCGCGCCCTGCCTCGTCTCGTCGGGGTCCCGGCCGCAGCGGGACGGGCCCTACGCTACGGCGCGCAGGGCCCGTGTGACAGGGGTTCGCGGCATTCGGGCCGCTGCCGGACGGGGGTCAGGCGATACCGCCGGTGAGGGAGCGGCCGCCGTCCAGGATGTGGGTCTGGCCGGTGATCCAGGCGGCGTCGTCGGAGGCGAGGAAGGCGACGGCGGCGGCCACGTCGGCCGGGCGGCCGAGGCGGCCCAGCGGGTATCCGGCGGCCACGTCGTCCTCGCGGTCGGCGATCAGGGCGCTGGCGAAGCGGGTCTTGACCACGGCCGGGGCGACCGCGTTGACGCGCACGGCGGGGGCCAGCTCGACGGCGAGCTGCTGGGTGAGGTTGATCAGCGCGGCCTTGCTGGTGCCGTACACGCCGATGCCGGGCGAGGCCGTCACTCCGGCGACGGACGAGACGTTCACGATCGCGCCGCCGTGCTCGGCCAGCCCGGCGTCGCGGGCGGCGCGCGCCCAGCCGATCGCGGCCAGCAGGTTCACCTCGAAGATCTTGGCGACCGCGCCGGGCTCGCTGTCCAGCACGGGGCCCATGACCGGGTTGATGCCGGTGTTGTTGACCAGCACGTCCAGGCGGCCGAAGCTGTCGAGGGCGCGGGCGATCACCTCGGCGCGGTGCTCGGCGTCGTGCGCCCGGCCCGCGACGCCCAGGGCGTGCTCGGGTCCGCCCAGCTCGCCCACCGCCTCGGCGAGCGCCTCCGCGCCGCGGGCGGTGACGACGACCCGGCCGCCCTCCGCGCGGATCCGCTGGGCCACCGCGAAGCCGATGCCCCGGCTCGCTCCGGTGACGATCGCGACTCTGCCCTCGAACCGTTCCATGCCGTCGTCTCCGCTCCCCGCGCCCGGACGGCGCGGCCGTTGGGTCGGTGAGTGCTGCGGCGCTCGCCCGGACCGGCGCCGGGACCGATGCTAGCCTGCCGGCCCGCTACGGCCGCTCGGGTCCCGCGTCGGCGAGCAGCCGCAGGTCCAGGGCGGTGAGCACCGAGGCCAGGTGCGAGCCCAGCATGATGAGGGCCAGCCCCGCGAGCGCGCCGGCGCAGGCCGAGCCCCAGCCGGTCAGATCCGCCGCCGCGGGCGAGGCGAGCGCCACCCAGGCGAGGGCGAGCACGCCGACGGCCAGGCAGAGCACGGCGGCGAGGGCGAGCAGGGCGAGCGGCAGCCGCAGCAGCAGGTGGGCGGCGGCGCGGTGTCCGTCGAGCCGGTCCGGTCCCTGGACGGGTCCGGCGGCCAGCAGCCGGGTGCGGGCGCGGCGGTCGGACCTGGCCAGGTGCAGGACCGTGCACCTGGCCCACACCGCCCACCAGCGCAGGCTCGGCGGCCACAGCAGGAAGGGGACCGCCGCCAGCAGCGCCGCCGCCCAGAAAAGCAGCGCCCGCACCCCGGCGACCAGGTCGGCGGCCGCATTCGCGGTCCGCCGCCACCACAGCGGCTCCCCGGCGTGCGGCCGCCGCGGGGCGGCGAGCGCCCGTGGAGCGGCCGGCGTCGGCGCCGTGGTCTGCTGCGGCACGGTCGGGTCCCATCCGGGGCGGGAGGCGGCGGTCTGCGGATCGTCTCCGACGCTACGCAGCGGGGCCGTCCGCCCCAATGGGGCTGCCACCACGCTTGAGGCGGGCCACCCCCCATCCGCGGGGTAGTGCTGGCCCCACCCCTCCCACCGCCCGCCATCCCGGACACGGCGCGAGTCCTGCGGCTACTCTGGAGGCGGCCCCACCGCCCCGGCGGCGCGGGCCCCCACCAGCGGCACCCTTGCACCATTCCCAGACGGCACCGCCCCCGCCCGTGGCACCCGCCGGGCCGCGCCGCGCGCCAGGCGCCGGCCGCAGACGCCGAGGAGAACCGACCACCATGCACGACCAGCTTGAGCGCAGCGCCCCGGGTCCCGACGCCGGCGAGACCCCCTCGGGGGTGGGCCGGTTCATCCCGTGGCTGCTCGCCGTCGGAGGCGCGATCGGCTTCACCGCCGCCTTCATCCTGATGTACGAGCGCATCGAACTGCTGCTGGACCCCGACTACGTCACCAGCTGCACGATCAACGCCGTGCTCAACTGCGGGAACGTGATGACCTCACCCCAGGGCGAGGCCTTCGGCTTCCCCAACCCGCTGATCGGCATCGGCGGCTTCGCGATCGTCACCACCATCGGCATGGCGCTGCTGGCCAAGGCGAGCTTCCAGCGCTGGTACTGGCTGGGGATGCAGGCCGGGATGCTGTTCGCCGTCGGCTTCGTGCACTGGCTGATCTTCCAGACCCTCTACAACATCCGCGCGCTCTGCCCCTACTGCATGGTCGTGTGGGCGGTCACCATCCCGATGTTCTGGTACGTCACCGTCTACAACGCCGAGCGGGGCCACCTGCCGCTGCCGAAGGCGCTGGTCCGCAACCACCTGCCGATCGTCATCGTCTGGCTGCTCGGCATCGCGGTGCTGTGCCTCCAGGCCTTTGTCTTCTAGCCGCGCTGGCGCGCGGCTGTTCGGCGCGCTTTGAGCTCGTGCCCGGGGTCCGGGGTGTCCCCGGGAAGACACAGCCCTCCTCGTCGGTCCAGACACGAGCGCGCGCCTCACGGATCACCGGGCCGCGCCGCAAACGCCATGGGCCGCGCCGTACGCGGCGTCAGGCCAGTGCGGCCGCCGCCTTGGCGATGGCGTCGACGGCGGCGGTGATGTCGGCGTCGCCGAGGTCGAGGTGGGTGACCAGCCGGATCGCGCCGCCGTAGGAGGCGCCGGCGGCGACGCCGTGCTCGCGGAAGGCAGCTAGGTAGGCGTCGGTGCGGCCGCGCGGGACGCCGACGAAGACCATGTTCGTGTGCACGGCCGCCAGGTCGACGGACAGACCGGGCAGCTCGGCGATGCCCTCGGCCAGCGCCCTGGCCCTGCGGTGGTCGTCGGCGAGGCGCCCGCGGTGGTGGCGCAGGGCGTACAGCGCCCCCGCGGCGATCACCCCGGCCTGGCGCATGCCGCCGCCGAGCAGCTTGCGGGCGCGGCGGGCCCGGGCGATGGTGTCGGCGCCGCCGCACAGCGCCGAACCGACAGGGGCGCCCAGGCCCTTGGAGAAGCAGACGGCCAGCGAGTCGGCGCCGCGCGCCGTCTCCGCCGGGGTGAGGCCGAGCGCGGTGGCGGCGTTCCACAGCCGGGCGCCGTCGAGGTGCACGAGCAGCCCGTTGGCGCGGGCGAAGTCGGCGACCCTGCGCTGCTCGGCCACCGGCACGACGGTGCCGCCGAAGGTGTTCTCCAGGCTGATCAGCCGGGGCGGGGCGCGGTGGATGTCGTGGCGCTCGCGCAGGCCGTCCTCCAGCCACTCCGTGCTCGGAGCCGGGCCCGGGCCGGTGAAGGTGCGCAGCTGGCCCCGGGCCAGCACGGCGACACCGCCCTGCTCGTCGATCGAGACGTGGCTGTCGACGTGCGTCCAGACCTCGTCGCCGGAGCGGATCGCGGCGTAGACGGCGAGCTGGTTGGCCATCGAGCCCGACGGCACGTACAGCGCGGCCGGGAAGCCGGTCAGCTCGGCCACCTCGGCCTCCAGCCGGTTCACCGTGGGGTCCTCGCCGTAGACGTCGTCGCCGGTCTCCGCCTCGTACATGGCGCGGCGCATCGCGTCGGTGGGGCGGGTGACGGTGTCAGAGCGCAGGTCGATCATGGGGCTCTCCGGCTCGGGGGACGGCGGAACGCCCAGGTTATTCCGTGGCCCCGCACCGCGCGGCCACCGGCCCCGGGCCGGCCGCGGCCCCCGGACGGACGGCGTCCGGGGGCCGCGGCCGGCGGTCGGGGCGTCAGTAGCCCAGGCCGTGCCCGAAGGGGTACAGCACCTCCGTCGCGGAGCCGGCCACCGGGATGTCCACCGGCAGCCGGCCGCTCGGCTCCACCTCGCCGAAGAGCACCCTCAGCAGGGAGCGGTTGGAGGCCGAGGTGGCCGAGTAGGTGGCCAGGTAGGCGTCGACTCCGGTGAAGTAGGCGATGTCGTAGGGGTCGCGCATCGCCACCGCCACCACCGGCACACCGGTCGCGACCAGCTCGTTCACCAGCTCGCGCTGCTCGGCCCAGCGGGCGTCGCCGGCGCGGTTGGTGGCGACCACGACGAGGTCGTGCCCGGCCGCGGCGGCGACGGCGGCGTCGATCTGCGCGGGTGTGGGGTTCAGCCCGGTGCCGACGCCCTCGGCCGCCACCCCGCGCTCGGCCATGCCGGCCACCAGCGGTTCGGTCAGGGTGCCGGTGACCAGCACGCTGCCGGTGGTGCCGGCGTCGAGCGGGAGCACGCCGTCATTGCTGACCAGGGTGGTGGTGCGGTCGGTGATACGGCCGGCGGCGGCCTGGTGCAGCCGGTTGCCGACGATGCGGTCGACCGTCCCGGTGTCGGCGTAGGGGTCGTCGAACAGGCCCCGCTCGTACTTCATCGTCAGGATCCGGACGACGGACGCGTCCAGCCGCTCCATGCTGATCTCGCCGGAGTCCACCGCGGCCAGGACGGCGTTGTACTGGGCGGCGAAGGCGCCCTCGGGCGACTTCAGCAGCATGTCGACACCGGCCTGCACGGCCCGCACCGCGATCTCCTCGTCGGTGTAGTCCTGGCGGACGCCCTCCATGTCGAGCCCGTCGGTGACGACCACGCCGTCGAAGCCCAGCTCGCCGCGGAGCACGCCGGTGATGATCGGCTCCGACAGGGTGGCGGGGGTACCGGTGGGGTCCAGGGCCGGCACCACCAGGTGGCCGGTCATCACCGAGTCGATGCCGGCGTCGACGGCGGCCCGGAAGGGCGGCAGGTCCAGCCGCTCCCACTCCTCGCGGGTGTGGTCGATCTGCGGCACCTCCAGGTGGCTGTCCTGGTGGGTGTCGCCGTGGCCCGGGAAGTGCTTGGTCGTCGCGGTGACGTCGGCGGCCTGGTAGCCGAGCACCTGCGCGGCGGAGTAGCGGGCGGCCAGTCCCGGGTCGGAGCTGAACGAGCGGACGCCGATCACCGGGTTGAGCGGGTTCACGTTCACGTCGGCGGTGGGCGCGTAGTTCTGGTTGATGCCCATCGCGCGCAGCTCGGCGCCGGTGATGTAGGCGGCCGTGGTCGCCCCCAGGACGCTGCGGCCAGCGGCGAGCGCCATGTTGCCGGGGAAGGTGGTGGCGGGCTCGCGGATGCGGGTGACCACGCCCTGCTCCTGGTCGGTGCCGATCACCAGCGGCACGCCCGCCCCGGAGTCGGCCGCCGCCCGCTGCAGGCCGTTGGACAGCCCGGCGATCTGCTCGGGGCCGCCGCGGAGGTTGTTGGACCACTCGAAGTAGATGACGCCGCCCAGGTGGTACCTGCTCACCACCTCGGCCGGCGTCTCGACCCCGAACAGCTCCATGTTCATCGCGGCGTCGGCCGGATCGGGGTTCTCGGCGTCGTCGCCGTAGACGTGGGGCACGAACAGCTGCCCCACCTTCTGCTCCACCGTCATCCCGGCGACGATCTCGGCGATCTCGTCAGGGTCTGCGGTGCGCTCCACCTGGCGCAGCGCGGCCGGATCGGGCGGCCCGCCGGAGCCGGGAGCCGGCTCCGCCTGGGCAGGAATCACGGCACCGGCACTGACCAGCACGGCCAGCCCTCCGGCGCTCAGCAGGGATCGGAGGGATCTGCGCACCATCGGCGTCCCTTTCGAAATTAAGTACCGGAAAGCACACCTTTGCTGGAAAGTTATCTACATCACATCCGAAGGTCAATCCCGCCACCGCGGCGCGTTCCGGTCTCGGTCCCGGAAACGACGCGTGAACGCACCCGCCACCGGCACCCCGCGCGCCCCCGCCGCCCGCTAAGGTCGACCACATGCCTGAAAACGAACCGAACCAGTCCAACGACCCCACCGCGAGCACCGGCAAGTTCCAGCGCTTCGCCAACGAGTACCAGCACCAGAGCGAGGACCCCATCCCCCGCTCCTCCACCAACTGGATGCGCTACGCCATCCCCGTCCTCGTCGTCGCCATCGCCGTCGTCGCCATCATCGCGTGGCTCCTCTGAACCCCACCCGCCCCGGCAGCCGTGCACCCCTCCAAACCGATTCGCAAGCGCCCACCAGCGCTGCTAAAGTTCTAACAGTTCCGCGCCACGGCCGCCGGAACACGCGCCGCTAGCTCAATTGGCAGAGCAGCTGACTCTTAATCAGCGGGTTCGGGGTTCGAGTCCCTGGCGGCGCACCCCAAAACCCCAGGTCAACGGGCGTTTCCTACCTTGGCGCTGGGGTTTTCGCTTGTCCGGACGCGCTCCAAACGTGCTCTTCCGTCCGGGTTCGGTCGAAGTGGCAGGCCCGGGCGGCTCGGGGGTCTAGCAAGCCCGTGAGGTGGGGCGCTTCCGGGTGTGTCCTACGAGGGCCGGGTCGGCGGTTCGACTGTTCGCGATGAGCCCATCATCGCGGTGAGTGCACGGTCGCGACGCGCCGCACCCGATCGTCGAGCGTTGCGGCTGGGGCACCGCCGCAGTGTTCGGTACGGCCCTCGGACACCGTCGTTTCGCACATGTCGTGGAGTCCCGGTTCGATCCGGGCCTCCACGATTCGTGTTCGCGGGTGGTAGGTCAGGGGCGCCGGCACCGCGTTCAACCGCGCCCCACTCGCAGCGGACCCAGCCCCACCAACTGCGCCAATGCACGCCGGGAGACCAGTTCTTCGGTTGAGCGATCCAGCTCCTGTCGCGACGTGCACATGCTGTCAGGACGGTGCGGAGCAGGCCACGCCCTCACGGATCTCGGTTAAATCGATGTCCTGCGGCACAGAATGGAAGGCCGCCTCACGGTAAATGTCACGGGCGTCAGCCGGCAGGTCGCGGGTGGTGCCGCCAATACCAGGTCGAAAGTCTCCTCCGCCAGTGCTGAACCACCAAGCCCCGGCTGGATCTACCACGGCGAAGCCGGCAAAGAACATCTCGATGTCGAATCGATCAGCACCCTGGATCCGATCGAGGTGCCCCCAATCCAGTTCGGGCATGGTGATGGACGAGCAGCCGGGGACCGTGGAGTCCACCTGTGCGATCACCGGGTTGACCGGTCCTGCGGAGAAGAACTCTTCGTCGAGTGCGGCAACGGCATCGGGCCAGGCGCCGTCTTCGACCACGTGCATGCTGTACACCAGGAAAGCCTCCACGGGCGCGAAGCCGGTGTTGTCAATGCTGATGACCTCATCAGGTTCCGCCGTCATGGGGTTGTACGAGGCCGAAACCATGTCGATATAGCGGCGCTCGCGGTCGTGCACGTCCGCCTCGTGCTGCTCCTGCTGCATGCGGAAAGTGGCGTCGACGTACTGCAGACTCGCGAATGCGGCCGCGGCGGCCACCACCGTGGCCACCGACATGATGAACTCGTTCCAGTTCCACCGCCGATCGCGCTTGAGCTGCGGGTGGCCCGCAGCCGCGAGGGAACGCGTAGTGGAATGCCGCCGTGTTGAGGCGAGCAGGCGCCTCGAGGCCGAAATGGGCGGCCGCCGTGGTGGTCGCCCGGTCCGCAGGCGACGGGAACCAACCATGACTGGAGAGTAATCGGCAGGTGCCGCTTTTCGGGGCACAACGACGAAGTCGGACAGACGATGAGTTCATCCGCGCGGGCGGGGATGCCGCCGTCGGATCGTCCATATAGAGCGTCGTTTTTGTCCTGGTCGCATCGCCTGGGCCTCCGTACCGTCGCTGGTGTGACGACGAACTTCGACAAGGCACAGTCCCAGACCGGCGACCAGGCACCGCGCACCCGGCGGGTCCGCGTCCCCAGAGCCCCCGTGGTGGGGAACGCTCCGCTCGACATGGGTCACGAGGAAGGCGTGCCGGGTGGGATCCGGCTCACGAAGCGCTATGTCGAGAGGGACGGGCGGCCGTGGTTCCCCGTCATGGGCGAGTACCACTTCAGCCGGGACCTCCCCGAGCGCTGGGAGACCGAACTGCGGAAGATGAAGGCGGGCGGTATCGGCATCGTCGCGACGTATCTGCTGTGGATCGTCCATGAGGAGGTCCGGGGTGAGGTCCGCTGGGATGGTCACCGCGACCTGAGGCGCTTCGTCGAGACCGCGGACCGCGTCGGCCTCAAGGTCCTCATCCGCATCGGGCCCTGGGCGCACGGCGAGACGCGCAATGGCGGATTCCCCGACTGGCTGCAGGCGCTGCCCATCGCGCACCGCACGAATGATCCCGGCTATCTCGAGCTGGCGCGCGGCTGGTACGCCGCCATCGAGGAGCAGGTGCGCGGCCTCTTCCACAGCGAGCACGACCCCGCCGGGCCCGTCATCGGCGTTCAGGTCGACAACGAGCTCTACGACCAGCCCGACCACCTCGGCCGGCTGCGTGCGCTGGCCGAGGAGGTCGGTATGCGGGCGCCGCTGTGGGTGGCGACCGGGTGGGGCGGGGCCGAGCTGCCGAAGGGCGCCCTGCTGCCGGTATACGCGGGGTATTCGGACGGGTTCTGGGAGGAGTCCACGACCGGCTGGCCGCACTTCGGCGTCATGCACTTCACCTTCACCACCGTGCGCGATGATCTGTCGGTCGGTGCCGACCTGCGCGACGCACCCGTCTCCGCCGGCAACGAGGCGGCCCTGGGCGCGGACGATCCGTGGCCGTTCGCGACCTGCGAGCTCGGTGGCGGTATGCAGGTCGCCTACCACCGGCGTCCCCTCGTCGACCCGGAGGACGTCTCCGCCCTCGCGCTCACCAAGCTGGGGAGCGGTTCGGCCTGGCAGGGCTACTACCTCTACCACGGTGCCACCCAGGTCGTCGGAGCGCTTTCGACGACCCAGGAATCCCACGCGACGGGTTATCCGAACGATCTGCCGGTGCGTGACTACGACTTCTTCGCCCCGCTGGGCGCCGAAGGCGGAGAACGCGCCCACTTCCACCGGCTGCGCCGCCAGCACCTGCTGCTCGACGCCTTCGGGCCGACGATCGCGACCTATCCGACCGTCCTGCCCCAGGGCGGTGACACGGTGCGCTGGGCCGTGCGCGGCGACGGCGAACGCGGCTACCTCTTCGTCAACAACCAGCAGCCGGCCCTCGCCGCGCTGGCCGACGTCGACGGAGTGCGCTTCGAGGTCGAGTTCTCCGAGCGTACGGTGACCGTGCCGAGCGCGCCCTTCACGCTGCGCTCGGGCGTCCACGCCGCCTGGCCGCTGCGGCAGCGCCTCGGCGGCATCCCCGCGCTCACCGCCACCGCTCAGCCGATCACGCGGATCGACACTCCTCGCGGGCCGGTCATCCTGTTCGCCGCGACCGAGGGTGTCGGCGTGGAACTCCAGCTCGAGGGAGTCACGGCCGACACCGTCCGCGGGGCCGAACTCCGTGACGAGGGCGATGTCCTCATCGCGGTGCCGACGTCGGCCCCTGGGCTGGGCGCCGAGGTGGTCGTGGGCGACACGACCCTCGTCTTCCTCGACCCCGCGACGGCGGACGCCGTCTGGAAGGGCGAGGTCGACGGCCGCGAGAGCGTCGTGGTCTGGCGCGGCAGCGGATGGTTCGACGGCGGCTTCCGCTACGTCGCGCAGGCGCACGACGGCGTCCTCGACGTCTTCCCCCCGCTTCGCGGGGGCGGGCTCACCGAGGTACCCGGGGAGGGCACGGTCTTCACCCGTTACGCGGTGCCCGGTGAGGACGTCTCGGTTCCGGTCCCCGCGCCGGTGTTCGACATCGCGGCGCTCGCGCCCGTGCGCACGGGCGGCAGCGTCGGGCGTTTGTCGGCTCCCGACGACGATGACTTCGCGGCGCTCGCACCCGTGGAGGTACCCGTGGACGATGCGCTCTTCGACGACGCCGAACGGCTGCTGCTGCGGCTGGACTGGACGGGCGATGCCGTCCGCGTCTACGCGGGAGACCGGCTCATCGCCGACCAGTTCTGGTACGGCCGGGACGTCGAAGTCGACCTGGCACCCTACCGCGAGGAGATCCGCGCCTCCGGTCTGTGGCTGCGCGCGTTCGCCTGGGCGCCGGACTCGGGCGTCTACGTGGACCCGCGGGTGCGCCCCGACGCGTCCGCGCCGGTGCTGCAGGTACGGGAGGCGTCCTTGACCGCCGTCCGCTCGCGGTCGGTCCGCTGACCGTTCCCGCCGGGATCAGCCCTTCGCCTGCGCACGGTAGGACGAGGGGCTGATCCCGTGGTGGCGGCGGAACTGCCGGGAGAAGTAGAGGGCGTCGGTGTAGCCCACCGCCCGGGCGATCTCGCCGATGGTCTTCGTCGTCGTGTCGAGGAGGGTGCGCGCCCGCGCCATCTTCAGTCCGGTGTGGAAGGCGCCGGGGCCGCCGCCCGTCGCCTTGCGGAACTGGGCCGTCAGGTGGGACGTCGAGAGGCCGACGAGCGCTGCCAGGTCGTCCACCCGAACGGTGCCGTCGACGCGCGCCTCAAGGTAGCGGATGGCCCGGTCGAGGGGGGAGTCCTCGCTCGGCAGGGCGCCGTCGGCGGCCAGCCGGGTCAGCAGCTGCCAGGCGACGCCGGAGGAGGCGAGGATGTGCGCGGGGGACAGCCGCCGCTCCAGCAGGGTCAGCAGCTCGTCGAACAGGGCGACCGCGTGGCCGACCGAGCGGACACGCGTGACCGGACGGCCGTCGCGCATGAGCACCCGGGTGAGGTCACCGAGCCCGGTGCCGCGCAGGTGCACCCACCAGATCGTCCACGGGTTGTCGGCGGAGGCCCGATAGGTGTGCGGCGTGAAGGCGGGCAGAACGGCGTAGCTCAACGGGCCGACGGGATGGCTCGTGCCGCCGACCTCGACGGTGCCCGTGCCGGCGATGCAGAGGATGACGATGACGTCGCGCGTGCCCTTTCCGCGTTCGCGCGTGTGGCCCGCGGCGCGGCGGTAGTAGCCCGCGTGGACGACGGTGAGCTGCCGCGTGGCGGGCCGGCGCAGGGCGGTGGCGACCTGCGGCAGCGGGACGACACATACGCGCTGCCCCGCGAAACCGGTGTTCTCCGCACGCGCATGCGCTGCTGCGGGCATCGCGGACCCTCCATGGGACTACGCCGAATCCTTGGTGACGCTCCATCCGCCGTCGACGGCGAGCTCGACGCCCGTGATGAACGAGGCGCGGTCGGAGCACAGGTAGGCGATGGCGTCGGCGACCTCCTCCGGGGCGCCCATACGGCCCAGAGCGGTCGCCGCCGCGGCCCCGGCACGGGCCTGGGCGTCGATGCCGTCCCACGCGGCGGTGAGCACGGGGCCCGGGAGCACGCTATTGACGCGGATGGCCGGGCCGTACTCGGCCGCGAGCTGGCGGGCCAGGCCGGTGATGCCCGCTTTGGTCGAGGCGTACGCCGCGCGGCCGGGGAGTCCGAAGTGCGCGTGCACGGACGAGACCATGACGACGGCACCGCGCCCCGACGCCGTGAGGTCGGGCAGCAGCGCGCGGGTGGCGAGATAGGCGCCGGTGAGGTTGACGCGCAGCTGCCGGTCCCAGCTGGCCGGTGCCGTGTCCTCAAGCGGTGCGACGTCCACGGTGAACGCGTTGCTCACCAGGATGTGGGGGCGCCCCAGCTCCGTTCGGCACGAGGCCGCCGCCGTGTTCCAGGCCACCTCGTCCGCGACGTCCATGACCGACGCCGCCGCGCGGTGCCCCGCGGCGCGCAGCTCGTCGCGGACCTGGAGGACGTCGGGCGAGAGGTCGATGAGGAAGACACGCGCGCCGTCCTCGGCGAGACGGCGCGCGGTGGCCGCGCCGATCCCGCCGGCGCAACCGGTGACGACGGCGACGCGCCCGGCGAGGGGGGATTCGGAGTTCACGGATGGCCTGCTTTCCTGGTCGCCTGCGGGATCACCACTCGGCATGGGCGCCGTCGTCGTCGCGCCAGACGGGAGGGGTCCAGGTGAAGCCGCGTGCGTCGGCGGCACGGACGGCCCCCTCGTCGATCTCGATTCCCAGCCCCGGGCCGGTGAGGCGGGGGATGTGTCCGTCCTCGGTCCGGAAGACGGAGGTGTCGACGAGGTAGTCGAGCAGGTCGGCACCCGCGTTGTAGTGGATGCCGGCGCTGACCTCCTGGACGAGGAAATTGTGCGTGCTGAAACCGACCTGCAGGCTCGATGCCAGCGCGATCGGCCCCAGCGGGCAGTGCGGGGCGATCTGCACGCCCCACACGTCGGCCATGGAGGCGATGCGGCGTACCTCGGAGATGCCGCCCGCGTGCGAGATGTCGGGCTGCGCCACCGAGATCCCCGCTGTGAAGGCGGGGAGGAACTCGTGCCGTCCGAAGAGTCGTTCGCCCGTCGCGATCGGCACACCGTGTTCGGCCAGCTGGGGCAGCAGGTGGCCGAGCTCCGGTACGAGGGGTTCCTCGACGAAGAGCGGCGACAGCGGCGCCAGCCAGGGGAAGAGGCGCCGGCAGTCGATGATCGACATGCGGCCGTGGAAGTCCAGGGCGAAGTCGCGCTCGGGACCGAGGACCGATCGCGCTTCAGCTGCGCGCGCGATGACGGCGTCGAGCTCCGCGTTCGACGCGACCGCCCGCTTGCGCCCGATCGCGTTCATCTTGACGGCCGTCGCCCCCGCCTCGACCTGCGCCGCCACGCGGTCGGCGATCTCGGCCGGTTCGTCCCCGCCGACCCAGGAGTAGAAGCGCACCCGATCGCGTACCGGTCCGCCGAAGAGCTCGTGCACGGGGACACCGCGCGCTTTGCCCGCGATGTCCCACAGGGCCTGGTCGATGCCCGCCACCGCGCTCGACAGGATGCCCCCGCCGCGGTAGAAGGTCGACTTCGTCATGACCTGCCACAGGTCCTCCACCCGCAGCGGGTCGCGTCCGATGAGCAGCGGAGCGAGCTCCTCCACGGCGGTGCGCACGGTGAGAGCGCGGCCTTCGAGCACGGGTTCGCCCCAGCCGACCAGGCCCTCGTCGGTCTCGACGCGGCAGAAGAGCCAGCGGGGGGCGACGAGGAAGGTCTCAATACGGGTGATTCTCATGCTCGACCGGCCTTCTTCGAGGAATGGGCGTCGGTTCCGGCTTCCCTGCCCGTGGCGGAGGTGGTGATCGAGGCGTTCTCGTCCGCGAGGGCCTGGCCCAGGAGCCGTTCGGTAGCACGGGCGGCGTCCGCAGGTGCTCCGGCGGCGATCGACTCGAACAGCGAGCGGTGCAGGGCGAGGCCGTCAGCGGTCGCGACGTGCTGATGCACCAGGAGGTCCCGTTCGGCCAGGAGCACGCGGGTGACCAGTTCGACCCGGCCGAGGAGATCGTTCTTCGTGGCCGCCAGCACCGCGCGGTGGAAATCCAGGTCGGCCCGGGTCAGCTCCTCCGGGTCCGCCGCCGCCTCCATCGCCGCGAGTGCGGCCTCGATCGCGGAGATGTCGTTCTCTTCGCGTCGGGTGGCAGCGAGTGCGGACGCGGCGGGTTCGAAGATGGCGCGCACCTCGGCGAGCTGTTCGAGCTTGCCCGGCAGGTTCTCCGCGGTGATCTCCCACCGCAGGATGTCGGGGTCCAGGAGATTCCAGCGGCCGCGCGGCAGCACGAAGGTGCCACGCCGCTGCCGGGCGTCGACGAGCCCCTTGGCCGCGAGGACCTTCAGGGTCTCGCGGATGACCGTGAGGCTCACGTCGTGTTCGCGCCGCAACTCCTCCATGTCGAGGGTCAGCCCGTCGGTGTAGTGACCCTGGACGATTCGACGACCGACCGCCTCGACGACCTGGCCGTGCAGGCCGCGGCCCTTGTAGCTCCGCACGTTCCTCCTCGTTCCGCCCTGCGCACGCTCCATCGCAGGTTCACGTTACCGCAGATGGACGATTTATTGATAAATTATGAATTATAGTGTGATCTGTGTCATCATGATCCCGGGACGTTCGTCCCATGTGGCTTTCGATGTGACGCGACGCCTGGCCAGGACCGGCAGGCGGGGCGCGTCCCGATCCACTGAGAGGAAACATGAGTACTCGGTCAGCCACCCCCGCCACCGGTCGGGCACCTGCCGGCGAGCGGCCTCTCCCCACCCGGCGCGCCTTCCTGGCCGGTCTGGGAGCGGTCGGGGCGCTCGCGCTCGCGGGATGCGGCGCCCGTTCGGCCACGCAGGTCACGTCCGGCGCGGTGGAACTCGGCTTGTGGACGCACGACCCCGGATACGTCACGGCCTTCCAGAACGCCGCGGCCAGCGACGCGCTGATGCGGGGTTCGGCCTTCGCTCCGCGGATCGCGCCGGTCTCGGCCAACGGAGGCGACCTGGTGACGCGCACCATCACCCAGGCGGTCGCGGGAAACGAAGGCCCTGACCTGCTGGGGATCATCATCTCCGAGTTCCCCCGCGTGATGAAGAGCCAGATGGCCGAGAACCTCTTCGTCGACCTCGGCGGACTCGTCACCGACATCGACGACGAGGTCCTGCGCACGGCGCCCTACACACGGGACGGCACGGTCTACGCTCTGGAGTCCGACGCCTCGATCTCGGTGTTCTTCTACCGGGAGGACGAGTTCGCGAGGCTGGGCATCGACCCCGGGATGGAGACCTGGGACGAGTACCTCGAAGCCGGCGCGATGGCGTTCGAGCGGACGGGGCAGGCGATCGGATCGGTCTCCAACGGAGACAACACCTCGATCTTCAACAGCTACCTGCAGTTCCTGCTGCAGCGGGGCGGCTCCCCCTTCAGCGAGACCGGCGAACTCACGATCGACACCGACGAGTCCGTCGAGGTGCTGGAGTTCATCCGCCGCGGCGTCGACAGCGGCTCCCTCATGGTCATCGGCGACCCCTACGGAGCCGCGGCCGCCTCGGCGCTGCAGTCGGGAACGCTCATCGCCACCGTGATGCCGTCCTGGTACAACCTCTACGGCCTCCAGGCCAACGCCCCGGACCAGGCCGGGCGGTGGCGGATGCGCACGATCCCGCGCTTCGGCGCGGGAGGGCACATCGCGAGCAATCTCGGCGGAACGGGTTTCGCCATCGGGCTCGACAGCCCGCGCGCCGAAGCCGCCCTCGACCTGCTGCGCCGCACCTACCTGACCAAGGAGGGGCAGCTGCTGCGCTACCAGGCCGGCGGCTACCTGCCCACCCTGGCCTCCCTGTACGAGGACCCCGACTTCGTCGGCATCGAGGACGAGTTCCTCGGCGGCCAGCGGGTCTTCGACGTCTTCCGCGAGGCCGCACGCGATATCCCGGTCTTCTACCAGTCGGAGACGATGCAGCAGCTCTCCGCGGCGATGGGGGCTCCGCTCCTGGACGTCTACAGCGGTCGCATGAACGCGGCCCAGGCCATCAGGGCCACCACCGAGGGCTACCTGCAGCAGACGCGCCAGGCCGTCTAGGAAACACGAAAGAGCCCCCATGAGCAGCAACGCACTTCTCGCCGGTCCGCGCTCGGCCACGCGAGCGCAGGCACCACGACCCCGCCGGCGCGGCACGTCGATGACACGCGCCCCCTACCTGTTCATCTCGCCGTTCTTCGTTCTCTACGCGCTTTTCATGCTCGTCCCGATCCTCGTCGGGATCGCGTTGAGTTTCACGGAATGGACCGGCCTCGGCACGCCGGTCTGGGTGGGCTTCCGCAACTACACCGAACTGTTCCGCGACCCCAGCTTCTGGACCGCGCTCGGCAACACCGCCATCTACACGGTTGTCACGATGGCGGTCGTCCTGCCGCTGTCGCTCTTCCTCGCGATGGCCATCAACGCGCGAGGACTGCGGCTGCGTGACATGTTCCGCGCCGTGTTCTTCATCCCCGTCGTGGTCTCGCCCATCGTCATCGCCCTGGTGTTCGGCCTCTTCTTCGACCAGCAGTACGGGCTCGTCAACGCCCTGCTGCGCGCCGTCTTCGGCTTCGGCGGCATCGAATGGCTCACCAGCCCCGCCTGGGCGAAGGTGGTCGTCATCATCCTGGTCCTGTGGCGCTGGACCGGTTATCTCACCATCTTCTTCCTGGCCGGCCTGCAGAACATTCCACGCGAGCTGTACGAAGCGGCCTCGCTGGACGGCGCGGGGGACATCCGTTCGTTCTGGCACGTCACCCTGCCGCAGATGAAGCCGATCAGCGCCTTCATCGCCGTGACCGTGCTCGTCAGCACCGCCCAGATCTTCGAGGAGCCGTTCCTGCTCACCCGCGGCGGCCCCGGTGAGGCGACCATGTCCATCGCGCAGTTCATCTACCGCGCGGGCTTCGAACGGCAGGAGTTCGGCTACGCCGCGGCCGGCGGAGTGGTGATGTTCCTCGCGGTCTTCGTCATCGGCCGCATGCTCTACACGTCACTCGGGATCGGAAAAGCCAAGTGAACAGCACACTCGACCCAAGGCCCACGGAAACGCGCTCCGCCGCCGCCATCGCGCCCAAGCGGGGAAGGCGAGCCGTGCGGCGCCCGGGAGCCTCGCGGGACACATCCCGTCCGCTCATCTTCATCGCGCTCGCCCTGGTGGGGCTGTTCTGGCTCTTCCCGCTCGTCTGGGCCCTGTTCTCGTCCTTCAAGCAGCGCAGCGACCTGTTCGGCTACCCGCCGACCCTGATTCCCGCGGACCCCACGGTCCTCAACTACGTGAGCCTGTTCGAACGCTATCCCTTCGTCTCATGGTTCCTCGTCAGCACGGTCATCGCGGTCGTGTCCACGGTGATCACGGTGTTCGTGTGCTCACTGGCGGGCTTCGGCTTCGCCAAGTACGAGTTCCGGGGCAAGCGCGCCCTCTTCGACATCATGTTCAGCTCGATGGCCATCCCGTTCGCGGTGATCGTCGTTCCGCTGTTCATCATGCTCGCCAAGACGGGACTCGCCCAGCCGTGGTTCGCCCTCATCGTGCCCTGGGTCGCTCCGGCGTTCGGCATCTTCATGATGCGGCAGTTCAGTGAGCAGGCGATCCCCGACGAGATCCTGAACGCCGCCCGTATCGACGGCGCCGGCGAGTTCACGATCTTCCGCAGTATCGTCGCCCCCCTGCTGCGTCCCGGACTCGGTGCCCTCGCCGTCTGGAGCTTCCTCAACGCGTACAACAACTTCCTGTGGCCGCTCATCGTCGTCGGCGACCCCGACATGTACACGCTGCCGCTGGGCCTGCAGGCGATCTTCGGCGCCGAGGGGCGTCAGTACGACATCGTCCTGGCCGGCTCGATCCTCGCCGCCATCCCGAGCGTCATCGTGTTCATCGCGCTGCGCAAGCAGTTGATCGACGGGCTCGCCGCCGGAGCCGTCAAGAGCTGACCGTTTCCCCGAGACGCCCCGCGAACAGAGAAAAGGACGCTCTGTGACCTACCAGCCCACTCCGATCCACGACCACCTCCCCGAACGGCTCACCATCACCCTGTGGGACTTCAGCTGGTACACCCGGACCGGGCCGGGTGAGCCCTTCGAAGACCTCGACCGCGCCTTCCAGGAGGCGGTCGACCGCGGATACAACACCATTCGCATCTGCGCCATGCCCTTTCTCCTCTTCGGTTCGGGGCTGGACACGAGCGCGGCGTCATTCGGTCCGCTGGGCGGCGACTACGCCCAGGGAACCCGCTGGTACGACGTCAGGCACCGGGTGACGCTCGACGCGCGCGCCCATCTCGTCGCCCTGTTCGAGGCGGCCCGGCGGCACGAGGTCTTCGTCATCGTCTCCAGCTGGGAATACCAGCAGAGCTCCTCGTTCTATGGGGACCGCTCCTGGTTCGACGCGCTCATGGCCGTCGAACCCCGGGACCGCGCCGCGGCGCTCGCCCACGCCCAGGCCGACCTCTACGAGTTCCTCGCGGAGCGGGGCCTCCACGACCGGGTCGCCTTCGTCGAACTCCACAACGAGGTGCAGTACGGGCTGCTCACCGGGGGGCTCGAACCCGTGGGAACCGATCTCGTCGTCCCGCTCGAAAAGCGGCTCACCGCGGCGCTCGACGTCTTTCACGAGCGACTCCCCCAGGTGCCCGTCACGGTGAACTACGCGCGCGTGCCGGTCGACGCGATGCGCGGTATCCCGCACAACATCGATGTGGCGGTGTTCCACCCCTACGTCTACGGGGTGCTGGGGGAACTGGCCGACCGGCTCGCCCTGCGCGACGAAAAGAGGTTCAGCACCGAGCGGACACGTCCCTTCCTGCGTCCCGGCGCCCCCGCATACGAGGACTGGCAGCCGCCGGCCGAGGACCTGTGGCGCAAGGAGGCGACGATCGTCGGCAAGCCCGAGATCTATGTGCACGACTGGTGCGACCCGGAGGTCTGGGATCGCTACCTGTACGAACACCACGCACTGCACCACAGCGCCATGCTGGTGAAGCTGGACCTGTGGACGGACGCCGCCAGAGACTTCAGCCTCGGCCGCGGCGTGCCCCTCGTGTTCGGAGAAGGGTGGATCGGCTACACACCGCTCAACACCTGGTACGAGGAAGGGCCGGTCGGCAAGGAGATCCACCGTGCCGCCGCCCGCAAGGCGCGGGCGATCTCGGCATGGGGGTCCGTGGTGACGTCGAACGCCGCGCCCCACCACCCGATGTGGACCGAGATCGACATTCAGGTCGAGTGCAACGACATCTTCGGAAACGGTAGCCCGGGTGACTGACGGATATGCGCCCGAGGTCGTGTGCCTCGGAGAGACGATGGTCATGCTCGTCACCGGGAACGCCCGGCCCATCGCCGCCGACTCGCGCCTCGTCCTGCGGGTCGGCGGCGCCGAGTCCAACGTCGCGGTCTCACTCGCACGACTCGGCCACCGCACACGCTGGGTGAGCGCGGTCGGCAAGGATCCCTTCGGCCGCATCATCCTGGACGAACTCACCGACGCAGGTGTGGACGTCTCGTGGGTCACCACCGACGACGCGGCGTCGACCGGACTGTACGCCAAGGACCCGCACGGCGAGTCGACGCGCGTCTACTACTACCGCGGCGGCTCGGCCGCTTCCCGCATGGACGTCACGCACCTGAACCCCCTGTCCGCGCAGGGTGCCCGCGTCGTGCACATCAGCGGGATCACACCCGCTCTGAGCGAGGACTGCCGCGGACTCACGCACGCGGTCGTCGGTGACCGGGTGCTCGGCCCTGCCGCTGTGAGCTTCGACGTCAACTACCGGCCCGGACTCTGGCCGGTGTCCGAAGCCGCTGACGAACTCGCCGTCATCGCCCGTCAGGCCGACATCGTGTTCGTCGGTCGCGACGAGGCCGAGACCCTCTGGGGAACCGCGTCCCCCGAGGCGGTCCGGGCTCTTCTCCCCGAGCCCAGGACCCTCGTCGTCAAGGACGGGGCGACCGGTGCGACGGCGTTCGGCCCGGACGGAGCGTCCTGGGCGGACGCGCTCCGCGTGAACGTGGTCGAACCGGTCGGGGCGGGCGACGCGTTCGCGGCGGGGTGGCTGAGCGGGTGGATGCGCGGACTGGACTCCGAGCGTGCCCTGCGGCTCGGCCACCTCATGGCCTCGCGTGCGGTGCAGATCGTCGGGGACTGCCCCCAGGCGCCGACGCAGGACGAGATCCGTCGCCATCTCGACCTCGAGCAGGAGAAGCGATGACCACGAACGACATGTTCGACGAACTGTTCTCAACCGCCCAGGTGATGGGCATCTTCCGGGGAGTGTCCCCGCAGGACACCGTCGCGCTCTGTCATGCCGCTTGGGACGCCGGCGTCACGGCGGTCGAGGTGCCCGTGCAGGGCGAAGAGGCGTTCGACGCCCTCTCCGCAGCAGTCGTCGCGGGGCGTGCACGCGGCCGCGCCGTTGGCGCGGGGACGGTGCGCTTCCCCGACCAACTGCGGCGGGCCGCGGATGCCGGAGCGCGGTTCACGGTCGCACCCGGGCTCGACCTCGACATCGTGCGCCTTTCGAACGAGATCGGTATTCCGCACCTGCCGGGCGTGGCGACATCCACCGACATCGACACCGCTCTCAAGGCCGGCCTCACCTGGCTCAAGGCCTTCCCCGCCTCTGTGCTCGGCGCCGAATGGGTACGCGCGCAGCTCGCCCCGTTCCCGGAGGTGCGCTTCATCGCAACAGGCGGAATAGGCGCGGACAACGCCCGGGGGTTCCTGGACGCCGGGTGCCGCGCGGTCGCCATCGGGTCGGCCTTCAGCGACCCCGCGCAACGCGGATCGCTCCTGGAACGGGGACTCCTGCCGGCGTGAGGGCCATGGACGCCCCGACGGTCCCGTCCGTGCCCGCGCGAACGCTGCCCCTGCTCGACCACCTTCGTGTCGTGGAGGCAGGGTTCTTCGCACGCGCCGCGGGGCACGAGTGCGAGCGGCCACGCGGCACGGACGAGACGATCGTGCTGCTCTGTGTGGACGGAGAAGGCGATGTCCGCGTGGGCTCCACCCGTGTTCGGATCCAGCGTCAGCACGCGGCCGTCCTGCCTCCCGCGGTCGCGCACCGCTATGGAGCGGGGGCGAACACACCCTGGTCCATCTGGTGGATGCACGTCGTCGGCGATGACGTCCCCGCGCTGCTGCGGTCGGTGCTCAGCATGCGAGGGGCTCCCGCCTTCACCGTCAGCGACATGGCGGGCGCCGTGTCGGCGATGGGCCAGGTCCGGGAGGCGACGCAGGAGGACTCGCTGGCCTCCCGCTGCCTGGCCGCCGGTGCCGCGTGGCGGCTCTTCGCGCTCTTCACCGGGGAGGCGACGGCCGAGGGGTCGCGCGCCGCCGTCGCCGCGGTCCGCGACAGCATCGTGGACAACCCCGCCATGGACGTCCACGTACCCGAACTCGCCTCGCACGCGGGCCTCAGCCCGTCGAGATTCTCCGTGCTCTTCCAGGAGATCACCGGCATGGGCGTCGTCGACTTCGTAAGGGCACGCCGGATCGAGCGGGCGAAGCACCTGCTTACCGCGAGCGAGCTCCCCGTCTTCCGTGTCGCCGGTCTCGTCGGCTACGCCGATCCGCTGTACTTCTCCCGGGTCTTCCGCTCGGCGGAGGGAATGAGTCCCACGGCCTTCCGCCGAAGACGCGCGGGCACGGTCCCGTCCGAATGAGGGGCGGACGCACGGCGACCGCACACGGCCCGATCTGCACCGTGTGCGGTCGCGATCCCGTCCAGGAGGGCTCAGGGACCGTCAGGGCCCTGCGGCCGGTGCCCGGCCACAGCGATCGTTTCGCGCGGCGAGGCGGCGTTCTCCCGGTAGGCCTGGAACACCGGCAGGGCGACACCATCGAAGTCGAAGACGGTCGAATTGCTGACGTAGTTCGGCTGACCGACCTCCCAGCCCGCTCCAGGGACGCCGAGGAAGATCGGGTCCCAGTAGATGTCGCCGATCACGGTGCCCGGAGGCAGCGCCTTCACCGCGGCGAAGAGTTCGCGGAAAAAGTCGCGCTGGCTGATCGGGTCCTCACCGTAGGGGCCGTTGTCGTTCAGCTGGCCCTCGCGGCCTTCGTGCGTGAGCGGCGTCCAGTTGAAACCGGTTTCCATGATCATGACGGGCTTGTCGAACCGTTCGTTCGCCCACTGGAAGAACGGGGCGACGGTCTCGACGTCCAGCTGCGTCCAGTAGGGGTAGTACGAGCTGCCGATGACGTCGTAGGGCACGCCGCGCCGCTCCAGCTCGCCGAAGTACCACTCGTACTTGTCCCGGTTGCCCGCGTCGTCCAGGTGGATGATGACCTGCGCGTCCGGAAGCGTGTCGTGGACGGCCTGCGAGGCGGCGGTGAAGAAGTCGGCCATGACGTCGAGACTGCCGCCCTCCTGCCAGGAACCACCGTACGGGTGGAGGAGCCCGCCCGCGGTCTCGTTGCCCAGGGCGACGTAGGCCGGAGGAGTCCCCTGGTCGACCATCTCCTGCAGGAAGTCGCGCGTGTAGTCGTACATGAGCCTTTCGAGCTCGGCCACGGCCTCCTCGTAGGGCAGGTCGTTGACGTAGCGCCACTCGAGCGGGATGTCCTGGATCTCTCCATTCGACCAGTAGTCGCTGTAGTGGAACGTGAGCTGGATCTGCATGCCCGCGTCATGCGCGCGGCGGGCGAGGTCGAGGACGTCTTCGGGGTCCTGGTATCCGTCCGCGAGATAGGAGCCGGGGTATCCGATGCGGTGGTTCTCGGGGCCGGTGTCGTTGTACATGCGCAGGCGGGCGATCCCCATGCCGTTGTCGGCCATGAATTCGACGGGGTCGACGGCCCGGCCCTGCTCATCGCGGAAGACGCCGCCCAGATCCTCGATGTAGTTCAGCTGGGTGAGATCGCCGCCCGCCAGGAAGTCCTCTCCCGCGCCGCCCTCGGCGATCGCCACGTCATCGATCACAATCGACTGGCCGGCCGCTCCGGCCAGTTCGAAGCGCACTTCCAATTGGCCGCTCGTCGCCTCGACCCCGCGCACCGTGACCTGGGTCCAGTCGGTGGAGGAAGGGATGCCGGTGCGGCGCCACTCCTGGTCGCCGAGGGCGACCGCACCACCCTCGAGCCCGTCCGTCCGGGTCCAGGCGGTGAGGTCGTAGGCGCCCGCCGCCTGGTCGACGATGACCTGGCGGAGGACCACGGAACCGTCCTCGTCGAACGACACGCGCATGGCGCCCTCGCCGCCGCGCGCGTCGGACACGACGCTGATCCGCGCGTCACCGCTCGCGACGGTCCATCCGTCGGGAACACCGTCCCCGCCGTCCTCGAAACCGCTGTTGACCAGTGCTTCAGCCGCGGTCTCCTCTTCGGCGTTCAGCGGAGCGACGAACGCCAACGGCACCACGACGAGCGACACCGCGGTCAGGGAGAGCGCTGTGCGAACTCTTTCTCTGGGGATCTGCATGGAAACTCCTTGCCGCCGATGGCGCGGCGATGCTCACCTGGCCGACGTCTCCGTCGTCACCGCGCAAGGGTCACCGGCTGCGGCAAGTTCACCACCCGCGTGTCCTCATGTGAGCACGGCAGCGAATATGTCCATGCAAAGGGGCCAGGCGTCCATATCGCCTCACCCCTCGCCGCACTTCCTTTCCTCAGTCCACTCCGACGATGAGCAAGAGGCCGGCGTCGACCGGTAGCACCGCCCCGATGATCACGCGAGCTCCGACTCCAGCGAGGAAGAGGACTATCACCGCGACATCGGTGGAGGCGGCCATACGCTGCAAGGAGTGGGCGTCGACCACACGGTCGAGCGAATGGGCGTCGTCACCGCCGTCGCCCATTCGTCATTGACGGATGTGAGTCCGTCCCGGGGCAACCGCGATGACATTTCCCGTTCCTGGCGCCGAACAGAGCGACGCCTTCGAGGAACGGCAGAGTCCATCCCGCACGATTGGGGGCGTAGCCGCAGCTCAGGTCACTACACCACCCTCGACCAGCAGAGCTTCCCGATTGGCCAGGATGAACTCCTTCAACGCGGTCGGCTTCAAGTCGATCGACGCGAGATCGTCTCCCCGAAGGTCAATCCGGTCCAGGTCATACCCACCGCGCGACGAATCGCCGAACTCCGGGCCACTACGGGCCGACTCGTCCAAACTGACCAGCCGGGCCACGAAGAAGTGCTGCACAGCGACCCCACCATCCGACGGCGAACTGAACAGGAACACCTGCGAGGCATCCGCAGCCTTGGCACCCAGTTCCTCCGCCAACTCCCGGTACAGAGCCGCCTCCACCGAGGCATCGGTGCCCTCGACACCGCCACCGGGCGCGGTCCAGTACGGCGCCTGGCCCGGTCTGGTCCGCTTGATCACCACCAAACTGCCGAGATCGTCAATCAAGATCGCGCGTGCCGCACATCGTCCCACCCCTAGAGATAATCAGCGACCCACATAACCTGCGGGTCCGCCCCCGGCGAGCGTGGTTGCGATCCCTCCAGGGATGATCAGCGAGGTGCAACTGCTCTGACCGGGACGGCACATTGTCAGCCAGGCTCACGGCGGCGCCCTCCAGGTGGTACAGGCACGCCGCTCGCGCTGCCCACCCACCTACCCAAGGACGTCGCGGTGCGCGCCATGGACCCGGTCGACGTCGACACCGTCCGCACGGTCCATGCCCTCGCACTGGTCACAGCGGTTATCGTGCATCCGGGCACCTTGTGTGCATGTCGCGGTGTGGGTCCGAGACCCCGGGCCAGCCGCCAACTGGTCGAACTTCCCCTGTTGACGCTGGGGTTTTCGCGTGTCCGGACGTGCTCTAAACGTGCTCTTCCGTACGGACGCGGTCGAAGTGGCAGGTCGAGACGACTCGGTGGTCTAGCCTGCCGGGTGGCGCTCCCGAGTCGTGTCCAACACGGGGCCAGGGCCGGCGGTTCGACTGGTGTGGTGGTGTGGGGTTCTCTCAGACGGCGTGTCGGCCGCTGGACCCCCGTAAAGGCGTATCCGCGCGAGGGAGACGTGAACGGCACGATCGCGACGAGCCCACCACCGCGGTGGGTGAACCGTGACGACGCGCTGCACCCGATCGTCGAGCACTGCGGCCCGGGCACCGCCGCAGCGTTCGGTACGGCCATCGGACACGACAGGGCGACGAGCTCGCCCCACCGCAGCGGTCGACCGAAGCCGAGGCATTGGCGACCTTCACCTATGCGGGCAAGACCAAGCGGGATCGCGACAGCGCCTCGGCGGCGGTCGAATCCGGAATCAGCAGGTTAAGAAGCCTGCAGCGCGCAACACCTCCGCAGGCTAGACATCTACCGTAGCCCCCACAGCGGCCAATGTGGCGGTGAGCTCCACGACAGCGGAGCGTCACACACTCAGCAATTCCTGCGCCTTACGCCGAACAACCGGTACGCAGGCGGGCTTGATGGCGCGGCGAAGGCCTATTCAGGTTGGCTCTGATGTGCAGGGTTACCATCACACCAACGATGGCCAGGCGGGACAGGTCGCCGCTGTCCGCCCGGTGGGCCGGGTCGGGATCATGGTGCCACGACCGCCGTCCACGATGTAGGCCGATAACGATCCCGGGGCAACGCGTGCTGCGGTTCGGAATTACGCGGTATCCACCGCCGCGATCGGTCCGCCGACGATCATCGTGAGCCGATCACATGGTTTGAGCGGTGTCCGTTTACGGACGGATCCGCCATCAGCAGAGCCGCTCCGAGCTTCGCCTCCCTCGACGAGAAGATCACCGAGATGTCTGATGGAATCTTGATCATTTAATACTCTGAGCTCAAGGCAATGATCATTTATCAGCGTGGACACTCCTACCATCCATCGGACGGCCAGACAATATGCCGAACACGAACGAAGAGGCAATCCACATCACACGAAGCCGCCGCGGCGCTCCGTGCTAGATTGCCTTTGCATCTTCGCAAAACGGATACTATGTTCGCCTGAGTGGAGGCTGGAGTGTTTGCATCTAGGAGTAAGTGGATCTTAGCGGCATCCGCCGCGACGAGTCTGGTTCTCGCTGCCCCCTTGCCTGCGGCGGCAGAGGAGCAGGTGGGGTGGTCCACCCCTGAAGTTGCACACCTTACGCGTCAGCAGATCCTTGAAGGACAACTCTCGCCGGGGCAGATGCGCGCGCTGGACGACCAGCCGCGGATCGAGGAGTTCTTGGACGAGCAAGCACGTCAGGGAAATCTCGTCGACATCACCCAGATTCGCAGTTCTAGCCTTGAGAACCCGGTCAACGGTGGGGCCATTGATCTTATTTGGAGCAATAGCATCCAGCCGTCGGAGGTAAATCTATCAAGGGTCGAGGGACCCGAAGGCCAGGTGCAATCAGGCTTCGGCGTAGGAGTAGTCGAAACCTCCCAAGCTGCACAGGTGGAAACACCCGAAGGTACCGGCATGGGATATGCCGCCGCCACCCCCAATGGGATGTACTTGTATTCGAACGATTGTTTCACCGGTTACTTCGCCCCCCAGTTTCCATCTGACCACGATCACCATATGGTCACCTGTTATGAGAAGTACGCGGAAGCGGGCACGAGGGAGTGGGCTTACAACAGATGGGGCCTGTGGACCACCGCCGATGCCGATCTTAACGTCAGGACCGCCCTCATCGACTACACGTTGCGCAGCCGCCCCTGGCAAGGCACCGGAGCCCGAATCAGTAGGATGAATGATTACGAGCCCCGATCCCCCAGCACTCAGTGCAACCCCGGAGCCAACGTCGACGTCGGCTTCAACGGAACGGGCATATCGATTCCTATCGACAACTGCGAGGATGTCGTCGTTCTTCCCGATACCGGAGCGAGGTCCATGGGAGTGGACTACGATCCGCCTTTCATTCGCTCCGGCGATCAGCGGGCATTGGATTTCGGCATGCACGTGACCGCGCGCGACACCACGACCGTTCCGCTCTATGCTGATTACGTTTGGGCCGAAGTAATGACGTGCAGCATCATCTGTTCGCCCGAGAACCCCTCGTTCAGCTATGTGCACACTGACAGCGGCTGGTAGAGCGTGAATCAGCGCAAGGCATCGGGGGTGCTCCGACTCGTTCGGAGCACCCCTCCAGCATATATGGTGTCAGCATCCATTCTCGTGGTCATCGTCAGCCTCGTAGCCGTATTCGTGCACGTCGACCAGCCTACGCCCGCTTCCCCCATACCGGACTCCGCTCCCGCCACCCCTTGCGAAGAGCCCCGACCGAACGAACCATGCCAGTCGATCACCCATGCTGGCCGAGAAGTCAGATACGCTCTGCTCAGATCAGAGGAGGAAACATCAGAGACCGCGATCGTCGACTTCGGAGGGCCCGGAGTATCGATCCTGTCCGGCAGATTCAATCTGCACGAGTTCCGAAACTCCATCCCCAGCCTAAGAAATTCTAATCTTCTTTTCATCGAAGAGCCTTGGGTAAGATCCAACCAGTCAGATGAGTGCTCTTCGTCCTTGTCATATTTCTATGCGTCGAGCCGCACCGGGCACCCAGACACGCTTCCCGGCATAGAGAACGTCATCAATCAATGTGGTATCAGTGGAGACGACGCCTTGGCTTGGGGATTCTCTCCCGATCACTACGCCTCTGTCGTCTCCGCCATCGAGGCGACTGAATCAATTGAACTAAACGGCTTTCTCGGGTACTCGTTCGGCTCTGCGAGACTTTCTTACCTAGCCGAGGTGGAACTTGACTGGATCGCACTGATCCGCCCTTTTCCAGTCGGAGTGGCCGGCGAAGAGCTGCTGGGTGCGCGCGTAGAGCAATCTGACGGTCTTCTCGACGATTTCGAACGCTCCGACCACGAGTTCATGTCTTCGAACGTCGCAAACAGGCATCTGCCGGTGGAAGCATTCGATTATGCGTCTGCCGAACTCGCACTGGGTTACCTGCCCGGAGACGAGATCACCGATAGCGCCAGAGAGATCGCAGGTAGATCAGACCATGAGTTGGCAGGCCGACTCTCCGACTCGTTGTGGCTCCGCTACGGAGAAAACTCGATTTCGTCCGGATACCTGGCTTACCTTGCGGAAGTCTGCCGGATCGCTGCCCCGTGGGCGGACGATCAAGGCGATGAATCCCCGGTTGCACACGTACTCGCTTCCCTCCACGCTCCCTGCCGCGACTTCACACGTCCACCTGGGGAACCAGCGCGGATCGAGGCGACTGCGGAAAACGTCTGTGTCGTGACATCCGATCAAGATCCACTAGTTCCAGATACACTGATACGTCGTTACCTTCACTTTGACAACGAGGTAGATTGGCTTGAGTCGCCTGATGGTTCGCACTCCGCCCAGGACGGGACCGTGGAGTGCTTGGAATCGGTAGGTCTTTCCGCAGAATGAGAAATGGCTTCGATATGATTAAGGCCCCCGTCGGGTTGCTGGCCGTGGCCCTGCTGGCCACCTCGTGCGCCGTGGGCGACCCCGGGCAAGCGGACGACGCCTTGGTGGTGTCGGAGATCGGCGCCTCACCCCTGCACGCGCGGGTCGGGCACTCCTCGGTGCTGGCAGAGGATTCCCTGCTGATCTGGGGTGGAGATTTCGGGGACGAGCACCGGCCGCATGCGGACGGGGCGGTGCTCTCTCTGACCGGCGGCGGCTGGAATCCGATCCCTCCCGCGCCGGTGGCGCCGCGCACGCGGCACGTCGCGGTGTGGACGGGTACGGAGATGATCGTCTGGGGCGGCGCGACGAGCGCACCCGCCCCTGGCCACTTCGCCCGCGACGGAGCGGCCTACCACCCCGGCGAGGACACCTGGCGGCCCATCGCACCGGCCCCGCAGGAACGGAGTTCGGCGCTGGCGGTGGCGACCGGCGGGTGGATGGTCATCGGCGGCGGGCGTAGGTCGGACCGGCCGACCGACGCACTGCTGAGCTACGCGATCGCCGACGACCACTGGCACACCACCGAGGTCGACATCCAGGTGCAGGCCATGGCGGCGACCGGACCGGGGCGGGTACTGCTGGCCGGCACCGACCCCGACCGCACCCTGGCGATCCGCCACTACGACGCCGACAACGACTCGACCTCCGTCGTGCCCCACGACATCGACCTCACCGAACCGCTCCGCTCACTTGGACTCGCCTCCGACGGCCAGGGCTCCACCTACCTGCTCGCCTCCGACGACACCCGCACCCATGTCGCGCACATGAGCGAGGACGGCGCCGTGCAGACGGTCGCCACCCACGACAGCGTGGACCTGCGCCCCCCGATCGACCTGACACAAGCAGGGCTCAACCGGGGAGCCATGTGGATCTCCGCAGCACGTCAGATCATCTCCCTCAACGGCCGCGACCTCAGCACCTTCGACCCCGACTCGGGCGAACTCACCCACTACCGCCTCACCGACCACGCCGACTACTGCGGCGCCGGCGCCACCGCCGCACTGACCGCCCACCACCTCATCACCTGGGGCGGCCGCAACTGCCAGGGCGCGGACCTCACCATCACCAACCGCGGCCTGCGCATCCAGCTGCCGTCCTGAGCAAGGCAGGAACCAGCCAGCCTCAGAAGACCGGGTTTCAATGGTCAGCCGAAGGAACTCGTCAGAGGAGCAAACCCTCGCCTATCGGAAGCTTCATCTGCCTTTTTGTGAGTGATTTCCCCGCTGGGCCTTCCACAGCCCGCCGCGCGAACCCCGCCTACGCGTCACATGTGGAAGGGCGAGCGTACGGCCAGGCAGTTCCAGCCGCCGAGACCGCACGATGACAGCAGTCCGTGACCAGTGCGACGAGGTTCTTCAGCAGGTCAAAGCCTTCGTGGTCAATGCGGCCAAGCAGGCGAAGGCGGCGAGCAGGGCCACATCCTGACGGCCTGCGGCAATCTCGGTAGCGGCTATCGGGCAACTTGGGAAGTGCGTTCGGGGTGCGCGGTGGCGATGTACTCCATCGCGGTCTGGGCGGCGATGCCGAAGACGCGCATGAGGTGGACGGGGTCGGCGGTGCGGCGGGCTTCGTCGAGGATGCGGCCCTGGCGGAGTTTTGACGGGCTCAGACCGAGGGGTCGGTAGATGGCGTTGATGACCATGGTGGCGACGGCGGGAGCCGGTCGTCGGCGACGGTCTGCCGGCTGACCAGGAGGTAGGGATTGGTCGTCAGAGGCCACCGCTGGTGACGGTCACGAAGCCAGTCGCTCGCGAGGGCAAGGGTGACTTCGTCCAGGTAGGCCGTGTGTCGCAGGACCCGGTGGACTCCCGGGCGGCCGCGGGCACGGTCGAGATCGGTCAGCAGGAGGTAGCGGGTCTCGCGCCGGCCGAGGCCGTGGACGGCGACGAGCGCGACGACGAACTTCGCCACGGGGACTCGACCCGGTCGACCAGGCCGCGGAGCCGATCGGTGGGATGGGCACCGGCAGGCGTCGGGCGGCGGGTAGTGAGATGCCGCGAGTCGGGTCGCGGAAGATCAGTTGTTTCTGTTTGAGGGCCTGGAGGGCTGCGCAGTGCGCTGAGGAGATGCCGGCCTGTTGGACCCGGCCGCTGGGCGAGGGGGTCCTGGAGGTCGTCCTTGGTGATCTCGCGGAGGCTGGTGACGCGACTCGCCCAGGCGGTCAGGACCGGGTGGAGGTAGCCCGGGTACTTGCGCATCATCTCGAACGAGCATCGCAGGATGTTCGCAGCGGCCTTCGCCCCGCAAAACCAGGACCCAGCTGCGCAGTTCGTCGGCGATGTCTTCAGGGAAGGTCTGGATGCGCTGGTGGATGTCGGCCTGGTGGGTTGAATCGGGAATGACCAGGCCGCGGTGTGCGGGGAACTGAAGGATCCGTCGTGCCCTGATTCCGGGCCCCTCGGTGGAAGGGACCGGATGCCGGCCTCGCGCATGGGGTGCCGACGCCGCTGTCAGCTTGCGGATCTCCCGCAACATCGACTCCAGGTTCACATTGCCCGGCATCGCCTTCACCAGCGCCAGCACCGACTCCTCCTCGGAGCCGCCCTCCGCCTCGGCGCCCACCGTCTCCTCGCCCCTTCCGGTGCACCAGCCACCAGGGCCAAGATCCGCTCCCGTACCGGCTAGGGCACCCTGGCGAAGACCGTGGCGACCAGGTCTCCTCCACGGTGTGCAGGGCGGAGCGCACCATCCGCATGATGCGCTCAGGCGACGGCGGCTCGACGCCTCCTACCCCCAGCGCCTCACCGCGGCGCGGCGGCTGTACCGCCACCAGCACGACGCCGCCCAGGTGCGCGGGCACCTGCTGCTGCGCGCCCCCACCGGGCGGGGCAAGACCGAGGCCGCGCTGCTGTGGGCCCACCGCCAGGTCACCGACCTGGCCGTCACGCGCGGGGGCACGCCCCGCGTCTTCTACACCTTGCCCTACCTGGCGTCCATCAGCGCCATGACCCAGCGCCTGGGTGAGGAACTCAACGACCCGCACCTGGAGCGCATCGGCGTCGTGCACTCGCGTGCCGCCTGCTTCCACCTCGAACGCGCCCTCAACGACGACTGCGACCACCCACCCACCGACACCGACATCCGCAGGCACCTCGGGCAACCGCCCGCTGATTACGGCCATCGGCGTAGGCGAGGCAGGCAGCGCTCACAGCCGCTCGCCCTTGGACGCGGCCGCGTCATGCAGGTCGAGGAGCGGTCAGCAGCGCGCAACTGGCCGCGGCCGACTGGCTGCACCACGCACTCACCGCAGTACAAGATGCTTTACCGCCCGGCCTGCCCAAGACCGCCATCAGCCGCATCGCTGCCCGACGACTCGGCCCAGCCGGACAGCACTACATCGACGTCGCCACCGCCTGGACTTACAAACTCACTCCCAAAGATCGCAGCTACATCAACGAAGCCAGAAACAAATAACAGTGAACACATAGAATCTCAGCGACGCACTTCCAGCACGCTGCGACCAGCTGCGGCAGATCATTTGATTTCGTATCGGCCCTCAGAATATCAGCCCATGGGAATGTGGCGCTTGAATTTACAAAAAGAGCGAATGGGCTGCCATGATCGATCGAGCCGGGAATCCACCCCTGATGGACCGAACTAGATGTTCCGCGGGGTCCCGTCGAACCTACTTCTTCTCTGGCCTTCATTCATACGATCGATTATCTCTTGTTGCGTCATCTCGCGGGTCTGATCAACTGGCCCTTGCGCCCCCGTCCTGGCGCCCCGCCTTGCTGCGCTCCCCTCACTCACGCCATGAAGAGGCGTCTTCTCGGACCACAACTGAACGACGTACCGTTCGGATATATCGACGTAATATGAGAACACGGAACCATTAACCGGCACCCGACTCGAGTCAGATTCCCGAATCACCCGGCATTGGTAATCGCCAGCATACTCCAAGTCGAGGTCTATCCTCGCCGGCCCCAGCGTCAGAGTGGAAACATGAACCTCGGGTACGGCAAGCGACATCTGGAACTGGCGATATTCTTCGACTTCGGCAGGGAAGGTTGGCGCATGCTCCCAAAACTGTAGATCAATCGCGACCTTCGCGTCCTCATGCCTGCTTCGGATCGCAACGCATTGGCCAACGATGACGACCCAGCTATCAGGGTTCTCCCGGAGTCTGGCCGTCATATCGCTCCGTAGCAGCACATCGGCTCCAATGTAAAACAGATGTCGTTCCACCACGACGCGACCACTAGCTTGCCGAATGAGTGACATCGCACCCCTTCCCCAATGTCGATTGCTGCACACAGCGCCCAACATTCTACCAACCACAATGCAGCCGCCGGATTCGCAGAGATCCGGCGGCCGCACCACCTAAGGAGATGATCGCGCCATCGACGCCCAGGACACTCGCCGCTATGGAACTATTCGAGTGATGAATGGGTCTCTCATGTCGCCGAATTGGCCGCCCCGATAATCAAGGATTCTGTTTTCTGCATAAAAAATCGAAATCCAGTTACCCGCCATCTGGTTGTCGGTTGAGTCGATCGGACGGGCAGAAAAGTTACCGATCCGGGCGTCTTGCTCGTAAACACTCTGAGCCCCGCCTTGATACGTGCTCGCAAATGGATACTCGTCACAATCCATGTTGCCGCCCGGATAATTCGGCTGTTGAGAGCATACTCTCCGCGCAGCATCCCTATTGAGTTCCCTCCGGAGATCGTCGTGATAAAGTCTGTGCAACGGATTCACTGTATCGTCACATCCAGGAAGATGTTCGGCGACGCCCAGGACATAGACAAGTCCGCGCAGCACACGTTCGGTTCCAGGGTGAGCGCCGCGCTGCCATTTGGCGAAGTGGCCGGTGAGCACGCCGTCACAGAAATTGTCGTCGCTGCTGCCAGCCATGGGTCCGGCGGCCCAGGCGGCGGCCTCCACCGTCGCTCCGAGGGTCGTCGTCCCCCAGAGCACGCCCTCAACCGTTCCACGGTGGTGGCGAGCCCCGAGCAGGGGCAGCGCACCGAGGATGGAGCTGGCGACTCATGGACGAGCCACTGACGGCGAGACCACCGTGCACCTGTGAGATGCGGACATCGACACATGACACCGCACCCTCAGAGGATTTACCGGTAATCCACGGTTAGGGCAAAACCAGGCGAGACTATTTTCCGCACGTTCGAATGGATCAACGACGAACGGCGCCCATCTGGGTCACTGGTCCGCGCGGTTACAGCTTACGCTGAGCAGAACAGCAGCGCAGGAGCTCTACTACCTGCTTGCGACCAGACCCAACAAGTAATCGAACGTGACCTTTCTATGCCTTCATCGACGAGGAAGCACGCGCAATGAGAGCGGCGCGTTATGACGAGCCCGGTAGACGGCGTCCATAGGGTTGCTTAGGTGGATTACCACCAGCCCGGGTTGCTAATGAAGTCGATTCCTCCAAGGCAATTACATCCGCACCTCAAGAAACTACAGCTTGTACGCTTCGACCCACCCCTCGCACCCCTTCATCAGGGCATCCGCACGAGGGCGTCCACGGCTGGTCCACCTCATTGCACGAGTCATTCTCCAGATCCGCATCAGATCCGAGACACCAACCCGACGGTTTCCTTGCGTCGACCGTGCTCCAAACGCGCTCGGCGCATTTGAAGCAAACCGCCATCACCCATCACCGAACACCGAAAAGCGGCACACCAACACGCGAACGACCGGCCTATACGGCACACAGCAACACCAGATGCCATTCCGAGACATCCATCAAGGGAACTCTTAATCAGCGGGTTCGGGGTTCGAGTCCCTGGCGGCGCACCCCCAAAACCCCAGGTCAACGGGCGTTTCCTACGTTGACGCTGGGGTTTTCGCGTGCCCGGACGTGCTCTTCCCCCCGGGGTCGGTCGAAAGCGGCAAGTCAGGGCGGTCTGTGGCTTTGAGCGTCTGGATGCTGTGGGCGTTGGTGCCGGGAGGCCGCCGCAGGGTGTCGACCGCCGGGTTGGGCCGTGGCGTCAACCCTGGTGACTCGCTCGCGTGTGACGTTCGCCGTGATGCTCCTCGACCTCACCTCGGTCAGGGACCGGGCGCTGGGCATCTACTAAGTGGCCAACCGGACAAACTCATCAGTATCCCCCGGTGGTCAGTGGTCCGGCAGGTCCAGCAGATCGAGGAACGCGGTTGCCGCCGGGGTGCGTCCGACGCCGCTCCAGATGAGGTACTCGACGCGCATGGGTGGGTCGGTGATCTCGACGGTGGCCAGACCCGTCAGGTGGGGGACGTGGGCCGAGGGCAGCAGCGCGATCGCCAGCCCTTTTCGCACGTTGAAGCGTCGGCGTCGAACTGGGCGGAGATGCGCCCGGATCTGGATTCCGCGGCCGTCCCAGCGCCGAGAATGCGATGGCGAGGATGGCGAGTGCCGCCGCGATCCCATCCCCTGGGGGGCGGTGGTGGCGGCGGCGACGTAGTAGTCGATCTCCTCGCCGAAGCCCTCGTCCCCGTCCAGGGCCATGGTCACCGACAGCGCGCCGCGCGGCTCCTGGTCGCCGAGCTCCTCCAGCCGCTGCCAGGTGGGTCGTCGACCGCCTCGGTGAAGGCGGCCATGTCGGGGTTGGGGCCCTGGGCGATGTTGGGGATCCGCCTTCGCAGTCCGACCAGGGCGAAGGCGCCCTTGTCGAGGATGCGGTAGCGCATCTGCGTGCTCCCTTCGACGGTGAGGTGGAAGGCCAGCCGGGCCTGGGAGACCAGCGCGACCCCCTGCGCCGGGCCTGGCCGGGGGCGACGCCGTGAACAGCGCGGAAGGCCCGGCTGAACGCCTCGGTGGAGGAGTACCCGTAGTCCACCGCGATATCGAGCAGAGCCCGCTCACCCTCCAAGCTCCGCACCCGCCAGGGTGAGCCGACGCCGACGCAGGTACTCCGACAGCCCCATGCCCGCCAACACCGCGAACGTCCGACGCAGATGGTGCTCCGACGTCAAGGCGATACGCGCCATCGCCGCCACATCCACCGCACCGCCCGGATCCTCCTCAACGAACTCCGAAGCCTCGTTCAACCGGTCCAGCATCGCTCCCCCTCCGATCAAGCCGAAGCCCACTTGATCGCAGCCGGTACGCAACGGTCGGGCCTCACCCGCGCCGCCGTTCCTACCGTGGCCGGGACCGCTCACGAGCAACGGCCGCCACGCGGCCGCACCACCCGGAAGTGAGGACCATGCCCCCGGCACCCCCCGGCGCGGCCGCGCGCCACCTGGCACCGGATCTGGCCCGCGGCACCCTGCTGCTGCTCATCGCCATCGCCTATGCCCCCGCCTACCTGGAGGTGGCCTCGGCCTCGGTGGGCGCCCACCCGGCCGGCGGCGGCGCGCTCGACACCGCGGCCCGCACCCTCGCCGTGCTGGTGGTGGACAACCGCGCCTTCCCCATGTTCGCCGCCCTGTTCGGCTACGGCCTGGTCGTCCTCATCGACAAGCGCCGCGCCGCCGGGGCCTGCGACGTCCAGGCCCGGCGCCTGGTGCGGCGCCGGTCCCTGGTGCTGCTGGCCTTCGGCTTCGCGCACGCCGTGCTGGTGTTCCCCGGGGAGATCCTGGGCGCCTACGGAGTGGCCGGGCTGATGGTGGCCGGGTTGCTGGCCGGTCCGCGACGCGGACTGCTGAGCACCGCGGTGGCGGCGGGCGCGGTGTCCACCGTGCTGGTGACGGGCGCGGCGTGGGCCGGGTGGTACTCGGGGCGCGAGCCGATCGCGGGCTACACGCGCGCCGCCGACTGGGTCGAACGCATCGCGCTGTGGCCGGTGACACCGCTGGTCGTCCTGGCCACCTACCCGCTGCTGCCGGCACTGCTGCTGGGCGCCTGGGCCGGTCGGCGGCGGCTGCTGCACGAACCCCGCCGGCACCGCCGGCTGCTGGCCTGGGCGGCCGCGACCGGGATCACCGTGTCGCTGGCCGGGGCGGCACCGAGCGCGCTGATCGCCTCCGGCGCCCTCGCCGACCCCGCCTGGGCCGAGGCGGCCCTGGGGGTACAGACGCTGACCGGGATGGCCGGCGGACTGGGCTATGCCGCGCTGTTCGGTCTCATCGCGGCCGCGGTCGAGCAGCGCCGCACTCCGGTGGTGCGGGCGCTCGCGGCCGCCGGACGGCGCTCGCTGACGGTCTACCTGCTGTCCTCGGGGCTGCTGGCCCTTGTGCTGCACCGCGACCTGCTGGGCGCGGGCTCTCACCTCAACAGCGCCGGTGCGACCGCGGTCGCCGCGGGATGCTGGCTGGTGGCGGTACTGGCAGCCCTGGCCTTGGAGGGCGCGGGCCGGCCCGGTCCGGCCGACGCACTCCTACGCCACTGGAGCGAGCACGGCCGTGCCCGCGGCGGGAGCGGCTGACAGGCGCGTGCGGCCATCGGCGGTGACCACCAAGATCCACCTGCTCGCCGACTCCCGCCGAAAGCGCCTGGCGTTCGTCACCAGCCCTGGCCAGCGGGGCGACGCGCGGATGTTCGAGCCGGTGATGGACGCCCTGCGCCCGCCCCGAGCCACCGGCCGCCCCTGAACCCGCCCCGACCGCCTCCTCGCCGACAAGGCGTACCCCTCGGCGGCGATCCGCGCCCACCTGGCCCGCCGCGGGATCAAGGCCACCATCGCCCAGCCCTGCGACCAACGCGACAAGCGCCGCAGACGCCGATCACGCAGCCGGACGCGGATCGCCTTGCTGCTGTAGCCCTTGTCGCCGATGACGCGGTCCGGGCGGACGCGGGCGAGGCCGGGCCCGATCCGTGGCACCCTTGAAACCAACGTTTGCGTACGTTCAGGACTCCCCGAGGCTCCTCATCGCGCGCCGCGTACGAAGAACGCGATGACCGTGCCGCCCGCCGTGCCCAGTACGGCCATGACGAGGTAGAGCAGGGTGAAGTTCTGAGGGCCGCCGCCGACGGCGAGGATCAACGGGGTGAGCAGCGGTGCCGTGACGCCCGGGATCTTCTGGGCGAGCAGCATGGTGGCCATGTAGCGCCCTGCCTGTGTCTCGCGGTGGGGCAGCACGTCGAGCAGTAGTGCCTGGCCGACGGCGGTGAAGGCGGCGATTCCCATCGAGGACAGCAGTGTCCCGCCCACGAGTGTCACGAGGTCGTGGGCGAAGGCCGACACCACACCGCCGGTCGCGAACAGCGCGGCGCCCACCAGGACCAGTGGGCGGCGCCGTCCGATGCGGTCGCTGATCCAGCCGCCGCCGACGGAGCCGATCGTCGTCGTGATGATGCCCAGCGATGACGTGAGGGCCAGCACCGGCGCGATGTCGGCAACGGGCAGGGCGAGCCGCTGTGCGTACATGTAGACGGTGAAACTCGTGGTGAGGGTGAGCCCCATGAAGAACACGAAGCGCCCCAGCCAGACCCATGCGAAATCGGGGGCGTCGCGCGGACGGAAGAGGTAGCTCCGCAGTACCTCGCCCACCTGCAATCCGCCTTGCGGGGGAGCATCGCGGGTGGAGGGCTCGGGGATGAGCACGACGAAGAGCGCGGTGCCGACGCTGCCCACCACAGCGGGAATGAGAAACACGAGCCAGGTGTGGTCGCGCACGGAGCTGACGAGGATGATCCCGACGACCGGTGCGATGTGCGTGATGAGCGCTGTGAGCCCCGAGACCTTGCCGCGCTGGCCGGGCGGGAGCCTGTCGGCCTTCCAGTTGCCGACCGATGCCGATGCCGTGCTCCAGCCGACCGTCGACAGGACCCACCCCAGTGTGAGCATCGTCGTATCGGGGGCGCCGGTCATCAACGGGATCGAGCCGGCGCCCACGAACGCGCCGATGACCGTGAACGGCCGCCGCTTTCCCCACCGCGAGCGGGTGCGGTCGCTGACGATGCCGGTGATCGGTGCCATCACGAGTGTCGCCGCCGCGCCCGCGCTGAGGATGAAGCCGAGAACCTCAGTGCGTCCCGGCGCGAGCTCCTCGACGCGCAGGGCGAGCGAGAAGGCGGTCGGCACCACCGCCGCCATCATCGTGCCGAAGGTGGCGCCCAGGGCGAGCAGGATGGCCCACCAGGGAACGCGTCGCTCACTCGGGGAATCGGATTCCATCAGCGGATCACGGATACGCGGCGATCAGACTCGGCGCGTACATCATCGACCACGCGTCCCCTCGGGGAGCGCGCCGTCGGAGGGCGGCAGATGGAACCGCCACTCGCCGTCGAGCGGCACCGTGATCGGCCGCCGAACCGAGCTCACCGGCAGCCGACCGACGTGGTCCAGGCCAGTGGTGTCGTACGGCCGCTCGACCGGCGCCGAGTCGTCAGCGGGGAAGCTCAACACGGCTCCTTCCGTCACAACATTGCCGTTTGACAATCGGTTGCCATATGGTGAAAGTTACCACGCCCCGCACGCTCCGTACCATCCACAATCTGGCATCTCGCTCTCCGGGAGTGCACGAGAAGAAACCATCCGTGCGCTTCCGAGAACCACTGCAATCGATTGCCGAGTCCGCGGATCGGACGGCCGAGCCGCTTCAGGAACCCGTGATCCCGGAGGAACCAGAGGTATGACGTCGTCGAGCAGTGTCATGTCGGTCGCCGCCGCTGAGGACCTGCTGGCCGACGAGACGATCACGTGGGCGATCGACCGTCTGCGCGCGACCGTCCGCCCCCACGGCATCAGCGTGCGGCAGGGTGCGGCCGACGCGTCGACGCACCTCCATCTCCTCGCGTCGCAGAGTGCGGGCAGTGGACTCGCCGGGGCGGCGGATGCCGAGTCATATGTCCTGCGGATCGGCACAGAACCGGACGGGGTGCGCATCACCCTCGAGGCAGGCGGCGCCCGCGGCTTCTCCTATGCGCTCACCGAACTCGCCGACCGGATCGCCGGCCCTGAGGGTCTCGCCGCGCTGCGGCCCGGCGTCGAGATCGCCCGCCCCGCCACTCCGGTGCGCGCCGTGATGCGCTCCTTCTCCAGCGTCCACGAGGACACCCCGTGGTTCCACGATCGCCGGTTCTGGGCCGAGTACCTCGACCACCTCGCCGCACAGCGGTTCAACCGGTTCCAGCTCGCCTTCGGGATGCAGTACAACTACGGCTCGCGCATCGACAGCTCCGCCGCGACCGACAACTACCTGTGCTTCGCCTATCCGTTCCTGCTGGACGTCCCGGGCTTCAAGGTGCGCGCTGAGGGCGTCGGCGAGGACGAGCGCGACCGCAACCTCGCCGCGCTCGCCCACATCGCCCGCGAGACGCGCCGGCGCGGGATGAGCTTCCAACTCGGCCTGTGGAACCACGCGTACGACTACGGCGCCGCCGCCCGGCACGACTACCCCGTCCTGGGCATCGGACCCGAGACGGTCGCGGAGTACTCGGCGGCCGCGCTCAGGATGCTCCTGGAGGCGGTCCCCGACATCGGCGGCATCACCTTCCGTGTGCACTACGAGGGCGGCGTGCCCGAGGAGGCGGGCCGGCGGGCGTTCTGGGACCGCCTGTTCCGGGCCGTCTCCGACGCGGGGCGCCCGATCGTGGTCGACCTGCACGCGAAGGGCGTCGACCGAGAACTCATCGACGCCGTGCGCAAGCCCAACATCGTGCCGATGGTCTCGCCCAAGTACTGGATCGAGCACATGGGCCTCCCCTACCACCAGGCGTCCATCCGCACCCGCGAACGCGTCGGCTTCGCCAGGTCGCGGCTCGGCGACCGCGCGGCGCTCATGGGCGTCACGGAGGGCGAGCGCCGCTTCACGCGCTACGGCTATGCCGATCTCCTCGATGAGGACCGCGAGATCGACGTGCTCTACCGGATGTGGCCCGGCACCCAGCGCCTGCTGCTGTGGGGCGATCCGCTGAGTGCCGCCGGCTACGGGCGCCATGCCACCTTCGGCGGCGCGCTCGGCGCGGAGTTCTGCGAACCGCTGTACTTCAAGGGCCGCAAAGGCAGCGGAGCACCGGGCCGACGCGACCCGTACGTGCGCGACGACCTCCGTCTGGGCGTGGACGACTGGAAGAAGTACCGGTACACGTACCTGCTGTGGGGCCGCTTGATGTACGACCCGGGCGCCCCCGCCGACACCTGGCGCCGCTTCCTCGCTCGTGAGTACGGCGCGGGCGCCGACGGCTTCGAGGAAGCCCTGTCGAACCTCAGCCGGATCCTGCCGCTGGTCACAGTGGTGCACGGGGTCAGCGGTGCGAACAACGCCTTCTGGCCCGAGGTGTACACCAACCTTCCCGTCTCGCCGTGGATCACGTCCCGGCACTACCTCTGGGACACCTATCCCGCGCCCGCCACCTGGGGCGGCGTCGAGACCTTCGACCCCGAACTCTTCGCGCCGGTCGGCGAGTACGCCGAGGCGGCGCTCCGCGGCACCCTTACCGGAAAGTACGGCCCGCTGGAGGTGGCGTGCTGGCTTGAGCGGCTCGCCGCCGACGGCGAGCGCGCGATCGAGCGAGCACTGGCGTCGCCCGGCGTGGACGGCCCGCAGGTGCGGCGCACCGTCATCGACGCGGCGGTGCTGGCGCGCCTCGGCCGGTTCTTCGCAGGCAGGCTGCGCGCGGCGGTCGAGTACGGCTTCTTCGAACGCACGGGCGACACCTCCTTCCTCGACGCCGCGATCGGGCTCACGGCGGCGGCGAACGAGGAGTACGCCGGCATCGTCGGCGTCGTGAAGGGCGTGTACCAGGACGAGTTCGACTTCGGTGTCGCGCTGTCCGAACGCACGCACTGGTCCAAGGAACTCGAACGGATGGCCGAGGACCTGGACGCGCTCCGGAAGGAACGCGCGAAGGCCGCCGATACCGCGAGCGGCGCACGCCCCGTGCGACGCGAGAGCCGTCCGTCGCTCGACGGCGTGAAGCTGGAGTCGGCCGACGCCTTCGAGCGCGGCGCACCGCTGCGCGTCCGGCTCATCGGCGCGGGTGAGGGCATCGAACGGGCGCTGCTGCGGTACCGGCACGTCAACCAGGCCGAAGAGTACACATCCCTTGCGATGACACCGGCCGACGGCGCATGGTCGGCCGACATCCCGGCGGACTTCACGGACTCGACGTACCCGGTCATGTTCTTCGCGGAGGTGACGCCGCGCGGCGACCAGCCGATCATCCTGCCGGGCTTCGATCCGAGCCTCACCGACCAGCCGTACATCGTCGTCCACAGCACGCTGTGGCACGAGCGCGAGCGCTCGGCCGAGGTCTCACCGTGACGAGCGCGCGCTTCCGCCCAGGTCCCCGCCGTCGCCTCGGCGGCACGGGACACCGAGGTGTCCGACGTCAGGCCACTCGCGGAGAGCAGATCGCGCCGCGACCGGTCCGTGGCCGGCTTGCCGGATACGGCGGCGCTCGTCAGCGGTCGGCGCGCCGGTGACGATGAGGATCGAGGCGGTGGACGCGCCGCTCACACCGCGGTGGACGTCCTCAGCCGTGCTCGCCGCTCGCGGCGCCTGCGCTGCAGCGCGGGGTCGGCGACCGGCGCGGCGAGCAGGAGCCTCTGTGTGTAGGGGTGCGAGGGCGTGGAGGTGACATCCGGGGCCGGTCCCGTCTCGACCAGGTCCCCTTGGTAGAGCACGGCGACGCGGTGGCTGATGTGGCGCACCACGGTCAGGTCGTGTGAGACGAAGAGGTAGGAGACTCCGGTGCGGCGCTGGATGTCGATGAAGAGGTCCAGGACACGTGCCTGTGTGGAGAGGTCGAGAGCCGACACCGGTTCGTCGCACACGATCAGCTTCGGTTCGAGCGCGAGCGCGCGGGCGATGGCGACGCGCTGGCGCTGGCCGCCGGAGAACTCGCGAGGGAGCCGCTCCGACGCATCGGACGGAAGCCCCACCTGGTCGAGCAGCGCGCGCACGCGCGCACGCGCCCCCTTCGCCACCGTGCCCTGCACGACGAGCGGCTCGGAGAGGATCTCGCCGATGGTCATGGCCGGGTTGAGCGAGGAGTAGGGGTCCTGGAACACCACCTGGATGTCCGGGGCGAGGGTGCGGCGCTCCCTGCGGGACAGCCCCGAGATCTCCCGCTGGTCGAAGCGAATGCTGCCGCCGGACGGCTTGACGAGGCCCAGCACCGCGCGACCGATCGTCGTCTTCCCCGAACCGGACTCTCCCACGAGTCCCAGCGTCTCCCCTGCGGCCACCTCCAGCGACACGCCGTGCAGCACCTCGACGGGTTTCGCCCGCAGGCCCCGGGTCCGGAAGGCGACCCGCAGCTTCTCGACCTCAAGCAGTGTCATGGCCGGATTCCTTCCTCCGAGGCCACCAGCGGCGGGTCGGCGCGGACGGTCTTCTCGTCGAGGATGGAACCGAGCAGCATCCGGGTGTATTCGTGCCGCGGCTCGGCGAACAGCCGCGCGACCTCGCCGACCTCGACGATCCGTCCTGCCTGCATGACCGCGACGTGGTCGCAGATGTCCGCGACGACACCGAAGTTGTGCGTCACCAGCAGGATGGCCATGCCCAGTTCCGCCTGCAGGTCGCGCAGCAGGTCGAGGATCTCGGCCTGCACGGTCACGTCCAGGGCCGTCGTCGGCTCGTCGGCGATCAGCAGCTTGGGCCGGCTGGCGACGGCGCCCGCGACGAGCACCCGCTGCGCCATCCCACCTGAGATCTCGTGCGGGTACGCCCGAAACGTGCGCTCTGGATCGGTGATGCCGCACCGTTCGAGCAGCGCGAGCACGCGGCGCTTGGCCTCCGGTCCGTCGAGGCCGAGCGCCCACCGGACATCCTCGACCAACTGGGTGCCGACCTGGTACGACGGATCGAGATTGGACATCGGCTCCTGCGGGACGTACGCGATCGCCTTTCCACGCAGCGGACGCAACTGGGCGTCCGTGAGGCCGATCAGTTCGCGCCCCTCGAAGCGGATGGAGCCGCGCGTGATCACCGCCTCGTCGGGCAGGACGCCGAGGGTCGCGAACGCGGTCTGGGTCTTGCCCGACCCCGATTCCCCGACGAGGCCCACGGTCTGGCCACGCTCGATGCGCAGTGACAACCCGCGCACGACCTCGCGCTGCTTCCCGGCCGGGTCCGGATAGGAGATCGCGAGGTCGTGAATGTCGAGCAGTGCGGGAGTCCCCGCCGCGGCGTCTTCGGCGTCCGCCACCACCTCGGCCCGCTGGCCGGCGCCCACCTTCGCCGGGGCCGGTTTCGACCCCTCGACCACGTCGCGCAGCGCGTTGCCGAGCAGCACGAGTGATGTCGTGATCAGGCCCAGCAGCAACGACGGCCAGAGGAACTGGGTGGGGGCGATGTAGAGGTTGCGGAAACCCGACGAGATCATGGCGCCGAAGCTCGGGATCTCTCGCGAGCCGACGCCGAGGAAGGCGAGACCCGACTGCACGCTGATGGCCGACCCCGCCATGAAGGCCGTTGCGATGATGATCGGTCCGCGCACGACGAAGAACACATGACGCCCGAGGATGCGCAGATCGGTGAGTCCGGACACGCGGGCCGCGTCGACGTACAGCTCGTTCTTCACCCCGACGACGAGGTTGCGAACGATGCGGTAGATGCCGGGCGAGAGCAGCACACCGAAGATCAGCATGGTCCAGCGGTAGTCACCGCCGGTGACCGGCATGAGGACGATGAGCAGCAGTACTCCGGGGAAGGTCATGACCAGGTTGAACATCCACTCGGTGACCGCGCGGGTGCGCGTCCCGAAGTAACCGCCGACGAGTCCCGCGGTGGCGCCTACGACAAGGGCCGTGGCGGCGCCGATGAGCGCGGAGACCGTCGCCGTGTTGATCGAGTGGAGCAGCCGGGTGAGGATGTCGCGTCCGCTCTCGTCCGCGCCCAGCGGGTAGCCCGGAGTGCCCGCAGGCGCGTTCACCGCGTGGAGGTCGGTCTGGTTCGGTCCGTACGGCGTGATGAAGGGGGCCAGCGCGCCCAGCAGCATGATCACGATGAGAGTGCCCAATGTGATCACTGCCTGCGGGTCGCGCAGCACACGCTGCCACATCGGCATGCGGGGAACCGCGTGCCCGGCGGCGACGGCCCCGGTGCTCGCCGCCTCCGCCGTCGTGGACCCGTGATCCCGGTCGGTACTCAATGGACTCTCGCTTTGGGGTTGAGGAGGCCGTTGGCGATGTCGGTTGCCAGATTGACGGCGGTCACGAGCAGCACAGCCCAGACGGTGACGCCCATGATGACGGGGACGTCGCCTTGCATCGAGGCGTTGAACGCGTAGCTGCCGTAGCCGGGCAGGGCGAAGACCTGCTCAATGATGAGGGCGCCCCCGAACATCTGGATGAACTCCAGGGACATCACCGTCAGGGCCGGGCTGCCCGCGTTGCGCAGCGCGTGCTTGAAGACGATCGAGGACGTCGAGGCACCACGCGTGCGCCGGGTGCGCACGTAGTCGCGGCGCAGTTCGTCGATCATCCGGCCGCGCACCTGCGCCGCCATGCTCGCGACGCCCCCGATGACGAGCACGATCACGGGCATCGTGATGCTGCGCATCCAGGCGAGGACGTCGTCGGCGGGCGCGGTGTACCCGGTCGCCGGCAGCCAGCTCAGCTGCACGGCCAGCACGACGACCAAGCCGATCGCCAGCAGGAGGGCGGGCAGGATGTTGCCGATGAGCGAGATGACCTGGGCGAGCCGGTCCGCGACACCGCCGCGCGAGGCGGCCCACACACCGAGCAGCACCGAGATGAGCACCGTGATGAGCAGCGCGGGGACGATCAGCGAGAGCGTCACGCCGAGCCGCTGCAGCACTGTCGGGCCCACCGGCAAGGCGTTGTACACGGACTGGCCGAAGTCTCCCTGGACGGCGCCGACCAGCCACTCGGCGTACTGGACGGCGACGGGCCGGTCCCATCCCCGGTCCGCCATCAGTGCGGCGATCGTCTCAGGAGTCGCGGACTGCCCGAGGATCGTCGCGGCGACGTCGTCCAGCGACGTGCTCAGCAGCAGGAAGGTGATGAGGGTGACCAGCACGGTCAGCACGGCCCCGGCGCCGAGCCTTCGCAGGATGTAGAGGAGCATCGTCCATCCTTGTGGTGCGGAGTGCGGGCTCTTCGCCCTGCGTCCGGCGTCGTACGGTCATCCGGCGATGGTGAACTGGCGCACCGTCTGGCGACTGGAGCCGTTGTCGGCCATCACCACGCCGTCGCGCGTGACCCATGTCGTCATGTTGAAGGCGATCGGCACCTCGAAGGCCTGCTCGACGACGTACTCGTTCAACCGGCGGAAGATCGGCAGCGCGGCCTCCTGGTCCACCGTCGCGGAGATCTCGCCGATCAGCTCGTCGAGCGTCGGGTCGGTGTGGTTCATCGGGTTGGCATAGCCGCCCTGACCGAAGTGGTTGATGACGTCGGCCACGTCGGAGGTGTACGGGGTCACCTGGAAGCTCATGCCGTAGTCGCCCGAACGGTGAGCGGACTGGGCCTGCTGCGGGGGCACCGGGACCCATTCGATGCCGAGCCCGATCGACTCGAAGGCATCCGACAGGGCCGCTTCGAAGGTCGTCGACAGGTACGTGCTCGGGACCTGGAAGACCTCGCCGGTGTGGCCGGCCTCCTCGACCAGCCTGCGGCCGCGCTCAGGATCGTACGGGTACGTGTCGTTGAGCGCCTCGTCGTAGACCTCGCCCTGCGGATTGAACACCTGGTTCGTCGGGATGCCGACACCGCCGAGCAGGCCCGTGACGATGCCCTCGCGATCGATCGCGTAGTTGATCGCCTGGCGGACGCGCTGGTCGCCCAGCGCGGGAAAGTCCTCGCCGCCCCGGTCGAGGATGTCGAGGTACATCACGGACTGCGCGGGGAACTCCGTATGCGTGTAGGTACTCTCGTCGCCGACCTGCGGGAGCAGCTGCGGCGGGACCGACGCGGCGTCGATCTCACCGGCCTGCAGCGCGTTCAGCGCGGCGGTCGGGTCCTGCAGCACGCGGATCGTCACCGTGGTGAACGGATGGGCGTCGGCGTTCCAGTGGTCCTCGCGCTTGCGCAGGACGTACGTGTCGCCGGGGACCGTTGCGGCCGTGTCGAGCGTGTACGCGCCCGAGCCGATCGGTTCGGTGGCGCCGCGGTCGTCACCGAAGGTGTCGGGGTCCGCGATCACGCCGGCGTTCTGGTACAGCTCCGAGATGAACTGCGGATCGAAGCGTTCGAACTCGATGACCACCGTGTAGTCGTCGGGGGCCGATACAGCCGTGACGTACTGGAACTTGTTCTGCACGGTGCCCGGGGTGTCACGCGAGCGCTCCATGGTGGCGACCACGGCATCCGCGGTGACAGGGTCGCCGTCGCTGAAGGTCATGTCGTCGCGCAGCCTGAGGGTCAACCGGGTGCCGTCTTCGTTGTACTCCCAGCTCTCCGCCGCGTTCGGCTGGATCTCACCCGTCATCAGATCGCGAAACAGCAGCGTGTCGAAGATCGAATTCCAGGCGTATGCCTGCGAGCCGTCGGCGAGTTGTGCGGGGTCGAAGGAATTGGGGGCCGTTTGGACGGAGAAGACGAGTTCGCGCTCACCGTCAGCGGTCGCTTCCCCACCGCCGGACGCACATGCCGCCAGTACGAGAGCGGCCGCGAGTAGCACCACAGGGAAGCCCCGGTATCGAGCGATCTGAGACATGGGCCCAAACTCCCTTGCTCGAACGTTCTGCAATCGATCGCTAATTGCTGTCAGACCGGCAGATCCGCCGGTCGGGGGGAGATCAGCAAACCACACCCACGCCAGATTGACAATCGGTTGCCAGAATGTAAAGCCCAGCGGCTGCTGGCGCTGTGGCGCAGCGCGCCGCCTGCGACGGCGCCCGCGAGGTCCTGTTGACCTCGTCGCTGCCGGCGGAGTTGGAGCACGACGCCGACCCCACACCGCTGCCCCATGTCGACGTGCGGGTGCGGGTGCGGGTGCGTGTGCAGGCGGTGACCCGCGGCGCATTGGAGGCCGGGGACTTCACGCTCGCCGTCACCGGTATTGCGTCGGCGGCCGGAGCCACGGCGGGCCGGTTCCTGGATCTCCTCGACGTCGGCGACCGCCGGCGGATGACCGATCACTGCACCGCGCCGCCCACGCTGACCGCCTGGACGCCCCCGCCACCGTCGAGGCGGGCGAGGGTGACCGGCGCCTGCGGGCCTTCCAGGAGGCACTGGACGGCTGCGCCGAGGACGACCGGATCGACCATGATCCAGGAGCGAGCGGTGTCGTCATGGTGTACGTCAACGACGACGGAGGCCGCGATCCCGTCGCCGTGTTCGCCCGCCGGATGGCCGACCGTGTCGCCGAGCAGGGTCTACTGCTCCAGGAACGCCAGCGGGCCACACTGGAGGACGAGTTGCTGGCCGGGCTCGCCCAACAGATCCACGACCGCGTCGTCCTCGCCAGAGAACCGGTCGTGGGGATGAACCACGACACCCAGTCGCGGCCGATGTCGTCGGAAACGGCCATCGGCATTCGCTGGGTGCGCTCGGACCGGGCCGGCGAGCGGCAGCGCACCCCTTCGCACCTGCTGGAGCGCGACGCACGCGCCCTCGGACCGGCCGGCCTTTCCGAGTTGCAACCACGGGAACGCCCTGTCCGGCCTGGTACTGCGCGCCTTGGCGCTCCGGATGAAGGCGCCCCGTCCGCACAACGCCGAGCAGCGCCGCGAACTGTGGGAGTCCTGCGGCGTGGTCCTCGACGACCTCGCCGGCCGAGCGCTGGTGCTCAACCTGCCCGCGCACGGCGAAGGACTGGGCGAGTGGCTGACCGGAGCCGCCCGCCATGGCACGCCCTTCCACATCAGCCTGCAGTAGCTCATCAGCCTGCCCATCACCGTCGACCTGCCGGTGGTGCACGTGTGCGAGAACCCCGCCGTACTGCGCCGCGCCGCGGCCGAACTGGGCCCCTCCACTCGACCCCTGGTGTGCACCGAGGGCCGCCACTCTGCCGCCTTCCACCGACTCGCCGCCACGATCGCGGCGGCCGGCGGGTGCCTGCGCCACCACGGCGATTTCGACTGGCCGGGCATCGCGATCACGCGCTCCCTCATCGGCCCCGGCAAGTAGGGCGGCAGACTCCCGTGCTGTCCGACAGCGGCGGGCTGCCGCTGGTGGTGGGCGCCTCGGCCGCCAACACCCTGACATCCAGGCGTTCAAGCCGTTGTTCATGGCCATCCCGCCGATCCGTTCTCGGCGTCGTCCGCGTCGCCGGCACCCGGACAGTGCCTGCCACTACCGGGCTAAATAACATGCAGCCGCGGAAAGATGCCGCTCTGAAACAGTTGACGAGAGAACTCTCGTGCCGTTGTGACGACTGGGGTGGAGGTGAGGGAGTCTATAGGCGAATCAAAAGGAGGCGCCCATGTCGGGACCCGGCAGGCCGGACGCGCGGCGATCATCGGCCGCACGGCGCTCGTAAAGGAGCATGCTCGTATGACCGCAAGCGCTGGCAGCGGAGCGTCGTTGGCTGATGAGGCGGAGGGGCGCCTTGCTGCGCAAGGCGTGCGTATTGTCGCACTGAGCTGGGTGGACAACGCGGGCATCAGCCGGGCTAAAGCGGTGCCGCTGCACAGGCTGCCTCACGTGGCGCGCTGGGGGGTCGGCATGTCGCCGGTGTTCGACACTTTCCTGGTGAACGACTCACGGGCCCACGCTGACGGCTTCAGTGGGCCAACCGGGGATCTGCGGCTGCTGCCCGACCTGAGTCGCCTGACACGGCTCGCCGCGCAGCCTGGCTGGGCCTGGGCGCCGGCCGACCGCTATAGCCAGGACGGCACGCCTTACCTGGGGTGTCACCGTTGGTTCGCCGCCCGAATGGCTCACGAGACAGCTGGCCGAGGGCTAGGCCTTCGCATGGGCTTTGAGACCGAGTGGACCGTCGAGGCGGACTCACATCCGGTTCCGGGATTCGAGTCGGTACCGAGGTCTGGCCGGATCAGGGCCGGATCCGCTTACGGTCTGGCCCGCCTGGCAGACGCCGGGCCATACCTCGTCGATGTCGCCGACGCGCTCATCGCGCAAGAGCTCGACGTACTCCAAATCCATCCCGAGTACGAGACGGGGCAGTTCGAAGTGTCTACCGGCGCCGAGGACCCCTTGGGCGCGGCCGACAGCGCGGTTCTGGTCCGACACACCCTGCGCGCGGTGTCACGGAGCCACGGACTGCGCCCGTCATTTGCCCCACTGACCACACAATCCGGTGCTGGCAACGGCGGACACCTGCATCTGAGCATCTGGCGCAATGGCCGGAATCTGCTCCAGGGTGGTCAGGGCCCGCGCGGGATGACGGCGGAAGGCGAGGCGTTCCTGGCCGGGGTGCTCAGCGCGTTGCCTGCGCTGACGGCGATCGGCAGTCCAACGCCTGCCAGCTATCTGCGGCTGGTGCCATCTCGGTGGGCGGGCGTGTACCAGTGTTGGGGCTGGGAGAACCGCGAGGCGGCGGTCCGTTTCGTCACCGGGATGCCTGGACAGGAGATTGAGGCGGCGAATGCCGAGATCAAATGCTTCGACGGGGCGGCCAATCCATATCTGGTGGTAGGCACGGTCATCGCTGCTGGGCTCGCTGGAGTCGACGCAAGTCTTCGTCTCCCCCCGGAATACTCAGGCGATCCGGCTGTCGCGGACGCCACAGAGCTGGAAAGATTGGAAGTACGGCGACTACCCACCAGCCTCACGGAGGCCGTTCGACACCTAGAGTCCTCCACGCTCCTGCGCCAGGCACTTGGTGAGCCGTTGTTCCGTGCTGTGCTCGCGGTCCGGCATGGTGAGGACGAGTTGTTCGCAGGACAAACCTCGGCGGAGATCATCGAGGCCACTCGCTGGCGGTACTGAGTACGACTCTGGGAAGTTCCTGTGCGGTCCCTCGGATGCCCTTGTGCATACTTGTTCGTCCTTGACATTCTATCCCCAGAGGGGAACGGAGTGCCAAGTGCAGACATCAGACTACATTTCCATAGCAGCTGTGATGTTCTCGCTGCTCGCAGCTTGGAAGGCATATCGCGTCTCAGCGAAGGGCTACGAAACGGCGTCATACCACTCCGGGACGGACCTCTTCATGCAGCTCAACCTGGTGTTCGTGGAGTACCCGCAGGTACGACCATACTTCTACTCCGGCAAGGCACTCACAGAGGACGACCCGAACTTCCACCGAGTGCAGGCTACCGCCGAACTGATACTGGATGTATTCGAGTGGATATGGCACCGACGCGAGGGCATAACGGAGGTTGATCGCCAGGCCTGGTCTGACTACATCGGCCGGATGTTCGCGCTCAGCCCGGTCTTGCGTCAGTACCACCTCAACCACCCGGCGTGGCATCCCACCGTCACAGACCTGTACTTCTCCCAGGACGAGTTCGCCGGGACCTCCCTGCCGACACAGTCCCCGCCCTCGATGGTTCCAGACCCAGTCACTCCTGACCATGCATCGTTCACGGATCCAAAGCCCGAAGGGCGTTAGCACACCATGGCGCCGAGCGCTTCCGTCTCGAGTCTCGAACTGGTGACCGACGTTGCCAGAGGCATCGCCGCCTACGGCTTCCTGCTCGTGGATGGTCCTGCCTTCCGCCCGGACCAAGCGTGCATGCTCGCGCTGGACGCGTTCAGCCAGACATGGCGGGACCTGCCGCCGGACGACTACCTACCCGGGAATGCCTCGTATCGGCTGAGGCGACACGCCCGGTTCATACTGAACCCCGACAGCGGGAGACTTCAGTGGGTGCAGGACGCGGGCTATTTCCAGCACCCCACCGTGAATCCTCTCACCGGGGGGATCGTGCGCCGATTCGCCCCGCTTCTGGACGGGCAAGCACGCAATCCATTCCTGCAGGCCCTGATCCTGCGCAACGCCAGCATCTTCAGTGCCTGCACCCATGCAATGCCAGCCGCATGGGAGATCGACGTCCACCTGATCCGAATCACAGCCCGCCCGGGTGTACCTGGTCGACCATCCCCCGAGGGAAAGCACCGTGACGGCTTCGACTACATCGCTCTGCACCACATCGGGCGGGAAAACGTGACAGGCGGGTGCACCAAGATCTACGACATCGAGGGCGCACTGCTGAAATTTCGCACTTTCACCGGCCGGCTCGACAGCCTATACGCCGACGACTCCCGCATCCTGCACGACGTCACGCCCGTAGTCCTAGGCCCCGACGGTCCCACCGGCCATCGCGACATGCTTTTAATGAGCTTCACCGGGCTCAGCAACTCGTAAGCGGCATATCAGCGTGCACGCTGCAATCGCCGCAATTCCTTCAGAGCGCCAGGTCTGGTAGGGCCGTTGATCGGGTGGTCGGTGTGAGCTGCATTGACCACAGTGTGAACGCTGGGGACGTAGCGGTTCCAGACGGTGCCGGCGTCGGCGGCGATGCAAGTGGTGATCTTGGTGTGGAAGCCGATGACTTGGGCGGAACCTGAATCTTGAGGCCGGTCCGATTCAGGGAACGTCCGCCGCAGCGCAGGAGGAGCACTGCGCCGACCGACGTCCATCGACGGGTCCCGACACCCCCTGCAGCGTCACAGCCCCTTCGTTGTCCTTCGCTGACGTGGGCGAGCTGTCCGGTGGATGTCCGGTCGGTTGCCTGGTTCGCGCTGACGTCCGTGTCGAGAATCTCCTCTGTGCACCCGGAAAGTCGGGTGTGACACCCCAAGAGGAGATGTCCATGTCACTAACGGAACGCCACGGGAACATCAGAGTGAGGCTGCTCAGTGTCCTCGCCCTGCTGTCCTTCCTGTTCGTGCTCGCTCCCACCGCGCCGGCGTCGGCCGCGTCCGGCTGCAGCCTCAACCTGTGCCTGGCGACCAACTACTTCCAGGACCCCGCCTACAACGTCGAGGTGACGATCACTCCTCCCTCCGCCGGGACCTACCACGTGCACCTGTGGTTGGCCAACGCCCCGAACTACGATCACAACACTCCGGCGAGGTCCTACGCGGCCGGTATCAACTACGAGCACGGCGTGGACCTCCGCGGTACCGAGATCTACAGCCTGAGCCGTGGGGAGCGGCTGTGCGGGGAACTGTGGCGTCACCTGGGCGGGGGCCGCTACTCGTCGCACGGCCTGCCGTGCATCACGCACTGACGCTCTCCGGGGCGGCGCGGGTGCGGGAGTCGTCTCCGGCGGGGCTCCCGGACCGGTGAGGGGCCGCGGCTCCGCTGCGGTCGCGGAGAACGCAGCGGAGCCGCGGCCGGCCGTGCGTCTAGTCCTGGACGCGGTCGCCGAGCCGGGCGCGGATGGCCTCGGCGCCGGCCTCCTCGTCCTCGGTGTGGTCGACACCGAGGTGCACGAGGATGTCCAGGGCCTGTCGCCAGTGCCGACGGGCCTGGGCGTCCTGGTGCAGGGCGTGGTGGGCATGGGCGAGGCCGTCGTGGGCGCGCGCCTGGTCGACGAGTTGGCCGAGTTCGCTCACCAGGTCGAGTGCCCGTCGGTGCAGGTCCAGCGCGTGGCCGGGGTCGCCCGTGGAGCACCGGACGCGGCCCAGGCCCTGCAGGGCCTCGTACTGGTAGTTGCGGTCGTCGATCTCCCGGGCGAGGGCGAAGACCCGCCGGTAGTTGTCGGCGGCCTCCTGGGGGCGGGCCCGTAGTCGGTGGACGTGGCCGAGAGCGACCAGGGCGCTGAGCTGCCCATGGGGGTTGCCGATCTCGTGGGCGATCCCGAGTGCCCGCCGGTAGCAGCGGGCGGCCTCCTCCAGCCGGCCCTGACGGCGGTACGCGTGGCCGAGGCCGCGGAGCGCGTGCAGTTCGGTGATGCGGTGCCGGCGGGCCCGGGCGATCTCGAGGCCGTGTTCGAACTGCTCGGTGGCGTCCCGGCCCTGCCCGAAGCGTGACCAGCCCAGGCCGGTGAGCGCCTCCAGTTCGCCGTCCTTGTCGCCGACGCCACGGGCGATCTCCAGGGCCTCGCCGAACCTCTCGGCGGCCTGTCCGTAGCGGCTCGTGCTGTTGAGGACATGCCCGGCGCCGGTCAACGCCTCCATCTCCCCGGAGCGGTCCCCGATCTCCCGGGCGACGGTGACCGCCTGGGTGAAGTCGGCCATGGCCTGCTCGTACCTGCCGAGGAGTCGTCGGATGGGACCGCGCTTGGTCAGCGCGGCCACCTCGCCCCGCCGGTCACCCGCACCGCGTGCGGCGTCCAGGGAGCGGCTGTGCAGCCGCTCGGCGTCGACGTACCGGCCACGGGTACGCAGGTGGCGGTCCAGGGTGCTGGACAGGTGCAGGAGGTGGGGCGCGCTGTCGTGGTCAGCGGCGTGGTGGGCGACGGCGAGCAGGTTGGCCAGTTCAGCGTCCAGCCAGCCGGCGGCCTGGACCGGGTCCCCTGGGGCGTGCGGGTCGGACAGCACAGGGGGTGGGACCGCCGGGCGCCGCTCGTACTCGTAGGGGTAGGCGAGGTGCATCGCCACCGACGCGGTGTGGCAGTACTGGTCGAACAGCCGGGTGAGCGCCGCTCGGCGGTCGGCCTCGTCCATCTCGCGCGCGGCCGTGGCCATGGCGTGCGTACGGACCAGGTCGTGGAACCGGAATCGGCGCGGAGCCGGCTCCTGGAGCAGGTGGTCGTCGATCAGGCGGTCTGCCAACCGGGCTGCCTCCGGTGGCCGGGTGTGGGTGAGGGCGGCGATCGCAGCCGTGTCGAAATCGGCCCCCGGGTGCAGGCCACACAGGTGGTACACCCTTTGCAGGTCCGGGGTCAGCTGGTGGTAGGACAGGTCGAGGGCGGCGAGGACCGTGCGGTGCCCGGCCTCCAGCTCCGCCAGGCGCTGATGGTCGCGGAGACGCTCGACCAGGTCGCGCACTCGCCACGACGGGTGCGCCCCCAGCCGTGCCGCGGCGATCCGGATGGCGAGGGGCAGCAGGCCACACGCCTCGACCACCCTGTCCAGCAGCTCGGCCGGTTCGTCCAGCAGCCGCCGCTCGCCGACGCTGCGCCGGAACAGCTCCACGGCGTCGCGGGGCGGGAGCACGTCCAGCAGGAGGGTGTGGGTCTGGTCCAGACCGGCTAGGCGGCGGCGACCGGTGATTAGCACCATGCAGCCGGGCGAGCCCGGCAACAGCGGCAGCACTTGGCGTTCGCTGCCGGCGTTCTCCAAGAGGACCAGCATCCTCCGGCCGGCGAGTTCACTGCGGTAGAGAGCGGCGCGGTCGTCCAGGTCCGGCGGGATCCTGCCACCGGCGACACCGAGAGCGCGCAGGAGGCGGTCCAGGGCGTCGGACGGCTCGACCGACCGGACGCCTTCGGTGTGACCGTGCAGGTCAAGGAAGAGCTGTCCGTCCGGGTAGTCGGGCGCCATCCGGTGGGCGGCGTGGACGGCGAGAGCGGTCTTCCCGACCCCCGCCATACCGGCGATGGTGATGACCACCACCGCGTTCGGGTCCCGCCTTCCCTCCAGATCGGTCAACTCCACCGCCCGACCGGTGAACACGGGCGGTGCCGCGGGCAGCTGCCGTGGCACCGAGGCGGCCGGCCGGGGAGCGGTCGACTCGCCGTCCCCGTCGGCGGGCGGTGCGCCACGGGCCGCCGCCCGGAGCACCTCCTGTTCGGCGGGGCTCAAGCCCAGTGCGGTGACCAACCCCCGAAGCGTCGCGTTCTGCGTACGCACCCCCTGGTCAGTCTCCAGTCTGCGGACGGTGCGGACGTTCAGACCGGCTCGCTCCGCCAGCTGCTCCTGGGTGAGGAGAGCGCGTTCCCGCCATTCCCACAACAGCCTTCCCAGGGGCGCACCGCCCTCGCGCGCCTTCGGGTCGGCGCCGCTGTCGGATTCCACTGACACTTCACGCCCCGGCTGGTTCCGATGGCGTCTGGTCACCCCCGACCGCCTGGGGGGTCGGACACCCGGAAAGGCGCGTCCAACGTCATGGGACCATGGTAGGTCGTTGGCTCGACTCGGCCCGGATAGCGGCCGACAGCGGCCAGCCGGCATTAAGTGACGACCCGAATGGACCAAAACGGTCTTTTCATCAAGTTCTTCCCATTGGGACGCGATCTGCGGGTGATTCACAGGGAGCGGGCCCCGGTCGTGGTCCGTGCATCACGCGTCGACTTCCGGGGTGGGCGTCGCGCTGCCAGTTGGCGACCTGGCGGGTGAGCACGTCGGTCCAGAAGCGGTCGAGGAATCGAACATGAATCACCGCCGCTGAAACCAACAGACGCGATCAGGCGTGCTCCGAACGTGCTCGGCGGATATCGACCAGCCCGACACAGGAAGTCATCGAACACCATCAACCGGCATACGAATCGGCGACGACCAGACCAAACAACGCTCGGCGACACCAAATGGCATTCCGAGACACCCATCAAGGGAACTCTTAATCAGCGGGTTCGGGGTTCGAGTCCCCGGCGGCGCACCCCCAAAACCCCAGGTCAACGGGAATTTTCTACGTTGACGCTGGGGTTTTCCCGTGTCCGGACGTGCTCTAAACGTGCTCTACCGTCGGGATTCGGTCGAAGCGGCAGGTCAGGGGGAGCGACGCTCGCGCTGCTGGTCCCGCCACCCATCACACTGACCGCGCGCAAGAACCCGAAGAAGCGAAAGCCTAGACGCCGTGCCGTACTGCGGCACGCACCAGTCGCCGGTTCCTGAGTTGATCAGTTCGTCATCGACGTTCATCGGGCCCTCAGCAGCGAACGGCGACGGCGGTGTGCTGGTCGGGGTGGGCGATTTGGGTGCAGTCGCTCTGTCCGGCGCTGCCCCATGCCGGCCGTGTCGGTGGTCCGGATTCGGTGCTGCTGGGAGCGGGCCGCCGGCATTGGTTCAGCGCGAGGGAACCGCACCGGCTTCCGGCTTGTCAGACGGCTGCGCTGGTTGGCGGGTCAGCATGCTGATGCCGAGCAGGGCGTGCCCGACCATGATCGGGTAGATCGCCCAGCGTTCGAACAGCCCGATGTTCCATTCGATGCCGGCGCGGACGTCGACCATGAACAGGGCGAAGCCGATCAGACCGAGGACGCCGAGGGCCGCAAGGGTCCTGCCCCGGGCGCGGTCGAGGCCCAGGCGCCGGGCGGACAGGCCCGCGAGGAGCGCGAAGACGTTGCCGCTGACGATGACGGTCTGCGCGCCGAGGAAGTGGAACACCGCGAGCCCGTTGGCGACGTTCTCGTTCGAGCCGTGCACGATGCCGACGAGCGACACCCCGACGCCCGAGAGCACCGCGAGCAGCGTCAGGACGACAGGGCGCCAGCCCTGGCGCTGGTCGAGGAGGAGGGTGACGCCGACGATCAGGACGGCGCCGTAGATCACCCAGCCGGTGTTCATGACCCACGCGAGGGGTGAGTCCGCGACCTGACCGAACGCGGTCTCACGCTCGGGCAGCCCGAGGTGGCTGACCCAGTTGTACAAGGGTGCGTAGCGGGGGTTGGTCCACGCTGCGGCGGTGACGAGTTCGGCGGCCCAGCTTGCCAGCGGGCCGAGGAGCAGCAGGAGGGCGCCGAGGCGGGCGGCCGGTCCGGTGCGGAGGATGGAGGTCATGGCGGTCACCCCTTCAGGGCCATGCCGGGGATGCGGGCGCGGATGGCGTCGAGCTCGGCCTCGTCGGAGACGCCCTGGAAGTCGTAGCGGGGCGTGTACGGCGCTTCGAGCTCGAGCAGCTCGGCGTCGGTGAGCTCCAGGTCGAGCGAGGCGACGGCGTCGTCGATCTGCTGTGTCGTGCTCGCGCCGACCAGCGGGGCGGTGACCACCGGCTTGGACCGCAGCCAGGCGAGTGCGACCTGCGCTCGCTTCACTCCGTGCGCCTCGGCGACCCGCCCGACGGCGTCGACGATCGCACGGTCGGACTCCTCGGTGGAGGGGGTGTAGAGCATGTCGGCGAAGGCGCCGTCGGTCTGGGCACGCGAGGTCGCCTTCGCGTCGGCCCAGGCGCGGGCGAGGCGGCCGCGCGCCAGCGGGGACCAGACGATGGTGCCGACGCCCTCGTCGAGGCAGAGCGGGATCATCTCGCGCTCCTCCTCGCGGGCAAGCAGGTTGTAGTGGTCCTGCATCGACACGAAGCGGGCCCAGCCGCGGGCCTTCTGCAGGTGCAGGGCCTTGGCCATCTCCCAGGCGCGCATCGAGGAGGCACCCAGGTAGCGCACTTTGCCGGCCTGGACGAGGTCGCTCAGCGCTTCGAGCGTCTCCTCCAACGGGGTGGACGGGTCGTTGCGGTGGACCTGGTACAGGTCGATGTAGTCGGTGCCGAGCCGCCGCAGCGAGTGGTCGACCTCCGCCATGATCGCCTTGCGCGACAGGCCCTTGCCGTTGGGGCCAGGGCGCATGGGGTGACGCAGCTTGGTCGCGATGACGACGTCGTCACGGTTGGCGAAGTCGGCCAGCGCCCGGCCGAGGATCTCCTCGCTCGAGCCGTTGGAGTACATGTTCGCGGTGTCGAAGAAGTTGATGCCGGCCTCCACCGCGTGGCGGATCAGCGGTCGCGCGTCCTTCTCGCCCATCGACCACACCGGGTGGCCCCGGTCGGGCTCGCCGTAGGTCATCGCGCCGATGGCGATCGGGGACACGTCCAGGCCGGTGGTGCCGAGCTTGACGTAACGCATCAGAGTGCCTCCTGCTAGAGTGAAACTTACGGAGAGTTCTCCGCGACTAGGTCGAAACTAGCGGAGAGTTCTCCGGAAGTCAACGGGAGGAGACTGTCCGTGCCTGACGAGACGGCGACGACGTACGGGACCCAGCGCAAGGCGGCCGCGCACAACCGCGCCGCGATCCTGGAGGTCGCTCACGCCCTGTTCGCACAGAACCCCGCGACCTCGATGAACGAGGTGGCCAAGCGCGCCGGTGTCGGAGCGGGCACGCTCTACCGCCACTTCCCGACTAGGGAGGCGCTGATCCTGGCGGTGTACCGGCACGACGTCGAGAAGCTGGTCGCGGCGGTGGACGGCCTGCTGGCGCGACGTCCCGCCAAGGAGGCCTTCGTCGAGTGGTTCGGGACCCTCGCCGCCTACATCCGCGTCAAGCACGGCCTCGGCGAGGCACTGCACAATGCCGCGATCCAGGACGCGATCAACGAGACCTACGCCCCGGTCACCGCCGCCGTCGCCAAGCTGCTCGACGCCTGCGTCGCCGAGGGAAGCGTCCGCCCGGGCCTCGACCCGGGCGACGTCCTGCTCCTGATGGGCTTCCTCTGGCGCGTCGCGCCCCATGACGACGGTGCCGCGCAGGGACGCAGGCTGACCGCGATGGTCTTCGACGGGATCGGAACTCCCGGGGCGTCCCGCTGACGGCCGCGGGAAGGTCTTCGCCCAGTCCTTCCCGCGGCCCGTGCGGTCAGCGCGCCGGCGGCGGGGTGATGCCGTAGGACCAGTTGTCGCCCAGCGCCGACTCGCGCTCGCCGACCACGGACAGCGCTTCCATGCGCGCGCTCTCGTCCTCGGACGACGTCAGCCGTGCGGCGCCGGCGTTCCCCTCCAGGCGGGCGGTGCGCAGCGTGCCCGGGATGGGCACGACGCTGTGTCCGCGTGTCACCGTTCCTTCGCCGCAATTCGGTGTGGCTGGGTGCGCGGGATGAGGTTGGCGGCTTCTTGCGCGGTGGTGTGGGCGAGTTGGGGGAGGACGCTGGTGTAGGTGTCGGCGGTGTTGGTGATGGAGGAGAGCCCGAGGAGTTCTTGGACCGCAATGGCTCTGTGGCCTGCCCTACGCGATTCCCTCGGCAAAGCGGGATGAGCTGTGACGAGTACCCGTTCCGATCAACCTGGCAAGGAGCCTCCACTGGTGAGGTGACACCAGGTGAGACCGGCCCGCGTACGTTCGACTGGTGCCAGATCAACGACGACCGGCGCCCCATCGGGATCACCGGCCCGCGCGGCTGCAGCTCCTGCATGATCAACGCTGCGCAGAACAGCAGCGCAGGAGGTCTCCTCCTCGCTTTCTACCAGTCCCAACGAGTAATAGAACGAGACCCGTTCTTCGTCTTCATCGACGAGTAGGAACACACAAGGAGGGCCGAGCAGCATGACCAGTCCGGCAGAGGCCGTCCACGGGGTCGTACGGGTGGACTACCACCAGTTCCGGGTGGCCGACCAGACCGACCCGTGGAACACCGAGCCCGCGTACAACGGCCTGTTCGCCACCGCGCCCGGCCAGGTCGTCATCTACACCGGCGCCAGCAGCGGCCAGGTCAACCTCGCCGTGCAACCGCTGCCCGGCCCTCCTCCCCCGCCCGACCTCGACGCCTGGGACGAGATCGCCGACACCACCCTGGAGGCGCCCCACGGCCGAGCACGCATCGACACCATGATGACCGACCCACCGCCCCTCCCCGACCTCACCCAGACCGGCCCAGGCAGCTACCGCCTGCGCATCCACGCCCGCGGCCGCGACACCGGCCCCGACAGCGTCGCATTCGAACCCGTCGAGGACTGCCTCGTCCAAGCCTGGCCCGCACCCCCCGCCCCCGACACCATCCACAAACACACCGACACCTACGGCCATGACCTCGCCCGATCCGCACAATGGAGGAACCAAATGTGAATCATCGCCGCCGAGACCGGCAGACGCGATCGGGCGTGCTCCAAACGTGCCAGGCGGATATCGACCAGCCAGACACAGGAAGTCATCGAATGCCATTTACCGGCATACGACTCGGCGGCGAACCGGCCAAACAACATATAGCGTCACCAAATGGCACTCCGAGACCCCCGTCCAGTGAACTCTTAATCAGCGGGTTCGGGGTTCGAGTCCCTGGCGGCGCACAAACCACCAGCTCAGAGCGCCAAGGTTCTTGGCCCTCGCTGGCGTTCCCACGCATAACCCACACGATGTTCCTCCGTCCCTCTACTCGCCGACCACGGCCTGCAGCACGGTGGCGGCGCCCGTGGCGGCCTTCTTCCGGCTGAAGTAGACGTCCTGCCTCATCGACGCCTTGGCGTGCCCGAGCCGGTCCGCGCGCTCGGACCGGCCTCGCCCATGAGGGTGGTCACGGTCTTGCGGCCGACTGCGAACCGGCCCAGGGGGCGGCCGCATCCAGCGCCCGGCGCAGGTCGCGGCTGGTGTGCTGGGATCACGCAGGCCGCCCATGGGCGCGGTGAACACCGCGTCCCACTCGTTGTCGATCGCCACGGCCCTGCGCCGCCGCAGAAAGGCGCGTTGATCCCGCTCTCCTCTGTCGGCCCTTCGACGGGGTCACGCACGAGTGGCGCATCCCGGACCGTTTTGCGACACCCGGAAGTGGTGGCGGGTGTCACATGACCGCGCTGTCACAGGCATCCGGTCATCGGCGACTTGTGTTCGTCAACCGTGGCATCTCCGCGGCGGGGAGGACGCGAGTCCAATCGGCGGCGACACCGTCCGGCGGGCCCATGTCGGGGACGCGGCGGGGTCGCGGTCAAGGGAAGGCACAGCGCGTTGTCCATCGCCCGCGCCGATGTCTCCGGCTTCCAGGAAGGACGGTCATCGTGCTCATCACGGTCTTCGGCGCCAATGGGCGCACCGGTCGGCTGCTCACCGGTCATGCTCTCGCCGCCGGACATCAGGTCACCGCGGTCACCCGGCGGCCGGAATCGTTTCCGCTGCACCACGACCGGCTCGAAACAGTGGGTGCCGACGTGCTCGATTCCGTGGCCGTCGATGCCGTCGTGGCGCAGCGGGATGCGGTGCTGTCGACGCTCGGGGTGCCCGCCGGCAGGGAACCGATCAGCACCTACTCACGTGGTGCGGCCAACATCGTCGCCGCGATGGAGCGGCATCGGGTGCGCCGGCTCGCCGTCGTCAGCTCGAGCGGGGTGGATCCGCGTCCGTACTCCGATGGCGGGTTCCTGTTCAACCGGGTGCTGCTGCCGTACGTGACGCGGGTGCTGGGCAAGACGCTCTACGACGACATGCGGCGGATGGAGAGGCTGATCCGCGCCAGCGGGCTGGACTGGACGATCGTGCGCCCGAGCGGGCTCTACCACCTGCCGTCGGTCACCGGCTACACCCTTGTCGAGGGCCGCGCCGACGGCAGGTTCACCGCCCGCACGGATTTGGCCGCGAGCATGCTGGCGCTGCTGGACGACGACCGCTACCTCCGTACCACCGTCAGCGTCATCACCACCACCGACAACCCCACCCTGTTCCAGTGGATCCGTCGCGAAGCTCTGGCCGAGCGCTGAGCCGGTTCGTCGCCCTGCGCGTGGTCCTGCTCACCAGGTGACCGGGAGTTCATGGACGCCGTAGATGACGGCGTCGTTCTTGAACGGCAGGTCCTCGACCGGGGCGGCGAGCCGCAGGGTGGGGATGCGGCGGAACAGTGTGTCGAAGACGATCTGCAGTTCCATCCGGGCGAGGTTCTGGCCGAGGCACTGGTGCGGACCGAAGCCGAAGGCGAGGTGGTGGCGGGCGCCGCGCTCGATATCCAGCTCGGCCGGGTCCTTGAACGCCGCCGGGTCCCAGTTGGCCGACAGGGTCGAGACGATGACGCCCTCGCCGGCCCTGATGCCCACACCGCCGATCTCCACGTCTTCGGTGGCCAGGCGGGAGGTGACTCCGTCGGCGATGGTGAAGAAGCGCAGCAGTTCCTCCACGGCCATGGGCGTCTTGTCCGGGTCGGCGGTGATCAGGGCCAGTTCCTGCGGGTGGCTGAGCAGCCCGACCACGCCGAGCGAGATCATGTTCGCCGTGGTCTCGTGTCCGGCGGTCAGCAGCAGGAAGGCCAGGCTCACCAGGCCCGCGTGGTCGACGGTGCCCTGCCGGCCCTGCCGGGCGATCTGTCGGCCGAACAGGTCGTCGCCGGGTGCGGACTCTTTGCGGGTGACCAGGCCGTCGAGGTAGGCGTGCAGTTCGGCGAAGGCTCGCCGGCGGTCTTCGGGCGAGGTCCGGCTCACCATCATGGTGGTGCGGCTCTGGAAGAAGTCGTGGTCGGTGTAGGGGACGCCGAGCAGTTCGCAGATCACGAGCGAGGGCACGGGCAGGGCCAGCGCCTGGACCAGGTCGACCGGCCGCTGGTCGGCGGCGAGCACGCGGTCGATGAAGCGGTCGACGATTTCCTGGACTCGCGGGCGCAGCGCGGCCAGCCGCTTCACGGTGAACTCGCCGATCACCGCGCGGCGGGCCGCGGCGTGTTCGGCGCCGTCCATGCCGAGCATCAACGGCGGCCGGCTGCGGAGCTGCCGGAGGGTCGCCGCATCGAGGGTGAAGAGCGGGAAGCCGTCCTTGCGCTTGTCGGAGGAGAAGCGGGGGTCGGCGAGGACGGCACGGCCTTCCTCATGCCTGGACACCCACCAGGCTTCGCCGCCGCTGGTCAGGCGTACCTTGTTGACGGGTGCCTGCTCGCGCAGCCGTTCGTAGGCGGTGGGCGGGGCGAACGGGCAGCCGCGCTCGATCGGCAGCTTCGGGCCGGTCGGATCGCCGGCGGCGCTGTTGGCCATGAAGGACCTCCAGGTAAGGAATCGTGCGGAGTTCGCCGTGCTTGTGGCGGGCTCAGGTGGCGTGACCGGCATCGTCGGCACGGGCTTGGGAGTCGGCGAGCCGTCCCGCGCCGACTCGGCCGGTCCGGTCCAGGCCGCTCGGAGCTCGCGGGCACGGCTCGTCATCGGTGGTCATCGCAGGGTGAGCGCGGTCTCGGATGCGATGCGGGTCAGCTTCTGCGGGTTGCGGACGTAGTAGAGGCCGCAGATGCGGGCGTCCTCGACCTGGACCGCTATGACGCCGTCGATCTCCTCGTCCACGCGCAGGAGGAGTGCCGGGTTGCCGTTGACCACGGTGAGCTCGCTGGTGAGGGCGATCCTGGCCTTGCCGAGTCCGCTGACGATCATGCGGGCCACCTTCCCGGCGCCGGTGATCGGCTGCGGTGCGGCCTGTTTGACGCCGCCGCCGTCGCTCATCAGAACGACCTCAGGGGCGAGCACGTCGAGCAGGCCCTGCAGGTCCCTGGTTTCCAATGCGCGCTGGAACGACTCCAGAGCCAGCCGGACCTGGCTTTGGGGAACCGCCTCGCGAGGCCGCCGCGCATCGACGTGCCGGCGGGCCCGATGGGCGATCTGGCGTACGGCTGCCGGGGTCTTGCCGACGGCGGCCGCGATCTCCTCGTAACCGAGGTCGAAGACCTCACGCAGCACGAAGACGGCGCGCTCGGTCGGTGAGAGCGTCTCCAGGACGAGCATGAGCGCCATCGACACACTCTCGGCGAGTTCGACGTCCTCGGCCACATCCGGCGCGGTGAGCAGGGGCTCGGGCAGCCAGGGACCGACGTACACCTCCTTGCGGCGCTTCATGGTGCGCAGCCGGTCCAGCGAGCGCCGGGTGGCGATCCGCACCAGGTAGGCGCGCTGGTCCCGGACCTGCTCCAGGTCGACCTTGACCCACCGCAGCCAGGTCTCCTGCAGGACGTCCTCGGCGTCGGCCGCCGAGCCGAGCATTTCGTAGGCGACGGTGAACAGCAGCTTGCGGTGGGCGACGAACGCCCCGGTCGCCGGGTCCGTCCGGCCGCCACCGACCATCGGCTCGGCTGCGGCCGCCGGCGGCTCGCTGCGCTCTTTCATGGCCGGCTCCCGCCTGTTGGCTCCTCAACCGCGCTTCACGTACAAGGCGCCGCTCCTCAACGCGGTGTGACACCCGCGTGCGGTGGCCTAGGTCACATGGCCGTGCCGTCACAGCGCTCGGACCGATGGCGCCTGGTGTTCGCCAGGAGGCCGCGCGAACGATCCGCGCGGCACACGTCTCCACGATCGAACGCCTCGGCCGTCGCGTGCGGACCGCCGCGGCGGCAGGAAGGACATCATGAGCAAGGTCTGGTTCGTCACCGGTTCGTCCCGCGGCCTGGGCCGCAATTTCGTCGAGGCCGCCCTTTCGCGCGGCGACAAGGTGGCCGCCACCGCCCGGACCACCGCACGCCTCGACGGGCTGGTCGCGGCCTATGGCGGGGCGGTGCTTCCGCTGCAGCTGGACGTGACCGACAAGGCCGCCGTCTTCGAGCGCGTGAAGCGCGCCAGGGAGCACTTCGGCCGGCTGGACGTCATCGTGAACAATGCCGGCTACGCCCAGGTCGGCGCGGTCGAGGAACTGGCCGAACAGGACGTGCGCGACCAGCTGGAGACCAACCTGTTCGGCGCGGTGTGGGTGATCCAGGCCGCGCTGCCCTACCTGCGCGAGCAGCGCGCGGGACACATCGTCCAGCTGTCCTCGGCGGCCGGGCTCATGGCGATGCCGCTCAGCGGCGCCTACAGCGCCTCCAAATGGGCCCTGGAGGCCCTCAACGAATCCCTCGCCCACGAGGTCGCCGACTTCGGCATCAAGGTGACCGTCATCGAGCCCGGCGGCTTCGCCACCCGGGCCGGCAGGAACCCCGATCCCCTCGACAACGGCCACCTGGCCGAGCCCGACCCCATCTACGACGGCCTTCGGCAGCGCATCGCCGCGTTCGCGGGCAAGCAGCCCGCCGGCGACCCGGCCGCCGCGGCCCGGGCACTCCTCAAGATCGTCGACTCCGACAAGCCGCCCCTGCGGGTGCTGTTCGGCCAGGGCTTCTACCCCATGCTCCAGCAGGTCTACGCCGACCGGCTCAAGAGCTGGGCCGACTGGCAGGACCTTTCGGCGGAGGCGCACGGCGCGCTCGATCAGCAGGATCGGTGACGCGGGCGAGCAGGCGAACCGACAGGAGCAGCACATGAAGCACCGCATCGTCGTCCTCGGCGCCGGCTATGCCGGGGCCTACGCGGCCGGCAGCCTGGCCCGCCGCCTTTCCCCGCGGGACACCGAGATCTCGGTGGTCAACGCCGCACCGCACTTCGTCCAGCGCATGCGGCTGGCCCAGCTGGCGGCCGGCCGGGAGATCGAGGCTCCGAAGCTCGCCGACGTCTTCGCGGGCACGGGGATACGGCTGCGTCTGGCCCGCGTCACCGCCATCGACCCCGAACGCCGGACCGCCACCCTGGCCGGCGCCGACGGCGGCGAACTCGGCTACGACACGCTTGTCTACGCTCTCGGCAGCCGCGTCGCCGACCACGGCGTCCCCGGCGTGGCCGAGCACGCCTTCGACGTCGCCGCCCGGCCCTCGGCGCTGCGCCTGCGCGAACGCCTGGACAGCCTGGAAGGGCGTGGCGAAGGCGGGAGCGTACTGGTCGTCGGTGACGGGTTGACCGGCATCGAGACCGCCACCGAGATCGCCGAATCCCGGCCCGGCCTGTCGGTGGCGCTGGTCGCCCGCGGAGAACTCGCCGCCCGGCTCTCCGCCGGGGCCCGCGGCCACCTGCGCCGGGCCTGTGACCGGCTGGGCATCACCGTCCTGGAGCACACCAGCGTCGAAGCCGTCGAAGCGACGCGGGTGCTGTGCGCCGACGGCACCGCCCTGGCGTCCGACGCGACCGTGTGGACGGCCGGGTTCGCGGTCGCCCCCATCGCCGCCGCCGGCGGGCTGGAGGTCACCGCGACCGGCCGGATCGTGGTCGATCGCACCATGCGGTCGCTCTCGCACCCGAACGTCTACGCCATCGGCGACGGCGTCCACGCCATCGGCGACAACGGCCGGCCGCTGCCGATGTCGTGCGCCTCGGCCGGCTGCACCGGCAGGCAGGCGATCGAGGCGATCGTGGGCCGCCTGACCGGCCGCGAGGTCCCGCTCACCAAGCTGGTCTACACGTACAACCACATCAGCCTCGGGCGGCGGGACGGGATCCTGCAGCCGGTCGACGACGAAGGGCGGGCGAAGCCGAACCACGCGGGCGGCCGGAAGGCCGCGCGGATCAAGTCGGGCATCCTCAGGATGGCGCTGTGGGCCGCCGCGCACCCGACCTTCGGCCTGCCCAAGCGCAGACACCGCCTGGCTTGCGCGAGGCCGAGCGAGGACCTTGCGGCGGCCGCGGACCAGGGAACGCACCCGCGAGTGCAACCGATCAGCTCCGGTCCGCCGGTGTCCGGCCGGTGAGCCGGTCCAGCAGCTCTCGTTCCTTCGCCGGATCGCTCCAGGTGGCCGGGTCCGGGGCGTCGGGTCGGGGCTCGGGGTCGCCTTCGGCGCGCAGCCAGGCCCAGGTGTCGGCGACGGTGTCGCCCACCGGGCGGCAGTGCAGGCCCTGGGCGGCGGCCGCCGACACGTCGGCGTCGTGCAGGCCGGTGGGGTCCGGGACTCCGGGGAAGCGCAGGCCCAGTTCGGTCCCCAGCGACAGCCCGGCCTCCTCCAGGGCGTCGGGCGCGGCCCAGAGCAGTTCGGTGTCCGCGCCGGTGACCTCGACCATGGTGCCCAGCAGCCCGCCGACCGTCGTGGCCCCCGACGGGCCGGCCGCGTTGAACGCGCCGCCGAGACCGCGGTCGGCCGCGGTGAGCATCCAGGCCGCCAGGTCGCGGGCGTCCACGTACTGCAGCGGGGCGTCGGCCGGTCCAGGGGCCAGGACGCGGCCGCCGCGCTCGACGCGGCGCAGCCACCACGGGATGCGGCCGACATCCTCGTAGGGGCCGAGGATCATCCCGGCCCGCGCCAGCAGCGCGCGGTCGCCGAAGGCGCGCAGGGCGGCGAGTTCGCCGCCCCGCTTGGCGGCGGCGTAGTCGGCGCCGTCCGCGCTGTCGGGGTCGCCGTCGACCAGGGGCGCCCGCTCGTCGGCGCCGGGCGGCCAGGGCCAGCGGTACACGCCCCGGCTGGAGACGTAGCCGTAGTGGCCGACGCGGTCGGCGAGCAGGTCCGCGGCGTGGGCGACGGCGCTGGGCGCCCACGCCCAGGTGTCGATGGCGGCGTCCCATTCGCGGGTGCCGAGCGCCGCTTCGACCGCCGCCGGATCGGCTCTGTCGGCGGTCAGGGGCTCGACGCCGGGGTCCGGGCGCCGGCTTCGGCCCCGATTGAGGGTGGTCACGTGGTCGCCGCGCTCCAGGGCGGTCTCGACGACGGCGCGCCCCACATGGTGGGTCCCACCCAGGACCAGCAGTCTCACGGTGTCTCCTTCCCTTGGATCCGTTGTCGCGGAGCGTCCGCGCCGCGGCTGCGACGGGTCAGCCCTTGAGCTGGAGGCGCCGCTGGAGCAGACGGCCGGCCCAGGGATAGGAGGCCATCCGCAGCGGCAGGTCGCGCACCCAGCGGGCGACGGGTGAGACCGGGGCGTAGAGTCCCTTGACCCGGCGGCCGAGCCGCTGCTTGCGCTCCGTCTCGGGGCGCAGCCGCTCCTCCCAGGCCGCCAGGGCGGCCGGGATGTCGCCGGGGTGCTCCTCCAGCGCGGTGCCGAGCAGGTCGGCGCCGCCCACGGCGAGGGAGGAGCCGTAGCCGGCGAACAGGGTGACGCACCAGGCGGCGTCGCCGAGCAGCACGACCCGGCCGCGGCTCCAGCGCGGCACGACCATCTGGCTGATGGTGTCGAAGTAGACCGAGTCGGCCGCCGCGAGCCGGGCCAGCACCTCGGGCGCGACCCACCCGACGTCGGCGAACGCACGAGGGAGGGCGGCGGCGGCCCCGGCCGCCAGCTCGCCCTGCGGGTCGGTGGTGCGGTAGCCGAAGAAGGCCGCCGCGCGGCCCTGGCCCAGGTCGATGATGGCCAGGGTGCGGCCGGCGTCGGTGAGCGAGACCGTCGCGCCCGCCGGTACGCCTTCGGGCAGCCGGTCGAGCATGAACACACCGGCCATGTGGTCCAGGTCCCGCCGGAAGTCGGCCTCAGGCCCGAACACCTGGGTCCGGGTGGCGGAGTGCAGTCCGTCGGCGCCCACGAGCAGCTCGGCGGTCACGGTCGTGCCGTCGCTCAGGCGGGCCCGGACCTCGCGCTCGTCCTGGGCGATCTCCTCCACGACCGTTCCGAAGCGGAACTCCGCGTGGTCGCGCACCGCCTGGTACAGGACGTCCTCGATGTCGCCGCGCAGCAGGCTCAGCGACCGCTCGCCGACCATGGACCGCACCGTCTCGCCCGGCACGGTGAACGAGACCGCTCCGCTGGGCTTCAGGTAGACCATCTCGTCCGGGGTGATGTGCCGTTCGGCCAGGGCCGGCAGCACGCCCATCCGCTCGGCCGCGTCGTAGCCGACGCCGGCGAACGCGACGGCGTAGCCGCCGCCGCGCCGGGCCGGGGAGCGTTCGACGACCACCGGCCGCCGGCCCGCTCGGTGCAGGCGCAGGGCGGCGGCCAGACCGGCGATGCCGGCTCCGACGATCAGGACCCTGTTCGGGTCGGATGCGGTCATGGGACGGTCATTCCTTTCGGGGTGCGAGACCCGCTGTGACGACGTCGATCAGCAGGTCGAGGACGGCGGGGAAGCGCTCAGGGTCGCTGAGCCGGTCGGCGTGCACCGGGGTCAGCACGACGGCCTGGATCACGCCGATGATGACGGCGGGGTCCGTCGCGACCAGTTCGCCGCGTTCCTGCCCGCGGACGATGAACTCGGTGAGCGCCCGAAGCGGGTTGTCGGGATCGTCGGCGACCCGCGAGGGGTCGAGCCGGCGGGTGACGGCCGCCATCTCCTCGGGGTGGGTCATCAGCCGCCCGTAGAGCGGATCGGTGGTGAGCTGGGTGACGGTGGCGCGCAGGAAGCGGCGCAGACCGTCGCGGACATCGCCGCCCGCGAGCAGGCCCTCGTCGATGACGTGCCGCTTGACCTGGGCCGTCTGCCGCATCATCAGCTCCAGGTACAGCGCCTCCTTGGAGTCGAAGAACTGGTAGAAGCTGCTCTTGGCGATTCCCGCCGGGGCGACGAGCTCGTCCAGCGAGGTCTTGCGCAGGCCGCGCGTGGTGAACAGGCGTCGGCCCGATTCCAGCAGCAGTTCGGTGATGCGGGTCTTCTCCTCTGCGGAGAACGCGGCCGGCATCGGCCCTCCTCGAACGTTCGAACGGATGCGCCACTCGGTCACCGGGAGTCGCGGGCGGTCCCGGGCCAGTCCCATCGGCCGCTTCTGCGGCCGACACAGTCATTAAACTATAAAAACAGATTAGATGAACGGTTTTATTGCTCATGACGGCGCTGGATCCGGCGCCTTCCAGGACACCAGTCTCTCGCCCCGGTCGGGGTGCTCAATGGCGCAGCCAGGCTGCACGTGCCGCCCAGGGGCCGACACCGCCGCCGTCACCGGATGAGGAGGCGGATCGGTGGGAGTCGGCTGCAAATCCACCCGAAGCAGGAGACTCTAGAGAACCAGGGAAGGTCATCTTCCGGTGAGGGCCGGGCGGTGCCGCCGGCGCGCCTCCGTCCGCGCGACCGGTAGGCTGCCCGCCCCTCACCTCTTCCTGTCTCTTCCGGTCTGTCCCTGTCGGGTGATTGGCGGTGTCCCATGGCGCGTTCGGACGAGGTGGTGACCCTGGCGCGGGCGGTGCCGGTTTACGGCGCGCCGCTGGCCGTCGCGGGCGGTATGGACGCCCTGGTCGCGCAGCTGCGGGCGGAGTTCGGTCCGATCGCCCCGGTGCAGGTGGCGCGCGGGGTGGGGGCGTGGCTGGTGCTGGACTACCACGCGGTGCTGGACGTGCTGCGCGATGCCGACCGCTTCTCCTCCGATCCGCGCCGGAGACGTCCCTCCGGTGCCGGTGGCGGTGCGGCGGACGGCGATCGGCTGAGACAGGCGGCCGGCACCGACGGGACCGAGCACCAGCGGCTGCGGGGCGGGCTCGCCGACGCGCTGGAGCCGCTGAGACCCGCCCGGCTCGGGGAGGCCACCCGGCTCATCGCCGAGGGGCTCATCAGTCGCTTCGCCCCCACCGGCCAGGCCGAGATCGCCGGCCAGTTCGCCCGGCCGCTGGCCCACCACCTCACCGCCCGCATCCTCGGCCTCGCCCCGGCCGAGGCCGACGCCCTGCACCGGCTCACCGAAGCCCGGCCCGCTCCCGGCGCGCCCGATCCCGTGCTGGCCTTCGCCGAGGCCGTCACCGCTCAGCGCCGCCTGAACGGTGACGCCGCGGCCGCCCCGAAGGACACACCCCGGCGGCGGCGGGCGGTACCCGCCGCGGCTCCCGCTCCGGCCGCCCCCGCGACGGCGGAGCCGTCGGGGGGTGTGCTCGGCCGCCTCCTGGAGGATCCGGCGCTGCGGGAGACGGAGGTGCGCGACCAGGTGGCGATGCTGGCCGCGCACGCTCCGCTGCTGGGCGACCTCGTCACCCACACGGTGGCGGCCCTCGTCTACGACCCGGTACTGCGCGCGGCGATGGCCGGCGGCGGTGTGCGCCCGGCCGACGCGGTCGAAGCCGCCCTGTGGCGGCATCCGCCGCTGGCGGTGGCCGACCGCTACGCCACCCGCACCACCCGAATGGGCCGCGCCCTGGTCCGCGCCGGCGACCACGTCCTGGTGGGCATCGCCGCCGCCCACACCGACCCCGGACTCACCGGCGACGGCGTCCGCGCAGGCCAGCGGGCGCACCTGGCCTTCGGCGCCGGAGCGCACCGCTGCCCCGCCCACCACCTGGCGGCCACCATCGCCACCCACGCCCTCACCGCACTCCTCCAGGCCCTGCCCGACCTGCACCCCACCCTTCCCGCCGACCGGCTGCGCCACCGCCTCAGCCTGGCCACCCCCGGCCTGGAGGCGCTCCCGGTCGCCTTCACCCCCGTCCGCGACCCCGGCCGTCCGCCCGTCCCGGAACCGGCCCCGCCCGACGTGTCCAACCCGCTGCGCCGCCCCCCGTCCCATCGCCCGCCCCGGGGAGACGGCGGCCCAGGTGCGTGAACCCGGCCGGGGCGACACCCCGGCACAGCCGCTCGGCGCCTGCGCCCGGCGCGGCGTATCCTGCGCCCGTGGAGCTGCGCTTCGGGACGCGCGGGTCGGACTCACCGTGGGTCGACACCGTGTGGACCTGCACGAGTGAGCGGGTGGCGGCGATGACGTCCGTCGCCGGCGTGCGCTGGGGCCTGGTGTTCTGGGAGCGTGGCGGCCGGGCGTACGCGAGCGTCACCGGTCCCGAGACGCGGACCGGCACGGCGCCGGTGCCGGAGGGGGCGAGCTTCACCGGCATCGAGTTCGCCTTGGGAACCTCCTTGCGGGCCGCGCCCACGCCCTCACTGGTCGACGGCGGCGTCGAGCTGCCCGACACCACGCGGCGGACGTTCCGGCTGGACGGCGCGCGCTGGGAGACGCCCGGTCCCGACGACGCCGAGGCCCTGGTCGAGCGTCTCGTCCGGTCCGGGACCGTGGTCCGCGACCCCCTCGTCGCCGAGGTGCTGCGGGGCGACCGCCCGGCCGTCTCGGGGCGCACGGTCGAACGCCGGTTCCGCGCCGCGACCGGGTTGACGCGCGGCGCCGTCCGGCAGATCGAGCGGGCCCGCACGGCGGCGGAGCTGCTGGCGGCCGGCGAAGCGGTCGCCGACGTCGTCGCCAAGTTCGGCTACTTCGACGAACCGCACCTGGCCCGGGCGCTGCGCTGCTACGTCGGACGCACCGCCGGGCAGCTGCGCGAGGGCTCCGGCGGCGCGATCGCCCTCGACCTGGATCAGCGCCTGACCTCGTAGACCAGCTTCAGGATCCCGTTGGAGTAGCGCTCCGACTCCCGCAGGGCCAGCATCTGCTTGTCGCGGTCGGCCCGGCCGAACACGCCCTTGCCGGCACCGAGCAGCACGGGGAAGACCAGCAGGTTGTACTGGTCGATCAGGCCCGCGTCCGACAGCCGCCGGGCCAGCTCCGCGCTCCCGTGGATGAAGATCGCGCCGCCCTCGCCCTCCTTGAGCGCGGCGACGTCCTCGGTCGAGCGCAGGATGGTCGTCGGCCCCCACCCGTCGACGAGGGCGTCGTCGGACAGGGTGCTCGACACCACGTACTTGGGCAGGTCCTTGTACCCGGCGTGGTCCTCCGAGCCGGGCCAGACCGGGGCGAAGGCCTGGTAGCTGCGGCGGCCGAACATCAGCGCCGTCGTGTCGGCGAGCTCCTCCCCCTTCAGCGACCATGCCTCCGGGACGAACTCCAGGTCCTTGAACACCCAGCCGCCGCTGCGGTGCTCCTCCCCCGGCCCACCGCCGGGCGAGTCCACGACACCGTCGAGGGACATGAAACCGGTGTACACCAGGTCGCGCATTGTGCCGACTCCTCATGATCGGGCGAGCTGCCGTCTCCACGCTAGACCGCGCCGCGGCGAAGGTCTTGGACGGAAACGACAGCGAGTCCGGAACGCGTACCGGAACACCGCCCCGGCGCGGCGCTCTTCGAGCACGGCACGGAAACGTTCCTCGCCCACCATCGACCAATCGCCTTTTGGGGCGGTTCGTCCGGTCTGCCCGGGGGGAGGAAACGGGCGTGCGGCCCTGTCGGCGCGGCGCGGAGGCGGCGGGGCGGGGTCCGGCGGGTGGACAGGTCCGGCGGCGGGGCGGGCGAGGAGATCCTGTGACCGACTTCCTCATCGTGGGCGGCGGTATCGCCGGTGCCGCCGCGGGTTACTTCCTTTCGGGCAGTGGACGGGCGGTCGTGCTCGACATGGAGGCGGCGGCCGGGCACCACTCCACCGGGCGCTCGGCGGCGCTGCTGTCGGAGTACTTCGGGAATGCCGCGGTGCGCGGGCTCACGGCCGCGGGGCGGGCCTTCTACCGGGACCCGCCTGAGGGTTTCGCCGACCATCCGGTGCTGGGTCCGCGCGGTGTGCTGGCGCTGTGTCCGCCGGGTGACGAGGGGGCTTTCGAGGCGGCGCTCGCCGACGGTGCGGCAGCGGCGGAGCCGGCCCGCGAGATCGGGCGCCGTGAGGCGGCCGAGCTGGTGCCGATCGTGCGGAGGGAGCGCGTCAGCCGGGCGCTGTACCGCCCCGGTGCGATGGACATCGATGTCGACGCGGCGCACCAGGGCTTCCTGCGGGGCGTGCGGAGGGCCGGCGGCCGGGTGGTGACGGGCGCGCGGGTGCGTGCGCTGGCCCGGCGGGGCGGCAGCTGGCGGGCGGACACCGACGCCGGTGTGTTCACCGCGCCCGTGGTGGTGAACGCCGCGGGGGCCTGGGCCGACGAGGTGGCCGGGCTGGCCGGGGTGCGGAGGATCGGGCTCACGCCGCTGCGGCGCACCGCCTTCCTGGTGGACCTGCCCGCGGGCACCTCGGCGGCCGGGTGGCCGATGCTGTGCGATGTGCGCGACAGCTTCTACGCCAAGCCGGAGTCGGGACGGCTGCTGGTGTCGCCGATGGACGCCACACCCTCGCCGCCCGTGGACGCCAGGCCCGCCGACATCGACGTCGCTCTCGGCGTCGAACGATTGCAGGCCGCGACGAGCCTCTCGGTCCGCAGGGTGGTGCGCGCCTGGGCCGGGCTGCGCAGCAGCACGGCCGACGACACTCCGGTGGTGGGTGCCGAGCGCTCCGCCCCCGGCTTCTTCTGGCTGGCCGCGCTGGGCGGCTACGGCGTGCAGACCGCCCCGGCGGTGGGCCGGCTGCTGGCCGAGGCGGTGACCGGAGCGGCGGCGACGGGTGCGGCGCAGGGCGCCGCGGCCGCGGTGTCGCCCGACCGACTCAATTGATCATCGCCCGGAAGAACGCATTTCCTTTTCGTTTCCGCGCCCGCCGATATCACCGAACGTGAACACCGAAGACGCCGAGCCGATTCAAGATCAATCAACCGTCCGTTCGCGCATGCCCCGATATCACGATTTCCGACGACGATCCAGAGGGCCGAAGGCGCTGTCACCACCGGGAGAGCAACATATGGCACCGAGGTGAGTACAGCGCCCTCTCCAGCATTTTCTTCGTCCGAAACCCGGCCACCAGCTGAAACGATCACCAACCGTAGCCTTATTATCACAGATCACGACTTCCGTAGCGAAAAACGATCAATTAACGTCTGCTCCGTTGCGGCCACTCCGGCAGCCCGCCTTCCACCACACCCCCGTGGGGCGTCCCGGAATTGTCACCGCGGAGGGTGTATGAGCTTTCCGGCCGGCGCGCCAGGTGCGAACCCAGACCACCACGACGACGGCCGCTACTCCCGCGAATCGCCGGGAGGCGGCCTGACCGGCCCCGAGGTGACGGCCGAAACGGCCGCGCTCGCCGCGGTCGAGACCCTGGCCCGGCTGGGCCGCCGCTGCGGCCTGCGGGTGACGGCCGGGCCGGCGGCCGTGGACCTGCCCGAGCCGCCCGAGGAGGTGCGCCACCTCGACGGAGCGTCGGCGCGGGCCCGCCTGCGCGAACTGGCCCGGCCCGCCTCCGGTCCGGCCGGCGAACTGATGCACGTCCGCCTGCTGAGCGGTGGCGAGGCCGCCGAGGCGGAGCCGGCGACCGGCGCCGGGGTGCTGGTCACCTGCCGGCCGACCGCCGCCGCCATCACCGCCGCGGTCGACTGCGACCGCGCGGACCCGTGGTGGCGGGCGCGCACCGCGGCCGCCGAGGTCTTCGCCGAGGTGCTGGCCGCGCTGCTGGCCGACCCGCGGCTGCCGGCCGCCGCGGCTCCCGGGATCGGCGCGCGCTCCCGCGCGCTGGTGCTCGGCCCCCTGGCCGGCCGCGCGGTGCCCTACGGCCCCTTCGTCGCGATCCCCACCATGATCGAGCGGCAGGCCGACCTCGCCCCCGACCGTCCCGCGGTGACCCACCTCGGACGCACCCTCGGATACCGGGAACTCGACGAACTGGCCAACGGGCTGGCCGCGGCGCTGGCCGACCGCGGCGTCGGGCGCGGCGACACCGTGCCGGTGCTGATGGGCAACAGCCTGGAGCTGGTCACCGGCTACCTCGCCCTGATGAAGCTCGGCGCCGCCTTCGTGCCACTCGACCCGGCCTGGCCGGAGGCAAGGATCGCGACCGCGCTCGACGTACTGGCGCCGCGGCTGGTGCTGCACGCCGCGCACACCGCCCCGCCGCACCACCACCCGGGCCGGGCCCTGGAGGTGGCGGTCGACCGGATCGCCCCGAGCCCGCACCGCCCCGGTGTGCCGCTGCGCCCCGACGACCCGATCTACGGGATCTTCACCTCCGGCACCACCGGCACCCCCAAGTGCGCGGTCAACCTGCACGGCGGGCTGACCAACCGCTTCCGCTTCATGTCGCGCTACTTCGAGCCCACCGCCGACCACGTCGTGCTGCAGAACAGCAGGCACACCTTCGACTCCTCGGTCTGGCAGCTGTTCTGGCCGCTGACGATCGGCGGCCGCACGGTCGTCCCGCCCCAGGACGAGTTCCTGGACCTGGAGCACACCATCGCCGCGATCGCCGCGCACGGCGTCACCCTGACCGACTTCGTGCCGAGCATCTTCAACGTGGTGGTGGCCATGGTCGACGGCGACCCCGCCGCGCTGCGGCGCATCGCGTCGCTGCGCGAACTGGTGGTGGGCGGCGAGGAGATCAACCCCCGGATGGTGCACCGGCTGCGGACGCTGCTGCCCGGCCTGCGGGTCACCAACGGCTACGGCCCGACCGAGACCTCCATCGGCATGGTCTTCCACCCGGTCCAGGCGGCCGACGGCGACGCGGTGCCGCTCGGCCGGCCCATCGACAACTGCTACGCCGTCGTGGTGGACGACGCGCTGCGCCCGCTGCCGCCCGGCGCCACCGGCGAGATCGTGGTCGGCGGCGCCTGCCTGGGCGCCGGCTACCGCGGCGACCCGGCGCGCACCGGCGCGGTCTTCGTGCCCAACCCCTTCGCGTCCGTGCCCGGAGACCGGCTGTACCGGACCGGGGACCTGGGCTACTACGACGCGGCCGGCCGGCTGCACTTCCAGGGGCGCGCCGACGTCCAGGTCAAGGTCGGCGGCGTGCGGATCGAACCGGGCGAGATCGAGGTGGCCGCCGAGGGCGTCCCCGGCGTCCGCCAGGCCAAGGTGCTGGCCGCCACCGCCGGGGGCGCCCGCGCGCTGGCCCTGTTCGCCGCCGGCGACGAGCGGCTGACCGAGGAGGCGCTGCGCGAGCGCCTGACGCGGGTGCTGCCGCGCACGAGCCTGCCGCGCTACTACGTCGTGCTGGCCGCGATGCCGCTCACCGACAACGGCAAGGTCGACCGGCGCGCGCTGGCCGAGGTGCTGGACCGCCGGCTGCTCGGCCCGCCCGCCGCGCCCGCCGGCCCCGACGACGACGGCACGGCGGCCCGCGTCCTGCGCGTGCTGCGCTCGGTGCTGCACCAGCCGGCCCTCGGCCCCGACGACGACGTCATGCGCGCCGGAGCCGACTCCATCAGCGCCGTGGCCGCGGTGGCCGCGCTGCGGGCCGCCTTCGGCGTCCCCGTCGGGGTGCGGGACCTGTTCGACCAGCCGCGCGCCACGGCGCTGGCCCGGCTGATCGACGACCGCCTGGCCCGGCCCGCCGCCGACACCGACGACGAGGCGCTGCTGCGCCGCGACGCGAGCGCGCCGGCCGCCTTCCCCGCCGCGCCCGCGCCGCCGTCCCGGGCGCCGGGCACCGTGCTGGTCACCGGCGCCTCCGGCTTCGTCGGGGCCCGGCTGGTGCACGAGCTGCTGGAGCGGACCGACGCGCGGGTCGTCTGCCTGGTCCGGGCGGGCGAGGACGCCGCGGCGCTGCGCCGGGTCCGCGAGGCGCTGGCCGCGCAGGGGCTCGACGGGCAGCGGTCCGCCGCGCGGCTCAGCGCGGTCGCCGGCGACCTCACCCTCCCCCGGCTCGGCCTGGACGCCGCCACCTGGGACCGGCTGGCCCGCGGCTGCGACGCGCTGCTGCACGCCGGCGCGCTGGTGAACTTCCTGTACGACTACGGCGCGCACCGCGCGCCCAATGTGCTCGGCACCCGCGAGATGCTGCGGCTCGCCCTGGACCGGCGGCCCAAGCCGCTGCACCACGTCTCCACGCTCGGCGTGCTGGAGGCCGAAGCGGCCCGCCGGGGCGCCGTGCTGCCCGAGTCCGTCGACCTGGCCGAGGTGGCGGTGCCGGTGAGCGGCTACAGCCGGTCGAAGTGGGCGGCCGAGCGCTACCTGGCCGGGGCGCGCCGCCGCGGGGCGGTGGTCACCGTGCTGCGGCTCGGCGAGGTGATGCCCGCCGACGACGGCCACCCCAACCCCCGGGCGCTCACCCACCTGCTGCTGTCGGCCTTCCACCGGCTCGGCGTCTGCCCCAACACCGACATCCGCTCGGACTACACCCCGGTGGACTACGCCGCGGCGCGCATGGCCGCCGCCGTGTTCGACCCGGACGCGTGGGGACGCGACCTGCACGTCTTCCACCCCGAGAGCGTCTGCTTCGCCGAGGTGTTCTCCCGCTTCGGCACGCTGGTGCGCCGGGTGCCGTGCACGGAGTTCCTGGCGCGGCTGCGCGAGGCGGCGGTCCGCAGCGGCGACCGCGAGCTCAACACCCTGCTCGCGCTGCTGCCCGACACGGGCGACGGCGGCGAGGCGGCGGCCGAGCGGATGTTCGGCCGGCTGCTCACCGACAACCCGCGCCTGTTCGACAAGAGCGCCTGCCGCCGGCTGGAGCGGCGGCAGGGCCTGACCGACGACTGGCTCGGCGGCCCGATCGCCGCCTACCGCCGCTACTTCGACCACCACGGCGGGCTGCTCGGGCCGCCGGGCGAGACCCGCGAACTCCAGCAGGCCGGTGCCTAGCGGCCGCCACGACACCGTGACGGCGGACGACACAGAGATGGGGAGCAAGATGCGGTACCGCACGATGGGCCGGCTCGGCTGGCAGGTCAGCGAGGTCGGGTACGGCATGTGGGGCATCGGCGGCGGGCCCGGCGGCTTCACCGGCTGGGACTACGACACCGCGCCGGGCTGCCTGGACGAGGCCGTCGAGCTGGGCTGCAATTTCTTCGACACCGCCTGGGTGTACGGCCGCGGCGTCAGCGAGCAGCTGCTCGGGGCACTGCTGGCCCGCCACCCGGACCGGCGGCTGTACGTCGCCAGCAAGATCCCGCCGCTCAACCGGGAGTGGCCCCCGCGCCCCGAGGACACCCTCGACGAGGTCTTCCCGCCCGGCCACATCCGCGAGTTCACGTACCGCAGCCTGGAGAACCTGGGCGTGGACCGCATCGACCTCATGCAGTTCCACGTCTGGGAGGACCGCTGGGCCAAGGACGAGCGCTGGCAGGCGGCGATCACCGAGCTGCGGGCCGAGGGCGTCATCGGCGGGGTGGGCATCAGCGTGAACCGCTGGGAGCCGGCCAACTGCTTCGCCGCGCTCGACACCGGCCTGATCGACGTCATCCAGGTCATCTACAACATCTTCGACCAGGCGCCCGAGGACGAGCTGTTCGGGCGGGCCGCCCGCGAGGGCATCGGCATCATCGCCCGCGTCCCCTTCGACGAGGGCTCGCTCACCGGGGCGCTGACCCGCACGACCACCTTCCCCGAGGACGACTGGCGGGCCACCTACTTCGGCCCCGAGAACCTCGGCCCCAGCGTCGAGCGCGCCGAGCGGCTGCGCGCGCTGGTGCCCGAGGGGATGACGATGGCCGAACTGGCGCTCCGGTTCATCCTGCACCATCCGGCCGTCAGCACCGTCATCCCCGGTATGCGCAGGATCGAGCACGTGCGCGCCAACCTGGCCGTCTCCGACGGCCGGCCGCTGGACGCCGGGCTGGCGGCCCGGCTGCGCGAGCACCGCTGGGACCGCGTCCCCACCGGGTGGTCGATGTGACGGTGATCGCGCTGTGGGCGCACCCGCGCTCGCTGTCCACCGCCTTCCTGCGCATGATGATCGAGCGCGGCGATGTCACGGTGGTGCACGAACCGCTGGTCACCCTGGTGGACACCGGCGAGGTGGCGCTGCCGGACGGGGCGGGCGGCACCGTGGTGGCGCGCTCGGCGGCGGAGGTCTTCGACCGGCTCAGGGAGCTGGCCAGCGACCGCCCGGTGTTCTTCAAGGACACCGTCGAGTACCGCTACGGCTACCTGTTCGAGCACCCGGAGCGGATCGCCGACATCACCCACACCTTCATCGTCCGCGACCCGCGCCCGGCCATCGCCTCACTGCACGCGATGAAGCCCACAGCCGCCCGGCACGAGTTCGGCTACGAGCACCTGTACGACATCTTCGCGCTGGTCCGCGCCGTGACGGGGCGGGCGCCCGCGGTGGTGGACGCCGACCGGCTGCTCGCCGACCCCGCCGCCGTGGTGGCCGCCTACTGCGCCGCGGTCGGCCTGCCCTTCGTGGCCGAGGCGCTGAGCTGGCGGCCCGGGGACCGCGCCGAGTGGAGCCGCACCCGCCAGTGGCACCGGGCGGCCAGCGCCAGCTCCGGCTTCCAGGCGCCCGCGAGCCGATACACCGCCACGGTGGACGACGACGCGCTGCTGCGCTCCCACTACGACTACCACCGCCCCTTCTACGACGAGCTCGTCAAGCACGCGATCTGAGCGGAGCAGCCATGGTCTCCCCGTCCCCCGCACGCACGCCCGCCGCCGCGCCGCCCGCCGACTCCCCCGCCGCCTCTCCCGGCGCGGCCTTCGCCCGCGCCTTCGCCGCCGAGGGCACCGGCGCGGCGGTGCGCTTCGACTTCACCATCACCGACGCCTTCCAGCCGACCAAGGACCGGCCCCGGGTGACGGTGCGCAACCTGTTCCGCAAGCGCCCGGCCGGGGCCGGCCCGGTCCGGTTCTGGACCGAGGACCGGCCCGGCGCCGCCGAGGCCGCCACCGTGCGCGAGTCGGCGCTGCGCCCCGAGGCGGCCTTCCGCTCCGGGACGGCGGAGGCGGACGTGCACCCCATTTCGGCGTGGGTGCAGCTGCCCGAGGAACTGCTCGAGGACCCCGAGGGGCTGGCGGCCTTCATCGACTTCCGGCTGCTGGTGCGGCTGGCCACCGCCGAGAACCAGGCGCTGACGATCGGCGAGCACGGGCTGCTCACCCATCCGGGCATCGCGACCCTGCCCTACCAGGGCGACTACCTGGCGGGCCTGATGACGGCCTGCAACGAGATCGAGCAGATCGGCGCCACCGCGCACGCGATGATCGTCAACCCGCAGGACTACTACTTCCGCATGGTCGGCACCGGGCTGCTCGCGGACCTGGCCCGCAACGGCACCCTCATCAGCCGGACCCGGATGGTGGAGCCGGGCTGCGCGCTGGTCGGCGACTTCGCGATGGCCGCCCGGCTGCTCGACGGCGGCCGCTCGGTGATCCGGGTCGCCGAACCGCCGCCCGGGACCTTCGCCCGGCCCGGCGTGGCGGTGTGCGCGGAGATCCACGAGGGACTCGCGGTCCACCTGCCCACCCACTTCTTCCACGTCCGGCCGACGGCCGACGCCGGCACCGGCAGGCGCGCGTGAGCCGCGCGGCCGAGGCGGCCCGCTTCTACCGCCCGTTCCTGCCGCTGTTCGGCGCCCTGTTCTGCTGCCTGCTCGGGGTAGGCGCCACCCTCGCCACCGTCCCGTTCTTCGTCCAGGACAGGCTGGGCGGCAGCGACGTCGAGGTCGGCACCGCCGTCGCCGCCATCGCGGTGTCGGCGGTGATCACCCGTCCGCTGGCCGGCCGGGTGGCGGACCGGCGCGGGCACCGGAACCTGATGCTGGCGGGCGCCGTCGTGTGCGTGCTCGCGGGGGCGGCCTACCTCGCCGCCGGCGACCTGGTGTCGCTGGTGGCGGTCCGCGTCCTGCACGGCATCGGCGAGGGCACCGTGTACACCGCGGGGGCGGCCTGGCTGGTCGCGCTCGCGCCGCCCGAGCGGCGCGGCCGGGTGGTCGGCCTCTACGGGATCTCCATGTGGTCGGGGATCACGCTGGGCGCGCTGCTCGGCGCCGTGGTGATGTCCTACTCGGGCTTCGCGGCCGTCTGGCTCAGCTGCGCCGGCCTGGCGGTGGTCGCCGTGGCGCTGGTGCTGGCCGCGCCGCGCCCCGTACGCGCCCCGGGGACGGGCGCGCGCGGCGGCCTGCTGCCGTCCTCCGTCGTGCTGCCGGGGATCGCGCTCTCCCTGGCCGCGTTCGGCTACGCCGCGCTGGCCGCCTTCGTCGCGCTGCACATGTCGGCGCTGGGGGTCAGCGGCGGCATCGCGGCGCTGAACGCCTTCGGTGTGACCTATGTGGGTGTGCGCCTGTTCGTCGGGCACTGGCCGGACCGCTACGGCGGCAACCGGGTGGCGGTGTGGTCGGCGCTGGCCGAGGCGGTCGGGCTCGCGCTGGTCGCCTTCGCGCCCAATATCGCGGTGGCGGTGCTCGGCGGCCTGGTCATGGGCGCGGGCCTGTCGCTGCTCTTCCCCGCCCTCGCGCTCGTCGTGCTCAACCGCACCGACTCCTCCCGCCAGGGCGCCGCCCTGGGCGCGTTCACGTCGTTTTGGGACATCGGCCTGGCCGCCGGCGCCCCGGCCGCCGGCTACGTGGCGCTCGTCGCCGACTACCGGACCGCCTACCTGGTGATGCTGGTCTGCGCCCTCGCCTCGGCGGGCCTGGTCTGGCTGGAAGCGGCCGGCCGCCGGGCCCGGGCCGTGCCCACAGAGGGCTGAGCGGGCCGATAGGGTTTCCGAGATTCTCCACAGAGAGAAATGGCTTCGATACGGTGAAGGCCACTCCCATCGGGCTACTGGCCCTGGTCCTCCTGGCGAGCTCCTGCGCCCTTGGCGGCCCTGAGGCGGCGGAGATGGACCTGGTGGTGTCGGAGATCGACGCCTCCCCCTTGCAGCCGCGGATCGGGCACTCCTCGGTGCCGGCAGCGGACTCCCTGCTGATCTGGGGTGGAGACTCCGGAGACGAGCACCGACCGCACCAGGACGGGGCGGTGCTCTCCCTGACCGGCGGCGGCTGGGACGCGATCCCTCCCGCTCCGGTGCCGCCGCGAACGCAGCACGTCGCCGTGTGGACGGGAACGGAGATGATCGTCTGGGGCGGCGCGACGAGCGAACCCGGCCCTGACCGGCACGCCTGGGACGGAGCGGCCTACCACCCGCAGGACGACACCTGGCGGCCCATCGCACCGGCTCCGGAAGGACGGAGTCACGCGATGGGTGTGGCGACCGACGAGTGGATGGTGATCGGCGGCGGGCACACGCCGAACCGGCCGACAGACTCACTCCTGAGCTACGCGATCGCCGACGACCGCTGGCATGCCACCGACATCGACATCCAGGTGCAGGCCATGGCGGCGACCGGTCCCGGTCCTGTCCTGCTGGCCGGCACCGACACCGACCGCGCCCTCGCGGTCCGGCGCTATGAGCCGGAAGGCGAGTCGGTCTCCGTGGTGCCCCATGACGTCGAACTCACCGGATCGCTCCGTTACCTGGGCATCGCCTCGAACGACCGGGGCTCCGCCTACCTCCTCGCCTCCGACGACACCCGCACCCACGTCGCACGCCTGAGCGGGGAAGGCACCCTGGAGACGATCGCCTCCCACGACGTCCGGGACCTGCGCCCTCCGGTCGACCTGGTAGTGGCGCCGTACGACCGCGGAGCAATGTGGGTCACCTCGGCCGAGGAGGTGATCTCGCTCAACGGCCGCAACCTCAGCGTGTTCGACCCCCACTCAGGCGGACTCGGCTACCGGCGGCTGACCGAGCTCGCCGACTACTGCGGCGCCGAGGCCGCCGAGGCGCTGTCCGCACAAGGACTCATCGCCTGGGGCGGACGCAACTGCCACAACGGGGACACCTCCCTCACCAACCGCGGCCTGCGGATCCAGCTGCCGTCCTGAAGGACCGCCCGGCCCGCGCTCCGCGACCCGCTCCCCCATAAGCCGAACGGGACCGAAACGGGACCGGCACGGCCGCGAGGACTTCTCCCGCGCATGGCGGCAGGCGTCACAGCAGTCCGGTCAGGCCCCAGCTCTCGCGGACGGTGTCGCCGGTCAGCGCGGTGGCGGGCGGGCCCTGGGCGAGCACGCGGCCGTCCTTGAGGATCAGGCAGTGGTCGGCGCGGGCGGCGTCGGCGAGGTCGTGGGTAGCGTGCACGACGGTGGTGCCGCGCTCGCACGCCTCGGCGAGGGTGGTGGAGATGCGGTCCTGGGCGTCGAGGTCCAGGCCGGCCGTCGGTTCGTCGAGGAGGAGCAGGTCGGATTCCTGGGCGAGGCCCTGGGCGACGAGGGCGCGCTGGCGCTGGCCGCCGGACAGGTCGCCCAGCCGGCGATCGGCGAGCCCCTCCAGGCCCATCCGCGCCAGGCACTCGGCCACGACTGCGCGGTCGCGGGCGGTCAGGCGCTGCCACGGGCGGCGGTGCGCCCAGCGGCCCATGGCGACGGTCTCCTCCACGGTGATCGGCAGGGCGTCGGCGACGGCGCTGCGCTGGACGACGAAGGCGGGCCGGGTGGAGCCGGCGCGGGCGACGGAGCCGGAGAGCGGAACGATGGCGCCCGCGGCCACTCCGAGCAGGGTCGACTTGCCCGAGCCGTTGGGACCCAGCACGGCGGTGGTCCGGCCGCGCGGGAAGGCGGCCGTCACCCCGCGCAGCGCCAGGCGCCCCGGGTAGCCCGCGCTCAGTCCGTGAAACGCCACCGCGTCCGCCGGCCGCTCCGGCTCCGCGCCGCCGGCGCTCCGCAGGCCCTTCATGCCCTTCATGCCACCCCCGATTTGATAATGAGAATGATAATCATTGTAGTATCGCCGATCATGGAGGGTCTACTCGAACCGTTCGCGGCGTCGATGGTGCAGCGGGCGCTGTGGGGCGGTGTGCTGGTCTCGGCCATCTGCGCGCTCGCCGGAACCTGGGTGGTGCTGCGCGGCATGGCCTTCCTCGGCGACGCCATGTCGCACGCGATGCTGCCCGGCGTGGCGCTCGCCTCGCTGCTCGGCGTGAACCTGATGATCGGGGCGGCACTGAGCGCGGGCGCCATGGCGCTCGGGCTGACGGTGCTCGGCCGCTCGCCCCGCCTGTCGCAGGACACCGGCATCGGCCTGCTCTTCGTCGGCATGCTGTCCGCGGGCGTGATCATCGTCTCGCACTCGCGCTCGTTCGCCGTCGATGTCACCGGCTTCCTCTTCGGCGACGTGCTCGCCGTCCGCGCGCAGGACCTCTACGTCCTCGGCGCCGCCCTGGCGGTCGCGGCCGCGGTGTCGGCCATCGGGCACCGCTCCTTCGTCGCCCTGGCCTTCGACCCGCGCAAGGCGCACACGCTCGGCCTGTATCCGCGGACGGCGCGGGCGGCCCTGCTCGGGCTGGTCATGCTGGCCGTCGTCGCCTCGTTCCACATCGTCGGCACCCTGCTGGTCTTCGGCCTGCTCATCGCCCCGCCCGCCGCCGCGGCGCTGTGGGCGCGCAGCGTCCCGGCGATCATGCTCGGCGCGGCGCTGATCGGCGCCGCCGCCACCCTGGTGGGCCTCTACCTGTCCTGGTACTGGGGCACGGCCGGCGGCGCCACCATCGCGGCCGTCGCCGTCCTCGCCTTCTTCCTGTCCGCCCTGGCCTCCCGGCTGCTGCGGCGCGCACCCGTCCCCGAGGCGGCGGACATCCCCGACCCCGCCCGATCCGAAAGAGAGGTCGAACACTCGTCATGACGCGGAGTACCAGGAGGGGAACGGCGTTCGCCGCGACCGCCGTCGGCACCGGACTGCTGCTGGCCGGCTGCGGCGGCCAGGCCGCACCGGCCCCGGCGGAGTCGGCGGAGGTCCCGCACGGCTACGTCGAGGGCGCCGAGGAGACGGCCGAGCCGCAGTCGCGCCTCGTGATCGCCGACACGGGGACCGGCGCGGTCCGGGTGCTGGACCTGATCACCGAGGAGGTCGTGGACGCGGGCACGGTGGAGGGCGTCGCGGGCATCAGCGGCGACGGGCGCTTCGCCTATCTGACCACCGCCGACCGCGGCGGCGCGCACATCGTCGACAGCGGCGCGTGGACCGTGGACCACGGCGACCACAGCCACTACTACCGCACCGACGTGGCGCCGGTCGGCGCCGTCACCGGCGAGGGGCCCGGCGCCGTGGCCACCGACAGCGCCGTCACGGCCGTCGGCTTCGGCGACGGCACGGTCGCCCTGCTCGACCGGCCCGCCCTGGAGGACGGGTCCGTCACCGAGGCCGCGACCATCGACGCCGGCACCCCGGCGCCGGCCGCGGTCCCCTTCGGGCAGCAGGTGCTGGTGCCCGGCGCGGACGGCGCCGTCCGGGTGCACGGGCGCGACGGCGCGCCTGTCAGTGAACTCCCCGAGCCCTGCCCCGAGCCCCGGGGCCACGCGCTCACCCGGCACGCCGCCGTCTTCGGCTGCGCCGACGGCGCCCTGGTGGTCGGCGAGGACGACGGCGCCTTCACCGCCGAGAAGATCCGCTTCGCCGACCCGGTGCCCGACGGTGAGCGGCCGGAGACCTTCACCAGCCGTCCGGCGAGCTCCACCCTGGTGGCGCCCGCCGGAGAAGACGGGATCTGGGTGCTGGACACCGAGGCCGGGGGCTGGGAGCGCTTCGCCGCCGACGCGCTGGTGGCGGTGAACGCCGTCGGGGCGGGCGGACCGGTGCTGGCCCTCACCGAGGACGGCGTGCTGCGCGCCCTGGACCCGGAGACCGGCGAGGAGACCGCGCGGACCGAGCTGCTGGCGGCACCCGTGGAGGCCGGGGCCGGACCCGCTCCCGTCATCCAGGTCGACACCAGCCGCGCCTACGTCAACGATCCCGCGTCCGGCACGGTTTACGAGATCGACTACAACGACGAGCTGCGCGTCGCCCGCACCTTCGAGCTGGAGATCAGCCCGGACCTGATGGTGGAGACCGGCCGATGAGCGCCCGCCGCCCCTCGGTCCGCCGCGCGGCCGCCGCCGTCGTGTCCGCGCTGGCCGCCCTCGCCCTGCTCGGCGGCTGCGCGGGAGCCGAGCAGCGGTCGGGGATCGTCGTGACCACCAACATCCTCGGCGACCTCACCCGGGCCGTCGTCGGCGACGAGGCCGAGGTGACGGTGCTGATGCCGCCCAACGCCGACCCGCACTCCTTCGGCATCTCCGCTCGGCAGGCGGCGCTGATCGAGGACGCCTCCCTGGTCGTCGCCAACGGCCTCGGCCTGGAAGAGGGCGTGCTGCGCAATGTCGACGCGGCGCGGCAGGCCGGCACCCCCGTCCTGGCCGTCGGCGAGGGCGTCGACCCGATCGACTACGGCTCCGACGAGTCGGCGGGCGAGCCCGACCCGCACTTCTGGACCGACCCCGCCCGGGTCCGCACGGCCGTCGACCTGATCGCCGACCGCGTCGTCCAGGACGTGCCCGGGATCGACGCCGAGGCGGTCCGCGCCAACGCCGCCGCCTACTCCGCCCAGGTGGAGGAGCTGGACGCCTGGATGGCCGAGCGCTTCGCGCGGATCCCGCCCGAGCGGCGCAGCCTCGTCACCAACCACCACGTCTTCGGCTACCTGGCCGAGCGCTACGGCTTCGAGGTGATCGGCGCGGTCATCCCGAGCGGGACGACGCTGGCCTCGCCCAGCTCCGCCGACCTCAGCGGCCTCGCCGCCGCGGTCAGGGAGGCCGGGGTCACCGCGGTCTTCGCCGACTCCTCCCAGCCCGACCGGCTCGCGCAGGTCATGGCCGAGGAAGCGGGGCTGGAGATCGAGGTCGTCCCCCTGTTCTCCGAGTCGCTGAGCGAGGAGGGAGGTGGTGCGGCGACGTACCTGGAGATGATGCGCGCCAACACCGAGGCCATCGCCGCCGGACTCGGCGGCTGACCCCGTCCCACGCGTCCGGCGCCGGCGCCGGACCCGCCCCTTCCGCCCGTACGCGGCGCGACCGCCGCGGGCGGCAGCCTGCCCAGATCCCACCACCCGCCGCTGCTCCGCCGGCCGGACCCGTCCCGGACGGGCGCCGCGCCGGAGCCGGCACACCGGATAGGAAGACGAACACGACATGACCACCCACGCCCGCACCACCCCGACGGCCGCGCTGTCCGGCGTCGCCGCCGCCGTGCTCGCGCTGAGCGCCTGCGGCGGACAGCCCACCGGCGCGGCCCCCGAGGACGCCTCGCCGCCGGTGTCGGTGGCCGAACCCCTGGCCGTCACCTACGACGGCGGCATCTACGTCCTGGACGGCACCACCCTGGAGCTCGCCGGGGACATCCCGCTGGAGGGCTTCAACCGCGTCAACCCCGCGGGCGACGACCGCCACGTCATGGTCTCGACCTCCGAGGGCTTCCAGGTGCTCGACGCGTCCGCCGCCCGGCTCACCGACATCGTGTTCCCGGGCGCCGAGCCCGGGCACGTCGTGCGGCACGCGGGCCGGACCGTGCTCTTCACCGACGGGACCGGCGAGGTCACCAGCTTCGACCCCGCCCAGCTCGCCGAGGGCGCCCCCGAGACCGAGGTCTACACGACCGAGGAGCCGCACCACGGCGTCGCCGTGGAGCTGGCCGACGGCGAACTCCTCGTCACCATCGGCAACGAGGAGGAGCGCACCGGCATCATGGTCCTCGACGCGAACCGCGAGGAGATCGCCCGCAGCGAGGAGTGCCCCGGCGTGCACGGCGAGGCGACCGCGCAGGACGAGACCGTCGTCATCGGCTGCGAGGACGGCGTCCTGATCTACCGGGACGGCGAGATCACCAAGGTCGACAGCCCCGACGACTACGGGCGCATCGGCAACCAGGCCGGCTCGGAGGTCTCGCCCATCGTGCTCGGCGACTACAAGCGCGACGCGGACGCCGAACTGGAGCGCCCCGAGCAGGTCTCGCTCATCGACACCGCCGACGGCGACCTGACCCTGGTCGACATCGGCACCAGCTACACCTTCCGCTCGCTGGCCAGAGGCCCCGAGGGCGAGGCGCTGGTGCTCGGCACCGACGGCGCCGTCCACGTCATCGACCCCGAGGCCGCCGAGGTCGTGGAGACCATCCCGGTCATGGACGCGTGGGAGGAACCGCTGGAGTGGCAGCAGCCCCGCCCGGCGATCTTCGTCCGCGAGGGCACCGCCTACGTCACCGACCCGGCGACCAGCGAGATCCACGCCATCGACATCGCCGCCCGCGAGATCCTGACCACCGCCACCCTGCCCGGCACCCCCAACGAGCTCAGCGGGGTGGCCGCCCACTAGCCCGTGGGCCCGGCGGCGCCGCACCCGCCTCCCGTCCTGATCCGGCCGGGTGCGGCCCGGTGCCGCCGGGGCGGCGGGGGCGGCGGACGGCCTGCGGGTCAGCCGGCGGCGCTCGCGTTGACCGAGAACAGCGCCCCGGCCGGGTCGCGCAGGGTGGCCTGCCGGCCCACCCCCGCGGCGGTCTCGGCCGGGATCGCCACGGTGCCGCCGTGCGCGACGGCGGCGGCCACGGCGGCGTCGCAGTCGGCGACGGCGAAGTACGGGTGCCAGCCGAGCAGCCCGGCGGAGACCTCCGCGGGCAGCTCGGTGAGCGCCATGATCCCGCCGTGAGGGCCCCCAGGCCCGCCGGCCGGCGCGACGACGGTGTAGGCGGCGCCGCGCACCAGCACCAGGTCCTCGGTCTCCCAGGCGAACACCGACCGGTAGAAGTCCCGCGCCGCCGGCACGTCCAGAACGTACAGCTGCGTCCACCACAGCGTGTTCGGCGCGCCCACCGCGTCCAGCCCGGCCCGCTCCCCGGGCCGCCACAGCGCGAACCGCGCCCCGGCCGGGTCGGAGCAGGCGGCGGTCCGCCCGGCCGCGAGCACGTCCAGCGGCCCGGTCCGCACACTCCCCCCGGCCCGCTCCACGGCCCCGGCGGTCGCGTCCACGTCGGCACTGTGGAAGTACAGCGTCCACCCGGCCCGCGCCCCCTCCTCGTCGAGCGGCCCGACCCCGGCCACGACCCGCCCGTCCAGCAGGAAGAACCCGTACCCGCCGGCCCCCGCCGACCGGAACCCCCACCCGAACAGCGCCCGGTAGAACCCGGCCGCCCCCTCGACGTCACGCGTCCCCAGATCCACCCAGTTCGGCGCACCCGGCACGTAGTCGGTCGTCAGCACAGGTCCTCCTGGCGGTCGAGGGACGGGCCGCGTCGACGGCGCCGGTGTCCCGTCCAGGATGTCAGGAGAGGCCGGGGGGAAGGGCGTTGCGGTGTCGGTCGCTCTCGGTTCTCCACGCCGTTAGAGTGGGCCGTGACGAGGCTGGTTCGCAGCTCTCGGTAAGACCGACGAATCCGTGCGCTCGACAAGCTCGCGAAAAAAGTCGCCAATGCCGCACAAGCGGCCCTGTGATCTGCGCCGCGCCGCCGGCCATCGGCCCCACTGGCGGGTGGTACCGCACGTTCCCGGTCTCCCGGCGGTCGTGCAGCAGGAGATCTCCCAGATAGAGATTCAGACCCACGCGAACTGGGCGCGCTTCGGCCTGTGGCCGGGAGCCGTGGCCGAAGCCCTGACCGGGTGGTCGATCACCTCCGCTACCGGCGATCCCGCCCAGCTGCGGTTCCATCCGTGCGGCTGCTGCGGCCGCAGCAGCCGCGGCCTCCTGGACGAGGTGCTCGAGATGCTCTCGGCTCCCAGTGCCCGCGCTCTGACGCGCTTGATCGAACCGCTGGACGAGCGCTTCCGCGACCGCAGCCTGCCGAACCCCTCGGCACCAGAGGACATCCCCTGGTGGATGCGCCGACTGTGACCGACCCTCACTTGCCCGGCTTGTGATCTGACCCGGCAATCGCGCTGACCCACCCGTTCTTGGTGCGAACGTCGATGGCCGCCGGCGCTCGCTGCGTGCCCGGCGGCCACGAGGCGCCGTTACGGTGTGCCCGTGCAGTCGTTGATCGCCACCATTCAAAGGCAGGACGAGGCGGCCCGTTTCCTGGCCTGGACGGGTGATTTCGACCTGGACCGGGGCGACCACTGCGAGGATGTCCACCTGGCCTCGGGCGACGCGCTGGAGGGCTTCGCGGGCGACGCCTCCGGAGGCACTTTCTTCTTCTGCGGTCAGGGCGGCGAGGAGCGTCCCGTCCTCTACGCGGACTCCGGAGGACAGGCGGCCCTGATCGCGGTGGGTCTGGCCGAACTCCTGCGGCTCCTGCTGGTGGCGCCCTGGTGGCGCGGCTGCCGGACGTTCACCGCCGAGGAGAGCCGGACGCTCTCGGCCGAGTACCTGGCCGACATCCCGGACCTGGTGGCCCGCCGGGACCGTACCGCAGCGGCTCTCGGACTGGAGCCTCCACCGGAGGAGCACGTGCTGGCCCGCTTACGGGAAGTGGCCGTCGAAGTCGGCAGGAGCGTCGTCCTCGTCTACACGCCTGAGGACCGTCCCTACGCTCCTCTCTTCACGGGCTGAGACGACCCCTCCGTGCGACAGCGCGCCCGACGACGGCGACATCGAGGTCGGGAATTCACGCCCCTGGTCCGATGGTCGACGGCCCGACCACCTGCCGGACCAGCGGCGGTACCGCAGGGCCGGCCTGGCGTCTGCTGACCGCTGGCCCGCCGACGGTCGGCCGCTGGGGTATCGGTCGTGAGGGACGGGCCGCAGCGAGCGGCGCGCGGTGGCGCCGACCCGGCCCGCACGACCGACGGTGGCGGACGCGGACGCACCCGCCGAGGGGGCGCGTCCGCATCTCGCCGCACCCGCATCATTCCCGCGGCAGCCGGCCAAGCATGTGCCGCCGGACGCGGTACCGCCGCGGCATCGTCTACTGCGGAGACATCACCTCGTGACGAACGGCGTCCACGGCCGGAGAGGCGCGGGCCGGGCTTCCGGTGTCCGCTGGGAGTTCTCGGGCCCACGATTCGCCGATCCCCCTCCGGAGCGGAGGGGTGGTCCGGCGAGCCTGTGACCGGGAGGTCCTGGATGCGCTCGGGCCGTCCGCCGAGGATCGATGACATGGCCGGAGCGGGGGCCACGGGCGCGCAGGTGCCGGGCCGCAGGTGAAGCGCCGTCCGGCGCGCCCCGGCGCACCGGGGTCTCCACCCGGTGGGCGGCCGCTCCGGCGGGGTCAGCCGGACTCGACGACTGACACGCGGACACGATTCGAAGGAGCACGACCATGCCACGCACGCCGATCGACATCGCCATCCCCGCCCTGACCGGCAAGCGCGCCGTGGTCACCGGGGCGAGCGACGGCATGGGGCTGGGCATGGCCCGGCGCCTGGCCGCCGCCGGCGCGGAGGTGGTCATGCCGGTGCGCAACCCGCGCAAGGGCGAGGCGGCGATCAGCGCGATCAGGACGGCCGTCCCCGGCGCACAGCTGTCGCTGCGCGGCCTCGACCTGTCGTCGCTGGAGTCGGTGGCGGCCCTCGGTGACACCCTGCGCGGGGAAGGGCGGCCCATCCACATCCTGATCAACAACGCGGGCGTCATGAGGCCGCCGAACCGGCAGCTCACGGCGGACGGCTTCGAAGTGCAGTTCGGCACCAACCACCTGGGCCACTTCGCCCTCGTCGGGCGGCTGCTCCCGCTGCTGCGGGCCGGCCGGGCCCGGGTGACCTCCCAGGTCAGCGTGGCCGCTCGTCGCGGCGCCATCAACTGGGACGACCTGAACTGGGAGCGCGGCTACCACGTGATGCGCGCCTACGCCCAGTCCAAGATCGCGTTCGGGCTGTTCGGCCTTGAGCTGGAGCGGCGCAGCCAGGCCCACGGGTGGGGCATCACCAGCAACCTCTCCCATCCCGGCGTGGCCCCCACCAGCCTGCTGGCCGCCCGCCCCGAGCTCGGCCGCGGCCGGGACACCCCCTACATCCGCCTGATCCGGGCGCTCTCGGCCCGCGGCGTCCTGCTCGGAACCGCCGAGACCGCGGCACTGCCCGCCCTGATGGCCGCGACCGCTCCCGACGCCGCGCCCGGCGCCCTCTACGGGCCCAGCGGCCCGGGCAATCTCGGCGGCCCGCCGGCCGAACAGCGGATGTACGCCCCGCTGCGCAGCGCCGAGGAGGCGCAGCGCGTCTGGCGGGTCTCCGAGGAGCTGACGAAGACCGCCTTCCCGAGCGCCTGACCTTCCCGGGAACCGCACGGCCGGCAGGGCTCCCGTCCGGCCCTGTGCCGTCCGCGAGGGCGTTCACCCGGTCGGCGCCTCCGGTGGCCGGGCCGGGAAGCGGACGGTGATGTCGAGCCCGCCGGCCGGGCGGGCGGTGAGGACGACGGTGCCGTGGTGGGCGGCGGCGATGGCGCGGACGATGGACAGGCCGAGGCCGGCGCCGCCGTCGGCGCGGGTGCGGTCGGCTTCGCCGCGGACGAAAGGTTCCAGCAGCCGGTCGGCCTCGGCGGCGCGGACCCGCGGCCCGGTGTTGGTGACGCGCAGGAAGACCCTCGACGCGTCCGCCTCGGTGCCGGTGGCGACCGCGACACGGCCGCCGGCCAGGTTGTAGCGGACGGCGTTGTCGACGAGGTTGCCGGCCAGGCGCTCCAGCAGGCTCGGCTCGCCGGTGACCGGCGCCGGACGCAGCTCGGCCCGGACGGCGAGCCCTCCGGCCGCGGCCGGTCCCGCGGCGGCCTCCAGCGCGCCGGCCGCGACCTCGGCGAGGTCGGCCGGGCGCGCCTCCGGGGTCCCGGCCTGGCTGCGGGCCAGCATGAGCAGGCCGTCCAGGGTGGCCTGGCCGTGCTCGATCGCGGTGCGGACGTCGCCGGCCATGGCGAGCAGTTCGGCCGTCGACGGCCGGCCGTCGAGGGTGACGTCGATGGCGGTGCGCACGGTGGCCAGCGGGGTGCGGAGTTCGTGCGCGGCACTGGCGGTGAACATCCGCTGCGCGGCCAGCACCCGGTCGCGTTCGGCGATTCCCTGCTGGATGCGGTCGAGCATCCCGTTGATGGTGCCGGCCAGGGTGGCCAGTTCGTCGGCGGGCGCCGTGACCGGCACGCGTTCGGAGATGTTCTCGGCGGACAGGCGCTGAGCGGTGGCCGCGATCGTGCGGATCGGCCGCAGGACGCGCCCGGCGACCAGCCAGCCCAGCACGGCGGCCAGCGCGGTGACCACCGCGAGCGCGATCGCGGCCTGGGTGAGGAACTCGGCCTGCGCCGCGGACCGCGCCAGCTCGGTGAGTTCGGCCAGCTCCCGGTCCGGGGCCGGGCCGGGCCCGGACCCGCCGGGCGGCGTCCGCTCCAGCCTGGTCTCCTGGTGCTGCCGGCCGCGCAGCATCAGCAGGTAGGTCAGCGCGGTCAGCAGGACGCCGGCCGCCAGCACCAGTCCGGTGTGGAGGAGGGCGAGCCGGGCGCGTGCGGTCGGCCGGACGGCTCTCACGCTTCGATCCGGTACCCGGCGCCGGTCACGGTCGCCACCAGCGGCGGCTCGCCGAGTTTGCGGCGCAGGGTGCCGACGGTGATCCGGACGGCATTGGTGAACGGGTCGGCGTGCTCGTCCCACACCTTGTCCAGCAGCGTCTCCGCGCTGACCACGGCGCCGCGCGCGGCGAGCAGCTGCTCCAGCACGCCGAACTCCTTGGGGGTCAGGTGCAGCAGCCGCCCGGCGCGCTCCGCGGTGCGTCGCGCCGGGTCGAGGACCACGTCCGCGGCGCGGAGCACCGGCGGCCGGGCCGGCGCGCTGCGCCGACCCAGCGCCCGCACCCGGGCGACCAGCTCGGAGAAGGCGAAGGGCTTGCCGAGGTAGTCGTCGGCGCCCATGGCCAGGCCGCTGACCCGGTCCTCGACCGCGCCGGACGCGGTGAGCATCAGCACCCGCGCCGTTCCGCGCTCGGCCAGTTCCCGGCAGACCGCGTCGCCGTGCACCACCGGCAGGTCCCGGTCCAGCACGACCACGTCATAGGGGGTGGTCGCGCACTTGTCCAGGGCACTGCCGCCGTCGGCGGCGAGGTCGACGGCGAAGCCGTGCCTGCGCAGTCCGACCGCGAGGTATTTCGCGAGGGAGTGTTCGTCCTCGACCAGCAGCACGCGCACGCCCGCAGTATCCCAGCCGGGGCGTATGGCCCCCGTATGGCCCGGGGCGCGCCGGCTACTCCGTGATGTGCCTTACGGCGGCGTTCACGACCTCACCGGCGGCGTCGTCGCAGTTGGCCAGCACGGCGACGAACCAGTCGGAGTCGGGAAACCAGTGGACGTTCGCCGAGATGCCGGGGGCGCCGCCTCCGTGGCCCAGGACCCACTGGCCGCCGGTCAGCGCGCTGATCGTCAGGTAGTTCCCGAACGAGGCAGGGGGCGGCGGCTCCGCCGCGGCGGCGGGGTCCGCGCCGGGGTCCCGCGGCGTCTTCGGGCTCATGGCGAGGTACAGGTGCTGCTCGCCGACGAGGTCGCCGCGCAGCAGGGTCTTCACGATCCTGGCCAGGTCCGCGGCGGTCGCGAAGGCACCGCCCGCCGGCGTCCCGACGAAGGTCTGCCGGTCGTCGATGACGTCGGTGATCTCATCGCCGTCCTTGACGTACGGGTGGGCGATACGGCGGTCGGCGCGCCACCGCGGCAGGGTGTAGAAGTCCGTGGCGGTGGTGCGGGACGCCGCGAAGACACGGGTGCGGATGTAGTCGTAGTAGGTCATGTCGGAGAGCCGGGCGACGATCGCGCCGAGGATGACGAAGCCGGTGTTGCTGTACACGCTGCCCGATCCGGGCACCAGCGTGGGCCGGTCCATCCGCACGTACCGCAGGGTGCCCTCCCATGCCTCCTCGACGCTGTCCCAGGTCGCCGCCTCCCGCCAGAAGTCGCCGATCCGCATGTAGTTGCCCAGCCCTGAGGTGTGGGTGAGGAGCTGGTGGACGGTGACGGCGTCGGCGACCTCGGGGGCGAAGCCGTCCAGGTGCCGGCCGACCGTGTCGTGGTGGTGCAGTGCGCCCTGCTCGGCGAGCTGTGCGATCGCGATGGAGGTGAAGAGCTTGGTCACCGAAGCGGTGGAGAAGATCGTGCCGGATTCGTTCGGGATGCCGCGCGCATGGTCGGCCATTCCGTACGCGCGTTCCAGCACGGGCCGGTCGCGGTGCTCCAGCAGCACGGTGCCGGAGAACCTGTCCTCGGCGGCCAGCCGCGCCACGAGGTCGTCGAAGGCGCCGCCCGGGCGCAGCCCGTCCGGTACGGAGCCGGAGGACGGGGACCGCCCGGTGGCGGCCTCGGCGATGCCCGGGGCGGCCAGCGCGGTGCCGGCCACCACCGGGGCGGCGCTCAGCATCGCGAGGACGGACCGCCGGGATGGGTGCTTGTCGTGCACGGTTCGGATCTCCTCGGTCGTAGGTCTGGCAACGGGCTCAGATCTACCGAAGAGGACCGATCGGCGGCCGATCGGCGGGCCATAGCCGGCCCGTATCCGGGCGGGCGGCGCCGACCGGTCAGATCCGCCAGAGTTCCGCCTGGTTGCGGGCCGTGCCGACGAGCAGGCCGCCGTCGGGGGTGAGGACGGGTGCGAAGACCTGGGTGCCGAAGTCGATGCGGGCGCGCAGCTGCCCTTGGGCCAGGTCCCACAGGCAGATCTGGGAGCCGTGCTCCACGGTGGCCAGGACGGTGCCGGCGGGGTCGGCGGCCATCTCCGGGTACAGGCCGTCGCGGTGCAGGGCGTGCAGGAGCGCTCCCGAGGCGGTGGACCACAGTTCGACGCGGTTCACCAGGCCGACGGCGAGGACGGCGCCGCCGCAGAAGGCGATCCGGGTGTTGCGGTCCGCGCGGAAGCGGTGCGCGACCTCGCCCGTCGCCGGTGTGCGCAGCTGCACGCCCTCGTCGGAGACGGTGGCCAGCCAGCAGCCGTCCGGGCTGAAGGCGATCCGGGGGAACCAGCCGTCCATGGTGGCGGTGTAGGCGGCCTCGCCCGTGGCGGCGTCGTAGAGGGTCACATCGCCCCGGTCGCGCAGTTCGGTGGCGGCCGTCCCTCCGGCTTCGGCGGCGTCGGCGGGCATCCGGCGGCGCCGGTAGCCGACTCCGGCCAGGAAGCGGCCGTCGGGGCTGAACACCACCGCGCGGTGCGAGTTGTCGCCCCAGGCCCTCTCCAGGGTGTAGCGCTGCCGGCCGCCGTCGGCGTCCCATACCCGGATCGCGCCGTCGAAGCCGACCGTCGCGAGCAGTTCGCCGCGCGGGTCGAAGCCGACCGCCATCACCTGCCAGGACTGGAAGGCGTGCGCGACTTCCACCCCGGTGCGCACGTCGTGGACGTCGACGCCCTTCCCCGTCACCGACGCGCGGGCGAAGAGTTCGCCGTCCGGGCTGAAGGCCATCCCCTCCGACGGTCCGCCCCGCCGGAAGCTGTGCAGGTGCAGACCGCTGCCGGCCTCCCACAGGCGGTAGGTCCAGTCGTCGCTCTCGGTCGCCACCACACCGGTGCCGGCGGCGTGGGCGACCCTCCTCACCCACCGGCGCAGCAGCAGGCCCCGCTTCCTGGGGTGGTCGAACACGCGGAGCCGCCGCGGTCCGTCGCCGGAGTCGTCCCCGAGGGTGTGGATGTGCACGCCGCCGGAGATGACCCGAGCCTGGACCACCGGACCGCGCACCTGGCCGGACAGCTGGTTGTGCACGCCCTCACCGGGATCGGCGTCCTGCCGTTCCTCGGGCTTCCGCTCGGCCATGCCTGATTCTCCCCCGGGACGGGGGCCGGCGGTAGGGCCCCTCGGGCGCGGCGTCCGGGTCGTCCCGGGCGGATCCAAGCCGGCCGCGCCGCGGTGCTAGCCGTCGCGGCCGACGCCGCGCAGCGAGCGGTCCGCGAGGCTCGCGGCCAGGAGCAGCAGCGCCGCGCCGGTCATCGGCCAGGCCAGGCCGTGCATGCCCGCGGTGGTGGCGCCGTCCTGGAAGAAGGCGGCGGTCGCGGCGGCGGACAGCAGCGCACCGAAGTAGGTGGCGGTGCGCAGCAGGCCGGCCGAGGCGCCGATGCGCTCGGGGTCGGCCTGCGCGTACAGGGCGTTCTGGTTGGCCAGGCCGCTGAGGCCGTGCGGGACGCCGAAGACGGCGGCCAGCACCAGCAGCAGCCAGACCGGGCTGTCCGGGCCGAGCAGCAGCAGGGCGGCGCAGCCGGCGAGCTGGACCAGGGATCCGGCCACCAGTTTGCCGCGCACCCGCGGGTTCCGCCCGGTCGGAACGGTGATCGCGATGGCCGCCAGGGCCATCGGCAGCTGGATCAGGCCGGCCGACGCGGTGTCGATGCCGCGGCCGTCCTGCAGCCACTGGCCGTAGCCGTAGAGGAAGGTGTAGGTCACCGTGTACGCGAGGAACTGGCGGGCGTAGGTGGCCAGAAGCGGAAGCTTGCCGCCGAGCACCCGCAGGTCGATGAAGGGGTGGGCGACGGCGAGCTGCCGGTGGACGAAGGCGGCGCCCGCCGCCGCGCCGGCCGCCGCCAGGTACCAGCGCTGGGCGGCCGGCGCCATCAGGAAGGTCATCAGCATGGTGAGCGATCCGGCGAAGAGCGCCATGCCGAGGACGTCGGTGCGGGTGCGCGCGGCGGCGGCGCCGCCCGCGGGCAGCCGCAGGGCGCCGAGCACGAGGCAGGCCGCCGCCAGGGGGACGTTGACCGCGAAGACCAGGTACCAGCCGCCGGCGCCGATGAGCAGGCCGCCCAGGGTGGGGCCGGCCACCGTGACGATCTGGTTGGCGAGGGTGAGCGCGGCCAGGACGCCGCTGGGGTTCTTGGTGCCGGTGCGGTCGGCCTCGGCGCGCAGCAGGGACATCGACGCCGGGTAGGCCGCCGAGGTGCCGAAGCCGAGCAGCACCCGGGAGGCGACCAGGATCCACAGGTCGGGGGCGAGCACGCCCAGCAGGCCGGCGCAGCCGACCAGCGCCGTCCCCGCCAGGTAGAGCCGGCGCGGCCCGAAGGCGTCGACGAGCCGGCCGGCCACCGGCTGGCCCACGGCCGTGGCGAGGTAGAGGCCGGTGACCAGCCAGGCCGTCTGCGCGGGCGGCGCGTCGAAGGCGCGGCCGATCGGGATCAGCGCCACCGCGAGCATCGAGGAGTTGACCGGGTTCAGGATCGAGCCCAGGACCATCGGCACCAGCAGGCGGCGGTCGAAGCCCTCGGGCGGGTCGGTCCGCCCGTGGCGCAGCCGCCGGAGAAAGCGCCTCACGCCCGGGCCGCCCGCTCGCCGGAGCGCGGTTCGCGGCGCACGGTCAGTCCGCGGCGGCGGGTGGGTCCTCCGGCGGGCGGCGCAGGTCGGCGAGCCCGCCGCGGGCGTCCGCGACCGCGATCCGCTCGGCCGCCTCCGCGTCGCCCTCGCGCAGGGCGCGGACGAGGGCGCGGTGGCTGGTGTAGCGGTCGAGGCCGAAGCGCTGGTCGACGGCGGCCCGCCGCAGCAGCCGGCTGCGGCGCTCCTCGCGGGAGAACACCCGGGTCTGCTCCAGCAGCCGCACCAGGACGGGGTTGCCGGCGCAGGCGGCCACGGCGTCGTTGAAGCGCTGCATGGTGTCGAAGAGCTCGCTGACGTGCCGTTCGACGGGCCGGCCCTCGCTGGCGCGCTGCTTGATGACGATGAGGCGGTCGTCGGCGTCGTCGAGGATGGCGTCGAGCGCGTCGAGCTGGCCGGCGGTGGCGTGGTGCGCCGCGAAGCGGGCGACCAGGCCGCGCAGCGCGAGCTCGGCCTCGGCGAGCTGCTGGATCGCGGTGTCCTCCATGGCGGCGACGACGACCGTGCGCGGCCCGGTGCGCTCGATGAGGCCGTCCTGCTCCAGGCGGCGGATCGCCTCGCGGACCGGGGTGGGGCTGACCGACAGCCGCTGGGCGAGCCCGCGCTCGGTGACCTTCTCGCCGGGCCGCAGCTCGCCGGTGCTGATCGCGTCGCGGACGGCGCGGTAGGCGCGGTCGGCGAGGGTGTCGGGCGTCAGCGCGTGCAGTCCCCCGGGAGTCATGCGGCCGATCCTAGCTTCTCCATCGCAAATCCGTTAAGCCCCCTTTGACATTTTTGCTATAGCAAAATTAGGGTGCCCGTGAGCGGCGTCACACCGAGGCGGCCGCAGGTGCTGGGAGGTCGCCGATGACGGCACTGGACGCCCCCGCCGGCCGTACGGCGGGGCGCACGATCACCTTCTTCGTGGTGCTCGCGGTCTTCGCGCAGGAGTCGACCTGGAACTTCTACGACGCGCAGGTGCCGCCGCTGCTGCGCGAGTACGTGGCCAGCGCCGCGCTCGTCGGCGCGCTGATGGGCATGGACAACCTGCTGGGCATCTTCGTCCAGCCCTGGATCGGCAACCGGTCGGACAACACCCGCACCCGGTGGGGCCGGCGGATCCCCTACCTGGCGGTCGGCATGCCCGTCGCCGCCCTGCTGTTCGCCTCGATCCCGCTGGCAGGCTCGCTGCCGGTGCTCATCGCGCTGATGTTCGCCTACGCGCTGGTGTGCAACAGCTTCAAGCCGATCGCCGAGGCGCTGCTCCCCGACTACATCCGGCCCGAGCGGCGCAGCAGGGCCAATGCCGCCGTGAAGGCGGCGGCCAGCCTGACCATCGTCGTCTCGGCGCTGATCAGCCTCTTCCTGGTCGACTCCTATCCGGTGCTGTCCTTCTCCGTGCCCGCCCTGCTGATGCTGGTGTCGGCGGCGGTGCTCGTCGCCTGCGTCCGCGACAGCACCTCGCCCGCCTACCGGGCCGCCGCGGCCGAGGACGCCGCCGCGAACGGGGGCCGGGCCGAGGGCGCGCCGCCGACGCGCATGCGCGACATCCTCTCCGACATCATCCGCGACCCCAACCGGGAGCGGCTGCTCATCATCGTGGCCATCCTGCTGTTCGGCTGCGCCTGGGCCGCGTCGCGCTCGCTGGTCACGCCCTACGGGATGGAGGCGCTGGGGCTGTCGCGCGGCAGCGCCGGCGGGCTCACCCTGCCCAGCGGGGTGGCCTTCATCCTGGCCGCCTTCCCGGTGGCGCTGCTGTCGGAGCGGATCGGCCGGCTGCGGGTCATGGCCGCCGGAATGGCGCTGTTCGCCGCCGCGCTCACGGTCGGCGCCCTGGTCAACACGCCGACCGCGGCCGTGGTCGCCCTGTGCGTGGGCGCGGTCGGCGCCTCGGGCTTCCTGGTCAACGCCGCGGTGATCCTGTGGAACCTCGCCCCCTCGGCCGGGATGTTCGGCGTCTACACCGGCCTGTACACGGTCGGCTGGGCCTCGGGCGGCTTCCTCGGGCCCACCCTGGTCGGCGCCATGGTGGAGGTCACCGGCTGGCGCTTCATGCCGGCCGACGCCGCGCTGCTCGCCGCGCTCGCGGTCGCCGTGGTGCTGCGCGTCCTGGTGCTGAGCCGCCGCGCGGCGGCGGCGCGGGTCCTGTGAGGGGCGGATGTCGAAGATCCTGGTCACCACCGACTACTCGCACCCCGGCAGCGAGGCGGACGCCGTGCTCGTCCGGGCCGGCCACCAGGTCGCCTACCGCACCGGCGGCGACGCGGCGGCGCTGGCCGGCGTGGAAGGGGCGATCGTCGCCAACGACCCCCTGACCGCGCGGGTGCTGGAACAGGCCGGCTCGCTGCGCGCGATCGTGCGCGCGGGGGTCGGATACGACTCCGTCGACGTCGAGGCCGCCACCCGGCTGGGCATCCGGGTCAGCAACCTGCCGGGCGTCAACAGCAATGCCGTCGCCGAGTACACGATGGGCCTGCTGCTGGCCGCCGCCCGCGGGCTGGTCGACCTGGCGCGCGGCGTCGGCGAGGGCGGCTGGCCGCGCCGCAGCGGCCGCGAGCTGCGCGGCGCCGTCCTCGGCCTGGTCGGGTACGGCCCCGCGGCGCGCGCCGTCGTCCCGCTGGCGCGCGCCTTCGGCATGCGGGTGCTGTGCACCACGCGGTATCCCGACCCGGCCGCGCGCGAGCTGCGCTTCACCGGCCTGGCGGAGCTGCTGCGGGAGTCCGACTACGTCTCGGTGCACACCGCGCTCGGCCCGGCCACCCGCCACCTGTTCGGCGCCGACGCCTTCGCCGCGATGAAGCCCACGGCGGTCCTGGTCAACACGGCCCGCGGCGGGATCGTGGACGAGGCGGCCCTGGTGCGGGCCGTGTCCACCGGGCAGATCGCCGGCGCGCAGCTCGACGTGGCCGGCACCGAGCCGCTGCCCGCCGACAGCCCGCTGCGCGGTGTCGAGGGCATCACCGTGTACTCGCACATGGCGGGCCAGACCGCCGAGGCCCGCCGGGCGGCCGACATCGGCGCGGCACACGAACTGCTCGCCGCGCTGCGCGGCGAGCCCGCCAGCCCGGTCAACCATCCGGCCGGCCGCACGGGGGCGGACGAGCCCTGACCGGGCACCGCCCCTCACGCCGGACCCACGACAAGGAAGTGACCACGTGAACGACAGCTCAGTGCGCGTCCTGGTACCCGCGGGCATGCTGGGCGCGGGATTCCCGCCCGAGACGGTGGAACGCGGGCTCGCCCTGGGCGCCGACGTCATCGCGATCGACGGCGGCTCCACCGACTCAGGACCCCACTACCTCGGGTCGGGGACGCCCAAGACCGCGCGGGCGGCCGTCGCCGCGGACCTGCGGATCCTGCTGAACGCGGCCGCGCGGGCCCGGATCCCGCTCATCGTCGGCTCCTGCGGCACCAGCGGGACCGACGGCGGCGTCGACTGGGTCGCCGGCATCACCGCGGAGATCCTGGCCGAGGACGGGCTCGGCCTGACCGTCGCCACCGTCTACAGCGAGCAGAGCCCCGAGCCGCTCGCCGAGCGGCTCGCCGCCGGGGCGGTGCGGCCGCTGCCGCCGATGGGCGAGCTGGAGCCCGGGACGCTGCGCGAGTGCACGCACATCGTCGGCATGATGGGCCACGAACCGATCGAGGCCGCGCTGCGGGCCGGCGCCCAGGTCGTGCTGGCCGGGCGCGCCACCGACACCGCCGTCGCGGCCGCCTACCCGCTGATGCGCGGGATGCCGCCCGGACCCACCTGGCACGCCGCGAAGATCGTCGAGTGCGGCGGCCAGTGCACCACCGACCCGCGCGCCGGCGGCGTGTTCGCCACCATCGACCATGACGGCTTCACCATCGAACCGCTCGACCCCACGGTCGCCTGCACCCCCACCTCGGTCGCGGCCCACATGCTCTACGAGACGGCCGACCCCTTCCGGATGCGCGAGCCCGCCGGCACGCTCGACGTGTCCGCAGCGGACTACCGCGCGCTCGACGAGCGGACCGTGCGGGTGGAGGGCTCGCGCTTCGAGCCGGCCGAGCAGCACACGATCAAGCTGGAGGGGGCCCGGATCAGCGGCTACCAGACCATGTCCTTCTCCGCGATCCGCGACCCGCGCATCCTGGGCCAGATCGAGGACTGGGCCGCGCTGCTGCGCAAGGTCCTCGCCGACCGCGTCAGCCGGACGCTCGGCCTCGCCCCCGACGACTACGCCGTCGACCTCCGCCTCTACGGCCACAACGCCGTCCTCGGCGAACTCGACCCGGCCAGCGGACCGCCGCGCGAGGTCGGCGTGATGCTGCTGGTCCAGGCGGCCGACCAGGCGACGGCCACGGCCGTGGCGAAGGTGGCCAACCCGCTGATGCTGCACCTGCCGACCGCCGACATGGCCTACCTGCCGAGCCTGGCCTTCCCCTTCTCCCCCGCCGAGACCGAGCGGGGCCCGGCCTACGAGTTCGTCCTGAACCACACCGTCGACGTGGACAGCCCCACGGCCCTGTTCCGCACCGAGTACCGAAAGGCCGCCGCCGATGCCTGAGACCCTGGGCGACCTCGCCCTGGAGGTCCGCTCCAAGAACGCCGGCCCCTTCTGGGTCACCATGGAGCTGTTCATGCGCGACGCCGAGGGCTACGCCATGGCCGCCGACGAGGACTTCCTGAACGAGGAGGTGATCGCCCGGCTCTACGGCGTCCCGGCGGGCGAGGTCCGCTTCTTCCGGATCCCCGCGCTCAGGGTCGTGAAGCTCTCCTTCCCCCGCGCCGCCTCCCAGGGCGGGCTGCACGACCGCGACGTCCACCGGGGCCAGCACCACGTGCCGCTGGCCGCCCTGGTCCCGCCCGGGCGGCCCGGCGGCTGACCGGCGGTCCGCGGGGGCCGGCGGCCGTCCCGGTGCGCGGCGGGCGCGCACCGGGACGGGGGCGGCAGGCCGGCTAGGTGCCGCGCCCGATGTCGGAGCGGGCCGCCGCGCCGACCAGCGCGGTGTACTCGCGCCCGTCGATGACGCCGTCGGAGCGCAGGCTCCGCGCCACCTCGGTGACGTGCCGGACGAACGGGCCGTGCCCGGACCAGTCGGCCTCATCGAGGATCCGGTGGTTGATGGTGCACGAGCCCGCGACCGTCCGGTCCGCGACGCCGCTGTCGACATCGCCGAGCATGACGGTGGGCGCCTGCGGGTCGACGCAGATGTCGCCGGTGTCCTCGGCCACCACGAAGCGCCAGGTGCCCGAGCCGACCCGGTAGACGGCGTAGCCCTCGCGCACGCCCGCGAACTCGGCCTGCGGCGAGGCCGCCACCTGCTCGGCGGTCCGGCCCAGCAGCGGCACGTGGATCTCCCCCGTCGCGTTGGGCGGCACCGTCGCCTCCAGCTCGAACTCGCCTTCGCCGTCGCGGCGCCACCGGGAGGCGACCTCGCCGCGCACCGTCTCGGTGGCCGCCTCGGCGTGGTCGAGTCCGGTGGGGATGTGCGGCCGGATCCGCACCGCCGCGTATCCCGGCTCGGCGGGGGTGATGCCGGCCAGGTCGGCGAACATCCAGTGGCCGATGGAGCCGAAGAAGTGGTGGTTGAGGGAGCGGGTGTCGGCCTCCCAGTGCTCCTGGAGCGAGCTGTTGCCGAGTTCGATCCAGTAGCCCCAGCTGGGCTCCTCGGTCTGGGTCGCCACGGCGTAGGCCGTGTCGATGTGGCCGTGGCGGGTGAGGACGGGCAGCAGGTAGCGGGTGCCGACGACGCCGGTGTCCAGCCGGTCGCCGCGGCCCTGGATGTCGGCGACCAGGTTGGCCACGACCGCGTCGACGTGCTCGTCGGGGACGAGTCCGAAGGCCAGCGGCAGGATGTTGGAGGTCTGCCGGTACTCGTCCACGCCGGGCGTCCGGTAGAGGCCGGCCTCCTCGTCCAGGAAGGCGCCGTTGAAGGTGGCGCGGATCTCGCCCGCGCGGGCCTGGTAGGCCTCGGCCCGCTCGGGGTCGCCGAGGATCTCGGCGGTCTCGGCCAGCCAGGTCGCCATCAGGTAGGCGTGGGCCGTCGAACTCAGCACCGGCCCCTCCGGCGGGTCGCCGCCGGGGGCGAGCCAGTCGCCGAGCCCGACCGGGTACAGCCCCTCGGCGTCCACCCGCGACTCCAGCCAGGAGAAGTACCGGCGCATCCCGTCGTAGTGCCGCTCAAGGGCCCGCACATCGCCCTCCATTTCGTAGAGGTTGCGCGGCAGCACGAACAGGGCCATGTCCCAGGCGGGGGTGGGCCCGTGCACGGCGGGCCAGCCGGGCTGCCCTTCGTAGCTCCAGCCCGGCGTCGGCACGATCGTCGGCAGCTCGCCCGAGGCCAGTTGGGAGTCGGTGATGTCGTCCAGGTACCTGCGGTGGAAGCGGCTCATGTCGAACTCGTAGCTTGCGGTGGTCGAGGTGAGCTGCGCGTCGCCGGTCCACCCGGCCTTCTCGTAGACGGGGGTGTCGGTGGGGATGTGCTGGTGGTTGTTGAGCAGCGCCCGGCGGGTGTTGCCGCGGATGGTGTCGAGCAGCTGCGAGCCGCTGTCGAAGTGGCCGACGGAGGCGAAGTCGCTGTGGATCCGCCGCCCCTGGACGGTGGCCGCCTCGGGGGGCGCGGGCAGGCCGCGGACCTCCACGAACCTGAAGCCCTTGTAGGTGTAGGACGGCTCCCAGACCTCGCCGCCGGCGTGCCCGCCCAGGGTGTAGACGTCGGTCTGGGCGCGCGGCACGTCGTGGAAGTCGTCGTACTGCGGGATCGTCACCAGGCCGTCGCCGTCGAGCCGTTCGCCGTAGCGCATCGACACCTCGGTGCCGGCCGGGCCCGCCACCGACAGCCGCGCCCAGCCCGCGATCTGGACGCCGAGGTCGAACACGTAGACGCCCGGCTCAGGTTCGGTGACCGCCACGGGGGTGATGGTCTCGGTCACCCGGACCGGTTCGCTCGGCTGGGCCCGCAGCACGCCGCCGGGCCCGCCCGACGGCTCGGCCGGCTCCCAGCCTGCGTCGTCGTAGCCGGGCTCGCTCCAGCCGGGCTGTTCGAGGCGCGCGTCGTAGGTCTCGCCGACGAAGACCTCGTCGTAGCGGGTCGGTCCGTCGTCGCTCGTCCGCCACCGCTCGTCCGAGACGACCGTGGTCGTCGAGCCGTCGGGGTGGGTCACGACCAGCAGGGCGCGCAGTTCCGGATCCGACCACCAGGGGGCGGTGCTCCAGTTCCAGGAGTTGTCGGTGCTGATGCCGTAGAAGCCTCGTCCGAGTTCCACGCCGATCGCGTTCGGGCCCTCGTCCAGCAGCTCGGTGACGTCGTGGACGGTGTAGAAGGCGGTGTCGCTGTAGTCGGTGTGGCCGGGGTCGAGCACCGAGCCGCCCACGCGCTCGCCGTTGATGTGCGCGACCGAGTAGCCCAGGCCGCTGAGGTACAGGCGGGCCCGCGCGACGGGGCCGCCGGAGTCGAACTCGTGCCGCAGGCGCGGCGCGGGCGGGTGCTCGCCCTCCGGCTCCTCGCGGCCCGGGCCGCGGCCGATCCAGGCGGCGCCGTGCCAGTCGGCCTCGTCGAACAGCCCCGTCTCCCACCAGCTCGGGGAGCTCCAGCGGGTCGGGGTGCCGGCCTCGTCCCACACGCGGACCCGCCAGTGGTAGCGCGTGCCCGGCTCCAGGGCCGGCCCGGCGTAGGGGATGTGGGCGGACGCGCCGGTGGCGACCCGGCCGGAGTCCCACACCTCGGCCTCGCCGTCGCGCAGGGCGGCCGCGGAGGCAGCCACCTGGATCTGGTAGGCGGTCTGCAGCACGCCGCGGCGCTGCGACTCCAGCCGCCACGACAGCCGCGGCCGCGCCGCGTCGGTGCCCAGGGGCCGCGGTGCGTCCTGCACCCTCAGATCGGTCACCGACACCTCGGCGGCCGCCGCGGCGGCGGGGGGAGCGCTCGCGGGCGCCGCGAGCAGTCCGGAGGTCAGTACGAGGACAAGGGTCGTCAGAAGTGGTCGGCGTCTGGACATCGCCTCTCCCAGGGGGACGTTCAGCGGGGTGCGCACCGGACGAGAACTTAAAACGTTTTATAGCTGCCGTGAACGTACGTTGATCACGCCGGAACGTCAAGCCCTTCAGGTGACCGTAGTCACAGTCTGCCGAAAATCCAGGTGGAAGCGGGTCATGTCCCGGACGTACGACCCGGGGGCGCCTCAGCGGCAGCGATGGCAGGCTTGCCGGACCCGGCTCCGCAGGGTCCGGCGGGCCGCTTCGCCGAGCAGGATGTGAAACGTTTCGATCGGGCGGTCCGGCTCAGCGGTCCAATGGCCCGTACCGGTCGGCGCGCTCGCGGAACCAGTCGAGCATGAAGCGGTGCGAGGCGATGCCGTAGTCGAGGGCGGCCCGCTGGTGGGCGGCGATGTCGCGGTGCCGCTCGGGGACGTTCAGGGTGTCGAGGTGCCGGTCGAGGGCGGCGAGCCGGGCCAGGTCGGCCTCGATCCGCGCCGTGACGCCGCGCAGCACCGGTGCGCGTTCGGCCGGGTCCAGCAGGCCGAGGAAGTAGAGCCGGGACAGCGCCGCGGTCTCCAGGTCGGGCCCGGCCGGCTCCCCGGTCATCCAGGCGCGGAACTCAGCGCGGCCGGCGTCGGTCACCCGGTACACCTTGCGGCCCCGCCCGCCGGCTTCGACGCTGGCCACCTCGATGAGCCCTCGCGCGAGCAGGCCGTCCAGCGCGCGCCTGATACTGCCGGAACTGGCGCTGTAGAAGAGCGCGACACCGGCCTCGAAGCCCTTGATCAGGTCGTAGAAGCTCTGCGGGGCGATCAGCAGCAGACCGAGGATCACATTGCCCATGGGGCGAGTCTAGACCCGCCCTTGTATCTCATAGACATGTCTAGTAGATATATTGGGCGCGCCGGGATCCGCACCCGGCCGGCACGGGGCGCCCGCCGCCCCGCAGCCGCCCGCCCCGACCACCGCGCGGGACGGCGCCCGCCGCGCCGCGACGCCGGGCAGCCACCGGAGGGCCCACGCCCATGGCCGCGACACCTCCCATCACGACCCCCGCCGATGACAACAGCGTCCCCGCCGAGGTCGGCGCGCGGCTGACCGGGCTGCTGGAAGACCTCGTCTCCCGACCCGGCATGCACCACGCCATCGCCGCCGTCATGAGCGGCGACGGGCGGCGCTGGTCCGCCGCGTCCGGTCCCGCCGACGGCCCGCGGCCGCGCCCCGGCACCCCCTTCTTCATCGCGAGCGTCACCAAGCGCTTCATCATCGCGCTGGTCCTCCAGGCGCACGAGCGCGGCGAACTCGATCTGGCCGCGCCGATCACGGACTACCTGCCGGCGGAGACGACCACCGGTCTCCACGTCCTCGGGGGCGTCGACCGGACGGCCGCGATCACGGTGCGCCACCTGGCGAGCCACACCTCCGGCCTGCCCGACCAGTTCGAGCGGCGCCGCGGCGGCACCAGCCTGAACGAGCACCTGGCCACCGGACGGGACACGGCCTGGACCTTCGCGGACACGCTGCGGATCACCCGCGAGGAGCAGCGCCCGCACTTCGCGCCGCAGGACCTCACCGCCGCCCGGCAGCGGGCCCGCTACTCCGACACCGGCTTCCAGCTGCTCATCCGCGTCCTGGAGACGGTGACCGGCCGGTCCTTCGCCGAGCTGCTGACCGAGCGCATCACCGCTCCGCTCGGCCTGCGGCGCACCTGGCCGCCGGCGGGCCGCCCGCCGGACGCGGCGAGTCCGCGGCCCGCGCCGCTGTACGCGGGACGGCGCCGGGTGGAGCTCCCGGCACTGATCGAGTCCTCCAAGGACCTGTACAGCACCACCGGCGATCTCCTCGCCTTCCAGCGGGCGCTGCTGGACGGCGGGCTCTTCCGCGAGGCGCGCACGCGGGAGCGGCTGACCGAGCGGCGCAACCGGCTGCGCAACATCCCCGTCCTCCGGTACGGGCTGGGCACCATGTTCTTCAGGGTCGGCCGGCTCATGGCCCCGGGGCGGCGCCCCGTGACGCTCGTCGGCCACTCGGGAGCCACCGGGACCTGGCTCTTCCACTGCCCGGAGCTGGATGTGCACCTGGCCGGCACCGTCGACCAGACCAGGGGGCAGGCCGTCCCCTTCCGCTTCATGGCGCGGTGCCTGGACGCCTGGCGGGGGTGACGGCGCCCCTGTCCGAACGGCCGGGCCGCGCTCAGTCCAGGCCGAGCAGCCGGGCGTCGATCAGCTTGAAGTTGGTGTTCGGGCGCGGCTCGCCGTCCTCGCCGGGGACGTCCGGGGTGTTCGCGCCGTCGTGCACCACCAGGAGGCCCGCGGGGCGGCCGGGCAGCGGCGCGCTGGTGACGGCGGCGCCGTCGCTCTCCTGGACGCCGTCCGCGGCCGGGCCGTCGGCCACGGTGAACTGGCCGGTGGGGGCGTTGGTGCGCCGGTCGTACTGGAAGAAGGTGTCGTCGCCCTGGGCCGAGACCAGCAGGTGGCCGGAGCGCCGGCCCGTCTCGTACACGGTGACGCCCTCGACGTCGGCGCCGATCCGGCCGCCGTACCCGGGATCGCGGTCGTAGTGGACCTCGCACTCCTCGGTCGCCGGGTCGTAGGTGGCGGGGACGCCGTACTCGCGGACGCGCTCCACCACCGACCGCCGCCCGAAGGCGGTGCCGGCCGGGTCGACCCGAATCCGCCACAGCGCGACGTCCTCCTGAGCGGCGTAGAGCGCGCCCGTGGCGGGGTCGTAGACCATGCCCTCCACCTGCGGGCCCTCGCCCGGCTCGCCGCAGGGGGTCCAGCTGCTTCCGTCTGGCAGCCGGAAGGCGTCCGGCAGGTCCACCGTGCCGCCCAGGCGGTAGCCGACCCGCCCGCCGCGTGCGGTGATCTCCACCAGTCCGAGCCGGGTGGTGCTGCGCCGGCTGACCACCGCGTGCGCCCGGCCGCCGTCGCTCCAGGTCGCCAGCCCGTACGCGGTCGCCTGCCCGTTGACCTCGGCCTGGTCGGCGGAGAAGACGAACGGCACCTCGGCCGCGGTGACGTCGGTCAGCGGCGCGCGCCCGGCCGCCGCGGCCTCGGGGTCGATGCGGTAGAAGCGCAACTGGTCGCGGCCGCGGTCGGTCACCACGGCGAGGTCGACCGTGCGCCCGCCGAGCCGGAAGCCGCTGACCAGGTCGACATTGTTGAACCGGCCCGCCTCGTCGCCGGGTCCGGGCGGGGGCGGGGTGGCGATCGACTGGAGTTCGCGTCCGCTCAGGTCGTACACGCGCAGGCCGCCGTTCTTGGCGGTCGCCACGATCAGGCTGCCCCCGGGGACGTCCGGGTGGACCCAGATGGCGGGGTCGTCGCCGTCGGCGTCGCCGCCCGCGGCGTCGTCGAACAGGGCCGGCGTCTCGGCGAAGGCGGTGACCGGGCGTGCCGCCGGGGCGGCGTGGGCGGGGACGCCCGCGGCGGCGGCGCAGCCGGCGGCCAGGGCGAGGGCGAGGAGGGCGCGCATGCCCGCAAGCCAAGCACGGGCGGGTGAACCCCGCCGGCCGGACGGGTGAACGGACCGGGCCGCCGCGGGCGGGCGCTAGCGGGTCGGCGCCTCGCCGGTCTCCTGCCAGTAGCGGAAGACCGCGCCGAGGTGCGCGCTCATGGCGACCCGGGCGCCGGTCTCGTCGCCCTCGGTGATCGCGTCGAGGATCGCCTGATGGGAGCGGACCGCCTCCTTGTAGGCCGACGGCAGGGCGAGGTTGTGCCTGCGGACGTCGACCAGGCTGGTGTGCAGCGAGGAGAAGATCAGCTCGATCACCCGGTTGCCGGTGACGCGGGTGATGACGGTGTGGAAGGCGGCGTCGGCCTCGGCCGCCGCCGTCAGACGATCAGCGGAGTCGCGAAGGGTGCTCATGGACTGCCGCAGTGCGTCGATGTCGGCGGCGGTGGCGCGCGAGGCGGCGACGCCGGCGGCGTGGGTCTCGATCAGCTCGCGCACCTCGTGGATGGAGCGGTAGTCCAGCCGGTTGTCGCGGAGGTAGAGGTAGAGCGCCTCCTGCGCGCGCTCGGGCGCCACGGCGGTGACGGTGGAGCCGCTGCCGCCGCGCGGCGAGACCACGCCGCGGCCGGCCAGGTGGCTGATGGCCTCGCGGACCATGGGCCGGGAGACGCCGAACTCGACGGCGAGGTCGCGTTCGTTCGGGAGGCGGTCACCGGTCTTGAGGGTGCCGTCCTGGATCCGCCGCAGCAGGTTCCGCACCACGTCGTCGGAGCGACGGGACTCGGCGCCTGGGCGTCCGCCATTCGATGGTGCTGACAGCGCTGCCTCCTCCGGGCATCCTCACCAGCAGCAGATTCTAGCCGCCCGCCGCGCCTGCGCCCGCTCCCCGCGCTGCGCGGGGAGCGGGCGGGCGGAGTCCTCACACCAGGCCGAGCAGGGTGCCCGTCCCCAGCACGCCGGCGGTGACGAGGACCGCCGCGAGCAGGTCGAACACGATGCCGCTGCGCACCATCTTGGTGATCGGCACCGCGCCGGTGGCGTAGACGAGCGCGTTCTGCGGAGTGGAGATCGGCATCATGAAGCCGAAGGACGAGCCGAAGGTCGCCGCCAGGCCGGGCAGCAGCGGGTTCACGCCCGCGGCGATCGCGATCGCGATGACGATCGGCACCACGATCCCGACCGAGGCCAGGTTGCTGCCGACCTCGGAGATCAGGATCGCCAGCACCACCGCGAAGAAGGTCAGCAGCACGATGCTGGTGCTGCCGAAGGTCTCCCCGAGGGCGCCGCCGACGCGCTCGGCGAGCCCGGTCGCGGTCAGCTGGGCGCCCAGCGCGGCGCCGCAGATGATGAAGAGCAGGGTGCCCCAGTCCGTCTTCACCGCGTCGCGCCACTCGATGGTGAAGGTGCGGGTGCGCCGCTCCGCCGGCAGCAGGAAGAGCAGCGAGGCGCCGAGGATGGCGACGATGCCCTCGTCCAGGTTGTCGGCGAGCGCCTGGTAGACGCCCGACTCGGGGCCGAACACCAGCGCGGACAGGCCCGGGAGCAGCCAGCCGATGACGACCAGCGCGAACACGATCAGCGTGTTCCACTCGCCGCGCGACAGCCGGCCGCGCGAGTCGCGCTTGGCGGCCATGGTGGCGGCGAGCCCGTCGATGTGGGCGGCCTCGGGCCGGTTCAGCCTGATCAGCAGGAGCAGCAGGGCGGCGAAGAGCGGGACGGCGAAGGTGAACGCGATCGCCGACCAGGAGAAGAAGCTGACCTGCGCGCCGGCGGCCTGCTCCAGCAGGTCGCGGCCGATCAGCTGGTGCGGGGCGCCGACGGGCGTGAGCGCCCCGCCGATGCTGGCGCTGAAGGCGAGCATCAGCAGGATGGCGGTGGCGATCCGCAGCCGGGTCGGGTCGCCGCCCACCTGGCGGCTGATCGCCACGATGATGCCGAGCACCGTCGGCAGCAGCATCGCGACGGTCACGGTGTTGCTGACGAAGGCCGAGAACAGGCAGGTGACGACGCCGACCGCGATGACGACGCGGGGGACGGAGCTGCCCACCCAGCGCGCGGCCAGGACCATGTAGGCGGCGCGTTCGGCCAGACCGTGCTTGAGCAGCGCCTGGGAGAGGAAGAACGCCCCCAGGTAGAGCAGCACGATCGTGTCGCCGAACGAGCTGAGCACCTCGTCGGCGCCGCCCACGCCCAGCACCACCATCAGCGCGACGCTGAGCAGGGAGGTGGCGGGGATCGGGATCGCCTCGGTCAGCCAGAAGACCACCGTGAAGACGAACACCGCGGCCAGGGCCTGCTGGTTCCACGGCAGGTCCAGCGGCAGCACCAGCAGCAGCACCGCCGCCAGCGGCCCCGCGACCAGGCCGGTGAGTTGGCGGCGGCGTTCGAACCGCGCCTCGGCCGCGGTCATGGCCGACTCGTCGATACCGCGGTAGGCCTGGAACTGCTCCAGCCCGGCCTGGTCGTCGGTCCCGGTCGCGGCCGGGCGGTCTTGGGGGTCGCTCACGTGTCTCGTCCTTTCGGCACTGATGGCCGCCACAGTATTGGTATTACCGCTTTGTGTTGTCAAGATCATAGACGTGGCCTGGGACACGCACCGGCGGCGATCGGCGCCCGGTTCACCCCGGCCGTCGGACGTCGACGGATAGGGTTCAAACTGGATATTCACCGATCGCGCCTGGAGCGTCACCGCGAACGCCCGCCGGCCGACCCGGGCTTGCGTTCAGCCGTGCACACCGGGTAGACATACCGCAGACCAAAAGTGGTAATACCAAAAGGGGACTCTGTGGGGAGCTACAGCATTGCGGCCCTGCCCGGGGACGGGATCGGTCCGGAGATCACCGACGTCGCGCTGCGCGTGCTCGACCGCGCCGCCGCCGACCTGCCCGCGCTGAGCGTGTCGGTCGAATCCCACGACGCCGGGGCCGAGCGGTGGCGGCGGACCGGGACCGCGATGACCGACGAGACCTTCCAGGCGTGCGAGGCGGCCGACGCCATCCTGATGGGCGCGATCGGGCTGCCCGACGCCCGCCACCCCGACGGCCGCGAGGTCAACGGCGACGTCATCTTCCGGCTGCGCTTCGCCCTCGACCTGTTCGCCGGGATCCGCCCGGTGCGCAGCCTGCCCGGGGTGCCCACCGCCCTGGCCGGCTCGGCGCCGGTCGACTACGTGGTGGTGCGCGAGAACGTCGAGGGCCTGTACGCCTCGCGCACCGGCGGCACCAATGTGCGCGGCGAGGTGGCGACCGACACGATCGTCATCACCGCCAAGGGCACCCGCAAGGTGGCCGAGATGGCCTTCGACCTCGCCGAGCGGCGCAACGGCCGCCCCCTGGACGGGCGCAGGATGGTGACCTGCGTGGACAAGGCCAACGTCCTCAGCTCCTACGCCTTCTTCCGCTCCGTCTTCGACGAGGTCGCCGACGAGCGCCGCGGCGTCGAGCGCGAGCACGTCTACGTCGACGCCATGACCGCCTTCCAGGTGCAGCGGCCCGACCACTTCGACGTCGTGGTCGCCGAGAACATGTTCGGCGACATCATCTCCGACCTGGCCGCGGCCACCGTCGGCGGTCTCGGCCTGGCCGCCTCGGCCGACGTCGGCTACGAGCACGGCATGTTCCAGCCCGCGCACGGCTCCGCCCCCGACATCGCAGGCCGCGACCTGGCGAATCCGGCCGCGATGGTGCTCTCCACCGCGATGATGCTGGACTGGCTCGCCCGCCGGCACGACGACCGGGCCGCCGCCGAGGCCGCCGCCCGGATCGACGCCGCCACCCTGCGGGTGCTCGCCAAGGGCGAGGCGGTCACCCCCGACCTGGGCGGCTCGGCGAGCTGCTCGGCGATGGGCGACGCGATCGTGGCCGAACTGGCCGAGACCGCCTGATGGCCGCGAGCCCCCCGGCCCCGCGACCGGCCACCCGGGTCTCGCTGATCGACCACGTGGCGGTGGCCGCGCACGACGCGGCGCGGACCGCCGAGTGGTTCGAGCGCACCCTCGGGCTGCGCCGCGAGCACGACGAGGTGGTCGAGGACGCGGGCGTGCGGCTGGTCTGGCTCTACCCCGACGGCGGGGAGCCCGGCGGGCGGGCCGCGGCGATGCAGGTCGTCCAGCCGCTGCGCGCGGGCCCGGTCGCCGACCACCTCGCCGCCCGGGGCGAGGGCCTGCACCACGTCTGCTTCGCCGTGCCCGACATGGACCGGGCCCTCGCGGAGCTGGCAGAGGACCCCGGCCGGGTGTTCACGGGCGGCTACGGCCAGCGCTGCGCCTTCCTCGGCCGGCGGCCGGCCGGCTGCGCCGTCGAGCTGGTGGAGCGGCCGCTGTGAGCCGCGCCCCCGCCTCCGGCCGGGTGGTCGTCCTCGACGACGACCCCACCGGCACCCAGTCCGCGCACGGCGTCGACATACTGCTCGCCGAACTTAGAGCCGGGCTGGCCGGCTTCGCCGCCGGCGGCGAGCGCGCCGTCTACGTCCTGACCAACACCCGGGCGAAGTCGCCCGCCGAGACCGCCGAGCTGCTGCGCGGCCTGACCCGGGCCGTCCGCGACGCCCTCGGCCCCGGCACGCTGCTCGTGCTGCGCGGCGACTCCACCCTGCGCGGCCACGTCGCCCTGGAGATGGAGCTGCTCGGGCTCGCCGACGGGGTCGGCATCGTCGTGCCCGCCTATCCGGCGGGCGGCCGGGTGACCCGCGAGGGCGTGCACTACGTCCGCACGGCCGCCGGGGAGCTGCCCGCCGCCGAAACCGAGTACGCCCGCGACCCGGTCTTCGGCTACACCCGCAGCCGGCTCACCGAGTGGGCCGGCGAGGTCGGGCTGGCGGGGCCCGCGATCCCGCTGGGCCGCGCGGAGCTGCGCTCCGGCCCGGCGGCGGTCGCGGCGGCACTGCGCGGTGCGCCGCGCGGCGCGGTCGTGCTGCCCGACGCCGCCACCGACGAGGACATCGCCGTGATCGCGGCCGGCATCGAGGCGGCGCGCGGCCAGGGGCGGCCGGTGGTGGTCCGCTGCGCGGCGCCGCTCGCCGCCGCGCTGGCCGGCACCTCGGCCAAGGCGGTCACCCCGCCGCCCGCCCGCGCGGTCCTGGTCGCCTGCGGCTCCCACACCGAGGGCGCCGGCCGCCAGCTGGAGCGGCTGCCCGGCCCCACCCGGCTGCTGCCGGACGCCGAGCGGCTGCTGGCCGGCGGCGCGGCGGCCGAACTCGACGCGCTCGCCGCCCGGCTGCGCGCGGACCTGGCCGCCACCGGCCTGGCCGTGGCCGCCACCCCGCGGCACCGCAGCGCCGAGCACGGCGGCCTCGCCCACGGCGCGGTGATCATGGACGCGCTGGTCCAGGTGGTCCGCGCTGCCGCGTCCGGTGCGGACGCGGTGGTGACCAAGGGCGGCATCACCGGCGCCGACATCGCCACCCGCGCCCTGGGCGCCACCGCCGCCCGGGTGGAGGGCCAGGTCGCGACCGGAGTCCCGCTCTGGCGCCTGCGCGGCGCCGCGGGGCGCACACCGCAGCACCAGGTGGTCGTCCCGGGCAACGTCGGCGACGATCACGTGCTGGCCGACATCCTCGGCATGCTGCGCGGCACCGGCCCGTCGCGGTAGGGGCGGGCGCGCGTGCGCCCGCCCCCGGCCGGTCGGCCACCGCTCCGCACCCGCCGCCCGCGACACGGCCGCGTGCGCCGTTCGCTGCGGGGACTCCCGGCGAACCCACGGCGCGCCATCGCAGCAGACCGACGAACGGAGCACGCGCGCCGACTTCCGTCGGCTTCTCCCGGCGGCACCGCCGTAGCAGCCTCGACGGCGGGGGCACGTCCGTGCTCCCGGCGACGAGGAAGGACCTGGACCATGGGAACGCATCGAAGCCGCCGGCGGCGCCGGCCGGCGCTGGCCGCGGCGGTGGCGGCCGCGTCCGTGACCCTGCTGGCCGGTGCGGTGGTGGCACCGGCGACCGCTCTGCCCGGGCAGGAACCCGGCACCGTGGTGGCGACCCGCGACGGACGGGTGCGCGGCACAGTGCACGAGGACGGCACCCGGACCTTCTACGCCCTCCCTTACGCCGCGCCGCCCGTCGGCGAGCTGCGCTGGAGCGCGCCGGAACCGGCGGCGGCCTGGCCGGGCACCCGCGACGCGACCGCCCCAGGGCCGGCCTGCCCCCAGGCCCAGCTGCCCGAGTCGGTCCCCAGCGGCGAGGACTGCCTGCACCTGAACGTGACCACTCCGTCCCGGTCGGCCGGGAGCGGCCCCAGGCCGGTACTGGTGTGGGTGCACGGCGGCAGCTTCACCAGCGGCCGGGCCGCCGAGTTCGGCGCCCGCCGCATGGCCGAGCGGCACGGCGTCGTGGTGGTGACGGTGAACTACCGGCTGGGCGCGCTCGGCCTGCTCAGCCTGCCGGAGCTGGCGGGCTCGGGCACCTTCGGCCTGGCCGACCAGCAGCAGGCGCTGCGCTGGGTGCGCGACAACGCCGCCGCCTTCGGCGGCGACCCCGGCCGGGTCACCCTGTTCGGCGAGTCGGCCGGCGGCGTCGGCGTCTGCGCGCAGCTCGCCTCCCCCGGGGCCGCGGGGCTGTTCCACCGGGCCGTCCTGCAGAGCGGCAGCTGCTCCACCCTGTCGGTGAGCATGGTGGCCGGGGCGCAGGGGCTCATCGTGCTGCCCGAGCCACAGCGGCTGCTGATCACCGCCGAGGATTCGCGGGAGGCCGGCGCGCAGCTCGCCGCCGCCGTGGGCTGCGAGCGGCCCACCGACGCCGAAAGCCTCGCCTGCCTGCGGGAGCTGCCCGCCCAGACCCTGGTCGACGCCCAGGCCGAGGGCCCGGCCGCGCCCGCCTACGGCACGGAACTGCTGCCGGTGGACCCGGCCGAGGCGCTGCGCTCGGGCGCGTTCAACCGCGTCCCCGTCATCACCGGCCACACCCGCGACGAGGCGCGGCTGACCGGCGTGGTCACCGAAATCCTGGTCGGTCCGCTGACCGAGCGGCGCTTCGCCGAGCAGCTGGACGAGGTCTTCGGCGCGCAGGCCGGCGCCGTCGCGGCGCGCTACCCCATCGCCGACCACGGCACTCCCGGGCTGGCCTGGGCCGCGCTGGACACCGACCGCTCCTTCGCCTGCCCGCAGCTGCGCGACGCCGGCGCACTCGCCGCGCACGTGCCGACCTACTCCTACACCTTCGACGACCGCACCGCCCCGCCCTACCTGCCGGCGGACTTCCCGTACCCGCCCGACTTCCCGATGGGCGCCTCGCACGCCGCGGAGCTGGGCTACCTCTTCGAACTGGACGGCCGGCCGGACCGGCTCGCACCGGAGCAGCGCGAGCTGGCCGACACCATGACCGGGTACTGGACCCGCTTCGCCCGCACCGGCGAGCCCAACGGCCACGGCCGGCCGCGGTGGCCGGCCTTCCCGGGCGCCTCCCAGTCGCTGGACACCGCCCCCGCCGGGGTCGGCCAGGTGGACGCCCACCAGCGGCACAACTGCGAGCTGTGGGCGGAGGTGGACTGACCGCCCGACCCCTCAGCGCGGGCCGGTCCCCGCCGGTCCGGCCGGCGGCGTGCGGGCCGCAGCGGCGGGGCGGACGAGCGCTCAGCCGGTGCGGCAGACCGTGCCGTTGAGGGTGAAGACGGTCGGGGCGGGGTTGGCGCCGTCATTGGCGCCGACGAAGCCGAAGGTGGCGGTGGAGCCGCCGTTGGGCGCGAGGTGGCCATTGCCGTCGTCGGTGGCGTGGACGCGGGCTCCGTCGCTGCTCACCCGCGCGCTCCAGGCGCTCTGGACGGACTGGCCGGCGTTCGGCCAGGTCCAGTCCAGGCTCCACCCGTTGATGGGGGCGTCCCCGAGGTTGGAGACGGTGACCGAGGCGACGAAGCCGCTGCCCCAGCCGGTGTCCACCCGGTAGCTGACCAGGCAGGTGCTGTCCTGCGGCGAGGTGGTGGTGAAGGTCAGCGGGCCCGACGGCCGGGAGAGCCGGCCGTCGGCGTCCCTGGCCAGGACGTTGACGGTGTGCTCGGAGCCGGGCGGCAGATTGCGCACGGTCAGCGAAGTGGAGGTGGAGGTGCCGAGCAGCTGGGCGTTGGCGCCCAGGCGCTCGTACACCTCGTAGCGCACCGGCCTCCCGCCGGCGGCCTGCGGCCACTCCAGTGTCGCCGTGGTGCTGCCGGCGGCCGCCACCCTCGGGGTGCCGGGCGCGCCGACGGCGGCGCCGCCGGAGTGCGGCCGGACGGTCACCGTGGTGATCGAGTAGGGCGGGAGGGTGAGCGGGCCGGACGAGGCGGGGACGCGCGTCACGTCGGTGTCGCCCCGGGCGTAGCGGTGCACGACGGGCGCCTCGGCGGTCGGCGTGAAGCCGGCGTAGTCCAGGTTCACCGCGACGGAGCGCTCCGGGTCCTGGTTGATCAGCAGCACGCTGAGATCGCCGTCGGCCTGGTGCACGGCGTGCGCCGAGACGTCCTCGCTGCCGGACGCGGCGGCCACCATGGTGTCACCGGGCCCGCCGAGCGTGGTCAGGGCCTTGATGCCGTAGTAGGGGTGGAAGGGGGTGTTGACGGCGGGCTGGCAGACCTCCCCGATGCAGCCGCCGCTGGACAGCAGGCCGTAGTCGTTGAAGTCGGTGTCGCCGTCCACCGTGCTGATCTCGGTGGGCCCGTTGTGGGTGTTCCACCAGCCGACGTTGAACACGCCGTTCTCCAGCGCCGTCATGTAGACCTCCGCGGCGAACAGCGCGTTGGGCCGGCTGTTCTGCTGCACGTTGGAGTTCACCTCGGTCAGCGCGATGCCGATCTCCGCGGAACGCTCCCCCGCGTACCGGTCGAGCTGGCGGCGCACCTCGCGCAGCTGCCCGGGCAGCCGACCGACCCGGTCCAGCGCCTCGTCGGCCGTCGCCCCGCCCGGGTAGGAGTGCACGATGACGAAGTCGATGGTGTCGGCGACCCTGGACAGCACGGTGTGGTTCCAGTCGGCGTCGTCGCCGGGGCCGACGATCCCGTCCGGCCAGTCCCCCGGGGTGGTCAGCACGGCGCCGATCCGGATGGTCGGGTCCACCGCCTTCATCGCGGCGGCGTAGGCGAGCACATTGCGCGCGTACTCCCGCGGGCTCTTGTCCGGGTGGTCGTCGGCCTCCCACTGCGCGCCGTAGTGGCCGTTGCCGTAGATCTCGTTGCCGATCTCCCAGTACCGCACGCCGTAGTCATTGGTGACATTGGCGTAGCGGACCCATTCCGCCGCCTCCTCCGGAGTGCCGGTGCCGTAGTTCGCGATGACCATCGCCTGGCCGCCGGTGGCGCGCACCGTGCCGATGAAGTCGTCGAAGCCGGTGCCCGGCGCGACGTAGCCGCCGGGGGCGGTGTGGTCCTCCCAGCGGTAGATGTCCCCGTAGGAGCCGCCGGGATAGCGCATCATCCCGATCCCGGCCTCGCCCATCAGCTCGACGACCTCGGGGTCGTTCATGTGGGAGTCCCAGATGGCGGTGTTGACGCCGAAGGCCGCGTCGTCGAGGGTGCCGAGTCCGAGCGAGGCATTCACCGCGATGTCGACGACCGGCTCGGCGGCGGCCGGCGCCGGGGCGGCGAGCAGCGCTCCGGCGCAGGCCAGAGCGGTGGCGGCCGCGGTGGCGCGGGCGCGCACGGCCGCGGTGCGGGGGCGGGGCGGGCGGGTGGCGAGGGGCATGGGCGCGTTTCCCTTCACGGCGCGGCGCGCGGCATGGTCGGAGCGGTTCGGGGCGCGCGGGTCCCCCGGCTCCGGCTGCGGCGCGGATCCCGTCCCAGCGGTCTGGGAGCGCTCCCATCGTGAATCGGCGGTAGGAGCGCGTCAAGGGACGGGAGGGCGCCTTCCCCACCGTCCCGCCGAGTCGGGGTAGGGACCGGCCTAGCCCGGACGGTCGTGCGCGGGTACGAAACTTCCGCCCGCCGGCCCTATCGCCGGTGGTGAAGGGGATCTCTAGGGTCGGCCGACATGACGACACCCTCTCTGCGCGCCTGTCGGCGCGCTCTCGTTCCACTCGCCGCCGCAATGGCCGCGGTGCTCGCCCTGCCGGCCGCCGCCGCGGCCGACGCTCCGGCCGAGGCCGTGGCGCCGTCACCACACCCGCGGCAGCAGGCGGTACCTGACGCCGCGGGTGTACTCGGTGTAGCCGGCGAGCTCGCGCCGCAGCAGCTGCTCCTCGTCCAGGGTGCGCCACACGAGGGTGGCGGCCAGGGGGACGAAGGCGAGCAACCCCCACCAGGAGCCCAGCGCGACCGGGATCGCGAGCACGAAGAGCAGCGCGCCGCTGTACATCGGGTGGCGCACCACCGCGTAGGGTCCCGACGAGATGACCCGCTGACCGTCGGCGACCTCGACGGACGTGGAGGAGAAGCCGTTCTCCCGGAACACCCGAAAGATGATCAGCAGGCCCGCGGCGGCCAGGACGTCCGCCGCGACGCTCAGGTAGGGCGGGACCGCCGACCACGCGAAGCGGTGGTCGAGGGCGGAGACGGCCAGCAGCGCGAGGAAGGCCAGCGAGACGACGTACATGAGGGCCCGCTGGCCGGCCCGCTTCTCCCCCATCGGCCCGATCGCGGTCCGCCGCTCCAGCAGGGCGGGGTCGCGCCGGGCGAGGTAGACGGTCATCGCGAGGCTGCCCACCCCGTACACCGCCAGCAGGGCCCACGCCTGCCAGTAGCCCAGCGTGCCGGCGAGCGGGAAGAGCAGCGCGCCCATGAGCGCGAGCATGAACACCAGGCCGGCGGCCGCCCTCGCGTACAAGCCGCCCATGGCACGCTCCGTTCGTCGGTCCAAGCGCAGTGTCGCCCGGTGGCGCCGGGTGGGCAAGTGGGCTTTGCTGAGTCTTGACGGCACGGGATCGGGACGGAGCGGCTGATGGACGGCGAGCACGACGACGGTCCCGAGGTCGCGCTGGCGGGCGGCGGCCGCACGGCGGTCAGCCGGCGCGGCGGCACGGTGCTGCGGGCGCCGGGGCCCTGGTCGGCCACCGTGGTGGAGCTGCTGCGCCACCTGGAGGCGGTCGGCTTCCGCGGCGCGCCCCGCGCCGTCGGCACCGGCTTCGACCCGGCCACGGGCCGGGAGGCGCTGACCTTCATCGAGGGCGGCTTCGTCCATCCCGGGCCGTGGAGTGAGGCCGGGGCCTTCGCCGTCGGTGAGCTGCTGGGCGAGCTGCACCGCGCGACCGCGTCGTTCCGGGTGCCCGACCGGGCGGTGTGGCGGCCCTGGTACGGGCGGCGGCTGGGCCGGCGTCCGCCGGTGATCGGCCACTGCGACGCGGGGCCGTGGAACATCGTGGCGCGCGAGGGGCTGCCGGTCGCCTTCATCGACTGGGAGGCGGCCGGGCCGGTGGACCCGGTGGTGGAGCTGGCACAGGTGTGCTGGCTGAACGCGCAGCTGCACGACGACGACGTGGCCGGCCGGGTGGGCCTGGGCTCACCGGACGACCGGGCGGCGCGGCTGGCGCTGATCGCCGACGGCTACCGACTCGGGGCGGCCGACCGCGCCGAACTGGTGGACACGATCATCACGGTCGCGGTGCAGGACGCGGCCGACCAGGCGGTGGAGGCGGCGATCACGCCCGACGGCGGCGACACCGCCGCGCTGTGGGGTCTGGCCTGGCGCATCAGGGCCGCCGCCTGGATCCAGCGGCACCGCCGGCTGCTCGAAGCGGCCCTGGGCTGAGGCCGCGGCGGCCGCCCGGCCTCAGCGCCGCTCGGCGGTGCGCGCCGCGGGCCCGAGGGCCGCCTCGGTGAGCCGCAGCCGCCAGCGCAGCACGGCCGAGGCGGCGCCCGCGACCAGCAGCAGGCGGACCGCGTTGCCGCTCTCCCAGAGCACGACGGCGGCCAGCAGCTCCTCGCGGCTCGCGGCCGCGTCCCTGAGCCCGGGGACGACCAGGCCGACCATGGGCACGGTCAGCGCGATGCCGGCCGCGACGAGGGCGGCGGCGAGCACGGCGGCCCGGGTCGAGCCGGGCAGCACCCGGTCGGCGCGGTCGCGGCGCAGCCGCAGCGCCAGTGCCAGGGCGAGCACCGGAGCGGCGACGGCGGCCGGGGCGAAGTAGAACACCGGGTCGCCGGGCGACGCCGTGCCGCCCAGCGAGCCAGGGGGGAGCCCGGCGAGCAGCGGCAGCAGCACCACGGCCTCGTAGAGGTTGCCAAAGCCCCACCAGGCCAGGGCCGCCAGCAGCGCCGCGGTGTGCGTCCGGTACCGGCGGAGGAGTCCGGCGGTCGTGTCGGCGTCGTGCACGACCCCAGTAGAGCACGGCCGTCCCGCCGGCCCGCCCCGGCCCGGGCGGGCGGCGGGAGCGGATGCCGTTCTCGTAACCGGGCCGTCACCCGCGCTCCGTAGCCTGTGGCCGTGCCGCCGCGGCCGGTACCGGGCCGCGCTCCCGCCCTGGAGGTCCGATGACGCACGTCCGGCAGCCCCTCGCCTCCTACGCGCGCCCCGTCGCGCTCATCGGCGCGCTGGCCGCCGCGCTGAGCGGCTGCGCGGGCGCGCCCGCCTCCGACGCTCCCGCCGGGGCCGCGTCCTCAGGACCGGCCTCGGCGCCGCCGTCCGCGTCGGCCGAGCCCTCGGCGCTGGGCGAGGTCGAACTGGAGGTCTCCGGCGAGGGCGAGGCCGAGCTGGCCCTGACCCTCAACGGCGAGGAGACCCTGGCGGAGACGGCCGGACTGCCCTGGACGCACACCATCGCGGTCACCGAGGACCTGCTGCCGCTGGAGTGGGAGCTGACGGTGTCCGGCAGCACCGGCGATGTGGTGGCCGAAGCCTTCTTCGACGGCGAACCACTGACCTCCAGCGCCGGCTCGCCGGGCAGCGACATCACCCTGTCGGGCAGCGTCGGCGACTGAGGCGCCGGCCCGGCCGCGGTGGCGCGGCCGGGCCGGGGCGGCTCAGCGGCGCAGACCGCGCTCGACGGCCTCGATGACGCGCGGCCGCAGCTCGGCGGCGCTGATGATCGCGTCCACCGAGCCGACCTCCACGGCGCGCTGGATGCTGTGCACCCGGTCGAACTCCGCGGCGACCTCGCCCAGCTTCTCGGCCCGCACCGAGGACTGCACCTCGGCCAGCCGGGCGTTGAGCGCGGCCCGCTCGGCGCCGGTGGTCTCCGAGACCCTGGCCTGGAGGCCGGTGACCCGGGGATCGGTCGCGGTGCGGTTGTTCACCTCGCCGGAGAAGACCACGGCCGCCGCCGGGGCGCCGCCGAGCACCGAGGCGAAGGAGCCCTCCAGCGCCAGCACGGTCATGTTCGGGTTGAGCGCCTTGGAGAACACCACGAAGGCGCCGCCGTGGTACCGGGAGATCACGCAGAACACGATCGGCCCGTCGAAGTTGACGATCGCCCGGCCGATCTCCGCGCCGTACTCCAGCTGGAGCTTGCGCATCGACTCCGGCGAGCCGTCGAAACCGGACAGGTTCGCCAGCACCACCAGCGGCCGGTTGCCCGAGGCCGCGTTGATCGCCCGCGCGGTCTTCTTGGACGACCTCGGGAACAGGGTGCCCGCGGTGTAGGCGTCCGGGCCGTCGGTGGGCGGGAAGCCGCGCCGCGGCACCGAGCGCGACTCGATGCCGACCAGGCAGACCGGCCGGCCGCCGAGGTGGACGTCCTGCACCACGGAGGTCTCCGCGTCGGCCATGCCCGCCCAGCGCTCCAGCACCGGGTGGTCCTGGTCGGACAGGGCGCGCATCACCGTGCGGATGTCGAAGGGCTTCTTGCGGTCGGGGTTGTGCTCGGCCGAGAAGATCTGCCCGACGGTGGTGAAGTCGCTGCCCGCGATGGCGTGCGGGAAGGCGGAGACATCGCGGTCGACCGGGTCGGTGGTGCCGGCCGCACGGGGCGCCGTCTCGCCGGGCGCCACGTAGGTGTGGTCGTAGTGGGCCATCAGCACGTCGCGGGCGGCCGGCAGGCTCGGCGCCCAGTACTGCGCCTGGCCGTTGGGGCCCATGACGCGGTCGTAGCCGCCGATGCCGTAGTTGTCCTCGGCCGACACGCCGCCGGAGAAGTCCAGCGACTGCTTGCCGGTGAGCACCATGGCGGAGTCCGGCGTCATCACCAGCACGCCCTTGGTGTGCATCAGCATCGTCGCCTCGGCGTTCCAGTACGGCTGGGCGCCGACGTTGATGCCGGCGACCACGACGTTGATCTCGCCGCCGTCCTGGGTGAAGGTGACGATCCGCTTCAGCGCCGCCGCGATCCAGTCCATGTTCTCGGTGCCCGAGCTCATCGAGATCTTGGCGCCCGCCGACAGCGCGAACCACTCCACCGGCACCCGCATCTGCTCGGCGAGGTCGAGCGCGGCGATCACCCGGGTGCACTCCGGCTCGGCCAGCGCGCCCAGCGCCTTGGTGGGGTCGCCGAGCAGCACCACCCGGGTGACGCCCTCGGGGTGCCTCGGGGTGGGCGTGCTGACCACGCCCGCCACGATCGCCGCGGAGTTGCCGCCCCTGGGCCGGTCGACCGGGACCAGCTCGCCGCGCTCGTCGAGGTCGTACTCGGTGAACTCGCCGCGCGGCCCGGCCAGCAGGCCGGTCAGCTCGTACGGGTAGACATTGCCGCGGCGGGCCGCCCGCAGCACCTTCTGGCGATAGTCGTCCAGCGGCCGCACCGGCTCGGTGGACGGCGCGCCGACGTGCAGGCGCGCGCCGTGGCCCGGGTCGAGGGTGATCCGGACGGAGACCTCGGTCAGCTCGCCGGCGGCGGTGCGCCGCCGGGCCACGAACTGGACCTCCTCGAGGCCCGCGCCCGCCGTGGTCGGCAGGATGCGCTGGACCAGCGCGTTCAGCTCCTCGCCGGTCAGCTCGGTCGCCGGCCAGACGTACATCATGATCCGGTTGGTGTCGAAGCGCCGGTTCTGCGGGCGCTGCGCCTGGATGTTGCGGATGGCGTCCAGGCAGGCGGTGACCGCGTCCTCCAGCGCGGGCAGCGCGACCAGTCTGCCGTCGGACTCCCGCAGCGGCGTGAGGTCGCGGACCTGTGCCATCGCGATCAGCCGCTCGTCGGCCGGATTGCTGCGCGCCACCGCCTTGAACAGGTAGATCTCCTCGTCCACCGACGGCAGCCGGGTGAGGTCGAACTCGCGCAGCCGCTTCAGCTGGAGGCGCTGGGCGATCTGCGGGTGCAGGCCGCGGATCAGCCGGTCCTCGGCGAAGCCCTCGCCGTCGGGGCGGAAGGTGAAGTGGTGGTGCATCACCGCGCCGCTGGTGCCGGCGACCATGGTGGTGATCCGGCGGATGTTCGCGGGCAGCCGGTGCTCGGCGATGAGCCGGCCGAGCCGCACCGCCATCGCGTCGGCGTCGGGCTGGCCCTCCCAGGTGAGGTAGAGGTCCGCGACCACCTCGCCCTCGGCCGCGTCGGCGGCGCCGGCGGCCGCGAGCGCGGCCACCGCGCCGAGGGCGTCGGGCAGGGCGGCGATGTCGACGGCGGTGGCGAGCACCCGCGTGACGCGGTCCTGGCCGGTGTGCCGGGCGGCGACGAAGCGGCAGCCGGCCGCGTCGACGGCGCTGACCTCCGACAGGGCGCGGTTGCCGTAGTAGCGGCGGGTCAGCACCTCCAGCAGCGGCGCCTGGTCGCGGCCGGGGCGGCCGATCCGCTGGCCGATCATCCGGACCAGCGGCTCGGAGCTGGCCACCATGGCCTGGATCCGCTCGGCGCGGTCCGGGGCGTCGGGCTCGCGGTCCAGGTAGCGCAGGTCGTCGCGGACCGCGGCGTAGACCTTGGCGCGGTTGCGGCGCAGCAGCGGCTGGGCGAACCAGCGGAAGACCACGCCGCGGGCCAGGTCGGAGACCGCGGGGAAGCGCACCTGGGTGGCCTGGATCACGTGCTCCAGGGCCCGCCCGGCCTGCTCGCTCAGCGACTCCAGCGGCGGCGGGCCGGCCAGCCACTGCCGCAGCAGCTCCGACACGACCGCGACGTCGGCCGACACCCGCTGCTGCGCCAGGAAGATGCGGAAGACCGCCGCCTCCAGCTCCGGCGTGCGGTCCAGGCCGTCGATGCCGTAGTGGCCGAGGACCTGCTCCAGCTTGGCCTGGAAGCCCTCGGTGACCCCGGCGCGCTCGACGTCGAGGCTCTGCAGGTAGCTGTGGAAGTACTCGCGCGGGCTGTGCACCGGGCTGTGCGGCTCGACGTCGATCTCGCCGCTGGGCTTGTTGCGGCTCAGCTCCAGCAGGTCGGCGAAGACGGTCAGCAGCTCGATCTCGCCGGGCAGCGGCCGGCCGCCCAGTTCGGTGCGGGCCGCCACGTAGCCCGACAGCACGCGCCTGCGCTCCTGCGGGTCCAGGTCGAAGCCGAGCAGCATGCCGCGCAGGTCGTGCAGGCCGCGCTCGGCCCGCTCGGCCGCTGAGACGTCCGGCTCGGCGGGCAGGTCGATCTCGACGGCCTCGCCCGCGCCGGCGCCCGCCGCCTCGGCCGGGTCGTCGCCGAGGGGCTCCAGGCGCATCAGCGGCGCGCCGGTGCCGACCTGGCTGCCGACCGACACCGGGCACTCGCGCACCCGGGCGCGGAACGGCGCGCGCAGCACCGTCTCCATCTTCATGCTCTCCAGCACCAGGATCGGCGCGCCCGACTCGACCTCGTCGCCGACCGACAGCGGCGTCGCCACCACCAGCGCGGGCGCGGGCGAGCGGACCACGCCGCCCTCGTCGCGGCTGATCCGGTGGGTGACGCCGTCGACCTCCACCAGGTGGATCGGGCCGTGGGTGGCCGACACCAGCCGGAAGCGGCGGCCGTTGACCTCGATCTGGCCGCTGTGCGCGTCGAAGCGCTCCACCTCGACGTCGGCCGGGTGCACCTCGCCGCCGGCGGAGATCCCGACGCGGAAGCGGGTGCGGCCGACGCGGGCGACGCCGACCCGGTAGCCGACGCCGCGGAGCTTGAGGTCCAGCGGGCGGCCGATCTCGTGCCGCACCTGCGGACGCCCGCCGTGGGCGGTGGCCAGCAGCCGCCGGCGGCCGAGCTCCTCCTCGTCCTGGTAGGCCTCGATCGCGGCGGCGGCCAGCGCGACGGCGGAGTGCCGGCGGCCGACCAGGCGGCCCTGCCCGCGCACGCGGTCGATCCAGCCGGTGTCGGCGCTGGCGTCGACCACCTCGGGCTGGTCGAGCAGGTCGAGCACGAAGCTCTTGTTGGTGGCGCCGCCCTCGATGATCACCGTGGTCTCGGACATGGCGCGGCGGAGCCGGGCCAGGGCCTCGTCGCGGTCGCGGCCGTAGGCGATGATCTTCGCGATCATCGAGTCGAAGTCGGCCGGGATGGTGTCGCCCTCGCTGACCCCGGTGTCGACGCGCACGCCGGGACCGGCGGGCAGCGCCAGCCGGGCGATGCGGCCGGGCGCGGGGGCGAAGTCGCGGTCGGGGTCCTCGGCGTTGAGCCGCGCCTCCACGGCGTGGCCGGACTCCGCCGGCTGCGGGCCGTCGAGCCTGCCGCCGGCGGCGACGTGCAGCTGCAGCCTGACCAGGTCGGTGCCGGTGGTGATCTCGGTGATCGGGTGCTCGACCTGCAGGCGGGTGTTCACCTCCAGGAAGGCGAACAGCCTCTCGCCCGGGTGGTACAGGAACTCGACGGTGCCGGCGCCGCGGTAGTTCACCGCCAGCGCCAGCCGCTCGGCCGACGCCTTCAGCTCGGCGGTCTGCTCAGCGGAGAGCACCGGGGAGGCGGACTCCTCGATGATCTTCTGGTTGCGCCGCTGCACCGAGCAGTCGCGCACCCCCAGCGCCCAGGCGGTGCCCTGGCCGTCGGCGATGACCTGGACCTCGACGTGCCGGGCGCCGGTGACCAGGCGCTCCAGGAAGACCACACCGGAGCCGAAGGCGCGCAGCGCCTCCTGGCTGGTGCGCTCGTAGGCCTCGGCCAGTTCGTCGGCGGAGGCCACCATCCGGATGCCGCGCCCGCCGCCGCCGGCGGTGGCCTTGAGCATCAGCGGGTAGCCGATCTCCTCGCCCGCGCGCAGCGCCTCGTCCAGGGTGGCGACCTCGCCGCGGCTCCACGGCGCGACCGGGACGCCGACCTTCTCGGCGATCAGCTTCGCGCCGATCTTGTCGCCGAGCTGGCGCATGGCCTCGGCGCTCGGCCCGATGAAGGTGACGCCGATCTTCTCGCACAGCTCGGCGAAGGCCGGGTCCTCGGCAACGAAGCCCCAGCCGACCCAGGCGGCGTCGGCACCGGTCTCCACCAGCGCCCGCGCCAGGACGGCGTGGTCGAGGTAGGGGCGGGCCGAGGCCGGGCCGAGCGGGTAGGCGATGTCGGCCTCCCGGACGAAGGTCGCCCCGCGGTCGGCGTCGGTGTAGAGGGCGACCGTCTCGATCCGCGCTCCTGTTTCGGCCGAGAGGTCGCGGACGGCGTGGATGAGCCGCATCGCGGCCTCACCACGGTTGACGATGGCGACACGACTTAACACCGGTTGAGCCTCCCCAAGTGCCCCCGCACAGAAGGCGACGTCCGAGTGCCGGAGCGTCGCCTGCGCCTGGTCTCTAGCCTGCTCGATTACCGGCAGGTACACCAATGTCCCAAATCACGCATGCCGGATCTGTTGTTTTGTAGGAACCCCACAAAGGGTGACCCCTACCGGACCCCCCGGCCGCCCCCGCACACGAGGTCCGCCACAAAGCCCGACAGCGCCCCCGGCAGGGGTGACCTGGGTGCGCCGACTTGCGGAAGCCGGCCGCACCCCTGGCGACATGTCCGATTCGCGGCCCCGACGGTACTCGTGCCGCCGGACGCGGGCAACGCCGCGGCCGCGGCCGGCCCCGGCCCCGACGGCGCCGGCCGCCGGGCCGGCCGCCGCGGGCGGCGACCGGGGCTGCGCGGCGGACCGCGGCGCGGCGCCCGCCGCCCCGGCCGGAACGGCGCTGCGGCGAAGCCGCCGCGCAATTCCTCATTCACATCGCCTCGGAGCGAGGACTCTACTATGAACGCACTTCCAGCGCAGGCCCGGTCCCGCCGGGCGAGGACGTAATAGCAGGTGGGAGCAGACTGCCGCAGATCCGACATCTCGCTTTCACCACCGTTCCCTTTCCGGAGGAACCGGGCGGGAAGTGCGGGCGGCGCAGCGGTGGAAGCGTGGCCGAATGGCAATTGCGAACGGCCCGGAAACACCGGTTGGGGACATCGGGAAACGCCCGGCGGGACGCGCGGCCCCAAACCCGGCCGCGGATCCCGCGGCGGGTCCGACGCCACCGGCGCGCGCCCGCCGGGCGGCCCCGCCGCCCGGCGGCCGGAGGGGTCCGGCAGGCTCCGGAAGATCTCCGAAAACTTTCGAAGGATTCACATCGAAATTCGATCTTGAATCGCGAGCTTCGACGGCGGAGCTTCGACCCGTTCAAGCAGGTAGCGCCGTTGACCAGGAAGGACGCCGTCTCAGACTTTTTCCCACCATGACGGACTTCCCGCAATTCTTCCGGAAAACTGTTGACAACGCCATGGAGTCAGACCAACACTATCGGCATCGACAGACCCCCAAGCGCTGTCGATCCGGGTCACCGGTATGACCTGGTCCTCCGGTCGCCGCGCGCACGGCGACCGGCAGGCCCCGCCGCGTGCAGCACGGTTCCGGCGCGCGGTGGCCGCCCCCACGGCCACCGACGGCTCCGCCGGGCCGTACTCCGCGCTGCCCGGCCTCCCGCCCGCCTTCACCAGGAGGAATCACGCACATGGACGAGTCCCCCGCCAACTCGATCAGCCGGAGAAGGCTCATCGGCTACACCGCCGGCGCCGTGACCCTGGCCACGTCCGCGGTGATGCTGCCCGGCACCGCGCACGCCCAGACGGTCACCCAGAACTCCACCGGCACCCACAACGGCTACTACTACTCGTTCTGGACCGACGCCAACAACACGGTCTCCATGACCATGGGCGGCGGCGGCCAGTACAGCACCTCGTGGCGCAACACCGGCAACTTCGTCTGCGGCAAGGGCTGGAGCAACGGCAGCCGCAGGACCGTGCGCTACTCCGGCAGCTTCAACCCCTCCGGCAACGGCTACCTGTGCCTGTACGGGTGGACCTCGGGCCCGCTCGTCGAGTACTACATCGTCGACAGCTGGGGCAACTACCGGCCCACCGGAGAGCACCGGGGCACCGTCACCAGCGACGGCGGCACCTACGACATCTACCGGACGATGCGCTACAACGCCCCCTCCGTCGAGGGCACCCAGACCTTCCCCCAGTTCTGGAGCGTCCGGCAGCAGCGGCGCGTGGGCGGCACCATCACCTCCGGCAACCACTTCGACGCCTGGTCGCGCGCCGGTATGCAGCTGGGCAGCTTCCGCTACTACATGATCATGGCGACCGAGGGCTACCAGAGCAGCGGCAACTCCAACATCACGGTGAGCTGACCCGGTCGTAGAGCACTCGGACACCCGCATCCGCACCCGTGGCGCGGCGGTCGCCCGGCCGCCGCGCCACACCCGGCCGCGTCAGGGCCACAGGCCGACGATCACGGCGATGACCAGCAGCCGGCCCAGCCAGTTGCCCGCCTGGACGGCGGCGTGCCGCCAGGGCAGGCCGGACCAGACGACGGAGCCGCTGAGCAGCACCAGCGGGAACCCGGCCCAGACCGCGAGCGCGAGTCCCAGGGCGCCCGCCGCGTCCGCGATCCCCAGCCCGGCGGAGAGTCCCGCCACGACGCAGGCGACGACGAGGATCCGCACCGGCTCGAAGGCCAGGATCTTCCAGGGCCGCGGCGCGGCGCCCGCCTCCGCGCCGGGCGGCGGCGCGAGCCTCCGGGAGACCGCCGTGTGGTAGGCGACGGCGAACAGGAACGCGGCCGCCGCCGCCACCGCGACGGCCTGGAACTCGATCTCCATGGGTCTCTCCCGCCTCGCATCCGGCCAGGGCGACCGTGCCCGGCGCCCGGTCCTGCGTCCCAGGATGGAGATCGCGCGGGGCCGCCCGCATCGGCCGGAAGTCGACGGCCCCGCGACCGAAGTCGTCTTCTCCCCGAGACCTCCGTCAACCGGGGGCCGCACCCCCGCCGGAGGGCTCGGCGGGGTTGAGGATCAGGTGCGGGCGGCCGGTGCGCGGATTGGCGACGACCTGGGCGTGCACGCCGAAGACCTCGGCGACCAGCCGCTCGGTCAGCACCTCCTCAGGGGTGCCGGCGGCGGTGACGCGGCCGCCGTCGAGCACGTAGAGCCGGTGGCAGTAGGCGGCCGCCAGGTTCAGGTCGTGCAGGGCGGCCAGCACGGTGCGGCCGCTGGCGCTCACCAGGTCGAGCAGTTCGAACTGGTGCCGGACGTCGAGGTGGTTGGTGGGTTCGTCCAGCACCAGCAGCGGGGTGCGCTGGGCCAGCGCCCGGGCGAGCAGCACGCGCTGCTTCTCGCCGCCGGACAGGCCGGCGAAGGCCCGCCCGGCCAGGTGCTCGGTCCCGGTCCGCCGCAGCGCCTCGCCGATGGCGGCGCGGTCCTCGTCGGTGTCGGCGGCGAAGGGGCCCTTGTGCGGGGTGCGGCCCATCGCCGCCATCTCGTAGCCGGTCAGCTCCAGGTCGGCGTGGTTCTCCTGCGGCAGCGCGGCGATGGCGCGGGCGGCCTGCCGGGGCGGCAGCCGCCACAGGTCCGCGCCGCCGTACCGGACGCCGCCCGAGTGCGGCCGCAGGTGCCGGTAGACCGCCCGCAGCAGGGTGGACTTGCCGCTGCCGTTGGGACCGATCAGCCCGACGCGCTCCCCCGGCCCGACGGCGATGTCGATCCCGGAGACGATCCGCACGCCGGACAGGTCGACGCGGACGCCGTCGAGGACCAGCGCGGCCGGCTTCGGTGCGCTCATCTACAGCCCCGAGGTGTCGCGGGCCCGCGCGTGCACGAGCCAGAGGAACAGCGGCGCGCCCAGGACGGCGGTGACGATGCCCACCGGCAGCTCCTGCGGGCTCAGCGCGGTGCGGGCGGCGATGTCGACCAGCACCAGGAAGGCGGCGCCGGCCAGCGCCGCCAGCGGCAGCAGCCGGCGGTGGTCGCCGCCGGTGAGCAGCCGCACGGCGTGCGGGACGACCAGCCCGATGAAGCCGATACCGCCGGCCAGCGCCACCATGATGCCGGTGAGCAGCGCGATCAGCAGGAAGAGCAGGGCGCGGGTGCGCGCCGGCGGTGTGCCCAGGCTGGTCGCGGTCTCGTCGCCGAGCAGCAGCGCGTTGAGCGGGCGGGCCTGCGCCAGCATCACCGTCATCACCACCGCCAGGACGGCGGCGGGCAGCCCCAGGTCGCCCCAGTCGGCCTCGGCCAGGCTGCCGAACAGCCAGAACAGCACCGAGTTGGTCGTCCCCGGGTCGTCGGCCCGCAGCACCAGGAAACTGGTGACACCCGAGAGCGCGTAGGTGACCGCCATCCCCGACAGCACCAGCCGCAGCGGCGCCAGTGCCCGCCGCGCCCCGGCCAGCGCGTACACGGTGGCGAAGGCGGCCAGCGCCCCGGCGAAGGCGGCGATGCCGGCCGAGGCGGGCCCGAAGGGCGCGAAGCCGGTGACCAGCACCGCGACGGCCCCGACCGCGCCGCCGTAGGTGAGGCCCAGCACGTAGGGGTCGGCGAGCGGATTGCGCACCAGGGTCTGGGTGGCGGCCCCCGCCAGCGCCAGCCCCGCGCCGACCAGCGCGGCCAGCAGTGCGCGCGGGACGCGCAGGTTCCACACCACCGTGTCCTGGCTGGCGGTCCAGGGCCCCGGCCCGCCGCCGGACAGGTGCCGGGCGATGATCCGCAGCACCGTGCCCGGGGGCACCTCCACCGCGCCGAGGCAGACCGACGCCACCAGGCCGGCGGCCAGCACGGCGCAGATCCCGGCACAGCCCGGCCATACCGGGCCGCGGCCCCGGGCGGCGGGCGCCGCGGTGCGGGCCGGAGCCGTCACGGCGCGCCGTGCAGCTGCTCGGCCAGCTCGGCCACCGCGTCGGCGGTGCGGACGCCGCCCACCGACGCCTCCTCGTAGACCAGCCGGGCGAAGCGCCGCTCGCGCACCGCGGTGACGCCGCGCAGCGCCGCGGCGGACGTCAGGAACTCCTCGGCCTCGGCGGCGCGGGCGGCATTGGCGGCGGCGCCGCCCTGGTCGTAGACGATGACCAGGATGACGTCCGGGTCCCGGTCGACCACCTGCTCCCAGCCGACCTGCTCGTACACTCCGTCCCGGTCGGCGAAGAGGTTGCGGCCCCCGGCCAGCTCGATCACCGCGTTGACGGTCTGCCGGTTGCCGGGCGCGTAGGGGGTGGCGGTGCCCTCGTCGAACTCGAACGGGAACACGGTGGGCCGCTCGGCCGCCGCGGCCCGCCCGCCCGCCTGCGACACGCGGGCGCGCATCTCCTCGACCAGCTCGGCGGCCCGCTCGGGGACGCCGAGGATGCCGCCCAGGTTCTCCAGGTCGCGGTAGACCAGCTCCAGATCGGTCTGCGGGCCGGTGAGCGCTGTGGCGCACGAGGTGCTGAAGGCCAGGTAGGAGTCGGCCCCCGCCTCGGCCAGTTCCTGCTGCGACATGGCGCCCTCGGCGTCGAAGTTGCTGGGAAAGCCGCCCAGCACCAGGTCCGGCTGGACGGACAGCAGTTCCTCCCTGGGCACCGCCCGGTAGCCGCCGCCCACGGTGTAGGAGCCCGACAGGGAGGCGAGCCCGGCCGCGGTGTCCGCGAACTCCGGCGGCATGGCGCCCGGGCGCGGCTGCTGGCCGACGGCGGCGATCCGGTCCTCGGCGCCGAGCCAGAGCACCATCTCCAGCACGCTCGGGCTCAGCGGCACGACCCGCGAGGGTGCCCGCTCGTAGCGGGTCTCGGTCCCGGTGCAGTCGGCCACGGTCACCGGCCGGTAGCCGGTGCCGGCGGCGGCGGAGCCGTCCGGGGCGGGGGCGGCGGTGGCCGAGCAGGCGGTGGCGGCCGCCAGCAGCGCCGCCGCGGCGGTCGCCGCGCACCGGCGGGCTGCGGTCGGAATGGGAGGGGTCACGGACCTGCCTTTCTGGCCTTCGATCGGCTATCTCTCGGAGTCGGGGTCCGCGGGGCGGGCGGAGGGTGCGGGCGGCGGGGCGAGCGCGCCGCGGCCGGCGAGCGCGCAGCCGGCCGCCAGGGCGCCGAAGCCGGCGGCCGCGGCGAAGGCGCCCGCGGCCGACGCCTCCGCGAGCAGTCCGCCCGCGAGGTTGCCGAGCGAGGCGCCCGCGAAGGTCGCGGTGATCCCCCAGGCGAAGGACTCGGTGAGGGTGCCCTCGGGGGCGACCCGTCCCACCAGTTCGAAGTTGGCGATGACGATCGGCGCCAGCCAGGCGCCCGCCGCCAGGCAGAGCACCAGCAGCACGCCGATACCCGGGGCGAACGGGAGCACGGCGGCCGAGAGCGCGTACCCGGCCACCAGGGCGGGGAAGCGCGCCGCCGTGTCGCCGCGCCAGGCGACCGCGCCGTAGGCCAGGCCGCCGAGCAGGCTGCCGAGCCCGAAGGCGGCCAGCGCGAGCCCGCCCGCCTCGGGGAGGGCGTGCTCGTCGGCGAAGGCGACGAAGCCGAGCCGCAGGGTGCCCAGCAGCGCGCCGGTGAGCACCGACACCGCCAGCAGCAGCCGCACGCCGGGTGAGCGCAGCGGTCCGAGCAGGCCGCCGCGCCGCGCCGCCGGCCGCCACCGCCGCGAGGGCGCCAGCCGGGCGAACCAGACCGTGCCGCCGAGCAGCGCGGCCGCGCAGCCGCCCAGCGCCCAGGCCGGGTCGGCCAGCAGACTCGCGCCCGTCACGGCGAGCGGGCCGGCGACCAGGGCCAGGTCCAGCACCAGCGCGTCGGCCGCCAGGGCGGCCCGGCGCACCGCGGGGTCGTCGACCACCGTCGACCACAGCGCGCGGGCCGCGGCCGCCACCGGCGGCAGGGTGGCGCCCACCAGCGCGGCCCACACCCCCAGGACCACGGCGCCGGCGCCGGGGCGGGCGGCCAGGATCAGCCCGGCGAAGGCGGCGGCGTTGGCGGCCGAGGCCGCCAGCAGCGGCACCGTCTGGCCGTGGCGGTCGACCAGCCGGGCGTGCACCGGCACGCACACGGCGTAGGCCGCGCCGGTGGCCGCGGTGACCGCGCCCGCGGCCGGGTAGGAGCCGGTGCGCTCCACGACCAGCAGTAGGACGGCGAAGGAGTACGCCTGGAGGGGTACGCGTGCCAGGACCCCGACCGCCAGCAGCGACGGGGCCCAGCGCTGCCGGAGCAGCCGCGCGTAGGGGTGTGCCTGTCCGTTCAAGGGCGCGGCGCGTCTCCCGGAGGCCTTGCGTGGGCCATCAGCGCGGCCGGGTCGACCAGCGTGGCGCGGCTGGTGCCCCGGGGCATCCCGCCCTCCGCCGGCACTGGGTCGCCCGCGCCGAACATGTACAGCGCGCCCTCGCTGAAGCCGTCGACGCCCAGCGCCTCGTCCAGCTCCTCGTCCCGGAAGGCCGCGCTCTGCCAGGCGCCCAGGCCCAGCGCGGTGGCGGTGAGCACGAAGGTCTGGCCGAGGTGCCCGGCGCCCAGCAGGGTGACCCGGTAGGCGCGGGAGTGGCGGTACTTGTACATGGTCCGCTCGTAGACGGCGGTGACGAAGCAGACGAAGGCCGAGGGGGTGCACATCTGCGACTCGAAGGTGAGCCGGTGCAGCCGGTCCCGGTCGAAGCCTGCGTCGATCAGCTCCAGCGCGTGCGCCTCGGCGTTGTAGTGGTACAGGCCCGGCGGCACGTCCTGCACGTCCATGACGGCCACGTAGCCCTCCAGCTCGTGGCGGGCGCCGCCGCAGGGGCTGGTGCGCAGCATCAGCGTGCCCAGGTCGCCGGCGTCGTAGAGCTGCATGGGGCCGAAGGTGGTGAACAGCGCGGTGGACAGCTCGCGGATGCCCACGGGCTCGCCGGTGAAGGCGCGGTGGGTGCGGCGGCGGGTGAGCACCTCGCCGAAGGGGTCGTCCAGCGGCGCGAACAGCCGCGGCAGGTAGACGCGCGGCGCCTGGGGATAGGACTTGAAGATGGCGGGCGGGGTGCCGCCGGTCTCGCGCACCCAGCGGGCGTCGGAGCGGCGCTGTTCGAGGGTGTCGCCGGTGTAGATCGCGTTGCGGGTGCCGAAGTGGAAGTAGCGGGCCTCCTCGCCCCAGTTCTCCCAGGCGGCCAGGAAGCGCTCCTCGCGCTCGGCCTGCTCCCGGTCCAGCAGCAGCCCGCTGTCGGCCAGGGCCGCCACGCCCGCGCGCACCGACTCGGGGTCGAACTCCGGCAGCTCGGCCGCGAGCTTGCCCGCGGTGTTCCAGTCGTCGAAGCGCTCCAGCAGCCGCAGCGCCTCGACGTCGACCGTGACCGCGTTCTCGGTCTCGGTGTCGGTCGACCGGCTCTCCAGGTAGTTCTCCGCCGTCAGCTCGCCGTCGTGCCAGTACAGCACGACCGAGCGCGCCCTCCGGTACTCCACGTCCACACCGACTCCTCGTCCCTGTCCGTGCACCTGTGCGTTCGCCCGACACCGCGGGCACCTTGGGGCGCCGCCTGCCGGGCGGCGCGCGGCCGCCCGGCAGGACCGCGCCGGATCAGGCGTGGTTGTTCAGCAGCCGGCTGCGGGTCTTCTTGCGGCGCACGGTGAGGGTCAGCTTCTTCATGCTCGATCGCTCCTTTCGCGAGGGCCCTATAAGAGGGTCCCGCTGTGGATGACGGTTCAATCCACAGTCGGGCGGAAAGCCGGGAAAGTTCCAGAAGTCGGCGCCCAGTCGTACGAAAGGCCGGAAAAGTTCCCGGCCGATCGCGAAATTGTCGGCCGATGCGCATCGCCGCTGATCATCAGGGGAAGCACGGTTCCGGCGGCGGAACGGCCGGCGCCGTCACGAAGTTCGTGCGGAAGCACGGTCTAGCCGAATTCTGCGTTTCAAGGTACAAAGGTCCCCGAAACCGACATCCGTCACCGTGGACGGGTCATTCGATCATGCTTCGACGCCCGCGAGGTGGCAATGAGCGAGGTTCGGAATCCGATTCCCGGCGATTCGGCGGCGGAGTCCGCCCCGCCGCGGAAAAGGCGCGGGCGCCGGATCGACCTCGCCGGATTCGCCGCCGACCTGCGCGGCGCCGTCCCCGACGCGAGCGCCGCGCTGGTGATCACCGGGCTGATCTTCTGGTGGCTCTACAGCCGCGTCGCCGCGGGCGTCTCCCAGACCGTCCAGGTGATGCCCTTCCTCGCCGACGCGAACCAGTACTGGGTGTACTGGCTGTGCCAGGCCTTCGGCTGGTCGGCGCTGCTGTGGGCCTGGATCACCGTCATGCTCGGCCTGATCCGCTCCAGCACGCTGCCCGGCTGGATGCCGTTCTCGGCCGCCCGGATCGAGCGCCTGCACCGGACCACCAGCCTCACCACGATCGCGCTGATGTTCGCGCACGCGCTCGCCTTCTTCGTCGAGCTGGTGCGCGCCAACGACTACGAGCTGCCCTGGGGCGGGCGGGTGCTGACCGCCTTCGTCGAGTCCTTCGTCCCCGGCGGCTACCCCTCGGGCACCGGGCAGGTGGCGATCCTGGTCGGCCTGCTCGCCTTCTACCTCGCCATCCCGCTGGGGCTCGCCTACTACGTGCGGCAGGCCACCGGCTCGCGCATGTGGCGCGCCCTGCACCGCCTGATCATCGTGGTGTACGCGCTCAGCGTCTGGCACACCCTGCTGTACGGCACCAGCGTCTGGTTCGACGGCTGGCTGCGCACCGGCCTGTGGCTGCTCCAGCTCCCGGTCGCCGCGCTGCTGCTGGCCCGGCTGCTCGCCCCGGCCCGGTCCAGTGAGCGGCTGCGGCTGAGCGATCCGGCGGTGCGCGAGCGCCCGCTGATCAGCGCCGCCCGGCTGGGCGCCCGCCTGGCCACCGCCGCCACGATCGTCGTCCTGCTGCTGGTCGCCGCCTCCGGCCGCGACGGCGGCCGGCTGCCCGGCGCCGAGTCCGTCCCGGTCAACACGCCGGCCTCCTTCGTCTGGGCCGGCCTCGCCGTGCTGCTGGTCGTGGCGGGCGTCGTCGTGCACACCACGCGCGTGCGCCGCCGCGAGCGGCGCGCGTCCGGGCCGGTCCCGGGCTGAGGGGCGCGGAGCGCGCTCAGCGGCCCGGCCCGAGCACCCGGGCGCGGTAGGACTCGGCGGAGTTGGTGTCGGGGTACGGCCGGTCAGGTACGGGGACGCCGAGGAAGGCGCACAGCGGCGCCCAGCCGTCGGCGGCCCGGAACTCCAGCAGGCGCTCGGCCGGCACCCCCGCGCGGACCCGCCGCTCGTGCTCGGTGAACACGCGCACGGCGTGCTCGGGCTGTTCGAAGCGGCCGCCGAAGGCGCCCTGCCAGATCACCTCCTCGTTAAAGGCGAAGACCTCGCCCGCCCGGCCCTCCGGCGTCCGGGGCGCCCCGTCGGGGCCGAAACGGCTGCGGTACAGCGTGCGGTACGCGCTGCGGTACCACTCGGCGGGGTCCCGGCTGGTCAGGATCACCTTGGCCTCGGGGAAGGCCGCCACCAGTCCGGGCCAGAAGGCGCAGCCCGGCCAGCCGAGCGTCGCCCGGTACCCGGCCAGCACCTGGGTCCAATCCGCGCGGCCCTCGGCGGCGGCCCGCCACAGCGCGAGCCGCTCGGGCCGGTCGTACAGCTCCTTCATGTGGTAGCAGGGCGCGAAGCCGAGCGCTTCGAGCGCGAGCCGGAGCGAGACCGTGCCCGTCCGGCCGAAGCCGACGCCGATCACCTGCACTGCGGACCCCTTTCCGTCGCGGCGGCTCAGCCGGCCGGGAGCTTGCGCACGACGGCGCGCACGCCGCGCGGCTGGAGGGTGAGCGCCGGCCTGGGCCGGACGCCGTCCGGCTCGACGAGTTCGAACCGGACCCGGGAGCGCAGCGCCGCGGTGATCACCGCGATCTCGCGCAGCGCCATCGACGCCCCGATGCAGCCGCGGGGGCCGCCGCCGAACGGGAAGTAGGCGTAGCGGTGCGGCGGGCCGCCGTCGAGCCAGCGGGCGGGGTCGAAGACGAGCGGCGCCGCGTACCACCGCTCGTCGCGGTGGGTGACCCACTGGCTGACCGTGACGGTCGTGCCGGCGGGGACGGGGTACCCGCCGAGCTCGACGGGGGCGGCCGTCTCGCGGCTGGTCACCCAGGCCGGCGGGTACAGCCGCATGACCTCCTTGACGACCGCGTCCAGGTAGGCCCCGGCCGGGTCGCCCGCCTCGGCGCTCAGCCGCCGGTCCACCCCCGGGTGGGTGCCCACCAGGTACCACAGCCAGGTCAGCGCCTCGGCGGTCGTCTCGTAGCCCGACATGAGCAGGGTGGCCAGCTCGTCGTGGATCTCGGCGGGGTCCAGCGGCGGATCGGCGCCCTTGAGCAGGCCGAGGACCGTGTCGTGGCCGGGCCCGGCCGACGGTCGGGCGATGATCGCGTCCAGGTTCCGGTCCAGTTCGGCCAGCGAGCGGCGCAGCGCCAGGTTGACCGGGCTGGGGAACCACGCGGGCAGCCGCATCGGGGTGGCGGTGAGGCGCATGATGGCCTCCACCGCCCGCTGGACGCTCTCGGCGGCCTCCCCGGCCGAGGCGCCCAGCAGGTGCGTGGAGGCGACGGTCAGCGCGAGCCGCGCCATCTCCGGGTGGATGTCGAGGAGTTCGCCGTCGCGCCAGCCGGCGACGGTGCGGTCGACCTCCGCCTCGGCTCCGGCCGCCAGGGCGGCGAGCCGCTCGGGGCGGAAGACCGGCTGCAGCCGGCGGCGCTTGCGCAGCCAATCCCCGCCCTCGCTGTTCATCATCGCTCGCGGGAATCCCGTATGGGCCCGCCTGCGCAGATTCGGCCGGTCCTTCACCACGGAGCGGTCGCGGTCGACCAGGATCCGCTCGACCTCGTCCGGATGGACGACCAGCACATTGTGCTCCCCCAGCAGCACCACATCGCCGAATTCCGCCGCGCACCGCGACAGGAATCCCAGCGGGTCCACCGCGTAATCGGCGAAATTGCCGCTCCAGCGGTCGCCCCGGGGCCCCGGGGGGCGCGGCCCGGGCCGGTCAGCCATGCCGACCGGCCCGCCGCGGCCGGCGCGACCCTGGCTCGTCCGACGCCATCGCCGTCAGGGGTCCGGCCTTTAGTAGTAGACGTACGGGGTGGTCAGCCGACGGGAGTCCGCGATCCGAAGGGTCGCGGCGACCCGGTACATGAACTTCTTCATGGGTACCTCCGTCATCTCGGTCGTGCGCTATTGCATACCGATATATTTCATCGGCCGCCGCCACGCTAGCCACCCCGTATGTGCAAATTCAAGGGCGACCGACGACACAAGGACCTTACTCGTACAAGATCGAATTACCTGTTCCCGAATTCCGCACCGGCCGCAGCAGGAAGAACGCCCGCGGCGGGCGGGCGGCCGTTCGGGAGAAAGAATTTTGGAAACGGACCCCGCGCTCCGGCCCGGGGCGCCGGAACGCCGCAGGCGGCCGGTCCGGCACCGCGCCGGGCCGGCCGCCTGGTGGAAGGGCCGGGGTCCGGGGGCTAGCCCTCGCCCTCGGACCGCTGCTCCGGCTCGGCCGCGGCGGGCCGGTCGGCCTGGGCGCGCTCGCGCATCTTGCGCAGCAGTTCCTGCTTGCGGTCGGCGACGGCGTCGCGGTCGGCGGCGGAGGCGGGGCCGGAGCCCTGCCGGTCGGCACGGGACAGCTTCTTGCGCTGCCCGCCCAGGCCGAGAAGGTCGTTACGGCGCTTGGCCACAGGTTCTCCAGGGTGGTGAGAGGTGATCAGGGAACGTCCGACGGGGGCGGCGCGCGGCCGCCAGGCCCTCACATCGCGCCCTCACATGGAGATATCGGGAGTACGCGGCACACCGACCACGGTATCCGGTGCCCGCGACCGGCGGCATCCGCTTATCCGCCCCCGGCGGACGGGCCGAGCACCGCGGTGACGGCGGCGCGGATGGGCGCGAGGTCGACGTCGGCGGCCAGCGACGCCTCGTCGGCCGCCTCGTCCAGCGGCGGCTCGACGCCCAGCAGCGCCCGGAACAGGCGCGGGTGGACCGTGCCGCCGAGGAGCCGGCCCGCGGCCTCCTCGGCCGCCGCCGGGCTCAGGTCGAAGCGCTCGGCCAGGTAGCCGGCCAGCCGCCGCCGGCTGGTGTCGAAGATCGCGTCGTGGTAGCGGGCCGACGCCTCGGGCAGCCGCTCGGCCTCGGCGATGCCGAGGCGGCAGGTCCGCAGCGCGGGCCTGCGCAAAAGGAGCTGGAGGAAGCGGGCGCAGTAGACGACGACCGCCTCCACCGCGTCCTCGCCGTAGGCGTCGGGCGTGCGCAGGCGGCCGAGGTAGAGGTCGCGGGCGAGGTCGACGACGGCGAGGAAGAGCCGGTCCTTGCTCTCGAAGTGCGCGTAGAGGGACCGCTTGGAGGTCCCGGCGCGGGCGGCCACCGCGTCCATCGAAGCGCGCGCGAAGCCCAGCTCCAGGAAGACGTCCTTCGCCGCCCACAGGATGTGCTCCCGCAGTTCGTCCCCGCGCCTCGCCATCCGCCTTGCCCTCCCATAAAGTAAACGGTACGGTCTAGTTTACTTTCATCGGTCGCTCAGGAGCTTCACATGATCGTCGTCACCGCACCCACCGGCGCCATCGGACGCCAGGTGGTCGCGAATCTCCTCGGCAGCGGCGAGCCTATCCGCGTGATCGCACGCGATCCGGCCCGCCTCTCCGCGTACGTGCGCGCGCACGCCGAGGTCGTACCCGGCTCGCACGGCGACCCCGCTGTCGTCGGCGCCGCCCTCGCGGGCGCCGACGCCGTGTTCTGGCTGGTGCCCCCGGACCCTCGCGCCAAGAGCCCGGAGGCCGCCTATGTGGACTTCACCCGGCCGGCCTGCGACGCCTTCGGCGAGCACGGCGTCGGGCGGGTGGTCGGCGTCTCCGCCCTGGGCCGCGGCACCGCGATGGAGCGCGAGGCCGGCCTGGTGACGGCGTCGCTGGCGGCGGACGACCTGATCGCGGGCACCGGCGTGCCCTACCGGGCCCTGGTGATGCCCTCGTTCATGGACAACGTCCTGCGCCAGGCCGAGTCGATCAGGACCCGCGGCGTGTTCCACTCGCCGCTGCCCGCGGACCTCAGGCTGCCCACCTGCGCCACCCGCGACATCGCCACCGCCGCCACCCGGCTGCTGCTCGATCGCTCCTGGAGCGGGGTGGGCGAGGTCCCGGTGCTCGGCCCCGAGGACCTGTCCTGCGCGGACATGGCGCGGACCATGTCGGAGGTGCTGCGGCGGCCGATCCGCTTCCAGCGGGTCCCGCTCGACGCCTACCGGGCGAACCTCCTCGCCGCCGGGATGTCGGAGGCGATGGCGCAGGGCATGGCCGACATGATGGCGGCCAAGGGCGCCGGACTCGACCAGGCCGTGGCCCGCACGCCCGAGTCCGGCGGCCGAACGGGCTTCCGCCGGTGGTGCGAGGACGTGCTCAAGCCGGCCGTACTCGCCTGAGCACCGCCGCCTTCTCCCCTGGTCCGCCACCTGGTCGTAGAGTCGGAGGTGGGGAGCGGAGTCGGGGAGGACGCGGTGGACCTGGTCGAACTTGGAGCCTTCTTGAAGTCGCGGCGCGACCGGCTGAGCCCGCAGGCCGTCGGCCTGCCGCCCGGAACGAGGCGGCGGGTGCCCGGCCTGCGCCGGGACGAGGTGGCGCGGCTGGCCGGCGTGTCCGCCGACTACTACACCGAACTGGAGCAGGGCCGCGGGCAGTGCCCGTCGGAGCCGGTGCTGCACGCGCTGGCCCGGACCCTGCGCCTGGACTCCGACGAGACCGGCCACCTGCTCCACCTGGCCGGGCACCCGGCGCCCATCGGCGCGGAGCCGCTGCGGATGCAGTCGGCGCTGCGCCAGCTGATGCAGCGCCTGGACGACACCCCCGCCATGGTCATCACCGATATGCACGAAGTGGTGGTGCAGAACCACGCCGCCCAGGTCCTGGTCGGCCCCCAGGCGGGCCTGACCGGGATCCGGGCGAGCTTCCTCTTCCACTGGTTCACCGCCCCGGCGACCCGCGGACTCTATCCGCCGGACGACCACGAGTACCACTCCCGGCTGCTCGTCTCCGACCTGCGCGCCGCCGCCGCCCGCCGCGGCCCGGCCGACCGCACCTGCTCCGAACTGGTCCGCCACCTGCTGGCCCATAGCGCCGAGTTCGCCGGGCTGTGGCGGGCCCGGGAGGTCGCGGTGCGCCACGAGGAGTACAAGCGGGTGGTCAACCCCGCCCTGGGCACCCTCAAGGTCACCTGCAACACCATCGTCACGGCCGACACCGCGCAGCGGCTGCTGTGGTTCGTGCCCGACGACCCCGGCGCCGTGGCGGCGCTGCGCACCCTCGACCCCGCCGAGGTCTGGCGCGACACCCCGGGCCCGGCCTTCGGCGTCCCCCCAGCCCGGGGTTGACCACCCCAGGCTGCGCCCTTTCGCCGCCGATGCGGGCGCGCCACTCTTGGGGGTAGCGGAACGGGGGCGTTCCCGCTGGTCGGAGCGTCCCGGTCACCGCTGTCCGCCAAGGAGGAAACGTCATGCGCGCAGTACTCGCCACCGGGGCGAACATCCCGCCGTCCCTGACCGACCGCCCGGTGCCCGAGCCGGGTCCCGGCGAGGTCCTGGTGAAGATCACCGCCTGCGGGGTGTGCTTCACCGATCTGAACCTGGTGCGCGGGCACTACCCGTTCGCCCGCTTCCCGGTCGTCCCGGGCCACGAGATCACCGGCACGGTCGCGGCGCTCGGCAGCGGGGTGCCCGGCCTGTCCGTGGGCGACCCGGTCGGCGCCCAGTTCCTGTACGACTCGTGCGGCCACTGCGACTACTGCGTGTCCGGCGAGCAGATCCTGTGCCCGTCCAAGCGCATCACCGGCATCGTCGCCGACGGCGGCTACGCCGAGTACGGCCTGTTCAAGGGCGGGTACGTCACCCCGCTGCCGGCCGGGCTCGACCCGGTGGCCGCGGCGCCGCTGATGTGCGCGGGCCTGACCGCCTTCAACGGCCTGCGGCGGGCCGGCGCCACCGCCGACTCGCGGGTGGCGGTCATCGGCAGCGGCGGCGTCGGCGCGCTGGCCGTCCGCTACGCCCTCGCCATGGGCGCGCGGGTCGCGCTGGTCGGCCGCTCGGCGTCGGGCGAGACGCACGCCAAGGACCTCGGCGCGGAGCTGTACGTCGCCTCCCGCGACACCGACCCCGCCGCGGCGCTCAAGGCGTGGGACGGCGGCGCGGACGTCATCCTGAACGCCGCCCCGTCCACCGCGGCGGCGGCCGCCGCCGTCACCGGGCTCGCCCCCGACGGCACGCTCGTACTCTGCGGCTACGACAACGCGCCGCTCACCCTGCCGGTCCCGCCCATGGTGCTCAACCGGCTGCGGGTCATGGCCTCGCCGTCCGGCTCGCCGCACGACCTGCGCGACACGCTGGCCTTCTCAGCGCAGCACCGCATCCTGCCCGAGATCACACCGATCGGCCTGGACGAGGCGCCGGCGGCGCTGGAGGCCATGGGCGGCGGAGCCGGCGGCGGCCGCCGCGTCATCACCTTCGCCTGACCGATCCCCGCCCCCGCCGACGGGGGCGCCCCGACGACATACCGGAGCAGCAATGAGCACGACCGTCCTCATCACCGGCGCGAGTTCGGGTTTCGGCGCGCTGTCCGCGCGCGCCCTGGCCCGCGCCGGGCACACCGTGTACGCGGCGATGCGCGCCACCACCGGCCGCAACGCCGAGCGCGTCGCCGACGCCGCCGCCTACGCCAAGGAGCACGGTGTGGACCTGCGCACCGTCGAACTGGACGTCCTGTCGCAGGAGTCCGTCGACGCGGCGGTCGCCACCGTCCTGGCCGAGACGGGCGCGATCGACGTGGTGGTGCACAACGCCGGGCACATGGTGCTCGGCCCCGCCGAGGCCTTCACGCCCCAGGAGCTGGCCGCCGTCTACGACACCAACGTGCTGGGCAGCCAGCGGCTCAACCGGGCCGTCCTGCCGCACCTGCGCGAACGCGGGCGCGGCCTGCTGCTGTGGATCGGCTCCAGCTCCACCCGCGGCGGCACCCCGCCCTACCTCGCGCCGTACTTCGCGGCCAAGGCGGCGGCCGACGCGCTGGCCGTGTCCTACGCGGCGGAGCTGGCCCGCTTCGGCATCGAGACGACCATCGTCGTCCCCGGCGCCTTCACCTCGGGCACCCGGCACTTCGCCAATGCCGGCCACCCGGCCGAGACGGCCGTGCTCGCGGCCTATGACGAGCGGTACGGCGGCCTGATGGAGCAGGTGGGCGCGCGGCTGGCCGAACTCCAGCCGCCCGGCGCCGACGTCTCCATGGTGGCCGACGCCGTCGTCGCGGTCGTCGGCGCCCCGCACGGCACCCGCCCGTTCCGGGTGCACGTCGACCCGGCCGACGACGGCTCGGCGGAGGTCAGCGAGGTCGCCGACCGCGTCCGCGCCCGCTTCCTGACCCGCATCGGCCTGGACGACCTGCTCGGCCCGCGCGTCACCGCGTAGCGGGCGCCGGGGCCCGGCCTGCCCGTCCGTTCCCGCCCGGCCTGGAGTATCGTCCGGCTGTGCTGCGAAGAGCGTGGGCCTGGGCGGGCCCCGTCCTGGTCGTGACCGGCATGGCCCTGGCGGCCGCGGGCTGGGGCGGGGTCTTCGGCACCTCCTGCACGGGCCGCTACATGGAGGCCGACGACCCCTGCTTCCAGACGACCCCGCTGGGGACCTACATCCTGGCGGCCATGGCCGCCATCCCCTTGACCGTGGTCGGTCTGCTGCTCACGGGTTTCCTGGGCGAGCTGCGCCGGATGGCGCTGTCCGCCCTGCTCGGCGGCGCGCTCGGCGCGGCGGTGGCCCTGGCCGCCGGGTGGTGGCCGGTCGCCGCCGTCGTCGGCGGGGCCGGCGCCGTGCTGGCCGCGGCGGTCTGGGGCACCGAGCGGCTGGCCCGGCGGCTGCGCGCCCTGGTGGAGGCCGATCCGGCGCCGCCCGCAGGACCCGCCCCCAAGCGGACGCGTTAGCGCTTCGGCGGCGCCGGGTAGCCGCGACGGGTACCGCGACCGTTCGGAGGGGATACCGATGACCCACGCGACCGCCATGCTCGACCGCTACCCCGCCGGTCTCGGCGGGGTGGACCGCGAGGCGCTCGCCCGGTGCATCGAGGCGTGCTACGACTGCGCCCAGACCTGCACTGCCTGCGCCGACGCCTGCCTGAGCGAACCGGACGTGGCCCGGCTGGTGTCATGCGTCCGCACCGACCTGGACTGCGCCGACGTGTGCGCCGCCACCGGGCAGGTGCTGTCCCGCCACACCGGCTACGACGCCAACCTGACCAGCGCCGTCCTGCAGGCGTGCATCGTCGCCTGCCGGACCTGCGCCGACGAGTGCGAGCGGCACGCCGGCACGCACGACCACTGCCGGGTGTGCGCGCAGACCTGCCGCGACTGCGAGCGCGCCTGCCGCGAGCTGCTGCACGCGCTGGGCTGAGCTTCCGGCAGGACCGGCCGCGGTGGGCGCCGGCTCGAAGCGGCGCCCACCACGGCCGCCGTCACGGCCCGAGGAGCCGGACCATCTGGTCGATCTCAGCCCGCTGGGTGCCGATGACGGAACGCGCCAGCTCCCGCGTCTCCGGGTGGACGCCTCCGGCGAGCTCCGCCTCGGCCATCGCGACCGCGCCCTCGTGGTGCTCGACCATCGATTCCAGGAACATCCGGTCGAAGTCCGCACCGTGCGCGTCGGCAAGCTCGCCCATCCGCTCGTCCGGCACCATCCCCTCGCCGGTGCCGGAGTGGTCCATCCCGGAATGGCCCATGCCGTCGGCGCCGGTACCGGGAGACGCCTCGGCGGGCACGTCGGCGCCCCACTCCCGCAGCCGGTCGGCGAGGGTCCGGATCTCCGGCTCCTGGACCTGTTCGATGCGGGCGGCCAGTTCGCGGACCTCGTCGCCGCCCTGCTGCTCGGCGAGTGCGGCCATCTCGATCGCCTGGCGGTGGTGCGGGATCATCCCCTGGGCGAAGGCGACGTCGGCGTCGTTGAACACCACCGCACCGGACGAGGGCGACGCGGTGGCCGTCTCCGGCGCCGCCCCGGACCCTCCGGTCCGATCGCCGCCGCCACCGCACGCTCCGGCTAGGGCCAGACCGGCCAGCGCGACCGCGAGTGCGAACGTCTTCATTCCACGCATTCTCGATTTCCCCTCGCATCTCGTCGCACGGGCCATTCCGATTCGCGATCGGGCATGCCGAAACGGCGCTCCGTGCATCATCATGAATCGGGCCGGTCCGCATCCCGATACGGATTCAGGAACGCGGCGGCACCGTAGGACGCAATAAGCCGGCGGCCACGCGGACAACGCAGTGGCCGACCCGGAGGCCAGATGCGCCACGGCGGTACGGATGGGCGAGCGGAAGCGCGCGGCGGAACCCGCGGCCGCTCGCCCCGGGGAGATCTAGACCCGCAGAACCTGCAACTGGGCCAACGACGGAGCGCCGGGCGGCCGCACGGGCCGGGCGCGCTCCCGCGGTCGGTGCGGGGGCGGCGGAGCGGCGAGCGGCGCGAGCGCGCGCCTGAGCAGGGCGAAGCCGAGGGCCACCCCGGCCAGGGCGACCACGGCCAGGCACATCACCATCGCACCGGCCAGCGGACCGCTCGAGTGGTGGCACTCACTAGGGCACGGAGTCGGGTCCGAATCGCCGACGGTGCCCGCCGGGTGGGCGTGGGCGTGGGCCGCCGCGGAATGGGCGTGGCCGACGGGGTGGTGGTCGTTGTGGCCCGAACTGTGCATCGCGATCGTGCCGACCACCAGGCACAGCAGCAGCGCGGCCCGCGCGAACAGCACCGCGCGGCGGTGCAGGCCGGGCTGCCGCGTCGTCATCACCCGACCGATTCTAAGGGACGCTCGCACCGCCGTGATTTCGGGTCCGCGGCACGGTTCCGCAATTCGTCAGTCGCTGCCATATCGGCGCGGAAGCGGGAAAGGATCGCGCGCACGTCCACCGCACGGAATTGTCGGCACGGGTTGATGGCGCTCCGGATATCCGCTAGCTTCTGGCGTTGGGCTCCAATTGGTCTCCAATTGTCGAGGCCCGTACCGTTCGCGCCAATCGGCGGCGTTTCCACCTCCCGCCCCGTCGCGAACGGCGTCTCCAGGTCCCCTGCCGCCGTCCGGCGGACGTAAGGAGTGGTACGCCATGCCTGTTCGGAGAGTCCGGCTCGCGGCGAGCATCGGTCTGGCCGCCGTCGGCGCGGTGACACTGCCGGCCGGCACCGCCGGCGCGGAACCGGAGCCGACCCGGGACGAGGTCGAGCAGCGGATCGAGGAGCTGGCCGAGGAGTCCGGCACCCTCGTCCAGGAGTTCAACGAGGCCGAGGAGGAACTGGAGGCGGCCGAGGCCGAACTGGCGGACGTCGAGGAGCGGATCACCGGAAACGAGGAGCGCCAGGAAGAGCTGCGGGAGCGCATCGGCCGGCTGGCCGGCGCCGCCTACCGGTCCGGTGACCTCGGTTCGCCGATCACCGTGCTCGGCTCGGGAGACCCCCAGGACGTGGTGGACCACGCCGCCGTCCTGGAGTACCTGTCGGCCGGCCGGCAGGCCGAACTGGAGGAGTACACCACCGTCACGGAGCGGCTGGAGGAGCTGCGCGCCGAAGCCGAGGCGGCCGTCGAGGAGGCCGAGGCCGCCCGCGAGGAGAGCGAGCAGCGCGCCGAGGAGGTCGAGGTGTCCCTGGCCGAGCAGGAGGAGCTGCTGGCCGAGTTCGACCTCGCCCCGGCCGGCGGCTCCGGTGAGAGCGGTCCGGGCGCCGCCTACACCGGATCGGCGAGCGGCAGCGCGGGGGCGGCGCTCGATTACGCCTACGCCCAGGTCGGCGACCCCTACGTGTGGGGCGGCACCGGCCCGGACGGCTTCGACTGCTCGGGCCTGACGATGATGGCCTGGCGCCAGGGCGGTGTGAACCTCCCCCGCACCACCTGGGACCAGTGGGAGGTCGGCCAGGCCGTCAGCTGGGACGCCATGCAGCCCGGCGACCTCGTCTTCTTCTACCCCGACCTCGGCCACATGGGCATGTACGTCGGCAACGGCCAGATGGTGCACGCCCCCAGCAGCGGCAGCTATGTGAGCGTGGTCGAGCTCAACGACTACTGGCAGAGCAACTTCCAGGGCGCCCGCCGCCCCTAGCTCCCGCGCCGCCGGACCGCCCGCCCCTCCCCGGCGCGAGGTGGGGCGGGCGGTCCGGCGGCGTGAGGCACTACCCGCCGACCTGGTCCCGGGGCGCCTCCGCCCGCCGGAGCACCGCCTCGGTGCTCGTCTCGGGACGCAGGTCGAGCCGGCGCAGCAGCTGGGCGTTGAGCGCGACCACGACGGTGGACGCCGACATCAGCAGCGCGCCCACGGCCATCGGCAGGACGAAGCCGACGGGGGCGAGCACGCCGGCGGCCAGCGGCACCGACAGCAGGTTGTAACCGGCCGCCCACCACAGGTTCTGCTTCATCTTCCGGTAGCCGGCCCGGGACAGCTCGACGACGGAGAGCACGGACCTGGGGTCGTCGCTCGCCAGGATCACCCCGGCGGAGGCGATCGCCACGTCGGTGCCGGCGCCGATGGCCAGGCCGACGTCCGCCTGCGCGAGCGCCGGGGCGTCGTTGACGCCGTCGCCGACCATGACGACCTTGCGGCCCTGCCGCTGCAGCTCGGCGACCTTCTCCCCCTTGTCCTGCGGCCTGACGCCCGCGAAGACCTGGTCGATGTCCAGCTCGGCGGCGACCGACTCGGCCACGGCCTGCGCGTCACCGGTGATCATCACGACCCTGATGCCGAGGGCGTGCAGCGCCCGGACGGCCTCCCGCGACTCCTCACGGACGTCGTCGGCGAGCCCGAGCGCCCCGATGACCTGACCGTCGGCCAGCACGTGCAGGATGATCGCGCCCTCGTCGCGCCAGGGCTCCGCGGCCGGCAGCCCGGACAGGCCGTGGGCGGCGAGCATGCCGGGGCCGCCCACGCTGATCCGCGCGCCGCCCACGGTGGCCGAGACGCCCACGGCCGTCGACGCCCGGAACTCCGTCGCCTGAGGGACCTCGACCCCGCGGTGGCGGGCGGCGGAGACGATCGCCGCGGCGAGCGGGTGCTCGCTGTCGGCCTCGGCGGCGGCGGCGAGCGCCAGCACCTCGTCCTCGCCGCGCCCGGCGGCGGGGGCGATACGTGTCACCGCGGGCCGCCCCTTGGTGAGGGTGCCGGTCTTGTCGAACAGCACGGTGTCGGCGGTGCGCATGCTCTCCAGCGCCAGCCGGTCCTTGATCAGCACCCCGCCCCGGGCGGCGCGCTCGGTGGCGATGGAGACGACCAGCGGGATCGCCAGCCCGAGCGCGTGGGGGCAGGCGATCACCAGGACGGTGATCGTGCGGATCAGCGCGTCGTCGGGGCTCCCGGCGAGGGACCACACGGCCAGGGTGACGGCCGCGGCCCCGAGCGCGAACCAGAACAGCCAGGCCGCCGCCCGGTCGGCGAGCCGCTGCGCGCGCGAGGTGGAGCTCTGCGCCGCCGCGACCAGCCGCTGGATCCCGGCCAGCGCGGTGTCGTCGCCGACCGCGGTGACGCGCACCCGCAGCGCCGTGTCGGTGGCGACGGTGCCGGCGACCACGTGCTCGCCGGGGCCCCGGCGCACCGGCCGCGACTCCCCCGTGATCATCGACTCGTCCACGTCGGCGGTGCCCTCGGCGACCTCGCCGTCGGCCGGGATCCTGCCGCCCGGGCGGACGATCACCGTGTCGCCGACGGCCAGCTCCGCGGGCGCCACCCTGACGACGGCGCCGCCCTCGATCCGCTCCGCCTCGTCGGGCAGCAGGGCGGCCAGCGACTCCAGCGCCGAGGAGGTACGGGCCAGCGAGCGCATCTCGATCCAGTGGCCCAGCAGCATGATCACGATCAGCAGCGCCAGCTCCCACCAGAAGTCCAGGTCGTGCGGGAGCAGGCCGAGGCTCGCGCCCCAGGAGGCGATGAAGGCGACGGTGATGGCCAGCCCGATCAGCAGCATCATGCCCGGCCTGCGGGCCCGCAGCTCGTCGACGGCGCCGGTCAGGAAGGGGCGGCCGCCCCACAGGTACATGACGGTGCCCAGCAGCGGGGACACCCAGGCGACGCCCGGCAGGCCGGGCACGGCATAGCCCAGGACCGACGCGAACATGCCGCTCAGCCCGACGGTGGGCACCGCCAGCACCAGCATGATCCAGAACAGCCGCCGGAAGCCGGCGACATGGTCGCCGTGCCCGCCGTGTCCGTCGGTGCCGTGCCCGCCGTGAGTGTGCGTCTTCTCGTCCATGCCGGTGAACATATACCCCCATGGGGTATATGGCAAGCAGTATATGACCAGGTCCAGGGCTTGTCCGCCGCACAGCGGCCGGATCGCGGGCGGAATCGCCGCGCAGCCGCGCGGCGGCCCGCCGCCGTCAGCGGCGGGCGGCGCCGACGACGGCGGCCACCATCCGGTGGACGGCGTCGGGCTCGGGCGGGGCACCGGTCCGGTCGGCGAACAGCAGGTGCGCGCCGCCGACCAGCGTGGGGGCGAGGACGTCGACATCGGCGTCGGCGGCGAGGCGACCCAGCGCCCGCTCGGCGGCGAGATAGTCGGCGATCACGCCCACGGCCTCGGTCAGGACCGGGACACCGACCGGATAGCTGCGGCGCAGCCGCGCCCGCAGCCCGTCCCGGAAGGTGATGAGGGCGACGATCGCCACGGCGGCCGACTCGAACAGCGCCGTCAGCGCCTCGGCCAGGTTGCCGGCGACGGTTCCGCTCCCGGCGGCGCCGCGCAGGGCGGCGGCCCGGGGCGGGAAGCGGTGCGCGCGGTCGAGCACGAACTCGGCGAGGAAGGCGTCGAAGTCGTCGAAGTGCCGGTGCAGCACGCCCTTGGCGAAGCCGGCCTCCGCGGTGACCGCCCGGCTGGTCAGCGCGTCGGGCCCGTCCCTGAGCAGGATGCGCTCGGCGGCGTCGAACAACTGCTCGCGCACGTCGCGGATGGCGACCCCTGTCGGCACGTGTGCGCCTCCACTCCCTCACCGGTTCCGCCAGATTGCCATAGTGGGCGCCCGCCCACTAAAGTGGGCACATGCCCACTCACTCCGCCCAGCCCTCCCGGCCCGTCGAGGGCGGGCCGCACCGCCACCGCCAGGTCGCGGAGTCCTTCGGCGCCGACGCCGAACGCTACGACCGGGCCCGGCCCGGCTACCCCGCAGAGCTGGTGCGGCGGATCGCCGCCGCCTCCCCCGGCCCCGAACTCCTCGACGTCGGCTGCGGCACCGGCATCTCCGCCCGCGCCTTCCAGGCCGCCGGCTGCCGGGTGCTGGGCGTCGACGCCGACGCGCGCATGGCCGCGCTCGCCCGCCGCCGCGGCCTGGAGGTCGAGATCGCCCGCTTCGAGGAGTGGGACCCGGCGGGCCGGAGCTTCGACGCGCTCGTCTCCGGCCAGACCTGGCACTGGATCGACCCCGGCGCCGGCGCGGCCAAGGCGGCCGAGGTGCTGCGCCCCGGCGGCCGGGCGGCGCTGTTCTGGAACGTCTTCCAGCCCCCGCCGGACCTGGCGGCGGCCTTCGCGGCCGTCCACCGCCGCCTGTCGCTCGGCCCCGCGGCCGAACTGTGGGAGCGCCCCGTCCTGGACGCCTACGCGCCGGTGTTCGGCACGGCGGCCGACGGGCTGCGGGGGACGGCCGCCTTCGGCGAGCCCGAGCAGTGGCGCTTCGAGTGGGAGCGGCCCTACACCCGGGACGAGTGGCTGGACGGGCTGGAGACCGCCGGCGGCATCGGCCGGCTCGGGCCCGGCGCCCTGGCCGAGCTGCGCAGCGGCCTCGGCGCCGCCATCGACGCGCTGGGCGGCGCCTTCACCATGCGCTACACCGCGGTGGCGGTCACCGCGGCGCGCCGCTAGCCTCCGGCCGCGGCGAGCGGGACGATCCTGCGGAACTTCCCGCCGGGCGAGCGCTCCGGCGGCTCCTCGACGCGCTCGATCGCGACGCCGTCGACCCGGTGCTCGGCGAGCAGCCCCGCCGGCTCCTCGCGCAGCCTGCGCCACACCTCCTCGCGATCGGCGTCCCGCGCGGGCCGCAGCCGCACCCGCAGCACGTCGGGCGCGGTCTGCACGATCTGGACCTGGTCGACACCTGGCGCGTGGTCCAGCAGGATGGCGACCAGCAGCGGCGACATGGCGGTCCGCCCGCCGCCGCGGGTGGGGAAGCCGAGCAGGTCCGCGGTGCGTCCCTGCACCCGGGCGGCGGGCAGCGGGCTGCCGCACGGGCACGGGTCGGGGCGCAGCACCACGCTGTCGCCCAGGTCGTAGCGGAGGATGGGCTGCACGCGGTTGGCGAGGTTGCTGATCAGCACGGTGTGCGAGCGCTCTCCCGGCGGGACCGGGCGGTGGCCGGCGTCGACCGGCTCGACCACGGCCCAGTCGCTGCAACTGGAAGTTCTTATGGGCCCGAGACGACGGGACGCACCCGGCGGCCTCGCGGCCGCCGCCGGGTGCGTCGGCTTTCTCAGCCTGCCGCCGGTACCTCGCCCGCGGTGGCGATGCGGTCCAGCCACTCGGCCAGCAGGGCGCGCTCCGCCGCGGTGAGCACGGTGGTCCGCGGCAGCACCGCGCGCAGCGCCACCGCGGCGACCGGCGCCCCGCCGCGCGGCTCCTCCGGCGGGGCGTCGGTGGTGATCGCCGCGATGACGGCCTCGCGGGCGGCCTCCGACAGGGACGGGTCGCGCTGGTCCTCGGGCAGGGAGATGAGGGTCAGCGTCATCCCGCGGCCCGCGGCTTGCACCATGACCATCGCGCGTTCCTCGGTCACCCGCAGCCGGCCGGCCTCGGCGATGCGGTGGATCATTCCGGCCAGGATCTCCGAGCCCTGGCGGGCGGCCGGCGACTCGCCGATGCGCGGATCGCCGTAGATGAGGCTGTACAGCGCCGGGTGCGCCAGGCCGAAGCCGACGTGCAGGTCCCAGCCCCGCCGCAGGTCGGCGACCGGGTCGTCGGTCACCGGGTTGCTCTGCTTGCCGCGCAGGTAGCTCACGAAGCCGTGGTCGGCCACGGCGTCCAGCAGTCCCTGCTTGTCGCCGAAGGCGCGGTAGATCGCCGGTGCCTGCACCCCCGCCGCGGCGCTGACGGCACGGGTGGACACCGCGTCGCGCCCGCCTTCGGCCAGCAGCGCGGCCGCGGCCTCGATGATCCGGTCCCGGTTGCTCGCCGCCATGGTCACGACGATAACAGGGGCTTGATAACGGCTTGTCGGACCACTGTCTCCACCTGGCCTCCTCGTGGTACCTGGCGCCCGGGCGGCGGCTCCGCCGCCCGGGCGCCGCCGCCCTCCGGGGAGCGGGCGGCGGCGCCGTCCGGGTGCGGCGCGGTCAGCGCTCGCTGTCGAGCTGCGCGAACTGCGGTGCCGCGTAGCGCAGGCCCGCGGCGGCGCCGGGCGGCACGGCCGCCTCGATCGCGGCCAGGTCGTCCTCGGCGAGGTAGACCTCGGCCGAGCCCAGGGCCTCGGTCAGCCGGGTGCGCGTGCGCGCGCCGACGAGCGGCACGATGTCCTCGCCGCGCTGGGAGACCCAGGCGATGGCGACCTGCGCGACGGTCGCGCCCTTCGCCTCGGCGACACCGCGCAGCGCCTCCACGAGCGCCAGGTTGCGCTCCAGGTTCCCCTCCTGGAACCGCGGGTTGCCGGCGCGGAAGTCGCCTGCGGTGAGCTCGCGCTCGGGTGCCCAGTGCCCGCTCAGCAGCCCGCGCGACAGCACCGCGTAGGCGGTGATGCCGATGCCGAGCTCCCGCGCGGTCGGCAGCACCTCGGCCTCGATCCCCCTGGACAGCAGCGAGTACTCGATCTGCAGGTCGGAGATCGGGTGCACTGCCTGGGCCCGGCGCAGCGTCTGCGCGCCGACCTCGGACAGGCCGATGTGGCGGATGTACCCGCCCTGCACCAGCTCGGCCAGCGCGCCGACGGTGTCCTCGATCGGCACCTGGGGGTCGAGCCGGGACGGCCGGTAGATGTCGATGTGGTCGGTGCCGAGCCGCCGCAGGCTGTAGGTGACGAAGTTCTTCACCGCCGCGGGGCGTGCGTCGAAGCCGTTCCAGCCCATGTCGGGCCCGCGCAGCGCGCCGAACTTGACGCTGATCACCGCGCGGTCGCGGTCGGCGCCGCGCAGGGCGTCGCGGAGCAGCATCTCGTTGTGGCCCATGCCGTAGAAGTCGCCGGTGTCCAGCAGGGTGACGCCGGCCTCCAGGGCGGCGTGGATCGTGGCGACGGACTCCTTCTCGTCGGCGGGGCCGTAGAAGTCCGACATGCCCATCAGGCCGAGGCCGAGCGCGGACACGGCCGGGCCGGTGGCGCCGAGGGTGCGTGTATCCATCAGGGTTCTCCCCTTGGGCGATTCCATCGTTAACAAAAATGATGGTAGCACTGATTTGCTACCAGTGCTACCATCAGGTCGAAATCATCGCTAACAAGAGGGGGAGCGCCGCTCCCGCCATGGAAGCGGCCGGGGACGGGCGGGCCGGGCCGTGCCGCGTGCCCGCCCGTCCCCGGCCGCCGGGTCTCAGGACCTCGCGCGGGCGGCCGCCACGGCCCGGCCGAGCGAGGGGTCGTCGCAGAACGCGCCGTCGACGCCCAGGTCGAGCAGCCGGCCGAGCCAGCCGGCGACGTCGCCCATCGCCCGCTGGTACACGGGGCTGGCCGGGTCGCCCAGCCGGTAGTCCACCGGGAGCTGGGAGTTCTCGTTGCGGACCGTCCAGACGTGCACCTCCAGGTCGCGGCGGTGGGCGTCGCGGACCAGGGTGGTCGGCGGCAGCACCCGCCCCTGGGCGTCCTGCGGCACGATCCGCCGGGTGTGCACGCCGACGCCGTCGGCGTAGGAGGCGACCTCGCGCAGGCCGGCCGGGGTGACCATCGTGTCGTAGCTGCGGGGGTCGCCGGCCTCCGTCCAGTCGTAGGGGCGGCCGGTGGCGTCGATCAGCTGGGCCAGCCGCACCCGGGTGCGCGGGCGCAGCCGGCGCAGGTTGGCCGTCTCGAAGGACTGGATGACGACGGGGTCGTTGCGGTGCGTCCAGTCGTGGCGGCGGAGCGTGTCCAGCAGCGGCTCCTCCAGCGACAGGCCGATGGAGTCGAAGTACGTGGGGTGCTTGGTCTCGGGGTAGACGCCCACACCGTTCTCCTTGGCCAGCCGCACGACCTCGTCGAAGGTCGGGACCACCGCGAGGCCGTCGAAGGCGGTGTTGTCGGGGCGCAGGTCGGGCACGCGCTCCGTGGCGCGCAGGGTGCGCAGCTCGGCGAGGGTGAAGTCCTCGGTGAACCAGCCGGTGATCGCCCGGCCGTCGATGGTCTTGGTGGTCCGGCGGTCCGCGAACTCGGGGTGGTCGGCGACGTCGGTGGTGCCGCCGATCTCGTTCTCATGCCGGGCGACCAGGACGTGGTCCCTGGTGGAGACCAGGTCGGGCTCGATGTAGTCGGCGCCGAAGGCGATGGCGGCCTCGTACGCGAGGATCGTGTGCTCCGGGCGGTGCGCCGAGGCGCCCCGGTGGGCGATGATGAGCGCCTGCTCGCGCTCGCGGCGGTCCGCCGACGCCGGCAGCGTGCCCGCGAGCACCCCGGCGACCGTGCCGGCGGCCGCGAGGCCGACGGCGTTCCTACGGGTGAGAGTCATGGCGGGAACCTAGATCCCCGAGGTGAATCCGGCGTACCCGTATCGCGAATTCTTCTCGGCGCGTCGTGCCGCTAGGCGAACGGCCAGCCGAGGCGGCGGTGCAGTACGGCGGCGGTGCGGGCGAACCTGGCACCGTCCAGCACCGCGCCCTCGCGGCGGATGTCGTCCTCGTCGAGCTCGAAGACCCGGTCCAGCCGCAGGTAGGACGGGCGCGCCTCGCGGTCCCAGACTCCCGAGCCCAGTTCGAGCCAGTCGTCCAGGTAGGCGGGGTCGGGTTCGCGGCTGGACAGCATCATGCCCAGCAGCCGGCGGCCGTGCCGGCCGACGACCAGCAGCGGCCGGTCCTTGCCCCGGCCGGCGTCCTCCTCGTAGGGCACCCAGGCCCACACGATCTCACCGGGGTCGGCCAGGCCGTCCAGGTCCGGGGAGTACTCCAGCGCCGCCGCCTCGGTGAGGTCGTAGGCCTGCCGCACCGCGCCGCGCAGGGGGCGCGCGTCCTCGTCGAGATCCCGCATGCGCGGCAGCCTAGCGCGGACCTGGCGCCGCGGACCCGGCGGATCGGATCCGCACACCTTGATTTATTCCGGATAGTTTTCGGTAGATTTCTCGATCGACGGCCCGCGATCGACGTGTCCATGGCCTGCCCTCATGCGACCGGAGCGCACGAGACCGCGAGTTCCGGCGGAGCACCCGTGCTCGGCCCAGCGATTCCGATCATGAACCTCCAGGTCAACAACTCGGTCTTCGGCGACTCAACTCTCCGTGCATCAACGGTTGCCTTCTGAAATATTCCGGAACATAATCCGAAATATTTCCGTACCGCGACCCTGAGGAGATCGCATGAGGAACAGCTGGCGGGCCCTCGCCCGGCTGGGGGGCGCCGCCCTGCTCGCGGCCGCGCTCGTCGCGCCCGCGCCCGCGGCGGCGAGTCCCGCGCCGACGGCGACGCTGACCGAGGTGACGAACTTCGGCAGCAACCCGAGCGGGCTGCGCATGCACGTCTACGTGCCGGACAACGTGGCCCCGCGCCCCGCGGTCGTGGTGGCCGTGCACTACTGCACCGGCTCCGGCCCGGCCTTCTACAACGGCTCGGGGCGGGAGTTCGCCACCCTCGCCGACCGCTACGGCTACATCGTGGTCTACCCCTCGGCCACCCGCAGCGGGAACTGCTTCGACGTCTACACCCAGCAGGCGCTGCGGCGCGACGGCGGCAGCGACCCGGTCGGCATCAGGTCGATGGTCGAGCACGTCCGGCGCGCCTACAACGCCGACCCGAACCGCACCTTCGTCACCGGCGCGTCCTCCGGCGCCATGATGACCAACGTCCTGCTCGGCAACTACCCCGACGTGTTCCGGGCCGGCGCCGCCTTCATGGGCGTCCCCTTCGGCTGCTTCGCCACCACTCCCCCGAGCACGTGGAACAGCGAGTGCGCCAACGGGCAGGTCGTGCGCACCCCGCAGCAGTGGGGCGACCTGGTCCGCGGCTCCTACCCCGGCTACACCGGCCCGCGCCCCCGCATGCAGGTCTGGCACGGCACCAACGACTCCACGCTGCGCTACCCGAACTTCAACGAGCAGATCAAGCAGTGGACCAACGTCCTGGGCGTCGGCCAGACCCCGGCCTACACCGACAGCCCGCGCTCGGGCTGGACCCGCACCCGCTACGGCGGCACCGGCACCACCGCCCCCGTCGAGGGCGTCAGCATCCAGGGCGGCGGCCACGACCTGCCCACCAGCGGCATGGCCGCGATGGCCATCGCCTTCTTCGGCCTGAGCTGACCACCGCGCCCCCGCCTCTGCGCCCCACCCGCCGTGCGGCCCGCCGGCCCGCCCGCGCCGGCGGGCCGCACCGGCCGCGCCCCCCTCGACCCGGGGCGCGGGCTCAGCCCGGGTAGCTCGGCACGGCGACGTCGTCGTGGACGTCCATGCCGTTGCCCCGCCGGGTGAGGGCGCGTGCGGCGGGCAGCAGGCCGAGCAGCCGCATGGCCTGGGCCCCCGCCCACACCCGTGCGGGGCTGCCGGGGATGACCTGCTCCACCATGCGCACGGCGAAGGCGCGGCCGCGCCGCACGTAGTCGGCCATCGCGCGCTCGTAGGCGCCGAAGGCGGCGGTGTGGTCGCCGCCGGCCGCGGCCAGCTCGCCGGCCAGCACATAGGCGCCGACCACGGCCATGCTGGTGCTGGCGCCCACCGCCGGTCCCGGGCAGTAGCCCGCGTCGCCGACCAGGCTGACCCGGCCCCGCGACCAGCCGTCCATGCGCAGCTGGGTGATCTCGTCGAAGTAGAAGGCGGGGGTGCGGTCCAGTTCGGCGAGCAGGCGCGGGACCCCGGCGCCGATGCCGGCGAAGTGCTCGCGCAGCAGCTCCTTCTGCCGTCCGGTGTCGCGGCGGTGGTAGTCGAGCCGGCGGGGGCTGCGGAACATCAGCACCGCGCGGGCCTCGTCCAGGTGCCGCGGCCGGTACACGGCCGCGATCCGGCCGGGGGCGGCCACCGTGGTCATCCGGCCGGGGACGGCCAGTCCGCCCGGGACGGTCAGCACCGAGGTGTAGCCACCGATGTAGTGGGCGAAGCGCCGCTCGTCGCCGAAGACCAGCCGGCGGACCCGGGAGTGCAGGCCGTCGGCTCCGATGACCAGGTCGAAGGCGCGCGGGGCGCCCCGCTCGAAGGTGACCGCGAGCTCGGGCCCGCGGTCGTCGACGGAGGCGATCGAGTCGCCGAAGAGGTACTCGACGCGGTCCCGGGCGGCGTCGTGGCAGATCTCGCTCAGCTCGTCGCGCAGGATCTCGACCTGCCGGTCGGCGGCCACGCCGAGCACGCGGTCCACCTCGATGTGGACCGGCCGGGCGCCGTCCCGCAGCAGGGTCATCCGCTCCGTGCCGGTGCTCCTGGCACGGACGAGGCCGAGCAGGCCCATCCGCTCGACCACGGTGGGGCGGAAGCCGTACCGGTCGAGCCAGTAGGCGAGCACGGGGCCCGCGATGCCGGCCCCGGAGACCAGGATCCTCACCGCTCCCCCCGTCCGGCGTCCTCCCCGTCGGGACGGGGTGCGGACCGGCCGCCGACCAGGGGCATGATCTCGCGGTCCAGGGCCGCGGCGATCCGCCGGTCGCGCTCGGTCTCCGGCGGCATCGCGTCCAGCAGCGCCCGGGTGCGCTCCTGGATCGCCCCGGCCAGCATGCGATCGGTGTGCACGTAGGGCAGGTCCTCGCGTACCGCGTGCAGGACCTGCTCGCCGACCAGGTCGGGCGGGAGCCCGTAGCGCTCGAAGATCCGGTCGCGGGCCTCGCCCGCGGCGTCGCGCGGGCCCGCGGCGCCCGGCTCGCGCCGCAGACTGTTGGCCATGATCCCGGTGCGGACGAAGCCGGGGCAGACCACGGTCACCCCGATGCCGCACGCGGCCGGCTCGGCGTGCCGGCGCAGCGACTCCGACAGCCCCACGACGGCGGACTTGGCCGTGACGTAGGGGACCTTGTCGCTGGCGACCAGCCCGGCTCCCGATGCGACGTTCACGATATGGGCCGGTCCGCCGCGGTCGAGCATGCGGGGCAGGAAGGTCTGCAGGCCGTTGACCGCGCCGCCGAGGTTGGTGCCCAGCACGTGGTCCCAAACGCGGTAGCTCAGCGCGGACGGGGGCAGGGCGCTGCCGACTCCGGCGTTGCTGCACAGCACGGAGACCGGCCCCAGCCGCTCCTCGGCGGCGTCCGCGACCCGGGCGAAGGCGTCGCGGTCGCACACGTCGAGTTCGAAGCCGGCCAGCTCGTCCGTCAGGGCGGACAGCTCGCGTTCGGCTTCGGCCAGCCGCTCGCGGTCGATGTCGGCCAGCGCGATCCGGGCCCCCGCCCTGGCGAAGGCGCGGGCGATGCCGAGCCCGATCCCCTGGGCGCCTCCGGTGACGAAGAGCGTCGCCCCCGCGATGTCCCTCATGTCTCTCCCTTGCCGTTTCCGTCCACTCCGGCGGCCACAACACTACAGTCACTGCATCAATCGTGCCACTGCACTTTTAAGGCGGCGTCCTCATTGCAGCGGCTGTAGGCTGGCGGCATGGTCGAGACGGGACGGCGCGAACGCAAAAAGCAGCGGACCCACCAGGCACTGGTGAACGCGGCGATGCGGCTCTTCGAGCGGAAGGGTTTCGAGCAGACCCTGGTGACCGAGATCGCGGACGCGGCCGACGTGTCAGAGCGGACGTTCTACCTGCACTTCCCCACCAAGGAGGACGTCGTCATCGGTACCGCGCAGGCGCGCCTGGACGCGGGCCTGCGGGCGATCGCGGAGTGGGAGCCCGGTCAGACCGTGGCCGAGGTCCTCGGCCGCGCCGGGCGGCTGATCGCCGAGGAGACCTGGCGGTCGGACCTGCCGAGCGGCCTCGCGGAGCTGCGGGTGCGGCTGCTGGCGACCACGCCGTCGGTCCAGGCCCGGCTGGTGCAGCGGCTGATGCGCACGCAGGGCGAACTGATCGAGGCACTGCACCGGGCGGCGCCGGAGTCGGTCCGCCGCGTCGACGCGGCCGCCCTGGTGGGCGCCCTGCTCGGCGCCCTCAACGCCGCCGCGATCGTCAGCGTCGAGCAGGGCGACGACCCCGAGCGGATCCGCGCCGCACTGCACCGCGCCATCGACCTGGCCCTGCGCCCGGAACTCGTCGCGGCCGCAGTCCGCCAAGAGGAACCGGCGGGCGGCTGAGCGTCCCCGCGGCCGCCGGCGGCACCGGGCACTCGGGGTCGGGAACGGCACCTGAACCCGGCGGCAGGCGGCGGGAGACGAGATCCAGGCAGGCGGCGAAGCCGCAACAGGTCAGTCCCCGGTCCACCGGTCGGCCCTCGGGTCGGACGGTTCGCCGTCGTCGGGCGCCGGCGGGGCTTCGGTCGGAAAGAGGATGGTGCTCAGCAGGACGGGGCTGCGTCCGGGGGTGGGGGGCTTGGCGAGCAGGGGGCGGACGAGGGCTTTGATCTGCTCGATGAGCGCGGCGCGCTCGGCGTCGTCCAGCCAGAGCGGGAACTGCTTGTAGGAGACGAGGTCCGCGGCCGGGTCGGCGCCCTCGCGGTCGAGGTAAGCGTTGAACTCGGCGAGCAGGGCGGCCACGGCGGCGGCGAAGCCGTGGCGGTGGTCGTCCAGCGACATGGCGGCGCCCGCGTCGGGGTCGACGGCCGCGCGCTCGCGGTTCAGCCGGAAGCGGCGCTCCACGGCGCCGTGGACGCGCCGCTCGTCGGCGACCTCCAGCAGGCCCGCCCCGGCCAGCAGGCCGACGTGGCGGTAGACGGTGGTCTTGGGGACGTCGGCCAGGCGGGCGCAGAGCTCGGACGTGGTGCGCGCGTGCCCGCCCCACATGGCGTTGACGATACGCAGCCGGACGGGGTGCAGGAGCAGGTCGAGGGCGTCCACCCCGCCACGATCCCACATCTGCTACCGTTACCAAACTTGGGAATGCACAATCGAGCGCCGCGCCGGGGCCCGGAGAGGGCGGCGCCGCGCCGGCAGCGAAGGAGCCGCTGATGTCCGAGCCCCGGCCCGAGGGCCGTCCCCGACCGGCGGGGCCCGCCCCAGCCGCGCCGGACCGCCTGAGCGGCGCGGCGGTGATCCCGCTGGCCACCCTGGACCCGGCCGCGCCGCTGGACGACCTCGGGTGGCTCGACGCCGTGGCCGGCGACGCGCGGGTGGTGGCGATCGGCGAGAGCGCGCACTACAACGCCGAGACCTACCGGCTCCGCCACCGCCTGCTGCGCTACCTGGTGGAGCGGCACGGCTTCGGCGCCTACGCGATGGAGACCGGCTTCACCGAGGGCTGGACGGCCGACGCCTGGGTCCGCGGCGCCGGCTCCGCGCCCGACCGGCTCGGCGAGGTCCTGGCCCGGGGTGTGACCTCCCTGATGGGCCTGTGGACCCAGATGGGTGACCACCTGGAGTGGATGCGGGGCCGCAACCGCACCGCCGCGAGCCCGGTCGGCTTCTACGGCATCGACCTCGGCGGCTCGAACGTCTCCCTGCTGCCGAGTCTGGACGCGGCGCTCGGCTACCTGGCGGCGGCGGACCCCGGCTTCGGGCCCGACCCCGCGATCCGCGCGGCGGCGGCCTCCTTCGCGGTGCCGTCCGCCTTCTCGGCCGGAGCGGCCCTCGCCGGCTACGGGCGCCTGGCGCCCGAGGCCAAGGACGCGCTCACCGCGGGCCTGGCCCGCCTCACCGCGCGGATGACCGCCCTGGGTCCCGACTACCGCCGGCGCACCTCCGCCGAGGACTACGAGCGCGCTCTGCGCTCGCTGCGGCACGCCGCCGCCATCGACACGCTCGTCCGGGCGCTGTCGGGCGGCGAGCCGCAGGCCGGTACGAACCTGCGCGAGGCGGCGATCGCGGACACGGTCGAGTGGATCCTGGGCCGCGAGGACCGCATCGTCCTCGCCGCCCACAACGGCCACGTCCAGCGCTGGTACAGCGCCGTTCCCGGCATGCCCGCCTTCGCCTCGGCGGGCCTGCGGCTCGCCGAGCGGCTGGGCGGGGACTACCGGGTCATCGGCGTCACCTCGGGCACCGGGCGGACCCTCAACACCGGGCCCGGGTTCCACGCGGGCGAGCTCTTCACCGAGCAGCCGGCGCCGCGGCCGGGCAGCCTCGACGCGCTCATGGCCGCCAGCCACGACGGCGCCTTCGCCACCGACCTCAGGCGGCTGGCGCCGGCCGACACCGCGGCCGTCCGGGCCGCCGGCGAGCAGCGCCACGGCGGCTACTACGCCGAGGCGGACGCCATCGCGGCCTTCGACGCCATCGTCCACCTCCCCCGCGTCACCGCGGCCGAGCCCGACCGCGCGGCACTGGCCCACGCCCCCGCCGAGGTCCAGGAGGCCTTCTCCGCCCATCTGGGCGGCTGACCTCCGCCCCCGACGGCCGCGTCCGCCCCGCCACCGGGGCGGGGCCGGCGCTTCGTGCACGCACGGTCATGGCCGCGCGGCGGCCGGCGGGGCCGAACGGAGCCGCGAGGCTTCAAGATCCACTTCTGACCTGCCGTTCCTCGCCGCACCGCACCGAACGGGCACCCCAACCGGTCCTGTTCACCGTGCGTGCCCTCAGGCAGGCTCACAGGTGTGCGCGCGGACACCCGCGGGCCGTCGCCGAAGGCGACGGCCGGTCCCCGCGACGCCCTCCCGCCATTCACCCGCCGCCCCCGCCCGGCGGAGCGAACCCGTCCCTGGCGCCGCGGAGCCCATCTCCCGGCGTCCAGCCCCCTGCAGCACGGAACACCGCGTAGAGAGTGAGAGCAGTGCGAGACGAGCACGACTCCAACGTCAACAGGCGGAACTTCCTGGGCATGGCCGGCGTGACCGCCGGCGCCGGCCTGGCGACCGCCATCGGCGCCTCCCCCGGCACGGCCGCGGCCTCCTCCTCCACCACCACCGGGGTGAACCCGGGCCGCGAGTACGCGCGCCGCCAGGAGGGCTACAGGCTGCGGCTGGCCTCGGCCGACCGCGCCTACGCCGACCCGTACCCGGCGCAGCGGCCCAACGGCGAGCAGACGATCCCCGGCTACGTCGCCTCCTACCACAAGGGCCTGCCGCACAACGCCTACGGCGAGGTCAGCGTCGCCGCCTACGAGCAGTTCATCCGGGCGATGAGCACCGGGAGCCAGGCCGACTACAACGCGATCCCGACCGGGGTGCAGCCCAACCGCGGCCTGCTCAACCCGCAGGTCATCCACGCCTTCGACCTCCAGGGCCCGGACTCGCACTCCTTCGCCGTGCCGCCCGCGCCCCGGCTCGACAGCGCGGAGTTCGCCGGGGAGATGGTCGAGGACTACTGGATGGCGCTGCTGCGCGACGTGCCCTTCGCGCAGTACGGCGGCAGTGCCGAGGTCGCGACGGCCTGCGACGAACTGAGCGCGATGTCGGGATTCACCGGCCCGCGCCAGAACGGCCGGATCACCCCCGCCACCCTGTTCCGGGCCTACACCCCCGGTGACCTGCGCGGCCCGTACATCTCGCAGTTCCTGTTCAAGGACGTGCCGTACGGCCCGCAGTACATCAGCCAGCGGCTCGACACCATCGAGCCCCGCGAGTACATGACCGACTGGAACGAGTGGCTGGCCGTGCAGAACGGCGCGCCCCGCAGCACCGAGCGCGACTTCCAGAACCGGCGCTACATCCGGACGGCCCGCGACCTCGGCCACTTCACCCACTTCGACGTCACCTACACGCCGTACCTGAACGCGGCTCTCATCCTGTTCGGCAGCGGCCTGCCCGCCGCGCAGCTGCTCGACCCGGCCAACCCGTACCTGGGCTCGCGCAACCAGGCCGGCTACTCCACCTACGGCCAGCCGCACGTGCTCGCGCTGCTGGGCGAGGTCGACAAGATCGTCCGCAAGGGCAACCTGTACCAGCAGTGGTGGGTGCACCGCCGGCTGCGCCCGGAGATGGCCGCCGCCCGCGTCGAGATCCAGCTCAACCGCGCCCCGGGCCGCTACGACGGGCTGCTCAGCGACGAACTGCTCAACGCGCCGGTGCTGGACCGGGTGCGCTCGCGCTACGGCTCCTACCTGCTGCCGCAGATGTACCCGGAGGGCTCGCCGATGAGCCCCGACTACGTCAGCGGCCACTCGGCCGCCGCCGCGGCCGGCGTGACCATCCTCAAGGCGTGGTTCAACGAGAGCACGCCGCTGCCCGACCCGGTGGTGCCCAACGCCGACGGGACCGCGCTGGTGCCCTACACCGGCTCCGACGCCGGACAGCTGACCATCGGCGGCGAGCTGAACAAGCTGGCCGGCAACATCGGCAACGGCCGCAACACCGCCAGCGTGCACTGGCGCAGCTCCTACGTGCACGCCTTCCCGCTCGGTGAGGCGATCGCCATCCGGCTGCTGCGCGACCAGAAGCGCCTGTTCAACGAGCGCGCCCCGCTCAGCCTGACCAAGTTCGACGGCACCACCATCACGATCTGACCCGCCGACCGGTCCACGGCGCCCTCCCGGCGCCGTGGACCGCCGCGGGAACCCTCACGCCCCCGAGCGGGCCAGGCGGAAGCCGAGGTCGTCGGTGCGCAGGGCCGGGTGGCTCTTGCGGCGGCACGACGCGCGGCAGGCGCGCGGCAGGTCGTTCCAGCCGCCGCCGCGGAAGACGCGGTACGGGCCGTAGACCCGGGGGTCGTACACGTCCCAGCACCACTCCCAGACGTTGCCGATCATGTCGTGCAGGCCCCACGCGTTGGGCTCCCTGGTCGCGACCTCGCGCACCCGGCCGCCGGAGTTCGCGCGGTACCAGGCGATGTCGTCGAGCCCCCCGTAGCGGACGCCCGTACTCCCGGCCCGGCAGGCGTACTCCCACTCCGCCTCGGTGGGCAGCCGGTAGCCGTCGGCCTCCGGATCGCGGACCACGTCCAGGGCGTCGGGGTCGTCGCCCATCGAGTAGCACGGCCGGAGCCCTTCCGCCCGCGAGAGCAGATCGCAGAAGCGCACCGCGTCCCGCCACGACACGTCCGTCACCGGCGCCCGCGCGCCCCCCGGCTCCCCGGGCGCCGCGCCGGCGACCGCCGCGTACAGCTCGCGGGTCACCGGATGCGCCGCCAGCCGGAAGGCGCCGACCTCGGCCCGCCAGCTCGTCCGCGAGCCCTCGTCCCGCAGCAGGATCTCACCGGCCGGGATCCCCACCATGCGCGCAGGGTCCGCCCGCGGCGGCACCGGTCCAGGGCTCGTCACGGACCATTCCTACCCGATCCGGCGGCGCCTCCCGCCACCTGGCGGGTGTCCGCGCCGCCGGCCCGCCGCCGTGGCCGCTCCTGGCCGGGCCGCGGCGCCCGGAAAGGTTTGCCGGCGCGTCGGGGCCGCTCGCGCGGATACCCGGCGGCCGGACTTCCCGGGTGGCCGGATAGCGACTCCAAGCGGCCATTCCACTCCGCTGCGTCGCGCGAGACCGTTCACATGTTCGAAACAGCGGCGGTACACGGCGTGACGAACGCGCACGGCGCGGGCCGCCGGACACGTGACGGGAGTGGACAGGAGTGGGAATGCGCAGACGTAGATGGCGGCTGCTCGGCGGACTGGCCGCGGTGGTGACCGCGCTGCCGGCCGCGGCGGTGGTCGCCGCGGCGCCGGCGGGCGCCGCCACGGCGGCGGACCGCCCGGCGCCGGACGGCGACGGCGGCTACGCGGTGACGCTGGTGACCGGCGACCGGGTGACGGTGAGCGGCCCGGCCGAGCGGCCCCGGGTCCGCTTCGAGGGCGGCCCCGGCCGCGAGGACATCGCGTACTCCAGCCGGATCGGCGCCGACGGCCACCTGCGGGTGGTGCCGGCCGACGCCGCCGGGCTGATCGCGTCGGGGCGGCTGGACGAGCGGCTGTTCGACCTCACCCGGCTGCAGGAGTGGGGCTACGACGACGCGGGCCGCGACGACGTGCCGCTGCTGGTGCGAAACAGCACGGCCGATGAGGCACCGGAGTTCGCCGCGCTGAGCGGGGCGGACGTGCTGCCCACCGCCGGCATCACCACCGCCTCGGTCGACAAGGGCGACGCGGCGCGCTTCTGGGCCGGCCTCACCGAGTCGGCGTCGGCGCGGACACTGGGCTCCGGCGCGGAGCGGATCTGGCTCGACGGCCGCCGCGAGGCGCTGCTGGACGAGAGCGTGCCGCAGATCGGCGCGCCCGACGCCTGGGAGGCCGGATTCGACGGCGAGGGCGTCACGGTCGCGGTACTGGACTCCGGCGTCGACTCCGACCACCCCGACCTGGCCGGGCAGATCGGCCAGATGGAGGACTTCGCCTTCACCGGCTCGCCCGAGGACCGCTACGGGCACGGCACGCACGTCGCCTCGATCATCGCCGGCACCGGCGCGAGCAGCGTCGGGCACCCCGGGGTGGCGCCCGGCGCGACGCTCATCTCCGGCAAGGTCCTCGACGACACCGGCGGCGGCTACGAGTCCGACATCCTGGCCGGCATGGAGTGGGCCGCCGACCGGGCCGACATCGTCAACATGAGCCTCGGCGGCGAGGACTTCCCCGGTGAGGACCCGCTCGAAGCGGCCGTGAACGACCTCAGCGAGCGCACCGGCGCGCTGTTCGTGATCGCCGCGGGCAACTCGGGTGAGAGCGGCGCCCGCACCATCTCCTCCCCCAGCAGCGCGGACGCGGCGCTCGCCGTCGGCGCGGTGGACGGGGACGAGGCACTGGCCCCCTGGTCGAGCCGGGGCCCCCGGATCGACGGCGGCGCCGTCAAGCCGGAGATCACCGCGCCCGGCGTGGACATCCTCGGAGCCAGGGCCGAGGGCGCGCTGCCCCAGGTGCCCGAGGGCGGCCCCGACCACCTGGTCATCTCGGGCACCTCGATGGCCGCGCCGCACGCGGCCGGAGCCGCCGCGCTGCTCGCCCAGCGCAACCCCGACTGGGACGGCGCGCGGCTGCGCACCGCGCTGACCAGCACCGCCCGGCCCAACCCCGAGCTCGGCGTGTACCAGCAGGGCGCGGGGCGGGTGGACGTGTCCGCCGCCATCGGCGCCACCGTCACCCCGGACACGGCCGGGCTGACGGGCTCCCTCGTCTGGCCGCACGGCGACGGGGAGACCGAGAGCTTCGAGGTGGCCTACACCAACTCCTCGGCGCAGCCCGTCACGCTCACCCTGGGAGTCGCGGACGCCACGGCCGCGGGCATGTTCTCGGCCGCCGCCCCCACCCTGACCGTGCCGGCGAACGGCACCGCCACCGCCACCTTCCGCGCCACCGCGCCGGCCGGCACCCGGCCGGGCGACTACGCGGCCCGGTTCACCGCCACCCACCCGGGCGGCACCGTGTCGGTCCCCGTCGCGGTGCACGCAGAGCCCGCCGTCGCCGACATCGAGTTCCGCGTCGTCGGGGCGGACGGCCGGCCGGTGCCGTGGGCCAGCGTCAACGTGTACATCCCCGGCGAGGAGCCGGGCAGCCTGTTCCTGCTCACCGACGGCCAGGGCCGGACCACCGAGCCGCTGACCACCGGCGAGTACTACGTGGTGGCCGAGATCGAGGGCGAGCCCACCGCGGACGGCGAGTACCCGCTGGCGCTGGTCGGCCAGCGGCTCACCGTGGTGGACCAGCCGGTCACCGTCACCCTGGACGCCCGGACCGCCGAACCCGTCGAACTGGTCCAGGACGCACCGGCGACCCCCGTCACCCAGCACGTCGCGATGGACTTCGGCGACACCTACATCGAGAACTGGACCGGCTACACCGTCTCGATGACCGGCATGGACGCGCCGGGCTTCCACACCTTCTACGGCGGCACCACCAGCGACCAGGAGGGCACCGGAGAGCCGATCACCACGCTGAGCTCGGCCTACGCGGTGCACGAGGACGGCCTGCCCGCCGATCCGAGCCTGGACCTGCGCGCGGCCTCGCTGGCCCGGGTGGACGCGACCATGCGCAGCCAGGGAGCCGCGGCCGACACGGCCGAGCTGACCGTGTTCCCCACCGCCCCCGACGAGCGCTTCGCGCTGCACCTGCCGGACTGGATCGCGGCCGCGCCGAGCACCATGCGGTTCAACCTGACCCCCGGCGCCTGGGAGGCGTACTACAACTACGGCTACCTGGAGGACGAGGACACCTACCTGTACGACGCCTACGGGTCGCCCCCCGTCTCCTTCGCCGCGCCGGGTCCGGCGCGCTGGGAGCTCAACGCGGCGGTGCTCGGCCCGTCCACGCGCGACGGCGTGGTGCAGCGCGCAGATGACGAACTGGGCGTCTTCGCCGACTGGAGCCTGTTCGCCGGCCCCGGCTGGGGCGAGGCCATCACCACGCTGAGCTCGGGCACCGCCCGGGTCACCCGCGACGGGCAGACCATCTACAACGGCTCGGTCGAAGAGCTGGGCTGGTTGGAGGTGCCGTCCGCCGAGGCCCGCTACGTCGTCACCGTCGACGCCACCCGGCAACTGGCCGCACCCGGCGACATCTCGCCCCGCGTCCAGGTGGAGTGGGGCTTCGACTCGGCGACCTGGCCGCACCAGATCGGCGACCCGTCGAACTACGTGGCCACGCCGAGCGTGCAGTTCGTCCCGACCGGGCTGGACGAGCGCAACCGGGCGGCGCGGGGCACCTCCACCCCGGTCCACGTGTACGTCACCGGCCCCGAGGGCGCCGTGGACGCCACCGGGCTGACCGTGGCGGCGTCCTCGGACGGCGGCCGGACCTGGACGGAGCTGCCGGTCACCCGCTCGGGCGGGCACTGGCTGGTCACGGTGGCCAACCCGGGCGCGGCGGGCGCCGTCTCGCTGCGCGCCTCGGCCGCCGACGCCGAGGGCAACACGGTGTCGCAGACGATCACCGACGCGTACCTGGTGCGGTGACGCCCGGGGAGTGAACCGGGTCCGTCGGGGTGGCGGGACCTGAACCCGCGGCCTCTTCGTCCCCAACGAAGCGCGCTGCCGTGCCGGCGCGGCGGTCGGCGGGCCCCGGGGGTGATCGCCCCCGGGGCCCGTCGGCGTTGCGCGCCGACCCCTGACGGTCAACGGCCGGCCAAGCCCGGCCCAAGAAAGGGCCTGGCGCGGTGAGCCGCCGCCGGGGCGGGGAACGAGCGCGCTGGACCGCGGGCCGGAGCGCACCGGGCGCCCGGGCGCGGTCCGGCGACGAGGAGGACTCCGCGAGCATGAGGACGAGGACCTGGGCACGGGCGGTGGCGGCGGCCGCCGTCGCGGCGGGACTGGCGGCGGGCGCCGGAGCGCCCGCCCACGCCGACGCCCGCTACGACTGCGCCGGCCTGCTCTCCTACGACGAAGGCACGGGCAAGCTCATCGCCTACCGCTGCGAGGGCGAGGGCACCGGACCCGGCATCGTCTCGGTGGCCGACCGCCACTTCTACTGCGGTGACATCGGGCCGGGTCCCGTCCCCGTCCGCGACTCCATCGAGGGCACCGGCTGCTGGCCGGTGTCCCTGCTGCCGGCCGGCTGACCCGCTGGGGCCGTCCGGGACCCGGGCCTCCCGGACGGCCCCGGCCCGCGCGCCCGGGCGGCGCGGGAAAACCGCTTGCCCCACCGGGCACCGCCCGGTTCCACTTGGGGCATGAGCGTCGATGCAGGGGCCACCGACCATGTCGGGGTGAACCGCCGCTACTGGGACGAGGAGATGGCCGCGGTCTTCGGCCCGCTCGCGCGGGACCAGTGGTCCGCCGAGCCGCGCTGGGGCCACTGGGCCGTGCCGGAGTCGCGGCTCTCGATGATTCCTGCCGACATCGCCGGAATGGACGCGATCGAGCTCGGCTGCGGCACCGGTTACGTCTCCTCGTGGCTGGCGCGGGCGGGGGCGCGCCCCGTCGGGCTCGACATCTCCGCGCGGCAGCTCGCCACCGCCCGCGCGATGCAGGAGGAGTTCGGCGTCCGCTTCCCGCTCGTGCTCGCCAGCGCCGAGCGCACCCCGTTCGCCGACGGGAGCTTCGACCTGGTGATCAGCGAGTTCGGCGCCTCCCTGTGGTGCGACCCCCGGGTGTGGATCGCCGAAGCGGCGCGGCTGCTTGCACCCGGCGGCCGCCTGGTGTTCCTCCGCCACTCGCCGCTGTTCGCGCTCTGCGTGCCGTCCGAAGGGGCGGCGTCCGCAGCGCTGCGGCGCCCGCAGTTCGGACTGCACCGGCTCGACTACGGCGATTCCGTCGAGTTCACCCTGCCGCACGGCGAGATGCTGCGGCTGCTGCGCTCGCACGGCTTCACGGTCGAGGACCTGATCGAGATCCAGGCCCCGGCCGACACGGACCGCGACTACGACTACGTCTCCGCCGCCTGGGCCCGCGACTGGCCGAGCGAGGAGATCTGGAAGGCCCGGCTGGCCGGCTGAGCCCGGCCCGCCGCCCGCGCCGGAGCCGGTGATCGTTTCGACGGCGCCGCCGCGTACCATGCGTTGTTGCGAATCATTCGTAATAACGAGCGGCGGACCGGCCTGCGTCCGCCGGAGGCGGGGGACGGTGACCGTGGGAACGGACCGCGCGGCGACGGGCACGGCCGGGCGCGCCGAGGACGGCGTGGTGGAGCGGGTGCGGCGGTACTGGGACTGGCGGGCGGCCAGCTTCCGGGCCGACATCGCGGCCACCCCGGACCGCGAGGCGTGGCGGCGGGCCTACGCGGAGGCCGCCGCGGCGCTGCTGCCCGGGCGCGCCGCCCCGCTGCGGGTGCTGGACGTGGGCAGCGGCACCGGCTTCGTCGCGCTGCTCTTCGCCGAACTCGGCCACGAGGTGACGGCGGTCGAACCGGCCGCGGCCATGCGCGAGATCGCCGCCAAGGAGGCGGCCGAGCGCGGCACCGGGCTGCGGCTGCTCGACGGCGTCGCGCACCCGCTGCCCGAGCTGGACGGCGGCTTCGACCTGGTCACCTGCCGCAATGTGCTGTGGACGCTGCCGGACCCGGCCGCGGCGCTGGCGCACTGGCGCGGAGTGCTGCGCCCCGGCGGCGCGGTACTGGTCAGCGACGGCATGTGGAACACCTGGCGGCACGAGCTGCGGCTGCTGCGGGAGGGCCTGCGCTCGCGCGGCGGCGAGGCGGTGGGCCCGCGCTTCCTCGCCGCCTACCTGGGCATCCGGCGACGGCTCCCCTACTACCGGGGTCTGGACGCCGCGCGGGCGCGGCGGGTGCTGGCCCAGGCGGGCTACCCCTCGCCGGTGGTGCTGGACCACCTGCTGCCCGCCGACTCCTACCAGGCCGGAACCGGCGACGGCTACTGCCTGGTCGGCGCCCGGACGGCCGCCGACCGGGCGGCGGCGCCGCACGAGTCCTGACCCGGGCCATGACCGTTCTCAGCCGCACCGGGGCCGCCGCAGCGGCGACCCCGCGCCCCGGGAGGCCGCCGTGCTCGACGTCGACGGGCTGACCGTCAGCGCCGGCCCGCGGCGCGTGGTCGACGGCGTCGGCTTCCGGCTCGGCCGCGGCGACCGCGTCGGCCTGATCGGGGAGTCGGGTTCAGGCAAGTCCCTCACCGCGCTGGCGCTGATCGGGCTGCTGCCGGCCGGCTGCACCGCGAACGGCAGCGTACGGCTGGACGGCGCCGACCTGCTCGCCGACGCCCGCCGGCTCGACCGGGCCCGGGGCCGCGACATCGCCATGGTCTTCCAGGAGTCGCTGACCGCCCTCAACCCGCTGGTCCGGGTCGGCCGGCAGGTGGCCGAGCCGCTGCGCCGGCGGCAGGGCCTGTCCCGCCGCGCCGCGCGGGACGCGGCCGTCGAACTGCTCGGCCGGGTCGGCCTGCCGGAGCCCGCCGCGATCGCGCAGGCCCACCCCGGCCGGCTCTCCGGCGGGCAGCGCCAGCGCGCCTGCCTCGCCCTCGCGCTGGCCTGCCGGCCCCGGCTGCTGATCGCCGACGAGCCCACCACGGCGCTCGACACCACCGTGCAGGCCGGGATCCTGCGGCTGCTCGCCGAACTGCTCGCCGACGACCGCTACGGGCCTCCCCCGGCGCTGCTGTTCATCTCGCACGACCTCGCCGTGGTCGGCCGGCTGTGCTCGCGGCTGCTGGTGATGCGCGAGGGCCGCGTCGTGGAGTCGGGTACCACCGCCGAACTGCTGCGCGCCCCGCGCCACCCGCACACCCACGCGCTGCTGGCCGCGGCCCGCGCCACCGCGCTGCCCGGCCCCGCGCGCCCCCAGGCGGCGCCCGGCGACCCGGCCGCGCCGGGCGGGGCGGCGCGGTGACCGGCCCGCTGCTGCGCGCGGCCGGGCTGCGCCGCACCTACCGCACGCCCGGCTCCCTGCTCTCCCCGGCCTCCGCCCGCACGGTCGCCGCACTCGACGGCGTCGGCCTCGAGGTGGGGGCGGGCGAGCGGCTGGGCATCGTCGGGGAGTCGGGCTCCGGCAAGTCCACCCTGGTCCGCACCCTGCTGGCGCTGGAGCGCCCCGACGCCGGCGAGGTCCGCTACGGCTCCCGGCCCGTACGGCCCGGGCCCGCCAGGCGGCTGCGCTGGTTCCGCTCCCAGGTGCAGATGGTCCCGCAGGACCCCATGAGCTCGCTCAACCCCCGGCTGCGCGTGGGCGAGAGTGTGGCCGAGCCGCTGGTCTGCCTCGGCGTCGGCGGCGACCACCGCGAGCGCGTCGCCGAAGTCCTCGCCCAGGTGCGGCTGGAGCCCGACGCGGCCCGGCGCTACCCGCACGAGTTCTCCGGCGGGCAGCGCCAGCGGATCGCCATCGCCCGCGCCATCGCGCCGCGGCCCCGGCTGCTGGTGGCCGACGAACCGGTGAGCGCGCTCGACGTCACCGTGCGCGCCGAGGTGCTGGCGCTGCTGCGGCGGCTGAGCGAGGACGCCGGCCTGGCGGTGGTACTCGTCTCCCACGACCTCGGCGCGGTCCGGCTGCTGTGCGACAGGGTGCTGGTGATGCGCGCCGGTGCCGTGGTCGAGCAGGGCCGCACCGGCGAGATCCTCACCGCGCCGCGCCACGACTACACCCGGGGGCTGCTGGCGGCGGTGCCCCGGCTGCCCGAGCCCGAGGACGCCCGCCCGTGACCGCCACCGACGACCGCGCCGCCCGTCCCGCTCGGCGCCTGCTCGACCGCTGGTCGCTGCTGGCGCGCGCCCGCGACCTGTCGGGCGTGGCCCGGCTGCTGCTCGCCACCCAGCTGGCCTTCAACGTCGGCTTCTACCTGGTGGTGCCCTTCCTCGCCGTGCACCTGGCCGAGGACCTGCTGCTGGCCGGGTGGGCGGTCGGCGTGGTGCTGGGTGTGCGCACCTTCAGCCAGCAGGGCCTGTTCTTCCTCGGCGGCGCACTGGCCGACCGCTACGGCACCAAGCCGATGGTGCTGACCGGCTGCGCGATCCGGGTGGCGGGCTTCGCGGTGCTCGGCCTGGCCCCGGACTTCGGCACGGTGCTGCTCGGCGCGGTCCTCACCGGCTTCGCCGCCGCGCTCTTCTCCCCCGCCGTGGAGTCCGCGCTCGCCCAGGAGGGCACCGAGCTGGAGCGGCGCGGCGTGATCACCAGGACCGAGGTCTTCGGCCTGTTCGCGGTCTGCGGGGAGCTGGGCGCGGTCACCGGGCCGCTGCTGGGCGCCGCGCTGCTGGCCGCCGACTTCACCGCGACCTGCCTGGTGGCCGCGGGCGCGTTCGCGCTCATCCTGCTGGCGCACCTGCGCTGGCTGCCCGCCGCCCCCGCCCGCGACGCCGCGGGCCCGCCCCTGGCCGGCTGGGCGCGGGTGCTGCGCGACCGCGTCTTCCTGCTCTTCGCGCTCTGCTACAGCGGCTACCTGCTCAGCTACAACCAGCTCTACCTGGCCCTGCCGGTGGAGCTGTCGCGAGCGTCGGGCGGCGGCGACGGCCAGGCCGCGCTGGGCTGGATGTTCGCCACCGCCTCCGTGCTGGTGGTGCTCGGCCAGCTGCCGCTGGCCGGGTGGGCGCGCCGCAGGCTGGGGGCCGTCCGCGCGCTGCCGCTGGGCTTCGGCCTGCTGGCGCTGGCCTTCGCCGCGGTCGCGGTCTGCGCGCCGCTGCCGGTGCCGCCCGGGCTCCTCGCCTACGCCCCCGCCCTGGCCCTGGTGGTGCTGCTCACCTTCGGCCAGATGCTGGCGGTGCCCGTCGCCCAGGACCTGGTCGCGCGGCTGGCCGGGGAGCGCTCCCTGGGCGCCTACTTCGGCTTCCTGTCCTCGGCGGGCGGCGCGGCCGTGCTGCTGGGCAGCACCGGCGCGGGCGCGCTGCTCGACCTGGCCGCGACGCCCGGACCGCTCGCCGCGCTGCCCTGGGCGACGCTGGCCGCGGTGCCCGCCCTGGGCGGGCTCGGCCTGTGGCTGCTGGCCCGGCGGGTGTCCGGGCCCGGCGCCGGAACTCCCACGTGACGCCCCCTCCGCCCCCGACCGACGACCGGAGACCCACTCCCATGCCCATCGCCCCCAGACCCCCGCGCCGCCCGGCCGCGTCGCTCGGCGCCGCCGCGCTCGCCCTCGCCTTCCTCGCCTCCGGCTGCTTCGGCGGCCCGGCCCCCGACGACTCCGGCCGGCTCCGCGTCGGCCTGGCCTTCCCGCCGGTGGCCGGCATGTCGCCCTACAGCGACGACGCCGCGCTGCTCGGCCGCATGGGCGCCGTCGACGCGCTGACCGCCCTCGACGCCGAGGGCCTGCCCGCGCCCCGGCTGGCCGAGAGCTGGGAGCAGGCGGACGACACCACCTGGCGGCTGGAGCTGCGCGACGACGTCGTCTTCCACGACGGCACCGCGCTCACCGCCGAGCACGCCGCAGCCGCACTCAACCACGCCGCCGCGGCCGCCCCCGTGCCGCGCGCGCTGGCCGGGGTGGAGCTGACCGCCGCCGCCGCGGGCGAGCACACCCTGGAGGTCACCACCGCCGAGCCCGACCCGATCCTGCCGCAGCGGCTGTCCTCCCCCGAGCTGGTCGTCCTCTCCCCCGCCGCCTACGCCGAGGACCCCGCCTCCCCCGACCCCGTCGGCACCGGCACCGGCCCCTTCGAGCTGACCGGCCTCGGCGGCGACAGCACCGCCACGCTGGCGGCCTTCGGCGAGCACTGGGCGGGCGCCCCCGCCGCCACCGGCGTCGACGTGCGCTTCATCCCCGACGCCGCCGCCCGCGCCGGCGCGCTGCGCGCCGGGGAGGTCGACGTGATCGACTCCGTCGCGGTGGCGCAGCTGCCCAACATCACCGAGCAGGAGATCGTCGAGGTGCCGCTGCCCCGGCTGGTCGGCCTGCTCCTCAACACCTCCGACGGCCCCTTCGCCGACCCGGGCACCCGCGCCGCCGCGGCCGCCGCCGTCGACGCCGCCGCGATCGTGGCCGGCATCTACGAGGGGCGGGCCGACACCGCCGAGGGCGTCTACGGCCCGGCCAGCCCGTGGGCGGCCGAGCGGCCCGAGCCCTCGCCGCGACCGGAGCCCGCCGAGCCCGGCGGCACCGCGATCACGCTGGCCACCTACTCCGACCGGCCCGAGCTGCCCGAGGCGGCGAGCGTGGTGGCCGAGGACCTGCGCGCGGCCGGTTTCGAGGTGGAGGTGATCGTGCGCGAGTTCGGCGCCCTGGAGACCGACATGCTGGCCGGCGCCTTCGACGCCGTCATCGGCGCCCGCTCCTACCTGCTGGACACCGGCGACCCGATCGGCTACCTGGCCGCCGACTGGAGCTGCGAGGGCAGCTACAACCTGGCCCGCTTCTGCGACGAGGACGTCGACCAGGCGATCAGCGAGGCGGCGGCGCTGACCGAGCCCGCCGAGCGCAACGCCGCCGCGCTGGAGATCGAGGCGCGGATCCTGGCGAGCGCCGCGGTCGTTCCGCTGGCCAATGAGCGCACCCGGCTCGGTGTCGCCCCCGGCGTGGAGGGCGTCGCCGAGGACCCCTACGAGCGCGCCCTGATCACGGCGGAGACCCGGCGGCCGTGAGCGCCGCGCTCCCCGGGCCGCTGCTGCTCGGCGCCCGGCTGCTGCGCGGCCCCGCGGTACTGGCGGGCTCCTGTGCCGCCCTCGTCCTCGCGGTCGCCGCGCTGCCCTGGCTGAGCGGCGAGGACCCCGCCCACACCGTGCTGCGGGCCCGCTCCGCCGAGCGCGAGCCCGACCCGGCCGCGCTCGCGGCGGTCCGGGCCGAACTCGACCTGCCCGCCGACCCCGTCGCCGGCACGCTCGGCTGGCTCGGCGGCGCCCTCCGCGGCGACCTCGGCGCCTCCTGGGTGACCGGCGCGCCGGTCGCGCCCACCGTGCTCGGCGCCACGGGCGTCTCGGCGGGCCTGGCCGCCTGCGCGGCGCTGGTCGCGCTGGCCACCGCGGTCGCCGTACTGGCGCCCGCGCTGTGGCGGGCCGCCCGCACCGGGCGCGCCGGCGGCGACGGCGCCGCCGCCACCGGCGCGCTGCTGGGATCGGTGCCCGACTTCCTGCTCGCGGCGGTACTGCTCGCGGTGGTCGCGGTGCGCTGGGGGCTGGCGCCCACCTCGGGCTGGTCGGGCCCCGCCAATGTGCCGCTGCCCGCGCTCGCCCTCGGCCTGCCGGCCGGCGGACTGCTCAGCCGCGTGCTGGCCGGCGCGCTGGACGCGGCCGCCGCCGAGGGCTGGGTGCGCACCTGGCGGGCGGCCGCCTTCGGCCGCTGGACGCTGGCGGTCGCGCTGCTGCGCCGGGCACTGGCGGTCGCGCTGCCGCAGGTGCTGCTGCTGTTCATCGGGCTGCTCGGCGGCGCCGTCACGGTGGAGACGGTGTTCGCCGTGCCCGGCCTCGGCGACACGGCGCTGTCCGCGGTGCTCGCCCAGGACCTCCCGCTGGTGCAGGGCTGCGTCACCGCCCTGGTCGCCATGGGCCTGGCCGTCGGCGGCGCGGGCGTCATCGCGCACCGGCTGCTGATGGGCCCCGCGCTGGTCCCGGGCGCGCTCGCCCCGGCCGTGCCGCGCGGCCGGCGGCGGCACGACCTCGCCCCGGCGCTGGTGGCCGCCGTGCTGCTCGCGGCGGTGGCGGCCGGCCTGCTCAGGGACCCCGCCGCCACCTCGCTCGCCGACCGGCTGGCCGCGCCCTCGCTCGCCCACCCGCTGGGCACCGACGCCGTCGGCCGCGACCTGCTGGCCCGCTTCGGGCACGGCGCGCTGCTCAGCGTCGGCACCGGGGTGGCGGTGAGCGCGGTCGCGCTGGTGGTGGGGCTGCTGGTGGGGCTCGCCGCCGCGCGGGCCCGCGCGGGCGCGGGCGATGTGCTCAACGCGGTGCCGCCGGTGCTGATGGGCGTACTGGTCGCCTCGGTCACCGGCCCCGGCCCGCTCGGCGCGGCGGCCGCGGTGGCGCTAGTGGCCTGGATCCCGCTGGCCGTACACGCCAGGACGCTGGCCGCCGAGGTGCGGGCCGCCGGCTTTTTCCAGGCTGCGGTGGCCGGGGGCGCCGGCCGCGGCCGGCTGCTGCGGCGGCACCTGCTGCCCTCGGTGCTGCCCGGCGTCGCCCGGCACGCGCTGGTCCGGGTGCCGCACAACACCCTGGCCCTGGCCGGGCTCAGCTTCCTGGGCCTGGGCGCCGGGCACGACTCCCCCGAGTGGGGCGCGATGCTCGCCGAGGTGATCGGCTACGTCGAGCGGGCGCCGTGGACGGTCGCGGTCCCGGCCGCGGGCCTCGGCCTGCTCGGCGTGGTGGCCGGGCTGGTGCGGACCGACCGGGTCTGAGCCCGGAGCCGGGCGCGGGCGGGCGGTCCGGCCGGACGCGCGGACGGGGAGCCTCGGGAAAAGTTTCCCGTAACACCGCGGCAATCTTCCGCCGACCAGGCGAGGAGCCGCCGGTCAGCGGCCCCGCCGCCCGGGCCGGCCGCCGCCCCGCGCCGCCGTCGCGGCGCCGGGCCGAGGTCCGGTGCGGAGCCGGCCGAGCGCGGCACACCGGCCGTCCGGCCCGTCGCGCTCCCCGGCCGGGCCCGCCGTGCCACCGGGTTTCCGCTGGATGGGACGGCGCGCCGCCTGAACACAAGCCGAACAACTCCTGTCCGAGAACGGTTGACGGCTTTTCGGAAAGCGCTTACCGTCCGTGTGAAAGCGCTTTCCCGGAGTGAGTCGGACCTCCGGACCGCGCAGCGCACCCATGGCGTCCCCCACTCCGCCATGCCCGGAAACCGCCACGGAAGGTCACCGAACATGCGCACACCCGCACCACCCCCGCGCTTACCGCGGCGCACACCCGGCCGGCCCGGTCCGGCCCGGCTCGGGCTGCTCGCCGTCACGCTCACGGCCGCGCTGGTGGGCACCGCGCCCGCGGCCGCGACCGCCGACCCGGTCCCGCTCAACACGGCCGACGGCTTCGCGAGCGTCAGCGCCCTGGGCCAGAACGGCACCACCGGCGGCGCGGGCGGGGCGACCGTCACCGCCACCGGCACCGCCCAGTTCCTGGACTACATCTCCCGCCCCGAACCGCTGACCGTGCAGGTCAGCGGCACCATCACCCTGCCGACCGGCTCCAGCGACGGCATGCACTCCGTCGCCTCGGACAAGACGATCATCGGCCTGGGCTCCACCGCCCGGCTGACCGGCGGCGGGCTGAACATCGGCCTGCCGGTGGACGACGACATCACCGCGCCGCCGGCGAACGCCGTGCACAACGTCATCATCCGCAACATCTCCTTCGACGGCGCCACCGACGACCTGATCAACGTGCAGATGTTCTCGCACCACATCTGGATCGACCACAACGACTTCTCCAACGGCGACGACGGCGCGCTGGACATCAAGCGCGGCTCCGACTACGTCACCGTCTCGTGGAACCGCTTCCACGACCACGACAAGTCGATGCTGCTCGGCCACGACGACGACAACTCCGCCCAGGACGACGGCCGGCTGCGGGTGACGTACCACCACAACTGGTTCGACGGCTCCGACCAGCGCCACCCCCGGGTGCGCTTCGGCGAGCCCGTGCACGTCTACAACAACTTCTTCGACGACAACAGCTACGGCGTCGCCTCCACCATGGACGCCGGGGTGGTGCTGGAGGGCAACTACTTCTCCAGTGTCAACAACCCGGCCCGGGTCGACTTCAGCGGCGACCTCGGCCGCCTGGTGGCGCGCGACAACATCCTGGTCGACTGCAACCACGAGATCGAGACCCGGGGCTCGGTGGTCGAGCCGAACAGCTACTACTCCTACACCCGGCACCAGGCGTCCCAGGTCCCGACCGTCGTACCGGCCGGCGCGGGCGTCGGACGGATCTGAGGGAGCGAGCACCATGCCCGACCGTCCACTCACCCGCCGGGGCCTGCTCGCGGGCACCGCCGCCACCGCCGCCCTGCTGGCGGGAGGCGCCGGCCGCGCCTGGGCGTCCCCGTCCCCCGCCCGCGCCGCCGCCGCGGCGCAGACCGCCGACAGCTTCGCGGGCGTGCCCGCGCTCGGCCTGTCCGGCACCACCGGCGGCATCGCCGGCCCCACCGTCACGGTGACCGACGCCGACAGCTTCCTGGACTACTGCGACCGCAACGAGCCGTACGTGATCCAGGTGTCGGGCACCATGCACATCACCAGCAAGCAGGGCGTCCGCTCCGACAAGACAATCATCGGCCTGGGCACCGACGCCGAGATCAGCGGCGGCGGCCTGGACATGTACCGCAGGCAGAACGTGATCATCCGCAATCTGCGCTTCACCGGCGCCGAGGACGACGCGATCAGCGTCCAGCAGTCCTCGCACCACATCTGGATCGACCACTGCGACTTCAGCACCGGCGCCGACGGGCTGATCGACATCGTGCGCGGCGCCGACTACGTGACGGTGTCCTGGAACCACTTCCACGACCACAGCAAGACGATGCTGATCGGCCACTCCGACGCCAACGGCTCCCAGGACCGCGGCCACCTGCGGGTCAGCTTCCACCACAACTACTTCGACGGCACCGAGCAGCGCCACCCCCGGGTGCGCTTCGGCGAGCCCGTGCACGTCTACAGCAACTACTTCCGCGCCAACGGCCTGTACGGCGTGGCCTCCACCGAGGACGCGGGCGTGCTGGTGGAGGGCAACTACTTCGAGGACGTCGCCCACCCGGTGTACTCCGGCTACGACGAGAGCGGCCCCGGCCGGGTGGTCGAGCGCGGCAACGTCTACGTGCGCAGCGGCGCGCCCGAGACCCTGGGCACCGTCGCGGAGCCGCGCGCCTACTACTCCTACACCCTGGACGACCCCGCGTCCCTCCCCCGCACCATCCCGGCCGGCGTCGGCGTCGGCAGGATCTAGGAGGAAGCCCCATGCCTGAACTCCCCCCGATCACGCGCCGGGGCCTGCTCGCGGGCACCGCCGCCTCCGCACTGCCGGCCGGAGGCACCGCCGCCGGCGCCTGGGCGTCCCCCCGCCCGGCCCGGCTCGCCGCCGCGGCGGCGCAGACCGCCGACGGCTTCGCCGGAGTGCCCGCGCTCGGCCTGTCCGGCACCACCGGCGGCATCGCCGGCCCCACCGTCACGGTGACCACCGGCGCGCAGCTCGCCGACTACGTCAACCGCAACTCGCCCTTCGTCATCCTGGTCTCCGGCCGCCTGGAGGTGGACGACCTGCTCACCGTGGTGGCCGACAAGTCCATCCTCGGCGTCGGGAGCACCGCGGAGATCACCGGCGGCGGGCTCCAGCTGGGCTCCACCACCCGGCCGGGAAACAACGTCATCATCCGCAACATCCGCTTCACCGGGGCGTCCGACGACTCCGTCAGCGTCACCAACCGCGCCCACCACGTCTGGATCGACCACTGCGACTTCTCGCAGGGCTACGACGGCCTGCTCGACATCAAGCGGGAGTCGGACTACGTGACGGTCTCGTGGAACCACTTCCACGACCACAGCAAGAGCTGCCTGCTCGGCCACAGCGACGGCTACACCGCCGACCGGGGCCGGCTGCGGGTGACCTACCACCACAACTTCTTCGACGGCACCGACCAGCGCCACCCCCGGGTGCGCTTCGCCGAGCCCGTGCACGTCTACAACAACTACTACCGGGACAACGCGCTGTACGGCGTCGCCTCCACCGAGAACGCCGGGGTCCTGGTCGAGAACAACTACTTCGAGAACGTCGCCCACCCGATCTACTCGGGCTACGACTCCAGCGGCCCCGGCCGGGTCGTGGAGCGCGGCAACGTCTACGTCGACTCCGGGACGCCGCAGACGCTGGGCACCGTCGTCGAACCGCGCACCTACTACTCCTACACCCCCGAACCGGCCGCGAACGTCCCCGCCGCCGTCCGCGCCGGAGCCGGCGTCGGCCGGATCGCCTGAGCCCTGGAGCACCCGATGCACCGCAAGCGCACCCTGCTGCTCACCGCCGCCCTGTCCGCGCTCGTCCTCTCCGCCGCCGTCCCCACCACCGCGACCGCCGCCCCCGCGGCCGGCACCGCGCCCGCCCCCACCGCGGAGTCGTCCCCGATCGGCTTCGCGAGCGTCAACGCGCTCGGCCAGAACGGCACCACCGGCGGCACCGGCGGTCCGACCGTCACCGTCACCGACGCCGCCGACTTCATCGCCGCCATCGACTCGCCCGGCCGGCTGATCGTCCGCGTGAACGGCATGATCACCCTGCCCGACGGCATGTACGACGTCGCCTCGGACAAGACGATCATCGGCGTCGGCGCCGACTCCGGCATCACCGGCGGCGGCCTGAACATCGGCCTCCCGGTGGACGACGGCATCACCGAGGCGCCGGCGAACGCCGTGCACAACGTCATCATCCGGAACCTCAACTTCCGGGACGCCAGCGACGACTCCATCAACGTGCAGATGTTCTCCCACCACATCTGGATCGACCACAACGACCTCGCCGACGGCTACGACGGCCTGATCGACATCAAGCGGGGCGCCAGTTACGTCACCGTCTCGTGGAACCACACCCACGACCACACCAAGAACATGCTGCTCGGCCACGACGACGACAACGCCGCCCAGGACGTCGGCAACCTGAAGGTGACCTACCACCACAACTGGTTCGACCGCACCCCGCAGCGCAACCCGCGCACCCGCTTCGGCGACCCGGTCCACATCTTCAACAACTACTTCCTGGACAACAGCGACACCGGCCCCGCCTGCAACGCCGACTCCGGCTGCTTCATCGAGGCCAACTACTTCGACGACGTCGAAGAACCCATGACCAACAGCTACTCCGGCCCCGACGGCGCCATCGTCCAGCGCGACAACGTCTTCGTCGGCGAGACCGGCGACCCCGTCGTCGGCGGCACCGTCGAGGACCCGGCCGACTACTACACCTACACCGTCGACGACCCCCAGCAGATCCCCGACCTGGTCACCCAGGGCGCCGGCACCGGCACCATCGGCCACTGACCATCCCCCGGCCCGGTCCCGCCCTCCCCCGAACGGGCGGGACCGGGCTTTCGGCCGCGGCGGCTGCGGCCATTCCACGCTTCCGGTATCCCGATATTCGGTCTGCCGCCTTTCTGGCATTCGCACGGATTCGGCCGCGAACGGCGTAGGCTCGCACACGCATTCCGCTATCCTCAAAACGCATTCAAGGCCGTACGGTGGGAGCTTGCCGATCATTCGCGATGAATAGGTGATCATTTCGGCTCCGCACCGGCCGCTACCGCGAATTCCGCACCGGCGCTCGCGCCGCTGGACCGGCAGGTGTCCGGGGATGACGACGCGCAGCAGGCCGTATCGGGCGATCGTGCTGACGCCCGGGGTGGCGCGGGGGCTGGCGGCCGGGGTGGCGGCGCGGCTGGCGGCGGGGATGCTGCCGTTCGCGGTGGTGGCGACGGTGGCGTCCGAGCACGGGTTCTCGGCGGCCGGGATCGCCTCGGCCGCGACCCTGCTGGTGGCGGCGGTGACCGGGCCGCTGCGGGGGCGGCTCGCGGACCGGTACGGCAATCCGGCGCTCGTCGGCGCCGCCCTGCTGTACGGAACTCTTGCGACGACCGCCGCGGTGATCGTCGGCGCCGCGCCGGCATGGGCCGTGATCGCCGTGCTCACCGCGGCGAGCGGGTGCGGGCCGCCGATCACCGCGGCGATCCGGACCCGCTGGTCGCGGCTGCTGCCGGAGAAGAACGACCTCCAGCGGGTGCACACGCTGGACTCGATCGTGGAGGAGCTGACCTTCGTCACGGCGCCGCTGGTGACCACCGCCGTGCTGGTGGTGCTCTCCGGTCCGGTCGGCATCGCGGTCGTGGGCTGGATTCCGCTGGCCGCCGTCGCGCTGGCCGTGGAGCGCGGCGCCGGTGTGCGTGCCGGCGGCGGCCGGCCGCGCGGTGCGGCGCAGCGGCGGCGGGCGCCGATCGCCGCCTCGGCGGTCGGCCGCGGCATCGTCGTGCCGATCGCCGCGCTGGGCCTGGTCGGCGGCTCCTTGGGGGTCCTCCTGCCGGCGTCCATGGCCGAGCGGGGCGAGATCAGCTCGGCCGGGTACCTGCTGGCGCTCTTCTCCGCGGGCGGGGTGGTGGGCGGCCTCGTCTACGCCCGGCGGGAGTGGACGGTGGGGCTTCGCCGGCGCTACCTGGCCATGAGCCTCTGCCTGGCGGTGACGACCGCGGCACTGGCCCCCGCGCTGGGGACGGCCGTCGCGCCGGTCGGGGTGTTCGCCGTCGGGCTGGCGATGACGCCCCTGTTCGTCATCGGCTACCTGCTCGTCGACGCCCACCTGCCGCACCGCCAGACCGAGGCCAATGTGTGGATCGGCGCGTCCTACAACGTCGGCGCCGCCGCCGGCGCGGCCGGCTGCGGCGCCCTGCTGGCCCAGCTGGGTCCCGGCGGCGCCGCGCTGCTGATCGCGTCGGCCGCGGCCCTCGCCCCGCTGTTCGTCCTCGGTCTCCCCCGCACGGCGCCGGCCGGCCCACCCGCGTCCTCCGAGCCGCCGGGCTGAAGCCCGGCTCTGCCGGTGCACAAGGGCGGGCCCGCGCCCGGCCGCGGCGCGTCCGGTCCGGTCTCCGCCGGTGGACGCGCCGTGGGTTCGGGGGCGGGGGTCAGGCCATCGTCTGGGCGATGACGGTGGCGGCGTCGGCGATGAGGGCGTTGTCGTACTCGGCGTCGGGGTCGTCGTTGCTGGTCATGATGGCGACGACGATGGGCTCGCGGTCCGGGGGCCACAGGATGGCGATGTCGTTGCGGGTGCCGTAGCTGCCGGAGCCGGTCTTGTCGCCGACCTCCCAGTCGGCGGGGACGCCGGCGCGGATCAGCTCGTCGCCGGTGGTGTTGCCGCGCAGCATGTCGACGAGGATGGCCCGCTCGTCCGGGGGGAGCACCTCGCCCAGGGTGTAGGCGCGCAGGCTGGTGGCCATCGCCTGCGGGGTGCTGGTGTCGCGGATGTCGCCTGGCTCGTAGTCGCTCAGGTGCGGCTCGATCCGGTCCACGTGGGTGACGTCGTCGCCGATGCCCTCCAGGGCGGCGTCCAGGCCGCTCGGGCCGCCGAGTTCCTCGAAGAGCATGTTGGCGGCGGTGTTGTCGCTGTAGCGGATGGCGGCGTCGCACAGTTCCCGCAGCGTCATCCCGGTGTCGACGTGCTGCTCGGTGATGGGCGTGTGGTTGACCAGGTCGTCGCTGGTGTAGGTGATGACCTCCTCCAGCTCCTCGATGGTGTTCTGCTGCAGCACGGCGCCGACGGCGAGGGCCTTGAAGGTGGAGGCGTAGGCGAAGCGCTGGTCGGCGTTGTAGGAGATGGTCCGCTCGGTGCCGGTGTCCACGGCGTAGACGCCGAGCAGGGCGTCGTACTCGCTCTCCAGCTGCTGGAACTGCGGCTCGAAGGCGGCCGGGTCGATCGGCTGCGCGGCGGGCGGGGAGGCCGACGGGGCCGCGGACGCCGGGGCGGAGGCGGCGGGCTCGCCGCCGCCCGCGCAGCCGGCGAGCGGTACGAGAGCGAGCAGGGCCGCGGCCGCGGCGCGTCGGTTCAGCTGGATCGGCATGGTCGGTCATCCGCCCTTTCGTTCCGGGATGGATCGCAGGTCTTGTGCTGCCGGCGGGCTCACGGGCGGCGCCGAGGGGGCGACGGGCCGTCACCGGGCGGCGCCGCGCTCCGCCCCGGAGCGCCGCCGTGAGCCCGTAGTGCAGTCTCGCGGCGTGCCGCGATGCTGTCGAAGACACAAATGACCATTCACATGCGCGATCGGCATAGTCTGTCCGCCGTGGACATCGTCGGGGCCTGCCGGGCCTTCGTGAACGTGAGCGAGCGGGGCAGCTTCACCCTCGGCGCCGCCGCCACCCGCATCCCGCAGCCGGTCGCCAGCCGCCGGATCGCGGCGCTGGAGCGGCATCTGGGCGGGCGGCTGTTCGACCGGTCGGCGCGGCGGGCCGCGCTCACCCCGTTCGGCCGCGACATGCTGCCGTCGGCCAAGCGCCTGGTCCAGCTGGCCGACGCGATGGAGCACGACGCGGAGCGGGCCAGGCTCACACCGCTGCGCATCGCCGTGCCCGACATCTGCGCCGCCCGCGAGCTGGCGCTGCTGGACGCGGACGCGCGCCGCCAGGGCGTCTACCTGGACTTCCGCCCCGCTACTCCGGCCGAGCGGGCCGAACTGCTGCACGCGCGGCAGGTGCGGGCCGCCGTCGCCGCGGTGCCGTCCGACGACGGGCACTGGACCGTGCCGCTGGGCCTGGCGGGCCTGTCGGAGCCCGGCGCGGGCGCCGTGTACGTCGAGACGCTGCGGGTGGGCCGCGCCGACCCGGCGCCCAGGCGCCGGATCTGGGTCCAGCCCGAGGACGACGTGCCGCACGTCCGCGACCGCCTGATGCGGGTCAGGGACGCCGTCGGCCTCCAGCCGGCGCAGGTCGCCGTCGCCCCGGCTCTCACCTCCGCCGCGGCGGAGGCCTACGGCTCGGCCGACCTGCTGCTGTGCTCGGCGCGGCAGGCCGAGGAGCTGGGCCTGCACTGGCGCCCGATCGGCGAGACCGAGCTCGCCCGCGGCTACGACCTGGCCGCCGACGGGGACGAGGGCGAGCGGCTGCGGACCCTGCTGCGGCACGGCATCGCCCGCTGCCTGGGCGCCCCGGCGGACGGGGCCGCGCCGTGAGCGCCGACGCGCTCGTCCGCGAGCTGCGCCGCGAGCTGGACGACGGCGGCCTGCGCGGGTCCTTCCTGGTGTCCGAGCTGCGCACCGGGGACGAGATCGGCATCGAGCCCGAGCTGCGCTTCCCGATCGCCTCGCTGGTCAAGGTGCCGCTCGCCATCGCCGTACTCGACCGGATCAGGACGGGCGCGCTCGACGGCGCCGAGCGGCTGCTGGTGCCGCCCGGCGGCGTGACCACGCCGGGCCCCATCGGGCTCACCCGCTTCCGGCACCCCGCTACGGTCGCCGTCGACGACCTGCTCTACCTCAGCACCTGCCTGAGCGACAGCAGCGCGGCCGACGCGCTGTTCGAGCTGGTCCCGCCCGCCGAGGTCGCGGCGTCGATGCGGGCGCTCGGGCTGCCGGGCATCAGCGTCCGGCACACGATGCGCGAGCTGAACGACACCCCGGCGGACCGCTTCGGCACCGCCGAGGCGCACCTGGCGCACTCCCTGGCCATCGGGGCGGGCACGGCGGGGCGCGGGCACCCGGTGCCGCAGCTCGACGTCACCCGCGCGAACGCCGCTTCGGCGCGGGAGCTGGCCGGGCTGCTGCGGGCGCTGTGGACCCCGTCGGCGATCGACCCCTGGGTGGCCGGGCGCGTCCGGGGGCTGATGGCCGACAACGTGCTGCGGCACCGGCTGGCCCCCGACTTCAGCTCCGACGCGTCGCGCTGGTCGTCCAAGACCGGCACCCTGCTCAACCTGCGGCACGAGATGGGGGTGGTCGAGCACGCCGACGGCCAGAGCTTCGCCATCGCGGTGCTCACCGAGTCGCGCGTGCCCGCCATCAGCCAGCCGGGCGCCGAGGCGCTGATGGCGCGGGTGGCCCGCCGCCTCCGCGACCACCTGCGGGGGCGGTAGGCGGCGGGGGCGGGCGGGCCTACCAGGGCACGGGCCCGGCGGCGTTGAAGAAGCCGCCGGTCGGGCCGTCCGGTCCGAGCAGCGCCATCCGGACGATGATCTCCGCGCCCTCCTCGACGGTCTGGGTGCCGGTGCGCCCGTTGAGGTCCGTCGCGGTGTACCCGGGGTCCACGCAGTTGACGCGCATCCCGGGGAAGGCCATGGCGTACTGCACCGTGAGCATGTTGACCGCCGCCTTCGACGACTGGTAGCCGAGGCCGGGGAAGCGCGATTCGAGCGCCTCGGGCGTGGTCACCCGGGTCATGGAGCCCAGGCCGCTGCTGACGTTCACCACGACCGGCGCGGCGGAGCGGCGCAGCAGCGGCAGGAAGGCGTGCGTCACCCGCACGACGCCGAGGACGTTCGTCTCGTACGGTGCGCGCAGGTGCTCGGCGGTCGCCTCGGCGACGCCGATGAACTCCCCGGTGATGGCGGCGTTGTTGACCAGGACGTCGAGCCCGCCGTCGGCCTCGACGGCCTTGGCCGCCGCCGCGACGGACGCGTCGTCGGCCACGTCGATGAGGAGCGGTCTGGCCCCCAGCTCCTCGGCGGCCCTGCGGCCCCGCCCGGGGTCGCGGGCGCCCAGGTAGACGGTGTGGCCGGCCGCGATGAGCCGGCGCGCGGTCTCGTAGCCGAGACCCTTGTTCGATCCGGTGATCAGTGTCGTCGTCATGGCGCCAGGCTCGGTCCGGGCGCCGCGGCCAACCAGGCGTCCCGTCTTCGTAGGACTGCCGGTACCAGGCAATTCGGGCGCGGATCGGGCAGACTGGCCCTATGACGACGGAGGAGTTCGGCCGGGCACTGCGGCGCTGGCGCGACCGCGTGCGGCCCGAGGCGGCCGGGCTGCCCGCGGGCGGCCGCCGCCGCGCGGCCGGACTGCGCCGCGAGGAGCTGGCCCGGCTGACCGGGATCTCCGTCGACTACGTCACCCGCCTGGAGCAGGGCCGGGCCACCAGCCCGTCGGCGCAGGTCGTGACGGCGCTGGCCCGCGCGCTGCGGCTGTCCGAGGACGAGAGCGCCCACCTGTTCCGCACGGCCGGGCTGGCCCCGCCCCGGCCTGAGCTGGTGCCGGCGCAGATCACGCCCAGCGTCCAGCGGCTGCTGGACCGGCTGGCCGGCACCCCCGTCGCGGTCTTCGACGCGTCCTGGACGCTGCTCACCGCCAACGCGCTGCACGTCGCCGTGTCGGGCGACCCGTCCCCGCTGCGCGGCAACGAGCGCAACATCGCCTGGCAGCACTTCATCAACGGCGGGCTCGGCCGGGTGCGGTACACGCCCGAGCAGGCGATCGCCTTCGAGACCGCGCTCGTCGCCGACCTGCGCACGGCCTCGGCCCGCTACCCGGCCGACCAGCGGCTGCGGCGGCTGGTCGCCGAGCTGCGCACGCGCAGCGCCCACTTCGCGCGGCTGTGGGACTCCGGCGTCGTCGGCACCCACCGGGCGGCCCGCAAGACCATCGACCACCCGCAGGTGGGCCCGATGACTCTGGACTGCGACGTGCTCACGGTGGCCGGCAGCGATCTGCGCATCGTCCCCTACACCGCCGAGCCCGACACCGAGGACGCCGACCGGCTCGCCCTGCTCGCCGTCATCGGCACCCAGCCTCTCGGGGCCTAGCCCGGGGCGCCGCCGAGCGCGTCCGCACTCCCCTCCGGTCCGATCCGCACGCCCGCCGCCGCGGCGGAGGCGGAACCCGGTCGACAGCCGCCGCGCGGGTCCACCATGATCGGAGGCGGACGGAAGGAACAGAATGGACAGAGCGGACACAGCCGCCCCCGTGCGCGGACCGGACCCGGCGGACGCCCCCGGGCCGCCGGCCCGCGACCGCCACGAGCCGGCGGTCGCCAACGCCCGGGAGCTGTGGACGCGGCTGGGGCGGGCGCGCGGCCTGCCGGTGCGGGCGCACCCGTGCTACCTGGCCGTCGACGGCGGCCCGGAGCTGGGCGGACTGCGCGTCCTGGTCGGCCGCACCCCGCCCGGACCGGCCGAGGCCGCAGCCATCGCCGCGCTCGCGGCGGCCTCGGCCGGTCCGGCGGTGGTCGAGGACCACTCCGGCGCGCTGACCGCCGACGACCTGCCGGGCTTCACCCCCCGTACCCTCCCGGTCATGGTCCGCGAGCCGGGCCCGGCGAACGGCGGCGCCCGCGGCACCGGCACCGAGGTGCGCGAGGCGCGCGGCGCCGAGGAGCTGCGCACGGTCGAGCGCATCATCGTCGACGGCTTCCCGGTACCGCCCTTCCAGCCCTACTCCCCCGGCCGGCTGCTGCCCGGCGCCCTGCTCGGCGACGCCGCCTGCGCCTTCCTGTCCGCCCGCCGCGAGGGCGCCGACGCCGGCTGCTGCCTCCTGCTGCGCACCGCGGGCGCCACCGGCGTCTACTGGGTCGCCACCCTCCCCGAGCACCGCTCCCGAGGCGTCGGCCGCGCCATCATGGCCGCCGCCATCGCCCGCTCACCCGACCTGCCGCTCGCCCTGTGCGCGACCGCGGCGGGCGAACCGCTCTACCGTTCCCTGGGCTTCACCCGCGTGGCCGAGTCCACCTGGTGGTCCAAGGGACGCTGAGAGACGCCGCCGGCGGCACCGTCGGGCCGCCCGGGCGCGGCACCTCGCCTACTCCTCCGCCGTCCGGGCGACGTAGACCGTGTTGGAGGCCGGGCGCTCCTGGAAGGGGTTGGGGAAGGTGACGACTTCGGCCGCGGCCTGCGGGAAGACCTCGGTGAGGACGGACATGAAGCCGTCGTCCGGGGGGTCGTTGGACCACAGGGCGAAGGCGCCGCCGGGGTGGAGCTGGGCGGCGAGGTGGCGCAGGCCCGAGGGCTGGTAGAAGGCGGCGTGGTCGGGGTGCAGCAGGTGGCGCGGCGAGTGGTCGATGTCGACGATGACGGCGTGGAAGCGGCGGCCCGGGGCGCGGGGGTCGAGCCGCGCGGCGGCGGCCAGCGCGAAGAAGTCGCCCTGCACGAGGTGGCAGCGGGGGTCGGAGACCAGCTCGGTCCCGGACGGGATGAGCCCGCGGCGGTGCCACTCGATCACCTCGCCGAGGGCGTCCACCACGACCAGTGAGCCCACGGCCGGGTTCTCCAGCACCGTGCGCGCGGTGTAGCCGAGGCCGAGCCCGCCGACCGCGACGTCCAGGCCGGGGCCGGGCATCCCGGCCAGCGCGAGCCGCGCCGCCTCGACCTCGGCGGCGGTGAACAGGCTGGACATCAGGAAGTCGTCGTCGAGTTTGATCTCGTACACGTCCTCGCCGACCACGGGGTCGCGGCGGCGGCGCAGGCTCACCGACCCCATGGCGGTGGGGCGCCAATCGAGCTCTTCGAAGCGGGCGCTCATCTGATCCCCGATCCTCGTGCGGTCATCCCACTCTCTCATCCCGTCCCGCCGCCGCGGCCCAGGCCCATTCGGGAGGTTCGCGGCGACCGCGGACGGCTCGGCGGGCAGACCCCGCCGCCGCCCGGGCCGGTGCGCCGGACCGAAACGGAGAGCGCGAGGGCGCGGGGCTTCGGGCCGGTCGCCGGAATCGGGCGGCGGAGCGGGCCGGCGGGCAGCCGGGGCGGTGGCGTCCCGCCCCGCCCGTTCCCGCTCGTCCGGCCCGCTTCCGGCGATAGTGGACGCAGCGCGCGGACGCGTCAGGGGGGACGCTCGCGCGGTGGCCGGGCGCGGTCCGGGCCTTTTCGGCGCAGGGAACGTCACGGTCCGGACACCGGTCCGATACGGGTGCGAAACAGCCCCATAGCAGCCTTTTCACGATCAAACCGGCCATAACAACTCCGTTCTCGGCGGCCGGGTCGTTGTCCACTGGCGGCTCGGGCCTGCGCTCTGGGGCCGCGGCGAGGAGCGGATATGGCGATGACGGGATCGCGTCGGGACTTCCTGAGGTCGGTCGGGATGGCCGGCGGCGCCGGGGTGCTGTACTCCACGATGAGCGCGCTCGGCCTGGCCCCCGTCCCCGAGGCGCACGCGGACGCCTACCGGCCGCCGCGGGCCGGCGACCTCGCCGCCACCGGGCGGCGCGGCGGGCGGGTGCTGGTGCTGGGGGCCGGGATCGCGGGCCTGGCCGCCGCCTACGAACTGGGCAAGGCCGGGTACCGCTGCCACGTGCTGGAGGCCAAGGACCGCCCGGGCGGGCGCAACTGGACGGTGCGCGGCGGCACCCGCGAGACCGACCTCGACGGCCGCACCCAGACGGCGGCCTTCTCCGAGGGCCAGTACATGAACGCGGGCCCCGCGCGGCTGCCGCAGTCGCACCTGAGCCTGGAGTACTGCCGCGAGCTGGACGTGCCGGTGGAGGTGTTCGCCAACCAGAACGCCAACGCGTACATCTACCACGAGAACGGCGGCGGGACGCTGGCCGGACGGCCGGTGCGGTGGCGCACGGCAAAGGCCGACATGTACGGCTACGTCGCCGAACTGCTGGCCCAGGCGACCGACCAGGGCGCGCTGGACCAACGGCTCACCGCCGCCGACCGCGAGCGGCTGCTGTCCTTCCTGCGCGACTTCGGCTCCATCGGCGGCCGCGCCGACGGCTGGGCCTACACCGGCGGCAGCCGGCGCGGCTACGCGACCGAGCCGGGGGCGGGGCTGGAGGAGGGCACCGTGCTCGGGCCGCCGCCCTCGCTGCCGGACGTGCTCGCCGCCGGGCTGGGGCGGCGCTTCTCCTTCGAGTTCGGCTACGACCAGGCGATGATGATGTTCCAGCCGGTCGGCGGCATGGACGCCATCCCGCGCGCCCTGGCCGAGGCCGTCGGCGCGCACCGGATCACCTACCGGGCCGAGGTCACCGGGGTGCACGACCGGGCGGACGGCGTCGAGGTGACCTGGCGTGACCACCGCGGCCGCGTCCGCACGGATGAGGCCGACTTCGCCGTCGCCGCCATCCCACCGATGATCATGGCGCGGCTGCGGCACAACCTGGGCGCGGACGTCACGGCGGCGCTGCGCCACCCGGTCCCCGCCCCGGTCGGCAAGATCGGCCTGGAGTACCGCAGCCGCTGGTGGGAGACGGACGAGCAGATCTACGGCGGCATCACCCCCACCGACACCGATCTCGCCACCATCTGGTACCCGTCCCACGGCTACCACGGCCGGCGCGGCACGATCATCGGCTACTACAACTTCGGCGAGAACGCGCTCGCCTACGGCGCCCTCCCGCACGCCCAGCGCCTGGAGCGGGCGCTCAGCCGCGGTGTCCGCGTCCACGGCGCCAAGTACCGCACCGAACTCGCCGCCTCCTTCAGCGTCGCCTGGCACAAGGTCCCCTTCATCGAGGGCGCCTGGGTCGACTGGCCCTCCCAGACCGGCCCCGAGTACCGCCTGCTCGACCGCCCGGCCGGCCGCGTCCACTTCGCCGGCGACTGGCTCAGCCACGCCATCGCCTGGCAGCACGGCGCCTTCGCCTCCGCCCGCAAGGCCGTCACCGCGATCCACACCCGCGTGCTGGCGGAGTGAACCGGACCGGCCGCGCCGGCACGGGCGGCGCGGCCGTCACCGCGGCCACCCGGAGGGCGGCAGGACGGTGAACAGCGTGACCGCCGCGGCCATGATGGCGTGCGGGACGGGCGCGGGCGGCGCGATCCCGGCCGGCGACAGGGCGCCGACCGCGCCGAAGGTCAGCACGGCCGGCCGCGCGCCCGCGCCTCATTCTGCCGCCGTTCGCCCCGTTCCACCCGAATCACAATTCGGAACGGTCGGCGCATTATGCCCGGAACATCCGTAAATAGAACGAAATCAGGGATTCCGGCTGTGCGAGCATGGGGCCGCGGTTCCGGGCGGTGGGGTCCGGGGGCTTGTCGTCGGGCGCGGGGAAGGTCTCGTCTCATGATCGTGGTCACCGGAGGCGCCGGCCGTTTCGGCCGCCTGGTGGTGCGGAGCCTGCTCGCCCGGGGAGTGCCCGCGGCCGGGCTGGCCGTGGCGGTGCGCAGGCCCGAGGCGGCGGCCGAGGCGGCGGCGCTCGGGGTGGCGGTGCGCACCGCCGACTACGACCGGCCCGACACGCTCGCCGCCGCCTTCGACGGCGCCGAGCGGCTGCTGCTGGTCTCGGCGAACGGGGCCGACGACCGGCGCGTCGTGCAGCACCGCGCGGCCGCGGCCGCGGCGGCGCGGGCCGGGGTGGGGCTGGTCGCCTACACCTCCATCACCCGCGCCGACGCCAACCCGCTCGGGTCCGCCCGCGTCCACCGCGATGCCGAGGCGGCGCTGGCCGCGCACCGGCTGCCGGCGGTGCTGCTGCGCAACGGCTGGTACACCGAGAACTACACTGCGACGCTGTGCGGCGCCGCCGAGCGCGGGGAGATCGTGGGCTGCGCGGGCGACGGGCGGATCGCCTCGGCGACCCGCGCCGACCTGGCCGAGGCGGCCGCCGCCGTGCTCACCCGCGACGGGCAGGCGGGCCGCGTCTACGAGCTGACCGGCGAGACGGCCTGGTCGCTGCCGGAGCTGGCCGCGGCGGCGACGGTCCGCTCCGGGCGCGAGGTGGTCTACACCGACCTCGCGCCCGACCGCTACGCCGACTACCTGGCCCGGACCGGCCTGCCGCCCGCCCTGGTGGACGCGCTGGTGGACGCCGAGGTCTGGGTCGCCAAGGGCGCGCTGGCCCACACCTCGCCCGATCTGCGCGGACTGCTGGGCCGGCCGCCCGCGCCCCTGCACACCGCCGTCGCCGCCGCCCTCGCCTGAGCGCGGCGGGCCGCTCAGAACTTCGGCTGCCGGTAGGAGCCGGCCGGGTCGCGGCCGTGCAGCACGTCGAAGTCGCAGCCCAGCGGTGCCTGCTCGACGTGGTCGAGGAAGATGCGGCCGTAGCCGCGCCGGTAGGCCGGGTCGGGCGGGGTCCACTCGGCGCGGCGGCGCTCCAGTTCGGCCTCGTCCACGTGCAGGTGCAGGCTGCGGCCGGGGACGTCGAGTTCGATCTCGTCGCCGTCGCGGACCAGGGCGAGGGGGCCGCCGACGGCCGCCTCGGGGGCGACGTGCAGGACGACGGTGCCGAAGGCGGTGCCGCTCATCCGGCCGTCGCAGACGCGCACCATGTCGCGCACGCCCTGGCGGAGCAGCCGCTTGGGGATCGGCAGGTTGCCGACCTCCGGCATGCCGGGGCCGCCGACCGGGCCGGCATTGCGCAGCACCAGCACGCTGTCGGCGTCGACGTCCAGGTCCTCGTCGTCGATGCGCGCCTTGAGGTCGTCGACGCCGTCGAAGACCACGGCGCGGCCCCGGTGCCGCCAGCGCTCGCGGGGCGCGGCGACGTGCTTGATGACCGCGCCGTCCGGGGCGAGGTTGCCGCGCAGCACCGCGATGCCGCCGTGCGGCCACACCGGGTTCTCCAGCGGCCGGATGACCTCGTCGTTCTCGATCCGCGCCGTCGACACCTCCTCCGCGAGGGTCCGGCCGGTGACGGTGAGGGCGTCGCCGTGCAGCAGCGGCAGCAGCCGCCGCATCAGCGCGGGCACGCCGCCCGCGTGGTACAGCTCCTGCATCTGGTAGCGCCCGGCCGGGCGCATGTCGGCCAGGATCGGGGTGCGCCGCCCGATCCGGTCGAACAGCTCCAGCGGCAGCTCGACCCCGGCCCGGCCCGCGATGGCGGGCAGGTGCACGACGGCGTTGGTGCTGCCGCCCAGCGAGCTGAGCACGGTGACGGCGTTCTCGAAGGCGGCCCGGGTGAGGATGCGCGAGGGCCGCAGGTCCTCGGCGGCCATCGCGGTGATGCGCCGCCCCACGGCCTGCGCGTGCTGGAGGCGGCGCGCGTCCACGGCCGGGATGGCGGCATTGCCGGGCAGCGCCATGCCGAGCGCCTCGGTGAGGGCGCCCATCGTCGACGCCGTCCCCATCACCATGCAGTGCCCCGGGCCGCGGACGATGCCGTCCTCCAGCGCCCGGTAGGTGTCGTCGTCGATCTCCCCGGCGCGGTGCTCGGCGGTCAGCCGCCGGCAGTCGGTGCAGGCGCCCAGGGTCTCGCCGCGGAAGTGCCCGTTGATCTGGGGTCCGCCGCTGAGCATGATCGCGGGCAGGTCGGCGCTGGCCGCGCCCATCAGCGCGGCGGGCGTGGTCTTGTCGCAGCCGGTCAGCAGCACCACGCCGTCGATGGGCTGGGCGCGGATCATCTCCTCGGTGTCCATGGCGGCGAGGTTGCGGTGCAGCATGGACGTGGGCGCCAGGAAGGTCTCGCCCAGCGAGATGGTGGGGAACTCCACCGGGGTGCCGCCCGCCTGCCACACCCCGCGCTTGACCGCCTCGCACAGGGTGCGGAAGTTGGAGTGGCAGTTGTTCAGCTCGCTGAAGGTGTTGCAGATCCCGATCAGCGGGCCCTTGAGGCTGGTGTCGTCCAGGCCGGTCGCCTTGGTCATCGCGCGGTGGGTGAAGCCGGCGACCCCGTCCTCGGCGAAGAACTCCGCACTCCTGCGCTGCTGCGTCACGTCGCGTCCTCTCGGGCTGGGGGGCATCGGTCGGTGCGGCCGGGCCGGGCCACGGGCCAGTCGCCGCCGAGGGCCGACGGCGCCAGCCGCCGGGCCTCCTCGGCCACGGTGCGCGGCGGTACGCCCAGGGCGGCGGCGGCCCGCACCACGTCGTCGTGCTCGGGCTTGGCCTGCCAGGGCCCGTACTTGATCCGGACCGGGTGGCCGGACACGTGCACGGTGGTGCCCGCGCGCTCCACCGCGACCCGGTCGACGGCCGTGCGGCGCAGGCCGAGGCTGCCGGTGTGCGCGAGTACCAGGGTCTCCAGCGCAGGCGCGTCGGAGGCGCGGCACAGCACGTGCACGGTGTGCGCGGGCCGGTTCTTCTTCATCACGGCGGGGGTGATCCAGGCGTCGGCCGCCCCGGCGTCCAGGGCCGCGCCGATCAGGTGGCCGAGCACCTCGCCGGTGGTGTCGTCGACATTGGTCTCCAGCACCGTGTACGCGCCGGAGCCGGCCGCGCCGGCGCCGAGCGCTTCGCCCAGCGTCGCCTGGAGGACGTTGGGCCGGTCGGGCAGCTCGCGGCTCCCCGCGCCGTAGCCGGTGGCGCGCACCGTCATCGGCGGCGCCGGGCGGTAGGACGCCCCCGCCGCGGCCAGCAGCGCGGCCCCGGTGGGGGTGACGGTCTCGGCCGCGATGGCGGCCCAGCTCACCTCGGCGCCGCGCAGCAGCGCCAGGGTGGCCGGGGCCGGGGCGGGCAGCCGCCCGTGCGCGGTCGCGACGGTGCCGCGGCCCAGCACCACCGGCGCGGACACCACCTGCTCGACGCCGAGCAGGTGCAGCGCGGCGGCGGTGCCGACGGTGTCCACCACGGTGTCCAGGCCGCCGATCTCGTGCAGGTGCACCTCGCCGGGGTCCACGCCGTGCAGGGCGCCCTCGGCCTCGGCGAGCAGCCGGACCGCCGTCGCGGCCAGCCGGGCGACCGGCTCGGGCTCGGCCCGGGCGACGTGTTCGAGCAGCCGCGCGGCGGGGCGCGCGGTGGCGTCGTCGTCGACGCGCACCTGCGCGCGGGTCGCCATCAGGCCGCCCTTGGCGGCGCGGACGGCGGTCAGCCGCCAGCCGTCCAGCCCGGTGGAGCGGACGGCCGCCTCGATGCCCGCCACCGGCGCGCCGAGGTCGATGAGCGCGCCGAGCAGCATGTCGCCGGAGATCCCGGCGAAGGGGTGCAGGAAGAGGATCATCCCGGCCCCCTCCGCGAGCGGACGGCCATGGCCAGCCGGTGCGCGGCCATGGCGGCGCCGAAGCCGGAGTCGATGTTGACCACGGTCAGCCCGGCCGCGCACGAGCTGAGCATGGCCAGCAGCGCGGTGACGCCGTCCAGTCCGGCGCCGTAGCCGGTGGAGACGGGCACCGCGACGACCGGGCAGGCCACCAGGCCGCCGACCACGCTGGCCAGGGCGCCCTCCATCCCGGCCACCACGACGACGGCGTCGTGCGCCGCGACCTCTTCGGCGCAGTCCAGCAGCCGGTGCAGGCCGGCCACCCCGACATCGCGGAAGAGCGTCACCTCCAGGCCGACGGCGCGGGCCACCGCCGCCGCCTCGGCCGCCACCGGCTCGTCGGCGGTGCCCGCGGTGAGGATCGCCAGCCGGAAGCCGTCCGGCGGCGCGGGCCGCCAGGCCAGCAGGCGCGCCGCCGGGTCGTGGCTCCCGCCCGGGTGCGCGGCCAGCACGGTGCGCGCGGGCTCCGCTTCGACCCGGGTGACCAGGACGGGCCCGTCGGAGCGGTCCAGCAGCTCCGCCACGATCGCGGTGATGTGCCCGGTCCGCTTGCCCGGGGCGTACACGCACTCGGCGACGCCCTGGCGCGCCTCGCGGGCGGTGTCGACCCGGGCGAAGCCGAGGTCGGTGTAGCCGGGGTCCGGACCGGCCGCCGCGCCGCTCACCGGGCCGCCCCGCCGCGCGAGGTGACCGAGAGCGGCAGCAGCGCGTTCAGCCGCCCGCTGGCGAAGCCGCCCAGGTCGAGCGCGCAGAAGGTGAAGCCGCAGGCCCGCACGCCGGCGTCCAGCCGCGCGCGCAGCGCCACGGCGCGCTCGGCCTCGGCGTCGGGCAGCTCCACCCGCGCCACCGTGCCACCGGAGTGGGCGCGCACCCGCACCTCGGTGAAGCCCAGCTCGCGCACTGCCTGCTCGGCCGCCTCGATCCTGGCCAGGACCTCGGGCGTGACGGGTTCACCGTAGGCGACCCGCGAGGCCAGGCACGGCGCGGCGGGCTTGGCGGCGGTGCGCAGCCCCAGCGCGCGGCTCGCCGCGCGCACCGCCGCCTTGTCGAAGCCCGCGTCGGCCAGCGGGGTGAGCACGCCCCGCTGCGCGGCCGCCCGCCGGCCGGGGCGGTAGTCGCCCAGGTCGTCGAGGTTGGTGCCCACGGCCATCGCGGCGCCGAGCATCCGGGCCAGCGGTCCCATCGCCTCGAACAGCGCGCTCTTGCAGTGGAAGCAGCGGTCGGCGCCGTTGGCGGCGTACTCGGGCCGCTCGCCCTCGTCGGTGCAGACCTCCAGGTGCGCGATGCCGTGCTCGGCGGCGAAGGCGCGCGCCTGGCGCCGCTCGGCGGCGGCCAGGCTCGGCGAGACCGCCGTGACGGCCAGGGCGCCCTCGCCGAGGGTGCGCGCCGCGACGTAGGCGAGCAGGGCGGAGTCGGCGCCGCCGGAGTAGCCGACCACGATCCGCCGCTCCCGGGCCAGCCGCTCGCGCAGCCGGTCGATCGGCTCCGTCATGGCCGCGCCTCCCCGCTGCCGGCCGGCGTCCCGGCGTCCGCGCCCAGGCAGGCCAGCGCCTGCTCGGGCAGGCCGAGCGAGCGCGCCACCGCGGCCAGCTCGGCCCGCACCTCGGCCGGGAGGGGGAGGCCGCGGGCGCGCCGCTCCGCCTCCCGTTCGGCCTCCGGCTCGCCGGGCAGGTACACCCGGGTGTGCCCGGCGGCGGTGGGCAGCGCGGCCAGTTCCTCGGCCAGCGCGCCCATGCGCCGGGCGAAGTCCTCGGCCGGGCCGAACAGGTCGGGGCGCAGCGCGAGGAAGAAGTGGCCCACGTTCTGCGCGCGGTCGGGGTTGCCGTACAGCGGCGGGATGTGCGGGCCGTACTCGGCCCCGCTCAGCACACCCGACAGCACGTCCACCAGCAGCGCCAGGCCGGAGCCCTTGGCGCCGCCCAGCGGCAGCATGGTGCCGGCCAGCCCGGCCGCGGCGTCCTCGGTGGGCTTGCCGTCGACGTCCAGCGCCCAGCCGGCCGGGATCCGCTCGCCGCGCTTCTCGGCCATGATGATCTTGCCCCGCGCGACGGTGCTGGTCGCCATGTCGAAGACGATGTCGGGGCGCCCGCCGGGCACCGGCACGGCGTAGGACAGCGGGTTGGTGCCGAAGTACGCCCGCGCCCCGCCCCAGGGCGCCATCGACGCGGGGGCGCTGGTGGTGGCGAAGCCGATCAGCCCGGCCGCCGCCGCCTCGCCGGTGTAGTGGGCCAGCATGCCGCAGTGGTTGGAGCCGCGCACCGCGACGGCGCCGATCCCGCTCTCCCGCGCCTTGGCGGCGGCGGTGCGCATGGCGTGCCCGGCCACCACCACGCCGGGCCCGTTGCCGCCGTCCAGGTGCGCGCTGACCGGGGTCTCGGCCAGCACCCGGATCCGCGGGCGCGGGTCGACCAGCCCCTGCCCGATCCGCTCCACGTAGATGGCGGTGCGGCTCACCCCGTGCGAGCCGACGCCGCGCAGGTCGGCCAGGACCAGGTGCTCGGCGACGGCGCCCGCGTCCTGCCCGGTCAGTCCGGCGGCGGTGAAGACCTGCCGCACCAGTTCGCGCAGCGGCCCGTGCGGGACGCCCGCCGGCTCGGTCGGCTCAGCCATCGGCGCACCCGTTCGCGGCGAGCTTCCGGTCGATCCAGGCCCGGTCCCAGCCGTCGCGCTCGATGGCCGCCACCACGCCGCGCTCGTTGCCGCGCACGGCCTCGGCCTCGCGCCGGACCTGCTCGGCGTCCGCACGCGGCACCACGACCACGCCGTCGGCGTCGCCCAGCACCAGGTCGCCGGGGAGCACCGGGGTGCGGCCGCAGCTCACCGGTACGTTGATCTCGCCGGGGCCGTCCTTGTAGGGGCCGTTGGGGCTGATCCCGGCGGCGTAGACGGGCAGGCCCAGCTCGGTCAGCTCGTCGTCGTCGCGGACCATGCCGTCCACGACCAGCCCGGCCAGCCCGCGCCGCCGCGCGTAGCGGCACATCAGTCCGCCGACGATCGCGTAGTCGGCGCCGCCGCACGCGTCCACCACCAGGACGTCGCCGGGCCCGGCCAGGTCGAGCGCCTTGTGCACCATCAGGTTGTCCGACGGGCGGGTGCGCACGGTGAGCGCGGTGCCGACGAGGTAGGGGGCGGGCGCCATCCGGCGCAGGCCCCGCAGCGCGCCGAAGCGCCCCATCGCGTCGGCGACGTTCGCCACCGGGAAGGCGGCGGCGCGGAAGCGCTCCAGGGTCTCGGCCGCCACCGACTCGGCGCGGGGCAGCACCCGGTTGCCGACCCCCATCACGGCACCAGCCTTCCGGCCGCGTCGAAGGCCGGGCCCGGCCGCGACTCCAGCAGTTCGACGTCCTCGTTCGCGCGGATCTCCGGCAGCAGCGCCGCCGAGACCCACAGGGTCTCCAGGTGAAGGGTGTTGTCGATGACCGCCATGCGGACCTCGCCTTCCTCTCCGGGATCGGGTTTGAGCAGCCGCCCCATCGCGTCGACCAGCGCGGCGTCGTCGGGGAACGTCATGGGCACGGCGGCGCGCTGGGGCCCGCCGCTGGTCAGGCAGTTGAGGTAGGTGGCGGTGCGGTCCATCCCGCGGACCAGCCGCTCGGTGGTGAGGTCGGCCAGGCCCACCCCGGTGGCGTTGCCGTGCGAGCCCTCGTCGAGGTCGAGCACGCCCAGGCAGCGGATGCTCGGCGTCTCGGGCTCGGGCATGCCCTCTAGGCGCAGCCGGCCGATCACGTTGGTGTCCATGCCGCAGCCGCTGAAGGCCTTGCCCATCAGCCGCACCACCAGCGCGTCCAGCCGGTCCACCGGCAGCCGGGGCAGCAGCCGCCTGGCCAGTTCCAGCAGCTCGGCCTCGCGGGCGGCCAGTTCCTCGGCGGGCACCGCCGCCACGGCGGCGGGCCGCTCGTGCGCGTCCTGGACCACGGCCAGGCCGCCGAGGACCGGCAGCCGGTCCACGACCACGGCGGCGATGGCCTCGATCGCCGGGACCATCCGGTGCCAGCCGAGGCGGTGCACCATCGCCGCGCCGTCGGCGCGGCCGGCGCCGACGGTGAGCATCTTCAGCAGCCCGCTCTCGTGCGGCCCGTGGAAGGAGGTGTGCGGCTTGACCCGGTTGACGGCGAGGATCGCGTCGGCTTGCGCCGCCTCCTCGGCGAAGTACACCGGCAGCCCGGGCAGCGGGCCGGCGGTCTCGCCGAGCGGCACCACCCGGTCCGAGCAGCTGACCGGCGCGCCGGTGCTCTCCTCGGTGACGCCGAGGGAGTCCAGGATCGCGCGCTGGCCCGGGCCGGTGCCGCCGCCGTGGCTGCCCATGGCCGAGAACAGGAAGGGCTCGGCGCCCGCGTCGCGGGCGGCGCGCACCGCGCCGCGCAGCAGCCCGGCGATCCCGTCGATGCCGCGGCTGCCCGCGGTGATCGCCAGCCGCGCCCCGGCGGGCAGCCCGCGGCGGGCGAGCAGCCCCGCGGTCTCGCGGTAGGCGGTCTCGACGGGGTCGGGCAGCGCCGCCGAGGGCAGGGCGCGGCGGATCCGGTGCAGCGGCACCCGGCGCATGACGCCGTCCCCGGCACTCACGCGTCCTCCCTCTCCTTGGCGGTGGCGGCCTGGGCCGCCATCCGCCTGCGCATCCGGGCGGCCAGCGGCGGCGCGGCCAGCGACAGCACGATCAGCAGCAGCAGGACCACCGACAGCGGGCGGGACAGGTAGTAGCCGATCAGGTCGCCCTGGGCCATCACGAAGGACTGGCGCAGCCCCTTCTCGGCGAGGGCGCCCAGGATCAGCCCGAGCACGATGGGCGCCGGAGGCACCCCGACCTTGCGCAGCAGGTAGCCGATGACGCCGAAGACGATCATCACCCACACGTCGGCCATGCTGTTGTTGACGGCGTAGGTGCCCACCACGCACAGCGCGACGATGATCGGCACCAGCACCTTCATCGGCACCCTGGTGGCCAGCACGAAGTAGCGCGCCCCGGCGATGGCCAGGACGCCCATCAGGACGTTGGCCAGCAGGAAGCCGAGCATGATCGCGTAGGTGGTGTCGGCCTGCTCGGTGAAGAGCCGGCCGCCCGGCTGCATGCCGTGGATGAGCAGCCCGCCCATGATCACCGCCGTCGCGGAGCTGCCCGGGATGCCGAGCGTCAGCATCGGCACCATGGCCCCGCCGGTGACGGCGTTGTTGGCGGCTTCGGCGGCCGCGACGCCCTTGAGGGAGCCCTTGCCGAACTCCTCGCGGTCGGCGCCCTTGGAGAAGCGCTTGGCCTCGTTGTAGCCGATCCAGGACCCGATGTCGCCGCCGGCGCCGGGCAGTACCCCGACGAAGACGCCGATCCCCGACGAGCGGGCGATGGTGGCGGTGATCCTCTTCAGCTCGCGCAGCGTCGGCAGGGCCCGGCCCTTGAGCGCGTGCGCCATCGCGGTCCCTCCGCCGCCGCGCCCCTCGGCGAGCACCAGCACCTGGGAGAGCGAGAACAGGCCGATCAGCGCCGGGACCAGTTCGATACCGGACTGCAGCGCGGTCGTGCCGAAGGTGAAGCGCGGGAAGCCGGTGAGGATGTCGATGCCGATGGTGGCGACCAGCAGGCCGAGCGTCCCGGCGGCGAAGCCCTTGAGCAGCGAGCCGGCCGCCAGGCTGCCGATGATGAGCAGTCCGAAGACCGCGATCAGGAAGTACTCGGGCGCCGAGAAGGCGAGTGAGACCTGGGCGAGCGGCGGCGCGAGCAGCAGCAGTGCGAAGGCGCTGACCAGGCCGCCGACCATCGACGCGATCGCCGAGACGGCCAGCGCCTTGGCGCCCTTGCCCTGGAGCGTGAGCTGGTAGCCGTCCAGCGCGGTGGCCGCGGCGGCCGGTGTGCCCGGTGTGTTGATCAGGATGGCCGAGACCGACCCGCCGTAGGTGGCCGCGGCGTAGATGGCGGCCAGCATCGACAGACCGGCGACGGCGTCCATCCCGAAGGTGATGGGGATCAGCAGCGCGATGCCCATGGTCCCGCTGAGGCCGGGGAGCGCGCCGATGATGATGCCGCCGACGACTCCGGCGGTGATGGCGAGCATGACCTCCCAGGTGAAGAGGTTGTCCAGCGCGCTGAGCAGCAGTTGGGTGTCCATTGCGCCCGGCCCCCTAACCGAAGAGCCCGGTCGGGAGCGGAACGCTCAACTCGTGCACGAACAGCAGGTAGACGAGCCCGCACAGCCCGGCCGTCACCCCGGCCACGACGCGCAGGTCGCGCGAGCCGCCGAACCACAGGTGGCCGACCAGGTACAGCACGGTGGCCGGGAAGAAGCCGATGACGTCGAGCAGCGCCACGTAGCCGATCACGATCAGCATGGTCAGCGCGGGACGGCGCAGCACGGCCGGGCTCCACTCGCCTGAGGCGCCCTCCTCCTCGTCCGGGACGGCGTCGGCGGCAGCGGGTTCGGCGGCCGGCCTCCCGGCCGCGGCGGCGCGGACGGCGCGCACGGTGATCGCGGCGCCGAGGAACAGCAGCAGCGCCAGCACCGCACGCGGCCAGGCGGCGGCCGCCGCCGACAGCGGCAGGGTGCAGGCGAGGAAGACGACGGAGATCGCGATCAGACTCAGGCCGAGTACGGCGTCGGGTGAGCGCAGCGCGGTGGTTCGTGAGCGTTCGTCGGGTTCGACCGGCATCGGTGGGTCAACTCCTCGGATGGGCACCGGCGGTCCACCGGGCGCGGCGGCAGGGTCGCGGGGACCGTGCAGTGCGCGGCGGACGGGTGCCCGGTCGCGTGGCGGTGGGGGCGCGGTCATTCGCTTCGGTACGGAAGGGGTGCGGGCGGCGGCCGTGCCGGGGGTGCGCGGCGGCCGCGGCGGCTCAGCCGCCCTGCGCGCCCCAGATGTAGCGCTCGCCCAGGCGGCGGGCGGTTCGGTCGTCGCGCTCGATCATCTCGGCGTAGGCGTCGGGCGCCTGGTAGTCGACCTGGAGGCCCTGGGTGGCCAGCCGCTCGACGTGCGCGGGGTCCTCGATCGCGGTGCGGCAGGCGGCGACCAGGCGCTCGACCACCCCCGCGGGCAGTCCGGCCGGTCCGGCGATGCCGCGCGAGGACCAGGACTCCACGTCGGGGTAGCCGGCCTCGGCGAGGGTGGGCACGTCGGGCAGGTAGGGCGAGCGCTCCTCGTCGGCCTTCATCACCGCGACCACCTTGACGCCGCCGTCCTGGTGCTGGGCGGTCAGCTCGCCGACATTGGCGAAGACCGCGTCGACATTGCCGCCGAGCAGGTCGGTGACGCTGTCGGCGGCGCCCTCGTTGTGCAGCACGTCGAAGCGCAGGCCGAAGCGGTCGGCGAGGGAGAGCGCGGAGAAGTGGTCGTCGCTGCCGACACCGGTGGAGGTGACGATCAGGCGCTCGCGGGCGGCGTACTCCAGCAAGCCGCGGACGTCGGTGAACCGCTGGTCGTCCGGGCTGATCGCGATGGCGCCGTAGTCGGTCACCTGGTTGGCGATCAGGGTGAAGGAGCCGGCGTCGATGTCGGTGCGGCCCAGCCGCGGATCGAGGTAGCCGGTCATGAAGTTCGGCGTGTTGATGAAGCCGAGCGTGTAGCCGTCGGGCTCGGCGCGTGCGAGGTCGTTCCAGCCGGCCCAGCCGCCGCCTCCGGGGCGGTTGACGATCTGGATCTCGCCGCCGAGGGCCCGTTCCAGGACCGGCTGCAGGATGCGCGCGCCGACGTCGGTGCCGCCGCCGGGCTCGTAGGCGACGATCATCTGGATCGGCCGCTGGGGATAGGCGCCGGCCTGGGCGCTGTCGGCGCAGCCGCTCAGCGCGGAGCCGCCGAGGGCGAGGCCCGCGACGCCGAAGCCCGCGGTCCGCAGGAACCGCCGCCGGTCGGGGTGCGAAAGATATCGTGTGTGTTCTACATCCTTTTTTGGCATGTCAGAATCTCGCCTCCTGTAGAAGCGACACGCCGGTATGAGGGTGTGCGGCGGCGATGCCGCGCGCCGGGGCGGGACCGGGGTCCCGTCTTCGCGGATAAGCGCTATCCGCCTGGGTTCTCCTTCTCCTGCTGCTGTGCCAGGTACTTCGCCATCGTCGCCTCGCCCGCCTCCAGGTGGCTGATCAGGGCGGCGCGGGCGGCGTCGAGGTCGTGCGCGGCGATCGCCTCGCAGACGTCGCGGTGCTCGTTGACGACCTCCTTCATCCGGCCCTCGTAGCCCGGGGCGAGGTAGTGCCGGATGCGGTTGATCTGCTTCTCCGCGATCGCGTAGAAGCGGATCAGCCTGGAGTTGCCCGACAGCGCCACGATCCTCTTGTGGAAGGCGTGGTCGCGGGCCAGGTACTCCTCGTAGGGGCCGGGCGGCCCCGGCTCGGGCGCGCCGTCGAAGAAGGTGGCCAGCTCCTCGACCACCGCCGGGTCCCAGTCGGCGGCCAGCCGCTCCAGGCCCGGCGGCTCCAGCAGCCGCCGCATCTCGAACAGTTCGCGGACGTCGTCGAGGTCGAAGCCGGCCACGGAGTAGCGGCCCCGGGTGCGCACGACCAGCCCCGCCGCCTCCAGGCTCTGCATGGCGTCGCGGATGGGGGTGCGGCTCACCCCCAGCACCTCCGAGAGCTGCCGGTCCACCAGCGGGGTGCCGGGGGCCAGCTCGCAGCGGACGATGGCGCCTTCGATGGCCTCGTAGGCGGTCTCGCTCATCCGGAGCGTCCTCAGCGGCCCCTGGGCCCGCATGGGGGCTAGCGCGTCCATGTGACGCACGGTACATTGCGTTCCAGATCACAACAAGGGCATATGGAATACCAAATTCCAAATACCAGGACCACAGACCCCGCTGACCAGGCAGGACGCTCACCAAGATCGCGTGACACGAGCCGAGAAGGGGAGAGATCCGATGTCCCGAGAGCCCGCCCGCGCCCGGACGGCCGCACCGGTGGCGGCCGTGGAGACCCGGGTGGCCCGGGTGCCGCTGCGGCAGGTCACCTCCTTCGCCACCCGCCAGGTGTCCGCCCGCGACTACGTGCTGGTCACCGTCACCGACGCCGACGGCGTCCAGGGGCGCGGCTTCTGCTACGCCGGGGCGTCGGGCGGCGAGGTGGTGTCGGCCGCCGTCGCGGCGCTGCTCGGCCCGGTCGTCGCCGGGCGCGACCCCTTCGGGGTCGAGCGGATCTGGCAGGACATGTACCAGGAGGCGCTGCTGCACGGGCGGACCGGTTCGGCGATGCGCGCGCTGAGCGCGCTCGACATCGCGCTGTGGGACCACAACGCCCGCGCCCTCGGCCTGCCGCTGCACCGGCTGCTCGGCGGCTTCCGCGCCGAGACCGTCCCCGCCTACGCCAGCGGCGGCTACTACCTGGACGGCAAGACCCCCGACGACCTCGGCGAGGAGCTGGCCTCCTACGTCGCGGCGGGCTTCCGGGCGGTGAAGATGAAGGTCGGCCGGCTCTCCCCCGCCGAAGAGGAGGAGCGGGTGGCGGCCGCGCGCCGCGCCGTCGGCGACGGCGTGCTGCTGATGCTGGACGCCAACAACGCCTGGTCCGACCTGCCCACGGCGCTGCGCACCATGGACCGGCTGGCCCGCTACGACCCGTACTGGATCGAGGAGCCCTTCGGCCCCGACGACATCGACAACCACGCCCGGCTGGCCGCCGCCATCCGGGTACCGGTGGCCACCGGCGAGATCGAGGCCGGCCGCTGGCGGCACAAGGAGCTGCTGGAGCGCGGCGCCGCCGCCGTGCTCCAGACCGACGCCGCCGTGTGCGGCGGCATCACCGAGTTCCGCCGCATCGCCGCCACCGCCGCCTCCTTCGGCGTGCCGCTGGCCCCGCACTGGTTCCACGACCTGCACGCCCATCTGGTCGCGGCCACTCCCAACTGCACCTTCACCGAGTTCTTCGCCGACGACTCGGTGCTCAACTTCCGCACCCTGGTCGACACCCAGCTCGCCGTCCGCGACGGGCGGCTGGTGCTGCCGGCCGGCCCCGGGCTGGGCTTCGGCTTCGACGCCGACGCGGTCGAGCGCCACACCGTCCCCGGCACCCCGGCGACCGTCACGGCCTGACCCGGCGCCGGCCCCCGTCCCCCGACCGCGACACCGAGGAGCCCGCACCCATGCCACCGAGCGAACCGGACCGGCGATCCGCCGTCGTCATGGCGGCCACCCAGGGCCTGGGCCGCGCCTGCGCGCACGCCCTGGCCGAGGCCGGGCACAGGCTGACCGTCTGCGGGCGCGATCCCGCGCGCCTGGACGAGGCCGTGCGCGAGCTGAGCGCCCACGGCACCGCCGTCGCGGGCGAGCGCGCCGACGTGTCGCAGGCCGAGCAGGTCGAGCGGCTGGTCGCCGGCGCCGTCGAGCGCTTCGGCCGGCTCGACGTGCTGGTGGTGAACGCCGGCGGCCCGCCGCCGGGCGACTTCGGCGACGTCGGCCCCGAGCAGTGGGACGCCGCCTACCGGCTCACCCTGCGCAGCGCGGTCACCGCCATCGGGGCGGCGCTGCCCGCGATGCGCGCGGGCGGCTTCGGCCGGATCGTGGTGATCGGCTCATCCAGCGTGCGGCGTCCGCTGGGCGGGCTGGTGCTGTCCAACGTGTTCCGGCCCGCGCTGGCCGGGCTGGTCAAGTCGCTCGCCGTCGACCTGGCGGCCGAGGGCATCACGGTGAACATGGTCTCGCCCGGCCGGATCGACACCGAAAGGGTGCGCGCCCTGGACGCCCGCACGGCCGAGCGCACCGGCGGCACCGCCGCGCAGGTGCGGGCCGCGTCGGAGCGCTCGATCCCGGCGGGGCGCTACGGGCGCCCCGAGGAACTGGCCGCCGCCGTGCGCTTCCTGGCCTCCGAGGAGGCCGGCTACCTCACCGGGCAGAGCCTGCTGGTGGACGGCGGCCTGGTGCCGACGCTGCCCTGACCCCGCTCCCGCTCCGACCGACACCGACCGAGGAGAGTGCATGTACCTGGCGACCATCCACGACGGCGACGAAACGACCGCGGTGGCGGTCGACGAACGGGGCGGCGCGGCGCGGGCGGCCGCGGTGGCCGACCTGATCCCCGGCGCGCCCGGCGACGCCATGGCCGTCATCGCGTCGGTGCCCAGCGCCGACTTCACCGCGGCGGTGCGCGCCGCGCCCGACTCCGCGTTCCGCCCGCTGGACGGCCTGCGCTTCGGCGCGCCGTACCGGCACCCGCGCAAGATCTGGGGCATCGGGCTCAACTACGTCGAGCACGCCTCCGACCTGACCGAGTCCGTGCCCGAGGAGCCGGCCTCCTTCATGAAGGGCGACCACACGATCATCGCCCCGGACGAGCCCATCCCGCTGCCAGCGCAGAGCGAGCGGGTGACGGCCGAGGCCGAGCTGGGCCTGGTGATCGGCCCGCTCTGCCAGGACGTGGCCGAGGATCGCGCCCTGGACCACGTGTGGGGGGTGTGCACCGTGCTGGACCAGACGGCCGAGGACATCCTGGCCAAGAACCCCCGCTTCCTGACCCGCAGCAAGAACTTCCCCGGCTTCCTGTCCTTCGGCCCGGCCATCGTGCCGGTGCCGCACCTGCTGGAATCGGTGCCGAACCTGGCCGAGCTGGAGGTGAGCACCCTGCTCAACGGCAGGGCCGAGCGGACCAACACGGTGGCGCGGATGCGCTACTCGCCGGAGTTCCTGGTCTCCTTCCACAGCCGCGTCATGCCGCTGTTCCCCGGCGACCTGCTGTCGACCGGCACCCCGGGCGCCGTGCACATCCGCCCCGGCGACACCGCGGGCTGCGTCATCCCCGGTGTGGGCGAGCTGGCCAACCCGGTCGTCGACGGCGCTCCCGGCCGCCGGTAGCCGGCACCCGCGCCCGGTCCGCCGCCGCCCCTCCGCCCACCGGGAGGGGCGGCGGCCCGGCTCAGAAGGCGTAGCGGCAGTGCCGCATCATGTCCCGGGTGACCGGCACGGCGTTCATCAGCCGGTACACGGCGCGCAGGCCCCGCACCGGGATGTCGGGGTGGTTCGAGACGAGCGGCACCGCGGCCAGCAGCTTCAGCCGCGGCTCCCAGCGCTCGACCTCGTGCGGGTCGCCCATACCCCACCGGTACAGGCGGGACGCCCCGGCGATCCACGGAGCCATGGCGTCGAAGAGCAGTTCCCCGCTGGGAAAGTGCGCCACCAGCCGCCGCAGCAGCTCCCGGACCTCGCTCTCGGCCAGGTACATCAGCAGCCCTTCCGCGACGACCAGCCCGGGGCGCCCCGAAGGCGCCGCCGCGAGCCAGGAGGGGTCGGTGACGGGGGCGCCGACCATCCGGTAGCCCTCGCCCTCGGAGTACAGCCGGCGGCGCAGGGCGATCACCTCGGGCAGGTCCAGGTCGATCCAGTCCGTACCGGCGGGCCGCTCGATCCGGAAGGCCCGGCTGTCCAGGCCGCAGCCCAGGTGCAGCACGACCGCGCCGGGGTGGCGGGCGAGGAAGTCGGCGGCCCACCGGTCCAGCCGCTTGGCGCGCAGCGCGACCAGGAACTTGTTGGCCGCCGGCAGCGAGATGCGCCGCACCCGCTCGAAGTCGTAGTCGATCCGCGCCAGCGCCTCGTCGGCGGCGCGGTCGCGCAGCAGGGAGTGCGGCGAGCGGCTCTCCATCGCGCGCAGGTACAGGGTGACGAGGTTGGTCCACTCCACCCCGCCCCACTTCACCCCGGTGAAGTCGACGCGGTCCGTGTCCATGGCGTGCTCCCTTCCGGCCCCCATCGTCCTCGCCGCACGGGCTCCGGCGGGCGCGCGGCCGCCGTATTGACGCGTCCTTGACGAGCCGGATCCCGTCCCCGGACGCCCGGACGGCCCGGACGCGTGCGCGTCCGGGCCGTCGGCACGCCCGCCGGACCGCGAGCGGTCCGGCGGGCGCCGGTCAGCCGGTGTAGGCCGGTTCGCCCGGCAGCGCCTCGGCGGGGGCCGCCTCCTGCGCCGCACGCTCCGCCTCCCGCTCCCGCTCCCGCTGCTCCTCCTCGGCCGGGTCGGCCGGGACGGCCTCCGGCGGCGCGGCCGGGTCGGCCTCGGCGGGGGGCGCCGGCTCCGTCGGGGCCGGCGTCTGGGTGGGGTCGTCCGCGGCCAGGGCCGGGACGGCGCCGGTGGCGACGGCGGCCGCGACGGCGGCGCTGAGCATCAGCTTCTTGAATCGCACGGTGTGCCTTCCTTGTCGTTTCTCGGTCGGGCGGAGGGACCGGGCGCCGGCCGTCACTCGGTGATCTCCACCGGGGTGCCGATCGGCAGGTTCTCCGCCATCCAGGTGATGTCGGCATTGGAGACGCGCACGCACCCGTGGCTGACCTGGGTGCCCAGGGCGGCCTCGTCGTCGGTGCCGTGCACGGCGAGCTGCCCGGGGCCGCCCGCGAAGGTCTCCAGCGTCGGTGAGAAGCCGCTGAGGCCGAACGCGTAGGCGCCGTAGGGCCCGTCCGGGGCCGGCGGTTGGAGCAGCTCGGTGAAGTAGTACCGCCCGGGCGGCGTGGGGGTGTCCTCCACTCCGATGCCGATCCGGCCGGACCGCAGCTCCTGCTCGCCGTCGAACACGGCGAACGCGAAGTCGCCCATGTCCACCTCCAGCCGCAGGCTGGTGGTGGTCAGCTCCACCTCGTCGCGCCTGATCCAGCCGGTGCTGCCGTTGGGCCGGACCGGCAGCAGCACCTCGAGCCACTCGCCCTCGTCCCGCTCGACCAGGAACGCCCGGTCGGCGCCGAGGTCGTTCGGGCTGGCGAGCGTCTCGACCACCTCCCCGTCCGGCTCGTCGCGGATCTCGATGCCGTCGCCGACGACGGTGGCGATCTGCTCCTGCGCCTCCGTCGCCGCCCCCGTGCCGGCCGCCTGCGTACCGGCCGCCTCCGGCCCGGCGGCCCCCGTGTCGCCGGCGGCGGGTCCGCACGCCGTGAGCGCGGCGAGCGCGGCGGCCGCGGCGAGCGGCCGCAGCAGGCCGGTCGGGCGTGCGGAATTCGGGGTCGGCGGGCTTGGGCGCATGGGCTCGTCCGGCTTCGTGTCCGTGGCCGGGAGGACCGGCCGGGTCGGCGGGGGGCGGGCCCGGCGCGTGGCCCGCGCCGGACGGATACGAACCCTGGCCGACGGATGTGTGGAAGTCGTGAGCCCCGCGTGTGGATGCTGTGTCGCCCCCGGGCCCCGCGGCGGCACGGCGGCTCCGGCGGCTGGGCGTGGCCTACGATCGAGCGGGCCGCGCCGGGCGCGGCCCCGACGCGCGGGAGTGACGGCGAGGAGGTCGCGGAGTGTGCGCGCATGTGCTGATCGCCGAGGACGACGGCAACCAGGCCGAGCTGGTCCGGCGCTACCTGGAGCACGACGGCCACACCGTCCTCGTCGTGCACGACGGCCGGACCGCCCTGGACGCCTTCCACCGCGACCGGCCCGAACTGGTGATCCTGGACGTGATGATGCCGGTGCTGGACGGCCGGGAGACCTGCCGGGCGCTGCGCGCCGCCTCCGACGAGGTCGCCGTGCTGATGCTCACCGCCCGGTCCACCGAGGAGGACATGCTCGACGGCCTGGACCTGGGCGCCGACGACTACGTCACCAAGCCCTACAGCCCGCGCGAGCTGACCGCCCGGGTGCGCGCCCTGCTCCGCCGGGCCCGCCGCGCCGCCCCGCCCGACCGGGTGCTGCGCGCCGGGCCGCTCGCGGTCGACCCCGACCGGCACACCGTGCTGGTCGACGGCGCGCCGGTGGACTGCACACCGGGCGAGTTCCAGCTGCTCGCGGCGATGGCGGCCCGGCCCGGCCACGTGTTCACCCGGGCCCGGCTGCTGGAGCACGTGCACGGCATCGACCGCTTCATCACCGAGCGCAGCATCGACGTGCACGTGAAGAACCTGCGCCGCAAGATCGAGCCGGACCCCCGCTCGCCCCGGTGGCTGGTCACGGTCTTCGGGGTCGGCTACAAGCTGAACGGGACCGCCGGTGACGGCCGCCCGGCGTAGGAGGCGGCCGCGCCGCACCGGCGTCGCGCTGCGGCACAGCCTGCTGGCGCGGCTGCTGGCCAGCTCGGTGCTGGTCGCGGCCTGCTCGATCACGGCCACCGCCTGGCTGGCGGCGGAGGGCGCGTCGGAGTCGATCAGCGTCGCGCAGGGCGAGACGCTGGCCGTCGACACCCGCATCAACGACACCCTCCTCGGCTACGCCGCGCAGCACGCCGACTGGAGCGGGGTGGGGCCCACCGTGCACGCGCTGGCCGAGCAGACCGGGCGGCGCATCGTGCTCACCACGGAGAACCGGGTGCCGATCGCCGACTCCGCCGACGGCGGAGCGCCGCTGCCGGCCCGGATCCGCGCGTCCTCGGCCGTGGACCCGCTGGCGGTGGACGTCTCCTCGGCCGCCGACGGCGCCGGCCGCATCGACCCGCGTGCGGTCGGCCCCTTCGCGCTGCCCGAGGAGGAGGGGGCGGAGTTGGAGCAGCTGGCGGAGCAGGTCGCCGCCTGCTTCGAGACCGCCACCGGACTGACGGCGTCGGTGGAGCGGGCGCCGAGCGGGCGGCCCTTCGTCGAGATGTCCGACAGCGGCTCCCCGTACGCCGCGGAGTGCGCGCGCGAGATCCTGCTGGAGCCGACCGAGACCGAGCGGGCCGCGCTGGCGGAGCTGAACGGGCTGCTCGCCGAGTGCCTGGAACCGGCGGGACTGCAGGCGCGCTTCGCGATCGACCCCGCGACCGGCGCCGCGGCCCTCACCCCGGTCTCCGACGTGCCGGGCGAGCCCGCCGCACCGCCGCAGGAGGCGGAGCCGCTCCCGGCCGCGCCGGAGCCGCCGGTCGCCGCGCCGGGCCCGAACGCCGACCCGGTCGCGCGGCCCCGTGTCGATCCGCGCGTCGCGTCCTGCGCCGACACGAGCCGCCGCGCGCAGCTGGACCCGTACGTGGCGCCGAGCGCGCTGCTGTTCATCGACGACCCCGCCGACGGCGCGGGCGGCCTCTCCCTCTCCCGCGACGGCTGGCTGCGGATCGCGGGGGCCGGGGCGCTGGTGCTGGTGCTGACGGTGGGCGTGAGCGTCGCCGTGTCGACCCGGCTGGTGCGGCCGGTGCGCTCGCTCACCGACGCGGTGCAGCGGATGCGGGCGGGCGAGGGCGTCCGCCTGGTGGAGGTGCGCGACTCCGGCGAGATCGGCCGGCTGGCCGCGGCCTTCAACGAGATGGCCGAGCACCTGGTCCGGCTGGAGCGGCAGCGCAAGGCCATGATCAGCGACGTCTCGCACGAGCTGCGCACGCCCTTGAGCAATCTGCGCGGCTGGCTGGAGGCGGCCCAGGACGGGGTGGCCGACCTGAGCCCCGAGCGCACCGCCATGCTGGTGGAGGAGACGCTGCTGCTGCAGCGCATCATCGACGACCTGCGCGACCTGGCCATGGCCGACGCCGGGCGGCTGGACCTCGCGCTGGAGCCGGTCGACCTCGGCCGCCTGCTCGCCCAGGCCGCGGCCAGCCACTCCCTGACCGCCGAGGCGGCCGGGGTGCGGCTGACGGCCGACGCCGAGCCGGGCCTGCGCGCGGTCGCCGACCGGGCCCGGCTGCTGCAGGCCGTCGGCAACCTGGTCGGCAACGCGATCCGGCACACCCCGGCGGCCGGCGCCGTGACGGTGCGCGCCCGCGGCGACGGCGAGGACGTGCTGATCGAGGTGGCCGACACCGGCACCGGCATCGCCCCCGAGCACCTGCCCTACGTGTTCGACCGCTTCTGGCGGGCCGACAAGTCGCGCAACCGGCGCACCGGCGGCAGCGGCCTCGGCCTGGCGATCGTCCGCAACATCGCCGAGCTGCACGGCGGAAGCGCGACGGTGCGCACCGCACCGGGCGGCGGCGCGCTCTTCACCGTCCGGCTGCCGGTGCGCGGCCCGGCCGTCCCGGAGCCCGCGGGCGCGGGCGGCTGACCGGCGGGGCGGGGCCGCCGGGCCGGTTTGACGCCGCCGCGGGCGCGTGGTGACATCAACCCATGCTGATATCCGCGCGGGATCCGGTGGCGGAGGCCGCGGTCGCGCTGTTCGGCGATCCGCTGCGGGCCCGGATCGTGGCGCTGCTGGCCACCGAGCAGATGTGCACCTGCCACCTCATCGAGGAGACCGGGGCGCGCCAGCCCACCGTCAGCCACCACCTGAGGGTGCTGCGCGAGGCCGGGCTGGTCGACACCGAGCCGAAGGGGCGGTTCACCTACTACCGGCTGCGCGCCGAGGCGGTCGCCGAACTCGCCGACGCGCTGGGCGGGCTGGCCGACCGCGCCGAGCGGGCGGGCGGGCACTACCGCCCGTGCTGAGGCTGCGCCCGGGGCTCAGCCGCGCACGGGCACGCCGAGTTCGGCCAGCAGGCCCTCGATCCGGCGGCGGATCTCCTCGCGCACCGGGCGCACCTTCTCGATGGGCTGCCCGGCGGGGTCGTCCAGCTCCCAGTCCAGGTAGCGCTTGCCGGGGAAGACCGGGCAGGCGTCGCCGCAGCCCATGGTGATGACCACGTCGCTGGACCGGACGGCGTCGGCGGTGAGGACCTTGGGCCGCTCGCCGGTGATGTCGATGCCGATCTCGGCCATCGCCGCCACCGCCACCGGGTTCACCGACTCCGCCGGCTCCGACCCGGCCGAGCGCACCTCCACCCGGTCTCCGGCCAGGTGGGCCAGCAGGCCGGCGGCCATCTGGGAGCGGCCGGCGTTGTGCACGCAGACGAACAGCACGCTGGGCTTGTCCGACACGGGGACCACCTCTTCCGCAAGGGAGCTGCCGCGGCGCGGCCCGGTGGCCGCTCCGCCCACCGACAACCTATCAGCCCATATTGATATCAATCCATATTGATGTAACGTGTTCCCGTCCGCGCACCACCCACGACGGAGGGACACCCGCGATGGCCCCGCCCACCCCCGGCGCGAGCGCGCCGCCCCGGCTGTCCGCCCTGGACCGGCTGCTGCCGGTGTGGATCGGGCTGGCGATGGCCGCCGGGCTCGGCCTGGGCCGGCTGGTGCCCGGCCTGGGCGGCGCGCTGGAGGCGGTCCAGCTCGGCGGGGTGTCGCTGCCGATCGCGCTCGGCCTGCTGCTGATGATGTACCCGGTGCTGGCCAAGGTCCGCTACGACCGGCTGGACACCGTCACCGGCGACGCGCGGCTGCTGGTCTCCTCGCTGGTGCTGAACTGGCTGGTCGGGCCGGCGGTGATGTTCGCCCTCGCCTGGATCTTCCTGGCCGACCTGCCGGAGTTCCGCACCGGGCTGATCATCGTGGGGCTGGCCCGCTGCATCGCGATGGTGATCATCTGGAACGACCTCGCCTGCGGCGACCGCGAGGCGGCGGCCGTGCTGGTGGCGCTCAACTCCGTCTTCCAGGTGCTCGCCTTCGGCGTCCTCGGCTGGTTCTACCTCGACCTGCTTCCCGGCTGGCTGGGCCTGGAGCGCAGCGGCATCGAGGTGTCCGGCTGGGAGATCGCCCAGAGCGTGCTGATCTTCCTCGGCATCCCGCTGGCGGCCGGATACCTCACCCGCCTGCTGGGCGAGCGCGCCCGGGGCCGGAGCTGGTACGAGGAGCGGTTCCTCCCCCGTATCGGCCCCGCCGCCCTGTACGGCCTGCTGTTCACCATCGTCATCCTGTTCGCGCTCCAGGGCGAGGCGATCACCTCGCGGCCCCTGGACGTCGCGCGCATCGCCGTGCCGCTGCTGGTCTACTTCGCGCTGATGTGGGGCCTGTCCATGCTGCTCGGCCGGGCGATCCGGCTGTCCTACCAGCGCTCCACCACCCTCGCCTTCACCGCCGCCGGCAACAACTTCGAACTCGCCATCGCGGTGGCCATCGGCGTCTTCGGCGTCACCTCCGGGCAGGCGCTGGCCGGCGTCGTCGGCCCGCTCATCGAGGTGCCCGTGCTGGTCGGACTCGTGTACGTCTCGCTGTGGGCGCGGCGCTTCTTCCCCGCGCCCGCGCCGGCGGCCGCCGCACCCCCGGCCGCCTGAGCCGGGGCGGACGGCGGAGGGGGCCGCCCGCCCCGGCCCGGGTCAGCGCGGCGCGGCGGCGCCCGGACGGACCAGCTCGACCGGCTCGGGCCCGCCGCCTCCGCAGCAGCCGCCGGCGGTGACGGCGGCGGCCGGAGCGTCGTCGGCGAGGCCGGGGCCGGAGCAGACCCCGGTCTCGGGCAGCACCAGCTCCACCTGGGCGGCCGCCTCGTGGTCGCCGTCGATGGCGGCGGCGATGCTGCGGACCTGCTCGAAGCCGGTCAGCGCCAGGAAGGTGGGGGCGCGGCCGTAGGACTTCATCCCGGCAAGGTAGAAGCCGGGCTCCGGATGCGCCAGCTCCGCGGCGCCGTGCGGGTAGACGGTGCCGCAGGAGTGCGTGTTCGGGTCGATCAGCGGCGCCAGCGCCACCGGGGCCTGGAGGGCGGGGTCCAGTCCGAGCCGGATCTCCGACAGCCACGACAGCTCGGGGCGGAAGCCGGTCAGCGCCAGCACCTCGTGCACCGGGTCCAGCGCGCGGCCGGTGTCGTCCACCAGCACCACGCCGCCGGACCCGGCACGCGCCTCGGCGGTGCGGAAGCCGGCCACCACCTCCACCTGACCGGCCCGCACGGCCTGGCGGGCCCGCTCCCCCAGCGCGCCGCGCGCCGCCAGCTGGTCGGCCGCCCCGCCGCCGAAGGCGTCGCCCACCTCGCCCCGGCGCAGCACCCACAGCACCCGGGTGCCGGGCTCCTCCTCGGCCAGCCGCGCCAGCGCGACCAGCGCCGTCAGCGCCGAGTGCCCGCTGCCGGCCACCGCCGTGCGCCGCCCCGCGTACCGGGCCCGCACGGCCGGGTCGGCCAGGTCGGGGACGCGGTAGGAGATCCGGTCCGCCGCGGCCGCCTCGCCGAGCGCGGGCAGCCCGTCGGCGCCCAGCGGATTGGGCGCGCCCCAGGTGCCCGAGGCGTCGACGACGGCGCGGGCCGAGATCCGCTCCTCGGCGCCGCCGGCGCGGCGGACGCGCACGGTGAACGGCAGCCCGGCCCGCTCGGCGTCCACCACCCGGTCCCGGCCCTGCCGGCTCACCCCGACCACCTCGGCCCCGAAGCGGACCCGCTCCCCCAGGGCCGCGGCGAGCGGCGCCAGGTAGGACCCGGCCCACTCGGCCCCCGTGGGGTAGCGCTCGTCGGCCGGCCGCGTCCAGCCCGCGCTCGCCAGCAGCCGCGCCGCGGCCGGGTCGACCAGCTCCCGCCAGGCCGAGAACAGCCGGACGTGCCCCCACTCGCGCACCGCCGCGCCGGCGGCGGCGCCCCGCTCCAGGACCAGCACGGGTACGCCCCGCTCCGCCAGCTCCGCCGCCGCGGCCAGCCCCACCGGGCCCGCACCGACCACCACCACGGGATGTCCGTCGGCCATGACTCCGCCCCTTTCATCGATATCTGTCGATCAAGGGCGACATTATCGACGGATGTCGATGGACGCAAGCATCGATCGTGGTCGATAATGAGGGCATGACCACGACGACGCCCGCCGCCCCGCCCGCCGCGCTGCCGGTCGCCGACGCCGAGACCTACGCCGGCTGGTTCGCCTGCCTGGCCGAGCCCACCCGCGTCCGGCTGCTGCACACCGTCGCCTCCCGGCCGGGCACCACCAGCGTCGGGGAGCTGGCCGCGGCGCTCGGCATCGGCCAGCCCACCGTCTCCCACCACCTGCGCAAGCTCGCCGAGGTCGGCTTCGTCACCCTGACCAAGGACGGCACCTCCACCCGGGTGGCGATCAACCCCGCCTGCTGCACCGGCCTGCCGCACGCCGCCGACGCGGTGATGGGCCTGCTCGCCGCCCGCCCGTGCTGCCCGACCGACCTGCCCGAGGACGTCGCGGTGCGCGCCATGGAGCCGGCCGACCTCGGCGCGGTCCGCGCGATGTACGCCGAGGGCGCGGCCTCGGGCGACGCCGCCTTCGCCACCGAGGCGCCCGGCGCGGCCGAACTGGACGCCGAGTGGCTGCCGGACCACCGCTGGGTGGCCGAGATCGACGGCGAGCCGGTCGGCTGGGCGGCCGCCGCGCCCGTCTCGGCCCGGCCCGCCTACGCCGGGCTCGCCGAGACCTCCGTCTACGTCGCCGCGGCCTCGCGGGGCCGGGGCGTGGGCAAGGCGCTGATCCACCGCCAGGTCACCGCGGCCGACGCCGGCGGCCTGTGGACGCTGCAGACCACCCTGGCGCCGGAGAACAAGGCCGCCCTGGCCCTGCACCGCATGGCCGGCTTCCGCACCCTCGGCGTGCGCGACCGCGTCGCCCTGCACCACGGGCGCTGGCACGACACCGTCCTGCTGGAGCGCCGCCGCGCCGACACCGGCGGCTGCGGGCCGGCCTGCTGACCGGGGCGGGGCGGGCACGCGCGACCGCCGCCTCAGGCGGCCGCGGCGCGCCCGGTCCCCGCCGCGCCACCCCGGTAGGCGGGGTCGCGGCCGAAGCCGCCGGTCAGGAGCCGTCGCAGCAGCCGTCGCGGCGCAGCTGCCCGCCCACCTCCCGCCAGTGGTCGTCATGGGCGGCGGCGAGCATCGGATCGGCGGTGCCGCTGAAGGACTCCACCAGCTCGGCCTGGGTGAACGGCACCCCGCCGCGCAGCACCGACTCGGTGCGGACCAGGTCGGCGAGGTCCGCGAAGGGGTCGCCCGCCACGATGGTCAGGTCGGCCAGCTTGCCCTCCTCCACCGTGCCGAGCCGGTCCTCGGCGCCGAAGGCGCGCGCCGGCAGCACGGTCGCCGTGCGCAGGGTCTCGGCCACCGACAACCCGGCCCGGTGCAGCGCCCGCAGCGCCAGGTGCAGGTGCAGGCCCACCGGCACCAGCGGCTGGTCGGTGCCGAGGGCGACCACCCCGCCCCCGGCCAGGATGCGGCGGTACACCGCCGTCTCGATGTCCAGGGTGGCCAGCTGCGCCTCGGTCGGCGGCGCGGCCGCCTGGTCGCGCACGGCGGTGGCGTCCCAGGGCGGCATCAGCGCGGTCACCCGGGGGTCCTCGGCCAGCGCCGGGTCCGCGCCCAGCAGCGGGCCCGCCGTGAACGGGGTGGCCACCAGCCGGAAGTCCGCGGCGGTGTAGATCTCCTCGACGTCGCCGTAGGCGCGGCCGGTGGCCGAGGTGGCGTGCCCGTACTCCAATCGCTGCGTCGCCTGCAGGTGGGTGGTGAGGTCCTGGCCCAGCTGCACGCCGGGCGAGCACAGGTGGCTGCCGGTGCGCACGCCGAGGCGGTCGTGCGCGAAGGCCGCCGCCTCGGCCATCACCCAGCCGGGGGCCCGCACATAGGTCTTGACGAAGTCCCAGTCCAGCGCGGCGGCCCGCGCCAGCGAGCGGCGCAGCCCCGCGCGGGTGGCGTGCGCGCGGCCCATGCTGTAGGCGACGCGGGCGCCGTCCAGCAGCTCGCCGGTGGCCAGCAGCCGCGGCCCGGCCAGCTCCCCGCTGTTGACCGCCTCGCGCAGCCGGGCCTGCTCGTAGCAGAAGCCGCCGAGCGAGACCGCGGTGGTGATCCCGTACGCCAGCTGCAGCGCGGTCTGCCGCCCGCCGTAGGTGCTCTGCCACGGGTGGATGTGGCTGTCCCACAGCCCGGGGATCACCGTCCGGTCCGAGGCGTCCACGCGGCGGGCGGCCGCGCGGCCGGGCCGGTGCGGCTCGACGGCGGCGATCCGCCCGTCGCGCACCACCACGTCGACGTCCTCGCGGACGGTCTCGCCGGTGCCGTCCCACAGCCGGCCGGCCCGCACGACCGTGTCGGCGGCGCGCGGCCGCCGGTAGTCCAGCGCCACGGGCACGGTGCGGGCCCGGCCGCCGTCCACGCCCACCGTGCGCAGCCGGCCCGACGACAGGTAGAGCAGGGTGCGGGAGTCGCCCGACCAGGAGGGGTGGTCGGCCGCCTCCGAGGTGAGCCGGCGCGGCTCGCCGTCGGGGCTGCCGTCGGAGCGCACCGGCAGCACCCACAGCGCCGACTCGGTCACCAGCGCCATCCACCGGCCGTCCGGCGACCAGGCGGGCCCCGAGGCGTAGCGGTCGGAGAGCGAGACGTGCGGTCCGGCGGCGTGCAGGGCGGAGTCGCCGGTCTCGGTGTCGACCACCCGGATCAGGTTGTAGCCCTCGCGGAAGCGCATGTTGAGCCGGTTGCGGTCGCACAGCGCGACGCGGCGGCCGTCGGGCGACCAGCTGGGACCGCCGGGCAGCCCGCCGCCGCCCAGCGGCGCGGCGAGCACCCGCTCCTCGCCGGACTCCAGCTCGCGCACGACCAGATTGCCGAGCATGTCCAGGGCCGCCAGCCGCCGCCCATCGGGCGAGAGCGCCGGGAAGACGCGGCCGCCGGAGGCCAGCACGGTCTCCTCGCCGGAGGCCAGGTCGCGGCGGCGGACCGCGAGCAGGCCGTCGCGGTCGTCGGCGTAGACCAGGCCGCGCCCGTCGGGAGTCCACGACGGGGCCAGCAGGTAGCGGGTGGGCTCGGCGCGCACGACCCTGCGGGGCGCGCCGCCGGACACCGGCGCCGTCCACAGCGCGTTGAGGGCGGCGAAGGCCACCGTGCGGCCGTCCGGGGAGAGCGCGGGCAGGTGGATGCCGCGCACCCGGCGGCTGCCGCCGCCGGTGAAGTCGTAGCGCTTCACCCGGTAGCGGGGCCGCTCGACGGGCAGGCCCGCGGTGAACGGGATCTCCCGCCCGCCGGCCGGCGCGCCGGGGCGGAGCACCCGGAAGCGGCCGTCGACGTTGAGCAGCAGCTCGTCCTCGCCGACCCAGCGGACCGGCACCGGCGCCACGTCGCCGCCCGCGTCGACGGCGGCGCCGTCCACGACCAGCGTGCACGAGGCGGCGGGCGCCGGGGTGGTGCGCAGGTAGGCGAGGCGCCCGCCCGGCGAGACGGCCGGCACCATGAGCTGCGCCCCGGAGTCGTCGGCGTGCTCGGCGCGCACGGCTCCGCCGCCGGCGGGCACGGAGGCGACGGTGCGGGCCGCGAGCGCGCCCGCCTCGGTGACGGTCGCCCGGACGAACAGCACCCGCTCGCCGTCGGGCGACCAGGCGGGGTCGAAGTCCTCCCAGGCGCCGTCCTGGCCGGGCCCCTCCTGGCCGGGCAGCCCGGTCAGCTGGACCAGCTCGCCGGAGCCGGTGTCGAGCACCCAGATCCGGTACGGGCCGCCGGCCACCGGATCGCCCGCGCGCTCGGAGGCGAAGGCGACGCGGGTGCCGTCGGGCGACCAGCTCGGCGCCCGGTCGTCCCAGGGCCCCTCGGTGAGCTGCCGCAGCTGGGAGCCGTCGGGCCGCAGCGTCCACAGGTGGAAGCCGCCGCCCCGGTAGGCGCACACGACCAGCCGGCTTCCGTCGGGCGAGAACTGGGGCCGGTTGGGTTCGAGGTCGGCCGGGGTGAGCGCGACCGCGTCGCCGCCGTCGCCGGGGACCGACCACAGCACGTTCTGCACCTCGGCGATGAGCCGGTCGCCCGAGGGCGACAGGGTCGCGGAGCCGTTGGTGGCGGCGGTGAAGGACAGCGGCACGGTCCGCGAGCGGGCCGCGGCCGCGGCCGGCGCGCCCGCGACCGCGGCCACCGCGCCGGCCGCGGCCGTCGCCTGCAGGAGTCTGCGCCGGGAGATGGGGGCCGCTGGGGAGATGGTGGAGCCGGGGGTGTCGTCGGACGGGACGGGACTGTTCACAGGCTTCCCCAAACGCGTTCGTACGGCGGTGGGAGGCCGAGCCGGGCCCGGCTCGGCCGGGGTGCTACTCGGGGTGCGGCGCTACCGCCCCGGTGGCGGGCACCGGCGCGGCGGAGCGCGTCCGGCGCGGCGGGCGGCACGGCCGGTGCGCAAGGCTCGACCCTGCGTAGCCGGCCGAGCGCGCGCCGGGCGGCGGCGGTGGACGGTTCATGATCACATCATCGGACGTTCACCCCGCCGCGTCCAGAGTGGCGGCGGTGGCTCACGGTGCGTACGCGGCGGGCGGGTGCGGGCGCCGGCCGGCGCCCGGTCCACGGCGTCGGGGGCGGCCGTCCGTCAGCCTTCCGTGTGCCGAGGGCGCCGCGCCGCTCGGCCGTCCGTCACCCCGGAGGGGCGAGCGCGGAGGCGACCGCGACCCGGTTCCAGGTGTTGATGGCGGCGATCGTCCAGACCAGGCGGGTCAGCCGCGCGGCATCGAAGTGCTCGGCGGCGGCGGCGAAGACCTCGGCCGGGACGCCGGAGTCGGAGATGAGGGTCATCGACTCGGTCAGGGCCAGCGCGGCGCGCTCGGCCGCGGTGAACAGCGCGCTGTCCCGCCAGGTCTCCAGCGCCCGCAGCCGCCGCTCGTCCTCGCCCGCGTCCCTGGCCGCGCGGACGTGGGTGTCCCGGCAGAAGTCGCAGCGGTTGAGCTGGGAGGCGCGGATGCGGACCAGTTCGGCCAGCCGCCGGTCCAGGCCCTGGCGCGCGGCCGCGTCGAAGGTGGCCATGGCGGCGTAGACGTGCGGCGCCGTGGCGCCCGGGTCGATGCGCGGCACGGTCACCCCGCCTGCGGCCGGCGGCCCTGGACGGAGTAGACGGCGCACGAGCAGGCGCAAAAGCCCGGGTCGGCCAGCAGCGCGCGCACCTCGGCGAGCCGCCGGTCGGTCATGCCCTCGCGCACGAAGGCGTCGCGCAGGTGCCGGGTGTGGTGCGCCACCAGGTGCACCCCGGGCGAGTCCGCGTTCCACAGCTCCAGCCGGGGCACCGGGTCGATGCCGGTCAGCCCGGCGGCCCGCATCGCGGCGGGCGCCTTGCGCCCCCAGGCGGGATCGGCGCCCGCCCGCGTCATCACCCGGATCTTGGCCTCCATGAAGACGTCGTAGAGCTTCGCCGCCTCCGGGTCGGGCATCAGCAGCCCGGGCCCGTAGGTGATGTCGAACTCGTCCAGCTGCAGCACGCCCCCGGGTTTGAGCGCCCGCACCAGCCGGTCCAGCACCGCGAGCCGCTCGGGGAGGTGCAGCAGCACCAGCCGCGCGTGGACCAGGTCGAACGCGGCGTCGGGCAGCGGGTCGCGGACGATGTCGTGCCGCATCACCTCCAGCCCTGGCGCCGCCGGGATCAGCTCCGGCTTGATGTCGGTGGCCAGCACCCGCCCCCCGGGCGCCACCCGCTCCGCCAGCCAGCGCGCGACGCTCCCGCCGCCCGCCCCCACCTCCAGGCACCGCCACCCCGGCCCCACCCCGGTGGCGGCCAGCCGCTCGACGGTCATCGGATCGTAGGCCGCCGCCAGGAACCGGTGCTGGTCACCGGCGTGCGCGCTGTGGTTGTCGAAGACGTACCGCATGGTCTCCTCCTTCGGATCGGACGGGTGGGTGGTGTCCGCGGCGGCGCGGAGGGACAGCCGGGGCGCGTCGCCGGGATCGCGGCGGCTCCGCTCAGCGGCCGCAGCCACCCGAACCGACGACCTTCGCGCGGGCGGCATGTCCTTGCCGCCCGACCCGGTCCCCGAACGGGGCGGCGCCGCGGAAGCCGCCGTATCGAGGGCGGCGGCCGGATCGGCGCCGACCGGCGCCGGGGGCGCGGCACCGCCGCTCCCGGGCGGCTCCGTCGCGGTGGCCGGGAGCGCGGTGCCGGTGCGGACGGCCTCGGCGGCCGTGCGGGCCAGTGTCGCGCCGCAGACCTTGCCGGTGGGGCCGAGCGGGAGTTCGGGCAGGTGGAGGACGTACTCGGGCAGGGTGCGCGGGTCCAGGCCGCGCGCCTCGCGCAGGAAGGCGGTCAGCTCGCTCGGCGCGGCGGGGACGGCGCCGGGCCGCCAGGACACGCAGGCGCACATGCGCTCGCCGAGGTCGGGGTCGGGCACCGCCACGCAGCAGGCGTCCGCGACGGCCGGGTGGGCGGCGAGCCCGCGCTCCACCTCGCCCGGGTACAGGTTCACGCCGCCCCTGATCACGACCCGCCGGATCCGGTCGAGCACCCACAGGGCGCCGTCGGCGTCGATCCGGCCGAGGTCCCCGGTGCGCACCCAGCCGCCGGGCGCGCGGCGGGCGGCGTCGAGTTCCGGGGCGGCGACGTGGCCCAGCGGCGTCATCGGGCCGAGCGCCCAGATCTCGCCGGGCTCGCCGTCGGGCACGGGGCGCCCCTCGGCATCGCGGATCGCCAGCTCGGCGACGTCGGGTGCGGGCCGCCCGGCCAGGCCCGGCACCCAGGCGGCCGGGTCGCGGCCGGTGTGGCAGTTGACGCCGTCGGTGGAGCCGTAGACGTTCACCACCGGGCGGCCGAAGCGGCGGACGCAGGCGTCCCTGGCCTCCAGGTGCAGCGGGGCGCCGCTGGCGACCAGCATCCGCAGCGACGACAGGTCGGCGCCGGACGCGCCGGGGTGCTCGGCGATGCGGCGCAGCATCGTCGGCACGCCGATGAGGTGGGTGGGCCGGTGCCGCTCGATCGCGCGCAGCGCGTCGGCGGCGTCGAAGCGCGGCAGCACCACCAGGGTGCCGCCGTGCCGGGCCAGCGTCACCGGCACCCCGCAGGAGCCGAAGGACGACGCGAGCGAGACGAGCACCAGGTTGCGCATCGGCCCTGGTCCGGTGTGCAGCGCCGCCAGGTAGTTGCCCCGGCCGCCCGCCATGGCGTTGTGCGAGTAGGCGACCATCGCGGGCTCGCCCTCGGAGCCCGACGAGACGAGCACCCGCGCGGGCGTTTCGGGGTCGACCTCGGCGGGCCGCCAGGCCCGCACCCGCGCCGGATCCGCTTCGTCGAGGGAGCGCACGCCCGGCGGGAGCGCGCCGTCGGCACGCTCGCCGGACCGGGACGCGCCCTCCTCGGAGCGCCCGCCGGACCGGGCAGCCCCGGTGATCCAGACCTCGCGCAGATAGGGCAGGTCGGCACGGCCCAGGTACCGTCCCGCCGCGTCCGGCGCGGTGACCAGCGCACCCGCGCGGGACCGGCCCAGCAGGCCCACCACGTCGCGCTCGGCGCGCCCGTCGGGGACCGGCAGCGACACCGCGCCCACCGCCGCCACCGCGAGCTCGGCGACGACCGCGGCCCGGCCGTTGGGCAGCAGGATCCCGACGATGTCGCCGGGGCCGACCCCCCGCCCCGCCAGAGCCGCCGCGGACCGACGCACCGCACCGTCCAGGCCCGCGTAGTCGAGCACCCCGTCCACCTCGGCCACCGCCGCCCGGCCCGGCACGGCCCGCGCCCACGCGGCGAACAGCTCGTACACCCCGCGCCCCGGACACCACCCGCGCGCCGTCCACTGGTCCCGCAGCCGCCGCGGGACGTGGTCGGCCACGACGACGCCATTGGCGGAGACCCAGGTCATCGCGCCTCCCGGCGCATCTGCGGCCGGACCGCGACCGGCGCCGGACCCCACCCAGTGGCACCGGCGGCACGTCGGAGGGCACATGGGCCGGAACCGCGTTTCGGGACGGCCGCTCGGTACCCGATCACCGCGCCCCCTCCGTGCGCGCGGCCGGGGCGAAGCTCCACGGGGCGCGGGCGAAGCGGGTGGCGCCCTCGGTGGCGAAGGCGGCGGCGAACGCGGGGTCGGCGGCCAGCGCGGCCAGCTCGGTCGCGGCGGGCACGGCGGCGGACCGGCCGGTGGTGCGGGCGTGCGCGCGCAGCAGGCGGGCGGCGTCGACGAGGGCGGTCTCCGCGCGGACGCCCGCGCCGGTGCGGGCGCGGGCGAGCAGGGCGGCGACCGCCGCCTCCGCGCCGATGATGCCGCCCAGCACGTCGGTGAGCGTCATCAGCGAGGGCGCGGGCGGCTCGCCGGGGGCGCCGACCAGGGCGCCCAGGCCGCTGTGCGCCTGCACCAGGTAGTCGGTGCCGAGCGGCTGCGGATGCGGCATGGTGTCGGCCCACCCGCCGGTGTGCACATGGACGAGCGAAGGGCGGACGGCCGCGAGCCGGGCGCTGCCCAGGCCGAGGCGCTCGGCCCGCCCCGGCGGCCAGTTGTGCAGGAACAGGTCCGCCGACGCGATCAGCCGCAGCGCGGCGCGGCGCCCCGCCGCTGTCTTCAGGTCGGCCTCGACGGCGCCCTTGTTCCGGTTGAGCGCCAGGAAGCGGGCCGAGCGGTCGCCTACCAACGGCGGCACCCCGCGCATCGGGTCGCCGCCGGGCGGCTCCAGCCGCACCGCCTCGGCGCCGAGCAGCCCGAGCAGGTGGCCCGCGAGCGGCCCCTGCACCCGGGTCGTCGCCTCCACCACCCGCAGGCCGGCCAGCGGCGCCCGTCCGTCCGGGGGCAGCGGCGGCAGGGGGTGCTCCGGCGCCCCGGACTCCCCGTACGCCCGCCCCCCGGACGCGCCGTCACACCGGTCCCGTCCGGCGGAGGTCCGGCCCAGCCGCCACTCCGACGCGGGGACGGGCAGGGCGGGCGCGTCGGCCCCCCGGACCGGTACCGCGCTGACGCCGCCGGCGGTGGCGGCGTCGAGCAGCCGCCGGTACGGCAGGGCCGCGGCGCAGGCCGCCAGTTCGGGCGGCAGTGGGCAGACGGCGGTGGCGAAGCGCGACTGGAAGGCGGGCCAGCCCGCGGCGACCGCCGCGCGGGGGGCGCCCAGCGCGGTCCAGAAGCGCAGCCACGCCTCCGCGTCCAGCGTCTCGATCTCGAAGCGCACTCCGTCCGCCGACCGGAACGGCGGCGTCCGCTCCCGGCGCTCGGAGGCGTCGCCGGGGCCGGTGCCGGGGGGCGCGGCATCGTCCCCGGTAGAGCCGCCTCCGCCGGACGCGGTCGCGGCCGCGACGTACTGCGTGACGGCGAGCAGCGCCGCCTGGGCGACCGAGGTCGCCGCGCGCAGGACGGGGCCGCCGCGCAGCAGCGCCAGCACCGAGGCGGCGAGCGCCTGGGCGGCGAGCACCCCCGCGCACACCGAGGCGTAGTCCACGCCCAGTTCGCGCGGCCCGCCGGCGGCCCGTCCGTGCACCTGCGCGATCCCGCACGCGGCCTGCACATCGCGCTCGCCGGCCAGCACCGCGCCGACCGGCCCGGACCAGCCGATCGCGCAGCCGGGCAGCGGACCGCCTCCGGCCGCCGGGATCGAGGTGGCCTCGATCCACCCGGCCGGGGCCTCTCCTGGCGGCGGGCCGTCCACCCGCTCGACCGCGCAGCCCATCGCCCGCAGCCGCGCCGCCGCGACGCGCGCCGCCGTGGACCCGCCCAGCACGCGCGCCGCCGTCCCGGCCAGGGGCCGGGCGGCATCCCCCGTCCACCACGCCGCCGCGTCCGCGCGACCTGGGACCGCGCCGGACGCCCGCTCCCCTACGGCCCCGCCCACGCCAGGTCGGCCTCTCGGCTCGGGCCTGGTGGCAGGCGCACGCGACTCCGTACCGACCGCGCCGCCCTCGGCCGGTCGCCCCTGTCCCCCGGCGGTGTCCGCCGTCCGCTCCGTCAGGTCCACCGGCCGGTTCCGTACGGGTCGGAGCGGTGGCCGAGGAGGTCGCGCAGGACGGTGCGGCGGACCTTGCCGGTGCCGGTCCTGGGCAGGGTGTCCCAGGTGGTGACGACGGGGTCGGCGAGCGGGGGGAGGTCGGCGACGGCGCGCCGCCAGGCGGCGGGGTCCAGGGCGCCGTCCTCGGTGACGACGACGGGCTGGGAGGGCCGGCCGGGGACGCTGAGGACGACGCACTCCTGCACCTCGGGGACGCGGTCGTCGATGACGTCTTCGAGTTCGACGCAGCTGCCTTCGGGGATGGCGTCCAGTTCGCGGTCGACGAACAGCAGGCGGCCGGTGCGGGTGAGGACGCCGATGTCGCCGGTGTTCCACCAGCCGCCGGTGCGCTTGGCCCGCCAGCGCTCCTGCTCGCCGACGTAGCCGAGGCAGAGCGCCTTGGTGCGGCAGAGCACGAGGCCCGGGGTGCCGCGCGGGACCGGGCGCAGGGTCCGGGCGTCGACCACGCGCAGCCGGGTGCGGGTCGGCACCGGGCGGCCGAGGTCGCGGGTGGTGGGGTGGCGGCCGTGTTCGGGGGCCATGGCGCGGCGGGTCAGGAAGCGGAAGGTGAGCGGCCCGGTCTCGCTCTGGCCCCAGCCCTGCATCCACACCGGCCTGCGGTGGCGGGTGCCGTTGAGGAAGGCGCGGACGGTCGGCGGGTGCATGGCGTCGAAGGTGCTGATGAACAGCCGCACCCGCTCGAAGGGGTGGCCGGGCTCCTGGGTGCGCCGCTGCCAGCGCACGTAGGTGGCGGGCAGCGCCTCGAGTGTGGTCGGGCGGTGCCGGAGCAGGAAGGGTCCCGCCTCGGCCCAGTCGCCGGAGGTGACGGCGAGCAGCCGCGCGGGCTCCAGCCACAGCACGCTCGCGGTCCACGCCAGCGCGCGGCCGTGCGCGAAGGAGACGGCGCCGGCGACGGTGTCGTCGGGGCGGCTGCCCAGTACGGGCCAGCGGTGCGCCTCGAAGCCGGCCAGCCGGCGCATGATCGTGCGGCTGGAGTGCACGACGAGCTTGGGCACGCCGGTGGTGCCCGAGGTGTGCATGATCGCCAGCGGCGCGTCGGGGGCGGCGCGGCGGGGCGCGGGGATCGCGCCGCCGCGCACGTCGTCCAGGCCGAGCACGCCTTCGGCGGTGCCGTCCACCAGGACCGTCCGGGCGGCGAGCGCGGACGGATCGGCGCCCGCCTCGCGGCCGGCGGCCAGCAGGGCGGCGTCGGTGACCAGCAGCGCCGGGTCGAGCCGTTTGAGCAGCACGGCCAGCGTGTCGGGCGCCAGGTGGGCCGAGAGCGACACGGGCACCGCGCCGATGCGGGCCGCGGCGCACGACAGCACGACGTAGTCCCAGTGGTTGCGCTTGGCGATCGCGACGCGGTCGCCCGGCCGGGTCCCGGCCGAGGCCAGCCAGCCCGACGCCTCGGCGGCCAGCCGGGCCAGCCGGGGCAGGGCCAGCTCGGTGCCGAGGCCGGGCGCGATGTCCATCGGCCTGCTCAGGTGGACGGTGGTGGCGCTGCCGCGCCCGGCCAGGTCCTCGAAGAGGGTGCCCAGCTCGATGGGGGTGCGAAAGAGCGTCATGGGGCTCCTCACTCGAAGTCGAGGGCGGCGGCCAGGCGGTCTCCCGGCCGCCCGACGCCGCCCGGGGAAAGCTGCGCGAGCAGCCGCTCGGCGGCCGTGGCGGCCGACGAGACCGCTCCCTCGCTGCACGGACGGAGTGCCGTCCAGTCGCCGGCGTACTCCACCGGCGAGGCGGGGCGGGCCGCGAAGGCGGCGCGCGCCGCGAGGGCGCGGGGGGTCGCCAGCGGCAGCCCGTGCCGGAACCGGTGCACGCGGACGGAGTCGATCCGCGCCGAAAGGCCCGGGACGAAGCGCTCGGCGCGGGCGGTGAGCCGCTCGGCGAGCTCGTCGTCGGGCGCGTCGATCAGCTCGGCGGTGCCGCGCGGCGAGGTGACGAGCGACAGCAGCCCGCGCCCGGCGGGCACCCGCCCGGGGTGCTTGTTGTGCTCGGCCGTGATCACGTTGATCACGGGGTCCTCCGCGGCGGGGACCAGGACGGCGAAGCCGCGCTCGGCCCCGGCGGGCGCCATCGGCCGGTCGAGCAGCAGCGACACCCGCAGCATCGGCGCGTAGCCGCAGGCCGCCAGGTAGTCGCGTTCGACGGGCGGCGCGTCCGGGTGCAGCCGGGCCGCCACCGGCGCGGGCACCGCGAGCACGGCGGCGCGCGCCGTGACGGCGCCGGCGGCCGTCTCCAGCCGCACCCCGCCGGCGACGGCCGCCACCGAGGTGACGGCCCGCCCGGTGGCCACGTCGAGCCGGGTGGCGAGCGCGCGGGCGAAGGCGTCCATGCCGTCGCGGTAGGTGCGCCAGCCGGCGGTGCCGCCGGCCGCGACGAGGTGCGCGGCCAGCGGCGCGGCCGCCGCCTCGGCCAGGTCCCAGCCGAAGAAGCCCGCGGCCAGCGGACCGAGCAGGCGGGTGCGCAGCTCGCGGTGGTAGGGCGCCAGCAGTTGCGCGGCGGTGGCCGCGCCCAGCGCGGAACGCTCGGGGCGGTCGGCGTCCAGCCCGCCGGCCCTGGCCCGCGCGGCCAGCGCCGCCTGGAGCCGGACCAGGTCCAGGCGGGCGCGCGGCGGCAGGCCCGCGCCGGTGAGCAGCCCGAGCGGCCGGCCGGCGTGCGGCCGCGCCCGCCCGCCGCGCCACACGGCGAGCGCGCCGGGCACCCGCGGCACCGCGCCGGGGGCGTCCAGGCCCAGTTCGCGGACGAGCCGCCAGGTCGCCGGGTAGCCCGCGGCGGGCGGCAGCATCTCGGCGCCGGTGTCGATCAGGAAGCCGTGCTCGCGCAGGGTGCGCATCCGGCCGCCGACGGCGTCGGCCGCCTCCAGCACCCGCACGGCCAGGCCCGCCTCGCCCAGCGCGTAGGCGGTGGCCAGCCCGGCGGGGCCCGCCCCGACGACGGCGACGTCCAGGCCGGGGCTCATCCGAGCGCTCCGGCGATGACCGGCGCGGCCAGGTTCGCGCCGAACAGCAGGGCGACGGTGAGCCGGTGGGTGCGGATGGCGGTCCGGCGGGCCCGCAGGATGTCGCCGCGCACGAAGCCGGTGTGCAGCTGGCGGAGGCGCAGCACGAAGACCGGCGCCAGCACGGCCGAGAACCACCACGGCGCGGCGCCGGTGAGCGTGGCGCCGGTGATGAGCAGGCTCTCCGCGGCGGTCAGCGCTACTACGAAGGCGGTGTTGAGGCGGGGCGGCACCGTGGCCGCGACGGTGATCCGCCCGGCGCCGCGGTCGCCGTCGATGTCGTGGGTGTTGGAGTACAGCCCGAACAGCATCGGCCCGAAGCCGAACAGCACCGCCTGCACCGCGATGAAGGCGGGCGCCTCCCCGGCGAGCAGGGCGTAGGGCACCAGCACCCAGCCGATGCCCAGGCCGATCAGGAAGACCTCCTGGCAGCCCCGGTAGCTGATCTTCAGCCCCCAGGAGTACTGGACGGACGCCGCCAGGCAGCCGGCCGCCAGTAGCACCGCCCACAGCGGGCGGTGCGGGGCGGCCGCCACGGCCAGCGCCCACAGCGCCGCGGCCGCGGCGGTGGCCGCCCAGGCGAAGCGGAGCGCCTGCGCCTCGGTCAGCGTCCCCGCCACCAGCGGTTTCCTGGCCAGTCTGCGCCGGGCGGCGTCCGAGCCGTAGTTGGCGGCGTCGCTGCCGTCGCGGTAGCCGGTGACGTCGTCGAAGGCGACCATGGCCGCCACCGTGGCGACCTCGGCGGCCAGGATCAGCACGAGCAGGCCGAGCGTCCCCGGCTCCCAGCGCAGCGCGGGCGGCAGCGCCGCCCACACCAGCGGCAGGCCGATGTAGTAGTCGTAGATGTCGAGCTTGGCCAGCCGCGCGTAGGCGGCGGCGCGGCCGCGGGCGCCCGCCGCGGGCGCGGCGGCCGGGCGGGTGATCTGGTCGGTCATCGGACCTCTCCAGTCCGGTCGGCGAAGGCGCACACGGTGTCGGCGATGTGCTCCACCTGTTCGTCGGTCAGGTGCGGGTACAGCGGCAGCGAGAGGTTGCGCGCCGCCGCCGACTCCGCGTTCGGCCAGCGCGCCCCGGGCGGGGCGAAGTGCGCGAAGGCGGGCTGCGCGGGCAGGGTGCGCGGGTAGTACACGTGGGTGTCCACGCCCTTGGCGGCCAGGTGGGCCCGCAGCGCGTCGCGCCGCTCGGCCAGCACCGTGTAGACGTAGTGGCAGCGGCCGTCCCCGCCGGCTTGCGGCGCCGTGATCCCTGCCCCTGCCAGCGGCGCGAAGCGGGCGGAGTAGCGGCGGGCGATCTCGGCCCGGCGCGCCAGCCGCTCCGGCAGGCCGGGGAGCCGGTGCAGCTGGAAGGCGGCCTGAAGCTCGTCGAAGCGGCTGTTGTGGCCGACGACGTGGTGCACGAAGCGCCGCGCGCCGTCCTGCCCGTGGTTGCGCAGCATCCGCACCCGGCCGGCCAGCGCGGGGTCGTCGGTGACGACGGCGCCGCCCTCGCCGGGCATGCCGAAGGTCTTGACCTGGACGAAGGAGAAGACCCCGGCGTCGCCCCAGCGCCCGGCCGGGCGGCCCCGCAGCACGCCGCCCTGGGCGACGGCGGAGTCCTCGACCAGGCGCAGCCCGTACCGGTCGGCGAGTTCGCGGAAGCGCGGCATGTCGGCCATCACCGAGAAGAGGTGCGCGGGCATCAGGGCGGCGGTGCGCGGGGTGATGAGCCGCTCGGCGGCGTCGGGGTCGATGGTCAGCGAGACCGGGTCGATGTCGGCGAAGACGGGCCGGGCGCCGAGGTTGGCGACGGTGGCGGCCAGCGGCGCGCAGCCGAAGGCGGGCACCACCACCTCGTCACCGGGCTCCACGCCCATCGCGGCCAGCACGAGGGTGAGCGCGGAGGTGCCGCTTGAGCAGGCGACGACCTCGGCCGCGCCCAGGCTCTCGCGCAGGGCCTGCTCGAAGCCGGCGGTGTGCCCGCCGAGGATGAACTTCTGCGCGGCGCCGGTGCCCACGGCGTGCACCGTGTCCAGCAGCGCCTCGCGGTCGGCCTCGAACAGGTCGGGCGGGAAGAAGGGGATGGGCGGGGCGGTACGGGGGGTGGCGGGGGTCGGGGCGGTCACCGTCGTCTCCTGGTGCAGAAGTCCTCGATCGCGTCGCAGACCCGGTCCGCCTGCGCGTCGGTGAGGTCGGGGTAGAGCGGCAGCGCGACGGCCGAGGCGCAGGCCGCCTCGGCGCGCGGGAAGTCGCCGGGGGCGTGGCCCAGGTGCGCGAAGCAGGGCTGGAGGTGCAGCGGGAGCGGGTAGTAGGTCTCGGTCCCGATGCCCCGGGCGGCCAGGTGCGCGACGAGCGCGTCGCGCCGGTCGGCCTCGATCAGGTGCACGTACACGACCCGGCCGCCGCCGGGGTGCGGCGGCACCTCGCCGGGCACGGCGCGCACGCCGGGGAGGCCGCGCAGCCGGGCGTCGTAGCGGGCCGACAGTTCGGCCCGCCGGGCGATCGCGGCGTCGAGCCCGGCCAGCTTGGCGAGCAGGACGGCGGCCTGGAGGTCGTCCATCTTGCTGTTGCAGCCGGAGACGACCGTGGGGTTGGCGATACCGGGGAAGTCGTCCAGGGTCCGCCCGGCGCGGCCGTGGTGGCGCAGCCGCCGCGCGGTCTCGGCGATGCCGTCGTCATCGGTGAGCAGCGCCCCCGCGTCGCCGATCGCGCCGAGGGTCTTGGCGGGGAAGAACGACAGCACCCCGCCGGTGCTCAGCAGCCCGGCGTGCCTGCCGTCGAGCCGCATGCCGATCGCCTCGGCGCTGTCCTCCAGCACGGTCAGGCCGTGCCGCCGGGCGACCTCGTGCACGCCCGCCATGTCGGCGAGGCGGTCGAACAGGTGCACCGGCATGACCATGCGGGTGCGCGGGCCGACCGCGGCGGCCACCGACGCCGGGTCGACGCCGTACCCGCGCCGCTCGATGTCGGCGAAGACCGGGACGCCCCCGGCCAGCACCACCGCGCTCGCGGTGGCGACGAAGGTGTAGGCGGGCACGATGACCTCGTCGCCGGGGCGCAGCCCGGCGGCGCGCAGCAGCAGCACCAGCGCGTCGGTGCCGGAATTGACGCCGACGACGTGCCGGGCACCGGTCCAGCGGGCGAGTTCGCGCTCGAATTCGGCGACCATCGCGCCGTGCGAGAACTTGCCGCGGTCCAGTACGCGCACGCATTCGTTCCGGATGCGCGGCCACAGCCGTTCGAATTCGGCGGCCTGGCTGAAGAATGGGATCTCGGTGGACGCCGGCGCTTTCCGCGCAGGGGCGTCCGCGGGGGGTGAGAGGGTTTTCTCCACGGGTTCCGTTCCTGTGCGCCGGATCGGCGGGGGCGCGCCCCGGGGGAGGCGCGCGGGCCGCGGCGGCGTGCGGCCGTTGTCCGGCGTCCGCCGCCGCGGTCCGCTACGGCCGGGTCAGCGGCCGAGCAGGGGGATGTCGTTGCGGCCGAGGTGGTAGTCGCGCACCGCGTCGACCAGTTCGGTCGTGGACAGCCGGCCGCTGCCGTCGGTGTCCAGCTCCGCGAAGGCCGCGTCGGCCTCCTCCTCCTGGAGCCCGATGGCCATGAACCACTTCTGCATCTCCACCCGGCTGACCTCCCCGTCGCTGTCGGTGTCGAGCACCTGCACGATCGACTGGATGGTCGGGCCGAGCACGCGGGAGAAGCCCGCGTCGCCCTTGCTGATGATCTCCTTCTCGGCGACCTTCTCGAACTGCTCGGCGGTCATCCGGTCGGTGCCCGCGGCCCGGGAGAGGCCGTCGAACATCTCCAGGTACGAGCGCCGCAGCTCGTCGCCCTGCGGTGTGCCCTGCGCGTCCAGGGCGGTGATGATGCGCTCGGCCTCGGCCTCGAAGTCCGAGCGCTCGACCACGCCGTTCCCGTCGACGTCCCAGAGCCGGAAGCGCTGGGCGAGGCGGTCGGACACGGTGGCGGCAGCAACCATTTTCAATTCCCTTCAGGAAACCTGGACAGCCTAAATAAAGGAGGTGCGCTATTTGAACACGGACTCGACGGGGATTACCCAGTCCCACCGATTCCCGCACCGTCATATTACCGAGGTCGGTTGTTCCCGGTCGACGGATCGGAAAAACCAAACGCTCCGCATTTTCCAGGCGCCGACAATTGTCACGGCAATGGGGAATTCACTGCGATCCGGACATCAGGCCCGTATCCAGCGCCCGCGCCCGCGCCGGCAGGGCGCCCCTGGCGGAAGACCAGCGGCTCGCCCGGGACCAGCTCCAGCTCGCCCCCGGTCGGCGCGGGGTCGGCGTGCACGAGCACGTTGTAGTGGTTGGGCAGGTGGCAGCCGTCGAAGCCCAGCACGGTGCCGACCCTGCGCGCCCCGATCCACAGCTCGTCGCCCCGGTCCAGCACCCCGGCCGAGGTGATCTCGGCGAAGCCGAGGAAGCCCACCCGGTCGATCCTGGCGCCCTCGGCCGTCTCGGTGTGGTCGGTGGCGACCAGCTCGTGCACCTCGCCCGCGCGCACGCACCGGCTGGCGTGCGCTTCGAGGCGCATGCCGCGGTCGGTGCGCCGGTGCACCAGCACCTTCACCAGGGTCGCGGTCACCGCCCGCTTCGGCCCGTCCTCGACCGGGTTCACCGCGCCTCCCCCGCCACCGGCTCCGCCGCCCGGTAGGCCGCCCCGACCAGCCGCAGCGCCGACAGGCCGCCGCCGTCGCCCACCGCGCCCGAGCGGACCCGCCGCTCGAAGGCGGCCAGCACGCCGGCGTACTCGTGCCACAGCGAGTCCTTGAACCCGGGGTGGCCGGCCAGCATGTCGGCGGTGAGCGTCCGCCCGTCGGCCAGCCGGACGGCCAGGTCCTTGCACTCGCCCGGGTAGGACCAGTCCAGCAGCACCCGGGCCCGCGCCCCTTCCGCCCGCAGTCCGATGTCGGCCCAGCGGTCGGTGCCCGCGATGTCGCGGGCGATCCGCGCCGACTCCACCTCGGCCGGGCCCAGCAGCAGCTCCACCAGGTCGAAGGCGTTGGGCCCGTTGTCGGCGACGCATCCGCCGCCGCAGCGGCGCGCGTCCAGGTACCAGCTGTCGGCGCCCGCGTGCTCCTCGATCCGCTCCAGGTAGCGCACGGTCAGCTCCTCGACGCGCTCCCCCGCGATGGCGGCCCGCAGCCGCGCGACGGCGGAGCTGTAGCGGCGGTGGAAGGCGGTGAACAGCGGCACACCGCGCTCTTGGGCCAGCTCCGCCAGCGCCTCCCCCTCGGCGAGGTCCAGCGCGAGCGGCTTCTCCACGCAGACCGCCGCTCCGCGCCGCAGCGCGTCGGCGCAGATCGGGGCGTGCGCGTCATTGGGCGCGGTGACCACCACGGCGTCCACGGCCGCCTCGTCCAGCATCCGCAGGTGGTCGGAGTAGCAGGCGACGGCTCCCGCGTGCCGGGCCAGCACGGCCGGGTCGCGGTCGCAGACGGCGGCCAGGCACAGCGTCGGCGCGGCGCGCAGCGCGGCCAGGTAGAAGCGCGAGATGACGCCGAGGCCGACGAGCCCGACCCGCAGCGGCGCCGTCACCGCCCCTCCTCCAGCACCGGCGGGGCCGTCAGGCCGGTGCGCGCGGCCACGCCGAGCAGCTCGTCGTAGAGATCGGCGGCCAGCGGGACGCCCCGGCGGCGGCACTCCTGCGCCCGGTGGTGCTCGTGCCAGCCGGGGTAGCGCACCGGCTCGGCCGGGTCGGCGGGCGGGCAGGCGAGCAGCGCGCCGAACAGGCCCTCGGCGTCGGCGCCCGCCCCCTCGCGCAGCGCGCCCGGGTCGACCGCGGCGACGAAGTAGCCGATGTCGTCGTCGCGCCCGTGCGGGCCGCCGTCGCCGGCCAGCGCGTCGGGGTGCGGGCCGAGCCCGGCGCCGGGCACCAGCGCGGCCAGCACCTCCACCGTCAGCCCGAGCCCGTAGCCCTTGTACCGGCCGGCCTCGCCGCCCAGCCACATCAGGTGCGCCCGCCCGGCGTCGAAGGCGGCCGGGTCGGTGACGGGGGCGCCCCGGTCGTCGCACAGCAGCCCCTCGGGCAGCGCGCGGCCTTCGCGGGCGGCCTGGCGGACCCGGCCGGTGGGCGCGGCGGTGGTGCTCATGTCCAGGACGAACGGCGGGTTCTCCCCCGCCGGGGCCGCGACGCTGAGCGGGTTGGTGCCCAGCATCGCCACCGCGCCGCCCGGCGGGCGGGCGATCCGCTGGCGGCCGCAGTTGCTGGCGACCAGCCCCACCATGCCGCGAGCGACCGCGCGCAGCGCGTGGTGCCCGGCGCAGCCCAGATGGGTCCCGCCGCGCACCGCCGCCAGCCCGATCCCGTACGCGGCCGCGCGCTCGGCCGCCAGGTCCATGGCGGCGCCCGCCGCCCACAGTCCCAGGGCCCGGCCGGCGTCCAGTAGCACGGCCGCGCCCCGGTCGGCGAGAACGCGGAGTTCGGCGCGCGGATCGGCCCGCCCCTCGTCCAGCAGCGGCAGGTAGAGGCGGGTCAGGTTGGCCAGCCCGTGGGTGCGCAGCCCGGTCAGGTCGCCATGGCACAGCGCCCGGGCCGCCGCGCCGGCCCGCCCGGGCGGCAGGCCCCGGTCCGCGAAGACGGCGGCGGTGAAGGCGAGCAGTCCGTCATGGGGCACGCGCACGCTCGCCGGGTCGGCCGGCGCCGCGCCGCGGTCCGGCGGCGCGATGGGGGCGGGTGAGTTCACGGTCCTCCGTCCGTGTCGTCGGTGAAAGCGGTCAATCGTCGGCAGCGTCGGCGCGGGCGGACTCTCCGTCCGCAGGGGCCCGGTCGGCGGCGTCACGGGGCCCGGCACGACGGCGCGGGTACCACGGCGATCCGGCGGCGCGACGGCGGCGGAAGGGTTCACGGTCCTCCGTTCACGTCGTCGGTGAAGGCCGTCAGCAGCCGCGCCGCCCCGGCGGCGAAGGCGTCGAGTTCGTCGGCGCGGGCGTACTCGCCGTCGGCATGGGCCCTGTTGGCGGCGAGGTCGCCGGGGCCCAGGACGACGGCGCAGGCGTCGGCGACGCCTGCCATCCAGATCGCGTCGCAGGTGAAGGCGGGTTCGCCGGGCGGCCAGGGCTCGATGCCGGCCGAGCGCAGCAGGGCGTGGCCCCAGGGGTCGCGGTCGTCCAGGACGGGCAGTCCGCGCTTGCGCCACTCCAGCCGGGTGACGGCGCGCGCCTCGGCGGCGGTCCGGCCGAACAGGGCGGTGCCGCCGAAGGCGGCGGTGAAGGCGGCGAGCCCGTCGTCCAGGGCCTCGCGCACCGCCCGTTCCAGGGCGCGCCCGGCCGCCGCCGAGGCGTAGGAGAGGTTGAGCAGCAGCGAGCCGGTGCCGTACACCCGGTTGTGCAGGGTGCCGGTGTGCAGCCCGGCCAGGCAGACGGCGCCGGCGGCGGCGTGCGGGTCGAGTGCGCGGCCGAGGTGCTGGGCCAGGAAGCCGAGCAGCACGCTGGCGTTGTGCCCGGTGCCCGGCCGGTCGTCGACGGCGCCGTCGCCGTCGACCACCACCCGCGCGGTCATCGCCGCCGTGCTGCGCGGCAGGAAGCGCAGCCGGGTGGGCTCGCAGAAGACGTTGAGCCGCCCGGTGAAGCCGCGCTCGACCAGGGGCCGGGTGCCGAGCACGCCCATGGCGCCGCCCTCCTCCCCGGCCACCGCCTGGACCAGCACCGCCACGTCGCGGCCGATCGCCGGCCGCAGCGCCCGCGCGGCCCGCACCCCGGCCAGCAGCGCCACCGCGGGCCCTTTCGCGTCGATCGCCCCCCGCCCGCGGAAGCGCGCCCCGTCGAAGCCGGCCGGCTGCTCCCCGGCGACGGTGTCCAGGTGCACGTTGAACATCACCGTGCGCGCCTTCGGCAGCGCGGGGCCGAGCCGGAGCACCAGGCTCGGCTGGTCGGCCAGGAAGCCGGGCGTTCCCAGCGCCTCGCGCACCGGGGCCGGGACGTCGTCGCGGTCCAGCTCGGCGGGCTCGGCACAGCCGTGGTGCACGGTGCGGAAGCCGATCGCCCCGGCCGCCCGCGCGTACTCGGCCAGCGCCTCGCGCAGCCGCGGCCGCGGCCCGCCCGGCCCGGTCTCCAGCGGCCCCGCGGTCGGCAGCCGCAGCAGCCGGAGCAGCAGCTCGCGGTCCTCGGGGCCGAGTCCGGCCCTCATCCGTCCACCGCCCGGGCCCCGAAGCACACGGCACCGGCGGCCGGCCGCCCGCACGCGCGGCGGCGGACCGCGACGGCGGCGCGGCCACCGCCGCGCCGCTGCTTCGACGGCCGCGCCGCGCGCTCTTGTGGACGGGGACCGGCCCTCACCGGGCCGCCGCCTCGGGCCGGTTCGCGGCCGTGACCTCGGCGGCCAGCCGCTCCAGGGCGCGGCCGCAGCCGACGAAGGCGGCCCGGTCGCCGCGGCCGGCGTCGGGCGCGTGCGGGCGCAGGCGCACGTGGGGTTCGAGGGAGAGGGCGCCGCGGTAGCCGTGGGCGGCGAGCAGGCGCAGGCACTCGGCGACCCCGGCCTCGCCGGTGCCGGGCGGAACGTAGCCGACCCCGCCGCCGGGGGCGGTGACGGCGTCCTTGACGTGCACGTGGACCACGTGCCCGACGACGGCGCGCAGCAGCGGCTGGGCCGGGTAGCCGTGCGCGACGCCGTTGCCGGTGTCGAACAGCAGCCGCAGCGCCGGGCTGTCCACCTCGGCCAGCAGGTCGAGCATGCGGTCGGCCCGGTCCGCAGCCCAGCCGGCGCAGTTCTCGTGCGCGAGCAGCAGGCCGGCGTCCTCGGCGCGGCGGGCCAGGGCGCGCAGCCGCGTGCGGGCGCGGCGGCCCCATTCGGCCTCGGGCAGCCCGCCCGAGGGGTAGGACATGACGCGCACCAGCCGGGTGCCCAGTGCGGCGCAGCGGCGGGCCAGGACGTCGAGTTCGGCCAGGTCGAGGGCGAAGTCGCCGGTGGCGGGCCGCGACCAGTCGCCGATCTTGGCGGCGACGGCGACCACGGTGACGCCCGCGGCGCGGATCCGCTCGGCCGCGCGGGCGAAGGCGGCGTCGTCCAGGGCGGCGACCGGGATGCCGTCGACGCCGCGCAGCTCCAGGTGCCGCCAGCCCAGTTCGCCGAGCGCGGCCAGCTGGCCGCCGAGTTCGGGGGCGGCCTCGTCGCCGATGCCGGCGAGGGTCCAGCCGGGTGCGGCCGGCGCGCGATCGGCGCGGGGTTCAGCGGGCACCGGCCACCTCCTCGCGCCGCTCGGCACCGGTCGGCGGGGAGGCGCACAGGGCCTTGGCCTCGGTGAGCAGCCGCACCACGTCGACCTGCACCGGGAGGGTGCCGGGGGTGAGCGGCGCGTGCAGGTAGCGGGCGTAGGCGGCGCGGACGAAGGCGGGGAGGGAGTCGTCGGGGAAGACCGAGCGGACCGGCTCGCGGCCCTCGGCGTCGATCCGCAGCTGGGCGGTGTGGTCGGCGTCGGAGCACGGATAGTGGCCGGTGAGCACGGCCCGGTCGAACTCCAGCACGATGCGGCGCTCGCGCACCGGCGAGCCGAGGTCGGAGTGGAGTTCGGTGCGCACCCCGGAGCGGTGGTGCAGCCGCAGCCGCGCCCCGCCCAGCCGGGGCAGCCGGGCGCGGTCGGTGACCAGGTCGTCCAGGGCCGCGGCGGCCAGCCGGGCGCCCCCGGCCAGGGTGAGTACGACGGCGAGCGCGTGCGGCAGCTCGACGTCGAAGGCGGTCGGGTGCCGGTCGGTGCCGGCGCCGCCGCGGGTGAAGCGCGGCTTGTGCTGCGCCACCCGGATGGCGCGCAGCGGCCCGTGGGCGCGCCCGTCGACCGCCGCGCGCAGCCGCCGGGTGAGCGCGCTCTCCAGCCACTGGGTGGTGACGGTGAGGTCCAGGCCGAAGCGGCGCCGCACCCGCGCGACGGCGGCCAGGCCGACCAGGTCGAGGGCGAGCGGCTTCTCCACGATCACCATGCGGTAGCCGAGGCCGCCCAGCCGCGCGAGCAGGCCGGCGCGCAGGTGCGGCGGGGTGCACAGGTGGACGACGGTGCGGTGCGGCGGCAGGCGCCGGGCCGCCTCCTCCAGGGAGTACGCCGCGAGGAGGCCGGGGGCGGCGGTCGGCGGGCGGAGGGGGTCGTGGCCGAGCACCGGACCGGGGGCGAAGAGGTGCGGCTCGGCGGCGCGCGCCTTGGCCAGCGACGGCAGGTGGAGTCCCGCCCCTGATCTGCCCAGGCCGACGACGAAAGAGTGCAGCATGTGCAAGAACGCCTTTCCGGGCCGACTGGCGCGCCTGTACCGACGAAACCGCTCTCCCGCACGGCCCCGGCCGCATGGACGGAAACCGGCGCGGGCATGGGGCCGCCGTAGCCGCGGAAAGGCGCTGTGCGCGCCTTTCCGAGAGCCGGACCCAGTCTTTACCAATGGGCGGCTTCCGTCAAAAAGCGGATTCCGAAACGGGATCGCATCCGGCGAATCGGGCGCGGTGTCGAAATGGGGGGATCACCGCGAAAAAGGCCGGAATCCGGCTGTCGTTTCGTTCCGGCGGCGGGGCGCCGCGGCCCGTCCGGGCGGACCTCGGCCCGGACGGGCGCACCCGGTGTCGTCAGGCGACGGAGAAGCTGAAGAGCCCGCTGGGCGGCGCGTGCCAGCCCCGGTCGGGCGCGACCCGCACACCCGGCCCCATGCAGGAGGGGTTCGCGTGGATGAACAGGTCGGAGTCGGACCGGTTGACCAGCACGTGCGCGGTCGCCGGCAGCCGGTGGCAGCTGCCGGACGGGAGGTCGCGGTGGGTGACGAGCTGCTCGGCCTCGGTGGTGAAGACGATGACCTCACCGGTGGACGCGCCGGCCGGCCCCGCGCCGATGACGGCCATCGCGATCGCGGCGCCGAACGCGGCCGCGGCGAAACTGAAGGACTTCATTGAATCACCCCTGGTGCATTGTTCGTGCGTTTCACGGGGTACTGCGTACCCGGCGCCGTCCATACGGCGGCACCGACAGCCATTATCTTTCCCGCACGGAACCCATGTGGCGACTTCCGTGAATCTCCCCCGGAACGACACGGAATTCGTTTCGGCTTTTCGGGTAACATAAATGCACAAAGGACGGTTCGCCCCGGCGGCCGGACGCGGGGCGGCGGCCCGCCGCCGCGCCCCTCGCGCTCGGCCGTGCGCGAGGGACCGGTCCGGCCGCTCCCAGGCCCGACCCTTATTGCGTATTGTTCGCAATAAGGACCGCGAGCGCGCAGGAGTGACGGTGGACGACGCACGTACCCGGATGGTCAGGGAGCTGCTGGAAGGGTCGGCCTGGGTCGACCGCACCCGCGCCTTCGCGCGGACGCTCGGCTCGGCCGGACACGACCCGGGCGGCCTGCTGCTGGTCGGCACCCCGGTCGAGGAGCCCTGGCACCTCACCGCGCACCTCGCCGACGAGGCCCGCTGGTCGGGCCGCCCCGAACTGGAGCCCACCCTCGTCCGGCACCGGGTGCCGCCCGGAGCGCCGGGCCACCTCGCGGTCGGCCTGCGCCGGCTGGAGGCGGCCCGGCGGGGCGAGACCGTGTTCGTGGTCGCCCCCGACGACAGCGGCGAGGCCCTGCTGGAACGGGTGCACGACGCGCGCCGGGCCGGCGCCACCGTGCTGGCGCTGGAGTCCGGCGACCGGGAGCTGCGCGGCCTGGCCCACGAGGCGCTGACCGTGGCCGCCGGCCCGGAGGGGCCCTGGCCCCGGGCGGCGCTGCGCCCCGACGGCCTGGTGGTGCCCGGCCCGCTCGCCTTCGAGACCGCCCAGCACCTGGTCAGCCTGGCGGCGGGCGAGACTCCGGCGCGCAGCGGCGCCTGGCGGGGCTTCACCGACCGGCTGTCCCGGCTGCTCGACGTGGTCAGCGGCCCGGTCCGCACCGGTTGAGGGCAATGGGACCTTCGTCCCATTGACGGAGTTAACCTGGCCGAACTAATTTCTTAGGTGTGGCTAACTCCCCAGTTCGAGCCGCCCTCCGCCGCCTGGCCGCGGCAGGCTGCGCCATCGCCGTCCTCGCCGGGCTGTCCGGCTGCGGCGGATCCGACTCCGCCGCCGCCGACGGCCGGCCCGTCGTGCTGACCACCTTCACCGTCCTGGCCGACATCGCCCGCAATGTCGCGGGCGAGCACCTGCGCGTCGAGTCGATCACCCGGGTGGGCGCCGAGGTCCACGGCTACGAGCCCACTCCCGAGGACGCCCGCCGCGCCGCCGAGGCCGATCTGATCCTGGACAACGGGCTCGGCCTCGAAGCCTGGTTCGAGCGCTTCCTGTCCGGCGCCGCGGGCGGCGGCACCCCCCGCGCCGTGGCGAGCGAGGGGGTCGAGCCCATCCCCATCGAGGGCGCCGACGGTGCGGCCAATCCGCACGCCTGGATGTCGCCGCTCAACGCCGAGGTCTACGTCGGCAACATCGTCACCGCCTTCTCCGAACTCGACCCGGTCCGCGCCGACGCCTACGCCGCCAACGGCGCCGCCTACACCGAGGAGCTGCGGGCCGTCCACGACGAGCTCACCGCGCGGCTGAGCGAGCTGCCCGAGCGGCAGCGCGCCCTGGTCACCTGCGAGGGCGCCTTCTCCTACCTGGCCCGCGACGCCGGGCTGCGCGAGTCCTACATCTGGCCGGTCAACGCCGAGCAGCAGGCCACCCCGCAGCGGGTCGCCGCCGCGATCGCCTTCGTCCGCGACAACGAGGTGCCGGCCGTCTTCTGCGAGTCGACCGTCTCCGACGACGCCATGCAGCAGGTCGTCCGCGAGTCCGGCGCCGCCTTCGGCGGCGTGCTCTACGTCGACTCCCTCTCCGAGGCCGACGGCCCCGTCCCCACCTACCTGGACCTGCTCCGCCACGACACCGAGCTGATCGCCGACGCGCTCGCCGGGGCGGCGGCATGAGCGCGCCCGCGGTCGCCGTCGCCGGGCTCACCGTCCGCTACGGCGAGGTGACGGCCCTGTCCGAGGTCTCCCTGGAGATCGGCGCGGCCCGGGTCTGCGGCCTGGTCGGCATGAACGGCTCGGGCAAGTCCACCCTGTTCAAGGCGGTCATGGGCCTGGTCAGGCCGGACCGGGGCACCGTGCTGGTGGGCGGCGAGCCGCCCGCGCGGGCCCGGCGGTCCGGCGCGGTCGGCTACGTCCCGCAGAGCGAGAGCGTCGACTGGACCTTCCCGCTCAGCGTGGGCGAGGTGGTGATGACCGGCCGCTACGGCCGCATGGGCTGGACCCGCCGCCCGCGCGCCGCCGACCGCGCCGCCGCGGCCGCCGCCCTGGAGCGGGTGGAGCTGGCCGACCTGGCCGGGCGGCAGATCGGCGCCCTGTCGGGCGGCCAGCGCAAGCGCGCCTTCGTGGCCCGCGCGCTCGCGCAGGACGCGTCCGTGCTGCTGCTCGACGAGCCCTTCGCCGGGATCGACAAGCGCTCGGAGGCGACGATGACCCGGCTGCTGCGCGAGCTGGCCGCCGCCGGGCGGACCGTGGTGGTCTCCACCCACGAACTGCGCGCGCTGCCGCGGCTGTGCGACGAGGCGGTGCTGCTGAAGAACGCCGTCCTGGCCCACGGCGACCCCGCCTCCGTGCTGCACCCCGACACCCTGGCCCTGGCCTTCGGCCTGGACCCGCTCGCCGAGGAGCCGGCCGCGTGAGCCCCTTCGAGCTGCTCATCGCCCCGCTGGAGTACCCCTTCATGCTGCGGGCGCTGGCCGTCACCCTGGTCGCGGCGGTGGTCTGCGCGGTGCTCAGCTGCTGGCTGGTGCTGATCGGCTGGTCGCTGATGGGCGACGCCGTCTCGCACGCCGTGCTGCCCGGCGTGGTGCTCGCCTACCTGGTCGGCGCGCCCTTCGCGCTGGGCGCGCTGGTCTTCGGCCTGCTCGCCGTCGCGCTGATCGGCGTGGTCCGCGACGGCGGCAGGGTGAAGGAGGACGCCGCCATCGGCACGGTCTTCACCACCCTGTTCGCGCTCGGCCTGGTGCTGATCTCGGTGGTGCCCAGCCAGACCGACCTCAGCCACATCCTGTTCGGCAACCTGCTCGGCGTGTACACCCCGGAACTGGTCCAGGTGCTGGTGCTCGGCGCGGTGACCCTCGCGGTGCTGCTGCTCAAGCGGCGCGACCTCACCCTGTACGCCTTCGACCCGGTGCAGGCGCACGCGATCGGGCTCTCGCCCCGGCGGCTGGGCGCCCTGCTGCTCGGCCTGCTGGCGCTGACCACCGTCGTCGCCCTCCAGGCCGTCGGCGTGATCCTGGTGGTGGCGATGCTGATCATCCCCGGGGCCGCCGCCTACCTGCTCACCGACCGCTTCTCCCGCATGCTGGTCATCGCGCCCGCGCTGGCGGCGGTCTGCGCGGTGGCCGGGCTCTACCTCAGCTACCACCTGAACACCTCCTCGGGCGGCATGGTGGTGCTCGCCCAGGGCACGGCCTTCGGCCTGGTCTACCTGCTGAGCCCGCGCCACGGACTGGTCGGCGCCCGCCTGTCCCGGGCGCGGCGCGGCCGCCCCGTAAGCTTGGGCGCGTGACGACGAGCGGGCTCACCCCCACCGCCCAGGACTACCTGAAGGTGATCTGGGGCGCCCAGGAGTGGAGCGACGAGCCCGTCACCACCTCCGCGCTGGCCGAGCGGCTGGGCGTCTCCACCCCGACCGTGTCGGAGGCGGTGAAGCGGCTGGCCGCCAAGGGATTGGTCTCCCATCCCCGCTACGGCTCGATCGCGCTGACCGAGAGCGGGCGGCGGGCCGCCCTGGACATGGTGCGCCGCCACCGCCTGCTGGAGACCTTCCTGGTCACCTACCTCGGCTACGGCTGGGACGAGGTGCACGAAGAGGCCGAGATCCTGGAGCACGCCGTCTCCGCCGCCTTCGTGGACCGCCTGGAGCGGCGGCTCGGCCGCCCCACCCGCGACCCCCACGGCGACCCCATCCCCAGCCGCGACGGCGAACTGCCCGAACTGCCCGCCGTCTCGCTGTGCGAGCTGGCCGAAGGGGCGGCCGGGCAGGTGGCGCGGGTCTCCGACGCCGACGCCGAGCTGCTGCGCTACCTGTCGGGCGCCGGGATCGGGCTGGACGGCTGGATCACCGTCGTCCGCCACCAGGCCGCCGCGGGCGTCCTCACCGTGGAGGTCGACGGCCGCCGGGTCGACCTCGGCCTCCCGGCGGCGCGGGCCGTGTGGGTCGTGCGCAAGTGAGCCCGCGGCCGGGGTGCCCGCGCTCCTGACCGCCGCTCCCCGCGCCGCCCGGCGGGGTCCCGGAAACGCGCGCCGGAAAAGGGGCGGTTGAAATTCACCCGGCGGTCCGATGGAATTCCGGTCCGCAATCAGCGCGCTTGACACCGGAACGGCGAAGGGTTTGAATATCGGTCGTGCCGTGCTGTGCCACCGGGTACCGGTGGCCGCGGGTCGGCACCCGACCCCCGAGGAGCTGGTGCCGTCATGACGCACTTCATGGGACTCGGCTAAGCGCCCTCGCACTCGCGCCGCCCGCCGCGTCCGGCCGCCTCGGCGGCTGATCCGGCCCGTGTGACCTCGTGCGCGTCCACCACTGCTCAGCGGCCCGCGCCGCCCCCGCCCGACCGGGTCCGCGGGTGCGCCCGCGGATATCGCGCGACCCCGCAGAGGCCATTCCCGCGCAGTGAAATCGCGTGATTCCGTCCGTTCGCGGCGGCGAGCAGAATTCCCCTCCACGCATTTCGCATGCCCAAAAACTCGCGAAAGGAAATCAGCCATTACCACCACCGCCATGACCACCCGCGTCCCGGTCTCCGACGCCGAGCGCGCGACCGTCCGGGAGCTGTTCACCTCGGGCGCCTTCGCCCCGGCCCCGCTCCCCGCCGACGCGCGTACCGCGCCCCTGCTGCCGCGCACCGGCGGCGTCCCCTGCGACTGGGTGGACGCCGACGGCGCCGGCCTGGCCGCGGGCGTGCTCGTGTACGTGCACGGCGGCGGCTTCGAGTACTCCCACCGCGGCAACGAGCGGGTGATGGCGCACCGCCTGTCCCGGGCCGTCCGCCGCCCCGCGCTGCGCGTCGGCTACCGGCTCGCCCCCGAGCACCCCTACCCCGCCGCCGTCGACGACGTGCTCGCCGTCTACCGCGACCTGCTCGGCCAGGGCGTACCCGCGTCGCGGATCATCCTGGCGGGCGAGTCGGCGGGCGCCACCGTGCTGCTCTCCGCGCTGCTGGTGCTCAAGGACGACGGCACCCCGCTCCCGGCCGGCGCCGTGCCGGTGTCGGCGCTGACCGACCTCACCTTCTCCGGCCCGTCCCTGACCGCCAATGCAGACAAGGACCTGCTCGGCGGCGCCTCGCTCGGCCACATCGCGCCGCAGTACCTGGCGGGCGCCGCCCCCGACCAGGCGCCGCAGTCGCCGCTCCACGGCGACCCGCGCGGACTGCCGCCGCTGCTGCTGCCCACCGGCGGCGACGAGGTCTTCCTGGACGACGCGCGCCGCTTCGCCGCCGCGGCGGCCGCGGCCGGCGTCGACGTCGCCCTCGACGTCTACGAGGGGATGCCGCACGCCTTCCACGCGGTGGTCCTCGCCGCCGAGCCTCCGCCCGTGGGCCGCGCCTTCCTGGCCCGCCTCACCGCCTGGGCCGACCGCCTCGGCTGAGCCCGGCAGGGCGCACGCGGCGGCCCGGGGACGCCCCTGGCGCCCCCGGGCCGCGCGGCCGGCCGCTCAGCCGCCGGCCGCCGCCCGCGTGCGGGAGCCGTAGGCCTTGGCGGCCACCACCAGCGCGGCCGCGACCAGCACGATGTCCTTGACGATGTACTGGGCCGCCAGGCTCGGGCCCGAGCCGAACATCTCAACCGGGAACAGCGCCAGCGGCGCCAGGAAGCCGACCGTCGCCCCGCCCAGCGCCAGCAGGCCCGGCCCGAGGAGGCGCCCGGTCACCAGCGTGACGCCGATGAAGGTCTCCAGCACCGCGACCAGGACCAGCCCGACCGGCCCGGGGACCAGTCCGAGGCTCAGGACGTCGACCGTCCGCACCACCAGGTCCTCGGCCGGACTCAGCCCCGGCACGAACTTCAGCAGCCCGAAGGCGAGGAACACCAGTCCGAGGCTGACGCGCAGCACGTCGACACTGCGCTCGGAGAGCAGCGCGGCCGCCCGCCGGGCGGCGGCGGCAACGCGGTCGGCGGCCCGGCGGGAGGCGGGCGCGGTGCGGGAGGCGGAAAGGGTGGGAGCGGACACGGGAACCTCCGTGGTTCGGTGCGGGGAATCGGTGAACGGCTCCCAGCCTCCCCGCGCCGGCCTCCCCGCGAATCGGCCCGCGCACGACACCCGGCCTGCCCGGATCGCCGTACCCGCGCACCGTCCGGCCGCCCGCGCCGACGTAGCGCCGACCCGCCCGCGGCGTACGGCGGCGCCCGTACGGCGCGTAGGCCGCCCCGCCGGACCGGCGCACCGCGCCCCCGCCGCCGGACGGCCGGACGCGGGGCCGCCCCGCACGGCGGCGGGCGCGGCGGTGCGGGCCGTACGCCGGGGAGAGCCGCGGCCGCCCGTGCCGTACCCCGGCGGGCGTACGGCACGATGGGGCTCGCGGGTCCGGTGGGGGGCCGCGGCGACGGGTGGGAGGCGGGCCATGGCGTACCGGGCGGAGCCGGAGCGGGTGGCGGTGGTGACCGGGGCCGGTTCGGGGCTGGGGCGGGAGATCGCGCGGGCGCTGCTGGCCGACGGGTACCGGGTGGCGCTGGCCGGACGGCGGGAGGCCGCCCTGGTGGAGTCGGCGGGGAGCCACGCGGGCGGGGCGGCGCTCGCGGTGCCGACGGACGTCACCGATCCGGACTCGGTGGCGGCGCTGTTCGGCGCGGTCCGCGACGCCTGGGGGCGGCTCGACCTGCTGGTGAACAATGCCGGCACCTTCGGCCCGACCGGACCGGTGGACGAGCTGTCCGTCGCGGACTGGCGGGCGACCCTCGACACCAACCTCACCGGCGCCTTCCTGTGCGCCCGGCAGGCGGTGGCGATGATGCGGGCGCAGCGCCCGCAGGGCGGGCGGATCATCAACAACGGCTCGGTGTCGGCGCACAGCCCGCGGCCCGGCAGCGCCGCCTACACCGCGAGCAAGCACGCGCTCACCGGGCTGACCAAGGCGATCTCGCTGGACGGCCGGCCGCATCGCATCGCCTGCGGACAGATCGACATCGGCAACGCCGGCACCGAGCTGACCGCCGGCATCGCACGCGGCGCCGTCCAGGCCGACGGGCGCGTGGCGCCCGAACCGGTCTTCGACGCCCGGCACGCCGCCGAGGCCGTGCGGTACATGGCCGCGCTGCCGCTGGACGCGAACGTGCAGTTCCTGACCCTCACCGCGACGGCCATGCCCTTCATCGGCCGCGGCTGACCGCGCCGGGGCGGGCGGGGCGGCCGGGCCCGTCGGCCGCGGACCCGTGCCGCGCGGGCGCCGCTCAGGCCCGGTCCGGCCGCTTGGGCGGCTTTGCCGGCCGGCGCGCCGATTTCTGCCGGTGCGGCCGCTGAGCTGGATCTCTGCCCCGAATGCGCCTGTTCGCCATCCGCACCGGACCTGGTCACGGTAAGTTCGACCCGGTACCTCAGCCGTGCCGTTCGACCGTCGGGAACGGGGGTCGGCCGACCGGTGCGACCCGGGCCGCCACGGGATTCCCCGGGCCCGCGGTCCGCCCCCGACTCCGGGGGTTGGAGAGGAGGTACCCGTGGGTCGACGGCGCCGCAGGCGCGGCGATCCCGATCCGGACCGTTGGGGGCGCCTGAGCGCACTCGCCGGCCTGGGCCGACTGGCCCTGGCCGGATGGGAGTGGCTGCGCGCACTCTTCGGTGGCGGGGACGGCCCCCTGTGACCCGCCTCGGCTGAGGCGATCACAGGGAGCCCCATGAAGGGCCCTCCGAGCGTCGCCCGATCACGTTGCCGCGTGATGGCGCCGGGGGGCCCGACTCCTTTCGCGCCTTTCGCGCCCCGCACCCGCGGGCTCATCCCCGTAGAAACCGGGCATCGCCGAGCCTCGGGCGCACGAGGCGACTATACGCACCCGCGGAGATCCGTATAGAGCCCCTGGTACGAAAAGCTCAAATGATCATACCGGCCGGACGGAACGCGCCAATGCACGCGGACCCGCCCGCCCAAGACGAGCGATATGTCGCGCCCGCTCCGCGGCTCCCACACAGATTCTAACGCACTGAATCATGAGCTGTACGTACTGATTATCGCAGGGCTGCGCGGCGACCGGCCGCCGCCCGATTGCGCCGCGCCCGGCTCCGCGGCGGGCACCGCCGGCGCCACCCGTCCGAGCTGCGCGAACGCCGGAGCCGGCGCGGACCAGGCCCGGCCCGGCGGCGGGCGCCTCGAACTCGGTGGATGTTTCGTCCCGCAAAGAGTCGGTATCGCCTTTACCAGGCGGCGGGCAAAGAGCCCCGCCCCAGACCGCGGGACGGGAGGGCGATGAGCAGCGACAGCAGCAGTCCGGAGGCCGACGAGAAGCGGCCGCGCGGCAAGGTGGCGGCCCTCATCGGCGCGGCGCGCGAGCAGTTCGAGGAACTGGTCGGCATCCCCGTCGAGGGCGTCTCCGGCGTCGAGAAGGCCGAGGACGGCTGGACGGTGACGCTGGAGGCCGTCGAACTGCTGCGTGTCCCCGACACCGTGAGCCTGCTCGCGACCTACACGGTCGACCTCGACTCCGAAGGCGACCTCGCCGGCTACCGGCGGGTCCGCCGGTACACCCGGGGGCGCGCCGACGCCCTGTGACCGGGGCGGGCCCGAACGACCGCGGCCCCACCCGACCTCCTCCTTCGACCCCGCTGGAGGACGAAAGGAGCACACCCCCATGACAGTGATGCAGCAGAGCGCCAGCCGCCGGGGCGGCGGCTCCACCGGCCTCTACGACGTCCTGGACCTCATTCTCGACAAGGGCCTCGTCATCGACGTGTTCGCCCGCGTCTCCCTGGTCGGCATCGAGCTGCTGACGGTCGACGTGCGCGTCGTCGTCGCGAGCGTCGACACCTACCTGCGCTTCGCCTCGGCGTGCAACCGGCTCGACCTGAGCGGCAGCGACTCCGTCGGCCTGCCCGACCTGGTCGGCGGGACCGTGGAGCGCGGTGCGCGCGGCAAGAGCAAGGGCATGATCAGCGGCGCCGCCGAGGCCATCAGCGACACCTTCCGGCGCGACGGCGACGACGAGAAGCAGCCGGCCAGGCGGCGGCGCAGCTCCTCCAGCAAGGACAAGGAGAGCGACGCCGAATGAGCACCTACGTCTACGGCATCGTCCGCGCGGACGGGGCACCCGACCCCGCCACGCTGACCGGTGTGGGCGAGCCCCCCGCCGAGGTGCGGCTGGTGCGCGGCGGCGACCTGGCCGCCGCCGTCAGCACCGCGCCGGAGGGGCTGCGGCCCAAGCGCCGCGACCTGGGCGCCCACCAGGAGGTCCTGGTGGAGCTGGCCCGGCACGGCGCGGTGCTGCCGATGCGCTTCGGCGCCGTCGCCGAGGACGACTCCGAGGTGGCCGCCGAGCTGGAGCGCTCCGCCGGCCACTACGCCGGGCTGCTGGACCGGCTGGCAGACCGCGTCGAGGTCAACGTCAAGGCGGCGCACGTCGAGGAGGCGGCGCTGCGGACCGTCCTCGCCGAGGACGAGGAGCTGCGGGCCGCCAACGAAGAGCTGCGCGCCGCCGGCGGCGGGAGCACGGCCGAGCGCATGGCCTTCGGCGAGCGCGTCTCCGATGCCCTCGCCGAGCGCAGGGAGCGCGACGCCGAGACCGTCGTGCGGCCGCTGAGCGAGCACGCCGAGAGCGTGGTGCTCGGCCCGCCCGTGGGCGGCTGCCTGGCCAATGTCTCCCTGCTGGTCCACCGCGACCGGCTGGACGAGGTCCACCGCGCGGTGGCGGCGCTGCAGCAGGAGAAGGGCGGGCTGATGGAGATCCGGCTCAACGGCCCGCTGCCGCCGTACAGCTTCGTGACCCCGCCCGGCCAAGCGGTCGGCTGACGCTCGAAGGAGTGGTACGAGATGGGGCTGATCAAGGCCATCGTCACGGCTCCGGCGGCACCGGTCCGCTTCGTCGGCTGGACGGCAAGGCAGGTCCTGGACGCGGCCGAGCGCGAGTACTACGACCCCGCCGCGATCCGGGCCGAACTGGCCGAGCTGTCCGAGCGCTTCGACGCCGGCGAGCTCTCCGACGAGGAGTTCGACCGGATGGAGGACGAGCTGCTGGACCGGCTCGCGGAGGCCGAAGCCCGGACCGACCGCTACTGAGACCGATTCGAAGGTGACTTTCCCATGGCAGACAGGGCAGACAGGGCCGACAGGGCCGACGGTGCGACGACCGCGAAGATCGCGGCGGCCGCCCTCGGCGGCTACTTCCTCGGCTCCCGCAAGAAGTCCACGGCCGCCCTGGTCGTCGGCGCGGGCGGCGCCTACCTGGTGGCCAAGAAGTTCAGGATCACCCCGCAGCTGATGTTCAAGCTGCTCGGCCGGCAGCTGGCCAATGTGCCCGTCGTCGGCCCGATCACCGACCAGACGCGCGAGCGCCTGGCCACCGCGAAGAACGCCGCGGGCGAACTGGGCAGCCGCTGGTCGGACAACCTGCACGCGCGCGCCGAGGGCCTGGGCGAGGGCGCGTCGGCGACCGCCGCCAAGGGCGGCTCGGCCGCCGCCTCGGCGGGCCGCGGCGCCGGCGGCGCCGCCAAGGGCTCGGCCGCGGCGGCCAAGCGGACCGCGCGCAAGACCACCGCCAAGGGCTCGGGCGGCTCGTCCTCCGGCGGCTCGGCCCGTTCGCGCAGCGGCTCCGGCGGCACGGGCAAGAGCCGGAGCTGACCGAGCCGCCCGCCGGGCCGCGCGGCCGGGCGGGCGGGGAGCACCGAGAGTGGGAGGCCACACGTGACCCAGCCGGCACCATGGCAGGGCGGCGCCCGGACCGTGCGGTCCGGGGGCGGCTCGTCGTCGGCGAACCTCGCGGACATCCTGGAGCGGGTGCTCGACAAGGGCGTCGTCATCGCGGGCGACATCAAGATCAACCTGCTCGACATCGAGCTGCTGACCGTCAAGCTGCGCCTGCTGGTCGCCTCGGTCGACAAGGCCAAGGAGATGGGCATCGACTGGTGGGAGCACGACCCCGCTCTGTCGTCGGCGGCCCAGGGTCGCGAGCGCGACGAACTGGCCGAGGAGAACGAGCGGCTGCGCGAGCGGCTGGCGCTGCTGGAGGAGAGGCGCGGCGGCGAACTGGAGGCCGGCCCGGCCGACGACGACGAGACGGAGGCCGGCGGCGGGCAGCAGCGGACCGGAGCGGGCCGCTCCCGCGCCGGGCGCGGAGGGGGCGGCCGGTGAGCGTGGACGAAGGCGCGCTGGCGCGCTACGTGTACGCGGTGGCCCGGCCCTTCGACCCGGCGCCGCTGGCCGGGCTCACCGGTGTCGGCGGCCACCCGGTGGAGGCGGTCGCGCACCGCGGCCTGCTCGCGGTGGTCAGCCCGGTGCCGCTGCGCGAGTTCGACGAGGCGGCGCTCAAGGCGAAGCTGGAGGACCTGGGCTGGCTGGAGCGGGTGGCCCGCGCCCACCACGCCGTGGTGGACGCCGTCATGCCGCTGGCCGCGGCGGTGCCGCTGCGGCTGGCGACGGTCTACCGGGGCGAGGAGCGGGTGCGCGCGGCGCTGGACGAGGACCGCGCCGTCTTCGAGCGCGCGCTGGACCGGTTGAGCGGGCGGCTGGAGTTCGGCGTGAAGATCTACGCCGATCCGGGCTCCCGCGGCGAGCCGGAACCGGCCCCGGCGGCCCCCGCCGGCGCCGAGCCCGGTGAGAGCCCCGGCCGGGCCTACCTGCGCCGGCGGCGCGAGCAGCGGCGGCGGCGCGACGACAGCTGGCAGGTGGCGGCCGCCCTGGTCGAGCGGGTCGACGCCGCCCTGCGCGAGTGGGCCGACGCCATGGCCAGGCACCGGCCGCAGGACGCCGCCCTGTCGAAGGCGCCGGGCGAGAACGTGCTGAACGCCGCCTACCTCGTCGCCGAGGACGACGCCGAGGGCTTCCTGCGCACGGCGGCGCGGCTGCGCGATGAGGCGCCCGAGGGCACCAGGGTCGAGGTCTCCGGCCCCTGGGCGCCCTACTCCTTCGCGGGGCTCGACCGCGCCGGGGAGCCGGCATGAGCCGGGCGGCCGGACGGGAGCGCCCGGACCTCCCCCTCCCCCTCCCCCGGGCGCCGGAGCGGCCGGAGTCCCTCGCCCGGATGCTCGACGAGGACCATCCGCTGGTCAACCGCGAGCTGTCCCTGGTCGACCTGCTCGACCGGGTGCTGGCCAAGGGCGTGGTCATCACCGGCGACCTCACCGTCTCCATCGCCGACGTCGACCTGGTGCGGATCTCGCTGCGCGCCCTGGTCTCGTCCGTCAACGAGAACGTCCCGTCGCCCTGGGAGCACGGCCACCCGCTGTCCGGATGGATCCGCGAGTGAGCCGGCCGCGCCCCGGCGCGGCGGCGGAAGGAGCGGCCACATGACCCGGCACCCCGAGCGGCAGGGCTCCCGCACCGTCTACGACCTGGAGCCGGACCAGCCGCCCGCCGGCGACCGGCAGGAGCACGACGTCTTCGGCGAGCTGGAGCGGACGCTCGACCGCACCGCCGGCGCCCCGGAGCCGGCCGGCGGCTCCGGCGGCGAGGCGGCCCGGCTGCGCCGCCGGATCGCCACCGAGCCCGACACGGTCGAACGCGATCTGATCAAGCTGGTGCTGACCGTGGTCGAGCTGGTCAGGCAGCTGATGGAGCGGCAGGCCCTGCGCCGCGTCGACCAGGGCGACCTGACCGAGGACCAGGAGGAGCGCATCGGGATGACCCTGATGCTGCTGGAGGACCGGATGACCGAGCTGCGCGAGCGCTACGGCCTGTCCGCCGCCGACCTCAACCTCGACCTGGGCCCGCTCGGCTCCCTGCTGCCCGAGCCGGACCGCGCGGACCGCTGACCGCCCGCTAGCCGCCCCGGGGCTCGGCGTACCAGCGCCAGCGGGCCGGGCGGGGCCGTCCGGGCAGGTCGGCGCGGCCGGTCGCCCACAGCAGGGTCGGCCAGGGCGGGGTGTCGGCGGGCGCGTCCGGGAAGAGGCGGGCCAGCACCCGCGCGCACAGCTCGGCGGGCGGCTCCCAGCGCAGGCCGAGCCCCTCGGCGAGGTCGCCGGTGTGCACCAGGGTCTCGACCACGCCCATCGCGGCGAAGCCCTCGGGATCGGAGCGGCCGAAGACGTGGTGGGCGCGGGCCCCCGGCGGCGCGGCGCGCACCATCGCCGCCAGCAGCGCGCCGCACGCCTCGACCACCAGCAGCAGTCCGCGCGGCCCGGCCGCGGGATCGGCGCGCACCGTGTTGGCGGGGCCGCCCGGCCGGCGGCTCTCCCAGGCGAAGGGCACCTCGCCCTCGGGCGGGGTGCGCGGGCCGAGCTGGGCCGCGTAGGCGAAGAGGTCGTCGGCCAGGTGCTCGGCCGTCTCCCAGCAGGTCCACTCCAGCGCGCCCGCCGGGCGCTCCCAGCCGCCGGGCGGCGCCGCCGCGAGCAGGTCGACCGCGAGCCGGACGGCGCGGTCGACGTCGTCGGCGGTCACGGGTGCGGACGGAGCGGGCATGGCAAGGACCGTACCGCGCCCCGGCGCCGTCAGGCCGGGCGGCACCACCCGGGGTCCGGCGGCGGGCCGTCCGCGCCGTCCTGCTCGGGCAGGTCCGGGCCGGCGCCGTCCGGCTCGCCGGCGAGGTAGCGGTGCAGCCGGGCGGCGGCCGCCAGCATGGCGGTGGCCCGCTGGGCCAGCGCGTCCCTGCGCTCGGCCACGGCGGCGCGCAGCTCCTCGCTGCCGCCGGTGCGGCGCAGGCCGTCCAGGACCGGCCGGATCCGGGTGAGCGGGTACCGGTTCCGCCGGAGCATGTCCACCATCCGGGCGTCGCGCACGTCGGCCGGGCCGTAGCGCCGGTAGCCGGTGGCCGGGTCGCGCCTGGGCCGCAGCAGCCCGGCCGACTCCCACATCCGCAGCACCGAGGCGCGCACGCCCAGCCGCGCCGCGACGGCGCCGACCAGCAGGCCCGAGCGGGGCGGCACGTCGGCGCCAGCCCCCTCGGGGACCTCTCCGGCCACCGCCTCCAGCGCGGCTGCGGTGGCGATCAGCGCCAGCCGCTCCTCGTGCAGGGCGTGGTGGCCGGCGTCGACCACCTCCAGGGCGGCCGCCACCTCGCCGGAGTGCACGGCCCGCATGACGTCCTGCGCCGCCTCCCAGCCGAAGCCGCGCGCCAGGGCCCGGTAGGCGAGCAGGGCGGCGCGGTGGCGCGGGCCGAACCTGCGGTGGCCGCCGGGCGTCCAGCGGACCGGCGGCAGCACCCCGGCGTCGACGTAGTTGCGGATCTGCTGCGTCGAGACGCCCGCCAGCCGCGCCAGGTCGACCGGGCGCAAGCCCTCCTCGGCACCGCCCATGGCGTCCCCCTTCACAGACGGGTTTCATCCTTACGTTGAAGTTCGCCGATGCGAATCCCCAGCTTAGTCGGAGCTATCGCCGTCCAAAGTTAAAGGCGCCTATCAATGGCAGACTTGAAGGCATGGATGATGGAAACAGCGAGGGCGCGGCACGCCGGCGCCGAAGAGAGGACCCCGACATGCCCCATTCCGCCCCCGGACGGGCGCTCCCCCCGGCCGCCGAGTGGATCCGGGTGGCCGGCGCCCGCGAGCACAACCTCGCCGACGTGCACATCGAGGTGCCCAAGCGGCGGCTCACCGTGGTGACCGGGGTGTCGGGCTCCGGCAAGTCGTCCCTGGTGTTCGACACGATCGCGGCCGAGGCGCAGCGGCAGCTGTACGAGACGCTGCCCGCCTTCGTCCGCGGCTTCCTGCCCAGCTACGGCCATCCGGCCGTCGACATGATCCACAACCTCGGCGCCGCCATCGTGGTCGACCAGCGCAGGCTCGGCGGCGGCTCGCGCTCCACCGTCGGCACGATCACCGACATCGCGCCGCTGCTGCGGCTGCTGTTCTCCCGGGCCGGCACCCCGCACGTCGGCTACTCCGACTCCTTCTCCTTCAACCTCCCCGCCGGCATGTGCCCGGGCTGCGACGGCCTCGGCGAGGTCACCGACATCGACATGGACGCCTTCCTCGACCCCGCGCTCTCGCTGAACGAGGGCGCGCTGCTGGCGCCCTACTTCAAGGTCGGCACCTGGATGTGGCAGGTCTACGCCGCCTCGGGGCGGCTCGACCCCGACAAGAAGGTGCGCGACTACACCGCGGAGGAGCGGCACACCCTGCTGTACTCCACCTCGGGCACGGTGCCGTTCGGCGAGGGCGGCGCGCAGATGAACGCCTCCTACGAGGGCGCCGCGGCGAAGTTCCGCCGCCTGTACATCCAGCGCGACACCGCCGAACTGGGCGAGCGCACCCGGAAGATGGCGGCTCAGTACACCACCACGGTCACCTGCCCGGAGTGCGGCGGGGCGCGGCTGAACCGGGCCGCCCTGGACTGCCGGGTCGCCGGGTACGGCATCGCGCAGCTGTCGGCGATGGAGGCGGTCCGGCTGGTGGAGGCGCTGGCCGGCCTGGAGGTGCCCGAGGCGGCACCGGTGGTCGAGGCGCTGCGGACCAGGGTCGGCCACCTGGTCGAGATCGGCCTGGGCTACCTGAGCCTGGACCGCAGGACCGACTCGCTGTCGGGCGGCGAGTCGCAGCGGATCAAGATCGTCCGCCATCTGGCCAGCACCCTCACCGACATGCTCTACGTCTTCGACGAGCCCAGTGTCGGCCTGCACGCCCGCGACGTGCAGCGGCTCACCTCACTGCTGCTGGAGCTGCGCGACAACGGCAACACGGTGCTGGTGGTGGAGCACGACCGCGACGTGATCGCCGCCGCCGACCACGTCATCGACATCGGCCCGGGTGCGGGCGCCGCGGGCGGCCGGGTGGTCTACACCGGCGACGTCGCGGGGCTGGAGTCCTCGGAGGGGCCGACCGGCCGGCACCTGGAGCGGCGCACCCGGCTGAAGGAGAAGGTCCGCACCCCCACCGGGGCGCTGACGGTGCGCGGCGCCGAACTGCACAACCTGCGCGGCCTGGACCTGGAGATCCCCACCGGCGTGCTCACCGCCGTCTCCGGGGTGGCGGGCTCGGGCAAGTCCTCCCTGGTGTACGGCGTCTTCTGCGCCCAGCACCCCGGCGCCGTCGTGGTGGACCAGTCGGCCCCCACCGCCAACCGGCGCTCCACCACCGCCACCTACACCGGCGCGCTCGACCCCATCCGCAAGACCTTCGCCAAGGCCAACGGCGTCAGCCCGGCCCTGTTCAGCGCCAACTCGGCGGGCGCCTGCCGGACCTGCGAGGGCATGGGCGTCACCTACACCGACCTGGCGTTCATGGAGGGCGTCAGCACCGTCTGCACCACCTGCCGGGGGAAGCGCTTCACCGACGAGGTGCTCGGCTACCGCCTCGACGGCGCCACCATCAGCGACGTGCTGGAGATGACGGTCGGCGAGGGGCTGGAGTTCTTCGCCGGCCGCCGCGCGGTGGCGCCGATCCTGCGCGCCGTGGTGGACGTCGGCCTGGACTACCTGCGGCTCGGCCAGCCGCTGACCAGCCTGTCCGGCGGCGAGTGCCAGCGCATCAAGCTGGCCTCGTACCTGCACCGCGAGGGCGCGATCTACGTGCTCGACGAGCCGACCACCGGCCTGCACATGTCCGACACGGCGCGGCTGCTCACCGTGCTCGACCACCTGGTGGACGAGCGCGGCGGCACGGTCGTCGTCATCGAGCACGACCTCGACGTGATCGCGCACGCCGACTGGGTGGTCGACCTCGGCCCCGAGGGCGGCAGCGCGGGCGGCCGGATCGTCTTCCAGGGCACCCCGGCCGAGCTGCTCGACGCGCCCGGCTCGCACACCGGCGCCTACCTGCGCCGGGCGCTCGCCCCGGCGCGGGTGCCGGCCGGGCGCTGAGCGCCGCGCCGTGCGGCCGCCGCGCCGGTGCGCGGCGGCCGCACGGCCCCGGTCAGGCGCGTCCGGCGGTGGCGTGCTCGCACTCGGCCACCATGCGCCGGGTCGCGTCCTCGTCGGCGAACCAGGTCGCCAGGCCGGCGGGGTCGTCGAAGCCGTTGACGAAGCGGTCGGCCAGCACCTGGTGGCGGTCGGCCGCCGTGCAGAAGTCGACCACGTACGGCGGGTTGAAGTGCAGGCGGGCCGCCACCTCGCTGGTGAACGGGCCCGCGTACTCCATGTAGCGCTCGAAGGCGGCGTGCATGAAGGACTCGTCGAAGGGCGCGCCGCCGTGGGCCAGGATCGCCTCCAGGTACACCTTGGCGGCCATGCTCGCGTTGTTGGCGTCCTGCTGGAGGGCCGGGGAGGTGACCACGACGGTGTCGCCCATGCCCAGCACCGGCCGCCCCGAGGGCAGCAGCGCCACGGGCCGGCGCACCAGCGGGTTGGCGTGGTCCATGGCGACGGCGCCGGGGTCGGCGAGCACGGCGCCGCGGTAGGCGGCGTAGCGCTCGGGCAGGTACTCGCGGAGCAGGTCGAGCAGTACGGCCAGGTGCGCCTGCGGGGTGAGGCGCCGCGGGAAGCGCGACAGCGGGCCGTCGGCGGCGCCGGTGACGGCGATCTGGTGGCACGGGCCGTTCACCGAGTAGCCGGGCCAGGCGATGACGTGGCCGAGGCCGGGCACGATGTCGACGCCGACGACATCGGCGTCCGGGTAGGCCGCAGACGCCTCCAGGTAGGCGATGGCCGTGGCCACCTTCGGCATCCGGGCCAACGGGCGGGAGCCGTCGGCCTCGAACATCTCGGCCAGGCCGCTGTGGCCGGTGGCGACGATGGTGAGGTCGAACATCCCGGTGAGCCGGTCGAGGTCGGAGACGGTGGCGCCGTGCAGCACGACCTTGCCGCCGCGCTCCTCGAACTCCTGCTGCCAGACCGCCATCTTGACCCGCTCGTCGATGGACTGGGCCGGGGCGTCCAGGCGGCCGGTCCAGTCGAAGGCGGTGGCCCCGCCGGGGAGGTGGCCGGTGATCCGCATGCCGTTGATCGGCGGCAGCCGCCCCTCCCAGAAGTCCAGGCCGTACTCGCGCTCGGCCGCGCAGGCGGAGTGGTACAGGATCTGCATGGAGACGGCGCGCCCCCCGAACAGCTCCTCGGCGCTGCACACCGTCATGAGGGTGACGTCGTAGGCGTGCTCCTGCAGGCACAGCGCCAACTGCATCCCCGACTGGCCGCCACCGACTATCAGAACCTTGCGCATCTTTCTCCGCCCGCCCTATCAAAACGCACCCGAAAACCCCCAAATGGGACGAAAAGTCCAAGGAAAGAGGGTGATCGTTATCGTCGTGGCGGGATACGAGCATGTCAACACGGGCGCGGTGCGGTTCCGTAACGGTTCTGAAATCGCAGCTCGACCAGCGAGCCGTCACCCTGCGTCAACACCGTGGCACGTTTCGGCGAAACGGCGCTCCCCGCCCGCCGACCCGCGAGAGCCTGCGGCCGCGAACCCTTCCGCGACGCAATTGCCGAAAGTTCTCTAACTAGATTTCCGGCCAATTCGCCATGTTCTCCGCATTCGTCCCGCCGACCACGCCGGACGCGAATTCCCCACTCAACCGCCCGGTAGCGCATCCGCTCCGGCCCACCCGTTTCCGCCGCGGCGCCCGGCCCCTCAGCGACGGCGCACCACCCGGCACAGCAGCGCCGCCACCGCGCAGGCCAGCGGGACGGCCGGAGCGGCCGCGGGCAGCACGTCCAGGGCCAGGGTGGCGGCGACGGCGCCCAGCAGCAGCGCGCCCAGCCGGGCCAGCGGCGCCAGCGTGGCGGCGGCCGGGCCGCCATTGGCCAGCTCCGAGAGCGCGGCGGTGAAGGTGCCGGTCAGATAGGTGGTCGAGCTGCCCAGGGTACGGGCGACCACGCTCTGGCCGCCCATGGCCGCGGCCGCCGCGGCCAGCAGGGCCAGCTGCTCCGCCAGGCCGTCCGGCCGCCCGCCCACCAGCGCCCAGGCGGCCGCGAACGCGGCCAGCACCGCGGTCTCCGCCGCCATCGCCCCGGTGAGGTGGCGCACCGGGCCGCCGCCGCGCGGCCCGACCAGCCGGGCCCAGGCCACCACCCCCGCGCCGAAGCCCGCCACGGCGACGGCGGCGGTGGCCGCCGTCCGCCAGGCCGCCGTACCGAGGCCGTGGGCGACGTGGATGAGGTCGCCGGTGATGATGCCGGCGAACACCCCGCCGAGCACGACGACGGAGAGCAGGTCCACTCCCCCGGCGCAGCCGGTGAGCAGGAGCAGCACCGCCAGGGTGCGCCGGTGCCTCATCGGCCGCCCCGCCTCCTCGGCCTTCACCGCGCCTCCAGGGGATCGCCGCGTCCGACACATCCATGATCACGCACTGTGCCGGCCGGCGCCCCGCGCGGCGCGGGCCGCGTGTCGGCGGCCGAAACACCGGATTGGACCCGGAGTGTCCGGGTAGCCGTCGCCCCGGTGCCGAGCGGAAGGGAACGGGAGCGTGCTGGAATCGCTGGGAGCGGCGGGGTCGCTGGGCTGGGGCGTCGCCGTCTTCCTGCTCGCCGCCGCCGTCACGGTGCTGGGCAGTGTCCGGATGGCCGCGCTCGGCGATGTGCTGGCCGACCGCACCGGGTGGGGCGAGGCGGTGTTCGGCGCCGTCTTCTTCGGCCTGGCGACCTCCCTGTCCGGGATCGTGATGACCGCCGTCAGCGCGGCGTCGGACGAGCCTGGGCTCGCCTACGGCAACGCGGTGGGCGGCATCGCCGCCCAGACGCTCGCCCTGGCCGCCGCGGACTTCTTCTACCGGCGCGCCAACCTGGAGCACGCCGCCGCCTCCGCCGCCAACCTGCTCTTCGGCTGCCTGCTGATCGGGCTGCTCGCGCTGGCGCTGCTCGCGGCCTTCGGGCCCGACGTGACGCTCTTGGGCGTCCATCCCGCTTCGGCGGCGATGGTCGCCTTCTACCTGGGCGGCCTCCGGCTGATCAGGGACAAGAGCGAGCTGCCGATGTGGCGGGCGGTGGAGACCGCGGAGACCGTGGTCGACACCCCCGACGAGGCGTCCGGCGGCCCCGACGGGGACCGCGGCGGCGCGGCCGCCGGGGACCGCGTGGCCCAGCACCGCACCGGTGCGCTGTGGGCGCGGTTCGCCGCGATCGGCCTGTTCGTGGCGGCGGGCGGCTGGGCCGTCGCCGAGGCGGCCGCCGCGATCATGGCGGCCACCGGCCTGAGCGCCGGCTTCGTGGGAGCCGTGCTGATGGGCCTGGTCAACGCGCTGCCGGAGACGGTCACCGCCATCGCCGCCGTCCGCCGGGGCGCGATGACCCTGGCCGTGGCCGCCGTCATCGGCGGCAACAGCCTCGACGTGCTCAACCTGGTCGTCGGCGACGTGTTCTACCGGGCCGGGTCGCTCTTCCACGCACCCGGCCCCGACGAGCTGTTCCTCACCGCCGGCGCCCTGCTGATGACCACGATCCTGCTCGGCGGCCTGCTCATCCGGCAGACCCGCGGCTGGGGCCGGATCGGCTTCGAGGGCGTGCTGCTGATCGCCGTCTACCTCGGCATCGTGTCGGTGCTGGCCTTCTAGCGCCCCGGCGGCGGCCGTCAGCGCACCCAGCCGGTGTAGCGCTGCCTGCCGCGCCCGCCCAGGGCCCCGTCGCGGGGCCGGGCCCGCTGCTCGGGTTCGAGGGCGGCCGCGACCGCGCGCACCAGCCAGGCGTTGACCGACAGCCCCTCGCGGCCCGCCGCCTCCTCGATGCGCGGCTTGAGGTGGTCGGGCACCCGCAGCGAGATCCGGGAGGTGCCGCCGGTGTCATCGGCCTCCGGCGGCGGCGGGGGCGGTGCCGGCGGCGCCATGCCGCCGATGCCGCCGCGCTCGTCGGGCTCGCCGAAGGACGGTTCGGGCGGCGGTGTGACGACGAAGGCGGGGTCGCGGCCGCGCAGGCGGACGTCGACCGAGCCGGGGGCCAGCTCGCCGGTGATCTCGGCGGCCGCGGCCGACAGGGCTTCCAGCAGCGCCAGCCGGGCGGCGGACTCCAGCGGGGCGGTCAGCCGCTCGGCCAGCTCCCGCGCGTCCACTCCGCCCACCTCGGCGGCCACCGCGAGTTCGCGGCGTAGGTGGTCGACGTACGGCTCCAGGTTCATGGCTCCACCATGACACCATGGCGGGCGCCGCGACACCACGGACGGCGCCGCGGCACCCGCGGCACGGCGGAAAGTTCCGCCGGGAGCCGGTTCCCCGCCGCGCCGGGGCGGCCGGGCGCCCACCGCGCCCGCCCGGCACCGCGCCGCGCACGGAGGCGCGGCGCGGCGGAGGTACCGACTTCGGGCGCGTGTGATGTGCGATACCCCTGCGGACGACCGTAAGATCTGACGGACCACCACATCAGGGGACGAGCGCCCACCAGTACGCCTCGCGCGGCAGACGGCGCCGCGAGCGGGACGAACGGTCGACGAGCGTCCGCTCCCACCGACGGTCCTCGGGGGCCCGTCGGCGATCCGACCACCGACCGATGCCGCGCGCCGCTGGAACCGCCCATGGACCCGTCCCCCGTCCGCCCGCCGCACCGCACCGCGGCGCGGCCGTGGGCCGTCCGGCCCCGGCCCGACGCCATGGCGGCGCTGAGCGCGGCGCGCGGTGTGGTCGGCGACCTGCGCGACGGCCTGGCCGGCTCGGGCGCCCGCCGGGCGGCCCGCCGGATGCGGCGGCTGCTCGGCGCCCGCGGCCTCGCCCTGGCCGACCTGGCCGGCTCGCTCGCCTGGGCCGGCCGGCCCGCGGGCGACACCGAGGTCAAGGCGCTGATCGACGCCGTGCTGCACGCCGAGGCGGCGAGCGGCCGCCCGCCGCTGGTGGCCGAGCCGCTGTTCGCCAACGGCGAGCTGGCCGGCGCGCTGGTGGTGGCCGGCCCGGTCCGCCCGGCCTCGGTGCGCAAGGCCGCCGCCTGGGTGGCCGACGCCCTGGACCGCTGCCGGCTGGAGACCTCCGCCGAGCAGGCCGCCCAGGCCGAGCTGCGCGCGCTGCGCGCCGAGATCTCGCCGCACTTCGTCTACAACGCGCTGACCGTGATCTCCTCGCTGGTCGGCTCCGAGCCCGACCGCGCGCGCGAGCTGATGACCGACTTCGCCGACTACACCCGCTACAGCCTGGCCAGGCACGGCGACTACACCACCGTCTCCGAGGAGTTCCACGCGATCGAGACCTACCTGATCCTCCAGCGGGCCGTGCTCGGCGAGCGGCTGCGGGTGCAGGTGCGGGTGGCGCCCGAGGTGCTGGGCGTCGCAGTGCCCTACCTGGTGCTGCAGCCGCTGGTGGAGAACGCCATCCGGCACGGCGTGGAGGCCCGCGCCGGAGCGGGGCTGGTGCAGGTCTCCGGCGAGGCCGAGGGCAACGACTGCGTCATCTGCGTCGAGGACGACGGCGCCGGCATGGACCCCGCCAGGGCCAAGGCGATCCTGGCCGGCCGCGGCTCGCCCGACAGCGTGGGCCTGGCCAATGTCGACCGGCGGCTGCGCCACGTCTACGGCGCCTGGTACGGCCTGGTGGTCGAGACCGCGCCCGGAGCCGGCACCCGGGTGGTCGTGCGGGTGCCCCGCTTCCAGCCGGGGGTGATGCCGTGACGGCGGACCGCGGTACCGGGCTGCGGGTGCTGGCCGTCGACGACGTCCCGCTCGCCCTGGACGAGCTGTGCCGGCTGCTGCGCGACGCCCCCGAGGTGGCCGAGGTGGTCGCGGCCGGCGACCCCATCAGCGCGCTGCGCAGCATCCAGGCCGACCGCTTCGACGCCGTCTTCCTGGACATCTCCATGCCCGGCCTGGACGGCATCGAGATGGCGTCGCTGCTGGCCAAGCTGAGCGAGCCGCCGGTGGTCGTCTTCGTCACCGCCCACGAGGAGCACGCCCTGGCCGCCTACGGCCTGGGCGCCGTCGACTACCTGCTCAAGCCGGTCCGCGCCGACCGGCTGTCCACCGCGCTGGCCAAGGTCGCCCGGCTGGCCGCCGCCGGGCCGCCCGCCGCCCCCGCCGGCGGCGGCCAGCGGCCGCGCCGGGCGCCCGACGCCATGGCGGCCATCCGCGTCGACAACGGCGGCCGGATCCGCTACGTGCGCCGGAGCGACGTCCGCTTCGTGGAGGCCAGCGGCGACTACGTCCGGCTGCACACCCCCTCGGGGGTGCACCTGGTCCGGATGCCCATCTCCCGGCTGGAGGAGTACTGGACCGACGCCGGCTTCGCCCGGGTGCACCGCGGCTTCCTGGTGGCGCTCAGCGCCGTGCGCGAGCTGCGCAGCGACTCCGTCGGCGGGCTGCTCGCCCACACCGAGCTGGGCGACGTGCCCGTCAGCCGCCGGCACGCCCGCGAGCTGCGCGAGCAGCTGCTGCGGGCGGCGCAGCGCGGCGAGCTCGACCGCACCGAGCGGCGGCCCTGATGCCGCACCGCGCCAGGAGGGTGGCGGTGATGAGCCCGCAGAGCCGGCTCGCCCACGCCCGCGGCCGGCCGCGCGGGCGCTGGCGGATGCCCCCGCTGGACCCCGCCGACGCCGACCGCGCCGACCGCCTGTACCGGGCGCAGCTGGCCAGGGCGGTCCCCGCCCTGGTGCTGATCGTCGCCCTCCTGCTCGGCCTGCCCGCCGTGTTCGCGCTCTGGCCGCACCTGGACGACCTGCGGCTGCTCGGCGTCCCGGTGTCCTGGCTGATGCTGGCCGCGCTGCCCTACCCGGCGATGGCGCTGCTGGCCCGCTGGCAGCTGCGCCGGGCCGAGCGGGTCGAGGAGCGCTGATGGGCCCGCTGCTCGCGGTCGCCCTGCTGGTCCTCGGCACCCTGCTGATCGGGCTGCGCGGGGTGGCGGCCATGCGCACCAGCTCCGACTTCCTGGTCGCCTCGCGGCGGGTGTCGCCGCTGCTGAACTCGGCGGCCGTCTCCGGGGAGTACCTGTCGGCCGCCTCCTTCCTGGGCGTGGCCGGCCTGGTGGTCAAGGACGGCATGGGCGCGCTGTGGTACCCGGTGGGCTTCACCGCCGGCTACATCGCCATGCTCATCCTGGTGGCGGCGCCGATGCGCCGCTCGGGCGCGCTCACCCCGCCCGACTTCGCCGAGGCGCGGCTGGCCTCCCCCGCGCTGCGGCGGCTGTGCGCCGTGGTGGTGCTGGTGATCGGCGCGCTGTACGCGGTGCCGCAGTTCCGCACCGCCGGGCTGGTGCTGAGCGCGGTGAGCGCCTACCCGTACTGGGTGGGCGTGCTGGTGGCGGGCGCGGTCGTCAGCGTCACCCTGGTGCTGGGCGGGATGCGCGCCGCCACCTACGTGCAGGCCTTCCAGTTCTGCCTCAAGCTGCTGCTGTTCATCGTGCCCGCCGTCTGGCTGGTGGTGCAGGCCGGCCCCGAGGTGCGCCACGACGCGGTGAACCCGGTGGCCTTCACCCACTTCACCCGGGAGACCCCGGTCTCCTTCCAAGTCGACGTCACCCTGCGCGTCGCCGAGCCCGTGCGGGTCGAGACCCCCGGCGGGGGCGCCGCGCTGCTGCCGGGCGAGCACCGCATCGACGCCGGCCGCACGCTCGTCTTCCCCGAGGGCGCCCGGGTGCCCGAGGTGCGCGGCGACGAGCCGCTGAACGGCGCGGAGTGGCGGCGGCCGCTGCTGGACCTGGAGGACTCCGGCCACCCGCTGCTGGGCACCTGGGGGGTGCTGCTGGCGACCGCGCTCGGCACGATGGGGCTGCCGCACATCCTGATGCGCTTCCACACCAGCCCCGACGGCCGCGCCGCGCGGCGCACCGCCGCCGTCACCGTCGTACTGCTGGGCGTCTTCTACCTGTTCCCCGGCGTGTACGGGGCGCTGGGCCGGGTGCTGGTGCCGGAACTGTACCTGTCGCACGCCACCGACACCGTCGTGGTCGCGCTGCCCGCGCAGGTCGACACCGGCTGGCCGGGCTCGCTGTTCACCGCGCTGCTGACCATGGGCGCCTTCGCCGCCTTCCTCGCCACCTCGCTGGGCCTGCTGCTGGTGATGTCCGGCGCGATCGCGCACGACCTGCTGCCCGGCGGGCTGCGGCGGCTGCGGATCACGGTGGTGCTGGTGGCCGCCGGTACCGTGCTGCTCGCGCTGCCCGCCACCTCCGTCGACGCGGGAGTCCTGGTGACCTGGGGCTTCACCGTCGCCGCCTCCACCTTCTGCCCGCTGCTCGTCCTGGGCATCTGGTGGCCGCGGCTGACCGCGGCCGGCGCCCTCACCGGCGTGGTGACCGGCCTGCTCACCACCTCGGGCGCGATCGTCGCCGCCCTGTTCGGCCCGCCCCTGAGCGGCCTGACCGGCCTCCTCGTCACCCAGCCCGCCCCATGGACGGTCCCGCTCGCCTTCACCGCCATGGTCGCCATCTCCCTGCGCGGCCGCCCGGCCCCGTGGTCCCGCGCGGCCATGCTCCGCCTCCACCTGGACGAGGCGCGCCTTCGCCCACCCCCCAGCCAGAACCGCCCCCGCTAGACCGCCGCCCGAAACGTCGAACCACCCGTCCAAGCACAGGCCAGCCCACCCCAGAAGAACCACCCGCGCCGTAGGCGCGCCTGCAGGACTCGCCCTCGCCGCCAGGCGTCCCGCGCCCGAAGGGCGGTAGAGCGGGGGTCGAAACTCGCCCTCGCCGCCAGGCGTCCCGCGCCCGAAGGGCGGTAGAGCGGGGGTCGAAACTCGCCCTCGCCGCCAGGCGTCCCGCGCCCGAAGGGCGGTAGAGCGGGGGTCGAAACTCGCCCTCGCCGCCAGGCGTCCCGCGCCCGAAGGGCGGTAGAGCGGGGGTCGAAACTCGCCCTCGCCGCCAGGCGTCCCGCGCCCGAAGGGCGGTAGAGCGGGGGTCGAAACTCGCCGCGCCGAATGGCGCCTCCCGCGCCCGAAGGGCGGTAGAGCGGGGGTCGAAACTCGCCGCGCCGCCAACGACAGAGCCCAGGCCGCGACCACTCACCGGCTCTCAACGGCAGAGCAGGGCCGCGACCGCTGAACGCGCCCGACCGACCGTACGTCGACCGTTCGTCGCGCGACGCGTCGTTCGGTCGGCGGGACCTTCTCGGCGGCGGCTCCGCCTTCTTAACGTGGCGCGGGACACATGTGTCCCACGCCACATCCGTACGGGTCGCGGGGGAGAGTGATCCCGATGACGTCGACGCCACGAGAGAGACAGGGATGACTGACACCGAACGAGACAGCGGCGGCCTGCCGCCGGACTACGACTGGGAGAGGATGCAGGCGAGCCCCGACTTCATCCAGCTGCGCCGCCGCCTGCGGGTCTTCGTCTTCCCGATGACGGCCTTCTTCCTCGCCTGGTACCTGCTGTACGTCCTGCTCGCCGACTACGCGCACGACTTCATGGCGATCCCGGTCGTCGGCAACATCAACATCGGCCTGGTCTTCGGGCTGCTCCAGTTCGTGTCGACGTTCGTGATCACCGGTCTGTACGTGCGCTACGCCGGGCGCCGCCTCGACCCGCTCGCCGACAAGATCCGCGACGACATCGAGAAGGGGGCCTGATGGAAGCCGTGACACTGGCCGCGGAGAGCCTGGACCAGATCAACCCGCTGCTCAACATCGGCATCTTCGGGCTGTTCGTCGCCATCACCCTGGTGATCGTGCTGCGGGCCAGCCGCAACACCAAGACCGCCGCCGACTACTACGCGGCCGGGCGCGCGTTCAGCGGTCCGCAGAACGGCATCGCGATCGCGGGCGACTACCTGTCGGCCGCGTCCTTCCTGGGCATCTGCGGCGCCATCGCGATCTACGGCTACGACGGCTTCCTGTACTCCATCGGCTTCCTGGTGGCCTGGCTGGTGGCGCTGCTGCTCGTCGCCGAACTGCTGCGCAACACCGGTAAGTACACGATGGGCGACGTGCTCGCCTTCCGGATGCGGCAGCGCCCGGTCCGGGCGGCGGCGGCGATCTCGACCCTCGCCGTGTCCTTCTTCTACCTGCTGGCGCAGATGGCGGGCGGCGGCGGCCTGGTCAACCTGCTGCTGGGCATCGAGGGCCCGGTCGGCCAGTCCGTCGTGATCGCGGTCGTCGGCGTCGTCATGATCGTCTACGTGATGATCGGCGGGATGAAGGGCACCACCTGGGTGCAGATCATCAAGGCGGTGCTGCTGATCGCGGCCGCGTTCGTGATGACGCTGTGGGTGCTCGGCCTGCACGGCTTCAACCTGTCGGAGCTGCTGGGCGCGGCCGCCGCCCGCGAGGACGGCGCCGGGGCGGCCGTGCTGGCGCCGGGCGCGCAGTACGGCGCCACCGAGATCAGCCGGCTGAACTTCCTGTCGCTGGGCATCGCGCTGGTGCTGGGCACGGCGGGCCTGCCGCACGTGCTGATGCGCTTCTACACGGTGCCCACCGCCAAGGAGGCGCGCAAGTCGGTGGTGTGGGCGATCGTGCTGATCGGCCTGTTCTACCTGTTCACCCTGGTGCTGGGCTACGGCGCCGGAGCGCTGGTCGGACCGGAGGCCATCCAGGCGGCACCGGGCGCGGCGAACTCGGCCGCTCCGCTGCTCGCGCTCGAACTGGGCGGGCCGGTGCTGCTCGGCTTCATCGCCGCGGTGGCCTTCGCGACGATCCTGGCGGTGGTGGCGGGCCTGACCATCACCGCCTCGGCCTCCTTCGCCCACGACGTGTACGCGAACGTCATCAAGAAGGGCGAGGTGTCCGACAAGAACGCCGAGGTGCGGGTGGCCCGGATCACCGCCGTGGTGATCGGCGCCGCCGCGATCCTGGGCGGCATCCTGGCCCGCGACCAGAACGTCGCCTTCCTGGTCGCGCTGGCCTTCGCGGTGGCGGCCTCGGCCAACCTGCCGACGATCCTGTACTCGCTGTTCTGGAAGCGCTTCAACACCTCGGGCGCGCTGTGGAGCATCTACGGCGGCCTGATCGTCACCATCACCCTCATCGTCTTCTCCCCCGCCGTCTCCGGGGGAGAGCGCTCGATGATCCCCGAGGCCGACTTCGCCCTGTTCCCGCTGGAGAACCCCGGCCTGGTCTCGATCCCGGTCTCGTTCTTCCTGGGCTGGCTCGGCACGGTCCTGTCCAAGGAGCACAACGCCAAGAAGCAGGCCGAGATGGAGGTGCGCTCGCTGACCGGCGCAGGCTCGGAGAAGGCCATCGTGCACTAGCGGCCCGTCCCCGAACCGCCGCCCCGGGCGCCCCCCTCTCCGCGCCCGGGGCGGTCCGTCGTCCTGCGGCCCCGGTCCGCGCCCGCCCGCCGATCGCTGAACCGCCGGACGGCAACGCTTACCGACAGTCATATCACTGCTACTGTCTGTCGATGTCGCGGACGGCGCACCGGGAGACCGCCCGCTCGGAGAGAGGCAGGTTGCCGGTGGACGTGTCGGACGCGCGGTGGCACGGCACCGCGCCGCACAGCTCGGCCCCCGACCCGGGCGCCGGCGACCTCCCTGGGCCCGACCGCGCCGCCGAGCACTGGTGGTTCACCGCCCGGCTGGACGGCGACGGCGACGACCGCACCGGCCTGGCCTTCTGCTTCAGCCGCCACCGCGGCCCCGGCGCCGGCGGCGCGCCGGTGGCGGCGCACGCCGTGCGCTGGTCGTGCGCCGATCCGCGCACCGGGCGCATGAACGGGGAGTCCTGGCTGGACTCCGGTTGCGTCGAGCTGGCCAGGGCGGCCGCCGAGTGCGACCAGGCCGTCGACCCCCGGGTGCGCACCGCCCTGGTCGAGGCGCTGTCGCGGGGGCGCCCGCCGCTGCCCGACCGGGCGCTGCCCCGCCCGGCCCGGGTCGCCGAGGACCGGCTCGACCTGGACTACGGCGGCGTCGCCGCGCTGCGCAAGGACGGCGAGAGCTACCTGGCCACGGCCGAGGGCGCGGGCGGCGGCTTCGCGCTGCGGCTGCGCCCGGCCAAGCCCGCCCTGCCCCGGCCCGAGGCGGCGGACCCGTCCGCGGCCGACGGCGCCACCGGCTACTGCCTGCCGCGGCTGGCCGTCGAGGGCACCGTCCGCCTCGGCGGCGAGGCCCGGGCCGTGCGCGGCACCGGCTGGTACGAGCACTCCATGGCCGGCGGGGCGGGCGGCGCGCTCGCCGGACCCGACGCCTGGCGGCCGGCCGCCAGGACCCAGGTCGCGCTCCGGCTCGACAACGGCTGGGAGCTGTCGGCCGCCCGCGCCGACCGCCCCGGCACCGACGCGGGGGGCTGCGGCGACGCGGTGCTGTGCTCACCGGAGGGCGACCGGGTCGCGGTGCCGGTGCGGCTGGCCGGCTCGCGGCCGTGGACCTCCGTCGCCACCCTCAACTCCTACGACACCGCCTGGCGCCTGGAGGTGGCCGAGCTGGGGCTGAGCCTGCGGGTGCGGACCTGGTTCCCCGAGCAGGAGATCAGGTCCCTGCTGTTCTCGCCCGGGATGCTGGAGGCCCACGTCCGCGCCGAGGGCGCCATGGCCGGGCGGCCGGTGCGCGGCGAAGGCGTGCTGCGGGTGCTGCCCGACAACCGCGTCGACGACTTCGAACGGCACATCACCCGGGTCCGCGAGGTCACCCTGGCCGAGATCCGCCGGCTGCACCCCGATGCGCCCGAGCCGGCCGCCCTGGCCGCGCTGTCCGGGCTGGACGGCGCCGAGGACTTCGAGCCGCTGCTGGCCGAGGACATGCACCGCTCGCTGGTGCGGCCGATGCGGCACGCCGTCGACGGCCTGGGCCGCAGCTGGCGCTCCTACGTCGCCACCGCCGCCCTGGAGCTGTTCGGGGTGAGCAGCGAGCCGTACCGCGCGCTGCTGGCCGCCACCGAGCTGCTGCACACCGGCTGCCTGGTCATCGACGACATCGAGGACCGCTCCGAGCTGCGCCGCGGCCGGCCGGCCGCGCACACCGTCTACGGCGAGGCGGCCGCCGTCAACTCGGCGACCGCCGCCTACTTCGTCTTCGACCAGGTGATGCGGCGGGTGCTGCCCGACGACGACCGGCTGGGCCTGCGCGTCTACCAGACCTACCTGCGCGCGCTGCGGGCCGGGCACGCCGGGCAGGCCGTCGACATCGCCGGGCACCGCGCCGCGATGGACGCCGCCGTGGCGGCCGGCGACGCCGAGCCGGTGCTGCGCCGGGTACGGGCGGCGCACCGGTTGAAGACCGCCGCCCCGGTGCGCGGCGTCGCCGAGGTCGGCGCGCTGATCGCCGGGGCCGACGACGAGCGGGTGGCCGCCCTGGGCGACTACTTCGAGGCGGTGGGCCTGGCCTACCAGATCAGCGACGACGTGATCGACCTGCGCGGCGTCACCGTCGGCTCCGGCGCGGGCGCGGCGCGGGCGACCAAGCTGCGCGCCGAGGACCTGCGGGCCGGCAAGGTCACCATGCCGCTGGCCCACGCCGTCGCCCTGCTGCCCGCCGAGCGGATGCGCCCGCTGTGGGAGACCGTGCGCGGCGGCGCGGCCGACGAGGCCGCCGTCGCCTCCGCCGCCGAGTCGCTGCACGCCTGCGGCGCCGTCCGCGCCTGCCAGGAGGAGGCCCGCGAACTGGTCGACCGCGCCTGGAAACCGCTCCAGGACCTGCTCCCGTGCAGCCACCACGCGATCATGATCCGCGCCCTGGGCCGCTACGCCGCCCGCCGCGAACGCGAGTGAGCCGCCCCGGCCGGCGCCCGCGGCCCCGGATCAGGCAGAGCGCCGCCGCCCCCGCGGCGGCGCTCGGACGGGCCGGCGGTCAGGCGGTGGTGCCGGCCGGGCGGGTTCCGGTGGCCGGGGCGGTGCCGGCGACGATGGCGTCGACCTCGGCGCGCTGGGCCGGGCCCCAGGTCTCGCGGGTGGCGAGCACGCCGGAGATGCCGACGATGCCGATGACCACGTAGAAGCCGGCCGCGCCGGGCCAGCCGAAGGCGCCGACCAGCAGCACGGCGAGGAAGGGCGCGAAGCCGGCCAGCGAGGCCGCCACCTGGTAGCCGATCGAGGCGCCCGAGGTGCGGGTGTTGGCCCGGAACAGCTCGGCGAACCAGGCGCCCTGCGTGCCGGTGAGCGCGGCGTGGATGACGCCGATGCCGACGCCGAAGACCAGCATCAGCGCGAGCGGGCTACCGGTGTTGGCCAGCAGGTACATCGGGAAGCCGAAGGCGATCGCCATCAGGCAGCCGACCAGGTAGACGCGGCGCCGCCCGACGCGGTCGGTCAGCCAGCCGGCGAAGACGGTCACCGCGACCGCGAGGAGGCTGGCCGCGACCAGGCCGGTGAGCGCGTCGGCCCGGGCGGCGGGGTCGCGCTCGGTGACGTAGTTGAGCAGGTAGGTGGCGGTGAGGTAGTAGGCGCAGGACTCCACCACGCGCAGCGCGATGATCCGCAGGATGTTGCGCCAGTCGCGGCGCAGCACGGTGAGGAAGGGGTTCTTGACCAGCTGGCCGCGCGCCTTGGTCTCCTCGAACTCCGGCGACTCGCTCAGCTTCAGCCGCACGATCAGGCCGACCACGATGAGCACGGCGCTGGCCAGGAACGGCAGCCGCCAGGCCCAGTCTCCCTCCAGCGCGGCCGAGGCGAGGAAGGCGACATTGGCCAGGGCGATGCCCAGCGGGTTGCCCGCCTGCGGGATCGCGGCGAACAGGCCGCGCCGCCGCCAGGGCGCGTGCTCGAAGGCCATCATCACGGCGCCGCCCCACTCCGCGCCGAAGGCCAGGCCCTGGATCATCCGGATCAGCACCAGCAGCACCGGCGCCAGCACGCCGACCTGCGCGTAGGTGGGCAGCACGCCGATCAGCATGGTGGCGACGCCCATCACCAGCAGCGCGGCGACCAGCACCGGTCTGCGGCCGAAGCGGTCGCCGAGGTGCCCGCCGAGCGCGCCGCCGACCGGGCGCATCAGGAAGCCGACGCCGAGGGTGGCGAAGGAGGCGAGCGTGCCGACGACCGGGTCGAACTCGGGGAAGAAGGCGTCGTCGAAGTAGAGGGCGGCGGCGGTGCCGTAGGCGATGAAGTCGTAGTTCTCGACGCAGGTGCCTGCGGCCGAGGCCATCGCGGTCTTGACCTTGCCCGGTGAACCGTGCGCTGCCCGCTGCCGGATGCCGGGATCGTCCGCGGTCATGGGGGTGTCTCCTTGGGGTGGGGGGTGGGGACGGGTGCGTCGGGGTGGGGGACGGCGGGCTCAGCCGCCCTCGGTCAGCTCGCGGGCGGTGCGCAGCTCCAGCTCGCGCAGCTTGGCGACCCGGCGGACGGTGTCGTCGTCATCGTCGAAGCGGGCGTTGAGGAAGGACTCCAGCACCTCGGCGGCGGTGGCCGGGCCGATCAGCCAGGCGCCCATCGCGATCGCGTTGGCGTCGTCGTGCTCGACGCTCTGGTGCGCCGAGTAGACGTCGTGGCCCAGCGCGCAGCGGATCCCGGCGATCTTGTTCGCGGCCATCACGGCGCCGACGCCGGTGCCGCAGACCAGCACGGCCCGGTCGGCCTCGCCCTTGCGGACGGCGTCGCAGGTGGCGAAGGTGATGTCGGGGAAGTCGACGGGCTCGTCGCTGTCGGTGCCCCGGTCCACCACCTCGTGCCCGAGGCGGCGCAGCACCTCGGCGACGTGCCGCTTGAGCGGGTATCCGGCGTGGTCGTTGCCCAGTGCGATTCTCACGGTCGGCCTTTCGACGGGGACGGCGGCTTCGGTGCGGGTGCGGGTGCGGGTGCGGCGGGGGCGGGGCCCTGGGCCGGGACGGGTTCCGGAGCGGGCTCGGGCGCGGCGCCGGAGGAGGAGCGGCGGACGATCAGCCGGGTCGGCAGCACGACGGACTCGGGGGTGCGGCCGCCGATCACGTCGAAGAGCAGCCGCACCGCGGCCCGCCCCATCGCGGCGGCGTCCTGCGCCACCACCGACAGCGGCGGGTCCAGCTCCGACAGCCACTCCACGTCGTCGAAGGCGACGAGGTCCACGTCGGTGCCGATCCGCACCCGGCGGCGGCGCAGCGCGGTCAGCGCGCCGATGGCCATCGGGCTGTCGGCGATCAGCAGCGCGGTGGGCGGGCGCGGGACCGACATCAGCGCGTCGGCGCAGCGCCCGCCGCTGGCCGACATGAAGTCGCCGTGCGCGATCAGCGCGGGGTCGGGGTCCAGGCCGTGCTCGGCGATGGCGCGCACGAAGGCGTCCGCGCGCAGCCGCCCGGTGGAGATCGAGGTGGGGCCGCCGATGTAGCCGATCCTGGTATGGCCGCGCCGGGCGAGGTGGGCGACGGCCTCGCGGGTGCCGGAGTCGTTGTCGGCGGTCACGCTGGGCACCTCGAAGCCCTCGACGGTGCGGTCCACGAAGACCAGCGGCACGCCGCGCTCGACCAGGGAGGCGAGGTCACCGCCGCCGGCGCCCTGCGGGGCGGCGATGACGCCGTCGACCCGCTGGAACAGGAAGGTCTCCAGGTAGGTGTCCTGCTGGCGGGTGTCCTCGTTGGCATTGGCCAGCAGGGTGACGTAGCCGGCGGCCAGCGCGGCCTGCTCGGCGGCGTGCGCCACGTCGGCGAAGAAGGGGTTGCGCACGTCGGACACCAGCAGCCCGATGGTGTGGGTGCGGGTCGAGCGCAGCGACCTGGCCTGGGCGTTGGGCCGGTAGCCCAGCCGCCGGGCGGCCGCGGTGACCCGCTCGCGGGCCGCCGCCGAGGTGGCGGGGCTGCCCGACAGCACTCGGGAGGCCGTGCCCACCGACACCTGCGCCAGCGCGGCCACGTCCCTGATCGTCACGGTCCGGCCCACCGGCCCTCCGATCCAAGTCTCGACGTGCGCGGACACCGATGGAAAGCTTTCCATGGAAAGGTTTCCATGGAGGATGGACCCGGGCCGGCCGCCCCGTCAAGCCCATAGATGATCACGATTGCCGCGACCGGGCGGGCGCGGCCCGGCGCGGCGGACCCGCGCAGGCGCACCCCCAGCGGCGCCATTTGCCCGGACCGGGCCTCCCTCGGCCGCAGCCGTGAGTACGCTCCGAGCCATGACCACTACACAGAGTGAAGCGACTGTGACGACCCGTATCGTCGACCACTTCGACCGGCGGAAGCGGGATTGGGTGGCGGAGGCGATGCGGCGGCTGCACGCCGACGCGACCCGGTCGGCCGACACCCACGTGTTCCAGTTCCCGCTCCCCGCCCAATGGGGCATCGACCTGTACGTCAAGGACGAGTCGGTGCACCCGTCGGGGAGCCTCAAGCACCGGATGGCCCGGGCCCTGTACACCCACGCGCTGTGCACCGGCTGGATCGACCCCGACACGCACGTGTTCGAGGCCAGCTCGGGCTCGACCGCCGTCTCCGAGGCCTACTTCGCGAAGCTGCTCGGGCTGAAGTTCACCGCCGTGGTGCCCAAGAGCACCAGCACCGAGAAGCAAGAGCTGATTAAGTCCTTCGGCGGCGAGGTGCGCCACCCCGGCGAGGACGGCGACATCGAGAAGGAGGCGGCCCGGCTGGCCGCCGAGCACCCCAACGGCCACTTCATGGACCAGTTCACCTACGCCGAGCGCGCCTACGACTACCGCGACGACCACAACCTGGCCGCAACGATCTTCCGGCAGATCGCCGAGGAGCGCCACCCCGAGCCCAAGTGGATCGTGACGGGCGCCGGGACCGGCGGCACCACCGGCACGATCGGCCGCTACCTGCGCTACACCCGCCGCCAGACGCGGGTGTGCGTGGTGGACCCGGAGAACTCCGCCTTCTTCCCCAACTGGGTCCGCAACGAGGGCCGCCCCAAGCACCGCTGGCCCAAGCCCGACCAGTGGATCACGGGCAAGCCGTCGCGCATCGAGGGCATCGGCCGCCCCGCCGTCGAGCCGTCCTTCCTGCCGGCCGTCATCGACCGGATGATCTCGGTGCCCGACGCCGCCTCGATCGCGGCGATGCGGGTACTGCTGGACGCGCTGCGCCACCGCGCCGGGCCGTCCACCGGCACCAACCTGTGGGGCGCGCTGCGCATCATCGCCGAGATGCTGGCCGACGGCGAGCAGGGCAGCGTGGTCATGCTCATGTGCGACCAGGGCGAGCGCTACCTGTCCAGCTACTACAACGACGCCTGGGTCCGCGACACGCTCAGGCTCGACCCCGCCCCCTACCGCACCGCCATCGACGGCTTCCTGTCCACCGGCCGCTGGCACGAGCCCGGCGCGGCGGCGGTCCCCCGCCCGTCCCAGCCGGCGGGCGGCTGAGCGCGGCCCGCTCCCGGTCCGCCGTGCGCGGGCCCCGGCCGGCCGCGCCGGGGCCCGCGCCGTCAGGTCGGGCTGAGGAAGTGGCCGTCGGTGCGGACGGCCTCGCCGGTGGTGTGGGTGTTGGCGGCCGAGCAGAGGAAGACGACCATGGCGGCCACGTCCTCGGGGCGGGAGACGCGGCCGGTCGCGGCGGCGGCCTCGGCCTTGGCCATGAGTCCGGGCGGCATCGCGCGCTCCCCGGGGGTGAAGCCGGGCATCACCACATTGGTGAGGATCCCGGCCGAGGCCAGTTCGCGCGACATCACCCGGGTCAGGCCGTGCAGGCCCGCCTTGGCGGCGACGTAGGAGGCGCTGCCCGGGAAGCCGTCCTCGACCAGGCCGGTGGAGACGTTGACGATCCGCCCCCAGCCCCGGGCGCGCATGTCGCCGACGACGGCGCGGGCCAGCAGGTAGGGGCCGGTCAGATTGGCGGTGACCGAGTCGGTGAAGCGCCGGGGCGGCGCCGTCTCGAAGCGCTCGCCGGGCGCGGGCCGGTCGGGCCAGCGGACCGCGTTGTTGACCAGCACGTCGACCGGCCCGAGCTCGGCGCGGACCTGCTCGACGGCGGCCGCCAGCGACCCGGGCTCGCCGAGGTCGAGCCGCCACGGGACCGCCCGGGCGCCGCGCCGCTCGGCCAGCGCGACGGTCTCGGCGGCGGCCGCCGCGTTGGAGTGGTAGCCGACGGCCACCCTCGCCCGCTCGTCGGCGAAGGCCAGTGCCGTCGCCCTGCCGATGGCGGTGCTCGCGCCGGTGACCAGCACGACCCTGTCCTGGAGTCCCAGTTCCACGTCTTCCTCCGCTTCCTCGTGCTCGCGCCGGCTGAGCCGCCCCGGCCGGGGCGGCTCAGCCGTCCTCGCCGCCGGGGCCGCCGCTGCCGAAGGCCGTCCGGACGGCGGCCAGCAGGCGCACCAGTTCGCGGGCCTCGGCCGGATCGAGCCCGGCGGTGGCGCGCCGGTCGGTCTCGGTCCAGGCGGCCTCGACCGCCGCGACGGCGGCGGCGCCGCGGCCGGTCAGGTGCAGGCGGGTCACCCGCCGGTCGGCGGGGTCGGCCTCGCGCCGGACGAAGCCGGACCGCTCCATCCGGGCCAGCGCCCTGGCCATGGTGGGCTGCTCGATGCCGATCCGCCGGGCGAGGTCGGCCTGGGTGGTGCCGGGGTTGCGGTGGACATCAACGATGATCAGCTCCTGGCCCAGGTAGAGGCCGAGTCCGGCCATCCGCCGCTGGAGCTCCACCCGGTGCGCCTTGGTGGCCATCGCGAGCGCGTACCCGACGGGCCCGGCGGCGGCCGCCGCCTCGCGCCCGCCGGTCACACCGCCGCCCGGCCGCCGGCCGCGGGGGCGGCGCGCACCTCGATCATATCCATAGTCGGCTATCTTATAGCCGACTATGGACTACGACGGCCGCCCCGCGAACCCGTCCGGTCCGCCCGGCCGGGCCTCCACCGCGCCGCCGCCCGCTCTTTACCCGCCGCAGGGCGGCGGCTGGCGGTCCGCTTGCACCGCTCGGACGATCATGGAGGTCGCCCGCCGTAGTGCCTGGCGCACCGGGAGGAGCCGCCATGCCGAGCGCCATCGCCGAACTGCTGCCCTTCACCTTCGGGCTGATCGCCTCCCCGCTGCCGGCCGTGGCGGTGATCGTGCTGCTGATGGCGCGCGACGGCCTGGTCAGGGCCGGGGTGTTCATCCTGAGCTGGGTGGTCGTCGCCTTCGTGATCGCCTGGGCGGTCTCGCTGATCACCGGCGACTCGGTCCGGTCGGGCGGGGTGCCGCCCGACTGGACCGGCTGGCTGCGGGTGCTGATCGGCACCGCCATGCTGGTCTTCGCCGGGCTGGCGGTGCACCGGCACATCACCCGCGAGCCCGACGCGCCGCGCCGCCCGCCCCGGTGGCTGTCGGCCGCCGAGACGATGGACACCCTCGACGTCATCGGGCTCGCGGTCGCGCTCTCCGTCCTCAACCCCACCACGGTGCCGCTGCTGCTGGGCGCCGGAGCCGCCATCGGCGACCTCGGCCTGGGCACGGCGGCGAACGCGGGCGCCGCCCTGGTCTTCGCGGTCGTCGGCGCCGCCGGGCTGCTCCTTGCGCTCGGCGCGGCCGTCGGCAGCGGCGAGCACGGCCGCCGCGGGCTGGAGCGGGCCCGCGCCTGGCTGCTCGACCACGACGACGTGGTGAGCGTGACGATGCTGTTCGTCTTCGGCGGCCTGATCCTCGCCCGAGGGCTGGGCGTCCTGGCCGACTGAGCCGCGCGCTCGCGCCGCGCCTCCGCGCTTTTTGCCGGCGGCCGCCGGGTGCGCGGAGGATGTGAGGGCGCCGCGGGCAGGGGAGCGCGCGGCCGCCCGCCGAGAGGAGAGCCGCCATGGAGGCACCGCCCGCCGAGATGGACGCGTGGACAGTGGTTGAGCCCGGTCCGATCGCGGGCCGCCCGCTGCGGCGGGTCCGGCTACCGGTACCGGTGCCCGGCGAGGGCGAGCTGCTGATCGAGGTCGAGGTCTGCGCGGTGTGCCGGACGGACCTGCACCTGGCAGAGGGCGACCTGCCGCCCAGGGCGCCGGGGCGGGTGCCCGGCCACGAGGCCGTCGGACGGGTGGCCGCCGGCGGGCCGGGCACCGCCACGCCGCCCGGCACCCGGGTGGGCGCGGCGTGGCTCCGCTCCACCTGCGGGCGCTGCCGGTACTGCCGCCGCGGCGCCGAGAACCTCTGCCCGCACTCCACCTACACCGGCTGGGACGCCGACGGCGGCTACGCGCAGTACCTGGTGGCCAGGGAGGACTACGTCTACCGGCTGCCCGAGGACGCCCCGGCCGCCGCGCTCGCGCCGCTGCTGTGCGCCGGGCTGATCGGCTACCGCGCGCTGCGCCGGTCGGAGCTGCCGGCAGGCGGGCGGCTCGGCATCTACGGCTTCGGCGCCTCGGCGCACCTCACCGCCCAGGTGGCCCTGGCCGAGGGCGCCACCGTGCACGTCCTCACCCGCTCGCCCGCCGCCCGCGAGCTGGCGCTGGCGCTCGGCGCCGCCTCGGCCGGCGGCGCCTTCGACGCCCCGCCGGAGCCGCTGGACGCCGCGATCCTGTTCGCCCCGGTCGGTGACCTCGTCCCGCCCGCGCTGCGCGCCCTGGACCGGGGCGGCACCCTGGCCGTGGCCGGCATCCACCTCAGCGACGTCCCGGGCCTGGACTACCAGCGGCACCTCTTCCAGGAGCGCACCCTGCGCAGCGTCACGGCCAACACCCGCGCGGACGGCCGCGCCTTCTTCGCCTTCGCCGCCGCCCACCCGCTCGCCGTCACCGTCGCCGACTACCCCTTCGACCGCGCCGACCAGGCCCTGGCCGACCTGGCCGCCGACCGCGTCAACGGCGCCGCCGTCCTGCACATGACGCCCCCCGGCTGAGCCGTCCGGGCGGTGCGCGCCGCCGCGCGGCGGCACCCTAGGCTTGCACGCCGTGTCCCAAGCGCACGGGGAACCGCCCCGCCTCACCCGGCTCGACTTCCACGGCCCGCTCTCGGCGGACCGCGCCGCGCGGATGGTCGAGCGGCTGGCGCGCACCGCGCCCCGCACCGTGGCCGACATCGGCTGCGGCTGGGGCGAGCTGATGCTGCGCCTCCTGGCCGCCGTACCCGAAGCCACCGGCCTCGGGATCGACCTGCGCGAGGACGACCTCGCCCGGGGGCGCGCGCTCGCCGAGCGGCGCGGGCTCGGCGCGCGGGCGGTGTTCAGCCGCGGCCCGGCCGCCGCCACCGCGCTCGAACCGGCCGACGTGGTGCTCTGCCTGGGCGCGAGCCACGCGCTCAGCGACGCCGCCCCGCCGCAGCACACGGCCGGGGCGCTGCGGGCGCTGCGCCGCCTGGTCAGGCCCGGCGGCCGCGTCCTGTTCGGCGAGGGTTTCTGGGAGCGGACGCCCACCGCCGGCGAACTGGCCGCGATGTGGCCCGGCGCCACCGCCGAGGACCACCTCGACCTGGCCGGACTGGTCGACGCCGCCGCGGCGGCCGGCTTCCGGCCCGAGTGGATCGAGCGGGCGGGCCGCGACGAGTGGGACGCCTTCGAGTCCGGCTACCTCGCCGGCGTGGAGGAGTGGCTGGCCGCCGATCCCGCCCGCCCCGGCGCGGCCGAGGCGCGCGAGCGCGCCGACCGGCACCGCTCGTCCTGGCTGCGCGGCTACCGCGACGTGCTCGGCATGGCCTACCTCACCCTGGTCCCCGCCGGCTGAGCGCGGCCCGGGCCGGCCGCCGCCGCCCGGACGGAGCAGGTCCGGGCGAAGCGGTGCGACTCGCCCCGCCACCGCGGCCGCCTCCCACGGCCGGCGCCGCCGCCCTGCTAGAGAACATCCCGGCAGACGGCGATGACGCGGATGGAGGCGGTATGCGCAGGACAGCGGCGGTGGCCGGGGCGGTACTGGCGGGGGCGGCGGCGTGGGCGGTGCCGCTCGCGGCGCCCGCCGCGGCGGCGGAGACGATCCCCCTGCACCAGGCGGTGGAGCGGGTCCCCGAGGCGGCCGAGGACCGCACCGGCTACGACCGCGACCAGTTCCGGCACTGGATCGACGCCGACCGCGACGGGTGCAGCACCCGGGCCGAGGTGCTGATCGACGAGGCCGTCACCCCGCCGGAGATCTCCGGGCGGTGCACCGTCGGCACCGGCGAGTGGTTCTCCTACTACGACGGCGAGACCTGGACCGCCCCGCTCGACCTGGACATCGACCACATGGTGCCGCTGGCCGAGGCCTGGGACTCCGGCGCCTCGCAGTGGACGGCCGCGCAGCGGCGCGACTACGCCAACGACCTGGGCGACGAGCGCGCCCTGGTGGCCGTCACCGACAACGTCAACCAGGGCAAGGCCGACCAGGACCCGGCGGAGTGGCTGCCGCCGGTGGAGGAGGTGCGCTGCCGGTACCTGACGGAGTGGGTCGCGGTGAAGCTGCGCTGGGGCCTGACGGCCGACCAGGCCGAGCGCATGGCGCTGGCCGCCCAGGCGGCCCGCTGCCCCAACGACCTGCTCAGCTACGAGCCGGCGGTCTGAGCCGCGCGCCCGCCCCGGCACGCCGCCCCGGGACGTGCCGGGGGCGGCGTGCCGGGCCGCCCGGCGGCCCTCAGGCCAGCCGCTCGGCGTAGAAGGCGGTCAGCTCGGCCTCGCGGTCCTCCGGCCAGGGGCAGCGGATCACGCCCCGGGTGGCGGCGAAGAAGCTCTCCAGGTGGATGTGCCAGCGGGCCAGCGCCGCCGCGCGCAGCCCGGCGAGGTGCGCCGGCACCGTCTGGGTCAGCACCACATGGGTGCCGACCGCGGGGTCGTGCCCGAACTCCCAGCGCACCCGGCCCGCGGCCGTGCCGTCCGCACCGGTCCACTCGTACTCCAGCACCCGGGGCGCCTCGGCGGCGGTGACCCGCCCGGCCGCCTCGGTGTCGTTGACGGCGCGCAGCGGCGGTTCGCCGCCCACCCGGGGCTCCGCGCCCTCCACCAGCAGCGACCACGCCTGGTCCAGCGGGATCCAGATGAGGTCGCGGACGAAGCGCAGTTCGAAGCCGCCGTCGACGGCCCGGCTCTCACCGCGGTCGATCCCGAACTCGCGGACGTAGCGCTCGATCGCGGCCAGCATGTCGCCGGGCTCCGCCGGCTCGCGCCCGGCCAGCCGGTCCGCCAGCGCGTCCAGGCAGGTGTCCCAGCCCGCGGCCGCGCGGCCCGCCGCCAGCCGGCCCAGGAAGCCGCCGCCGACGTCCTGGCGGAACACCAGCAGGCAGCCGTCGCCGTCGGGGCTGAGCTCGATGGTGACCACGTCGTCGCTCCAGCGGAAGGAGATGCGGCGCGGCGGGTCGTACTCCAGCAGCTCGCCGCGGGTGTTGGGGTCGTCGGGGTCCGCCTCCTCGCCTGGGAAGGCGAAGCGCACCGCGGAGCCGACGACGGGCTCGTACACCACCTCCGCCGGGAACCAGTGCGCCAGCTCGTCCGGTTCGGTGACCACCCGCCACACCTTCTCGACCGGATGGGCCAGCCGCCGCTCGATGCGCAGCTGCGCGATCCCGTCGGCCTCGGTCAGCCGTGCCTGTGACTCGTTCACCGGGTCCCCTCTCCCGTGTCCTGCCGCTCGGTCCGGTCCGGCATCTGGTCGAGGCGCCGTTCGAGCGCGTCCAGGCTCGCCTCCCACAGCCCCCGGTAAGGCGCGAGCCAGACGTCGATCTCGACCAGCGGTGCCGGGCTGAGCCGGTACCACCGGCGCTGCGCGTCCTGGCGCACCTCGACCAGCCCGGCCTCGCGCAGCACCTTCAGGTGCTTGGAGACCGTCGGCTGGGTCAGGCCGAGCCGGTCGACCAGCGCGCCCACCGGCTGCTCGCCCTCGCGGAGCAGGTCCAGGATCTCCCGGCGCCTCGGCTCGGCCAGCACCTCGAATGTCGATGCCATATGGGCAATATAGCCGCTAAGGCATGTTCGCTGTCAAGAAGGCCGCCGGACGGGCCGCGCTCAGTCCAGCCGCGCCGCCCGCGCGGCGAGGTAGTCGCGCTCGGGCGCACTGCCGGTGCGCTCGGCCGCGCGCCGGTAGGCGGCGCGGGCGGCGTCGGTCTCGCCCGCCCGCTCCAGCAGGTGGGCGCGGACGGCGTCCAGCCGGTGGTGCCCGGCGATCCGCTCGTCGCCGTCCAGGGCGGCCAGCGCCGCCAGGCCCGCGTCCGGGCCGTGCACCTCGGCCAGCGCCGCCGCCCGGTTCAGGGTGACCATCGGATTGGGCTCGATGCGTTCGAGCAGGTCGTACAGGGCGAGGATCTGCGGCCAGTCGGTGCCGGCCGCGTCGGGCGCCTCGTCGTGCACGGCGGCGATGGCCGCCTGGAGCTGGTACGGGCCCAGCTCGGCGCGCGACAGCGCACCGGTGACCAGTGCGACGCCCTCGGCGATCGCGGCGCGGTCCCAGCGGCCGCGGTCCTGCTCGGCCAGCGGCACCAGCTCCCCGCGGGGGCCGGTGCGGGCGGCGCGGCGGGCGTCGGTGAGCAGCATCAGCGCCAGCAGCCCGGCCACCTCGCCGTCGTCGGACAGCAGCCGGTGCAGGGTGCGCGCCAGCCGGACCGCCTCGGCGGTGAGGTCGGTGCGGTGCAGCTCAGGCCCTGAACTGGCGGTGTACCCCTCGTTGAAGACCAGGTAGAGCACGTGCAGCACCACCCGGAGCCGGTCGGCCCGCAGCGGTGCGGGCGGCAGCCGGAAGGCCGCGCCCTCGGCCTTGATCCGCTGCTTGGCGCGGCTGATGCGCTGCGCCATCGTCGGCTCGGGCACCAGGAAGGCGCTCGCGATCTGCGCGGTGGTCAGCCCGCCCACGGCGCGCAGCGTCAGCGCCAGCTGCGAGGCGCTGGACAGCGACGGGTGGCAGCACAGGAACAGCAGGGTGAGGGTGTCGTCGGCTGCCGCGCGCTCGGCGTCGGCCGCGGGCGCGGTGCGCTCCTCGAACGGCAGCATGGCCGCGGCCGCCGCCTCGCGGCGCCGCCTGGCCTCCTCGCCGCGCCACTGGTCCACCAGCCGCCGGGAGGCGACCGTGATCAGCCAGCCGCGCGGGCTGTCCGGCAGCCCCTCATGCGGCCACTGCGCCGCGGCGGCCAGCAGCGCCTCCTGCACGGCGTCCTCGCACGCGTCGAAGGCGGCGCCGCCGTGCCGCCGCAGCAGCGCGCCGAGCACCTGCGGCGCCTGCTCGCGCAGCAGCTCCGCCAGTCCGGTATCGGCCGTCACGCGCCCATTGTGGTCCATCGGCGCGGGCGGGGGCGGACCGGCGGCCCGCCCCGCCCGGGGCGCTCAGCCGTCCTGGAGGACGGAGAGGACATTGCCCGCCGGGTCGGTGAACCAGGCGATCGCCGGGCCCTCGCCGCCCCGGTGCACTCCCCTGGCGTCGGCCGCCATCCCCATGCCCTCGTAGCGTTCGAAGCGCACTCCGCGCTCGATGAGCGTGTCGACGGCCGCGTCGATGTCGGCCACCGGGAAGTTGAGCACGGTGAAGCTCGCGGGCCTGTGGTCGGGCTTGGAGTACAGGAAGACCTGGTTGCCGCCCGGGATGTGCAGCAGCAGCATCCCCGGCATCCCGGGCACGTCCGAGACCTCCATCCCGAGCGTCTCGGCGTAGAAGTGCCTGGCCGCCTCCGCGTCGTCGATGGAGAACCCGCTGAAGGGCCTGCTCTGCGCGAACATCGTGGACATGGTCTCGACCTCCGAAAGCTGTCGCGTCCCTCTTAGTGCGCCTGCCCTGGTCGGGCGGCTTTCACAGGACACGTCGGAGCGCGGGCCGCGTTCTCGACACGGGCGGGCGGATCCGGCCGGAATTTCTTTTCGCGCGGCCCGGACGGCCCGGGGCGAGCGGTCCGGCGGAGGGAGCGCTCCCGCGCTAGCCGTCGAAAACGGGCCTGGCCGTCTCCCACAGGCTGTCCACGTGCAGCAGGAAGCGGTCGAACAGGCCGTCGTCCTGGTGGCGGCGCAGGTGCAGCAGCGGCGACTCGTGCCCGGCCAGCGCGGCCAGGTGCGGGGTCACGAACATCTCGTCGTCGAAGCGGAAGACCGACAGCGACAGGTGCCCGTCGGAGTGGCGCGCCTCGATGCCCTCGACGTCCCTCAGCTTGGCCAGTTCGTCCAGCGTCACCCGGATGCGGGTGGACACGGTCAGCGCGACGTCCTCGACCCGCTCGCGCTCGCGGGTGGTGCGGCTGTCGGGATCGCCCACCAGGAAGCGCACCCGCGCCCCGCGCTCGGCCTTGCGCCGCAGCGCGCCGCGCAGGTTGGGCTGCTCCAGCCAGAGGAAGTAGTTGGTGTACCCGCCGAAGACCAGCTCGGAGTCGGCATTGGTGATCAGCTTCCGCCAACTGGACTTGGGGCAGGCCGACCGGTACGGGTAGACGGCGACGACCTCGCGGTCCGCACCGGTCTTGAACGTGGTTCGCACGGTCTCGGGCCACAACACGTCGACCTCCACCCCCAGCGCGTCCGCGGCGGCCCACCGGTGGCGCGGGTGCGGCCGCCGCCTCTCCGACGTTACCCAGCGCTGAACGGACTTCACGTCGACGCCCACCGCCTCGGCAAGCTGCTGGTCCGTCATCCGCGCTTCCATCATCGCTCGCCTGAGCGCCTCATTCGCCACAATTGTCCACCTGCCTGGGGCGACCGCTGTCCGATGGTGTTGGACGGTGTTGGACGAATTTAGTGGCAAAACGTCCGCAACGTCCTCGGATCGGAGTACCAGCGTCCGCACCCGGACCCGAACCTGGTAGGCATGGACGCTTCCGTACTCAGCGAAGACGAAGAGCGCCGCGCGCTCTTACAGGCCCTCCACCCCGGCTGGCGGATCTGGCGGGCGATGAACGGCGACCGCGAGGGCGCGTGGTGCGCCACCAACCGGCAGCCCGCCAACGGCTACGCGCGCACCCTGGTGGAGGACACCGCCGACGCGCTGGAGGCGCGGCTGGCCGCTCCGCCGCGCGGGATCGACTGACCCGCGCGCCGGACCGGGCCGGGTGTCGGCGCCCCCGCCTAGACTGGCCGGCCTGGACCGCCATCGAGCACGACCGACGGGGGCAGGCCGTGAAGTACATGCTGATGATCTACAGCGATCCCGAGCGGCCGTGGACCGGCTCCGAGGACGACCGCGCGGAGCTGCGCGAGCTGTTCGCGCTCCGGGAGCGGCTGGCCGCCACCGGCGAGCTGATCGCCTCCGACGCGCTGACCGAGCCGGCCCAGGCCAGGACGGTACGGGTGCGCGGCGGCTCCGTCGCGGTCACCGACGGCCCCTTCGCCGAGGTCAAGGAGCACCTGGCCGGGTACTTCCTGGTCGACTGCGCGAGCCTGGACCGGGCGCTGGAGATCGCGGCGCTCACTCCGGTGGCGCGGCGCTCCGCCATGGAGGTGCGGCCGATCCTGGACGAGGCGGTGATGCGGCGCGAGCTGTGAGGGCTCGGGCCGCTCAGCCGTCCCCGGCCTCGGCGCCGTCCGCGCCGAGGGCGGCGCCGACCCAGCGGTGGAACTCGGCGATGTGGTGCTCGCTGGGCACCAGCACCCCGCCACGCCGGTAGCCGCGCGAGGCCATCGCCGGCTGGCAGCGCTCGCAGGCGGCGAAGTCCTGCTCGTTGACCCGGTGGAACAGCTCCACCGAGCGCGACAGGTCCCCGCCGCCCTCGACCACCTCGGGGCGGTACAGCCAGTCGCACTCCACCACCGTGCGGTCCACCGCCATCGGGTACATCCGGTGCACGATCACGTGGTCGGGCACCAGGTTGAGGAAGAGCTGCGGCCGGACGGTCACCGCGTAGTAGCGCCGGTCCTGGTCCTCGGTGAGCCCGTCGAGGCGGCCGAAGCCGGCGGCGCCGTCCACGGTGAAGCCGTCGACCTCCGCGCCGAAGGCGGCGCCGTGGCCCACGTAGTACTGGGCGGCGTAGCCGTCGGCGAACTCCGGCAGCACCTCGGTCAGCTCGGGGTGGATCGTGGCGCAGTGGTAGCACTCCATGAAGTTCTCCACGATCAGCTTCCAGTTGGCCCGCACGTCGTAGCGGATGCGCCGCCCCAGCGCCAAGCCCTCGACGCCGTAGCGGCCGACCGCCTCGGCGTCGCCCAGCCGCTCGGTCACCGCCGCCACCACGGTGTCCTCGAAGGACGGCGGCCGCTCGGCCAGGCAGACCCACAGGTAGCCCAGCCACTCCCGCAGGTGCACGCCTATCAGGCCGTAGGCGTCGCGGTCCACGTCGGGCATCCGGGCCAGGTTCGGCGCGGCGACCAGCCGCCCGTCCAGGCCGTAGGTCCACGCGTGGTAGGCGCACTGGAAGGCGCGCCGCACCGTGCCCGCCTCCTCCGTGCACAGCCGGGCGCCCCGGTGCCGGCAGACGTTGAGGAAGGCGCGCGGCTCCCCGGCCCGGTCGCGGGTGAGGATCACGCTCTCCGCGCCGACCTGCGCGGTGCGGAAGGAGCCCGGACCGGCCAGGTCGGCGGCGCGGGCGGCGCAGAACCACATGCGGTGGAAGATGCGCTCGCGCTCCCGTTCGAACAGGCCGGGATCGGTGTAGGCCCGCCCGGGGAGGGTCGGGACGAGGGTCGCGGGGCCGTCGGAGCCGGGGAGTCCGGAAAGTTCGGTGGCGGTCATGTCCTCACCTCGCGCCGGGGGTCGAACAGGTCGATGGGCAGGGCCGTGCCGCCGTCCAGGGCGAGGTCGGCCAGGATCTCGCCGACCACGGGGACGAACTTGAAGCCGTGCCCGGAGAAGCCGCACGCCACCGTCACCCCGGCGTGCCGGGGGTGGGCGGCGATCACGAAGTGCTCGTCGGGGGTGCAGGTGTACATGCAGGCGGCGCCGCGCAGGTAGCGGCCGGGCGCGTCGGGCACCCGCTCGGCCAGGTGCTCGGCGATGGCGCGCACCTCCTCGGGCCGGATGGTGCGGTCGAGCGTGTCGGGCTCGCACGGCTCGCCCCGGCGGAAGAAGGCCGTCTTCACGCCGCCGTCGGGGCCGTCGATGGCGGGGAAGCCGTAGACCTGCGTGCCGTCGGCCGACTCCCAGATGTAGATGGGCTGGCGGTCCGGGGCGAAGGCGGCGGTGCCGCCGCGCGGCGCGAACCAGTACTGCACCTGGCGCTCGACGGTGAGCGGCACGCCCAGGTCGGCCAGCAGCCGGGGCGCCCACGCCCCCGGGCAGACCACCAGCCGGCCGGCGGTGTAGCGGCCGCTCGCGGTCAGCACCTCGGCGCCGCCGCCGGGCAGCGGCCGCCAGGAGGTGACGGGCTCCTCGAAGCGCAGCTCGGCGCCGGCCCGCGCGGCGAGCCGGAGGTTGGCGGCGACCGTCGCCTCGGGCCGGACGAAGCCGGCCCGCTCCTCGTACAGCGCGACGTCGCCGGGGCCGGGCGCCATGGTGGGGAAGCGGCGGCGGATCTCCGCGGCGGACAGCATCTCGTGCGGCAGGTCCCACTCGCGCGCCGAGCGCAGGCTGCCCGCGACGGCGGTGCTCTCCGGCGGGCCGATCATCAGCCCGCCGGTCAGGGTGATCAGGTCGGCGCCGCTGTCGCGCTCCAGGCCGGCCCACAGCTCGTAGGCGCGCAGCAGCAGCGGCACGTAGGCGGGGTCCTCGAAGTAGGACTGCCGGATGATCCGGCTGCCGCCGTGGCTGGAGCCCCGGTCGTGCGCCGGGCCGAAGGCGTCCAGGCCGAGCACCCGCGCGCCCCTGGCGGCCAGGCTCCGCGCCGCCGCGCTCCCCATGCCGCCGAGTCCGATCACGGCGACGTCGTGGCTCCCGCTGGTGGCGGCACTGCTGGGCATGGCGGTGGTCCCCTCTCGGTTCGGCATCGTGGCGGCGATCCGCCGCGGCGGCGCGCGGCGGCCTCAGCGGCGCAGCCGCGCCATCTCGGGGTCGACCAGTACGTCCGCCGCCACGGTGGCCGCCACCTCGCGGTCGAAGTAGCGGACCCGCACGGGTGTGCCCGGCGCGGCCGGCCCGGCGGGCAACCACGCGTAGGCGACGGTCGCCCCGATGGTGTAACCGTAGGACGCGCTGGTCACGTACCCGACGGCCTCCCCCGCGCCGCCGGCGTAGACCGGCTCGCCGCCCATCAGCAGGCTCGCGCCGTCGTCGGCGGTGAGGGTGGCCAGCCGCCGCGCGGGCTCCCGCCCGGCCCGCTCCAGCAGGGCGGCGCGTCCGACGAAGTCGCCCTTGTCCATCCGGACGGCGAAGCCCAGCCCCGCCTCGAAGGGGTCGTGCTCGGTGGTCATGTCGGTGCCGGCCGCCCGGTAGCCCTTCTCCAGCCGCAGGCTGGTGAAGGCCGAGCGCCCCGCGGCCACCGCGCCCAGCGGGCGGCCCGCCTCCCACAGCAGGTCCCACAGGCGCAGGCCCAGGTCGGCGCTGGTGTACAGCTCCCAGCCCAGCTCCCCGACGTAGGAGACCCGCAGCGCCGTGACCGGCACCTCGCCGAGGAAGGTCTCGCGGGCCTTGAAGTAGCCGAAGCCCTGGTGGGAGAAGTCGCCGTCGGCCAGCGGCGCCACCAGCTCGCGGGCGAGCGGCCCCCACACGCCCACGCAGCAGCCGCCCGCGGTGGCGTCGCGCAGCGCCACGGAGCCGTCGGCGGGCAGGTGCGCGCGCAGCCACGCCTCGTCCTGGGGCCCGTTCGCGCCGACCTGGAAGCGGTCGCCGGCCAGCCGCGCCACGGTGAGGTCGGAGCGCCCCCCGCCGCCCGGGTCCAGCAGCAGCGTGTAGGTGACCGTCCCCGGCGGGCGGTCCAGCCGGTTGGTGGTCATCCGGTCCAGGAAGTCCAGCGCGCCGGGGCCGGTGAGCTCCAGGCGGCGCAGCGGCGTCATGTCGTACAGGGCGACGCCGGTGCGGGTGGCGCGGGCCTCGGCCGCGGCAGCGGGCGACCAGTACCGGGCCGACCAGGCGTCGCGCTCGGGCAGGTCCAGGCCCTCGGCCAGCGGCGCGTTCGCCTCGAACCAGTGCGGGCGCTCCCAGCCGCCCGCTTCCAGGAAGAACGCGCCCAGCTCCTCCTGGCGCCGGTGCCACGGGCTTACCCGCAGCGGGCGGGGCCGCTCGATCGGCTGCAGCGGGTGGGCGATGTCATAGACCTCGACGAAGTTCCGGGCGGCGCGCTCGGCCACGTAGCGGGGGGCGCGCTGGGCCGCCTCGAAGCGGCTCGGGTCGCACGCGTGCAGGTCCACGCTGGAGCGCCCGTCGACCAGCGATTCCGCCACCGCCCGCGCCGCACCGGCCGAGTGGGTGACCCACACGGCCTCGGCCAGCCAAAATCCGGGCAGCTCGGGCGCCTCGCCGAGCAGCGGAAGGCCGTCGGGGGTGAAGGAGAAGATCCCGTTGATGCCCTCCTCGGCCTTGGCCCCGGCCAGCGCGGGCAGCAGCGCGACCGCGTCCGCCCAGGCGGGCGCGAAGTCGTCCTCGGTGAACGGCAGCACCGAGGGCATCGCGCCGCCGGGCTCGGAGTCGGGGTCGGGGTAGGCGAGCGTCGCGAGGTCCACCGGCATCGGCCGGTGCGCGTAGCTGCCGATGCCGAGCCGGTCGCCGTGCTCGCGGACGTAGAGGTCGGCGTCCTGGTGCCGCAGGATGGGCCGGGGTCCTCCGGCGCCGCCGAGGCCGGGCAGCCGGGTGGTGGTGGCGTACTGGTGGGCCAGCGGCAGCAGCGGCACGGACACCCCGGCGAGGCGGCCCAGCTCCGGGCCCCAGAACCCGGCGGCCGAGACCACCACCTCGGCCGGGACCTCGCCCCGGTCGGTGGTCACCCCGGTGACGCGCCCGCCGGCGCGGGTCAGCCCGGTCACCGCGCACCGGCCGCGGAACACGGCGCCGCGCGCCGCGGCCCGCCGGGCCTGGGCCTCGGCCGCGCGCACCGCGTCGGCCAGCCCGTCGCCGGGGGTGTGGAAGCCGCCGAGCACGGCGCCGGGGTCCAGCAGCGGCCAGAGCCGGGCGCACTCCTCGGGGCCCACCACCTCGCCGCGCACCCCGGAGGCGGCGGCGAGGCCGGCCCTGCGGTGCAGCTCGGCCAGCCGCTCGGGCGTGGTGGCCACCTCCAGGCCGCCCACCGGGCGGTGGCAGGGCCGCCCGTCCAGGCTCAGACCGCCGTACTTGCGCACGGTGTAGGCGGCGAAGGCTGTCATCGTCCGGGACGGGTTGGTCTGGAAGACCAGGCCGGGGGCGTGCGAGCTGGAGCCGCCGGTGGTGTAGAGCGGCCCGCGGTCCAGCACGGTGACGCGGGTCCAGCCCCGGGCGGTCAGCTCGTCGGCGAGGGCGCAGCCGACGATACCGGCGCCGACGATGACGACGCGGGGACCTGCGGCGGTGGAGTCGTGGGACGGGTGCGGGCCTGGGACGCTCATACCGGCTCTGCCTCGCTTCGCTCGGCGGCCGCCGAGCCGGTCCCTCCGGAGGCGGACGCCGTTGATCGTTGCGCATGACGCGATGCGTTGCGCGATGCTCAACAATGTGCGATCGCTTCCGGGCGTCGTCAAGCCCCCGCGGCGTTAATCATTGTTACGCCACCGTGACCGTGACTTCCGGATGGAACGGGCCGTTCCGGGCTGCCGGACGGTCCGGACGCGAACGCGGAGCGGACCGGAGCCCGTCAGCCGAAGCCCATCCGGCGCGAGACCTCGTCGGCCGCCTCGGCCGTGCGCGCGGCGACGGCGGGCAGCCGCTCACCGGTCAGCCGGAAGGCCGGGCCCGAGACGCTGAGCGCCGCGATCACCGATCCGTTGAAGGAGCGCACCGGCGCGGCCACCGAGTTGAGCCCCACCTCCAGCTCCTCCTCGCAGGTGGCGTAGCCGCGCTCGACCACCGCGACCAGCTCCTCGCGCAGCCGGGCGGCCGAGGTGAGGGTGTGCTCGGTGTGCCGCGGCAGCCGTCTGGGCAGCAGGTTCCTGCGCTGGTCGGGCGGCATGAAGGCCAGCAGGACCTTGCCAGAGGAGGTGGCGTGCAGCGGGGTGCGCCGCCCCACCCAGTTGTAGCCGGTGATCGCGGCCGCGCCGATGGTCTGCACCACGTTCACCGCGCCGTCGCCGTCGGCGATCGCGATGTTGACGGTCTCGCCCAGCTCCTCGGCCAGCCGCTCGCAGACCGGCTGCCCCTCCTGCACGATGTCGAGCTGGGCGGCGGTGGCCCCGGCCAGCCGGACGATGCCGAGGCCGAGCTGGTACTTGCCGCGCTCCTCGGCCTGCTCGACCAGGCCGCGGTTCTCCAGCACGTCGAGCAGCCGGAACGCGGTGGACTTGTGCACGCCCAACTCCACCGCGATCTCGGTGACGCCGGCCGCGCCGTGCCTGGCCAGGATCTCCAGCACGCTCACCGCCCGATCGACCGACTGTACCGAGGACACGTTGATATGGCGGTTCGTGCTGTTGGCCATGATCCCACGGTATCCACTGAGCGCCGGGGCTAACCCGCGCCCGTCCCGGCGCCCAGGCGTTTCCCAGCGTTTACAGCGTCCCCCTTGACGGCGCGCCGGACCGGACCGACCATCGAATCTGTTGCGCATCAAGCATTGTGTTTCGCATTAAGCAACAGCGGAGGCGTGATGATCTACGCGTGCCGTCTCAGCGAGCTGCCGCCCGGCGAGGCCGTGCGGATCATCGTCGGCGAGGTCCCCATCGCGGTCTTCAACGCCGACGGCTCGCTCTACGCGATCGACGACACCTGCACTCACCAGGACGCCTCGCTGTCCGACGGCTGGCTGGAGGGCTGCCTGGTGGAGTGCCCCCTGCACGGCGCGTCCTTCGACCTGCGCACCGGGCTGCCCGCGGGGCTGCCCGCCCGGCGGCCGGTGCGCACCCACGCCGTCACCGTGCGCGACGGCGCCGTCTACGTGCACGCCCCGGCCGCCGAGGAGGTCGCCTGAGCGCCCTCCTCGTCACTCCGCCACCGGCACGGTGATGCCGGCCCGGCGGCGCAGCACGGCGGGCAGCACCAGCATCAGCGCCGCCGCCACCAGGATGGCGGCCGAGATCGGCCGGGTGGCGAAGACGGTCCAGTCGCCCTCGCTGAAGGCCAGCGCCTGCCGGAAGTGGGTCTCCAGCAGCGGGCCGAGGATCGCGCCGAGCACCAGCGGTCCGATCGGGTAGCCGGTCCGGCGCAGCCAGAAGCCGAGCGCACCGAAGACCAGGCCCAGCGCCATCCCGAACACGCTCTGGGTGGCCGCGTAGGCGCCCAGCGCCGCCACCACCAGGATCGCCGGCACCAGCAGCTCGCGCGGCACGCTCAGCAGCCGCACCCACAGCCGCACCAGCGGCAGGTTCAGCACCAGCAGCATCACATTGCCGATGTAGAGGCTGGCGATCAGCGTCCACACCAGCACGGGCTGGTCGTCGAAGAGCGTCGGCCCCGGCTGCACGTTGTAGACCTGGAAGGCCATCAGCAGCACCGCCGCCGTCGCCGAGGTGGGGATGCCCAGCGTCAGCAGCGGCACCAGCACACCGGAGAAGGCGGCGTTGTTGGCCGCCTCGGGCCCGGCCACCCCCTCGATCGCGCCCTTGCCGAACTCCTCCTTGCGCTTGGACAGCCGCCGCTCCACCGCGTAGCTGAGGAAGGTGGGAATCTCCGCCCCGCCGGCCGGCAGCGAGCCGATCGGCAGCCCGATCGCGGTACCGCGCAGCCACGGCCGCCACGACCGGCTCCACTCCTCGCGGTTCATCCAGACCCGGCCGCGCACCGGCACGATCTCCTCGGGGCGGTGCCGCAGCCGCCCGGCCGAGTACAGCGCCTCCCCGATCGCGAACAGGCCGACGGCCACGATGATCAGGTCGATCCCGCCGTACAGGCGCGGCAGCTCGAAGGTGTAGCGGGCCTGGCCGGTGAGCGAGTCGATGCCCACCAGCCCGATAGCCAGCCCGAGGAACAGGCTGGCCAGCCCGCGCACCACCGAGTTGCCCACCAGCGAGGTGACCGTGACGAAGGCGAGCACCATGATCGCGAAGTACTCGGCCGGCTGGATCATCTTGCCCACCTCGGCCATGGCCGGGCCGAGGAAGGTGATCGCCACCGTGGAGATGGTGCCGGCCACGAAGGAGCCGATCGCGGCGGTGGCCAGCGCCGCGCCGCCCCGGCCCTTCTTCGCCATCGGGTACCCGTCGAGCGTGGTGGGCACCGACGCGGACTCACCGGGCACGTTCAGCAGGATCGCGGTGGTCGAGCCGCCGTACATGCCGCCGTAGTAGATGCCGGCGAACATCACCAGCGCGCCGACCGGGTCGAAGACGAAGGTCAGCGGCAGCAGCAGCGCGACCGTGGTGGCCGGGCCCAGGCCCGGCAGCACCCCGACCAGGGTGCCGATCGTGACGCCGAGCAGGGCCAGCAGCACATTGCGCAGCAGCAGCGCGGTGCTGAACCCCTCGGCCAGGTTCGAGAGCACGTCCACGTCAGAAGGCCAATCTGATGTAGCCGGGCGGCAGGCTCACGCCGAGCACCCGGTCGAACAGGAAGTAGAGCGCCAGCGCCAGGACCAGGCCGACGAGCGCGTCGCGCACCGGCCGGCGGCTGCCCAGGACGCGCGCCGCCACCACCAGGAAGACCGCGCTGGTCTGCCAGAAGCCCAGCGGCACCAGCAGCGCCGCGTAGCCGGCCAGCGCCGCGGCGAGCGCGCCCACCGTGGGCCAGTGGGTGACGGCCGCCTCCTCCCGCGCCTGGTCCAGCTGCGCGGTGTCGGAGCGGCGCAGCACCGCGAGCAGGTTCAGCACGCCGACGACCAGCGCGCCCGCTCCGACCAGCACCGGGAAGGCGCCGGCGCCGACGGCCTGGTAGGCGGCGCTCTCGGGGATCATGAAGGCGCCGGCCAGCACCACCGCGCCGACGGCGGTCACCAGCACCCCGGTGGCCAGCGGCGCCACCGCGAGGGGCGGGCGGGCCGGCGCGTCCGGTCCGCGCCCGGTCGTGCCGCCGTCCTCGGCGCTCACTGGGCCAGCCCCAGCTCGGTCAGCAGTTCGGTCACGTTGCGCTCGTGCTCCTCGATCAGCGCGGCGAACTCCTCGCCGGGCAGCCACTCGTCGGCCCAGTCGTTGCGCCGCAGGCTCTCCTGCCAGCAGGGCGTCTCGCGCATCCGCCCCATCAGCCCGATGACGGCCTCGCGCTCGGGCTCGGAGATCCCGGCCGGCGCCATCACGCCGCCCACCGAGGCGACGTCGATATGGCCCAGGCCCAGCTCGTCCAGGGTGGGGACGCCGATCTCCGCGGCCGTCGCCGGGTCGCCCCCGGCCGCCAGCGCCCGCAGCTCACCCGCCTCGATCTGCGGCCGCACCTCCACCAGCGTGGAGACGGCGGCGGTCGCCGTCCCGCTGACCAGCAGGTTCAGCACCTCTCCGCCGCCGCCGGTGGCGACGTAGTTGAGCTGGTCGACCGGGATGCCCAGCTCCATGGCGAGCAGCCCGACCAGGATGTGGTCGGGGCCGCCCAGGCTGCCGCCGACCCAGGAGGTGCCGCGCGGATCGGCGCGGAAGCCCTCGTTCAGCTCCTCCAGGCTCCGGTACGGCGAGTCGGCGGGCACCACGACCACGCTGGAGCTGACGGTGAGCCCGGCGATCGGCGTCACGTCGTCCAGGCTCACCGGGGAGTGGTTGCCGACGATGCCGCCGAGCATGGTGATGGTGTCCATCACCATCAGCTCGTGCGGGTCGCCGGTGTTGCTGGAGAACTGCGCCAGGCCGATCGTGCCGCCCGCGCCCGGGGTGTTGCGCACGGTCACCGAGCGGTCGATCAGCCCGCAGTCGGTGAGGGCGGCGCCGATGGAGCGCGCCCGGGTGTCCCAGCCGCCGCCGGTGCTGCCCGGCGCGAGGATGGTCAGGTTCCTGTCGGGGTACTCCGCCGCCGTGCGCGTCTCGTCCGGCGGCCCGACGGCGCACCCCGACAGCGCGAGGACTGCGGCAGCGGGCGCGGCGAGCGCGGCGAGCAGCACCGGCCGGGCGCGGCTCACCGCCCCGCCCCCCGGTCCGCGGCGGCCAGCAGCGGGCCGAAGAAGTCCCAGACCGCGCCGAGCACGCCCATCCCGTCGTGGGCGACGCCCTCGACCAGGTCGAAGCGGACCGCGATGCCGTGCGCCTCGAAGTTGTCCCGCAGCGTGCGCAGCCGCTCGATCCGGGTGGCGCCGTACTCCTCCTGGCCCGGCATCCAGTTGGAGTGGCCCGGGTTGGTGATCTCCCAGGTCTCCACGTCCTCGGCGCCCACGACCATCTGCACCGGCACCCCGGCCAGCAGCTCGGGGCGGGGCGCGTCGCCCAGCTCCTGTTCGGCGCCGCCGAGCCCCAGCCACCAGGGCCGGTCGCGGTCGATCAGCGTCACCCGGCCGGGCGCGCCGATGGAGATCCCGGCCAGCCGGTCGGGGTGCAGGTAGCCGAAGCGGTGGGTGAACTGGCCGCCGCCGGAGAAGCCGTGCAGCCAGAAGCGCTCGGTGCGCACGTCGAAGCGCTCGCCGACCTCGGCGACGATGTCCAGCAGCGCCAGGTCGTAGCGGAGTCCGCCGGCCCGCAGGAACTTGAAGGCGTGCAGGTCGCCGGGGGCGTGGATGCCGGCGGGGAACAGCGGGGCGAGCACGGTCGCGCCGTGGCGCTCGGCGAAGCCGGCGAAGGCGTCGCGGTAGGCGGCGGCGGTGCGCCCGGTGCCGTGCTGGACGACGACGAGCGGGCGCGGCCCGCCGCCGGGCGGGGACGCCTGCGGCACGTACAGGGCGTAGGACAGCCGCTGGTCGTAGCGCGAGGCGAAGAAGGGGGTCGCCCCGGCGAAGTAGAAGTCCTGCGGGTCCTTGGGTCCGTGCCGCGCGGGGCGGTCGGCGGTGGTCATCGGGTGGCTCGCGATCATGTGGGCGGAGGGCGGCTCGGGCGGCCGCCCGCAGGTCACGCGCCATCCTGCGAACGTTCACCCGCCGATTCAAGGATGTTGACGCCAACGCGGTAACCGTCGGGGCCGCCCGGACGGCCCGCCGCTAGCCTGGGGCGATGGTGGTCAGCATCCTGCTGGGGCGCGCGGGCGGCGAGGCGGTCGTGCCGCGCCCCTCCCCCGTCGCGGAGCTGTGCGCCTGCCTGCACGCCCTGGCCGACCCGCCGCACCACCCGCGCAGCGCGGCCTGGGTGTCGGCCGCCTCCGAGGGGCTCACCGGGCCGCTCGCCGCCGACGCCGCCCGGCTTGCGCCGCTGTGGGGCGCCTTCCGGGCCCGCTACCTGCTGCCGCTGGTCGGCGGCCCCGAGCGCGGCCTGGACGAGGAGCTGGCCGACGTCGAGCGGCTGCCCCGGAGCGTGTTCGTGCAGATGACCGCGCAGGCGCTGGTCGGGCAGACCCAGCGTGAGTTGTTCGACCCCGAGCTGTCGGGCCCCGCCGGGCGCGAGGCGCGCACCGCGCTGCGGGCGCGGCTGCGCCTCATCTCGCCCCGCCACCGCGAACTGGGCGAGCGGCTGCTGGCCGACCCCGAGGAGCTGCGCTCGCGGCTGCTGATCTTCCTGGAGGCGGTCGGCTCCACCGTCTTCGACGCCGAGTGGGCCCGGCTGCGGCCGAGGCTGCGCGCCGACGCCGTGGAGCGGCGGCGCCAGCGGCACGAGCGGGGCGCCGGGGTGCTGGCCGATCTGCCGATCGCCACCGCCCACGACGATCCGCCCCGGGTGGACTTCGACAAGATCTACCACGCCACCGTGTCGCTGGCCGAGCAGCCGTGCGTGCTGGTGCCCTCCGTCCACGTCGCCCCGCACATCGTGATCAAGCACTTCCCCGGCCACCCGACCGTTGTGCAGTACCCCATCGCGGCCGCCGCGTCCGAGGCGCCGCCGCTGGACCTGGTGCGCACCCGGTTGGCCGTGCTCTCCGACGCCACCCGGATGCGGCTCTGCTACGACCTGCTGCGCACCCCGTGCACCACCAGCGACCTGGCCGCCCGCGCCCGGATGACCCTGCCGCAGGTCTCCCGGCACCTGCGGCGGCTGCGCGAGGCCGGCCTGGTGGTCGGCGAGCGGCAGGGCGCGGTGGTGCGCTACCGGCTCGACCTGGCGGCCGTGAACGGGCTCGGCCCCGACCTGCTGGCCGCCCTGCGCCGCTGAGGGTGCCGCCGCCGCTGGGATAATGCGCGGGTGACGGCAGCGGAGGACGGCGGCGAGGAAGCCTTCGCCGCGTGGTTCGTGGCGCGCTTCGCGGAGTTCTGGCGCTCCCAGGGCGCGGCCAGGTCCGAGGGCAGGATCGTCGGCTACCTGCTGGTCTGCGGCGCCGACAGCTCATCGGCCGAGGAGATCGCCGCGGGCGCCGGGGTCAGCCGCGGCTCCGTCTCGGTCTACCTGCGCCGGCTCGCCGAGCTCGGCTTCGTCCGGCAGGTGCCCTCCCCGGACCCCGCCGCCCGGGCCCGCCGCTACCGGATGGACGAGGACGTGTGGGGCGGCTTCCTGCGCAACGAGCGCGCCTACCTGAAGAACCAGCGGAGCCTGGCGCAGGCCGCGCTGGACCGGCTGCCGGGGCTGGACGGCGCGAGCCGGCGGCGGCTGGTGAACATGCGCGACTACATGGACTGGCTCAACGGCTACCACGAGGTGCTGAGCGCGGAGTGGGAGCGGTTCAAGGCCGCGCGGGGGCCCGCGGTCCCGCCTGCTCCCGGTGGGCCCGCCGCTCCGCCTCCCCGGGCAGCGGAATGACCATCGGGGTGCCGGCGTAGGGGTCGGGCACCACCTCGCAGGCCAGCCCGAACACCTCGGTGACCCGCTCGGCGCTCAGCACCGCCGCCGGCGGGCCCTGGGCGACGATCCGGCCGCCGTCCATCAGCACCAGGTGGGTGGCGTAGCGGGCCGCCTGGTTGAGGTCGTGCAGCACGGCCGCGACGGTGCGGCCGTCGCGGTGCAGCCGGGCGCACAGCTCCAGCAGCTCGTACTGGTGCGCGATGTCCAGGAAGGAGGTGGGCTCGTCCAGCAGCACGATGTCGGTCTCCTGGGCCAGCACCATCGCGAACCAGGCCCGCTGCCGCTGCCCGCCCGACAGCTCGCTGAGCCGCCGCCCGGCGCTGCCGGCCAGGTCGGTGCGGTCCAGCGCCCGCTCGACGGCGGCGTCGTCGCCGGCGCTCCACTGGCGCAGCGGGCTGTGGTGCGGGTAGCGGCCGCGCCGCACCAGCTCGCCGACGGTGATGCGCTCGGGGGTGACGGGGTCCTGCGGCAGCAGGGCCAGGCGCCGGGCCACGCTCTTGGCCCGGTAGCCCCGGATGGCGCGCCCGTCCAGCACGATCTCGCCGGAGACCGGCCGCAGTACCCGCGCCATCGCCTTGAGCAGGGTGGACTTGCCGCTGCCGTTGGGTCCGACGATGACGGTGAATCCGCCGCGCGGCAGGTCGAGGCTCAGCTCGCGCACCACCGGCTCGCCGCCGTAGCCGAGGGTGACGCCGCGGGCGCTGAGGTACCCGTCGCCGGGCCGTTCGTCGTCGGCGCTCACAGCGCCCCCTTCCGCCACTCTCGGACCAGCAGGTACCCCAGGTAGACGCCGCCGATGCCCATGGTGAACACGCCGACCGGCAGCCGGTCGCCGATCGGCGAGTGCTGCGCGGCGATGTCGGCCAGCACCAGCAGCAGCGCGCCGGTGAGCCCGCCGGTGAACGCGTGCGCGCCGTGGCCGCCGGACAGCCGCTTGGCGATGTTGGGCGCGGTCAGCGCGATGAACGCGATCGGCCCGGCGACGGCGACGGCGGCGGCCGAGAGCGCGACCGACAGCGCCACCGCCCAGGCGCGGGTGGCGCGCGGCCGGGCGCCCAGGCCGTCGGCGATGTCGTCGCCCATCTCGGCGATGGCCATCCGCGTCGAGAGCGCGGCCGCGCAGGGCAGCAGCAGCGCGAGCGCCACGCCGATGGTCAGCGCGTGCTCCCAGGAGCGCGCCGACAGGCTGCCGTTGAGGTAGGCCTGCAGCACCGAGGCGCGGTCCCTGGCCACCACGTACACCACGTAGTGGGTGAATGCGGTGGACATCGCGGCCACCCCGATGCCGGCGATGATCAGCTTGCCGGGGTCGCGGAAGCCGGTGCCGGTCGCGAGGTAGACCAGCAGCGCGGCCGCGGCGCCGCCGAGGACCGCTCCGGCCGGCCCCGGCAGGATGCCGGGCAGCAGCAGCCCGAACAGCGCCGCTCCCGCCCCCGCCCCGGCGCCGACTCCGATCACGTCCGGGCTGCCCAGCGGGTTGCGGGCGACGGACTGGAACAGCGCGCCGGCCGTGCCCAGCGCGAAGCCGGCGCCGACGGCCACGGCCAGCCGCGGCCCGCGCAGCCGCTCCAGCACGAAGGCCGCCTGCGGGTCGGCGGTCCCGGCCAGCGCGGCGGGCAGCTCCGCGAGCGGGATGCCCAGCCGCCCGACGGTCAGCGTGAGCACCGAGGCGACGGCCAGGCCGGCCAGCAGCGCCAGCCCGAGCAGCGCCGGGCGGGGCCGTACCGGCAGCGCCACGGCGCCGCCGAGCCGCAGCAGCGGCGGCGCTGCGGTCCGGGCGGTGCGCGCGGGCGCGCTCACATGCCCTCCTTGGTCCGCCGCACCGCGTACAGCAGCACGGGCGCGCCCGCGAACGCGGCCACCACCCCGACCATCAGCTCCTGCGGGCGGACCACCACCCGGCCGATCACGTCGGCCGCCAGCAGCAGCACCGGGCCGGCCAGCAGCCCGTACCAGATCTGGGCGCGCAGGTCGGCGCCGACCACGGCGCGCACGATGTGCGGGACGGCCAGGCCGACGAAGGCGATCGGGCCGACGGCCGCGGTGGCGGCGGCGCTGAGCAGGGTCGCGGCGATCAGCCCGCCGCCGCGCACCAGCGGCACGTTCACCCCGACGGAGACCGCGGCCTCGTCGCCGAGCGCGAGGGCGTTCAGCGCCGGGGCGAGCAGCACCGCCAGCAGGCACCCGGCCAGGGTGAAGGGCAGCATCGACCACAGCACGCCGAAGTCGCGCCCGGCCAGCGAGCCGACCACCCAGTAGCGGTAGCTGTCGAAGGACTCCGGCAGGCTGAGGGTGACCGCCTGGATGTAGGCGCTGAGCACCGCCGACACCACCGCGCCGGTCAGCACGAGGCGCACCAGGCCCGAGCGGGCGCCGGCCGCGCCGAGCGCGTACACCAGCAGCCCGGCCGCGACCGCGCCGGGCAGCGCCAGCCACACCGACGCGGTGCCGCCGCGCAGGCCGAGGAAGGCGGTGCCGGTGACGATCGCGGCGGCGGCGCCCATGTTGATGCCGAGCAGCCCCGGCTCGGCCAGCGGGTTGCGGGTGATCGCCTGCATCAGGGTGCCGGCGACGGCCAGCGCCGCCCCGGCCGCCACGGCCAGCGCGGTGCGCGGATAGCGGCTCTCGATCACCGTGGCGACGTAGGGGTCCGCGGTGCCGGCCAGCACCCCGGCGAGGTCGCCGAGCCCGGTCTCCCGGCCGCCCAGCACCAGGCTGGCCAGGACGGCGGCGGCCAGCAGGGCCGCGCCGCCGACGGCGGCCAGGGCGCGCCGGGCCGGGCCGGGGCGGCGGACGCCGCCCCGGCCGCGCGGCAGGGTCGCGGCCGCGTCCATCCGTCCGGCCCTACCCGTCGACCTGGGCGATGGCCTCGTCGATCAGCGGCAGGTAGCGGTCGATCACCCACGGCACCGTCAGCGGGTTGATCATGGAGGAGGCGGTGACGAAGGAGTTGTCGTCGCCGGCCACCAGGGAGCCGCGCTCGACGGCCGGGATGGCGCCGTACAGCGGCTGCGCCTCGATCTCCTCGCGGGTCTGCGCATCGGTGTAGAAGGTGAAGACGAGGTCGGAGCCGCTCAGCTGGTCGGCGTTCTCCAGGCCGATCAGCGCGGAGTCGGTGCCCTCGGTCTCGGGGAAGGTCTCCACCACCGGGTCGACGGTCAGCCCGAGGCCGGAGACCATGGCCACGCGCTGCTCGTCGGGCAGGAAGACGCCGAGCGTGCCGGGGCCGTTGGTGTAGATGTAGGAGAAGGTCACGTCGGCGTACTCGGGGTGCGCCTCGGCCACCTCGGCGAACTGCGCCTCGATGTCGGTGATCAGCCCCTCGGCCTCATCGGGCAGCCCCATGGCCTGGCCGATGGTGCGGATCTGCTGGTCCCAGTCGGTGCTCCAGGCCAGGTCCGGGTAGGCGACGGTCGGCGCGATCTCGCTGAGCAGGTCGAACTGCTCCTGGGTGATGCCCGACCACGGCGCCAGGATCACGTCGGGCTCCAGCTCCAGGATCGCGGCGATGTCCACGTCCTCGCCCCCGGTGAACTGCTCGGGCAGCTCGCCGCCGGCCTCGGTGACCGCCTCGTGCACCCAGGGCAGGTAGCCGGTGTCGTCGCTGCCCCAGGCGTACTCCTCCACCCCGACGGGGATCTCGCCGAGCGCGATGACGGTCTCGGCGGAGCCCTGGCCGAGGGTGACGATCCGCTCGGGCCGCTCGGTGATCTCGGCGGTGCCCAGCGCGCTCTCGATCGTGACCGGGAAGCCCTCCCCGGCCGGCGCCTGCTCGGCCGCGCCGTCCTCGGGCGGCGAGCCGCATCCGGCCAGGACCAGGGCTGCGGCGGCGAGCGCGGCGGTGAGCCGGGGCCCGGCCGCCCGCAGGCGGCGGCCCCGTGGGCGTGGGTTCATCGACGGTCCATTCGTTCGGGGTCGGCCGCCGGCCCGGCAGGGCGCCGTGCGGTCGCCGCCGGTCGGCGGCGCGGCGGACGCCTCAATAGGCGGTGCGGACGTGCGGACACGCCGCGAACGATAGGTAAGCATAACCTTAGTCGGCGCGAAGTTTCATAACTTTTGAACGTGTTCGCGATCACGGGCGCCGGTCGGGGCGGGAGGCGGCACAGGCGGGGGGCGGCACGGCGGGGGCATGGCCGGAAGGCGGCGCAGGCGGGGGCGGCGCAGGCGGAGTGGCGGCGAAGGCGGGTCGGATCGCGGTCGGCGACGGGCGGATCCGCGCGCTTCAGCCGTGTCATTCCCCCGCCCACCCTGGGGGCCTCCCCGACACCCATCCTTCCGCCCCGGCTTGTGCCGGAGCAGGGGTTACCGGACGGTTGTGGAAAAGTCCGCCGCACCGGGCCGGGCTGTGGACGACGGCGGAGGCGGGCGGTCGGAATCGGCTTGAATCGCCTTGCCGGACCGCGATCGGCCGCCGGGCGGTCTCCGTATGTGACCGGGTATTGACCGACTGTTCGGAGCCGGTTAGGTTACGCCTTAAATTAAGCGCGCGACTCCGGCACCGCCCGCTTCCGCTCCTCTCTCGCCTGCTCCTCCGCTCCGCAAGGGGTCCGCATGAGGTCCTTCCCCCGTGCCGTACTCGCCGCGCTGACCGCGCTCGCGTCGGCCGTCCTGGTCCTGCCGTCCTCGGCCACCGCCCACGCCGCTCCGCCCGGCACCCCCGTGAGCGTCTGGCTCACCACGCCCGACCGCGCCAACCTGCTCGCCCCGCAGCCCGGGCGCTCCTTCGACGGCCAGGGCTCCGGGCCGGTCATCAGCGTCGACGCCGGCGCCTCCTACCAGTCCATGGTGGGCTTCGGCGCCTCGTTCACCGACTCGGCCGCCTGGCTGATGGCCAACTCGCCCCGCCGGAATGAGGTGATGCGCGAGCTGTTCCACCCCGTGGACGGCATCGGCCTCAGCTTCCTGCGCCAGCCCATCGGCGCCTCCGACTTCGCCCGGAACTTCTACACCTACAACGACATCCCGGCCGGCCAGACGGACTACGCCCTGAGCCGCTTCTCCATCGCCCACGACGAGGCGTACGTGCTGCCCGTGGTCCGCCAGGCGCTCCAGCTCAATCCGGAGATCTCCACCATGGCCTCGCCGTGGAGCCCCCCGGCGTGGATGAAGACCAACGGCAACCTGATCGGCGGCTCGCTGCGTCCGGAGAACCGCCAGGTGTTCTCCGACTACCTCACCCGCTTCGTGCAGGCGTACCAGGCGGCGGGCGTCCCGATCGACTACCTGACCACCCAGAACGAGCCGCAGTACTCCCCCGCCGGCTACCCCGGCTCGCTCTACTCCCCGCAGGAGCAGTCGGCGCTGATCAACACGCTCGCGCCCACCCTGGACCGGGCCGGGCTCGACACCGGGATCGTCGCCTGGGACCACAACTGGGACCGGGCCGACTTCCCGATGAGCGTGCTGTCCGGCCCGGCCGCGCCCAACGTGGCCGGGGTGGCCTGGCACTGCTACGGCGGCAGCCCGAGCGCGCAGAGCACCGTGCGCGACGCCCATCCCTCCTACGACGTGTTCTTCACCGAGTGCTCGGGCACCCGCTCGGCCGACCCCGCCAACACCTTCCGCGACACCCTGCGCTGGCAGACCGAGAACCTGGTCATCGGCGCCACCCGCAACTGGGCCCGCACCGTCGTGCTGTGGAACATGGCGCTCGACCCCAGCGGCGGCCCGGTCATCGGCAGCTGCACCAACTGCACCGGCGTGGTGACGCTCGACAATGCCGCGGGCACGGTGCAGTACAACGCCGAGTACTACGTGCTCGGCCACGCCAGCCGCTTCGTGGACCCCGGCGCGGTGCGGATCGCCTCATCCACCGCCGCCTCGCTGCCCAACGTCGCCTTCCGCAACCCCGACGGCTCGGTCGCCATGATCGTGCTCAACACCTCGGGCGGCGCGCAGTCCTTCCAGGTCGCCGAGGGCGGCTCCAGCTTCGGCTACACCCTCCCGGCCGGATCCGTCGCCACCCTCACCTGGGACGAGACCGGCGGCAACGGCGGCGATCCGGCGGCCACCACGCTGCGCGGCCAGGCCAGCGGCCGCTGCCTCGACGTGGTCGACGGCGGCACGGCCAACGGCACGCCCGTCCAGCTGTGGGACTGCCACGGCGGCACCGCGCAGCGCTGGACCCTCGCCGCCGACGGCTCGGTGCGAGCGCTGGGCCGCTGCCTGGACGTGAGCGGCGCCGGCACCGCCAACGGCACCCGGGTGCAGACCTGGGAGTGCAACGGCACCGCGGCGCAGCGCTGGACCCTCAACGCCGCCGACGACCTGGTCAACACCGGCTCCGGCCGGTGCCTGGACGCCGTGGACCAGGGCACCGGCAACGGCACCCGGCTGCAGATCTGGGACTGCACCGGCGCCGCCAACCAGAAGTGGACCCGCGCGGGCTGAGCCCCGCCTCCCAGGACGGCCCCGCCGGGACCGCACCGCCCCCTCCCGCGGTCCCGGCGGGCGCCGCCGTCCCGCCGCCCGCCCGGCGGAACCGATCTGGTAGACCTGTCCCCGCCGGGTCCGGCGGCCGCCCGTCCCCTCGGGCCGCGGCCGTCCGGCGGCGCGGACGGGCAGGCGAGGGCGGGAGGCGCACGATGGGCGATCGGCCGACGAACTGGGCGGGCAACATCACCTTCCACCCGCGCGGCGAGGTGCACCGCCCCGGCTCGGTGGACGAGCTGCGCGCGCTGGTGGCGCGCGGCGGCCGGGTCCGGGTGCTGGGCAGCGCCCACTCCTTCAACGACATCGCCGACTCCCCCGGCGGCGAACTGGTCTCGCTGGCCGGCCTGCCGCGCACCGTCGAACCGGACACGGCCCGCTCCACCGTCCGGATCGACGGCGGCGTCCGCTACGCCGAACTCGGCGAGCGCCTGCACGGCCTGGGCTACGCCCTGCACAACCTCGGCTCGCTGCCGCACATCTCGGTCGCCGGGTCCGTCGCCACAGGCACCCACGGCTCCGGCGACGGCAACCGCGGCCTGGCCGCCGCGGTGGCCGGGATCGAGCTGGTCACCGCCGGGGGCGAGCTGGTCTCGATCGACCGCGGCGACCCCCGCTTCGGCGGCGCGGTCGTCGCCCTGGGCGCGCTCGGCGCCGTGGTCGCGCTGACCCTCGATGTCGAGCCCGCCTACCAGGTGAGCCAGCGCGTCTACCAGGACCTGCCCTTCGAGGCGCTGGACGAGCACTTCGACGCGATCATGTCCGGCGGCTACAGCGTCAGCCTGTTCACCGAGTGGCGCGGCCCCGTCATCGACCAGGTCTGGGTGAAGGCCCGAACCGACGGCCCGCCGCCGGTCGACCCCGCGCGCTTCGGCGCCCGGCCGGCCGACGGCCCCCGCCACCCGCTGCGCGGCATGCCCGCCGGGAACTGCACGCCGCAGCTCGGCGAGCCGGGCCCGTGGTTCGCGCGGCTGCCGCACTTCCGCCCCGAGTTCACCCCCAGCGCGGGCGAGGAGCTCCAGTCGGAGTTCCTGGTGCCGCGCGCCCGCGCCGTCGAGGCGCTGCACGCGCTGGACGCCGTCCGCGACCGGATCGCGCCGGTGCTCCAGGTCTCCGAGGTGCGGTCCATCGCCGCCGACGAGCAGTGGCTCAGCCCCGCCCACGGCCGCGACACCGTCGGCCTGCACTTCACCTGGATCAAGGACACCCCGGCGGTGGAGCCCGTCATCGACCTGGTCGAGCGGGAACTGGCCCCCTTCGAACCGCGTCCGCACTGGGGCAAGCTGTTCCGCACCGCCCCCGAGGTCCTGCGCGCCCGCTACGGGCGGATGGCCGACTTCGCCGCCCTGGCCCGCGAACTCGACCCCTCCGGCACCTTCCGCAACGACTTCGTGGACCGCTTCATCACGGCCTAGCCACCCGGTGGCGGAGGAAGACGACTCCTGAGTCGAAGGTGCGGGTCTCGACGAGTTCGAGGTCCACCCGGCGCTCGTCCCGGGGGAAGAACGGGATGCCGCCCCCGACCAGTACCGGGTAGACCCGCACCCGGTACTCGTCGATCCGGCCCAGCGCGGCCGCCTCGGCGGCGAGGGTCGCGCCGCCGACCGCGATGGCGGTCTCCCCCGGCTCGGCCAGCAGCCGCTCGATCTCCTCCGCCAGGCCGCCGGAGGCCAGGCGGGCGCCGCCCCGCACCTCCGACAGCGTGGTGGAGAACACCACCTTGGGGAGCGCGTTCCAGAGCGCGGCCCATTCGCGCCTCGCGTCGTCGAGCGACGGGTCCTGCTCGGCGGTCTCCCAGTACAGCATCGTCTCGTACAGCCGCCGTCCCAGCAGGTAGACCCCGACCTGCCGTATCTCGTCGATGTGGGAGCGGAAGACCTCGTCGTCGGGCGCGGTCCAGTTGAAGCCGCCGTCCGGTCCGGCGATGTAGCCGTCGAGCGAGACGTTCATCGAGCAGGTCACTCTGCGCATCTGGAGCCCTCCTTGGCGCCGGTTCGCCAGTATGACCAGCGGACGCCGCGGAACTCATCGCGGCTCGCGCGATTCGCTCAGATCTCCGGGACACGGCCTCGGCCGCGGGCCGGTGCCGCGCCCGCGCCCCGGAGGCGGGCGCGGCACCGGTGTCAGCGGCGCCGCCGCAGCGAGGTCTGATCGGTGCCGATCACGGCCAGCGCGGCGGCGGCCAGCGCGACCGCGATACCGGCCGCGCGCAGCCACGAACCGGCCATGATCCCCGGCTGGGCCGTCTCCACCAGCCCGGACACCGCCCCGGTGGCCACGAATCCGGCCAGCTCCGCCAGCACGACCAGCGCGCCGACGGCGGGCGCCCAGGTCCACGGGCCGAAGGCCACCAGCGCCGCCGCCGCGACCAGCAGGACCACGGCCGGGGGCACGACGGGCATCGCCACGCCGGACAGCCCGAGGACGGCGATCCCGGTGACGGTCGCCAGCATGCCGCCGATCAGGGCGAGCCGGGCGGCGGACAGGCGCCCGTCCCGGCGGGCGGGCGCGGATGCGGCGGGGGCGGCGGTGCGTGCGTCGGTCTCCATGGTGCGTCTCCTCGCGTGCGGTTCCCGGGCGGTTCGGGGGCGGCCGCGCCGCCGTCCCGGTGGACCGAGCATCGCCGTGCGGGGCGTACTCCGGCATCCCCGCCCGGGCGGCTCCGCCGCTACGCGCGTGCGCGTACCGGGGCTACGCCCGGCGGCGCGCACGGGGAATCACGGTGCGATCGGGCGTCCGATCGTCTACTCTGGTCGACATGCGTATCGGCATCATCGAGCTGTGATCCGGCTATATCCGTGATCCGGCGCTGGGCGTCCCGCCGCTGACAGCGCCCGCCCGAGTCCCCGCCCCTCCTGGGGCCGCGACCGGGTGGAGCGTGCCGCGGACGCCCACCGTGTCTCCCGCCGACGCACCCACTCTTCACTGAGCCCCGGCCTTTCCCGCGCGCTGCGCGGCGGCGGTCGGCTGTGCGGAACCCGGCAGGCACGCGCCGCTTCGAACCCGCCAGCCCCCTGTGAAAGGACGTACATGACTGATCCGACGAGCCCAGGCGCTCGGGCGCCCAGGCGCGCCGACGCGCTGATGGACGACGCGTACGACGCCTACGGCACGGCCGGTGCCGACGACTTCGACGGTGAGCAGCTGGAGCGCGAGGACCGCGCCTCGCTGCGCCGGGTGGCCGGCCTGTCCACCGAGCTGTCCGACGTCTCCGAGGTGGAGTACCGCAAGGTCCGCCTGGAGCAGGTGGTGCTCGTGGGCATCTGGACGTCGGGCACCGCCGAGGAGGCCGACCGCTCGCTGGCCGAGCTGGCCGCGCTGTGCGAGACGGCCGGGGCGGTGGTGCTGGACGGCGTCGTGCAGCGCCGCAGCAAGCCCGACCCGTCCACCTACATCGGCTCCGGCAAGGCCGACGAGCTGCGTGAACTGGTGGAGTCCACCGGCGCCGACACCGTGGTCTGCGACGGCGAGCTGAGCCCCGGCCAGCTGATCCACCTGGAGGAGGTGGTCAAGGTCAAGGTGGTCGACCGCACCGCGCTGATCCTGGACATCTTCGCCCAGCACGCCAAGTCCCGCGAGGGCAAGGCGCAGGTCGCGCTGGCCCAGATGGAGTACATGCTGCCCCGGCTGCGCGGCTGGGGCCAGTCGATGTCGCGGCAGGCGGGCGGCTCCGGCGGGGGCGGCGGCATGGCCACCCGCGGCCCCGGCGAGACCAAGATCGAGACGGACCGGCGGCAGATCCACGAGCGGATGGCCAAGCTCCGCAAGGAGATCGTCCAGCTCAAGACCGGCCGCGACATCAAGCGCGAGGAGCGGCGGCGCAGGCACGTGCCGTCGGTGGCCATCGCCGGGTACACCAACGCCGGCAAGTCCTCGCTGCTGAACCGGCTCACCGGCGCGGGCGTGCTGGTGGAGAACGCCCTGTTCGCCACGCTCGACACCACCGTGCGGCGGGCGGAGACCCCGGGCGGGCGCACCTACACGCTCGCCGACACGGTCGGCTTCGTCCGCCACCTTCCGCACCACCTGGTCGAGGCGTTCAAGTCGACCATGGAGGAGGTGGCCGACGCCGATCTGGTGCTGCACGTGGTCGACGGCTCGCACCCCGATCCCGAGGTGCAGCTGGAGTCGGTGCGCACGGTGCTGCGCGAGGTCGGCGCCGAGGCGGCCACCGAACTGGTGGTGGTGAACAAGGCGGACGCCGCCGACCCCGAGGTGCTGGCCCGCCTCATCGAGGCCGAGCCCGGCGCCGCCGTGGTCTCGGCCCGCACCGGCCAGGGCGTCGACGAACTGCTCGCCCTGGTGGAGTCCCGGCTGCCGCACCCTCCGGTGGAGGTCGAGGCGCTGGTGCCCTACACCGAGGGAGGTCTGGTCTCGCGCGCCTACACCGAGGGCGAGGTGCTGTCCACCGAGCACACCCCGGACGGCACTCTGCTGCACGCCCGGGTCGGCCCGGACCTGGCCGCCGAGCTCCGCCCCCACCTGCGGACCTGAACCGACCGCGGCCCCGGACCCGCTCCGGGGCCGCCCGACCCCTCCGCCGGTCCTCCGCGCGCCGGTCTCCGACGTGCCGGCCCCCGCGCAGCCCCCTCCCGCCCGGGGGAGCACCCCGTCACCAGTCTTTCGCACTTCGATGCGCCCGACGAGCCCTACCGGCCGGTTGTGGATGACCGGCCCTCCGCCCCACCCGCCCTGTGGACGACGCCCGCTCGGCCGGGCGCTTGTGCTACGGCCGCGACGCGGACAGGTGAGCGGCCAGGCGCCCGTCCGCGAACCCCGACGCCAGGCGTACGCGCACCGCGATCGCCGGACCGCCGGGCGATCGCGGCGGAAACAACAATGCCCACCTTCGGTCACACTTGTTCTCCTAGACTCGTCGCGTGCCTTCTCCCACCGCTGACTCCGCCACCGCCGACGCGCTGGAGGTCCTCCGGCGCGTCTTCGGCTACGAGGCCTTCCGGGACGGCCAGCGCGAGATCATCGACCACGTCGTGGCCGGCGGCGACGCGCTGGTGCTGATGCCCACCGGCGGCGGGAAGTCGCTGTGCTACCAGATCCCGGCGCTGATCCGCCCGGGCACGGGCGTGGTCGTCTCACCCCTGATCGCATTGATGCAGGACCAGGTCGACGCGCTGCGCGCGCTGGGCATCCGGGCCGGATTCCTCAACTCCACCCAGGACCTCGACGAGCGCCGAACCGTCGAGGCGGAGTTCCTGGCCGGCGAGCTCGACCTCCTCTACCTCGCGCCGGAGCGGCTGCGGCTGGAGGCCACCCTGCGGCTGCTCGACCGGGGCCCGATCGCGCTGTTCGCGATCGACGAGGCGCACTGCGTCTCGCAGTGGGGCCACGACTTCCGGCCCGACTACCTCGCCCTGTCGGCCGTGCACGAGCGCTGGCCGACGGTGCCCAGGATCGCGCTCACCGCCACCGCCACCCGCGCGACCCACGCCGAGATCGCGCAGCGGCTCAAGCTGGAAGACGCCCGCCACTTCGTGGCCAGCTTCGACCGGCCCAACATCCAGTACCGCATCGTCCCCAAGCAGGAGCCCAAGCGGCAGCTGCTGGAGCTGCTGCGCACCGAGCACCCCGGCGACGCGGGCATCGTCTACTGCCTGTCGCGCTCCTCGGTGGAGAAGACCGCCGAGTTCCTGGTCGAGAACGGCATCCAGGCGCTGCCCTACCACGCCGGGCTCGACGCCGGGCTGCGCGCCGCCAACCAGGCGCGGTTCCTGCGCGAGGACGGCCTGGTCATGGTGGCCACCATCGCCTTCGGCATGGGCATCGACAAGCCCGATGTGCGCTTCGTCGCCCATCTGGACCTCCCCAAGTCCGTCGAGGGCTACTACCAGGAGACCGGCCGCGCCGGGCGCGACGGCCTGCCGTCCACCGCCTGGCTGGCCTACGGCCTGCAGGACGTCGTGCGGCAGCGGCAGATGATCGACGGCTCCGAGGGAGACGACGCCCACCGCCGCCGGCTGGCCACGCACCTGGACGCGATGCTCGCCCTGTGCGAGACGGTGGAGTGCCGCCGCGCCCAGGTGCTCGCCTACTTCGGCCAGGAGGACGAGGGCGCCGAGCGCTCGGAGAAGGGCTGCGGGAACTGCGACACCTGCCTGAACCCGCCTGAGTCCTGGGACGGCACCGTCGCGGCGCAGAAGGTGCTGTCCACGGTGTTCCGGCTCGACCGCGAGCGGCGGCAGCGCTTCGGGGCGGGGCAGATCATCGACATCCTGCTCGGTAAGAAGAGCCCCAAGGTCGAGAAGTTCCGCCATGACGAACTGACCGTGTTCGGCATCGGCACCGAGCTGCGCGAAGGCGAGTGGCGCGGCGTCATCCGCCAGCTGCTCGCCCAGCGGCTGCTCGCCGTCGAGGGCGAGTACGGCACCCTCGCCCTCACCCCGGGCAGCGCCGAGGTGCTGGGCCGCAAGCGCTCGGTGGCGCTGCGCCGCGACCCCGAGCGCGCCGCCCGCGCCGCCAAGGAGACCTCACGCTCCCGCAAGGCCGCCGCCCCGGTCGACCTCCCCGAGGAGGCCCTGCCCCTGTTCGAGCGGCTGCGCGCCTGGCGCGCGTCGGCCGCCAAGGAGCAGGGCGTCCCGGCCTACGTCATCTTCCACGACGCCACCCTCCGCCAGATCGCGCTGGAGCGCCCGGCCTCCCTGGCCGAACTCAGCGGCGTCAGCGGCGTGGGCGAGAGCAAGCTCAACCGCTACGGCCAGCAGGTCCTGGACACCCTGGCCGAGTGAGCGGCGCGCGGCCGGCTAGGGCGCGACATCGCGCTCGCAGCCGGTCCCGGTCACCCGGAGTCCGCCGGCGGGGTCGTTCTCGGTCTCCACGGCGTCGCAGCCGTAGGGCGCGTCGTCGGGCTCGGTGATGAAGTAGCCGGTCAGGTCGGGATTCCCCTCGCCCACGGAGACGCACTGGTGGCCGACGGCCACCGAGGTCGCGGGATCGAACTCCACCCGCTTGCACTCGTAGCCGGTGTTGGCCAGCGCCGGGGCGGCGGCCATGCCCGCAGCGGCGGCCGCCAGCGCGCTCGTGGTGGCGGTGCGGAACAGGATCCGGATCACAGTGCGGTGCGCCATGACGCCTCCTTGACGATGCGTGAATGTCCATCACTGTGAGTATCCACAATCTGGCGTTCGAATTCTCGGCGCCACCCGCCCGCGGCGCTCCCGGTCCTGGCGGGTGGGCCTCCGGGGAGCCGTCCGCTCCGGCGGCTGCCGAGGACACGCGAGTAGCGCCCGGCCGCCGATACGGAAAGGGGCCGCGCGTATTCGCGCGGCCCCTCGTTCATCAACCCCGGCGCGGGCCGGCCCTCGACCCGTCGAGAACACTCTTCATCGCATCAGAAGGCGCTGTCGTTCCCGGACCGGTGAAATCGGTCCGGTCAATGCATGGTGTGGCCTATCAGAAGGGGCACTGCGACCAGCTGCCGTAGTTCAGCAGCAGGTCGTCGCGGATCCAGCCGTTGCGCGCCGTGGTGACATTGCGCACGTAGGTCCAGGTGTATCCGTCGTTCCCCACGGTGTAGCAGTAGTAGATGAGCTGGTGGGAGGTCTGCGCCTGGCCGACCGAGGTGCAGCCGGTGCTCGATCCGGTGCGCATGTTGACGTTGTTCTGAATGGTCCGGCCGATGGTGCCGTCCAGGTTCGGACCGGCGGTTCCGCACGGGGCGTGCGCGATCTGGACCGAGGGCGAGCCCTGCTCCAGGCCGTCCGGGCGGATGGCGGCCGCACTCGTCGGGGCCTGGAAGGCGAACAGCGCCAGTCCGGCGAAGGCGATTGTCAGGAGGGCGCGTGCGGTTGATTTCCGTGTCATTACTTGGTTCTCCTGAAACAAATGACCGTTCATGATCAGAATTCGGAGGGATAGGACGGCCGCCCCGGTGCGCAGGTGTAACACTATAGAAATGACGCGGACACAAAAAGTATATTCGAAAAAAATCTATAAATAATCTTGGTCGCTATTATGGATCTCGCCGCCGCGCGAAGAGGGATCCCCGATCGACTGCACGGGAACTCCTGAGCCTTGAAGGCGTCGGTGGCCATGAGGGAGGCCCCCTCCGCCTCGTCGCCCTTACCATCGTCGGCCTGCCGCCGGTCGCGGAGGGCGTGGACGCCGGCGGCCGTGCAGCGGTCCGCCGGGCGATCGCCGACCGGGTCGGCGAGACCGGCCACCGCGAACTCGGCTCCGGTCCGTCCAAGGTCGGGCACCGCCGTCACGGTCGCCGTCGAACCGGAGAACACCGCCGAGCGAGCCGGGGGCCGTTCCGGACGGCCGGGTCCACGGGAGCGGCCGATCGGCGTTTCCAGAGGGTCTTTCGCCCTCGCGCGAGACGGCGCTGTGCCAGGATGCAGCCATGACCAACACTACTCTCCGTAGTTACCGCTTCACGCGTGGTTCAGTGGCCGGTCTGGCGGCACTGACCCTGGCCGCCGTGACGGTGGCGGGCGCCCCCGCGGCCGCCGAGAGCTTCGACGTCCGGCTGATCGGCGTGCACGACGTGCCCGCCGGCCTGGCCGTGGACGGCACCGTGGTCGGCGGGCTGTCCGGCATCGACCGGCACCCGGTCACCGGTGAGTACCTGATGATCAGCGACGACCGGTCCACCATCGGACCGGCCCGCTACTACGCCGCCGATATCGAGGTCTCCGCCACCGGGATCGACAGCGTCGACTTCACCTCCGCGACCGAGCTGACCCAGTCCGACGGCACCCCGTACCCGCCCTACCGCGAGTCGCTGGAGAACCCCTGCACCGACGCGCAGGAGGTGTGCGACCGGACCGGCTCCGTCGACCCCGAGGAACTGCGAATCGACCCGCACACCCGGCAGGTGTGGTGGACCACCGAGGGCGCCTTCTCCGGCCGGACGCTGATCAATCCGGCCATGCGGGTGGCGGTGCACGGCCGCTCGCTGCACGAGGTGAACCTCGGCCCCGACTTCCGCTTCTACCGCGACGGGCAGCGCGGCCTGCGCCCCAACTTCACCATCGAGGCCTTCGAGTTCATCAACGGCGGCGCCCGCGTGGTCACCGCGGTCGAGGGGCCCATGGTGCAGGACGGTCCGCTGCCCACACCCGACCAGGGGGCGCTGACCCGCGTCACCGAGCACGCGCGCTCGGGTCGGACACTGGTGCAGTACGCGTACCCGCTGGACCCGATCTTCGCGCCGCCGACCGGCCAGGGCTTCATGGACAACGGCATCACGGCGATCCTGTCCACCGGCGAACCGGGCCACTACCTGGTGCTGGAGCGCGCCTTCTCCGAAGGCCACGGCTACAGCGTGCGCATGTACCACATCGACACCAACGGCGCGCAGGACGTCAGCGGCATCCCGTCGCTGGCCGAGGCCCCCGGCGTGCAGCCCCTCGGCAAGACCCTCGTCGCCGACTTCGGCGAGCTGGGCATCGACCCCCTCTACAACGTGGAGGGCATGGTGTGGGGGCCTGAGCTGCCCGGAGGCGAGCGCAGCCTCGTCCTCGTCGTCGACGACAACTTCTCCGCCGAGGAGCGCACCCAGGTGCTCGCCCTGGGCCTCTCGGAGTCCGCCGCCTGATCCGTCCGGCGCCCCGGACAGCCCGACGGCCGGACCCCGCGGGGTCCGGCCGTCGGTCGGGACGGCTACCAGATGCCGACGACCAGCGCCGTTCCCTGGACCAGGGCGGCCAGGCCGAGGCAGAGGAAGACGGCGGACAGGGCGACCTCGCCTGTGCGGGTGCCGGACCAGTAGCGGGCGCCCTCCAGGGCGGCGTGCGCGCCGACGGCGGCGACCGCGAGGCCGGACCACTGCTGCGGCGCGAGGGCGCCGAGCGCGGTCACGCCCGCGCCGTACTGGAGGGTGAACAGCACGCCGAGCGCCATCGCGGCGGTTCCCCAGACCAGGTGCACGCGGTGCGTGAGGCCGGCCGCGCGGCCGCGGCCGCCGATCCGGTCCAGGCCGAGTCCGGCCACGACCGCCCCGGCGACCAGCAGGAAGGCGGGCCAGCCGCCCTGCATGGCGCCGAAGAGCAGCAGCAGCCCGCTGACGGTGGTCACCGCGCCGGTCCCCAGCATCGCGCGGCCGGTGACGAAGGCGCCCAGCGACGGCAGCGGGTGCAGCCGCAGTCCGGTGACGAGCAGCGCCAGCCCGGTGGTCAGCGGGAACCACGCCCACCACGGGCCGGGCTGGTGGCCGGTCAGCACCAGCGCGCCGAACACGGCGGCCACCGAGCCGACGGTCAGCGCGGCGCCGAAGTAGGGCCGGCCGCCACCCGGCCCGGTACGGGCCGGCGGCGCGGTGCGGAGGTCGGTGTCGGCGCGCATGGAGGTGCTTGCGGCGGTCATGGCGGTTCTCCTCGAAGCGGCGAAGTCCTGCTGCTCTGCGGCGGTCCCCGGTAGGTCCGGCCACCCGTCGAGCACAGCCACGATCCTGCCGCCCGCCGCCGCTGCGAACAGGAGCGCGACGCCCCCGTCCGAGGTGGTGCCCGCACCCCCTGGACGGAGGTGCGGGGCTCCGTCCACTCGGACGGCTGTTCGCGCCGAGCGCGGTCCCGGCGGACGCCGCGTACCGGTACCTCGCCTCGGTCCCCGGGCGGGACTCACCGCACGGCCGGACCGGGCCGTGGCGGACGGGGCGGAGGGACGCACCGTCGTCGGACCCCCCTGCTCCGGCAGGGCATGGGCCCGCGATCCTGCCGGGCACGCGTGTGCCGCGGCATCGCCTTGGCCGCGGCCATCGCCTGGCCGCGCGGCCCGTGGGCTGGAAGTCCTCGACGCTGTGCACCGCGGCCGGTAAGCACCGTCCTCGTCCTGGCCGCGCGGCCCGTGGGCCGGGAAGTCCTCAACGCTGCGCACTGCGGCCGGGTGGGCACCGTCGTCGTCCGGCGGCGCGGCCCTTGGGCCGGGAAGTCCTCAATGCTGGGCCCCGAGGGTGCAGGCGCCCTCGTCATCCTGGCGGCGCGGACAGCGGACGGCGGCCTCACCGGCGACCAGCACCCGGCATCAGTCCACCCGCCCGTCCACACGACACCCCCGGGTTCCCGTCCGCACCCCCGTCGCGGCCTCGTCCCAAGGGCTCCGGAACGCCGGCGCCCGCGCGAACGCCCATGACGGGCGGGGCCGGGCCGCCCGCTCCCCGCACCGGCTGACCGTCCCGCCCTCGGCCCACCGCCTCCGCCGCCGACGCCCGGCCCGACCGGCCCGACCGGCCCGACCGGCCCGACCGGCCAGCGAGGATATCCCGGTCGGCGAACCGCTCCGCTGCCCGCGTTCGCCCCCGAAGCCCCCCGGAAGGCACGCCGAAGCCACCCCCGTGGGGGAACCCCTGCTTTTAAGTCTCGCGTACCTTCGCACGCCGTGGCCAGCGGTCACCGGTCGCCTGTGGACGACGGCGCCGCCGTCGCGTCCGGCTGTGGATGAAGTGCCTGACCGGGCGCGTGCTCGTCCGGGGCGGCGGGACAATGCGGGTCCCGAAAGGAGTCCGCCCCCTCCCGCACCGTGCCGGCGGGGGCGCGCGATCGCGGGAGCGGTGACGTCCGTGCCGACTCGTCGAGGGCGCGACGGCGCGGACGACCGCGTTCCCGGTGGCCCGACGCGCCCGGCGAACGGTCCGCCGTCCGGGCCGGTCGGGCCCGGACGGCGGCTCCGGTCAGCCGCGGAAGGCGTCGGCGTGCTCGGCGGCCCACTGGGCGAAGGTGCGGGCGGGGCGGCCGGTGATGTCCTGGACGGTCGGCAGGACGGTGCGGCCGACGCCCGGGGTCTCCCTGCCCATCTGGAGGAAGAAGGCGATGCTCTCCTCGTCGTAGCCCTGCGCCCGCCAGCGCTCGGCCGCCTCGGCCTCGGTCAGCTCCTCGAAGCGCACCTCCCGGCCGATGGCGGCGCCGATCGCGCGGACCTGCTCGTGGACGGTCAGCAGCTCGGGACCGGTCAGGGTGTACATGCGGCCGCCGTGGCCGCCGCCGGTGAGGACCGTCGCGGCCACCGCGGCGATGTCGCCCTCGTGGATGACCGAACCGGGTACGTCGCCGTGGGGTTCGCGCACGACGCCCTCCTTGCGCACGCCGTCCGCCCAGTCCAGACAGTTGGCCATGAAGCCGACCGCCGCCACGAAGGTCCACTCCAGCGGGCCCGCCACCAGGGCGCGCTCCACGCTGGTCGGCTCATAGGAGCTCTTGAGCACGGTGGCGCGGCGCACCCCGGCCAGCGCCGCCAGGTCCACGATCTCCGCGCCGGTGGCCAGTTCGGCGTGGTCGTCGCCGCCGAAGGTGATGAGGTGGATCGCGGTCACGCCCTCCAGAGCGGGGCCGAGCGTGCCGGGCTCGGTGAGGTCGCCGCGCACCACCTCCACCCCTTCGGGCAGCGCGGCCCGCTCCGGGTTCCTGGTGAGCGCCCGGACGGGGTGCCCCGCCCGGTGCAGCTGCCCGACCAGCTCGCGGCCGACGTTCCCCGTCGCTCCCGTCACCAGCACCGTCATGCGTTCCTCCATCGGTTCCGGGCGGCCGGTCCGGCCCCGCCCGTTCATTCCGTTCGGTCGGAAGCACGCTAGGAGCCATCGCGGCAGGATCCGTTCCGCGATCGGTGCCGCGGCTCAGGGAAGCCCGTAGGCGTCGGCCAGCAGGTCCATCTCGGCGTCGAGCAGGCTGAGCGGGTCGTGCCCCATCGTGGTGAACTGGCCGATCACCTCCAGGCCGACCACGCCGTACAGCCGTGTCCAGGCGGTCACGGCGCCGGCCAGCGCGCGCCCGGCGCGCTCCGCGTCGGCGGAGGCGCCGCCGGCCCCGCCTGCCAGGCACTCGGCCGCCCATTGCGCGACGGCGGCGTCGCGGCGGGCCCAGTCGGCCAGCTGCCCGGCGACGGCGGCGGCCGCCGGGGCGGGCCTGGCGTCGGCGAAGACGCCGACGAACGGCGCGAGCGCGTCGCGGGCGAGCCGGAGGGTCTCGGGCGGCGCGGTGTAGCCGGGCAGCGGCGAGCCGTAGATGAGCAGGTGCCGGTGCGGTTCGCCGAGCGCCCAGCCCCGGTAGGCCCGGGCCAGGGCGCGCAGCCGCGCCCGGGCGGGCTCCTCGGCGGCACCGGACTCTCCGACGGTCCGCGCGACGTCGGCGTAGGCGTCGAGGATGAGCGCGCTCAGCAGGTCGTCGCGGCCGGCGAAGTAGCGGTAGAGCGCCGGGCCGGACAGGCCCAGCTCCTTGGCGATGCGGGTGAGCGCGACGGAGCCGATGCCGCCCTCGGCCAGCTGCCTCAGCGCGATCTCCTTGATCTCGGCCCGGGTGCGTTCGCGGTAACGGGCCCGCGGACCCGGTGTGCCCACCGTCACAGCCTCTCCTCACCTCCGACACTGATGCGAGCCACCTTAGCAACTGTTACAGTGTCTAACAGTTGTGAGAGACCAAAACAGAACGGTTCCGCCGATCCAGAGGAGTCCGCCATGCCCACCACCCCGTCCGGCGCCCCCGGCCGCCACGTCGTCCTCGGCTCGGGTCCCGCCGGCACCGCGCTCGCCGCCGAACTGGCCGGCCGCGGCCACCAGGTCCGGCTGGTGAACCGCGGCGGCGCCGGACCCGCCGTCGAGGGGGTCGAGCGGCACGCCGCCGATGTCGGCGACGCCGAGCAGGCGCGAGCCGCCGTCAAGGGGGCCGACGTCGTCTACCACTGCGTGAACGTCCCCTATGCCCTCCAGACGCGGGTGCTGCCGGGCGTCCAGGAGGCGGTGCTCGCCGCCGCCGAAGGCGAGGGGGCCCGCCTGGTGGTGCTCGACACGCTCTACCCCTACGGCGAGACCCGCGGCGCGGTGATGACCGAGGAGACCTCGTGGAACGCCACCAGCCGCAAGGGCCGGCTGCGCGCCGATCTGGACCGCGGCTACCTGGAGGCGCACCGCGCCGGGCGGGTCCGCACCGTCATGGGCCGTTCGGCCGACTTCGTCGGCCCCGGCGTGCTCGTCTCCTCGCTGGCCGGCGCGGTCTTCCCCGGCGCGCTGACCGGCGGCGAGGTGCTCGGCATCGGCGACCTGGACCGGCTGCACAGCTACACCTACATCGGCGACGTGGCCGCCGGGCTGGCCGTCCTCGGCGAGCACCCCGAGGGCGACGGGCGCGTCTGGCACCTGCCGACGCCGCCCGCCGTCACCACCCGCGAGGCGCACCGGATGATCGAGCAGCGGGTCGGCCGGCCGCTGAACGTGGTGGTCCTGGACCGCCCCCGCCCCTACGGCCCCTTCGACCAGGAGTTCATGGACGAGTACGCCGAACTCTTCTACCAGCACACCGAGGACCAGGTGATGGACTCCTCCGCCTTCGAGGCGGCCTTCGGCACCCGCCCCACCGAGCTCGGCACCGCGCTGGACCGCACCATCGAGTGGTACCGGGGCCTGCTCGCCGCGGGCTGAGGCGGTGCCCGGACGCGCGGCGGCGCCGGACCCCCGTCGGGAGCCCGGCGCCGCGGACGCGGATCAGCAGTAGAAGGCGTCGTACAGCTCGGTCACGGTGCTGGGCTCCAGGCCGGGCAGCGGGTTGACCGACAAGGTCAGCTGCCGTCCGTCGTCGGCGCGCGACGCGTCGGTGACGAACCCGAAGATGCCGCCGCTGTGCCCCCACACCTCGCCGCCGCAGGAGAGGTCGGAGCTGGCCACACCCAGGCCGTACGCGTTCCCCGGCACCCCGGTCGCGACGGTCTCGCGCATCTCGGCCAGCGACTCGTCGCTGGTGAGCCGCCCCTCCATCAGCGCGTCCAGGAAACGCTCCAGGTCGGCGGTGGTGGACACCATCTCCCCCGCCGCCCAGGCGCCCGACGGGTGCAGCTCGGTGACATCGCGCAGCCCGCCCCCGTCGGGGGCCGGTTCGTAGCCGCGGGCGTGCGGGCGGGGCAGCGTCATGTCGTCGCCGGGCACGGAGGTGTGGCGCAGGCCCAGCGGGCGCAGGATGCGCCGCTCGACCTGCTCACCGTAGGGCGTACCGGTCAGCTCCTCGATCAGCAGCCCCGCCACGGCGTAGTTGGTGTTGGAGTAGTGCCAGCCCTCGCCCGGCGGGAAGTACGGGTCGTGCTCGAAGGCGAACCCCAGCAGTTCCTGCGGCGTGTAGGGGCGCAGCATGTTGTCGTAGGTCGCGTCCATGGCCTCGGTGTAGTTGTACAGGCCGCTGGTGTGGTTCAGCAGCTGCCGCACGCTGATGTCCTCGCCGCCGGGCACCACCCCCGGCAGGTGGCGCTCGATCGGGTCGTCCAGGCCCAGCCGCCCCTCATCGGCCAGCTGCAGCACGACCGTCGCCACGAAGGTCTTGGTGACGCTGCCGACCCGGAAGTGCCCGTGGGCCCGGGCCGGCCGCCCGGTCTCCAGATCGGCCGTGCCGAAGGCCGCCGCGTCGCGGTGCCGCCCGTCGCGGGTGCGCACCAGGGCGGCCGTCGCCTGCTCGGCGTCGACCAACCGCTGCAGGACGGCGCCCACCCCGTGGCCGGCGGGCCGCGGGTCGGCGGCGGTGGCGGGCACGGCCACCGCGCCCGCCAGGATCAGTGTCACCACGCCCGCACACACCCGGGCGGCCGTCCGGCCGCGCCGCCTCCGCACGGGTCGGTCGTCTCGGGAACCGGTCGTCGGCTGCATCGCCATCGCCTCCTCGGCCACGCGCCGGCGCGGTCGCCGGCCTTCGCGCTCCCGGAAGACGCTAGGCGAGCGCGCCCGCCCGACCTAGCCCACCGCCACCACTCCGCGGGGTAGGCCGGGCACCCTTGCGGCGGCCGCGGACCGCACTCCCCCGCCGGTGGCAGCGCCGGTGACGGCTCCGGGCACTCCCACCGCACCATCGAGTGGTACCGCGGGCTGAGGCGGTGCCCGGACGCGCGGCGGCGCCGGACCCCCGTCGGGAGCCCGGCGCCGCGGACGCGGATCAGCAGTAGAAGGCGTCGTACAGCTCGGTCACGGTGCTGGGTGGCAGGCCGGGCAGCGGGTTTGATCGACCAGGTGAGCCGCCGCCCGTCGTCGGAACGGGTGGCCTCGGTGCAGTACCCGAGGATTCCGCCGCTGTGCCCCCACAGCTCGCCGCCGCAGGAGAAGGCGGTGGTGGACACCATCTCCCCCGCCGCCCAGACGGCGGACAGGTCCAGCTCGGTGACATCCTGCAGGCCGCCGCCGCACGACGCCAGACGCGCACGGCCGTCCGCCCCAGCCCGCCGAGCGGAGTGCGCAAGGTAGGGGCGGCCGCCTTGTGCGATCGGCCGACCGCACCGGTCCGCAGGTCGGGGCGGCGGTGCGGGCGCCCCGACCGTGCGGCCCGCCCTCCGCTCAGCCGGAACCGGCCACCGCGCCGGTGCCGCCGGTGCGGGCGGTACCCGGCGGCGGATCGGGTTCCCGCTCCGCCGCCGAACCGTTCGCCCCCGCCGCCGGGACGGGGTCGGCGCCGGTGCCGCCGGAGCCGTCCGAGGCCGCGGCCGCCGCGGTGCGCGAGGCGCGGACCCGGTTCTTGTTGAAGATGTCGAAGGCGACGGCGACCAGCAGCACCAGGCCCTTGATGGCCTGCTGCCAGTCGACGCCCAGGCCGATGATGGACATGCCGTTGTTCATCAGACCCATCACCATCGCGCCGATCACGGCGCCGACCACCGTGCCCACGCCGCCGGTGGCCGAGGCGCCGCCGATGAAGGCGGCCGCGATCGCGTCCAGCTCGAACAGGTTGCCCGCCCTCGGGGTGGCGGCGTTCAGCCGGGCGGCGAAGACCAGCCCGGCCAGCGCCGACAGCACGCCCATGTTCACGAACACCCAGAAGGTGGTGGGCTTGGTGCGCACGCCCGACAGCATCGCGGCCTTCTCGTTGCCGCCCACCGCGTACACCCGGCGGCCGATGGTCATCCGGTTCATCACGAAGGAGTAGCCCACGATCAGCACCACCAGCACGACGCCGATGACCGGCACCCCGTTGTGCACGGCGAGCATGAAGGTGAAGGCGTTGAGCACCGCGACCAGCACCACCAGCTTCACGATGAACCACGGCCGGGAGCCGACCGACAGGCCGTGGCGGCGCAGCCGGCGGCGGCCGAGCAGCTGGCCGAGGACCACCAGCGCCGATGCGACCGCGCCGAACAGCAGCGCGAAGACGTGCAGTTCGTCGAAGGTGATGCCGAGCAGCCAGATCGTGTACGGCAGCTCCACCACGACGTCGGGGACGAAGCCGGAGCCGATCGCCCGGAACGACGCCGGCAGCGGCGCCACCGTCTCACCGCCGAGCAGGATCATCGTCAGGCCGCGGAAGAGCAGCATGCCGGCCAGCGTCACGATGAAGGCCGGGATGCGCACGTAGGCGACCCAGAAGCCCTGCCAGGCGCCGATCAGCCCGCCCAGCAGCAGCGCCAGCACCACGACGACGTACGGCGGCAGTCCGGTGCCGGTCATCAGCACCGCGGAGGTGGCGCCGACGAAGGCGGCCACCGAACCGACCGAGAGGTCGATGTGGCCGGTGATGATCACCAGCATCATCCCGATCGCCAGGATCAGGATGTAGCCGTTCTGCATGATCAGGTTGTTGATGTTGGCGGGCTGCAGCAGCAGCCCCTGGGTCAGCACGCCGAACAGTACGGCGATCACGACCAGGGCCATGAGCATCCCGTACTGGCGGGCGTTGTTGCGCAGCAGCTCGCGCACGGCTCCCATCGGATCAGCCTCGCGTCTTCGTCGTCGTGGTCATCAGCTTCATCAGGGCCTCCTGGTCGGCCTCGGCACGCGGCAGCTCACCGGTGACGCGGCCCTGGGCCATCGTGTAGATCCGGTCGCACATGCCGAGCAGCTCGGGCAGCTCCGAGGAGATGAGCAGCACGCCCTTGCCCTGTGCGGTGAGCCGGTGCACGATCTGGTAGATCTCGTACTTGGCGCCGACGTCGATGCCCCGGGTGGGCTCGTCCAGGATCAGCAGGTCGGGCTCGGAGAACATCCACTTGCCGAGCACCACCTTCTGCTGGTTGCCCCCGCTCAGCTCGCCGGTGGTCTGCAGCACGCTGCGGCTCTTGACCCGCAGCCGGCGCCGCAGGTCCTCGGCGCGCACCACCTCGCCGCCCCGGTCGATGACGGCGCGGGCGCTGATCCGCTCCAGCCCGGCCAGGGTGAGGTTGCGCCGGATGTCGTCGTCGAGGATGAGGCCCAGTTCCTTGCGGTCCTCGGGCACGTAGGCGATGCCGTTGGCGATCGCCTCGCCGACGTGCCGGGTGCGGATCTCGCGGCCGTCCTTGATGACAGTGCCGCCGGCGAAGCGCCCGTAGCTGCGGCCGAAGACGCTCATCGCGAACTCGGTGCGGCCCGCCCCCATCAGCCCGGCCAGTCCGACGATCTCGCCCCTGCGCACGTGCAGGCCGACGCCGTCGACCACCCGGCGGTCGGCCTGGGTGGGGTGGTCGACGGTCCAGTCGCGCACCTCGAAGAAGGTCTCGCCGATCTCGGGGACCCGATCGGGGAAGCGGTGGTCGAGGTCGCGGCCGACCATACCGCTGATGATGCGGTCCTCGGTGACGGCGCCGGACTCCGGGTCGAGGGTCTCGATGGTGCGGCCGTCGCGCAGCACGGTGATCGTGTCGGCGATCTCGATGATCTCGTTCAGCTTGTGGGAGATCATGATGCAGGTGATGCCCTGTCCGCGCAGCTCGCGCAGCAGCCGCAGCAGCTTGGCGCTGTCGGTCTCGTTCAGCGCCGAGGTGGGCTCGTCCAGGATGAGCAGCCGCACGTCCTTGGCGAGCGCCTTGGCGATCTCCACCAGCTGCTGGCGGCCGACGCTGAGCGCCGCCACCGGCGCGCCGGGGTCCTCGGCCAGCCCGACCTCGGCCAGCAGCTCCCTGGCCCGGCGGGTGGTGTGGTCGAGGTCGATCACCCCCCAGCTGGTGCGCTCGTTGCCGAGCATGATGTTCTCCGCGATCGACAGCTGCGGTACCAGCGCCAGCTCCTGGTGGATGATGGCGATCCCGGCCGCCTCGCTGTCGCGCACGCTGCGGAAGGCGCGCACCCGGCCGTCGACCAGGATGTCGCCGCCGTAGGAGCCGTGCGGGTACACCCCGCTCAGCACGTTCATCAGGGTGGACTTCCCGGCGCCGTTCTCGCCGACCAGCGCGTGGATCTCGCCGCGCCGGACCCGCAGGTCGACGCCGCCCAGCGCCACCACGCCGGGGAACGCCTTGGTGATGCCGCGCATCTCCAGGATGGTGTCGCCCATGCCGCCTGTTCCCTCCCGTTCGGGCGGTGCCCGGGCGGCCGGCACGCGGGTGTGCCGCGCCGGCCGCCCGGCGCGCCGCTAGCCGGCCAGTTCTTCCTCGGTGTAGTAGCCGCTGTCGATCAGGACCTCCTGGTAGTTGTCGCGGTCCACCGAGACCGGCTCCAGCAGGAAGGACGGGACCACCAGCACGCCGTTGTCGTAGCTGGTGGTGTCGTTGACCTCGGCCTCCTCGCCGTTGAGCACCGCCTCGGTCATGTTCACCGCGACCTCGGCCAGCTCGCGGGTGTCCTTGAACACGGTCTGGGTCTGCTCCCCGGCGATGATGGAGCGCACCGACGCCAGCTCGGCGTCCTGGCCGGTGATCACCGGCATCGGCCGCGACTCGGTGCCGTAGCCGACGCTGGTGAGGGAGGAGATCACCCCGATGCTGATGCCGTCGTAGGGCGAGAGCACCGCGTCCAGCTCCTCGGAGCTGTAGTTGGCGCTGAGCAGGTTGTCCATCCGCGCCTGGGCGGTGGCGCCGTCCCAGCGCAGGGTGGCGATCTGCTCCATGGTGGTCTGGCCGCTGCGGACCTCCAGGTCGCCGGAGTCCAGGTAGGGCTGGAGCACCGACATGGCGCCGTCGTAGAAGAAGTAGGCGTTGTTGTCGTCGGGCGAGCCGCCGAACAGCTCGATCGTGTAGGGGCCGCCGTCGCCGGACTCCAGCTCAAGCGCCTCCACGATGTACTCGGCCTGCAGCACGCCGACCTGGAAGTTGTCGAAGGTGGCGTAGTAGTCGACGTTCTCGGTGCCGCGGATCAGCCGGTCGTAGGCGATCACCGGGATCTCCTGGTCGGCCGCCTGCTGCAGCACGTCGGTGAGCGCCTCGCCGTCGATCGAGGCGATGACCAGCGCGTCGGCGCCGCGCAGGATCATGTTCTCGATCTGGGAGATCTGGTTCTCGACCACGTCCTCGGCGTACTGGAGGTCGGTGGCGTAGCCGGCCTCCTCGAAGCGCTCCACCATGTTCTGGCCGTCGGCCACCCAGCGCTCCGAGGACTGGGTGGGCATCGAGATGCCCACCAGCGCGCCCTCCTCCTGCTCGGGGTTCTCCTGCACGGCGCAGGAGGCGGCGAACAGCGCCAGCCCGGCCAGCATGGCCGCGGCGGCCCTGCGCCGCACGGCCGCCCGGGGTGCTCTTCGCGGTGCGGGTGCGCCCGGAGTGGTCCGGGGGTCTGTCGACATTGGTCCGACCTTCCTTGTTCGGGTTGCGGTGGGGGAACCGGCCCGCTTCAGACCGGGTGGTACTCGATCCCGGCGAGGGAGCAGAAGACGCGCCAGTCCTCGGCGCGGTGGCCGAGGTTCATGACCATGTGGTGGGTGCCGCCGGCCGTCAGCCAGCCGTCCATGCAGCGGCGCAGCCCGGTGGCGGGGCGGAACTGGCCGTAGGGCATCTCCAGGGCGGGCAGCGGCTGGGAGTCCAGCACCTCGCCCTCGGAGACGACCAGCCGGAACTTCTCTCCCCCGAGCGAGACGAGGGAGGCGAGGGTGGCCGGGCCCGGCTGGATGCGGAACAGGAAGGTGGGGGGGTCGTCGAGCTTGCCGATGCCCAGGGAGCGCTTGATCAGCCGCACCGGTTCGTCGGAGCGGGCCACCTCCCAGTTCCCCTCCCCCATGTGGCTCATCAGGATGGAGTCGGTCGGGAAGTCCATCGCGTACATCTCGGTGAAGTGGCCCCGGCCGACCAGCTGGTGGCCGGCGTAGACCATGGCCGCGGCCAGCGCGTCGCCCTCGGCGCCGTAGCCGTAGCCCTTCGCCATCAGGCTGGAGGCGGCGGCCAGCGGCAGCCGGGAGAAGCGGCCGTCCTCGCCGATGGCGTCGAAATGGGTGGAGTAGGCGAGGCAGCCGCGGTTGGTGAGGATGCTCTCGATGGCCAGCTGCATGCGGGCGTGGTCCTCGCGCTCCTCGGCCGAGAGCGCGGAGTCGACCGCGAAGCGGCCGTCCTCCCAGCCCATCAGCTCCGACACCGCGTCGGCCGGCACCTGCGCCATGCCGCGCCAGAGGTCTCCGGGCGCGATGAAGCCGATCTCGGGACCGAGCGCGCGCAGCAGCGCGTTCTCGTCGACGCGGATATCGCCCATGTCGTTCATGGCGTAGCCGAACACACCGATGCGCAGGCTCCGCCAGGCGGTGATGGCGCGGGCGGCCCGCGCCCAGCGGTCGATGCGGTGTACGAAGGCGTCGGTGTTCCAGTCCTCGGTGACGACGTCGAAGGCGCGCCCGGCCCGGACCATGGCGTTGGCGGTGTCCTGCGCGCCGTGGATGCCCTGGTTGTAGGTCATGTCGGCCATGTCCCAGGCCGGGGTGACCGAGGGCTCCGGCTGGATGTTGGCCAGGCAGACCGGCAGCCGGTTCTCGTTGAACAGGCGGGCCACCCGCATGGCGGGGCCGTAGGTGAGCATCACCACCAGCACGCCGTCGAGCTCGTCGTTCTCGAAGCCGCGCATCACCCGCTCGGCGTCGGCGCGGCTCTTGACCGGCGGACCGACCACGAACTCGGCGATCCCGCCGAGCCGGTCGGCGACCTCCTGGGCGTAACCGGCCTGGCGCTCGGTGATGCCGGGGATCATGTGGTCGTAGAGCGCCTGCATGATCCCCAGGACGCCGATGCGGGGCAGACGGTCGGTCACGAGTCCTCCTCGGATTCGGGGGTGCGGCCGGCGGCGGGCCGCTGGCCGTAGACGTTCTGGTAGCGGTCGTAGAGCGCGTCGACGTGCTCGGGCGCGAGGGCGGGGACGGGGCCGTGCTGGAGGGCGAGGTGCATCGTGCGCGCGACGTCCTCGCACATCACCGCCGCCTTGACCGCCGCCTTGGGGCCGGCGCCGATGGTGAAGACGCCGTGGCTGCGCATCAGCACCGCCGGGGAGCGGTGGCCTGACAGGGTGGCGACCACGCCCTTGCCGATGTCGTCGCCGCCGATGAGTGCGAAGGGCCCGACCGGGATGTCGGCGCCGAACTCGTCGGCCATGGCGGTGATCGCGCAGGGGATCGGCTCGCCCCGGGCCGCCCAGGCGGTGGCGTAGGGGCTGTGGGTGTGCACGACCCCGCCGACGTGGGGCATGGCCCGGTAGACGTAGCCGTGGGCGTCGGTGTCGCTGGAGGGGGCGTGGTCGCCCTCGACGGTCCGGCCGTGCAGGTCGGTGAGGACCATCGACTCGGGGGTGAGCTCGTCGTAGGAGACCCCGCTCGGCTTGATCACCATCAGCTCGGCGCCCGGCACCCGGGCCGAGATGTTGCCGCTGGTCCAGGTGACGAGCCCCCAGCGCACCAGCTCGGCGTGGAGCGCGCACACCTCGCGCCGCAGCCGGTGGATCTCCGGCCGCAGCTCGGGGGGCGGGACGGTCATGGTCGTACCTCCTCGCGGTGGATACCCCTGCGGGCACCCGTCATCTTTCGCCGTCCGGCCGGTCCGGTGTCGTCGCTTGTCCCCAGACCGCTCGGTATGCCGGGAGTTGTCCACAACCCGCCGGTAGCCCTTCCGGGCCGCCCGGCCGCCGCGGGATGCTGGTGTTGGGGTCGGCCCCCCTGGGAGGGCGGGGGATGGGCGGATTCCGGGGGCGCGGGGCGGCGGACGCCGGGGCGTACCGGGTGCGGTCGGGGCCGGCAGGGCGGCGGGACATAGGGCGCCGGGGCGCGGGGCGCCGGTACGGGCGTCACCGGGAGGCCGCCGCGTTGCGGATGCGGCGCAGGCGGTGCAGGGCGTCGGTGCCGCCCCGGCCGAAGTGGTCGTGCAGGTCGGTGTAGACCGCGTACAGCTCGTCGTAGGCGTCGGCCCGCTCCTGGTCGGGCTCCACCGGCTCCGGGCGCACCCGGCCCATGGCGGCCGAGGCGGCCTGGATGTCGGGGTAGGCGCCGGCGGCGACGGCGGCGTGGATGGCGGAGCCGACGGCGGGGCCCTGGTCGGAGGCGATCAGCTTGAGCGGCCGGCGGAGCACGTCGGCGTAGGTCCGCATCACGAAGGGGTTGCGCACCAGCCCGCCCGCCACCACGATCTCGCGAACCGGCACCCCCGCCCCCTCGAAGGCGTCCACGATCGTGCGGGTGCCGAAGGCCGTCGCCTCCACCAGCGCGCCGTACACGTCCTCGGGGCGGGTGGCCAGGGTCAGCCCGGCCACCACCCCGGACAGGTCGTGGTCGACCAGTACCGAGCGGTTGCCGTTGTGCCAGTCCAGCGCGATCAGGCCGTGCGCGCCCACCGGCCGCGCCGCGGCCCGCTCCGACAGCAGCTCGTGCACGCCGATGCCGCGCCCAGCCGCCTCGGCGGCGTACTCGGCGGGGACCGCGTTGTCCACGAACCAGCCGAAGATGTCGCCGACGCCGCTCTGCCCGGCCTCGTAGCCCCACAGCCCGGGCACGATCCCGTCCTTGACCACCCCGCACATACCGGGCACCCGGGCCAGCTCCGCGCCGTTCATCACATGGCAGGTGCTGGTCCCCATCACCGCGAGCAGCCGTCCGGGCGCCACGGCCTGCGCCGCCGCGGCGGTGACGTGCGCGTCGACATTGCCCACGGCCACCGCGATCCCCTCGGGCAGCCTGGTCCAGGCGGCGGCCCGCGCGGTCAGCCGTCCGGCGAGCCCGCCGAGCGGCGACAGCGGGTGCGCCAGCTTGTCGGCCGCGAAGTCCGCGAAGCGCTCGTCCAGCTCGGCCAGGTAGGCGCGCGACGGCCAGCGCCCGTCCTGGTGGATGCCCTTGTAGCCGGCGGTGCAGACATTGCGCGTCTCCGCTCCGCACAGCTCCCACACGATCCAGTCGGCCGCCTCGATCCAGCGCTCCGTCGCCGCGTAGACCTCGGGGTCCTCCTCCAGCACCTGCAGCGCCTTGGCGAACTGCCACTCGGCGGAGATCCGCCCCCCGTACCGGTCCAGCCAGGGCTCGCCGCGCCGCTCGGCCACCTCGTTGACCCGGTCGGCCTGCCGCTGCGCGGCATGGTGCTTCCAGAGCTTGGGGTAGGCGTGCGGCCGGTCGGCGAAGCGGGGCAGCTCGCACAGCGGCGTCCCGTCGGCCAGCACCGGCATCGGGGTGGAGGCGGTGAAGTCGGTGCCGATCCCGACCACCCGCTCCGGCGGCACCCCGCTGGCGGCGAGCGCCTTCGGCACGGCGTCGCGCAGCACCCGGCGGTAGTCCTCGGGCACCTGCAGCGCGGTGTCGGGCGGCAGCGGGCGCCCGGAGCCGGGCAGCGCCGTCTCGACCACGCCGTGCCGGAACTCGTGCACCGCGCTGGCGAGTTCGGCGCCGTCGGAGACCCGGACCACCACGGCCCGGCCGGACAGGGTGCCGAAGTCGATGCCGATCACGGCGTCAAGGTCGTTGTTAGCGCTAACAGTCGGGGTCACGCGGGCTCCTGGGGGTGGGCTCGGGTGGCGTCGGGAGCGGTCGGAGGCTAGGAGGAGCGGGGAGTCGGGGGCGGACGGGGTCAGCCGGTTCCGGCGGCGGGCGCGGTGCTCGAGCGCACCACCAGCCGGGCCGGCACGACGACGCGTGGCAGGCCGGTGGCCCGGCCGGCGCCGCCGTCGATCTGGTCGAGCAGCAGCCGCATGCCGCGGCGGCCGACGGCCGCGAAGTCCTGGTAGACGGTGGTCAGCGGCGGCGAGAAGAACTCCGCCTCGGGGATGTCGTCGAAGCCGACCACGCTGATCTGCTCGGGCACCCGGATGCCGCGCTCACCGAAGGCGCGCAGCAGCCCCAGCGCCATCTGGTCGTTGGCGACGAACACGGCGGTGGGGCCGTCGGAGCCGCCGACGCGCTCGGCCAGCCGCCGCCCCGCCGCGTAGCCCGAGCGCGGGCTCCAGTCGCCGTACAGCGGCTCGGGCGCGGCGGCGCCGGCCGCGCGCAGCGCGGCGCGCCAGCCCTCCAGCCGCGCCTCGGCCTCCAGCCACTCCGACGGCCCCGCGACGTGCCAGACCGTGCGGTGGCCGAGGCCGAGCAGGTGCCGCACGGCCGCGGTGGTGCCGCCGTGCTGGTCGACGCAGACCACCGGCATGTCGTCGGCCTGCCCGCCCTCTACGGCCACGGCCGGCAGCGAGGTGGGGATGTAGGCCAGCGCCTCGGCCGCCGAGCGCTGCGGCGCGATCACGATGAACCCGTCGACGGACTGCTCGGTGAGGTAGTCCAGCGCCTCCCTGACCGCCTGCGGGCTGACGGCCTTGAGGCTGACGATGCTGACGAAGTAGCCGGCCTCGCGGGCGGCCTGCTCGATGCCGAGCAGGGTGCTGGCCGGGCCGTACTGGCGGGTGTCGAAGGCGACCACGCCGAGGGTCTGGGTGCGCCGGGTGACCAGCGCCCGTGCCGAGGAGTTGCGCCGGTAGCCCAGCTGCTCGATGGCGGCCAGCACCCGCTCGCGGGTGGCGGGGCGCACGTTGGGGTGGTCGTTGAGCACACGGGACACCGTCTGGTGCGAGACGCCCGCGACCCTGGCCACATCGGCCATGACCGGGTTCTGCCGGGCCCCGTTGCTGGACATGCCTGCGGACCGCCTTCGGAAACGTCGTTGGAACCTGGGAGGCGAAGCGCCGCCAGGCTACAGTGTTAGCGCTAACAATTCCGACGTCAAGGGGGCGGCGCCGACGGCGGGTCGGACCGGCGGCGGTGCCCGCGGCTAGGAGCGGGCGCGCGGCGCGCGGGCCGCCGCGATGCCGTCCAGCAGCTCCTGGGTGGCGGCGGCCACCGCGTCGACGGCGCGGTCGAAGGCCTCGGCATTGCGCGCCGAGGGCGCCCGGAAGCCCGAGATCTTCCGGACGTACTGCAGGGCGGCGGCGCGGACGTCGTCGTCGGTGACGTCGTCGGTGTAGGGCTCGCGAAGGGTCTTGATGCTCCGGCACATGTCTTCGACGGTACGCGAAGGCACCGACACCGGGCCGCGGCGGCGCGGCGAGGTCAGGACCGGCGCGCGCCCCGGCCGGCCAGCAGCTCGCGGAACAGCTCCTCCCAGCGCGGCGCCACCGCCCCGGGGGCGTAGTCGCGCGCGGTCCGCAGGGCGGCGGCGCCCATCCCGGCCCGCTCGCCGGGGTCCCCGGCCAGCCGGCACATCGCCCGCGCCAGCCCGTCGACGTCCTGGGCCGGCACCAGCAGGCCGTCGACCCCGTCGGTGATGACGTCGGCCGGCCCGGTCGGGCAGTCGAAGGCCACCACGGGCAAGGCGTGCGCCATCGCCTCGATCATCACCATCGGCAGCCCCTCGAAGCGGGAGCTGAGCACGTAGAAGGACGCCTTGGCCAGCTCGGCGTCCAGATCGGAGCTGTGGCCCATCAGGAACACGCTGTTGTAGAGGTGGTGCCGCTCGATCAGCTCGCGCAGCTCGCCCCGGCGCTCGCCGTTGCCGTAGATGCGCAGCTGCCAGTCGGGGTACCGCTCCACCACCCGGCCGAAGGCAGGGATCAGCAGGTCGAAGCCCTTCTGCCTGACCAGCCGCCCCGCCGCGACCGCCACCGGATCGGCCTGGGTGGAGGGCTGCTGCTCCAGGGAGTGCACCGCGTTGGGGATGCGCACCACCCGGGTGCCGGGCAGCAGCTTCTGGTAGTCGGCGCGGTCGCGCTCGGTGAGGACGGCGACCGCGTCGACGCCGCCGTAGTGGCGGGCGATCGCGGCCCGCACGTCCTTGCGGTGGGTGGCCAGGTTCATGTGCTCCTGGGCGACCCGCACCGCGCCGCCGGCGGCGTAGCGGGCGGAGAGCAGGTTCAGCGCCGGGCGGGTGGTGACCACGATCCCGTCCCTCAGCCCGGCCAGATAGCCGATCACCTTCTTCTCGACGTAGCGGTTCACGGTCGGGAAGGCGAACTCCCCGCGCGGCACGGCCGCCGCCTCCCGGCGCAGGTCGCGCCGGTCGGCCCAGGCGCGGTAGCGGCCGAGCGGCCCGCGCGGGGGCGTCTCGCCGGGGTCGCCGCGCAGGTCGACCAGGGCGCTCAGCGCCACGCCGGGGTGCGGCGCGAAGACGGGTTCGTCCCTGCGGCGCACCACGCTGACGATCTCGGCCCGGTGCCCGGCCTCGGCCATGGCGGCGGCCTGGTTGAACACGGTGCGGATGGTGCCGCCGGTGCCGTAGGCGTGCAGCAGCAGGTAGCGGATCAGCACGGTCTCACGCCCCGGCCCGCTCCGCGGGGAGCGGGCGGCACTCGATCGAGAGGTTGTCCTTGATCGTGTAGTAGGGCCTGACCGCGATGCCGGCTCCCCCGGCCACCGCCCGCTGAGCGGGAAACACCATGATCCTTCTTCTTCCCCCTGATGTCGTCCAGCCGCCGGCCCACGCGCAGCCGCCGCTCCTGGCCGGCCGCCGCCAGGTAGAGGTCCCACACGGCGGGCGGCCCGTCGGCGGCGGGCGGCGGCACCAGGTCCCCGACCGGCACCACCGCGTCGAAGCCGCCGCCGCGGACGGGCGCCCGGTAGCGGAGCAGGACGTCGTCGTGGCCCCTGAGCACGACGAGCAGCTCCCACGGCGGGGCGTCGGGTTCGGGCAGGCCGTGCACCCGGCCCACCACGCGGATCACCCCGTCGCGCGGCCAGACCTGGGCCACCTCGGCGTGCGCCCTTTTCGGCCGTTTCATGTCAACTGAACTTAATGCCAATTTTCGGTGACTTTAGAGCAAATCTCCGGCGACGACCGTAAGGATCTTGTTACGTACCGGCGAAGCGTTCGGGGCCACCGAGCGGAGCTCGCGGACGTCGTACCGAAGGCGGCCCGCTCCGCCCGGACCGGCCGCCGGCGGTCCGGTACCGGGCTCCTGGCGGGCGGCGGGAATACGGCCGCCGCCACATGACTTGCCAACGGAAGCAGAGATTGTTATAAACAAGTCAGCTCCGTCAAATCAAGCAAGTGAGGCGGGAGTCCATGGCCGGTCGCACCTACGGACAGTTCTGCGGGCTCGCCCGCGCGCTCGAACTCGTCGGCGAGCGCTGGGCGCTGCTCATCGTCCGCGACCTGCTCGTCGGCCCCCGGCGCTTCACCGACCTGCGCCGCGGCCTGCCGCGCATTCCCACCAACATCCTGTCCGCCCGGCTCAAGGAGCTGGAGCAGGCCGGCATCGTGCGGCGCAGGGTGCTCCCACGCCCCTCATCCTCGGTGGTCTACGAGCTGACCGAGTACGGCGCCGACCTGGACGACGTGGTGATCCGGCTGGGCGTCTGGGGGGCGCGCTCCCTCGGCGAGCCCGGCCCCGACGACATCGTCACCGCCGACTCGATGACCATGGCGCTGCGCTCCACCTTCCGGCCGGAGGCGGCCGAGGGGCTGCGGGCCGGCTACGAGCTGCGCATGGGCGAGGTGGTGCTGCACGCCCGCGTGGACGGCGGCGAGCTGGAGGTGGGCGCGGGCGCACTGGACGAGCCCGACCTGGTGATCGAGGCCGGCCCGGCGATCAAGGCGCTGATGGCCGGCGAGGCCACCCCCGACGAGGTGGTGGCGAGCGGCGGCGTGCGCATCACCGGCGAGGCCGAGCTGCTGCGGCGCTTCGCCGAGGTCTTCCGCATCCCGGCGGCGCCGGCCGCCGTACCGGCCTAGCGGGCGCGGCGGCGGACGACCCGGGGGCGCCGCCCGCCGCGGCGCCGGGTCACGGCAGGCAGCCGGCGTGGGCCAGCCCCTGGCGCAGCAGCACGCCCTGCCCGCCCGACATCTCCTGCTGCACGTCGGCGCCGGCCGCCTCCTGCGGGGTCAGCCACACCAGGTCGAGGGCGTCCTGCCGGGGCTGGCAGTCGCCGGCCACCGGCACCACGTAGGCCAGCGAGACGGCGTGCTGGCGCGGGTCGTGGAACGGGGTGACCCCGGGGGTCGGGAAGTACTCCGCGATCGTGAAGGGCTGCGGTGAGACCGGGATCCTGGGCAGCGCCACCGGCCCGAGGTCCTTCTCCAGGTGGCGCAGGAGCGCGTCCCTGATCCGCTCGTGGTACAGCACCCGGCCGGAGACCAGCGCGCGGCTGATCTCGCCGTTGGGTGCGACCCGCAGCAGCAGGCCGACGCTCGTCACCGCACCGGAGTCGTCGATCCGAACCGGGACGGCGTTGACGTAGAGGATCGGCAGCCGATCGCGGACTGCGTCCAGCTCTTCCCGGGAGAACCAGCCGGGCACGGTGTCGGTGGTTTCGGTCATGCCGCCGTTCTACCGCATCGCCCCCCGCCGCGCTGCGATCGGCTCCCGCCCCCGCGCCGCACCGCCCTGTCCGCGGGCGGTGCGGCGTTCACGGCGCGGCCGCGCCCCTAGCCGGTGAAGTCGTAGGTGTCGGTCTCGTCCTCGCCGACGGAGCCGGTCTCGATGATGTCGTCGCGGCCGGCCACCCGGATGATGAGGGTGTAGTCGCCGCCGCCGCAGCCGTCGACGCTGAAGCCGTCGACCTCCACGGTGTAGTCGCCCGCGGGCGCCTGCCCGGCCGGCCAGTAGACGTTCTCCACCGAGCCGTTGGCATTGCAGCCGACGTTGGAGTCGACGTCCAGCTGGCCGCCGGTGGAGGTGGGGCCCCGGTCGCCGAAGTAGATCTCGGTGCCGTCGGGTTCGAAGACGTGCAGGTCGAGGTCTGCCGAGGAGCCCCACTGGAGGGTGACCTGGACGTCTCCGGTGCCCAGCTCCATGCAGGACGGCGACTCGGGGATGGCGGCGCACAGCTCGTCGATGCTGCCGTAGGGCACCAGCGCGTCCTCTTCACCGTTGGTGCCCGCCGGCCGCTCGAAGACGGTGCCGGACTCGATGTCGATCACCAGGAAGGCGCCGTCGACGGGGGCCGGCTGGACGCGCACCGCGCCGGCGGGGTCGAGTCCGGACCAGGCGGCGTCGGGGTTCTGCGCGCCCTCGGCGAGGTTCCACGCGTCGTCGGAGGCCAGGCCCTCCTGCTGCACGGGCTCGGTCAGCGGGTTGCCGCAGTTGCACTTGACCCGGGGCATGCCCTGCTCGTCGACGAGCACGGCGGTGCCGGCCTGGAGCAGCGACTGGAAGGGGGTGGCCTGGCCGTCGCTGAAGCCGTGGTTGGTGACCCGGGTGTCGTAGCGGAGCCGGGCGGAGGTGAGGGTGTCGACGTAGTCGGCGATGCCGTCGACCGGGACGCCGAGCGCCCCGGCCCAGGCGCCGGCGCGGTCGGCGTTGGCGGGGTCGGTGAGGAAGGCGACCAGCTGCTCGACGTCGCACGAGGAGTCGTCCTGGGTGCCGCCGTACAGGCCGGGGTCGCTCCCGCTCGCCAGGCCGCCCGCGAGCAGGGTGCCGCTGCCGGACGCCACCTGGGGGTAGCCGGGGTAGGTGACGCTGACGCCCTGGGCGAGGGAGTCGCCCAGCGGGTCGAGGTTGCCGAAGAAGTCGTTCGCCTGGGACTGGCCGACGGGTTCGAGCACCACCAGCTCGGGCTCCTCGGCGCGGAAGACCACCACGACCGCGATCACCGCGACCACGGCGAGGACGACCACGACCGCGCTGAGGCCGATGATCAGGCCGCGGCCGGAGCGGGGAGGCGGCGGCGGGGGGCCGTAGGGCTGGTAGCCGAACTGCGGGCCGCCGGGGCCGCCCGGGGGCGGCGGCATACCGCCGGAGGGACCGGTGGGGAAGGAGCCGTAGGAGGGCCCGCCCGGCCCGCCCGCCGGGTTGTACGGGTACTGGGGCCCCGATCCCGGGGGTTGCTGACCACCCGTGCCGTACATGTCGTGACCCATTTCCGCGTCCCTCCCGCTGGCGTCCATCCCCCCGAATCTCGGCCCGATCAGTCGCCCCTAAAAGTAGCGGATGCGCCTGGGGGAACGGGATCGCGGCCTCTTCAGCACTTAGGTGGTTCCCGCGCCCGGGAGGTTGCCGAGATCACCCCCCACACTGGCCAGGTCCGGCCAGGGGCGCCCGGCCGGCGGCCGGGTCGCCGTCCGGATGAGGGAAGCGTCACAGCTTCCGCCGCCGGACCGCCTCGGAGGGCCGGAGGGCTTGCGGGCGCGGGGATGTGCGCGCGCACCGGCTCCCCCACCCCCGCCGACCCACCTTGACAGCATTCGAACACATGTTCCAAATTGATCTTCATGGAGCCGTCGGTCCAGGTCACAGCGTCGGCAGCGTCGGAGCTGGACCGGGAACGGGGCGAGCCGCTCCCGGTGCTCCCGGCGCTGCGGCCCGTGCTCGGCGCGGGTCTGGCGCCGGGTTCCGTGGTGAGCGTCGGCGGTGCGGGGGCGGCTTCGCTGGGGCTGGCCCTGCTGGCGGGGGCGTCGGAGGCGGGGGTGTGGTGCGGCGTGGTGGGGGTGCCGGAGCTGGGCGTGGTGGCGGCCGCCGGGATGGGCGTGCGGCTGGACCGGACGCTGCTGGTGGACGAGCCGGGGGCGCGCTGGCCCGACGCGGTGGCGACGCTGGCCGACGCCGTCGGCCTGGTGGTGGCGCGCCCCGTCGGCCGGGTGGCCGGACCGGTGGTGCGCCGCCTGTCGGCGGTGGTGCGCCGCTCGGGCTGCGTGCTGGTGGTCTCCGGCGGCTGGGAGGGGGCGCGGCTGGGGCTGCGGATGGAGTGGGCCGAGTGGGTGGGGGCGGAGGACGGCCGCGGCCACCTGCGGGGCCGCCGCGCCCGGGTCGCGGCCGAACCGCGCGGCCGTTCGGGGGCGGGCCGCCGGGTGTCGCTGTGGCTGCCCGGCCCTGACGGCACCGTCAGCGCCTGGACCGGGGCGGAGCGCGCGGACGGCTCCGGCGGTGCGGCCCCGCGCGCGGAGGCGGGGTGAGCGCGCCGCCCCGGGTGCTGGTGGTGTGGTGCCCCGACTGGCCGGTGCGGGCGGTCCGGCCGCCCGGGGAGGACGGCGCGCCGGAGGGCGGAGGGCCGCCGGTCGCGGTGGTCGCCGGCGGCCGGGTGGTGGCCGCCTCGGCGGCGGCCCGCGCGGCGGGGGTGCGCCGGGGCCGGCGGGTCAGGGACGCGCAGCGCGACTGCGCCGGGCTGGCGGTGCGCGAGCGCGACCCGGGGGCCGAGGCGCGCCTGTTCGAGCGGGTCGCCTCGGCGGTGGAGGAGCTGTGCCCGCGCCTGGAGGTGGTCAGGCCCGGGCTGTGCGCGGTCCCGGCGGCCGGACCGGCCCGCTACTACGGCGGCGAGGCCGCCCTGGTGGAGCGGGTGCGGGCCGCGGTGGCCGCCGCGGGCTTCGACTGCGCGGTCGGGGTGGCCGACGGCACCTTCGCCGCCGGACTCGCCGCCCGGCACGGACAGGCGGGCACCGTCGTGCCGCCGGGACGGGCCGCCGCCTTCCTGGCCCCGCACCCCATCGCGGTGCTGGGCCGGCCCGAGCTGGCCGGGGTGCTGGTCCGGCTGGGCGTGGACACGCTCGGCGGCTTCGCCGCGCTGCCCGGCCGCGACGTGCTGGCCAGGTTCGGCGCCGACGGGCTGCTGGCGCACCGCCTGGCCTCGGGCCGCGAACCGCGCCCGCCGGCCCCGCGGCGCCCGTCCGCCGACCTGAGCGCGCGGATGGTCTTCGAGCCGCCCGCCGAGCGCGCCGACCAGCTGCTGTTCGCCGCCAAGGCCCTCGCCGAGCAGCTGCACGAGCGGCTGGCCGGGCGCGGCCTGGCCTGCGTGCGGGTCGGGGTGGAGGTGGTGGCCGGGGACGGCCGCGGCTGGCGGCGGCTGTGGCGGCACGGCGGGCGGCTGTCGGCCTCGGCGGTGGCCGAGCGGGTGCGCTGGCAGCTGGAGGCCTGGCGCGCCCCCGGCTCCGACAGCGGCGAGGCGCTGAGCGAGGGAGTGGCGCAGCTGCGCCTGGTCCCCGACCACCTGGTGCCGGCGAAGGGCGGGCAGCGCTCGCTGTGGGGACGGGCCGCCGCCGACGAGCAGGTGGAGCGGGCCGTCGCCCGCCTGCAGGGGCTGCTCGGCCACGGCGCCGTCACCCTCCCCTACCTGGGCGGCGGCCGCGGCCCGGCCGAGCGGGCGCTGCGGGTGCCCTTCGGCGACGCGGCCCCCGAGCCGCCCGGCGACGCGCCCTGGCCCGGGCGGCCGCCCGACCCGGCGCCGGCGGCGGTGCCGCCCCGGCCGCTCCCGGCCGAGCTGGCCGACGGGGCCGGGGCGCCGGTGGCGGTGAGCGGGCGGGGCGCGCTGTCGGCGCCGCCGGCCCGGCTGTCGGTGCTGGGCCGGCCGCCGGTCCCGGTGACGGCGTGGGCGGGGCCGTGGCCGTCGGTGGAGTACTGGTGGGACCCCGACCGGTCCCGGCGCCGGGCGCGCCTGCAGGTCGTCACGGAGGACGGCCGGGCCTGGCTGCTGCTCGTGGAGAAAGGACGCTGGTATGCCGAGGCGAGCTACGACTGAGCGCACCGCCGCGCGGCCGGGCGGGAGGGTCCGCCGTGGGCTGGGATAACCCGCCGATCCACTGGAAGGAGTTCGAGCGGCGGCTGTCGTGGGGCCGCCCCCGGCCGGACGGCGCCGGGGACGGCGGCGGCGCCGGGCGCCGTCCGCGCCGCGCGCTGCGGGTGGTGCCCGACCCGCCCGAACCGCGCGGGGACGCGGCCCCCGTCCCGTGGGCGGAGCTGCACTGCCACTCCTCCTACAGCTTCCTGGACGGCGCCTCCGCCCCCGAGGAGCTGGTGGCCGAGGCGCTCCGGCTGGGCGTGGGCACCCTCGCGCTGACCGACCACGACGGCATGTACGGGGTGGTCAGGTTCGCCGAGGCGGCCAGGGGCACCGGCCTGCGGACCGCCTTCGGCGCCGAGCTGAGCCTGGACCGGCCCGCGCCGCGCGAGCCGGTGCCCGACCCGGGCGGGCGGCACCTGCTGGTGCTGGCCAGGGACCCCGACGGCTACGCCGCGCTGAGCGCCGAGATCAGCCGCGCCCAGCTGGCCGGCGCCAAGGGCCGCCCGGTCTACCGCCTCGACGGGCTCGCGGCGGCGCACGGCGGCCGGTGGGCGGTGCTGACCGGCTGCCGCAAGGGCGCCGTGCCCGCCGCGCTGCGCGCGCACGGCCCCCGCGCGGCCCGCCGGGAGCTGGACGCCCTGGTGGACCGGTTCGGCCGCGAGAACGTGCTGGTGGAGCTGGTCGACCAGGGCCGGCCGGAGGACGACGCCCGCAACGACGCGCTGTTCGCGCTGGCCCGCGCCGCCCGCGTCGGCGCGGTCGCCTCGGGCAACGTCCACCAGGCCGCCCCCTCGGGGACCCGGCTGGCGCACGCGCTGGCCGCCGTGCGGGCCCGCCGGAGCCTGGACGAGATGGCGGGCTGGCTGCCCGCCGCAGGCTCCCATCTGCGCGGCGGCGCCGAGATGGCCGCCCGGCTGGCCCGCTACCCCGGCGTGTTCGAGGCGACGGTGGAGCTGGGCGAGTCCTGCGCCTTCGACCTGAGGCTCATCGCGCCGAGCCTGCCCGACTGCCCGGTGGAGGAGGGCCACGACGAGGCGTCCTGGCTGCGCGAGCTGGTGGAGCGGCGCGCCCCCGCCCGGTACGGCCCCAGGGGCGCCGAGACCACCCCGGGCGCCTACGCCCAGATCGACCGGGAGCTGGACGTGATCGAGGCCGGGGAGTACCCCGGCTACTTCCTGATCGTGCACGACATCGTGGAGTTCTGCCGGTCCCGGGGCATCCTGTGCCAGGGCCGGGGCTCGGCCGCCAACTCCGCGGTCTGCTACGCGCTGGGCATCACCAATGTGGACGCCGTCTCCTACGGCCTGCTGTTCGAGCGCTTCCTCTCCCCCATCCGCGACGGCCCGCCCGACATCGACCTGGACATCGAGAACCGGCGCCGCGAGGAGGTCATCCAGTACGTCTACGAGCGCTACGGCCGCGACCGGGCCGCCCAGGTCGCCAATGTGATCAGCTACCGCCCCCGGCTGGCGGTGCGCGACGCCGCCCGCGCGCTCGGCTTCTCCCCCGGGCAGCAGGACGCCTGGTCGCGGCACCTGGAGGCCCGCGACCCCGTGGACGCCGACCGGGCCGCCGAGGCCGGCATCCCGCCGCGGGTGGCCGAGCTGGCCGAGCGGATGCAGCGGCTCCCCCGCCACCTCGGCATCCACTCCGGCGGCATGGTCATCTGCGACCGCCCGGTGGGCGAGGTCTGCCCGGTGGAGTGGGCGTCGATGCCGGGGCGCAGCGTGCTCCAGTGGGACAAGGACGACTGCGCCGCCATCGGGCTGGTCAAGTTCGACCTGCTCGGCCTGGGCATGCTGTCGGCGCTGCACGACGCCTTCGACCTGGTCGCCGACCACCACGGGGTCCGCTACGACCTGGCGGGCCTGCCGGGCGGGGACCCGCTGGTGTACGCGATGCTGTGCGAGGCCGACAGCGTCGGGGTGTTCCAGGTGGAGAGCCGGGCGCAGATGGGCACCCTGCCCCGGCTGCGCCCGGAAAAGTTCTACGACCTGGTCATCGAGGTGGCGCTGATCCGCCCCGGGCCGATCCAGGGCGGCTCCGTCCACCCCTACCTGCGCCGCCGCCAGGGGCGGGAGGCGGCGGACTGCCCGCACCCGCTGATGGAGAACGCGCTGCGGCGCACCCTGGGGGTGCCGCTGTTCCAGGAGCAGATGATGCAGCTGGCCGTGGACTGCGCCGGGTTCACCCCCGCCGAGGCCGACCGGCTGCGCCAGGCGATGAGCTCCAAGCGGGCGCCCGAGCGGGTGCACGAGCTGCGGGAGCGGCTGCTGGCCGGGATGGCCGAGCGCGGGATCGGCCCCGAGGTCGCCGAGGACGTCTACGACAAGATCCTCGGCTTCGCCAGCTTCGGCTTCCCCGAGTCGCACGCCATCTCCTTCGCGCACCTGGTCTACGCCAGCGCCTGGCTGAAGCGGCACTACCCGGCGGCGTTCACCGCCGCCCTGCTGCGCAACCAGCCGATGGGCTTCTACCACCCGCGCACCCTGCTGGACGACGCGCGCCGGCACGGGGTGCGGGTGCTGGGCGTGGACCTCAACGCGAGCGGGGTCTCGCCCGGGCTGGAGAAGGCCGAGGCGGACGACGGGGACACCGGAGGCGGGCCCCCGCACCCGCACGCCCCCGCCCTGCCGCAGCCCGCGATCCGGCTCGGCCTGGCCGACGTGCGCGGCCTGGGCGCGGAGGCGGCCGAGGCGATCGCGGCCGGGCAGCCCTACACCGACCCCCACGACCTGGCCATGCGGGTCCGGCTGCCCGCCGCATCCCTGGAGGCGCTGGCCACCGCGGGCGCCTTCGGCTGCTTCGGCCTCTCCCGCCGCGAGGCGCTGTGGGCGGCCCGCTCGCTGGCGGCCGTCCGCCCCGGCCAGCTGCCCGGCACCACCCCGGGCACCGAGGCGCCCGCGCTGCCCGCGATGTCGCCGGCCGAGGAGACCTATGCCGACCTGTGGGCCACGGGCAGCTCCCGGGTGCACCCGCTCGCGCACGTGCGCGGCGCCCTGGACCGGCGCGGCGCGCTCCCGGCCGCCCGGCTGCGCGGCACGCCCGACGGGAGCTGGGTGCGGATCGGCGGGCTGGTCACCCACCGGCAGCGGCCGGAGACGGCGGGCGGGATGACCTTCCTCAACGTCGAGGACGAGACCGGCATGGCCAATGTCGTCTGCCCGCCCCCGGTGTGGCGGCGGCACCGGGTGGTCGCGCGCACCGCCCCCGCCGTGGTGGTGCACGGCCGGCTCGAACGCAGGGACGGGGTGGTCAACGTGCTCGCGGCCGCCTTCGAGCCGCTGGCCGTCCCCGCCGTGCACCGCAGCCGCGACTTCCAGTGAGCCGTGATCCGCCGCGCCCGCACCGCCTGGTTTTTATCTGGCCATGGTAGTTTTTATCTATGCAGATAAACACGACCGCGGCCGGGGACTCCCGGCCGCACCGGAGCGCAACCGCCACCGCGCGCCGCGCGCAGATCGTGCGGGCCGCGATCGAGGTCATCGCCGAACTCGGCTACGACCAGGCGTCCTTCGCCCGCATCACCGAGCGGGCCGGACTGAGCAGCCCGCGGATGATCTCCTACCACTTCGCGGGCAAGGACGACCTGATCGAGCAGATCGTCGAGGATGTCCTGCACGCCGGCGCCGCCACGATCACGGCGGCCATCGAGGCCGAGACGGACTGGCGGCGGCGGCTCCGCGCCTACCTGGAGTCCAATCTGCGCTTCCTGCGCGAGCACCCGGTGGAGATGGCCGCGCTCACCGAGATCGGCCCGCACCTGCGGGCCGGGGACGGTACCCCGCGCACCTCGGCCGGCGTCCAGGAGCCGAGCGTCCTCGGCCTGGAGCACCTGCTGGCCGAGGGGCAGCGGGCCGGGGAGTTCCGCGACTTCGACGCCCGCTCGATGGCGGTGATGATCCGCGGCGCCGTCGACGCGGCGGCGCAGCGGCTGCGCGGCGGCACCGCCTTCAACTTCGACGCCTACACCCGCGAACTCGTCGCCGCCTTCGATCTGGCCACCCGGCGGCCGCACAGCGGCCCCGGCACGCGCACCGGGAACGGGGCGGCGCCGTGACCGCTCCCTCGCCTCCGCGCCCCTCCGGGCGGCCGGGCCCGCTCGGCCGCACCCTGGCGCTGGAGCTCGTGCTGCCGCTCGCCGTCTTCTACGGGATGCGCGCGCTCGGGGCCGACCAGTTCCTCGCCCTGCTGCTCGCCGCGGCGCTGCCCGCCGCGCACGCCGTGCACGGGATCGCCGTACACCGCCGGGTCAGCGGCGTCACCCTGTTCGTCCTCGGCACGATGGTGCTCACCGTCGCGATGTCGCTGATCACCGGCAGCCCTCGCGCACTGCTCATCCGCGACGCCTGGGCCAGTGCGGCGATGGGCCTGTGGACCCTGGCCACCCTGGCGGTGGGGCGCCCGCTGCTGTACTCGGGCACCCTGGCCTTCCTCTCCGGGGAGCGGGCCGCCACCTGGCGGCGCAACTGGGAGCGCTTCCCCGAGTTCCGGCACGCCATGCGGGTCTCCACCGGCGTGTGGGGCGGCATCTTCCTCTGCCACACCGCCGTCCAGATCGCCATGGCGGCGAGCCTGCCCATCGACCTCGTACCCGCCCTCGAACCCGTGCTGCTGGCCGTGACGGTCCTGGCCCTCTTCTCCTTCCAGAAGCTCTACGGCGACCGCTACCTGCGCCGCCACGGCCTGCGGATGCACGGTGTGGAACTCTCCCGGCGCCGGCCCGACGGCCAGACGCCCGCGCCCGTGCCGCCGCCGGCTCCCCACCCCACCGGTGAGGGACGGCCATGACCCGGCCCACCGCCCTGATCACCGGCGGGGCCGGCGGGATCGGCGCCGCGACCGCCGTCCGGCTGGCCGCCCGGGGCCACCGCGTTGCCATCGCCGATATCGACGCCGCGCGCGGCGTCGAGCTGGCCGAGCGGATCGGCGGGCTGTTCCTGCCCGCCGACATCGCCTCCCCCGAGGACAACGAGCGCACGGTCGCCGCCGCGGTGGCCGCCTTCGGCCGCCTGGACGCGGTCGTGCTGAACGCCGGGGTGGCCGGCCGCTGTGGCTTCCACGACTTCAGCGTCGCCGCCTACCGGGAGACCATGGCGATCGACCTGGACGGCGCCGTCTACGGTATGAACGCCTGCCTGCCACGGCTGCGGGAGCAGGGCGGCGGCTCGATCGCGGTCGTCTCCAGCCTGGCCGGGCTCACCCCCTCGCCCGATCCCTTCTACTCGGCCGCCAAGCACGCCCTGATCGGCCTGGTCGGATCGGCGGCGCTGCTATACGCGGCCGACGGGGTGCGGGTCAACGCCGTCTGTCCCGGCGTCACCGACACCCCTTTGATCTCCGCCTTCCGTGCCGAGCTCCTGGGCGCCGGCATCCTCGCGGCCGAGCCGGACGAGATCGCCGCCTGCGTGGAGGCGGTACTGGAGTCCGAAGGCACCGGCGAGGCGTGGGTTGTGCAGGCCGGACGGCCGGGGACGCGCGTGCCCCGGCCGGACCTGCCGGTGGCCGGCGTCGGCGCCGCCGGCCGGCACCGGCCGGCCGGGCCGCCGCAGCCGTGACCGGGCGGGGCTTGCCCGCGCCGGACCACCAGGGCACCGACCGAGCCGGGCCGAGCCGCCGGTCTCCGGCCGTCAGCCCGCGGGCGGCTCGATCCGGTCGGCCAGCCGCAGCAGCCGGGCGCCGTCGTCGAAGGTCGGCAGGTCGGGGTCGCGCTCGCCGGTGCGCAGCTCGCGGGCGAGGCGGACCAGCAGCCGGGCCAGCGGGTACCCGGCCGAGTCGCGCTCCACCGCCGCCACGTCGTAGGCGTCGGAGCGCGGCGCCAGGGTGCCGACGGCGGCGGCCGCCCGGCCCGCGCCGGTCAGCCGGACCGGGAAGTGGCCGGTGTGGCCGGCGGCGGTGGCGCGCAGCATCCCGGCGTCGCCGTACACCTCAAGCGTCCAGCCGCCGCCGTGCCAGGCGACCCAGGAGGTGTGCACCGAGAACAGCGCGCCGCCCGCCAGCCGGCCGACCACCGCGGCGGAGTCGCTGCTGGTCGCCTCGGCGTCGCCCGGCCAGCCGGGGCGCAGCGCGGCGGTGTGGCCGCGCACGGTGGCGTCGTCGGGCTCGCCGAAGATCCAGCGGATCAGGTCGAGGGTGTGCAGGCCGTGCACGCGAAGCGAGCCGGCGCCGGTGCCGGCGTCGGCGCACCACAGCGAGGGCCGCACCGCCTCCGGCCGGGTGAAGGTGGAGTAGAACGCGGCGGCGCGGACGTTCTCGACCCGGCCGACCGCCCCCTCGGCCACCTGCCGGCGCAGCTCCCACAGCCCGGGCGAGAACCGCGACTGCAGGCCCAGGTAGCCGGGCACGCCCGCGGCGCGCACGGCGGCGCGCATCCGCTCGGCGGAGTCGGCGGCGGCGGCCAGCGGCGCCTCGCACAGCACGGCCTTGCCCGCCCGCGCGGCGGCCGCGGCCATCGGCTCGTGCAGGCTGGGGCGGGTGACGACATCGACCAGCTCGACCTCGGGGTCGGCGCACAGCTCGCGGTGGTCGGCGTAGTAGCGGGGCGCGCCGAAGCGCTCGGCGGCGGCACGCGCGGTGTCCAGGCCCCGGGTGGCCACGGCCACCAGCTCGAACTCCGGCAGCGCGGCGTAGGCGGGCAGGTGGGTGGCGGCGCCGTAGCCGGCGCCGATCACCCCGACCCGCACCGGGCGGCCGGCCCCCGCGGCGGGAGCCACTAGGCGCGGCCCGCGATCTCGGCGGCGAACAGCTCCATCGCGTCCAGGACCGGTTTGAGCGCGGGCCCGGTGGGGTGCCGGAAGATCAGCAGGAAGTCGTCCACCCCGGCCTTGGCCCGGAAGCCCTCGACCGAGGCGGCGATCTCGTCGGGGGTGCCGAACAGCATGCGGTCGCGGACGGCGTCCTCCAGGGTGATGTCGGCGGCCGAGGATACCCCGGGCATGTCGCCGATCGCGCCGTACTCCCACAGGGTGCGGATCATGGCCAGCGCGGTCTCGCCGAAGTCGCGGACGCCCTGCTCGCGGCTGCGGCACGGCCAGCAGAAGCGGACCGCGGTGACGCGGGAGGGGCGGCCCAGGCGCCGCGCCTCGGCCCGGTAGGCGGCCGCCATGCCCGCCATGGTGTCGGCCGACATCAGCGCGTTGCTGATCCAGCCGTCGCCGAGCCGGGCCGCGCGGCGCAGCCCGCCCGGGGTCCAGGCGCCGAGGTGGATGGCAGTGCCGGGCCGCCTGGGCTTGGGGATCACCGAGACGTCGGTGAACGAGTAGTGCTCGCCCCGGAAGGAGAAGCGCTCGCGGGTCCACGCCTCGCGGATCACCCGCACGCCCTCGTCCATCCGCCCGGCCCGCTCGGCGAAGGGGACGCCGACGGTGGTGAAGTCCTCCTCCAGGTAGCCGGCGCCCAGGCCGAGGAAGAGGCGGCCGCCGGACAGCTGGTCGAGCATGGCGGCGTCCTGGGCGAGTTCGACCGGGTTGTACAGCGGGGCGATGGCGATGCTGGTGCCGACCCGCACCCGCTCGGTGCGGGCCGCGATCGCGTAGGCGAGGTGCAGCGGCGAGCCGAAGTACTCGGGCGAGTACTTGTGCTCGGTGGTCAGCGCCGCGTCGAAGCCCAGGCGGTCGGCCGCGGCGGCCTGCTCCAGGATCTCCTGGCCGACCAGGTGCGGATCACCGGAAATGGTCCCCTGGGTGAACAGGACTCCGAATCCCATGGCACGGCCTTTCTACGCGTCGCGGAAACTGCTCCGGCCTACGCGGAACGCTATACCTGGAACGGCATTCATGAGGGCGAATCGGACGCACCCTCACATTCACGCGAACGCCCGCCCGACTCCGCACTATGATCGGACTCGGCCGCGCCGGAACGGCTCCGTCCGCGGCGCGCACGGGCGATCGGGGGTGCGGCATCGGCGACGACAGACCGCGCTGGAATCCGCCGCCCGTCGATCTGACCCGGCCGAGTCCGGCGCGAATGTACGACTACTACCTCGGCGGTAAAGATCATTTCCAGGTGGACCGCGATGCCGCCGAGAAGATACTGCGCGACGTTCCGGAACTGTTCCAGACCGCGCAGGAGAACCGCGCCTTCCTGCGCCGCGCGGTCCGCGTGCTGGCCCGCTCGGGCATCGACCAGTTCATCGACATCGGCACCGGCCTGCCCACCGAGGGCAACGTCCACGAGATCGCGCAGGCGATCCGCCCCGGCAGCCGCGTCGTCTACGTCGACAACGACCCCGTGGTGCTCACCCACGCCCGCGCCCTGCTCGTCGACGAGCGGAGCACCACCGTCATCCAGGCCGATGCCCGCGAGCCCGACGACATCCTCGGCCAGATCCGCGCGCTGCGCCTGATCGACTTCGACCGCCCTGTCGCGGTGCTGTTCTGCGCGATCCTGCACTTCGTCTCCGACGACGAGGACCCCGCGTCGATCGTGCGCCGCTTCCGCGCGGCCATGGCGCCCGGCAGCCACCTCGTCATCGCCCACGGCACCCGCAGCGCCGGCGGCAGGGCCGTCGGCACGATGACCGACGCCTACCGCAAGGCCACCGCCTCGGTCCACCTCCGCGACCCCGAGCGGATCGAGTCCTTCTTCGAGGGCTTCGAACTCCTGCCGCCCGGTGCCGTCCACCTGCCCTGGTGGCGGCCCGACCCCGGCGCCGACCTGGAGAGGGCGACGCGGTGGCACTTCGGGGGCGTGGGGCGCCTGAAGGAGTAGGCCAAGGGCTCAGTCGCCGTCCTGCCCGCAGCCCGCTGCCGCCGCCCGCTCCAGCGGACCCCGGTCGACGAAGTCGTCGGCGGACACCGGCTGCTCCACAGCGCCGGTGCTGGCCATCAGCTCGGCGAGGCTCGCATAGCCGTCGGGGACGAGCACCTGCTCGGGGTCGGTCGGGTACATGTCGAGTTCGGCGGCCAGGTCGTAGAAGCGCGCGACATCGTTCTCACTGGTGCCCTGGACGTTGTCCAGGGTGAACCGGATGAAGGCGTCCCGCCCCGCGCCGATCGCCTGGTTGGCCTCCAGATTGGCGCAGGCTATCGCGTCGGCCACCTCGGGATTGGCGTCCAGATAGGAACTCTCGGCGTAGTAGGTGCGCGAGGACAGGCCGGGCACCAGGTCGGCGGCGTAGCCGACCAACTGGAGGTCCGCACCGCGCTGTTCGAGCGCGATCCAGTTGTCGGCGAAGACGATGGAGGCGTCGGCCTGGCCGGCGATCAGGGTGGCGGTCCGCTCGGTGCTCCCGCCGATGGGCATCAGCCGCACATCAGTGTCGGGATCCATACCCTGTTCGGTGAGGAGGTGGCGGAGCAGGAAGGTGTCGAAACCCCCGGGCCCGCTGACGGCGACGCGCGCCCCGCTCAGCTCCGCCACACTGCCGATGCCGTCGGCGGCCACCAGCGCGTAGTGCATGGCCGACACCGGCTCGCCGATAGCCCGCACCGACATTCCGCGCGCGGTGCCGGTCACCAGCTCATCAGAGCTGCGGGCCGCCACATCGATCTGGCCGGCGACCATCGCCTCCAGGCCCGAGAGGTTGGTCAGGGTGATCAGCTCGACCTCCGCGCCCCAGCCCTCCAGAATCTCGATCAGGTAGCTGGTGCTGGTCCCCAGCGCCTGCTCTTGGGCGGTCCCGATCCGGACGCTGACGCCCGACAGGTCGAAGCGGGCCTCGCCGATCGGCTCGGCCAGCACCGCGGGCGGCCCCTGCTGCTCGGCGCAGCCGCCGGCGAGCAGAGCGAGCGCCAGCAGCGCCGCCGGGGTCCGCCGCCCGGCCCTCACCGCGGCCTCGCGGCCGGCTCCGGCCAGGCGCGCACGGGGTTGCTCAGCGTGCCGATGCCCTCTACCTCGACCGCCATGACATCGCCCGGCCGCACCGGCCGGATGCCGGCCGGGGTGCCCGTCAGCACGACGTCGCCGGGCAGCAGGGTGAGGTGGGCCGACACGTGGGCGAGCAGCTCGCCGATACCGAACAGCAGATCGCCGGTCCGGCCGTCCTGGCGGACCTCGCCGTTGACGGTGGTCCGGACGCGCAGGTCGTCCAGTCCGGCCGGCTCCGTCTCCAGCCAGGGGCCGACCGGGCAGTGCGTGTCGGCGCTCTTCGCCCGCCACCACTGCGCACTGGGGTGCTGCCAGTCGCGGACCGTGATGTCGTTGGCGCAGGTGTATCCGAGGATGTGGTCGGCGGCATCGGCGGGCGCCAGCCGGCGGGCGGTGCGGCCGACGACCACCGCCAGCTCGCCCTCGTGGGCGAGGTCCTGGACGCCGGACGGGTACCACACGGCCGCCCCCGGGCCCACCACCGCATTCGGGGTCTTGAGGAAGAGGAAGGGCTCGCTCGGCAGCTCGCGGCCCTGCTCGGCGAGCAGTGAGCGGTAGTTGCGCCCCGCGCACACCACTTTGGTCGGCTCGCACGGCGCGAGCAGCCTCAGCTCGCTGAGGGCGCCGACCCGCTCGCCACGTCCGAAGGCGCCGTAGGGCGATCCGGTCAGTTCCCAGACGGCGTCCTCGTGGACGATTCCCCAGGCGCCCGGTTCGGCAGGCTCGCCCGTGTCGGGCGCGGTGGTGTAGCGGCAGATCCTCATCGTTCCTCCCCTGGTCCGGTCCTTGACGATCCGCGTGCGTTCACTCGGGCAGCACCGCGCGCAGTACGCGCAGGAAGTTCCCGCCGATCAGGGCGCGGATCTCGGCGGCGGTGAAGCCGCGCTGCGCCAGCGCGGCGGTGAAGTTCGCCATCTGGTCGGCCTCGACCAGTTCGTCGAGCACGGGCGGCGCCTTGCGGGGATCGTGGAACAGCGCCTCCCGGCCGGGGCGCGGCCCGTCGCAGGCGACGAAGTCGCCGCCGAAGCCGACATGCTCCACACCGACCAGCTCCACGAAGTGGACGACGTGGTCGATCAGCCCGCTCAGCTTGGGCGGCTCGCCGCCCACGTAGATGGGCAGGGTGTGGACACCGACGACGCCGCCGCGCTCGGCCAGGGCGCGCACCTGCTCGTCGCTGAGGTTGCGCGGGTGCTCGAAGACGGCGCGTGCGTTGGCGTGCGTCACCACGACCGGGCCCTCGGTGACGCGCAGGGTGTGCCAGAAGCCGGACTCGGAGATGTGCGAGAGGTCGACCATCATGCCGAGCCGCTCCATGCGGCGGACCGCGTCGACCCCGAAGCGGGTGAGCCCGCCGCCGCTGTCGCGCTCGTGCACTCCGTCGCCGAGCTCATTGCGGACGTTCCAGGTGGGCTGCATGGAGCGGACCCCGAGCCGGAAGAGGGCGTCGAGCGCGGCGAGGCTGCCCTCCAGCGGACTGCCGCCCTCCAGGTGCAGCAGGAAGCGGGGGATGCCGTCGGGCGCGCCGGGCAGCTCGGCGGAGCGGGTGACGATCCCGGTGCGCGTGCCGGGATCCGCGCAGGCGGCGTTCAGCCCTTCGATGTTCTCGATCGTCGCCAGTAGCTTCTTGTCGCGGCCGTTGGAGTGGGCGATCGTGTCGCCACCGACCGCGTAGACCACCAGGTCGACGCCGCCGGCGCTGAGCCGGGGCAGCAGCCGGTCGCGGACGGGGTTCTCCTCGCCCATATTGGACCAGTGGATCTGCTCGTAGCAGTCGCGGTGCGCTTCTACGACGAGGCTGTCGCGGTGCAGGGCCGCCGGGTCGTCGACCTGCTGTGTGGTGGTCATAGGGTCCTCTCCTGTTCCGATGGCACCGTCCCGGGACGCGGGCCGGTCACGTGGGTTCCGCCTTCCACGACGACAGGCGCCGTTCGAGAGCGTCCAGTCCGGTGATGAGCACTGTGCCGATGACGGCGATCACGACCACCGCCCACAGCATCCGGGCGGTCTCAAGGCTCTGCGCGCTGTCCTGGAGCAGGCCGCCGAGGCCGGTGATCTCCAGGAACATCTCGCCGATGACCACGCCGACCACGGCGCGCTCCGCGCCGATGCGCAGGCCGGAGAGCACGAAGGGGATGGACCCGGGCAGCAGCACGTGCAGGATGGTCTGCGCGCGGCCGGCTCCGTAGGAGCGGGCCACCTCCACCAGGTCCGGTCGGGCGTTGCGGATACCGTCGGCGGTCGTGGTGGCGATGGCGATCATCGACCACAGGAAGACCAGGAAGAGCCGGCCGCCGTAGCCGATGCCGAACCAGAGGATGACGAGGGGGACCAGCACGACGCGCGGAGTGGAGAACAGCCCGAACAGGTACGGACCGAGCAGCCTGCCCAGCGTGTCCCACTGTCCTATGGCGATGCCCAGCAGTACCCCGCTGACGGCCGCCAGCAGGTAGCCGACGACGAGGGCCTGGAGGGTGACCCCTGTGGCGGCGGCGAGTTCGCCGGAGCTCAGCAGTTCGGGCAGCTCGCCCGCCATCCGCGAGGGCGGGGCGAACAGCAGCGGGTCGACGCTGCGTCCGACCGCCTCCCAGACGGCCAGGAAGACCAGCAGGCTCAGCAGCGGCAGCCACAGGGTGGGCCGCGCCACGATGCGCGCGATTCTCCGCACCGGGGCCGCGCTCATGTCTGCCACCGCTGGAAACGGCGCTCGACCAGGCCGACCAGCGCGGAGAGCCCGATGCCGAGCAGGGTGAGCGGCAGGATGGCCGCGAAGACGTACTCGGTCTGGAACGACGATCCGTAGTTGCGGATCAGGCCGCCGATACCGCCCAGCCGCAGGTAGCTCTCGGCGACCGCCATGCCGACGACGGCGCGTCCGACTGCCAGCCGCATGCCGCTCATCAGCAGCGGGACGGCGGCGCGCAGCCGCACCTGGATGAGCAGGCGCAGCTCGCCGCGGAGCCCGAAGGAGCGGGCCACCTCCACCAGCTCACCGGGGGCGTCTCTGACGCCGGCGGCGACGCTGAGCAGCACCGGCACCAGGCCGGCCAGCAGCACGATGATGACGCGCCCGCCCATGCCGAAGCCGAACCAGACCAGCACCAGCGGGACCAGGGCCACCGTCGGGATGACGAAGAGCGCGCTGAAGTAGGGGCTCAGCGTCCAGTAGGCGATACGGGAGCGGCCGATCAGCACTCCGAAGACGAAGCCCACCACCAGGGCCGCGGCCAGGCCGAGCACGAGCAGCAGCAGGCTCTGGCCCAGTGCCACCACCAGCTCGCCGCTGGCGGTCAGCTCGGCCATCGCGGCCAGCACCGCGCCCGGCGGGGGCAGCAGCAGCGCGCTGCCGAGCAGCCGGGAGCCGATCTCCCAGGCGGCCAGCAGCGCCAGCGCGAAGGCGGCGTGCTGCAGCGCCGCCCGCAACCGCGGGCGCTCGCGCGGCACCGCGGGTGCGGCCGCCGCCGCGGCGCTCACCGGGCACCCGCCGTCGCCGGCCCCGGACCGTGGGACTCGGCGAAGACGAGGTCGTCGCGGAGCATGGACCACAGCCGGGCGCGGATATCGGTGAAGCCGGGCAGTGCGCGGACGTCGTAGTCCCAGCGCGGCCGGGGCAGGTCGACCGGGATGAGGGCGCGGACGGTACCCGGGGAGCGCGACAGCAGCAGCACGCGGTCGGCGAGGAGCACGGCCTCGTCCAGGTCGTGGGTGACGAAGACGACCGTCTTGCCGCTGCCCTGCCACAGCCGCATCAGCTCCTCCTGCATCAGCTCCCGCGTCTGGGCGTCGATGGCGCCGAAGGGCTCGTCCATCAGCAGGATGTCGGGGTCGGTGGCCAGCGCCCTGGCCAGGCCGACCCGCTGCTGCATACCGCCGGAGAGCTGGTGCGGATGGCTGTGGGCGAAGTCGGCCAGCCCGACCTTGCCCAGGAATTCCATCGCGGTCTCGGTGGCCTCGGAAAGCGGCGCCTTGCGGACGCGCAGCGGGAAGCGCACGTTGTCCAGGACGGTCTTCCATGGGAAGAGGCCGAAGGACTGGAAGACCATGGCCCGCTCGGGAGACGGGGAGTCGACCGCCTTGCCGTCGACCAGGACCCGGCCCGCATCGGGATCGGTGAGCGAGGCGATGATCCGCAGCAGCGTGGTCTTGCCGCATCCGCTCGGCCCGATGACGGTCAGGAACTCGCCGGGTGCGATGTCGAGGTCGACGCCGTCGAGCGCGCGCACCTGGCCGGCATCGCCTCCGCCGCCCTTCTCGAAGAACTTCGCGACTCCGTCGACGCGTATCTTCGGAGCGGCTGGTTCAGGGTCGCGCATGGGACCTCCTCGGGTCACTTGGTCAGGGCGGCCGCTGCGGGGCCGACTGGGTCTTGGGGCCGGATGCGCCTCATTCGGCTGATGGAGATCGGGTGGGCACCGCCGGGCGGCCGCCGGCCCGCGGGTCGGGCCGGCGGCCGCCCCTGCTAGCCCGTGGCCGGACCGACCGGATTGCTCAGCGTGCCCAGCCCGGAGATCGAGACCGACACCTCGTCACCGCTGCCGAGGAAGCGGGGCGGGTCGAAGCCGAGCCCGACGCCGGCCGGGGTGCCGGTGGCGATGATGTCGCCGGGTTCGAGGGTGATCCCCGCCGAGAGGGTGGCGATGAGTTCGGGGATGCCGAAGATGAGGTCGCGGGTGTTGGCGTGCTGCCGCCGCTCGCCGTTGACGTGGGTCTCCACGGTCAGCTCCGTGGCCTTGACCTCGTCGGCGCTGACCGCCCAGGGGCCCATGGGGCAGAAGGTGTCCAGGGACTTGCCGAGGAACCACTGCTTGTGGTCGCGCTGGAGGTCGCGGGCCGTGATGTCGTTGACGATCGTGTAACCCCAGATGTGGTTCCAGGAGTCGGCCTCGGTGATCCCGCGCCCGCCGGTGCCGATGATGACGGCCAGTTCGACCTCGTAGTCGAGGGCGGCCGTCACCCCGGTGTGCGGCTCGATGGGATCGCCCGGGCCGATCACGCTGCCGGCGACCTTGGTGAAGAAGATGGGCAGCGACGGGACGGCGGGCGCCCCCTTGCCGTCGGAGGAGTCGAAGCCGCTGCCGGCGAACTCCTCGGAGTGGTCGTGGTAGTTCTTGCCGACGCAGAAGATGTTGCGCGCCGGCCGCGGCAGCGGAGCCAGGAGGGTGAGCTCGTCCAGCGGCAACTCCGCTCCGGTCGGCGGCCCGCCGGCCGGCAGCGCGCTCCAGTCCCTGATGAGGTCGACGAGTTCAGGCGCCTGCCCCCCGGCTCCGTCGACCGCGCGCACCACCGCACGCTCGGCGTCCAGGACGCCGACGGCCTCGCGTCCGCCGTACCGGTATCTGACTAGCTTCATACTGCTTCGCCCTTCCGCGCCGGCGTTCCGCACCACGAACCGCTCGTGGTCCTGACGTGGCCGCTGGACGCCCCGATCTGTGAGCCATACGGCACGAGACCCCACATTGGTACGCATTGGCATTCATTGGTGCCGATTGGTCTCGCTTGATCGCCACCATATGTGACCTGTATCGCGAGCGCAATACCGCGGGACCCGCAAGATCATCGCTACCGCCGAGTATGATTGGTACGGATTGGTTGGAGGGGTCATGGAGAGTGTCACCGGGAGTGCCGCCGAGGGCGTCACGGCCGAACCGGCGGTCAGCGCGCTGGGCGGTGCGGCGCGCGTGGTCGAACTGCTCGAACGGCAGGTGGCCGAACACTCGCTGGTCCCGGGCAGCAAGCTGCCCACCGAGCGCGAACTCGCCGAGAGCAGCGGGCAGAGCAGGGCGACCGTCCGGCGGGCGCTCGGCGTGCTGGAGGCGCGCGGCTGGATCGTCCGCCAGGTGGGCCGCGGCACCTTCCTCGCCGCCGAGGCCCGGCCCATCGCCGGGGCGGGTGCCGATATCACCAGCCCGGCCGACATCATGGCGGCCCGCCTGCTGATCGAGCCGCCCACGATGCCGCTGGTGGTCACCTCGGCCACCCAGGCCGACTTCGCCGAGATGGAGCGCTGCCTGCGCGGCGGCGACGAGGCGGCCGACTACGCCGAGTTCGAGCACTGGGACGCCGCGCTGCACCGCTCCTTCGCGCTGGCCTCGCACAACGGCCTGCTGGTGCGGATCTGCGACCTCACCAACGACGCCCGGCACCAGCCGCTGTGGGGCAAACTCAAGCACAACAGCTTCACCGACGAGCGCCGCGAGGAGTACGCCCGCGACCACCGCGCCATCGTGGCCGCGCTGCGCGACCGCGACGCCGTGGCCGCGCAGGAGGCGATGCGCGCGCACCTGCTCCGGGTGCGCCGCTACCTGCTCGGGGAGTGAGCCGACGCGGGCGGTCCCTCCGCGCTCGGCCCGGGGCGGCTCCCGCACCGCGCGTTTAGCCGGCCGCGCCGGCGGCCAGTGGTTCCCTCCCCAAAGCTAGGAGGGCGGTTCCGCCATGAAGGCTGTGACCTGGCACGGGAAAGAGGACGTCCGGGTGAGCGAGGTGCCCGACCCCCGGATCGAGCAGCCCACCGACGCGATCGTGCGCATCACCTCCACCGCGATCTGCGGCTCCGATCTGCACCTGTACGCGGTGCTCGGGATGTTCATGGAGCCCGGCGACATCCTGGGCCACGAGGCGATGGGCGTGGTCGAGGAGGTCGGCTCGGAGGTCTCGCACATCGCCCCCGGCGACCGGGTGGTCGTCCCGTTCAACATCGCCTGCGGCCACTGCTACATGTGCGCCGACGGGCTGTTCGCGCAGTGCGAGACCACCCAGGTGCGCGAGTACGGCAAGGGCGCGGCGCTGTTCGGCTACACCAGGCTGTACGGGCACGTCCCCGGCGGCCAGGCGGAGTACCTGCGGGTGCCGCAGGCCCAGTTCGGCCCGATCCCGGTGCCCGAGGGGCCGCCCGACGAGCGCTTCCTGTACCTGTCCGACGTGCTGCCGACCGCCTGGCAGGCGGTGGAGTACGCCGGGGCGGGGCCGGGCACCACGGTCGCGGTGCTGGGGCTCGGCCCGATCGGCCAGATGTGCGCGCGCGTCGCCCGGTACCTGGGCGCCGCCCGGGTCTTCGGCCTCGACCTGGTGCCCGAGCGGCTGGAGATGGCGCGCAGGCACGGCGCGGACACGGTGGACCTCACCGCCGTGGACGATTCGGTGGAGGCGGTCCGCGAGCACACCGCCGGACGGGGGCCGGACGCCGTGATCGACGCGGTCGGCATGGAGGCGCACGGCGCCCCCGCCGCCAAGGCGGCGCAGACCATGGCGGGGCTGCTGCCCGACCGGCTGGCGCGGAAGATGATGGAGAAGGCGGGCGTCGACCGGCTGTCGGCCCTGCACCTGGCCTGCGCGATGGTGCGGCGCGGCGGCACCATCTCGCTCAGCGGCGTGTACGGCGGCCAGGCCGACCCGCTGCCGATGATGGACCTGTTCGACAAGGGCGTGCAGATCCGGATGGGCCAGGCGCACGTCCGCCGCTGGACCGGCCGGATCCTGCCGGTGCTCACCGGGGACGGCGACCCGCTGGGCGTGGGCGACCTGGCCACCGACGTCGTGCCGCTGGAGGAGGCGCCGGCCGCCTACGAGCGCTTCCAGAAGAAGCGGGACGGCACCGTCAAGGTGGTGCTGCGGCCGGGCGGCTGACCCGGAGCGGGGGCGGGGCCGGGCGGTGCGCACCGCCCGGCCCCGCCCCGTGTCAGCGGCTCCCGCTCACTCCGCCAGCGGCAGGTAGACGCGCCCGCCGTGCTCGCCGAACTCCGCCGCCTTCTCGCGCATGCCCCGCTCGACGGCCTCGGCCGTGGTCAGGCCGTTCTCCTCGGCGTACCTGCGCACGTCGTGGCTGATGCGCATCGAGCAGAACTTGGGGCCGCACATGGAGCAGAAGTGCGCGGTCTTGGCGGGCTCGGCCGGCAGGGTCTCGTCGTGGTAGGCGAGCGCGGTCTCCGGGTCGAGCGCCAGGTGGAACTGGTCCTTCCAGCGGAACTCGAAGCGGGCCTTGGACAAGGTGTCGTCCCACTCCTGCGCCCGGGGGTGGCCCTTGGCGAGGTCGGCGGAGTGCGCGGCCAGCTTGTAGGTGATCACGCCCGTCTTGACGTCGTCGCGGTCGGGCAGGCCCAGGTGCTCCTTGGGGGTGACGTAGCAGAGCATCGCGGTGCCGTGCCAGGCGATCTGCGCGGCGCCGATGGCCGAGGTGATGTGGTCGTAGCCGGGGGCGATGTCGGTGGCCAGCGGGCCGAGCGTGTAGAACGGCGCCTCGCCGCACAGCTCCTCCTCCAGCCGCACGTTCTCTGCGATCTTGTGCAGCGGCACGTGGCCGGGACCTTCGACCATGACCTGCACGTCCTTGGTCCGGGCGATCGCCGTCAGCTCGCCCAGGGTGCGCAGCTCGGCGAACTGCGCCTCGTCGTTGGCGTCCGCGATGGAGCCGGGGCGCAGGCCGTCGCCGAGGGAGAAGGTGATGTCGTAGGCGCGGAAGATGTCGCAGAGCTCCTCGAAGCGGGTGTAGAGGAAGCTCTCCTCGTGGTGCGCCAGGCACCACGCCGCCATGATCGAGCCGCCGCGCGAGACGATGCCGGTGACCCGGCGGGCGGTGAGCGGCACGTAGCGCAGCAGCACCCCGGCGTGCACGGTCATGTAGTCGACGCCCTGCTCGGCCTGCTCGATCACCGTGTCGCGGTAGACCTCCCACGACAGCCTGGCCGGGTCGCCGTTCACCTTCTCCAGCGCCTGGTAGATCGGCACGGTGCCGACGGGGACGGGCGAGTTGCGCAGGATCCACTCGCGGGTCTCGTGGATGCGCCGCCCGGTGGACAGGTCCATGATCGTGTCGGCGCCCCAGCGGGTGGCCCACACCATCTTCTCGACCTCCTCGGCGACCGATGAGGTGACGGCGGAGTTGCCGATGTTGGCGTTGACCTTCACCAGGAACCGCTTGCCGATGACCATCGGCTCGGACTCCGGGTGGCGGCGGTTGGCCGGAATCACCGCGCGCCCGGCCGCCACCTCGGCGCGGACGGTCTCGGGGTCCATGCCCTCGCGGGCCGCCGCGTAGCGCATCTCCGGGGTGATGGTGCCGGCCCTGGCGTGGGCCAGCTGGGTGTCGGCCCCGTTCACCGGGGCGCGGGCGCCGATCCAGTCGGCGCGCAGCGCGGGCAGGCCCGCGTGCACGTCGATGGCGGCGCCGGTGTCGGTGTACGGGCCCGAGGTGTCGTACAGGTCGATATGGGTCCCGTCGCTGAGCCCGACCCGCCGCTGCGGCACCCGCAGCGGCGGCCCGCCGTGCGGGTCGGCCACGGACAGGTACACCTTGGCCGAGCCCATGATGGGGCCGGTGGTCACGGTGGGCTGGACGGAACGGTCGTCAAGTGCCGTCACGGCACGCCTCCCTACGCCGGAATTACCCGAACAGGTTCTGCGGTCGGCGGCGCCGGGCCCTCTCGGGGCCGGCCGCCCTCTCAGCCCGCCATGGCGCGAGCTCCCGCGGTGTTCAACAGTGGCGCCTGGCGCCACGGCGCGTCGCCTCGCGGACGCACCCGGTGAACGATCCGCCGCAACCATAACCGCGGCACCGCCGCGATTCCAGCCTTGACAGAGCGGAAAGGGGGCCGCGCGCTCCGCGGCCCCCTTTCCGCTCCGTCGCCGCCGCGCCGGCGGCCCGCCTCAGCCGGCCGCCGCCGCGTCGCCCCAGCCGCCCTGCACCATCGTCTGGAACCGCCAGGCGCCGTCCCGCTTGACCAGGATGTCGGCGTAGCGGATGTCCCGGCGGTGCCCGCCGGCGTTCATCGTGCCCCTGGTGAAGACCACGGCCAGGCTGGGGGTGAGGAAGAAGGGCGTGCGGACCTGCTCCATCTCCAGGTGCTCGGTGCCGCCGCCCATCACCTCCGACATCGAGCGCACGTAGCCCTCGCGGTCGGAGACCTCGGCCGAGCCCTGCCCGGCGGAGTCGTCGGTGACGAGGTTCATCGGGAACATCGCCATGTCCGCCATCGCCTCGATGTCCTCGGGCGCCGAGCGGGCGCTCAGCCGGTCGTAGCGCGCGAACCACTCCTCGATCTCGGCCCGCTCGGCCGCGCCGGGCACCGTGCCGGTGACCGCGCGGTGCACCTCGTCGCGTTCCGGCTCCGCTCCGGTCCCGTCCTGCCTGCTCGCTTCCATACCGCTCCGTCCGTCGTCGGCCGAGGTCCGGGCCCGCCGCCCGAACCGCACGCCGTACCGTACACCATACGGCAGGAGTGGAACGCCGGACGGCGCGCGGTCATTCCCGCGCCCGACCGCCGGAGTCCGCCGCCCCGGCCGAGGCGCCGCACCAGGCGGCCAGCCCGGCGCGCAGCCCGGCGCGGTCGCCCGCCCTCCCGGCCCAGGCCGTGTAGCCGTCCGGGCGGACCAGGATCCAGTCGCCGCCCGCGGTCGCGGCGGTGACGACGCGGTCGTCCCAGCCGCGCACCGCCGCGTCGAGTTCGGCCGGGTCCGGGCCCAGCAGGACGAACCGGACGGCGCGCAGGACCTCGTACAAGCGGCCGCCCCCGGCCAGCGGCACGTCAGGGGCGCGCCTGCCGACGGCCGGGTGGGCGCCGCGCGGCGCGGGGTAGCGCGTGCCGATGCCCGAGACCAACTCGGCCAGCCGGCGGTGCGCCGGGGACAGGTTGAGCACCGTCTCGATCGCCCGGTTGCGCACCGCGCGCACGGCCGGCGAGGGGATGGTGATCGAGCGCAGCAGCGCGCCGCTGCCGCGCAGTACCGCGCGGCCGACGGGGTGCCGCTCGTCGTGGTAGCTGTCGAGCAGGCCCGTCGGGGCCTGCCCGCGGACGGTGGCGGCCAGCTTCCAGCCCAGGTTGGCGGCGTCCTGGATACCGATGTTCATGCCCTGGCCGCCGGCCGGCGAGTGGCAGTGGGCGGCGTCGCCGGCCAGCAGCACCCTCCCGACCCGGTAGTGCGGGACCTGGCGCTCGTCGCTGTGGAAGCGCGAGATCCACCGGGGCTCGCGCATGCCCAGGTCGGTGCCGAGCACATCGCGTACGGAGACGCGGACCTGCTCGAAGTCCAGCGGCGCGTCGTCGGCGGGCTGGTTGTCCCGGTCCCAGGTGATCACGCGGTACCAGCCGTCACCGAAGGGCGCGATGAAGACCAGCCCGGCCTGGTTGCCGTCGAGCAGCACCGGCGCGGCGGGCGGCTCAGGCAGCCGCACGTCGGCGAGCATCAGCGACCTGATCGCGGAGCGGCCGGGGAAGGGCAGGCCGAGCGCGGAGCGCACCGTGCTGTGCACGCCGTCGGTGCCCGCCAGATAACCGGTCTCCCAGGTCTCCTCCTTGCCCTCGGCGGTGCGCACCCGGACCCGTACGCCGTCGCCGTCCTGGTCGAGGCCGGTCACCTCGGCCCCGGACACGATCGGGACGCCGAGTCCGCGCACCCAACGCTCCAGCAGGGCCTCGGTCTGGTACTGCGGCGTGATGAGCAGGTAGTTGTAGCGGCTCTTCACCAGGCTCAGGCGGGCGTTCACGGAGCCGAACAGCCGCGGCCCCGGCACATGCGCGCCGGTGGCCGCCAGTTCGTCGCCCATCCCCCGCATGTCCAGGTACTCCAGGGTGCGGGCGTGCACCGCGAAGGCGCGGGTGAGGTTGGACTCGGCCGTGCGCCGCTCCAGGACCGCGCAGGACACCCCGGCGGCGGCCAGCTCCCCCGCCAGGGCCAGCCCGGTCGGGCCGGCTCCGACGATCAGTACGTCAGTGGAGATCATCCCCGCCTCCAAAGTCAACAAGCGTTGGTCAACAACTGTTGGCAACACTAGGAGCGCCGGATTCTGATGTCAACACGCGTTGGCCTACACTCGTTGGCATGGACTCCGACCAGCGGCCCCGCCGCTCCGACGCCACCCGGGCCGCGATCCTGGCCGCCGCCCGCGAGCGCTTCGCCGCCGAGGGCTACGAGCGCGCCACCATCCGCGCCATCGCCGCCGACGCCTCGATCGACCCCTCGATGGTGATGCGCTACTTCGGCAGCAAGGAGAAGCTCTTCGCGCTGGCCGCCGAGTTCGACCTGCGCCTGCCCGACCTCACCGCCGTACCGCGCGAGGAGCTGGGCCGCGCCCTGGTCACCGCGTTCGTCCGGCGCTGGGAGGACGACGAGAGCCTGATGGCGCTGCTGCGCGCCGGGGCCACCAACCCGGCCGCGGCCGAGCGGATGCGCGGCATCTTCGCCGGCCAGGTCGCGCCCGTCGCCGTGCGCGTCTGCCCCGACCCGGCCGAGGCGCCGCTGCGCGCCGGACTGTGCGCCACCCAGATCCTCGGCCTGGCGCTGTGCCGCTACGTGCTGCGGATGCCGCCGGTGGTCGCCATGTCCAGTGCCGAGATCATCGACTGGGTCGGACCCACCCTCCAGCGCTACATCACCGGCGAACTCTGAGCCGCCCGCACGTGTCCGTCGCGGAGGGGCCCCGGACGCGAGTGATCGGTCAGGCCGCCGCGCGCCGGGCGGCCGCTGGACTACGCTGAGTGACCAGTTGGCCGTACACATATGAGACACGTATGAGAGCGGTGTGCCACGTGGCCCGAGCGCCGGCCTTCCGCGCCCCCCTCGCTCCCCACCGCACCGTCGACGGCTTCGCCCGGCGCGTGGTGACCCGCTGCGCACCCGGCGAGGCGCCGTACTACGAGCGGCTGCGCGACGTCTTCCTCGCCCGGCGCGGCCCCCTGCCCCCGGTGCCGGCACCGCGGCCGAGCGCCGCCGGCGGCATCGCCGTCGGCCTGGTCACCGGGGTGCTCCTCGCCGTGCTCGACGACCTGGTCACCCGCTCGGCGGCCGGCGCCGGCCGCCCGCCGTGGCGGCGCGCCCTGGCCCGCGCCCGCCGCGCCCTGCGCCTGGCCGACGGCACCCGCCCCGACACGCCGCTGCCCGAACTCACCCCCGCGCAGGGCGCCACCCTGGCCGCGACCGCGGCGGCCCACGCCCTCGCCTCCGGCCTGCCCGAGGAGTGCGCCGCCGCCCTGGCCGACGCGGTGCTGGCCGAGCTGGGCGGGGCGGCGGCCGACCGCCGCTACGGCGAGGTCAGACCCGCGCCGCCCAGGTGATACCGCCGATGAGGTGGGCGCGGAAGGCGTCGTCGGCGTAGACCTCCTCGGTGTGGCCCAGCGAGGTGTAGAAGGCATTGGCCGCCCCGACCTGGTGGCACCAGGCGACGGGGTGCGCGGCGCCCAGGCCCATCCGGGCGCCGGTGTAGCCGGCCTCGTCCGCGGTGAGCAGCATCCGGACCCGCGGGGTGGGGTCGTCCAGGAAGTCGTACCACTCGTCGGTGAGGGTCCAGGCCGGGCCGAGGTGCGCGGTGGCGGGGTGGCCGGCGTCGGCGACGGCGACCGTTGCGGGCTGGAGTTCGGGGTGGCGGTCGAAGCGGGCGCCGACCAGCTCGCCGAAGAACGGCCAGTCCGGTTCGGCGTTGCTTGCGGCGTGCACGCCCGCGAAGCCGCCGCCCGCGTCCACGAAGGCGCGCAGCGCGGCCCGCTGGTCGTCGTCCAAGACCTCGCCGGTGTTGCTGAGGAAGACGACGGCGCGGTGGTGGGCCAGTTCACCGGCGGTGAACGCGGCCGCGTCCTCGGTGGCGACGGCCTCCAGGCCCGCCCGCGCCGCCAGCTCGGCGATCGCGGCCACCCCGGCCGGGATGGAGTCGTGGCGGTAGCCGGCCGTCTTGGAGAAGACCAGGATCCGGGTCATGTCCGCCGTCCTTCCCGGCCGGCGCGGCCGGTCGCGTGCCGTCTTGACGTCCCCGCCACCGTACGGCACCCACGCCCGGCGCTCAGCCCGCGAACTCGTGCACCCGCGCGCCGCGCACGCCCGGGCGCGCCAGGAACAAGGCGCCGGCGGCCGGCTGGTGGGCCGGGTCGATGTCCTCGCGCGAGGTGGTGATGTACAGCTCGTCCAAATCGGGCCCGCCGAAGGCGCAGGCGGTGGGGCGGCTCACCGGCAGCGGGACCACCGCGTCCAGGGAGCCGTCCGGGCCGTAGCGGTGCACGGCCGCGCCGTCCCACAGCGCCACCCACACCCCGCCCTCGGCGTCCAGGCAGAGGCCGTCGGGTGCGCCGATCTCGGCGGGCACGGCGGTGAACGGGCGGCGGTCGCGCAGCTCGCCGTCGCCGTCGACGTCGAAGACGTCGACCCGCTGGGTGGGGGTGTCGATGTAGTAGGCGCGGTCGCCCTCGGGCGTCCAGGCCAGGCCGTTGGAGATGGTGATCCCGGTCAGCACGGTGGCGGTGGAGCCGTCGGGATCCAGCCGGTACAGCGCGCCCCGGCCCGGCGCGGTGTCGTAGGCCATCGAGCCGCAGTAGAAGCGCCCGCGCGGGTCGCAGCCGCCCTCGTTCATCCGCACCGAGGGGTCCGCCCACAGCTCCGGCAGCCGCCGCGGCTCCTGGGAACCGGGGTCCAGCAGCGCGAAGCCGCGCTCGACGGCCAGCACATGACCGCCGCCCGCCCGGGGGCGCAGCGCCGCCGCCACCTCGCCGACGTGCAGCCGCTCCGGCGCGCCGCCGCCGGTCGGCAGGGTGAGCACGTCGCCGGCCAGCATGTCCATCCAGCGCAGCCGCCCGTCGGCCGGGCACCACACGGGTCCCTCCCCGTGGTAGGCCACCGGCGCGGTGATCTGCTCGGCCACGGTCATCGACGCCCTCCTCCGCTACGGCCGCGCCCCTGCGCACCGGCCCTGGGCAAGCCAACCACGGACCGGCCCCCCGCACCACGCCGGACGCGGCCCTGGCGGCGCTAGCATGTGACGCGGGCGAGCCGGAGAGGGGCGGGCATGGGGCTGGATCGCGGTACGGCGCGGCGCGTGGCGGGCGGCCGCCGGTGAGCGGGGGCTCCCTGCTCGCCGTCAGCGACCTCCACGTCGGCCACAAGGGCAACCGCCCGATCACCGAGAGCCTGCGGCCCAAGTCGCCCGACGACTGGCTGCTGGTGGCCGGCGACGTCGGCGAGCTGACCACCGACATCGAGTGGGCGCTGGGGCTGCTGGCCGAGCGCTTCGCCCGGGTGGTGTGGGCGCCGGGCAACCACGAGCTGTGGACGCCCTCCCGCGACCCCGTGCCGCTGCGCGGCGAGGCGCGGTACCGCCACCTGGTCGAAATGTGCCGGCGGCTCGGCGTGCTCACCCCCGAGGACCCCTATCCGGTGTGGGAGGGCGCGGGCGGGCCGGTGCGGGTGGTGCCGCTGTTCACCCTCTACGACTACAGCTTCCGTCCCGAGGGCGCCGCCACCAAGGAGGAGGCGCTGGCCGTCGCGCACGGCACCGGGGTGGTGTGCACCGACGAGTACCTGCTGCACCCCGACCCCCACCCCACCCGCGACGACTGGTGCCGCGCCCGGGTGGCCGAGACGGCCCGGCGGCTGGACGAGCTGGACGACGGCCTGCCCACCGTGCTGGTCAACCACTATCCGCTGGTGCGGGAGCCCACCCGCATCCTGCGCTACCCGGAGTTCGCCCAGTGGTGCGGCACCGAGCTGACCGCCGACTGGCACCTGCGCTACCGGGCCGCCGCCGTCGTCTACGGCCATCTGCACATCCCGAGGTCCACCGTCCACGACGGCGTGCCCTTCGAGGAGGTCTCGATCGGCTACCCCCGCGAGTGGGAGGCGCGCGGGCACCCCAAGGGCCTGCTGCGCACCATCCTGCCGGCCCGCGTCCACGCGGAGTGGACGTGATCGAGGAGCTGCTGCCCGGCGAGGTGGCCTGCGCCGAGAGCTTCGACGACCCGCCCGAGGCGGTGCTGCTGCCCGAGGAGGAGCCGGAGGTGGCGCGCGCCGTCGACAAGCGGCGCCGCGAGTTCACCACCGGCCGCCACTGCGCCCGGCTTGCGCTGGCCAAGCTGTCCGTGCCGCCCGTGCCGCTGCCGCGCGGCGAGCGCGGGGCGCCGGTGTGGCCCGAGGGCATCGCCGGCAGCATCACCCACTGCGCCGGCTACCGGGGGGCGGTGGCCGCCCGCACCGCCGAGGTGCGCTCGGTGGGGATCGACGCCGAGCCGAACGGCCCGCTGCCCGAGGGCGTGCTCGACGCGGTGTCGCTGCCCGAGGAGCGCGACTGGATCGGTGCGCTCGACCCCGGGGCGACCGGGGTGCACTGGGACCGGCTGCTGTTCAGCGCCAAGGAGTCGGTGTACAAGGCGTGGTACCCGCTGGCCCGGCGCTTCCTCGGCTTCGCCGAGGCCCGGATCACGGTGGACCCGCGGGCCGGCGCCTTCACGGCGCGGCTGCTGGTCCCCGGGCCGGTGGTCGACGGGGCGCCGCTGACCGGCTTCACCGGGCGCTGGCTGGTCCGCGGCGGGCTCGTCCTCACCGCGATCGCGCTGCCCGCCGCCGCGAACAATAATGATCAAGAAATGCGGACACCGGACAATTCATGATCGTTGTTCACCTTCTGGAAACGCTCAGGTAATCCGGTTCAGTCCGCGATAACAATCGGATACCGGCACCGCTCCCATCCTTTATGCCGCGCCGTTTTCGAGGCTTCATTGGTGGAGTGTGCCGCGCCCGCTCCGCCTGCCAGGACCCCTGCTCCCACCGCTCCGCCGCCGCGGAGGACGCCGGTGCGGCAGCCGACCACCAGCGCTTTCCCGTTTCCGGCGGCGCCCAGCCGCCCGCGCACCGTCCGGGCGGCCGGGTCAACCCGGAATTCACCGAACTCCGGAACCTGGTCCGCCAATACCTGAACCTGGCACCGGCCGCCGCACGCCCCGAACAGGCCGCCCCCGCACCACCGGACGATCCGGACGGGCCGTTCCTGTGGATCACCGGAATCTCCGCGGCCACCGGCCGCGAACTCGCCCGCTTCCTCACCGGCGTCGTCCACGGCGACGGCCGCGCGCTCATCCCGCGCGCCGAACTCGACAAACTGCGCGCCCTCGCCGCCACCGTCACCCCGCTCAGCCGCACCGGCGCCTACCTGGACTGCACCGTCACCTACCGCGGCGACACCTTCCGCGTCATCGACCCCAGCCCGCAACCCAGGGCACTGGGCGAGGCGGCGGCCCCTGACCGGCCGGCCCGGCTGAGCGCGGTCCCGGATCCGCTCTAGCCCGGTCGCGCGAACGGCGCCGCCAAGGCGTCGACCTGCTCGGCCGGCGGCGGGGCTCCCTGGGTGTTGTCGACGGCCAGGTGCGGGACGGGCGGCGGCTCGTCGGGGCGCATGCGCTGGACGAAGGCGTCGAAGGCGGCCAGCTTGCCGGCGTCGCGGGGCAGGCCGCGGGCGAGCAGGCGGGCGCGCAGGGTGGCGGGGTCGGAGCGGACCCAGACCAGCCGGACCGGCTCGCCGCCCAGTTCGGCCGTCCAGGCGCGCCAGCGTCCGGGCTCACGGATCTGGCCGGTGAACGGGGCGTCCAGCAGCACCGGGCAGCCGGCCGAGCGGATCCGGCGGGCGGCGGCGGTGAGCGCGCCGTACTCGTGCACCTTTACGTGGGCGTCGTACCACTCGCCCTCGCGCTCGCCGCCGGGGCGGCCGTGCGCGCGCAGGATCTCGGCGGCGAGGCCGCCGAAGAGGATGTCCTTGTCCAGCAGCGCCGGGACCGGCCTGAGCCGGGCCAGCAGCAGCGCGGCCACCGTGGACTTGCCCGCGCCCGGCGCTCCGGCCACCACCCACACCGGCGCGGCGGCGGCCTCCCGCGGCGTTCCGTCCATCCGCCCATTCTGCCCGGGCGGGCTTGCCGCGCCCGGCGCCGGGCGCCACGCTGGGCGCCATGATCGTCTCCAGCCGGATATCGCCGAAGGCGCGCAAGGGCGGGCCCAGCTCCATCGAGGGCCGTGGCCTGGTCGCCGTGGCGCCGATCGCCCGGGACGAGGTCGTCGCGATCAAGGGCGGCCATATCGTCAGCACAGCCGAACTCGGCGCGCTGCCCGAGCCCCTGCGGCAGTCGGAGGTCCAGATAGCGGACGGCTTCCACCTCGCCGCGGTGGCGGAGGAAGAGTACGAACCGGTGATGCTCTTCCTCAACCACTCCTGCGAGCCCAATGTCGGCTTCGCCGGGAACATCGTGCTGGTGGCCATGCGCGACGTGGAACCCGGTGAGGAGCTGGCCACCGACTACGCCCTGTTCGACGACTACGACGGCGCGATGGAGTGCCGCTGCGGCACGCCTTCGTGCCGGGGGGTGGTCGACGGCCGCGACTGGCGCCGCCCCGAACTCCAGCGCCGCTACGGCCCGTACTTCTCCTGGTACCTGCTCCGCCGCTTCTGGTCCCGGCCCGGCGGGCGGACCGCCGAGTGACCGGACGGACACCGTCGCCTACAGCCGCCGCTGGAACTCCGGGCGGGCGGAGCCCGGCACCCCGACCACCGGGGCCGGGACGCGCGAGCGCGCGATACCGGCGAGGAGTTCGGCCGCCGGGCGTCGATCACCCGCTTCGAGCGCTCGGCGCCGCCGTGAGCCGCGCGCTCAGCGGGCCGGCGCGGCCGCGACGGACTCGGGGACGAGCCGGCTGAGCGCGTCGAGCTGGTCCAGGTACTCGGCCAGCGAGCCGTGCACGACGCTCACCACCGCCACGTCCGCGCCCGCCGCGGCGCGCGCCTCCAGGGCGGTGCGGGCGCCCCGGGGGTCGCGCATCGGGTCCACCGGCGGCAGCACCGGCAGCACGACGGTGAAGCCGGGCGGGCGCTCCAGGCCGGTCAGCAGCCGGGCGAGTTCGGCGGGCGGCACGGTGAACGCGGGCATCCAGCCGTCGCCCAGCGCCAGCGCGCGCCGCAGTGAGCGCGGCCCGCCCGCGATCCACAGCGGCGGCCGCCGCCCGGAGCCCGACGGGTCCACCACCGCGCCGCCGAAGGCGTAGTGCTCGCCGCCGTGGTCGACGGGGCCGTCGGAGCCGAGCGCGGTGCGCAGGGCGCGCAGCGCGTCGTCGGCGCGGGCGCCCCGGCCGCGCGGCTGGGCGCCGAGCAGCTCCAGTTCGGCGGGGACGGCGCCCAGGCCGAGCCCGAGCACCACCCGGCCGCCGGTGAGCAGGTCCAGGGTGCCGTACCGCTTGGCGAGCGCCAGCGGGTGGTGGTTGCCCAGGCCGAGCGCGTAGGTGAGGAAGCGGATTCGCCCGGTGTGCGCGGCCAGGAAGCCGAAGGTCGGCGCCGGGTCGTAGAAGCGGGTGCCGTGCGCGGCCGTCCCGGCGGCCACCGCGATCCGCTCGCTGCAGGTGAGGTAGCCGAAGCCGAGCCGGTCGGCGGTGCGGGCGATCTCCACCAGCTCCCCGGGCCCCGCCTCGGCCTCCCAGGAGGCGTGCGCGCCGGGGATGAGGGTGACGACCGGGGTGTTCAGCGCGATCTCCATGGCCTGCCGCCTGCTCTCGTTCGATGGACGCCGAAGGACGCGAAGGCACCGCCCGCAAGGATACGGAGCAGCGACTCCGCTTGAACGATACGGATTGCGGACTCCGCTTGTCAACGCCGGCCGCGCCCAGGCCCCGGACAGCCGACCGGGCCGGTCCTGATGGGACCGGCCCGGGGGTGGGGCAGGCGGCCGCTGCGCGGCCGCCCGGGGAAGTCACGGCGGCCGGGCGGCGGCCGCCGCGACTCGACGGTTCAGGCGTCGAGCGGTTCGGCGTCGGGATCGGCGGCGAGCACCCGCGCCACGGCGGCCAGCGCCTCCTCGGCGCCCGCGCCCTCGGCGCTGATCTCGACGACGTCGCCGTAGCGGGCGCCCAGCGCCATCACGCCCAGCATGCTCGCCGCCCGCACCGGCTCGCCGCCGGGCCGGGCGATGAACACCTCCGCGGTCTGGGCGGCGGCCGCCTTGGCCAGCAGTCCGGCCGGGCGGGCGTGCAGCCCGACCCGCGCCCCGACGGTCACACGCCGCGTGGGCATCGCGCGCTCCTTCCGTTCCGGCTCACGGCTCGATCGTCACCTTGATCGACGCGCCGCTCGCCACCGTCTCGATGGCGTCCAGCACGCCGCTCAGCGGCATCCGGTGCGTGATCAGGTCACTCACCGGGACGGCACCGGACGCGATCAGGTCCAGCGCCCGCCGGTTGTGCTCGGGGCTGGAGCCGTTGGCGCCCAGGATGGTCAGCTCGCGGTAGTGCACCAGGTTGGAGTCGCAGGAGATGATCGGCGCGTCCTTGGGCAGTCCGCCGAAGAAGCTGATCCGGCCGCGCCGCGCCGCCATCTGGATCGCGTCCTCCTGCGCCTTGCCCGACGCCGCCGCCGTGACGACCACGTCGACGCCGCGCCCGCCGGTGAGCTTGCGCACCTCGTCCACGGCGTCGGACTCCGCGCCGCAGATCGCGGCGTCGGGGTCGACCACGCCCGCCGCCATGTCCAGGCGGGCGCGGTTCAGCTCCACCAGGTAGACCTTTGCCGCGCCCCGCGAGCGGGCCAGCCGCACGTGCAGGCAGCCGATCGGCCCGGCCCCCACCACCACGACGGTGTCGCCGTCGCCGACCCGGGCGAACTCCTGGCCGTTGAGCACGCAGGCCAGCGGCTCGGTGACCGAGGCCGACGCGAAGTCGACGCCGTCGGGGATCCGGTGCACCCCGTCGACGGCCAGCACCTTGGCCGGAACCACCATGTACTGGGCGAAGCCGCCGTCGTAGTGGTAGCCCATCGACTCCTGGTTGGGGCAGATGGTCTGCCAGCCGCGCCGGCAGTCGTCGCAGCGCCCGCACGGGATCGCCGCGATGACCTGCACCCGGTCGCCGACGGCCCAGTCCGACACGCCCTCGCCCAGCTCGGTGACCTCGCCCGCGATCTCGTGCCCGATCACTCGCGGCGGCGCGATGTGGTGGTGGCCGAAGCGGCTGATCTTGACGTCCGTGCCGCAGGTCGAGCAGTTGCGCACCCGCAGCTTCAGCTCGCCGGGCCCCGGCCGCGGCTCCGGCGCCTCCTCCAGCCGGATGTCCCCCGGCGCGTAGAAGCGTGCCACCTTCATGAGTCGATCCCTCCACCGTTCGCCTGTCTCAGGTCCTGGCCGCGCGCCGGGCGGGCCCTCACGAGGGCTCCACCCGCAGCACCGCCAGCACCGCCTCCGGGTCGGCCGCCTCGCGCAGCGACCGGGCCACGCCCGGTTCCAGCAGCGCGTTGGCCAGCGCCGCCAGCACGCCGACGTGCTCGTCGCCCGAGGCGGCGATCGCGACGCACAGCCGCACGTCGTTGCCGCCCCAGTCCACACCCGCCGGGAACTGCAGCACCGCGAGCGCGGTGCGCCGCACGTACGCGCGGCCCGCGTCGGTGCCGTGCGGGATCGCGATGCCCTCGCCGACGAAGGTGGACACCGAGCGCTCCCGCTCGTGCATGGTCGCCGGGTAGGGCTCCTCGACGGCGCCGATCTCCAGCAGCACCCGGCCGCACTGCGCGATGGCGTCGGCCTGGTCGGCCGCGCTCAGCCCGAGCCGGATCGCCTCCGCGGCCAGGACGCCCGGCCCGGTGGGCTCAGTCCGCAAGGGTGCCGCCGGACTTGATCGCGTTCTCCACCTTCGTGAAGACGGGGTCGCCGAGGAACATCTGGAAGCCGAGCACCACGGTGCCGGGCGCCGCCCGCCTGGCCCGGCTCACCAGGCTCTGCTGGCAGAGCACCAGGTCGGCGTCGCCGGGGATCCGGTCGACGGCGGTGTGCGACACCTCGACCCCGTACCCGCTCAGCTTCTTGGCCAGCTGCGAGGTGAGCATGACGCTGCTCCCCATGCCGGCGTCGCAGGCCACGATGAGCTTCTTGACCGCCGATCCGCTGATCTGGGTCATGTCCCTGCCTCCGTTTCGACGGGTGTGGTGGGCGCACCGCCGGAGGCGGTGCCGTCGGCGCGGTCCCGGGCCGCGCCCGCGCGGTCCCGGTCCGGATCCGGGCCGCCGCCCGGTTCCGCGTCCCGCGCCGGGGACGCTTCCGTGCCGCCGGGGCGGCTCTCGGACGCGGGGGCGTCCGTGTCTTCGGGGGTGCGCTCGGCGTCCTCGGGGTCGGCGCGGTCGCCGTCGTCGGCCCCGTCGGCGCCGTCATCCTTCTCGCCCCGCCCGAAGCCCATCAGCAGGCCGGCGACCAGGAAGGACACCACGGCCGAGACGACGATGCCGGCCAGGACCCCCAGGTAGCCGCCGCGCGGGGTCATGGCGAGGACGGCGAAGATGCTGCCGGGGGCCGGGGTGGCGGTGAGCCCGGCGCCGGTGACCATGAAGACGGCCACACCGCTGGCGCCGCCCGCGATCGCGGCCAGGATCAGCTTCGGCCGGGCCAGCACGTACGGGAAGTAGATCTCGTGGATGCCGCCGAGGAACTGGATCACCATCGCGCCCGGCACCGAGGCGCGCATCACCCGGGGGCCGAAGAGCAGGCAGGCGGCCAGGATGCCGAAGCCGGGGCCGGGGTTGGGCTCCAGCAGGAACTCGATGGCCCGGCCGTTCTCGGCGGCGTTGGCCACGCCGAGCGGGCCGAGCACCCCGTGGTTGATGGCGTTGTTGAGGAACAGCACCTTGGCCGGCTCGATGAGCACCGAGGCGAGCGGCAGCAGACTGGTGTCGACCAGCCACTGCACCCCAGCGCCGAGCACATTGGTCAGCGACTGGACCACGGGGCCGATGGCCAGCATGCCCAGGATCGCCATCAGGCCGCCGAGGATGCCGACGCTGAAGTTCTCCACCAGCATCTCGAAGCCCGAGCGCACCCGGGGCATCACCCAGCGGTCGAAGAGCTTGATCACGTAGCCGGCCAGCGGGCCGATGATCATCGCGCCGAGGAACATCGGCACCTCGGCGCCGACGACGATGCCGATGGTGGCGATCGCGCCGGCCACCGCGCCGCGCTGCTCGTGCACCAGCCGCCCGCCGGTGTAGCCGATCAGCACCGGGAGCAGGATCTGCACCATCGGGTCGACGAGGGTGGCGAGCTGCTCGTTGGGCAGCCAGCCGGCCGGGATGAACAGCGCGGTGATCAGGCCCCAGGCGATGAAGGCGCCGATGTTGGGCATCACCATGCCGGACAGGTAGCCGCCGAACCGCTGGACGGTGGCTCTCAGCTCGGCCCCTCGGGGCTGGACGTCGGTCGACACGGGGTTCACCTCCACGAGGTGTGCTGCCAGGGCCGGGGCTGGGGGGCGTCCGGCCGGTTCGGGTGGTTCGGGTTCGGGGTCGTGCGGTTCGGGGTGGACTCTGGTGGGCGGGGCCGCCGGGTGGGGCGGCCCCGCCGGTACGGGGGCCTGGTCAGTCCGGCGCCAGGGTCCGCTCGGTGTCGATCGCGTCGTGCACCCGGACCAGGTCGGTCCGGACGTCGTCGGGGGCGGGCATCCGGCTGCCGGGCAGCGAGACGGCGGCCGCCCCCCAGGCGACGGCGGCGGCCAGCGCGGCCGCGCCGGCGGCGCCCGCCGCCAGGAAGCCGGCCAGCAGGGCGTCGCCCGCGCCCACGCTGCTGCGCCGCCGCGCGGGCGCCTCGGCGTGCCAGACGCCGTCGGCGCCCACCAGGACGGCGCCGTCGGAGCCGAGGCTGGCCAGCACCGCGCCCACACCGCGGGCGCGCAGCTCCTCGGCCGCCTTGACCACGTCGCCGAGGGTGGCCAGCGGACGGCCGGCCGCCGTCTCCAGCTCCTCGCGGTTCGGCTTGAGCAGCGAAGGTCCCGCCCCGGCGGCCTCCAGCAGGGCGGGACCGCTCGTGTCGACGGCGACCGGCACCGGGCGCGGCAGGGCGGCCAGCCGCCGGACCAGGCCGCCGTAGAAGCCGTCGGGCGCGCCCGGCGGCAGGCTGCCCGCCGCGACGACCCAGGCGGCGCCGGCGGCGCAGGCCAGCGTGCGCTCGACCAGGCGGTCGAGCTCGGCGCCCGACAGCTCGGGGCCGGGCTCGTTGAACTTCGTGGTGGTGCCGTCGGGCTCGGCCACCGTGATGTTGCAGCGGATGGACTCCCGGATCGCGACGGGCTCCAGCCGCACGCCGCGCCCGTCGAGCAGCGCGGTGAGGTGCGCCCCCTCCGGGCCGCCGACCGGGAGCACCGCGCGGGAGTCGATGCCGTGGGCGGCGAGCGCGCGGGTGACGTTGAGGCCCTTGCCGCCCGGATGGACCTGGCGCGCCACCGCCCGCATGACCGTGCCGGGGCGCAGCTCGGCCACCTCCACCGTGCGGTCGAGGCTCGGGTTGGCGGTGAGGGTCACGATCATGCCCGGATGACCGTGGGTCCGGACGCCTCGATGTCCTGCGCGGTCTGGGCGTCCAGGCCGTCGTCGGTGACGAAGCTGTCGATCTCGGCGAGGCTGCCGAAGCGGGCGAAGTGGTCGTTGCCCACCTTGGTGTGGTCGGCCAGCAGCACGGTGCGCCGGGCGCTGCGGATCATGGCCTGTTTGATCATCGCCTCCGCCGTGTTGGGGGTGGTGAGGCCGCGCTCCACCGAGACACCGTTGGTGCCGACGAAGGCCACCTCCACGAAGGTGTCGGCCAGCGCCTGCAGGGCCCAGCGGTCGACGGCGGCCAGGGTGCGCGAGCGCAGCCGGCCGCCGAGCAGCATGAGGGTGATGTTGGAGCGGCTGCTCAGGGTGAAGGCGATGGTCAGCGAGTTGGTGACCACGGTCAGCTCCCGGTCGGAGGGCAGCTGCTCGGCGAGCCGGCCGGTGGTGCTGCCCGCGTCGATCAGGATGGCGCCCTCGTCGGGCACCAGGGCCAGGGCCGCCTTGCCGATCCGCTCCTTCTCGGCGGTGAGCACGGTGTCGCGGGTGGCGAAGGCGGGCTCGAAGCCCAGCCGCTCCACCGGGATGGCGCCGCCGTGCACCCGGCGCAGCAGCCCGGCCCGCTCCAGCACGGTGAGGTCGCGCCGGACGGTCTCGGGGGTGACGTCGAACTCGGCGGCCAGCGCCGCGACGTCGACCCGCCCCTGCGCGCGGGCGCGGTCGCGGATCAGCTGCTGCCGCTCTTCCGCGTACATGGCCGTCCTTCCACCGTGTCGGTGGTCACACGCTAACGATCGCCATGTTGTTTCGCAATGGTTTGGGTGTTATTTCATGTGGGCTTCCTTTGTTCTGTGTCCGTTTCACTACGGGATCCGGACATGCGGCGGCGAGCCTCCCGCGAGCGGCGCGGAAGGCTCAGGAGTCGGACGGCGGCGGCGCCTCAGCGCCCGGTCGGCACCCCTGGGTCGGGCGACATGACGCGCAGCCGCTCGGTCTGCAGCACCGCCCACGGGCTCAGCGCCCATGGCGCGGAGGCGGCGAGGGCGACGAAGTCGGGCCAGCGCACCCACCGCCAGTCCATCACCTCACCGGGGTCCGGCCGGGGGTCGCCCTCGGCGGAGGCGGCGAAGACCGGGCAGACCTCGTTCTCCACCACACCGCTCGCGTCGACGGCGCGGTAGGCGAAGTCGGGCAGCAGCTCGCGCACCTCGCCGATGACCAGGCCCAGCTCCTGGGCCACCCGCCGGCGCACGGCGTCGGGCTGCGCCTCGCCCGGCGCGGGGTGGCCGCAGCAGGAGTTGGTCCACACCCCCGGCCAGGCCGCCTTGCCCAGCGCCCTGCGGGTGACCAGCAGCCGCCCGGCCCGGTCGAAGATGTAGCAGGAGAAGGCCAGGTGCAGCGGGGTGTCGCGGTGGTGCACCTCGCTCTTGGCGGCCCGTCCCGCCGGGCGGCCGTCGGCGTCCAGTAGCACGACGTACTCCACCGGCTCCGCCGGCTTCGTCGGCTCGGCTGCGGGGCGCGGCGTGGGCGCGGACATCGGCGGCTCCGTGGGGTCGGCGGGACGCGTGCACGGCCCTGGCGCGGGGACGGCCGGCCGCCTGGCCACCCTATTCGCTCCCAGGAGTGCCGCCCGATCCGCCGGGAACGGCCGGGTCCGCCCGGCCCGCCCCGCTTCGCACCCCCGCACGGGCGCGGACGCCGCCGATTACGGAAGCCCGCCCACGGATAGATACCGTCCAGGACCGCAGATCGGGGAGACCATGGCGCGAGTGCCGAGGACGCGAAGCGACGACCGGACCGTTCCGCGTCCGTCGGACCCGGTGGCCGACGGCGCCGCGGCGCCCCGGCCGGCCCCGCCCGCCGAGGCCGACGTGCCCGCCCGCGTCCGCGAGGTGCTCACCGGCTACCTCGCCGCCCGGCGCGCCGAGGCCCACGACACCGAGCCGGCCTTCGCCACCGCCGTCGTCGACACCCTGTCCGGCTTCATCCACCAGGGCGGCAAGCGGCTGCGCCCCACTCTCGCCTGGTGGGGGTGGCGCGCGGCCGGCGGGGCGGCCGAAGGGCCCGCCGCCGACGCCGCGCTGCGCGCCGCCAGTGCGCTCGAACTGCTCCAGACCTTCGCGCTGGTGCACGACGACGTGATGGACGGCTCCTCCACCCGCCGGGGCGCGCCCGCCGTACACGTCGCCTTCGCCGGCGCCCACCGGGCGCACGGCTGGACCGGCGACCCCGGCCGCTACGGCGCCGGCCTGGCGATCCTCGTCGGCGACCTCGCGCTGGCCTGGGCCGACGACCTGCTCAGTGAGGCCGGCCTGCCGCCCGCCGCCCTCGCCCGCGCCCGGGTGCCGTGGCGGGCGATGCGCACCGAGATGGTGGCCGGGCAGTACCTGGACGTGCAGAAGCAGGCCGAGGGCGACGACAGCGAGGAGCTGACGCTGCGGATCGCCCGGCTCAAGACCGCCGCCTACACCGTCGAGCGCCCGCTGCACCTGGGCGCCGCCATGGCCGGGGCCGGCGAGGCCGCGGTGGCGGCGCTGCGCGGCTACGGCGCCGACGTGGGCGTGGCCTTCCAGCTCCGCGACGACGTGCTCGGCATGTTCGGCGACCCGGCCCGCACCGGCAAGCCCGCGGGCGACGACCTGCGCGAGGGCAAGCGCACCTACCTGATCGCGATGGGGCTGCGCCGCGCCAGGGAGGCCGGCGACCACGCCGCGCACGCCCTGATCAGCTCCGCCCTCGGCGACCCCGGCGCCGACGGCGCCACCGTCGCCCGGGTGCGGGCCGCGCTCACCGAACTGGGGGCGGCCGACGCCGTCGAACGCCGGATCGCCGAGCTGACCCGGCGCGGACTGGACCGCCTCGACTCCCCGGGCATCGAGCCCGCGGCCGCCGAGCAGCTGCGCGGACTGGCCAGGCGCGCCACGGAGCGCACCCGGTGAGCCCGCCCAGCGCCGCCGTACCGGGCGGGCGCCGCACCCTGCGCACCGTGCCCGGCCGCACCGACCACGTGGTGGTGGTCGGGGCGGGCCTGTCCGGGCTGGCGGCCGCGCTGCACCTGCTGGGCGCGGGGCGCTCGGTCACCGTCGTGGAGCGCGAGGACCACCCCGGCGGGCGGGCCGGGCGCCTGGACCTGGACGGCTTCCGGATGGACACCGGGCCCACCGTGCTCACCATGCCGCACCTGCTCGAAGAGGCGCTGGGCGCCGTCGGGGAGTCGGTGCGGGACCGCCTGGACCTGGTGCCGCTGCACCCCGCCTACCGGGCGGTCTTCGCCGACGGCTCCGCCGTCGACGTGCACACCGACGCCGAGGCGATGGAGGCCGAGGTGCGGCGGGTGGCCGGGCCGCGCGAGGCCGCCGGGTACCGGCGGCTGCGGCGCTGGCTCGGCGCCCTCTACCGCACCCAGATCGGCGCCTTCATCGACGCCGACTTCGACTCCCCCCTCGACCTGCTCTCCCCCGACCTGGCCCGGCTCGCGGCGCTGGGCGGCTTCGGGCGGCTCGCCCCGGCCGTCGGCCGCTTCGTCCGCGACGAGCGGCTGCGGCGCATCTTCACCTTCCAGTCGCTGTACGTCGGGCTGCCGCCCGAGCGGGCGCTGGCCGCCTACGCCGTCATCGCCTACATGGACACCGTGGCCGGGGTCTACTTCCCGCGCGGCGGCATGCGGACGCTGGGCGCCGCACTGGCCGGCGCGGCCGAGCGGGCCGGCGCCGAGCTGCGGTACGGCCGGGCCGTGGCGCGGCTGGAGCGCCGCGGCGAGCGCGTCACCGCCGTGGTCACCGCCGAGGGGGAGCGCATCGGCTGCGACGCCGTCGTGCTCACCCCCGACCTGGACGTTAGCTACCGGCTGCTCGGCGCGCGCCCGCGCCGCCCGCTGCCGCTGCGGCACTCCCCATCCGCGGTGGTGCTGCACCTGGGCGGCGACCGCGACTGGCCCGGGCTGGCGCACCACACGATCTCGTTCGGCTCGGCGTGGCGCCGAACCTTCGAGGAGATCACGGTGGAAGGTCGCACCATGAGCGACCCGTCGCTGCTGGTCACCACCCCGACCCGCACGGACCCGGTCCTGGCCCCCGACGGAGGCCACATCCACTACGTGCTCGCGCCCTGCCCGAACCTGCGGACCGGCCGGGTGAACTGGCACCGCGAGGCCCGCCCCTACCGCGACGCCCTCGTCCGCACCCTGGAGCGGCGCGGCCTACCCGGCCTCGGCGACTCCGTCCGGGTCGAGCGCACCGTCACCCCCCTGGACTGGGCCGCCCTCGGCCACACCGCCGGCACCCCGTTCGCCGTCGCCCACACCTTCGCCCAGACCGGCCCCTTCCGCCCCCGCAACCTCGTCCCCGGCACCACCAACGCCGTCCTCGCCGGCGCGGGCACCACCCCCGGCGTGGGCCTGCCCACCGTCCTCATCTCCGGCAAACTCGCCGCCGCCCGCATCACCGGCGGCACCCTCCGCCGGCCCCGCCGCAGGCCCAACGGCGCCCCGGCATCCCCGGGAGCGGCCCGATGACACGCGCCGAACCGGTCGACACAGCGGCCGGGCGCGACCGGACGCCGCGCGGACCGCGGCCTACTTCCCCCACGGCCACCGCACCCGGCCGCCCGCACATCAAGGGCGACACCGCCTCCCCGGCCGCCCGCGCTCCAGGGGCGGCGCCGTGAGCCGGGCCGAGCTGGACGCCGCGCGTATCGACGGGCCCGAGCTGCGCGCCTCCTACCAGCGGTGCCGGGCGCTGCACGAGCGGCACGGGCGCACCTACTTCCTGGCGACGCGGCTGCTGCCGCCGGCGCGGCGGCCGGCGATCCACGCGCTGTACGGGTTCGCGCGCTGGGCCGACGACATCGTGGACGGCGAGTCCGGCGCGCGTCCCGGTGCCGAGCGGGCGCTCGCCGAGGTGGAGGACCAGCTCGAACGGGGGCTGCGCGACGGGTCCGGCGAGCACCCGGTCGTGGCCGCCGTCGTGGACACCGCCCGCCGCTACGCGCTGGACCCGGAGCTGTTCCGCGCCTTCATGGCGTCCATGCGGATGGACCTCACCGTCACCGGCTACGCCGACTTCGCCGCGCTGCGGCGGTACATGTACGGTTCGGCGGCGGTGATCGGCCTGATGGTGCTGCCGGTGCTGGGCACGGCCGTGCCCAGGGAACGGGCCGCGCCGCACGCCGCCGCGCTCGGCGAGGCCTTCCAGCTGACGAACTTCCTGCGCGACGTGGCCGAGGACCTCGACCGCGGACGCGTGTACCTGCCCGCCGACATGCTGGCGGCGCACGGGGTGGACCGGGACCGGCTGCTGTGGTGCAGGGCGCGCCGCCAGGGCGACCCCGCCGTGCGCGCCGCCCTGGCGGAGGTCGTCGCCCTCAACCGCTCGGGCTACCGGGAGGCCGCCCCCGGGGTGCCGATGCTCGCCCCGGCCTCGCGCCCGTGCGTGGCGACCGCCTTCACCCTCTACCAGGGCATCCTGGACGAGATCGAGTCGGCCGACTACGACGTGTGGTCGGCCCGCCGCGCGGTGCCGGTGGGCCGCCGCCTGCGGGTGGCCCTGCCCGCCGTGGCCCGCACCGTGGCCGCCCGCCTCACCGCCCCACCCCTCCCGGCCCCCACGGCCACGGACTGAGGCCCCGTCCGCATGCCCCCGCCACCCCCGCCTCCCATCCATCCCCCGCCCGCCCTGGGGGGGAACACCCCGACACCAAGTCTGCCGCCGCAAGGTGTGCGGCGGTGGTGCGGAGCAGGGCTGTGGACGGAGGCGGCCGTTCGCGGACAGGACCTGTGGACAGCGCCCGCCGGCCCTTGACAGTCGTCGACGACCGCCCCCAATGCCGAACCGCCCCCACCCACGACCTGGACGGAGACGCCGATGAAGGGACCCGAGCTGTCCGGCCGGATACCGCTGCGGGTGCTGCCCGCCACCACCTGGGCGCGGCAGCGGCCCACCTGGCGCGAGGCCGCTCCGGGGCTGATCGACGGGGCGCTCAAGCGCGCGGTGGCGCGGCCGTCGGGCAACTGGTTCGTGCTGGCCGCCAGCAGCGAGATCCGCGGTGACCGGCCGTTCGGCCGGCTGGTCGGCGGTGTCGAGGTGGTGGCGTGGCGCACCGGCGGCGGCCGGCTCGTCGCGGGGCCGGGCGCCTGCCCGCACCTGGGCGCGCCGCTGTGCCGGGGCGCGGTCGCCGAGGGGCGCGTGGTGTGCCGCTGGCACGGCCTGTCGCTCGGCGAGGAGCGCTTCGCGGGCTGGGCGCCGTACCCCTCGCACGACGACGGCGTGCTCGCCTGGGTCCGCCTGGACGAGGTGGGCGGCGAGGAGCCGCTGCCCGCCCCGGTCGTGCCCGAGCGCCCGCCTGCGGCCGAGAGCCTGGCCGCCGTCACCTCGATGGCCGGGCGCTGCGAGCCCGAGGACATCGTGGCCAACCGGCTCGACCCCTGGCACGGCTCCTGGTTCCACCCGTACTCGTTCGTGGGCCTGCGCGTCACCGAGGCGCCCGGCGAACCCGGCGCGGACGCCGATCCGGACGGGGACCGCTTCGTGGTGGACGTCGCCTTCAAGGTCGCCGGACGCCTCGGCGTCCCCGTGCGGGCCGCCTTCAGCTGCCCCGAGCCCCGCACCGTCGTGATGCGCATCATCGAGGGCGAGGGCGAGGGCAGCGTCGTCGAGACCCACGCCACCCCGCTCGGCACCGACCGCGGCGGCGTGCCGAGGACGGCCATGATCGAGGCGACGGTCGCCCACTCGGGCCGGCCCGGCTTCGCGCTGGCCCGCCGCGCCGCCCCGCTCATCCGCCCCCTGATGCGCCAGGCCGCCCGCAGGCTCTGGCGCGACGACCTCGCCTACGCCGAACGCCGCTACACCCTGCGCGCCTCAGGCCGCCGGCCGGACTGAGGCCCCTCCGCCGCACGCGCCGGGCGCCGCCGCGGTTCAGCGCGGACGGGGCGCGCGCAGCGCGCGGGCCAGGGCGCGGGCGGCGGTGAAGCGGCCGCGGACGGGGACGCTCCAGACCGGGTGCCCGGCCAGGCGCCAGCGGGACAGCAGGGAGTTGGCGGCCAGCAGGCCGGTGGTGGCGGCGCGTTCCATCAGGGCGACGGGCAGGTCGACGCGGACGAGGTCTCCGGCGAGGGTGACGTGGGGATCGGGCGTGCTGACGGTGGGCCGCTCGGCGTGGCCGCCCGGCGCGAACAGCGGGCAGTCGGCGGCCAGCTCGTAGCGCTGGTCGACGATGCGGGCGCCGGCCGTCTCGGGGTACACCTCGTGCAGCTGGCCGACCAGCCGGCGGTGCTCGGCGGCCGGATCGGCGCCCTCGCGCAGCGCGTAGCCGTGCAGCTCGACCACCGAGCCGCCGCAGCCGCGCGCCCAGCGGCGGGCCTCGCCCTCGTAGCGGTCCAGCACGGTGACGTTGTCGAGGGTGGGGAAGCCGCTGGTGCCGAGGAAGGCCGGGCGGTCGGCGTGCACGGGGCGGTCCAGCCACAGCCGGGAGACCAGGAACGGCGGTGCGGTGCGCAGGCCGGCCACCCGTCGACGCCAGCCGGGGTCGCCCAGCTCGGGCGAGGCGGCGACCAGTTCGCGCAGCCCGGCCACGTCGGTGGCCAGCACGACGGCGTCGGCGTCCTCGACATCGGGGCCCTCCAGGCCGCCGCGGACGGGGACCGCGAAGCGGCGGCGCGAACCCGGCAGCACCGCGCCCGCGCGGGCACCGGTGCGCAGGCGCACGCCGTCGGCGCGCAGCCGCTCGGCGAGCGGGTTCCACAGCGCCCGCGGGAAGGGCTCGGCCGGCACGTCGAAGAGCAGGCCCTCGCTGGAGCCGAGGAAGTAGATGTGGAACATGGTGGCCAGCTCGGCCGCCGAGAGGCGGCCGGGGTGGGCGAAGAAGCTCCGGGAGAACACCTCGAAGGCGAGGTGGCGGGCCGCCTCGGGGAAGCGCACCCGGCGCAGGAAGGTGAGGGCGTCCATCCGGTCGAGCCGCTCGTACACGCCCGGCACGTCGACGTCGAGCAGTTCCATCGCGGCCACGATGTTCACCCGGGACAGCTCGCGCCAGCCGAAGGACGGGCTGGTCGCGACGAACGCCGCCGCGTTCCACGGCGGAGCGGTGGGCAGGCCGGCGAAGGAGTCGCGCCGGCCGTCGCGGTGCACCAGGGGGTAGTCGGGCAGCGGGGTGAGCGCCGCGAGGGCGGGGTCGGCGCGGCGCAGCAGCGCGCGGAGGTTGTAGTACTGCCGGAAGAAGGCGTGGAAGCCGCGGGTCATGGTGGCGTCGCTGCCGTCGCGCAGGGTGGTGTGCCAGCCGCGGAGCCGTCCGCCGAGCGATTCGGCGCGTTCGAGCACCACCACCCGCACCCCCCGGCGCGCCAGCGCCGAGGCGGCCGACAGGCCGGCGATGCCGCCGCCCACCACGACCACCCGGGGCGGGTCGGCCCCGGCCGTGGCGGCCCCGGGGGCGGGTGCGAAGCGGACCGCGCGGCGGTCGCGGAGGCTCACGCCTCCGCCGGCGCGGAGGGGGGACGGCGCCCGAGGAAGGTGTGCACGATACCGCGCTGCCAGCCGGTGACCGGTGCGGTGTCGACCGCGATGAACCCGGCCGCGCGCAGCCGGGCGCGCAGCCGGGCCGCGCCGTCGAATTCGGCCACGCTGCGGCGCAGGTAGGTGAAGAGGTCGGAGCGGCCGGTCAGCAGCCGCCCGGCCGGGATGACGACCGCCGAGCAGACCGCCGCCCACACGGCGCGGGCGTAGAGGGAGTCGGCCACGGAGTACTCGTGCACGGCGATGCGCGCGCCGGGGCGCAGCAGGCCGAAGACCGTGCGCAGGACGGCGTCGGGGTCGGGGCAGTTGCGGATGAGGTAGGCGGCCAGGACCCCGTCGAAGGGACCGGTGACACCCGCCTCGACCAGCTCCTCGGCACGGGCGTGCACGAAGGACACCTGCTCGGGCCACGGCTTGGCGGTGGCGGCGGCGAGCATCCCGGCGGAGGCGTCCACCGCGATGATCTCGGCGCGCGGCGCCACCCGGAGCAGGGCCGCGGTGGACGCTCCCGTGCCGCAGCCCAGGTCCAGCAGCCGGCAGCCCGCGCCGCCGTCGGGCAGGCGCAGCCGCCGCGCGGACAGCCGCAGGTGGGCGTGGTAGCCGGGGTTGGCGCTGACCAGCCGGTCGTAGGCGGCGGCAGCGTGGTCGAACTCCTCGGTCACCCGCCAGTGGGTGAAGCCCGCGAGCGGCCTGCGTCTCGCCGCCAGATCCATTGCCGCCCCTCCCGGTGTGTGCCGACCCGCGCGCACGGCGCGTCGCGTCAAGCATCCCAACACCGGCGGGTCTTGGCCACCGGGACGCGCCCGCGATCCCGGCCGGCACGGGGATCCGGCCGCCGCCGGAGCGTGCGGTGCGGGGAGCCGGGGCCCCGCGACCCGCTGCGAGGGTGGTGCGGAGGCGGTGGGCGGACCGCGGCGGGAGGAGGAACCGCGGCAGCATGCGCACGGCCTCCGCGGCGAGCGCCCGGAGTGCGGGCAGGGCGGGGCGGCTCATACCGTCACCCGGCCGCGGCGGCCGATGGACCGGACCAGCACCTCGGCGGTGGTCAGCGACATGGGCAGCACCGGCGTGTGCAGGCCGATGGCGATCTCCTGGGCGGGGGTCGAGCGGCCGTCGAGGAAGTCGAGCACCTGGCGGACCGGGCGGCGGGCGAAGAGTCCGGCGAAGAAGCGGGCGCCGTCGAGACGGCCGGTGTCGAGCGCGCGGAGCAGCACCGCGTCCATCAGCAGATGCCGGCGGCGGTGCGGCAGCGGCGGCACGGGCGCGCGCCCTGCGGCGAGGGCGCGTGCCGTCGCGGCCGTCTGGCGCTGGAGCGCCGCGAAGGTGTAGCCGGTGGCCGGGCGGGTGGCGCCGCCGGCCGCGCCGATACGGAGGATGCGGCGGCCGGCGCGCCGGGGGAAGTGGGCGTCGGTCATCGGGATGACGCCCTGCTCGGTGCCGGTGACGGTGTAGTCGCCGATGCCGAGGACGGAGCCGAGGTAGTGGCTGAGGCCGGCGTCGTAACCGGAGTCGTCCAGCACCTCGCGGGTGAACTGGGTGTACTCGACCAGGGCGGTGCGCGGGCTGAACGGGAGCAGGTAGCCGAAGGCGACGCCGCGCGGGGGCTGCGGCGGGCGGAGGTCCATCAGGACGGCGGTGTCGGTGCGGAAGGAGTCGCGCTCGGTGTGCACGAACCAGCCGCGGAAGTGCTGGAGCAGGGTGGTGGCGGCGGCCGGAGGGCGGGGCGGCGGGCGGGAGTCGAAGACCCAGCGGGCGGCGATGCGCAGCTCGCGGCCGTTGGCGCCGATGGCGTGCACGGTGGCGTGGTCGGCGCCGTCGGAGAGCCGGTACACGGTGGCCGCCACCCGGGTGACGCGCTCCGCGGGCAGCGCGCCTTCCACGTGGGCGGCGTAGTCGCGGGAGCGGACCATCTTGTAGACGAGCGGTGCGATGGGGGCGGCGTGCTCGGCGCCGTCCGGCCCGATCACCGACACACGCGGCCAGCGGTGGCCGACGGCGGCGTCCCACTCCCCCGGCTCGGGTTCCCAGAAGCACCAGGTGCGGTCCTGGGTGCGCGGGCCGCCGGGCGGCGGCTCGACCAGCGCCACCCGGGGTCCGCCGGCCGGCGCGCCGGGCCCGGCCAGCCGCCATGCCAGCGACAGCCCTGCCGCGCCGGCTCCCACGATCACGACGTCGACCTTCCTCATCGCCGCCCACCTCCATTGGTCCGTGTGCTGCCCGCCTGCTTCCATCCCGTCGCCGCCCACCGGCGACGCGCCGCGTGCGCCCGCTCCCTCGCCGTACGGCGGGAGCGGGACTCCGTCCGGCCACCATCATTGCGCCGCCCGGTGCGGGCGGCCGCCGACCGGCCGGCTTGTCCACAGGCGGCGCTCCGCGGCGCCGCCGCTATCCACAACCGGCCGGTAACCCCTGGTCGGGGCGCACGCCGGGGCGCGAGACTGGACGTGGGGTCGTCCCCCCAGGGAGGGCGGGGGTGTGAGTGCGAGCGTGAGTGGGGGATGGGCTGGGCCGCGGATCGCGGGGGCGAGGCGGGATTGACAAAGCGGAACAGTTTTCCATATATTTCCGGAAGAGTGTTCCACTTAATTCCGAGTGGGCGGCTCCTCCCCTTCGACCGCCGGCCGGGCACGGCCCGCGGCGGCGCGGGGTGATCGATCCAGACCTCAGGAGAGGGCTACAGATGATCCTGGTCACCGGCGGTCTCGGCTTCATCGGCTCGCACACCGTGCGGGCGCTGCTGGACATGGGCGAGGAATGCGTGGTGGTCCAGCGCCGCGCGGCCGAGCCGCCCGCCTTTCTCGGCTCCGGTCAGCTCGCGGTGGAGCGGGCCGATATCACCGACCTCGCGTCGCTGCTGGACGTCGGCGCACGCCACAAGATCACCGGCATCGTGCACCTGGCGGGGTCCATGCCCTGGCCGCCCGACACCGAGCGCCCGGTCGAGGCGGCGCGCACCGCGATCGGCGGCCTGCTCAACGTCATCCAGGCCGCCGCCGACTGGGGGGTGCGGCGGATGGGCGTCGCGAGCACGATCGGCGTCTACACCGGCGCCGCCGCGCAGGGCGCGCTCCGCGAGGACCTGCCGCTGCCGATGACGGCGCCGCACCTGATCCCGACCTTCAAGAAGATCGGCGAGCTGATCAACGGCCACCTGGCCGACGCCACCGGCATCGAGATCATCGACTACCGCATCTCCGGCATCTGGGGTCCGCTCGAACCCCACGGGCCGCTGTTCTTCGCCGCCCCCGAACTGGTCCACGCCGCCGTCCGCGGCACCGAACCGGACCTCTCGCCGCTCATCGCGCCCGCACACGCGGAGGACGCGCTCGACCTGTGCTACGTCAAGGACGCCGGCCGGGCCATCGCACTGCTCCAGCTCGCCGACCGGCTAAGCCACCGCACCTACAACGTCGCGTCCGGCCGCGCCACGACCAACGCCGAGATCATCGCCGCGATCAAGTCCGTCATCCCCGGCGCCAAGGTCGACCTGCCCTCGGGCGGAACCGGTCCGCGGAACCACCTCGACATCACCCGGATCCACCAGGACACCGGATACCGGCCCGCCTACGACACCGAGCGCGCCGTCGCCGACTACATCGCCTGGCTGCGCGCGGGCAACCGGCGCTGAGCGCTACAGGTCCTCCGGCTCCGGCCAGAGCAGCTCCGCCTCGAAGCCGAGCAGCTCGCGGGCGTGCCGGGTGTCGATCGGCACGGCACGCCCCGGCAGCAGCGCCCGGCGCGGCACGTCGGGGTGGTAGCGGGCCAGCAGCTCCTCGGTCGGCTGGGCGGCATAGGTGCGCGGAGCGGCCAGGAAGGCGACGTGCCGGCCGGGGCCGGGCACGGTCAGCGCCAGCGCGCAGGCGCGGGCGGCGTCGTCGGGGTGCAGGTACGCCCACAGGTGCGGGGCGCCCACCGCCGGATCGACGCAGTAGTGCGCCGCCAGCCCCTCCTTCGACTCGGGCGGCGCGGCCAGGTGCGGGAAGCGCAGGGCCGTCACCGACATGCCGTACCTGCGGGCGACCATCGCGGCCGTCGCCTCGTCGGTCTGCTTGGACAGCGCGTAGGGGTCGGCGGGCCGCAGCGGCACCGACTCGTCCAGCGGCAGGTACGCGGGAGGGGCCTTCTCCCAGCCGAAGGAGGTGCCGGTGGCCGCCAGGCTGGAAGCGGTCACCGCCCTGTGCACTCCGGCGCGCCCGGCGCCGTCGAGCACGGTGAAGGTGGCCGCCGTGTTGTTCGCGAACACGTGCTCGTCGGGCACACCGCCGCCCGGACGGGGGATGGCGGCCAGGTGCGCGACCGCGTCCACATCACGCAGCGCCTCCGCGACCAGCTCCGGGTCGCGGGCGTCGCCGACCGCGACCCGGTCGGCCGGCAGGTCGCCCGGGTCGGCCTCCACCAGCGCGGTCACCGCCACGCCGGCCGCCGCGTAGCGTGCCAGCACGGCCCGGCCGAGCAGCCCGGCCGCCCCGGTCACCAGCACGCGCGCCGGCCCGCCCGCAGGGGCCTGAAGGGATTCGGACGGCATCGGCACTCCTCGTCGCTGGCGGTCGCTCACGGGTCCGCCCGGCGCGGCCGGAGTCCGGCCGGATCGATCACCCTGGCGGGCACAGTACCGGCCCGCACCGGCACGGGCCCGGCAGACACCGCCGACCCGCGGCCGGACCGCACGCCGCCGGCCGCGCGGAAGGCACCGCGCGGCCGGCGGACGGGTCGGGCGGATCACGCCGGCGCGTAGACCTCCACTTCGGAGGCCTGGCCGGCCGGCCAGCCGGTGTTGGCGGTGAACTCCAGGCGGAGGTAGCGCAGGCCGGTGTCGGGGAGGTCGATCTCCACGTCATTGCCCTGCGCCGGGTCGAAGACGCGGTCGGCCGCCGCCGAGAGGGTGGACATGCCGCTCGTGCCCTGGCCGCCGAGGACGGCGACGCGCTGGCTGCGGCGCTCCCACACCGCGAGCGGCGGCAGCCGCAGCACCACCCGGTCCACTTCGCGGACCGCGCCGAGGTCGACGGTCAGCTGCTGCGGGAAGGAGCCGTTGGCGCTCTCCCAGTAGCTGTGGGCGTCGCCGTCGACGGCGTTGGCCGGACCGTAGGGGCCGGTCTGGCTGCTGGCGCTCACGCTGCGGCCGCGCGCCAGGTTGGCGCCCGGCTCGGGATCGGGCCCCGGGCCGGGGCCCTCTCCGCCCGGCTCGGGCCACGGTCCGCAGTAGCGGGTGTCCCAGCCGGAGTTGCCGCCGGCGTCGACGACCTGGAACGCGCCGGCGCCCTGGCAGTCGTAGATGCCGTCGGCGCCGAGCCCGGTCGCGGTGACACCGCTGAAGGACGCCGAGCCGGGCGCCTGCAACTGGAGCGCGAAGGTGCCGGCCCCGTTGATGGTCACGTCCTCGAAGGTGATGTTGGTGATGGGCGCGTTGCCGATGAAGTGGATGCCGGGGTACGAGGCGTCGATGATGTCGATGTCGCGCACGGTGATGGGCGCGTCCATCGGCGCGTCCAGGGCGTAGAACCACAGCGCCCCCACCCCGAACTGCCAGTTCGGGTCGAGCACCCCGGCCCGCTCCAGCGTGTTGCGCTCGAAGCGGATGGGACCGTCGGCGGGGATGGCGGTATGCCGGTTCCCGGCGTGCAGGCCGCCGCCCTGGGTGAGGGTGTCGCGGACGACGTTGTCCACCACGGTGATGTCGTCGCCGCCGTACACGGCGATGCCGTTGGCGAGGATCGGCAGCTCGACGGTGTTGTTGCGCAGGGTGATGCGGTGGTCGCGCTGCTCGTGCGACCAGATCGCCAGGCCGTCGTCGCCGGAGTTGCGCACGTGGGTGTTCTCCACGACGGCGTTGCTGACGCCCCGGTGGAAGTTGAGGCCGTCGGCGGTGAGGTTGCGCAGCCGCGCGCCGGTGACGGTGATGCCGTCCATCGGCCCGTCGAACCACATGCCGACCTTGGTGTGCTCGATCCAGATATTGGAGATCACCGAGCCGCCGCCGATGGCGCCGCCGATCCCGTTGATCTGGTGGCCGTCGTTGCGCTCGCGCACGTCGCCGAAGATGGCGAAGTCGTGCAGGTGCACATTGGTGCTGGCCGGGGTCCAGCGGCCGTAGATCCCGACGCCGTTGCCGGTGAGCACGGAGTGCCACGGCCCGGCGCCGCGGATCGTGACGTCGTGCACCACGATGTGCCGGGTGATCCGGAAGCTGCCGGCCGGGATCCACACCGTCCGGTCCTGCGCCTGCCCGGCCGCGACGGCCGCGTCGAAGGCGTTGGAGGAGTCGGCCGCGCCGGTGGGGTCGGCGCCGAACTCGGTCACCGACAGCGATCCGGCCGGCTGGGCGGCGGGCGGCGCGACCTGCTCGAAGTCGACCAGGTCGATCACGTACCAGGGGGCGTCGTCGCCGGCGTCGACCTGGAGCCGCACCTCGGTGCCGGCCGGCAGGGTGCGGCCGAGCAGGGCGCGGGTGTCGTCGTAGAAGTGGTGCTGGTTGCCGGCCGAGGGGTTGTTGGTGAAGGGGTAGCTCCCGTAGTACCAGGCGTACTGGGAGGTGACGTCGAGGTCGCGGTCGTGCGCGCCGTCGACGTACAGCGACAGGGAGTCGCTGATGCCGGTCCCGGCCGCGTTGTCGGGGATGCTGTAGCGCACCACGATCGAGTTGGCCGGCTCGGTGAGGGTGAACTCGACGTACTCGCCGTCGGCGTCCAGCCGCACGGCCTCGCGGCCCGACGCCTCGGCGGGCAGCTGCCCGAAGGTGCGGTCGGGGCCGAGGACGGTGCCGTTGGTGGCGGCGTCCTCGGCCTGCCGGGTGGTGAACGGCAGGTCGGCGCCGCGGAGGATCTGCGGGTCGTCGGCCTGGGCGGGCGCCGCCGCGGCCAGGCCGGCCGCGGCGGTGAGCAGGGCCGTCGCGGCGGCCAGGAGCGCACGGCGCGGACGGCGGACGAGGTGGGCGGACGGCGTGCTCGGGGGACGGTCCGTGCTTCCTGCTCTCCCTGTCATGGGAGCACACACCTTTCTGGGTGGAACGCCGGGCGCGCGGGCGCCCGGTAGCGGGGTGGTGCGAGGGCCGGTCGCGGCCCCCGTGCCTGTCGCCTCCTTCCGCTCGGGTCGTCTCGGTGCGTCGGTGGGCGCGCCCCCTCGCCGTCGCGTCCGGCCTCGTGCGGGATGTCAGTCGTTGGTCCGCAGCCATACCGCCGTGTCCGGCGGCAGCCCGCCGCCGTCGAGCGGTCCGCTGGCCAGCACCGGCCGGTATCCGCCGGGCAGCGCCGCCGCCGCGGCGCCCAGGTTCACCACGCAGGCGAAGCCGGGCTCCCTGCTGAAGGCCAGTACGCCCTCGGGCGCGGGCAGCCAGCGCATGCCGCCGTCGCCGAGCGCGGGCTCCTCGCGGCGCAGCCGCAGCGCGGCCCGGTACAGCTCCAGCATCGAGCCGGGGTCGCCGGCCTGCGCCTCCGCCGTGTGCCCGGCCCACTCTGCGGGCTGCGGCAGCCACGGCTGCGCGTCGGCGCCGTCGGGGCCGAAGCCGAAGGGGGGCCGCCCGCCCGACCACGGCAGCGGCACCCGGCAGCCGTCGCGGCCCCGGTCGGTGCGGCCCGAGCGCTCCCAGACCGGGTCCTGGCGCAGCTCGTCGGGCAGGTCCTCGACCTCCCACAGGCCCAGCTCCTCGCCCTGGTACACGTAGACGCAGCCGGGCAGCGCCATCGTCAGCAGCGCCGCGGCGCGCGCCCTGCGGGTGCCGAGCGCGCGGTCGGTGGGCGCGCCGTGCTGCCGATCGGCGAACTCGAAGGAGGTCCTCTCCCGGCCGTAGCGGGTGACGTGCCGGGTGACGTCGTGGTTGGACAGCACCCAGGTGGCCGGGGCGCCGACGGGGGCGTGCGCGGCCCGGGTCGCGTCGATCACCTCGCGCAGCGCGGCCGGGTCCCACGGGCAGCTGAGGAAGTCGAAGTTGAACGCGGAGTGCAGCTCGTCGGCGCGCAGGTAGCGGGCGAAGCGCTCCCGGTCCGGCAGCCACATCTCGCCGACGAACACGCGCTCGCCCGGGTAGCCGTCGGCGATCCGCCGCCAGGACCGGTAGATCTCGTGCACGCCGTCGAGGTCGCTGAACGGCTCCTCGGGGGCCTGCGGGAGGACGTCGGGCAGGGAGGGGTCCTTGACCAGGCCGTCGGCGACGTCGATGCGGAAGCCGTCGACGCCGCGGTCGAACCAGAACCGCAGGATGTCCTCGAACTCCGCCCGCACCTGCGGGTGCTCCCAGTTGAAGTCGGGCTGCTCACGGCTGTAGAGGTGCAGGTACCACTCGCCGGGGGCGCCGTCGGGCTCGGTCACCCGGGTCCAGGCGGGCCCGCCGAAGCGCGAGCGCCAGTTGGTCGGCGGCTCGGCGCCGCCGGGGCCGCGCCCGGGCCGGAACCAGAAGCGCGCCCGCTCGGGCGAGCCGGGCCCGGCGGCCAGCGCGGCCTGGAACCACGGGTGCTCGTCGGAGCAGTGGTTGGGGACGATGTCGATGATGATCCGGATGCCGAGGTCGTGCGCGGCGGCGATCAGCTTCTCCGCCTCCCCGAGGCTGCCGAACGCGGGGTGGATGTCGCGGTAGTCGGCCACGTCGTAGCCGCCGTCGGCGAGCGGCGACGGGTACCACGGGCTCATCCAGATCGCGTCGACGCCCAGGCGCGCCAGGTAGGGCAGCCGGGCGCGCAGGCCGGGCAGGTCGCCCACCCCGTCGCCGTCGCCGTCGGCGAAGCTGCGCGGGTACACCTGGTAGATGGCGGCGCGGCGCCACCAGGGCGCGTCGGTCGCGGGAGCGGGAGCGGCCGGGACGTCGGGCACGGGTGTTCCTTCCTTGACGGGGCGGTGCGGGCGGCCGGGAGCGGGTCAGCCCCGCAGGCCGCCCTCGGAGATGCCGGACAGGATGCTGCGCTGGAAGACCAGGAAGACGAGGATCACCGGCAGGGCGGCCAGCACCAGCCCCGCGATCAGCATGTTCGTCGGCATCTCCTGCTCGATCCTGGCCAGTGCGACGCTGAGGGTCTGCCTGGCCGGGTCGGGGAAGACCAGCAGCGGCCAGATGAAGTCCTTCCAGGCCGCGACGATCGCGAAGATCGACACCACCGCGAGGATGGGCCGCGACAGCGGCAGCACGATGCGGACCATCACGGTGAGCGGCCCGGCGCCGTCGATGCGGGCCGCGTCCAGCAGCGCGTCGGGGATCTGGTCGAAGAAGCGCTTGAGCAGGTACACGTTGAACGCGTTGGCGCCCAGCGGCAGCCAGATCGCCCACGGGCTGTTGATGAGGTTGATGCCCAGCAGCGGCACCTCCACCACGGTGAGGTAGGTGGGGACGAGCAGGGCGGCGGCCGGCAGCATCAGGGTGCCCAGCATCATGCCGAGGATCGCGCGGCCGAGGACCGGCCGCAGCTTCGACAGCGCGTAGGCGGCCGGCACCGCCACCGCGAGCTGGAACAACCAGGCGCCGCCGACCACCACGATCGTGTTCCAGAAGTAGCGGCCCAGGTCCATCACCGACCACGCGGCCAGGTAGGTGTCCAGGTGCCACCGGTCCGGGAAGAGGGTGGGGGGCGTGCGGACGAGTTCGGCCGACCCCTTCATCGCGCCCGTCACCGCCCAGTAGAGCGGGAACAGGAACACGAGGGTGAAGACGACGAACACGGTGAGGAAGACGGTCCAGTAGCCGATCCGCCCGGCCGGCCCGCGCAGCTGGGCCGGGGACAGCAGCGTGCGGGTGGTGCGCGGCGCGCGCTTCGCGGGCCGCGGCGCGCGGTGGGCGGGCGGGCGGCGCAGGGGTGCGATTGCCATGGGGGCCTCCCGTCAGCCCGTCGAGCGGGTGATGCGCAGGTACAGGGCGGAGAACGCGCCGAGCGCGACGAACAGCATCAGGCTCAGCGCGCTGGCCGCGCCGAAGTCGCTGTAGACGAACGCGTAGCGGTAGAGCAGCAGCAGGACCGTCACGGTGGCGTTCTCGGGGCCGCCGGCCGTCATGATGTAGGGCTCGGTGAAGACCTGCATGGTGGCGACGATCTGGAGCAGCAGCAGGGCGAGCAGCACGAAGCGGGTCTGCGGGACGGTGACGTGCCGGATGCGCTGCCACACGCCCGCGCCGTCCAGTTCGGCCGCCTCGTACAGCTCGCCGGGGATGTTCTGCAGCGCGGCCAGGTAGATCAGGGTGGCGGTGCCCATGTTTCCCCAGGTGGAGACGAGCACCAGCGAGAACATGGCGGTGTCGCCGGAGTTCAGCCACTCCAGGGTGGGCAGGTTCAGCGCGCGCAGGGTCTCGTTGAACAGGCCGGGCCCGGGGTCGTAGAACCAGCGCCACAGCAGCGCGGTGACGATCGGGGGCAGCATCACCGGCAGGTAGACCAGCAGCCGGAAGTAGCCGCGTGCGTGCCGGATCTCGTTCAGCAGCACCGCCACGGCGAAGGGCACCGCGAAGCCGAAGATCAGCGCGAGGATGGTGAAGTAGCCGGTGTTGGCCCAGGCGGTGACGAACAGCGGGTCCCCGATCACCCGCTGGAAGTTGTCCAGGCCCACCCAGGTGGGCGGGGCGACGAAGTTCTCCCGCTGGAAGCTGAGCAGTACCCCGCGCACGATGGGGAACCACGAGAACACCGCGAAGCAGACCAGCGCCGCGGCGAGGAAGGCGTACGCGATCGCGTTCTCGGCCGGCCGCACGCGGCGGCTCGGCGCGGCGCCCGCGGGCCGCGCGGCCGGGTCCGGGCGCCCGCGGCGGCGGAAGGCGCCGGTGGCGGGCGCGTCGGATGCGGCGGCCGCGCGGCCGCGGCGCCGGGTGGCGTTGGTCATCGGGACTCCCGGGGGCCGGGGTCCGGGGCGCGCCGGCCGCGCCCCGGACCCGCTGGAGGGCTCTGCGGTCAGCTCGGCCGGGCGAGCAGTTCGTTGACGGCGGTCTCCGCCTCGCCGAGCAGGGCGTCGAAGTCGGCGGCCTCGTCGGTGAGCACCGCCTGCATGACGGTGTCCAGCACCGCGTAGACCTCCTGGGCGCGCGGCGGCTCGATGCGGGTGGGCATCTGCTCGGCCGCGTCGACGAAGGGCTGGTAGTTCTCGACCGGAACGTTGGCGTTCTCCAGCCGCAGCGCCTCCTGCTGCTCGCGGATCTCACCCGTCCAGATGTCGGGGGTGGGCGGCATCGGCAGGCCGACGGGGGCGTCGTTGTCCAGGCTGCGGTCGATGCGCGCCTGGAAGCGGTCGGGGTTGAGGAAGCGCCACTCCAGGTAGGTGAGGCCGGCCTCGATCTGCTCGGGGGTGGCGGCCGGGTTGAACATGTAGCCCTCGCCGCCGGCCAGGGTGCCCAGGCCGCCGGGCATCGGCGCGAGGCCGTAGTCGTCGAAGTCGCCCTCGAACTGGTTGACGAGCTGGCTGACGTTGTCGGGGGCGGCGAGGTACATGCCGAGGTTGCCCGAGCCCATCATCCGCTGCGCGTCCTCGAACTCCAGGAGCTGCTGCTCCCCCATGGAGCCGTCCGCCCAGCGCATGTCGTGCAGGTACCGCAGCACGGCGCGGCCCTGCTCGTTGTTGAAGGCGGCGACGGGCGTCTCGCCGCCGGTGTCGACCACCTGGCCGCCCATGGCGTACATCCAGGCGGTGAAGTGCCAGCCGCCCTGGTTGTTGGCGCTCAGCTCGGCGAAGCCGACCCTGTCGTCGCCGAGGCCGGCGATCGCGTCGGCGGCCTCGCGGACCTCCTCCCAGGTCTCCGGGGGCGCGTCGGGGTCGAGGCCGGCCTCCTCGAACAGGGCGCGGTTGTAGAGGAGGCCCATCGAGTAGTTCGCGGTGGGGATGCCGTAGAGGCGGCCCTCTCCGTCGCGGAACACGTCGAGCGCGTCGGGGCGGACGCTGTCCAGGATCGCCATGTCGGCCGCCTGCTCGGTGATGTCGGCGGCCTGGCCTCGGGCGATCAGGTTGGCGGGGTCGGTGAAGTAGACGTAGAAGACGTCCTCCAGCTGGCCGCCGGCGAGCCGGGCGGCGAAGGTGTTGGGGTCCATGAACCCCTCCACCGCCTCCAGGTCGATCTCGGGGTGGGCCTCCTCGAACTCGGCCACGTCCGCGTCGAACATCGCCCGCTCGACCGCCTGCGCCTCGGGCGGGCGGCCGTTGACGGTGATGGTGACCCGGCCGTCGCCGGACCCGTCGTCGGCCGACCCGCCGCAGGCGGTGGCGGCGAGGACCGTACCGGCCGCGACGAGGACGGCACCCGCCCGGAGGAGGCGGGGTCTGCTGCTGGGCGGTCTGTTCATGGCTCGATGTCCCTTCTCCGCCGCGGACGATCCGCGGACCGTCCCGGCGAAGCCCTCAAGGCCCTCAAATTTGTGACGCTCACCATAGACATCTCAGACGGTTGACCGCAATATCTTGACGAGATTCCGTAAAAAATCGACACTACGTCGAAGGCGTGCGGGAGGCAGGTGTGCTGACGTGGGGTCCTCGAATTGAGCGACCCAGGGCCCGGGCCCTATGACGCGCGGACGCGGGCGGTGCGGCCGCTCGGATGGCGGGGATGCCGCTGCCGCCGCACTCTTCTCACCGCCCTCGGCGGCGCTGTGCCGGCTCTCCGGTTGCTCCACGGGGCGCGAGGCGACGGGGACGTGGAGCCTCTCGCCGCACTCCGACCCGTCCGGACGGCCCTCGGCCGCCTCGCCTTGGCCGGCCCGACCCGGGTGCCGGAGCGGGCGGGCGCCCGCCACGCGCTCGCCTCGATGCTCGCCCTACGGGCCCGTCATCGCGTACGCGGTCGCCGCCGCGGTGCCCTCGCTCACGGCTTGACCAGGTTGCGGCGGGCCGGGCGCCGGGCGGAGCGCCACGGGCACGGGGTGGGGGGCTCGACGCGGGCGGTGGCGTGCGTGCGGCGGGCGGGCGAGCGCACCAGCCGAACCGACGCCGCACGCGTCGCTGCCAGCACCGGCCGCAAGATCCCCTCGGGTGTCGAGTTCCCTCACGGTGTCAAACCCGGACCGCGGTTCGTCCACAGAAGCGTGCCGCCGAGGCCGGTCGTCCACAGCCGCCCCGCCCGCCCTTCCCCCGGCGCACCGGATCGCGGGAGACTGGATGTGGGGTCGCCCCCCTGGGCGGGAGGGGGATCGGTCGGGCGGTGCGGCGGCGGACGGCGGGAGCCGGACGCTCACGGTAGACGGCGGTGGCGCGCACTGCGAGGCGGAGCACGGCAACACGAAACGGAGCGCCGCCCCCGTTCAGCCCGTAATCCGCGACGCCCCGTCGAGGTCGCGGGCGCGCGCCACCGGGCCGGTGGAGCCGCGCACCACCAGCTCGGGGTCGAACATCAGCTCCTCGGCCGTGGTGGCGCCGCCGTCGATCTGCCCGGCCAGCAGCTCCACGGCGGCCCGGCCCATCGCCTCGATGGGCTGGCGCACGGTGGTCAGCGGCGGGTCGGTGCAGTTCATGAAGGCGGAGTCGTCGTAGCCGACCACCGACACCTCGCCGGGCACCGACAGGCCGCGCCGGCGGGCCGCCCGCACCACCCCGAGGGCGAGGGGGTCGTTGGCGCACAGCAGGCCGGTGACGCCCCGGTCCAGCAGCCGGCCCGCGGCCACCTGGCCGCTCTCCAGCGAGAACATGGCGTGCTCCACCGCTTCCTCGCCGACGTCCATGCCGTGGCGCTCGCCCAGGGCGCGGAAGGCCGCCAGCTTGGCCCGCGAGGGGACGTGGTCGGGCGGGCCGAGCACCACGCCGACCCGCTCGTGGCCGAGCGCGCGCAGGTGCGCCAGCCCCTGCTCCACAGCCACTCTGTCGTCGCAGGTCACCCGGGCGAAGCCCAGGCCGTCGATGGCGGCGTTGATCAGCACCACCGGCAGCTTGCGCTCGTGCATCCGCCGGTAGTGGCCGTGGGCGGCGTCGGCCTGGGCGTACAGCCCGCCCGCGAAGATCACGCCGGAGGCGTGCTGCTCCAGCAGCATCGACACGTAGTCGGCCTCGGACACGCCCTGAGTGGTGCGGGTGCACAGCACCGGGGTGAAGCCGCGCTGCGCGAGGGCGTTGCCGATGACGTCGGCCAGCGCGGGGAAGATGGGGTTCTGCAGCTCGGGCAGGACCAAGCCGACCAGCCGGGCGCGGTCGCCGCGCAGCTGGGTGGGCCGCTCGTAGCCCATCACGTCCAGCGCGGTGAGCACCGCCGCCCGGGTGCTCTCCGACACCCCTGGCCGGTCGTTGAGGACCCGGCTCACGGTCGCCTCGCTGACCCCGACCTTCTTCGCCACCTCAGCCAATCGCCGTGTCATGGGCCCACTCTACGTCAGTTTCCGCAAATTCTTGCACTCGCTTGCGTAGACCCGTCAACGCACCGCGCCGACCAGCGCGGACGCACGGCTCAGCCACCGACCAGGACGACGTGCAGGGCGAGCGGACCGTGCATCCCCCGCACCAGCTCCATCTCGATATCGCCCGAACTGCTCGGCCCGCTGATCATCTGCATACCCGAGGGGACGGGGCGCAGCGCGGCCAGCCGCGCCACGGCGTCGGCGTAGCCGGGCACCAGCCGGTCGGCCGGGACCACCGCGATGTGCACCGGCGGCACCAGCGAGGTGCCGCGCGGGTGGTCGCGGTCGTAGGCCAGCGCGAGCGTGCCGGTATCGGCCGCCGCGGCCAGCGCCGTGGTCAGTCCGAACTCCGCCGCCCACGGGTCGTCGACCAGCACCAGCCCGGACACCACCCCGGCCAGCACCTCGTCCCGGTCGGCCGCCACCGGCCGCTCCCCGCAGAGCCCGCGCACCCGCTCCGCCGCTTCGGCCGGGTCCGCCGCCCGGTGCACCCGCCCGCCGACCGCCTCCAGGGCCGCCGCGAACCGGTCCGCGAGGTTTCCGGCCCCGCCTCCGGCGGCCGTCGCCGCACCGCCGGGATCCGCCGCTGCGGGCCCCGCCAGCGCGTCACCGGCCGCGGCGCCATGCCCGCCGCCCGCATCACCGCTCACGGGAGCCGCCGCCACGTCGCCGCTCAGACCACGCGCGCCGTCCGCGTTCACGCGACCGGACGCGCCTCCGGGGTCGACCGCTCCGGTGCCAGACGTCCGCACCGCGCCGCCGCGGTCGCCGGCTCCGCCCGCACCGGAGCCCACGCCGCCCGGCCGTCCCGGCGCGTCACCGCCCGGCTCGGCGGCCCCGTCCCGTCCGGCCGGGCTCACGGGCCCACCTCCTCGGGCCGGTCGGCCGGGCCTTCGCGACGGGGCCGCAGGGCGCGCAGGGTCCGCCGGAACCGGCCCGCTTCGCGCAGGTCGGGAAGGGTGCGGCCGCGCGCCCAGCGGCGCTGCGGACCCGGCAGGGCCGCGAGCAGGCGCCGGGGCAGCAGGCGGGAGCCGAGGCGGGCGGCGGCGACCGACAGCGCGTAGCCGCGGCCGCTCGACCAGGCGGCCGCCCACGCTCGCCATCCGGCCCGGGCCGCGAGGGCGGCGGGCGCGGCCCGCTCGGCGTGGTCGGCGCGCAGGTCCACCAGCATGTCCGGCAGCGGGATCTTGACCGGGCAGACGTCTCCGCACGCGCCGCAGAGGCTGGACAGGAACGGCAGCCCCGCGTCGGCCGGATGCTCCCCCAGCAGCGGCGAGAGCACCGCGCCGATCGGCCCTCCGTAGGTGGCGCCGTAGGCGTGGCCGCCGCCCAGGGTGCGGAAGACCGGGCACGCGGTCTGGCAGGCGCCGCAGCGGATGCAGGCCAGCACCTCGGCGTACTTCCCCCGGGCGATCCGGCTGCGGCCGTTGTCCAGGATGACGACGTGCAGCTCCTCGGGTCCGTCGGTCTCGCCCTCGCGGCGCGGCCCGGTGACCATCGACTGGTAGACGGTGACGGGTTGGCGGGTTCCGGCGTAGGACAGCAGCGGGATCAGGGTGCCCAGGTCGGCCATCCGCGGGATCACCTTCTCCAGCGTCATCACCGCGACGTGCACCCTCGGCTGCGAGGTGACCATACGGGCGTTGCCCTCGTTGGTGACGGTGACCAGCGTGCCGGTCTCGGCGACCGCGAAGTTCACGCCGGTCACGCCCATGTCGGCGCGGCGGAAGTCCTCGCGCAGCCGCCCGCGGGCGAAGGACGCGAGCGCGGCGGCGTCCCGGTCCAGCCGCCGACCGGCCAGCGCCTCGAAGCGGTCGGCCACGTCCTCGCGGCCCAGGTGCACGGCGGGCGCGATGATGTGCGAGGGCCGCTCGTCGCCGAGCTGCACGATGTACTCGCCCAGGTCCGTCTCGACCACCTCGACGCCGTCGGCCTCCAGCGCCCGGTTCAGCTCGATCTCCTCGGTGACCATGGACTTGGACTTCACCACCAGCCGCGCCCCGGCTCCGGCCGCGATCCGCCGCACGGCCGCGGCGGCGTCGGCCGCGGTCGCGGCGCGGTGCACGGTGCCGCCGTGCTCGGTGATCCGCTCGGTCAGAGCCGCGAGGTACCCCTCCAGGTCGGCCAGGGTCTCGCGCCGGATCGCGGCCGCCCGCTCGCGCAGCCCGGCCATCGGCTCCGGCCAGCCGCCCCGGTGCCAGTCGCGGCTGCGGTCCGCCAGCCGCGCCCCCGACCGCCGCGCCTCCGGCCGCGCCACGGCCTCGGCCGCGACGAGCGGCAGCGGACGCCGGTGCTCCTGCCGCTCCCCGGCCGCCCACCCGGGCCGCGTCAGCGGCACCCGCTCGCGCCCGGTCAGCGCGGCCGACTCGTGCGGTGCCCGGCTCATCGGACCTCCTCCCCGGCCGGACGCACTCCGGCCCCGCCGCCCGGTGCGATGGTCAGCTTGCGGTGTTCGTCCATCAGTCCCTCCCCCGTCGGGCCGCTCCGGGCGCGCCCGCTCTCCGTACCGCCCGCGGGCGGGCACCGCGACGCCCCGCCGCGGCCGGAGCAGCCTCCGGCCGGCGCCACGCGTCCGGGCCCGCCGAGCGAGACCGCGCCGCTCACGTCGCCGCCCCGTCCCGTGCGTCCGCGGGCAGTGATCGCGGCCCGCCGGGCAGGGCCGCGGCCAGGAGTTCGGCGATGTGGACGGTGCGCAGCGGCAGGCCGCGCGCCTGGGCGCGCAAGGACAGGTGCAGCAGGCAGGTGGCGTCGGCGGACACCACCTGTTCGGGGGTGCGGCCGCCGGAGCGGGTGGCGGCGAAGTCGTCGAGTTTGCCGTCGGCCATCGCGCAGGAGAGTTCGGGGTACTTCAGCGCGAAGGTGCCGCCGAAGCCGCAGCAGACCTCGTTGTCGGCCGCCTCGGCGAGGGTGAGCCCGCGTACCCGGCCGAGGACCTGCCTGGGCGCGGACTTCTCGCCGAGCGAGCGCAGCATGTGGCAGGAGTCGTGCCAGGTCACGCAGGTGTCCAGTTCCAGGTCGAGTCCGTCGGCGCGGTCGTGCACGAAGCGGGTGAACTCCCAGGTGCGCGCGGCGACCCGTTCGGCGCGCCCGCGCCACTCCCCGTCGAGGACCCGGGCGAACTGGTGGAAGACGGTCGCCACGCAGGAGCCGGAGACGCCGACGACCGCGTCGTAGGGCTCGAACACTTCGATCCAGCGCCGCATCAGCCGCTTCGCCGGTTCCCGGTGCCCGCTGTTGAGGCCGACCTGTCCGCAGCAGGTCTGCGCCTCGGGCACCTCGACGCGCAACCCGGCCGCCGCCAGCACCCGCAGTGCGGCGAGTGCCGGTCCGGGCGCGGCGAGGTCGGCCGCGCACGAGGCGAACAGCGCCACCGTGCGCGGCGCCGCGTCCTCCCCCGCTCCGCTCACATCCACACCTCCGTCCGGTGTCCGGCGCCTCGGCGGCTCGTCATGTCCGGCCGTGCGGGCGGCGTACCGCCCGCCGGGCCGCCGACGGCGCGCGCACCGGCCGCCCGGCACCGCCGCGGTCCGCGCCGACGCGCGGCGCGGGGACCCGTCCGGTCCGCCCCGTCCTTGCCTGCGGTGCCACGGCGCTCCCGCACCTCTCGGTCGGCGGCGCGTCCGCCCGGCCCCGGTTCGGGCCGCGCCTGACGCCGGCCGGTCCGCGCCGGGGCGCGGCACCGGCCCTCCGTGCGCCGCCCCCGCCATGGCGCCCCGGTGCGCCGCGGCACCGTCCCGCGCTTCCGCCCGGCATGCGCCCGGGTGGAGGGCCCGCCTGCCCCGCCCGTCCCTCGGCGCGGGGCGACCCGCCGGTCAATGCGACTGCCTCGCCACGGCCGAGCCGCTGCCGCCGACCAGGAAGTCCAGGTCGCAGCCCTCGCTGGCCTGCAGCACGCGGTCGACGTAGAGCCGGGCCCAGCCGCGGTCGTGCGGGAGGTGCGGCGGGGTCCACGCGGCGCGGCGGCGGTCGAGTTCGTCGTCGGGCACGTCGAGGTGGAGGGAGCGCCGCTCCACGTCCAGTTCGATCCAGTCGCCGGTGCGGACCAGGGCGAGCGGGCCGCCGACGGCCGCCTCCGGGCAGGCGTGCAAGACGACGGTGCCGTAGGCGGTGCCGCTCATCCGGGCGTCGGAGATGCGCACCAGGTCGTCGATCCCCTGCTCGGCGAGCTTGCGCGGGATGGTGAGGTTGCCGACCTCGGGCATGCCCGGGTAGCCGCGCGGCCCGGCGTAGCGCAGCACCAGCACGGTGTCGGCGTCCACGTCGAGCCCGGGGTCGTCGACGACGGCGTCGTACTCCTCGATGCTGTCGAAGACCAGGGCGCGCCCCCGGTGGCGGAGCAGCCGGGGCGAGGCGGCCGAGCGCTTGATCACGGCGCCGTCGGGGGCCAGGTTGCCGCGCAGCACGGCGGTGCCCGCGCCCATCGCCAGCGGTTCGGCCAGCGGCCTGATCACCTCGGTGCCCTCGGTGCGCACGGCACCGGCGACGTTCTCGCCGATGCTCTTCCCGGTCACCGTCAGCGCGTCGCGGTCCAGTACCGGCAGCAGTTCGCGCAGCACGGCGGGCAGGCCGCCCGCGTAGTAGAAGTCCTCCATCAGGAAGCGCCCGGACGGCTGGAGGTCGACCAGCCAGGGCACGTCGGCGGTCCAGGTGTCGAAGTCGGCCAGCTCCAGCGGCACGCCGAGGCGCCCGGCGATGGCGAGCAGGTGGATGACGGCGTTGGTGGAGCCGCCGAGGGCGGCGTTGGTACGGATCGCGTTGGCGAAGGAGGCGCGGGTGACGATCCGGCTCATCCGCAGGTCCTCGTGGACCATGGCCACGATCCGCTGCCCGGCGCGCTGCGCGATGGCGTAGCGGCGGGAGTCGACGGCGGGCACCGCTGCCGAGCCGGGCAGCTGCAGGCCGAGCGCCTCGACCATGCACGCCATCGTCGAGGCGGTGCCCATGGTCATGCAGTGGCCGTTGCTGCGCGACATGCCGGACTCGGCCGCCTCGTAGTCCTCCACGCTCATCCGCCCGGCGTTGAGGTCCTGGGTGAACTGCCAGACCGCGGTGCCCGAGCCGATGTCGCAGCCGCGGAACTTGCCGTTGAGCATCGGGCCGCCGGTGACGACCAGCGTGGGCAGGTCGACGCTGGCGGCGCCCATCACCGAGCCGGGGGTGGTCTTGTCGCAGCCGGTGAGCAGCACCGCGCCGTCGACGGGGTTGCCGCGCAGCGACTCCTCCACGTCCATGCTGAGCAGGTTGCGGAAGAGCATTGCGGTGGGCCGCAGCATCGTCTCGCCCAGCGACATGACCGGGAACTCCACCGGGAAGCCGCCCGCCTGCCAGACGCCGCGCTTGACCGACTCGGCCAGCCGCCGCAGGTGCGCGTTGCAGGGCGTCAGCTCCGACCAGGTGTTGCAGATGCCGATCACCGGGCGGCCGTCGAACACCTCCTCGGAGAAGCCCTGCGCCTTCATCCAGGACCGGTGGATGAAGCCGTTGCGGCCGGACTCGCCGAACCACTCGTGGCTGCGCAGCGGCCGCGGCGCCCCGGGCGCCACCCCGCTGCCCGATCCGTCGGGATCGTGGGCGGCGGTCTCGTTCGGTTCGGCCTGCTCAGACGGCATGGGGGCTCCTTGGGGTGAGCGCTTGCGCGGCGGTCCCGGCGGCGGGCGCGCCGGGCGGCACGGCCGCGCCGGGGAGAGCCGCCGCGGCCGTGTCAAATCCGGAGGACGGGTCGTGCACAGGAACGCGCCGGCGGCCCCGCTTGTCCACAGCCCGCCCGGCGCCCTTCCCCGCGCGCACCGGAACGCGGGAGACTGGATGTGGGGTCGCCCCCCTGGGCGGGAGGGGGATGGGGAGAGGGGCCGGGCGGGCCGGCTCCCGCCGTCCGCCGCCCCACGCGGGGGCCGGCGTCATCGCGCGCCGCCGCGTGCGAAGGGGCGGTCGGCCGCGTCGACCAGCCACGAGAGTGCTTCGCGGCCCCGCACCACCGGGTTGGACAGGGTGCCGACCCCGGCGATGGCGATGTCCACCCGGTCGCCCGCCTCCAGGCTGAAGCTCAGCTCGGGCACCACCCCGGTCCCGGTGGCCAGTACGGCGCCGTCGGGGAAGTCGGTGGGCGCGAAGAGCGCCGCCACCAGGTCGTCCAGCCGCCGGTGCAGCCGGGCGGTGCTGGTGCCGCCCCGCCAGGCCACCGCTCCGCCGCGCACGATGCTCAGCTCGATGTCCAGGTCGTAGGGGTCGGCGACCTGCCAGGCGGGGCGGATGCCCGCCGCCACCGAGCAGCAGCCGTTGAAGATCTTCGCCTGCGGGATGTACAGCGGGTTCTCGCCCTCGATCGAGCGCGAACTCATGTCGTTGCACACGGTGTAGCCGACGATCTCGCCGTACCGGTTGGCCACCACGGCCAGTTCCGGCTCGGGCACGTCGATGGTGGAGTCGGCGCGCACCGCCACCGGCTCGCCCTCGGTGACCAGCCGCCACGCCACCGACTTCAGGAACAGCTCGGGCCGCGGCGCGTCGTAGACCTTCTCGTAGACGGAACTCTCGCTGCTCTCCTCCACCCGCGCCCCGCGCGAGCGCTCGTAGGTGACCCCGGCCGCCCACAGCTCGGTCCGCCCGTCCACCGGCGGCAGGGTGGCGACGGCGGCGGGGTCGACGGTGGCCGGGCCTGGCGCGGCCTCGACCAGTTCCCGCAGCTCGGCGGCGCGCAGCCGCAGCAGTCCGGCCACCCCGCCGACGCCGGGCAGCGGGGTGATGCCGTCGGGGCCGCGCAGGCCGACCCTGGCCTGTTCGTCGCCTGGCAGCGCGTAGCGGACGATGTCGGTGGGCGCGTCGCTCATCGAAGCCTCTCTGGTGGGGGTGCGGCGGGGCTCAGTGGACCGGTACGGCGAGGTCGGCGGGGGCCGTGCCGCGCCCGGGGCGGGCGGCCAGCGCGGGCGCCTGCTCGTCGAGCAGGCGCAGCATCAGCGCGGCCCGCCGCACCCGCTCGCGGCCGAGGTCGGCGGCCAGCCCTTCCAGGTGCCGCCCGGCGGGGTAGATGTTGGGGGCGTTGCGCAGCCCGAGCTTGAGGTAGACGGGCGCGGCCGCGCGCACGATGTCGGGCACGTCGTAGTAGCGGACGAAGCCGCCCTGGTCGTCGGGCGCCTCGATGTAGACGTCCAGCGGCGCGGTGGTGGCGGCCCGCACCTCGGCCAGCTGGGCCGCGGACAGGTCGGTGCCGGTGTTCAGGCTGGTGGCGCCGAGCCGCTGGTAGACGGCGCCGGTGGTGCCGTTGGCCAGCGGCAGCAGCACCGAGGTCTTGATCGCCAGCTCGGCGGGCAGGTCGCCGACGGCCTTCAGCTCGCCGAGCAGCGCCAGCACCCCGAGGTCGGCGACGAGCAGCCCGCGCACGCCCAGGCGCACCGCGCGGCGCGCCTCGGCCAGGCAGGCGTGCAGCGCCGCGTCGCCGCGCGCCGCCCCGGCCACCGCGGCGGTGGCGGCGGCCTGGCCGCCGGTGTCCCAGCCGCCGCGCGGCCCGATGAACAGCGCCACCTCCACGCCGTGCCGGGCGCCCAGCTCCGCCATCCGGCGGATCTCGGCGTCACTGAGCATCATCACGCCGCTGCCCTGCGACACCCGGTCGATCCTGACCCCGAGCGCCTCGGCCTCCTCCAGCACGGCCTCGAACACCCGCGGCCCCTCGCAGCTGGGGATCTCCACCCGGTAGCGGGACCCGTCGGCGAAGCGCAGCGGCGACTCGGCCGCCGCCGTCCGTCCGAGCACCTGGGGAACGGTCACGTCGTGCACGGCTGCTCCTCCACGCTCCTCCTTCCGCCGCCCGTGTCCGGGCGGGCCGGGCTAGATCGAGACACCGAGCAGTCCCCGGGTCACCTGGAAGCCGACGTCCGGGCCGGAGGCGGCCGGGACCCGCTCGCGGGACGCGACCGCCGCCGCGGCCTCCAGCAGTCCTTGTGCCCAGTCGGATCCGTCCGGACGCAGCCGCAGGTCGACGTCGGGCCCGTGCGCCGCGAGGGTGCCGGGGTCGGCGCTGGCGCGCAGCAGCGGCACCATGCGGTGCGCGGGCGGCGGCGTGCCGGTGACGTGCCCGGCCACCAGGTGCGCCCCGGTGGCGCCGAGCCCGGTCAGCGTCTCGGTCCAGTGCTCCGTCGGCGCGCGCATCACCTGCCAGCCGGGGGTGAGCGCCCGCTGCCCGTAGGCGAGGGTCGGCCCGGGCGCGGCCGCGCCCGGCCCCAGCGCCTCGGCGAGGAAGGCGTCCGACGCCGTCAGCGGCGAGACCGACGGGACCACGACGGTGCCGCCCGCCGCGACCAGCGCGGCGCCGAAGCGGCCGAAGGCGCGGGCGGCCTCGTCGGGCACCGGCCCGTGCGCGTGCAGTGCCACCCGCAGCGCGCCAGGCGGCGCGGGCGCGGTGCGCAGCGGCGCGGCGGCGGCCAGCACGCCGTCGAACCAGGCCGCCACCCGCTCGGCCACGGCTTCCAGGCCGCCGTCGCCCTGGATGCTGGCCCAGCCGAAGGCGCCGGGGTCGGCCCCCGCCTCGGCGAGCCGCTCCCTGAAGTAGTCGTTGTGGGTCTTCTCGCAGCCGTGCTCCAGCAGCAGCGCGGCCCGCACCAGCGGATGCGTCAGGTGGCCGACGACCGTGCGCGCGTAGGTGTCCTCCGACGGCCCGCCGGACGCGCCGCAGCCCTCGGTGTGCGGCAGCGCCACCACCCGGGTGAAGCGGGACGGGCGCAGCGGGTGGCGGTGCAGCCGCTCGGCGAGCCGCAGCGCGATCCGGCCCGAGCAGATGCTGGTCGGCATGATCAGCGCCACCTGATCGGGCAGCGGGCCCGCGCCGCCGTCCAGGCCGAGGAAGCCGGTGTCCGGCGCCGCGGCGCCGGCCCGGGCCGGCAGCGGCCGTCCGGGCAGCTCGCGGTCGGCCAGCTCGGCGGGCGCGGCGGCGGCCCCGCGGGCGAGCAGCGGCAGCGGCCGGGTCTGCCGCCAGTCGCGCCAGATCGACACCTGGCTGTGCCGGGCCCGCTCGCCGGCCGTGCGCTCCCCGGACGCCACGCGCACCGCGAGTTCGAAGGTGCGCGCGGTCAGCCCGGCCATCGGCTCGCCGTCGAGGTAGGCGCCCGCGTTCACGTCCATCTCGGCGGCCAGCCGCCGGTACCGCCCGGTGGTGCTGACCAGCTTGACGGTCGGCACGAACGGGAAGTTGGTGATGGAGCCGTTGCCGGTGGTGAAGAAGACCAGGTTGCAGCCGGACGCCACCTGCCCGGCGACGCTCTCCAGGTCGTTTCCGGGGCTGTCCATGAAGGCGTAGCCGGGCCCGGGCAGCGGTTCCGCGTACTCCAGCACGTGGTCCAGCCGCACCGCCGGGTCGCGCTTGCGGGCCGCTCCGATGGACTTGATCACGATGTTGTACAGGCCGCGGTGCAGGTTGCCGCCGGACACGTTGGTCTCGGCGGTGTGGCCGTGCCGGGCCACCTGCTCCTTGAAGCGCTCGACGGCGGCCAGGAAGCGCCGCGCGGTGGCGGCGTCGCGCACGTTGTCCAGCAGGTAGCGCTCGGCGCCGATCAGCTCGTCGGTCTCGGCCAGCACGGCGCCGCCGCCGTGCCGGATCAGCTCCCGGGCCACCGCTCCGGCCAGCGGGTTGGCCGACACCCCCGAGAAGGCGTCCGAGCCGCCGCACTGGAGCGCGATGCGCAGCCCGGCCAGCGGCAGTTCGGTGCGGCGGGCCGCGGCCAGCCGAGGCAGCCATCCGCGCACCGTCTCGGCGCCCCGGTCCAGGTCCTGGGCGAAGGAGCCGGTGCGGGTGAGCACCGCGTGCGGCACGGCGGGGCGCGGCCGCCCGTGCTCGGCCAGGTGGCGCAGCACGGCGGCCGCGCTCGGCTCCGCTCCTGGGGCGTCCACCATCAGCACGGCGCCGGCGTTGGGGTGGGCGAGGAAGCCGCCGAGGGTGCGCAGCACCAGTTCGTGGTTGTTGCCCGGCCGGCCGGTGCCGCCCTCGGTGTGCGCGACGGCGGCCACGCCGTCACAGCCGCCCGAGGCGCCGCCGGTGAAGCGCGCGGCCAGCGCCTCGGCGAAGGACGCCGTGCTCGAGGACATGCCCAGCACCACCAGGTGGTTGCGGGTGCCCGCGCCGCGCCCACGGCCCCGGTCGAAGCCGAGGAAGGTGCCGGGCTCGGGGTGCGGCTCGACCGGCCGCCCGGGCGGCAGCGCCGCCTCGTCGAGCACGTACGGGTCCAGCGGGCGGTTGCGCGCGTTGGGGCGGCCGGGGAAGGCGCCGGCCATCCGCCGCTCGCGCAGCACCTCCAGCATCCGGCCGGTGCACACGTAGTCGCCGGGCGCCAGGTCGCGCTCGGCGGTGGCGAAGGGGGTGTTCCACGACAGCAGTCCGGCCCCGCGCGGCACCGCGGCCACCGCGAAGCGGTGCCCTTCGGGCACGGTGTGCGGCAGCCGGACCGGCTCTGCCGCGCCCGGCAGCACCACCGCGGTGCCCGCCTCGATCGTCCGGACGGCAACGGCGGTGTTGTCGCCGCGCTCGGGCAGGACGGCGAGCGCGGCGAGGGGCACGGGGGAGCTCACCGCGCTCCCGCCCGGCTCAGCACGTGCACGGCCCGCCGGGAGCGGTGCGCCCGGTAGGCGGCGTACAGGGCGACGGCTCCGGCCAGGCCCCCGGCGGCGGGCGCGGCGAACAGCAGTAGCAGCCCGGCGGCGGCGCAGCCGGCGGCCACGGTGCGCCACTGCCGCAGCCGCCTGCGGTGGCCGTCCAGCGCCTCGGCCAGCACACCGGGCGGCGGGTCGGCGGCGGGCAGCGGCGCCTCCTCGGCGGCGCGGCGGCCCTCGACGACGGCGAGCCAGATGTTGGCCGGCACCGCCAGCGCGAACACCGCCGCCCACAGCGGGTCGCCGTCCAGCCAGCGTGTGCCGGCCAGCACCGCGAAGCCGATGGCGATCACGAGGTAGCGCCACCGCGGCGCCGCCGCCCCGGCCCTCACGCGATCACCCCGAAGGCCGCCAGCAGCGCGATCGTGCCGCACACGGTCAGGAAGACGGAGCCGAAGGCGACCAGCATCCGCAGCGCGGCGCTCATCCGGTACGGCCCCGGCACGTTCACCCGGTCGACGTAGAGCAGCCCCGCCCCGTAGATGCCGCAGGCGATGACGCCGCCGAGCACGGAGGCGGGGGTGATCAGCGCGACGAAGTCGGCGCCGGTGAGGACCATCGCGACCGCGCCGATGCCGGTCCAGGCGTAGACGTAGGGCCGCACGGCGCGCTGCCCGCGGGCCCGGATCCGCTCGGAGACGGCCGACAGGCTCTCGTAGGCGGTCCAGGAGTAGACCTCCCAGACCGCGTACACGGTGCCGAAGAGCACCATGACGATGGCGACGATGTAGAAGTACTCGAACACCGGCGCGACCAGGGCGAGGAACTGGCCCTGGTGGGTCAGCACGTTGTTGCCCTCGGGCACCTGGCCCTGGGCGCCGAGGATGGCGGCCCCGTTGATCATGAACGCGGCGGCGATGACGCCCAGCGCGACGAAGGCGGCCAGCATGTCGAACAGCGGCGCCCGGCTCCAGGCGCGGGCGTTGGCCACGTCGGCGCCGTCGGCGGACAGCGGCAGCCGCTCGCGGGCGGGCAGGGCGGCCAGCCGGCGGCCGATCGCGTCGATGTCGCGGTGGCCGAGCATGCCCCAGCGCTTCTCGCGCAGCAGCCCGCCGTAGCCGATGTAGTCGTACATGCCGCCGCCGAGGCCGCCCATGAACACGGCCAGTTCCACCCACACGGAGGTCGCCGCGATGTCGGGGTAGCCGGCGGCGACGAAGGGCTGGTAGGCGATCGGGCCCGGCAGCAGGCCGCGCAGGGCCGCGAGCCAGTCGGGCCGGGCGACGAAGACGGCGACGAGGACCAGCACCACCATCAGCCCGGCGATGGCTACCTGGACCTTCTCCAGCACCGGGTAGCCGCCGATCCACGACAGCAGCGTGGCGAAGGCCAGCACGCCGAGCGCGTACACCAGGCCGTCGCCCGCGCCCAGCGTCTCCAGGTAGTCGCCGAGGGCGACCGCGACGCCGCTGGCCCAGCCGGGGAAGGACAGCAGGCAGATGACCAGGAGCAGCAGCGGGAACCAGCCGCGCGGCCCGGGCATGACGCGGGCGAAGCGCATCATCGGGTGCTCGCCGGTCAGGGTGATGTGCCGGTTGGAGGCGTAGACCAGCGCGCCTTTGGCCAGCACGCCGAGCAGCACCGCCCACAGCACCGTGTAGCCGAACACGGCGCCCTCGCGGGAGGCGAGGATGGACTCGCCGCTGCCGATGGTGAGCGAGGCGATGATCGCGCCGGGGCCGAAGAACTTCAGTGCGGTGACGAGGCCGACCCTGCGGCGGCGCAGGCCCTCGGGTGCCTCGGGTATTCGGATGTCCGGAAGGGTGCCGCTGCTCGCCTGGTCGGTCATGTGCATCCCAAGGTCGGTACGCCGCCGCGATCCCCCGGGTGTCGGCTCGGCGCGGTGAAGTCGGACACGCCCCCATGAATCCTATAGGATATTTCCGGTACGAAATGCGATTATTTGATCTCACCCCGCGACTGTCAAGGCCGTGTGGGACCGTGGAGGCTCCGGAACCGCGCTTCGCCGCGCCCGGCGGGGCCCGAGCCCGAACGAAGGACCCATGCGAGCCGGTGGAGAGGACGACCCGATGAGGACGGCGCCCGCGCCCCCGCTCCCCGACGGAGCCGGCGACCCGCTCCCCCGCAGGCAGGTGCTGGCCGACGGCGTTTACGAGGCGGTCAAGGCGCTGATCATGGACCACGTCATCGCGCCGGGCGCGCGGGTGTCCATCGACGGCCTGGCCCGCCGCCTCGGCGTCTCCCCCACCCCGGTGCGCGAGGCGCTGGCCCGGCTGGAGTCGGCCGAACTGGTGGTCAAGGAGCCGCTGCGCGGCTACCGCACCACCCCGCTGCTCTCACTGGAGCAGCTGGACGACCTCTACCGGTTCCGGCTGCTGCTGGAGCCGTGGGCCGCCGCCCAGGCCGCCGCCCGCGCCGACGCCGCCGGCGCGGCCGCGCTCCGCGCCGAACTGGACTCCTGCCAGGTGCCGGCCGCCGAGTCCTACGCCGACTACAAGGCGCTGGCCGCCCACGACACCCGCTTCCACGTGCTGGTCGCCGAGCTGTCCGGCAGTCGCCAGGTGCGCACCGCCTTCGAGCGCACCCACTGCCACCTGCACATCTTCCGCCTCTACTACGACCGCCGCATCGGCCGCAAGGCCGTCAGCGAGCACCGCGCCATCGCCGACGCCGTGCTGCGCGGCGACCCCGACGCCGCCCGCGAGGCCATGCGCGCGCATCTGGAGGCGTCCTACTACGAGCGGCTGCGGCCCCTCTTCGGCGAGGCCGCCGCTCCCCCGCCCGCGGGCTGACCCGCTCCGGGCGGCCTTGCCCGCCCACCGTGTTCCCGTAGTTCCGCCAGGCCGCCGCGGCGGCGAGAGAGAGGTTTCGCGTGCGACTGATGCGTCTGGGCCCGGCCGGTGCCGAGCGGCCCGCGGTGCGGTCCGATGACGGCACCACCTACGACCTGGGCGGGCTGACCCCCGACATCGACGGCGCCTTCCTGGCCTCCGGCGGCGCCGACCGCGTCCGCGAGGAGCTGGAGCGGGGCCGGCTGCCCGAACTGGCCGCCGAGGGCCTGCGGATCGGCCCGCCGGTGGCGCGCCCCGCCGCGGTGGTCTGCGTCGGCCTGAACTACACGGCGCACGCCGCGGAGTCCGGCGTCGAGCCGCCCAGGGACCCGGTGGTGTTCTTCAAGCACCCCAACACGCTCGCCGGCCCCGACGACGACGTCGAGCTGCCGCCGGGCTCCGCGCGCACCGACTGGGAGGTGGAGCTGGCCGCGGTCATCGGCCGCCGGGCCGGACGGCTCGCCTCGGTGGACGACGCGCTCGGCCACGTCGCCGGGTACACCATCGCCAACGACCTGTCCGAGCGCGAGTGGCAGCTGGAGCGCTCCGGCGGCCAGTGGTCCAAGGGCAAGTGCGCCCCCGGCTTCAGCCCGCTCGGCCCGTGGCTGCTCACCGCCGACGAGCTGCCCGACCCCCAGGGCCTCGGCCTGCGCAGCCGGGTGAACGGCGAGCCCAGGCAGGACTCCAGCACCGCCGACATGATCTTCACCGTGGCGCACCAGATCTGGCACCTCAGCCAGTTCATGACCCTGGAGCCCGGCGACGTGCTGCTCACCGGCACCCCCGAGGGCGTCGCCCTCTCCGGCCGCTTCCCCTACCTCGCCCCCGGCGACGTGGTCGAGCTGGAGATCGACCGGCTCGGCCGCCAGCGCCAGCGCGTGGTGCCGGGCCGGCCGGGCCCGGTCTAGCCGCCGCACGCGGACGGGGGCGCGCCGCCCCCCGGCACGCCCCCGTCCCGCCCGCGCTCAGGCCGCCGTCAGCGCCACCTTGGTCCAGCCGGGCTCGCGCCGGTCGAAGGTCCGGTAGGCGTCGAGCGCGTCGCTGAACGGCTCCTCCTGCGTCAGCACCGAGCCGATGTCCACCGAGCCGCCCGCGACCAGGTCCACCAGGTCGGGGATGACGGCGCGATGGTTGCAGTTGCCCATGTTCACGGTCAGGTTCTTGTTCATCGCCGCGCCGAGCGGGAAGTGCTCGGCCTGCTGCGGGTAGACCCCGATGACGCTGAGGGTGCCCGCCTTGGCCACCGCGTCCACCGCCCAGCGCACCGCCTGGGTGGGCGCGTCGCCCGGCACCCAGGTGCCGTGGTCGGGGCGCGTCCGCGGCGCCACCTCGGCCAGCTCGTGCCGGAACTCCTCGGCGTCGCCGGAGCCGGGGCCGCCGGAGCGCGCGTCCACCCCCACCGCGTCGATCACCCGGTCGGGGCCGATGCCGCCGGTCAGCTCGACCAGCGCGGCCACCGGGTCCTCCTTGGTGTAGTCGACCACCTCGGCGTGCAGCATCCTGGCCTGCTCCAGGCGGCTGGGCACCCCGTCGACGGCCAGCACCCGCCCGGCGCCCTGCAGCCGCGCGCTGAGGATCGCGAACAGCCCCACCGGGCCGCAGCCGAAGACGGCCACCGTGTCGCCCTGGGACACCTCGGCCAACTGGGCGCCGAACCAGGCGGTAGGGAAGATGTCGGAGAGCAGGATGCCCTCCTCGTCGGAGACCTGTGGGGGCAGCGGCACCAGGCCGACATTGGCGAACGGGACCCGGGCGCGCTCGGCCTGGAGCCCGTCGAAGGAACCGGTCGCCGCCGGGCCGCCGAAGAAGGCGGTGCCCGCCCGCCGCCCGCCCGGGTTGGCCACGTCGCACTGGGCGTAGTACCCGGCCCGGCAGTAGCTGCAGGTGCCGCAGCCGATGGTCGAGGGGACCACCACCCGGTCGCCGGGCCGGAAGTTGCGAACCCCCTCGCCCACCTCGGCCACCACCCCGACGGCCTCGTGGCCCAGCACCGTGCCGGGCTCCATGCCCGCCATCGTGCCCCGCACCATGTGCAGGTCGGTGCCGCAGATGGCGCTTGTGGTCACCTGCACCACCGCGTCGCCGGGGTCCTCGACGGCCGGTTCGGGCACGTCGTCCAGCCGGATGTCGCCGACGCCGTGCCATACCACCGCGCGCATACGCACCTCCTCGGTCGTGGTGTGCTCGCGGCCGCGCCCGTCCGGTCGCGCCAGGCGCCGCAGGGGTGTCCGGGCCGCGTCCTGGCGGGCACGGCTACCCGGGCGCATCAGGGGGAAACCGGGCCTTCCGCCCGCATCGGGCGGGTCCGCGGCGCTCGTCAGGGAGCGGTTCCGGTGCGCTCCACCACCCGGGTGTCCAGCCGGATCCACACGTCGGGCGAGGGGCCCCGGCCGGGCAGCACCTCCTCGCTCCACGCGGTGCCGACGCACTCGGTCGCGATGCGCCGCCAGAAACGGGCGGCGCCCGGGTTGTCCTCCTGGAAGGCGATCCGCCACGCGCCGGGCCGGCACCGCTGGATCAGCTCCAGTGCGGCCAGCCGCCCCACGCCCCGCCGCCGCAGCGCGCGCACCACGAAGAAGGCGAAGATCGAGGTGGCGCCGTCGGGCAGCGGGCGGGTCAGCGCGAAACCGGCCAGGTGGGAACCGGCGTGGACCAGGTAGGCCTGCCGGCCGGGCTCTGTGAAGAACAGCGGCAGCGCGTCGAAGGCGAACAGGCCGTCGGCGCCGGGGGTGTGGCCGCGGAACTCCGACAGGTCGTGCCGCTCCAGTTGCGCCAGCCGCTCCACGGTGGCGCGCCGCTCCGGGCCCGCTTCCACGACGGTGACCTGCGGGTCCGGTCCGGCCTGTCCAGACTGCTCCGATTCGCGCATTGACTCAAATTACCGGCCGGCTTCGCACCGCCGCGCGCCGTCCGGGGCGTGAACGCGGGGCGGGGCGCCGGTAAAGCCCTGATCGGGCAGGTGTCCGCCGCGATACTCCTGGGAAGGGAGTGGCACAGTCCCTCCGCGCGGGTGCGCGGAGCCGCCCAGGAGGTGGCCGTGGCCTACCTGACCGAAGACGACGTCCTCGACCATGTCCGCGGTGTCTGCTTCAAGACCGGTCCGCCGGGTCTGGTGGGCATCGAGTCCGAGTGGCTGGTCATCGACCCGGAACATCCGCACGTACCCGTCCCACTGCGCACCGTCGCCCCGGTCGTCGACGCCGGGGGCCCGCCGCCGGCGGGCAGTGCGCTCACCTACGAACCCGGCGGGCAGCTGGAGCTCAGCTCGCTGCCGCAGCCCGGCCTCGCGGCGGCCTTCCGCGCGATGGCCACCGATCTCGCCGACCTCGACGGACGGCTCGCCGCCGTCGGGCTCTGCCTGTCCGGGCACGGCCTGGACCCGCACCGCTCGGTAGAGCGCCAGCTCGCCGTCCCGCGCTACGCCGCGATGGAGGCGTACTTCGACGCCCGGGGCAGGGCCGGCCGGCTGATGATGTGCTCCACCGCCTCGGTGCAGATCTGCCTGGACATCGGGCTGGACGCCGAGGACGCCCGCGCCCGCTGGCGGCGGGTGCACCAGCTGGGCCCGGTGCTGGTGGCGGCCTTCGCCAACTCCCCCCTCTACCGGGGCCGGCCCACCGGCTGGCGCTCCACCCGCCAGGCGATCTGGGCGTCGTGCGACCCGGCCAGGACCCGGCCGGTGCGCCGCGGCGACCCGCTGTCGGCCTGGGCCGAGTACGTCCTGGACGCGCCGCTGATGGCGATCCGCCGCGAGGACGCGCCCTGGATCGTCGACCCGGGCCTGCGCTTCGGCGAGTGGCTGGCCGGGAAGTTACACGGCCACCCCACCCGCGACGACCTGGAGTACCACCTGACCACGCTCTTCCCGCCGGTGCGCCCGCGCGGCTGGCTGGAGCTGCGGATGGTCGACGCGCTGCCCCGGCACTGGTGGCCGGTGCCCGTCGCGGTCGCCACCGCGCTGCTGGACGACCCGGCGGCCGCCCGCGCCGCCGACGACTGCACCGCCGCCCTGGCCGAGGCGGCCGGGCCCGAGGGCGGCTGGCGGGCGGCGGCCAGGCACGGGCCGGCCGATCCGGCGATCGCCGAGGCGGCGCGGTGCTGCTTCGCCGCCGCCCGCGACGCGCTGCCCAGGATGGGCGCCCACGAGCTGATCCCGGTCGTGGACGCCTACATCGAGCTCTACGTCGAGCGGGGCCGCTGCCCCGCCGACGACCTAATCCACGAGGAACGCAGATGAGCGAGACCGCGGCAGGACGCACCCCCGACCAGATCAAGGCCCGGATCGCCGCCGAGCTGACCGGCGGCCGCGACCGCACCCTGGGCCTCACCCTCGCCGCCCTGGACGACGACGAGCTGCTGGCCCAGCACTCCCCGCTGATGTCGCCGCTGGTGTGGGACCTGGCGCACATCGGCAACTACGAGGAGCAGTGGCTGATGCGCGCCGCCGCCGGAATGGCGGCGCTGCGCCCCGAGATCGACCGGCTCTACGACGCCTTCGAGCACCCCAGGGCCACTCGGATCACCCTGCCGCTGCTGCGCCCGGGTGAGGCGCGCGACTACATCGCCGACGTGCGCACGCGCGTCCTGGACGCGCTCGACGCCCTCGAACTGCGCCCCGACCGCCCGCTGCTGGCCGAGGGCTTCGTGTTCAACATGGTCATCCAGCACGAGCACCAGCACGACGAGACCATGCTCGCCACCCACCAGCTGCGCCGGGGCGCCCCCGTGCTGGCCGAGGCGTCGCAGGGCGCGCCCGCCCCGGCGGACCCGGGCCGGCCACCGCCCGCCGAGGTGCTGGTGGCGGCCGGCCCGTTCACCATGGGCACCAGCGGCGACTCCTGGGCGCTGGACAACGAGCGCCCCGCGCACACCGTGCACGTGCCCGCCTTCTGGATCGACACCGTCCCGGTCACCAACCGCCGCTACCTGGAGTTCATGGCCGACGGCGGCTACGAGCGCGAGCGGCTGTGGACCGCGGCGGGCTGGCGCTGGCGCGGCTCCTCCGGCAAGCGCTCCCCCGCCTTCTGGACCGCCGACGGAGACCGGTGGCTGCGCCGCCGCCTGGGCCGGGTGGAGCCGCTGCCGCTGGACGAGCCCGTCCAGCACGTCTGCTGGTACGAGGCCGACGCCTTCGCCCGCTGGGCCGGCCGGCGGCTGCCGACCGAGGCCGAGTGGGAGAAGGCCGCCCGGCACGACCCGGCGTCCGGGCGCTCCCGCCGCTACCCCTGGGGCGACGAGGAGCCGGACGCGCACCGCGCCAACCTCGGCCAGCGGCGGCTGCGGCCCGCCCCGGCGGGCTCCTACCCGGACGGCGCCTCCGCCTACGGGGTGCGCCAGCTGGTCGGCGACGTGTGGGAGTGGACCTCCACCGACTTCACCGGCTACCCGGGCTTCAAGGTGTTCCCCTACCGCGACTACTCCGAGGTGTTCTTCGGCACCGACTACAAGGTGCTGCGCGGCGGCTCCTGGGCCACCCACCCCAGCGTGGCGCGGGCGAGCTTCCGCAACTGGGACTACCCGGTCCGCCGGCAGATCTTCGCCGGCTTCCGCTGCGCCCGCGACGCCGAGGCCCGCTGATGTGCCGGCACCTGGCCTACCTCGGCCCGCCGGTGTCGCTGCGCGAACTGCTCTACGCCCCCAAGCACGGCCTGCACACCCAGTCCTACGCGCCGCGCGAGCAGCGCCACGGCACCGTCAACGCCGACGGCTTCGGGGTGGGCTGGTACGACCCGGGACGTGCCGCCCCGGTCCGCTACCGGCGCGCCGTACCGATCTGGGCCGACGCCTCCTTCGCCGACCTGGCCGACGTGGTCCGCTCCACCTGCGTGGTGGCGGCGGTGCGCAGCGCCACCGAGGGCTTCCCCGTCGAGGAGTCCGGCGCCCAGCCCTTCCGCGCCGACGGCCGCCTGTTCAGCCACAACGGCGTGGTCGGGGACTACGAGGCGGTGGAGGCGGCGCTGCGGGCACACGGCGTCACCGGGGTGCCCGACGTGCGCGCCCCGCTGGACTCCGCCGCACTGCTGGGCTGGGCGGTGCGCGCCTGGCGGTCGGGCGCGCCGCTCGGCGAGGGCCTGGCCTCGGCGGTGGCGCACACCGCCGCCCAGGCCACCGGCCGCTACAACCTGCTGGCCGCCGACGGCACCCGGCTGGCCGCCACCGCCTGCGGCGACACCCTGTACCTGAAGACCGCGTCCGGCGACGACGGACGCCCCCGCGCGGTCGTCCTCGCCTCCGAGCCCACCGACGACGCCGCCGACTGGCGGCCCGTCCCGGACGGCTCCCTGGTCGTGGCGGACCTGGAGGGGGTGGAGATCCGGCCGCTGTGAGGGAGCCGCCTTCGCCCACGACGTGAGGAGCACGATGCCCGACCCGCTGATCGACCACCACCTCGGCCCCGACGACCTCGCCAAGGCGCTGCGCGAGGACGTGCACGAGGGGCTGACCCGCCGGCCGCGCGCCCTGCCGCCCAAGTGGTTCTACGACGAGCGCGGCAGCGAGCTGTTCGAGCGGATCACCCGGCTGCCCGAGTACTACCCGACCCGCGCCGAGCGGGCGCTGCTGGCGGCGAACGCCGCCCGGATCGCGCGGTCGACCGGGGCCGACACCCTGCTGGAGCTGGGCGCGGGCTCCGGCGAGAAGACGCGGCTGCTGCTGGACGCGCTGCGCGACGCCGGGCGGCTGCACCGCTACCTGCCCGCCGACGTCAGCGGCGACTTCCTGGCCGCCTCGGCCGCCCGGATCGCCGCCGAGTACCCCGGGGTGCGGGTGCACGCCGTCGTCGCCGACTTCGAGCGGCATCTGGGGCTGCTGCCGAGGGAGGGGCGGCGGCTCGTCGCCTTTCTCGGCTCCACCATCGGCAACCTCGAACCGGAGCGGCGCCGCGGCTTCCTCGCCGAGCTGCGCGCGGTGATGGCGCCGGGCGAGGCGCTGCTGCTCGGGGTGGACCTGGTCAAGGACCCCGCCCGGCTGGTCGCCGCCTACGACGACGCGGCCGGCGTCACCGCCGAGTTCAACCGCAATGTGCTGCGGGTCGTCAACCGGGAGCTGGACGCCGACTTCGACCCCGGCGCCTTCGCGCACGTCGCCCGTTGGGACCCGCGCCAGGAGTGGATCGAGATGCGGCTGCGCGCCACCCGTCCGCAGCGGGTGCGGGTCGCCGCCCTGGACCTGGTGGCGGACTTCGAGGAGGGCGAGGAGCTGCGCACCGAGATCTCGGCCAAGTTCCGGCCCGAGGGCGTGCGCGCCGAACTGGCCGCCGCCGGCTTCGCCGCCGCGGGCTGGTGGTCCGACGGCGACTTCGCGCTCTGCCTGGCCGAGGTCGCCTGAGGCCGCTCCCCCGGGGCCGCCGGGCGGCCCCGGGGAACGCGCGAAGCCCCGCGGCTGCGCAGGTTTACCGCGCCGCGGGGGAGGCAAGCGGCCGGGCCATGACGCGAATCGCTTCGGAGTCCCTGGTGGAACGGCTGGCCGACTGGGGCGTCGACACCGTGTTCGGCCTGCCGGGCGACGGCATCAACGGGATCATGGAGGGCCTGCGGCGGCACCGGGACCGGATCCGCTTCGTGCTGGTCCGCCACGAGGAGGCGGCCGCCTTCATGGCCACCGGCTACGCCAAGTCCACCGGGCGGCTGGGCGTCTGCCTGGCCACCTCGGGCCCCGGCGGCATCCACCTGCTCAACGGCCTGTACGACGCCAAGCTCGACCACGTCCCCGTGCTGGCGATCACCGGTATGCAGGAGACCTCCGTGCTCGGCACCGCCTACCAGCAGGAGGTGCAGCTGGACCGGCTGTTCGCCGACGTCGCCGAGTACAACCAGGTCATCGCCAATCCGGTGCAGCTGCCCGGCCTGGTCGACCAGGCGGTGCGCACCGCGCTGGCCCGCCGCGGCGTCGCCCACCTCACCCTGCCCAACGACATCCAGGTCGCCGACGCCGACGCCGACCCCTGGCAGCACGTCGCCCCGGCCCGCCCGCCGCACACCGCCCCCGTCTTCCTGCCCGCCCCCGGCATCCCGCGCGAGGAGGACCTGGCCAGGGCGGCCGAGGTGCTCAACGCGGCGCGTCGCCCGGCCGTGCTGGTCGGAGCGGGCGCCCTGGGGGCCCGCGCCGAGGTGACGGAGCTGGCCGAGCGGCTGGGCGCGCCGGTCGTCAAGACCCTGCCCGGCAAGGCCGTCATCCCCGACGACTCCCCCTACACCACCGGCGGGATCGGCCTGCTCGGCACCCGGCCCAGCGAGGACCTGATCGACGAGACCGACGTGCTCTTCATGGTCGGTACCAACTTCCCCTACTCCGCGCACCTGCCCGAGCCGGGCAGGGCGCGGGTGGTGCAGCTGGAGGCCGACCCGGTGCGGGCCGGGGCGCGCATCGCCACCGAGGTGCCGATGGTCGGCGACGCCCGCGAGGGCCTGCGCGCCCTGCTGCCCCGGCTGCGCCGGGCCGAGGACCGCTCCCACCTGGAGAAGTACCAGCGGGCGAGTCAGAAGTGGCGGTCGGACATGGCGGCCATGGCCAATCCCGACCGGGACCCCATCGCCCCGCAGTACCTGGTGTCGGTGGTCGACCGGCTCGCCGACGACGACGCGATCCTCACCTGCGACAGCGGCACCATCGCCACCTGGGCGGCCCGCCACTGGACCATCCGCGGCGAGCGCGGCTTCTACCTGTCGGGCACCCTCGCCTCGATGGCGCCCGGCCTGCCCTACGCCATCGCGATCCAGCACGCCCACCCGGACCGCCAGGTGATCGCCTTCATCGGCGACGGCGGCTTCGCGATGCTGATGGCGGAGTTCCTGACCGCCGCGCAGCTGCGGCTGCCGGTCAAGGTGATCATCAACAACAACAACTCGCTCGGGCAGATCCTGTGGGAGCAGATGGTGCTGGGCTACCCCGAGCACGGCGTCCGCTTCCACGAGCCCGCCAGCGACTTCTCCACCTGGGCCCAGGCCTGCCGCGGCCACGGCGCCAAGGTGGCCAGGGCCGCCGACGTGGAGGGCGCGGTGCGCGCCGCGCTGGCGCACGACGGGCCCGCCCTGGTCGACGTGGACGTCGACCCCGACGAGCCGCCGATGCCCGCCAAGGTCTCCTACGACCAGGCCAAGAGCTTCGCCCGCGCCTTCGCGCACGGCCAGCCGCGGCGGGCCGCCATCGCGACCACCCTGTTCAAGGACCGCATCCAGAGGATGGGCGACTGAGCGTGGCCGGCCGCCGGCTCAGCCGAACAGCGAGGGCGGCGGCCCGCCCTCGCGGCGGCGCTGCCGCAGCCGCACCAGCACCACCCCGATGTCCACCGCGGCCACGGCGGCCAGCACCCCCAGCGCGACCGCGACCGCCGTCCAGCCGCGAGCGGCCGACGCCACGCCCGCCGCCAGGCACACCAGCAGCCCGAAGACGGCCAGCACCAGCCGCAGGGTCAGCGCGCTGTAGGGGCGCTCCAGGCTGCCTCTCGGGGCGCGGCGCCCCTCCCGTCCCGGCATGGCTCCTCCGTTCCGCGCGCGCTCGCGCGCCACTACTGCTCTCACGCGACCGCTGCCCGGCTCCCCCGCGCCCATGGGCGCGAATCCGCCTCCCGAGGCGGCCCCGGGGCGGCTCCCGCAGGCGTTTAGGCCGGTCAGGGCAGAGGTAGCGGCCGAGACGGGGGGAGCACCGCTCCCGTCCGGGGGAACGGAGGGGTTCCGCCGGGGAGTCCGGACCCGGAGCCCCCCAGTCGCCGTTGGAAGGTGGCGCCGGATGAGCCTGTCGAACCGGGAAGAGCGGCTGCTGAGCACGATCGAGTCCGCACTGGCCAGCGATGACCCAGAGCTCGCCGCACGAATGCGCGAGCTGAACGACGCCCTCGAAGCCGAGTCGGCCCCCTCGGGGCGCGCCATGCTGATGATCGTCTGCTCGGTGGTCGTCGCCGTGGTGCTGTCGGTCTTCGCCACCTGGCCGGGCGAGGAGCAGGACCTCTCCGGGTCGGGGTCGCCCGCCGAGTCGGTGCAGCCCGGGGCGCCCGCGGGCGACAAGCCCGCCGAGGACCCGCCCATCGGCGGCGACGCCCCCGGCTGCGCCGACGGCTGCCCCGGGTGGTGACCGGCACCCACGGGCGGCGGGTGCGCCGCCCGGAGCCGGGTAGCGGCCCGGCGAACGCGATCCGAGCGAAGGAGTGGTGATCGTCGCCATGCCCGTCCTCTTCAGGGACCTGGTGTCCTCGGTCGCCCGGCTGACCGGGCTGCACGGCGAGGAGGCGCGCGCGGTCACCGAGGTCGCCGTGATCGCCCTCGCCCGCTCCGTTCCCGAACCGGGCCGCGGCCGGCTGCTGGCCGTCCTGCCCGGCGACATGGCCGCCTTCCTGCCCCTGGCCCGCCCGCCGTCGGACCGCACCGACGAGGACGTCGTCCGCGAGCTGGCGCGGCTGGGCCGGCGCGCCCCCGCGCAGGCGCGCGCCGAGGCCATGGCCGTGTACGCGAGCCTGTGCGAGCACGACCCCGGCCTGGCCGGGGAGCTGGACCTGCCCGGCGGCCTGGCCGCGCTCTTCACCCGTCCCCGCCCCGCCCCCGCCCGCTGAAACCGGCCGCCGCGGCGCGCGGCGGCCCTGGAGTGCCGATGCCATCGAAAGCCCCCGGCGCCGTACGCGGCGCCCGGTGGTGGTCGCGGCTGCGCGGCGGCGCCACGGCGCCGGCCCGCCCCTCCGGGGAGAGCCCGGAGCGCTACCTGCGCGACCGCACCGCCCTCGCCCTGAAGGCCGTGCTCGCCGCGGTGCTCGCCTGGCTGATCGCCCGCTACGCGCTCGGCCAGCCCAACCCCTACTTCGCGCCGCTGGCGGCCACGCTCAGCGTCTACCCGACGGTGGCGCGCTCGCTGCTGGAGGGCGCGCAGTACGCGGGCGGCTTCCTGATCGGCGCCGCGCTCGCGGTGCCGGTGGGGATGCTGATCGGCCCGAACACGGCGGGCATCGCGGTCGTGGTGCTGGTGTCGATCGCGGTCTCCAGCTGGCGGCGGCTGGGCGACCAGGGCGGCCAGGTGGCCTTCACCGCCCTGTTCGTGCTGCTGTTCGGCGGCGAGCAGGCGCTCGGCTACGCGCTCCCCCGGCTCGCCGACCTCGGCGTGGGCCTGGCCGTCGGGCTGGGGGTGAACATCTTCGTGCTGCCGCCGCTGCACATGCGCCCGGCCGCCGACACGCTCGCCCGGCTGGGCGCCGACGTCGGTACCGCGCTGGAGCGGCTGGCCGGGGTCGCCGCCGACCCCGGGGACGGCACCTGGGACGCGTGGCGGCGCGCCGAGGCGGAGATGAACACGCGCGCCCGGCAGGCCAGGCGCGCCCACGACCGCGCGTACGAGAGCCTGCGCTGGAACCCCAGGGCGGCGCACCGGCGCGACCGGCCCAGCGGCGCCCTGATCGGCGCCCTGGAGCAGCTCACCGGCTACTGCAGGGCGACCGGGCACACGCTTCGCGAGACCGTCGGCGAGGAGGGCGGGCGCACCGGGCCCGCCGGCGCGTTCGGCGAGGGCTACTGCCGGCTGCTGCGCCGGATCGCGCCGCTGGTGCGGCGCTTCGCCGAGGGCGACGGCTCGGGACCGGACGGGCTGGACGACGCCTGGCGCGCCCAGCACGCGCTGGAGAAGCAGGTCGCCGACCGCAGGGCGGCCCTCGACTTCGGCGACCTGGAGAACCGATTGCTGCAACTCACGCACCGGATGCTGGCCGAGCTGACCGGCTCGGAGACCCCGGGCGGGCGCTAGCGCCCGCCCGCGGAGCGGACCGCCGCTGTTTCACTCTCCGTGGTCCGGGAACACGGACGGCGTGGCGGTAGGGCGCTGTCGGGCGACCGCGCGGACCGGCCGCCGCGGGAAGGAGTCCCCCATGGGCATCGGCGTGAGCCTGACGCTGATCACGGTCGGCGCCGTGCTGGCCTTCGCCCTCGACCTCGACATCCCCGGCCTGAACCTGCCGGCCGTGGGCTACGTGATGATGCTGATCGGCGGGGTGGGTCTCGCCATCCTGCTCTACTTCTGGCGGCCCAAGCTCCGCAAACCCACCGTCGGCGGGCCGCCCGAGGTTGAGGAGGCGATGGTGCGCCGCCGCCGGCCCGGCAGGGTGCGCCGGCTGCGTCAGCGCGACGAGCCCCTCGACGAGTGACGGCGGCGCGGCCCGCCGGCCGCGCCGCGGCGCGCACCCCGGTACGGCGCCGGACGGGGGTGACGTACCGGGGTGTCCGCGGCGGCTCAGCCCTGCCAGGGTGGCGCGACTCCCCAGCCCCAGCGGGGCACCGGCGCGTCCTCGAAGGGGGCGGCGCCGGGCTGTGAGTTGGCCAGCGCCAGCCGGGTGCCCCACTCGATGTATCCGGTGAACGCGGCCCGGAACTCCGGGTCGCCGGGCAGTCCCACCTCGTCGGCGGCGTCGGTGAGCAGCGCGATCCAGCGCCGCCGCTGCGGCTCGGTGATCGCCCTCCCCCGGTGCTGTCCGAGCATGTGCGGGTAGCCGCCGCGCTCCTCGGTGTAGCGCGCGGGCCCGCCGAAGACCTCCGCCAGCCACAGGGCGACGTAGTGGGGGTGGTGCGCGTCCATGTGCCGGAACACCGGTTCGAGCAGGTCGTCGGCGCGGACCTTGCGGTAGAAGGCGTCGGTCAGCCGCTCGAAGGCGTCGGAGCCGCCGGCCCACTCGTACAGTGACGGCGCCGGATCGCCCGCGCCCGCGCCGGTGCCGGCCACCGCGGTGGGCGCGTAGTGGCGCATCTCCTCGATGGCCTGCACGTACGGGCGGATCTCGGCGAAGAAGGCCGGGAAGGCCGCGCTCCCCCGGAAGCCCTGGAGGTGGTCCTCGGCGGAGGTCCACCGGATGCGCAGCACGTAGGCGCCGGGCTCCTCGACGCAGCCGGAGAGCTCGTAGTCGAGGCACTGCGGCGACGAGGCCAGCGGCACGGCCGCCCGCGCGTAGGCCGCCTCGAACTCCTCCCGGTCCGCCTCGGCGATCCGGTAGCGGATGTATTCCACGATCATGCGCCGAATCTAGGCGCCGCCGCGGCCGCGCCGACCGGCTCGGCCGAGTGGTTATGCCGGAGTTCATCCGGGTGTAACCGCGGCGCGCGGGGCGGGACGTCTCTCCTCGCCCGGGCGCGGTGGCACGGCGGCGCGCTGGGTCCGACGGCTGGTCTGAGCCGGTCGCGGACCCGTCCGCCCGGCCGCCGGACGGCGCGTCCGGACACCCAGTCCCGGCGGACCCGGGCAGGGCCCGCCGGGACGCCGCGCCAACGCACGGTGACAAGGCCACACGGCTTCAGGCGCGATCGCGTCGTCCGACGACGGCTTCTCGTTCGGGACGCCCGCGGGTGCAGCGGCAGGCGGTTCGAAGCCGATCGCGAACCCGTACGCCCCGGCCGCGCCCGTTCGGCGGCCCACCGACCCACGGGATCGGAGGCGCCGGGGCGCGGCCCCGCCCGACCGCCCCCAGGTCCTTTTCGGCCCGGAGCGGCCGGGCCGCACATGGCGGCGCGGCCGCGCCGGACTCGCTCCGGGCGCGGCCGCGTCGGGTCCGCGGCGGGCGGTACTCACTCGGGCACGGTGGTGAACCGCAGCACCGCGCCGACGTGGTCGCGCAGCGACAGGCGCGAGCTGTCCACTCCGGCCACCGTCACCACCTCGGCGTCGGTGGCGTGGGCGGCGCGGATCAGCAGCGCGTCGCCGGGGGCGTGGATGGGGGCGCCCCGTCCGGCGAACTCGGGGGCGTCGGCCTGGTCGCTGACCAGCTGCGCCTCGGCCGGGCTGGCCCACAGCTCGCCGTCGACGCCGTCGGCGTCGATCAGCAGAGTGTCGACCTGTCCCTGGCTGAGGGCGGCCGCCGTGCCGGAGCCGCCGTCGACAGCGCGGCGGTCGCGGCCGCGCTCCTGCTCGTAGGCGCCGATCAGCTCGGCGCGCTCGCGTGCGGCGTAGGCGCCGACGGCCTCGTCCACCGCCTCGTCCAGGCCCGCGCTGTGCGAGCCCTCGCCGCGGCCGCCGCCCTCGATCTCCACCAGGATGCTCAGGGAGGTGTCCAGGAGGTGCTCGCGGAGCGCGGCGAGCGCGCGGACGTCGCCGGTGACCAGCAGCAGCCGGGCGCCGACCTCGGTGACGGCCGTCTCGACGTCGTCGGCCACCCGGGCGGCGTTCTCCGCCCACAGGTTCTCGGACCTGCGCTGGTAGTGCTTGTGCGCCCAGTCGCCGACGTGCACCTTGCGGATGTGCAGCGTGCCGCCGTCGACGCTGCGCTCGTCCACCTCGCCGCCCGCGCCGTAGGCGTGGATGTCGGCGCCCACCCGGTCGACCTGCGCCAGCACGTACGGGACGGCGGCGTCGCGGTCGGCGATCAGCGGAAGGGTGTCGGGCACCGGCAGCCAGGAGGCGCGGTCCTGGTCCGGGCGGCGCGACAGCGTGTATCCGGCCAGCACCCGGCCCTCGGCCGCGAAGTACGCGGTACCGTGCGGGCCGGGCATGCCCAGATCGGTGCCCACCACCTCGTCAAGGGCGGCGAGGGTGTCCTCGGGCGCGCCGTCGGACGCCAGGCGCTCCCTGAGCCCGCGCCAGCGCAGCTCGATCTCCTTGGGCGCGTTCTCCACCGAGCGTGTGGTGTCCAGGTAGACGGAGGCGACCGACGCGTCCGTCTCGTACACGGGGTCGAGAAACCTTAGCTCCATGCCGTCCCGCTGCCCCTTCGCCGCACCCCCATTCACACCCCGCCGCCCCCCGGCCCCGCGGGCCCGTCGGGCCTCCGCGCGCCCGCGAAAACCGGGTGCGCGCGGCCGGGCGCGCCGCGATCCTGGACGGCATGGCGTGGATCATCGGCGCGGACTTCGACGCCTTCCCGGCGGACGCCGAGCCCTTCCTGACGCGGCGGCGCCCGCTAGACACGCAGCCGCTCCCCTCCGGTCGACCGGCCCGCCCCGCAGCGCGCCTGTCAAGCCGGCCGTCCACAGGCGGGGGCGCCTCCGGCCGCTCGTCCACAGGAGCCCGCCCGGCCGCCCACCCCGGACGCGATGTGCGCGAAAATGGAAGTGGGCTCGCCCCCCTGGGCGGGAGGGGGATGCGGGTGGTGCGGGTTCGCGGACGGGTGCGGGGCGGCGTGCGGCGGGGTGGGCACAGGGATCTTCCTACTGAAGGGTCGACGATGACCGAACAACCGCTCGCCGGCGGCGGGGCGAACGTCGGGGCCGACGCGGTGGTGCGGTCGGGTGCGATGGTGCGGCGGCCGGTCGGGCCGTGGACGCCGACCGTGCACCGGCTACTCGACCACCTGACCGCGGTCGGCTTCGCCGGAGCGCCCGGGGTGCACGGGTACGACGCGGCCGGGCGCGAGGTGCTGGACTTCGTGCCCGGGGAGGTGGTGCACTACCCGGTGCCCGAGGAGCTGCGCGGCGACGACACCGTGCGCGCGGTGGCCCGGCTGCTGCGGGAGTACCACGACGCCACGGTGTCCTTCACCGTGCCGCCCGACGCGGTGTGGCAGCTACCGCCGCGCGAGCCCGCCGAAGTGATCTGCCACGGCGACGCGGCCGGGTACAACACCGTCTTCCGCGACGGCCGGCCGGTCGCCTTCATCGACTTCGACGTCGCCCACCCCGGGCCCCGGGTCTGGGACGTCGCCTACACCGCGTACCGCTTCGCGCCGCTGCACGCGCCCGGCGCCGACGAGGGCTGGCTGCCGGTCCCCGAGGCGGCCCGGCGGCTGCGCGTGTTCGCCGACGCCTACGGCCTGTCGGCCGCCGACCGCGCCGCCCTGCCCGCCACCGTGCCCGAGCGGCTGCACGCGCTGGTCGACTTCATGCACGAGCGCGCGGCGGCGGGCAGTGCCGCCTTCGCGTCCCACATCGCCGAGGGGCACGACCAGCGGTACCGGGCCGATGCGGCGCACGTGGCCGCGCATGCCGACGTGTTGGGAGCGGCGCTCATGACAGGTCGGACCTAACGGCCCGCGCTGCCGGGCGCCCGCATCTCCGCCAGGAACGCGACCCAGGCGGCACGGTCGAAGGTGAGCTTCCCTGCGGTCCGGTTCTTCGAGTCGCGGACATCGACGCGCATGTCGGTAACACGAACCTCAATGCACGCGTTGCTGGCTCCTGAGCTGTGGCTGGCTGCCTCGGGGCTCATCGCGAGTTCTCGCACCCGCTCGAAGACGCGGAGCAGCGGCCGTGTGCCGGTCTCGGCATCGTGGTGGACGGCAGGTCCGTATACCGACGTCACGAAGCCGATCCGTGGTGCCGTAGCGAAGTCCAGGACGATGATGCAACCACCGAGCAGCGGATCGTTCGGTGCCGGCGCGGACCGAACGACCTGCACCGTGAGATCTGGCCGCGTCTCCAGCAGTTGAAGAAGGTGCAGGAGCTGCCCGCGCATGACGGAAGCAGACCCCATGGGCTACTTCACGAGCGACGACCCGCTGAGCACGTACTCGATGATTACCAGCCCCAGCCGGACGCCCGTCAAGTGCTTCGTGACCCGCGACGGCGGCCATGTCGACCTGTCCTTCGGCACCAACGGCCGCGTCGCGCTGACCATCGACGCCGCGATGCTCGACCCGATCATGGCCGCGCCGGCCAAGGTGCGGACGGTCGCCGAGGCGAGGGCGGTGCACCCCGTCGACGAGGACGACGACTGACCGGCCGGACCCTGGAGGGGAGCGGGTCCGGCCGGTCGGCTTGCCGGGGCGTGTGAGTCAGGCGGGCAGGGCGGCGGACAGGGTCGGGGCGGCCGCGGGGACGGCCGCCGGGCGCTTGACGACGACGTAGCGGATGTGGCGCCAGTGCGGGTTGTCGCCGAGGGCGTCGGCGGCGATCACGTCGGCGCCCGCGTCGTTCATCAGTGCGGCCAGCTCAGGCTGCGGCATGGTGTGCATCCGCATCGGCGCGGGGTGGCGGAGCACCACCCGCTGGAACACCCGCTGCACGGCCAGCGGCGCGTACCGCGACATGAGCCCGGGGAGGGTGCGCTCGTGCCGGTCCGGCATCCCCGCGAGCAGCACCCCCTCCGGGCGCAGCACCCGCACGAACTCGCGCAGGTATCCCCTGGCCAGCGCGGGCGGCAGGTGCTGCAGCACAAGGTCGGTATAGACGAGGTCCACGTGGTCGTCGGGCAGCACCGCCAGGTCGGGCGCCACGTTGTGCACGAAGCGGATCCGCCCGCCGGAACCGTCCAGGCGGCGCGCCTGCTCCAGCATGGGCGCGGACACGTCGACCCCCACGACCTCCCCGAAGCGCTGGGCCAGCGCGTTGCTGAGCCGCCCCGCCCCGCAGCCGAAGTCCAGTGCCCGCTCGCGCCCGGACACGACGCCGAGCCGGTCCAGCCGCGCCATCGCCGCGTCGATCTCGGCGCGGCCCGAGGCCAGGAACTCCTCGTCGGCCCACCGGCCGCCGCGTTTGCCCGCGTGGGTCAGCACCGCCCACAGCGGGTCGGCCGCGCCGAGTCTGGTCCAGTCGCGCCGCACTTCGTCCAAGCCCATGACCGCACACCTCTTCCGCGCCGCAGCGCGTCCGTCGCCAGTGGTCGACGCGCGGTCCCTGTCGGGGCGCCATGGCCCGGGCGTCCAGGCCAAACTACGGCCGCGCGCCGCACCCGCGCGCTACAGCCCGCACCCGAAACACAGGTACGGGCTGCTCCCACCGCGCCGGTGGTGCTAGGTCCACCTCCGGTCCGCCCGGCGCTGCCGCACCGGCCGGACGGTGCCGCGTTCGCACCGCTGATCCACGACGTCTCCGCTGGTGGACGTGGTGGAGCCTGATCCGCCGCCCGCCCCGTCGCGGCCGCCCGTGGGACGGAGCGCGGCGGAGCGCCCTTGACCCGACGCCGCGCCACGCGTCGACCGCACGGAGCCGACCCCACGCGCGCCAACCGTGTTCAGCAGGACGACGGCGGCCCCACTCCCCGCAGCTTCGGTCCAGCGCTGCCGTGGCCGATCCCGTTCCCGCCGGTCCTGCGCGGCTCGCGCCCTACCGCGACCCCGCGCGTGGACGGCAACGCCCCACAGGCCGCCACCCCGGCGAACGGACCGGCTGTTTCCCGCTTCGACCCGAACGCACTGGACGCCGCGAACCTGTGTGCTCACGCTCCCCGCACACACGAGCGGCGGCGGCCTCCGCGCCGAACCACTCGGCGCTCGGGCCGGAGCACTCCCCCGCCCCGAAGCTTTGATCCCGGACGGTCCGGACGCGGCGCACCCGCCCACCGCGGCCCCGTTCGCGCACCCGCGATGCGGTCTCGACGCCCCGGCCACCATTCGGCGCTCGAATCGGAGAACGTCCGGTTCGCCCCGTCCGGCCGGGGGCACCGGGCCGACCGCTGCGCGCGCACCGAGGGCGGCCGTCGATTCGATGCGCCGCATACCGTCCCCGTGAGGGCAGAGCCCGGCAGACCTGCGCACCGCCGCATACGGCCGAGTGACTGCCGGCCGCACCACCTGCTCCAGGCCGCACACCCCGAAGGGTCCGCATATCCCTTCCCGCCCGTCACATGCGACGGTGGCAAGCTTCACCACCTGACCACCGCATACCGCACCCGGCAGTCGGTCCGGTAGACCTGCGCACCTCCGTACACGGTCGAGACACAGCCGACCGCACCACCTGCCCCAGACCGCACACCCCGGAGAACGGTCCGCACCTTCGATCCCCCTTCTCGCCAGACCCGGCCCTCACCTGTCCGCACACACGCGCGACAGTGGCAAGTCCCAGCACCTGACCGCCGCACACCGCGCCCGTGCGGGCAGAACCGGTCCGGCAGACCTGCACCTCCGAACCTGGTCGGGAGACAGCCGACCGCACCGCCTGCCGCCAGACCGCACCCGCGAACGACGGTCCGCACATCCCGATCCCGCCCCCTTTCCCGACCCAGTTCCCACCTGTCCGTACACACGCGACACTGGCAAGCCCCACCACCTGTCCGGCGCACACCGTGCGGCGAGGACGGCCGGACCGCTCGAACGGACCCGTGGCGTCCCCCACGCGGCCGGCGGGAGACCGGCCCTGCCGCCGAACCGTGGCCCCGGCCGCGGCAGACCGGGTCCGCCCCGGTCCGCCGCGGCCGCACGGCACGCGGACCCGGCTAGCTCCGCGTCTCCCGTCGCACCCCCTCACGCAGGCACAGCACCACCGGGCGCGCGCCGAACAGGTGGACCACCAGTTCGCGCTCGACCACCAGTCCCGCCGCCGCGATCGCGGCGGCGTGCCGCTCCGGCTCGTGCACCAGCGCGACGATCCGCCCGCCGGGTGCCAGCACCCGGCGCAGCTCCCGCCACAGCAGGCGGGGATGCCGGGCCAGGGCTCCCGCCGCGGCGACCTGCCGCTGCCACGGCGGGTTGACCAGCACCCGGTCCACCGTCGCGTCGCCCACCGGCAGCCGCCCGGCATCGGCCCTGCCCCACCCGATCGAGGCGGGCGCCGCACCGCCGACCGCCGCGCCCCTTGCATCGCCCAGGGGCCGGTCGGAACCCGCACCGGCCGCCGCGCCGCAGCGGACGGCGTCGGGCATCGACCCGCCGGGACGCGCGACGGCGTCCGCGCGGTCCGCCCCACCGGTCGGCGGAGCGTCGGCACGGCCGTCCGCGTCGGCGGCGGGCATGCCGCCAGAACGGCCCACCGCACAAGGGCCTCCGTACGCCGACGCACCGGCCGCCGTCCCGATGTCGACGCCTGCACCGCTTCGCGGAGCATCCCCGGCCCCTGCGTTGCGGCGACCGCCCGGCCCACCACCGGCTGCCCCGACGCCCTGACATCCGCCTCCGGTGACCGGGACGCCAGAGCACACCGCCGGGGCACCGCCGTATTGGTGGCAGGGCCCGGCGCTCGGCGCCGCCGCACCGGCGTCCACGTCGCCGGAATCCCGCACGTCGGCCGAGGCGGTCGGGCGGTCCGCTCCTGCCCCGCGGGCGCGGTCGAGCAGAGCTCCGCCCGCGGGGGCGCCACCGGCGGCGGCTCCGTCGCCCCCAGGGCGCCGGTCGTCGTCGGTGACCGGGACGGGTCCACGCACGGCACTGGCCGTCAGCGCGCAGGAGAACGGCTCGGCCCCGCCGGATCCGTGCGCCGCCTCCAGGGCAGGACGGGGAGCGGCCGACCGGATCGCTCGGCCTGCCGAGGGCCCATCGGGAGGGGCGTCCGTCGCCGTCGTTGTCGGCCCGGTTCTCCCCTGATCCGCCGCGTCCGTCGGTCCTCGTAGAGCGCGCGAGGCGTTGGCGGTGGCGGCCGCGAGGGCGGCCGGGTCGGCGTCCAGCCCGAGGACGCGCAGGCCGGGAACGGCGCGGGCGGCCTCGATGGGGAGGGTTCCGGCACCGCAGCACGGGTCGAGCGCGGTCTGGCCGGGACGCGGGCCGGCCAGGGCGGCCATCGCGGCGGCCAGCGGCGGGTGCAGGGTCCCGGCGACGGACGCCTCCTTGTACGCGCGGCGGTGCAGGGGCCGTTCGCCGATGCGGACCGCGAGCACGGCCCGCTCGCCTTCGACGGTGACCCGCCAGCCGAGCCCGCCCCGCGGCGGGCGCGCGCCGCCCCGCCTGGAGTGGTAGGACGCGCCGAGGCGTTCGGCGAGCACGGCGCCGACGGCGTCCTCCAGGTCGTAGCGGTTGTAGGCGCGCTTGCCGAGGAAGGACGCGGACACGTCGAGTCCGCCGTAGCGCGGCGACCCGCCGCAGCGCTCGCGCAGCCGCAGCACCGCGTCCAGGTCGGCGGCGGCCGCCGCGTCGGCCAGCCGGTCGGGCCCGGACCGGCCGCGTCCGACGCCGCCGACCTCCGCGGCCAGGGCGAACACGTCGTCGGCGATGGTCAGGGCGAGCACGTCCGCCCCGCGTTCGGGCACCGCGAAGCGCACTTCACGGTGCCCGATCGCCTGGATCTCACCCAGGCGAAGCCGCTCGATCTCGGCGGCCAGTAGTGGTTCGACTCCTCGCACGCTCCGCGCCACCAGGCGCGCCGCCGTCACGGAAGGACGACGGCGCCGGGACGCGGAGCTGCTGAGCCGAGACGCGACAGAGCGCGCGGCATCGTAGTTTCTCCCACGTCGCGACCCGGGACGGCGCTTCGCCGTCCCGCATCACTGGCGGCGGGGCTGCCCTGGGGCCGCCAGCGGTCAGCCGCGTCGGAAGAAGAACGTCATGGACGGGAGGTTAGCAAGGCCCGGGTGCCGCGCCCAATCGGTTTTCGGTCATGCGGACACGGGCGCGCGGTGTCCGGCCGCCTGGAACGTGCTCGTACCCCGAAGGCTCCGCCCCCCTTCGCGGACGCGTCGCGGACGGCGAAGCGGGCTCGCCGGAGGAGCCGCCTGGCGTCGGCGGCGTCCGGACCGACGGCCGGTCGCAGGGCTCCGGCGGCCGCTGCGGCCGCTGCCTGGAAGGGGCGTCCCGGCGCCGGGGCGCATGGCAGAACACGTCGAGGTCCCCGGCCGGACGGTCCAGCCGTGCGGGGCGCCGCCGGCCCGGACGCGCGTCCGCCCGGCGGGTCCCGAGTGGGACCCGCCGGGCGGAGACCGCGGCGCCGCGCGGCTAGCCGCGTACCACCAGGGTGCGGGCCGCCATGTCGCCGAGGCGCTGGTTGCGGTCGGTGGCGATGATGAGGATCAGACCGACCAGGCCACCGGCCATGCCGTCGACGATCAGCAGCACCCACCGGATCAGCATCGTCACGGCGCTGACGGGTTCGCCGTCCTCGCGGACCACCCGCAGGCCGAGCAGCCTCATGCCGAGCGTCCGGCCGCTGCGCGCCGGGAGGAACACCCAGTAGGCCAGGGCGATCGCCACGGTGAGCAGCAGGGCGACGGCTCCGACCGCCACCGCGGCCCCTCCTGACGCCGGTTCGCCGTCCGGTTCCCACGGGACCAGCAGGAACAGCAGCCAGGGCAGGCCCATTAGCAGGCCGGAGACGATGGAGTCGATGATGTACTGCACCACGCGCCGCCCCACGACCCTGGTGTCCGCGCTCGGCGCGTTGGTGCCGGTTCCCCTGTCGATCGTTCCGCCGTACGTCATGTCGCCGTTCTCCTCTCCCCGGCGGTTTCCCGGCGGTCCTGCTTTCGGGATGTCCTCGCTGCTGTCCCGATTCACCCATTTCAAACACCGTCGTCACCGAGCGTGCATGCAATGGGATCGTTTCGGCCGCCAACCCCCATTTCGGCTTGATTTACGGTTAACTGCTGTGATTCCTGTCGGCGGAAAACGCGGCTGCGTCGCTAGAATCGCGGTCCGTTGACGCCTGAATCGTCGGCGGTCGAGGGGGCCTGGTGACCGATTCCGCGAGTGCGCCCAGACGACTCGACCCGCATACGTCCGCTCCGGCGCGAAGCTCCCCCTCCATGCCCGGCCGCGACCGGCACGGGCCTGCGAAGCGGGGCGCCGCGCGGCACGCGGGCGGGGGCTCGTGTCCGGTCGGCGAGCGCGAGGCGCGCCGGATGACGCCCCGAACCCGACATCTCGGCCGGGTGGCGTGCGCCGACAGCCTTTCGGTCGTCTGCGTGCGGTTCGAGAGCCAGTGGGGGACCATCCTGCTCATCGTCCGGGTACGCCGCGAGGTACTTTCGGAGTGCCCCGGCCCGCAGGATCGGTCCGGGGCGGTGTCGCGGCGTACCTGGGGCGGACGGGTCCGCGGGGTCAGGCGGTCCCGAGTGCGCACGGCGAGAGCCGCGCCCGCGCCGCTCGCCGACCGCCGCGGGCGCGGCCGCGTCGCCCGTGGAGCGCTGAACGCGGCGGGCCCGGCGACGTGAACGACGACGCAGCCGACTGGGCCGGACGCACCGACGGCGTGCGGAGCGAGGACGTGTCCTTCGGGGCGGACGCGGGGCGTGAGGTGCAGAAGGCGGCCGCGCACCGGCGCAAGGCGGCCGGGCGGCCCGTCGACTGGTCGACGCCCAGCCCCGCGCGGATGTACTGCTACTACCTGGGCGGCAAGGACTACGGCCGCGCCGACCGCGCCGCCGCCGACCGGGCGGTGGCGGCCATGCCGGAGCTGCCGGACCTCGCCCGGGCCAACCGGGCGTGGCTGGGCCGGACCGTCCGGTACCTGGCCGGGCTCGGCATCGACCAGTTCGTGGACGTCGGCGCGGGGCTGCCGGCCGAGGTGAACCTGCACGAGTCGGCGCGGTCGGCCGCGCCGGACGCGCGCGTGGTGTACGTCGACAACGATCCGGTGGTGCTCGCCCACGGGCGCGCGCTGCTGGACGACGGCGACCGCACCATCGTGGTCGACGCGGACCTGCGCCGCCCCGAGTCCGTCCTGGACCATCCGGAGCTGCGTGAGGTGGTCGACCTGGAGCGGCCGGTGGGCCTCATCTGCGCGGCCGTACTCGACGGATTCACCGATGCCGAGAACCCCTACGGCATGGTCGCCCGCCTGTGCGAGGGCATCGCACCCGGCAGCCACCTCGCGGTGTCCCACATCGAGTCCACCCCGCAGACGCGCGCGGTGGCGGAGGAGTACCGCAGGTCCGCGACCTCCTCCCCCGTCGTGCCGAGGAGCCGCGAGCAGATCGCGCGCTTCTTCGACGGCCTCGACCTGGTACCGCCCGGCATCGTCCCCCTGCACCAGTGGCATCCCGACGGCGGCGAGGCGCAGGTCCGGGCGGGGCTGTGCGGGGTGGCGCGGAAGGGCTGAGACGGTATCGGAACCGCCGGTCGTGCCGCCGCGATCGCCCGCACCGTCCGGCCCCCTGAACCGCCCGCACCGCCACGACCGGCCGGAGCCGTCGCCGCCCTCCGACCAGCGGGCTCGACCCGGCCGACCACCGATATCGGCCCGGCCGGACCATGACCGGGACCGGACAGCGCCACGTCGGCCGCAGGACCGACCTCCGAATCCGCGCCCGCCCCCGGAATCCGCCCATCCCCCGCCCTCCCAGGGGGGCCGACCCCAACACCAGCATCCCGCGGCGGCCGGGCGGCCCGGAAGGGCTACCGGCGGGTTGTGGACAACTCCCGGCATACCGAGCGGTCTGGGGACAAGCGAACACACCGGACCGGCCGGACGGCGCACAATGACGGGTGCCCGCAGGAGTGCCCACCGCGAGGAGGTACGACCATGACCGATCACCGACGCGTCCGCCTTCCGACCCCCGGCGGCCGTCCGTGCGCGGCGGGCTCTGCCGAAGGCCGACCGGAGCGGTCCGGAGTCCGGCCGCCCCGGTCCCGGGCGGCCGGTCAGTCGCGGGCCATGGGCGGCCACTGGTCGTGCCAGGGGCGGGCCTCCTCGAAGGCGCGGCTGGCGGCCAGCACGGCGCCGTCGGCGTGCCGCGCGCCGACGATCTGCATCCCGATCGGGAGTCCGGCGGCGGTGAGGCCCACCGGCACGCTCGCGGCGGGCTGCTGGGTCATGTTGAACGGGTACGTGAACGGCGTCCAGGAGGTCCAGCGCCGTCCGGGCGAGCCGGCCGGGACCTCCAGTCCGGCGGTGAAGGCGGGGATGGGCAGGGTGGGCGTCAGCAGCAGGTCGTAGCGCTCGTGGAAGTCGCCCATCAACCGGCCGAGCCGCATCCGCTCCGAGGTGGCCGTCAGGTAGTCGACGGCGGAGTAGCGGGCGCCTTCGTCGCAGACCTCGCGCAGGCCGGGGTCGAGCCGTTCGCGCTGGGCGTCCGTCAGGTGCTCGACGCACTTGGCGGCGCCGGCGAACCACAGCACGTGGAAGGCGTCGACGGGGTCGGCGAAGCCGGGATCGATCTCCTCGACCTCGGCGCCCAGTTCCTGGAAGACCTCGGCGGCGGCCGCGACGGCGGCGGCGACCTCGGGGTGCACCTCGGCGTAGCCCAGGTCGGGGCTGAACGCGATGCGCATCCCGGCCACCCGGGCCAGCGCGGCGTCGGCGAAGCGGTCGCCCGGTGGCGCCAGCGCCGACCAGTCGCGGCTGTCGGGGCCGCACACCGCGTCCAGTAGCAGGGCCGCGTCGGTGACCGTGCGGCTCATCGGGCCGACATGGGCGAGGGTGCCGAAGGGGCTGGCCGGGTAGTGCGGGATGCGGCCGTAGGTCGGCTTGATCGTGTAGATGCCGCAGAAGGCGGCGGGGATGCGCACGGAGCCGCCGCCGTCCGTACCGAGGGCGAGCGGCGCCAGGCCGGCGGCGACGGCGGCCGCGGCCCCGCCGCTGGACCCGCCCGGCGTGAGCTCGGGGTCCCAGGGATTGCGGGTGACACCGGTCAGCGGGCTGTCGGTGACGCCCTTCCAGGCCAGCTCCGGGGTGGTGGTCTTGCCGACCATGACGGCACCCTGCTCGCGCAGCCGCGCCGGACCGGGCGCGTCGACCTCCCAAGGACCGTCGCGGTCGATGGTGAGCGTGCCGCGCAGGGTGGGCCAGTCGCGGGTGAGCAGTACGTCCTTGACCGAGACGGGCACCCCGTCGAGCGGGCCGAGCTGCTGGCCCCGGTGCCAGCGGACGGCGGACTCGTCGGCGGCTCGCAGCGCCCGCTCCGGGTCCACCAGGCAGAACGCGTTCAGCGTGGGGTCGATGCGCTCGATCCGGTCGAGCACGGCGCGGGCCGCGTCCACCGGGGAGAGGTCGCGGCGCGCGTACGCCTCGGCCAGCTCGACGGCCGACATCGCCGCCGGGTCCACATCGCCCAGACGCGGCGAGCGGCGGGCCGCCCAGGTCATACCGGCGTCGGTCGTCCGGCTCCGCCAGTCGCCCATCGTCGTCATGGTCACCTCATTCGGATCTCGGGTCCCGGCCATGCCCGCGGACTCGTGGGTGTCCACAGCCCGCCGACCGGCACCAGTCGTTGTCCACAGCCTGCACTTCCCACCCGGCGCCACACGCCGAAAACCTGAAAGGATGGTTGTAGGGGGTGCCCCCCAGGGCGGGCGGGGTGGGGGAACGGAGGCGATTCGGGCGGAGGCGGACCGGTCCGTCCCGGTCCGGGCGGCGGGACGCGGTGGACGCCGGGCGCATAGCACAGGTCCGGGGCCCCGCGTCCGGTTGTGCACAGGGCGGAGCGGATGCGGCGCAGTTCGTCCAGAACCGGCTGGTAGGGCTCCCCACGGCGCACCACGGCGCGAAATACTGGTGTCGGGATGCTCCCCCCGGGCGGGAGAGGGCTGCGCGCGGGGCGACGGGCGGGGCATCAGGGAGTCCGCACGTAGCCGTGGCGCTTGTCGACGATGTTGCGGAGCGGGCGGCCTTCGATGTAGCGGTCGAGGTTGTCGGCGAAGAGACGCACCAGTTCCTCGCGCCAGCCGACCGCGTCGCCGGACATGTGCGGTGAGACGACCACGTTCGGCAGCTCCCACAGCGGCGAGTCGGGCGGCAGCGGCTCGGCGGCGAACACGTCCAGGGCGGCGCCGCCGATGGTCCCGGCCGTCAGCGCCGCCACCAGATCGTCCTGGACGACCAGCGCGCCGCGGCCGACGTTGATCAGGTAGGCGTCGGAGCGCATCCGGGCCAGGGCGGCCGCGTCGATCATGCCCCTGGTCGCCGGGGTGAGCGGGGCGGCCAGCACGAGGTAGTCGGCCGAGCCCAGGGCCGTGCCGAGTTCGTCGGCGGCCAGCACCTCGCCGAAGTCGGGATCGCCGGACCGGGCGACCCGCCCGGCGCCCGTCACGCGCAGCCCGGCCGCGCGCAGCAGCCGCGCGATGGCACGGCCGATCGGGCCGGTGCCGACCACCAGCGCCCGCGCGCCGGTGATCCGCCGGGTCTCGCGGTGCCGCCACCGCCGCTCGCCCTGCAGCCGCAGGGTGGCCGGGAAGTCCTTGGCGTGGCAGAGCACCAGGCCGAGCACGTACTCGGCGATCGGCTGGTCGAACACGCCCCTGGCGTTGGTGACCACCACCTCGCTGCGCACCAGTTCGTCGAAGACCAGCCGGTCCACCCCGGCGCTGGCGCTGTGCACCCACCGCAGCGCGCCGGCGTTCGGCCATGCGGCCGGCACGGCGTCGGACAGGAAGTCCCACACGAACAGCACGTCCGCACCGGGCAGCGCCTCGGCCAGCTCCTCGCCGGTGGCGTAGCGCACCCGGGCCCGCTCCGCCACGGCGGCCATCCCGGGCGGGCGGTCACCGTCGCGGTGCAGCACCACGACACGCGGCGTCGGCGAGCTCACGGCGCCTCCCCCGGAAAGCCGCACACCCGGGACGCGGACTCCGGTGCGGCCGGTGCCGGCACCGCTCCCCGCGCAGCCCCCTCCCGCCCGGGGGGAGCACCCCGACACCAGTCTTTCGCATCGCGGTGCGCCGTGGCGATGCCTACCGGCCGGTTCTGGATAAGCTCCGGCCCGCCCGGTCCGTCCTGTGGAAAAGCCTCGTTCGGCCGCTCGTCCCCCTTGCGGCCGCTACACGGAACCGGATCCGCCGGGAGTGGTCCGGACCGGTGTTCCCGCGTGCGGACGCCGGGCCGCCGGTGGTCCGGGACACCGCGCCCCGTCGAACGCCACAGCTTCCGGCACGCGCTGCCCCGCGGCTGGTCGAGGGCACCTAGAACCGCTGATCGCCACGGCCCCTCGCATGCGCCGCCCCAAGGACGGTTCGCGGCACTGTGAACCGCCGATCGCCGCATCCCCGCGCGGACCCCGCCCCCTGGATGCTCCGCGACACCGGGAACCGCCGGCCGGCACCGCCCCTCGCACACCCCGCCCCGCGGACGCTCCGCGACACCGCGGGCCGTCGATCGCCACCGCCCTCCGCGCACCTCGCGGACGCCGGCCGGGCACGGCCGCGGGGCCGTGTACAGGCCGTTCGCCGGTGTGCGGCGGGAAGGCTTCGCGATCACGAAAACTCCTTGTAAACAGCGCCTTCGCGGCGCTGGACGGGCATTGACACGCTAAGAAGCAATCGTATGATTGTCAACAATCGGCAACCTTCGCAGTTCGCGCGAGATCAAAGTCAAGACCGTGTCTCACGGACCGTCTTCCCGACCGCGCATGGGTCGCCGGCGACTGAGCACCCTTTGGCGATCTCTTCGGCGAGAACTCCCTGCGGCCGTGCCGATCGGTTCGTCCACCCCGCACGAAAGCGGATAAGGAGTGCTGATGTCGCGGTTGATGTCCATCACGCTGCAGAGTCGCGGTGTCTCGTGCGTCGCGGAACTGCTGGACAAAGAGGCGCCGCGCACCTGCGAGGCGGTATGGAACGCGCTGCCCCTCAGCGGCGACGCCCAGCACGCCAAGTACGCGCGCAACGAGGTGTACACCATGGTCCCGCGCTTCACCGGCGAGATCGGGCTCGAGAACCCCACCGTCACCCCCATCCCGGGCGATGTCGTGTACTTCTCGTTCTCGGGCGGCATGCTCGACCAGCGCTTCAAGGAGGACCAGGGCATCCACGAACTCCCGGGCGTCATCGACCTGGCGATCTTCTACGGCCGCAACAACCTGCTGCTGAACGGCGATGTCGGCTGGGTTCCCGGCAACGTCTACGCCACCGTCGTCGAGGGCCTGGACCAGATGGCCGAGGCGTGCCATGACGTCTGGCGCTCGGGCAGCGTCGGCGAGCGGCTCCTGTACCAGCGCCACAGCGGCTGAGCGGGCGGCCGCGGATGGCGACTGACGTCCTGGAGATGTTCTCCGGCCCCGAACCGCCCGGCCAGACCGGGCTCGGCGTGGTGGCGCCCTTCGACTTCGCGCTCGACCGCGAACTGTGGCGCTGGGCGCCCGACTCCGTGTCGCTGTACGTCACCCGGCTGCCGTTCGTCCCGGTCCCGGTGACGGTCGACATGGCGGCGGCGCTCAGCGACGGCGAGCGGGTGCGCCGCGCCACCCAGGACCTGCTCGCTCCGGAGCCGCTGGCGGTGGCCTACGCCTGCGCGTCCGGCAGCTTCGTGCACGGGGCGGCAGGCGAGCGGCGGCTGCACGAGAGCATCCTGGGGGCGGGCGCGCCCGCCGCCACCACCACCTCCGGCGCGATGATCCAGGCCCTGAACGCCCTCAACGCGCGCCGGGTCGCGGTCGTCACCCCCTACGTCGACAGCGTCACCGAACGGCTCCTCGGCTTCCTGGACGAGCACGGGGTCGAGACGGTCGGCAGTGTCGGCCTGGGCCTGCTGAACCACATCTGGAAGGTCACCTACCGGGAGGTGGTGCAGGCGGTCACGGAGGTCGACCGCCCGGAGGCGGAGGCCATCTACATCAGCTGCACCAACGTCGCCACCTACGACATCATCGGCCCGCTGGAGCGCAAGCTCGGCAAGCCGGTGCTGGCGGCCAACCAGGTGACCATGTGGTCGGCGCTGAACGCGATGGGCTGGCGGGCGCTCGGCGAGGGGCAGTGGCTGGTGGAGTCCACCCCGCTGACCGCCGCCTGAGGGCGGACCGGTGCGGCTGGGAGCCATTCCCAGCCGCTTCCCGGCCCTTTCCCAGCCTCATCCGGTCGCGGACGATAGATTGTCGACAATCGACGGGCCGAGGCCCCGGAGGAGTGACACGGTGGAGAGTGCGGTGGACGACCCGGCCGGCGGCACGGCCCTGAGCGCCCCGGCGCCCTCGGACGCCGCACCCGGCGCGGCCGTCCCGACGGTCGGCTTCCTGTACCCCGGCTACAGCGCCGAGGACGACTACCCGGCCTGGGAGCGGCTGCTCGGCGACGTCCGGCTGCCGCTCGTGCACACCCTGATGCGCGAGGACGCGCACCGGGTGGACGCGCTGCTGGACGTCGGCGGCGACGACGTGCTCGCCGAGGGGGCGCGGTCGCTGCGCGCCCACGGGGTGGACGCCGCCGTGTGGGCCTGCACCAGCGGCAGCTTCGTGTTCGGCTGGCAGGGCGCCCGGCGGCAGCTGCACGTGGTCGAGGAGGCGTCGGGCGCGCCCGCCACCTCCACCTCCTTCGCCTTCGTGAGCGCGGCCCGCCGGCTGGGCCTGCGCCGGGTCGCGGTGGCCGCCACCTACCCGCATGACGTGGCCGAGCACTTCGTCGCCTTCCTCGACGTGGCCGGAATCGAGGTGGTGGCGCTGAGCAGCAGGGGCATCGTCACGGCGGCCGAGGTCGGCACACTGCGCGGCGACGACGTCGCCGCGTTCGTCGCCGCCAACGACCACCCCGGCGCGGACGCCGTACTGGTGCCCGACACCGCCCTGCACACCGCGGGCCTGGTGGCCGGCCTCGAGCAGCGGTGCGGCAAGCCGGTGCTGACGGCCAACCAGGTGAGCATCTGGGAGGGGCTGCGCCTGGCGGGGGCCGACACTCCGCGCGAAGGGCTCGGGGCGCTGTTCGGCTCGCGGCCGGCGGGGAGACCGGACGGCTCACCGGGCCCGTGACGTCATGACCGACTGAAGATCGAGGTGCAGTATCCGCCATGAGCGATCCTGGAGAACTGGAACCCGTCACCCGGGAGTCGACCGCCGCCATCATCGCCAACCAGCTGCGTTCGGCGATCATGTACGGCTCGCTGGCCCCGGGCGACCAGCTCACCGAGACGGGCCTGGCCGCGCAGTTGGGGGTGAGCCGCGGCCCGCTGCGCGAGGCGATGCAGCGGCTGGTGCAGGAAGGGCTGCTGCGCAGCGAGACCCACCGCGGCCTGTTCGTCATCGACCTCGACGCCGCCGACGTGCGCGACATCTACCACGCGCGGCTGGCCGTCGAGCGTTCGGCCTGCCTGCTGATCATGCAGGGCAACCGGGGCGAGGCCCTGGTGGCGCTGACCGCGGCGCTCGACCGGCTGGTGCAGGCGGCGGAGTCGCGCGACCGGGTGGCGATGAGCGACGCCGACCAGGCCTTCCACCAGACCCTCGTGCAGCTGTCCGGCAACACCCGCCTGCAGCGGATGGCCGAGACCCTGCTGGTGGAGACCCGGATGTGCCTGACCGTGATGCAGGAGAGCTACCCGGAGCCGGCCGAGCTGGTCGAGGAGCACCGGGTGCTGGTCGACGCCATCGCCGACGGCGACGAGCAGCGGCTGCTGCGCCTCATCGAGGAGCACATGCTCTCGACCGTCGACCAGATCACCGACTCGGGCCCGGCGGCCCGGGCGGGCTGAGCCGCCGCCGGTCGCACGGATCCGGCGGTCGTGGCGTACAGTGCGGTCGCGAGGGCGTCGCGCACCTGGCCGGCGTGAGGCCGGACCGCCGGAGCGGCCGCCGCGGAATCGAGGTGGTGGCCCGGTGGAGGCGGGGTTCCCCGACATGTCGCGCTGTGCGCGTCTGGCGGCCTTCGGTTCCGTCTCCACGGCGCTGGCTCTGCGCAGCGACCGCGCGCTGGGCGAACTCCTGGACACGGCCGTGCCACTCGGTTCGGGCATCGGCGGGACCTCGGTCCTGCTGGAGGTGGCCGGAACCCCGGTGTTCGTGAAGCGGGTGCCCCTCACCGACCTGGAGCTGCGGCCGGAGAACGCTCGGTCCACGGCGAACCTGTTCGAGCTGCCCGTCTACTGCCAGTACGGCCTCGGGGGGCCGGGTCTGGGGGCATGGCGGGAGCCGGCCGTGCACACCATGACGACGAACTGGGTGCTGGCGGGCGATTACGAGGGCTTCCCGCTGATGTACCACTGGCGGGTGCTGCCCGGATCGGCGCCGCTCCCCGAGGAGCTGGCCGACGTGGAACGGGCCGTCGCCTACTGGGGCGGCGGGGCGCAGGTGCGCCGCCGGATCGATGCCCTCCGGCGGTCGTCGGCGAGCGTGGCGCTGTTCCTGGAGTACATCCCGAGCAACGTGCACCAGTGGCTGGGCGTCCAGATCGAAACGGGCGGCGAGGCGGCCGACCGGGCCTGCGCCATGGTGGAGAGGGAGCTGGAGGCCGGAGTCTCGTTCATGAACGGTCAGGGGCTCCTGCACTTCGACGCGCACTTCGAGAACATCCTGACCGACGGGCGGCGACTCTACTTCGCGGACTACGGTCTCGCGACCTCCTCCCGGTTCGAGCTGTCGCGCGAGGAGGCCGACTTCTTGGAGCGGCACCAGACCTACGACCGCTGCTACTCGGTCAGCCACCTGGTGAACTGGCTGGTCACCGCCTTGTACGGGTCCGGGGCGGAGGAGCGCGAGGCGCGGGTGCGCGCCTACGCCCGAGGGGAGCGCCCGCTGGGGGTCCCGGCGGCGGCCGCCGCCGTCCTGGCCCGCCACGCGCCGCTGGCCGCGGTGATGGCGGACTTCTTCCGCGCGCTCCGGCACGAGAGCAGGGAGACCCCGTACCCGCTGGAGGAGATTCGGCGGATCGGCCGGCTGGAAGGGGCCTCCCCCGGCTGACGTCCACGGTGCCCCGGAGGCCGGACGGACCCGACCGGGCACCGTCCGTCCGGCGACGGTCCCGGCCGCGCCCCCGACGCACGTCGGGCCCGCGGCCCCGCGGGGGCGCCCCCCGACGTCCATTCTTCCGCCGCGCGGTGCGCGGCGCGGCGTTCGCCGGCCGCTTGTGCGCGGGCGGCCGGGCGGTGCGCGGCTGTGGACGGGCGGTTTGACACGCGGTGCGTGCGCGGAGGGCGCGGGTCAGCCGACGGTGACGTCGATCGTGTGCCAGCCGGAGGCGCCGTCGGGGGCGGGGGGCGCTTCGCGCTCGGTCTGCACGGTGCCGTCGCCGTCGGTGGCACGGACCTGGATGGTGTGCTCGCCCGGGGCGGCGTCCCAGTCCAGCACCCACTGGCGCCAGGTGTCGGCGGAGTCCTCCGCCGCGAGCCGGGCGGGCCGCCAGGGGCCGCCGTCCACGCGCACCTCCACCGCGGTGATGCCGCGCGTCTGCGCCCAGGCGACGCCCGCGATCGGCACCCGCCCGGGCGGGATCCCGCTGCCGGGGCGGGGGGTGTCGATCCGCGACTGGGTCTTGATCGGCCCGCGCGCCGCCCAGCCGCGCGGCACCCAGTAGGCGTCGAAGGCGTCGAAGGTGGTCAGCTCCAGGTCGACCAGCCACTTGCACGCCGACACGTAGCCGTACAGGCCCGGCACCACCATCCGCACCGGGAAGCCGTGCTCGACGGGCAGCGGCCGCCCGTTCATGCCGATGGCGAGCATGGCGTCGCGGCCGTCCATCACGTCCTCGACCGGGGTGCCGATCGTCATCCCGTCCGACGAGCGCGAGACCAGCTGGTCGGCGCGGCCGCCCTCCGAGGGCGGACGCACCCCCGCCTCGCGCAGTAGCGCGCCCAGCGGCACCCCGATCCAGCGCGCATTGCCGACGTAGGGCCCGCCCACCGGATTGGACACGCACGCGAGCGTGACGTCGCGCTCGACCAGGCCGGGGTGGGCCAGCAGGTCGGCATAGGTGTAGCTGCGCTCGCGGACGCCCTGGCCGTGCAGCCGCAGCCGCCAGCGCATCGCGTTGAGCTGCGGCACCACCAGCGCGGTGTCCACCCGGTAGAAGTCCTCGCTGGGCGTGGTGAAGGGCTCCACCCCCGGCACGCCGAGGTCCGCCCCGGCCGGGACGGGACCCGCCGGCGACGCCGGCGCGGGCAGCCGGATCGCGGACCGCGACGCCCCGGCCTCGGACCGGGCCGCGCCCACCGCGATCCCGGTGGCGGCCGCGCCCGCGGACAGCACCGCCGTGGCGGTGGCGGCCAGCACGAAGCGCCGCCGGTCGAAGGCGGCGGCCGCGCCCGGCCCACCCGCACGCATCACCGGCGGCAGGCCGGCGTGAGGCGGCTCCGGCCGGGCGTCGCCGCGCTCCGGGGCCTCGGAGTCGCCGGACGCACCACCAGATCCGGGCGCGGCTCCCGGCTCCGCTCCCGCCGTCACCCCGTGCGGTCCTGCTCCGTCCAGGCCGTCCGCCGACGCCACCTGTTCCGGCCCTGAAGCCGAACTCGATCCGGACGCCACACCGGACGCCGCCCGCCCTTCCGGCCGCGTCGCGTCCGGCCCCGACGCTGCCCGCTCCGATGCCGGCACCGGACCCGGATCAGACGGCGCATCGGTCCCTCCGGCCGCGCCGCCGTCAGGGCGCACGGTGTGCGGATCCCGGCCCGGTCCGCGGGATCGCGCGGTGGCGCGCGCTCCCCCTGACGGCGCTTCCTCGGCCCGTGTCTCCGGCACCGGTGCGGTCGCCCGGCGGGCGGGCGGTGGCGGCGCCGCGGGCCAGGCCGACAGGTCGGGGCCGCCACCGGACAGGCGTGTCAGCACGACCAGCACCAGGCCGGCCGCGGCGGTTCCGGCGAGTGAGGGCAGGGCGTCGGCCGGTGCGGCCTCGGGCCGGCTGAGCGCGGCGGTCACTCCGATCGCGCCGAACACCACGACACCGAGCAGGCCGGCCCAGATCCGGAGCCGGGCCAGTACGCCGATCACCGCCGCGAAGAGGGCCAGCGCCGCGGAGATCGCGGCCAGCAGCACGATCCGGTCGGCCTCGCCGAAGACCGCGATCACGAACTGCTCGACCGGCTGCGGCGCACCGTCGATCAGGGCGCCGCCGACCGCGATCAGCGGCGCCGCCTGCGGACGCGTCAGCAGCGACACCAGTTCGCCGGCCCCGATCGCGGCCGCCGCCGCGAGCACGCCGCACAGCGCACCGAGAAGCCGTCCGGGCCTTCCGCCGCCCGGGTGGCGGTTCGTCATATCACCCACAGCACCATTCAGCCCCGTCCGACGGCGGAATGCGCGCCCGACGCGGCCCATTCGCCATGAACAGAGCATTACGTCCGACCGCGGCCCCGGCAATCCCCGCCCAGCGGGCGCGGGCGGTCCCGGGCGGCGGTCAGGCGCTGGGCAGGGCGCGGATGATCTCGTCGGTCATCTCGGTGGTGGAGGCGGTGCCGCCCAGGTCGGGGGTGCGGGCGTCCGTGGTGGCCAGCACCGTCTCGATGGCGGACTCCACCTCGCGGGCCGCGGCCTCGTGGCCCAGGTGCCGCAGCATCAGCGCGCCCGACCAGATCTGCCCGATCGGGTTGGCGACGCCGCGTCCGGCGATGTCGGGCGCTGAGCCGTGCACCGGTTCGAACATGGACGGATGGGAGCCGGACGGGTTGAGGTTCGCCGATGGCGCGATCCCGATGCTGCCCGCCACGGCGGCGCCGAGGTCGCTCAGGATGTCGCCGAACAGGTTCGAGGCGACGATCACGTCGAAGCGGGCCGGATTGAGCACGAAGCCGGCGGCGAGCGCGTCGATGTGCAGCTGCTCGGTGCTCAGGTCCGGGTGGGCGGCGGCGAACTCGCCGAACACCTCGTCCCAGAACGGCATGGTGTGGATGATGCCGTTGGACTTGGTGGCGCTGGCCACCCGGCCGCTGCGCTCGGCGGCGAGTTCGAAGGCGAAGCGCATGATCCGCTCGGTGCCGCGGCGGGTGAAGGTGGACTGCTGAACCGCGAACTCCTCGGGGGTGCCCTGGTAGAGGCGGCCGCCGATCTCGGAGTACTCGCCCTCGTTGTTCTCCCGCACCACCACCATGTCGACCATGCGCGGGGTCGCGTCGCGCAGCGGCCCGGTGATGCCGTCGAAGAGCCGGATCGGGCGCATGTTGACGTACTGGCCGAAGGCGCGCCGGATCGGGATGAGCAGCCCCCACAGCGACACGTGGTCGGGGACGCCCGGGTAGCCCACGGCGCCCAGGAAGACGGCGTCGTGCTCGCGGAGCCGGTCGAGTCCGTCGGCGGGCATCATCGCGCCGTCGGTGAGGTAGCGCTCGCAGCTCCACGGGAGGACGGTCGCGGCCAGGCGGAAGCCGTGCGCCGCGCCGACCCGGTCCAGCACCCGCAGCGCCTCGGGCAGCACCTCGTTGCCGATGCCGTCGCCCGGTATGGCCGCGATTCGGTGTTCTCGCATCTGGGTCCCGTCCTATCCGAGATCGTCCGCCGACTCGACGATTCTGGTTGCCGCGTGATCACGGATCAAGCCGCCGGACGGCCGGTCCCGGGCCGTTGCCGTCCGGTGCGTCAAGCGAGCCGTCCACAGCCGTCCGCGGCGCGGCCCGCCGTCCACAACCGCCCGGTAACCCGTCGCGGTGCGCAAGCCAGGGCGGCAGGATGGTCCTAGGGGTGCCCCCCAGGGTGGGCGGGGGCTGTACTCCTGCATCCGGCCGACGCCCCCGTCTGGCGCCCCCACCGTCGCCGCCCGCCCCGCGGCGACCGGGCGCCGGGCCTGGCCTGAGCCGCCACCGGGGCGGGGACGCCCCGGTGGCGGCTCAGGCCAGCACCGCGGGGACCGCTTCGGCCAGGATCCAGGCGCCGAAGACCGCGAAGAGGGCGGCGGCGCCGATGGCGACGGCGCGTTCGGGGAGGCGCTTGCCGATCTGGCGGCCGACGACGATGGCGAGCGCGTCGGCGGCGACCATGCCCAGCGTCGAGCCGAGCCAGGTGCCGAACCAGCCGTAGTCGGTGGCCAGCACGATGGTGGCCAGCATGGTCTTGTCGCCCAGTTCGGCCAGGAAGAAGGCGGTGGTCACGGCGATGACGGCCGACCGGGTGGTGCGCGCGGCCCTCCCCCGCTCGTCGTCGCTGAGCGTGTCGCCGCGCAGCGTCCACACGGCGAAGCCGAGGAAGGCGACGCCGGCCGCGACGGAGATCCAGTCGGTGGGCAGCGCGGCGCCCAGGCCGTAACCGATGCCGACGGACAGCGCGTGCACGACGGAGGTCGCGAGGGTGATGCCGATCAGCACCGGCCACGCCCGGAAACGCGTCGCGAAGGTCAGCGCCATCAGCTGCGACTTGTCACCGAGTTCGGCCACGAAGATGACGCCGAAGCTCACGGCTGTGCTGAGGATGAGGGATTCCATGGGGGAGACTTCCGGCTCGGGCCGGGACGGGGCGCGCGAGACTCCGACCCGGCAGCTGACTGCCAAGGTCGAAGGTCTCGCCCACCCGCTCACGCGGGCGCCGCGGCCGGAGGTCCGCGGACCTCAGTGTGTCGACCGGCGGGCTTACGGGCTACTCCCCTTCGCCAACACCCGCCAGCCTAGCGATCTTCACTCCATTGTCAATCGATTGCGCAAGTGATGTGATGTGGCTTGGGCCACCGGGTGTCGCGCCGTCCGCCCGCATCGGGAAGAATCGGCAGGGACATGACGGATCCCCGGTCGTCCGAACCCAGCGCACCGCCCGAGCCCGGGCCGCCCGCCGCGCCGCAGGTGCCGGTGCCGCCCGTCGAGCCCGAGGTCACCCCGCCGCAGCTGCGGGCCGCAGCCAACACCTTCGGGCTGCTGGCCGCGCCCACCCGCCTGCACCTGGTCTGGATCCTGGCCCGGCACGAGTGCGACGTCGGCACGCTGGCCGAGCGCACCGGCGCCACCGTCGCCGCGGTCAGCCAGCACCTCGCCAAGCTGCGGCTGGCCGGGCTGGTGACGGCGCGCCGGGTGGGCCGCCACCAGATCTACGCCGTCGAGGACCCCCACGTCCTCACCCTGGTGCAGCAGATCTTCGCGCACATCGCCCCCGACGGCGGCCTGGCGCCCGACCCTCCGTCCCCGCGCCACCCCGCCCGCGAGGCCGCCGGCGGCGACCCTGACGCCCCCTCCTGACGCGCGGCGTCAGTCCCGGGCCCGGCGGAGCATGGTGCGCACGGCGTCCTCCACCGGGCCGCCGGTGGACAGCTCGCCGAAGGAGGCGTCGGCGGCCAGTTTCGGAAGTTTCGACCGGATGGTGACGCCCCGCCGGTACAGCTCGAAGACGCGGGGGTCGATGTAGGAGGCGCGGGCCACGGCCGGGGTGTTGCCGAGGTACTCCGCCACCTCTGACACCACCCGCGCCTCGGCGCGCTGCCGGCCCGCCGAGTCGCGCGGCACGTCGGTGGAGACGGCGACGCCGACCGCGGCGAGGACGGTCGCGTGCCAGGTGCGGAAGTCCTTCACGCTCGCCTTGGGTCCGGCCAGTTCGCGCAGGTAGCCGTTGACGTCCTCGGAGCGCACGTCGTGCCAGCCGCCGGGCACCCGGTAGGCGAGCAGTTCGGGGCCCGGCGCGCGCCGCCGCTTCAGCGCGGTCACCAGGGCGCACAGCCGGTCGTCGGCCAGCTCGACCTCGCGGCGCCGACCGCCCTTGGCGGGGTAGTCGAAGACGACCCGCCCCCTGGTGCAGCTGACGTGCTCGCGCAGCAGCGTGGCGACGCCGTAGGTGTCGTTCTCGTCGGCGTAGCTTTCGCCGCCGGAGCGGAAGAAGCCGAGGTCGACCAGGCGGATCGAGCCCGCCAGCACCCGCTCGGGGCCCAGGCCGCCCTGGTCGAGGCCGGCCGCCACCCGCTCGCGCACCTCGGGCAGCCGCTCGGCGAAGTCCAGCACCCGGTCGTGCTTGGCGCGGTCGCGCAGCGCCCGCCACCGGGGGTGGTAGAGGTACTGGCGCCGCCCGGCGTCGTCGGTGCCGACGGCCTGGACGTGCCCGTCGGGTTCGACGCAGATCCACACCTCGGTCCACGCGGGTGGGATGACCAGGTCCTTCAGCCGCGCCTTGGTCTCGTGGTCGGTGACGGCGCGGCCGTCGGGGGCGAAGTAGCGGAAGCCGCGCCCGTGGCGGCGGCGCGTGTAGCCGGGTTCGTCGGGGGAGCTGGGCCGCAGTCCCGCCCGCGCGAGCTCGCGGGGCGCGTCGGCGGCCCGGTCGCGGTCATCCGCCATAGGAGGCGATCGGCAGCCAGCGGTCCTCGGGCGGCGCCTCCCAGGGGGCGCTCGCGTTGATCTCGTCGGCGATCCGCCGGGCGCTCTCGGCGTCCAGCTCGCCGGGGGCCACCCGGGCGACCAGTTCGGGCAGGGTCAGCAGCACCAGGTAGCGGCCGCTCTCCGGGCTCTCCTCCAGCAGGGGGCCGCCGAGCGGGTCCCGGTTCTCGTCGTAGGCGTTGGGGAGCACCAGGACCTGGCGGCTCGACGTGTCGTAGGAGAGGGTCGGGGTCTCCATCCCCGACCTGGCCAGCTCCCAGATGTCGTCGGGCCGCACGGTGCCGGTCATTCAGGACTCCTCGGGGTCGGCTCGCAGGTCGCCGCGGCCGCTACCCGGCGCCTCCAGGGCGAAACGGCACCCTGAGGCGGCTCACAGGTCGATGACGACCTTGACCTCGTCGTCGGCCGGGTGGAACGCCTCCGCGGCTCGGTCCAGGGGCAGCCGACGGGTGATCATGCCCTCCAGCCAGGCGCGGTCGGCGGCGGCGAGGGCGCGGACGGCGAGCGCGTAGTGGTGCAGGTTGGCGTTGACGGAGCCGAACACCACCGAGTTCAGCCGCACCATGTCGCCGTTGACGGCGCCGATGTCGACGGGGAAGGTCTCGTCGGGTGAGACGCCGAGCAGGCAGGCGATGCCGGTGCCGGCCGGGGCGTGCATCGCGTCGACCACGAGCCGGGCCACGCCGGTCGCCTCGATGACCACGTCGGGCCGCACGGCGCGGGCGACCTCGGCCAGCCCGCCGGTGTGGTAGGTGGCGCCGAGGGCGGCCACCAGTTCGGGTTTGCGGCCGGAGTCGACCCGGTCCAGGACGTGGCAGTCCAGGCCGCGCTGTCGGCCGAGCAGCGCGGCGAGCAGCCCGATCGGGCCGGCCCCGGCGACCAGCACCCGGCGCGGTTCGAACCAGGCGCGCGCGCCGATCCGCTCGATCTGGTCCCAGGCCTTGGCCACGATGGTGGTCGGTTCGAGCAGCACGCCGACGCGCTCCAACTCCGGGTCCAGCCGGACGGCGTAGTCGGCCTCCACGGTCCAGCGCTGCGCGCCGAAGCCGTGGTGGCCGGTGATGCCGCGCTCGGTGTAGCGGCCGTTGCGGCACATGTCGAACTGGCCCTGCCCGCACGGGCCGCAGGGCACCGGATCGGGCCGGCGCACCACGCCGACGACCAGATCGCCCTGGGCGAAGCCGCTGTCGGGCGGCGCGGAGGCGACCCGGCCCAGCGATTCGTGCCCGATCACCAGCCGGTCGGCGCCGGGCGGCGGGGCGCCGAACAGCCCGTCGGCGATCTCGCGGTCGGTTCCGCACACGCCGAGCGCGAGCGCGTCGACCAGCAGCTCGCCCGGGCCCGGCCGGGGTTCGGGCACCTCCTCGACCCGGAGCGTCCCGGCCTGGCCCGGGTGGACGGTGAGCGCGCGGATGCCGGTCATGGGGCCATTGTCACCCGGGACCGCCCGCGCGGGGGCGCGCACGCGCCAGCGAAACGATCAATGGGGCTTCCCGGCCGGTTCAGCCGTCCGGGAAGGGGTCGTCGGGGAGTGCGGCGGTGCCGAGTTCGGCGTCGGCGGCGCTGATGACGGCGATGTACTCGTCGTCGATCTCGTACCAGTACTCGCCGAGCCGGAACATGGGGGTGGAGCCGGTCTCGACGGGGCCGAGCCGGACGCGGCGCGGGTACACCGACCAGACCGCGTCCGGCTCCGAGGGGCGGAGCAGCCGGGTGGAGACCAGGGTGATCATGGAGTCGGCGACGACCAGGTAGAGGCACGCCGAGCCGCCGGCCAGGGCGATGGGGCAGACGTAGCGCATCCGGGCGCCCTCGGGCAGGAAGGCGCGCAGCCGCTCGCGCACCTCCGCTGGTACCGGCACCGCACCCGCCTTCCGCTCCGCCTCTCCCCGCACTGTAGACGCTGGGTCCGCGGGCCGGGACTCCCGCCGCCCCGGGCCGGGGGCGGCGGGAGGCGGGGCTCAGACCTCGTCCAGGCCGAAGCCGGTGAAGGTGATCAGGTCGGGCACGGTGAAGTCACCGGCTTCGGCGCCCGGGAGGAAGGGGCGCCAGCCGGGGTCGGTGCGCAGATAGGAGGAGGGGTCGGCGGCGAGGAGGCCGAGGAAGACCTCGGCGACGATGCGGCCGCCGACGGGGCCGAGGTGGCGGCCGCCGGCCAGGACCTGCGCCTCGCGCAGCACGTAGTACCACAGCGGGGCCGGCCCGCGCCCGGGCAGGCCCAGCTCGGACCCCGACAGCGGCTCCACGCCCATGGCCCTGGCCACGGCCTGGCCGGACGGCAGTCCGAGGCGGGCGCCGCGCACCAGGTTGCGCCGGACCAGCGAGGCCATGCCGGGCGCCTCCTCGGGCGGCAGCGCCAGCAGCGGGGGCGCGATGTGGACGTCGATGGCCCGGGTGGGCTGGAGGTCGGGGTCGCGCTTGCCCTCGATCTCGAAGAAGCGCCGCCACTCGATCTGCCAGAACGGGGGCAGCCGGCGGAAGCCGCCGAAGTGGCTGAGCGGGTCGGCCTCGCCGATCGGCTCGCTGGTGAAGACGGGCAGCCCGGGCACGGTGGTGTTCAGCTTGTACCCGGCCCGGATCATGGAGTGGCCGAAGCGGTAGGCGGCGACGCTGAACTCCACCGGCATGAAGGGCTGCCGGTTCCAGTTGAAGAAGCGCAGCCGGGGCCGCTCCACCTCGCGCCCGCCGCGCACCAGCGGCTCGCGCGGCAGCACGTCGTCGAAGGTGTCCTCGCCCACGATCCGGCGGAGGAAGTCGTGCACCACGGCCCACTGGTAGTGCCAGCGCACCACCCGCTGGGCGGCGGCGAAGGCGTCCTCGCCGGCCTGCGGCGCGGCCTCGGGGAAGTCGCCGAGGCGGGCCACGACGCGGTTGTGGAACAGCAGCATCGTCAGGTGGACGTGGCTGACGAAGACGTTCTCGTCGTTGCGTGGGTCGCCGATGAGGGCGGTGTCCTGGCCGTTGCGGGGCAGGTCGAGCAGGTCGTCGTGCTCGCCGACCAGCAGGCTGCGGCCGTCGGCCTGGTCGTAGAGGTAGGGCTGGTCGCGCGGGCCGCGCCCGTAGACGCTGTCCAGGTCGAACCTGGGGGTGCGGAAGTTGGTGAGCGCGTCGGGGTCGTTGCGCCGCTCCAGGCTGGAGACGGGGTCGAAGGTCAGGTCGTGGTCGACGAACTGGCCGATGTAGGTGTATCCGGCCGGGATGGCGTCGTTGTCGCCGGCCGGATCGGGCGGCGAGGGCTCGGCCATCACGGCGGCGACTGCGGCGATGCGCTCGTCGTCGGGCAGGTAGGCCGGCAGCCGGCGGAACATCCGGCCGAAGCGGCCCTCGTCGAGTCTTGAGCCGGCGACGTGGTCCAGGCCCCGGGTGGTCGCCCCGTGGCTTCGGGGTGTGGAGGCGTGCTGCCCTGCACGGGTCATGGTGGTCCCCTGACCTCACGCGTGCGTGGGGCTACGTGAATGGATCTCGGTGGCAATGGTGGTCTGCGGCTCGGCGGCACCGAAGGTCGGGAACGGGGAAAACCGGCCGAATCCCTTCCGAGCCGGAATACACGATCCCGCCTCCGCGCCGCCGCGGGCAAGCGCTTGGCCGACCCCGGCCGCCGGGCCGATCGCACCGGATCCGCGAAAATGTGATATCACTATGACATTAGATATCGCCGTACCGCGGCACCGATCAGGAAGGACGCGAGATGAGTGTGGGACCCGAGGTCGACGTCTCGGTCGAGATGCCCGCCCCCCAGGTGCGCGAGCGGCTGATCACCGGATCGTCGGGCATCCCCGTGCTGGGCCTCGGCCTGCTCGGGCTGATCGGCGGCGCCGGAGTGGCGGTGTGGGGCATCGTCACCGCCGCGAACGACGCGCCCGCCCTGGGCGTGCCCATGATCCTGGGCGGGGTGCTGCTCGCCGTGGGCAGCTTCATCGTGCTGTGCGGGCTGACCAACGTCGCCCCCGGCGAGGCGCGGGTGGTGCAGCTGTTCGGCCGCTACACCGGCACGATCCGACTCGACGGGCTGCGCTTCGTGAACCCGCTGACCAGCAGGCACAAGGTGTCCACCCGGATCCGCAACCACGAGACCGCGACGCTGAAGGTCAACGACGCCGACGGCAACCCGATCGAGATCGCCTCGGTGGTGGTCTGGCAGGTCAAGGACACCGCCCGGGCCAGCTTCGAGGTGGACGACTTCGTCGAGTTCGTCGGCACCCAGGCCGAGACGGCCGTCCGGCACATCGCCAACAGCTACCCCTACGACGCCCACGGCGACGGCGAGCTCTCGCTGCGCGACAACGCCGACGAGATCACCGAGAAGCTCTCGCTGGAGATCGCCGCCCGGGTGGAGTCGGCCGGAGTGCACATCATCGAGTCCCGCTTCACCCACCTGGCCTACGCGCCGGAGATCGCGCACGCCATGCTCCGCCGCCAGCAGGCCGGCGCGATCGTGGCCGCCCGGCAGCGGATCGTGGAGGGCGCCGTGGGCATGGTCGAGCTGGCGCTGGCGCGGCTGGCCGAGCACGAGGTGGTCGACCTGGACGAGGAGCGCAAAGCGACCATGGTGAGCAATCTGCTGGTGGTGCTGTGCGGCGACCGCGACGCCCAGCCCGTGGTCAACACCGGCTCCCTCTACCAGTAGCCGGGCGGCCGCCTGGCGGCACCCGCCGAGGAGGATGGTGACCGAGCGCAAGAAGGTCCTGCTCCGGCTCGATCCGGCGGTCCACGACGCCCTCGCGCGGTGGGCCGCCGACGAGCTGCGCAGCACCAACGCCCAGATCGAGTTCGTCCTGCGCCGCGCGCTGGCCGACGCCGGGCGGCTGCCCGGCAACGCCGGGAGGATCCCCCGCCGCGGCCGCCCGCCCAAGGAGCGCCCGAAACCCGACGGCGAGGCCGAGCCGGCCTGACCGGCCGCCCCTAGCCCGTCGGCGGGCGCCGCATCGCCCAGGTGCGCGGCCCGCCGCCCGGCAGTTCGACCTCGGCCGCGAGCTCGAAGCCGAGCCGGCGGTAGAAGGCGACGTTGCGCTCGCTGGAGGTCTCCAGGAAGGCCGGGATCCCGGCCCGCTCGGCCGCGGCCAGCCCGGGGCGCAGCACCGCGCCGCCCAGGCCGCGGCCCTGGGAGCCGGGGTCGACCCCCACCGCGGCGAGGAACCAGACGGGTTCGCGGGGGCGGTGCGGCTCCATGGCCTCCTCCGCCGCCCGCATCGCCTCGGCGCGCTCGCCCGCCAGCCCGTCCAGCAGTGGCGCCACCTCGGCGAAGCCCGGGGACGGGTCGCGTTCGGGGGTGGTCCACACGGCGACGGCGCGGCCGCCGCCGGCCACCCAGACCCGGCCGTAGGCCATCCCGACCCGGGTGAGGAACAGCTCCTGGAAGCGGCGCACCCGCTCGGCGTGGCCGTCGGCCGCGATCACGTGCCGGGTGAAGGGGTAGTCGGCGAAGGCCCGCGCCAGGGTGTCCACCGCCGCGGGCACGTCGGCGGGGACGGCGGGGCGCACCCCGTGGTCGTCGGTGATGGTGGTCCTCCCCTGTGGTGTCCTCATGGCGGCGGAGCGCCGCCCGGCCGGCCGGCGGGGACCAGGAAGGCGACCCCGCATAGGCGGTGCGGTGGTAGCGGCTGAGGCCCTCGATGACGGAGGCGCGGGCGGCCGGGACCACGTGGACCGCTCGCCAGGCGAGCAGGTGCGGCGGTGGCGATCAGCGCGATGAGCTGGGCGTCCACGCCTGGATTGTGCCAGAGCGCGCCCGCGCGCCCGAACGGGCGGGCGGAGCGGACGCGCGCCGGAGCCTCAGGAGCAGGGGCGGCGGATGTGCTGGCCGCCGGGAGCGGTGATCTCGTCGCGCTGGGCGTCGCTGAGCAGCGGGCAGGTGAGGCAGACCTGGCCGCCGGGGACCTGGTAGTAGAAGCAGCAGGTGCGGCGGAGCGGGTAGGGCTTGGCGGCGCCGTCGGCCGAGACCAGCTCGGCCGGGTCGACCAGGCGGCCGTAGGGGCAGGGCACCGCGTCCAGCAGCCGCTCGACGTCGGCGAGGGTGGCGGTGTCGTCGTCCAGCAGCGCCCAGGCGAGCCCGGACATGATCGAGCCCCACATGCCGCGGGCCCCCAGCCGGGTGACGTCGGCCAGGGTGCGTCCGACGGGCTCCAGGTGGCGGACGACGACCGCCTCCACCAGGGCGGACAGGCCCTCCTCGGCGTCGGCCAGCGCGGCGGGGGGCGGTGTTCCGCGCCCGCCCGGCGGGCGCAGCCGCACGCAGCGGAGGTCGGAGTCGAGCTGGAGCTCGACGTGGTCGAGGCCGACCTCGGCACCGGTACCGGTGCGCATCCAGCGGGTGGCGGGCTCCAGCGCCACCCAGTAGGTGTACGCCTTCCACCACAGGGCGGCGGCGACGTGCTCAGGGGCCTTCCACAGCCGCTCGTGGCTGCGCAGCGCGGTGCGGAGCACGTCCGGGTCGAGCATGGCCGAGCCCGGCAGCCAGCCGTCGGCCGCCTCGGCGGTGCCGGAGAGGGCACCGAGCTCGCGCACGGACATACCGTCGGACTCCTCACGTCGTCGCGTTTAGCTTAGGCTAGCCTAATGGCAAGGACGCTGCCAGCGCGACCCGGGTACTCCGATCACCAGCGCTCGAATCCCCTGCGGCGCTCCCAGTCGGTCACCTCTGCGGCGAAGGCGGCCAGTTCCGAACGCCCCGCCGCGGCGTAGTGCCGCACCGCCTCGGCGCCGAATGCCTCGCGCGCCGCTTCGCTGCCCTCCCACAGCCGCACCGCCTCCTCCAGCGACTCCGGCAGGCGGGGCAGCTCGGCCGCGAAGGCGTTGCCGTCGAAGGGCTCCCCCAGCGGCAGCGCGCGCTCGATCCCGTACAGCCCCGCCGCGACGATCGCCGCCACCGACAGGTACGGGTTGGCGTCCCCGCCCGGCACCCGGAACTCGATGCGCTGGGACTCCCGCTTCCCGACCACCCGTACCGCACACGTCCGGTTGTCGACGCCCCAGGCCACCGCGCTGGGCGCGTAGGCGCCCGGCGCCAGCCGCTTGTAGGAGTTCACGGTCGGTGCGTGCAGCAGCGCGAACTCGCGCATGCAGGCGAGCTGCCCGGCCACGAAGTGCCGCAGCGCGGGCGCCAGCCCGTCGGGACCGGCCGGGCCGCCCGCACCGCCCTCCTCCTCCGGCGCGAACACCGGGCGCCCCTCGGCGTCGCGCAGCGACAGGTGGACGTGGCAGGAGTTGCCCTCGCCGCCGTCGAACTTGGCCATGAAGGTGAGGGCGGCGCCCGCGTCGGCGGCGATCCGGCGGGCGCCCGTCTTGTACACGACGTGGTTGTCGCAGGTGCGCAGGGCGTCGTCGTAGCGGAACACGATCTCGTACTGGCCGGGGTGCACCTCGCCCCTGGCCGACTCCACCCGCAGCCCGGCGCGGGTCATCGCGGTGCGGATCTCGCGCATCAGCGGGTCGATCCCGGCGACGGCGCCCAGCGCGTAGTCGGCGCTGTGCCGGGTGGCCGGGGTGAGGCCGCGGTAGTCGAGGCGGTGCGCCTGCGCGTAGTCCTCGGCGAAGACCAGGAACTCCAGCTCGGTGCCTGCCAGCGCCCGCCAGCCGCGTCCGGCCAGCCGGTCCAGCTGGCGGCCCAGGACCCGGCGCGGCGCCACCTCCACGGGCTCGCCGCCGGGCCAGTGCGCGTCGCCGAGCACCAGGGCGGTGCCCGGGTCCCAGGGCAGGTAGCGCAGGGTGGACAGGTCGGGGGCCACCGCGAAGTCGCCCAGGCCCCTGGCCCAGGGGTCGAGCGCGTAGCCGGGCCTGGCCTCCATGTCGATGTCGACGGCGAGCAGGTAGACGCAGGCGTCGAAGCCGCCGGGCACCACCCGCTCCAGGAAGTACTCCGGGTCCAGCCTGCTGCCCTGCACCCGGCCCTGGAGGTCGGGCAGGCCGACGATCACGTTGTCGATCGCGCCCGAGGCGGCGTCGGCGCGCAGCCGCTCCAGCGGGACCGGGAACGGCGGCCGCTCGGCGAGCGGGCTGCTGCTCATCGCTCCTCCTCCGTCGGTACGTGCAGCGGGTTGGGCACCCGGGAGGCGTCCAGGTGGAACTCGGCGTCGCGCTCGGCGCGGTCGTGGTAGCCGCCGCCGAGCAGCCGCTCGCGGTTCAGGCAGACCCGCTCGAAGTCCGGCCCCAGCAGGTCGAACAGGGCGAAGCGCCCGGCCAGCTCGGGGAAGCGGGCCTGGTAGCCGAGCACCCGGCCGCGCACCAGCTCCCAGAAGCGCGCCTCGGGCACGCCCAGCTGCTCGGCGGCCAGCGGCGCGAGATAGCGGAAGTGCCCGGTGAGCAGCGACTTCACCAGGGAGGCGGTCAGCTCGGGCGCGCCGAAGCGCATCAGCACGGCCAGCGCCTCGGGGGGCAGGTCCGCATAGGCGTCGATGTCGGTGTCGAGCAGCTTCATGTCATCGACGAAGTCCTTGACGGCCAGCCGCACCGGCACGTCGCGCTCGTCGTAGACCACGATGGCGTTCTCGCCGTGCGGGTTGAAGGCCAGCCCGTACCGGTACAGCAGGTGCAGCAGCGGGGGCAGCACCGCGCCGAAGAGCCGGTCCAGCCACTCCTCGCCGGTCAGCCCGGAACGGCGGACCAGCTCGGCCGCCAGCGCGCGGCCGGCCGGGTCCACGTGCAGCAGCGCGGCGAAGGTGCGGGCCCGCTCGCCGGGGTCGAGCAGGCGGTCGACCGGCTCGCGCCACAGCGCGCCCAGCAGCTGCCGGTACCGGTAGGGGGCGCCGGGGATCGCCTCCAGCGAGGGGTGGCGGACGGCCACCGCGGCCACCTCCCCGGGCAGCACGATCCGGCATTCCTCGGCGAGGAAGGGATCGCGGTCGCGCAGCGCGTGCACCCAGGCGGTGCTGCGCGGGGCGGCCCGCGCCAGCTCGGTGGGGATGCCCCGGTAGACCATGGTGTTGAGGATGGACAGCGACAGCTTGACGTTGAGGCGGTCGGGGCGGTCCATATTGGTGAAGGTGCGGATGGACTGCTGCGGCAGGTAGCGGTCGGCGGCCTCGCCCAGCGGCACGATCCGCCCGCCGGCCAGCTCGGCGGCGAAGTGCGGCACCACCACCTCGTCCCACTGCCAGGGGTGCACCGGCAGCCACACGTAGCGCTCGGGGTCGGCGCCGGTCGCCCCGGCGCGGGCCAGGCCCTCGCGCAGCGCCGCGCCGAAGCGGCTCCGGTGCCCCTCTCCCAGCTCCGCGGCGCGCAGGGCGGCCATGTCCAGCCCCTCCACCGCGTGGTAGTCGGCCAGGTCCGGGTGGACCGCGATCCACGGCAGCGGCATGAGGCGGCGCGCCTCGGGCGCGTAGCGGCGCCGGTCGGCGGCGGAGAAGCCCACCCTGCCCTTGTTGGCGAAGATCCACGGGTGCCCGGTCTGATAGCCCTCCAGCTCGGCGTAGGGCAGGTCCGCCAGCCGCGCCGCGTCCGGACCGGTGGCCAGCAGGTGCGCGTCGGCGCTCAGGGTGGCGCTCAGCTCGGTGACGGTGAGCGCGGTGACGGCCGGGTCCATCCGCCAGTGCGCGGCCAGGTCGGCCAGCAGCGCGAACGGGTCCTCGGCCGGGGCGGCGCCGCCGGCGGCGTGCCGCAGCACCGATCCGTACTCCAGGCGCCAGCCGTCCAGGCTGGTGCGGCGGGCGGCGAAGGAGTAGGCGACCGGTCCGCCGTCCCCGCCGTCCAGCCGCACCGTCCAGCGGCCCTCCCCGGCCGGTTCGGGGCGCAGCGCCTCCTCGAAGCTCAGCTCGGCGAGCATCTTGGCCGCCAGCTCGCGGGCTGCGCGCCGCCAGTGCTTCCCGGTCAGCTCGGGCGGCAGCGCCATTGCGGCTGACCCCGACGGCGCGGCCGGGCCGGGGGCGGTCTGCGGTGCGGCGGTCACGCGCGGCCGCCTTCCGGTGCCTCCGGCGGGCCCGCCGGCGCGGTGCCGGGCTCCGGCCGGTGCAGCGGGTTGACGACCTTGCCGTACATGACGTCGAACTGGGCGTCGCGCTCGGCGCGGTCGTGGAAGCCGCCGCCGATCAGCTGCTCCCGGTTGAGCGCCACCCGGTCGATCACCGGCGCCAGCAGGTCGAACCAGGCGAAGCGCTCCGAAAGCTCCGGGAAGCGACCGTGGTAGGCGGTGATCTCCTCGCGCACCAGCGCCCAGAACGCGTCCTCGGGCACGCCGAGGTGCCGCTCGGCGATGTCGGTGAAGTAGCGGAAGTGCCCGGCGCAGATGGCCGAGAGCACGGAGTGGGCCAGCTCGCCCGGCTGCCAGCGGTGCAGCACGGCGCGCACGTGCTCGGGCAGCCGCGCGTACTCGGGCAGGTCGAAGGGGAGCAGTTCGACGTCGGAGCCGAAGTCCTTCAGCGCGATCCGCACCGGCACCTCGCGCCGGTCGAAGACGAGCACCACGTTCTCCCCGTGCGGGGTGAAGGACGCGCCGTACCGGTACAGGTAGTGCAGCACCGGCGGGAGCAGGGCGTGCAGGAAGGCGCGCAGCCAGGCGTGGGCGTCCAGGCCGGAGCGGGCCACCAGCTCGGCGGCGAAGGCGCGCCCGTCGCTGCCCTCGGTCAGCAGCGCGGCCATCGTCCTGGCCCGCTCGCCCGGCTCCAGGTAGTTGTGCACCGGCTCGCGCCAGATCGCGCCGAGGAGCTCGTGGTAGCGGTACGGGGCGTCGGGCGCCTCGGCGAAGGCCGGGTGCGGCACGGTGACCGAGGCCGACTCCGCCAGCATCGCCACCCGGCACTCCTCGCGCAGGAACGGATCCCCGTCGGCCAGTTCGCGCAGCCAGGCGGTGGTGTGCGGCGCGCACCGCGTCTGGGTGGCCGACAGGCCCCGCCACACCAGGGTGTTGCGGATCATCAGCGGCACCTTGACATTGCGCCGCGAGGGCTTGTCGAGGTTGGTGAGGGTGCGCACCGACTGGAGCGGCCGGTAGCGGTCCGGGCTCTGCCCCAGGTGCACCAGCCGCCCTTCGGCGATCTCGGCGGCGAACAGCGGCCGCACCACCTCGTCCCACTGGAAGGGGTGCACCGGCAGCCACAGGTAGGCGTCCGGGTCGGCGCCGGCCGCGCGGACCGCGGCGGCGAAGGCGGCGCGGGTGGCGGGGTCCAGCTCCTCGGCGAGCAGCCGGTGCCGGTCCAGTCCGGGCACGGCCTGGAAGCCGCCGAGATCGGGGGCGACCGCGATCCACTCCAGCCGGAAGTCGCCGCGCGCCTCGGGGGTGTAGCGCTCGGCGTCGGCCGCGGAGAAGCCGGTGCGGCCCTTGTTCAGGAACATGCAGGGGTGCCCGGTCTGGTGCGCCTCCAGGTCCTCGTGGGAGAGCTCGGCCAGCTCGGCGGCGGTGGGCAGCGAGGCGCGCAGCCGGGCGTCGGCGGTCTGGGTGGCGGTGATGTCGCGGACGACGTCGGCCAGCACGTCACCGGGCAGCCCGATCGCGGACCGGGCGTCCAGCACGAAGCGGCGCGGGTCGCAGGCCGGCTCCTCGGCTCCGCCGGCCGTCCGGACCAGCGAGGACGGGTCCACCCGCCAGGCGCCGAAGGCGGCGCGGCGGGCCGTGAAGCGGTAGGTGACGCCGCCGTCGAGGTCCAGCCGCCACCGGCCGGGGCCGCCGTCGGGGACCGGCACCGCCATCTCCTCATAGGCCAGTTCGGCCACGGTGCGGGCCAGCAGCGCGGCCCCGGCCGCGCGCCAGTTCTCCCGGTTCAGCACCGGATCGGTACCGCTGGGGGGCGGCGCCGACGCAGGCGGGCCCGCCGGGCTAGCCGACACGGACATCGTCACTCTCCTTCACCGGTGGCCCGGCGGCGGGTGCCGCCGGGGGCCGGGCGGACGGGCGGAGCAGGGCGAGCGGCGCGAGCAGGGTCAGCGCCGCGAACAGGCCGGCCCCGGCGGCCAGCGGCGCCGCCAGGTCCGCGCCGGCCAGCGGAGTGGCCAGCACCGGGCTGACCAGGGTGCCGACGGTACGTCCCGTGCCGACGGCGGCGAAGGCCGGCCCCCGGGTGCCGACCGCCTCGAACACGCGCAGGTCCAGGGCGATGTGGCCGAAGCCGAGGCCGGCGCCGAACAGTATCCTCCCGGCCACCAGCAGCGGCCCCGGTTCGGCGGCCGGCAGCTGCATCAGCAGCCCGGCCGCGCAGGCCGCGCACGACAGCGGCAGCAGCCAGCCGCCGAGCAGCCGGTGCACCCGCACCACCGACGGCAGCACGGCGACCGCCACCAGCTGCGGCAGCAGGTACAGGACCGCGGCGGCGAGCGGCCCGGCGCCGCCCGCCTCGGCGTAGGCGGTGAAGAAGGGGCGCACCACCTGGCGGCCCACCTCCGACACGAGCACCAGCACCGCGAGCAGCGCCACCGCGCGGACCAGGGTGCCCGCGGACCCGGCGCCCCCGGCCGACCCGGCCCGCGCGCCCACCGGCGCCTCGCCGGTGGCGGCGGCGGTCCCGGCCGCGCCGTCGGGGCGCCCGGCCGCACCGGCGCCCCGGCGCGAGCGCAGCAGCACCCGGTAGCAGGCGGCGGCCAGCACGATGTCGACCAGCGCGAAGGCCGAGATGCCCCAGCGGACCTCGGGCAGCGCCATCACCCCGGCGCCGATCAGGGTGGCGGCCACCGTGCCGATGTTGATCACGTAGGCGTAGCTGCGCACGTCCCTGATCCGGTCGTGCTCGGCGCCCAGGCTCATGAAGGCCGGATAGGCCAGCACGAGCGCCATCGTGGTGAACACCAGCGCGGCCGACAGCACGGTGAAGGCGGTGAAGGTGGGGGCGAAGCCGAGCGCGAAGCTGAGCACGGCCGAGGCGGCCAGGCCCGCCACCACCAGCCATCCCACCGGGACGCGTCGGGCGGCCAGCCCCCACAGCGGCAGCGCCGCCACGGCGGTGAGCCGGCAGACCCAGATGAACACGCCGGTGGCGTTCAGGTCGGTGATGCCGAACAGCCGCTCGAACAGCTGCGGGTAGAACGGGCTGAGCGCCACGTCGGCCACCAGGTGCAGCACGATGACCGCGAGGTAGACGTGCCGGGTCGCCCGCGTGCTCACCGGCGCGGCCCCCGCTCCCCCGGCCCGGCGCCGTCGGACCCGTCGACGCCGAAGGTGGTGTAGGCGGTGCGCTCGGGGAGCCGGTAGACGGTGCGGCCGGTCACCGCGTTCAGGATGGTGGCGCTCCGCCACGCGCCCAGGCCCAGGTCGGGTGCGCCCACCCCGTGGGTGTGCTCCTCGGCGTTCTGCACGTACAGGCCGCCGCGCACCTTGGGGTCGGTGGCGACCCGGTAGTCGGCGCCGACCCGCAGCCGGCCCCGTCCGTCGGTGCCGAGGAAGGCGGCGAGCGGGTCGAGCAGGTCGGGGCGGCGCGGCCGGTAGCCGGTGGCCGCCACGATCCGTCGGGTGCGGAAGGAGAAGGCGCGGTCCTGGTCGAGGTGGTGGCAGTGCAGCCGGTAGCCGCCGCCGTCGCGCTCGGCCGCCGACAGCTCCACCCCCGGCATCAGGGTCGCCTCGGGCAGGCCCGGGCGCAGGCTCCGCTGGTAGAGGGCGTCGTGGATGTCGGCGATGGTGTCGGCGCTGATCGCCTTGTACAGCTGCCACTGCCGGGGCACCAGCCGGTCGCGGACCGGTTCGGGCAGGCCGTGGAAGTAGCGGGTGTAGTCGGGGGTGAAGTGCTCCAGGCCGAGCTTGGAGTACTCCATCGGCGCGAAGGCGGGCGAGCGGGTGATCCAGCGCAGCCGCCGGGGCGCGGGGTCGCGCAGCAGCTCCAGGAAGACCTCGGCGCCGGACTGCCCGGAGCCGACCACGGTGATGTCGTCGGCGGCCAGCAGGGTGGCGGCGTGGCGCAGGTAGTCGCCGGAGTGGCAGACCTCTCCCTCGGGGGGCGCCGCCCCGCCCTCCGCCGCCAGCAGCTCCGCCAGCGGTCGCGGCAGCGCCGGCTCGGTGCCGATGCCGAGCACCACGTCGCGGGCGCGCACCTGGTACCCCGCGCCGCCGGGCGGCCGGACCTCGACGGCGAAGGCGTCGCCGTCCCAGCGCACCGACGCCACCGGAGCGCCGAAGCGGCAGCGGCCGCGCCGCTCCAGCTCGCGGGCGACCCACCCGCAGTAGGCGTCGTACTCCACCCGGGGCATGTGGAAGCGCTCGGCGAAGTAGAAGGGGAAGAGCCGGTCGTGCTCGCGCAGGTAGTTGAGGAAGGACCAGCGGCTGGTGGGGTCGACCAGGCTGACCAGGTCGGCGAGGAAGGGCACCTGGAGCCGGGCGCCCTCCAGCAGCAGCCCCGGGTGCCAGCTGAAGGACGGCTCGGCCTCCAGGAACAGCGTGTCCAGGCCCTCGACGGGCTCGGCGAGCGCGGCCAGCCCCAGGTTGAAGGGGCCCAGGCCGATGCCGACCAGGTCGAAGGCGTGCGCGCCGGATCTGGCGCCCGGCTCGCCCGGGCCGTTCGGCGTGCTCATCCGGCCTCCCCCTCGGGGGCGGCGGCGCCCGCCTCCTCGGCGGCTCCGGCCGCCGCCACCTGGTCCACCAGCGCGTCCACATCGGCGGGGGTGGCGTCGGGGTTGAGCAGGGTGAGCTTCAGCCAGATCCGGCCGCCGAACTCGGTGCGGCCGACCACGGCGCGCCCCTGCGCGAGCAGCCGGCGGCGCAGCGCGGCGTTGGCGCGGTCGTCGGCGGCGTCCCCGGCGCCGGTGCGGTAGCGGAACACCACCGAGGTGAGCACGGGCGGGGCCGCCAGCTCCAGGCGGGCTTCGGCGGCGATGCGGCGGGCGGCGTGCGCGGCCAGCTCGTGGCAGCCGTCGACCAGCGCGCCCAGGCCGCGGCGGCCCAGGGCGCGCAGCGTCACCGCGATCTTGAACACGTCGGCGCGGCGGGTGGTGCGCAGCGACCGGCCGAGCAGGCTCGGGTAGCCGGCCTCCTCGTCGTCGGCCGGGTTGAGGTAGGCGACCTTCCTGGCCAGCGGCTCGAACAGGGCGGCGTCGCGGGTGAGGAACACCCCGGCGGCCACCGGCTGCCAGCCCAGCTTGTGCAGGTCGAGCGCGACGGAGTCCGCCCGGTCCAGGCCGGTCAGCAGCCCGGCGAGCCGGTCGGAGAACAGCGCGCCGCCGCCGTAGGCGGCGTCCACGTGCAGCCAGGCGCCATACTCGGCGGCCAGGTCGGCGACGGCGGGCAGCGGGTCGATGCCGCCGAGGTCGGTGGTGCCCGCGGTGGCGACGACGGCGGCGGTGAACTCCCCCGCCGCCGCGACGGCGTCCAGCGCCGCGCGCAGCGCCTCGGGCCGCATCCGGTGGCCCTCGTCGACCGGCACCGCCAGTACGGCGTCCTCGCCCAGGCCGAGCAGGGCGGCCGAGCGCTGCACCGAGAAGTGCGCGGCGGCGCCGCACAGGATCCTCGGACGGGCCGGTGCGGCGGCCACTCCGGCGCGTGCGGCGTCCACGCCGAAGCGCTCGCGCAGCGCGGTGTCGCGGGCCAGCATCAGCCCGGTGAGGTTGGACTCCGTGCCGCCCGTGGTGACCACGCCCCCGGCCGCCGCAGGGTTGAAGCCGACCAGCCCGGCCAGCGCCCGCACGACCTGGGGTTCGAGCACGGTCGCGGCCGGCGCCTGGTCCCAGGAGTCCAGGGACTGGTTGAGCGCCGAGGCGGCCAGGTCCGCGGCGACCGCCACCGCCAGCGGCGGGCAGTGCAGGTGCGCGGCGCAGTGCGGGTCGGCAGGGTCGGCGGCGCCCGCCGCGTACCTGCGGGTCAGCTCGTACAGCGCGCCCGGCCCCTGCGGCTCCTCGGGCAGCGGCTCGCCCAGGTCGCCCAGCAGCGCGGCGGCCAGCCGCCCGGGCGGCCCCTGCGGCGCCGGGCCGCCCCGGTCGGCCCGGCCGTCGGCGAGGCCGCGCAGCGCCTCCTCGACCAGTTCCGCGAGGGCGTCCGCGTGGGCCGGCGCACCCGGCGGCACGCGTGTCGGCAGGGTCATCGCAGCGTTCTCCGCTCCGCGGTCCCGATCGCGTCGGCCAGCACGGCCAGCACGCGGTCCGCTTCCTCGTCGGTGATGGTCAGCGGCGGCAGCAGCCGCACCACGGCATCGTGCCGCCCGCCCAGTTCCACGATGACACCGGCGCGCAGCGCCTCGGCCTGCACCCTCCTGGCCAGCAGCGGGGCGGCGGGCAGCGCGCCGAGCGCGTCGGGCTCCCCCGACGGGTCCACGATCTCCAGGCCGAGCATCAGGCCGCGGCCGCGGGCGTCGCCGGCCGAGGCGAAGCGCCCGCGCAGTTCGCGCAGCCGCGCCAGCATCCGCTCCCCCAGTTCGGCGGCGCGCTCGGCCAGCCGCTCGGCCGCGATGAAGCGCAGGGTGGCGGCTCCGGCCGCCATCGCCAGGGTGGTGCCGCGGAAGGTGCCCGCGTGCGCGCCGGGGCGCCACACGTCCAGGTCGTCGCGGTAGGCGATCACGGCCAGCGGGAGCCCGCCGCCGATGGCCTTGGACATGACCATGATGTCGGGCAGCACGCCGGAGTGCTGCACGCCCCACATGGCGCCGGTGCGCCCGGCGCCGGTCTGCACCTCGTCGGCGATCATCAGGGTGCCGTGCCGGGCGGTCAGCTCGCGCAGGCGGCGCAGCCAGCCGTCGGGGGCCGGCACCACGCCGCCCTCGCCCTGCACCGGCTCCACCAGCAGCGCCGCCGCCGGGGTGACGCCGCCGGAGGGGTCGTCGAGCAGCCGGGCGGCGTACTCGGCGGCGACGTGCTCGCCCTGCTCGCCGCCGATGCCGAACGGGCAGCGGTAGGAGTAGGGGAAGGGCAGCCGGGTGACGTCGGCGGCGATGCCGGTGACCGGCTCCTTGGCGGCGACGCCACCGGAGACGGCCAGCGCGCCCAGCGTCATGCCGTGGTAGGCGCCGGTGAAGGCGAGCAGGCCGCCGCGGCCGGTGGCGGTCTGGCTGAGCTTGAGCGCCGCCTCCACCGCGTCGGTGCCGGCCGGGCCGCAGAACTGGACGCGGGCCCGCTCGGCGAACGCGCGGGGCAGGCCGGCCAGCAGCGCGTCGGTGAAGTCGTCCTTCTCGGGGGTGGCGAGGTCCAGGGTGTGCAGCATCCGGCCGGAGTCGAGCACCTTGCGCAGGGCGTCGACCACCACCGGGTGGTTGTGGCCCAGGGCGAGGGTGCCGGCGCCGGACAGGCAGTCCAGGTAGCAGCGGCCGTCGGCGCCCTCGACGGTCATGCCGTGCGCCCGGACGGGGACGACGGGGAAGCGCCGGGCGTAGGTGCGCGCGGCGGATTCGCGGCGCTCCTGGCGGTCCAGGATGCCGCGCATCGCGGCGCGGTCGGGTACGGGGGCGGACGCCTGGTCGACGTCGGAGCTGAGCATCGCGGAGTCGGCCACGGGTCAGCGGGCCCGCAGCGGCAGCACGATGGCGGTGTGCCGGCGCCAGCCGGGATAGGGGACGGTGGTGCCGACGGCCATCCACCCGTGCCGGAGGAAGACGGAGAGTGCGTGCTCGTTGGACTCCGCGACCAGCCCGGCGGCGCGCTCCTCGGTGCGGCCGGTCAGGAAGGCGGCCATGGCGGTGCCGGTGAGGCCCAGGCCGCGGAAGCGCGGCAGGATCAGGCCCTCGCACACCGCCACGGTGCGCCCGGGCCACTCCTGGACGAAGCCGGGGTCGGGCTCGGGGTCCAGGCCGCGCCACCAGCCGGTGTCGGGCCCGAGGGTGTATCCGTAGACGAAACCGGCGGGCTCCCCGCCGACGTGCCCTGCGGTCAGCCGGAACCCGGGCCGGGCGGCGCTGTGCGCCAGGCGGGCGGCGAAGGGCGGGTCGCGGTGGTCGGCGAGGTGCGCCGCACCGGCGTAGACCTCGGCGTACAGCGCCGCCCAGGGGGTGGGGTCGCCGGCGACCTCCTCGCCGTCGAGGTGCGTGTACTCGACGGCGGCCTGCGGCGGTGCGGCGGTGCGCATGGGCGTCAGCTCGGCATGGGTCATGGCGGGTCCTTCGCTAGGTGCGTGCGGCGCGCGGCGCTGCCTCCCGGACGCGGGGCGCGGCCGACTGCGGACGGATCCACGCATCCATCCGCTACTTAGGTATGGCTAACTCAAATCAGGCAATGCTTACCTTAGTTGGCCCGAGAGGGCCGTCAAGGAGCACCCCCCGTGAACCGGGCGTCACCCGCCGCCCGGGCGGCGGGCTCGGCCGGCCGCCCGCCCACCACGGACCCGGGGGCCGCGGTGGGCGGCACCGAGCGCCGGAACGCGGGCGGATGGCCCAGGAAGGCGGGCATGGCGAACTCGAAGCCGTAGGCGCCCGCGTTGGGGAAGACCACCACGTCGCCGGCCCGCAGCAGCGGCACCGTCACGTCCCTGGCCAGGGTGTCCTCCGGAGTGCACAGCTCCCCCACCACGGTCACCGGCACGCCGCGCGCCTCGGGGCGGGGCCGCCCCGGCGGCCAGTCCGGCACCGGCACCACCGCGAAGTTGTGCCGCAGCTCCCAGGAGACCGGCAGCTGGAAGTGGTTGATACCGCCGCGCAGCACCGCGAAGGCGGTGCCGTAGCTGGTCTTCACATCGGTGACCTCGGCGGCGTACCAGCCCGCCGGCGCCGCGATCCAGCGGCCCGGCTCGACGACCACCTCGACCCCGGGGTCGGGCAGCCGGCGCAGCTCGGACGCGAACAGCTCCAGGTCGAAGGCGTCCTCGTCCTCGAAGGGCACCCCGAGGCCGCCGCCGACATCCACCAGCCGCAGCGCCACCCCGTGGCGGGCGGCGGCAGCCGCCGACCACTCCAGCACCGAGCGCACGTAGCCGGCGTGCGCGGCGGCGTCCAGGTTCCCGCTGACGGCGTGCACGTGGAAGCCGGCCAGGTCCACACCGGGCAGCGACCGGGCCAGCGCGACCGCGGCCGGGACCCGCTCCTCGGGCAGCCCGAACGGGCTCGGCACACCGCCCATCGCCAGCGCGCCGCTGACCGCCACCCGGTCAGGGTTGATCCGCAGCGCCACCCGCAGCCGGGTCCCGACCGCCCCGGCGGCGGCCGATATCCGGTACAGCTCCAGCTCGCTCTCGGCGTTCACGACCACCCGGCCGCGTCCCTCGGCGTGCGCCCGCGCCAGGGCGGCGAGCATCGCCTCGGACTTGCCGGGGCCGCTGGCCGCGATCCGGCGCGGCCCGCCCGCGGCCAGCGCCTGCTCGGCCTCGGCCGCCGACGCCACCTCGAAGCCGTCCACCGCCCCGGCCAGCCGCTCGACCAGCGGCGGGTATCCGTTGGCTTTGAGGGCGAAGTAGACGCGGGCCCAGCCGGGCAGCGCCGCCCGCAGCGCGGCCGCGCGCCGCGCGGCCAGGTCCGGGTCGTACAGGTAGCCGGCGACGGGCTCGCCGCCGCCGGCCAGCTCGCGCACCCGCGCGACCACGGGCGGGGGCAGCGCCGACAGCGGCCGGGCTGGGGCGCCCGCGAACGAGCGGGGCAGCTCCATGGGCGGTCCTTCCTGGTGCGGGCACGCGTACGGCGGGGACAGGGCGTTCGGACGCCCCTCCCCGCCGCGGCGGTGCGCTACTCGTCGGCCGACGCCTCGTCGCTCGGCTCCCCGCTCGGCCCGGCACCGGGCGACGCGCTCGCGCCGCCGACCGCCGGGTCGACCCCGAACTCGGCCGCGATGTCGTCCAACACCCGGTTGGCGGCGATGACGCCGACACCGGAGATCCAGTAGGCGTCGTCCACCTCGTGCTGGACGCCCTGGAGCTGGTCCCACAGCGGGCTGGAGGTATAGCGCTCGCGGTCGGCCTCCACCTCGCCGGTGCCGTCGGCGTAGGTGGCCACGAAGATGTGCTCCGCATCCAGGTCCAGGATCCGCTCGGGGCTGTGGTAGGTGACGATGTCCTCGGTCTCGGCCTGGCCCTCGGGGGCCGGCAGGCCGAGATCGTCCAGGATCACGCCGATGTAGGAGTTGCGCGAGTACAACCGCACGCCGTCGGCGTCGCCGGCGAAGCGCACGATCGAGACGGTGGGGGCACCGCCCTCCTGCTCGCGGATGGCGTCGCCGATGGCCTGGGCGCGTGCCTCGAAGTCGGAGACCAGCCGCTGCGCCTGCTCCTCGCGGCCCAGCGCCTCGCCCGCCAGCAGCAGGTTCTCCTTCCAGGTGGCGCCGGTCTCCTCTGAGTAGACCGTGGGCGCGATGGCGGAGAACTGGTCGTAGCCCTGCTCGTCGCGGACCCGGGCCGACAGGATCAGGTCGGGGTCGGTCTGCTCGACCAGTTCGGGGTCGGCCTGGGTGAGCAGTCCCACCGGGCGCGCGTCGGCGGCGTAGGTCTCGGCGGCCTCGCCGAAGTACGCGGGCAGCGGCTCGTCCTCGGCCACGAAGGTGGTGTAGCCGACGAGGGTCGCCTCCAGGGCCAGAGCCGCGTCGACATAGGTGGCGTCCAGTGCGAGCACCCGCTCGGGCGCCGTCTCGATCACCGTCTCGCCCATGGCGTGCTCGACCACGCGGGGGAAGCCGTCCGGGCCCGGGGTGACCGACGCGGGGTCGGTGCCCTCGGCGCCGCCGCCGCAGGCGGAGACCAGTGCGACCGACACCGTGACCGCGGCCAGGCCCAGGCCGATCCGGCGTGCGCCGGAGCCGCCCCGGCGGGCGCGTTGCGTGCTGTACATAGCCGAACCCACTCACATTCCAGCCGCCCGCCGCCGATACCCCGCGGGCCACTTAGCCGAACCTAACTTAGGCGTGGCAAACTTAATCAGGCCGTACCGTAAAGAGCAACCGCCCGCATCGCCACCCGTCCGCCGCGCCCGGAAGGAACCGAGTGACCACCCCGACGACCGCGACACCCCCGGCCGCGGCGGCCGTCGCGGCGGGGCCGCCCGAAACGGGCGCCCGGCGGCGGCGTCGGGCGGTCGGGCTGCTGGTGCTGCTGGCCGCGCTGGCCGCCGCGGTAGTGGCGAGCGTCACGGTCGGCACGAACCCGCTCTCCCCCGGCACGGTGTGGCAGGCGCTCACCTCCACGGCGGGCCCCGAGGCGGACGTGATCGTGCACGAGATCCGGCTCCCGCGCACCCTGCTCGGACTGCTGGCCGGCGCCGCACTCGGCCTGGCCGGCACCCTCATGCAGGGCCACACCCGCAATCCGCTGGGCGACCCCGGCCTGCTCGGCGTCACCCACGGCGCGGCGCTGGCGGTGGTGCTGTGCATCGCGCTGCTGGGCGTCACCGACCTGCTCGGCCTGGCCTGGTTCGGCTTCGCCGGGGCGGCCCTGGCCGCCGTCGCCGTCTACCTGGTCGGATCCACCCGAGGCCGCGGCCCCACCCCGCTCAGCCTGGCGCTGGCCGGTACCGCGGTCAGCTGGCTCACCTACTCGCTGGTCTCGGCGATCGTGCTGATGGACCAGCAGACGATGGAGTCCTTCCGGTTCTGGCGGGTCGGCTCCCTGGTGGGGCGCGACCCCGCGATCCTGCCGCAGATGCTGCCCTTCCTGCTGGTCGGCGTGGTGCTGGCGCTGGCCAACGGACCCGCCCTGAACGCGCTGGCCCTCGGCGACGACGTCGCCCGCTCGCTGGGCCACCGGGTGGGGCGGGCGCGGGTGGTCGGACTGCTGGCCATCACCCTGCTCACCGGGGTCACCGTCGGCGCCTGCGGGCCGATCGCCTTCGTCGGTCTGATCGTGCCGCACCTCGCCCGCGGGATCACCGGCGCCGACTACCGCTGGCTGCTGCCGTACTCGGCGCTGCTCGGCGCCGCGCTGCTGGTGGCCGCCGACGTGATCGGCCGGGTCGTCGCGCCGCCCGGCGAGCTCCAGGTCGGCATCGTGCTGGCGATCATCGGGGCGCCGTTCTTCATCGCGCTCGTCCGCCGCAGGAGGCTCGTCCGGCTATGACCCTCCTCGCCTCCGCCCCAGGGGCGCCCGTGCGCCGCCGCGGGCGCCTGGTGGTCAGGATCGGCCCGTTCTCGGCCGTCCTGCGCCTGCGCGGCGCGGCCACCGTCGTGCTCGGTGCGCTGGCGCTGCTCGGCACGCTGCTGGCGAGCCTGCTGATCGGCCACAGCGACGTCCCGGCAGCCGACGTGATCGCCACCGCGCTCGGGCTCAGCTCCGACAACCAGTTCACCGTCTGGCAGGTGCGGGTGCCGCGGGCGGCCACCGGCGCGCTGGTCGGTGCGGCGCTGGCCATGTCCGGCGCCATCACCCAGACGATCATGCGCAACCCGCTGGCCAGCCCGGACCTGCTCGGCGTCACCCACGGCGCCAGCGTCGCCGTCGTGGCGATCGCGGTCGCGGGCGGCGTCTACGGCGCCGTCAGCGGACTGCTCGCCCAGCTCGGCGTGCCGCTCGCCGCCCTGGCCGGCGGGCTGCTGGCCGGCGGCGTCCTGTACCTGCTCGCCTGGCGGCGCGGCATCGACGGCTACCGGGTGCTGCTCATCGGCGTCGGTATGTCGGCGGTGCTGATGAACGTCACCCTGTGGCTGCTCACCCGGGGCGAGGTCACCGACGCCGGACGGGCACTCGTCTGGATCACCGGCAGCCTCAACGCCCGTACCTGGGAGAACGCCGTCCCGGTGGCGATCGCGCTGGCCGTCCTCGTGCCGCTCGCGCTGCTGGGCGCCCGCTCGCTCGACGCGCTCGGCCACGACGACGACACCGCGCGCGGCCTGGGCGTGCGGCTCGACCGCGACCGCTCCGTGCTGCTGCTGCTCGCCATCCTGCTGGCCGCCATCGGCACCGCCGCGGCCGGACCGATCCTGTTCGTCTCGCTGGCCGCCCCGCAGATCGCGCTGCGGCTCGCCGGCGGCCACCGGCCGCCGCTGCTCGCCTCCGCTCTGGTGGGAGCGGTACTGACCTGCGGTTCCGACCTCGCCGCCCGCAGCCTGTTCGGTGCCTTCCAGCTGCCCGTCGGAATCATCACCGGCAGCCTGGGAGCCGCCTACCTGATCTACCTCCTCGTCCTCCGCAACCGGAAGGCCAGCGCATGACCGAGCCGCCCCCTCCGCAGGTGCGACTGCACGCCGAGGGCCTGCGCCTGGGCTACGACGACACCATCGTCGTCGACGGCCTGGACCTGGACGTGCTCGACGGCACCATCACCGCCGTCATCGGCCCGAACGGCTGCGGCAAGTCCACCCTGCTGCGCGCGCTCGGGCGGCTGCTGCGCCCGCACGCCGGCCGGGTGCTGCTCGACGGAGCCGAGATCCGGCGGCGGCCAACCCGCGAGGTGGCGCGGGTGCTCGGCATCCTGCCGCAGTCGCCGCAGGCGCCTGACGGCCTCACCGTCGCGGACCTGGTCGCGCGCGGGCGCCACCCCACCCAGCACTGGTACCAGCAGTGGTCGTCCGACGACGAGGCGGCGGTGGACGAGGCGCTGCGGCTCACCGGCATCCTGGACCTGGCCGAGCGCGGTGTGGACGAGCTGTCCGGCGGCCAGCGGCAGCGGGCCTGGCTCTCGATGGCACTCGCCCAGGGTACCGACCTGCTGCTGCTGGACGAGCCGACGACCTTCCTCGACCTCGCCCATCAGGTGGACGTGCTCGATCTGATCGAGCGGCTGCACACCGAGCTGGGCCGGACGGTCGTGATGGTCCTGCACGACCTCAATCTGGCCGCGCGCTACGCCGGACGGCTGGTGGTGATGCGCGAGGGCAGGATCGTGGCGCAGGGGCCGCCGAGCGAGGTGATCACCGAGCGGCTGCTGGCCGAGGTGTTCGACTTGGAGGCACGGGTCATCACCGATCCGGTGGCCGGGACTCCCCTGGTGATTCCGGTGGGGAGTAAGCACCGGACCGAGGGTTCTCCGGTTCCGGTGGTGTGAGGGGGTTCGCCTCCTGTCTGCGGAGGCGGCCCGGTGGGATGGAGGCCGTGGGCCTCACCTCCGTTTCGGGGACGGCGGCCCGCCGTGGGCCGGGATGCTGACTGCGGACTGGTCTGCGGATGATGGTGGACGGTCACGTCGCCGTGGTACGCCACTGGCCATCGTTTCGTTGTCAACAACGGCCCCGGCTGGCCGGGACCGTGCTTCCCGTGAAGCCCCGCCGACTCGCGTCGACGGCCCTCGGGCGTCCAGGCCACTGCGGGTGCGTGCGGGGGAACCAGCGCGCATCGGCTCTCCCTCCCCTGACAGGACCTGGTAGGCGGCAACGTGACCGCCACGGTTCGAGAATGCCGCGGCGGCCAGGGCGGCGCCATCGCGGCGGCGGCGGGCTGTGGACAACCGGGCGCCGCGGATGGGCTTGTCCACAGGGGCGCTGGAGGGCTTGCGCTCGCTCCGGTGGACGGCCAGAGCCGTGATGCGTCAGTTGGGTGAGCCGACCAGCAGCGACTCGGGGCCGAACACGAAATCCGGGTCCACTTGGGTGGCGAGGTCGGCGCCCACGGCGGCGTTCGCCCAGCCGCGAGCGTTCTTGAGGTGGAACTCCACCGCCTGGCGGCCGAAGGTCTCCCAGTCCTGCGGGACGGCGCGCACCGCGTCGGCCAGCACGCCGAGCGCCTCGCGGTTGGCGGGCTCCAGGTCCGCGAGGGTGAACGGGCGGCCCTGCTCCATGGCGCGCACCGCGGCGGAGTGCTCCAGGGCGACCAGCAGCGCGTCGCCGACCTCGGCCTGCAGGAAGGCGAGGTCGTCGGGTCCGGTGACCTTGTTGCCGATCACCGCGATGCGTACGCCGTGGTCGCGGGCGTAGTCGGCGTACTGGCGGTAGACGCCGATGCCCTTGCGGGTCGGTTCGGCCACCAGGAAGGTGAGGTCGAAGCGGGTGAACAGGCCGGAGGCGAAGGAGTCGGCGCCAGCGGTCATGTCGACCACGACGTGGTCGTCGGGGCCGTCGACGAGGTGGTTCAGGTACAGCTCGACGGCGCCGACCTTGGAGTGGTAGCAGGCGACGCCGAGGTCGTCCTCGTCGAAGGGGCCGGTGACCATCAGCCGGGCGCCGCCGGGCAGCACGGCGGCGAAGCGGCGGTGCAGCCAGTCGTCGGCGCCGGGGCGCAGCAGCCGGGAGCCTCGGCCGGGCGGCGTGGTCTTGACCATGGCGGCGGCCGAGGCGATCCGCGGGTTGTCGCCGCGCAGGAACTCCTTGAGCTCGGCCAACTCACCGCCCATGGCGGGCGGCAGCCGCCGGGGGTCGGTCACACCGAGCGCCTCGCCGAGGTGCTGGTTGATGTCGGCGTCGACGGCCACGACGCCACGGCCGGACGCGGCCAGGTACCGCACGAACAGCGATGACAGCGTCGTCTTACCGCTGCCGCCCTTGCCGACGAAGGCGATTTTCACCGGGGATCATCCTCAATCCGAGAGTCCTGTGGGTGGGTGCCGCGCGGACACGTCACCGCGATACGGTCACACTCTGCAACCATGCGACGCCTGGATATGATAACCGTAATCATTCCTCGAATGTGGGCGATCAGTCGTGGCGGCCGCATCCCGAGGCTTTGGCGGGATGAACGGGCTCAGTCGGACGACGAGCGCAGCTTGCACGCACACGTCAGGGCGTGCCCCGCCGCAGGGTTGCCATCGGACGAGCAGGTCCAGGCGGGCGGCCGGCACCGCCACGGGTCAAGCCATGCGGCCGCGACGCGAGCTTCAGGGCGAACAGGCTCAGGACGGCGAACGGACCGCCGCTCATACGGGCAGGCGGCGCGGCTCCGCCGCGAGATGTCAGACGGTAGGCCGCGACATGCGGCCGGTCGGACGGACAGGCTCAGACGGGTGAAGGCGCCCTACTCGTAGGGGTCGGGAGGGGCGTCCAGCCCGATGACCGTCAGGGCCGCCAGCTCCGGTGTCGGCACCTGCTCCGAGGTGTCGCCCTGGGGCGGCACCCACGTGCCCACGACGCTCACCCAGGAGTCGGTCGGCGGCGCTTCGGCGCCCGAGACGACCACCTGGTTCACGATGGCGTCGGCCGCGCAGCAGTTCATCTCCAGCCGGGTGAGGTACCAGCCGCCCTCGTCGCTCTCGGTGACGAAGCCGGTGAGCTGCACCTCGCGACCCTCGAGGCCCGGGTCGGCCAGCCAGGCGCGCATCAGGAAGTCCTTGAGTTCGATGGCGACGGGGCCGTCGGCCTCCGGCAGCGGTTCGAGCGCGGCCGCCGCCGGTCCGGCGGCCGCCTCGGCGGGCGGCTCGGCGCGCTGGCCGGTCTCGGCGGTGAAGGCGCCAAGCGGCGGCGGGCTGACCACGAAGACGAAGATCGCGGGAAGCAGCAGCAGCCAGGCCACCCGGGGCGCGCCATGGGCGTGGTCGTGCGGGTCGCCGTGGGCCTCGCCGCCGTCGCCGCCCTGCGCGACGGCCTCGGCGGTGCCGTCCTCGGCCGGCGGGCGCAGTGTGCGCCGGAGTTCGGCGGCCACCCGGGCCGCGCCCAGCAGCGCCAGCACCGCCCCGGCGGCGGCGAGGAACGGGCGGAAGGCACCCTGGACGTAGTTCAGGTAGAGGTCGGAGGCGAGGGTGCAGCCCAGCGCGGCCGCGCCCAGGAGCACCAGCACCATTCCCTGCGCCATGCGGTTCACAGCAGCCACCATCCCACGAGCGCGCCGGCCGCGACGGCGGCGGCGAAGGTGGCCGGGGCGAACCGGACCACGAACGCGCGACCGAAGGTGCCGGCCTGCAGAGCGATCAGTTTGAGGTCGACCATCGGCCCGACCACCAGGAACACCAGCTGGGCGACGGGTGAGAACGCGGTCAGGCTCGCCGCCACGAAGGCGTCGGCCTCGGAGCAGATCGAGAGGAGCACGGCGAGCACGGCCAGCGCCAGCACGGCCAGCCAGGGGTTCTCCGCCACCGCCGTGAGCCAGTCGCGGGGCACGGCGACGTTGAGGGTGGCGGCGGCCAGCCCGCCGACCACCAGGAAGCCGCCCGCGTGCAGGAGGTCGTGCTCCATGGAGGCGCGGAACACCGCCCACCGGCCGCCGCCCTCGACGTGGGGGCGGCGCGGCAGCCGCAGCCACTCGGCCCGGCCGAAGCGGGCCCACAGCAGCCCGATCGCGACGGCGACCGCGAGCGAGGCGACGAAGCGGGCCAGCACCATCTCGGGCTGGTCGGGGAAGGCGACGGCGGTGGCCACCAGCACGATCGGGTTGATGGCCGGGGCCGAGAGCAGGAAGGTGAGGGCGGCGGCCGGCGCCACCCCGCGCCGGATCAGGCCGCCCGCGACCGGAACCGAGGCGCACTCGCAGCCGGGCAGCACCGCCCCGGCCAGCCCGGCCACCGGCACCGCGAGCCCGGCCCGCCTGGGCACCGCCCGCGCCCACCACGAGGCGGGCACGAAGGCCGTCAGCGCCGCCGACAGCGCCACGCCGAACACCAGGAACGGCAGCGCCTGCAGGCAGATCGCGACGAAGATGGTGGCCCAGGCCAGGAAGGCGGGCGCGGTGAGCCAGCCCGACAGCAAGGAGTGCCCGACCGCGAGGAGCACCGCGATCGCGGCGAACAGCCAGACCGTGCGGGTGGTCTCGCTCTGCCTGCGGCGCCCCCATTCGTCCGGCGGGATCAGATCGTCGTCGGCCCACGTCGAGTGCCGATCGTCGGTGGTGGACACGGCGCAACCCCGGTAAGAGACGGCGAATCGCGGCAAGCCTACTCGAAAACGGTTCTCAGTTACGGGTCTCCGCAGACGCCCGTGGTCCGCGCTCGGCGCCGGGCCGGACGGAACCGCGGCGACCGGGACCCCGGCCATCGGAGCGGCGGCGCCATGCCTCAGACGGCCACCGCGCCGGGCGCGATGGCCGGACCGGTCGAGGCCATGGACGTGACCGGCGGCTTCCGCGTCCTGAGGGACTAGCGGCGCGACGGAGATCGGCCGGGTGTCGGCGGTCCGGACGATAGTGCTGGATCCGAGGTTGACATGGCAGCGGCGGGGGCGACGAGCCACTCGAAACCGGTCCTGAGATCCGCGGGCCAACGCATGCGGCGGCCGCACCGGGCTCATCGCAGGGCGGCGGCGCGACGGCGGTCCGGGCGCTGGTGCATGTACGGGCGCACAGCGGTGCCGGGAAGCGGATGCGGGAGATCGTCCGAGCGCTGGCCGTGCGGCGCCGATGGTGCGTGCGGCGGGTCGGCGGCGACCGCCTTGACCGGTGTCCGTCCCGGCGAGCGCTGCCGGATGCCTGCTTCGCAGGCCGCTGCGTCTGCGCATCCGATCCGCGTGCGGACTCGGGGATGGAGGCGGCGCAGCCTTGGAGGAGCCGGCGCGGCACGGGCTGCGGGACGGCTCTACCGTGCTCGGGCGCCGGTCACGCCGGAGAACGGCGCCGGAAGATGCCGGAGCGAGCGGCGGCAGGCGGCGGGAGCGCCCGGTCGCGCCCGTCGAGCAGGGAGGGAGCGTCCTTCCTTGGGAACAGCGGACCGCCTGCCCCAGCAAGCGGAACGCCTACTGGACCGCGGCCGGCATGTCCGCCGGCTTGCACGCCACTGGACCGACGCTCCCACCATGTCCGACTTGCGCGTCGATCTGCCCGGAGCTCGCGAGGGCGTACGCCCGACGTGGCATTCCTCGCCCTGGAGGCGCGCACGGGCGGAGGGCCCTAGCGCCACGGGGACCCATTGCCGGCGCCCCGCCTACCGCCGACCCGTGCATCGGCCGTGCGCATGTCCGCACCGGGCCGGCGGCCGCGCCGAGGTGCGTCTGGTGCCTCGGCGCCGCCGTGCCGCCGGACGAGCGGCCCCTGTCCGCGGACGGTTCATGCCGGCCGTGCGGGGCCACCCGACCGGCTGAGACAAAACCCGGAGCGCGACAAAAGGAATCGACACAATTCCAAGATCAACTTAACGGGACGATCACGTCCATCTTGATTAAGGCAGTGTTACCCGCTTATTATCTCGACTTGGACGCCGCATCAGAAATCGCCGTTCTACCGGAGATCTGGTGCCCATGTTTTCTCCCCCGCACGTCCGCGTGCGATCCGCTCTGCGCCCGATCCTCGTGGCGCTGACCAGCCTCTTGCTGCTCTCCACGATGTTCACGGGAACCGCTTCGGCGCACGGTTCCATCACCTCGCCCGCCACCCGCAATTACGGTTGCTGGGAGCGTTGGGGCCATGACCACCTGAACCCCAACATGGCCCAGCAGGACCCGATGTGCTGGCAGGCGTGGCAGGCCAATCCGAATGCCATGTGGAACTGGAACGGCCTGTACCGCGAGAACCTTCGCGGCAACCACCGGGGCTCCATTCCCGACGGGCAGCTGTGCAGCGGCGGCCGCGCCGAGGGCGGTCGCTACAACGCTCTCGACGCCGTCGGCGCCTGGCAGACCACCCGGCTGCCCAGCAGCAGCAACTTCTCGGTCACGCTGACCGACCAGGCCCGGCACGGCGCGGACTACTTCCAGATCTACGTCACGCGCCAGGGCGTCAACACCGCCACCCAGCCGCTGCGCTGGAGCGACCTCGAGCTGATCCGGACGACCGGCTCCTACGCGCCGGCCGAGACGACCGTCATCAGCAACCTCAGCGCCCCCGGGCGCACCGGCCGCCACGTCGTCTACACGATCTGGCAGGCCAGCCACCTCGACCAGTCCTACTACCTGTGCAGTGACGTGACCTTCGGCTGACGAAGGCTTCGCCCCATCACGCCGCGGGGGCACGTCCGCGCCGCACCGGCGCGGACGTGCCCCCGTTCCCGTGCCCGCCCCTTGCGCGCGCCGCCACGGAAAACCGGTTTGCGTCTCCAGCGGCTGGAGTCTCTAGCGTCCATGCAGCCGGTGACCAGCACGGATGCGAAGGGGCGACCATGGCGGCGACACAGGGGGCGCGCGGATCGCGCAAGGCGGTGTTCGAGGCGACGCTGAACCTCAGCGCCGGGGACGCGGCAGTGGCCGACCTCGGCAAGACGCTCGGCCAGGCCGGCGCGAACCTGATGGAGGTGAAGCGGGCCTACGACTCGGCCACCGCCGGGCAGCGCGGCGAGGTGGTGCCGGCCGTGGTGACCGTCTTCGAGGACCGCTCGTTCGCGCTGCGGCTCAAGACGCCGCCCACCGCGTACCTGATCCGCCGGGCGCTGGGCGGCCCCGGCGCCGGGCGGCCGGGGCACGAGCGGGCGGGCGTACTGACCCGCGCGCAGCTGCGCTCGATCGCGGAGCGGAAGCTGCCGGACCTCAACACCGGCGATATCGAGGCGGCGATGCGCACGGTGGCCGGGACGGCCCGCTCGATGGGGGTCGCGGTCGAGCCGGGCTGACCGCGTCCGGGCGGCCGCCCTGGCAGAGGCGCGGAGCGTCGGTTTCGGATCGCGCAATTACCCGAAATGACGACGGTACGCAGGTCAAGATCATTTCTGTACTGTCAGACCCGCACTCCACGGGGCAATTCGTCCAATTTTGGTCATGTTATGGACGAGGACCCCGCGGTTAATGACAAACTACGTCCGACACCGTTTTGACCTGCTTAACCCTCCGCCCTCCCCTGCCGCGAGCAATCGATCTACCCCGACATGACCACTGGGCAGCACCGCCACAATCTGCCGGCCGAGCCGAACGGATTCTTCGGCCGCGACCGCGATGTCGCCGAGATCCGTCAACTCCTGGCCGACAATCGCCTCGTCACGCTGTGCGGAGTCGGCGGTATCGGCAAGAGCCGCCTGGCCACGCAGGTCGCGCTGCGCGCCGCCGACGACTTCGCCGACGGAGTCCGGATGGTGCAGCTCGCCGAGCTGGACCGGCCCGAGCACGTCGACTCGCGCATCGCCGCCACGCTCGGCGTGCTGGAGGAGCCCGACCGCCCGCTGCGCGCCACCATGGTGGCGGCGCTGCGCGACCGCCGGATGCTGCTGCTCCTGGACACCTGCGAGCACCTGATCGAGGCCGTCGCCGACCTGGTGCGGGCGCTGATCACCTCAGGCACCCGGCTGCGCGTGCTCGCCACCAGCCGCGAGACGCTGCGGGTGCCGGGCGAGACCGTGTGGCGGGTGCCGCCGCTGTCGTGCCCCAACCCGGCGATGCCGATCGAGCCCGGCCAGCTCGACGAGGTGCTCTCGCACGGCGCCATCGAGCTGTTCTGCGCCCGAGCCGCCGCCGTGCGGCCCGACTTCGACACCACGCCGGACACCATCGGCGCGGTGGTGGACCTGTGCCGGATGCTCGACGGCATCCCGCTGGGCATCGAACTGGCGGCGGCGTGGGTGCGGGTGCTGACCCTCGACCAGATCCTGGACCGGCTGTCGGACCGCTTCCGGCTGCTGACCCGCGGCGACCGCGCCGCCCCCGCCCGCCAGCAGACCCTGCGTGCCACCGTCGACTGGAGCCACGACCTGCTGTCGGACGCCGAGCGCACCCTGCTGCGACGGCTGTCGGTGTTCTCCGGCTGGTCGCTGGACATCGCCGAGGAGGTCTGCGGCGACCGCTCCCTGCCGCGCGAGGATGTGCTCGACCTGCACACCTCGCTGCTAGATAAGTCGCTGGTGATGTTCGACGGCGAGGTCGACGGGCTGGCCAGGTACCGGCTGCTGGACACCATCCGCCACTACGCCGCCGAGCAGCTGGCCGCCTCCGGTGAGGAGACGGCGCTGCGCGACCGCCACCGCGACTACGTCGTGGCCGACTGCGAGCGGTCCACCGCCGCGGGCTTCCGGCGCGGCACCCCGTGGCGGCAGCAGGTGCGCACCGTCCGCCGGGGCGACTACGAGCAGGGCAATCTGCACGCCGCCCTCAACTGGTCGCTGGCGGGCGGCGCCACCGAGCAGGGCCTGCGCGTGTGCAACGCGCTGCGCACCTACTGGGTGCTGCGCGGCCGCTTCACCGAGGGCGCCCTGTGGCTGCGCCGCTTCCTGGAGCGCGACACCTCCCGCGTCGCTCCCGCCGTGCTCGGCGAGGCGCGGATCCGCTACGCCGAACTCGCCTTCGACCTCGGCGCCCGCGAGGACCTGGCCGCCGTCGCCGCCGACGGTCTGGCGCTGGCCCGCGAGCACGCCGCTCCGGCCGTGGTCGCCTCCGGGCTCAGCGCGCTGGCGATGCAGCTGGCCCGCACGGCCTCGCTGGACCGCGCGCTGGAGCTGGCCGAGGAGGCGGTGCGGGTGTCGGAGCGCTCCGGCGACCGCTGGGAGGAGGCCTTCGCGCTCGGCATCGCCGCGAGCGTGCTGGCCCGCCAGGGCCGCCTGGAGGAGGCCGAGCGCGCCAACCACGCAGCCATCCGGGCCTTCCAGGATGTCGACAACCAGTGGGGGGTGGCCAGGGGCCTGGCCGGTCTGGGCACCCTGGCCATGGTCAGGGGCGACCTTTCGGCGGCGCGGGCCCGCTTCGAGGAGGCGCTGCCGCTGGCCCGCAGCATCGGGGCGGCGCCCGAGATCGCCCGCTGCCTGGCGCAGACCGGGCGGGTGCTGACCGAGCAGTCCGACTACGCCAGGGCCCGCGAGCTGCTGGTGGAGAGCCTGCGGCTGAGCAAGGCGACCGGCCAGCGGCTGGCCGTCGCGCGGAGCCTGGAGGCGCTGGCCTCGCTGGCCGTGCGCGAGGGGCAGCCCGAGCGGGCCGCGCTATTGGGCGGGGCCGCGTCCCGGCTGCGCGACGAGTCCGGGCAGCTGTCGCGCAACGGCGACCGCCTGCTGGCGGCGGCGGTGGCGCGGCTGGGCGACGAGGCCGCCAAGGACGCCTGGGAGCGCGGCCGCGGGCTGGGCACCGAGGACGCGGTGGCCGCCGCGGTGGAGTTCCCGGGGCCGCCGGTCTCCGGTCCGCCGCTGAGCGCCGCCGAGCTCACCCCGCGCGAGCGGGAGATCAGCGCGCTGCTGGCCGAGGGCCTGTCCAACCGCGCCATCGGCGAGCGCCTGTTCATCAGCCCGGCCACGGTCGCCCGCCATCTCGCCAACATCATGCGCAAACTGGGTCTGCGCGGCCGTACCCAGGTTGCCACCTGGGCGCTGCGGGAAGGGCTCAGCACGGAGCGGCGCCGGGAATAGGGGTATAGCCACAGCAGCCGCAGGGCACGTTCCCGACCGCCCCCGCCCCCTCGCCGTGAGGAGCCCGTGAGCCAGGATGGCCGACCCCCGCCCGCAGCCGCGGCACAACCTGCCCGTCGAGCCGAACAGCTTCATCGACCGCGAACGCGACCTCTCCGAGATCACCCAGCTTCTCGGGAGCAGCCGCCTGCTGACGCTGTGCGGGGTGGGCGGCATCGGCAAGACGCGGCTGGCGCTGCGGGTCGCCACGGCGCTGCTGGACGGCTACCGCGACGGGGTGTGGCTGGTGGAGCTGGCCGACCTGGAGCAGGGCGAGCTGGTCACCGCGCGCGTCACCGGCGCCCTGGGCATCCGCGAGGAGGCCGGGCACGCGCTGTTCGACACCCTCGCCGACGCACTGCGCTCGCGGCGGCTGCTGCTGGTGATGGACAACTGCGAGCACCTGCTCGACGCGCTCGCCCCGCTGTGCCGCCGGCTGCTCGCCGTCGCCCCGTACCTGACCATCCTGGCCACCAGCCGCGACCCGCTGCGCATCAGCGGTGAGACCGTGTGGCGGGTGCCGCCGCTGAGCCTCCCGCCCGAGCCGGTGGGCGACCCCGCGTCCTGCGCGCTGGCCGCGCCGACGGCCTGGTCGGCCTTCGAGGCGGTGCGGCTGTTCACCGACCGGGCGTCGGCTGCGCACCCCGACTTCAAACTGACCTCGGCGAACGCGCCGACCGTCGGGCGGATCTGCCGGATGCTGGACGGGATTCCGCTGGCCATCGAGCTGGCCGCCGCACGCGTGCGGGTGCTGACGCCGCAGCAGATCGCCGACCGGCTCACCGACCGCTTCGCGCTGCTGCGCACCGGCGAGCGCACCGCCCCGGCCCGCCAGCGCACCCTGCGCGCCACCGTGGACTGGAGCTACGAGCTGCTGACCGGGCCGGAGCGGACGCTGCTGGCGCGGCTGTCGGTGTTCTCCGGCTGGTCGCTGGAGCTCGCCGAGTCGGTGTGCGCGGACGCCGCCCTGCCGCGCGACGGGATCCTGGAGCTGCTGACCGCGCTGCTGGACAAGTCCTTCGTCACGGTGGACCGCGAGGTCGCCGGGCACCTGCGCTACCGGATGCTGGACACCCTGCGCCAGTACGCGGCCGAGCGCCTGGACGAGGCGGGCGACACGGCGGTGCTGCGCGGGCGGCACCGCGACGAGATGCTGCGGCTCGCCGAGGAGCTGGCCAGGCACAACGCGATGGGCATCGGCGCCAGCTGGGCCGAGCGGGTGCCGTGGCTGGACCGCGCGGTGGCCAACCACGACAATCTGCGCTCGGCGCTGTCGTGGTGCCTGGAGCGGGGCGACGTGGCGGAGGGGCTGCGGTTCAGCGTGGCGCTGCGCACCTACTGGGTGCCGCGTGGGGAGTCCACGGAGGGGGCGGGCTGGGCCGACCGCTTCCTGGCGGCGGCCGCGGGCGCCGACCCCGGACTGCGGGGGGCGGCGCTGGTGCGGCGGGCCGAGATGGCCTTCGAGAACGACGACCGCGAGGCGGCCAAGCGGTTCGGCGCCGAAGGGCTGCGGCTGTGCCGGGAGGCGGGCGACCACCACTCCGTCACCACCGCGCTGAACATCCTGGCCATGGCCGAGCTGCGATCGGGCGACCCGGCGGCGGCCGGGCCGCTGCTGGACGAGTCGCTGCGGATCAGCAGGGCCGAGGGCGACCTGTGGAACGAGGGCATCGCGCTGACGATCCACGGCCCGGCGGTGGCGATGACAGGCGACCTGGAGCGGGCCGAGCTGCTGTGCGCGGAGAGCCTGCGGATCTTCCGTTCGATCGACCACGCCTGGTGCGTGGCGCGGTCGCTGGTGGGGCTCGGCCGGATCGTGGAGATCCGCGGCGACCTCGCCACGGCCGAGCGGCACTACACCGAGGCGCTGGCGCTGCTGCGCTCGGTCAACGCCCGCCCCGAGATCGCGCGCTGCCTGTCCGGGCTGGCCAGGCTGGCCACGGCGCGCGGCGACCACGCGCTGGCCAGGTCGCGGATCGTGGAGAGCGTGGCGCTCAGCCACGGTTCGGGCCAGCGGCTGGGGGTGGCGCGCGGGCTCGGCGCGCTGGCGGGGGTGGCGCTGCGGGAGGAGCGGTACGCGGAGGCGGCGCGGCTGGCCGGGGCGGCAGCGGCGCTGCGGGCGGCGCTGAAGCATCCGGCGGGCGGGGCGGGGCCCAGCGGCGGGCCCGACGGCATCGCGGCCGCGGCGGGCGCGGCGATCGGCGAGGCGGCGGCGCGCCAGGCCTGGTTAGAGGGCGAGGCGATGGACGTGGACGCGGCCGTGCGCTACGCGCGGCGGGGCGGCGCCGAGCCGGCTCCGCCGCCGGCCGCCCCCGAGCCGCCCGCGGGGACCGGGCCGCGGCGCCCGGCTCCCGCGGTCCGGCCGGCGGCGCCCGCCGGGCGGCCCCTGGTCGCGGCGGAGGCGCTGACCAACCGCGAGCGCGAGATCGCCCGCCTGGTGGCGGGCGGGTTGACCAACCGGTCGATCGCGGCCGAACTGGTGATCAGCCCGGCCACGGTCGCGCGGCACATCGCCAACATCCTGGCGAAGCTGGGCTTCCGCTCCCGTACCGAGATCGCCATCTGGCAGGTGGCCCAGGACGCCGGGGCAGAGCCGGGGACCGTGCTCGACTCGGCGTGAGCGCACCGGCCCGGGCACACCGTCGCGCAGCTCTATGGACAACTCGGACTATCCCGTGGCAGCTGGGCAGATCTGCCCAGATGCAGGGCGCCTCGGCGCGCCGCCGCCTCAGGTTCGCTGCGACGTCTCAGGTCAGGACATATATCGTCTCGGTATTCGGGCGGGCGACGGGCGCGGGATGTAGGCGGCCGCCGGTGGCGGTCCGGCAGCGGGCGGGGCGGCGGCTACACATCCCGGACGCCGATTCGCGCGAAACTGCACGGTTCGACGCATGTGCCGATGCAAATGCACGTCGTACGGTCGGGGCATGATCTACCGGAGCCCCCACCCGGAAGTGCCGATCCCTGAGGTGAACATCACCCAGGCGACGCTCGGCCGGGCACGCGCGCGGGGCTCCCGTCCGGCGGTGATCGACGCCGACACCGGCCGCACGCTGAGCTACGCGCGGCTGGCCTCCGCGCTCTCGGCCGCCTCGGTCGGGCTGGCCCGCCAGGGGCTGCGCCCCGGCGAGACCGTCGTCCTGGACCTGCCCAACGTCCCCGAGTACCCCCTGGTCGCGCACAGTGTGCTGGCGGCCGGGGGCGTGGTGGCGCCCGTCCCCGAGCAGCTGCCGGAGTCGCTGCTCGCCCGGCTGCTGCACCACAGCGGCGCCCGCTACCTGGTCACCGACCCGGCCCGGCTGCCGCGCGGCCTGGCGGCCAGCCGCGGCACCGGCGTGCGGCAGGTGCTCACCGTCGACGCCCGCGTCACCGACGAGGACCGCCGCGCGGCGCCGGGGCCGCAGGCGGCCGACGAGGCCGTGCCCTTCTCCTCGCTGATGTCGCCGGGCGGGCCGACCGACACGGCGCCGCCCGCGCCGGGCCCCGGCGACCTGGCCGTGCTCGGCTACGGCGGCAGCCAGGCCGGGCTGCCCCGCGCGGCCAGGCTGCGCCACCACAACCTGGTGGCCGGCACCCTCCAGCTGGTCGTCACCGCCGACATCCGCACCGAGGACCGCGTGGCCACCACCCTGCCCTTCGGCCACCCCTTCGGCTTCGGCGGCGTGCTGAACCACTCCCTGTGCCTGGGCGCCACCCTCGTCACCGCCGCCCGTCCCGACCTCGCCGACTTCCTGGCCATGGTCGAGCGGCACCGCGTCACGGTCGCCGTGGTCGGCCCGCCGATGGTGCGGGCGCTCGCCGAGGACCCCCTGGTCAGCCAGTACGGCTTAGGCTCGCTGCGGCTGGTGGTGTGCACCGGCGCCCCGCTGGCCGCCGCCACCGCGCTGGCCTGCCGGCTGCGCACCGGCGCCGTCGTCAAGCAGGCCTACGGCCTCGCCGAGGCCGCGCCCGCCACCCACTTCCACGCCCTGGCCGAGCAGGAGGGCGAGTACGGCTCCGTCGGGCCCTGCCTGCCGTGGACCCAGTGCCGGGTGGTGGACCCGCCCAGCGGCGCCGACCGCGTGCCGGGCGACCCCGGCGAGCTGCTGGTCCGGGGGCCGCAGGTGGCGTCGGAGTACCACGGCGGCCCGGCCGGGGGCCATCCGCCCACCGGCGACGAGGACGGCTGGGTGCGCACCGGCGACATCGCCTTCGCCGACGAGCTGGGCCGCTTCCACGTGGTGGACCGCCGCACCGACCTGATCACCGTCAGGGGCCGCCCGGCCTCGCCCCGGCGCGTCGAGGACGCGCTGCTGCGGCACCCGGCCGTCGTCGACGCCGCCGTGGCGGCCGTGCCCGGCCGCACCGCCACCGGCTACGTCGTGCTGCGCCGCCCGGTCAGCGACGACGAGCTGCACGACCACCTCGCCGAACTGCTGCCGCCGCACCAGCGGGCGGTGGCGCCGTGCCGGGTGGAGCACATTCCCAGGACCGCCGCGGGCCGGGTGCTGTTCGCCCGGCTGGACGGCCGCGCACTCCGTGTCCGCCGTGTGGAGGGGACATGACGGCCACGGAGCCCGAGAAAAGCGGGGGAGGGGCCGAGCGGCCCCTCCCCCGCCCGGACCGGCCCGGCGGATTCCGGGCATCCGCCGAGGTCGACCATGAACACGCAGACGAATACACAGCCGCCTACACAATCCAGCGGATGTGTACCCGGCCGTACCCGCCGTACGGTCTCGACCATGGATGATCTCCCCGTCCGGGGCGACGAACCGCCCGGCGGCACCGCCGCCCTGCCTCCGGTCACCCGGACGCTGCTGGAGACCGCGCGCCGCCGCGGCCGCCACCCGGCGATCATCGAGCTGACCCCGCTCGGACCGGCGCCCGGGTCCGGCGCCGGGCACGCCCCCGGCCCCTCGGCCCTGGGCTACAGCGAGCTCGCCACGGTGATCACCACCGCGGCCCGCGGCCTGGCCAGACGCGGCGCACGCCCCGGCGACGTGGTCGCCGTGCTGGCCGAGCGCGGCATGGACGAGCTGATCGCGGTGCACACCGCGCTGGCCGCGGGCTGCTGCGCCCAGCCGCTGGACCCCGCCGCACCGCTGCGGCGCACGGCGGCCGCGCTCACCCGCAGCGACGCCCGGCTGCTGCTTACCGGCCGCGGCGCGGCCGACACGGCGCTCGCGGCGGCGGAGTCCTCGCGGGTGCGGCAGGTGGTCGCCTTCGGCGAGGTCCCGGCCACCACCCCGTTCAGGGACCTGCTGCTCGGCGGGCCCGCGCCCGCCGCCGGCGGCGCCGCCCCGGTGCGCGCGGTGCTGGACCACCCCCGTGCCGAGCTGAGCCACGACGACCTGGCCGAGCGGCTGGCCAAGCTGGCGGTGTCCGCTCCGGTGGAGGCGTCCGACGTGCTGCTCGCCACCCGCACCGGACTCGCGTTCACCCTGCTCACCACCTTGGCGCTGAGCCGCGGCGCCACCGTGGTGAGCGCTCGCGGCCACGTGCCCGCGCAGCTGGCCGGCGCCGTGCGGCGCTTCGGGGTGACCGCCGCCGACCACCCCGAGACCGCGGCGCGCTCCCGCTTCGGAGCGGTGCGGCTGTGCGATCCGGAACCCCCGATAGATGAACCTCAGGCACCATAATCGCGACACCCCTCCAACATCCGCCCGCTGTGCGACATACTTCGGGTACCGCCCCACACGCACACGGGCCCGATACGGTCCGCTGAAGGCCGCATACGGCTGTGATCCGGGAGTACGCCAGGTGGTCGACGTCGCGGACGCCCACGCGTCCATCGGAGCCGCGCCGGGGGTGCCCCATGCGCGGGTGCCGTCGGCCGCCGCGTCCGCGCACGCCCGCGCCCTGTCGGCCGCCGGCCGGTCCCCGTCGCCGGTGAACGGCGAGCGCGCCGCGGCGGGCGGCGGCGCCGAGCCGCCCTCCGCGCCCCCGGCCGCCGGCGGGGTGCGCAGGCTGCGCCGCCGCTTCCCCGGGCTGGCCGGGCAGGTCAAGCACGCCCGCAGGTTCGTGGCCCGAGCCCTGGGCGCCGCCCCGGTCACCGACACCGCCGTGCTGCTCACCAGCGAACTGGTCACCAACGCGCTGGTGCACACCCGCTCGGGTGTCGGCAGCGGCAAGTTCGTGGTGATCGTCCACATCGCCCCCGGCTGGTCCCGGGTGGAGGTCCGCGACCAGGGCAGCCCGCACTCCGTGCCGCATCCCGTGCGCGGCGCCCGCGCCGACGACGCCGAGGGCGGCCGGGGTATCGGCCTGGTCGAGGCGCTGGCCGACCGCTGGGGCTTCGAGCTGCTGCCGCTGGGGCGGCTGGTGTGGTTCGAGGTCGACCACCCGGCCGGGCCTGAGGAGGCGTCGCCCGGCTGACCCGCGCAGCCCTGTTGCCTTGACGTCGGCGTCAAGGTCTAGCGTCGGTGCCATGCGCATCGGCGAACTCGCGGAACGGACCGGCGTCAGCACCCGCACCCTGCGGTACTACGAGTCGCGCGGGCTGCTGGAGTCCCGCCGCGCGGTGAACGGCTACCGCGTGTACGGCGACGGCGAGCTGCGGCTCGTCCAGCAGATCCGCGCCCTCCAGGACTTCGGCTTCGAACTGGAGGAGACCAGGCCGTTCGTGGACTGCCTGCGGGCGGGCCACCCGGCCGGCGACTCCTGCCCCGACTCCCTCGACGTCTACCGCGGCAAGCTCGCCGAGATCGACGCGCTCATGGACCGGCTGCGGGCGGTGCGGATGCGGGTGGAGGCCGAACTGGTGCGGGCCGAGTCGCGGCGGCAGGGAGCGTCCGTGCCGCGGTGCGAACTGGAAGGACGAACATGATCAAGGCAGCGGGCGTGGACGAGGTCACCGACGCGGACTTCGCGGACGAGGTGCTGGCGGCCGAGGGCCCCGTGCTGGTGGAGTTCACCGCCGACTGGTGCCCGCCGTGCCGCCAGCTGGCGCCGGTGCTCAGCGCCGTCGCCGAGCAGGAGCGGGACCGGCTCCGGGTGGTGCAGATTGACGTGGACGCCAATCCGGTGACGACCGCCGCCTACGGTGTGCTGTCGATGCCCACCCTGATGGTCTTCCGCGGCGGCGAGCCGGTGCGGTCGATGGTGGGCGCCCGGTCCCAGCGGCGGCTGACGCAGGAACTCGACGACGTGCTGTGAGGGCGGGGTGTTCGAGGCCGCCCCGCCCGGGCGCCCGCCCGCGCGGGGCGGCCGGATCGCTATAGTCGGGGCACGTTCCGTGCCCGGGAGCCGCGGTGCTCGACTTCATCCCACTTCCCCCCTGGCGCTACACCCTGCTTGGGCTGGCCGGGCTGGTGCTGGCCGTGGTCGGGCTGATCGCGGTCGAGGCCGCGCTGCCCGGGCGCCTCCCGCTCGCCCCGTGCCCGCTGACCACTGAAGGCGGGCCGGCAGAGCACCCGTCCCGGTACACCGGCAGCGCCGACGCGTACGCCGGGCCGGGGCCGCACCCCGTCGTGCACCACCTGCTGGCCGGGCCCGCCGGCGGCGGCCCGCTCGACTACTACGAAGGCGGCACTCCGCTGCCCGAGGAGTGGGACGCGGGCGACTCCCCGGAGCGCGCCCCGCTGGTGCTGTGCGAGTACGTCATCGCCGGCGGCACGGTCGGGCGGTGCGACTACCGGCCCGGATTCGACGGCGTCGAGGTGACGAGCCTCCCCCTGGTGCGGACCACCCGCGACTTCCGGCTGTACGAGGCGCGCACCGGCGAACTCGTCGCCGAGTTCGAACTGGAGGGCACATCGGGATGCCCCGACCGCATGACGTACCGGTCCGAGCGGCCTGAGCGCGTCGAGCAGAGCGCGGACCCCGACGAGCTGCGCGAGCGGCTGCGGCCCTTCGTGGAGGGCCGGCCCTGAGCGCGGTGCTCAGTCGCCGTCGGCGGCCAGCATCTGGTGGCGCGGCGCGATCCCGGCCAGCGCCATGAAGCGTTCCACCTCCGCCACCCGGGTGCCGCGGGTCAGCGGCAGGTAGGGGCGGGTGGCGCGCCTGTTCTTCAGTGACGGGAAGGCCATCGGGCGGCCCCGGTAGTCGTACAGCGCCAGCGAGCGGGTGCGGCCGCGCACGATCCGGTAGGCGCCGATCTCCTCGAAGGGGCGGCGCAGCAGGTAGCGGCCGTGGGTGTAGCGGAACTCCACCCCATCGACCTCAAGGACCGGCGACGGGGCCAGCAGGCCCGCCGCACCCAGGCCCGCGGCGGCCAGGGCCGCCGGTACGGCGGCCGCGTACCAGCCCGGCAGCACGGCACCGACGGCCGCCGCCGCCAGGACTCCCGCCGCCACCAGCATGGCGAGCCGACGCCCGCGCGAGCACGCGAAACGCAGCCGCTCCCCGTTGCCGTCCAAGCGTTCACTCCCTCGGGCACACAGGGCCCGGTGCAGAAAAAGGACCGAGATGACGAGACTGAGGGAACGCTATCGCCCCGCCGGACGGCCCGGCGGGCAGATGCGCAATGTCGGGCCGAATCGGCGTTCCCGCGCCGGCGGGGCGGCCCGGTAGGCCCGCGCACTTGGCCATTGGTCGGGTCAGCGGCGCGGTGCGGTCCACCCCCATTGCGGGGAGCGGGCCTACCGGGGTCTGCGGGCGCCGGCCGGCGGGGCGGCGGCGCGTTCCCCTCCACTGTGCGGTGGTATGCCCCCCGACCCGGGCTAGCGACACGGCCACAGATGAGTGGCCGTGCGGACACCCGGACACTTCGGACCCGCAGGTTTCCGCGATTGGCTCATTTATCCAGCGTGTGCGAGTATCGGACCGAATCAGCGATGGCGGACGAGGAAGCCGGTGCGAATCCGGCGCGGTACCGCCACTGTGACCGGCGAGCGGACCCCGGCGAGCCACTGCCCATCCGGGCGGGAAGGCGGGGCGAGCGGCGACCCGGAGCCAGGACACTCGTGCCATCGCCACCTCGTCAACCGGGGCGGATCTCCCCGAGAGAGGCGGTTGTCGCGTGTCCGCACGCCTGCCCGTAGACCTGTTCGACCCGTTCCGTCCCGCCGCGCGGCGCGCGGGACCCCTGCGCGCCGGAGTGCCGGCCGCCGTCGCGGCGCTCGCGCTGGCGCTGGCCGGCTGCGGCGCGGGCGGCGCGGAGCCGGAGGGCTCCGGGGGCTCCGCCGCCGCGGCCGAGGGCTGCGTGGAGTCCTACGACCCCGGCACCGACTACTTCCCGGACAAGTCCGAGCTGCGGCACGCGAGCAACTTCACCATCGAGTACGAGTCGTCGTACCAGGTGGTCACGGTGAACGAGCCCTTCCCCGGCGGCGCGCCCGAGACCTACGTGCTGGTGCGCTGCGGCACCCCCGCGCCGGAGCTGGAGGGCGAACTCGCGCAGGCGCCGCAGATCGAGGTGCCGGTCACCAGCGTCTACGCCGCCTCAACCCCGCCGCTGCCCGCCCTGGTGGAGCTGGGCAGCCTCGACGCGCTCACCGGTGTGGCGGCGGGCGCGTACGTGTCCGACCCCCAGGTCAGGGAGCGGCTGGACGCCGGGGAGCTCGCCGAGTTCGCCCCCACCGGCCAGACCGACACCGACGCCGTCGTGGAGGCGGCGCCCGAGGTGCTGCTCAGCGCGGGCGTCGAGGACCCCGGCTACTCCGTGCTGCGCGACGCGGGCGTGCCCGTGCTGGCGCATGCCGAGTACCTGGAGCAGAACCCGCTCGGCCGGGCCGAGTGGATCAAGTTCACCGCGGCGCTCACCGGCACCGAGGCGCAGGCGGCCGAGATCTTCGACGCCGTCGAGGCCGAGTACCAGGAGACCGCCGCGCTGGTCGCCGATGCCGAGCCCGTCCAGGCGCTGCCCGGCCAGATGTTCGAGGGCGTCTGGACGGTTCCGCAGGGCGACAGCTACATGGGCCGCCTCATCCAGGACGCCGGCGGCTCCTACGCCTGGGCCGACACCGAGGGCACCGGCAATGTCGAACTCGACCTGGAAGAGGTGCTCACCGGCGCGCAGGACGCCGAGGTGTGGCTCGCCACGGCCAATGAGTGGACCTCGCTGGCCGATGTGAGCGCCGCCGACGAGCGCTATGCGGAGTTCGCCGCCTTCGAGAGCGGCGAGGTGTGGTCGTCCAACCGGGCGCTGAACGCCACCGGCGGCAACGACGTCTTCGAGCGCGGCTCCGTGCACCCCGAGGTGCTGCTCGCCGACCTCGTCTCCATCCTGCACCCCGACGTCCTCCCCGAGCACGAGCCGCAGTTCTACCAGCGGCTCTCCGAGTGAGGTCCGCGCCGTCCCTTCGCCCACCCGTGCCGCCGGCCGCGTCCGGCGGCACGGGTCCGGGCGGTGCGCGCCCGGTGGGGCCCGTGGGCGCGTCCGGCCGGTCCGGCGGCCGCCCGTCGGCGAACCGGCGCGACGAGTCGCCGGCCGCCGGCGCGGCCGCGCCGCGTCCGTCCGTTCCGGCGCCTAACGAAGCCCGCCGTCCCGGGCGCGGAGCGGCCGGGCGCGAGCGCGGGCGGTCGCGGTGAGGGACGGGCCGGCGTGGCGGCTGCCGCTGCTGTTCGGTTCGGTGTCGGTGGCCGTGGTGGCGGTCTTCCTGGCGGCGCTGTGCCTGGGCTCGACGCCGCTGCCCGTCGACCAGGCGGTGCGGGCGCTGTTCGGGCTGCCGGTGGCGGAGCCGCGGGCCGAGGCCGTGATGTGGAGCGTGCGGCTGCCGCGCGCGCTCACCGCCGTGCTGGCCGGGGCGGCGCTGGGGATGGCGGGCCTGCAGATGCAGACGCTGTTCCGCAATCCGCTGGCGGAGCCGTACATCCTCGGGGTCAGTGCGGGGGCGAGCCTCGGGGTGGCGCTGGTGGTGACCGGTGCGGGCGGGGTCGCGGTGGGCGGCTTCACCGCGGGGCTGGCCGGGCTGGGCCGGACCGGGATCGTGGTGGCCGCGTCGCTGGGGGCGGCGCTGGTGCTGGCGATCGTGCTGGTGCTGTCGCGGTGGGTCCGGTCGGTGGTCACGCTGCTGGTGATCGGCGTGATGGTCGGCTCCGGGGTGACGTCCGTGATCAGCGTGCTGCTCGTCTATACGAACCCGCAGGCCGCGCAGCAGTTCATCAACTGGGGGCTGGGCACCTTCGCCGCGACCACCTGGCTCGACCTGCGGCTGTTCGCGCCCGTGGCGCTGGCGGCGCTGCTGCTGGCGCTGGCCGGGGTGAAGTCGCTGAACGCGCTGCTGCTGGGCGAGAACTACGCCCGCACCATGGGGGTGCGGGTGCGCCGCACCCGGATGCTGACGATGGCCTCGGCCGCGCTGCTGGCCGGAAGCGTGACCGCGTTCTGCGGCCCGGTCGCCTTCCTCGGCCTGGCCGTGCCGCACCTGGCCAGGATCGCCTCGGGCACCGCCGACCACCGGGTGCTCGCCCCGGCGACCGTGCTGCTCGGCGCGGCGGCCGCCCTGCTGTGCGGTATCGCCGCCCAGGCGCCGGAGACCGGCATCCTCCCCCTCAACGCGGTCACCGCCCTGCTGGGCGCCCCGATCGTCATCGTCGTGCTGGTCCGCAGCCGCGGCGCCCTCCGCGGGGCGGCACTGTGAGCGCCGCGGCCGCGAGCGGTGCGGGCGGCGCCGCCGGGGCGGACCGCCTTGCGCACGAGGGCCGTGTGGCCGGCGCCGCCGCGGAGGGCACCCCTACGACCGGTCCCCCTATGGTCCGCGCGGTCATGTCCGCCACCCTCACACCCCCACCCCTCCCGCCCTGGGGGGGCACCCCCTATACCCATCCTCGTGCCCTGGCGTGCGCCCGGCCGGGGCGGGCGGAGGGCTGTGCAGAACTCCGGACCGGAGCGGAGGGCTGTGGATGAGCGGTAGCGGCGCCGCCCCGCCGGCTGGTAGTGCGGGGGCGGACGACACGGGCGGCTTCGCGCTCAGCGGGCTGGCGGTCGGGTACGCGCGGCGCCGGTTCGGCCGCCGGGCGGTCCAGCCGGTGCTCAGCGGCCTGACGGCCACCGCGCGGCGCGGCGAGTTCACCGTGCTGCTGGGGCCGAACGGCACCGGCAAGTCCACCCTGCTGCGCACCCTGGCCGGGCTCCAGCCGCCGCTGGACGGCACCGCCCGGCTCGACGGCGTCGACCTGGCCGCCGCGGACCCCGACGAGCGGGCCCGCCGGCTCGCGGTGGTCCTCACCGAGCGCGAGGTGCCGGGGCTGCTGACCGGGGGCGAGCTGGTCGCCCTCGGCCGCCACCCGCACACCGGCTACACCGGCCGGCTCACCGCCGCCGACCACGTGGTCGTGCGCTGGGCGCTGGGCGCGATGGACGCCGCGCACCTCGCCGGCCGCCGGGTGGCGGAGTGCTCCGACGGCGAGCGGCAGCGCCTGTTCACCGCCCGCGCGCTGGCCCAGCAGCCCTCGGCGATCCTGCTGGACGAGCCGACCGCCTTCCTCGACGTGTCGGCGCGGGTCGCGCTCACCGGGCTGCTGCGCCGGCTCGCCCGCGAGCAGGGGGTCGTGGTGGTCGCCTCCACCCACGACCTCGAACTCGCGCTGCGCGTGGCCGACACGGTCTGGCTGCTCGACCACGCCGGGCGGCTGCATACCGGCACCCCGGAGGAGCTCACCGCCGCCGGCCTGGTCGGCACGGTGTTCACCGGCGACGACCTGGTGTTCGAACCCGGCGCCGGAGTCTTCACCGTGCGCGGCGAGCGCCGCGGCACCGCGGCCGTCGACGCGCCCGCCGACCTGGCGCCGCTGCTGCGCCGCGCGCTGGAGCGGGCCGGCTGGCGGCCGCGCGCCTCCGGTGACACCGGCCCGGCCGACCTCGCCGTCGCGGCCGGCCCCGACGGCTACCGCACCGAACTGGACGGCGCCGTCGAGCATCACCCCACCCTCGGCGCCCTCACCCGCTGGGCCGCCGAGGCGCGCCCGCCGCGGCCCTGAGCCGGGCGGTCGCGTCCGCGGCGGTCACGGGTTCTGCCAGAGGCCCACCGTGTTGCCCTCGGAGTCGGCGATGTAGGCGGTGAAGCCCATGTCGCCCACGGGCCGCCTGCCCTCCACCACCCGGCCGCCGCCCTGCTCGACGCGCCGCAGGGCCGCGTCGATGTCGTCGACCTGGACGGTGACGACGGGCACCGACACCGGGCCGCGCCGCGGGGTCATGCCGCCGTTGATCGCGCCCGGGTCGCTGGGGACGCCGTCGGGGCCGGTCGGGGCGGTGCCGAGCATGACGTAGTCGAACTCCGGCATCGGTGTGGTGGTCCAGCCGAACACCTGCTGGTAGAAGCGCTGCGCCCGGTCCACGTCGTCGGCCGGGAGTTCGAAGTGCACAACAGGGTCGCTCATGGCCGTGGCCTCCTTCGGCCGGGCGGTCCCGGCACGTGTTCGCTGGTATGGGCGGTGCGCGGCGTCGGCGCGCCCTAAAATCGTCACATTGACGATATGAGGCACCGCCGGCGCACCCACCCGCTCCGACACGGCCTTGCCGGTGAATTGGCACCGAATTGACCGAAGCCCGGGACTCCCCGGCGAAGCGCCCCAGCGGCGAGAGACGAGGAACGAGGAGCGATGACCCCTTCCCCCGCGCATCCCCCCTCCCGGCGAGAGCGGTACCGGTCTCGGGTCCGCGGCTGCCTGCTGGGCGGTGCCGTCGGCGACGCCCTCGGCGCCCCGGTGGAGTTCCGCGCGCTCGCCCAGATCCGGGCCGCCCACGGCGGCGCCGGAGTCCGCCGCTTCCTGCCCGCCTACGGTCGGGAGGGCGGCGCGATCACCGACGACACCCAGCTCACCCTCTTCACCGCCGAGGGCCTGATCCGGGCCGCCCGCCCCGCCGGCTCCGGCTGCGACGCGGTGCCGTGCGTCGACCGCGCCTACCAGCGCTGGCTCGACACCCAGACCCACCCGCTGCCCACCGGCGAGCGCGACGGCTGGCTGCAGGGCGAGACCTGGCTGTACGCGCGGCGCGCACCCGGCACCACCTGCCTGGACGCGCTCACCCTGCGCCGCGGCGGCGCGGAACCGGGGCGGGCGGCGAACACCAGCATGGGCTGCGGCGGGGTGATGCGGGTGGCGCCGGTCGGGCTGCTCCCCTCGCGGTCCGAGAGCGAGGTCTTCACGATCGCCGAACGGTGCGCGGCGCTCACCCACGGCCACCCCTGCGGAACCCTGCCGGCCGGCGCCTTCGCCGTGATCGTGCACCGGCTGGCGCACTGCGACTCGATCGAACTCGCCGTGGCGGCCGCCATCGCCGAACTGGCCCGTCACCCCGGCCACGAGGAGACCACGCTCGCCCTGCTGGCCGGCCGCAAGGCCACCGCCCACCCCCCGTCTGCCGAGGTCGTCGAGCGGCTGGGCGGCGGCTGGGTCGGCCACGAGGCGCTGGCCATCGCCGTCTACGCCGCCCTCGCCCACCCCGGTCCCGACGAGGTGCTCGACGCGCTCGCGCTCGCCGTGACCCACTCCGGCGACAGCGACTCCACCGGCGCCATCTGCGGGAACATCCTCGGCGTGCTGCACGGCGAGGCGGCGCTCCCCGGCGAGCTGGCCCGGGCCGTCGAGGGCCGCGACACCGTGCTGCGCATCGCCGACGACTTCGCCCGCCGCTTCGGCGCGGGATCCCCGCCGCCGCCCTGGGAGGACCCCGCCGACCGGGAGCGCTATCCCGCCGGCTGAGGCCGGCGGCGCGGCCCCGTGCGCCTCAGTCCCTCTCCTCGCTCAGGAAGAAGGTGTTGCCGTCCGGGTCGCTCAGCCAGGTCGCCTTGGCTCCCCACGGCATCGGCTCCGGTGCCTGCCGGAACCGCACGCCCTTGGCCGACAGCTCCGCGTAGGCGGCGTCGATGTCGGGAGTGACCAGCGAGATGCCGCAGTCGCTGCTCACCGTGCCCTCGGGCCTGCCGTAGTCGGCCGCCATGCCGAGGACGAGTTCGGTGGCGGCGCCGGGAGGGGCCACCGTGAGCCAGCGGCTCCCCTCGCCGAAGGAGTTGTCGGCCCGCTTCTCCCAGCCCAGCTTCCCGACGTAGAAGGCCAGTGCCTCCTCCTGGTCGCGCACCAGCACGGTCGTCGAGTGAATCCGCGAGATCATCGCTACCTCCGCTCAGGGTCGCCGCGGCTGCTCCAGCCGCGCACCGCGAGCGTATCGGTGCAGGTCGCGCCGGTGCTTCTTCTCCGTTGCGGTCCCGCGCGCCCCCGCCTGCCGCCCCCCGGGGAACGGCGCCCGCCGGGCCCGGGCTGACACCGCCCGGCGCGGAGTGGTATGCCTACCGCGTGCTGTCACGCCTGTGGGGACCGTGGTTCCGGGTCGCGTCGGTCGCCGCGCCCGCGCGGGCCGCCTCGGTGGAGGGCGACTTCGTCTCCGTGCTCCCGGCGGCGCTGACCGCGGCGCGCCGGGACCGTCCGCTGGTGTCGGGCTGGGTGTCGCCCGGCGGCGGCGCCGCGCTGCGGCTGGTCACCAACGCCGGACCCGTCGCGGCGCCCGCGACTCCCGGCGGCGCAGAGCTGAACCTGCTCTTCCCCACCGAGTCCCGGGGCCACCCACTCACCGAGGGCACGGAGGGATTGGACGGCCTGCTCGACGGGCTGGTGTGGGGCGTGTGCGCGGGCCGGCCCGCGCCGCCGCTGGTGGAGGACGGAGCGGACCGGTCCGCCGAGGAGGCGCGGCGGCCATCGCTGTTCGAGCTGTCGCTGACGGCGCTGATCGCCGAGCGCTTCGCCTGGCTCGTGCTGGCCGAGCCCGGCGGCGATCTGGACGCGGTCCGCGCCGAGGTGCAGGACCGGCTCTCCCACCTGCGGCTGCGCTCGGACCGCTCGGCGACGGCCCGCTTCGACGTCGAGGCGGCCGAGCGGCGGCTGGCCGAACTCGACCGCTTCGCCGACGGCGGGCTGTGGCGGATCCGCGTCCTGGTGGGCGCGGACTCGCCCGACCGGCTGGCCCGCCTCGCCCCCGTGCTCACCGGCTCCGTGGAGCCGGGCGGGCACGGCTACCGGCTCCGCACCGGGCTGCAGGGGCTCCCCCTGGACCGGGCCGTGGCGCTGCGCGAGCCGGCGGCCGACCCGGGCGGCTTCGCGGTCCCGTTCACCGCCACCGCCGGGGTGGTGCCGGCGCTGGTGGGGGTGGCGCGGCGGGAGGTGCCCGGGCTGCGGGTGACGGAGTCGGGGCACTTCGACGTGACCAACGAGGGCGAAGGCCAGGCCGGCGGCGCGGCCGGCGACCGGCTCGGCCTCGGCGCGATCCTGGACGGGCTCGACCGGCCCGTCGGCCCGTTCACCGTCTCCCGCGACACCCTGAACCGGCACACCTTCGTCACCGGCGCGACCGGCGGCGGCAAGTCGCAGACCGTGCGGCACCTGCTGGAGCAGCTGGCCAGGGGCGGGGTGCCGTGGCTGGCGATCGAGCCGGCCAAGTCGGAGTACGCGGCGATGGGCGGGCGGCTGGCCGGCGTCGAGGGGCCCCTCGGCCGGCTCACCGTGATCAATCCGTCCGACACCGACGCCGTGCCGGTGTCGGTCAATCCGCTGGCGCCCGAGCCCGGCTACCCGGTGCAGGCGCACATCGACCTGGTGCGGGCGCTGTTCCTGGCCGCGTTCGACGCCCAGGAGCCCTTCCCGCAGATCATCGCCCAGGCCCTCCAGGAGGTCTACCGGGCGAACGGCTGGGACACCGTCACCTCGGGACCGCTGGTGGCCGGCACCGTGCCGACCGTGCCGACCCTGGCGCAGCTGCAGGCGACGGCGCTGGCGACCGTGGCCGAGGTGGGCTACGGGCCGGAGATCGCCGCCAACGTCACCGGCTTCGTCGACGTGCGCATCCGCTCACTGCGCACCGGCTCGGCCGGTCGCTTCTTCGAGGGCGGCCACCCCGTGAGCGTGGCCGAGCTGCTGGAGCGCAACGTGGTGCTGCAGATCGAGGACATCGCCTCCGACGAGGACAAGGCCTTCCTGATGGGCCTGCTCATCATCCGGATCGTCGAGCACCTGCGGCTGCGCGCCCGGGCCGGCACCCGCGGCGGCCTGCGGCACGTCCTGGTGATCGAGGAGGCGCACCGCCTGCTCCGCAACCGGGGCGAGGGCTCCCCCGCCGCCCACGCCGTGGAGCTGTTCGCGTCACTGCTGGCCGAGATCCGCGCCTACGGCACCGGCATCGTCGTCGCCGAGCAGATCCCCGCCAAGCTCATCCCCGACGTCGTCAAGAACACCGCCTGCAAGATCGTGCACCGGCTGCCGGCCGCCGACGACCGCGAGCTGGTCGGCTCCGCCATGAACCTCGACGAGGACCAGTCCAGGCAGGTCGTCTCGCTGCGCCCCGGCCAGGCCGCCGTCTTCACCGACGGCATGGACCGGCCGCTGCGCGTCCAGATCCCCCTCGGCGAAGGCCGCGAGGCCGTCACCCCGTCCCCGACCCCGCCGATCGCGCAGGTGCACAGCCCGTCCTGCCCCTGCGTCACGGCCCCCGGCGGCCCGTGCACCCTCCGCGAGCTCCGCTTCGCGGAACTCGCCGCCACGGCGGCCACGGACGCCGGCGCCTGGCTCCGGCTGTGGACGGAGATCCTGATCATGGGCCACCTGACCGGCAATCCGCTGCCCTCCCGCCCGCCCATCGTGCACAACCTGCTCAGGCGCCTGGACGTACGCCTCCGCGCCCCCCTGGTCGCGGCGCTCGTCGACCAGGCGGTGACCCGCCGCACCGACGCCCTGCGCCGCATCGGCGACCCCGCCGACCTCGCCCGCACCGTCGCCGTCACCGCCCACCGCCACGGCCTCGTCGGCAGCGACCCCGGCACGGCCTGGGTCACGGCGCCGATGGCCGAACTGGTCCGCGCAGTACAGGCCGGGCGGCGCCCCCGCCTGACCGCCGCCACCGCCGCCGAGATCCGCGCCGCGCTCTTCGGCTCCGACCTCGACACCCCCGCCGTGGCCGACACCGAACGCCTCGCCCCCGACGGCACCTACACGGCGGGCACCATGGTCCTCGCCAAGCACACCCAGTGCCGCTGGGTCCTGCGCATCCCGACCCTGTGGGACCTGGTGCACCCATGACCGGATACGGCCGCGCCCAACGGCATGGCGCCGCCACCCGCCGCGTGGGAAAGTGGTCAGCACACGTCGGGCACGGAGGTGTGCGGTGAACGCGATGGACCGGATCCTGCGCCCCGCCCACGACAGCGGCGACCGCCCGTCCGGCGCCCCCGACCGCCCCCGCACCATGGACGCCGCCCTCGGCGCCCCCGACTCCGACCTCGGCCGCCGCAACCGCGCCGCCCTGGAGGCGGCCTTCGACTCCTGGGACGACTCCCCCGGCGACTGGGACCTGCCCGAGGACGACGCGCCACCAGCCGACGACGTCCATTCGGACTGGCCCGGCACCCGGACGGCCGCTTCGGAACGCGCCTCCGGCCCGAGCTGGCACGACATCTCGGCAGAGATCTACGGTCCGCCGTCTCCGTCCGAGCAGCCACCGGTCGCATGGCCGGCCGCGGAGTTCCGTGGCGGCCCGGGCCGGACCGCCGAGTCGGACAGTGACGCACCGAGGTCTCCCGACCCGGCTGACACCGCACCCGATCCCGCCGAAAGGCCCGAAGGAGTGTGGAGCGCTGACCGCCGCGCGACCGCCGCCGCGCCCGAATCGGACCCGACGACGCTCCGCCGCTCCCCGGCCGAGTCCCCGGAGCCCTTCGACGAGCCCGACCAGCCGGCTCAGCCGTCGTCGGTCGAACGGCTCGCGTCGTCAGACGACGAAAGCGCGAATGGCGAAGGGACGCGGTATCGCGCCGATCCGGCACCCTCAGGAGACCCGACCCAGCCCGGCGACGCCGGCCTCCAGAACATCAGTGATCCGCTGAGACCTGAGCGCCCGCCCACGGGTCAAGAGTTGGCCGACATGCACGGCGACAAGCGCTCCCGAAGCGAACGGGCGTTGAGGACCGCCTTTCGTCGCGGCGAGGACGCTCTCGATGCCACCAGCGCGACCGGGGACCGTATGGTCGTCGATCTTGAAGCCCCATCGCCGACCGGCCACCCCGAAACGAGGGTCCCGGGATCAGATCCCGCGCCGCCCCCGCAACACGGCATAGATGGCGGAGACGCCACCTCCGCGTTGTTCGTCGCTTCTCTCGGAACAGCACAGCTGCTTATCTGGGGCCGGAACAAGTTCGCCGAAACGATAAAGAGAGTGCAATGGCCTTGGCAGTGACCGATGAACAGCTTGCCACTCTTCGTGCCCTCCTCTCCGGTGAGGTCGAGAAGTATCGAGGGTTGTTCGACCGGCTCGATCGACGCGCCGCCCAGGACGGCTACACGGCTCTGATCGCCGCGGGCTTCTTCGAGGCCGTCGACCGGAAGTTCTCGACGGGGTACGAGTATGCCGACATCATCGACTTCGTCGGCCGTCTGCGCGCACAGTCCGACGCAGCCGCCGAGGACGTGGACCCTCACGCTGCCGAGCTGCTCATCCGCCATTCCCTCGGGGAGGACGTTCCGGTCGACGAGATCGACACCAAGACCATGGTCAGTGCGCAGACGAGGGTGCTGGGGAGGGTGGTCCAGGAAGAAGGGATGAGCGGAGCCGAACTGGACTCGTTCCTGGCCGACGTTCGGCAACTCGCCGACAACTGGCTGGGCCGAGAACAGGAACAGTGACTTCGTGGTTGCCGTGACCGCCGAAGACATTGCGGCTCTTCGTTCGATTCTCACGGGTGATCTTGAGCCCTTGGATCGGCTGCATGACCGGCTCCCGGAGAGCGGTTCGCCTCCAGGACTCAAGGTGCTCCTCGTGAGCGCGTTGCGGGATGCCGCTGAACGCCGCTTCGGGCGGACCTGGTCAGGAGCGGACCTCGTCTCCTACGTGGCGCGGGTACGCGCCCGTGACCCGTCCAGGGCCGGAGCGATCGATCCGCTCACCGCCGAGCGCGTGTTGCGCGGAGCGCTCGGTGACGGTGAAGCGGTCGCGGGTTTGAGTTCCGATCAGTTCGCCCGCACGTTCGTGGAACTCCTGATCGAACTCATCATCGACGAGCAACAGGCCGGCACCGGCCTGGACGAGTTCCTGGACCGAGCGATCCGACGGTCGGAACGGTATCCGTACTGACACCTCACCCGGCTCCCGAGGCGGTCCCACCGTGCGCCGACCGGGAGCACGGGTCGGGCGCGCACCCATGGGTGCGCGCCCGACGACCGTTGGCCAGAACCGGTTCCGGGCCTCCCTACCCCTTCAGCCAGCTCATCAGCGGGCGGAGTTCGGCGCCGACCTGTTCGATCTGCTCGGACTGCTCGGACTCGCGGCGCTTGAGGAAGTTGGGGCGGCCGGCGTCGAACTCTTCGACGAGTTCGCGGGTGAAGGTGCCGTCCTTGACCTCGGCGAGGATGCGGCGCATCTCCTCGCGGGTCTCCTGGGTGATGATGCGCTGGCCGCGGGTGTAGCCGCCGAACTCGGCGGTGTCGGAGACGGACCAGTACATCTTGGAGATGCCGCCCTCGTACATGAGGTCGACGATGAGCTTCATCTCGTGCAGGCACTCGAAGTAGGCGACCTCGGGCTGGTAGCCGGCCTCGACGAGGGTGCTGAAGCCGGCCTTGATGAGCTCGGAGACGCCGCCGCACAGGACGGCCTGCTCGCCGAAGAGGTCGGTCTCGGTCTCCTCCGCGAAGGTGGTCTTCAGGGCGCCGGCGCGGGTGCCGCCGATGGCCTTGGCGTAGGAGAAGGTGAGGGGCCAGGCGTTTCCGGTGGCGTCGCGCTCGACGGCGACCAGGACGGGCACGCCGCGGCCCTCGGTGAACTGGCGGCGGACCAGGTGGCCCGGGCCCTTGGGGGCGACCATCGCCACGTCGACGCCGGCCGGCGGCTCGATCAGGCCGTAGCGGATGTTGAGGCCGTGGCCGAAGAAGAGGGCGTCGCCGTCCTGGAGCTTGGGGGCGACCGCCTCGGTGTACAGGGCGCGCTGCACATGGTCGGGGGCGAGGATCATGATCACGTCGGCCTCGGCGGCGGCCTGGGCCGGGGTGGTGACCGGCAGGCCGTCGGCCTGCGCCTTCTCCCGGCTCGCCGAGGTCTCGGGCAGGCCCACCCGCACGTCGACGCCGGAGTCGCGCAGCGACAGCGCGTGGGCGTGGCCCTGGCTGCCGTATCCGAGTACGGCGACCTTCCGGCCCTGGATGACGCTCAGGTCGGCGGCGTCGTCGTAGAACATCTCAGCCACGTCGGCTCTCTCTTTCTGGGATTCGGACGACCCCCGATCCGGTCCTCCGGGCGGCGGAGGGCCGTCCGGAGGACCGGTCGCGGGTGGTGGTGACGCTTCGTTGTGCAGTTGGGACGTCCCCGATCCGGTCCCCGACGGCGGACCGTACGGGGACGCTCTCGGGCGGCGCCGGTCGTGCTCTCGGACCCGCGATCCCGCCCCGACGGCACAGGCCGTTCGGGAACGCTTTCGGGACGACGGCGCCGGGTCGTTCCGTCGGAGGCCCCGATCCCCCCTCCCGACGGCACAAGCCGTACAGGAGACGGTCACGGGACACCGGCGCCCGGTCGCCGTCCGCGGGCCGGCGGCTCAGGCGCTGCGGTCCAGGACGCGCAGCGAGCGGTCGGTGATCGAGCGGGAGCCGCGGCTGAGCGCGACCACGCCGGACTTGACCAGCTCCTTGATGCCGAACGGTTCCAGGACGCGGACCAGGGCGTCGAGCTTCTCGGGGTTGCCGGTCGCTTCGACGGTGACGGCCTCGGACGCGACGTCCACGACCTTGGCCCGGAACAGCTGGACGGTCTCCAGGACGTGCGACCGGGTTTCGGCGTCGGCCTTGACCTTGACCAGCAGCAGCTCGCGCCGCACGGAGGACTGCGGCTCCATCTCGACGATCTTGATGACGTTGACCAGCTTGTTGAGCTGCTTGGTCACCTGCTCCAGGGGGTGGCTGTCGCAGTTGACCACGATGGTGATGCGCGAGATGCCCTCGTACTCGGTGGGTCCCACCGCGAGCGAGTGGATGTTGAAGCCGCGCCGGGAGAACAGCGCCGACGCGCGGGCGAGGACGCCCGGCTTGTTCTCGACCAGAACCGACAGGGTGTGCAGAGTCATCGGACGTTCCTACTCCTCGTCGTCCCAGACCGGCGCCATGTCGCGCGCGTACTGGATCTGGTCGTTGCTGGTGCCGGCCGCGACCATCGGCCAGACCATGGCGTCGGCGTGCACCACGAAGTCGATCACCACCGGCTGGTCGTCGATGGCCATCGCCTTCTCGATGGTGGTGGTGACGTCCTCGGGCCGCTCGCAGCGCATCCCGACACAACCGTACGCCTCGGCGAGCTTGGCGAAGTCGGGAATCCGCACGTTGCGGCCTGCCGGCCGCGGCACGGTGTGCAGGTCGGTGTTGGAGTAGCGGCCCTCGTAGAAGAGGGTCTGCCACTGGCGGACCATGCCGAGGCTGCCGTTGTTGATGACGGCGACCTTGATCGGGATGCCCTCGATCGCGCAGGTGGCGAGCTCCTGGTTGGTCATCTGGAAGCAGCCGTCGCCGTCGATGGCCCACACGGTGGTGCCGGGCAGCGCCGTCTTGGCGCCCAGCGCGGCCGGGACCGCGAAGCCCATGGTGCCGGCACCGCCGGAGTTCATGAAGGTGCCGGGGTTCTCGTAGGAGATGAACTGGGCGGCCCACATCTGGTGCTGGCCGACGCCGGCGACGTAGCGGGCGTCGGGTCCGGCGATCTCGCCGATCCGCTTGATGACGTGCTGCGGCGACAGGCTGCCGTCGTCGGGCTCGTCGTAGCCGAGCGGGTAGGTGTCGCGCAGTCGGCCGAGGGTGGACCACCAGGCGGCGTAGTCGCCGCGGTTGCCGGCGGCGTGCTCGGCCTGGACGGCGACGACCAGGTCGGCGATGACCTCGCGGCAGTCGCCGACGATGGGGACGTCGGCGTGCCGGTTCTTGGAGATCTCGGCCGGGTCGATGTCGGCGTGCACGATCGCCGCGTCGGGCGCGAAGGTGCTCAGCTGGCCGGTGACGCGGTCGTCGAAGCGGGCGCCGAGCGCGATGATCAGGTCGGACTTCTGCAGCGCCCCCACCGCGGCGACGGTGCCGTGCATACCGGGCATGCCCAGGTGCTGGGGGTGGCTGTCGGGGAAGGTGCCGCGGGCCATCAGGGTGGTGACGACGGGCAGGCCGGTCAGTTCGGCGAGCACCCGCAGCTCCTGGCTGGCGCCGGCCTTCAGCACGCCGCCGCCGACGTAGAGCACCGGGCGGCGCCGTTCGCAGATCAGCCGGGCCGCCTCGCGGACCTGCTTGGCGTGCGGACGGGTGACCGGCCGGTACCCGGGCAGGTCGAGCGCCTGCGGCCAGCTGAAGGAGGTGGCCGCCTGCAGCGCGTCCTTGGCGATGTCGACCAGCACGGGCCCGGGCCGCCCGGTGGAGGCGATGTGGAAGGCCTCGGCGATCCGGGCCGGGATCTCGGCGGCCTCCTTGACCAGGAAGTTGTGCTTGGTGATCGGCATCGTGATGCCGCAGATGTCGGCCTCCTGGAAGCCGTCGGTGCCGATCAGGGGGGTGGCGACCTGCCCGGTGATCGCGACGAGCGGCACCGAGTCCATGTAGGCGTCCGCGATCGGGGTCACCAGGTTGGTGGCGCCGGGGCCGCTGGTCGCCACGCACACGCCGGGACGGCCGGTGGCGTAGGCGTACCCCTGCGCGGCGTGGCCGGCGCCCTGCTCGTGCCGCATGAGTACATGGCGGACCTGGGTGGAGTCGAGCAGGGGGTCGTAGGCGGGCAGGATGGCGCCGCCGGGAATTCCGAACACGACGTCGACGCCGACGTGCTCCAGCGACCTGATGAGCGATTGAGCTCCGGTCATCCGCTCGGTCATCACTCGATCCTTCGGTGGGTTGGTGGGGGCGGGGGTCATGCGTCACTTGGCAACAAAAAACCCTCCACCGCGGGGCGGTTGGAGGGAGCGCGCAGAACAGACTCGGTCAGCTGGCTGCGCGCCGACCAAGTACGAGAATGAAAAGCTTGCCATGCACGTGCCTCACGATACGCCCCTCAGCTGCAAGTCCCAAACGAACCCGGAAAACGTCTCGGCATGTGGGACAGTGATGTTCGGCATGCAGCCATGGCGGAGCCGTCGGAGGAGGCCGCGGGTCCGCGCCGGGTGGGGCTCACGCGTCCGTGCCCGCCACCGACAGGCGCCCGGCCCGCTCCTCGGCGAGGGCGGCGACGCCCGCGGCGCTCATCGGCCGGGCCACCAGGAAGCCCTGGCCGTGGGCGCAGCCCATCTCGCGGAGGAGGTCGAGCTGCTCGGGGCGCTCGATGCCCTCGGCGACCACGGTCATGCCGAGGTCCTGGCCGAGGCGGACGATGGTGCGGGTCAGCCGGGTGACGGTCTGGTCGTCGCCGAGGGCGGCCGTGAACGAGGGGTCGATCTTGATCGCGTCGACGGGGAGCTGGCGCAGGTAGACGAGGGAGGCGTAGCCGGTGCCGAAGTCGTCGATGGCCAGCCGGACGCCCAGCTCGCGCAGGGCGCGCAGCCGGGGCACGGTCTCGGCCGCCTCCTCCACCAGCATCTCCTCGGTGACCTCCAGGGTGAGCCGGTCGGGCGGCAGGCCCGCCTCGGCCAGCATCTCCGCGACGTCCTCGACGAAGCGGGGGCTGCGGATCTGCCGCGCCGAGAGGTTCACCGACAGGCCGATGTCCCAGGAGGACGCCCGGCAGGCCACCACCGTGCGGAAGGCCTCGCGCATCGTCCACGCGCCCAGCTCCACGATGAGGCCGGACTCCTCGGCCGGGCCGATGAAGGAGTCGGGCGGCACCAGCACGCCGTCGCGCCACCAGCGCAGCAGCGCCTCGACCCCCAGCACCTGGGAGCCGGCCAGGTCGACGATCGGCTGGTACTCCAGGGTGAAGTCGCCGTCGGCCAGCGCGCGGCGCAGCTCGCTCTGGAGTTCGAGGCGGCGGACGACGTCGGCGTGCATGTGGCTGGCGAACAGCTCCACCTGGCCGCCGCCGGCGTCCTTGGCGCGGGCCATGGCCACGTCGGCGTTGCGCAGCAGCTCGGCGCTGCTGTCCAGGTTCTCGTCGGCGAAGGCCACCCCGACGCTGGCCGACAGCGCGATCTCGGTGTCGCCGACCTGGAAGGGCTCGCGGGAGACCTCGCCGGCCAGCCGGTCGGCGAGGTCGACCACGGACTTGGCGTCCAGGACGTTCTCGATCAGCACCGCGAACTCGTCGCCGCCCCAGCGGGCGAGGGTGTCGCCGGGGGGTACGGCGGCGCGCAGCCGCCGCGCCACCCGGGTGAGCAGGAGGTCGCCGGCGGCGTGGCCCGCGGAGTCGTTCACGGCGGTGAAGCCGTCGAGGTCGAGGAAGATCGCGGCGGCGTGGCCCCCGGCCCCGCGGGTGACGATCTCGCGGGTGCGCTCCTCCAGGTAGGCGCGGTTGGGCAGCGCGGTGACGCCGTCGTGGAAGGTGAGGTGCTCCAGCTGCTCCTGCAGCGACACCTGCGCCGTGATGTCGCGGACGGCCACCAGCAGCCGCTCGGGCTCACCGGGCCGCTGGTAGCGGGTGGTGGTGGACTCGGTGTGCCGCCAGGTGCCGTCGGCGGCGGCCACCCGGGTGCGCAGCCGCACCCCGCTGCTGTCGCCGCGGCGGAAGGCGGCGAGCGCGGCGGCGGTGCGGGGCAGGTCCTCGGGGTGCAGGATGCCCTCGACGGGGCGGCCGACGATGGCCTCGCGCCGGTAGCCGTAGGACTCCGCCGAGCCGGGGCTGGCGTAGTGGACGACGCCCTCGGCGTCGATGATGAGGATGACGTCGCCGGTGCTCTCGGCCAGGGCGTGGAAGTGCCGCTCCCAGGTGGCGACGGAGCGCCGCAGCACGAAGTTGTCGGCCATCAGGCCGAGCATGCGCAGCAGCAGCAGCGCGATGACGGAGCCCGCGACCAGGGGCAGCACCGGCGCGAGCGGTGCGGGGCTGCGGGTGGCGTGCACGGCCAGCACGCAGGTGGCGACCGCCACCATGCCGGCGGCCGCCAGTTCGGGGGCGAAGCGGTACAGGCCGCGGCCGGTGATGCGGCTGTGGCCGGAGCCGACGCGGTGCACCGCGAGCACCGGCAGGTAGGCCAGCAGCGCGAAGGCGACGACGCGCAGCGGCGACTCGGCGCCGCCCAGGGCGGGCACGCCCGTCATCTGGGTGAAGGTGCCGAGCAGGTCGGCGGCGGAGATGACGGCGAAGGCGGCCCAGGAGGTGGCGGCGAGCCGGCGCTGGCCGCGGGGGGCGGTGACGACCAGCGGCGCCACCCCGCACAGCACGAAGATGTCGAGCACCGGCAGCACGAGGACCAGCGCGAAGGTGGACCAGGACTCGCCCGAGGCGGCGTGCAGCGGCTGCAGCCACAGCACCCACACCACCACGAACAGCGAGGACGCGCAGACATAGGTGTCGGCGATGTGGCGCAGCCGCGGCTTCAGGCCACGCGGCGGCGGGGCCAGCCGGATGATGCCGTACCAGAACAGCGCGACGGCGATCAGCGCGAAGAGGTCGCCGAAGGTGAGCGGGACGTTGGTGGTGCCGAACAGCCCGCGCAGGATGAGGTCGAGGGCGGCGCCGAGGAACCAGGCGAGGGCGGCGTAGCCGAGGAGGCGCGGAATGGGGCGGTTGCTGAGGACCCGTCCCGCGTAGCCGAGGGTGCCGGCGGCGATCATCGCGGCGGCGGCGACGGCCCACTCGGTGGGGCTACCGGGCCACAGCCAGACGGCGCCCAGCGCGTAGCCCAGGCCGAGCACGAGCACCAGGCCCGGCCCCAACCAGGGGTTTCGTTGCCAGATCGCCATCCGCACGCCGCACCGCAGGCGGCCACCTCGCCCTCTCTCGGCACGTACTCGGGCGTTACCCACTGTAGGTCCGCTAGGTCACGGCGTGATTGAGCTGCGCTTGAGAGCAGGCGTCGAAATGGGGGCGACCGCTGGCGGTTTATCCGCATACGTGTGGACTTGTTGGGGTATGCCAATTCGTTTGAATCATACAAGTGGCGTGGCGGCCGCGAGGGCGGGAAGGCACCTTGGTGCCCGGCCGCGCGTTGACGCGGCAGGGCGGTGCGGTCCCGGTGCGCCGGGGCCGCGGTCCGCGATGGCAGGTGCGACGGCCGGGCGCGTCCCGGCGGGTGGAGGCGGCGGTGGCGAGGTACCGGACGGCGACGGCCCTGCTGCTGTGCGCCGCACTGCCGCTGGCCGGCTGCGGGGGCGCCCAGCCGCCCGGCGAACCGCGGGTGCCGAGCGCGGCGCCGCCCTCGGCGTCCGGCTCGGCCGCCGAGGCGGTCGCCGTGCCGGGTGAGCCCCGTGACGTGGCCACCGGGCTGGACGTGCCGTGGTCGGTGGCGCCGCTGCCCGACGGCTCGGCGCTGGTGTCCGAGCGCGGCTCGGCCCGGGTGCTGCTGGTGGAGCCGTCGGGCTCGGTCAGCGAGGCGGGCACGGTCGAGGGGGTGCGGCCGGAGGGCGAGGGCGGGCTGCTCGGCCTGGCCGTCCCGGCCGACTTCGCCGACGGCGACCACGTGTACGCCTACCACACCGCCGCCGAGGACAACAGGATCGTCCGGATGCCCTACTCGGACGGCACCCTCGGCGAGCAGGAGGAGCTGGTCACCGGCATCCCCCGCGGCGCCAACCACAACGGCGGGCGGCTCGCCTTCGGCCCCGACGGCCTGTTGTACGCCGGCACCGGCGACGCCGGGGACCGCGCGCTCGCGCAGGACACCGGCTCGCTCGGCGGCAAGATCCTGCGGATGACGCCCGAGGGCGAGCCGGCGCCCGGCAATCCGTTCGACACCCTCGTGTACAGCTACGGCCACCGCAATGTGCAGGGCCTGGCCTTCGACCCCGAGGGCCGCCTGTACGGCATCGAGTTCGGGCAGGACGCCTACGACGAGGTGAACCTGATCGAGCCGGGCGGCAACTACGGCTGGCCGGAGGTGGAGGGCGCGGGCGGCGGCGGTGACTTCGTGGACCCGCTGCTGACCTGGACCACCGACGAGGCGTCGCCGAGCGGCGCCGCGTACGCGGGCGGCTCGCTGTGGGTGGCGGCGCTGCGCGGCGAGCGGCTGTGGCGGGTGCCGGTCTCCGGCGGCGAGGCGGGCGCGCCGGAGGCGCTGCTCACCGGCGAGTACGGCCGGCTGCGCGCCGTCGCCGCCGTGGACGGCGGCGCGGCGCTGTGGGTCACCACCAGCAACCGCGACGGCCGCGGCGAGCCCGCCGGCGACGACGACCGGGTGCTGGAGATCCCGCTGACGGAGTAGGGGCGGGCCGGCGCCCGCACCGCGGCCCGATCAGCCCTGGACGCCCAGGCGCTCCAGGATGAGGGCGCGGGCGCGGCCGGCGTCGGCCTGTCCGCGGGTCGCCTTCATGACCGCGCCGACCAGCGCGCCGGCGGCGGCGACCTTGCCGGAGCGGACCTTCTCGGCGATCTGGGGGTTGGCGGCGATGGCGTCGTCGACGGCGGCGCCCAGCGCGGAGTCGTCGCTCACCACGCGCAGGCCCCGGCTCTCGACCACGGCGTCGGGCTCGCCCTCGCCGGCCAGCACGCCCTCGATGACCTGCCGGGCCAGCTTGTCGTTGAGGGAGCCCTCGGCGACCAGGGCGGCGACCCGCGCCACCTGGGCCGGGGTGATCGGCAGCTCGGCCAGGGCGACCTCGGCCGCGGTGGCGCGCCGCGACAGCTCGTTCAGCCACCACTTGCGGGCGTCGCCCGAGGTGGCGCCGGCCGCGACCGTCTCCTCGACCAGGTCGAGCGCCTCGGCGTTCACCAGGTCGCGCAGTTCGAGCTCGGACAGCCCCCACTCGCGCTGCACGCGGGCGCGGCGCGCGGCGGGCAGCTCGGGCAGGCCGGCGCGCAGCTCCTCGACCCAGTCGCGCGCGGGCGCGATCGGCACCAGGTCGGGCTCGGGGAAGTAGCGGTAGTCCTGCGCCTCCTCCTTGCTGCGGCCCTGGGCGGTGGTGCCGGTGTTCTCCTGGAAGTGCCGGGTCTCCTGGACGACGCGCCCGCCGTCGGCGAGCACGGCGGCCTGCCGCTCGATCTCGTGCCGCACCGCGCGCTCCACCGAGCGCAGCGAGTTGACGTTCTTGGTCTCGGTCCTGGTGCCCCACTGCGAGGCGCCGCGCTCCATCAGCGAGACGTTCACGTCGCAGCGCAGCGAGCCCTGCTCCATGCGCACGTCGGAGACGTCGAGGGCGCGCAGCAGGTCGCGCAGCTCGGTGACGTAGGCGCGCGCCACCAGCGGGGCCAGCTCGCCGGTGCCCTCGATAGGCCGGGTGACGATCTCGACCAGCGGGATGCCGGCGCGGTTGTAGTCGACCAGGGAGTGGTCGGCGCCGTGGATGCGGCCGGTGGCGCCGCCGACGTGCAGCGACTTGCCGGTGTCCTCCTCCAGGTGCACCCGCTCGATGCCGACGCGGAAGCTGCGGCCCTCCACCTCGACGTCGAGGTGGCCGTCGGTGCACAGCGGCTCGTCGTACTGGGAGATCTGGTAGTTCTTCGGCATGTCCGGATAGAAGTAGTTCTTCCGGGCGAAGCGGCACCACTCGGCGATGGAGCAGTTCAGCGCCAGGCCGATCCGGATGGTGCGCTCGATCGCGGAGGCGTTGGCCACCGGCAGCGCGCCGGGCAGCGCCAGGCAGACCGGGCACACCTGGGTGTTGGGGGCGGCGCCGAAGCCGGTGGGGCAGCCGCAGAACATCTTCGCCGCCGTGCCCAGCTCGACGTGGGTCTCCAGGCCGAGGACCGGCTCGAACCGGGTCAGCGCCTCGTCGTACTTCATCAGCGACACCGTGTCAGCCATGCCGACAATCCAGCCCTTCTCCAGCCTGGTGGGGGTGGCCGCGCCGACCGGGGGTCACCGGTCGCGCCGCCGCTCCCCCAGGGTATCGAGGACGCGGTGGGGGCGTGACCATGCGCGGACCCGGCGTGACGGTGCGGAACGGATCAGTGACGGTTCGCGAAGTATTCCAACTTGTTACCACTGGTGTCGGTTTTTCTCCTGAGCTTCGCTCTTCCCGCCAGAGCCGAAGCAGTAATGTTCGCAGGGCGCCGCGTCACTCCCCGGAGGACGCGCGCTACTCCGCGACAGGCCCGAACAGCGGCAGGCGATGAACGATTCACCTCGATCTCGCGGAAGGCTACTGCGCCTGGCTGACGACCCGTTCCCGGGCCGGGCGCCGGTCCACTGTCCACCCCCTCCTGAGGACTGACTCAATGCGTTCTGTTTCCCCCCGAGGTGGCCTGCGGCGCGTGGCGACCACGCTTGCCGCCACGGCCACGGCTCTGTTCCTGGGCGCCGGGCTGGCCGCCCCTGCCATGGCCGACGAAGAGCCCCCGCCCGCCGGTGTCACCGGCGACCTGCTGGAGAGCACCACCCCCGGCACCGACGTCAACTTCGGCGGCGAGGCCGACTACGCCACCCACCTGTTCCAGCTGGAGCTGTCCGACGGCACGGTGGTCGAGGCGTACTGCATCGACATCAACCAGAACACCAACACCGAGGTGCCCTACGTCGAGGGCAGCTGGGGCGACCACCCGCAGAACCCGGACTTCGAGGCCAACGCCGACCGCGTCCACTGGATCCTGCAGAACTCCTACCCGACCGTCGACGACCTGGGCGCCATCGCCGAGGCGGCGGGCACCGACAGCCTGACCCTCGAGCAGGTCATCGGCGCCACCCAGGCCGCGATCTGGCACTTCGCCGACGGCCGCGACCTGGCCGAGGGCAATGACGCCGGCGTGATCGCCCTGTACGAGTACCTCACCGGCGAGGCCAACACGGGCCTGCCCAGCGGCGGCGAGCCCACCGCCTCGCTGAGCATCACCCCGGCCACCGCCGAGGGCACCGCCGGCTCCGACATCGGTGAGTTCACCGTCGCCACCACCGCCGACGAGGTCCCGCTGACCGTCGAGGGCGCCGAGGGCGTCGAGGTGATCGTGGACGGCGCGGCCGCCTCCGCCGTCGCCAACGGCGGCACCTTCGCCGTGCGTGTCCCCGAGGGCACCGAGGCCGGCGCCGCCACCGTCAGCGGCGAGGTGAGCGCCACCGCGAACCTGGGCCGTATCTTCCGCAGCGCGAACTACGACCCGAACAACGAGGACACCTGGACCCAGACCCTGATCCTGGCCCAGACCACCAACATCACCGCCCAGGCGTCGGTCTCCGTCACTTGGGACGACGCCCCGGCTCCCAGCCCCAGCCCGAGCCCGAGCGACACCCCGAGCCCGAGCCCCTCGCCCAGCGACACCCCGAGCGAGACCCCGAGCCCGACCCCCAGCGACACCCCCGCCCCGCCGTCCGATGACGACGACCTCCCCGTCACCGGCTCGCAGATCGGCATCCTGGCCGCCGTGGCGGCCCTGCTGATCGGTGGCGGCGGTGCCGCGATGATGATCGCCCGCAAGCGCCGCGCCGCGGCCGCCGGCCTCGACGCCGACAGCTGACCGGTCCTTAGGGCCTGACACACCGGCCGGCCCCGGCGATCCGAGAGGATCGCCGGGGCCGGTTCTTCGTGTGCGGGACGCGACTCCGCTACAGGTAGCGCAGATCAGCGAGGGCGGCCTAGGTCCGCTCGACCCACGCCCGGTAGGCGGGCAGCCGGTCCAGGACCTCCAGGTCCGTCGTCTCGCCCAGTAGTTCCAGGCACTCATCGACGGCCCGACGCCGGGGCACGATCCGCTCCAGCAGTGCCTTGGGGTCGTGCACCCGCTCGGCGTCCGCGGACCGCGCCGGAAGCAGCTGCCGGTTCGCTCCCCCGATTCCGGTCCACGCCGCCGGATCGGCGAGCAGCCACGCCTCGGTCTCGCGCTTCGGGATCAGCGGCACGGCGGGGCAGCCGACGCCCAGTTCCGTGAGGCGTTCGAGCAGCCGGTCGGCCTTGCCGCGTTCGCGGTGGTCGTGGTGGACGAAGAGCACGTGGCACTCGGCCGCCAGTTCCGCGGCGGCCTGTGCCACCCGCTCGCCGTCCGCGACGGTGTGCAGATCGGACAGCGCCACATCGCCCACGTCGACCTCGCAGCGGGCCGATGCCTGGGTGGAGCGCCGGAGTTGCCGCACGATGACGCGGCCGAGGAAGAGTTCGTCGGAGGCGCCTTCCGCCAGCAGACCCGGGATCAGCAAGCGGGTCACTGGGCGTCCTGCCGGACGGTGCCCAGGTAGCGGCTCACCTCGCGCGGCGAGACATAGGTGCCGGGCTCGCCCGCGTCCCGCACCGGGCGGGCGCGGGTGATCCGGGAGGTCGGACCGCCCGGCTGGACGCGTGTCACGGTGTCCAGGAAGACGACGGAGCCGGGGCGCTCGCGTACCAGTTCGCCGACCACCACGGGCGAGTGGCTGGTGAGGACGACCTGGCGCAGCGGCTCTTCCGCCGACGCCGGGTCGGACAGGTCGGTGACGCGACGCGCGATCCGCCGCAGCAGTTCGGCGATCCGCCCGGGGTGCAGGCCGTTCTCGATCTCCTCGATCAGCAGCACGCCGGGGTGGTCGGGATCGTACAGGGCGGCGAGCAGGGCGATGATGCGCAGGGTGCCGTCGGAGACGAGGGTCGCCGGGATAGCTCCCTGGCCGCTGAACACCACGTCGAACGACCATTCCTGGTCGCGCTCGTCAAGAACCGGCTCGACGCCGGTGACCCCGGGGACGAGCGCGACGAGATCGACGACCAAGTCCTTGAACGCTTGGGAGTCGCGCATCCGGCCTAGCACCGCCGCCAGGTTGGACCCGTTCTCGCGCAGTGCGTATCGGTCTGCGGCCGGGGCGGCTTTCCGCATCTCCATCGGTTCCGGCGTGCACCACCGCCATGTGGAGGACGGCGACCAACCGGATTCCGGCTCCATGCCGATGAGTGAGATGCTGTCGGCCTGGTTCGTGACGTTCAGACCGATTATTCCCTGAACGAAGGCGGGTGACCGCTGCCATACGCCGTCCACTCGGGAATCGACAAGGACATCGGCCTTGATGGTGAACTCTTCCACCGGCCGCCGCTCGCTGTCCCAGTGGAACAACTCGCGCGGACGGCCGCGGCGTGCGGCCAGGACGGCGTCAAGCTCAACCGTCTGGAGGTCCGCGAGACACCCCAGCGCGTCGAACAGGTTCGACTTCCCGCCCGCGTTGGAGCCGACCAGGGCCAGAAACGGCGGCACGTCGAGGGTGAAGTCCAGAAAGGACTTGAAGCCGTCGATCTCGATGCGGGTGATCATGCCGCCGCTTTCTGAGCCGGGGTCGGAGCCCTCACGTTAGACCAGGGACGGGGCCTTGGTGAGGAGCTCGGCGCCCCAGCGGGCGGTGAGGGCGGACTCGACGGCGGCGGCGACGCGGTAGGTGCGGTCGTCGGCGAGGGCGGGGGCCATGATCTGGAGGCCGACGGGGAGGCCGTCTTCGGGGGCGAGGCCGCAGGGGACGGAGAGGGCGGCGTTGCCGGCGAGGTTGGCCGGGATGGTGCACAGGTCGGCGCGGTACATGGCCATGGGGTCGTCGGCGCGTTCGCCGATGGGGAAGGCGGTGGTGGGGGTGGTGGGCGAGACCAGGACGTCGACCTGCTCGAAGGCGGCGGTGAAGTCGCGGGCGATGAGGGTGCGGACCTTCTGGGCCGAGCCGTAGTAGGCGTCGTAGTAGCCGCTGGACAGGGCGTAGGTGCCCAGGATGATGCGGCGCTTGACCTCGGGGCCGAAGCCGGCGGCGCGGGTGAGGGCCATCACCTCCTCGGCGCTGCGGGTGCCGTCGTCGCCGACGCGCAGGCCGTAGCGCATGGCGTCGAAGCGGGCGAGGTTGGAGGAGCACTCGCTCGGCGAGATCAGGTAGTAGGCGGGCAGCGCGGTGGTGAAGTTGGGGCAGGACACCTCGCTGACCTTGGCGCCCAGCGACTCCAGCAGCTCCACCGCCTCGTTGAAGCGGGTGAGCACGCCGGGCTGGTAGCCCTCGCCTGCGAACTCGCGGACCACGCCGACGCGCATGCCGGCGACGTCGCCGCGCCGCGCCGCCTCGACCACCGGGGGCACCGGGGCGTCGACGGAGGTGGAGTCCATGGGGTCGTGGCCGGAGAATGCCTCGTGCAGCAGGGCGGCGTCCAGGACGTTGCGGGCGAAGGGGCCGGGGGTGTCCAGCGAGGACGCGAAGGCGATGACGCCGTAGCGGGAGGAGCCGCCGTAGGTGGGCTTGGCGCCGACGATGCCGCAGACGGCGGCGGGCTGGCGGATGGAGCCGCCGGTGTCGGTGCCGGTGGCCAGCGGCGCCTCGTAGCCGGCGACGGCGGCCGAGGAGCCGCCGGAGGAGCCGCCGGGCACCCGCTCGAGGTCCCAGGGGTTGCGGCTGGGGCCGTAGGCGGAGTTCTCGGTGGAGGAGCCCATGGCGAACTCGTCCATGTTGGTCTTGCCGAGGATCACCAGGCCGGCGGCGCGCAGCCGCTCGGTGACGGTGGCGTCGTACGGCGGGATCCAGCCTTCGAGGATCTTGGAGCCCGCGGTGGTGGGCACGCCCCGGGTGGTGAAGACGTCCTTGTGCGCGATGGGCACGCCGGCCAGCGGGCCGAGCGGCTCGCCCTGGGCGCGGCGGCGGTCGACCTCGCGGGCCTGGTTGAGGGCCCCCTCGACGTCGACGTGCAGGAAGGCGCGGACGCGGTCGTCGACGGCGCTGATGCGGTCGAGGTGGGCGCTGGCGACCTCGACGGCCGAGACCTCGCCCGAGGCGATGGCGGCGGCCAGTTCGGCCGCGGTGCGGTGGGTGAGTTCGCTGCTCGTCACAGGACTACTCCTCGTCCAGGATGCGCGGGACGCGGAAGCGGTCGTCCTCGGCGGCGGGTGCCTGGTCCAGTGCTTCGGCCACGCCCAGCGGCGGCCGCACCTCGTCGGGCCGGAACACGTTGGTCAGCGGCAGGGCGTGGGAGGTCGGCGGGACGTCGGCCGAGGCGGCGTCCTGCACCTGGGCGACGGCCGAGATGATCTCGTCGAGCTGGCCGGCGAGGGCGTCGAGCTCCTCGGGGCCGAGCGCCAGCCGGGACAGCCGGGCGAGGTGGGCGACCTCGTCGCGGGTGATGGCGGACATAGGGGAACCGTTTCTGGGCGTACGGGCGGACCGGGTGGACCACAGGGCCTAGTCGCCATCCTAGGACCTCGGCCGCGCCCCTCTCCCCGCCTCGGCCGGCCGGCGGCCGCCGGCCGGGCGGCTCAGGGCCGGATCTCGCCGTCGCGCATGGCCGGGACGGGGGTGGAGCCGATGGCGCCGCGCAGCCACTCGGTGGCGAGGTCGGCGGGCATGGGTTTGGCGAAGTGCCAGCCCTGGGCGGCGTCGCAGCCGGCGATGCGCAGGATCTCGGCGGTGGGCTCGTTCTCGACGCCCTCGGCGACCGAGCGCACCCCCAGGGCCTGGATGATCTCCACGATGGAGCGGATGATCAGCTGGTCGGCGTGGCTGCGGTCGGCGCGCCGGATCACCGCGGTGTCGATCTTTACCTCCACCAGCGGCGGCAGCCGGTGCCGTTCGAGCAGCACGTAGCCGCCGGCCAGGTCGTCCACGACGATGCCCACGCCCATCGCGGCCAGCTCGCTGAGGGTCTCGCGGGCCGCGGCGGAGTCCTCGGCCAGCGCGGTCTCGGAGATCTCGATCTGGAGGGTCTGCGGGCGCAGCCGGTGCTCCAGCAGGCCGGTGCGGACGGTGTCGAGCAGGTCGGTGTCGAGGAGGTCGCGGCCGGAGACGTTCACCGCGACGGGCACCCGCAGCCCGGCGCGGTGCCAGGCGGCCGCCTGGCGCAGCGCCTGGCCGACGACGTGCTCGGTGAAGGTGCGCATCAGGTAGGAGCGCTCGGCCATCGCCACGAAGTCGCTGGGCAGCAGCAGGCCGCGCTCGGGGTGGCGCCAGCGCGCCAGCGCCTCCACGCCGAGCACCTGGCCGTCGCGCAGCCCCACCTTGGGCTGGTAGTACAGCTCGACCTCGCCGTCGGCGACGCCGCGGCGCAGCTCGCCGAAGAGGGCGAGGCGGTCGGCGGAGTTGCGGTCCTTGTCGGCGACGTACATCTCCACGCCGGTGCGCGACTCCTTGGCGACGTACATCGCGACGTCGGCGCGCTGCATGATCATCTCGAAGTCGGGGGCGTGGTCGGGGTAGAGCGCGATCCCGATGCTGGCCTCCAGGTCGAAGGACATGCCGTCCAGCCGCACCGGTTCGGCGAGGGCCACCCGCAGCCGGGCCGCCACCTCGCGGGCGGCGGCGCCGTCGCGCACCGAGGGCAGCAGCACCGCGAACTCGTCGCCGCCCAGCCGCGCCACCAGGTCGCCGGGGCGGACGCTGTGGGTGAGGCGCTGCGCCATGATCTGCAGCAGGCGGTCGCCGGTGGGGTGGCCGAGGGTGTCGTTGACCTCCTTGAACCGGTCCAGGTCCAGCAGCATCAGGCCGACGCGCCGGGTGCCGGCCTGCGCGTCGGCGAGCGCCTCCTGCACCCGGTGGATGAGGTACTTGCGGTTGGCCAGCCCGGTCAGCTCGTCGTGGTTGGCCTGGTGCTCGCGCTTGACGGAGACCGATGCGCTGGCGTAGACGGCGATCAGCGGCAGCAGGAAGAGCGGCACCAGCAGCAGGGAGTGGTCCATCACCACGACGACCAGCGGCGCGAGGCTGAGCAGGGCGCCGGTGACCAGGAACTGCGGGCCGATCTCCTTGCGCAGCACCCGCCGCAGCGAGGCGCGCTCGTGCAGGGCGACGGCCGAGCCGACCAGCAGGGAGTTCAGCACGAAGTAGCCGGTGGCGGCGGCCGCCACGATCGGCAGCTCACCGCCGGTGGGCACCCAGGGGCTCGGCGGGCCGCCGGGGTACATCAGCGCGATGGCCGAGGCCGCCACGGCCAGGCTGAGGGTGTACTGGGCGACGTTGAACAGGGTGCGGTGCCAGGAGTGCCGCCGCGCCACCCCGGCGGTGAGGGTGGCGAAGGCCTGAACGAGGGCGGCGGCGGGCAGGCCGTAGTAGAGCAGCAGCGCGAACGAGAACGGGGTGGAGGTCGGGGCGCCGCTGGACTCGCCGCCCGAGCCCCCGGTGGAGGTGACGATCGGCCGCAGCTCGCCGAGGATCACCAGGCAGGTGATGGTCCAGATCAGTGGCTTGATCAGCAGGTTCTCGAAGCCGGCCCAGCCCAGTCCGGCCAGAGACACGCCTAGCAGCGCGCAGCCCGCGGTGGTGGCCGCGGCCAGGTACATCCACAGCGGCGACCCGATCCGGGGAGTGATGTCCCGGGGGTCCTTGGGCTCCTTCATCACGTCCTCGGCGCTCTGGGGAAGGCCCCGGCTGGGGCCGGTGGGCGGTTCTCCCACGGAGTTCTCCGGGGCGGGGAGGAGAGCCGCGTTCGCCAGGGGCCGGCCGACCCCTCGCGGTTGCTTCCACACTTTGTGTTACCACTAGTTCACGCGACATCCGGGATCATTGGACCCGTATGTCCAGTTTAGGCAGTGGAATGACCAGAGGTGGCCGATCAGTTGCCCTACGTGAAAAGGGGTGCCCCGAATCCTACTCGGCCGCGGCGGCCGGCTCCCCCACGACGGCCACACCCGCGGCCGCCTCGGGACCCTGTTCGAGCAGCACGTCGAAGCCGTCGTCGTCCAGGACCGGGACGCCGAGCTTGACCGCCTTGTCGTACTTGGAGCCGGGGCTGTCGCCGACGACCACGAACGAGGTCTTCTTCGACACCGAGCCGGAGACCTTGCCGCCGCGCCCCTGCACCGCCTCGGTCGCCTCGTCGCGGCTGTAGCGGCTCAGCGAGCCGGTGACGACCACGGTGACGCCCTCCAGCGGGCGCGGCCCCGCCTCGCCCTCCTCCTCCATGCGCACCCCGGCCGCGCGCCACTTGCGCACGATCTCGCGGTGCCAGTCGACCTGGAACCACTCGGTGACCGAGCGGGCGATGGTGGGCCCCACGCCGTCGACCGCGGCCAGCTCCTCCTCCGACGCCGCCGCGATCGCGTCCAGCGAGCGGAACTCGCGGGCGAGGTCCTGGGCGGCGCGGGGGCCGACGTGGCGGATGGACAGCGCCACCAGGATCCGCCACAGCGGCCGCCGCTTGGCCAGTTCCAGCTGCTCGAACAGGGTCTGCACGGTCTTCTTCGGCTCGCCCTTGAGATTGGCGAAGAAGGAGACGACCTTGGGCTCGCCGGTCTTGGGGTCGGTCTTGGCCTCGCCGGTGTCCTTGTCGAGCACCACAGTCCGGATCGGCAGCAGCCGCTCGGGGGTGATGTCGAAGAGGTCGCCCTCGTCGCGCACGGGCGGCTCGGCCGGCTCCAGCGGCTGGGTGAGGGCGGTGGCGGCGACGTAGCCGAGCGCCTCGATGTCCAGCGCGCCGCGCCCGGCGAGGTGGAACAGCCGCTCGCGCAGCTGCCCCTTGCAGCGCCGGGCGTTGGGGCAGCGGATGTCGACGTCGCTCTCCTTCTCCGGCCGCAGCTCGGTGCCGCACTCGGGGCAGTGCGCGGGCATCTCGAAGGCGCGCTCGGAGCCGTCGCGCAGCGCCTCGACCGGGCCGACGATCTCCGGGATGACGTCGCCGGCCTTGCGCAGCACGATGGTGTCGCCGATCAGCACGCCCTTGCGCACGACCTCCTGGGCGTTGTGCAGGGTGGCCATCTCGACGGTGGAGCCGGCCACCTGCACCGGCTCCATCACGCCGTAGGGGGTGACCCGCCCGGTGCGGCCGACGTTCACCCGGATGTCGAGCAGCCTGGTGTTGACCTCCTCCGGCGGGTACTTGTACGCGATGGCCCAGCGCGGCGCGCGGCTGGTGGAGCCGAGGCGGCGCTGGACGGCGACGTCGTCGATCTTGACGACCACGCCGTCGATCTCGTACTCGGGCTCGTGGCGGTGCTCGCCGTAGTGGGCGATGTAGCCGCGCACCTCGTCCAGGGTGCGCACCACCCGGTAGCGGTCGCTGACCGGCAGCCCCCAGGCGGCCAGCCGCTCGTAGGCCTGCGACTGGCTGGTGATGTCGAAGCCGCGCCGGGCGCCGATGCCGTGCAGCAGGATGCACAGCGGGCGGCTGGCGGTGACGCGGGGGTCCTTCTGCCGCAGCGAGCCGGCCGCGGCGTTCCTGGGGTTGGCGAAGGGCGGCTTGCCGGCGTCGGCCAGCCGGGCGTTGAGCTCCTCGAAGGCCGCGACGGGCAGGAAGACCTCGCCGCGCACCTCCAGCAGCTCGGGGGCGGGGTGGACGTCCTCGGACAGCCGGGCGGGCACCTCGTCGATGGTGCGGATGTTGTGGGTGATGTCCTCGCCGGTGCGGCCGTCGCCGCGGGTGGCGCCGCGCACCAGGCGGCCGTGCTCGTACACCAGGTCGACGGCGAGGCCGTCGATCTTGGGCTCGCACAGGTAGGCGTCGGTGGGCACCTCGGCGGCGACGCGCTGGGCCCAGGCGGCCAGTTCCTCGTCGTCGAAGGCGTTGTCGAGGCTCTGCAGCCGCTCCAGGTGCTGCACGGCGGCGAAGTCGGTGCTGATGGGCACGCCGACCTGCTGGGAGGGCGACTCGGGGGTGCGCAGGCTCGGGAAGCGCTCCTCCAGGTCGAGCAGTTCGCGCCAGAGCGTGTCGAACTCGGCGTCGCTGACGGTGGGCGAGTCGAGGACGTAGTAGCGGTAGCGGTGCTCGGTGAGGTCGGCGGCCAGCTCGCTGTGGCGCTCCCTGACCTTGGCCGGCACGCCTTCGACCACGTGTTCGCTCATGTCCTACCCCCACATACCTCGGGCCGCCGGCTACTCCGGGGCGTCGCGCAGCGCGCGCGCCCCCCGCACGCAGGCGGCGAGCACGGCGCGGGCGCGGCCGGGCGACGCCCCGGCCAGCCCGCAGGCCGGGGTGACCGCCACGGCCCGGGCGAGCTGGTCGGGCGCGAAGCCGAGCCGGCGCCACAACTCCCGGATGACTGAGACGTTAGCCGCCGGGTCTGACAAATCCGCGGTGCGCACGCGAGTGTCGCCACCGTCCGTACCAGGGAAGACGCCGAGGAGGAAGCCGGTGCCGGCCTCCACGGCGGCGCCGATGGCGTCGTAGTCGGCGCGCCGCACCAGCGACAGGTCCAGGGAGAGGGCGTCGGCGCCGGCCCCGCGCAGCAGCCCGATGGGGGCGCCGGGCGCGCAGCAGTGCACGGCGGGCGCGGCGCCGGCCGCGCGGACGGCGTCGAGCAGGGTGCGCAGCGCGTCCTCGGCATCGGGCTCCGGCACGGCGCGCAGCCGGCCGAAGCCGCTGGCCGTGGGGACCGTGCCGGCCAGTACGCCGGGCAGCGCGGGTTCGTCGACCTGGACCAGAAGCCGGGCGCCGGGCACCCGGCGGCGGACCCGCTCGATGTGGGCGGCCACGCCCTCGGCCAGTGAGGCGGCGAGGTCGCGCACGGCGCCGCCGTCGGCGAGCAGGCGGTCGCCGGAGCGCCCCTCGACGGTGGCGGCCAGCGTCCACACGCCCGCGACCTGGATCTTCATCGGGCCGGTGTAGGTGCCGGCGTGCTCTTCGAGGGCGTCGAGGTCGCGGCCGAGGTGGGAGGCGGCGCGGGCGAGGTCGCGGCCGGGGCGGTCGGCGACCCGCCAGCCCGACGGGCGCACCTCGACCGGGATCTCCACCAGCATGCCCGCGGTGCGCCCGACCATGTCGGCGCCGACGCCGCGGGCGGGCAGTTCGGGGAGGTGCGGCAGCTCGGGCAGCTCGCCGAAGACGATCCGGACCGCCTCGGCGGGGTCCTCGCCCGGCAGGGAGCCCACACCGGTCGCGGCGGCCGGGCCCCAGGGGTATTCGCGCTGCTCGCTCACGAGGCCACAGCTTAGAGCGTGCGCGGGTGCGGCGGCGTGCCGCGGGGCGGGGCGCTCAGCGCGCGGGCGGTACCGGCTCGCGCTCGGGTTCGGCGCGGGCGCGGCGGCGCCGGGCGATGCGCCACCACACCGCGGCGGCGACGGCCGCGGCCGCGGCGGCCGCCACGGCGGCGGCGCCCGCGGGCGAGCCGGCGAGCAGCCGCAGCCAGGCCCACAGCGCGGCCATGCCCACGGTGCTGTAGATGCCGGCCCAGATCAGGCAGCCGGGGACCAGGGCGAGCAGGTAGCGACCGAAGGGCATCCGCATCGCGCCCGCGGTGGCGTTCACCGCGGTCTGGATGCCGACGGTCATGAAGGAGAGGGTGACCGCGGGCGGGCCGAAGCGGCCGATGATCCGCTCGGCGCGGCCCAGCCTGCCCCCCTCGATCCGGCCGCCCAGGCGCGAGCGGTGCAGCCCCGCCGCCGCGGCGCGGCCGATCCAGTAGGTGGCCTGCGCGCGGGCGAAGACGATTCCGAACAGCGACAGGTAGACCACCCAGAACGGCAGCCCGGCGAGGAAGGGGTACTCGTCCATCACGCCCGCCCCGCACGGCGGGCGGCGGTGCCGGGGCCGCGGCCGCCCGCGGTCCCGCACGGCCGGTCCGGCCCACCTGGCAGCATGCCAATGATGATATGCCTTACCTAACTTCCGCCGACACCGGCATTCGGGACGAAAAGGGCGAAGCTCACATCGCGGGCGAGGAGGCCGGTTCGGCCCGCGCGCTCCGGGTGGCGCTGATGGTGCCCGAGCCGAGCACGGCGGTGCCGGTCGCCTCGTCGTAGAGCACGGCCGCCTGCCCGGCGGCCACCCCCCGCGCGGGCGCGTCGAGCCGGATGCGCAGCAGCCCGCCGTCGAGCCGGGCGGTGCAGGGGTGCACCTCGCCGTGGGCGCGCAGCTGCACCTGGCACCGGACCGGCTCCGACGGCGCCGGGCCGCCCGACCACACCGGCCGCTCCGCGGTGATCTCGTCGACGTCCAGCGCCTCGGCCGGGCCGACCCGCACGGTGTTGCTGACCGGCTCGATGGACAGCACGTAGCGGCGGTCGACGGTGCCGCCGCCGAGGTTCAGGCCGCGCCGCTGCCCCACCGTGTAGGCGTAGGCGCCGTCGTGGCGCCCGACGACCTCGCCGGAGGCGTCGACCACCGGGCCGGGGGCCGAGCCGAGGCGGCGGCCGAGGAAGCCGGCGGTGTCGCCGTCGGCGATGAAGCAGACGTCGTGGCTGTCGGGCTTGTCGGCCACGGCCAGGCCGCGCCGCGCCGCCTCGCGCCTGACCTCGTCCTTGGTGACGTCGCCGAGCGGGAACATCGCCCGCGCCAGCTGGTCGGGGCGCAGCACCGCGAGCACGTAGGACTGGTCCTTGGCGGTGTCGACGCTGCGGTGCAGCACGCCGCCGAGCAGCCGGGCGTGGTGGCCGGTGCAGACGGCGTCGAAGCCGAGCGCGACCGCGCGGTCAAGTACCGCCGCGAACTTGATCTTCTCATTGCAGCGCAGGCACGGGTTGGGGGTGCGCCCGGCGGCGTACTCGCTGACGAAGTCGCGCACCACGTCGCGGTCGAACTCCTCGGCCATGTCCCAGACGTAGAACGGGATGCCGATGGCGTCGGCGGCGCGGCGGGCGTCGCGGGAGTCCTCGACGGTGCAGCAGCCGCGCGCGCCGGTGCGGTACGAGGAGGGGTTCTTGGACAGCGCCAGGTGCACGCCGACCACGTCGTGCCCGGCCTCGGCGGCGCGGGCCGCGGCCACGGCGGAGTCGACGCCGCCGGACATGGCGGCGAGTACGCGCAGCGGCCGCGCGGGCGGCGGGGTGGGGGTCACCGGTGAGTTCGACATAGCATCTCCCAGGGTATGTCGTGCCCGCTCCGCCGCCGACGCCGTTTTCGGGTTTCACCGGTCGCCCGCTGCCACCGTTTCACCCGGCCGGCTCCGCCGGGGGCGCCGACGCCGTACCCTGGCCGGATCGGCCAGGGACTGGACGAGGATCCGGACAGGAAGGTCATCCGATCATGGGTCTGTTCCGTCGGCGGAAGCCGGCGCCCGACGCCTCCGCGGCGATCGCCGAGTTCTGGGCCTGGTGGTCCGCCCGCCACGCCGACGTCTCCCGCGCGCTGGCCGACCGGGAGCCCGACGCCGCGCCCGCGCACGGCTTCGCCGGTCCGCTGGCCGACGAGCTCACCGAGCGCGTGCACCGCATCCACCCCGGGCTGGCCTGGGAGGTCGATCCCGCAGACGGCGGCGAGGGCCACCGCCTGGTGCTCAGCCCCGGCGGCGACGACGCGCTGCGCGCCGCCACCGAGCGCTGGCGGCGCTCCGCCCCCGCCACCGAGGGCTGGACCTTCCACGCCTCCCGGCCGCCCGCTCCCGAGCGGCTGGCCGGCGCCCTGGACTGGGACGGCCACGAACTCGACCTGAGCCACACCCGGGTGGCGGTCCGGGTGAACGGCGACCGCATCGACGGCTCCGTCTACCACCCCGACTTCGCCTTCCTGCCCGAGGAGGTCCGCGACGCCATCGCGGCGCACGTCATGGCGCTGGCACTGGGCGAGGACACCGCGGCGCGCTGGCTGGGCGCGGTGCGCGGCGCGGAGGCGCCGCCGGTGGACCCGGTGCCCGCCGCGAGCCTGCCGTCGGTCGTCGAGCAGCTGGCCGGGATGCTCGGCGGGCCGTGGCGCAGCGGCCAGGGCCGCACCCCGCTGGGAAAGTCGGTGCTGGTGGCGCTGCGCTTCCCGCTGCGCCGCCGCGACTTCCCCGTTCACGACCTGCACGTCACCGTGCAGGTGCCCTACGCGGAGTCGGGCCGCGACGGCCTGCCCGCGGGCGGCTCGGCCGCCGCCCTGGAGGCATTCCGGGCCGCGCTGGAGGCGGAGGCGGGCGAGGACGGCGCGCTGGTGTTCTACCAGACCGGCAACGGCAGCCAGGTGCTCCGGCTGTACTGCGACCCCGCGTCCGACGTGGTGGAGCGACTGGAGAAGCTCGCCTCGCAGTGGAGCGAGGGCCGCGCCAAGGTGGCGGGCTTCCTGGACCCGGAGTGGCGCGCGCTCGCCCCGTACGTGAAGTGACCCCCGGACGGCTCAGGTGCGCGCGGCCGCGGCGCGGCGCGCCCTGGCCACGGCCGGCCCGATCGCCGCGGCCAGCTCCGCCACCTCGGCCTCGGTGGAGCCGTGGCCGAGGCTGAACCGCAGCGAGCCGCGCGCGGTGTCGGGGTCGGCGCCCATGGCCAGCAGCACGTGGCTGGCCTGGGTGACCCCGGCCGAGCAGGCGGAGCCGGTGGAGCAGGCGATGCCCTGGGCGTCCAGCAGCATCAGCAGCGCGTCTCCCTCGCAGCCCGGGAACGACAGGTGCACATTGCCGGGCAGGCGGTGGGCGTCGCCCGGCTCGGGGTCGCCGTTGAGCTCGGCGTCGGGCACGGCCGCGCGCACCCCGTCCAGCAGCGCGGCGCTCAGCGCGCGCAGCCGCCGGGCCTGTTCGGCCCGCTCGGCCACCGCGAGCCGTACCGCGGCGGCGAAGCCGGCCAGCAGCGCGGTGGGCAGGGTGCCCGAGCGCACGTCGCGCTCCTGCCCGCCGCCGTGCAGCACCGGCACGGGGTCGATCCCGCGGTCCAGCAGCAGCGCGCCGATGCCGACGGGGCCGCCGAGCTTGTGCGCGGTGAGGCTGAGCGCGGCGGCGCCGCTGGCGGCGAAGTCGACCGGCAGCCGGCCGACGGCCTGCACGGCGTCGGTGTGGAAGGGCACTCCGTGCCGGCGGGCGACGGCGGCCAGCTCGTGGACGGGCTGGACGGTGCCGATCTCGTTGTTGGCCCACATCACCGACACGACGGCGACCTCGCCGGGGGCGCGCTCGATCGCGGCGGCCAGCACCTCGGGTGAGGTCCGGCCGAGCCGGTCGACGGGCAGCTCCTCCACGACGGCGCCCTCGTGCTCGGCCAGCCAGTGCGCGGCGTCCAGCACGGCGTGGTGCTCGGCCGCGCCGACCAGGACGCGGCGCCGCGCGGGCTCGGCGGCCCGGCGCGACCAGTACAGCCCCTTGACCGCGAGGTTGTCGGCCTCGGTGCCGCCGCTGGTGAACACGACGTCGCCGGGCCGGGCGCCGACGGCCTCGGCGACGGCCTCGCGGGCCTCCTCCACCACGCGCCGGGCGGCCCGCCCGGCGGCGTGCAGGGAGGACGGGTTGCCGAGCCGGTTCAGCTCGGCCGTCATCGCGGCGACCGCCTCGGCCCGCATCGGGGTGGTGGCGGCGTGGTCCAGGTAAGCCATGATGCGCCCAGGATATGTCGGCGGATCGGGGTGAAACGCGGCCGCCCCGCCGGACATGTACGGGGCACAGGCCGCCCTCCTCGACGCCCGCCACGCGCCCCGGGGCGCGGCCCTCCCTCCGACCGACCGAAGGAGAAGCCTTGGCCCGCGCCGCCCCCTCGCCGCGAAGCGACCCGGCCGCCCGCTTCGACGCCCTGTACACCGCGTGCTACCGGGACATCCTCGGCTACGCGCTGCGCCGCACCTCTCAGCCGCAGGAGGCGGCCGACGTCGTCGCCGACACCTTCCTGACCGCCTGGCACCGCATCGGCGACGTCCCGCCCGGGGACCAGGCGCGGCCGTGGCTGTTCGGCGTCGCCCGCCGGGTGCTGGCCAACCACCGCCGCGGCGCGCGGCGCCACGGCGACCTGGCCGCCCGGCTCGGCGCCGAACTGGCGCGGCACCCCGTCGTCGAGGCCGATGCCGCGACCGGGGAGCTGGCCGAGATCGGCCGGGTCTTCCGCTCGCTGCACGACGGCGACCAGGAGCTGCTGCGGCTGGTCGCCTGGGAGGGACTGGACTCCGCCGGCCTCGCCGTCGCGCTCGGCTGCTCGGCCAACGCCGCCCGGATCCGGCTGCACCGCGCCCGGCGCCGCTTCGCCAAGGCGCTGCGCGCGGCGGGCGTGGCGGCCGACGGCCTGCCCGCCGCTCGCACCGCCTCGTCCGTGACCACCTGAGGAGGCAACCGCCATGACGTCCCGAGACGACCAGGACCGCCTGGTCGCCCTGCTCGCCCCGTACCGCACCCACACCGCCATCGCCGCCGCCGACCCCGAAGGGGACGTGGCCCAGGAGCTGCGCACCATGATCATCGACACCCCGCGTCCCGGGACCGCGCCCGACGTGCCCCAGCGGCGGCCCTCACCGTGGCGGCGGCGGCTGCTGATCGCCGTGCCCGCCGCGGCCGCGCTGACCGCCGGCGCGTTCGGCGCGACCATGCTGCTGCCCCCGGCCGATCCCGGAACGGCGCCGATCCCGGTGCCGGTCGGCCCGGCCCCCGCGCAGGCGCTGGAGATCACCGAGGACGGCGACTACGTCGAGGTGCGGGTGGTCGACCCGCTGGCCGACACCGAGCGCTTCACCGAGGAACTGGCCGCGGCCGGCTACGACATCGAGCTGAGCCTGGCCCCGGTCGAGCCGTCGAGCGTCGGCACCATCGTCTTCATGGAGACGGGCGACGTCGGCGGCGGCCGGAGCATCGAGATCATCGAGGCGCCGGGCGAGTGCGGCTCCGAGTACGGCGGCGGTATCGGCCCGTGCGACGTCGGCCTGCGCATCCCCGAGGAGTTCGACAGCTACGCGCACGTCGTCTTCGGCCGCGCCGCCACCGCCGAGGAGGGCGGCGAGGGCGCCCCCGAGGGCGCCGAGGGCTTCGAGAGCGACGCGAACCCCGGCGACGCGCCCATCGTCACCCCCGAGCAGCGGGAGGTGCTGAACAGCCTGTACGGCATGACGCTGGGCGAGGCGCGGGAGACCGTCGAGTCGCACGGCTGGACCTATGAGCTGCGCGGGATGTTCGACGCGGAGAACGAGGCGATCGAGGCCGGCGAGGTCACCGACGACTGGTACGTCAACGACGTGGCCACGCTCGCGGGCGGCGTCGTGCTGCTGTGGGTGAACGAGGAGGACCAGCACGGCTGAGCGCCGGGCCGGCCGCAGGAACGGCGAGGGGCCGCTCCCGTCCGGGAGCGGCCCCTCGGCACGCGCGTCCGCGCTACTTGCGCTTCTCGATCTCCTCGGTGAGCTGGGGCACCACCTGGAAGAGGTCGCCGACGACCCCGTAGTCGACCAGGTCGAAGATGGGCGCCTCGGCGTCCTTGTTCACCGCGACGATCGTCTTCGAGGTCTGCATGCCGGCCCGGTGCTGGATGGCGCCGGAGATGCCCACCGCCACGTACAGCTGCGGGGCGACCGTCTTGCCGGTCTGGCCGACCTGGAAGGCGTGCGGGTACCAGCCGGCGTCGGTGGCGGCCCGCGAGGCGCCCACGGCGGCGCCCAGGGAGTCGGCCAGCCGCTCGATGACAGCGAAGTTCTCGGCGTTGCCCACGCCGCGCCCGCCGGAGACCACGATGCCCGCCTCGGTCAGCTCCGGCCGCTCGCCCTTCTCCTGGACGACCCGCTCCAGCACCCGGGCGCCCTTGGCGGCCTCGGACAGCTCGACGGCGACCTGCTCCACCTCGGCCGCGGCCGGGGACGGCTGCACCGCCACCGAGTTGGGCCGCACCGCGATGACCGGCGTGCCCGAGGCCACCTTGGAGCGGCTGCGCATCGCGCCGCCGAAGATGGAGTGCTCGGCGACCAGGTCGGCGTCGACGGCGACGACGTCGGTGAGCACACCGGAGCCGAGCCTGACCGCCAGCCGGCCGGCCACCTCCTTGTTCTCGGGGGTGGCGCTGACCAGCACCGCGGCGGGCGCCTTGTCGGCCACCAGCCGGGCCAGCAGCTCGGCGCGCGGCGCGGTGACGTACTCGTTCAGCGCGGCGTCGGCCGCGTACACCTTCGCGGCGCCGTGCTCGGCCAGCACCGGCCGCCCGGCGTCGAGGCCCTCGCCGATCCAGACCGCCGAGGGCTCGCCGAGCGAGCGCGCCAGGGTCAGCAGCTCCAGGCCGGCCTTCTTGACCTCGCCGTCGATGTGGTCGACGAGGACCAGGATCTCGCCCATACCGATTCCCTCCCGTCCTAGACGAACTTCTTCGCGGCGAGGAACTCGGCGAGCTTCGCTCCGCCGTCGCCCTCGTCCTTGACCACGGTGCCGGCCTCGCGGGGCGGGGCGTCGGCGAAGTCCACCACCTGGGTGGTGGCGCCGGCCAGCCCGACCAGCGCGGGGTCGATCCCGGCATCGGCCAGGGAGAGCTTCTCCACCGGCTTCTTCTTGGCCGCCATGATCCCCTTGAAGGAGGGGTAGCGCGGCTCGTTGATCTTCTCCACCACCGAGAGCACGGCGGGCAGCGAGCCCTCGACCCGGTCGTAGCCGTAGTCGGTGATGCGCTGGATCCGCACGGTGGAGCCGTCGATCTCGACCTTGCTCGCCAGCGAGAGCTGCGGGACGCCCAGCCGCTCGGCCAGCGCCGCCGCGAGCACGCCGGTGCGCGCGTCGGTGGACTCCGAGCCCAGCACGGCCAGGTCGAAGCCGATCTTCTTGAGCACCTGCGCGAGCGCGTAGGACGTCTGCACGGCGTCGGAGCCGTGCAGGGCGTCGTCGACCAGGTGCACAGCCTTGTCCGCGCCCATGGACAGCGCCTTGCGGATGGAGTCCGACGCCTGGTCGGGGCCCATGGTCAGGATGGTGACCTCGCCGCCGTGCGCCTCCTTCAGCCGCAGGCCCTCCTCGATGGCGTATTCGTCCAGCTCGTTGATGACGCCGTCGGCGGAGGCGCGGTCCAAGGTGCTGTCAGCCGCACTCAGCTTCCGCTCCGTCGCCGTGTCCGGCACCTGCTTGACCAGTACGACAATGTTCATGCTGTTCACGGCCGGTCGGCCGACCTCCCTGCACTCTGCCGCTGTGCGCGCCACCGGCGCGGGACGGGTACGTCCATGGTCCACCAGCTTGCCAGCCGGTCCGTCCGGACGGGCACCGCGCCGCACGCGGCAGCTCCCGGGCGGCCCGGCGGCTCGCCACACCCCTGATGTTACTCACGGGTAGCCGCGGTCGGTCCACCCGGCCCCCTGTGATGCCGGTCCCGGCCGGTCGGCGCGCCGCCCGGCACCGGGACGGCTAGTTGCCGCCGAGGAAGGGGACCCACTGCTCGACCTGGTCCTGGATCGGACCGAGCAGCGGGTCGAGCAGGCCGCCGCCGTCGCCGCCCTGGCCGTCCCCGGCCGGGGGCTGCTCCTCCTCGGCCGGCGGCTCCTCCTCGCGCTGCTCCTCGGCGGGGCGCTGGGGGTCGGGCTCCTCCTCGCCGCCGGCGAACATGGCGCTCGGCGCCGTCATCGGGCTCCACACCGGCGCCTGGTCGATGCCGAAGGTGATCAGGAAGACCGCCAGCAGGCCGACCACCGCGCCGGTGATCCAGCGCGAGGTGCTCTTCGGGGTGACCCGGGTGAGCAGGTTCGACACCGAGCTGCGCACCGGGCGGGCGCCCGGTTCCAGGAAGAGGCCGATCACCACGAAGGTCAGGATGAAGCCGCCGAGCCGGTCGGGGTTGGTCTCGTTGAAGATGAAGACGCCGCCGATCCAGGTGACCAGCAAGAAGACCAGGAACAGCACGAAGGCCGTGATCAGGGTGCGCGCCACCGCCACCAGCAGCGCCCACGGCAGGGTGAGGATGCGGGTGAGCCGGTCGGACCCCGAGCTCGACGGCGGCGGGTACCCGCCGTACCGGCGCTGGTAGGCGGCGGCCTGGATCTCGCCCTTGGGGTTGTGCAGAGCGCGCGAGACGACCGAGACGCCCAGCGCGATCAGGAAGCCCACGGCGGGCAGCATCAGGGTCAGGCCGACCAGCATGGCCAGCAGCCAGCCCGCCAGCACCGGCCGGCCGACGCGGTCCTTGAGCACCGGGATCCGGCTGAGCAGCCCCGAGGAGGTCTCGGAGTCGTCGCCCTCGTCATCGCCGCCGTGGGTGCCGTAGTCGCCCACGCTGGTCTGGTCGGGCGCCGGCGCGATGGAGGTGGTCTCGCCCGAGTAGGACGAGGACGGGCGCGAGGACCGCTCCTGGCCCACCGGGGTCAGGATGTCGGCGTAGTCCTCGGGGTTGATCGTGTAGGTCTGGTACGGCGAGCCGCCCGAGGTGGGGAAGCCGCGCTGCGGGCCGGAGCCCTGGTCGGCGGGGCCGGGGTCGTCGGAGGGCTGCATCGCGGTGGTGGTGGACTCCGGGCCGCCCAGCTCGCCGCGGTGCGGCGGGATCACGGCGGTGCCCGACGGCGGCAGCGCGACGGTGGCGTCCGGGCCCGCCTGCGGGCGGACCGCCAGGGTGGGCTCGTCGGGCGCCTCGGCGGCCGGCTCCGACCGGGCCGGGGCCGGCGGCGCGGCGCCGGGCCAGCGCGGTTCGGCGGCCGAGGCGCTCGGACCGGACGGCGCGGCCGCGCCGGGCCACATCGGTTCGGCCGCCTTGGCCGCGCCGGCGGCCGCGGCCGTCCCGGCCGCACCCGCCGCGGCCATCCCGGCCGCACCCGCGGCGGCGATCCCGGCCGCTCCGGCCACGCCCGCGGCGGCTCCGGCGGCACCCGCCGTCGGGAAGTCCGCGCCGGTGGGGAAGCGTGCCGAGCCGTGCGCGGCGGCGGGGGCGCTGCGCGCGCCTCCGCCCAGGGCGGCCAGCTCCCGGAGCAGGTCGCCGGTGGTGGGCCGGGCCGCGGGGTCGCGGCTCAGCGACGCCCGCACGATCGGCTCCAGGTTCGACGGCACCCCGAACAGGTTGAACTTGCTGGTCAGGATGCGGTTGAAGATCGTTTCGAAGCGGCCGACGCCGAAGGGGGACTCGCCCTGCGCGGCGTAGGCGACGGTGGCGGCCCAGGCGTGGATGTCGCCCGCCTGGCCGACCTCGTCGGTGCCCTCGATGACCTCAGGGGCGAGGTAGCCGGGCGTGCCGACGAAGGTACCGGTCTGGGTGAGGCGGGTGGCGTCGACGATGTGGGCGATGCCGAAGTCGATCAGCACCGCCTCGCCGTCGGACAGGATGACGTTGCCGGGCTTGATGTCGCGGTGCACCACGTCGGCGGAGTGGATGGCGTCCAGCGCGCGGGCCAGGCCGGCGGCGACGCGGACCAGTTCGTCGCCCTTGAGCGGGCCGGTGTCCTGGACGGCGTCCTCGAGGGTGGGCCCGGAGATGAACTGGGTGACGACGTAGGGGAGGTCGCCGTTGACGTCTGCGTCCAGGATCTCGGCGATGTGCCTGCTGTGCACCCGCCGCATGCTCTGGACTTCGCGCTCCAGCCGTCTGCGCGCGCCCTTGTCGCCGGCGACGTGGGCCTTGAGGACCTTGATCGCCACTTCCCGGCCCGAGGCGTCGGTGGCGAGGTGCACCTTGCCCATGCCGCCCTCGCCCAGGCGCCTGCCGATGCGGTAGGGGCCGATGCGGTCGGGCAGCCCGTTGTCGTCGGACCGGCCTGCGCGCGCCATCATGAGAGTCCCGCCACCTTCGTTCCCATCAGCCTTCGTGCCTCGTACCCCACGACCACGTGCGAATTCCGCACTCTACCGGCCGTGGAGACCCGGCCGCCGGACGATGCGTTCCGTCGGCACGGACGACCGGCAGGACCGGCGCCGCACCGCGGATGAGACCCCGCCGGGGCCGCTCCGGTTCCCGTCACAGCCTAACGACACATAAGGGAGCAAGGGAGCCGATCGGACGCCCGGTGACCGGGCGGCCGCGCTCAGCCCGCCGCTTCGGGCGCCGGGCGGGCCAGGCCCTCGACCACCTCGGCGCCGGGCAGCTCGGCCAGCGCGGCGCCGGGCAGGACGAGCTTGGAGGAGCGCAGCCCGCTGCCGACGACCACCTCGGGCTCGGCGGCGGCCGCGGCGTCGACCAGGATCGGCCATCCGGCCGGCAGGCCCACCGGGGTGATGCCGCCGTAGGCCATGCCCGTCTCGGCGACGGCGGCGTCCTGCGGCGCGAAGGACGCCTTGCGGGCGTCCAGGCGCCGGCGCACGGCGCCGTTGACGTCGGCGCGGGTGGTGGCCAGCACGACCACGGCCGCGAGCCGGGTCTCACCGCCACGTCTGGCCGCCACCACCACGCAGTTGGCCGAGGCGGCCGGCGGTACGCCGTAGGCGGCGCAGAACCGCGCCGTGTCGGCCAGCTCCGGGTCGATCGGCGCGACCAGCAGCCGCTCGCGGGGCGTGGCCGACTTCCACGCCGCGACCGCGGCGGCGACGGGCGGCGCCAGCAGGTCGGCGCGCTCGGCGGCCGGATGCGTGTCGAGTCCCCACACGGTCGGGCTCCCTCGCCTTCGGTGCGATGTGTCGTATGCGCCGCCGCGCCGGGCGTCCGTGCCGCGGCGGGCGCGGCTCAGCGGCCGGTGAAGCTCGCCTTGCCGGGGCCGTGCTCCATGAAGGAGCGCATGCCCGCCTTCTGGTCCGCGGTGCCGAACAGTCCGGCGAAGTGCAGCCGCTCGATCTCCAGTCCGGTGGCCAGCTCGGTCTCCAGGCCGCTGTCGACGGCCTGCTTGGCCGCCCGCAGCGCCAGCGCGGGGCCCTCGGCGTAGCGGCGCGCCCAGGCGAGCGCGGCCGGGTACACCTCCTCGGCCGGGACGACCGCGTCGGCCAGGCCGATCCGCAGCGCCTCGGCCGCGTCGACGTGGCGGCCGCTGAAGATCAGGTCCTTGGCGCGGGCCGGGCCGATCAGCCGGGGCAGCCGCTGGGTGCCGCCGGCGCCGGGGATGATGCCGAGCAGGATCTCGGGCTGGCCGAGCCTGGCGTCTTCGGCGACCACCCGGAAGTCGGCGCACAGCGCCAGCTCGCAGCCGCCGCCGAGCGCGTAGCCGGTGACGGCCGCGATGACGGGCTTGGGGATGCGGGCGACGGCGGTGAACGCGTCCTGCAGCCGCCGGGAGTGCGCCGCCATCTCGGCGTAGCCCATGCCGGCCATCTCCTTGATGTCGGCGCCCGCGGCGAAGACCCGCTCGCCGCCGTAGAGGACCGCGGCGCGCACGGAGGCGTCGGCGGAGACCTGCTCGGCGGCGGCGCCGATCTCCTCCTGCACCTGGGCGTTGAGCGCGTTCATCTTGGGCCGGTCCAGCCGGATCGTGGCGACGGCGCCCTCGGTCTCGACACGTACGAACTCGCCCACGGTTCCCTCGCTCCCGCTCGCCAACGGCGGCCGCCGGACCCGGCGGCCGGGTCCAGCGTAGACCGGATCGCCCCGGAGTCCGCGCGGCGGCGGGCCGGACCCGCCGCCGCGCGCCAGGCCGCTAGCGCAGGTTGCCGTTGAGCATGCCCGCGGGCTCCTCGGGGTAGGCCACCAGGCCGAGTTCGGCCGGGCCGCTGAGCAGCTCGTGCCGGGGCACCACCCGCACGGTGTAGCCGAAGGCGCCCGCGCGGTCGAGGGTCATCTCCCCGGCGAAGGTGACGGCGGAGTCGTCGGTGCGCACCGGCTCCAGCGCGACCCTGGCCGGCTTCACCAGGCCGTCGCCCTCGCCGACCCGGCCGAAGACCGCCTCGACGCTGACGTCGTCGGTGCTCAGCCCGCCGAGCCGCACCGAGGCGTGCACCTCGGCCCGCTCGCCGACCTGCGGCGCGTCCACGCCCGCGACCTCGACGTGCTCGATGCGCACGCCGGGCCAGGCGTCGACGACCCGCTGCTTCCAGGCGGCCAGCTCGCGCACCGGCGCGGTGTCGGGGCCGGTGAGGCGGCGGGCGGACTCGGCCGCGGGGCCGTACAGCTCCGAGACGTAGTCGCGCAGCATCCGGGTGGCCAGCACCTTGGGGCCGAGGGAGGCCAGGGTGTGCTTGACCATCTCCAGCCAGCGGCTGGGGAGGTTGCCGCCGTCGCGGTCGTAGAACAGCTCGGCGACCTGCTCGCCGACCAGGTCGTAGAGCGCGGACGCCTCCAGGGCGTCGCGGCGGTCGGGGTCGTCGATGCCGTCGGCGGACGGGATGGCCCAGCCGTTGGAGCCGTCGAACCACTCGTCCCACCAGCCGTCCAGGATGGACAGGTTCAGGCCGCCGTTGAGGGCGACCTTCATCCCGGAGGTGCCGCAGGCCTCCAGCGGGCGCAGCGGGTTGTTCAGCCAGACGTCGGCGCCCTGCACCAGCACCCGGGCCAGCGCCATGTCGTAGTCGGGCAGGAAGACGATGCGGTGCCGCACCTCGGGGTCGTCGCTGAAGCGGACGATCTCCTGGATCAGCCGCTTGCCGCCCTCGTCGGCCGGGTGGGCCTTGCCGGCGATCACCAGCTGGATCGGGCGCTCGGGGTGCAGCAGCATCGCCTTGAGGCGGTCGCGGTCGCGCAGCATCAGGGTGAGCCGCTTGTAGGAGGGCACCCGGCGGGCGAAGCCGATGGTCAGCACGTCGGGGTCGAGGGCGTCGTCGATCCAGCCGAGCTCGGCGTCGGTAGCGCCGCGCTGCTTCCACGAGGCCCGCAGCCGCCTGCGCGCCTCCAGCACCAGGCGCTGGCGCAGGGTGCGGCGCATGTCCCACAGGTCCTTCTCGGAGACCTCACGGACCTGCTCCCAGCCGCGCGACTGCGCCAGCTCGCGGGGGTCGGCGGTGCGCTGGGCCAGCTCCATCGCCTCGTCGGCGACCCAGGTGGCGGCGTGCACGCCGTTGGTGACGGAGGTGATCGGCACCTCGTCGAGGTCGAAGCCCGGCCACAGGCCGTGGAACATCCGCCGGCTCACCGCGCCGTGCAGCAGGCTGACGCCGTTCACCCGCTGGGCCAGCCGCATGCCCATGACGGCCATGTTGAACAGCTCGGGGTCCCCGCCCGGGTAGTCCTCGGTGCCCAGCGCCATGATCCGCTCGACCGGGATGTCGGGGACGGTGCCGTCGCCGGTGAAGTGGCTGAGGACCAGGCCGCGCGGGAAGCGGTCGATGCCGGCGGGCACCGGGGTGTGGGTGGTGAACACGGTGCCGGCCCGCGCCGCCTCCAGCGCCTCCTCGAAGGACAGGCCGCGCTCGGTGACGAACTCCCTGATGCGCTCGAGGCCGAGGAAGCCGGCGTGGCCCTCGTTCATGTGGAAGACCTCGGGCTCGGGGGCGCCGGTGATCCTGCAGTAGGCGCGCACCGCCCGCACGCCGCCGACGCCCAGCAGCAGCTCCTGGCGCAGGCGGTGGTCGGTGGTGCCGCCGTAGAGGCGGTCGGTGACGTCGCGCAGCGCGGGGTCGTTGCCCTCGTGGCCGGCGTCGAGCAGCAGCAGCGGCACCCGGCCGACCTGCGCCTTCCACACGTGGGCGACGAGGGTGCGGTCGCCGGGCAGCCGCAGCTCGACGCGGACGGGGCTGCCGTCGGCCTCGCGCAGCTGGCTCATCGGCGAGCCGCCGGGGTCCATCGTCGGGTAGCGCTCCAGCTGCCAGCCCTCGCGCGACAGGCTCTGCGAGAAGTAGCCGTGGCGGTAGAGCAGGCCGACGCCGATGACCGGCACGCCGAGGTCGCTGGCGGTCTTGAGGTGGTCGCCGGCCAGGATGCCCAGGCCGCCGGAGTACTGCGGCAGCGCGGAGGTGATGCCGTACTCGGCCGAGAAGTAGGCGATGCCGGCCGGGGCGCCCTCCAGGGACTGGTACCACCGGGGCTGCGTCAGGTAGGTGCGCAGCGACTCGGCGGCGTCGCCGAGGCGGCGGAGGAACGCGGCGTCGTCGCGGAGGTCGTTCAGCCGCTCCACGGAGACCTCGCCGAGCAGCCGGACCGGGTCGCCGTCGACGGCTTCCCAGATCCGCTCGTCCACGGCGGCGAACACGGCGCGGGTCTGGGCGTCCCAGACCCAACGGAGGTTGGCGGCCAGCTCTCCCAGCGGGGCGAGCGGCTCGGGGAGGACGGTGCGCACGGTGAACCTGCTGATGGCCTTCACGCACCGCGAGAGTAGTAGGTCCGGGGGCCGCGCGCACACGGAACGCACGCGCCGGGGGCGGGCCCGCGGCGGGCGGCGCGCCGCGGCCGGATCCGGCGGGGCGCGGCGGGTTTGGCGGGGCGGCCGCGCCGTTCGGCGACCTCGGTGGCCCCTCGCGAAGCGGCCGCGGCGGCGGGCGCGTCGCGCCGCCCGGCCGGTACAAGATCCCGGACACGCCCGATACGCACGGTTACCGCCCGAGTGTCACCGAATGGGGTGTCCGCTGCACGCCGGTTCGCCCCGGTGTGGCAATGGCCACACTCCACGTTTTCCCACCGGTTATCGCCACGGTCCCGCATAGCGGTGAGCATGGGGGGAAACACTCGACCAGAACCAGCCGTCGCCCGCGATCCATCGATGCTCCCGCCCTGCGCGCGGCCGCATGTGGCCCTGCCCGCGCCAATGAAGATCATCTTTTCGGATTAGTGCGGCGGCGGACCGACTCCCGGCATTACGGTGGGCCCCGATGATCGGACGCATCCCCATACTCAACGTCCAGCCCGTGGTGGAATTCGGCACCGCCAAGGCTGCGGTAGGCGAGACCTTCCAGGTCAGCGCCACCATATTTCGCGAGGGCCACGACGGCCTGCGCGCGGCCGCGGTGGTCTGGGACCCCGCGGGCCGCCGCGGACCGCTGCGGCCCATGGCCGAGCTCGCCCCCGGCACCGACCGGTACGGGGCCGATGTCAGCCTGCCCGCCGAGGGCAGGTGGACCTTCGGCGTGGAGGCGTGGACGGATCCGGTGGCGAACTGGCTGCACGCCGCCGAGATCAAGATCCCGCTCGGCCAGGACGTCGAGCTGATGCTGGAGGAGGGCGCCCGGCTGTTCGAGCGGGCCGGCCGCCGGGTCCCCCAGCGCCCCGGCCTGATCGCGCTGGCGGCCACGCTGCGTGACGAGGACGTCGAGCCGGTCGACCGGCTCGCCGCGGCCACCGCCGCGAGCGCCCGCGAGCTGCTGGCGGCCAACCCCCTGCGCGAGCTGGTCACCCGCTCGCGGCGCTTCCCGGTCATCGTGCACCGCACCCGCGCGCTGTTCGGCTCGTGGTACGAGTTCTTCCCCCGCTCCGAGGGCGCCCGGCTGGGGCCCGAGCCCAGGTCCGGCACGCTCGCGCAGGCCGCGCACCGGCTCCCGGTCATCGCCGACCAGGGCTTCGACGTCGTCTACCTGCCCCCCGTGCACCCCATCGGCGAGTCCTTCCGCAAGGGCCCCAACAACACGCTGAACCCCGGCCCGGGCGACCCCGGCTCGCCGTGGGCGATCGGCTCCTACGCCGGGGGCCACGACGCGATCCACCCCGACCTGGGCACCATCGAGGACTTCGACGCCTTCGTCGAGCGCGCCGGCGAACTGGGCCTGGAGATCGCCCTGGACCTCGCGCTCCAGGCCTCGCCGGACCATCCGTGGGTCAAGGAGCACGCGGAGTGGTTCACCGTGCGCGCCGACGGCTCGATCGCCTACGCCGAGAACCCGCCGAAGAAGTACCAGGACATCTACCCGATCAACTTCGACAAGGACCCCGAGGGGATCTACGCCGAGGTGCTGCGGGTGGTGCGCTTCTGGATGGACCACGGCGTGCGGATCTTCCGGGTCGACAACCCGCACACCAAGCCCGTCGCCTTCTGGCAGCGGCTGCTCGGCGAGATCCACGAGTCCGACCCCGACGTGCTCTTCCTGGCCGAGGCCTTCACCCGCCCGGCGATGATGCACACCCTCGCCAAGATCGGCTTCCACCAGTCGTACACCTACTTCACCTGGCGCAACAGCAAGGAGGAGATCGAGGAGTACCTGCGGGAGCTGTCGGGCGACGCGGCCGCCTACATGCGGCCCAACTTCTTCGCCAACACCCCCGACATCCTGCACGCCTACCTCCAGCACGGCGGGCGGCCCGCGTTCGAGATCCGCGCGGTGCTGGCGTCGATGCTCTCGCCGACCTGGGGCATCTACTCCGGCTACGAGCTGTGCGAGAACAAGGCCGTGCGGCCGGGCAGCGAGGAGTACCTGGACTCCGAGAAGTACCAGTACCGCCCGCGCGACTGGGCGGCCGCCGAGGCCGAGGGCGCCACCATCTCGCCGCTGATCCGGCGGCTCAACCTGCTGCGGCGGGCGCATCCGGCGCTGCAGCAGCTGCGTAACCTGGTTTTCCACCACGTCGACCAGCCCGACATCATCGCCTTCTCCAAGCGGCTGCCGGGTGAGGGCCCCGGCGACCGCGGCGACGCCGTCCTGGTCGTGGTGAATCTAGACCCACACCATCCTCACGAGGCCACGGTGTGGCTGGACATGCCGGCGCTCGGCCTGGGCCACGACGAGCAGTTCGTCGCCCACGACGAGCTGTCGGGGGCCAGTTATCAGTGGGGGGCGGCCAACTACGTGCGGCTCGACCCCCACGTTCGACCCGCGCACATCTTCACTCTCGTCCCCGCCGGCTGACCGGGCCGCGCGCAACCGCGGCCCCGGCGGGTCACGAGCTATTGAGAGCTTGGTGGAGACCTATCGTGACCACACCTCAGCCTGTCCCGGCGCCGGGCGCCGCGGCCTCCGCTCCCGTGCCATCGCCCGTGCCGGACACGTTCACGCACGACATGCCGCGTGATCCGTACTGGTACAAGCGGGCGGTCTTCTACGAGGTGCTCGTCCGCGGATTCCATGACTCCAACGGCGACGGCACCGGCGACCTGCGCGGCCTGGTGGAGAAGCTCGACTACCTGGAGTGGCTGGGCATCGACTGCATCTGGCTGCTGCCGCTGTACGAGTCGCCGCTGCGCGACGGCGGCTACGACATCTCCGACTACATGAAGATCCTGTCGGAGTTCGGCACCCTGGGCGACTTCGTCATGCTGATCGACGAGGCGCACAAGCGCGGCATCCGGGTGATCACCGACCTGGTGATGAACCACACCAGCGACCAGCACCCGTGGTTCAAGGCGTCGCGCGAGGACCCCCACGGGCCCTACGGCGACTTCTACGTGTGGTCGGACACCACGGAGAAGTACGAGGACGCGCGGATCATCTTCGTCGACACCGAGACGTCCAACTGGACCTACGACGAGGTGCGCGGCCAGTACTACTGGCACCGCTTCTTCTCCCACCAGCCCGACCTCAACTTCGAGAACCCGGCCGTGCAGGAGGCGATCCTGGAAGTACTGCGCTTCTGGCTGGACCTGGGCATCGACGGGTTCCGGCTGGACGCGGTGCCGTACCTGTACGAGCGCGAGGGCACCAACTGCGAGAACCTCAAGGAGACGCACGAGTTCCTGAAGCGGGTCCGCGCCGAGGTGGACCGGCTCTACCCCGACCGGGTGCTGCTCAGCGAGGCCAACCAGTGGCCGTCGGACGTGGTCGACTACTTCGGCGACTTCGAGGGCGGCGGCGACGAGTGCCACATGAACTTCCACTTTCCGCTGATGCCGCGCATCTTCATGGCGGTGCGGCGCGAGCAGCGCTACCCGATCTCGGAGATCCTGACCCAGACCCCGGAGATCCCGCGCAACTGCCAGTGGGGGATCTTCCTGCGCAACCACGACGAGCTGACCCTGGAGATGGTCACCGACGAGGAGCGCGACTACATGTACACCGAGTACGCCAAGGACCCCCGGATGCGGGCGAACGTCGGGATCCGCCGCAGGCTCGCGCCCCTGCTGGAGAACGACCGCAACCAGATCGAGCTGTTCACCGCGTTGCTGCTTTCCCTGCCGGGCTCGCCGGTGCTGTACTACGGCGACGAGATCGGGATGGGGGACAACATCTGGCTGGGGGACCGCGACGCCGTTCGCACGCCGATGCAGTGGACGCCGGACCGGAACGCGGGCTTCTCCTCCTGCGACCCCGGCCGCCTGTACCTGCCGACCATCATGGACCCGATCTACGGGTACCAGGGCATCAACGTCGAGTCCCAGCAGAAGAACGCCGGCTCGCTGCTGAACTGGACCCGGAAGATGATCGAGATCCGCAAGCGGCACCCCGTCTTCGGCACCGGCGACTTCACGGAGTTGCATGCGAGCAATCCCAGCGTTCTGGCGTATGTGCGCGAGTACGGCAATGATCGGATGCTGTGCGTCAACAATCTGTCCCGGTTCCCCCAGCCGGTCGAACTGGACCTCCGGAAGTTCATCGGGGTCACCCCGATCGAGTGCACGGGCGGTGTGATTTTCCCCCCGATCGGGGAACTGCCCTATCTGCTGACGCTTCCGGGGCACGGCTTCTACTGGTTCCAGCTCCCCCCGAACCTGGAGAGCACGCACACGCCCGCCGCGCGGACCGACCCCATCGGCGACCACGGCGGCACGGCGTCACGCGACACCTAGAACAGGGCGGTATAGCGGTTCATGCACACGCTTGAGGAGCTCCTGGCGCACTGGCTACCTCAGCAGCGCTGGTTCGCGGGGAAGGGCAGCCCGATAACCGGCGTCACCCTTGAGGCGGAGTCGGTGCTGGTCCCCGGCGATCCCGAGCTGCGGCACCTGGTCGTGGCGGTCCGGCAGGACTCCGGGGTCGACCGCTACCAGGTGCTCCTCGGGCTGCGCGGCGGCGAGGAGCTGCCGGACCGGTTGCGCCACGCGTCCCTCGGCGGGTACACCCCCGGTGCCGGCGGCTCCGCCGGCACCGGACCGGTGCAGGTCTACGACGCGCTGCACGACGCCGAGCTGACCTCGGCGCTGCTGGCCGGGCTGGCCGCCGGCGCCGACCTGGGCGGGCTGCGGCTGCGGCACATCGCCGGTGTCGAGATCGACACCGGCCACACCAGCCTTGTCATCAGCGGGGAGCAGTCCAACACCTCGCTGATGTTCGGGGACGCCTACGTGCTCAAGGTGTTCCGGCGGCTGTGGCCGGGGCTCAACCCCGACCTGGAGCTGACCTCGGTGCTGTCGGAGCGCGGCTCGCCCTACGTGGCGCGCCCGTTCGGCTGGATCGAGGGCTCGGTGGCCGGCACTCCGACCACCTGCGCGCTGCTGCAGCAGTTCCTGGTCAGCGCCACCGACGGCTGGCTGCTCGCCGCCACCAGCGTGCGCGACCTCTACTCCACCCCCGATCTGCCGCCCGGGCAGGCAGGGGGCGACTTCGCCGGGGAGGCGGCGCGGCTGGGCGCGGCCACGGCCGCGGTGCACCGCAAGCTGGCCGAGGCGCTGCCGACCGGCACCGTCGGCGACGCCGAACTCGCCGAGCTGGCCGACTCGATGAACCAGCGGCTGACCCGCGCCGCCGCCTCGGTGCCCGGCCTGGCGCCCTACACCGACGGCCTGCGCGCCGCGTTCAAGGCGCTCACCGAGCTGGACGAGCCGATGCCGGTGCAGCGGGTGCACGGCGACTACCACCTCGGCCAGGTGGTGCGCACCGATGCGGGCTGGGTGCTGCTGGACTTCGAGGGCGAGCCGGCCAAGCCGGTGCCGGAGCGGACCCAGCTGTCCAACCCGCTGCGCGACGTGGCCGGGATGCTCAGGTCCTTCGACTACGCCGCCCGCTACCAGCTCGTCGGCCACCCCTACGCCGAGGAGCTGGCCGCCCCGGCCCGCGAGTGGGCGCAGCACAACCGGACCGCCTTCTGCGCCGGCTACGCCGCCGCGGGCGGCACCGACCCGATGGCGCACCAGGCGGTGCTGCGCGCCTTCGAGTTCGACAAGGCCGTCTACGAGGTCATGTACGAGGCGCACAACCGCCCGTCGTGGCTGGGCATCCCGCTCAGCTCCATCGCCGCCCTGGTGGGCTGAGCCGCTCCGCTCCCGCTGATCCCGGTCGCGCCGACCGGGTGGTACCGGATGTCCAAAAACCGTAACTCGGGCGCCGATGTGACCCATTGCGGTCAATTAGTTCCATTGCGCCATGGTGCGGGTGTTAATAGAGGGGCTTGCCCGCTCCGTCCCAGCGATGCCAACTGAAGATCGGGGTTAGCGATGCGCCCAGGCATGCGACGGGTGGCCGCGACTCTCACGGCGCTCACACTCGCCCTGTCCGTGCTCACCTCGGCCGGGGCCGGCGCGGCCGCCTCGCCGCCGGCGGGCGGCGAGGGCCCACCGGGCGAGTCCACCCGCATCACCCTGATCACCGGCGACACCCTCACCCTCGGCCCCGGCGCCGGCGCCGATGTGCGCATCCAGCGCGCCGAGGGCCGCGAGCACATCGGCTACCAGGTGCAGCGCCGCCCCGACGGCCGCGTCACCGCGATCCCGGCCGACGCGCTCGGCCTGGTCGCGGCGGGCCTGGTCGACGAGCGGCTGTTCGACCTCACCCGGCTGGCCGAGTGGGGCTACGGCGACGCCGGCCGCGACGACGTACCGCTGGTCTTCGGCAACACCGCGGCCGACACCCCTCCCTCCTACGGCTCGATCGGCGGGGTGACCCTCCTGCCGCGCACCGGGCTGACCGCCGCCTCCGTCGACAAGGACGACGCCGCCGCCTTCTGGGCCGAGGTCACCGCCTCCGCCTCGGGCGGCGGCCCGGAGCGGGCCGCGCTCGGCTCCGGCGCCGAGCGGATCTGGCTGGACGGCCGCGCGCAGGCCGCGCTGGAGCACAGCGTGCCGCAGGTCGGCGCCCCGGCCGCCTGGGAGGCCGGCTACACCGGCCAGGGCGTCACCGTCGCCGTGCTCGACACCGGAGTGGACGCCGAGCACCCCGACCTGGCCGGGCAGGTCGCCGCCGAGGAGAACTTCACCGCCACCGCCTCGGCCGACGACCTCAACGGGCACGGCACCCACGTCGCCTCGACCATCGCCGGCACCGGCGCCGCCGCCGGGGCGCCCGGCGTCGCCCCCGGCGCCTCGCTCATCTCCGGCAAGGTGCTCGACGACGACGGCTACGGCAGCGAGTCGGAGATCATCGCCGGCATGGAGTGGGCGGCGGCCAATGCCGACGTGGTGAACATGAGCCTGGGCGGCACCGACGACGAGGGCGTCGACCCCCTCGAACTGGCCGTGGCGGAGCTGAGCGAGTCCACCGGCGCCCTGTTCGTGGTCGCGGCCGGCAACGGCGGCGCGGCCGGCGCCGGCACGGTCGACTCCCCCGCCAGCGCCGACGCGGCGCTGGCCGTCGGCGCCGTCGACCGCGGCGACCGCCTCGCCCCCTTCTCGGGGCGCGGGCCGCGCGACGGCGACCACGCCGTCAAGCCCGACGTGACCGCGCCGGGTGTGGAGATCGTCGCCGCGGAGGCGAACACCGGCGGCCACATGGCCGGCTCGGGCACCTCCATGGCCGCCCCGCACGTCGCCGGGGCCGCCGCGCTGCTGGCGCAGCGCCGCACCGGCTGGGACGGCGCCGAACTCAGGAACGCGCTGGCCGCCACCGCCGTGCCGGCCGGCGAGCAGACCGTCTACGAGCAGGGCGCCGGCCGCATCGACGCGGCGCGGGCGCTCGCCGCCGCCGTCGTACCCGACGCCCCCTCGCTGTCGGGTGCGCTGAGCTGGCCGCACGGCGACGGCGAGGCCGACGAGCACACCCTGTCCTACGCCAACCACGGCGAGACCGACGTGACCCTCGAACTGGCGGTCACCGGCTCCGGGGCCGAGGGCCTGTTCACCGTCGCCGACACCACCCTCACCGTCCCGGCCGGCGGCACCGCGAGCACCACCGTCACCATCACCGCGCCGGCCGGCACCGAGCCCGGCCACCACGGCGCGCGGCTGACCGCCACCCACGCCGGCGGCGCCGTCGCCACCGCGCTGGGCGGCTACGTCGAGCCGCGCAGCGCCGACATCACCTTCGAGATGACCGACACCGAGGGGAACCCGGCGCCGGTCAGCGCCACCGCGGTCCGCCAGGGCGCCGAGGGCGAGGAGCCCTACTTCGTGCAGGTCTTCTCCAGCGAGCCGGGGCCGGTCACCCGGCGGGTGCCGGCCGGGGAGTACCTGATCGTCGGCAGCCTGGTCACCGACCCCGGCCAGGAGCCGCGCTTCCCGCTCGCGCTGGCGGGCGAGGGCGTGACCGTCACCGACCAGCCCGTCTCTGTCTCCCTGGACCACACCGCCGCCCAGCCGGTGCGGTACCTGACCGACGAGCCGCCCGCCGAGCCCTACGGCACCCAGATCTCGCTGAACATCGGCGAGTCGTTCATGAGCACCTGGAACGGCTTCGTCACCTCGCTCAGCCCCACCCGCCTGGAGGGCCTGGACACCTTCTACGGCCACGAGAGCAGCGACCTCGACCCCGACACCGTGGAGCCGATCACCTGGCTGCGCTCGGTCTACGGCACCCGCATGGACGGCATCCCGGCCGGCCCCGTGCTCGACCTGCGCAGCGCCTCGCTGGCCCGGGTCGACACCCTGGTGCGCAGCCACGGCGCCGCCGGGCAGAGCGCCGGCCTGTTCATGGCGCCCGACGTCGACTTCTTCCTGACCGCCGGCGTCTACCCCGTCACGGCGCCGGGCTCGGTGGCGGTCGGCGTCTCCCCCGGCTCCTGGGTGCCGGGCTACGGCTACCAGTACCTGCCCGAGGAGGGCCACCACCAGTTCGAGTCCACCGGGCGGCCGGTGGAGTTCGCCGGGCCCGGCCCGGCCGCGCTGGAGCTGAACCACGCCGCGCTCGGGCCCAGCGGCCCGGCCGGCACCCGGCTGGGCGACGTGATGACCGTCGACCCCTACCGGAGCCTGTTCGTCAGCCCCGACGCCGTCTACGGGCTGCCGGAGCTCACCGAGGGCCTGGTCACGGTGGCGCGCGGCGGCGAGGTCCTGGCGACCGGCCCGATCGGCGCCTACGAGATCGAGGTGCCGGCGGAGGCGGCCGAGTACACCGTCACCGCCGAGGCGGCCCGCCTCCAGGCCGAGCCGGGCGAGATCTCGCCGCGCGTCCAGGTGGGGTGGGTCTTCACCTCCGGGCGGGTGGCCGGCCCCGAGCCCGAGCCGCTGCCCAACCTCAACGCGGTGCTCGCGCCGACCGGCCTGGACGATCGCAACCGCGCCACCGCGCCCACCACCCTGCTCCACGTCCACCTGGAGAACGCCGCCGGAGCCGTGGCGGCCGAGGCGCTGATGGTGGAGGTCTCCACCGACGGCGGGGCGAGCTGGAGCGGGCTGCAGCTGCGCCCGTACGGCGGCCACTGGGCCGGCGAGATCGCCAATCCGGCCTCCGGCACGGTCTCGCTGCGCGCCACCGCCTCCGACACCGCCGGCGCCATCGTGCGCACCACCGTCACCGATGCCTACACCGTGGGCTGACCGCCCCGCCCCCGCGGCCGCCCGGATCCGATGAACCGACAGAAGCGGAGATCCTGTTGACGCATTCATGGAGACGACGGGGCCGGGCCGCCGCCCGGCGGGCCGGGGCGGCCACCGCCGCGGCCGTCCTGGCGGCGGCGCTGGCCGCCGTCCCGGCGGGGGCCGAGCCGGCTCCCGCCGCCGCGGCGGCCGAGCGGGGGGCGAGCCAGGTCACCCTGGTGACCGGCGACCGCGTGCTCATCGGCCCGGCCGCCGGCGACGGCGCCCCGTCCGTGCGGGTGCGGCCGGCCGAGGGGCGCGAGCGGGTCGGCTTCCAGACCCGGCGGCGGCCCGACGGCCACATCGTGGTGCTGCCCTCCGACGCCGTCGAGGCCGTGGCCTCGGGCCGGGTGGACGAGCGGCTCTTCGACGTCACCCAGCTGGTGGAGTGGGGCTACCACGACGCCGGCCGCGGCGACGTGCCGCTGATCCTGCGCAACGAATCCCCCGCCGAGGCCCCCGGGCTGGCCGGGCTCTCGGCGGTGGAGGTGCTGCCCGACGCCGGGCTGACCACCGCCTCGGTGGACAAGGGCGAGGCCGCCGCCTTCTGGGCCGACCTGGCCGGGGCGAGCGACGGCACCGGCGAGGGCGCCCAGGCCGGGCTGCTCGCCGCGGGCGCCGAGCGGATCTGGCTGGACGGCGTCAGGCAGGCGTACCTGGAGCACAGCGTCCCGCAGATCGGCGCGCCGGAAGCCTGGGAGGCCGGGTACACCGGCGAGGGCGTCACCGTGGCGGTGCTGGACACCGGGGTGGACGCCGAGCACCCCGAGCTGGCCGGGCAGGTGGCGGCCGAGGAGAACTTCACCGACGCGGAGTCGGCCGACGACCTCAACGGGCACGGCACCCACGTCGCCTCCACCATCGCCGGCACCGGCGAGGGCGGCTACACCGGCGTCGCGCCGGGCGCCACGATCGTCTCCGGCAAGGTGCTCGACGACAGCGGCTTCGGCTCGGAGTCGGGCATCATCGCCGGGATGGAGTGGGCGGCGGCCGAGGCCGACATCGTCAACATGAGCCTCGGCGGCACCGACGGCGCCGGGGTCGACCCGCTGGAGCTGGCCGTCGACGAGCTGAGCGAGCAGACCGGCGCCCTGTTCGTGATCGCGGCCGGCAACAGCGGCGACGGCGCCCAGACCGTGGGCAGCCCCGGCACCGCCGACGCGGCGCTGACCGTGGGCGCGGTCGACCGGGACGACCGGCTGGCCGACTTCTCCAGCCGCGGCCCGCGCACCGGCGACTACGCGATCAAGCCCGAGATCACCGCCCCCGGCGTGGACATCGTCGCCGCGGAGGCGAACACCGACGGCCACATGGCTGGCTCGGGCACCTCCATGGCCGCCCCGCACGTCGCCGGCGCCGCGGCCCTGCTCGCCCAGCGGCACCCCGACTGGGACGGCGGCGCCCTGAAGAACACCCTGGCCGCCACGGCCGTGCCGACCGAGGGCCTGACCGCCTACGAGCAGGGCGCGGGCCGGGTGAGCGTCCCGGACGCGATCGCCGCCCAGGTGGTGCCGGACGCCGCCGCGCTGTCGTCGGCCGCGCTGTGGCCGCACGACGAGCCCGAGAGCGACGAGCACACCCTGACCTACACCAACCGCGGCGACACCGAGCTGACCCTGGAGCTGGCCGTCACCGGCGCCGGCGCCGAGCTGTTCACCGTCGCCGACACCGCCCTGACCGTGCCGGCCGGCGGCACGGCGAGCACCACCGTCGCGGTCACCGTGCCCGCGGGCATCGAACCCGGGCCCCTCGACGCCCGGCTGACCGCCACCCACGCGGGCGGTACGGTCGCCACCCCGCTGGCGGTCTACGCCGAGCCCCCGAGCGCCGACGTGACCTTCGAGGCGCTCGGGGCCGACGGCGAGCCGGCGCCGGTCACCCTGCTGGCGATCCGCGGGGGCGAGGACCCGCGGGTCGTCGACGTCTACGAGACGGAGGCCGGACCGGCCACCCGCCGGCTCGAACAGGGCGACTACACGATCCTCGCCTACTTCGACCAGGGCGTCGGCGACAGCGGCCTGACGCGCCTCGCCTACCTCGCCCGGGAGCTGACCGTCGGCGACGAGCCGCTGACCGTCGAACTGGACGCCGCGACGGCCGAGCCGGTGGAGCTGCTGCGCGACCCCGGCGACGGCCTGAGCGTCGGCAGCGGCCGGGCCGAGTTCGTCGTGGACGGCGTCGTCGGCATGGGCTGGGGCGGAGTCGAGCCCGCCGTGGCCCCGGCGGAGGTGGCCGGCCTTGAGGCCGTACTCGGCGCGGACCTCACCGACGCCGGACCCGGTGAGCCGATCACCCGGCTCTCCTCGGCGGTCGCCGCGTACTCCGGCGGCCTGCCCGAGTCGCCCGCGCTCGACCTGCGGAGCGCGAGCCTGGCGCGGACCGACGCCACCTTGCGCAGCCACGGCGCCGCGGATCAGGAGGGCCTGCTCGGCTTCGCCTCGGCGGCGGGGCTGGGAGGCAGCGCCGGCTATCTGACGGCCGCGCCCGCGACGGTGGAGGTGGGCCTCACTCCGGGAGTCTGGAGCCCGCTCTACGGCTACGGGTACCTGCCGGAGTCGGACTGGTTCGCCTACGAAGCCTTCGGCGAGCCGATCGACCTGCCCGAGGCCGGGCAGGCGGCGCCGCTGGAGCTGAACACCGCCGCCCTCGGCCCGTCCAGCCGGGTCTGGGTGGGCCTGCGCGTGGACGACACGCTCGTGCTCGATCCGGCTCCGAACCTGTTCGTCCCCGCTGACGGCGCACTCGCCTTCCCGGTCCTGGCCGACGGCGAGATGACCGTCACCCGCGACGGCGAGACCCTGGTGTCGGGCCCGGTCGACGTGCAGGAACTCCAGGTGCCGCCCGAGGAGGCCGCCTACACCGTCGCGGTGGAGGCGGCCCGCGAGACGGCCGGGCCCGGCGAGGTCTCGCCGCAGGTCCAGGTGGAGTGGGGCTTCCGCTCGGCGAGCGTGCCCGGAGGCCAGGCCGAGCTGCCCACGATCGGCCTGACCCTCGCGCCCGAGGGCCTGGACGAGCGCAACCGGGCCAGGGCGGGCGGTATGACCCGGGTGCACGTCCATCCGCACAGCCCGGCCGGGTCCTACGTGCCGGCCGAGCTGAGCCTCCAGGCGTCCACCGACGGCGGCGAGACCTGGCAGGACCTGCGGGTGCGCCGCTACGGCGGGCACTGGGCGGCGCAGGTGCGCAACCCCAGGAGCGGCGCGGTGTCGCTGCGCGCCGCCGCGGCCGACGGCGAGGGCAACACCGTCGAGCAGACCGTCACCGACGCCTACACGGTGCGCTGACGCCGGCGCGGCGGCGGACCGGGGCGCGAAGCCCCGGCCCGCCGCCGCGTGCGCTCAGGCGGGCTCGACCAGGGCGGTGCGCAGCACCTCGATCTGCGCGTCGGTGACGCCGTTGCCGCGCAGGTACCCGGCCACGTCGCCGTGCTCGGCGCGCATCCGGGTCAGCACCTCCAGCAGCAGCTGGGCGGGGGCGTCGAGGTGGATGGAGCGCAGGGTCTCCATCTCGTCCTCGCCCACCCCGTAGCGCAGCAGCCGGGAGCGGGACTCGGCGAAGAAGGGCTCGCCGAGGAACTGCTCGGTGAGCTGGTAGTCGGCGGCCACGATGTCGTCGGGCACCCCGGCGACGGACAGGGCGAAGGCGACCACCAGGCCGGTGCGGTCCTTGCCCGCCGTGCAGTGCACGACGGCGGGGAAGGCGTCGGCGTCGGCCAGGGCGGCCACGGCGGCGGCCAGGCGCGGCGCGCAGTCGTCGACGAGCAGCCGGTACAGGTGGGCCAGTTCGGGGGTGAAGGCGGCCGGCCGCCCCGGGGGGTCGTTGAAGATCGGCACGTGCAGCTCGCGCGCGCCGAGGCCGTCGAGGGCGTCGGGGGCGTGGTCGCGCTCCACCGCCTCACGCAGGTCCAGCACGGTGCGCACGCCGATGTCGGCGAGGGCGGCCCGGCCCGCGCCGTCCAGCCGGTGCAGCGCGTCGGAGCGCAGCAGCGTCCGCCACCTGGTCCGGCCGCCGCCGAGGACAGGGTAGCCGCCGACGTCGCGCACGTTGTAGGTACCGGCCAGCGGTAGGTGGCGTCGGCTGTCGAGTTCTTCCGTGACGGTCATCCACGCGTGCCTTTCGTCTCGCTGGTCGTCCGGCCCCTCGGGGTCGGCGGCGCGCCGTCCGTCCCGGTGGCGGCCGGCCGCCGACCCGGACGAAGGGCACCGGAAAGCACTGATGTGATCAGCCGGACCAGACATCACCGTATCCGCATTTTCCCGGCCCGCTCCGCACCACTCGTACCGCCGCGGCCGGACATGTTCCGCGCCCGATCGGGCAGGGCGTAGCCGAGAGGGTCTCCCTCCCCCACCGCCTGTCGGCGGCGCCCGCGACCCCCGGGCGCCGCGGACCGAACGCACTGCGGACGTCCCGCGTGGTCCGCCCCTCCAGGCGCCCCGCTCTCCCGTAGGTTGTTCGTCACGGGCGGGCGCCCCGGTGGGAAGGCGGAGACGTACAGGTGCTTCGAGATGCGGAGGACACGATGGGCCGGATCGTCGCGGACGGATGGCCCGGCGAGCCGGGGGGCGAGCCTGGGCCGCCCCCCTCGCTGCTGGGCGACCTCGACCTCCACCTGCTCGGCGAGGGCCGCCACGAGCAGCTGTGGCGCGTCCTGGGCGCGCACGTGCGCACCGACTCCGCGGGCGCGCCCGTCGGCACCTCCTTCGCGGTGTGGGCGCCCAACGCCCGCGCGGTTCAGGTCATCGGCGACTTCAACTACTGGAACGGCGACCGCCACGCCATGAGCCACCGCGGCGGTGGCGTCTGGGAGCTGTTCGTGCCCGGCATCGGCGACGGATCGCTGTACAAGTACCGGGTGCACGGCGCCGACGGCGAGTGGAAGGACAAGGCCGACCCCCTCGCCTTCGCGGCCGAGGAGCCGCCCAGGACCGCCTCCCGGGTGTACACCTCGCGCCACGTCTGGACCGACGGCGACTGGCTGGAGACCCGCGCCAAGCGCGACTGGGTGCGCGAGCCGATGAGCGTCTACGAGGTGCACCTGGCGTCGTGGCGGCCGGGCCTGGGCTTCCGCGAGCTGGCCGACCAGCTGGTCGACTACGTCACCGACCTCGGCTTCACCCATGTCGAGTTCATGCCGGTGGCGCAGCACCCCTTCGGCGGCTCCTGGGGCTACCAGATCACCTCCTACTACGCCGTCGACTCCCGGCTGGGCACCCCCGACGACTTCCGCGCCCTGGTCGACCGGCTGCACCAGGCCGGCATCGGCGTGATCATCGACTGGGTGCCCGCGCACTTCCCCAAGGACGAGTGGGCGCTGGCCCGCTTCGACGGCACCCACCTGTACGAGCACGCCGACCGGCGCCGGGGCGAGCACCCCGACTGGGGCACGCTGGTGTTCAACTACGGCCGCCACGAGGTACGCAACTTCCTGGTGGCCAACGCGCTGTACTGGCTGGAGGAGATGCACGTCGACGCCCTGCGGGTGGACGCCGTCGCCTCCATGCTCTACCTCGACTACTCCCGCGAGGACGGCGACTGGCTGCCCAACGAGTACGGCGGCCGGGAGAACCTGGACGCGGTGCGCTTCCTGCAGGAGATGAACGCCACCTGCTACCGGCGGGTGCCGGGCGTCTTCACCGCGGCCGAGGAGTCCACCGCCTGGCCGGGGGTCACCGCCCCCACCGAGCACGGCGGTCTCGGCTTCGGCTTCAAGTGGAACATGGGCTGGATGCACGACACCCTGGAGTACCTGACCAAGGATCCCGTCCACCGCCAGTACCACCACAACGAGATCACCTTCTCGCTGATCTACGCCTTCAGCGAGAACTACGTACTGCCGCTCTCCCACGATGAGGTGGTGCACGGCAAGCGCTCGCTGCTGCACAAGATGCCCGGCGACGAGTGGCAGCAGACGGCGGGGCTGCGCTCGCTGCTCGGCTACATGTGGGCGCACCCCGGCAAGCAGCTGCTGTTCATGGGCGGGGAGTTCGGCCAGGGCGACGAGTGGTCGCAGGACCGGGGCCTGGACTGGTGGGTGCTGGACTACCCGCGCCACCAGGGCGTGCAGCGGCTGGTGCGCGACCTCAACCGGGTGTACGCCGACACCCCCGCGCTGTGGACCCGCGACGCCGAACCGGCCGGCTACACCTGGATCGACGGCGGCGACGCCGCGGGCAACACCCTGTCCTTCTTCCGCACCGCCTCCAGCGGCGAGCGGCTGGTCTGCCTGGTGAACTTCGCCGGCCACCCGCACCACGACTTCCACGTGGGCATGCCCGCCACCGGCCGCTGGCGCGAGGTGATCAACACCGACGCCGCCGTCTACGGCGGCAGCGGGGTGGGCAATCCGGACGGGATCGTCACCGCCGAGCCCAGCCCCTGGCACGGCCAGCCCGCCTCGGCCCGGGTCACCCTGCCGCCCTACGGGGTGCTCTGGCTGGCCCAGGTCTGAGCCGGGCCGCCCGGCCGCGCCCGCGCGGCGCGGCCAGGGCCGCTCAGGGCTGGTATGAGGTGAGGTCGGCCGACTCCACCACCGTCAGGTAGGTGTCGGTGTGGGCGGGGTCGGCCGCCGCCAGGTAGAAGGCGACATCGCTGACGGGCAGGTACCACAGCCGCGACACGAACTCGCCGTCGTCCTCGCAGGCGGCCGTCCACTCGCGGAAGTTCGCGGTGCGGCCGTCGGCCATCGCGGTGAAGCCGCGGGCGCTGATCTCGCTGTCGTCGACCTCGCGGTCGCCCGCGTTCTCGGCCAGGCAGCGCTCGTTGTCGCGGGCGAAGCCGTCGGCCTCGTCCAGGCCCTCGGCCGGCCAGCCGTCGGCGCGCTCGGCCACCGAGGGCATGATCGCCAGCGCGCCGAAGCCGCAGCCCGAGCGCCCCTCGGGGGCCAGGCAGAGGTTGCCGCCGGACTCCTCGGCCGCCCAGCCTTCGGGCACCGCCACCCGGATGCCCTGGAACTGCTGCTCGCGGTAGCCGCTGGGCGGCGGCACCGAGGCGGCGGGCATCCGCCCGGTGAAGCTGGCGTCGGGGCTGGGGGCCGCCGCCGGCGCGGCCGAGCCGCCGGCCTGCGGCGGCGCCTCGCCGCCGCCCGCCTGGCAGCCCGCGGCGAGCAGGGCGACGGCGCAGAGCAGGCCGGGCAGCGCCGCCCGCCCGGCCCCGCGAAGGCGCCGGGCCGCTGGGGCCGAGGAGCCGGCCGCCGACACGAAGGGCGCGGTCGACATACGCATTTCCTTCCGCCTTGCCCAGTCATTACCTGATCCGCCGCGTGCCTCCGGCCCGCGCCCGGCCTGCGCCGATCACAATCGGAACTGGAGTACGCACGTCGGGGGGCGTCGTATGGGTACGAGAGCGCCTGGATCTGAACAATCCGGCGGTAACAATAGCCTACGCGGGCGCCGTGGACCCGGCGTCCGCTACTTCGGGCGGCACCGCAGGCGGCGGCGCGCCGCGTCGGGCGTCGCGCTCGCCTCGGTGTCGGTGGCGACGGCGGTGCTGCTGGCCGGCGGACCCGGCCCGGTCTCCGGTGCGCGCCCGATGGCGCCGCCCGAACCCGTCTCCGAGGAGCAGCCGATCGACGCCGACCCGAGCCCGGGGCCCCGCGCCCGCACCGTCCACCGGATCGGCTACTTCCCGCAGTGGGCGGTGTACGACCGCGGCTACTTCGTGCGCGACGTGCACACCAGCGGGGCGGCGGCGCGGCTCACCCGGCTCACCTACGCCTTCGCCGAGGTCGGCGCGGACGGGCGCTGCACGATGTCCAACGGGGCGGGCGGCGACGCCTGGGCCGACTACCAGCGCCGGTTCACCGCGCAGGAGAGCGTCGACGGGGTCGGCGACCGCTACGACCAGCCGCTGGCCGGCAACTTCAACCAGCTGCGCAAGCTGCGCGAGATGTACCCCGAGCTGAGTGTGGCGGTGACCATCGGCGGCTGGAACGGGTCCCGGTACCTGTCCGACGCCGCCCGCACCCCGCAGTCGCGGGCGGAGTTCGCCCGCTCCTGCATCGACCTGTTCATCCGCGGGAACCTGCCGGTGCTGCCCGGCGAGCCGCAGGGCGGCGAGGGGGTGGCGGCCGGGATCTTCGACGGCATCGAGTTCGACTGGGAGTGGCCCGGCTCCGACGGCCACGCCCACAACGTGGTGCGGCCGGACGACCGGGAGAACTTCACCCTGCTGCTGGCCGAGACCCGCCGCCAGCTCGACGCGATCGAGCCCGAGCTGGGCCGGCGCATCAGCACCAGCGCCTTCCTGCCCGCCGAGGAGCACCGGATCAGGGCCGGGGTCGAGCCCGGGGTCTTCGAGCACCTCGACTACGCCGTCGTGCAGGGCTTCGACTTCCACGGCGCGGAGTGGGAGCGGCGCACCAACCACGCCGCCCAGCTGTTCAGCCCGCCGGGAGACCCCGCCGACCAGGCCGTGAGCGTGCACTCGGGCATCATGGCCTACCTGGCGCTCGGCGCCCGCCCCGAGCAGCTGCTGGTGAACATCCCGGGCTTCGGCCGGGGCTGGCGCGGCGTCGAGCCGGGACCGCCGGCGGTCGGCGGCGGTCCCGGGGCGAGCCCGGAGCCGGACGGCTCCGCGGCGCCCGAGCCGGCGGAGCCGCCGGATCCGGCCGGGCCCGCCATGGGCGTGGTGCACCCGGTGTCCGCCCGCTTCGACGCGCCCACCCCGCCGCCGGACGCCGCGGCCGAGGACCCCGGCCAGGCGGACGGCTCGGCCGTCGCGCCCGGCTTCGGACCCGGCTACCGGACCGGCCGCGGGGGCGCGGCGCGCGACCCGGGCCCGCCCGAGGTCTACCCGCTGGACCCGGCCTCGCTGATCAGCGCGGTCACCGGCGCGCTGCACGGCGGCTGGTCCCGCAGCGGCCTGTACCAGCCCGGCGAGGGGCCGGCCCCCGGCACCTGGGTCGCGGGCTCCGCCGACTACCGCGAGCTGCGCGAGCGGCCGGGCCGCCGCTTCCACGACTTCCTCAACGGCGCGCACTGGCTCTACGACGGCGACGAGTGGTGGTCCTACGACGACCCGGTCACCGTGCGGATCAAGTCCAGGTACGTGCTCGGGATGGGGCTCGGCGGCATCGGCTTCTGGTCCCTGGACGAGGACGACGAGGCCGGCTCGCTGGTGCGGGCCTTCACCGACGTGCTCACCGAGGACGCGGCCGCCTCGGCCTCGCCATCGCCGTCCGCGTCCCCGTCACCGTCCCCGTCTCCGTCCGCGTCCGCTCCGTCCGCCGCGCCGGCGGTGCCCGCACCGGAGCCGCCGGCGTCTGGGCCGTCGGGGCCGACGCCCGCGCCGTCCGCCGCGCCGACGGCGTCTCCCTCGGCGGCGCCCCGGCCCGGGGAGCCGGAGCCCTCACCGGGGGATCCGGCCCTGCCGTAGCGGGGGCGAGACGGCCGGGCGGGCCGCCGGAGTTCCCGTCCGGCCATAGTCGGCCGGGTGCCGCGCGTGCGGGTACGGCGGCGAATATGCTCACGGCTATGGATCCGTCGAAGATCTTCGAACCGCTGTCCCGCCTGCGCCGCACCCAGCCCCTGGTGCTGGAGCTGGACCTGACGGAGGGGGTGTTCGACAACCCGCCCACCGACCCCGTCGGGCAGCTGCTGGCCCTGCGCCGCACGCGGCTCGCCGACGTGGTCGACGGCCTGCGCAGGGCCGCGCGCGACCACCGCGTGCAGGCGCTGGTGGCCCGGGTCGGCGGCCGGCCGATCGGGATCGCCAAGGTGCAGGAGCTGCGCGCCGCCATCGCGGAGTTCCGCGCGGCGGGCAAGTACACCGTCGCGTGGACGGAGTCCTTCGGCGAGCTGGCCGGGGGCACGGTGCCCTACTACCTGGCCAGCGCCTTCGAGCGGATCAGGCTCCAGCCCTCGGGCGACCTCGCCCTGTCCGGGCTGTCCATCGAGACCCACTTCCTGCGCGGCGGCCTGGACAAGCTCGGCATCGCCTTCGAGTTCGGCAAGCGCCACGAGTACAAGAACGCCCCGAACGTCTACATGGAGGAGGCGTACACCGAGCCGCACCGCGAGGCGACCGAGCGGATCATCTCCTCGATGACCGAGCGGCTGGTCGACGACATCGCGGCCGCCCGCGGGCTGGAGCCCGCCCGGGTGCGCGAGCTGATCGCGTCCGGCCCGCACTCCGGCGAGGAGGCCGTCGAGGCCGGGCTGGTCGACGACCTCGCCTACCGCGACGAGATCTACGCCGACCTGCGCAAGCAGTTCGCCACCGTCGACGGCGGCGAGCCCCGGGTGCAGTACGTCTCGCGCTACGTCCGCTCCCAGGCGCTGCCGCCCTCGCTGCCCCAGCCGCAGGCGGCCGGGGTGGCGCTGGTGCACGGCGCCGGCCCGATCATGCTGGGCCGCACCCGGCGCGGACCCGGCACCGGCCCGATGATGGGCTCCGACAGCATCACCGCCGCGCTGCGCGCCGCCCGCACCGACGACCGCGTGCGCGCCATCGTCTTCCGGGTCGACTCCCCCGGCGGCTCCTACATCGCCTCCGACGCGATCTGGCGCGAGGTGGTGCTGGCGCGCAAGGCGGGCAAGCCCGTGGTCGTCTCCATGGGCGACTTCGCCGCCTCCGGCGGCTACTTCGTCGCGATGGCCGCCGACACCATCGTGGCGCAGCCGGGCACCCTCACCGGCTCCATCGGCGTCTTCGCCGGCAAGCCCGTCATGTCCGAGCTGCTGCAGCGGCTCGGCATCACCACCGACGCGGTGGCCAGCAGCGAGAACGCGCGCACCCTGTCGGTCACCCGCGCCTTCTCCCGCGAGGAGTGGGACAAGATCAACTCCTGGCTCGACCGCGTCTACGACGACTTCACCGCCAAGGCGGCCGAGGGCCGCGGCATGCCGGTGGAGCGGCTGCGCGAGCTGGCCAAGGGCCGGGTGTGGACCGGCGCGGACGCCGCGGCCAACGGCCTGGTGGACGAGCTGGGCGGGCTGCGCCGCGCGGTGGCGATCGCCCGCGAGAAGGGCGGCCTGCCCGCCGACGCGCCGGTGCGCGCCTACCCGCAGCTGGGCATGCTGGAGCGGCTGCGCCCCGCGGAGTCCAGCGAGGACCGCTCCGCCGCGATCGGCTCGCTGCGCCTGGACGCCTGGGGCCCGCTGTCCACCCTCGCCGCCCGCCTCGGCCTGCCCGCCCACGGCCCGCTGATGCTGCCGGGCGACTGGACCGTCCGCTAGGTGCGCGGGGAGCAGCGGTGAGCGGCCCCCTCGCGGCCGCCGAGTACACCGACGCCGTCGGCCGCTTCGCCACCGGGGTCACCCTGGTCACGGTGCGCGACGGCCGCGACGACATCGGCAGCACCGTCACCGCCTTCACCTCGGTGTCCGACGACCCGCCGACCGTCCTGATCAGCCTGCTCAGCGCGGGCTACCTGGCCGAGGCCGTCGACCGCGCCGGCCTCTTCGCCGTCAGCGTCCTCGCCGCCGCCCAGCGCCCCCTCGCCGGCCGCTTCGCCGCCGAGGGCCGCCCCAGCGCCCGCCTCCTCCTCGCCGCCGTCCCCCACCACCGCGGCCCGCACACCGGCGCCCTCGTCCCCGACGCCGCCCCCGCCGCCCTGGAGTGCCGCGTCACCCGCCGCATCGAAGCCGCCGACCACACCCTGTTCCTGGCCGAGGTGGACGCCGCCACCGTCCAGGCGGACACCGCGCCCCTGATCCGCCACCGCGGCGGTTATCTGCGCTGAGATCGCGGTCGGAGGTCTTCTTGGTGGCGGGGACGCGCCGGCCGCGTGCGTGCTGGCCTTCGCAGCGGCGAACGGCTTGCGCGGAACCGTCGAGATCAGGGGTGACGGCCTCCCGGTACGCCTGACCGAGCACAGCAACGTCGCCTGGTGGACCGACTTCGCAGCGGTATCGGCCCAGAGTTCATGCGCCACTGCCCTCGCCGACACAAGGACCCTCGACGAGGCGGAGGCCCAGGTGCGCAGGGTCACCGGGACGTCCGAGATCGACTTCGAACGAGAAGGCGCTCCGGCTCGAAGAGCGATCTACCGTCAACAGGAATGCGGGCCGCCTGATCCGGGAGCTCAAGGCGTTCGAGGCGGACGCTTCCGAACGTGGAATTCACTTCGTGACGATTCGAAGGGTCGCCGAGGCACTCGGTCTGACGGAAGTATCGGATCTCGATCTGACGGGGCTGATCAGGGCTCTCGACGGTCAGCGATTCGTATGCGGTTTGTGGACCATTCCGCACTCAGCCTCTCGTCATTGACAGGACGTGGGCATGACATCACCCGGGTGACCTGTGCGATGACGAGGTGTGGACGATCCGCCGACCCCTCAGCCCGCCAGGCCCGTCTCGGTGAGCCACGTCTCCGCCACGTCGGCGGGGTCCTGGCGGTCGGTGACGACCTGGGCCACCAGGGTGGTGAGGGTGGGGGTGTCGAGGGCGGCGGAGACGGCGTTCAGGGCTTCGCGCGCCGTGGCGTCGACGCTCTCGGAGTGGACGAGCGGGGTGACGTTCTGGGCGCCGAAGAGGTTCTCGGTGTCCTCCAGGATGACGAAGCCGTTGGCCTCGATCAGCGGGTCCGTGGTGAACATGTTGCCGGCCTGGGCCTGGCCGCCGGTGAGGGCCTGGGGGACGAGTTCGATCTGGACCGAGGTGAAGCCGGCGAAGCTGAGGCCGTAGACCTCCTCCAGGCCGGCCAGGCCGTGGTGGCGGGTCTCGAACTCGGGCGGGCCGGCCACGGTGATCTCGTCCATGACGGCTTCGAGGTCGCCGATGGCGGCGAGGCCGTGGCGCTCGGCGATGTCGGCGGGGACGACGAGGGCGTCCTTGTTCTCGGCCTCGGCGGAGTCGAGCAGTTCCAGTTGCTCGGGGAGGGCGTCGGCCAGGGCGGCGTTCACCTCGTCGGTCTCGTCGGCGTGCGCGTCGGGGTCGACCAGGGCCAGCAGCGCGCCGTTGTACTCAGGCATGACCGACAGCGCGCCGCTCTCGATCTGCTCGTAGTAGACCTCGCGGCTGCCGATGTTGAACTGGCGCTCCACCGGTACTCCCTCGGCCTCCAGCGCCTGCGCGTAGACCTCGCCGAGCAGGATGTTCTCCGGGAAGTTGGCCGAGCCGACGACCACCGCGCCGGCCGAACCGCCGGTGTCCGACGGGTCTGCCAGCGGGTCGGTGCCGCCGCCGCAGGCGGTGAGCGCCAGCAGCGACAGGACCGCGGGGACGGCCGCGGCCGACCGGGGGAATGCGTGCATGGAGGGCCTTCCGGACGTCGGGGGTGGGACGGGCGAGACAGGGCGGACGCGCATGAATCGCCACTTGGGTGTACCCGTCCGGTGCAGATCAACCGTGACCTGCGGCACGTGCGCACGGCGGGACCTGTCCACCCGGCCCCGCTGGACAGGGCCCGGCGCACGCGCGCACGGCGGAACCGTCCTCCCCCGCCCTCCGAACCGGACCTGTCCGATGGCGCCTGCCCGCGGCGGGCCCGGACGGGCGGCCGGCGCACCGAGGCGCCGGCCGCCCGCCGCTGTCAGGCCAGGCCGGCCGAGGTGAGCCAGTCCTCGGCGACCTCGGCGGTGTCCTCGCGGTCGGTGACGACCCGGCCGACGAGGGAGACCAGCGTCTCGGTGTCGAGCTGGGCGGAGACCGCGTTCAGCGCCTCGCGCGCGCCCTCGTCCACGCTCTCGGAGTGGATCAGCGGGGTGACGTTCTGCGCACCGAACAGGTTCTCGGTGTCCTCCAGCACCACGAAGCCGTTGGCCGGGATGGCCGGGTCGGTGGTGAAGAGGTTCGCCACGCCGATGTCGCCGTCGGCGAGCGCCGGGGCGATCAGCGAGGGGTCGAGCGCGGTGAAGCCGGCGAAGGTGAGGCCGTAGGTGGACTCCAGCCCGGGCACGCCCTGCGGGCGGGTCTCGAACTCGGCCGGCGCGCCCAGGGTGAGGTCCTGGGCGACGCCCTCCAAGTCCTCGATGGTGGTGAGGTCCTCGGCCTCGGCCGTCTCGGCGGTGACGGTGAGCGAGTCCTTGTTCTCGGCCGCCGAGGAATCCAGGATCTCCAGCGAGTCGGGCAGCACCTCGGCGATGGCGGCGTTGGTCTCCTCGGTGGTCGAGGCGGTCGCCTCGGGGTCGAGGTAGAACAGGATGCCGCCGTTGTACTCGGGGAAGACGGCCAGCTCGCCGTTCTCGACCTGCTCGAAGTAGACCTCGCGGCTGCCGATGTTGAGCTGGGTGCTGACCTGGTAGCCGGCCCCGGCGAGCGCACCGGCGTAGATCTCGGCCAGCAGCGCGCTCTCGGGGAAGTTGGCCGAGCCGACGACGATGCCGCCGCCGTCGCCGCCACCGCCCGCGCCCGGCGAGGCCGAGCCGCCGGTGAACGGGTCGCCGCCGCCACCGCAGGCGCTCAGCGCCAGCGCCGCCGCGGCTCCGAGCGCGACCGTACGTGTGATTCTGGACATCTGACCAACCCTTCGGTGATGGATTCCCTGCGTCTTCGACGGGTGGGCGGCGGCGCCCGGTCGGCGCCGCCCCGTGTCCGGCCGCGCGCCGCCTCAGGCGACCCCGCTGCCGCGGCGGCGCAGCCCCGCCGACACCCCGTACCTGCGCAGCAGCAGGAACAGCACGGCGACGGCGAGCGCGAGCAGGACGACCAGCACCGATCCGCCGACCACCATGTCGTACTCGCGGCGGGCCTGCCCGTCGACGATGTAGCGGCCCAGGCCGCCGATGCCCACGTAGGCGGCGATGGTGGCGGTGGCCACCACCTGGATGGCGGCGGTGCGCAGCCCGAGCAGGATCAGCGGCAGCGCGACCGGCACCTCCAGCCGCCACAGCACCGTCCAGCCGCGCATGCCCATGCCCCTGGCCGCGTCCTTGAGGTCGGCGTCCACGCCGCGCACGCCCTCGTAGGTGTTGACCAGGATCGGCGGGACGGCCAGCGCGACCAGCGCGGCCAGTACGGGCACGATCCCGATCCCGGTGAAGAGCACCACCAGGAAGAGCACGCCGATGGTGGGCAGCGCGCGGGCCACATTGGCCAGGCTGGCCGCCAGGAAGCCGCCCCGGCCGGTGTGGCCGGTGAGCAGGCCGAGGGAGACGCCGATCAGCGCCGAGATGCCCAGCGCCAGCGCCGAGTAGCCGACGTGCTCGGCGAAGCGCACGGGGATGCCCGCGGGGCCCTCCCACTGCTCGGGCCGGCCGATCCAGGCCCAGAACTCCGCGAAGAGGTTCACCGCTCGGCCCTCCCGCGCGCCCACGGGGTCAGCGCCCGCTGGAGCAGCACGAGCGCGCCGTCGATGGCGAAGGCCAGCGCCACCGACAGCACGATGCCGACCACGATCGGGGTGGGGAACTGGCGCTGGAAGCCGTCGGTCAGGATCAGCTGGCCGAGGCCGCCCAGGCCCACCAGCGCGGCCACGCTCACCATGCTGACGCTGGCCACCGCGGCGACCCGCAGCCCGGCCACGATGACCGGCACCGCCACCGGCAACTCCACCCGCAGCAGCCGCGCCACCGGCGCGAAACCGACGGCCGTGGCCGCCTCGCGCACGTGCGCGGGCACCTGGTCGAGGCCGCCCACCACATTGGGCACCAGCACCGACAGGGTGTAGACGGTGAGCGGGATGATCGCGGTCCAGTCGGTGAAACTGGTGTAGGGCAGCAGCAGGAAGAACAGCGCGATGGACGGGATCGCGTACAGCACGTTGATGCCGGTGAAGACCGGCGGGTAGAGCCGGCGCCACCGGGCGCAGGCCACCCCGAGCGGCAGCGCGATCAGCAGGCCGAGCAGCACCGGTATCAGCGACAGCCGCAGGTGCTCGGCCAGCTGGGTGCCGATGGGGTCGTCGAGGTGGCTGAGCACCCAGTCCCACCGGACCAGCGGTTCATCGGGCGGCATCGGGCGCCCCCTCGGCCGGGCCGGTGCCGTCGTCCTCGTTGCCGACGGCCCAGATGGCCTCGCCGAGGTCGGTCTGGGCCACCACCCCGGCCACGGTGCCGTCCTCGTGCACGCCGACGGCCCGGCCGGCCGGCGAGAGCACGGCGGCGTCCAGCGCCGCGCGCAGGGAGTCCTGGCCGACCTGGAAGACGTGCCCGTAGCTGGTCAGCGGCAGCTCCCCGACGGGAGTGGCCGGGTCGACCGGGGCATGGTCCTGCGACGGATCGAGCCGGGCGGCGGCCAGCCAGCCGCGCGGCCGGCGCTCGCCGTCGAGCACCAGCAGCCACGGCTCCTCGGTGCGGGCGGCGGTGGCGCCGGCCTCGGCGGCGGTCGCCGTCTGCGGGACCAGGGCGTGGGTGCGCAGCCGCAGCTGGCGGGCGGGGAAGAAGGAGAGCCGCCGCACGCCGCGGTCGTAGCCGAGGAAGGTCTCCACGAAATCGTCGGCCGGTTCGGCGAGCAGCTTCTCGGGCGTGTCGAACTGGGCCAGCCGGCCGCCCGGGCGCAGCACCGCGATGGTGTCGCCGACCTTGACGGCCTCGTCGATGTCGTGGGTGACGAACACGATGGTCTTGTGCAGCTCGCTTTGCAGCCGGATCAGCTCGTCCTGGAGGCTGGCCCGCACCACCGGGTCCACCGCGCTGAACGGCTCGTCCATCAGCAGCACCGGCGGGTCGGCGGCCAGGGCGCGCGCCACCCCCACGCGCTGCTGCTGGCCGCCGGACAGCTGGTACGGGTACCGCTTGGCCAGCTCGGGCGTCAGTCCGACCAGCTCCATCAGCTCCCGCGCCCGCCCGCGGGCCCGGCCTCGCTTCCAGCCGAGCAGGAAGGGCACGGTGGCGATGTTGTCCAGGATGGTGCGGTGCGGGAAGAGCCCGGCCTGCTGGATCACGTAGCCGATGCCGCGGCGCAGCAGCACCGGGTCGACCTCGCGCACGTCGGTGCCGTCGATGGCCAGGGTGCCCTCGGTGTGGTCGATCATCCGGTTGATCATCCGCAGCGAGGTGGTCTTGCCGCAGCCCGACGGGCCGACGAAGACGGTCGTCCGCCCGCTCGGGATGCGCAGGCTGAGCCGGTCGACCGCGACCGTCCCCCCGGGATAGCGCTTGGTCACGCCTTCGAAAGTGATCACTGGGTGTGTGGGTCCTCTCCGGCTGGACGCCTTCGGCGGCCGGTGTCCGCGCGGCCGGGCCCATCGGGCCGGTCCGCCGGGACGCGGCTCGCCCGCTGCGCGGTCCCCCTGATCGCCCCCGAGCAGTGAAACGCGCGTCCGCGAGAAAGAAGCTAACTGAGCCGACCGACAAAGAGGGCATTGCGGGCCGCCGTATCCGGCCCTGTTATCGAACCGTCATCATTGCCGGCCGCCTCCTCGACCCGGCGGCTCCCGTCCGCCGCACGGCACGTGCCTACCCTGATCGGCCGCACGTATGCCGGAGGCCGCCGCACCGGGCCGCACATGGGCTGACCGGCCCTGACGCGCCCCTCAGCCCTCGCCGGGACCGGTCTCGGCGTTCAGGCGGGCGACCAGTCCCGGCAGTTCGCCGAGCCCGTCGATCACCGCGTCGGCGCGGGCCGCCTCGGGCCGTTCCGCGTGCAGGTAGCCGAAGGGGCCGCGCCGCAGCAGCGCCGTGCGCATACCGGCGTCGGCGGCGGCGACCACGTCGTTGTCGACGCGGTCGCCGACGTAGAGGATCTGGCCGGGCGGGCGACCCGCCGCCTCGGCGACCTTCGCGAAGAAGGCGGGGTCGGGTTTTGCCACCCCCCACTCCTCGGAGGTGTGGATCGCGTCGGCGGGCAGGTCCATCGCCACCAGCGCGGGCCCGGCCTGCACCGGCTGGTTGCCGGCGATGACGACCCTCAGCCCGACCGCGCGCAGCTCGGCCAGCGCGGGCCGGGTGTCGGGGTAGAGGTCGTCGGCGTCGAATCCGGTGCGCATCCCCTCGGGCTCGGCGGTCCGCCACCGCTCCAGCTCGGCCGCCATGTCGAAGTCGGGCCGCAGGATGGTGAACGCCTCGAAGGTGGAGCGGCCGGTGGCCACCATCCCGCCCATCAGCGCGAACAGGGTCAGCGGCGGCACCCCGAGCCGCCGGGCCCACCGGGCCGCGATCCTGGACTCGTCGATGATCGTCTCGCCGACGTCCAGCGCCACGCAGCCGATCGGCGCACCGCCCATGACCTGCCCCCTCCCCCGGCCGGGCCGGTCCCGGCTCAGCCCACCTGCGGCGCGATCCGCCCGGGCGGGCGCAGCACCGCGAACGCGTCGGTGACCTCCAGCTCGCGCACCCGGAAGCGGTAGAGCGCGGCCGGTCGGCCACCATAGCGCCCCGGCGGCGCCGAGGCGCCGGTGGGTTGGATCTGGCCGCGGCGCAGCAGCACCCGCTGCAGGTTGGTGGCCGAGACCTCGTAGCCCAGCGCGGCGCGGTAGTAGTCGGTCAGCTCCGACAGGGTGAAGACGGGCGGGGCGAGCGCGAAGCCGATATTGGTGTAGGAGAGCTTGGAGCGCAGCCGCCGGCGGCCGGAGTCGACCAGCTCGGCATGGTCGAAGGCCATGTCGGGCAGCCGGTCGGCCGGGTGCCAGCGGGTGTCCTCGGGGGTCAGCGGGTCGACGCCGGCCGGGATCAGGCCCAGGTAGGCGGTGGCCAGCACCCGGGTGAGCGGGTGGCGGTCGGGGGCGCCGCGCGTCTCCAGCTGCTCCAGGTGGGTGAGCTCGCGCACGTCCACCTTCTGCTTGAGCTGGCGCCTGATGGACGGCCCCAGCCCCTCGGCGACGCCCAGCGCGCCGCCGGGCAGCGCCCAGCCGCCCTCGTACGGCGGCCGTGCTCTCTGCCACAGCAGCACCGACAGGACGTGGTCACGCACCTGCAGCACGACGGCCAGCACCTCGTGGCCCATCCCCTCCACCAGCACACCCGTATGTTAGGGTACGCTGGGTTTTCGACCAGAAGTCGAAAACATCTGAGACGAGGAACGGCCGTCGAACGGCAGGAGAAATCCGGGCGCCCCCGCCCGCCTCCGCCCGGCGGCCGGACGAGCACAGCCCGCGGAGGCCGGCCATGAGCAGCCAGACGATCCAGCCGCCGGCGCACGACGCGCCGGACGCAGCAGAGCCCGAGGGCAGAGCCGGCGCGCTCGACGGCCCGGCCTTCGAGGAGTGGGCCGACCAGGTCCGCACCGCCGCGCGGGCGCGCGACGCGGTGATCCTGGCCCACAACTACCAGCGGCCCGAGATCCAGCGCGTCGCCGACCACGTCGGCGACTCCCTGGCGCTGTCCCGGCTGGCCGCCACCGCCAGCGCGGGCACCATCGTCTTCTGCGGCGTGCACTTCATGGCCGAGACGGCCAAGATCCTCTCCCCCGGCAAGACCGTGCTGCTGCCCGAGCCCGAGGCGGGCTGCTCGCTGGCCGACACCATCACCGCCGACGACGTCCGCGCCTGGAAGGCCGAGCACCCCGGCGCCGCCGTGGTGGCGTACGTGAACACCACCGCCGCGGTCAAGGCCGAGACCGACGTCTGCTGCACCTCCTCCAACGCCGCCGACGTCATCCGGTCCATCCCCGCCGAGCAGGAGATCCTGTTCCTGCCCGACCAGTTCCTCGGCGCGCACGTGCGCCGGGTGACCGGCCGCGACAACATCCACGTCTGGATGGGCGAGTGCCACGTCCACGCCGGCATCGACGGCGCCACCCTGCGCGAGCGGGTGGCGGCCGAGCCCGACGCCGAGCTCTACGTCCACCCCGAGTGCGGCTGCGCCACCTCGGCGCTGTACCTGGTCGGCGCGGGCACGGTGCCGGCCGAGCGGGTCAAGGTGCTGTCCACCGGCGGTATGGCCGCCGCGGCCCGGAGCACCACCGCCAAGAAGGTGCTGGTCGCCACCGAGACGGGCATGCTGCACCAGCTGCGCGCCCTCAACGGCGACACCGTCTTCGAGCCGGTCAACTCGCGCGCCGAGTGCCGGTACATGAAGATGATCACACCGGCCAAGCTGCTGCGGGCGGTGCGCGAGGGTGTCACCGAGATCACCCTGGACGAGGAGACCGCCCGGCGCGCCCGGCGCTCGGTGGAGCGGATGATCGAGATCGGGCAGCCCTCGCGCGGCGGCGAGTGACCCTCCGGCCGCCGGAGGGCGGAAACGGCCGGATGCGGCCGGAGAAACAGAGAAAGGCCAGGGGAAAGCGCATTCGGCGCCGCTTGCGCGCTTTGGTCACGAAACGACCGTCATAGCGGCAAAGGATCCCGTAAGATCGCACCGACCCCGAGGTCAGATTGCACACAAACGGCCCCCGAACCCCGGTCCGCCACCAGCGTCACGGATGATTCCCGTGTTTCCGGCTCATCGCGGCCCGGGCGTGGAAACGCGGCCGCCAGGGGCCACGGGGGCACGCGGGAAGGGCCAGAGGTGTCCACGAACGACGAGAACGGGGACGGCGCCGCGGCGACCACCGGCGCGTGGCTGGTGGAGCACCTGCGCGACGACCACGGCCACGAGGACCTGTACGACAAGTTCGGGTCCCAGATCTACCGGTACTGCTGGGCCATGCTCGGCCCCAGCCACTTCGCCGCCATCGACGGCGACCAGCTCGACGGCGCCTCCTCGGCGCTGCGCGAGACCTTCCTGGCCGCCGTCGGCCATATCGGCCGGCTCGGCGACCAGACCATGCTGCGGCCGTGGCTGTTCGCGCTGGCCCGCACCGCCTGCCTGCGCCGCGGCTTCGCCGAGCGCTCGCCCTACGCCGGGCTGGCCACGATCGCGGCCGAGCGCCCGCTGGTGCGGGCGCTGTCGGTGCTCTCCCCCAGCGACCGCGACGTGCTCGAGCTCTCCGCCCGCCACCGCCTGGCCGGCGAGCAGCTCGGCAAGGTGCTCGGGCTGCCCGCCGAGACCGCCGACCGCCTCGCCGCGGCCGCGCTGCGGCGCGTCTCGCGCGAGCTGAAGGCCGGCGGCTTCCCCGGGCTGGCCGAGGCCGACCTCCTCAGCGAGCCCGACCCCGACCGCCTGGACGACATCGTCGGCCTGCTCGACCTGCTGCCGCCGCCGCGGCCGCCCCGGGCGCTGCGCTCGCTGGTGCTGCTGGCCAGCAACGACGCCGGGCACGCCGCCGAGCGCGCCGCCGCGGCCGAGCGGGTGCGCCCGCTGGGCCCCGACGGCTTCCCGCTGCACCTGGACCGCACCGAGCCGCCGCTGCCGGAGGAGGCCGCCGACACCGGCGACCTCCCCGCCGTGCCGGTGGTCCCGGCGCCCGGCGACCTCGATGCCGACCCCTGGCTCGCCGCCGAGGGCGCCGAGCCGCCCGACCTCGGCGGCGACCCCGACGACGACCGCTACGCCGCCCCGCCCCCGCGCCGCGGCCGCTGGACGGCTCCGGCGGCCGCCGGGCTGCTCACCGTGGTCGCGGCCCTGGGCATCTGGGGCGCCAGCGCGCTGTTCAGCGACGACTCACCGAGCAGCGCGGTGGCCGAGGACATCGGCGAGGGGCCCGACCGCGTGTCGGCCACCTCCGCCCCCTCCTCCGAACCGGCCTCCGCGCCGCCAGGCCCCGAGCAGCCGCAGCCGCTCGGCGACCCCGGCGCGGGCGAGGGCGGCGCGGGCGAGGAGGCGCCGGTCGCGGAGGTGCGGACCACCGCGGCCGAGGAGCCGCAGACGCCGTCGGAGCCCTCGGCCGAGGACTCCGGCTCCACCAGCCCGGAACCCGACCCCTCGGGCAGCTCCGAGCCCGATGACGACGGCGGCGGCGTCTTCGAGGACATCCTGGACGGCCTGCTCGGCGGCCTGATGGGCGACCGCTCCGAGCCCTAGGGCGCGGCTCAGCCGAGCAGGCGGCGCGCGGTGATCTCCAGGCGGAGCTGCGCCTGGTCGAGCGTGCGCCGGCCCCTGAGCACCTCGGCCAGCTCCATCACCCACACCCCGGCCAGGGAGTCGGCCAGCACGAGCTCGGCGTGGTCGGGCTCGGCCGGCCCGCCGCCGGGCCCGGCCGAGACGCGCAGCACCAGCCGGCTCACCCCGGCGCCGATGTCGGTCTCCGGCCCGGCGGCCAGCAGCGAGCGCACCACCGCGTCGGCCAGTTCGGGTTCGCGCATCAGCCCGCGCGCCGCCCGCATCAGCACCTCGACCACCTGCCCGGCGGGGTCGCCCGCCTGGGGCGGGCGGCGCCGGATGCCCTCCTCGAGCAGCGCCAGCTCCTCGGAGGCGACCGCCGCCAGCAGGTGCATCTTGGAGGGGAAGTACCGGTAGAGGGTGCCGATCGCGACGGCGGCGCGCTTGGCGACGGTGCGCATCTGCATGTTCTCCACGCCGCCGCGCGAGGCGAGGGCGGCCGCGGCCTGCACGATGCGCCGCCTGCGCTCGTGCTGGCCCCGGGTGTCGCGAGGCCGCAACTCCACCGCAGGACCGCTCACCGTCGTGCCCCCTCGGGTCTCCACTGGCGCCGATCGCGTCCTTCGGACCGGCCCGGGCGGCAAAACAGGTCGTGCACCAGGCGCGGCCCCGTCCGCGTCAGGGCCAGCTTATCCTGGCACGCGTTCTCGAACGCCTGCGCCGAGGTGACTCTTACGTAGAGAAAGCACCATATTCGGCACACCGAGCCCAGTGGAACATGTTCTAGTTCGAGCCGCACGCGGCCGCCGGTGCGCGGCGCGGGCGGCCCCGGGCGTCCGCGCCGGGGGCGCCGAAAACTAGAATCTTGTTCGGCCCGCTCGCGCGCCGGCCCGGCCGGCGCCGCCCGCGGCGGCGAGCGGATCGGATCGGCGGCGCACAGGTCGGCTAAGGTCAGTCTTCATCAGCGCGGCAACCGGAATGTCCGCACCGTCCGGCCGAGCGCGCGCCATGGGGCGAAGAGGGGTGGTTCGTGCGCGGGAACCTGTCGGCCGGACCGGATCTGGCCGGGTGAGGCGGCGATGACCCACCCCCTGCGCATCGCGCTGCTGTCGTACCGCAGCAAGCCGCACAGCGGCGGACAGGGCGTCTACGTCCGCCACCTCTCCCGCGAACTCGCCGCGCTCGGCCACCGCGTCGAGGTCTTCTCCGGCCAGCCCTACCCGGAGCTCGACCCCGGCCCCCTGCTGAACCGGGTGCCCAGCCTCGACCTCTACCGGGACGACGACCCCTTCCGCACCCCGCCGCTGAGCCACTGGCGCGACGGCATCGACGCCGTCGAGGTCGCCACCATGTGGACGGCCGGCTTCCCCGAACCGCTCACCTTCTCGCTGCGCGCCCTGCGCGCGCTGCGCCACCGCGCCGACCTCGACGTGGTCCACGACAACCAGACCCTCGGCTACGGCATGCTCGGGCTGGTCCGGCTCGGCTTCCCGCTGGTCACCACCATCCACCACCCCATCACGGTCGACCGCCGCATCGAGCTTGAGTCGGCGACCGGCTGGCAGCGGCTCGGCAAGCGCCGCTGGTACGGCTTCGTCCGGATGCAGGGCCGGGTGGCCCGCCGCGTCGGCCCGATCCTGGTGCCCTCCCGCTCCTCCGCCGACGACGTCTCCCGCGAGTTCGGGGTCGCGCCCGAGCGCCTCAGCGTGGTGCCGATGGGCGTGGACACCCGCTCCTTCCGCGAGCGGCCCGAGGTGGAGCGGGTGCCCGGCCGCATCGTCACGGTGGCCAGCGCCGACAGCCCGCTCAAGGGCGTCGCCACCCTGCTGCGCGCGCTCGCCAAGCTCGCCACCGAGCGCGAGGTCTCCCTGATCGTGGTCGGCCGCCCCAACGAGGGCGGCGCCACCGACCGGCTGGTGGACGCCCTGTCGCTGCGCGGCCGGGTCGAGTTCGTGCAGGGCATCGACGACGACGCCCTGGCCAGGCTGCTGGCCAGCGCGCAGGTGGCGGTGGTGCCCTCCCTCTACGAGGGCTTCTCGCTGCCCGCCGTGGAGGCGATGGCCTGCGCCACCCCGCTGGTGGCCAGCAGGGCCGGGGCGCTGCCCGAGGTGGTGGGCGAGGCCGCCGTGCTGGTCGCCCCCGGCGACGACGCCGAGCTCGCGGCGGCCGTCGGCGCCCTGCTGGACGATCCCGAGGCGCGCCGCAGGCTCGGCCGCGCCGCCTGGGAGCGCGTCCAGCGCCGCTACACCTGGCGTGCGGTCGCCGAGGCGACCGCCGAGCGCTACCGCGAGGCGGCCGACCGGCGCCCGGCCGCCCGCCGCCGGCCCGCGCCCGCGGGCTGAGCGGACCCGGCCGGCACCACCCCCAGTTGCGGCAGGACCCGTGAGAGAGGAGCGGCGTGCTCACCGTCGATTTCAACCGGTTCCCGGTACGGCCCGGCGACCGCGTGCTTGACCTGGGCTGCGGCGGCGGCCGGCACGCCTTCGAGCTCTACCGGCGCGGCGCCGCCGTCGTCGCCTTCGACCGCGACGAGGCCGAACTGGCCGGCGTCGCCGGCATGTTCGCCGCGATGCGCGCCGAGGGCGAGGCCCCCGAGGGCGCCCGGGCCGAAGCGGTCGCGGGCGACGCCCTGGCGCTGCCCTTCCCCGACGGCTCCTTCGACCGGGTGGTGGCCGCCGAGATCCTGGAGCACATCCCCGACGACACCCGCGCGATGGCCGAGCTGTTCCGGGTGCTGCGGCCGGGCGGGATCGCGGCCGTCACCGTGCCCTCGTGGCTGCCCGAACGGGTCTGCTGGGCGCTGTCGGAGGAGTACCACACCGTCGAGGGCGGCCACATCCGCATCTACACCCGCGCCGAGCTGGAGGCCAAGCTCAAGGCGGCCGGCTTCCGGATCGGGCCGCACCACCACGCCCACGCCCTGCACGCCCCGTACTGGTGGATCAAGTGCGCGGTGGGCGTCGACGCCGACGAGCATCCCGCCGCCCGGCTCTACCACCGGCTGCTGGTGTGGGACATCATGAAGCGCCCCTGGCTGACCCGCTCGGCGGAGCGGCTGCTCAACCCGCTGATCGGCAAGAGCGTCGTCGTCTACCTGCGCCGGCCGCCCGCCCCGCCGCGGCGGGGCGCGGACAAGGCGGCCGAGGGCGCGGGCCTGGCCCATGCCGCTGCCTGAGGTCCCCGAGGTACCCGGCGCCCTCAGCGCCGGGCAGCTGCTCACCACGGCCCGCTACCTGCTCGCGGTCCAGGAGCCCTCCGGCGCGATCCCGTGGTTCCCCGGGGGGCGGCTGGACCCGTGGGACCACGTGGAGTGCGCGATGGCGCTCACCGTCGCCGGCCACCGGGCCGAGGCGGTGCGCGCCTATGAGTGGCTGGCCGCGATGCAGCGGCCCGACGGCTCCTGGCCCGCCGCCTACCGGCGCGGCGGCTCCGACCGCGTCTCCGACCCCACCCGCGAGGCCAACCAGACCGCGTACCTGGCCACCGGCGTCTGGCACCACCTGCTGGTCACCGGCGACACCGGCGCGGCGACCCGGCTGTGGCCGGCGGTGCGGCGCGCGCTGGAGTTCGTGCTGGCCCTCCAGGCGCCGCGCGGCGAGGTGCGCTGGGCGCGCGGACCCGACGGCTCCCCCGCCCCGTTCGCGCTGCTCACCGGCTGCTCCAGCGTGTACCACGCGCTGCGCTGCGGCGTCGCGCTGGGCGAGCGCCTGGACGATCCGCAGCCGGGCTGGGAGCTGGCCGCCGACCGGCTCGGCCACCTCGTCGCCGAGCACGAGGACGTCTTCGCCGACCGCTCCCGCTACTCGATGGACTGGTACTACCCGGTGCTGGGCGGCGCGGTGCGCGGGGCGGCGGCACGCGAGCGCTTCCACCGGCGCTGGTCGGAGTTCGTGGTACGCGGGCTCGGCGCCCGCTGCGTCAGCGACCAGCCGTGGGTGACGGCCGCCGAGAGCTCGGAGCTGGTGCTGGCCCTGGACGCCGCCGGCCTGCGCGGACCGGCGCTGCGGCTCTTCCGCGACATCCAGCACCTGCGCGACGAGACCGGCGCCTACTGGACCGGCTACCAGTTCGCCAATGACGTGCGCTGGCCGGTGGAGCGCACCACCTGGACCTCGGCCGCGGTCATCCTGGCCGCCGACGCGCTCAGCGGCGCCACCCCGGGCTCGGCGCTGTTCCGCGCGCCCACCGACCGCCCGCTGGAGCGGCCGGCCGCCCCCGACCCCGCGGCCTGCGGCTGCGGGGTGCGGGTGGCCTGAGGGCGCCGGGCCGCTACTGGTCCTCCCGGCGGGCGCCGTCGTCGGGCGGCCAGATGGGCGGCTCGCCGGTCGGCTCCGGGTCGGGACCCGGCTCCGTGGTCGGGGACCCGGGGTCGGGCTCGGTCGGGATGCTGGGCTCGGGCTCGGGCTCCACCGGGCCGGGGTCGGTGGTGCCGGGGTCCGGCTCGGGCACGGTGCCGTCGTCCGGCGCGGGCGCCTGGGTGGTCGGCGCGGGCGCCGGCGCCAGCGAGCGGTCGCCGCCGCCCCAGACCGGTTCGGGGAAGCTCTCCACCTCCTGGCCGTCCATGGCGGCGGTCATGTAGGTGCGGAAGACGTCGGCGGGCAGGGTGCCGCCGGTGAGGCTGTAGTAGCCGGGGATGCCGGTGATCTCCTGGTTGTCGCGCTGGTAGATCGCGACGGCGGTGGACAGCTGCGGGGTGTAGCCGACGAACCAGACCGCCGCGCTGCTGTCGGTGGTGCCGGTCTTGCCGGCCACCGGGCGCCCGTCGGGCAGCGCCGCGCCGGTGCCGGTGCCGCGCTGCACCACCTGGGTGAGCGCGTAGGTGGTGTCGGCGGCCACGCCCTCGTCCATCGCCCGCTCGCCCTCGACCCTGATTTCCTCGGTCTGCCCGGAGCGGTCGGTGATCGAGCGGATGACGTGGGGGTCGTACTGCACACCGCCGGAGGCGAAGGTGGCGAAGCCGCCGGCCTGCTCGACCGGGGTCATCGACGCCACCCCCAGCGCCAGGGTGGGCGCCTCGGCGTGCGGCTCCAGCCGCTGCGCCGGGATGCCCGCGCGCTCGGCCATCTCCACGACGTCGGCCAGCCCGGCCTCGACCGCCAGCTGGATGTAGCCGGTGTTCACCGAGTTCACCGTGCCCTGGAGCAGGGAGACGTTGCCGTAGCTGGTGCCGCCGTAGTTCTCCACCGGGCTGCCGTTGAAGACCTGGGGCGAGCTGGCGTTCATGAAGCTGTTCAGGCTGAAGCCCTGCTCCAGCGCCTCGGCCAGCACGTAGGGCTTGAAGCTGGAGCCGACCTGGGCGCTGCCGCGGAAGGCGGTGTCGAACTGGTCCTGCTCGTAGTCGCGGCCGCCGTAGAAGGCCCAGACCTCGCCGGTGCCCGGCTCCACCGAGGCGACGCCCACCAGGACCTCCTCGGAGGTGCCCTCGGGCAGCACCTCCCGCACCGCCTCCTCGGCGGAGGCCATCATGTCCTGGTCGAAGGTGGTGACGATCTCGTAGCCGCCGCGGTTGATGTCGTCCTCGGTGTAGCCGCGCTGCTCCAGCTCGCTGAGGGCCTGCTGCCACATGTACCCGGTCTGCCCGCCCAGGTCGACCAGCGGCTCCTGCTCCTGGGGCAGCGGGAACTCCATCGCCGCCGCCTCCGCCTGGGTGACCGAGCCCATGGTGACCAGGCCGTCGACCACATAGCGCCAGCGGGCCTCCTCGGCCGGCAGGTGACTCTCGTCGGCCTCGCCGAAGGCGGTGGGCTGCTGGATGGCGGCGGCCAGGAAGGCCGACTCGTCGGGGGTCAGCTCACCGACGCCCTTGCCGAAGTAGGCGTGCGCCGCCGCCTCGATGCCGTAGGCGCCCCGGCCGAAGTAGATCGTGTTGAGGTAGCGCTCCAGGATCCAGTCCTTGGTGCGCTCCTGGTCGACCTTGATCGCGATGACGATCTCGGCCAGCTTGCGCTGGACCGTCTGCTCCTGGCTCAGGCCCTCGTAGTAGTTGCGCACCATCTGCTGGGTGATGGTGGAGCCGCCCTGCACCTGCTCGCCGGTGACGGTGGACCACAGTGCCCGCATCGTGCCGGTGACGGACACGCCCGGCTCGCTGTAGAAGTCGCGGTTCTCGGCGGACAGCACGGCGTTGCGGACGTGCTCGGGCACCTCGTCCAGGCTCACCGGGCGGCGGTCGATGCCCTGGCGGGCCAGCACGGTCTCGCCGTCGCGGTAGTAGAAGACGGAGCCCTCGTACTCGGCGGAGGGCTGCACGGCGTCGGGCACGTCGATGGCGGCGTAGGCGACGCCGAAGGCTGCCAGGCCCGCCACCATCACCGCCCCCACCAGGCTGGCGGCCCAGATGCCGATCCTGGCGGCCAGCGGCCGGTGCCGCCTGGGCCGCCGGGGACGGTCGCCACCGCCGCCCGAGGCGGCGTCCGCGTCGTCGCCGGGCGGCTCCGGCGGGCCGCCGCCGGGGCGCATCGGCCGGTTGGGGCCGGTGTCGGAGAGCCGAGGGTCGTCGGGCGAGCGCGGGGTGACCGGCGGCTCGCCGCCGGCCGCCGCGGCGGCCGCGGCCGCCACGGGGGTCTCGGCGCGGTCGCCGGCGTCGGTGCCAGAGGTGTCGCCGTCCGGGGTTCCGGCGGTGCGGTCGCCGTCGTCGACGGCTCCGGCCGTGTAGCCCTCGACGCCCGCCGGGCCGAAGGGCGTCCGCGCCCGGGTGCGGGTGCCGAAGTCGTCGGCGTCGGGCTCGTCCGCCCCGCTGCCGAAGGCGCCGTAGCCCTGGCCCGCGGCCGCGGCGCCGGGCTCGTCGGCGTCGTCGGGCTCGGGCTCGAGGTCGCCCGGGATCCGGAAGGGCTTCGACGCGCCCCACTCCGCGGCGGGCTCGTCCGCCTCAGGGCCGCCGAAGGCGCCGTACCCGGCCGGCTCCCCGGCGTTGGACGGCGCGGACGCGTCCCAGGCGGAGCCCGGCCGGATGTCCGCGTCGCCATCGTCGGAGCCGTCCATCGGCGCGGACGACGCCCACGCCGAACCGGGGCGCTCGGCGTCGGTGGTGTCGGCGTCGGCGTTCTCGGCGGCCGTGGCCGCGGCGCTCGGAGCCGGCGCCTCCCAGGCCGGGCTCGGACGCGCCTCCGCGCCGTCGTCGTCGGACGCCTCCAGCGGAGCCGGCGACGCCCACACCGAACCGGTGCCGACGACCGGGTCCGCACCGGCGTCCGCGAGGCCGTCCGAGGCGGCGGGCGGGGCCGGCGCGTCCCAGGCGGCGTCCGGGCGGGCGGCCGCGTCATCACCGTCGGACACCTCAAGCGGAATCGGCGACGGGTCGGCGCCGGAGCGGTCCGCGCCCGGGTCCTCGCCGTGCTCGAACGGACCGGCGTCGGAGCGGGCGCCGGAGTCGTCGGCCTGATCGGCGCCGCCCCAGGGCGTCCCGGAGCCGCTCCAGTCGGCGCCGTCGTCCAGCGGCTCCGCGTCGGAGCGGGGATCGAAGTGCTCGGCCACCAGGTCGGCGTCGTCATCGTCCGCCGGGACCGACCAGCCGGCGCTCGGATCGGCGGCGGGCTCGCCGGCGTCCGGCCCGTGCCCGTGGGAGCCGTTGGCGGTGCCGGGCGCCGGGCCCGCGCCGTTGCCCGCGGCGCCGTCGGCGCGGGCGTCGAAGTCGCCGAGGGCCAGGCCGGCCTCGCCGCCGTCCTCCTCGGGGGCGGCGGGCGTCCCGCCGGAGTCCGCGGCCGCGTCGTCGGAGCCGGAGGCCCGCGGATCCGGGTCCGCGCCGCCATCGGCCGGAGCGCCGGATCCGCCGAACGGAGTGGACGCGCTCCAGCCGTCGCCGGACCCGGCGGAGGGGTCCCAGCGCGGCGGGGCGCCCTCGGCGCCGTCCTCGGCGGAGCCGCGGTCGGCGGGCCCGCCGGCAGCGCCCGGTGCGCCGAAGGGCGTCGCGGGGCCTCGCTCGTCCGCGTCGTCGGGTTCCCGGCCTGCGGCAGGCTCGGGCTCGGGCGTCAGGCCGCCGGCGTCGGGGGCGCCGCCGTCGCTCTTGGCCGGCCTGCTGAACCAGCCGAGGTCGCGCCCGCTGCCGTCGGCACTCGGTTCGCCACGCCCCGCGGCGCCGTCACGCGGGTCGGGACCGGCACTGTTCTCGTTCGCACTCAAGACTCGGATTCCCCCGGCGGAGCTGTCCTGCGTCGGCTGACGGACGCGGATGCCTGCGCGGACCGCGCTTCTGCATGAGGTGACACCATCTTCACCAGTTGGACGCGTCAAGGCCCGCGTTAGATGACCCTACCTGTCCGCACCGCCTTTCCCGTCCGGATTCCAGCCCGTCGAGCGGCGTGGTTCGTCCCAAAATCGTGTCAATGACACGCCCGGACGGTTCCCGTTCTGCTTGTCGCCAAGGTCCGGACCGGGCTCCGCGCGGCGGCGGTGCCGGAGGGGCGCGCCCGGCTCAGGCGTCCGGTCCGGTGCGGCGGAGCAGCCGCAGCGAGCCGTGGACGGCGGTCTCGGCGAAGGCGCCGGAGTCGAGTGCGCGGCGGTAGACGCGGTACGGCGCCTGGCCGCCGTCGGCCGGGTCGGGGAAGACGTCGTGGATGGCGAGGGTGCCGCCCGGGGCGACGTGGTGGGCCCAGCCCTCGTAGTCGGCCCGGGCGGCCTCGTCGGTGTGGCCGCCGTCGATGAACAGCAGCCCGATCGGCACCCGCCACAGCCGGGCCACGTCGGCGGAGCGGCCGACGACGGCGATCACGGAGTCCTCCAGGCCGGCCGCGGTGATGGTGGCGCGGAAGGCGCCCAGGGTGTCGAGCCGTCCGGTCGCTGGGTCGACCAGGCTCGGGTCGTGGTACTCCCAGCCGGGCTGGTGCTCCTCGGAGCCCCGGTGGTGGTCGACGGAGACCACGACGCCCCCGGCCGCGCGGGCCGCCGCCCCGAGGTAGACCGAGGACTTGCCGCAGTAGCCGCCGATCTCCACGATCGGCCCGGCCCCGGCGGCCGCCGCGGCGGCGGCGTGCAGCGCCAGCGCCTCGTCCTCGGGCAGGAAGCCGCGTGCGGCCCGCGCCACCCGCAGCAGCTCCTCGGGCATCCCGCCCGCCGTACCGCCGGCCGTCGTCGTCACCGCCGCGTCGCCTCCATCCCCGGACCCGGGCGCCGCTCCGGTGCGCCTTCGGCCTTTCGCCCGAGTTTTCCACAGTCCGCGCCGCCCGCCGCGGGCGGCTACTCCCCGGGGAGGTCCTTGACGAAGACCATCGCGTCCATCCGGGCCAGCTGCGCCGGGTCCAGTGGGGCGTAGCCGTGGTACGGGGACCGGCGGGGCTCGGGCGGCGCCTCGCCGAAGGCGGCGGCGAGCCGGCGGGCGTCCACGACGCGGCGCTCACCGGGGAGCGCGTACAGGAGCCCTTCGAGGCTGTCCGGGGGCGGGGTGCCGACGCCCCGGTGCCGGATGGTGCCCACGGCGGTGGCCAGGAAGGCGTACCCCTGCCCGCCCATCCGGGCCTCCGCGATCGCGCCGGCGCTCCACCACTGCACCGGCGGCAGGTCCCACATGCGCATCGAGCTCTCGTCCCGCTGGAGGTGGGCGTTGTGGGCGAAGGCCAGGGTCGGGGCCCGCTCGGCGAGGGCGAGGAGGTTGTCCGCCATCATCTGGTCCCGCACGCCCAGCAGCCGCGCCATGCGGGCCGGCGAGGTGTCGGCCATCCAGTGGTGGTAGCGGAGCAGGCCGACGGCGGTGCGCCCGTACAGGCGCGCCCGGTCCCACTCGTCCCGCGAGGACGCCGCGATCAGCCGCGGCGCCTGCGCGTCGAGCAGCGCGACGAGTTCGTCGGCGAGCAGCCGCAGCCGGCGCGCCTCGGCCGACCGGCCCGCGGACCGGGACGGGTCCGTCATCGCGGCGGGGTCGGTCCACCGGTCGTCGGCGCCGAGCAGGCGGTCGAGCGCCGCCGCGGTGCAGGGCAGCAGCTCCGCGCCCACGTTCTCGGCGAGGTGGCCATGGAGTGCGGTGAGGGCCTGCCGGGGGCTCGCGGCGCCGGTGATCTCCAGCGGGCCGTCGAAGCCGGCGAAGCGCAGCCGCTCGGAGGCGGGCCGGCCGTCGTTGTAGGCGCGCATCCAGCGCACCAGCTCGCGGTTGGCGGCGCAGGCGCCGAAGCCGTGGCTGAACCCGTGCTCCATGGCCTCGTCGAGGGTGCCCGCGCCGGAGGCGAGGTGGTCGTCCACGGCCAGGCCCCTGAGGCAGTCGCTCTCGATCGCGATCGTCCGGTAGCCCTCCCGCTCGACCAGCTGCCGGAAGAGGCCGTTGCGGATGTCGAGCAGCAGGTCCTCCCCGTGGGTGGGCTCGCCCAGGGCGAGCAGCCGCGGCCGGCCCGGGAGCAGCGCCATGACGGAGGAGGAGTCGACGGGGTGGGCGGTGTCCTCGATGCCGGTGACCATGCCTTCAACGGTATCGTTGAACCTACGGTTGAATCCTTTCCGCGATACCGGCAGGATCATGGCGCAGAAGCTTAAAAGCATCGGTCGGCTCAGGCCGGTCGACCTGGCCCGTGGGCACGGCCTGTCCGCGCAGGCGGTCAGGAACTACGAGGCGGCCGGCATCCTCCCGGCCGCCGACCGCACCCCCCACGGCTACCGCGCCTACACCCCGCTGCACGCGCGGGCGCTGAGCGCCTTCCTCGCCCTGGTGCCCGGCCACGGCCATCAGACGGCGGCCGCGATCATGCGGGCCGTGAACCGGGGCGCGCTCGAAGAGGCCTTCCGCCTCATCGACGGCGGCCACGCCCAACTCCTGGACGACCGCCGCACCCTCCAGGCGGTGGAAGGCGCCCTGCGCGACCTGGAGGCCGGCGCGGACTCCGGACCGGCCGCGGCGGCCGGCCCCGGCGGCGCCTTCATCGGGCCGCTGGCGGCCAGGCTCGGCATCCGGCCGGCCACGCTGCGCAAATGGGAGCGCGCAGGACTGCTGCGCCCGGGCCGCGACCCGCGGACCGGCTACCGCGTCTACGACGAGGCCGGTGTGCGGGACGCCCGGCTGGTCCACCAGCTCAGGCGGGGCGGCTACCTGCTGGAGCAGATCGCCCCGCTGATCGACCGGGTGCGGGCGGCCGGCGGACTGGCGCCGCTGGAAGGCACCCTGCGCGACTGGCACGGCCGGCTGTCGGCCCGCGCACGCGCGATGCTGGCCGGGGCCGCCGAACTGGACGCCTACCTCCGCGCGCGCGGCTGAGCCGCGGCCGCCGTCCGGCCGCCCCGCGAGGACGCCGAACCGTGTCACGATTCGGGACGATCCGGGCGGCGCGGCGGCCGCCGCCCATAGTCTTCGGCCATGAAGGCAGCGGTGCACGACCGGTACGGGTCGCCGTCGGTGGTCCGGCTCGCCGAGGTGGAGACGCCCTCGGCCGGCGACCACGACGTCCTCGTGCGGGTGCACGCGACGACCGTCAACCGCACCGACTGCGCCTACCGCGCGGCCAAGCCCTTCTTCATGCGCGCGCTCACCGGCCTGCTCCGGCCGCGGCGCCCCGTGCTCGGCACCGAGTACGCGGGCGTGGTCGCGGCGGTCGGCGGCGGCGTCACCGCCTTCGCGGTCGGCGACCGCGTGTTCGGCTACAACGAGGGCGCCTTCGGAGCCCACGCCGAGTACCTGGCGGTGCCGCAGGACGGCGCCATCGCGCCGATGCCGCCGGACGCGTCCTTCGAGGCGGCCGCGTGCGCGACCGAGGGCGCGCACTACGCACTCGCCTTCATCCGGACGGCCGGCGTCCGGGCCGGCCAGGACGTCCTGGTCCACGGCGCCACCGGCGCCATCGGCTCGGCGGCGGTGCAGCTGCTCAAGCACCGCGGAGCGGCGGTCACCGCCGTCTGCGCCACCGCCCACCTCGACCTGGTGAAGGGCCTCGGCGCGGACCGCGTCGTCGACTACACGGCCCAGGACTTCACCGCGGACGAGCGGCGCTACGACGCGGTCTTCGACGCCGTCGGCAAGAGCACCTTCGCCCGCTGCAAGCGCCTCCTCAAGCCCGGCGGCGCCTACCTGTCCTCGGAGCCGGGCCCAGGGGCGCAGAACCTGCTGCTGTCGCTCGTCACCCCGCTGTTGCGCGGCCGCACGGTGAGGTTCCCCGTCCCGAGGCAGGACCAGGAGATGGTGCGGCACTTCGCGGACCTGCTCGGATCAGGCGCCTTCAAGCCGCTCATCGACCGCCGCTACCCGCTGGACCGGATCCCCGACGCCTACCGCTACGTCGAGACCGGCACCAAGACCGGCAACGTCGTGATCACGGTCGTAGCGGAGGGCTGAGCCCGGCCGGGTCGGGCCGGGGAGCCCGCCGGCGGCAGGAGCCCGCGCCCGCTCGTGCGGGGCGGCCGCGAGAACGCGGACCCGCCGACTTCGGTCGATTTCCACAACCTTCGTTGCCGATTCCGGGACGTTGCGGACCCACCCCGGCCACGAGTGGCTGTACGTGCTGCGCGGCCGGCTCCGGGTGCGGCTGGGCGACCAGGACTTCGTGATGGGGGCCGGCGAGGCGGCCGAGTTCGACTGCCGGACCCCGCACTGGTCCGGCGCCGCCGGTCGCGGCGGCGTCGAGGTGCTCAGCCTCTTCGGCCGGCAGGGCGAACGCATCCACCTCCGCACCCCGCGGCGCTAACGCGGGAGCCGGAAGCGCCGTCAGCTCCGCAAGCGCGCCAGCCGGGCCACGGCGTCGTCGATGACCTCGTCGCGCTTGCAGAAGGCGAAGCGCAGGTACGGGCGCCCCTCCTCGGCATCGTCGTAGAAGACCTGCGCGGGCACGCCGACCACCCCGCACAGCTCGGGGAGCCGGTGGGCCAGGGCGAGGCCGTCGTCGAAGCCGAGCGGCCGGATGTCGGTGAGCACGAAGTAGGTGCCCTGGGTGCCGAAGACGCGGAACCCGGCCTCGCGCAGGCCGGCGCTGAGGCGGTCGCGCTTGGCGGCCAGGCCGGTGGCGAGCCGGGCGATCCAGTCCTCCTGGGTCTCCAGCGCCTCCGCCACCGCCAACTGCAGGGCCGGGTTGGCGGTGTAGGTGAGGAACTGGTTGACGGTGCGCACGGCGTCGACCAGCTCGGGCGGGCCCATCACCCAGCCGGTCTTCCAGCCGGTCACCGAGAAGGTCTTGCCGGTGGAGGAGATCGCCAGGGTGCGCTCACGCATCCCGGGCAGCGTCGCCAGCGGTACGTGCTCGGCGCCGTCGTAGGTCAGGTACTCGTACACCTCGTCGGTGACCGCGACCAGGTCGTGCTCGCGGCACAGCTGCGCGATCACCGCCAGTTCCGCGGCGGTGAGCACGGTGCCGGTGGGGTTGTGCGGGGAGTTCACCAGCACGGCGCGGGTGCGCGGCCCCACCGCCGCGCGCAGCTCCTCGGGGTCGAAGGCGAAGCGCCCGCCCTCGCCGCCGCGCGGCCGCAGCGTGACGGGGCGGCGCACGCCGCCCGCCATGGCGATGGCGGCGGCGTAGGAGTCGTACATCGGCTCGAACAGCACGATCTCGTCGCCCGGCTCGGTGATGGCCAGGATCGCGGCGGCGATGCCCGCGGTGGCGCCGACGGTGACGTAGACCTCGCTCGCCGGGTCGTAGTCGAGCCCGTACCGCTCGCGCCGCGCCGCGGCGACGGCCCGGCGCAGTTCGGGCGTTCCCGGGCCGGGCGGGTACTGGTTCACGCCGCCGGTGATGCCCTCGGCCGCCCGCGCCAGCAGGGCGGGCGGGCCGTCGGTGTCGGGGAAGCCCTGGCCGAGGTTGATCGCGCCGGTCCGCTCGGCCAGTGCCGACATCTCGGCGAAGATCGTGGTGCCGAACCCGCGCATCCGGCTCACCAACCGCTGCGTCACGGCCGCCACCCTACCGGTCGCCCGGCCCGCGTCCAGGCGCGCGCCGCCGTCGCCGCACCGCCGGGCCGCGGCGGGCGGGTCCGCGCGCTCCGCCCGGGCCCGCCCCCGTCGCGGGGGTTCAGCGCTCGGCGCGCCGTTCCAGCGCCTCTGCGGCCGGGGTGCGGGCGGGCGCGGGCGTGAGCAGGTCCGAGGCGAGAAGGGCCAGCTTGTCGGCGCTGTCGCTGCCTGGCTCGGGGTGGTAGATGACGAGCATGATGCCGTCCGTCCCGTTGATCAGCAGCTTCTCGCGGTCCAGCCGGATCCGGCCCAGCTGCGGGTGGTCGAAGGCCATGGGGGCGCTGGGCCGCGTCGCGACGTCATGGCGGGCCCACAGCCGGCGGAAGCGCGGACTGGCCAGGGAGAGTTCACCGACGAGTTCGATGAAGCGCGGATCGTCGGTGTCGGTGCCCACGGACCGCCGGAACGAGGCGACCAGCCCCTCGGTGGCCCGCTCCCAGTCCGGGAAGAAGGCCCGCTCGCCGGGGTCGAGGAAGAGGTCCCTCAACCGGTTCGCCCCCGGGGCCAGCCGCGGCGAGAGCGCCGTCGCGAGCGGGTTGGCGGCGAGGACGTCCAGATAGCGGCCCTCGACGAAGGCGGGGAGCGCGAGCGTCGCCACCAGCCTCGCGGTGCTCGGCGGGACGGTCTCCTTCCGGGGCCGCCGCCGGGCGCGGCGGGGCCGGTCCGCGACGAGGCCGAGCAGGTAGTCCTCGTCGTCGAGGCGCAGGACGCGGGCGATGGCGCGGAGGACCTGCGCGGACGGGTTGCGGTCGCGGCCCTGCTCCAGGCGCAGGTAGTACTCGGCGCTGATGCCGGCCAGCATCGCGACCTCCTCGCGCCGCAGGCCCGGCACCCGCCGCCGCCCCGCCACCGGGACGCCCGCCTGCTCGGGCGTCACCAGCTCGCGGCGCGCGCGGAGGTACTCGCCCAGCAGGTTCGGCTCGTCGGTCATGCCCCCAACCGTAGGCGGCGGCCGGGCGCGGCGGCTGTCCCTGCCACTACCAGTGTCGCGGGGGCTCTGGGCCCGGCGCGCGGGCGGCTCGAGCATCGTCAGCGGCCGCGGCCGGTCCCCGTGACCGCCGGCCGCCAGGTTCCGAACGAGGAAGGCAACGACCATGGCCCAGACACGTGTTCTCGTCACCGGCGGGTCCGGCTTCATCGCCGGGCACTGCGTCCTCCGCCTGCTCGACCAGGGCTGCCTCGTCCGCACGACCGTGCGCTCGCCGGAGCGCGAGGGCGCGGTGCGGGCGGTGCTCGCCGACGCCGGCATGGTCCGCGGCGACGCCCTGAGCTTCGCCGCGGCCGACCTCACCGGCGAGGAGGGCTGGGACGAGGCCGTCAGCGGCTGCGACTACGTGCTGCACGTCGCCTCGCCCGTGCGCCCCGGGCACGTCCGCAACGAGGACGAGATCATCGCGCCCGCCCGCGACGGGGCGCTGCGCGTGCTGCGCGCCGCCCGCGACGCCGGCGTCAGGCGGGTGGTGCTGACCTCCGCGTTCCACGCCGTCGGCTGGGGCCACCCCCGGACCGGCCGCACCTTCACCGAGGACGACTGGACCGTCCTCGACGGACCCGGTACGGACGCCTACGGCAGGAGCAAGACGCTCGCCGAGCGCGCCGCCTGGGACTTCGCCGCCGCCGAGGGCGGTCCGATGGAACTCGCCACCGTCCTGCCGGTGGCGGTGATGGGGCCGGTGCTGGGCGAGCGGGTCTCCGGCCCGAACCACATCGTCCAGCGGCTCCTCGCCGGGCGGATGCCGGGCTACCCGGACCTGTACCTGCCCATCGTCGACGTGCGCGACGTGGCGGGCGCGCACGTCGCGGCCATGACCGCCGACGGCGCCGCCGGGCGGCGCTTCCTGGTGTCCAGCGGTCCCGCGATCGCGCTGAAGGAGATCGGCGCCATCCTGAGGACCCGTCTCGGCGCCGCCGCGAAGCGGGTGCCGACCCGGTCCATCCCCAGCGCGGTGGTGCGGACCGCCGCCGTGTTCTCCGCGGAGTACCGGCCCGTCGCGGCCGAACTCGGCTACGCCAGGAAGGTCTCCAGCGACCGGGCCCGCCGGGTGCTGGGGTGGCGGCCGCGCACCTCCGAGGAGGCCGTGCTGGCCGCCGCGGAGAGCCTGATCAGGAAGTCCCTGGTCACGGGCTGAGCCGGCGGGCCGGGCGGGTGCTCCGCCGACGGCGGCTGGGGGCCGCACCGCCCGGCCGCAGGCCCCTGCCGCCGCGGGTTCAGACGGGCGCCGGCACCCAGAGCGCGTCGATGCCGCGCTCCGCCGCGGCCAGGCTCTCCTCGGCCAGCGGGATCAGCTCCGCCATGGCGGGGGTGGACCTGGCGAGGGTCAGCTCGGCCGTGATGAACCGCGGCTCCAGTCCCGTCGCCGACAGCCCGTGCGGCAGCCACGGTTCGGCGTGGTCCCAGCCCTCGCGCGGCGCGCCCTCGCCGTAGCCGCCGCCGCGCGCCGCGAGGACCAGGAACTCGCGGCCGCCGAGCAGGCCCTCCCCGGTCCCGGGGTCGATGGCGCCGGGCCCGATCAGGTGGTCGACCCAGGACTTGACGATGCTCGGCGCGCCGTAGTTGTACAGCGGCAGGCCGAGCAGGACGGTGTCGGCCCGCTTCACCTCGCCGATCAGCACCTGGCTGAGCTCGAAGGACTCGGCCTGCTCGGGCGTGTGCTCGTCGGGCGGCACCAGCCGCGCCAGGCCGCCCGCCGCGTCCAGGTGCGGCAGCGGCTCGGCCGCGAGGTCCCGGTAGGTGACGGTGCCGCCGGGGTGGGCGGCCCGCCAGGCCGCGGCCGCCCGGGCGGTGAGCCGGCGGGTCACCGAGCGCTCGCCCTGGATGCTGGAGTCGATGTGCAGAAGATGGGGCATCTCTTTGACCATTCGCAGATCGTCTATGAAGGACAAATCATTGATAGCACACAGATGACTGCTCCGTACGTAGACTGTGGGCATGGTCTCCCCGCCGGTCGCCGACGAGCCCGCGCACCGCTCCGGTGCGCTGCTCGACCACTTGTCGCGGCGGATCCGCTCGCGGTCGGAGTCCGTGCTGGCCCCTCTGGGCATGCGGCCGCGCCACCTCCTCGCACTGACCCTGCTGCGCGAGCTGGGCGGTAGCAGCCAGCAGGCGCTGGCCAAGACGCTGGAGATGGACGGCACGAACATCGTCGGCCTGCTCAACGAACTGGAGGCCGACGACCTGGTCGCACGGCGCCGCTCGGCCACGGACCGCCGCCGGCACGTCGTGGAACTCACCGACGCGGGCCGGGCGAGGCTCGCGGAGGCCGAGTCCGCGCTCGCCGCGGTCGAGGACGAGGTGCTCGCCGGGCTCGACGGCGAGCAGCGCGCCACGCTGCACGCCCTGCTCCAGCAGGCGAGCGGCTGCCCCCCGCCGACCTGTGTCGAGGCGGTGAAGAACTGCTAGTGCTCCGGCCGCGCGCCGCGGCGGCCGGCCGGGTCGCGGCGGAGTCCGCGCCGGCTCACTCCTGCGCGCGCTCCGAGCGCAGCGGCGCTCCGGCCACCCGCCAGCGCGCCGCGGCGGCGCAGTGGCCGCGGGCCGCGGCCAGCCAGGGCCAGAGCGGCGCGGCCGGCCCCTCCGCCCGCTCCGGCGGCCGCCGCTGCGGCGCCGCCGGATGCCGGCCCGCGGTGGGCGCCGGCTGCGCGACCATCGAGGGCGGCCGCGCCGGATCGATCAACCTGCCTCTGTGGTCGCGCCGTTCGCGCAGCTTGCGATAGGCGTCCCACGACCAGTCCGTCCGCCACTGCGAACGCTCCGTACCCGCCAAGCGTCCCGCCCCAATCTCGCCGCGGCGCGCCACCCCCGCGCCGCGCGGGTCCGGCGGACCGGGGTCCGCCGGACTCGTCGCTCCGGCACCGTCAGGACGCCACGCCCCGACGGGCCCTCACCTCCTGCAGCACCTCGTGCAGGCGCGCCATCTCCTCCTCACTGAACCGCTCGACGAAGCGCACCATGGCGGCGCCGGGGTCATCGCTGCGCAGCAGCACCTCCCCCATGACCCGCGCCGTGTGCTCCTCGCGGGACTCCCGCGGCCAGTAGCGCCAGGCGCGGCCGGCCTTCTCCCTGCGGAGCAGTCCCTTGCGGTGCAAGATGTTGGTCACCGTCATCACGGTGGTGTACGCGACCTCGCGGCTGTAGGTCATCCGCTCGCGCACCTCCCGCACCACGAGCGGCCGCTCGGCCGCCCAGAGCGCGTCCATGATGGCGGTTTCCAGTTCTCCGAATTCTTTCACCCTCCCCCACCTCCGTAGCGACATCGTAGATAAGAGACAGCCGAGATGCCGGGTTTCGGATGCAACCGGACACATTTTCATTTCCGTGCCGGATGATCATGAAGATCGGCACCTCGACCCGGAGTGGGGCCGACGAATTAGCAGGAACGATTCCGACCGAGAAGCCCGGATAAGCGGGCGCGCCAGGCCGGAGAACCCTGCCGAAAAGGGCATAACGGCCAAATGTCGCCGAAAGAGCGGCGGAATTCGCCGAAACCCGGCCCGACCCGGCCGGACGGCGCGTGCCGGACCGGTCCCGGACCGGTCCGGCACGGCTCAGTCCAGGGCCTGGAAGTGCCCGGTGGTCTGCTCGCCGATGTCGCGCGGCACCGTGTACGGCCGCTCGGCGCTGATCTGCGGCCAGTTGTCCCTGATGTCCTCGGCGGTGGCGTCCTCCTGGACGTAGCCGGGCCCCTCGGCCACGAACACCCGCGCCACCCGGCCGCCGCCGACCGTGTACACCTCGCCGGTGGCCGCGCAGGACTCGTGCACCAGGTAGACGACGAGCGGGGTGACGCGCTCGGGCCCCAGCCGCCCGGCCATCTCCGGCGGGAACAGGTCCTCGGTCATCCGGGTGTAGGCGACGGGCGCGATGGCGTTGGCGGTGATGTCGTACTTGGCGCCCTCGATCGCCAGGGTGCGGGTCAGCCCGATCAGTCCCATCTTGGCCGAGGCGTAGTTGACCTGCCCGAAGTTGCCGAACAGCCCCGACGGCGAGGAGGTGTTGAGGACGCGCCCGTAGCCGTTCTCGCGCATGTGCGGGAACGCCGCCCTGGCCACCAGGAACGAGCCGCGCAGGTGCACCGCGAGCACCGCGTCCCACTCGGCCGCGGTGATGTTCTTGACGGACCGGTCGCGCAGGATCCCCGCATTGTTGACCACCACGTCCACGCGCCCGTACGCCTCCAGCGCCGTGCGCACCACTCCCTCGGCGCCCTCCTCGGTCGAGACGTCGCCGCCGTCCACGACGGCCTGCCCGCCGGCCGCGGCGATCTCCTCGACCACCCGCCGCGCGGGGGTGTCCGACGACCCGGTGCCGTCCACCGCGCCGCCGAGGTCGTTCACGACGACCTTGGCCCCGCGGGCCGCCAACTCCAGTGCGTGGGACCGCCCGAGGCCCTGACCGGCTCCGGTGACGACCGCCACCCGCCCGTCGAAGTGCAGGTCCGCCATGACTCGACTCCTCCTCGCCGTCGCTGCTCGCTCCTCGCCGCCCGGACGGCACCGCGGCCCATGCGGCCCGCGCGCCCCGTCGCGGCCAGCGCACCCTAGCAACCGGACGCGGCCGGCGCCCGCCGCCCCGGCGCCCGGATGCGGACGCGGGGGCCGGCGCGGACGGGAGCGGCCGCGGCGGCGAGCGCACCGGACGATTACTTGATCATCGGGACCGGGCGCCGCCACAAGCGAATAATGGCCCCCATTGCGGCGCAACAAACCGATGACGCGGGGCGTACTGTAGAAAGAATTCACCCAACAGAAATCCTTGATATAGTCGCCCTATCGTGCCGCGACATTGCGCCTCGCCGTGACCCCGACGCAGACCACTGCCGCCCGGCCGGCCATGTCCCGTCCGCGCAATCCGCTCCGGGACCGGAGGAATTTCGATATGCCTGGGAGCACCCCCCAAGCGCTGCGGCCCATTCCGCGCCGCCCGGCCCCGCCGCCCGCGATCCCCGGCGCCGGGGCGGTCCGGTGACGATCCGGGTCGTCCAGTGGGCCACGGGCACCGTCGGCCGCGCCGCTCTGCGGGCCCTGCTGGCCCGCCCCGGCTTCGAGGTGGTGGGCGTCTACGCCCACCAGCCGGACAAGGCCGGCCGCGACGCGGGCGAACTCGCGGGCATGGCGCCGGTCGGGGTCCGCGCCACCGGCGACATCGAGGAGATCCTGGCGCTGCCCGCCGACTGCGTCGCCCACATGCCGCTGCCGGCCGCCTACTTCGGCGACGACCCCGACCACGACACCAAGACCATCTGCCGGCTGCTGGCCTCGGGCAAGAACGTCGTCACCACCACCGGCTTCACCCACCCCTACAGCTACGGCCCCGAACTGGTCTCGCGGCTGGAGAACGCCTGCCGGGTCGGCGACTCCTCGCTGCACGGCACCGGGATCAGCCCCGGCTTCCTCACCCAGCTGCTGCCGTTCGCGCTCAGCACCATGTCGATGCGCATCGACCACATCTACCTGCGCGACTGCTCCGACTACGCCGGCCACCCCTCCCGCCAGATCGTGGTCGACCTCATGGGCTTCTCGCGCGACGCCGAGGCCTACGCCGCCGCGGTCCGCCCGTTCCGCGCCTTCCACCGCCAGCTCTACACCGAGTCGCTGGACCTGCTGGCCCGCGCGCTCGGCGTCGAGCTGCACGACGTGGAGGAGGACGACGAGGTCGTGGAGGCGGCCCAGGACTACACCGTGGCGGCCGGCCCCATCCCCAAGGGCACGGTCTGCGGCTCGCGCTGGCAGTTCACCGGCATCGTGCACGGCCGTCCGCTGATCAGCATGGAGTGCGTGTACAAGGCCGACGCCGGCCGGCTGTCGCGCTGGGGCACCCCGGGCTTCACCGTGCGCGTCGAGGGGCGCCCCTCGTTCATGGCCAAGGTCGAGGAGCTGGACTACGGCATGCTGGCCGCGGCCGCGCACGCCGTGAACGCCATCCCGGCCCTGGTCGCCGCCCCGGCCGGCATCCGCACCTTCCTCGACCTGCCGCTCACCGGCGGCACCGGCACGATCCGGGTCGGCTGAGCCGGCGGCCGCTCCCCGGCGGGCCGGCGCACCGCCCACGTACCGCGCGCCGCTGATCACCCCCTGTTGGAACAGGCCGTTGTGGAGTACAGATATAACGAGCCCCGGACGCCCCCCTCCACCGGGCCGGAGAGGGCGCGGGCGGGCCGGCAGGAGGGTGATGTCTGGCACACCTCAGTTCTCGGCCGAGAACGCGCAGGGCCGGTTCCACCGTCAGGCGAACCGGTTCACCTCCGTCATCACCGCCGACGGCTCCAGCGGCTACCCGGTCGAGCCCGGCCGCTACCAGCTCTACGTCTCGCTGGCCTGCCCGTGGGCGCACCGCTCGCTGATCGTGCGCAGGCTGCTCGGCCTGGAGGCGGTCGTCGGGGTAACCGTGGTCGACCCCATCCGCGACGACCGCGGCTGGCGGTTCACCCTCAACCCGGAGGGCCGCGACCCCGTGTCGGGCGCGCAGTTCCTCGGCGAGCTGTACCGCGACTCCGACCCCGAGTACCAGGGCCGCTACACCGTGCCGATGATCTGGGACCGCTCCTCGGGGCGGGTGGTCACCAACGACTTCCCGGCCATCACGATCATGTTCGAGACGGAGTTCCGGCGCTACCACCGCCCCGGAGCGCCCGACCTCTACCCGGCCGAGCTGCGCGGCGACATCGACGCCATCAACGCGCTCGTCTACCACACCGTCAACAACGGGGTGTACAAGGCCGGCTTCGCCACCTCGCAGGCCGCCTACGAGGACGCCTTCGACGCCCTGTTCACCACCTTCGACGCCCTGGAGGACCGCCTGGCCCGGCGGCGCTTCCTGATCGGCGACCGGCTGACAGAGGCCGACGTGCGGCTGTTCACCACCCTGGTGCGCTTCGACGCGGTCTACTACACCCACTTCAAGTGCAACCTGCGGCGGCTGATCGACTACCCGAACCTGTGGGCCTACGCTCGCGACCTGTACCAGCGGCCCGGCTTCGGCGACACCACCGACTTCGTGCACATCAAGCGGCACTACTTCCAGACCCACGACCAGATCAACCCGAACCGGCTGGTGCCCAAGGGCCCCTACATCGACTGGACCGAGCCGGCCGACCGCTCGCACCTGCCCGAGCGTGCGTGAAGGGCGGCACCCGTCCCTAAATGCCGCCCTTCACCTTTCCCCCGCGAGACCGGCGGCGGAGCGGCGGCTGAGCACCCCTGTTCAATGCCGCCGACCGCACTCCGACCGTCTGACGTGGCGAATCCCCTGTAGCTTCACCACATCGGTCGCTCCGGTCTCGCCACTTACGACGTAGGACCGCGCGGATGCGTTCCCGAGGTTCCCCGAAATCTTCGCGACTCTCCCGGATCGTCCCGGCGGGCCCGCCGGGCGGCCCCGGCGGCGGCGCGCCCGGCGGCCCGGACCGGCCAGGAGCGGCACTGACGTGTCGGACGGAACAGCGGAACGAGTAGCCTTGTTCTCCACATGGAGAATTGGTAGCGAGCTGCGGAAGAGGGCGATCTCCGCCGTGTCGTCTGAGGCGTCTCAACCCCTGACAGATTTCGGCCCGAACGAGTGGCTGGTGGACGAGCTCTACCAGAAGTACCTTGACGACCCCAACTCGGTCGACAAGGCGTGGTGGAACTTCTTCGCCGACTACAAGCCGGACGCCTCGTCCGGTGCGGCGGGTACCGCGAACGGCACGGCCCCGGAGGCCGCCGCCGCGCAGAAGGCCGAGACGGCGGCGGCCGCTCCTCCGACAGCCCCGGAGCGCACGGCGCCCGCGGCGGCGGAGCAGGCCAAGGCGCCGGCTCCCCCCAAGGCCGAGCCGAAGCCGGCCCCCCGCCCGGCCGCGAAGCCCGCCGCCGACAAGCGGCCGGAGGCCGACGAGGGCCCCGAGGTGGTGCGGCTGCGCGGCGCCGCCGCCCGCACCGCCGTGAACATGGCGGCCAGCCTGGAGGTGCCGACCGCCACCAGCGTGCGCGCGGTGCCGGCCAAGCTGCTGGTCGACAACCGGATCGTGATCAACAACCACCTGCGCCGGGGGCGCGGCGGCAAGATCTCCTTCACCCACCTCATCGGCTTCGCCGTGGTGCGGGCGCTGCGCGACCTCCCCGAGATGAACCACGCCTTCGGCGAGCAGGACGGCAAGCCGGTCCTGATCCAGCCCAGGCACGTCAACCTCGGCCTGGCCATCGACGTCAAGAAGGGCGACCAGCGCCAGCTGCTGGTGCCCAACATCAAGAAGGCCGACACCCTCGACTTCCGCCAGTTCTGGACCGCCTACGAGGAGGTCGTGCGCAAGGCGCGCGCCGGCTCCCTGGGCGTGGACGACTTCTCCGGCACCACGATCAGCCTGACCAACCCCGGCACCATCGGCACCGTCCACTCCGTGCCGCGGCTGATGCAGGGCCAGGGCACGATCGTGGGCGTCGGCGCGATGGAGTACCCGGCCGAGTTCCAGGGCGCCTCCGAGGAGACCCTGTCCCGGCTGGCGGTGAGCAAGATCATGACGCTCACCTCCACCTACGACCACCGCATCATCCAGGGCGCCCAGTCCGGCGACTTCCTGCGCCGGGTGCACCAGCTGCTGCTGGGCGAGGACGGCTTCTACGACGAGATCTTCGAGTCGCTGCGCATCCCCTACGAGCCGGTGCGCTGGGTGCAGGACATCACCGTCGTCGACCACCACGACGAGGTCGACAAGGGCTCGCGGGTGCACGAGCTGATCCACGCCTACCGGGTCCGCGGCCACCTGATGGCCGACACCGACCCGCTGGAGTACAAGCAGCGCCGCCACCCCGACCTCGACGTGCTGGAGCACGGCCTGACCCTGTGGGACCTCGAACGCGAGTTCCCCACCGGCGGCTTCGGCGGCAAGTCCGTCATGAAGCTGCGCGACATCCTCGGCCTGCTGCGCAACTCCTACTGCCGCACCATCGGCGTGGAGTACATGCACATCCAGAGCCCGCAGGAGCGCGCCTGGCTGCAGAAGCACATCGAGACGCCGCACGACAAGCCCGGCCGCGACGAGCAGCTGCACATCCTGCGCAAGCTGAACACCGCCGAGGCCTTCGAGACCTTCCTGCAGACCAAGTACGTCGGCCAGAAGCGCTTCTCGCTGGAGGGCGGCGAGTCGCTGATCCCGCTGCTGGACAGCGTCATCGCCTCCGCCGCCGACGCCGAGCTCGACGAGGCCGTCATCGGCATGGCCCACCGCGGCCGGCTGAACGTGCTGGCCAACATCTGCGGCAAGTCCTACGCGCAGATCTTCGGCGAGTTCGAGGGCAACATCGACCCCCGCAGCGCGCACGGCTCGGGAGACGTCAAGTACCACCTGGGCACCGAGGGCGTGTACACCGCGCCCAGCGGGCGGGAGATCAAGACCACCCTGGCCGCCAACCCCAGCCACCTGGAGGCGGTGAACCCGGTCGCCGAGGGCATCGTCCGCGCCAAGCAGGACCTGCTGGACAAGGGCGAGCCGGGCTTCACCGTGCTGCCGATCCTGGTCCACGGCGACGCCGCCTTCGCGGGCCAGGGCGTGGTGGCCGAGACGCTGAACCTCTCCCAGCTGCGCGGCTACCGCACCGGCGGCACCGTGCACGTCGTGGTGAACAACCAGGTCGGCTTCACCACCTCGCCGCTGCACAGCCGGTCGAGCTTCTACTCCACCGACGTCGCGCGGATGATCGAGGCGCCGATCTTCCACGTCAACGGCGACGACCCCGAGGCGGTGGTGCGCGTGGGCCGGCTGGCCTTCGAGTACCGGCAGCGCTTCAAGAAGGACGTCGTCATCGACCTGGTGTGCTACCGGCGCCGGGGCCACAACGAGGCCGAGAACCCCTCGTTCACCCAGCCGCTGATGTACGACATCATCGACGCCAAGCGCTCCACCCGGAAGCTGTACACCGAGGCGCTGATCGGCCGGGGCGACATCACCGTCGAGGAGGCCGAGCAGGCGCTGCGCGACTACCAGGAGCAGCTGGAGCGGGCCTTCACCGAGACCCGCGAGGCGGCCAGGCAGCCGGTGCAGCCCGGTTCGCTGGTGGCGCCGGCGGCCGGGGCGGTCGAGCAGATCGACCACGAGGCCGTCGAGACCGCCATCTCCACCGAGGTGGTCAAGCGGGTGGTCGACAGCCAGCTGAACCTCCCCGAGGGCTTCACGGTGCACCCGAGGCTGGCGCCGCAGCTCCAGCGGCGGGCGCAGATGGTCGAGGAGGACACCGTCGACTGGGCGATGGGCGAGACCCTCGCCCTCGGCTCGCTGCTGATCGACGGCCACCCCGTCCGGCTGGTCGGCCAGGACACCCGGCGCGGCACCTTCGGCCAGCGGCACTCGGTGCTGGTCGACCGCAAGACCGGCCAGGAGTTCACCCCGCTGAAGCAGTTCGACCAGGGCAACTCCAAGTTCTACGTGCACGACTCCCTGCTCAGCGAGTTCGCGGCGATGGGCTTCGAGTACGGCTACTCCGTGGTGCGGCCCGACGCCCTGGTGGCGTGGGAGGCGCAGTTCGGCGACTTCGCCAACGGCGCCCAGTCGATCCTGGACGAGTTCATCAGCTCGGGCGAGCAGAAGTGGGGCCAGCGCTCCAGCGTCGTGCTGCTGCTGCCGCACGGCTTCGAGGGGCAGGGCCCGGACCACTCCTCGGCCCGGATCGAGCGCTACCTCCAGCTGTGCGCGCAGAACAACATGACGGTCGCGATGCCGACCACCGCCGCGAACTACTTCCACCTGCTGCGCTGGCAGGTGAACTCGCAGTGGCGGCGGCCGCTGGTGGTCTTCACGCCGAAGTCCCTGCTGCGGGCCAAGACCGCGGCCTCGCCGACCGCCGCGTTCACCGACGGCCACTTCAGGCCGCTCATCCCCGAGACGGCCGAGCACGACCGCGGCGCGGTCCGCCGGGTGGTGCTCACCTCCGGCAAGATCTACTACGACCTCGTCGCGGGCCGCGAGGAGCGCGGCTCGGGCGACACCGCGATCCTGCGGGTGGAGCGGCTGTACCCGCTGCCGGTCGAGGAGATCCGCCGGGAGCTGGCGGCCTACCCCGAGGCCACCGAGCTGGTCTGGGTGCAGGAGGAGCCGGCGAACATGGGGCCGTGGCCGCTGGTGGCGCTGGCGCTGCCCGAGCAGCTGGGCCGCAGCATCACCCGCGTCTCCCGTCCGGCCAGCTCCTCGCCGGCCGTGGGCTCCAAGAAGCGGCACGACGCCGAGCAGGACGAGCTGGTCGCGGAGCTGTTCCCCCGCGGCTGAGCCGCCGACCGCGCGCACGTGCGCCCGTGCCCCGCCTTCGGGGCGCGGGCGCACGCGCGTGCGGGGCCGGGGCGTGTGCCCAGGCGGGACCGGGGTCGGCCACAATGGGCACGTGTACTACACCGACCGTGGCATCGAGGAGCTGGAGCAGCGGCGCGGGGACGAGCAGGTGTCCCTGTCCTGGCTGGCAGGCCGGCTGCAGACCTTCACCGATCTGAACCCTGAGTTCGAGACCGCCGTCGACCGGCTGGCCACCTGGCTGGCCCGGCTGGACGACGAGGACGACGACTCCGAGGATTGAGCCTCCGGCGGGTCTGACGCGATACATCTTGACTTCCGGGAAACGCGACATATCGTGAAAGCGGCACTGCTTCACGACCGGGGGTTCCCATGCCGCGCTGGACCATCGAGCAGCCGCAGACGCTCGACTTCGACGGGATCGTCACACTCACCATCCGCCTGGTCGGCGGCCATGTCGACGTGCTCACCACCAAGGGCGGCGGCACCCTGGAGGTCAGCCGCCTGTCGGGTGAGCCGCTGCTGGTCAGCCAGCAGGCCGGCATGCTGACCATCACCTACGACGACCTCACCAGGGACGGCCTGCTCGAACGGGTCAGGCAGCCGCAGCTGGCCGGTTTCCTCGGCCTCAAGCGGCGCAGCGCCACCGTGAGCGTCGCCGTCCCCGCCGACTGCCCGGTCGACATCACGGTGGCCAGCGCCTCGGTGGTGGTGGCCGGCATCCAGGCCAAGACCTCGGTCACCACCGCGTCCGGCAGCGTCACCTTGGACGGCGTGCACGGCCCGCTCAAGGCCAACTCCCTGTCGGGCGACATCGACGCCCAGGGCCTGGCGGGCGGCGTCTCCTTCCACACCCTCAGCGGTGAGATCTCGGTGGCCGGCGGCGAGGTGCACAAGCTCACCGCCCGCACCGCCTCCGGGCGGATCACCGCCGATGTGGAGCCGTCCGCCGACGCCTCGGTGAAGTTCGCCTCCGTCTCCGGCGACATCGCGCTGCGGGTGCCCGACGGCATGGCCGCCGCCGTCGACCTGAGGTCCACCTCCGGCCGCATCGACGCCGCCTTCGACGGCCTGGACGAGCGCCGCCTCCCCGGCCAGGCCCAGTCCACCGGCACCATCGGCGGCACCGACGCCGCCGCCGCGATCGGCCTGACCACCGTCTCCGGCGACATAGCCCTGCTGCGCCGCGCGGCGGGCGAACCGCCGCTCACCCCGAAGCGGATCAGGTGATCGCGATGGCCACGATCTTCGGACACGGACGGCTCCGCCTGTACCTCCTCAAGCTGCTCGACGAGAGCCCCCGGCACGGCTACGAGGTCATCCGGCTGCTGGAGGACCGCTTCATGGGCATCTACGCCCCCTCGGCCGGCACCATCTACCCGCGGCTGGCCCGGATGGAGCGCGAGGGCCTGGTCGCCCACGACGACGTGGGCGGCCGCAAGGTCTACCGCCTCACCGACGCCGGCCGCGCCGAACTCAACGCCCGCCTGGACGAACTCGCCGAACTGGAGGACGAGATCACCGACTCCGTGCACAAGGCCGCCCGCACCGTCCAGTCCGACGTCCGCGACATGGTCCGCACCCTGCGCGACGAACTCAAGCAGGCCGCCGGCGACATCCGCCGCCAGACCCGCGACCACGGCGCGGGCGAGTCCGCCCCCTCCGCCGCCGAGCCGTCCGCACGGGGGCACGGCCCGGCGGCGGAGGGCGGCGACCCGGCGTCGGCCCCGGGTGGGGCGGCAGGCCCGGCCAGTGGAGAAGGTCTAGGAGGTCCGAGCCGTCCGGGCGCCGAAGACGGTCCGGGCAGCTCCGAACACGACCGGACCGGCGGCGCGACCGAGGACGAACCCGCCGCCGGGACGGGCGGCCGGCGCCGCCGCGACCGCCGGTCCGCCCACTCCTGGTGGCAGCGCGACTGGGAGGGCTGGGCCGGCGAGATGGCCGCCTGGGGCGAACTGTGGGCCCACGGCGCCGCCGCCACCGACCCCGCCCGCCGCGAGGCCGAACGCGCCCTCCGCGAGTTCGTCACCCAGGCCCGCCAGACCGCACGCGAGGCCGCCGGCCCCGCCGACGCGGCCACCGCGCGGCTGCGCACCGTCCTGGACGACGCCCTCGCCCGCCTCCGCCGCGATCTGCCGCCGCGGGAGTGAGGCGGTCGACTCGGTCGGCGCACACGGCGAGGGTTCCGACCCGGATGCGGCCGTGGCCGATCTGAGAGAGGCCCTGGCCGCCTTGATCGAGGAGTTCGGACCGCCGCAGGAGCTTTTCCTCACCCTGGATGTCGCCCTCGCTACGGCGTGAACACCACCTTGCCGAACAGCTCGTCGGCCGCCATCGCGGCGAAGCCCTCGCGGGCGCGCGACAGCGGCAGGACGCGGTCGATGACGGGGCGGACGCCGGAGACCTCGGTGAAGCGGGCCAGGGCGGCCAGCTGCTCGCGGCTGCCCATGGTGGAGCCGACCACCGACAGCTGGAGGAAGAAGACGCGGTTCAGCTCGGCGGAGGGAGCCTCGCCGCTGGTGGCGCCGACGACGACGATCGTGCCGCCGGGGCGCAGGGCGCGCAGGGAGTGCGCCCAGGTGGCCTGGCCGACGCTCTCCAGCACCGCGTCCACCCGCTCGGGCAGCCGCTGCCCTGACTCGAAGGCCTGGTCGGCGCCGAGTTCGAGGGCGGCGGCCCGCTTGGCCTCGCTGCGGCTGGTCACCCACACTCGCACCCCGGCCGCCCGGCCGAGCGCGATCGCCGCGGTGGCCACGCCGCCGCCCGCGCCCTGCACCAGCACGGTCTGGCCCGGCCGCAGCCCGGCCCGGTCGAAGAGCACGCGGTAGGCGGTGAGCCAGGCCGTCGGCAGGCAGGCGGCCTGCTCGAAGGTGAGCGCCGCGGGCTTGGGCACCAGGTTGCGGCGCGGCACCCGGACCCGTTCGGCGAAGGTGCCCGGCCAGCGCTCCGACAGCAGCGAGCGGCGCGGGTCGAGCGTCTCGTCGCCGCCGCCCGCCTCGGGGTCGCCGACGACGCCGTGCACGATCACCTCGCTGCCGTCCTCGGCCACCCCGGCGGCGTCGCAGCCCAGGATCATCGGCAGCCGGTCGGCGCTCAGCCCCACACCGCGCAGGCTCCACAGGTCGTGGTGGTTCAGCGAGGCCGCCCGCACCTGGACCGTGGTCCAGCTCTCGGGCGTCTCGGGTTCGGGCCGCTCCCCCAACTCCAGAGCGGCCAGCGGGTCGTCCTTGTCGGCGCGTACCGCGCTCACAGCGAACATGGGGCCCACCCTACGAGTGCGCGCCCCCGCGCTCCCAGCCGCCCCGCACGGGCCGCGCGACGGCGGTCCCGCGCCAGGCGCGGGCGCCTCGGTCCACCCGGCGCACACGCGCAGGCCCCGACCGGACGCACCGGTCGGGGCCTGCGCCGCTTCGTGCGGAACCCGCCTCAGACCCGCGCGACCCCGTCGCGCCCTGCCTGCTCGGCGACGGCCGAGGCGATCGCCGGGGCGACGCGCTCGTCGAACGGGCCGGGGATGATGTACCCCTCGGCCAGGTCGTCGCCGACCAGCCCGGCCAGCGCCTCGGCGGCGGCCAGCTTCATGTTCTCGGTGATGTCGGAGGCCCGCACATCCAGGGCGCCCCGGAACACGCCGGGGAAGGCCAGCACGTTGTTGATTTGGTTGGGGAAGTCGCTGCGGCCGGTGGCCACCACCCGCGCGTACTTGTGCGCCACGTCCGGGTGGATCTCCGGGGTGGGGTTGGCCATCGCGAAGACGATGGCGTCGGGGGCCATCGAGGCGACCGCCGGCTCGGGCACCTGCCCGGCCGACAGCCCGATGAACACGTCGGCGCCGGCCAGCGCGGACTCGATCGAGCCGCTGCGGCCGCCCTTGTTGGTCAGCTCGGCGATCTCGGCCTTCGCCGGGTTCAGGCCGTCGCGCCCGGCGTGGATGATGCCCTTGCTGTCGCCCACGGCGATGTCGCCGATGCCGGCGGTGAGCAGGATCTTGGTGACGGCGATCGCCGAGGCGCCGGCCCCGGAGACCACCACGCGCAGCTCGCCGAGGCCGCGCCCGGTCAGCCGGGCCGCGTTCTTCAGCGCCGCCAGCACCACGATCGCGGTGCCGTGCTGGTCGTCGTGGAAGACCGGGATGTCGAGGCGCTCGCGCAGCCGCCGCTCGATCTCGAAGCAGCGCGGCGCGGCGATGTCCTCCAGGTTGATGCCGCCGAAGGACGGCGCCAGCCGGACCACCGTCTCGACGATGTCGTCGACCTCGGTGCACGCCAGCGCCAGCGGCACCGACTCCACCCCGCCGAACTGCTTGAACAGCAGCGACTTGCCCTCCATCACCGGCAGCGACGCCTCGGGGCCGATGTCGCCCAGGCCCAGCACCGCCGAGCCGTCGGTGACGACCGCGACCACGGAGCTCTTCCAGGTGTAGGTGTGCACCAGTTCGGGCTCGTCCGCGATGGCGCTGCACACCCGCGCCACCCCGGGGGTGTAGGCCAGGGACAGGCCGTCGGCGTCGTTCACCTCGACGGTGGCCCGCACCGCGAGTTTGCCGCCGCGGTGCAGGGCGAACGCCGGATCGGCGTCGCGGCCGCTTGCTGGAGTTGCTGGCTCAGAAGCCACAGAGACCCCTTTGTCGTCTGTCGTGTGTCGTGGCGGCCGCGCCCGGAGGGCCGCCGAGGAGCGTGATCGTCCTGGCGGCGCCGGTGGAAGAGGGTGACGGGCGGTGCGCGGAGGCCGCGGTCCGATACGGCCGGGGCCCGCGCCGCCAGGTTGAATCGGGGGTGACCCGTTACTGGATTCTGACACATCGGTGATGGGTTTCGTTGCCTCGCTACACCAAAATGTCCATGGCCATGCTCATGTCAGCCCACATGATGTCCTTTCGGACTCTGTGGCCACCATCCACGCCCCCAGGGGCACCGAGGCGGAGGACCACCACATGATCTCTTCCACCCACCACCGGCTCGCGGCCGGCGCGGTCATCCTGTCGGCCGGGCTCACCCTGGCGGCGTGCGGCGGCGGCACCGAAGGCGGCGGGGAGGCCGAGGCGAGCCCGAGCGCGCCGGCGGTGGAAGCCGATCCGGCCCTCCAGGAGCTGCTGCCCGAGGGCGTCGCCGAGGACGGCGCGCTCACCATCGGAATGAACCTGGAGTACCCGCCGAACGAGTTCGTCGGCGAGGACGGCTCCACCCCCGACGGCTGGGCCGTCGCCTTCGCCCAGGCGGTGGCGGGCAGACTCGGCCTGGAGGCCGACATCCGCAACGCCGGCTTCGACACGATCATCCCCTCGGTGCAGTCCGGCGAGTACGAGATCGGCATCTCCTCGTTCACCATCAACGAGGAGCGCATGGAGGTCGTCGACTTCGTCAGCTACTACACCGCGGGCACCTCCTGGGCCGCGGCCGCGGGCAACCCCGAGGGCGTCGACCCCGAGAACGCCTGCGGCCTGGCCGTCGGCGTGCAGCAGGGCACCGTGCAGGTCGAGGACCTGGAGGCGCGCTCCCAGGAGTGCACCGACGCCGGGCAGCCCGCCATCGACATCCGGGTGCGCGGCGCGCAGACCGAGGTGAACACCGACCTGGTGGCCGGGAACATCGTCGCGATGCTGGCCGACTCCCCCATCGTCGGCTACGCCGTGGTGCAGACGAACAACCAGGTGGAGCTGATCGGCGAGACCTACGACGCCGCCCCCTACGGCGTGGTCGTCGGCCAGGACTCCGAGGGCCTGGACGAGGCGGTCCAGGGCGCGGTGCAGTCGCTGATGGACGACGGCACCTACACCGCGATCCTGGAGGAGTGGGGCGTGCAGGACGGCGCCATCGAGACCGCCGAGATCAACCCGACGGTAGGCTGACCCGTCAGTATGACAGTCGACGAATCCCCGCACCGGGCACGGCCGGAGGAGATCCGCGCCGTGCCCGTCCGGCACCCCCTCCGCTGGGTCGCCGCCGCCGTGATGCTGGTGCTGGTCGCGATGGCGGTCAACACCCTCGTCACCAACGAGCGCTTCAACTGGCCGGAGCAGTTCGAGTACATCTTCGCGCCGCAGATCATGAACGCGCTGTACAACACCGTCTGGCTCACCATCGTCGCGATGGTCGGCGGCGTGGTCGGCGGCGTGCTGCTGGCGCTGATGCGGCTCTCGGACAACCCCATCCTGCGCGCCATCTCCTGGTTCTACCTGTGGGTCTTCCGGGCCACTCCGCTGTACACCCAGCTGCTGATCTGGGGCTCGCTCGGAGCGCTCTTCCCGGAGATCGGGCTCGGCATCCCCTTCGGCCCCGTCTTCGTCAGCTGGGAGACCAACACCCTGCTGTCGGCCGCCGCCGCGGCCGCCCTCGGCCTCGTCCTCAACGAGGCGGCCTACATGGCCGAGATCGTCCGGGCCGGCATCCTCTCGGTGGACGAGGGCCAGCGGGAGGCGGCCGGAGCGCTCGGCATGAGCCGGGCGAAGACGATGCGCCGGATCGTGCTGCCGCAGGCCATGCGGGTCATCATCCCGCCCACCGGCAACGAGACCATCGCGACGCTGAAGAACACCTCCCTGGTGGCGGCGGTGCCCTTCGCCGAGCTGACCTTCCAGGCGCAGAACATCTACGGCCGCACCTACCAGGTCATCCCGATGCTGATCATGGTCTGCCTGTGGTACCTCCTGCTGTCGTCGATCCTGATGGTCGGGCAGCACTTCCTGGAACGCCACTTCGGCCGCAGCGAGCGCGGCGCCGCCCGGCCGGCGCGCCCCGCCGCTCTGCTGTCCAGCGGACGCGAGCAGACCGGCGGAGGCGGCGGTGGCGGTGGCAGCGGAGACGGAGGCGGCGGATGAGCGGCGAACCCATGGTGCGGGCCGAAGCGGTGCACAAGAGCTTCGGCCGGACCGAGGTGCTGAAGGGCATCGACATCACGGTCGCCCCCGGCGAGGTCTGCTGCGTGGTCGGCCCGTCGGGCTCGGGCAAGTCCACCTTCCTGCGCTGCGTCAACCACCTGGAGAAGATCAACGCCGGCCGGCTCTGGGTCGACGGCGAGCTGGTCGGCTACCGCCAGCGCGGCGACAAGCTGTACGAGCTGCGCGAGAAGGAGGTGGCCGCGCAGCGCCGCGAGATCGGCATGGTCTTCCAGCGCTTCAACCTCTTCCCGCACATGACGGCGCTGGAGAACGTCATCGAGGCGCCGGTGCAGGTCAGGCGGGAGAACAGGGCCGAGGCGCGCGAGCGCGCCCTCGCCCTGCTCGAACGGGTCGGCCTGGCCGACAAGACCGGCCACTACCCCGGCCAGCTGTCGGGCGGCCAGCAGCAGCGGGTGGCCATCGCCCGCGCGCTGGCCATGCGCCCGAAGCTGATGCTCTTCGACGAGCCCACCAGCGCGCTCGACCCCGAACTGGTCGGCGAGGTGCTGGACGCGATGAAGGCGCTGGCCGAGGACGGCATGACCATGATCGTGGTCACCCACGAGATGGGCTTCGCCCGCGAGGTCGGCGACAGCCTGGTGTTCATGGACGACGGCGTGGTGGTCGAGACCGGACCGCCCCGCGAGGTGCTCGCCGGGCCGCGGCACGAGCGGACCAAGGCCTTCCTGTCCAAGGTCCTCTGAGGCGCAGGCCGCGTCCCGCGCCGGGCCGCTCGGCACCGAGCGGCCCGGCGCCGGCACGGCGGGCGCTCGCGCCCTGGGGCGCTCACAGCCGCCGCGGCGGCCACGGCCACCAGCGCCCCAGCACCCGCGCCTCCACCAGCCCGGCCGGCACCGCGCCGAACACCCAGCTGTCGGAGTTGGCCGCCGCACTCGGGTTGTCGCCCTCCAGCCACCAGCCCTCGCCGTCGCGGTGCACGGCCCGCTTGACCACCAGCAGCTCGCGCCGGTCCGGGCGGCGGGCCACCACCACGTCGCCCGGCCGCACGGCCGCCCCGCGCCGCGCCAGCAGCCAGTCGCCCGGCCGCAGCGTGGGCGCCATCGACGCCCCCGCGACCTTCACCGTCCACAGCCCCGCGATGCCTGCCACGCCGCCCCTCCCCCTCACCCTCGTTCCCGCCGTTCCTCCGCCACAGGAGTAACCTCGTGGCTTGGGACCATGATCCGACACGAGGGAAGGGAATCGATGAGGCTGATCGCACGTCTCCTCGAGCCGAAGACCACCGTGCACGCGCACTGCGACCTGCCGTGCGGCGTGTACGACCCGGCACAGGCCCGGATCGAGGCAGAATCGGTCAAGGCGATCCAGGAGAAGTACCAGAGCAACGACGACCCCGTCTTCCGCGCCCGCGCCATCCAGATCAAGGAGCAGCGCGCCGACCTGGTCAAGCACCACCTCTGGGTCCTGTGGACCGACTACTTCAAGCCGCCGCACTTCGAGAAGTACCCGCAGCTGCACGAGCTGTTCAACAAGGCGACGAAGCTCGCCGGCGCCGCCGGCGGCAAGGGCTCGGTCGACCCCGCCGATGGCCAGAAGCTCCTCGACGCCATCGCCGAGATCGACCAGATCTTCTGGGAGACCAAGAAGGCGGCCGCCTGACCCGCGGCTCCATCAGGCTCCGCCCGCCGTCCGCCGCGATCCGGCGCCCGGCGGGCCCGCACCCGGACCGGGGGACCGCGAGAGCGCGGCCCGCCCGGTCCGGGTGCGGCCGTTCCGGCGGCCTTCCCCCGGCGGCCGGACCGCCCGGCCGGTCCGAGCGGCGCCGCAGGTCCACTAGCGTGGACGGGTGATCCGTCCATGCGAGCCCGGCGACGTCCCCGTCATCCTGCGGCTGGTCCGCGACCTCGCCGAGTACGAGAAGGCACTGCACGAAGTGCGGGCCACCGCCGACGACCTCCACCGGTCGCTGTTCGGCCCGTCCCCCGCCGTCTTCGCCCACGTCGCCGACGACGGCGACGGGGCCGGGGTCGTCGGCTTCGCGCTGTGGTACGTCACCTACTCCACCTGGACCGGCCGCCACGGCCTGTACCTGGAGGACCTCTACGTGCGCCCCGAGGCGCGCGGCCGGGGCCACGGGCGCGCTCTGATGGCCGAGCTGGCCGGCGTCTGCGTCGAGCGCGGCTACGCCCGGATGGAGTGGTCGGTCCTGGACTGGAACGCGCCGGCCATCGCCTTCTACCGCTCGATCGGCGCGCGGCCGATGGACGAGTGGACGGTTCAACGGGTCGACGGCGACGAACTCCGTCGACTCGCCGGGTGACCCCCGCGCGGGCGGCCGGAAGGCCCGCAGCGCGGCGGGTTCTCTGCACCAGGACGTCCCGCGGACACGGTAGGTTGCATGCAGGACGCACTCGCTAGGGGAGGGACGTGACCGAAGATACCGCCGCACCACCGGCCGGGTTCGCCGCCGTGCGCGACGCGGTGACCGTGCGGATGCCCGCGGCCAGCGCCTACCTTTCCGTGCTCCGCACGGCGACGGCGGGGCTGGCGGCGCGCCTCGACTTCACCCTCGACGACATCGAGGACCTGCGCATCGGCGTCGACGAGGCCTGCGCGATGCTGCTCGCCCAGGCGCTGCCGGGAACCGACCTCACCGCCGAGTTCGAGCTGACCGACACCGGCATGCGGATCTCGGTCTCCGTCCTCAGCGCCGACGGCCGGCTGCCCGAGCGCGACACCTTCGCCTGGACCGTGCTCAGCGCCCTGGCCGGAGACGTCGACGCCTTCGCCGACGCCGACGACCGCGTCACCATCGTGCTGCACAAGCACCGCGCCATGCCGGGGTCGGTGTGAGCGGGAAGGGGTCGGCTCTGACGGCGAACACAGACCACGCGGTCCCCGACCGCGCTCGCGCCCGGCAGCTGTTCGAGCGCCTGACCCACCTGACCCTGGACGATCCCGAGCGCCAGCGGGTGCGCGACCAGCTGGTCGAGCTGCACCTTCCGCTGGTGGAGTACCTCGCCCGCCGCTTCCGCAACCGCGGCGAGTGGCTCGACGACCTCACCCAGGTCGCCACCATCGGGCTGATCAAGTCGATCGACCGCTTCGACCTGGAGCGGGGCGTGGAGTTCTCCACCTACGCCACCCCCACCATCGTCGGCGAGATCAAGCGGCACTTCCGCGACAAGGGCTGGGCGGTGCGGGTGCCGCGCCGGCTGCAGGAGCTCAAGCTCTCCCTGACGAAGGCGATCAGCGACCTGGCCCAGCGCCAGGGCCGGGCGCCCACCGTCCACGAGCTGGCCGAGCACCTCGGCATGTCCGAGGAGGAGGTGCTGGAGGGCCTGGAGTCCGCCAACGCCTACTCCACCGTCTCGCTGGACGCCCCCGACAGCGGTGACGAGGACGCCCCGGCGGTGGCCGACTCGCTCGGCATGGTGGACGAGGCGCTGGAGGGCGTCGAGTACCGCGAATCCCTCAAGCCGCTGCTGGAGCAGCTTCCGGCGCGGGAGAAGAAGATCCTGCTGCTGCGCTTCTTCGGCAATATGACCCAGTCGCAGATCGCGGCCGAGCTGGGCATCTCGCAGATGCACGTCTCCCGGCTACTGGCCCGCACCCTCGCCCAGCTCCGCCAGGCGCTGACCACCGAGGACTGACGGCACCGGCGGGACGCCCCCGGCTCCCGTCGGTCTCCCCGCGGCCCCCGCCGCCGAAGCTCCGCCAGGCGCCCCTGCCGTCCCCAGGGGCCCGCCGTCACCGCGCGGCGCCGGAGTCCTCGCCGCCGAAGAGCGCCGAGGTGGTGGGCGGCGCGAAGACCATCGCCAGTGCCGCCACCGCCACCACGAGCAGCACCGCACCGGCCGCCACCTGCCCGCCCTGCACCAGGGTGAAGCCCACCGGCAGCGCCAGCAGCTGGCACAGAACCACCGGGGTGCGCGCCCAGGTGTTCAGCCGCAGCAGCCCCCAGCTCACCCGCGCCAGCACCGCGCCGGCGACCACCGCGAGAACGAGCAGCGGCAGCGAGAAGCCGATCCCCGCGGAGCGCCCGGAGAGCATCTCGACGGCCAGGTAGCCGGCGGTGCCGAGCAGCGCCAGCGCCTCCACGGCCTGCAGGCCGGCGGCGGCGACGAGGGTGAGCGGCGGGGTCGGGCGCGATGTGGGCACACCCGCACGATACCGGCCCGTTCCCGCCGGACCCGACCGAGTCGGCGCGGCCCGCCGCGCCACACCATAGGCTGACAGCGTGCGAGCCCTGTTCGTGGTGAACCCCCATGCCACCTCCACCACCGCCGAGACGCGCGACGGCATCGCGGCCGCGCTCCGCCGCGATCTCGACCTGCGGGTCGCCCACACCGAGTACCGGCGGCACGCCGTGGAGATCGCCCGCGAGGCGGCGCGCGACGGTACCGAGCTGATCATCACCCTGGGCGGCGACGGCACCATCAACGAGGTGGTGAACGGCCTGCTCACCCCGGACCGGCCGGGCGACGCGCCGGGCGACCCCGCGCCGGAGTCGCGGCCGCCCGCCGAGGAGCTGCCGCTGCTGGCCGCGCTGCCCGGCGGCAGCGCCAATGTCTTCATCCGCAGCCTGGGCCAGCCGGCCGACCCCGAGGAGGCGGCCGAGGCGCTGCTCGCCGCTGTCGCCAAGGAGTCCTGGCGCACCATCGGCCTCGGCCTGGCCGACGACCGCTACTTCACCTTCTGCGCCGGGCTCGGCCTGGACGCCGAGGTGGTGCACGCCGTCGACGAGCAGCGCACCGAGGGCCACAAGGCGACGGCCACCCGCTACATGCTCACCGCGCTGCGCCACTTCCTGCTGGAGGTCGACCGCTCCGACCCCGCCATCGAACTGCTCGTGCCCGGGGAGCCCGACCCCGGCCGCCTGTTCTACGCCGTGGTCACCAACACCTCGCCGTGGACCTACGCGGGCGACAAGCCGGTCCGGCCCACCCCGCTGGCCGGCCTGGACACCGGCCTCGACCTCTTCGCGCTGACCCAGCTGGAGCCGCTGTCGGTGCTGGGCATCCTCACCCAGATGCTGGCGCCCGACGGGCTGCCCCCGGTCGGCGACGGCTACATCACCCGGCACGACATGGCCGATTTCCGCATTCGCGCCTCCCGGCCCACCGCCTTGCAGATCGACGGCGAGTACATCGGCGAACGCAGCGAGGTGCACTTTCGATCCGCACCGGAGTCGATTCGTATCGTGTTGTGAGAATGGTTCCGGCTAAACGGCTCCTGTGACGCATCTGACAGGCTCAGTGCATCCCGTGCGCGGGTAAGACCCTTGAACTTGTTACGCGCGCGTGTCAGGCTCGAAACGAAGCGGGGCTGGCAGGGAATCAGCCGAGTGAAATTCCAGGTCAGCGCCTGTTCCATGGACGCCGGCACGCGAGCGCCGGGCAGCACGCACAACGCACCGAACACCGCGAGGGGACCCAGCGGGCCCCTAGCCGCAAGTTAGTGAATTGGTTCACAAAGGGCCGGTCACCCCGGCCACCGACCTCGTGAGGAGTGGACCGCATGGACTGGCGCCATCGCGCTGCCTGCCGTGACGTGGACCCCGAGATCTTCTTCCCCATCGGGAACTCGGGCCCTGCGCTGCTGCAGATCGAAGAGGCCAAGCAGGTGTGCCGCAGCTGCTCGGTGATGAGTTCCTGCCTGAAGTGGGCCCTGGAGGCCGGCCAGGACGCCGGTGTGTGGGGCGGCATGAGCGAGGACGAGCGGCGGCTGCTCAAGCGCGGCGGCCGGCTGCGCACCGCCACCGCCGTGTAGCACCACCCGGTACCGGGCCGCCCGCGCACCAGGGGCCCGGTCGCCGGGCCCGGCGCGGCGCAGCCCCGCGGCGGACGGCTCCCAAGGCCGCCGTCAGAAACGGGAATTGTCGTCGCGCGCGATGTCGCCGCCGTCCAGCGGCAGGTCCACGGTAACGCGCGCCCCACCGCCCTCACGCGTGCCGATCTCCAGTTTGCCGTGCAATTCGCTCAGCACCAGAGTTCGCACGATCTGCAGTCCGAGACTGGACGTCTTCTCTATATCGAAATCGTCGGGAAATCCCCGGCCGTCGTCGACCACTTCGAGAATGAGGCGCTTCTCCGCACGCCGGACCAGCACCTCCAGACGGCCCGTGCCGTAGTGCAGGCCGTGCTCGACGGCGTTCTGCAGCAGCTCGGCGAGCACCATCGCCAGCGGGGTGGCGACGAGCGCGGGCAGCAGGCCGAACTCCCCGGTGCGGCTCGGCCGGATGCCGGTGTCGGCGGCCACCACCTCCCCCGCCATGTCCATGACCCGGTCGGCGATGTCGTCGAAGTCCACGATCTCGTCGGGCGTGTGCGACAGGGTCTCGTGCACGATCGCGATCGAGCCCACCCGCCGCACCGCCTCCTCCAGCGCGGCCCGCCCCTCGGGGATCTGCAGCCGCCGCGCCTGCAGGCGCAGCAGCGCGGCGACCGTCTGGAGGTTGTTCTTGACCCGGTGGTGGATCTCCCGGATCGTGGCGTCCTTGGTCATCAGCTCGCGCTCGCGGCGGCGCAGCTCGGTGACGTCGCGCACCATCACCAGCGCGCCGACGCGGACCTGGCCGACGGTGAGCGGGATGGACCGCAGCTGCACCACCACCCCGTTGGCCTCCACCTCGGCCGACTGCGGTGCCCGCCCGCTCGCCACCCAGGTCAGCGACTCGTCCACCGCCTCCCCCGACTGCGACAGCTCGACGGTGGTGCGCCCCAGCTGGGTGCCGACCAGGTCGGCGCTGAGCCCGAGTCTGCGGTAGGCGGACAGCGCGTTCGGGCTGGCGTAGACGACGCGGCCCTCCTGGTCGAGCCGGAGCAGGCCGTCGCCGACCCGGGGCGAGCGCAGCAGCGGCGCCTGCTCCTCGAAGGGGAAGCCGCCGTCGGCCACCATCTGGGCGAGGTCGCTGGCGCTCTGCAGGTAGGTGAGCTCCAGGCGGCTGGGGGTGCGCGCCGAGCTGAGGTTGGTGCTGCGCTGGATCACCCCCAGGATCTCGCCGTTGCGGCGCACCGGGATGGTCTCCTCCCGCACCGGGACCCCGCCCGACCAGTCGGGCTCCCCTTCGCGGCAGATCCGCCCCTCCGACCAGGCGCGGTCGATCAGCGGCCGCCGCCCGCGCAGCACGACGGAGCCGACGAGGTCGTCGTGGTAGGCGGTCGGGCCGGTGGTGGGGCGCATCTGCGCCACCGCCACCCAGCCGGAGCCGTCGCGCAGCCGGGTCCACAGGATGAGGTCGGCGAAGGAGAGGTCGGCGAGGAGCTGCCAGTCGGAGACGAGGGAATGCAGCCATTCGACGTCGGCCGAGCCGAGGGCGGTCTGCTGGCGGACCAGATCGGTGAGATGCGGCACCCTTGCATGATTACATCTCCGTGTCCTGGCAGTATGCCAGGATGAGCCAGCTGCCCGACCCGCTGCGCAGGCTGCGCGCCGACACGGCCGAACGCGAGCGGCGCGGGCTGCGCCGCACCCCGCGGGTGCGCACCCCCGACGGCGCGGGCGTGCTGGACCTGGCCTCCAACGACTACCTCGGCCTGGCCCGCGACCCCCGGGTGGTCGAGGCGGCGGCCGCCGCCGCCCGGTGCTGGGGCGCGGGCTCCACCGGCTCGCGGCTGGTCACCGGCAGCACCGAACTCCACGCCCGGTTGGAGTCGCGGCTGGCCGAGGCGATGTACGGCGGGCGGGCGCTGGTCTTCTCCTCCGGCTACCTCGCCAACCTCGCCGCGATCACCGCGCTCGCCCCGGCCGGCACCCTGATCGTGTCCGACCAGGCCAACCACGCCTCCCTCATCGACGCCTGCCGGCTGGCCAGAGGGCGCACGCTCGTCACCCCGCATCTGGACACCGGCGCGGTCGAGGCGGCGCTGGCGGCCCGCACCGAGCCGGCCGCCCTCGTCGTCACCGAGGGCGTCTTCTCGGTCTCCGGGCGGCAGGCGCCGCTGGCCGAGCTGCACCGGATCGCGCGGCGGCACGGCGCGCTGCTGGTGGTCGACGAGGCGCACGCCCTGGGCGTGGTGGGGCCGCAGGGGCGCGGCGCCGCCGTCGCGGCCGGCATCGCCGGGCCCGGCGCGCCCGCCCCCGACCTGGTCCGCACCGCCACCCTGTCGAAGTCGCTGGGCGCGCAGGGCGGCGCGGTCGTCGCGGCGCCCGAGGTGGTGGAGACCCTGGTGGACACCGGGCGCGGGTTCATCTTCGACACCGCGCTCGCCCCGGCCGCCGCCGGAGCCGCCCTCGCGGCGCTCGGGGTGGTGCTCGCCGAACCGGGCCTCCCGCTCCGCGCACGTGCGCATGCGCGTAAAGTAGCGGAAATCGCCGCCGGACTGGATCTGCGGGCCGGCGCGCCGGACGCCGCAGTCGTGTCCGTCGTCCTGGGCTCACCGCACACCGCCACCGCGGCGGCGCGGCTCTGCCTGGACCGCGACGTCCACGTCGGCTGCTTCCGGCCGCCCTCCGTCCCCGACGGCGGCTCCTGCCTGCGGCTGACGGCGCGCGCCGACCTGTCGGCCGCCGACCTGGACCGGGTGGCCCACGCCCTGTCCGCGGTCGCCGGGGCGGTGCGGGCGGCGGGCGCGAGCCCAGGGACGGCGCGGTGACGATAGGGGAGCCAAGGGTGCTCGACACGCACGACGGCGATGCCAGTCCGAGAGTTCCCAAGTACTACTGGGTGAAGCGCCAGCTGCTCTCGCTCATCGAGTCGCTGCCGGCCGGCAGCCCGGTGCCGCCCGAGCGCACGCTCGCGTCGGAGTTCACCACCTCGCGCACGACCGTGCGCCAGGCGCTCACCGAACTGGTGGTGGAGGGGCGGCTGCTGCGCATCCAGGGCAAGGGCACCTTCGTGGCCAAGCCCAAGGTCGCGCAGGTGCTCCAGCTCACCAGCTACACCCAGGACATGCGCGCGCAGGGGCTGCACCCCGCCACCCGCATCCTGGAGGTCAGCTACATCAACGCCGACGAGCGGCTGGCCGAGCGGCTGGCGATCCGCTCCGGCGGCCGGGTGCTGCGGATCGAGCGGCTGCGGATGGCCGACGGCGAGCCGATGGCCATCGAGACCGCGCACCTCGCCGCCCGCCGCTTCCCCGGCCTGCGCCGCCAGCTCGACCGCTACGCCTCGCTGTACGAGGCGCTGGCCACCGTCTACGACGTGCGCCTGGTCGAGGCCGAGGCGTCCATCGAGACCGTGCTGGCCACCCCCAACGACGCCCAGTCCCTCGGCGTCGACGTGGGGCTGCCGCTGGTGCTGCTCTGCCAGCACAGCTTCGACGCGTCGGGCCACCCGGTGGAGTGGGTGCGCTCGCTGTACCGGGGCGACCGCTACAAGTTCGTCACCCGGCTGCACCCGCCCCGGGAGGAGCAGCAGGGACCGTGAGCGTGCTGGTCGTCACCGGTACCGGCACCGGGGTGGGCAAGACGGTCGTCACGGCCGCGGTGGCCGCGCTGGCGCACGCGCGCGGCTGGCCCGTCGCCGTGGTCAAGCCCGCGCAGACCGGCGTCGGACCCGGCGAGGACGGCGACCTGGCCGAGGTCACCCGGCTGTCCGGCGTCACCGACGTGCACGAGTACGCCCGCTTCCCCTCCCCGCTCTCCCCGGCGGCCGCCGCCCGGGCCGACGGCCTGCCGCCGCCGGACCTGGCCGCGGCGGCCCGCTCCGTGCGGGACCTGGCCGCCGACCGCCGGCTGGTGCTGGTCGAGGGGGCGGGCGGGCTGCTGGTCCGCTTCGACCCCGACGGCGCCACCCTCGCCGACCTGGCGGTCCGGCTGCGCGCCCAGGTGCTGGTGGTGACCGCCGCCGGGCTGGGCACGCTGAACCACACCGCGCTGACCTGCGAGGCGATCGCGCACCGGGGCCTGGAACTGGCGGGCGTCGTGATCGGCTCCTGGCCGCGCGAGCCCGACCTGGCCGCCCGCAGCAACCTGGTGGACCTGGAGACGATCTCCGCCCGCCCGCTGGCCGGGGCGCTGCCCGCCGGCCTGGGCACCGTTTCGCCCGACGCCTTCCTGGTCGCGGCGCACGCGGGCCTGGCGCCCCACCTGGGCGGGGTCTTCGCTCCCGCGCACTTCCGGGCCGCCGCGGGCCCGCAGGGCTGAGCCGGCGCGGCGGCGGCCGCCGAACCGCGCCCCGGCCGCCGCCCACCGGCGACCTACCCACTGGTAACCTTCGGTCCTGACGCGCCGCCGGGTGCCGCACGAGGGACGGGTGAGGTAAGCATGGGCGAGACTCGACGTATCTCCGGCCACGCCGGGCTGCACGCCGTGGAGGTCGCCCGCGGGTACGGCGTCGAGACGATGTGGACCCTGTCGGGGGCGCACGTCTTCCCGCTCTACGACGGCGCGGTGAAGTCCGAGCCGCCGCTGCGGCTGCTGGACGTGCGGCACGAGCAGACCGCCGTGTTCGGCGCCGAGGGCACCGCCAAGCTGACCCGCACGCCGGGGCTGGCCGTGGTGACCGCGGGCCCGGGCGTCACCAACGCGGTCAGCGGCATCGCCACCTCCTACTTCAACGGCACCCCGCTGGTGGTCTACGGCGGCCGCGCGCCCAAGTACCGCTGGGGCTCCGGGCTGCTCCAGGAGCTGGACCACCCGCCGCTGGTGCGCGAGGTCACCAAGCACGCCGGCACCGTCTACGGCGCCGACCAGGTCGCGGCGGCCAGCGACGACGCCTTCCGCACCGCGCTGAGCCCGCACCAGGGCCCCGTCTTCCTCGACGTGCCGATGGACGACCTCTACGGCCAGGCCGAGACCGAGCTGCCGCCGCCCGCCCCGGTGGATCGGCTCGCGCCCGACCCCGACCAGGTCGCGGCCGTCGCCGCGCTGCTGGCCGCGGCCGAGCGGCCGGTGTTCGTCTTCGGCTCCGACATCTGGCTGTGCGGCGCCGAGGAGCAGGCGCGGGCCGCGGCCGAGGCGCTGCGGGTGCCGGTGGTCGCCAACGGCCAGGGCCGCGGCATCCTGCCGCACGGCCACGAACTGCTCGCCACCCGCGCCCGCGGCGCCGCCTTCGGCGAGGCCGACCTGGTGGTGGTGGTCGGCGCGCCGCTGGACTTCCGGCTCGGCTTCGGCGTCTTCGGCGGCCGCGACGGCGCCGCGCCCGCCCCCGTGGTGCACATCGCCGACAGCCCCGGCCAGCTGTCGTCCCACGCCGCCACCGCCGCGGTGGCGGCGGGCGACCTGGGCCTGATCCTGGCCGCGCTGGCCGACGCGAAGGGTGCGGGCGGGCCCGGCGCGCGGGCGTCCTGGTGCGAGCGGCTGGCCGAGGCGGTGCGCGAGGCCGCCGCCAAGGACGCCGGGATCCTGCTCAGCGATGCCGATCCCGTCCATCCCGCGCGGATCTACCACGAGCTGAACCGGCAGCTCGACGACGACGCCGTGGTCATCGGCGACGGCGGCGACTTCGTCTCCTTCGCGGGCAAGTACGTCGAGCAGCACCGCCCCGGCACCTGGATGGACCCCGGCCCCTACGGCTGCCTGGGCACCGGCCTGGGCTACGCCCTGGCCGCCAGGATCGCCCGCCCGTCCGCCCAGGTGGTGCTGCTGCTGGGCGACGGCGCGGCCGGCTTCTCGCTGATGGACGTCGACACGGCGGTCCGGCACCGGCTGCCCATGGTCATGGTCGTCGGCAACAACGGCATCTGGGGGCTGGAGAAGAACCCGATGCGCTTCCTGTACGGCTACGACGTGGCCGCCGACCTGGCGCCGCAGACCCGCTACGACGAGGTGGTGCGGGCCCTGGGCGGCGGCGGCGAGCTGGTCACCCGCCCCGGCGACATCGCCCCGGCCCTGCGCCGCGCCTTCGCGGCGCAGGTGCCCTACCTGGTGAACATCGCCACCGACCCCGACGCCGCCTACCCGCGCTCCACCCACGGCATCTGAGCCCGGCCTGGGACCCGCCGGCCGGTTCAGACCCGGCGCGGCGGGCGGTCGTGCACCCGCTCCAGCGCCTCGATGACCCGCGGATCGTACTCGCAGCGCGAGTCCAGGCGCAGCCGCTCGATCACGGCGGCCGCCCGGTCGCGGTCCCGCGAGCCGCCGACCAGGTCGTCGAAGGCGTTGGCGGCCTTGATGATCCTGCTGCCCAGCGGCGGCGGGCCGTCCTCGGCACGGCCGGCCGCCGGGTCGCTCTGCCGGCGCACCATCTCGGCGACCCGGTCCAGCACCCCGGTCTGCTGGATCACGCTCGCCCCGAGCTCGGCGATGCGCACCTGCTCCTCCCGCGCGGCCAGCACGGTGGCGCCGCCCGGGATCGGCCGCGGCAGCGACAGCTGCCCGATGTCGTGCATCAGCGCGGCGTACTCCAGGTCCAGCAGCTCCGCCTCGCGCAGGCCGAGGTCGCGGCCGACCATCACCGCCAGCTGGCTGACCCGGCGGGAGTGGCCGTTCTCCACGTAGCCGCCCACCTCGGTGACCCGGGACAGCGCGCGCACGGTCTGCGCGTAGGTGAGCCGGATCTCGGCGTAGCGGCGGAAGGCGACGTGGGTGACGAGCAGCGGGGCGCTGAACACCACCAGCGCGATCAGCCCCATCACGCTGGCCGACAGTGCCAGCAGCACCCCTGAGGTGGCGACCGCGACCCCGATCGGCGCCTGCGCCCGCAGCTCGTCGCGGACGGTCACCCCGAAGCGGGCCCGCAGCGCGTCGGCGCGCAGCCCGGCCGCGATGACGCAGTCGGCCAGCCAGACGAGGGTGGCCAGCACCGCCATGGCGGCGATCGCCACCCATACGTGGTGCTCCAGCGGGCGCGCCCACTCCAGGAACGGCCGGTAGACGACCGCGACCAGGGCGACGACCAGCAGCCGCCGCGCCACCGCGTCCAGATGCGGACCTCGGTTGACCACCAGGTGCGGCAGGGCGCCCAGCAGGGTCGCCAGCGCGCACACCGAGATCACCTGGGTGGCGGAGTGCACCGCGGGCACCCCGGCCACGGTGAGGACGAAGGTGTAGCCGAGCGCCCCCGCCGAGCTGATCGGCGCGACCTCCCGGTTGCCGGGCAGCGTCATCCGGGTCAGCTCCCCCACCGCCACCAGCACCCCGAAGCCGAAGGCGGTGGCCGGGTCGCGCAGCCCCGCCATCGCGGTGGCCGAGAGCGACACGGCCACCACGACCAGCGCCGCCGCCGCGAGCAGGAGCGTGCCGGTGTCGATCCGCTGCAGGGCCCAGCGGGGGGCCGACGACCGGTTCATCTGCCGGGTTCGCCCGCGACCCGGATCGGGGTGCTCGGGTCGTCGTGGTCCTGCTGGGTCACCTCGATGCCGATGTCGGGCACCTGCGGGATGTCGGGCAGCTCCCAGCCCTCGCGCCTGATCGCCTTGATGAAGGCGTCCACCATGGCCGTGTCGAAGTGGCTGCCGGCGCTGCGCCGCAGCTCGGCGACGGCCTCGTCGATCGACCGGGCGTTGCGGTAGGAGCGGGTGGAGGTCATGGAGTCGAAGGCGTCGGCCACCGCGATCGCCCGGGCGAACTCGGGGATCTCCTTGCCGGCCAGCCCCATCGGGTAGCCGCGCCCGTCCATCCGCTCGTGGTGGTGCATGATCCCGGCCAGCGCCTCGTGCAGGAAGCCGATCTCGCGGACGATGTCGTAGCCGCGCATCGGGTGCAGCTGGATCGCCGCGTACTCCTCCTCGGTGAGGGCGCCCGGCTTCTGCAGCACCCGGGTGGGCACGCCCAGCTTGCCCACGTCGTGCAGCATCCCAGCCATCTTGATGGCCTCGACCCGGTCGGCCCGCATCCCGATCTCCTTGGCCAGCAGCACCGAGCCCTGGGAGACGCGCATGCAGTGGCCGCGGGTGTAGTAGTCCTTCGTCTCCACCGCCTGGCACAGCGTCGCCACGGTGGCGTCGTAGGCGCGCTGCTGCTCCAGGCACTGGTCCAGGGTCCACTTGGCGATCAGCAGCGGCAGCAGCAGGAGCACCACCGAGAAGGGGCCGACGATAGCCCACAGCACGGCGGCGAAGAGGCCGAGCATCCCGTAGCCCAGGGAGGCGAGTTCGAGCGCGATCAGCGGCTGCCAGCGGATGGTGTTGAGCGAGAAGGGCCGGACCCCGGTGGTCAGCCAGATCACCAGGATGACCAGCACCCCGTTGACCAGGGCGTAGGTGACGGCCGCCGCGGCGAAGGGCACCAGGATCCACGGGAAGCTGCGGATGTCGGGGACGCCGATCTCACCGCCCAGGTACAGGTAGACGGTGCCGGCCGCGTAGGCCGACAGCGCCCCCTGGGCGACGTTGAAGACCGCCTTGACCATGGGGCGGTGCCGGTTGGACAGGGCGGCCAGCACGTGGACCAGCGCCGCTCCGATCGGGCCGGTCAACACCACCGACGCGAGCGCGACCGAGAGGCTGGGGGAGATGGCGGCCGCCGGCTTGCCGAGCGGGGTGCGCACCTCTTCGGCGATGAAGAACAGGATCGCGATCGAGACGACCGCGATGAAGTCGATGTCATCGAGCGGCCCCAGTGCGATGAGCACACCCGAGAGCACCACGACCGAGCCGATGTAGGCCTGTGCTCCGAGTGGCAGACCGCGCAACGAGACCTCCTCATTCCGGGCGACGCAATCCTCGCATACGACCCAGGAGACATAAGCCCTCGGCACGAAAGGTCGCGGCACGTCGGCAACTAGTGCCGACGCGGCCGCCCGGGAACGATGGCGCGGGTGCGGCCTGCCCTCGCGCGGAACGTGCCCTTACTTCGGATACGTCTAATCCCAGGTCCAGGTCTGGACCAGGAATACAACGATCAGCACGACCAGGTAAAGCGCCTGATACATCCACCATCTCATGGGAACCCGGCCTCCCTAATGCGCCCAGCGGCGGCCGAACACTGCCCAGCCTGCCGCCATGTGTGGCCTCCAGGGGGGAGGGTGGGGTGCTATGGCGGCGTGTGTGCCTGCGGGGACGCTCTGTACTTCAACGACTGATACCGACGCGCAGCCAAGCGTAACGCGAACCGCGCATAGCCCGCAGCATCCGGTCCCGCCCGGAGCCAAACGTACGGAAAACATCCGCCAATCCCCTCGCAAAACGGGAGGCGACCGGCAATCCCCAGCTCAATTCAGGTGTGAAGCCGCCGAAGATCGCCGGAAACGGCGGGGGCCGGGCGTTTCCGCGCAGACGTGTTCGTATACCGCACGGTTTACTGGCCTAATCCGGCCAAACTCGTGCGATCAGGTGTAAACCGTGACGCAATGCAAGGGCGCAGCTCCGGACGGGAGCCGCCCGGCGGGCCCGGCGCTACTCCGCCGCCGTCGACTGCTCGGCCGGGGGGCGCTCGCTCAGCTCCGCCTGGACCTGCTCGATCTTGCCCAGGACCTTGGCCCGGAGGTCCGGCGGCACCGGGTCGCACCCGCAGTGCTTGCCCACCAGCCGCTTGACGGACTCCTCCAGGCCGAACTCGCGCAGGCAGGGCCCGCACTCGTCCAGGTGCTCCTGCACCTGGGAACAGTTGCGCTGGTCCAGTTCGCCGTCCAGGTAGTGGTAGACGACGGCCAAGACCTCACTACACGGCACCTCGTGCGGTTTGCCGCAGCTCATCGCGGGTCCCCTTTCGAACGGACGTCCGAGGCCGCGACGAAGCCCCGGTCCCGCGCGTACTCCTCGAGCATGGAGCGCAGCTGCCTGCGGCCGCGGTGCAGCCGCGACATCACGGTCCCGATCGGGGTGGCCATGATGTCGGCGATCTCCTTGTACGCGAAGCCCTCGACATCGGCGAGGTACACCGCGATCCTGAAGTCCTCGGGCAGTTCCTGCAGCGCCCTCTTCACGTCGGAGTCCGGCAGGTGCTCGAGCGCCTCGGCCTCAGCCGACTTCAGCCCGCTGGAGTCGTGCGCCGCCGCCCGGGCCAGCTGCCAGTCCTCGATCTCCTCGGTCCCCGCCTGCTTCGGCTCCCGCTGCTTCTTGCGGTAGGAGTTGATGAAGGTGTTGGTGAGGATCCGATACAGCCACGCCTTGAGGTTCGTGCCCTCCTTGAACTGGTGGAAGGAGCCGAACGCCTTGGCGAACGTCTCCTGCACCAGGTCCTCGGCGTCCGCCGGGTTGCGCGTCATGCGCAGCGCCGCGGAGTACAGCTGGTCGAGGAGAGGCAGCACATCCCGCTCGAAGCGGGCACCCCGCTGTTCCAATGTCTCCTGGACCTGACCCACCCCCTCCGGTCCGGCGGCACGGCCCCCGGACACGCTCATGGGACGTCCGCCCGGCCGGCCCTCCCGGCGCGGGGCGACCGCACCCGACTCCTGAGAACCATATGACGCGTACCGCGGCGATGACACATCCGCCCCGGCCGAGCCGGTGGGTGTCGCCGCGCCGCGCGTCAGGCAAGGGGCGAGGGTCATGGGTTCGCGTACCTCCCGGCGTCGAACATGAGAATCGCTGCGACCGGTGTCAACAGCGCCGGTGCGGCAATGATTCCCGGAGGCCGCGGCATCGCATGACGCCGGCGCGGTGGCGTGGCAGAGTAAGGACAACCCTCATGGGGAGGAGCACCCGTGCGCCCATCCCCGGCGAGTCATTTCGCCGCGAGCGACTCGCCCTCGGCGTACTGGCGGTTCTACTGGGCGGTCGCGTCCGCCCAGCTGAACCGCTGGCTGCCGCGCCCGCCGGGCCGCCTGCTCGACCTGTCCGGCGTGAACTCCGCGAGCACCCGGCACGCCGTGCTGGCCGGACACGACGTGGTGGCCGTGGTCGACCCGCGCAAGCCGGCCGACCTCCCCGCCCTCGACTCCCGGCTGCACCCCGTCATCGGTGACGGCACCTTCCTGTCCTTCTTCACCGACGGATCCTTCGACGCGGTGATCGCCGACAGCCAGGTGCTGTCGCGGCAGCTGGTCACCGAGGCGCTGATGGGCGAGATCGCCCGGGTGCTGCGGCCCGGCGGCCGGGCGCTGCTGTGCGTCGACTCCGTGGTGCTCGGCATGGCCCTGCTGGCCGAGCAGGACCGCTGGCGCGAACTCGCCAACGCGGCCGCGGCCGAGGTGCTGCTGGTCCCCTGGCCCGACGGCACCATCACCCGCTGCTTCACCGGCGACCAGCTGCGCGAACTGGTCTCCGACACCGGCCTCGAACTGGAGTGGATGAAGCCGCGCACGGTGCTGTCGGCCTCAACGGTCGAACTGGTGCTGTCGTCCAACGAGCGCGCGCTGCCCCGCCTGGTCCAGGCGGAGCTGGAGGCGGCCGACTCCGCGGAGTTCAGCGGGATGCACCTGGTCGCCAGCGCCCGCAAGCCCTGAGCCGCGGACCGCTAGAACAGCTGCGCCTCCTCCGGTTCCGGCTCGGGCTGGTGCGGCCGCAGCAGCGAGGGGTCGTTGTTGCGCACGCTGTTGACGGCGTCGCCGACCCGGTGCGCCGCCAGCGAGCCCTCCGGCGGCGGCCGGAGCAGCCCCAGCACCTCGTCGGTGTCGGTGAGGGCGGGATCGAGCCAGCGGTCCCAGACCGACGGGGCCACCGGCATCGGCATCCGGTGGTGGATGCCGCGGATCTCCGGATTGGCCTCGGTGGTGATGATCGCGCAGGTGCGCCACCAGGCGTCGGGGTCGCCGTCGGGCCGCACGGGATCGCGCCACAGCTCGTAGAGTCCGGCCAGCGCGAGCGGGCGGCCGCCGCGGAAGCTGACGTGGTAAGGGTGGCGCCGCTGCTGGGAGCGCGGGCGGTCGGCCCCCTCCACCAGCCATTCGTAGTACCCGTCGACCGGGACCAGGCAGCGGCGCCGGGCGAGGGCGCCGCGGAAGGCCGGCTTCTCGGCGACCGACTCCAGCCGCGCGTTGATCATCTTCGCCGCGCCGCCGGAGTCCTTCGACCAGGAGGGCACCAGCCCCCAGCGCAGGTCGCGCAGCTCGCGGCGCGGCGGCGCGCCGGGCGCGACGCGGCGCTCCAGCACCGCGTAGACGCGCTTGGTCGGCGCGACGTTGTAATCGGGGGTCAGCTCCTCGGGGACGGCCCACTCCGCGCCGAACTCCATCTGCAGCTGTCCGCGCGTCCGGGCCAGGGCGTACCTGCCGCACATGCCGCCAGCCTAGGGGACCCGCGCGCCCGCACCGGCCGGACCCGCCCTTCCCGCCCGCTCCCCTGGGAGCCCGCGCCGCGCCCCCGTCCGCGGGTCTCCGCGCGGCCGCGCGGAGCCGAGGTTTGCCCGGCGGCGCAGCGGCCAGATAGACCTACATGGGACTCCTACGCAGTCAGGCGCAGCGGATGCTCGCGGTGCCCTTCGTGCTCAGCGGCGTTCAGCAGCTGCGCGAACCGGGCCCGCCCGCCGACGCGCTCGCCCCCGTCCTGCGGCGGCTCTCCGGCCGCTACCCGTGGGTGCCCGACGACCCCGAGACCGTGGTGCGGCTCCAGGGCGCGCTCGGGGTCGCCGGAGGCGCCCTGCTCCTGCTCGGCTGGAACCGCAGGCTCGCCTGCGCCGCCCTCGCGGTGCACATGGTGCCGAACCTGCTGGTGGAGTACCGGCTGCGGGGCGAGGACGGCGAGCGCAAGGGCGGCTCCGACCGCCTCGCCCGCGACCTCGGCCTGCTCGGCGCGGTGCTGATGGTGGCCACCGAGCCGAAGAAGCGGCCGAGCTCGCTGCGGCGCGGCGCCGGCGAGCTGTCCAAGAACGTCTCCAAGGGCGCCGAAGACCTCTCCAAGAGCGTCTCCAAGAACGCCAGGAACGTCTCCAAGAGCGTGCGCGGCGGCACCCGCGAGGTACGCGCCCGCTCCCGCCGCACCGTGCGCCGGGCGCGGACCGGTGCGGAGCGGCTGCTTCCCCGCTGACGGCGGGGCACCTCGCCTAGACTTGGTGCCCATGCAGCAGACCCAGCACCCCGGCCACTGGCCCGCGCCGACCGCCCGCACCCCGGTGCGCGCCACCGTCCGGCTGCCCGGGTCGAAGTCCATGACCAACCGCGCCCTGGTCCTGGCCGCGCTGGCCGCCGCCCCCGTACGCGTGCACGCGCCGCTGCGCAGCCGCGACACCCTGCTGATGGCGGGAGCGCTGCGGGCGATGGGCGTCGACGTCGCGGACGCCTCCGGTGCCGACTGGCAGGTCACTCCGGGCCCGCTGCGCGGCCCGGCCGCCGTCGACGTGGGCAATGCCGGCACGGTGATGCGCTTCGTCCCGCCGCTCGCCGCACTGGCCTCGGGGCCCGTCGCCTTCGACGGCGACCCCCGCGCCCGCGAGCGGCCGATCGGCCCGCTGCTCGGGGCACTGCGCGCGCTCGGCGCCGAGATCGACGACGGCGGGCGCGGCGCGCTCCCCCTCACCGTCCGCGGCCGCGGCGCGCTGGCCGGCGGCCCCGTCACCCTGGACGCCTCGGGCTCCTCGCAGCTGGTGTCGGGCCTGCTGCTGGCCGGCGCGCGCTTCGACAAGGGGGTGGAGGTGCGCCACTCCGGCCCGCCGGTGCCCTCGCAGCCGCACATCGAGATGACCCTCCAGATGCTGCGGGCGGCGGGCGCGCGGGTCGAGGCGTCGGCGCCCGACCTGTGGCGGGTGGCCCCCGGCGAGCTGCGGCCCGCGCGGATCGAGGTGGAACCCGACCTCTCCAATGCCGCCCCGTTCCTGGCCGCGGCGCTGGTCACCGGCGGCACCGTCACCATCCCCGGCTGGCCCGCCGAGACCACCCAGCCCGGCGACGCCCTGCGCGAGATCTTCGCCCGGATGGGCGGCGAGGTCGCCTTCTCCGACGGCGGCCTGACCCTGCGCGGCGGCGGCGCCGTCCACGGCATCGAGGCCGACCTGCACGACGTCGGCGAGCTGACCCCCACCATCGCGGCCGTGGCGGCGCTGGCCGACTCCCCGAGCCGGCTGACCGGGGTGGCGCACCTGCGCCGGCACGAGACCGACCGGATCGCCGCGCTGGCCGCCGAGATCAACGGACTCGGCGGCGAGGTGACCGAGCTGGACGACGGCCTGGAGATCCGGCCGCGGCCGCTGCGCGGCGGCCTGTTCCGCAGCTACGACGACCACCGCCTCGCCACGGCGGGCGCGGTGATCGGCCTGGTCAGGCCCGGCGTCGCGGTCGACGACATCGCCACCACCGGCAAGACCCTCCCCGACTTCCCCGGGATGTGGGCGTCGATGCTGGGGGACGCGTCCTGACCCGCCGGCGCTACGTCGACGAGGACAGCGTCCGGGTCCGCCCGCGCCCCGGCTCTCGGCCGCGCACCCGCACCCGGCCCAGCCACGACGACGCGGCCGAGGGGCGCGTCGTCACCGTGGACCGGGGCCGGTACACCTGCCTGGTCGAGGAGCGGTCCGTCACCGCGATGAAGGCCCGCGAGCTGGGCCGGGGCAGCATCGTGGTGGGCGACCGGGTGCGGCTCGTCGGCGACCTCTCGGGCCGCCCCGATACGCTGGCGCGGGTGGTGCGGGTGGAGGACCGCGCCTCGGTGCTGCGCCGCACCGCCGACGACACCGACCCGGTGGAGCGGGTGATCGTCGCCAACGCCGACCAGCTCGTCATCGTCACCTCGCTGGCCGACCCGCCGATCCGGCCGAGGTTCGTGGACCGCTGCCTGGTCGCCGCCTTCGACGCCGACCTGCTGCCGCTGCTCTGCCTCACCAAGTCCGACCTCGCCGAGCCGGGCGACCTGGCCGACCTCTACCGCGAACTCGAGGTGCCCTGCGTGGTCACCGGCCGGGGCGGCAGCCTCGACGAACTGCGCACCCACCTCACCGGCCGCTCCAGCGTGTTCATCGGCTCCTCAGGAGTGGGCAAGTCCACCCTGGTCAACGCGCTGGTACCGGACGCCGACCGGGCCGTCGGCGGCGTGAACCCGGTGACCGGCCGCGGTCGGCACACCTCCACCTCCGCCGTCGCCTTCCCGCTGCCCGCCGACTCCGGTGGCGGCTGGATCGTCGACACCCCCGGCGTCCGCAGCTTCGGCCTGGCCCACGTCGACCCGCAGACCGTCGCGGCCGCCTTCCCCGACCTGGTCGAGGCCACCGCCGACTGCCCGCCCGGCTGCGACCACCTCACCCCCGACTGCGCCCTGGACGCCTGGGTCGCCCGCGGCAACGCCCGCGCCACCCGCCTCGACTCGCTCCGTCGCCTCCTGACCAACCGCCCTGACGACGAACCGTGAGGGCGTAGCGGCATCCGCGAGCCGTGGTGCGCGGAGCCGTACCGTTGGAGCGGGCCGGGGTGAACCCGTTGACGCCAGGGTCACGGAGCCAGACCCCCAGAGGGCACACCAGGTGGTCCTGCCCTCAGGGCCCTGTCAGCGGACCGTATCCCCGGACATCGCGAAGAGGGGCGCACCGGATACTCGACTCCCCCGGGGCCCGCGAACCACGTCCAGCGGATCCCCCAACCCCCGCGGCGGTCCCCCTCCCGCCCGGGGGGACGACCCCAACACCATTTTCGCGCGCATCGCGGTCTGACCGCGAGAGCCGGGCGGGGGCTGTGGACAACACCGCCCACGCCACCGACAAACTGTGGACAACCCCGCGCACCGGAGCACCCGGCGCACCAGATGGTGTAGGCGACCACGAGTAGAGCCAGTCCCGGCACTGGGGCCGTTCACGCGGCCGGAGGAAGCAGTGCCGGCCCGTGCCTGGTCACGGCGCGACGGGTCGGACGGACCACCGCTCGCAGCGGGCGGCGGAAGTCGGCGGACCGCGCGGCACGAGCCTGCGCGCCCGGCCCGCCGCACCATCCCCGCACTCCGGCCGCTACTGCCGGACGCCCAGCTCGTCCAGGCGCTGGAGCAGGTCGGCGGGGTCCGTGTAGACGCGGAAGGCGCCGGTGCGCTCCAGTTCCTCGCGGCCGTAGCCGCCGGAGAGCAGTCCGACGCCGAGGGCGCCCGCGCGGCGGGCGGCGAGCAGGTCCCAGACGCTGTCGCCCACCACCATCGCGTTGCCCGGGTCGACGCCGAGCAGGGAGGCGGCGGCCAGGAACAGGTCGGGGTCGGGCTTGGCGTAGCGGACCAGGTCGCGGGTGACCATGGGGGTGTCCTCGGGCAGTCCGAGCGTGCCGAGCGCCGACCTGGCCGTCTCGGCGCGGCCGCTGGTCGCGATGGCCCACGGGATGCCGCGCTCGGTCAGGCTGCGCAGCAGTTCGGGGGCGCCGGGCAGCGCGCGCACCGAGTCGATCTGGGCGTTGTACTCGCGCGCGTGGGCGCGTTGCAGCGCCTCGAGCTGCTCGGTGCTCAGTCGCACCCCCGTCTCGCGGAGCAGCGCCGCCACGAACAGGCCGCCGCTCATGCCGATCCTGCGGTGGATCCGCCAGACGGACAGGTCGATCCCCATCTCCGCGAGCGCGGTCCGCCACGCGATCACGTGCTGGTAGACGCTGTCGATCAGCGTGCCGTCGAGGTCGAACAGGAAGGCCGGCGGCGCGATCTCCTGATAGCGCAGTTGTTCGCTCATGGCCCCAGTGTCGCAGCGACGGCGCGCGGTCCGCCGTTGCGGTGCGGACACGCCTCTCCGGGGTGGTGGATCTACTGGCGAAGCGCCAAGCACGGTAGCGTTTCGCGGCATGGCGGCCTTTGACGATGACCTGCGTCTCGCCCACGTCCTCGCGGACGCGGCCGACGATGTCTCCACTCGCCGGTTCCGAGCCCTCGATCTGACCATCGACACCAAACCGGACCTGACGCCGGTCACCGACGCCGACCGCGCCGTGGAGGAGGTGCTGCGCGGCATCCTCAAGCGCGCCCGGCCCCGCGACGCCGTCATCGGCGAGGAGTACGGCCGCACCGGCCGCGCCACCCGCTGCTGGGTGCTCGACCCGATCGACGGCACCCGCAACTACGTGCGCGGCGTCCCCGTCTGGGCGACGCTGATCGCCCTGATGGACGGCCCCGAAGTCGTCGTCGGTCTCATCTCGGCCCCCGCCCTGAACCGCCGCTGGTGGGCCGCCCGCAACGGCGGCGCCTGGTCGGGCCGGAGCCTGGCCAAGGCGTCGCGCTGCCAGGTGTCGGGCGTCTCCAAGATCAGCGACGCCTCCCTGTCCTTCTCCGACCTGGCCGAATGGGAGGCCGCGGGCCGCTTCGACCAGTTCGTCGACCTGACGCGCTCGGTCTGGCGCACCCGTGCGTACGGCGACTTCTGGTCACACGTCATGGTCGCCGAGGGCGCCGTCGACGTGTCGGCCGAGCCGGAACTGTCCCTGTGGGACATGGCCGCGCTGACCGTCCTCGTGGAGGAGGCCGGCGGCACCTACACCGACCTCAACGGCCAGAACAGCGTCGACGGCGGCAGCATCGTCTGCACCAACGGCCACCTGCACGCCGAGGTCCTCGCCCGACTCGGCGGCGACCCGAAACTCCGCCTGGCCTGACCCCCGCTCTACTCGCGATCTCCGCCTACACCATCTGGTGCACGGGCGTGCCGTTCCGGCCGGGTTGTCCACAGTTTGCTGGCGGCGTGGGCGGTGTTGTCCACAGCCCCCGCCCGGCTCTCGCGGTCGGACCGCGATGCGCGCGAAAATGGTGTTGGGGTCGTCCCCCCGGGCGGGAGGGGGACCGCCGCGGGGGCGGCGGAGGGGCCGGTTTTCCGGATGGTGGTGCGCGGCTCGCGGCCCTGGTGTGCGGCCCTCGGGTGGTGGCCTGGGGGCGCGGTCCGTCCGCACCCCGACGCGGCCGTGCGTACGTCCGGTGCCTCGGCGGCACGCCGGCACCCGGTCCAGTTCCCTGGCCGGTTCCTGTGCTCCCTGATCGAATTCTCCGGTGCCGCCCCGCGCTGGATCCGCTTCCCGTGCGCGCGCCTCAGGGGGCGCAGTCCTCACGGTCGTCCGAATCGCGCGCGTATGCCCCACGCTCGCGCCTGGTTGGCTACGCTGCCGCCCGTGAACCTCGCATCGCGCTTCCTCACCGCCCCCGCCGCGGCGCTACTCGTGCTCGCCGCCGCTTGCGGCGCACCCGCCGCCGACGAGCCCGCGGCCGCCGACAACGCCACGCCCCAGGCGGTCGAGGTGCCCCCGGACATCGCCTTCTCCCCCGAGACGATGACCTGCGAGCCGCACCTGACCACCACCGTGGCGGGCTCCTGGCAGACCGCCGCCCCCCGCAGCCCTGTCGGGACCGACGCCGAGGTCCGGGTGGCGCTCCGCGACGCCGAAGGCTCCGCCGAGATCCCCGTCCAGGCCCGCGTCACCTCACCCGACGGCACCGTCTTCACCGCCGAGGCCACCGCGGCCGCCGCCGAATGGGCCGAAACCGCCTTCCCCGCCGACTACACCCCCACCCCCGAGGAGATCTCGACAGGCGTCTACACCGTCCTGTGGTACACCACCGGCCCCGACGGCGAGACCTTCGTCTCCTGCGACGGCTTCGAACTGGAGTAGAACCGCCCCCTCGCTGCGTACCCCCCGGCTCGTACGGCGCAAGGACGCGATCTCCGAACCACGAGCCCCTGCCCCTGAACCGCACAGCCCCGAACTTTCCCCTCCTCCAACTGCTTGAAATTCTTCTTTTTCGTCGCTAACTTCTTCGCGAGGAAGGAGTGGCGATGCCCACGACGATCGAAGTAGATGAGCAGACCTACCGCTCACTTGAGTTCGCAGCCCGCATGAGCGGCTGCACCGCAGGCGAGGTGGTTGCACGACTGGTGGCTTCCGCGAGCATGCCGTCTGCGAAAACAGAGGAAATGGAGCATCCGGAGACGGCCAGCGGCCTGCCGGTGTACGCCGACTACGAAGGACACCGCACGCAGGGCAGGTACGACCCGAGCACTTCGCGAATCGACATCACGTCGGGCCCGCTCACCGGCCAGAGCTTCAAGTCCCCGACCGGCGCCGCCCGCGCCGTGGTGACCCACTACAAGCCCGACGTCAACCCCAACCGCAACGGCTGGACTTTCTGGGTCCTCGCCGACGGCTCCGGCAAGCTCCTCCAAAGCACCCGAGAGCCCTCGTAACCGCCCAGGCACAACAACGGTTCTTCCTCACCAGCTCTCAACCCCGTCGGAGGCGAGGGCGCACCCCACAGCCCTGGACAACGGCTGGCCTCCCACCGGGTTCCGGCCCCCAGATTCCCCCACACCGTCAAGGTGCGGCCTCAACGGTGTGCGGGGTGAGGAGCGCCCCACAGTCGTGAACGACGGCCGATCCCCCACCAGGTTCCGCTTCACCCCACATCGCCGAGGTGGGTCCTCGACGGTGTCCGGGGGTGAGGGGCGTAGCCCCACAGCCGCGAACGACAACCGGTCACCCACCAGGTTCCGCTTCACCCCACATCGCCGAGGTGAGACCTCAACGATGTCCCGGGGGCGAGGGGCGCAGCCCCACAGCCGTGAACGACGACCGATGTCCCGACCCGATTCTGTTTCCCCCCACATCGTCGGAGTGAGTCCTCGACGTTGTGGGGGTGGGGGGGTCCAGGGGGGCGCCAGCCCCCCTGGTGTGGGGGGCTCCGGGGGGCCATGCCCCCCGGGCAGACACGCGAAGGGCCCGGCGGTGAAGCAAGCAGAAGGCTTGCGAACACACCGGGCCCAGGGCACGTAGCGGGGGCAGGATTTGAACCTGCGACCTCTGGGTTATGAGCCCAGCGAGCTACCGAACTGCTCCACCCCGCGTCGGGATGCCGTAACTCTATGGCCTGCGGATGGTCACCGCAAATCGGTTCGGGGCGGTGCGGGGCGGGGCGGGTTTTACCTGGTGGTGATCGCGGAGACCCGGTCGGGAAACAGCGGGGGGCGAGGATCGGTGCCGTCCGCCGCTCCACAAGTGCGGTGGGCGGTGCGGGCGGGTTCCGGGGTTCGGGTCGGTTGGCGCTGTCGGCGGGTGCCGGTGGCGGGTCGGCGGGGTCGCGGTGGGCTATGAGCTCTTGCCTGTCCGTGCCGCGTCCGCTTCGACACCGAGGGAGCCGCTGATGTCCGTTCCGACGATGGTCCGGGTGCTGTCCGTGCCTGATCCGTTGGCCTCGCCGTCGACGGGGCGCTTGCACTGGGGTGCGATCGCCTTGGGCGATTGGATCGATGCGGGCCCGGTGGCGGATCTGGTGGCGGGCCATGGGCATCGGGCGCTGCTGCGCGGCTGCCAGATCGCGGTGTTCCGCACTCCGGCGGGCACGGTGCACGCGCTGGACGATTTCGATCCGGTGAGCGGCGCCTACGGCCTGAGTTCGGGTGCGGTCGCGGATGTGGGGGGTGTCCCGTCGGTGTGGTCGCCGTCGTCGGGGCGGCGTTTCGATCTGTGCACAGGGCGGTGCCTGGATCTGGAGGGTGCGCGGACGGTGGAGGTCTATCCGGTGCAGGTGCGTGCGGGCCGGGTCGAGGTCGGGCTGCCGTAGGCCGCGCCGTCGGCTGGAGTGATCGGACGAAGGAGCTGTCGTGCCTCTGTGGCGAATCCGAGTCAAGGTGGAGGACCGCCCTGGCCGCCTGGCCGGGCTGACGCGTGTGCTGGCGGCCGCGAAGGAGAACATCCTCGGGATCACGGCGCAGATCGATTCGGCGGGGGTGATCGACGAGTTCCTGGTGACGGGGCCGCGTGATCCGGGGCCGCTGATGGACGCGCTGCGCCAGGCGCCGTCGGCGGAGACGATCGCGGCGGTCCCCGCGAGTCCGGCGGAGCTGGTCGACGAACCCACCCGGGTGCTGCTGCTCGCGTCGCGGTTGAAGGCGAGTCCGCAGGCGCTGCCCGAGGTGCTGCGCGATCTGCTGCGTGCCGAGGACGCCGCCTGGGTCGACGGCGCCGCGTCCGCCGACGACCTTGAGCAGGACGGCGGCGGGGAGCTGCTGGTGCGGGTGGGCGGCGCGCGGCACATCCGGCTGCGAAGGCCCGCCATGCCGTTCACGCTGACGGAGGCCGCCCGGGCCGACGCGATGGTGCGTGCGGTCCTCCCTTCCGCGGCCACCCCGTCACGGGTGCACCGGCTCCGGCTGGCGGACGGCGCCGGTCTGACCGTGCGCGAGCTGGACGCCGCCGACCTGTCGGAGCTGCAGCGGCTGCACGACCGCTGCAGCCCGGAGAGCCGCAGGTCCCGCTACGGCGGCGCGGTCGACGCCCTCACACCGCGCATGTTCGAGGGCTTCTGCGATCCGGGCCGCGGCATCAGCCTGGTGGCCCGCCCCGAAGGCGCGTCGGAGGCCGCCGCCGTCGGCCACCTGCTCTACACGGACCGCCCCGGCACCGCCGAGCTGGCCCTCCTCGTCCGGGACGACTGGCAGGGCCGCGGGCTCGGCACCCACCTGGCCCGCCTCCTCCTCCACATCGCCCGCGACCACGGCCTCGCCGAGATCCACACCGTCACCGACGCCGGCAACGGCCCCATGCTCACCCTCGCCCGCCGCCTGGGCGCCCAGCTCACCCCGCTCCCCGGCCACGCCACCGAAGCGCGCTTCAGCACCACCCGCGACCACCACACCGCCAGACCGCAGCCCAACTAGCCGACCCGCGCCCCCGCCACCGGACGACGGCACCGCCCCGACCGCACAGCGGGCGCGGTTGCGGTGAAACGATTTGGACCCGCGCCCCCCACCCCCTACACTGAAGGCATCCCGACGCGGGGTGGAGCAGTTCGGTAGCTCGCTGGGCTCATAACCCAGAGGTCGCAGGTTCAAATCCTGCCCCCGCTACGTGCCCTGGGCCCGGTGTGTTCGCAAGCCTTCTGCTTGCTTCACCGCCGGGCCCTTCGCGTGTCTGCCCGGGGGGCATGGCCCCCCGGAGCCCCCCACACCAGGGGGGCTGGCGCCCCCCTGGACCCCCCACCCCCACAACGTCGAGGCCGCACCCCGACGATGTGAGGGAAACCAGAACCCGGTGGGGGATCGGCCGTTGTTCACGACTGTGGGGCTGCGCCCCTCGCCCCCGCACATCGTTGAGGCCGCACCCCGCGATGTGGGGGAACCGGAATCGAGTGGGTGACCGACCGTCGTGCACGACAGTGGGGCTGCGCCCCTCACCCCCGGACACCGCTGAGGACCCACCCCGCGATGTGGGGAGAACCAGAACCTGGTGGGTGACCGGCCGTCGTTCACGGCTGTGGGGCTGCGCCCCTCACCCCCGGACACCGCTGAGGACCCACCCCGCGATGTGGGGAGAACCAGAACCTGGTGGGTGACCGGCCGTCGTTCGCGACTGTGGGGCTGCGCCCTTCACCCCGCACACCGTTGAGGCCGCACCCCCGCGGCGTGGGTGAAGCGGAACCCGGTGGGAGACCGGCCGTCGTTCACCACTGTGGGGCTACGCCCCTCACCCCCTGGACACCGTTGAAGTCTCCCCCCGCGATGGGGGGAAACCGGACCGGGGGCAGCAGCACGCGGTGTTCACGGCCTTGAGGCTGCATTTTCCGCTGGCACCTTTGCGGGCTCGCCTCGGCGAGGTGGGGGCTCGACCCGCTTGGTGGTTCGCTTGTGTTCGCGAGGGCGGTGCTTTTCGGTCCTGGTGGCCTTGGGTTTTCATCTCGGTGGTGTGGGGTGCGCCGGGACCTGGTGGGGGGTCGACTGATGTTCGTGGTTCTGGGGTTGTGGGCCGCGTCGCCATACCAGTGGGCTCTCGCGTTGGCGGTGTGGGGGAACTGAATCCGGTGGGCCGTCGGCCGTTGTTCTTGGTTCTGGGGGTGCGCACCTCGTCCCTATGACGTTGAGGGTTCACGGTGGTGGCTTGGCGTGAACCGGACCGGTGAGGGACGGCTGTGGTTCGGGGCGTGCTGCGCTTCCCTCGGTCGTGGCGGCGTTGGGATGGGGGCACGCCTGCGTCGTCGGATACGACGGAGACCGGGAGCGGCCTAAGGCCGCTCCCGGTCTCCGTGGTGGGTCGGGTCCGCTTTCGGGTTACTCGCCTTCGGGGCTGGGGGCGGGGGACGGCTCGGCGGTGCCGGAGTCGTCCACCTGGCTGCCGCCGCCCATGAGGCGGGCGGCCTGCTCCAGGGCGGCGGCGAGGTCTTCGTTGGCCTCGCCGTAGGCGGCGAAGTCGCCGGCCTGGAGGGCCTCCTGGCCGGCCTCGTAGGCGGCGGTGGCGTCGTTGAGGGCCGCGCGGACCTCAGGGCTGACGGTGCCGCCCTCGACGCCTTCCAGGTCCTCGGGGAGCTCGCTGGGGTCGCCTTCGAAGACCTGGTTCAGGGCGTCCTGGAGGTTGGTGCCGAAGCCGATGGAGCCGCCGTAGAGGACCAGCACCCTGCGGAGCACCGGGTAGGGCTCGGCCTGGCTCTCGGTGGACTGGACGTACACGGGCTGCACGTACAGGAGTCCGCCACCGAAGGGCAGGGTGAGCAGGTTGCCGTTGATGGTCTCGGAGTCGCCGATCCGCAGCACGTTCAGGGTGTCGGCGACCTCGGTGTCGGAGTTGAAGGAGTTCTGCACCTGCCCGGGGCCCTGGATCGGGGAGTCGGTGGGCAGCTGGAGCAGCTGGATCTGGCCGTAGTCCTCCCCCGGCGCCGAGCTGACCGCCATGAAGGCGGCGAGGTTCGGCCGGTCGCGCGGCACGAAGGCGGAGGTCAGCGAGAACCGGGGCTCGGGGTCGCACTGGTCGGCCTCCGCGCCCTCGGTCTCCGACGGCGGCTCCTCGGCGGCGCCGCCGCCCTCGGCGGCCTCGGCGTTGTCCTCGGGCCGCGACGGGCAGGGCATCTGCACGGTCAGGTAGTACGGCGGCTGCGAGATGCCGGACTCCTGGGTGGGGTCGTCGGGAACCAGCCAGAAGTCGCCGCCGCTGTAGAAGGCGCCGGGCTCGGTGACGTGGTACTGGGCCAGGATGTGCCGCTGGACCTTGAACAGGTCCTCGGGGTAGCGGAAGTGCTGCAGCAGCTCCTGCGGGATCTCCTCGTGCTCCTGCACGACGCTGGGGAAGGCGTTCATCCAGGTGTGCAGCACGGGGTCCTCGGTGTCCCACTCGTAGAGGTTCACCTCGCCCGTGTAGGCGTCGACCGTGGCCTTGACGGAGTTGCGGATGTAGTTGAGGCGGTCGGTCGGCTGCTGCTGGACGGCGCCGGTCTGGGTGGAGGTGTCGCTGGTGGCCTCGCCGAAGCTGACGCGCTGGCTGTAGGGGTAGGCGTCGGAGACGGTGTAGGCGTCGACGATCCAGACGATCCGGCCGTCGACCACCGCCGGGTACGGGTTGCCGTCGAGCGAGAGGAAGGGCGCGACCTGCTGGATGCGTTCGCGGGGCTCGCGGTTCAGCAGGATCTGCGACTCGCTGTTCAGCTCGCTGGTGGAGAGCAGGAAGTTCGCGTCGCGCAGCACGATGGCGTAGAGCAGCCGGTTGAAGAAGCCGCCGACGGGGACGCCGGAGTCGCCGGTGTAGGTGTAGCTCTGCTGGCCGCCGCTGGCCTCGTCGGGGTAGTCGTACTCGCGGGGGGCCGCGCCCTCGGGCGCGCCGACGATGGCGTAGTCGGAGGTGCGCTCGCCGAAGTAGATGCGGGGCTGGTCGATGCCCAGCTCGCCGCTGGACGGGATGTCGCGCTCGATGAACGCGGGCCGGCCGGTGTCGTCGACCTCGCTGCCGGGCGCGGCCACCAGGCCGTAGCCGTGGGTGTAGACGAGGTGGCGGTTGATCCAGTTGTCCTGGTCGGCCGGAACGGCGCCCATCTCGCGGGCGGCGATCACGGTGTCGCGGAGGTTGCCCTCGGCGTCGGGGTACCGGTCGACGTCCAGCTGCTCGGGGAACTCGTAGAAGCCGCGGATCTGCTGGAGCTGCTGGTAGGCGGTGGAGACGACGTTGGGGTCGAGCAGCCGCACGCCGGAGATGGTCTCGGCCTCGCTGGCCAGTTCGTTGGGCGTCAGCTCGGTGTTGGCGTTGTAGTCGATGATCTCGGCGTCGGCGACGTCGTAGGCGGCGCGGGTGGCCTCGATGTTGCGCTCGATGTAGGGCTCCTCCATCCGCGCCTCGTTCGGCTGCACCTGGAACTGCTGCACGATCGCCGGGTAGGCGACGCCGAGCAGGAAGGCGGAGATGCCGAGCATGAGGAGGCCGACGATCGGCAGCATGGCGCCGCGCCGGATGATGTTGGCGAAGAAGAGCAGCGCGCAGATGACCGCGATCCCGGCGAGGATGTACTTGGCCGGGAGCAGGGCGTTGACGTCGGTGTAGGACGGGCCGTGCACGTAGCCGCGCTCGGAGTAGGCCAGGCCGTAGGTGTCGAGCCAGTAGGCGACCGCCTTGAGCAGCACGAAGATGCCGAGCAGCACCGACAGGTGCACCCGCGCGGCCGGGGTGGCGCGCTCGCCCTGGGTCTGCAGCCGCACCCCGCCGTAGACGTAGTGGGTGATGACGGAGGTGATCAGCGCGAGGATCACGCCGCCGAACAGGTAGGACATCACCAGCCGGATGAACGGATAGGTGAACATGAAGAAGGAGATGTCCGTACCGAACTGCTGGTCGGTGACGCCGAAGGGCTCCTGGTTGGAGAAGGTCAGCCAGGTCTGCCAGCCGCCGGCCGCCGAGGCGCCGGCCATCAGCGCGAGCACCCCGACCAGGCCCCAGAAGATCATCCTGCGCAGGGGGTCGATGGTCATCCGGTAGCGCTCAAGACCCTGCTGCTCCAGGGAGAACGGCCGGTAGGTGGGGCGGACCCGGTAGGCGATGTAGGTGTTGACGCCCACGAAGAGGCCCATGACGGCCGCGCCGGCGGCGAACATGATGGCCTGGGTGCGCAGCTGGGTGAGGAAGACCTCGGTGTAGTCGACCGAGCGGAACCACAGGTAGTCGGTCCAGAAGCTCGCGTAGAGCACGACGAGCATCACGAGGATCACTACTGCGGCGACCACCGGCACGATGAGCCGCGAGCGGCCTCGCGACGCCTGTGCTCCACCGGGCGAACGGAAGGTCACGCCTCCCCCTATCAGGGTCGATCTCTACAGGCTGCTCGGGGCGTGGTGACCGCCGCATGCCATGGCTTCTCTTGTCTTCAACTCGCCGCCGAGCCGCCGGGTTCCCGGGCGCCGCGGGTGCGGGACGGGCGTCGCGGGCGGCGGCCGCGGGGAGCCGCTCGGTCTCTGCAATGTAGTAGATGCGTGCGGCGGCGTCGCCCCCCGCGCTCCGCCGTGTCCGTCCCGTGCGGCCGGACGGGCGCGCGTACGCGCCCGGAGCGTTCAGTCGCGCAGGGTCACGGCCAGGGCGGCGGTCAGCGCCGGGATGAGGTCGGGGCCGGACAGCACCTGGTCGTCGCTGTCGTGCGCGCGCATCCGCAGCGCGGAGTGGCGGGAGCCGTCGCGCAGCACGGCGGCGACCATGCGGACGTCCTCGCGGCCGGGCTGCCGTGCCGCCCATTCGGCGGGGTCGGCTCCGTCCGGCGGCTCGTCGGCGCCGTCGAGCATGATCCGCTCCAGTACGAGGGCGCAGCCGGCCACCGACTCGGGCCAGGCGATCCGCTCCAGCAGCGTCTCCAGCGGAACGTCGGCGGGCAGCCGGTCCTGGCGCAGCGGGGTGAGGCCGTCGGGCTCGGACTCGGCGAGGCCGAGTTGGGCGGCGAGTTCGGGCTGCTCCTCGCGGAGGCGGCCGGTGGGCACCAGGGCGTACAGCGCGGGCGGCTGGTCCCAGCCGCCCGAGGCGGCGTGGCGCTCGATGTCGTGGACGACGTCTGCGAGTGTGGGCACCCCACCATCTTGCCCGCTGCCGGGAGCGGACCGGGCGGGCCGCGTCACGGGCACCGGGGCAGCTCGCCCTCGCCGGTGCGCAGGGTCTCCAGCGCCTGGATGGCGCCGTCGAGGGTGTCCACCCGGACGACGTCGAGCCCCTCGGGCGCGTCGGCGGCGGCGTCGCAGTTGCCGGCCGGGATCAGGAAGACGGTGGCGCCGTCGCGGGCCGCGCCGACGAGCTTCTGCGGCACCCCGCCGACCGGGCCGACCTCGCCGTCGACCGTGATCGTGCCGGTGCCGGCGACGTGGTGGCCGCCGGTGAGGTCCTCGCCGCCGATGATGTCGACCAGCGAGAGCGCGAAGATCAGGCCGGCGCTGGGGCCGCCGATGTCCTCGACGGTGATGTCGACCTCGACGGGGAAGTCGTAGCTGGCCTGCACGACCACGCCCACGACGCTCTGCTCGGGGTCGCCCTCGGCCGCCTCGGTGGTGAGCTCGACCTCGGTGGGCTCGCCCTGGCGGTCCACGTCGATGACGACCTCGCTGCCCGGCTCGCGGTCGCGGATCAGCCCGGCCGCCTCCTCGGGGCTGTCGACGGGCTCGCCGTCGACCTCGGTGATGACGTCGCCGATCTCCAGCTCGCCGTCGGCGGGCATGCCCTCCTGCACGCCGCCGACGGCGACGGCGGCCTCGACGGGCATCTCCAGCTGGCGCAGGGCCGCGGCGGTGGCGACCGTCTGGGAGTCGACCATCATCTGCTGGTTGGCCTGGTCGACGTCGTCGGCGCTCTGGTCGGGCGGGAAGAGGGTCTCCTGGGGGACCACGGCGCGGTCCGGCTCGATCCAGGCCGACAGCGCCGTGAACAGGTCGAGCGGGCTGCCGGGGCCGCCGGTGTAGGAGATGGTGACCATGCGCAGCTCGCCCTCGGTGGCGGGCACCTCGTGGCCGTCGACCGTGATGAGCGGTGGCTCGCCGCCGCCCCCGATGACGTTCTCGGTGGGGCCGGGCTGCAGGACGATGTACGGCACGGGCAGCAGCACGCTGGCCACCGCCAGCACCAGGACGAGCGCGCCCGCGACGATGAGGGTGAGGGATCGGCGGAGTAGGCCAGGCATGCAGCGAAGCTTATGCGTACCCGGTGCCGGTTCCGGTGCCTATGGGAGGTGTCGGCGCGCTCGCCGCGTCCGCGGGCTCCCCCGGCCGGCCGGGCTCCTCACCCGCGCCCACCCACTCGGCGGTGCCGTCGGTGAACCGCTGGTGCTTCCAGATGGGCACCTGGGCCTTGATGTCGTCGATCAGCCGCCGGCAGCCGTCGAAGGCCTCGGCGCGGTGCGCGGCGGCCGCGGCGACGACCACGGCGGTGTCGCCGATCGCCAGCTCGCCGACCCGGTGCACGGCGGCGACGGCGCGCAGCGGGATGTCGGCGGCGACCCGCTCGACGACCTCCCTGAGCCGGTCGGCGGCGCTGGGGTGCGCGGAGTAGGCGAGGCCGCCGACCCGGCGGCCGGCGTCGTCGTCGCGCACGGCGCCGACGAAGACGGCGATGCCGCCCGCGCCGGGGTCGGCGACGGCGGCGAGCGCCTGGTCCGCCGTGATGGGGTCCTCGCTCAGGCCGATCAGTCTGATGACGTCCACGCCCCGACGTTACCCGGCCGCGGCGCCCGGCGCCGCCCCGCGTCAGCCGCGGCCGCGCCTGCGGGCCCGGCGCAGCACCACGGCGGCGCCGATGACGGCGACGGTGGCGCCCGCCGCGGTGGCGGTGGCGATGGTCGCCTCTCGCGCGCCGACGTGGCGGCCGAGCGCGTGGTGGCCGGAGCGGGCGTCGAGGAGCACGCGCAGGGCGGCGGCGTTGTCGTGGGCGGGGCGCCAGCCGGCCTCGCGCAGGGCGGCCGCGTCGACCACCCAGGGGTAGACCATGAAGGCCAGCTCGCCGGCGGGGGCGGGGGTGACGCCCATGTGGTGCAGCCGCTGCGCGGTGCCGAAGGTGATCGTGGCGGGCAGTTCGAGCTTGCGCAGCCCGGAGATCTCCAGCGCCTCCTGGGAGTCCAGCCATCCGTCGCAGCCGACGGCCAGCGGCCCCGACAGCCGGTGGGAGACGATGAACTCCAGTGCGCTGACCAGGTCGTCGACATGGCAGAACTGCCAGCGCTGCTGCGCTCCCCGCACGGTGAGCAGGCGCGGCGCGGCGAAGTGGCGGGTGGCGTAGCTGTCCAGGCCGGGGCCGACCAGCGCGGCCGGGCGCACGACCGTGACGCGCAGCCCGGGATGCGTCCTGCGGGCCCGCTCGGCCAGTTCCTCGATCTCCAGGAAGTCGCCGACGAGGCCGGAGTCGTGGTCGGCGCGGCTCAGCTCGCCCTCGGCCATCGGCACCGGGTTGTCGGGGCGCGCGCCGTAGACCATCGAGCTGGTGACCAGGACGACGTGGGGGACGCGCTCGGCGGCGGCCGCGGTGAGGACGGTCTGCGCTCCGCGCACGTTGTAGGCGCGGCGGCGGCGCGCGGGGGTCTCGACGGAGCGGTCGTCGTCGAGGTGCACGATCACGTCGACCCCGGTGAGGCGCGCCGCCAGGCGGGGCGCGCGGACGTCGACGAGCCGCCAGGTGACGCCCCGGACGTCACCGCGCCGCTCGTCGATGGCGACGACCTTGGCCGCGGTGTCGGAATCGGCCAGCCGCGCGACCAGTGCGCGGCCGACTCCATCGGCCGCTCCGGTGACCGCAACGACTGGACGGTGGTGGGGGGTTCCCGCCTCGGCCGTGCTGCGCCGAGGGCGAACCTGGCCGTTTGATGTATTCACCCCGGTCGGCTCCAAGCTAACGTGACAGATGTGATACTTCCATCCTGCCCGAGGTCGAACCGTGAGTGACGTCCCCTTTGGCTTTGGTATGCCAAATGAACCAGACGACGAGTCCGGACGGCGCGGCGGCGGCGCGGGCGGCTCCGGCGGCGGTGCCGGAGGCGGCGGTGGCGGCGGCGGTCCCCAGGACCCGTTCGGCGGCATGTTCGACCCGAACATGATGGCCGACATGCTCCGCCAGTTCGCCGACATGATGTCCAAGCAGGGTGACGAGCCGGTGAACTGGGACGTCGCCAAGAACGTGGCGCGCCACGCCGTCAGCGAGCACGGCGACCCCAGCGTGAGCCCGGCGCAGCGCGCCCAGGTGGAGTCCGCGCTGCGGCTGGCCGACCTCTGGCTGGACAGCGCCACCACCCTGCCCTCCGGGGTGCGCACCACCGAGGCGTGGAGCAGGGCGGAGTGGGTGGAGAACACCCTGCCCACCTGGTCCAAGCTGTGCGATCCAATCGCGGCGCGCGTGGTGGAGTCGATGGGCGCCGGGATGCCCGAGGAGATGCGGGCGGTGGCCGGGCCGCTGCTCGGGCTGGTCAGGCAGATGGGCGGCATGATGGTCGCCCAGCAGTCGGGGCAGGCCGTGGGCGCGCTGGGGCGCGAGGTGGTCGGGTCCACCGACGTCGGGCTGCCGCTGGGCAAGCCGGGCACCGGTGTGCTGATCCCGTCGGGTGTGGCGGAGTTCGGCTCCGGGCTGGAGATCCCCGACGACGAGGTGCGGCTGTACCTGGCGCTGCGCGAGGCGGCCCACCAGCGGCTGTTCGTGCACGTGCCCTGGCTGCGCGGCCACCTGATGGGCGCGGTGGCCGACTACGCACGCGGCATCGACTTCGACACTTCCCGGTTCGAGGACCTGATCGGGCGGGTCGACATCAACAACCCCGAGTCGCTGCAGCAGGCGCTGAGCGGCTCCGACGCGCTGCTGGAACCGCAGCAGACCCCGCAGCAGAAGGCGGCGCTGACCCGGTTGGAGACCGTGCTCGCGCTGGTCGAGGGCTGGGTGTCCGTGGTGGTGGACGAAGCGGTGGGCGGCCGGCTGCCGCACGCCGCCGCGCTGGCCGAGACGATGCGGCGGCGGCGCGCCTCCGGCGGACCGGCCGAGACCACCTTCGCCACCCTGGTCGGGCTCGAACTGCGGCCGCGCCGGCTGCGCGAGGCCGCCGAGCTGTGGCGGGAGCTGGGCGCCGTGCGCGGTCCCGAGGGCCGCGACGCGGTGTGGAACCACCCCGACCTGCTGCCCTCCGCCGACGACCTCGACGACCCGGCCGGCTTCGTCCGGCGGCAGACCGACGAGGACGCCGCGCCGCTGGACATCTCGGAGCTGGAGGCCGGCGGCTCCGGCGAGGCGCCGCGCGAGGACCCCGGGCCCGACTCCGGCGGCGAGCGGCCGGACGACCGGTGACGGCCGCGGCGGAGCGCGGTCCCTCCGTCGCCGAGGGGCTGCACGCCGACGCCGCGCGGCTGCTGGCGGGCTGGCCGCCGCCCGACGGTGCGCAGGACGCCCTGCGCCGCGACTACCTGGCGCACCTCTCCGCGCACCCTGACGCCATGTGGCGCTCCTGCCTGCCGGGCCACCTCACCGCCAGCGCGGCGGTGCTGGACGCCTCGGGGCGGCGGGTGCTGCTGACCCTGCACGCCCGGCTGCGGATGTGGCTCCAGCTGGGCGGCCACTGCGAGGCCGGCGACCTCTCCCTGCTCGGTGCGGCGCTGCGCGAGGCGGCCGAGGAGTCGGGCATCGGCGGGCTGCGGCCGCTCGGCGGGCCGGTCCGCCTCGACCGGCACCCCGTTCCGTGCGGCGGCGGCTCCTTCCACCTCGACGTGCAGTTCGCGATGGTGGCCCCGGAGGGGGCCGTCGCGGTCCGCGACGCCCGTGAGTCCGACGACCTGGCCTGGTTCCCGGTCGGCGGCCTGCCCGAGGGCGTGGACGGCTCGGTGCGCGCGCTGGTGGCGGCGGCCATCAGCCGCTTCGACCGGGGCGGCTGAGCCGGTCGGGTCATCCGCGCAGGTGGCTCTGCTCGCGGACCTGTTCCGCCGCTGCGGCGGCGCGGTGACGTGCCGTCCCCGAAGTCGCGCGGGCCCGGGTTCCCGGCTCGGCCGGCAGCCGGGTCGATACGCCCAGGAGCGGGTGCGCTTCGTCACCGGGTGTGTCCGCTCGCTCCGGACCCTGTGCCAGGTCATGGCGGTTCCCGTGTCCGCCGGAAACCGCGGCGCCTCCGTCGTTACGCTGGGTGGCGACCGCTCGTTCCGGCGCCGGCGCAGGCGGCCCGCTCGGCCGAGCGGGTGCTGGCGCTGTTCGCGCCGGAGCTCCGCGGCGTCGAGGGCGCGCGGGCGCACGGCCGTGGCGGCTGCCGGAGCACGAGCGGGGCGGGCTCGGCGGCTATCCGCCGCCAGTGGTCGAGCCGGACCGATCCGGCGCGGGCGCCGGTGGGCGGGAGAGCAGGGTGCGGGTGGCGTCCCAGCCCTCCAGGCCCGGGTCGAGCAGGGCGAGGTCGGCGGGCGCGGTGAGGCGGTGCCAGCCGGGGCCGACCGCGACATCGCGGCGGCGGGGGGCGCCGGCGAGGGCGCCCATCGCGTCGGGGCCGTCGAGGTCCACGGGGCCGAGCCAGCCGGGGGCGGGCAGTCGCGCGGCCAGGGCGACGAGCCGGCCGTCGGCGGTGGGGCAGACGGCGACCGGTGCGGAGCCGAGGGCGCGGAAGAGCTTGCCGACCAGCAGCGGAGGCAGGTCGGGGGCGTCGGCGGCGACCAGCGCCGCCTGGTCGGCGCCCGCGGCGGCGAACTGGTCGAGCGCGGCGCGGGTGGGCTCGGAGCCGTCGTCGGGCAGCCGGATCAGCGGGGTGCCCGGCCAGACCAGTTCGTCGAGGCCGTGCGGGGCGCGGGGGCCGGCCACCAGGCCGGCGGTGAGCAGTTCGAGGCCGGCCAGGGTGTCGTAGACGTCCTCGGCCATCGCCAGGGCGAAGGCGGCCGGGTCGACGCCCGGGGGCGCCGCGGTGCTCGGGCCGGTGACGAGCGCCGCGGCGACACGTCTCATCGCTTGGCGGGGTCGGCGCCCTGGGTGGCGAGGGCCGGGTCGGGGGCGGCCAGCCGCGGCGCGGCCACCACGCCCTCAAGGAAGCCCCTGGCCCGCTCGGCCTTGGGGTACTGGCCGACGAGCTTCCAGAACTCGGGTCCGTGGTCGGGCACCAGCAGGTGCGCGAGTTCGTGCAGGAGCACATAGTCGACCACCCAGGACGGCATGCCGACCAGCCGCCTGGAGAGCCGGATGGAGCCGTCGGCGGGGGTGCACGAGCCCCAGCGGGAGTTCTGGTTGTCGACCCAGCGGACGCTGACGGGCGCGGCCTTGCCGTCAAGGTAGCGGGCCGCCAGATCGGCGGCCCGCTCGAGCAGTTCGGCGTCGCTGGGTTTGCGCCGCATCTCGCGGGCGGCGAGCCGCTGCAGCATGCGCGACACCCAGCGCTCTTCCTCCGCGTGGGACAGGCGCGCGGGCAGCAGAACGACGGTCTTGTCCCCGTCCCGGTAGGCGGACACGGTCCGCCTGCGCCGGGGACTTCGCCGTACCTCGACGATGGGTTCCACAGGCACAATTGCACGTTAGCTGACCAGCGGGATTTTCCACAGGGGGGCGGCGGTCCGGTCCAGGCCACGCCGGAATAATTTGCCTGGGCGACATATGCGGACACCGCCGCGGACATCGCCCGCCCGCAGGCGATGTCCGCGGGCGGCACCGTCGGGCCGGCCGGCGCCGCGCTGTGGAAAACGGCGAGGGCGAACCGAATTCTCTAGGGAGCTTATCCACAGGACGGGAATCGGTACTGACCGCATCCGCGCTCCGCCTGCCACGCTGAGCGCATGCTCCCGTATCTCAAGCCGACGCTCGCCCGGCTCTGGCGCAGCCCCGGCACCCTCCAGATCGGCACCCACCCCAGGCGCGCCCGCGCCGTGCACGGCCTGCCCGAGGGTGCCGCCCCCCTCATCGCGGCACTCGACGGGCGGCACGGCCTGAGCGAGATCCTGCGGCTGGGCCGCCGGCTGGGCGTCTCGCGTGCGTGCGTGCACCAGATCATCGCCCTGCTCGCCGCGGCCGGCCTGCTCGACGACGCCCACCGCCGCCCGGCCGGCCTGCCGCCCGACGAGTTGGCCCGGCTCGCCCCCGAGATCGCGGCGGTCGCGGTGGCGCTGCGCACCGGCGACGGCGGCGCCTCGGTGATCGGGCGGCGGCGCGGGCGCATGGTGCGGATCTACGGCGGTGGCCGCCTCGGCGCCGCCATCGCCACCACCCTGGCCGCCTCCGGCGTCGGCCACATCGCCGTCCGCGCCAGCGGCGAGACCACCCATGCCGACGTCGGGCCGGGCGCCGCCGGCTGGAGCGATGTCGGCCGCCCGCGCTCCGACACCGTCCGCGACGCCGTGCTGCGGGCCGGTCCGCGCACCCGCGTGCACGACGACGGCGTCCCCGACCTCGCGGTCCTCGCCTCCAGCGGCTACGTCGACCCGCTGCTCGGCGCCGAACTCGTCGCCGAGGGCGTGCCGCACCTGGCCGTGGCGGTGCGCGAGGCGGTCGGCATCGTCGGGCCGCTGGTGCTGCCGGGCGGCTCCAGCTGCCTGGGCTGCATGCACGCCGTGCGCACCGACCGCGACCCCGCGTGGCCGAAGCTGCACGAGCAGCTGCTGGACGGCTCCGAGGACGGCTCGGCGGCGGCGCTGGTCGCGGCCACCGCGGCGCAGGCCGCCACCCAGGCGCTCGGGCAGCTCGACGGATTCGCCAGCGCCGCCGTCGGCGGCACCCTGGAGGTCGTGTGGCCCGACTGGCGGTGGGAGCGCCGCTCCTGGCCGCGGCACCCGGCCTGCGGCTGCGCGCGGCGCCGACCGCGGGTGCGCGGCGGGCCGCCCCGGCTGGAACCGAGCGCGCCTCCCGCCGATCCGTGACCGCCTCCGGCGCGCGTCCGCCGCCCGGCGGCGCGCGCCACCCCACTCGCCTGCGGGTCCGAGCAGCGCTTAGGCTGAAAACCGTGAGCGATCTGCCCCAACGCGCGGTCACGCGCACCGCCAAACTGGCCGCGCTGCCGTTGAGGTACGCCAGCCGGACCGCGCTGGGGTTCGGCAGGAGGATGGCCGGCCAGTCGGCCGACGACGTCGCCGCCGACATCCAGCGCCGCACCGCCGACCAGGTCTTCAGCGTGCTCGGCGAGCTCAAGGGCGGGGCGATGAAGCTCGGCCAGGGCCTGTCCATCTTCGAGGCGGCGCTGCCCGACGAGATCGCCGGCCCCTACCGCGAGACGCTCACCCGCCTGCAGGAGTCGGCGCCGCCGCTGCCCGCCGCGGCCGTGCACCGGGTGCTGGCCGAATCCCTCGGCCCGGACTGGCGCGACGGCTTCGCGCACTTCGACGACCGGCCCGCGGCCGCCGCCTCCATCGGGCAGGTGCACCGCGCGGTCTGGCACGACGGCCGCGCCGCGGCGGTGAAGATCCAGTATCCGGGCGCGGGCCGGGCGCTGCGCAGCGACTTCCACCAGCTCGCCCGGGTCGGCCGGCTGTTCGCGGTGATGATGCCCGGGCTGGAGGTCAAGCCGCTGCTCGCGGAGCTGAAGGACCGCATCATCGAGGAGCTGGACTACGGCCTGGAGGCCGACGCGCAGCGCGGCTTCGCGGCCGCCTACGCCGGCGACCCCGAGTTCCGCATCCCCGGGGTACTGGCCGCCGCGGAGCGGGTGCTGGTCAGCGAGTGGCTGGACGGCACCCCGCTGTCTCAGGTCATCGCGCGGGGCAGCCAGGCCGAACGCGACCGCGCGGGCACCCTCTACGCCCGCTTCCTGTTCTCCGGCCCCACCCGGGCCGGGCTGCTGCACTCCGATCCGCACCCGGGCAACTTCCGGATGACGCCCGACGGCCGGCTCGGCGTGCTCGACTTCGGGGCGGTGAACCGGCTGCCCGACGGCCTGCCGGTGGCGCTGGGCCGGTTCACCCGCATCGGCCTGATGGGCGACGCAGAGACGGTGGTGGCCGGGCTGCGGGCCGAGGGCTTCATCCGGCCGGGCGTCGACGTCGACGCCCAGGCCGTGCTGGACTTTTTGCTGCCCAGCGCCGAGCCCACCCGGCACGAGACCTTCGCCTTCAGCCGCGAGTGGCTGCGGCGGGAGGCGGAGCGGATGGCCGACCGCGACTCCACCGCGGTGCTCAGGCAGCTGAACCTGCCGCCGTCCTACATGCTGATCCACCGGGTCATCGCCGCCGCCACCGGCGTGCTCTGCCAGCTCGGCGCGCGGGTGCCGCTGCGCTCGGAGTTCGAGCGCTGGGTGCCCGGTTTCCCCGAGGACCTCGAACGCGATATGGCCGAGGAGGCGGCGTCCGAGGCGCGGGCCGACGACGACCGCGTACCGGGCTGAGCCCTCGGCCCACCGCGCGGCCGGCGGGACGGATCGTCGCGCAGGTGCGTTCCGGCACGCGATCCGGTCGGCGAGCCGCGGCCGGGCGCCGGCCGGAATGTGGGGAATGCTGCTTCGCGGCGGAGTGCGTCCGGCGCCGCCGGCGCCTTGCCTAGCCTTGAGCCCATGAACGGGATACGGATCCTCTGCCCGGCCTGCGGCGGGCGGCGCTGGCGGTACGTGGCGCGGGCCGGCGTGCTCTACGACCGGATGCTCTCCCTCGGGGTGCGCGAGCCCTGCCCGCACTGCGCGGAAGCGGGCCGGCCGGAGGCGGGCGCCGGAAGGCCCGGCGGCGAACCATGACGCGGCACGGCGACGGCGGCGGGCCCCCGCCGCCCCTGTAGGGCGGGGGCCCGCCGCCCCGGTGGCCGCGCCGGCTCAGCGGATGAGCGTGACCGAGCGGTAGAGGCGGATTAAGGCCTCCTCGGACTGCCTGCGCGCCCGGCGCCTGGCGAGCAGCCGCCGCGCCGAGCGGATCGCCTCGCGCTCTTCGACGCGCTCCTGCGCCCGGCGGTCCTCTTCGTAGTTGGGCTTGTTGATGAACACGTCTCACTCCTGGAGTCGTCACACACGGCGGATGGAGGGTGAGGGGCGGCGGCGCGGCCGGGCCGCGCCGCCGTCCGGGAGCTGCGCCGTCAGGCCGCGACCTCGGCGGCCTCGTTCTTGCGAGGCCGGCCGCGCGGGCGCTTGCGGGGCACGACCACCCCGCGCAGGAACAGCTCGCCGCCCCACACACCCCAGGGCTCGCGGCGCTCCCGCGCGGCGGTCAGGCACTCCTCGCGCACGGGGCAGTCGCCGCAGATGGCCTTGGCGGCCTCGACGTCGGCCGGAGCCTCAGCGAAGAACAGATCCGGCACCTCGCGGCACGGGATGTCGACCTCACCCAGCCACGGAGCCACTTCCATGGGCCCGAACACGGGTGTCCTCCCTACGTTTCGTCGTTTCAGGGATTGCGGCTCGAGTGGTCAAGCCAGGGACCTGAAACCACCCCGGTCTCATCGGGGCGGAAACGAAAGAACCGCGGTCCCCAGCTGGGGTCCGCGGCCTGAGGGAGACATCCCGGCCGTGTAGCTAGGCCGGGGCCCTCCGATCTCGCGGACCCTCGTGGGCATCCGTTCCGATGCCCGTCAGTTGCATGGCGCTGCCCAGTTCCCGAAGAGTGCCGGGGCGCGGGTCTTCCCCGACGCCGCGGACGCGCTTCGCCACGGGGGCGAAGGGACGGGAGGCGACCTGCTGCGCGTCGCGCGCCACCGCAGGCATGCCGCCGCCCATGGCAAGGCGACGGTCCACGCCGGCATCGGCGGTCACCACAGCCGAGAACGGAGTGGCCGCGACCAGATACCGCAGGGAGCACACCGAGGTGGCCCACATCGGCTGGGTGAGCTGCGCATGAGCGCTAATCAACGTCGCCACGTGGAACCACCTCCAAGAGATCCGCCGGTGGGAGTCCCCTCCCACGGCCGTGTGATCGAACGGCTAAAGCCTACGCACCCGGCTCCGATCGCGGCAACATATTTTTGACCTGCGATTTCGCCGATCCCGGCCAGAAGTTTTTCGGAACCGCCGTCGGCGCGTCCCGCTCCGCGCCGCCCGGCCGCCGGGGCCGGGCCACCGACCTATCCGGTCCGCTCCGCGTCGCCGGACGGCCGCATCGGCCGGATCAGCCCCTCCTGCACGACCGAGCACACCAGCCGCCCCTCGGCGGTGAACACCTCGCCGCGTGCGAGTCCGCGTCCACCGCCGCCGAACGGGGTCTCCTGGGCGTACAGCAGCCAGTCGTCGATCCGGAACGGGGCGTGGAACCACATGGCGTGGTCCAGGCTGGCCATCTGCACGCCGTTGAAGGTGCGGCCGTGCGGCAGCAGGGTGGTGTCGAGCAGGGTGACGTCGGAGGCGTAGGTCATCAGGCAGACGTGCAGCAGCGGGTCGTCGGGCAGCTTCTCGGCGGTGCGCAGCCACACCTGGTTGCGGGTGGTCCGCAGCCCGGGATCCCGCTCGACCTCCCACGACAGCGGCCCGACCGGGTGCATGTCGAAGGCGCGCCGGTTCGGCTGCGGGAGTTCACCGAAGATCGCGCGCAGCCGCTCCTCGACGGGGGGCAGCTCATCGGGCCCGGCCACCTCGGGCATCTCGCTCTGGTGGCTGAGCCCCGGCTCGGAACCGTGGAAGGAGGCCGAGAGGGTGAAGATCGGCTTGCCGTGCTGGATGGCCACCACCCGCCGGGTGGTGAAGGAGCGGCCGTCGCGCACCCGGTCGACCTCGTAGACGATCGGCACCGCGGGGTCGCCCGGCCGGATGAAGTAGGCGTGCAGCGAGTGCACGCGGCGGTCCTCGGGCACGGTGCGGCCCGCCGCGACCAGGGCCTGGCCCGCCACCTGCCCGCCGAAGACCCGCTGCACGGTGTCGTCCGGGCTGCTGCCGCGGAAGATGTTCACCTCGATCCGCTCCAGATCGAGGATGCGCAGCACGTCGGCCAGCCCACTCGCCATCGTCCGCCGCTCCCTCGCTAGTCGCCCGCCGGGTCGGCGCCGCACAGCCCCAGCACCGCAGCACCGTACCTGTTCAGCTTCACCGCGCCGACGCCGGGGATCGCCCCGAGCTCCGCCGCCGACGAGGGCGCGCGCTCGGCGATGGCCTGGAGGGTGGCGTCGGTGAACACCACGTAGGCCGGCACCTTCTGCTCGCGTGACTCCGCGGCGCGCCACTCCCTGAGCCGGTCGAGCAGCGCCTCGTCGTAGTCGGCCGGGCAGTCGGCGCACCGGCCGAGCTTGCGCTCGGCCGCCGCGGTGAGCGGCTGGCCGCAGACCCGGCACGGCTGCGGCCCGGAGAAGGCGCGCCGCGGCGGGCGCTCGGCCGCCAGCGACGGCGAGGCCGGCCGCAGGCCGTCCAGGAAGCGCGAGGGTCTGCGGTTCTTGCGCCCGCCAGGCGACCTGGCCAGCGACCACGACAGCGCCAGGTGCTCGCGGGCGCGGGTGACGCCCACGTACAGCAGCCGCCGCTCCTCCTCGACCTGTTCGGCCGTGTCGGCGTACACGATCGGCATCATGCCCTCGGTGAGCCCGACGAGGAACACCGCGTCCCACTCCAGTCCCTTGGCGGCGTGCAGCGAGGCGAGGGTGGCGCCCTCCAGCTCCGGGGCGTGCTGGGCGGCGGCGCGGGCGCGCAGCTCCTCGACGAAGTCGGCCATGGTGGCGCCGGGGTGTTCGGCGGCCACGTCCTCGGCGAGCTGGGCGAGGGCGGCCAGCGACTCCCAGCGGGCGCGGGCGGAGCCGCCGCCCGGCGGCTCGGGGCTGAGCCCGATCCCGGCCAGGATGTGGCGGACGGCCACCACCATGGCGGCGTCGTCGTCGGCGCGGCGCGCCCCCTGCAGCAGGTGGATGGCCTGCCGCACCTCGGCCCGGTCGAAGAAGCGGTCGGCGCCGCGCATCACGTAGGGCACCCCGGCGTCGGTGAAGGCCTGCTCGTAGGGCTCGGACTGCGCGTTCACCCGGAACAGCACCGCGATCTCGCGGGCCGGGACGCCGGACTCGATCAGCGCCGCCGCCTTGGCGGCCACGGCCGACGCCTCGGCCACCTCGTCGTCGTAGGCGGTGAAGCCGGGCTCGGGGCCGTCGGGGCGCTGCGCGACCAGCTCCAGGCGGTGCCGGGCGGCGGCGCCCCTGGCCTGGCCGATGACGCCGTTGGCCAGCCGGACCACCTGCGGGGTGGAGCGGTAGTCGCGGACCAGCCGGATGACGGCGGCGTCGGGGTGGCGGACCGAGAAGCCGGTCAGGTAACCGGGGGTGGCGCCGGTGAAGGAGTAGATGGTCTGGTTGGGGTCGCCCACCACGCAGAGGTCGTCGCGCTCGCCCAGCCAGGTGTCGAGCAGCAGCTGCTGCAGCGGGCTGACGTCCTGGTACTCGTCGACGACGAAGTAGCGGTACTGCTCGCGGACCTGCGCCGCGACGTCGGCATGCTCGGTCAGCACGGCGGCGGTGAGCTCCAGCATCGCCTCGAAGTCCAGCAGGTTGTGCTCGCGGCGCAGTTCCTCGTACGCCTCGAACACCCGGGCGACCTCGCGCGGTCCGAGCGGGGCGGCGCGGCCGGCCTTGGCGGCGGCGTTCTCGTAGTCCTCGGGCCGGGTCTGGGTGGCCTTGGCCCATTCGATCTCCGAGGCGAGGTCGCGCAGTTCGGTGCGGCCGAGGGCCAGGCCGCTGGTGCGGGCGGCGTCGGCCACCAGGCGCACCTTGCTCTCGACCAGCCTCGGCAGCGGACCGCCGACGATCTTGGGCCAGAAGAAGCCGAGCTGGCGCAGCGCGGCGGCGTGAAAGGTGCGGGCCTGCACGCGCGGCGCGCCCAGGGCGCGCAGCCGGGTGCGCATCTCGGCGGCGGCGCGGGCGGTGAAGGTGACGGCGAGCACGCCGGTCTCGGGCACCACCCCCGACGCGACGGCGTAGGCGATCCGGTGGGTGATGGCGCGGGTCTTGCCGGTGCCCGCCCCGGCCAGCACGCACACCGGGCCGCGGACGGCCCGGGCCACGGCCAGCTGCTCGGGGTCCAGCCCGTCGAGCACCTGATCGGCCTCCATCGGCGCCTCCCCTCGTGCGCGTGATCGCCCGGCTCCCTCCCCATCCTCTCAAGTAGCGGCGGCAACGCGAGCCGCATCCGGGCCCGATTCGCTCCAGGCGCCACATCCGTACCGCGCGGCGGCGCGCCGGGGCGGCGGCCGGCCGGGCGACGGCGGAGGTCAGCGCTCGGCTTCGCCGCGGCTCTCGTAGGCCGCCCTGGCGGCGAGCAGCGCGGTCATGTGCTCGTCGGCCCACTGCCGGCAGGCGGCGATCACCTTGAGCAGCGTGCGGCCGAGCGGGGTCAGCTCGTACTCCACCCGCGGCGGGACCTCGGCGTAGATCGTGCGCGTGACCATGCCGTCGCGCTCCAGCGCGCGCAGGGTCTGGGTGAGGACCTTGGGGGTGACGCCGCGCAGCGGCACCCGGATCTCGGAGAACCGGCGCGGGCCCTCCTCCAGGCACCGGATGACCGCCGCCGACCACTTGTCGCCGATCCGGATCGGCATGGCGCTGTTCGGGCAGGACGGGTCGAACATGTCGGGGTCGAGCGGACGCATGAGTACCCTCACGGTAGCCGGATACCTTTGAAGTAACCAGTATCTCATGGATACCTTCGCCGGTGGGGTGGACTTCCGCCCTGATCCCTACGGTGAAGGAGAAGGCGCATGCGCGTCGTCCGCTTCCATGAATACGGTCCGCCCGAGGCGCTGCGGGTCGACGAGGTGCCCGAGCCGGAGCCCGGCCCCGGCCGGCTGCTGGTACGGGTGGCCGCCGCCGGGGTGGGCCTCGCCGACACGCGGATCCGGGCGGGCCTGGTCCGTGACATGCTCCCGGACCTGCCGCTGCCCTTCTCCCCCGGCTTCGAGGTGGCCGGCACGGTGGCGGCCGTCGGAGCGGGCGCCGACCCGGCCCTGGCCGGCCGGCGGGTGGCCGCCGCGGTCTTCGGCGGCGGCTACGCGGAGGTCGCCGAGGTGGACGCGGAGGCGGCGTATCCGCTGCCCGACGGCCTGGACGACGCCGCGGCGCTCGCCCTGCTCGGCCAGGGCGCGGCCGCCGTCGGAGCCGCCGAGGCCGCCGCGATCGAGCCGGGCGAGACCGTGCTGGTCCAGGCGGCGGCGGGCGGTGTCGGCGGCCTGCTGGCGCAGCTGGCGAAGCGGGCCGGCGCCACCGTGATCGCGGCGGTGGGCGGCCCGGCGAAGTACGCGGCGGCCCTGCGCAACGGCGCGGACCGCGCCGTCGACTACACCGCGCCGGACTGGGCCGACCGCGTCCGCGAGTCGGCGCCCGGCGGGGTGCACGCGGTGTTCGAGGGCACCGGCGGCCCGGTGTCGGCGGCCGCCTTCGGCCTGCTGGCGCCGTCCGTGGGCCGCATGGTCGTCTACGGCGCGTCGAGCGGGCGGATGCCGGAGTTCGACCCGGCCGAGCTCTACCGGCGCGCCGTCGCGGTCCGCGGCTTCGCGTCGGTGCTGCTGCCGCCCGCCGAGCTGGCGCGGCTGCGGAACCGGGCCTTCGCGCTGGCGGCCGGCGGGGAGCTGAGCCCGGCCGCCGGCTCGGCGCTCCCGCTCGCCGAGGCGGCCGCCGCGCACCGCGCGCTGGAGGAGCGGCGCACCACCGGCAAGACCGTGCTCATCCCGTGACCGCGGGCCCGGCGGCGGAGCCGCGCCGCCCGCCGGCGAGGGCGGCGCGGATCTTGAGCAGCATCTCGTCGTACTCCGCCGCCGGGTCGGAGTCGAGCACGATCGCCCCGCCGCCGCCCACGCTGACGCGGCCGTCGTGCACCACCGCCGTGCGGATGACGATGTTGAGGTCGGCGGTGCCGGTCAGCCCGAAGTAGCCGAGGGCGCCCGAGTAGATCCCGCGCGCGTGCCCCTCGATCCGGTCCAGGATCTCCATGGTGCGCAGCTTGGGCGCTCCGGTCATCGAGCCGCCGGGGAAGCAGGCCCGCACCGCGGCCACGGCGTCGACGCCGGGGCGCAGCCGGCCGCGCACGGTGGAGACGAGCTGGTGGACGGTGGCGTAGGACTCCACCGCCATCAGCTCGGGGACCTCCACCGCGCCGGTCTCGCAGACGCGGCCCAGGTCGTTGCGGAGCAGGTCGACGATCATCAGGTTCTCGGCCCGGCTCTTGGGGTCGGCGGCCAGCCCGGCGGCGAGCCGCCCGTCGGCGGCCGGATCGGGGTGGCGCGGGGCGGTGCCCTTGATCGGCCGCGACTCGACCCACCCCTCGGCGTCGACGGCGCAGAAGCGCTCGGGCGAGGAGCACAGCACCCGGGTGGGGCCCAAGGCCAGGTAGGCGGCGTACGGAGCGGGGTTGGCGGCACGCTGCCGCAGGTAGAAGGCGAAGGGGTCGCCGGTGAAGGGGGCGTCGGCCGCGGTCGTCAGGCAGATCTCGTAGCTCTCGCCCGCGCGCAGCAGCCGCCGGCACTCCGCCACGTCGGCGAGGTAGCCGGTGCGTCTTCGGCGCGGGACGACGGTGTCGGGATCGGGAGCCCCGGCGGCGACCGGCAGCGCCCGGCCGCCCATGCCGATCCCGTCGAGCACGGCCGAGGCGCGGTCCAGCCAGCGCTCCGCGTCGGCGGCGGACGCCGGGGTGCCGTCGGTGAGGGCGGCCAGCCAGGTGGCGCCCTGGCGGTGGTCCACCAGCAGCAGCCGGCCGGCCGCCGCCCACACGGCGTCGGGCAGCGGCGCGGTGCGGGCGGCCGCGCCGCCGCACTCGGCCTTCAGCTCGTAGCCGAAGTAGCCGACGTATCCGCAGGCCAGTTCGGGCGGCACGCCGTCGGGCAGGCTGACGGCGCGCTCGGCGATCCGGCCGCCGAGGGCGTCGAAGACCGAGCCGCGCAGATAGCGGGTACCGCCGGGCCCCAGGCACTCGACCTTGCCGGCGCCGACCCGGTAGCGCAGTACCTCGCCGTGCGGGCCCTGCGGCGCGCCGAGCAGCGAGTAGCGGCCGCTGCCGGCGCCCGGCGCGCCGCTGTCCAGCCAGAACGCGTACTCGTCGGCGCCGAACAGGGCCTGGAAGGCCTCGGGCGCCGGGACCTCGCGGTCCAGGCGCCGGTGCGCCAGGCGCCAGCCGCCCCGTGCGGTGCGCACCGGGCGGCGCGGCGCCCCGGTGCCGGTGCGGCGCGGCGCGGCCGGGCGGCGCGCCGGGGCGTGCCGCAGCGCCAGTTCGCGGAAGTTGCGCAGCAGCCGCGCCCCGTGCGCGCTGCCGACCGACTCGGGGTGGAACTGCACACCCCACCACGGCAGCACGGTGTGCGCCAGCCCCATCAGCACACCGTCCTCGGCCCACGCCGTCGCCGCCAGCTCCGGCGGCAGCGGCTCGGCCACGCACAGGGAGTGGTACCGGACGGCGGCGAAGTGCTGCGGCACTCCGGCGAACAGGCCCTCCCCGGTGTGCGCGACGCGGCCGACGTGCCCGTGCCTGGGCTCCGGCGCCGGGCGAACGGCGGCGCCGGCCAGCAGGCCGAGCAGCTGGTGGCCCAGGCATACGCCCAGCACCGGCAGCTCGGTGCGGGCCAGCAGCGCGGGCAGCGCTCCGACGTCGCGGGCGGTCGCGGGATGGCCGGGGCCCGGCGAGACGACCAGCGCCGCCAGGTCCGCGGGCAGCGGGTCGGGGATCTCGTCATTGCGGACGACGAGCGGGGGCTCACCGTAGACCTCGCCGATCAGCTGGGCGAGGTTGTAGGTGTAGGAGTCGTAGTTGTCGATCAGCAGCGTGCGCATCGCGCTGCTCCGGCAGGTCGGACGGCGCGCGGCCCGCCGGGGCGCGCGGGCGCGCAGCCCGGGCGCCCCGGGCCGGTCAGGCCCCGGCCGGCGTCCATGTCATCAGGTCGGCCTCGGTCTGCTCGCCGCTGGCCATGTCCTTGACCTCGTGCGGCCTGCCGTCCTCGAAGGGCGGGAACCACACGTACGGGATGCCCTTGCGGGAGGCGTACCTGATCTGCTTCCCGAGCTTGTCGGCCTGGTGGTAGGTCTCGGTGTTGACGCCCCGCCCGCGCAGCGCGGCCGCGGCGGCGACGGCGTCGGCACGGCGGTCGTCGGACGGCACGACCACCAGCACCCGGCTGGGCGACTTCGCGCCCGGCTCGATCAGCCCCTCCGCCACCAGCTTGGCGAAGATGCGGGTGAGGCCGATGGACAGCCCCACGCCCGGCAGCTCCCTGCGGATGAAGGAGCCGGCCAGGTCCGCGTAGCGGCCGCCCGCCGTGATGCTGCCGTAGCCGGGCCAGTCGGTGAACTTGCCCTCGTAGACGGTGCCGGTGTAGTAGTCCAGGCCCCGCGCGATGGACAGGTCGGCCACGACCGTGCCCTCGGGCAGGTCGGCCAGCTCCTCCAGTACGAAGCCCAACTCGTCCAGGCCCGTGCTGAGCAGCGGCGAGGAGACCCCGAGCTTGGCGATGTCGTCAACCACGCCGGTGCCGGAGCCGCGCACCGACGCCAGGTCGAGCACCGCGCCGGCCTGCCCGGGGTCGAGCTTGAGGTCGTCGGCCAGCAGCCGCCGCACGCCCTCGGCGCCGATCTTGTCGAGCTTGTCGACGGCGCGGATCACGGCGAGCGGGTCTGGCAGGCCCAGCCCCTCGTAGAAGCCCTGGAGGACCTTGCGGTTGTTGATGTTGATCGTCCACGGCGGGATGCCGAGCGAGGTCAGCACCTCGTGCACGATCCTGGGCAGCTCGGCGTCGAAGTGCAGCGGCACCTGGTCGGGGTTGATGACGTCGATGTCGCACTGGGTGAACTCGCGGAAGCGGCCCTCCTGCGGCCGCTCCCCCCGCCACACCCGCTGCGTCTGGTAGCGCTTGAACGGGAAGACGAGGTCGTTGAAGTGCTGGGCGACGTAGCGTGCGAAGGGCACGGTGAGGTCGAAGTGCAGCCCGAGCCGCGCGGCGTCGTCGCCCGGCTCGCCCTGGAGCCGGTGCAGCGTGTAGACCTCCTGGGAGGTCTCGCCCTTGGCCTGCAGCACCTCGAGCGCCTCGACCGACGGCGTCTCGATCGAGCAGAAGCCGTACCGCTCGAAGGTGGCCCGGATGCGGTCCAGCCAATGCAGCTCCACCGTCCGGACCTCGGGCAGCCACTCGGGGAAGCCGCTGATCGGGACCGGTCGGACGATCTGCTGGTCGGACATGGTGGAGGACTTTCCGTGTCGGCTGCGCGGGGCTGAGGCGCCCTGTCCAACGGTACCGGGAGGCGGGCGCCGCGGGGGCGTCCGGCCCCAGCGGCGATCGGGCTCAGGCGGGCGGACCGGCGAGCCGGCAGGAGTCGATCCGTACGTTGAAGGGCTCCGGGATGGTGATCGGCCCGGACGAGACGCGGTGGCTGTCGTCGTAGTCCTCGCCGCCGGGACGGGAGAGCAGCGTCACACCGGGTCCGCGAGGATCCCAGTGGTCGATCAGGAGGTAGAGGGGAATCCCCGCTCGCGCGTAGTGCCGGCGCTTGACGATCCTGTCGTGGTCCGCGTCCGCCTTCGAGGTGATCTCCACGACCAGCAGGGCCGCCGAGCCTGGAGTGAGCGACTCCGGGCCGTCGCGGCGGGGTAGCGCGGTCCTCGGCACCACGACGAGGTCGGGGACGAACAGCCTCCGCTCAAGGGGGAATGCCAGGCTCAAGGTCTGGTAGATGCCCCATTCGGCAGGGACGACCCGGTAGAGCGCGCACTGGGTCTCCTCCGCCGCGCCGCTGTGGGCCGCGGAGGGCGGGGGGACCGCGAGAACGCCCTCCGCGCGGATCTCGGAGCGCCAGCCCTCGGGAGCGCCGGTCTCGTACCGAGCGCGCAGCAGGGAGGTCCAATCGGAGTAGGGCGCGGAGGTCACCGCCTCAGCGGCGCCGGCCGTTCCGGACGCGTCCGGCGGTCGGTCCTCACCGCGGGGATCACGGCTCATCGCTCACATGGTGGCACGCTGGGCCCCGCGGTGTGACGCCGTCCGGCGGACGCCTCACCCGCTACCCCGCCGCGCTCGCGTACCCGTTCGCCGTCTCCAGCACGTCCGTCACGTACTCGCCGGAGTTGTTGTACGACAGCACCGCGCTCTGCCAGCCCTCGACGGTCGACATGTCGCGCCCGTCGGCGCACAGGTAGCGGGCGGCCGAGACGGCGGCGTCGTCGATGTTGTGGGGGTCGGCCCGCCCGTCGCCGTCGGCGTCGGTGCCCCAGGAGCGCCAGGTGCCGGGGATGAACTGCATCGGGCCGACGGCGCGGTCCCACTCGGTGTCGCCGTCGAGCACGCCGCCGTCGGAGTCGCCGATGGCGGCGAAGCCGTCGCCGTCGAGCTGCGGCCCGAGGATGGGCACGGTGGTGTCGCCGTCGGCGTCGATCTCGCCCCCGCCGAAGGTGCCGTGCCTGGTCTCGATCTGGCCGATGCCCGCCAGGGTGGTCCAGGTGAGCCGGCACCCGGGCAGCGCGCCCTCGCTCCACAGGTGGGCGCCCGCGTAGGCCTGGAGCGCGCGCTCGGGCACCCCGGTGCGCGCCGAGACCTCGGCGATCCAGCCCTGGTCCAGCCGGGGCAGTACGCCCGGCGCCTCCTCGGTGGGCGCCGGCGCGGACTCGCCGGGCCCGCCGCTGAGCGCGCCCGTGCCGCCGGCCTGCTGGGAGCCGGGCGCCCTGGACGCGGCCGAGGCCGGCGCGCTCCCGGCCACCTGCGGGTAGGGCTCGCCGATGTAGACGCCCTCCAGGTCGTAGCCGCCGGGGATGACGGTTGGGGCGGCGAGATCGGAGGCGGGTGCGGGCATGCGCGCGATGGCGACGGCGACGGCCGCGGCGGCGAGCACGGCCAGGGCGGCGGCGATGGCGGCCAGGCGCACGGACGGACCCGGCCGGCCGCCGCCTCCGTAGGGGTCGCCGTGCAGGTCGCCGGGGAAGTGGTCGTTCAGGTCGGCCATTGTCGTCGCGGTCCGTGGTGGCTAGGGGTCCGGGCGGCAAACGGCATCAGCATAACGCTCACAAAACGGATCTTCCGGTGGAACGGTGCCGAAGTTCCTCGGCCCCGGCGCGGAGCGGCGCTCAGTCGGCGCCCGCCGCGGCCAGCGGCGCCCGCGCCAGCTGCTCGGCGGTCAGCCGCTCCCGGAAGTAGCCGGGCCGGGCCGCCAGTTCGGCGTGGCCGCCCCGCTGGGTGATCCGGCCGTCCTCCAGCACGACGATCTCGTCGACGGCCTCCAGGCCGGTCAGCCGGTGGGTGACCAGCAGGGTGGTCCGGTCGGCGGTGGCGGCCAGCACATCGCCGAGCACGGCGTCGGCGAGTTCGTCGTCCAGGCCCTCCGTGGGTTCGTCCAGCACCAGCACGGGCGGGTCGGCCAGCAGCGCCCGGGCCAGCGCGAGCCGCTGCCGCTGGCCGCCGGACAGCTGGGCGCCGTCCTGGCCCGGCAGGGTCTCGAAGCCCTCGGGCATGGCGTCGATGTCGGCGAGCAGCCCGGCGGCGCGGGCGGCCTCGCGCAGCTGCTCGGCGGTGGCGCCGGGCCGGGCCAGCCGCAGGTTCTCGGCCAGGCTGACCTGGAAGACGTGCGGATCCTGCGTGACGCCGCTGACCAGGCGGCGCAGCTCGGCGTCGGGCCGCCCTGCGGGCGGGCGCCCCGCGAGCAGGACCGTGCCGCTCTCCGGCGCCACCTCGCCGAGCACGGCCGCGATCAGGGTGCTCTTGCCCGCGCCGCTCGGCCCGACGACGGCGACGCGCCGCCCGGCCGGGACGTCCAGGCGCACGCCGCGCAGCGCGGGCGGCCTGGACGGGTCGAGCCGCACGGTCACATCGTCCAGCCGCAGGTCGACGGCTGCCGGATCGGCGGTGCCGCCGTCGCCCGGCGCGGCGGCGGCCTCCCCCGGGGCGGACCCGAGCACGGCCACGACCCGGCGCAGCGCGGCGCGCGAGGCCCGCAGCTGCACCAGTGCGGCCGGGAGCGGCCGCAGCGGTTCGAAGACGGCCAGCGCGGTGAGGCCGAGCACGACGACGGCCACCCCGCCGATCACGTCGACGGCCGCGATGCCGGCGAGCGCGACGGCCAGCACGGTGGCGCCCTGGACCAGGATCTGCCCGGCGCCGGCCAGCGCCTCGGCCCCCGCCGCCCGCCGCTGCGCGGCGGCGAGCCGGTCGCCCGCGCCGGCCACCCGCGCGGCGAAGCGGTCGTGCGCCCCGTACACGGCCAGTTCGGCCGCGCCTTCGAGCACGTCGCCGGTGTGCACGGCCAGTTCGGCGCGGACGCGGGCCACCGAGGCGGCCGCGGCGGCCGAGCGCGCGGCCGCCAGCGGCGGCAGCACCGCGCCGGCCAGCAGCAGCCCGGCGGCGAGCAGCAGCGCCGCGGGCGGATGGAGGAACGCGGTCACCGCCACCGCGGCCGCGCCGGCCGCGCCGGCCACGGCCACCGGCAGCCAGCTGCGCAGCAGCAGGTCCTGCACGGCGTCCACGTCGGTGGACATCCGGTTCAGCAGGTCGTCGCGGCGCCAGCGCCGCACCCCGCGCGGCACGAGGGCGTCGTAGACGCGCCCGCGCAGGTCGGCCAGGGCGCGCAGCGCCACATCGTGGCCGGTCAGCCGCTCCAGGTAGCGCAGCACGCCGCGGGCCAGCGCGAAGGCGCGCACGCCCACGATCGCCAGGCCGAGCGCGCCGATGAGCCGCTGCTCGGCGGCGGTGGCGATCAGCCAGGCGGCCGTCGCGGTGAGGCCGAGCCCGGCGAGTTCGGCGGAGGCGGCGGCGAGGGCCGCCAGCGCGAGCCGGCCGCCGTGACCGCGCGTCACCTCGCGCAGGGTGCGGGCGGTGCCGGCCGGGCCGGCGGCCGCGCCGTCCTCGGCGGCCGTCCCGGGCGTCGGTTCAGTCATCGGCGCTCCCGGTGGCGCGGGCGGCGGCGATCCGGCCGTCGCGGAGGGTCACGACCCTGTCGGCGTGGGCGAGCAGCGCGGGGCGGTGGGTGACGAGTACGGCGGTGCGCCCGGTGAGCAGCGCGCTGGTGGCGGCCAGCACCGCCGCCTCGCTGCGGCCGTCCAGGTGCGCGGTGGGTTCGTCGAGCAGTAGCAGCGGCGGGTCGCGCAGCACCGCGCGGGCCAGTGCGACGCGCTGCCGCTGCCCGGCCGACAGCCCGGCGCCGCGCTCGCCGAGCCGGGTGGCGTAGCCCTCGGGCAGTTCGGCGGCGAAGGCGTCGACGCGGGCCGCCCTGGCGGCCGCCTCGACGGCGTCGGAGGGCGCCGAGGGCTCGGCCAGCGCGATGTTCTCGGCGAGGGTCCCGGCGAACAGGTGCGGGCGCTGCCCGATCCAGCCGAGCCCGGCGCGCCAGCGCGCCCAGTCGGCGTCGGTGAAGGCGGCCGCGTCGGCGCCCCCGAGCAGCACCCGGCCGCTGTCGGCGCGGGCGAAGCCGAGGACCAGCGCGAGCAGGGTGCTCTTTCCCGCCCCGCTCGGCCCGACCAGGGCGACCCGCTCCCCCGGCCGGATCTCCAGGCTCACCTCGGCCAGCGCCGGGCGGTCGCGCCCGGGGTAGCGGACGGTCACCCCCTCCAGCCGCACCGCGGGCGCGCCGCCCGCCCGCGCGCCGGGCGGGGGCCCGGCGGCGCCGGGCGCGGCCGCCACCCGGGTCTCGTCGTCGATCACGCCGAAGGCGCGCTCGGCCACGGCCAGGCCCTCGGCGCTGGCGTGGAAGCGCGTGCCGAGGGCGCGCAGCGGCAGGTAGGCCTCGGGCGCCAGGATTAGCACCAGCAGGGCGACGTGCAGGGTCAGCTGCCCGTCGAGCAGCCGCAGGCCGACGGGGACCGCGACCAGCGCGACGGAGACCGAGGCGACCAGTTCGAGCACCAGCGCGGACAGGAACGCGATCCGCAGCGTGCGCATGGTGGCGCCGCGGTGGGCGTCGGCGATGCGGCGCACCACTTCGGCCTGCGCCCGGGCCCGGCCGAAGACCCGCAGGGTCGGCAGACCCGCGACCACGTCGGCGAAGTGCCCGCCCAGCCGCTCCAGGGACCGCCACTGCCGCAGGGTGGCGTCGCGGGTATGCGCGCCGACGAGCGCGCCGAACACCGGGATGAGCGGGAGGGTGAGCAGGATGATCAGCGCGCTGCCCCAGTCGGCGGCGGTCAGCCGGATGAGGATCGCGACCGGCACGACGACGGCGGGGACCAGCGCGGGCAGGTAGCCGGTGACGTAGGGGTCGAGCGCGTCCAGGCCCCGGGTGGCCAGGGTGACCAGCTCGCCGCGGCGCCGTCCGGCCAGCCAGCCCGGGCCGCCGCGCTGCGCGCGGTCGAGCAGCTCCGTGCGCAGCCGCGCCTTGACCGCGTCCGCGGCGCGGCGGGCCAGCGCCTCCAGCCCGAACCACAGCGCCGCCCGGACGCACACGACGGCGGCGAGCGCGGCGATCAGCGGCCAGGCCGGCGCGGCGCCGGCGAAGCCGCCGGCGAGCAGCGCGGCCAGCAGGTCGGCCTGGGCGACGATCAGCACGGCGGTGACGGTGGAGCCGGCGGCGAAGGCGAGGACGTGGCCGCGGCCGCCCGGCAGCAGACCGAGCAGCCGCCCGCGCGCCGGCGGCGTCCGCCGCGCCGCCCCTTCGGCCGTGGTCATCCGCGCCGCCTCCCCCGCGTCACAGGTACGAGGCTGTGGTGCGGTCGACCACGCCCCAGAAGGTCCGCCACAGCCACACCTGCGCCAGCGCCAGCAGCGGCAGCACCGGCCCGGCCGTGAGGGTGAGGACCAGCAGGGTGGGCTGCGGCGCGGCGTGCGCCTGCAGGACGCCGAGCGCGCCGGTGACGACCGCGAGCGCCGGCGCGGCCGCCGCGACGGCGGTGTAGCCGAAGGCTCCGCCGCCCCCGCCTCGGACCAGGGCGGCCGCCCGCAGGGTCGCGAGCGCCGCCACCATGAGGATAGCCCCGGCCCCGATCCACCACAGATCGACCCGGCCTCCGGCCATCGGCGCGCCCAGCGCGGCCACGGCGAGGACGGCGAGCGCCGCCATCGGCAGCCGCACCAGCAGCTTCGCGGCCCGCTCCCCCGGGGTGTCGGCGACCCGCCCCGCGAGGAAGGCGGCGCCGTGCGCGGCCAGCACCGCCACCATGGTGACCGCGCCGAGGAGGGCGTAGGGGTGCAGCAGGCCGGGCATGGGAGTGCCCGGTTCGGCCGGCAGGCCGGCGGCCGCGTTGGCCAGCGCCACCCCCCACATGGCCGCCATCAGCACGCTGCCCGCGGTGATGGCGGTGTCCCAGACCGCCCGCCAGGCGGCCGACTCACCGCGCGCCCGCATCCACAGGCCCGCGCTGCGCAGCACCCAGGCGACCAGGAAGAGGACCACGACCGGGTAGAGCCCGGCCAGCAGCCGCCCCTCCAGTTCGGGGAAGACCCCGAACAGCACGCCGACCACGGCGACCAGCCACACCTCGTTGCCGAGGAAGAACGGGCCGATCCCCGCCACGGCGGTGGCGCGCTCGCGCTCGGTGCGCGCGACCACGGGCAGCAGCACGCCGACCCCGATCGTGAAGCCCTCCAGGACGAAGTAGCCGCCGACCAGCACCGCGAACACGGCGATCCACAGGATTTCCATCGCTCTCCATCACTTCCTCGAACAGGTCCGTGCCGTCGCGCGGCACTAGAGGGTGGCGGCGGGTACGGGGGCGGGCGCCGCCTCCGGGGGCGGCGCGCCCAGCGCGACCCGGTCGGGGCCGCGGCCGATGGTGCGCAGGATGAGCGTCCAGTTGACGCAGAAGAGCACGCCGAACAGCACGGTGAAGCCGGCCAGCGAGGCCGTCAGCGTCGCCGGGTCGATGGGCGAGACGGCCTGCTCCACCGTCAGCTCCCCGTACACCACCCAGGGCTGGCGGCCCATCTCGCGGTAGATCCAGCCCGCGATGGCGGTGAGGAAGGGCAGCGGCGGCAGCAGCACCAGCAGGGCGAGCACGGGGCGGAACCGGGCCAGCGTGTTGAACGCCAGCAGCGGCGCCATGACCATGTTGGCGATGACGAAATACAGGTTGCCGCTGAGATCCATGAACATCGACGCGGTGGCCACCATCGGGCTCAACTCGTAGTCGCCGGGGCCGAACTGCTCGGTCAGCAGCCGCTGGGCGGCCGCGACGTCCCCGGGCTCGGCGTGGGCGAAGTTCGCCATCTTCATCGGCTGCTGCGCGCCGACGTAGGAGAAACGGGCGAAGCCGGCGCTGACTGCGAGAAACGAGCCGAAAGCGGCGAGCAGCACGCCGAAGCGCATCGTGCGCAGGAACAGGTCGCGGTCGGCGGCGACGCCGGGCGGGGCCGCGGCGAGGCGCTTCTTCGCGACGGCACGGCGCAGCTCGCGGCGGCGCAGGAAGTGGAAGGCGGCCGCGCCGACGAACAGGAAGCCGGTGGCGAGGGCGGCCGCGCCGACGATGTGCGGGATCGCGTACCAGGTGCTCTGGTTGGCCACCAGTGCGCCGAAGTCGGTGAGGTGGCCGACTCCGTCGCGGATCTCGTAGCCGACCGGGTGCTGCATGAAGGAGTTGGCCACCATGATCCACACCGCCGACATGTAGGCGGTGAGGGTCACCAGCCAGATCAGCAGGCAGTGCGTCCAGACGCCGAAGCGGTGCCAGCCGAAGATCCACAGGGCCAGGAAGGTGGACTCCAGGAAGAAGGCGAGCAGCGTCTCCAGCGCGATCGGCGCGCCGAAGACGTTGCCGACGAAGTGCGCCAGGCCGCTCCAGGCGATGCCGAACTGGAACTCCATCACCAGCCCGGTGAGGATGCCGAGCGCGTAGTTGATCACGTACACCTGGCCCCAGAAGCGCGTCATCCGCAGGAGCACGGGTCTGCGGGTGATGGCGTACCGGGTCTCCAGGATCGCGACGGCCGGGGCGAGGCCGAGCGTGAGCAGGACGAACAGGAAGTGCATGCCCGCCGTGACCGCGAACTGGGTGCGGGCGAGCTCCAGGGCCTCCATCCGGGCCTCCCCTTCGGACGATCGTCGATGTAGCCACTCTACATATAGCGAATCTACATGTAGTGTGGCTACATGGAAAATCGCACCGGCCCCAGCGCGGGAGCGCCCGCGCGCCTAGACTCGGCTGGCGTGGACCCCAACACGCTGCGCGGGCACCTCGACGCCCTGATCCTGGCCGTGGTCGAGCACGAGCCGAGGCACGGCTACGCGATCATCGAGGCCCTGCAGGAGCGCAGCGGCGGAGCGCTCGACCTCCCCACCGGCACCGTCTATCCGGCGCTGCGCCGGCTGGAGCGGGCCGGGTTCGTGGCCAGCGAGTGGGACGTGGTGGGCGGCCGCAGGCGCCGCACCTACCGGCTGACCCGGGCGGGCCGGGCCGAGCTCGCCGACCAGCGCAGCTCCTGGCTGGAGTTCACCCGGGCCATCGGCCAGGTGCTCAACCCCCGGCCGCAGGGCGCCTGAGCCTCCCGGCGCGCCGGGAGGCGGCCAGCGCCGCCAGCGAGCGCACCGCCAGGACGGCCAGCACCAGGTGGACCAGGTACAGCACCGCCATCACCAGGCTCGCCATCCTCGGCAGCATGTGGCCCAGCACATCGCCCGCACCGCCGAGCGCGAAGACCACCCCGGTGGCCGTCGGCAGCAGGGCCATCGCGAGCACCAGGGCCGAGGTGCCGGCCACCAGCCGGGCGGGGTCGGCCGCCCGGCGCGCCGAGCGCCGCAGCAGCAGCCAGAGCGCCACCGCGCCCGGCACGACGAGCAGCGGGACGGCGTCCACCGCGGTGCTGACCGCGACCAGCCAATCCGGCTGGGCCTGCCACAGCCGCCACTCCCGCGGAGTGCTCGCCGTCCACAGCGACGAGGAGGCCGCCTGCCCGGCCGGCGACACCACCGCCACCAGCACGGCCAGCCGGCGCCCCTGGGAGCGGTGCAGCTCCGCCTGGAAGTGGGGCGCGACCTCGGCGACGGTGCCGAAGTCGGCCACGGCCCGCCGCCGCGCCTCCGCGCGCTCCAACCCTTCGGCCTCGTAGGCCTCGGCCGCGTCGGTCAGCCCGTCGGCCACCTCCGCCAGCATGTCCGCCTTCTCCCGGCGCGCCCCCACCAGCGCGCGCCCCAGGCCGCGCACGTAGGCGTCCACCGGATCGCCGCCGCCCCGGCGGCCGGGCGGCCGGCCCGCGGCCGGGATCACGCCGCCTCCGTCCTGGCGGGGGCGGCGGCCGCGGGCCCCGACCCCAGGGCGCAGAGCACCGCGAGCACGACGACGGTCGCGTTGAGCAGCGTGCCGACGCCGAACACGAGTGTGGCCGGCATCATGCCGGCGTAGTGCTCGGGCGGCAGGTCGGCCACGGCGTTCAGCAGCCAGCCGGCGAGCGCGGCGAAGCCCTGGACCGCGAGCACCGCGACACCGGCCCCGCGCACCAGCCGCACGACGCCGCCCCCGCGCCTGGCGCTGCGGGCGAGGAGGACGAGCACCACCGCGCCGACCAGCGCCGACAGCAGGTGCGAGGCGTCGACCGCCTGGGCCAGCAGCAGCACCCCGTCGGGCTGCTCCCGCCACCGGCGGGCATCCTCCGGCGATCCGGAGGAGCTCCACAGCACGGTGGTGGAGGCCAGTACCGACAGCGGGACGACCACGGCGCAGACCGCGAGCAGCCGCGCACGGCCGCACAGCAGCTCGGCCTGGAAGCCGGCGGCGATCTCGGCGACCGGGCCGAAGTCGGCCACGGCCCGCCGCCGCGCCTCCGCGCGGTCCAGGCCGGCCGCCTCGTAGGCCTCGGCGGCGTCGGTCAGGCCGTCGGAGACCTCCGCCAGGATGTCGGCTTTGGCGCGGGCCGGACCCGCCAGGGCCGCGCCGAGTTCGCCGACGTAGCCGGCCACCGGGTCCCCGGCCGCGCGGGCCGCCGCCCTCTTGTGCATATTCGCCTCACCGTGCGACTCACCGTCACCGGCTACCCTAGGCGAGCCCGCCCGCGCGCACCCGGCCCCCCGCCCCCGGTTCACCCCCGAGCGGACCCTGAGGCATCCCCGAGGGCGGTCGCGCCCGAGGTCGCGGGGCACCGGCGGCCGACCCGCGGATTCGCAGAACAGGCCAGACAAAGAAGGCATACTCTACGAAGGGGTCACGGGTCGTGACGTGGCCTCCGGCCATCCGGTGCGGCCTCCACCGCACTGCGACCGGGAAGGAAGCGGGCATATCGGGCGTTGCAAGCAGCGTCGCGATCGGTGACTCACCCCAAGGAGAGCGTCCATGGCCAGCCCTGCAAGCCCCGCCGAGGCCACGACGGCCAGAATCACCATGTACACCACCCCGTGGTGCGGGTTCTGCAAGCGCCTCAAGGGCCAGCTGTCGCGGGAGGGCATCGAGGTCCGCGAGGTCGACATCGAGCGCGACCCCGAGGCCGCACGCTTCGTGATGAGCGTCAACGGCGGGAACCAGACCGTGCCCACCGTCGTCTTCGCCGACGGTGCGGCGCTGACCAACCCGTCCGTCGCCCAGATCAAGGAGAAACTTGCCGAGCAGGAGTGATCACTCCGCGGCGGCGGTCGCCGTCGCCGACCGGGGGACCGAGCAGACGATCCACCGCACCTCCGCCGGCTGGCGGGTGGGCGGCACCGAGCTGGGCGACCTCACCAGCGCGATGGTCCTCGCCGACCTCATCGCCGCCGAGGAGCAGGCGTCCGAGCACCCCGGCGGCCGGCCGCCGGGGCGGCCGCCCCGCGCGCCCGACGGAGCCGGTGAGGCCGAGCGGCTGCGCGTCACGGTGGCGCAGCTCGAGCACGCCCTGAACACCCGAGTGGTCGTCGAGCAGGCGATCGGCGTCGTCACGGAGCGGCACCGCGTCTCGCCGCGCGACGCCTTCGAGCGGCTGCGCCAGGTGGCGCGCTCCGGCGGTCGGCGGGTGGCTGAGGTGGCCGGCGACGTGGTGACCAGCGCGACCAATCCGCTGGTACCGCTCCCGGCCGAACTGGCCAGACCCCAGCCGGGCGGCGGAGGCGCCGCCAGGCGCAGGCGCTGAGGGCGCGCGCACCGCTGGAGCCGGCGCGTGAAGCCCCGCCGCGCCGCGCGGCCGTGCATTAGGATCGCAGTCACTATGAGCGACGAAAAGCCCACGCCCCAGCAGCTGGACCTCTCCGGCGCCGAATGGCTGCGCAGCCCCGACAGCCCGCCCGACGCCGACGCCGTCGAGATCGCCTTCGTCGGCGAGTTCATCGCGATGCGCAAGGCGAACGACCCCACCCCGCCGCTGATCTTCACGCAGGGCGAGTGGGACGCCTTCGTCCTGGGCGCCAAGGACGGCGAGTTCGACATCGAGGTCGCCTGAGCCCGGCACCTCCACCCGCCCGGCTCACCACTCCCCGGGCAGTTCCCCGCCGTACCAGTGCTCGATCAGCTTGCGCGCGATCGAGACCGAGCCCGGCAGCCTGATCCGGTCGGCGTCCACCGCCTCGCGCAGCTCCGCGCGGGTGAACCAGTACACCTGCGTGATCTCCTCGAAGTCCGTGCGCTCGGCCCGCCCGGTCGCACGGGCGGTGAAGCCCAGCATCAGGCTGCGCGGGAACGGCCATGGCTGGCTGCCGAGGAACTCCGGCCGCTGCACGGCGACGCCCACCTCCTCGGCCACCTCGCGCACCACCGCCTGCTCCGCCGACTCCCCCGCCTCCACGAAGCCGGCCAGCACCGAGACCCTGCGCTCGTCCGGCCAGCGCGGATTGTGCGCCAACAGGCAGCGGTCGCCGTCGTGCACCAGCATGATCACGGCCGGGTCGGTGCGCGGGAAGTGCTCGATGCCCTCGCGCTCGCAGATCCGCACATGGCCGGCCGCGGCGAGCCGGGTCGGCCCGCCGCAGCGCGGGCAGAAGCGGTTCCCCGCGTGCCACGCGTCCAGCGCCGCCGCCTGGGTGAGCAGCCCGGCGTCGCGGTCCGACAGCAGCGCGCCGTAGCGGCGCAGGTCTCCGGGGGCACCGCCCTCGACCACCGGCAGCGGCGCGTGCACCGAGAAGTAGGCGACGCCCTCGCCGTCGACGCCAAGCAGGATCCGCTCTCCCTCGGGCGCGGCGGCCGGCTCGACCAGCATCAGCCCCGGCGGCGAGCCCGCCACCAGCGCGTGCCCCTCGGCCACCACCAGCACCCGGGTGCGGGGATCCGCCCAGGCCGCGGCCAGCCAGGCGTCGTCCTTGCGGCGGTAGCCCGCCAGGTCGACGCCGCTCCGTGATAGCGCCGGGCGCAGCCCGCCGCGGCGGGCTTCCGCCGCGCTCCGGTCGTCCTTCATCCTGCTCCCCTCGTACCGCGCCGCCCGCCGTCCGCCCCCGCCGGAACGGCCCCTCGCCGCCCCGGGACCCGGTCAGCCGGCGCCGGAGCGGGCCCCGGCGAGTTCGGACCACAGGTAGGCGGCCGCCTCGGCCCCCTTGAGCAGCAGGTCGACCTCGACCTTCTCGTTGGGCGCGTGGATGCGGTCGTCGTCCAGGCCCACGGCGACGAAGACCAGCGTCGCGGCCAGGATCTCGGCGAGATCGGCCTCGGGCCCGCTGCCGCCCTCGCGGGTGAACAGCACCTCGGTGCCGAAGGCCCGCTCCATCGCCCGCCGCGCCGCCCGCACCTCGGGCGCGTCGATGTCGGAGAAGCACGGCCGCACCCCCGGCCCGTGGAAGACCACCTCGGCGCGCAGGCCCGGCGGCACCGAGCGCTCGACGTGCTCGCGGAAGAGCCGCTGGATCCTGCCCGGCTCCTGGTGGGCGACCAGCCGGAACGAGACCTTGGCGTGCGCCGAGCGCGGCACGATCGTCTTGCCGCCGGGGCCGGTGTAGCCGCCCCAGACCCCGTTGACCTCGGCGGTCGGCCGCGCCCAGACGCGCTCCAGCGTGGTGTAGCCGGCCTCGCCCGCCGCGGCGCGGCTGCCCGCGGTGGCCAGCCAGGCGTCCTCGTCGAAGGGCAGTCGCCCGAACAGCTCCCGCTCGGCGCCGGTCAGCTCCACCACGTCGTCGTAGAAACCGGGGACCGCCACCCGGCCGTCGTCGTCGTGCAGCCCGGCGAGCAGCCGCGCCATGGCGGCGGCCGGATTCGGCACCGCGCCGCCGAAAGAGCCGGAGTGCAGGTCGCCGTCAGGGCCGTACAGGCTGATCTCGCAGTCGGTGAGGCCCCGCATGCCCGTGCACATGGACGGTACGTCGGCTGCCCACATGGTGGTGTCGGAGACCACCACCACATCGCAGGCCAGCCGGTCCAGGCGCGACCGCAGCAGCGGCGCAAAGTGCGGCGAGCCCGACTCCTCCTCGCCCTCGACCAGCAGCTTGAGGGTGACCGGCGGGGCCGCCGCGCCCGACGCGGCCAGCGCGGCACGCAGCCCGAGGGTGTGGAAGAGCACCTGCCCCTTGTCGTCGGAGGCGCCGCGGCCGTACAGGCGGCCGTCCCGCTCCACCGGCTCGAACGGCGGATGGTGCCAGGCCTCCGGCGGATCGGCCGGCTGGACGTCGTGGTGGCCGTAGACCAGCGCGGTGGGCGCCTGCGGATCGGCGGCCGGCCATTCCGCGTAGACGGCGGGCGCTCCCGCCGTCTCCCAGATCTCCACCACCGGGAAGCCGGTGCCGCGCAGGTGCTCGGCCAGCCAGCGGGCGGAGGCGGCGACGTCGCCGCGGTGCGCCGGGTCGGCGGAGATGGACGGGATCGCCAGCCACTGCTTGAGCTCGGTCAGGAAGTCGCCCGCGTGCTCAGCGATGTACGCGCGCACGGCGGCGTCGCCGTCGACCCCGGCGTGGCGTCTGGGCCCTGTCCCTGTCTCCGCACTCATCCTCGCTCCTTCGCGATCGCTCCCAGGCAGCCTACGGCCGCCCACCGGGTGCGCCGCACCTCGGAGGGGAGCTGTGCGCGAGGCCGCACCGCGGCGGCGGGCGCCCCGAGGCGGAGGATGAGGAGGAGAGGGGAAAGAGCAGGAGACGGCGCAGGGGATCAGTCGAAGGCGGCCCGCCGCCCGCCGCGGGCCTCGGCGTCGAGGGCGCGGCGCGACATGGCGGCCACCGCGTCCGCGCGGCGCTGCCCGAGCGTGCGGCGGTCGCCGCGGCGCGGCGGGTCGGTGAAGGCGGCGAGCACCCGGGTGAACAGCGCGTGCTCGTCCGCCGGGAGTCTCGCCTCCAGGTCGAGCACGCCGCCCTCGGCGCCGTCGGCCCCGGGTACGAGGGCGTCGGGGCGGTCCGAGCGCCGCACCCCCTGAGCCAGCAGGGCGACGCCCGCGACCGCGAGGGTGTCCAGCGCCGCCTCGCCGAAGGCGAGCGGATCGTCGCTCGCCTCCTCAATGATCGAACTCATGTTCGAACTCTAGCAGGCCCGGCGAGCGAGCGCGCATAGCCGTCCAGCCGCTCGGCGAGCTCGGCGGGCCGCGCCAGCATCGGCATATGGCCGCCGCCCATCTCGTCGGCGGCGATGCCCAGCCGCTCGCGCACCAGCCGGCGCATGAACTCCGCCGGGAAGAAGCGGTCGTCGCGGCAGAGCAGCGCCCGGGTCGGCACCGGCGGCCAGGCGACCAGCCCCCACGGCTCCTCCATCGACCGCGCCGACTGGTCGCGCGAGCGCCGCAGCGCCTCGGCCGCGAGCCCCGGCGGGACGTCGTGGGTGAACACCTCGGCCTCGGAGCCGGACGCGGCCTCCGCCGCCGCACCGTGCTCCCGCAGGTACGCCTGGTACCCGCTGGCCTCCCACCACTCCTGCGCCGCCTCCCCCGGCGCCGGGACCATGCCGGCCACCAGCACCAGCAGGTCGGCCTCGACCCGGCCGCACAGCAGTGCGGCGGTGAAGGCGCCGAGGGAGTGCCCGACGACGACCAGCTCCGCCCCCGCCCGGTCCCGGCGCCGCGCACGGGCGCCGAGCGCGTCGGCGACGGTACCGGCGAATTCCGACAGCCCGGCCCCGGGATCCTCGACCGGCAGGTCGACCGCGACCACGTCATGGCCGCGACCGGCCAGGTCCGCGGCGACGAGGTGCCATTCCCAGGCACTGCCGCCACCACCGTGCACCACGGCGAAGACCGCCATCACTCCCCCTCGCAGCTCCGACCCTGGTCGGCTACCCGGGCCTGGCGGCACGCTACCGGCCGGCTCCGACACCGACGGGCCGCCCGGCTCCGCCCCGGCCCCACGGGCGCCCGGCCCCACGGGCGCCCGTCCGCGCGGTCGGGGACCTCCGGCAGCGGCCACACCGGAACCGGAGGCGCTACGCTCCGCGTTGAGCGACAACGGGAAGTACATGGCGGAACTCGGGATTGGAGCACCTTGTGATGAAACGGTGGGCGGCACCCGGCCTGGTGGTCCTGGCCCTCGCGGCCGGATGCAGCGAGGCCCAGCAGGAGCAGGCGATCGACACCGCGGTCACCACGCTGATGGCCGAACTCGGCGCGCAGGAGCTGGCCTCGGCCGGAGTCCAGCTCTCCGGCGGGCTCGACTGCGGCTCCGCCGACGACTCCGACGTCACCACCGTGCAGGTCAGCTGCACGGGTGAGACCGACAGCGGCGAGCCGGTGGAGTTCCTCGGCACCGCCGACGCGGAGATCGTCACCGGTGAGATCAACGGCGAGTTCACCGCGACCGTGGCCGGCGAGGAGGTCTACAGCAGCAACTGCCTGGGCTGCGGTGGCGAGGGCGGCGAAGGCGGTGAGGGCGAAGGCGGCTGACGGCCGTCCGCCCGCTCCCCACGGGCCGGGCCGCGGCGCCTCACCGGCGCGGCGGCCCGGCCCCGCCCGTCACTCCGCCGCCGGAAGCTCCTCCAGCAGCGCCCGCAGCGCGGCGCCGTCCAGCAGGTCGCTCGGCCTGACCGTGGTGTCGAAGCGCACATAGTGGAAGGCGGCTCCCACCCGCTCCACCGGCACCCGCGCCAGGTCGGCCCAGGCCAGCCGGTAGGCGGCCAGCTGCACCGAGACGGCGCGCCGCTCCGCTCCGGTGGCCGGCATCGGCCCCGTCTTCCAGTCGACGACGTCGAAGCGCGCCTGCCCGTCATCGCCCGTCTCGGCGAACACCGCGTCGATCCGGCCGCGCACCAGCCGGTCGCCGAGCATCGTCTCGAAGGGCACCTCCACCTCGATCGGCACCCGCGACGCCCAGGCCCCGCGCTCGAAGGCCTCCCGCAGTTCGGCGAGTTCGCCGTCGTCGGCGGCGCCGTCGTCGGCCGCCCCCGGCAGCTGGTCGGGCTCCAGCAGCTCCTGCTGGCCGAACCGGGTCTCCAGCCAGCGGTGGAAGGCCGTCCCGCGCCTGGCGTAGGGGGCCGGAGGGCGCGGCATCGGCCGGCGGATCTGCCTGGCCAGTTCCTCCGGGTCGCGCGCCAGTGTGACCAGCGAGGACACCGACAGGTGGCCGGGCAGCTCCACCAGCTGCACCCCGTCGCGGTCGCGCTGCGCCTCGCGGTGCGCGAGCAGCAGCTCCACATCGCGCTCCCAGCCGTCCAGGCGGCGGCGCATCCCGGGCGGCAGCGTGGCGCGGCCGATCCGGTCCAGCCACAGCTCGCCGGCGGTGGCGGCGCGCACCTCGCCGCCGTCCGCACCGCCCGCCGCCCCGACGTGCGGCAGCGGCCAGCCCGCCGAACGCACCAGGTCGGCCCCCTCCACCACACCGGCGTGCACCGCCCCGCCGGGTGCGGCCGGCCACGGCGCGCGCTTGGGCTCGGCCAGTCTGGGGTTCTCGGCGTCCTCCCCGGGCGGCGCCTCCCACCGCACCACCCGGCCGGCCCCGGCCAGGCACGCCGCCCGCACCTCGTCCAAGAACACCGACGGCCCCAGCCGCGCCGCGCCGTCGCCCCACCAGTAGCCCGAGCACAGCAGCCCGAAGGACGCGCGGGTCACCGCCACGTACGCCAGCCGCCGCTCCTCCCGCTGATCGCGCAGCGCACACGCCTCGGTGAATTCCGCCAGCGCGTCGGCGTCCACACCGGCCAGCACCGGGAGGTCCCCCGCGTCGCCGCGCAGCGGGAAGGGCAGTTTGCGCGGATTGTCATTCCACCGCGTCGAAGTGCGCGGCCGCGCCGGGAACACGGTGCCGCGCCGCCCCGACGACAGGCCGGGCACCACCACCAGCGGCCACTGCAGCCCTTTGGCGGCGTGCACGGTCATCAGCTTGACGCTGTCGGACTCCCCGACGCGGCCCGCCTCCAGGCCGAACTCCTGGTCCTGCGCCGCGGCCAGGTACGCCAGGAAGGCGCCGAGCGTGGGGTCCTCGGTGCTGCCGGCGAAGCGGCTGGCCGCGTCGACCAGCGCGTCCAGGTCGGCCCGCGCGCTCACCGGCTCCCGGCCCGGACGGGCGGCCACCTCGATGTCGAGGCCGAGCACCCGCTCCACCTCGTTGATCAGGTCCGGCAGCGGCTGGGCCGCCTGGCGGCGCAGCATCCGCAGCTCGGCCCCCAGCCGCAGCAGCCGGTCGTACCCCGCCTCCGAGTAGCCCTCCGCGTCGCCGGGGTCGTCGAGCGCGTCGATCAGGCTGCCGACCTCGGCCGTCATATCGGCCACGGCCTGGCGCAGCGGGTCGGGCTCGTCGACCGGCTCGGGCAGCCGGGCTCCGTCGAGGTCGCGACGGGCCTGGCGGGCCAGCTCCCTGGCCCGGTTGCCCAGCGCCACGAGGTCGCGCGGCCCGAGCCGCCAGCGCGGGCCGGTCAGCAGCCGCGCCAGCGCGTCGCCGGCCCCCGCGTCGTGCAGCATCCGCAGTGTGGCCACGATGTCGGAGACCTCCGGGACGGTCAGCAGCCCGCCCAGGCCGACGACCTCGACCGGGATGCCGCGCCGCCGCAGCGCGGCGCGGATCGGCGCGAACTGGCCCCGCTTGCGGCACAGCACCGCCACGTCCGCCGGCCGCACCCGGCGCCCCTCGTCGCGCTCGTCGGTCCAGGGCCGCCCGTCGGGCGCGATGCCGCCGGGCAGGTCCAGGGCCGCGGCGATCTGCGCCGCGATCCACTCCGCCTCGTCGTCGGCCGTCGCGAACAGCGCGCAGGCCACCGCGCCCCGGCCGCGGCGGGCCCCGCCCGGATGCAGCACCGGCACCGCGGCCGCCTCGGCGCGCAGGTCCTCGGCGAGCACCTTGGCCACGTCCAGTACCCGCTCGCCGTTGCGGAAACTGGTGGCCAGCTGCCCGACGGGCGCGGGCTCGCCGTCCGCGGCGGGGAAGTCGCCGGGAAAGCGCAGCAGGTTCCCCGCGCTGGCGCCGCGCCAGCCGTAGATGGACTGGCAGGGGTCGCCGACGGCGGTGACCGGGTGCCCGCCGCCGAACAGGGCGCGCAGCAGCACGAGCTGGGCATGGCTGGTGTCCTGGTACTCGTCGAGCAGCACCACCTGGAAGCGCTCCCGCTCGATCCTGCCCACCTCGGCGTGGCCGCGGGCGATCCGCGCGGCCAGCGCGACCCGGTCGCCGTGGTCCATCACCTCGCGCGCCGCCTTCGCCTTGGCGTAGCGCTCGATCATCGGCAGCAGCTGCTCGCGGGCCCGCTGCGCGCGCAGCAGCGCCGCGGTGGCCGCCGGGACGCGTCCGGGCAGCGCGTCGGCCTCGGCGCGCAGCCGGTCGCCGAGTTCGCGCACCTCGCCCCCGTCGCGCAGGTGCTCGGCCAGCTCGCCGCCGAGTTCGAGCACCCCCGAGGTGACCGTGGCGGGGGCCCACGGGACCGCGTCCATCGGGCCGTCGTAGTCGGCCACCACCCGGCTGGCCAGCTGCCACTCCACGGCGGGGGTGATCAGCCGCGCACTGGGCTCCACCGCCTCCCGCAGCGCGTGGTCGGCGACCAGGCGGCCCGCGTAGGCGTGGTAGGTCGACACGGTGGGCTCCCCGTCGAGCACGTCGGGCGAACCCTCCTCCCCCGACGGCGTCGGCGGCAGCACCTTCGCGGCCTTGAGCTGGTCGAGGCGGGTGCGCACCCGGTGCGCCAGCTCGGCCGCCGCCTTGCGGGTGAAGGTGAGCCCGAGGACCTGCTCGGGCCGGACCAGGCCATTGGCCACCAGCCACACCACCCGGGCGGCCATGGTCTCGCTCTTGCCCGAACCGGCGCCGGCCACGACCACGCCGGGCCGCAGCGGCGCGCCGATCACCGCCGCCTGCTCCGCGGTCGGCTCCGGCAGTCCGAGCAGGCGCGCCAGCTGGACCGGCCCGAACCGCACCGGTTCGGCACCGGTCACGGCGTCCGCCCCGCCGGGCCGCCCTGGCCCTCGCCCTCCGGCGGCGCCTCCCCGACGTGCGCGCCCTCGTCGTGCGCCGGGCAGCACGAGCGCACCGGGCAGGTGCGGCAGCCGTCGCCGCGGCGGGCCTCGAAGACGGAGCCGGACATGCCGTCGGCCACCGTCTCCACCAGGCGCAGCGGCCAGTGCGGCTCGGCGTCGTCGGTCACGGCCGGCTGGCGCTGCACCCGGGCCCGGGCCCGGAAGCCGGCGTCGCCGACCTGGACCAGCTCGGCGCCGCCCGCCTCCGTCAGGCCGTGGCGCTCGAACGCGGCGAGCATGGTGGCCAGCTGGTAGGCGCCCAGCTGCGGATGGCGGCTCAGCTCGGCCTCGCCGGGCCGCGCCGAACCGGTCTTGATGTCCACCACGATGCCCCGTCCGGAGTCGTCGGTCTCCAGCCGGTCCACCCGGCCGGTGATCCGGATCCGGCCGACCCGGATGTCGAAGGGCTCCTCCACGGCGGTCAGCTTGCGCGGGTTCTCGCGGTGCCAGTCCAGGAACCGGCGGACCATCGTCTCGGCGCGGTCGCGCTGGCGCGCGTTGTACCAGCGGCTGCCGAAGTCCAGCTGCGACCAGATCTCGTCCAGGCGGCGGCCGAGCGCCGCCTCGTCGGCGCCCTCGGCGGCCAGCACTGCCAGGGCGTGCACCACCGAGCCGAGGTGCTGCACGCTCTCGGCGGCCCGCGCCCCGACGGCCGCCTCCAGCAGCCAGCGCAGCCCGCAGCTGGTGAACTGCTCGACCTGCGAGGGCGACACGGTGATGGACTCGTCCGGTGCCACCACCGGGCTCGGGTCCGACAGCGGGGTCAGCGCGTACCACTCGCCGGGATCCGCCCCGCGGACCCCCGCCCGCGCCAGGCGGGCCAGGTGCGCCGCGGCGGCCCGGCGCAGCGCGAGGTCCCGCCCGGTATCGGCGACCACCGACCGCAGATCCCCCACCAGGGCGGGCAGCGCCAGCCAGCGCCGTCCCGTGGAGACCGGCTCCGGTTCGCCCAGGCCCAGCTCGGTCAGGAAGCGCGAGGGCCGCTCCTCGGTGTCCTCTCCGCCGACGGCGGTCACCACCAGTTCGTGCCTGGCCCGGGTGACCGCCACGTAGAACAGCCGCCGCTCCTCATCGAGCAGCCGCGAGACGAGCGCCGCGCCGGTGCCGTCGAACCGGCCCGCCGCCGCGTCGACCAGCCGCTCCACCCCGAGCAGCGAGCCCCGCAGCCGCAGGTCGGGCCAGACGCCCTCCTGGACGCCGGCCACGATCACCAGGTCCCACTCCAGGCCCTTGGAGCGGTGCGCAGTGAGCAGCCGCACCGCGTCCCCGGCCGGCGCCTGCTCGGCGAGCGTGTCGGCCGGGATCTCCTGGGCCTCGATATCGTCTAGGAAGCCCTCAGGGCTCCCCGGCGGCAGCCGGTCGACGTAGCGGGCGGCCGTCTCGAACAGCGCCACCACCGCGTCGAGGTCGCGGTCGGCCGCCGCGCCGCGCGCCCCGCCGGACTGGCTGCGCGCCAGCAGCTCATCGGCCAGCCCCGAGGCGCTCCACAGCTCCCAGAGCACCTCTTCGGCACTGCGCCCCTGGGCGGCGCGCTCGCCGACCAGGGCGAGCAGGCCGCCGACCCTGCGGGCGGGCGCGCCGACCCGGTCGGCCACCAGGGTCAGCTCCTCCGGGCGGCGCAGCGCCGCCACCAGCAGCGCCGAGGTGGGACGGCGTCCGCCCTCGGCCCGGTCCAGCTCGCGCAGCGCACGGCCGAGCCGGCGCAGCCCCACCGCGTCGGCGCCGCCGAGCGGGCTGGTCAGCAGTTCCTCGGCGCGCGCACCGTCCAGCAGCCCGGGACGCAGGCCGTACCGCATCAGGTTCAGCAGCGGCCTGACCACGGGCTCGGCGCCCAGCGGCAGCTCGTCGCCGGAGACCGTCACCGGCACGCCGGCCGCGAGCAGCGCCCGGCGCAGCACCGGCACCTGCCGCACGGCCGAGCGCACCACCACCGCCATCCGCGACCACGGGCGCCCGTCCACGAGGTGGGCCCGCCGCAGCGTGTCGGCGATCAGCGCCGCCTCCTGGGTGGCGCTCTCGGCACGCAGCACCCGCGCGCTTCCCGGATCGGCCCCGGGCGGCGCGTCGAGCTCGCGGTGCTGGTTCACCCGGCTGCCGTCGGGGCTCGGCGCCGCGGGCAGCCGCTGCGCCACCGAGCGCGACGCGGCCAGCAGTTGCGGCCCGAAGCGGCGGCAGGTGCGCAGCGCGACCACCGGGGCGGGGTTCCCGTCGGCGGTGCGGAAGCGGTCGGGGAACTCCAGGATGCCCCGCACGTCGGCGCCGCGGAAGCCGTAGATCGACTGGTCGGGGTCGCCGACCGCGACCAGGTCGCCGCCGTCTCCGGCCAGGGCCCGCAGCAGCTCTTCCTGGGCCGGGTCGGTGTCCTGGTACTCGTCGACGAACACGGCGTCGTGCTCGGCCCGCACCCGCAGCCGGACCTGCGGATCGGCCAGCAGATTGACCGCGACCCGCACGAGTTCGGCGTAGTCGAAGGCGGGCACCGGCGCGATGTCGAAGCGGTCGCCGGCCCGCCGCAGGAAGCGGCCGACCGCCACCCAGTCGGGGCGGCCCAGCCGCGCGCCGAGGGCCGACACGTCCTCGGGCCCCAGGCCGCGCTCGGTGGCACGGGCCCCGAAGTCGCGCAGCTCCTCCGCGAAACCGCGCGTCTCCATGGCCGGACGCAGTGCCGGCGGCCAGTCCGCCGCACCGTCCTGGACCTCGCCCCGCAGCAGTTCGCGGATCTCCATCAGCTGCTCGGGGCCGGACAGCAGGCGCGGCGGCGCGTCGTCCAGGGCGAGGAGTTCGCGCCGGACCAGCGCGTAGGCGTAGGAGTGGAAGGTCAGCGCGAGCGGCTGCCGGGTGGTGCGGCGCAGCCGCGCGGTGATCCGCTCACGCAGCTCGTGCGCGGCCTTGCGGCTGAAGGTGAGCACCAGCACCCGCTCGGGCGGCAGGCCGCGCCGCTCGATCCGGTCGACCACCGCCTCCACGATCGTGGTGGTCTTTCCCGTGCCCGGTCCGGCCAGCAGCAGCAGCGGCCCGCCGGGGTGCGCGACCACCCGCCGCTGCTGTTCGTCCAGCCGCGGCGGCGCCGGGGGTGGTGCGGCGCGGCGCACGAGTCGGTAGGCGGGCCTGCTCACTTATGGCATTCCACCAGATCGTCGGGGTGGCCTGGCCGGGTCGGAACGGCGAGATGGCACACGCCCGACGGCGGCACCGTACCGACTCGCGGCAGCGGGGACTCGTCAGGATACGCCCGACTCCCGGCCGCCCGCCCCACCGGTGGCGCGGGCCGGCACCCGCTCCCGGACCTGGATCAGCGGTAGCCGGTGTCGTCCGCCTCCCGGCCGCCCAGCACCACCTCCTCGAAGTAGCGGCCCCAGTCGGGACGGGTGCCGTCGGAGTCGGTGAAGCCGTACTCGCGGGCCAGCCCCCACGAGGACAGCGCCTGCCCCGACCAGCGCGCCCGGTCGGGGTCGGCGGCCAGCGCGGCCGCGGCCCGGCCGACGAAGGCAGGGGTCTCCGAGGCGCGAAAGTGCGGGTCCGCGGCCTTCCGCCAGGTGTCGGCGGTGACGCCGAAGTGGTCGAGCATCGCCTCGGAGCGCAGGAAGCCGGGTGTGAGCGCCACGGCCGAACCGCCGTGCGGACGCAGCTCGGCCGCCTGCGCCGCGGCCATCCGGATCACCGAACTCTTGGCGAGGTCGTAGTAGAAGGAGCCCCGGTACCCGCCGGTGTCGGTGCCGTCGGTGACCTCGATCACCAGACCGCCAGGGCGGCGGACCAGCAGCGGCAGCGCATGGGCGCTGGTGATGATGTGGCTGTCGACGGCCAGCCGCAGCAGCCGCAGGCCGTCCGCCAGGGAGTGCTCCCACAGCGGCACGCCCCATGCCGTCAGCGGATCGCCGCCCCAGACGTCGTTGACGAGCACGTCGAGCCGTCCGTGCTCGCGGTCGATCCGCTCGACCAGGGCGCCGACGGCCCCGGGCTCGAGGTGGTCGACGGCCACCGCGACGCCCCGCCCACCCGCCTCGCCCACCAGTTCGGCCGTCTCCTCGATGGTCTCGGGACGGTTCATCTCCGAGCGCCGCGACCGGGTGGTGCGGCCGGTGCAGTAGACGGTGGCGCCGGCCGCGCCCAACTCGACCGCGATCCCGCGCCCGGCTCCCCGGGTGGCCCCGGCCACCAGCGCGACCCGGCCGTACAGCGGCTGCTCCTTCATCGGTTCTCCCCCGTCGGTGTGATCTCCCTCGCCTGAATAAATAATGACTGCTCATTATCTAATCGTCAAATCGATCTTCCGCCCCTCCGCCCCCGGGCGGGGGCACCGGCGGAACCGGGTGCTACCCGGGCGGCGTCCGGTAGGGCGCGAGCACGGTTTCCAGCCGCCGGCGCACGGTCTCGGCCACCCGCCCCTCGCGCGCGACGGCCCAGGAGATCTGCGCGCCGTGCCGCACCGTGTCCAGCAGCTCCGCCAGCTCCAGGACCTCGTCCTCACCGCCGAGCCGCAGCCGCCCCTGCTCCGCCGCCTCGCGCAGGAACTCCGCCAGCTGCTCGCGCACCCGCTCCCCCTGGCGGGCCAGCAGCTCGCGGAACTCGTCGTCGGCGAGTTCCAGGCCCAGCCAGCCCAGGTGGTTGGCGAACTCCTGCGGCGACCGGTCGGCGTCGACGGACAGGACGACGGCGCGGACGATCCCCTCGACCGGGTCGGGCGCGGTCGCGAAGGCCGCGCGCGCCTCCAGCGGCGACCAGACCGACGCCGAGCGCGCGTGCGCCAGCAGCAGCTCCCGCTTGCTGCCGAAGCGCTGCACCAGCGCGCCGGTGGTCACCCCGGCGTCCCTGGCGATCTCGGCGAGGGTCAGCCGGGCGACCCCGACCCGGCCCACGGCGCTCGCCACCGCCGCCAGCAGGCGCTCGTCGCTGATCGTGCGCGGTCGTCCGGCCATCCGCCCTCCCCGTGTCGCCCACCATTGAAGACCATGCCGGCGGATCCGACACCCGCACATCGCTCAGACGCATCCCGGCAAGGCAGAGAATGCCCATAAGGCAGAATTCGCAACACAGCCAAGAAATTGCGCCCAGATAATCCCAATTGCCCGATTCGCGACAATATCGCGGCGATCCGGAGCACACGGCCGGGACGAATTCGCCCGAACACCGAGGAGGTCCGGCGGACAATTCCCCGCGCCCCTCCGGCCACCGCTACAGCGCCGGCGCCGCCGCGGACTCAGCCGCGGGCCCCCTCCTCCACGCCGTCCCAGCGCGCCCCGCGCATATCGACGCGGACGCCGCCGGGGCGCAGCGGAGTGCCCTCGGCGCGGTACGCGCGCACCGCTCGCACCTCGTGGCCGGGCGGCGGCGAGCCGTCGGCGCGGATCACCCGCCACCACGGCACCGCCCCGCCCCACAGGGCCATCACCCGGCCCACCTGGCGGGGCCCGCCCGCACCGAGGTACTCGGCCACGTCACCGTAGGACATGACCCTGCCGGGCGGGATGCGTTCGACCAGGTCGAGCACCCGCTCGGCGAATTCGTCCGGCTCCATGGACCAGCAGCCTAGGGCGTTGCGGCGACGCCGACGAGCCGCCGCGGCCGCGCCGGGCATGCGTCGAGGGCCGGCCCCGTACGGTCGGGAACCGGCCCTCGCAGCGCGATGGGCGCCGTTACTCGGTGGGCTCGGCGCTCGGCACGCCGGCGTCCGGGGCCTCGGTGCCCACCCCGGGGGCCTCGGTGCCCACGCCGCCGTCCATGCCCGTCTCGGTGCCGCCGGCCGGGGCGCTCTCGGACGCGCCCTCGGACGGGTCGCCGGCCCCGGCACCGCCGTCGCAGGCGGCCAGCGGCAGTGCGACGAACGCGGCGACAGCGCCGGCCGCGGCCAGCCGCTTGATGGCGGCGATGTTCAGCTCGATGCTCACGTGATACTCCATCCCTCGTCAACCGTGCTTGACTTCGCACTGTCGCGGCCGACGGGAACCGGCCGACCGGCGTGGATCCGGGGGCCTGTTGGCGCGCGGCCCTCCGGGCACGCGGTGGCCGGCGGGTACTCGACGGGACCGCGGCGATGCTGCGAAGGACGCTAACGAGCGCGGTAATACGCTGGGTGAATTGCCGGTGACCGACGCGAATTGACCGCGCGAACCGGAATTCACCGGAGACGCCGACCACAATTCGACCGTTCCTTGAACTGTGAACGGCGCGCCACGTCCCCGCGAACGGGCCGCGAAAATCGCAATGCCGGACCGTTTCCCGCCGCGCGCTCCGGCCGTTCCGGCCGGCGCGTCCGCCTCGGCCCGCCGCAAGCGCGAGGCCGCCGCACCCGTGCGGGTGCGGCGGCCTCGGAGGGCACCAGAGGTGCCGGTCAGTACGCGGGCAGGCTCGGGTCCACCTGCTTGATCCAGCCCAGCACGCCGCCGCCGACGTGGACCGCGTCGGCGAAGCCGGCGCCCTTGAGCACCGCCAGCGCCTCCGCGGAGCGGCCGCCGGACTTGCAGTGCAGCACGACCTGGCGGTCCTGCGGCAGCTTGGACAGCGCCTCGCCGTTCAGGAACTCGCCCTTGGGGATGAGCACCGAGCCAGGGATCCGGACGATCTCGTACTCGTTGGGCTCGCGGACGTCCACCAGCACGAAGTCGTCGCCCCGGTCGATCTTCTCCTTGAGCTCCAGCGGGGTGATGGTCGAGCCGAGGGCGGCCGCCTGCGCCTCGTCGGACACGGTGCCGCAGAACGCCTCGTAGTCGATCAGCTCGGTGATCGTCGGGTTCTTGCCGCACAGCGGGCACTCGGGGTCCTTGCGGACCTTCACCGAGCGGTAGGACATCTCCAGGGCGTCGTAGATCATCAGCCGGCCGACCAGCGGCTCGCCGAAGCCCGCCAGCAGCTTGATCGCCTCGTTCACCTGGATGGACCCGATGGACGCGCACAGCACGCCCAGCACGCCGCCCTCGGCGCACGACGGCACCATGCCGGGCGGCGGCGGCTCGGGGTACAGGCAGCGGTAGCAGGGGCCGTGCTCGGCCCAGAACACCGACGCCTGGCCGTCGAAGCGGTAGATCGAGCCCCACACGTAGGGCTTGCCGAGCAGCACGGCCGCGTCGTTGACCAGGTAGCGGGTGGCGAAGTTGTCGGTGCCGTCGACGATGAGGTCGTAGGGCTCGAAGATCTCGAAGGCGTTGCCGGAGTCCAGCCGCTCGGTGTGCAGGACCACCTCGACGTTCGGGTTCGTCTCCCGGATGGAGTCGCGCGCCGACTCCGCCTTGGGCCGGTCGATGTCGCTCTGGCCGTGGATGATCTGGCGCTGGAGGTTGGACTCGTCGACCACGTCGAAGTCGATGATGCCGAGGGTGCCGACTCCGGCCGCGGCGAGGTAGAGCAGGGCCGGGGAGCCGAGGCCGCCCGCGCCGACCACCAGCACCTTGGCGTTCTTGAGACGTTTCTGCCCGTCCATCCCGACGTCGGGGATGATCAGATGCCGGGAGTAGCGGCGGACCTCGTCGACGGTCAGCTCGGCGGCTGGTTCCACCAGCGGCGGCAGCGACACGTGAGACTCCTCGGAAGCTCGTAACGCCAGGCGTTGGGGGCGAGGGAGCGGGGACGGCTCCCCCCTGCTCCTCAGCACAACCTACTCGGCGGCCCGACGCATTCCCAGCCCCGCTCCGGGCAGGGCTCAGCGGCGCGGACCAGGCGCGACGTCGTCGAGCAGCGCCCGCACCTCGCGCGCCACGGCCGCCGGGTGCTCCATCATCGGCAGGTGCCCGGAGTCGGAGAGCACGACGGTGCGGCTGTCGCGGAAGGCCTGGCCCGCGCGGAGCGCCATCCGCGCGTCCACCAGCTTGTCGTGCCGCCCGTACACGAGCAGCACCGGGCACTCCACCAGCCCGGCCTGCCGCCACAGCGCCCGCGGGCCCGAGCGCACGTACTCCTGCACGAGTCCGCGCAGCGAGCCCAGCTCGGCCCGGCTGACGTGGGCCAGTCCGGCCCGCCTGCGGTACTCCTCGACCGTCGCGGTCATCCGCGGCGGCGGGACCCGGCCGGGATCGTGGTAGCACATGTCCAGCATCGTGCGCACCTGCGCCTCGGGCGGCCGCCGCAGCAGCCAGGCGTGGCCGACGGGCCCGAGCACCGGCAGCAGCCCGCTGAGCAGCTGGTAGGGGTGCGGGCGCGGCCGCAGATCGGGCAGCGCGGGGGTGACGAGGGTCAGCGAGCGGACCAGCTCGGGGCGCTGCGCGGCCACCCGGGTGGCGACGGCGCCGCCCATCGAGTTGCCGAACAGGTGCACCGGCCCCCGGCCGAGCGCCTCGACCAGGCCGGCGACGACGTCGGCGTGGGCGTCGATGGAGTAGTCGTCGTCGGGCGGCGGCGGGGACTCCCCGAAGCCGGGCAGGTCGGGGGCGGCACCGGCCAGCACATCGCCCAGCTCCGCCATCAGGTCGGTCCAGTTGGTGGCCGAGCCGCCGAGACCGTGCACGAAGACGGCGGGCTCGCGGCCGGCCGAGGGCTCGGGGCCGCGCCGGACGAACAGTTCGCGCCCGTCGACCTCGACGGCGGCGCCCGGCCACCACGGCGCGAGTTCGGCCACGACTCCCCTTCCTCGTCTGCGGGCGGTGGCGGTGCGGACCGCACGGCTCCCCGCATGCTAGCCGCGGCACGGTGTGAGCAGCACCGGGCGACCGGTCCCGGCCGGACGGGAACCCCTAGCCCGGTGCGCGCTCCGCCGAAGGGCCGCGCGTGTCGCGCTGCGCCGCCGAGGGGCCGTCCGTGACGCGGCCGGCCGGGCGGGTGCGCGGGCGGCGGCCGGCGGCGCGGCGCTCCGACCGGCGCTGGCCCGCCGCGTCCTCGCCCGCGGCGCTCAGGCTGGTCCGCAGCTCCTCCAGCAGGTCGCCGGACGGCTCCGCCTCGCCCGCGCCGGACGGCGGCGCCTGCGCGGGCTCGGCGGCCCCCTCGCCGCGGGCCGCCGCGGCCGTCCGGTCGGCGATCACGTCCCACAGCGCGGCCGCGTAGTCGTCCTCCAGGTCCAGGTCGGCGAAGTCGGAGGTCATGGCCGCGATCAGCCGCCCCGCCAGCTTCAGTTCGCGCGCGCTGATGGCCACCTCGGCGCGCAGCACGTCGAAGTCGGCCGGGCGCACCTCGTCCGGCCAGACCAGTGTCTGGAGCACGAACACGTCGTCGCGCACCCGCACCGCGGCCAGCGACTCGCGGCGGCGCAGCGTCACCCGCACCAGGGCGACCGCGCCCGAGCGCGCCAGCGCCTCGCGCAGCAGCACGTAGGCCCGCAGCCCTTCGGTCTCGGGCACCAGGTAGTAGCTCTTGGCGGCGAGCACCGGGTCGAGCTGCTCCTCCGGGGTGAAGCGCAGCACCTCGATGCGCCGTCCGCCCCCGGCCGGCAGCGCGGCCAGGTCGTCGTCGTCCAGCACCACCATCTCGCCGCCGGCCGTCTCGTAGCCGTGCGCGACGTCGTCGAAGGGCACCTCCTGCCCGTCGATCTCGCAGACGCGACGCATCCTGATCCGGCCGCCGTCGGCCCGGTGCACGTGCCGCAGGGCCGGATGCCGCTGATCGGTGGCCGCGTACAGCCGGGCCGGAACCGAGATCGTGCCGAAGGCGATGACACCCTTCCAGACGCTGCGCATGCCGACTCCCCACCCGCGCCCCGGTCCTTCCAGGATCGCCGACCGCGGGCCGCCGCGACAGGCAGGGCACCGTATCCCCCGGACCTGCTTTGGCTATCGGTCCGGACAGCGGTTTCACCGCAGGGGCAGCGGGCAGAGATCGCTGAGCGGGCGCCCCGCCCCGCGCGCCCGCGGGCCCAGGAGAGGAACGGGAGGCACCATGGACACCCCGTCGGAGCCCCAGCCCGACCTGGAGGAGCCGAGCACGATCCCCGACGAGCCCGCCGAGCCCGGCGTCGAGGTGGCCGAGGGCGACGCCGCCGAGCAGCGCCGCGAAGTCCGCGACGACTCCGACGACCACCCCCGGCGGACGGACTCCCTGGAAGTCGACGAGGGCGATGCCGTGGAGCAGTCCCGTGCCGTCGGCGAGGACGAGGACGACTACCGCTGAGGCGGCCGCCGGAGCCGTCGATACGCCCCCTGGCCAGGGCATCCGTCCTGCGGTCGGCGCCCCGTGCGGTACGACGGATCGAGCGCGAACCCGCCCCGCCGTACTATTGGACTGATGTTCGACCCACGTCCGCGCGCGCGGACGTGGCCCATCAACGGAAGAGTGTGGGTGTGACTGCTAATCCGGACGCCCGCCCGCGCGGCACCAGGTTGCCCCGGCTCGCCCGCCGAAAGCAGCTGCTCGGGGCGGCGCAGGAGGTCTTCGTCGCGCAGGGCTACCACGCGGCGGCCATGGACGAGATCGCCGAGCGCGCGGGTGTGAGCAAGCCCGTGCTGTACCAGCACTTCCCGGGCAAGCTGGAGCTGTATCTCGCCCTGCTCGACCAGCACTCCGAAGTGCTGATCGAGAAGACCCGCGCGGCCCTGGCCTCGACCGACGACAACCGCCAGCGGGTGACCGCCACCTTCCAGGCGTTCTTCGACTTCGTCGCCGGAGAGGGCGAGGCCTTCCGGCTGGTCTTCGAGTCCGACCTGCGCAACCTCCCCGCCGTGCGCGAGCGGGTGGAGGACACCCTGCGCGCCTCCGCGGAGCTGGTCAGCCAGGTCATCCACGCCGACACCGACATCTCCAGCGACGAGGCGCGGCTGCTCAGCATCGGGCTGGTGGGCATGGCCGAGGTCAGCGCGCGATACTGGCTGGCGTCCACGCGCGCCATCCCCAAGGACGCCGCCGAGCAGCTGATGGCCCGGCTCGCGTGGCGCGGCATCAGCGGTTGGGACCTCACCCGGCCGGGTACGGCTCACTAGCGGGCCACGACGCAGAGTCGGGAGTACAGCGGGTGGAAATCAAGATCGGCATTGTCACGCTGAATCGTGAGATCACCATAGAGACCGACCGCTCCGCCGAGGACGTCGAGCGCGAGCTGGCCGAGGTGCTCGCCCACGAGCACGGTGTTTTCAGCATTACCGATGAAAAGGGCAACCGGTTCGTCATCCCCGCCGACAAGATCGGCTATCTGGAGTTCAGCGCGCTCCAGCCGCAGCCGATCGGCTTCGGCCGCCGCTGACCCCTCAGCAGCGGTTCTGACCGGCCCCTACGCCTCCCCCTGATGGTTTGGTGCCCACGATCCGGGTACCCGCCTGGTCAGAGCATGATCAATCTTCGGGGGAGGGGGCTGGCGATGTCTGGGTCGCTCGCCGCTGTCAATTTCGGACAGGGGATTTCTCAGGCATGGAACGCGGTCGCGTCGTTTGTTCCGGCGCTCGTGGCGTTCCTTGTCATTCTGATAGTGGGCTGGCTGATCGCCAAGCTCATCGGCCGCTGGGTCGGACGGGGGCTCGCACGCGTCGGCTTCGACCGCTTGGCCGAACGCGGCGGCGTGGCCCAGTACCTGGAGCGCAGCCAGTTCACGGCCAGCACGCTGGTCGGCCGGATCATCTACTACGTCGGCCTGCTGTTCGTGCTGACGCTGGCCTTCAACGTGTTCGGGCCCAACCCGATCAGCAACCTGCTCTCCGAGGTCATCGCCTGGCTGCCGCGGGCCGCCGTCGCGCTGGTGATCATCGTGGTGGCCGTGGCGCTGGCCAAGGGTGTGCGCGACATCATCTCCGGGGCGCTGAGCGGACTCGGCTACGGACGCGTCCTGGCCACGATCGCGGCCGTGTTCATCATCGCGCTCGGCGTGATCGCCGCGCTGAACCAGATCGGGGTGGCCACCACCGTCACCACGCCGGTGCTCGTGGCGATCCTGGCCACGGTCGGAGGCATCCTGGTCGTCGGCGTCGGCGGCGGTCTCATCCGGCCGATGCAGCAGCGCTGGGAGCACTGGCTGAACCGCGCCGAAGAGGAGACCGACCGGATGCGCAGCACGGCCTATGCGGCCGGCCGCTCCGATGCCATGAAGGGCGGCCCGTCCGAGCGCCGGACCGCCGGCCGCGGCGCCTCGGAGTCCGACCAGGAGACGATGGCCGAGCACCGGACGTCGGCGCCGGGCGGCGGGATGGACGACCCGCAGCGCTGATCCGGAGACTGCCCTAAGGGCGAGGCGGTGGACCGTTCCAACGGTCCACCGCCTCGGTGCTGTTCAGGGCCTGCGCGCGTCTACAGGGGCTCTTCCGCCCGCGACAGGTGGCCGATCCGGCGGACCAGCATGACCAGCACGAGCACCGAGCCGAGCAGGGCCAGCCAGAACAGGACACTGGCGTAGCCGGCGAAGACCATGATCGTCACCGCGAGCGCGAACTGCAGGGCCAGCAGCACGAAATCCGCCGGCTCCTGGCTGATCAGCACTCCCAGAGGCGGCCGTGCGGCCCCGTGTCGGCCTCTCATCCAAGCTCCCTTCGCCGCGGCGCCTGCGCGCCGCGCAAATACTGCCGAGTAACCATATGCCAACGGACGCGGTGGTCCGTACTCACCGGACGAAGCCGAGCTCGCGGGCCATCCAGCAGATCGACAGCAGGCGCTGCGTCTCCCAGTCGTAGTCGGCGCCGTCGCCGCTCCAGCCCCGTTCGCGCACGCCGTCGAGGAAGCCGTGCAGGTAGTGCGTGAGCGTGACCCGCGTCAGCCGTCCGCCTCCCCGCAGGATCGTGTCGCGCACGGCGGCGGCGTGCTGGTCGACGAGTGCGGTCAGGCCCGGTGAGGCGGCCATCTCCGGGAAGCCGAAGTGGCCGACGTCGCGCACCAGGCGAGAGAGGTGGCTGTCGACGGAGAAGCCACGGCGCATGGACAACCCCCATACGGGATCAAAAGACCAAGGGATCGCCATGAATATATCGGGCGGAGTTATAGTCCCGTGACCGGTTCCAGTGAACGAGTGGGCTCGCCGATGGTAGGAAGCGCCGCTCCGAGGCTCGAACTGCGGCGGTCGCAGCGATATGGCGAGCAAAACGTGAGCTTGCTCACAAGTCGCGGTTCAGGTGGAGAGGCCGAGGGCGTTCATCCGCGCGGTGTGCGACTCCGTCAGCCGCGCGAACATCCGGCCGATCTCGGCCAGGTCGCCGCCCGCACCCTCGACTCGGCCGACCAGCAGTCCGGCAAGCTCGGCCCGCTCGGCCGCGACGCGCTGCGCCTGCCCGAGCGCCTCACCGACCAGGCGGCGCGCCCACAGGGCGAGGCGACCGGCGATCTTGGGGTCGTTCTCGGTGGCCGCCCGCACGCGTGCGACCACGAACTCCGAGTGCCCGGCGTTCGACAGCACCTCGTGCACCAGTTCCCGGGTGCCGGGGTCCACGAGCTCGGCCACCTGCCGGTAGAAGTCAGCCGCGATGCCGTCACCGACGTACGCCTTGACCAGGCTCTCCAGCCAGTCGTTCGGGGCGGTCTGGGCGTGGAAGGCGTCCACCGCGGCGGTGAAGGGCTCCATGGCCGCGCCGGGCTCGGCGCCCAACTCGACCAGCCGGTCGCGGATCCGCGTGTAGTGGCCGAACTCCACCGTCGCGAGCTGCGCCAGTTCGGCCTTGTCCGCGAGTGTCGGAGCGAGCGAGGCGTCCTCGCTCAGCCGGAAGAACGCGACCAGCTCCGCGTAGGCGAGCAGGCCGAGCAGGTCGACGACCGCTCCGGGGGTTTCGGTGCCGTTCGTCGGCTGCTCGCTCATGCAGAGCAGATTAGAGCATCCGCGCGACGGCGGCGCCGGGCCGCCGCGGCGGGCGCCGCGCTCGCGCCGCGGGCCGGATCCGCGCCCGGAAACCCTTGCGCGGCAGGGGCCCTACGAAGATCGCGGAACGCTCCAGGTCGGGAACGGGCAAAACTTGCGTCGAGCGGCTAGACTCACCACCTGGTAGTACTTGATCGCCAAGCCCCCAATGTGCTCGAGCGATCCTCAGATGGACGGACAGGCCCCTCCTCGGGCGCATTCCGTCGCAGCCGCGCGACGACGCGAGCGCACGGATGCCACTCATGGCGACCCCCAGGAGTGCGGCCCCGTCAGATGGAGGCAGTAGTCCTGACCACCTTTCGAGAACTCGGAGTCCAGGCCGACATCGCCGACGCCCTTGAGGCCGAGGGCATAGTCGAGCCGTTCCCGATCCAGACGCTCGCCCTGCCCCTGGCACTGGGCGGAAACGACATCATCGGCCAGGCACGCACCGGCACCGGCAAGACGTACGCCTTCGGACTCGCGCTGGTGCAGCGGGTCGCGGACGCCCAGCAGCGGCTCCCGCGCGCCCTCGTGGTCGTGCCCACCCGCGAACTGGCCATCCAGGTCACCGCGGACCTCACCACAGCGGCCAAGCGCACCTCCGTGCGCGTCCTGACCGTTTACGGAGGCCGTGCCTACGAGCCGCAGATCTCCGCGCTCCGCGCCGGCGTCGACATCGTCGTCGGCACGCCGGGCAGACTGCTCGACCTCGTCGGCCAGAAGCACCTCGACCTCTCCGTGGTCGAGTCGCTCGTCCTCGACGAAGCCGACAAGATGCTCGACCTCGGCTTCCTGCCCGACGTCGAGCGCATCCTCACCCTGACCCCGGCCGACCGCCAGGTGATGCTCTTCTCGGCCACGATGCCGAGCGAGATCGTCACCCTGTCGCGCCGCTACCTGCGCCAGCCCACCCACGTCCGCGCCGACGGCGGCACCGACGAGCCGACCCTGTCGGCCTCCGTCCGCCACCACGTCTTCCGCACGCACCCGCTGGACAAGCCCGAAATGCTCGCCCGGCTGCTGCAGGCCGAGGGCCGCGGGCTCACCATGGTGTTCTGCCAGACCAAGCGCGTCTGCGACCAGGTGGTCCTCGCCCTCACCGGCCGCGGCTTCGCGGCGGCGGCCGTCCACGGCGACCTCGGCCAGAGCCAGCGCGAGCGCGCCCTGCGGGCCTTCCGTAGCGGCAAGATCGACGTCCTGGTCGCCACCGACGTCGCCGCCCGAGGCCTCGACGTCGACGACGTCACCCACGTCGTCAACTACGAGTGCCCCGAGGACGACAAGACCTACGTCCACCGCGTCGGCCGCACCGGCCGGGCCGGCCGCTCCGGCACCGCCGTCACCTTCATCGACTGGCAGGAAACCCAGCGCTGGAAGCTGATCAACAACGCGCTCAAGCTCGCCTTCGCCGAGCCTGAGGAGACCTACTCGACCTCCGAGCACTTCCGGCTCGCCCTCGACATCCCGGCCGACGCCACCGGCGTCCTCGCCGCGGACCGCCGCGACCGCGCCGGCCTCGAGGCCGAGATGATCGAGGACATCGGCGACACCGGCCGCGCCGGGCGACGCGACCGAGACCGCGATCGCGATCGCGACCGCGGCGAGCGCTCATCCAAGAGCCGCTCGACGCGCCAGCGCCGCCGCACCCGCCGGAGCTCGAACAACGCCGAGCCTCGCACCGCAGACGCCGCACAGCCCGCGGCCCCGTCCGACAAGCCCACCGGCCAGGCGCAGGCCGAGGGCTCCGAACCCGCCCAGCGCCGCCGCTCCCGCTCCCGCCGCCGACTCCGCAGCGGAGTGGACGTCGCTCCCGCCGACCAGAGTGCGGGCGACGGCGACACCGCATCGAGCTGACCCGCCCGCCCCGCCAGACCTGACCCACATTCCAGGCAGACGGGGCGGCGACGAACGCCGGCACCGGGCCACCGCCTCGGTGCCGGCACCACACTCGCCAACACCCGGCCGTCAGCTCCGACTCCAGCCCCACAGCACGCCGCACACCACCGTGCCCCCAGTATCACGCCGCGGACCGGCCGGCCCCGCGGTGATCACGCCCCGTCCGCCACCAGGCCGCCTGCAACTAAGGTGAAACCTCGTGAGCACACCGCGTTTCCTGACCCTTCCCCCCGGCGTGCGCCGCGTGGACATCCCGACTGCCCGGGGCACCCTCGCCGCACTCGAAGCCCTCCCCACGTCAGGATCCTGCGAACGCCAGACGGCGGTACTGGTCCCCGGCTTCACCGGCAGCAAAGAAGACTTCATCGCCCTGCTGCAAACCCTCGCCCACGCCCGCCGCCGAGTCATCGCCATCGACATGCGCGGCCAGTACGAATCCCCCGGGCCCGACGACCCCGCCGCCTACGCGCTCGCCGAACTGGGCGTGGACATCCTCGCCCTCATCGACGCCCTCGACTCCGAGGGCGTCCACCTACTCGGCCACTCCATGGGCGGACTCGTCACCCGAGAGGCCGTCATCACGGACGCCGCCGGCATCGCGTCGTACACGATCATGAGCTCCGGGCCAGGCGCCATCGCCGGCGCCCGCGAGTCGGACGCACGGCGCCTGATCACGGCCCTGCAGAGCTACACGGTCGAAGAGATCTGGGAACACAACCTGAGCGCCGGAGTGGCCGCATCCACGCTGCCCCAGGAAGTGAAGGCGTTCCTCTACAAGCGGATGGTAGCGAACACTCCCGCCGGCCTGGCACAGATGGCCCACGAGGTCACCTCCGCCGCCGACCGCGTCGCCGAACTGGCCGCGGTTCCAGTGCCCAAACTCGTCCTCTACGGCGAAAACGACGACGCCTGGCCACCTCAGGTGCAGGCCGAGATGGCCGAACAACTCGGCGCCAGCCGAGTCGTCGTCCCCGGCGCCGCGCACTCCCCCAATGTCGAGGCGCCCGAAACGACCGCAAGCGCTTTGACCGACTTCTGGAACGCCTGCGAGCGCGGCGGAGCACTCGCCGGATGAGGCATCCGCCGCAGCTCGTCCAGGCAGAACACTAGTCCTCGGGCGTCACCCAGTCGTCGAAGTTCGCCGCCTCTGCGGCGATCGTCGTCTCTTCACCATGCGCCGGGAGCACGCGTGTATCGGCCGGCAGCGCCAGCAGTGTCTCCCCGATGGAGGCCAGCTGCCCGGTGAAGTCCCGATACCCGTCGCCGACAGGCCCCGGCCGGCCCTTCACCAGCGTGTCCCCCGTGAACACCACACCGCGTTCGGGGACGTAGAAGGAGACCGCCCCGGGACTCGAGCCGGGCGTCGCCAGAACCTCGATGGTGACGTCACCGACCTCAAGCGTGCCGCCGTCCTCCAACTCCAGGTCCGGAACCTGCTCAGCTCCGTGCTCGCGACGCCAGAGCCGCAACTCCTTCTTGTGCAGCGCGATCGGCGCCTCATCGGCCTCGGCCACGGCGAGCGCCCCGGCGATGTGGTCGCGGACACCGCTCGTGCAGAGCACCAGGACGACTTCCCGACCGCCGACCGCCTTGACGAGCGCGTCACCGTCGAAGGCCGGGTCAACGACGATCACTTCGTCATCGCTGACAGGGAAGATCCACGAATTGCTGACGGCCGCATGTTCGACGTCATCAACGGTCAGCGTGCCCGTGCTTTCGACCAGGCGGATCCCATCATCAGAGGCGGCTTCAGCCTCATCGGATCCGCCATCGCTCACCGCTTCCGCGTCCGCGACGTTATCCGCGTCGATCGCATCTGCAGGCCGCTCAGGCGTGGAGGCGCCATCGACCTCATCCTTCGCCTTGGCGACAGAGTTCGTATCGACGTCGGCCGGAGCACCTTCCGGCGATCCATCGCCACTCGCCGATTCCTGCTTGGCCTTCTTCTTCCAGAACACCGGAGCCTCTCCGTCGGTCTACTCGATCGGACCGTGACTGTGCCGCCAGAACAGCCGCCGGCGGACGTCTCCATCTTGCTGGTCCGCACTCGCCATTGCGACCGTCTCTGCTATACCGCACCAACCTGAACGAATCATCAAACGCCGGTCAGGGGCACCGCACCGGACGCCCCGGCGATCAACGCCTCCAGCGCGTCCGGATCAGTGGTCTCGCACCCTAGCCGGTGCCCCGTCAGACTTCCGTGGTCGTCGCTGGACCCGGTCGCCACGATCGACAAGCTCTCGGCCACCCCACGCCAGAACTCACGTTCAGTCCGATCGTGCATCGGGTGATCCACTTCGATTCCGCCGAGGCCGACGGCGGCCATCCGCTCCACCAACTCGACAGGCTGCGGTCCCTCATCGCCACGCGCGGGATGCGCGATCACTGCGACACCGCCCGCAGCGCGGACCAACTCGACAGCTCGCACCGGCTCGAGCGCGTACCGGTGCACATAGCCGGGCGTTCCTGGAGAGATCCAGAGGTCGAAGACCTCCTGAACGTCGCTTGCGGCTCCGATCTGGACCATTGCGCGAGCGATGTGCGGACGTCCGACCACTCCGTCACCGGCGATACCGCTCACAATCTCCCAGTTGATCGGGATCCCGTGGGACGACAAACGGTCGACCATTTCCCGGGCACGAATATCGCGAGACTCTCGGATACGACGCAATTCTGCTGACAACTCTTCATTACTCGAGTCGAACAGGTAGGCAAGTAGATGCACGCTCCGATCTAGGTACCGACATGAGAGCTCCATACCGGGAATGAGCGTCATGCCAGGCGGCAGAACCGCAGCAGCCGCCGCCAGGCCACCGACCGTGTCATGGTCAGTGAGGGCCAAGGTCTTAACTCCCGCCACGCGGGCAAGTCTGATGACTTCTTCGGGGGGTTCAGTCCCGTCAGAGACGTTGCTGTGTGAATGCAGGTCGATGGACACCTTCCCAGAGTAGCGCATTACCACAGCCCGGATCAGGTCTTCCCTTCGTTGGATATTTTGTTGCCCTACCAGCTCAGCACATACCAAATGTGAGTCACAATACAAAGGAAAAATATTTGATGGAAACACGAGCCCTATGGAGCCAGGAATCGTCAAGCCGCCTTTTCATTCCTGTTGCACTACGACGAGCACCTAGGGAGACGCTCTGCGGCAGGTGCCGATGATGCCGTGCAATCAATATGTCGTACCAGTCCGTTGTCATAGCTACAGCGGCTGAAGCAGCACGCGGCTGGTCGGACACTCGGCCACAGCCGCGGTACTGCTGGGCAAGCAGACGCTGTCGCGGCTTGTTGCCGGTCCGGCCCAGCGACCAAGGGAGTGGCACCAGTGCATACCATGGGAGCATGGCCACCGCACCGACCGTTGAGCAGGTTCAGCAAGCACTGGCAACGGTTCACGACCCGGAGATCCGCCGCCCCATCACCGAGCTCGACATGGTGAAAGATGTCGCAATCGGGCCTGACGGCGACGTCCGGGTGGAGATCTACCTCACCGTCGCCGGCTGTCCGATGCGTGATCGGATCACCTCGGACACGACGTCGGCGGTCAAGCAGGTACCTGGGGTCTCAACAGTCTCCGTCGAACTCGACGTCATGAGCGAACAACAGCGCCGAGACCTACAGACCAAGCTGCGCGGGAACCAGCCGGAACGCGAGATCCCCTTCGCGAAGCCGAACTCGTTGACGAAGGTCTTCGCCGTCGCAAGCGGCAAGGGTGGTGTCGGCAAGTCGTCTGTGACAGTCAACCTGGCCGCGGCGATGGCCGCTCAGGGGCACAAGGTCGGCGTAGTCGACGCGGACATCTACGGGCATTCGGTCCCGCGGATGCTGGGTGTGACCGACCGGCCGACGAAGGTGGCCGACATGATCATGCCGCCTTCCGCGAAGGACGTGAAGGTCATCTCGGTCGGCATGTTCACGGCAGGAAACGCTCCTGTCGTCTGGCGCGGCCCGATGCTGCACCGGGCACTGCAGCAGTTCCTCGCCGATGTGTACTGGGGCGACCTGGACGTCTTGCTCATGGACCTTCCTCCAGGCACCGGTGATGTCGCGATCTCCGTGGCGCAACTGCTTCCGTCAGCCGAAATCCTGGTCGTCACAACACCCCAGCTGGCCGCGGCGGAGGTGGCGGAGCGAGCCGGCTCCATCGCCTCCCAGACGCACCAGCGGATCGTCGGCGTGATCGAGAACATGGCCTACCTCACGTGTCCGCACTGCGATGAGCGTATCGAGGTGTTCGGTAGCGGGGGCGGTCAGGCGGTCGCGGACGGGTTGACCCGGTCTCTAGGGGCGAAGGTTCCGCTGTTGGGCCAGGTGCCTATCGACGTAGATCTGCGCGTCGGGGGGGACTCAGGTGAACCGCTGGTCCTGTCAGAACCTTCGGCATCGTCGAGCGTCGAGCTGAGGCGGATCGCCAAGGAACTGCTGGGTACCGGTCGCGGTCTTGCCGGCCGTCCACTGAACCTGACTCCGGTGGCCCGCTAGACCGGCGGCAAGCGGCCGTGTCCGATGTGATGGCCCTAGTCGTCTGACGGCAAGACCGTTCTAAGCGGCTCGCTCCTGCGCTCGAGCCTCGAAGCTTTTTCGGTAGTAGTCGAGGACGTATCGATTCTCTTTCAGTAGATGATGATGCCAGCACAAGGGTATGGCGTTCGCCATATCGTCGACGCCTCCGCGCCACCATGGTGTCTTCATACTGATGTCACAGGCGGCAACCGGAACACTGCAGCCCTCTTCCCATTGGCAATTGCCGAACTTGGCGGCTACCGCGACGCGAATATTCGGTGGGAACAATTGTGCTGCAGTCCCGATGTCCAGAGGATTGCCACTGGCCGGTTCCGTGAGTATTCGTTGCAGAACGCTGTCACCGTTTGTCATCGCGCGTGCAGCAGAGAGCGGCACGGTCCTGCCCGAGTCGGTGACGGTTGCCCTGCTCTGCGATGACGGAGACAGGCTGTCGATGCCGACATGAACCCGGACCGCGACTGCGTTTCCCTTGCGCGGCAACTTCGAATCTGCGGCATCAATTGCGATCTTACAGACTTCCACGAAGGCGTCGTTGGCACGCTGTGCGAACGTTCGTTTACGATCGTTCGGTGGGAGATGAAGTCGAATGGCTTCTTCAACGAATGTCGCAGAGGCGGCATCAACTTTGATGTTGACGTTGAGTGCGCCTGTTGCTTCACGCATCATCTGCAGTTCACGGCGATCACATTGCCGTTCGAACTCTCGCTCCACACCTGGCGGGTTCACGACGGCACGGATCTGACTCTGCATTCGCTGCAACAGTGGAACGTTGAAGCGGATCGCGGTTTCGGCGAACTCTTTATCCAAACGGTCGTAGAGTTCGACAGGCTTGATGCCGTCCTCTTCAACTTTGAGATCCTTTAACGCAGTATCGGCACAGCCAGCCGCAACCATCATGTGCCCGAGTCCGATGACACCTCCATCGACTGCCGAGCGAGTCCTTTTCAAGCCGTGGAGATGGCGGACAACGTGTGCGCGGCGTGACGCGTCGGCATGACTCATTTTCCCGTTGCGCACCAACCACTGCTTGATTCCGTTTGCATTAGATTTATCGACACCCCCCTGATTGACGAACAATCGCATCGAGCGCAGGGCGCACAACTCCACCTTGTCACGCATCGCAAGTAGATCGACCGTTAGCCCTCCGAGCAACGAGGCGGGAAGAACACCAAGGTCATCGTCAGAGATCGTGACCAACTCTGAAAGCGCATCCTGTATCTGCGCGAACAGTCGAGACGCCGCAGCAGTTGGCGATTCTGCACTCATGTTCATCCTTTCAGCAGACGGCCGCGCTCTAAGCGGAGCGCAGATGGCTGCTATTCGTAACATGAGTTCGGGCGGGGCACCAGCCCGTTATCCACAGGCTGCGGCCAGCAGTGAAAGTTATCCACAAGAGCGCATTGAACGTCCACAGGAGACGCTCGGTCTCGTATAAGGAGTACCAGACGAAGCTCAACGTCCCGAAGAGGTCACATGCCCTGCCTGAGCAGGTCAGCGTCCATCAGTCGGTCGAGTTGCCCAGGGTCAACTGGGTCGTGTTCTCCTCATCGCCGCGGAGGTAGGTGATGTCCACAGTGTCGCCTGGCTGGTTCTGCCGAATCGCCACGATCAGCTCGTCCGGCCCGGTGACCCTGGATCCGTTGAATTCGGTAATGATGTCACCAGGACGCAGGCCCGCATTCTCCGCAGGCCCGTTGGGAATAATGGAGTTCTCCCCTTCCTCGCCGATGATGCGAGCTCCTGTTCCCGGATACCGGATGTCCAGCACCGCACCGATGACGGCGTACGTCGCCTGGCCAGTGGTGATCAGTTGCTGGACGACGTTGTTGACCTGGTTGGAAGGTATGGCGAATCCAAGCCCGATACTGCCGCCTTGCCCCCCAGTTTGCGGGGAAGCCACGGTGTCGATCGCGGTGTTCACGCCGATGACGCGACCATTGACATCGACCAACGGCCCACCAGAGTTTCCGGGGTTGATCGCGGCGTCGGTCTGCAGGGCGCTGAAATAGGATTCTGCCCCTTGTTCGCCGACCGCGACCGGCCTGTCAACGGCACTTATGATTCCAGTGGTCACCGTACCGTTCAGTCCTAGAGGGGAGCCGATGGCGATCACTGTGTCCCCTACAACGACACTGTCCGAATCCCCGAACTCCAGCGGCTGCACACGAGGGCCCTCAGCCACCTCCAGTACCGCGAGGTCGAAACTCGCCGCCCGTCCGACGATTTGAGCCTCTCGGACGTCACCATCACCGAATTCGATTTCGATCCGACCCCGCTCCGCGGCAAGCTCGATGACGTGATTGTTGGTGACGACGTATCCGCCATCGACCACGAAGCCTGAGCCTGTGCTCTGTCCCTGGGCTGCTTGAGCCGTGATCGAGACCACGCTGGGGCGCACGCGCTGAGCGACTCCTGCGACGGTGTCAGGAGGCCGGCTCTGAGTTCCGGAAGGGACGGCTGAGGGATCGTACGGCGAACCGAATACCGAATCCTGCTCGCCTTGGATGTACCAACCCCCCACGACACCGCCGCCGACGGCCGAAACCACGGACACGATGACCATGGTGAGAAACACCAGGAAGAAGGGCACTCCTCGCGGCTTGGACCGTCCTTCGCTGTCCCCGGCCGCACCAGGCGGCAGCTGGCCTGGCGTCGTCTGCGTAGTGAACTGGCCAGTCTGGTGACTCGGACGAGAAGCCGGCCCGACAGCCCAATGCTCATTACGGCCCTGGCCAGCTGGAAGCGATTGTTGGGCTCCGGTGTGGGACGTAGCGCCACGCCCGGGCAGTGCACCGTCACTCTGAGGGGAGCCGGCACTCGAAGAGTACGCAGCCCGTGGGTCACCGTAGAGTGCATTCGGTGGCTGAGACGATTGAGGGGAGCCATACGGCCCTTCGGAACGACGCCATCCGCCGGTGGCGTTCGGAGCCGAGGGAGCCGCGTCAGCGGGAGGTCGTTCATTCCGTTGTGGATCGGGAGTCGGCTTGCCACCGAGACCGTCATGAGGTCCGTTATGACCGGTCATCCCGCCCCTCCGAACGCACCACGTTCACGAACCGATCGTCATGGTCCGTCCTCAGAATCCTACGGGCTCAGTCGCTTGGTCACCTCGGACGAGCTTGCTTTCACACCAGGCCAGGTGCGGCCTGTCCATGATCGACCTCAGCCAGGAGGAGGGTGGTTTTGAGAACGACCGGCACCGAGCCGTGAAGAAGACCGCCCGAGGCGGGCGGTCTTCTTCACCAGCGGATCATGGAAACCGCCACAACACTCAATCCTGGCCGTTGCCACCTCTGACCGGTTGGTCAGCGGCAACGCGCGATCGTGGTGACCGCCCATCGCGGGCGGTCAATCACTCCCCGGTCAGTCCTCCGGTCAGGGCCGTCACGATCGACGGATCCCAGAATGGAACTTCAGTCGATCCATCGCCTTCGACGGCGTAGTCCTCAGGACCAGGGGTGGAACCAGAGCCGCCATCGAAGTCGCCGGTGGCGACGAACGCGGTGCCAAGGGTCAATGCGACGAGCGAGGCACCTGCTACCGCATATCGAGTACGTGACCACCGGATCGGCGCACGCGTCGAGAAACGGCCAAGGCGACCGTTGTTGTTCGAGGGGCGCGCGCTTCCCGAGCCGTCCGGGGTGCGGCCGGCGAAGGGCGAGGACGCACCCAGTGGCGCGCTGCTACCCAGAGGTGGCCGGGCTCCAGGGAACATGGGCGGTGTAGGAGGGTCGTCGGTACTTCCGGAAGTCATCGAGGAGAGGCGGCCGAGGAAGTCCATCGACGGCTCCGGACCGTCCAACCGGTTCAGCCGACGCTTGAGCCGGCGAAGCATTTCCGCCTCGAACCTGCAGGCTTCACACTTGGCGAGGTGACTCAGTGCCCACTCGCGGTCGGAATGGCCCAATTCATCGTCGACCAGCGCGGACAGGCGCTCACCCAAATGGCTCATCGTCCCTCCACCTCCTGGTTCGCCCGCTGGTGAAGCGTCGATTCCGACTGCTCATCGATGGTGATCGCGCGCCGGTGCTCGAGCGCCGCCCGCAACTGGGCGCGTCCACGGTGGATTCGGCTGCGTACTGTACCGAGTTTTACGTCCAAGGTGGCCGCGATCTCCTCATAGGACAGTCCTTCGATGTCGCACAGCACCACCGGGGCCCTGAACTCCGGCGGCAACGCGTCGAGCGCGGCCTGGACGTCGGCATCGAAGTGGCGATCGTCGTAGACCTGCGCGGGCGACGGCTCACGTCCCTGCAAACGCTCGGCTGCGTCATCAGCGAGCCCCTCGAACCGGATGCGAGCACGACGGCGCGCCATATCGAGGAACAGGTTCGTGGTGATCCGATGCAGCCAGCCTTCGAAGGTGCCGGGTGTGTAGGTGGAAAGCGACCGGAACACTCGGACGAAGACCTCTTGAGTGAGGTCCTCGGCGTCGTGCTGATTGCCTGTCAGCCGATAGGCGAGGCGGTACACACGTGCCGAGTGGGTGCGCACCACCTCGTCCCAGCTCGGGGGCTGCCAATCGCCCTGAGCTTGGTCAAGGTTCGACACCAAGGCTCCTCTCGCCACGCAAAGCTCGCCGCCATCGTCGCACTCACGACGTGCCGGGACGTCCGATACGTCCACGTTCACGGTATTCCGTTGTGCGGCACGCCGAAACGCGCCAACACCCGGATCAACGCCGACGACCGTCGATCTAGTTCCGACGGAGCGAGATTGTGACCGGAGTCGTCCCCTGACGCGAGCCACCGGTGGCGCCTGCGAACGACTAAGCTCGGATCGACCGTGACAACGCGAAGGTAGAGCGCGCCTGCTGGTAAGGCGCTGGATCAGCGGGCAGGGCGAGCGGTTCGGAACGGCCAGCCGTGATGAGCACCACGCCGTCCACCTGCTCGCTGAACTGGGCGAGGCCGGAGCGCCGACCATCAGCCCGCCAGTGATTGCGCCGACAGGACGTTCCGCGGGCGAGGAGGCCGACATCGCCAGCCGAGAAGCCACACTTGCCTATGTGGCTGATTTCCCGTCCGAGGACGCGGCCATAGCCAGCGCGCGCCGACGCGGTGCTGAAGCGGGTGCGGCCCCTGTGGACGCCGCGAGCGGCGCCACGCTGCGCTTCCTGGCCGCGGCGATCGCCGCGAAGGCCGTGGTCGAGATCGGCACGGGTTGCGGTGTGTCCGGTCTGTGGCTGCTGCGGGGCATGCGTCCCGACGCGGTTCTCACCAGTGTGGACGTCGAACCGGAACACCAGCGACTCGCCCGGCTCGCGTATACCGAGGCGGGATTCGCGGCGAACCGGACCCGACTCATCACGGGCAGGGCGCTGGACGTGCTGCCCCGGCTGACCGACGGCGCATACGACCTGGTGTTCGCGGACGCGGCCAGGCAGCAGTACCCGGAGTACCTGAGCGAGTCACTGCGGCTGCTCCGTCCGGGTGGGATCGTCGTGTTCAGCAGTGTGCTCGCCGACGAGCGTCTGACCGATGCGACGCGGCAGGACGCCGAGACGCTGGCGATACGCGAGGTGATCCGCCGAGTGCGCGATGACGAGGAGTTGATTCCCCTCCTCATCGCTCATGGCGAGGGCTTGCTCGCGGCGCTGAAGCGCCCGTAGGGGGCTCAGCGGGCCCGAACCGTCACCCGGTCGGCTCCACCGAGATCATGGACCGTGGCTTCGCGCCGGCGCAGCAGCCCATAAGCGGTGGCGGCATTACGGGGTGGTCGGTCGACCGTCTTGGGCGGCGAGCCAGTGCAGCACGAGACGGGTGCCGTAGCCGGTACCGCCCTTGGTCAGTACGCCCTCATCCGAGGTGGAGCGGCCGGGCCCCGCGATGTCGAGGTGCGCCCATGGCACGCCGGCGGTGAACTCTCGGAGGAAGAGCGCCGCTTCGATCGCGCCGGGCCTGCCGTAGTCCTTCTTGATGCCGATGTTGGTCAGGTCGGCCACGGCGGAGTCGAGCGTGTCACGGTACTCGTCCGTGATGGGCATCCGCCACAGGTGCTCGCCGGCGTGGTCGGCGGCGGCGAGCAGCTCGTCTGCCAGTTCGTCGTCGGTGGAGAACAAGGAGGCCGTCATGCCACCCAGGGCGATGCGCGCCGCGCCGGTGAGGGTGGCCACGTCGATGATGCGGTCGGGCCGCAGGTTCTCCACCGCATAGGCGATTGCATCGGCAAGGACGAGGCGGCCTTCTGCGTCGGTGTTCAGTATTTCCACGGTGCGGCCGTCGAAGTGGGTGATGACGTCGCTGGGGCGCTGGGCCGCGCCGGAGAAGGCGTTGTCGGCCATCGCGAGCAGTGCGGTCACCCTGGTGGCCGGCGCGAAGCTCCGTACGTGCGCCATTGCGCCGAGTACGGCTGCGGCACCGGCCATGTCCGTCTTCATCAGCTTCATGTTGTCGTTGGGCTTTAGGGAGAGGCCGCCGGTGTCGAAGGTGATCCCCTTGCCGACGAGGACCACGTGCCGGTCGGCGCCGTCAGGGGTGTGGCGGAGTTCGATCAGGCGGGGAGGGCGTGGGGAGCCCTGACCGACGGCGAGGATGCCGCCGAAGCCCTCGGCTCGCAGGGCGGACTCGTCCCAGGTACGGATCTGCAGGCCGGTGTCGGCAGCGACGGCGGCGGCCTGGTCGGCGAACCAGGAAGGGCTCTTGAGGGCGGCGGGGGTGTTGATCAGGTCGCGTGCCAGCTCGGTGGCGGCGACCAGCGCCCGGCCGGCATGCAGGTCCGTGGCGGGCTCGGGCCAGGCCGTCACCAGTTGAATCTCGGCGACCGGAGCGCGCTTGTTCGGACGGGTGCTCTCGGTGTAGCGGTAGGAGGGAAGGAGCAGGCCCTCGATCAGTGCAGCCGTCGCGGGTCCCTCGGCGACTCGGCCGAGCGTCGTGAGCAGCCGGCCCCGGCCGCGGGCGTGGCGGGCCAAGGCCACTCCGGCGGCTCGGAGCGCGGACGGGGCGGCATCACCGGTTCCGACGAACGCCAGGCGCAGCAGTCGCTCGCCGACCCTGGCCGGAACCTCGACGATCTCGCCCGCTCCGGCGCTGAACTCGTAGAATTCAAGGAGTTCGCGGATCGGGACGGCACCGGCTCCGGCAAGGTCTTCCGGAGTGATTCCGCTGCCCTCCCAGACCACGGTGGGCGGCTGCCCTGCGGCTCCCGGGCGCACGGCCAGGGCGACGAGATCGGCGGGGGCGGTGCCGGACGGGCCGGACACCACGTCGAGCCGGCTGCTTACGGGCACGTCGAAGACCTCCGAGTCGGGATTCGTTCGGCGAGACGACTGTAGACGGGGCTGCCGCGCGGACGGCGCCTCGGGCGCGCGTTCAGGTCCGTGACGTGCCGTCCGGACATGGCCTCCCAAAGGCATGACGGCGGAAGTGGACGCACAGCGATACCTATATGTGCGAGCCGGTTGCCTGGAACGATGATCGACGGTGAAGGCGGGGCCGGCCACGACGCGGTCAACCGCTCACCCGTGTGCGACGGTATGAGGCGGTCGGATCCCTGCAGGACACGGATCGGCGCGCGACCGGAGGGCAGCGCGGCGTAGCGACCGCAGGCGGCGGCCGATCCTCACCTTCGTGCCGAGCGGCTGTACGCCCGCGTGATCGCGGGCGTCGGCCCCGCCTGTCGGCGGTGGGCGGAACGGGCGGTCAGCCGACGACGCCCTTGAGGGCGTCGCCGAGAGCGCTCGCCTCGTCAGGGGTGAGCTCGACGACAAGCCGCCCGCCACCTTCCAGTGGAACGCGCATCACGATGCCACGCCCCTCCTTGGTGACCTCGAGCGGACCATCCCCGGTCCGCGGCTTCATCGCCGCCATGCTGCTTCCCCTTTCCTCTAGGGTCCAGCCAGCCACCGTGAAGCCCCACGATCGTCCTGGGTTCACAGCGCGGAGACCGACTAGCCGCATCCGCATCATTTCCGTAGTGGCTCATTATCTCGATTTCCGGCGGCGGATGGGAACGATCAACCCCGGGCAAGGCAGACTCAGCGTGTCACAAATCGATACGCCGCCGTCGGAACGGATCCGGGCGCAGGCGGCGGGGCACGCCTACCGGGAGGGCATTCCATGTCGGACACCGTGCGATACGAGTCGGGTGGGGGCATCGCCACCATCACGCTCGACCGACCGGAAGCGCTGAACTCGCTGACCGTCGAGAGCAAGGAGGCGCTGCTCGCGTCGCTCGAGCGGGCGCGCGACGATGCGCACGTCCGGGCCGTTATCCTGACCGGCAGCGGCAGGGCCTTCTGCGCCGGGCAGGACCTCCAGGAGCATGCGGCGGCGCTCGACCGCGGCACGGGGCTGATGGACACCGTGCGGCTGCACTACAACCCGATCGTGACGACGTTGACCGGAATGGCGAAGCCGGTCGTCGCGGCGGTCAACGGCATGGCGGCGGGGGCCGGCGCCGCGCTGGCGTTCGCGGCGGATCTCCGTGTCGCCGCACAGAGCGCTTCGTTCCTGATGGCCTTCTCCGGGGTCGGGCTGGGTCCTGACACGGGCGCCTCGTGGACGCTGCAACGGCTGGTAGGCCGCGGACGGGCCAGCGAGATGCTGCTGCTCGGCGAGCGCGTGTCGTCGGAGCGGGCGCTGGAGTGGGGCATGGTCAACAAGGTCGTGCCGGACTGGGACCTCATGGAGACCGCAGGTGCGCTGGCCGCCCGTCTGGCCGCGGGGCCGACTCTGGCTTACGCGGGCATCAAGGAGGCGCTGGAGGTGGCGAGCAGTCGCGGCTTCGAAGAGGCGCTGCGGACGGAAGCGGACGTCCAGGAGCGGCTGGCGGCCACTGCGGACCACCGCAATGCCACCGCGGCTTTCGTGGCGAAGCGGCGGCCTACGTTCGAAGGGCGGTGAGGAAGGGCTGTGCGGCGGTCGCTCCTCGGTCCTACCGGTCGCCTGGGCCGGCTTCGGCCCGGACGAAGCAGTCGGCCAGGTGGTCGTTGACGAGGCCGACGGCCTGCATGGTGGCGTAGACGTTGGTCGGTCCGACGAAGCGGAAGCCCTTGCGCTTCAGCTCCTTCGCGAGGGCCGTCGACTCCTTCGTCGCCGTGGGCACGTCCTCGCCGACGACCGGCGCCGGCGCGGATGCAGGTGCGTAGCGGCCGATGAGTGCGGCCAGCCCGCCGGGCAGCAGCTGCGCGGCCCGGGCGTTCGCGACGGCGGCCTCGATCTTGGCCCGGTTGCGGATGATTCCGGGGTCGGCGAGCAGCCGTTCGACGTCGTCAGGGCCGTAGGCGGCCACCGCGTCGATGCGGAAGCCGTCGAAGGCACGGCGGAAGGCGTCGCGTTTGCGCAGGATCGTGCGCCATGAGAGCCCGGACTGGAACGCCTCCAGGACGATCCGCTCGTAGAGGCCGCGGTCGTCGCGGACCGGACGGCCCCACTCCTGGTCGTGGTAGTGCAGCAGGTCGGGGCCGGCGACCGCCCACGGGCAGCGCAGCCGCCCGTCGGGGCCGGCGAGCGGCCGACCGGTCACGGACCGTCGGGGCGCTCGGCGGGTTCGCCGGCTTGGCGGACGTCGTCGGCGGACGCCGGTGCCTGCTGCGGCGAGGCGCTTGGCGGGGTGGAGTCGATGGAGGTGGGAGTGGAGTCGGGCGAGCGGAGGGCCGCGGGCCGGTCCGGGCGGGTGGGGGCGGCGGGCTCGAGGTCCGGGATGGTCTGCTGCCCGCGGACCTGCTGGTGCTCGTCCGTGGCGGTGGCGTCGGAGCGCTCGACGCGGCTGCGCGACGCGGCGCTCGAGCCGCCGTGCCACCACTCGGCGGGCTGGCCGCCGAGTTCGGTGACCTGCTTCTCGAGAGTCGCGATGCGGGTGTCGCGCTCAGAGAGGGTGAACGCGACCCGCCGCAGGACTTCGTCGACGGCCCGGACGTGGTAGCCCCACATACCGAGCGGGAGGCGCAGCAGCGCGACGTCGGTGCCGACGATGGGGCGGTTGCCGGGAAGGTCGACCGGGGGGTAGTCGGAGGTCGCGGGGGCCAGTTCGCCGCCTCGGCCGAGCGCGACGAAGAATACGCCGGCCACCACGGCGACACCGGCGAGCAGGCACAAGATTGCGATGTACACGTGTCGATCGTGCCATATCCCGGCCGCGGCCGGACTTGCCGGCAAGCCCGGTGCGGTGCGGCGCCCAAAGGCTTCCGGGCTGAGCTGTGCAAGCATCGTCGGCATGGAGTTGCGGCTGGGCACGGTGACGATCGTCGCGGACGGCTATCCGGTGATCGCCCGTATCGGTCCCGACACTCGGGGCGTGGCGATTCCAGGTGCCGACGCGCCGACCGGGGTCGCGACGGCCGCGGATGGGAACTCCGAGTTCGGCGCGGCCGCCGGCGAGCGCCGTGAGGCGCACCCTGAAGGTTCTGTGGACGTGGTCGGGGCCCGGGCCGCGCGGGCGGCCGGGGAGGGAGCGGACGCGGTGCTCCTGGACGGCTTGAGTCCTGGTCTGCGTGCCGCTTTGGCCGGGTGGCGGTTAGGGGTTCCGGTGCTGGACGGCACGGAGCTGGATGGAGCGCTCGTCGATCTGCGGGCCGCGGGTGAGGATGCGGACGGTCTTCCGCCGGCGGAGCGGCTGCGGCGGCGGGTCGCGGAGCTGAAGGGACCTGTGGTCGTCGATGCCGACGAGGCGGCCGCGGCCGGTGGTAGCGCCGCGCTGGTCGCGATGGTGACCGTGAGCGCGTGGCTGGGGGCGGCCGGTTTTGTGACGGCGCGGGTGCGCCAGGTGCGGCGGGCCGTGGATATGGTCGCGGCGGTGCGCGGGATCACCGGACCCGCGGTCGCGCGGCGCGGTCTGGCCTGAGCCTGGCCGGGGCGTCGGTTCGGGTTGGTCGTTCCCCGACGGGATTCGTGGCTGGGCAGGGCGCGGATGCGCCGATCGTGCGAGCTGCGGGGTTCGGCGGGCGGACAGACGCCGTCTGGTGCGCTTCGCCTTTGGAGCGGGCGGACCGGCTCTTCGGCCGGGTGGCCTCCGTGCAGGGGCGGCCTTGTCCGCGGACGGCTCGACGGCGCGCGAGGAGGGTAGGCACGAGCGGGGCCGATCCGGTTCGGGCGGCCCTCGGGCTCGGACCGGCCTGTGTCCGGGCGGCTCCGGAGGGAGCGGCGCCCGTGCACGGGCCGGTCGTGTGGATCTCTTGGGCCGGTCGGGTGGCGGCGGGGCGGGACGGCGTGCCGCCGGCCGGGGTGCACGCGGGACCGGGTCGCCGGGGCGCTACCGCCGCCGGCTCTCCGACTCCTCACTGGCCTCTTCGACGTCGTGTGCCGTGGCTTCGACCTGGCGCTCCTCTTGCATTTCACGCTGGATGTCGGCCTCCTGGATGATTTTCACGGCCTCCTCGGGGTCGTCCGTGAGGTACATCAGGTCGGGGTCGCCGGGCGAGATCATTCCCTCGGCGAGCAGGGTCTCGTTGATCCAGTCGCGGATGCCGGACCAGAAGGAGGTGCCCACCAGCACGACCGGGAAGCGGGTGACCTTGCCGGTCTGCACCAGGGTGATGGCCTCGAACAGCTCGTCGAGGGTGCCGAAGCCGCCGGGCAGCACGATGAACGCCTGCGCGTACTTGACGAACATCGTCTTGCGGACGAAGAAGTACCGGAAGGTGATGCCCATGTCGAGGAAGTCGTTGAGCTTCTGCTCGAACGGCAGCTCGATGCCGAGGCCGATGGAGTGGCCGCCGGCCTGCTGGGCGCCCCGGTTCGCGGCCTCCATGATGCCGGGGCCGCCGCCGGTGATGACGGCGTATCCGGCGCCGGCGAGCAGTTCGCCGATGCGCACGCCCGTCTCGTAGTGCTCGGTGTCGGGTTTGACGCGGGCCGAGCCGAAGACGCAGACGGCACGGCCGAGTTCGGACAGCAGGCCGAAGCCCTCGACGAACTCGGACTGGATGCGCAGGACGCGCCACGGGTCCGCGTGGACCCAGTCCGTCGGGCCCCGGCTCTCCAGAAGGCGCTGGTCGGTGGTGGTGGCGGGGATGGCGTTGCCTCGGAGGGTGAGTGGGCCTGCGTGTCGGATCTTTCCTTTGGATTCGGTCATGCTGACACCGTAGCCAGGACCGGTCGGGTTCGGGTTACCTGACAGCGAACGGTGGCGCTGATCTGGCCCTTTCCGGTCAGTGGAGCCGCGAAGGGCGGTGATCAGGACGGTCGGCGCGCCCCGTTCGCGGGCCGGTCGGGCGCCGTCGGCGAGCCGGCCGGGCCGGGCGTGCGGCGCGGGTCACGGCGAGGCCGTGAGCCAGGCGCGCATCCGCTGCTCGCACTCGGCGACGGCGCGCAGTTCGACGTGCTCGTCGCGGGTGTGCGCGAGCGTGGGTTCGCCGGGGCCGTAGTTGACGGCGGGGATGCCCAGTTCGGCCATGCGGGCGACGTCGGTCCAGCCGAGTTTGGCGCGCGGCGGGGTGCCGATGGCCGCGATGAAGTCCGCGGCGGCCGGGAGGTGCAGCCCGGGGCGGGCCGGTGGCGCGCTGTCGACGACCGTCAGCTCGAAGCCCTCGAAGACCTCGCGGAGATGCGCTTCGGCCTGGGCGGTGTCGCGGTCGGGGGCGAAGCGGTGGTTGACGGTGACGACGCACTCGTCGGGGATCACGTTGCCCGCCACGCCGCCGCTGATGAAGACGGCGTTGAGTCCTTCGTGGTACTGGAGGCCGTCGACGTCGGGGCGCCGCGGTTCGTAGGCGCGGAGGACGTCGAGGATGGCGCCGGCCTCGTGGATCGCGTTCCGTCCCATCCAGGACCGGGCGCTGTGTGCGCGCTCGCCGCGGGCCCGGACTTCGGCGCGCAGTGTGCCCTGGCAGCCGCCCTCGATCATCGCGCCGGTGGGCTCGAGCAGCACCGCGAAGTCGCCGCGGAGCCAGTCGGGATGGGTGCCGACGAGCCGGCGGAGGCCGTTGCGCTCGGCGTCGACCTCCTCGCAGTCGTAGAAGACGAAGGTGAGGTCGTGCAGGGGTTGCGTGACGGTGGCGGCGATCCGCAGCTGGACGGCGACGCCGCTCTTCATGTCGGTGGTCCCGCAGCCGTACAGCCGGTCGCCCTCGAGCCGCGACGGGAGGTTGTCGGCGACCGGGACGGTGTCGAGGTGGCCGGCGAGCACGACGCGCTGGGCGCGGCCGAGCCGGGTGCGCGCGACGACGGTGTTGCCGGTGCGGTCGACGGCCAGATGCGGCAGTTCGAGCAGGGCCTGCTCGACGGCGTCGGCGATGGCCTGTTCGCCGCCGCTGACGGATTCGATGTCGACGAGCTGGGCGGTGAGGTGCGCCGCGTCACGGGAGAGGTCGAGCCGCATGGTCGCCCAGCCTACGACGGCACGGAGCCGCGGACGGTTCGAGCACGCCCTTGGGCGGGATAACGTCGCTTTCGTGTCAGAGGAGCGGTCCCGTGCGCGGTCGCGGGGCGGGGGGTTCAACTGCCTAGTCGTCGCCATCGCGGCGGTGACGGTCGTCGTCGGCATGCTCGTGGGCGCGGGCTACTTCGTGCTCGACCGGATGAGCGGGCCGGTGGTCGGCTCGGGCTGCCGGGTGGCGCTGGACGGTGCGGAGATCGAGCTGTCGGTGGAGCAGGCGGCCAACGCCGCCACGATCGCCGGGGTCGCCTTCGAGCGCGGTCTGCCGAAGAAGGCGGTGGTGATCGCCTTCGCCACGGTCTTCCAGGAGTCGGACTTCATGAACCTGCCGGGCGGCGACCGCGACTCGGTGGGCCTGTTCCAGCAGCGCCCGTCCATGGGCTGGGGCGAGGTCGAGCAGCTGCTCGACCCGGTGTTCGCGGCGGGCGCGTTCTACGACGGCCTTGTCGAGGTTCCGGGCTACCAGGACCTGCCGGTGCACGAGGCCGCGCAGGCCGTGCAGCGCAGTGCCGACGGATTCGCCTACGACCAGCACGAGGACGAGGCCAGGATCCTGGCGGCGGCCTTCACCGGCGAGGTGCCCGGAGCGGTCTACTGCTGGTATCCGGACGCGGAGGCGCGGCCGCCCGCGGTGGAGGCCGCGGACGAGGAGCTGCGCCGGGTGTACGGGGTGTCGGCGGACGCGTCCGACGGCGGTGCCCCCACCGGGGACCGCGGCTGGTCCATGGCCGCGTGGGCCGTGGCGCACGCCCAGCACTTCGGGCTCGGCTCGGTGACGCAGGACGACCGCGTCTGGACGGCCGAGCAGGGCGCGGAGGGGTGGACGACGGTCGAGGAGGCCGCGCCGGCGCTTCGCTTCGACGCCGCCGGCTGACGAGGGCGTGGGGTGCCCGCGCCAGACGGCGGGGTCATCGGCGCAGGACGCCGCTCGCGTCCCCCATCGGCGACGGCCGCGGTTGGGGGACGGACGGCTTCCCGGGACAGGCGACTTTGATCTTGTGGACTCGGCCTGCTCCCAGTGTCAGCACAATGGCACCCCGGATACATGAGCGACGCTCATGTATCCGGGGTGGTCCGGCGTGCTGCTCGGCTGGTGCGATGGCGGCGTGTGCCCGCAGGCCATGGTCTTGAAGCCGACTACGGACGCATGGGCATTCGGTCGTCCGCCGGCCGACCGGTGAGGTGCGGGCTCAGTCACCGGCGCCGAAGATCGGGCGGGCCGGCGACGCCTCCTCGTCGTCGAGCACACCGGTGTTCTGGCAGGCGGTCAGCAGCCAGCGCCCGTCCTCCTTGGCCATCACCCACAGCGGAGAGCCCACGTCCGGTCCGTCGGGTGTCCGGTAGAGCTGGCGCAGCTTGACGGCCGCGACGTCGGGGCGGATGTACAGCACGTGCTCCAGATCGAAGGTGACCGTCGTGCCCTTCATGCCGCCGGGCAGCACCGCGCGGGTGAACTCCGAGATCGCGTCGATGCCGAAGAGGCGCCGGCCTCCTCCCGTCGTCCAAACCGCGTCGGCGCGGAACAGGGCGAGGAACTCATCGGGAAGTTCGTTGTTCTGCGCGTGTTCGACGGTGGCGACCACCTGCTTGATCGCCTCAAGATCGGCCTCGCGGGCCGGCGTGTCGATGTTCATGGTCATGAGTGCCAGCCTCACACCTGAACCATGGTTGAGGTCAACTGCGTTCCGCCGGACCGCCGTTCGGCTCCCCTCGCGGTTCGAGGGTGGAGGCGCGAAACGCGGCAGCGGGCGGGAGGGCCGGCCGTTCCCCGGCCGTGGGAACGGGAGATCGCTTCAGCGGCAGCCGGGCGGGCGCTTTCGGGCCGCGATGGGCCTGGCTCGATGGCAGGGCCGCTCCGCCCTTGGGCGCATGACGGACGCCGCGCGTCATCATGCGTGCGTCATCACGTGATGGATGCGCGCCGTCTCGGTCCGGGCGGAGCGCTGAGGCGTTGGCGTGAGCCCGCGATGCGCACGCGCGGTGAACACGCCGGACCGGACTTGCCGGCGCGGTCCACGGCCTGGCTCTTCATCGCCGTCGCGGGTGGGCGGCGCCGCCGGCCGAGCCGCCCCGCGAGCTCTGCCAGCAGGGGTGGACCATGGCGCGGGGCGTCAGCCGGCGTCGGCGAGGCGCTTCACGCCGGCGGCCACGCGTTCGTCCGTGGCGGTGATGGCGACACGCACGTGCCGGGCGCCGGCGGGGCCGTAGAAGTCGCCGGGAGCGACCAGGATGCCGAGGTCGGCCAGGGCGGTAACGGACTGCCAGGCGTCGAAGCCGGGGCGCTCGGCCCACAGGTAGAGACCGGCCTCAGAGTCGGTGACACGCCAGCCCGCCTCTTCCAGGGCCGGTCGCAGGAGGGCGCGGCGGCGCGCGTAGCGGGCCTTCTGCTCGTCGGCGTGGCGGTCGTCGGCGAGCGCGGCGGCCATGGCCGCCTGGACGGGGGCAGGCAGCATCATGCCCGCGTGCTTGCGGACGCCCAGGAGTTCGGCGATCAGAGCGGGGTCGCCGGTGACGAAACCGGCGCGGTAGCCGGCCAGGTTCGACCGCTTGGACAGGGAGTGCACGGCGAGCAGGCCGTCGTGCGAGCCGCCGCAGACCTCGGGGTCGAGGACGGACCGGGGGCGGCGGGCGGGGTCGGATTCCCAGCCGAGTTCGATGTAGCACTCGTCGGAGGCGACCACCGCGCCGCGTTCGCGGGCCCAGGCCACCACCTTGCGGAGGTGGTCCACGGGGAGCACGCGCCCGGACGGGTTCGACGGGGAGTTGAGCCAGACCAGCCGCACGGGGGCCGGGCCGAGGGCGAGCAGGCCGTCGGTGGCCACCGGATCGGCGCCGGCCAGCCGCGCGCCGACGTCGTAGGTGGGGTAGGCCAGCTCGGGGTGGACCACGGTGTCGCCGGGGCCGACGCCGAGCAGCGTGGGCAGCCAGGCGACCAGTTCCTTGGAGCCGACGGTGGGCAGCACCGCCTCGGGGTCGACCGTGACTCCGTGCCTGCGGCGCAGCCAGCCCGCGGCCGCCTCGCGCAGGGCGGCGGTGCCGTGCGTGGTGGGGTAGCCGGGCGTGTTGGCGTGGGCGGCCAGCGCCTGCTGGACGACCTCGGGCACCGGGTCGACGGGGGTGCCGACCGACAGGTCGACGGTGCCGTCGGGGTGCGCGGCCGCCGCGGCCTTGGCCTCGGCGAGCCGGTCCCAGGGGAAGCCGGGCAGCCGCTCGGATGGACGGGTACGCACGGGTCGCGTTCTCCTTCTGGCCCCGGCGGAGCGCCGGGCGGTGGCGGTGGGCGAGCGAGCGGCCCCGGCGGGCGCGGCGGCCGGTGGGCAGGGTCTCTACCCGGCGGGATCCAGGCCCTGAACACCGACGTCGGGCGCCGGCAGGGCCGACTGGTACGGCGGTGGTCCCTCCGCCGTACAGGCCGCGGCCGGCCGGTGCGGCGGGCCGCTGGAGTGCGCCGGCCCCGTCGCGGCGGCCGGCCGCTCGCTCGGCTAGGTCACGCCCTCAGTCCTCCTCCTGGGGAGGGAGGGCGGCGACCACCGGGTGGTCCCGGTTGATCTTCCCGACCTTCGAGGCGCCGCCCGGCGAGCCGAGCTCCTCGAAGAAGTCGACATTGGCCTTGTAGTAGTCCTTCCACTGCTCGGGCAGGTCGTCCTCGTAGTAGATGGCCTCCACGGGGCAGACCGGCTCGCAGGCGCCGCAGTCGACACACTCGTCGGGGTGGATGTACAGCATGCGCTCGCCCTCGTAGATGCAATCGACAGGGCATTCCTCGATGCACGCCTTGTCGAGGACATCGACGCAGGGTTGCGCGATGATGTAGGTCACGTCGAACTCCTCTTCGTCCCAGGGTCCTCGCCACGTCCGACCGCGGGTCTGTTCGCCAGACGACCACCGCGTCCGAGCCTGCCACGGAGCGCGTCGCGACTGGCGTCTCTTGGTGGTTCTAGTATTGCGGTGACCGCGACGCCATGGGTCAACTGGGGGTTGTTGCGATGGAGCCGCCGCCGGCCGCCCGCCCGTCGGTCTCGGTGTCGGCCGCCGACACGGGCCGCCGGGTGTCCGTGCGCAGGCGCCTGCCGTCGGGGTGGCTGGGTGATGTCGTCGGGGTGCTGGAGTTCTGGCGCGACGGGGTGCTGGGCATCCGCAGGCGCGACGGATCTGTGACGGAGGTCACCGAGGCGAGTCTGGTGGCCGGCAGGGTCGTCCCGGAGGCCGCGCCCGGGACACGGGCGACGCGCCGACGGGCCTGAGGATCTCGGGCAAGATCTCCCCGATCACCCGCTTCTCCTGGCAGACTCGCGGTATGCAGGAGACCATCGCCTCGGCGCTCGCCCAGTTGGGCCGCCTTGATCCGAGGGCCGCGCGGCAGGCCGAGGCCGCTCTGACGACCCTCACCGGAGGCGATGGCCTGGAATCCCTGAGCCAGCGCACCGTGCAGGAGTTCTGCTGGTATGTGCTGCCCGTCAAGTTCCTCAGCGACCTGGAGGAGCAGCTGTTCACCGCGCACTCGCTGGCGCGGCTGTTCCGGATGCTCGACCTGCCCAGGTACGCGGAGATCTGCGACGGCGAGACCACCCGCGAAGTACTCGAGCGGTACCTGGACCATCATGACGAGGGCGTCAGGGCCTACGAGAAGGCCATGCGGCTCTCCGGCGTCCAACCGCCCGACCTGCAGGAACTCAGCTGGGGAACCATGCTGGGGGCCGTCGAGACCGACGCCTTCGAGGCGACCGCGGCGGCCCTGGAGCTCACCATCGCCTCGGGCGACCTGCGGCCGGGCGCGCGTGGGTGGCGGTCCACCCAGGCGGAGCTGACCCGGATGTTCCTCACCCAGCCCGACATGACCGGCCGCAGCCGGCTGGACAAGGTGCGCGAGGAGCGGGTGCGGAGCTGGCTGTCCTCGGGCGCCAACGCGCACCGGCAGCAGCTCACCTCGATGGCCGGCCAGCTGATCCAGGGCACGGAGCCGCCCTACAACGTCGGCGAGATCCTGGCACCGATCCGGCGGATCCTGGACTTCGCCGCCGACGGCATCCCACTCACACAGGTGGGCAACATCACACCGACGATCGTCCGGCGGCTGTGCTCGGAGTTCGGCTGGCACGCTCTGCCCGACCCGCCGCGCACCGAGGGCGATGTCGCCCAGCTCATGACGCTGCACGGCTTGTTACGGTCCATGCGGGCGGTGCGCAGGACCGGGCGCAAGCTGCTGATCACCCGCGCCGGGCGGCAGATGCGGGAGTTCCCGACCGCGCTGTGGCGGTCGGTGACGGAGTCGGTGATCCCGACGGGCGGCTTCGAGCAGGCGGCGGTGGAGACCGGTCTGGCGCTGCTGCTGACCCGTCCCCGGGCGATGACCAGCGACGACCTGGCTCAGGCCGCGGGCGAGATCCTGGCCGAGGCCGGCTGGCAGGACCGCCGCACCGGCTCGGGCCCGGACCGGCGGCAGGTGTCGGCGGTGCTGGTGGACCTGAACTGGCTGCTGGAGACGCTGAAGCTGGTCACCGGCAGCCGGCTGGTGACGCTGGACCAGCCCAGGCAGCTCACCACCGCCGGGCGCGCGTTCGTGCTGGCGACGCTGCACACGGCCGCGACGGCGCCGCGCACCTCGCTGTGATCCCCGGGGCTCCGGCGGCGGCCGCCGGTTCCCGGGGGCGGCGGCGGGCCCGGGCGGCGAGGCCGTAGCCTGTGCTGCGTCCCCGGCGGTGCCTCGGCCGTCGGACGGACGTGGCGCGCGGGCGGAGCCGGAACGGAGCGGGACGGGCAGATGACGGCAGTGCGGTCGGCCGATTCACGGCTCGGAGTCAGGGAGCTGGCTCCCAGCCCCGCCTTTCTGGCGGTCGCCGGACTCGCCGCACTGGGCGGCTGGCTGGCCTGGAGCGATCACGCGTACAACTACTACGGCGTGTTCGTGTTCACGCTGGCCGGCTGGCTGGCCTCGGTCTGCGTACGGGAGTGGGTGCGGGGTGTGCTGGCCTACCGGGCCGGCACGCCCGCGGACGCGCTGGGCGGCCCGCTGACCCTGAACCCGTTCCGCTACGCGCACGGCTTCCAGACCTGGGTGCTGCCGGTGGCCTTCGCCGTGCTGGGCGGGATCGGGATCGCCTCGGGTCCGGCCAATGTGCCCGCCGGATCGCCCGAGGGCCGGGGCCGCCGCGCGTTCGTGGCGCTGTCGGGCCCGCTGACCAGTGTGCTGCTGGGGCTGGTGCTGGCGCTGGCGGCCGGGCGGCTGGCGGGCGACTCGGTGAACATCTTCTGGACGGCGCTCGCCCTGCTGGCCTATCTGCAGCTCAGCTCGGCGGTGATCGGCCTGCTGCCGGTGCCGGGGCTGGACGGCTTCGGGGTGGTGGAGCCGTTCCTGCCCCGGCGGCTGCGGGAGTTCGGCGCGGCGGCCGGGCCGTTCGGGGTCATCGCGGTCTTCGCCGTGCTGTGGTTCCCGCCGGTGAGCAACGCGTTCTTCGGGCTGATGCTGGCGGGCGGCCAGGCGGTGGGCCTGAACGCGATCTACGTCGACAACGGGCTCGATCTCTTCCGCTTCTGGAACCTGGCGACCTCCTGACGGCGCCGGGCCGCCACCGCGCTCACCAGTTGTCCGGCGGGAACACCGCCAGGACCACGGACTCCAGCCACTCCGACCAGGCGGCCGGGTCGGTGGGGGTCTCGGAGAAGTCGTCGTCGGGGCCGCTGCCGGGCGGTACGAGGTCGAGCCAGAGCTGGCGGTCGAGGTCGGATCCGGTCAGCCGGAAGCCGACCGGAGCGGACTGGGCGGCCGCGTCGGCGGACACCGGCACGCTCTCGGCCCTGGCGACGTCGGCGGCGCTGATGGTGGTGGGGTCGAGCCGCAGCGTCTCTCCACGGGACCGGCCGCTCCAGTGCGCGTCGGCCAGCACTTGGGCGAGGCTGCCGAGCAGCCGTGCCCACGGGCCCGCCAGCAGGCGGGGGACGTGGTGCAGCCGGAGGTCGGGCAGGCCGAAGCGGCTTAGGCCGATGGTGGCGAGGGTGGCGCCCTCGGGGTCGCCGACGACGTCGAGGACGCAGATCCAGTCCATCAGCCGCAGCTGGCCGCGGCCCGGCCAGGTGTCGGCGGCGAAATGGTCGTGCACCAGCATGGTGAGCGGATCGAGCAGCATGCCGCCGGTGCGGTCGGCGAAGGCTCCGGCGACGTGCCGGGCCACCAGGGCGTGCAGGGGCGGCCAGCCGGGGCGGTGGTAGGCGCCGACCAGCAGGTGGCGGTCGGCGTCGCCGATGCGCCGCAGCTCGGCGAGGGAGGCGTTGGCCAGCCGCTGGGTGACGCCGGCGGCGAGGTGGCCGCCGTTGAGTTCGCGCACCTTGAGCCGGACCCGCCCGGCGACCGGGCCGCCGCCGGCGTCGGCGATGGTGGGGAGTTCGGCGGCGATCCGTTCGGCGATCGCGGCGGGGTCGCGCGGCCAGGCGGCCGGGGCGGCGACGAGGTAGTGGGCGCCGAGCAGCTTGGGCAGGGTGAGCCGGACGGGGGCGGTGCTCGGGTTCACCTGGTTGCTCCTGTTCACGGCGGTCAGCCGGGGGTGGTGGCGCGGGCCGCCGCGCGGTCGAGGGGGAAGGCGAGCGCGGCGATGCGGTCCAGCCAGCTGTCGATGCCGCCGGTGTAGGAGGCGCGCGGCCGGACCAGCACGCGGGTGCCGGCCCCGGCGGCGGGCGGGGTGAGCGGGGTGAGGCGCACCTCGACCGAGGCCACCGGCGGCTGGTCGTCGAGCACCCCCCAGTAGCGCTTGACGTCGCGGGTGTCGACGACGGTGCGCACCGCCAGCCACCTGCGGGCCCGGCCGGGCCGCTCGGCCGACCAGGTCCAGTGGTCGGTGAGCAGCCGGGTGGCCAGGCCGCGCAGCAGGGTGGTGGCCAGGAACCACTGGTGCAGCGCGATTCCGCGCAGGTTGAGATCGGGCAGGCCGAAGCGGGCCAGGCCCGCGCTGGCGATCTCGGCCGGGGCGGCGCGGCGGCCGGGGCCCCGGTCGCGGGCGGCGGGGCGGTCGAGGTAGAGGGCGAGCCACTGGTCGGCCAGCTGGAACTCCAGCGCCTCGGCGCCGCCTCCGGCGGGCAGTACCTGGCCGGTGAAGGCGTCGGCCACCAGCCCGCCGCAGGACGCGGCCAGCGCACGGGCCGCGGCACGCGCCGCCTGGACCGCGCCGGGTCCGGCCCCGCCCGCGCCGACGATGCGCACCGCGAGGTGGTGGTCGGCGCGGTCGAAGCGCGCGCGGAGCTGCTCGGTGCGGACCGGGCCGCGGGGGCGGCCGAGCAGGTGCGGCGGCTCGGGCTCGCAGCGCAGTTCGCCGGAGTGCAGCAGCCGGAGCGCGGCGCCGGCCAGGCCGCGCTCGGCCACCCGGGCGAGCCCGGCCACCACGGCGGTGTGCGGATCGTCGGGGAGCCGTTCGGCCGCGACGAGGAACTGGGGGACGCCGACGGGAGGGTCGGCGAGGGAGATGTGCTGTGCCATGCCGGCACGCTAGGCAGGCCGGGCGCAAGCGCGGAGCAGCACTTTCCCCGGCTGTGGACGGCGGCTCACCTGGAGTGATCGAATTGTGGAAAAACCCGGTCCGCCTTGCGGACCGGCGTCGGACGTGCTGGGGAGTCAGGGGTCGTCGGCGACTCCCGCAGGGGGTGGACGGCCGTCGTACAGGTCGAGCACGCCGAGGAGACCTTCCACCAGCGGCGCACCGACCGCTGTCGACGAGCCGCCGCGCCGAGGTACCGGCGGATGCGGCCTGTGGTGCAACGACGGCGGCGCCTTCCGTGCAGCGGTTCCCCCATGGTGGACGTCCGGACGGGGTCGCGGCCGAGCGGCCGATGGGTTCTCTGTGCGTCGCTTCCGCCCGCGCCGGAACCCGCCCCCGGCGGTCGGCGCACTGACCTGTGCAGGCACGCGGAGAGACCGCGCATCAGGTGCCGGGGACGCCGACGCCAGCTACCGCCCGTGATGGCCGGCGCGAGCACCAGGCCCACCGCGAACGCGCCGATCACTTGCCGCGCCCGCCTCAAGTGACGCGTACCAGTGGTACAGCGCACGTCGCCGACGGCGGACCGCCCGGAACGACCGGTGTGAAGGTGCAGCCTGACCGCGCAGTGTTCCCGCCACGCATCGGCCGCCCGGACGTGGCCGGTCGATCGGCGGGTTCGGCCGTCGTGCGGGCGCGGAGTCGGCCACGCTGCTGCGTCGGTCTCCACCACCGGGATCCGTAAGCCGGCGAAAACCTCGGCTCCGGCCCGCACGGCGGAGACGCTCCGGCCGCATTCGGACAGCCGGCGGGGGCGTTCGGTCACGCGGCGGCGGAGACGCCGGGCGGTCCGTGCGGCGCTCCCACGACATGGACGGCCGAGGCGCCCAAGTGTCCGGGCGGTACGCCGCCCTGCCGCGCGAACGCGGCACCGGGCATGCGCAGGCGCCACGTCGGTGGCGCTTGTCCGGCCGGTTCTTGACGGCCGTCCACCGACCGGGCACACGCACCGCCTATGGACGACAAGGTCACGGACCAGGGTCGTGACCCGGACGCGCCGGTTCCGCGTCGTCGGCGACGGCGCCGCGCGCCAGGGCCTGCGGGTGCGCTCACCCCCGGGCGGCGCGGCGTAGGCCGTGCGGTCATACCGCCGAGCGCTTCCGCGCCCGGATTCGGCCTGGGGCTGGACCGGCCGCAGCGCGGCCGAGCCGGTCCGGACCCACCGGAAGCGCGCCGCACGGGCCGGCTCCCCGGCGCGTTCGCGGCCGGGCGCAGGAGAGGGGGGCGGCGGTGTACCAGTCGCGGCGGTCGTGGCGCGCGGCGAATTCAGGGACTGTGGACGGCCGGGCGCCGAACCCGGCCCGGCCTGTGGACGACCCGGTGCGGCCTTGCGGCGGCGGGCCGCGCCTGGTGGAGTGTCAAACGTCTTCCGCTGCGGCCTGCAGCGGGGCGATGACGACAGCGGCCATGCCGGTGATGAGGAAGACGTAGTCCGACCAGCTGCCCATGAAGACCGTGCTTGTGGTGACCATGGCGAAGCCGAGTACGACGAGCAGCCAGCCGAGCCCGACCAGGGCGGCGTCCAGCCGGCTGCGGGTGGCCCAGCCGGCCGCGCGGGAGGCGGCGTAGACCAGGGCCGCGAGCAGCAGCGCGCCGGCGATCGCGGCCAGCACGCCGAGCGCGCCCTGGTGCGCGACGGTGCGGGGCCAGCCCGCCAGGAAGGAGGTGGTGGCGCCGAGGACGCCGCCGAACAGGGCCAGGACGGTGTGGACGGCGTAGCGCACCAGCGCGTCGAGCGCGGGGGGCGCCGCGCGGTCCGGGCGCGCGGGCTCCGGCCGCTCGGGCGGGGCGGGCGCGGGCCGTGGCGCGGAGGTGGCGTCGTCGTCCATAGGGTGCACAGTAGGGCCCTTCTCCGAGGTGCGGCGCACGGCCCGCTTCTCGGCCGTCACCAGGGGAAGCGGGTGCCGAACAGGTCGGCCTCGTAACCGTCGACGCCCGCGGGGCCGCGCTCCCCGGCGATGAGGGTGAAGTACTCGACGCCCATCAGCGGCAGCGCGATGTTGTTGGTGAGCGCGAAGGCGGTTCCGTGCACCGAGATCTGGGTGGCGTGGGCCTGCATCGCCTCGATCTTTGCCGGTAGGTACTCGCCGGCGTCGATGCGGGTGGTGACCTGGTCGTCGGGCACGCCGAAGGGAAGGTCGGCGATGGAGTCGACCACCTCGAAGGGGCCGGACTCCGCGCGCAGCCGCATCAGTTCGCGGCGGAGCACGGACTCCGGCATCGCGGTGGCGTAGAACTTCGCGGGCTGCCAGGGGTCGCCGGTGCCGAAGTCGGGGTCGGCGGACTTCTCGAAGGCGCGCCAGGCCACCCGGTGGGCCTGGATGTGGTCGGGGTGCCCGTAGAAGCCGTTGTCGTCGTAGGTGACGACCACCTGGGGCCTGCGGTCGCGGATCAGCGCCACCAGCTGCTCGGCCGCGGTGTCGATGTCGGCCCGCCAGAAGCAGCGGGGGTCGTCGTTGCTCGGGGCGTCCATCATGCCGGAGTCGCGCCAGCGGCCCGCGCCGCCCAGCAGTTCGTGGTCGGGCACGTCCAGGGCGGCGCAGGCGAAGGCGAGTTCGACGCTGCGGTGCCGGCCGAGGTCGTCGGTGCGGTCGGCGGCGAGGTGGGCGAGTTCGGGCGACAGGATCTCGCCCTCCTCGCCGCGGGTGCAGGTGACCAGGGTGACCTGCGCGCCCTCGGCCGCGTAGCGGGCCATCGTCGCCCCGGTCCAGATGCTTTCGTCGTCCGGATGGGCGTGCACAAGCAGCAACCGGCGGTCGGTCATGGGGTTCACCCTACGACGAACCGGTGGGCCCGGCGCCCCGCCCGCGACCGCGCCGGGCGGTGTGCCTGCGATCATGGGGGGATGAGCTTCCCCCGGCAGCAGGCCCGCACCCGGCGCTTCAGCCTCGGCGTCCCCCGTGCCTTCCAGATCTCCGCCGACGGTTCCCGGGTGCTGTTCCTGAGGTCGTCCGGCGGCACCGACCCGGTCAGCCTGCTGTGGCAGCTCACCCTGGGGGACGCCGGCGGGACCGGGGCCGCCGAACGCGTCGTCGCCGACCCGCGGCTGCTCGGCGCCGGCGAGGAGGACCTGCCACCGGAGGAGCGGGCCCGCCGCGAGCGCATGCGCGAGCAGTCCAACGGGATCGTCTCCTACACGGCCGACGGGGAGACGCGCCGCGCCGCCTTCACCGTGTCGGGCCGCCTGTACGTGGTGGACCTGCTGGATCCGGACGCCGTGCCGCGCGAGCTTCCCGCCGCGGTTCCGGTGGTGAACCCGGTGATCGACCCGACCGGGCGGCGGGTGGCGTACGTGAGCGGCCGGGGGCTGCGGGTGGTGGAGATCGGCTCCGGTGAGGACCGCGCCGTCGCCTCGCCCGACGGGCCGGACGTCAGCTGGGGCCTGGCCGAGTTCATCGCGGCCGAGGAGATGGGCCGCTTCCACGGCTTCGCGTGGTCGCCCGACGGGGAGGCGCTGCTGGCCGCCCGGGTGGACGAGTCGCCGGTGCGCGGCTGGCATATCGCCGATCCCACCTTCCCCGACCGCGCCCCGGCCCTGATGCGCTACCCGGCGGCCGGTACGCCCGACGCCGAGGTGACGCTCGCCGTGTTCGCCGCGGCGGCCGGCGCCGAGGCGCCCGCGCTGGTGCCGCCCGCCGACCCCGAGCTGCCCTACCTGGCCGACTTCCGCTGGCACCGCACCGGTCCGCTGGTGGTCCGGCAGAGCCGCGACCAGCGCCGGGTGGTGGTCCGGCACTCCCCCGGCGACGGCGGCGACTGGCGCGTCCGCGAGCTGGCCGACCCCGACTGGGTGGAACTGGTGCCCGGGCTGGCGCGGCTGTCGGACTCCGGCCGGCTGTGGTGGGTCGGCGACTCCGGCGGCGACCGCAGGCTGCACCTCGACGACGAGGCGGTCACGCCCGACGGCCTGCAGGTGCGCGGTGTGCTGGACGTCGACGGGGAGACCGTGCTGTTCAGCGGCTCCACCGAGCCGACCGAGACCCATCTGTGGACCCACGGACCCGGCGGGCTGGTCCGGCTCACCGAGGAGCCCGGCGTGCACACCGGGCGGCTGCGGGCCAGCACGGTGGTCGTGTCCAGCCGGGTGCCGGACGAGCCGGGTGTGCGCACCTCGGTGCGGCGGGGCGGCGCCGAGGTCGCCGTCATCGCCAGCCACGCCGAGCGGCCCGAGCTGCCGCCCGCGCCGGTGCGGCTGGTGCGGCTGGGCGCGCGGGAGCTGCGCACCGCCGTGGTGCTGCCGTCCTGGCACGAACCGGGCTCGGGTCCGCTGCCGGTGCTGATGGACCCCTATGGCGGCCCGCACGCCCAGCGCGCGGTGGCGTCGGGCGGCGCGCACCTCACCTCGCGGTGGTTCGCCGAGCAGGGCTTCGCGGTGGTGGTGGCCGACGGGCGCGGCACCCCGGGCCGCGGTTCCGCGTGGGAGCGCGCCGTGCGCGGCGACCTGGCCGGGCCGGTGCTGGCGGACCAGGTGGACGCGCTGCTGGCCGCGGCCGAGCGCTTCCCCGACCTGGACCTTTCCCGGGTCGGCGTCCGGGGCTGGTCCTTCGGCGGCTACCTGGCCGCGCTGGCGGTGCTGCGCCGCCCCGACGTGTTCCACGCCGCGGTGGCGGGGGCGCCGGTGACCGACTGGCGGCTGTACGACACCCACTACACCGAGCGCTACCTCGGCCGCCCCGACGAGCACCCCGACGCCTACGAGCGCAGCTCGCTGCTGGCCGACGCGGCGCGGCTGCGCCGCCCGCTGATGCTCATCCACGGCCTGGCCGACGACAACGTGGTGGCCGCGCACACCCTGCGGCTGTCGGGCGCGCTGCTGGCGGCGGGCCGCCCGCACACCGTGCTGCCGCTGTCGGGCGTCACCCACATGACGCCGCAGGAGACCGTGGCCGAGAACCTGCTGCTGCTCCAGGCGGACTTCCTGCGTGAGGCGCTCGCCGCTCCGGCAGCCGGAGCCTGAGCCTGAGCCTGAGCCGAGGCTCCGGCCGGGCCGTCCGTCGTCGACGGCCTCGACCCATACCCCCGCCCTCCCTGGGGGGACGACCCCACGTCCATTCTCGCGCGCCGGCGTGCGCCGCGGCAGGGGTTACCGGCTGGTTGTGGACAGCGGCGCCGCTGCGGTGAGCAGCTGTGGATAAGCCGAACGGGCGGTGGCGGCCCCCGCCGGGCGGCGGCCATGGCGGTGCCGGGATCCCTCGGCCTCCCACGGGGCCACTCCGGACCGCTTCGGACCTCGCCCGACCGCTTCGGACTCGCCGGGCCGCTCTGGGTCTCGGACCGCTCCGAATCTGCCGGGCCGCTCTGGGCCGGCCCGGCCACTCCGGACCGCTCCGGTCTGCCGGGTTGCTCCGGACCGCTCTAGGTCTCGGACCGCTCCAGATTCGCCGGGCCGCTCCGGGCCGGCCCGGCCACTCCGGACCGCTCCGCGTCTGCCGGGCTGCTCCGGACCGCTCCGGATTCGCCGGGCCGCTCCGGGCCGGCCGGACTGCTCCGGCCGCTCCGAACCCGCGCCAGGTTTGCCGGACCGCTCCGGGCCAGCCAAGCCAGGCAACCAAGCCGATTTGTTAGTTCCGTGTTACATCTCTGTCGAATCGACACGCCGTAGATCGGTAAACCAGCTGACCGCATCCGGTCAGCGCCGCGCCGTATCGCCGCGCGGTCCGATTCCAAGGGCACGTCAATGGCGCCGTGACGAGTTCGCTACAGAAATCGGACATGTCCAAGGATTTAGAACTTTAGTGACACATCTTTTACGCCTGGTAGTTGGTGACGTATGGTCAACGCGCCAACCCACCCCGTGCTCATCGCCGGACGTGCTGCAGGACGCTCGGCGTGCGGATGAGGTGGGCGAGGCACCCGCGGCAGCGGTGTGGGGCCCCCGCCCGTCCACATTTCTCCGCGGGATCCCTCCATCCCAAACTGAGGAGTCGAAGGATGAGACGTACCACCGTGGTACGGGTCGCCGGAGCGGCTTTCGCCGCTCTCGGTCTCGCCGTCGCGGCCGCGCTGCCCGCGACCGCCGGCGAAGCGGCGGCAGCCGCCGACCAGGGCACGACCGAGGTCTCCCCCCAGGTGCTGCACGCCATGCAGCGCGACCTCGGGCTCACCCCGCAGCAGGCCATCGACCTGCTCGCGGTCGAAGCGGAGGCCGCTCAGACCGAGCAGGAACTGCGCGAGTCGCTGGGCACCGCCTTCGGCGGCGCCGTCCTGGAGGACGGCGAGCTGACGGTGGCCGTGACCGACGCGGCCCAGGCCGCCGAGGTCGAGGCCGCGGGTGCGGTCGCGACCGTGGTCGACTACAGCGAGGCCGACCTCGACGCGGCCGTGGCCGACCTCGACGCCGAGGCCGACGCCGCTCCCTCCGAGGTCACCGGCTGGTACGTCGACACGGCGGCCAACCAGGTCGTGGTGACCGCGACCGAGACCGGCACCGACGTCGAGCGCTTCGTCGACGCGGCCGGCGTGCCGGCCGACGCGGTGACCGTGGTCGAGTCCGCGGAGCAGCCGCGGACCTACTACGACATCCGCGGCGGCGACGCCTACTACCCGGGCGGCAGCCGCTGCTCGGTGGGCTTCTCGGTCTCCGGCGGCTTCGTCACCGCCGGGCACTGCGGCGGCGTCGGCACCTCGGTGTCGGGCTTCAACCGGGTCGCCATGGGCTCGGTCGCCGGTTCGCGCTTCCCCGGCGCCGACATGGGCTGGGTGCGGACCAACAGCAACTGGACCCCGCGTCCGTGGGTGAACCGCTACAACGGCAGCAACGTCACCGTCAGCGGCAGCACCGAGGCCGCGATCGGCGCGTCGATCTGCCGCTCCGGCTCGACCACCGGGTGGCGCTGCGGCACCATCCAGGCGCGGAACCAGACCGTCCGGTACGCCCAGGGCACCGTCAACGGCCTGACCCGCACCAACGCCTGCGCCGAGCCCGGCGACTCCGGCGGCTCGTGGATCAGCGGCTCGCAGGCCCAGGGCGTCACCTCCGGCGGTTCGGGCAACTGCTCCACCGGTGGCACGACCTTCTTCCAGCCGCTCAACCCGATCCTGAGCACCTACGGCCTGAGCCTGACGCGAGGCTGAGACCGGCAGGCGGTCGGGAACGGACCGCAGTACACGCAGTAGGAGTCCGGTCGGGCGCTTGACCGCCCACCGCTCCCGGCAGGCGGACGGGTGGCACCCAGGCGGTGCCACCCGTTCGCCTCCCCGCCCCGGCCGATCCCCCCGGCGGCCGGGGCCGCGGCCCATGACGCCGTCCTGGTCGGCCGACCGGTGAGGAAGCCCCCATGAGACCCTCCCCCCTGATCCGGGCCGCGCTCGCGGCCGCCACCGCCACCGTGCTGGCCGCCGGCGCCTCGGCCTTCGGGCCGGCCGCCGCGGCCGCCCCGGCCGCCCCAGAGCCGGCCCCGTCCCTGAGCGCGCACACGGTCGCGCTGATCGAGCGCCAGGCCGACGCGGGCGCGCTGGAGCGCCGGCTCCGCGGCGAACTGGGCGCCGAGGACTTCGGCGGCGCCGCGGTGCGCCCGGGCACCGCCGAGCTGGTGGTCGGCGTCACCGACCCGGCCGCCGCCGCCACCGTGCGCGCGGCCGGCGCCGTCCCCGAACTGGTGGAGCACAGCCACGCCGAGCTGCTCGCCGCCGCCGAGGCGCTGGACCGGCGGGCCGCTGCCCGGCCGGACGCCGTCTCCGGCTGGTACGTCGACGTGCCGGGCAACCGGGTGGTGCTCACCGCCGACCTGGACGGCGCGGACGCGCGCGGCGAGGTCGCCGCCTTCGTGGCGGCCGCCGGTGCCGGTTCCGGCGCCGTGCGGGTGACGGATTCCGAGGAGCGGCCGCGGACGCTGGCCGGGCAGATACGGGCCGGCGACCCCCTCGTCTTCGGCGGCGCCTCCCGCTGCACCGCCGGCTTCGCCGTGCGCGGCGGCTTCCTGATCGCCGGGCACTGCGGCGGCGCCGGCACCCCGGTGAGCACGCCGGGAGGCGAGCCGGTGGGCGTGGTGGCCGGCTCGCGCTTCCCCGGATCGGACATGGGCTGGGTGCGGCTCAATTCGGGCTGGACCTCGGTGCCGCAGCTGAACACCCACGGCGGGCCGAGCGTGACGGTCACCGGCTCGACGCCGGCGCCGGTGGGCGCCACCGTCTGCACGGTCGGCAGCGTCGCGGGCTGGCGCTGCGGCACCATCGTGGCCCGCAACGCGACGGTCAACTACCCGCAAGGGCCCGTCACCGGCCTGGTCCGCACGAACGTGTGCCTGGCGCCCGGCGACTCCGGCGGCCCGTGGATCTCGGGCACCCAGGCCCAGGGGATGACCTCGGGAGGTTCGGGGAACTGCACCAGCGGCGGCACGACCTACTTCCAACCGGTCAACCCCGCGCTGTCGACCTGGGGCCTGACCCTGATCACCGGCTGACCGCCGACCGGGCCGGCACCCGCCGTTCCCCGGCCGCCGCCCTGATGAGGCAGGGGCGGCGGCCGGGGGCCCTACTTCGCGTCCGCGCCGGACAGCGAGCCGAGCAGGTCGTGGTTGAGCCGGGAGATGGTCTCCAGCGGGATGCCCTTGGGGCAGACCGCCGCGCACTCGCCGATGTTGGTGCAGCCGCCGAAGTCCTCGGCGTCCATCTGGTCGACCATCCGGACCACCCGGCTCGCCCGCTCCGGCTGGCCCTGCGGCAGCAGGCCGAGGTGGGTGACCTTGGCGGCGGTGAACAGCATGGCCGACGCGTTCGGGCAGGCGGCCACGCAGGCGCCGCAGCCGATGCAGGTGGCGGCGTCGAAGGCCCTGTCGGCGTCGGCCTTGGCCACCGGGATGGAGTGGGCGTCGGGCGCGCTGCCGGTGGGGGCGCTGATGTAGCCGCCGGCCTGGATGATGCGGTCGAAGGCGCCGCGGTCGACCACCAGGTCCTTGACCACGGGGAAGGCCTTGGCCCGCCAGGGCTCGATGTCGATGGTGTCGCCGTCGGAGAACGAGCGCATGTGCAGCTGGCAGGCGGTGGTCACCTCGGGGCCGTGCGCGACCCCGTTGATGACCATGCCGCACATGCCGCAGATGCCCTCGCGGCAGTCGTGGTCGAAGGCGACGGGCTCCTCGCCTTCCAGGGTCAGCCGCTCGTTGAGGACGTCCAGCATCTCCAGGAAGGACATGTCGGGCGAGACGTCGGCGACCTCGTAGCGGACCATCCGGCCCTTGTCCTCGGAGCCCTTCTGCCGCCAGATCCGCAGGGTGAGGTTCACTTGTAGCTCCGCTGGGTCATCTTGACGTACTCGTACGTCAGCTCTTCCTTGTGCAGCACCGGCGGCTCGCCGGTGCCGGTGTACTCCCAGGCCGCCACGTAGGCGAAGTTCTCGTCGTCGCGCAGCGCCTCGCCCTCGGGGGTCTGGCTCTCGGCGCGGAAGTGGCCGCCGCAGGACTCGGTGCGGTGCAGCGCGTCGATGCACATCAGCTCGGCCAGCTCGAAGAAGTCGGCGACGCGTCCGGCCCGCTCCAGCGACTGGTTCAGCTCCTCGCCGCCGCCGGTGACCTTGACGCGGGTCCAGAACTCCTCGCGCAGCTCCCTGATCCGGTCGATTGCCTTGGTCAGGCCCTCCTCGGTGCGCTCCATCCCGCAGTAGTCCCACATCAGCTTGCCGAGCTCGCGGTGGAAGGAGTCGACGGTGCGGTCGCCGTCGACCGACAGCAGCCGGCGCACCCGCTCGCGGACCTCCTCCTCGGCGGCCACGGCCTCGGGGTGCGAGGCGTCGACCTTCTCGAAGGGGCCGGAGGCGAGGTAGTCGTTGACGGTGTTGGGCAGCACGAAGTAGCCGTCGGCCAGGCCCTGCATCAGCGCGCTGGCGCCCAGGCGGTTGGCGCCGTGGTCGGAGAAGTTGGCCTCGCCGGTGACGAAGAGGCCGGGGATGGTGCTCTGCAGGTCGTAGTCGACCCACAGGCCGCCCATCGTGTAGTGGACGGCCGGGTAGATCCGCATCGGGACGGTGTAGGGGTCCTCGCCGGTGATGCGCGCGTACATGTCGAAGAGGTTGCCGTACTTGGCCTCGACCGCCTTGCGGCCCAGCCGCTGGATGGCGTCGGCGAAGTCCAGGTAGACGCCCTGGCGGTGCCCGGACTCGCCGGGGCCGACGCCGCGGCCCTCGTCGCAGACGTTCTTGGCGGCGCGCGAGGCGATGTCGCGCGGCACCAGGTTGCCGAAGGCGGGGTAGATGCGCTCCAGGTAGTAGTCGCGCTCGTCCTCGGGGATCTCGTTGGGCGGCCGCTCGTCGCCGGCCTTCTTGGGCACCCACACCCGGCCGTCGTTGCGCAGCGACTCGCTCATCAGGGTCAGCTTGGACTGGTAGTCGCCGCTGACCGGGATGCAGGTGGGGTGGATCTGGGTGTAGCAGGGGTTGGCGAAGAGCGCGCCTTTGCGGTGCGCCCGCCACACCGCCGTGACATTGCAGCCCTTGGCGTTGGTGGAGAGGAAGAAGACGTTGCCGTAGCCGCCGGTGGCGAGCACGACGGCGTCGGCGAAGTGGCTGGAGATCTCGCCGGTGACCAGGTCGCGGGTGACGATGCCGCGGGCGCGGCCGTCGACGACGATCAGGTCCAGCATCTCGGTGCGGGCGTGCATCTCGACGTTGCCGAGCCCGATCTGGCGGCTGAGCGCCTGGTAGGCGCCGATCAGCAGCTGCTGGCCCGTCTGGCCCCTGGCGTAGAAGGTGCGCGAGACCTGCGCGCCGCCGAAGGAGCGGTTGTCGAGCAGGCCGCCGTACTCGCGGGCGAAGGGGACGCCCTGGGCGACGCACTGGTCGATGATCTCGACGCTCACCTGGGCGAGCCGGTAGACGTTGGACTCCCGGGCCCGGAAGTCGCCGCCCTTGACGGTGTCGTAGAACAGGCGGTGGATGCTGTCGCCGTCGTTGCGGTAGTTCTTGGCCGCGTTGATGCCGCCCTGGGCGGCGATGCTGTGCGCCCGGCGCGGGCTGTCCTGGTAGCAGAAGGACTTGACGTGGTAGCCGAGTTCGGCGAGGGTCGCGCCGGCCGAGGCGCCGGCCAGGCCGGTGCCGACGACCAGCACGGTGAGCTTGCGCTTGTTGGCCGGGTTCACCAGGCGGGCATTGAAGCGGCGCTCGTCCCAGCGGGCCTCGATCGGGCCGGCGGGCGCCTTGGTGTCGGCGATGGGCTCGCCGTCGGTGTAGAGCGGCATCGGGGTCATCGGGGCGTGGGAACCGTCGGAAGCGGTCATGGTCAACTCACCCAGCCGATCATTACGGAGACGGGCACCAGCATGAAGCCGGCGATCAGCAGCACGCTCAGAGCGGTGGCGCCGCCGCGCAGCAGCGGCTCCCTGCGGCCGCTGCTGGCGCCCAGCGTGGCGAAGACGCTCCACAGGCCGTGCTGGAGGTGCAGACCGACCAGCAGCAGCGACACGATGTAGAAGACGGCGACCAGCGGCTGCTGGAACCCGTTGACCAGGCGCTCGTACGGGCTGTCTGAGGCGCCGCCGGGGGCGATCACGTTCACCGTCAGGTGGAGGATGTGGTACAGCACGAAGACGGCGATGATGACGCCGCCCCAGCGCATGGTGCGGGAGGCGTAGCTCTGCCGTACCCGCTTGCGGGTCTGGTACCGCTGCGGCCGGGCCCGGCGGGCGCGCAGCGCGAGCACCGTGGCGGAGGCGATGTGCACCACCACGCTCACGGTCAGCGCGATCCTGATCGCCCACAGCAGTCCGCCCTCGGGCACCGCCGGGTAGCCCACCACCCGCAGCCAGTGCGAGTAGGCGTCGAAGGACTCCTGGCCCTCGAATGCCTTCAGGTTGCCGACCATGTGCATGATCAGGAAGAGCACCATGACGGCGCCGGTGACGGCCATCGCGGCCTTGAGGAAGACCGAGGACCGGTATCGGGTCGGGATCACTGTCTGCACAGCTCGTCACCGTATGTCCGTCCGGTTAAAAGCGCCAAGACATGAAGGCACTCGTTTCGATAGCCGTAGGCTATGAGCATGCAGCTGCAGCAGCTCGCCTACTTCACCGCCGTCGCCGAGACGCGCCATTTCACCCAGGCAGCAGAGGAAATGCGCGTCGCGCAGCCCTCGTTGAGCAAGCAGATCCGGGCCCTCGAACTGGACCTGGGTGTGATCCTGTTCAACCGGGCGCGGGGCAATATCACACTCACCGCGGCCGGTGAGGCGCTGCTGCCGCTGGCCAGGCGCATCCTCGCCGACACCGAGACGGCCCGCCGGGAGGTGCAGGAGCTGGCCGGCCTGCGCCGCGGCCGGATGCGGCTGGGCGCCACCCCCAGCCTGTGCGCCGGGCCGCTCGCCGACGCGCTCGCGCTCTTCCACAACCGCTATCCCGGCATCGACCTGGTGGTGGAGGAGGACGGCTCGCGCGACCTGGTGCGCCACCTCTCGCGCGGCGAACTCGACCTCGCGCTGATCATCCTGCCGGTGGCCGCGCCGGACACCCCGCTGGCCACCCGGTCCATCCTGCAGGAGCAGCTGGTCGTCGCCGCGCCGGTGGACGGCCCCGCGGACCCGCCGGGCCGCGGGCCCGGCGCCGGGCACGTCGCCATCCACGAGCTGCGGCACCGGCCGCTGGTGATGTTCCGGCGCGGCTACGACGTGCGCGAGGCGACGCTGTCCGCGTGCCGGCAGGCCGGCTTCGAGCCGCGCTTCGCCGTCGAGGGCGGCGAGATGGACGCGGTGCTGCGCTTCGTGGAGGCGGGTCTCGGCCTGGCGGTGGTGCCAAGCATGGCGCTGGCGGGCCGGCCGCAGCTGCGCGGCGTCGCGCTGGCGCCGCCGGGGCTGGCCCGCACCATCGCGCTGGCGCACCGCAGGGACGTGGTGCCGACCAACGCCACCCGCGCCTTCGAGGAGACGCTGCTGGACTTCCTCAGCGACGCCGCGGCGAGCGGCGGCCTGCCCGCCGGGCTGGAGCTGATCGCCGAACCGCACGTGTAACGATCGACGATCGATCAGGCTCGGACCGCCGGGCCCAGGACCTCACGAAATCCGGCGAACCATAATGAACCGGACAGCGAATCGGGCGCGCATCCGACGGCGAGCACAGCGAATGAGTCACGATTCGTCGGTCAACGGTCGACCAAAACCCCAAGTGGGCACTTTCGACCCGGTGGTTTTCCACGAAATGGAAGTGTCACAATGGACGTGGCCAGTTTCACAGAGACCGTCCCGGAAGCCGCCTCGTCTCGGTAATCTGCATCGATCTAACGTAGGGGAAACACCTGCGCAACTCGTTGAGGGCGGACGCCGGTCCCGCAGCACGAACTCGCCGCCCGAGCGGCGCGTCGGGGCGTAACCGCCGAAGAGGAGACGTCGGATGACGCAAGTGGCCCAACCGCGCCCGGCCAACAAGCGCGCGCAGATCTCGGCCCCCACCTTCCGCACGGACAATTGGCGGCTCTCGCCGATCCTCACCGTGCTCGGGCTGGCCGGATTCGTCGGGTACGCGACCTTCCGGTCGTTCCAGCAGGACCACTACTGGGTCGAGCTGTACCACTACCTGACGCCGTTCTACTCGCCGTGCCTGAGCGCCACCTGCGAGCCCGGCTCGGCCGTGTTCGGCACCCTGCCGTGGGCCTTCCCCTGGTTCATGCCCTTCGCGGCGGCCACCCTGCCGTTCCTGCTGCTCTTCCGGCTGACCTGCTACTACTACCGCAAGGCCTACTACCGGGCCATCTGGCAGGCGCCCACCGCCTGCGCCGTGCGCGAGCCGCACCGCAGCTACTCCGGCGAGACCCGGTTCCCGCTGCTCGGCCAGAACCTGCACCGCTACTTCTTCTGGATCGCGGGCGCCATCGCCGTCCTGAACACCTATGACGCGCTGGTCGCCCTCTTCCACGGCCACAACGGCGGCTTCGGCATCGGCCTGGGCAACCTCATCCTGCTGGCCAACGTCGTGCTGCTGTGGTGCTACACCCTGTCGTGCCACTCCTGCCGGCACGCCTTCGGCGGGCGGCTGCGGAGCTTCTCCCGGCACCCGGTCAGGTACTGGATGTGGACGCAGATCTCCCGGCTGAACACCCGGCACATGCAGTTCGCCTGGATCACCCTCGGCAGCCTCGTCCTCACCGACCTCTACGTCGCGCTGCTGTCCAGCGGCGTCATCACCGACCTGCGCTTCTTCAACTGAGCACCCCAGGAGACACGGCCCAGCGATGTCCACACCAGCAGACCAGCAGCCCGGACCCTCCCCAGCCGGCGCGGAGGGCGACGGCGCCGCGGCCGCTCCCGTCGCCCGGCACCGCTACGACGTCGTGGTGATCGGAGCCGGGGGCGCCGGCCTGCGCGCCGCGATCGAGGCGAGGGAGCAGGGCAAGAAGACCGCCGTGATCAGCAAGTCGCTGTTCGGCAAGGCGCACACCGTGATGGCCGAGGGCGGCGCCGCGGCGGCGATGGGCAATGTCAACGCCCGCGACAACTGGCAGGTCCACTTCCGCGACACGATCCGGGGCGGCAAGTTCCTCAACAACCCCCGCATGGCCGAGCTGCACGCCAAGGAGGCGCCGGACCGGGTCTGGGAGCTGGAGCACTGGGGCGCGCTCTTCGACCGCACCGCCGACGGCCGGATCAGCCAGCGCAACTTCGGCGGCCACGAGTACCCGCGGCTGGCCCACGTCGGCGACCGCACCGGCCTGGAGATGATCCGCACCCTCCAGCAGCGGATCGTGGCCCTGCAGCAGGCCGACGCCGAGCGGCTCGGCGACCCCGACGCCATGCTGCGCGTCTACGCCGAGACCACCGTCACCGAGCTGCTCAAGGACGGCGAGCGCATCGCCGGCGCCTTCGGCTACGTGCGCGAGACCGGCGAGTTCGTCGTGTTCGAGGCGCCGGCGGTGGTGCTGGCCACCGGCGGCATCGGCAAGTCCTTCAAGGTCACCTCCAACTCCTGGGAGTACACCGGCGACGGCCACGCGCTGGCCCTGCGCGCCGGGGCGACCCTGCTGAACATGGAGTTCGTGCAGTTCCACCCCACCGGCATGGTCTGGCCGCCGTCCGTCAAGGGCATCCTGGTCACCGAGTCGGTGCGCGGCGACGGCGGCGTGCTGCGCAACTCCGAGGGCAAGCGGTTCATGTTCGACTACGTCCCCGAGGTCTTCCGCGGCCAGTACGCGGAGACCGAGGAGGAGGCGGACCGCTGGTACACCGACCCCGACAACAACCGCCGCCCGCCGGAGCTGCTGCCCAGGGACGAGGTGGCCCGGTCCATCAACGCCGAGGTGAAGGCGGGCCGCGGCTCACCCCACGGCGGCGTCTTCCTGGACGTGTCCACCCGGATGCCCGCCGAGGAGATCCGGCGGCGGCTGCCGTCGATGCACCACCAGTTCAAGGAGCTGGCCGACGTCGACATCACGGCCGAGCCGATGGAGGTCGGCCCCACCTGCCACTACGTGATGGGCGGTGTCGAGGTCGACCCCGACACCACCGCGGCCACCGTGCCGGGGCTGTTCGCGGCCGGTGAGGTGGCCGGCGGTATGCACGGTTCCAACCGGCTGGGCGGCAACTCCCTGTCCGACCTGCTGGTGTTCGGGCGCCGCGCCGGGCTGGGCGCCGCCTCCTACGTCGACGGCCTCGGCGAGGACCGGCCGCGGGTCGGCGAGGCCGACCTGGACGCGGCGCGCGCCACCGCGCTGGCGCCGCTGGAGCGGACCGGCGGCGAGAGCCCGTACCTGCTGCACCAGGAGCTGCAGCAGACCATGAACGACCTCGTCGGCATCATCCGCCGCGCCGACGAGATGAAGCAGGCGCTCGACTCGCTGGACAAGCTCAAGGAGCGGGTCGCGCACGTCAGCGCCCAGGGCGCCCGGCCCTACAACCCCGGCTGGCATCTGGCGCTCGACCTGCGCAATATGCTGCTCGTCTCGATCGGCACCGCCATGGCGGCGCTGGAGCGGCAGGAGAGCCGGGGCGGCCACACCCGAGACGACTTCCCCGAGATGTCGCCGGAGTGGCGCACCACCACCCTGGTGCTGCGGGCCGATCCGGCCGGCGAGCAGGTCACCCTTGGCCGCCGGCCGCTGGAGCGGATGCGCGACGACCTGCTCGCCCTCTTCGAGCGGAGCGAGCTGGCGAAGTACCTGACCGAAGCCGAACTGGCCGAGCTCCCCGAGGGGGAGCGGCCGTGACGGCGGGACGGTCCGCGGGGGCGGTCGCGCGCCCCGCGCCGGAGCGGCCGCCGGGCCGCGCCGTCCGCACGACGAGCGGGAAGGGGAGGCGACCATGAGCAAGGCGAGCTTCCGGATCTGGCGCGGCGACGCCGGCGAGGGCCGGCTGGTCGACTACACGGTGGAGGTGAACGAGGGCGAGGTGGTCCTGGACGTCCTGCACCGGTTGCAGGCCACCCAGGCGCCCGACCTCGCGGTGCGGTGGAACTGCAAGGCGGGCAAGTGCGGCTCGTGCTCGGTGGAGATCAACGGGCGCCCGCGGCTGGCCTGTATGACCCGGATGAACCTCTTCGGGCCCGACGACGTCATCACCGTCACGCCGATCCGCACCTTCCCCGTCATCAGGGACCTGGTCACCGACGTGTCGTACAACTACACCAAGGCGCGCCAGATCCCGTCCTTCACCCCCGACCCGCGGGTGAAGCCGGGCGAGATGCGGATGCGCCAGGTGGACGTCGAGCGCTCGCAGGAGTTCCGCAAGTGCATCGAGTGCTTCCTGTGCAACACCGTCTGCCACGTGATCCGCGACCACGAGGAGAACACGGAGCACTTCTCCGGCCCGCGCTACCTGATGCGGGTGGCCGAACTGGAGATGCACCCCGAGGACACCGCCGACCGCCGGATGATCGCCCAGGACGACTTCGGGCTCGGCTACTGCAACATCACCAAGTGCTGCACCGAGGTCTGCCCCGAGCACATCAAGATCACCGACAACGCGCTGATCCCGCTCAAGGAGCGGGTCGCCTCGCGCAGGTACGACCCGGTCGTCTGGCTCGGCTCCAAGATCGGCCGCCGCCCGGCCAAGGACACCCCGAAGGTGCCGAACACCTGAGGCGGTCATCGGCACCGTCCGCCGGGCCGCGCGGCCATCGTGCAGCTGTGGAGCCGGAGACCGCGGCCGAGGTGGAGGCCGTCGACAAGGACCTGGACGAGATCGCCGGGCGCCGCAGGCGCCTGGAGTTCGTCGACGAGCTCATCGACGGCGCGATCGACCTCTCCGACGATGCGTCGCGGCGATCCGCAGGGCCGCTCAGCGGAGGAGGTCGGCGCCGTCCTCGCCGGAGGGATCGAGCGTGATCAGGTCCTCGTGCAGGGACTCCAGGGTCCGGCCGGTGAGCACGTCCTCACCGGCGGCCTCGGCGGGGCGGGTCTCCATCAGTGCCCAGCCCGGGGTGTCGGCCGGCGCCTCGGGGTCGCGGCCCATGCCGGTGAGGTGGTGGAGCACTCCGAAGGCGGCCGCCTGAGCGGCGTTGCGGGCCAGCCTGGCCAGGTCGTCGGCGTCGGCACCCGCCGCCAGCAGCCGGCGGCCCGCGGGCAGCGACTCCAGGGCGCCTGGGGCGGCCCAGGAGTCGATCAGGGTCGGCCACAGCGAGCGGAGCGCCAGGAAGCGGGCCAGTTCCGGCGCATCGGCGTCGATCTCGGCGGCCGCCCCGGCCTCCGGCTCGGGGTGGCCCAGTTCGGCGAGGCGGTCGCGCAGGGCCAGGGCGGCGGCGCGCCGGTCGGCCGGCAGCGCGTCCATCAGTCGGTCCCAGTACCCGTTCGTCGGCATACCGGCCATTATCGGCCCGCCGCGGCGGCCGCTCGTGCGGCCGGCCTAGGGCACGCTCTTGATCCGCCAGACGAGGACGGCGCCCAGGACCGTGACGGCGGCCACCGTCAGGTAGAGGGTGGTGTAGCCGCCCAGGTAGGCGACGAGGGGGGCGGCCAGGGCGGGGCCCAGGACCTGGGGGGCGGAGTCGGCGATGTTGATGATGCCGAGGTCCTTGGCGCGGCCTGAGGCGCTGGGGAGGACCTGGGTGACCAGGGCGTGGTCGACGGAGAGGTAGACGCCGTAGCCGAGGCCGAGCACGACGGCCGAGGCGATGGCGGCGGTCCAGTCGGGGACGAAGGCGAGGACCACGCCGGGCACGGCCATCACCACGCCCGCCACGCAGACCAGGCCGCGGCGTCTGCCGATGCGGTCGGAGACCATGCCGCCGACGACCGTGGTGGCGATGACGGCGCAGGTGTAGACGAGGATCAGTACGAGCAGCCCGGTGTCGGGCTCGGGGTGGCCGACGGCGTCGCGCAGGAAGTACAGCAGGTACAGCGTGGCCATCGCGTTGCCGAGCTGCATCAGGAAGCGGGTCGTCCAGGCCCAGCCGAAGTCGGGGTGCCGCCGCGGGTCCACCCAGAAGCCGGCCAGGAAGGCGCGGGCCCTGAAGGGCGGGCGCTGCTCGCGCAGAAGCGGCGGCTCGGGCTGGGTGAGGGTGAAGGGCAGCGCGCAGACCAGCACCAGCGCGCCGACCGCGACGAAGCCCCAGGTGCCGTCGGTGACCAGGATGGTCACCACGAAAACGCCGACCACGATGCCCAGCGCCCGCGGCACCCCGAGCCAGCCGGACACCGCGCCGCGCTGGCCCACCGGCACCCGGTCGGGCACGGCGGCGTACAGGGCGGCGTGCAGCGCGTTCAGGCTGCCCTGCGCCAGGCACCAGCCGATCAGCAGGCCGACCACGGTGGCCTGCGCCGACAGCAGGCACAGCGCCAGCGCCCCGGCCACCGCGCCGAGCAGCACCCAGGGCCGGCGGCGGCCGAAGCGCCCGGCGGTGCGGTCCGACAGCGCCCCGGCCAGCGGGTTGACGACCAGGGAGACGGCGGCGCCCGCGGCGGTGATCCAGCCGAGCGCCACCACGTCGCCGCCGGGGGCGATCTCGGCGACCCGCGACGGCAGCAGGATCTGCAGCGGGCCGTAGTAGCCGATCATCAGGCCGAGGTTGGCCAGCGCCAGCAGCGCCACCCACGGGGCGCGCACCGGGCGGGTGGGTTCGGCCAGGGCCGAACCGGGGGGCTCCACCGAAGTCACCAGGGACCGTCCTCACGCCGCGCAGCCGGACAGCGCCATGCTGCCCGGCCGTGCGTGCCGCGTCCAGCGCGGCGGAGTCACGATACGCGCGCCGCACCCGGTGCCCGGGGGCGGCCGGAGGCTCAGTCGCGGGAGCGGCGGGACCTGGCCCGGCCGCGCTCCTTGGCGTCCAGCACCACCTTGCGCAGCCGCACGGTGTCGGAGGTGACCTCGACGCACTCGTCCTCGCGGCAGAACTCCAGCGCCTGCTCCAGCGAGAGGCGGCGCGGCGGGATCAGCCGCTCCAGTTCGTCGCCGGTGGAGGAGCGCATGTTGGTGAGCTTCTTCTCCTTGGTGATGTTCACGTCCATGTCGTCGGAGCGGGAGTTCTCGCCGACGAGCATGCCCTCGTACACCTCGGTGCCGGGCTCGACGAAGAGGGTGCCGCGCTCCTGGAGGTTGAACATGGCGTAGGCGACGGCCACCCCGGAGCGGTCGGCCACCAGCGAGCCGGTGGGGCGGGTGCGCAGCTCGCCGAACCACGGCTCGTAGCCCTCGAAGACGTGGTGGGCGATGCCGGTGCCGCGGGTGTCGGTGAGGAAGTCGGTGCGGAAGCCGATCAGGCCGCGCGCCGGGACCAGCCACTCCATCCGCACCCAGCCGGTGCCGTGGTTGGTCATCTGCTCCATGCGGCCCTTGCGGGTGGCCAGCAGCTGGGTGATTGCGCCGAGGTACTCCTCGGGGGCGTCGATGGTCAGCCGCTCGACCGGCTCGTGCAGCTTGCCGTCGACCTCCTTGGTGACGACCTGGGGCTTGCCGACGGTCAGCTCGTAGTTCTCGCGCCGCATCTGCTCGACCAGGATGGCCAGCGCCAGCTCGCCGCGGCCCTGCACCTCCCAGGTGTCGGGCCGCTCGGTGGGGAGCACCCGCAGCGAGACGTTGCCGACCAATTCGCGGTCGAGGCGGTCCTTGACCAGCCGGGCGGTGACCTTGGAGCCCTTGGTGCGGCCGGCCAGCGGCGAGGTGTTGATGCCGATGGTCATCGAGATGGCCGGCTCGTCGACGGTGATCAGCGGCAGCGGCCGGGGGTCGGCGGGGTCGGCCAGCGTCTCGCCGATCATGATGTCGGGGATGCCGGCGATCGCGATGATGTCGCCGGGGCCCGCCTGCTCCGCCGAGACGCGCTCCAGCGCGTCGGTCATCAGCAGCTCGGTCACCTTGACCTGGCTGACGCTGCCGTCGCGGCGGCACCAGGCGACCTGCCGGCCCTTGCGGATCTCGCCCTGGTGCACCCGGCACAGCGCCAGGCGGCCGAGGAACGGGCTGGCGTCGAGGTTGGTGACGTGGGCCTGCAGCGGCGCGCCCGGGATGTACTCGGGCGCCGGGATGGTGTCCAGGATGGTGCGGAACAGCGGTTCGAGGTTCTCGTCGGCCGGCAGCTGCCCGTCGCCGGGCCGCTCCAGCGAGGCCCGGCCGTCGCGGGCGCAGGCGTAGACGATCGGGAAGTCGATCTGCTCCTCGGTGGCGTCGAGGTCGATGAACAGCTCGTAGGTGGCGTCGACCACCTCGGCGATGCGGCTGTCGGGGCGGTCGACCTTGTTGATGACCAGGATGACCGGCAGCTTCGCGGCCAGCGCCTTGCGGAGCACGAACCGGGTCTGCGGCAGCGGCCCCTCGCTGGCGTCGACCAGCAGCACCACGCCGTCGACCATCGACAGCCCGCGCTCGACCTCGCCGCCGAAGTCGGCGTGGCCGGGGGTGTCGATGATGTTGATGGTCATCGGCTCGCCGCCCGGCGGCCGGTAGCGCACGGCGGTGTTCTTGGCCAGGATCGTGATGCCCTTCTCACGCTCCAGGTCGTTGGAGTCCATGACGCGCTCGTCCACGTCCTGGTTGGCGCGGAAGGCGCCCGACTGCCAGAGCATGGCGTCGACGAGGGTGGTCTTGCCGTGGTCGACATGGGCGACGATGGCGATGTTGCGCAGGTCGGTACGGAAGGCGGGTGCGGCCATGGGGAGTTCGACTCGATCCAGGTGAGACAGGGCCGCGCCCGGCGCGGCGGGAAGATACCCCAAGTCTAGGAGACCCACGCGCCGCTCAGATACGGCCGCACCGCCGCCACCACCGGCAGGTCGGCGGCGAGCCAGGCGACGTCGAGCAGTTCGTCGGCGGCCAGCCAGCGCAGGGCCAGGTGCTCCACCGCACGCGGCTCCCCCTCAGCCACCCGCGCCAGCCACACCCGCATCACCGCGCGTTCACTCAGCGGCCATGCCGCGCCCGTGCGCGGAAGCAGCTCGGGGCCCGGTTCCACCCGCACGTCGAGTTCCTCGCGGCACTCCCGCAGCAGCGCCTGCACCGGGGTCTCCCCCGGGTCGACCTTGCCGCCTGGGAACTCCCAGCCGCCGCGCAGCGCGGCCGGCGCCGCCCGCTGCGCGGCGAGCAGCCGCCCGTCCCTGACGATCGCCGCGCCGACCACCAGGGTCGTGCCCGGCGGAGCCGGCACCGGCTCGCGCGTGGCCTCCGACACGTCCGCGCCCTTCCCCCCGCGCGGCCCGCGCCGCGCCCCGTACCGCCCCGCCCGGCTCCGCCGGACGGGGAGGGTCATCCGCCGGTCATCCGTCGAGGCCCAGCTGCTCTCTGACCTGCTCGTGGGCGAGCGGCCGGGTGAAGCCGAGCACCTGGGCGCGCCCTTCGCCCTGGTAGGGACCGGTGAGGATGCCGTAGGCGCGTCCCCGCGCCTCGATCATCAGGTTGTCGCCGATGACCATGCCGACGTGTCCGGGCCCGGGGGGCTCACCGGCCCGGGAGATGTCGAAGAACACCAGGTCGCCGGGCTGCTCCTGGCCGATCGGGATGCTCGGGCCGAAGTTCCACTGGTCCTGGGAGATGCGCGGGATGGTCACGCCGACCTGCTCGTAGGCGCGCATCATCAGGCTGGAGCAGTCGTAGGCGTCCGGCCCGGTGGCGCCGTACACGTAGGGCAGGCCGCGCTGCGCCATCGCGAAGTCGATGACGGTCTGCACCAGCTCGTTGGGCGCTTCGAGGCTCGCCTCGGCCACGTTGACGACGCACTCGGCCGTCTGCCGCTCGCGCTCCACCACGTCGAAGTCGCCGTCGGCGTAGGCGGCGGCGATCTCCAGCACCTCGTTGACATACCAGTTGGCGTGGTTGTAGGCGAACAGCGCCTCGCGGATGTTCTCCGGCGCGCCGTGGGCGACCAGGTAGTCGGCGGCGGCCGGGATGGCGTCGCCGGGGTCGTAGACGCTCACCATGCCGTCGCCGTCGCCGTCGATGCCGAAGCCGTTCACGCCCTCGCGCTCACTGGCCGGCTGCTCGGGCTCGCCGCCCCAGGTGTTGCCGGCCGCGCCGCCGATGCCGAACTGCATCGGGCCGGCCGCGCCCCACGGGTTCGCGCCGCTGGTGACGCCCTCGGCGTCCCAGGTGCCGTGCCGGGTCTCGCGCTGGCCGATGGCGGCCAGCACGTTCCAGGGGACGCCGGCCTCCTCGCCGGCCTCGGTGTACATCTCCAGGTAGTCGCTGGGGATCTCGCCATTGGCCAGCACGGACGGGGCGGGCTGGTCCTGGTCCTGCCCACCGCCCTCCTCGCAGCTCTGCGCCATCAGCTGGACCAGCGGCGAGGGCGGGCCCATCATCATCGGGGCGCCGATGCCGAGCAGCAGCAGCGCGGCCAGGGCGCCGACGGCCAGCAGGCAGCCGCCGCGCACACCGCCGGAGTCGTCGCGCACGATCCGGCGCAGCAGGGTCGAGCCCAGGGGGTGGGGGGTGTCCGGGGCCATCGCCGCTAGCCCTCCCCCTGGTTCCCCACGTCGGCGGGCGCCAGGTCGTACACCAGCCAGGCGCCGCCTTCGTAGACCACGGTGACCAGCAGGTTCTCGGCGTCGTCCTGGGGGGCGCCGCCGGCCTCCGCGGTACTGGTCCGCACGCCCACCTCGAAGATGACCGTGCTCGCCGACATGTCGCGCACCGCGTCGATCGTGGCGGTGCTGGTGGTGACGGTCTGCGCCGTGACGCGCTCCTCGCGCGCCGCGCCGCCGCCCGCGCTGGCCGCGCCGCCCGCGAACTCCTCGGTGGACAGCTCGTTCATCCGCGCGACCGCGTCCTCGACGGACTCACGGTAGTCGAAGCGGGTGTACTCGACGGCGAACTCCTCCGCGACCGCGGCGGCCGCCAGCAGTTCCTCGCGGTCGACGGGGAACCAGGCGAACACGTCGGCCTCCGCCCCGCCCGACGCCGACGCGCCGCCCTCGGCGGGCTCGGCCGCATCCGGCGGCGGGCCGGCCGGGGTGGACGGCGCGCCGGCCGCCGCCTCCGCTCCCGGGTCCGGCTCCGCGGCGACCTCCTGGCCGCCGTCGGGCCGGAAGAACAGGATGTAGCCGCCGAAGGCGACCAGCACCAGTACCAGCACCCCGAACAGGGCCTTGCGCTGCCCGTCGGACAGTTCCCTAGCCACCCGCTGACTCCTCGGTCACCCGTGCCCCACCGTCGCGCCGTCCGTCAGTCGCGGTCGCCGGGGCGCAGCCAGAACGGCACGTCTCCCCCGCGAGCGCTGCCGCGGCGGCGCGGCGTCTCCCACAGCGGCGGCGCCTCGTCGCGCTCCGCGTCGAACCAGCCGTCGGGACGCGGCCGGGCGGCCGCGTCGGACCGGCGCCCGGCGGCGGGCTCGCCGCCGCGGGGACGCGCGGGGCCCTCGCGCCGGCCGCCGTCGCGCGGCCGCTCCCGGCGCGGGCGCGGCGCGGGCTCGGAGCCGCCGCGCCGGCCGCCGGAGAACCAGCCGCCCGCGCCGCCGCCACCGCCGCCGAACGGGGCGCCGCCGCCGGAGCGGGGCGGCGCCTCGGACGGTCCGCCGGCGTAGGCGTCGCCGCCTCCCCCGCCCGCGCTGTCCTGGCCGCGCGGCGGCGGGCTCGCCGACACGGGCCGCACATTGGCGGGCGTGCCGGAGCTGGACCGCCACGGGATGGGCCGCGGCGAGCCGGAGGGCGGCGCCACGCCGAGCGGCGGCGGCGCCGCGCCGGTGCCGGGGGCGGTACCGGTGCCGGGCTGCTCGCCCGGCCGGGTGGGCAGGTTGAGCGGCGGCGGGCTGCCGGACTGGCGGTTGGGGCCGCCGCCGCGCACCCGCGCCCGGCCGGTCTCGCCCTCGCCCGGGGTGCCCGCGGCCTCGGGGTCGTCGGTGCCGGGCTGGCCGCCCCGGCCGCGCACCCCGGCCGCGGCGGCCGCCGCGGTGCCCGCGGCCGCGGCGGTGATGGCCGGCTCGCCCTTGCGGTACATCCACCGGTTGAGCCGCGCCATCGCCACCGGCGGCAGCACGTTGGCGGCCTGGCCCACCACCCCGGTGGTGGCGGCGTCGCGGACGACGCGGCCGGTGAAGCTGTCGGCGTTCACCGAGGCGAACAGCCGCAGGAACGGCCGGCGGTACATGAACACCGCGAAGGTGAGCAGCGCGATGAGCAGCATCTGCAGGCCCCAGGCGAGCGAGCTGGTCATCACCAGGGTGTAGCAGAGCATCAGCACGCTGAGCAGCAGCACCACGAAGATCTGCTTCAGCAGGATCCCGATGGTCATCTCGAACCAGCGGGTGAGCAGGATGCGGCCGAAGCCCGGATGCAGGCCGAGCAGGAAGAAGAACGGGGAGACCAGCAGCAGGAGCAACAGGCCCAGCTTCAGCACGATGATCGCGGCCGACACCACCAGGATCAGGCCGCCGGCCAGCACCGCCGACAGCAGCGCGGTGAGCGCCACCCCGAACTGCCCGACGCCGTCATGGCCCTGGAAATACGGGTAGATCTCCGGGTAGTCCTCCTCGACCGCGCTGTGGATGCGGTCGAACTCCTCGCGCTTGTGGGTGACCGCCGCCTCATACGCCTGGCCGGGGTCGTCGGCGGCGCGGATCGCGGCCAGCTCCAGCCGGGTGAAGGCCTGGGCGTGCAGCAGCGCGGCGGCGTGCTCCTCGGCCGCCTGGTTGGCCACCGGGCCGCTGCCGAACTGGCCGGCCACCCACGGGCGGCAGACCAGGGTGGTCCACAGGACGTTGCTGTTGCTGCGGCTGGCGAAGTCGGCGTCCTCCTCGCCGGGCGCCCGCTCCACCGGAGCGGCGTCGCCGGGGCAGCTCTCCGACACCTCGCCCATGGTGACGCGCGAGAGCGCGCCGTTGGCGACGGTGGTGACGGAGTTGGTGACCCAGCTCGCGCCCGCCAGCACGCTGGAGGGGTTCGTCATGATCCAGATGGCCACGCCGGTGGCCAGCACCATCCAGCCGATGCCCTCGAAGGTGACCGAGGCACGCTGGCGGATCAGCGCCCACCAGGCCAGCCAGACCGCGCCGAGGATGATCACCGGAGTGAGGAAGGGGTTGAACAGGCCGTCGCGCAGGGCCGTCACCACGCGCTCGACCGGCTCGTTGAGCACATTGGTCAGGTCGGGGTTGTTGGCCGCCTGGTAGACGGTGATGGTCAGCTCGTTGACCATGTTGGACAGCTCGAAGGTGTGCACGGCGGCGAGCGCGCCGAAGTCCCACATCCCGGCGCAGCCCAGGCCGCGGGCGATCCACAGCTGCCCGGCGGTGCCGTACTGGCCGTAGTGGCTGGCGCCCTCGGGCACGGCGTCGGCCGCCTCGACGGGCCAGTCGGCCGGGGCGGGCAGCGGCGGGTCGGCCGGGCGGTCGGTCGGGCGCAGCAGGCCGCCCATGCCGCCGTCGGGGTCCTCGGGCATGACCTCGGGGTCGGCGCACAGGGCGTTCAGCGGGTTGCCGAACAGGCCGCCGCCCGGGCTGGCCTGCACGGAGGCGGCCGGGATGATCAGGAAGAGGCCGGTGAGCAGCGTCAGCAGCGCCGCCCGCAGCCGGCGCCGGGTCACCGCCGCGCCCCGGGCAGGGTCGTGCCGTCGTCGGCCGCTTCGGCTTCGGCCCGGTCGTCCGCCGCGGGCCGCTGCCGGGTGGGGTTCGTGTCGAGCCAACTCAGCAGCTCCTCGGAGACCAGGTCGACGCCGATCCGGCCGGCCCTGCCGTCCAGATCCCGGAATATGCACTCACCGTTGCCGAGGTTGCGCAGGACGGCCTTGTGCTCCTCGACGGGTTCGACGCCGAGCAGCGCCATCACATTGGCCACCTCGACGCGTTCGCTGGAGCGGAAGGCGAACACGCTGGACAGGCAGTTGGTGACCTGCTCGTTCAGCAGGTCGCCGGCGTTCTGGCTGACCAGGATCAGGGCGGTGTTGCGGGAGCGGCCCATCCGGGAGACCTCGGGCACCAGCTTGGCGCCCTCGGGGGTGGAGGTGATGGCCCACGCCTCGTCCAGGAAGATCGCCTTGGGCAGGCGCCGGTCCAGGCCGTTCATCAGCCGCCTGGCGAACTGGCTGACCAGGTAGAGCAGCGCGACCGACAGCCGCTGCTCGTAGCTGTAGTCGTCGCGGCCGAGGCCGGAGTCGGGCAGGGTGAGCCCGCCCAGGGTGAACACGGTGGTCCAGCCGGCGCTGTCGATCTGGTGCTCGCCCTGGGGGTCGAAGCAGAGGCTGGCCAGCCGCATCTCCGACATGGAGCGCAGCACCGCGCCGAGGTTGCGCGAGGCGGGGTCGGTGGCGCCCTCCAGGTGCTCCACCACCTTGAGCAGGCTGGGCTGCGGCTGGTTGGCCACCGCCGCCACCGCCTGGATCATCGCGCTCTCGCGCTCCTCGCTCATCCGCGGCAGCAGCAGCCGCAGCGTCTCGGTGGCCATCGTCTTCTTGGCGGCGAGGTCGTCGCCGAAGCCGAAGGGGTCGAGCAGGCCGGGGGCGGCCGAGCCGAGGTTCATCATCCGCGCCTTGCGGCCGCGGCGCCGCAGCAGCTCCACCAGCGACTCGGCGTCGCCCTTGGGGTCGATGGCGGCGACGGTCACTCCGCGCAGGGCCAGCTGGTAGATGAGCAGCAGCGCCAGGGTGGTCTTGCCGCCGCCCGGCTCGCCGGTGATCGCGATCGCGGTGGGGCGGTTGCGGGCCGCCGCCACCAGCGGGTCGAAGTGCACGATGGAGCGGGCCCGGCCCAGCGTCTCGCCGATGTAGGGGCCCACCCAGCCGGCCCCGGAGTCGTCGACCCGGTCGCCGAGGTCGACGGTGGCGGTGGGCATGCCGCCGGCGATGGTGCGCAGCGGCTGGCGCTGCGCGTAGGCGTTGAGCCTGATCCGGTCGCCCGGCAGCGCCTCGCAGAAGAGCGCGAACTGGTCGCCGGTGGAGTTGACGATGTCGATGCCGATGTCGCGGTAGTGCTCCACCACGGCCTCGACCCGCTGCAGCAGCAGCTGCTCGGTGGGCGCGCCGATGATCAGCCGGTGCCAGCCGTAGACGAAGGGCAGCCGCTCCTTGGTGATGCCGTGCTCCAGCATCCGGGCCGCGTCGATCTGCTCGGCGAGCGCGATCGGCGCCTCCACCCCGGCCTCGCGGATGTGGGCGTCCATGTCGCGGGCGTGCGCGAGCTTGCGGCCGACGTCCTTGCTGGCCTTGGCGGGCGGGATCAGCTTCATCCGCGCCGAGACCTCCACCGGGAAGGGCAGCGCGTCGGTGTAGTGCAGCCACGGTTCGCCGTCGGGGAAGGGCATCAGGTCGGGGAAGCGGGCGAAGGACACGTGGGCGGCGTAGGCGGAGCCGGTGGGCTGGTCCAGCCGCAGGTGGGAGCGGCCGTTGTGGATGACGCCCTCGGCCAGCGCCTCGATCTCGCCCGCCCCCCAGCGGCGGCGCGGGGTGGACGACGGGCGGGGCTCTCCGGCCAGGCCCATCACGGCGTGCCGGATCATCCAGGCCAGTTCGGAGGCGCGGGCGTGCCTGGCGTACAGGGCGCTCGCGGACAGGGCGCGGCCCAGCCGCTCGGCCTGCTCGGTCCAGCGGGCGATCTCCCCGGTCGAGATGGTCTCGTCCTCCAGGCCCAGCACCTGCTCGCTGCGCTGGTAGGCGGCGAAGAGCTGGGAGAAGACGCCGCTGCCGGCCAGCTGGGCGCGCACGCCGCGCTGCCCGAGCCGCACGCCGAGGTAGACCTCCTTGGTCCAGAAGTCCTTGGCCCACACGTGCCGGTAGGACTCGTCCAGGTAGTCGTACCAGCCGGGGCCGCCGTCGGAGGTCTCGTCCAGCCGGGTGGCCCACTCCGCCGCCGGGTAGGCGCGCTGCGCGATGCGCAGGTGCACCTCGGCGTCGGTCATCCGGATCGCGGCCAGCGCGATGGTGATGTTGGTGGCCAGCCCTTCGCGCTCCTCCGGAGTGGTGAACTCGTAGGAGACGGTGGGCAGCCGGAAGTAGGCCCAGGCCGAGGTGTCGCTGAGCAGGACGCGGTCGTCGAAGTAGCGGACGGCCAGCCTGCTGGTGGTCTTGGTGGAGCTCATCGCGGATGCCCTGGGGCGGCGCGGCGGGGCGGAGTGTTCATCGCGAGACCTCCTGGTGTCGGCCGCCGGCGGGGGACGGCGGCTCGGACGGCTCCTGCTCGGCGTCTGGGGGCGGTGCGGGCAGCGGCGGGGCGGGCTGCCTGGCGAGGCCGGCCACCACCACGCCGGCCAGCGCCGTGTAGGCGCGCCGGGCGGGGGTGCGGAGGTTGCCCGGTTCGGTGACGCCGCCCTTGCCGTGGCCGAGGTGGTCGTCCCACGGCACCCGCACGATCGCGCGGCAGCGGCCCCGGGCGACCGCCTCGGCCTCCTCGACGTGGGCGAGGCTGCGCTTGCTCACCCCGTTGACGACCACGGTGGAGCGGGCGCGCAGCCGGCTGTAGCCGTGGCCGTCGAGCCATTCGAAGGTCATCGAGACGGCCCGGGGCGCGTCGGCGCTGGCCGGGGCGACCAGTACGACGTGGTCGGCGAAGGGCAGCACCCGGGAGACGCCGGTGGCGGCGGGGTCGAGCAGCACCATCGAGTAGAAGCGGTCGAGCAGCCCCATCAGCTGCTCGTAGTCGCGGTCGTCGAGGGTCTGCACGTAGGGGTCCTCCAGGGCGCCGACGACCTCCAGGCGGGTGTTGGACTGCGAGGTGTAGGAGCGCATGGCCAGGTAGCCGCCGATGCGGTCGGCGTTGGCCAGCAGGGAGGTGAGGGTCTCCGGGGTCTCGGTCCTGGTGCGGCGCGACATCGAGCCGGGCCCCGGGTTGGCGTCGATGGCCACGACCCGCTCGTCGCGGTACTGGGCCAGCATGTGGCCGAGCATGAGCGTGGTGACGCTCTGGCCGGCGCCGCCGGTGCAGCCGAGGACGACGATCCTGCGGTTGCCCTCGACCGGGGCGCGCAGCCGGCGCAGCTCCTCCGACGGCGACTCGGCGCGGCCCGCTCCCCCGGCGACCATCCGGGTGAGGCGGCGCCAGCCGCGGGTGCCGGAGTCGGGGGTCGAGGGGCCGGCCGCGGGCGCGGGGTCGGCGGTGGGCCGGGCCGGCGGGCGGCCGTTGCCGCGCGGCGGGGTCGACGGGGCGGGCGGCTCGGGGCGCCGCTCGCGGCGGGCGGCGGGCGGCGGGGCGGCCGGCGCCTCGGCGGGCTCGGCCGCCTCGCGGCGCGCCGAAGGGCGCGGCTCGGTGGTGGCGGCGGCCGGGTGCACGCGGGCGGGCGGTGCCGGCGGCTCGGGGCGCGCGGGGGCGGGCCGCTCGGATGCGGGCAGGCCGAGGTCGGTGGGCGGCGGCGGTTCGGCGGTGCCGGACGCTTCGGTGCCGACCACGTCGATCTCGACCTCGGGCTCGGCGGGCGGAGCGGGGGTGCCGGGGGCGGGCCAGGCGCGTTCGGCCGGCCCGGTGCGGCGCCTCGGCGCCTGCTTGGCGGCGGGGTTGTCGCGGCGCGGCTCGCGGCGCATGGAGTCGAGTTCGCCGGTGCCGTGGTCGATCTCGACCGCCGGGTCGGCCGGGCGCTCGGCCTGCGGCCGCGCCGGGCGCTCGCCGCCCTCGGCGGGTTCGCGCTGCGGCGCCTCCCAGGGCAGCGGGCGCTCGGTCCAGGCGGGCTTGGCGCGTCCGGTACGGGGGCGGCCCGGGTCGGCGGGGGGCGCCGGCGGCCGGGCCGAGGCGGCCGGGCGCTCGGCGGCGGGCGGTGCGGGCTCGGCGGCGTCGGCCGGGGTGCCGGTGCGGGCGGGCCGCTCGGGGAAGAGCTGGCGCATCCGGGACCGCTCGGCGGGGCGCGCGGGCTCGGCCGGGGCGGCCGGTTCGGCGGGCCGGGCGGCGGCGTCGGCGCGCTCGGCGGCCGGCCGCGCGGGCGCGGCGGTGCCGCGCTCCTGGGCGGCGGGCCGGGCGGGCTCGGTTTCGGGCGGTGCCGCGGGCGCCTCGCCCAGCTGGGCGGCGGCGGCCGGGTGCAGCTCGCCCCTGCGGTCGGCGCGGCGGCGGATATTGGCCTGCCGGGCGCGGTCGACGACGCTGCGGGCGCCCTTGGGCGCAGCCTCGCCGCGCTCGGCACGGTCGTCCGTGCCCGAGGGCGGCTCGGCGGGAGCCTGGCCGGCCGCGGCGGTCGGGGCGGCGTCCGCGCGGACGCCGCCCCAGGGCTCGGCGGGCCCGCGGGCGGGCGACGGCTCGGACGCGGCGGGGGCCGGGGGCGTGGAAGCGTGGGCCGCGCGGACGTCACCGGCGCCCCGGGGTTCGGCGGGCCCGGGCGAGCCGTGCGCGGCGGGCCGTGCCGCGTGCGGCGGCTCTTCGGGGGCCCGCGGCGCGGCGGTGTCGCCGGGGGCCTCATCCGCCGGGGCGGGCCGGCGGGCCGAGGCGTCGCCGGAGGCGGGTCCGGACGTCGAAGCGGTGGACGTGGCGGGCCAGGGCGAATCGGAGACCCGGCGGCGGCCCGTTCCGTCCGCGCCCCGGGACCCGGCGGGCTCGGGGTGTCCGGATGCCGCCCGACCTGCGTCGGCCGACCTGGGCGCGGCCGTCTGCTCCGCCCGCGGCGGGGTGCCGGGCGCGGCCGCCTGAGCGGCCGGGGCCGTCGCGGACCGGCGCTCGGCGTCTGCGGCGCCGTGCGCCTCGTCGGCCTGGGGCCGCGCGCCGTTCCGCGGTGCCGCGGCCGTCTCGGTCGGGATCGGCCGGCCGGCGTCGGTGCCGGGAGCGGCCGCGTCGTACGGCGGCGCGGCCGGACCGCTCGCGGCGGGCCCGGACGCGCGTGCGTCCTCCGCCGCCGGAACCCCGGCGGGCCCGTGGGCCTCTTCGGCGGCGGACGCCTCCTCGGTCCATCCGGCGGGCCTGGGCCACGGCGGGTCGTTCCTGCGGCGGGCGGCGCGCGCCTCCTCACGCGGCCCGGCGGGCCGCGGCGCCTCGGCGGCGGGCCGCTCCTGGGCGGGCCGGGCGGCGGGGCGCGCCGGTGCGTCGGCCTGGCGGCGGGTGACGCGCACCAGCGCCGGGGAGACCTCGCGGCCGCGCCGGGCGGCGCCGCGCTTGCGCTTGGCGGCCTTGCCCTTGCGCCGCTCGGGCGCCTCGGCGGCCTCGGCTCCCCGCTCGTCGGCCGCCGCCTTCGCGGCGCGCAGCGGCAGCGGCGGCGCGTCGGGGGCCCGCCGCCACACCCGTGCCTCGATGACGACGCGGGAGGGCTCCCTGGACGGGGTGAGCCGGGTGAACACCCGGGGTTCGAGCAGGTAGCGGCCCTGCGAGAGCAGGAGTTCGGGCAGACGCTTGTTCTCGATCACCGGCCGGGTGCCGAGGAAGGTGAGGACCGCGGGCGGGACCAGCCACACGACATGGCCGATCGGGGGCTCGAAGGGCACCCCGACCAGCCGCATGAGCAGGATCCACACGAGGGAGACGCCCACGAACACGCCGATGGTGACGATCGGCAGCGGCATCGGCAGCCGGAAGTCGTACAGCTTGTACAGCCGCTTCTCGATCCGCCAGATGCTCGTATACGTGGGCAGGTCCACGCCGCGTACTCCTTCCCGGCAGGCGGCCCGCGATCAGGAGACGCCGAGCGCGCCTGCGATGGCCCGCGCGGTCGTCTCGATGATCCCGGGGACGTAGAAGATGACGCCGATCAGGATCGCCAGGATGATGAACTGGGCGAACCTGGTGATCTCCCTGGTGAACAGGAAGAAGATGGCCACGATCGACACGACGACCAGGAACAGCGGGCCGAAGAAGTTGCGCAGCCAGCTGGCCAGGCCCGAGGTGTCGGGCCCCTGGACCTCGGCGAGCAGGCCGGTGTGGGCTCCCGGGGTGTGCAGCGCCTCCGCGGACAGCGGCAGCTGCGTCACGGCGTCCTGCGACGCCTGGAGCAGGTCGGGGAACATCTACGTTCTCTCCCCCCGGGGGGCGGTGCGGGTGGGCAGGGCGGACATGGGCCTCTCCTTATTCACGAACCGAACGACTGCGGGGACGCCTGGATGTCCCGGATATACCACCTGTCTCCGTCGACCATGGTGAGCCGGTAGGTCTGGGAGAGGGCGGGTTCCTCGGCGACCATCTCGCCGCCGGCCTCGGTCGCGGCGGCGGGGCGCCAGACCACGGTGGCGGTGACGGTCACGGCGCCGTCGGGAGCGGCGCTCTCGGTGCCGGGGGCGGGGACGTTGATGTCGGCCAGTTCCTGGAACTCCACCACTCCGTTCAGGCCGGAGATGGCGGCGTCGACGTCCAGGTACTGGTCGAGGGCGGGGTCGCCGCTGGCGTAGGCGGGGAAGAAGCCGGTCAGCACCTGGGTGAGCTCCTCCTCGAGCTCCAGGTCGGGTTCGGGGGCGGGCACCTCGGGAAGTTCGGCGGCGGGCGGGGCGGCCAGCAGGGCCGGCCGGCCCGACACGGTGAAGCCGCCGTTCTCGGTGTAGACGGGCACGGCCAGCCGCACGGGCTCGCCGCCCAGGCTGGCGACCAGGTTGACGACGGCGTTACGCTCGTCGACGACGTCGACGCCGGCCAGGCGGAGGTTGTCGGCGCGCAGCCGCCCGGCTCCGTTCCAGCCGGCCTGGGTGTCGGTCTCGGGGGGCAGGTAGGCGGCGAGCGCCTCGGCCCTGGCCTCGGCGGAGCCGCCGTCGAAGTTCAGGTAGACGTCGGCGAACTGGAGGGCGAAGGCGGCGGCGCCGCTCTCGGGGAAGGAGCCGGCGGGGTCCTGCTCGGGCGCGGCCTCGGGAGGGCCGGCGGTGGCGTCGGTGAAGGGGGCGCGCACGCCGTTGACGATCACCACGATGATGAAGATCCACAGCACCGCGCGGCCGAGCCAGATGAGCCAGCGTCCACCGCCGCCCGACCAGCCCCGGCGGCGCCGGGCGGGTGGGGCGTCGAGGACGTCCATCGGACCGTCCCCGTCGACGACGGGAGCCGACCCGCTCCGACCGCTCACTGAGGCCACCCTCCGCTCGTTGGTGCGCACACGTGTCCGGACCCGGGCGCTTCGCCCCGTCCGGGTCCGGTGGGGCCACCCGCGGTCGCCCTCCTCCGCGACATCCCGCCTCCGCTCATTCCCGCTATCGGACGTCCGCGAACCCTCGCGGCGGCGGGAGTGCGGCGGCGCGGACGGGCCGACCGCTCCGGCCCTCCTCCATAGTGCGCCATCGGGCGGCGGCCGCGCTCGATTCTCTCAGCCCGAGGCGCGGGACGCCCACCCGTGACGGCGCCGTCACGGGGACGCCTCGCAACCTACGCCATGGATCGGCGCCGCACAGGCTTACTTTCCGGAGATGTATTACTGGCCGAGATGAATTCGGCGTTTCGCGATGCCCATCACCCTGTTTCGCACCCGATGTCCGGTTCCGGCCGTCCGCTTGTCTTGCCCGCCGGACAGGGCGTGATCGCCGTCCGGGCGGCGGGACGGGGCGGTGCGGACGGCCGCGCACGCCGGAGGGCCCGCCCGATACCAGGCGGGCCCTCCGGGGGCCGTCCGTCCACACAGGCTCCGGCCGCGCCCCGCGTGCGGCCGGATACTGCTCAGGCGGGGGCGAGCCCGTGCTCGCGGGCGTAGGAGTCGCGGCAGCCGCGCGAGCAGAAGCCCACCGTCTCCCCGTCGTGGTCGAGCGTGATCGAGCCCTTGCCGGGGCGGACGTACATCCCGCACACCGGGTCGAGCAGGGTGCCGTCCGGCGGCGGCGGGGCGGTCCCGGCGGCCTGGGCGGCGCGGAACTCCTCGGTCATGTGGGCGAGCACACCGTCGGCGGTGGCGGGTCTGCCGTCGAGGCCGATGCTCCCGTCGGGAACGCCGCGGACCGTCACCCACAGGTCCCCGCCGCGCCGCTCCCAGGCGCGGGCCGTGTCGACCTGGCGGACGGCGGAGCGCAGCACGCCGATCGCGTAGGGTGCGACGTCCTCGCGCCACGCCTCGGGGACGGTGACGCTCGCGATCACCGGCGGGGCGGCGCCCGGGTCCGGCGGGCCGTCGCCCCGGTGCCAGCCGTACAGCTCGCGGAAGGCCACATGCGTCATCGTGGCGGCACGGCGCAGGGTCGCCTCGGGGGCGGAGCCGGGGCCGCTGTCCCCGGTGAGGAAGGCGCCGACCAGGCGCTCGGCGACGAGCCGCCGGTCCTCTTCGCGCAGGGCCCCGGCGGGGTGGGCGATCTCGATGAGGATCACCGCGCGCCTCCGGCCCGCTCGGCCTCGGCCTCGTGGTGCTCGAAGCCCTCGGGCGCCCGGTCGAGGAACGAGACCACGGCGGTGATCCGGCCGTCGGGGGCGAGCTGCGCGATGTCGGTGCCGGCCGCGAAGACGGTGCCGTCGGCGAGCACGATCTCCCAGCCGAAGCGGGCGCGGTCGTGGTGGTGGTCCGGCGGGGCGGGCACCCGGTAGGTGGCGGCGCCCACGTGCTCGATGAACTGGGTGCGGAAGCCGATCAGCGCCTCCGCGCCGGTGAGCACGCCGGGCACCGCGCGGTACTCGACGTCCTCGGTGAACACCTCGGCGGCGGCCCTGCGCTGCTCGTCGGGCGTCTCGCCGTTCCAGAAGCGCACGTAGCGCTCGACGGCCTCGGCCGGGTTCAGGCGGGCGGTGGTCATGGTCGTCCCCTCTCGTCGCGGCGGCCGGTCGGCGCGCCGGGCTCCAGGGTGGGTGCGGCCGGGGCCGCGCGTCGATTACCCGGGAGGTCATTGCCGGGCCGCGCGCGCTCGGGCAGCCTGTCGCCATGACCACCACCGAGCAGGACGTCGGATCGCTGGTGCGCCGGTGGCGGGAGCGGCGGCGCCGCTCGCAGCTCGACGTCTCGATCGCGGCCCAGGTGTCCACCCGCCACCTGAGCTTCATCGAGACCGGGCGGGCGACCCCGAGCCGGGCGATGATCGAGCGGCTCTGCGACGAGCTCGACGTCCCGCTGCGGGAGCGCAACGCCTTCTACCTGGCGGCCGGGCTCGCGCCGGTGCACCGGGAGCGTCCGCTGGCCGACCTCGGCGCCGCCCGCGCCGCCGTCGAGGCGGTGCTCGGCGGGCACGAGCCGAACCCGGCGGTGGCGGTGAACGCGCGCTGGGACCTGCTGGCCGCGAACCGGGCGATGCGGCGCTTCCTGGCCGGCCTGCCGGCCGCGCTCACCGGGCCGCCGCTGAACATGCTGCGGGCCACCATGCACCCGGACGGGCTCGCGCCCCGGCTGCGCAACCCCGCGCAGTGGCGGGCCCACACGCTGCGCCGGGTGCGGCGGCAGCTGGACCGCACCGCCGAGCCCGCGCTGGCCGCCCTGCTCGCCGAACTGGAGTCCTATCCGGCCCCTCAGGTGTCCGGCGACGCGCCGGCGCCCGCGGGCGACATCGTCACGCCCATGCGGCTGGCGACGGAGGCGGGCGAGCTGTCCCTGCTGTACGCCGTCACGGTCTTCGGCTCGCCGCGCGACGTCACCCTGGACGAGGTCGCGGTCGAGACCTTCTTCCCGGCCGACGAGGCCACCCGCGAGGCGCTGCGCGCGCTGGCCCGGGACGCGGAGCGGACGGGCGCGGCCTCGCGCTGAGGTGGCGAGGGGCCTGCCCGGCCGCGGGCTTCACATCGCCGCGCGGCGGCGGGGCTGGACCGGGCGGGCGCACGCGTCCGCACGGTGGCCGTCGGCCGCCGTGGACGGCCTGACGCGCCTGTGGCGGCCGGCCCGGTCACCGCAGCGAGCGGCCGCTCGCCTCCAGCGCCTCGCGCAGGATGCGGATCGCCTTGGGGCCGACGCCGTGCAGCGCGCGCAGTTCGGCCTCGGAGCGCTCGGCGACCTGCTCCAGCGAGGTGATGCCCGCGGTGTACAGCGCCGAGGTAGCCGGCCGTCCGATGGCCGGCAGGTCGCCGCCGGGCCGCCCGGCCGCCCGCTCCGCCTCGTCGTACGCGGCCACCAGCCGCTTGGGCGCGCGGTGGCGCCACGCCTCGGCGGCCAGGCCGTTGAGCCGCTGCCCGTCGATGTCGGCCAGCGGAAGCCGCACGCCCAGCAGCGTGCCGCGCCGCTCCAGCCGCTCGCCGGTGGGGTACTCGGCCAGCACCCGCTCGACCGCCTCGGCGGGCAGGTGCAGCAGCACCGCGTCCCGCCGGTCCAGCACCGCGAAGCCCTTGCCCCGCACCGAGAACGACGGCATCCCGAAATGGGTGCCCTCCTCGGCCTCGGGCATCGCCAGCGCCGCCTTGCGCACCTGCGCCTTCGTCGTCATGGGGGCGATGCTAGGACGCGGGACCGACAGTCGGCGGCCGCCGGGCTCAGACGTTGAAGCGGAACTCCACCACGTCGCCGTCGCGCATGACGTAGTCCTTGCCCTCCATGCGGACCTTGCCGGCCGCGCGGGCCTCCTGCATGGAGCCGGCGGCCGTCAGGTCGTCGTAGGAGACGATCTCGGCCTTGATGAAGCCGCGCTGGAAGTCGGTGTGGATGACGCCGGCCGCCTCGGGGGCGGTGGCGCCGACCGGGATGGTCCAGGCGCGCGCCTCCTTGGGGCCCGCGGTGAGGTAGGTCTGCAGGCCGAGGGTGGCGAAGCCGGCGCGGGCGAGCAGGGTGAGGCCGGGTTCGGCCTGCCCCATCTCGGTCAGCAGTTCCAGCGCCTCGTCGTCGTCGAGTTCGGCAAGCTCCGCCTCGATCTTGGCGTCCAGGAAGATGGCCTCGGCCGGGGCGACCAGCTCCGACAGCCGCTTCTTGACGCCGTCGTCGGCGAGTTCGCCGCTGTCGAGGTTGAAGACGTACAGGAAGGGCTTGGTGGTGAGCAGGCTCAGCTCGCGCAGCAGCGCGAGCTCGATGCCCGCGGCGGCGGCGCCCGCGTACAGGGTGGTGCCGCCGTTGAGCAGCTCCTGGGCGGCCGCGGCGGCCTCGGCCACCAGCACCCGCTCCTTGTCCTTGGCGTCGCGGACGAACTTGGCCTCCTTCTGCAGCCGGGGCACCGCGCGCTCCAGGGTCTGCAGGTCGGCCAGGATCAGCTCGGTGTTGATCGTCTCGATGTCGCGCGCCGGGCCGATGTCGCCCTCGACGTGGGTGACGTCGGGGTCGTGGAAGGCGCGGACCACCTGGCAGATCGCGTCGGTCTCGCGGATGTTGGCGAGGAACTGGTTGCCCAGGCCCTGGCCTTGCGAGGCGCCGCGCACCAGGCCGGCGATGTCGACGAACCGCACGGTGGCGGGCAGCACCTTCGCCGAGTCGTACATCTCGGCGAGGCGGGCCAGCCGCGGGTCGGGCACCCCGACGACGCCGACGTTCGGCTCGACCGTGGCGAACGGGTAGTTCGCGGCGAGCACGTCGTTCTTGGTGAGGGCGTTGAAGAGGGTGGACTTGCCGACGTTGGGCAGGCCGACGATGCCGATGGACAGACTCACGAGTGGCGAGTCTACCGGCGGCCCCGACCGGCCCGGCTGCCCCGGAGTCCGGCCCCTCGGTGCGCGGGCGCCTGGCCGGAGCGGGCCGCCCGCGCGCGTCGGTGCGCCCCCGGCGCGCCGAGGGCTGGCAGCATGCCCGCATGGACGCGCTGTGGATGTTCGCCTGCCTGCTGCTGGGCCTCGCGGTCGGGGTGGCCGTCGGCCTGGTGCTGGCGCGGGCCCGCCAGGCGGAGCTGCGGGCGCAGGCCACCGCCGCCGAGGAGAAGGCGGCCTACATCGAGGAGCAGCTGGCCGAGCGGTTCAGATCGCTGTCGGCGCAGGCCCTGGACGCGACCAACCAGCGCTTCCTGGAGTTGGCCGAGGGGCGGCTGCGGGCCGCCACCCAGGCCGCCGGGCACGACCTCGACCAGCGCAGGACCGCGGTGGAGCACCTGGTCGGGCCGCTGCGCGAGACGCTGGCCAAGGTCGAGGCGCAGCTGCGGGAGTCCGACGCGGGGCGCATTGCGGCGCAGGCGGAGCTGTCCAAGCAGGTCGAGTTCGTCCGGGAGGGCTCCGAACGGCTCAGGGAGCAGACGCAGGCGCTGGTCACCGCGCTGCGGCGGCCCGAGGCGCGGGGGCGCTGGGGCGAACTCCAGCTGCGCCGGGTGGCCGAGCTGGCCGGAATGGACTCCTACTGCGACTTCCAGGAGCAGGCGTCCGCCGTGGCCGCCGACGGCAGCGCGCAGCGGCCCGACATGGTGGTGCGGCTGGTGGGCGGCAAGAGCATCGTGGTGGACTCCAAGGTGTCGCTGTCGGCGTACCTGGAGGCGGCGGAGGCAGGCGAGGAGCGGGTGCGCGCCGAGCGGCTGGCCGCGCACGCCAGGCAGCTGCGCCGCCACGTCGACCAGCTGGCCGCCAAGGCGTACTGGGCGGCGTTCTCGCCCGCGCCGGAGTTCGTGGTGCTGTTCATCCCGGGCGAGGCCTTCCTGGCCCCCGCGCTGGAGCACGACCCCCGGCTGCTCGACTACGCTCTGGCCCGCCGCGTGCACATCGCCACCCCGACGACGCTGGTCTCGCTGCTGCGCACCGCGCAGTACGCCTGGCAGCAGGCGGCGCTGAGCGAGAACGCCCGCGCCGTGTTCGAACTGGGCCGCGAGCTGCACGAGCGGCTGGGCTCGCTCGGCCGCAACGTCGACGGGCTGGGCAAGGCGCTGGACCGGGCCGTCGCCTCCTACAACCAGACGGTCGGCTCGCTGGAGAGCCGGGTGCTGGTGACGGCGCGGCGCCTGCGCGACCTGGGGCTGGTCGCCGACGAGCTGGCCGCGCCCGACGCCGTCGACGCCCGCTCGCGGGTGCCGTCGGCGCCGGAGCTGCTGGACGCCGCGGCGCTGCCCGACCCGGTCCCGTACGGCCGCAACGGCGACCGCTGACTCGCGCCGGCGGGACCGGGTACGACGAGACATACGGGGGCGAGGCCCCGCGCCGTCCGCGGGGGCGGGCGGCGGGAGGGGACGGGAGGACGGCCATGGCAGGGCGGACACACGGGGGGCCGGGGCGCGCGGACGCGCCGCGGGCATCAGGGCGCCGCGCGCCGCGCTCGCGCGGACGTCGCGGCCAGGGCGGCGCGGCGCCGGTCCGGCTGACGGCGCGGGGGGCGCTGCTGGCCGTCGTGCTCATCCTGACGGCCGCGGCGCTGATCGGCTCGCTGCTGCGCACCGTGGTCGCGCCGTCGACGCTGATCGGAGTGGTCTTCGTCGCCGTCTCACTGGCCGGGGTGCTGCTGGTGCGGCGGCGCGACGTGATCTGGATGGCCGTGACACCGCCGCTGACCTGCTTCGTCGCCCTACTGCTCGCGGAGACCCTGCTCGCGCTGCCCACCGGCGCCTTCGCGCAGGCGCTGGCCATCGGCATGGGCACCCGCCTCGCCGAACTGGCACCGTGGCTGTTCGGCGGCACCGCCCTCGCCCTCGCCCTCGCCTGCTTCCGCGGCCTCCCCGACAACATCCGCGAACTCCGCGAGGACCTGTCGGGCCGCGCCGTCCGCCGCTACGCGTCGCGGCCGGAGGAGTGACGCGGCCCGGGCGGCCCGCTAGCCCGCCGTGAGGCGCAAGGCTTCGGCGCGGAGGTCGCGGCGGAGTTCCTTGGGCATGGAGAAGGTGAGCTTCTCGCGGGCGGACTCGACCTCGCGGACGTCGGAGAAGCCGTGGCGGTCGAGTAGGGCGAGGACGTCCTGGACGAGTTCGTCGGGGACCGAGGCGCCGCTGGTGACGCCGACGGTGGTGGCGGCGGTCAGCCACTCGGGGTCGACCTGGTCGGCGTTGTCCACCAGGTGGGCGGCGTCGGCGCCGGCGTCCAGGGCGACCTCGACCAGGCGCACGGAGTTGGAGGAGTTGGTGGAGCCGACGACCAGCACCAGTTCGCACTCGGCCGCGATCTCCTTGACCGCGGTCTGGCGGTTGGAGGTGGCGTAGCAGATGTCGTCGCTGGGCGGGTCGAGCAGCTTGGGGAAGCGCTCGCGCAGCGCGGCGACGGTGGCGTTGGTCTCGTCGACGGACAGGGTGGTCTGGGAGAGCCAGGCGACCTTGTCGGGGTCGCGGACCTCGACGTTGGGGACGTCCTCGGGACCGCCGACCAGGGTGATGTGCTCGGGCGCCTCGCCGCTGGTGCCGATGACCTCTTCGTGGCCCTCGTGCCCGATGAGCAGGATGTCGTAGTCGTCCTTGGCGAAGCGGACGGCCTCGCGGTGCACCTTGGTGACCAGCGGGCAGGTGGCGTCGATGGTGGCGAGCGAGCGGCCGCGCGCCTCCTCGTGCACGACGGGGGCGACGCCGTGGGCGGAGAAGACCACGATGGCGCCCTCGGGCACCTCGGCGGTCTCGTCGACGAACACCGCGCCGCGCTCCTCCAGCGTGCGCACGACGTGGGTGTTGTGCACGATCTGCTTGCGGACGTAGATCGGGGCACCGTACTGTTCCAGCGCCTTCTCTACCGTCTGCACCGCCCGGTCGACCCCGGCGCAGTAGCCGCGCGGCCTGGCGAGCAGCACGCGCCGGGCTGGTGCGGCGGGGTCGGCGGTCGCGGCCGGCGCCACGGACTCGGACGGCTCGGTCGTAGCGGCTGAAGCGGCAGACACAGCAGACATGATCCCCATCCTAGGTGCTGGCGCCGAACGGAGGGCGTTCGGCAGGTCGGCCGCCGCGCATCCCGCGCGGCGAGCGGCGCCGAGACGCGCAGGAAACCAAAATGGTGCAGGTTCGAGGAGGCGACGGGGCGGCGCGGAGCCGTGAGATACGGCACAGTGGACGGCAAACCATCGAAACGGCGCGAATCCGTACCTCCCGGCACAGTAGCCACGCTATAACCGTGACCCGTACACGCGTATAAGGAGCACAGCATTCATGCCTAACGCCGGACTCAAGGGAGTCCTGGACTCGGTGAAGATCGGCTTCGCCAAGCTCCTGGGCCGCACCGACACCCCCGCCAAGGATTCCGCGGCCGCCGAACCGGCTGCCAAGCCGACCACCGCGAGCACCCCCGCCCCGGCGACGGCGTCGACCGACACGGTCGCACCCGCCACCGACACGGCCGCCGACACCGCCACCGCCGCCCCCGCGCCGGCCCCCGCCGGCACGGTCGACGTCGCCGCCGACACCGCGAGCTCCACCGGCACGGCCGCCCCGGCGGGCGCCGCGACCGAGGCGGACACGGCCGCGAAGGCGGAGGCGAAGTCCGAGGCCGCCGTCGCGGCGGACCCCGCTCCCGCCGCCACCGCGCCGGAGCCCGAGCCCGCGGCCGACCCCGTCGCGGACCCGGCACCGGCCGCCGTCGCCGACCCCGAGGCCCCCACCGCGGCCCCGGCCGAGCCGCCGCTGGCCAACTACGACACCCTCTCCGTCGCGTCCATCCGGGCCCGCTTCCGCAACCTCAGCCTGGAGCAGGTGCGCGAGCTGCGCGCCTACGAGGAGGCGAACGCGGCACGGCCGGAGTACCTGAAGATGTACGACAACCGGATCGCGAAGGTCCAGGCCGGCCCGGCCAAGTAGCCGCCCGCCCCCCGCAGGCCGGGGCCCTTCCTCCGCCCCGCCCCCTACCGGGCCGCTCGGCGCCGGCGCCGTCCCGTGCCGGACGCCGTCAGGCCCGCCCGCTCCGCATGCCGGCCCGCGGCGCCCGTCCCCACCCGGCCGGCGCCGCGCCGCCGGCGGCCGCGCGGCGGCTCCGCCGCGCCCTCCCGGGCCCGCCCGCCGCCGTCCCGCACGCCGCCGCTGACCGTGGCAGCGGCTAGGGTCGGGCGCATGGGTATGGACACGTCGGCCGAGTCGCCGGCCCCGGTCCGGGTGGTGAACCAGCTGATCGGCCAGTGGATCGGCAAGCTGGGCCGCATCTGGGTCGAGGGCCAGATCGCCGAGCTGAGCGTGCGCGGCGCCACCGCCTACCTCACCCTGCGCGACCCCGTCGCGAACATGTCGGTGCGCGTGGTCTGCCAGCGGCGGGTGCTGGAGGCGTCCCAGCCCGCCCCCACCGAGGGCACCCGCGTCGTGGTGCACGCCAAGCCCGACTTCTGGGTGAACCGGGGCAGCTTCTCCCTCCAGGGGCTGGAGATCCGGCACGTCGGCGTGGGCGAGCTGCTGGCCCGGCTGGAGCGGCTGCGCGCCACCCTCGCCGCCGAGGGCCTGTTCGCCGAGGCGCGCAAGCGGCCGCTGCCCTTCCTGCCCGGCCAGGTCGGGCTGATCTGCGGCCGCAACTCCGCCGCCGAGCGCGACGTGCTGGAGAACGGCCGCCGCCGGTGGCCGGCCGTGCGCTTCCGGGTGGAGCAGGTCGCCGTGCAGGGCGACCGCGCCGTCGGCCAGGTGCTGGCCGCGCTGCGCGAACTCGACGCCGACCCGGCTGTGGACGTGATCGTGATCGCCCGGGGCGGCGGCTCCATCGAGGACCTGCTGCCCTTCTCCGACGAGGCGCTGGTGCGCGCGGTGGCGGCCTGCCGCACCCCCGTGGTCAGCGCGATCGGCCACGAGCAGGACAGCCCGCTGCTGGACCTGGTGGCCGACGTGCGCGCCTCCACCCCCACCGACGCCGCCAAGCGGGTGGTCCCCGACGTCGCCGAGCAGCTGGCCCTGATCGCCCAGCTGCGCGAGCGGGGGCGCCGCTGGCTGCACGGCTGGCTGGGCCGCGAGGAGGCGTGGCTGCGCGGGGTGCGCTCCCGGCCGGCCCTGGCCGACCCGGTGCGCGAGATCGACCGGCTGGCCGAGCAGGCCGAGGGCCTGCGCGACCGCGCCCGCCGCTGCTTCGAGGGGCGGCTGGACCGGGCCGGCGAGGACCTCGGCCACACCCTGGCGCGGCTGCGCGCGCTCTCCCCCGCCGCCACCCTGGGGCGTGGCTACGCCATCGTGCAGCAGGCCGACGGCACGGTGGTGCGCTCGGCCGCGCAGGTGGCGGCCGGCGAGGAGCTGCGGCTGCGCTTCGAGCACGACGCCCTCGCCGTCCGGGCCGGCGACGCGGCGGATGGCGGCGAGGCGGCCGAGGCGGTCGGCGCCGACGGCCAGGCCGCGACGGGCTGACACACCGAAGGACGGACGGAACCGACATGGGCGGGAGCACCGCGATGGGCAAGGCGAGCGGCGAGACGGCGGCCGGCACCGGCGAGGGCGCGCCGGAGGCGGCCGAGGCCACCCTCAGCTACGAGCAGGCCCGCGAGGAGCTGGCGGCCGTGGTCAGGCGGCTGGAGGGCGGCGGCCTCAGCCTGGAGGAGTCGCTGCGGTTGTGGCAGCGCGGCGAGGACCTGGCCACCACCTGCGAGCAGTGGCTGGAGGGCGCCCGCGCCAAGCTCGCCGCCGCGCTGGCCGAGCGCACCGAGCCCGACGACGGGGCCGAGGCGCCGTTCTGAGCCGGGGCGCGGCGTCCTCAGCCGCTGTGCGGGCGCAGGGAGCCGGCCAGTTCGGCGAGTTCGTCGAGGCTCGCGGTGCCCTCGACCACCAGGGTGACGCCTTCGGCCTCGCGCGCCAGGGCGCGGCGCTGCCCGTCGCCGCTGAGGTAGCGGGTCCACGGCTCGCCGCCGAGGTTCAGCTCTCCGTCGGGGCGCGGCTCGGCCAGGCGCTCGGCGACCAGTTCCTCGGCGGCCGTGCCCGCCTGCCAGACGGAGGCGTGCTCCAGCTGGGGGGTGGCGAAGCCGAGGCGCCAGGTGACGGCCTCGCCCTCGCCCTCGACCCGCGAGGCGGTGGGGCGCCACTCGGGGCCGAGGCCGGCGGGGGCGTACACCGGGAAGGGGTCGGTCATCTCCAGGGCGGCCAGCTGGGCGGAGTAGTCGTGCGGGGGCGGCGCCTCCGGCTGGTGCAGGGCGGCGTTGGCCGCCATCAGCACACCCACCAGCGCGCACAGCCCGAAGGCGACCGCGAAACCGCCGAAACCCGCACGCGCGCGGCCCGCCGCGCCACTCATCGCCCGCCTCCTCGCTCCGCCGCGCCCTCGCGGCGGCCCTCCCCTCGACCTTAAGGGGCGCCTGCTCAGCCCGCGCGCGAGGTCCGGATTCCGGCGAGGGTGCCCAGGACGTCGGCGGCGAGCGCGCGGGCGCGCCGCTCGTCCTCCAGCCGGGCCAGCTCGGCCACCGCCGCGATCATCGTGCCGCTGACCACGATCAGCAGCGCGGCGTCGACGGGCTCCTCGGCCTGCCGGAACACCCGGGCGCTGCGGTTCACCCAGTCGTGCATGTGCCGGCGCAGGATCGCGTCGAAGCCGGGCGGGCCGTCGCCGCTGACGAACAGCCGCGACAGCTCCCGCTCCAGGATGCAGCCGTCTAGGTAGGCGCGGGCGCCCTCGATGAGCAGCGGCACCGGCTCGGTGCGGCCCTGGGCGCGGGCGGCGTGGATGGCGGTGCGGGTGCGCTCCTGCTGCCGCTGCTGGAAGTCGTTGTAGAGGCTCAGGTAGAGGTCGCCCTTGCCGCTGAAATGGTGGTAGAGGCTGCCGACGCTGGCCCGCGCACGGGTGACGATGTCGTGCACCGACGCCTGCGCGAAACCGACCTCGCCGAACACCGCGCGGGCCGCCGCGAGCAGGGCGTTCCTGGTGGCCACGCCGCGCTCCGACACCGGACCGGGACTCTGCACGCACTCCTCCGTCCGCTCGGCCGAAAGCGGCGCGGCGCGCCGCGCCGCACAGCGGCCCCGGAGCGCTGCGCTCCGGTGCCTCCAAACTACGCTGGTGGTGCGCCGGGCGGCACGTCCGTCCGGTCGGTCCTGCGGACGCGCCCCGACCGCGCAGCGGAGCAGACGAAAGCAGAGAGGCAGCCCCACGATGGCGAACCCGACCACCGAACCGCTGGCCACCGACCACGCCGCCCCCGACCGCAACCTCGCGCTCGAAATGGTCCGTGTCACCGAGGCCGCGGCGCTGGCCGCCGCCCGGTGGGTGGGGCAGGGCGACAAGAACGGCGCCGACGGCGCGGCCGTCACCGCCATGCGGCGGCTGATCAACACGGTCGCCATGAACGGCACGGTCGTCATCGGCGAGGGCGAGAAGGACAACGCGCCCATGCTGTTCAACGGCGAGTCCGTGGGCGACGGCACCGGCCCCGACTGCGATGTGGCGGTCGACCCGATCGACGGCACCCGGCTGACGGCCGACGGCATGCCCAACGCCATCTCGGTGATCGCGGTCAGCGCCCGCGGCTCCATGTACGACCCCTCGGCGGTGTTCTACATGGAGAAGCTGGTCACCGGCCCCGAGGCCGCCGACCACGTCGACATCGGCGCCCCGGTCGCCGACAACATCCGCGCGGTGGCGCGCGCCAAGGGCGGCTCGCCGCAGGACGTCACCGTGGTCATCCTGGACCGGCCGCGCCACCAGGACCTGGTCCGCGAGGTGCGCGCCGCCGGGGCCAGGATCAAGTTCATCACCGACGGCGACGTGGCGGGCGCCGTAATGGCCGCGCGGGCGGGCACCGGTGTCGACCTGCTGCTGGGCATCGGCGGCACCCCGGAGGGGGTGATCGCGGCCTGCGCGATCAAGTGCCTGGGCGGCGTCATCCAGGGCCGGCTGTGGCCCACCTCCGACGACGAGCGGCGCCGCGCCCTGGACGCCGGGCACGACCTCGGCCGGGTGCTGACCACCGACGAGCTGGTCGCCTCCGACGACGTGTTCTTCGCCGCCACCGGCATCACCGACGGCGAGATCATGAAGGGCGTCCGCTACCGCTCCGGCGGCGCGCACACCAACAGCCTGGTCATGCGCGGCCGCAGCGGCACCATCCGCCAGATCGCCAGCGAGCACCGGCTGGCCAAGCTGCACGCCTACAGCGTCGTCGACTTCTCCTCGGCCGCCGAGCGGCGCTGACCGGTCCGCCCTACCCCCGGCGCCCGAAGCGGCGGCGCGGGCGCTTGGGGGTGTGGACGCGGATGGAGCCGAGCACCGTGTAGCCGACGATCTCCACGACGGGGGCGTCGGGGCGGGGCGGGCGGCGCGGGGGGCGGCCGCGGCTGCCGAGGAAGGACCAGCCGCCGGTGAGGCGCACCTCCACGCCGTCGGGCACGGTGATGTGCACGGTTCCGGCCAGGGCGGCGGCGGTGACGACGACGCGGCGCTCCTGGAGCAGGGCGTCGGTGAGGTCGAGGCGGGCGTTGCTGAACGCGGCCACGGCCAGTTCGCGCTCGCCGACCACCCAGCGGCCGTCGCGCTCCTGGGGGCGGCCGAGCGCGATGACGGGGCCGTGGGCGATGCGGACCGGCTGGGCGTTCTCGGGGGCGAGGTCGGCGGTGATGGCGGCCAGTTCGCCCAGGGTGCGGGCGCGGGCGGCGCGCTCGGACCGGGCGGCGTGCTCGTCGAGGTCGAGGCGGCCGTCGGCGGCGGCCGCGTCCAGCAGTTCCCGGACGCCCTCGCGGTCGGCGTCGGAGGCGCGGAGGTCGCGCGGGGGCAGCGGCTGGCTCACACCGCAACGGTAGCCGATCCGACCCCGGCACCCCGGTGCCCGCGGGCCTTCGGGCCCTTGGCGGAGGAGTGGCGAGCCGACGCGAACAGGCCCGTGCCCGGCGCGCGGCGGCCGTCCCTCCCGGACCGCCCGCGATCGGCCCCGACGCGACGCCCGCGCATGGGCGCCGCCGGCCGCCTGACGCTTCGGGACGCCTGTCAAATCGGCCGTGCACAGGCGGCCGAGTGCGGGGCCGCTCGTCCACAGGCGGCGGCGCACGGCGGCGCGGACCGTGCCGGGCGCGAAATAATGGTGATGGGGTCGCCCCCCTGGGCGGGAGGGGGATGCGCGGAGGGGACGTGCGCGTGCCGGGCGGGACCCGCCCGGCGGTTCGGGGCCGGCGCCCTTCGAACACATCAGCGAGCGGGCCCGTAGGATGGCGCAATGATCTCGTCCGATGCCGTGCTCGGCCCCGACCACGTGCCCGGTGGGCCCGCGATCCGGCTGGGCGGGGTGGTGAAGCGCTATGGCGACGTCGCCGCGGTGAACGGGCTCGACCTCGATGTTCCCGCCGGGATCTGCATGGGGCTGCTCGGGCCCAACGGCGCGGGCAAGAGCACCACCATGAGGATGCTGACCGCGCAGAGCCGGGCCGACGCCGGGGAGATCTCGGTGCTCGGGTTCCCGGTCCCGGCCATGTCCAAGCAGGCGCGGGCGCTGATGGGCGTGGTGCCCCAGCACGACAACCTGGACGAGGAGCTGACGGCGCGGCAGAACCTGGAGGTGTTCGCGCGGCTGTACCGGGTGCCGCGGCGCGAGCGGGCGGCCGCGGTGGACCGCGCGCTGGAGCTGGCGCAGCTGACCGACCGCCAGCGCAGCCGCACGGTCGACCTCTCCGGCGGCATGCGCCGCAGGCTGCTGATCGCCCGCGGCCTGGTGCACGCGCCGCGTGCGGTGCTGCTGGACGAGCCCACCGTCGGGCTCGACCCGCAGGTGCGCCAGCAGCTGTGGACGCTGATCACGGCGCTGCGCGACGACGGCGTCACCGTGCTGATGTCCACCCACTACATCGAGGAGGCCGAGCGGCTCTCCGACGAGGTGGCGCTGATGTCCAGGGGCCGGGTGATCGCCCGGGGCCGCCCGGCGGACCTGGTGGCCGACCATGCCGGGGTGCGCACCGAAGAGTTCTACGGACCGCCGCGCCGCCTCGCCGAGGTGGAGCGGATCGCGGCCGACCTCGGCTTCACCACCCGGCGCACCGGCCCGTCGGTGTCGGTGCTGCGGGCGGAGAAGATCACGCCGCAGGCGCGCGAGCGGCTGGGTCAGGGCGAGGCCAGGGCCAGCCACCTGGAGGACGTGTTCGTGCTGCTGACCGGCGAGACGGTCGAGTAGCGGAAGGCGAGGACGATCATGAACGCCGACGCCGACGCCGCGGTGCGCACACCGCTGCGCACCGGCCGCCCGCACGGCCCGGTGCACCGCTTCGAGCTGGCGGCGGTGGCCGGGGTGTGGCGGCGCGAGCTGGCGCTGTACCGGCGGTACTGGACCACCACCACCTTCGCGTCGGTGGTGGAGCCCACCATCTACCTGCTGGCCTTCGGCTTCGGCTTCGGCTCGCTGGTGGGCGTGGTGGCGGGCTACCGCTACATCGACTTCGTCGGCACCGGGGTGGTGGCCACCGCGGTGCTGTTCACCTCGGCCTTCCCCGGCATGTTCAGCACCTACGTGCGCCGCACCTTCCAGCACACCTACGACGGCATGCTCTCCACCCCGGTCGACACGCACGAGTTGGTCACCGCCGAGGCCACCTGGATCGCGGCCAAGTCGGGGGTGTACGGCTGCGCGCCGCTGCTGGTGGCGATGGCCTTCGGGCTGCCGCCCGCGCCGACCATGCTGCTGGTGCCGCTGATCGCGTTCGTCACCGGGCTCGGCTTCGGCCTGTTCGGCATCCTGGTGTCGGCGCTGGTGCCCTCGATCAACTCCTTCGACTACATCATCTCCGGCGTCCTCACCCCGCTGTTCCTGGTCGCCGGAACCTTCTTCCCGCTGGACCAGCTGCCGCCGTGGGTGGCGGTGCTGGCGCAGTTCAACCCGCTTTACCACTGCGTGGAGCTGGTCAGGCACGCCGTGTTCGGCCCGCAGCCGCTCGCCGATCTCGGCCACGTCGGCGCGCTGCTGCTGTTCGCCGCGCTGATGTGGGTGCTGGCCGTGTGGCGGATGCGCCGCAAGCTCATCGACTGACCGGCCCCCGTCCGCGGAACCGGAGCCGAGAGGACGCCCGCATGCTCGTCCGCGACGCCCACGGCAGCGCGCTGCTCGCGCTGCACCCACCGGACGCCGCGCCCGGCGGCATCCCGGTCCCGGCCGCCCTGGTGGTCGCCCGGCTGGGCGGCTCGGTGCTGCTGGTCTTCGACCGGTGGCGCGCCCGGTGGGAGCTGCCGGGCGGCGGGATCGACCCCGGGGAGACGCCGCGGCAGGCGGCCGGGCGCGAACTCTTCGAGGAGTCCGGCCAGCGCGCCGACCGGCTCGACCCGGCCGTGCTGGCCGAGTTCGAGCTGCCCGGCGGCGACGGCACCGTCCGCCGCGAGCTGGCCGCCGTGTACCGGTGCGCCCTGGCGGCGCTGGAGCCGGGGGGTGTGCCCAATGACGAGATCGCCGAGACCATGCTGTGGGACCCCGCGCGGCCGCCGCCGGCGGACGCCTCGCCGATCGACACCGCCATCGCGGCGGCGGTGCTCGCGGCCTGGCCGGGCCCGCCGGGCCGCCGCGGCGCCCCTTGTCCGCCCTCCGGCCTAAGCTGAACGGATCCGCGGGTCGAAGCCTCGACCCATCCCCCGGGAGAGCCGCCGTGGACCTGAACTACTACCGCACCTTCATCGCCGTCAGCGACGACTGCCCGGCCGAGGCCGCCGCGGAGCCGCCGGTGCGGGCCGGCCGCGAGACGGTCGCCTCCGTCCAGTACCGGATGCTCGCCGAGCACCCCGCCGCCTACACCCAGGAGGACGTGCTCTTCGAGAGCTGGCTGCGCCGGCAGCCGCCCTCCGAGGAGGTGCCCGCCGAGCCCACCGACGCCCAGCGGGCCGCGCTGCGCGACCGCTTCTTCTCCCGGTCCCACGCCTGCCTGCGCGCCTCCCCGCTGCCCAAGACCTACGGCTGGGGGCTGCTCTTCGACGACGAGGGCCGCATCACGCTCTGCCCCCGCGAGTCCGAGGAGTACGCCCGCCTCCTCACCGGCCCCGACGGCATCCGCGTGCTGAAGGCGATGCGCTCCAAGCGCGCCTGAGCGGGCCGCGCGGCCGTCAGCCGACGGCGCGGTCCAGACGCTCGCGCAGCCTCGCGCAGTAGGAGCGGAAGGCGTCGGGTTCGGTGATGTCGAAGTCGACGCCCAGGGTGAGGACGACGGTGGCGAGCCATTCGAAGGAGTCCACCCAGGCGGTGAGGCGGCAAGCGCCGTCCGTCAGCGGTTCCAGCACGCCGTCCTGGGCGCGCAGCCGGTCGGCGACTTGCTCGGCCGGGGCGTGCAGGGTGAGCACGGCCCGGTGCCGCCGGGCGCGGAAGGCGGCGGCCAGGTAGTCGGCGGCGGACTCTGCGGGCAGCTCGCGCGGGGTGAAGTACTGGCCGGTGCGGACCAGCCCGCTGACGCGGTCCAGCCGGAAGCTGCGCCAGTCGGCGCGCTCGGTGTCCCAGGCCAGCAGGTACCAGCGGCGGCGGAGCAGCACCTGGCGGTAGGGCTCGGCGCGCCGCCGGGTGTCGGCGCCGTCGCGGTCGCGGTAGGTGAAGCGGACGCGCTCGTGCCGCCGCACCGCGCCGCCCAGGTCGGCGAGCAGCCCGGCCGGCACCTGCGCGCCGGGGTCGGGGGCGATCTCGGTGCCCTCGTGCGCGGCGGCCACCCGGGGCCGCAGCCGGGCCGGCAGCACCTGTTCGAGCTTGCGCAGCGCGCGGGTGGCGGCGGAGTCGTCCACATCGGCGATGGCCGAGGTGCGCGCGGCCAGCCGCACCCCGACGGCCACCGCGATCGCCTCCTCGTCGTCCAGCAGCAGCGGCGGCAGGGCGGTGCCCGCCGCCAGCCGGTAGTGCCCGCCGGGCCCGGGCCGGGTGTGCACGGGGTAGCCGAGCGAGCGGAGCCGGTCGACGTCGCGGCGCAGGGTGCGGCGGCTGACCCCCAGCCGCTCGGCGAGTTCCTCGCCGCTCCAGCCGCCGCCGTCCTGGAGCAGCGAGAGCAGTGCCAGCATGCGGCGGCTCGCGTCGGCCATCCGGCCATTGTGCCCGAACACCTGGGAGATGCGGCCGCGTTCTGGCCGCATCTCTGCCTAGCGTGGCGGCATGGACACGAAACAGCAGGTCACCGCCGAACATGACCGCATCAGGGTCGTCGGGGCCCGGGAGAACAACCTCAGGGACGTGAGCCTGGAGATCCCGAAGGGATGCCTCACGGTGGTCACCGGGGTGTCGGGCTCGGGCAAGTCCTCGCTGGTGTTCGACACCGTCGCCGCCGAGTCGCAGCGGCAGCTCAACGAGACCTTCCCCGCGTTCGTCCGCAACCGGCTGCCGCACTACGGGCAGCCCGAGGCGGACGCGCTGGAGAACCTGTCGGCGACGATCGTGGTCGACCAGCGGCGGCTGGGCGGCAACGCCCGCTCGACCGTGGGCACCGCCACCGAGATCGGCCCGCTGCTGCGGCTGCTGTACTCGCGGGCCGGCACCCCGTTCGTGGGCTACTCGCCCGCGTTCTCGTTCAACGACCCGCGCGGCATGTGCCCGCGCTGCGAGGGGCTGGGCCGGGTGGACGACATCGACGCCGACCGGCTGCTGGACTACGACCGCTCGCTGCACGAGGGCGCCATCCGCTTCTCCCCCTTCGCGCCGGGCGGCTGGCGGCTGCGGCGCTACACCGAGACGGGCCTGTTCGACAACGACCTGCCGCTGCGCGACTACTCCGCGGAGCAGCTGCACACCCTGCTGCACGCCGAGGGCTTCAAGCCGGCCGACCCGGGGCCGGGCTGGCCGCCGTCGTCCACCTACGAGGGGCTGCTGCCCCGGATCAGGCGCGGCTTCCTGACCAGGAGCAACGAGCGGGCCAAGCCCGAGGTGCTGGCCGAGCTGGACACCTTCGTCACCCGGCGGACCTGCCCGGCCTGCGGCGGCGCCCGGCTGAACGCGGCCGCGCTCAGCAGCAGGGTCGACGGCCGCACCATCGCCGAGTGCACCGCCATGGAGGCCGAGGCGCTGCTGGAGGCGGTGCGCGGCATCACCGATCCGAAGGCGGCCACCCTGGTGGCCGCGCTGGCCGCCCGGCTCGAAGCGCTCATCTCGGTGGGGCTGGGCTATCTCACCCTGGACCGGGAGACGCCGTCGCTGTCGGGCGGGGAGTCGCAGCGGGTGAAGCTGGTCCGCCACCTCGGGTCCAGCCTGACCGGGATGACCTACATCCTGGACGAGCCGAGCGCCGGGCTGCACCCGCACGACGTGGCCCGGCTGAACCGGCTGATGCTGCGGCTGCGCGACAAGGGCAACACCGTGCTGGTGGTCGAGCACGACCGCGACGTGATCGCCATCGCCGACCACGTGATCGACATGGGCCCCGGCGCGGGCGCCGACGGCGGCACCGTGGTCTACCAAGGCGATGTGGCCGGCCTGGCCCGCTCGGGCACCGCCACCGGCCGCCACCTCGCCGCCGCGGTCCGCACCCGCGCCGAGCCGCGCACCCCCGCGGGCTGGATCCGGGTGCGCGGCGCCACCCGGCACAATCTGCGCGGGGTCGACGCCGACCTGCCCACCGGTGTGCTGACCGCGGTCACCGGGGTGGCGGGCTCGGGCAAGAGCACCCTGGTCCGCGAGGCGCTGCCCCCGTCGGACCCGGACACGGCCACGATCGACCAGTCGCCCATCCCCGGCTCGCGCCGCTCCAGCCCGGCCACCTACACCGGGGTGCTCGACCCGATCCGGCGGCTGTTCGCCCGCGCCAACGGGGTGCCCGCGGCGCTGTTCAGCGCCAACTCGGCCGGCGGCTGCCCGGAGTGCGGCGGCCTGGGGGTGATCGAGACGGACCTGGCCTTCATGGACCCGGTGACGACGGTGTGCGAGGCCTGCGGCGGCGCCCGCTTCTCGCCCGAGGCGCTGCGGCACCGGCTGCGGGGCCGCGACATCGCGCAGGTGCTCGGCCTGTCGGTGGCCGACGCACGCGACTTCTTCACCGAGCCCGAGATCGCGCCCGCGCTGGCCCGGCTGGACGAGGTGGGCCTCGGCTACCTCAGCCTGGACCAGCCGCTGAGCACCCTGTCGGGCGGCGAGCGGCAGCGGATCAAGCTCGCCGCCGTGCTGGACCGCGGCGGCGGCCGCTACGTGCTGGACGAGCCGACCACCGGGCTGCACCCGTCGGACACCGGGCGGCTGCTGGCCGTGCTGGACCGGCTGGTCGACCAGGGCGGCACCGTGGTCGTGATCGAGCACGACCTGGAGGTGATCGCCCGGGCGGACTGGGTGCTGGACCTGGGGCCGGGCCCCGGCCGCCACGGCGGGCGGGTGCTGTTCGCGGGCCGGCCCGCCGCGCTGGCGGAGTCGCCGGACTCGCTGACAGGCCGCCACCTGTGCGGATTTCGCTACGACACCACGTCGGCGGAGCGGAAGCGGCGGAAGGCCCACGCGAACAGCACCACGGCGTAGCTGAGCGAGACGACGGCGCCGGTGGTCATCTGGTCGTAGGAGACGGTGGGCGCCAGGGCGTCCAGCCAGGCGAAGCCCCAGTGGCCGGGCAGCGCCTGCCGCCAGTCGCCCAGCGCCTCCACCGCGTCCAGGATGTTGGAGACGATGATCATGGCCACCGCACCGCCGACCGCGCCGAGCGGGGAGTCGGTGGCGACCGAGAGCAGGAAGGCGGCGCCGGCCACCACCGCCAGGTTCACGAAGGCGTAGCCGACGATCAGCGCCACCCGGCCCAGACCCTCCCCGGCGGGCAGTTCGGCGCCGCCGCCCGGCAGGGTCAGCGGGTTCCAGCCGTAGACGACCGCGCCGGACACCAGGGTCATCACCACCAGCACGGCCAGCGCCGCCGCGCTCAGCACCAGCGCGACCAGCAGCTTCTGCCGCAGCAGCCGCGAGCGGGGCACCGGCGCGGCCAGCAGGTAGCGCAGCGAGGACCAGTTCGCCTCGCTGGCGACGGTGTCGCCGAAGAAGAGCGCGACCACCACCACCAGCAGGAAGCTGCTGGAGACCAGCATGGTGAAGACGGTGAAGTTCAGCGCCCCGCCGGTGGCGAGGTCGACCAGGCTCACCGCGGTGCCCTCGTCGTCGCCGCCGCCGATCTGGAAGGCGGCGATCAGCACCCACGGCAGCGCCAGCAGCAGCCCGAAGGTGATCACGGTGCGGCGGCGCAGCAGCTGCCGCAGCAGCTCCACCCGCAGGGGCAGGGTGCGCCGCGCCCGGTAGCCGGCGGCGGTGACGGCCGCCTCAGGGGCGCGCCCGGTGCCGTCCGCGCTCATGCCCGCTCTCCGATCAGGCTCAGGAAGGCGTCCTCCAGCCGGCGGTGCGGCATCACCCGCTCGACGGGCACCCCGTGCGCGGCCAGCGCCGCGACCGCGTCGGCGGTGCTCGCGCCGTCGAGGGTGACGACCAGGCCGTCGGGGCCGTCCTCGACCGCGGCCACCCCGGGCAGCCCGGCCAGCGCTGCGCGGGCCCGCTCGGGCTCGGGGGTGCCGACGGCGACGGTGCCGGCGCCGCCCACGATCTCGCGGACCGGGCCCTCGGCGACCTTGGCGCCGCGGTCCATCACCACCACGTGGGTGCACACCTGCTCCACCTCAGCCAGCAGGTGGCTGGAGACGATGACGGTGCGGCCGCCCCTCGCGTAGCGGGCCAGCACCTCGCGCATCCGGTGGATCTGCGGCGGGTCGAGGCCGTTGGTCGGCTCGTCCAGCACCAGCAGGTCGGGCAGGCCGAGCATGGCCTGGGCGATGGCGAGCCGCTGCCGCATGCCCTGCGAGTAGCTGCGCACCGGGCGGCGCAGCGCGGCGCCGAGGTCGGCGATGGCCGCCGCTTCCTCCAGGTGCGCGTCGGCGGCCGGGCGCCCGGTGGCCCGCCAGTACAGCTCCAGATTGGCCCGGCCGGACAGGTGCGGCAGGAAGCCGGGCCCCTCCACGAAGGAGCCGAGCCGCGAGAGCGCGGGCGTGCCGGGCACCACCCGGCGCCCGAAGATCCGGATCTCGCCGCCGTCCGGGGTGATCAGGCCCATCAGCATTCTCAGGGTGGTCGTCTTCCCTGCCCCGTTGGGGCCGAGCAGGCCGAGCACCTGGCCCCGCTCCACCCGCAGCGACAGGCCGTCGACGGCGAGGTGGCCGTCGCGGTAGCGCTTGGTGAGATCGGTGATGACCAGCGGCACATCGGCCAGCGCGGGCTCGGGCGGCCCGGGGCGGACCCGGCGCCGCCCGGTGAGCAGCAGCAGCGCGGCGAGCGCGAGGGCGGCGAGCGGCAGCACCGGCACCCACCAGGCCAGCGGGGTCTCGGGCGCCGCGAGGCCCTCGCGGACCGGCATCTCCACCCCGACGTCGGCCGCGGCGATGGCGACGGCGCCGTCCCGCTCGGGGACGTGGTAGGCCATGTCGGTGGTGCTCACCACGAAGGCCAGCGTGTGTCCCTCGGCGAAGGTGTAGTCCATCGCGGGCAGCCGCACGTCGACCTCGGTGCCCTCGGGGGTGGCCGTCACCGTCAGCGGCGCCACCAGCTGGTGCGGCAGCACCGGCACCCCCTGCGGACCCACGTCGTAGACCTTGGCGAACAGGGTGACCTCGCCCTCGCCGATCACGCTGATGCGCATGGACGGGCTGCCGGTGACGGCGAGGTCGGCGCCGAGCGGTTCGGAGCTGAGGTAGGCCGCCTGCCCGGGCGGGTCGACGGCGAGGCCGCCGGCCGCGGCCCCGCCGAGCGCGCCGAGGCCGCCGCCCGCCCCCGGCATGACCGACACGGACTCGGGCACGCCGCCGATGGGGGTGGTGACCGGCTGCGGCGGGGAGGGCAGCAGCCCGACGGTGCGGCGGGTGTCGCCGCCCAGGCCGGTGTACTCGGCCGTGCTCACGTGCTGGAGGGCGCCCGGCGCGGCCTGCCCGCCGCCGCCCTGCGGGCCGGGCCGGGAGGCGACCGGGCCGGCGTAGCGGGTGACGGTGAAGCCCTGGCCCGCGCCGTGGGCGGCGTCGTCGGCGGAGTCGCCCGGACCGCCGGGTTCCCCGGTGGCCGGGGCGGCCAGTTCGCCGGAGGGGGCGGGCTCGGCCAGCCAGCGGTCGAACCACTCGCGGGCGCGGGCGCGGCGCAGTTCGTCCTCTCCGTCGCCGCCGTCGTGGCCGCCCTCGAACCACACCACCTCCACCGGCGCGCCGTTGGCCTGGACGGCCTCGGCGATCGCGTCGGCGTGGGTGAGCGGGAAGAGCGAGTCGTTGAGGCCCTGCATGACCAGGGTGGGGACCGCGATCCGGTCGGCCACCGCGGCCGGGCTGTGCTCGCGCAGCAGGTCGAGCTGGGCGCCGGTGGCGGCGCCGTCCTCGGCGACGTCCTGGTAGAGCGCGCAGATGTCGGAGCGGAAGCTGCCGCAGCGGATGCCCTCGCCGATCGCGGCCAGCTCCCCGGCGGTGGGCGGCGCCATGTCCTCGGCCGTGGGCGGGGGCGGCTCGGGCGGCGCCGCGCCCGGGCCCGGGTCCGCGTCCTCCCCTTCGGCCGGTCCGGCGAGGGGCGAGGGCCCGTCGAGCCCGCCCGCGCCGAACAGCACCCCGGCCCAGCGGCGCTGGAAGACGCCCTCGGCCGGGCCGCCGGGCCCGGCGTTGGGGAAGAGCGCGTCGGCCAGGTCGAAGTAGGTCATCTGCGGCACGATCGCGTCGACCCGCTCGTCGTACCCGGCCGCCTGGAGGGCGACGGCGCCGCCGTAGGAGGCGCCGCTGATGCCGACCCTGGGGTCGCCGGGCCCGTCCAGCCGCACGTAGGGGCGCGCGGCCAGCCAGTCGATCAGCGCCCGCACGTCGGCCACCTCGTGGTCGGGGTCGTTGAGCCCGATCAGGCCGTGGTCGGGGTCGAAGGAGCCGCCGGAGCCGCGCGCCGACCAGGTGAGCACCGCGTACCCGCCGGCGGCCAGCTCGCGGGCCTCCTCGGCGGTGTCGTCCTTGGTGCCGCCCAGGCCGTGCCCGATCAGTACCGCCGGGTAGCGCGCGTCCTCGGGGCCTTCGGGCAGGAACAGGGTGGTGTCGATGCCGACCGTCTCGCCGGGGTCCGCGCCGGGCCCGGCCGGGACCTGGAGGGTGCGGTCGAAGTCCTGGACGGCGGGCTCGGCGGCGGGCGCCGACACCGCCCAGGCCGTGGCGCCCGCGACGGCGGCGAGGGCGGCCACGGCGGCGATCGCGGCGGTCGACTTCCCCCGAAGAGCCATGGACGCACTCTATGACGCACCCCATGGGGCACCGCGCGGGGGCGCTAGGCGGGCAGCCGCCGCCGCCACTCCAGGGGGTCCACCAGGATGCGCGTCGACGGGGAGCCGTCCCAGCTCACCTGGAATCCGGCGCCGCGGAGCGCGTCGGCCACCTCGCGGCCGACCGCGGCCGTGGTCTCCTCGGAGCCGTCGAAGCCGCCGTAGGCGAGGTAGAGGCCGGAGCCGGCGGCTGCGGCCTCGGTGTCCTGGTAGTGGTAGAAGACGAAGCCGCGGGTGCGGTCGTCGGCCTCGGCGCCGATCTCGGCCAGCCCGCAGCTGCGGCAGCAGGTGAAGTTCTCCCGCGCCACCACCCCGGCGGCCGACAGCTCCCCGAACACCTCGGTGAGGCGGTCGGAGTCGGTGCGCTCGGGCCAGCCGGCCTGCTCGGCCAGGCGCCGCTCCCACAGCGGGCGGACGATCAGCCGCGCGTGGTAGCCGCTGACGCCTTCGCGGCTGGACTCCTGCGCGACGGCGCGGACCACGGCGGGGAAGCCCATGAACCCGGCGGCCACGTGCGCCCTGGCCGTCGCCTCGGCCGCCGCCCGCGCCTCGGGGCCGGGCTCGGCGGGGACGGGCGGCTCGGCCGGGAGCCGCGCCGGGTCCTCGGCCCAGGCCCTGATCCGGTCCCAGAAGACGCGCATCACCTCGTCGCCCTCGGCGAGGACGGTGGCGGTGATCTCGCTGTCGGCGCCCTCCCTGGTCTCGACCTCGTAGGCGCCCGCGCCCGAGCGGTAGGTCTGCGCGAAGCGCGCGTCCACCGGCGGCAGCGGCCCGAAGGTGATCCAGGAGTCGCCGTCCGCGCCGATGAACTCCACCAGGTCGGACAGTTCGGCGGCGGTGGGGTACTCCTTGGTCGTCCCCCGCTCGGTCTCCACCGCCACCGGCAGGACGGTGTCGGCGGGGTCGGCGGGGGTCTCGGACACGGGGTGGTCGGCCATGATCAACGTCTATCGGTTCGCCCCGGCGCCCGAAGCCCCCCGGGAGCGAACTGACCGCTTGTGGACCGGCCGCCGGGCGGGGGGCGCCCCTGGTCTGGCAGGCTGGCCCGAGGAGGTAACACACGAAGATGAGCGAGTTGAGCGAGTACCGCATCGAGCACGACTCGATGGGAGAGGTCCGGGTCCCCGCCCACGCCAAGTGGCGCGCGCAGACGCAGCGCGCGGTGGAGAACTTCCCGGTCTCCGGCACCCGGCTGGAGAGCGCGCACATCGCGGCGCTCGCCCAGATCAAGGCCGCCGCAGCGAAGGTGAACGGCGAGCTCGGCGTGATCGAGGCCGACCTGGCCGATGCCGTCGCCGCGGCCGCCGCCGAGGTGGCGTCGGGCGCCTGGGACGCCCACTTCCCGGTCGACGTGTTCCAGACGGGCTCGGGCACGTCCAGCAACATGAACGCCAACGAGGTGATCGCGACGCTGGCCACTGAGCGGCTGGGCCGCCCGGTGCACCCCAACGACCACGTCAACGCCTCGCAGTCGTCCAACGACGTGTTCCCGTCCTCGATCCACATCGCCGCCACCGCCGCCGTCACCGGGCAGCTGATCCCGGCGCTGCGCCACCTCGGCCGCTCGCTGGAGCGCAAGTCGGCCGAGTTCGCCTCGGTGGTCAAGAGCGGCCGCACCCACCTGATGGACGCCACCCCGGTCACCCTCGGCCAGGAGTTCGGCGGCTACGCCGCGCACATCGCCTTCGGCGTGGAGCGGCTGGAGGCGAGCCTGCCGCGGGTGGCCGAGCTGCCGCTGGGCGGCACCGCCGTCGGCACCGGCATCAACACCCCGCCCGGCTTCGCGCCGAAGGTGATCGCGGAGATCGCCAGGGTCACCGGCCTGCCGCTGACCGAGGCCCGCAACCACTTCGAGGCGCAGGGCGCCCGCGACGGCCTGGTGGAGCTGAGCGGCCAGCTCAAGACGATCGCCGTCGGGCTGATCAAGATCGCCAACGACCTGCGCTGGATGGGCTCCGGCCCGCGCACCGGCCTGACCGAGATCTTCCTGCCCGACCTCCAGCCGGGCTCCTCGATCATGCCCGGCAAGGTGAACCCGGTCATCCCCGAGGCCGTGCTCCAGGTGGCCTCGCAGGTGATCGGGAACGACGCCGCCGTCACCGCGGGCGGCGCCTCGGGCTCCTTCGAACTGAACGTGCAGCTGCCGCTGATCGCCAGGAACGTGCTGGAGTCGATCCGGCTGCTCAGCTCGATCAGCGTGCTCTTCGCCGACCGCTGCGTCGACGGAATCGAGGCCAATGTCGAGCGGGCGCGGGAGTACGCCGAGTCCTCCCCCTCGATCGTCACCCCGCTCAACCGCTACATCGGCTACGAGGAGGCGGCCAAGGTCGCCAAGCAGGCCCTCGCCGAGCGCAAGACGATCCGCCAGGTCGTGGTGGAGCGCGGCTACCTCGACCGCGGGCTGCTCACCGAGCGGCAGCTCGACGACGCCCTCGACGTGCTGGCGATGACCAACAGCGGCGCCAAGTAGCGCCGCCGGGCGGCTCCGCGGCGGCGGGTCCGGGCACGGGTCCCGGCCCGCCGCCGCCGTGTCCGCATCCGGCCGCATCCGGCCGTCCGGCCCGTCGCGGGCTCCGATCCGGGGTCCGGCGCGTCGTTACCATGACAGCAGACACGCCGGGGAAGGGCGGGTGCCAATGAGCCAGCGGGACCGGCTGGTGGCGGGGCGCTACCAGCTGCTCGCGCCGCTCGGGCGCGGCGGCATGGGCGCGGTGTGGCGCGCCCGCGACACCCTGCTCGACCGCGATGTCGCGGTCAAGGAGGTGCTGCTCCCGGCCGACCTCGGCGAGGAGGAGCGGCTGCGCTCCTACGAGCGCACCCGCCGCGAGGCGCGGCTGGCGGCCCAGCTGAACCAGCCGTCCATCGTCACCATCCACGACGTCGTCGACGACGGCGGCCACCCGTGGATCGTGATGGAGCTGGTCTCGGGGCGCTCGCTGCAGGAGACCGTGGACGCCACCGGCCCGCTGCCGGCCCGCCGGGTGGCCGAGATCGGCCTGCAGCTGCTCGACGCCCTGGAGGCGGCGCACGCCCTGGGCGTGGTGCACCGCGACGTCAAGCCCGCCAATGTGCAGCTCGCCGACAACGGCCGGGTGGTGCTCACCGACTTCGGCATCGCCACCCGCGACGGCGACCCCTCGGTCACCCGCACTGGCGCGCTGGTCGGCTCGCCCGAGTACATGGCGCCCGAGCGGATCAGCGGCGAGGGCGCCGGCCCGGCCGGCGACCTCTGGAGCCTGGGCGCCACCCTCTACCTGGCCGTGGAGGGGCGCTCCCCGTTCCGCCGCGAGGGCATCACCGCCGTGATCGCCGCCGTGATGAACCAGCCGCCGCCCCCGGTGGTACGGGCCGGTCCGCTGGCCGGCGTGCTGTCGGGCCTGCTGGACAAGGACCCCGCGCGGCGCTTCGACGCGGCCCGGGCGCGCGCCGCGCTGGCCGAGGCGGCCGGCACCGCCCCGGCCCGGCCGGCCGCTCCGCCGGCCACCCCGCCGGCCGGTTCGGCGGGGCACGGCCCGCCGCACTGGCCCGCGCACGGCGGCCGCTCCGGCCCCACCCTGCCACCGGGCCCGACCGGCCCGGCCCCCCACCCGGCGCACGGCGGTCGCACCGTGCCCGCCACCTCGGCCGGCTACTCGGTCTCGGCGGGCTACCAGCCCCGCCCGCCCCGCTCCGGCCGCCCGTGGACGCTCGCGGCGCTGATCGGCATCCCGGTCGCGCTCGTGCTGGCGCTGGTCGGCGGGGTCGTGGTCGTCATGGCCAACAGCGAGGCCGGCGCCGTCGCCCCGCCCGGCGGGGCCGCGTCCTCGCCGGCGCCGGCCGCCACCGAGCCGCCGCCGCGCCAGTCGCCACGCGGCTACCGGGTGGAGTCCAACGCGGTCGACGCGGTGCACTACTCGGTGCTGGTCCCCGACGGCTGGTCGGTGAACACGGCGGACGAGACGGTCACCGAGTCCGACCTCGCCTTCCGCTCCTACGACAGCCTGCACTCCTTCTACGTGCAGTACCGCGACACCTACACCGACCCGGAGAACTTCGCCCGCGACACCGAGTCCTGGCTGGAGGGCGAGTACGACGACTACGAGCGGGAGCGCCTGGAGGACCTCGACCGGCCCGGCGAGTGGACCGTGCTCGACGCCACCTTCGACTACACCGCCGAGGGCTACGACCCGCAGGAGTACCGCACCCTCGTGTACACCACCGTCGACGCCTCGGGCAATGCCTTCCTGCTCATCTGGTACTCCCCCGCCGACCTGTGGGACGCGCTGGCCGACGAGCGCGAGGCCGTGATGGACTCGCTGCTCACCTACAGCTGTGAGGGCCCGTCCGGGTGCGTGCCCGGCCAGTCCTAGGCCGCCGGAGCCGCCGGGCGCGGTAGAGTCGGCCGCCGCGCTCCCGCGCGGGCGCGGGCGGACCCGGACCACCGGACGACACTGCGAGCACCGGTCCGCGGCGCGGACCGACCAGGAAGGACGGACTGGCGATGGCCCAGCGGGAACAGCTGGTGGCGGGGCGCTACCGGCTGCTGGCGCCCCTGGGGCGGGGCGGCATGGGCACGGTGTGGCGGGCCCACGACGAGACGCTGGACCGCGAGGTGGCCGTCAAGGAGGTCGTCTCGCCGCCCGACCTCAGCGATGAGGAGCGGCAGGAGTCCTACGCGCGGACCCGCCGCGAGGCGCGCTCGGCCGCCCGGCTGAACCAGTCCTCCATCGTCACCATCCACGACGTGGTCGACGACGGCGGCCACCCGTGGATCGTGATGGAGCTGGTCTCGGGGCGCACCCTGCACGACGCCGTGCGCGACGACGGCCCGCTGCCGCCGGCGCGGGTGGCCGAGATCGGGCTCCGGCTGGTCGACGCGCTGGCCGCCGCGCACGCCGGCGGCGTGGTGCACCGCGACCTCAAGCCGGCCAATGTGCTGCTCAGCGCGGACGGCCGGGTGGTGCTCACCGACTTCGGCATCGCGTCGATCGCCGGCGGCGAGACCCTGACCAGCACCGGCGCGCTGCTCGGCACTCCGGAGCACATGGCGCCCGAGCGCTTCGAGAGCGGGCCCGCCGCGCCGGCGGCCGACCTGTGGAGCCTGGGCACCACCCTGTTCACCGCGCTGGAGGGGCGCTCTCCGTTCCGGCGCGACACCCTGACCGCCACCGTCGCGGCCGTCATCGGCGGCGCCCTGCCCGCGCACCGGGCCGACGGGCCGCTGGCCGCCGCGCTGACCGGGCTGCTCACCCGCGACCCTCGGCAGCGGATCACCGCCGCGGCGGTCCGGCCGCTGCTGGCCCGTGCGGCGAGCGCCGCCGCGACGGCTCCGGTCGCACCCGCCCCGGACCTGCGCCCCGAGGCACCGCGCGAGGCGGCGCCGACGGGCCCCCGCCCGCCGCTGCACCCCACCGGGCCGCAGCCGCTGTACCCGCCGCGGCCCACCGCGCCGGTCCATCCGCCCGCGCAGCGGGGCGACCGGGTCACCCGGACCGCGGTCGGCCTGGCCATCGCGGCCGCCGCCATCGCCGCGGTGGTGGTGGTCGCCGCGGCGCTGTCGTGGCCGCCCGGCCCCGAGTCCCCGACCGGCTCCGTCGATCCGGCCGCCGCGGAGGGCGCGCAGGACGGCGGCCCGACCGGCGGGCAGACGGACGCGGGCTCGGATACGGATGACGACGCCGGCACGGACGACGGCCAGGAGACCGGCGAGACCGGCGACGGCGAGCCGGCCGGGTCCGGCGGCACGGCCGAGGAGCCGCCCGAGGGCTACGTCCTGCACGAGGACCCCTCCGGTTTCGGCATCGTGGTGCCCGAGGGCTGGGAGCCCAGGTACGAGGGCGCCAGCGTGTACTTCGAGTCCCCCGACGGCCCGGCCTACCTCCAGGTGGACCAGACGGAGCACCCGACCTCCGACGAGATGGCCCACACCGAGCAGGCCCACGCCGACACCGCCTCGTCCGGCCGGCTGGAGGGGTACCGGTTGGTCGAGATCCGCCCGGTCGACTATCCCGGCGGCTCGGCGGCCGACTGGGAGTTCACCTGGACCGACGACGACGGCCCCAGGCATGTGCACGTCCGCAACATCACCACCGGGGGCGGCTCGCCCTACGCGGTACTGCTGTCGGTACCGGAAGCGGAGTGGGACTCGCACGCCGGCATGCTCTCCATGGCGATGGACAGCTTCCAGCCGGCCGGCTGAGCGGGGGCCGGGCCGGCCGGAAGCGTGCGCGGTACGGGCCGGTCAGTACCAGCCGTTGGCCTCGGAGTGCTCCCACGCGCCGCACGGGCTGCCGTAGCGGTCCTCGATGTAGCCGAGGCCCCAGGTGATCTGGGTGGCGGGGTTGGTCTCCCAGTCGTCGCCCGCGGTGGCCATCTTGGTGCCGGGCAGCGCCTGGGGGATGCCGTAAGCGCCCGAACTGGGGTTCTGCGCCTGGTGGTTCCAGTTGCTCTCGCGCTCCCAGAGGCTGTCCAGGCAGGGCCACTCGCTCTCGCCCCAGCCGTGATCGGCCAGCATCTCGCGGCCGAGCGCGCGGTTGGAGCCGGGGTCCACCGGGCCGTTGCCGGCGGGGGCGTCGGTGCCGCCGGAGTCGGTGGACTCCTCCGCCGGCTCCTCTTCCTCCTCCTCGACCGTCATCCCGGCCTGGCCGGCGGCGGAGGCGCCGATCAGCTCGGGGCGCTCGGTGGGCGCGCCGCTCTCCTCGGGCTCGGCCGAGGGCTCGGCGGACGGGCTGGCCGGGGCCGAGCCGGAGGGGCTCGCTGAGGCGGCGGCCAGCGGCTCGGGGACGACCATCTGGGTGCTGTCCTCGGGCCGGACGAAGCCGCTGAGCGCGGCCGCGCCGCCCGCCGCCACCACGACGGCGGTGGCGGCACCGCCGACCACCAGGGGGAGTCGGGCGCCGGTGGGCCTGAGTCGGGACACGGCGAGGGCCAAGCCGTTCTTCTTGCGGCGTCTTCCCGCTTGTCTGGGCACGACGTTCACTTTCGACGGCGACAGGTGAGTTCGCTCCGTCCCCTGCTCTGCTACGGGGTGGGGCGTCGGGGGGCCGTCCAAGGCCGCACCGGACGCCGGAGCCGGGACGGGGGCGCGGACCGCGCTGCGGGACAGGGCAGCCGATCGCCTGAGGCGAGGGTCGCGCACCCATGGGTGCCGGTTCAGCTCGTCCGTGTATATCAGACCGTGACCAATAGGCCCAACAAAACAGCGAAATGTGTTGGTTCGTGCACAGAACGCCCGGTACTCACGGCGATTGAGTACGGGGCTTGAGTACGCCTCCGCTGGGGCGCGCCGCCCGGCGCGTACAGGCTCGTCGCATGCGGTACGACACCCTCCCCCCGGCACCCGGGGTGGCCTGCCCCGACTGCGGTGCCGCCGTGGCGGTCGGCACCCCGGCCTGCCCGTCCTGCCGGCTCCCGCTGCGCGGCCCCTGGGCCGAGCGGCTGTGGGCCGTGGACCAGGAGCTGGACCGCCTGGGCCGCCACGCCCACCGGCTGGAGGCCGAACGCGTCCACCTGCTCGCACTGCTCCGCCGCGAGCGCACCGCCGCCCGGCCGCATCCGGCCACCGCCCCGCCCGGTGCCGGTGCCCGGACCCCCGGACGTGACCTTGGCGACACCCCGGCCGCGGCCGGGGCGGGGGACGGGCACGGGACGGGGGAGGCGCCCCGCACGCCCGGCACGGCCGTCCCGGCCCACGCGGGCGGCGAGGCCCGGACGCACAGCCGGCCCCGCGCGGGCAGCGGAGCCCACCCGGCCGACGCGGCGGCGGTCGGGACCGGCGCACCCGGCGCGAACGCGGCCGCTCGCCCGTCCGAGGCGGCGGCCCCGCGCTTCGAGCTGAGCCGCCACTCGGTCCGCAACCTGCTGCTCATGCTCGGCGGCGCGCTGCTCGCCGTCGCGGCCGTCGTCTTCACGGTGGTCAGCTGGGGCCAGCTCGGCATCGGCGCCCGCGCCGCCGTCCTGGGCGGACTCACCCTCCTGGTCGGCTTCCTCCCGCTCCCGCTGCACCGCCGCGGCCTGACCGCCACCGCCGAGGCCGTCGCCGCGCTGGCCCTGCTGCTGGTCCTGCTGGACGCCTACGCCGTCTGGGCCGTCTTCGACCTGAACGTGCCCCCGCTCCCCTACGCCGCCGGAGTCGCCGCGGCCGTCGCCGCCGGCTGGGCCTGCTACCCGGCCCTGGTCCCGCTGCGCGGCCCCCGGATCGCCGCCCTGCTCCTGGCGCAGCTCCCCGCGCTCCTGCTCGCCTTCGAACGGCCCAGCGCGGCCGCCTTCGCCCTCGCCCTGGCCGCCACCGCGGTACTGGACGCGGTCGTGGCCGCCCGGGCGGCACGGAGATCCGCCCGCGCGGCCGCCGGCCCCGCCGGACCGCTGGCGGCCGCCGTCACCGCGACCGCCGAGACCGCTGCCGACCTGCTCGCCCTGTTCGGCATCCGCGTCGGCGCGACCGACGCTGCGGGCCCCGGCGGCGCCCGACCCGCGCCGAGGCCCGACGGGTCCGCCCGCACGGACCGCCCCGGTCCCACCGGACGGCCGGCCGGCCCTGGCGGCACCGCCTCTCCGGCCGCCGCGACGGCCACGCCCGACGACACGCCCGCCGCCAACGGCCCGACGGCGCGCTCCCGGACGCACGGCGCGGGTGTCGGGACCGGCTCCAGTCCGGCGCACCGGCCCGCCGAGCGGCCGAGATCCGTAGCGGACGCCACCGGCGCCGCTGCCACCGCACCGCCCGGCGGCGCGTACGGCGCCGGCGCACCGGCGGCACCCGGCGTGCCGACCCCCGCGATGGCCGCTCCGGACGCTGCGCCGTCCGCCCTCGGCTCCATCGGTCTCCTGGCGGCAGTGCTGGGCGCGTCGGCCTGGGCGAGTGCCGCGCTGCTGGCCCTGGTGGGGACGGTCGCCGTCGCCACCGCGCCGGGCGGCGCGTGGGCCGGTCCCGCTTGGCTGCTGGCGGCGGTGCTGCTCGCGGTGGCGGCGCGGGCCCGCTACGACCTGCTGCCCCCGGCGGCGGAGCGGGTCGTCGGATCCGCCGCGGCCGTGCCGGCGGGCACGGCCGCGGTGGTGGCGCTGGTCGCCGGGTGGGCCGGTCCCGGTATCGGTCCGGTGCTGGCCCTGGCGGCGTGCGGGCCGGTCGCGGCGGCCTTCGGGCGCTTCGGGCCGGCCGGGCGCCGGGGGGCGGGCACCGCCGCCGCGCTCGCGGTCGTCGGCCTGTCGGCGCTCACCGCGCTGCCGCTGCTGCTCGGGCTGCCCGCCGTCTACCTGCTCCCGGCGGCGGTCCCCTGGGCCGGGATGCCCGCCGCCGTTCCCGACCTGTTGGGGCTGGGCACGGACTGGCGGGCCGCCCTGGCGGCCGCGCTGGCCGCCTCGGTCGCGGGCGGCGGTCTGGCGCTGGGACGCTGGGCGCCCAGGTACGCGCACCGCGTCTGGCTGCTCGGCGGGGCGCTGACGGCGCTGGCCGGGATATCGCTGGCCGGGGACTACCGGGCCCTGCTGCTCGCGGCGGCGCTGCTGGCGGTGGCCGCCTGGCCGGCCGCGAGCCTGGCCGGGGAGCGGCTGGGCGTCGCGGCGGCGGCCGCCGCGCTGGGCTGCACCGCCGCCGCCTGCTGCGTCGCGCTGGCCGATCCTTCGGCCAGTACGGCCCTCGCGGCCGCGCTGCTCGCGGTCACCGCCGGGTGCGCGCTCGCCCCTGGACGGGCCGGCAGCGGCCCGGCGCGGTGCGCGGCGGCCGGCGTGGCGGTGCCGGCCGCCGGGGCGCTCGCCGCCTGCCTGGCGCTGCGGGCCGGGCTGCCGCCCGCGCTCGCCGCCTTCGCCGTCATCGGCACCGCCGCCGTCGCGGTCGCCGGACTCGCGGCCGCGCACTGGGCGGCCGGGCGCATCGGCCGCGCCCAGGCCGACCCCGCGGACGAGCGACAGGACCAGGCGTCCCGGGCGACCCGGACGACGACCGCTCCGCAGGCCGGTTCACCACAGGACCCGAAGCCCGCCGCAGCCGCCCCGGCGGCGAGCCCTCGAACCGAACCACCGCACGACCAGACACCCGCCACCGAGACCCCCCGCGCCGTACTCCGCCGCCGCCAAGGCGTCGCCGTCCTCGCGGCGGCGGCCGTGCTGGTCGGGGTGGGGGTGCTGATGACGGTGCCGTACCGCGACGCCACCGCGCTCGCCCTGGTGTGCGGGGCGGCCCTGGCCGCGCTGGCCGCGTGGCGGCCGCTCGGCGCCGAGGCGCCCGGTGCCGCCCCGGCGGCCCGGGGGCTGTCCCTGGCCGCGGCGCTCGGTGCCGCCGCGGCGCCGCTGCTGCTGCTCGACCAGCTGGCGGCGGTGCTGGTCGGCCCGTTCGCCTGGCTGTTCGCGCCGTGGTCGGGACCGCCGGGCGGCACGGCGGCGGCGCTGCCGCCGCTGGGCTTCGTCGCGCCCTCGCCGCTGCTGCTGCCGGTGCTGGCCGGGGCCACCGCCGTGGCGGCCGGCGCCGTGCTGCCGCTGCGGCGCGGAGCGGCCGCCGTGGTCGGCGGCACGGGCCTGGCCGTGCTGGTGGTGCCGGTGGCGCTGGTCGCCCTGGACGGCCCCTACGCGCTGTCGCTGGCGGTGCAGGCGGCCGTCGCCGTCGCGGTGACGCTGTGGTCGGCGCTGGCCGCCGATCGCACCGCGGCGCGGGTGCTGGCGCTCGTCGGCGGCTACCTCGGGGCGGCCGTCGCCGCCTGGGCGCTGACCGGCCGCGTCGCCACCCTGCTCGTCCTGGCGGTGCTCGCCGCCGGGGTGGCGGCCGCCGCCCTGCTGGCGCGCGACGGCCGCTCGCCCGCCCCGGTCCCGGCCGCGCTGGCGGCCCGGGCGGTGCTCACGGCGGGTCTGGCGGCGACGGTGGGCGCGCTGGTCGCCGGGGTGCCCGAGGCATGGCTGCCCTTCGTGCCGCTGGCCGCGGCGGCGGCCGCCTTCGCGGCCGCGCGGGTCCCGGTCTCCGCGCGGCGGCTCGGCTCGCGGGCGACCGGCATGGCGGCGGGCGCCGCCGTGCTGGTGCTGTTCGCGTCGGTGGTGGCGGGCTTCGGCTACGGGCCGTTCAGCCTGGTGGCGGCCTGCGCGGGCGCGGTGTTCGTCGGTGCCGCCTGGGGTGCGCGCGGCCCGTGGGCGCGGGCGGCGGTGCTGGCGGGCACGGCAGCGCTCGGCCTGGCCGCCGCCCTGGTCGCGCTGCCGCTGCTGTACGTGTACGCCGGGCCCTACGGCTGGATCGCCGCCCCCTGGAGCGGGCTGCCCGCCTCCGGCGGCGCCACGCCGCTCGCCCCCGGCGGTCCGTCGCCGCACCCGGGCGGCGCCGTGCCGGTGGCCACGGTGGTCTGCGCCTCGCTGCTCGCGCTGGCGCGCGGCGCCGGCGGGCCGGCCGGACGGGCCAGGGTGCACACCGCCGCGGGCGTCCTCGCGCCGTTCCTGCTGCTGCCCTACGGCGCCGCCGCCGAGCTGCCCTACCCGGCGGCGCTGGCCTGGTGCCTGGTGGTCTGCGCGGTCCCGGCCGCGCTCGCGGTGCGGGCCGCCGATCCGCGCACCGCGCGGATCGCGGGCGCGGCCGCGCTCTACCCGGCGAGCCTGGCAGCCGCGTGGTCGCTGACGGCGCCCTCGGCGACCGTCACGGTGCTCGCGGCGCTGTTCGCGCTGGCGATCGCGGTGGCGGTGCTCTCCCAGGACACCGTCCTGTCTGCGGGCGCGGCCGCCGCCGCGGTGCTGGTCGCCGGCGGGGTGGCGGTGGCGGGCGCGCTCGCGGCCGGGGCGCCGCCGCCGCTCGCCGCCTTCGCCGCGCTGGCCGTCGCCGGCGCGGCGATGGGCGCGGCGGCGGTGCCCGCCCTGCCCGAGCGCACGGTGCCCGCGGTCGAGGCGGCCGCCGCCGTCCTCGCCGTCTTCGCGGCGCTCGCCACGCTCGACCGGCCGGAGCTGTTCAGCCTGGCCTGCGCCGTCGCCGGAGTGATCGCGCTGGCGACGGGGCTGCGCGAGGACCGCCGCGCCGCCGGCTATGTCGGCGCCGCGCTGCTGCTGGTGGCGCTGTGGCTGCGGCTGGCGCACCTGGAGGTGGCCGTGCCCGAGCCGTACACGCTGCCCCCGGCGGCGCTCGCGCTGCTGGTCGGCTTCCTGCACCGGCGCGGTGTGCCGCGCCCGCTGCGGCCGCACTCCTGGCTCGGCTACGGCCCCGGCCTGGGCCTCGCCCTGCTGCCGAGCCTGGCCATGGTCGGGCTGGCCGACGAGGGCCCGCTGCGGCCGCTGCTGCTCGGCGCCGCCGCCCTGGCGGTGACCCTGCTCGGGGCCCGCTCCCAGTTGCAGGCGCCGCTGCTGCTGGGCGGCGGGGTGCTGGCGCTGACGGCCGCGCACCAGCTGGTGCCGCCGCTGGTGGCGTGGACGGCCGCGGCCCCGCCGTGGATCCCCGCGGCGGCTGCCGGGGCGGTGCTGCTGGTGCTCGGCGCCACCTACGAGCGGCGGCTGCGACAGCTCAAGCGGCTGCGCGAGCGCATCGCGGCGCTGCGCTGAGAGCGGGGCGGCGCCGGTCGAGGGGGGCCGGCGCCGCCCTGCACCCGCTAGCGGCGGCCCTCAGGCCGCAGCGTCGTGGACCACAGCGAGCGGCCGTCGATGTCGCGCAGGTCGACCCGCAGGTCGCCGCTGCCGGCGTCGATGTTCACCTCGCCGAAGTGCTGGAAGCCGTCCATCGGCGAGGTGGCGGCGTTGGGCGGGGCGTTGACGAACTCCACCCGCGGCCCGAAGGTCGGGTCGAGCCGGTTCGGGCCGAAGGCGCCCGCGTGCAGCGGGCCGGACACGAACTCCCAGAACGGGCTGAAGTCGCGGAAGGACGCGCGCTCGGGCGCGTAGTGGTGGGCGGCGGTGTAGTGCACGTCGGCGGTCAGCCAGACCACGTTGCGCACCCGGGCCCGGTGGATCTCGCGCAGCACCCACGCCAGTTCGGCCTCGCGGCCGTTCGGCGCGCCGGGGCGGTCGTTGGCGACGCCCTCGATCACCTCGCCGTCGGGGACGACCACCCCGATCGGCATGTCGGAGGCGACGATCTTCCAGGTGGCGCGCGAGCGGTCCAGGCCGTGCGCCAGCCAGCGCGCCTGGCGGTCGCCCAGCACCCGCTCGTACCCGGAGGTGCCCGCCGAGTTGGGCTCGCGGTAGGGGCGCATGTCGATGACGAAGACGTCCAGGTCGGGCCCGTAGGAGATCTTGCGGTAGATCCGGCCGTCGACGGCCTCGGAGGGGCGGATCGGCTGCCACTCGTGGAAGGCCCGGTGCGCGCGGGCGGCGAGCACGTCGACCCGCCGCTCGGTGTAGCGGGCGTCGGTCAGCACCTCGCCCGGCCACCAGTTGTTGGTGACCTCGTGGTCGTCCCACTGCACGATCTGCGGCACCTGGGCGGCGAAGGCGCGCACGCCCTCGTCCAGCAGGTTGTAGGCGTACTGGCCGCGGAACTCGGCCAGCGTCTCGGCGACCTTCTGCTTCTCCGGGGTGACGAGGTTGCGGTAGACGCGGCCATCGGGCAGGGTCAGCGCCTCCACCAGCGGCCCGTCGGCGTAGACGGTGTCGCCGCTGTGCAGGAAGAAGTCGGGCTCGCGCCGCGCCATCGCGCGGTAGATGGGCATCCCGCCCAGGTCGGGGTTGATCCCGAAGCCCTGCCCGGCCACGTCGCCCGACCACAGGAAGCGGATGTCGCGCCGGCCGACGGTGCGGAAGCCGCCGGTCACCGGGGCGCTCGCCAGCCGCCCGTCGGGGTCGGTCGCGGTGACCCGGACGTGGACGTGGCTGCCGGGCCGCAGCCCGCGCAGCCGCAGCCGCCCGGTGCCGTCGGTCTCCGGGGTGAGCAGCGGGCCGCGCACGCGGCGCGCATCGCGGAAGTCGGGCCGGGAGGAGACCTCCACCACCATCCGGGCCGGCCGGTCCGCACGCGCCCACACCACGGCGCCGTCCGCGCGGGGGTCGCCCAGCTGGATGCCGTGGGTCAGCTCGGGCCGGCCCCGGTGCACCAGCGCGGGGGCGGCCGCGCCCGCGGGCGCGGCGCCGAGCAGCCCGGCCGTGACGGCGGCGCCCGCCCCGAGCACGCCGTAGCGCAGCGCGGTGCGGCGGCTCAGCGGCGGGGCCGGCGGCTCCTGGGCGGGGGTTTCCGGTGCCGGGCTCTCGGACATGGGCGCTCCTCGCGGACGGGGTGGGACCTGCGGCGCCGCTCGGGGTGTGCGGGACGCGGCGCCGGCCAAGATCAGCCTCACCGGCATGCCCGACCTGGCCGGTAACGCAGGCCGTCCCCCCGGTGAACCCGGAGGGACGGCCGAGGCGCGGCGGCAGGTCAGCTGCCGATGTCCTCCAGCATCTCGGTGACGAGCGCCGCGATCGGCGAACGCTCGGACCGGGTCAAGGTGACGTGCGCGAACAGCGGGTGGCCCTTCAGCTTCTCCACCACCGCCACCACACCGTCGTGCCGGCCCACCCGCAGGTTGTCGCGCTGCGCGACGTCGTGGGTGAGCACCACGCGCGAGCCGGTGCCGATCCGCGACAGCACCGTCAGCAGCACGCCGCGCTCCAGCGACTGCGCCTCGTCGACGATCACGAAGGAGTCGTGCAGCGAGCGGCCGCGGATGTGGGTGAGCGGCAGCACCTCCAGCATGCCGCGGTCCACCACCTCGTCGATGACGTCCTGGGTGGTCAGCGCGGACAGGGTGTCGTGCACCGCCTGCGACCAGGGGCTCATCTTCTCGTTCTCGGTGCCGGGGAGGTAGCCGAGGTCCTGGCCGCCGACCGCGTACAGCGGCCGGAAGACCAGCACCTTGCGGTGCTGGCGGCGCTCCAGCACCGACTCCAGGCCCGCGCACAGCGCCAGCGCGGACTTGCCGGTGCCGGCCCGCCCGCCCAGCGACACGATGCCGACGTCGGGGTCGAGCAGCAGGTCGAGCGCGATGCGCTGCTCGGCGCTGCGCCCGCGCAGCCCGAAGACCTCGCGGTCGCCGCGGACCAGCCGCACCTGCTTGTCGGGAGTGACCCGCCCCAGCGCCTTCCCTCCCTCCGACAGCAGCACCAGGCCGGTGTGGCAGGGCAGTTCGCGGGCGTCCTCCAGCTCGACCGTGCCGCTGTCGAACAGCTCTGTGACGGCGGCGGCGGGGACGTCCAGCTCGGCCATGCCGGTCCACCCGGACTCCGGCGCCAGTTCGGCGCGGTACTCCTCAGCGCTCAGCCCGATCGAGGACGCCTTGATCCGCAGCGGGAGGTCCTTGCTGACCAGCACCACCTCGCGCCCCTCGTCGGCGAGCGTGCGCGCCACCGTCAGGATGCGGGTGTCGTTGTCTCCGGTGCGGAACCCGGCCGGCAGGATCGAGGGGTCGCTGTGGTTCAGCTCGACTCTGATCGATCCACCGAGCTCGCCCACCGGGATCTCCACGTCGAGGCTGCCGTGCCGCACGCGGAGGTCGTCAAGGTGCCGGAGGGCCTGCCGGGCGAAGTAGCCCAGCTCCGGGTGGTGCCGCTTGCTCTCCAGCTCGGTGATGACGACGATGGGCAGGACCACCTCGTGCTCGGCGAAGCGGCTGAAGGCCGACGGGTCGGCCAGCAGCACGCTGGTGTCGAGCACGTAGGTGCGTCGGGCCCCGTCTCCGGTGCGGAATGCGGACTCACCGGTGCCGGAACCGACGGATGGGCTGATGGAGGGACTGGTCACTCGTTCTCCCCCGGGCGCCCCGCAGGGCGCCCTGCACTCGCGGGACTGGCGGCCGCATGACCCACACATCTGGCCTTGCGGCCTTGAAGGACCGGGTCCGGACCCCGTGATGAGGGCCGAGCACCGACCCTCCTCGAGTGGTGCAACGCAGGCTGCGCAAACGAGTCGGGGCCTCCCGAACGGGTGTACGGACGACACCCGCTGGTTGCGACGCTACGCGAAATTCGGCGACATACAAGCCCGAAACTCCCGCCACGCCGTTAACGGCGGGTAACACGGGCCGCAGGTCACGTGCCGTAGCGGCGGTGCCGGGCCGCGTAGGAGCGGAGCGCCCGCAGGAAGTCCACCTTGCGGAAGGCGGGCCAGTAGACCTCGCAGAAGTGGAACTCCGAGTGGGCGCTCTGCCACAGCATGAAGCCGGACAGGCGCTGTTCGCCCGAGGTGCGGATGAGCAGGTCCGGATCAGGCTGGCCGCGGGTGTAGAGGTGCTCGGCGATGTGCTCGATGTCGAGGGTCTCGGCGAGTTCCTCCAGCGGTGTGCCCTTGGAGGCGTGCTCAAGGAGCAGCGAGCGCACCGCATCCGCGATCTCACGCCGACCTCCATACCCGACGGCGACGTTCACAATCAGCCCCGGCTTGCCGGATGTGGCCTCCCCCGCCTCCTTCAGGATCGCGGCGGTGCCGTCGGGCAGCAGGTCGAGCGCGCCCACCGGGTTGGTCCGCCAGCCGCCCGCCACCAGCCGCCGCACGGTGTTCTCGATGATGCGCAGCAGGGGGTCGAGCTCCTTGGCCGGGCGGTTGAGGTTGTCGGTGGACAGCAGCCAGAGGGTGACCACCTCGATGCCGCTCTCCGAGCACCACTGCAGCAGCTCGAAGATCTTGTCGGCGCCGCGCTGGTGGCCGGTGTTGACGTCGGTGAGCCCGACGCTGCGCGCCCAGCGCCGGTTGCCGTCGAGCAGGACGCCGACGTGCCTGGGGGTCTCCATCGCGCCGAGGGTGCCGCCGAGACGCCGCTCGTAGAGACGGTACGCGAGCTTGCGAAGTCCCATACTGGTTGCCTTTCGGGACAGTTCGAAGGAGCTTTCGGGCGGAAGGGCGGCGAACCGGTAGGCGCGGACGGGCCGGCGGAGGCGGGCGCAAGCCGACGCGAACCGGCGATCGCGGGGCGTCCTGGACGCCGCGGGGCACGCTGGACACCCACGTTACTCGCCCGAGCCGCCGCGCGGGGCCTTCTCGCCGGTCCCGGCCACCGGTCACCGGCGTCGGGCGCCCGGCCCCCTCACAGCTGGGCCGCCAGCTCCTCCGGCTCGGTCACCGGCGCCCGGCAGGCGAAGTCGCGGCAGACGTAGGCGGCCGGACGCCCGTCGACGGCGGTGCGGTGCTCCAGCAGCGGCACCGGGGTGTCGGGCGAGCCGTCGCCGAGCGAGACGACGGCACCGGGCGAGACCCCGCCGAGCGCCGTGCGGTGCAGGGCGCTGGTGCGGGGGTCGCCGGCCGGGCCCACCACGGCGATCTCCACCGGCCCCGCGAGCAGGGCCTCGGCCACGGCCAGCCCCCACCCGGCGAAGCGGGGCGCCCGCGCGGCCAGCAGGCCCACCGGCGCCAGTGCGGCGGCGGCCGCCTCGCGGTGCCGGGCCGAGCCGGTCAGCGCCGCGTAGGACAGCAGCGCCCCGGCGGCGGCGAAACTCCCGCTGGGGGTGGCGGTGTCGGTGGGGTCCTGCGGCCGGCGGAACAGCCGCTCGGCGTCGTCGGCGGTGTCGTAGAAGCCGCCCCGGCCGTCGCCGAAGCGCTCCAGAACGGTGTCGAGCAGCCGCCCGGCCGCGCCCACCCACTGCGCCTCGCCGGTGACGGCGTGCAGCACCAGCAGCGCCTCGGCGACGCAGCCGTAGTCCTCCAGCACCCCGGCGTTGGCGCCGGCCGCGCCGCCCAGCGAGGTGCGCAGCAGCCGGCCGCCGCGCAGGTGCACCGCGAGCAGCAGCTGGGCCGCGCTGCGGGCGGCGGCCACCAGGTCGGGGCGGTCGAACAGCGCGCCCGCCTCGGCCAGCGCGCTGATCGCCAGCCCGTTCCAGGCCGCCACCACCTTGTCGTCGCGGCCGGGCTGCACCCGCTGGTCGCGTGCGTCGAGCAGCGCGGCGCGCACCCGGGCGTAGCGCTCGGGGTCGTCGGGGTCGGCGGGCAGCCGGAGCACGGAACTCCCGTGCTCGAAGCTGCCCTCGTCGGTGACGCCGAACAGGCCGGCGGCCCACTCGGCGTCCTCGCCGCCCAGCACCTCGCGCAGCTGCCCGGGCGTCCAGACGTAGCTGCGCCCCTCCTCGCCCTCGGCGTCGGCGTCCAGCGCCGAGGCGAACCCGCCCTGCGGCGTGCGCAGCCCGGCGAGGGTCCAGTCCAGGGTCTCCAGCGCGATCCTGCGGGCGAGGGCGGCGGTGCCGGCGTCACCCGAGGCGACGGCCTGCCGCCACAGGTGGGTGTAGACCCGCGCCAGCAGCGCGTTGTCGTACAGCATCTTCTCGAAGTGCGGCACCACCCAGCGCGCGTCCACCGAGTACCGGGCGAAGCCCCCGGCCAGCTGGTCGTACATACCGCCGCGCGCCATCGCCTCGGCGGTGTGCCGCACCATCTCCAGCGACCCGGTATCACCGGTACGGGCGTGCTGCCGGAGCAGGAACTCCATCACCATCGACGGCGGGAACTTGGGCGCCCCGCCGAAACCGCCGTTCACGGCATCGAAGTCGGCCCGCAGCGCCCGCACCGCACCGTCCAGCGCCTCCGCCCCGGGCGCGGCGCCTCCCCCGGCCGACCGAGGCCGCGCCAGCGCGTCGACGACCTTGCGCCCCTGCGCCAGCACCCCGTCGCGGTCGCCCCGCCACGCCTCGGCCACCGCCCGCAGCAACTGCTGGAAGTGCGGCCGCGGATAATAGGTCCCGCAGTAGAACGGCTCGCCGTCGGGAGTCGCGAACACCGTCATCGGCCAGCCGCCCTGGCCGCTCATCGCCTGCGTCGCCTCCATGTACACCGCGTCGACGTCAGGCCGCTCCTCCCGGTCGACCTTCACACTGACGAAGTTCTCGTTCATCAGCGCCGCCGTACCGGGGTCCTCGAAGGACTCGTGCGCCATGACGTGGCACCAGTGGCACGCGGAGTACCCCACCGAGAGCAGCACCGGCACATCCCGCCGCCGCGCCTCCTCAAAGGCCCCCGGCTCCCAGGGCCACCAGTCCACCGGGTTCTCGGCGTGCTGCAGCAGATAGGGCGAGGTCGCACCAGCCAAGCGATTCACGCGTTCCAGCCTCTCACACCGCCCCGGACCTGACGGCTCAGCCCGCGGGCCCGCCGCCCGGCCGGACCGGTGTCAGCGGATGTCGTGACCGGGATGGGCCTGGTCGTAGGCGTGCCGCGCCTCGGCGATGGCGGCACGGTGCGCGAGGGACCAGTCCGCGAGCGCCTTGACCAGGTGGGTCAGGCCGGCGCCGGTCCCGGTGAGGCGGTAGTCGACCTGGGCCGGGACGGTCGGGTACACGGTGCGCAGCACGAGGCCGTCGCGTTCGAGCCTGCGCACGGTGAGGGTGAGCATCCGCTGGGAGATGCCGTCGATGGCGCGTTGCAGTTCACGGAAGCGGCGCGGCCCGCCGGCGAGCTCGACGATCACGAGCACCGACCACTTGTCGCCGATGCGGTCCAGGACATCGCGGATACCGCAGTCGGGGTGGTCTTCGCGCCCGCACGGGTCGAGGTCGGCGGAGGTGGTGGTTACCCCGGTGTGCGTGGGTGACATCGAACTGCCTTCTTGTGGCCGGTGGGCGTGCGGTCGAGGATCAAGCGTAGTTACCGAAGAGAACCACGACGGAAGACTGTGATCGATCATGATCTTGGTGACCGGAGCGAACGGGAACCTCGGCTCGGCCGCCCTCGCGGCGCTGCGCGCCCGTGGCGTCCCTGCGATGGGCGGCAGCCGCACGCCGGGCGAGGGCATGCGGCGGCTCGACTTCGACGACCGCGTGGGGCTCGACCTCGCCGGAGTGTCGACCCTCGTGCTCGTCTCCGCCGGCTATGCCGAGGACGACCAGGTCGTCGCCCGGCACACGGCTGTCCTGGACGCCGCCGTCCGCGACGGCGTCGGCCACGTCGTCTACACCAGCCTGACCACTGCCGGCGACCACCTCGGTTTCGCCCTGGCCCACCGGGCGACCGAGCGCCTGGTGCGGGCGAGCGGCCTGCCGTGGACCGTCCTGCGCAACGGCCTGTACGCCGAACTCTTCGGCGGACTGCTGATGTGGGCCGGGCACGGGGTGGAGTCCGCGTTCGGGGACGGCGCCCTGGCGGCGGTCGCGCGTGAGGACCTGGCCGAGGTCGCGGCGGTGGTGGCGTCGGATCCGGCGCGGCACCGCGGGCGCGTCTACGACCTCGTCGGCACGCCAATCACGGCGGAGCAGGTGGCGAACGAACTCGGCGTGGCGCATCGCACCATCAGCCTGGGCGAGTACCGGCGCAGGCTCCTTCAGGAGACGCCGGGGCTGCTGCCATTCCAGCCGCCGATGCTCGCCTCGATCGCCACGGCCGTCCGGCACGGCTGCCTGGACGGGACCGCACCCGACCTCACCGACCTGCTCGGCCGCGCGGCCCGGGACCCGCTGACGACGGCCGCCGCGGCCGCGTCGGCTGCCCGGCCGGCGGCGCGCGTCTAGCGGCGGCGTTCGCCCTGCGGCGGGATGCGGCCCCCGCTCCTGGCCTCCTCGAAAAGGGTCCCATGCGGCTCGTGCGCCGACCGCCCTTACCGCCCCGAGTCAGCGCCGGCCTGGTGGTATTCGAGCACTTCGACGACCGTCTGCACCGCTTCCGGGTCGCTCCGGCCCATCAGGGGCAGCGCCCAGTACCAGGCCGGAGTGTCCAGGGCCCTGACGAGGAGGTCGCGCACGAGAGCCGTATCACCGGCTCCCTTCGGACGCAGGTGATACGCGAGGGAGCGGAGCAGCGACAGCCTCCAGCGATCCTCACTCCCGGCCACGTCCGGGTATACGGGGAACCCGGACAGGTAGGCCGCCACGGTCACCTGAGCGATGCCCCGCGTCTCCGCGTCCGGCACCTCTCCCGCCGTCCGGCACGCTTCCGCGGTGTCTCCGCACCCGGCCTGGAGCAGGGCGTATCCCGTGGCGATCAAGGGTTCGCTCGCGAGGCGGGTGCGTGCCTCCTCCTTCAGGGAGGCCATCCGGGCGTCCAGTCGATCGCCTGAGGCGAGGGCACGGAAGGCCGCCGACAGTTTACTCTCGGCGGTGATGCCGCTGCCCGGCAGACCGTTCGCCTTGAACCCGTCGACGAAGGCCGTCGGCCGCAGACCCAGTTGCACAGCGAGAGCGGCACGTCGATACAGATCCCCCGGCCGCCCACGGGGACGGACGCCGGAGCCGGGCCCAGCGCCCAAGTCCGCCTTCTCGGCATCGCCCAGGTGAGCGAAGACCTGCGCCAGCAGCGCCCACGCCTCCGTTTCTCGCGGTTTGAGGCGTTCGGCGATCCGCGCCGCCTCCACCGCGTACTCCAGCGCCTCATTGCGACGCCCAATTGCGGCATGCCCCCTCGCAGCCGACACCAGCACACGTACGTGCGCCAAGCCGTCAGGGTCTCCACTCGTCAAGGGGGCGAGAGCGGGGCCGATGTCCTGAGCGGCCGCCGCAAGGGCTTCGGCGAGGAACGGCAGCCACGGGACGCGGGTCTCCGCTACGGCGCGGGCTCTCATGAACTCATCGAGCCGCCTCCTGAGCCGCGGGCCGTCGCCGAGGGCCGACAGGTCGCTCATCTGCTCCAGCAGCAACTCCTCCTCTGTCTCGGCCGCGTTCTCCCCTTCGCCCTCAGTGACGGCCCTGACCCGGTCCGCGCGGTCCGCGGAGTCCGTGACGGCGTCGAGCAACGACCAGGCACGCACGGCGAAATCGGGCGCCCCGACGAGCATGTCGCGTATCTCGGCATGCCGTTCGCCGAGATCGAAAAGGGCCTGCACCAAAAGGGCCAAGGTCTCACCGAGTTCGTCCGCCGCTACGGGGTCCAGCGCACCCGGTCCTCCGTCCTTTCCGGTCGCCACCAGGCCGCGCGCCTGCTTCCAGACCTCCTCGCGCATGGCGCGGGTCCCCGCCTCGCCGAACGCGGAGGCCGTGAGGGCGAGGCATCTGACCGCGATCGGGCCCGGGTGGTCCGCGAGGAGTTCTTCGGAAGCCTCTTTCATAATCCGGAGAACCTGCTCAGCCCGTCCGGGTTCGTGCGCGGCCACGGAGGCCCGGATCACACAGGCGAGGACGGGGCCTCCCTGTTCCTCAGCCGCCTGGGTCTCGGCCACGGACAGCAAATCGTCCAGCATGTGCTCGGCGAGGGAATCGGTGGCCGTTCGAATTTGTGACCGTACGGCCGGCACACGCCTAGTCGAAGAACCGGCGGTCCCACGGACTCCCTGCATATCCGGCACATATGGCGCAAGGTGAGCGGCCATCTCACGCAGTTCCGCGTCCGCCAGGTGTTCCGCAAGGGAATCGGCGGCCTCACGAAGTAGGCACGTCGCCCTTACCACCGCTTCCGCGTTCTCTTGCCGGCAGCGGTCCACTCGTACCAACGACCGGACAGCTGCTACGAACAACCGGGCCGCGTCGCCGCTCAGTTTCGCCTCGGCCAGTCGGCCGGCCAGTCCCAGCTCGACCAGTACGACGGCGAGCCGCGGAAACTCCACAGGTGTGTCCGACTCGGCCGCACCGGAGGTCAGGTACGGCTGTCGTTCGCACTGCTCGGCCGACTCGGCCGCTTGCTTGACGAGCGGCACCGCCTTCGCCGGCTCCGTCTTCGTGGCCAGAACCGCCTTCACCACCTCGACGAGCCGGTGCGCCGTGGCGACCGGGTCACCGGGCACCACCGCCAGCGCACCGGCCCGCTCCTCGTCCCCCACCACGCACAGCGCGTGCAGCACCTCCCGGGGGACGAGCCTGCGGTCCGCCTCGAGGAGGCTCCGGGACGCAGCCACCGAAGCCAGAGCGACAGGAGTCGGTTCCTTCTGGTCCTTCTGCACGACGCGCTGCGCGACGCGGTCGAGCGAAGCCAACGCGAGGTCGACCCGGCCTCTGGCGGCGAGCCGCACCAGCCGACGGTGGTCGCGGGCGAAGGCGGTGTAGCGCTCCGCATCACCGGAGCGCTCCAGCAGGTTCGCGTAGTGGTGGAGCAGGTATCCGGGGGTGGATGCCGGCCAGCCTGCTTTTCGAAAGCCGTCCGCCCAGGCGTGGAGGCGTTCACTCAGCGCAGTGCGTGTTCGGGGGCGCACTTTGTATAAGGCCTCTTGGAGCAGGTCCGCGTGCGCTAGAACGAGCGTGTCCGGGTCCAGGTCTTCGGCACAGAACCCCCTAGCGGCCACGCTGCGCAGCCGATTCTCCAGCTCGGCCGGGATCGAAATGCCATTGTGGCCACCGCTTTCCACCAAATCGAGCAGGTCGTCCTGAGTAAGGCCGCCATCGGCCACCACCAGGAATCCGACCAGCTCCGGAACCCAGGGCCGACGGTCAGTAAGTAGTGCTTCGAGATCGCGCCGTGCCGCCTCGCGCATGCCGACAGCCTCGGGAGAAGGGCGGAACCCCGATATCCGTTCAGCACTACGCAAAGGATGGTCCTGCGGGACGTCGTCCGGCAGAGGCGGATGGTGCCGACGGCTGACCAGGACGAGCAGCCCGGTGTACGACCTCGGCGGCAGCAGTGAGGCGATACTCTCCCTGGCCGGAGACGCCTCGGCGTCTTCATCGAGCCCGTCGACCACCAGCAGTAGTTTTCGGCCATCCGCCACACTTTTCCTGGCCGCCGCGTCGTAGATGTTCAGGAGTGCGGCGGCGTCCTTGACGGCGGGCTGTGTCCCGACGTGGTTGCCCAGTTCGGTGCACATGGTCCTGAGAAAGTCCTGAGCATTGTCGCTTCCGGTCTTCCAGCGGACGAAGTAGGCGACAAGGTCGATCTTCGGCAGCGTGCACGTCATGACGAAGGTGGCGAGGAGTGCGGTCTTGCCGGACCATGGCGGCGCCACCAGCGACAGGTAGCCCGCACCACTGCCCGCCCACTCGTGCAGTCGATCCAGTTCGGCTTGCCGGCCAGGCAGCGCCTGCGGCTTGTACCTCTCGGCAGTGTGGGGCGAATGAAAGGGACCTTTAGCGGTAGGGCGGTATGAGTTGCCCGGCCTGCCGCCCTTACTCCTCTGGGACTCCTTCTGGGCGGCCTGCAGCAGTTCCGTCCAATGCTGCGGCGGATGCAGCGGTTCGCCGCGATGTTCCTCCATGACGGCGATCACGCGTCGGGCCTCCAGCAACGACGGAAGCTCGATCCTCCTCTCATTCCTAGCGCGCCAAGCGCTGAACCTTTTGTCGTCTACACCCGCCTTCTCGCAGATCTGCCTGTTCGTGAGGGGTGAGCCCGGAATCGTCGTGGCAAGGCTGTACAGCTCTGCGAGGGCGTCGGCAAGCGCTCTCCGAGCCTTCCGCCGCGGGTCCGGAGTCTCCAGGGCGTTCATTCCGTCCGCCTCCTCGCATTCGTCCTCAGATTTTTTTCATCTCTGACCAGCGGAAAAACCGTCGCACCGGTCACCCAACCTCGCCGGAAACCTCCCGGACGAGAGACAACCGTCCAGCAGTCGGCCACCAGCGTCCGGTCGACCCGTCCAGGAGGGAACTCTCGCCATGTCCACACTGCTCACCCTGCTGACCGATGCCACGGTGCTGGCCGCCGCCACCGGGCTCGCTTACGCGCTCACTCTGGTCGGCGTCGCCCTGGTGTCGGTCGTGGCTCGCACGTCGACTCGTCGACGCGACGCACGGGCGACCCTGGCAATTCTGGTACGGCGCAACCCTCGCGAGTGACCAGTTTCCACACAAGCCGAGCATGGGCAAGATCCGCTTCGTGCATTTTGCGACGAAACTGGGCAGCGCCACCGAAAGAACGGAACTCGGAATCGCTAATTGTAGCCGTTCCACCAAACTACGGACACTGGTCCGCGCCTCATGCGACGCTTCTTCCCACGGGTGCACCTCGGGCACCGCGTATCCGCCCCTTGACGCATGCCATGGGTCAGGACTCAGGTTCCGTGCCTGGAGGGATGATCCTTCGGAATCGCTGCTTGGCGGAAAGGCCGCAGCGTCGTCCCCGCACACCCGCGGGGAGTAAATCCCTCGGACTCCACCGGGGCAACCCACGACCTTCAGGAACCAACCGACATGCAACCGCCTGATCCTCCGCCACCCGGCAGGACCGTCGAACGCCCCCACTGGGACCCCCGCAAGCACAAGTGCGTCAAGGCCCTCACGCCGGACGGCGCCGTGGTCGGGCAGCGCCTGCCCGAGCTCTTCTCACAGGCCGACAAGCTGACGGAGGTGCACGGTGACACTCCGGGCGAGAAGGTCGCCGTCATCGAATTCCTCCTCGCCCTCTGCTACGCCTCGGGCGTCTACCCCACCTCCGCCGAGGAGTGGCGGCACTGGGTGGAGTCGGAACACCCACTCGACGGGGTCGCCACCTGGCTGGCAGAGCAGCAGGACGAGGACTGGGATCTGTTTCACCCGACCAGACCTCTGGGGCAGAACGGTCTACTCGCCGAATTCCTGGCAGAGCACGGAACGGGCCCCGCCCAGCTCGTGCTCGAACGCGCCGGGGACTACAACCAGTTCGCAGATCACCACCATCTGGCCCATCCCGCCCCACTACCGGCCGCCAAGGCATTTCGGGCCATGCTGATCCAGCACGTCTACGGCCCGTCCGGCCGCGCGCGGATATCGGGGAAGGCGACTCTCGGGCCGACCCTCACCAACCTCGCCACCGGACGGCTGGCGGGCCGCGTCCGGGTCCTCGCGCTGGGGCAGACCCTCGGCGACATCCTGCGCCTGAACCTGACCCCGACGACCGACGATCCGCGCATGCTCAACCTGACGTGGACCCAGGACGGCGCCGAGCGGCGCGGGTTCAAGCACAAGCCGGATCCCCGCACCGTCAATGGCTACGCGGACCTGCACAGCTACCTGGGCCGGTCGGTGCTGCTGGAGCCGAAGCCCGGCCTGTCCGGCGAGCAAGCCGTCGTCGAGCGGGTTCTGGTCGGCGCGGGCGAGCTGATCGACCTTGATGCCGACGCGCACCTCCAGGACGCGGTCATATCGGACACGCGCACCGGGGTGCGGAAGCCCTTGTGGCCGTCGCCGACGCGCGACCTGTGGCGTGAGGCGCACGCCCTCTACGCGGCGGTCGAGAAGAGGTCGGGCGGCCTCTACACCCGCCTGGCAAGCCTGCCCAGGGAGAGAGGAGTCGCGCGCCGTCGCTGCGATCTGCTGGCGGTCGGGCTCCTCACCAACAAATCGGCACTTATCGGCTGGGTCTCCAGCGTCTTCCCCTTCGCCCCCGGTCTGGCCCCCGAGCTGTACCAGGCGTCGGCGCGCGGCTCCCAGGTGGCGGAGTACATCGCCCGCGCCTTGGACCGTGCCGCGTACAAGGCCTGGGAGGTGATGTTCCCCAACCCCAAGCCGAGCGACAAGAAGGCGCAGATCGCCCGCTTCGACGCGCGGGGCGAGCAGTGGAAGGCGACGGAGCAGCCCTTCCACACCCTGCTCACCGACGTCGCCGACGGCGCGATGGTCGCCGACTGCATGCCCGAGTACACCCGGTGGCTCGTGGAGCTGGCAGAGGGATCCCTGAACAAGCGCCTGGACGCGCTGCCGAGAAACGCCCAGGGCTGGCGCGCGCGCAAGGCCGCCCTTCGCGGATTCACGGACTTCCTGGCCGACTCCCGGGCACCGGCCGACCTGGCCTACCTCAGGAACGGAGGAGCATGACCAGCGCAGACGGACCGGAGTCCGTGGAGTCCAGTGCCGCCCGGCTGACGGCCTGGCTGGCGGCACTGGTGCACAACCGGCAGTACGGCGACCTCGCCCAACTCCGGCGTGTCACCGCCGCCAGCAAGCCCAGCTACCAGGCCGGGTGGTTCGCCCCGGGGCGGGACAGGCGGGAGACGTACGAGCAGGTGGCCTTCCTGTTCGCCGTGTACCACCGGGGTATGGCCAGGCCGCTGCAGGGCCACGGCAGTTTCGGCGCCGCAGCCCGCAGGATCGGCCACCCCCGCTCCCGAGGTCCCGAAGACCCCGGGGCGACGCGCCTGATCGACCGGATCGTGGCCAGCCGACGCATCCCGTGGCGGCACCTCCAGCACGGCATCGCGCGGCTGCGCACCTGTGAGCGGCCACCGCCCTCCTGGACCGCACTCGTCGTGGACCTCGACCGGTGGAACGACCGGAAGGCCCGCGTCGCCTACAACTGGGCGGTCGATTTCCACGAGCCGCCCAGCCTCAGTCGGCCCAATCGCCAGAAGGGCGAGAGCACATGACCGCAAGCCCTCCTCCGAACGCACAGTTCCTCTCGCTCCACCTGCTGGAGACGCTGGCAGCGGTCCTCCCGGTGCGGGATGAGAACAACGCCCCGAAGACCATCGTCTTCGGAGGCTTCGAACGGCACATGATCACCAGCCAGGCCAGGCGCCGCGCCGAGCGGGTGCACGCCCGGAACCGGGCGAACGCCGGAATCGGCCCGCTCGCGGGCCGCACCACGGGTCTGCGCACCCGGGAGTGGGCGCTGTCCACGGCGCGGGAGCTGGAGAGCACGCACGGCTGGGAGAAGGACGAGGCCGTGACCACGGCGCGGGCGGTCCTGGAGGCGGTGGGCCTGAAGTTCGGCGACCCTTCGAAGAAGACCGTCGCCAACCTCACCAAGGTGCTGCTGTTCGCCCCCGCCGACACCGGTGCGCGGATCGCGGCGCACATCGCCGAGCACGCCGAGGAGCTGCGCCGGTGGCGGGACGAGTACCACAAAGCCCAGGCCGCCGCCGCGAAGCCGAAACGGGGCGCGCGCAAAGCGTCCGAGGAGTCCGAGAGCGACGAGGGCGACGCAGCCAACGGGACGCAGGACAAGAACCTCCCGCCGCTGCTGAAGGAGTCGCGCGCCGCGGTCCTCACCGCCCTGGCCCCGCGCGACGCCATCGACATCGCGCTCTACGGCCGCTTCCTCGCGGAGGTCGCCGACTCGCCGAACGTGGACGGCGCGGTCCAGAGCGCGCACGCCTTCACGATCCACGAGGCGGAGACGGTGGACGACTTCTACGCCGCGGCGGACGACGCGAAGCTGGAGCGGAAGAAGAACGCGCTGGACTTCCTGGACGCCCCGGACGACGCCGGAGCCGGAATGACGGGGTACCAGTCCCTGATCTCGGGCACCTTCTACCGGCACGCCGTCCTCGACCGGCGCCAGCTGCGGACCAATCTCCAGGCCGCGGGCATGTCCGCGCCGGAGGCGGAGAAGCTCGCCGTCGCCGCCGAGCAGGAGTTCGTCACCGCGTTCGTCGAGGCCTTCCCCGAAGCCAAGAAGAACTCCACGGCCTCCACCGGCTCACTGCCCGCACTCGTGCTGGCCTTCGAGGGCGGACGCCCGTACAACTACGCGGCCGCCTTCCAGAAGCCCGTCAACGAGGACCCCCAGGACCGGGGCGGTGAGGGACCGGCCGGGCTGGCGGGAGTGAAGCGGCTGCTCGACCACCACGTGTTCGTCGGCAGCCGCCGGCCCGACATCCGCGCCGCCCGGCTGCTCACCTACGACCCGCAGGTGGACGCGCTCCTCGACGACTTGCAGTCCCTGGAGGCGGCCCGGGTGGACACGATCGAGGGGCTGACGTCGTGACGCACGTCCTGCTCATCCGGCTGGCGGGGCCCCTTCAGTCCTGGGGTGTGGCCAGCCGCTTCGCCGCCCGCCGGGACTCCCACAGCCGCCCCGCCAAGTCCGCGGTGATCGGCATGTGCGCGGCCGCCCTGGGCCTGCCGCGCTCCATGGGGCTGGAAGAGCCGGAGCAGCCGGGATCCACGCGGCGGCGCGGAGAACCGACGATCCTGGGCGAGCTGGCGCGGAGCCTGTTCGGCGTACGCGCCGACCACGCCGGGGTTCCGGTCCGCGACTACCACACCGTGGGCGCCGGTTCCTTCCCGCTGCGCCCCCGTGACCTGATCCTGGACCACCGACGGGCCGCCGCCGTGGCGGCGGAGGTCGACACGGGCCCGAGCGACCGGTTCGGCCACCACACCCTCGCGGGCTGGTACGGCTCCCCGAAGAAGATCGCCGCCGATCCCGTCTCCGGCGTCCCGGTGTCCGGCGAACTGACGCGCTCGGCACTCATCACGGAGCGCTGGTACCTCGCCGACGCCACCTTCGTGGTCGGCCTCCAGCACGAGGACGAAGGCTTCCTCAGGTCGGTCGGCCGGGCGCTGGAGCACCCGCGGCGCCTGCTGTGGCTGGGGCGCAAGTCCTGCCCCCCGTCCGGAACCCTCACCCTGGGCACCTTCCCCGGCGACCTGGACACGGTCTTCCGGGCGCGGCGGCTGCTCCCCGGTCCCGACGGCACCGGGCAGTCGAAGAGCCGCGTATGGGCCTGGTTCCAGGTCCCGCCCTCCGAGCCGGGCGCCACCCCCGTTCACGACCAGCCGGTGAGCTTCGACGCCATGGGGCCCGAACACACCACGCGCTGGGAGGTCCGCCGCAGGATCACGATCTCCCTCGACGCCGCCGAGTGGGAGGACATCATCCCGTGAGCACACCACCACGGCTCCGGACGGCGGCGGCCCGCTTCATCGCCTCCCACTCGGTGCTGACGCTGGACGCCCGCCACCCCTATGTGGCGAAATCCCTGGTAGACGCCCAGGAGATGCACCGCACCGTGATGTGCGGCTTCCGAGGGTGGGTCGACGACGGCAGCGCCGACGCCCGGGCTCAGATGGGCGTCCTGTCGACCTGGGCCCTGGACCTCAAAGCGGCCGCCCTGGTGCTCGTCGTGCAGTCCAAGGTGGCCGCGGACTGGCAGCACATCCCCGAGGGCGCGCTGAGAGAGGCACCGCGCCTCCTCACGGTCGACCGCACCTTCCGCGCCGGCGACGCCGCCGGATTCCGCGCGGTCGTCAACCCCACCTACAGCAAGCCGCGCACCGCGCCGGACGCGAGCCTGCTTCGCGGCCGCCGGGTGGCGCACACCAACCCCCAGGGCGTCCGGAAATGGTGCGCGCGCCGCTTCGGAGACGGCAACGGATCCGAGGGGAGCGCCGGCGCCGCCGCCGACCCGGAGACCATCTCCGTGCGCATGCTGCCCACGGTGTCCAGTCCCGCCCCCCACAAGGGCTTGAAGATCGCCCGTGCCGAGCTGCGCGGCTCGCTGACCGTCACCGACCCCGACGCCTTCGTCCATGCGCTCTCCGAGGGCGTGGGCCACGCGCGGGCGTACAGCTGCGGTCTGATCCTGACCCGGTGACCCGCTCCGCCGCACGGAGGCGGGGGCGCCGTACTCCCGTCCCGTCCGGTGGCCGTCCGGGCCCGCTACGCTCGGCCGCGTGGACGGGAGGGACTCCATGGACAGCGTCGGCACCGTGCTCTTCGCCGCCGACCCGCTGCGGCCGGGCCGGGTGGATCCGCACTTCGCGGCGCAGGCCGAGGCGGTGCGCGAGCTGGGCGGGACCGTGAAGACGGTCGATCACGACGCGCTCGCGCACGGTGACGCCGAGGGGGCGGCGCGGCGGGTCGACCGCGACTTGGGGCCGGCCTGGTACCGGGGGTGGATGATCCCGGCGGTCGCCTACCGGGCGCTGGCCACGGCGCTGGCCGGGCGGGGGACACCGCTGGTGGTGGGTCCGGGCGCCTACGTGCGCGCCCACCACCTGCCCGGCTGGTATCCGCTGTTCGCCGAGGCGACGCCGGCCAGCGTGTGGTGGGCGGCCCAACCCGGCGAGGTGCCCGGTGAGGCGGAGCTGGCGCGGGCGCTGGCGCCGCTGGGCGGCGGGGCCGGCATGGTGAAGGACTACGTCAAGTCGCGCAAGGACGCCTGGGCCGACGCCTGCCACATCCCCGAGCTGTCCGACACGCCGGCCGCGCTCGCGGTGGTGCGCCGCTTCGTGGAGCTTCAGGGCGAGTACCTGGAGGGCGGGGTGGTGGTGCGCGCCTTCGAGCCCTTCGAGGGCACCGACGGGCGGGCCGCCGAGGCCCGGGTCTGGTGGCGCGACGGCGAGCCCGTGCTGGTCGCCCCGCACCCCGACTCCCCCGGCGAGCTGGTCGAGCCGGACGTGGAGCCGTTCCGGCCGCTGGTCGACGCGCTGGCCTGCCGCTTCGTCACCACCGACCTGGCGCGGCGCACGGACGGCCGCTGGCGGCTGGTGGAGCTGGGCGACGCCCAGGTCAGCGACGCCGGAGCCGGGGTTCCGCCGGACGCCCTCGCCCGGATGCTGCTCGGCCTGCCGATGGCGGAGGACTGAGGCGCGGCGATCAGCTCCCGTCGACCCTGCCCCACAGCTCGCCGTAGCGCCGCACCAGCCCGACGGGGTCGGTCGCCAGCAGCGCCTCGAAGGCGAGCGAGGGCGCGCGGTAGCGCCAGGTTTCGGGGCCGAGCCGGGTGTAGGTCTGGTCCAGCCGCTCCACCACCAGTTCGGGGTAGCGCAGCCAGGCGGCGGCGACCGGGTGCTCCTCGCCCTCGGCGGCGCCGCTCAGGCGGCGGATCGGCAGGGTGTTGGTGACGGGTGAGAAGCCGAGGTCGACGTCGGCGCAGCCGGTCAGCTCGGGCGCCGGCAGGCCGTCGCGGATCCAGCCGCCCGCGCCGTCGGCGCGCAGCTCCAGCCGCCAGGGCTCGCCGCCGGAGCTGATCTCGACGGAGGCGGAGCGGGTGGTGCCGTCGGGGCCGGTCTCGACCCGGTAGCCGATCCGGCCGGGCCGTCCGCCGATCGGCAGCAGCACCACTCCGGTGAGCCGTTCGCCGCCGGGGGCGGCGGCCGCCTCGGCGTACTCGCGGGCGTCCAGCCAGTCGGCCCGCCACAGGGCGGCGCCCAGCAGCCGGGCGTCGTCGTCCACGGCGCGGCGCCTAGCGGGCCGCGCCCGCGCACGCGGGTGTCACCCGCGCTCCGGACCGGTGTCGGCCTTGTCCGACGCCTCGGACCGCTCCGCCTGCTCCCGCTCCTCGAAGCGCAGCCGGCTGATGCGCTGGTTCATGTTCTTCAGCAGCAGGTACAGCACGAAGCCGAGCGCCGCGATGACGGCGAAGCCGAGGATGCCCGGAGTGACGTTCGCTGCCATGGCCATGGTGTTCACCCTTCCACTGTCGCACGCCCCGCCCGCCGCGGGCACCCGGGTGCGGCGGCGGGCGGGCCGGGGCCGGTCAGACCGCGGCGGCGACCGGCGGCCGGCCCTCGCTGCCGTCGCGCTGCACGCCCGCGAAGAGGTCGGTCTCGGGGAGTTCGGTGTCGACCAGCGAGCGGGCGAGGTGGTAGTCCTCGGTGGGCCAGACCTCGCGCTGGAGGTCGAGCGGGATGGCGAACCAGAAGCCGTTGGGGTCGATCTGGGTGGCGTGGGCCAGCAGCGCCTGGTCGCGGATCTCGAAGAACTCGCCGCACTCCACCCGGGTGGTGATCGACCACTCCTTGCGCTCCTCGGCGCGGTCCTCCTCGCGCTTGAACCACTCCGCGTAGGGGTCCTCCAGGCCGCGCTCGGCCAGCGCCCGGGAGATCGCCTCGAAGCGCGCCCGGTGGAAGGAGACGTGGTAGTAGAGCTTGAGCGGCTGCCAGGGCTCGCCGGAGCCGGGGTAGCGGGCGGGGTCGCCGGCCGCCTCGAATGCCTCGACGGAGACGCGGTTGGTCATGATGTGGTCGGGGTGCGGGTAGCCGCCGTTGTCGTCGTAGGTGAGGATGACGTGCGGCCGGAACTCGCGGATCGCGCGGACCAGCGGCTCGCTGGCCACCTCCAGGGGCTGCAGCGCGAAGCAGCCCTCGGGCAGCGGCGGCAGGGGGTCGCCTTCGGGCAGGCCGGAGTCGACGAAGCCGAGGAAGCGCTGCTGCACGCCCAGGATCTCGCGCGCCCGGTCCATCTCGGCGCGGCGGATCTGTGTCATGTTCTCCGCAACCTCGGGGCGGTCCATCGCCGGGTTGAGGATCGAGCCGCGCTCGCCGCCGGTGAGGGTGGCGACGAGCACGTCGGCGCCCTCCTTGACATAGCGCGCCATGGTCGCGGCGCCCTTGCTCGACTCGTCGTCGGGATGGGCGTGCACGGCCATCAGCCGAAGTCGCTCGGACAACTCTACGGATTCCCTTCGCGCGTCTCGTGGCCGCCGCACCCGCCTCCCGCGGGTGACGGCCGGGGGGGTTCTGCGGCGGCGGCACCCCGCGCGCGGTACACGCCACGGGTGCGCCATGATTATCTCTGTCAACACCTGTTCAGCGCACGGAGATTCCCATGTCGACCCCCTCCGCGGAAGCGAGAACCCCCGCGGACGACGGCGTCGCGCCCGCCCGGCCACGCCGCCCGTCCGTCGGCCTGATCGTGCTGGGCGTGATCGCCGCGGTGTTCACCGTCGGCTGGGGCATCGCGCACTTCACGTACAAGGAAGGGGGGAGCGTCTCCAACCAGATGATCAGCTATTCGGTCCCGACCGATGACGAGGTGTCGCTGCGGTTCGCCGTCGGCCGTCTCACCCCGGGCCATGTCACCTGCCTCGTCCGCGCCACCGACGCGCAGCACGTCGAGGTCGGCACGGCCGAGGTGCCGGTTCCGCCCGGCGACGACGAGGTCCGCTTCGAGCTCGCCACGACGCACCGCGCCGCTTCGGCCGAGATCACAGGTTGCTGGATGACCGATACGGGGAACGAGGGCTAGGGAACACCGTTCCGCAAGGACCCGTTCACCCGGTAGTGCGTCTTTTGTGACCTGTCATAGAGGCTTTTGTTACTCCGCGTACCAAGTACGGCGGTGGTAGCCTCGTACATTCAACTGCGGTTTCCCCGATATACGCAGTTCACGGACGGAACAAGGAGTAACCGTGACCGAGACCCGCGACAAGGCCGTCACCTGGCTGACTCAGGAGGCGTACGACCGGCTCAAGGCGGAGCTGGACCATCTGTCGGGCCCTGGTCGCATCGAGATCTCCGCGAAGATCGAGGCAGCTCGCGACGAAGGCGACCTGAGGGAGAACGGCGGCTACCACGCCGCCAAGGAGGAGCAGGGCAAGATCGAGGCCCGCATCATCCAGCTGCAGGAGATCCTGGCCCACGCCCGCGTGGGTTCGGCCCCGCAGACGGAGGGCGTGGCCAGCCCCGGCATGACCGTCACCGTCCGCTTCGACGGCGACGACGAGGAGGTCACCTTCCTGCTGGCCTCCCGCGAGGAGAGCAGCGGCGCGCCGATCGACGTCTACTCGCCGCGCTCGCCGCTCGGCTCGGCCATCAACGGCAAGAAGGTCGGCGAGAAGGCCAGCTACACCCTGCCCAACGGCCGCACGCTGAGCGTGGAGGTGCTGGAGGCCGTCCCCTACGTGGGCAACTGAGCCCGCGCGGGACCGCCCGGCCCGTTCAGCCCGCGCCGCCGGCCGCGCGCACCAGCGGCAGCGTCCGGTAGGCGACCGGCGTCGCCAGCGCGATCACCGTCGAGGCCCGCACCACCCCGTCCACCGCGACGATGCTGTCGATCACTCGTTGCAGGTCGGCGTTGGTGCGGGCCACCACTCTGCACAGCAGGTCACCGGTGCCGGTGATGGTGTGCGCCTCCAGCACCTCGGGAATCTCGGCCAGCCGCGCCGCCACGGGGTCGTGCCCGCCGACCTGGCGGATCTCCAGCGTGACGAAGGCCGTCACCCCGTAGCCCAGCGCGCCGGGGTCGATGTCGGGGCCGAAGCCGGTGATGACCCCCCGTTCCACCAGGCGGTCCAGCCGGGCCTGGACGGTGCCCCTGGCCACGCCGAGCCGGCGGGACGCCTCCAGGATGCCGACGCGCGGTTCGCGGGCGAACAGCTCCACGATCCGGGCGTCGAGTGAGTCGAAGGCCATGCGGGCCGCCTTCCGGTGGTCGGTGCAAGTCCCAGCTATACCAACGGACACCCGGTCCGCTCTAGTGCGGGCCGCGTCCCGGGACGCGCGGGGCCGGGTGGCACCGGGCACGGGTCCGCGCCAAGATGTTCGACCGTGAACCCATCGATTCCCTACGGCGGCCCGCCGTCCGGCCGGCCCGCCGCCACCGGGCCCGCCGGTCCGCGGGGCGAGCCCGTCGCCGACTGGCCGCTGCGGGCGCTGGCCCGCGTCATCGACCTCGTGGTCTTCCTCGGCGTCTGGTGGGGACTGGTCCTCTTCGCGGCGGTCGTCATCGCCATGCTGCTGCCGCCGGAGGTTATGAACGCCCCCGAGGTCCCGCCCGCCTACGACGCGCTGGTCTGGGTCTGGTTCTTCTGCGGGCCGCTGCTGCAGTGGCTGGGCGACTGGCTGTGCCACGCCCAGTGGGGCGCCACCCTCGGCAAGCGGATGCTGTCGCTGCGGGTGGTGGCGGTCTCTGACGGCGGCCTGCCCACCGGCGGGCAGGCGGCCGGGCGCGCCGCGCTGGCGTGGCTGCCCGGCCTGCTCCCCTGCCTGGGCACGCTGTTCCAGCTGGTCGACGCCGCCTCCCCGCTGTGGGACGAGCGGCGCCGGGCGTGGCACGATGTGGCCGCCGGCACCCTCGTGGTGCGCACCCGCTGGTGAGGCCGCCGCGGCCCGGCCGGGGCGCGGATGCCGACTTGGCCGCCGGCCGTCCACGCGTCAGGATGGGCGCATGAACCCAGGCGTCCCGCACCACGGTGCCCCGCCGGGCGGCTACGGGCCGCCGCCCGGAGCGCCGTACGGGCCCCACCCGTACGCGATGCCGCGCCCGGCCGTCAGCCCGCAGGGCGTACCGCTCGCGGAGTCCTGGCGGCGCCTGGCGGCGCGGGTCATCGACGGCCTGGTGGTGGGCGTCCCGGTCACCGCCGTGCTGCTGGGCGCCTTCGCGTGGATGGTGTACGGGATCGTCGGCCTCTCGGAGGCCGATCCCTCCACCGTGGGCGGAGCGGAGGTGCTGTCGGTCTTCGGCGGCATGTTCCTGCTGATCATCGCCGCGATCGCGCTGCCGCTGGGCGCCCTGTGGGTCTACGACTGGGTGTGCCACGCCCGCTCGGGCCAGACCGTCGGCAAGCGGATCCTGGACATCAAGGTCGTCAGGATCGCCGATGGCGGGCTGCCCACCGGCGGGCAGGCGTGCGGGCGCGGCGCCGCCTACGTCGCCATGAGCCAGCTCCCGGTCATCGGCCTGCTCGACGCGCTCTGGCTGCTGTGGGACGAGCCCTTCCGGCAGTGCCTGCACGACAAGGCGGCCGGCACCGTGGTGGTGTCCACCGATTACGAGGGCTACCCGGGCTACTAGGCGAAGGCCAGCACGCAGGCGGTGAAGCCGTGCACGTGGTTGCGGCCGGCCACCGGGCCGATCTCGCCCGCGCCGAAGAAGCCGCCGACGGCGTCGACACCGAGGGTCTGGCGGACCAGGGCGGGGTCGTGGCCGGTGGAGTCGAACATGGCCGAGCCCCGGCCGTTGCAGGTGAACAGCAGCGCGCCGCCGGGGCGCAGGGCGGCGTTCTTGGTGAAGCGCAGCAGCCGCTCGCGCAGGTCGGTCTCTGCCGTGGCGGCGTCGCGCACCTGGAAGCGCACGGTCTGGCCGACCGAGACCAGGCTGCCGAGCAGCAGCGCCGTCTCGTCGCCCTCGGCCCCGGCGACGGCGCGGATCAGGAAGTCGCCGTGCTCGTGGCGGTCGGCGTACTCGTCCATGGCGACGCCGATGTGCAGGCCGAGCGCCGCCAGTTCCTGCTCGGCCGGCGGCAGCCCGTTGACGATGGACTCCAGCTTCTCCAGCGCGGGCACCCCGGCCAGTTCGAGCACGACATTGCCCTCGGCGCGGGTGACGACCATCGGCGGGCCGATGGGGCGGCAGCCCTGGCTGACGGTGGCGCCCAGCACGCCTTCGCCGCCGAGCAGCACGCCCACCGCGCCGCCGCGCAGCACCCGGCCGTTGAGGAAGAGGCGGACGCCCTCGCCGCCGATCGGGGAGTCCGCCAGCCCGCCGACCAGCGGCATGCCGCCCAGCGCCTCGGTGGTCTCCTCGACGAAGGCGTCGGCGGGGAAGTCGTAGGGGTCGGCCAGGATGACGGCGACCTGGTCGTCGGGCCCGGGCTCGGCCATGCCGAGGACGGCGAGGTGGTCGTCGTCGCGCACGGTCGTCAGCTCGAAGGGCACCAGCCGGGTGCCGGGCAGCCGCGCCGCCCAGACGCTGACCGCGCCCTCGTTCTCGACCGCGCGGTCGCCGCCGAGCACGCCGACGGCCGTGCAGCCGAGGATGGTGCCGGCGCCCGACAGCTCCATGGCGCGGCGCGCCGCCGCCTCGACGTCCTCGGGCGAGCCGCCGCTGACGAAGACCGTGAGGAGGTCGGGCATCTCCTCCAGCCCGAAGACGGCCTCGCGCACCGCCCTCTCGGCTGCGCCGACCAGGTCGGCCCCTGTAGCGAGCCCTGTGCCGAACCGGTTCACCGACCGCCTCCTCAAGTGCTTTCAGGAACGTTGAGCCCGGGCGTCCGATCCGCGCGGATGCGCGGCGGTACGCGCCGGTCCGTGCGGGTTCGCCCCCCGCGCCGGGCGGACCGGCGCCGTGCTCGCAGTGCCTACCCCATTGTCCGGCCGATACCCGCTCCGCACGCGGGTGCGGCGGGTTTCGCCCGCGGCGTACGGACTGCTCCCAGTAGACGTGAACGCCGGAGTTTACAAGGCATTCCTTGACAGGAGCTTTCTCCACCTACATAGAGTCGAACGGTGCGAACCGAGAACCGCCCCACCACGCTGCGCGAGCTGCGCGCGTCCGGGCACCTCCACCGCTCGGTCAAGGCCGAGCTCCGCGACAACCTCCTCGACCGGCTGCGCGACGGCCGGCCGAGGTTCCCCGGCATCGTCGGTTTCGACGCCACCGTGCTGCCCCACGTCGAGCGGGCCGTACTGGCGGGCCACGACTTCGTGCTGCTCGGCGAGCGCGGCCAGGGCAAGACCCGGCTGATCAGGACGCTGGCCGGGCTGCTCGACGAGTGGACCCCCGTGGTCGCGGGCTGCGAGATCAACGACCACCCCTACGCGCCGGTGTGCGCGCGCTGCCGCCGGCTCGCCGCCGAGGCGGGCGAGGAGCTGCCGGTCGGCTGGCTGCACCGCGACGACCGCTACGCGGAGAAGCTGGCCACCCCCGACACCAGCGTCGGCGACCTCATCGGCGACATCGACCCGGTGAAGGTGGCCGAGGGCCGCACCCTGGGCGACCCCGAGACCGTCCACTTCGGCCTGGTGCCGCGCGCCAACCGAGGCGTGTTCAGCATCAACGAGCTGCCCGACCTCGCCGAGCGCATCCAGGTCGCGCTGCTGAACGTCCTGGAGGAGCGCGACATCCAGGTGCGCGGCTACACCCTGCGGCTGCCGCTGGACGTGTTCCTGGTCGCCAGCGCCAATCCCGAGGACTACACCAACCGGGGCCGGATCATCACCCCGCTCAAGGACCGCTTCGGCGCCGAGGTCCGCACCCACTACCCGATGGACCTGGCCGACGAGCTGGACCTGATCCGCCAGGAGGCCGAACTCGACCACCCCGGCGGGGCGGTCTCCTCGGTGGTGCCCGGCTACCTGCTGGAGACCGTGGCGCGCTTCACCCGGCTGGTCCGCGACTCCACCTCGGTGGACGCCCGCTCCGGGGTGTCGGCCCGCTTCGCGATCGCCGCCGCCGAGACCGTGGCGGCCGCGGCGGCGCGGCGCGCCGCGCTGACCGGTGAGGAGCGGCCGGTGGCGCGGGTGTGCGACCTCCCGCCGATCGTGTCCACCCTGCGCGGCAAGGTGGAGTTCGAGGTGAGCGAGGAGGGCCGGGAGCAGGAGGTGCTCGAACACCTGCTGCGCCGCGCGACCGCCGAGACCTTCCGCCGCACTCTGGGCACCGCCGACCTCAGCGGCCTGCTGGAGCGCTTCGCCGACGGCGGCACCGTCGAGACGGGCGAGCTGGTGGCCGCCTCGGAGCTGCTGCAGCGGGTGGGGCGCGTCACGGGGCTGGCCGCGATCATGGACCGGCTCGACCTCGGCGACGGCGCGGAGGCGCCCGAGTACGCCGCCTCGGCGTGCGAGTTCGCGCTCGAAGGGCTGTTCCTGACCCGCAGGCTGTCAAAGGACGACCTCGACGGCACCACCGTGTACCGGACGTGAGCCCGATGCGGAACTTCCGGTACGGCCCCTACCGCGACGGCCCCGACCCGCTCGCACCGCCCTACGACGTGCGCGCGGCGGTCGACGCCGTCGGCGACTCCGTGATGTCGGGCAAGGGCACCGCCGAAGCCCTGCGCGAACTGCTGCGCCGCGGCTCGCAGGGCCTGCGCGGCCTCAACGACCTCCTCCGCCAGGTGCGGCGGCGCCGCGAGGAGCTGCGCGGGAGCGGCCGGCTGGACGACGTGCTGGCCGGTGCCCGCGAGCTGCTGGACCGCGCCGTGGAGCAGGAGCGCGACGCGCTGGCCGCCGACCCCGGCGACGACGCCCGGCTGCGCGAGGCCGAGCTGGACTCGCTGCCCGCCGACACCGCGCAGGCGGTGCGGCAGCTGGCCGACTACGGCTGGCGCTCCCCCGAGGCGGCCGCCACCTTCGAGGAGCTGCGCGCGCTGCTGCGCAGCGAGATCCTGGACAGCCGCTTCCAGGGCATGAAGCAGGCGCTGGGCGGCGCCGACCCCGAGGCGATGCGCCGGGTCCGCGAGATGATGGCCGACCTGAACGCGATGCTGGACGCCGACGACCGCGGCGAGCACACCCAGGCCGACTTCGACCGCTTCATGGAGCGCCACGGCGATCTCTTCCCCGACCGGCCGGAGAACCTGGAGGAGCTGGTCGACTCCTTGGCGCGGCGGGCCGCGGCGGCGGGCCGGATGCTGGCCTCCCTCACCCCCGACCAGCGCGCCGAGCTGGAAGCGCTGATGAACGACGCCATGGACCGCGCCGGCCTGGGCCAGGAGCTGTCGGGCCTGTCCGACCGGCTGCGCGCCCGCCGTCCCGACCTGGACTGGTCCAGCGGCGAGCGCTTCACCGGCGAGGGCTCGCTGGGCATGGGCGACGCCACCACCGCCATCGAGGAGCTGGCCGACCTCGCCGAGGTCGAGGGGGCGCTGCGGCAGAACTACCCCGGTGCGCGGCTGGACGACGTCGACCCCGAGGCGGTGCGCCGGGCGCTGGGCCGCTCGGCCGTCGACGACCTCGCCCGGCTGCGCCAGATCGAGCGCGAACTGGAGGAGCAGGGCTACCTGCGCCGCTCCGGCGGCAAGCTGAGCCTCACCCCCAAGGCGGTGCGCCGGATCGGCGAGTCGGCGCTGGGCCGGATGTTCAACGGCTCCACCGCCACCCGGCGCGGCGGCCACGACGACCGCAGGGCCGGCCACTCCGGCGAGCCCACCGGCGCCAGCCGCCCGTGGGAGTTCGGCGACTCCCAGCCCGTCGACGTGGTCCGCACCGTGCGCAACGCGGTGCTGCGCGGCGAGCGGCGCGAGGGCGGTGTGAGCGGCGGAGTGCGGCTGCGGGTCGAGGACTTCGAGGTGGCCGAGACCGAGCGGCGCAGCGGCGCGGCGGTCTGCCTGCTGGTGGACCTCTCGTACTCCATGGCGCTGCGCGGCACCTGGGGGCCGGCCAAGGAGACGGCGCTGGCGCTGCACACCCTGATCACCACCCGGTTCCCGCAGGACGCCGTGGAGATCATCGGCTTCAGCAACTACGCCAGGCCGCTGCCGGCCACGGGCCTGGTCGACCTGGAGTGGGACATGGTGCAGGGCACCAACCTGCACCACGCCCTGCTGATCGCGGGCCGCCATATCGACCGCCACCCGGGCTTCGACCCGATCGTGCTCGTCGTCACCGACGGCGAGCCCACCGCCCACCTGCTGCCCGACGGCCGCTCGTGGTTCGACTGGCCGCCGTCGGAGGAGACCCTGGCGCTGACGCTGGCCGAGGTCGACAAGATGACGCGCCGCAAGGCGGTGATGAACATCTTCATGCTCGCCCCCGACGAGCGGCTGCTGGCCTTCGTGGAGGAGGTGGCCAGGCGCAACGGCGGGCGGGTCTTCTCGCCCGCGTCGGAGAACCTGGGCGAGTACGTGGTCAGCGACTTCCTGCGCTCGCGGCGGGCCAGGAGCGGCGGCTAGCGGACGGCGCCCGGCTAGGTGGCGTGCTCGGTGAAGTCCGACACCTCGCCGGTGAGGTCGTAGAGCAGTTCGTTGCGGTCGGCCGGGAAGATGGTGACGGTCAGCCGGATGGGGCGCCGCGCGGAGTTGGCGGTGCGGGCGTGCACGATGACGGGCACGCCCGGGCCCAGCTCCAGCCGGCGCTGCTCGGCCGGGTTGGGCATCCGGGCGCGGATGGTGTCGGTGTAGCCGACCTGCTCGTGGCCGAGTTCGGCGAGCAGCTTGATGGTGCCCCGGTCGATGTTCACCGGGTTCATCAGCTCGGTGCCCTCGGCGATGTCGGCCGGGTAGAAGGAGTCCTTGAACCACCAGGGCGAGCCGTCGAGGATGTGGATGTGGCGGCGCCGGATGACGGCGGCGCCCACCTCCAGGCCGAGGCGGCGGGCCACCCGCTTGTGCGCGGGCAGCAGCCGGACGTCCAGCTCCTGCCTGACCTGCTCGATGCCCGACTCCTCGCGCAGCCGCTCGGCGTAGTGGCGGACGAAGTGGGCGGCGTCGGGCTGGTAGCCGCTGGGCGAGGCGTCGTAGGTGAGCACCCGCCCCCGGCGCACGTAGGTGCCGCTGCCCTGCCTGCGCTCCAGCAGGCCCTCGTTGACCAGCACCTCGATGGCGTTGCGGATGGTGTTGCGCGAGGCGTCGTACTCGGCGCCCAGCTCCTCCTCGGTGGGCAGCTTCCCGCCGTCGGAGCCGTCGGGTCCGGCGTCCGCCGGCGGGTCGAACTCGCCGCCCTCGATGCGTGTCCGCAGGTGCTCGGTGATCTGCTGCTTCTTCGACGTGATCATGGCTGTCCTCCGCGCCCGCCGCCCCGGCCGGGGCGCGGCTCCTATCGTTCCGAGTCGCCGTCGAGTCCGGCGAAGTACGCGCTGACGTCGTTGACCTCGTACTGGAAGCGGGCCAGGTCGCCGGCGAAGACCGTCCAGGTGACCCGGATGGGACGGGTGGCGGAGTAGGCGGTGCGGTAGCACTCCACCACCGGTACGCCGGGGCTGAGTTCGAGTTCGCGCGACTCGTCGGGGGTGGGCATCCGGGCGGCCAGTTCGTCGACGTAGCCGACCTGCTCGTGGCCGTGCTCGGCGAGCACCCGGATGGCGCCCCGCTCGATGCCCTTCGGGCTCAGCAGCTCGGTGCCCTGGGCGATGTCCTGCGGATAGTACGAGAAGACGATCGAGACGGGCTGGTCGTCGATCTTGCGCAGCATCCGCCGCACCACCACGGTGGCGTCGGTGGCGATCCGCAGCCGCGCCGCCACCATCGGGCCGGTGATCTCCAGGCCCACCTCGGGCTGCTGCTCGGCCCGCCGACCCTGCTCGGCGACGGCCAGCGCGAAGGCGTCGATCGGCGGGCCGTCCAGGCGCAAACGCTCGCGCGACTGGTGGTAGGTGAAGGCCAGCCGCTCCTTGACGTAGGTGCCGCGGCCGGGCCGGCTCACCACCAGCCCCTCGTTGACCAGCTCGGCGACGGCCAGCCGCACCGTGCTGCGGGAGGTGTCGTAGGTGCGCTGCAGCTCCTGCTCGGTGGGCAGTCTGCTGCCGGGGGCGAGCGTGCCGTCGGCGATGCGGTCGCGCAGATCGCCGGCGATCTTGCGGAACCTGCTGCTGTAGGCCACCGCGAGTCAACTCCTAGTGATTCGCCATTGAACACACCGTGACGACGCCGAGGGCACTCAGCGATATCTCAGCAAAATTGTACCAACAAGCCGGACCATGCCTATTGACGACCCGGTTGAGACTCCGTCATTATGGCCGTAGAAATAGGTTGGTACAAGTCGAACCGTCAGATCAAGGCCAATCGTTACACCGGTACCCCACATGCCTGCGATACCCGCCATACCTGCCAACGGCGGATCCGGTCGGGGCACCCGGCGCCCCCACGGCGCCCGAACCGCGGTAAGGAGCGAAGTACCTGCTTAAACGGAGGTAGCCCCCATGATCGGAGCAGTCATCGCCGTCGGGATGGTCCTGTTCGCCGCCGGAGTCGGACTGGGTGCCTTCGTCCTGATGTCGCTAGCGAATCGGAGCAAGTCCAAGGACTGACACAAGCCCATTTGGAGGAAGCCATGTTCGGTTACGTCGTGATCGCCCTCGCGGTCGTGCTGGCCGGCGCCGGCCTCGGCGTCGTCTTCTTCGCCTCGATCGCCATCCACCTCGACGACCGCGACCGCCAGCGCCTGGGCAGCCGCCCCGGCAGCCTGGTCTCGGCCAGCCGCCGCCTGACCGGCCTGTACGTCGGCGGCGCCCCCGGCGCCCCCCGCGCGGTGCCCGCCCCCCGCACCGCCGCGGACGACGCCGTCACCGAGCGCGAGCCCGCGCTGCACTAGCCGCCCCACGGCCCCGACCGCGCGGACAGTCCCCTCCGCGCACGCGAATCGGCCAGTGACCTCGTAGCGCGACCGTCAGCCCAGCGCCTGGCGCAGGTCCGCTACCAGGTCGTCGGCCGACTCGATGCCCACCGACAGGCGCACCAGGTCGCCCGGAACCTCCAGCGGCGAGCCCGCCGCCGAGGCGTGCGTCATCCGGCCGGGGTGCTCGATCAGCGATTCCACGCCGCCCAGCGACTCCCCGAGGGTGAACAGCCGGGTGCGGGCGCACAGCTCGACCGCCGCCTGCTCGCCGTCGCGCATCCGGAACGACACCATGCCGCCGAAGGCGCGCATCTGCTTGGCCGCCACGTCGTGGCCCGGGTGGCCGGGCAGCCCCGGGTACAGCACCGAGCCCACCTTCGGGTGCTCGGCCAGCAGCCGCACCACCTGCTCGGCATTGGCGCAGTGGCGGTCCATCCGGACCGCGAGGGTCTTGGCGCCGCGCAGGGTGAGCCAGGCGTCGAACGGCCCGGCCACGCCCCCCATGGCGTTCTGGTGGTAGGCCAGCCGGTCGCCCAGCTCGGGATCGGCCACCACCAGCGCACCGCCGACCACGTCGGAGTGGCCGCCGATGTACTTGGTGGTGGAGTGCACCACCGCGTCGGCACCGAGCGCCAGCGGCTGCTGGAGGTACGGCGAGGCGAAGGTGTTGTCGACCACCAGCAGCGCGCCGCCGTCATGGGCCACCCCGGCCAGCGCCGCGATGTCGGCGATGTTCAGCAGCGGGTTGGTGGGCGTCTCCACCCACACCGCGACGGTCTCGGACCGCATGGCCGCCCGCACCGCCTCGGGGTCGGCCGGGACCGCGTCCCAGGCCACCCCCCACTCCGCCAGCACCCGCGCGAACAGCCGGAAGGTGCCGCCGTAGGCGTCGTCGGGGATCAGCACATGCGAGCCGGGCCGCGCGATGGTGCGCATCAGGGTGTCCTCGGCCGCCATGCCGGAGGCGAAGGCCAGCCCGCGCGCCCCGCCTTCGAGCGCCCGCAGGCACTCCTCCAGCGCACTGCGCGTGGGGTTCGCGCTGCGGCTGTACTCGTAGCCCGACCGCAGCCCGCCGACCCCGTCCTGCGCGTAGGTGGACACCTGGTAGATCGGCACCACCACCGCGCCGGTGGTCGGATCGGGCTCCTGGCCCGCGTGGATCGCCAGCGTCTCGAAGCCGTCCGCACTCATGCGCCCGACCCTACCGGGAGCACCGCCCGCGCCGGTCACCCGTCCGCAGCCGGGCGATTCCCGGCGGCCCGGCGTGCCTCCGGCCGCCGATGGGTACGCTGCCGCCGGGACGCGGCGGCCGTGGGTGAAGGAGTGGGCGTGACGCGAATCGGGATCACCGGGCATTCCAACCTGTCCGCGGAGACGGTGGGGCTGGTGCGGGCGGCGCTGGGTGACGCGCTGGCGCCGTACGCGGGCGGGGAGCTGGTGGGGCTGTCGTGCCTGGCTCGCGGGGCCGATCAGCTGTTCGCCGAGGTGGTGCTGGCGGCGGGCGGGCGGCTCGAGGTGGTGCTGCCGTCCGCCGACTACCGCGAGGCGAAGGTGAAGGCCGCCGACCGGGAGCAGTTCGACCGGCTGCTGGTGCGGGCGCACCAGGTGCGCTATATGCCGCACCTCACGGCGGGGCGGGCCGCCTACGAGGACGCCAACGAGGCGGTCCTCAACGGGATCGACCGGCTGTTCGCGGTCTGGGACGGGCGGCCGTCCGGCGGGGGCGGCACCGGCGACGCCGTCGAGCGCGCCCGCAAGCGCGAGGTGCCCGTCGACGTGATCTGGCCGCAGGGCGCGCGGCGGGTCTAGTCGCCCTCGGGCGGCTCGCCGCCCGGGACGCCGTCGACCAGCTCCTGTTCGGCGGCCAGCGCCGCGACGGGCGGACCCGCCGGGTCCTGGGCGCGCAGCGCCTGCGGGCCGCGCAGCGGGGGCTGCCAGCCGGTGCCGGGCTCGTAGCGGCGGACGACGCGGGCGGGCACCCCGGCCAGCACGCAGTGGTCGCCGTAGACGCCGCGCACCACCGAACCGGCCGCCACCACGCAGTTGCGGCCCAGCACGGTGCCGGGCAGGATCACGGCGTTGGCGCCGATCCAGCTGCCCGAGCCGATCCGTACCGGCTCGTTGACCGGCCACTGCTTGCCGATGGGGGTGTCGGGATCGACATAGGCGTGGTTCTGGTCGGTGATGTAGATGTAGGGCCCGGTGTAGACGTTCTCGCCGATCTCGATGGACTCGTGCGCCACGATGTGCGAGCCGCGGCCGATGGTGCTGCCGTCGGCGATCCGCAGCAGCGGCTCGGGGCCGAGGTCCAGGCCGGGCACCATCCCGGCCGACAGGGTCGCCTCGGCGCCGATCATCACGCTCGAGCCCAGCGCGATCCAGCGCTCGCCGAAGAGGGTGCCGTACGGGAAGGCGATCGAGCTGTGCTCGCCGAACGCCCCGAACGCGCGCCCCTGCGAGGTCTGCGCGGTGATGTGGCCGTGCAGCCGCCCCCACATCCAGGCCCGGCGCAGCCAGGCCCGGCCGAGGCGGCGCAGCGCGTCCCTCGGCCAATCACGTCGTGCCATGGACGCCAACGATAATGCGGCCGACCGAGCGCTCGGTCGGCCGCGTCCGGCCGTCCGCGCCCCTCAGCCGCGGCTGAGGAAGCTGAGCACGTCCTGGCGGGTGACCACCCCGGCCGGCTTGCCGTCGACCACCACGATCGCCGCCCCCGCGTGCTGGAGCAGGGTGACGGCCCGGCTCACCGGCTCGCCCGAGCCGACATTGGGCAGCGGGCGGCCCATGTGGTGCTCGACGGGGTCGTCGAGCTGGGCCCGGCCGTTGAACAGGGCGTCGAGCAGGTCGCGCTCGGCGATGGCGCCGACCACCTCCGCGGCCATCACCGGCGGCTCCTCCTTCATCACCGGCAGCTGCGACACGTTGTACTCGCGCATGATCGCGATCACGGTGCCGACGGTCTCGTGCGGGTGGGTGTGCACGAACTCCGGCAGCTGCGGGCCCTTGCCCGCCAGCACGTCGGCCACCCGCGGCTCGCCGGTCTCGGTGCTGAGGAAGCCGAAGTCGCCCATCCACTCGTCGTTGAAGATCTTGCCGAGGTAGCCGCGGCCGCCGTCGGGGAGCAGCACCACGATCACGTCGTCGGGCCCGGCCCGCTCGGCCACCCGCAGCGCCGCCACCACCGCGAGCCCGCAGGACCCGCCGACCAGCAGCGACTCCTCGCGGGCCAGCCGCCGGGTCATCAGGAAGGAGTCCTTGTCGCTGACCGCGATGACCTCGTCGCAGATGGAGGTGTCGTAGGTGGCGGGCCAGATGTCCTCGCCGACGCCCTCGACCAGGTAGGGGCGCCCGCTGCCGCCGGAGTAGACCGAGCCCTCGGGGTCGGCCCCGATGATCTTGACTCGGCCGCCGGAGACCTCCTTGAGGTACTTCCCGGCCCCGCTGATCGTGCCGCCGGTGCCGATTCCGGCCACGAAGTGGGTGACCTTGCCCTCGGTCTGCTCCCAGACCTCGGGGCCGGTGGAGTGGTAGTGCGAGGCGGGGTTCTCGGGGTTGCTGTACTGGTCGGGCTTCCAGGCGCCCGGGATCTCCTTGGCCAGCCGGTCGGAGACGGAGTAGTAGGACTCGGGGTGCTCGGGCGCGACGGTGGTCGGGCAGACCACCACCTCGGCACCGTAGGCGCGCAGCACGCTCAGCTTGTCCGCGCCGACCTTGTCGGGGCAGACGAAGACGCAGCGGTAGCCCTTCTCCGCCGCCACGATGGCCAGCCCCACACCGGTGTTGCCCGAGGTGGGCTCCACGATGGTGCCGCCGGGGCGGAGCCGTCCCGACGCCTCGGCCGCCTCCACCATGCGCAGCGCGATGCGGTCCTTCACCGAGCCGCCGGGGTTGAAGTACTCCACCTTGGCCAGCACGGTCGGGCGCGGGCCCGCGACCACTTTGCGCAGCCGGACCAGCGGGGTGTCGCCGACCAGCTCGATCAGGGAGTCGTACACGCGCACGCGCAACCGCCTTCACATCCGTTCACCGGGGCGGCGCGGATCGGCGCGCCCTGCCCCCTGCCCCTGCTCCACCACTATGCCCCACGGCGGCCGGCGGCCAGGCGCACTCGCCGACGTCGGGCGGGACGCCGCGCCCAGCCGTTCGGGCCGGTCGCGGCGACGTGACGGAACCTACCTGCCCCGGCCCGCGGCACGCCAGCCCGGGCCCGGCACCGGACGTGAGCGGGGCGGATCGCCTAATCTGGTCAGAGCGTGCCGCAGCCGGGCGCAACGGGGACGCTCCGGGCGCGGCCTTCGAGTCGAGGGGGTGCTCACCGCAGTGGTGTTCCGTGCTGCGCGGGTGCGCCGGATCGCGACCGCGACGGCCTTCGGCGGGGGCGGCCTGACCCTGCTCGGCGCGGCCACCGTGGGCCTGCTGTTCGTCCAGGCGCTGGTGGCCAGGCGCACGATCGGCCTGCCGACCGAGTCCCCGCCCCCGGCCGACGGGCTGTACGGCGCCGGCGGCGGCCCCGAGATCTCCATGGTGATGATGGGCGACTCCATCGCGGCCGGCCTCGGCGTCGACGACGGCGTGCGCACCCCGGCCGGGCTGATCGCCGGGGGGCTGGCGGCGGTGGCCGAGCGCCCGGTGCGGCTCACCAGCCTCGCCGTGGTGGGCGCGGAGTCCAAGGACCTCCCCGCCCAGCTCAGCACCGCGCTGGAGCTGCGCCCCGACCTCGCCGTCATCTTCATCGGCGGCAACGACGTCACCCACCTCACCCGCCCGGCCGACTCCGTGCGCTACCTGGAGACCGCCGTGCGCGAGCTGCGCGCCGCGGGCTGCACGGTGGTGGTCGGCACCTGCCCCGACCTCGGCACCATCGAGCCGCTGGGCCAGCCGCTGCGCTCGCTGGCGCGGCGCGCCTCCCGGCAGCTGGCCGCCGTCCAGACGGTCGCGGTGGTGGAGGCGGGCGGCCGCACGGTCTCGCTGGCCGACCTGCTCAGCGCCGACTTCTCCGCCAATCCCAAGATCATGTTCGGCCCCGACCGCTTCCACCCCTCGGCGCGCGGCTACGCCCAGGCGGCCGCCGCCGTCCTGCCCTCGGTCTGCTCGGCGCTGGGCTACGGCCCCGAGTTCGACGCGCTTCCCGACGTCCGCGAGGACGGCGGCGCGCTGCCGGTCTCGGTCGCGGCCGTCGAGGCGGCCGAGGAGGCCGGTGCCGAGGTCTCCGGCGCCTCGGTGGCCGGGCGCGACCGCGGCCCGCGGGGCCGCTGGGCCACCCTGATGCGGCGGCGCCGGGCGCCCGCCGGGCCGCGCGAGGGCGATCCGGAGACGAGCCGCAGCCCGTCCTGACGGCCCCGGTCTCGGCGTCCGGGAGCGCGACGCGCTACCGTTCAGAGACGAAGCGACTCGCGGGTAACATCCGGCGCGCCGGAAGCGCCCGCCCGCCGCTGCCGGCCGGGCCGCCGCCGGGCCCGGGTGCTGATCAGGGAGACGCCATGCCAGAAGCCGTCATCGTCGCCACCGCCCGGTCCCCCATCGGACGGGCCTTCAAGGGATCGCTCAAGGAAATCCGGCCCGACGACCTCACCGTGCAGGTGATCCAGGCCGCGCTGGCCAAGGTGCCGCAGCTCGACCCGGCCGACATCGAGGACCTGCTGCTGGGCTGCGGCCTGCCCGGTGGCGAGCAGGGCTTCAACCTGGCCCGCGTCGTCGCGGTCAAGCTGGGCCTGGACACGCTGCCCGGCGCCACCGTCACCCGTTACTGCTCCTCGTCACTGCAGACCACCCGGATGGCCTTCCACGCCATCAAGGCGGGCGAGGGCGACGTGTTCGTCTCCGCCGGCGTGGAGATGGTCAGCCGCTTCACCAAGGGCAACAGCGACTCCCTGCCCGACACCAAGGACCCCGCCTTCACCGAGGCCGAATCGCGCACGGCCAAGCGGGCCGAGGGCGGCGCCGCCGCCTGGCGCGACCCGCGCGAGGACGGCGAACTGCCCGACGTCTACATCGCGATGGGGCAGACCGCCGAGAACGTGGTGCAGCTGCGCGGGCTGAGCCGCCGCGAGCAGGACGAATTCGGCGTCCGGTCCCAGAACCTCGCCGAGCAGGCCCTGGACAACGGCTTCTGGGCCGGCGACATCACCCCCGTCACCCTGCCCGACGGCACCGTGGTGAGCGCCGACGACGGCCCCAGGCGCGGCACCACCTACGAGGTGGTCTCCCAGCTGCAGCCGGTCTTCCGTCCCGACGGCACGGTCACCGCGGGCAACAGCTGCCCGCTGAACGACGGCGCCGCCGCCGTGGTGGTGATGAGCGACACCAAGGCGGCCGAGCTGGGCATCACCCCGCTGGCCCGGATCGTCTCCACCGGCGTGGGCGCGCTCTCGCCGGAGATCATGGGGCTGGGGCCGGTGGAGGCGTCGCGGCGGGCGCTGCGGCGGGCCGGCCTGACCATGGAGGACATCGACCTGGTGGAGATCAACGAGGCCTTCGCGGCGCAGGTGATCCCGTCCGCGCGCGATCTCGGCATCGACTTCGACCGGCTGAACGTCAACGGCGGCGCCATCGCGGTGGGCCACCCCTTCGGCATGACCGGCGCCCGGATCACCACCACGCTGCTGAACAGCCTCGCCTTCCACGACAAGACCCTCGGCCTGGAGACCATGTGCGTGGGCGGCGGCCAGGGCATGGCCGCGGTCTTCGAACGGCTGAGCTGAGAACTCGCGGCGGGAGAGCGGGGCGGTCCGGGACCGGCGCGCCGCCGCCGGAGCAGCGATCGGTAACGGTCGGACCGGCGGAGGTAAATTAATTCATTCGTTTCCAGGTATTGCCCTCAGCGTCATCCTGATGCACCCTCGGGTGCAAGGTGATCCGGCCTGACCGGGTCGGATCCGCTGCCGGTCCCCGCGGGCCGCAGCGAGCCCGACATCGCGGAGGTGCCTCGCCTATGTCCCTGAACCACTCGCCGGAGACTCATTCCAAGCTGATCAACCGCATTCCGACCGTAACCGGACGCGACCTCCCCGAGTGGTTCGGCCGCATTGAGCAGGGACCCGCGTTCCTGCGCTGTGCGGAACGCACCAGCTGGCTGGCTGACGAGTACAGCCTCTCCCACGGATACGCCCGCGCCATCGTGCGCGAGTACGAGATGCGCCGCAAGGGCCGCCTGCGGGTCTGAGCCCGGCGCCGCACCGCACATGACGAAGCCGGCCCGTTCGGATGCCGATGAGGCACCCGATCGGGCCGGCTTCGCCGTGCCGTCGGCTGGGCCGCCGGAGGGTCAGTCGCCGCCCTGGAAGTACGAGAGCAGGCGCAGCACCTCCAGGTAGATCCAGACCAGGGTGAGGGTCAGGCCCAGCGCGCACTTCCAGGCGAAGTTGCGCGGCGCGCCGTAGTTCACGCCGTCCTCGATGTCCTTGAAGTCGAGGCAGAGGAAGAAGCAGCCGATCAGGATCATCACGATCGAGAAGATCCAGCCGAGCGGGCTGTCGGTGCGCAGGCCCAGGCCGCCGGGGACGAAGAAGCCCACCAGCAGGTTGACCAGCACCAGCGCGAGCGCGCCCACCGCGGCGCCGATGACCACCTTGGTGAACATCGGGGTGACGCGGATGACCCGGAAGCTGTAGAGCGCCAGCATCGCGCCGAAGGCGAAGATGGTGCCGAGCACGGCCTGGGTGACGATGCCGTTGAAGACGCTGTTGAACAGCAGGCTGATCACGCCGAGCGCGGTGCCCTGGAAGGCGGCGTACAGCAGGGTCAGCACCGGGCTGGGCTGCGACTTGAACGAGGCCCACAGGCCGAACACCAGACCGCCGATGGCGCCGACGATCATGAGCATGGTGCCGAGGCCCGGGTTCAGCTGCGTGGCCATCCAGCCGAAGGCCGCGCCGAGCACCAGGACGCCGAGCGTGATGAAGCTCTTCACCACGACGTCGTCATAGGTCAGCGTGCGGCCGGTCTGGGTGGGGTGCGCGGGACCGTACCCGGGCGGCATCGGCTGCCCGTAGCCCGGCTGCGTCTGGGGGTACGGCTGGCCGTACCCCTGCTGGGGGTACTGCTGGCCATAGGCAGGCCGGTTGTACATGTCGTTGAGCTGCTGGTGGGACGGCGCGGCGCCGGCACCGAACCCCCGCTTAAGGATGGGGTTCCTACTCCTCATGATGGCCAAGCCTTTCGGGGCGGACACGTCTGCGATCAACTAACGACCGAGTACAAGGCTAAAGTTCCCTGCCGCCCCCAACTCCACCACAACCTCCCCCGCCCAGCAAAGCCACGCCACATACCAACCCGGTCACACGCCGGAACCGGCCCGCACCCCACCCCGCCCAGGTCAACCCCGCGAACTCCGACCGCACCCGTGAGGGGCGAAGCCCCAACCAACCACCGCGAACCCGAACCGCACCCGCAAGGACCGAGGACGCACCGCACGCCGTGGGGGTCGGGGGGCGTGGGGGGCGAAGCCCCCCACATCGGGGGGTTCCGGGGGGTCGCCCCCCCGGGAGATATGCGAACCGAGCCAGGCGAAGGGGCCCGCCAGGGCCACAAGCACACCTCCCCCGAGGTTCGCGTGCCCTCGGTCGGATTCGAACCGACACTCATGACCCTTTTAGGGGGCCTGCCTCTACCGTTGGGCTACGAGGGCGAGGACATAATACCCGCAGCTCAAGTACATCAGGCGAATCAGCGGAGAGCGCCACAAAGGGGAAAATCAATTTGACGCGCGGCGTACGGGGCATTTCCGCACTTCGCGCCGGAGTGCGGAGAATGCCGCGGCGCTTTGCGATGATCGTCCGCCTTCCTCAATTCTCACCAGCGGGCCAGAACGTTGTATCCGTCGTTCGCCCGGCTGGCGGTGGCCGGGACGCTATGGTATCGAGCGGACGCGTGCGGCGCCCCGGCCACGCCGGTGATCAGCTGACGCGTCGCAGCCGGCCGTCTTCGAATTGCGGGTTGGCGGCCATCTCGAACGGCAGTCGCGGCTGTTCCAGTCCGCCGAGGGAGACGAATTCGCGGCGGAAGAAGAGCGAGAGCGTCCAGTCTGCCATCACCCGGGTCTTGCGGTTGACGGTGGGCACCCGCGACAGGTGGTAGGTGCGGTGCAGGAACCACGCCAGCACGCCGCGCACTTTCACGCCGTAGACGTTGGCGACGCCCATGTGCAGTCCGAGCCCGGCCACCGAGCCGACGTAGGCGTGGCGGTAGGGCTTGGGCTCCTTGCCGCGGAGCCGGGCGACGATGTTGTCGCCGAGCACCTTGGTCTGCCGGACGGCGTGCTGGGCGTTGGGCGCGCAGAATTCGCCGGGGGCGGTGAGGTCGGGGACGGCGGCGTTGTCGCCGGCGGCGTAGGCGTCGTCGTGGCCGGCGACGCGCAGGTACTCGTCGGCGACGACGCGGCCCTTGCCGTCGGTGGGCAGGTCGCTGGCGGCGACGACCGGGCTGGGCTTGACTCCGGCGGTCCACACCAGGGTGCCGGCGTCGAAGGCGGTGCCGTCGCTGAGCCGGATGTGCTGGTCGACGGCGGATTCGAGCCGGGTGCCGAGCCGGATCTCCACGCCGCGGCCGCGCAGCTGGTCCAGTGCCCAGCGGCCCATCTCGGGGCCGACCTCGGGCAGGATGCGGTCGCTGGCCTCGACCAGGTGGAAGCGCAGGTCCTCGGGCCGGATGCTGGGGTAGAGCGCGCAGGCGTCGCGGGCCATGTCCTCCAGTTCGGCGATGGCCTCGACTCCGGCGAAGCCGGCGCCGACGAAGACGAAGGTGAGCGCCTTGCGGCGTTCGTCGGCGTCGGTGGTGGAGTCGGCGGTGTCGAGCTGCTGGAGCACATGGTTGCGCAGGTGGATGGCCTCGCCGACGGTCTTGAAGCCGATGCCCCACTCGGCCAGGCCGGGGACGGGGAGGGTGCGCGAGACCGAGCCGGCCGCCATCACCAGCACGTCGTAGCCGATCTCGCGGTTGGGTCCGGCGTTGGGTTCGAACTCGACGGTGCGGGCGGCGTGGTCGATGCGCACGGCCCGGCCGTTGAGGACCTCCACCCGCCTTAAGACCCTGCGCAGCGGCACCACGACGTGGCGGGGCGAGAGGTTGCCGGCGGCGGCCTCAGGCAGGAACGGCTGGTAGGTCATGTACGACTGCGGGTCGATCACGGTGATCGCGGCTTCGTCCCTGCGGAGCCGGCGCTGCAGCCGCAGCGCGGTGTAGAGGCCGACGTAGCCTCCGCCGACGATGAGGATCCTGGGGACCTTGGTGACGGTCTTCGACACGGGACGCCCTTCCGCTGGCGGGCCTCCCGTTCCCGGAAGTGCCCGGCTTCCACTCTGGAGAACTGCGCGAAAATTTGGCAATAGTTGTCAGCAGAGCAAGCTTCATACTGCGATTCGCCGTCAATCCCGGCGAATCTTTCGCTCTGGCCTTATCGTAGCGAGATCTCCGAGCTTGTGCATCCATTCACAAGCTCTGCTTCAACAGTGCCACAGCGGATCGGAATGGTCCAGACCAATATGGGCCCGGCCAGGCGCGCACGGCGCGGCGCCGACCGCCGCTCACCCCCGCTGAGCAGCGGTTTCGGTGCGCCGCCGGTCCCCCGACCCTCTCAGGGCGGGGCCTGTGAGATGCCTAACCGGACCCTGGGCCGCGGCTCACACCCGGCGGCCGAGCAGCGACCACGCGATGCCGTCGAGGATGTCGTGCTCGCTGACCAGCACCTCGGAGACGTCCAGCCGGCGCATCACCCGGTCCAGGATCAGCGCGCCGGCCGCGATCACGTCGATGCGGCCGGGGTGCATCACCGGGATGCGGGCGCGCTGCTCGCGCGGCAGCGCGAGCAGGTAGGTGCTGACCTCGTACACCTGGCGGGCCGGGATCGAGGAGTGGTGGATGCGCTCGGCGTCGTAGCCGGACAGGCCGAGCGCGATGCCGGCCACCGTGGTGACGGTGCCGGCCAGGCCGACGAGGGTGCGGGCGCTGCGCAGCGGCACGGTGCCGCTGGCCCGCTCGACCGCCGCCTCGATGTCGCCGGTGGCCGCGGCCACCTGCGGCGGCGTCGGCGGGTCGGAGCGGAGCCGCCGCTCGGTGAGCCGCACGCAGCCGATGTCGACGGAGGCCGCGGCCGCCACCTCGGTGCCGCCCAGCACGAACTCGGTGGAGCCGCCGCCGATGTCGACGACCAGGTACGGCTCGGGGAGTTCGCGCCCGGCCAGCTCGGCGGTGGCGCCGGCGAAGGACAGCCGCGCCTCGGCGTCGCCGGTGATCACCTCGGGCTCCACGCCGAGCACGCCGCGCACGCCGTCGATGAACTCCTGGCGGTTGGCGGCGTCGCGGGTGGCGCTGGTGGCGACCATGCGCACCGAGCCCACGGCGTGCTGGTCGATGAGCTTGACGAAGCCGGTGAGCGCGGTGAAGGTGCGCTGCAGCGCCTCGGGGGCGAGCCGGCCGGTCTCGTCCACGCCCTGGCCGAGCCGGACGATCTCCATGCGCCGCTCGATGTCGCGCAGGCCGCCGGTGGCGGGGTCGGGCTCGGCGATCAGCAGCCGGATGGAGTTGGTCCCGCAGTCGATCGCGGCCACACGGGTCATCGGGGGTCCTTGTCGCTGGTGGGCTCGGTGCGGGGGCCGGCGGCCGGGGCGTCGCCGGCGGGGTCGGGCACGCAGGGGCCCGCCGCCCACCACCGCGGCAGCCGGTCGAGCGCGGCGCGGCCGACCGGGTTGGCGCCGGGGTCGGCGAGCTCGTGGGCGACCAGGGCGTGCAGGCACTTCACCCGGTCGGGCATGCCGCCGGCGCTCTGCATGCCGGCCGGCAGCGGCGGGGTGCCGTCGGCGCGGGCCTGGGCGTCGCGGTCGGCGAGGTAGGAGGCGTGCGCGGCGGCGTAGCCGGCGGCGAGTTCGGGCTCGTCGGCCAGCCGGGCGGCCAGTTCGCGCATGACGCCGCCGGATTCCAGGGTGCCGATGGCGCTCGCGGCGCGCGGGCAGGTCAGGTAGTAGAGAGTCGGGAAGGGGGTGCCGTCGTCGAGCCGGGGCGCGGTGGTGACCACGTCGGGCAGGCCGCACGGGCAGCGGTGCGCGACCGCGCGCAGGCCGCGCGGCGGGCGGCCCAGCTGCCCGGCCACCGCCGCGGTGTCGCGGGCGTCCGGGGCTCCGGCGCCCTCGGCACGGGCGGGCATCAGCCGCCCTCCGTTCCGGTGCCGGCCGGCTCCTCGGCGCCGCGCTCGCCGGAGTCGGCGTCCGGGGCGGGCGGCACCCGGTCGGCGGCACGCACCGACTGCCACAGGCGGGAGAACCAGGGGTCGGGATCGGCCTGGGCGGCGTCGGCGCCGGAGCCGGCGAGGTCGTCGCCGCCCACGATCACGTAGGAGCGCTCGCCCGGATAGTGGTAGTGCAGCCGGTTGCGGGCCTCGCGCTCGGTGAAAACGGGATCCTCCAGCTGGTCGCGGCGCTCCTCCAGCGCGGCGATGGCCTCCCGCAGCCGGGCCTGCTCCTCGGCCAGGGCGGCGATCTCGGCCCGCTGCGCGATGTACTCGCGCAGCGGGTACGCGACGCTCAGCGCGATGGCGCACACCACGATGGCCAGCACGGCGGCGCGGCTGGTGAGGTTGGGCCGGCCGCGACGGTCGCGCGGCGGGTCGCCCGAGCCGGCCGCGGTGCGGGCCTGCGCCGGGCGCCTGCCGGATGCGGCGGGCTTGGCCGGCTCGGCGGCGCCGCCCGCCTCGGGCTTAGCGGCTTTGCCGGGCTTGCCCGGCCGGCCCGGCGCGGGCTTCGCACGCGGACGCGGGGACGGCTCGGCCCGGCCCTTCGGCTCCGGCCGACCGGACCGGGGCGTGCCAGGGCGGCGGTCGCCCGCGCCTTTCGGCCGCGGCCCGGGGCGGTCGGGATCGGGTTCGGAGGGCTGGGCTGAGCGCGTCATCGCGGCGTCCGGCTAGCCGGCCTGGCCGGAGCGGGGGAAGGCGGTGCGGCCGGCGTAGGCCGCGGCCTCGTCCAGCTCCTCCTCGATCCGCAGCAGCTGGTTGTACTTGGCCACCCGGTCGCTGCGGGCCGGCGCGCCGGTCTTGATCTGGCCGGCGTTGGTGGCCACCGCGATGTCGGCGATGGTGGTGTCCTCGGTCTCGCCGGAGCGGTGGCTGATGATGTTGGCGTAGCCGCTGCGCGCGGCCAGCGAGACGGCGTCCAGGGTCTCGCTGAGGGTGCCGATCTGGTTCAGCTTGACCAGCAGCGCGTTGGCGGCGCCCTCGGCGATGCCGCGGGCCAGCCGCTCGGAGTTGGTGACGAAGAGGTCGTCGCCGACCAGCTGGACGCGGCCGCCCAGCGAGGAGGTCATCGCCTTCCAGCCGTCCCAGTCCTCCTCGTCCAGCGGGTCCTCGATGGAGACCAGCGGGTAGGAGTCGAGCAGCTCGGTGTAGTAGGAGATCATCTCCTGCGAGCCGCGCACGCCGCCCTCGAAGGTGTAGCCCTCGGCGCCGTGGAACTCCGAGGCGGCGACGTCGAGCGCGAGCGCGATGTCGGTGCCGGGGGCGAAGCCCGCCTTGCCGATGGCCTCCATGATGAGGTCGAGCGCGGCGCGGTTGGCGGGGAGGTTCGGCGCGAAGCCGCCCTCGTCGCCCACGCCGGTGGCCAGGCCCTGCGCCTTGAGCACGGACTTGAGCGCCTGGTAGACCTCGGCGCCCCAGCGCAGCGCCTCGCGGAAGGAGGCGGCGCCGACGGGTGCGATCATGAACTCCTGGATCGCGACATTGGTGTCGGCGTGGGCGCCGCCGTTCATGATGTTCATCAGCGGCACCGGCAGCACGTGGGCGTTGGGCCCGCCGACGTAGCGGAACAGCGGCAGCTCGGCGGCGTCGGCGGCGGCCTTGGCCACCGCGAGCGAGACGCCCAGCAGCGCGTTGGCGCCCAGCCGCGACTTGTCGGGGGTGCCGTCCAGGTCGATGAGGGCGCGGTCGATGAGCCGCTGCTCCTGGGCGTCGGAGCCGACCAGCTCGGGGCCGATCTCGTCCTCGATCCCGGCGATGGCCTTCTCCACGCCCTTGCCACCGAAGCGCTCGTCACCGTCGCGCAGCTCGACGGCCTCGAACCGACCGGTGGAGGCGCCGCTGGGCACGGCCGCGCGGGCCACGCTGCCATCGTCGAGGGCGACCTCGACCTCGACGGTGGGATTGCCGCGGGAGTCGAGGATCTCCCGCGCGATGATGGCGTCGATGGACGACACGGACAGCTCCTTCTCGTGGTCCGGGCCACCCGGCCCGGTGGTGTTCCCCTAAGTCCCCTAGAGCGTAGCGAGTCGTCCGGCGCCGGTGGTCCCGGCACGCGCGGCAGGCGGGGACGAGTCGGGCCGAATCAGCCCGGGACCGGCCGGAACGCCGCGAAGATGAACAGAAATGGTCCAGACCACATACCCGGTGTCGGGCACGGCGGGCACCGGAGCGCAAAACCCACGAAATCGATCGACATTGCCAGGCTTGCGGCATTGACGCGCCTCGACCACTCTCCCTAAAATCCTACTCAAATAGTAGGGATAGGAAGTGCTCGCCCATGCGCGCTCTGGTTCTGCTCGGCATCGTCGGGTTCCTGGCACAGCTGGTGGACGGCAGCCTCGGCATGGCCTACGGGGTCACCTCCACCACGCTGCTGCTGGCCATCGGCACCAATCCGGCCGCCGCCTCGGCGACCGTGCACCTGTCGGAGATCGGCACCACGCTGGCCTCGGGCGTCTCGCACTGGCGCTTCGGCAATGTGGACTGGAAGGTCGTCCGCAGGATCGCGCTGCCGGGCGCCGTCGGCGCCTTCGCCGGCGCCACCTTCCTCAGCTGGCTGTCCACCGAGGCGGCCGAACCGGTCATGGCGGGCATCCTGCTGGCCCTCGGCGTCTACATCCTGGTCAGGTTCACCCTGTGGGGCACCCCGCGGGGCAACCTCGGCAAGCCGCTGCGCAAGCGCTTCCTCGCCCCGCTCGGCCTGGTGGCCGGCTTCGTCGACTCCACCGGCGGCGGCGGATGGGGCCCGGTCGGCACCCCCGCGCTGCTGGCCAGCGGCCGGATCGAGCCGCGCAAGGTGGTCGGCTCCATCGACACCAGCGAGTTCGTGATCGCGCTCGCCGCCAGCCTCGGCTTCCTGATCGGCCTCGGCTCGGAGAACATCGACTTCGCCTGGGTGGGCGTGCTGCTGCTCGGCGGACTCGTCGCCGCCCCGATCGCGGCCTGGCTGGTGCGGCACGTGCCGCCGCGCGTGCTCGGCTCGCTGGTCGGCGGCGTGATCGTGCTGACCAATGTGCGCACCATCCTGCGCAGCGACTGGGTCGCCGCCCCCGAACTGGCGCAGAACCTCGCCTACCTGTTCATCGCGCTGGTCTGGGCCGCCGCCGTCGCCTTCTCCGTGCGGGCCCACCTGGCGCAGCGCAGGCTGGACGCGGAGCGGCCGGCCGCCGGTTCGCGGGAGGCCGGCGGGTCGGACGAGTCGGAGCCGGTGCCGTCCTGACGCGCCGTGCCGCTCCGGGTCCTCACCGGGCCGCCGGGCCGAGCGCCGCGATCGCGGCGTCGAGCGCGGCGGCCCGGAAGTAGTCCGGCGGGTCGTTCAGCATCAGGCAGTCCTGGAGGCCGCCGACGGCGACCGTCGCCCGGGCGAGGTCGGAGGGCGCCGCTACCGGGCCGACCAGAAGCGTGTTCATCCGCTGCCGCCAGCCGAGCACCTGCGGGAGCAGGTCGAGCCGGGCGAGCAGGGAGACATCGCCGAACATCATCTGGAACAGGGCGCGGTGCCGCTGGAGGGCGTCGAAGAATTCCGCGAGCAGCGGGGCGGCCGCCACTTGGCCGCGCTCGTCGGCGCGCGCCTCGGCGGCGGCGAGCACCTCTTCGGTGCCGTCCAGCACCGGCTGGACGATCGCGCGGACCAGTTCCTCCTTCGACCGGAAGTGGTAGTAGAGCGCGGCCTTGGTGATGCCCAGCCGCTCCGCGATCTCCCGCAGGCTGGTCTTCTCGTAGCCCTGGGCGGCGACCAGTTCCCTGGCCACCGCCTGGATCTCCTGCCTGGTGTCGGTCTGGGTCCTCGGCACGCCCGGCCTCTCCGTGATCCCGGGGTCTCCCGGCCTCCCACTGCTCCTGCGGCGGATGACCGGCCGCGTCCGGCCGGTCCGCCGAGTCGAGTGTATCCCGAGGCCAAACCTGCCGCCCGGTAGAAAACTGGCCGACCGGTAAGCAACTTGACGCCCGGTAAGTTGCTTGACGGCCGGTAAGTCGGCTCCGTAGGCTCGCTTCCGTCGCCCGCACCGCGCGGACGGCGGGGCTACGGCGGCCGCACCACGGGGGACCGACATGAACCAGACCGACACTGGCGTACTCGTCTCCGGCGCGGGCGTCGCCGGACTCGCCCTGGCCTACTGGCTGCGACGCTTCGGCTTCCGGCCCACCGTGGTCGAGCACGCTCCCCGGCTGCGCACCGGCGGCTACGGCATCGACCTGCGCGGGGCCGCCGTCGACGTGGCCGAGCGGATGGGCCTGCTCGACACCGTGCGCGCCGCCCGCACCCGGATGCGCGGCATCGCCTATGTGGACGCCGCGGGAGCCACGAAGGTGGAACTGTCCGCCGACGTCTTCGCCGGGGCGGGCCGCGACCGCGATGTCGAGATCCCGCGCGGCGACCTGCTGGAGATCCTGCACCGGGCCACCGCCGACGGGACCGAGTACCTGTTCGGCGACTCCGTCGCCGCCCTCACCGAGGGCGCAGACGGCGTGGAGGTCGCCTTCGAACGCGGCGGCACCCGCCGCTTCGGCCTGGTGGTGGGCGCCGACGGCATGCACTCGCGCGTCCGCGCGCTCGCCTTCGGCCCGGAGACGCGGTACCGGCACCACCTGGGCTACTACATCTCGATCTGCACCGTCCCCGACCGCCTGGGCCGCGAGCACTGGACGCTGCTGCACAACGAGCCGGGCCGGCTGGTGGGCACGGCCCGCGCCGCGAGCGGCGCGCCCACCCACGCGGTCTTCGGCTTCGCCTCGCCCGAGCTGCCCGGCGACCGGGACCCGGCGGTGCAGCGCCGGGCGCTGGCCGACGCCTTCGCCGGGGTCGGCTGGCGGGCGCCGGAGCTGCTGGCCGAGATGGAGCACGCACCCGACTTCTACTTCGACTCCATCAGCCAGATCCGGTTGGACCGCTGGTCGCGGGGGCGGATCGCGCTGGTCGGCGACGCCGGCTACTGCGCCTCGCCGCTGTCGGGCCAGGGCACCAGCCTGGCCCTGGTCGGCGCGTACGTGCTCGCTGGCGAGCTGGCCGCCGCCGGCGGCGACCACGCCGCCGCCTTCGCCCGCTACCAGGAGCGGATGGCCGGGTTCGTCGCCCGGAACCAGAAGGTGGCGCTGTCGGGGGCCGGGACGCTGGCGCCGCGCACCCGCGCCGCGCTGTGGCTGCGCGACCGCACCATCCGCCTGCTCCCGCACCTGCCCCGGCTCAACGGCCTGGCCTCGGCGCTGGACCGGGCCTCCACCGCGATCGAGCTGCCCGACTACGCGCCCACCGGACGCGCGGTCGGCTGAGCCGTCAGTCCCAGTAGGCCCGCCACTGCTCGGGGCTGAGCGAGCGGGGGTCCAGGCCCTCGGCGCGGGCCTTGGCCTCGGCGGCGCGGACCCGGCGGTCGAAGCGGCGGGCCGCGGCGCGCAGGTCGGTCTCGGGATCGCCGCCCCGGCCGCGCTCGGCCAGCACGGCGGCGAACAGCCGGCCGCCGGGCTCGCCGTCGTCGGCCATCACCTCGGGCGGCACCCCGGCCGCCTCGGCGCGCTTGGCCAGCTCGGCGCTGAGCTGGGCGGCGGGCTGGCCGAAGGGGACGCCGGCCAGCACCGAGGGCTCGGCCCCGCCGTCGGGGGCGGCGAGCCGCTTGGCGGCCCGCTCCTCGGCCTTGATGCGGTTCCAGTTGGCCCGGATGTCCTCCAGGCCGCCGACCTCGGCGCCCGCGAAGACGTGGGGATGGCGGCGGACGAGCTTGTCGTTGAGCGCGGCGGCGACGTCGTCGATGGTGAAGCCGCCGGGCCGCTCGGCCGCGATCCGGGCGTGGAAGACGACCTGGAGCAGGACGTCGCCCAGCTCCTCGCGCAGCTCGTCGGGGTCACCGCCCTCGATGGCGTCGAGGGTCTCGTAGGCCTCCTCGATCAGGAAGCGGGCCAGGGTGCGGTGGGTCTTGCCCGCCGTCCAGGGGCACTCCCGGCGCAGCCGGTCCATGGTGGCCACCAGGTCCAGCAGCCGCGCCCCGGGGACCTCGCCGGCTCCGGGGCGCTCCCCGCCCGCGGGCGGATCCGGCTCAGCCGCCATCGGGAGGGATCACACCGCCCATGCCGGGCACCGTCGGCTGCCCGGACTCCTCGGGCGCGGAGACGGCGTTCCACTCCGGGTTGATGCTCAGGGTGGCGGGGTCGAAGGTGCCGTAGCGGGGGTTGACGTCGACCGAGATCTCCTGGGCGGCGGTCTGCACCGCCTGCAGCGCGACCTGCTGGCGGGCCTGGCCCTCCAGCTGGCGATTGATCTCGGCGTCGATCAGCTCCTGCTGGTCGCCGTACATCTGCTGGAGCTGCGGCAGCAGCTGCGCCTCGGCCTGCGGCCGCAGCTGCTCGACCACGGCGGCCAGCTCCTGCTCCGACGCCTGCTCGCCGAGCCGCTGCACCAGCAGCTCGAAGCGGACCACGGAGTCCTGGTGCGCGGGCAGCACGCCCTGGGCGGCCAGCTGCTCGGCGCCGCCCATGGACTCCAGCTGGGCGTCCAGCTCGCCCTGGCTGAACTCCAGCCCGGCCTGCTCAGCGGTGGTGTCGCCGATCACGTACAGAATGCGCTGGCGCAGCACCTCGCCGGAGAGCTGGCCGCGCTGCTCGTCGGTGAGCTGCTGGCCCGACTCCTCGGCCAGCACCGCGATCTCGTCGAGGTCGGCGCGGACGGACTCGGTGCTGATCCGCTCGCCGCCCACGATGGCGGCCGCGCCCGCCTGCTGGGGCCCGCACGCGCTCAGCGCGAGGCCGGCGGCGGCCAGGGCCAGTCCGGCGAGCAGGGTCCGGGCGCGCGGGCGCCGCGGACGGGACGCCGGGGAGGAGGAGTGCGGCAACACGCGGTCGGTTCCTTCCACGAACGTGCGGTATGCGACTGCCAGGGTAGCGCGCGTCACCGTGCGCCCGACCCCGCGGTGCCGCGCCCGGCGCCCACCGGCTCCAGCAGCACGGCGCGCACCAGTTCGGCGCACCAGTCCAGCAGCTCGATGTCGCGCAGCGGCTTGCCGCCGAAGCCCGACGACCTGGGCGCGGGCACCAGCAGGGTGCTGGTCGGCGCCTTGTACACGCTCTTGGGGTACAGCCGCCGCAGCCGCAGCATGCCCGACTCGGGCAGGTTCACCGGCCCGAAGCGCACGGAGGTGCCCTGGAGCACGACGTCGGTGAGTCCGGCGCGCTTGGCGACCACCCGGAAGCGCGCCACCCGCAGCAGGTTGTCGACCGGCTCGGGCGGCTCGCCGTAGCGGTCGGCCAGCTCCTCGCGCACCGCGGCGATCTCGTCGTCGTCGGCGGCGCCCGCGATCCGCTTGTACGCCTCCAGCCGCAGCCGCTCCCCCGCGACGTAGTCGTGCGGGATGTGCGCGTTGACGGGCAACTCGACCCGCGTCTCGACCTCCTCGGCCTGGCGGCCCTCGCCCTTGAGCTCGCGGACCGCCTCGCCGACCATGCGCACGTAGAGGTCGAAGCCGACCCCGGCGATGGTGCCCGACTGCTCGGCGCCCAGGATGTTGCCGGCGCCCCGGATCTCCAGGTCCTTCATGGCGACGTACATGCCCGCGCCCATCTCGGTGTGCTGGGCGACGGTGGCCAGCCGCTCGTGCGCGGTCTCCGTCAGCGGCTTGTCCGGCGGGTACAGGAAGTAGGCGTAGGCCCGCTCCCGGCCCCGGCCCACCCGGCCGCGCAGCTGGTGCAGCTGGGACAGGCCGTAGGTGTCGGCGCGGTCCACGATCAGGGTGTTGGCGTTGGGCACGTCCAGGCCGGACTCGACGATGGTGGTGGAGACCAGCACGTCGAAGTTCTTCTCCCAGAAGTCGACCATCACCCGTTCGAGCTGGTTCTCGTTCATCTGGCCGTGGGCGAAGGCCACCCGCGCCTCGGGCACCAGCCGGCGGATCGTGGCGGTGACGCGGTCGATGGAGGCGACCCGGTTGTGCACGAAGAAGACCTGGCCCTCGCGCATCAGCTCGCGGCGGATGGCGGCGGCGATCTGCTTCTCGTCGTAGCCGCCGACGAAGGTCAGCACGGGGTGCCGCTCCTCGGGCGGGGTGAGGATGGTGGTCATCTCCCGGATGCCGGTGATGCCCATCTCCAGGGTGCGCGGGATCGGGGTGGCCGACATGGACAGCACGTCGACCTGGGTGCGCATCCGCTTCAGGTACTCCTTGTGCTCGACCCCGAAGCGCTGCTCCTCGTCGATGATGATCAGCCCGAGCTGCTTGAAGCGGGTCTCGTTGGACAGCAGCCGGTGGGTGCCGATGACCACGTCCACGCTGCCGTCGCGCAGCCCCTCGAGCGTGGCGCGCGTCTCGGCGTCGGACTGGAAGCGCGACAGCGGCCGCACCACCACGGGGAAGGAGGCGTAGCGCTCGGCGAAGGTGGACAGGTGCTGCTGCACCAGCAGGGTGGTGGGGACGAGCACCGCCACCTGCTTGCCGTCCTGGACGGCCTTGAAGGCGGCGCGCACCGCCACCTCGGTCTTGCCGTAGCCGACGTCGCCGCAGATGAGCCGGTCCATCGGCACCGGCTTGCGCATGTCGGCCTTGACCTCCTCGATGGCGGCCAGCTGGTCGGGGGTCTCCACGTACGGGAAGGCGTCCTCCAGCTCGCGCTGCCAGGGGGTGTCGGGGCCGAAGGCGTGGCCGGGCGAGGCCTGCCGCGCGGAGTACAGCCGGATGAGGTCGCCCGCGATCTGCCGGACGGCCTTGCGGGCGCGCTGCTTGGTCTTGGCCCAGTCGGCGCCGCCCATCCGGCTCAGGGTGGGTGCCTCCCCGCCGACGTAGCGGGTGACCTCCTCCAGTTGGTCGGTGGGGACGAACAGGCGGTCACCCGGCTGGCCGCGCTTGGCGGCCGCGTACTCGATGACCAGGTACTCGCGGGTGGCGCCCTGGACGGTGCGCTGCACCATCTCGATGTAGCGGCCCACGCCGTGCTGCTCGTGCACGACGTAGTCGCCGGTGCGCAGCTGGAGCGGGTCGACGACATTGCGCCGCCTGCTGGGCATCCGGCGCATGTCCTTGGTGGAGGAGCGCTGCCCGACGATGTCGGACTCGGTGAGCACGGCGGTGCGCACCGAGCGCCAGACCGAGCCGCGCTCGATCTGGGCGCACGACACCACCGCGATGGCGGGCGGCGGCGGCTCGCGGACGTCGTCGGCCAGCCGGGCGCCGAGGCCGGCGGCGCGCAGCATCTCCAGCAGCCGCTGGGCGGGGCCGTGGCCCTCGGTGAGCAGCACCACCCGCCACTGCTCGTGCAGCCAGTCCTTGACGTCGGCCAGCGCGCGCTCGGTGTCGCCGCGGTACTCCTCGGCGGCGGTGGCGCCGATGACGAGGGAGTCGTCGTCGGCCGCGGCGCCGGCGGCGCCCTCGTCGGCGGAGAAGGGGGTGACGGTCCACCAGGCCAGGCCGAGGCGGCCGGCGTCGGCGCGGATCTCGGCGATGGACTTGTAGGCGGCCGCGCCGAGGTCGATGGGCGCCTCGCCGCCGGTGGAGGCGGCGATCCAGGACGCCTCCAGGAACTCCTGGCTGGTGGCGACCAGTTCGGCGGCGCGGGTGCGGATCCGCTCGGGGTCGCAGGCGACCACGAAGGCGCCGTCGGGCAGGTAGTCGAGCAGCAGCTCCATGCCGTCGGCGAGGACCGGCGCGAAGGCCTCCATGCCCTCGACGGAGATGCCCTCGGCGAGCTTGTCGAGGATGTCGGCGAGCGCGGGGTGCCGCGCGGACAGCTCGCGGGCCCGCTCGCGCACCTCGGGGGTGAGCAGCAGCTCCCGGCAGGGCGGGGCGAACAGCCCCGCGCCAGGGCCCTCGGTGAGGGCGCCGTCGAGGCTGCGCTGGTCGGCGACCTTGAAGTAGCGGATCTCCTCGACGGTGTCGCCCCAGAACTCCACCCGCAGGGGGTGCTCCTCGGTGGGCGGGAAGACGTCGACGATGCCGCCGCGCACGGCCAGCTCGCCGCGCTTCTCGACCAGGTCGACCCGGGAGTAGCCGGCCTCGACCAGGGCGGTGACCACGTCCTCCAGGTCGGCTTCGTCGCCGGTGCGCAGCCGCACCGGGCGCAGCTCGCCCAGGCCCGACACGATCGGCTGCAGCACGCCGCGCACCGGGGCGACGACGACGCGCAGCGGCGAGGTGAGCGGGTCGGCGGGGTCGGGGTGCGCCAGCCGGCGCAGCACGGCCAGCCGCTGGCCGACCGTGTCGGAGCGGGGCGACAGGCGTTCGTGCGGCAGGGTCTCCCAGGCGGGGAAGAGCGCCACCGCGTCGGGCGGCAGCAGTGAGCGCAGCGCGTCGGCGAGGTCTTCGGCCTCGCGGGCGGTGGCGGTGACCGCGAGCACGGGCTGGCCGGCGCCCGCTGGGGCGTCGGCGGCCAGGCCGCCCACCAGGAACGGGCGCAGCCCGGGCGGGGCGACCAGGTCGAGGTGGGCGACGCCGCCGCTGCGGGCGGCCTCAAGGGCGCGGTTCAGCGCCGGATCGTCGGCGAGGACGGGCAGCAGTCCGGAAAGGTTCATCTCCACTGACCGGGGGATGACGGCGATCCCGACCCGGTCTCGGAGTCGGGTTTGAGCCCCCGGCCCAACTCTATGCGCCGGTGGACGCGGTCGCGCGCGCCGCCACCGAGCGCGTCGGAGCGACCGCTCAGCGTGCCGCCCGGAGTGCTGCCGCCCACTCAGCGTCATATGCGGCTACTCTCTGCATCATGGCGGAGCATGCAGTGGCAGGACCACCGACCGGGCCGAGCGGCGCCGACCCCTTCTCCAAGCGGGTGCGCTTCCACGGCCAGGACCTCGGCTACCGCCGGCTGGCCGTGCTGGACGCGGGCTGCGGGCTGGCGCCGCCGCTGGACCTCGGCCGGCTCGCCGCGCAGGTGGTGGGGGTGGAGACCGACGAGCCGGGGCCGCGCGAGCGGGCGCTGGGCCGCACCGACCTGGCCGAGCTGCACCTGGGCGACCTGCGCACGGTGCCGCTGGGGCAGCGGTGCTTCGACATCGTGCACGCGTCCTTCGTGATCGAGCGGATCGGCCACGCGGAACTGGTGCTCGACCGGCTGGTGGCCGCGCTGCGCCCCGGCGGGCTGCTGCTGCTGCGCTCGCACGACCGCGACTCCCGCTACGGCGTCCTCGACCGGGCGCTGCCCGAGGCGCTGCGCGCCCGGCTGCCGTGGCCGCGCCCGACCGGCCGCCGGGGCGCGGGCGACCGGACCACCTGGACGGAGTGGGCGGCCGAGTTCGGCGTGCTCGGGCGCGGGGGCCGGCCCAGGACGGGCCGCGACGACGGCTACGTGGCGACGCCCACCAGCGCCAAGCCCGAACCGCAGGCGCCGCAGCAGGGGCCCGGCGCCGGGGACGGCGCCCGGCCGCCCGACCGCGGCCCGGCGGTGTACGAGCCGGTGGTCAGCCTCAACGGTGTGCGCGCGTACGCGATCGTGCGCGACCTCGACATCATCGACCAGCACAGCTCCCGCTACCCGCTGCCGGTGCCCGGGCTGGCGGCCCGGCTCGCCGCGGCGCTCGGCCGCGGCACCGACCGCGCGGGCAACCGGATCGCCGACGAGTTCACCCTGGTCCTGCGCAAGCGCGAGAAGCGCGACGCGCGGGTGCTGTAGCGGCGGCGCCGGCCCGGTCGCCTCCCGTCTTACGGGCGGACTCGGCGGCGGGCTGCGGACGTCCGAAACCGGCTGGGCACGCCCGGGGCCCGCTGACATTTCGCCAGGAAGCGGATGGGTCACGGAAAAGCGCCGATCGGCGCGCCTCCGTGCGCGCGGGCCGTCCTACGATGCTGGCATGCTGCCTCACGAGCTGCGCGAACTCCCGGCTCACACCCCGTCCGCCGCCGAACTCGCGGATCTGGAGCTGCTGCTCAACGGCGGCTACCCGCTGCCCGGCTTCCTCGGCGAGGCCGACGCCGAAGCCGTCCGCGCCCGCCGCCGACTGGCCGACGGCACGCCGTGGCCGGTGGCGATCACCCTGCGGCTGCCCGAGGGCGAGCCGGACGCGCCGAGCCTGGTGCTCACCGACCCCGAGGGCACCCCGGTCGCCCGGCTCGACGTCACCGAGCGCTGGGGGCCGCCGGGCGAGCGCCGCGCCGCCGGGCCGGTGCACGCCCTCCGCCCGCCCGCGCACGGCACCTTCCGCGCGCTGCGCCAGGGCCCCGAGGCGGTCCGCGCCCAGCTGGGCACGGCCTCGGCCGTGCTGGCCGTGGTGGCGGGCGGGCCGCTGCACCGCCGCGCCATCGCCCAGCTCCGCCACACCGTGGAGCAGCTCGGCGGGCCGCGCGAGGTCCGCGTCCTGGTGCTGGTGAACCCGGCCGCCGCCCACCCCGTCGCCACCGGCGACGCCCTGGTGCGCACGGTGCGCGCCGCGCTGCCCGAGCTGCCGGCCGGCACCGCGCTGGCCGTGGTGCCGCTGCCCGGCCACGGCGCGCCGCCGGAGGCCGAGCGCGCGCTGGCCGGCCGGGTCGCCGCCGCCTACGGCGCCACCCACCTGCTCAGCGAGCAGCCGCTCCCGCTGGGCGACCGCGCCGCCGAGCAGCCGTCCGTGCTGGTCCCGCCGCTGTGGGTCTACGACACCGACGTCGAGGTGTGGCGCCCGGCCGAGAAGGTGGCGCCCGAGCACGTCCGCGCCGAGCCGGGGCCCGAGGAGCTGGCCGAGCTGCTGGACGCGGGCGAGCCGCTGCCCGACTGGTTCACCCCTCCGGCGGTCGCCGCCGAACTCGCCGCCGCCCGCCCGCCGCGCTCCCGGCGCGGCCTCGTCGTCCTGTTCACCGGCCTGTCCGGCTCGGGCAAGTCCACCGTGGCGCGCGGCCTCGCCGACTCCCTGGCCGAGGCCGGCCGCCGGGTCAGCCTGCTCGACGGCGACGTCGTGCGCCGGCTGCTGTCGGCCGGGCTCGGCTTCTCCCGCTCAGACCGCGAGCTCAACATCCGCCGCATCGGCTACGTCGCCGCCGAGGTCGCCCGGCACGGCGGCGTGGCCGTGTGCGCGCCGATCGCCCCCTACGCCGCCACCCGCGCCGAGGTCCGCGCCATGGCCGAGGAGGTCGGCGGCTTCGTTCTCGTCCACGTCGCCACCCCGATCGAGGTCTGCGAGGCCCGCGACACCAAGGGCCTGTACGCCAAGGCCCGCGCCGGCGAGATCACCGAGTTCACCGGCGTGTCCGACCCCTACGAGGAGCCCGCCGACGCCGACCTCACCGTCGACACCTCCGACCTCACCGTCGACGAGGCCGTCGCCCGCGTCTTCGACCACCTGGTCAAGGACGGCTGGGTCGCGGCCGACGGCTGACTAGGGCTGGCGGCGGCGGGCGTTGACATCCAGCAACGGGATGTCGAGCGGGAACGGCACCGTGGTCTTCAGCCGGTCGTGGAAGATCCCGGTCAGCGCGTACGTGCCGCCGGCCGGGTCGCGCTCGTAGGTGTAGACGACGGCGGAGTCGGGATCGTCGCACTCCACCCGCCAGAAGTGCGGGATACCGGCGGCGGCGTACTTGCGCGGCTTGGTATCACGGTCGCGGTCCTCGGAGTCGGGCGAGACCGCCTCGATCGCGAGCAGCACGTCGGCGGGCAGATAGTAGGTCGATGGCTCGCTGCGATCGAATGCCTCGGTCGTGACGACCACGACGTCGGACTCGGGCACCTGGCGCTTTGCCAGGCGGACCGTCATCTCGCGGTGGGCACGGCACTCAGCCGGAGCCTGCGCGTCGAGCTCCGCGACAAGCAGGTCGATGACCTTGCTGTGCCACTTCTGCCGCGGGCTCATGAAGACGAGGCTCCCGTCGATCAGCTCGGTGTGCCGGGGCAGCCCCTTCAGCTCGAAGAAGGCGTCAGCGGTGAATCCACCCGGCGGAGGGATTACCCAGTCTGGCAGGGGTTCGACGCTCGCCACGCTCATATGTGGAGTCTACGCATTGCGCTAAAACGATACTCGTAAACGGGTGGCAGATCTTTTGCGACCGATCCGCACCTCCCGCTACCGATCCCGCACTCCTCACACGACGCGTGCCGAAGAGACCCTCGAACAACTACTCAAGGTGATTAGATGGTCACTAATCGCACAGAGTCGTCGGAAGTCTGAGGGGCTGATGAGGGTGTCGATGGGGGAACCGCCGGACGCGGCCTCGGCGGCCGGGCCCGCCGATACGACCTTGGGTGACTACGCCGCGCTGCTGCGGCGGCGGTGGTGGATCGTGGCGGGCGGGCTGGCGGCCGGGCTCGCGGTGGCCGGGACGGTCTTCGCGGTGCTGCCGCGCGCCTACACCGCCACCAGCACCGTGCAGGTGGACGCCATGGCGACGTCGACGCCGGCCACCGGGCCCTCCGCCGGGCGGGCCGGCGAGGTGAACCTGGACACCGAGGCGCAGCTGGTCACCTCCGCCGAGGTGGGCGAGCGCGCCATCGCGGCGCTCGGCGGCGGGGTGGGCTACCCCGAGCTGCGCGAGGGCACCGCGGTCACCGTGCCGCCCAACAGCACCGTGCTGGAGATCTCCTACACCGCGCCCACCCCGGAGCGGGCCCGCGACGGGGCGCAGGCGCTGGCCGAGAGCTACCTGGAGCAGCGCCTGGACGTCGGAGAGCGGCAGGTCCGCAGCCGCATCCGGGCGCTGGAGAACGAGATCACCGACCGCACCGACGACCTGGACGCCTGGAGCGAGCGCGCGGCCGAGGCGGCGCCGGGCTCGGCCGACCTGCTGCGCGCCCAGACCCAGCTCCAGGTGCTCGGCACCGACGTGGCCGCGCTGCGCGACCAGATCACCCCGCTGGCCACCGCCGAACTGGTGCCGGGCCGGGTGATCACCGCCGCACGGCCGCCCGAGGCGCCCAGCCGCCCGGTGCCGGTGCTGTGGCTGGGCGGGGGCCTGATGACGGGGCTGCTGGCCGGGCTGGCGCTGGCCTGGTGGACCGACCGGCGCGACCGCTCGGTGCACCGGCCGCAGGACGTCGAGCGGCGGGTCGGCCTGCCGGTGCTGCTCGACCTGCCGCCCGGCTCCGTCGCCGCCACCGGGCCGCTGTCGCCGCACGGCCGGACCGGCCAGGGCTACCACGACCTCGGCCTGTCGGTCGCGGCCACCCTGGGCAGCGGCTCGCATGTCGTGCTGGTGACCGGCACCGGTCCGGGCGGCGCGGCCGACGCCGTGGCGCTGAACCTGGCCGCCGCGCTGGCCCGCACCGGGCACGACACCCTGCTGGTCGGGGCCGACCTCACCGTGCCCGACGACGACGGCGACCGTCCCGGCCTGGCCGAGCTGCTGCTGGCCGCCGCCTACCCGGCCGAGGTCGAGCGGCGGCCCGCGCAGGTGCCCGCGCTGCGGGTGATCGGCCCGGGGCGGCAGCGGGCGCGCGCCGCCGACCTGGTGCAGCGCGGCGCGATGACCCGGCTGATCGAGAAGTTCCGCGCCGGCGCCCGCTACGTGGTGGTGCGCACCGCCGCGACCACCGACCGCGCCGACGCCACCGCCATGGCCGCCGCGGCCGACGCCGCCGTCCTGGTGGTGGAGCTGGGCCGCACCCGCCACGACACGCTCACCGCCGCGGTGGCCAAGCTGTCGCGCCGGGGCGCGGCCGTACTGGGCGCGGTCACCGTCCCGCCCGCGTCGGCCGCCGCACCGGGGCCGGAGATCTCCGCCCCGGTGCCGACCGAGGCCGTGACCGAGAGCCTGCCGCGGGTCACCGACGCCGTCCCGGCCGACCGGGACGGCTCGGCCCCCGCGCCCCGCGCCGCGACGGGCGCGGACGCGGACGCCGCCGGGCAGGCGGCCGAGCCGGAGGCCGGCGCCGCCGCGCTGCCCCGGCCATGAGCCGCGGCGCCGTCCGAGCGCCGACCGTGCCGCCGACCGCCCGCCGCGCCGCGGCGGGCCCGGTCGGCGGGCCCGCCGGCGCGCTGCCGCCGGGCTGGCCGCTGATCGCGATGGTCGGCGGCTACCCGCTGTGGTGGGCGCTGGGACTCGGCCAGTTCGCCTTCTGGCTGTTCGCGGTCCCGATGGCGGTCGAGCTGGTGCGCCGCCCGGCGATCCGGGTGCCGCCGGGCTTCGCGCTGTGGCTGCTCTTCCTGGCCTGGTCACTGTTCGGCCTCGCACTGGTGCACCTGACCCCGCCGGACACGATGCCGGGCTCGGCCGGCTACCTGGGCTTCGCGCTGCGCCAGGTGAACTACCTGGTCGCCACGGTCGTCTGCCTCTACATCGGCAACCTCGGCCGCTCGCGGCTGCCCGACGCGACGGTGGCGCGGCTGCTGGCCTGGCTGTGCGCGGTGACGGTGGCGGGCGGGCTGCTGGGCACCTTCGCCCCGCACTTCTCCTACCCCTCCCCGCTGGAGGCGCTGCTGCCCGAAGGGCTGGCCGGAGACGCCTACCTGCGCGCGCTGCTGCGCCCCACCGCCGCGCAGACCATGGACTTCCTCGGCTACGACGCTCCGCGCGCCTCGGCGCCCTGGGAGTACACCAACACCTGGGCGCAGAACTTCTCGCTGCTGCTGGCCTGGCTGGTCGCGGGCTGGTGGTGCCTGGGCGGGACGGCGCTGCGCTGGGCGGCCGGGATCACCGCGGCGCTGGCCCTGGTGCCCGTCGTGTACTCGATGAACCGCGGGCTGTGGATCGCGCTCGCCCTGGCCGCCGCCTTCGCGGCGCACCGGCTGGCGCGCGCCGGACGCGTCCGCACGCTGCTCGCGACGGGCTGCGCGGCGGCGCTGCTGGCCTCGGCCGTCGCGCTGTCGCCGCTGCTGGACGTGGTGCAGGCCCGCCTGGACAACCCGCACAGCGACGACGGGCGGGAGGCGGCCAGCGCCGCGGCGGTGCGCGCCTCCTTCGGCTCCCCCGTCGTCGGCTGGGGCAGCACCCGGGAGATGCGCGGCAGCGGGCGCTCCATCGCGATCGGCGCAAGCCGCGACTGCCCGCAGTGCGGGAACATGGTGATCGGCAACAACGGCCAGCTCTGGCTGATGCTGATCGCCAACGGCTGGGTCGGCGCGGCGCTCTTCCTCGGCTACTTCGGCTACACCGCCTGGCGCTACCGCGCGGACCGCTCGGCGGTGGGCTCGGCCGCGCTGCTGGGGCTGCTGCTGCCGTTCTGGTTCATGTTCGTCTACACCACGATGCTCGCCGCGCTGATCATCACCATGGCCGGGGTCGCCGTGCTGTGGCGGCGCGAGCGCGAGACGGCACGCGCGGGCTCGCCGCCTGTGCCGAGGGGCGCGCCATGAGCGGTCCGGCGCCCGAGCCGGGCCGCGACCCCTGCGTGGCGGCGCTGTGGCCGGCGCCGGTGCGGCTGGCGGCGTCGACGGGCGGCGCGCCGAGCCGGGCCGGGTACCTGCCGCTGCCCTCGGCGCGGGCGCCCCGGCTGCTGCTGCCGTGGCCGCACCCGCGTGCCGCGGCGCGGGCGGTCGCGAGCACCCGCCGCTTCGGCGCGGCCGCGCTGGGCGCGGCGCTGCGCTGCGGGCTGGCGGACCGGCTGCTCACCGAGCGGCTGCACGTGCTGGCGCCCGACGGCGTCGCGACGATCGAGGAGTGGCTGGCCGGCCTGCTCGGCCGTGAACTCGCGGTAGCGGTGCGGCTCGGCCCGCCGCGCGCCAACCGCAAGCCGGTGCTGCACCTGATGACACCGCGGGGGGCGACGCTGGCCTTCGCCAAGCTGGCCGCCAACGCCCTCACCGCCGAACTCGTGCGGGCGGAGGCGGCGGCGCTGCGGACCCTGGCCGCAGCGCCGCTGCGCCACACCCGGGTGCCGGGGGTGCTGGCGCTGTCGGAGTGGCACGGGCGGCCGCTGCTGGTGCTCGAGGCGCTGCCGGTGCCCGGCCCGGAGCTGACCCGCCGCCCGGCGCGGCTGCGCGCCTGCCTGGCCGAGATCGCCGCCGCCCAGGGCACCCACACCGCGCCGCTGCTGGGCTGCGCCTACCTCAAGGACCTGTACCGGGACCTGGACGGGCTGGCCGCCCGTGGCCCCGAGGCGGCCGAGCCCGCCGCGGCGCTGCGCGCGGTGCTCGACGGCCTGCCCGACGTCGAGCTCGCCTTCGGCGGCTGGCACGGCGACCTCACCCGCGGCAACCTCGCGCCGCACCGCACCGGGGTGCTGGTGTGGGACTGGGAGCGCTACCGGCAGGGCGTCCCCGTCGGCTTCGACGCGCTGCACCTGCGGCTGCAGGACATGGTCAGCGCCCGCGGCCGGGCCGGCCCCGCCGACACCACCGCGCTGTGCGCGTCGGCCGGGCGGCTGCTGCGCCCGTTCGGCGTCGCACCCGCGGCGGCGGGCGTGGTCGCCGCCCTCTACCTCACCGAGATCGCGGTGCGCTACCTGCGCGACCGCCAGGACGACGTGGGCGCGCCGGTGGCCGGGATCGGGCGCTGGCTGCTCCCGCCGCTGCGCAGACACGTCCGTACGCTCCGCCCCCGCTGACGCCGCCCGCGCCGCCCCGGCGCTCCGACACCCGAAGGACTCCGACCGTGGCCTCCCCCCGCCCCGCCCCTCCGCGAGCCCCCGCGCGCCGCGCGCTGCGCTCCGCCGCGCTCGCCGCCGCCCGGGGCGCGTGCCGCGCTGCCGGGCTGCTCAGCGCCGACGCGCGGATGCTGCCCGGCTTCCTCATCGTCGGCGCGCAGCGCTCGGGCACCACCTCCCTGTTCAAGGCGCTGGTCCAGCACGGCAACGTCATCGCGCCGCCGCTGCGCAAGGGGGTGCACTACTTCGACGTCGGCTACCACCGCACGCTCGGCTGGTACCGCTCGCACTTCCCGCTGCTGCGCACGGCGGAGCGGGTGCGGCGGCGCACCGGCGCGCCCGCGCTCACCGGCGAGTCCAGCCCGTACTACCTGTTCCACCCGCTGGCCGCCGAGCGGATCGCCGCCACCCTGCCGCAGGCGCGGCTGCTGGTGGCGGTGCGCGACCCGGTGCAGCGGGCCTACTCCGCGCACGCGCACGAGCGGGCGCGCGGCTTCGAGACGGAGCCCTTCGAGCGCGCGCTGGACCTGGAGCCCGAGCGGCTGGCGGGCGCGCAGCGGCCCGGCGCGGACCCGTCGGCGCTGCCCGCCGCCCTCGCGCACGCCCACCGCCACCACGCCTACCTGGCCAGGGGCCGCTACGCCGAGCAGCTGGAGCGGCTGGAGAAGGCGGTCGGCCGGGACCGGATCCTGGTGGTGGACAGCGGCGACTTCTTCACCGACCCGCGGCCGGTGTTCGCCGCGGTCGAGCGCTTCCTGGGCCTGCCGCCCGCGAACGGCGTCGCCTTCGAGCGGCACAACGCCCGGCCGCGCAGCCCGATGCCCGAACGGCTGCGGGCACGGCTGGACGCGTACTTCGCCCCGCACGACGAGCGGCTGGCCGCCTGGCTGGGACGGACCCCGAGTTGGCGCCGGTGAGCGCCCCGGCCCCCTCCCGCGCCGCCGAGACCGGCGCGGTGCTGCGCGGCGGGGTGCTGAACATGGCCGGGGCGCTGGTCGGCGCGGCGCTGAACGTGGCGATCGTGGTCGCGGTGACCCGCACCCTGTCGACGGCGGAGGCCGGGGTGTTCTTCTCGGCCACCTCGGTGTTCGTGATCGCCGCCGCGGCGGCCTCGCTGGGCTGCACCACCGGGCTGGTCTACTTCATCGCCCGGGTGCGGGCGCGGGGGGCGCCGTGGCTGGTGGTGCGGGTGCTGCGGATCGCCTTCGGGCCGGTGCTGGCCGTCTCGGCGCTGGTCGGGGCGGCGCTGTACGCGTGCGCTCCCGCGCTGGCCGAGGGGCTGCTGCCGGGCGCCCCGCCGCACACCGCCACCTACCTGCGCACCCTCGCCCCCTTCCTGCCGCTCGCGGTGCTCACCGACTCCTGCCTGGCCGCCACGCGCGGGCTTCGGGTGATGCGGGCGACCGTGTACGTCGAGCGGGTGGCGCGGCCCGGCGCGCAGCTGGCGCTGCTGCTGGCCGTCGCCTCCAGCGGCGGCGCCGGGCTGCTCGCGGTGGCCTGGGCGGGCCCGTACCTGCCCGCGGCGGCGCTGGCCGCCTTCTGGCTGCACCGGCTGCTGCGGCGGCACCCGGGCGCGGCGGAGCCCGCGGCCGCCGGAGCGGAGACGGTGCGGCCGCGCGCCTTCTGGGGCTTCACCCTGCCGCGCTCGCTGGCGGACCTGGCCCAGATCAATGTGCAGCGGCTGGGGATCGTGCTGGTCGGCGCCCTGCAGGGCGCCGCGGAGGCGGCGGTTTTCACGGCGGCGACCCGCTTCCTGGTGGTCGGCCAGTTCGGCAACCAGGCGCTCGGCAACGCCGTCTCGCCCCGGCTCTCGGAGCTGCTGGCCGTGGACGAACGGGCCGGGGCCCGGCACCTGTACGAGGTGTCGACGGCCTGGCTGATCTGCGTGAACTGGCCGCTGTACCTGACCGCGACCGTGTACGCGCCGCTGCTGCTGGCCGTCTTCGGCGACGGCTACACCGAGGGGGCCGCCGCGATGGCGCTGCTGGCGGCCGCGCTGCTGGCGGCGACCGGCTGCGGCATGTCGGACCTGGCGCTGACCATGGCGGGCAAGACCGTGTGGAACCTGGTCAACCAGGTGGCGGCGCTGGCGGTGAACGTGGCACTGTGCGTGGTGCTGGTGCCGCGGCTGGGCATCGCGGGGGCGGCGCTGGGCTGGGCCGGGGCGATCCTGGTCCGCAGCGGCCTGCCGCTGCTCCAGCTGCGCGGGCTCGGGCTGCGCCCGCTCAGCCGGGCCGCCGCGGCGGCCGCGGCGGCCTGCCTGGTGTGGTTCCTGCTGCTGCCGCTGGCCGCGCAGGCGCTGCTCGGCGACGGCCTCGGCACCGCCGCCGCCACCCTGGCCGCGGCGGCGGCCGGCTACCTGGCCACGCTCTGGCGCTGGCGCGCGGTCCTGTCGCTGCGCGAGCTGCCGCTGGTGCGCCGCCTGGAGCGGTGGGGACGGGCCCGCGGCTGAGGCGGCGCTGCGGCCGCCCGTGCGGCCAAACACCGGACACCCGGCCCCGAGCATGGCAATATGACCTTGTGTGATCGTGTGACTACACACAGCTGCGGCCTTGTCGCTCCACGCGAACCGCCGGTCCGGGCTCCGGCCGCCCGGACCGGCCCGCCGGGCACCCGCACCCGCGCGCCGCCGACGCCACGCCACCGAAAGGCCCCCGATGCCCGTCCACGCCCTGTTCGTCGCCTCCAGCGGCGGGCACCTCAGCCAGCTGCTCGCCCTGCGCCCCTGGTGGCGGGCGCGGCGACGCACCTGGGTGACCTTCCGGACCGCCGACGCGGTCTCCGCGCTGGCCGGCGAGACGGTGGTCTGGGCACACCACCCCACCACCCGCGACCTGCCCAACCTGCTCCGCAACACCGCCCTGGCCTGGCGCACCCTGCGCCGCGAGCGGCCCGACGTGGTGGTGACCACCGGCGCGGCCGTCGCCTTCCCGTTCTTCGTGCTGGCCCGGCTGCTGGGCGTCCCGACCGTCTACATCGAGGTCTACGACCGGATCGACGCGCCCACCCTCACCACCCGGCTGTGCGCCCCGTTCACCTCCCTGCACCTGGTGCAGTGGCCCGGCCAGCTCGACTTCCTGCCGCGCGCCGTCCACGTCGGGCCGCTGCTGTGAGCCCGCGCCCCCTGGTGCTGGTCACCGTCGGCACCGACTTCCACCCCTTCCGCCGGCTGGCCGCCTGGGCCGACCGGATCGCCGAGCGGCACCCCGGGATCGACGTCCTGGTGCAGCACGGCTCCGCGCCGCCGCCCCGGCACGCCCGGGGCCGCGCCTACCTCGACCACGCCGAGCTGCGCGCCGCCATGGAGCAGGCCGCCGCGGTGGTCTGCCACGGCGGGCCCGCCACCATCACCGAGGCGCGCCGGGCCGGGCGGCTGCCCATCGTCGTCCCCCGCGACCCCCGCCGCGGCGAGCACGTCGACGACCACCAGCTGCGCTTCGTCGCCCGGATGTCCGCCGAGGGCCTGGTGCACGCCTGCGACGGCGAGGAGGAGCTGCGGGCCGCCGTCGACAAGGCGCTCACCTCCCCCGCCGACTTCCGCGCCGAGCCGCCCGCGGCGGGCGCCGGGCCGCGGGACGCCGCCGAGCGCGCCGGACGGCTGATCGACACGCTGGTCGCCACCCGCAGGCCCGCGCCCCCGCCGGCAACCGCACCCGCCCCCGCCGCGCCGGCCGGGCGCCGGCCCGACGTGACCGTGGTGATCCCGACCCGCGACCGCCCCCGGCTGCTGCGCGACGCGCTGGACTCCGTCTGGGCGCAGGACTACCCCGGCGGGGTGCACTGCCTGGTCGTGCACGACCAGTGCGCCCCCGACCCCTCGCTGGCCGCACGCGGGGGATCGCCGCCGCGCAGCACCTCCGTGCTGGTCAACGCCAGGACACCCGGCCTGGCCGGGGCGCGCAACACCGGTCTGCTGGCCGCCGCCACCGAGCTGGTCGCCTTCTGCGACGACGACGACCTGTGGCTGCCCGGCAAACTGCGCCGCCAGGTCGGCGTACTGGCCGCCGACCCCGACGCGCAGCTGGTGTGCTGCGGGATCAGGATCCGCTACGGCGACACGACGGCCGAGCGCAGCCTGGACACCGCCCAGGTCACCCTGGCCGAGCTGCTGCGCTCCCGGCTCACCGAACTGCACCCCTCCACCTTCCTGCTGCGCACCTCGGCGGTGCGCGGCGGCGTCGGGCTGGTGGCCGAGGACATCCCGGGCAGCTACGCGGAGGACTACGAGTTCCTGCTGCGCGCCGCGCGGCAGGCCCCCGTGCGCAACGTGCCCGAGATCGGCGTGCAGGTGCGCTGGCACGCCCGCTCCTACTTCTCCGGACGCTGGGAGACCGTCTCCGGCGCGCTGCGCTGGCTGCTCGACCGCCATCCGGAGCTCCGGCTCCAGCGGCGCGGCCTGGCCCGCGTCACCGGGCAGATCGCCTTCGCCGAGGCGGCGCGCGGCGAGCGCCGCGAAGCGCTGCGCTGGGTCGGCCGCACCCTGCGCACCCGCCCGGCCGAGGCCCGCGCCCACCTCGCCCTGGCCGTGCTGTGCGGCCTCAGCCCCGACGCGGTGCTGCGCGCGCTGCACCGCCGCGGGCGGGGGGTGTAGCCGTGGACGGGCCCGCCGGATCCGCGCCGCCGCCGCTGGTGCTGTACGTGGGCGGCCTCGGCCGCAGCGGCAGCACCCTGCTGGAACGGCTGCTGGGCGAACTCCCCGGCTGCACACCGCTGGGCGAGCTCGTGCACATGTGGCGGCGCGCCCTGATCGACGACGAGCCCTGCGGCTGCGGCGACGCCTTCTCGGCCTGCCCGTTCTGGACCAAGGTCGGCGAGCTGGCCTTCGGCGGCTGGCACCGCCTGGACGCCGACGCCGTGCTCGACCTCAAGGACGAGGTCGACCGCACCCGCCGGCTGCCCGGCCTGCTGCGCGCCCGCCCCCCGGCGGCCCGCGCCGCCCGGCTGCGCGCCTACACCGACCTCTACCGGCGCCTGTACCTGGCCGCCGCCGAGGTCAGCGGCGCCGACCTGCTCATCGACTCCAGCAAGCACGCCTCCCTCGCCGCCTGCCTTCGGCTGGACCCCGGCATCCGGCTCCGCGTCCTGCACGTGGTGCGCGACCCGCGCGCCGCCGCGCACGCCTGGGGCAAGTCGGTGCGGCGGCCCGACGCCCGCCCGAGCAGCCCCGAGCAGTTCATGGCCCGCCGCTCCCCGGCCGCCACCGCGCTGCACTGGTGCGTGCAGAACCTCGCCTTCGAGTGCCTGGCCGCCTCCGGACGCCTCCCCGTCCCGGTGCTGCGGATCCGCTACGAGGACTTCGCCGCCGCCCCCGCCGACACCCTGGCACGGGTGGCCGCATGGGTCGGATATCGTGGCCAGCCGGATCTGTTCGAGGGGAAGTCCCGCGACAGCGCCTGCCTGTCCAGCACCCATACCGTGTCCGGCAACCCGCTGCGGTTCACCGCGGGCCGGGTGGACGTGCGCCCGGACGCCGAATGGCGCCACCGCCTCGATCCGGGCGACCGCGTGACGGTGTCCGCACTCACCTTCGCCCTGCGCCGGTACTACGGCTACGGGCGTTAGGACGGCCGCGCAGCGGGAAAGCTTAACGAGGTCCCGCCCGCCGGGACGGTCAGCCGAAGAGAGAATCATGCGACTCCCGCAGCACACCCTGGTGTTCGTGGGCGGACTGCACCACAGCGGCGCCTGCCAGCTGTCCGATGCGCTCGCCGCCCACCCCGACGTCAGCGTCCTGGCCGGCACCCCCGACGCCGAGGACTCCACCGAGCACCGCCAGAGCGTCTACCCGCCCGACACCGTCTACGGCGGCGCCGGCCGGTTCTGCTTCGACGCCGAGGCGCACCTCACCGAGTCCAGCCCGCTGGTCAGGCGGTCCGCCGCGCAGCGCCTCCTGCACGACTGGGGCCGCTACTGGGACCTGTCCAAGCGGGTGCTGGTGGAGACCGCCCCGCCCAACCTGGTGATGACCCGCTTCCTCCAGCGGCTCTACCCCGACGCCGTGTTCGTGCTGATGGTCCGGCACCCCGTCGCCGTCTCCGTCGAGACCCGGCACAGCCGCTGGACCGCGTCGATGCAGTCGCTGCTGGAGCACTGGCTGACCGCCCACGAGCTGTTCCTGTCCGACGCCCCGCACGTGCGGCGCTATGAGGTGGTCCGCTACGAGGACCTGCTCGCCGAACCCGAGCGGGTCCTCAGCGGGCTGTGCGCCCGGCTGCGGCTCGGCGGGCACCCCCTCGGCGGCGCCGCGCGCCGCATCGTGCCCTCCGGCCCCGACGCGGGCGCGCTGGAGCGGCGCTGGCCGGTGAGCGGCCGCACCATGGACCGGCTGCGGGAGCGCTTCGACGCCACCGCCGGCGCCTTCGGCTACCGGATCGACTCCGCCGAACTGGCCGAGCCGCGCACCACTATGTCACAATCCGTCACCTCCATGGCCTCCTGACCGGAACGGCCGCACCGCGGCCGCCGCGACCCGCCAGCAGCATGCAGGTGCAGCGCACAAGGGCGGTTAGCGCCGAAACTGGACGCAGGTACCCACACATCCCGAGACCGCCTCGGGACCGGAGGTGACTCTGCGTCATGGTTCGGGACGGACACCGACTCGGCAGGAGCGCCCGGGACCGCGTGCGCCGCCGGTACCGGCGGCTGCTCGCCTGCGGCGGCGCCCTGTCGATCGCGCTCGCCACCGCCTGCGGGGAGACCGGGCCGGACGCCCCGCCGCCGGCCCCGCCCGTCCCGGCGGAGCCCTCCGCCGCCCCGCCGACCGGCACCGCGGCCGCGCCCGCCGCCGCGCCCAGCCCCTCCCCGCACACCGAGTGCGCCGTCAACGACATCCTCGAACCGTCCTGCGGCGCCTGGTGGGGCGCGAGCCCCTACCGCGACGACGTCGGGCCGCTGGAGGAGGCGATGGGCCGCCGGCTGGACATCGTCTACTACTGGCACGGCGTGGACCAGGCCGCGCTGCCCGCCGAGCACGAGCGGCAGGCGGCCCTCGACGGCCGCATCATCCACCTCAACATCGAGGCGCGCCGCTTCCGCCAGTCCGGCCACCCGGCGGTGCGCTACCGGCAGATCATCGACGGCGAGTTCGACGAGTCGCTGCGCGCGCAGGCCCGCAACTTCGCCGACCTCGGCCTGCCCGCCTTCGTCACCTTCGACCACGAGGCCGACGCCGACCAGCGCTACAACCGGCGCGGCACCCCCCGCGAGTTCACCCTCGCCTGGCGGCACATCGTGGACCTGTACCGGGAGGAGGGCGCCGACGAGGTCGTGTGGGTGTGGAACGTGACGGGCTGGCCGGACAACTTCGACCGGCTGCCCCGCCTGTGGCCCGGCAACGGCTACGTGGACTGGCTGAGCTGGGAGGGCTACAACATGACCGGCTGCGACCAGCAGCCCCAGTGGGACCACGTGCAGAGCTTCGCCGACTCCGTGCTGCCGCTGTACGAGTGGATGCACGCCCACGGCGAGCGGCACGGGATCGACGCCGGGAAGCCGATCATGATCGGCGAGATGGGCACCACCCCGCTGCCGGGCGGACCGGAGGCGACCGCCGACTGGTACCGCGCGATCCCGTCCGTGCTGGAGCGCTATCCGCAGTTCAAGGCGGTCAAGCTCTGGGAGAACGAACTGGGCCGCGGCTGCGACTTCCGCGTGCTCAACGACGAGCGCGTCACCCGCGGCTTCGTCGAGGCCGCCCGCGCGCCGCACGTCAACCTGCCCCGGGTGGAACTGCTGCTGGACCACCTCGGCTTCGTCGACCTGGCGGAGGCCGAGGGGGCGCGGGACTGAGCGCGCGGCCGTCCGGACCGCCTGTGATATAGGGCGGAGAGCACCAAAGATCAACAAAATAGGGCACCGGCAGCGGAACGCACCGGGGCCGGTCCGCGTCGATAATGTCACCGCAAGCCGGAAAGGCGTAGGTGATCATGGCGGCGTCCCTCCCCCGCGGGCTGCGGCTGGCCCGAGTCCTGCTCTTCGTGTTCGCCGGTCTCACCTTCCTGATGTCGTTCGGCGCGCTGCTGGCCGACTTCAGCGGGGAGACCCTCGGCTACCTGCTGTGGGTGATGCTGCCCGGGGTCCTCGCGCTCGTCTTCGGCCTCCGGCTCGCCGCCGGAGGCCGCACCCTGTTCTGGCTGATCATCGGCTGGTCGGCCTGGCAGCTGCTCACCGCGCTGAGCACCCTCGACGAGGGTGAGGGGCAGGCCGTCACCCAGCTGCTGCTGCCGGGCCTCGTCCTGGTACTGGTGCTGCTGCGCCGCTCCCGTGCCCACCTGTCGGGGCGCGCCCGCCCGGTGCGGCGCCGCCCCGGCCTGCTCCAGCGGCTGCACGACCCCCAGCGCGGCGCCAGCGTCATCGAGTACGCCGCCGTGATCGTGCTGGCGGGCGCGCTGATCGTCGGGCTCGCCGCCGCGTTCCCCGTCGTCCAGCCCCAGGTCACCGAGGCCGTGGACCAGCTGTTCAACGGCGGGGAGGAGGGCGGCGACCTCGCGAACGCCCCCGATGGGGGCCAGGATTCCGACGACCCGGGCGGGGACGGAGAAGGCGACGGGGACGGCGGAGACGGTGACGGCGGGGACGACGGCGGCGGGGACGACGGCGGCAACTGGTTCACCGACGGACTCGACCAGGTCGGCGGCTTCTTCGGCGGCCTGGGCGGCGCCATCGCCGACGAGGCCGTCGGCCTGTGGGAGACCGGCGAGCAGATCATCACCGACCCCGGCGGCTTCGTCGAGGACACCGTCGGCGGCATCGTCGACCTCGGCGAGGCGCTGTGGAACGACCCCGTCGGCACCCTGACCACGATGGTCTGGGACGAGGAGTCCGCGGAAGCCTGGGCCAACGGCGACTACGGCGAGGCCATCGGCCGCACCGTGTGGAACGTCGGCTCCTGGTTCATCCCGGGCACCCAGGCCACCAAGATCCCGCGCGTCCTCAACAACCTGCCCGATGGCAATAACCGCAACGACTCCGACTCGGACCAGGACGACGACCAGGACCAGGACCAGGAGGAGGAGCCCGACGACAGCCTCGCCTGCCCGCTCCCCAACAGCTTCCTGCCCGGCACCCCCGTCCTGCTCGCCGACGGCACCCACGCCCCCATCGAGGACATCGCGGTAGGCGACCTCGTCTGGGCCGCCGACCCCCTCACCGGCCAGGAGGGCGCCCGCCAGGTCACCGACCTCATCACCGGCACCGGCGAGAAGGACCTCGTCACCGTCACCGTCCAGACCGACGACGGCGCCGACACCCTCACCGCCACGGCGGGCCACCCCTTCTGGCTCCCCGGGGCCGCCGAGTGGACCGACGCCGCCGACCTGCGGCCCGGCGCCCGGCTCCAGACCTCGTCCGGCACCTGGGCCCAGATCACCGCCGTCGACCACTGGACCGCCGACCGGACCGTCCACAACCTCACCGTCGCCGACCTGCACACCTACCATGTCGGCACCGGCGCGGACGCCCTGCTGGTGCACAACACCAACGCCGACGGCGACGACTGCTACCGGCCCCCGGCGCCCGGCACGCCCGAGTACGAGCAGCGGATCCAGGAGCTGATGGAAGACCCGGCGGGCGGCGACACCCGCCGGACCCCGCGGGTCGAGGCCGCGGCCCGTAGGGAGGCCGAGGTCGCCCTCGCCGCCGAGAACCAGGGCGTGGCCCCGGGGCCGCTCGAGCGGGCCGAACTGGACAACTCCGATCCCGCGTTCCAGCGTGACCAGGGTGACTTCGTCGACGCGAACGGGCAGCCATGGGACGTGAAGGGGCCCCGGGACCTGTTCCCGACCGACGCTCCGCGCGTCGGCGGGCAGCCGATGCCGCCGAACCAGCGGGGCCGGTACGATCGCGAGACCTTCATGAACGAGGTCAACGACGAACTCGCCAACGGCGAGAACGTGATGATCGACCCGCGCGGCCTGTCTCCGGAGGCCCGCCAGGACGTCGAGGAGTTGCTGAGCGAGAACCCGGACTGGGAGGGAAGGGTCGTGATCGTGGATGTCTGAGCCCGGAGCGGCCGCCGTGGTCGAGCCGCGGCGCTGGCCGGCCGACGCGGACGGCGCCGACGCGCTCCGCGCGCACCTGGAATGGCGGACGAGCGGCGGCCGCACGGGTCGCGAACTCGTCGGCCATCCTGAGCTGGTGCTCCGCGACGCCGACCTCAGCGGTATGGACCTGGCCTGGCTGCGCCTGTGGCACACCGACCTCACCGGCGTCCGGATGGCCCACACCGACCTCACCAAGACGGAGCTGACCGGAGCACTGCTCGACGGAGCGGACCTCACCGGGGCGCGGCTGGTCAAGACCGAGGCGCGGGACTGCTCGGCCCGGTCCGCCGTGTTCGCCCGGGCCGACCTCCTGGGCGCGCGGATGGGCGGCTCCGACCTCCGCGGCGCCGACCTGCGCCGCGCACGGCTCAACGGGGCGCACCTGTCCCGCTGCGACCTGCGCGGCGCCGACCTGCGCGACGCCGGCTTCGGTCCTCCGGGCGGCGGCGGCCGAACCGTCCTGTCCCGCGCCCGGCTGGCCGGATCCCGCCTCGACGGAGCCCGGGGCCACATCCTCGGCCCGGTCGACATCGGCGAGAACGACGAGGACGGCCCGCAACTCCTGGAGGGCGACCGGCTGGCGGACTGGTTCCGCGACCGGGGCGCCCCAGAGGTGCACGTCGAGCGGTGACCGCCGGACAGAACCGGCGAAGCGGTCGACGGGTCGAATCCACGGCAGGGTCCCGGACTCCACATGAGGATGCCCCATGAGCACGAGCAGCACCGCGGTCGACGAGCTGATGGACGTGCTGGTCGCGGGAGGCCTGATCAGCGCCGAGGGAGTACGCGGCTGCACGGGTGATGAGGTGGCTCGGATGCTCGCCACCAATCCGTCCGTCGATCCGCCCCAGGAGTACATCGACTTCCTGCGGCGGCCTGGACGCGGGGCCGGACGCGTCTTGCGCGGCACGAGCATCTTCTATCCGGAGTCTCTGGAAGCACATGACGGCGCGATCGAACTCGCCGAGGTGGACGTTCCGGACTTCCGGGTGCGCGACCGCTTCTTCATCGGCCACCACCAGGGCGACATCCACCACTTCTTCGAGAAGGACGATCCCCGCCCTTGGGCCTATGTGGAGGGCAAGGACCGGTCCGTGGTCGAGTCGGACTCCATGAGCGGCCTGCTGCGGATGGACGTGGAGTCCCTCCGGGAGAGGGAACGCGCGGCCCGGGATCGCCGGCGGTCATAGCACGTGGGTTTCGCCATCGCGCTGCGGCCGCCGTCCCAGTGGCCCGAGCCGCCGACGGTCGTGCCACCGGAGGACGCCGATTTCGCCACAGCCGTGATGCGGTACTGCGAACTGCTGGCGGAGACCGACTGCGCTTTCCACGTCGGCGGCTTCGGGGAACCGCACTGGCCGGTCGATGTGGCCTACGACTTGTCGGCCGTGATCGAGCAGCTTCCCGATCTGCTCTCGTCCTTGCGCGAGCGACGTGCCGGCTCGCTCGACTTCTACGGCCAGGGCATCGAGCGCACGCTGGAGTTCACACCGAACGGTGACACGACCCTGATCCGCTGCGGGTCGAGGACGGCGTGGCGGCCCGACCCCGAGGTCGAGACCGCTCACGGCAGCGAGCTGGAGGACATGCTCACCGCGCTCGCCCACGACTTCGCCGTCTCCGCCGCCCGGCTCCACCCTCCGGCCGCGCTCGTGCCGCAACTCGCCGACTGGCTGGGCCGGAGCGGTCGCATACAACCGGAATGACGCTGTGGGTACGGGACGACCACCGCATCCGGCCGGTAACGGCGACGAAGGCATGGGGCGCGCGACATCCTGGCGAAGCGTGACCACCGCTCGGCGGCGGGAACCGGCGGAAGGGCCGACGGGTCCCAACCACGGCAGAAGTGTCCGGATCTCCCAGTGAGGACGACCCGCATGGGCGGCAGCGGTACCGAGATCGACGCGCTCTTCGACGCGCTGATCGGCGAGGGCCTGATCAAGGCCGAGGGCGTGCGCGGCTGCACGGACGACGAGGTGGCGGCGGTGCTCGCCACCGAGCCCTCGGTCAGCCCGCCCCCGGACTACGCCGACTTCCTGCGGCGGGCCGGGCGCGGCGCCGACCGGGTCTTCCGCGGATCGGACCTGTTCTACCCGGTCTGCCTGGAGGCCCAGGAGGCGGCGCGGGAGGCGGCCGAGACCGACATGCCGGAACTCAGGACCGAGGGCCGCTTCTTCATCGGCCACCACCAGGGCTACGTCTTCTACTTCTTCGAGGCCGGCGACCCCCGCGTGTGGATCCACACCGAGGGCGACCCGGCGCCCGTCGCCGACGCCGCCACAATGGCCGACCTGCTCCGACGTGACGCCGAGGTGCTACGCGAACTCGACCGCCGCGCCCGCGCCCGCCGGGGCGGCTGAGCGCCGGGCCCCGCCCGGCCGCGGACGGGGCCCGGGCCCGCCGCTAGCCGGTGCGGGTGATCATCCCCGCGCCGACGGTGGCGTGCGTCGCCTCGTCGATGAGGATGAAGCCGCCGGTGAGCCGGTTGCGCTTGTACTCGTCGGCGAAGAGGGGCTGGGTGACGCGCAGGGTGACGCGGCCGATCTCGTTCAGGCCGAGGCGGTCGGCGGCCTCGTCGCGGTGCAGGGTGTTGACGTCGATGCGGTAGTGCAGCTCGCGGACCATCGCCTTGGCGGTGCGGGTGGTGTGCTTGACCAGCAGACGGCTGCGGGGGGTGAGCGGGCGGGCGTCGGTCATCCAGCACACCATCGCGTCGAGGTCCTGGGTGGTGGCCGGCTGGTTGTTGGGACGGCAGATCATGTCGCCGCGGGAGATGTCGATCTCGTCCTCCAGCAGCAGGGTGACCGACATCGGCGGGAAGGCCTGCGCCACCGGGCCGTCGGCGGTCAGCACCTTCGCGATCCGGGTGGTCAGCCCGGACGGCAGGTGCAGGACCTCGTCGCCCGGCTTGAGCACGCCGCCGGCCACCTGCCCGGCGTAGCCGCGGTAGTCGTGGAACTCCGGGTCGGTCGCCCGCTGCGGCCGGATGACGTACTGGACCGGGAAGCGCACGTCGATCAGGTTGCGGTCGGAGGCGATGTGCACGTTCTCCAGGTGGTGCAGCAGCGACGCGCCCTCGTACCAGGGCATGTTCACCGAGCGCTCCACGACGTTGTCGCCGTGCAGCGCCGAGATCGGCACGAACGCGAGGTCGCGGGTGTCGAGCTTGGCGGCGAAGGCGGCGAACTCCGCCTTGATCCGCTCGAACACGGCCGGGTCGTAGTCGACCAGGTCCATCTTGTTCACCGCGAGCACCAGGTGCGGCACCTGCAGCAGGGTCGTCAGGAAGGCGTGCCGCAGGCTCTGCTCCTGCAGCCCCTTGCGCGCGTCCACCAGGATGATCGCCAGGTCGGCGGTGGAGGCGCCGGTGACCATGTTCCGGGTGTACTGGATGTGGCCGGGGGTGTCGGCGATGATGAACTTGCGCTTGGGGGTGGCGAAGTAGCGGTACGCCACGTCGATGGTGATGCCCTGCTCCCGCTCGGCGCGCAGGCCGTCGGTGAGCAGCGCCAGGTTCGTCTCCTCGCCCCGGTCCCTGCTGGTGCGCTCCACCGCCTCCAACTGGTCCTCGAAGATCGACTTGGAGTCGTAGAGCAGCCGCCCGATCAGGGTGCTCTTGCCGTCGTCCACCGAACCCGCGGTGGCGAAGCGCAGGATGTCCATGCCGTCGCCCACCACGGAGCCGAATCGTTCGCTGTCCACTGCTAGAAGTACCCCTCGCGCTTGCGGTCCTCCATGGCGGCCTCGCTGGCCCGGTCGTCGGCACGGGTCTGCCCGCGCTCGGTGATCCGGGTCGCGGCGATCTCCGCCATCACCTCGTCGATCGTGACCGCCGCCGACTTCACCGCGCCGGTGCAGCTCATATCGCCGACCGTGCGGTAGCGCACCGTGGCGGCGAACAGCGCCTCGTCGTCGTCGCGGTGCACGAACGGGCTGTCGGCCAGCAGGATGCCGTCCCGCTCGAACACGGTGCGCTCGTGCGCGAAGTAGATGGACGGGATCTCCAGGCCCTCGCGCCGGATGTAGTCCCACACGTCCAGCTCGGTCCAGTTCGACAGCGGGAAGACCCGGATGTGCTCGCCCCGCCCGATCCTGGTGTTGTACAGGTTCCACAGCTCGGGCCGCTGGTTCTTGGGGTCCCACTGGCCGAACTCGTCGCGGAAGGAGAACATCCGCTCCTTCGCCCGCGCCTTCTCCTCGTCGCGCCGCGCACCGCCGAAGGCCGCGTCGAAGCGGTGCTCCTCGATCGCGTCCAGCAGCGCGGGCGTCTGGATCTGGTTGCGGCTGGCCCAGCGGCCCGTCGGCTCGGTGACGCGCCCGGCGTCGATCTGCTCCTGCACCGACGCCACCACCAGCCGCACCCCCAGCTCGGCGACGCGGCGGTCGCGGAACTCGATCACCTCGGGGAAGTTGTGGCCGGTGTCGACGTGCATCACCGGGAAGGGGATGCGGGCCGGCCAGAAGGCCTTCTCGGCCAGCCGCAGCATCACGATGGAGTCCTTGCCGCCGGAGAACAGCAGGACGGGCCGCTCGAACTCCGCGGCCACCTCGCGCATGACGTGGATCGCCTCGCTCTCCAGCACGTCGAGCTGGGAGAGCTGGTAGTCACTTCGGATCATCGGATCGCGTCCCGGGTCTCGGTCGGACGGGGGGCAGGGGCGCCGGCGACCGCCTGAAGCAGCGGACCGGCGAGCTCCGGCCGACACACCAGGATATCGGGCAGCCGCACATCGGCCTGGTTGTAGGTCAGCTCGGAGCCGTCGATCCGCGAGCAGTGCAGCCCCGCGGCCCGCGCGACGGCGACCGGCGCGGCGCTGTCCCACTCGTACTGCCCGCCCGCGTGCAGGTAGGCGTCCACACTGCCACGCACCACCGCGGCGATCTTGGCTCCGGCCGAGCCGATCGGCACCGCGACCGCGCCCAGCTCCCGGCAGACGGCGTCCACCAGCGCCGGCGGCCGGCTGCGGCTCACCGCGATCCGGACCGGTGCCCCCGCAGGGCCCGACGGAGGCGGCGGGGCGCCGGCGGTGAGGGTCACGCCCTGCGCGGGCAGCGCCACCGCGCCCGCCGACAGCGCGCCGCGCTCCCACAGCGCCACGTGCACCGCCCAGTCCTCGCGCCCCTCCTCCCCGTACTCGCGGGTGCCGTCCAGCGGGTCCACGATCCAGACCCGCTCGGCCCGCAGCCGGGCGGGGTCGTCGGTCCCCTCCTCCGACAGCACCGCGTCGCCGGGGCGCAGCCGCGCCAGCTCCCCGGTGATGAACAGGTGCGAGCGCCGGTCGCCCGCGTCGCGCAGCGCCGCCGCGTCGCCGTGGCCCAGCTCGGCGCGCAGCGCCAGCAGCAGCTCTCCCGCCCGCTCGGCCAGCTCCCCGGCCACCCGGTCGTCCGAGGGCCCTCCGTCGACACCGGCCGCCGGGGCGACCGCGCCCTCCGCGCCTTCCGCCATCCGTGCTCCATCCCAAGCGCCGAGGCGCCGCATCGTGTCGGTGCGGACCGGACGGGCCGGCGCCGCGGTCAGTAGGCGCCCGAGCCGCGGGCCACCGCCGACCAGGTCTTCCACAGGATCTGCAGATCGAGGGTGAGGGACCAGTTCTCGACGTAACGCAGGTCCAGCCGCACCGATTCCTCCCACGACAGGTCCGAGCGGCCGCTCACCTGCCACAGCCCGGTCAGCCCCGGCTTCACCACCAACCTGCGCCGCACGTCGTCGCCGTAGCGGGCCACCTCCTCCGGCAGCGGCGGACGCGGGCCGACCAGCGACATGTGGCCGAGTGCGACATTGCACAGCTGAGGAAGCTCGTCCAGCGAGTAGCGGCGCAGCCAGCCGCCGACCGGGGTGATCCGCGGGTCCCGCCTGATCTTGAAGAGCACGCCGTCGTGCTCGTTGCGCTGAGCCAGCTCGGCTTTGAGCGTCTCCGCGCCGACCACCATCGTACGGAACTTCACCAGTGTGAAAAGTCGGCCGTCCTTGCCCACCCGCACCTGCCGGAAGAACGCCGGCCCCGGACTCCCGGCCCGCACCAGCACCGCGATCACCGCGAACAGCGGCGCCAGCAGCGCCAGCGCCGCCACCGCGGCGATCCGGTCCACCACCTCCTTGACCAGCTTGCGCGCCCCCGCCAACTCCGGATGCTCCACGTGCAGCAGCGGCAGCCCCGCCACCGGGCGGATCGTGGTGCGCGGCCCGGCCACCTCCATCAGCGCCGGAGCCACGCACAGCTCGGTACCCGTCCGCTCCAGCCGCCAGGTGAGCCGGCGCAGCGCGGTCCCGTCCAGCTCCGGGCAGGCCAGCACCGCGACGGTGTCGGCACCGGCCCGGCGCACCGCCTCCGTCACCATGCCGAAATCACCCAGCACCGGGCAGCCGTCGATATCGCCGACCTCCGGATTGGCCTGCCCGGCCGGCAGGCAGGCCGCCACCACCTGCATGCCGTGGTGGCGCTCGCGCCGGAACTGCCGCAGCAGCGCCCGCACCGCGTCGCGGTGCCCCACCGCCACCACCCGCCGCATGCAGCGGCCCGACCGGCGCAGCCGGTGCAGCCGCTTGCGCAGCGCGAACCGGGCCGCCAGCGTCAGCAGCGTCATCCCCGGCAGCGCCACGGCGACGTACCCGCGCGCCAGATCCGTCTTGGTGGCATAGGCGAGGATCGCCACCGCCGTCGTCAGCAGCAGCCCCGCGCTGAACACCCGCCGGAACTCCTCCGAGCCCAGCCCGAGGAAGCGCGGCTCGTAGCAGCGCGCCAGCGCGGCCGCCGACACCCACACGAAGGGCAGCGCCACCGTGATCAGCAGATACGGCAGCACGAACGGCGCCAGCAGGTCCGCAAAGCGCAGATCCAGCGCGAACACCCCGGCCACCGCGCCGCAGCAGAAGTCCGCGGCCACCAGCCGGCGGACGTACCCGCGCATCCAGTCGCGGCGCGGCCCCGGCGGCGCCGGTGCGCCGGCACGGCGCTGCTCGATGACGGCCACGGCTCTCCCGGTCGGTCGGCTCCCCGGCCCGGCGGCCGCTGCCGCCGGGCGGTCTCCGCGGCCGGCGCCCTCCGGATCCGGGCACGGACCAGCGGGCTCCCCGCGCGTAGGCGCGGAGAACCGGGATCCGGCGACGAAGAATGGGAGGCGGCGGGACCGGCCGCTCGACAGGCCCGATCCTAACCGAGGAATCCGGACGGTAGCGAGAGAATCACCGTCAGCGACCAAACGATCCGGGTGGCGGCCGCCGCCCGCACACGGCGGCCCCACCCCGCGGCCACCGGCTCAGCCCTTGCGGCGCTCCCGCACCGCCTCGGCCAGCCCCGACAGCACCCCGACGGTCGTCTCCCAGCTCATGCACGCGTCCGTCACACTCTGCCCGTAGGTCAGCGAAGCCGGATCCGACAGCTCCTGGCGGCCCGCCTCGATGAAGCTCTCCAGCATCACCCCGACGATGCCCGCCTGCCCCGCCGCCACCTGCGCGCCGATCTCACCCGCCACCACCGCCTGCCGCACATGGTCCTTGCCGCTGTTGCCGTGGCTCGCGTCGATCATCACCCGCCGCGGCAGCCCGCCCCGCTCGATCGCGCCCAGCGCCGCCGCCACATGCTCCGCACCGTAGTTCGGACCCGGACGGCCCCCCCGCAGGATCACATGGCAGTCCGCATTGCCCTCCGTGGTGACCACCGCGGCGCGGCCGTCCCCCGTCACACCGAAGAAGGTGTGGCTGGCCGCCGCCGCGTGGCAGGCGTCCACCGCCACCTCCACCCCGCCGTCGGTACCGTTCTTGAAACCCACCGGCATCGACAGACCGCTGGTCAGCTGGCGGTGCACCTGGCTCTCGGTGGTACGCGCGCCGATCGCCCCCCACGCCACCGTGTCCGAGATGTACTGCGGCGTGATCGGGTCCAGGAACTCGCAGCCCACCGGCAGGCCCAGCGCCGTGATGTCCAGCAGCAGCTTGCGCGCCGTGCGCAGCCCCCGGTGCACGTCATGGCTACCGTCCAGGCCCGGATCGTTGATCAGGCCCTTCCAGCCCACCCGGGTGCGCGGCTTCTCGAAGTACACCCGCATCACGACCGCCAGATCGCCGCTCAGCTCCGGCACCAGCCCCGCCAGCCGCTGCGCGTACTCCAGCCCCGCCTCCGGATCGTGCACCGAGCACGGCCCCACCACCACCAGCAGGCGGTCGTCGGAACCGTCCAGCACCCCGAGCACCTCGGCGCGCGCCCGGCGCACCGTCTCGGCCTCCCGCGTATCGAGCGGCAGCTCGGCGAGGAGCGCGTCCGGCGCCACCAGCGGCTGGTAGCCCCGCACCCGCAGATTGTTCGTCGACCTGTCCGTGGACTCCGGCATGCCAATCCTTCCTTCGGCAGGCCGTCCCCACGAGGCGGGCCCGCCCGTCGCACAACAAAAAGACAGAGGCGGGTCGCCTCTGTCCGGCCTGGCCCTGGGGGAGTCGTCGTTACACGCGCACGCGACGGGCTCCACCCAGAGCCCGGCTAAAGCGCGTATAGCAACGAATCATGACGCGATTGTACCGTGCACCCGCACGGCGCACGGCCCGTACAGCCACCTACGGGCGCGAGACGCGGCTCAAGCCGCGTGGTAGAGGTTCTGCGCGGCCTCCAGGCCCTTCGCGATGATCGTCTCCACCGCGTCGGCGGCCCGCTCCACGTGCACGCCCAACTCCTTGCGCTCCACCGACGAGAAATCGGTCAGCACGAAATCCGCGGCGTCCTGCCGCCCCGGCGGCCGGCCGATCCCGAAGCGCACCCGCACGTACTCCGGCGTGCCCAGCGAGGCCGACACCGACCGCAGCCCGTTGTGCCCGCCCGCACCGCCGCCCCGCTTGCAGCGCAGCACCCCGAACGGGATGTCCAGCTCGTCGTGGACCACCACGATCCGCGCCGGATCCACCTTGAAGTAGTTCGCCACACCCGCCACCGGTCCACCCGACAGGTTCATGTACGAACGCGGCTTGACCAGCGCCACCGGAGTGCCCACCAGCCGCCCCTCGGCCAGCTCCGCCCGCGAGCGGTGCGAGGAGAAACGCGCGCCCATCCGGGCCGCCAGCGACTCCACCACCATGAACCCGGCATTGTGCCGGTTCCCCGCGTACTTCGGACCGGGATTGCCCAGCCCCACCACCAGCCAGCGGTCCGCCCCGCTCATCGCGCCTCCGTCAGGGATCGTCTCGGGCACCGGCGCACGACGGCCCCCCAACCGCCCCAGCAGGCGGGACAGGGGGCCGTCGGCCGGCACGGCGCGGCGGGCCCTACTCGGCGTCCCGCTCGGCGGGAGCCTCGGCCTCGGCGGCCGGAGCGGGCTCGGACGGCTGCGCCTCCGACTCCAGCGCGGCCTCCAGCTGCTCAGCGGTCTTCTCGGCGGTCACCTGCAGCACCAGCGCCTCGCCATCGGTCACCAGCTCGGTGCCGGCCGGCAGCCTCAGCTCACCGGCGGTGACCTGGGTACCGACCGCCATGCCCTCGACGTCGACCTCGACCGACTCCGGGATCCGGGTGGCCTCGGCCTCCACCGACACCTGCACCAGCGGCTGCTCCAGCACACCGCCGGGCGCGATCTCACCGGTGGTGACCACGGCGATGTCGACGGAGACCTTCTCGCCCCGCCGCACCAGCAGCAGGTCGACATGCTCAAGGAAGCCCTTGATCGGGTCGCGCTGGACGCTCTTGGGGATCGCCAGCTCCGAGCCGCCCTCGACACCGTCGACGCGCAGCAGCACGTTCGGGGTCTTCAGGGCCAGCATCAGATCGTGGCCGGGCAGGTTGATGTGGCGCGGGTCGGTGCCGTGGCCGTAGAGGACAGCCGGCACCTTACCCGCGCGACGGGTGCGGCGCGCCGCACCCTTACCGAACTCGGTGCGCGGTTCGGCGGCGATGCGTACCTCAGACACGGCAATACTCCTCGTGCAGCTTGCTTGTCGCAGATTCGGCGTTCGGGGCGACGATCAGGCGTGACCCCGGGATGCGGGATGCGTTGGGGGGACGGGCCGGGAACACACCCGCGGCCCAACCGTACGTCGCCGGTTTCCGGGTACGCGCAACGCGATTCACGTGCCCGTAGCTATCGCAGTCTAGCGGACTCCGCGCCCCCCGATGACAGCGCGTTCGCCCCGCCCGCCCCGCCGGCCACGGCATCCCCGCGGCGCGTCCCCGGGCTAGCTGTCGCCCTCGAACAGGCTCGTCACCGAGCCGTCGGTGAACACCTCCGACACCGCCCGCGCGATCAGCGGCGCGATCGACAGCACCGTCAGCTTGTCGAACCGCCGCTCCTCCGGAATCGGCAGCGTGTTCGTCAGGATCACCTCGGAGATCCGCGAGTTCTTCAAGCGGTCCACCGCCGGACCCGACAGCACACCGTGCGTCGCCGTCGCCAGCACCCGCGACGCCCCCTGCTCGAACAGCGCCTCCGCCGCCTTCACGATCGTGCCACCGGTGTCGATCATGTCGTCGACCAGCACGCACGTGCGGCCCCTGACATGCCCCACCACCTCGAACACCTTCACCTGGTTGGCCACCTCAGGATCGCGGCGCTTGTGGATGATCGCCAGCGGAGCGCCCAGCCGGTCCGTCCACCGCTCCGCCGTACGCACCCGCCCCGCGTCCGGCGCCACCACCGTGACCTCCGACAGATCCAGCTTCCGCGCCACGTACTCCGCCAGGATCGGCAGCGCGAACAGATGGTCCACCGGCCCGTCGAAGAAACCCTGGATCTGCGCCGTGTGCAGATCCACCGCCATCAAGCGGTCCGCCCCCGCCGTACGGAACAGATCCGCCATCAGCCGCGCCGAGATCGGCTCTCTCCCCCGGTGCTTCTTGTCCTGGCGCGCGTAGCCGAAGAACGGGGCTACCACCGTGATCCGCTTCGCGGACGCGCGCTTCAGCGCGTCCACCATGATCAACTGCTCCATGATCTGGTCGTTCACCGGCGCCGTGTGGCTCTGCAGCACGAACGCGTCGCTCCCGCGCACCGACTCCAGGTAGCGCACGAAGATCTCGCCGTTCGCGAAGTCGTACAGCGCCGCCGGAGTCGTCTCGATGTCCAGGCAGTCGGCCACCTCGGTGGCCAGCTCCGGATAGCCCCGCCCCGAGAAGAGCATCAGCTTCTTCTCGCCCGTCGCCTTGATACCGGTCACCTTGGCTGATCCCCCTACCAGATCGGGACTACTCGGGTTTGTTCGACATCTCGGGCAGCTCGGCCGCCGCGTCCTCACGCGCCGCCCGCGCCGCCTCCGCCGCCGCGGTACCGGGCCGCTTGCGCTCCACCCAGCCCTCGATGACACGCTGCCCGCCCGCGGACACCGCCAGCGAACCCGGCGGCACGTTCTCACGCACAACGGTGCCCGCACCCGTGTAAGCGCCGTCGCCCACCTCCACCGGCGCCACGAAAGTGTTGTCGCTGCCGGTGCGGACGTGGTCGCCGATCGTGGTGCGGTGCTTGCCCACACCGTCGTAGTTCACGAACACCGAAGAAGCACCGATATTGGAGCCGCGACCGATCTCCGCGTCGCCCACATAGGTCAGATGCGGCACCTTCGAGCCCTCGCCCACCACGGCGTTCTTCATCTCCACGAAGGTGCCCGCCTTCGCCCGGTCGCCCAGCACCGTGCCCGGCCGCAGATAGCTGAACGGGCCCACCAGCGCGCCCGCGCCGATCCGCGCACCATGCGCCACCGTGTTGCTCACCACCGCGCCCGCGCCCACCACCGTGTCGCGCAGCACCGTGCCCGGCCCCACATGGGCGTCCTCCCCCACCGAAGTGGCGCCCTGCAACTGGGTCTGCGGCTCGATCACCGCGTCGCGACCGATCGACACGCCCGCGTCCAGCCAGGTCGTCGCCGGATCCACGATCGTCGCGCCCGCGCGCATCGCGTCCTCCAGCAGCCGGTCGTTCAGCAGCCGGCGCGCCTGCGCCAGCTGCACCCGGTCGTTCACACCCTGGATTTCCACCCAGTCGCGCGCCAGCGCCGCGCCCACCCGGTGGCCGTCGCCCCGCAGGATCGCCACCGCGTCGGTGATGTATTCCTCGCCCTTGGCGTTGTCGGTCGACAGCCGGTGCACCACCTCCGACAGCAGCGCGCCGTCGAAGGCGTACATACCGGAGTTGATCTCGTCGACCGCCAACTGCTCGGGGGCGGCGTCGGCGTGCTCCACGATCCCGGTGAAGGCGCCCTCGGCATCGCGCACGATCCGGCCGTAGCCGTGCGGATCGGGCACCCGCGCCGACAGCACCGTGACGGCGTTGCCCGCCTCCTCGTGCCCGGCCACCAGATCGGTGAGGGTGCGCCCGCGCAGCAGCGGGGTGTCGCCGTAGACCAGCACCACCGTGCCCGAGACCGGGCCCAGCTGCTCGATCACCATGCGCACGGCGTGGCCGGTGCCCTTCTGCTCGGCCTGCACCGCCGTCTCGGCCTTGGGCGCCGCCTCGGCCAGATGCGCGCCGACCTGCTCGCGGCCGTGGCCGACCACCACCACCACCCGCTGCGGCGCCACCTCCTCGGCGGCGGCCAGCACGTGGCCGAGCATGCTCCGGCCGCACATCTCGTGCAGCACCTTGGGGAGACGGGACTTCATTCGGGTGCCCTCGCCAGCCGCGAGGACGATTACGGCGGCCGGACGGCTCACGCTCACGGGCGGAGACTCCTCGCACATATCGTTTGGTGGAAGGCTGCGCAGGGCCGCCAGCCGACGGCGGCGGCCTCGCGCTGGCACCGTACCCGTCGATCGCTCACATAGCCCCGGTCGGGCCCCGCGCCACGCGGATCACCACGCTGACCAGCCGCTTCGCGCACCGGCCCACACGCCCGACACCGGCAGGATACCGCCCGGCAACCTGGGGGCGGGACAGCGGGTGTTACCGAAGCCGGGCACATGAAAAAGCTGCTTGAGGGCGCGCATTCGCTCGATCCGCAGCAAGCAGCTATTTCCTATATTTCCTAGCTCCGGGGCAGGGATTCGAACCCTGACTAATAACCGACTTCAAAGGACGGCGTGCTGCCTGTTACACTACCCCGGATCTCGCCCCCCGTCAAGGGGTATCGCGGAACTTTCTTGTCTACTGCGCGTCCATAGTAGTAGGCGCACGGGACTCAGAGCCAACAGGTTCTACAGTCTCGTCCACTGGCACAAGGCCGCCGACCGGTGCTGATGCGCCCCTCGACGCCTGCATGACTCCACGCGCCCACCCCTCGATCCGCCGGTACAGGGCGGCTCCTCGGCGTACGCGGAGGAACAGGCATCCGTGGTAACCGGGTCCGCCTCCACTCCAATCGGTCCGGGGCGCATGCCGCTTGATCGCGGCCTTCTGGAAGGACGAGCGCGGCAAGCCGGTGATCTCCGCCCAGAACTTCTCCGCCGCTGGAACGTCCGCGCTCTCGTGGATCGAGATACAGACGACTATCTGATCCCTGTCGATTCCGCACATCTCCAAGAAACGCAGGAAGAAGATGATCATATCGGGATCGCTGTTTGCGAATACCATCTGGTGGCTCCGTCGCCATGGCTTGCTCTTCGCCCCCTCACACCAATAGGCGATCGCACCGGCGATGCGGATCTCGCGCTCATTCAGATCACCGATCGACCGGGCTGCGGCAAGCCGCTGCCTGCGCCGCGCCAACAGCCGGGCGGCCCGACCGTACCACCACCCCTTCACGTCGGCACGGTCGGGATAGAGCAGGTCAGACTCATGTCGCCATTCATCTGGGATCGCCCCCATGACTCCTTTGGCCGAGCCCTCGATCTTCCGATAGAGCTCGCTACTGCGCAGAACGCGCACGGACATGCATCCGGTGTAGCCGGTGCCAACATTCTTGCGCCGGGTCTCGGGATTTCCGGTCTTGAACGTGGTCGGCAGAAAGTCGGCATGCGAAACACCGACGGCGTCGCTCCAGAACGAGTACGCGCGTTCGAGTTGGGCGTCCTTGTGGATCTGCAACCGGAATCCGATGCGATCCGCAGATATATCACACACGCTCAGGAACCGCAGGAAAAGCGCGATCAGGCCAGGGTCGTTATTGCTGAAATGAACCGTGACCGAGTTCTTCGGCCGCGCCTTCGCCCCCTCGCACCAGTAGGCGATCGCTCCGGCGATCAGGATCTCCCGGTCGCTCAGCGGTCCGATCTCGGCGGCGGCGTCCTCGATCTCCTGGTCGAGCGGTACACGCTTCTTCCGGAAGGTCTCGCGTCGCCCGGCCTGCTGCCGCTCGGCCGCCCTGGCGCGACGCGGGGCGACCTTGTCCGGGTCGAGCGCTTCGGTGGGCAGGTCCCGCAGCCACAGCGACAGGGTCGACTTCGACACCTGGACGTGCTCGCGGATCTCGTTGTAGGAGGCGCCCTGGAGCCGGAGTGCGCGTGCGGTCTCCCTGGCGGCGTCCTTGGCCTGGGTGCGCAGGGACTCGATGGGTTTCTCGCGGTCGAAGAGCTTGGTGAGCTGCCAGGCGGTGAGGCCGAGGGCGCGCTGGATGGCCGGGCGGCTCATGCCCTCGTCGCGCAGCCGTCGGGCCTGGGCGGCGAGGTCGTCGGGAACGGTCGGGGTGCCTGTCTCCCGGGCACCGCGGGTGTCCGAACTCATGCTCGAATCATTCACTACCCACCGTGATCACTCAACCGATTTCCGTAACCAGACCGACCCGATAGCCGCAATCCGCCATGACGCAGATCACACCGACTGCGTCGACACCTCTTCACCTGCGGATCAGGCATACCTAAGCAGTCCGGAGACGGAACCCGAGCGACCTGCGGCGATCCGCGTGTGGCCTCTCAACCTACGATGGCGTAGGTTACGGTTACGTAGGTGAAAGTTAGCGCCCGAAGCGAAGGTGATGAGACATGACCCCACCGGACACGGCCGTACTGGCCCCGCCCACCGAGCCCGTCAGGCGCGGGCCCGAGCCCGACCTCGACCCTGAGGGCAACAGCCTGAGCGACCGCATCGTGGTGATGACGTTCGTGATCGGGCCGTTCCTCGCTCTGGTGCTGCTGGCGGTGCCGATGGCGCTGTCCGGCTGGCTGAGCTGGCGCGATCTCGTGATCGCGGTGCCGTTCTACCTGGTGGCGGGGCTGGGCATCACGGTCGGCTTCCACCGGCACTTCACCCACGGCTCGTTCAAGGCCGCGCGCCCGCTGCGGGTGGCGCTCGCGATCGCCGGGAGCATGGCGATCGAGGGTCCGATCATCAAGTGGGTGGCCGACCACCGCCGGCACCACAAGTACGCCGACGCCGAGGGCGACCCGCACTCGCCGTGGCGCTTCGGCACCGGTTTCTGGGCGATCACCAAGGGCTTCGTCTGGGCGCACATGGGCTGGATGGGCGGCCAGGAGAAGACGAACGTGCGCCGCTTCGCCCCCGACCTGATCCGCGACCGCGACATCCACCGGGTCGACCGCCTGTTCGTGCCGATCGTCGTCGCCTCGCTGCTGGCGCCGGCGCTGATCGGCGGCCTGTGGACGATGTCGTGGCAGGGCGCGCTGACCGCGTTCTTCTGGGGCAGCATCGTGCGCACCGCCCTGCTGCACCAGGTGACCTGGTCGATCAATTCGGTGTGCCACATGATCGGCGACGAGAAGTTCGAGGTGCGCGACAAGTCGCGCAACGTGTGGTGGCTGGCGATCCCGTCCTTCGGCGAGTCCTGGCACAACCTGCACCACGCCGACCCGACCTGCGCCCGGCACGGTGTGCTCAAGGGGCAGATCGACATCAGCGCGCGGATCATCTGGTTCTTCGAGAAGTGGGGCTGGGCGAGCAATGTCCGGTGGCCGAACGAGGAACGCCTTGCTGCGAAGCGGGTGAGCTGACGGCCATCATGGGAGCCGTGAGCGAGCAGTCACCCCGGTCCCGCCGAAAGCGCATGACCGGACAGGAACGCCGGGAGCAGCTTCTGGACATCGGCCGGAGGCTGTTCGCCGAGCGGGGCTTCGACGGCGCGTCGGTCGAGGAGATCGCCTCCCGGGCGGGTGTGTCCAAGCCGGTCGTGTACGAGCACTTCGGCGGGAAGGAGGGCATCTACGCGGTCGTGGTGGACCGCGAGATGCAGCGGCTGCTGGACATGGTCGCCGAGTCGCTGGTCGACGACCATCCCCGGGTGAAGCTGGAGCGTGCGGCGCTGGCGCTGCTGCGCTACATCGAGGAGAGCAGCGAGGGTTTCCACATCCTGGCGCGCGACTCCCACGCCGCCTCGGGCACCGGGAGTTTCGCGAGTCTGATCAGCGATATCGCCACTCAGGTGGAGCACATCCTGGCGGAGGAGTTCACCGTCCGGGGCTATGACCCCAAGCTGGCGCCGATGTACGCGCAGTCGCTGGTGGGGATGGTGGCGCTGACCGGCCAGTGGTGGCTGGAGGTGCGCCGGCCGAAGCGGGAGGTGGTGGCGGCGCATCTGGTGAACCTGGCGTGGAACGGTCTGGGCAGTATGGATCCGAAGCCGGGGCTGGTCTCGGTGGAGTTGGACCGTGAGCGCTCGCGGGCGGAGCGCGCCCGTGAGAAGGAGCAGCAGCGCGAGGCCAGGGAGCAGCAGAAGGCGCAGCGCCAGGCCGAGCGGCAGGCGGTTCGGGCCGAGCGTGCGGGGGCCGCCCGGCCTGAGCCGCGGATCGGTTCGGAGGGTGAGGCGCCGTCGCCTGGCTGAGGCCGTTCGCCCCCGGGGCCGGTGTCCGCGGTCTCCCGGGGGTTCGCCTGTCCGGGCTCGGGCGCGCCGGTGCGGGGCGGGGGGCTTGGCTAGGCTGGCGGGGTCCTCGGCGCCCCCTCGTTTTATCTCGATGTCAAGAGATATACTTCCGCCATGCGGGATGAGGTGGACCGGCTGGTCGACGCGTGGCGGGGCGAGCGCCCCGACCTCGACGTCGCGCCGCTGCACGTCCTCAGCCGCGTGTCGCGGCTGGCCCGGCACCTCGACCGCGCCCGCAGGGCCGCGTTCAGCCGGCACGACCTGGAGAACTGGGAGTTCGACGTCCTGACGGCGCTGCGCCGCGCGGGCGCCCCCTACCGGCTGACTCCGGGCCGGCTGCTGCGGGCCACTCTGGTCACCTCGGGCACCATGACCAACCGCATCGACCGGCTGGCCGGCCGCGGCCTGGTGCGGCGGCTGCCCGATCCGGCCGACCGCAGGGGCGTGCTGGTGGAGCTGACCCCGGAGGGGCGGGCGAGGGTGGACGCCGCCTTCGTCGACCTGCTGCGCCGCGAGCGCGAGCTGCTGGCCGGGCTGTCAGGCGGCGACCAGCGCGAACTCGCCCGCTTGCTGCGCACGATCCTCGGTCCGATGGACGAGGCCGCGCCCTGAGGCGGGCGGCCCCCGTGGTCGCGGGGCGCGCCGGGAACTAGCATGGGCCGCCACAAGGAGGTGCCCCCGTGCCCGTGCGCCCGCCGTCCGGCCGTCCGACGCTCCCCTCCGGCGCGCGGTGGCGCGCCCTGGCCGCCGCGACGGCGGCGGCCGCGCTGCTGGCGGGCTGCTCGGGCGGCCCGCCGGAGCCGGAGGTGCGCCACATCCTGGCGCTCGGCGACTCCCTCGCGGTGGGGGTGCAGCCCGACGAGAACGGCACCCCGGAGGAGACCCCGCGCGGCTACGCCGACGTGATCCACCGGGAGCTGTACGACACCGACTCCACGCTGCGGCTGGTGAAGCTGGGCTGCGGCGGCGAGGACACCGGCACGATGCTGGACGGCGGCCGCTGCGACTACGTGGAAGAGCACGGCGCGGACTCCCAGATCGCCGCGGCCGAGGCCTTCCTGGCGGAGAACGCCGGCGCGGTGGAGCTGGTGGTGCTCGACATCGGCGCCAACAACCTGGTGCCGTGCGCGGTGCGCGACGGCGAGCTGGTGGCCGAGCTGGACTCCGAGTGCGTGGACGAGGGCCTGGCGGTGGCGGCGGACGACGTCGAGGAGATCGCCGGGCGGCTGCGGGAGGCGGCCGGGCCCGATGTGCGGATCGTCGGGATGACCTACTACAACCCGTTCCTGGCGGGCTGGCTGCTGGGCGGCGAGGAGCGGGAGCTGGCCGAGGAGTCGGCCGAGCTGCTGCCGGAGCTGAACGAGGCGCTGGTGGCGGCGTACCAGCGGCACGGCGTCGAGGTGGCGGACGTGGCCGCCGCCTTCGACAGCGAGGACTTCGAGCCCGCTCCGGCGGCGGACGCCGAGGGCGTCGCGGCGGCGGCCGAGGGCACTCCGCGCAATGTGGCGCGGATCTGCTCGTGGACGTGGATGTGCGCGGCCGCGCCGCAGGGCCCCGACATCCACGCCAATGACGAGGGCTACCGGCGGATCGCGGACGTGTTCCTGGAGGTCATCGGCTGAGGGCGCGGGCGGCCCGCTCGCGGCGGCGGGCGGTGCGCAGCGCGGCGGCGGTCAGCACCGCGGCGGCGGCGATGAGGGCGGCGCCGGCCGCCGACGCCGTGGCGACGCCGCCGGTGTAGGCGGCGGCCGCGGTGTCGAGCAGGGCTGAGGCGGCGGGTTCGGGCAGGTCCGCGGCTTGGGCGGCGGCGCCGGCGATGCTCTCGGCGGCGGGTCCGCCCTGCGCGGGCCCGGCCATGGCGATCCGGTAGGCGGCGCTCGCGGCGGTGCCGAGCAGGGCGATGCCCAGGGCGCCGCCGAGTTCGGTGCTGGTCTCGGCGATGCCCGACGCCGCTCCGGCGCGTTCGGGCGGCGCGGTGGCCAGCACGGTGGCGTTGGCGGCCGTTGCGGCGGCGCCGATGCCGAAGGCCAGCACCGTGTAGCCGCCGATGAAGGACCACACACCGCCGTGCGGCGCGGCCGCGGCGACGGTGGCGAGGCCGGCCGCGGCCGCGATGAGTCCGCCGACCAGCGGCGCGGCCGCGGGCAGCCGGGCGGTGAGCGCGCCGGCGGCGGTGGCGCCCGCCGCGGTGCCGGCGAAGGTGGGCAGGGCGTGCAGCGCGGACTCCAGCGGGCTGAGCCCGTGCACGCTCTGCAGGTAGGTGAAGGCGAGGGCGCCCAGGCCGACGGTGCCGATGGTGACGGCGATGTTGGCGCCGATGGCGGCGGAGAAGGCGGGGGTCCGGAACAGGGAGAGGTCGATCAGCGGGTGCGCCACCCGGCGCTGCCGGCGGGCGAACAGGGCGCCGGCCACGATGGCGCAGCCGGCCGACGCGGCACCGACCGCGTCGGCGCCGTGCTCGGCGGTGTGCTTGACGGCGAAGACGGCGGCCAGCACCGCGACGAGTGAGGCGGCGGCGCCCAGGAGGTCGAAGGGCGCGCCGGCGGGGTCGCGCGACTCGGGGAGCAGCAGCGGGCCGGCCGCCAGCAGCAGCACCATGACCGGGATGTTGATGATGAAGACGGCTCCCCACCAGAAGTGCTCAAGCAGCAGGCCGCCGATGACGGGGCCGGCCACCGAGCCGCCGGTGAAGGCGATGGTCCAGGCGCCGACCGCGGCGCCGCGCTGCCGCTCGTCGGCGAACATGTTGCGGATGAGGGCGAGGGTGGAGGGCGCGAGGGTGGCGCCGGCGACGGCCAGCAGCGCGCGGCCGGCGATCAGCAGTTCGGGTGTTGGCGCGTAGGCGAGGGCGAGCGAGGCGGCGCCGAACAGGGCGGCGCCGAGCAGCAGCAGCCGTCTGCGGCCGATGCGGTCGCCGAGGCCGCCCATGGCGATGAGCAGTCCGGCCATGACGAAGCCGTAGATGTCCATCGCCCACAGCCACTGGCCGGCGGTCGGCTGGAGCGCCTGGGTGATGGCCGGGGCCGCGACGAACAGCACGGAGATGTCCATCGAGATCAGCAGGGCGGGGAGCAGCAGTACCGCGAGGCCGGTCCAGGTGCGGGCGGTGGCGCGGGGCGGGCGGTCGTGGCGGAGGAAGCTCATGGCCCTGGATCGTACGTACGTACAAATGATGCTGTCAATCGTACGTACGTCCAACTGCTAGGCTGCCGCCATGAGCCAACGCGACGACCTGATCGCCGGAGCGAAGAAGTGCCTCGTCGAGAAGGGGTACTCCCGCACCACCGCCCGCGACATCGCCGCCGCCTCGGGAGCGCACCTCGCCTCGATCGGCTACCACTTCGGGTCGAAGGACGCCCTGATGAACCTGGCCGCGCTCCAGATGCAGGACGAGTGGGGCGAGATGATCGCCGAGGTGGTGCGGTCCGCGGAGGCGGATGGCCCGCCGCACCGGCTGCGCATCGCGCTGGACGAGCTGCTGGCCGCGCTCCCCCGCCAGCGCGAGCTGATCGTGGCCGCGACGCAGGCCTACGCGCAGGTGGAGTTCGCCGACGACATCCGCGGCACGATGACCGAGGCGAGCCGGGAGGCGCGCAGGGAGCTGGCCGCGCTCGTCCTGGGCATCGACCCCGCCCGGGCCGGCGCCGACACCGCCCGGGCCACGGGTTCGGTGGTGTACGCGCTGGTCGTCGGCTTCGCGGTGCAGTCGCTGCTGGACCCTGATTCGCTGCCCACCGGCGCCCAGGCCGCCGACGCCCTGCGCACCCTCGCCGGCCGGTCCGGCGGCGGCGCCTAGCCCGGCGCGCGAAAGGAGGTCCGCCCGTGCCGGAGCGGCAGATGGTGATCGTCACCGGGCAGGAGGGCGCCGGGAAGTCCACGCTGGTCCGCGCGCTGCTGCCGCACACCCCGCGCGGAGCGCGGATCGACGCCGAGGACCTCGGCCAGGTGAACCCCTGGGTCATGGACGACGCCTTCGGCGAACTACTGCGCGCCAATGTCGCCGCGCTCGCCGAGAACTTCTGGCGGGCGGGGTACCGCACCGTCCTCGCCGGCAGCTTCCTGGACGATCATGCCGAGTACCTGCGCTTCCGCCCGCTGGTCGACACGGACGCACACATGTACGTGGTGCAACTGTGCGCCGCCAAGCCGGTGCGGGATTTGCGGCGCGTCCGCCGGTCCAAGCCGAGCAGCCCGCAGTGGCGCGACCGGGTGGACCTGGCCTGCCCCGAGGACGCCTCGCTCGCCGCCGCGCCGGGCGCCGACTACCGCTACCTGCGGATCGACAACGACGCCGAGACGGTGGCGGAGTCGGTGCGCCGGATCGCGGCCGCCTTCCCGGAGGTCTTCTCCGGCTGACGGCGGGCCGCGGCGCCCGCTACTCCCCCGCCCCCTCGGCGGCGCTCAGCCACTCCTCCTCCAGCTGCTCCTTCTCGGCCAGCAGCGCCTTGAGCTCAGCGTCCAGCTCGGCCAGCCTGGCGTAGTCGGCGGCGCTGGCGGCCAGCTGCTCGTGCAGCTCGGACTCGCGGGAGCCCAGCCGCTCCAGGCGGCGCTCCACCCGCTGCATCTCCTTGCGGGCGGCGCGCACCTCGGCCGCCGAGGGGCCCGCCGCGGCGGGCCGCGGCGTCTCGGCCGCCCGCTGCTCGGCCTCGCGGCGCCCGGGGATCTGCGCCACCGCGCCGCCGCTGCGGCGCCGCTCCAGGTACTCCTCGACGCCGCCGGGCAGCATCGCGAGCCCGCCGTCGCCGAGCAGGGCCAGCACCCGGTCGGTGATCCGCTCCAGGAAGTAGCGGTCGTGGCTGACCAGCACCAGCGAGCCGGGCCAGCCGTCGAGGAGGTCCTCCAGCTCGTTGAGGGTGTCGATGTCGAGGTCGTTGGTGGGCTCGTCGAGCAGGATCACGTTGGGCTCGTCCATCAGCAGCCGCAGCAGCTGCAGCCGGCGCCGCTCGCCGCCGGAGAGGTCGCCGATCGGGGTCCACTGCCGGTCGGCGCGGAAGCCGAAGCGCTCCAGCATCTGCCCGGCGGTGAACTCGCGCTTGCCGAGCCGCACGTGCTGGCGGATCTCCTCGACGGACTCCAGCACCCGCCGCGCCGGGTCGAGTTCGGCCAGTTCCTGGGAGAGGTGGCCCAGCCGCACGGTCTTGCCGCGCACCACCCGGCCGGCCTCCGGCGCGACCTCCCCGGCCAGCAGCCGCAGCAGGGTGGTCTTGCCTGCGCCGTTCACCCCGACCAGGCCGATGCGGTCGCCCGGCCCCAGCTGCCAGGTGAGGTGGTCGAAGATGGGGGGCTGGCCGCTGTCGAGCCGGACGGTGACGTCGAGGACGTCGTAGACGGTCTTGCCGAGCCGGGTGGCGGCGAAGGTGACCAGTTCGACGGTGTCGCGCACCGGCGGCTCGTCGGCGATCAGCGCGTTGGCCGCGTCGATGCGGAACTTCGGCTTGGAGGTGCGGGCGGGCGGGCCGCGCCGCAGCCAGGCCAGCTCCTTGCGGATGAGGTTCTGCCGCCGCTCCTCGGCCGCCGCGGCCTGGCGCTGCCGCTCGGCCTTGGCCAGGACGTAGGCGGCGTAGCCGCCCTCGTAGCGGTGCACCTGGCCGTCGGAGACCTCCCAGGTGCGGGTGGTGACGGCGTCCAGGAACCAGCGGTCGTGGGTGACGACGACGAGGGCGCCGCGCCGCTCGCGCAGGTGGCGGGCGAGCCAGTCGATGGCCTCGATGTCGAGGTGGTTGGTGGGCTCGTCCAGGATCACCAGGTCGTGCTCGCCGATGAGCAGCCGCGCCAGCGCCACCCGGCGCCGCTCGCCGCCGGAGCGCTCGGCCAGCGGGACGTCGAGGTCCCAGCCGGGCAGCAGCCCGGTGAGCACGTCGCGGATCCGGGGGTCGCCGGCCCAGTCGTGCTCGGCGCGGTCGCCGAGGACCACGCCGCGCACGGTGGCGCCCGCGGGGAACTCGTCGCGCTGGAGCAGCTGCCCCAGGCGCAGGGCGCGGGTGTGGGTGACGCGGCCGGAGTCGGGTTCGACGCGGCCGGACACCACCCCCATCAGGGTGGACTTGCCGCCGCCGTTGCGGCCGACGACGCCGACGCGGTCGGTGTCGTCGAGGCCGAGCGACACGGAGTCGAGCAGGACGTTGGGGCCGTAGGCGAGGCTGACGTTCTCCAGATTGACCAGGTTCATCGCCTCCCATTATCGGGGCTCCCCGGTACGCCCGGCGCCGCCCGGGCGCCCCGGGGCGGCGGAGGCTCAGCCGGGACCGGGGACGACGGCGGCGCCGGGCACCGGCCCGCGGGCGGTGACGGTGCCGCGGCAGGCGGCCGAGGCGCGCAGCCCGGCCGCGATGTCGTCGGCGTGCTCGGGCGACTCGGCCAGGAAGGCGCAGGTGGGGCCGGAGCCGGACACCAGCGCGCCCAGCGCGGCGCGCTCGCGGCCCGCGGCGAGGACGCCCGCCAGTTCGGGCCGCAGCGACAGGGCGGCGTCCTGCAGGTCGTTGGCGAGGCGGGTGCCGACGGCGGCGGCGTCGCCCTCGCGCAGCGCGGCCATCAGCTTGTCGTCGTGCGCGGGCGGGCCGGGCCGGTGCCCGGCCTCCTCGCGCAGCCGGTCGCACTCGGCGTACACGGCCGGGGTGGACAGGCCGCCGTGGGCGAGGGCGAAGACCCAGTGGTAGCCGCCGTTGACCTGCGCGGGGGTGAGCAGTTCGCCGCGCCCGGCGCCCACGGCGGTACCGCCGAGCAGGGAGAAGGGCACGTCGCTGCCGAGTTCGGCGGCGATGGGCATCAGTTCGGCGCGGCTCAGGCCCGCGCCCCACAGTTCGGCGCAGGCGAGCAGGGCGGCGGCGGCGTCGGCGCTGCCCCCGGCCATCCCGCCGGCCACGGGTATCCGCTTGCGGATCCGGATGGCGGCGCCGCCGGGCACCCCGAGGCGGCGCGCCAGCCGCTCGGCGGCCATCGCGGCGAGATTCCGGCCGTCGGTGGGAACCGCGTCGGCGCCGGGGCCGTCTATGCGGATGGTGGTCCGTCCCGCGGCGGTGACGGTCACCTCGTCGAAAAGGGACACGGCGTGGAACACGTTGACGAGATCGTGGTATCCGTCAGGTCGGGGCGGCCCCACCGCCAGGCGAAGGTTGACCTTGGCGGGCGCGCTCACGGTAACGGCGGTCACGATCTGCAGATCGTAGCCGGTCCCGCCCTCCGTACCGCGCCGAACGGGCCCGCCGGCCCTGACGGCCCCGGCTGAAGGCGGTGTGAAGCCGGGTACATTTGACCAGCGCGCCCGCCGGAGCTACCTCGGCGGACCCGGTCGGTCCCGGGACGCGGCAGCGCCCAGGGGTCCGAAATCGAGTCTGTTGTGGGTATCTGGGGCGGGAGCCCGATACTTTGGGTCCGAGACCTTGCAATGGACAGCATGGACACCGCCGTGGAGGGTGGCTTGCGGTCGGACGAGCTCCCAGAGAACGTGGAGCCGCTAGCCGCCGGGGATCCGGCGGCGATCGGCTCTTACGTGCTGGCCGGAAAGCTCGGCTCCGGCGGTATGGGCACGGTGTACCTGGCCAAGCTGCCCGATTCCGGCCAGCTCGCGGCGATCAAGGTGATCCGGCCCGAGCTGGCCCATGACGAGGCGACCCGGGCCCGGTTCCGCGACGAGATGCAGAACGCCCAGCGGGTGGCGTCCTTCTGCACCGCGAAGGTGCTCGACTTCGGCACCTTCGAGAGCCGCCCGTACATGGTCACCGAGTACATCTCGGGCACGGCCCTGTCGGACCAGGTGGCGCAGCGGGGCCCGCTGGACTCCGGCACCCTGCACGGCTTCGCGCTGGGCGTGGCGGCGGCGCTGGCCGCGATCCACGGCGCCGGGCTGGTGCACCGCGACCTCAAGCCGGCCAATGTGCTGCTGTCCCTGTCGGGGCCCCGCGTCATCGACTTCGGCATCGCCCGCGCGCTGCACGGCGCCAACGACCACACCCGGGCCGGCATCGTGATGGGCAGCCCGGGCTGGATGGCGCCCGAGCAGCTGATGGAGGAGCAGGTCACCCCGAAGGCCGACGTCTTCGCCTGGGGCTGCCTGGTCGCCTTCGCCGGCACCGGCAAGCACCCGTTCGGCAATGGCGACGCCATGACCCTGGGCAAGCGGGTGCTGTTCACCGAGCCCGACATCAGCGGCCTGTCGGCGCCGCTGGACCGCCTGGTGGCGCGGGCGCTGAACAAGGACCCCAACCAGCGCCCGTCGGCGCAGGACCTGCTGCTGGAACTGGTGGGCGGCGGTTCGGCGCCGCAGGATCCCAACGCCGTGGTGAGCGAGGCGCTGAACCACTCCTGGCGGCCGCCGCCGCTGCCGCCGGGCATGGGGGCGCCGCCGATGCCGCCGCAGCAGCAGTTCCGGCCGCCCCCGCCGCATCCGGGCCCGCCGCCGCAGGGCCCGCACACCGGCCGGATGCCGCCGGTGCCGCACGGTCCCGCGCCGCAGGGCGGCCCGATGGCGTCGGGGCGGATGCCGGCCGGACCGCTGACCAGCGGCCCCGTCTCGCTGGGTCCCCGTCCGGCCGGTCCGCCGCCGGGCGGCCCGGTCACCGGCGACATCCCGCGGGTCGGCTACCAGGGCGCCACCGGTCCGGCGGGCGAGATGGCGACGGGCGCGCGCCCGTACGTGCCGCCGGTGCCGCCGCGCCCGCACACCTCCATCTCGCAGCCGCGCCGCCGCTCCGGCCTGGTGATCGCGCTGATCATCGCCGTGATCGTGCTGCTGCTGCTGGCGGCGGGCGCCATCACCCTCAGCTCGGCCCTCACCCAGGGCAATGGCGGCGGCGCCGAGGCGCCCGCGCCCGGGGCCGACGCGCAGCAGCCGGCCGGCACCCAGTTCACCCCCCGCTACATCGACTGCGTGCCCTCCGGCGCGGTGCAGCGCCCGCCGCGGGAGCCCGCCGCGCCCGCCACCGACTGGCCCGGGGGGCCCGGGATGTGCTGGGTGGTGGTGGACGTCGCCAACGACGGCCAGGACCTGGTGTCGCTGATCGCCCCCGACCAGCAGCTGACGACCGCGGGCCCCATGCGCACCGACGGCGAGACGCTGCTGCTGATCTCGGAGGGGGCGTCGAGCCCCGAGGTGCTGGTCCAGGCCGGAGACGAACTGCAGGTGGCGGTCGCCTTCCCGCTGAACACGATCGATCCGCTGTGCGAGGTGTCGCTGCGCACCGACGGCAGCGATGAGGCGCAGCGCTTCGACGTCGCCCGCTTCAACCTGGACGACCTCGCCACACCCGTCGAGTGCCAGGGCGTTGACGGGCCGCAGGACCCCGTGGAGGGCCAGGAGGCTGGCACCATGAGGGGGTGACCCCCTCTGAGGACGCCCCCGCCGCCCGGCTGCTCGGGCCGGCCGAGATCCGCGCGCTGGCCGACCGGCTGGGCGTGCGCCCCACCAAGACGCTCGGGCAGAACTTCGTCATCGACCAGGGCACGGTTCGCCGTATCGTGCGCACCGCCGGGGTCGGCCCCGGCGACGTGGTGGTGGAGGTCGGGCCGGGTCTGGGCTCGCTGACGCTGGCGCTGCTGGCGGCGGCGCGGCGGGTGGTGGCGGTGGAGGTGGACCCGGTGCTGGCCGCCGCGCTGCCGGGCACGGTCGCCGAGCGCGCCCCGGGGCTGCGCGAGCGGCTCGAGGTGGTGGCCGCCGACGCGCTGCGGATCGGCGGCGTGCCCGGGCCGCCGCCCACGGCGCTGGTCGCGAACCTGCCCTACAACGTGGCGGTGCCGGTGGTGCTGCACCTGCTGGAGGTGCTGCCCTCGCTGCGGCGCGGCCTGGTGATGGTGCAGGCGGAGGTGGCCGAGCGGCTGGCCGCGGGCCCGGGCGGCAAGGTGTACGGGGTGCCGTCGGTGAAGGCGGCCTGGTACGCGCGGGTGCGCCGCGCGGGCTCGGTGGGCCGCACCGTGTTCTGGCCGGTGCCGGGGGTCGACTCGGGCCTGGTGGCGCTGGAGCGGCGGGAGCCGCCCAGCACCCCGGCCCGCCGGGACGAGGTCTTCGCCGTGGTCGACGCGGCCTTCGCGCAGCGCCGCAAGACGCTGCGGGCGGCGCTGGCGGGCTGGGCGGGCTCTGCCGCGGCGGCCGAGGCGGCGCTGCGCGCCGCCGGAGTGGACCCGTCGGCGCGCGGCGAGGCGGTGCGGATCGAGGACTTCGCCCGGATCGCCGAGCACCGCCCGGCCGGCGCGCCCGCCCGGTCCTGAGACCGGGCGGGGCGGGGGCCCGGCCGGGGCCTAGTCGAACAGGTGCACTCCGCAGTGCGGCCACTGGCTCTGCCAGTTGCCGCCGACCGCGTTGTAGAGCATCTTCGCGCGCATGGTCTGCTCGTCGGGGCTGGCCTCGCTGGGCAGGCCGCTGCCGCCGACCGACGCCCAGGTGCTGGTGGAGAACTGGTAGAGGCCGTAGTAGCCGGCCGGGTTGACGGCGGTGGGGTTCCCGCCGGACTCGCACTCCGCCAGGCCGGCCCAGTTCAGGCTGTCGGCGTCGCCGCCCACGTTGGGGTCGATCTCCGGCTCCTCGGGCTCCATGGTGCCGATCTCGGTGATGCCGTTGACGGGCTCGCGGACGACCTCCTCGGAGATGACGCGGCGGGTGCGCTCGCCCTCCTCCATCACGTAGCCGTAGGTGATCTCGCGCAGGCCGGGCTCGGGTTCGCGGACGACGTTCTCGGTGCCCTGCTCCAGTTCGGCGTTCTCGCGCTCCTCGATCTCGGCCGGGATCTCCTCCTCCTCGGTGACCGGCTCCTCCAGCAGCTGCCAGACGCGGACCACCATGCCGGTCTCGGGCGCCTCGTCCAGGCCCGGCTCGACGAAGTCGTGCTCGCCGACGGGGATCTCGTACTCGGCGAGGAGGTCGCGGACGGTGGGCGCGGTGGTGGCGGCCACGATGCGGGTCTGGTCGAGCAGGATGGCCAGCCGCTGGGCGCTGCGCATGTCCACTTCGAGGCCGTCGGGGGGCAGCGGGGTGGCGGGGTCGACGGAGAGTTCGGCGGCGGCGTCGGCCAGCTCCAGCCGCTCCAGTGCCTCGCCGACGGTGAGCGCCGCGACGGTGTGGGTCTGGGTCTCGCCGTCGAGGGTGAGGGTGAGCGGCCGGGCGTGCAGCACCTCGATCCGGGCGCCTCCGGCCAGGGCGGTGGCGGGGGCGGGCGCGACGAGGTCGCCTTCGGCGACCGGCACGCCGTTGTCGGCGAGCACCTCCTGCACGGTGCCGGCCAGGGTGAACACGCTGCGGCTCTCGCCGTTGACGACGAGGGTGACCCGCTGGTTCACCACCGCGAAGCCGCCCAGCACGACGGCGACTGCGGCGACGGCGGCCGCGATGATCTGCACGGTGCGCGAGCGCAGGAAGCCGGGCAGCGGCAGGGCCGGCAGGCGGGGCGGGCGCAGCCGGCCCGCGGCTGCGGTCACCGCGCCGAGTCCCGGCACGGTGAGACGGGTTCTGCGGCCACGACGTCGCGAACGAGACACAGCGCCCCCTGTGGGGTGAGGAACGGCGGGAACTCTCCGGCGGGCTCGGCGCCGGAGGAAGCGGCGGGCGCGGAGTGGTCCCGTGGATCGACACTCCGGCTACGAAACCTGGACCCTAACGGAGCCCGCCGGTGCCGCTCAACCGGATCTGTCAATCCGTGTCCGGTTCGCGTCCTGCCCCGGGGCCCGGCCGGGAGCGGGCCGCGGCGCCGGGTGGTGCCGCCCGCCGCCGGGTGGTGTCCTGGTGGCGGGCGGCGGGCCGGTCGGCGGCGCGGCGCCGGGCGGCGCGACAATGGGCGGGGACGCGCACCGCGAGGGAGAGGATGGTTCGCAGGTGGGGCCACTCGACGGTATACGGGTGCTGGAGTTCGCGGGGATCGGCCCCGGGCCGATGGCCGCGATGCTGCTGGCCGACCTCGGGGCGGACGTGCTGCGGGTGGACCGTCCGGAGGCGCCGGGCGCCGACGGCGGCCCGGCCGCGCGCACCGAGCGCCCGCAGATGAGCCACGGCCGGCCCGTGCTGGGCCTGGACCTGAAGTCCCCGGCCGGCCGGGACCGCGCGCTGCGGCTGGCGGGCGCGGCCGACGTGCTGGTGGAGGGCTTCCGGCCCGGGGTGATGGAGCGTCTGGGGCTGGGTCCCGACGACTGCTGGGCGGTGAACCCGGGGCTGGTGTTCGGGCGGATGACCGGCTGGGGCCAGGACGGCCCGCTGGCGCGGCGGGTCGGGCACGACCTGAACTACATCTCGCTCAACGGCGCGCTGCACGGTTTCCGCCGGGCCGGCTCCGCGCCGGTGCCGCCGGCGAACCTGGTGGGCGACTTCGGCGGCGGCGCGCTGTTCCTGGTGACGGGGGTGCTGGCCGCGCTGATCGAGCGCGGCTCCTCGGGGCGCGGCCAGGTGGTGGACGCCGCCATGGTGGACGGCAGCGCCTTCCTCACCGCGATGATCCACGACGACCTTGAACGGGGCCTGTGGACGCGGGAGCCGGGCACCAACTACCTGGACACCGGCGCCCCCTGGTACGACGTGTACGAGTGCGCGGACGGCGGCCACGTGTCGGTGGGCGCGATCGAGGACCGCTTCTACGCGGCGCTGCTGGCCGGGCTGGAGCTGGATCCGGCCGGGCTGCCCGCGCAGTGGGACCGGGAGGGGTGGCCCCGGCTGCGGGCGGTGCTGGCCGAGCGCTTCCGCGCCCGCTCCCGCGACGACTGGGCGCGGCTGTTCGAGGGCACCGAGGCGTGCGTGCAGCCGGTGCTGTCGCCGTCGGAGGCGCCCGGCCATCCGCACATCGCCGCACGCGGCTCGGTGCTGCGGCGCGGCGGCGCCACCTTCCCGGGGGCCGCCCCGCGCTTCAGCCGCACCCCGGGCCGGGTCACCCGCGACCCGGCCGAGCCGACCCCGTCGCTGCCCGACACCCTGCGCGCCTGGGGCCTGGAGGACGTGTGAGGGGGCCGGGGCTCACCCGACCGGGCCGGGCAGCGCGAAGGCGCGGGCGGTGTTGGCGCCGATGGCGGCGGCGAGTTCGTCGGGGTCCATGTCCTTGGCCTCGGCGAGTGCGCGCAGGGTGAGCGGGATCAGGTAGGGGGCGTTGGGGCGGCCGCGGTGCGGCCTGGGGGTGAGGAAGGGCGCGTCGGTCTCGACCAGCATCAGCTCGGCTGGGGCGACGGCGGCGGCCTCGCGCAGGTTCTGCGCGCTGGCGAAGGTGACGTTGCCGGCGAAGCTCATGTAGTAGCCGGCGTCCGCGCAGCGGCGCGCCATGGCGGCGTCGCCGGAGAAGCAGTGGAAGACGGTGCGGTCCGGGGCGCCCTCCTCGTCGAGCAGCCGGAACACGTCGTCGTGGGCGTCGCGGTCATGGATCATCAGGGCGAGGCCGTGCCGCTTGGCGATGGCGATGTGGGCGCGGAAGGACTCCTGCTGGGCGGCGACGCCCTCGGGGCCGGTCCTGAAGTAGTCGAGGCCGGTCTCGCCGACCCCGACGACCTGGGGCAGCGCGGCGAGCGCGTCGATCTCGGCCAGGGCGGCGCTCAGGGCGGCCTCGCCGCCGGGCGGGCGGGCGCGGCCGGCCCAGTCGGTGCCGTCGGCCTCGACGCCGGGGTGGCCGTCGCCGTGCCAGATGCGGGGGGCCTCGTTGGGGTGCAGCGCGACCGTGGCCCAGACGCGGTCGTGGGCGGCGGCGGTCTCGGCGCCCCAGCGCGAGGAGGCGGTGTCGACGCCCACCTGGATCAGGGTGGTGACGTTCACGGCCTGGGCGGCGGCGACGATCTCGGCGACGTCGGGGGTCTGCATGTCCATGTGGGTGTGGCTGTCGGCGACCGGCGCGCCGAGCGGCGCGGGAGCGGGCGGCGGTTCGGCCGCGTTGCGCTCGCGGACCGCCTGGCCGCCGCGGCTGCGCTTGCCCACGGTGCCCCTCCCCCTCGTCGACCTCGTGCCCGGACGCGGGCGGCCCGGGCCGCTGACCTGCCGACGGGCGCGTCCGCCCGTGCGCGAGCCTACCCCGGCGGCGCGGGCGGCCGTGCCACAGCCGCCACCCCTGAACCACCCATCCCGCCTATATCCGACATGGTAGGTTCTGCCATCAATCGCGGGGCCACCCGCATCCGGTAGGGCGAAGGGGTCGGGATGGCGCCACAGGCGGCCGAGGCGGCGGCGGGACCGCGCCGCCGCGCGCGCCCCCGGCGCGGCTGGGCGCTCGCCGCGGCGGCGGCCCTCCTGTGCTGGCCGGCGGCCGCGGCCGGCGCCGCGCCCGCCCTGGCCGACGGCGCCCGGCCGCAGGCCGCCGCCGACACCGGGAGCGACGGCGGCGGCGAAGACGACTGGTGGGACTGGCTGGTCCCGGATCAGCGGCCGACCCCCGAGCCGTCCCAGGAGCCCGGCGACGGCGAGACCGGCGGCGCGGAGGAACCGGCCGAGCCGCAGCAGACCCGCGGCGACGGCGGGGATTCGGAGCCGGAGCGCCCGCCGGCCACCGGCTCCGCGCCCGCCCCCAGCCCCTCGGCGCGGCCGAGCGAGGCGTCGGCGGAGCCCAGTCCCAGCCCGAGCCCGTCCCGCTCGCCCAGCGCGTCGCCCTCGGCCGAGCCGCTCCTTCCGTCGCCCTCGGTCCAGGCGTCGCCGCCCGCCGCGGCGCCGGCGGCCGGGGAGCCGGCCGCGGGCCTCAGCCCGCAGCTCATCGCCGGCGTGGCGCTGGTGGTCGCGGCCTGCGTGGTGGTGGCGGGCGGAATGCTGTTCTGGCGGCTCAGCGGCTGAGCGGCGCGGGGACGTCCCCGGCGACCGCGGCGACCAGCTCGTCGGCGGCCGCGTAGGGGTCGGTACCGCCGCCGGCCACCCGCTCGGCAAGCTCGTCCAGCAGCCGGTGGTCGCGGACCGAACCGATCCTGGCCCGCAGCGCCTCCAGCGCGATCGCCTCGACCTCGGCCCTGGCCCGCGCCCGCCGCCGCCGGCGCAGCTCACCGGACTCCTCCAGCCAGCGCTCGTGCTGGTCGAGCTGGCGCAGCAGCTCGTCGACGCCCTCGGCACGCGCGGCCGACACCGCCACCACCGGCGGCTTCCAGCCGCCGGGCTCCGAGGGTGCCAGGCCCACCATGGTGCGCAGGTCGCGCACGGTGGCCTGCGCGCCCTCGCGGTCGGCCTTGTTCACCACCAGGATGTCGGCGATCTCCAGCACCCCCGCCTTGGCCGCCTGCACGGAGTCGCCCATGCCGGGGGCGGCCAGCACCAGGGTGGTGTCGGCGTGCCCGGCGATCTCCACCTCGGCCTGGCCGACGCCGACCGTCTCGACCAGGATGACCTCGCAGCCGGCCGCGTCCAGCACCCGCAGCGCGTGCGGGGCCGCCCACGACAGGCCGCCGAGCCGCCCGCGGCTGGCCATGGAGCGGATGAAGACGCCGGGGTCGGTGGCGTGGTCCTGCATGCGCACCCGGTCGCCCAGCAGCGCCCCGCCGGTGAACGGCGAGGAGGGGTCGACCGCCAGCACGCCGACCCGCCGCCCCCGCGCCCGCAGCCCGGCCACCAGCGCGCTGGTGGTGGTGGACTTGCCGACGCCGGGGGCGCCGGTGAGGCCGACCACCCGGGCCCGGCCGCCGCGCCCGGCCAGCGCGGCCATCACCGCGCGCAGTTGCGGCGCGTCGTTCTCGACCAGGCTGATCAGCCGGGCCACCGCGCGGGGCTCGCCCTTGGCGGCCCGCTCGACGAGCTCGGCGGGATCGGTGCGGCGCGCCGGCATCCTCACGCCCCGGGGACGCGTAGCAGGAGGGCGTCGCCCTGGCCGCCGCCGCCGCACAGCGCGGCGCCGCCGAGGCCGCCGCCCCTGCGGCGCAGCTCGTACACCAGGTGCAGCGCGAGCCGGGCGCCCGAGGCGCCGATCGGGTGGCCCAGCGCGATGGCGCCGCCGTCGGCGTTCACCCGCTCCTCGTCCAGGCCGAGTTCGCGGGTGGACTGGATGGCGACGCTGGCGAAGGCCTCGTTGATCTCGACCAGGTCCAGGTCGCCCGGGCGCAGGCCCTCGCGCTCCAGCGCGCGGGCCAGCGCCCTGGCGGGCTGGGACTGCAGCGAGTTGTCGGGTCCGGCGACGTTGCCGTGCGCGCCGATCTCGGCCAGCACCGGCAGGCCGAGCCGTTCGGCGGCCTCGCGGCCGGCCACCACCACGGCGGCGGCGCCGTCGGAGATCGGCGAGGACGAGCCGGCCGTGATGGTGCCGCCCTCGGCGAACGCGGGCCGCAGCCGGGCCAGGCTCTCGGGGGTGCTGTCGGCGCGGACGCCCTCGTCGGTGTCGACCGTGACGGGCTCGCCGCGGCGCTGGGGCACCTGTACGGGCACGATCTCCTCGGCCAGGCGCCCGGCCGCGATGGCGGCGGCGGCGCGCTGGTGGGAGCGGGCGGCGTAGGCGTCCTGCTCCTCGCGGGTGATGCCGAGCTTGGCGTTGTGCCGCTCGGTGCTGGCGCCCATCGACTCGCCGTCGAAGGCGTCGGTGAGGCCGTCGTGCGCCATGGCGTCCAGCACCTCGATGGAGCCGTAGCCGTGGCCCTTGCGCGAGCCGGGCAGCAGGTGGGGGGCGTTGGTCATCGACTCCATGCCGCCCGCGACCACCACCTCGAACTCGCCCGCGGTGATGAGCTGGTCGGCCAGCGCGATCGCGTCCAGCCCGGACAGGCACACCTTGTTGACGGTGATGGACGGGACGGTCATCGGGATGCCGGCCTTCACCGCCGCCTGCCTGGACGGGATCTGCCCCGCCCCGGCCTGGAGCACCTGGCCGAGGATCACGTAGTCGACGCGGTCGCCGGGCAGTCCGGCCCGCCGCAGCGCCTCGCGGATCGCGGCGGCGCCGAGGTCGACGGCGGGCAGGGCGGCGAGCGAGCCGAGCAGCCGGCCGGTCGGGGTGCGCGCCCCTGCGGCGATGACGGATCCGGGCATGGTCTCCTCCAGGGTCGCGGGGGCGCCTGCCCTGCCACGATACCCAGGGCCCGGCCCCGTGCCCGCGCGCCGGGCGGGGTATCGGTACCCTCCCAAGCGCGGGCGCCGCCCGCACCCCGACCACCACGCCGCACCGGCCGGCAGCGGAGGGCGCCACGTGTTCACCCGGATCGACCACATCGGCATCGCCTGCCGCGACCTGGACGCCACCGCCGCGTTCTACCGGCGCGTCTACGGCTTCGAGATCGCCCACGAGGAGGTCAACGAGGAGCAGGGCGTCCGCGAGGCGATGCTGGAGGTGAACGGCACCTCCGACGGCCACCGCACCTGCATCCAGCTGCTGGAGCCGATCCGCGCCGACTCCCCCGTCGCGAAGTTCCTGGACAGCCGGGGCGAGGGCGTGCACCACATCGCCTTCGGCACCCCGGACGTGCGCGGCGCCTCGGCGGATGTGCGCGAGGCGGGCGTGCGGGTGCTCGACGCCGAGCCGCGCCGCGGCACCTCGGGCTCGGCCATCGCCTTCCTGCACCCCAAGGACTGCGGCGGCGTGCTCACCGAACTCGTCCAGGCGCCCGAGGCCGCCGACCCTACGTGACCGGACCGTGACGCAAAGCACCCAAGTCACCGAGAAAACCCCGGGATACCGCTGTCGTGTCGGCTCCGGCTTGCTAAAGTCGGCTTTCTGCCGGGTCGTCGCACGTTGACACGGCAAGCCCCTGGCCTGTGTTCGTCTCTGTCACCGTTTCCCAGCTCTGCCCTACCTTGCACCGCCTCCCTTCTTAACTGCGAGTCGCCGTCCGAGTACCGCGGATCCGCCGGGAATCCCCGTCGCATCGGCCGTTCCGGTCCCGTTGGGTCCGGGTCGGCAGTAACCTCCCAGTAGGACCCGCCAGGTCTCGACCTAGCCCCACACCAAGGGTGGGGGTGATCCCCCGTACCACCACGCTTCAGGATTGAGCCTCATGCAGTCCGATATCGACGCCCAGCTCAGCAACTTCTTCGAGGAAACCCCGCCGCGCGAGTTCGACGTAGTGCTGCGCGGCTACGACCGCCACCAGGTCGACTCCTACATCAAGCAGCTCGACACCGACCTGCGCCAGTCGCGCGAGCAGCTCCAGTCCTCCCAGCGCGAGACCGCCGACGTCCAGCGGCAGCTCCAGGAGCAGGAGCGCCCCACCTACTCCGGTCTGGGCGCCCGCATCGAGCAGCTGCTGCGGCTGGCCGAGGAGCAGGCCACCGAGCTCGTCCAGGCCGCCCGCTCCGAGGCCAACGAGATCAAGGCCGCCGCCCAGGTCGACGCCGCCGAACTGCGCGCCAGCGTCGAGAACGAGGTCGCGGAGCTGCGCGCCAACGTCAACCGCGAGGCCGACGACCTCCGCGGCCAGGCCGAGCGCGAGGCCGAGGAGATCCGCACCACCGCCCGCCGCGAGAGCGACGAGCTGACCAGCACCACCGAGCGCGAGGTCTCCAAGAAGCGGGCCACCGCCGACCACGAGATCGCCGAGAAGCGCGCCGGGGTCGAGCGCGAGATCGCCAAGCTCCGCACCACCACCGAGCGCGAGGTCGCCCAGCTGCGCGCCTCCACCAAGCGCGAGCGCGACGAGATCCTGACCACCGCCAAGCGACAGGCCGACGAGATGCGCGCGCAGGCGCAGCGCATCCTCGAAGAGGGCGAGGCCCAGCGGGCCCAGGCCGAGGCGGAGTTCGAGATCCAGCTGGCCAACCGGCGCGAGGAGACCGAGCGCCAGGACGCCGAGCGACTGGCTGCGGCGCAGGCCGCCACCCAGAAGCTGGTGGCCGAGGCCGAGCAGCGGGCCGCCTCCGCCGAGCAGCGCGCCACCAAGGCGAGCGCCCAGGCCGAGCAGACCCGGCGCGAGGCCGAGAGCCACTCCAAGCAGCTGGTGGCCACCGCCCGCAAGAACGCCGACCAGATCGTGTCCGAGGCGAAGTCGCAGGCCGAGCACCTGCTGTCCGACACCAAGTCCGAGGCCGAGCGCGTGCGCACCGCCGCCCAGCGCCAGGTCGACGAGCTCACCCGCCAGCGCGACAGCATCCAGTCGCACCTCAACCAGCTGCGCCAGCTGCTGGGCGGGGGCGGCGGCGGTTTCGGCAGCGAGATCTCGGCGCCTCCGGCCGCCGAGACCCCGGCCATCTCCGCCGCTCCGGCCGAGTCGGCCACCCAGCCGGTGCCCGCCGAGACCCGCAAGCCGGTGGCGGCCAAGGCGAAGGCGAACGGCGCCGGAGCCAAGAAGGACGAGGACGACGACAGCTGGTGGCAGGAGTAGCCGCCCAGGTCCGTCCGTGCGGTGCGCGCGCTGCCCGGTCCCCTCGCGAGGGGGCCGGGCAGCGCCGTCTCCGCCCGCTCCACCGGGCGCGGAGCGCCGCGGATCCGATAGCGTCCTTTCCGTGAGCTTTCTGGATGAGGTGAGCCGTGGCCGCTGACAAGGACGCCCCCGACGCCCGCACCACCCCCGGCGGAGGCGGCGCTTCCGCCGGGCAGGAGGCGGCCCCCGAGTCCTCCGGATCGAGCGGTTTCACGCCGGGCGGGTCGGCGACCGGCGGGTTCCCGAGCAGCAGCGGGTTCGCGCCGGGCGGGTCCGTCCCGGAAGGGTCGAGCGGCGCGGGCGCGGCGCGCGGCGGCGGCGACGGCACCGCTGTCGTCGACCCCAAGACCGGGCTGCCCTTCGCCGACCGCAGACCGGGCCGGCCGAACTTCTTCGTGATGGGCTTCACCGGCACCCTCGGGGTGGCCACCGCCTGGCTGCTGATCCAGGCGGCCATCAACGCCCAGGCCGTGCTGCTGTGGATCCTGATCGCGCTCTTCCTCGCGGTGGGGCTGAGCCCGCTGGTGGAGTTCCTGCGGCGGCACGGCCTCCCGCGCTGGGCCGCGATTCTCGCGGTGTTCCTCGCGATGGTGGCCGTCTTCGCCGGCTTCGGCGTGGCGATCGTGCCGCCGCTCACCGAGCAGACGGCCGCGTTCATCTCCCGGCTGCCCGACTACGTGGACCAGCTGCAGAACAACCAGACCCTCGCCGACCTCGACGCCCAGTACGGCGTGCTGGAGCAGGCCAGGGAGTACATCAGCAATCTGGACTACGCCGCGCTGGGCCAGCAGGCCTTCGGCGGGCTGCTCGGCGTCGGCCAGGCGGTGGCCAACACCCTGGTCGCCACCTTCACCGTGCTGATCCTGACCCTCTACTTCCTCGCGGCGCTGCCCAGCATCAAGGAGCTGTTCTACCGGCTGGTGCCGCGCTCGCGGCGGCCGGGCTTCCAGGAGCTGGGCGACGAGATCCTGACCCGCGTCGGCGGCTACATCGGCGGCCAGGTCACCCTGGCCACCATCGCGGGCGCCTTCGGCTTCATCTACCTGACCGCGCTGTACCTGTTCGGCGTCCTGGAGGTCAACTACGCGCTGCCGCTGGCGCTGATCATGCTGTTCACCGGCCTGATCCCGCTGGTCGGCGCCACCATCGGCGCGGTGGTGGTCTCGCTGATCGTGGCGGCGCTCAACCCGTGGGCCGGGCTGGCCACCATCGGCGTGATCATCGGCTACCAGCAGTTCGAGAACTACGTCATCCAGCCGAAGATCATGCAGCGCTCGGTGGACGTCGCCCCGGCCGTCACCATCACCGCGGCGCTGATCGGCGGCGCGCTGCTCGGCCTGCTCGGCGCCCTGATCGCGATCCCGACGGCGGCGGCCATCGCGCTGATCCTCAAGCGGGTGGTGATCCCGCTCCAGGAGCGGAGCTGACCGCTTCCGCTCGGACGGCCGGACCCGCCCCGGTGGCGGTCCGGCCTTCGGCGCGTCAGGCGTCTCAGTCGAAGGCGCTGTCCGTCTCGTAGGGGCCGTCCCACTCGGTGGGCAGCGGGTGGGCGGCGGGCGCCACCCGGCGCACGATCTCGTTCAGCACGGTGCGCACCGAGCTTTCGCCGACCCACAGGTGCTTGGCGCCCTCGACGCCCAGCACCTCGGCCTGCGGTACCCGGGCGAAGCGCTCGCGCGCCTCCGGCGGCCGCAGGTAGTCGTCGAACTCCGGCACCAGCGCCACCAGCGGGCGGCCGAACTCCGCCCAGGCGTCCAGGTCGGCGTCGCCGGCTCTTCGCAGCGGCGGCGAGAGCAGCACGGCGCCCTCCACCAGCGGGTCGGCGCCCCAGCGCAGCGCCAGTTCGGTGCCGAAGGACCAGCCCACCAGCCAGGGGTGCGGCAGCTCGGCGAACTCGGCATACTCGATCGCGGCGGCCACGTCGTAGCGCTCGGTCTCGCCGTCGCCGAACCCGCCCTCGCTGGTGCCCTGGCGCGAGGAGGTGCCCCGGGTGTTGAAGCGCAGCACGGCCACCCCGGCCAGCGCGGGCAGCCGGTAGGCGGCCTTGCGGTAGACGTGGCTGTCCATCATGCCGCCGTGGGTCGGCAGCGGATGCAGGGTGAGCAGCGTCGCGACCGGCTCGCGGCCGGCGGGGCGGGCCAGCTCGCCCACCAGCCGCAGCCCGTCTGCGGTCTGCAGCGTGATCGGCTCGCGCTCGGCGGGCAGCACCGTACTCGCGCGGATCTGCACGGGGGCTCCTCGGTGTGTCAGGGGTCAGTAGCGGGGCGCGTCGCGGCTCCGCCGCACCCGGGGGCCTCGGTTGAGCCGGTTGGTCCAGCAGCTGGTGTGCCAGTGCCTGCGGTTCTCGGCGCCGCGGTCGCCCGACGGCCACGCCACCGTGTGCGGGACGCCGGCGCCGATGCGCTGCTCGCAGCCGGGGCAGACATAGGTCTTGTCGGCCGCCGCGCCGGTGACGGCCCGCACCACCCAGTCGCCGTCGGGTCCCGACTCCGCCCGCGGGATGCCGCCGATGCGGCCGGTGGGCGGCGGCTCGTCGCGGCGGCGTGCGTTGCGGCGCGGGCTCATACCGACAAGGGTAGGAGACGCCCGGCCGGCCGCGGACGCGTGCCCGCTCAGCCCACCGAGGCGCGCAGGCTGGTCGCGCCCTGGTCCACCAGGTGGCGCAGCAGCGCGGTGGGCAGGAAGCCGGAGTTCCTGGTGGTCTGGTGGCACACCTCCAGGCCCTTGAGCACATTGTCCAGGCCCATGCCGTCGAGCAGTTCGAGCGGTCCGCGCGGGTAGCCGCAGCCCAGCCGCATCGCGGTCTCCACCTGGTCGGGGGTGGCGTAGCCGCACTGCACCATCCGGACCGCGTCGTTCATGTGGGCGAGCAGCAGCAGGGTGGTGACGGCGTTCGGGCCGCCCAGCACCTCGCCGAGCGGGCTCGCGGTGAACTCCGGCTCCTGCGCGCCGTCGTCGGCGTGCCGGTGGAAGCCGCGACCGGTCTTGCGGCCGAGCAGCCCCGCCGCGACCATCCGGCGCAGCAGCGGCGCGGCGGCGTAGCGGGGGTCGCGGAACTCCGCCCAGAGCACGTCGAGCACGGCCAGCGAGACATCCAGCCCGATCAGGTCGAGCAGGGCCAGCGGCCCCATCGGCAGGCCGATGCCGTCGCGGACGGCCGCGTCGATGTCGTCCCGGGAGGCGACCCGCTCCTCCAGCAGGACGACGGCGTGGTTGAGGAAGGGCAGCAGCAGCGCGTTGGCCACGAAGCCGGCCCGGTCGCCCACCGTGACGGGGGTCTTGCCGACCCGGGCGGCCAGCCCGGAGGCGAGGGCGGCGGCGGCGGGCTCGGTGCGCACGGTGGTGACCACCTCCACCAGCTCCATCACCGGCGCGGGGTTGAAGAAGTGCATGCCGACGACGCGCTCGGGCCTCGTGGTGCAGGCGGCGATCTCGGTGACCGCCAGCGAGGAGGTGTTGGTGGCCAGCACCGCGCCCTCGGGCACGATCCGGTCGAGTTCGGCGAAGACCTCGCGCTTGGCCTCGATCCGCTCGGGCACCACCTCGACCACCAGGTCGGCGGCGGCCAGCGCCGCCCGCTCGGTGTACAGGGCGATCCGTCCGACGATCCCGTCGCGGTCCTCGTCGCTGAGCCGGCCGCGCTGCACCGCCCGCGCCAGCGAGGCGTCCAGCCGCCGCCGCCCCGCGTCCAGCGCCGCCGCGTCCGCCTCGACCCCCACCACGTCCAGACCGGCCCGGGCGAACACCTCGGCGATCCCGGCCCCCATGGTGCCGAGCCCGACCACCCCCACGGTCCGCACCGCCGCGGCCCCTTCCGCGGTGTCGGCCGCCGCTTCCGTCCCGGTTCGCGCGCCGTCCGCGCCCATGTCGTCGGTCATGGGCCGATCCTAGGGTGCGATCGCTCCGGTGCCCGTGCCCGCCGCCCCGCCGAGGGTCATGCGGCGTGAACTCAGTCGCCTGCGGGGAACTCGTCCGTGGCCAGGTCCAGCCCGAAGGGCTCGGGCAGCGGGATCGGCTTGCCGAAGGGCACCCGCACCATGCTTCGGTACCTGCCGCTGGACGGCTCGGAGTACAGGGTCACGGAGGGGCCGTCCGCGCTCCACCGGTCGACCAGCAGGTACAGCGGGACGGGCGCGTGTGCGTAGCCCCACAGCTTCGTCTTGCGGTCGGTGTCGGCATTGCCCTTCGAAGTCACCTCAACGACCAGCAGCGCCGCGTCGGCCGGATAGGGGTCCTCCCCGTCGTCCAGCAGGTCGACGGGCATCACGACCAGATCCGGCACATAGAGCTGGTCGAGCATGCCGATCCAGATCCCTAGCGTCTGGTAGATACCACAGTCACTGGCGAGTACCCGGTACAGCTGCCGCTGTATCAGGTCCGCGATGCGGTTGTGCTTGCCTTTCGGCGGCGGCATCAGGGAGATTCCCTCTCCGATGATCTCGGCCCGCCAACCGTCGGGCACGTCCAGCTCTCGCCAGGCGCGCAGTAGCCCGTTCGTACTGGATTCGGGTTCGATCGCAGCCACGCTCATCTCTGCGTCACCTCCTGGTACGGAATGCAACCAGAAGGAACTGTCACTCGTCGCCGTTTCTCGGTACTGGCGAGAATAGGCGAGACCTTGTAGAGACGCCCGTGCGCGCCCGGCGCGTCGCCGGGCGCGCACGGGCGGGGGTTCAGCAGTCGACCAGCTCGGGCGACTGGTTCAGCAGCTGGGCGCGCGGGGTGACGAAGGCTCGGTACTCGTCGTGCGCGGCGGGCTGGAAGAGGGCCACCTTGTGGCAGTTCTGGAAGGCGATACGGAACCCGAAGTGGCGCTCCAAGGCGCCGCGCATGGCGTCGCTGGCGAGGGCGCGCAGCAGCTGGCCCCTGGCCTGCTCGTCCGGGGGCGGCACCTCGTTGGCCTCGTAGGCGGCCCCGGTGTCCTGCACCCGCTCGGCGAGGCCGCTGATCACCTCCCAGGCGTAGGGAAGCGAGGTGCGGACGCAGGCGAGGAAATCGGCGTCGTCGACTTCGCCGGACTGTGCCTGCTGCAGGAGTTCGGTCGAGACGGTGAGCGACATGAAGATCCTTTCGAACGGGCAAGGGTGTCCGCCTCGGCCTCAAGCGGCGCGACCCGGCCAGCGGACAACGTTTCGACGCTAAACCCCATCGGACGGGCATCGCACGTCAGATCTGGCTACCCTGGAGGTCACACATGCGTACCCGCCGGGCCCGTTGACAAGGGCGCGGGAACCGTTCTCGTTCTCAAGTCCCGTGGCCGGTTTCCGGCCACCCTCGGTACGGATTGCTAGTAACGTGCGTTTCCGTGCGTCTCGTCATCGCCCGTTGCAGCGTCGACTATGTCGGCCGGCTCACCGCCCACCTGCCCATGGCCCCGCGGCTGATCCTGATCAAGGCCGACGGCTCGGTGTCGATCCACGCCGACGACCGCGCGTTCAAACCGCTGAACTGGATGAATCCGCCATGCACCCTACGTGAGGAGCCCGGTGGGGAGGGTGAGGCGGCCGTCTGGACGGTCACCCACGGCAAGTCCGGCGAGAAGCTGATCCTGCGCATCGAGGAGGTCGTGCACGACTTCGCGCACGAACTCGGCGCCGATCCCGGCCTGCGCAAGGACGGTGTGGAGGCGCACCTCCAGGAGCTGCTGGCCGAGCACATCACCACCCTCGGGGCGGGCTGGAAGCTGATCCGCCGCGAGTACCCCACCGCGATCGGCCCGGTCGACATCCTGTGCCGCGACGCCGACGGCGGCACGGTGGCCACCGAGATCAAGCGGCGCGCCACCATCGACGCGGTGGAGCAGCTGACCCGCTACCTCGAACTGCTCAACCGCGACACCCTGCTCGCGCCGGTCCAGGGCATCCTGGCCGCGCAGAGCATCGCGCCGCAGGCCCGCACCCTGGCCGAGGACCGGGGGATCCGCTGCGTCGTCCTGGACTACGACGCGCTGCGCGGCACTGTGAGCGACGAGCTGCGGCTGTTCTAGACAGGCGGGCGGCGGGCCTCCGGTGCGTCCTGAATTCGCGTGCCGAGGCAGATCAACGAAATCAGGGAAACCGGACCGCCCGCCGTTCCGACCGAATTCGCGTGCGGCGTCCGCGCTCTCCCGCCGATGGCGCGCGGGTGCGCATTCGCCGTTCCGCGTCTTTGTCAGGAGCGTCCCTTGTCCTGCTTCCAGGAGAGGGGCCCGGGCAGGTCGACCCGGTGCCGGCGCGCTCGGGAGTTCCACGACCAGCGGCCGATCCTGAGGCTCCACGAAGAGAAACCGTTCTCGGTGAAATGGAGGATCACCGGGCCGATCCTCTTCCGCTTGCGGAACATCACGCCCATGGCGGGGCTCCTTCCTTGTTCGCCTTCCGGCGTTGGGCCCCGTGTGCCCGGCGGGCTCCGGCACAAACGCCGCCGGCCGCCGCCCTGCCCGGCCTGCGGCCGGTTCCGGCGCCGTGACGTGGCATGACGGAGAAGGCGCGCCGGACAAAACTGATTCGCGCCATTCGCACCGGAATGCGAGGGTCGCGCCGTGCGGTGACTCCGGCCGCCGCACCCGCACACCGGGCGGCCGCGCGCCCTCGCCCACCGAAGGCCGCGCCCGGTGCACCGTCCCCGCAAACCGAAAGTTTTCGGGACGAAACACCTCTGCCATCGCCCGGTTACTCATGTTAAGTTCACGGCACATCTCTGGGAGCGCTCCCACGTCTGCCCATCCGGAATGGCCCCCGCGATCCGGAAACGCATTCGAAGGGAACAGTTGACGTGCCTGACAACCGCAACCGCACCGACGGGCCGGGCCGCTTGGCGCGCCTCGCCCGCCGACTCGCCGTCCCCCTCCTCGCCGTGCTGTGCGCCCTCGGCGTCGCGCTGCCCGCACAGGCCGACATCGACGGGAGCCTGCGCGACCTGCCCGGTGCCCAGGGCTTCCGGATCGGTACCGCCGTCGATCCGAACCGGCTGAACAACGAGGCCGACTACCGCAACACCACCATCGAGCAGTTCAACTCCATCACGGCCGAGAACGTGATGAAGTGGGAGACGATCCAGCCCTCGCGCGGCCAGTTCAACTGGAGCGGCGCGGACCAGGTGGTGAACTTCGCGCAGGCGAACGACCAGATCGTCTACGGCCACACCATGATCTGGCACAGCCAGCTGCCCAGCTGGGTGCGTGACGGCGGCATGAGCGCCACGCAGCTGCGCACCGTCATGCAGGAGCACATCGCGGCGCTCGGCGGCCGCTACCGGGGCGAGATCTACGCCTGGGACGTGGTCAACGAGGCGTTCAACGAGGACGGCACCTTCCGCGACTCCGTCTTCTACCGGACCCTCGGCGAGAGCTACATCGCCGACGCGCTGCGCTGGGCCGACCAGGCCGACCCCAACGCCCGGCTCTACATCAACGACTACAACGTCGAGGGCATCAACGCCAAGAGCGACGGCCTGTACAACCTGGCCCGGCGGCTGCTGCAGCAGGGCGTGCCGCTGGACGGCATCGGCATGCAGGCCCACCTGATCGGCGGCCAGGTGCCCAGCACCATGCAGCAGAACATCCAGCGCTTCGCCGACCTCGGCCTGGAGGTCACCATCACCGAGCTGGACATCCGCGTGCCGACGCCCGCCAGCAACGCCAGCATCCAGCAGCAGGGCAACGACTACCGCGCCGTCATGAACGCCTGCCTGAACGTCTCGGCCTGCACCGGCGTGACGGTCTGGGGCGTCACCGACCGCTACTCCTGGGTCCCCGACACCTTCCCGGGCCAGGGCGCGGCCCTGCCCATCGACGAGAACTACAACGCCAAGCCGGCCTACTGGGCGATGTACGAGGCGCTCGGCGGCGAGGACCCGGGCCCCGGCCCCGGCCCCGACCCGGTGGGCGGCTGCACCGTCACCTACGCCACCACATCGAGCTGGAACAACGGCGCCACCGCCAATGTGACGGTCCGCAACAACGGCACCGCGCCGATCAACGGCTGGTCGGTCGTCTGGAGCTTCCCCAGCGGCCAGCGCGTCACCAGCGCCTGGAACGCCAGCGCCACCCAGAACGGCACACAGGTCACCGCGACCAACGCGTCGTGGAACCAGACCATCGCCGCCGGGTCGAGCGTCTCCTTCGGCTTCCAGCTCAGCCACTCCGGCACCAACACCGCACCGAGCGCCTTCACCCTCAACGGCACCGCCTGCACGACCTAGCGGCGCCCTGGCGCTCCGTCCCGGCAGGGCCGCACCGGCGAACCGGTGCGGCCCTGCCCCCTCTCCAGTCGCGAATTCGCGGCGACCAAGCCGGGAAAATCCGGCATTCTGCCGCAAAGGGAAGGCGGGTTCCCAGCCCGGTGGCCGGAAGTGGCAATACGACTACTTTCCACGCGCGCTTCCCTTGCTTGCCGCGACGATATGGTGACAGGCTGCGCAGATCCACCGGAGTGTGAACGCGCCCGACCCGTCCGCCCGGCGCGCCCGAAAGACCCGGTGGTGCTCCTTACACCTCTCCTTGACGCAGGAGGAACCTGTGCGCAAGATCGCCACCGGGGCCGCGCTGGCCGTCGTCGCGAGTCTCGTGATGGCCCCAACGGCACAGGCCGAGCCCGCGGACGCGGGCCGGCTGCCGAGGCTGGTCAACGTCAACCGCATCGAGGGCCACCTCGACAATCTCGCCACCATCGCCGACTACAACGGCGGCAACCGCGCCACCGGAACGCCCGGCTACCAGGTCGCCGCCCAGTACGTGATCGACCAGCTGGAGCGGGCCGGCTACGAACCCGAGGTGCACGAGTACGACTACGAGTCGTGGAGCGAGGTCAGCCCCTCCGAGATCGAGCAGGTCGCTCCCGAGCAGGTCGCCTACGAGTACGGCACCGACTTCCTGACCTTCACCTACTCGGTCGCCGGCGAGGTCACCGCCCCGGTCGTGCCGGTGAACACCGGCGCCGCCGACAGCGGCTGCACGGCCGAGCAGTTCGCCGGCTTCCCCGAGGGCGCCATCGCCCTGATCCGCAGAGGCAGCTGCACCTTCCAGATCAAGACCGACCTCGCCGCCCAGGCCGGCGCCAGTGCGGCGATCATCTTCAACAGCGGCGGCGCCCCCGAGTTCGAGCAGCCGGTGCTGGGCACCGTCGGCGGCCTCTCGGAGATCCCGGTGGTGGGCACCAGCAACGACCTCGGCGAGGCCCTGGCGGCCACCGAGGGCCTGGAGCTGCGCGTGGCCGTGGACTCCGTGGTCGAGACCCGCAGCTCCTTCAACGTGGTCGCCGAGACAGAGACCGGCCGCCACGACAACGTCGTGGTGGTCGGCGCGCACCTGGACAGCGTGCGCGAGGGCGCCGGCATCAACGACAACGGCAGCGGCGTCGCCACGGTGCTGGAGATCGCCCGCCAGCTGCCGCGGCTGAACGAGAACCGCCTCAACAACGCGGTGCGCTTCGCCTTCTGGGGCACCGAGGAGGAGGGCCTGATCGGCTCGACCGAGTACGTGCAGTCCCTCAGCGAGGAGCAGATCGACGACATCGCGCTGTACCTGAACTTCGACATGGTGGGCTCGCCCAACTACGCGCGCTTCGTGCTGGACGGCGACGACTCCCTGGGCGGCTCCATCACCCCGCCGCCGGCCGGCTCCGGGGCGATCGAGACCCTGTTCCACCGCTACTTCGACGCCCAGGGCATGGTCAGCGAGGACTCCGAGTTCAACGGCCGCTCCGACTACTCCGGCTTCATCAACGCCGGCATCCCGTCCGGCGGGCTGTTCTCCGGCGCCGAGGGCGTCAAGACCGAGGAGCAGGTCGAGTGGTACGGCGGCACCGCCGGTGAGTCCTACGACCCGAACTACCACACCGCCGCCGACGACCTCGACAACATCAACCGCCAGAGCCTGGACGAGCTGTCCGACGCCGCCGCCTACGCGGTGGAGACCTACGCCCGCAGCACCCTGCCGGTGAACGGCGTGCTGCGCACCGCGCAGGCCACCGCCCCCGCGCAGTTCGAGCGGCAGGGCGACCTCTTCCTGCGCTGACGGGCACGACCGCCCCGGCCCCGCCGCTCGGCGGCCGCACGGCACGGCGGAGCCCCGCGACCCTTGATGGGTCGCGGGGCTCCGTCACGTTGAACAGCTCCCGGCGGGCCCCCGAGATCCGCCGGGAGCTGTTATCGCGCATCGCGTTCGGCGGTGATGTGCCGTTCCGGACGCGGCCTCCGGCAGGGTCATGGCCGGTTCGGCGGCGTCCGCGCGATGGCGTTCCCACGGCCGGACCTCGATCCGGGCGTGGGGGCGGGCGGTGATTGCTGCCGCGATCGAGCCGATCCGCCGCGAACGCCGACGTCTCCCCCAAGATCGTCGGCGACGGCGACTGCCTACCCCCATAACCAGTCGCCATGCGCGGCTCGCTGTCGGCTCTTCCCGGGAACGCCTACCCGTCATAGCCTGCGTGGGACGGGTGGCGACTCGGTACCGGTTTCGCGGTCCACCGCCTGTGTTGTCAATGGGCCTTCGTATGGGCCTCTACCTGTGAAGACGCGGATTCTATCCAGCCAGTTGCCCATGAGACGGAAAAATCTCCGGCGTCATGACCGGCCTTGATTACGGTCAGTGATGTAAAGATGCCACATCGTAGCGATCTTGTGAATACCCCAAGCGGGCGTTCTTCCTGGGCGCCACTGACGGATACACGGCGAGGTAAAGGGTGTCGCCGCAGGTCAGAGCGGCAGACCGGCCGCAGCGGCGACGACGCGGAGCGGAGCGGTCAAAGCTCCGTGACGAGATCGTTACCCTGTGTTACCGCGCTCGCGACCGCGCCGGCGGCCGGATCCGGTGCCGCGCTCCGGCCGCGCCGGCGGCGCGGCCGGGCCGTAGGGTGGGGCCATGGCCCGCAGACGCGACGACCAGCCCGTGGTGCTGTCCACCATCTACACCCGAACCGGCGACGACGGCACCACCGCGCTCGGCGACGGCAGCCGCACCGGCAAGACCGACCCCAGGCTCATCGCCTACGCCGACGTGGAGGAGGCCAATGCCGCCATCGGCGCCGCCCTCTCCCTGGGCGGGGCCGACATCGCGCCCGACATCGCGCGGCTGCTGTCCCGGGTGCAGAACGAACTCTTCGACGTCGGCGCCGACCTCTGCGCGCCCGTGGTGCCCGATCCGCCCTACCCGCCGCTGCGGGTGGAGCAGGAGTACGTCGACCGGCTCGAGGAGTCCTGCGACCACTACAACGCCGATCTGCCCAAGCTGCGCAGCTTCGTGCTGCCCGGTGGCGCGCCGGGCACGGCGCTGCTGCACGTGGCGCGCACGGTGGTCCGCCGCGCTGAGCGCTCGGCCTGGGCCGCGGTGCACGAGCACGGCGACTCGGTGAGCACGCTGCCGGCGCGGTACCTCAACCGGCTGTCGGACCTGCTGTTCATCCTGGCCAGGCGGACGGCGGGCGACGCGGGCGAGCTGCTGTGGAAGCCGGGCGGCGAGCGCTAGCCGCCCGGCGGCGGCCTCAGGGGTTCAGCAGCTCCTCGACCCGGTCGACCTTGGCGGTCATCGCGTCGGTCACCCCGGCCCGGATGTCGGCCTTCAGCACCAGGCTGACCCGCTCGGCGCCCTCACCGGCCGCCTCGGTGGCGCGGCGGACGACGTCCATGACCTCGTCCCACTCGCCCTCGACCGTGGTGAACATGGCGTCGGTGCGGTTGGGCAGCCCGCTCTCGCGGACCACCTGGACCGCCCTGGCCACGGCCGGGGCGACGGACGGGCCGCTGCCCATCGGGCTGACAGAGAAGGCGACCAGCATGGCGTGCTCTCCTGGTGAGGGGTGGGTCAGTACTTCTCGAAGTGGGTGCCGGGCGGGGAGGACTCCAGCCAGGACAGGAAACCGGTGACGGCCGCCTCCGACATGGCCAGCTCGGCCACCGGCTCGGTGCCGGGCCCGGTCTCCCTGACCAGGGCGGCGCAGGCCACCACCACCGAGTCGGGGGTGAGGTCGACCAGTTCGGCCTCGGTGGGGCGGCGCCGGCTGTCGACGATCAGGCCGCGGCGCGACAGCACCACCGAGGGCCACGGCCACAATGCGAAAACCCGGTACCAGCGCAGATCGTCCACGTGGTACCGGGCGAAACCCAGCCGCCATTTGCCGCCTGGATCCTGGCGGAGGCTGCACTCCACCGTGCCGCCGCCCCGCTCCAGCAGGTAGCGCCGGACCGTGACGAGCAGGAGTCCGGCCAGCACCACCACGACCGCGGCGGTCACCACGGTCAGGATCGCTGCGCCGGTCTCCATGGCGTCCTCGGTCTCCGCGCTGCCTGCTCAGTCTCCGCTCGCGCCGGCTCAGGACTCCCGGCCGGCGGCGCGCAGCCGCGCCCGGGCTCGGGCGATCTCGGCGCGCACCTCCTCGTCGGCGGTGTCGCCGCTCTGCGCGCGCTCCAGCGCCTGCTCGGCGCGGGCCACGTCGATCTCGTCGCTCATCTCGGCCACCTCGGCCAGGATGGAGATCTTGTCGTCGGCCACCGAGATGAAGCCGCCGTGCACCGCGGCCGACACCGTTCCGTCGCCGGTGTGCACCGCGACGACGCCGCCCGGCTCCAGCACGCCCAGCACCGGGACGTGTCCCGGCATGACGCCGATCGACCCCTCAAGGGTCTTGGCGACCACCATGTCGGCACTGCCCGACCAGAGCTCGCGCTCCGGCGAGACCAGCTCGACCTGCAGCTTAGCCACTCATTCCTCCGGTTGTCCGCGCACCTGGACGGGCCGTGTCGCGGCGGGCGCCGTGTGGCGCCCGCCGCGGCGGGCGGCCGGCCTCAGCTCTTGAGGGTCTCCGCCTTCTTGACGGCTTCCTCGATGCCGCCGACGTTGAGGAACGCCTGCTCGGGCAGGTGGTCGTACTCGCCCTCGGTCACCGCCTTGAACGAGGCGACGGTGTCCTCCAGCTCGACGAACACGCCCGGGTCGCCGGTGAACTTCTCCGCCACGTACATGTTCTGCGACAGGAAGCGCTCCAGGCGCCGCGCCCGGCGCACGATGATCTTGTCCTCTTCGGTCAGCTCGTCGATGCCGAGGATGGCGATCTGGTCCTGGAGGTCGTTGTTGCGCTGCAGGATCTCGATCACCCGCTGCGCGACCTGGTAGTGCTCCTGGCCGACGTACTGCGGGTCCAGGATGCGGGAGGTCGACGCCAGCGGGTCCACCGCCGGGTAGATGCCCTTGGCGAACACGCCGCGGGACAGCTCGGTGGTGGCGTCCAGGTGCGCGAAGGTGGTGGCCGGGGCAGGGTCGGTGTAGTCGTCCGCCGGCACGTAGATGGCCTGCATCGAGGTGATGGAGTGGCCCCGGGTGGAGGTGATCCGCTCCTGCAGGATGCCCATCTCGTCGGCCAGGTTGGGCTGGTAGCCCACCGCGGACGGCATCCGGCCCAGCAGGGTGGACACCTCCGAACCCGCCTGGGTGAAGCGGAAGATGTTGTCGATGAACAGCAGCACGTCCTGCTGCTGCACGTCGCGGAAGTACTCCGCCATGGTCAGCGCGGACAGCGCCACCCGCAGCCGGGTACCGGGGGGCTCGTCCATCTGGCCGAAGACCAGCGCGGTGTCGGGCAGCACGCCCATCTCCGCCATCTCGACCATCAGGTCGGTGCCCTCACGGGTGCGCTCGCCGACGCCGGCGAACACCGACACACCGCCGAAGTTGCGGGCGATACGGGTGATCATCTCCTGGATGAGCACCGTCTTGCCCACACCCGCGCCGCCGAACAGGCCGATCTTGCCGCCCTTGACGTAGGGGGTGATCAGGTCCAGCACCTTGATGCCGGTGACCAGCATCTCGGTCTTGGACTCCAGCTGGTCGAAGGCCGGCGGGCGGCGGTGGATCGGCCACCGCTCGGTGACCTCCAGGGAGGCTCCGTCGGCGTCCAGCGGCTCGCCCAGCGTGTTGAACACGTGGCCCTTGACGCCGTCGCCGACCGGCACGGTGATCGGACCGCCGGTGTCGATGACCGGCATGCCGCGGACCAGGCCGTCGGTGGGCTGCAGCGAAATGGCCTTGATCAGGTTGTCGCCGATGTGCTGGGCGACCTCCAGGGTCAGGGTCCGCTTGTCGGCGCCGAAGGTCACGTCGACCTTGAGCGCGTTGTAGATCGCGGGCATGGAGCCGCGCGGGAACTCCACGTTGACGACCGGACCGATCACCTCGGCCACGCGTCCGGACGCGACGCCGGACGCGGCCGTCTCCTCCACAGTCGCAGTCACTTAGTTCTCACTCCCCACCTGAGCGTCAGCGAGCGCGTTGGCGCCCCCGACGATCTCGCTGATCTCCTGGGTGATCTCCGCCTGCCGGGCCGCGTTGGCCTGGCGGGCCAGGACCTTGGCCAGCTCCTGGGCGTTGTCCGTGGCCGCCTTCATGGCGGCCCGGCGCGACGCCTGCTGGGAGGCGGCCGACTCCAGGAGGGCGAAGTAGATCCGGTTGTTGACGTACCGGGGCAGCAGGCTGTCCAGCACCGCCTCGGCCGAGGGCTCGAACTCGTACAGCGGGAGCGCCTGGCCGCCGTGGGCCTGCCGCAGCTCCTGCTCGCTGACCTCTTCGACCTCCAGCGGCAGCACGCGGTGGGCCGCCGCCCGCTGGGACAGCATCGAGACGAACTCGGTGGAGACGATGTGGATCTCGTCCACGCCGCCCTCTTCCGTCGGGGTGGTGAACGCCGCCATCAGCGCGTCCCCGATCTCCTTGGCGTCGGCGTAGGAGGGGACCTCGGTGATCCTCTCCCAGCTGCCGGCCAGCGGCCGCTCCCGGAAGGTGTAGTACGTGATGCCCTTGATGCCGACGATGTAGGTCAGCACCTCCTTGCCCTCCGAGCGGAGCAGCTCGGTCAGGCTCTCGGCCTCCTTGATGGCGTTGGAGGTGTACGCGCCGGCCAGGCCCTTGTCGCTGGTGATCAGCAGCACGGCGGCCCGGGTGGGCCGCTCGGCCTCGGTCAGCAGCGGGTGGTCGGTCGACTGGTAGCCGGCCACCGCCGACACCGCGCGGGTGATCTCCCGCGAGTAGGGCCCCGCCGCCGCGGCACGCTGCTGCGCCTTGGTGATCCGGGTGGCGGCGATCAGCTCCATCGCACGGGTGATCTTCGCCATCGACTTGACCGACCGGATCCGACGGCGCAGAACGCGAAGCTCGGCACCCATCCGCTAGCTCCCGCCGCGCTTGGCGACCTTGATGGTCTCCTGGCCGACCTCGTCGCTGTCCAGCGCCTCGGCCTCGGCCTCGGAGCCCAGCACGGTGCCCGAGCTGGTCTCGAAGTTCCGCTTGAACTCCTCGATGACGTTCTTGAGCTGGTCGGCGGTCTCGTCCTCGAAGGTGCCGGTCTCGCGGATGCCGTCCAGGATGCCGCCGTGCTCGCGGGCGACGAAGTCCAGGAAGTCGGCCTCGAAGCGGCGGATGTCCTCGACCGGCACCTCGTCGAGCTGGCCGGTGGTGCCGGCCCACACCGAGATGACCTGCCGCTCCATCGGCTGCGGCTGGTACACGCCCTGCTTGATCAGCTCGTACAGCCGCTCACCGCGCTCCAGCTGCGCCTTGGACGCGGCGTCCAGGTCGGAGCCCAGGCCGGCGAAGGCCTGGAGTTCGCGGTACTGGGCCAGCTCGGTGCGCATCCGGCCGGAGACCTTCTTCATCGCCTTGGTCTGCGCGGCGCTGCCGACTCGCGACACCGAGATACCGGTGTTGATGGCCGGCCGCTGGCCCTGGTTGAACAGGTCGGCCTCGAGGAAGATCTGGCCGTCGGTGATCGAGATGACGTTGGTGGGGATGTACGCCGAGACGTCGCCCGCCTTGGTCTCGATGATCGGCAGACCGGTCATCGAGCCCGCGCCCAGCTCGTTGTTGAGCTTGGCGCAGCGCTCCAGCAGCCGGGAGTGCAGGTAGAAGACGTCGCCGGGGTAGGCCTCGCGGCCCGGCGGGCGGCGCAGCAGCAGCGACACGGCGCGGTAGGCCTCGGCCTGCTTGGTGAGGTCGTCGAAGATGATCAGGACGTGCTTGCCCTGGTACATCCAGTGCTGGCCGATGGCCGAGCCGGTGTAGGGGGCGATGTACTTGTAGCCCGCCGGGTCGGAGGCCGGGGCCGCCACGATGGTGGTGTACTCCAGCGCGCCGGCCTCTTCCAGCGCGCCGCGCACGCCCGCGATGGTGGAGCCCTTCTGGCCCACCGCCACGTAGATGCAGCGCACCTGCTTGCTGGGGTCGCCGGACTCCCAGTTGGCCTTCTGGTTGATGATCGTGTCGATCGCGATCGCGGTCTTGCCGGTCTGGCGGTCGCCGATGATCAGCTGCCGCTGGCCGCGGCCGATCGGGGTCATGGCGTCGATCGCCTTGAGGCCCGTCTGCATCGGCTCGCGCACTTCCTGGCGCTGCACCACGGAGGGGGCCTGCAGCTCCAGCGCGCGGCGCTCGGTGCTGGCGATCTCGCCCTTGCCGTCGATCGGGCGGCCGACGGGGTCGACCACGCGGCCCAGGTAGGCGTCGCCCACCGGCACCGAGAGGATCTCGCCGGTCCGGCGGACCGGCTGCCCCTCCTCGATCTTCTCGAAGTCGCCGAGGACGATGACACCGATCTCGCGGGTCTCCAGGTTCTGGGCCAGGCCCAGGGTGCCGTCCTCGAACTCCAGCAGCTCGTTCGCCATCGCCGAGGGAAGGCCGGCCACGCGGGCGATGCCGTCACCGGAGTAGGTGACGGTGCCGATCTCCTCGCGTGCGGCGGCTTCAGGCTCGTACGACTGGACGAAGCGCTGCAGCGCGTCCCGGATCTCCTCCGGCCGGATGGTCAGCTCCGCCATCTCGTATGTCCTTGCTCTAGAAGTCTTCAGGCTCTTGGTGAGGTGCGGTCGGGGGTCAGCCCGCCAGCCGCTTCCTGATCTCGGCCAGGCGGCCGGCGACCGTGCCGTCGATGACCTCGTCGCCGATCCGGACGGACATCCCGCCCATCACCTCGGGATCGACTTCGATGTTGACGTGGACGGGACGGCCGTAGGTGCTGGACAGCGCGCTGACCAGCCGGGCCCGCTGGCGCTCGGAGAGCGGGACCGCGCTGCGCACCACCGCCACCAGGCGCCGGCGCCGCTCGGCCACCAGGCGGCTGTACGCCTCCAGCCCGACCTCAAGGTTACGTCCCCGCGGACGGGTGACAAGTTCGCCGACCAGGCGGCGCGTGGCCGCGCTCGCCCGGGTGCCGAGCAGGTCGGCCAGCAGCCGCTCCTCGCGCTCGGCCGAGGCCGAGCGGTCGGTGAGCGCGCTGCGCAGCGCCGGCTCGGCCGCCACGATCCGGTCGAAGCGGAACAGCTCGTCCTCGACGTCGTCCAGCCGCCCCGACCGCTCCTCGTCCAGCACGGTGGCGAACACGGCCAGCCGCTCCACGGCGTCGGTGAGGTCGGCGCCCCGCGACCAGCGCGCCCGCACGACGTCGTCGACCAGCAGGGCGGCGGTCGGCGAGACCTTGCCCTCGAGCAGGTCGGCGGCGAAGCGCGACTTGCGGTCGGCCTCGACGGAGGGGTCGGCCAGCACCCGCCGCAGCGAGTGCTCGCGGTCCAGCAGCGCCACCACGTCGAACAGCTCGCCGCCCAGCGAGGCCGCGTCGGCGTCGCGCGCGACGGTGTTGAAGCGGTCGGTGACCTCGGCCAGCGAGGTGCGGCTCACACCTCGCATCAGCGTGCCTCGGCCTGCGAACCGGCGCGGTCCTGGCTTTCCAGCTCGTCCAGGAAGCGGTCGATGACGCGGCTCTGCGCGGCGTCGTCGGAAAGGGCCTCGCCGACGATCCGCTCGGCCAGCTCGGTGGAGAGCGTGCCGATCTCCACCCGCAGCCGCGCGACGGCCTGCTGCCGCTCGGCCTCGATCTGGGCGTGCGCGTTCTCAACGATCTTGCGCGCCTCGACCTGCGCCTGCTCGCGCATCTCGGCGATGATCGCGGCACCCTGCTGCTTGGCCTTCTCGATCTCGGCATTGCGCTCGGCCCGGATCTCGGCCAGCTGGGCCTGGTACTGCTGCAGCGTCTCCCGCGCCTCGGCCTCCGCGGCCTTGGCGCGCTCGATGCCGCCCTCGATGGCGTCGGCCCGCTCGTCGAGCGTGGTCGTCACCCTCGGCAGGATCTTGGTCCAGAACGCGAAGAGGATGATGGCGAACGCGATGAGACCGAACACCAGCTCCGAGGTGTGCGGCATCAGGATGTGGTTTTCCTCGGCTGCCAGTAGCCCCATGGGTGGCACCCCCTTTCTCGTGTCCGTCGGGAGTCGTCAGGGAGGGTCAGGAAGAGGTGTACGGCAGCGCGAAGGCGAGCACGAAGCCAAGGATGGCCAGCGCCTCGACCAGCGCCATACCGAGGTAGATGTTCAGCTGCAGCGGGCCGCGCAGCTCCGGCTGGCGCGCGATGGCCTGGTTGCCGAGACCGAACACGATGCCCACGCCGATGCCCGGGCCGATGGCGGCGAGACCGTAGCCGATGACGTTGAGGTTACCGAGGATTTCCATGCTTATCCCTTATCTTCTGCAACGACCGGCGGTGCTCGGGTCGGTCCGCCGGAGTGGTTTCGGTTGACGGGTACGTAAGACGTCCGCCCTAGTGCGCCGGCTCGACCGCGCCGCCGATGTACACGGCGGTGAGCAGCACGAACACGAACGCCTGGAGGCTCATGATGACGATCTCCAGCAGGGTGAAGGCGAAGAAGCCGAGGAACGCGAACCCGGAGAAGACCACCGAGACCGCGCCCAGCAGGGCGTCGGGGGCTCCCGGGTTGAACATGTAGAAGCCGGCGGCCGCGAAGGTGGCCAGCAGCAGGTGCCCGGCGAACATGTTCGCGAAGAGTCGGACGGCGTGGGTGACCGGCCGCACGATCAGGGTCGAAATGACCTCGATCGGAGTCAGGATGATGTAGAACGGCCAGGGAACGCCGGGCATGAACAGGATGTCCCTGAAGTAGCGCCAGCCGCCCTGCTTGCGGATGCCCACGACGTTCCAGAACACGTACACGATCAGCGCCAGCACGATCGGCACCGCGGTGTTCGCGGTGACCGGCAGCTGGCCGACCAGCGGAACGACGCCCCAGAGGTTCATGACCAGGATCATGAAGAACAGCGTGATCAGCAGCGGGACGTACCGGTCGCCCTGCTTGCCGATGGTGGGCCTGGCCACCTGGTCGCGGATGAAGAGGTACCCCATCTCCGCGACGCTCTGCCAGCGGCTCGGCACCAGCTTCATCTTCGACGTGGTGGCGAACCAGAATCCCAGCACCACCACCACGGTCAGCGCGAGCAGCACCGTGTACTTGGAGATCGCGAACGGCCCGAACTCCACGATGGGCGGCGGGAAGAAGATGTCGGTGGTCGGCGGGGCGAACCCCGGTCCACCCGGCGTGAACAGGCCGCCATCCCCGTCCTCGGCCGCGAGGACGTGTGCGTTAGCGCTCACGGCGAACCCTTTCGTCGTGATTCAACAAAGACCTCGTACATGAGGGCACTGCGGTGCCCGTGCTGTGTGTCAGTGCTTGGGCAGCCGCCGCCAGACCAGGTAGATCGAGCCACCGAGGCCGAGCAGGATGCCGATCGGGAGGAACAGCGGGGTCGCGCGATCGGTGAGCCAGTCGGCCAGCCAGCCGATCCCGCCCCAGCACAGCGGGCCGGCCAGCAGAGTTCCGACGATCGCCATGGCGTCGACCTTGGGTTCCGGCTCACGGTCGGACCCCTGGCGATCGTTCATCTCGCTCCGGAACATAGCAGTTGGTACGGGTGTACCGCACATCGCCCGAAAGGCGGGGGCGGACGGGTTTCATCGGCCCGCGTCCGGGTCGACATAGAGGATCTTGGTGGTGGCGGTGGCCCAGGTCTGGCCGCCGATCCACACCACCGCGCACAGCGCCGCCGTGAGGGCGAACGCGGTGTGGTCGAACAGCGGGGTACCGCGCAGCGCGACCAGCAGGACGCCCAGGACCAGCACCTTGAGCAGGTAGCTGCCGAGCGCGCCGGCCATCATCAGCTGCGGGTTGATCCGCGCCACGTAGGAGACCGCGAGGAGCCCGAGCGGGAAGAAGACCATCACCAGCACGATGCCGGCCAGCGCTCCGTACAGGCCGTGGGTACCGGCCATGAAGAAGGCGGCGGCCGCGGCTAGCGCGCCGGCGATGACTGTCGGAATCGCGGCGCCGCGGAGGATCCGGGCGTCGTGTCCCTGCATAGAAGAACTCCGGAAAGTTAAGAAGGGCTCTGCTCGTGAAAGGTATCACAAGCTCTCGGCGTCCCATTTAGGCGGTTGGGACCCGGGTGCGCCCGCTGTCGGGCGCGCCTCGCCACCAACGGGCGTCCAGGCAATGGAACCCGAGGTCAGCGGGGTTCTGACCGAAGCCGTCAAATCGTTGCCGAGCCGTGTTCATCCGCCGCTGAGACGCACATCATGCGCCGCCGCGCGGCCCGGGACCGACGCCGACCGCGGCCCGCGCCCGCGCCTCGCGCAGCCGCTCCTGGCGGCGGCGCAGCCGGGGCAGGGTGACCAAGAGCACAGCGCACGCGGCGACGCCCAGCGCGCCGAGCAGGAAGACCCACGGGTCCGCGAAGATCGACATGGTGACGGCGGCGAAGGCGATGATCCCGGCCCACAGGTACATCAGCAGCACCGCGCGGGCGTGGGAGTGGCCGAGGCCGAGCATCTGGTGGTGGAGGTGCTTGCGGTCGGGGGCGAAGGGCGACTTGCCCGCCAGGGTGCGCCGCACCACCGCCAGCAGCAGGTCCAGGAAGGGCAGCGCCAGCACCAGGATCGGCAGCAGCATCGGCAGCAGCGCCACCAGGCCGCCGGCCTCGCCGCCGACGCTCGGGGTGAACTGGCCGGTCACCGTGATGGTGGTGGAGGCCAGCAGCAGGCCGATGAGCATGGCGCCGGTGTCGCCCATGAAGATGCGGGCGGGGTGCAGGTTGTGCGGCAGGAAGCCGGCGCAGATGCCGATCAGCACGGCGGCGATCATCGCCGGGAAGGTCTGCCGGTCGAAGCCCTGGTGGATGGCGACGGCGTAGTAGTAGATGAAGAAGGCGCTGGCCGCGATGGCGACGATGCCCGCGGCCAGGCCGTCGAGGCCGTCCACGAAGTTCACCGCGTTGATGGTGACCACGATGAGCACCACCGACACCACGGTGTGCACGTCGGGCGGCAGCACCAGGGTGGTGTCGGGCAGCGGCAGCCAGAGCAGCTGCGCCCCGCTGCCGACCAGCACGCCGGCCGCGAGCACCTGGCCGGCCAGTTTGCTCAGCGGGTCGAGGTCCCAGCGGTCGTCCACCACGCCGACGATCACGATGATCAGCCCGGCCAGCAGCACGCCCTGCCAGGACTGGTCGACCAGGGTCTCGCGCAGGTTCGGCAGCTGCCCGGCGACCAGGAAGGCCGCCACCAGCCCCGCGTACATGGCCAGCCCGCCCCAGCGGGGGGTGGGCACGGTGTGCACGTCTCTGGCCCGGATCGGGGTGAACGCGCCGAACCTGAACGCCAGCCACCGGACGAACGGCACCGACAGGTAGGTGACGGCCGCGGCGATCAGGATGGTGAGTGCGTACTCCCGCACGTGACAGCTACGCCTTCGCGATCTGCCCGGCCCGGACCGGGAACCGGGGAAACGGGGAACGAGGAATACGGAAGAGCAAAGAGGAAAGAGCCTGCCCCAAACTAGCAGCCGCGGCGCGGCGGCCGGAGCCGCTTCGCCGGACGATACCGAGCCTTCACACGTCAGTCACCCGAGGCGGACGGGCCGTGGTCGCGGTGCGGCGGCTCGCCGCCGTCGCCGCGCTCGGGCGCCTCCTCCGCGTCGGTGCGGGGCGCGGCGGACTCGGTGTCGGGGGCCGCCGCGGCGGAGTCGGCCGCCGGCGCGGCGTCGTCGCCGTCCTCCTCGTCCACGCCCAGGATCGAGCCGACCACCTGGCGCAGCCGGTCGACCGGGATGGCGCCCTCGCGCAGCACGCGCGGCACCGCGTAGGTGAGGTCGACGATCGTGGACGGCACCGTGTCGGCGCTCGGGCCGCTCTCCAGGTACACCTCGACCCGGTCCTCCAGCTGCTCGCGCGCCTCCTGCGCGGTGCGCGCGGGCGGCCGGCCGGTGCGGTTGGCGCTGCTCACCGCCATCGGCCCGACCTCCTTCAGCAGGTCGAGTGCGACCGGGTGCATCGGCATCCGCAGCGCGACGGTGCCCCGGGTGTCGCCGAGGTCCCACGACAGGCTCGGATTGGCGGTGCACACGATGGTGAGCGCCCCGGGCCAGAACTCGTCGATGAGGTCCTGGCCGAAGGCACCGAGGTCGGTGATGAGCGAGGTGGCCGCCCGCACACTGCCGACCAGCACCGGCGGCGGCATCTCGCGGCCGCGCCCCTTGGCGGCCAGCAGCGAGCGCACCGCGCCCGGTGTGAAGGCGTCGCAGCCGATCCCGTACACGGTGTCGGTGGGCAGTACCACCAGCTCGCCCCGGCGTACCACCGACGCGGCGTCGGACAGGCCCGCCTTGCGCTCGAAGTCGACCGAGCAGTCGTAGGACCGGCTCATTACCTCTCCCGTGCTTCGTTCACTGGCCGGGCCGCCCGGCCGTGTTTCCCGGCGCGGCTCACTCGTCGAGTCGCCGTGCTGTGCCTCCCGGCACGGCTTGGTCTCCTCGCTCGCTCCGCGGACGAACCCAATCGCACGAATCGCGCTTCGTCCACTCCGCTCACTCGTCGAGTCGCCGTGCAGTGCTTTCCGGCACGGCTCGGTCTCCTCGCTCGCTCCGCGGACGAACCCAATCGCACGAATCGCGCTTCGTCCACTCCGCTCACTCGTCGAGTCGCCGTGCAGTGCTTTCCGGCACGGCTCGGTCTCCTCGCTCGCTCCGCGGACGAACCCAATCGCACGAATCGCGCTTCGTCCACTCCGCTCACTCGTCGAGTCGCCGTGCTGTGACGAACCTGTCCCGCCGGGTCAGGTCCTTGTGGTTGCGGACGTCGCGCCAGCCGAGTTCCTCGGCGAAGACCCAGGGGACGTCCAGGCCCTGGCCGTCGCCGTGCTCGACGGCGAGGGCGCCGCCGGGGCGCAGCAGCCGGCGGGCGGTGCCCTCCAGGGCGCGGATGGCGTCCAGGCCGTCGGTGCCGCCCCACAGGGCGGAGGCGGGGTCGTGGTCCCGCGACTCCGGCGGCATCCGCTCGCGCTCGCCCTCGGGGACGTAGGGGGGGTTGCTGACGACGAGGTCGGCGCGGCCGGCCAGCTCGGGCAGGCAGGCGGCGAGGTCGGCCAGGTGCAGGGTGACGCGGTCGGCGTGGCCGCTGGCCTCGATGTTGGCCGCGGCCCAGCGGTGCGCGGCGGGCTCGACCTCGACGGCGTGCACCCGCGAGCGGGGCACCTCCTGGGCGATCGAGATGGCGATGGCGCCCGAGCCGGTGCCGAGGTCGACCACCAGGGGGTCGGCGACGTCCATGTCGCGGAGGGTGTCGATGGCCCAGCCGACCATCATCTCGGTCTCGGGGCGGGGCACGAAGACGCCCGGGCCCACCTGGAGTTCGAGGTAGCGGAAGAAGGCCCGGCCGGTGATGTGCTGCAGCGGCTCCCTGGCCGCGCGGCGGGCCACCGCCTCCCAGTACCGGGCGTCGAAGTCGGCGTCGGCGACGGCGTGCAGCTCGCCGCGGGACACGCCGTGGACGTACGCGGCCAGCTCCTCGGCGTCGAAGCGCGGCGAGGCCACGCCGGCCTCGGCCAGCCGCAGCGTGGCCCGTGCCACCTCGTCCAGCAGGAAGTTCATGCTTGGGCCTGGCTGAGCCTCTCTGCCATGTCGGCGTCGAGCAGGGCGCGCAGGACGTCGTCGAGCGCGCCGTCGATGACCTGGTCCAGGTTGTACGCCTTGAAGCCGACGCGGTGGTCGGAGATGCGGTTCTCCGGGAAGTTGTAGGTGCGGACCCGCTCGGAGCGGTCGACCGTGCGGACCTGGCTCTTCCGCTCGGCCTGCGCCTCGGCGTCGGCGCGCTCCTGGGCGTCGGCCAGCAGCCGGGCGCGCAGCACCCGCATCGCCTGCTCCTTGTTCTGCAGCTGGCTCTTCTCGTTCTGGCACGAGACGACGATGCCGGTGGGCAGGTGTGTGATGCGCACGGCGGAGTCGGTGGTGTTCACGCTCTGGCCGCCGGGGCCCGAGGAGCGGAAGACGTCGACGCGGATGTCGTTGTCGTTGACCTCGATCTCGACCGCCTCGGCCTCGGGCATCACCAGCACGCCCGCCGCGGAGGTGTGGATGCGGCCCTGCGACTCGGTGACGGGGACCCGCTGCACGCGGTGCACGCCGCCCTCGAACTTCAGCTGCGCCCACACGCCCTCGCCGGGCGCGGGGTTGCCGCGCGCCTTCACCGCGACGGTGACGTCCTTGTAGCCGCCGAGGTCGGAGTGGGTGGCGTCGATGATCTCGGTGCGCCACTGCCGACGCTCGGCGTAGCGCAGGTACATCCGGAGCAGGTCGCCGGCGAAGAGCGCGGACTCCTCGCCGCCCTCGCCCGCCTTGATCTCCAGGATGACGTCCTTGTCGTCATTGGGGTCGCGCGGGACGAGCAGCCGGCGCAGCCGCTCCTCCAGCTCGCCGCGGCGGCGGGTCAGCTCCTTGGCCTCCTCGGCGAAGGCGGGGTCCTCGCTCGCCAGCTCCATCGCGGTCTCGTAGTCGTTGCCGACCTGCTCCAGCTCCCGGTACGCCTGCACGATCGGGGTCAGCTCGGCGTAGCGCTTGCCCAGCCGGCGCGCGGCGCTCTGGTCGGCGTGCACCGAGGGATCGGCGAGCCGCTCCTCGATGTCGGCGTACTCGCCGACGAGTTCGTCAAGCTTCATGGGTGCGATCCTGGGGGCTGGCGGGCGAGAGCGGACGGACGCGCGTGCGCCGCGACCGCGCGGAGCGCGGTCGCGGCGCGGAAGCGGCCGCTACTTGCGCTTGCCGAACCGCTTCTCGAAGCGCGCCACCCGGCCACCGCTGTCCAGGATCTTCTGCTTGCCCGTGTAGAACGGGTGGCAGTTGGAGCAGACGTCGGCACGGATGGTGCCGCTCTGCGCGGTGCTGCGGGTGGTGAAAGTGTTCCCGCAGGTACAGGTCACCGTGGTGACCACGTACTCGGGGTGGATGTCGGGCTTCACGTGGGTCTCCTCGCATCGGGCGGCCGCCGGGCGCTCAGCGCGGATCGCGGTGGGGCGATTGTCCCGGGGGATGAGCGTGAACCGGTGCCGCAGCGGTCGATGTCCAGTCTGCCAGATGCGGGAACGTGCCTGGACCGGACGGTATTCCGACTGCGCTCCGCCGCCCCGACCGCGCTCACCGGAACGGACCAGTCGCCGGCTCGCACGCCTCGATCCGTCTTGAAATTACGTCGCTTGACGAACGTTTCACTTATACAGTCTGCACGTCCAACCTTTGGCCGACCTAGAGACTGCACATGCCGTGCATAAGAACTTATGCACAAGTCATGGCGTTCAAGCGGATCGTCATCAGTGTCCCGGAGAGTCGTGTGTCCGAGATCAAGGAAGCGGCCGGCGAGCAGTCGGTGCCCAGTTGGTTCGCCGCGTTGGTCGCCCGCCGACTGCTCGACCAGGAGAGCGACCGCCTGTGGGATGAGTGGATCGCCAAGGCCGAGGCGACCGCCACCCCCGAGGACCTGGAGTGGGTCGAGGAGGCCGTTGCCGAACTCCGACAATTCGATGCGGAGCAGGAGCAGCAGAGCAGGAAGAACGCATCACCGTGGGAGTGATCCTCGATGCAGGGCCTTCATTGCGCTGGAGCGCAGGCAGGACCGGGTAGGACCTACTAAGGAGACAGGGATGCCCCGGACCAACGCAACTGGTCCGGGGCATCCCCTGTACTGAGATCATGGCTCAGTTCTCGTCCGAGCCGCCCACGGTGGTCTTCTGGACCTGGAGCAGGAACTCGGCGTTGCTCTGGGTCTTGCGCATCTGCTCCAGCAGCAGTTCGAGAGCCTGCTGGGTGTCGAGCGCGTGCAGGACCCGGCGGAGCTTCCAGACGACCTGGAGCTCCTCGCGCGACATCAGGATCTCCTCCTTGCGGGTGCTGGAGGCGTCGACGTCGACGGCGGGGAAGATCCGCTTGTCCGCGAGGCCGCGGTTGAGCTTCAGCTCCATGTTGCCGGTGCCCTTGAACTCCTCGAAGATGACCTCGTCCATCCGCGAGCCGGTCTCGACCAGGGCGGTGGCCAGGATCGTCAGGGAGCCGCCGTGCTCGATGTTGCGGGCGGCGCCGAAGAAGCGCTTGGGCGGGTACAGCGCGGTGGAGTCGACACCACCGGACAGGATGCGCCCGCTGGCCGGGGCGGCGAGGTTGTAGGCGCGGCCCAGGCGGGTGATGGAGTCGAGCAGCACGACCACGTCCAGGCCCAGCTCGACCAGGCGCTTGGCCCGCTCGATGGCGAGTTCGGCGACGGTGGTGTGGTCCTCGGCCGGGCGGTCGAAGGTGGAGTTGATGACCTCGCCCTTGACCGTGCGCTGCATGTCGGTGACCTCTTCGGGCCGCTCGTCGACAAGCACGACCATCAGGTGGCACTCGGGGTTGTTCTGGGTGATCGCGTTCGCGATGGCCTGCAGGACCATCGTCTTGCCCGCCTTGGGCGGCGACACGATCAGACCGCGCTGGCCCTTGCCGATCGGCGACACGAGGTCGATGATCCGGGTGGTCAGGATGTTCGGCTCGGTCTCCAGCCGCAGCCGCTCCTGCGGGTACAGCGGCACCAGCTTGGTGAAGTCGGGGCGGTTGCGCGCCTCCTCGGGCGGCAGGCCGTTCACGGTGTCCAGGCGGACCAGCGCGTTGAACTTCTCGCGCCGCTCCCCCTCGCGCGGCTGGCGCACCGCGCCGGTGAGCGCGTCGCCCTTGCGCAGGCCGTTCTTGCGCACCTGCGCCAGCGAGACGTAGACGTCGTTGGAGCCCGGCAGGTAGCCGGTGGTGCGGATGAAGGCGTAGTTGTCGAGGATGTCCAGGATGCCGGCGACCGGCAGCAGGACGTCGTCGTCGCTGATGACGGGCTCGGGGTCCACGCGGTCGCGCCCGCCCCTGCGGTCGCGGTTGCGGAACCGGCGGCCCCGGCGGCGGCCGCCGCCGTCGTCATCGTCGTCATTGCGGTCGTTGCGGTTGCCGCGGCCGCCGTGGTCGCCGCCGCGCTGCTGCTCGGCGTCGTCGCGGGGGCGGTCGTCGCGGGCGCGGCGGCGGTCGTCGCCGTCGCCGCCGTCGCGGTTGCGGCGGTTGCGCTGCCGCTCCGGGCGCTCGCCGGAGGCGGCGCGGTCGGCGCCGCCCTGCTGGGGCGCGGACTGCTGCTGGGCGCCGCCGTCGTTCTCGGGGGCCGCGTCGTCGGCGTTGCGCCGGCCGCGGCGGTTGCGGGTGACGGCGGAGCCCGCCGGCGCGCTCGACGCCGCCGGCTCGGCCGTGGTCTCGATGGTGGTCTGAACGGTACTGTCCTTGCTCTCGGGGCTCTGCGGGCCGGGTTCGGTCGCGGCCGCCGCCGCGCCGGAGGAGTTCTCCCTGCCGTTGCGCGAGGTCTCGGCGCCCGCCGAGGCGGCGGCGCCGGAGCGCCCGTTGGCCGCGCCCTGGCCGTTACCGCCGCTCTGCTGCTCCTGGATGGCCGCTACGAGCTGGTTCTTGCGCATGCGTCCGATGCCCGTGATGCCGAGCTGCGACGCCACGGCCTGCAGTTCGGCGAGCTTCAGCGCGGACAGGCCGGTTCCCGAACGGCTCCGGGAGCGCGACGTGGCGGGAGTCGCGGCAGCGTCGACAGCTCCACCCGATACGGGCTCGGCCGTTCCGGGCGCCGCGTTGTCCGCATCGTGGTGGAGTTCGGTGGTGTCGCTCAACTCAAGGGTCCTTCCCAGGGAGCGGGCTGGCGTGGCCGTCGGGGACCAGCAGCCCAGTGGTGCGGTCCGGCGGGGGGCCGGATCGAGCTCCACGTGTATGTTGCGGCAGACCTCGCTTCGATGGAAGCGCTCCCCTTTACATGCACCGTGGGTTCTGGGTACAGCCAGATGTCCTGGATCGTCAGCCCGCGCGACTGGTGCCAACGGCGTTTGAGGAAGACGTGGAACCACTGTCGATGGAAACACTGTCTCGACGCGATCGCGGCACGGAAGCCGCCCGGATGCGGTGCTTGCGCGGAAGGCTGTGCAGCGGACGAGCACACACCCCGCATCGGGGCATCTGGTGCAGTCACTAGCCTAACACCACCAGGAGCCACGGCTATTCCTCTGGTGCGTGTCGTGTCACGGCGAAGCCGTCACACGTCAGGGGAGGTAACGAGCGCGCCCGTGTGATCGACAGCGAACGGGCTTATATGCCATGCGGTACCCGGTTCGCCCGCCGTCGAATCTCGCACCGCGCTGTGGTCTTCGCCCGATGCCAGCACGAGCACGCTCGGGCCGGCGCCGGAGACGACCGCGGGGAGTCCGCGCTTGCGCAGTTCGGCCACCAGGGCCGCCGTCGCCGGCATGGCGGAGGCGCGGTAGTCCTGGTGCAGCCGGTCCTCGGTGGCGGCGAGCAGCAGCTCGGGGCGGCCGCTCAGGGCGGCGACGAGCAGCGCGGCCCGGCCCGCGGTGAACGCGGCGTCGGCGTGCGGCACCCGCTCGGGCAGCAGGCCGCGGGCGCGCTCGGTGGCCAGCCGCTCCTCGGGCACGCACAGCACCGGGCTGAGCCCGGCGAAGGGCTCGAAGCGGGCGGCCGCCCAGCCGCCGCCTCCGCGCTGTGCCTCCCAGCGCGGCTTGGTCTCCTCGCTCCCTCCGCGGACGAAGTCGGTCGCACCGATCGGACTTGGTCCACTCCGCTCACTCGTCGAGTCGCCGCGCCAGGCGATAGTGCAGCCGCCATAGACACACGGCGCGACATTGTCGGGGTGGCCCTCGATGTCGGCGGCCAGGGCGAAGACGCGCTCGCGCGCCACCGCGAGGCCGGGACCGACCAGGGGTCCGTCGCGCAGCAGCGCTCCCGCGGCCAGCACGCCCGCGACGATGGCGGCGGCCGAGGAGCCCAGGCCGCGGCCGTGCGGGATGCGGTTCACGCAGCGCAGCGCGATGCCCGGCCGCGGCACGCCGAGCGTGTCGAAGACGGTGTGCATGGTGCGCAGCACCAGGTGGCGGTCGTCGCCGGGCAGCGAGTCGGCGCCTTCGCCGCTGACGCTCACGGTGCTCGGGCCCGGGCTCAGCTCGGCGGTGACCTCGTCGTAGTGGGCGAGGGCGAGGCCGAGCGCGTCGAAGCCGGGGCCGAGATTGGCGCTGGTGGCCGGGACCCGCACCGTGACGGGGCCCTCGCGCCAGGTGCGGTCCGCGCCGCCCATCAGGCCAGCCCGAGTTCGATCGCGGCGGAGTGGGCGTCGACCGGCACCGTGATGGGGGCCGGGGCGCCCGAAAGCGCCCAGTCCGTGTCCTTGAGGCCGTTTCCGGTCACTGTGCACACCACCCGCAGGCCGCGCTCGATCGCGCCGGAGGAGACGGAGCGCAGCAGGCCGGCCACGCTCGCGGCCGAGGCCAGTTCGACGAACACGCCCTCCTCGCGGGCGAGCAGCCGGTAGGCGGCCAGGATCTCGCGGTCGGTGACGGCGTCGATGAGGCCGCGGGACTGGTCGCGGGCCCGCTCGGCCAGCTGCCAGGAGGCGGGGTTGCCGATCCGGATCGCGGTGGCGATGGTGCTCGGCTTGGGCACCGGTTCGCCGCGCACGATCGGCGCCGCCCCGCTGGCCTGGAAGCCCGCCATCCTCGGGGTGCGGGCGGCGACGCCGTCGGCGGCGTACTCCTGGTAGCCCATCCAGTACGCGGAGATGTTGCCGGCGTTGCCGACGGGCAGGCAGTGGACGTCGGGGGCGTCGCCGAGGGTGTCGACCACCTCGAAGGCGGCGGTCTTCTGGCCGTCGAGCCGGAAGGGGTTCACCGAGTTAACCAGGGCGACGGGGTAGTCGACGGCGAGCTTGCGGGCGAGTTCGAGGCAGTCGTCGAAGTTGCCGTCGACCTGGAGCAGCTTGGCGCCGTGCACCAGCGCCTGGGCGAGCTTGCCCAGCGCGATCTTGCCCTGCGGCACCAGCACCGCGCACATCATCCCGGCGCGCACCGCGTAGGCGGCGGCGCTGGCGCTGGTGTTGCCGGTGGAGGCGCAGATGACGGCCTTGGCGCCGGCCTCGGCCGCCTTGCTGATGGCCATCGTCATCCCGCGGTCCTTGAAGGAGCCGGTCGGGTTGAGCCCTTCGACCTTGAGGAAGACCTCGCAGCCGGTCAGCGCGGACACGCGCGGGGCGGGCAGCAGCGGGGTGCCGCCCTCCAGCAGCGTGACGACCGGGGTGTCGGCGGTGACAGGCAGCCGTTCGCGGTACTCCTCGATGACTCCGCGCCAGGACCCTGGGCCGCTCACGGCGCCTCCTTCGGTGTTATGCGTCGTCCCGGTCGTGATCGGTTCCGCGCACCCGCCCGCCGGGCCGGGAGGGGTGCGGCGCGGGTCAGCCGTCGGCCAGCGCCTCGACGCGCATCACGCTGGCCACCGAGCGGACGGTGGACAGCCGGCGCAGGTCGTCGACGGTGGCGGCGAGTGCGGCGTCGGCGGCCATGTGGGTGACGATGACGAGCTGGGCGTCGTCGCCGTGGCCCTCCTGGCGCACGTTCTTGATGGACACGTCGTTGCGCGCGAAGCTCTCGGCGACCGTGGCCAGCACACCGGGGCGGTCGGCCACGTCGAGGGCGACGTGGTAGCGGGTGACGGAGTCGCCCATCGGGTGGACCGGCAGCCCCGCGTAGGTGGTCTCCTCCGGGCCGCGCGCCCCGGCCAGCCGGTTGCGGGCCACCGCGACGAGGTCGCCGAGGACGGCGCTGGCAGTGGGGGCGCCCCCCGCGCCGGCGCCGTAGAACATCAGCCGGCCGGCCGACGCCGCCTCGACGAAGACCGCGTTGTATGCCTCCCTGACGCCGGCCAGCGGGTGCTCGCGCGGCAGCATCGCCGGGTGCACCCGCACGCCGACGCTGGAGCCGTCGGGCGAGCGCTGGCAGATGGCCAGCAGCTTCACCACGCAGCCCATCGCCTTCGCGCTGGCGATGTCGGCCGCGCTGACCTCGGTGATGCCCTCGCGGTGCACGTCGGCGGCGGTGACGCGGGTGTGGAAGGCGAGGCCGGCCAGGATGGCGGCCTTGGCGGCGGCGTCGAAGCCCTCGATGTCGGCGGTGGGGTCGGCCTCGGCGTAGCCGAGCGCCTGCGCCTGCTCCAGCGCCTCGGAGAAGCCCGAGCCGTGGGCGTCCATCCGGTCCAGGATGTAGTTGGTGGTGCCGTTGACGATGCCGAGCACCCGCTCGACCCGGTCGCCGGCCAGCGACTCGCGCAGCGGCCGCAGCAGCGGGATGGCGCCGGCGACGCTGGCCTCGTAGTAGATGTCGGCGCCGGTCGCCTGGGCGGCGGCGAACAGGGTGGCGCCGTCCTCGGCCAGCAGCGCCTTGTTGGCGGTGACCACGGACTTGCCCGCCTTGACGGCGTCCAGCAGCAGGGTGCGGGCCGGCTCGATGCCGCCGATCACCTCGACGACGATGTCGACGTCGTCGCGGACGGCCAGCGCGGCGGCGTCGGTGGTGAACAGGGCCGGGTCGACCTCGGGCAGCCGGACGCGGCCGGGGCGGCGCACCGCGACTCCGGCCAGCTCCAGGGGCGCGCCGACGCGGGCGGCGAGGTCGTCGGCCTGCCGGGCCAGCTGCCTGACCACTTCGGACCCGACCACACCGCAGCCGAGCAGCGCCACCTTCAGTGCCATGTCGCCGCGCTCCCCATCTCCACCTTCGTCCCGCGCCGTGCCGGACCGGCCGCGCACCCGCGGCCCCACCTGGCCAGGAGTCAGCCTACGTCCAACCGCAGCAGGTCGTCCTCGGTCTCGCGCCGCACGATCGTGCGGGCCCGGCCGCCGCTCACCGCCACCACCGCCGGCTTGGGGAGGTGGTTGTAGTTGTTGGCCATCGAACGGCAGTACGCGCCGGTGCCGGCGACCGCCACCAGATCGCCCGGGCCGATGTCGGACGGCAGGTAGAGGTCGCGCACCACGATGTCGCCGCTCTCGCAGTGCTTGCCGACCAGGCGCGACAGCATCGGCGGCGCCGTGCTGGCACGCGAGGCGACCACGCAGCTGTAGTCGGCGCCGTACAGCGCGGTGCGGATGTTGTCGCTCATCCCGCCGTCGACGCTGACGTAGCTGCGCAGCCCCTCGACGTCCTTGACCGTGCCGACCTCGTACAGGCTGATGCCGGCCGGGCCGACGATGGCGCGGCCCGGCTCCACCGACAGCCGCGGCACCTCCAGGCCGTTCGCCGCGCACTCGCGGGCGACGATCTCGCGGAGGTTCGCCGCGATGACGGTGACGTCCAGCGGGGTGTCCTCGGGCAGGTAGGCGATGCCGAGGCCGCCGCCCAGGTCCAGTTCGGGCAGGGCCACGCCGTGGCGGGCGTGCACCTCGGCCAGGAAGACGGTGAGCCGGCGCGCCGCCACCTCGAAGCCGGCCGTGTCGAAGATCTGCGAGCCGATGTGGGAGTGCAGCCCGACCAGCTCCAGCTGCGGGCACTCCAGCACCCGGCGCACCGCCTCGGCCGCGGCGCCGGTGCTGAGCGCGAAGCCGAACTTCTGGTCGTCGTGCGCGGTCGCCACGAACTCGTGGGTGTGCGCCTCGACGCCGGTGGTGACCCGCACCTGCACCTGCGCGCGCACATCGCGCTCGGCCGCGAGGGCGGCCAGCCGGTCGATCTCGGTGAAGGAGTCCACGATGATCCGGCCCACCCCCGCGTCCAGCGCGCGGGCCAGCTCGGGCACCGACTTGTTGTTGCCGTGCATGCCGATGCGCGCGGGCGGGAAACCCGCCGCCAGCGCCACCGCCAGCTCGCCGCCGCTGCACACGTCCAGGCCCAGGCCCTCCTCGGCCACCCAGCGGGCCACCGCCTTGCACAGGAAAGCCTTGCCCGCGTAGTAGACGTCGGCGCCGCCGAAGGCGTCGCGGAAGGCGCGGGCGCGGGCCCGGAAGTCGTCCTCGTCCAGCACGTAGAGCGGGCTGCCGTACTCGGCGACCAGGTCTTTCACGCCGACCCCGCCCACCGTCAGCATGCCCTCGACGCGGCGCGCGCCGCTCGGCCACACGGCCGCGTCCAGGACGTTGACGTCCTCGGGCGGCGCCGGCGGGTGGTCACCGGGCAGCACGTCGGCGTGACGCGGCCCGGCGGGGTGGGCGTAACGGCTCATGGTCGGCTCGCTCCTCGTTCCCTTCGGTCGTGGCAGGAGTGCGGCGGGGCGCCCCGGGAGGCGCGGCGGAGCCCCGGTCCGCGGCGGTGCGGTGCGGAGGCGGGGTCACATCCGCTCGGGGGCGCTCACGCCGATCAGGCGCAGGCCCGTGCCCAGCACCGTGCGGGTCGCGGCGGTCAGCCGCAGACGGGCGCGCACAGTGCCGTCGGCGGCGTCGTCGCCGCGCGGCAGCACCCGGCAGGTCTCGTGGAAGTCGTGGTAGATGTCGGCGAGTTCTTCGAGATAGCGGACCAGCGCCTGCGGTTTCGCGCCGCGGGCGGCCAGCGCCACCTCGCCCGGGAACGCGAACAGCATCCGCAGCAGCGCGCGCTCGCACGGATGGCCGAGCGGGTGGGCGGACGCCGCGGAGACGCCGTCGGGCCGTTCCCGGCCCTCCTCCACCTGCCAGCCTAGTGCGTCGCCGGCGCTGTGCGGGCCCCAGGTCAGGCGCAGGTCCGCGGCGTGACGCAGGGCACTCGCCGCGTGCGCGTGGGCGTAGCGGACGTCGAAGACCGGATTGCCGCGCCGCTGGGCCGACCACAGCACCAGGTCCGGCGCTGCCGGAGCCCCGCCCGCCGGCACCGCGGCGCCATGGCAGAACGCGAAGCGCAGCGCATCCGCGCCCAGCGCCGCCAGCGGCCCCGCCAGATCGGGCCCGCAGCCCGCGGGCGGCGGCGGAGCCTGCCACGACACCCGCGCACCCGACGCCGCCAGCAGCCGCGCGATGACCTCCGCCCGCACCCGCCCCCGCGCCTGCGCCAGCGAACCCGCCGCCGCCAACTCCCCCGCCGGCACCGCCTCGATCACCGTCGGGCGCTGCGTCCGGCCCGAGCCGTACCGCTCCCCCGCCGCCAGGATCTCGTCCGCCAACTCCGACAGTGCCCCGTCGGCCAGCCGCAGCAGCAGCATCCCGCGCGGATGGCCCCGCGCCGCCGCGAAACCCGGCGCCGCCGCCAGCCGCTCCGCCAGCGCCGCCGCCACCTCCCCCGGCGGCCGGCCCGCCGACGCCCCCCGCAAACGGATCGGGAAGGGAGTCGCGAAATCGAAGGAATCCGCCGGCCCCGGCGGATCCAGCCGGCCCGACACGGACGCGCGGCTGCCCACCGTCCACAGCGGCACCGGGACCATCCGGGCCGCGCCACTCAGCACACCCGCACCGACCAGCGCTGACACCGCGCCGGACAGAGCGGCGTTCACGGCGTCAGGGGTCACCCCACGAGCCTACCGACCGCCCCGCCGCCCCCTCGGGCGGCGGAACCCCCGCCCGGGCTAGCCCGCCTGCCCGCCCGCACCGCGCTCACGGACCCGCTCCGCCGCCAGCGACCGCACCACCCGGATCAACTCCGAAGGATCGAAGGGCTTGGTGAGATAGGCGTCCACCCCGATGTCCTCACCCCGGCGCAGATCGTCGTCCTGCGCCCGCGCCGTGATCAGCACCACCCTGATCCCCCGGGTACGGGCGTCATGGCGCAGCCGCGAGGCCGTCACCCAGCCGTCCAGCCGCGGCATCATCACATCCAGGGTGATCACGTCGGGAGCCACCTCGCCGACCCGGTCCAGGCAGTCCTGGCCGTCGACCGCGGTGTGCACGTCGAAGCCCTCTAGTTGCAGGTTCACGGCGATGAGCTGCCGAATGACCTCATCGTCGTCCACGACCAGTACACGTCCCAGCGCCTCTCCCACGGCCGCGAGGCTAGCGCCTCCGCCCGGATCGCGCTCCCGTATCCGTTAAAGGACGGGCCGACCGGCCGAAGCTGCTACTCTTGTCCCGCCGGTAGAACACGGCACGCCCCCCTAGCTCAGGGGATAGAGCAACGGCCTCCGGAGCCGTGTGCGCAGGTTCGAATCCTGCGGGGGGCACGCGACTTGGGCTTGTCATACTCGCCGCCCCTTTGGGGCGGCTTCGCTGTTGTGTCGCGTTGGTGTTGGCCCGGGGGGAGACCCCCCGGAACCCCCCACTGGGTTGCCTCCGTTCCGGTCCCAGTTCCGGCGGTTACCCCAGGTCCGGGCTTCGGGGCTCGCCGTTTTTCCAGTTCCTCAGGTCCGGGCTTCGGGCGGTCCCTGTTCTTCGCTCCTCAGGTCCGGGCTTCGTCTAGGCCGTGGTTCTTCGCTCCTCGGGTCCGGGCTTCGGTCTGGGCCGTGGTTCTTCGCTTTCGGGGCCGTACTTCGGTGTTCGGCGTTGTTGATCCTTCTCTGGGGCCGTGCTTCGGGGCGGTCCCCGTTCTTCGCTGTTCTCCGCTCTCCGGGTCCGGGCTTCGGTCCGGGGCCGCAGTTGGTCCTTCCTCGGGCGTGTTCGGGTCGTGCCGTTGTTGTTCGGTTCTCGGGTGGATTCTCGGGCTTTGGATTTGTCGGGTTTGGGAGGTTATTTGGGGGTGGGCATGAGTGGGTTAATTCAGGTGGGGATATAGGGGTGCACCTGAATTCGGAGGGGGTTCCCGGGGTTTTTGCGGTAGGGGCTGGAGTGGGGGTTACGGGGTGGATTAGGCTGGCTACCGCAGGTTGGAACGGTTGAGTTGTTCGTGGAGGTTGGTCGGGCTTATGAGCGATCCTGTTGTTAATTTCGAACTGCCGGCGGACGACGTCGAGCGGGCGCGCGGGTTTTATCGCGAGGCGTTCGGGTGGGAGATCACTGCCTTTCCGGAGATGGACTACACGATGCTCGGCACCTCGCCGGTGGACGAGAACGGGGCGCCGACCCAGCCGGGTGCGATCAATGGCGGCATGGTGAAGCGGGAGTCCGCCAGCGACGTCCCGATGATCGTGATCCGGGTCGGCGACATCGCGGCGGCGCTGGAGAAGGTGGAGCGGCTGGGCGGCAAGGCGATCAATCCCGCCAAGGCCGTGGGCAACATGGGCTTCAGCGCCACCTGCGCCGACAGCGAGGGCAACGTGATCGGGCTCTGGCAGGACGCCGCGTAGGCGCGGCGCTCCGTCTCCGGCGGCCGGAGGCGCCCCCGGGGGGCGCGTCCGGCCGCCGCCGCGCCGGCGGCTCGGTCCGCTGCGGACCGCCCGGCCGCCCGCGTCCGCACCGCGCTCGTCCCCTCCGCTCCGGGCCCCGGCTCAGCCGTCCGCGGGCTCGGCGCCGCCGGCCGGGCCGGACTCGTGGAACTCGCGGGTCAGGATGCGCAGCGCCTCGGCGAGGTCGTGCGCGGTGGGGGCCCGCTCCGGGTCGATGCCCCGCTGCAGCATCACCCCGATCAGCAGGGCTAGGTAGAAGCCGCCGAGGGCCCGGTCCGCCCCCTCGTCCGCCGCCTTCATCCCGCTCTGGAACCAGGCGGCGATCCCCTGCCGCCCCTCCTCGTAGCCGTCGGCGACGTGGTCGAGCAGCTCCGGCGAGTGCCGCGCCTGAGACAGCACCTCGAAGGTGCCGGCCCATGAGTCGTCGAAGCCCGCCATGGACTCCAGCACCCGTTCCCAGGAGCGCTCGAAGCGCTGGTAGGGGTCGTTCGCGTCGCTGAGGTCGATCTCGCTGCTCAGCGAGCGTTCCAGGTCGTCGGCCCAGTCCTTGACCGTCTCGATGAGGGCCACGTTCAGCAGCGCCTCCTTGGAACCGAAGTGATAGCCGATGGAGGCCAGGTTGGTGCCCGAGGCGGCCACGAGGTCGCGCGCCGTGATGCGCGCGTAGCCGAGCTCGTGCAGGCACTTCTTGGCCGCGGCGAGTAGGTCTTCGCGATGTCCCACGTGACGACTGTACCAAGTGAGCCATACATACGTATGAACTGAACAGACGTATGACCTATACGCACGTATAAGACGCATGTATAGTGGCCGCATGACTGAGCTCACGCCCAAGGCGGGGCGGCGGGAGTGGATCGGGCTGGCCGTCCTCGTCCTGCCCGCCCTGCTGGCCTCGATGGACCTGTCCGTACTCTTCATGGCGCTGCCCTGGCTCAGCGCCAGCCTGGAGCCGACCGGCCCGCAGCAGCTGTGGATCATGGACATCTACGGCTTCCTGCTCGCCGGCCTGCTGGTCACCATGGGCACACTGGGCGACCGGATCGGCCGCCGCCGCCTGCTGCTGATCGGCGGCGTGGCCTTCGGCGCCGCGTCGGTCCTGGCCGCCTACTCCTCCTCCCCGGAGATGCTGATCGCCGCGCGAGCCCTGCTGGGCATCGGCGGCGCGATCCTGGCGCCGTCCACGCTCTCGCTGATCCGCAACATGTTCCACGACGAGAACCAGCGCAATGTGGCGGTCGGCGTGTGGACCGGCGCCTTCTCCGGCGGCATCGCCCTGGGCCCGCTCTTCGGCGGCCTGCTGCTGGAGTACTTCTGGTGGGGCTCCGTCTTCCTGGTGAACGTGCCGGTGATGGTGCTGCTGCTGATCGCGGGCCCGCTGCTGCTGCCGGAGTTCAAGGACCCCAACCCCGGCCGCTTCGACCTGGTCAGCGCGGTCCTGTCCATCGCGGCCGTGCTGCCGATCATCTACGGCATCAAGGAGGTGGCGGCCAACGGCCTGGAGTGGGCGCCGCTCGCCTTCATCGTGGTCGGCCTCTTCGTCGGCTACGCCTTCGTGCGGCGGCAGAACGCGCTGCCCGACCCGCTGATCGACACCAGCCTGTTCCGGCGGAGCGAGTTCAGCGCCTCGATCGGCGCGCTGACCATGCTCGCCTTCGCCAGCGCGGGGGTGGGCATGCAGGTCACGCAGTACATGCAGCTCATCCTCGGCCTCGGGCCCTTCGAGGCCGCGCTGTGGATGATCCCGACCCTGTTCGGCACGGTGATCGGCGTCGCGCTGGGCACCCAGCTGGTGAAGCGCTTCCGCCCCGGTTTCATCGTCGGCGCCGGGCTGGGCATCATCGCGGTCGGCTTCGCCGTGCTGACGCAGATCACGGTCGAGTCCACGCTGATGACCATCATCGGCGGCTACATCGCGGTCACCCTCGGCACCGGCATGGTCGCGACCCTGGCCAACAACATGGTCATCACCACCGCGCCGCCCGAGCGGGCCGGCGCCGCGGCGGCCCTGTCGGAGACCGGCGGCGAGTTCGGCGGGGCGCTGGGCATCGCGATCATGGGCAGTATCGCGGTGGGCGTGTACCACGGCACGATGGTGCAGAGCCTCCCCGACGGGCTGTCGCCCGAGGCGGCGGAGGCGGCCAGCGGCACCCTGGGCGGCGCGGCGGCGGTCGCCGCGGAGCTGCCCGGCGAGCTCGGCGGGCAGCTGCTCGACGCGGCGCACCTGGCGTTCACCAACGGGATCAACGTCCTGGCGGTCGTCGGGGTGGTGATCATGCTGACCGGCGCCGTCGTCGTGTCGACGCTGCTGCGCAAGGTGCGCACGCCCAGCGAGAACGCCGAACTCTCCGGCTGAGTCGGTGGCGGTCCGGGCGCACCGGAGTCCCGGACCGCCGCCGCGCCGGACGGCCCCGGCCCCGTCGCACGGGGCCGGGGCCGTCGTCGCTGCCTGAAGGCCCGCGCCTCAGGCGGGCGAGGGCGCCTGCTCCAGCCACCACGGGTTGGCCCGCGCCCACTCCAGGGTGCGGGCCAGGCCCTCCTCCAGCGGGACCGCGCAGCTCCAGCCCAGGAGCTCGCGGGCCTTGGCGGTGTCGGGGACGCGCCGGTCGATGTCCTGGTAGGTGTCGCCCATGGCGGTGCCCGTCTCCAGCGTGGTGGGCGCCTCCCCGGAGCCGGACAGCTCGCCGATCAGCCGGACGACCTCCCCGACCGTGGACTCCCGCGAGGAGCCGATGTTGAAGCAGTGGCCCTGGGCGGCGGGGTGGGTGGCGGCCAGCAGCGTGCCGTCGATCGCGTCGTCGATGTAGGTGAAGCACCGGGTCTGCGTGCCGCTGTCGTAGACCTCGGGGGCCCGGCCGTGCAGGGCCCGGTGGATGCTCCTGCTGACGACGTAGGCGGGCCGCTGGCGCGGGCCGTAGACGTTGAAGTAGCGGACCACCGACGCCTTGAGTCCCTGCCCGCGGACCATGGCGAAGGCCAGGTGCTCGGCGAGGGCCTTGCTGGAGGAGTAGGTCCAGCGCTCGGTGGCGGTGCTGCCGAGCACCCGGTCGTCGTCCTCGCGCCACGGGACGGTCGGGTTCTTGCCGTAGACCTCGCTGGTGCTGGCCACGACCACGCGGACGCCGGCGGCCAGCGCCAGCCGCAGCACGTTGCGGGTGCCCAGGACGTTGATGTCGATGACGTCGAGCGGGCGGCTGAGGTAGCGGTCGACGCCGACCACCGCGGAGAGGTGGAAGACCACGTCCACGTCCGGGGTGATCACGGCCGCCAGCGCCGCCTCGTCGGTGATGTCGCCCTTGACGAAGTCGACGGCCCGGTGCGCGGCCTGGTCGAAGTCCGGGGGCGGGGACCCCAGGTCGTAGACGACCACCTCGTGGCCGGTGCGGCTGAGACGCTCGACGAGGTGGCTGCCGATGAAGCCGCAGCCTCCCGTGACGACGACCTTGGACACGTTCTCACCGTCCGATTCCGCGGTAGGTGTAACCGATTTCGTACAGTTCGCCGATGGTCTGCCGCGAGTAGTACGCGCGACCGTCGAAGACCAGGCACGGCATGGACACCCGCTTGCCCAGGGCGGCGAAGTCGAGCCGCTGGAACGGGTCGTGTCCGGCCAGGACGGCGAGGCAGTCGGCGTCGCGGACCGCCTCCTCCAGCACGGGGACCGGCCGCAGGCCGAACATCTTCTCCGCCTCGTCCGGATCGGCCAGCGGGTCGAAGAGGGTGACCTTCGCGCCGGCGGCGCGCAGCGCCGCCACGGCCGGCAGCACCGGCGTGGCGCGCAGGTCCCCCGTGTTGTTCTTGAACGCGATTCCCAGTACGGAGACGACCGCGCCGTCCAGGCTCTTGCCCGCCTTCGCCAGGCCGTCGGCGATCATCTCGCAGGCGTAGGCCGGCATGGACTCGTTGACCTTGCGGGCCGTCTCGATGGTCTCCAGCCGCGCGCCGCGGTCGCGCGCCGCCCGCCAGGCCATCCAGGGGTCCTTGGTCAGGCAGGACCCGCCGACGCCGACGCTGGGCCGCAGGATGTTGACGTAGGAGTCGCCCTTGGCCAGCGAGTTGGCCCCGTCGATCACATCCAGGACGTCGACGCCGAAGGCGTCGCACATCCGGGCCAGGTCGCTCGCCATCGCGATGTTGTGGTCGATCCACCAGTTGTCGGCCAGTTTGACGATCTCGGCCACCTCGGCGGCCGCGTACTCCAGCACGGGCACGCCGAGCGCCCGGTGCCAGAACTCGCTCGACGCCTTCGTGCTCTCCTCGTCGCAGCCGCCGACGATGATCGGCAGCTTCCGGATCTGGGCGAGCGCCCCGCCCTCCGAGAGGCGCTCCGGGCAGAAGGCGAGCCCGAAGTCGGTACCGTGCCGCGCGCCGCCGGCCTCGAGCAGCGGGAGGACGGCCTTGCGGGTGTGGCCCGGCGCGACGGTGCTCTTCAGGATGACCAGCTGGCCGGTGCGCAGCCGCGGCGCCAGCTGCCGGCAGACGCTCTCCAGCGCCTCGGTCCGCATCGCGCCCTCGGCGTCCACGGGCGTGCCGACGGTGATGATGACGACGTCGGCGGCGTCGACGCCGGTGTAGTCGGTGGTGAAGCTCAGCCGCGGGGAGTCGCGCAGGGCCGTGAGCGCTTCGGCGAGCCCGGGTTCGGCGGTGCGGCAGTGGCCGCGCTCCAGCTCGCCGATCAGCTCGCGGTCGCTGTCGATCCCGATCACCGTCATCCCCTGCTCGGCCAGTGTGACGCCGAGGCAGGAGCCGACGTAGCCGAAGCCGATGACCGCGACCGTGAGGTCGGGGGAGTCCCGCAGAAAGCGCATGGTGGTTCCTTTGGTCGCGCCGCCGTGGCGGCCGGTTGCCGGGCCGGGGCGGCCGGTGGATGGTGCGACTGCTCGTGACGGCCGCCTCCGCGCGCCGCGGGGCGCGCCGGGGCGGCGGGCGGGACCGCCGTCAGCGGAGCTGCTCGGCGATGGAGAGCACGTACTGGCCGTACGCCGAGCCCGCGAGCTCCTGCCCGAGCCGCGCGCAGCTGTCGGCGTCGATGAAGCCCATCCGGAGGGCGATCTCCTCCAGGCAGGCGATGCGGACGGACTGGCGGTGCTCCAGCGTCTGCACGTACTGGCCGGCCTCCAGCAGCGACTCCGGGGTGCCGGCGTCGAGCCAGGCGAAGCCGCGGCCGAGGTCGATGACGCGCGCCTGGCCGCGTTCGAGGTAGACCCGGTTCACGTCGGTGATCTCGAGTTCGCCGCGGGCCGAGGGGCGCAGGTTCTTGGCGATGTCCAGCACGCTGTTGTCGTAGAGGTACATGCCGACGACGGCGCGGTTGGAGCGCGGGGTCCGCGGCTTCTCCTCGATGGACAGCAGCCGGCCGTCCGCGCCGATCTCCGCGATCCCGTAGCGCTCGGGGTCGCGGACGGGGTAGCCGAACAGCACGCAGCCCTCGATGTCCTCGGTGTGGCGCTGCAGGATCTCCTGGAAGGCGTAGCCGTGGAAGATGTTGTCGCCCAGGACGAGGGCGACCGGGTCGTCGCCGACGTGCTCGGCCCCGATGACGAAGGCTTCGGCGAGGCCGTTGGGCTCGGGCTGCTCGGCGTAGTCGATCCGCAGCCCGAGGTGCGAGCCGTCGCGGAGCAGGCGCCGGATCTGCGGCAGGTCCCAGGGGGTGGAGATCACCAGGATCTCCCTGATGCCCGCCAGCATGAGCGCCGAGAGCGGATAGTAGATCAGCGGCTTGTCGCTGACCGGGAGCAACTGCTTGGAGACGGCCAGCGTGACCGGGTACAACCGGGTGCCCTTGCCGCCGGCCAGGATTATGCCTTTCATCAACGGACAGCCGTGTGAACGCCGGCGCAGCGCACGGCACCGTGAAAGGCATTGTTGGGAATACTCACCGGAAACACCTCTACAGAAATGCCCGCACCAGGGGCCCGCACATGTCGGAATTCGACCCGAGCTTGTCCGCGCCATTCTCGAAATGGCCGGACGATGGACACTCTGGCATGTCCCGGTGAAGCCATCAGCCCCTAGCGTCCCCCTTAACGGCCCCTGATCACCGGGCGGGAGCGGTGCCCGCCAGTGCCGCCAGCCGCTCGCGCAGGTACCCGATCACCTCGGCCGCGCGCTCGTTCAGATAGAAGTGCCCGCCGGGGTGGACGCGCAGCTCGAAGGGGCCGGAGCTGTGCTCGCGCCACGCCTCGGCCTCCGCCAGGTCGACCTTGGGATCGTCGTCGCCGATCAGGACGGAGAGGGGGCAGGCCAGGGTCTCGCCCGGCCGGTGCCGGTAGGTCTCGATGGCCTTGTAGTCGCTGCGCAGCGCGGGCAGCACCGTGCGCATGACCTCGTCGTCGTCGAGCAGGCTGCTGGTCGTGCCGCTGAGGGTGCGCAGCTCGGCGAGCAGGCCGGCGTCGTCCAGCTGGTGCAGCCGCTCGTCGCGGTAGCGCGACGGCGCCCGGCGCCCGGAGGCGAAGAGCGCGATCGGCGGGGTGCCGCGCCGGCCGAGCCGGAGCGCGACCTCGTAGGCGAGGGTGGCGCCCAGGCTGTGGCCGAAGAGCGCCACCGGGCGGGTGATCCAACCGTCCAGCGCGCGCACGGTGCGGTCGGCGAGCTCGCCGATGTCCTCGACGCGCGCCTCCGCGCGGCGGTCCTGGCGCCCGGGGTACTGCACGGCGAGCACTTCGACGCTCGGGGCCAGCGCGCGGGAGACGGGGAAGTAGAAGCTGGCCGATCCGCCTGCGTACGGGAAGCACAGCAGCGTGACCGCCGCCTGTTCCGACGCGTGGAACCGGCGAATCCAGGAGGTGTCTCTTTCGTTCGAACCGGCCATTGCCACTCCGTGCCCCTTCGATGTCGAACGCGTCGGCGGACCGGCGTCACAGGCCGTTCCGGCCGATTTCCCGCTGGATTCTCCCGTATTTCTCCGGCCGCTGTCCGGCGCCGCCGGACGGCGGTGCGGACCGGGCGTCCTGCGGGCGGCGCGGCCATCTGCCGAGAGGCCGGAAAGTGCGCTTCCGGAACGGGGACGGCGCATTATCCGGCGCCACCGGCCAAGTCGAGCAGACGGCCGGCGTCGGCGCCTACCCCTAACCCCGGGCCGCGCCGCCGCTAGGGGTCCGGCCTTCCCCGGCCCGCGCCGCGGCCGCGCCGGCGGCGCGCTCCGGGGGCCGGGACAGGAGCCGGCCGTACCGGTCACCGGGACGCCGGTCCGCACGGCCGAGCCGGGCGACGGATTCGAATACAACCTCCACTAGATGACTTTATCAGCTATTACTGAAATGAAATCCTGCCGACATTCACCGTTAACGAATCGCATCCCAAGTGAAACCCCCCTTGCACCGAACGGTCGCCCCCTAGGGGCGCGACCATGAAAATATGGGGCCCCTACTCCAGGCTAAATGCCTGAATAGCGGATGCCGCCGACCTCCACGCCGGCTCCGTTGCCATGCCGGAACAGCAGCCATTCAAACGTGATGCCGACCACAGAAGTGCGGGCATTTGGTGCGCACAGCGCACCCGCGGCCGCCGCGACCCCATTAGCGACCCCGTAACGCGACACCAGGGACGAAACCCCCCAAACAGGTACATCAAGGCACCTACCGCAATAAAGCAGGCAAGGCGCCTGACCGGAGTCGGACACCTTGATCGCAATATCACTCTGAGCAGCCGATAGTCACTCTGAGCAGCTTGTGATCATCTTGTGTGGTCAGTTATGTTCCGCCCAGATCGACACAATGATCTACGGATCTACTACGGGAACTCACGCTTCTCCCGGACCCGCCCTCCGAAACGAGAGGTACCCCTAGTCTCATGCCTTTGGTCGAGCGAAGCGATGAACTCTCTCACTTGGCCGATCTACTTGCGGATAGCGTGAGTGGTAAAGGACGCCTTGCGGTCATCATGGGACCGATTTCCTACGGGAAAACGGAACTGCTTCGTGTATTCGGCGAGCAGGCCGCGGAATCGGGCGTGACATGGTTGAGCAGTTCGTGCTCGCCCCTGGAGCGCGACCTGCCCCTCGGTGTCATGAACCAGCTCTTCCACACCGCCGCGCTGCCGGCCGACCACCGGGCGCGGGCCGCGCAGACGCTCCGGGAGGCCGTCCACCACCCCACCGGGACGGAGGACGCCGGCGACTGGCTGAGCCTCGCGCCGCGGCTGTGGACCGTTCTGCTGGAGCTGTCGGAGAGCAGGCCGCTGCTCATCACGGTCGACGACGTCGAGTACGCCGACCTCCCCTCGCTGCACCTGCTGCTGTACCTGGTGCGCCGGATCACCAGCGCCCGGATCTTCGTGCTGCTCGCCGCGGCCGACCGCCCGCAGCGCGTCTGCCCCATACTCGACGTCGACCTGCTGCACCATCCCGCCTGCGAGCGGATCCGGCTGAACCCCCTGTCGATCAAGGGCGTCGCCGACGTGGTCACGCACGAGCTGGCCGGCGCCGCCGACGAGGCGACGGCCGCGGCGGTGTACCGGATCAGCGGCGGCAATCCGCTCCTGGTCACCGCGATCACCGAGGACTACCGCAACGCGGTCAAGGCGGCGAACGGAGCGGAGCCCGCCGGGATACCGGTCGGCGAGACCTACGCCCGCTCGGTGCTGACACTGCTGCACCGCGGCGACCCCGACACGCTGCTGGTCGCCCGCGCCCTCGCCGTGCTCGGCGAGCACGGCTCCCCCAGGCTGGTGGCCGACCTGGTCGACCGGACCGCCGACACGGTCGGGCAGGCGCTGCGCTCGCTGCGCGCCATCGGCCTGTTCGGGGTGTCGGACTACCGCCACCCCAGCGCCCGCTCGGCGGTGCTGAACGACATCGACCCGCACGACCGCGTCGAGGCGCACCGGCGCGCCGCCCACCTGGTGCACGCCGAAGGGGCGGCCGCCACGACCATCGCCGACCACCTCGTCCGCGCCGCGCACCACGAACCGCCCTGGGCGCTCGAACTGCTCCGCGACGCCGCCACCCAGGCGGTCGCCGCCGGCCGGCACGACGCGGCCATCCGCTACCTGCGGCTGGCGTCCAGGGCCACCACGGACGAGGGCGAGCGCGCGCTGGTCACCAGCCTGCTGGCCCGGGCCGAGTGGCTGCTCAACCCCGCCATCGCCGAACGGCACGCCGCCCCGCTGCACGCGGCCGCCGGCAACGGGGTGCTGGGCCGCTCCGACACCTTCAGCAGCATCCGCTTCCTGCTCTGGTACGGCTACCTCGACGAGGCGACGGACCTGCTGCGCAAGCTCGGGTCCAGCGCCGACGAACTGGACCTGGAGGACGCCGCCTCGCTGGAGATCACCGGCCGGTGGCTCTCCCTGACCTTCCCCGGCGTCTTCCAGGAGGTCAGCAGGGACCTCCCCCCCTTCGACCAGACCGGCGTGGTCCCCTCGTCCTTCAGCGTCTACCTCCAGGCGGTGCGGGCGCTCGACACGGTGCTGCGCCGCGGACCCGACATCGAGGCCGCCAGGACGGCCGACCAGGTGCTGCGGCACTCCGCGGTGGACGAGCCCTTCGTCGAGGCCATGGACAGCGCGCTGTCCGCGCTCATCCACGCCGACCAGCTGGACAAGGCGCGCCACTACTGCTCGTCGCTGCACGATGAGCTGTCGAACCGCGGCTCACCCACATGGCAGGCGTACTTCTCCTCGGTCCGCGCCTATATCGAATTGCGCCAGGGCCGGCTGTCGGCGGCCTTGGAGCACATCACGGCCGCGCTGCGGATAATGCCGCTGCGGAACTGGGGCACGGCCGTCTGCCTTCCGCTCGCCGTGCTGATTCGCGCGCACACGGAGACGGGCGATTACGAGTCCGCGCTGGCGAGCGTGCGCCACCCGATTCCCGAATCGCATGTGAAGACCCGCTGGGGCTTTCCCTATCTCTATTCACGTGCCCAGTACTATCTGCGCATCCACAATTTCCGTGCCGCGCTGAGCGACTTCCTCGCCTGCGGCCGGCTCATGCGCGAGCTGGACCTGGACTCACCGGCACTGGCCCCGTGGCGGACCGGGGCGGCGGAGGCGTACCTCGGCCTGGGCGAGTCCGAGCCGGCCAGGAAGCTCCTCAACGAGCAGCAGGCGCTCCAGTACCGCCAGCCCGCCCGTGTCCGCGGCAACCTGCTGCGGGTCCAGGCCGCGGCCGGTGAGCCCCGGCAGCGCCCCGCCCTGCTGAGGCAGGCCGTCGACGTGCTGCAGGAGTCGGGCGACGGCCTGGAGCTGGCCTATTCCCTGGTCGCCCTGACCCGCGCGCTCGACGCGCTCGGCGATTCCAACAAGGCGCGCATGATCGGCCACCGCGCCGAGACGGTCATCACCGACTGCGGCGCGGAGCCGCTGCGCCGCGCGCTGTCCTACAGCGGCGGGGGCGACTCGGGCGGCTCGGGGGAATCGTCCGGGGCGGCGGAGGGCATCGGCGCGCTCAGCGACGCCGAGCAGCGCGTCGCCTCGCTGGCCGCCTCGGGCTACACCAACCGGGAGATCGCCGGGAAGCTCTACATCACCGTGAGCACCGTCGAGCAGCACCTGACCCGCATCTACCGGAAGCTGGCGGTGAACGGCCGCAGCAACCTGCCGGTCCTGTTCCACCAGAACCAGAAGGTCTCCGCGGAGTGAGGCGGGGCCGCCGGCTCGCGCCGGCGGCCCCCTCCGCCCGCCCGGGCCGAGCCGCCCCCGCCCGGCCCGGGCCGGCGGCCTAGGTCCGCAGCTCGTTGTCCAGGATGTCGAACAGCTCGTCGGCGGTGGCCGCGTGCAGCTCCTGGTCGGCCGCCGCCTCGCCGGCGGCGCGCAGTTCGGCCCAGCGGGCGGTGAGCGCGTGCAGGCGGGCGGCGATCCGGGCGTGCTCGGCGTCGTCGGGGCGCGCCCCGTCCAATGCGGACTCCAGCCGCGCCAGCTCCTCGTCCACCGACGGCCCCTCCGGCGCCGCCTCGCCGACCAGCTCCGCCTGGAGGTGCTCGGCGACGGCGGCGGGGGTGGGGTGGTCGAAGATCAGGGTGGCGGACAGGCGGACGCCGGTCACCCCGCCCAGGCGGTTGCGGAACTCCACCGCGCTGAGTGAGTCGAAGCCGACCTCGGTGAAGGCGCGCTCGGCGTCCACGGCCTGCGGGCCGCTGTGCCCGAGCACCGCCGCGGCGTGCGTCCGCACCAGGTCGAGCAGGTGGCGGCCGCGCTCCTCCGCCGGCATCGCGGCCAGGCGCTCCGCCAGGGGGTCGTCGGTCCGGTCGGCCGCCGCCGCGCCGGCCGCCGGGCGGACCGGCCGGGCGGCCAGCTCGCGCAGCAGCGGCGGCAGGGCGGCGCCGCGCTCGCGCAGCGCCGCGGCGTCGAAGTTCACCGGTGCCAGCAGCGCGCGGTCGTAGCGGAGCGCCGCGTCGAGCAGCGCCAGCCCCTGCCGGTCGGGGATCGGCGCGATCCCGTCGCGGGCGACCCGCTCGGCGTCGCGCCGCGACAGCCCGCCGCCCATCCCGCCGGCCTGCTCCCACAGACCCCAGGCCAGCGAGACCGCGGGCAGCCCGGCCGCCCGCCGGTGCAGCGCCAGGCCGTCCAGGAAGGCGTTGGCCGCCGCGTAGCCCGCCTGCCCGGCGCCGTCCACCCAGCCGGCCAGCGAGGAGAAGAGCACGAACATGTCCAGGTCGAGCTCGCGGGTCAGCTCGTGCAGGTGCCAGGCGGCCTCGGCCTTGGGCGCCAGCGCCGTGTGCAGCCGCTCGGGCGTCAGCGCGGTGACCACGCCGTCGTCGAGCACGCCTGCGGTGTGCACCACCCCGGTCAGCGGCGCCTCGGTGGGGACGGAGTCCAGCAGGGCGCGCAGCGCCTCCCGGTCGGACACGTCGCAGGCCGCCACCCGCACCGACGCGCCCAGACCCTCCAGCTCCGCGACCAGTTCGGCCGCGCCCGGCGCATCCGGGCCGCGCCGGCTCACCAGCAGCAGGCTCGGCACCTCGTGCCCGACCACGAGGTGCCGAGCGACCAGGGCGCCCAGCCCGCCGGTACCGCCGGTGACCAGCACCGTCCCGGCCGGGTGGGCCGCGGGCCGCGGTGCCCGCGGGCCGCCCGCCTCCGCGCGGGCGGCCCGCGCGGCCAGCACCGTGCCGCCCCGCACGGCGGTCTGCGGCTCCGCCGAGGCGAGCGCGGCCATCAGCATCCCGGCGGAGCGGACGGGGTCCGCGTCCAGGTCCACCAGGGCGAAGCGGTCCGGGTGCTCGGCCTGCGCGGCCCGCACCAGGCCCCACACCGCCGCCGCCACCACGTCCGCGACCCCCTCGCCCGGCACCGCCTCCACCGCGCCCCGGGTGACCACCGCCAGCCGGGTCCGCGCCAGCCGCTCCTCGGCCAGGACCGCCTGGACGGCGGCGAGGACGCGGGCGGCCGCGGCGCGCAGGGCCGCGGGCCGGTCGGCCGCCGACTCGGGGGGCGGGCACCACAGCAGCGCCGTCTCCGGCGCCGGGCCGCCGGCCGCGGCCTCGGCGGCCAGCGCGGCGGCGTCCCGGTGGACGGCGACCGTGCCGCCGGGGACCGGGCCGAGGCCGGAGCCTCCGTCGTCGAGCAGCGCGATCCCGCGCACCGGCAGCGCCTCCCCGGCCGGTACCGGGACCCACCGCAGCGCGTACAGGGAGTCGCGCCCGCCCGGGGCGCGGAGCTGCTCGGGGGCGACGGGCCGCGTCGCCAGCGCCGCCACCGAGGCGACGGGGGCTCCCGAGGCGTCCGCCAGCGCGAGGGAGAAGGCGCCGGACGCAGTGCCCGACACGCGCACCCGCAGCGAGGCGGCACCGCCCGTGGAGACGCCGACGCCGGTCCAGCTGAAGGGCAGCGCCGACGCCTCGGCCGCCCCGGTGAGGCCGGCGATGTGCAGGGCGGCGTCGAAGAGCGCGGGGTGCAGCCGGTAGCGCTCGGCGTCGACCCGCTCCTCATCGCGCAGCGCGACCTCGGCGTAGACCTCCGCGCCGCGCCGCCAGGCGGCCCGCAGCCCCTGGAAGGCGGGCCCGTACTCCAGGCCCTCGCGGGCCAGTTCGCCGTAGCGGCCGCCGATGTCCAGCGGTTCGGCGCCCAGCGGCGGCCAGACCGACAGCTCGGCCGGCTCCGCGGGCGCGTCGGCGGCGGCCCGCAGCAGCCCGGTGGCGTGGCGGGTCCACTCGCCGTCCGCGCCGGCACCGTCCGGGCGGGCGTAGACGCGGAGCCGCCGGTCCCCGGACTCCTCGGCGGGGTCGACGCGGACCTGCACCGCGACGCCGGTGTCCTCGGGCACCGGCAGCGGCGCTTCCAGGGTCAGCTCGTCCAGTACCGGGCGGCCGACCTCGTCGCCGGCCCGGACCGCCAGCTCCACCAGCGCGGTGCCGGGCACCAGCACGGTGCCGTGCACCTGGTGGTCGGCCAGCCAGGGGTGGGTGTCCAGCGAGAGGCGGCCGGTCAGGGTGACCGCGTCGCCGTCGGGGTCGGCGACCACGGCGCCCAGCAGCGGGTGCCCGGCGGCGGCCTGGCCGAAGCCGGCGGCGTCGCCGCCCTGGGCCGCCGTTCCGGACGCGTTCAGCCAGTAGCGCTGCCGCTGGAAGGCGTAGGTGGGCAGCTCCGGCCGCGCCTGCAGGGCGCCGGCCACCGCCCGCCCGGGGAGCAGCGGGGTCCAGTCGACGCGGACGCCGTGGGCGTGCAGCTCGGCCAGCGCGGTGACGGCCTGGCGCGGCTCGTCGCGGTCGCGGCGGGCGGCGGGGACGAAGACCGCGTTGGCCTCCTCGGGCGCGGCGCCCTGGCCCATGGCCGTCAGCACGCTGTCGGGGCCGATCTCCAGGAAGGCACGCACGCCCTGGCCGTGCAGGGTCCGGACGCCGTCGCCGAAGCGCACCGCGGCGCGCACGTGCCGGACCCAGTAACCGGGGGTGGCGATCTCGTCTCCCGCGAGGCCGCCGGTCACGTTGGACACCACGGGGACGGTCGGCGCCTGGAAGCGCAGATCCGCGATCGCGGCCTCGAACTCCGCGAGCATCGGGTCCATCAGCGGCGAGTGGAAGGCGTGCGAGACCCGCAGCTCGCGGGTCTTGTGCCCCGCCTCGGCCAGCCGGGCGGCGATCCCGGCCACGGCCTCGCGGGCGCCGGAGACGACGACGGCGGCGGGGCCGTTGACGGCCGCGATCCCCACCCGGTCCTCGACACCGGCCAGGTACGGCAGCACCTCGTCCTCGGCGGCCTGCACCGCGAGCATCACGCCGCCGTCCGGGAGCGCCTGCATCAGCCGGCCCCGTGCCGCCACCAGGGCGCACGCGTCGGCCAGGGTGAGTACGCCCGCGACGTGCGCCGCGCTGATCTCGCCGATCGAGTGGCCCGCCAGGAAGTCCGGGCGCACCCCCCACGACTCCACCAGCCGGAACAGCGCCACCTCGAAGGCGAACAGCCCCGCCTGGGTGAAGAGCGTCTGGTCGACCAGGCCCGCGCGCTCCGATTCCGGTTCGGCCCACAGCACCTCGCGCAGCGGCTCGGGGAGCAGCGCGTCGAACTCGGCGCAGATGGCGTCGAAGTTCGCGGCGAACACCGGGAAGGCGCCGTGCAGTTCGCGGCCCATGCCGAGCCGCTGGGAGCCTTGCCCGGAGAAGAGCACCGCCAGGCCGCCCTCGCGGGCGACCCCCCGCACCAGGCCCGGGTGCGGCTCGCCCGCCGCCAGGGCGCGCAGCCCGGCCAGGGCCTCGGCGCGGTCGGCCGCGAGCACCACGCCCCGGTGGTCCAGCGCCGAACGCGTGCCGACCAGCGCCGCCGCGACCTCGGGCAGGCCGCTCGCCTCGTCCCCGGCCAGGAAGGCGGCCAGCCGCCCGGCCTGACCGGCCAGCCCGCGCTCGCCCCGGCCCGAGACCACGACCGGCACCACCGGCGCGGCCGGAGCATCGGCGGCGGGCTCGGCCGCGGCACCGGCCGGTTCCTCGGCCGGCGGCTGCTCGATGATGACGTGCGCGTTGGTGCCGCTGATCCCGAAGGACGACACCCCGGCCCGGCGCGGACGCCCGTCGGCCTCCCAGGGGCGCGGCTCGGTCAGCAGCTCCACGGCCCCGGCCGACCAGTCCACCTGCGAGGACGGGGCGTCCACGTGCAGGGTCTTCGGCATCACCCCGTGCCGCATCGCCTGCACGGCCTTGATCACCCCCGCGACGCCGGCGGCGGCCTGGGTGTGCCCGAGGTTGGACTTGATCGAGCCCAGGTACAGCGGCCGCCCCTCGGGCCGGTCCTGGCCGTAGGTGTCCAGCAGCGCCTGCGCCTCGATCGGGTCGCCGAGCGTGGTGCCGGTGCCGTGCGCCTCCACCACGTCCACCTCGGCCGCTGGTACCCCCGCCGCCGCGAGCGCCTGCCGGATCACCCGCTGCTGCGAGGGGCCGTTCGGCGCGGTCAGCCCGTTGGACGCCCCGTCCTGGTTGACCGCCGAACCCCGTACGACGGCGAGCACCTGGTGCCCGTTGCGGCGCGCGTCCGAAAGCCGCTCCAGCACCAGGAGGCCGACGCCCTCCGACCAGCCGACCCCGTCGGCGGCGTCGGCGAAGGAGCGGCACCGGCCGTCCGAGGAGAGCCCGCGCTGCCGGCCGAAGTCGACGAAGGTGTCCGGGGTGGCCATCACCGTGACGCCACCGGCCAGCGCGAGCGCGCACTCGCCGTTGCGGAGCGCCTGGACGGCCAGGTGCAGGGCGACCAGCGAGGACGAGCAGGCCGTGTCGACCGTCACCGCGGGCCCTTCGAGGCCGAAGACGTAGGACACCCGGCCGGACACGACGCTGGCCAGGCTGCCGTTGCCCAGGTAGCCGGCCAGGTCGTCGGGGACGTGCGCCAGGCGGGTCCCCCAGTCGTGGTACATCACCCCGGCGAACACGCCGGTCCTGCTGCCGCGCAGGCTGTCGGCGGGGATGCCGGCCCGCTCGAAGGCCTCCCAGGAGGCTTCCAGCAGCAGGCGCTGCTGCGGGTCCATCGCCAGCGCCTCGCGCGGGCTGATCCCGAAGAGCTCGGCGTCGAACTCGGCGGCGTCGTAGAGGAAGCCGCCCTCGCGCACGTAGGTGCGGCCCGGCAGGCCGGGCTCGGGGTCGTAGATGCCGGCCAGGTTCCAGCCGCGGTCGGTCGGGAAGGGCGCCACGCCGTCCCGGCCGTCGGCCACCAGCCGCCACAGGTCCTCGGGGCTCGCCACCCCGCCCGGGTAGCGGCAGCTCATCGCGATGATCGCGATCGGCTCGTCGCCGCCGGCGGCGGCCGCCGGGGCGGGTTCGTCCGCGCGGACGGCCGTCCCGAGCAGCTTCTCGGCGATGTGCCCGGCGAGGGCGACGGGGTTGGGGTAGTCGAAGACGAGGGTGGCCGCGAGCCGGACGCCGGTGGCGCCGGTGAGCCGGTTGCGCAGCTCCACCGCGGTGAGCGAGTCGAAGCCGAGCTCGGTGAAGGCGCGGTCGGACTCCACCGCCCAGGCGCCGTCGTGGCCGAGGACGGCGGCCGCGTGCGAGCGGACCAGGTCGAGCAGGTGGCGGGCGCGCTCGGCCTCGGCCATCCCGGCCAGCCGGTGCGCCAGCGGCGTCTCGGCCGGCGCGCCGCCGGCCTCCCTGGCGACACGGCGCGGCGCCGGCCCGGCCAGGCCGCGCAGCACGGCGGGCAGCTCGCCCGCCGCGGCGCGCCGCAGCGCGGAGCGGTCCCACCGGGCCGGGACCAGCAGCGGCTCGCCGAGATCGAGGGCGGCGTCGAGCAGGGCGAGCCCGTCGGCGTCGGTCAGCGCGCGGGCGCCCTCGCGGGCCATCCGCGCCAGGTCGGTCGCGCCCAGCCGGGCCGCCATGCCCCCGGCCCGCTCCCAGGGCCCCCAGGCCAGCGAGACGGCGGGCAGCCCGGCGGCGCGGCGGTGCAGGGCGAGGCCGTCCAGGAAGGCGTTGGCGGCGGCGTAGTTGCCCTGGCCCGCGCCGCCGAGCACGCCCGACACCGACGAGAACAGCGCGAACAGGCGCAGGTCCAGGTCCGCGGTCAGCTCGTGCAGGTGCCAGGCCGCGTCCGCCTTCGCCGCGAGGACGCCGTCCATCCGCTCGGCCGTCAGCGCCGTAACGACGCCGTCGTCCAGCACGCCCGCGAGGTGCACCACCCCGGTCAGCGGCGCCTCGGCCGGGACGGCCGCGATGAGCGCGGCGAGGGCGTCGCGGTCCGCCACGTCGCAGGCCGCCACCTCGGCCGCCGCGCCGAGCTCGGCCAGCTCCGCGACGAGTCCGGCCGCGCCGGGCGCGTCCGGGCCGCGCCGGCCGGCCAGCAGCAGCCGGCGGACGCCGTGCTCGGCGGCCAGGTGGCGGGCGACCAGGCCGCCCAGCCCGCCGGTGCCGCCGGTGACCAGCACCGTGCCCTCGGCCAGGCCCGCCGGCCGCCCCGCCGCGGGCGGCTCGCCCCCGGGCCGGGCGGCTCTGGCCAGCCTCGGGACGAGGGGGGCGCCCGCGCGCACGGCCAGCTGCGGCTCGCCGGTGCGCAGCGCGTCGGCGAGCGCCCGCGCGGACTCCGGCGCTCCGTCCAGGTCGACCAGGACCAGCCGGTCGGGGTGCTCGGCCTGCGCGGTCCGCACCAGGCCCCACACGGCGGCGGCGGCCGGGTCGGACACGCCCTCGCCGGGGACGGCCTCGACCGCGCCGCGCGTCACCACGGCCAGCCGGGCACCGGCCGAGCGCTCGTCGGCCAGCCACTCGCGCAGCCGCGCCAGGGTCCCGTTCGCGGCCGCGTGCAGCGCGGCCGGCAGGCCGCCGCCGGCGCCCCGGCAGGACAGCAGCGCGACGGCGGGGGCCGGGCCGGAGAGGGCGGCGAGCAGCTCCGCGCCGTCGCGGTAGGCGGGGACGCCGGGCAGCACCGACGCCAGGCCGAAGGGGTCCTCGCCGAGCAGCCCGACGGGCCCGGCGGCGGGGCCGGCGCCTTGCGGGGCGGGCACCCAGTCCAGCCGGAACAGCGCCTCGCGGGCCGCGCCGCCGGCGGCGAGCCCGTCGACCGCGACCGGCCGCATCGCCAGCGCCGCCACGGAGGCGACGGGGGCGCCGGTGGCGTCGGCCGCCGCCAGCGTGACGGTGTCGGGCCCGGCCGGTGCGATGCGCACCCGCAGCGCGGTGGCGCCGGCGGCGTGCAGGGTGACGCCGGACCAGGCGAAGGGCAGCACGGTGTCGGTCCGCTCCGCGCCGCCCAGGTCGGTGGCGTGCAGGGCGGCGTCCAGCAGCGCGGGGTGCAGCCCGAAGCGGGCGGCCTGGTCGGCCGCCTCCCCGGGCAGGGCCACTTCGGCGAAGATCTCGTCCCCGCGGCGCCAGGCGGCGCGCAGCCCGCGGAACAGCGGGCCGTACTCGTAGTGCCGCTCCCGCAGCTCCGCGTAGACCCCGTCGACCGCGAGCGGGCTCGCGCCCTCGGGCGGCCAGACGCTCAGGTCGGCGGTGTCCTCGGCCGGGGCTGCGGCGGCCAGGCTCCCCGAGGCGTGCCGGGTCCACTCCTCGTCCGCCGCGTCCTCGGGCCGCGCGTGCACCTCGACGGAGCGGAGCCCGGAGGCGTCGGGGGCGCCCGCGGTGACCCGCAGCGCCACACCGCCCTGCGGCGGCAGGACCAGCGGCGCCTCCAGGGTCAGCTCGGCCAGCCGCGGGTGGCCGCACTCCTCCCCGGCGCGCAGCGCCAGTTCCACGAAGGCGGTGCCGGGCAGCAGCACGGTGCCCGCGATGGCGTGCTCGGCCAGCCAGGGGTGGGTGCGCAGCGCGAGCCGCCCGGTCAGCACCGTGCGCCCGTCGCCGGGCAGGCCCACGGCGGCGCGCACCAGCGGGTGGCCGGTCGGCCGCTGGCCGAGGCCGCGGGCGTCGCCCGACGCCGGCTCGGGGCTGAGCCAGAAGCGGCGGCGCTGGAAGGGGTAGGTCGGCAGCTCGGTGCGCCGGGCGCCGACCCGGGCGAGCGGCGCCGCCCAGTCGGTGCGCGCGCCGCGCACGTGCGCCGTCGCGAGGGCGGTCAGCAGCTGCTCGGCCTCGCCGCGGTCGCGGCGCAGCGCCGGGACGAGCACCGCGCCGCCGCCGGGCGCGACGCACTCGGCGCCCATCCCGGAGAGCACGCCGTCGGGGCCCAGCTCCAGGTAGGTGGTGACGCCCTCGCCCTCCAGGTAGCGGATCGCGTCGTGGAAGCGCACGGAGCCGCGCACGTGCCGCACCCAGTACTCCGGCGAGCACAGCTCCTCGGCCGGGGCGGGGCGGCCGGTCGCGTTGGACACCACCGGGACGCGCGGCGGCGCGTAGGCCACCTCGCGCGCCACCCGGTGGAAGTCCGCGAGCATCGGCTCCATCAGCGGGGAGTGGAAGGCGTGGCTGACGCGCAGCCGCCGGGTGCGGTGGCCGGCGGCCGACAGCCGGCCGACGACGTCGAGCACCGCGTGCTCGGCGCCGGAGACCACCACCGCCTCGGGCCCGTTGAACGCGGCGATGCCGACCTCGTCCTCGCGTCCCGCCAGCAGCGGCGCCACCTCGGCCGGGTCGGCCTGGACCGCCGCCATCGCCCCGCCCGCGGGCAGTTCCTGCATGAGGCGGCCGCGGGCGGCCACCAGCATGGCGGCGTCCTCCAGCGGGAAGACGCCGGCCGCGTGCGCGGCGGCCAGCTCGCCGATCGAGTGCCCGGCCAGGAAGTCGGGCCGCAGCCCGAAGGACTCCACCAGCCGGTACAGGGCGACCTCGACGGCGAACAGGGCGGGCTGGGCGTAGCCGGTCCGGTCCAGCAGCGCCGCCGCCTCGGAGCCGGGCTCGCCGAACAGCAGGTCGAGCAGCGGCGTCTCCAGCTGGAGGTCGAGATGGCCGCACACGTCTTCAAGCGCGTCGGCGAAGGCGGGGTAGGCGTCGTACAGCTCGCGGCCCATGGCGAGCCGCTGGCTGCCCTGCCCGGTGAACAGGAAGGCGAGCCTGCCGCCGCCGGCGGTGCCCCGCACCACCCGCGCTCCGGCGGGCGCGGTGTCGGGCTCGGCGACGGCGTCCAGGCCGCGCAGCAGTTCGGCGCGGTCGCCGGCCAGGACGACCGCGCGGTGGTCGAGCGAGGCGCGGGTGGCCGCCAGCGAGTAGCCGAGGTCGGCGAGGGCCAGGCCGGGCCGGTCCGCGGCGAAGGCGCGCAGCCGCCGGGCCTGCTCGCGCAGTGCCGCGCCGCCGCGGGCGGACAGCACCAGCGGCACGGGGGCGGCCGCGCGGGGCTCCGTCTCCCCCGGCTCCTCCGGTTCGGCGGTGTCCTCGGCCGCGGGCGCCTGTTCGAGGATGGCGTGCGCGTTGGTGCCGCTGATGCCGAAGGCCGACACCCCCGCCCGGCGGGGGCGCCCGGTGTCGGGCCACGGGACGGTCTCGGTCAGCAGCTCGACGCCGCCGGCCGACCAGTCCACGTGCGGGGTGGGCGCGTCGACGTGCAGGGTGCGCGGCAGCACGCCGTGCCGCATCGCGAGCACCATCTTGATCAGGCTGGCCACCCCGCCGGCCGCCTGGGTGTGGCCGAGGTTGGACTTGACCGAGCCCAGGTGGAGCGGCCGCCCCTCCTCGCGCCCCTGCCCGTAGGTGGCGATGAGCGCCTGCGCCTCGATGGGGTCGCCCAGGCGGGTGCCGGTGCCGTGGGCGTCGACGGCGTCGACGTCGGCGGCACGCAGCCCGGCGTCGGCCAGCGCCTGCTGGATCAGCCGCTGCTGCGCCAGTCCGTTGGGGGCGGTCAGGCCGTTGCTGGCGCCGTCCTGGTTGACGGAGGTGCCGCGCACCAGCGCCAGCACCTCGTGGCCGTTGCGGCGGGCGTCGGAGAGCCGTTCCAGCACGAGCACGCCGATGCCCTCGGAGAAGCCGGTGCCGTCGGCCGCCGCGGCGAAGGCCTTGCACCGGCCGTCGGGGGCCAGGCCCCGCTGCCGGCTGAAGGCGGTGAACATGCCGGGGCTGCCCATCACGGCCACGCCGCCCGCCAGCGCCAGCGAGCACTCGCCGCGGCGCAGCGACTGGGCGGCCAGGTGCAGGGAGACGACGGAGCCGGAGCAGGCGGTGTCGACGGTGACCGCCGGGCCCTCCAGGCCGAGCAGGTAGGCGACCCGGCCGGAGACGACGCTGGGCGCGTTGCCGGTCATCAGGTAGCCGTCGAGGCCGTCCGGCGCCTCGTGCACGCGCACGCCGTACTCGTGCACCTCGGCGCCGACGAAGACGCCGGTGCGGCTGGCCCGCAGCGAGTTCGGGTCGACGCCCGTGCGCTCCAGCGCCTCCCAGCAGGTCTCCAGCATCAGGCGCTGCTGGGGGTCCATGGCCAGCGCCTCGCGGGGGTTGATCCCGAAGAGGTCGGCGTCGAAGAGGGTGGCGGTGTCCAGGAAGCCGCCCTGGCGCACGTAGCTCTTGCCCGGGGCGTCGGGGTCGGCGTCGAAGAGCCCGTCCAGGTCCCAGCCGCGGTCCTCGGGGAAGCCGGACAGCACCTCGCGCTCGTCCATGACCAGCCGCCACAGGTCCTCGGCCGAGGCCACCCCGCCGGGGTAGCGGCAGGCCATGCCGACGATGGCGACCGGGTCGGCGTCCGCGGCGGCCGGGGCGGCGGGGGCCGGGGCGGCCGGCGCCTGCGGGGAGAGGCCCAGCGCCTCGGCGCGCAGGTGCCGGGCGATCTGGAGCGGGGTGGGGTGGTCGAAGGCGATCGTCACCGGCAGCGGCAGGCCGGTCTCCGCCACCAGCCGGGCGTGCAGCTGGACGGCGGCCAGGGAGTCGAAGCCCACCTCCTTGAAGGGCAGCTCCGGGGGGACCTCGCCCGCCCGCTCCGGCACCACCGCGCGCAGCACCGCGGCGGCCTGCGCGCACACCAGGTCCACCAGCACCCGTTCCTGCTCGTGGGGAGGCAGGCCGGAGAGCCGCCGCGCCAGAGAGGGGCCGCCGGGCGCGCCCCCGGTCGCGGTGGCGCCGGCCGGGGCGAGTTCTTCGGATCCGCTCATCGTGTACTCCACTCGGCAGGCCCAGGGGGATGCTGCACATCGGTTCCGGTGCGCCCTTCGGGCCCGCGCCCGCGGACGGGGGCGGGCCGCGCCGGAGGGCGGGTCACCTCATCGGTGCGCGCCGGCTCGCGGCACGTCGAAGTTCCTGCGGTGCTCGATGCGGGAGACCGAGACGACCTCGCCGCCGCGGACGACCACCTCGGTGGCGGCGGGCCTGCCGAGGAACATGAGCAGGCTCGCGGTCACGCCGTAGGCGCCGGCGTTGGGCACCGCCACGACGTCGCCCTCGGCCAGCGGCGGGACCTCGACCTCGCGGCCCAGGAAGTCGCCGGGCGTGCACAGCGGCCCGGCCAGGGTGGCGCGCCGGCTCGCCTCGGCGCCGGAGGGGCGCACCGCGACCGGCAGCAGCCGGCCGAGGCCCGCCATCCCGCCGAAGACGTTGATGCCGCCGTCGAGGATGGCGAAGCCGCGGCCCCGGCTCTCCTTGACGTTGACGACGCCGCACAGCAGCTCGCCGCAGCCGCCGACCAGGTAGCGGCCGGACTCGCAGGCGAAGCGCGGCGTGCCCTCGCGCCAGTCCGGGAAGCGCGCGTCCAGGGCGGCCTCCAGGCCGGAGCGCAGCTTGTCGTACCTGGGCCGCTCCCCCGGCACGCCGTAGGGCATGGCGAAGCCGCCGCCGATGTCGAGCAGCCGGACCGGCAGCCCGAGGGTGTCGCGGAGTTCGGCTGCGACGGCCAGGGTGTGCTCGAACTCGGCGAGCAGGCTGGCCTCGTCCTTGGCGTTGCTCAGTGGGAAGAAGTGCGCGCCGGCGATCCGGGTGCCCGGCACCCGCAGCAGCTCGGGCAGCAGCTCGTCCAGGGTCTCCCGGTCGATGCCGAACTGGGAGGGCGCCCCGGTCATCCGGATGCTGGTGGACGCGCTCGCCGACACGCTGTTGATCCGCAGCAGGCAGTCGGCGACCGCGCCGTGCCGCCGGGCCGCGGCGCCGATGTGGCGCAGGTCGCCGGGGGACTCCACCGAGAAGGTGCGCACCCCCGCCCCGATGGCCGCGTCGAGTTCGGCGGCGGTCTTGCCGGGGCCGGTGTAGAGGCAGTCCCCGGCCGGGAAGCCCGCGGCGAGCGCGGCGGCCAGCTCCCCGGTGGAGCTGATCTCGGCGCGGCAGGCCCGGTCGGGGTCCTCGCGCAGCACCGCCGCCACCTCGGGGTGCGGGTTCGCCTTCATCGCGTAGTACAGCTCGAAGGACTCGGGCAGCGCGGCGAACAGCGCGCGGCGGGCCTCGGCGACGCGGTCCAGGTCGTAGACGTACAGCGGTGTGCCGTACTCGGCCGCCAGCTCGGCGTAGCGGGTCACCGGGCACCTCCGTCCAGGAGCTCGGCGAGCTTGGCGCGCTCGTTCTTGCCGTGGCTGGTCAGCGGCAGCCGGTCGAAGACGTGGCAGCTGGCCGGCACCTTGGCCGGCTCCAGCCGGCCCGCCAGCTCCTTGAGGACGGTGTGCGGGGCCAGCTCGGTCTCCACGCACAGCGCGAGGTCGCGCCGGCCGCTCGGCGGCACGGCCGCGGCGGCGTGCACGCCGGGGATGTCCAGGGCGGCCGCCTCGATCTCCAGAGTGCTCATCCGGATGCCCTTGCGCTTGAACATGTCGTCGCGGCGGCCGTCGAAGTAGAGGTAGCCGTCCTCGTCGAGCCGGCCGTAGTCGCCGGTGTGCAGGCGGGTCCCGCCGGTCTCGGGGTCGGGGCGGAAGCTGGCGGCCGTCAGTTCGGGGGCGCGCCAGTAGCCGGGCATGACGTGCGGGCCGGTGACCACGATCTCGCCGGTCCGGCCGGCGGGGACCGGCCGGCCGTCCTCGTCCAGGATCGCCACCCGGGTGCCGGGCAGCGGCAGGCCCACCGACTGGGGCCGCTCGCGCTCCTCCTCGGGCGGCATGATGGAGACGCGCTTGCACTCGGTCTGCCCGAACTGGCGCACCACCCGGGAGCCGGGGAACACCCGGCGCAGCTCCTCGGTGGCCGCGTCCGACAGCGCCGCCCCGGTGTTGGTGAACATGCGCACGGTCGTCACCGGCTCGGACTCCCGCCGGGCCAGGGTGGTGATCATCTGGGCGAAGGAGGGGACGATCGGGACCACGGTCGCGCCGCACTCCCGGATCCGCTTCAGCAGCAGCAGGTCGGCCTCGCCGTCGGCCAGCACCAGCTCGGCGCCGGCCAGTGTGGCCAGCAGCACCTTGTACAGGCCGTAGTCCCACGAGATCGGGAAGCGGCAGAACACGACGTCGTCGGGGCGGTAGCGCAGCACGGCGGCGATGGACCGGGTCGCGAAGGTCATCTGCGCGTGCGGGCAGATGACGGCCTTGGGCGCCGAGGTGCTGCCCGAGGTGTACACCAGCACGGCGATGTCGGCGGCGCTGATGCGCGCCGGCTCGGCTTCGGCGCCCTCGGCGGCCAGCGCGGCCACCTGCTCCCAGACCTCGCCGAGGCCGTACACGGGCACCGGGCCGAGGCCGCGCATCATCTCGACCGAGCCGTCGTCCACCACGATCAGCCGCGGTTCGGCATTTCCGATGACCGAGCGCAGGTGGTAGGGCTTCATCGCGGCGTTGAGCGGCACGAACACCGCGCCGCCGCGGACGGTGCCGTACAGCATCGCCACCTGCTCGCGGCCGGTGGGGACCCGCACCACGACGCGCTCGCCCGGCGCCACACCCCTGTCGCGCAGCCAGCGGTCGAAGGCCCGGCTGTGGGCGGACAGCTCGGCGTAGGTCCACGAGCCGCCGGCGTCGGTGACGGCGCGGGCCGCGGGCTCGCGGGCGGCGGCGTCGTCGAGCAGGGCGGGCACGAGCCCGGCCCAGGGGTGATCGGGCTCCGGGTCCCCGTGCGTTGCGTCGGCGAAGCCGTCCACGGCCGCTCTCCTGTTCTCGCTCCGGCGCGTTCCCCGTCGGTCCGCGTCCCCCGGGAGGGGAGATATCGGGTATGACGGACCATTCCGATTTCGCTGCGACGCTATCCCGGCGGCGCGTTCGCGCCGTACCCCTAACGTCCCCTATCCGACCGTTCCCGCCGCTCCGCCGGGCCCGGCCCGGATACGGGAGCGCGCCGCGGCGCCGGGGTCCGCCGCGCGGCGGACCCCGGCTCCCCCGGCTAGGTGGTGACCGTCCCCAGCCAGTCCTCGATGGCCCCGGCCGTCCGCGCGGACTCCTCCTCGACCATGGAGAAGTGGTCCACGTCGATCTCGGCGACCGCGTCGGCGATCTCCCAGGTGCCCCGCCAGGTGTCGACCGTCTTCTGCCCGCCGGGGCCGACGAACAGGATCGGCGCCGCCAGCTCGGGCAGCTCGCGGTCCTGGAGCAGGCCGATGTACCAGCTCATCGCCGACAGCCGGGCGCTGGTCAGCGGCCCGTAGGACGCCTCCCGGTCCAGCACGCCCTGGACGATGCCCTGCCAGGCGGCGTCGCCAGTGCCCGGCCTGGGCACATGGGTGTCCAGCAGCACCACGGCCGCCGGGGGGACCCCCAGCTCCTCCAGGACGTGCGCGGTGGCGTGCGCGAAGACCCCGCCGCCGGAGTAGCCGACCACCGCGAAGGGCTCGTCGGCGCCCCCGTCGCGGCGGATGCTCTCGGCGAAGCCGCGGGCGACGGTGTCCACCGAGTCCGGCAGCGGCTCGCCGCGGCCGAAGCCGGGCAGCGGCAGCGCCAGGACGTCGCGGACGTCGCGGAAGCCCGCGGCCACCCGGACGAACTGGTGCGCCCCGCCGAAGGCCATCGGCGAGTTGACGCAGTACAGCCGCGGCGCCTTCGGGCCGCTCGCCAGCCGCACCGGCTCCGGTACCCCGCCGGGCTCCTCCGGCGAGGAGTAGCCGGGCCGCAGCAGCGCGACCGAGCGCAGCATGGACAGCGCGGGGACGAAGCGGCCGGCGCCGACCGCCTCGCGGAACAGCGCGCTCAGCGTGTCGGGGCCCTGGTCGGCGGCGTCGGAGCCGCCACCGGCCGGTGCGGCGGCCGCCGGGGCGGCGCCGGGCGGTGCGGCGGGTGCGGACTGCGCGGCCAGGTCCTCGCGCAGCTGGCGGGCCAGGGCGCGCGCGCTGGGCGCGTCGAAGGCGACCGTGGCGGACAGCCGAAGCCCGGTGGCGGCCTTCAGCCCGTTGCGCAGCTCGACCGCGGTCAGCGAGTCGAAGCCCAGCTCCAGGAAGTTGCGCTCGGGCTCGACCGCGTCGGCCGACGCGTGCCCGAGCACCGCCGCCACCTGGGTGCGGACCAGGTCGAGCAGCACCTGTTCGGCCTCGTCCTGCGGCAGCCCGGCGACGCGGCGCCGCAGCGCCTCGGCGTCCGGGCGCTCGGCCGCGCCCGCCGCGCTGCGCCGTCCGGCCGGGACGAGCCCGCGCAGCACCGCGGGCACGCCGTCGGTCCGGGCCCGCAGCGCGGCCAGGTCCAGCCGGGCCGGCATCAGGGCGGCGTCGCCGGCCTCCGCCGAGACGGTGACGGCCGCGTCCAGCAGGGCCAGGCCCTCGGCGGCCGTGAGGGCGCGCTGCCCCCAGCGGCCGATGCGCTGCACGTCGGCCTCGCTGAGGTGCCGGCCCATGCCGTGGCCCTCGCCCCACAGCCCCCAGGCCAGCGAGGTCGCGGGCAGGCCGAGCGAGCGCCGGTGCCGGGCCAGGGCGTCCAGGAAGGTGTTGGCCGCCGCGTAGTTGCCCTGGCCGGGGTTGTCCAGCAGCGTCGAGGTGGACGAGTAGAGCACGAACAGCGCCAGGTCGAGTTCGCGGGTCAGCTCGTGCAGGTGCCAGGCCGCGTCGGCCTTCGGCCGCAGCACCGCCTCCAAGTGCTCAGGGGTGAGGCCGCCGATGACCGCGTTGGCGCTGACCCCGGCGGTGTGCACCACCCCGGTCAGCGGGTGCTCGGCCGGGATCCCGGCCAGCAGCCCGGCCAGCGCCGCCCGGTCGGCGACATCGCAGGCGGCCACGGTGGCCGCCGCCCCGAGCCCCTCCAGTTCGGCGACCAGTTCGGCCGCCCCTTCGGCGGCCGGGCCGCTCCGGCTGACCAGCAGCAGGCGGCGCACGCCGTGCTCGGCGGCCAGGTGGCGGGCTGCCAGGGCGCCCAGCCCGCCGGTGCCGCCGGTGACCAGCACGGTGCCCGACACCGGCCACGGGGGCGCGGCATCGGCCGGCGGCGCCGCCGCCGGGGCGAGCCGGGGCGCCAGCAGCTCCCCGCCGCGCAGCGCCGCCTGCGGTTCACCCGAGCGGGCGGCGGCGATCGCGGCGGCGGCCGCGCCCGTGTCCGGGGCGTCCGGCAGGTCGAGCAGCACGACGCGGTCCGGGCTCTCGGACTGGGCGGCGCGGACCAGGCCCCACACGGGGGCGGCCGCCAGGTCGACGGACTCGGTCCCGTCGGCGTCGACGGCGCCGCGCGTCACCACCACCAGCCGGGCCCCGGCCAGCCGCTCCTCGGCCAGCCAGGACCGCACCGCCGCGAGGCTGTGCCCGAGGTCGGCCCTGACGGCGCCGGGTACCGCCTCGCCGTCCGCCGCGGCGCCGGGCACCTGGTACAGCGCCACGACGTCCGCGGGCAGCTCGCCGGACTCCACCGCCGCGGCCACCGCCGCCGCGTCCGGGTAGGGCCGCACCGAGGGCTCGCCGGCCGCGAGCCCGGACCGGTCCGGCCCCAGCAGCACGCACGGCTCGCCGCCGCGGGCGGCCACGGCGCTCCCGGCGGCCGGGCGCTCCCAGCGCAGCCGGTACAGGGACTCCTGGTGGCCGCCCTGCGCCGCGCGGGCCGCGTCGAGCTGCGCGGACGACACCGGGCGCGCCACCAGCGAGCGCACGGTGGCCACCGGCGCGCCGGTGGCGTCGGCGATCTCCAGCCGCATGCTGGCGGTGCCCGCGCCGGCCTCGGGGCCCGCCCCGGCGCGCACCCGCAGCCGGGCGGCGCCCGCCGCGTGCAGCGACACGCCGTTCCACTCGAAGGGGATCAGCGGCCCGTCGCGCTCGGGGCCGCCGCCGTCCTCGGTCCCGCCGCCCAGGAAGCCGACGTGCAGGGCGGCGTCCAGCAGGGCCGGGTGGACCCCGTACCGGTCCGCCTGCTCGGCCTCGTCCTCGGGCAGCGCCACCTCGGCGAAGAGTTCGCCGTCGTGGTGCCAGGCGGCGCGCAGCCCCTGGAAGACCGGGCCGTAGCCGTAGCCGTCCGCCGCCAGGCGCTCGTACAGGCCGGCCACGTCGATGGGCTCCGCGCCCGGCGGCGGCCATGCCTCGCCCCCGGCGGGCGGCGCCTCGGCGGCCGGGGCGAGCACACCGGTGGCGTGCCGGGTCCAGGCCGGTGCCGGCGCCGATTCTTCGGCGCGCGAGTAGATCCCGAGCGCGCGGCGGCCGTCCGGGCGGGCGGCGTCGACCACGACGCGCAGCGCCACCGCGCCCCGCTCGGGCAGCAGCAGCGGCGCCTCCAGGGTCAGTTCCTCGACCGCGCCGCAGCCGACCTCGTCGCCGGCGCGGACGGCCAGCTCCACGAAGCCGGTCCCGGGGAGCAGCACGGAGCCGACCACGGCGTGGTCGGCCAGCCACGGCTGGGCGTCCAGCGAGAGCCGGCCGGTCAGCACCGCGCCCTCGGACTCGGGGTTGTCCACCACCGCCGCGAGCACCGGGTGGTCCACCGCGCCGAGGCCCGCCGACGCCACGTCGGCGGCGGCCCCGGGGATCTCGTCCAGCCAGAAGCGCTCGCGCTGGAAGGGGTAGCCGGGCAGCTCGACGTGCCGGGTGGCGCGGCCCGCGAACAGGGCGGACCAGTCCACCGGCGCGCCGCGCGTCCACGCCTGGCCGACCGAGGCGAGGAAGCGGTCCGGGCCGCCGTCGTCGCGGCGCAGGGTGCCGACCGCCAGCACGTCGTCGGCGCCGGCGGCCGCGGCGGTCTCCTCGACGGCCATCGTCAGCACCGGGTGCGGGCTCAGCTCCACGAAGACTCGCGCGCCCTGGGCCAGCAGGTCGTGCGTGACCCGCTGGAAGGAGACGGTTTCGCGCAGGTTGGCGTACCAGTATTCGGCGTCCAGGGCGGTGGTGTCGTCCACCACGCCGCCGGTCACGGTGGAGTGGAAGGGCACCGCGGCGGGGCGCGGCCGGATGTCGGCCAGTTCGCGCAGCAGGTCCTCGCGGAGCACCTCCACGTGCGCCGAGTGGGAGGCGTAGTCCACCGGCACCCGCTTGACCCGCACGTCGTCGCGCCTGAGGTCGGCGGCGAGCGCGTCGAGCGCCGCCCCGTCGCCGGAGACGACCACGGAGCCGGCGCCGTTGACGACCGCCACAGAGAGCCCGTCGCCGCGCTCGCGCAGCAGTTCGCGGGCCCGTTCCTCGGGCAGCCCGACCGAGAGCATGCCGCCGCCCAGGCCGGTCAGCCGCTCGGCCACCGCCCGGCTGCGCGCCACCGCGACGCGGGCGCCGTCGTCGAGCGAGAGCGCGCCCGCGACGCAGGCCGCCGCCACCTCGCCCTGGGAGTGGCCCACCACCGCGGCCGGGTGCACGCCCATGGAGCGCCAGGTCTCGGCCAGGGCGACCATGACGGCCCACAGCACCGGCTGCACCACGTCGACGCGGTCGAGGGACGGCGCTCCCTCCGTGCCGCGCAGCACGTCCAGGACCCGCCAGTCGACGTGCCGCTCGACGGCCGCGGCGCACTCGTCCAGCGCCCGCGCGAACTCGGGTGACGCCGATAGCAGGTCCAGCCCCATGCCGAGCCACTGGGAGCCCTGGCCCGGGAAGACGAACACCGTGTCGCCGGGGCCCGTGCCGGTGGTGCCGGTCAGGGCGTCGGCGCTCCGGCGCCCTTCGGCCAGCGCGCGCAGCTCCGCCCGCGCCGCCGCGCCGTCGCGCACCACCACGACCGCGCGGTGCGCCAGCGCCGAGCGGGTGCTGAGGGCGTGCGCCACGTCGAGCGGCCGCGCCTCGGGCAGCTCGGCCAGCCGGTCGGCCAGCCGCGCGGCCTGCGCGCGCAGCGCCTCGGCGGTCTTCGCCGACAGCGGCCAGGGCACCGCCGCCGGCTCGGCGGCACCGGCCGGAGCGGCGTCCTCGGGCTCGGGTTCGGTGCCCGCCTGCTCGATGATGACGTGCGCGTTGGTGCCGCTGATCCCGAAGGAGGAGACCCCGGCGCGGCGGGGGCGGCCCAGGTCCTCCCAGGCGCGGGCCTCGGTCAGCAGCTCCACCGCGCCCTCGGACCAGTCCACCTGCGAGGTCGGGGCCGAGACGTGCAGGGTCTTCGGCATCGTCCCCGCGCGGATGGCCATGACCGTCTTGATGATCCCGGCGACGCCCGCCGCCGCCTGGGTGTGCCCGATGTTGGACTTCAGCGAGCCCAGGTAGAGCGGCCGGCCCTCGGGGCGCTCCTGCCCGTAGGTGGCCAGGAGGGCCTGGGCCTCGATCGGGTCGCCGAGCTTCGTTCCGGTGCCGTGCGCCTCCACCAGGTCCACATCCGCGGGCCCGAGCCCGGCGCCCGCGAGCGCCTGCCGGATCACCCGCATCTGGGAGGGTCCGTTGGGCGCGGTCAGGCCGTTGGACGCCCCGTCCTGATTGATCGCCGAACCGCGCACCACCGCGAGGACGCGGTGGCCCTTGCGGCGCGCGTCCGAGAGCCGCTCCAGCACCAGCACCCCGACGCCCTCACCCCAGGAGGTCCCGGCGGCGTCGTCGGAGAAGGAGCGGCACCGGCCGTCGGCGGCCAGGCCGCGCTGCCGGCTGAACTCGATGAAGGACGCGGGCGTGGCCATGACCGCGACACCGCCCGCCAGCGCGAGCGAGCACTCCCCCGACCGCAGCGCCTGCGCCGCCCAGTGCAGCGCGACCAGGGACGAGGAGCAGGCGGTGTCCACGGTGACGGCCGGGCCCTCCAGGCCGAAGGTGTAGGCCACCCGGCCGGACACCACGCTGCCGCCGCTGCCGCCGCCCGCGTAGTCGTGGTACATCACCCCCGCGAAGACGCCGGTGGGGCTGCCTTTCAGGCCCGCCGGGTCGATGCCGGCGTGCTCGAATGCCTCCCACGAGGTCTCCAGCAGCAGCCGCTGCTGGGGGTCCATGGTCAGCGCCTCGCGCGGGCTGATGCCGAAGAAGCCCGGGTCGAACTCGGCGGCGCCGTACAGGAAGCCGCCCTCGCGCGTGTAGGAGGTCCCCGGCCTGCGGGCGTCGGGGTCGTAGAGGCCGTCCAGGTCCCAGCCCCGGTCGGCCGGGAAGGACGCGATGCCGTCGCCGCCCTGCTCGACCAGCCGCCACAGCTCCTCGGGGCTGCTCACCCCGCCCGGGTAGCGGCAGGCCATCCCGACGATCGCGATCGGCTCGTCCGCCGGCGCCGCCGCCGGCCCGGCCGCCGCGGCCCGGTCCGCGGTCCCCGCCACCTCGGCCAGCAGGTGCTCGGCCAGTACCAGCGGAGTCGGGTGGTCGAAGACCAGGGTCGCCGGCAGGCGCAGCCCCGTCGCCGTGCTGAGGCCGTTGCGGAACTCCACCGCGGTCAGCGAGTCGAAGCCGAGATCCTGGAAGGCCCGGTCGGGCTCGACCCCCTTGGTGTCGGCGTAGCCGAGCACCGCCGCCACCTGCGCCGATACCAGCTCCACCACCGCGGCCCGGCGGCGCGAGGGGTCCAGGCCCGCCAGCCGCTCGGCGAGCGCCGAGCCGCCGGCCGGCGCCGTACCGGCCGCCGCGGCCCGCCGAGCCGGGCGCCCGGCGATCCGGGCCAGCATCCGCGGCGGCTCCCCGGCGGCGCGCAGCGCCGGCAGGTCCCACTTCACCGGCACCAGCAGCGGCTCACCGGCGAGCGCGGCGTCGAACAGCTCCAGGCCCTCGGCCTCGGCCAGCGGCAGCACCCCGCCGCGCGCCATCCGCGCCACATCGCCGCCGTCGAGCCCGCCGGCCATACCGCCGGCCTCCCACAGTCCCCAGGCCAGCGAGACGGCCGGCAGCCCGGCGGCACGGCGGTGCTGGGCCAGGGCGTCCAGGAAGGCGTTGGCCGCCGCGTAATTGGCCTGGCCCGCGCCACCCAGCACACCCGACACCGAGGAGAACAGCACGAACATGCCCAGGTCCAGCTCACGCGTCAGCTCGTGCAGATGCCAGGCCGCCTCCGCCTTGGGCTTGAGCACCGCGTCCAACCGCTCCGGCGTCAGCGCCGAGACGATCCCGTCATCCAGCACTCCCGCCGCATGCACCACCCCGGTCAGCGGCGCGTCCGCCGGGACGGCCGCCAGCAGCGCGGCCAGCGCGGCGCGGTCGGCCACATCGCAGGCCGCCACCCGCACCGACGCGCCCTGGCCCTCCAGCTGCGCGACCAGTTCGGCCGCTCCGGGGGCCTCCGGGCCGCGCCGGCTCACCAGCAGCAGGCTCCGCACCCCGTACTCGGCCACCAGATGCCGCGCCACCAGCGCGCCCAGCCCACCGGTACCACCCGTGACCAGCACCGTTCCCGAGGGGTCCACCGGCCGCTCGGCCGGGGCCGGCCGCGCCGCCGCCAGCCGTGGGACGCGCCACTCCGGGCCGCGGATCGCGGACTGGCCCTCGCCGGAGCCGGCCGCGGCCGGCAGCGCGGCGAGGGGGACGGCCGCGGCGGCCGGGTCGGCGTCCACCAGGACGAAGCGGTCCGGGTGCTCGGCCTGCGCCGACCGGACCAGGCCCCAGGCGGCGGCCGCGCCGAGGTCGGCCACGCCTTCGCCCGGCACCGCCTCGACCGCGCCCCGCGTCACCACCACCAGGCGGGTGTCCGCCAGGCGCTCATCGGCCAGCACCGCGCGCACGGCGGCGAGCACGGCGCCCGCGGCCGCGCGGGCCGCACCGTCCTCCGCCCCGCCCGAGCAGGCGAGCAGCAGCACGGCGGGCACCGGATCGCCCGCGTCGAGACCGGCGCTGAGCGCCGCCGCGTCCGGATAACGGGCGAGCCCGGCGTCCTGGCCGCCCAGGCCGAACGGGTCCGCGCCGAGGAGCGCCGCCCGCACCGGGTCCGGCCCGGTCGGGGCCGGCGCGGCGGCCCACTCCACCCGGTACAGCGCGTCGCGGCGGCCGGCGGACGCGGTCCGCAGCCCTTCGGCCGAGACCGGCCGCACCGCCAGGGAGCCGACCGTGACCACGGGCGCACCGGAGCCGTCGGCCAGCGTGACCGCCATGCCGCCGTCCGCGGCCGGGGCGACCCGGACCCGCACGGCGGCGGCCCCGGTGGCGTGCAGGGCCACATCGGACCAGGCAAAGGGGACGGACGGCGCCTCGGGCGGCGCGCCTTCGTCCTGGCGGACGAAGGCGGCGTGCAGGGCGGCGTCGAGCAGCGCGGGGTGGATGCCGAAGGAGTCGGCGTCGGCGGCGTCGGGAAGCGCGGCCTCGGCGTAGACCTCGCCGCCGCGCCGCCAGGCCGCGCGCAGCCCCCGGAAGGCGGGCCCGTAGCCGAAGCCCGCGTCGGCCAGTCCCTCGTAGAAGCCGGCCAGCTCCACCGGCTCGGCGCCTTCCGGCGGCCACTCCGACAGGCCGGTGTCCGGTGGTCCGGCGGGCGCGGCCGCCGGGAGCAGGGTGCCGGCGGCGTGCCGGACCCAGCCGGTGCCATCGGGGGCGTCCTCCGGCCGCGAGTGGACCGCCACGCCGCGGCGGCCGGCCTCGTCCGGCGCCTCCGCCACCACCTGGATAACGGTGGGGGCCGCCAGCACCAAAGGCGCCTCCAGGGTCAGCTCGGCGAGGGCGCCGCAGCCCACTTCGTCACCGGCCCGGATCGCCAGCTCCACCAGCGCGGTCCCCGGAACCAGCGCGGTGCCGAGCACCTGGTGGTCGGCCAGCCAGGGCTGGGCGTCCGGCGACAGGCGGCCGGTCAGGGTCACCGCGCCGCCGTCCGGCGCCGCCACCACCGCGCCCAGCAGCGGGTGCTCGGCCGGGCGCAGGCCGGCCGAGCCGACCTCACCGGGCCCGGCCGCGTCGAGCCAGTAGCGCTGCCGCTGGAAGGCGTAGGTGGGCAGCTCCACCCGGGCGCCGCCGCGGCCGCCGAGGAAGGGGGTCCAGTCCACCGGCACGCCGTGGGCGTGCAGGGCCGCCAGCGCGGCCACCGCCTGCCGCACCTCGTCGCGGTCGCGGCGGGCGGCCGCCACCACGGCCGCCTGGGCGGCCGCCTCGCCCAGGGTCTCCAGCACCGGGGAGGCGAGCACGCTGTCCGGGCCGACCTCCAGGAAGGAGCGCACGCCCTCGGCGTGCAGGGCGCGCACGCCGTCGGCGAAGCGGACCGCGGCGCGCACGTGCCGGACCCAGTAGTCCGGGGTGGCGATCTCGTCTCCCGCCAGGGCGCCGGACACGTTCGACACCACGGGGATCTCCGGCGGCCGGAAGGACAGGTCCGCGATCGCCGCTTCGAACTCGGCCAGCATCGGGTCCATCAGCGGCGAGTGGAAGGCGTGTGAGACCCGCAGCGGCCGCGTCTTGTGGCCCGCTTCCCCGAGGCGCGCCGCGATATCGGCCACCACGTCACCGGCGCCCGAGACCACCACGGCGGCCGGGCCGTTGACGGCCGCGATCCCGGCCCGGTCCTCCACTCCGGCCAGGAACGGGAGGACCGTGTCCTCCCCGGCCTGGACGGCGAGCATCACGCCGCCGTCCGGGAGCGCCTGCATCAGCCGGCCGCGCGCCGCCACCAGCGCGCAGGCGTCGGCGAGCGGGAGGACCCCGGCGACGTGCGCCGCGCTGATCTCGCCGATCGAGTGGCCCGCGACGAAGTCCGGGGCCGTCCCCCAGGACTCCAGCAGCCGGAACAGCGCCACCTCGAAGGCGAACAGCCCCGCCTGGGTGAACACCGTCCGGTCCAGCAGCCCGGCGGCGTCGGACTCCGGCCCGGCCCACAGCACCTCGCGCAGCGAAGCGGCCCCCGCCTCGCGCAGCGGCTCGGCCAGCAGCCCGTCGAAGCTCTCGCACGCCGCGTCGAAGGCGGCCGCGAACACCGGGAAGGCGGCGTGCAGCCCCCGCCCCATGCCCGCGCGCTGGGACCCTTGCCCGGAGAAGACGAGGCCGAGGCCGCCGGTGCGGACCGCGCCGCGCACCAGGCTCGGATGCGGCTCCCCGGCGGCCAGCGCGCGCAGCCCGTCCAGAGCCTCGGCGCGGTCGGCGGCCAGCACCACGGCCCGGTGGTCCAGCGCCGAGCGGGTTCCGAGCAGCGCCGCCGCGATGTCGGGCAGACCGGTGTCCGCCCGCTCGGCGAGGAAGTCGGCCAGCCGCCCGGCCTGGGCGGCCAGTCCGTGCTCGCCCCGGCCCGACACGGCGACGGGTACCAGGGGGACCGGCGGTTGCGCGGCGTCGTCGGGCGCGTCCGCCGCCCGGGCCGGCTCCTCGGCCGGGGGCTGCTCGATGATGACGTGCGCGTTGGTGCCGCTGATCCCGAAGGACGACACCCCGGCCCGGCGCGGGCGCCCGTCCGCCTCCCAGGGGCGCGGCTCGGCCAGCAGCTCGACCGCACCGGCCGACCAGTCGACCCGGGACGAGGGGACCTCGGCGTGCAGGGTCTTCGGCAGCACCCCGTGCCGCATCGCCTGCACCATCTTGATCACGCCCGCCACCCCGGCGGCCGCCTGCGTGTGCCCGATGTTGGACTTCAGCGAACCGAGGTAGAGCGGGCGTCCCTCGGGGCGCTCCTGGCCATAGGTGGCGATCAGGGCCTGGGCCTCGATCGGGTCGCCCAGGGTGGTGCCGGTCCCGTGCGCCTCGACCGCGTCGACCTGGTCGGGCGTCATCCCGGCACCGGCCAGCGCCTGCCGGATCACCCGCACCTGGGAGGGGCCGTTCGGCGCGGTGATGCCGTTGGAGGCGCCGTCCTGGTTGACGGCCGAGCCGCGTACGACGGCGAGGACCCGGTGGCCGTTGCGGCGGGCGTCCGACAGCCGCTCCAGCACCAGCACGCCGACGCCTTCGGACCAGCCGACCCCGTCGGCAGCGTCGGCGAAGGACCGGCACCGCCCGTCGGCCGAGAGTCCGCGCTGCCGGCTGAACTCCACGAACGACGCCGGGGTGGCCATCACCGTCACACCGCCCGCCAGCGCGAGGGAGCACTCCCCCGACCGCAGCGCCTGCGACGCCAGGTGCAGGGCGACCAGCGAGGACGAGCAGGCGGTGTCCACGGTCACCGCCGGGCCTTCGAGGCCGAAGGTGTAGGAGACCCGGCCGGAGACCATATTGCCGCCGCCGCCCGCGTTCCCGGCGTAGTCGTGGTACATCACCCCGGCGAAGACGCCGGTGGGGCTGCCCTTGAGCCCGGCGGGGTCGATCCCGGCCCGTTCGAATGCCTCCCAGGAGGTCTCCAGCAGCAGCCGCTGCTGCGGGTCCATGTACCGGGCCTCGCCGGGGCTGATCCCGAAGAAGTCCGGGTCGAACTCGGCCGCGTCGTACAGGAAGCCGCCCTCGCGCGTGTAGGAGGTGTCGGCGCGTTCGCCGGACGGGTCGTAGAGCCGGTGCAGGTCCCAGCCCCGGTCGGCCGGGAACAGCGCGATGCCGTCGCCCCCTTCGGCGACCAGCCGCCACAGCTCCTCCGGGCTGCTCACCCCGCCCGGGTAGCGGCAGGCCATGCCCACGATCGCGATCGGCTCGTCCACCGGGCCCGCGGCCGGGAGCGACGCGTCCCGCCGCACCGCGCCGGCCGCCTCGGCGAGCAGGTGGTCGGCCAGCGCCAGGGGCGTCGGGTAGTCGAAGACCAGGGTCGCCGGCAGGCGCAGCCCGGTCGCCGTGCTGAGGCCGTTGCGGAACTCCACCGCGGTCAGCGAGTCGAAGCCGAGATCCTGGAAGGCGCGGCCGGGTTCGACCGCCTCGGCGTCGGCGTGGCCGAGCACCGCCGCGGCCTGCGCCCGCACCAGTTCCACCACGACACCGCGGCGGCGGGCCGCCTCCACCCCCGCCAGGCGCTCCGCCAGCACCGAGCCGCCCGCGGACCGGACGGCCCCCGCCGCCGACCGCCGCGCCGGGCGGCCCACCAGCCTGCTCAGGGTCCGGGGCGGCTCGCCGCCGGACCGCAGCAGCGCCAGGTCCCACTTCACCGGCGCCAGCACGGCCTCAGCACGCCCGATGGCCGCGTCCAGCAGGGCCAGGCCCTCGGCGTCGGACAGCGGGAGCACCCCGCCGCGCGCCATCCGGGAGCGGTCGGCCGTGCCGAGCCCGCCGCCCATCCCGCCCTCCCGCTCCCACAGACCCCAGGCCAGTGAGACGGCGGGCAGGCCGGCGGCGCGCCGGTGCTGGGCGAGGGCGTCCAGGAAGGCGTTGGCCGCCGCGTAATTGGCCTGGCCCGCACCGCCCAGCACACCCGACACCGAGGAGAACAGCACGAACATGCCGAGATCCAGGTCCCGCGTCAGCTCGTGCAGGTGCCAGGCGGCGTCCGCCTTGGGCTTGAGCACCGCGTCCAGCCGCTCCGGCGTCAGCGCCGAGACGATCCCGTCATCCAGCACCCCCGCCGCGTGCACCATCCCGGTCAGCGGCAGGTCCGCTGGTACACCGGCCAGCAGTCCGGCGACCGCCGCGCGGTCGGCCACATCGCAGGCCGCCACCCGCACCGACGCGCCCAGCGCCTCAAGTTCCGCCACCAGCTCGGCCGCGCCCGGCGCATCCGGGCCGCGCCGGCTCACCAGCAGCAGGCTCCGCACCCCGTACTCGGCCACCAGATGCCGCGCCACCAGCGCGCCCAGCCCACCGGTACCACCCGTGACCAGCACCGAGCCCGCCGCCAGCCGCTCCCGCGCGGCGGCGGAGCCGGCCGCCTCGGCGGCCCGCACCCGGGTCAGCCGTGGTACGTACAGCCGTTCGCTCCGGACGGCCGCCTCGGGCTCGCCGGAGCCGACGGCCGCCGCCAGCGCCGACGCCGGCGCGTCCGCGTCCAGGTCCACCAGGGCGAAGCGGTCCGGGTGCTCGGCCCGCGCGGCCCGGACCAGGCCCCACACCGCGGCGGCGCCGACATCGGCCACCCCCTCGCCCGGCACCGCCTCGACCGCGCCCCGCGTCACCACCACCAGCCGCGACCCGGCCAGGCGCTCATCGGCCAGCATCTCGCGCACCGCGGCGAGCGCACCGCGGGCCAGCGCGCCCGCCGCCTCCGCCGCGTCCGGCGCTGCCGGATCCGAGGCGCACGGCAGCAGCAGCACGTCGGGCACCGCGGCGCCCGCGTCCACCGCCGCGGCCAGCGCGGACGGGTCCGGGTAGGTATCGGCGCCGTCGGGCCGGGCCGGGAAGGCGCCGCCGGTGAGCACGGCGGTCCGGCCCGGCAGCGGGCGGGAGGCGGCCGGGGCCGCCTCCCAGTCCAGCCGGTACAGCGCGTCGCGGAGTCCGGCCGTCACGGCGGCCGCGCCCTCGTCGGCGAGCGGCCGGACCGCCAGCGAGCGCACCACCGCCACGGGCGCGCCGGAGGGGTCGGCCAGCCGCAGCTCGGTCCCGCCGGGCCCCGACACGCTCAGCCGCACCCGCAGGGCGGCGGCCCCGCCGGCCAGCAACTCCACTCCGGACCAGGCGAACGGGACCGCGGGCCCGTCGCCGCCGTCGCCGGCCGCCAGCCCCGCGTGCAGGGCGGCGTCGAGCAGCGCCGGGTGCAGGCCGTAGCCGGCGGCGTCCTCGGCCGCCTGCTCCGGCAGCGCCACCTCGGCGAAGACCTCGTCGCCGCGCCGCCACACGGCGCGGAGCCCCTGGAAGGCGGGCCCGTAGGCCAGGCCGATCCCGGCCAGTTCCGGGTAGAGCCCGTCCAGCGCGATCGGCTCGGCCCCCTCGGGCGGCCAGGCCGCGAACTCGAAGTCCTCGGCGTCCTCCGGCGGCGCGGCGGCCAGCACGCCCGAGGCGTGCCGGGTCCACGGTGTGCCGGGGGCGGCGCCGTCCGGGCGGGAGTGGACGCGGACCCGGTAGCGGTCGGCCGCCGGCCCCTCGGGCTCGGCCACGACCTGGACCGCGAGCCCGGTGTGCTCGGGCACCGGCAGCGGCGCCTCCAGGGTCAGCTCGTCCAGCACCGGGCAGCCGACCTCGTCGCCCGCCCGGATCGCCAGCTCCACCAGCGCGGTCCCCGGCACCAGCACGGTGCCCAGCACCTCGTGGTCGGCCAGCCACGGCTGGGTGTCGCGGGCGAGCCGGCCGGTGAGGGTGACGGTGCCGCTGTCGGGATCGGCCAGCACCGCGCCGAGCAGCGGGTGGTCGGCGCTGCCCTGGCCCAGTCGGACGGCGTCGCCCGCCACGGTGGTGACGGCGGAGTCCACCCAGTAGCGCTGCCGCTGGAAGGCGTAGGTGGGCAGCTCCACCCGGGCCGGGCGCGCGGGCAGCAGCGCCGCCCAGCCGACCGGTGTCCCGTGGGCGTGCAGGCCCGCCAGGGCGGTGACCGCCTGGCGCACCTCGTCGCGGTCGCGGCGCGAAGCCGCGGCGAAGACCGCTTCGGCGTCCTCGGCCAGGTTCGCGGGCCCCATGGCCGCCAGCACGCTGTCCGGACCGATCTCCAGGAAGGTGCGCACGCCCTGGGCGTCCAGGGTGCGCACGCCGTCGCCGAAGCGGACCGCGGCACGCACGTGCCGGACCCAGTAGTCCGGGGTGGCGATCTCGTCCCCGGCCAGGCCGCCGGACACGTTCGACACCACGGGGACGGTCGGCGCCTGGAAGCGCAGATCCGCGATCACGGCCTCGAACTCGGCCAGCATCGGGTCCATCAGCGGCGAGTGGAAGGCGTGCGAGACCCGCAGCGGCCGCGTCTTGTGGCCCGCCTCGGCCAGCCGCGCCGCCACGGCGGCCACGGCCTCGCCCGCCCCGGAGACCACGACCGAGGCCGGGCCGTTGACGGCCGCGATCCCGGCCCGGTCCTCGACACCGGCCAGGAACGGGAGGACCGCGTCCTCCCCCGCCTGGACGGCGAGCATCACGCCGCCCGCCGGGAGCGCCTGCATCAGCCGGCCCCGGGCCGCGACCAGCACGCACGCGTCCGCCAGCGGCAGCACGCCCGCGACGTGCGCCGCGCTGATCTCGCCGATGGAGTGCCCGGCGACGAAATCGGGCGCGACACCCCAGGACTCGAACAACCGGAACAGCGCCACCTCGAAGGCGAACAGCCCCGCCTGGGTGTAGAGCGTCTGGTCCAGCAGCCCGGCGGCGGCGGACTCCGGATCGGCCCACAGCACCTCGCGCAGCGACGCGGCGCCCGCCTCGCGCAGCGGCTCGGCCAGCAGCCCGTCCAAGCTCTCGCATGCCTGATCGAAGGCGGCCGCGAACACCGGGAAGGCGGCGTGCAGCTCCCGCCCCATCCCGAGCCGCTGCGAACCCTGCCCGGAGAACAGCACGCCAAGGCCGCCCGGCCGGGCCACGCCCCGCACCAGGCCGGGATGCGGCTCGCCCGCCGCCAGCGCGCGCAGCCCGTCCACGGCTTCGGCGCGGTCGGCGGCCAGCACCACGGCCCGGTGGTCCAGCGCCGAGCGCGTCCCGACCAGCGCCGCCGCCACGTCGGGCAGCCGGGCGTCGTCGCGGGTGTCCAGGAAGTCGGCCAGCCGCCCGGCCTGGGCCGCCAGCCCGCGCTCGCCCCGGCCCGACACCGCCACCGGGACGACCGGCGCGCCCGGCTCCTCGGCCGGGTCGTCCGCCGCGTCGTCCGCCGGTGCCTGCTCGATGATGACGTGCGCGTTCGTGCCGCTGATCCCGAAGGACGACACCCCGGCCCGGCGCGGATGACCGGCCGGCTCCCACGGACGGGGCTCGGTCAGCAGCTCCACCGCGCCCGCCGACCAGTCCACCTGCGTGCTGGGCGCGTCCGCGTGCAGGGTCCTCGGCATCACGCCCTTGCGCATGGCCATCACGGCCTTGATCACGCCGCCCACTCCGGCCGCCGCCTGGGCGTGCCCGATGTTGGACTTGAGCGAGCCGAGATACAGCGGCCGGTCATCGGGCCGGTCCTGCCCGTAGGTGGCCAGGAGGGCCTGGGCCTCGATCGGGTCACCGAGCTTGGTGCCGGTGCCGTGCGCCTCCACCAGATCCACGTCCGCGGGCGCGATCCCGGCGCCCGCGAGCGCCTGCCGGATCACCCGCACCTGGGACGGGCCGTTGGGCGCGGTCAGCCCGTTGGAGGCGCCGTCCTGGTTGACCGCGCTGCCCCGCACCACCGCGAGCACCTGGTGCCCGTTGCGGCGCGCGTCCGACAGCCGCTCCAGCACCAGCACCCCGACGCCCTCCGACCAGCCCACGCCATCGGCCGCGTCCGAGAAGGACTTGCACCGCCCGTCCGCCGCCAGCCCGCGCTGGCGGCTGAACTCCACGAAGGAGTCGGGGGTGGCCATCACGGTGACGCCGCCCGCCAGGGCCAGCGAGCACTCGCCCGAGCGAAGGGCCTGCGCCGCCCAGTGCAGCGCGACCAGGGAGGAGGAGCAGGCGGTGTCCACGGTGACGGCCGGGCCCTCCAGGCCGAAGGTGTAGGCCACCCGGCCGGACACGACGCTGCCGCCGCTGCTGCTGTAGGCGTAGTCGTGGTACATCACCCCGGCGAAGACGCCTGTCGGACTGCCCTTGAGCCCGGCGGGGTCGATGCCCGCCCGTTCGAAGGCCTCCCACGAGGTCTCCAGCAGCAGCCGCTGCTGGGGATCCATGAACCGGGCCTCGCCGGGGCTGATGCCGAAGAAGTCGGGGTCGAAGTCGGCGGCGTCGTGCAGGAAGCCGCCCTCGCGGGTCAGCGAGGTGCCCTCCCGCTCGCCTGAGGGATCGAACAGCCGGTGCAGGTCCCAGCCGCGGTCGGCCGGGAACAGCGAGACGCCGTCACCACCCTCGGCCACCAGGCGCCACAGGTCCTCGGGGCTGCTCACCCCGCCCGGGTAGCGGCAGGCCATCCCGACGATCGCGATCGGCTCGTCCACCGCGGCCGCGGAGGGCAGCGGTTCGGCGCGCTCGACGTCGCCGTCGACCTCGGCCAGCAGGTGCTCGGCCAGGGCCAGCGGGGTCGGGTAGTCGAAGACCAGGGTCGCCGGCAGGCGCAGCCCGGTCGCCTTGCCCAGCCCGTTGCGGAACTCCACCGCGGTCAGCGAGTCGAAGCCCAGGTCCTGGAAGGCCCGGCCGGGTTCCACGCCCTTGGCGTCGGCGTAGCCCAGCACCGCCGCCACCTGCGCCGCCACCAGCTCCACCACCGCGGCCCGGCGGCGCGAGGGGTCCACCCCCGCCAGCCGCTCCGCGAGCGGCGAGCCGCCGCCCGCGGCAGCGGCCGCCCGGCGCGCCGGGCGGCCGACCAGGCCGCGCATGATCGGGGGCACCTCGTCGGCACCGGCCCGCCGCAGCAGCTCCAGGTCCCACTTGACCGGGGCCAGCACCGGTTCGTCGCGGCCTGCGGCGGTGTCGAAGAGTTCCAGGCCCTCGGTGTCGGACAGGCCGAGCAGGCCGTCCCGTGTCATCCGGGCGCGCTCGTCCGCGCCGAGCCCGCCGCCCATGCCGCCGGTCTGCTCCCACAGCCCCCAGGCCAGCGAGACGGCGGGCAGCCCGGCGGCGCGGCGGTGCTGGGCCAGGCCGTCCAGGAAGGCGTTGGCCGCGGCGTAGTTGGCCTGGGCGGCGCCGCCGACCAGGCCCGACACCGAGGAGAAGAGCACGAACATGCCCAGGTCCAGCTCACGCGTCAGCTCGTGCAGGTGCCAGGCCGCCTCCGCCTTGGGCCGCAGCACCGCGTCCAGCCGCTCCGGGGTCAGCGCGGTGACGACTCCGTCGTCGAGTACGCCCGCCGTGTGCACCACGCCCGTCAGCGGCGCCTCGGCCGGGACGGTGGCCAGCAGCGCGCGCAGCGCCTCCCGGTCCGACACGTCGCAGGCCGCCACCCGCACCGAGGCACCCGACGCCTCCAGCTCCGCGACCAGTTCGGCCGCGCCCGGCGCCTCGGCACCGCGCCGGCTCACCAGCAGCAGGCCGCGCACCCCGTGCTCGGCCACCAGATGCCGCGCCACCAGCGCGCCCAGCCCACCGGTACCACCCGTGACCAGCACCGTCCCCGACGCCGGCCGCTCCGGCGCCGGACCGTCCGCGACGGCCGCCCGGCCCAGCCTCGGCACCAGCAGCCGCCCCCCGCGCACCGCCGCCTGCGGCTCACCCGCGGCCAGCACCGCCGCCGGCGCTCCGCCCGCCGGGCCCTCGCCGTCCGCGATGTCCACCAGCACGAAGCGGTCCGGGTGCTCGGCCTGCGCGGCCCGTACCAGGCCCCAGACGGCGGCCCCGCCGACATCGGCCACCCCCTCGCCCGGCACCGCCTCGACCGCGCCCCGCGTCACCACCACCAGCCGCGACCCGGCCAGGCGCTCATCGGCCAGCAACTCGTGCACCGCGGCCAGGGCCCGGCGGGTGAGGATGCGGGCCGCCGCCGCGGCGTCCGCCGCCGGGTCCGCGACGCACGGCAGCAGCACCGCCGCGGGCGCCGGCGCCCCCGCCGCCACGGCGGCGCCCAGCGCGGACGCGTCCGGATAGGCGCCGGCGCCGCCGAGCAGCTCCGCCGGCTCCGGCCGCCCGCCGCCCAGCAGCGCAAGGCTGATCGCGGCGGCCGGCTCCGCCGTCGCGGGACCGGCCGGCGTCCACCGCAGGTCGAACAGCGTGTCGTGCCGGCCGCCCGCCGAGCTGCGCGCCGCCGCCAGTTGCCCGGCCGCCACCGGCCGCGCCACCAGCGAGCGCACGGCGGCGACCGGGGCGCCGGAGGGGTCGGCCAGCCAGACCTCGACCCCGTCGGTCCCCGTACCGGCCAGCCGCACCCGCAGGCTGCTCGCCCCGCCGGCGAACAGCTCCACTCCCGACCAGGCGAACGGGACGGAGGGGCCGGCCGCCCCGTCGTCGTCGGCGCGGAGGAAGCCGCCGTGCAGGGCGGCGTCCAGCAGGGCCGGGTCGATGCCGAAGGCGCCGGTGCCGTCGTCGCTCCGCTCCGGCAGCGCGACCTCGGCGAACAGCTCGTCGCCGCGCCGCCAGGCGGCGCGCAGCCCCTGGAAGGCCGGCCCGTAGGACAGGCCGACGTCCACCAGTTCCCGGTAGAAGCCGTCGACGGCCACCGGCTCGGCGCCCTCCGGCGGCCACACCGACAGGTCCGGTGCGCTCCCGCCGGGACGGGCGGCGGTGAGGAAGCCGGTGGCGTGCCGGGTCCAGACGCCCTCCATCCGGCCGCCGTCGCCGCAGGAGTAGATCTCGACCGGCCGGCGGCCCAGCTCGTCGGCGGCGCCGACGGCGACCCGCAGGTCGGTGCCGCCGCCGTCGTCCAGCACCAGGGGCGCCTGGAGGGTCAGCTCGTCCACCACCGGGCAGCCGGCCTCGTCGCCGGCCCGGATCGCCAGCTCGACCAGGGCGGCGCCCGGGACCAGCACGGTGCCGAGGACCTGGTGGTCGGCGAGCCAGGGGTGGGTGTCCAGCGAGATCCGGCCGGTCAGCACGACGGAGTCGGTCACCGGGAGGGAGACGACCGCGCCCAGCAGGGGGTGGTCGGCGGCGGCCTGGCCGAGCCGGGCCGCGTCGGCCGCCCCGGTGCCGCCGGTGGAGTTCAGCCAGTAGCGCTGCCGCTGGAAGGCGTAGGTGGGCAGCTCGACCCGGCCGCCGGTGCGGCCGGTGAGGAAGGGGGTCCAGTCCACCCGCGCGCCGTGGGCGTGCAGCGCCGCGAGCGCGGCCGCGGCCTGGCGCACCTCGTCGCGGTCGCGGCGCGCCGCCGGGACGAACAGCGCCTCGGCGTCCTCGGGCAGGTTCGCCCGGCCCATGGCGGTGAGCACGCTGTCCGGGCCGATCTCCAGGAAGGAGCGCACGCCCCGGCCGTAGAGGCTGCCGACACCGGCGCCGAAGCGGACCGCGGCCCGCACGTGCCGCACCCAGTAGTCCGGGCTCGCGATCTCCGCCCCGGCGGGCTCCCCCGTCACATTGGAGACCACCGGGATCTCCGGCGGCTGGAAGGACAGGCCGGCGATCGCGGCGGCGAACTCGGCCAGCATCGGTTCCATCAGCGGCGAGTGGAAGGCGTGCGAGACCCGCAGCGGCCGCGTCTTGTGCCCGGCGTCGCGCAGCCGGGCCGCGGCGGTGTCGACGGCGTCACGTGCGCCGGAGACCACCACCGACGCGGGGCCGTTCACCGCGGCGATCCCGACCCGGTCCTCGACACCGGACAGGAAGGGGAGCACGGTCTCCTCGGCCGCCTGGACCGCGACCATCACACCGCCGGACGGGAGCGCCTGCATCAGCCGGCCCCGCGCCGCCACCAGGGCGCACGCGTCGGGCAGGGAGAGCACCCCGGCGACATGCGCGGCGCTGATCTCGCCGATGGAGTGGCCCGCCAGGAAGTCCGGGCGCACGCCCCAGGACTCGGCCAGCCGGAACAGCGCCACCTCGAAGGCGAACAGCCCCGCCTGGGTGTAGAGGGTCTGGTCCAGCAGCTCCGCCCGCTCCTCGCCGGGCTCCGCCCACAGCACCGCGCGCAGCGAAGCGGCGCCCGCCTCGCGCAGCGGCTCGGCCAGCAGACCGTCCAGCAGGCCGCACACCTCGTCGAAGGCGGCGGCGAACACCGGGAAGGCGGCGTGCAGCTCCCGGCCCATCCCGGGCCGCTGCGAGCCCTGCCCGGAGAACAGCACCCCCAGGCCGCCGGAGCGGGCGTGCCCCCGCACCACGGACGGATGCGGCTCCCCGGCGGCCAGTGCGCGCAGCCCCGCCACGGCCTCGGCGCGGTCGGCGGCCACCACCACGGCCCGGTGGTCCAGCGCCGCACGCGTCTCCACCAGCGCCGCCGCGGCATCGCGCGGATCGGCCTCGCCGCGGTGCTCGAAGAAGGCGGCCAGCCGCCCGGCCTGGGCGGCCAGCCCGCGCTCGCCCCGGCCCGACACCACGACGGGCAGCAGCGGCGCCGGGGCGCCGGGCGCCGCCGGCTCGGCGGCCGGCTCCTCGGCGGGCGCCTGCTCCACGATGATGTGCGCGTTGGTGCCGCTGATGCCGAAGGACGACACCGCCGCCCGCCTCGGGTGCGGCCCCGCCTCCCACGGCCGCGCCTCGGTCAGCAGCCGCACGGCGCCGGCCGCCCAGTCCACCTGCGAGGACGGCGCGTCCACGTGCAGGGTCTTGGGCATCGTCCCGCTGCGCATGGCCATCACGGCCTTGATCACGCCGCCGACCCCGGCGGCGGCCTGGGCGTGCCCGATATTGGACTTCAGCGAACCCAGGTAGAGCGGACGGCCCTCCGGGCGCTCCTGCCCGTAGGTCGCCAGGAGCGCCTGCGCCTCGATGGGGTCGCCCAGCGTGGTGCCGGTGCCGTGCGCCTCCACCAGGTCGACCTGGTCGGCCGAGATCCGCGCGCTGGCCAGCGCCTGCCGGATCACCCGGACCTGGGACGGGCCGTTGGGCGCGGTCAGCCCGTTGGAGGCGCCGTCCTGGTTGACGGCCGAGCCGCGCACGACGGCGAGGACCTGGTGGCCGTTGCGGCGGGCGTCGGACAGCCGCTCCAGCACCAGGACGCCGACGCCCTCCGACCAGCCCACGCCGTCGGCCGCGTCCGAGAAGGACTTGCACCGCCCGTCCGCCGCCAGGCCCCGCTGCCGGCTGAACTCCACGAACATCTCGGGGGTGGCCATCACGGTGACGCCGCCCGCCAGCGCCAGCGAGCACTCGCCGTTGCGCAGCGACTGGATCGCCAGGTGCGCCGCGACGAGGGAGGACGAGCAGGCGGTGTCCACCGTCACCGCGGGCCCTTCGAGGCCGAGGGTGTAGGCGACCCGGCCTGACACGACGCTGCCGCCGCTGCTGCTGTAGGCGTAGTCGTGGTACATCACCCCGGCGAAGACGCCGGTCGGGCTGCCCTTCAGGCCCGACGGGTCGATCCCGGCCCGCTCCAGCGCCTCCCAGCCGCTCTCCAGCAGCAGCCGCTGCTGCGGGTCCATGAAGCGCGCCTCGCCCGGGCTGATCCCGAAGAAGTCCGGGTCGAACTCCGCCGCGTCGTACAGGAAGCCGCCCTCGCGGGTCAGCGAGGTTCCCTCCCGCTCGCCGGTCGGGTCGTAGAGCCGGTGCAGGTCCCAGCCCCGGTCGGCCGGGAAGGGCGCCACCGCGTCCGTGCCCTCGGCCACCAGCCGCCACAGGTCCTCGGGGCTGCTCACCCCGCCCGGGTAGCGGCAGGCCATCCCCACGATCGCGATCGGCTCGCGCAGGGCCGCGGTGAGCTTCCTGTTCCGCTCGCGCAGCCTCTCGGCCTCCTTGAGCGACGTGCGGAGCGCCTCGACAATGCGTTCGTCGGACTTGCCCATCCCGGCCTCACAGCTCCTGCGTCGTGTTGTCAAGGTCAAGGTCGTCGAGCGCCAGGCTGATCAGGCTCTCGGTGTCCATGGCGTCGATGTCGTCGGCGTCGCCCGGCTCGTCCTGCTCCGGGTCCGCGTCCTCGATCCCGGCGAGTTCGAGCAGGCCGTCCAGCAGGCCGGCATCGCGCAGGCGGGTGATCGGGATGGCGGCCAGCGCCGCCCGCAGCCGCTCCTCCTGCGACTCCAGCCGCTCCTCCTCGGCCCGGTCCGGGACCAGCTCCGCGCCGATGCGCTCCGCGAGGACCTGCGCGTTCGGGTAGTCGAAGACGGCGGTGGCGGGCAGCCGCAGCCCGGTCGCCCGGTTCAGCCCGTTGCGCAGCTCCACCGCGCTCAGCGAGTCGAAGCCGAGTTCCTGGAAGGCGCGCTCGGGCTCCACCGCGTCCGCCCCGGCGTGGCCGAGCACCGAGGCGACGTGCGCGCGGACCAGGTCGAGCAGCGCCTGGCTCCGCTCCGGCCCCGTCAGTCCGGCCAGCCGCTCGGCGAGGCCGTCCGCCTGGGGCGCGGCGGCCGCGGCGCCGCGGCGGGCCGGGGGGACCAGGCGGCGCAGGATGGCGGGCACGCCGTCGGCCCGGCTGCGCAGGGCCGCCTCGTCCAGCCGGATCGGCGCCAGGGACGCGTCACCGGCGGCCAGCGCGGCGTCCCACAGCGCGAGCCCCTGCTCGGCGGAGAGCGGCAGCATGCCCCAGCGGGCGATGCGGGCTACATCGGCCGCCGCGAGCAGGCCGCCCATGCCCTGGGCCGCGTCCCACAGGCCCCAGGCCAGCGAGAGCGCGGGCAGGCCCTCGGCCCGCCGCTGCCGGGCCAGCGCGTCCACGAACACGTTGGCCGCCGCGTAGTTGCCCTGGCCGGGGTTGTCCACCAGGGCGGCGGAGGAGGAGAAGACGGCGAAGAGCGACAGGTCCAGCTCACGGGTCAGCTCGTGCAGGTGCCAGGCCGCGTCCGCCTTCGGCGCGAGCACCAGGTCGAAGTGCTCCGGGGTCAGGTCCGCCACCACGGCGTTGGCGCCGAGGCCCGCCGAGTGCACCACCCCGGTCAGCGGGGCGTCGGCGGGGACCTCCGCCAGCAGCGAGCGCAGCGCCTCCCGGTCACCGACGTCGCAGGCGGCCACCCGCACGTGCGCGCCCATCGACTCCAGCCCGGCGACCAGTTCGGCGGCACCGTCCGCCTTCGGTCCGCTCCGGCTGGCCAGCAGCAGGTGCCGGACGCCGTACCGGGCGACCAGGTGCCGGGCGACCGCGCCGCCCAGCCCACCGGTGCCGCCGGTGACCAGCACCGTCCCGGCCGCGAGCGCCGCGCCGCCGCCGGCGGGGGCCGGGTCCGCGCCGGCCGGGACGCGTGCGAGCCGGGGCGCCAGCAGCCGCTCGCCGCGCACCGCGAGCTGTGGTTCCGGCGAGGCCGCCGCGGCGAGCAGGGCCGACGGCGCGGGCTCGGCCGCGTCCAGGTCGAGCAGGGCGAAGCGGTCGGGCACCTCCGCCTGGGCCGCCCGGAGCAGCCCCCACAGCGGGGCGTGCGCGAGGTCGGGCACGCCCTCGCCGGGCAGCGCCTCGACGGCGCCGCGCGTCACCACCACCAGGCGGGAGCCGCTGAGCCGGTCGTCGGCCAGCCACTCCCGCACCGCGGCGGCGGCGCCGTCCAGGGCCGAGCGGACCGCCGCCGGCAGCCCGGCCGCCGGCGCCCCGGTGTAGGGCAGGAAGACCGTGTCGGGCACGGGCGCCCCGGCGTCGAGCGCGGCCCGCAGCGCGGCGAGGTCCGGGTGGGCGGGCAGCTCCGCGAGGGCCCCGCCCAGGACGGCCGTGCGGGCGGCGCCGGTGCCGGTCGGCGCGGGCACGTCCTCCCACTCGACCCGGAACAGGGAGTCGTGCCGGCCGCCGCGGGCCGATCGGGCCGCCGCCAGCTGCTCCGGCGACACCGTGCGGGCGACCAGCGCCGCGATGGACGCCACCGGCGCCCCGGTCGGGTCGGCGAGCGTGACGGACTTCCCGCCGCCCGCCGCCGGGGCGATCCGCACCCGCACCCGGGAGGCGCCGCCCGCGTGCAGCTCGACGCCGGACCAGGAGAAGGGGATGGCGGGGCCGGCGTACTCGCCCTCGGGCTCGTTGAGGAAGCCCGCGTGCAGCGCCGTGTCGAGCAGCGCCGGGTGGACGCCGTAGCCGCCGGCCTCGTCGGCGGCGGGCTCCGGCAGCGCCACTTCGGCGAAGACCTCGTCGCCGCGCCGCCAGACGGCGCGGAGCCCCTGGAAGGCGGGGCCGTAGCCGAAGCCGCCCTCGGCCAGCTCGGGGTAGAAGCCGGCCAGCGGGACGGGCTCGGCGCCGCGCGGCGGCCAGACCGCCAGGTCCGGCTCTGCCGCCGCCGGTCCGCCGCCGGGGAGGAGGGAGCCGGTCGCGTGCCGGGTCCACGGCGCGCCGGGGGCGGCGTCGTCGGGGCGGGAGTAGAGGCGGACCCGGTACCGGCCCGGGTCGCCGCCGGCGCCGTCCTCGGGATCGGCCACCACCTGGAGCGCGAGCCCGGTGTGCTCGGGCACCAGCAGCGGTGCTTCCAGGGTCAGCTCGTCCAGCACGGGGCGGCCGACCTCGTCGCCGGCCCGGATCGCCAGTTCCACCAGCGCGGTCCCCGGCACCAGCACGGTGCCCAGCACCTCGTGGTCGGCGAGCCAGGGGTGGGTGGCCAGGGACAGCCGGCCGGTCAGCGTCACGGCGCCGCCGTCGGGGTCGGCGAGCACCGCGCCCAGCAGCGGGTGCCCGGCGGCGGCCTGGCCGAGGCCCGCGGCGTCGCCCGCCTGGCCGGTCGCGAGGGCGGAGTCCAGCCAGTAGCGCTGCCGCTGGAAGGCGTAGGTGGGCAGCTCCACCCGGGCCGGACGCGCGGGCAGCAGCGCCGCCCACTCGACCGGCGCGCCGTGGGCGTGCAGGGTCGCCAGGGCGGTGACGGCCTGGCGCACCTCGTCGCGGTCGCGCCGCGAGGCGGCCACCACGGCGGACTGGGCGGCCGCCTCGTCCAGGGTCTCCAGCATCGGCGAGGCCAGCACGCTGTCCGGGCCGATCTCCAGGAACGAGCGGACGCCCTCCGCGCGGAGCGTGCCGATCCCGGCGGCGAAGCGCACCGCCGCGCGGACGTGCCGCACCCAGTAGCCGGGGGTGGCGATCTCGTCCCCGGCCAGGCCGCCGGACACGTTCGACACCACGGGGATCTCCGGCGGCCGGAAGTCCAGGCCGCCGATCGCGGCCGCGAACTCGGCCAGCATCGGCTCCATCAGCGGCGAGTGGAAGGCGTGCGAGACCCGCAGCTCACGGGTCTTGTGCCCGGCGTCGCGCAGCCGGCCCGCGATGCCCGCCACGGCCTCGCGGGCGCCCGACACCACCAGCGAGGCGGGACCGTTGACCGCGGCGATCCCCGCCCGGTCCTCGATCCCGGCCAGGAAGGGCAGCACCTCGTCCTCGGCCGCCTGCACCGCCACCATGGCGCCGCCGGCCGGGAGCGCCTGCATGAGGCGGCCGCGCGCCGCGACCAGCGCGCACGCGTCGGCGAGCGAGAGGACCCCGGCGACGTGCGCGGCGCCGATCTCGCCGATGGAGTGCCCGGCGACGAAGTCCGGGCGCACCCCCCAGGACTCCAGCAGCCGGAACAGCGCCACCTCGAAGGCGAACAGCCCCGCCTGGGTGTAGAGCGTCTGGTCCACCAGGCCCGCGCGCTCCGACTCCGGTCCGGCCCACAGCACCCCGCGCAGCGACGCGGCCGCCGCTTCGCGCAGCGGTTCGGCGAGCAGCGCGTCGAACCCGGCGCAGACCGCGTCGAAGTTCGCGGCGAAGACCGGGAAGGCGGCGTGCAGCTCGCGGCCCATGCCGAGCCGCTGGGAGCCCTGCCCGGAGAAGACCGCGGCCAGCCCGCCGGAGCGGGCCGTCCCGCGCACCGCGGCCGGGTGCGGCTCGCCCGCCGCCAGGGCGCGCAGCCCGTCCACGGCTTCGGCGCGGTCGGCGGCCAGCACGACGGCCCGGTGGTCCAGCGCCGAGCGCGTCCGCACCAGGGCGGCCGCGATGTCGGGCAGTTCGCCGTCCGCGCGCTCGGCCAGGAAGCCGGCCAGCCGTTCGGCCTGGGCGGCCAGCCCGCGCTCGCCCCGGCCCGACACCGCGACCGGCACCAGCGGCGGCGCGGGCCGAGCGCCGGCGGGCTCGGCCGCCGCGCCGGCCGGTTCCTCGGCCGGCGCCTGCTCGATGATGACGTGCGCGTTGGTGCCGCTGATCCCGAAGGACGACACTCCCGCCCGGCGCGGATGCCCGTCCGCCTCCCAGGGGCGCGGCTCGGTCAGCAGCTCCACCGCGCCCGCCGACCAGTCCACCTTGGTGCTGGGCGCGTCCACGTGCAGCGTCCTGGGCATCACCCCGTTCCGGATCGCCAGCACGGTCTTGATGACTCCGCCGACCCCGGCGGCGGCCTGGGCGTGCCCGATATTGGACTTCAGCGAGCCCAGGTAGAGCGGCCGGTCCTGGGCGTGCTCCCGGCCGTAGGTGGCCAGGAGGGCCTGGGCCTCGATCGGGTCGCCCAGGGTGGTGCCGGTGCCGTGCGCCTCCACCAGGTCCACCTGGTCGGCCCGCACCCCGGCGGACGCGAGCGCCTGGCGGATCACCCGGATCTGGGCGGGGCCGTTGGGCGCGGTGATGCCGTTGGACGCCCCGTCCTGGTTGACGGCCGAGCCCCGGACCACGGCGAGCACCTGGTGCCCGTTGCGGCGCGCGTCGGACAGCCGCTCCAGCACCAGGACGCCCGCGCCCTCGGACCAGCCGACGCCGTCGGCCGCGTCGGCGAAGGACTTGCACCGCCCGTCGGCGGCCAGGCCGCGCTGCCGGCTGAACTCCACGAACGACGCGGGCGTGGCCATCACCGTCACACCGCCCGCCAGGGCCAGCGAGCACTCGCCCGACCGCAGCGCCTGGGCGGCCCAGTGCAGCGCGACCAGGGAGGAGGAGCAGGCGGTGTCCACCGTGACGGCGGGGCCCTCCAGGCCGAAGGTGTAGGCGACGCGGCCCGACACCATGCTGCCGCCGCCGCCCGCGTTGCCCGCGTAGTCGTGGTACATCACCCCGGCGAAGACGCCGGTGGGGCTGCCCTTCAGCGCGGCGGGGTCGATGCCCGCGCGCTCCAGCGCCTCCCAGCTGCTCTCCAGCAGCAGCCGCTGCTGCGGGTCGAGGATGGTCGCCTCGGCCGGGCTGATCCCGAAGAAGTCCGGGTCGAACTCGGCCGCGTCGTACAGGAAGCCGCCCTCCCGGGTGTAGGAGGTGTCGGCGCGCTCCCCCGAGGGGTCGTAGAGGCCGTCCAGGTCCCAGCCCCGGTCGGCCGGGAACAGCGAGACGCCGTCGCCGCCCTGCTCGACCAGCCGCCACAGCTCCTCGGGGCTGCTCACCCCGCCCGGATAGCGGCAGGCCATCCCGACGATCGCGATCGGCTCGTCCGCCGGCGCCGCCGCCGACCCGGCCGCCGCGGCCCGGTCCGCGGTCCCCGCCACCTCGGCCAGCAGGTGCTCGGCCAGCACCAGCGGAGTCGGGTAGTCGAAGACCAGGGTCGCCGGCAGGCGCAGCCCCGTCGCCTTGCCCAGCCCGTTGCGGAACTCCACCGCCGTCAGCGAGTCGAAGCCGACGTCCTGGAAGGCCCGGTCCGGCTCGACCGCCTCGGCGCCGGCGTGGCCGAGCACCGCCGCGGCCTGCGCGCGCACCAGGTCCAGCACCAGCTTGCGACGACGGGCCGGCTCCACCCCGGCCAGCCGCTCCGCGAGGGCCGAAGCGGCCGGGCGGCCGCCGCCGGCGGCCGCCCGCCGCGCCGGGCGGCCGACCAGGCCGCGCAGCAGCCAGGGCACCTCGTCGGCCTCGGCCCGCCGCAGCAGCGCCAGATCCCACTTCACCGGCACCAGCACCGGGTCGCCGGCCGCCAGGGCGGCGTCGAACAGCTCCAGCCCCTCCGCGTCGGCGAGGGCGAGCACGCCGCCCTTGGCCAGCCGGCCCAGATCGGCCTCGGTCAGCCGGCCGGCCATGCCGCCGGTCCGCCGCCACAGGCCCCAGGCCAGTGAGACGGCGGGCAGCCCGGCGGCGCGGCGGTGCTGGGCGAGGGCGTCCAGGAAGGTGTTGGCCGCCGCGTAGTTGGCCTGGCCCGCGCCGCCGGTCGTGCCCGCGCCCGCGGAGAACAGGGCGAACAGCCCCAGGTCGAGATCGCGGGTCAGCTCGTGCAGGTGCCAGGCGGCGTCGGCCTTGGGCCGCAGCACCGCGTCCAGCCGCTCGGGGGTCAGCGCGGTGACGATCCCGTCGTCCAGTACACCGGCCGTGTGCACCACGCCGGTCAGCGGGGCGTCGGCGGGAAGGCCCGCCAGCAGCGCGGCCAGCGCCTCCCGGTCCGCCACGTCGCAGCCGGCCACCCGCACCGAGGCGCCCAGCCCCTCCAGTTCGGCCACCAGTTCGGCCGCACCCGGAGCGTCGGCGCCGCGCCGGCTGGCCAGCAGCAGGCTCCGCACCCCGTACTCGGCCACCAGATGCCGCGCCACCAGCGCACCCAGCCCACCGGTCCCGCCGGTGACCAGCACCGTCCCGGCCGCCAGCCGCTCCCGCGCGACGGCGGGGCCGGCCGCCCGGCCGGATCCGGCGGGCACCTGGGCCAGGCGGGGCACCAGGACCTCCCCGCCGCGCACGGCCAGCTGCGGCTCGCCGGTCGCCAGCGCCGCGCGCAGCGGGCCGGCGCCGTCGCCCTCCTGCACGTCCACCAGGACGAAGCGCCCCGGGTGCTCGGCCTGCGCGGCCCGCACCAGGCCCCAGACGGCGGCCGCGCCGACATCGGCCGCGCCCTCGCCCGGCACGGCCTCCACCGCGCCCCGCGTCACCACCGCGAGCCGGGTGTCGGCCAGCCGCTCATCCGCCAGCAGCGCCCGCACCGCGGCCAGGGCCTGCCGGGCGGCGGTGCGGGCGGCGGCCGCCGCGTCGCCGCCCGCGCCGGAGCAGCGCAGCACCACCGCCGCCGGAGCGGCCGCGCCCTCCGCGAGGGCGGCGGCGAGCGCGGCCAGGTCCTCGGCGGCCGGCTCCAGGCCCGGGACCGGCGGCACCTGGCCCACGGCCGCGATCCGGTCGGGGCCGGACGACGGAGCGGCGCGGGCGGCGGCCCACTCCAGCCGGTACAGCGACTCGTGCCGGCCGGCGGGGGCGGCCCGCAGCCGCTCGCCCGGCACCGGCCGCAGGGTCAGCGAGCCGACCGAGGCGACGGGCACGCCCTCGGCGTCGGCCAGCCGGATGCGCACGCCGTCGCCGGCCGCCGCCGCGATGTGCACCCGCAGCTCGGTGGCGCCGGTGGCGTGCAGCTCAACGCCCGACCAGGCGAAGGGGACCGCCGCGGCGCCCGTCTCCGCGCCCGCTCCGCCCGCGAAGGCGATCGGGTGCAGGGCGGCGTCCAGGAGCGCGGGGTGGATGCCGAAGGCGGCGGCGCCGTCCGGCCCGCCGGGCAGCGCGACCTCGGCGTAGACCTCCTCGCCGTGCCGCCAGGCGGCGCGCAGCCCCTGGAACAGCGGCCCGTACTCCAGCCCCGACCGGGCCAGCTCCGGGTAGAAGCCGGCCAGCTCGACGGCTTCGGCGTCGCGGGGCGGCCAGACCGACAGGTCCGGTTCCGGGCGGTCAGCGGCCGGTGCGGCGGCGGCCAGGGTGCCGGTGGCGTGGCAGGTCCAGCCGGTGGCCGCCGGGGCGTCCTCGGGGCGCGAGTACAGCTCCACGCTCCGGCGGCCCGCCTCGTCGGCGGCGCCCACCACCACCTGGACGGCGATCCGCGCCGCCTCGCCGAGCACCAGCGGCGCCTGGAGGGTCAGCTCCTCCAGCACCGCGCAGCCCGCCTCGTCGCCGGCCCGCACGGCCAGCTCCACCAGCGCGGTGCCGGGGACCAGCACGGTGCCGAGCACCTGGTGGTCGGCGAGCCAGGGCTGGGCGTCCAGGGAGAGGCGGCCGGTCAGCGTGACCGTGTCGCCCTCGGGAGCCGCCACCACCGCCGCGAGCAGGGGGTGTTCGGCCGGGCGGAGTCCGGCGGCGGCGAGGTCGCCGGGCGCGGTGCCCGCGGTGTCGAACCAGTACCGCTGCCGCTGGAAGGCGTAGGTGGGCAGCTCCGCGGCGATCCGGGCCCGGCCCGCAGCGGCGGGCGCCCCGCCGGTGAGGACCGGGGTCCAGTCGACGCGGGCGCCGTGCGCGTGCAGTTCGGCCAGCGCGGTGACGGCCTGCCGCGCCTCCTCGCGGTCGCGGCGCGCGGCGGGCACGACGGCGGCCTGCTCGGCCGCCTCGCCCAGGGTCTCCAGCACCGGGGAGGCGAGCACGCTGTCGGGACCGATCTCCAGGAAGGAGCGCACGCCCCGGCCGTGCAGGGCCCGCACGCCGTCCGCGAAGCGGACGGGGCGCCGGACGTGCCGCACCCAGTAGCCCGGGGTGGCGATCTCGTCCCCGGCCGGCTCGCCGGACACGTTGGACACCACCGGGATCTCCGGCGCGTGGAACGACAGGCCGCTGACGGCCTGCTCGAACTCGGCGAGCATCGGGTCCATCAGCGGCGAGTGGAAGGCGTGCGAGACCCGCAGCGGCCGCGTCTTGTGGCCCGCCTCGGCCAGCCGCGCCGCCACGGCGGCCACGGCCTCGCCCGCCCCGGAGACCACGACCGAGGCCGGGCCGTTCACGGCCGCGATCCCGACCCGGTCCTCGACACCGGCCAGGAAGGGGAGCACGGTCTCCTCGGCCGCCTGGACGGCGACCATGGCGCCGCCGGACGGGAGCGCCTGCATCAGGCGCCCGCGCGCCGCCACCAGGGCGCACGCGTCCGCCAGCGACAGCACCCCGGCGACGTGCGCGGCGCTGATCTCCCCGATCGAGTGGCCCGCCAGGAAGTCCGGACGCACCCCCCACGACTCCACCAGCCGGAACAGCGCCACCTCGAAGGCGAACAGACCCGCCTGGGTGTAGAGCGTCTGGTCCAGCAGCTCCGCCCGCTCGTCACCGGGCTCCGCCCACAGCACCGCGCGCAGCGGCTCGCCGAGCAGCCCGTCCAGCAGGCCGCACACCTCGTCGAAGGCGGCGGCGAACACCGGGAAGGCGGCGTGCAGCTCCCGCCCCATCCCGGGCCGCTGCGAACCCTGGCCGGAGAAGAGCACGGCCACGCCGCCCGCGCGGGCCGCGCCGCGCACCAGCGCCGGGTGCGGCTCGCCCGCCGCGAGGGCGCGCAGCCCGGCCAGGGCCTCGGCGCGGTCGGCGGCCACCACCGCGGCCCGGTGGTCCAGCAGCGCGCGCCCGTCCGCGAGGGCGGCGGCCGCGTCCCGGAGCGCGAGGTCCTCGCGCTCGGCCAGGAAGGCGGCCAGCCGCCCGGCCTGGGCGGCCAGCGCCTCGGCCGTCCTGGCCGACACGGCGACCGGCACCACCGGCGCCGGGTCGGCGGGCGTTCCGGCGGCACCGTCCCCGGTCGCGGCGGGCTCCGCCTCGTTCTCGGCCGGCGGCTGCTCGATCACGACGTGCGCGTTGGTGCCGCTGATCCCGAAGGACGACACCCCGGCGCGGCGGGGGCGGCCCTCGGCCGCCCAGGCGCGGGGCTCGGTCAGCAGCTCGACCGCTCCCCCGGACCAGTCCACCTGCGAGGACGGCGCGTCCACGTGCAGCGTCTTCGGCATCAGCCCGTGCCGCATCGCCTGCACCATCTTGATCACGCCCGCCACCCCGGCGGCCGCCTGGGCATGCCCGATGTTGGACTTCAGCGAGCCCAGGTACAGCGGCCGGCCCTCCGGCCGGTCCTGCCCGTAGGTGGCCAGGAGGGCCTGCGCCTCGATCGGGTCCCCCAGCGTCGTACCGGTACCGTGCGCCTCCACCACGTCCACCTCGGCCGGCGCGAGCCCCGCGCCGGCCAGCGCCTGGCGGATCACCCGCTGCTGCGAGGGCCCGTTGGGCGCGGTCAGCCCGTTGGACGCCCCGTCCTGGTTCACGGCGCTGCCCCGCACCACCGCGAGGACCTGGTGCCCGTTGCGGCGCGCGTCCGACAAGCGCTCCAGCACCAGCATCCCCACACCCTCGGACCAGCCGGTCCCGTCGGCCGCGTCCGCGAAGGACTTGCACCGCCCGTCCGGCGCCAGCCCGCCCTGGCGGCTGAAGGCGACGAAGGACTCCGGACTCGACATGACGGTGACGCCCCCGGCGAGGGCCAGCGAGCACTCCCCCGCGCGGAGCGCCTGCGCCGCCCAGTGCAGCGCGACCAGCGACGACGAGCACGCGGTGTCCACCGTCACCGCCGGGCCCTCCAGGCCGAGGGCGTAGGCGACCCGGCCGGAGGTGACCGCGCCCGCGTTGCCGGTGCCCAGGTACGCCTCGACGTCCTCGGGCACGGCCGCCGGCAGCGAGGTGTACTCGCTGCCGCCGGCGCCGACGAAGACGCCGACCGGTGCGCCGCGCAGGGAGTCGGCGGGGATGCCCGCCCGCTCGACGGCCTCCCACGAGGTCTCCAGCACGAGGCGCTGCTGGGGGTCCATGGCCAGCGCCTCGCGGGGGCTGATCCCGAAGAAGGCGGCGTCGAACTCGGCGGCGTCGTAGAGGAAGCCGCCGCGGTCGGTGGGCGCGGCGCCGTCCGGGCCGGTCTCCAGCGCGCGCAGCCGCTCCAGGTCCCAGCCCCGGTCGGCCGGGAACTCGGCGATCCCCTCGCCGCCCTCGGCCACCAGCCGCCACAGGTCCTCGGGGCTCGCCACCCCGCCCGGATACCGGCAGGCCATCCCGACGATCGCGATCGGGTCGCCGTCGTGCCGGACCGCGACGGGGGCGGCCGCGGCCGCCCCGGCGGTGCCGGCGACCGCGCCGAGCAGCAGTTCGGCGAGGGCGGCCGGGGTGGGGTGGTCGAAGACCAGCGTGGCGGGCAGCCGCAGCCCGGTGGCGGCGTTCAGCGCGTTGCGCAGTTCGACGGCGGTGAGCGAGGTGAAGCCGAGGTCCTGGAAGGCCCGGTCCGGCTCGACGGCGCCGGCGTCCGGGTGGCCCAGGACGGCAGCCACCTGGGCGCGCACCAGTTCGAGTACGGCCTGTCCGCGCTCGTGCTCGCCCAGTCCGGCCAGCCGGTCGGCGAGCGGGCCGCCGCGCCCGTCGTCCGCGCCGCCGGCCGCGGCGCGCCGGGCCGGCCGGCCCACCAGGCCGCGCAGCAGCGGGGGCAGCTCCTCGGCCGGGGCGCGCCGCAGCACGGACAGGTCCAGGCGGGCCGGCACCAGCAGCGGCTCGGGGCGGGCGAGGGCGGCGTCGAACAGGGCCATGCCCTCGGCGGCCGGCAGGCCGAGGATGCCGCCGCGCGCCATGCGCGCGATGTCGGCGTCGGACAGGTGCGCGGTGAGGCCGGTGCGCTCGCCCCACAGCCCCCAGGCCAGCGAGTGGGCCGGGAGCCCGGCCGCGCGCCGGTGCTGGGCGAGGGCGTCCAGGAAGGTGTTGGCGGCGGCGTAGTTGCCCTGGCCCGCGCCGCCGAGCACGCCGGCCATCGCGGAGAACATCGCGAACAGCGAGAGGTCCAGGTCCCGGGTCAGCTCGTGCAGGTTCCAGGCCGCGTCGACCTTCGGGGTGAGGACGCCGGCCAGCCGCTCGGGGGTCAGCGAGGAGACGAGCCCGTCGTCGAGCACACCGGCGGTGTGGACCACGCCGGTCAGCGGCGCCTCGGCCGGGACCTCGGCCAGCAGCTCCCGCAGCCGCCGCCGGTCGGAGACGTCGCAGGCGGCGACGCGGGCGGTGGCGCCCAGGGCGGCCAGCTCGGCCACCAGCTCGGCCGCTCCGGGGGCGGCCGGGCCGCGCCTGCCGACCAGCAGCAGCCGGCGCACGCCGTGCGCGGCCGCCAGGTGCCGGGCGACCTGGGCGCCGAGGCCGCCCGTCCCGCCGGTGATCAGCACGGTTCCCGCCGGGTCGATCCGGGGGCCGGGGGCGGCCGGCTCTACCGGCACCCGCGCCAGGCGCGGGGCCAGCAGCTCCCCGCCCCGCACGGCGAGCTGCGGTTCGGCCGAGCCGAGCGCGGCCGGCAGCGCCGCGGCCCCGGACGCGGCGAGGTCGACCAGGGCGAGCCTGCCCGGGTTCTCGGCCTGCGCGGACCGCACCAGGCCCCACACCGGCGCGGCCGCCAGGTCCGCGACGCCCTCGCCCGGGACCGCTTCCACCGCGCCGTGCGTCACCACGGCCAGCCGGGCGGCGGCGAGCCGGGGATCGGCGGGCCAGGCGCGCAGCACCGCGAGCACCTCCCGCGCGGCCGCGTGGGCCTGTGCTGCCGTGTCACCGCCCTCAGCGGCGGGGCACGGCAGCACCACCACGTCCGGCACCGGCGCGCCCGCGTTCAGGGCGGCGCCGAGCGCGGCGAGGCCGGAGTGGCGGCTCGCGCCGGGCAGCCGGTCCAGCTCGGGCAGGCCGTCGCCGAGCACGGCCGGCCGCTCGGGTGCCTGGTGCCGGGCGCCGGGCAGCGGCGCCCAGACGACGCGGAACAGCGACTCGTGCTCCCCGTGCCGCGCGGTGCGCAGCAGCTCCGCCGTGACCGGTTCCCGCTCCAGCGAGCCGATCGACAGCACCGGCGCGCCGGACGCGTCGGCCGCCTCGATCGCGAGCCCCGACGCCCCGGCCGGGGCGATGCGGACGCGCAGCCGGTCCGCGCCCTCGGCGTGCAGGGCGACGCCCGACCAGGCGGCCGGGATGAGCGGGCCGCCGGGCTCGGCCAGGGCGGCCGCGTGCAGGGCGGCGTCGAGCAGGGCGGGATGGAGCCCGAAGTCGCGGGCGCCGGCGGCGGGCCCGTCCGGGAGCGCCACTTCGGCGAAGACCTCGTCGCCGCGGCGCCAGGCGGCGCGGAGCCCCTGGAAGGCCGGGCCGTAGGCCGCCCCCCGTTCGGCCAGCCGCCGGTAGCCGCCGTCCAGGGCCATCGGCTGCGCGCCGGGCGGCGGCCAGGCCGCCAGGTCGGCGGGGTCGGCCGGGGCGCTCAGCGCCGGAGCCAGTACGCCGGCGGCGTGCCGGACCCAGGGGGCGTCGGCGGCCGCGCCGGCGGCGTGCGAATGGATCTCGACCGTGCGCCGCCCGTCGGCGTCGGCGGCCCCGACCACGACCTGCACGGCGCGGCGGGCGCCCGGCTCCAGCACCAGCGGCGCCTCCACCGCCAGCTCCGCCAGGGCGGCGCAGCCCGCCTCGTCGCCGGCCCGGACCGCCAGCTCCACCAGCGCGGCGCCCGGGAGCAGCACGGTGTCCAGCATCCGGTGATCGGCCAGCCAGGGGTGCGTGTCCAGCGAGAGTCGGCCGGTCAGCACCACGCCGTCCGAGCCCGGCGAGGCGACGACCGCGCCGAGCAGCGGGTGCTCGGCGGCGCGCAGGCCGGCGGAGGCGACGTCTCCGCTGCCGGACGCGGCGCCCGCCGCGTCGAGCCAGTAGCGCCGCCGCTGGAAGGCGTAGGTGGGCAGCTCCACCCGCCGGGTGCCGGGGGGCAGCGGCGCCGCCCAGTCCAGGGGCGCGCCGGCGCAGTAGAGCGCGCCCGCGCCCGCGAGCAGCGCTTCGGCCTCGCCCCGGTCGCGGCGGGCGGCCGGGACCACCGCGGCCTGGGCGGCCGCCTCGCCCAGGGTCTCCAGCACCGGGGAGGCGAGCACGCTGTCCGGGCCGATCTCCAGGAAGACCCGCACCTCCTCGGCATGCAGGGCGCGCACGCCGTCCGCGAAGCGGACCGCGGCGCGCACGTGCCGCACCCAGTAGCCGGGGGTGGCGATCTCGTCCCCGGCCAGGGCACCGGTCACGTTGGACACCACGGGAACGCGTGGGGCCTGGAAGGACAGGTTCGCGATCGCCGCTTCGAAGTCGGCCAGCATCGGGTCCATCAGCGGCGAGTGGAAGGCGTGCGAGACCCGCAGCGGCCGCGTCTTGTGCCCCGACTCGGCCAACCGGGCGGCGATCCCGGCCACGGCCCCGCGGTCACCGGAGACCACGACCGAGGCCGGGCCGTTCACGGCCGCGATCCCCACCCGGTCCTCGGCGCCGGCCAGGAAGGGCAGCACGGTGTCCTCGGCGGCCTGCACCGCCACCATCACCCCGCCGTCCGGGAGCGCCTGCATCAGGCGGCCGCGCGCCGCCACCAGGGCGCACGCGTCGGCCAGGGAGAGCACGCCCGCGACGTGCGCCGCGCTGATCTCCCCGATGGAGTGCCCGGCCACGAAATCGGGCACGACGCCCCAGGACTCCAGCAGCCGGAACAGCGCCACCTCGAAGGCGAACAGCCCCGCCTGGGTGAACACCGTCCGGTCCAGCAGCCCGGCCCGCTCGCTCTCGGGCTCCCCCCACAGCACCTCGCGCAGCGACGCGGCCCCCGCCTCAGCCAGCGGCTCGGCGAGGTGCGCGTCCAGATGTGCGCACGCCGCGTCGAAGGCGGCCGCGAACACCGGGAAGGCGGCGTGCAGCTCGCGCCCCATCCCGGGCCGCTGCGAACCCTGGCCCGAGAAGACGACGGCCAGCCCGCCCTCGCGCGCCGCCCCCCGCACCAGCTTCGGATGCGCTTCCCCGGCGGCCAGCGCGCGCAGCCCGTCCAGAGCCTCGGCGCGGTCGGCGGCCAGCACCACGGCCCGGTGGTCCAGCGCCGAGCGGGTGCCGACCAGGGCGGCCGCCAGGTCGGGCAGCGCCAGGTCGCCGTGCTCGGCGACGAAGTCGGCCAGCCGTCCGGCCTGGGCGGCCAGCCCGCGCTCGCCCCGGCCCGACACCACCACCGGCAGCAGCGGCGGCGCCGGCGCCTCGGCGGCCGCCGCTGCGTCCGAACCGTCGTCCGTTCCGTCGGCCGCTTTCTCGGCCGGTGCCTGCTCGATGATGACGTGCGCGTTGGTGCCGCTGATGCCGAAGGACGAGACTCCCGCCCGCCGGGGGCGGCCGTCCGCCTCCCACGGGCGCGGCTCGGTCAGCAGCTCAACGGCGCCCGCCGACCAGTCGACCTGCGAGGACGGCGCGTCCACGTGCAGGGTGCCGGGCATCAGCCCGTTCCGGATGGCCTGCACCATCTTGATCACGCCCGCGACGCCCGCCGCCGCCTGGGCGTGCCCGATATTGGACTTCAGCGAACCCAGGTACAGCGGGCGGTCGTCGGGCCGCTCCTGGCCGTAGGTGGCGATCAGCGCCTGGGCCTCGATCGGGTCCCCCAGCGTGGTGCCGGTCCCGTGCGCCTCCACCACGTCCACGCTAGACGGCACCACGCCCGCCGCCGCGAGCGCCTGGCGGATCACCCGCTGCTGCGAGGGCCCGTTGGGCGCGGTCAGCCCGTTGGACGCCCCGTCCTGATTGACGGCCGAACCCCGCACCACCGCCAGCACCTGGTGCCCGTTGCGGCGCGCGTCCGACAAGCGCTCCAGCACCAGCATCCCCACACCCTCGGACCAGCCGGTCCCGTCGGCCGCGTCCGCGAAGGACTTGCACCGGCCGTCCCGGGCCAGGCCGCTCTGCCGGCTGAAGGAGGTGAAGGTGGTGGGGGTGGCCATGACCGCGACGCCGCCGGCCAGCGCCAGGGTGCAGGCGTCATCGCGCAGGGCCTGCACCGCCAGGTGCAGGGCGACCAGGGAGGACGAGCAGGCCGTGTCCACGGTGACCGCGGGGCCTTCGAGGCCGAGGGTGTAGGACACCCGCCCGGAGATCACCGCCCCGAGCGCGCCGGTGCCCAGGTGCGCCTCGATCTCCTCGGGCACGGCGGGGACCAGGTCCAGGTAGTCCTGGTTGCCGGCGCCGACGAAGACGCCGACCGGTGCGCCGCGCAGGGAGTCGGCGGGGATGCCGGCCCGCTCGAATGCCTCCCAGGAGGTCTCCAGCACGAGGCGCTGGTGCGGGTCCATGGCCAGCGCCTCGCGCGGGCTGATCCCGAAGAAGTCGGCGTCGAACTCCGGCGCCTCGTGCAGGAAGCCGCCGAAGCGGGTGTGGGAGCCGCCGGAGCGCTCCGGGTCGGGGTCGTGCAGCCGCTCCAGGTCCCAGCCCCGGTCGGCCGGGAACTCGCTGATCCCCTCGCGGCCCTCGGCCACCAGCCGCCACAGGTCCTCGGGGCCGGCCACTCCGCCGGGGTAGCGGCAGGCCATCCCCACGATCGCGACCGGCTCGCGCTCGCGGTCCTCGACCTCCCGCAGCCGCTGCCTGGTCTGGTGCAGATCGGCGGTGACGCGCTTGAGGTAGTCGAGGATCTTCTCTTCGCTGTTCCCCACCTGGCACCCCACTGACGAAATCACAATTCCAGGACACGCCAATGCGAGGCAATTGGCGAGAGACTTCAGAGCGGCAATGACGGCGATAACGGCAAGGACCGGATGCAGACAATTGACACCCAAGATACCTTTGCGCACATTACTGAGGCTTAATGGCCACGGCCAACCCCTAACGCCCCCGAGGTGTCCCCTAGCCGGTTTTCCCCTTCGGCGCACGGCGGGGCCGCGGCCGGGCGCGGCCGCGGGCCGGGCGCGGCCGCCCCGCCCCGGGCCGCGGCCCGGGCGGACCGGGGCGGCGCGGGCGGGCCGGCTACCCGGCCGCGGCCGACGCGCGCAGTTCGGCGTAGCGCGCCTGGCAGGCGGCGTAGTCGGGGAGGGTGCCCAGCCGCTCGGCCTCGCGCAGCGACGGCGCGGCGCGGTCCTCGGCGGAGAGGATGGGCTCGGCGTCGGGCCAGGGCAGCGCCAGTTCGGGGTCGAGCGGGTGCACCCTGATCTCGGTGTCGCGGTTCCAGGTGTTGGAGCACAGGTAGACGACGGTCGCCTCGTCGGTCAGCGGGGCGAAGCCGTGCGCCACTCCCTCGCCCATGTAGAGCACGTGCCGGTTGTCCTCGGTCAGTTCGACGGGCTCGTACCGGCCGAAGGTCGGCGAGCCGAGCCGGACGTCGACCACGATGTCGACGATGGCCCCGCTCACGCAGGTGGCGTAGCGCGCCTGGCCCGGCAGGGCGACGGCGTGGATGCCGCGGATCGTGCCGCGCCGCGAGGTGGAGCAGTTCACCTGGGCGACGTCGAGCGGATGGCCCAGCGCCTCGCGGAACGCGGGCTGGCTGAACACCTCGAGGAACAGGCCGCGGTCGTCGGGGAAGACCTTCGGTTCGAAGACGTAGGAGCCATCAAGTCCAAGCTGCCGAACCCGCATGACGGTGTTCTCCCCATCCATGTCGGCCGACCTTCCGCCGCCTCGAACAAATGGCGCCGGATCCGTTTCGCAATGCCATTCGAAAACGTGTCGCTCCACAGTGCCGGGACTTTCGCGTCACACTTCCCGGCGACCGCTTTTCAGTGGCGAAGAAGACGCCAGTAGCCGAAGATGCCAGCCGCCGGCCCGCCCGGGCAACCCCTAACCGCTCCCCTAGCGGCGGGCGCCGGGCGGGTGGGGCCGCGCCCTCAGGCACCGCCGAACTCCTTGTCGATGAAGGCGAGGACCTCGTCCACGCCGGCGTCCTTGAGCGCCCCGGCCACGCCGGCGCCCTCGGCGGCGCCCGCCGCCTCCAGCCGGTCCAGCAGCGCGCGCAGCCGCGCGGTGACGCGGGTCCGCTCGATCTCCGCCGCGGGCAGGTCGGCAACGGCCGCCTCCAGCCGGTCGAGTTCGGCCAGCACCGGTTCGGCCGCCGCCTCGCCGCCGCACAGCTCCGCCCGCATGTGCTCGGCGAGGGCGAGCGGACTGGCGTAGTCGAAGGCCAGGGTGGCCGGCAGCCGCAGGCCGGTCGCGGCGCCGAGCCGGTTGCGGAACTCCACGGCGGTGATGGAGTCGAAGCCGAGGTCCTGGAAGGCGCGTTTGGGCTCGACCGCGGCGGCGCCCTCGTGGCCGAGGACCGCGGCCGCGTGCCGCCGGACCAGGTTCAGCAGGGTGCGGCCCTGCTCGGCCGGGCCCATCGCTGCCAGCCGGGCCGCCAGCGCCGCCGCCTCGGGGGCGTCCCCGCCGCCGTCCTGCCGGTCCAGGGCGGCGCGCGCCTCGGGCACCGCGTCCAGCAGCGGCCGGGGGCGGGCGAGCGCGTAGGCGGGCGCGAAGGCGGCCCAGTCGATGTCGGCCACCACCAGGTGGGATTCGCCGCCGTCGAGCGCCTGCTGGAGCGCTGCCAGCGCCGGTGCCGGGTCGAGCGGGCGCATGCCGAGGCGCCGCAGGTAGGCGCGGCCCTCCTCGTCGCCCATTCCGTCGCTCCAGGCGCCCCAGGCGATCGCGGTCGCCGCCTCGCCGCGCGCCCGCCTGCGGTGGGCGAGCGCGTCCAGGTAGGCGTTGGCCGCCGCATAGGCGCTCTGCCCGGCGGTGCCCCACACGGCGGCGCCGGAGGAGAACAGCACGAAGGCGTCCAGCGGCCGGCCGGCCAGGATCTCGTCCAGGTGTGCCGCGCCGGCGGCCTTGGCGCGGACGATCTCGGCGACCTCGGCCAGGCTGTGCTCGGCCAGCGGGGCGGCGGCGTGCATCACGCCCGCGGCGTGCACGACGGCGGTCAGCGGGTGCTCGCCGGGGACGGAGGCGATCAGCCGGGCCAGCGCCTCCCGGTCGGAGACGTCGCAGGCCGCGATGGTGGTGGGCACGCCCATCGCCGCCAGCTCGGCCTCCAGTTCGGCCGCTCCCGGCGCCTCGGGGCCGCGCCGGCCGGCCAGCACCAGGTGTTCGGCGCCGGCGGCCGCCAGCCAGCGCGCCACATGCGCGCCGAGCCCGCCGGTGCCGCCGGTGACCAGCACGGTGCCCCGCGGCCGCCAAGCGGGCCGGGCGGCGGACTCCGGCCGGGGCGCCCGCGCCATGCGGCGGGCGAAGAGCCCGCCGGGCCGGATCGCCAGCTGGTCCTCGCCGCCCGCGCCGCCGGCCAGCACGGCCGCCAGCAGGTCGGCCGCCCGCTCGTCGAACACCTCGGGGAGGTCGACCAGGCCACCCCAGGCGTCGGGGTGGTCCAGGCCCAGGACCACGCCCATGCCCCACACCGGCGCCTGCCCGGGGCGGGTCGGCTCGGCGTCGCCGCCGACCGCCACCGCGCCGGCGGTGGCGCACCACAGCGGGGCGGTGACGCCCGCGTCGCCCAGCGCCTGCACCAGGGTGACGGTCCCGGCCGTGCCCCGGGTCAGCTCCGGGTGCTCCTGGTCGGGGCGGCCGTCCAGCGCGAGCAGGGAGAGCACGCCGTCGGGGGCCGGGCCGAGGGCGCGCAGCCGCGCGGCGAGCGCGTCCCGGCCGGCGCCGTCCGCCTCGACGGCGACCACCTCGGCGCCGCGCCGGGCGAGCGCCGCGCTCGCGGCGGCGGCCTGCTCGGACGCCTCGGATCCGGCGGGCACCGCGAGCCACCAGGTGCCGCCCGGCGCGCCGCCGCCGGGTTCGGCAACCGGTTCCCAGCGGACCCGGTACCGCCAGCCGTCCACCTGCCGCTCGGTGCTGCGCCGCCGGTACCAGGCCGACAGCCCGGGCAGCACCCGCTCGACGTCGTCGGGGGCGAGCTCCAGTTCGGCGGCGAGGGCGGCCGCGTCGCCGCTCCGCACCGACTTCCAGAAGGAGTCCGCAGCCGGGTCGGCGGCGCCCGGCTCGCCGCCGGCCGAGCGGGCGGCGCGGTCGCCGAGCCAGAAGCGGCGGCGCTGGAAGGCGTAGGTGGGCAGGTCGACCGCCTCGGCGCCGGTGCCCGCGTACAGCGCCGCCCAGTCCGGGGAGAGCCCGTGGACGTGCAAGCGCGCCACCGCGCCGAGCAGGGCGGCCGCCTCCGGGCGGTCCCGGCGCAGCGTCGCCGTCACCGCCGCCTCCTCGGAGGCGCCGCCGGGCAGGATCTCGCGCACCAGTGCGGACAGCACCCCGTCGGGGCCGATCTCGACGAAGCGCCGTACGCCCTGCCCTTCCAGGTACCGGACGCCGTCGTGGAAGCGGACCGTCTCGCGGACGTGCCGGACCCAGTGGGCCGGGTCGGCCAGCTGCTCGGCGGTGGCCGCGCTCCCGGTCAGGTTGGACACCAGCGGGATGCGCGGCGCCCGGAACTCCAGGCCGCTGACGGCCCGCTCGAACTCGGCCAGCATCGGATCCATCAGCGGCGAGTGGAAGGCGTGGCTGACCGCCAGGCGCTTGACCCGGCGCCCGGCCTCGGCGAGCCGGGCGGCGACGCGCTCGACGGCGGCCTCGGCGCCCGAGACCACCACGGTCCCGGGCCCGTTGACGGCGGCGATCGCCGCCTCCGGCTCCGCCGCCAGCAGCTCGCGCACCTCGTCCTCGCCCGCCCGCACCGAGGCCATTGCGCCGCCGGCCGGCAGCGCCGCCATCAGCCGCCCCCGGGCGGCGACCAGCGCGCAGGCGTCCTCCAGGGAGAGCACGCCCGCGACGTGCGCGGCGGCCAGTTCCCCGACGGAGTGCCCGGCCACGAACTCCGGCACGATCCCCCACGCCTCCACCAGGCGGTACAGCGCGACCTCGACCGCGAACAGGGCGGCCTGGGTGTACCGGGTGCCGTCGAGCAGCGCGGCCTCGGGCGCGGCCGGATCGGCCCACATCACCTCGCGCAGCGGCCGGTCGAGCAGCTTGTCCAGCCGCGCGCACACCTGGTCCAGCGCCTCGGCGAAGACGGGGAAGGCGTCGCTCAGCTCCCGGCCCATCCCGGTGCGCTGCGCCCCCTGGCCGGTGAACAGGAACGCGGTGCGCCCGCGCGCCGCCGCGCCCGTCACCACCAGCGGCGACTCCTCGCCCGCCGCCAGGGCCCGCAGCCCGCGCAGCGCCTCGTCGCGGTCGGCGGCCACGACGACCGCGCGGTGCTCCAGGGCGGCGCGGGTGGTGGCCAGCGCGTAGCCGACGTCGAGCGCGCCCGCGCCGGGGTGCTCGGCGAGGTGGCCGGCCAGCCGGGCGGCCTGGGCGCGCAGCGCGGCCGGGGTCCGGCCGGACAGCGGCCACACCGGGGGCGGCGCCGGCGCGGGGACGGCAGGGTCGGCCGGCTCCGCCGGGGCCGGCGGCGCCGCGGCGGGCGGCTCCTCCACGATCACGTGCGCGTTGGTGCCGCTCACCCCGAAGGAGGAGACGCCCGCCCGCCGGGGCCGTTCGCCGCGCGGCCACGGCTCCGGCTCGGTGAGCAGCCGGACGTGCCCCGCGGACCAGTCCACGTCCGGGCTGGGCTCCTCGGCGTGCAGGGTGCGGGGCAGCCGCTCGTGCCGCATCGCCTCGATCATCTTGATGATGCCGGCCACGCCCGCGGCCGCCTGGCTGTGGCCCATGTTCGACTTGATCGAGCCCAGCCGCAGCGGCCGCTCGGCGGTGTGGTGCCGCCCGTAGGTGGCCAGCAGCGCCTGCGCCTCGATCGGGTCGCCCAGCGTGGTCCCGGTGCCGTGCGCCTCGACCGCGTCGACCTGGTCGGCGGTGAGCCCGGCGGCGGCCAGCGCCTGCCAGATGACGCGCTGCTGGGAGCGCCCGTTGGGGGCGGTCAGCCCGTTGGACGCCCCGTCCTGGTTGACCGCCGAGCCGCGCACCACCCCCAGCACCTCGCGGCCGTTGCGCAGCGCGTCCGACAGCCGCTCCAGCAGCAGCACCCCGACCCCGTCGGACCAGCCGGTGCCGTCGGCGGCCGCCCCGAAGGACTTGCACCGGCCGTCCTTGGCCAGGCCGCCCTGGCGGCTGAACTCCACGAATACGTCGGGGGTGGACATGACGGCGACGCCGCAGGCCAGCGCGAGGGTGCACTCGCCGCGCCGGAGCGCCTGCGCGGCCAGGTGCACGGCGACCAGCGAGGAGGAGCAGGCGGTGTCGATCGCGATCGCCGGGCCCTCCAGGCCGAACACGTACGACAGCCGGCCCGCGACGACGGCGGGCAGGGTGCCGGCCAGTAGGAAGCCCTCGGCCTCCTCCGGCACCGACACCAGCCCGTTGGCGTAGTCGGGGGCCATCACCCCGGCGAAGACGCCGGTCTGGCTGCCGCGCAGCGACAGCGGGTCCATCCGGGCCCGCTCGAACACCTCCCAGGCGGTCTCCAGCAGCAGCCGCTGCTGCGGGTCCATGGCGGTGGCCTCGCGCGGGCTGATCCCGAACAGCTCCGGGTCGAAGGCGCTGGCCTCGCGCAGGAAGCCGCCGCGCTTGACGTAGGTGGTGCCCGGGTGGCCGGGATCGGGGTGGTAGAGCGCGTCGGTGTCCCAGCCCCGGTCGGTCGGGAAGTCGCCGATCACGTCCCGGCCGGCGTCGACCAGCTCCCACAGCTGGTGCGCCGACTCAACCCCGCCCGGGTAGCGGCAGCCGGCCGCGACGATCGCGATGGGCTCCCGCTCCCGGTCCTCCGCCTCGCGCAGCCGCTGGCGGGTCTGCCGCAGGTCGGCGGTGGCCCGCTTGAGGTAGTCGCGGAGCCTGTCGTCGTTGGCCATGGGGCCCACCAATCTCGGCCGGTCGGTCGGCCGGTCCGCACGGACCGGCCGCGGGTCGGGTGCGGCGGCGGCCGCGGGGGTCAGGGCCGCCCCGGAGCGTCCGGCCCGGAGAGGCCGAGTTCGCTGTCGAGTACGGCGAAGATCTCGTCGTCGGTCGCGTCGTCCAGGTCGCCGCCGGGCTCGGCCGGCGCGGCCGCGGCGTCGTCGCGCCAGCGCCGGGCCAGCGCCTCCAGCCGCGCCGCGATCTGGGCATGGTCCCCGTTGGGGGAGGTCACCCCGGCCAGCGCCGCCTCCAGCCGGTCGATCTCCAGCAGCACCAGGCGGGCCGGGTCGGCGGCCTCGGGCGCGATCGCCGCGCCCAGGTAGCCGACGAGCTCGACCGGGGTCGGGTGGTCGAAGACCACGGTCTTGGGCAGGTCCAGGCCGGTGGCCGCGCCCAGCCGGTTGCGCAGTTCGACCGCGCCGACCGAGTCGAAGCCGATCTCGTTGAAGGCGCGGTCCGGCTCGACCTCCTCGGCGCCGTCGTGGCCGAGCACGGCCGCGACGTGCGTGCGGACCAGGTCGAGCAGGGCGCGGTCCCGGTCGCCCGGCTCCAGCGCGGCCAGGGTGCGGGCCAGGTCCGGCGCCCCGGGCCCGGCCGCCGCGGCGGCCCGGCGGACCGGCGCGGGCGCGGGCGCGCCGTCGCGCACCTGGTCGGCCGCCGGGCCGGAGCCTGCGGCCGCGGCGAGCACGGCGGCCGGGACCGGTGCCGCCACCAGCGAGCGGACCGCGGCGACCGGTCCGCCCGCGGCGTCGGCGACCGTGACGGCCACGCCGTCCGGCCCGGACGGCGCCAGGCGGACCCGGACGGCGGCGGCTCCGGTGGCGTGCAGCCGCACCCCCGACCAGACGGACGGCACCACCGGTCCGCCGGCGCCCAGGTCGCCGCCGGCGAGGAAGAAGACGGCGTGCACGGCCGCGTCCAGCAGCGCCGGGTGGATCCCGTAGGCGCCGGCGCCCTCCGCCGCCGCCTCCGGCAGCGCCACCTCGGCCAGCACCTCGTCCCCGTGCCGCCAGGCGGCGCGCAATCCCTGGAAAGCCGGGCCGTAGCCGTAGCCGTGCTCGGCCAGCCGCTGGTAGAAGCCGTCCAGGGGCAGCGGCACCGCGCCCGCCGGGGGCCAGGCGCCCGCCTCGGCCTCGGGCTCCGCGTCCGCCCCGGCGGCCAGCACACCGGTGGCGTGCCGGGTCCAGGGGGCGCCGGCGGGCGCGTCCTCGGCGCGGGAGTACACCCGCACCGGGCGCCGCCCGGTCCCGTCGTCGCCGCCCACCACCGCCTGGAGCGCGACCCGGTCCCGCTCGCCGAGCACCAGCGGTTCGTCCAGGACCAGTTCGGCCAGTTCGCCGCAGCCGACCTCGTCGCCCGCGCGCACCGCCAGCTCCACGAAGGCGGCGCCCGGGACCAGCGCGGCGCCCAGGAGCGTGTACTCCGCCAGCCAGGGCTGGGCCGCCCGGGACAGCCGGCCGGTCATCGTCACGCCGCCGCCCTCGGGCGCGGCCACCGCGGCGGCCAGCAGCGGGTGCCCGGCGCTCGCCAGGCCCGCCGCGGCGACGTCGCCCGCCGCCTCGGTGGAGTCCAGCCAGAACCGGCGCCGCTGGAAGGCGTAGGTCGGCAGCTCGACGGGCTCGCCGGACCGGGCCGGCAGCACCCGCGCCCAGTCCACCGCGCAGCCGCGCGCCCAGGCCCGGCCCAGCGAGAGCAGCATCCGGGGCAGGCCGCCCTCGTCGCGCCGCAGCGACTCCACGGCCGCCGCGGTCGCGCCGGCCGCCTCGGCGGTCTCGGCCACGGCCATGGTGAGGACCGGGTGCGGGCTCATCTCGATGAAGACGCGGGCGCCCTCGTCGAGCAGGGAGCGGGTGACCTGTTCGAAGGAGACCGTCTCGCGCAGGTTGGTGTACCAGTAGGCGGCGTCCAGCCCGGCGGTGTCCAGCCGCCCGCCGGTGACCGTGGAGTGGAAGGGCACCGTGCCGGAGCGGGGCCGGACCGGCTCCAGCGCCGCCAGCAGGTGCTCGCGCAGCACCTCCACGTGCGCGGAGTGCGAGGCGTAGTCCACCGGCACCCGCTTGGCGCGCACCCTGTCCGCGCGCAGCCGCTCGGCGATCGCGTCCAGCTCCGCGCCGTCGCCGGACAGCACCGCCGACTCGGCGCCGTTCGCGGCGGCCAGCGCGACCCCGTCGTACTCGGCCACCAGCTCCGCCGCCCGCTCCGGGGGCAGGCCCACGGCGAGCATCCCGCCGCCGAGGCCGCCCAGCCGCTCGGCCACCGCGCGGCTGCGGGTGACCACGATCCGGGCGCCGTCGCGCAGCGACAGGCCGCCCGCGACGCAGGCCGCGGCGATCTCCCCCTGGGAGTGGCCGACGACCGCGGCCGGCTCCACCCCGAAGGAGCGCCACAGCCGCGCCAGCGAGACCATCACCGCCCACAGCGCGGGCTGCACCACGTCGACGCGGTCCAGCGGGGGCGCCCCGTCCGCGCCGCTCAGCACCTCGCGCAGCCGCCAGTCCACCAGCTCCTCGACGGCCGCCGCGCACTCGTCCAGGTGCCGCGCGAAGACCGGGGAGGCGTCCAGCAGCTCACCGCACATCCCGAGCCACTGCGAGCCCTGGCCGGGGAAGACGAACACCGGGCCGGCACCGGCGCCGGCCGGGCCGGTCGCCTCTCGCACCGCACCGGCGGGCACCGTCCCGCCGGCCAGCTCGGCCAGCCGGCGCAGCGCCTCGCCGCGGTCGCCGGCGAGCACGACGGCGCGGTGCTCCAGCGCGGTGCGGGTGGTGGCCAGCGCGCGGCCGACCGCGCCCGGCTCCAGCCCGGGGTGCGCCTCCAGGTGCGCGGCGAGCCGGCCGGCCTGCGCGGCGAGCGCCTGGCCGCTGTGGCCGGACAGCACCAGGGGCCACACGCCCGCGCGGTCCAGGTCGGCGGGCGGCGCCGCGCCGGGCTCCGGCTCGGGCGCAGCCTCCCGCGGCCGCTCGGGGGCCTGCTCCAGGATCAGGTGCGCGTTGGTGCCGCTGGCGCCGAAGGCGGACACGCCCGCCCGGCGCGGCCGCCCGCCGCCGTCCCACGCCCGCGCCTCGCGCAGCAGCTCCACGGCCCCGGCCGACCAGTCCACATGGCTGGTCGGGGCGGCGACGTGCAGGGTGCGCGGCAGTACGCCGTACCGCATGGCCTGCACCATCTTGATCACGCCCGCCACACCCCCGGCGGCCTGGGCGTGCCCGATGTTGGACTTGAGCGAGCCGACCCACAGCGGGCGCCCGGCCGGGCGGTCCTGGCCGTAGGCGGTGATGAGCGCCTGCGCCTCGATCGGGTCGCCCAGCGTGGTGCCGGTGCCGTGCGCCTCCACGGCGTCCACCTCGCCGGGCTCCACCCCGGCGGCGGCCAGCGCCTGCCGGATCACCCGCACCTGGGAGGGGCCGTTGGGGGCGGTGATCCCGTTGGAGGCGCCGTCCTGGTTGACGGCCGAGCCGCGCACCACCGCGAGCACCCGGTGCCCGTTGCGCTGCGCGTCCGACAGGCGCTCCAGCACCAGCACGCCGACGCCCTCGGACCAGCCGGTGCCGTCGGCGTCGTCGGAGAAGGACTTGCAGCGCCCGTCCGGCGCCAGCCCGCCCTGGCGGCTGAACTCCACGAAGGACTCCGGTGTGGCCATCACGGTGACGCCGCCCGCCAGCGCCAGGGAGCACTCGCCCGAGCGGAGCGCCTGCGTGCCCAGGTGCACGGCGACCAGCGAGGACGAGCAGGCCGTGTCCACCGTGACGGCCGGGCCCTCCAGCCCGTAGGTGTAGGAGACGCGGCCGGCGACCAGGTTGCCGGTGCTGCTGCTGCCCGCGTAGTCGTGGTAGGTGAGCCCGGTGAAGACGCCGGTCCGGCTGCCCTTGAGGCCCGCCGGGTCGATGCCGGCCCGCTCCAGCGCCTCCCAGGAGGTCTCCAGCATCAGCCGCTGCTGCGGGTCCATCCCCAGCGCCTCGCGCGGGCCGATGCCGAAGAAGGCCGGGTCGAAGTCGGCGGCGTCCGCCAGGAAGCCGCCGGCCCGGGTGTAGGAGGTGCCGGCGCGCTCGCCGGTCGGGTCGTAGAGGCGGTCGAGGTCCCAGCCCCGGTCCGCCGGCAGCCCGCCGACGGCGTCGCGCTCCTCGACGAGCAGCCGCCACAGGTCCTCGGGGCCGGCCACGCCGCCCGGGAAGCGGCAGGCCATGCCGACGACGGCGATCGGCTCGCCGGTGGGCGCCGGGGCGTCCGCCGCGGCGGCGCCCCTCGGCTCCCCGGCCACGCCCAGCTCGGCGAGCAGGTGGGCGGCGAGCGCCGCGGGCGAGGGGTGGTCGAAGACGGCGGTCGCCGACAGCCGCAGACCGGTCGCGGAGTTCAGCGCGTTGCGCAGCTCCACGGCGGTGAGGGAGTCGAAGCCGAGGTCCTGGAAGGCGCGGTCCGGCGCGATCGTCCCAGGGCCGGTGTGGCCGAGCACCGCGGCCACCTGGGCGCGCACCAGGTCCAGCAGCACCCGGTCCCGCTCGGCCGCGCTCAGCGCGGCCAGCCGCTCCGGCAGCCCGCCGCCGGCCGGCGCGGCCGGTGCCGCGTCCCGGCGGGTGCGCGGCACCAGGCCGCTGAGCAGCGGCGGTACGCCGTCCGCGCGGGAGCGGACCGCGGCCGGGTCGAAGCGGGCCGCCAGCAGCGCCGCCCCGTCCACGGCCGCGGCGGCGTCCAGCAGCGCGGTGCCCTGGCCGACGGAGAGGGCCCGCACACCGCGCCGCTCGATCCGGGCCACGTCGGCCGCGCCGAGCAGGGCGCCGACGCCGAGCTCGGTGTCCCACAGCCCCCAGGCCAGGGACTGGGCGGGCAGGCCGGCGGCCCGCCGGTGCCGGGCGAGCGCGTCCAGGAAGAGGTTGGCCGCCGCGTAGTTGCCCTGCCCGGGGTTGTCCAGCCAGGCCGAGGTGGAGGAGAACATGACGAAGAAGCCGAGTCCGGCGCCCGCGGTCAGCTCGTGCAGGTGCCAGGCCGCGTCCGCCTTCGGCGCCAGCACCGCGTCCAGGTGCTCCCCGGTGAGGTCGGGCACGACCGCGTTGGCGACGGTGCCGGCGGTGTGCACCACACCGGTGAGCGGCCGCTCGGCCGGGATCGCGGCCAGCAGCGCGGCGAGGGCGTCCCGGTCGGACACGTCGCAGGCGACCACCTCGGCCGTCGCGCCCAGCTCGGCCAGCTCGGCGGCCAGCCCGGCCGCTCCGGGCGCTTCCGGCCCCCGGCGGCTGGCCAGCACCAGGTGCCGCACGCCGCGCTCGGCCGCCAGGTGCCGGGCGACCACGCCGCCCAGCCCGCCGGTGCCGCCGGTGATCAGCACCGTCCCCCGCGGGTCCGCGGCGGGCGGCGGGCCGGCGGCCGCGGCGCACCGGGCCAGCCGGGGGGCGAGCAGGGCGCCGCCGCGCACCGCCGCCTCGGCGACGGGCAGCGCCGCGGCGGCGAGCGCGCCGGAGGCGTCCGCCGGGTCGGCCAGGTCGATGAGGCGGAAGCGGCCGGGCGCCTCGGACTCCGCCGCCCGGATCAGGCCCCACACCGGCGCGGCCGCCAGGTCGGCGACGCCCTCGCCGGGCAGCGCCTCCACCGCCCCGCTGGTCACCACCGCCAGCCGCGCCGCCGCGAGGCGGCTCTCGGCCAGAAGGGCGCGTGCGTGCGCCAGGACGCGGCCGAGGGACGCCCGCACCTCGCCTGGGAGTCCGCCGCCGGGACGGGGCGGGCAGGGCAGCAGCACCAGCGCGGGCGGGGCCGCGCCTCCCTCGACGGCGGCGGCGAGCGCCGCCACGTCGGGGTGGGCCGGCACCGCGGCGCCCAGGGCGGCGGCGAAGGGGCCGGCGTCCTCGCCCAGCACCGCCACCCCGTCCAGCGCCGGGGGCTCGGCCGCCGTCGCGCCGACCGGGATCCATTCCACCTGGTAGAGACCGTCGGTGCGCGGCCCCGGCAGCCCTGCGGCCTCGGCGGGCCGGAAGGCGACGGACTCCAGGGCGGCGACGGGCGCCCCGGTGGCGTCGGCCAGGATGACCTCTCTGGCCTCCGCCCCGTCCGCGGTCAGCCGGACGCGCAGCTCCGCGGCGCCGGAGGCGTGCAGCTCCACCCCGGTCCAGGCGGCCGGCAGCAGCGGTCTGGCGTCGTCCGCGCCGGCCGGCGCCAGCGCGTGGGCGGCGGCGTCCAGCAGGGCGGGGTGGATGCCGTAGCCGTCGACCGGCCCTGCCTGCTCGGGCAGCGCGACTTCGGCGAAGATCTCGTCGCCGCGCCGCCAGGCGGCCCGCAGGCCCTGGAAGGCCGGCCCCCGGAGGTGGCCCGCCTCGGCCGCGTGGGCGGACGCCTCCGCCGGGTCCAGCGGCACCGCGTCGCGGGGCGGCCACACCGACAGGTCGGCGGGGGGCGCCGCGGGCGCCGGCGCGGCGGGGGCGAGCAGGCCGGCGGCGTGGCGGGTCCAGCCGGTGCCGGCGGGGGCGTCCTCCGGGCGGGTGTGCACGGCCACGGTCCGGCGGCCCGCCGCGTCGGCGGCGCCCACCACGACCTGGAGCGCGAGGCGCGCCCGCTCGTCCAGGACGAGCGGGGCGTCCACGGCCAGCTCCGCGAGGACGCCGCAGCCGGCTTCGTCGCCGGCCCGGATCGCCAGTTCGACCAGGGCGCTGCCGGGCAGCACCGCCGCGCCGCCCAGCCGGTGCTCGCCCAGCCAGGGCTGGGTGTCCAGGGACAGGCGCCCGGTCAGCGTCACCGCGCCGCCCTCGGGTGCCGCCACCACGGCGCCCAGCAGCGGGTGGTCCGCGGGGCGGAGCCCGGCTGCGGCGACGTCGCCGGACCCGCCGGAGGGGCGCAGCCAGTACCGCTCCCGCTGGAAGGCGTAGGTGGGCAGCTCCGCGACCACGGGCCCGGCGACGCGCCCGGCCAGCAGGGCGGTCCAGTCCGGGCGCAGGCCGTGGACGTGCAGGGTCGCCAGCGCGGCCACGGCCTGCCGCACCTCGTCGCGGTCGCGGCGCGCGGCGGCCGCCACGGCGGCCTGCTCGGCCGCCTCGCCCAGGGTCTCCAGCACCGGGGAGGCGAGCACGCTGTCGGGACCGATCTCCAGGAAGGAGCGGACGCCCTGCTCGTGCAGGGTCCGGACGCCGTCGCCGAAGCGCACGGCGGCGCGCACGTGCCGCACCCAGTAGCCGGGGGTGGCGATCTCGTCCCCGGCCAGGGCACCGGTCACGTTGGACACCACGGGAACGCGCGGCGCCTGGAAGCGCAGATCCGCGATCGCGGCCGCGAACTCCGCCAGCATCGGCTCCATCAGCGGCGAGTGGAAGGCGTGCGACACCCGCAGCTCACGCGTCTTGTGCCCCGCCTCGGCCAGCCGCGCCGCCACGTCGGCCACCGCCTCGCGGGCACCGGAGACCACGACGGAGTTCGGGCCGTTGACGGCCGCGATCCCGACCCGGTCCTCGATCCCGGCGAGCAGCGGGACGACCTCGTCCTCGGCCGCCTGCACCGCCACCATCATCCCGCCCGCCGGGAGCGCCTGCATCAGGCGCCCGCGCGCCGCCACCAGCGCGCACGCGTCCGCCAGCGACAGCACCCCGGCCACGTGCGCGGCGCTGATCTCCCCGATCGAGTGGCCCGCCAGGAAGTCCGGACGCACCCCCCACGACTCCACCAGCCGGAACAGCGCCACCTCGAAGGCGAACAGCCCCGCCTGGGTGAACACGGTCCGGTCCAGCAGCCCGGCGGCGTCGGACTCCGGCCCGGCCCACAGCACCTCGCGCAGCGAAGCGGCCCCCGCCTCGGCCAGCGCCGCCGCGAGCGGCCCGTCCAAGGCACCGCACAGCTCATCGAAACCCTCGGCGAACACCGGGAAGGCGGCATACAGCTCCCGCCCCATCCCGAGCCGCTGCGAACCCTGCCCGGAGAAGAGCACCGCCAGGCGCCCGGGCCGGACAGCGCCCCGCGCGACGCCGGGGTGCGGCTCACCGGCGGCCAGGGCGGCCAGCCCGGCCAGGGCCTCGGCGCGGTCGGCGGCCAGCACGACGGCGCGGTGCTCCAGTGCCGCGCGCCCGCCCGCCAGCGCCGCGGCGGCCTCGGGGAGGCCGGTCCCGCCGTGCTCGGCCAGGAAGGCGGCCAGCCGCCCGGCCTGGGCGGCCAGGGCGCCGGGCGTCCGGGCCGACACCGCCAGCGGCACCAGCGGGAGCGGCGCGGCCGGGTCCTCGCCGCCGCCCGGCGCGGCCGGGGGCTGCTCGATGATCGCGTGCGCGTTGGTGCCGCTGACGCCGAAGGAGGAGACTCCGAAGCGCCGGGGCCGGTCGCCGGGCTCGTCCCACGGGCGCGGCTCGGTCAGCAGCTCCACCGCGCCGGCCGCCCAGTCCACCTGCGAGGACGGCGCGTCCACGTGCAGGGTGCGGGGCATGACGCCGTGCCGCATGGCCATCACCATCTTGATGACGCCGCCGACGCCGGCCGCCGCCTGGGCGTGCCCGATATTGGACTTCAGCGAACCGAGGTAGAGCGGCCGGTCCTCGGGCCGGTCCTGCCCGTAGGTGGCGATCAGCGCCTGCGCCTCGATCGGGTCGCCCAGCGTGGTCCCGGTGCCGTGCGCCTCGACCACGTCGACCTGGTCGGGCGCCACCTCCGCACTGGCCAGCGCCTGACGGATCACCCGCTGCTGCGAGGGGCCGTTCGGCGCGGTCAGCCCGTTGGAGGCGCCGTCCTGGTTGACGGCCGAGCCCCGCACCACGGCGAGCACGTGATGGCCGTTGCGGCGGGCGTCGGAGAGCCGCTCCAGCACCAGCATGCCCACCCCCTCGGACCAGCCGGTGCCGTCGGCCGCGTCCGCGAAGGGCTTGCACCGTCCGTCCGGCGCCAGGCCGCTCTGCCGGCTGAAGACCACGAAGCCGTCGGCCGTGGACATGACGGAGACGCCGCCCGCCAGCGCGAGGGAGCACTCCCCCGACCGCAGCGCCTGCGACGCCCAGTGCAGCGCCACCAGCGAGGACGAGCAGGCGGTGTCCACCGTCACCGCGGGGCCCTCAAGGCCGAGGGCGTAGGAGACCCGGCCCGAGACCACGGCGGCCGAGCCGCCGCTGATCAGGTACGCCTCCATGTCCTCGGGCATCTCGGCGGGCGGGGCGGCGTAGTCCAGGTCGCCCGCGCCGACGAAGACGCCGACCGGCTCGCCGCGCAGCGCGTCGGGGTCGAGCCCCGCGCGTTCGAGCGCCTCCCACGAGGTCTCCAGCACGAGGCGCTGCTGGGGGTCCATGGCCAGCGCCTCGCGGGGGCTGATCCCGAAGAAGGCGGCGTCGAAGTCGGTCGCGTCGTGCAGGAAGCCGCCCTCGCGGACGTAGGAGGTGCCGGACCGGTTCGGGTCGGGGTCGTAGAGCCGCTCCAGGTCCCAGCCCCGGTCGGCCGGGAACTCGGTGATCCCGTCGCCGCCCTCGGCCACCAGCCGCCACAGGTCCTCGGGGCTCGCCACCCCGCCCGGATACCGGCAGGCCATCCCGACGATCGCGATCGGCTCGTCCGAGGCGGCGGCGGCGCGGACCGGCGGCGGCGCGGCGGCCGTCTGGGTCAGTTCGGCGAGCAGGTAGCCGGCCAGGGCGGCGGGGGTGGGGTGGTCGAAGACGAGTGTGGCGGGCAGCCGCATCCCGGTGGCGCCGCTGAGCCGGTTGCGCAGCTCGACGGCGGTCAGCGAGGCGAAGCCCAGGTCCTGGAAGGCGAGGGCCGGATCGACGTCCGCGGCGCCGTCGTGGCCGAGCACCGCGGCCGCGTGCGTGCGCACCAGCTCGACCAGCAGCGACCGCTGCTCCGCCTCGTCCAGCCCGGCCAGCCGCTCGGCCAGCCGGGTCCGGACCGGCTCGTCCTCCAGCGCCCCGGCGGCCGCTCGGCGGGCCGGCCCGCCGAGCAGCCCGCGCGCCACCGGCGGTACCTGCTCGGCGGCCAGCCGGCGCAGGCCGGCCAGGTCCCAGCGCGCGGCCACGACCGCGGGCTCGGCCAGGCCGAGCGCCGCCCCGAGCAGTTCCATCGCCTCGGCCTCGCCCAGACCCAGGTCGGCGGGGGGCGCGGCGGCGGCGTCGGACTCCGCGTCGGACTCCCAGCGGCCCCAGGCGAGCGAGCGCGCCGGCAGCCCGGCCGCGCTGCGCCGCCGTGCGAGGGCGTCCAGGTAGGCGCCGGCCATGGCGGGCGCGGCCTCGCCCGCGGCGGGGAGCGTGCCGGCGGCCGTGGAGAACAGCACGAAGAGGGAGAGGTCGAGTCCGCTGGTGAGTTCGTGCAGGTTGCGGGCTGCGTCCTGCGCGCGGGACACCGCGTCGAGCCCGATGGGGGCCGGCCCGGCGAGCGGTCCGCCCTCCACCGGCTCCGGGATGTGCACGACCCCGGTCAGCGGCGCGTCGGCGGGCAGCCCGGCCAGCAGCCCGCGCAGCGCCTCGCGGTCGGCGGGGTCGCAGGCGGCGGCGCGGGCGGACGCGCCGAGCCCGGCCAGTTCGGCGGTCAGGCGGGCCGCCTCGGCCGCGTCCGGGCCACCGGAGTGGGCCAGCAGCAGCGTGCGGGCGCCGTGCTCGGCGAGCAGCCTGCGGGCGACGGCACCGGCCCGCGGGTCGGCCGCTCCGGTGAGCAGCACCGTCCCGGCCGGGTCGAGCGCCGGCGGCCGGGCCTCGGCCGGCGGCCGCGCCACGGCCAGCCGGGGGCTGAGGACGGTGCCCGCGCGCACGGCCAGCTGCACATTGTCCGCCGACCGCGCCGCGACGGCCGCGAGGACGGCGCCGAGCGCGCCGGCCGGGTCGTCGGCGTCGGCCAGCGCGAAGCGGCCGGGCGCCTCCGCCTGGGCGGCGCGCACCAGCCCCCACACCGCGGCGCCCGCCGGGTCGGGGGCGTCGGCGTCGGCGGCGGCCACCGCGCCCCTGGTGACCACGACGAGCGTGGTGCCCGCAGGTCCCTCCCCGGCCGCCCAGGCCCGCACGGCGGCCAGGACACCGCCGTCCGCCTCCCGGACGGCCTCGTCCGCCGGGGCGGGCGGGCAGCTCAGCAGCGCCATCCGGGGCGCCGCCCCGCCGGCGGCCGCGGCCAGCGCGGCCACGTCGGGGTAGGCGACGGCGCCGCCGAGGGCCGCGCCGAGGCCGAAGGGGTCGGCGCCGATGATCGCCGCCTCACCGGCGCCCGGTCCGGGCGCGGGGCCGGCCGCCGCGGGCTCGGCCGCCCACTCCAGCCGGTACAGCGCGCCCGCGCGGCCGCGGTGCTCAGCGCGCGCCGCCTCCAGCCGCTCGGCCGAGAGCGGGCGGCGGCGGACGGAGCGCACCTCGGCGACCGGGCCGCCCGCCGGGTCGGCGAGGGTGACGGCCTGCCCGCCCGCGCCGTCGGAGGCGATCCGCGCCCGGATCCGCTCGGCGCCCGCCGCGTGCAGCCGCAGCCCGGACCACTCCCAGGGCAGCGCGGGGCCCTCTGCGGTCCCGGGCGGCGCGGCCGCGCGCAGCGCCGCGTCCAGCAGCGCCGGGTGCAGTCCGAAGGCGGCGGCCGTCCCGTCGCCGGGCGCCGCGACCTCGGCGAAAACCTCGTCGCCGCGCCGCCAGAGCGCCCGCAGCCCGGCGGGCCGGGCCGCGTCGCCGTCCGGCGCGACCGGGACCTGGCGTGCCCCCGGAGGGGGCCAGGACGCGAGTTCGGCGTCCTGGGCGGGCGGCGCGGCCTCCGCCGGGGCGAGCACACCGCCGCCCAGGCGCGACCAGCGCTGCTCGGGGCCGGCGTGCTCGGGCCGGGCGTACAGCTCGACGCCGCGCCGGCCGGAGGCGCCGGCGGCGGCCACCACCACCTGGACGGCGAAGCGGTCCCGCTCGTCCAGGACCAGCGGGGTGTCCAGGGCCAGTTCGTCCAGCACCGGGCAGCCGACCTCGTCCCCGGCGCGGACGGCCAGCTCCGCCAGCAGGCTGCCCGGGACGAGCACGGCGTCCAGCACCCGGTGCTCGGCCAGCCACGGCTGGGCGTCCAGCGACAGCCGGCCGGTCAGCGTCGCGGCGCCGTCGGGAGCGGCCACCACCGCGCCGAGCACGGGGTGCTCGGCCGAGCGCAGGCCCGCCGCGGTGACGTCGGCCGCCCCGGCCGCGCCGTCCATCCAGAAGCGGCTGCGCTGGAAGGGGTAGGTGGGCAGCTCGACGTGGCGGGGCGCGGCCCCGGTGAGCAGCGCGGACCAGTCCACCGGCACGCCGTGCGCCCAGGCCTGGCCCAGGGAGGCGATGAGCCGGTCCGGGCCGCCGTCGTCGCGGCGCAGGGTGCCGACCGCCAGCACGTCGTCGGCGCCGGCGGCCGCGGCGGTCTCCTCGACGGCCATCGTCAGCACCGGGTGCGGGCTCAGCTCCACGAAGGCGCGGACACCGCTCGCGAGCAGGTCCCGGGTGACGCGGGCGAAGGAGACGGTCTCCCGCAGGTTCGCGTACCAGTATTCGGCGTCCAGGGCGGTGGTGTCCGCCACCACGTTCCCGGTCACCGTGGAGTGGAAGGGCACCGCGGCGAGGCGCGGCTCGATCCCGGCGAGTTCGGCCAGCAGGCCGTCCCGCAGCACCTCCACGTGCGCCGAGTGGGAGGCGTAGTCCACCGGCACCCGCTTGACCCGCACGTCGTCGCGCCTGAGGTCGGCGGCGAGCGCGTCCAGGGCGGCGCCGTCACCGGAGACGACCACCGAGCCGGCGCCGTTGACCACCGCCAGCGAGAGCCCGTCGCCCCGCTCGGCCAGCAGCTCGCGCACCCGCTCCTCGGGCAGCCCCACCGACAGCATCCCGCCGCCGAGCCCGGTCAGCCGCTCGGCCACGGCGCGGCTGCGCGCCACCGCGATCCGGGCGCCGTCGTCGAGTGAGAGCGCCCCGGCGACGCAGGCCGCCGCCACCTCGCCCTGCGAGTGCCCGACCACCGCGGCCGGGGTGACACCCGCCGAGCGCCACAGCTCGGCCAGGGAGACCATCACCGCCCACAGCACCGGCTGCACCACGTCGACCCGCTCCAGCGAGGGCGCGCCCTCGACGCCGCGCAGCACGTCCAGGACGCGCCAGTCGACGTGCCGCTCCACCGCGGCGGCGCACTCGCCCAGCGCCCGGGCGAACTCCGGGGAGGTCTCCAGCAGCTCCAGGCCCATCCCCGGCCACTGCGAGCCCTGGCCGGGGAAGACGAACACCGCCTCCGCCGCCGTCGGGCCCGCCGCGCCCGCCACCGCGCCCGCGCCGTCCCGCCCCTCGGCCAGGGCGCGCAGCTCTCCCGGCGCCGCCGCGCCGTCGCGCACCACCACGACCGCGCGGTGCTCCAACTCGGTCCGGGTGGTGGCGAGGGCGTGCGCCACGTCGAGCGGCCGCGCCTCGGGCAGCTCGGCCAGCCGGTCGGCGAGGCGCCCCGCCTGCGCGCGCAGCGCCTCGGCGGTCTTCGCCGACAGCGGCCACGGCACCACCGCGGGTTCGGGGCCGTCCTCAACCGGCTCCGCGGCCTCCGCTGGGGGCTGCTCAATGATCACGTGCGCGTTGGTGCCGCTGATGCCGAAGGACGAGACTCCCGCCCGGCGCGGATGCCCGTCCGCCTCCCAGGGGCGCGGCTCGGTCAGCAGCTCGACCGCGCCCGCCGACCAGTCCACCTTGGTGCTGGGCGCGTCCACGTGCAGCGTCTTCGGCATGACGCCGTGCCGCATCGCCTGCACCATCTTGATCACGCCCGCGACGCCCGCCGCCGCCTGCGTGTGCCCGATGTTGGACTTCAGCGAGCCCAGGTACAGCGGTCGGCCCTCGGGGCGCTCCTGCCCGTAGGTGGCCAGGAGGGCCTGCGCCTCGATCGGGTCGCCCAGAGTGGTGCCGGTCCCGTGCGCCTCCACCACGTCCACCTCGGACGGGGTGAGCCCGGCGCTCGCCAGCGCCTGCCGGATGACCCGCATCTGGGACGGGCCGTTGGGCGCGGTGATGCCGTTGGAGGCGCCGTCCTGGTTGGTCGCCGAGCCCCGGACGACCGCGAGGACGCGGTGGCCCTTGCGGCGGGCGTCCGACAGCCGCTCCAGCACCAGCACGCCGACGCCCTCGCCCCAGGCCACCCCGTCGGCGGCGTCGGAGAAGGACTTGCACCGGCCGTCGCGGGCGAGGCCGCGCTCCTGGGTGAAGGCGATGAAGGAGTCGGGGGTGGCCATGACGGTGACGCCCCCGGCCAGGGCGAGGGAGCACTCGCCGGAGCGCAGCGCCTGCGCCGCCCAGTGCAGCGCGACCAGCGAGGACGAGCAGGCGGTGTCCACGGTGACCGCCGGGCCCTCCAGGCCGAGGGTGTAGGCGACGCGGCCCGACACCATGCTGCCGCCGGTGCCGCCGCTCGCGTAGTCGTGGTACATCATGCCCGCGAAGACGCCGGTGGGGCTGCCCTTGAGCCCGGCGGGGTCGATCCCGGCGTGTTCGACGGCCTCCCAGGAGGTCTCCAGCAGCAGCCGCTGCTGGGGGTCCATGGCCAGCGCCTCGCGCGGGCTGATGCCGAAGAAGCCGGGGTCGAAGTCGGCGGCGTCGTGCAGGAAGCCGCCCTCGCGGGTCACCGAGGTGTCCGGCCGCCGGCCTTCCGGGTCGTAGAGGCCGTCCAGGTCCCAGCCCCGGTCGGTCGGGAACAGGGAGATGCCGTCGCCGCCCTCGGCCACCAGCCGCCACAGCTCGTCCGGGCTGCTCACCCCGCCCGGGTACCGGCAGGCCATGCCGACGATGGCGATCGGCTCGTCGGTCGCGCCGACCGCCATGACCGCCCCCGACCGGTCGGCCGCGCCGTCGACCTCGGCCAGCAGGTGCTCGGCCAGCGCCAGGGGTGTCGGGTGGTCGAAGACCAGCGTGGCCGGGAGCCGCAACCCGGTCGCCTTGCTCAGCCCGTTGCGGAACTCCACCGCCGTCAGCGAGTCGAAGCCCAGGTCCTGGAAGGCGCGCGCCGGCTCGACGCCCTTGGCGTCGGCGTAGCCCAGCACCGCCGCCACCTGTGCCGCCACCAGCTCCACCACCGCGGCCCGGCGGCGCGACGCCTCCACCCCCGCCAGCCGCTCGGCCAGCGCCGAGCCGCCGCCCGCCGCCGCGGCGGTCCGGCGCGCCGGGCGGCCGGCCAGGCCGCGCAGCAGCGCGGGCAGCTCCTCGCCCCTGGCCCGCAGGGCGGCGAGGTCCCACTTCACCGGGGCGAGCACCGGCAGCCCGGTCCGGACGGCGGTGTCGAGCAGCCGCAGCCCTTCGGCGTCGGGCAGCGGGAGCGCGCCCGAACGGGCCAGCCGCGAGCGGGCCGCGGCGTCCAGCCCGCCGGCCATACCGCCCGCCTGCTCCCACAGGCCCCAGGCCAGCGAGACCGCGGGCAGCCCGGCCACCCGCCGGTGCTGGGCCAGGGCGTCCAGGAAGGTGTTGGCCGCGGCGTAGCCCGCCTGCCCGGCGCCGTCCACCAGGCCCGAGGTGGAGGAAAACAGCACGAACATGCCCAGGTCCAGCTCGCGGGTGAGTTCGTGCAGGTGCCAGCCGGCGTCCGCCTTCGGCGCCAGGACGGCGTCCAGCCGCTCGGGCGTCAGCGCGGTGACGACTCCGTCGTCCAGGACGCCCGCCGTATGCACCACACCCGCCAGCGGGGCCCCGGCCGGAACGGAGTCCAGCAGCGCGCGCAGCGCCGCCCGGTCCGACACGTCGCACGCGGCCACCCGCACCGAGGCGCCCGCACTCTCCAGCTCCGCCACCAGTTCGGCCGCGCCCGGCGCATCCGGGCCGCGCCGGCTCGCCAGCAGCAGGCTCCGCACCCCGTACTCGGCCACCAGATGCCGCGCCACCAGCGCGCCCAGCCCACCGGTACCACCCGTGACCAGCACCGTGCCCGGCAGCTCCGGCCGCGCGGCCGGCCCGTCCGCGCCGTGCAGGCGCACCAGCCGGGGGGCCAGCACCGCGCCGTCGCGGGCGGCGAGTTCGGGGGCGCCCGACGCGGTGAGCGCGGCCAGCTCGGCGAGCGGGACGGAGGCGTCGGTGTCCACCAGGGCGAAGCGCCCCGGGTGCTCGGCCTGCGCGGAGCGCACCAGTCCCCACACCGCGGCCGCCGCCAGGTCCGCCACGCCCTCGCCCGGCACCGCCTCGACCGCGCCCCGGGTGACCACCACCAGGCGCGCGCCGGCGGGCCCGTCCTCGGCCAGCACCGCCTGGACCCCGGCGAGCACGCGGTGCGTCAGCGCCCGGACCGCCTCCGGGAGTCCGGCTCCGCCCGGTGCGGAGACGGCGGGCAGCACCACGGCGCCGGCCGGGCCGTCGCCCGGTGCCGCGTCCCCGCCGCCGATGGCGGCGAGGGAGGCGGCGTCCGCGTCCGGTACCAGGGCGGGGGCGGGCGCCGCGCCGGATGGAACCGGCACTGCGGTCCACTCGACCCGGTACAGCGGCTCACCCCCCGGGGCGGCGTCGAGCCGGTCGCGGGACACCTCGCGGGTGACCAGCGAGCGCACCGAGGCGACAGGGCCGCCGGAGGGGTCCGCCAGCGCGATGGACAGGCCGCCGCCCTCGCCGGGGGCGACGCGCACCCGCACCCGGGTGGCGCCGCCGGCGTGCAGTTCGACGTCCGACCAGGCGAAGGGGACGGTCGGGGCGTCCGGCTCGGCCGCGCCGCCGGCGAAGGCGGCGGCGTGCAGGGCGGCGTCGAACAGGGCGGGGTGGATGCCGAAGGCGCCGGGCGCCTCGCCTTCGGGCAGCGCCGCCTCGGCGAAGACCTCCTCGCCGCGCCGCCAGACGCTGCGCAGCCCCTGGAAGAGCGGCCCGTACTCCAGGCCGGTCCCGGCCTGCCGCTGGTAGAAGCCGTCCAGAGCGACCGGTTCGGCGCCCGGGGGCGGCCAGGCGGCGGAGTCCGCGACCGGGAGGGCGGCGCCCCCGCCGGCGGGAACGAGCATGCCGGCGGCGTGCCGGACCCAGCCGTCCTCGGCCGGGCCGTCCTGCGGGCGGGCGTAGACGCCCACGCTCCGGCGGCCCGCCTCGTCGGCGGCGTCCACCACCACCCGGATCACGACCGGGGCGGCGTCGCGGACCACCAGCGGCGCCTCCAGGGCCAGCTCGGCGAGGACGCCGCAGCCCGCCTCGTCGCCGGCCCGCACGGCCAGCTCCACCAGGGCGGTGCCGGGCACCAGCACGGTGCCGTGGACCCGGTGCTCGGCCAGCCAGGGGTGCGTGTCCAGCGAGATGCGGCCGGTCAGGGTGACCGCGCCGCCGTCCGGGGCGGCGACGACCGCGCCGAGCACCGGGTGGCCGGCGGCGGCCTGGCCGAGCCGGGCCGGGTCGGCCGCGGCGGCGCCGGGCGAGTCGAGCCAGTAGCGCTGCCGCTGGAAGGCGTAGGTGGGCAGCTCCACCGGGCCGGCCGCCTCGGGGAGCAGCGGGCTCCAGTCCACCCGCGCGCCGCGGGCGTGCAGCTCCGCCAGCGCGGTGACGGCCTGCCGCACCTCGTCGCGGTCGCGGCGGGCGGCGGCGGTGAAGCGCGCCTCGGCCTCCTCGGGCAGGTTCGGCGGCCCCATGGCCGCCAGCACGCTGTCCGGGCCGACCTCCAGGAACGTGCGCACGCCCTGGTCGTGCAGGGTCCGGACGCCGTCGCCGAAGCGCACGGCGGCGCGCACGTGCTCCACCCAGTAGTCCGGGGTGGCGATCTCGTCCCCCGCCACGGCGCCGGTCACGTTGGACACCACGGGGACGCGCGGCGCCTGGAAGGACAGGCCGCCGATCGCGGCCGCGAACTCCGCGAGCATCGGCTCCATCAGCGGCGAGTGGAAGGCGTGCGAGACCCGCAGCGGCCGCGTCTTGTGCCCCGACTCGGCCAACCGGGCGGCGATCCCGGCCACCGCCTCGCGGTCACCGGAGACCACGACCGAGGCCGGGCCGTTCACGGCCGCGATCCCCACCCGGTCCTCGGCGCCGGCCAGGAAGGGCAGCACGGTGTCCTCGGCGGCCTGCACCGCCACCATCACCCCGCCGTCCGGGAGCGCCTGCATCAGCCGGCCCCGGGCCGCGACCAGCGCGCACGCGTCGGCCAGGGAGAGCACCCCGGCGACATGCGCGGCGCTGATCTCGCCGATGGAGTGGCCCGCCAGGAAGTCCGGGCGCACGCCCCAGGACTCCAGCAGCCGGAACAGCGCGACTTCGAAGGCGAACAGGCCGGCCTGGGTGTAGAGGGTCTGGTCGACCAGGCCCTCGTGCGGGCCGCCGGGTTCGGCCCACAGCAGTTCGCGCAGCGACGCGGCCCCCGCCTCGGCCAGCGCCGCCGCGAGCGGCCCGTCGAAGGCGCCGCACAGCTCGTCGAAGGCGTCGGCGAACACCGGGAAGGCGGCGTGCAGTTCACGGCCCATGCCGAGCCGCTGCGAGCCCTGGCCGGAGAAGACGACGGCCAGCCCGCCCTCGCGCGCCGCCCCCCGCACCAGGCCCGGGTGCGGCTCGCCCGCCGCGAGCGCGCGCAGCCCGGCCACCGCCTCGGCGCGGTCGGCCGCCACCACCGCACCGCGGTGGTCCAGCAGCGAGCGGGTGGTCACCAGTGCCGCCGCCACGTCGGGCAGCCCGGCGTCGGCCTGCTCGGCGAGGAAGTCGGCCAGCCGCCCGGCCTGGGCGGCCAGGCCCCGCTCGCCCCGGCCCGACACCAGCACCGGGACCACCGGCGGTACGGCCGGAGCCCCGGCGGCGGGCTCGGCCGCCGTGTCGGCCGGTTCCTCGGCCGGCGCCTGCTCGATGATGACGTGCGCGTTGGTGCCGCTGATGCCGAAGGACGACACCCCGGCCCGGCGGGGGCGGCCCTCGGCCGCCCAGGCGCGCGGCCCGGTGAGCAGTTCCACGGTCCCGGCCGACCAGTCCACCTGCGACGAGGGCGCCTCAGCGTGCAGCGTGCGGGGCAGCACCCCGTGCCGCATCGCCTGCACCATCTTGATCACGCCCGCGACGCCCGCCGCCGCCTGGGTGTGCCCGATATTGGACTTGACCGAGCCGAGGTACAGCGGCCGCCCTTCGGGGCGCTCCTGTCCGTAGGTGGCGATCAGCGCCTGCGCCTCGATCGGGTCGCCCAGCGTGGTGCCGGTGCCGTGCGCCTCCACGGCGTCCACCTGGTCGGCCGGCACTCCCGCGCTCGCCAGCGCCTGCCGGATCACCCGCTGCTGGGAGGGGCCGTTGGGGGCGGTGATCCCGTTGGAGGCGCCGTCCTGGTTCACCGCGCTGCCGCGCACCACCGCGAGCACCCGGTGCCCGTTGCGGCGGGCGTCCGACAGGCGCTCCAGCACCAGCACGCCGACGCCCTCGGACCAGCCGACCCCGTCGGCGGCGTCGGAGAAGGACTTGCACCGGCCGTCCGCCGACAGCCCGCGCTGCTCGCTGAACTCCACGAAGGACTCGGGGGTGGCCATGACGGAGACGCCGCCGGCCAGCGCCAGGCGGCACTCGCCGCGCCGCAGCGAGTGGGCGGCGAGGTGCAGGGCGACCAGGGAGGAGGAGCAGGCGGTGTCGACCGTCACCGCGGGGCCCTCGAGGCCGAAGGTGTAGGCGACCCGGCCCGACACCATGTTGCCGTCGCTGCTGCTGCGGCCGTAGTCGTGGTACATCACCCCGGCGAAGACGCCGGACGGGCTGCCCTTGAGCCCGGCCGGGTCGATGCCGGCCCGCTCCAGCGCCTCCCAGGAGGTCTCCAGCAGCAGCCGCTGCTGCGGGTCCATGGTCAGCGCCTCGCGCGGGCTGATCCCGAACAGGTCCGGGTCGAACTCGGCCGCGTCGTGCAGGAAGCCGCCCTCGCGGGTGTAGACCGAGCCCGGCGCCTCGCCCGAGGGGTCGTAGAGCCGCTCCAGGTCCCAGCCCCGGTCGGCCGGGAACGGGGTGATGCCGTCGCCGCCCCGCTCGACCAGCCGCCACAGGTCCTCGGGGCTCGCCACGCCGCCCGGGTAGCGGCAGGCCATGCCCACGATCGCGATCGGCTCGTACTCGCGCTGCTCGGCCTCGTGCAGCCGCCGCCGTGCGTCGCGCAGATCCGCGGTGGCCCGCTTGAGGTAGTCGACCAGCTTCTGCTCGTTTACCACCGAGTCACCTCGATCACAGATCCCGCGACGTCGAAATAAAGAATTGTGCGCACCGGGCGGACGGCCGGAACCGCATGAGCACATGGACAGGCAAATGGCGCCCGGCATACCGGAATGCACATTACGGAGACGCGCACACCGGTCCCACCCCTACCTCGCCCCTAGGGGTCCTTAAGCGTCCCCTCATCGGAAGCACCGAACGGTTCCCGCACCGGAGGCGCCATTTTCCGGCCGGTTTTGGCGCGGACGCGCGCTCCGGCCGAATGGCGCCGCGCCGTTCAGCCGGCCGCCCCGCCGCGGGTCGGCGCCGCCGCCCCGACCAGCTCGGCGGCGCGGGCGGCGAGCACCGGCCGGTCGACCTTGCGGTTGGCGTTCAGCGGCAGCTCGTCCAGGTGCTGGTACCGGCGCGGGATCATGCCGTGGGGCAGCAGCTCGCGCAGGCTCCTGGCCAGCTCGGCGGGGGTGGCGGGGCGGCCGGTGTAGAACACGACCAGCTCCACGCCGTCCTCGCGCGCCGCGCTGACGGTGACCGCGCTCTCCACCCCCGGGCAGCCGGCCAGCGCGTGGTCGATCTCGCCCAGCTCGACCCGCCAGCCCTGCACCTGGACCTGCGCGTCGAGGCGGCCCAGGTAGGCCAGCTCGCCGCCGCCGACCCGCCGCACCCGGTCGCCGGTGCGGTACCAGCGCCGTCCGTCCCGGTCCAGGAAGCGGCCGGCGCCGTCCTCGGGGTCGAGGTAGCCGGGGGTCAGCTGCGGGCCGGCCACGCACAGCTCGCCCTCGGTCTCCGCGGGCTCGCCGTCCGCGCCGATCAGCAGCTCCTCGTGGCCGTCGTGCAGGGTGCCGATGGGCACGACGCCGTTGACGCCGAGCTTGCGGGAGGCGTCGGGGTCCCAGCGGTGCGCGGTGACGGTGACGGTCAGCTCGGTCGGCCCGTACAGGTTCTCCACCACCGAGCCCGCGGCGGCGCGCTGCCAGTCCTCGGCGTCGCGGCAGCGCAGGGCCTCGCCGGCGAAGAAGCTCCAGCGCAGCGAGGGCAGCGAGCCCGGGGCCAGCCCGCCCATCCGGCGGGTGAGGCCGATCGCGCTCGGGGTGGCGAACCAGACGGTCAGCCCCCGCTCCGCGCAGAAGGCCGGCAGGTCGCGGTAGGCCGACGGGGGGACCGCCACCACGCTCGCCCCCGCGCCCCAGGCGCAGAACAGGTCAAACATGGCGCAGTCGAAGTTCAGGTCGAAGGTCTGCGAGAACACGTCGCGCGAGCTGAAGTCGTAGCGGGCGTCCAGCAGCCGGAAGTAGTGGTGCGTGCTGCCGTGGGTGATCGGCACGCCCTTGGGCCGGCCGGTGGAGCCCGAGGTGAAGAGCACGTAGGCGGTGTCGTCGGTGCCGGCGGGGCACGGCCGGTCCAGGGCGTCCTCGGGGCGCGCCGCGACGGTGCCGGCCCCGGCGGCGCCGGGCGCCTCGGCCGGGGCGAGCACCGGCAGGCCGTGGTCGGCGCCGAGCAGCTCGGGCAGCGCGGCGCCGCCGCGCTCGTCGGTGATCAGGGCGCCGACCCCGGCGGCCTTGAGCATCTGGCGGGTGCGGGCGGCCGGGAACATCGGATGCAGCGGGACGACGACGGCGCCGGCGTAGAGGCCGGCCAGGATGCCGGTGTAGGCGGTCTCGCCCTTGCCCGCCAGGACGCCGACCGGCGCGGGCGTCCCGCCCGCGGCCCGGCGCAGCGCGCCCGCCCACAGCAACGCCCGCTCGTGGACCTCGCGGTAGGTGGCGGAGCGCGCGCCGAGATAAAAGGCGGGCCGGTCGGGGGCCGCAGAAAGCCCGCGGAGAAAACGAGCGTGCAGAGCGGGCCCGTTCATTTCATTCATGCCGTCTCCTCGGCGCGATCCGCGTTATGACTTCTCTCGAACCGGGTCGCGGTTTCATTGACAGATCACTCCGCGCCGCGTGTATCTTGGTGCACCGGGAATCCGAAATGTCCGATGGCCGGAATGGCTTGCGGGCGCGCACCGGAAATGAGGTCGACCACCCATGTGGGATGAACGCTTCGAGGGGATCCTCCGCCCCTATCTCCCTTTCCTCTCCCCTGACGAGCCGCTGGCCGCGGACGCCGGCCTGCGCGAGCTGGGCCTGGACTCGCTGGCGATGGTCGAGCTGCTGGCCGCGCTGGAGAGCGCCTACGACGTCAAGTTCACCGACGACGCGCTGACGCTGGAGACCTTCGAGACCCCCGGCGTGCTGTGGGGCACCCTGTCGGGGGTGCTGGCGCGCTCCGCCTGACCGAACGGCCCGCATCCGTCCCGGCCCCTCTAGCGCGTACCGGTCCGACGCCGCGGCTGCATGGCCAGCCGCGGGTTGGCCGCCACCACGTCGAAGTTGGCTGTGGTGATCCCCACCCGGCCGAACAGGCTGTCCGGCCCCGCCACGCACACCCGGGTCACGCCGGCCTCCTTGAAGGCCGCGACCACCTCGGGCCAGCGCAGCGCCCGCACGATGCCGTCCAGCAGCAGCGTCCGCACCTGCTCGGCGGAGGTGAGGACCGAGCCGTCGTGGTCGGAGACCACCGGCAGCTTCGGGTCGGCGAAGTGGAAGTCCGCGAAGACCTCCTCCTCGGCCCGGCGCCGCAGCCCGGCGAAGGCGGCGGAGTGCAGCGGCGGGCGCATCGAGTACAGCGGCAGGCCGCCGACGGCGCGCAGCCGCGCCTGCATCCGCTCCAGCCCGCCCTCCCGCAGCGTGACCATGTGGAAGTCCTCGTCGATGCGGCAGGCGATGTCGTACCACTCGCCGCGCTCGTCCATCTCGGCCAGGATCTCCGCCAGCGCCGGCTCCGGAGTGCGGACGAAGGAGAGCGTCACCGCGTCGCGGTGCTCGCGGCCGAAGTAGTCCTCCATCAGCCGGGCGAGCCGCGCGGTCAGCCGCACCGCGTCCGGGAAGGCCAGCGTGCCCGCGTGGGCGGCGGCCGCCTTGCCGCCGAAGCTCGGCCCCGCGCACAGCTCGGGTTCGACGCCGAGCGCGTCGCGGGCCCACTCGGCCAGGGCGAGGCAGTTGACCAGGAAGGCCACCTGGGCGTACTCGCTGTAGTCCCCCTCGGCCTCGCGGTAGCGGTCGACCAGTGAGTAGCCCAGCGCCTCGCCGGCGGCCGCGACCAGGCGGCGGGCCACCGGGTTGACCAGCATGAACCTGCTGACGTCGGCGTACTGCGAGGGGCCCATCCCGGGAAAGACCACGGCCGTGCGGGGCCGGGCGTCGGTCTCCATGTCTGCGCTGTCCCCTCGCCTGTCTGCGTGTCGTCCGCCGCGGCCGCTCGCGCCTGCCCGCGTCGCCGCCCGCACGGCCCGCGGCCGCTCCGGCGCGGTGCGGCGGGTGCGGCGGCCCGGCTCGATCCGGAATCTAGTTCGCGGCCACCGGCCGCAGAACCCCTAGCGATCCCCTACACCGCCGGGCCGCGCCGGGTCCCCGGCCAGCCGCCCCCGCCGGTCTTCCGGCCCGGCCAGGGCGTCGAAGCTGCGCTGCATGTAGGACAGCGCGTGCAGCAGGTCGGCGGAGGAGACCGAGCGGCGCCCGCGCCCGCGCACCGAGCCGAGCGGGAGTGAGCCGGTGTCGGCCCAGCGCAGCCGGCCGTCGGTGTCGATGTAGCTGCGGGCGCGCCCCATGTTGTCGGGGTGCAGGCAGTAGGGGATGTCCAGGTAGCCGTGCTGGAAGGCCAGGAACAGCGCCCGGCCGATGTCGCCGTCGAGGTTCAGCACCGCCTCCACCAGGGCGCGGGCCTCGGCGTAGGTCTCGGTGCCGGCGTCCGGGCGCACCGCGTCCGCCGCGGTGCGGCGGGCCACCGCGGCGGCGCGCTCCAGGGCCGCGACGTTCTCGGCGATGGTGGGGATCCGCACCGACTCGGCGACCGTCTTGACGATCAGCCGCTCCGAGCCGGTCGCCACCGCCAGCTCGGCCGCCTGGTCGAGCAGCCGGGTGGCGCCCTCGCGGGTGCTCGGGTACACGCCCATATAGGCGTAGACCACGACGTGCCAGTCCGTGTCGGGCAGCAGTTCGGCGCACAGGTGCCGCAGCGCCGCGATCGCCTCCCGGTCCTGGCCCGGGTGGGTCTGCTGGGCGTAGCTGACCGAGACGCTGCGGATGCCGTGGTGGCGGAAGAAGAGGGCCTCCAGCACGCTGATGGCGACCAGCTGGCTCGGCGGGCACAGCTGGCCCAGCATGCAGCCGCCGAAGGTCTCCAGGTGGGGGTCCAGGCCCGCCTCGCGCAGCAGCGCGAAGTGCCGGCAGGACCTGGCCCAGTTCTCCACCGACTCGTGCAGCGGGATGCGCCCATACGGCAGGCAGTAGGAGACGGGGCCGCCCTCGGTCGCGTCGATCCCCACCGACATGGCCGCGGCGAAGATGTCGAACGGGGTCGCCGAGCCGTGCCTGACCTGCACCGGAAAGCCCTCGCCGCGCACCCCCTCCAGCACCGTCCGGGTGGTGTCGGCGCTGTGGCTGACGATCGGGTAGCCGTTGAGCCGGGTGCCCTCGCGCAGCGCCTCGGCCACCGCCGCCAGATCGCCGACCCGGGTGTAGCTGTCCAGGGTGATGGTGCCGACCGTGGTGGCCGCGGCCTCGCGGGTGGCCAGCAGCCCGGCGCGCATCTCCTCGGGCGGGCTGAAGCCCATCCGGGGCTGCACCACCAGCGAGCCGGCCCGCCCGGCCGCGCGGACGAAGGCGCCGAAGCCGGCCGGGCGCGGTGTCAGCGCGCTCACGAGAGCGCGTCGCGCGGCGGTGCGGGAGTGCCGGGCAGCGAGGCCAGCAGCCGGTGGAAGGAGCCCATCTCGTCGGCGCCGTCCTGGAAGACGGCGGTGAAGCCGGCCGCGACCAGGTCGTGGCCGCGCTCCAGGTCGGCGGAGCCGGAGACGCCGAGCTTGCCGCCGATCACCACCGGGGTGCGGGCCAGCTCGGGGCGGGCGCGCAGCTTCCCGATCACCCGCAGGCCGTCCTGGTGGCCGTGGCCGTTCACACTGCTGATCACCACCAGCGCCGGGCGGTGCTCCCGGCACTCGGCCACCAGCAGCTCGTCGGGCACGCACGGGCCGAGGTTGACGACCTCGTAGCCCAGTTCCTCGATCAGCAGCTGGAGGTAGACCAGGTTCCAGGTGTGGGAGTCCGACGCCACGCTGCTGACGATGACCGTCGGGCGGCGGCGGGACGGGGGCGGCGCCCCGGCCGGCCCGGCGGGCCGGCGGTCGCGTACGGGGGACAGGCCGGTCGGGCGATCTGCCACTTATCCCTCCGGTGCTTCGAGGCCGCCGAGGAACTCCGCCATGACCGCGTGGAAGCGCTCCGGCTCCTCCAGGTGCGGGACGTGGCTGGACTCCTCGAACACGGTCCACCGCGCGCCGGGGATGCGGTCCTGGTACGGCCGCACCGTGGCGGGCGTCGCCTCGTCGTGGCGGCCCGACAGCAGCAGGGTGGGCACGGCGATGTCGGGGAGCAGGTCCTCGACGGACCAGTCGCGGAGGGTCCCGGTCACGTGGAACTCGGTGGGCCCGTTCATGGTGGCGTAGACGGTGGAGTCGTTGTAGATCTCCATGAAGGTGGCCGCGTAGTCGCGCGGCCAGGGCACGACCCGGCACACGTGCCGGTCGTAGAAGACGCGCAGCGCGGTGTAGTACTCCTCGCTGTCGGTGGTGCCGGCCGCCTCGTGCCGGCGCAGCACCGCGTCGACCTCGGGCGGCAGCTCGGCCCGCAGCACCTCCATCTGCTCCCGCCACAGCGGCATCGAGGCCGGGGAGTTGGCGATGACGAGCCCGCGCAGGCCGGGCGGGCGGCGGGCGGCGTGGGCGGCCGAGAGCATGCCGCCCCAGGAGTGCCCGAACAGCACGTAGTCGCCGGCGATGCCGAGGTGCCGCAGCAGGTTGTCCAGCTCGGCCAGGAAGAGGTCCACGGTCCAGAAGTCGGCGCCGCGGTCCGGCAGGTGCGTGGAGCCGCCGTTGCCGATCTGGTCGTAGTGCACCACCGGCCAGCCCTCGTCCGCGAGGGAGGTGAGCGCGAGCAGGTAGTCGTGGGTGCTGCCGGGCCCGCCGTGCACCACGACGACGGGCGGCCGGCCGGCGTGCAGCCGGCCGGTGACCCGGTGCCAGGTCTGGTGGGCGCCGAAGGGGATAGGGCCCTTCGCACTCGGGGCTTGCGGAATCGGAACCACCTCAACGGATCGGCGCGCCGGGCCCGCACCCCGGGGGTGCGGCGGCGGAGGGCCAGGGGTGCCGGGTGTGCGTCCTGGGGGTCCCGGCGGTGCGCGGCGCCGTCCATCGTCCGGCCGGGCCGAGGAGCACGGTGCGAACACTAGGCGAGGGCCCGCCGGCCGAAGACCCCTAAATATGGGCGGCCGCCCCCAGGCCGCCGCGGCGCCGCGGCCCGGTCCGGCCGCCCGCCGGGGCCGCCAAGCTAGGGGTTGTCCGCCCGCCCGGCCCTTGGCACCGTCGTGCACTGGCGGCACCGGGTCCGCGGGCCGCCCCACGTCGAATGCGGCTGCCGGGAAAGGGCGCGAGACATGCGGATCGACCCGCTCAAGCTGGACGGCTCCTACCTGGTCACCCCGAAGATCCATCCCGACGACCGTGGCTCCTTCCTGGAGCTGTTCAACGGGCCCGCCTTCGAGGCGGCCGTCGGGCACCCGCTGGTGGTGCGGCAGGCCAACTGCACCTCCACCCGCCGCGACGCGATCCGCGGCATCCACGCCTTCGCCCTCCCGCCCAGCCAGGCCCGGTACGTGGCCTGCCCGCGCGGGGCCGTCAGCGCGGTGGTGGTCGACACCCGGACGGGCTCGCCGACCTTCGGCGAGTCGGTGCCGGTGGAGCTGGACGACCAGGGCCGCCAGGCCCTCTACGTGGCGGAGGGGCTGGGACTGGCCTACATGCCGACCAGCGAGGACGCGACCGTCGTCTACCTGTGCTCCAGCACCTACGCGCCGCAGCGGGAGATCCTGGTCAATCCGCTGGACCCCGACCTGGAGCTGCCCTGGCCGCGCGACCGCGAGTACGTCCTGTCGGCCAAGGACCGCGCCGCGCCGACGCTGCGCGAGGCCGAGAAGGCCGGGCTGCTGCCCGACTACGCCGCCTGCCAGGAGTGGTACGCGCGGCTGCGCGAGCCCGGCGCGGGCCGCGACGACACGCACGACTGAGCCCTGACCCGAGGAGACCAGCGGTGATCCCGATTCTCAAAGTGCCCATGTCCGACGAGGCGACCGCGGCGGTGGGCAAGGTGCTGGCCAGCGGGATGGTCGGTCAGGGGCCGGTGGTCGACGAGTTCGAGGCGGCGCTGGCCGAGCGCGTCGGCAACCCCCGGGTGGCCACCGTCAACAGCGCCACCTCGGGGCTGCACCTGGCGCTGCACATGGTGGCCGGCACGGAGCCCGAGGGCGGCCCCGGCGGGCAGCCCGGCGAGGTGCTGACCACCCCGCTGACCATGGTGGCCACCAACTGGGCGATCCTGGCCAACCGGGTGCGGCTGCGCTGGGTCGACGTCGACCCGGGCACCCTCAACGTCGACCTGGACGACCTGGCCCGCAAGATCTCCCCGGCCACCCGCGCGATCGTGATCGTGCACTTCACCGGCTACCCGGTGGACCTGGCCCGGCTGAGCGGGATCCTGGACGAGGCCGAGCGGCGCTTCGGCTTCCGGCCGATGGTGATCGAGGACTGCGCGCACGCCTGGGGGGCCCGCTACCGGGGCGAGCCGCTGGGCAACCACGGCAATGTCTCCGTCTTCAGCTTCCAGGCGGTCAAGCACCTGACCTGCGGTGACGGCGGGCTGATGGTGCTGCCCGACGACGAGCTGCACCGCCGCGCCAAGCTGCTGCGCTGGTTCGGCATCGACCGGGAGGCCAAGGGGCGCGGCCTGGTGCGCGACGACGTCGCGGAGTGGGGCTTCAAGTTCCACATGAACGACATCAACGCCGCCATCGGCCTGGCGAACCTGGACCACGCCGACGAGGTGGTGCGGCGGCACCAGGACAACGCCGCCTTCTTCGACCGCGAGCTGGCCGGCGTCCCCGGGCTGGAGCTGACCGAGCGCGCCGAGGACCGTACCTCCTCCTTCTGGGTGTACCCGGTGAAGGTCGACGACATGGCGGGCTTCATGGCCCGGATGAAGGAGGCCGGGATCACCGCGGGCCCGGTGCAAGAGCGCAACGACCGGCACAGCTGCGTGCGCCAGTACGCCGCGCTGCTGCCGGGCATGGACGAGGTGTCCGAGCGCCTGGTCTGCCTCCCGGTGGGCTGGTGGGTGACGGAGCAGGACCGCCAGCACATCGTGGACACGGTCAAGGCGGGCTGGTGAGCGGCCGGGCGCGCCGCCCCTGAACGAGGGGCCGGGCCCGGGTGGCGGCCACCCGGGCCCGGCCTCGGCCCGCGCCGCGGCTCAGCTCTTGACGCCGACGAAGAGGCCGCGCCCGGACAGCCTCCCCGGCAGGAACTCCGCCGGGCAGCCGGCGTCGGCGAAGGCGGCCAGGTACTCGTCCCGGGTGAACAGCGACAGCACCTCGAACTCGGTGAAGGACTCGATGCCCTCGGGCCGGCCCACCAGGAAGCGCACCTCCATGTGGGTGGCGCCCTCCCGGCGCACCGAGTGCGACATCCGCACCACGGTGAGGTCGTCCTCGCGGGCCGTGTCGCAGGCGACGTAGCCGTCCAGGAAGTTCTCCGGGAACCACCACGGCTCGATGACGAGCACGCCGCCGGGTTCGAGGTGGCGGACCATGGCCGCCACGGCCCGCCGCATCTCCGCCAGGGCGCCCACATAGGCGATCGAGCAGAACATGCAGGTGACGACGGCGAAGCGGCGGCCGAGCTCGAAGTCGCGCATATCGCCCTCGTGCACCGCCGTGCCCGGCAGCCGGCGCCGGGCCAGCTCGCGCATCGGCTTCGCCATCTCCAGGCCCTCGACCCGGTCGAACAGCGTGCCGAAGACCTCCAGGTGCGCGCCGGTGCCGCAGGCGACGTCCAGCAGCGAGCGCGCGGGCGCCGCGCCCGCGTACCGCTCCCGCACCAGCCGCGCGACCTCGTCCGCCTCCGCGGCCCAGTCCTTCCCGCGCCCCCGGTAGATGAACTCGTAGACGCGGCTCAGCTGCTCGGTGTACATCGGCGCCGGTCACTCGCCCCGGTCGGCGGAGCGGCCGCGGTGCCGTTCGACCAGCCGTTCCAGCTCGGGCACCAGCTGCGCCGGGGTGGGCAGCGCGTGCAGCTCCTCGCGCAGCCGGGCCGCCTCCTCGGTGAACGAGCTTTCCGCCAGCATCCGCACCACACCGGCGCGGACCTGCTCGACGTCCAGCCCCTCCGGGTGGAAGGCCAGGCCGGCGCCGCGCTCGGCGAGCCCCCGCGCCTTGAGCGGGGCGTCCAGCAGGTCGGCGATGAGCAGCTGGGGCACCCCGTTGTACAGGGCGGTGTTGAAGCTCCCCGCGCCCGCGTGGCTGATCACCAGCGAGCAGCTGGGCAGCAGCGCGTGCAGCGGGACGAAGTCCACGATGCGCGTGTTGTCGGGCACCCGCTCCAGGGAGCCGCGCTGCGACTCGTCCAGGGTGGCGATCAGCTCGATGTCGAGATCGGCCAGCGCCTCCACCAGCAGCGGCGGGCTGAAGGAGTCGCCGGGCAGCGTGGTGCGGCCCGTCTCCCCCAGCGTGAGGCAGACGCGGGGCCGCTTGGCCGGCTCGCGCAGCCAGTCCGGCACCACGGCGGCGCCGTTGTAGGGGATGTAGCGCATGTCCAGCACGGGCAGGTCCACCGGCAGCCGCAGGCTCGGCGGCATGGTGCTGATCGTCCACTGGCCGGTGACCAGCTCCTCGTCGAAGTCGCCCCCGTAGCGCTCCACCGTCCAGGTGAGCCATTCGGCCAGCGGGTCCTCGCGGTGCGCCTCGGGCTGGCGGTCGCGCAGGGTGGTGAAGGTCTGCCTGGCCATGCCGAGGAAGTCCAGCGACCACAGCATCCGGGCGTGCGCGGCGCCGGTGACCCGCGCCGCCACGGCGCCGGCCGGCGTCCACGGCTCCCACAGCACCAGGTCGGGCCGCCACTGTCGGGCGTAGGAGACCACGTCGTCGATGAAGCGGTCGTCGTTGAAGAGGGTGGGGAAGGCGATCATGATGTTCTCCAGCCCCAGCGCCCCCTCCCAGGTCGCCTCGTCCGGGGTGGCCCCGTACAGCCGCGCCTCGGGCGGCAGGGCGGCGCCGCCCTGCATCTGCGCCTCAGCGATGGCGAGGAAGTCGTCGGTGCCGACCGGGACGGCGGTCAGGCCCGCGCCGGTGACGGCGGCGGTCAGCGCGGGCTGGCTGAGCACCTGCACCTCGTGCCCGGCCGCGCGCAGCGCCCAGGCCGGCGGCACCATGCAGCCGAAGTGGGAGGAATGGGCGAACGACGTCACCAGGACGCGCATCGGGTCGTTCTCCTTTGCCGGAAGTGCGGGGGCTCGGTCAGGGACGGGCGGCGGCGGGCAGTTCGAGCGGCCCGCGGGTGACGGGCGCGCGCCTGCGGTACAGCGGCGGCCCGTCGAGCCGCAGCCCGGGCAGCCGGGCGGCCAGGGTGCGCAGCGCCACTTCGGCTTGCAGCCGCACCAGGCGGGCGAGCAGTTCGTAGTGCAGCCCGCGCAGGGCCAGGTGCCGGGCGGCGTCGGGCCGCTCCAGGTCGAAGCGGTCCGGATCGGCGTGGACGCGGGCGTCGCGCCCCACGGCGGCGACCACCGCGGCGACCTGCCCGCCGGCGGGCACCGGCATGCCGCCCAGCTCGGTCGCCTCCCGGGCCACCCGCGCCTCGATCTGCACCGGCGGGTCGTAGCGCAGGGTCTCCTCGACGGCGGCGGCGGCCAGGTCGGGGGCGTCCACCAGCGCCTCCCACTGCTTGGCCTCGCCGAGCAGCGCGAGGACGGCGTTGCCGATGAGGTTGGCGGCGAGCGCGGTGCCCAGGGCGGACACGAGGGTGCGCACGGTGCGCACCGCCCGCGGGTCGCCGTCCGCGGGCGCGGGCAGCGCCGCCAGCAGCCCGTCCAGTTCGGCCATCGCGGCGTCCAGTTCGCGGACGCGGGTGATCTGCTGGCCGGCCAGCATGGCGTCGGGCAGCACCGCCAGCCGCCGGCAGCAGTCCGCGAAGGCGGGACGGGCGGATTCGGGCAGCCCGAGCAGTTCGGCGGTGACCGAGGCGGCGGCCGGCCAGGCGAAGCCGGCCATCAGCTCGAAGCCGCCGTCCGGGTCGCCTACGGCGTCCAGCGCGGCGGCGTGCAGCCGTTCGGCCGCCGCCCGGTGGTCCGCCGCGGCCCCCGGCCCGAAGGCGGGCTCCCACACCGGGCGGAGCCGGTCGACGTCGGCCCGCCCCAGACCGGGCAGCCCGTCGAAGAAGGGCAGCAGCTGCGGCGGCGCGGGGGCGCCGTCCGCGGTCGCGGTGCCGAAGCCGGGGCCGTCCACCACCGCGGCGGCCACCGCCTCCTCGGCTGTGACGAAAGCGCCGGTGGCGCTCGGCATCAGCGGACCGACGTGCCGCAGCGGCTCGTAGAAGGGGTAGGGGTCGTCCGCCTGCCCGCGCAGGATCCGCGCGTAGGGCTCGCCGAAGCTGCCCATCACCCACTGCACGCCGCGGGCGTTGAGCAGGTGCATCCCCAGTTCGGTATCGGTCGCCTCGGCGATCGGACGGTCCAGCGGCCCCAGCCGCATCGCTTCTTCGCGACTCTTCATCCGTCTTGCGGCGCGCAGCCCGGCCCTCGGGGCGGAGCTGAGGACGCCTTCCTCCCTACGTGAACCAGGTGCGGCCAGCGCCCTGCCCGCCCGCCGTTTCCTGGATGCTAGGGAGCCGCCCCCGCCCGTCCCACCCCTATCCGGCCCTATTCGGCGGCCGGCGCCCCGGGAGAGCGGCGGCCCGCCGCCGCCCGGCTAGGGGTCCGCGGCCCGGGGCGGCGGCGAGCCACTCTGTTCCCAATCTCACAGCGCCGGCCCCGGCGGGGCCGGCGGCCGTCCGGCGGACTCGGCCTTGTTCTCAATGCGCACACTTCGGCGTGCGAACGGGCTACCGGAAATCGCCCACATTGCCTCACTGCTTACAAATGTTATATTTCGGCCTCGGCCCGGCCTCGTGGCGCGCACCTGCGCAGGCCCGAACGGGTCGGTTACCTTTGCTCGGATTTCCGCCGATGTGCTGAACCCCCTGCCCAGTACGGGCCGCTGCGCTAGGCTGGCCGCCGGAATCGCCGTTTCCCGCGACTCTGCCGACAATCCATTGAGTTGCGCGTGCGGACATTTCCCGTGATCGGCGGCGCACCCGGTCGCCCACGAAGGCGGGTCGCGCGGTACCCCTGAGAGCGGGCCGCGGCAGGCCGCCGTCGGACTTGTCCACCGCCCCGGTTCCCCGGCACGGCGCCGCCCGCGGGCGCGTCGTGATCGATCGCCAACCTGACGAGGAGACGTGTTGTGGCACAGGCGCCGTCACCGGATGGTCGCAATGGCTACCCGCTGGCGCAGATGATGACATCCGATCAGTCCCGTCCCCCGCAGCAGGGACGGTTCCGCCGCTTCCTGAGCCGCATCGGGCTCGCCCGGCGGCCCGAGCCGCAGCGGCAGGTCACGATGCCGCATCCCACCCAGCAGGCGCACCCCCAGCAGGCCCCCGCCTGGCCGGGCCAGCCGGCGCCGCAGCAGCAGCTGCACCACCAGTACGCGCAGCCGGTCGCGCCCCATCCGGCCGCGCCCTACCCCCACCCCAACCAGCTCCAGCAGCCGCAGTACCAGCCGGTCCCGCCGCAGCACTACGCGCCGGCCCCCCAGCCCGCGCAGCAGCCGGCGCAGGTCCAGCAGGCCCCCGCGCCGCAGCCCGAGCAGCGGCCGCAGCCCGTCGCCGCCGCGCAGCCGGTCGCCGAGCAGCCCCCGGTACCGGTGCCCGCCGAGCAGCGGCCGCTGACGGACGCGCTGGCCAGCCTGGCCATCCGCGACCTCACCCTGGTCGACTCGATGCTGGCCATCGTGGAGGACCTGGAGGAGACCACCGACGACCCCGGGCTCCTGGACCAGCTGTTCAAGATCGACAACCTCGCCACCCGGATGCGGCGCAACGGCGAGAACCTTCTGGTCCTGGCCGACCAGGAGACCGGCGACCCCCGGAGCGGCCCGGTGCCGCTGCTCGACGTGGCCCGCGCGGCCGTGTCCGAGATCAAGGACTACAACCGGGTCAACGTCGGCCGGCTGCCGGAGACCTTCCTGTCCGGCATGGCCGCCGACGACATCAGCCACCTGCTGGCGGAGCTGCTGGACAACGCCACCGCCAAGTCCCCCGACCACGCCCAGGTGGTGATCAGCGGGCAGCCGATGGACGACGGGCGGCTGCTGCTGGTGGTCGAGGACGAGGGCATCGGCATCCCCAAGGACCAGCTCACCAACCTCAACTCGCGGCTCTCGGGCACCCCCGAGCTCGACGAGGACGTGATCCGGCACATGGGCATCTACGTGGTCAGCCGGATCGCGCACCGCCACGGGCTGGAGGTCCAGCTGGAGCCGCGGGCCTTCCGCGGCACCAGCGCCTTCGTCGTGGTCCCCGCCGATCTGCTGCACGCGACCGGACCGGCCCCCGAGCCGGAGCCCGTGCCCGCGGCGTCGATGTCCACGATGCCGACGGTCAGCCGGTCCACCCCTCCCCCCGTCTCCCGAGCAGCGTCGACTATGAGCTCTTCCCTCCCGGACCGGCAGGGTCCGCGTCCACACGACTCGTCGGGCTCCGCCGTCACCGCGGCCGGACTCCCCCGGCGCAGCGCCAACAGATCCACCACCCCGCTGCCAATGGCCGACCAGCAGACCGAGCAGGCCGACGAGCGGCCGCAGGAGTCGGCGGAGGACCGCGCGGAGCGGATCCGCGCCGACCTCGACGGCTTCCTGGAAGGCGAGCGCGCGGCGCTGGAGAAGGACGACGGCTAGGCCGACCGGTCGGCGGCCGGCCAGCGGTCCGGCGACCCGTCCCTCCTGTGCCGTCCCTGAGCTCAACCGTCCTGCACAACGCCTAGCAAGAAGCTGGAAACCCCATGAATCACCAGATGAGTGATAGCGCGGAGAACTTCACCTGGCTCATCTCGAACTTCGTCAACGAGGTCCCCGGGGTCGAGCACGCGATCGTGGTGTCCTCCGACGGGCTGCTGCTCACCGCGTCCCGCGACTTCCCCGAGGAGCACGCCGAGCAGTTGGCCGCCATCACCAGCGGCCTGCACAGCCTGGCCCTGGGCGGGGCGCGGCTGTTCAACAAGGGCGACTGCGAGCAGCTGATCGTCCGGATGAAGCGCGGGCACCTGTTCGTGATGTCGATCAGCGACGGTTCCTGCCTCGGGGTGCTGAGCTCCAGCGAGGCGGACATGAAGATCGTCGCCTACCAGATGGCGCTGCTGGTGGAGAACGCGGGCCACGTGCTCACCCCGCAGCTGCGCTCCCGGCTCCGCGAAGTGATCGGAAACTGACCGTGGCCGTCCCGAAAGCCTTGAGCCAACGGATGAAGAGGTTGCCCCACTGATGAGCTACCGAAGGCGCAGGAGCACCCGCATCCGGCCGTACACCTTCACGGGTGGGCGGACGCGGTCGCGGCACCCGCTCATGGTGCAGACGCTCGTTTCGGTCGCGGACCCCATGGCGAGTCCGCCCCGGAACATGATGCCGGAGTCGCGCGACATCTACGAGCTGTGCCGGGAGGCGCGGTCCGTGGCCGAGGTGTCGGCCGAGCTGAAGATCCCCCTCGGCGTCACCCAGGTCCTGCTGAGCGATCTCGCCGACCAGGGCATCGTGTTCATCCACCCGACAATCACGGGTCACAGTCCATCGGAAAACCAGGTTCTCGAGAGGGCGCTTCGTGGTCTCGAACGACTCTTCCAGTGACGCCAACATGAAGGTCTCGACCAAGATCGTGATCGCCGGCGGCTTCGGCGCCGGCAAGACGACCCTGGTCGGCTCGGTCTCCGAGATCCCCCCGGTGACGACCGAGGCCATCATGACCGCGGCGAGCAACGACGTCGACGACACTTCGGCCACGCCGAACAAGACGACCACCACGGTGGCGATGGACTTCGGCCGGATCACCATCGACCAGCAGCTGATCATGTACATGTTCGGCACGCCGGGGCAGTCCCGGTTCTGGTTCATGTGGGACGACCTGGTCAGGGGCGCGGTCGGCGCCGTCGTGGTGGTCGACTGCAACCGCCTCGCCGAGAGCTTCGACGCGGTCGACTACTTCGAGAACAAGCAGATCCCCTACGTCGTCGCCCTGAACCGCTTCGACGGACAGCTCGCGTACACCGTCGACCAGGTCAGGGAGGCGCTCGAAATCCCCGAGAGCGTCCCGGTCATCGACTTCGACGCACGCGACCGCCGCTCCTCCGGGCGGGTGCTCGTCACGATGCTGGAGTACGCCATGGCCAGCGGGAAGCGAGACGCCGAGCTCGTCGGCTGACCGAGTCTCCGGCCGCACCCCGCTCGCCGGCGGTCGTGCCGCCAGCGGCGGCTCCGTCCCACTCCCTCCGACCGTTCCCGGGAAAGTCATCAGGATGCGCAAAATCCTCATCGTCGGCGCGGGTCAGTCCGGTCTGCACCTGGCCCACGGGCTGCTGAGCCACGGCTACGACGTCACCCTGATCACAGGGCAGACGTCCATCGAGATCCGCACCGGACGGCCCTCGATCACCCAGTTCACCCTGCCGACCGTGCTGGGCTACGAGCGCGAACTCCAACTGGACTTCTGGAGCTCGGTCGCGCCGCACATGGAGAAGTTCAACGTCCACATGTACCCGCCGGGCTCGCCGCCGATGGTGATCCAGGGGCGCAACGACGGCTACATCCTCTCGGTCGACCGGCGGGTCAAGATGGCCGACTGGCTGGAGTACTTCGAGGACCGCGGCGGCAAGGTCGTGATCCACGGCGTCACCCTGAGCGACCTCGACTACTTCTCGCGCATGTTCGACCTGGTCGTGGTGGCGGTCGGCGCCGGCGAGCTCGGCGCGCTCTTCGACCGCGACCCGAGCCGGATCAGCGCCGCCCGCGAGCGCGTGCTGGCGCAGGTGTACATCGACGGTGTGGCGTCGACCGGCGACTCCGACGACACGACCGGCTGGGTCGCCACCACCCCGGCGGGCAACGTCTTCCTGGTGCCGGTGCTCACCGCGCAGGGCCCGTGCCACTCCCTCTTCCTGGTGGGCGAGCCGGGCGGCGCGGTCGACACCTGGCACGACAAGCCGAGTCCGCAGCAGCAGCTGGACCGGATGAAGGACCACCTCAGGCAGCACATGCCGGAGTACTACGAGCGGTGCAGGAACGCGGTGCTCATCGACGGCAAGAGCCGGCTGATCGAGCGGCTGCACCCGCAGGTGCGGCAGCCGGTGGGGCGGCTGCCCTCCGGCGGCCTCGTCCTGGGCATCGCCGACGTGGTCGTCACCACCGACCCGTTCGGCGGCCAGGGCTGGAACAACTCCACACGCTGCGCGAAAAGCTATCTCACCAGCATTCTGGACCGCGGCGACCGACCCTTCGACGAAGCCTACCTCCGGCGGATGTTCGAGGATTTCTGGTCCTACGGGCAGAGTGCCGAAATGTGGGCGCAGATGATCTCCACGATGTGGGACACGGAACTGCCCGAGCACCTGCAGGAGGTCATGGGCGCCGCCATGGTCTACCCCGAGGTCGCGGACCGGTGGATCCAGGGCTGGGACTACCCGCCCGACTACCAGAACTGGCTGCTGGACCCGGTGCTGGCCCGCAAGTACCTCGCGGAGGTGGCCGCGACCCGCGGGCGGTGAGGCCGCCGCGGCGCGCGGGCGCGCGGCGACGGAGAGTAATTGGGATGGCCCCGAAGTGCCGGAGCGCACTTCGGGGCCATACGCTTTTAAAACGCGAATTTGTGCGCCATACGCACGACCGTATTGATTGCGGAGAGTGCGCAAAAATGCAGGATCTTGCTGCTTTCACCCGGTGGAGTTAGACTATTCGGGATGATCGTTCCCATCAGTCACACATATGCCCTTATGTAACTAATGTTACGAGTATGCCGTCTCCTGATGTCGTCGCCCGGCCAGTGACCCTCCGACCAGATCCTGGACACAGCATGCAAGGCATCGGGAGCAGCCGCCTCCCCCTTCCCTTCGCCCTTCCGCGACCTCTTCGCAGTCCGGCCACGCGGGCCGCCACCGGCCGGACTCCGCGCTCGGGGTGAGCCCGCCCGGTGCTCCTGCGTACCGGCGCCGCCGTCCCGATCCCGGCTTCCGGTATGCCGCGCACCGATCGACGTTCACGGCAGATCCGGCATCCGCGCCCCACGGGTAGCGCCGCGCCATGAGGTAGAGCCAGGAGAGCTTGTGCGAGGGAATGACGTGCGGGCGGATTCCGTCCCGCCCGCCGGCGACGCTCCGACCGCCCTGACCCCGCTGTCCTCGATCATCCGCGCCCTCCCCGCCTGGGGCGGCCCGTCGCTCCCCGGGGTGGTGCCGTGCGTGCTGTCGGGCGCGAGCCCCGGCGAGCTGCGGGAGCGCGCCGGGCGGCTGCGCGAGCACATTGCCACCGCGGCCGGCGGCCCGCCGGCCGCGGTGGCCGACACCGCCCACGCGGTCACCTCCGCCGACGACGGCCGCGCGCACCGCGCCGTGGTGCCGGCGGCCGACCGCGCCGGCCTCCTGGACGGGCTCTCCGCGCTGGCCGAGGGGCGCGACGCCGCCCACATCCTGCGCGGCCGCGCCGGCACCGCGCCCGGGGCGGTGTTCGTCTTCCCCGGGCAGGGCTCGCAGTGGCCCCGGATGGCGGCCGACCTGCTCGACTCCTCCCCCGTCTACGCCGCCGCGATCGCCGCGTGTGAGCGGGAGCTGGCCCCCTACGCCGACTGGTCGCTCACGGAGCTGCTGCGCGGCGCCCCCGGCTCGCCCGCGCTGGAGCGGGCCGATGTGGTGCAGCCGGCGCTGTTCGCGGTCATGGTCGGGCTGGCGGCGCTCTGGGAGGCGAGCGGGGTCCGGCCGCGCGCCGTGCTCGGCCACAGCCTGGGCGAGGTCGCGGCGGCCTACGTCTCCGGCGCGCTCTCCCTCGCCGACGCGACGCGGGTGGTCGCCCTGTGGAGCAGGGCGCAGGCCACCCTGGCCGGACGCGGCGACATGGCGATGGTCGCGCTGGATCCCGAGCGGCTGGCGCCGGTACTGGAGCGCTGGTCGGGCCGGATCTCGCTGGCGGCGGTGAACGGGCCGCGCTCGTCGGTCGTCTCCGGCGACGCCGGCGCCGTCGCCGAGGCCGTGGCGGCGCTGACCGCCGAGGGGGTGACGGCGCGGGTGATCCCGGTCGGCCTCGCCGCGCACTCCCCGCACATCGACGCGCTGCGCGAGCGGCTGGCGGCGGAACTGGCCCCGGTCGAGCCGCGCCGGCCGCTGCTGCCGTACTACTCGGGACTGGCGGGCGGCCTGCTCGACGAGCCGGCCGACGCCGGATACTGGACCCGCAATCTGCGGTCCACCGTCCGCTTCGCCGACGCGACCCGCGCCGCGCTCGCCGCGGGCGAACGGGTGTTCATCGAGGTCAGCCCGCATCCCGTCCTCACCATGGCCGTCGAGGAGACCGCGGAGGCGACGGCAGCGGGCGACGCCACCGCCCTGGGCACGCTGCGGCGCCGGAGCGCGGGCGGCGAGCAGTTCCTCACCGCGCTGGCCGCCGCGCACGTCCAGGGCGTCCCGGTCGACTGGGAGTCCGCCTTCGCGGGCCGCGCGACCCGGCCGGTGCGGGTTCCCGCGCCGGCCCCCGCCGCCGGGGCGGCCGCCTCGCCGGACTCCTCGCCCGCCGACGCGCTGCGCGAGCGGCTGGCGGCGCTGCCGCCGGCCGAGGCCGACGGCCTGCTGGTCGAACTGGTGCGGACGGGCCTCGCCTCGGTACTCGGTGAGGCCGCGGCCGGGGAACTCGGCGCCGACAGCGCCTTCCGGGACCTGGGCCTCGACTCGGCCGGTTCGGTGGAGCTGCGCAACCGGCTGCGGGCGACGACCGGGCTGCGGCTCAGCGCCACGATGGTCTTCGACCATCCGACGCCGGGCGCGCTGGCGCGGCTGCTGCGGACCGAACTGCTCGGCGGCGCCCCGGCTCCCGCGCCCGTCCCGGCCCGCCGGGCCGTGGCCGAGGAGCCGGTCGCCGTGGTGGGCATGGCCTGCCACTTCCCCGGCGGAGTGGCGAGCCCAGAGGACCTGTGGCGGCTGCTGATCGAGGAGCGCGACGCCATCACCCCCTTCCCCACCAATCGCGGCTGGGACCTCGACCGGCTCCACCACCCCGACCCCGACCACCCCGCCACCACCTACGTGCGCGAGGGCGGCTTCCTGCACGACGCCGACCGCTTCGACAACGCCTTCTTCGGCATCAGCCCCCGCGAAGCCCTCGCGATGGACCCCCAGCAGCGCCTGCTGCTGGAGACCACCTACCACGCGCTCGAACACGCCCGGATCGACCCCGGCTCCCTCACCGCGACACCCACCGGGGTGTTCGTCGGCGGGATGGCGACCGACTACGGCCCGCGCCTGCACGAGGCGCCCGCGGAACTCCAGGGCTTCGTCCTCACCGGCACCCACAACAGCGTGCTCTCGGGGCGGATCGCCTACGCCTTCGGCGCGGAGGGGCCCGCGGTCTCGGTGGACACGGCCTGCTCCTCCTCGCTGGTCGCCATGCACCTGGCCCGCCAGGCGCTGCGCGACGGCGAGTGCGGCCTGGCGCTGGCCGGCGGCGTCACCGTGGTGCCCAATCCCGGCATCTTCGTGGAGTTCGCCCGGCAGCGCGGCCTGGCCCCCGACGGCCGCTGCAAGCCCTTCGCCGCCGCCGCCGACGGCACCTCCTGGGCCGAGGGCGTCGGCATGCTGGTGCTGGAGCGGCTGTCGGACGCGCGCCGCAACGGGCACCGGGTGCTGGCGCTGCTGACCGGCTCGGCCATCAACCAGGACGGCACCTCCAACGGGCTGACCGCGCCCAACGGCCCCGCCCAGCAGCGCGTCATCCGCGCCGCGCTCGACAGCGCCGGACTCGTGCCCGGCGACATCGACGCCGTGGAGGCGCACGGCACCGGCACCCGGCTGGGCGACCCCATCGAGGCCCAGGCCATCCTGGCCGCCTACGGCGCCGACCGGCCCGCCGGCCGGCCGCTGTACCTGGGCTCGCTGAAGTCCAATGTCGGGCACACCCAGGCCGCCGCGGGCGTCGGCGGCGTGATCAAGATGGTGCAGGCGATGCGGCACGGCGTCCTGCCGGCGAGCCTGCACATCGACGCGCCCAGCCCGCACGTCGACTGGCACGACGGCGTCCGCCTCCTGGACCGCGCCCACCCCTGGCCCGCCACCGGCCGGCCCCGCCGCGCCGCCGTCTCCGGCTTCGGCATCAGCGGCACCAACGCCCACGTCATCGTGGAGCAGGCGCCCGAGGCCGACCGGGAGCCACCCGCCGCGGCGGACCCGCAGGCGCCGCAGGTGCCGGTGCCGGTCCCGCTCTCGGCCAAGGACCCGTCGGCCCTGCGCGCGCAGGCGGCCGGGCTGGCCGCGCACCTGCGCGCCCACCCGGACCACCGGCCCGCCGACCTCGCGCTCGCCCGCGGCGCCCGGGCGGCGCTGCAGGAGCGGGCCGCGGTGGTGGCGGCGGACCGCACCGAACTGCTGCGGGGGCTGGACGCCCTGGCCGCGGGCGGGTCCGACCCGGCCGCGGTGCGCACCGAACAGGACCCGCCGGGCGGCCTGGCCTTCGTCTTCTCCGGCCAGGGCAGCCAGCGCCCGGGCATGGGCCGCGAGCTGTACGACGCCCACCCGGTCTACGCCGCCGCGCTGGACGAGGTGTGCGCGCAGCTCGATCCGCACCTGGACCGGCCGCTGCGCCCGATCATGCACGCCCCCGACGAGCACCCCGACGCGCGGCTCGTGCACCGCACCGCCTACACCCAGCCCGCCCTCTTCGCCCACCAGACCGCGCTCGTCAGCCTGCTCCGCCACTGGGGGATCACCCCCGACCAGCTCGTCGGGCACTCCGTCGGCGAGATCACCGCCGCGCACATCGCCGGCGCCCTGGCGCTCCCCGACGCCGCCGCGCTGGTCGCCGCCCGCGGCCGGCTGATGGACGCCCTCCCCGCCACCGGCGCGATGGCCGCCGTCGCGCTCTCCCCCGAGGACCTGGCCCCCCACCTCGCCGCCCACCCGGGCGTCTCCGTCGCGGCGGTCAACGGCCCGGCCGCCACGGTCGTCTCCGGCGACCGCGAGGCCGTGCGCGCGCTGGCCGACGCCCTCAAGGCGCAGGGGCACCGGACCACGGCGCTGCGCACCAGCCACGCCTTCCACTCCGCGCACATGGACCCCGTGCTCGACCCGCTGGCCGCGGCGGTGCGCGGCCTGCGGCCCGGCCGCCCGTCGGTCCCGGTCGTCTCCGCCCTGACCGGGCGGGAGGTCGGCGCCGAACTGGCCACGCCCGAGTACTGGGTGGACCAGGCCAGGAACACCGTCCGCTTCGCCGACGCGGTGGCCGGCCTGCTCGCGGCCGGAGCGCGCACCTTCCTGGAAGTGGGGCCGGACGCGGCGCTCAGCCCGATGGTCGGCGCCTGCCTGCCCGAGGGCGTCCAGGCCGCCGTGGTGGCCGCCCAGCGGCGCGGCCGGCCGGAGGCGGGCGCGCTCGCTGCGGCGCTCGCCCGGCTGCACACCGGCGGGCGCGACCCGGACTGGGCGGCCGTGCTCGCCGGGCGCGGCGCCCGCCGCGTCGACCTGCCCGGCTACCCCTTCCAGCGGCGCCGCTTCTGGGCCGCCCCGGCGCGCTCGACCGATCTCGCCGCGGCCGGACTGCGCGGCGCCGACCACCCGCTGCTGAGCGTCTCCGTCCCGCTCCCCGACGGCGGGCTGCTGCTCACCGGCCGGCTCTCCGCCCAGGCCGGCGGCTGGCTCGCCGACCACGCCGTACTGGGCGAGGTGCTGCTGCCGGGCGCCGCCTTCGCCGAACTGGCCGCCGCGGCCGGCGCCCGCACCGGCTGCCCGAGGGTGGCGGAGCTGACCCTCGCCGCCCCGCTCACCCTTCCCGCGGGCGGCGCGGCCGCCGTGCAGATCGCGGTCGCGGCGCCCGGGGCGGACGGAGCCCGCGCCTTCACCGTCCACTCCCGCCCCGAGGACGCCTCCGACACCGATCCCGGCGCCTGGACGCGGCACGCCGCCGGGGTGCTCGCGCCCGGCGCGGACGCGGACGCGGCCGAGACGGCGGCCGAGCAGGCGTGGCCGCCGCCGGACGCCGCGGCCGTCGACCTGGCCGGCGGATACGAGCGGCTGGCCCGCCTCGGCTACCGCTACGGCCCGGCCTTCAGGGGCCTGCGCGCGCTGTGGCGGCGCGGCCCCGAGATCCTGGCCGAGGTGGCGCTGCCCGAGCCGGTGCGGGCGGGCGCCGGCCTCTTCTCCCTGCACCCCGCCCTGCTGGACGCCGCCCTGCACGCCCTGCTGCTGGCCGGGGACGCCGCCGACGACGGCGTCGTCCTGCCCTTCGCCTGGACCGACGTGCGGATATGGGCGCCCGGCGCCGCCAGCGCCCGGGTGCGGATCGCCCCGGCCGGGCCCGGCGCGGTCTCGGTCCTGCTGAGCGACGCGGCCGGCGAGCCGATCGCGTCCGTGGCGGAACTGGCGCTGCGCCCGGCGGCACGGGGGGCGCGCGACCTGTACGCGCTGGACTGGCCGGAGGCCGCGGCGCCCGGCGGTGCCGCGCCGGTGCGCCTGGCGGTCGTGGGCCCGCGGCGGGCGGCCGCCGCCGTGTTCGGCCCCGGCGGGCCGCCCGCCGACCGCCACCCGTCCCTCGCCGCGCTCGCCGCGGCCGTGGCGGCCGGCGCCCCCGCCCCCGATGTGGTGATCGCGCCGGTCGCCGGCGCGCACGGGCCGCTGCCCGGCGCGGTGCGCTCGACCCTGCACGAAGCGCTCGGCCTGGTGCGGTCCTGGGCCCTCGGGGCGGCGCCGGCCGGAACACGCCTGGTGGTGGCCACCCGGGGCGCCGTGGCGGCCGGGCCCGGCGAGGAGGTGCCCGATCCGGCGGCGGCGCCGGTGTGGGGCCTGCTGCGGACCGCGCAGACCGAGCATCCGGGCCGCTTCGGCCTGGTCGACCTGGACGGCACCGACGCCTCGGCCCGCGCGCTGCCCTCGGCCCTGGCGGGCGGCGAGCCGCAGCTCGCGCTCAGGAACGGGAGGGCGCGGGTCCCCCGGCTGAGCCCGGTGCGGGGCGGCGGCGCCGCTCCGGTGCTGGACCCGGACGGCACCGTGCTGGTCACCGGCGGCACCGGCGCCCTCGGCCGCCTGCTGGCCGAGCACCTGGCCCGAGCACACGGCGTGCGGCGGCTGCTGCTGGTGAGCCGCCGCGGCGCCCAGGCGCCGGGCGCGGCCGCGTTCGCCGCCGAACTGGCGGCTCTCGGCGCGGAGGCGAGCCTGGCCGCCTGCGATCTCGGCGACCGCGCCGAGCTGGCCGCGCTGCTCGCGGGCGTGCCCGCCGAGCACCCGCTCACCGCGGTGGTGCACGCCGCCGGGGTGGTGGACGACGCCGTCCTCACCGCGCTGACGGACGAGCACGCCGACCGGGTGCTGCGCGCGAAGGCCGACGCCGCGGTCCACCTGGACGAGCTGACGGCCGGGGCGGACCTGGCCGCCTTCGTGCTGTTCTCCTCGGTCGCCGGTGTGCTGGGCAGCGCGGGCCAGGGCAACTACGCGGCGGCCAACGCCTTCCTGGACGCGCTGGCCCACCGGCGCCGGGCGTCCGGCCGGCCGGCCGTCTCGCTGGCGTGGGGCCCCTGGGCCGAGGACGGTATGGCGGCCCGCCTGGGTGGCGCCGACCGCGCCAGGCTGGCGCGCGGCGGCCTGCTGCCGCTGGCGGCCGAGGACGGCCTCGCCCTCTTCGACGCGGCGCTCCGCCAGGACCTGGCCCTGGCCGTCCCGGCCAGGATCGACCCGGCGTCGGTGCGCACCGGCGGCGTGGAGCCGCCCGCCGTGCTGCGCGGGCTGGTCCCCGCACCGGCGGCGCCGCCCGAGCGCGCGGGGCGGGCGCTGGTCGAGCGGCCCGCCGACCCGGTCGAACTTCAGCGGCGCCTGCTCGAACTGGTGCGCGAGCACACCGCCGCGGTGCTCGGCCACCCGTCGGTGCGCGATGTGGCGGCACGGCGGCCCTTCACCGAGATCGGTTTCGATTCCCTCACCGCCATCGAGTTGCGCAATCGATTGAACGGCGCCACCGGGCTTCGGCTGCCCGCCACACTGCTGTTCGACCGGCCCACCCCGCAGGCCGTGGCGGAACTGCTCGCCCGCGAGCTCCGGCCCGAGCCCGCGGCGGCGCCGGCCGGCGAGGCCGAGCGGCGCGGCCCCGCGACCGCCCCCGCGGCCGCGGCGGGCGGCCTCTCCGACTCGATCGACGCGATGGACGTCGACACCCTCGTCCACCTGGCCCTGGGCGGAGACGACGCCGGCGGACCGGCCGGCCCCGGAGGACCGAGATGACGACTGACGGCGAACGGCTGGTCGAGGCGCTGCGCTCCTCGCTGAAGGAGGCGGAGCGGCTGCGGCGGCAGAACCGGGAGCTGGCCGAGGAGCTGGCCGCCCGGTCCGCCGAGCCCATCGCGGTGGTCGGGATGGCGTGCCGCTTCCCCGGCGGGGTGGAGACCCCTGAGGACCTGTGGCGGCTGCTGATCGAGGAGCGCGACGCCATCGGCCCGTTCCCGGCCAACCGGGGCTGGGACCTGGAGGGCCTGCACCATCCCGACCCCGACCACCCGGGCACCACTTACGTGCGCGAGGGCGGCTTCCTGCACGACGCCGACCGCTTCGACCCCGAGTTCTTCGGCATCAGCCCCCACGAGGCCCTGGCCATGGACCCCCAGCAGCGCCTGCTGCTGGAGACCGCCTACCACGCGCTCGAACACGCCCGGATCGACCCCGCCGCCCTCGCCGCGACGCCCGCCGGGGTCTACACGGGGCTGATGTACCACGACTACGCCGCCGGCCCGACGAGCCGGCCCGACGAGCTGACCGGCTACTTCGGCAGCGGTACCGCGGGCAGCGTCGCCTCGGGCCGGATCGCCTACGCGCTCGGCCTGGAGGGCCCGGCCGTCACCCTGGACACCGCCTGCTCCTCCTCGCTGGTCGCCCTGCACCTGGCCTGCCAGGCGCTGCGGGCCGGCGAGTGCACGCTCGCCCTGGCCGGCGGCGCCACCGTGATGGCGACCCCCGACCCCTTCGTGGTCTTCGGGCGGCAGCGCGGCCTGGCCCCAGACGGCCGCTGCAAGCCCTTCGCCGCCGCCGCCGACGGCGCCGGCTGGGCCGAGGGCGTCGGCATGCTGGTCCTGCGCCGGCTCTCCGACGCCCAGCGCGAGGGCCACCCGATCCTCGCGGTGGTCCGGGGCAGCGCGGTGAACCAGGACGGCGCGTCCAACGGGCTGACCGCGCCCAACGGCCCCGCCCAGCAGCGCGTCATCCGCGCCGCGCTCGACACCGCCGGGCTCACCCCGGGCGACGTCGACGCGGTCGAGGCGCACGGCACCGGCACCCGGCTGGGCGACCCCATCGAGGCCCAGGCCATCCTCGCCACCTACGGCGCCGAGCGCCCCACCGGCCACCCGCTCTACCTGGGCTCGCTGAAGTCCAATGTCGGGCACACCCAGGCGGCGGCCGGGGTGGGCGGCGTCATCAAGACCGTGCTGGCGCTCCAGCACGGCGTCCTGCCGGCGAGCCTGCACATCGACGCCCCCACCCCGCACGTCGACTGGCACGACGGCGTCCGCCTCCTGGACCGCGCCCACCCCTGGCCCGACACCGGCCGGCCCCGCCGCGCCGCCGTCTCCGGCTTCGGCATCAGCGGCACCAACGCCCACGTCGTCCTGGAGCAGGCGCCCGAGCCGGCCCCCGCCGCGGCGGGGGGCCCGCCCGGGCCGGTCCCCGTACTGCTGTCCGGCCGCACCCCGCAGGCGCTGGCCGCCAAGGCGCGGCAGCTGCGGCTGCACGCCGAGGCCCGGCCTGACCACACCGCGGCCGACATCGGCTACGGGCAGGCCACCGGGCGGGCCCGCCTGGCGCACCAGGCCGTCCTGGTGGCCGGCGACCGCGCCGAGCTGCTGAGCGGACTGGACGCCCTGACGCCGGCCGATCCCGACCTGGTGCGCACCGATCCGGACGCGGCGGGCGGCCTGGCCTTCATGTTCTCCGGCCAGGGCGGCCAGCGCCCGGGGATGGGCCGCGAGCTGTACGACGCCCACCCGGTCTACGCCGCCGCGCTGGACGAGGTGTGCGTCCAGCTGGACCCGCACCTGGACCGGCCGCTGCTGGGTGTGCTGCACGCCCCCGACGAGCACCCCGACGCGCGGCTCGTGCACCGCACCGCCTACACCCAGCCCGCCCTCTTCGCCCACCAGACCGCGCTGGCCCGGCTGCTCCGCCACTGGGGGGTCGTCCCCACCCACGTCATCGGGCACTCCGTCGGCGAGATCACCGCCGCGCACATCGCCGGCGCCCTGGCGCTCCCCGACGCCGCCGCACTCGTCACCGCCCGCGGCCGGCTGATGGACGCCCTCCCCGCCACCGGCGCGATGATCGCCCTCGGCCTGCCCCACGAGCAGGTCGCCGCGCGGCTCGCCGAGTACCCCGGTGTGTCGGTGGCCGCCGTCAACGGCCCCGCCGCCACCGTCGTCTCCGGCGACCGCGACGCTGTGCACGCCCTGGCCGCCGAGCTCGCGGCGCGGCACCCGGGGCTGCGCAGCACGGTCCTGCGCACCGCGCACGCCTTCCATTCCGCGCACGTCGACCCCGTGCTCGGCGAGCTGCGCCGGGCCGCCGCGGCACTGCGGGCCGCCGAGCCCGCCGTGCCGCTGGTCGCCAACCTCACCGGCCGCCCGGCCGGCGCGGAGCGGCTGGGCTCGCCGGACCACTGGGCCGAGCACGCCCGCGAGCCGGTGCGCTTCGGCGAGGGCGTGCGGTGGCTGCGCGAGGAGGCCGGCGTCACCGCCTTCCTGGAGATCGGCCCCGACAGCGCGCTGACGGCCGCGGTGCGGGAGCGCTCGGCCGGCGACGCCGAACTGCTGGCCGTGCCCGCGCTGCGCCGCGACCGGTCCGAGCGGGCCGTCCTCGCCGCGGCCCTGGGACGGCTGCACGCCCACGGCGCGTCCGTCGACTGGGACGCCTACTTCACCGAGCACGGCGCCCGCCGGGTGGACCTGCCCGGCTACCCCTTCCAGCGGCGGAGCTTCTGGCTCGCCGAGCCGCCGCGCACCGCCCCGGAGCCCGCGCGGGGCGCCCACCCGCTCGCTGCGGAGCCGCCCGAGGCTCCGGCGGCGGCCGCGCCGGGCGCCGGACTGGCCGCCCTGCCCGAGTCCGAGCGCGGGCCCGCGCTGCTCGCCCTGGTACGCACCGAGACGGCCGCCCTGCTCGGGTACGCATCGGCGGACGCCGTCCACCCCGAGCAGGGCTTCCTGGCGGCCGGCGCCGACTCCCTCACCGCGATCCAGCTGCGCGACCGGCTGGCCGCGGCGACCGGGCTGGCCCTGCCGAGCACGGTCGTCTTCGACCACCCCTCCCCGGTCGCCCTCGGGCGCCACCTCGCCGAGCTGCTGGCGGCCGACTCCGCCGCGCAGGACCCGGCCGACCCGCTGGCGGAGCTGCGCCGGCTGGAGGAGGCCGTGACCGGCCGGGCGGCCGGCGTCCTGGACGGTCCCGCACGCGCGGAGCTGGCGGAGCGGCTGCGCGCCCTGCTGGCCTGCCTGGAGAGCGCACCGGCCGGGTCCGAGTCCGGGGCAGAGCCGGGCGGCGACTTGGAGGACGCCACCGACGACCAGCTCATCGACCTGATCAGCAGGGAGTTCGGGATCTCCTAGATCCCTCACCGCATCCGGTCCGACAATGTGAGGGGCAGGTCGCCGTGGACAGCGACGGCAGGATCCGCGATTTGCTGAAGAAGGTCACCGCCGACCTGCGCCGCGCCCGCGGCCAGGTGCGGGAGCTGACCGAGCGCGAGCACGAGCCGATCGCGGTGCTCGGCATCGGCTGCCGCTTCCCCGGCGGGGTGGAGTCGCCCGAGGACCTGTGGCGGCTGGTCGAGCAGGAGCGCGACGCCATCGGCCCCTTCCCGGGCGACCGGGGCTGGGAGCTCGACGACCTCTACGACGCGGACCCCGACCGGCCGGGCACCACCTACGTGCGCGAGGGCGGCTTCATCGAAGGGGCCGACCGCTTCGATCCGGCCTTCTTCGGGATCGGGCCGCGCGAGGCGCTGGCCGCCGACCCGCAGCAGCGGCTGCTGCTCGAAGTGGCCTGGGAGGCGGTGGAGCGGGCCGGGATCGACCCGGTGTCGCTGCGCGGCAGCGCGACCGGGGTGTTCGCCGGAGTGCAGACCCCCGAGTACGGGCCGCGCCTGCACGAGGCGCCCGACGGTGTCGAGAGCTACCTGCTCACCGGCACCGCCGCCAGTGTCGCGGCCGGGCGGATCTCCTACGCGCTCGGCCTGGAGGGACCGGCCGTCGCCCTGGACACGGCCTGCTCCTCCTCGCTGGTCGCCCTGCACCTGGCCAGTCGGGCGCTGCGCGCCGGCGAGTGCACGCTGGCGCTGGCCGGCGGCGCCGCCGTCCACGCCGGCCCCGGCGCCTTCGTCGGCTTCAGCAGGCAGCGCGGCCTGGCCCCCGACGGCCGCTGCAAGCCCTTCGCCGCCGCCGCCGACGGCACCGCCTGGAGCGAGGGCGTCGGGATGCTGCTGCTCGCCCGCCTCTCGGACGCGCGCCGGCTCGGCCTGCCCGTGCTGGCGCTGCTGCGCGGCGCCGCGGTGAACCAGGACGGCGCCAGCAGCGGCCTGACCGCGCCCAACGGCCCCGCGCAGCAGCGGGTGATCCGTGCGGCGCTGGCCGCCGCCCGGCTGGCCGCCGACGAGGTGGACGCGGTGGAGGCGCACGGCACCGGCACGCCGCTGGGCGACCCGATCGAGGCGCAGGCCGTCATCGCCGTCTACGGCCGGGACCGGCCCGCGGACCGCCCGCTCTACCTGGGCTCGCTGAAGTCCAACATCGGGCACGCCGTGGCGGCCGCCGGGATCGGCGGTGTGATCAAGACGATCCAGGCGCTGCGGCACGGCGTACTGCCGCGCACCCTGCACGTGAACGCGCCGACCCCGCACGTCGACTGGGGCGCGGGCGCCGTCGAGCTGCTGACGGAGGCCCGGCCGTGGCCGCGCACCGGGCGGCCGCGCCGCGCCGGGGTGTCGGCCTTCGGGATGAGCGGCACCAACGCGCACCTCATCGTCGAGGAGGCGCCGGCCGAGGAGGCGCCCGAGCCGGCCGACGACGTCCGGGCGCCGGACGGAGCGCCGCTGGTGTGGCCGCTGTCGGGCCGCGGCCCCGCCGCGCTGCGCGCGCAGGCGCGCCGGCTGCTGGAGCGCACCGGCGGCGAAGCCGCCCCCCGCCCCGCCGACATCGGCTTCTCACTGGCCACCACCCGCAGCGCCTTCGAGCACCGGGCCGTGGTCGTCGGCTCCGGCCGCGAAGAGCTGCGCGCGGGGCTGGCCGCGCTGGCCGACGGCGAGCCGCACCCCTCGGTATCGGTCGGCCGGGCGGGGGCGGCGGAGCGCCCCGTCTTCGTCTTCCCCGGCCAGGGCGGCCAGTGGGCCGGGATGGCGGCCGGGCTGCTGGAGTCGGCACCGGTGTTCGCCGAGCGGATCGCGGCCTGCGAGCGGGCGCTGGCGCCGCACGTGGACTGGTCGCTGGGCGCGGTGCTGCGCGGTGAGCCGGGAGCGCCGCCGCTGGAGCGGGCCGAGGTGGTGCAGCCGGCCCTGTTCGCGATGATGGTCGCGTTGGCGGAGCTGTGGCGGGCCCACGGGGTGCGCCCGGCCGCGGTGGTCGGCTCCTCGCAGGGCGAGGTGGCCGCCGCCTGCGTGGCCGGGGCGCTCTCGCTGGAGGACGCCGCCACGGTCGTGGCGGTGCGCAGCCGGCTGGCGGCCGCGCTGGCCGGGCCGGGCGGCATGCTGTCGGTGCCGCTGCCGGAGGGCGAGGCGGCCGGCCTGGTGGAGCGGTACGGCGGCGGGCGCGTGGAGATCGCCGCCGTCAACGGGCCGGAGTCGGTGGTGGTGGCCGGCGAGCCGGCCGCCCTGGCGGAGCTGGCCGCGCACTGCGCGGCCGAGGGGGTGCCCGCCCGGTCGATCCCGGTCGACTACGCCTCGCACTCCGCCCGCGTCGACCCGGTCGCCGGGCCGCTGCGCGCCGCGCTGGCCCGGCTGCGCCCGCGCGCCTCGGCGGTGCCGTTCTGGTCCTCGGTCACCGGGGCCCCGGTGGACGGCGCGCGGCTGGACGCCGGGCACTGGTTCGCCAACCTGCGCCGCCCGGTCCGCTTCGCCGACGCCGTCGCGGGGCTGGCCGCCGCCGGGCACACCGCCTTCGTGGAGGTGAGCCCGCACCCGGTGCTGACCGTGCCCGCCGAGCGGACCCTGGAGGAGGCGGGTGCGGCGGGCGCGGCCGTGCTCGGCACCCTGCGGCGCGGCGAGGGCGGGCCCGAGCACTTCCTGCGCGCACTGGCCGAGGCGCAGGTGCGCGGGGTGGCGGTGGACTGGCGCCCCGTCTTCGAGGGCACCGGCGCCCGCCGGGTGGACCTGCCCACCTACGCCTTCCAGCGGCGCCGCTTCTGGCTGGACACACCGCGCGGCGGACGCGCGGCCGCCGCGGACGCGCACGCCCTGCTCGACCCGCCGGTCCCGGTGGCGGAGACCGGCGGACAGCTGATCACCGGACAGGTCTCGCTGCGCGCCCAGCCGTGGCTGGCCGGCCACTCCGTGCGCGGCACCGTGCTGCTGCCCGGCACCGCCTTCCTCGACATGGCCCTGCACGCGGGCGACGGCGCCGGCTGCCCGCGCGTGGATGAACTGACCCTCGGCGCGCCGCTGGAGCTGCCCGCTGAGGGCGCGGTGCGGCTCCAGGTCGGCATCGGCCCGGCCGGTGCGGACGGGCGGCGCCCCTTCACCGTGCACGCCCGGCCCGACCGGGCCGAGGGGGCGCCGTGGACCCGGCACGCCTGGGGCGTCCTGGCCGAGGACGCGGCCGAGCAGCGGACCGGGGCCGGCGCCTGGCCGCCCGCCGGGGCCGAACCCGTCGACCTGTCCGGCGTCTACGCCGAGCTGGCGGAGCGCGGCTACGAGTACGGCCCCGACTTCCAGGGGCTGCGCGCCGTATGGCGGCGCGGCGGCGAGGTGTACGGCGAGGTCGAGCTGGCCGAGGCGCGGCAGGCGGAGGCCGCCCGCTTCGCGCTGCACCCCGCGCTGCTGGACGCCGCCCTGCACACCGCGGCCTTCGGGCCGGACGCCGGCGGGGCCGGCACGCTGCTGCCCTTCTCCTTCGCCGGGGTGGAGCTGCACGCCTCGGCCGCCACCCGGCTGCGGGTGCGGCTGCGCCCGCTCGGCGGCGGCGCGGTCGCGCTCACCGCCGAGGACAGCGAAGGGGCGCCGGTCGCCGCGGTGCGCGAACTGGTGCTGCGGCCGCTGCCCGACGCCCCCGCCGAGGCGCCCGCCCCCGCCGCCGACGACCTATACACCGTCGGGTGGACACCGGTGCCGCCCGGCCGGAGCGCTCCCGGCGCGGCCTGGGCCGTGATCGGCCCCGACCCGCTGGGAGTCGGGGCCGCGCTCGCGGCCGCCGGGCATCCGGCCGCCTCCTATCCCGACCTGGCCGCGCTGCGCGCCGCCGTCGCGGCCGGCGCCCCCGCGCCCGCCTTCGCGGTGGCGCCGTGGGGCACCCCGCCCGGCACCGCGCCCGCGGAGGGGCCGGCGCTGGCGGAGGCGGCCCGGGCCGCCACGGTCGCCGCCACCGCCCAGTTGTGCGAATGGCTGGCCGACGACGCGCTCGACGGCTCACAGCTGCTGGTGCTGACCCGGGGAGCGGTGGCCGCGCTGCCCGACGACGGCGCGCCCGACCTCTCCTACGCGGCGCTGTGGGGCCTGGTCCGCTCGGCGCAGAGCGAGCACGACGGGCGCTTCGTCATCGTCGACACCGACACCGCCCCCGCCTCGGCGGCCGCGCTGCCCTCGGCGGCCGCCACCGGCGAGCCGCAGCTGGTGCTCAGGGACGGCGCCGCCCTGGTGCCCCGGCTGGCCCGGCTGCCCGCGCCCGCGCCCGGCTTCGAGCCGGACGCCATACCGGCCGCCGGCGGCGGCACCGTCCTGGTCGTCGGCGCGAGCGGGACCCTGGGCGGGCTGGTCGCCCTGCACCTCGCCGAGCGGCTGCGGCCGCGCCGACTCGTCCTGGTCGGCCGGACCGGGATGAGCGGCCCGGACGCGTCGAAGCTGGCGGCGCGGCTGGCCGAGCTGGCCGGGCCCGACGGAGAACCGCCGGCCCTCTCCATCACGGCCTGCGACGCGGCCGACCGGGCGGCGCTGGCCGAACTGGTGGCCGCCATCCCCGGCGACGTGCCGCTGACCGCCGTCGCGCACGTGGCCGGGGTGCTGGACGACGCCGTGCTGACCGCGCTCGGCCCGGACCGGATCGAGCGGGCGATGCGGCCCAAGGTCGACGCGGCCGTGCATCTGCACGAGCTGACCCAGCCGCTGAAACCCGAGGCGTTCATCCTGTTCTCCTCCGTCTCCGGCGTCCTCGGCAGCCCCGGCCAGGCCAACTACGCGGCGGCCAATGCCTTCCTGGACGGGCTCGCCCGCTACCGCCGGGCGCACGGCCTGCCGGCCACCGCCGTCTCCTGGGGCATGTGGGAGCGGCGCAGCAGTATGACCGGACACCTGACCGCGGCCGACCTCGCCCGGATGGCCAGGTCCGGCATCGTCCCCGTCCCCACCGAACGGGCCCTGCAGCTGCTGGACGCCTCCGTCGGCTCCGGCGAGCCGCACCTGGTGGCGCTGCCGCTGGACCGCGCGGCCGTGCGCGCCGCGGCGGCGCGCACCGGCGCGGTGCCGCCGCTGCTGCGCGGCCTGGTCCGGCCGCCGCGCCGCCGGGCGGCCGCCGGGGAGCGGCCGGCGGGCGAGGCGCTGCGGCGCCGGCTCGCCGGGCTGGCGCCCGCCGAGCGGACGGCCGCGCTGGCCGACCTGGTGCGCGAGCACGCCGCCGAGGTGCTGGGCCGGGCCGACCTGGCGGCGGAGCCGCCCGGGCGCGCCTTCCTAGAACTCGGCTTCGACTCGCTCACCGCCATCGAGCTGCGCAACCGGCTCGCCGCCGCCACCGGGCTGCGGCTGTCGGCCGGCCTGCTCTTCGCCCACCCCGACGCCGCCGCGCTCGCCGCCCACCTGGCCGCGCGGCTGGCCGACGCGCCCGACGCCCCGCCCTCCGCGGCCGGCGCCGCGGCCGAGGACGGCGTGGTCGCGCTGTTCCGCGACGCCTGCCGGCAGGGCAGGATCGGCGCGGGCCTCGCCCTGGCCGCGGCGGCCGCCCAGGTCCGCCCGGTGTTCGGCTCGGCCGCCGAACTGGCCGCCCCGCCCGCACCCGTCCCGCTGGCCGCCGGCCCCCGCGCCCCCGCCCTCGTCTGCCTCCCGTCCCTGGTCATGGTCTCCGGCCCCCAGGAGTACGCCCGCTTCGCCGCCGGCCTGCGCGGCGAGCGCGACGTGGTGGTGCTCCCCCACCCCGGCTTCGGCGCCGGCGAACCCCTGCCCGCCACGGTCGCCGCCGCCGTCGACGCCCAGACCGAAGCGGCCGTACGCGCGGCGGGCGGCACTCCGTTCGCCCTGGTCGGCCGCTCGTCGGGCGCCTGGCTCGCCCACGCCGTGGCCGCCCGCCTGGAGGCGCGCGGCCAGGGCCCGCAGGCGCTCGTCCTGCTCGACCCGCCCTCACCCGACGACGAGGTCACCCTCCAGGTCATCGAAGCCGGCGTCGCCGCCAGAGAACAGGACATCGGCCTCACCGACACCGCCCGCCTGACCGCCATGGGCGGCTACGTCCGCCTGTTCGAGACCTGGCGCCCGGAGCCCGTCGCGGCCGCGACCCTGCTGCTGCGCCCCGAGCACCCGGTCCGCGACCGCTCCGGCACCGAACTGGCCCCCTTCACCTGGCACCCCCCGCACACGGAGGTCCGGGTCCCCGGCGACCACTTCACCATGCTGGAGGAGCACGCGGCGGACGCGGCGCGGGCGGTGGCCGGGTGGTTGGCGGAGGCATGAGCGCCGGCGAAGGGTCGGCACACGATCCGCACTTTGCCAGAATGGCACCATGAAGCCGAACGGTCCCGACGGGACGCACGAGCCGCCGAACGCCTTCGCCGCGGGCCGGTCGCCGGAAGCCACCGAGGTGGCCGATATGGCGGCGTACCTCGACGGCTACACGCCGCCGACCGGAACCGGGCTCAGCGTCGGCGACGCCGTCGCGGCCGTACGCGCGGCGCGGGAGGACCGGGCGCGGTGACGCGGACGCGAGTGTGATCGTGCCGCCAGACGGTTCCCCGACCTGGCGGATGGGAAAGAGCCGGGACGGCGGGGGCCTCGGCCGGGGGCGTGCGCTCGGCGCGCCTCCGGCCGGGCCCCGCCGTCAGGCCGACCTCGCCGGCGCCGGCACGCCGGCGAGGTCGAGCATGAGGTCGCGGACCTCGGCGGCCGCGAGGCGGTCGCGGGCGAGGGAGCGGTCGGTGCAGATGAGCACCGGTCCGTCGGCCGGGTCGGCGGGGAGCCGGCCGTGGGTGCCGCGGACCCAGCGGGGGTCGAGCGGGACCACGTCCATCGCGTAGCGCAGGCCGACGGCCTTGCGGGCCAGGTTGAGTCCCGCGCGGAGCTTGGCGGTGCGGTCGGCGGGGTCCATGAACAGCTCGGCCGGGTCGTAGCCGGGCTTCTTGTGGATCTCCACGCCGCGGGCGAAGTCGGGGGCGCGGGCGTCGTCCAGCCAGTAGTAGTAGGTGAACCACGCCTCGGTACCGGCCACCAGCACCAGCTCGCCGGCCCGCTCGTGGTCCAGGCCGTACTCCGCCTGGCCCGCGCGGTCGAGCACCTGGTCGACGCCGGGGAGGGCGGCGCACAGCTCGGCCACCCTGGGCACGTCGGCCGGGTCGGCGACGTAGACGTGCGCGACCTGGTGGTCGGCGACCGCGAAGGCGCGCGAGGTCCACGGGTCCAGCAGCTCGCGGCCGTCCTGCACGTACACCTCCAGCAAGCCCGCCTCGCGCAGCGCCCGGTTGACGTGCACGGGCTCGCTGGCGCGGGTGATGCCGTACTCGCTGAGCACCACCACCTCGGCGCCCAGCCGCCGGGCGTCGTCCAGCAGCGGGGCGAGCGCGGCGTCGACATCGCGGACCGCCGCCGCGGCCTGCGGGGCGTCGGGGCCGTAGCGCTGGAGGTCGTAGTCCAGGTGCGGGACGTAGCACAGGGTGAGGTCGGCCTGGGGCAGCAGCCGGCGGGTGGCGGCCACGATCCACTCGGTGGACTTGATGGAGGCGGTGGGGCCCCAGTACTGGAAGAGCGGGAAGGGGCCGAGCGCGCTGGTCAGCTCGTCGTGCAGCTCGGGCGGGCGGGTGTAGCAGTCGGGCGACTTGCGGCCGTCGGCGTGGTAGACGGGGCGCGGGGTGACGGTCCAGTCGGTGCCGGCGCCCATCGCGTACCACCAGCAGACGTTGGCGGTGCGGAAGTCCGGGCGGTGCCGCCGCGCCGTCTCCCACACCTTCTCGCCGCCGACCAGCCGGTTGTGCTGGCGCCAGAGGAAGACCTCCCCCAGCTCGCGGAAGTACCAGCCGTTGCCGACGATGCCGTGCTCGCGCGGCGCGGCGCCGGTGAGGAAGGTGGACTGCACCGAGCAGGTCACGGCGGGCAGCACGGTCGACAGCTCCGCCTGCCAGCCCTCGGCCGCCAGCGCGCGCAGCCGCGGCGCGTGCCGCAGCAGCGCCGGGGTCAGGCCGACGACGTCGACCACCAGGAGCCTCGGCATCACACCACCTCCAGTCCGAGGGCGGTCAGCCGGTCGCGCACCCAGGCCAGCTCGTCCGCCAGTCCGGCCACCAGGCCGGCGTCGTCGGCCGGCCGCCGCCCCTCGGGCAGCACCGACCAGGTGTAGGTCTCGACCTCGATGTGGTCGGTGAGCGGCGCCGGGCCGCCGAACAGCGCGCCGAGCGCGTCGGCCAGGTGCCGCTGGGTGCCCAGCAGCGGCGCGGCGGGCGGGGCGTGCACGGGCACGTGGAAGTGCACCCGCCACGGCCCCTTGCCGGGCAGCGCGCCCGGCCCGTCCAGCGCGTCCGGCAGGTCGTCGCGGGAGGCGAGGACGGCGGCGTCGGGCTCGGACTCGCGCACCTGGTGCAGGAAGCGGTCCTCGGCGAAGGCGCCGAGCGCGGCGCGCACCGCCGGGTCCGACGGGTCGGCCGCCTCGATCGCCGCCGACGCCTGCACCTTGACCACCGGCAGCCCGGCATCGGCCAGCCGCCGCAGCGCGGGCCCCGGCTCCTCGAAGCCGACCGCCAGGTGGCAGGTGTCCAGGCAGACGCCGATGTGCTCGCCGCCGAGGCCGGCCAGCCGCCGGGCGGCGTCGTAGGTGTTCTCCACCACGCAGCCGGGCTCGGGCTCCAGCGCCACCCGGATCGGCCGGCCCTCGTGCACGGCCAGCTCGGCGAGGCGGTCGGCCAGCCGGCGCAGCTGGTCGCGGGCGATGGCGGCGCGGGCGCCGTCCCAGGGCTCCCGCCAGGCCAGCGGGAGGGTGGAGATGCTGCCGCGGCGGGCGTCGTCGGGCAGCAGCCGGGCCAGCACCCGGGCGCAGTCGAGGGTGTAGTCCAGCCGCTCGGGCCGGGTCCAGTCGGGGTGGTACACGTCCTTCTTGACGCGCGGCGCGTGGAAGCCGGTGTAGGGGAAGGCGTTGAGGGTGACCACCTCCAGGCCGTGCGCCTCCAGCGCGGTGCGCAGCCGGTCGACCTCGGCCGGCTCCTCGGCCAGCCGGGCGGCGGCGGGCGCGGGCAGCCAGAGTCCGAGCCCGGCCCTGGCGGTGCCGAGCGCGGCGCGCACCGCGCCGCCGTAGCGGCGCAGCTGGTCGATCAGCCCGTCGACGGTCTCGGCGGGGTGGACGTTGGTGCAGTAGGCGAGGTGGACGGTGCTGCCGTCGGGGTGCCGCAGTCGCACTGCTCAGCCCTCCCGCGCGGCGGAGTCGGGGCGGGCGCCGCGCAGCACCGAGTTGCCGGCGAAGGTCGCCGCCGGGTCGAGCGGGGCGGGCGCGCCTGGAGCGGCGGCGCCCGTGTCGACGCCGTCCAGCAGCAGCCGCCCGCTCTGGCCGTAGAAGGCGATCGGGTTGCGCCACAGCACCTGGTCGACGTCGTCCTCGGTGAAGCCGTGGGCGAGCATGGCCGCGCCGGTCTTGGCGGTCTTCAGCGGGTCGCTGCGCCCCCAGTCGGCGGCGGAGTTCACCAGCACCCGGTCCAGGCCGCGCTCGGCCAGGATCCGCACCATGCGGTGCTCGTCCATCTTGGTGTCGGGGTAGATCGAGAAGCCGAGCCAGCAGCCGGAGCCGTCGACCATCTCCACGGTGGTCTCGTTGAGGTGGTCGACCACCACCCGGTGCTCGGGCACACCGGAGGCGGCGACCAGCTCCAGGGTCCTGCGGGTGCCCTCGGCCTTGTCGCGGTGCGGGGTGTGCACCAGCACCGGCAGCTCGTGCTCGGCGGCCAGGGCGAGCTGGTGCCGGAAGGCCTTCTCCTCGTCGGAGGTCATCGAGTCGAAGCCGACCTCACCGACGGCCACCACGCCGTCCTTGGCCAGGTAGCGCGGCAGCACGTCCAGCACGCCCGTGCAGCGGGGGTCGTTGGCCTCCTTGGGGTTGAGCGCGATGGTGCAGTGGTGGCTGATGCCGAACTGGGCGGCGCGGAAGCGCTCCCAGCCGACGAGGCCGTCGAAGTAGTCGCAGAAGGAGCCCGTGCCGGTGCGCGGCTGGCCGAGCCAGAAGGCGGGCTCGACCAGGGCGCGCACCCCGGCCGCGTACATCGCCTCGTAGTCGTCGGTGGTGCGCGAGGTCATATGGATGTGGGGGTCGAAGATGCGCATCAGTCCAGGTCCTCCTTGCGGGAAACGCTGGCGGGGCGGTGCGAGGACGCGAGGGCCTGCTCGGCCGCCGCGCGCTGGTCGGGGTGCGGCGCCCGCAGCAGTTCGACCAGGCCGGAGGCGTCGACGGCGGCGGGGTGGCGGTCCAGCACCCGCCAGACGTCGGCGGGCACGTCGCGGCCGGCCGCCGCGCGCTCGACGGCGTAGCCGGCCAGCATGCGGGCCAGCTCGGCGTCGGCCCTGCGGTCCAGGCCGGCCACCGCGTCCAGCGGTACGCCGACGAACAGGCACTTGAGCACGCCCTGCCGCCAGGCGTCGGCGTCCAGATGGCGGGCGGCGTAGGGGCCGAGCGCGGCCGCGACCAGCCGCACGTCGTTGGTGCGCAGCGCGTCGGCCACCAGGGGCAGCGCGGCCGGCCCGATGGCGTCGGCCGGGTCGACGGTGTCCGCCGTGTCCGCCGCCTCGGCGGCCGATCCGGCGTCGAGCACGGGCAGCGCCCGCAGCACGGCGCGCTTCTCGTCGGCGTCGCCGAAGCGGTACAGCGCGGCCACCTCGGCGGCCAGCGGCGGCAGCGGCCCGCCGCCCACCAGCGGGTCGGCGTCGGCCGCGCCGGTGTGCGGGCCGCGTGCGGCCAGGCCGTGCCGGAGCGCGGCGAGCAGCACGGCGCGGGCCTGGTCGTCCAGGGTGGGCCCGGCCAGGCCGCCGGGGTCGGCGGGGTCGGCGGGCCCCCGCGCCACCGTGCGGGCGGCGGCCGGGAAGCGGACCGCCACCCGGGAGGGCTCGGCGGCGATCTCGGCGGCCTGCCCGGCCAGCCGCTCGCGGGCGTCCAGGGCGAGGTCGGGGGCGAGTTCGGCGATGCGCTCGTCGATCCAGCCGGGGCGGGTCACGGCGCCGCCTCCCGTCCGGCCGGGGCGGCGCCGGCCGGGCGGCGCGCCTCGGCGCGGGCGGCCGCGGCGCGCAGCGCGTCCAGCGAGCGGGCCGCCACGGCGGGGGCGGCGTGGCCGTGCCGGGGCAGCTCGACGGCGGCCAGGCCCCGGTACCCGGCCTCGGTGAGCGCGGCCAGGGTGCCGACCAGGTCGACCTCGCCGGTGCCCAGCTCCAGGTGCTCGTGCACACCGGGCCGCATGTCGTCGACCTGCACATTGGCCAGCAGCGGGCCGGCCAGCCGCACCGTGTCGGGGCCGCTCCTGGGCTCGTTGCAGACGATGTGGCCGATGTCGAGGGTGATCCGCAGCCACTCGGGCCCGCCCAGGCGGCGGCGCAGTTCGAGCACGTCGTCCAGGGTGGCCGCGAACATGCCGGGCTCGGGCTCGAAGGCGCAGACCACTCCGGCGCGCTCGGCCTCGGCCAGCACGGGCGCCACCCCCTCGACCAGCCGGCGCCAGCCCTCCTCGGCGGGGGTGCCGCCGGGCAGCACGCCCGACCAGAAGGAGACGGCCTCGGCGCCGAGGTCGGCGGCGACGCGCACCGCCCGGACCAGGAAGTCCACCCGGCGCTCCCGGCCCGACTCCGACACCAGGGTCGGCTCGTGCTTGCGCCAGGGGTCGAGCAGGTAGCGGGCGCCGGTCTCGACCACCACGGCCAGGCCCAGCTCGCCGAGCCGCTTGGCCACGGCGGCGGTGCGGGCGGCCAGGCCGGGCGCGAAGGGGTCCAGCCGGGAGTGGTCCAGGGTGAGGGCGACGCCGTCGTAGCCCAGGCCAGCGATGACGGCGAGGGCGTCGTCCAGGCTGTGGTCGCCGAAGCCGTTGGTGCCGTAGCCGAAGCGCAGGGTCATGTCGGCGACACCGCCTTGGAGGCGGCGCGCGCCACCGGGGCGGCGGCCACCAGCGCGCAGGCGGGGCCGACGGCGCCGGAGCGGGCCAGCAGCGCCGCCTGCAGCGGGATCAGCCCGCGCACGCCGGTGCCGGTGGCGGCGCGCACCGTGGCGGCGTCGGGTGTGGCGGCGGCGGCCGCCTGGGCGCCGCCCACCGTCGCGGCGTAGTAGCCGGCGAGGGCGCCCGCCGCCAGGGAGGGCAGCACGGCGGCCCGGGTGCGGTCGGGCCGCCGTGCTGGTATCGCGGCCAGCAGTGCGCTGGCGATGGTGCCGGCCAGGGCGGCGCGGCCGGTGGCGGGCGAGCCGCCGTGCACCTCGCCGCGGCTGAGGGTGGTGACCCCCGCGGTGTGCACGGCGACGGCCAGCGCGGGCAGCGCCGCGGCGCGCGGCCGGTGCGCGGCGCCGAGCAGGACGTCGAGCCCCCGGGTGGCGGCCATCGCGGCCGGGCCCAGCGGGGTGTTCTTGGCGACGAGGTCGTAGGCCCAGACGGTGGCCGCCAGCGGCACGGCCACCCGCAGCCCGGCCCGGCCCGCGCCGAGCCCGGCCGCCGCCACCCCGGCGCCGGTGAGCCCGGCGGCGAGGCCGAGCGCGGTGCCGGGGCTGACCCGCCCGGACGGGATGGGGCGCTCGGGGCGCTCCTTGGCGTCCAGCTCGCGGTCGGCGTAGTCGTTGAGGGCCATGCCCGCCCAGTACAGGAAGGTGGAGGCGACCGGCAGCAGCCAGGCGCGCCGCCCGCCGGACCAGCCGGCCGCGGCCGCGCCGGCGAGGGTGTCGCCGGGCACGGTCAGCACGGCGGGCAGCCGCACCAGTTCGGCCAGGTCGCGCGGGGAGGGCGGCCCCGGGCGGGCGGGCGCGCTCACGCGGCGCCCTCGGCGCCGAGCCGCGCGCACCACGCGGTGAGCGCGTCCCACTGGGCGGGCAGCCGGTGCTCGTCGCTGCCCGCGGGGTCCTTGAAGAAGAAGCCGAGGGCGGCGAGCGGGCCGGTCTCCCCCGCCTCCTGGGCGCGGGCGGTCAGCCGGACCAGGTCGAGCACGAGCGGGGCGGCGAGCGCGGAGTCGCAGCCGGCCCAGGTGAACTGGAGCGACATCCGCACGCCCAGGAAGCCCTCGAAGGAGACGTGGTCCCAGGCGGTCTTCCAGTCGCCCAGGTCGGGCACGTAGTCGATGTGCAGCGGGCCGTCGACGGGGTGGCCCAGCATGGACTCCAGGCCGCGCGCCTTCGAGACGGTCTTGCTGGCGGCGCTGGCCGGGTCGGCGAGGGTCTGGCCGTCGCCGCCGCCGAGCAGGTTGGTGGACGACCACGAGCGCACCCGCAGCGCGCGCATGGTGAACAGCGGGGCCAGCATGGACTTGAGCAGGGTCTCACCGGTCTTGCCGTCGGAGCCGGCCCACGGCAGCCCGCGTTCGCGCGCCAGCTCCGCCACCGCGGGAACCCGCGGGCCGGGGCTGGGGGTGAAGGCGACCACCGGGCAGCCGGCCCGGAAGGCGGCGTAGGCGTACAGGGAGCTGGGCGGCAGCGGCGCCTCGCCCGCGTCCAGCGCCCGCTCCAGGGCGGCCAGGGAGTCGAGCCGGGGGTCCTCGGCCAGCGGCGGCTCGGTGCTGGAGACGTCGACGACGATCACCCGCCGCAGGCGGTGCTCGGCCTGGAAGGCGCGCAGGTCGGCCTCGATCCGGTCGGCCGCCTCGCGCTGGGTGGCGTCGGTGGCGGGGCCGGCGCCGGGGCGCAGCCGGGCGTCCACCTCGGCCAGCTCGCCGGCCAGCACCTCGGGGAGCCTGGCCGGGAGCACGCCGCCCTGCGCCAGCATCTCGGCCCGCTTGGGCAGCGAGGTGCCGCTGACGTCGTGGCCGCCGATCAGCAGCTCGCCGACGTCGGGCAGCCGCGCGGCGGCCACCTCGGGCAGCTCGGCGACGCAGCCGGTGCCGCCGCCCGGGCCCGCTATCCCGTCGCGCAGCGCGAGCGCGCCCACCGTGGCGGTGGTCGCGACCGATCCGCGCGCGCCCACGAACCAGACGCCGGTGGTGGGGGTCATTGGCGCTCTCCCTCGGGGTTGGTGGTCGCACCGCCGCCGGGGGCGGCGGGCATGCTCTGCGGCTCGCCGCCGTCGCCGCCGTCGAGGGCACCGCTGCCCTCGGGGGCGGAGTCGGCGGACATGGCGCCGGACTCGGGGTCCGCGGGCAGGTAGATGTGGACGTGGCCGTGGCCGGTGTCGATGCTGGCCTGGTCGAGCTGGGTGGCCCCCACCGACCAGGCGCGCAGCGCCTGGTCGCGCAGGTCGGCGGCGAGCAGGACCAGCCGCTCGCGCCGCTCGCCCTCGGCGGCCAGCGCCTCGTCGTAGGCGCTGACGGATGAGGCCAGCAGCTCCACGCCCGAGCGCAGGCCGCCCCAGGCGACGTTGTGGGCGGTGGAGCCGGACGGCGGGGTGGCGAAGGGCTCGGCGGCGGCGTCGACCGCCTCCTGCCAGCCCGCCACCTCGTCGGCGCCGGCCGGCTCGCCCGCGGGGGCGGCGCCGTCGCCGCCGGGGGCGGGCAGCACCCGGCCCAGGCCCTCGAGGACCGGCAGCAGGTCCTCGCGGGTGCCGGCGGCCAGTTCGCCCAGCGCGCCGACCTGGGCGCGGTCGCGCTCGGCCTCGGCCGCCTCCAGTTCGGCGACGCGCTCGGGGTCGGGTCCCGCGGTCTGCGCGGCGCCGTCCAGCCCGACCAGCGCCGCGATCAGCCCGGCCAGCACGATCGCGCCGGCCACGGCGGCCAGGGCGACCCTGCGGCGGCGGGCGGCGGGGGCGGCGGTCCGGACGGCGGTGCGCCGGGGGCGGACGGGTCGCTGTGCGGTGCTCATGACGGACCTCCGGGGGCGAGTACGGCGCGGCCGTCGGGCGAGGGCTCGGGAGCGGTCTTGGGGACCAGGGTGGGATCGTCGAAGACGGCGTCGAGCGCGGTGCGGGCGCCGCCGAGCACGGCGGCGCCGGAGCCGAGCGTGGACAGCTGCACCCGGCAGCCGCCCGCGCCGGGCGCGAGCACCCGGGCGTGCAGTTCGCGGGTGAGGGGGCCGGTGAGCCAGCGGCCCACCGCGCTGAAGTAGCCGCCGAGCACGAGGACGTGCGGATTGAGCATGCTGACCAGGATCGCGGCTCCGGTGCCCAGCCAGGCGCCGACGCGCTCGATCGCGCCGATCGTGCGCGCGTCGCCCGCCTCGGCGCGGCGGACCAGCTCCGCCACCCGCTCGTCGCGGCCCAGCGCGGGGTCGCAGACGGGGTCGTCGGGGTCGGCGGCGGCGGTGAGCAGCGCCTTCATGCCGACCACCGTCTGCCAGCAGCCGCGCGCCCCGCAGGCGCACGGGAGCCCGGCCGGGTCGAGCGGGAGGTGGCCGACCTCGCCGCTGAAGCCGCGGGCCCCGCGCAGCAGCCGGCCGCCGGTGACGGCGCCGCCGCCGATGCCGGTGTCGCCGGTGAGCAGCAGCAGTTCGTCGCGGTCGGCCGGGTCGGCGACGGAGTACTCGGCGAGGGCGGCGAGGTTGGCGGCGTTGCCGACGCGCAGCGGGTAGGTGGGCTGGCCGAGCCGGCCGGACAGCTCGTCGGCGAGCGGGACGGAGCGCCAGCCGAGGTTGGGGGCGACGGCGACCACGCCGGTGTGCGACTCGACCAGGCCGGGGACGGCGATGGTGAGCCCGGCCGGCACGCCGGGTCCTGCGGCCACCCGGTCGTGGCACTCGGCCACCAGTTCGGCCAGCCGGTCGAGCACGCCGTCGGGGCCGAGCGAGCGGGCCGGCAGCGGCACCCGGCTGCGGGAGACCTCGTCGCCGCGGAAGTTCAGCACCAGGGCGGTCAGCGCGTCGGCGTCGACGGCGATGCCGATCCCGCAGACGTGCCGGCCGTCCAGCTCCACCGGCTGGCCGGGGCGGCCCATCGAGCTGCGCTCGGCGGTGCCGTCGCGGACGAGGGCGCGATCGGTGAGTTCGGCGACCAGGCTGGAGACGGTCGCCTTGTTCAGCCCGGTCTCGGCGGCGATGCCGGCCCGCGAGCGGGGGCCCTCGTCGCGCAGCCGGCGGAGCACCATGGAGAGGTTGTGCCGGCGGACCCCGAGCTGGTCGGCCGCTGAGAGACGCCGGCCGGGCTGCGCATCGTATCCCACGCGGCACCTCCCCCAGACCGGACCGGGTGTGCGGACACGCACCGTGGTTATGGCGCGGGTCACAACACTTTGTCGGTTGGCTCAACAAACTAGAGAGGGCCCGAGCCGCGGTCAAGGTTTCCACCGAATCTCATCCCGGTTGCGCGGCGGTGACGGTGTCCGCGCCCTTCGCCCGCTATGCCAGGACGTGCGGGTACATCCATCCTGACCTGTGCTGACCTGCGCGGCCCAGCCGTGCGCCCGGACGGCGGGCCGACTCGTCACCGTCCGCGACCGACTCGGCGCGCTCAGAACCCGCCCCTGGAATGACCGGTCAACTTTGGCAAGCCTGTGAACAAAGATTGAATCCGTCCCGCGAAAGACATTCCCTATCCGGGGCTGTGTGGGTAATCTCCTGCTTGCACTCAACGACTCCGTCACATCGGAGTCTCAGCCCGTGGTATAGGCCGTCTCCCGACACCGACGTTCTCGCCGATCCGCAGCTCTCGCCACTCTCGCCGATCCGTCGCTCTCGCCGCCTCCACCGTCCGGCCCGCCCGCGCGGGCCAGGACCCGCACGCGTCCCGTCCCGCACGGCGCCCGCCCGCTCCGGCGCGTCCTCCCGCTCGCCCGTCCGCCCTGTTCCCACCCGTCGCCCAGGAGTAGCCATGGCCCGCAGCGCACGCACCCCGAGCTCCAAGAGCCTTGAGTTCGACCGCCGCGCCTTCCTCAAGACCGTCACCGCGAGCACGGTCGCCGTCAGCGCAGGAGCAGCACTCACCGCGGCCGCGGCCGGACCCGCCCACGCGGGCGGCCGGCTGCTGCCCCCGGGCAAGATCGGCATCCAGCTCTACAGCATCCGCGACAAGGTGAACTCCCTCGGCTTCCGCGCCGTCTTCGAGGAGCTGGCCCAGATGGGCTACGCCGAGGTGGAGTTCGCCGGATACACCCAGGGCGGCGTCGGTCCGATCACCGTCCCGGAGATCAGGCGGCTCCTCGACGACAACGGCCTGCGCGCGGTCGGCAGCCACGTGACGATCAACGGCCTGCGCAACAATCTGGACGCCGAGCTGGACAACGCCGAGATCCTCGGGATGCGCCACATCGGCACCCCCCAGGCCCCCACCGACGTCAACACCGTGGACGGCTACCGGGCGGCGGCCGAGGAGTTCAACGCCTGGGGCGAGGTGGCCGCGGCGCGCGGCCTCAAGCTCTACCAGCACAACCACGCCGGCGAGTTCGCCTTCGCGCAGGACCAGCCGCAGGTGCGCCTCTACGACGTGTTCCTGGAGAACACCGACCCCAGAGCCGTCTTCCTGGAGATGGACATCTACTGGGCCTTCGTCGGCCGGCACCTGTACCCCGGCTTCGAGCCGATCGACTACGTGACGGCCCACCCGCGCCGCTACCCGCTGTTCCACGTCAAGGACGGCGACACCAACCCGAGCAACCCCAACGGCTACGACATCATCGAGTTCGGCGCCGGCGACCTCCCCTACCAGGAGTTCTTCAGCACCATCCGGGCCCGCGGCTTCCACCCCATCTGGGAGCAGGACAACGCCGGCTCCACCGCCGTGCCGCCGCACCCCGTCAACTCGCTCGGCAACGCCGAGCGCAGCTACGACGCGATGGTCCGGCTGCGCGGCTGACCCTCCCGCTCCCTCCGCCTCACCCGTTCCTCCCAGGCGGCGCGCCCGGCGCGCCGCCGCGCGGCCGGTCCACCGTGCCCGCGGCGGCCGCCGCGGCCGCCGCCCGGCCCGCAGCCGGAACGGACTCGTCCCGTATGCCGACAGAAGGAGACCACCGGTGAAACCCACTGCCAGGCCGCGCCGGGCGGGGTGGGCCAGGCGCCTGACCGCCCTGGCCGTGACCCTGCTGATACCGCTGGCCGGCCTGTCCGCCACGGCCGCCCCGGCGAGCGCGCACGACGAGGCGCTGCACTGGGAGAACTACGAGCGGGTGCTGCTGAGCGAGAGCGTCGGCGAGCCCATCGACCTGGCCGTCATGCCCGACCTCAGGGTGCTGCACACCGCGCGCAACGGCGACGTGCGGCTGACGGACCCGTCCACCGGCATCACCCGGGTCATCAACCGCATCCCGGTCTATGCCAACTCCGAGGACGGGCTCCAGACCATCGCGCTGGACCCCGACTTCGCCGAGAACGGCTGGGTGTACATCTACTACGCGCCGCCGCTGGACACCCCGCAGGGCAGCGCGCCGCAGACCCTGCCGGCCGGTGAGGACGAGTCGTACTGGGACCGGTGGCTCGGCTACAACCAGCTGTCCCGCTTCCAGTGGGACGAGGAGACCGACTCCCTCGACCTGTCCACCGAGCAGGAGATCATCCAGGTCGAGGTGCAGCGCGGCCAGTGCTGCCACGTCGGCGGCGACGTCGGCTGGGACGCCGAGGGCAACCTCTACCTGGCGACCGGCGACAACACCCCGGCCAGCACCCCGGGCGCCAACGGCTTCGCGCCCAACAACGACGCGCCGAACATGAACCCGGGCTTCGACGCCCGCCGCGGCGCCGGCAGCACCGCCGACCTGCGCGGCAAGATCCTGCGCATCACCGTGCAGGAGGACGGCAGCTACACCATCCCCGAGGGCAACCTCTTCCCGGCCGGCGAGTACGACCCGGAGCAGGCCCGCCCCGAGATCTTCGTGATGGGCGTGCGCAACCCGTTCCGGATGGACGTCGACCCGCAGACCGGCGGCGTGTACTGGGGCGACTACGGCCCCGACAGCGGGGTCGCCAACGACCAGCGCGGCCCGATGGGCTACGTCGAGTGGCAGAGCACCAGCACCGACCGGCCGCTCAACGCGGGCTGGCCCTACTGCCACGGCCCCAATGCCAACTACAACGAGTGGGACTTCGCGACCGGCACCCCGGGCGAGTTCTTCGACTGCGAGGCCGGGGCCGAGAACAACTCGCGGCACAACACCGGCCTGGACGTGGTCCCGCCGGCCACCGCGCCGCAGCTGTACTACGGCGACCAGGACACCCACCAGCCGTGGCCCGAGCTGACCGCCTTCGGCGCCGGCACCGGCCAGGGCCCGATGGGCGGCCCCGTCTACCACTACGACACCGAGAGCGACAACCCGTACCGGTTCCCCGCGTACTGGGACGGCAAGGTCTTCTTCAGCGAGTTCTCCCAGGACTACGTCGCGGCCTTCACCCAGGCCGGGCCCAATGCCGAGGTGACCGCGATCGAGGACGTCTTCCCGCGCGCCGAGCAGCTGTCCCAGGGCCTGCCGCCGTGGGAGAACCCGATGGACATCGAGTTCGGCCCCGACGGCTCGCTGTACGTGCTGGAGTACGGCAACGGCTTCTTCCGGGAGAACCCCGAGGCCGGGCTGTACCGGATTGACTACGTCGAGGGCAACCAGTCGCCCCGCCCGTCGCTGACCGCCACGCCCACCGGCGGGCCCGTCCCGCTGGAGGTCGCCTTCGACGCGAGCGGGTCGACCGACCCCGAGGGCGCCGAGCTGACCTACGAGTGGGACTTCGACGGCGACGGCACCTTCGACGCCACCGGCCCCACGGCCAGCCACACCTACACCGAGGAGGGCCTGTTCAACGCGATCCTGCGGGTGAGGGACCCCGAGGGGCGGATCGGGCTGGCCTCCCGGGCGATCACGCCGGGCAACACCGCGCCGACCGTCACCATCGAGACACCGCCGGCCGGCGGATTCTTCGAGTGGGGCCAGGAGGTGCCCTACGAGGTGACCGTCACCGACCCCGAGGACGGCGACGCGATCGACTGCGCACGGGTCACCTGGCAGCTCGGCCTGGGCCACAACAACGACCACGCCCACCCCGGCCCCACGGGCAGCGGCTGCACGGGCGTCTTCCCGACCAGCACCGACTCCGACCACGGCCCGACGGAGAACGTCTACGCCGCGATCGTGGTCCGCTACACCGACAGCGGCGCGGGCGACGTCCCGCCGGCCACCACCGAGGTGAGCCTGCGGCTGCTGCCCAAGTACCGGGAGGCCGAGCACGCCGCGCCGACCAGCGGGGTGGAGGTCGTCAACGACGACGACGCCAGCGGCTTCCGGGCCGTCACCTCGCTGGACCCCGGTGACTGGATCGCCTACGACGACGTGAACCTCACCGGGATCGACGGGGTCACCCTGGCCGCCTCCTCGGCGGCCGGCGGCACCGTCGAACTGCGCTGGAACGCGCCGGACGGGCCGGTGGTCGGCACCGTCGAGGTCGGCGCGAGCACCGGCTACGAGAGCGTGTCGGCCGAGTTCACCGACCCGCCGACGGAGACCGGCACGCTCTACGCCACCTCCACCGGCGGCGTCGACCTGGACGCGTTCACCTTCCGCGGCAACGGGGTGGTGCCGGCCGCCTCGGCCGCCGACGCCCTGGCCGACCTGACCGCGGAGTTCGGCGAGCACGTCGCGGCCGGCCACGTCGACCGCGCCACCGCCAACCCGCTCAGCACCCACCTGTCCACCGCGCAGCGGCACCTGGACCGGGGCGAGACCGCCCTGGCCGAGCGCTCGCTGCGGCGGTTCCAGGAGGGCATCCGCGGCGGCGGGATCGCCGACTCGGCCATGGCCGAGGACCTGTACTGGGCCGCCGACCAGGTCATCGACGGTCTGTCCGAGCAGTAACCCATGGTGACGGGCTTGCCACGCCCGCGTCCTCGCGGCCTCGCGGGCGTTGGCAAGCCTTCACCGAAGCGCTATGGCGCACCGGCCGAAGCATCCACCACAATGGCCGCATCACTGTTCTCGCCTGCCGTACGGGCCTCCCCGCCGACCCGTCCGGCCCCCCTCGGACTGCCATCCGGCCGTCCGTCCTTTCTCACCAACAAAGGAAAGATGCTCGATGCGCAGACGCACCACGATCGTGACCGCCGCGATGCTCGCGGCCAGCGGCTTCGCCTTCGCGGCGCCGGCCAGTGCGGACCTCGACACCCGGTGCATCGGTACGGCGGGGGCCGTGACGGTGCCGGGTGACCTCTTCGTCCCGGCCGGCCGCTCCTGCGACCTCACCGGAACCACCATCCAGGGTGACGTCCGCGTCCAGGCCGGGGCCGACCTCCTCATCACCGGCGGCACCATCGAGGGCGCGGTCACCGTGCAGCAGGACGGCTACTTCGACGCGGTCGAGACCGCCGTCGGCGGCGCGGTCACCCTGCGCGCCGGCTTCGGCGCCTACCTGGAGTCCAGCGAGTTCGCCGGCAACGTGCGCTCGGTGACCGTCGACGGCGCCGCGGTCGAGGGCTTCCTGATCTCCGACGGCTCCGCCGTGGGCGGCAACCTCGACGCCCGCACCGGCGACCTCTTCGCCGAGTCCTCCACCGTCGGCGGCAACCTCATCGCCGACGGCACCGTCTACGCCGACGTCTTCGACGTGGTGGTCGAGGGCAACCTCACCGTGCGCAACGGCAACGAGTACGGCAGCGTCGTGTGCGGCAGCGAGGTGTACGGCAACGGCACCTTCTCCGCCAACACCGGCGCCCTGCAGATCGGCGCCGCCACCCCGCTGGCCGAGTGCGACGCCACCAGCTACTGGAACCGCAGCGTCACCGTCACCGGCAACACCGGCGGCGTGACCATCGACCAGAACATCATCCGCAACAACCTCACCGCCACGGGCAACGACCCGGTGGCCGCCGTCGGCTCCGACAACCGCGTCCGCGGCGAGATCATCGGCGACACCACCCCCCTGCGCGGCTCGATGACCGGCGTCCGCGCCCTGCGCGCCACCGCCGACCGCGACGCCGCCGCCCTGGCCGACGCGGAGACCCGCCGCACCGACGCCGAGGCCGCCGCCGCCCAGGCCGGCCCCGCCGCCCTGTAGCGGACCCCCGCACCGAGTAACACCCCGGCCGGGTGGGACGGCGCGAGCCGCCCCACCCGGCCGCCGGCGTTCACCAGGTTCGTTCGGCCGTCAGGCCCGCTCGACCGGAGCGTCCCCGTACAGGTGCTCCATGCCTATGAGCAGCACGTCCTGGCGGTGGAGCGCTTCGGCCCGGACCTCGTCGGTGAACCCGTTCGCGCTGAACAGCCCGAGCGGGGCGTCGGCGGCGTCGTGACCCGAACGATTGAGCAGCTCGCGGATGTGCTCGAGCCGACGCAGCTGCTCGATTCCCGGCGGCCGGTCACGCGCCTTGGCCTCGGCGACGAACGCCACACCGGCGCCCGCGGTTCGCGGCCGGGCGCCGCGAACCAGCCCCAAGACGTCGATCTCATGGCTGGTCCGGTGCTCCTTGCAGGGCAGTGTCGCCGGACCGGCCCCGCCCGTTTCCAAGCCGGCCTCGCGACGCCCGTAGCGCACCGTCCACTCGGCGGCGATCGCCTCCAGATGAGGACCGAGAATCTTGGACTTGACCGTGTGCTGAGCGTCATGCCAGACGTCCGCCGCCCGTCCGGCCTCCAACTCGGCCAGATACGGCTCGATGACGAGGTGGTGCAGCCGCATCACCGGATCGGCCACCGCGATCGCAGGTCGCCGGTCGAGCAGAAGGTCGTGCCGACGCTCGATGAAGCCCGCCGACTCCAGCATCCGGAGCTGGTAGCTCAGCGAGCTGGTCGGCCGGCCGAGCAGTCCGCCGATCTTCGCCGGGGCGCTCTCGCCCGCGGCGACCGCGGCCAGCAGTGAACTGTAGACGGCGGTGTCCCGTATCCGCGGATCTTCATGGATCACGCGGTTGGCCTCGTCGAAGAGCGGGACGGTCGGCCGGAGGACGTTGCGGACCATCCATCGGCCGATGCCCTCCGGGTCCTCAGGGATCCGCGGTACGGGGACCAGTTCGCGGTAGCCGGGCGTCCCGCCGATGAGCGCGTTGTGGGTGAAGGCCGTGTTCGGGTCGGTGATCCCCCAGTAGGAGCGGGCGTCCCGGAAACCGAACGGCGTCACCCGCATCTCGAGCGCGCCGCGCCCGCGCAGCGCCTTGGTCCCGGACAGCAGATCCGCCATCACCGAGATCGCCGAGCCGCACAGCACGAGGCGCAGCGGGGTCCGCCCGCCCGTCCCTCCCGGGCCGATCTCGTCATAGAGCGCCTGCACGATCGAGGGGAGGCCCGGGGTCGTGTGAGCGAGGTAGGGGAACTCGTCGAGTACCAGCATGGGGGCGCCGACGCCCTCATGCCGCCTGTCCGCCATCACCCGGGTGGCGTAGGTGAGCGCGTGCTCCCAGTCGTTGAAGGCCAAGGCGCCCGTCGGCTGCCCCAGCCAGGTGGCGAACGAGTCGGCGAACCGGCGTAGCGCTATGGATTCCGTCTGCTCCGTCGCGAGGTGGTAGAGGCCGCCGGCCGCTTCGGCGAGGCGTCGCAGCAGGTACGACTTCCCCTGGCGCCGCCGTCCGTACACGATCGCGATCCGCAGCCCGGGAAGGTCGGAGGCGGTGAAGTCGGCCAGGTCCGCCCATTCATCGTCTCGGTCGAAGACGTCATCAGGTTTCGAGAGCAAGCGACCTCTTAGCGTTAACGTACTTAATATAAGTACGTTAACGCTAACAGCTACCAGGCGCCGACCACCTCGTCCGGCCCCCAGACGAGGTCCACCGCGTCCGCGCCGTCCCGCAGGTCCGTTCCGGACAGCGAGACGACCGCCAGGCCGGTCTTGCCCGGCACCGCCCCCGGCACCTGGGCCGACACCTTCACCAGCTCGGCCAGGTCGTGCCGGTCGAAGGGCTTGCGCAGCCATGTGATCGAGCCGGTGGCCAGGACCCTGCGGGCCACCGGCGCCCGGTCGGCCGCCACCACATCGATCTCAGGGTCGAAGTGCCGGTTCCACCAGCCGCCGACCGCTTCGACGCCGTCCCACGGCAGCGCCCCCGACAGCGCCGCCAACTCCAGGGACTCGCGGACCAGCGGCTCCACCGCGCGGCCGCGCCAACTCGACCAGCGCCGCTCGACCAGCTTGAAGGCCGCGTCCGGCCGCCCGCGCCGCGCCTGCTCCTGCGCACGCCGGGTGGCGGCCAGGTACAGCCGCAGCCCGCTGTCGGCCACCCGGTACAGGGCCGGCTTGCCCGCGGCGGTGGACAAGGGCTCCTCCACGGCCAGCACCCGCTTGTCGGCCACCAGGCGGCGCAGCAGCGGTGAGAGCGTCCCCGAGGGCAGCGCCCCCTGCCGGCTGCCCGCGGTCGCCGCGATGGCGGCGTGGGTGCGGTCGCCCTCCCCCACGGCCTCCAGCACCCGACGCGCGTGGTCGGGAGCGGGGAACTCCGCCGCCAGCACGGACTCGGGCACGCTGAACAGCGGTGAGGCCGGATCGGCGCACTCGGACTCCAGGTAGGCGAGCGCGGGCGTGCCCTGCGGCCAGCCGCGCAGCATCCCCGGCAGGCCGCCCGTGACGAGATGGGCGTCGATCGCGTCGGCGGCCGCCAGCCCGGTCGCCCGCGCCGTCTCGGCCGGGTTGAGCGGGCCGAGCACCATGGTGTCGGCGCGGCCGAAGAACGGCCGGTCGTAGGCGGTCAGCCGCTCCATCATGTGGATGTCGCTGCCGAGGAGCAGCAGCAGTACCGGGCGCCGCGACAGCAGCCGGTCCCAGGCCGTCTGGAGGGCGCCGTCGAAGATGTCGTCCTGCTCGGCCAGCCAGGGCAGCTCGTCCAGCACCACGACGGCGGGTGATTCGGGCAGCGCGGCCGCCAGGACCCGGAAGGCGTCCGGCCAACTGCCGGCCGCGGAGTCGGGCACCCGTTCCCGGTCGGCGAGCCCGGATTCCCGCAGTTCGGCCAGGAAGGCGGCGACGGACTCCACCGGCGAGGCGCCCTTGGTGGCGGTGAAGTACAGGTAGGGAACCCGGCTCCGGTCGCAGAACTCCTGGACCAGCCGCGACTTGCCCACCTGGCGGCGACCGCGGATGGTGACGGCGGTACCGGCTCCCGAGGCGGCGATCCGGTCCAGGCGCTTGCGCAGCGCGTTCAGCTCGGCTGAGCGTCCGACGAACTCGGTGGCGACAGTGCACCCCTCAGGTAGATCGGATCTACGTAGATTCAATCTACCAAAATGGCGGTGGGCGGAGCGGCCTCACCGCACCGCGTACAGCACGTCGCTGATCAGCCGGGCCGCGCCGATGACGCCGGCCTCCTCGCCGAGTTCGCTGAGCACCACGGGGAGGTTGCTGGTGGCCAGGGGCAGGGAGCGGCGGTAGACGCCGCCGCGGATCTCGGCGAGCAGCAGGTGGCCGAGCATGGCGACGCGGCCGCCGATGACGATCAGGCCGGGGTTGAAGAAGGAGACCAGGCCGGCCAGGACCTGGCCGATGCGGCGGCCGCCGTCGCGGACCATCTGGATGGCCTGGGGGTCGCCGTGGGCGGCGGCGATGCCGACGTCCTCGGCGGTGAGGGTGCCCTGCTCGCGCAGCCGCTCCTCCAGGACCGGCGAGCGGCCGCCCCGGGCGGCCGACATGGCGTCGCGGGCCAGGGCGGAGCCGCTGAAGAAGGCTTCGAGGCAGCCGGTGTTGCCGCAGGCGCAGATGGGGCCGAAGTCCTCGACCCGCATGTGGCCGATGTCGCCGGCGCAGCCGTCGACGCCCCGGTAGAGCTGGCCGTCGATGACGATGCCGCAGCCGATGCCGGTGCCGATCTTGACGAAGAGGAAGCCGGGGGCGGTCTTGGCCACCCCGGCGTGCTGCTCGCCCATGGCCATCAGGTTCACGTCGTTGTCGAGCAGCACGGGGCAGCCCAGTTCGCGGGCCATGGTGTCGCGCACCGGGTAGCCGTCCCAGCCGGGCATGATCGGCGGCGAGACCGGCAGGCCGCCGTTGAAGTCGACCGGCCCGGGCACCCCGATGCCGGCGCCGGCCAGCTTGGCGACCTCCTGGCGGGCGGCCAGCTTGCGGGTCAGCTCCAGGGCGAGGGCCAGCACCCGCTCGGGGCCGACCTTGACGTCGATCTCCTCCGACGCCCGCGACAGCACGGTGAGCCGGCCGTCGGTGATGGCGACGTTCACGGAGGTGGCGCCGATGTCGATGCCGGCGAAGCGCAGCCCGGAGCCGAGGTCGACCAGGGTGGAGCGGCGCCCGCCGCGCGAGGCGGCCGGGCCCGCGTCGCTGACCAGGCCCAGTTCGGCGAGCCTGGCCGTCTCGGCCGCCACGGTGGTGCGCGAGACCACCAGCCGGTCGGCCAGCTCGGCACGCGACAGCGGGCCCTCGTCGCGGAGGAGGCCGAGGATCTTCGCCTGGGTGCGGCTCTCGGCCCGGCCCGCGAGTGACGTCACCATGCCCGAATTCTGCCACCAAGCTGCAGTCTTTTCACTATCACTGGACAAAGTGCCGGATCCGTCCGGTTCGGGCTGGTGGGAAGGGCCCTGCGGCGGCGGCGCCGCGCGCCGCCGCCGGCGCGCGGGCGCGCACGGCCAGGCCCCGGTGCCGGGGAGGGGCCGGCACCGGGGCCCGGGGAGGCCGGGGGGCGGCGGGCCGACCGCCCCCCGGTGGGAGGGGAACCGCCGGGATCAGTCGCCGCCGGCCGGCTCCTCAGGGCTTCCGAGTGCGCGCAGCGCTTCGGCCGTGGCCAGCAGCGCGGCGCGTGCGTCGGGGTCGCTCACCTCCTCGGCGACCTCGGCGAAGCGGTCCAGGGCGTCACCGGCCGCGTCGGCGGTGGCGGCGTCCCCGGACAGCCGCTCGGCGGTCTCCAGCTGGGTGAGCATCCGCCGCTCCTGGGACCGGGTGACCAGCCCCTCCTCGGCGAAGGCGGCCACCTGGGCGGCGGCGCTCGCGTAGCTGACCGGCTGCTCCAGGGTGAAGTCGGCGAACTCCACCCGGCTGGTGGCGGTGGCGCTGTGCGCGGTCACCGCCATGCCGATGTCCTGGGCGGCCGCCGCCGACTCCACCGTCACCTGGCCGACCTCGGTGAAGGTCTCGCCGTCGGTGCTGTAGGAGCCGGTGTAGACCGAACCGGACCGCTCCAGCCGCAGCCAGGTGGGGTGCTCGGTGCTCACCCCGGCGAAGATGGAGTTGTCCAGCTGCCCGTTCCCGTCGGCGTCCCACAGCAGCTCGGGACCCTCCGACGCGGTCAGCGTCATCGCGACGTACCCGCCCGAGGCGCCGGGCGCGGTGGCGTCGTTGCGGACCAGGATGCCGCCCTTGGCCCGGGCGTTGGAGACGGTCTGGGAGTCGACGCGGACGGTGGCGGTGAACTCCTCGCCGACCGCGCCGGGCTGGTAGATCGCCCCGTACTCGTCGACGCCCTGCCACATGTTGCCGCCGCCGGAGTCGATCACCCAGTTGCTGTCGCCGTACTGCTCGAAGGACGCGTCGGTGTTGCTGAACGTCGTCCAGGGCGCCCTGACCTCGTTCGAGCCGACCTGGATGTCCACCCCGCGCGAGTGCGCCTCCGCGCCGGACCCGCTGGTGGCGTGCGCCTCCAGCGTGTGCCGGCCGTCGGGGGCCTCCCAGGCCACCTCGTAGGGCGCCTCGGTGTCCTCGCCGATCAGGGTGTCGCCGGCGTAGAACTCCACCGACGTGATCCCGTTCAGCGCGTCGCTCGCCTCGGCCGCGACCGCGACGGTCTCGCCCGACTCGAACACGGCGCCCGGCTCGGGGCTGGTCAGCGAGACGTGCGGACGGGTGTCGTCCGCGACGCCCTGCCCGACGAACTCCACGAAGTTGAGGTGGAAGGAGTCCCCCTCCGCTCCGCGGAACACCAGGTAGAGGTCGATGGTCTCCTGGGTCGCCTCGCTCAGGTCGACGCTGACGTCGCGCCAGGCGTCCCAGCCGCCGGTGGACGGCACCTCGGCGGTGCCGAGCAGCTCGCCGTCCACACCGTTCGCGCGCAGCTCGATCTGGCCGCCGCCCGCGCCGGAGGCGACCCGGAACACCGCCTGGTCGATACCGGTCAGGTTGACGGGCGAGTACGAGACCCACTCGCCGCCGGTGATCCCGCTGATGTGCCTGCCGCCGCCGGCGGGGTCGTTGGTGTCGGCGGTGGCGATGCCCTCGGAGTCGGTGAAGTACTCCGCCTGCTTCAGCTTGGGCTGCAGCAGGACGGTGGCCTGGCCGGTCAGCGGGTCCACGGCGCCGTCGGCGCCGCCGGAGTCGGTGTACTCGGCGGACAGGATGTAGAAGAGGTTGGCGTCGGCGCCGTGCCCGTCGTCGGCCAGCGTCTCCACCCCGGCCGAGCATCCGGTGTACTGCCCGGTCTCGTGGCCGTGGGCGTCGTGGCCGAGTTCGGAGACGATGGTCACGCCCGAGCAGTCGATCGTGCCGTCGGCGGTGGATCCGTCCTCGGCGTCGGTCACCGTCACCTCGGTGGGCACGGTGTCGCCGAAGGCGAAGAAGCCTCCGTCCGGCGGCAGGTCGAAGACCACCTCCGGCTCGGTGTTGCCGACCGAGATCGGCACATTGGCCGTCGAGGTCCGCCCGGCCGAGTCGGTCGCGGTGAGGTGCGCGGTGTAGTTGCCGGCCTCGGTGTAGGTGTGCGCCGGGTTCGCCTCGGTGGAGGTGGCGCCGTCGCCGAAGGCCCACGAGAGCGTCAGCGTCTCGCCGGGATCCGGGTGAGCGGTGCCCTCCGAGGAGAACTGCACCTCCAGCGGCACGCCGCCGCTGTCCGGTTCGGCCGAGGCTCGCGCCACCGGGTACTGCTCGCCGCCGGTGTAGTCGATCCGGTAGAGGCCGGACTCGCCGCCGGTGCCGAAGCCCGCGCCCCACTCCAGCAGGTAGAGCGCGCCGTCAGGACCGAACTCCATGTCCATCGGGTAGTTGAACGGCATCTCGGGCACGAAGCCGGTGATGTCGCGGACGTTGAACTCGTCGTCGAGGCTGATCTCCTTGATGTAGTGCCGGCTCCACTCGTAGAGGAACGCCTGTCCGTCGAAGTACTCGGGGAACTGGCGTCCGGACTCCACTTCGGGGTCGTAGCGGTAGACGGGGCCGGCCATCGGCGCCGCACCGCCGGTGCCCAGCTCGGGCCACTCCTCCGACTCCCCGTACCCGTAGTGGAAGCCGGGCGCCACCGAGGGCGGCAGCTGGGTGAGGCCGGTGTTGTTGGGCGACTCGTTGACCGGGTTGGCGCAGTCGAAGGGCTCGCCTGAGGTGCCGGTGGCGAAGTCGAAATCGTTGTAGGGGATGTTCGGGCCGTGGCAGTAGGGCCAGCCGTAGTTGCCCGGCTCCTGGATGGCCTCCCACTCCACCAGCCCCTCGGGACCCCGGTCGGGGTTGGTGGTGCGCGCGTCGGGCCCGTAGTCGGCCATCAGCACGGTGCCGGTCTCCGGGTCGACGTCGAAGCGGAACGGGTTGCGGAAGCCCATCGCGTAGATCTCGGGCAGTGCCAGCTCGGGATCGTAGGTGCCGCCCGGGAACAGCTCGTCGTAGGCGCCGCCGTTGAACAGGTTGTCCTCGGGGACGGTGTAGCCGCCGTCGGCGGTCGGGGTGATCCGCAGCAGCTTGCCGCGCAGGTCGGCGGTGTTGGCCGAGGTGCGCTGCGCGTCCCAGGGCTCGCGGCCCTCCCGCTCGTCGATGGGCGAGTAGCCGTCGGAGGCGAAGGGGTTGGTGTCGTCGCCGACGCCGATGTAGAGGTCGCCCTCGGGCCCGAAGGCCAGCCCGCCGCCGGTGTGGCCGGGCTCCGCGGTGACCCGCGTCGCCGGGATCTCCATCAGCACCGACTCCGACTCCGGGTCCATCTCGCCGTCGGTGACGGTGAAGCGCGACACCCGGCTGAACCAGTTCTCCGGGTTCGCGTCGTCCTCGCTGGCCGGGGCGTAGTAGAGGTAGACCCAGCCGTTGTGCAGGAAGTGCGGGTCCAGGGCGAGGCCGACCAGGCCGTCCTCACCGCCGGTGTAGACGTCCACGGTGCCCACCTCGGAGCTGAGGTTGGTCGTGGGGTCGAAGACCCGCAGCTGCCCCTGGCGCTGGATGTAGAACACCCGGCCGTCGTCGGCCACGTCCAGCTGGACGGGGTCGTAGGTGTCGTCGTCGAGGGTGACCTTCTCGTAGTTGTCCCAGACGGTGCCGCCGCAGTCGGCCGGCACCACGCCGGCCGCGCTGCGCACCCCGCCCAGCAGGTGCTCGGCGAACAGCGGCTCGGCGTAGGCCGCGGTGGGGTGCCCCATCGAGGTCGCCCAGACCCGCGCCTCGCCGACCTCCCGGCACCAGGAGATGGGGTGGTCGTGCCCCATCGCGTCGGGTCCCGGGTTGTAGGTGGTCTCGTCCGCGGTGACCAGGACGTGCACGTCGCCGCGCATGTTGAAGTCGAAGTTGTACCACTCCTCGCTGCGCTCCCAGACCTCGGGGAGGCCGGCGGTGGAGGGGTGCGCGTTGTCGGGCACCAGCGCGGTGCCGGGCAGCACGCCCGGGGAGTGGCTGGGCATGTGGGCGCCCGCGTTCACCAGGTCGTCCCACCAGGGGAACTCGTTCTCGATGCCCATGTCGGTGGCGTTGTGCACGGCCGCGATGCCGCCGCCGTTCTCGACATAGGTCTGGATGGCCTGGCGCTGCTCCTCGGTGTCCCAGACCATGCCGGAGGTCTGGAACATGATCACCACGTCGTAGCCGGCCAGGTCCTCGTCGTTGAAGACGGCGGCGTCCTCGGTGTGCTGGACCTCGAAGTTGTGCTCCTCGGCCAGCTGCTCGAAGAGCGCGACTCCGGCCGGGATGGAGTCGTGGCGGTAGCCGGAGGTCTTGGTGAACAGCAGTGCGCTGAACTCCGGGTCAGCGGGTTCGGCGTTCGCGGGGACCGCGGTGAAGGCGGTCATCATCAGCAGGGAGATCAGGAGGGCGCCGAGTCTTCGCAGCGGCGCGGAGCGCCGTGGACGAGTCGGCCGGACTCGCGATGCAGGCATGGGAGAACCTCAACCGGTCGGGTGGGACAGGGGCGGTTCGTGCGGCGTGCCGGCGCCGGCGGGTGGGCGGGGAGTCGGAGGCGGCGAGAGGGATCGGGCGCGGGTGGCTTCGCGCCAGGCGGGTCGGTGTCGGTTGCGGGATGGAGTGGGTGCGGGATGGCCGGGAGCGGGGATCAGGGGGCGGTCAGCCGGTCCGGGCCGGAGTGCGGGCGGTCCCGGTGAGGCGGCGCAGGTGGGCGAGGCCGTCCACGGCGATGGCGTCCTGGCTGGCGGCCAGCGGCCGCCAGATGGAGGCGGCCGTGGCGATGGTGGCGTTGTCGGCGGTGAAGGACTCGATGACCAGCGGCCCGGTGTAGCCGGCGCCGTCCAGCGCGCGCAGGATGGCCGGCCAGTCCAGGTGGTCGGCGCCGGGCGCGCCCCGGTCGTTGGCGCAGACCTGCACATGGGCGATGCGCCCGGCGGCGCGGGCGATGGCCGCCGGGATGTCGGTCTCCTCGATGTTCATGTGGTAGACGTCCAGCAGCAGCCCGCAGCCGTCCTCCGGCAGGCCGCGCAGGGCCTCAAGCGCCTGGTCCACGGTGTTGAGCAGGCTGGTCTCGTAGCGGTTGAGCGGCTCCACCGCCACCCGCACCCCGGCCGCCCGCGCGTGCTCGACGACGGGGGCGAGCCCGTCGGCCAGCTCCGCGTAGCGGTCCCGCCGCTCCGCCGCCGCGATCCGCCAGGTGCGGCCGACGGAGGCGTAGGCGGGGCCGGCGATCACCGGCGCACCGACGGTCGCGGCGGCGTCGACCACCCGGCGCAGGTAGTCGCGGGTGCGGTCCACCGTCGCCGGGTCGGTGGCGACCAGCTCGCGGCCCTCGCCCATCACGAGGGTCACGGTGGCGGCCAGGCCGAGCCCGTCGAGCAGCCGCGCGGCGCGCGCCGGGTCCCAGTCACCCGGGTTCTCCACCGGCAGCTCGATCACGTCGAAGCCCCAGTCGCGGACCCGCGGCGCCAGCCGCTCCAGCTCGGCGTCGGTCAGCGGCGAGACCCAGACCCAGGTGTTGACGCCGATCGGGTGCCCGGCGGGGGTGTCGGGGGCGCTCACCGGTCCTGCCAGGCTTCCGGGTAGCCCGGCAGGTCCTCGCCGCCGAACTGGGCGTAGTGCAGGCTGGGCATGTCGGCATTGCGCTCCAGGTAGTCGGGCAGCGTCTCCTCGGTGACCGGCTCCTGCGGCAGCACCCACTCCGAGGGCACCTGCTCGCCGTCCAGGATCCGCATCGCGGCCACGATCGGGGTGCGCCACTGGAAGTTGGAGTAGACCGGGGCGATCGCGGTCATGCCGGTCTCCTCCCACTTGCGCAGGAAGCCCAACTCGTCCTCGCCGGCGAAGACCGGGTAGGGGTTGCCGGTGTCCTCGAAGGCCTCCACGGCGGCCACGGCGCCGTCGCCGGCGTCCATCCAGATCCCGTCGACCTCGCCGCGCTGCAGGTACTGCTCCACGGTGTCCCTGATCTGGGCGGCGTCGCCGCCGGTGAACTCGAAGCCGAGCACCTCCAGCTCGCTGGCGCCGAAAATCTGCTGGGCGGCGGCCCAGCGGTGCTCCAGCACGTCCACCCCAGGCAGGATGCGCAGCGCCAGCACGGTGGAGCCGGGTTCGAGGTTGTCCACCAGGAACTCCGCCGCGTCCGCGCCGTAGGCGTAGCCGCCGATCGGGTGGATGAAGGTGACCGCGCAGTCGGTGTTAACGCCGCGGTCGAAGACGATCACCGGCACCCCGCTGTCGCAGGCGGCCTCCACGGCCGGCGTCAGCGTGGCGGTGGTGGACGGCGAGATGATGATGGCCGCGCAGTCGCCGGATTCCACGAAGGCCTGGATGTCGGAGATCTGCTGGTTGTCGTCGTCGCCGGCGTCCGACACCCGGAACTCGCCGATGTCGCCGCTCTCCTCGTACACCGCCACCTGCTGCTGCATGGTGATGAAGCCGGTGACCCGCCAGGGGTTGGAGACCGAGGCGTTGGAGAAGCAGACCGTGTGGTCGCCGCCCTCCACGGCGTACTCCTCGGTGTCCACCCACTCGGGCTCGATGGCCTGCAGCCAGGGCTGGTCGGCCGGGCCCTCCGGCTCGATGTCGCGCTGGGCGAGCTGGCGATCGTACTCCGCCTGGTCGAACCAGTCCCCCTCGGAGGCGGCGGCCGACTCCTCGGGGGAGGCGTCGATCGTGTCGGTGGGGGCGTCGGTGGTGCAGGCGGCGAGCATGAGGGCCGCGGCGGCGAGGCCGGCGGCCGCGGCGAGCGGGGTACGGGCCGAACGCATCGTTACCTCCTGGTGGGCTGGACAGTGCGCGGGGCGCGCGGACGGGTCCGCTGCCAGGGCAGCGAGCCCTGCCGCGCGGCGTAGGCGACGGCGGCGATGATGATCAGGCCCTGTACCGAAGGGCGGATGGTCGACGGCAGGCTGAGCTGGTTGAACAGGGTGAACAGACCCTCCACGGCGAGCGCGCCCGCCATGGCCGCCACGACGGTGCCCCGGCCCCCGCCGAGCACCACGCCGCCCAGCACCACGGCGGTGATGGCGGCGAACTCCAGGCCGTCGCCGACCTGCGCGGTGACGCCCGCGTAGCCGCCGATCAGCACGCCGGCCAGCGTGGCCAGCAGGGCGGAGAGCACGAAGGCGCCGGTGCGCACCAGCCACACCCGGGCGCCGGCGAAGGCGGCCGCCGTCTCGTTGTCGCCGACGGAGACCAAAGTGCGCCCGTAGGAGGAGCGCATCAGCACCAGCGCGGCCAGGGCCACCGCCACCAGGATGAGCAGCGCCCACGGCAGCTGGCCGAGCACCGGCACGTCCTCGATACCGAACCGGCCCGCCACCCGGAAGGACTCCGACAGCGCGCCGGTGGGCGCCCCGCCGGTCCACAGCTGGATCGCGCCCGACAGCACCAGCATGGTGCCGAGGGTGGTGATGATCGACGGCACCTTCAGCAGCGTGGTGATCAGCCCGTTGACCAGCCCCACCATCAGGCCGAAGACCAGCATCACCCCCAGCACCGGCAGGGTGCGGGCCTCCTCGCCGTCGATCAGCGCCGCCGCGATCACCACCTGCGCGCCGACCAGCGCGCCGACCGAGAGGTCGAACTCACCCGAGACGATCACCAGGTACTGGCCGATGGCGAGCACGATCAGCGGCGCCGCCTGCCGGAGGAAGAACATCATCGAGGGCGGCTCGGCGAAGCTCGGGTTGAGGGTGAAGATCCCGGCGAAGATCAGGATGAGCAGCACGAACACGGGTCCGCTCGCGCCGCCGAGGAAGCGCAGCGCGGGCGGCGCCGCCGGCCGCTCGGCCGGGGGCGTGGGCGCGCCGGGCGGCGGCCCGGCCGGTGCCTGGTCGACCGTCACTGCCGGACCTCCTGCTCCTGCTCGGCGCGGGTGGGCGCCCGCCCGGCCGCCCGGTCCCCCGGACCGGCCTTGGGGAAGCGGACCCGGCTGGCCCGCTTGGCGAACTGGCTGCGGGCGTACAGCGCGACGGCGGCGATGATGATCACGCCGCGCAGCACGTCCCGGAAGAAGGGGTCGATGGCCAGCACGTTGAAGACCGTGTCGAGCACCGCCAGGATCAGCACCCCGGCGACCGTGCCGGCGATCCCGCCGCTGCCGCCCATCAGGTAGGTGCCGCCGAGCACCACCGCCGCGATGGACTCCAGGTCGTAGCCGGAGTCGTAGACCAGCGCGCTGCCGGTGCCGAAGCGCGAGGCGAGCAGCAGCCCGGCCAGCCCGGCCGCGACCGAGCAGAGCACGTGCGCGATGATCATGGTGCGGTCGGTGCGGATGCCCGACAGCCGCGCCACCTCGGGATCGCCGCCGACGGCGAACATGTGGTAGCCGAGCCGGGTGCGGCGCAGCAGCAGGATCCCGGCGACCGCGACGCCCAGCATCACCGCCGTCGACACCGGCACGAAGCCGATCCTGCTGTAGCCGAAGACCTGGAAGGCGGCCGGCACCTCGCCCGCGGGCCCCTGGTACCGCGTGTCCAGGTAGCCGCGGATGATCAGCCCGGTGCCCAGGGTGGCGATGAAGGCGTTCACCCGCAGCTTGGTGACGACCAGGCCGTTGGCCAGCCCGACCAGCGCCGCCACCGCGAGCGCGGCCGCGATGCCCAGCGGGATGCGCGCCGGGTCGCCCGCCATCGTGGTCGCCGCGACCAGGCTGGACAGCGCCACCACATAGCCGACGGACAGGTCCAGGGAGCGGCAGAGGATGACCAGCGTCTGCCCGATCGCGACGAAGCCAAGCAGGCTGGACCTGGTGAGCATGTCGACCAGGTTGCCGGTGCTGAACAGGTTCCCGCCGCGCATCGCCAGCAGCACCGCGCCGACCACCAGGATGATGCCCAGCGCCAGGTAGACCAGCTGCGTGCTGCTCGGCCCGCGGCGCCGCGGCCGCGCGGCCGCGGCGGGCCGCGGCGGCTCGGGCCGCGGCGGCGCGGCGGTGCCCTGTGCGCTCACCGCGCCGCCCCTCGGGCGGCGCGGCCGGTCGCCAGTGCCATCACGGCCTCCTCCTCCGCCCCGGCGGGCAGCTCTCCGGCGATCCGGCCGTCGTACAGGACGAGGATCCGGTCGGCCATGCCCAGCACCTCCGACAGCTCCGACGAGATCAGCAGCACGGCCACTCCTGCGTCGGCCAGCTCGCGCACCCGGGTGTAGAGCGCCTGGCGGGCGCCGACGTCCACGCCCCTGGTGGGCTCGTCCAGCACCATCACGGCCGGCTCGGTCGCCAGCCACTTGGCCATGACGACCTTCTGCTGGTTGCCGCCGGACAGGAAGCGCACCTCCTGGTCCAGCCCGCGGGCGACCAGCTCCAGCGAGCTCAGGATCTCGGGCACCCGCCGGGCCCGGCGGCCGGCCGAGCCGGGCAGCACCGCGTCCAGCACCATCCGGGCGTTGGCCAGCACCGGCTGGTTCAGCGCCAGCCCCTCGGCCTTGCGGTCCTCGCTGACCAGGGCCAGCCCGGCCCGCACCGCCTGGCGCGGCGAGCGGGGCAGTACCGGCCGCCCGTCGACCCACATCCGGCCGCGGGTGAAGCGGCCGATGCCGAACAGCGCCTGCGCCAGCTCGGTGCGGCCGCTGCCCTGGAGCCCGGCCAGGCCGACGATCTCGCCGCCGCGCAGCTCCAGGTCGATGCCGTCCAGCTGCTCGTTGCCGCCGCCCTCGACCCGCAGCCGCACCGGTCCGGGCGCGGCCCCGGCCGCCCGGTCGGGGAAGAAGGCCGACATCGGGCGGCCGACCATCTTCCTGACCAGCTCGTCGGGGGTGCTGGCCGCGACGTCGGCGGTGTCGACCAGCCGGCCGTCCTTCAGCACGGTGATCCGGTCGCCCAGCTCGAAGATCTCCTTCAGCCGGTGCGACACGTACAGCACGGCGACGCCGCGCTCGCGCAGCCGCCGCACCAGCCGGTACAGCAGCTCGACCTCGGCCCCGGCCAGCGCGGCGGTGGGCTCGTCCATCGAGATGATGCGGGCGTCGCGGGAGACCGCCTTCACGATCTCCACCACCTGCTGCTCGGCGACGGACAGGTTCCGCACCCTGGCCCCGGGGTCCAGCCGCTCGATGCCGAGCTCGCCCAGCAGCGCCTCGGTGTCGGCGGTCATCCGGCGCCCGTCGACCAGCCCGCGCCTGCGCGGCTCACGGCCGAGGAATACGTTTTCCGCGACGCTGCGCTCGGGCAGCAGGTTGAACTCCTGGAAGACGGTGGAGACCCCGGCCCGCTGGGCCTGGAGCGGGTGCTCGAAGCGCACCGGCGCGCCGTCCAGCTCGATCCGGCCGGCGTCGGGCCGGTGCACGCCGGCCAGCACCTTCATCAGGGTGGACTTGCCCGCCCCGTTCTCGCCGACCAGGGCGTGCACCTCGCCCGCGCGCAGGTCGAGGCCGACGCCGTGCAGCACCCGCACGCCGAGGAAGGACTTCTCGATGCCCGTCATCCGCAGCAGCGGCGCGGGCTCGGAGGTTTGGGGGGCCTGCGGACGATGGGAGGAACGGGATTGGCCGGAGCCGCCGGCGCCGGCCGGGTCGGACGGGGCAGCACCGCCGGTCGGGGCGGTGCCGCGTCCCGGGCCCGGCTCTGTGACCTCGTTCACTCCCATGGTGGGGACGGTAAACGGGCTTTCGGCGGTCGTCAATCATAAGTTCAGCTTTCAAGTTCGTTAGTCAGCCTCTTTAGGGCGACGGTCCTCGGAAGCCCACGAGCATGTCCGGCAGAAGCGCGACCGAGCGCCCGGCGCCCGGCCGCCCGGGCGCGGCCCGGCCGGGACCTGCGCCGCCGCCCGCCGCCCCCGCGGAACCCGGACCGCCGCCCCCACCGCCGGACCGCTGCCGCCCCAACCGCCCCTCTTGACACTGAACCGGTTTAGTGATGGGCTGTCCCCCACTCGGGGTGATCTGTATCACTGCTGCCTGCGCATGCGGAGCAGGGACACTCGTCGGTACGGAGCGCAGCCGACCGGAACCGACGCCAGGAACGCGAACATTCGCACGGACGGCCGGGCGCAGCGGTGTGGGCCCGGTGGGAGGCAAGGATGAGACGAGCGCGGGCAGTGCGCGGACGGCGCACCGCGAAGGCCGGGTTGGCGGTGGCGGCCGCGGCCGCCCTGGTGGCGGCCGGCTGCACCGGCGGCAGCGGGGGCGCCGGCGGCACCCCCGGCTCCTACCCCCGTGAGGAGACCCTGTTCGTCAGCGGCTCCCTGTGGGGACCGCCGGCCAACTGGAACCCTCTGATGACCTGGGAGCACGCGGCCGGTACCAAGGGCCTCGTGTACGAGACGCTGTTCCTGTACGACCCCCAGGCCGACGAGTACATCCCGTGGCTGGCCGAGTCGGGCGAGTGGACCGACGACGACACCTACCAGATCACCGTGCGCGAGGGCGTGCAGTGGACCGACGGCGAGCCGCTCACCGCCGACGACGTCGCCTTCACCATCGGCCTCGGCGAGCTGGAGTCGATCCCGTACCACAACGTCTGGCAGACGATCGAGAACGTCGAGGCGACCGACGACCGCACCGTGGTGGTCGACTTCTCCGAGCCCCGCTACCAGCAGTGGGCCTTCTGGCTCTACGGCAACGCCATCGTGCCGCAGCACCTGTGGGCGGAGCGGACCGAGGAGGAGATCAGCGCGGGCGCCAACGAGACCCCCGTCGGCACCGGCGCCTACGTCTACGAGACCCACGGCCAGGACCGCCAGGTCTGGTCGCGCAACGAGGAGTGGTGGGCGCAGGAGGCGCTGGACCTGCGGGTCGGCCCGAGCTACATCGTCGACATCGTCAACCCCAGCAACGAGGCCGCGCTGGGCCAGGTGCTCCAGGGCAGCCTGGACCTCAGCAACAACTTCCTGCCCGGCATCGCGCAGGTGCTGGAGAGCAACGACGACGTCGCCTCGTACTACCCCGAAGCCCCGTACATGCTGTCGGCCAACACCGCCTGGCTGGTGCCCAACACCACCAGGGAGCCGATGGACGACCCCGAGTTCCGCCGGGCGCTGGCCTTCTCCATCGACACCGAGCAGATCGTCAGCGGGGTCTACGGCGACATCGTGCAGGCGGCCGACCCCACCGGCCTGCTGCCCAACTGGGAGCAGTACGTCGACGCCGACGTGGTGGCCGAGCACGGCTTCTCCTTCGACACCCAGGAGGCGGCGTCCATCCTGGCCGACGCCGGCTACGAGGACACCGACGGCGACGGCTTCGTGGAGACGCCCGAGGGCGAGCCGATCGAGCTGACCCTGGCGGTGCCCAGCGGCTGGACCGACTGGATGGAGGCCAGCCGGGTGATCGCCGACAGCGCCCAGCAGGCCGGCATCAACATCACCGCGGACTTCCCCGACGAGAACGCCATCGTCGACCAGCGCGTCAGCGGCGACTTCGACCTGATCCTCAACAACGAGCGGCAGATCAGCAGCACGCCCTGGACGTACTACGACTACATCTTCCAGCTGCCGGTCCGCGAGTCGCAGAGCACCGTCAACTTCGGCCGCTACGAGAACGAGGAGGCCTGGGCGCTGGTCGAGGAGCTGGCCACCACCCCGGTGGAGGACCCCGAGGCGATGACCGACATCATCGCGGAGATCCAGGAGATCCAGCTCCAGGAGATGCCGATCATCCCGCTCTGGTACAACGGCATGTGGTCGCAGGTCAACACGTCCGTCTGGACGAACTGGCCCTCCGCGGAGACCGAGAACAACTACGTCCCCACCCTGTGGGCGAACTACCACGAACTCGGCGGCATCCTGATGCTGACCGAACTCCAGCCCGCCTCCGGCGGCTAGCCGCGACGGACCGCTCCCGGCCGCCCGCCACGGGCGGCCGGGCCTGTCCCGACCGGCCCGCTAGGAGGACCGTTGCGCCGCTACTTCGGCAGGAAACTCTTCGTCTACGCGCTGACCTTCTTCATCGCGATGACCGTCAACTGGATCATCCCGCGCTTCATGCCGGGCGACCCCGTGCAGAGCAGGCTGGCGCGGGCCTCGCTCCAGTCGCCCGAGGCGTCGGCCGCCATGCAGGCGTACTACGAGCGGCTGTTCGGCCTCGACGTGCCGCTCTGGCAGCAGTACCTGAACTTCTGGGCCTCGCTGGCCCGGGGCGACCTGGGCATCAGCATCTGGCTCTTCCCGCAGCCGGTGGGCGACATCATCCTCGGCGCGGTGCCCTACAGCCTGGCGCTGCTGCTGCCGGCCATCCTGCTCAGCTGGGTGGTGGGCAACTGGTTCGGCGCCTACGCCGCCCGCAACCGCTGGCTGGACAACACCGTGCTGCCGGTCGGCTACGTGCTGACCGCCACCCCGTACATGTGGCTGGCGCTGCTGCTGGCCTGGGGGCTGGGCATCGTGGCCGGGCTCTTCCCGGTGGGCGGCGCCTACAGCTTCGCGCTGACGCCCTCGGCCACCCCCGAGTTCGTCGGCAGCCTGCTCCAGCACTGGTTCCTGCCGTTCCTGTCGCTCTTCCTGGTCGCGCTGGGCGGCTGGGCGATCGGCATGCGGAACATGATCATCTACGAGCTGGAGTCGGACTACTCCAACTACCTGGAGGCGCTGGGCGCGCCGCGCCGGCTGGTGCGCAGGTACGCCTTCCGCAACGCGATGCTGCCGCAGCTGACCGGGCTCGCGCTCCAACTGGGCACCCTGGTGGCCGGCTCGCTGCTGACCGAGATCGTGTTCTCCTATCCCGGGCTCGGCTACCTGATCCTGCAGGCGATCAGGAACCAGGACTTCTTCCTGCTGCAGGGCGCCTTCATGTTCATCGTCGTCGGCGTGCTGATCGCCAACTTCATCATCGACATCGTCTACGTGCTGGTCGACCCGCGCACGCGGATCCAGATGCAGGGAGGCGCCGCATGAGCACCGAGCAGGCCGGGCCGCCGACCGGGGCGGGCCCGGCGCCCGGCGGGGGCGGCGCCCCGCCCGACGCGGCGGTCCCGGCCGGGGCGCCGCTCGCGGCGGCCGCGCCGGCCGGCCGCCGGGGCGGCGAGCTGGCCTACTTCGCGCTGCGCAACGGCAAGCTCGTCGCCGGCCTGGTGATCGTGCTGTTCTTCCTGCTGGTCGGCCTGTTCGCGCCGATGCTGCTGCCGCACGGGCCCAACGAGTACGACATCGGCCCGCAGGGGGCGCCGCCCTCGGCGGAGCTGTGGCTGGGCACCACCCGCTTCGGCCAGGACGTCTACGCGCAGTTCGTGCACGGCCTGCGCTCCACCTTCCTGGTCGGGCTGCTGGGCGGCGGGGTGGCCTTCGCGGTCGGCATGGTGGTCGGCTTCGTGGCCGGCTACCGGGGCGGCTGGGTGGACGAGGTGCTCAACATGATCACCAACGTGGTGCTGGTGCTGCCCACCCTGGCGGTGCTGATCATCGTCGCCGCCTACCTCCAGGCGCGCGGGGTGGCGGTGCAGTCGCTGTTCATCGGGCTCACCTCCTGGCCGTGGGCGGCCCGGTCCATCCGGGCGCAGACCTTCTCGCTCAGCTCGCGCGACTTCGTCGACCTGGCCCGGCTCAGCGGCCGGAGCAGCTGGAAGATCATCTTCCGGGACATCGCGCCTAACATGAGCTCCTACCTGTTCATGACCTTCATCCTGCTGTTCGGCGGCGCGGTGCTGATCGCGGCCGGGCTCGACTTCATCGGCCTGGGCCCCACCGACGGCACCTCGCTCGGGCTGATGATGAACCAGGCCGTCAACTGGGGCGCGCTGCAGCTGGGCATGTGGTGGTGGTTCGTCCCGCCCGGCCTCGGCATCACCGCGATCGTCGGCGCCCTGTACGTGATGAACGTGGGCCTGGACGAGGTCTTCAACCCCAAGCTCAGGGAGACGTGACCCGATGAGCCTCAAGGTGCGCGACCTGCGCGTGTACTACCGGACGCTCGCCGGCGACGTGAAGGCCCTGGACGGCGCCGACTTCGAGCTGGCCGACGGCGAGATCACCGGGCTGGTCGGCGAGTCGGGCAGCGGCAAGTCCACCCTGGGCAAGAGCCTGATCAAGCTGGACGGGCGGATGCGCTACGTCAGCGGCACGGTCGAGCTGGACGGCGCCGAGCTGCCGGTGCGCGACTCCGCCCGGATGAACGACTTCCGCTTCCGGGAGGTCTCGCTCATCCCGCAGTACGCCATGAGCGCGATGAACCCCACCCGCAAGGTCGGCCGGATGATCGCCGACCTGCTGGAGTCGCGCGGCGAGCGCTTCCGCGCGCTCCGGCCCGAGCTGGTGCGCCGGCTGGAGCTGGTCGGGCTGGGCGAGCAGGTGCTCGGCCGCTACCCGATCGAGCTGTCCGGCGGGATGAAGCAGCGCACGGTGATGGTGCTGTCCACCCTGCTGGACCCCTCGCTGCTGATCGCCGACGAGGTCACCTCGGCGCTGGACGTGTCCAACCAGCGGGCGGTGGCCGAGACGCTGGCCGGCTTCCGCGACCGGGGCTTCGTGAAGAGCATGATCTTCGTGACCCATGACGTCGCCCTGGTGAACCAGATCGCCGACACGATCACGGTGATGTACGCCGGGCGGCTGGCCGAGAAGGGGCCGGCCAAGACCGTAGTGAACTCCCCGCGGCACCCCTACACCCGGATGCTGATCTCAGCGCTGCCCGAGGTGGGCGTCAGCCACGGCGAGCGGCGGCTGTCGGGCATCCCCGGCAGCCCCCCGGCCCTGCTCGACCCGCCCGCGGGCTGCCGCTTCCGCGACCGCTGCCCGCTCGCCTTCGACAAGTGCGAGCAGGAGCCGCCCTTCGCCGAGGTCGAACCGGACCACTCCGTCGCCTGCTGGAAGGCCTGAGCATGCTGAAACTCGACCGGGTCTCCAAGGTCTACCGGGTCGGCTCCTTCGGCGGCGAGCAGCTGCGCGCCGTCGGCGACGTCAGCTTCGAGGTGCGCCCCGGCCAGGTGGTCTCGCTGATCGGCGAGAGCGGCAGCGGCAAGAGCACCATCGGCAAGATGGTGCTGCGCACCTCGCGGATCACCTCGGGCACCATCAGCTTCGACGGCGCCGACATCTCCCGGTACCGGCGCACCGGCGAGCTGAAGGAGTACTACCGGCGGGTGCAGGGGGTCTTCCAGGACCCGTTCAGCTCCTACAACCCGGTGTTCAAGGCCGACCGCGTCTTCGAGATGATCCGCACCGAGTACTTCGCCGCCGTCCCGGCCGCCGAGTGGCGGGCCAAGCTCGACGCCGCGCTGCGCACGGTGCGGCTGGACCCGGCCCAGGTGCTGGGCAAGTACCCGCACCAGCTCAGCGGCGGCCAGCTGCAGCGGCTGCTGATCGCCCGCGCGCTGCTGCTGGACATCGAGCTGCTGGTGGCCGACGAGATCATCAGCATGCTGGACGCCTCCACCCGCATCGACGTGCTGAACCTGCTGGCCGACCTCAAGGAGCGCGGCCTGGGCATCCTGTTCATCACGCACGACCTCTCGCTGGGCAACTACGTCAGCGACCAGACGGTGATCCTGCGCGGCGGCTCCGTGGTGGAGCGCGGCGCCACCCGGCGCGTCTTCGCGAACCCGCTGCACCCCTACACCCGGCGGCTGCTCAGCTCCGTCCCGCAACTGCACAAGACCTGGGCGGAGGTCGACGCCGAGCTGCGCGCCCGCGACGCCGGCGCCGAGCGCCGCTGCGCCTACCACGAGCGCCTTCCCGACGGCGGCCCCGACCCGCTGGCCGCCGTCGATGAGGACCACCACGTCGCCTGCTTCGCCCTGGACGGCGCCCCCTGCCCCGACGCCGCCCGGACGCCGGTCGGCTAGGGGATGACGATCTCCGACAACCGGGGGATGGCCAGGGTGAATCCGTGGAACCGGTGGGTGTCGGGGTGGTCGGTGGGGGTGAGGTGCTGGAGGTGGAGCCAGGCGTGGCCGGTGGGGTGGGCCTCGCCGTGGGCCAGCAGCCAGGTGCGGAACTGGTCGGTGACGGCCTGGATGGTGAGTTCGGTGGTGTAGAGCATCCGATCGGGATCGGTGGTGATGCCGACGGGTTCGGTGCCCGGGTAGCCGTCCGGTGGGGTGGTGGCGATCCACATCAAAAAGCACTGTTCGGGGGGCGCGGGCAGCGCCGAGACGATCTCCGGGCCGTGATAGGCGGGCTGGTGGCCGTGGGGCGGGGTCGGTTCGGTCACGGTTCGCCGTCCTTCTGGGTGTCGGGGGTGTGTTCTTCTCGCGGATCGTGGACGTGCTGCTCATCGAGGAGCCTGCGGACGCTTTCGGCCGCGTAGCGGCGGTGGCCGCCCAGGGTGCGGATGTAGGGCAGGACTCCTTGGCGGGCCCAGGCGGTGACGGTCTTCGGGTGCACCCGGAACAGCCGGGCGACCTCCTGGGCGGTCATCAGCTCGGGCAGCTCGCCCGGTGGTTCCTCCGGGAGCGGCGGCCGCTCCGGCAACCGTTCGGGATCGAACCAGTAGTGGCCGCTGATGAAGGCGGCGAACACCTCATCGGCGTCGGCCATCGCCTTGAGCGCCTGCGGAGAGCGGCCGGACAGCCGGGCGGCCTCCCCCAGCGGGATGTAGGCGGCGGGCATCGGTGCGGTTCCTTCGTTGCCAGGGCGCCCGCGGGCGCGGCCAGGACAGGACTGAGTGGTGTGGTGGTCCCGGCCGCCGGAGGAGCCTCCCCCTGTCGGCCGTGCGCCCCACCGGGGCAGGACGAGGGCGCACGGCTCGCTCGACCCCGGCGGCCGGGACGTTTCAGGGCGCGCCGCGCTGGACGGGCGGCCGGGGCGAACGTTCGGGTGGCCGGTGGAGTTCGAAGTACACGGTGCGGCCGGTGGCGGTGGTCCGGTCGCCGTAGGCGTCGGCCAGTTCCGCCAGCAGCGCCAGTCCTCGGCCGCCGATGGCGCATGGGTCGCTCATGGTGTAGCCGAGGCGGGTTCCGATCGGGGCGCCCTGGTCCTCGCACTCCACCCGCACGCCCCACTCGGTGCGCTCGACACGGAGCCGGAACCGGCCGCCAGGGGTGCCCGAGGCGGTGTGCACACACGCGTTGGTGGCCACTTCGGACACGAGCAGTACCGCCGTGTCGGCCATATCACCGGCGATCCCCTCAGCCGCGAGCCGCTGACGCGTCCAATGCCGCGCTTCGGCCACGGAAGCGGCCACCCCCGGGAACGAGTGGACGGCTACGCCCGGAGCCGGGGACCTGGTGCCGCTGATGGTGATCACCGCACGGCCATCCCGGCCAGCGCTGCCGAACTGTCGTGCTGGTACTGCGCGATCGCACGCTCATGGGCGACCAGGTATGGGCGCACCATCGCCGGACAGCCGTGCGGGACGTACTGGTCCAGCGGAAGCAACTCGGTCGACTCACCAGCCGACACGCGCCGTGTGACCGGCGGCCAGGACGGCGCCCGGTCCGGCACCGCCGGGCGAGCGTGCCGCCCGCTCTCCAGCGGATCGCCCGTGTGATGGCGCCCTTGTGCCCGCCGCATCCATGCCCGGATAAGCTTCCTCATGTCATCAGCTCCCTATCGCTTCAGCTGGTGGCCATGCCCCGGGCGGGTGCCAAACCGCTCGGGGTTTCTTGTGTTCGCCACGCGAAAATTTCCGGTGCTGAGCAGCGTGCCACGTAGAGTTTGAAAACTGGATAGGGAGTGATCTTCCGAGCGTATGAGTGGGGACCAAGTCAGAACTTGAAAGGAGCTGTTGCGAATGGTTGCAAGCTGTGATCTCATCTGCGCATGAGCACGAAGCGGCCCACCGCATCCAGACTTTTCGGACAAGAGTTGCGTAGACGGCGAGACGATGCCGGACTGTCACAAGAACAGTTAGGCAAGGCCGTCCGTGTCACCTCATCCCACATATCGAACATGGAGACCGGAAAACGATCTCCCACCAAGGCCATGCTGTCCGCATTGGACAATGCTCTCGATGCGGACGGCGAGCTTAGGACGTTTTGGGAGAGATTGACCGGATCGGGACGTCCGGCGTACATCGAAGAGATCGCCACCACAATTCTGCACGCCGAGGCCGTGTATGAATACCAAGTGCTCACCTGGCCCGCTCACCTACAGTCCCAGGTTTATGTGGAAGCCTGCATGCGACTCGGAACGCCGTGGATCAGCGCTGAGGAGCGGTCGCGTCGCGCTGCGGAGCGGGCCGCGTACGCGGAAGCCGTGACATCGTCTTCCACCCCGCACTTGTGGCTGGTCGTGGACAGCTCCCTGCTCGAACGGCGCTACGGTGGTGACGAGGTGGCTCTGAAGCAGCTGTCTTTCATCCTGGACCTGGTAGACCGCGACCGACTGACCTTCCAGGTCATCCCGGCGGGATCTCCGCGCCACCCAGGCGACAGCGGAGTGTTTAAACTGATCACCACTGATACAGGCCAGGAGGTGGGGTACGTCGAGTCCCGCCTTGAGGGGCAGGTCACGAGTTCACCTCAGCACGTAGCACACTGGCGTATGCTCTTCGCGGCCCTCCAGAGCGCGGCGCTCACCCCTGAGGCGTCCCGCGATGCGCTTAGGAAAGAAATACAGGTGATCAGCAGTGAATGAGTGGCACAAGTCCTCCTACAGCGACGGCTCCGAGAACTGCGTCGAGATCCGCGAGCACGCCGACCGTGCCGACGTACGGGACACCAAGAACCGCGCGGCCGGTCACATCACCGTCGACGCGGCGGCATGGAACGCGTTCGTGCGCGCGGTGAAGACCGACGCCCTGTAACACTCGTCCGGTCCCGGAGCCCCTGGCCTTGTTGGCCGGGGGCTCTTGTTACAGCCTGGAGGTCGGTGTTCACAGCCCTCCAAGAGTTCGCCCCGACTCCAGCGGCATCGCTGGATGCGCTCCGGAACGAGACGGATTGGACCTGACCATGAACAACAGGCAGTGGCACAAATCGGCCTACAGCAGCGGCGCGTCGAACTGCGTTGAGGTCCGCGGGCACGCCGACCGTGCCGACGTGCGGGACACCAAGAACCGCGCGGCCGGTCACATCACCGTCGACGCCGCGGAGTGGAACGCGTTCGTGCGCGCCGTGAAGACCGACGCGCTGTAGTCAGGCCTTGCTGTGAGCCCTCGGCCTTGTCGGCTGAGGGCGGCACGCGCTCGGGTGACGGGTGAGGGTCGGCGGCTCACGGGGAGAGGACGACGGTCTCCTCGTTGACGATCGAGTCGGCTCCGGCGTTCGCGGTGAGGACCGCACCGGCGGCGAAGGCGAGGGCGAGTGCCGCTGCCGCGATCGCCGGGCGCCACCGGGACGCCGGTCGCGGCGGGGGCGTCGGGTGGTGGACTGGCGCGCTGACCGCGGCCGGAGTGGCCGGGGTTCCGGCGGCGATCAGGGCGCGAGTGATCACCCACTGCTTCAGGTCGTCGCCGTCGAGGCCGCAGGCCCGGACGTAGGTCACGAGCAGGTCTTCACGGGGGAGGCGGTTCTTGCCGAGCATGGTGGCGGCGGTCGAGGAGGGCAGCACGTCCCCGGCGGTGGACGCCCGACGCTCAAGCTGCCGGAAACTCAGGCCGGACCAGGTTCTCAGCCGCCGCAGCTCGGCGACGAACGACGCTTCGTCGATGGCCGCCGACGGCGACGGCGGCGGGGTGATCGGTGGCGTAGTGGTCATCAGAAGCTCCTGTGGTGGACGCGGTGAGCTGGTTGTACAGCGTTCCGCACGAACCCGAACAGCCGAACCTGTTGATCAGCCCGGCTGACCGGGATCAGTGTGTGACCGCTCGACAGCCACTGCTGAGGAGGTCACATGTGCCGGGTCCGCGCCGGCGTGCTGCTGGTCGTGCTCGGGATCACCGCGTGCTCACCCGCACCGCCCGAGCCCGCCGCTGAACCCACCACCGAATCCGTTGCCGATTTCCTCGCCCGCACGCTACCGGAAGGGCCGGGCGGCACGGTCATCGCCGCACGCGGCGACCAGATCCTCTACTGCGAGGGCTTCGGCATGGCCGACCGCGAGGAGAGGATTCCGGCGAGCTGCGACACCGCCTACGACATCATGTCGATCACCAAGCAGTTCACCGCGGCCGCGATCCTGCGGCTGGAGGCGATGGGCGAGCTGCGGGTCACCGACCCGATCAGCACCTACCTCGGCCCGGTCCCCGACGACAAGCGGGACATCACCGTGCACCACCTGCTCACCCACACGGCGGGACTGGTCGAGGGACTCGGCGACGACTACGACGTCATGTCCCGCGACGCCATGCTCACCCAGGCGCTCTCCTCCGAACTGCGGTCACGACCGGGAGAGGAGTTCCACTACTCCAACGTGGGCTACAGCATGCTCGCCGCGATCGTGGAGACGGCCTCCGGTATCGGCTACGAGCGGTTCCTGGAGCGGCACCTGTTCGCGCCGGCCGGTATGACGAGCACCGGATACGTACTGCCCGAATGGGACCGCGGCCAGGTCGCTGTGGAGTACGACGCCCAAGGGCGGAGCCAGGGCCGGCCGTACGACCATCCGTGGGCGGAGGACGGCCCGCACTGGAACCTGCGCGGCAACGGCGGCATGGTGTCCACCGCCCGCGACATGTTCCGCTGGCACCGCGCCCTGACCGGCGGCACCGTCCTCCCGGAGAGCGCCAGAGCCGAACTCTTCGCCCCGCACGCCCCGATCCCCGAGCTGGGTGAGTCCTACGCCTACGGCTGGGTCGTCCGCGACACCGAGGACGGCCGGATCGCCTGGCACGACGGCGGCAACGGGTGGTCACTGGCGAACTACGCCATGGCCCCGGACGACGGCGCGATGGCGTTCTGGGTCAGCAACCACGCCCACCGGGATGACGCATGGAACCTCGAAGACCTCGAACCCGACCTGACTCTGGGCATCCTCGACCGCGCCCGCACGCAGTGATCCCGCAGACCGAAGGCTGCCGCGGACCTGGCGGAGTCCGGGATGGGTTCGGCGGGGCCGCCCTGCGTCCGATCCAGCCCCGTCCGCCCTCACCCCCGGCACTGACGGACGACCGGCGCGAGGGGCCGACATGAGGGAACACGACCGACCCCGCCACCCTCGTCACCTGGACTCGCAGCCACGCCTGAGCCGGGGCACCGCGCCGTACATCCTTCGACCCAGGCCGGATTACCTCTCCGGCCTGACGCGCTGGGCGGGCGCGTCCGGCAGCCTGGAAGGGTGGTCCGAAGGGGCCGCGGAGGGGGGACCGCCATGGTGGAGATCGCCGGAATCGTGCTGCTGATCCAGGGAGTGCTCGGCTTCGCCGGGCCGGCCTTCTGGGACCGGGACATGGGAGTGGTCCACCTGGTGGCCGATCTGCCGCCCGTCGCCTATCTGGCGATGGCCGCGGTCGGCGCCGTGCTCACCGTGGTGGGCGGCCGGCGGCGCAAGGCCAAGGAGCGCCGCGCGCACAGCGGGGAGCGCCGCGAGCCGTGAGGCGCCGGGTGCGGGACGGGCGGCCGCGGGCCGCCCGTCAGCCCGTGGAGTCGCGCGCCACCAGCTCGGGCTGGAAGACGACCTGCTGGTGGGCGTGGCCGTCGGGGTTCTCGCACTCGTCCAGCAGCAGCTCGGTGCCGAGGCGGCCCAGCTGGTAGGTGGGCTGGCGCACCGAGCTGAGCGGTACGGCGGCGGCCGCGGCGAACTCGATGTCGTCGTAGCCGAGCACGGCGACGTCGTCGGGCACCCGGGCGCCGGCCCGCAGCAGGGCGCGCATGACGCCCAGGGCGAGCAGGTCGTTGGCGCAGAACACCGCGTCGGGAGTGCGCCGGCCGGCCAGCAGCCGCTGGCCGGCGTCCAGGCCGCCGCGCACGTTCATGCCCTCGGCGGCGAACTCGCGCAGCCGGGCGCCGTCGGCGCCGTCCAGGGCCCTGCGGGCGCCTTCGCGGCGGTCGTCGCACTGGCGGATGCCGGGCGGCCCCGAGACGTAGGCGATGTCGCGGCGGCCGAGCCGCAGCAGGTGCTCCACGGCCAGCCGGCCGCCGGCCACGTCGTCAACGGCCACCGAGCACTGGTCGGGGCGGGCGCCGGGCCGGTCGAGCAGCACCACGGAGACGCCGCGCTCGCGCAGCGCGAGCAGTTCGGGCGCCTCGTCGTCCACCGGGGTGACCAGCAGGCCCTGCACCCGCTGCTCGGCCAGCATCCGCAGGTTGCGGCGCTCCTTGACGGCGTCTTCGTCGGAGTTGGACAGCATCAGGGCGTAGCCGCGCTCGCTGATGACGTCCTCGACGCCGCGCGCCGCCTCGGTGAAGAAGGGGTTGGCGATGTCCAGCACCATCAGGCCGACGGCGCGGCTGTGCCCGGCGCGCAGGGTGCTGGCGGAGCCGTTGCGGACGAAGCCGAGTTCGTCGATGGCGGCCAGGACGCGGGCGCGGGTGGGTGCGGCGACCCGCTCGGGCCGGTTCAGCACATTGGACACGGTGCCCGGGGACACCGACGCGCGCTCGGCGACCTCCCTGATGCCGACCGTGGGGCGCATCGGCCGCCTCCCCTCTCGTGACCGGTCGGCCGGCCGGCTGGCGCGGTCGGGTATCGGCGGCGTACCGGGGCGCCACCGTGATTAAAACGTATCAATCGGCTGTGACCGGCGGCCACCGGCGCTCCGGCCGCCGCGACCAGTTTAATCGCCCGTTCACACCGGACCGGCTCGCGTAACACGACCTCAACCCGGGCGCAAGCCCTTGACGTCCCCGGGCGCACCGATCTATGGTCCCCTCAACTTAAAACGTTTTTAATACTCTCAGCAGCGGGAGGGAGCCGTGGCCGAACCCCGGCCGACCGCCGCACCGGCGCCTCCGCCGGTCGCGCTGGTCTCGGTGGGCAAGTCCTTCGGGCGGCTGCACGCGCTGCGCGACGTGACGCTCCGGCTGCGCGCCGGCGAGGTGCACGCCCTGGTGGGCGAGAACGGCGCCGGCAAGTCCACCCTGGTCAAGACGCTCGCCGGAGTGCACCGCCCCGACACCGGCCACGTCGAGGTGGACGGGCGCCCGGTGCGCTTCACCGGTCCGGCCGACGCGCGAGCCGCGGGTGTCGCCGTCATCTACCAGGAGCCCACGCTCTTCCCCGACCTGTCGGTGGCCGAGAACATCTTCATGGGCCGCCAGCCGCTGGGGCGGCTGCGCCGCATCGACCGGGCCGCCACCCGGGCGGCCGCCGCCGCCCTCTTCGACCGGCTCGGCGTGCGCATCGACCCCGACCGGCCCGCACGCGGCCTGTCCATCGCCGACCAGCAGCTCGTGGAGATCGCCAAGGCGCTGTCGCTGGACGCGCGGGTGCTGGTCATGGACGAGCCGACCGCCGCGCTGTCGGGGGTGGAGGTGGAGCGGCTGTTCGCGGTGGTCCGCTCGCTGCGCGACGGCGGCGCGGCCGTGCTGTTCATCTCGCACCGCTTCGACGAGGTCTTCGCGCTGTGCGACCGGATCACCGTGCTGCGCGACGGCGCGCACGTGTCCACCGACCCGGTCGAACGCCTGGACACCGACACGGTGGTGCGCGCGATGGTGGGGCGCGAGGTCGCCGCGCTCTTCCCCAAGGAGGAGACCGAGCCCGGCGAGGTGCTGCTGGAGGTCGAGGGGCTGAGCCGCGCCGGGGTCTTCTCCGACGTCGGCTTCACCGTGCGGGCGGGCGAGATCGTGGCGCTGGCCGGGCTGATCGGCGCCGGGCGCAGCGAGGTGGTGCGCGCCGTCTTCGGCATCGACCGCTACGACTCCGGCACCGTGCGGGTGGCCGGGCGGCCGCTGCCGCCGGGGCGCCCGGCGGCCGCGATGGCGGCGGGCCTGGCTCTGGTGCCCGAGGACCGCCGCCAGCAGGGCCTGGTGATGGACCTGTCGGTGCAGCGCAACGCCGCGCTGACCCGGCGCTGGGCGCTCAGCCGCCTCGGCTGGCTGAGCGGCCGCGCCGAACGCGCCTTCGCCCGCACCTGGACCGAGCGGCTGCGTGTCAAGGCGCCGGACCCCGCCGACCCCGTCGCCACCCTGTCCGGCGGCAACCAGCAGAAGGTCGTGCTGGCCAAGTGGCTGGCCACCGAGCCGAAAGTGCTGATCGTGGACGAGCCCACCCGGGGCATCGACGTGGGCACCAAGGCCGAGGTGCACCGGCTGCTGTCGGAGCTGGCCGGACGCGGCCTGGCCGTGCTGATGGTCTCCAGCGAGCTGCCGGAGGTGCTGGGCATGGCCGACCGGGTGCTCGTCATGCACGAGGGCCGCCTGGCCGCCGACATCCCCCGCAGCGAGGCCGACGAGGAGAGCGTCATGCGCGCGGCCACCGCATCGCCCGTCCGCGAAGGGAGCGGCCGCGATGCCTGAGCCGAGCACCGGCCCCGAGCCACCCCCCACCCAGGACCGAGCCCCCTCCCGCCCAGGGGGGCGACCCCACATCCATCTTCCCGCACTTCCGTGCGCCGGGGCGAGGGCTACCCACCGGTTGTGGACAACACCGCTGGAGCGCATCCGCCCTGTGGACAACGGAGGTGGACCGCGTGGCTGAGCCGACCGCCCCCGCGGCCGCGCCACCCGCCGCGCCCGCCGCCAACGGCCGCGCGGCCACCAAGGTGCGGCGCGTCCGGCAGGTGCGCGAGCTGGGCATCCTGTTGGCGCTGGTGCTGCTGGTCGCGGTCACCGCGGCCGCCAACCCGCGCTTCCTGACGGCGCAGAGCGTCCGCGACCTGCTGCTGGGCGCGACGGTGCTGACGATCCTGGCCGTCGGGCAGACGATCGTGATCATCACCAGGAACGTCGACCTGTCGGTCGGCTCGGTGCTGGGGCTGTCGGCCTTCGCCACCGGATCGCTGTTCGTCGCCTTCCCGGACCTCCCGGTACTCGTCGCCGTGGCCGCCGGCACCGCGCTCGGCGCGGTGTGCGGGGCGCTCAACGGGGCGCTGGTGGCGGCGGCTCGGGTGCCGGCCCTGGTGGTCACGCTCGGCACCCTCTACGTCTTCCGCGGCGTCGACCACTCCTGGGCGTCGGGCGCGCAGATCAACGCCGCCGACCTGCCCGACGCCTTCCTCGGCCTGAGCACCGCGACCGTGCTCGGCGTGCCGGTGCTGGCCTTCGCCGCGCTGGCCGTGGTGCTGGCGGCCGGCTGGTACCTCGGCTCCTACCGCAGCGGACGGGAGCTGTACGCGATCGGCTCCGAGCCGGCCGCGGCGCTGCTGTCGGGCATCCCCGTCGGCCGCAGGGTCTTCGCCGCCTTCGTCGTCAACGGCGCCCTCGCCGGGCTGGCCGGGGTGATCTACGCGGCCCGCTTCGGCACGGTGGACGCCACCGCCGGCACCGGCCTGGAACTCCAGGTGGTGGCGGCCGCCGTGGTCGGCGGCGTCGCCATCTTCGGCGGCAGCGGCACCGTGTACGGCGCGGCGCTGGGCGCCGCGCTGCTGACCACCATCGGCACCTCGCTCGCGGTGCTGCGGATCAACCCGTTCTGGCAGCAGGCCGTCGTCGGCCTGCTGATCCTCGCCGCCATCGGCCTGGACCGGCTGCTCGCGGTCCGCACCGCGCGGCGGCTGAGGGGAGGTGCGCCCCGTGGCGCTTGACCGCCGCCTGTTCGCCCGCTGGGACACCGCCGTCATCGCCGCGCTCGCGGTCTCGGTGCTGGCGGCGAGCCTCGCCGTCGAGGGCTTCGCCAGCGGCCGCAACGCCGGCTTCCTGGTGCTGGACATCGCCGCCGTCGCGCTGATCGCGCTGCCGATGACGCTGATCATCATCACCGGTGAGATCGACCTGTCGGTGGCGAGCACCCTCGGCCTCACCAGCGCGGTCATGGGGCACCTGTGGGTGGCCGGGCTGCCGCTGGAGCTGATCGTGGTGCTGTGCGTGGTGCTCGGGGCCGTGCTCGGCGCGGTCAACGGCCTGCTCGTGACGGTGGCCGGGCTGCCCTCCCTGGCTGTCACGATCGGCACGATGGCGCTGTACCGGGGCCTGGCCTACGTCGTGCTCGGCGACCGCGCCGTCGCCGACTTCCCCTTCTCCTGGACCGGCGCCGCCACGACGCCGATCCCCGGCACCCCGATCCCGTGGATCGCCGCGGCCATCGCGCTGCTCGCCGTCGCCTTCGGAGTGGTGCTGCACGCCACCCCGGTCGGCCGTGCCCTGTACGCGATCGGCGCGGGCGGCCAGGCCGCCGCCTTCGCCGGGATCGCGGTGCTGCGCACCAAGTTCTGGCTCTTCGTCACCGCCGGAGCGGTGTCCGGGCTGGCCGGCGTCTTCTGGACGCTCCAGTACGCCAGCGCCCGCGCCGACAACGGCTACGGCCTGGAGCTGTCGGTGGTGGCCGCCGTCCTGCTGGGCGGCGTGTCCATCTTCGGCGGCCGGGGCGCCCTGCCCGGGGTGCTCGCCGGGGTGGTGCTGCTGGGCACCATCCGCAACGCGCTGCGCCTGGCCGACGTGGCCGAGGACGCGCTGACCGTCGTCACCGGCGCGCTGCTGATCGCGTCGGTGCTCGCGCCCAACGCGCTCGCCGCCCTGCGCGGCCGGCGGCGCCCCGCGGACCGACCCGCCCCCGGGGCGGCCGCAGACCCGCCCGTCCCGACCCAGCCGTCCACCTCCGGCCCGACCAGGGAGCTCTCATGACCATCGACCGCGTGCGCACCGGAGCGACCGCCGCCACCGCACTGGTGCTGCTGCTGGCGAGCGCGGCCTGCGGCGGCACCACCCGAGGCGACGCCGAGGACCAGGCCGCACCGCAGGCCACCGGCCAGGCCGACCCGAACGCCGAGATCCCGGCCGGGCTGTCCGTCGCCTTCCTGCCCAAGCAGCTCAACAACCCGTACTTCACGGTGGCCGACGCCGGCGGCGAGGCCGCCGTCACCGAGTACGCCGGGGAGTACCGCGAGGTCGGCCCCTCAGAGGCGACCGCGTCCTCCCAGGTCAGCTACATCAACACCCTCAGCCAGCAGCAGACCGACGTGATCGTCACCGCCGCCAACGACCCCAACGCGATCTGCGGCGCGCTGAACCAGGCCCGCCAGGCGGGCGCCACCGTGGTGACCTTCGACTCCGACACCGACCCCGCCTGCCGCGACCTCTTCGTCAACCAGGCGTCGGCCGAGGGCATCGCGCAGACCCAGATCGAGCTGATCAGCGAGCAGATCGGCGGCGAGGGCCAGATCGCCATCCTGTCGGCCACCCCCAACGCCACCAACCAGAACGCCTGGATCGAGCTGATGGAGGCGGAGCTGGAGCGGCCCGAGTACGAGGGCATCGAGCTGGTCACCGTCGCCTACGGCAACGACGACGACCAGGACTCCTTCCAGGAGACCCAGGGCCTGCTCCAGTCCTACCCGGACCTGGCCGGCATCGTCTCCCCCACCACCGTGGGCATCGCCGCGGCCGCCCGCTACCTCAGCGGCTCGGAGTACCGGGGCGAGGTCGCGCTGACCGGCCTGGGCACGCCCAACCAGATGCGCGAGTACGTCGAGGACGGCACCGTCGAGGCCTTCGCGCTGTGGAACCCCGAGGACCTGGGCTACCTGGCCGCGTGGGCCGGCGCCGCCCTGTCGGCCGGGCAGATCACCGGCGCCGAGGGCGAGACCTTCACCGCCGGGCGGCTCGGCGAGTACGAGGTCGGCGCGAACGGCGAGGTCGTGCTCGGCCCGCCGACCGTGTTCGACGCCGACAACATCGACGACTTCGACTTCTAGCCGAGAGGGGCGGGGCGGCGTGCGACGCGTGTGCTTCCTGCTGCAGGTCAGGCCGGACCGGCTCGCCGAGTACCGGGACCGGCACGAGCGGGTCTGGCCGGAGATGCGCGCCGCCCTGCGCGAGGCGGGCTGGCGCAACTACTCCCTCTTCCTCAGGGACGACGGGCTGCTCGTCGGCTACCTGGAGACCGAGGACTTCGCGGCGGCGCAGGCCGCCATGGCCGCCACCGAGGTCAACGCGCGCTGGCAGGCCGAGATGGCCGAGTTCTTCGTGCACGGCGGCCGCGCCGACGAGGCGATGGTCCCACTGGACGAGGTCTTCCACCTGGACTGAAGCGGCCGCCGCCGCGCGGCCGACCCGACGCACCACCACCAAGCATCGAGGAGCGGGGACCCGAGCGATGCCCGACACCACATCCGAGCGCGCCGCCGCCGTCAAGGCCGCGCTGCGCACCCAGAGCATCGAGCTGCCCTCGTGGGCGTTCGGCAACTCCGGCACCAGATTCAAGGTCTTCGCCCAGCCGGGTGTGCCGCGCACCCCGGAGGAGAAGATCGAGGACGCCGCCCAGGTGCACCGGTACACCGGCATCGCGCCGAGCGTCGCCCTGCACATCCCGTGGGACGAGGTGGACGACTACGCGGCGCTGGCCGCGCACGCCGCCTCGGCGGGCGTGCGGATCGGCACCATCAACGCCAACGTCTTCCAGGACGACGACTACCGGCTCGGCAGCGTCACCAACCCCGACCCCCGGGTGCGGCGCAAGGCCGTCGACCACCTGCTCGAGTGCGTCGACGTGATGGACGCGACCGGCTCGCGCGACCTCAAGCTGTGGTTCGCCGACGGCACCAACTACCCGGGCCAGGACGACATCGCCGCCCGCCAGGACCGGCTGGCCGACGCGCTGGACGAGGTCTATGCCCGGCTCGCCCCGCACCAGCGGATGGTGCTGGAGTACAAGCTGTTCGAACCGGCCTTCTACACCACCGACGTGCCGGACTGGGGCACCGCCTACGCGCACTGCCTGCGGCTGGGCGAGCGCGCCAAAGTGGTGGTCGACACCGGCCACCACGCCCCCGGCACCAATATCGAGTTCATCGTCGCCTTCCTGCTGCGCGCCGGGAAGCTCGGCGCCTTCGACTTCAACAGCCGCTTCTACGCCGACGACGACCTGATGGCCGGGGCGGCCGACCCCTTCCAGCTGTTCCGCATCATGCACGAGGTGGTGCGCGGCGGCGCCTTCCCCGAAGGGCCCGGCCCCGACGGCTCCCCCGGCGCCGGGGTGTGCTTCATGCTCGACCAGTGCCACAACATCGAGCCGAAGATCCCCGGCCAGATCCGCTCGGTGCTCAACGTGCAGGAGGCGACGGCCAAGGCGCTGCTGGTGGACGCCGCCGCCCTGGCCAAGGCCCAGGCGGCCGGGGACGTGCTCGGCGCCAACTCCGTGCTGATGGACGCCTACAACACCGATGTGCGCCCGCTGCTGGCAGAGCTGCGGGCCGAGGACGGGCTCGACCCGGACCCGATGGCGGCCTACGCCCGCTCCGGGTACGGCGAGCGGATCGCGGCCGAGCGCGTCGGCGGCGCGCAGGCCGGATGGGGAGCGTGAACCGATGAACGGCACGACCTTCGCACGCCTGCGCCGGCCGGCCGCGGCCGCCGCGCTCGCGGCGGCGCTGCTCGCACCGGCAGGGGTGCCCGCCGCGGCGGACACCGCGTCCACGGGCGCGGCCGCCGTGGGGGTGACCCCGCTGGGTTCGACCACCCTGGACCAGCGGGCACTGTACTTCGTCTCCTACGACGGGCTGGTCAACAACGCCTCCTACCAGCAGGAGGGCATCCTCACCCACGGCGGCCGCCAGTACGCCGCCTGGTACACCGCCGACCGCACCGCCGTGGTGGCCCGCCGCGACCTGCGCGCGCCCGGATCGCCGTGGACCACCGTCCGGCTGCCGCACCGCCTCAGCGCCGACGACTCCCACAACAGCATCTCGCTCGGGATCTCCGAGAGCGACGGCCGGCTGCACGTGGCGATGGACACCCACAACACCCCGATCTACTACCTGCGCTCCAGCGCCGGCCTGGTGGACCGGCCCGGTAACTCCGGCTGGAACGCCGCCGCCTTCGGGCCGGTCCGCCGCGACCTGGGCGGCGTCGACCTGGGCGGCATCAGCTACCCGCGCTTCATCCCCACCCCGTCCGGCGACCTCCAGTTCAGCTACCGCACCGGCGGCTCCGGTGACGGCACCCTGGAGCTGGCCGAGTACCGCGGCGGCTCCTGGCGGCACCTGGGCGCCTGGACCTCGCCGGACGGCGACTACCACGCCAACGGCAGCGTCAGCGCCAACCGCAACATGTACCTGCACGGCATCGGCTACGACGGCGCCGGGCGGCTGCACGCCTCCTTCACCTGGCGGGAGACCGCCGCCGGCGGCGACATCCTGTGCCACCCCGGCGGGCTGTCCAACCACGACACCGGCTACGTCTACAGCGACGACGCGGGCCGCACCTGGCGTACGGACAACGGTGCCGTCGCCGCGGTCACCGGCACGAACCGCCGGGTCTCGGTGAACACCCCCGGGCACGTCGTGGACCCGCTCGACATCGACCAGGCCCTGATGAACCAGGAGTCGCAGGCCGTGGACTCCGCCGGCCGCCCGCACGTCATGATCAGCTACGTGCCCGGCCGGTTCACCCACTGCGTCACCGACTTCGCCGCCCAGCGCCGCCAGTGGGCGCACGCCTTCCACCTGTTCCGCGACGCCGCCGGCGACTGGCACAAGACCGAGCTGCCGGTCCCCGTCGCCGCCTTCGGCCGGACCCGGCTGGTGCTCACACCCGACGACGACGCCTACGCGGTGCTGCCGGGCGGCCGGATCCTGGCCGCCACGGCCGCGAGCGGCTGGAGCGACTGGCGGCAGGTCTACGACGGCTCGGGCATCGACGCCTTCGGCGAGGTCCTGGTGGACACCGCCCGGGTGGACGACGGCGTCCTGTCGATCCTCTACCAGGAGCCCAGCCAGGGGCGCACCCCCTCGCCGATCCGGGTCGCGGACTTCGCGCTCGGCTAGCGCGCCGACGGCCATGGCAGCAGACCACGACGCGCCCGGCACCGGCACGGCCGGACCGGCGCACCCACCGACACGGCACCGAAGCACACGGGGGAAGAAGCGATGACCGATCAGACCCATCCCGAGGTCGCGGCGCTGCTGGAGCGCTCGCACCGGCTGGGGTCCGATCCGCGCAACACCAACTACGCGGGCGGGAACGCCTCCGCCAAGGGCACCGCCACCGATCCCGTCACCGGCGGCGAGGTGCCGCTGATGTGGGTGAAGGGCTCCGGCGGCGACCTCGGCACCCTGCGCGCCGAGGGCCTGGCCGTGCTGCGGCTGGACCGGCTGCGCGCACTGCCCGAGGTCTACCCGGGGGTGGAGCGCGAGGACGAGATGGTCGCCGCCTTCGACTACTGCCTGCACGGCAAGGGCGGCGCGGCCCCGTCCATCGACACCGCCATGCACGGCCTGGTGGAGGCGGCGCACGTCGACCACCTGCACCCCGACTCCGGTATCGCGCTGGCCTGCGCCGCCGACGGGCAGGCGCGCACCGCCGAGTGCTTCGGCGAGCGCGTCGCCTGGGTGCCGTGGCGGCGGCCCGGCTTCCAGCTCGGCCTGGACATCGCCGCCGTCAAGGCGGCGAACCCGCAGGCCATCGGGGTGGTGCTCGGCGGCCACGGCATCACCGCCTGGGGCGACACGGCGGCCGAGTGCGAGGCCAACTCGCTGGAGATCATCCGCACGGCCGAGCGGTACATCGCCGACTACGCCGAGCGGACCGGGGCGCAGCCCTTCGGCGCCGTGGTGGACGCCTTCCGGCCGCTGCCCGAGCAGGCGCGGCGCGAGCGGGCCGCCGCGCTCGCCCCCGTGCTGCGCGGGCTGGCCGCCACCGACCGGCCGCAGGTCGGGCACTTCACCGACAGCCGGGTGGTGCTGGACTTCCTGGCCGGGGCCGAGCACCCCAGGCTGGCCGCGCTGGGCACCTCCTGCCCGGACCACTTCCTGCGCACCAAGGTGCGCCCGATGGTGCTCGACCTGCCGCCGGACGCGCCGATCGAGGACACCGTCACCCGGCTGCGCGAGCTGCACGCCGCCTACCGCGAGGAGTACCGGGCCTACTACGAGCGCCACGCCGAGCCCGACTCCCCGCCGATGCGCGGCGCGGACCCGGCGATCGTGCTGGTCCCCGGCGTGGGCATGTTCTCCTTCGGCAAGGACAAGCAGACGGCCCGGGTGGCCGGGGAGTTCTACGTCAACGCGATCAACGTGATGCGCGGCGCCGAGACCGTCTCCGCCTACGCGCCCATCCCCGAGTCGGAGAAGTTCCGGATCGAGTACTGGGCGCTGGAGGAGGCGAAGCTGGCCCGGATGCCCAAGCCCCGGCCGCTGGCGTCCCGGGTCGCGTTCGTGACCGGCGGGGGCTCCGGCATCGGGCGGGCCACGGCGCAGCGGCTGGCCGCCGAGGGCGCCTGCGTGGTGGTGGCCGACCGCGACGCCGACGCGGCCAAGGCGGTCGCCGAGGGCATCGGCGCGGCGGCGGGCGGCCGGGAGGCCGACACGGCGGTGGCCGTGGCCGTCGACGTGACCGACGAGGAGCAGATCGCCGCGGCGCTGCGCGCCGCCGTGCTGGCCTTCGGCGGGGTGGACCTGGTGGTCAACAACGCCGGGCTGTCCATCTCCAAGCCGCTGCTGGAGACGACCGCCGCCGACTGGGACGTCCAGCACCGGGTGATGGCGCGCGGCTCCTTCCTGGTGGCCAGGGAGGCGGCCCGGATCATGGCGGCGCAGGGCACCGGCGGCGACATCGTCTACATCTCCAGCAAGAACGGGGTCTTCGCCGGGCCCAACAACATCGCCTACGGCGCCGCAAAGGCCGACCAGGCGCACCAGGTGCGGCTGCTCGCCGCCGAGCTGGGCGGGCACGGCATCCGGGTGAACGGCATCAACCCCGACGGGGTGGTGCGCGGCTCGGGCATCTTCGCGGGAGGCTGGGGCGCGCAGCGCGCCGCCGTGTACGGGGTGCCCGAGTCGGAGCTGGGCGCCTTCTACGCGCAGCGCACCCTGCTCAAGCGCGAGGTGCTGCCCGAGCACGTGGCCGCCGCCGTCGTGGCGCTGACCACCGGGGAGCTGAGCCGCACCACCGGGCTGCACGTGCCCGTCGACGCGGGCGTCGCGGCCGCGTTCCTGCGGTGAGCGCCGCCCGTTACGCGGCCGTCGACCTCGGCGCCTCCAGCGGGCGGGTGGTGGTCGGCGCCGTCGGGCCCGGCGAGCTGTCCCTCACCGAGGCGCACCGCTTCGCCAACCGGCCGGTGCGGCTGCCCACCGGGCTGCACTGGGACGTGCTGGACCTGTACGCCGGGGTGCTCGACGGGCTGCGCGCCGCCGCCGAGGCGGCGCCGGTCTCCGTCGGCGTCGACGGGTGGGCCGTCGACTACGGGCTGCTGGACTCCGGCGGCGCACTGCTGGGCAACCCGCACCACTACCGCGACGCCCGCACCGAGGGCGTGGCCGAGGCGGTGCGCGACCGGATCGGGGCGCGGCGGCTGTACGAGCTGACCGGGCTCCAGTTCCTGCCGTTCAACACCGTCTTCCAGCTGGCCGCGGAGCGCGGCGCGGCGCTCGGCGCGGCGGACCGGCTGCTGCTCGTCCCCGACCTGGTGAACCACTGGCTGACCGGGGCGGTCGGGGCCGAGCTGACCAACGCCTCCACCACCGGGCTGCTGGACGTGCGCACCCGCACCTGGTCGGCGGAGCTGGCGGCGGCCGTCGGGCTCCCCCTCGGCCTGCTGCCCGAGCCGCACGCCCCCGGGCACCGGCTCGGCCCGCTCACCGGCCCGGCCGCCGAGCACACCGGCCTGGGCGCGGCCGAGGTCGTCGCGGTCGCCTCGCACGACACCGCGTCCGCCGTCGTCGGCGTGCCCGCGACCACTGCGTCCTTCGGCTACCTGTCCTGCGGCACCTGGTCGCTGGCCGGACTCGAACTGCCCGCGCCGGTGCTCACCGACGCGGCCCGCGAGGCCAACTTCACCAATGAGCTGGGCCTGGACGGCACCACCCGCTTCCTGCGCAACATCGCCGGGCTGTGGCCGCTCCAGGAGTCGCTGCGCACCTGGGCGGCGGCCGGGACCCCGGCCGACCTGACCGCGCTGCTGCGCGCCGCCGCCCGGGCCGAGCCCTTCGCCGCCCTGCTCGACCTGGACGACCCCGTCTTCCTGCCGCCCGGCGACATGCCCGCCCGCATCGCCGACTACTGCCGCCGCACCGGCCAGCGCCCGCCCCCCGACCGCCCCGCCCTGGTGCGCTGCGTCCTGGAGAGCCTGGCCCTCGCGCACCGCGCCGCCCTGCGCCAGGCCGCGGACCTGGCCGGACGGGACCTCGACGTGGTACACCTCGTCGGCGGCGGCGCACACAACGCGCTGCTGTGCCGCCTCACCTGCGACGCCCTCGGCCTCCCCCTGGTCGCGGGCCCGGTGGAGGCGACCGCCCTGGGCAACGTCCTGGTCCAGGCCCGCGCCGACGACCGGCTCGGCGACCTGGCCGGGATGCGCCGACTCATCGCCGAAACCCAGCCGCTGCGCCGCTACGAACCCGAGGGCGACGCCGGGGCGTGGACGGCGGCGGAGCGGCGGGTGGCCGAGCTGCGGGAGGCGGGCTGAGGCGGGAGGACTCGTGACGGCGGCACTGGACGCGGAGCCGCCGGAAAGACCCGGGACTTCGAGAGAGGGATGGTCCGGATATGCGCAGCTTGGAGGCGGTCGGCGTGGCGGCTTCACCCTTCCTGTGGATAACTCGTGGTGCCCGCGGCGTTATCCACAGGCTGGTCCGGTCGCGCTGGCGCGCCGCTTCCCGCCCGGGCATGCTTTGTGGCGTGGCGGTCACGTTGCCGCCGCTCCAGGTTCCGTCAGGGGAGGAGAGGCCGATGCGCGCTGGCCCCTCCGCACGCACCCGCGAACCCGGGCGCCCAGTGTGCCGTCGACGAACAGTCGGCGGGCTTCACGGGAAGCACGGCCCCGCCAACGGGGCCGTTCCGACACGCATACGAACGGCCGCTGGTGAACCACGGCAACGTGACCGTCACCCCAGCCGACAACACCACGAAAGGAAATCCACACCCCACCCCACAGAAAGGAGTCGAAACGAACACGGACAGCGGACACGAGGAAACCTCGTACACCGGGAGAACAGGCGTGGCCGGGAGGCGAAGGTACACGGCACACTGAAAGGGCCGGCGAGGCCGGGAAGGCGGAGCGATCAGATCCACCGATAGACGCTAGAGGCGCCAGGAATCACAGAACAGGAAACGGAAAGGTACACCGTGCGGATCGCCCTGTTCATCACCTGCGTCAACGACACGCTCTTCCCCGGCACCGGCCAGGCGGTGGTGCGGCTGCTGGAGCGGCTCGGCCACGAGGTTGTCTTCCCCGAGGACCAGACCTGCTGCGGCCAGATGCACTACAACACCGGCTACCGCCGGGGCGGTCAGCGGCTTGCGCTGGAGTTCGTCCGCACCTTCGCCGACTGCGACGTGGTCGTGGCCCCGTCCGGCTCGTGCGTCGGCATGATCCGCGACAACTACCCCCGGCTGGCCGACCCCGGCTCCCGGCTGGGCCGCGCCGTCGCCCAGGTCGCCCCCCGCGTGTACGACCTCAGCGAGCTGCTCGTCGACGTCCTCGACACCACCGACGTGGGCGCCTACTTCCCGCACACCGTCACCTACCACCCCACCTGCCACTCCCTGCGCCTCCTGCACGTCGGCGACCGTCCCCGCCGCCTCCTGGAGAACGTCCGCGGCCTCACCCTCCTCGACCTCCCCCAGGCCGCCGAGTGCTGCGGCTTCGGCGGCACCTTCGCCGTCAAGAACCCCGTCGTCTCCGCCGCCATGGGCTCCGACAAGGCCCGCAACGTCACGTCGACGGGCGCCGAGGTCCTGTGCGCCGCCGACAACTCCTGCCTCATGCACATCGGCGGCACCCTGTCCCGCCAACAGGCCGGCGTCCGCGTCATGCACCTGGCCGAGATCCTGGCATCGACGGAGGAGGAACCGGCGTGAGGGCGTGCTGACGGCGTATCGGACTCGTTCCTCAGCCGTTCCGGGCGCGTCCGCCGTCATTCCCCCACGAGATGGCGCAGATACCGGTCCGGCCGGGCGAGGTAGCGGCGCCAGTGGTCCACGAGTTCGAGGCGGTCCCAAGTGGTGTGGTGGGCTCCTTCGGAGTCGAGTTCGATGATGTCGGCGTCGGGGGTGGCGGCGAGGATGGGTGAGTGGGTGGCGCAGATGATCTGGGCTCCGGCCGCGGCGGCGTCGTGCAGCAGCGCGACCAGCCGCAGGCAGGAGTTGAAGGACAGCGCCGCCTCCGGCTCGTCCAGCAGGTAGAGCCCCGGCTCGCTGATGACGGAGCCAAGCACCGTCAGGTATCCCTCGCCGTGGCTGCGCACCCGCAGGTCCTCCTGCCAGTAGCCGGGCACGATGACGCCGATCGAGCTGATGTACTCGATGAAGTCGAAGGCCGTCTCGGCGCGCAGGAAGAAGCTGCGCCGCTTCAACCTCTTACTGGCCGCGTACGCGGCGCCCTGCGCGGTGAGGTCCAGTTGCAGGTGCTGCCCGAGCGGCGAGCACTCGTGCACGGACACCTTCCGCTCCCGGCTCCCCCGCCCGGTACGGACGTTGATCCCGTACGCCTCCGCGATCGCCTCCACCAGCGTGGACTTGCCCGAGCCGTTCTCCCCCACCAGGAAGGTCACCGGTCGGCGCAGCTCCAGCCCCGACTCCGCGAGCTGCCGCACGGCCGGGACGGTGAAGGGCCATTCATCCAGGTCCGGACCGCCCCCGACCGAGTCGGGACCTCGGACGTAAAGGCGCTGGACGAGCATGTCACCCCTCCATCAGCGGGTCGGCCGACCGGTGCGGAGGCGGCACGAGTCTGGAGCGGTGGCCGTCGATGCCGCCGCTTCTCACTCTTTCACGGTCCCGCTCGCAGCCAAGACCCGGCCGCTGGGAGTCGAGGGCACTCAGCACGGCTTCGCGGTGCACGACGATCCCGATCGGCAGCCGCAGACGCCGACGCTGATCGGGCCGTCCCCCGGTGGGATAGCTCCCAGCGGCCCTAGAGGTGTGGCATGGTCACAGCGGAGATCCTAGGGAGGTCGAGATGGCTGATGCCGCGGTCCGGGCTACCTCGTTCGCCAGTCGTGACGGTCTGCGGCTGGCAGGAACCCTGGTAAGCCCCGGCGTCGTCTCCGGACCGGGTGCGGTGCTGGTGCACGGCGGTGGTGTGACACGGGAGGAGGGCGGCTTCTTCGCGCGACTGGCCGAAGGGCTTGCCGCGGCCGGGGTTCCGTCGCTCCGCTTTGATCTGCGCGGCCACGGCGAGAGTGAGGGGCGCCCCGAAGACGTCACCCTTTCCGGCATCCTCAACGACATCCATGCGGCGATCGAGCAGCTGCGCGACCGGACCGCCCGGGGACCCGTGCACCTGTACGGCACCAGCTTCAGCGGTGGGCTCTGCGCCTTCCTGGCCGCACGCCATCCGGAACTCGTACGCGGCTTGGTGCTCGGGAATCCGCTGCTGAATTACCGGAAGCGGTTCATCGACGACAAGCCGTACTGGCATGACGGCCGGATCAGCCACGAAGCGGGGCGTGAACTGGCGGCCAACGGATTCGTACCGCATTCACCGACGTTCCGGTTGGGGCGGGCGCTGCTGAACGAAGTCTTTTACCTGGAGCCGCACAAGGCGCTGGCGGACGTACACGCGCCGACGCTGTTCATCCATGGCACCGGTGACACCTTCATCCCGGTCGAAAGTTCCCGACAGGCGGTCTCGCGGCTCGCAGGTGAAACCCGGCTGCTGGAGATCGAGGGTGCTCAGCACGGCTTCGCGGTGCACGACGATCCCGAGTACCGACAGCCACAGACACGGAAGTGGCAGGCCGAGGTGATCCGTGCGGCCGCGGAGTGGTTCACCGACCACTAGGGAGGCTCAGACCTCGCTGAGGGCTCCGACGAACTGCCGGACAGTCGGCCGGTTGCTCCATGGCCGCAACTGCGACCGCAGGCGGTGAAGTTCGCCGGTGGTGCGTACCGAGTCGGTCTCGGCGGCCACGGCCAAGGCCTCTAGACCAGAGGCGCACGCTTCGTCGGGCTCGTCCGCCATGGCCAAGGCGTTGCCCTTCAACGCCAGGAAATAGCCGTGGTCGCGACGAGAGAAAGCGCCTTCTGCCAATTCCGCCGCGTATATCGCCACGGCCCTTTCGGGCCGACCGGCCTCGCACTGCGCGATAGCGGTCTGCATGGCCAGCAGTCCGGCGTTGTAGTGCGAGCCAAGAGCGACCTCGCCGCCGTCGCCACCGCCGTCGGCTTCGGCCATCAGACGACGCGCGTCCTCGAGTTTGCGCTCCATGGCGTGGAAATCCTCACCGAGCATGGCGTGCCCTCGGGCTTCCTGCTGAGCCGCCTCCGCACGGATCCGAAGGGGAAGCCGCCAATGGCTCTCCTGGGCTGCTTGGGCAAGCGTGAGCATGCGTAGTCCGTCACGCTGGTCCCATGCGGCTTGGCTTTTCTTCAGCAGCACGTAGCCCTGCATGGCGTGGTAACCGGATTCCTGCGCCCATTCGATGGCCCGGTCATGCCAGTACGTCGCCATTTCCGCCATGCCGACATCCCGATACAGCCAGCCGACGAACTCAGCTCCCCGCGCACCGACCTTCAGCAGGTCGCGGCGGACCGCGGGCTTGACGTTCCGGGCTGAGCGCTCAATAGCGGCGACGATGCCGAGCATGGGCGGCAGGGTCGTCCTGGGGCCGTTCTCCCCGTCGCGACCGGTGTTCGCGGTGATCTGTTGAGCGAAGTAGTCGACAACAGAGCGGTCCAGGTAGCGGCCCGCGTTTTCGAGCGCTGCGGCGACGTGGCGCAACTGGTCCATGTCGATGGCGGGCAAGGACATCAGGCCCATGGCTTTCCCCATGAATTCGCGCCGTTGCACGGCCTCGTCCTCCCATGGCCGCTGGATCGCGGAGATCGTGTCCGCTGGTCTGGACGCCCGCTGAGAAGCTGCGTCGGCCTGTGGCGGATTTCGAGGAGCCAGCCCAAGGGCCATCCGGCATTCGTCCGGCATGGTGAGCCCGTCGGCGATGCGCTCGATGACGTCGAACAAAGTCACGACCTTCTTGCCGTTGGCGATCTCGCTGATGCGGCCCTGCGCCATGCCGGTGGCGGCGGCGATCCGGCTCTGGCTCGCGCCGCCATACTGCTGGGCGAAGCGGAGCAGGGCCGCGATGTCGCGACCGCGCAGCATCCGGCGCGTCGCCTCCCTGTTCCAGGCCCACGCCGGGATCTCGATCGGCCCGAACGCTCCCGGTGGCATGTGCCGACTCCCCTGCCTCGTCCGCTGGCTCTCCCCGCCGCCATGGTGACGCACCGTGGCGGATCGGGCCATCCCCCGGTGGGATTGGCCCGCCGCAGGACGCGCCCCGCGTGCCGGTGCCGCCGCGGCTGCGGAGGGCGGCCGAGACACGCCCCTGGCAGGGCGAGTCCGGCTCCGGGCCGGAGCGGGGCCGACCGATACGATGTCCGCACCGCCGGACCCGTACGGCCGAGCCGAGGCGCTGGGAGATGGTATGACCGCCACCTTCGTCGGAATCCCGCCCTTCCCCGAGGCGGCTCGGGAGGCGGCGGGGAACGCGCAGCTGCGGCACAATCTGCGGCGGGCCACGCACACGATCCGGGACCGGCGGGCCGCCGTCGTCGGGGAGTTGGACGACTGGGGGCGGTTGCGGGCGGCCGGGAAGGCGATCAAGGAGCGCACGCTCCGCCATCTGGATGTGCACCTGGAGCGGCTTGAGGCGGCGGTGACGGCGGCGGGCGGGCACGTCCACTGGGCGGCCGACGCGGCCGAGGCGAACGCGATCGTGACGCGGCTGGTGAAGGCCACCGGGGAGACCGAGGTGGTCAAGGTCAAGTCGATGGCCACCCAGGAGATCGGGCTGAACGAGGCGCTGGCCGAGGCCGGGATCAGCGCGTACGAGACCGACCTGGCCGAGCTGATCGTGCAGCTGGGCGACGACCTCCCGTCGCACATCCTGGTTCCGGCCATCCACCGCAACCGGGCCGAGATCCGCGAGATCTTCCTGCGCACCATGGCCGACTGGGGGCGTCCGGCGCCCGCCGACCTCACCGACGAGCCCGCCGCGCTGGCCGAGGCGGCGCGGCTGCACCTGCGCGAGCGCTTCCTGCGGGCGAAGGTGGGGATCTCCGGCGCGAACTTCGCGGTGGCCGAGACCGGCACCCTGGTGGTGCTGGAGTCCGAGGGCAACGGGCGGATGTGCCTGACCCTGCCCGAGACGCTGATCAGCGTGGTCGGCATCGAGAAGCTGGTGCCCACCTGGGACGACCTGGAGGTCTTCCTCCAGCTGCTGCCGCGCTCCTCCACCGGGGAGCGGATGAACCCCTACACCTCCACCTGGACAGGCGTCAGCCCCGGCGACGGCCCGCAGGAGTTCCACCTGGTGCTGCTGGACAACGGCCGCACCGACGTGCTCGCCGACTCCGTCGGCCGCCAGGCGCTGCGCTGCATCCGCTGCTCGGCCTGCCTGAACATCTGCCCCGTCTACGAGCGGGCCGGGGGCCACGCCTACGGTTCGGTGTACCCGGGGCCGATCGGCGCGATCCTGACCCCGCAGTTGCACGGCGCGGGCGGGATGTCGGCGGCCGACGCCGCGCTGCCCTACGCCTCGTCGCTGTGCGGCGCCTGCTACGAGGTGTGCCCGGTGGCCATCGACATCCCCGAGGTGCTGGTGCACCTGCGCTCGCGGGTGGTCGAGGGACCGGGCCACCGCGCCGAGAAGGCGGCGATGGGCGCGGCGGGCTGGGCCCTGCGCGACCACCGCAGGCTGACCCGCCTGCAGCGGGCCGCCTCGCGGATGCGCGACTTGGTCCCGCGCCACCTCCCCGGCCCCGGCGCGGCATGGACCAGCACCCGCGAGGTGCCCGAGATCCCGCCCGAGCCCTTCCGCGACTGGTGGCGGCGCACCCGGGGCGCGGCGGCTGGAGGTGCGCGGTGACCGGCTCACGTGAGCGTGTGCTGGCACGGGTGCGGGCCGCGCTGGCCGACGTTCCCGCCGACGAGCGGCCCGAGGACGTCGCCGTCGTGCGCGACTACGACCGTGCGCACGCCGGTGGCGGTGAAGCCGAACTGTTCGAGCTGCTGGCCGACCGGCTGGTCGACTACCGCGCGTCGGTGCGCGAGGTGGCGGTGGAGCCCGGGGGCGACGCGGGCGCCGCGGTCGGGGCGGCCGTGGCCGAGTTGCTGGCCGGGCGGGGCGCCGGCCGGTTGCTGCTGCCGCCTGGTGTTCCGGCGGACTGGACCGGTGCGCTGCCCGACGGCGCGCCCGCGCTGCTGCGCGACGACGGGCTCGCCGTGGCCGAGTTGGACCGTGCCGACGCGGTGCTGACCGGCTGCGCCGTCGCGATCGCCGAGACCGGCACGATCGTGCTGGACGGCGGCCCGGCGCAGGGGCGGCGGGCGCTCTCGCTGGTCCCCGACCGCCACCTGTGCGTGGTGCTGGCCGATCAGGTGGTCGCGTCGGTGCCGCAGGCGCTGGCCCGGCTCGACCCGTCCAGGCCGCTGACCTGGATCAGCGGCCCCTCGGCCACCAGCGATATCGAGCTGGACCGGGTGGAGGGCGTGCACGGTCCGCGGACGCTCGACGTGCTGCTGGTCCGGACCGGTTGAGCCGATGAGCGCCACGGACGCCTCGCGGGCGGGCGCGGCCCCGCTTGCCGCCGCGCCGCCTCCCCCGTACCGAGACCACCGGCGGGGCGGCCCGTCGCTCGCCCGGTAGCGGCGGCGTGGCCGTCCTCCGGTACCGGGCCGAGCTGGCCGAACTGCCCCGGGCGTGGTTCGAGCGGGCCGTCGCCGTGGTCTTCGAGACCGTCGAGGACCTGCGGTTCCGTGATGGCGCGCTGCTCGCCCCCGACGGCTCCGACAGCGGCGTGCGGCTGGTCGCGGGCCGGCACATCGCGCCGGGCGCCCGGTACCTGCTGCCGCCCGAGCAGGCGCCCGAGGGCGCGGTCCCGGCCAGCGCCGAGGTGGAGGTGGTGGCCTGGGACCGGGGGCGGGAGAGCACGGTCCGGCTGCGGCAGAGTTCGGCCACCGACGAGCTGGCCGCCACGCTCGCGCTGCGCTCGGTGGCCCGGCCCAGCAGCCTGAGGCTCCAGGGGCGCTTCGGCGCCACCGGCGCGGCGGGTCCGGCCGGGCGGCTGTCGAACGTCGCCTTCCGCGCCGATGCGGACCTGGACGGCTGGTGGGCGCAGGCGGCCGGGCGGGCGCTGGGGCTGCCGCGGGGTCCGTCGGCGCCGGTCACCGCCTCGGCGGTCCACCGGCTCGGCCGGGCCGACGCGGCGGTGTCGGTCGCGCCTGGCGCGGCCGGCACCTGGCGGGTGGAGATCACGGTGCGGCTGCGCGGCCGGTCCTGGGTGCGGCCGCTGGCCTGGGCGCTGCTGCCGTTCTTCCGGCGCCGGATCGACGGCTGGATCCGCGGCGCCCTGGTGGAGGCGGGCCGCGGCTGGAACCGTGCGGTGCCTGAGCTGGTGCGGCACGGGCCCGACCGTCAGCGCGAGCGGATCGCGGCCGCGCTGACCAGCGGCGCTGACCGCGGCTCCACCGAGGGCTGAGGCACCAGCCCCTCGGCCGCCACGCCGCCGCCCCGCCCACCGGCCGGGCGCGCGGTCCACCGACATGGCGGGGGCTGGGGGTGGCGGGGGGAGGGCTCGGACCAGGGCCGGAGAAGTCGGGAGTTGATGCCCCGCCCGCCCAGGGGGCCACCCTCCCTTCAATTCTTCCGCCTCGCGGGCCGCCGCGCCAGGTGGCGGGGCGGGGTTGTGGACAACTTCGGATCGGCCCCGGTCGGCTGTGGATAAGGGGTGGTGGCGCCGCCTCGGAGCGTCCGGGCCGGGGAGCGCGAACCGGTGCGGGTGAAGGGAGTGCGCGGCCCCGCCGTGCCGCTCGCCATTGACGCGGCGAAACCGGATCATTACACTGCGGCAACCAGTAGGAAAGTTTCCTATTTAATTCGTTCACCTCGTCACCGCCTGCGCGGCCGCCGCACGCGCGCCGCCGGGCGGCTCACCGGACCGCCGCGTCCGGACGTCCTCCGCTGTCCCCGCTCACACCGAGGAACGACCGTGAACAAGCCCCTCACCCGAAGACTCGCCGCGCTGCTCGCCGCCGGAACGGCCGCTCTGGCGCTCTCGGCGTCCACCCTGACCGGCACCGCGGCGGCCGACCCCGCCCCGGCCGCCGACGACCCTGTGCCGCTGGCCGGCCAGGCCGCCGCCCCCTACCTCTACTACGGCTGGGGCAGCCCGCCCAACGCCACCCAGATCATGGCCGAGACCGGCGTCACCTGGTTCACCCTCGCCTTCATCCTGTCCGACGGCAGCTGCAACCCCGCCTGGGACGGCAACCGCCCGCTGAACGGCGCCGACGCCCAGCGCATCAACGAGATCCGCGCGGCCGGCGGCGACGTGATCCCGTCCTTCGGCGGCTGGGCCGGCAACAAGCTCGGCGAGTTCTGCTCCACCCCCGAGGCGCTGGCCGGCGCCTACCAGCGGGTGATCGACGCCTACGACCTGCGCGCGATCGACATCGACATCGAGGCGTCGGAGTTCGAGAACGAGGCCGTGCAGGACCGGGTGCTCAACGCGCTGCGCATCGTCAAGGAGCGCAACCCGGGCATCCAGACCATCGTGACGATGGGCACCGGCGCCAGCGGCCCGAACTGGTGGGGTCAGCGCCTGGTGCGGCGCGGCGCCGAACTCAACGCGCAGGTCGACGTCTGGACGCTGATGCCGTTCAACTTCGGCGGCGGCTCCGACATGGGCCAGGCGACCATCACCGCGATGGAGGGCCTGAAGAACCAGCTGATGAGCACGCACGGCTACTCCGAGGCCGAGGCATACCGGCACATGGGCATCTCCTCGATGAACGGCGTCACCGACGTCGGCGAGACCATCACCCAGGCGCACTTCCAGACCATGCTGAACTACGTGCGCACCAACAGCCTGGGCCGCTTCACCTTCTGGTCGCTCAACCGCGACCGCCCCTGCGCCGGCGACCCCAGCGCGTGCAGCGGCATCGGCCAGCAGCCCTGGGAGTTCACCCGCATCATCGCGCAGTACAACGGCTGATCCCTCCCTCATCTCCCGTTCTCATCCCCTGTGTCCCCGCGCCCCGGCACCACTGCCGGGGCGCGGGCGTTGTTGTGGTACGAACACCGGGGGATAAAACCACGGGGGACCCGAGGAGGACGACGGATGCCCATACCCACCGCGCACCGGGGCCAGGCGCCGCTGACGCGCATCGAGGCGGTGGACGGCGCGCTCACCGCCGCGCTGCGCGCGGGTCTGGAGAGGGTCGAGCGGGAGCTGCGCAGCAGCCTGACCGACCCCGACGACCCCTTCCTGTCGGCGGCGGCCGTGCACCTGATCGACGCCGGCGGCAAGCGCTTGCGCCCGCTGATCGTGCTGCTCGGCGCGGAGTTCGGCGACCCGCGCCGGCCGGGGGTGGTGCAGGCGGGGGTGCTGGTGGAGCTGGTGCACGTCGCCTCGCTCTACCACGACGACGTGATGGACGAGGCGCCGGTGCGCCACGGCGTGTCCAGCGCCAACAAGCGGTGGAACAACAGCGTCGCCGTGCTGGTCGGCGACTTCCTGCTGGCCCGGGCCGCCGAGATCGGGGTGGGCCTGGGCGACGAGACCATGCGCATGCAGGCGCAGGCCATCAACCGGCTGGTGCGCGGCCAGATCCTGGAGACGGTCGGCCCCGGCGAGGGCGACACGGTGGCGCACTGCATCGAGGTGATGCGGGACAAGTCGGCGGCGCTGCTCGCGCTGGCGGCCCGGCTCGGCGGCGTGGTCGGCGGCGCCCCGCCGGAGGTCTGCCAGGCGCTGGCCACCACGGGCGAGCAGCTGGGCATCGCCTTCCAGATCTCCGACGACCTGATCGACATCCTGACCGCCTCCCCGGCGTCGGGGAAGACCCCCGGCACCGACCTGCGGCAGGGGGTGCTGACCATCCCGGTGCTGTACGCGATGCAGGGCGAGGGGCCCGGACCGCGGCGGCTGCGCGAGATCCTGGCCGCCGGCCCGGTGACCGACGACGCCCTGGTGGCGGAGGCGCTGGAGCTGCTGCGCGGCTCCGAGGGCCTGGAGCGGGCAGCGGCCGACGTCACCGCCTACGCCGACCGGGCCCGCCAGGCGCTGTCCCTGCTGCCGGCCATCCCGGCCCGCCAGGCGCTGGAGGAGCTGTGCGACTACATCGTCTCCCGTGACCGCTGAGCCCGCCGCCCCGGTCTCCCCGGTCGGCGCGCACGTCCCGGTGGCCGGCGGGCTGGCCCGCGCCGGGCTCTCCTACGCCGAGGAGGTCGGCGCCGAGGCCGTGCAGGTCTTCGTGGGCAATCCGCGCGGCTGGGCCGCCTCGCCCGGCCGCCCCGACCAGGACACCGCGCTGCTGGCCCGCATCGCACTGGACGGCCTGCCGGTGTTCGTGCACGCGCCGTACCTGGTGAACCCGGGCACGCCCCGCGACGACCTGCGCGAGCGCTCCCGCGCCTCGCTGGCGCACGCGCTGGCGCGCGGGGCGGCGATCGGCGCCCGCGGCGTGGTGGTGCACACCGGATCGGCGGTCGGCGGCACCCGCGAGGAGGGGCTGGCCCGCACCCGCGAGACCCTGCTGCCGCTGCTGGACGCGCTGCCGCCCGACGGCCCCGACCTGCTGCTCGAACCGATGGCCGGGCAGGGCCAGGTGCTGTGCGCCCGCGTCGGCGAACTGGTGCCCTACCTCGACGCGCTGGACCGGCACCCCAAGGCGGGCGTCTGCCTGGACGCCTGCCACGCCTTCGCCGCCGGCCACGACATCGGCACACCCGGGGGCATGGCCGCCCTGCTGGACGAACTGGTGGCCGCGGTCGGCCCGGGCCGGCTGCGACTGGTGCACGCCAACGACGCCAAGGACGACTGCGGCAGCCGCCGCGACCGGCACGAGAACATCGGCGCCGGCCGCATCGGCGCCGAGCCCTTCGCCACCCTGTTCCGCCACCCCGCCTCGGCGGGCGTGCCGATCGTGGTGGAGACCCCGGGCCCGGCCGGCCCGCACGCCGCCGACATCGCCACCCTCAAGCGGCTGCGGGACACCGCCCCGGCCCCGGCCTTCCGGAGGGCCTGACAGGACCGGAGCCGCGGCACCCGGCCGTACCGTCCGAGTGCGGCCGCACGTCGGGGAGCCGTCCGCCACAGCGGGCGCCGACCCGCTTGCCGCCGCGGCCCCCGCCCGGCTAGCGTCGTGTCCATGGCACACAAGGACCTCACCTCGGCGCTCGCCTGGTGGGTCGTGCCGCCCCTTCCCCTGTACGGCCAGGACCACGAGCGCGGCGACCTCGCGCCCTGAAGCAGCGGCCCGTACCGGCCGGCGCCCCGCGCCGCCCGGTCTCCCGCCGCCCCTTCCACGTCCAGCCCAGGGAACCGCCATGTCCGCACGCCCGTACGCCGCCGCGCCCGCCGACCCCCTCGCCGCCTTCGCCGCCGCACTCCCCAAGGCCGAACTCCACCTGCACCTGGTCGGCTCCGCCGCGCCCGCCACCGTCGCCCGGCTGGCCGCCCGCCACCCGGCCGCCGGGGTGCCCGCCGACACCGGCGCGCTGCGCGAGTTCTTCCGCTTCCGCGACTTCCCGCACTTCATCGAGGTGTACCAGGCGGTGCACTCGCTGGTGCGCTCCGCCGAGGACGTGCGCACCCTCGTCACCGGCCTCGCCCGCGACCTGGCCGCACACCAGGTCCGCTACGCGGAGGTGACGGTCACCCCCTACACCCACCTGCGCGACGGCCTGGACGGCGACGACCTGCTCGACGGGCTGGCCAGGGGCCGCGCCGAGGCGGCGGCCGAGCACGGCGTCGACCTGGCCTGGTGCTTCGACATCCCCGGCGAGCGCGGTCCGCGGGCCGGGCTGGAGACCGCGGTCTTCGCACTGCGCAACCGGCCCGAGGGCCTGGTCAGCCTGGGCCTGGGCGGCCCGGAGCTGGGCGTGGGCCGGGCCCTGTTCACCGAGGCGTTCACCCTCGCCAGGGAGGCGGGGCTGCACAGCGTGCCGCACGCGGGCGAGACGACGGGTCCGGCCACGATCTGGTCCGCCCTGCACGACCTGGGCGCCGAGCGGATCGGCCACGGCACCAGCTGCGTGCACGACCCCCGCCTGCTCGACCATCTGGCCGAGCACCGGGTGCCGGTGGAGGTCTGCCCCACCTCCAATGTGCGCACCCGCCAGGTCGGCTCGATCGACGCCCACCCGGTGCGCCGGATGCTCGACCACGGCCTGCTGGTCACCCTCAACACCGACGACCCGCCCATGTTCGGCGCGACGCTGACCGGCGAGTACCTGGCGGTGGCGCGCAGCCTCGGCCTCGGCCGCGACGAGCTGGCCGCGCTGGCCCGCAACGCCGCGCGGGCCGCGTTCATGGCCGAGCCCGCCCGCGCCCGGCTGCTGGCGGAGATCGACGGGTTGGTGGCCGCGACCCCGTGGACCTACCCGCCCGCCCCGGACGAGGCCGCGGAGGCGTGACGTCGGCGGCGCACGGCCCACCCGGCACGGCCCCCGGCCCGCGTCAGACGGAACGGGCCGAACCGGACCGGCCACGGCACCGACGCGGAGGCCCGTCGGTGGCACCGCACGACGCACCCCGCACCGCACCACGGCCCACCCCCGCCCGGACCGGATACGACACCCACGAGGAAGGCGCGACGATGACGACCCACGACGCACCGGAGACCCTGGACGCGGCCGACCGCGCCGAGCTGGCCGGACTCAACGAGGCGCGGCTGGCCGGCGCGGGCCCCGCCGCGGCCGAGCCGCTGGCGCGCGGCGCGGCCGGCTGGTTCTACCTGGCGCTGTGGGCCTTCGGCGCCGGGCGCACCGCGGACGCGGCCGGCCACGCCGCACGGGCGGCGCGGCTGGCCCCCGGCCACACCGTGTACCCGCACGCCGCCGCCCACCTGGCCGAGCGACGCGACGCGGGCCCCGCCGAGGTCTACACCTCCCCCGACGCCTTCGCCGCCTACATCAGGGGCGGCGGCAACGTGCCGCTGTACGCGGCCGCCACCGCCGCGCTGGCCGGGCGGTACCGGCGGCTGCGCCCGTCCCGGCTGCTGGACGTCGGCACCGGCGACGGCCGGGCGCTGCTGCCCGCGCTGGACGCCGCCGCCGAGGGCGGCGCGGTCCCGGTCGGCCGCGTCGACGTGCTGGAGCCGTCGGAGGCGATGCGGACCGCGACCGAGGCGGAGCTGGCGCGGCGCGGGGTGCCGTTCCGCTCCTTCGGCACCACCGCGCAGCGCTTCGCCGCCGAGAACGGCGCCGAGCGCTGGGAGCTCACCCAGTCCACCTTCGCGCTCCAGTCGCTGCCCCCGGCCGACCGCCGCGAGCTGCTGGCCTGGCTGCGGCCCAGGACCGAGCGGCTGCTGGTGGTGGACTTCGACAGCGCCGTGCCCGCCGACCCGCTGGAGCCGGAGTACTTCGCGGGCCTGCTGGCCCGGCTGGCCCGCGGCATCGCCGAGTACGGCGACGACCGCGCGCTGATCGCCCGCGGCTTCGTGCTGCCGGTGGTGCTCGGCCCCTTCGGCGCCGACGCCGAGCGGACCAACTACGAGCTGTCCCTGCCGGAGTGGACCGCCGAGCTGCGCGCGGCCGGCTTCGAGGTGGCCGAGCCCGAGCTGCTGGACCGCTACTGGTGGAGCCCGGCGTACCTCATCGAAGCGGCCTGAGAGCGACACTCCGGGCCGCCCGGGGCCCCCGTCCCCGCCGCTCCCGCACCCCTGCGCCATGCTCGAAGGGGTGTGATCACGCGACGGACAGGGGGTGAACCGTGCCGGACGAGCCGCTGCAGGAACTCGTGGAGCGGGAGGACCTGCCGGCGATGCGGGCCTGGCTGGCCGAGCGGCCGCCGTACCTGATCGCCGACGAGCTGACCCGTACCGGCAGTCCCGGGGCCGCCGTCGCCTTCCGGCTGCTGGACAAGGACCGCCAGCTGGAGGTCTTCGAGGAGCTGGACCCGGCCCACCAGCAGGAGATCCTGCTGGGGCTGCGCGACTCCGCCTTCCGCGAGGTCGTGGAGCGGATGGACCCCGACGACCGGGCCAGGCTGCTCGGCGAGGCGCCCGCCACGGTGGCCCGGAGGGTGCTGGCCGGGCTGAGCCCGGGCGAGCGGCGGATGACGGCCGCGCTGCTGGGCTACCCGGAGGGCTCCGTCGGCCGGTACATGACGCCGGAGACGGTGGCGCTGCGGCGCGGGCTGACGGTGGCCGAGGCGCTGGAGGTGATCCGCGAGCGCGGACCCGACGCCGAGACCGTCTACACGCTGCCGGTCGTCACCGACAGCCGCCGGCTGGTCGGGGTGGTCTCGCTGCGCGCCCTGGTCACCAGCGAGCCCTCGGCGGCGGTGGCGGAGCTGCTGGCCGGCGACGCGCTCAGCGTGCACGCCACCGACGACGCCGAGGAGGCGGCCCGGCTGATGCAGGAGGCGAACCTGCTCGGCCTGCCGGTGGTGGACAGCGAGGAGCGGCTGGTCGGCCTGCTCACCATCGACGACGCCGTGGAGCTGATCGAGGCGGCCGACACCGAGGACATCGCCCGCCAGTCCGGTGCCAGCCCGCTGAGCGGCCACTACATCAGGGCGACCGTGTTCGCGCTGGCCCGAGCGCGGGCGCCGTGGCTGCTGCTGCTGATCGTGGCCGCCACCCTGACGGTGAACGTGCTGCAGTTCTTCGAGGCGACGCTGGCGCAGGTCACCGCGCTGGCGCTGTTCATCCCGCTGCTCGGCGGCACCGGCGGCAACACCGGCTCCCAGGCGGCCACGGCCGTGGTGCGGGCGCTGGCCGTCGGGGAGGTGCGGGCGGCCGACCTGCCCCGGGTGATCTGGCGCGAGGCGCGGGTGGGGCTGGTGCTGGGCGCGATGCTGGCCGTGGTCGGGCTGCTGGTCGGGACGCTGCTGGTCGGGGCGGAGATCGCGGTGGTGGTCGCGATCTCCATCGTGGCGATCTGCTGCTGGGCGTCGGCGATCGGCGGCACCATGCCGCTGCTGGCCAAGAAACTGCGGGTGGACCCCGCGGTGATCTCGGCGCCGCTGGTCACCACGCTGGTGGACGCGACCGGGCTGGTGATCTACTTCCTGGTGGCCAGGGCCGTGCTGGGGGTCTGAGCGGCCGGGGCGGCGGTCGTCAGCAGGCGGCCATCCGGGCCCGCGCGGCGTAGAGGTGGTCGGGCTGGTCGGCGAAGGCGCCGTCGATCCCGGTGGCCAGCACCGCCTGGTAGAAGCCGAGGAAGTCGCCGAGCACGGCCGGCTCCGCGCCGTTGCGGAAGGCGGCCGGCAGGTGCGCGTTCTCGCTGCGCAGGGTGTAGGGGGTGACGAGCAGGCCGCGGGCGTGCGCCTCGGCGACCAGCGGGGTGGGTTCGCCGGGCACGCCGTCGGACTCGATCGGCAGCACCAGGCCGAGGTCCGGGCCGATGATCTCGGCGTAGCCGGCCACCTCGTCCAGGCCCTCAGGGGTGGCCAACTCCGGGTGACGGGAGCCGATCAGCTGCACCAGCGGCACGGCCGTGCGCGCGTCGAGCCGGCGCAGGCTGTCGGGCTCGAAGGACTGCACCGCGACGGGCGCGTCCGGGCGGTTCCAGCCGCGCGCCTCGATGGCGGCGGCGACCCGGTCGACCAGGTCCAGGCCGATGGCGGCGAAGTAGCCGGGGTGCTTGATCTCGGGCATGACGTGCACGGTGCGGCCCAGGTGCGCCGACATCTCCTCGGCGAGGTCGCAGATCTCGCCGAAAGTGGGCACCGTCTCGACGCCGTCCAGCAGGGCGTTGCCGGGCCGCAGGCCGGGGATGCGCTCGACCGCGCGCAGGGTCCTGATCTCGGCGAGGGTGAGGTCCTCGCTGAACCAGCCGGTGGCCTCGCGGCCGTCGACGGTCTTGGTGGTGCGCCGGGCGGCGAACTCCGGGCGCGCGGCGATGTCGGTGCTGCCGCTCAGCTCGTTCTCGTGCCGGGACACCAGGTGGCCGTCCCTGGTGGCGACCAGGTCGGGCTCGATGTAGTCGGCGCCCAGCAGGGCGCCGAGCCGGTAGGCGGCCAGGGTGTGCTCGGGCCGGTGCCCTGAGGCACCGCGGTGGGCGATGATCGCGGGTCGGCGCACGCCCCAACCTTAGGGGGACGGCGGCCGCGCGTCACCGGCTCAGCCGTGCGCGGCCGGGGCGGGCCGCTCGGTGCCGGGGAGGGGGTGCCCGGCCAGCTCCACCTGCCAGCGCCCGCAGGCGCAGCGCAGGTATCTGACGATGCCCTGGCTGGTGTAGTGCGAGGACACGAGGGTCTGCCGGTGGCCTTCCAGGAGGCAGCGCTCATCCATGCCTCCAGCGTGCTGTAATAGCCTTATGCAGTTCAACACTTACGGCGGCAATGGCGCCTCCCTGGCCGTGGCGCTGGTGAACACGGCCGACCACCGCCCGGCGGCACTGGAGGGGCTGCTGGCCGCGCACGAGATCCAGCGGCCGGAGCTGGACGCGCCGCAGGCCGCCGAGCTGGCCGCCTGGGCGCGGCGGCTGGCGCCCGTCTTCGGCGAGCGCGACCCCCACCGCCAGGCGCAGCTGGTGAACGCGATGCTGGCCGAGGCGGCGTCGCGGCCGCAGGTCTCGCTGCACGACGGCCGCCCGGCCCACCTGCACTACATCAGCGACCACGCCGACACCGCCGCCCGGGTGCGCGCGGTCACCGCCAGCGGGGTGGCGCACGCCATCTGCCAGGCCGGCGGCGAGCGGCTGAACCGCTGCGAGCGCGAGGGCTGCGCGGTCGTCTTCCTGGACACCTCGCGCAACGGCCGCCGCCGCTTCTGCTCGGTGCGCTGCGCCAACCGGGTGAACGTGGCCGCGCACCGGGCCCGCCGCGCGGACCCGGCGGGCGGCCGCTGATACACCGCCGGTCAGGCGTGCCTGCGCACCTGCACGAAGGTGAAGCGCCCGGCCACGAAGCCGGGGTCGGTCAGCGCGGCGGTGGCCGCCGGATTGGCGCCGCTGCCGTGGTAGTCGCTGAAGGCGGCCGACTGGTTGACGAAGACCGGGCCGGTGAGGTTCTCCGACAGGTTCACCCCGGCGTCCAGTGCGGCCGACCGCGCCGCCGCCAGCACCTCGGGATCGGTGGAGTACACCGACGCCGTCAGCGCGCCGCGCTCGGCCACGGTCTCGCGCAGCAGCCGCAGCGCGTGCGCGGTGTCGTCGGTGGTGATCACGAAGGAGATCGGGCCGAAGTGCTCGCGGCCGTACACCTCGCTCGCGTCGGCGTCCAGGGCGACCACGGTAGGCGTGCGCACGACGGCGTCGGGGAACTCGGGGTGCGCGAGCGCCCGCGAGGCCAGCACCACCTTGCCGAGCGCGGCCGCGCCGTCGAGCCGGTCCACCACGCCCTGGTTGGCCAGGGCGCCGAGGGTGCCCGCCGCCTTCGCCGGGTCGGCCAGCAGCCGGTCCAGCGCGGCGGCGAGGTCGGCGGCGAACTCGCCGGGGCCACGGCGGCCGTCGTCGGTGGCCACGCCCTCGCGCGGGACGTAGATGTTCTGCGGGGTGGTGCACATCTGCCCGCTGTAGAGGGCCAGCGAGAAGGCCAGATTGCCCAGCAGGCCCCGGTAGTCGTCGGTGGAGTCCACCACCACGGTGTTGACGCCCGACTTCTCCGTGCTGACGAAGGCCTGCACGGCGCTGCGCTCCAGCCAGTCGCCGAACTCGGTGGAGCCGGTGAAGTCCACCACCCGCACCTCGGGCCGCAGCGCCAGTTCGGCGGCCAGCCGCTCGCCGTGCTCCTCGGCGGCCAGCAGCACCGCGTTCGGGTCCATACCCGCCTCGGCCAGCACCTCGCGGGCGATGGAGACGGTGAGGGCCAGCGGCAGCACCGCGCCGGGGTGCGGCTTGACGATCACCGGGTTGCCGGTGACCAGGTCGGCGAAGATCGCCGGATAGGCGTTCCAGGTCGGGAAGGTGGTGCAGCCGATGACCAGGGCGACGCCGCGCGGCACCGGGGTGAAGCTCTTCTCCATCACCAGCGGCTCGCCCTTGCGCTGCGGCTTCTCCCAGCGGACCGACGCGGCGTAGCGGGTCTGCGCCTCGTAGGCGTAGGCCGCGGCCTCCAGCCCCCGGTCCTGGGCGTGCGGGCCGCCGGCCTGGAAGGCCATCACGAAGGACTGCCCGGTGGTGTGCTGCACGGCGTGCGCCAGCTCGAAGGAGCGCGCGTTGATCCGGCGCAAAATCTCCACCGCGATCCCGGCGCGGGTGTCGGGCCCGGCGTCGCGCCAGCCGGGCAGCGCCGCGGTGGCGGCGGCGATCAGGGCGTCGGGATCGGCGCGCGGGTAGCTCACGCCCAACTCGATCCCGTAGGGCGAGCGCTCGGTGGCGACCCGGCCGCGCTCTCCGGGCTGGTCGAGCGGGAAGGGACCGCCGAGCAGCCGCTCGAAGGCGGCCTTGCCCTCGGCCGCCGCCGTCTCGCCGTACACGCGCGGGCTCGGCGACTCCGGATAGGCCGAGAAGTACGCGCGCTCGCGGACCGCGGCGACCGCCCGCTCCAGCAGCTCGCGGTGGACGGCGTGGAAGTCCGGGCGCCCGCCCGGTGTGCTGCTCGGCTCGCCCATGGATCCTCGCCCTCCTCGTCGCCCGACCGGTCCGCTAGGGCATTACTAACCGAACATTCGGTCGGTTTCAAGGGCGGCCGGGTGCGCGCCCGCCCCGGGGTGCGGCCATAATCAGGGGATATGTCATCCTCTGCGGCCACGGGACCGCGCCGCCTCGGCCGGCCCGGCCACGACTCCGCGTCGGTGCTCGCGGTGGCGGTGCGCGTCTTCAACGAGCGCGGCTACGACGGCACCAGCATGGAGGACCTGGCCCGCGCGCTCGGCCTGAGCAAGTCGGCCATCTACCACCACGTCTCGGGCAAGCAGGAGCTGCTGCGCCGCTCGCTGGACCGGGCGCTCGACGCGCTCTTCGCCGTCACCGAGGAGGAGCCGGCCCGCACCGGGCCGGCCGTCGACCGGCTGGAGCACGTGCTGCGCGGCAGCGTGCGGGTGCTGGTGGCCGAGCTGCCGCACGTCACCCTGCTGCTGCGGGTGCGCGGCAACACGGAGGTGGAGCGCGAGGCGCTGCGGCGCCGCCGCGCCTTCGACCGCTTCGTGGCCGAGCTGGTGCGGCGCGGGGTCGAGGAGGGCGACGTGCGCCCCGACATCGACCCCGCGCTGACCAGCAGGCTGCTGTTCGGGATGGTGAACTCGATCGCCGAGTGGTACCGGCCCGGCGGGCGCACCGGAACCGAGCAGTTGGTCGCGGGCGCCACCACCCTCGCCTTCGCCGGGCTGCGCCGCGGTTAGCCCGCGCTCAGCCGCGCATGCCGTCGACCATCGCCCAGACCTGGTCCGCGGTCGCCCCCTCGGGCAGCACGCCGGAGGCGCGCAGCGTCCGGAGCAGCCGCTCGGCCGGGTCCTGGTAGGGCAGCGCCCGCACCGCCCCGGCCACCCCCTCCACCGTCCACCGCCCCTCGGCGGCGGCGGTCTCGCCCGGCTCCCAGGGGCGCAGTGAGGTGACGGTGCCGCCGAATGCGCTGAACACCTGGCCGGTCAGCGGGCAGCCGGCGCTGACCAGGTAGGCGGCGAGCGGCGCGATATTGGCGGGGTCGTAGGGGTCGAAGCCCTCGGCCGCCGGCTCGTCCCCGACGGCGGGCACCGACGCCGTCATCCGGGTGCGGGTGCGCGAGGGCGCCACGCAGTTCACCCGCACGCCGTAGCGCCGCAGCTCCAGGGCGGCGACGGTGGTCATCGCCGCGATCCCGGCCTTGGCGGCGGCGTAGTTGCTCTGGCTGGGCAGCGGGTTGAACAGCCCCGAGCCCGACGAGGTGTTCAGGATCGCGCGGTCCGCCGCCGCACCGGCCCCGTGCCGCTCCCGCCAGTAGGCGGCCGCCCACCTGTTCACCGCGAAGGTGCCCTTGAGGTGCACCGCGACGACCGAGTCGAACTCCTCCTCGGTCATGTCGGGCAGCATCCGGCCGCGCTCGATCCCGGCGTTGTTCACCACGGCGTGCAGCTCGCCGAAGGCGTCCACCGCCGCCCGGACCATCCGGCGGGCGGCCGCCCAGTCGGCGACGCTGCCGGTGTCGGCCACCGCGCGCCCGCCCGCCGCGGTGATCTCGGCGGCGACCCGCTCGGCCGCCCCGGCGTCCTCCGGCCCGCCGTCGACGGCGCCGCCGGTGTCGTTGACGACGACCGCCGCCCCCTCGGCCGCGAACAGCAGGGCGTAGGCGCGCCCGATGCCCCGGCCCGCCCCGGTGACCAGCACCACCCGCCCGTCCAGGCTTCCCATCCCGTCCTCCTGTCGCCGCGGTGCCGCGGCACCGGCTCGAAAACTGCATTGAGTGCAAGTTAGCATCATCTGCCGATCAGCATGATGTGCGGGATGGCAGCGGACGCACTAGGCTGCCGGCCATGGCCGAGGGCATGCGCGAGCGCAAGAAGCAGCGGACCCGCAGGGAACTGGTCGAGGCGGCGATCCGGCTCTTCGACCGGCAGGGCTACGAGCAGACCACCGTGGCGCAGATCGCCGCCGCCGCCGACGTCGGCACCCGCACCTTCTTCGGCTACTTCCCGAGCAAGGAGGACGTGCTCTTCGCCGACGCCGCGGCCTTCACCGAGGCCGCGCTGGCCGCCGTCGCCGACCGCCGCCCCGGCGAGCACTACAGCGAACTGCTGGTCCGCGTGGTGCGCCAGGCCCTCGCCTTCGACGCCTCCGCCGTAGGACTGGCCGGCGAACTGCCGGCCGTCCGCGTCCGGCTGGTGCTGTCGGTCCCCGCCCTCCAGGCGCGCGCCCTGCGGCAGCTCTTCGCCATCCAGGCCCGGCTCGCCGAGGCGCTGCACCGCGCCTACCCAGCCGAACTGGACGAGTACGCCGCCGCGGCGGCCGTCGGCGCCCTGGTCGGCGCGGTCGTCAGCGCCGGGCTCGCCGTGCGCTCCGCCGACCCGGACGCCGACCACGCCGAGATCGAGCGCGTCGTCGGGATCGGCCTCGCCACCGCGCTGGCGGGCATCGGCCCCGACCGGCGGCCGGCGGGCTGACCGCCCGGGCTCCTCGGCCGCGCGGTGCCTCAGCCGCCCAGGCGCGCCCTGAGCACCGAGCGGCACAGCCGGTCGGCCTGGCGGGTGGTCTCCGGCAGCCGGTAGCGGGGTGTCAGCGCGAGCACCTGGTCCACGGCCGCGTCCAGCTCGACGCGGTGGCCGGTGGAGACGTACACGGGCTTGACGCCCGAGCGGGTGCGCAGCACCGCCCCGACGGTCTCGCCCGCGTCGACCAGCGGGCTCCGGTCGCCGCGGGCCGGGCCGGGCGGTGCGTGCGTGCCGACGAAGGCGGTCTTGGCCACGCCGATGGAGGCCAGGCCGGTCAGCACGCCCAGGTGGCAGGCGAGGCCGAACCTGCGGGGATGGGCGCGGCCGTGGCCGTCGCAGACCAGCAGCTCGGGCACGGCCGTCAGCCGCTCCAGCGCGTCCAGCAGGGTCGGCACCTCGCGGAAGGCGAACAGCCCGGGCACGTAGCCGAAGGCGGGCCGGCCCAGGGCGTGCGCGCTGTCGACCACCTCCAGGGTGACGGCGTCGAGCACCACCACCGCCGCGGCCAGCACGGAGTCGTCGGGCGCGTAGGCGACGTCCAGGCCCGCCACCCGGGCGGGCCGCACCGGGCGCGCCGGACCGGGGCGGACCAGTTCGCGCAGCCGCAGCTGCTCCCGCTCCGCCTCGGCCGGCGTGGCCGGCCGGCCGGATCTCGCGTCGGGCATGGCCCCATTCTGCCGGTGCCCGGCGCCGCTCCGGCCGCGCCGGCCGGGCGTCGCGGAGCCATCACGGAACGGCGACGCCCGGCCCGACCGTTCGTTTACCGACCGGCCCCACCGGTAGCGTCGGGACGGACCCCGTGCGCGGACCGGCCGGACGGGCGGGTCCGGCCCCCGCCGGGGAGCTGCCGGGGCGGCCGAAGCAGGCGGCCGAGGACGAGGGAACGAGGGAATCCGTGTCGCGTCGTGTCTGGCTCACCCGGATCGCCGTGGTGCTGGGTGTGGTCTTCGGCGCACCGTCGCTGCTGGTGGCCTCGGCTCCGCCCGGCGCCGAGCCGGCCGCCGACGGCGCCATCGCCGCGGCCACGGCCGAGCCGGCTTTGGGCGCCCCCCAGGTGGTGGTGATCGGCGTGCCCGGCGTGCGCTGGGACGACATCACCCCCGAGGGCACCCCCACCCTGTGGGGCATGGTGGGCGACGCCGCACTGGCCAACCTCTCCATCCGCACGGTCACCTCGCGCACCTGCCCCGTGGACGGCTGGCTGAGCCTGTCGGCCGGGCAGCGCGCCACCTGGCCGCGCGCCGACCACAGCGTCTGCGAGCTGCCCGAGGACCCCGACATCGACGGGTCGAGCGCGAGCTACCCCGGCTTCGGCAAGATCGCCGCCTACAACGCCGACGAGACCCAGTACGGGGCGTCCATCGGCCTGCTCGGCGAGGCGGTGCAGGACGCGGGCGGCCGCACCCTCGCCGTCGGCTCCGGCGCGGTGCTGGGCGCCGCCGACGCCGACGGCCGGGTCGACTACTACGCCACCCGCCCCACCAGCGTGCCCGAGGACGAGTGGGCCCGCGCCTCGCTCGCCGCCGTCGAGATCGACGACCTGGTCCGCGCCTACCTGCCGCCCGAGCCGGTCGACGAGGAGGACGGCGAGGAGCCCTCAGAGCCGGCCGAGGTCGAGGAGCAGGACCGCGACACCCTGATGACGGAGGTGGACGAGGCCGTCGCCGAGACCATGGCCGAGGTGCCGCCCAACGCCACCGTCATCGTGGCCGGGATCTCGATGGACCGGGGCGCCTCGGAGCTGACCTCCCTGCTGGTCTCCGGCCCGGGCGCCGACGGCGGCTACACGCACGCCTTCCTCACCTCCGAGTCCACCCGCCGCGAGGGCCTGGTCACCCTCACCGACATGACCACCGCGGTCCTGCGCGAACTGGAGCTGGGCCCGGTGCCGGGCACGGTCGGCCGGCAGTGGACGCAGGTGGCCGCGCCGGCCGAGGCCGAGGCGGTGGCCGACCTGCGGGCCGTCAACACGGCCTCCAGCGTGGTCGGCACGATGATGGCGCCCTTCTTCACCGGCCTGGTCACCGTCCAGCTGGTCATCTACGCGGCCGCCGCCGTGGTGCTGCGCCGGGAGTGGGGCGAGCAGCGCCGGCCCAAGGTGCTCGCCGTCACCAAGGTGGTGGCGCTGGCCGGCGCGGCCGCCCCGGTCGCCGCCTACCTGGCCAACCTGGTGCCGTGGTGGCGCTCCGACCTGGCCGCCCTGGCCATGATCGCCACGGTGCTGGTGGCCGACGGGATCGTGGTGGCGATCGCGCTGGCCGGGCCGTGGCGGCGGTCGATCATCGGCCCGGTCACCATCGTGGCCGGGATCACCGCGGGCGTGCTCTTCACCGACATCGCCACCGGCGCCCGCCTCCAGCTCAACAGCCTGACCGGCTACTCCCCCGTGGTCGCGGGCCGCTTCTACGGCCTGGGCAACATCGCCTTCGCCACCTTCGCCACCGGTGTGCTGATCCTGGCCGCCGGACTCGCCCACTTCCTGATCAGGTCCGGGCACCGCCGCTGGGCGGTGGCGCTCACCCTCGCCGTCGGGCTGGCCGCCATCGGCCTCACCGGCTGGCCCGGCCTGGGCACCGACTTCGGCGGCGTCATCGCCCTGGTGCCCGGCATCGCCGTCACGGCGCTGATGGTGGCCGGGCGCCGGGTCACCGTGCTGCGCTTCGTGCTGATCGGCGGCGCGGGGCTGGTGCTGGTCTTCGGGCTGGCCTTCCTCGACTACCTGCGCCCGCCCGACGAGCGCAGCCACTTCGGCGCCTTCATCGGCCAGGTGCTCAACGGCGAGGCCGTCAGCGTGGTGCTGCGCAAGCTGGAGGCGACGCTGGGCACCCTCGGCAACTGGCCGCTCACCCTGCTGGCCGCCTGCGCGCTGCTGTTCCTGTTCGGGGTGCTCAACCGGCCGCTGAACTGGAAGGCCGGCGCGCTGCAGCTCGCCTACGAGCGGGTGCCCGCGCTGCGAGCCGGGCTGACCGGCGCGCTGGTCACGGCCATGGTCGGCTTCGCCGTGAACGACTCCGGCATCGCGATCCCGGCACTGGCCCTGACCATCGCCACCCCGCTCGCGCTGTACGCGAGCGTGCGCGCGATGGAGCTGGGCAAGCCCGCCGCGACGGACCCCGGCCCGTCCGGCGGCGGCCCGAACGGGGGCACGCTGGGTCCGATGCAACGGATGATCGCGCTGCGGCGTCTCAGGGAGGTCGGGCAGCGGCCCGGAACTTCCTGACGAGGAGCGTGAGCAGACCCGTTGAACGCCGAGGGTGCCCAGCCCGCCGACCAGCTCCGGCCCGAGGGGCCGCAGAACCCCGAAGGCACCCGGCGGCGCAGGCGCCACTGGCTGCGGCTGGCCTGGCCGCTGCTGGTCCTGCCGGCCGCGGGCGGCTTCGTCGCCGCCGACACCTGGCTGGTGCGGCCGAGCGACGAGGTGCTCGCCGCGGAGACCGACATGTCGTCCATGTGCGAGCGGCCCTTCTACTTCCCCGAGGCGCCGGCCTACGGCGGTGAGGGGCCGCACCCGGTGCGGGTCTTCGCCGAGGCGCCCGGCGGCGGTGACGACGGCTTCCCCGTGGTGCCGCTGCACGTCAACGACCGCCCCGAGGCGGCCCAGCCCGGCTGGGCGGGCCAGGACGCCACCGCCGTCCAACTGGTGGCCTGCGCCGAGCTGACCGGCGAGACCAAGACGCCGCGACTGTGCGCGGAGTTCGGGGCGGGCCTGCCGCTGGCGGTGCCGGAGTACACCGTCACGCTGATGGAGGCGAGCACCCGCGCCGAGGTGGCGACGGTGGTGCTGGAGCCCGAGGCGGTCTGCCCGACGGAGGCCGAGGCGGACGTGGCGCTGGAGGCCGAGCAGGTGTACGCGCCCGTGCCGGCCGCCGCCTACGTCGAGGCGCTCGCACCCTACGTGGAGTAGCCGGGCGGCCGGTGCGCTAGCGCGGCGAGGGCGCGGCGGCCGCGCGGGCGTAGGCGGCCCTGCTCACCAGCAGCGGCCGGCCCGGGCCCAGCTCGACCTGCGCGGAGATGACCTGGCCGACGATGCGGTGGCCGACCGCGTTGGGGTGGAAGCTGCTGCGGTCCACCGTGATGCCGCCCTCCTCGCGGGAGGCGAGCACCACGCCGTTCAGCCACGGCTCGTCGGTGCCGACCTCGTGGCCGTCGAAGGCGTCGTAGGTGTCGACGAACTCCACGCTGCCCACGCCGTCGCCGGAGGTGCGCAGCTCGTCGGCCCGGCGCGCGGCCGCGCGCAGCCGCTCGTTGAACTCAGCGGCCATGGTGTTCATCCAGCGCTGGTCCTCGGGCGGCAGGGTGTAGTACCAGCCCTCGGGCTCGGGCGGGAACAGCCGCGGGTAGCCCACCAGCAGCACCCGCGCGTCCGGCGCCCGCTCGGCGACGACCGCCAGGATCTCGGCGAGCACCCCGTCCAGCACGTCCATCCGCTCGATGATCTCCGCCTCCTGGGCGGCGCAGGCGTCGGCGTCCACGAAGGGCAGCCGCACCATGCAGGTGCGCAGCACCGGGACGAAGCCGAGGTCGTTGCCGCCCACGCCCAGGGTGACCAGGCTGGTGCCGGCCTCCAGCCGGTCGAGCTGGGAGTCGGCGCCGCCGAGCTGGTCCAGCATCCCCTGCCCGCGCTGGCCGCTGCAGGCCCAGAAGCCCAGGCCGCCGGCGAAGGCGTGCACCTCGGCGACCCGGTGCGGATAGGCGTTGTCGGAGCGCCAGCAGCCGCCGTCGCGCGCGGTGCCCGGGGCGTAGGAGTCGGCGCCGTCGCCGGAGGAGTAGGAGTCGCCCAGGGCGAGGTAGCCGCCCCAGACGGCCGCCTCGGCCGGCGCCAGCTCGATCCGCCAGTCGGGCGGCGAGCCGCTCGCCTCGGGCTCCGGCGGGCGGAGCACCGGCGCCTCGCCCGGCAGGGTCAGCAGCACCGCGACGAGGGCCAGCACGAGCGCCACCGACGCCCCGGCGATGACGTACACCCTCATGCCGAGGCCAGGCAGCCGCACCGTCGCCCTCCCCGATCGATCGTGCCCGCGAACCGCTTCCACGGTACCGGCCGGGGGCGGTGGCGGACGGGCACGTTTCGCGGTGGGCGCGGCGCGGTACGGCACGCACATGTCACCACACCGGGATTTACCAGACCGAAACCTGGCGGAAAGCGCGATTTCGTCCCGGGTCGGGGACAGTCATGTCATGCGATCAGGCACCGCTCCCGGCCCCCGCCGCGCCATTGCGCCGCCCGCCGACGGCTGGAGGACCGCTTGACCTTCCCGTCCGCCGACTCCGCCGACGTCCTGCCGCTGCCCGCGTTCAACGGCCTGCCGGACGACGAGTGCGAGCGGGAGCTGCTGGCCTGCTGCGCCTCCCCGCCGTGGGCGGCGCGGGTGGCCGCCGGCCGCCCCTACGGCACCGCCGGCGCGCTGGCCGCCGCCTCCGACGCCGCGCTGGCCGAACTCGACTGGGAGCAGGTCGAGGCGGCGCTGGCCGCCCACCCCCGCATCGGCGAGCGCGCGGCCGGCGCCGACCGCGCCGCGGCGTGGTCCCGGCGCGAGCAGAGCGGCGCCGACGACGCCGGCTCCCGCCTCCAGGCCGAACTGGTCGAGGGCAACCGCGCCTACGAGGAGCGCTTCGGCCACGTCTTCCTGATCTGCGCCACCGGCCGCAGCGCCGCCGAGATGCTGGCCGCGCTGCGCGAGCGCCTCGGCAACGACCCCGCGGCCGAGCGGCCCGTGGTCCGCGAGGAACTGCGCCGGATCACCCGCATCCGCCTCGGCCGGCTGGTCGGGCCGACACCCCCGGAGGAGGGCCGGTGAGCGCCACCGTCTCCACCCACGTCCTGGACGCCCGGGTGGGCGCCCCCGCCCGCGGGCTGGCGGTCCGGCTGGAGCCGTGCGGTCCCGGCGGGGCGCCGCTGGCCGAGGGCCGCACCGACGGCGACGGGCGGCTGCGCGACTGGCACGACCCCGCCGCGGTGGACCCCGGCGACTTCCGGCTGGTCTTCGACACCGGCGGCTACTTCGCCGCCCTCGGCGTCGCCGCCTTCTACCCGGAGGTCGCGGTCGCCTTCACCGTCACCGAGGCAGGCGGCCACTACCACGTGCCGCTGCTGCTGAGCCCGTTCGCGTACTCCACCTACCGAGGGAGCTGAGCTTGGGCATCGTGCTGGGGCCGAACCGCTACGGCAAGGCCGAGGTGCGGCTGGTGCACGTCGAGCGGGGCGCGGAGCGGCACCGGGTCACCGACCTCACCGTGGGCATCGCCCTGTCCGGCGAACTCACCGAGACCCACCTGACCGGCGACAACTCCCGGGTGCTGCCGACGGACTCGCAGAAGAACACCGTGTACGCCTTCGCCCGCGAGTTCGGCGTCGGCACGCCCGAGACCTTCGCGCTCCGGCTGGCCCGGCACTTCACCGACACGGTCGAGGCGGTGCGGCAGGCGCGGGTGTCGGTGGAGCAGCACGCCTGGCAGCGCACCGGCGGGCGGCCGCACTCCTTCTCCCGCGCCGGCGGCGAGGCGCGCACCGCGACCGTCACCTGCCGGCGCGAGCCGGGCGGGCCGCCCGCGGCCTGGACCGTGTCGGGGCTGAGCGGGCTGACCGTCCTGAACACCAGCGGCTCGGAGTTCCGCGGCTTCCCGCGCGACCGCTACACCACCCTCGCAGAGACCGGTGACCGGCTGCTCGCCACCTCGGTGGACGCCCGCTGGCGGCACACCGCCACCGAGCCCGACCCCGACGCGGCCCCCGACTGGGACGCCTCCCACACCGCGGCCCGCGAGCTGCTGCTGGCCGCCTTCGCCGACACCTACAGCCGCTCCCTCCAGCAGACCCTGTACGCGATGGGCCAGACCCTGCTGCGCGAGCGGCCCGAACTCGCCGAGGTGCGGCTCTCGCTGCCCAACCGGCACCACTTCCTGGTCGACCTGGACCCCTTCGGTCTCGACAACCCCGGCGAGGTCTTCTACGCGGCCGACCGCCCCTACGGGCTGATCGAGGGCACCGTGCTGCGCGACGAGCTTCCCACCGTGGATTTCTGCTGGTGAGGGCAGCGGTGGGATATGACGGGCCGGACCCGGCCGGCGGGGCGGGTGCGGGACACGGGGATCGGAACGGGACGCGCCGCCGGGCGGCCGGCGGCGGTGGAGGCGGCGTGAGAGCAGCGGACGGCATCGGGAGTGCGGCGGCGGGCGCGCGGGGGCGGCGGCCGTGAGCGCGTCCGGAGGCGGCGGCATGGAGTTCCTGCGCCCGGCCGACTGGGACGAGGCGCTGGCCATGCGGGCGGAGCTGCCCGGCGCGCGGCCGCTGATGGGCGGCACCGACGTGATGGTGGAGCTGAACGCGTCCGGCAGCGAGTTCGGCCGCCCGGCCGAGCTGCCCGAGGCGCTGATCGACCTGTCCGGCCTGCCCGAGCCGCGCGGCCACGGGCCCGACGGCGGCTGGCTGCGGCTGGGCGCCGGGGTGCCCTACACCAGGATCGTGGCCGAGCTGGCCGCGCGGGCGCCCGCGCTGGCCGCGGCGGCGCGCACCATCGGCTCACCGCAGATCCGCAACCGCGGCACCGTCGGCGGCAACCTGGGGGCCGCGTCGCCCGCGGGCGACGCCCACCCGCCGCTGCTCGCCACGGACGCGCAGGTCGAGCTGGCCTCCCGCGGCGAGGTGCGCCGGGTGCCGGCCCGCGACTTCTACCTGGCACCGCGCCGCACCGAGCTGCGCCCCGACGAGCTGATCGCCGCGGTGCTGCTGCCGCCGGCCGCCGGGCCGCAGCGCTTCGCCAAGGTCGGCACCCGCAACGCGATGGTGATCGCGGTCTGCTCCTTCGCGATCGAGCTGCGGCCAGCGCTCGGCGAGGTCGGCACCGGCATCGGCTCGGCCGGACCCGTCCCGCTGCGGGCGCACGAGGCCGAGGATTTCCTGCGGGCGGAGCTGGCCGACCGCTGGGAGGCGCGGCGGCCGCTGCCCGAGGCGGTGGAGCGCCGCTTCGGCGAGCTGGCCGCGCGGGCGGCCCGGCCCATCGACGACGTGCGCGGCAGCGCCGCCTACCGGCGGCACGCCGTGGGCGTGCTGGCGCGTCGCACGCTCCGCTGGGCGTGGGAGGACTACCGGAAGGGAGCGGACCCGTGCGGGTGAGCTTCGAGGTCAACGGCCGCCCGGTGCGGGCCGACGACGTGTGGGCGGGCGAGAGCCTGCTGTACGTGCTGCGCGAGCGGCTGGGGCTGCCGGGCAGCAAGAACGCCTGCGAGCAGGGCGAGTGCGGCTCGTGCACGGTGTACCTGGACGGCGAGACGGTGTGCGCCTGCCTGGTGGCGGCCGGGCAGGCCGAGGGCCGCTCGGTCCGCACCGTCGAGGGCCTGGCCGACGGCGAGGCGCTGGACCCGGTGCAGAGCGCCTTCGTGGACGCGGGCGCGGTGCAGTGCGGCTTCTGCACCCCCGGCCTGCTGGTGCAGACCCACGACCTGCTCCGCCGCACCGTGGGCGCGGGCGGGCAGCCGCCCGGCGACGACGAGGTCCGCGAGGCGCTGGCCGGGAACCTGTGCCGCTGCACCGGCTACGAGCAGATCCTGGCCGCGGTGCGGCTGGCCGCCGAGCGGGCGGGGGGCGCGGCGTGAGCGGCCCCGTCGTGATCGAGGGCGCGCACATCGCGCCGGTGTCGGGCCCCGACTTCCCCGACGGGCACCTGGTGGCGGTCGACGGCCGGATCGCGTCGGTGGGGCCGGGTCCCGCGCCCGAGCTGCCGGGGGCCCGCCGGGTGGACGGGCGGGGCCGCCTGCTCACCCCCGGCCTGGTCAACACCCACCACCACCTCTACCAGTGGGCCACCCAGGGCATGGCGCAGAGCGCCACCCTGTTCGAGTGGCTGGTCGAGCTGTACCCGGTGTGGGCCCGCATCGACGCCGAGGTCTCGCGCGGCACCGCGCTGGCCGGGCTGTCGTGGCTGGCGCTGTCGGGCTGCACCACCGCCGCCGACCACCTCTACGTGTTCCCGTCCGGGCGCGGCGACCTGCTGGCCGCCGAGATCGAGGCCGCTGCGCAGGTCGGCCTGCGCTTCCACCCCAGCCGCGGCTCGATGGACCGGGGCCGCTCCGAGGGCGGCCTGCCGCCCGACGAGATCGTGGAGACCACCGAGGGGGCGCTGCGCGCCACCCAGGACGCGATCGACGCCCACCACGACCCCTCGCCCGGCGCCATGGTCCGTGTCGCCGTCGCACCCTGCTCGCCCTTCTCGGCCAGCCCCCGGCTGATGACCCAGGCGGCCGAACTGGCCCGCGCCGCGGGCGTGCGGCTGCACACCCACCTCGCCGAGACGCTGGACGAGGAGGAGCAGTGCCGCCGCGAGTTCGGCCTGCCACCGGTCGCCTACGCCGAGAAGCTGGGCTGGCTCGGCCCCGACGTCTGGCTCGCCCACGGCGTGCACCTGTCCGACGACGCCCTCGCCCGGCTCGCCGCCACCGGCACCGGCGTCGCGCACTGCCCCAGCTCCAACGCCCGGCTCGGCGCGGGCATCGCCCGCGTCACCGAACTGCTGCGCGCCGGGGTCCCCGTCGGCCTGGGCGTGGACGGCGCCGCCTCCAGCGAACTGACCCCGCTCGCGGGCGAGCTGCGCCAAGCCCTGCTGATGGCCAGGGCCCGGCTCGGCCCGACCGCGCTGGACGCCCGCGAGGCACTCCGGATCGGCACCCTGGGCGGCGCCCGCTGCCTGGGCCGCGAGGACGAGATCGGCTCACTCGAACCGGGCAAGCTCGCCGACCTCGCCCTGTGGCGAGTCGACGGCTTCGGCGCGGACGTGATCGCCGACCCGGTGGCCGCCCTCGTCTTCGGCCCCGTCCCGCCACTGGACCTGCTGCTGGTGGGCGGCCGCACCGTGGTGGAGCGCGGTGAGCTGCGCACCGTCTCCGCGCAGGAGGCCGCGAGCGCCGGGGCCGCGGCGCACCGCAGGCTCCTCCGGGGGTGGCGGGGGGATGAGCGCGACCAGCGCCCGCACGGAAGGCGGATCGCCCGTGACAGCGTCCAGTGAGACCCGCGCACCGGCCGCGCCCGCCGCGCCCCCGGTGCCCGCCGACCCGGCCGAGCGCGGCGGGGTCCGGCACGGCGTGGGCACCGACGCGCCGCGGCCAGACGGCGTGCTGAAGGTGACCGGCGAGTTCGCCTACTCCTCCGACCTGTGGGCCGACGACATGCTGTGGGGCGCCACCCTGCGCAGCCCGCACCCGCACGCGCGGATCCGGGGCATCGACCTCACCGAGGCGGTGCGGCTGCCCGGCGTGTACGCGGTGCTCACCCACGAGGACGTGCCCGGCGCCAAGTACTACGGCCTGGAGCGCGCCGACCAGCCGGTGCTGGCCGACGGGAAGGTGCGCTACCAGGGCGAGCCCGTCGCGATCGTGGCCGCCGACCACCCGGAGACGGCGCGGCGCGCGATGATGCGCATCGCCGTCGACTACGAGGTGCTCGAACCCGTCTCCGACGCGCGCCGCGCCGCCTTCGACCCGGCCTGCCCGCCGGTGCACGGCCCCGCCGCCCCGCCTGAGCCCGGCGGGGCGGCGCGCCCGGCCAATGTCGTCCGGTACCAGCCGGTGCGCACCGGCGCCTTCGCCGCCGGGGCGGGCCTGGACGAGGTGCGGGCGCAGGCCGATGTGATCGTCACCGGCGAGTACCAGGTCGGCATGCAGGACCAGGCCTTCCTCGGCCCCGAGTCGGGCCTGGCGGTCCCGGCGGCCGACGGCGGCGTGGACCTCTACGTCGCCACCCAGTGGCTGCACGTCGACCAGTCGCAGCTGGCGCCGTGCCTGGGCCTGCCGCCGGAGAAGGTGCGGCTGAACCTGGCCGGGGTGGGCGGCGCCTTCGGCGCCCGCGAGGACCTGTCCATGCAGGCGCACGCCTGCCTGCTGGCGCTGCGCACCGGGCGGCCGGTGAAGATGGTCTACCACCGCGAGGAGTCCTTCTTCGGCCACGTGCACCGGCACCCGGCCACCATGCGCTACGAGCACGGTGCCCGCGCCGACGGCACCCTCGTCTTCGCCACCATGGAGATCGTGCTGGACGGCGGCGCGTACGCGTCGACCACCTCGGCCGTGGTCGGGGTGGCGTCCTCGATGGCGGTGGGCCCCTACGAGGTGCCGAACGTGCGGGTGGACGCCTACGGCGTGTACACCAACAACCCGCCGTGCGGCGCGATGCGCGGCTTCGGTGCGGTGCAGGCGTGCTTCGGCTACGAGTCGCAGATGGACCGGCTGGCCGAGGCGCTGGGCATGCACCCGGTGGAGCTGCGGATCCGCAATGCGATGTCCGAGGGCTCGCGCACCGCCACCGGGCAACCGGTGGACATGCCGCTGCCGATGGCCGACATGCTGGCGCGCGCCCGCGCGCTGCCGCCGCCCGCGGAGCCGGAGACCGGACCCGGCACGGACCCGCGGCGGCTGCCGGGCGGCGTCGCCGGCACCACCCGGGGCGAGGGCGTGGTGCGCGGCGTCGGCTACGGCGTGGGCATCAAGAACATCTGCTACTCGGAGTCCTTCGACGACTACTCCACCGCGCGGGTCCGGCTGGAGCTGGTGGGCGGCGAGCCCGCCGTGCAGGTGCACACCGCCGCCGCCGAGGTGGGCCAGGGCCTGGTCACCGTCCAGCAGCAGGTGGCCAGGACCGAGCTGGGCGTGGAGCGGGTGGTGGTGCGCCCCGCCGACACCGCGGTGGGCTCCTCGGGCTCCTCGTCGGCCTCCCGCCAGTCCTACATGACCGGCGGCGCGGTCAAGGCCGCGTGCGAGGCGGTGCGCGAGGCCGTCTTCCGGCTGGCCCGCGAGCGCGGCCTGCCGCCCGGCGCCGACGACGCGCTGGAGCTGCGCGGCGGCGCGGTCGTGACGCGGCTGGGCGCGGTGGTGGCGGAGCTGGCCGAGCTGCTGGCCGACACCGCCGTGGAGGAGACCCGCGTCTTCCGGCACCGCCCCACCCGGCCGATGGACCCGCTGACCGGGCAGGGCGACGCGCACGTCCAGTTCGCGATGTGCGTGCACCGCGCCGTGGTGGACGTCGACACCGAACTCGGCCTGGTCCGGGTGGTCGAATTGGCGGCCGTCCAGGACGTGGGCCGCGCGCTCAACCCCCTGCAGCTCGCCGGCCAGATCCACGGCGGCTCCGCCCAGGGCCTGGGCCTGGCCCTGATGGAGGAGGTGCAGGTGCGCGACGCCGCCGTGCGCAACCCGTCCTTCACCGACTACCTGATCCCCACCATCCTGGACATGCCGCCCATGCGCGTCGAGATCCTGGAGCACCCCGACCCGCACGCCCCGTACGGCCTGCGCGGCGCCGGCGAACCGCCCACCCTGTCCTCGACCCCCGCCATCATCGCCGCCATCCGCGCCGCCACCGGCCGCCCGCTCGCCCACGCCCCGGTCCGCCCCGAGGACATCGTGGGCCTGCCGGTACCGTGACATCGGGCAGCGGCGCCCGCTCCGGCCGCCGGGACCGGGGCCGACCCGTTCCCGCCGCCGAGGCCACCGGAGCCGGGCGGCCCGTTCCCGCTCCCCGGCGCGCCGGCCGGCAAGCCCCGCCGCAGCGCCGCCGACCGAGCAGCGCCGCCGAGCCGAGGGGGAACCCGCCCCACCACCGCGGACCCACCGCGACCAGGGCTCACGGCTCACGCCCAAGACAGCCCCGCCGGCCCGCGACCTGCTTCTCCTTCCCCCGCCCTCCCTGGGGGGCTCCCCTGCATCCATCCTCCCGCCCTGGGGTGCGCGGCGCGAGGGGTTACCCGCGGGTTGTGGATAAATGAGCACGCGGACCCGCCCCTGTGGACGGTCGCACCGCCGCGAACCCACCGGCCGAGTAAGCGCGACCGACCTGAGAGACACCCGCCCGCACCAGCCGACCCACCCACCGAGCACAGCCCAGGTCTGTCGTCCCGACTCGACGGAGGTTTCCGTGCCCCACATGTTCCTCAACGGCGGCGCCATGCGCGGCGGCGAGCTGCACCACCTGCTTGAGGGCGCGCCGCTGCTGGCCGAGACCCGCACCGCCCCCCGCTACCGCTTCTTCAGCGTCGGCGACCGCTTCCCCGGCCTCCGGCCCGTCACCGAGGGCGGCGCGAGCATCGCCGGCGAGCTGTACGACCTCGGCTGGGAGCTGCTGCGCGAGCGCCTGCTCCCCGCCGAACCCCCCGAACTCGAACTCGGCGTCATCGAGCTCGCCGACGGCTCCCCGTCCCTCGCCATGCTGCTGCGCCGCCCGTACACCCCGGCCGCGCCCCTCACCGACATCACCGCGACCGCCGACTGGCGCGCGCATCTGCGGACGCTGGGCGAGCGGCCCCGCTGAGCGGACGGGCCGGCGAACGGCTCCGCGAAGCGCCGGAGACGTCCGGGCGGTTCCTCGGCCCGATGAGGTCTCCGTCAGAGCCGGCGCGGTGGATGAACCGCGGCGTCGGGGCGCTGGGTAGGGTGTGCTGCCGTGGGCCGGGGAGGCCGTTTCAGAGCTTCCGTCGGGGCGTCGCCTGGTGAGGAGAGCGATGGCGGAGGACTCGATCGACCGCATGGTCGGCGAGTGGGCGCGCAGCGCCCCCGAACTGGACGCCGGGGTGCTACACGTCGTCGGGCGGCTGTTCCGGTCCGCCGAGATCGGGCAGCGCATGATCGCTGAGGCGCTGCGGTCGCTCGGCCTCAGCTACGGCGACTTCGACGTGCTGAACACCCTGCGCCGGCGCGGCGAGCCCGCGGGCACCAAGCCGACGGAGCTGGCGCGGTCGTCGCTGATCACCTCAGGGGCGATGACGGCGCGGCTGGACCGCCTCGACCGCCTCGGCCTGGTCAGGCGCGAGCGCGACCCCGACGACCGCAGGGGCGTCCTCGTCCACCTCACCGAGAGGGGCGAACGCGTCGCCGAGCAGGCCCTGGACGCCGTGCTCGCCGCCGACGAGCGCTTCCTCGCGCCGCTGGACGCGGACCGGCGCGCCCAACTGGCCGCCATCCTGAAGCCTCTGTTGCTGCACCACGAGTCCGGGTGAGCGCCTGGGCACGCGGACGGGGCGCGACGGACGGCGCCGCCATCGCGCCGCGCCGTCCGTCAACCGCCCCGTCCACAGCGGTGCCCGCCGCGGCCCGGTCGTCCACAACCCGCGGGTAACCCTCCCCTACGCGCACCGAATCGCGAGAGGCTTGAGGGGAGGGTGGCCCCCTGGGTGGGCGGGGCAACAACTCACGGCTCCGCTACGAACCGGTCGATTCCTGCGCCGCTTCGAAGGCCGCCTTGAAGGCGGCCGCTCCGTCGATCGATTCGAAGGGGAAGGCGACCAGGCTGACCGCCGCCCGGCCGCCGAGGGCCCGCTGGACGTGCCGGGCGGTGGTCAGCGGGGTGCCGCCGCAGATCTCGACCAGGTCGGCGCCGGCGTCGACCAGCTCGGCCGCCGCCTGCGCGGCCGCGGCGGGATTCGGAGCGCCGAGCACGGTCGTGCGGGTGCCGTCGGCGTGCTCCCGGACCACCCGCTGCACCGCCGGATCGGCCTCGGCGTCGGCGTAGATCGTCACCGAGTGGCCGATGCTGCCGGGCGCCGTGCCGAAACCGTAGCCGGCGACGCCGACGGGCACCCGCCCGTCCACCGCCTCGATGACCTCGCCCGCCGACTCCAGGTCGAAGCCGCGGTACAGCTCGATCAGCCGGACGCCGGCCCGCACCTGCTCGTCGGCCACCCGTGCCGCCGCCGCGCCGTCGGGCGCCCACACCAGCAGCGTCCGCCCGCCGCCGTGCTCGTGCACGACCCGGTCGGTCACCGGATCGGCCCCGTTCTGCAGGAAGATGAACATCTCGCCCACCTCAGCCATGATCCACACTCCAAAGTAGCTTGGTGTTGAATTACTTACTACCAAGCTAAATGTGGACGGCCGGCGGTCTATTCCGCCGCACCGCCGCCCGTCGAGGCCCTGCCGGCCCGACCGGGCGCCCGGTCGTCCGCGGCACCGGTCGCCTCGGGCACCATGGAGGGATGGAACGGCTGACGGACGGCATGGCCGGCGGTGCGCTGGAGGCTCCCGCCCTCCCGGGCGCGGCCGTCGGCGCCCCTCTCCGGACGCTGGCGGACCTGGTGGCCGACGGCGAGGTGGTGGTGCTCAGCGGGGCCGGCCTGTCGACCGAGTCGGGCATCCCCGACTACCGCGGCGAGACCGGCCGCCGCCACCGCGCCACCCCGATGACGTACCAGACCTTCGTCGGCAGCGCCGCCGCGCGCAGGCGCTACTGGGCGCGCAGCCACCTGGGCTGGCGGCATGTCTCCGACGCCGCCCCCAACGCCGGCCACCGCGCCGTCGCGGCGCTCCAGCGGCGCGGGCTGCTCGGCGGGATCATCACCCAGAACGTGGACGGTCTGCACCAGGCCGCGGGCGCACGGGACGTGGTCGAGCTGCACGGCGCCCTCGACCGGGTCCGCTGCCTGGGCTGCGGCCGCCGCAGCCCCCGCCGCCTGCTCGACCAGCGCCTGCGCGCCGCCAACGCCGACTGGCGGGTCGAGGCGGCGGCGGTCAACCCCGACGGCGACGCCGTGCTCACCGACGACCAGGTGGCGGGCTTCCAGATCGTGGACTGCCACGGCTGCGGCGGTGTGCTCAAGCCCGACGTCATCTTCTTCGGCGAGAACGTGCCGCGTGCCCGGGTGCAGGAGTGCTACGCCCTCACCGAGCGCGCCGCCCTGCTGCTCGTCCTCGGCTCTTCGCTCACCGTCATGTCCGGCTACCGCTTCGTCCGCCACGCCGCCGAGCGCGCCATCCCCGTCGCCATCGTCAACCAGGGCCCTACCCGGGGCGACTCCCACGCCCTGCTCACCCTCGACGCCCCGCTCGGCGCCACCCTCACCGCCCTGCTCTCCGCGCTCGGCCCGCCCCGGCCGTGATCTCGGCCACCCGTCGCGTGCCCTTCGCCCCGGTACGGCGCTGACACGCTGCATCGCCGCCGCGCGGCTCCCCCGTACGCCGAAACGCTCGTGCGTCCCCTGTCCGCGCCCGGATCGGACGGTTAGCATCACAAACAACGGCCGCGAATCCGCCATGGACGGGAGAGGCGAAATCCACCTGAAAAAATCCCCCGCCCGCCCAGGGGGGCGACCCCATATCCATTCTCCCGCGCCGGAGCGCGCCGCCGTGAGCCCCGGGCCGCGCCTGTGGACGGCCGGGCCGGAAATGGCGCGGCTGTGGACGGACGGTTTGACATGGCCGGCGCGGCATTGGCCGGGCGGCCGGTCTGGGGCGGCGCCCGCGAGAAAGCGGTTGCCGGACGACCGGCCCGGTCTTCCATCGGCTGAGAACCGCCTGCCGGGCGTCGGGACCGGTGCGATCGCGATCGGTATTCGGCCCGTGAAGACCCGACCCGGATTCACCCCGATGGGGAGCCGGACGCACAATGCCGGCCCCGTGGGCTCGCCGGGCGGACGCCGGTCGCCGAACGCCCTGCCCGGACCCGCCCCGACCGGGGTCCGACCGCGAAACGCGCGGGCCGGGATCAGGTCGACCGGCACCCGGTCGCCGTCCACCCGACCGGACCCCGGTCCGGACCGGAAGCACCATTTCGATCCGGGTCCGCACCTCGCCCCGAACCGAATGCACCGCCCGGCCCCGGCCCCCCTCCCCGCCCGGACGGCTGCCCACCCGCCCACCCCCCGGCCGGACTCCCCACCACCCACCGCACTCCGCTGGCCGCCCCCATGACCGTCTTCGACCTGGTCGTCCGGTCGCGGCGGGTCGTGCTGCCCGATGGGGAGCGGGCGGCGGCCGTGGGGGTCACCGGGGGGCGGATCGCGGCCGTGGGCGGGTACGGGGAGCGCATGGCGGCGCGGGTGGAGCACGATCTCGGGGGGCTGGTGCTGCTGCCGGGGCTCGTCGACGCGCATGTGCACGTGAACGAGCCGGGGCGCACCGAGTGGGAGGGCTTCGACTCGGCGACGCGGGCGGCGGGGGCGGGCGGGGTGACCACGATCGTGGACATGCCGCTGAACTCGGTGCCGCCCACCGTCACCGTCGCCGCGCTGGACGCCAAGCGGGCGGCGGCGCGCGGGCGCTGCCATGTCGACACGGCCTTGTGGGGCGGCGCCGTCCCCGCGCACCTGCCTGAGCTGCCGGAGCTGCTGGCGGCCGGGGTGCCCGGCGCGAAGTGCTTCCTGCTGGACTCCGGCGTGCCGGAGTTCCCGCCGCTGGACGACGACGGGCTGCGCACCGCGCTGCGCGCGGCCGAGCGGGCCGGCGCGGTGATCCTGGTGCACGCCGAGGACGCCGGGCTGATCGGCGACTGCTCCGGGCCGGGCTTCGCCGGCTTCCTCGCCTCGCGACCCGGCGCCGCCGAGGCACGGGCGGTGGAGCGGGTCATCGCGGCCTGCGCCGCGACCGGCGGGCGCGCCCACATCGTGCACCTGTCCTCGGCCGAGGCGCTGCCCGCGCTGGCGCGGGCCCGCGCCGCCGGGGTGCCCGTCACGGCCGAGACCTGCCCGCACTACCTGTACTTCAGCGCCGAGGAGGTGCCCGACGGGGCCACCCCGTTCAAGTGCTGCCCGCCGATCCGCTCCGCCGCCGACCGCGACGCGCTGTGGGCCGCGCTGGCCGACGGCACCATCGACCAGGTCGTCTCCGACCACTCGCCGTGCACCCCGGAGCTGAAGCGGCTCGACACCGGCGACTTCGGCGCCGCCTGGGGCGGCATCGCCGGGGTGCAGCTGGCCCTGCCGGTCGTGTGGACGGCGGCGCGCGAGCGCGGCCTGCCCCTGTCCCGGCTGGCCGCCTGGATGGCGGCCGCCCCCGCGCGGCTGGCCGGACTGGCCGCCAAGGGCGCCATCCGGGTCGGCGCCGACGCCGACCTGGTCGCCTTCGACCCCGACGCCGAGTTCACCGTCGATCCGGCCCGGCTGCACCACCGCCACCCCGTCACCCCGTACGCGGGCCGCAGGCTGGCCGGCCTGGTCCGCACCACCTGGCTGCGCGGCGCGGTGGTCGACGGCCGCACCCCGCGCGGCAGGCTGATCGAGGAGGTCCGACGCCGATGACCGCCCGCCACCACGACGAGCCCGCGCCCTCGCCCCTGCCCGACCTCGCCGGCCGCACGCTCGGCGGCTCGGTGATGGCCGCCAGCGACGAGTTCTTCGCCGAGAAGGAGAACCTGATCAAGCCGGAGCCGCCGACGCACCGGCCGTACACCTTCGCGCACCGCGGCCAGGTCTACGACGGCTGGGAGACCCGGCGGCGGCGCGGCCCCGGCCCCGACCGCCGCCCCGGCGCCGGCGACGCGGACTGGGCGCTGGTCCGGCTGGGCGTGCCCGGTGTGCTGCGCACCGTGGTGGTCGACACCGCCTACTTCACCGGCAACTTCCCGCCCGCCTGCACGGTGCAGGCCGCCGCGGCCGACGAGCTGGCCACCCCCGAGCAGCTGGCCGCCGCGGACTGGGCCGAGATCGTGCCGCGCTGCCCGCTGACCGGCGACGCCCGGCACATCTTCGAGGTCTCCGACCCGCACCGCTACACCCACCTGCGGCTGCTCATCCACCCCGACGGCGGCGTGGCGCGGCTGCGGGCGCACGGCGAACCCGTGCCCGACCCGCGCCCGCTGGCCGGGCTCAGCTTCGACCTGGCCGCGCTGGAGAACGGCGGCGCCGTCGCGGCGTGCAGCGACGACTACTTCGGCTCCCCCACCAACCTGCTGGCGCCCGGCCTGCCCCGGGTGATGGGCGAGGGCTGGGAGACGCGCCGCCGCCGCGACGAGGGCAACGACTACGTGGTGGTCGCGCTGGCCGCCGCAGCGCGGCTGCGCCTGGCCGAGATCGACACCCGGCACTTCCTCGGCAACGCCCCCGGCTCGGCCGCGCTGCGCGCCGCCCGCGCCCCCGGCGCGGCCGCCCCGCCGCCCGGCGCCTGGACGGAGCTGCTGCCGCGCACCGCGCTGCTGCCCGACACCCGGCACCGGTTCCGGCTCCCGGCGGACGCCGGGGAGCTGACGCACGTGCGGCTGGACGTGTACCCCGACGGCGGGGTGGCGCGGCTGCGGCTGCTCGGCGAGCCGACGCCCGACGGCCGCCGCGGGCTGGCGCTGCGCTGGCTGAACGCGCTGCCGCCCGGCGCGTTCGTGCGCACGGCCGCGGCGGAATGGGGCCTGCCGGCCGGCGAGGCCGCCGAACTGGCGGCGGCCCGCCCCTTCACGCGGCAGCCCGACCGGCTGCCGATCTGAGGGGCCCGGTCCGCCCGGCGGCGCGGTCGCGCACCGATCCTCCGGCCGTTCCCCGCCGGGGCGAGTGATTCTTGGGCAAAACCTTTCCCGATTCGCAGCATTCCCATATCGACACCCCGACGCGGACTTCTTGGCACACTGGATGTTCCGGTGGTGGAATACTCCGACATACTCAGTTCGGCTCATTAATTTCACCCCCGGCAAGGGTTACCGTGTTAGTAGCGGCGACCATGACAGCCTTGACCGGCATTGCCGTCAACCGTCGCCGACCGGGGAATGGTCGGCCGGAACCGGGGGCGGCGCCCATTCCGGCCTGAAGACGAGGAGATGCGCCATGGCACAGAAAGTCCAGGTGCTGCTGCTGTGCGACCTGGAGGACGCCGAGGTCGAAGGGGACGAAACGGTGTCCTTCGGCTGGGACGGCAGCACATACGAGATCGACCTCTGCGCTGGCCACGCCCGCCGGCTGCGCGACTCGCTCGCGCCCTACGTGGAGCACGGCAGGAAGGTCGGGGCGGCCCGGCCCCGGCGGCGCAGCCGGGGCGCGTCGAGCCGCGAACGCAGCGCCGATATTCGCAGCTGGGCGCGGGAACAGGGCATCCAGGTGAATGACCGCGGCCGGATTCCCGCCGAAGTGGTGCGCAAATACGAGGCGGCGCACTAGCGCCCGCGTCCGGCGAGGGCGGCGAACGGCCGGCCGGCTCGGGCGGGCGAGGGCCGCCGCCCGCCCCGGCGGCCGGCCTCCGCGCCGCCCGGCGCCGCTCCGCCCGGACACCGCGGAGCCGCCGGGAAGCCGCCCACCGGCCGGGTTCGCAGAGCGCACGCGTCGTCACCGAACTGGGGCCGCGCGGCTGGGGACCGGAAACGGCATGAGGTATACATTCGACCCATGGCGGCTGACTCGGACCGAAGATTGGACGATCCCGACCGGCTGGACGCCCTGCGCCGGCTCAGCCTGCTGGACACGTCCACCCCGCCCGCGTTCGACCGGCTGGCGCGGGTGGCGGCGCGCACTCTCGGTGCCCCGATCGGCCTGGTGAACATCATCGAGCGCGACAGCCAGTTCTTCAAAGGCTGCTCGGGCCTGACGATGCGGGCGATGCCCATCTCCTGGGGCTTCTGCTCCCGGGTGCTGGCCCAGGACGCCCCGCTGCTCCTCAACGACCTGCGCGCCGACACCGAACTGGCCGAGAACCCCGCCACCAGCGTGGTCGGCATCGGCGCCTACGCCGGGGTGCCGCTGCGCGACCGCTCCGGCAACGTGCTGGGCACCCTGTGCGTGTGCGACTACGAGGCGCGCGAGTGGACCGGCGACGACATCGAGGCGCTGGCCGACATCGCCGAGTCGGTGCTCACCGAGATCACCCTGCGGGTGGAGGCCGACGAGCACAGCCGGCTGCTGGCCGGCTTCGAGGACACCCCCTGCCTGGTGGCCATCACCCGCGGCCCCAACCACGCGCTCGCCTACGCCAACGCCGCCCACCAGCGCGTCTTCGGGGTGGCCCGCGAGGGCACCCCCAGCAAGTCGGCCTTCCCCGGCGCGGTGGAGTCGGGCTGGCTGCCGCTGCTGGACCGGGTGCTCGGCACCGGCCTGCCGGCCCGGATCATCGAGACCGAGGTCAAGCCGCACGGCGCGCCGCCCGACACCCGCGAGTACTTCACCTTCGTCTGCAACCCGCTGCGCACCCTGGCCGGCGACGTCGACTCCATCCTGACCGTGGCCGTCGACGTCACCGACCAGATGCTCACCCAGCAGGAGCTGCGCGAGAGCCGCCAGCACATCCGCGACACCGCGCTCACCCTCCAGCGCAGCCTGCTGCTGGAGGAGCCGCACGACCCCGGCACCCTGGAGGTCGCCACCCGCTACGTCACCGGCTCCCGCGAGCTGGACGACGACGAGGGCGCCGACGGCGGCCAGGGCGCCGAGGCCGACACCATGCCCGAGGTGGGCGGCGACTGGTTCGACGTGATCCCGCTCGGGGTGGGCCGCACCGCGCTGATCATCGGCGACGTGATGGGGCGCGGGGTGCGCGCCGCGGCGGTGATGGGGCAGATGCGCACGGCGGTGCGCTCCTACGCGCGGCTCGACCTGCCGCCCACCGAGATCCTGGGCCTGCTGGACGACCTGGTCGAGGAGGTCGCGCCCGAGCAGTTCGTCACCTGCGTGTACGCGGTGTACGACCCCACCGAGCGCGAACTGGTGTACGCCAGCGCCGGCCACCTCCCCCCGCTGCTGGTCCGCCCCGACGGCTCGGTGGAGCGGCTGGAGAGCGCCAAGGGCGCGCCGCTGGGGGTGCAGGCCGGCCCCTATGTGGCGGGCCGGATCCGGCTGCCGATCGGCTCCACCGTCGCCCTGTACACCGACGGCCTGGTCGAGGACCCCGGCCAGGACATCGACACCGGTATCGACAGCCTGGCCTCGCTGCTCGGCGAGAGCTGGACCGAGCTGGACGACGAGTGCGACCGGGTCCTCAAGCGGCTCCGCTCGCAGCGCCACCACCTCGACGACGCCGCGCTGCTGCTGTTCCGCATCCCCGAGATCGCCGGGCGGCGCCGGCACAGCGTGCTGAAGCTGCCCGCCGAGCGCGCCTCGGCCGGCAACGCCCGCGACTTCACCGCCGGGGCGCTGCGCGAGTGGGCGATCCCGCAGTCCACCGTGGACGACGTCGTGCTGGTCGTGAGCGAGCTGGTCTCCAACGCGCTGCGCCACGCCGGCAGCCCGGTGGAGCTGCACCTGCGGCACGAGAACGGCCAGATCCACCTGGACGTGCGCGACAACAACGGCGACCTCCCCAGGCAGCGGCCCAGGGAGAGCCTGGAGGAGAACGGCCGGGGCCTGCAGATCGTCGGCATGCTGGGCCAGCGGTGGGGGGCGCGCCGCACCGAGGCGGGCAAGTCGGTCTGGTGCGAGTTCGCCGCACCGGGCCTGTCTCTGCCCGAAGGGTGAGAAGCCCGCCCGCTGGGCACGTGTCAGGGTGGCCGCGCCCGCGCGGCCGGCCCGCGCCGAGGCGGCGGAGGAGGGGAAGCCATGCACGCGTTGAGTCACACGCGGCGGCACGAGGGGCGTGCCACCGTGATCGAGCTGACCGGCGAGATCGACGTGGCCACGGCGCCGCAGCTGAGGTCGTCGCTGGAGCCCGCCTTCGGCGCCCCCGAGCCCCGGCTGGTCATCGACCTGGCCGGCGTCACCTTCATCGACTCAAGCGGCCTGCGCGTCCTGATCGAGACGCACAAGCGGGCCGAGCAGGACGGCGGCTCGCTCGCCCTGGCCCGCCCCTCGCCCTGGGTGGTCCGGCTGCTGCGGGTGACCGGCCTGGACCGCCGCATCGCCGTGCACCCCGACGTGGCGGAGGCGGCGGAGTAGGACGGCGGCCTAGACGACCGTTCGCCGGACCCGTACGCCTAGGTGCCCCACGCCGGTTACAGTGGCGACTCGGATGATGGACATCGAGAATCCCTGGTTGCTGCACTTCACCCACGTGCAGAACCTGCCTGGAATCATCGCTCAGGGTCTCCTCGCGGGCAGCCGTGAACCGGACATAAGCATCGACTGCGGCGAACCGGACATCAAGCAGCGACGCAGACATCGCGACGTGCCGATCGAACCATTCGGTGTCGTCGCCGACTATGTGCCGTTCTACTTCGCCGCACGATCGCCGATGCTGCGCAGGATCCACGGCGGCGGCGTCCGGGGCTACGAGCACGGCCAGGAGCCACTTGTCTACCTCGTGACGCGACTCTCACGCGTCATTTCCCTCGGCACTCCGTGGGTAGCGACCGATCGAAACGCCGCACTCGCCACGGCCCGGTACACGTCAGCAGCCATGGACATTCCCACACACATAGACTGAGAAGTGATGGAGGCCAGGTCATGGGCGAATACCGCAGATGACGGCTGGCGAAAGCAGCGGCGAATGGCCGAACTCCTCGTACACGGAGCCGTACCGTGGGTGACGTTCTCACACGTTTACACCCATAACGCATCGACAGCGGACGCCGTGCTCGGCATGGTGTCCGCCCACACGACACACCGACCCTCGATCGGCGTCCGAGCCCACTGGTACTTTTCGTAGCGCGAGCGGTTCCGAGGGCAGGTCGGCGTACGCCGACCCTCCCGACGCGGAGAGGAGGAATCCCTTGTGATCACCGAGACGAGCGGCAACCTGCTGCGAGACGACGCCGAAGCCCTCGTCAACACCGTCAACACGGTCGGGGTGATGGGCAAGGGTGTAGCCCTCCAGTTCAAGCGCGCCTTCCCGGAAATTTTCGCCGAGTACGTCCGCGCCTGTGAGGACGGGCGCATGCGGCCAGGACGCGTGCTTGCGATCCGCGTGAGCGACGGCCGCTGGATCCTGAACTTCCCGACCAAGCGTCACTGGCGGCAGCCGTCCCGTATGGAGGACATCCGATCCGGTTTGGACGATCTGGTCCGGCATCTCACCGAGAAGCGGATCCGAAGCGTCGCCATCCCTCCGCTCGGATGCGGCAACGGCGGCCTGGCTTGGCCGCAGGTACGTCGGTTGATCATTGAGAAGCTGGCTGACCTCGATGCCGATGTCCGGCTTTATGCACCCGGCACGCCCGCCCCTTCGGACATGCCCGTCCGCACCCGACGTCCTGAGATGACACCGACACGGGCTCGGCTGATCGCCGCGCTGCACCGCTATGCCTTCACGGCCTTCACCTCAGGGGTGACCGAGACTCCCCGGCTATCCCTCGTCGAGGCGCAGAAGGTCGTTTATCTGATGCAGGCCGCGGGAGTCGGACTCGGTCTGCGCTTCGTGCGCTACCACTACGGTCCCTTCTCCCCCGAACTCAACCGCCGACTGAGTGACCTTGAAGGCCACCACCTGGTCGGATACGGCGATGGTACGGGCGGCGCCCGCGCCGACCTCGAGGTGCCATCCTCCTCCGCAGAGGCAGCCGATGAGACGGTCGCGGCCGACAACACCTTCAACACAGCGTGGAAGCAGGTCAGAACCGCCATATCGGGTTATGAGTACCCCGAGGGCTTGGAACTCCTGGCGACACTCCACTTTCTCATCGCCGACCGGACCGACGATCGACTCGATCCTCCGTCACTGGTCGACGCCATTCACGGTTGGAGCGAGCGCAAGCGTCGCTTGTACCGTCGCGCCGACGTGGAAGCCGCCCTGGTCCGCCTGAAGAAGGCGGAACTCTGCCCGTCGCCCTGATCCGCTGGAACGCTCCTCAGAAGGCCAGCCAGCGCCCGCCGAGCAGTAGGGCGGCGATGTTGACCAGCAGGAACAGGCCGACCCACAGGGTGGCGGGGGTGCGGGTGAGGCGGGCGAGCTGGTCGGGGTCGGACTGGGGGGCGCGGCCGCCGGCGCGCTGGCGCTGGAGTTCGAAGACCGGGCGGACGCCGGCGAAGAGCAGGAACCAGACGAAGGCGTAGGCGAAGGCGGCCTGGACCTCGTCGGGGGTGTACCAGGACACGCCGAAGACGAGGGCGCCGGTGCCGACCACCGAGAGCACCCCGTAGATGTTGCGGATCATCACCAGCATCAGGGCGAGCAGCACGATGGTCATCCACAGCAGCGCGGTGATCCGGCCGTTGGTGAGCAGGAAGGCGCCGGTGAAGCCGATCAGGGACGGGGCGACGTAGCCGGCGAAGACGGTGAGCACCATGCCGATCCCGGTGGGCTTGCCGCGCGAGACGGTGACCCCGGAGGTGTCGGAGTGCAGCCGGATGCCGGAGAGCTGCCGCCCGGACAGCAGCGCCACCAGGGCGTGCCCGCCCTCGTGGGCGATGGTGACGACATTGCGGGCCAGCCGCCAGGCGGGGGTGAAGGCGACCACGGCCAGGCCGGCGAGGGCGGTGGCGAGCACCAGGTAGGACGGCGGCGCGCTCTGTACGCTGACCACGTCGTTCCAGACGTCCAAGAAGGAGGTATCCGTATCCACATCCGACCCCGTGTGCGCGTTGGTGTCCCGGAGCCCGAACAGTAGCCGGGCGCGGCGCCGAAGACGACTCGGGCGGTAGATGCCGGGATGCAGCCGAATCCTCCACTACGATGGCGGATACTGTAGACGCGGCCGGGGAGGCGTATCCGACCTGGTGGCCGGCGCGGCCTTCAAAGCCGTTGAGCGGCAGTATCTGTCGCTGGCGGGTTCGATTCCCGTCCGCCTCCGCCACGTCTGCGTGGAGCGGCCGAAAGGTGGCGAGCACCGACGCGATGTCCGAGCCGATGTCCGACGCGGACTCCGACCCGCGCCGCCGGATACCCCGCACCGACGCGCTGCTCGCCGATCCGAGGTTCGCGGCGGCGCTGCCCGCCCTGGGCCGCCCGGTGGTCAAGGCGGCGATAGCCGCCGCCCAGGACCGCGCCCGCGCCGGCGCCCTGCCGCCGGAGCGGGTGGCCGAGGCGGCGCTGGCGGCGCTGCCCGGTTCGGCCGCCCGGCTGAGCGAGGTCGTCAACGCCTCCGGCGTGATCGTGCACACCAACCTGGGCCGCGCCGCCCTGTCGGAGGCCGCGCGCACCGCGCTGCTCACCGCCGCCGGCAGCACCGACGTGGAGTTCGACCTGGCCACCGGGGCGCGGGCCCGCCGGGGCCGGGGGGCGCTGGCCGCGCTGGCCGAGCGGGTCCCCGAGGCCGGCGGCGTGCACGTGGTGAACAACAACGCCGCCGCGCTGCTGCTGTGCGCGCTGGTGCTGGCGCCCGGGCGCGAGATCGTGATCAGCCGCGGCGAGCTGGTGGAGATCGGCGACGGCTTCCGGATCCCCGAACTGCTGGCCGCCACCGGCGCCCGGCTGCGCGAGGTGGGCACCACCAACCGGACGCACCTGGACGACTACCGGGCCGCGCTGGGGCCCGACACCGGCTTCATCCTCAAGGTGCACCCGTCGAACTTCGAGGTCACCGGCTTCACCTCCGGTGTCGGCACCGCCGAGCTGGCCACCCTGGGCCCGCCGGTCGTCCACGACGTGGGCTCGGGGCTGCTGCGCCCGCACCCGCTGCTGCCCGGCGAGCCCGACGCCGCCACCGCGCTGCGCGAGGGCGCGGCCCTGGTCACCGCGAGCGGCGACAAGCTGCTGGGCGGCCCGCAGGCCGGCCTGCTGCTCGGCGAGGCGGAGCTGGTCGAGCGGCTGCGCCGCCACCCGGTGGCGCGGGCGCTGCGGGTGGACAAGCTCACCCTGGCCGCGCTGGAGGCGACGGTGCGCGGCCCGGTGCCGCCGGTGGTGGCGGCGCTGGAGCGCGGCGAGGCGGAGCTGGTGGAGCGGGCGCGGGCCCTCGCCGCCGGGCTGGCCGCCGACGGGATCCCGGCCGAGGCGGTGCCCTCGCGAGCGGTGGTCGGCGGCGGCGGCGCGCCCGGGGTGGAGCTGCCCAGCGCGGCCGTGGCGCTGCCGGAGCGCTTCGCCGCCGCGCTGCGCACCGGGCGGCCGCCGGTGGTCGGCCGGATCGAGGCCGGCCGCTGCCTGCTGGACCTGCGCACCGTCGAGGCCGCCCAGGACGCCCGGCTGGCCGCCGCCGTGCGCGCGGCCGCGGCCGGTGCGCCGGCCGAGGGGGACGCGCCGTGCACGTGATCGCCACCGCCGGGCACGTCGACCACGGCAAGTCCACCCTGATCCGCGCGCTCACCGGTATGGAGCCCGACCGCTGGGCCGAGGAGCGGCGCCGCGGGCTCACCATCGACCTCGGCTTCGCCTGGACCACCCTGCCCGCCGGCGAGGTGCTGGCCTTCGTGGACGTGCCGGGCCACGAGCGCTTCGTGCCGAACATGCTGGCCGGGATCGGCCCGGTGCCGGCCGCGCTGGTGGTCGTGGCGGCCGACGAGGGCTGGATGCCGCAGTCGGCCGAGCACCTGGCCGCACTGGACGCCCTGGAGGTGCGGCACGGTCTGCTGGTGGTCACCCGCTGCGACCTGGCCGAGCCGGGGCCGGCCCGCGAGGAGGCGCTGGCGGCGCTGGCCGGCACCTCGCTGCGCGGCGCCCCGGCCGTGGCGGTGAGCGCCGCCACCGGGCAGGGCATGGACGCGCTCCGCTCGCAGCTGGCCGCGCTGGCCGGGCGGCTGCCGATCCCCGACGCTGCCGCCGACGTGCGGCTGTGGGTCGACCGCTCGTTCACCATCGGCGGCGCCGGCACCGTGGTGACCGGCACACTGGCCGAGGGCACCCTGCGGCGCGGCGACACCCTGGTCACTTCGGCCGGGCGGCAGGTGCGGGTGCGCGGCCTGCAGAGCCTGGGCCGCGCCGTGGACGAGGCGCCGGGGGTGGCGCGGGTCGCGGTGAACCTGCGCGGGGTCGAGCGGTCGGGGATCGGCCGCGGCGACGCCCTGCTCACCCCGGGCGCCTGGCAGGCCACCGGGGTGGTCGACGTGGCGCTGCGCGGCGACCCGGCCGAGGACCTGCCGTCAGAGCTGGTGCTGCACACCGGTTCGGCCGCGGTGCCGGTGCGGGTGCGGCCGCTGGAGGTGGAGACGGCGCGGCTGCGGCTGTCCCGGCCGCTGCCGCTGCGGGTGGGCGACCGGGCGCTGCTGCGCGACCCGGGGCGGCACCGCATCGCCTCGGGTGTGGTGGTGCTGGACGTCGCCCCGCCCGAGCTGCGCCGGCGCGGCGCGGGCCGGGGCCGCGCCGCCGAACTGGACGAGCTGATCGACGCCGAGGACGCCGCCGAGCGCGCCGCCCGCCTCCAGCTGCGCCACCGCGGCGTGCTGCGCGCGGGCGAACTCGCCGCGATGGGCCTGCCCGCGTCCGGGGAGCCGCTGCCCGGCGGCTTCCACGCCGACCCCGCCCACTGGGCCGGGCTGCGCGAACAGGTGGGCCCGCAAGTGGCGGAGTGGCAGGCCGCGCACCCGCTGGAGCCGGGCGTCCCGGCCGAGACCGTGCGCCAGTGGTTCGACCTGCCCGACATCCGGCTGGTGGACGCGCTGGTGGCGGCGGCCGGGCTGAGCGCGGCCGACGGGCGCGTGCTGCCGCCGGGCGCCGAACCGGGGCTGCCGCCCCGGGTGGAGCTGGCGCTGCGCGAGCTGACCGAGGAGCTGACCGCCAAGCCCTTCACCGCCCCCGAGGCCGACCGGCTGGCCGAGCTGGGCCTGGGCTCGCGCGAGATCGCGGCGGCGGTGCGGGCCGGGCGGCTGCTGCGGATCGCCCCCGGGGTGGTGCTGCTGCCGGGCGCGCAGGAGCGCGCCCGCGAGCTGCTGCGCGCGCTGCCGCAGCCCTTCACGCTGAGCGCGGCCCGGCAGGCCCTGGGCACCAGCCGCCGGGTGGCGGTGCCGCTGCTGGAGCTGATGGACCGCTCCGGCGCCACCGTCCGCCTCCCCGACAGCACCCGCGAACTGCGCGGCTGAACCGCCCGGACCGCCCGCCACGCAGGGGTTTGGGCGGGCACGGCTATGGCATTGGGCCCGCCATGGGGATCAAGCAGTGGATCGACGGCTGGCCCGTGTACCGGCAACTAACCGGGCCCGACCCGCTGGGGCGGGGCACCGCGGCGATGTCGCGGCGCACCGAGGGGCTGACGGCCAGGACCGAGCAGGCCGACGCGGTGGTGCGCTCGGTCTGCCCGTACTGCGCGGTGGGCTGCGGGCAGCGCGTCTACGTCAAGGACGGCGCCGTCACCCAGATCGAGGGCGACCCCGACAGCCCGATCTCGCGCGGCCGGCTCTGCCCGAAGGGCTCGGCCAGCAAGCAGCTGGTCACCAATCCGGACCGGCTCACCCGGGTGAGGTACCGGCGCCCTTACGGCACGGAGTGGGAGGACCTGCCGCTGGAGCGGGCCATGGAGATGATCGCGGACCGCGTGCTGGAGACCCGCCGCGCCACCTGGGAGGACAGCTACGAGGGGCGCCCGGTGCGGCGCACCATGGGCATCGCGGGCCTCGGCGGCGCGACCCTGGACAACGAAGAGAACTACCTGATGAAGAAGCTGTACTCCGCGATGGGCGCGGTGCAGATCGAGAACCAGGCCCGCATTTGACACTCCTCCACCGTCCCCGGTCTGGGGACCTCGTTCGGCCGGGGCGGCGCCACCGGCTTCCAGCAGGACCTCGCCAATGCCGACTGCATCGTCATCCAGGGCTCCAACATGGCCGAGGCGCACCCGGTCGGCTTCCAGTGGGTGATGGAGGCGAAGCTGCGCGGCGCGACCGTCGTCCACGTCGACCCGCGCTACACCCGCACCAGCGCACAGGCCGACCTGCACGTGCCCATCCGGACCGGCACCGACATCGCCTTCCTCGGCGGGCTGGTCAACTACGTCCTCACCCATCAGAAGGACTTCCGGGAGTACGTCGTCGCCTACACCAATGCGCCGATGATCCTGCGCGAGGACTTCCGCGATACCGACGAGCTGGACGGCCTGTTCTCCGGCTTCGACCCCGAGGGCCGCGCCTACTCCACCGAGACCTGGGCCTACGCCACCGAAGGCGGCGGCTCGGGCGGTGAGGAGGGCGGCCGCCCGGGCCACCGCGGCCACGAGCAGGAGACCGCCCGCCCTGAGCAGCACGGCATGGGCGGCGCGAGCACGGCCGACCGGCCGCTCACCGACCCCACCCTGCGCCACCCGCGCTGCGTGTACCAGGTGCTCAAGCGGCACTTCGCCCGGTACACCCCCGAGCTGGTGGCGGAGGTGTGCGGGGTGCCCGAGGAGCTGTTCGAGCGGGTGGCCGAGGCGGTCACCGCCAACTCCGGCCGGGAGCGCACCACCGCGTTCTGCTACGCGGTCGGCTGGACGCAGCACACCGTGGGCGTGCAGTACATCCGCACCGCCGCGATCCTGCAGTCGCTGCTGGGCAACATCGGCCGGCCCGGCGGCGGCATCATGGCGCTGCGCGGCCACGCCAGCATCCAGGGCTCCACCGACATCCCGACCCTGTACAACCTGCTGCCGGGCTACCTGCCGATGCCCGACGCGCACGACCACCCCGACCTCGCCGCCTACGTGGAGCCGGACTCGCAGAAGGCGGGCTGGTGGGGGAACATGCGCGCCTACACCGTCAGCCTGCTCAAGGCGTGGTGGGGCGAGGCGGCGACCGAGGACAACGACTTCTGCTTCGACCACCTGCCGAAGACCACCGGCGACCACGGCACCTACCGCACCGTGCTGGACCAGATCGCCGGGAAGGTCAAGGGCTACTTCGTGGTCGGCGAGAACCCGGCCGTGGGCTCGGCCAACGGCAAGCTGCAGCGGCTGGGCCTGGCCAATCTGGACTGGCTGGTCGTCCGCGACCTGGTCGAGATCGAGACGGCGTCCTTCTGGAAGGACGGGCCCGAGATCGAGACCGGCGAGCTGCGGCCCGAGGAGATCGGCACCGAGGTCTTCCTGCTCCCGGCCGCCTCGCACACCGAGAAGGACGGCAGCTTCACCAACACCCAGCGGCTGCTCCAGTGGCGGCACAAGGCGGTGGAGCCCGCCGGGGACGCCCGCAGCGAGCTGTGGTTCTACTACCACCTGGGCCGGCTGCTGCGGGAGCGGCTGGCCGGCTCCACCGATCCGCGCGACCGGCCGCTGCTCGACCTGACCTGGGACTACCCGGTCAGCGGCGAGCGCGCCGAGCCCGACGCCGCCGCCGTGCTGCGCGAGATCAACGGGGTGGGCCCCGACGGCGCGCTGAGCACCTACGCCGAGCTGCGCGACGACGGCAGCACCGCGTGCGGCTGCTGGATCTACTGCGGCGTCTACGCGGGCGAGCGCAACCGCGCCGCCGCCCGCACGCCGCGCTCCGAGCAGGACGAGGTGGCGCTGGACTGGGGCTGGGCCTGGCCCGCCAACCGGCGCATCCTCTACAACCGCGCCTCCGCCGACCCGCAGGGGCGGCCGTGGAGCGAGCGAAAGCGCTACCTGTGGTGGGACGAGGAGCGGGGCCGCTGGACCGGCCGCGACGTGCCGGACATCTCGGTGGACAAGCACCCCGACTACCGTCCCTCCGAGGACGCGCGGGCGCAGGAGGCGCTGGGCGGCGACGCGCCGTTCATCATGCAGAACGACGGCCGCGCCTGGCTGTTCGCCCCCGAGGGCACCCTGGACGGGCCGCTGCCGACGCACTACGAGCCGACCGAGTCGCCCTGCGGCAACGCCCTGTACGGGCAGCGGGCCAATCCGGTGCTGCAGACCTACCGCCATCCGGAGAACCCGCTGAACCCGGCCGACGGCGCCCCGGGCGCGGACCGCTTCCCGTACGTGTTCACCACCTACCGGCTGACCGAGCACCACACGGCCGGCGGGATGAGCCGCACCCTGCCGTACCTGAACGAGCTGCAGCCGGAGTTCTTCTGCGAGGTCTCGCCCGAACTCGCCGAGGAGCGGGGGCTGCGGCACCTGGAGTGGGCGACCATCGTCACGGCGCGCACCGCGATCGAGGCGCGGGTGCTGGTCACCCGGCGGATGCGGCCGCTGAAGGTGCGCGGCCGCACCCTGCACCAGGTCGGGCTGCCCTACCACTGGGGCCATGGCGGGCTGTCGCCCGGCGACCCGGCCAACGACCTGCTCGCCGTGGTGCTCGACCCGAACGTGCACATCCAGGAGGCCAAGGCCGCCAGCTGCGACATCCGGCCCGGGCGGCGGCCGCGCGGCCCCGCGCTGCTGGACTTCGTCGCCGAATACCGGTCCGGCGGCGAGGGCGGCGCCCGCCCGGCCGACCGGGTCCACGAGGGGCAGAGCGCACGCGGCGCGGAACCGCCCGGGCCGCACGAGGACGGTGCCCCGGACGGGCACCGCGGCAACGGGCACCGGCCGCCAGCGCCGTCCCGCCCGGACCGCAGGGGGAGGAAGCGTGACCGCTGACCGGACCGAGCAGAGCGCATCGGAGGCCCCGATGGAGTGGCTGTCGGCGAGCCTGGCCGGGCCGCTGGCCGACCCGGCCACCGACGCCGGGCACCCGCACCCGCCCGAGCGGGTCGGCTTCTTCACCGACACCTCGGTGTGCATCGGCTGCAAGGCGTGCGAGGTGGCCTGCAAGGAGTGGAACCTGGTGCCGCCGACCCGGGACGAGGCGCCGGACCTGCTCGGCACGTCCTTCGACAACACCGGCGAGCTGAGCGCCAACAGCTGGCGGCACGTCGCCTTCGTCGAGCAGCGGGTGCCGGCCGGGACCGGCGGCCGCCCGGCCGAGGCCGTCGACCTCGGCATGCCGCAGCCGCCGCCCGCCGAGCGCGACCGCGCCCCGGAGGCGGCGCCGGGAGCGGACGGGGGCGCCGCCGAGGGCGTGCGCTGGCTGATGTCCAGCGACGTCTGCAAGCACTGCACGCACGCCGCCTGCCTGGACGTCTGCCCGACGGGGGCGCTGTTCCGCACCGAGTACGGCACCGTGGTGGTGCAGGAGGACATCTGCAACGGCTGCGGCTACTGCATCCCGGCCTGCCCGTACGGGGTGATCGGCAAGCGGGAGGACGACGGCCGCGCCTTCAAGTGCACCCTGTGCTACGACCGGCTCGGCTCCGGCCTGGAGCCCGCCTGCGCCACCGCCTGCCCCACCGACTCGATCCAGTTCGGGCCGCTGGAGGAGCTGCGCGAGCGGGCGAACGCGCGGCTGGAGCGGCTGCACGAGGCGGGCACCGCCGAGGCGCGGCTGTACGGCGCCGACCCCGGCGACGGCGTCGGCGGCGCGGGCGCCTTCTTCCTGCTGCTGGACGAGCCCGAGGTCTACGGCCTGCCGCCCGACCCGGTCGTCACCACCCGCGACCTGCCCGACATCTGGCGGCACGCCGCCCTGGCCGCCGGGGTCGCCGCGGCCGCCGTCGCCGCCGCCTTCCTCGGCCGCCGCTGAGCCGACGGCCGGCGGGCCGGGCCGGCCGGGGACGGCGCCATAATGGCACGTCGGTGAGAGGCGATGTGCGGGAGGTCGACGTGCGCAATACCGCGGACCACCACGCGGCGCGGCGGGACCAGATCGTCCAGGCCCTGGTGAGGGTGGCCGCACGCGAGGGCCTGCACGCCGTAACCATGCGCTCGGTGGCCGCCGAGGCGCGCGTCTCGCTGCGGCTGGTGCAGTACTACTTCGACACCAAGGCCGGACTCACCCACGCCGCGCTGGACCACCTGGAGCACGAGAGCGCCGAGCGCTGGGCCGAGCGGCTGGCCGGGCTGCCGGCCGGCGCCCCGGCCCGCGCGCGGGTCGAGGCCTTCCTGGCCGAGGCGCTGCCCACCGACGAGCGCTCCCGGGTCTTCCACCGGGTGTGGACCTCCTACGCGGTGCTGGCGATGACCGATCCCGAGCTGGCGGCGCAGCCCTTCGTGGCCGGGCCCAAGCGGGTGGAGCGGCGGCTGGCGGAGGTGCTGACCCGGGCGCAGCATGACGGGGAGCTGCCCGCCGACCGGGAGCCCGGCGCCGAGGCGGCCCGGCTGCTGGCCCTCAACCACGGGCTGGGCACCAGCGTCCTGGTCGGGCAGCGCAGCGCCGAGGCGGCCGCGTCGATCCTCCGCTACCACCTGGACCGGCTGTTCGGGCCGGCCCGTCCGCCCGGCGGGGCGGATGAGAGCCGCCGATCCGGTTAGGGGGCCCGCGCACGGCCGCCGAGCGCCCGGGCGGCCCCCGAGCACGGAGGAAGCATGACCACAGCCCCGCCGACCGCGCGCACCGGTGCGCAGCCGCGCGACCGCGACACCGCGGACGTGTCCGGCAGCCGCTCCTACTACGGCCGCCCCATCCTCAAGGAGCCCACCTGGCTGGTGCCCGACGTGCCCGGCTACCTGTTCCTGGGCGGGATGGCGGGCGCCTCGGCCTCGCTGGCCGCCCTCGCCGATCTCGAGGGCCGGCCCGAGCTGGCCGCCCGCGGCCGCTACGCCGCCGCGGGGGGCGCGCTGGCCAGCGTGGGGCTGCTCATCCACGACCTGGGCCGCCCTGAGCGCTTCCTGCACATGCTGCGTGTGATCAAGCCCACGTCGCCGCTGTCGGTCGGCACCTGGATCCTCGGCCCGTTCACCGCGCTGTCGTGCGCGGCCGCCGCCTCCGACGCCACCGGGATCTGGCGTCCGGCCGGGCGGCTGGCCGGGCTGGCGGCGGGCCTGCTGGGACCGGCGATGTCCACCTACACGGCGGCGCTGCTCACCGACACCGCCGTGCCCGCCTGGCACGAGGCCCGCGCCGAGCTGCCCTTCGTGTTCGCGGGCAGCGCGCTGACCAGCGGGGCCGGGGCCGCGCTGCTGCTCAACCCGCCCGAGCGGGCCGCTCCGGCGCGGCGGCTGGCCCTGATCGGCGCCGGCCTGGAGCTGGGGGCGACGCGGCTGGTCACCCGGCGGCTCGGCCTGGTCGGCGAGCCGTACCGCACCGGGCGGCCCGGGCGGCTGCTGCGCACCGCCGAAGTGCTCACCGCCGGGGCGGCCGGGCTGCTCGCGGTGGCCGGGCGGCGGCGCTGGGCCGCGGCGGCGGCCGGGGCGGCGCTGCTGGCGGCGGGGGCGTGCACCCGCTTCGGCGTCTTCGAGGCGGGCCGGGTGTCGGCCCGCGACCCCAAGTACGTGGTGGCGCCGCAGCGCGCCCGGCTGGCGGCCCGCGCCGAGGCGGCCCGGCGGGAGGCCGACGGCGCCGCGCCGGGCGCGGCCGGGGCCCCGGCCGGGCCTGGATAGGGTCGGCACATGGCGAAGCGCAAGGTATCCCGCAGCATCGTGGTGGCCGCGCCACCCAAGGTCGTCTTCGACATCCTCGCCGATCCGCGCGCGCATCCCGAGTTCGACGGCTCCGGCTCCGTCCGCGGTCTCGTCAGCGGCCCCGACCGGCTCGAACACGGCTCCCGCTTCGGGATGGAGATGCGGCTCGGTCTCCCGTACCGGATGACCAACTCCGTGGTCGAGTTCGAGGAGGGCCGGCTGATCGCCTGGAAGCACCTCGGCCCGCACATCTGGCGCTGGGAACTGGAGCCGATCGCGGGCGGCCGCACCCGTGTGATCGAGACCTTCGACTACTCCCCGGCCGGCTTCGGCGCCTTCCTGTACCAGCTGCTGGGCTATCCCGTGCGCAACGCGCAGGGCATCGAGGCGACGCTGCCCCGGCTGCGGCAGCTGGCCGAGAGCCGGGTCTAGGGCGCCTCCGGCGGCCGGGGCCGCGGGACGGACCGGCCGTCCTTCCAGCCGGCCCGCCGCCCGCGGTCAGGCGGACGTGACGACGGCCGTCGCGAAGGGCCCCAGTTCCAGCGAGCCGTCCGCGCCCACCGGCACCGTCCTGGCCGGCTCGGCCCCGGTGGTGGTGTCGACCATGTGCGCCTGCCCCGCCCAGCCGGCGTCGGCGAGCCGCACCGGGACCGGCTGCGGCGACTTGTTCACCAGCAGCAGGGAGCGGCGCCCGTCCGGGGCGACGAAGCCGCGGGCGTGCAGCCGGAAGTCGGGCAGCTCCGGGGATCCGGCCGTGGTGGGCACCAGGGTGTCGCCGCGGCCGAAGTGGTCGATGAGCAGCTTCGCCGCCCAGTAGCGGGCGTTGGGGGCGCCGGTCTCCCAGTCCACCAGGCTCACGCCGGGGATCTCGCCGGGAGAGCCCATGAACTCCGCGATGCCCACCAGGTGGACGCCGATCTCGGTGAGGTGGGACCACAGGTAGGCGGCGACCGCCCCGCTGAGGGCCCAGTACTCGTCCGGGACCTGCGGGTCGGGGTTCATCAGGTCGGTGTTGAAGGTGCCGATCTCGTTGACGTGTGTCTCGGTCCGCGGGGAGAGCCGCCGCTTGACGGCCTCGATGTGCCGCACCTCGTTGACGTAGCCGTCGGCCTGGGCGAAGAAGACGCCGGGCCAGTGGTCGAAGGGCGCGTTGCCCTCAGGGCCGACCGGGTTGATGATGTCGGTGCAGGTGTAGAGGTGGTAGGAGATCGCGTCCAGCGGCACCCCGTCCTCGTGCTTGGCGGGGTCGAGGAAGTGCCAGAAGAACTCCGGCTCGTGCTCGGCCATCGACAGCGACAGGCCGATGAAGCGCATGTCGGGGTCGAGCGGGCGCAGCCGCTTGACCACCTCGTCGTAGAGCCTGGTGTAGGTCTCGGGCGTCAGCCGGTGCCCGATCTCGGGCTCGCACAGCACCTCCCAGTAGGCGAAGCGGTGCCTGCGGCCGGACTCGTGCCAGGTGCCGTACTCGTCGTGGAAGCCGCCGGCGATGTACCAGCGGGCGAAGCGCTCGAAGTAGTCGGCGACCTCCTTCAGGGAGGGGTCGCGGAACTCGGTGCCCTGCTGGTAGCCCCACTGGATCTCCTCGGGGTCCGTGCCGTAGGGGACCGGTTCCGGCGTCTCGAACATCCAGGTGGGGATGGTGGCGAGGTTGGCGACCACCGGGCGCCCCTCGGCGGCGGCCAGGAAGTCGTCCATGAAGGGGTCCAGGGCGGTGAAGTCCCACGAGGTCCTGCCGTCGGCGGGCGGTTCGAGCGCGGGCACCGACAGCAGGGGGTGCGAGTACCAGGACAGGAACCGGGCGTGGTCGGCCTTCAGCTCGCGCACCGCGGCCCAGGCCCGCTCGTGGGTGGGGGTGCCGCGCCGCAGCTGCGGCGCGGTCCACACGTGCGTGGTGGTCTCGGTGCGCGAGACGGACTGGGGCCGGTCCCATTCCGCGGTGATCGGGACCCCGGTCGGGGCGCCCTCGGTGCCGGTGGCCTGCTCGGCGTCGGGCATGGCTGGTCCTCTCGTCGGCGGTGCTGGGGAGCGGTCCGCGGCCGGACGGGGTCCGGCGGCACGGCGCCCGCACAGCATAGACACGGAAGCGTAGCTACGCAAACGTATCTTAAAGGGCTTGTGCGCGGGGAAGGCCGAAGCGCTCGGCGGGGGCGCGCGGACGCCCCCCTTGACCTCGCCGGCAAGGCCGGGTCCGGGGCCGCGCCTACCCGGCTCAGGCCGGGTAGGCGCGGGTCTCGGCCGCCTTCACGCTCGCCCACAGCCGCCGCCCGGGCTCCAGGTCCAGATCGGCCAGGGCCGGGGCGGTGATGTCGGCCATGGCGGGCAGCGCGCCGTCCAGGTGCACCCGGACCAGGTCGCCGTGGCGCTCGAAGCCGCTGACCACCGCGGGCCAGACATTGCGCGGGCTGCCGTCGGGGCGGGAGCGGAACAGCGCGACCGCGCCGGGCGAGAAGGCGACGAAGACCTCGCCGGTCACCGGCTCCTCCCCCGCGGCGGCGAGGGCGACGCCCCCGGCTCCGCCGACCCGCACGGTGCCGCCGGCGGCCGTGCCCCGGTAGAGGTTCAGGCCGACCAGCCGGGCCACGTAGTCGGTGCGGGGCCGGCGCGCCACCTCGGCCGGGGCGCCCTCCTGCACCACCGCGCCGTCCTCGACCACCACCAGGCGGTCGGCCAGCACCATCGCGTCCAGCGGGTCGTGGGTGACGAGCACGGCGGCGCCGTCGAAGGCGGCGAGGTGGCGGCGCAGCTCGGCGCGGACGGTCAGCCGGGTGTGCGCGTCCAGCGCGGCCAGCGGCTCGTCCAGCAGCAGCAGCCGGGGCCGGGCCGCCAGCGCGCGGGCCAGCGCCACCCGCTGCGCCTGGCCGCCCGACAGCCGCCGGGGGCGCGCCTCGGCGAGCTCGGCCAGGCCGACGCGCTCCAGCCAGCCGGCCGCCTCCCGGCGCGCCGCGTGTTTGGACACGCCCCGGCAGCGCGGCCCGAAGGCGACGTTGTCCAGTGCGCTGAGGTGCGCGAAGAGCAGGTAGTCCTGGAAGACCACCCCGATCGGGCGCCGTTCGACGGCGTGCCGGGACAGGTCGGCGCCGTCCACCAGCAGCCGGCCGCCGTCGGCCAGCGGTTCGAGTCCGGCCAGCGCGCGCAGCGCGGTGGTCTTGCCCGCGCCGTTGGGGCCGAGCAGCGCCACCACCTCGCCGGGCGCCGCCGTCACGGCGATGTCGAGGGCGAAGGCGCCGCGCCGCACCACCAGGCGGGCGTCCAGCGCGGGCGGCCTCACACCGCCCCCACCCAGCGCTCGCGCAGCCCCGCCAGCACCGCCACCGAGACCGCGAGCAGCACCACGCTGAGCACGATCGCGGCCTGCGGGTCGCTCTCCATCGCCAGGTAGACGGCGAGCGGCATGGTGCGGGTGGTGCCGGGGAAGTTCCCGGCGAAGGTGATGGTGGCCCCGAACTCCCCCAGCGCCCGCGCCCAGCACAGCACAGCACCGGCCACCACCCCGGGCAGCACCATCGGCAGCGTCACCCGCCGGAAGACCGTGACCCGCCCGGCGCCGAGCGTGGCCGCCGCCTCCTCGTAGCGCCGGTCGGCGCCGCGCAGCGCGCCCTCAACGCTGATCACCAGGAACGGCATCGCCACGAACACCTGGGCGAGCACCACCGCCACCGAGGTGAACGGAATGGTGACGCCGAACCAGGCGTCCAGCTGCGCCCCGATCAGCCCGCGCCGCCCCAGCACCAGCAGCAGTGCCACTCCCCCGACGACCGGCGGCAGCACCAGCGGCACGGTCACCAGCGCCCGCACCACGGCCCGGCCGGGAAACTCGGTCCGCGCCAGCAGCCAGGCCAGCGGCACCCCGAAGACAACGGACAGCGCGGTGGCCGCCGTCGCGCTCACCAGCGACAGCCGCAGCGCCTCCAGCACCTCCCCCTGCACCAGCCGGGTACCGAGCGTCGACCACGGCGCCCGCAGCAGCAGCCCGAGCAGCGGCAGCACCAGAAAGGCCAGCCCGACCACCGCGGGCACCAGCAGCGGCCACGGCACCCGGGCCCGGCCGGAGCGGTGCGCGGCGCGGGTCTCGGCCGGCTCAGTCGCCGGCGAAGCTGCGGGCAGGGCGGTCTCCTTTCCGGGCGGCGCGGGAACGGGACCGCGCCTGTGCTCGTGCCACGGTCAGGGCACCTGGAAGCCCGCGCCGGCCAGTGCCTCGGTTCCGGTCTCGGAGCGGACCAGTTCGATGAAGGCGGCGGCCAGGTCGGGCTCCGGCGCCTCGGTGAGGGCGGCGATCGGGTAGTCGTTGACGGCCGTCGACGCCTCCTCGAAGGGGACGCCCTCCACCTCACCCTCGGCCGAGAGCACGTCGGTGCGGTAGACGATCGCGGCGTCGGCCTCGTCCAGGCGGACGCGGGTGAGGGCGGCGCGCACGTCGTCGGCCCAGTCCACGGGGGTGATCTCGACGCCCGTCTCGGCCAGCACGGTCCGGGTGGCGGCGCCGCAGGGCACCTGCTCGGCGCAGAGCACCACCTGGAGGGCGGGGTCGGCGAGGTCGGCCAGGGACCCGACTCCGCCGGGGTTGCCCGCCGGGACCGCGATCTCCAGCGTGTTGCGGGCGAAGACCTCGGGCTCGTCCGCGACGGCGCCCGCCTCGACCGCCTGGTCCATGGTGGCGGTGCTGGCGGCGGCGAAGACGTCGGCCGGGGCGCCCTCGGTGAGCTGCTGCACCAGCTCGGAGCTGCCGGCGAAGTTGAACCGGACCTCCGTGCCGGGATGCCGCTCCTCGAAGCGGGTGCCCAGCCGCTCGAAGACGTCCGTCAGCGAGGCGGCGGCGAAGACGGTGACGGCTGCGGTGTCCTCGCCGGTCGCCGCCGACCCGCCCGCGCCCTCCTGCACCGGCGCGCAGGCGGCGCCGAGCAGGGCCGCCGCGAGCAGTCCCGCCGCCACCGCGAGCGTCCGGCGCCCCGCCTCAGCCGTGCCCACCGTCGACCGCCTCCCCGCGCCGCTCGGGCGCGCGCCCGTCCTCCGCCAGCTCGACCACGACCGTGGTCGACTTCACCACCGCGACCGCCAGTACGCCGACCGCCAGGCCCAGCTCGTCGGCGGCCTCGCGGCTCATCAGCGACACCACCCGGTGCGGGCCCGCCTGGATCTCGACCTGGGCCATGACGGTGTCCTTGCGGACGTCGGTGACCAGGCCGCGGAAGCGGTTGCGGGCCGAGGACAGCAGCCGCCCGTCATCGTCGTCGGACCGGCCGCGCATGAAGGCGGCCAGCTCGGCGCCGTCGACCACGCGGTGCCCCTGCGGGTCGCGCTCGGCCGGGAGCCGCCCGGAGTCGATCCACCGCCGCACGGTGTCGGCGCTGACGCCGAGCAGCGGCGCGATGTCCTTGATCCGGAAGCTCGCCACGACGGCAGCATACCCATCAGCGGATGCAAGGGGAATATGGGCCTTTGGCCAGCGATCGCCAGATCTCCTGCCGATTTCACCTCGCATTCGCGTGTCCACCCCCTCCGTGCCGCCGCCACTCCGCGCCGGCCCGCCAGAATGGGGCGGCGGAGGACGGACCACGGAACGCGGCGGACGGGGGCGGCATGCGGGTGAGTCTGGTGTGCGAGCCGGGCGACCCGGCCCGGCCCAACGAGGACTTCGCGGCGGCCAGCCACCAGGTGGCGCTGGTGCTCGACGGCGCCGGGCTGCCGCCCGAGCTGGACACCGGTTGCGTGCACGGCGTCGCCTGGTACGTCGGCGCGCTCGGCCCGCGGCTGCTGGCCAGGGCGTCCGACCCCGCGCTCAGCCTGGCCGGCGCGCTGCGCGCCGCCATCGCCGAGGTGGCCACACTGCACGCCGGCAGCTGCGACCTCAGCCGCCCGGCCACCCCCTCGGCCACCGCCGCCGTGCTGCGCGAGCGCGGCGGCACCGTCGACTACCTGGTGCTGTGCGACTCCGTCGTGCTGCTCGAACACACCGACGGCGCGGTCGCCGCCGTCACCGACGACCGGCTCGAACGGATCGCGGCGCGGGTCCGCGCCGCCGCGGCGCAGTACCCGCCCGGCTCGCCCGAGCACACCGGGGCGCGCGCCGAGGGCGGCCGCGAGCTGCTGCGGCTGCGCAATGCCGAGGACGGCTTCTGGGTGGCGGCCGCCAGGCCCGAGGCGGCCGACCGCGCCGTCACCGGCTCACTCCCGGCCGGCGCGCTGCGCCGGGCCACCCTGCTCACCGACGGCGCGGGCCGCCTGCACGAGTGGGGCCTGCTGAGCTGGACGGGCGTGCAGGCCGCGGTGGCCCGCTCCGGCCCGGCCGCGCTGGTGGCGGCGGTCCGGGCCGCCGAGGCCGCCGATGCCGACCGGACCCGCCATCCGCGCGGCAAGCGCTGCGACGACGCCACCGTCGCCGCCTGCGAGCTGTGAGCACCGGCGGCGGGACGCACCGCGCCCCGCCGCCAGGGGACCGGATGGGCGGCGGGGCGCGGGGTCCGTGCGTCAGGGAGGGGGCGGGTCCTCGCGGCGGATCACGGTCTCCTCGACCTCGCGGGCCGAGGCGGTCGCCGGTCCCTCGCGGCGGCTGATGCGCTGCTCGGCGGACTCGGCGGCGAGTCCGGCCGCGCGGCGCCTGGGCCGCCACCACAGGAAGGTCAGCAGCAGGCCGGCCAGACCCACCAGCATGACGATCCAGCCGATCATGTTCAGATTCATTCCTGATATGTCATAGTTCGTCGCGAACGCCAGCACGGCGCCCACGCCGATGAGCACCAAGCTGCCTCCGATACCCATGGAAGCCGCTCCTCTCGGGTCGGAATTGGCACACTTGCGCCCTGCCCCTCTAACCGACCTCAAAACGGCCGCCCGCAAGGGCTCCCAGCGCCCCCGCGCCCACGCTGAGCCCCCCGTCGGCGAGCACCGTCTGGCCGGTGATCCAGCCCGCCGAGGGCGAGGCCAGGAAGAGCACCAGGTCAGCGAGGTCGGCGGCGGTGCCGAGCCGGCCGAGCGGGGTGCTCGCCACCGCCGCCTCGGCCAGCTCCTCGGCGCGCGGGAACATCCGGATCGCATCGCTCTCCAGCGGCCCCGCCGACGCCGCGTTCACCCGGATCCCGCGCGGCCCGTACTCCAGCGCGAGGTAGCGGGTCAGCGCCTCCACCGCCGCCTTGGAGACGCCGATGGCCGCGTAGTCGCGCAGCGGGCGGCTGGCCCCCGACGACGACAGGGTGACGATCGCCCCTCCCGAGGGCATCAGCGGCGCGGCCCGGCGGGCGCACCACAGCGCCCCGCGCAGATTGGTGTCGACGGCCCGGGCCCAGTCCTTCTCCGACAGCTCCGCCAGCGGACGGAAGGCGCCCGACGCCGCATTGCACACCAGCACGTCCAGCCGGCCGTGGGCCGCCTCGACCCGGTCGAAGAGGCGGTCGACGCCCTCGCGCCTGGCCACCGAGGCCCGCACGGCCTCGGCGCTGCCGCCGCGCTCGGTGATCGCGGCGAGGGTGTCCTCGGCGGCGGCGCGGTCGCGGAAGTAGTTGACGACGACGTGCGCCCCGGCCGCGGCGAAGCGCTGGGCCAGGGTCCGGCCCACGCCCCGCCCGCCGCCGGTGACGCAGACCACCGCGCCGGTGAAGTCGAAGGGCACGGTCACCGCCCTCCGGTCTCGTCGGGCACGGTCCGCCACCAGTGGTCCAGTTCCGCCTCGGCCGCCTTCAGCGCCTCCAGGCCGCACCGGTCGGATCCGGTGCGGGCCGCGGGCCGCCACGGCTGGCCGAAGGCGGCGCGGTAGCCCTCGACCAGCATGCCGAGCGCCGCGTCACGGTGCCGGCCGGCGAAGTGGTGGCCGGCGTCGGGCACCACCCGCAGGTCGGCGTTGGGCAGCGCGAAGGCGCTGCGCGCGTCGCCGGTGCGCACATAGGGGTCGCGCCCGCCGTGCACGTTGACGAAGCGGGTGCCCGCGGCGGCGGCCAGGTCGCGGCGGGCCGACTCCAGGGTGACCCAGTCGCCGTGCAGCAGGGTGCGCACACCGCCGGCCCGCACCTCATGGCCGAGCAGCGAGACGGTGCCGCGCACCTCGGGCGCGTCCGGCGCGCAGTAGCGGCCGACCAGGTCGGTGCCGTGGATGGCGTGCAGGGTGGCGCGCAGGTCCACCACGCAGCACAGGGTGCCGACCGCGGCGAACAGGCCGGGCGCCTGCGCGGCGGCGCGCAGCGAGGCCCGCGCCGAGACGCTGCACCCGTACACCGCCACCTCGCACGGCGCCCAGCGCTCGGCCGCCCAGCGGCCGACGTCCACGATGTCGTCGGCCAGCCGCGCGGGGGTGAAGTCGAGCATCGGCCCCTCACTGCGGCCGACGGAGTTCGTCGGGTCGAAGCGCACCACCGTGTACCCGGCGGCCAGCAGGTACAGCGCCGGGCTGAGGGTGCGGCGCATCGGCTCGCCGAGGCCGGCCACGGCCAGGACGACCAGTTCCGGCGGGCCGGCCGCGAGCGGCCGGTGCACCGCGCCGCGGATCACCGCTCCGGCGCGGTTGCGCAGTTCGACGGGTTCGGTGGCGGACCCGTACGGGCCGGCCGGCCGAGGGCCGCCGAGGGTCGGCGGCATCATGCCCAGGACCATGGGTTCGGGCTCCTTTCAAAAGGACCGTGGTTCTTTGACACATATTTCGGCAGACTCGGAGTCGGATTCCGACTTTCGACCTAAGCTACGAACCCGACAACCCGACAACCCGACGGCAGGTCTCCGACGGCCGGCCGAACTGCCAATGGAGATTCAAAATTCATCGTTTCGACTTTGAGGGCCGCGACGCACAGGCCGGACCAGCGGCCGCACCTGTGAGAAGCCGCCGTGAGGAGTACCGTGAAAGCACCCGAAACGCCATCATCACGGCCGCGTTGCGATTGTTTTCCGAACGCGGCTACGCCCACACCTCATTGAGCGAGATCGCGACCGCCGCCCGCATTTCGAAAGGTGCCATCTACCACCATTTCGCGAACAAGCGGACGGTCTTCGAGGCCGTGCTGGCGCGCACCTTCCGCAACTTCACCGAGCAGGTGGAGAGCCGCGCCGGCGGCGGCGCGGAGGTGCGGCTGGAGGTGTGGCTGGAGTCCTACCTGGTCGCCTCTGCCGACCCGGTGTTCAGCCGGCTGGCGCTCCAGGAGGGGGTGACCGCGCTCGGCTGGCAGCGCTGGCGGGTGCTGGTGCGCGAGCGGCTGGCCGGGTACGCCGCCCACCTGCTGCGCGGCGCGGTCCGCCGCGCGCCCGGCGAGCCCGCGCCGGTCGACCCTGACCTGACCGTGAGCACTCTGGTGGGAGCGCTCCAAGAGCTGTCGCTGGCCATCGTCGACAGCCCCGACCCCGACCGGGCCACCGACGACGCCCGCCGACTGGTCGGCGGGCTGCTCACCTCGCTGCGGCTGGTGCCGCGGCCGCGCTGTCAGCACGACGACAGGCCCGCCGCGCCGGCGCCGGCCACCGGGCCGAGCACCAGGCAGGCGTTGTGCCCGCCCAGCCCGAAGGAGTTCGACAGCACCGGCCGGGCGCCGAGCTGACGCGGCCGCTCCACCACCACGTCCAGGGAGGTGCCCGGGTCGCCCTCGGAGAAGTTGGCGCTGGGCGGCACGCTCCCGCGGGCCACGGTGAGCGCGGCGACCACGGCCTCGGCGGCGCCGGCGCCGCCCATCAGGTGGCCGAACACGCTCTTGGGCGCGGTCACCGGCGGGGTGCGCTCGCCGAACACCAGGTGCAGGGCGCGCGCCTCCATGGCGTCGTTGGCGGGGGTGGAGGTGCCGTGCGCGTTCACACTTCCGACGTCGGCGGGGGTCATCCCGGCGTCGGCCATGGCGCGCCGCATGCACTGCGCGGCGCGGCTGCCGTCGGGCAGCGGCGCGGTGATGTGGTGGGCGTCGTTGTTGTGCGCGTAGCCCAGCACCTCGCCGTAGACGCGGGCGCCGCGGGCCAGGGCCAGGTCCAGCCGCTCCAGCACCAGGAAGGCGGCGCCCTCGCCCATCACGTAGCCGTCCCTGGTCCGGTCGAAGGGCCGTGAGGCGGTGGACGGCTCCTCATTGCGGCGGCTCAGCGCGCCGAGCTTGCAGAACGCGGCCATGCTCAGCAGGGTCACCCCGTTGTCGCAGCCGCCGGCCAGCACGGTGTCGGCCTCGCCGCAGCGGATGAGCCGGGCCGCCTCGCCGACGGCGGTGGTGCCGGAGGCGCAGGCCGCGGCCACCGCGAGCGCGGGGCCGTTCCAGCCCAGCTCCATCGCGATCAGCGCGCTGGCGGAGTTGGGGATGATCATCGGCACCAGCAGCGGGCTGACCTTCCCCATCCCCTCGGGGCTCGCGGACAGCACCGACTGCTCGTAGAAGGTCTGGTGGCCGCCCATGCCCACCCCGCACACCACCGCGCACCGGTCGGCGCTGCCGGGCACCTCGCCCGCGTCGCCCAGCGCGTCCAGGGCGGCGGCGACGGCGTACTGCGCGAAGCGGTCCATCCGGCGGGCCGCCTTGGCGCCGACGTAGCGGATGGGGTCGAAGCCGGGCAGCTCGCAGGCGATCCGGCTGCTCAGCCGCGCGGGGTCGAAGCGGGTCACCGTCCGGGCCACCGAGCGCCCCGACCAGGCCGTCTCGGCGAAGGTGTCCAGGTCGCAGCCTGCCGGGGTCTGCACGCCCAGGCCGGTGACCACCACCCGGTGCCGGCCGCGTGCGTCCGTGGCGGCGGGAGCGGAGCCGCGCTCCGCGGCGGTCGCGGTCATGCCCGCACCGCCCCGAAGACGAGCGCGGCGTTGTGCCCGCCGAAGCCGAAGGAGTTCGACAGCACCGGGCCGCCGCGGATCGGCCGCGGCGCCCCGCGCACCAGGTCGAGTTCGACGGCGGGGTCGGGCCGGTCCAGGTTGGCGATCGGCGGGGCGATCCCGTCGCGCAGGCTGAGCAGCGCCGCCACCGCCTCCACCGCGCCGCTGGCGCCCAGCAGGTGCCCGGTGACGCCCTTGGGGGCCGTCACCGGGACGCGCCCGGGCCCGAAGACCTCGCCGAGTACCCGGGCCTCGGCCAGGTCTCCGCGCCGGGTGCTGGTGGCGTGCGCGTTGACGTGCGCGATGTCGGCGGCGTCCAGGCCCGCGTCGGCGAGCGCCTGCTCCACGCAGACGCGCGCCCCCGCCCCGGACGGGTCCGGCGCGGTGAGGTGGTAGCCGTCGCTGCTGCGCCCGTAGCCGAGCACTTCGCCGTAGCGGCGGGCGCCGCGCTCGACCGCGTGGTCGAGCCGCTCCAGCAGCACGAAGCCGGCGCCCTCGCCCATCACGAAGCCGTCGCGGTGGGCGTCGAAGGGGCGGGAGGCCCGGACGGGGTCGTCGCCGCGCTCTGAGAGCGCGCCGAGGCGGCAGAAGGCGGCGACGGTGACCGGGGTGATCGCCGCCTCGGTGCCCCCGGCCAGCACCACGTCCGCCGCGCCCTCGCGGATCAGCCGCGCGCCCTCGCCGAGGGCGTGCGCGCCCGAGGCGCAGGCGGTGGAGATCGCCAGGCTGGGCCCGCGGACCCGGTGCCGCATGCTGACGACCGCGGCGGTGGCGTTGGCCATCACCATCGGCACGTGCAGCGGCCCGGGGCGGGGGCGTACCCCGCCGTCGGGGCCGGGGGCGGCCTCGAATGCCTCCTCGAAGGAGGAGACGCCGCCGTGCCCGGTGCCGGCCACCACCCCCCACCGCTCCGGCGCCGCGTCGATCGGGCCGGCGTCGGCCAGCGCCGCCGCGGCAGCGGCGGCGCCGAGGCGGGTGGCCCGGTCCAGCCGCTTGGCCTCCCTGGCGGTGAAGTGCTCGACGGCGTCGAAGCCGCCGACCTGCGCCGCGAAGCGCACCGGCAGCCACGAGGGGTCGAAGCCGGCGATCGGCCCCACGCTCGGGGCCGCGGTACACAGCGCGTGCCAGAACTCCTTGGCGCCGCGGCCGACCGGGGTGATGAGGCCGACCCCGGTGACCGCGACGCGATGGCGGTCGGAGGTCATGCCGATACCTTCCGGCCAGGCGCGCGCAGGACGATGTCCATCAGGTCGGCCACGGTGTCCACACTGCGTACGTCCTCCTCGGACAGGACCACGCCGTGGTCCTCCAGCGCCATGCTCAGCTCGGCGAAGTCCAGGCTGTCGGCGCCCAGGCCGTCGCGGAGCGAGACCTCGGGCGTGACCTCCTCGGGCCGCACGGTGAGGATCGAGACGCATATCTCGCGCAGGATGCCGAAGGTCGCCTCCCGCTCCGCCTCGGTCGCGGTGGACTCCTGCTGGGTGACGGCTGCCTTGTGCTTCATGTGCTTTCGTCCTTGTTCTCGTGTGTCGTGGTCGCGGCCTCCGCGGCGCGCGCCGCGGAGGTCGATCGGTGAACGGCGCGGGACGGGCGTCCCGCGGGGGTGCTGCCGCCGGGGCGGCGGAGCGCCTCAGCGCACCGCGAGCGCGGCCGGCGGCGCCTCGGCCGCCCGGGACAGCAGGGTGGCGAGCACGTCCACCGCCATCGGCCCGTCCACGCCGCGGGGGCGCAGCTCGGGCACGGTGCGCCGGGCGATGCCGGCGAGGGTGGTTCCGTGGCCCACCTCGACGAGGGAGCGCGCGCCCAGCTCGGTGAAGCGGAGCTGCGACTCCCGCCAGCGGACCGGCCGGACCAGGTGTGCGGCCAGCTCGGCCCGCCACGGATGCGTGCCGGTCACCAGCGCCGCGTCGGCGTTGGAGACCAGCGGGCGGCGCGGCGGGTGGAAGGTGATGCCGCGCAGCCCCTCGGCGAAGGCGCGGGCGGCCGTCGCCATCAGCGGGCTGTGGAAGGCGCCGGGTACCGCGAGCGGGACCAGCTTCCTGGCGCCGCGCTCGACGGCGGCCCGGCCGGCCGCCGCCAGGCCGGCCGGGGTGCCGGCCAGCACCTGCTGCCCGGGGGCGTTGTCATTGGCCACCCAGCAGCGGCCCGACGCCAGGGCGCAGCACTCGTCCACGGCGGCGGCGTCCAGGCCGAGCACGGCGAGCATGCCGCCGGCCACCCGGCGGCAGGCGTCGTCGGTGAGCGCTCCGCGCAGTGCGATCAGCCGGATCGCGTCGTCCGGGGCGATGACCCCGGCCGCGGTGAGCGCCGTCAGCTGGCCCAGGGAGTGCCCGGCCAGCAGCTTGGGCTGGCCGAGGCGCTCGGTGAGCGCCGTCCAGGCCATCATGCCGGTGAGGAACACCGTCAGCTGGATGTCGGCGGTGTTGGCGGGGGTCTCGGCCGGGTCGAGGAGGTAGGGTGCCAGCGGCCGCCCGAGAACCCGTTCGGCGCGGTCCACGATCGCCCAGGCGGGATGGCCGCGCCACGGCCGTCCCATGCCCGGGGCCTGCGAGCCCTGGCCGGGAAACACCACGACCGAGTCCGCAAGCCCCGCCCTCTCGTCGGCCATGTGCTACCCCCACCTGTCCCGGTCCGCGCTCTGTAATCGTTTCGCTACGCAGCGTAACAGACCTTGGGTATGTTTGTGACCACACGTACACGGTGCGTGATCATGAAACTGATCTTGTCGGTCCGGCGCGGACGGCGGGCGGCGCCGCGCGGGTCCCGCCCCGACCTGTGAGAAGGATCCGAGCCGCCGATTCCTCCCGCACCGGACGCCGAAGCGCGGCCATACTGGGACGGTGAGCGACATCCTGCGGCGACTCGCCGAACACGGCTGCGCCCGGCTGGCCGCCCACCGGTTCCCGGCCGCGCGGGCCGGCGACGCGCGGGCGATGCTCGACCTGGCCGAAGCGCTCGCGGGGGCCGGCCGCACCCCCGAGGCCGAGTACTGGTACCGCTGCGCCGCCGAGGCGGGCGCGGCCGGCGCCGCCTTCCCGCTCGGCGGGCTGCTCTACGCCGACGGCCGCACCGCCCAGGCCGAGCGCTGGTGGCGGCGGGCCGCCGAAGGCGGCGACGCCGACGCCGCGTTCAGCCTCGGCGCGCTGCTGACCGAGCTGGGCCGCCCGGCCGAGGCCGAGCCCTGGCACCGCCGCGCCGCCGAGGCCGGCGACCCGGACGCGATGTACAACCTCGCCCTCGCCCTGCGCGCCGACGGGCGCGACGACGAGGCCGCGCCCCTGCTGCGCGAGGCCGCCGCCCTGGGCCACTGCCCGGCGATGACGGGCCTCGCGGCGCTGCTCGCCGAGGGCGGCGACACCGCCGCGGCCCGCCGCTGGCTGCGCCGCGCGGCCCGCGGAGGCGAGCCCGACGCCCGCGCCGACCTGCGCCTGCTGCGCGGCCGCCCGCCGCTGGCGGCCGCCGCCGAGCGGCTGGCGCGGGCCGCCGCCGGGCTGCTCGCCGCCCTCCCGGCGCTCCGGCCGGCCGTACACCGCTGAGCCCGCACCACCGGGCCCGGCCGCGACGACCGGCAACCGGCAGAACGTGCTGTACCGGTGCGCGGCCGGGCGACCTCCTCGGCGAGGACGCCACCTGCCTGCTGCGCGCCGACGGCAGCGAGATCCGCTGCCGCTGCCTCGCCGACACCGATGGCTCGGGCGTCGGCACCCGGTACGGCGGCCAGGCCGGCACGGCGCCGCCCGTGTCCGTGCCCGACGAGATCTCCGAGCTCAGCGACGAGGAGCTGCTCGACCTCCAGCGCCGGCTCAGCGACGAACTGGCCAGGCGGCTGGAGGACGACGAGGACTGAGCCGGCTCAGGCCAGTGCCGCCCGGCGGGCGCGGTAGCCCTCCAGGGCGCGCCGGCGGTGGGCCGCCCAGGCCGAGGCGCCGTCGGACCCGGCGCCGTCGCGCTCGCCGACGTAGCGCTCGATCAGGTCGAGCAGCTGGTCCAGCCGCTCGGGGCCGACCACGTCCTCGCGGATCGGCTCGGCCAGGGTGCCGGCCGCCCGCGCCTCCAGCAGGGCGAGGTGCCCCAGGGCCAGCGACTCGGCCGCGATGACCACCCCGATGGAGACGGCGCCGTCGGAGCGGACGCTCTGCAGGGTCTGCGGGTCGGACTCCACCTGCACCAGCAGGTCGTGCAGGGCGGTCAGCTCGTCCTTGAGGTCGGCGGCGCCCCGCTCGGCCAGCAGTGCGGCGAGGGCCACCCCGGCCCTGATCGCGACCTGCGCCGACAGCCGCCAGCCGATGTACCACTCGGCCTCCTGGTAGTACGTCCACCGCTCCGGCAGCACCTTCTCGCGGAACAGCCGCAGCGCGGCCCGCAGGTCGTTCTCGGAGTCGGTCAGCGCGGCCAGGAAGCCGGCGTAGTTGTGCCGGTAGTAGTCGAGCCGCTGGTCGTCGTGGCTGAAGGAGGCCAGCTCGGCGTTGAAGTGGTCCCAGCGCTCGCGCAGCAGCGCGCTCAGCTCCTCGGCCGGCGGCAGCGCCGGGTCGGGCGCGGTGCGCTGCATGACGTGCACCGCGTTGACGGCGATCGCGATCCGGCTGAGCAGGTCGAGCCCGGTGCCGACGTCCATCGCCCCGGCGCGCACCAGCTCCAGCACCCGCTCGTCGGTGGCGCGCAGGGTGCGCACCTCCTCGGCCAGCTCGCCGGTCTTGCCGGCGCGGTCCTGGCCGAAGCGGATCACCCCGATCGCGGCGTGCGCGGTGATCTCGGCGCGCACGGGGTCGTCCTCGGGCAGCAGCTTCTCGGCGAGGTCGCGCAGGCGCAGCGCGTAGGCGGCGGTGGCCGGCAGCTCGGCGGCGGCCACACCCTGGTGCACGTCGAGCAGGCGGCGCAGGTCGCGGTCCTGCTGCACGTAGCGCGCGGCCATGTAGAGCGCGGCCAGCACGGTCTGCCTGGTCTGCACCCGCATCCGCTCCAGCTCGGCGGTGGCGGGCAGCTTGGGCAGCAGCCGGGGCGCGAAGCGCGCCGCCAGCCGGGCCGCCTCCTCGGCGTCGCCGTCGCTCACCTGGCGGCGCAGCTCCTGGTCGAGCAGCGGCTGGGCCTGGCGCAGGTAGTCGTTGATGAAGCGCAGCGAGGTGACGAAGACCTCGAGCCGGCGGCGGCCCGGGGCGTGCTCGTGCACCCGCAGCAGGCCGAGCCGGGAGTCGGCCCGGCCCAGGCGCAGGATGGTGCGGATCAGCAGGCCCGCGAGGGTGCGGCGGCTCAGCGCGGGGTCGGGCTGGTTGCCGTCGTGCCGGCCCGCCTCGGTCTGCGGCCCGGCGGTGGGGTGCACGAACTGGAGGTCCAGCTCCTCGATCGTGTCGTCGACCACCTCGAAGGTGGCGGGCTGCATGGTGTCCTTGGCGGCGGCGCCGCCGCGCTGCCGGCCCCTGCCCCTGCGGTTCGCGGCCGGGGCGGTGACGCCGCTCAGCTCGCACCGGGCCAGCGGCAGCTCACCGATGCCGCCGATGTCGAAGGGGGTGGCGGTGAGGGCGTGCTGCACCTCGCGCGCCTGGGAGGCGGCGACGAACAGGGCGGGCTGCGCGCGGTAGGCGAAGAGCAGCAGCGCGGCGTGCGCCGCCACCTGCACCTCGGAGTCCAGGGCCGCGCCCGACTCGGTCTTGCGCAGATAGTGCAGGGCGACCCCGATGTCCTCGGTGATCTTGCTGAACAGCACATTGGCCCCGGACAGCACCACGGCCGCCTTGGTGTCGGGCCCGTACTTGTTCAGGGTGGCGTTGGCGATCTCCAGCCGCAGCTGGCCGTCGGCGTGCACGCCCCGGCCGACCACCTGGCCCTGCTCGGAGGTGGGGTCGCCGAGCACCGACAGGCCGTCCTGGGTGTGCTCGGCGAACGGGGAGGGGTCGGTGCCGTCCGTCGCCTCGACGAAGCGCTGCCGCGCCTGCTCCTCCTCCTTGGACAGCCGGGGGGCGCCGCGGGCGATCTCGTTCAGGGTGATCTGGGCGAAGTCGCTCACCCAGGTCATGCCGTGCGGCGAGCCCTCCCAGTCGACGCCGAACAGGGGGGCGACCTTGCGGGCGATCCGGGCCGGCACGATCTCCGAGCGGCGCTCCGGTATCTCCGGAACCTCCACACGCAGGTAGGACATCGCGCGCTCCCTTCACCCCGATTAGACCCGCGAGGGCCGGTGCGAACCGGCCGGACTTCCGCCTCCGACAACACGGCCCGCTTCAGCGGTAAACCTAACCACCATATGAAGCGTCGGCGCTACCTGATCGCACATATCAGTTAACTTCGGACAGCCGTGCGTTATCGAGCAGAGCCGAACGAGCCCTGTCGTACCCCTCAGGTGGCGACGAAACTAGCCGGGTAGGTTTCTCAGGCCGACGAAGGCGACGGCACACCCGACTAGCTGGGCAATCACCGTCCGTCGCGGGCCGCGGACTCAGCCGAAGCGGCCGCCGTCACCGCGCCGGCCGCCGTCGAAGGGGCCCTCGGGCAGCCCCGGACCGGCTCCCCCGCCCGGGGGTCCGCCCACCACCACGGCGCTGAGATCCGCGGCGAAGCGCACGATGTCGCCCGCGTTCAACTCCCGCGGGATGCCCGCCGCCAGCCGCCGCCCGTTCACGAAGGTGCCGTTGGAGGAGTCCATATCGCTGACCCACAGCCGGGCGCCGTCGCGCCACACCACCGCGTGCTGGCGCGAGACGTTGTCGTAGCGGTCCAGCTCCCTGACCAGCGCGCGGTCGGCCGATTCCCGGCCGATGCGCACCGGCTCGCGGTCGACCACCAGCATCCCCCACGGGAACTGGAGCCCCGAGCGCCCCGGAGGCGCGCTCGGCGCCGCGTGCGGCGCCGGTTCGGGCGTGAGCCGCGAGACCGGGCTGCCGCAGTACGGGCAGACGTCACCGCTGCCGATGTAGGCCGCGCCGCAGTCGGGGTCGGAGCAGAGCATGTGGCCGGTCCCGGCCGCGACCGGCTCCGGCGGCCGCCCGGCCGGCTCCGCCGCGCGCAGCGGCCGCACCGGGTAGGCGACGGTGGCGTTCGCCCCGCGCGCCGCCCACGGCTCGGCCGGCGGCACATCAGGCCGCAGCACCTGGAAGTCGCGCCGGCACACCGGAGTGCCCACGGGATAGCGGGCCCCGCAGGCCGGACAGATCATCCCCACTTCCTTGCCTCGCTCCCGTAGCGGGTTCGGCGCGCTCGGGTCGTCGGCCCGGCGGCGAGCGCGCGCCTCACAGACCACTCAACGACCGCACACGACGACATTAGCGGCGCACCGCAAGTTCCCGCCTCCCTCGGGGGGAGGGCACGGCGGCGCCCGGGCCCCCCGCGAGGAGGGCCCGGGCGCCGGGACGGGCGGCCGCTAGCCGGCCTGGCAGCTCAGGTCGGTCGCCTGGGCGCTGCCGCCCGAGCGGCTGGCCTGGAAGCCGAAGCTGACGCTCGACCCTCCGGGGACGACGGAGTTCCAGGTCACCGGGCGGGCGGTGACGGTGGTGCCGCTCTGCGCGACCTCGGCGTTCCACGCGCTGGCGACCCGCTGGCCGCTGGGCATGGTCCAGCTGACCGTCCAGCCGTCGATGGGCGCGGTGCCGGTGTTGGTCACCGTCACATTGGCGGTGAACCCGCCGCCCCACTCACTGGCGACGGCGTAGGAGGCCGTGCAGCCCGCCGACGGCGGGTCGGTGGGATCCGGCGGGTCGGTGGGGTCGGGGCCGGGGTCGGGCGCGGCCATCGCCATGTCGTAGGCGAGCTGCGGGATGAACTGCCCGGCCGCGCCGGCGCAGCCGTCGGCCTCGCCCGGCAGCTTGACCCACAGGAAGGCGTCGATCGCGGCATTGCCGGTCTGGGTGGTGCTGGGCGTGCCGATCGCCCGCCCGGCGGGGTCGCACCACTCCGAGCCGGCCGGGCCGTTGCCGTTGCGGCTGGTGTCGATGACCGCGCGCAGCGAGGGCACGCCCGTCGCCGCGATGACGGCCTGCGCGTAGGCGATCTCGTCGGCGGTCCTGCGGTAGTTGGAGACGTTGGTGGAGATGCCGTGCGCGCTGTCGGCGATGTCGGCGCCGTTGAGCAGCGCCGCCATCTCACCGGGCTCCATCCACGCGGAGTGCGCGGCGTCGAAGTAGACCCGCGCCTGCGGGGAGCCGGCCCGCAGCGCCTGACCGGCGTGGGCCATGGACGCCATCACCTCGGCCTGCTGGCCGGAGTCCATGCAGTTGCCCATCAGCGCGAGCACGTCGGGTTCCAGGATGATCGTGGCCGGGCGGCCCTCCAGGCCCGCCGCGACCTCGTTCACCCAGGAGCGGTAGGCGCTGTGGCTGGGCGCGCCGCCGGTGCTGGCACCGCTGCAGTCGCGGTTGGGGATGTTGTAGACGACCATGATCGGGATCTGCCCGGCCGCCTGGGCCGCGCCGACCAGGGCGTCGACCTGGCCGCGCACCTGGGTGGGGTTGTAGCTGGTGAACCAGGTGCCCTGCGCGACGGAGGCGATCCGGTCGCGGATCACCGGCGTGCGGCTGTCGTTGGGGTTCTGCGCCACCCAGCGGGCGGAGCTCATCTCGGGGTTGACGTAGAAGGTGTCGTCGGCGGCGGCCGTTGTGTCGGCGGCGGCAGGGGCCGGGCCGAGGAGTCCGGCGCCGGCGGCCAAGGCCGCCACCGCCGTGGCGAGGGCGGCGCCGGCGGCGAAGGCGGCGCGCACGGGTCTGCGGGGCATGGCTGGCTCCTCAAGAGACGGTCGCGGTAAGGACCCCCGTGGAGCGGGGAGCGCATCCGCCGTGACCACCCTGTGGGAGCGCTCCCACACCCATCCGGAGGTTAAACCGGACCGACACGGGCTGTAAAGGGGCGGCGACATTCCCGAAACTTTCCCTTCACACGCGGGCCCGGTGCCGGTCGCGGCCGACCGGTACCGGGCCCGCGCCGGGACGTCACTGCTCCCGCAGCAGCTCGTCCAGCTTGTCGAAGCCGTCGTTCACGCCGCTCTCCATGCCCGACGCCGCCATGCCGTCGCGGTCCTCGACGCTCTGGAAGACCGAGACCCCGGTGTAGCGGGTGCGGCCGTCGACCTCCTCGAAGGTGGCCGTCTCCAGGCAGACGTGGCCGGGCATGCCCTCGAACTCGAAGGTCTGCACGATGCGCTCGTTGGGCACCACGTCGTGGAAGACGCCGCGGAAGCCGAACTCGCCCTGCTCGCCGCGGCTGACGTAGCGCCAGGTGCCGCCGGACTCGGCCTCCCAGCGGTCCAGCACGGTGTCGTACCCGCTGGGCCCGTTCCACCGCTTGAACAGCTCGGGGTCGGTGAAGGCGCGGAAGACCCGCTCCTTGGGGGCGTCGAAGACGCGGGTGATCACGATGTCGTGCCGGCCCGGCTCGATGGTGATCTCCGTGGCAGCCATGGTGCGCTCCTGTCCCGGCGTCGCCGCCGACTTATTTACAACCAACCTGTTGTTCAACTGACTCGTTGATTATTACTCGACGCACGGCGCTTGTCAAGAACAAGCACGAAGGCGCTCTGGCCGCCCGCCGGGCCGGATTCCCCGAAGCGGAATCGGACGAGATCACGGTTGTGTTACGCTGTGGCCCGCTTCAGGACGGATCGGGATAATCGCCCGATACGCGCCGCCCGCCCCCGAGCCGGCCACCGGGACGCCCCCTGCCCCCGCGCCCCAGCCGCCGACCGGCTCCCCCTGGCGGCCCCGCCGCGGCGGAGCCCCCGCACACCCGCCGGGCGGACCTTGAGAGGAGCGTGTGTGGACGTCGCCGACAGCACCGGACGCGGAGGTTCGCGCGGTGCCGACGCAAGCGCCGGTACCCGCGCCAGGAGGACCGCCGCCGCCTTCGCGGCCGCGCTGGCCATCGCCGTGCTCGCGCCGGCCCCCACCGCGCTGGCCGAACCCGAGGACGAGCCCAGCCTGGAGGAGCTCAACGAGCGGGCCGCCGAACTGGAGGAGGAGTACGACGGCGAGCTGCAGCAGTACCGCGACGCTCGCGACGCCGCCGAGCGCGCCGAGGAGCGGCTGAGCGAGGCCGAGCAGGAGCTGGAGTCCGCCCGCCAGGGCGTCGCGCAGCTCGCCGCGGTGAACTACATGACCAGCGGCTTCGACCCCACCCTCCAGATGACGATGAGCGACGACCCCGACCGCTTCCTCGCCGACCTCGCCGCCATGGACTACGTCTCGCGCAACAACAGCGAGCAGCTGGACTCCTACATCTCGCTGGTCGAGGAGCGCGAGGAGGCGCGGGCCGAGGCCGACGAGCGGCTGGCCGACGCGAGCGACCTGGTCGACGACCTGGAGAGCCAGCGCGACGAGGTCGCCGAGATGATCGAGCGCTACCGCGCGGAGGACGCCGAGAACGCCGCCTCGGGCGAGACCGCGGGCAGCGGCAGCACCGACCCCGGCGCCGCCGCGGGCCCCGGCTACTACGACGTCACCCCGCGCATGGCCACCGTCCGCGACGCCGTGGTGAGCAACTTCAGCCTCCCGTACCCGGTCGGCTGCATGCGCCCCGGCGACCCCGGCGAGCACGGCTCCGGCCGCGCCTGCGACTTCATGATGAGCTCGGGCGGGGCGATGCCCTCGGCGGAGAACACCGCGCTCGGCGACGAGATCGCCGCCTACCTGCAGAACAACGCCTCGTCGCTGGGCGTCATGTACGTCATCTGGCAGCAGCGCATCTGGGACGCCCGCAACCCCGGCGCCGGCTGGCGCGGCATGGAGGACCGCGGCAGCGTCACCCAGAACCACTACGACCACGTGCACGTCTCGGTCTTCTGACCGGCGCGCCGTGCCGGCACCGCCGCCCCGGCTCAGGGCCGGCGCGGGCCGGTGCGCACGGCCAGGGCGACCGGCAGGCAGGCCGCCATCAGCACGGTGATCGCGGCCAGCGGCGCCGGGTAGCCGAAGCTCTCGGCGGCGGCGCCGACCAGCACCGCGCCCAGGCCGGTGCCGGCGTCGTAGGCGATGTTCCACATCGCGCTCGCCGTACCGCGCCCCTCGGGGCCCGAGCGGTTGAACATGATCACCAGGGCGTCGTTCTGCAGGGTGCCGAAGCCGGCGCCGAACAGGGTCGCCCCGGCCAGCAGCAGCGCGACCGCGGCCCAGCCGCCGGCCGCCATCGCGGCCAGCAGCCCGCCGGACCCGGCGGCGGCCGCGGCCAGCCCGGCGGCCAGCAGCACCGGGCGCCCGGCCCGGTCGCTGACGGCCCCGGCCAGCCAGCGGGTGGCCATCAGCGCGCAGCTGAAGGCGAACAGCGCGCCCGGCACCGCCGCGACCACGTGCGGCAGCGCCAGCGGCAGGAAGGTCACCACCACGCTGAAGCCCACCGATCCGGCCAGCATCACCAGGGTCGGCGCGAGCAGCAGCAGCGCCAGTGCGCGGCCGCCCGGCGGCGCCGGCGCCGGCCGCCCGGCCGGGCCGGGGGGCGGCGGCGCGACCCTGATCCCGCCGACCACGGCGGCGCCCAGCAGCGGGACCGCGCCCAGCACGAACAGCGGCGCGAAGCCCACCTCCAGGGCGAACCAGACGCCGGCCGGCAGGCAGAGCAGGTTGGGCAGGCCGAGCGCGAAGCCGTACAGGCCGACGGCGCGCCCCAGCTGCCCGGGCGGGACCAGCCGGGCGGCCAGCGCGCTGCCGACCACCGTGACCATGCCGAAGCCGACGCCGCGCACCGCGGAGACCGCGATGACCAGCCACAGGTCCGAGCCGAGCGCCAGCAGCGGCGCGGGCGCGCCGAGCAGGACCGAGCCGGCCGCCAGCGTCCACCGGTAGCCGCCCCGGGCGAGCAGCGCCGGCATGCCGAGCTGGGTGACCACGGTGGTGAGCATGAAGACGCCGGTGGTGGCGCCCGCGCCGAGGTCGCCGGCGCCGCCCGCCTCGGCCAGCAGCGGCACCACCGGCAGCAGCAGGCTGTGCCCGCCGAAGGCGGCGATCGTGCTGAGCAGCAGCAGGGCGAAGGACCGGGAGCGGATGCCGCCCGCGCCGCGTCCGCCGGGTCGGGCCTCGGCCTCGGGGGATCTCATCCCCTCAGTTGTACGGCTTCGTGATCACGCTCGCCACCTCGGGCTTCCCGCCGCGGCCCGGCGGGTCAGGACGCGGGCGCCTCGGCCGCGGGCTCGGGCGCGTCGGGCGGCTCGACGCGGGCCTCGGCCGCGACGGGCGCGGACTCGGCCGCCTCGGGCAGCGCGCGGTCCAGCCAGCCCGCCACCCGGCCGATCAGGTCGTTGCCGATCGCCGCCTCCGCGTGCCTGAGCCCGCGCTCCACCCACAGCTCCTTGGGCTCGCGCGCCGCCTCGTAGAGCCGGTAGGCGTGCTCCAGCGGGAAGTAGTGGTCGATGTCGCCGTGCACCAGCAGCAGCGGCGCGGGCGCCACCCGTGCCACCACCTCCAGCGGCGAGGGCGGCACCGGGTCCCAGGGCACGGTGGTGACCCGCACGTCGCGGAAGACCCGCAGCACCAGCCGGCCCAGGTCGTGCTCGGCGCCCCAGTGCAGCACCCGCATCGCCCGGGTGCCCCGGTAGTACCAGCGGCTGGGCGTGCTGACGGCGACGGCGGCGTCCACCCCGCCGAACAGGGCGGCGTGCCGGATGGCCACGGCGGCGCCGAGCGAGAAGCCGATGGTGGCCACCCGGGTGTAGCCCAGGCCGCGGGCGTGCCGGACGACGGCGTCCAGGTCCAGCACCTCGCGGTCGCCGATGGTGGAGACGCCGCCCGAGGACTTGTGGCCGCGGAAGTCGAAGGCCATCACGTCGCCGCGGTGGTCCAGGAAGCGGGCCAGCCGCCGGATGTCGGGGCTGCGCCAGGTGCCGGTGAAGCCGTGCGCCATCACGATCGCGGTGTCGCGGCGGGTGTCGCGGCGCTGCCACATGACCGTGTCGATGGGCACGCCGTCGGCGGTGGTGACCGTCCAGTGCCGCAGCCGGGTGGGCGGCCCGATGGGCACCGGCTCGGGTCCCGGGGACGGCTCGGACTCGACCACGCCGCCGACCGGACGCGGGGTGGCCGCCGCCGCGGAGTCGTGGGCGCGTTCGCGGGCTTCGGGGTGGTGCGGCGCGGTCACGGCCGACGGGGTTGATTCCAGCACGTGTCCATCCTGCCCTTTCCGCTCCGGTAAGCGGCCTCCGTGCACCGGCCGCCTTCCCGGGTCTTTCCCCTAAGGAGCTCTGCTCACCTGCCCCGCTTCGCTCGGCCGGCCGGCGGCTCAGTAGCCGGTCGGGGAGACGCAGCCGTCCAGGCAGCCGGACGCCTCCCCCGGTCCGGGCGGGTTCTCGCCGTAAAGCTCGCCGACCGTGACGAGCCGGAAGCCCCGGGCCAGCAGGCCGTCGATGATGTCGGGCACCCCGGCGACCGTCTCGGGGTGGATGTCGTGCATCAGCACGATGCCGCCCGGCCGGGTCTCCTCGGTGGCCACGGTCACGGTACGGCGGGTGTCGCGGCTGTGCCAGTCCATGGTGTCGTTGCTCCACAGGATGGCCGGTGCGCCCAGGGCCTCCAGGGTCTCCTGGGTGTAGGCGCCGTAGGGCGGGCGGACCATGGTGGGCCGCACCCCGGCCGCCGCCTCGATGGCGTCGGCGGTGCGCTCGATGTCCTCCCGGACGGCCTCGGCGCTCATGGTCGACAGGTCGTCGTGCTTCCAGGTGTGGTTGCCGATCTGGTGGCCCTCGGCGACCATGCGCCGCAGCAGCTCGGGGTACTCCGGCGCCAGCTGGCCCATCACGAAGAAGGTGCCGCGGGCCTGCCGCTCGGCGAGCGCGTCGAGCACGGCAGGGGTGCCCTCGCCGGGGCCGTCGTCGAAGGTGAGCGCGGCGCACGGCACCCGCAGGCAGTCCACGGTGCTGGACGGCACCGGGTCGTCGGCGGCGGCGCCGAGTTCGAGCCGGCGGGTGCCGGCCACGGCCTGGTCGCGGACCCGCCGGCCGAACTCCGACAGCAGCGGGTCGGTCCCGGCGCGCTCGACGGTGACGCGCACCTCGCCGGCGTCGGCCGCGGTGAACTCGCCGGGGCCGAAGCCGACCACGATCCCGCCCGCGCCGTCGAAGCCGATGTCGTCCAGCGGCGAGGCGGCCAGCTCCTCGGCGAGCACCCGGGCCTCCTCCGGCGCGAGGACGGTGCCGGGGGAGGCCGGCGGCGCGGGCGGGGTGGGCGGGGTGATGTCCTCGGGCACGTTGTCGAACATGCCGCCGGTGGGCCGCTCGGCCGGGCGGGCGGTGGCCCCGGCGGTGGGGACGGGGCTCGCGGTGCCCTCGGCCACCGCGGCGTCCGGCCAGGTCTCCAGCACCCGCTCGCGGTTGACGTCGCCGCGCTCCAGCAGCTCGGCGGCGACCAGCACGCCGAGCCGGTCGGCGGCGTTGCGGCCGGTGAGCAGCGCGGTCCACGGCAACGCCTCGCCGGTGGACGCGTCGTACCAGCGGGTGGTCGCCGAGCGGCCCGCCGGGCCGCTGCCCGGCTCCTCGCCGGGGACGGCGGCCGAGCGGTCGGTCACGATCCTGGCCCCGAGCACGGTGCCCGAGGCGGCCAGCAGCGCGGTGTCGGACCGCAGCACGGCGGGCGCGTCGCCGCCGGCGAACTCGGCGACGAACGCGCTCTGCTGCTCGGCGATCGTGGAGTGCACGTCGATGGTGAACGGGTTGGCGCCGGGCACCACCGGGTGGCGCGCCGTCGCCGTGACCTGCCCGGACTCCAGCGTCTCCTCGCGGAACTCCAGGCCCTCGATCCAGTCGGGCTCGACGGCGATCCGGCCCGACGCGTCATTGCCGGCGGCGCGGTCGTCGGCCCCCGAGCAGCCGGCCGCGGCGGCCAGGACCGCCGCGAGGGCGATCGGCAGGGCGAGGCGGGCACGCGCGCGATCGTAGACAGGCACGTCTGAGATCTCCGTGACGGTTTCGACGGACCGGCTTGGCCGGACCGGACGACCCCGGTCGGGCCGTCGCGCTGGCGGATGTGTCGCGATGTTCACCCGTCAGCTGCGGAAACGCTAATCCGACACGCTGACTTGACCGGACCAGGACGAACCACTCAGCGTACCGCCAACCAGGGTGAACTCTCAGAACACCCGCCCCGGGCGGGACCGGTCGGCCAGCGCGGCGAAGCGCCAGGTGTTGACGGGGTGACTGGACAGCGCGTTGACGAGCCAGATGAAGAAGCCCCGCTCGGTGTGGGCGCGGTCGGCGATGGCCTGGAAGTCCACCGACCGGTACAGGTACTTGCCGGCCGCCAGCACCCGCAGGCCGTGGCGGCCCTCCGGGCAGTACAGGTAGGCGCAGTTGTCGGCGGTGTACTCCTGCGCGCGGTTCACCGAGACCCCGACGAAGGGGATCAGGTTGGCCACCGAGAGGCCGAGCTGGCGCCAGTAGGAGGCGTGCCCGGCGGCGATGTGGCCGACCTCGTGCCCGATCACGAAGCGCAGCGCGTCGCTGTCGCCGCCGACGGCGCCGATCTCGAACAGATCGCTGTTGACCGCCACGAAGCGGCGCAGGCCGTGCCCGGACGCCAGCGCGTTCACCCGCCCGTTGCCCAGTACGACGTAGGCGTCGGGCACTCGGGGCAGGCCGAGGCGGGCCGACGCCTCGACCACCATCCGGTGCACCTCGGGGAACTGGTTCTCGCTGATCCGCACGCCGTTCACCCGCTGGTGCGCGTACAGCCGGCCCCGGGTGATCCACAGCAGCACCGGCAGCGCCAGCAGCGCGATGGTCTGGTCGGCCTGGCCCTCCATCACCCGCAGCGCGACGCCGACGAAGGTCAGCCCGGTCACGCCGACGCACGCCAGCAGCAGCCGCCGCTCCAGCGGGTGGAACGGGATGCCGGGCCGGCGGAGGCGGCACAGGCGCGGAAGCTCGGGGCGCATGCGCATCATTGTGCTGGTCGGGGCGGACGCGGCCGCGCCGCGGTCGCCCGGTGGGCGCGCCCCGCCCGCGGGGGCGGCCGCGGGCCGCCGGTAGGGTCGGCCTCCATGGAGCCGCCGCTGCCGCCCGACCGGATCGCAGATCTGCTCGCCCGCGACCGCGCCCGGCTGTGGCACCCCTACGCGGGCCGGGTCGAGCCGCCCGAGGTGCTGCCGGTGGTGGCCGCCGAGGGCGTGCGGCTGCGGCTGGCCGACGGCACCCGGCTGGTCGACGGCATGTCGTCGTGGTGGGCGGCCGTGCACGGCTACAACCACCCGGTGCTCAACGCCGCCGTCCGCGAGCAGCTGGACCGGATGGCGCACGTCATGTTCGGCGGGCTCACCCACCCGCCCGCCGTCGCGCTGGCCGAGCGGCTGGCCGAGCTGGCGCCCGGCGCGCTCACCGAGGTGTTCCTGGCCGACTCCGGCTCGGTGGCGGTGGAGGTCGCGATCAAGACGGCGCTCCAGTACTGGATGGACGGCGGCGGTGGGCGGCGCACCCGGCTGCTGACGGTGCGCGGCGGCTACCACGGCGACACCTTCGGCGCGATGGCGGTGTGCGACCCGGTCGGCGGGATGCACCACCTGTTCCGGCACGTGCTGCCCGAGCACGTGTTCGTCTCCGCGCCGCCGCCCGGCTACGGCGCCGAGCCCGACCCCGCCTACCTGGCCGAGATCGAGGCGGCGCTGGAGCGGCACGGCGAGCGGATCGCGGCGGTGATCCTGGAGCCGGTGGTGCAGGGGGCCGGCGGGATGCGCTTCTACGCGCCCGGCTACCTGCGCGGCGTCCGCGAGCTGTGCGACCGCTTCGGGGTGCTGCTGATCGCCGACGAGATCGCCACCGGCTTCGGCCGTACCGGGCGGCTGTTCGGCTGCGACCACGCCGGGATCGCGCCGGACATCATGTGCCTGGGCAAGGCGCTCACCGGCGGCTACCTCACCATGTCGGCGGTGCTGACCACCCGTGCGGTGGCCGAGCGGGTGGACGCGGGGGCGGGCGCGCTGATGCACGGCCCGACCTTCATGGCCAATCCGCTGGCCGCCTCCGTCGCGCTGGCCAGCGTCGACCTGCTGCTGGCCACGGACTGGCGGCGGAAGGTGGCCGGGATCGAGGAGCGGCTGCGGACCGGGCTCGCCCCGGCGGCCGCGCTGCCCGGCGTGCGGGATGTGCGGGTGCTGGGCGCGATCGGGGTGGTGCAGCTGGACCGGCCGGTGGACGTGGCCGCGGCCACCCGCGCCGCGGTGGCGCACGGCGTGTGGCTGCGGCCGTTCCGCGACCTCGTGTACACGATGCCGCCCTTCGTGACCGGCGCGGACGACGTCGACGCGATCGCCGCCGCGATGCTGGCCGCCGTCCGGGCGGGCTGACGTACCGGGACGCTTCAGTACGAATTTCCCCGAACTGTTCACTTTGCCGTTAGCTTGCCGTGACTCCCGTCCCAGTCAAATCACAGCTTCGCGCGAGATATTAGAGGTTTTATCTAGTACGGTCGTTCAGGTCACCGTTGGTAACACCCCGCAATCGTGTCCAACCGACCCGGAGTCTTCCGTGACGACCTGCGAGCCCACGGCGCCTCGCGCCGCCACCGAGCCCCGCGACACCGACCGGGCCGGCCCGGCACCGCCGGAGCCCGCCTCCCGCGACGTCCTGCTCGACAATGCGAAGTTCCTGCTCATCGCGCTGGTGGTCATCGGCCACGCGATCTCGCCGGCCCGCGACACCCGGCTCGCCGACGCCCTGTACTTCTGGATCTACCTCTTCCACATGCCGGCGTTCGTGCTGATCTGCGGGTACCTGTCGAAGTCCTTCGACGGCGCCCCGCGCCGGGTCGACCGGCTGCTCACCGGCGTGGCGGTGCCGTACCTGATCTTCTGGGCGCTCTACTCCGGCCAGCAGCTGCTGGCCGGCGACAGCGCGCCGCCCAGCCCGCTCGAACCCGTCTGGATCACCTGGTTCCTGCTGGCGCTGCTGCTGTGGCGGCTGTCGGTGCCGCTGTGGCGCCGGCTGCGCTGGCCGGTGGCGGTGGCCGTCGGCGTCTCGCTCGCCACCGGTGTGCAGGAGTTCGGCTTCGACATGTCGATGAGCCGGGTGCTCAGCCTGCTGCCGTTCTTCGTGCTCGGCCTGGCGCTGCGCCCCGAGCACCTGGAGGCGCTGCGGCGCCGCTGGGTGCGGGTCGCGGCCGTGCTGCTGTTCGCCGCCGCCTTCGCGGCGACCTTCGTGCTGATCCCGGACCTGAGCACCGAGTGGGTGCTGTGGCGCGAGACGCTGGAGACCCGCGACGCGCCGATCACCCCCGGGCTGCTGGTGCGGGCCGGCTTCCTGGCCGCGGCCGGGCTGCTCGCCCTCGGCGTGCTCGCGCTCGCGCCGCGCCGCCGCACCTGGTTCACCGCGCTGGGCGCCACCACCATGTACGTGTACCTGCTGCACGGCCTGCCGATCCGGATCGCCGAGATGGCGGGCTGGTACGACGCGGTCGACGGCTACGCGGGCCTGGCGGTGAACACCGGCGCGGCCGTCCTGCTCACCCTGCTGCTGGCCTCGCGGCCGGTCCGCTGGGCCACCCGCTGGGCGGTGGAGCCCCGGGTGCCCTGGGTGCTCGCCCGCGGCGGCCCCGGCACGGGCCCCGAGGAGGCCGGCACCCCGTCGCGAAACGGATCGCGGGTCTAGCCGATCGTCGCTATCGGGCATGATGAACGGGTAAACGGACTTTCGGCCCGGGCCGGGAGCGCTATTCGGCGTCCCCGGCCCGCCCGGTGCTGAGGTGAACACGTGCGCTTCCTGAACGACACCACGCCCGACCGCGACCTGACCTACAGCGACGTGTTCATGGTGCCCCGCCCGTCCTCGGTGAGCTCCCGGCTCGACGTCGACCTCTCCGTCTCCGACGGCACCGGCGGCACCATCCCGCTGGTCGTCGCGAACATGACCGCGGTGGCCGGGCGCCGGATGGCCGAGACGGTGGCCCGCCGGGGCGGCCTCACCGTCATCCCGCAGGACATCCCGATCGAGGTGGTGCGCGACGTCGTCGGCTGGGTCAAGGACCGCCACCTGGTGCACGACACCCCGCTCACCCTCGGCCCCGACAGCACCGTCGGCGAGGCGCTGAACCTGCTGCCCAAGCGGGCGCACAACGCCGTCGTGGTGGTCGACGCCTCCCGCCGCCCGCTCGGCGTCGTCACCGAGGCCGACTGCCACGGCGTCGACCGCTTCACCCAGCTGCGCGAGGTCATGTCCGGCGACGTGCTCACCCTGCGCGACGACGTCGACCCGCGCGAGGCATTCAACACCCTGCACGACTTCCGGCACCGCCTCGCGCCCGTCGTCGGCCCGGACGGCGCCCTCGTCGGCGTGCTCACCCGCACCGGCGCGCTGCGCTCCACCCTCTACCGCCCCGCCGTCGACGCCAAGGGCCGGCTGCGCGTCGCCGCCGCCGTCGGCGTGAACGGCGACGTCGCCGCCAAGGCCGCCGAACTGCTGGACGCCGGCGTCGACGTCCTCGTGGTCGACACCGCCCACGGCCACCAGGACAAGATGCTCGGCGCGCTGCGCGCCGTGCGCGCCCTGGACCCCGGGGTGCCGGTCGCGGCCGGCAACGTCGTCACCGCCGACGGCGTGCGCGACCTCGTCGACGCCGGCGCCGACATCGTCAAGGTCGGCGTCGGCCCGGGCGCGATGTGCACCACCCGGATGATGACCGGCGTCGGCCGCCCCCAGTTCTCGGCCGTCGTCGAGTGCGCCGCGCAGGCCCGCGCCCTGGGCCGCTCCGTCTGGGCCGACGGCGGCGTGCGCCACCCCCGCGACGTCGCCCTCGCCCTGGCCGCCGGAGCCGCCAACGTGATGATCGGCTCCTGGTTCGCCGGCACCTACGAATCCCCCGGCGACGTCCAGCGCGACCCCCAGGGCCGCCGCTACAAGGAGAGCTTCGGCATGGCCTCGGCCCGCGCCGTCCGGCTGCGCACCGCCGACGACTCCCCCTTCGACCGCGCCCGCAAGGCCCTCTTCGAAGAGGGCATCTCCACCGGCAGGATGTACCTGGACCCCGAGCGCCCCAGCGTCGAGGACCTCATCGACCAGATCATCGCCGGCGTCCGCAGCGCCTTCACCTACGCCGGCGCCACCGACCTGGAGTCCTTCCACGACCGCGCCCTCATCGGCCTCCAGAGCCCCGCCGGCTTCACCGAGGGCCAGCCCGTCGCCACCAGCTGGTAGCCGCGGCCCTCACCCCGCCGCCCGCAGCCCCTCCAACTCCACGCGCGCCTCCGCCGCCTCGGGCACCCCCAACTCCGCGAAGGTCTCCAGGGCTTCGCGGAGGAGGGGTTCGGCCTTCGCGATCTCGCCCGACATCGACAGCAGGCGGCCCAGACCGAGTACGGCGTAGCCCTCGGCGTAGCGTTCCTGGCGGCCGCGGGCGAGCAGCAGGGCGCGCTCGTGCGACTCCTGGGCCTCGGTGAACCGGCCGGCCCGCGCGTAGGTGGCGCCCAACTCGTTGAGCACATCGGCCTCGGCGACGCGCTGCGCGCTGCGCTCGCACGCCTCGAGCGCGGCCAGGTGCGACTTCACGGCGGCGTCGAGGTCGCCGAGCTCGCGCTGCACGACGCCGAGGTGGCTGCGGGTGAACGCCTCGCCCGCCGGGTCGCCGAGGTCGTCGAACATCTCCAGGGCCGACTCCAGGTGGCGGCGCGCGGCGTCGTAGTCGCCGGTGCGGACCGACACCGCGCCCAGGGTGCGCAGCGCCCGCGGGCGGGTGGAGGCCCAGCCGGGGATCTCGATGTCCAGCGCGGCATGGCTGTAGGAGACGGCCTCCCGGTAGTTGCCGAGCAGGTAGTTCAGGTGCGAGATGTTGCCGAGCAGCATCGCCTCGCGGCGCCGGTCCCCGGTGCTCCTCATCCACACGAGCGCCTGTTCCGAGACGTGCACCGCGTCGGCGTAGCGGCCCATGCGCTCGAACACCCCGGCGAGGTTGATGTGCGCCCGTGCCTGGCCGATCTCGTCACCGAGCGAGCGGAAGACGTCGAGCCCATCGTTGAGGCTGTCCAGGGCGGTGTCCACCCGCCCGGACAGGTACCAGGCGACACCGAGGCTCACCAGCGTGATCGCGCTGCCCTGGTCGTCCTTCTCGGCACGGGTCACCGCGAGGGCGCGCTGATGGGTGTTCAGCCACAGGTCGGTGTACCCCTTGATGAAGCAGTAGCGCCAGAAGGCGTAGGCGACCTGCCAGGCGAGCCGGGGCCGCCGGTGCGCGGCCGCGAACTCGATCAGCGCGGAGATGATCTCGCGCTGCTCGTCGAGCCAGCTCACCGCGTCGGCCACATCGGACAGCACCGGCTCGTACGGGGGCGTCGACCGGATGTCCAGCTCATAGGAGTGGACCTGGGGGTCGAGCAGTTCGGCGGCCTTCCGCGCGGTGGACAGGTAGTAGTCGCTGAGCCGCCGCAGCGCCGTCTCGCGCTCCGTCTCGGCGATCTGCTCCAGCGCCTGCTGCCAGGCATAGGTCCCGATGAGGTCGTGGAAGCGGTAGCGGTCGGCCGCCTCCTCGTTCAGCAGGCAGACGCTGACCAGCTCCTGCAGGATCTGGTCGGCGCGCCGGGGGTCCACTCCCAGCAGGGCCGCGGCCCCGTAGTCGTCGATGCTCGTGCCGATCATCAGCCCGAGCAGCAGGAAGGCGCGCTGCTGGGCCGGGTTGAGGCTCTGGTAGGACAGCGCGAACACGGCCGCCACGCTCTGGTCGTCCGCCCGCAGCTCGTCGAAGCGCCGCCGCTGGTCCTTAAGCCGCTCGGCGACCCGCGCGAAGGACCAGCGCGGCCGGCTGAGCATCCGGGCGGCCACGATCCGCAGCGCCAGCGGCAGTCCGGCGCACAGTTCGACCACATGCCGGACCGCCTCCGGCTCCGCTTCCACCCGCTCGGCGCCCAGGATCGCGGTGAGCATCGCCGTGGCCGTGGACGACCGGAGCATGTCCAGCGACAGGTACCGGGCGCCGACCAGCCCGGAGAGGTCGTTGCGGCTGGTCACCAGGACCAGTGAGCCGACCGCGGCGGGCAGCAGCGGCCGCGCCTGCGCACTGGAGGCCGCGTTGTCGAGGACCACCAGCACCCGGCGGTCGTTCAGCAGCGCCCGCCAGAGGGCGGCGCGCTCGTCGACCGTCTCGGGCACCGACTGCGGCTTCACCCCGAGCGCGCGGAGGAGGGTGCCCAGGGCGGCCAGGATCGTCATCGGTTCGCGCCCGGCGGAGTGCCCGTAGAGGTCGATGAAGAAGCGGCCGTCGGGGTACCGGTCGGCGAGCCGGTGCGCGGCGTGGACCGCCAGAGCGGTCTTCCCGACGCCGCCCGGTCCCGATATGACGCAGACCTCCGCGCGCTCAGCGCCGCGCTCGGCCACGCGCAGCAGGGTGGTCAGCGCCTCCTGGCGGCCGGTGAAGTCGGGGGTGTCCCTCGGCAGGTCGTTCCGGTCGTCGAAGTCGACGTCGGGGGCGGCCGCCTCACCGGGCTCGGCGGGGGCGCCCGCGGCCCCGTCGTCGCCCCTGCCCACGGCCGGTGAGACGCCCACCAGCCCGGGGTCGTCCTGCAGGATCTGGCCGTGCAGTTCGACAAGCTCGCGGCCGGGCTCGATGCCGAGTTCGTCAATGAAGATCTGGCGCGCCCGGCGGAAGACCTCCAGAGCGGCCGCCCGCTGCCCGCCGCGCTGCAGCGCGGCCATCAGCAGGACGTGCAGCCGCTCCCGGAAGGGCTGCTCACCGGTCATCCGGGTGAGATCGGAGATCACTTCGCGGTAGCGGCCGACGCGGAGCAGCGCTCCCGCCCGGGCCTCCACGGCCTCCCAGCGCTCCTCCAGCAGCGGCTCGCGGACCGAATGGTCGATCAGATCGGACCCGACCCCCGACAGCGGGTCGCCGCGCCAGCACTCCAGCGCCTCGTCCCATAACGCGGCCGCCGTCTCGGGTTCGTCGGAGCCGCGCGCCTCCGCCACGCGCCGCCGGAAGCGGTGCAGGTCGACCGCCTCCGGATCGACCGAGGCGAGGTAGCCGCCGGGGGTCGTCTTGATGGTGTCGGCGGGGAGGACGTTGCGCAGGTGGGAGATGTGCACCTGCAGGCCGCCGCGGGCGTTGCGCGGCGGCTTGTCGCCCCACACGGCGTCCACCAGGCGGTCGAGCGGGACCTCCCTGTCCAGGTCGACCAGGAGCAGACCGAGCACGCAGCGCTGTTTAGGGCTCCCCACTTCGATGGGGCGCCCGTCCTGCCATGCCTGGACCGGGCCCAGGACCCCGAACTCCACGCGCCGAAGCCTACCAAGCGCGTCCGGACCCACGCCGGTACGCAGCCGGGCGGATGCCGGGCCGCGTGCACGGAGTCGGGCGCCGCTTCCACCCGGGGGCTACTCGGCGGTGTCGCCCTTGCTCGGGGCGGGGGCCGGGGCCTCGGCCTGCCGCTCCTCGTTCTTGCGCGGCGCCACGGCGGCCTTGTTCCTACGCGGCGCCGCGGCCTTGCGCTCCGGCTCGATGGGGTCCTCGGTCACGCCGAGGGAGTCGAGGACCGGCAGCGGGCCCTCGAAACCGCGCTCCGCGGGCGTGGAGCCGGGTCGCACCTCTCCGACGAGGATGCGGAACTCCAGCTCGACCGAGAGGTCGTCCGAACGCGACGGGTGCGACAAGACTGGCATGTACTTCCTCCACGACTCTTCCAGCGCACGGAGCTGCGCGGGAGCGACGCCACAGACTTTCGTTGACGCTACGACCCTACGCTTTCGGCTCGCTTTCGAAGGTCTTGCGTCCACTCGCGGCCAGCGGGCGGCCGGGCCCGGCCAGGCAGGGCGGGGGCGGTCAGCCGCCGTCGCGGGCGGCGCCGCCGGCCCGCGCCTCGGTGGAGACGGCGTGCGCGCCGCCGTCGACGGCCAGCAGTTCGGCGCGCGCCTCCTCGGCCTCGGGCACACCGAGCCCGGTCAGGACGTCCAGGGCCTCGGTCAGCAGGGGGACGGCCTCGGCGGCCTCGCCGCCGCGGGCGCGCAGCGCTCCGAGGCCGAGCAATGCGAGCCCCAGGGCGTGGCGGTCCCGCCGGTCGCGCGCCAGCATGAGCGCCTGGCCGTACGCCTCGGCGGCATCGGCCGGGCGGCCGGCGCGCGTGTAGGTGGCACCGAGTTCATTCAGCACGTCGGCCTCGGCCGCCCGCTGCGCGCTCTTCACGCACAGGTCGAGGGCGGCGAGGTGCGCGGCGACGGCCCCGTCGAGATCGCCCTGTTCGCGCAGGAGGACGCCGAGGCTGCTGCGGGCGTAGGCCTCTCCGGCCGCGTCGAAGCCGCCGAACAGCTCGATGGAGGTGTCCAGGTGCTCGCGGGCGGCGGCGTGGTCGCCGAGCCTGCAGTAGGCGCTGCCGAGGACCCACAGCGCCCGGGGGTGGGTGGACGACCAGCCGGGCAGCTCGATGTCCAGGGCGGCGCGTGCGTAGGAGACGGCCTCGTCGAGCCTGCCCAGGGCGAGCTGCGCGTGGGCGACGTTGGCGGCGAGCGACGCCTCCCGCCGCCGGTCGCCGGTCTCGCGCATGGTGGCCAGCACCGGCTTCCACTCGCGCAGCGCGTCGGAGTAGCGGCCGACGTACTCCAGCACCGCCCCTCGGTTGATCCGGGCGCGCGCCTGGCCCCGTTCGTCGCCGAGCCCGGCGAAGAGGCCGAGCGCCTCGTTCAGGGCCTCCATCGCGTGGTCGAAGCGGCCGGTCAGGTAGTCGGCCGCGCCCATGCTCGTCAGCGTGATCGCCGTGCCCTCGTCGTCGCCGGCGGCGCGGGTGGCGGTGAGGGCGCGTTCGTGGGTGCTGAGCCAGAGGTCGGTGTGGCCGCGGACGAAGCAGTAGCGCCAGAAGGCGTAGGCGAGCTGCCAGGCCAGGCGGGGGCGCCCGTGGGCGGCGGCGTGCTCGATGAGGGCGGTGATGGTCTCGCGTTCGGCGTCCAGCCAGGCGACGGCGGCGGGGACGTCGGGGAGTCCGGGGCTGTGGGCGGGCTGGGCGCTGATGTCGAGGCGGTAGTCGTGCACGAGCGGGTCGAGGAGTTCGGCGGCGCGGTGCTGGGTGGCGGTGCAGTAGTCGGTGAAGCGGCGCAGGGCGGCGGCGCGGTCGGGGGCGGTGAGTTCGGCGAGGGCGCGCTGGCGGGCGTAGGCGCCGATGAGGTCGTGGAAGCGGTAGCGTCCCGCGGGCTCCTCGGTGAGGAGGCAGGCGCTCACCATGTCCTGGAGGACGTCGTCGGCCTCGTGGGGGTCGATGTCGAGGAGGGCGGCGGTGCCGTAGGCGTCGACGCTGGTGCCGATCATGAGCCCGAGCAGGAGGAAGGCGCGGCGCCGCAGCGGGCTGAGGCTCTGGTGGGAGACGGCGAACACGGCCGCGACGCTCTGGTCGTCGGCGCGCAGCTCCTCGAAGCGGCGCCGCTCGTCCTTGAAGCGCTCGGCGACGTGGGCGAAGGTCCACCGCTGCCTGCTGGCCATCCGCCCGGCGACGATCCGCAGCGCCAGCGGCAGGCCGCCGCACAGCCGGACGACCTCGCGCACGGCGGCGGGTTCGCCGCCGACCCGCTCGGAGCCGAGGATGGCGGCCAGCATCGCCTCGGCGCCGGCCGGCTTCAGCATGTCCAGGGACAGGTGGCGTGCCCCGGCCAGGCCGGAGAGGTCACTGCGGCTGGTGACGAGGGCGAGCGAGCCGGGTGAGGCCGGCAGCAGCTCGCGCACCTGGGTGCTGGACACGGCGTTGTCGAGCACCACGAGCACCCGGCGGTCGGCGAGGGTGGCCCGCCACAGGGCGGCGCGTTCGTCGACGGTCTCGGGCAGCGCCTCGGCCGGGACCCCCACGGCGCGCAGCAGGGTGCCCAGCGCCTCCAGGGTGGTGACGGGGCGGCGGCCGACGGCGTAGCCGTGCAGGCTGAGGAAGAGGCGGCCGTCGGGGAAGTGCTCGGCGAGCCGGTGCGCGGCCCGCACCGCCAGGGCGGTCTTGCCGACGCCGCCCGGGCCCGACACCACGTAGGCCTCGGCCGTGGGCGCCGGGCTGCGGGCGACGGCGAGCAGGGCGTCGAGCTGGGCGGTGCGGCCGGTGAAGTCGGGGAGGTCGCGCGGGAGGTCGTCCCTGACCACGAACTCGGCCCGCGGCGGCGGCAGCCGGCCGACGGGCATGGCGTCGATCGACAGCCGGCCGCGCAGCTCCACCGTGCCGCCCGCGGCGACCTCGGCCAGGACGGGCTCGGCGGGCGGGGCCTCCCGGCTGATGGTGCCGGTGAGCAGCAGGCGCACGGTGCCGTCGCCGGGCTCCTCGCCGGCGCCGGCCGGGGGCTCCTCCGGGGCGGGGACCGGCTCGTCGACGAAGGCGAGCAGGTGGCCGAGGTCGCGGGCCGGCACCTCCAGCACCCGGGCGAGGTCGCGCCGGTTGAACTCGTCAGGGCTGGACCTGCCGTTCTCCCAGCGCGAGATCGTGCGCGCGTCGACGCGGACCAGTTCGGCCAGGCGCTCCTGGGTCAGCCCGAGTTCGACCCGGCGCCGCACCAGGCGGGACCTACGGCTCACCACCACACGACTCCCTTACGGGATTCACCCCGGAGCAGGGACGGGGGGCGCTCCGAAGATTCTCCGCGATTTCGTTCCCGCAGTTTATCCGTGTCCGGTTGTCCGGTGGTGCCTGGTGTTGTCCCGTCCTGCCCTGGTGGCGACCACCCGGTATTGCTTCAATCCACGCGTAGGTCGTCACCCCCAAGATCATTTCATCCGGGTATTCGGATTTCGCCTCTCATTCCGAATCCTAAAGGCCCTCGCGGAGCGGAAAACAATGGCAATCACCATCCAGCTGAGTTGCGACGCCTCGACTCCGGCCGGCAGCTGTCCGTTCACCGTCTCGTTCACCGCCGAGTTCCTCCGCGAGCGGGCCGGCGAGCACGCCTCGGTCGGCGACCAGCTCCGCGCCGCCCGCCGGCTCGCCGGAGCGGCCGGCTGGTCCGCCGTCCGCACGGACGAAGGCGCGGTCCGCGACCGCTGCGTCCACCACACCTCGCTGCACGCCTGCCCGCGCTGCCTGCACCCGCACGGCGAGTGCGCCTGCCCCGCCCCGCCCTGGCGCGAGCCCGGCAGCGGCGTCGACGACGATCTCGTGCGCACCCTCGACGCCCTGTTCTTCAGCGCCCCCGCCCCCGAAGAGCAGCGCCCGCACCGCGTCCTCCCCCTGCCCCGGCGCCCCCGCCGCTGCCACTGAGCCCCCGCTCCGAGCGCCGACCCGGACGAGTCCGTGACCCCGACCAGCCACCCCGCCCCCGTTCCTCCGGCGCCCGGACCGGAGCGGACTCCGGCGGCTCCCGACACCGGCGCCGCCGGAGTCCAGTACGCCGCCCTCATCACGCTCGCCGGGCTGCTCATCGCCGTCGTCTCGCTCGCCTTCACCAACGCCGACATCCGCGGGCACGTCGAGACCGCGCTGTGCCGCCTCTTCCAGCTGGGAGAGTCCTGCGAGACCCAGGGCGCGCAGCAGTACGAACCCGACGCCTGCCTGCTCACCAGCAGCACCGACCGCACGAACGTCGGCCTCACCATCGCCTTCGTCGACCTCGGCAAGGGCTACTACCTGATCCGCGAGGACTACTCCGACGGCACCACCCACTTCACCCTCGGCCACGAGGGCGAGATCGGCGCCAGCGCGGGCTGGGAGCGGACCGGCGGGCAGGGCGTCTCCGTCGAGTTCCAGGCCGAGGTCGGCGCCGCCGTCGGAGGAGGCATCGGCGACACCTGGGTGGTCGACACCGACGAGGCCGACCAGCTCGCCGGGCGCTTCGAGGACGCCATCGGCGTGGACGAGGAGGAGCAGGACGAGAACTTCGTCGACGGTGTGGTCGAGGCGGCCGGCGACGCCTGGACCGCCATCGTCGGCGCGGACACCTCCGACTTCCCGCCGCCCCACATCCGCAGGACCGAAGGAGAGGTCAACGTGCACGCCGGCGCCTCGGGAGGCATCAGCACACCGAGCCCCGGCGACGAGCGGCCGACCGACCGCCGCCCCGGCTCCGAGAACGCCGGAGACGGCCCCCAGGACTCGACCGGAGCAGCGGACGGCGCCTCCGGTGGTGGGTCCGGCTCCGGCGACCCCGGCTCGGAGGGCACCACGGAGGACATCGGCACCCAGATCGCCGACTCCCTCGCGGAGGACGTCACTCCCAGCGCCTCCATCAGCGGCGAGATCGGCGCCACCGGAAGCGCCCGCATCGTCCGTGAGGACTATCCGGACGGCGCCCACAGCCTCACCTTCCTGGTGTCCGGCAGGTTCGACGCCGGAGCCGAGGCCGAACTGGACCCCGTCATCGCCGACGCGGTCGGCGATGAGATCGGCTACACCGCCCTTCGCCGCGGCTCGCTCAACATCCAGTACGACCCCGATGGAGTGATGACAGGGGTGACCCTCACCCAGATCGCCGTGGTGAACGGCGAGCAGATCGTGACCACCACCGAACTCGCCGTCGAAACCGAGGGCGACCGCGCGGTCGTCGAAGAGTGGCTGGGTCTGCGCTACGAACGGGCCACCGAGCTGACCTGGAACGACATGGCCCCATCCGAGTTGACCGAGGACTCTTCGGAGTTCGACCGGCTGCTCTTCGAACAGGCAAGGTCCTCGCGGGTCACCTATGCGGTGGAGGAGACCAGCGAGGAGGCGCTGAACGAATCCGTCGAGGCGGGCGTCGGCCTCGGGATCTCGGCCGGCACCACAGGCGAATCGGTGCAGCTGACCGGGGCCGAGTACCTCGACCGGCCGGGCGGCGGCACCCGGGAGTACACCGAATGGGAAGACTGCTCATGATGTACGGCTCCGCCCCGACCGACCCGGAGAACGTGATTTCCGCGATGCCCTCCACCTGGACGCGCGCCGCCATGGCCGCCCTCGTCACCCTGGCCCTGGCCGGCTGCTCGAACGCGGGCGCGGACCCGGCCGCACCCGCGCAGAGCAACGCGGCCGACGATGCGGCCGCGGCGGCCCCCGTACCCGAGGGCTTCATCAGCTCCTCGGCGGGTCCGCTCGACTTCGCGTATCCCGAGACATGGGAGCCCATCCCGGAGGAGAACGCCACCGAAGGCGACGCCGCCGGCTTCCGCCTGGTCGAGGACGACAGGCTCCTCGGGATCATGCGGATCTTCTCCGAGCCGTACGACGGCACTCCGGCCGAAGCGATGATCAGCGGCCATTACGCGGGGATCATGTTCCAGACGCCGACCACCCACCAGGGCAGCGGCGCTATCGAGGTGCCGGGCGCCACCCAGGCCGCCGAGGTCCGCTACACCTACGGGATCGGCGAAGACGAACGGGACAACGGCCGCGCCCACGACGTCACCGTCATCGAGAACGACGAGACCGCCTGGTTCGTGCTGATCCAGGGACGCATCGAGGCGATGACCCCCGAACTCACCCAGCAGATCGTCGACACGATCACGGTCCAGAGCTGACGCGGGCGGAGGGATTCGACATGGACCTGGTCTGGTCGTGGCTGGCGGGCCTGGGGGCGCTGGTCGTCGGCCTCGCCGTCGCGGCACCGCTCTCGACGCAGCTGCGGCTGCTCCTGGTGCGCTCCGACGTGATCCTGCCACTGGACACCGGCGATCTGGACAGCCAGATGATGATCTACGGCCCGCTGTACCTGGTGGTGCCGGGCCTGGCGGCGCTGGTCGCCGGACTGGTGCACCGCCGGCCGGAGCGCGCCCGCACCGGGCGCAACGCGCTCGCGGCACTGGCCCTGCCCGCGCTGCTCATCCTGCTGCTGGCGGTGGAGGTGCCGCTGTCGGGCTTCGCCGTCGACTGGCGCCGGTCCGCCCTGACGGCGCTCCTCTTCGGGATCGGCGCCCCGGCCGGCTGGCTGCTCGGCCGGGCGCTGCGCCGGCCCACCTGAGCCGGGCCGGCGGCGACCCATCCAACCCCCGGCTGGTCGCCGCCGGTCCGCCCCTTCTCCGCCCGGCCCCCGGGCACCGGACCGGGATCGCCCGGCAGGACCGCCACGACGCGGAGCCCTCGCCGGGCCGGTGGTCCGCATCCGGGCGGGCCCCCGCCCGATCGGTCAGCGCCGATCGCCCGCCGGCGCGCCGGGCGGGGTGTCGCCGGGCAGGGCCAGCTCGATGCGACGGCGTTCCAGGTCGACGGCGGCGATCCGCACCGCGACGGAGTCGCCCACGGCGAGCGCCCGCACGTACGGGCCGCCGTCGAGCCGGTCAGGCGGCAGGTCAGGGCCGTCGCGCGGGCCTTCCGGGCCGCCGTGCCCCTCCCCGGCCGGCACCAGCCCCTCCAGGCCGTCGGGCCGGTCCTCGACGCGGACGAAGGCGCCGATCGGGACGAGGAGGGTGACCTCGCCCGTGACGACCTCGCCGACACGCGCCGCGAGCGCCGCCATGGGGTCGGGCTGGAGCGCCTTGAGCGACAGCGGCACGCGTTCGCGGACCAGATCCACGTCGAGGACCAGGGCCGTCACCTCCTGGCCGACCGCGACGACGTCGGACGGCCGGTCGATACGGCGCCAGGACAGCTCGGGAACGTTGATCATCGCGGTGCAGCCGCCGATGTCCACGAAGGTGACCCCGAAGGGCGCGATCTCGACCACTCTGCCGGTGCGGATCTCCCCGCGCCGCAGGGTCGTGAGGACGGCCCACGCGCGGTCGCTCTCCGTCGGTTCGGTGCGCCACCGGGCGCGCAGCACGCCGTCGGGGTCGGGCCGGACCGCGGTGAACAGGGCGCGAGTACCCGAGCCGTCCGACAGCACGGCCGCGGCACGCGCCCCGGCGGCACGTGCGGACAGCTCGCCCACCTCACCGGCGGCGCTGGTGATCCGCCCGTCGGCGTCCGCCCAGACGAGTTCGGCCACCCCCTCCGCGGGCAGCCCGGCGAGCACGGCGGGTACGTCGTCCGACAGGCCGGGCCAGACGGTCAGCATGGCCCGGGGCGCGAGCCGGGCGCGCACCGCGTCGACGCCGCCGCGGTCGAGCCGGTGCCAGCGCGACAGCGTGCGCACCGGCGCCTCCTCCAGCAGCCCGGCCCGGCCCGCGCCCACTTCCCAGCGCAGCCGCTGCCAGAAGACGTCGTCGGCGGGCCGCTGCGGCCCGGCCTCGTCGAAGGCGGCGTCGTACGGGGAGGCGTCCAGCCGCTCCGCGAACAGGCCGAGCGCCCGGGTGCGCGCCACCGCCCCTTCACACGGGGCGGCGCTGCCGACATAGACGTACTGGTCCCACCCGACGTGCACCGCGAACAGGCCCTCAGCCTCCAGCCGGCACCACGCGCCACCGCCCCGCAGCATGGTCCGCACCAGCTCCAGCGCGACGCCGAGCGACACCCGCGCACCGTCGTGAAAGGCGTCGACCCCGGGAAGCGGACCGCCCGGAGCGGCACTGTCCGCGCCGGGCCCACTCGACTCCCCATCACGGACGCCCGCCTCGGCGCCGGGCGGCGCGTCGGCCGGCAGATCCCCGTCCGCCCCGGGTACCGACTCCGGCTCGCGGATGGCAAGCTCGTGCACGCCCGTGTCGGTGGCGAAGGCGGCGATGGCGCTCAGGTAGGCGGCTTCGACCGGGCCGCGGTCGGAGTCGGTGTCCTGCGGGCCGGTGTAGTGGCCGTGCTGGTCGCGGTCGGCGGGGTCGTACTTGGTGATCCGGTGGACGTACGGGAGCGTCGCGCCTCCGCCCGCCTGGCCGTCCACCCGGCCGAGGATAGTGCGCGCACGGCGCGTCGCGGGACGCTCGCGGCGGGCGATGGCGTTGGACGCGCGGACGGTCGGCACGGCAGCATGGCGCCATGCCTGCTCACGCGTCCGCCGCCCCGCCCGCCCCCACCATCGACGACGTGCGCGCGGCCGCCGCCGATCTCGACGGCCTGCTGCGGCCGACTCCGCTGTGGCGCTTCCCCGCGCTGGACGCCGAACTCGGCGCGGAGGTCGGCGTCAAACTGGAGTCCTTGCAGCCCACAGGCGCTTTCAAGGTACGCGGCGGGCTCACGCTGCTGCACCGGATGCCCGCCGAGGAGCGGGCGCGCGGCATCGTCGGCTACTCCACCGGCAACCACGCCCAGTCGCTGGCCTACGCCGCCCGCGCCCACGGCGTGGACTGCACGATCGTGATGCCCTCCCCCGCGAACCCGGTCAAGGCGGCCGCGGTCCGCGCGCTCGGCGCCGCCGTGCTGGAGCGGGGCGACGGCATGGTGACGGCGGCCGAGCACGCACGCGCCCTGGCCGAAGGGCGCGGCGCCCGGCTGGTCAGCGCGGCCGACGAGCCCGACCTGGTCACCGGGGTCGGCAGCCTCTACCTGGAGGTCTTCGAGCGCGCGCCCGACCTGGACGCGCTGTTCGTCCCCGTGGGCGGCGGCAGCGGCGCGGCCGCGGCGTGCGTGGTGGCGGCGGCGCTGGCGCCGTCGTGCCGGATCGTGGCGGTGCAGTCGTCGGCGGCTCCGGCGGCGCACGACTCCTGGCGGGCCGGGCGGCTGGTCGACCGCCCGATCGGCACCGCGGTCGAGGGGCTGGCCACCGGCTCCGGCTTCGCCTACACCCAGCGGATCATGCGCGACGGCCTCGCCGACTTCACGCTCGTCTCCGACGCCGACGTGCGCGCGGCGCAGCGGCGGCTGTGGCGGACCGGCCGGATCCTGGTCGAAGGCGCGGGCGCCGCGGCACTGGCCGGGCTGTGGGCGCGCCGCGCGGAGTTCCAGGGCGCCCGCGTCGCGATCGTCTGCACCGGCGCCAACGCCCGCCCGGACGAGATCGCCGAGGTGACGGCGGTCTGACCCGCTCCGCACGCCCCGCCCGACCGCCCGCGCCTTACCGGCGACCGCACCCCGCCCCACGCGGTCGCCGCGTTCCCCGGCGGCGACCGTGCCGGCAACCGGTCCCACAACGCCCCCGCCATCGGCGTCGGCCCCCCTTGCCAGGCGGCGATCCGCAATTTATCGTCCTTGCAGCACCGTGTGACCTGAGCCACACGGCTTCGCGACGTCCCCGACTTCCGATCCCCCGCCCAGTTCCGTCCCGCGAGTGGGAGCGCTCCCAAACCGGAGCCGCCCGCCCGCGACCCCCGCCCGCCCCCACGGAGGCAGCATGCGTTCCCCCCTCCGCGCCGCGACCGGCGCGGCCGCCGGTGCGCTCGTCGCGGCGAGCCTGCTCGTCGCGAGCAGCCCGGCCGCGCAGGCCGATCCCGCCTACGACTACGGTGAGGCCCTGCAGAAGTCGATCTGGTTCTACGACGCGCAGCGCTCCGGCGCGCTCCCCGACGACAACCGGGTGAACTGGCGCGGCGATTCCGGCCTCGACGACGGCGCCGACGTCGGCCTCGACCTCACCGGCGGCTTCTACGACGCCGGAGACCACGTCAAGTTCGGCTTCCCGATGGCCTTCACCACCACGATGCTGGCCTGGGGGGCGGTGGAGTACCCCGCGGCCTACGAGCGGTCCGGTCAGCTCGAACACCTCAGGGAGAACCTGCGCTGGGCCACCGACTACTTCATCCGGGCCCACCCCGAGCCCGAGGTGCTCTACGGGCAGGTCGGCTCCGGCGGCCCGGACCACGCCTGGTGGGGCCCGGCCGAGGTGATGCCGATGGAGCGCCCGGCCTACCGGATCGACGCGAACTGCCCCGGGTCCGACCTGGCCGGGGAGACGGCCGCCGCCCTGGCCGCGTCCTCGATGGTCTTCGCCGACTCCGACCCCGCCTACGCCGCCGAGCTGGTCACGCACGCCGAGCAGCTGTACGCCTTCGCCGACGAGCACCGCGGCGTCTACAGCGACTGCATCACCGACGCGGCCAACTTCTACCGCTCGTGGAGCGGCTACCAGGACGAACTGGTCTGGGGCGCCATCTGGCTGCACCGGGCGACCGGCGAGCAGGAGTACCTGGACCGCGCCGCCGAGCACTACGAGGGCCTGTCGGAGGTGCAGGGGCAGCCAGGCGTGAAGAGCTACGCCTGGACGCTCGCCTGGGACGACAAGGCCTACGGCGCCTACGTGCTGATGGCGCAGCTCACCGGCGAGCAGCGCTACACCGACGACGCCAACCGCTGGCTGGACTACTGGACCGTCGGCTACGACGGGCGGCGGGTGCCGTACTCGCCCGGCGGCCTCGCCGTGCTCGACCGCTGGGGCTCGCTGCGCTACGCGGCCAACACCTCCTTCGCCGCACTCGTGCACAGCCGCTCGCTGGACGCCGACCCGCAGCGCCAGGCCCGCTACCGCGACTTCGCCCGCGGCCAGATCGACTACATGCTGGGAGACAACCCGCGCAACTCCAGCTACGTCGTCGGCTTCGGCGAGAACCCGCCGATCAACCCGCACCACCGCACCGCGCACGGCGGCTGGGCCAACAACCTGCTCGGCCCGCCCGAGGACAACCGGCACATCCTCTACGGCGCGCTGGTCGGCGGACCGCCGCAGCCCGACGACGCCTACACCGACGACCGCGGCGACTATGTGATGAACGAGGTCGCCACCGACTACAACGCGGGCTTCACCGGCGCCCTCGCCGCGCTCTACCTGGAGCACGGCGGCAGCCCCGACCCGGACTTCCCGGTCGCCGAGACGCCCGACGGGCCGGAGATCTACACCCAGGCGGCGGTGAACGCCACCGGCCCGAACTTCACCGAGATCAGGACCTACGTGGTCAACCGCTCGGCCTGGCCCGCCCGCGGCCTGGACGAGGGCTCGCTGCGCTACTACTTCACCCTGGACGGCGGCACCACGCCGAGCCAGATCACGCTGAGCACCGCGCACAACGAGTGCGGCGCGGTGACCGGGCCCACCCGGCACGCCGGTGACGTCTACTACGTGACCGTGGACTGCTCCAACCGGGCCATCACCCCGATCGGGCAGAGCGAGCACCGCGCCGAGGTGCAGTTCCGGATCGCCAGCTCCGGCGCCTGGGACCCGTCCAACGACTGGTCCTACGCGGGCGTGGAGCCGCGGCCGGGCGGCACCCCCGTCACGGTGGACCGGATCGCGCTGTACGACGGCGCCGAGCTGATCTGGGGCGAGACCCCCAGCGGGCAGCCGGACCCCTCGCCCACACCGGACCCCTCGCCGGACCCGAGCGGGGAGCCCTCGGAGGAGCCCACGCCTCCCGGCGCCGCCTGCGTGGTCGACTACCAGGTCGACAACGCGTGGGGCTCGGGCTTCACCGCCCGGGTCACCGTCAGCAACCGGGGCTCGACGCCGCTGTCCGGGTGGAGCCTGTCGTGGCGGCTGCCCGCCGGGACCCAGGTCACCGGCGGCTGGAGCGCCCAGTTCAGCGGCGGCGGCGGCTCGCTGACCACCTCCGCGCCCTCGTGGGCGAGCACCCTGGCGCCGGGGAGCTCGCACAGCTTCGGCTTCCAGGCGACGGGCCCGTCCGAGCCACCGCCCGAGCTGCTCACACCCGGCTGCGTACTGGAGTGACGGACGCGGTGGGCGGCGCCCGGCGCCGCCCACCGGCCGCACCGGCCCGGACCGCGCGGGGATTACCGATCTCCGTCCGCGGGGAGGCTCTGCGCCGATGGGACGCTACGACCGGTACGACGAGATCCACCGGCTCGACGCCGAGCGCGACTGCGTGCGCATCGTGCGGATCATCGCCCAGTACGAGTGCCCGTGGGACATGACCCAGGCCCTCGGCCTGGCGCTGTACCGCACCTACGCCGTGCCCGCCATCGGGCGGCTGCTCGGCGAGACCGGCGAGTTCACCGCGCGTACCGCCAAGCGCTACGACGACACCGCGCTGCTGCTCGGCGCGGTGCTGGAGCGCGGCTTCGAGCACGAGGAGGCCCGTACGGCCGTCCGGCGCGTCAACCGGATGCACCGCCGCTTCCCGATCGCCGACGACGACATGCGCTACGTCCTGTCCACCTTCGTGGTGGTGCCGGACCGCTGGATGGACGCCTACGGCTGGCGCCGCTTCACCGACCACGAGCGGCGGGCCACGACCGCCTACTACCGGCGGCTGGGCGCGCTGCTCGGCGTCCGGCGCATCCCGGGCGACTACGCGGAGTTCGCCGACTTCATGGACGGCTACGAGCGCGCGAACTTCGGCTTCTCCGAGGGCGGCCGCGCCGTCTCCGACGCCACCCTCGCGCACATGGTCGCGCACTACCCGCGCCCGCTCGCCCCGCTGGTGCGGACCTTCTTCCTGTCCCTGCTCGACGAGCCGCTGACCGACGCCTTCGGCTACCGGCGGCCGCCCCGCGCCGCCCGCGCACTGAGCCGGGCGGCGCTGCGGCTGCGCGGCCGGGTGGTCCGCCTGCTCCCGCCCCGCCGCGAGCCGCGCCTGGTCTCCGACTCCCCCATGATCACCAGCTATCCCGACGGCTACCGGGTGGCCGGGCTCGGCACCTTCGGGCCGGGCGAGCGCGAGGAGGCACCGCCGGGGCCGGGGGGCCCGGCGGCGGAGGGGGCCTAGTGCGTCGACCGGGAAGGCCGGGCCGGACGGGGCGGACTCCGCGCGGACGCCGCCGCCCGGCGTCATCCTCACGGTGAAGGAGGTTCGTGATCATGGCGGCACGTCCGGTTCCGCCCCGCGTGGCGGCCGCGGAGCGTGCCGCCGCCGAGGCGGGATTCGAGCACAGCTGCATCCCGGAGGTCGGCAGGCTGCTCGGCCTGGCCGCCGCCGCGAAGCCGCACGGAGTCGTCGCGGAGAGCGGCACCGGCTCGGGGGTGGGCACCGCCTGGCTGCACAGCGGCCTCGGCGCCGGCGCCCGCCTGGTCACCGTGGAGCGCGACGCGGACTTGGCCCGTCGAGCGGCCGGCGTCTTCGCGGACGACGACCGTGTCAGCGTTCTCACCGGGGACTGGCGGCTGCTCGAGCGGCACGCACCCTTCGACGTCTTCTTCTGCGACGGCGGAGGCAAGCGTGACGATCCCGAGGGGGTCGTCGGGCTGCTCGCTCCCGGCGGCCTTCTCATCCTGGACGACTTCACCCCCTCGCCGCACTGGCCGCCCCGTTTCGGCGGCGAAGTGGACGGGCTCCGCCTGTTCTACCTCACTCATCCGGCCCTGGAGGCCACCGAAGTCCTCACGACGCCGGTCAGCTCAGCCCTTGTCGCGGCACGCCGCCGCTAGCCGGGAAGGCCCTCAGGCCGCCGAGGGCGGCCGCGCGCCCTGGCCCGGCGCCTCCGCCACCTCGGTCCGGGTGGCGCCGACGGGTGCGCGCGCCGCCATCCGCAGCCGGGTCGGCAGCCCACCGAGCACGGCGGCGCGCGTCTGGGTGCGGGTGCCCGACAGCAGTCCGGCGAGGCCGCGCCCGCCCGGGTGCAGCTGCGCCACCAGGGCGTAGCCGGCCGGCAGCGGCAGCGCCCAGCCGGAGGAGGCCGTGGCGGCCAGCAGCAGCGGGAGCTGGAAGACCAGCAGCCGGACCAGGACCGCGACGGAGCCGCACGGCCGCCAGGTAGCGGTGCGCACCACGGCCAGGTGCAGGGCGGCGCGGCCGGGCGAGCAGCGGTCGCGGCGCACCAGCGGCACCAGCACCAGCGCCACGGCGACGGTCAGCGCCAGCCCCGCCACCTCGCCGTCGGCCCCCGCACTCGGCCGCGCCGCCAGCAGCGCCACCGCCACCAGCTGCGCGCCCAGCCAGCACAGCGCCGCGTCGAGCAGGTGCCCGGCGGCCCGCCGCCACAGCCCGGGCGGGCGGACGTCCACGATCGCCGACGGCCAGCCGCGCGGCAGCACCCGGGTGAGCAACCGCGCCAGCAGCCAGCCCGCGGCCGCGCCCAGCGCCGCGGCGAGCGGCCGGTCGGCGGCAGCCGGGACCGGGCAGGGCAGCGCCCCGAAGGCGGCGGCGAGACGCAGCCCTTCGACGGCGAGCGCGGCCGCCGCCGCCAGCAGCGCGCTCAGCGCGATGCCGCGCCGGAAGCGGTAGCGGGCGAAGAAGCCCAGGGGCGCGAAGGCGGTCGCCGCGATCCCCAGCTGCGCGGCATCCCCGCTCAGCAGCACCAGCGGCGGCACGGGGGCGGCCGCGCAGCCGGCCGGCACCGGGGCGCCCAGCACCGCGAAGGCGCCGAGCCCGGCCGCGTAGCCGATCATCAGCGTGTTCACCACCGCCGCCCAGGCGGTCATCCGGCCGTACCTGCGGTACTCGTTCGCCAGGTGGGCGAGCGCGCCGAGCACGAGCGCGAACGCGCCGCCGAGCAGCACCAGCGCGGCCCGCGCCGACTCCGCGTCCACCCACCCCGCGGTCACGACTCCCATGCCCGGGACGTTATCAGTACGGAACGTACTCAGACGGCATCTCTCGGTAATCACCCCAATCGGCGAACAGGGACGGGTCCGCCCGTCCCCACCGCACGGCGGCGGCCCGCCGCCACCCGCCCCGTCAGCGCCGCAGCCGCCGCCACACCGAACGCGGCAGCACCCGGAACACCGCCGCCACCGACCGCAGCACGCTCGGCACCCACACGTAGCGCCAGCCCAGCCGCAGGCCGTCGGCGACGGCGTCGGCCACCTGGCGCGGGGTGGCGGCGAAGGGGGCGGCGGGGACGTGCGCGGACATCTTGGTGCGCACGTAGCCGGGGCGCACGATCATCACGCGTGCGCCGCTGCCGTACAGGGCGTCGTCGAGGCCCTGCGCGAAGCCGTCGAGGCCGGCCTTCGCGGCGCCGTAGACGAAGTTGGCCCGCCGCACCCGCACCCCGGCCATGGACGACAGCACCACCAGGACGCCGTGGCCCTGCTCGCGCAGCCGGGCGGCGGCGGCCAGGCCCGCCGACACGTGGCCGGTCAGGTTGGTGTGCGCGGAGGCGGCCGCCGCGACCGGGTCGGCCTCCAGCGCCGCCTGGTCGCCGAGGTGGCCGAAGGCGGCGACGACCACGTCGAGGTCGCCGAGAAGTCCGGCGGCGCGGGCCAGGACGGCGGCGTGCGAGGCGGGCGCGTCGGCGTCGAACTCCAGCTCGTGCACCTCGGCCGCCCCGGCCTCGCGCAGCCGCGCGGCGGCCTCGGGCGCGCGGCCGCCGCGCACCGCCAGCGCGACGGCGCGGGCGCCGTCGCGGACCAGCCGCTCGGCGATGGCCAGCCCGATCTCGCTGCGCCCGCCGAGCACCAGCACCGAGCGCACCGCCCCGAGGGCGTTCCTCATCGGCTCTCCCCTCCGTCGAGCGGTTCCGGACGCCGCACCAGCCCCGGGCGGAGCGCTCCGGCCGCGTTCCTCACCGGCTCCCACCTCCGCCGACCAGGTCCAGGCGCCGGGCCAGGTCGGACCGGAACACCCCGGCCGGGTCGACCTCGGCACGGACCGCGCGCCACTCGTCCAGCCGCGGGTACATCCGGGCCGGCAGCTCGGGGTGCATCCGGGAGTCCTTGGCCAGGTAGACGCGGCCGCCCGCGTCGGCGACCCAGCGGTCGAAGGTGTCCAGCAGCACCGGCAGGCCGGACAGCTCGGCCGGGAGGTCGAGGGCGAGCGTCCAGCCGGGCTGCGGGAAGGACAGCGGGCCCGGGGTGCCGGGGCCGAAGCGCTTCAGCACGGCCAGGAAGGAGGCGGCGCGCGCCGCGCTGAGCCGCTCGACCACCCGCCGCAGCACGGGTTCGGCGCCGAAGGGCACCGCGAACTGGTACTGCACCAGGCCGCGCGGCCCGTACAGCCTGTTCCAGCCGCGCACGGCGTCCAGCGGGTGGAAGAAGCCGGACGCGGGGGTTATCTCGTCCCGCCGCCGCTGCGGCGCCCTGGCGTACCAGGCGGTGTTGAAGGCGCGGACCGTCCAGCGGTTCAGCAGCCCGGGCGGCGCCCACCCCGGCGCGGCGCCCAGGACGCGCGGCGCGAAGCGCAGCGGGTCGCGGCGCGCCCGTACCGGCAGGTCGTCGCGGACGGCGTGGTGGCCGCGGGTGACCACGGAGCGGCCGGTGCGGGCGCCCGCGGCCAGCAGGTCGACCCAGGCGACGGTGTGGTGGTAGTCGCCGTCGGTGCGGGCCATCAGGTCCAGGGTGGCGTCCAGGTCGGGCGTGCGGTCGGTGTCCACCCGCATCCACGCGGTCTCCACCGGCCGCAGCGCGACGACGGCCTCGGTGATCACCCCGGTCAGGCCCATGCCGCCCACGCCGGCCCAGAAGGGCGCGCCGTCGCCGGGGCGCAGGGTGCGCACCTCGCCGGTGCCGGTGACGACGGTGTAGGAGCGCAGGTGCGCGCCGAAGGAGGAGTCGGCGTGGTGGTTCTTGCCGTGGATGTCGGCGGCGATGGCGCCGCCGACGGTGACGTGCCGGGTGCCGGGCACCACCGGCGGGAACCAGCCGCGCGGCACCAGCTCGCGCAGCAGCGTGTCCAGGCTGGTCCCGGCGGACGCGGTGACCGTTCCGGCCGCGGCGTCGACCCGGAAGCCGGGGTCGAGGTCGGCGCAGTCGAGCACCAGCCCGCCCGCGCACTGCGCGGCGTCGCCGTAGGAGCGGCCCAGCCCGCGGGCGATCACGCCGCGTTCGGGCGCCCGCGCCACCAGCTCGGCCAGCTCCGCCAGGTCGCGGGGGCGCGCCAGCCGGGCGGCGGTGGGGGCGGTGCGCCCCCAGCCGCTCAGCAGCACCCGGCGTCCGGCACCGGCGTCCTCACGCATCCGCCGCCGCCTCAGACCGCGTAGACCCCGGCGGCCAGCAGGCCGGCCAGCAGCAGCAGGAAGATCTGGATGGGGCGGTCACGCAGCAGGATCTCCTCGGGTTCCTCGCCGCCGCCCTGGTCGACGACCAGGTTGTAGCGGAGCACCACCATGATGAACGGGACGATGCTGGCGGCGAACAGGGCCCGGGCCGGACCGGAGTAGGCGTCCAGCGCCCACAGGCAGTAGGTGACGATCATCGCACCGGTGGCCACCGCACGCATCCGGGCCAGGTAGTCGCGGGTGTACTGCCGCAGCACGGCGCGCAGGCCGCCGCTGCCGGGGTTGCGCAGCTCGGCCTCGCGCTTGCCGAGCACGAACAGCAGCGCCGCCAGCGAGACGACCAGCAGGAACCAGTTCGTCACCGGCACACCCACCACGGCGGCGCCCGCCACCGCGCGCACGACGTGGCAGCCGGCCACCGCGACGAGGTCGCAGACCGCGACGTGCTTGAGCCAGAGGGTGTACAGGCCGGTCAGCAGCAGGTAGCCGCCCAGCGCCAGGGCGAGCGCGCCGTCGCCGCCCAGCGGTCCGGCGGCCAGCGCCGCCGCCAGGGCGGCGGCCACCAGCACGCCGCCCGCGGCCACGGCCAGCCGCACCGGGACCGCGCCCGAGGCGACCGGGCGGTGCCGCTTGCGCTCGTGCGCGCGGTCGGCCCGCACGTCGGCGGCGTCGTTGAGCAGGTAGGTGCCGCTCGCCGCCACGCAGAAGAGGGCCGCGGCGAACAGGGCGGCGGCCAGCGCGGCGCCGTCGGTGAGCACTCCGGCCGCCGCCGGGGCGGCCAGGACCAGCAGGTTCTTCAGCCACTGCCGGGGGCGGCAGGCCCGCAGCAGGCCGAGCGCGGCGGCCGGCGCGCCGCCCTTCGCCGCCGGCGCCCCGGCGGCGGTGCCGGCGGGGGCGGCGGGCGGCGAGGCGCCGTCCACGGCCGGCCGCTCAGCCCCGGTGCGCCGGGCGGCGGCCGAAGGACAGGACCAGGCCGATCGCGATCAGCACCGGCCCGGCGACCAGGAAGGCGACCGGCAGGGTGGTGCGCAGCAGCGGCAGCATGGTGCGGCCGCGCTCGGAGGCGGCGATGCGGTCCTGGATGGTGTCCTCGGTGAAGCGGAGGTTGCCGTCGAAGACGGTCATCCGCTCCTCGCCGTCGACGGCCAGCGCCTGGTACTGGTCCTCGCTCTGGTCCAGCGGGGTGCCGGTGACGGGGTCGATCCAGTAGGTGCGGACGATGGAGTACATCATGTCGGCGGTGACGTCGGTGCCGCCCTCCTCGTCGGGCTCCACGCCGAGCAGTTCGGCCGGGAGCACCCGCTCCTCGATCTCGGTGGGCTCGATCCGCTGCTCGTAGCGGTACACCTCGATGCCGTCGATCTCCTCGACGCCCACGAACTCGATCGGCCGCGCCTCCTGGATGCGGGTGTCGTAGAACTCGTAGTCGCGCTGCTCGGCGAAGAACGGGAACTTGAAGGCGAGCCCGGTCTGCACCACCGAGGTGTCCTCGTCGATGGCGGCGTCGCAGCAGTCGACGGCCTCGGCGGTGACGGCGTCGTGGGCGGTGCGGCGGCTGTTGGAGCTGATCGCGAACTCGCGCTCGATGTCGGTGACCCAGGTGAACTGGTCCCAGACGACGTAGCCGCCCTCCTGGGCGGCGGCGTCGGTGCTGGCCTCGACGTCCCCGCGGGCGGTGGCGTTGGCCTCCACCGTGACGCCCTCGTACTGCTCCATGTCCTCGATGTTGAAGTACGTGACGTTCTCGGCGCGCAGCACCGAGTGGGTGTAGTAGTCGGCCGGGGCCCGCATCAGGGACGGAGCGACGATGAAGTGCAGGGCCGGCGCGGTGACGAGCAGGAAGGCGCCCAGCCCGATCAGTACAGTTCCTGTGGTCCGACGCATAGCTGGCGCGTTCCTCCCGGCCGATTGCAGACTGGAACCGAGTTCAGCCTGAGGCATGCTAGTTCTCGCCGTGTGCTACGTCACTACAGCGTGCTGTAATGGTTATAACAGGTTCTAGATTCGGAAGCTACTGGTGGGTAAGCGACCGCGCATGGCAGTTCCCCCCGGCCCCTTGGGCTCCCCCGACTCCCCGGATTCCACGCCTACGGAGCCGTCCCCGGCGGTCGCGTCCGGTGGCCCCGCGGACGCCGGCCTGCCGCAGATCCGCGGCCATCATCCGGCGCTCGACGGGGTGCGCGCCGTGGCGGCGCTGCTGGTGCTGGTCTTCCACGTCGCCGTCGAGACGGGCGCCGCGCTCGCGCCGGGCTTCTGGGGCGGGGTGCTGGCGCGCGGCGAGATCGGGGTGCCGCTGTTCTTCGCGCTGTCGGGGCTGCTGCTGTACCGGCCGTGGGCGCGCGCCGCGCTCGCCGCGGGCCCCGGCCCGCACACCGCCGGGTACCTGTGGCGGCGGGCGCTGCGGGTGCTGCCCGCGTACTGGCTGGTGGTCGCGGCCGCGATGCTGCTGTGGTCGCGCGAGTGGCTGGACGACCCCCTCACCTGGCTGACCCTGCTCACCCTCACCTTCACCTACGACCTCGACCCCTGGTGGTACGGCCTGGGCCCGCAGGGCCTCGGCCAGATGTGGAGCCTGGCGGTCGAGGCGAGCTACTACCTGCTGCTGCCGCTGATCGCGGCCGCGCTGACCTGGTACGCGGCGCGCGGCGGCGCGTCCGTCGCGGCGCGCGGGCGGCGGCTGCTGACCGGGCTGGGCGTGCTCTCGGCCGTCTCGCTGGCCGCCGTCGCCGTGCAGTTCTTCGCCTTCGCCGAGCCGCTGACCGAGATGTACGCCTGGCTGCCCAGGACCCTCGTGCTCTTCGCGGTCGGCATGCTGCTGGCGGTGCTGTCGGAGTGGGCGTGGCTGGAGCGCGGGGCGGCGGACGGGGCCGACGGCCCGGTGCGCCGGTTCTGCCGCACGATCGGCGCGACGGCGGGGATCTGCTGGCTGATCGCGCTGGGCGCCTACCTGATCGGCGCCACCCCGCTCACCGGCCCGCGCTTCGTCGGGGTCGACAGCTTCTGGACCGGGGTGTTCGAGACCGTCACCTCCACGGCGGTCGCCTTCTTCTTCGTCGCCCCGCTCGCGCTGGGCGCGCCCGGGCGCGGCTGGGCGTGGCGGCTGCTGGCCCACCCCGTCATGCGCTACCTCGGCCGGATCTCCTACGGCGTCTTCCTGTGGCAGTTCGTGGTGCTCTACGGCTGGCGCGCCTTCACCGGCGACGAACCGTTCACCGGCTCGCTGCTGTTCGACCTGGTCCCGGTGGCCGCGGGCACCATCGTGCTGGCCCACCTCACCTACCGGTGGGTGGAAGAGCCGCTGCGGCGCCGCTACGCCCACCGCGGGCCGGGCGCGCGGCGCGGCCCGGCCCCGGAGCGGACCGGGCGGGCGGGCGTCACTCCGCCGGGGTGAAGCCGCCGAAGGCCAGTTCGCGCACGCACAGCTCGTCGGTGCCGAGTCCGCCGACGTCCACCACCACCTGGCCGCCGGGCAGCGCCACCGGGACGAACCACTCGCCGTCGTCGTCGGCGGCCAGGCCGACGGCCTGCCACTGGTCGCCGTAGCCGAGGTTCACCCAGGCGTCCTCGGGCGCGCGGTAGCGGATGGCGGCGGCCACGGCCGGGCCGCCGTAGGAGGGCGCCTCCAGGCTGATCAGCCCGTCGACCGGCCGCAGGCAGCGCTCGCCGTCCTCGGGCCGCGCCGAGACGCCGGTCAGCTCGGCCGGGACCAGCCGCCCCTCGGGGTCGAAGACCAGCGGGCGGCCGGTCTGGGCGGGTTGGCGCAGCCGCGCCGCCGTCTCGGGGTCGTCGGCGAGCGGCGGCAGCACGTAGGAGCTGAGCGCGCGGGGGCCGTTCCAGGAGAGCACGACGTGCTCGGGCACCGGCAGCGCGAACACGCCCGCGTCGTCGGGCAGCTCGGCCAGCGCGGCGCGCGCCTCGGCGACGTAGGCGCGGACGCGGTCGCCGGAGAGGGTGGCGGCGTAGCCGTGGATCGAGACGGTGGCGGCGGCCAGGTAGCCGAGGGTGAACAGCGCGGCGGCCGGGGCCGCGATCGCGCGGTGCGGCCACGGGCGGCGCGGCGGGTCGCCGGCGCCGCGCAGCGGCAGGTAGGCCAGGGCCAGGCAGACCGCGAAGACCAGCGCGGCATCGGCGACGTAGCGCGGCTCGGCGCCGACCAGGCCGAAGTAGCGCCCCCTGGCCAGCAGCAGCGGCACCAGGTCGGCGACGATCAGGTACCCGGCCAGGATGCCCCAGGCCCGCCAGGCGCGGGGCCGGTGCCACAGGCTCAGCGCGACGAGCACGGCCAGCACCGCCCAGGCGCCCGCCACCGCGAGCTCGGGCGGGTTCGCCAGCCCGCCGGACGGGGTGACCGGCCCCCAGGTCAGCGGGCCGCCGAGCACGCCCGTCGGGAAGGTGCGGCCGAGCAGCAGGGAGGTGATCTCGCCGACGGCGCCCGGCTCCGGCAGGCCCGCGCCCTGCCCCTCGGCGGTGTGCTGGCGGGCCAGGTACAGGGCGAGGTGCCCGGCCGTCAGCCCGGACAGCAGCAGCCACAGCCGGGGGCGGGCGCGCAGCTCCGCGCCGATCGCCCGGTACCAGCGCCCGCGCTGCGCGTAGGCGGCCGCCAGCACGAACAGCAGCGGCGGCAGGAACATCCCCTTGACCGAGAAGGCCATGCCGAGCGCGACCGCGGCCGCCGTCAGCCAGGCGTAGCGGAACACCCCCGTGCGCAGGTACCGCAGCAGCGCGAGCAGCGCCAGCACCAGCGCCAGCTGGAGCGGGACCGCGTTCAGCGCCGCCGACCACCAGCTCAGCACCGGCACCGTCAGCGGCGCGGCGACGTAGACCGCCAGCGGCACCAGCACGCCCCAGCGCAGCCCGAAGGCCGCCGTGAGCAGCCGCAGGAACAGCCCCGACGCGGCCGCCTGGAGGGCGAGCATGGTGCCCGCGGCCAGCCCCCAGTGCAGCGCCGCCAGCCGCGTCTGCACCCACACCAGCGCGAAGGCGCCCGGCATCAGGTGGCCCTTGTGCACGCGGGTCAGGTGGTCCCACTGGAAGGCCGAGCCGGCCGCCTCCGAGGCGAACAGGAAGTCGTCCTCCACGAAGTAGGCCTGCCGCAGCACCCACGCCTTGCCCGCGACCGACACCAGCACCAGCAGCGCGCCCACCAGCACCACCGGATGCGTCCACCGCCGCCGCGGGGCGTCCGCCGCCACAGGCGCGTCCGACACGGGCGGCGCGGCGGGTCCAGCGCTCACCAGCACCTCCCACGCACGGCGGCGGTCTGGTCTCGACCGGTGAAGGGGTGCCAGAATACAACGCGTTCCACCCGCCCCGCCGGGCACCGACTCCCAGGTCCCGCGAGCGCCCGCACCATGTCCTTGCCCTCCGACGAGAACAGGTCCCATGCCTTCCCACCAGCGCCGACGTTGCCGTCACGGGCAGGCGTGCGCGGGGGCGGACCGAGGCGCACCGCCGCATGCCGGGCGGCCGCACCCGGGAGCGGCCTGCCCGGACCCGACGCTCGCCGTACGCCGACGCGCCGGTGCGGACAGGACCGCCCGACCGACCACCCGGCGGCCCTACCCGTGGACGGCGTGCACCGACCGGTCGCATGCGGCGCGAGGGCGCCCGGAGGTCCGCCCCCCTGCGGACGGCTCCCGGCCGGACCATCGCGTTATCCACAGACCCGACCGTGGATCTCGTCCACACCGCCCCCACCTGGAAGAATGGAAATCGGGGGGTTCCCCGCCCGACGGCCCGCGCCCCGGCGTCCGGACGACGTACCGGACCGCCGATACGCGCCCGACCGCCGGCGGACGGTCCGAGTGCCCCCCGGCGGTCGGGCGCGTGGCCGGGACCGCCGTACGTCCGCACCCCGCAGACCGCACCCGCGTCCGTCGCGGCGCTCCCGCCCCGGGCCGCGCGGCGTCCGTCCGTGTGCGGCGGCACCCGGCGCTGCGGACGGTCCCATGAGCCTGGACGAAGTGCGGCGCGACTGGACGCTGCTGGGCGACCGCGCGCCCAGGTGGGCGGTGCTGGTCGACCCCGCCAAGCGCGACGGCGGCTGGGGCGACGACGAGTTCCTGGCCACCGGCGAGCGCGAGGTCGACGCGGCACTGGCCCGGCTGGCCGAACTCGGCACGCGGCCGGGGCGGGAGCGCGCGCTGGACTTCGGCTGCGGCGCCGGGCGGCTCTCCAACGCGCTGGCCCGGCACTTCGACGAGGTGGTCGGCGTCGACATCTCGGCGCCGATGCTGGCCGAGGCCCGCCGCCTGGACCGCAGCAGCGGCCGGATCACCTTCCTGCTCAACGACGCGCCCGACCTGTCGGCGCTGCCGGACGACCACGTCGACCTGGTCTACTGCGACCTCGTCCTCCAGCACCTCCCGCCCGCGCTCGCCCGGGGCTACCTGCGCGAGTTCCTGCGCGTGGTCCGTCCGGGCGGCGCGCTGGTCGTGGGCATGCCCGCCCGCGAGCGCTGGACGGTGCGCGGCACCATCGCGCGCTTCGCGCCCAACTTCCTGATCCGCCTCGGCCAGCGCTACCTGCTCGGCTATCCGGCCCCCATGCGCATGCACACCCTGCGCCCCGAGGCGCTGGCGTCCCTGCTCGCCCCATCCGGCGCCCGCGTCCTGCACAGCGAGCCCTACTGGGCGGGCGACCACTGGGAGCACCTCCGCCACTACATCGCCGCACCGCCCCCACGCCCGGCCGGCGCCCCGGCGGCGCACGACGCGTCCCCGGTCGGCGGCGCTCCGACTGCCGACGCCCGTCCAGACGACGGCGGCGACCGCGCCCCGCAGAGCGGACACCCCGCCACCGGCGACCGCGACCGGCCGTCCGACGCCGCGAGCAGGCCGACCGCCCCGCCCCCGTTCCGCGCCGACCTGGCCCGCTCCGTACGGCTGTTCTCGGCCTTCCGGGTGGAGCAGACCGACCCCGACCACTTCTACGGCCTGCTCGCCGCCGACACCGTCGGCCAGCTGTCCGGCTACACGAAGCTGGACGGCGCCACCGTGGTCGACGTCGGCGGCGGCCCCGGCTACTTCGCGGACGCCCTGCGGGCGGCCGGCGCCCGCTGCCTGTGCGTGGACGCCGACGCGGGCGAGATGAGCATGCGCAACGGCGCCCCGCCCGCCGTCTCGGCACTCGGCAGCGCCCTCGACCTGCCGCTGCGCACCGGCTCGGTCGACGTCTGCTTCTCCTCCAACGTGCTCGAACACGTCCCCGAACCCTGGCGGATGGCCGACGAGATGCTGCGCGTCACCCGCCCCGGCGGCACCGTGTTCCTCTCGTACACCCTGTGGCTGTCCCCATGGGGCGGCCACGAGACCTCGCCGTGGCACTACCTCTCCGGCGAGTACGCCGCCCGCCGCTACGAGCGCCGCCACGGCCGCCCGCCCAAGAACCGCTTCGGCCGCACCATGTTCGCCGTCTCCGCCCGCTCGGCCCTGCGCTGGGCCCGCACCCGAGCCGCCGAAGGACGCGCCGAGGTGGTCGACGTACTGCCCCGCTACCTCCCCCGCTGGGCCCACCCGGTCGTCCGAGTGCCGGTACTCCGCGAGTTCGCGACGTGGAACCTGCTCCTGGTGCTGCGCAGGCGCTGAGCCGTTCCCAGAACGGCGCCGCACCGGGGGCCGCGCCTGTCCCCCGGTGCAACGCGTGGACCGGCCGCCACGATGCACCGCCGCCCCAGTCCTTCACGTCTCCGGACATCCATTGACGGCTCTACCATGGCCGTTCACTATGGAGAGAACGTTTCTCTCGATTTCTAGAACGGAGATCGACAATGCATGCCCGCTTGCTCGGCAAGGATCCCGAGTCCCAGGAAGGGCAGTCGCCCACGCTGTTCGCCACCGATCGCACAGACCGTGCGACCTACATCGCCCAGGGATGGCGGGTGACCGACCCCCAGGTCCTCGCGGAGATAGGACCGGTTCCCGACCACGAGACACTGGTGGAGATCCCCGAAGAGGTCTTGGAGTTCTACGTGCGCCGCTATCAGGAAGGGCAGGGCGAGGAAAACTGACTCGGTTCATCGAGCCGGGGCCGGAGTTCGGCGAACTCTTCCGCGCTTTCGAGCACACGGCCTATCGGCTGGAGACGCGCGACACGTACAAGTCCGCAAACGAGGCCGAAGCACTGCGTCAGTTCATCGCGGGCGAGTCGGTGGACATGGATTGGTTTCAGAACTGGTTGACCATGATCCGGGCGGCCACGGAAGAAGGGCGGCGGTTCCGGCGGGTACGAGTGGTGAGCATCCCGCTGACCGCCTACAGCGCTTTCGGAATCTTCTGCGCCAAGTACACCAACGAAGCCGGTGAGGACATTCGCTATCTGCCCCGAGAGCAGGCCGCGGACCTGCCCGAACACGACTACTGGCTGTTCGACTCCCGCAAACTGGTGCGCATGCACTTCGGCCGGGACGAGACCTTCCTCGGCGGTGAGGTCATCGAGGACCCGGCTGTGATCGTGCAGCACAATTACTGGCGTGATGCCGCATGGCACCGCGCTGTTCGACGGGATGACATTGCCGCACAATAAGGCGACGGGCGTCACCAGTGTCCATGAAGCACGCGACGCTCTGGGAAAACGACTCCGCGATCTGCGTCATCGGGCCGCCATGAGCGGCCGGCAGCTCGCGGAGTCGTTGTCATGGCCGCCGTCCAAGGTGTCCAAGCTGGAGAACGGTCGGCAGACGCCCACCGAGGACGATCTGCGGGCTTGGACGCGCACGACCGGCGCCGAAGGAGAACTGGGGGCACTCCTCGCGTCACTGCGCACACTTGAGATCCAGCATTCGGAGTGGCAGCGGCAGCTCAGGACGGGCTTGAGAGCGCACCAGCAAGCGATCGCGGATCTGGATGCCAGGACGAAGCTGTTTCGAGCGTTCGAGTCCACCTTCATTCCCGGGCTCCTCCAGACGACCGAGTACGCACGGTTCCGCTTTGCTCAGAGCATCACCGTGCTCAAGGTGAAGAACGACATCGACGAAGCGGTGGCGGCACGGGTACAGCGGCAGGAGATCCTGTACCGGCCGGAGAAGAGGTTCCACTTCGTTCTCACCGAAGCCGCCTTGCGGTATCGGCTGTGTCCACCCGGGGTGATGCTCGGGCAGCTTGACCGGCTGATTTCACTCTCGGCACTGCCGAATGTGAGATTCGGCGTCATCGGGTTCGAGACGCCGTACGCGGTGGCGCCCGCTCATGGCTTCTGGCTGCTCGACCGGGACCGCGTGATGGTGGAGACCTTCTCGGCCGAACTGAACCTCGCCCAGCCGCAGGAGGTCGAGCTGTACGAGAGCATCTTCGAACGACTCGCCGCCGATGCCGACTACGGCAGGTCGGCGCGGGCGATAATCCACCGCGTCATCGACGGTCTTGCTCCGGAGGCAGCCGAGAATGACTCCTGATTTCGACCGCACCGGCATTGTCGGCTAAGTGCGAGAAACCTTGAGAAATTTTCTGTTCGAACGCGTTCCGGCGTCCTACTGTTGCGGGAAGACGCGCAGGCGCACCCGGTCGCTGGGCCGACGCCGCTGTTCACGCCGTCCTTCCCCATTTCGATGAGTCGGAGGTCCACACGATGCGGAACGACGTTCAGCACGAAGACGATGAGCTGGCCATCGCGGTCGAGGAGATCGCCGCTGTGCGGTCCCGGGCTGAGCAGCCTTCCGATGGAGGCGGCACCGGCAAGAGTGATCTGAACGACAACATGCTCCGGTAGAGGTGACGCGCACCGATGACCGCTGAGCTGATCAGCGGCCGCCTGGGCGGGGAGGAGTTCCTCACCCGGGTCCTCGGCCGCGCCCACGCCCACTATCCGGCAGCAGACCGCCAGGCTTTCACTCATCTACTGACCTGGTCGGACCTCAATCGCCTCCTCGCCGCCCACCGCCTGGACACTCCCCGAATGCGTCTGTCCGCCGGCAGCACGATCGACGTGGCGGCCTACACCCAGCGGCAGGCCTACCGCCGCATGCCGGACTGGAACCGACCCGTGCCGCAGCTGGTCCACGAACGGCTGCGCGCCGGCGCCACCCTCGTCCTCGACGCGATCGACGAGATGCATCCACCGATCAACGACACCGCCGCCGGTCTGGAGGCATGGCTGGGTACCCGTGTCCAGGTCAACGCATACGCGTCCTGGACCGCCCAAGAAGGCTTCGGCCTGCACTGGGACGACCACGATGTCATCGTCGTCCAGGTGGCGGGCCGCAAGCGGTGGCGGATCCACGGCATCACCCGCGTGGCACCACTGCACAGTGACCTGGAGTTCGACAACGGCGTCGCTCCCGATCCGATCGATGAACTCACCATGGAAGCCGGCGACATCCTGCACGTACCGCGCGGCTGCTGGCACGCGGCGGCCGCCTCCGAGGGAGAACCGAGCCTGCACCTGACGTGCGGTCTCAACACCACCACCGGGGCGGACTTCCTCGCCTGGATCACCGATCAGATGCGCGCGCATGTGGAAGTGCGGTCCGACGTGCCCCGCGATCGTGCCGACCAGACCGCATGGACGAGCACACTGGCCGAGTTGGTCACCAAGCGGCTCCAGCAGCCCGACGTGGTCGAGGACTATCGGCGGTTCCTCGACGAGACCGCGCCCGCGCGGCAGGCGTTCAGCCTTCCCGTCGCCGTGACCGGCGAACTCACGCTCGCCTCTCGGGTCCGGTTGGCCTCCCCGCGCGGACGCCTCCATCAGGCCGAGACCGAGGTCGTACTGGCGGGGCAGGGGCGGCGCTGGCGAATGGCGGCCGGAGCGGCTCCCGCGATCGCCAGACTCGCCGACGGCCGCACCGCCACAGTCGAAGAGCTGCGCGGGGCCGTGCCGGATGTCTCGGAAAGGGCGCTGCTCGGCCTGCTCAGGAGGCTGTTGGAGGACGGAGCCCTGGTGTGGGAGGGCGAGGCATGACCGTTCTCGGCATGGGGACGTACCGAAGCCGAGACGCTGCCGCCTCGGTCAGCGTCGCGGCCTCGGCCGGATGCCCGCTCATCGACACGGCACCCGTGTACGGCGGCGGAGCCCACCAAGCCGTCATCGCCCCCGTGCTGCGAACACACCCTCGAATCCGGGTTTCCAGCAAGGTCGGTCACATGACCGGCGGTCAGGCGCGGGCCGCCGTCGCCAGGGGAGCGCTCCATGGACACGACGCACGCCTTCGGCACAGCATCGCCCCCGACTACGTCCGCCACCAGATCGCGATGTCGCGCATCGAACTCCAGCGGCGCGTGCTCGATGTGGTGTACCTGCACAATCCCGAACACCACCACCAGGAACGCGGCCGCCTCCGCCACCGGCTGCGACATGCGTTCACCGCTCTGGAAGAAGCTCACGCGGCCGGCGTGATCCGCGGCTACGGCGTCGCGACCTGGACGGGATTCGATTCCGGTGCCTTTACGGTGGACGGTCTGACCCGGCTCGCGCGTGAAGCGGCGGGCGGACATGAGACCGGACTCGCCGCGATCCAGCTCCCCGTGTCCATGGTGAAGGCGGCGCCGGTCCGGCAGAGCCTGCGAGGAACCGGCCCTGTCCATCAGGCCCGTGGGGCAGGATTGGAGGTGTGGGCGTCGGCGCCCTTCCATGGCGGAGAGCTGCCGCCTCTGATCAACCGGAAGCTCGCAGATGCCGTCCACCCGGGATCCAGCGGTGTCGAAGCCGCGCTGCGGTTCACCGCGTCCACCCCCGGACTCACCGGTGTACTGATCAGCACCTCCAGTGCCGCGCACTGGCGGCAGGCGGCCGCCGCTATCCGCACGTCCGTGCCGCCTCGTCGACTCAAGGACATCTGTGAACTCCTCCAGCCGTCCCGCTGACCTCACCGGCCGCTGGCACCAGGCGGTCCGCTACTTCCGGATGTCCGTGCCCGCGCATACTCCTCTGCGTCCCGGGCTGGGAGGACGTACGCTGGGCGGCCCGGTGACCACCACGGAGGGCGGACCGGCTTGGCTGCGGGTGATGTCCTCCCCGCGGCCGGAGGGAAAGCTCTGGGACGGGGCGGTCCTGGCCGACGACCTGCTGGACGACGCGGTGCCGCATCCGGCTCTGCTCGCGGTCCACACCTGGCAGGACGCCGGGGCCGCGTTCCAGGCGCACGTGTGGGAGCAGCTGACGGGCTCAGTGCTCTCACCGACCCCCGACCTCACCTCCGCCTCTCCGCCCGCCGTCACCGCGGGCTGGTGGCGGGACCTGCGGGCCGGTACGGCAGGAATCCGCCGCACACCCGTCCCACCCGGGCGCGAGGTCGTCACACAGGCGTACATAGGAAGAATCCACCGCTTCGTCCCGGGCTTGGCGGGCGTAGAGCTGACCGCGCGCCGGTGGGAGACAGCCCACGGGGACCTGCACTGGGCCAACCTCACCCGGGACCCGTTCCAGATCATCGACTGGGAAGGGTGGGGCGCCGCGCCCGAGGGCTACGACGCCGCCGTGCTCCACGCCTACGCGCTCCCGGCACCCGGTATCGCCGCGAAGGTCCGCGAGGTGTTCGCCGACGTTCTGACCGGCGAAACCGGTCGGCTGGCCGAACTGGTGGTCGCGGCTCAGGTCATCCAGGCCGCCGACCGAGACGAACCGCATGCCCGGCTGCGCCCCCACGTCCGACGGCACGCCGCCCGTCTGATCCAGCACATTCAGCGTTCGGCGTCAGCGCGGCACAGCACCCGCAGGTGAAGGACCCCGCCGCGTACCGCGAACGGCTGGCCGACGAACTCGCCGCCGATCCGGACTGGCACCTGTCCGACCCGCTCTGGCGTGCCGCCGTCGAGGCCGTTCCGCGCGAGGTGTTCCTTCCGTCCGCTGTGTACGTGAGCCGCCCGGGCAGCGGTCCATCACCGTGGATGCGGCCGCGAAGAGCTGGACGACGACGGCGGCGCCCAGGGCCGCTTCCTGCCCGGCTACACCTCCTTCATGATGGCCCGCCCGCACCTTCCCCCTGACGGAGGGCTGCTCGAACTCCGGCCCGGGGACCGCCGAGCGGCCCGCGTGGACCCCATGGAGCTGGCCGACTGGACCGGGCGCTGGGTCGCCCAGCTCGCCGCGCCCTCCGCCGTCGCCATCGGCGCCGGGACCGACCGGGTGGTCCTCCGCGACACCGCCACCGGCTCCCTCGCCTACACCACCCCCGACGACCACGGCGGACACACCGTCACCCAGCGCGGCCCGCTGCGGCTGTGGGACCAGGTCGAGGGCGCCATCGAGACCTGGCACGCCCACGGCTCACCCCACCAGTCGGCCTTCGGCCTCACCGTCACCCCCGCCGAGGAACGGGTCTGGCTCGGCTCACCCGACAGCCCCGGCTGGCCGCTCCCGGTCTAGCTCGGTCTGCTCCGCCGCCGGTCCGCCCACCCCCTCGGCGCCCGTGGCCGCCGTGCGGCGCGAGGCCCGCCGGACGAGCAGGGCGCCGCCGACCACCAGGACCAGCCCCACCGCCCCGAAGGCAATCGGTAGCCATCCGTCCACGGCGCGCCGCCACAGCGCCTGGTCGCGTATGGACGCGGCATTGGCGGCCACGGCCGACTCGGGGGTCAGTAGTTCGGCGCGGAGCAGGTCGGCGGGGGTGCCGCCGTCCTCGGGGTGCAGGGTCTCGGCGCGGTCCTCGGCGATGGCGACGACGCGGCCGGTCACCGGTTCCACCCAGTAGGTGCGGGTCAGCTCCAGGTGGCGCTGCACCGGTACCGGGTCGGGGCCGGGGAGGCCGACCAGTTCGGCGGGGACGCGGCGCTCCGGTCCGGGTACCGGGGTGGGCTCGATGTGCTGGGTGTAGCGGTGCACGGCGAGTCCGTGCAGGGTCTCGGCGCCGTCGTAGGCCATCTGCGCGGCCGCGCGCAGTGTCGGATCGTAGAACGGGCGGTCGCCGGGCGGCTCCCCGGGTGGGAAGGCGAAGACCAGGCCCTCCTGAGGGGCGCCGAAGTCGCCGGCCACGTGCGCGCCGCAGCAGTCGACGGCCAGCCCGGTGCGCCGGTCGAAGGCGGCCCGCCGCTCGACGTGGTCCAGCACCGCGTCCTCGCCCAGCACCGTGGTGCGCATCGACCAGACGGCGCGGTCGGCGTCGGAGACCTCTGGATGCGCCCAGATGTCGGTGCGGACCGCCACCGGCTCGCCGGTGCGCTCCTCCCAGGTGCGCGTGTCCAAATAAGAAGCGTCGCCGCCCAGCAGCTCCCAGCTCACCGTGCCGACGGGCATCGCGATCCGGTCCAGCTGCCCGGCGACCACGGTCGGCAGCAGCGGCGCCAGCGCCAGCAGGCACGCGCCGAGCGCCACCCCGACCAGGCCGGCCAGGCGCGTTCCCGTCCCGCCGCTCACCGCAGCCCTCCGCCGGTTCCGGCCAGGTCGGCCACGCCGTCCGCGGGCGGGGCGGCCGGACGGCGGGCGCGGGCGCGCGGCGGACGGGACGGGCGGCGGGCGTGGGCGGGCCGCGGGCGCAGCGCCACGGCGAGGCGGGCCAGGACGGGCAGGCAGAGCAGCTGCGGCACCCAGCCGCCGAGGGCGTCGGCCACGGACTCCGGCGCCGCGGCGCCGAGCGCCCCGGCCAGGCCGAGCGAGCCCCCGGCCAGCGTGAGCAGCACCAGCACCGGCCAGGGTCCCGTCAGCCAGCGGGAGCGCCGCTCGACCCAGCCGGGCCACAGCGCCAGGGTGAGGGCGGCGCCCAGCACCACCACCCCGGCGGCCCCGGCCGTCCAGGCGCCCAAGGCGACGGTCAGCGGCACCAGCAGCCGCAGCCGCGGCCGCCCGGGCCGGGCCGCCGGCAGCGCGGCGCCGCCGATGCGGTGCGCCGCGGCCAGCAGGAACAGCAGCCCGCCGACCAGCCCGGCGCCCACGCCGAGCGCCAGCTGGTAGGCGGTGTCGGGGGTGTAGCGCATGGTGACGGTGCCGTAGGTGCCCGCGGGCAGCTCCCACGCCTGCCGCCAGCCGTCCAGCCGGACCGGCACCAGCTCACGGCCGCCCGCGGTCGCCTGCCAGCCCTCGTTGAAGTTCTCGTTCACCACCAGGTAGCCGTCCTCCTCGGCGAAGACGTGCACCTCGCGGCTGCTCGGCCCCCAGCTGATGACGTCGGCCCCGCCCAGCTCGACCGGCTCCCCGCCCCCGCCGGGCAGCGGCGCCGACGCCGACTCCACCACGGCCGACTCCAGCCGGTACACCCCGGGCTCGCTGTGCGCCAGCCGCGCCTCGCCGCCCGTCAGCGGCACCGGCTCGCAGCTCGCGTACTCCAGCGGCCGCCCGGCCAGCAGCTCGCCGACGGTGCCGTCCACGATCTCGGTCCGCACCGGCGTCCCGTCGACCTCCAGGGTCGGCCCCAGCCCGCAGCCGGGCGGGATCGGCCGGTCGGCCGGCACCTCGCGCGGCTCCACCCCGCCGATCTCGACCTCCGCCAGTTCGAGCGGCTGCCCGAGCGGCGGCGTGAAGGTGATGACGGCCTGCTCGGCACGCAGCTCCCCCAGGTCCAGCTCGCCCGAGGACGACAGGTATCCCTCGGCCACCCGGGTGCCCTCGGCGGTCTCCGCCGCCACCGACACGCGCACCGGCGCGCTCACCGACTCCGGCCGGGCGAACACGAACCGCGTCTCGCCGAGGTCGACGGTGCGCCCGAAGTCCAGTTCGAGCCGCGGCTCGCGCTCGCCGGGGTCGGCGTACCAGGCGGTGGACGGGTCGCCGTCCAGCGCCGCCCATCCGGCCCCGGCCGGATGGGCGCCGGCGACGGAGGAGACCGAGGCGTCCGGCCCGCCGGCCAGCGCGTTGGCGCGCATGTCGGCCTCCGCCGGGTCGGTGACGGTGACGCGGCCGCTCACCCGGGCGCCGCCCGCCTCGGCGAGCGCGCCGGAAACGGGGAAGGTGCGGTCGAAGCCGTAGCCGTCCTCGCCCAGCACCTCGCGGGCGGCCGAGCAGGTCCACATGACGGAACCCTCGACGCAGGCCGGCACCGAGCCGGAGCCGGTCAGCACCGTGGTGGACGCGCCCTCCACTCCGGGCACCTCGACGGTGCGGGCGACCTCCACCCCGGGCACCTCGATCTCGGCGATGCCCGCCGACACGCCGAACAGGGCGGCCGGCTCCCAGTCGAGCGCGTCGATACGCAGCCGGAGCCGCTCGGTCGTCCCCTCCGGCACAGAGAGGCGCTGCGGCCGGTCCGTCGCCTGCACCGGAACCGTGCTCCGCCCGGCGTCGGTGGCCAGCTCGATCCGCGACGGCGCGGGCGACCAGGGGTCGTGCTCGAAGGCGACGGTGATCTCCGACAGGTCGAGCGGCTCGGCGAACTCGATCTCGATCCACTCCCCGACCGGCCCCGTCCAGGCGCCGGGCCGCCACGCGGTGCCCGGGTCGCCGTCGACGGCCGCGAAGGGCGAGCGCCCGGCGTCGCGGCGCGCCCCCGACGCGTCCAGGTCGGCGGCCGAGGACGAGGCGGTCACCGCGGCGCCCAGCGGCGCCGCCACCGAGGTGTAGGGCTCCCAGGCGGGGTCGAGCACATCGCTGACCGGCCCGGACTCCGAGCGTTCCTGCGCTGCGGTGAGCGTGGGGCCGTCATTGCGCCGCACGTCGGCGAAGGCGGTCTCGCGGCGGCGCAGCGTATCGGTGACCACGGTGGCCTCCGGGGCGATCGCCTCGGCGCCGGGGTCGTCGCCGAGGATCACCGGCCGGTCGTCGTCCAGCACGCCTTCCTCGGCCAGCGCCAGCAGCGCCTCCGGGCCGCCGGTGACGCGCAGCGCGTCCTCGGCCGGCACGGTGCCGACCAGCGGCGCGGCCTCCTCGACCTGGTAGATCTCCACCGCCGGGTAGGGCTGGTCGATCCAGTCGGCGCCCGCCTGGGTGCCGCCCTCCGGCACGCCCACCACCGGCCCGAACTCCGCGACCCGGTGGATGCCGGGCGAGGACTCCAGCGCGCTGTGCACCTGCGCCGGGTAGGCGCCGCGCAGCCCGGCGCGGTCCAGGTCGTTGCGGACGACCAGGTAGCCGACGCCCATCCTGGCCAGCGTGCTCGTCAACCCGGCCGAACCCTCGCCGGAGGACAGGCGCGCGTCCAACTCGTGCTGGAGCCGGGAGATCCCGGCCGAGCCCCACGGGATCACCATGTGATTGGACCAGCGCCCGTCCGACAGCGGCTGCAGCGGCTCGTCCATCGGCCGCCCCCACAGGTACTCGCCGCGCCCCGACCCGGGCACGGCCAGCGCCATCGCACCGCCCGCCTCGGCATTCAGCCAGTCCACCGCCTGCCGCCAGTAGGCGGGCACGTCCTCGAAGGAGCCGCGCGGCGCCACCCCGACCGTGACGGCCGGGACCGCGCTGAGCGCCACGGCCGCCGCGCCGCAGCCCAGCAGCGCGCGGCGCCAGGCGACGGCGCGGGCCGCCGCAGGCAGGTTCGCCAGCCCGAGGACGAGCGGCAGCCGGACCAGCGCGTCGAACTTGTGCACATTGCGGAACGGGCTGAGCGGCCCGTCCAGCAGGTTCCGCACGAACTCCGCCTGCACCCCGGCCACCTCGCCGACGTGCCCGCCGGCCAGGATGGCGACGCCGGTCAGCAGGGTCGCCACCAGGAAGGTGCGCTCGGGCAGCCGCCCGGCCAGCAGCCCCGCCAGGCCGAGCCCGGCCAGCACCGCGGTGACCACCACCAGCCACGGCACCACCGCCAGCTCCCAGCCCGCGGGCAGCCACGGCCGCCCGTCGACGGGCAGGAAGCCCATCCAGTTCGTGGTGCCGCGCAGCACGTTGGTGAGCGACGTGACGCTGGTGGTGGTGGCCGCGTCCTCGGTGAAGGGCATGAACGAGTAGACGTAGCGCCCCATGATCAGCAGCGGCACCAGCCACCAGCACGAGACCATGGCGATCGCCGTCAGCCACCAGCCGGTCAGCCTGCGGCGGCGCGGGCCGGGCGCCCTGGTCAGCAGGAACAGCAGCGGCACCACCAGCACGGCCAGCTCCGACGCCGCGTTCGTGCCCCCGCACAGCAGGAAGGCGCAGGCCGACAGCGCGGCCGCCCGCAGCGGGCTGCGGCCCTCGCGGGCGCCGGTCACCAGCGGCAGCAGGATCCACGGCAGCAGCATCGTGGGCTGGAGTTCGGCGGAGTTCGCCGAGATGAGGGTGAGCACGCGCGGCGCGAGCGCGTAGGCGAGCCCGGCCAGGATCTGCGTGTGCAGGCCGCCGATGCCCAGCGCCCGCGCCACCTGCACCGTGCCGGTGAACGCGGCGCACAGCAGCAGCGCCATCCACAGCCGCTGCACCGCCCACTCCGGCATGTCCAGCGCGATGAGCAGGGCGTGGAAGGGGCCGTTGGGGAACAGGTAGCCGTAGGCCTGGTTCTGCAGCTGCCCGAAGTAGGCGGGGTCCCACAGGTACAGCGCGCGGCCCAGGAAGCCGAGCGGGTCGATGGTGAGGTCGAGCTTGGTGTCGCCGACGATCCGGCCCGGCTCCGTGCTGAAGGCGATCGCGGCCAGCAGCAGGCAGACCGCGAGCAGGCTGAGCCGCCGGACCAGGACCGGATCGGGCCCGGGCGCCCCGGGACCGGGACCGGCGCCGTCCGCGCGGCCGCCGGTCCTGGCGAGCCACCGGATCACCCAGGCGCTCCCCGGGACCGGCCCGCGCGGGACCGGCCGGGCCGTTCGCGCCCGGCGATCTCGGCCGCCAGCAGTGTCGTCATCTCCCGTCCGCTCCGCTCCCAGGTGAACCGCTTCGCCCAGTCCCGGCACGCCTGCCGGACGGCGGCGGCCCGGACCGGGTCGGCCAGCTCCGCCAGCGCCCGGCCGACCACTTCGGACAGGGTCTCACCTTCACGGACCAGCCAGCCGGTGACCCCGTCCCACACGGAGTCGCGCAGCCCGTCGACGTCGTAGGCGACGGTGGGGACCCCGAGGGCGGCCGCCTCGATGACCGTCAGCCCCCAGCCCTCGAACTCCGAGGCGGTGACGTGCAGCAGGCAGCGGGAGAGCAGCGTGTTCTTCTCGCGCTCGGGCAGGAAGCCGTGCATCCGGACCCGGCCGCCCAGGCCGTGCTCGGCGATGCGCTCGCGCAGCGGCACCGACTCGGGGCCGCGCCCGATGACGTGCACGCGCAGCCCCGGCCAGTCCCCGCTCAGCTCGGCGGCGGCGTCGACGATGCGCACCACCCGCTTCTGCACCACCAGGCGGCCCAGGCTGACCAGGGCCGGGGAGCCCAGGTCGGCCGGCGGCGCGGCGGTGTCGAGCCGCTGGACGGCGGGCGCGCCGTTGCGGATGACGGTGATCGGTGCCCGCCAGCCCAGTTTGGCGCGCAGCGCCCGCCGCGAGGACTCCGAGACGGTCACCGTGGTGCAGCGCCGGTACAGCCGGCTGGCCACCGGGCCCTCAATGAAGCGGCCGAGCCAGGCCACAGGGCGGGAGAAGTAGGCGTTGAACTGGAGGTCGTGGACGTGGTGCACCACGCTGACCACCGGGGTGCGCCGGGGCAGCACCAGCGGGGAGAAGAACGGGATGCCGTTCATGCAGTCGACGACCGCGTCGAAGCGGCGGCGGTGCCGCAGCAGCCAGAGCAGCACTAGCGGGTAGACGGTGTAGGCGCCGCCCATGCGGCGGAAGGACACCCCGGCGCGGCGCTCCCTGGCGGGCTGGCCCCGCTCCCTGCTGGTCACGAAGACGACCTCGGCGCCCTGGCCGGTGAGGTGCCGGGCCATCCGCCACGCGTACTCTTCGGCGCCGCCGGCCACCGATTGCCAGGGGTCGCGCCAGTTCACCAGGGCGATCCGGCGTCCGGCCAGCGGGCGCCGCGCGGGCGCGTCCGCGCCGCGCGGGACCGGTACGCCGCGGCGCCCGGCCGGGTCCGCGGGGACCGCGCGCAGGCCGGGCGGCGCCGACGCGGTGCGCGGTCTCCGGTGCGTCTGCGCCACACCGCCCCTTCCTGTCCGTCGCTTCCGCCCGCGCCGGGCCCTGCTCCCGGTGCCCGCCCTGACCCTGCGTGGGCGCGCGGGGACGCCGCGCATCGGGTTGCGGGTACGGCGACGCCCGGTCCCGGACCCGCACGCCGGGGTCGCGCTGCGGTCTGCCGGGACGGGGAAGGCCGACGCGGATGCCGGGGGACGCGGCCGGGCGATCGGGAGCGCTCGCCCTACCGGCTCAGAGGACGGGACCGGCTCAGCGGTCGCCGTAGTTGTACAGCGGCTCGTTCACCGGCTCGGGAGCAGCGGTGTTGGTGATGACCATGGAGCTACCGACCGTGATGGCCAGGGCGAGCACCAGGCCCACCGCGAACGCGCCGATCACTTGCAGCACGCGGGCTCTCCTTCCGCATAGGGAGAAGGCATGCAGGAAGACTAGAACCTGATGCACCGATTGACCAGAGCGCCAGCCCGATTGTTACTGACCAGCCAGTAACATATAGCGCCGGAAGGCCGCCCCCAGCTGCATCGGCGTCCCCGCCGGGCAGCCGGTAAAGCTCCAGCTCAGACCCCTGGTACACCCGATATGCCGGATCCGGGGTGACCGAGAACACGTTATCGTCCACGCCGCCCGGGTCCGCCGCGCCCGCCGCCTCCCCGGCCGCCCGGGCCGCCTCGGCGGCGGCCCGCTCCACGAGCACGTACCGCACGCCCAGTTCGGCCAGCGCCGGTTCGACCGGCGTCCGCGGCCCGTCCGCGCGCAGCACCTCCGCCACCCGCTGGGCGAGCGGGTCCTCCCCGGCCACCGTGCGCACCAGGCGGCCGCCGTCGTCGGACGGCACCGAGACGCTGAGCGCGTCATTGAACACCACCCGCCGCTCGAACAGCTTCACGGCTGGATCCAGCACCACCCGGCCGGGGTTCCAGTCGAAGCCCCGGTACGGACTCCACGGCAGGCTGACCAGCGCCCCGGGCGCCGGATCGCCGTCCACGACCGCCTGCACGCGCGTCCAGTCCGCCGGGTACTCGACGGCGTCCAGCCGTCCCGCCGCCCCCCACATGAAGGTCGGCAGTACCGCGACCGGCGCCACCACCAGCGCGACGGCCAGGGCGGCGAGCGCGGGCGCCCGCCGGAAGCCGCCCGGTGTCCGCCCGCCGTCCGCGCCCGGGACGTCCTCGCCGAGGCTCCCGCCGTGCCGCCCGTCAGCCGTTCCGTCCACAGGCGACCACGCGTCCCGGTCAGAGCCGGCTTCGGATCGCCCCTCTGCCGTTCCGTCCAAGGCGGGTGCGCCGAGGTCGGGAGCAGCGCCGCCCCTCCCGTCCGCCGCCTCGTGCGGGTCGCCACCCCCGGGGTCCGCGCCGGACCGCCCCTCGGCCCGCGTCCGCAGCCACAGCACCACCGCGGCCAGACCGACCGCCTGGAGCAGGGCGAGCGGGGCCAGGTAGAGGTGGCCGTCGCGCAGCGGGCCGAAGCCGGGCCACAGCCCGATCAGCGCGCGCAGCAGCGCCCGGCCCGGCTCGACCGTGCCGAGCAGCGCGACCGCCAGGCCGAGTCCGGCGGCGAGGCTGAGCCCTCGCGCGTACACCGGACGGGGGCCGCGCCGCAGCAGCCAGACCCAGCCCGCGATCGCGGCGGCGGCCAGCAGCAGCCGGGCGGCTGCCAGGCCAGGGTGCTCGTATCCGGCGGGCACCGCGCGGGCGTTCCAGATCCCGCCCAGGGTGAGCACCGAGGCGAGCCGCCCGAAGGGGCTGTCGGAGCGCACCGCGAACAGGTCGACGCCGAGCGGGTCGGTGCCCGCGCCGCTGCGCAGCGCGGGCAGCAGCCACGGCAGGCTGAGCCCGGCGACCACGAGCGCGCTCAGCAGCAGCATCCGGGGCGCCTCGCCGCGCCGCCACGGCCGCGCCAGCGCGGTCGCGCCCGCCACCAGCGCCGACAGCACCATCGAGGAGAAGCCGCCCGCCGCGGCGGGCAGCAGCGCCACGCCCAGCCTCGGCAGGCCGCCGCGCCGCCCCAGCCGCGCGCAGGCCGCCAGCACCCAGGGCAGGCCCGCGTAGCCGAGCAGTACCGCCCACTGCCCCAGCAGCAGCCGTTCCGCGATGAAGGCGTTGCAGGCGTAGGCGACGGCCGCCGCCAGCCGGGGTGGCACCGCGCGGCCGGGCACCAGCGCGGCCGCCCCGGCCGCCCCGATCGTGAAGATCGCCAGCAGCACGAGCTTCTGCGCCAGGTCGGCCGGGACCACCGCCGCCAGCCCCGCTAGCAGCGCGTCGCTGGGCACCGCCCGGGGCAGCCCGTCGGTCAGCCCGAGCGCGTTGGCCGAGAACGGCGGGTCCGGCACCGCGACCATGTCGTAGCGCAGCACGAAGCCCGGCCCGAGCGCGGGGCCGAGCACCAGCGCGCCGATCCCCAGCCCCACCAGCGCGGGCAGCGCGCGCAGCAGCAGCCCCGCCGCCCGCCGCCCGCCCAAGCGCCGTCACCTCGCCCGCGTGCAATCCGTCCTGTCCTCGGCCTCACGGTAGTCCCGCTCGGTATACCGGTGGCACCACAGGCGGCGACAGTCGGCGCCCTTCTCCCGCACGCCCGAACGGCCGCATTCGGCATCCCATTCGCCAACAGCGCCTCAACGGGCCGGCCGACGGCGAGCGGACCCGGGCAGAATAATGCCCGCCGGTCCCGGAGGAGGGCGGGGAACAATACCGCGAGCACGACTGGTGCCTCGGCAGGTGTCGAACCGGCCGCCCCGACTCACTCCGACGCGTCCGGCTCCGGCTCCGCCTCCACCGCCACCGGCTCCGACACCGCGCCCGCGTGGTAGTCGGCATGGGCGCGCACCGCGAACTCGTGGCCCGCGTCGGCGGGGCCGAGCCGCACCGATACCGCGTCGCGGACGATGGAGACCGGCTGCCAGCAGCTGTCCGGTTCCTCGGGCGGCGGGCAGTCGCCCTCGGTGTCGAGCGGGCGGCGCCAGACGCCGTAGTGGGTGGCGGCGGGCACCGCCGACCAGCTCAGCTCGCCGGTGCCGGCGGTGTAGCGCAGGTTCTCGGGCGCGGGCAGCTCCGGCGGCACCGGGCGGACGGCCACCGGTTCGGAGCGGGCGCCGGGGGTGTTCCCCTTCAGCGGCGCGACCGCGAACTCGTAGTCGGCGCCGTCGAGCAGCCCGGTGATGCGCGCGGTGGTGCCGCTGACCGCCTCGTCGGGCACCCGGGCGAACTCCTCGGGGTTGGGCGCCACCCGCCGCTGCCACACCTGGTAACCGGTTGCACCGGTGACCTCCCGCCAGCGCAGCTCGGCGCCGCCCTCGCGCGCCTCGGCGGTGACGGTGGGCGCCCACGGGATGCCGAGCGGCACCTCGGGCAGCGGGCGCGGGTACGGCTCCCCCAGGCCGAGCGTGCCCGAGGCCAGCGCGTCGGCGAACGCGGCCGCGATGCGCACCTCGCCGCGTGCGTTGGGGTGCACGCCGTCCCAGGCGTCGGTGGCCGGGGCGTAGCCCTCGGCGGTGCGCGCCACCACGACCGGAGAGTCCGCGCCGGTCAGCTCCGCCGCCAGGGCGGGCAGCCCCTGGTTGAACGCGGCCACCTCGGCGTTGACCCGCTCGTCCATCGGGGTGCCGCCGATCGGCAGCAGCTCGCCGAGCACCACCCGCAGCGGGCCGCCGGGCACCCGCGCGCCGGCCACCAGGTCGGCGACGTGGTCGAGGGTCTGCGCGCCGGTGGCGCCGTGCACGATGTCGTTGAGCCCGGCCAGCACCAGCAGGTAGTCGGGCTCGCTCTCGGCCACCTCGGCGGCGACCTCGTCGGCCAGCGCGGCCGCGCTGGCGCCCCAGCGGCTGGCGTGGTCGGTGTCGAACTCGGGGTCGGCGTAGGCGTCGGCGCCGAGCCGCTGGCCGACGTGGTCGAACACGTCGGCGCGGGAGCCGACGAGGTCGACGGGCACGTCGACGGGCTCGGAGCGCAGGTGCTGCCACAGGCGGTAGCGCCAGGTGAAGTCGCCGTTGCTGCCCTGGGAGAGGGAGTCGCCGACGATCATGATGCGCGCCTCGCCGCTCGGTGGGCCCACGGTCACCTCCGGGAGCGGACCGGACGCGGCCGGTCCGTCCGGCTCGCCGGTCCGCACATTGCCGAAGACTCCTTGCAGCACGACCGTGGCGACCAGCGCGGTCGCGCCGGTGATCGCCGCCAGGCCGAGCAGTCCGGGCCGGAATCCCGGGCGACGCCCCTCGGCGGCCCCGGCCGCCGGGCGCCGCCACGGCAGTGGTGGCCGTGCACGCCGGCCTCCTCGCGGTTCGTCGGCTTCCTGGTCCACAAGGCCCGAGCCTTGCACGGCCCGGCCGCGAGCGCCAGCGCCCGGGATGTCCGGTTCGCGGGTGCCCGGCCGGTCAGCCGGCCAGGGAGTCGTGCTGCATCAGCCAGCGGTCGGGGTCCGGGGCCGGCGCACCGGAGCGGCCGGCGGCGCGGGCCGGCGACCAGTCGAGCTCGAACCAGACGGACCGCCCGTCGGGGCCGCCGTCGCAGCCCCAGCGCTGCGCGAGCAGCTGGACGAAGCCCAGCCCGCGCCCGGACTCCTCGTCCAGGCCGGCCAGGTCCGCGCGGCGCCAGCGGGGCTCGTCCTCGGCTCCCTCGTCGCGGACCTCGACGCGCAGGGCGCCGGGCCGCTGTCCGACGGCGACCTCGAAGGACCCGCCGGCCGAGCTGGTGTGCTCGATGGCGTTGGTGGCCAGTTCACTGACGAGCCAAAGGGCGTCGTCACGGACCGGGCAGTCCTGATCGATCAGCCCGTCGACATAGCGCCGGGCCTCCCTGACCTGGTCCGCGGACCCGGTGAAGCGACGCCTTCTGGGCCCTGGCATTGCGGCTCCTCCCCCATCGTGGATGGCATGACGACCACACCCGGTACGCGCAGAGGGAGAGGAACGCGTTAACCGTGGGCAGCGGCTTGATCACAGTCTGCTCTGTGCGCGAAGCCGATGCAATCCGCATGCGCGTGAAGCACGGATATACCTTTCAGGTACCCGCCCAGAGGAACGTTTCACTCACCGTAACCACCCTGCCGCGCATCATCCGCCATTCGGCTTGTCGCGGCCGGTCGCGCCCGGCATGCTTCCGTCATGCGGAGTCCCACAGTTGGCCGCTGGCAGCTCGCCACCTGGTTAGCACGGCTGCGTGCGGGCCGGCCCGTGGCGGAGGTCGCCAAGCGGTTACGCGTCAGCACCTCCACGGTGCTGCGCTGGGAGACCGCGGGCGAGAAGGGCGTCGTTCCCGGGCCCGGGCCGCTCAGCCGGCTGCTGGAGATCTACGAGGTGCCCGACGACGAAGCCGCCCGGATCAGGGAGCTGCGCGAGCAGGCCCGCCGCTCCGGCTGGTGGCAGCCCTACGACCTCGACCGGCACTACGGCACCTATATCGGCCTGGAGGCCGAGGCCACCAGGATCGAGACCTACGAGAGCGACCTCGTCACCGGCCTGGCGCAGACGGAGGGCTACGCCCGCGCGGTCGTGCGGGCCACCAGACCGGGGGCGACTCCGGCCATGATCGACCAGTTGGTGCAGGTAAGGGTGCACCGCCAGAAGACCTGGCTGCGCGAAGGCGGCCCGAAGCTGTGGGCGATTCTTGGGGAAGCAGCCCTTCGCCAGCGGGTCGGGAGCGCTACCATCATGCGTGATCAATTGCGGCACCTCATCGAGCTGTCGGATCACCCACGGATGACTCTGCAAGCGCTGCCGTTCTCGGTCGGGGCCCATGCCGCGATGGAGATGGCATCGTTCGCGATCCTGTTCCTGGACCAGATCCCGCTGTCCACCGTGTACACGGAGGGTCACGGCGCGAGCCTGTTCCAGGACAGCCCGAGGGACGTGACGGCGCACGCGGAGGTGTTCGACCGGCTGCGCGCGGCGGCACTGGGGACCGAAGCCACGCGCCAGGTCCTGCACCAGCTCGCGCAGCAGCAATGAGAAACAAGGAAGGAAGCGAACACGGTGGTTCCCATTGATGAACTGCGGTCGCGTGCCCAGTGGACCAAGTCGAGCTTCAGTGGCGGCATGGGCAACTGCGTCGAGTTCACCAACGCCGTCGAGGTTGTCGGCGTGCGTGACAGCAAGGACGTGAACGGCCCGATCCTGAGGTTCGCCCCGGGTGAGTGGTCCGCGTTCGTCGCCGGAGTGCGCTCCGGCAGCCTGGGCTGACGCACCCGGCACATATCCGGTGGTTCCTGGCCGCCCTAATCGGCCAGGAACCACCAAACCCGCCCGAACAACCATGTTCCGGGCGGGTTTCATTTTAGGGCACATAACAGGCCGCATACGTGTGGAACAGGCGGATTTGGCCGTGTCTCCGCCTGTCTCCGCCGCCCCATCCGCGGACCCGCCGTATCCCGGCGCCCCACCGCCCCCGCCGCGGCCGTACGCGGAGCGGACGCGTCCGGACCGGGGCGCCCCTTGACATTACGCGCCGGTAACTACAGGTTCGTCGGTATGCGTCCGCCCTCCCCCGCCGCTCCGCGCCGGTGAGCGGCCTGCTCACCGCGCTCGCCGCGGCCGCCGTCTACAGCCTGGGCCTGCTGCTGGAGCAGCGCGCCCTGCGCCGGATCCCCGACATCAGCGCCCGCCGGGTCCCGCACATGGTGCGGGTGCTGCTCGGCAGCCGGGGCTGGCTGGGCGGCTTCGCCCTGGCCGCGCTCGGCAGCCTCGGCCTGGTGGTGGCGCTCTCGCTCGCGCCCGTCTCGGTGGTGCAGCCCGCCTACGCCTGCGGTATCGCGGTGATGATCCTGGTCTACTCGGTGCTGCTCGGGGAGAGGATCAGCCGCGCCGAGCGGCTGGCGCTGCTGCTGATGCCGGTCGCGCTGCTGCTGCTCGGCCTCTCGCTGGGCTCGGGCGGCGACCGGGTCGGCACCCGGCCCGACCTGCCGCTGCTGCTGGCGGTGAGCGCGCTGACCGTGCTGGGCTGCGCCGCCGCCCTGGCGGCGCTGGCCGCGCTGCGCCGGTCCCGGACGGCGTCGGCCGCCGCGACCGGCACCGTGGTGACCACCGCCGTGGGCCTGGGCGCGGCCGCCGGGCTGGTCCAGGGCATGGCCGGGCTGCACGGCAAGGGGATGGGCGGGCTGCTGGCCGAGCACGGCGCGGCCGCCGCCGTCCCGGCCGTGCTCGCCTCGCCCTACCCCTACCTGTACGCGGTGGGCTGGGCCATCGGGATCGTGCTCTTCCAGACCTCGCTCCAGCGCAGCCGGGCATCGGTCACGGCACCGGTTGCCAATGTGGTCGGCAATGTGTTCACCGTCGTCGCCGGCACCGTCATCTTCGCCGAGCAGCTGCCGGGCGACCCGCTGGCACTGGGGCTGCGGATCGCCGGCTTCGCGCTGACGCTGGTCGTCGTGCTGCTGGTGCGCAGCAGCGTGTCAGAGGCCGAGGCCGACACCCGGCGGCTGCGCGGCGCGGCCGCGGTGCCGGAGGGCGCCGAGCGCGGCTGAGCGGCGGCCCCTCAGGCCGCCGAGAGCATCAGCGGCTTGACGTCGGGCGCCACCGCCCGGGCCCAGGCGAGCACCGGCGCGGCCGCGTCGGCGAGTTCGGCCGCGCCCAGCACCAGGCCGTCGGCGGGCACGTAGGCGCCCAGCTCGGCCAGCAGCGCGCGCAGGTCGCTCTCGATGCCGAAGGCGTGCCGCGGGTCGGCGGTCACCGCCAGCGGCAGGGCGAGCGCGCCGCCCAGGCCCAGCTCGGGCAGCCGGTCCACGAACACCTTGAGCAGGCCCGTGTAGGTGCCCTGGGCGGCGGGGGTGGCGATCAGCACGAAGTCGCTGGCGGAGACGGCGCGCAGCGCCTCGGCGAGCCCTGGCTCGGGCTCCGGGGCCAGCAGCCCGGCACCGAACTCGGCCAGGTCGATCACCCGGTCGGCCGGGCGGATGCCCGCGGCCTCGGCCAGCGCGCCGGCCGCGAGCACGGCGGCGTCGTAGGTGGCCGAGCGCGGCTGGGGTGCGCCGACGAGCACGGTGAAGCGGGTCATGGGGACTCCTCAGGTCTGTGAGTGGCGAAGCCGGATCGCTGGGCGGGCTCGGGAAGCGGCGCCAAAGGGCCGGGGCGCACGGCGCTGTGGGCCGGCCTGGGCCTGCGGTTCGGCGGGACGCGTCCCGCCGTCGGGTGGCGCGGGGGCCACGGGACCGGTGCGGGCGCGCGGGGCCGCTGCGGCGGCGCGGCGCGCGGGCGGGGGACGACTCAGCTACGACACAGCGCACTCGCCTGCTGCCGGAGATCGACATGCAGGCGGGCTACCAGGAGCACACCGGTGCGCATGCCTCAATCTTGCGGCGGGCCGCCGAACGGCGTCAACAGCCCGGCCCGCCCGATATCGGTGATCTCGGCGACCCGGCGGGGCGGCCGGTCCGGCTACGGCGACTGGTCTGTACCAGTGGCATCCTGGAGGGGACGGCGGCCGTTCGAGGGCGGGGGTATCCGGTGGCGCAGGGCGAGATCACGCTGAGCAACGCACGCATCGTGCTCGACGGCGGCGTGCGCGAGGGCTGGCTGAGCCTCAGGGACGGCCGGGTCGCCGCCCACGGCGAGGGCGCCGCTCCGGCGCCCGGCGCGCACGACCTCGGCGGCCGCTGGGTGCTGCCCGGGCTGGTCGACGTGCACTGCCACGGCGGCGCGGGCGGCTCCTTCCCCGGCGCCGACCCCGAGGCGGCCGTGGCCGCGCGGCGGCTGCACCTGGAGCACGGCACGACCACCCTGGTGGCGAGCCTGGTCACCGCCGCCCCCGACACCCTGCTGCGCGAGGTCGCCGTCCTGGCCGAACTGGCCGACGACGGGGTGGTCGACGGCATCCACCTGGAGGGTCCGTACCTGTCGGCGGCGCGCTGCGGGGCGCATGAGCCGTCACTGCTGCGCGATCCCGACATCGACGAGTTGCTCGCCCTGGTCAAGGCGGCGCGCGGCCACATCAGGATGATCACGGTCGCGCCCGAGCTGCCCGGGGCGCTGGAGTTCGTCCGGGTCGCCACCGACCACGGCGTCACCGTCGCCGTCGGCCACACCGAGGCGGGCTACGACCAGGCGCGGGCCGCCTTCGACGCGGGCGCCCGGGTGGCCACCCACCTGTTCAACGCGATGCGCCCGCTGCACCACCGCGAGCCGGGCCCCATCGGGGCAGCGCTCACCGACGACCGCGTCACGGTCGAGCTGATCAACGACGGCGTGCACGTCCACTCCGCCGTCCAGCGCCTCGCCCTCAAGGCCGCGGGCACCGCCCGGACCGCCTTCGTCACCGACGCCATGGCCGCCGCCGGGCTGGGTGACGGCGCCTACCGCCTCGGATCGCTGGACGTGGAGGTGCGCGACGGGGTCGCGGTCCTGGCCGAGGGCGGCGCCATCGCGGGCAGCACGATCGTGCTGCACGAGGCGCTGCGCCGGGCTGTGGACGAGCTGGGGCTGGCACTGCCCGAGGCGGTGCGCTCGGTCGCGCCCACCCCGGCGGCCGCGGTGGGTCTGGCCGACCGGGCTGGCTCATTGGAGGCCGGCCGCCCCGCTGACCTGGTCGTGCTCGATGATGATCTTGCCTTGCGTGCTGTGATGCGGCGGGGTTCTTGGATCATCGCGCCGTAGCGGCGTTGAGAAGGGCCGGACTCCGAGTGAAGACCGGTTCTTGGCGCATCTGGTTCGATCGCCGTCCTTAACGGCCGTGACAAATGCGCTCCACTGATCCGCGGTGAAGGAGAGGTGCGGTTGTTCGGGGTTCTTGGAGTCCCGGACCAGCACGTCAGTTCCGTACTTCACCTCGATGCATTCGCCGCCCTGGCCACTGCTGTAGCTGGACCTGTGCCACTCACTCATGTCAACCACCTGCTTCCTGACCGTGGTTCGCAAGGGCGATCCCTGGCCTACCCGGCCAGGGACAGACTGCACGGGTACTACAGGGTGTCGCTCTGGACGGCACGGATGAAGACCGACCATTCCGTTCTGTCGAACGTGAGGTAGTCGGCCTGGGGGTTCTTGGTGTCGCGCACGTCGGCCTGATCGGCGGACGTCCGGACTTCGACGCAGCTTCCGCTTTGATTGCTGTAGCTGGACTTGTGCCAGACGGCTTCAGCCATCGCTATGCCTCCTTGCCGGACTGTCTCGATGAGACGACGGAGACGGGCCCGGGGTCAATGCCCTGTGCGGAAGCGGCGCGGCCCCCGGCTGACTGCCCGGGCGCCGCGTGGGAGCCTGAACCCCGTGAGATCAGAGCGCGTCGTCGCGGATGGCGCGGACGAAGGCGTTCCACTCAGGGGCGCTCATGGTGATGTGCTCCGCCTGGAGGTTCTTGGTATCGGTCGGAGTTCTCACGGACGTTCCGGGCGTCATCCTGGGCGATGCGCGGGAACGTCGAGCGCTGGTTGGTCGGGAATGAGTCGTGTGGCGTATCCGGCCGCGACCAGTCGTTGGTAGGCGGTGCGTACGGTGTCGGGGATGGGTTGAGGGGCGGCGAAGCCCTTGCGGGCGTAGAGCTCGATGCGCTGGGTGTCGCCGACCAGCATGTTGATGACGCGGTCGGTGTCCCCAATGCTCGCGATGTAGTCGTCCAGGGGTTGGGGGCGGGCGGAGCACAGCGTGTCCACGCCGGGCCAGATCTTCAGCATCGTCGCCAGCGCCCGCCGCTGCTGGTACGGACGGCTGATCAGGATCGCCGAGGTGACGGTGACGCCCTCCCGCTCCAGGAGTTCGCGGGTGAAGGCGAGGTTCTCCCCGGTGTTCGTCGCCTTGGGCTCCACCCGGATCGCATGGTCGGGCACCCCGTGCTCCAAGGCGATCTCCCGGTAGTGGACTGCCTCACCGCGCGGAAACCGCTCCACCGTGGTCGGTGCGTTGGCCCCGGTGAACACGAGCAGCGGGAACAGCCCGCGCCGGTAGAGGTCGGCGGCGTGGACGGCCACCCCGGGATCGTGGCTGCCCAGACCGATCCCTACATCCACCGGCCGCAGGTCACTGTCGATCCGGTGGTACTCCCAAAGCGTCAGCACATCACGGCGCAATACCTCAGGAAGCCTCGTCACGACCATGGGGGTCCTCCGGTGTCACTCAGGGCCGGACTCCGAGTGAAGCCCGGCCCTCGGTGCATCTGGTTCAGTCGCTGGCCTTAACGGTCGCGACAAATGCGCTCCACTGTTCCACGGTGAAGGAAAGGTGCGGCTGGTCAGGGTTCTTGGAGTCCCGAACCAGCACACCAGGCCCCGTCTTCACCTCAACACAGTCGCCGCCCTCTTGGTTGCTGTATGACGACTTCCGCCATCCGGTGGTCATTCGTTCTCCTTGATGATGCCGTGAAGAAGCTTCAGCGATTGGTCAACAGGGAGCGCAACAGCTTGCAGCTTCCCGAACTTGAAAGATATTTCTTCGACTGTTTCACGCTTACTGATCAAGCTTCCACTACCCACGCCTTCCACATATACAGTGTCGCTTGCGTCCTTGAATGACAGGATGGTAAACGGCCCGGACAGTCCCGGATGTCGTCGGATACCAACCCCCGTCGGAACTGTCTGCAATTCGATACGTCCCGACTCAACGAGGTCGATCAGCAGTCTCACTTGCCCACGCAGGATACCCGGGTCGTCCCGCATCCGCCAGATCGCCCCCTCATCAAGGATGACCCAGATAACCGGACGCCGCGACTCGGTGACCACTTCCTTCCGCCGCTCCATTCGCGCGAATACGAGGTCGTCAATGGTCTCATCATCAGAGATGGTGTTTGCCGCCCTGATGATTGTGCGCGCATATTCCTGGGTTTGGAGTACGCCAGGTATCAGGGTCGGGTGATACACCCGCATGATGCTCGCATGACGCATCGCATCGAAGAAGGATTCTGCATATTTCGGGTATCGCAATTCGGCCTTTTGCGTATCAGGCCAGAGTTGCAGAAGGCTCCCCTTCGCGTCGAGCGCCCTGTCGAAAGCTTTAGCAAGGTCATCCGTTTTGGGAACCCGCTCGCCACGCTCGATCATCCCGATGAGGCTATCGCTGATACCAATCAAGTCACCCAATTGCTTCTGCGTCATCTTCTGCTCTTGGCGCAGGCGCCGCAACTCCTGGCGGAACGGTTCAAGGTGCGGTGAGGGGCTACGCGTCATGGTGTCGATGCTGCCACAAGATCGCACAGAAGACCACAGTACGACACATCATCTCGCATGATCACACACAACCGGGCAAGAACTAGCGTGGTTCTGTGGTGACATGCAAGCCTCAGAGCCATCGGACATACGAATCGAAAGGTAGTGGCCCTGGTGTCCATGGTGGCTATGCAGTAGCGCCGACCCAACGCATGGAAGCGCCCAAGTCCCCGACTGCCTGTTCAGCAGCATGATCGCATTGGAACTTCCTGTCCACTGACCACAGATTGACCACAAAATCGGACCCTCACGACGGCTGCGCCGTCCGGGGGCGTGGCCACCAACCAAGCTAGAGGAGTGGTGAAAGTGAGCATTATCCGCCGACTTATCCGACATGGTCGCGCCTTTGCGGCGTCGGTCGGCTCTGGCGGCCCGCACAAGCGGTCCGTGCGGCATGTGGTGCCGGATTGCACGTGCGCATGGCCGCCGGTCGCCCGTCGTATCGGCATTGGCGAGACCACCGAATGGCTCCCGTTGGACCATCACATCTCGCAGGGCCGTCCGGCCATGGTGCGCCCCTACCTGGTGGCGCATGAGCGGGCGACCGCTTCGGCGCAGCGCGAGGGACTGGGGACACCGGTTGGGGTGGGGGTCCGGTGATCGCGGTGGGCGGTGCGGTGGCGCTGCTGCACGGGGTCGTGCCGGTGCGGACGTTTCCGGGGGCTCCCGCGGCGGTGGCCGAGGCGCGGCGCTGGGTGCGTCAGGTTCTCGAAATCGAAACCGCCCCCGCTGACATTGCCGACACCGCTGTGCTGCTGGTGTCGGAGGTGGCGACCAACGCCCTCACGCACACCGACTCCGGTCATCCGGGTGGCCGGTTCGTGCTGCGGGTGCGGTGCGGCCCGGGACGCCTACGAGTTGAGTGCGACGACGCGGGCAGCCGCACCGGATCCCGCCCCCGCTACATCATGAGCGGCCCCGAAGAAGTCAGCGGCCGGGGCCTCGCCCTCATCACCGAACTCGCCGACGCCTACGGCGACCGCGCCGACCCCACCGGACGCACCATCCACTTCGAACTCCACTGGCCGGTGCCGCCGCACGCGTCCGGCCGGTCCTGATCGTCCCGGCCGCGAGGGTCGAGCGGCCGACCGCCCCGTCCCGCCCCAAAACGGGGACGGCGCGGCCCGAGGGGGAGGCTCCCCCCGCGGCCGGGACCACCACACCATTCACCCGCTCGCTCCGGCGTCCCCCGCACGCCCGACCCCAGGAACCCCGCATGCCCGTACCCGCCATGGTCCCGCTGGGCGAGGCCGCCCGCCTGACCGGCCGAACCCCCGAGGACCTGAAGGAGATGGCCGAGACCGGCGAGGTCTTCGCCGTGCACGTCAGCGGCCACTACTACTTCGACCCCGCCAGACTCCCCGAGCACCCGCCGCTGCCCGAAGAGCTGAGCGGCGAGTTGCCCGAGCTGATGACCGCCCAGGAGGTCGCCCACCTGTTCCGCGTCCACCCCAAGACCGTCACCAGCTGGGCCCGCCAGGGCCGCCTGACCTACCTCCGCACCCTGGGCGGCCACCGCCGCTACTCGGCCGACGACGTGCGCGCCCTGCTCGACCAGCAGACCGCCGACGACGAAGCACCGCCCCCCGACCACCACGGCCAACCAGCAGAAAACTCCGACAACGAGGAAGGAACCCCCCAATGAGCATCCTCAACGACACCTACGGCACACCCGACCTGGGCGACCCCAAAGGCGCCTGGTGGAACAGGATCCAGATCATCCAGGGCGGAACCCCCGACAAGCACGGCGTCGTACTCGACCGCTTCGCCGACATCCACCTGTTCAAGCAGCCCGACGTAAGCGTCATCCCCTGCCTGTGCCACAGCACCGACATCTGGACCGAACTCATCGACTGGCTCGCCGACAACCACGCCTTCTGCCACAACACCAAAACCCCCGTCTGGGTCCGCGTCCTGTACCCCAGCCAGCACGACACCCCCCTGCCACCCGGCGCCCAACTCATCGACCAGCGAGCCGTCCACATCACCATCGGAACACTCGACTGACCCACCCACCACGGCCACCCGCGGCCGGTCTCGGCGACGGCACCTACCGGCTCCGCTCGCTTGAGGCCGGCCGCCCCGCCGACCTGGTCGCGCTCGACGACGGGCTCTCCCTGCGCGCCGCGATGCGGCACGGTGACTGGGTCACCGCCCCGTAGCCGCGGGCGTCCCCCAGGCACGGGTCCGGGGTCGGTCAAGAACCCGTCGCGAACCGGTGGCCGGTGTGGGAGGGGGCTCCGCGCCGGGAAGTGCCGCCGTGGGCGGCCGGTCCCCGCGCCACGGGGGCGCGGGGCGGCGCCCCGTAGGAGAGGACACGGCATGGGGATCACCACCGGGACCGCGGTGCGGGTGCTGGGCACGGCCGCCGCGGCGGCGGCGCTGGTATGGGGGCTGGGCACGCCCGCGCACGCGCGCACCCAGTACGAGTGCGTGCTCGCGGAGTTCCCCACCGAGGACGGCATCCGCGCGATCCTGTGCCAGGGCGAGGGAACCGGGTCGGGGCGGCTCTTCATCATCAGCGAGGCCGCGGCCTACGACTGCGCCGACATCACTCGGAACGACGACGGAAGCGTCGACGCCACCGGGTGCGCGGAGCAGGGCTGAGCCGTCGCGGCGCCGCGCCGTGGCCGGGCCGAGCGGCCCGGCCACGGCGCGGCCGCGTGATCGCTCAGACCGGACGGGAGGTGCGGGCATGGGCAGCGACGAGTTCGCGCGGCGGCTGATCGAGCTGCTCACCGCCGGAGCCGAAGGAGACCGGCCCGGTCTCACCGGGCTGGCCCGGCGGCTGGACGAGCTGCTCGACGCGGCCGGGCCCGGCATCGGCTCCGGGTCGCCGCTCCCGCAGGGCGATCCCGCCCTGGCCGACGACGCCCGCGAAGCAGTGCGGGCCGTGATGACCGGCCCCACCGTGGGAACGCAGCTGGCCGGGCTCGCCGTCCTGGCGCACCTGCTCACGGCCCGGGGCGCGTACGCGCAGGTCCTGGCGGCCGGGGCGTGGTGGGCCGACGAGGCCGGCACGCCTCCGCCCAGGTCCGGGCCGCAGCAGGACCGGATCGTGCTGTGGTGGGCGGCGGACTACCGGCACCAGGGCTAGTCCAGGTCCGCACGGAACCAGCCCGGGGCGCGCCCTCCTGTCAGGGCCGCAGGCCGCGCTTGATCACGTCCATGGTCCGGTTCGGCACCGCGCCGCCCGGCTCGGCCGCCTGGGCCATCAGGATCAGCAGCGGCACCAGGTCGGCCGCGTCGAGGTCCCCGCGCACCGCCCCGGCCCGCTGGGCCCGGTCGAGCAGCAGTTCGACGGCGGCCATCAGCTCGCCGCGCACCTGCGCGAGCACGCCGTCGACATCGGCCCCGGCGGCGGCGAAGGCGCTCTTGGTGCCCGCCTGCGCGACCACCAGGTCCAGGAACTCGAAGAAGGCCGCGCCCGGCTCCTCGGACCCGGTCAGCTCGCCGGCCCGGTCGGCCAGCGCGCGCATCCGCAGCACCAGCACCTCGCGCAGCAGCGCCTCCTTGGTGGCGAAGTGCCGGAAGACGGTGCCGATACCGACCCCGGCCCGCCGCGCCACCTCCTCGGTGGAGGCGGCGGTGCCCAGTTCGGCGAAGACGTCGTCGGCCGCCGCCAGCACCCGGGCGCGGTTGCGGCGGGCGTCGGCGCGCATCCGGGGGGCGGTCCCGGCACTGTTGACATCCGGAGTCGTCGCTCCGTATCGTTCATCTGGAGTCACGACTCCGATTGTATCCGGGCGCACCCGCGCGCCGAGAGAAGGGACAGCCATGATCGGCACCGCGGTGCTCGCGTTCATCGCCGGGTTCTGGGTCGGCAACGGCCTGCCGTACTACACCGCGGGCAGCACCGGAGAGGGCGCCAGCCCCTCGCCGTTCCCGAAGCTGCCTGCCGTCAACGTGGCAATCGGTTGCGCGATGATCGCCGTCGGCGCGGTGGTGTGGAGCTTCGCCGACGTGGCCGCGCACCCGGTGGCCGCGTACTCGGCCGGGCTCCTCGGCGCGCTCGCCGTCGGCCTGATCCACGCCCGCCTGTGGCGGCGCGACCCCTGGGGCCGGCGCGGCCGCCGCGCGGCCGAGGCCGCGGGCACCGCCGGCTGAGCGGCCCGCGGAGCCGCCCGCACGGGGGCCGGGCGGCGGTCCAAAGCAGCGCTTCACGGCGTGCAAAGCAACGCGAAGGCGGTGGCGCGCGTCCGCGGGCGGCATGATCGGTAAGACTGTACCCATGAGCGCTGACTGGCCGGGACGGTTGTGGGACCCCAGCCCCGGATGGCTGAACACCGCGAGCTACGGGCTGCCGCCCCGACCCGCCTACGAGGCGCTGACCGCCGCCCTGGACGACTGGCGGCACGGCCGCACCGACTGGATGCCCTGGCACGTGCAGTCCGATCGGGCCCGGGCCGGCTTCGCCGAGCTGGTCGGCGCCGACGCCTCCGCCGTCACGATCGGCGCGAGCGTGTCCGGCCTGCTGGCCCCGGTGGCGGCCGCGCTGCCCGAGGGCTCGCGCGTGGTGGTGCCGGAGGTGGAGTTCACCTCCAACCTCTTCCCCTGGCAGGTGCACGCCGACCGGGGCGTCGAGGTGGTCACCGTGCCGCTGCGCGAGCTGCCCGGCGCGATCGACGCCCGCACCACCCTGGTGGCCTTCAGCCTGGTCCAGTCGGCCACCGGCGAGATCGCCCCGGTGGCGGAGGTGCTGGCCGCGGCCGAGGAGCACTCCGTGCTGACCAGCGTCGACGCCACCCAGGCGGCGGGCTGGCTGCCGCTGGATGCCACTCGCTTCGACGTGGTCGTGGCCGCCGCCTACAAGTGGCTGATGGCGCCGCGCGGCGCCGCCTTCGGCTACCTGTCGGAGCGGATCCAGGAGCGCACCCGGCCGCTGGCCGCCGGCTGGTGCGCGGCCGAGGAGCCGCACTCCTCCTACTACGGGCCGATGCGGCTGGCCGAGTCGGCCCGGCGCTTCGACATCTCCCCCGCCTGGTTCAGCCACGTCGGCGCGGCCGCCTCGCTGCGGCTGATCAACGACATCGGCGTCAAGCGCATCCGCGACCACAACGTCCGGCTGGCCAACCGCTTCCTGACCGAACTCGGCGAGCAGCCGGGCGACAGCGCGATCGTCACCGTGGACCGCCCCGGCGCCGCCGAGGCGTTGGCCGGCGCGGGGGTGCGCACCTCCGTGCGCGGCGGCCGGGTGCGGGCGTCCTTCCACGTCTACACCACCGACGCGGACGTGGACCTGGCGCTGGAGGCGCTGCGGCCGCTGCCGCGCTGAACCCGCCCGGGGCGCTACCTGAGCAGGGCCTGGTTCACGTACTCGGGCGCCAGGTAGTGGTCGATGGCGAGGTGCCCCGCGCCGACCACACCGGCGTCCTCGCCGCTGCGGCTCGGCAGCACCTCCAGATCGTGGGTGGCCAGCGGCAGCGAGCGGCGGTAGATCACCTCGCGGATGCCGGCCAGCAGCTGCTCGTGCACCCGCGCCATCACCCCGCCCACCACGATGGTCTCGGGATTGAAGAAGTTCACCAGCCCGGCCAGCACCTCGCCGATCAGCCGGCCGGCGTCGCGGACCAGCCGCAGCGCCTCCACATTGCCCGCGGCGACCAGGTCGACCACGGCGCGGCCGTTCTCGGCCGGGTAGCCGAGCTGGGTGACGCGCTGCGCCAGCGCGCCGCCGCCGGCGACCGCCTCCAGGCAGGCGGTGTTGCCGCAGCGGCAGGCCGCCTCCTCGTGGCCGCTGACCCGGATGTGCCCGATGTCGCCCGCGCTGCCCTGCGCGCCGCGGTGCAGCCGGCCGTCGACGATGATGCCGCAGCCGATGCCGGTGCCGATCTTGACGAAGAGCAGGTATTGGGCGTCGGGGTAGCACAGCCGCTGCTCGCCGAGGGCGAGCACGTTCACGTCGTTGTCGACCAGCACCCGCACGTCGTACCTGCGGGTGAAGAAGTCGGGGATGGCGTACTCGTTCCAGCCCGGCATGATCGGCGGGTTGATCAGCCGTCCGCTGGCGAACTCCACCGGCCCGGGCACGCCGATGCCGATGGTGCGCAGGGTCTCCACCGGCCGGCCGGTGGACTCCAGCAGGTCGTGCAGGGCCCTGTCGACATGGCCGAGCACGACGTCGGGGCCGTCGGAGATCAGGATGGGGTCCTCGCGGACCGCGAGGACGGCGCCGCCGATGTCCATCAGCGCCAGCCGGCAGTGGGTGGCGCCGAGGTCGACGCCGAGCACGACGTTGTCGTCGGTGCTGAGCCGCAGCAGCTTGGGCGGGCGGCCGCCGGTGGATTCGCCGTCGTCGGTCTCCACGGCCAGGCCGTGCGCGATCAGGGCGTCCACCCGCTGGGATATAGTCGACCGCGCCAGCCCGGTGAGCCGGGCGAGGTCAGTGCGCGAGGTGGCGGCGCCGCGGCGGATCAGCTGCAGAACGTCGCCCGGCGAGCCGCTCTCGACCCTGTTGGCGCTCAGTCCGTTCGGACTCCCCGATGGCGACGGCATACGTTCACGCTAATCGCACTTATAACCCGCGTCAACGTGACTTGCGCCAGTGAACGAACGAAGTGATTCCACTTTCGTCGGCAAGGATCAGCCCTCGATCCGGTCCCGCTGCGGCGCGTCGCCGCCGCTCTCCGTCACAAAGACGGACACTGAGGGTGACGGAGTGGCGACGGCCAGCAATGATACTGCGCGCCGCCGTCCCGGATCCGAGCATTCGGAGGAGTAGTCCGATGACCGTTCCCCGGCACGCCAGGCCCGCACCCTTCCCGCCCGGCCAGGTCACTTCCACCGCCCGACGCCACCTCGCCGACCTGGCGACGGCCATGACGCCCTACGGGCTGTGGGCCCGGGTGATCGACGACGCGCAGCCGTTCCTGCGGGTGAGCAACCCGGCGTCGAAGTACGCCGAGGAGGACGTGGTGTGCGTGCGGCGCAGCCACGGCTACAGCTTCGCCACCACCTTCGACCTCGACCTCGGCCCGACCCACGACATCGACAGCGCCGCCTGGCGGCTGGCCTGGCTGCTGGGCGCCGAGGGCACCCAGCGCTGAGCCCGGCACCGGGCGGTCCCGCGCCGGCCGCTTGACTCCTTGGGCGTTCGTCCAATAGCTTCGTATTGGACGAACGCCCAAGACGAGTGGGGAGGCGGGGCGGATGGCGGCGCAGGCGCCCGAACGGGGCGGCGAGGTGCGGCGGCGGCTGCTGGAGGCGGCCGCCCTGCTGATCGGCGAACGCGGCTGGACCGCGGTGAGCACCCGGGTGCTGGCCGAGCGGGCCGGGGTCGCGCCCGGCCTGGTGCACTACCACTTCCACTCGCTGCCCGCGCTGCTGCGCGAGGCCGCGATCACCGCGATGCGCGGCGTGCTGGCGGAGGCGGCGCCGCCGCGGCCCGGCCCCGGCGGCGCTCCCGACGTCCTGGACGCCTTCCTGTCCGTCCTCGACCGCTACAGCGGCGACGACCCGGGCTCGCTGCTGTTCATCGAGGCCTACCTGGCCGCCACCCGCGACGGCGAACTGCGCGCCGAACTCGCCGGGCTGCTCGCCCAGGTCCGCGACGCGCTGGCCGCCCGGCTGGCCGAGGCCGGGCAGGCCGAGCCGGAGACGACCGCCTCCGTGCTCGCCGCCGCCCTGGACGGCCTGTTCCTGCACCGCGCGCTCAACCCGGAACTGACGGCCGCCGCCGTGGGCCCGGTGCTGCGCCGGCTGATCACCACCGACGGCGGCGCCGAAGCGCCGGAAGGAGAACCGGCATGAGGACCCTCATCTGCGGGGCGGGCATCGCCGGCCTCGCCCTGGCGCTGCGCCTGGCCGACCTGGGCGCGGAGGTCACCGTCGTCGAGCGGGCGCCCGGCCCGCGCGCCCAGGGCTACATGATCGACTTCTTCGGCCCCGGCTACGACGCCGCCGAGGCGATGGGCGTGCTGCCCCGGATCAAAGAGCTGGGCTACGCCATCAAGGAGATGGCCTACCTGGACGAGTCCGGGCGCCGCCGGGCCGGCCTGGACTTCGCCCGCTTCGCCCGGATGGCCGAGGGCCGGCTGGTCAGCGTGATGCGCCCCGACCTGGAACGGGCGCTGCGCGAGGGTGTCGAGGGCCGGGTCGACCTGCGCTTCGGCCGCACCATCACCCATATCGACAACCGCCCCGACGGCGTGCGCGCCACCCTGTCCGACGGCACCGTCTTCGATGCCGAACTGCTGGTGGGCGCCGACGGGATCCACTCCTCGGTGCGGCGCGCCGTGTTCGGCCCCGAGGAGCGCTTCCTGCGCTACCTCGGCTTCCACACCGCCGCCTTCGCCTTCACCGACCCCGAGATCCACCGCGAGGTGCGCGACCGCTTCGTGCTCACCGACACCACCGAGCGTGAGATGGGCCTGTACGGCCTGCGCGACGGCCGCACCGCCGTCTTCACCGTGCACCGCGCCGCCGATCCGGCCCTGCCCGCGGATCCCCGGCAGGCGCTGCGCACCGAGTACGCCCCGCTCGGCTGGCTGGCGCCCCGGGTGCTGGCGCACTGCCCCGACCCGTCCCAGGTCTACTACGACCAGGTCGCCCAGATCGAGATGCCCGAGTGGAGCCGCGACCGGGTGGTGCTGCTCGGCGACGCCTGCCAGGCCGTCTCGCTGCTGGCCGGCCAGGGCGCCTCCCTGGCGGTGGCCGCCGCCTACGTGCTCGCCCACGAGCTGGCGGCCGGCGGCACCGTGGCCGACGCGCTCGCCCGCTACCAGGACCGCTGGCACCGCGAGGCGACGGAGAAGCAGCAGCTGGCCCGCCAGGGCGCGGAGTGGTTCCTGCCCGCCTCGCGCACCCGCCTGCGCCTGCGCCGCCTCGCCCTGAACCTGGCCCGCCTCCCCGGTCTGGAACGCCACTTCGCCGCCGGCCTGGTCGGCAAGCCGAGCACCGCGATCCAGCACCTGACCTCGTCACCCGAACCCCTCGGCCGCTGAGGTCCGCCCCGCAGGCGGGGCCACGCACGGCCGGCTACGGCAGGGCGGGCACGTGGTAGGCGAAGGCCCACACGAGGTAGGCGGCGCAGGCCAGCACCGCAACGGTGTGGTGGATCCGTCCGGCCCGGGTCCACCACGCGTTCCGCCAGGCGAGGACGGTCGCCGCCGCGGCGCCGACCGTGGCGGGCACGGCTGCCGGCGGCAGGATCCCGATAGCCGTCAGCAGCGGGGACGTGCCCAGGAAGAACGCCGCCTGGGTCCCCTCGAAGTCGGCGAACATCGCCACCACCGACGCCGCGGACGCCAGGCACAGCACCGCCGCGGCCCAGCCGGGGACCGAGGCGAGCCAGGGCCCGCGGTGCGGCCGGTTCCGCAGCCGGCGGACGGCGCGGGCGAGGGGCCAGCCCGGCACAGCCGCCGCCAGCACCGCCAGACCGGCACCGACCACGCCCAGGTGCAGGTGGGGGTGCTCGTACCAGGCCAGCCGGTGCAAGGGCTGCACGGGATTGCCGGTGGCCAGCGACCCGTCGGCGCCGAAGCGGATCGTCTGGTGGCCGTTCTCCTCGCGGAACAGGCCCGGGGCGACCGGGTGCCACCGCCGCGGCTGCGACGGCCCCCATCCGACCGCCCCGGTGGTGCGCAGCGTCCCGTCCGGCGCGGCCGTGACCGCGACGGTGTTCGTCAGGCCCGCGAGCCGGCCGAGGTCCACGGTGTCGCCGATCTGCGCCGCGAGGTATGTGCCCGCGTACTCCTCCGCCTCGGACGGCGTTGCGGTGCGCGGGCCCGCTCCGGGCGCCGCCCCGGCCGGGGCGAAGCGGTCGGCGAAGGCGTCGACCAGGTCCCAGGCGGAGTCCGCCGCGCCGCCCTCGCCGCCGTTGTACGACGCGTAGATGCCGATGCGCCGCTCGGGGATCAGCGCGAGCACCGCGAAGGACCCGGGTATCGAGCCGCGGTGGACGAGGAGCCGCTGACCGCCTCGGGTGTACTCCTGGAATCCGTACCCCATGCCGGGTGTGCCGGACGCGTTCGCGAACTGCCGGCTCAGCATCTGCTCGACGCTGTCCGGACGCAGGATCCCCCCGCCCCCGTCCAGCATCGCCCCCATGAACCGGGCCATGTCGGCGGCGGTCGTGCGAAACCCCGCCCCGTGCGGCGGCATGTGCCCGTAGCGGGCGCCTTCGGCGGGGACGTGGCGCCCGTCGACGAGCCGGTGCCCGACGGCCTCGCCCTCGTGGACGCGGCTCGGCGTCGGCTGGGTGAAGGTCGTCCGGTCCATGCCGAGCGGCCGCAGGATGTTGTCGTCCACGTACCGGTCGAATGGCAGCCCGGACCGCCGCTCCACCAGGTATCCGGCCAGCGCCATCCCGAAGTTGGAGTACACCGCCCGCTCCCCGGGCGGCCGCACCCGCTCGGGCAGCTCCTCGGCGAGGTGGACCCCGAGCGGCCGCACGTCGCCCGGATCGGCCGCCGCCGTGCCCGAGTCCCGCACCGCGAAACCGGCCGTGTGCGTCAGCAGATGCGCCACCGTCACCGGCCGCCCCGGAAAGTCGTCCTCGACCTCGAAGTCGAGATAGGCGTTCACATCGGTGTCCAGCTCGATCGCCCCGTCCTCCACGAGCTGCATGACCGCCGCCGCCGTGAGAACCTTCGCCACCGACGCCGCCGCGAATGCCGTCTCCTCCGCGTCCACCAACCGCCCGCTCGCCACCTCCGCCAGGCCGTACTCCGTCGCGAGAACCCGCTCACCCCCCGCCACAACGGACACGGCCGCACCGGGAATCCGATACCGCTCCAGCTGCGCAGGCACGAACCCCTCAACGAACTCCGCCGCCGCCCGCGCCGACAACTCGTCGCCCACCGCCCCCGTCGACACCTCCCCAGCAGCCGGCCCCGGCACCGCGAACACACCCAGCACCGCCACCGCCACCGCCCCACCAAGCAAGCGCCCCCAGGTCAGCAGCCCAGCCGCCCCCACCGCCCCACCCCGAGCAGAAGCCGAAGCACCGGCGCCATGGCCGTATCTCGCGAAGTAACCGATCACCCCGCCATGCTCTCCACCGCCCCACCCCCACCTCACGCCACCAGGCACCCCTCCACCAGTGGAGCTAACCCCCCACCCGAAGCGGGGGCGCAGCCCAAGAAGGCAAGGAGCAGAGTTCCAAGGGGGCAAGACCCCCAAGGGGGGCCAGGGGCCAAGGCCCCCAAGGGGGGCGAGGGGGCGAAGCCCCCAGCAGGGGGCAAGGGGGCGGCAGCCCCCAACCCCGGCACGGACCCGCACCGCGCCACACACGCACATCCGCACACCGCCGAGGCCGAAGCTCAACGCCCCCACGCGGGGGCCAGGGGCGCAGCCCCACAGCCGTGAACGACGGTCGGCCACCCACCGGCTTCCCATCCACCCCACATCGTCGAGGTGAGTCCTCAACGCACAAAAACCCCACATCGTCGAGGTCGGTCCTCAACGAAGTGGGGTTCGGGGGTCCAGGGGGCAGAGCCCCCTGGCGTGGGGGCCCGGGGGCCGTGCCCCCGGAAAGAATCGCCGAAACGACCCTGCGAAGTCGCCCGCAAGGGCGACGAGCAAGGTCGTCCCAGTCGTGGAGGTGGCGGGAATCGAACCCGCGTCCTTCAGTACATCAACAGGGCTTCTCCGGGTGCAGCCTGTTAGGCGTTCTACTCGGCCCCAGCGCTCACACAGGCAAGTCGCTGACGGGCCCAGCCACGGTCAATGTCCCGATCGGCCCCCGTGGCCGCTGTCGATCGGTGAGTCCCCTGAACGATGCCGGACTCTGGGGCGGGAACGTCCCCAGGCCGACAGAGTTCTACTCTGCCTCAGGCGGCGAGAGCGAACTCAGTGCGCTGAGAATTGGCACTTATTGTTTTGCGGTCGCAGTGTTAACGAGGTTACGTCCGCGGTCCTCGACCCGCTTCCCCTGCATCAACTACCGAAGTCGAAGCCAGTCACCCCCCTGTGGATTTGTCAACGCGCGGGGCCCGTTGCGTGGTGGCACGTGCGGGGCGCCTGCGCGGTGTTCATGTGGCGTCGGCGTACCGGCCACCTTCGAACACTATCGAGTCAACGGTCGGGACGCCAGCGGTTATTCCGGCGGCGGCGGGTCGGCGGGGTGGCGGTCGCCTTCGGCGCGGGGGGCGGTGAGGGGGGTGGCGGTCTGGGCCCATTCGGCCCAGTCGGCGAGGGCGCCGAAGAGGCGGACGGCGGCTTCGACGGTGATGCGCATGGCGTGGGTGCGGGGAGAGTCTCCGTAGTCGCCGCGGTCTTTGGCGGCGGCGAGTTCGCGGTATTTGTCGGCTTGTTCGCGGTAGTAGCGGGCTTCGCGGCCGAGGTGGCCGGTGAGGTCGCCGGGTGTCATGTGCTGGAAGAAGAAGGCGCGGACGAGCGGTTCGAAGCGCATGGTGTGGTCGGTGTCGGTCTGGGCGAGCCAGCGGCGGAGTTCGGCGGTGCCGGTGTCGGTGACGCGGTAGACCTTGCGGCGGCGAGGGCCTTCGTGGTCGACCTCGATGAGGCCGTCGGCGGTGAGGCGGGAGAGTTCGCCGTAGATCTGGGGGTGGCCGGCGGGCCAGACGGGGCCGAAGATCTCGGCGCAGCGGTTGGTGAGGTCCCAGCCGCTGGCGGGTTCGTCGGTGATGAGGCCGAGCAGCGCGTGCCGCAGTGACATGGGTCGCCTCCTCGCCGGTTCTCGCTGACCAGTATCGCGGGTGCCCTGTGGTGGGCGGTCCGTCGGGCTTGACAGCGTGAGTCCTGCTGGATTTACATGTCTATCAGAACATGTCTAACTGAACATGTAGGAGAGATCATGTCTGACTCCACCGGCTCCGTGCTGGTGACCGGCGCGGCCGGCGGCATCGGCGCCGCCACCGTCGCCGCGCTGGCCGGCCGCGGCTACCGCGTGTTCGCGGGCGTCCGCTCGGCCGACCAGGCGGCCGCCTTCGACGGAGCGGCCCGGGTGCACCCCGTCGTGCTCGACGTCACCGAGCCCGACAGCGTGCGGACCGCGCTCGGGCAGGTCGCCGAGCGCGCCTCCGGCCTGAGCGCCCTGGTCAACAACGCGGGCGTGATCGTGCAGGGTCCGCTCGAACTGCTCTCGGCGGCCGAGCTGCACCGGCAGTTCGCGGTGAACGTCTTCGGCGCCGTGGCGGTGGCGCAGGCCTCACTGGACCTGCTGCGGGTCGGCACCGGCGGGCGGCCCGGGCGGCTGGTGAACATCAGCGCCCCGACGGCGAAGCTGGCCGTCCCCTACCTGGGCCCGATCTCGGCCAGCAAGGCGGCGCTGGAGGCGCTGAACGACGCGCTGCGGGTGGAGCTTGCGCCGTGGGGCGTCCCGGTGACCGCGGTCCGGCCCGGCGCCTCCGACACCGGCATCTTCGGCAAGGCCGACGCCGCGTCCCGGCGGGACCGGGCCCGGCTGCCCGCCGACCGGCAGGGGCTGTACGCGAGCGCGATCGCGGCCATCGAGAAGGCCACGGCGAACCAGTCCTACACGCCGGCCCGCGAGATCGCCGCCGTGGTGGTCCGGGCGGTGACCGACCGGCGGCCGCGGCCGTACTACTCCGCCGGGCGGGGCGTCGGCCTGCTGCTGGCGCTGAGCGGGCTGCCCGCACGGCTGCGCGACCGGCTGATCAAGCAGTCCTTCGGCCTGAACGGCGTCACCGCCCCCGCGGCCGACCCCGCCGGAAGCCGGCCGTGAGCCCCGCCCCGGCGCCCCGCGGGCGCCTGACGGTGCTGCTGACCGGCGCCACCAGCGGGGTCGGCCGGGAGGCGGCCCGGCGGCTGGCCGCCGCCGGCCACCGGGTGCTCGGGGTCGGCCGCGACCCCGACCGCGCCGCCGCGCTCACCGCCGAACTGCGGGCCACCGCCACCCGCTCGGAGCTGCTGGCCGCCGACCTTTCCGCCCGCGCGGGCTGGGACGCCGTGGCGGCCTGGGCGGCCGAGCGCACCGACCGGCTGGACGCCCTGGTGCACAATGCCGGCGTGATGACCCGCACCCGGCAGGAGACGCCCGACGGCAACGAGCTGAACCTGGCCGTGCACCACCTGGCCCCGTTCGCGCTGACCGGGCGGCTGTGGCCGCTGCTCGGCAAGGGCGCGGTGCCCGACGGCCCGCCCGCCGCGCCGGGCGGGCCGGCTCGGGCGCTGCCCCGGGTGGTCTGCGTCAACAGCGAGGGCCACCGCAGCAGCATGGGCGGGCACACCGGCATCCGGGTCGACTTCGACGACCTCCAGTCCCGCCGCGGCTTCGACCCCTTCCTCACCTACAGCCGCACCAAGCTCGCCAACCTGTACTTCGCCTACGAGCTGGCCCGGCGGCACGGCGACGAGGCGGCCGTGGCCGCGCTGCACCCGGGGGTGGTCCGCACCGACCTCGGCAGGCAGTTCCCCAAGGTGCAGGTGATGGCGGTCCAGCTGATGGCGATCAGCCCTCGCCGCTCGGCCACGTCGGTCACCGCGCTCGCGGTGGAGCCGCTGGACCGCAACGGCGGCTACTACGACCGCGACCGCCCGGCGCGCTCCTCGGGCCCGTCCTACGACGAGGCCGCGGCCCGGCGGATGTGGGCGGCCACCGAGGAGCTGTGCGGCCCCTTCGGCGGCTAGGCACCCGCCGCGGCACCGGGACCGGACTCCACCGGGGCGAGTTCGGCGCACAGGCGCCAGACCTCCGCGCGGACGCGCGGATCGGCGGTGCCGCGCGGCCAGCGGACGCGTCGGCGGCGCTGGTCGAAGTAGCCGCCGGTCACCGCGGCCACCCCGTCGTCGCAGGCCAGGTACACACTGGAGTCGGAGGCGCGCACCAGCGCCGCGCCGCCGTAGAGCACCGGCATAAGCCGGCGCAGCAGCGGCACCGCGGGTCTGACCGGCGCCGGGTAGGCGGCGGCGGTCAGACCCCGGTTCATCTCCGTGTAGGCGTGGCCGGGGTAGGCGACGTTCACGGTCACGCCCTCCGGCGCCAGCCGCTCGGCCAGCACGCGCGACATCGCCATCAGCGCCAGCTTGGTCTGGTTGTAGTGGGACAGCGCCGTGTAGCGCCGCTCCCCCTGGAGCCGGTCGAGCGCGATCCGACCGATCGGCACGCCTCCGGCCAGGTTGACCACCCTCCCGGCGCCGCTCGCCCGCAGCGCGGGCAGCAGCGCGCGGGTCAGCGTGAACGGCGCGAGCACATTGGCGGCGAAGGTGGCCTCGACGCCGTCCTCGGTCAGCTCCCGGAGCTCCCGCACGGCTCCGGCATTGTTGACCAGCACGTGCAGCCTGCCGTCGCAGCGGTCGGCCGCCCGCTCGGCCAGCTCCAGCAGGTCGGTGCGACGGGTGACGTCCGCGGTGAGCGCCTCGGCCGGCGCCCCGGTCCCGCGGCGCAGTTCCCGCGCTGCCTCGGCGGCGCGGCCCGGGTCGCGTCCGACGAGCAGTACGCGCGCCCCCATCTCGGCCAGCCGCCGCGCGGTCTGCCGGCCGATGCCGCCTGTAGACCCGGTGACCAGCACATTCCTGCCCCGCATATCTCCCATGTCCGCTCCCGTGGTCATGTCACGCCACCGCCGTCCGGTGGCATCGACTGCCATACTGGCACTGAGTGACATATACGGCAATAGATGCCAGGTCGTACACTCGGCGACATGACGGATGAGGGGACCGCCCGGGGCGGACTGCGCGACCGCACCCGGCGCACCATGCGGGCGGAACTCGCCGCGCTGGCGGTACGGCTGTTCACGGAGAAGGGCTACGACGCCACGACCGTCGACGACATCGCACGGGAGGCCGGCGTCTCCAAGCGGAGCTTCTTCCGCTACTTCGCCACCAAGGAGGACGCCGTCTTCAGCGCGGTCGAAACGCTGAGCGAGCGGGTCGCCGACGACATCCGCGCCTGCCCGGCCGGCGACGGCCCGTGGGAGTGCCTGCGCCGGGTGCTGGGCCGCTGGGAGCGGGAGATCGACGCCTCGCAGCGGCGCCTGTCCGATCTGCGGCTGATCGAGGCCACCCCGGCGCTGCGGGCCGCCTTCGCACGCAAGCGCGAGGAATGGCGCGACCAGGCCGCACAGGCCCTGCGCGCACGCCCCGGCACCGAACTCGACCCGTTCACCGCCGACCTGCTGACCGCGGCCGCGGCCTCGGCCCTGGACGCGGCCTCACGCGAATGGCTCCGCTCCGGCGGCACCGCCGACCGGGGCGCCCTGCTGGACCGCGCCTTCAGCGTGCTGCGCCCGGGCGTCTGAGCGTCCCCGCGCTCCCCGCCGCCCGGACCGGACCGCTTCTGCGCGGCCGGGCACCCGCCGCTACTGCTCGCCGTCCACGCTGGACGGGAGCGCGGCCAGGAACTGCGCGGCGGCGGTGACGGCGAACTGCTGGGCGCCTACGGTCGGCACGGTCTGCACCGCGATCGCGAAGGCGATATCGCCCCGGTAGCCGACGAACCACTGCACCTGGCGGGTCTCGCCGTCGATCTCCTGGGTGGCCAGGCCGGTCTGCGCGTACACCGGGTCGTCGCCGACGTTGGCCTCCTGGGCCAGGCCGTCGGTGACGGTGGCGCGCATCAGCTCGCGCAGCGGCTCCAGCCGGGCCGCCTCGTGCGGGCGGGCCGGGGGCCGCTCCTCCTGCACCGGCGAGGTGACCAGGCGGGGCGGCCACCAGGTGCCGTCGGAGACCGCGCCGGCCGCCAGCGCCATCGCGATCGGGCTGACGGTGACGTCCTGGCCGACGGAGGCGGCCGCCAGGTCGGCATTGCTGCGCAGCTCGGGGAAGGCGCCCGGGTAGGCGTCCACCGGCAGCGACCAGTCGATGCCGATGCCGAAGCGGGCGGCGGTGTCGGCCAGGACCTGCCCCTCCAGCGAGCGCGACAGCGAGGCGAAGGCGGTGGTGCAGGAGTTGGCGAAGTCCTGCTCGAAGGTGGGGGTCTGGCTGGTCATCTCGAAGACCGGGTAGCCGGCCAGGCCGGTGGAGAGGTTGGCGAAGGTGCGGCCGTCGACCGTGCTGGTCTCCTCGCAGGCCACCTCGGCGCCCGGCTCCACCACGCCCCCCTCCAGCAGCGCGGAGGTGGAGATCATCGTGAAGGCGTCGCCGGCGAAGAACTCGCCGGTCAGCGCCGCGTCGTTGCGGTAGCCGCCCGGCTGCTCGGCGACGGCGAGCACATCGCCGGTGCCGGCCTGCACGGCCACCAGGTGCGAGTCGGTCGGGATGTTGGCCAGCGCCGTCTCGGCGGCGGCCAGCACCTCGGAGTCCAGGGTGGTGTGCACGGGGGTGCTGGCCCGCCCGGCCCACTCCGCCAGCACCTCGGCGACATTGCCCTCGGGGTCCAGGGTGACCACCCGGGTGGTCGCCGTGCCGGCCAGCTCGACCTGGAAGGCCTCCTGCAGCCCGGAGACGCCGACGGTGTCGCCCGGCTGGTAGCGGTCGCCGACCTCGGCCTCGTCCTGGCGGGACGGGGTGCCGCTGACCGCGCCGATCAGCGCGCCCGCGTGCGCGGGCACCAGCGGCATCTCGATGTCGCGCTCCTCCACGCCGGGGATGCCGGTGACGGCGCTGCGCAGCTCGCCGGTGAAGTCGTTGCGGCGGAAGACGACCAGCGGCACGAAGTCGTTGGGCGGCGCGGAGGTGACCCGGTTCAGCAGCCGGTCGGCGTCGTGGTCGGTCGCCTCGGCCAGCTGGGTGACGCTCGCGGTGACGTCCTCCAGTTCACCGGGCAGCACGCCCAGGGCGACCACGGAGGCGTTGTCGACCAGCGGCTCGCCGTCGCGGTCGAGCACCTGGGCGCGCTCGGGGATCTCGTGCGAGACGGCCAGCCGCTCCCCGTCGCCCAACTGGGGGTGGATGACGCCGGGCTGCCAGACCACCCGCCACACGCCCTCGATCCGGTTGAGGGTCAGCTGCCCCTCGTACTCCCAGACGGGGTCGCTGATGCCGAGGTCGACCTCGGCGCGGTAGGCCGCCGACGCCGTCTCGTCGGCGACGGAGATGGGGCCCAGCCCGAAGCGGATCGCGGCGATGTCGAGGTGGCCGTGGTGGGCGCGCAGCGCCCCGGCGACCTCCTCGGCGGGGGCGCCGGTGGTGTAGGCGGCCGCGGACTCGTAGTCGCCCGCCTGCCAGTCGAGCAGGAAATTGCGTACCGAGATCTCCGGACTCGCCTGCGCGGCGCAGGCGGTGCCCGCGGCGGCGATCACCAGGCCCGCCAGCGCGGCGCCGATCCGACGGACGCGGGACCTCATTGCGCGGTGCACCGCTGGCCTCCTGTCAGCGCCGCCGCCGCTGGGCGCGCTCGATCTCCCGAGCCGCCTCCCGCGTGGCGATGTCGTGCCTCTTGTCATAGCTGCGCTTGCCCCGGACCAGCGCGATCTCGACCTTGGCCTTGCCCTCTTTGAAGTACAGCCGCAGCGGCACCAGGGTACGCCCGGGCTCGCGCGTCTTGGCGATCAGCCGCTCGATCTCCTTGCGGTGCAGCAGCAGCTTGCGCGAGCGGCGCGGGGCGTGGTTGGTCCAGGTGCCCATCACGTAGACCGGGATGTGCACGTTCTGCAGCCAGACCTCGCCGTCCTTGATGGTGGCGAAGCCGTCGACGAGGGACGCGCGGCCCTCGCGCAGCGACTTGACCTCGGTACCGGTCAGCACCATGCCGGCCTCGTACACGTCGTCGATGTGGTAGTCGTGCCGCGCGCGCCGGTTCTGCGCGATCACCTTGTTCTCCTGGTCGCCCTGCTCCCGTGCCACCGCTTACTTCCCGTCCCGACTGCGGCCGACGGTCCTCGGCCCACGTACACCGCCGGGCGAGCCGATCGGCCCACCCGGCGGCGATGCACTGCGTTCCGGGCGATGCCGCCCGGTACTCCCCCGGAATCCTAGATCGTGTCCGGCGGCCCCCGTACCTAGACGCGGAGGTAGCGGCGGAGCGAGATGAACGACGCCAGCGAGCACAGCAGCACGCCGAGCACGATGGAGAGCAGGATGACGTAGATCAGTTCGCTGATCGGAAGCGTCGTGGCGAACTGGAAGTAGTCCTGCATCCCGTCCAGCAGCAGGAACTTGGCGGCCACGATGAATATCGAGCCGACGATCCCGCCGATCAGGCCGGCGATGGCGCCCTCCAGCAGGAACGGCAGCTGGATGTAGAAGTTCGACGCGCCGACCAGCCGCATGATGCCCGTCTCCCGGCGCCTGCTGTAGGCCGACAGCCGGATGGTGTTGCCGATCAGCAGCGCCGCCGCCACGATCTGCACCAGCGCGACGATGAAGGCCGCGTTCTGCAGGCCGCTCAGCAGGTCGAAGAAGCGGTTGAGGATCTGCCGCTCGTCATAGACGTTGTCGACGCCCGGCGCCCCCTCGAAGGCGCTGGCCACCTGGTTGAAGTCCTGCGGGTTGTGCAGGGCGACCCGGAAGGACTCCGGCAGGTCCTCGGGGTCGGCGGCGTCGACCAGGGCGGGGTTGGACTCGAAGCGCTCGCTGAAATGCTGCCACGCCTCCTCCGCCGACTCGTAGGTGACGCTCTCCACCTGGGGCATCGCCTCCAGGTCGGTCTGGATCTGGGCGCGCTGCTCCTCGGTGGGCGGGCCGTTCTCCTGGCACTGCGGGTTGGCCGACACCTCGTTGCAGAGGTAGATCGTGACCTGGATCCGGCCTTCCCAGAAGCCGCGCATCTGATCGACCTGGCGGTTGATCAACAGACCACTGCCGAACAGTGCCAGCGAGATCGCCACCGTGACGATGACCGCGATCGTCATCGTCAGATTCCGGCGGAGGCCGATCCAGATTTCCGAAAGTACGAACTGTGCTCGCATTGTTGCCTCAGGGTCCGTCCTCGTCAGGCCGCGCGGCCCGACACATCAGCGCCCGAACAGGGCTGGTCACGGGGAACGACTCAGTACGCCTGTCCGTAGACGCCGCGCGACTGGTCCCGGACGACCTTGCCCTCTTCGAGCTCCACGACGCGCTTGCGCATCGAGTCGACGATGGCGGCGTCGTGGGTCGCCATGACGACGGTCGTTCCGGTGCGGTTGATCCGGTCGAGCACCTTCATGATGCCGATGGAGGTGGCCGGGTCGATGTTCCCGGTGGGCTCGTCGGCCAGCAGGATCATCGGCCGGTTCACGAACGCGCGCGCGATCGCGACCCGCTGCTGCTCGCCGCCGGACAGCTCGTCGGGCATCCGGTCGGCCTTGCCCTCCAGCCCGACCAGCTCCACGACCTCGGGCACCACCTTGCGGATGAACCGCCGGGGCTTGCCGATGACCTCCAACGCGAACGCGACGTTCTCGAAGACGTCCTTGTTGGGGAGCAGCCTGAAGTCCTGGAAGACGCAGCCGATACGGCGGCGCAGGTGCGGGACCTTCCAGTTGGACAGCCTGGCCAGGTCCTTGCCGGCGACATGGATCCGGCCGTCGTTGGGCCGCTCCTCCTTGAGGACCAGCCGCAGGAATGTCGACTTACCCGAGCCCGAGGGGCCGACGAGGAAAAGGAACTCTCCCTTTTCGACCTGGATGGAGACGTCCTCAAGAGCGGGACGCTTCTGGGTCGGGTAGCGCTTGGTGACGTTATCGAAGTTGATCACGGGCGCATGCTCTCGCAGGTTGTGGTGCCGGGTGTCGCTTCCGACCACCGCAGGATTCCGGCCGAACCGGCCAGCTGACAGTGTAGAGGGGAACGTGCCGCGGAATGTCCCGCATCGCATAATGCGTGGGAGCTGGGACCGCTATGACCGGGCAGGGGCGTCCGGTCACCGGGCGGGCGGACGCGCCGCCCGGTCGCGCGGTGCCTGGGACGACCGCTGGTCGCGGTGCGGGCCGCGTCGCCGGTGTCACCCGGCTCGGGGCCCCGCGGCTCCGCTGACGATCGCTCCCACCTCGCTCCCGTGGTGTTCCGGCTGACGAATACGAACAGATGCTATAACAGTTAAATAACACGCGAGACCATGACGAACCGGATGAGTCTCACACTCCCGGGGGTCTCTGTGCCGCGCATCACTGTACTGCCTCGCGCCGCCCGCGCCAGGGCGGTCGGCCCGCGACGGCGCCGGAGCCCCGGCGCCCTCAGTTCTCGCCGCCGCGCTCGCGGCTGCGCATCCACCGGATCTCCGCCTCGATGAACGCGTCGATCTCGCCGTCCAGGACCGCGCCGGTGTTGCCGGTCTCGGCGCCGGTGCGCACGTCCTTGACGCTCTGGTAGGGCTGGAGCACGTAGTTGCGCATCTGGGTGCCCCAGCTGCTCACCGCCTCGCCGCGCAGCTCGGCCATCTCGGCCGCCTCCTCCTGCCGCTTGCGCTCCAGCAGCCGCGCCTGCAGCACCCCCATGGCGGTGGCGCGGTTCTGCAGCTGCGAGCGCTCGTTCTGGCAGGACACCACGATGCCCGAGGGCAGGTGGGTGATGCGCACCGCGGAGTCGGTGGTGTTCACGCCCTGGCCGCCGGGGCCGCTGGAACGGTAGACGTCGATCTTGAGGTCGCTCTCGTCGATCTCGATGTGGTCGCTCTGCTCCACCACCGGCACCACGTCGACCCCGGCGAAGGAGGTCTGGCGGCGGTTCTGGTTGTCGAAGGGCGAGATGCGCACCAGGCGGTGGGTGCCGTGCTCGCCGCGCAGGGTGCCGTAGGCGTAGGGCGCCTTGACCGCGAAGGTGGTGGACTTGATGCCCGCCTCCTCCGCGTAGGAGGTCTCGTAGACCTCGGTGGCGTAGCCGTGCCGCTCGGCCCAGCGCAGGTACATGCGCTGCAGCATCTGGGCCCAGTCGGCGGCGTCGACCCCGCCCGCCTGGGCGTTGATGGTGACGACCGCCTCCCGCTCGTCGTACTGGCCGCTCAGCAGGGTGCGGACCTCCAGCTGGCTGATCTCCTTGCGCAGCGCGGCCAGCTCGCGCCGGGCCTCCTCGACCGTGTCGGCGTCGTCCTCCTCCTCGGCCAGCTGGAACAGCACGCCGAGGTCGTCGATCCGGGAGCGCAGCCCGCCCACCCGGTTGATCTCGCTCTCGACGGTGGACAGCTTGCGGGTGACGGCCTGGGCCCGCTCCTGGTCCTCCCAGAGCGCCGGGTCGGCAGCCTCTTCGCGGAGCCGGTCGAGCTCGGAGCGCTTGGTGTCCAGATCGAGCACGGACTCGATGCTCGACAGCGTCGACGCGAGTTCCTTGATCTCCTCAACGGGCTCCATGTCTGCCATATCGGCAGTCTAGAGGCTGTCCGGCGGCGCGGCCGCCGTGTCGGCGCCCGCGGGCCTCACAGGCCGGCCGCGGCGCAGGCGGCCCTGACCCGCCGCTCCAGCTCCGCCACCTGCCCGGCCGTCTCCGGCGGGACGCGCAGGCCCCGCAGCCGCGAGAGCGCCAGCGCCGCGTCGGCGGCCCGGCCCAGCCGCAGGTCCGCCTCGATCGCGTGGATCAGCGGCACCGGGCCGTGCACACCGCGCCAGCGGCGCAGCACCACGTCGGCCAGCTCGGCGAGCAGCCCGGCGCCCAGCAGCGCCTCCGCCACCCCCGACAGCGGCCCCGGATGGTTCGGGGCCAGCTCGCAGGCCGCCTCGAAGCAGGCGAAGGCGTCTTCGCGGTCGCCGCGGTCCAGCAGCACCGTGCCGATCATCAGATGCGCCCGCCAGCTGCGCGCCTTGTACCGCTCCAGCCAGTCCAGCGCCGCCTGGGCGCCGCCGTGGCGCAGGTAGTGGCGGTAGCCCCAGTGCAGGGTCTCCCAGTGGTCGGGGTCGTACTTCAGCGCGTTGCCCAGCGCGGTGCCGACGTCGTTCTCGCTGCCGCGCCAGGCGGCGAGCGGCGCGAGGCTGAACCAGATCCCCGCCGAGCCGCCGTGGGCGCGGATGTGGTCCAGCAGCACCCGCTCGGCGCCCTGGTGGTCGGCGCAGGTGCGCTTGACCAGGGCGAGCACCGCCGCGCTGCGGGCCGGTTCGGGGTCGATCTCGGTCAGCCGCCGCGCGGCCTCGCGCACCTCGGTGGCCCGGCCCTCGTCCAGCGCGGCGACGATGAGGTCGTGCAGGCGGTCGGGCTCGTCCCAGGCGGCCCGCAGCCACTCCGCCAGCTCTTCGCGCGTCAGCGCGGCGGCTGACCGATTCGCCCGGCGACTCACCGTTGAAACCTGCTCCACTGGCATCGTAAGGACGAGGAGGTTAGTACCGTACTCCCCGGTTTCGACCCCTTTCCACCCCGTCCGCCGCTTCGGTACCGGGATGTTCGTCACCCGGCACCGGCCCGCCCGGGGCGACGCGGCTCAGCCCGCCTCCTCCCGGGTGGACACCAGCGTGCGCACCGCGCGCAGCGCCACCGACAGCGTCGCCATGTCGAAGCGCTCGCTCTCCCAGATGTCGGACAGGGTCTCCCTGGCCCGCGCCACCGCCACCGCGTTGGCCTCCTCCCACGCGGCCACCCGCTCCGCCGCGCCGCCGCCCGGCGCCGTCGTCGACAGCACGGTGAGGGTCAGCTTGGCGTGCGCCGCGTACAGCTCGTCGCGCAGCGCCGAACGGGCCATCGTGTTCCACCGGTCGTCCCTGGGCAGCGCGATCACCCGGTCCCGCAGCCGGGCGATCTGCAGCCGGTCCGCCAGGTCGAAGTACACCTCGGCGACCCGCCGCACCGGCTCGCCGCGGTCGGCCGCCACCTCCACCAGGTCGAAGGTGGAGAAGGCCGGCACCATCGCGGCGGTCCGCTCGGCCAGCTCCACCGGCACGTCCGCCTTGACCAGCTGGTCGCGGCGCTCCTGGAAACCGGCCAGGTCGCGGCCGCGCAGCAGCTCGGGCAGCTGCGGCACGATCGTCGCCACCCCCTCGCGGAAGAAGTTGACCACCTCGCCGATCGGGTACCGGGCCGGCCGGTTCAGCAGCAGCCAACGGCTGCCCCGCTCGCTGAGCTTGCGGCACTCCAGCAGCAGCTTCAGCTGGGTGGCGGTGGACACCCGCTCGTCCAGCTGCTCGACCGCGTGCCAGAAGCCGCGCAGGTCGAACACGTTGCGGGAGACCGAGAACGCGCGGACGATCGCCGGGACGTCCGCCCCCGTCTCCTCCCGCATCCGGAACGCGAAGGTGGAGCCCGACCGGTTCACCAGGTCGTTGACGACCGCCTTGGTGATGATCTCCCGCCGCAGCGGATGGTCGGCCATCCGCTCGGCGAAGCGCTCCCGCAGCGGGGTGGGGAAGTACCGCACCAGCCGCGCCTGGAGGAACGGGTCGTCGGGCAGGTCCGACTCCAGCGTCCGCTCCGCCAGGTCGATCTTGGTGTAGGCGTGCAGCACCGACAGCTCGGGCCCGGTCAGCCCGGCGCCACTGGACCGGCGCTCGGCGATGGCCTTGGCGTCGGGCAGGAACTCCAGCCGCCGGTCCAGCCGCCCGGACCGCTCCAGCTCGCGCAGGTAGCGGCCGTGCACGTGCAGCAGCTGCGGCGCCTGCTTGCGCGAGGCGGCCAGCACCACGTTCTGGTGGTAGTTGTTGCGCAGCACCAACCCGGCGACCTCGTCGGTCATCGCCAGGAACAGCTCGTCGCGCTCGGCGCGCGACAGCTCGCCCGAGCGCACCGCCCGGTCCAGCATGATCTTGATGTTCACCTCGTGGTCGGAGGTGTCCACCCCGGCGGAGTTGTCGATGAAGTCGGTGTTCACCATCCCCCCGGCCAGCGCGAACTCGATCCTCGCCAGCTGGGTGAGCCCCAGGTTCCCGCCCTCGCCGACCACCCTGCAGCGCAGCTCGGACGCGTCGATCCTGACATGGTCGTTGGCCTTGTCCCCGGCCGCCGCGTGCGACTCCGACGCCGCCTTCACATAGGTGCCGATCCCGCCGTTCCACAGCAGGTCCACCGGGGCGCGCAGCACCGCCTGGATCAGCTCGGGCGGCGACAGCCGCGCCACGTCCTCGGGCAGGCCCAGGGCCGCCCGCAGCTGCGGGCCGACCGGCACCGACTTCGCGGTGCGGGAGAACACCCCGCCCCCCGGCGAGATCAGCGCCGGATCGTAGTCCTCCCACGAACTGCGCGGCAGCTCGAACAGGCGGCGCCGCTCCGCGAAGCCCACCGCCGGATCCGGGTCGGGGTCCACGAAGATGTGCCGGTGGTCGAAGGCGGCCACCAGCCGGGTGTGCTCCGACAGCAGCATCCCGTTGCCGAACACGTCCCCCGACATGTCGCCGATGCCCACCGCCGTGAACGGGGTCGACATCACATCGACGCCGATCTCCCTGAAGTGCAGCTTCACCGACTCCCAGGCGCCGCGGGCGGTGATCCCCATCGCCTTGTGGTCGTAGCCCACCGAGCCGCCCGACGCGAAGGCGTCGCCCAGCCAGAAGCCGTACTCGGCCGCGATCTCGTTGGCGATGTCGGAGAAGGTGGCGGTGCCCTTGTCCGCCGCCACCACCAGATAGGTGTCGTCGCCGTCGTAGCGCACCACGCCGTCGGGCGGCACCACCCGGCCGCCCACCAGGTTGTCGGTGATGTCCAGCAGCGCGCTGATGAACTGCCGGTAGCAGGCGACCACCTCGGCCATCACCGCGTCGCGGTCGCCGCCCGCCGGCAGCCGCTTGCACACGAAGCCGCCCTTGGCGCCCGTCGGCACGATCACCGCGTTCTTCACCGTCTGCGCCTTCACCAGGCCCAGGATCTCGGTGCGGAAGTCCTGCGGCCGCTCCGACCAGCGCAGCCCGCCGCGGGCCACCGGGCCGAAGCGCAGGTGCACCCCCTCCACCCGCGGCGAGTACACGAAGGCCTCCAGCCGCGGCCGCGGCAGCGGCAGGTCCGGGATGCGCTCGGGGTCCAGCTTCAGCACCAGGTACGGGTGGAAGGGCGGCGCCCCTTCCGCCCCCGAGCGGGCCGCCTGGAAGTAGTTCGTGCGCAGGGTCGCGTCGACGCAGGCGAGGAAGGTGCGCAGGATGCGGTCGTGGTCCAGGTTGGCCACCGCGTCCAGCTCACCCATGATCTCCTCGGTGATCGCGGCGGTCCGCTCGCCCTCGCCCCCCTGGTGGCGCGGGTCGAAGCGCGACTCGAACAGCCGCACCAGCAGGCTCGCCAGGTGCACGTTGGAGACCAGCACCCGCTCGATGTAGGACTGGCTGAAGGTGATGCCGGTCTGCCGCAGGTACCGGGAGTAGGCGCGCAGCACGGTGATCTGCCGCCAGGTCAGCCCGGCCCGCAGCACCAGCGCGTTGAAGCTGTCGGACTCCACCTCGCCGCGCCACATCGCCATGAACGCGTCGCCGAACAGCTCGATGTAGTCCTCGGGCCGGGTCAGCGCCCCGCCCGCACGCGGCACCGGCGCCCCCGACAGCCCCGCCACCGCGTCGGCCTCCTCCGGGTAGCGCAGGCCGAACACATAGATCCAGGCCGGGCGGGACCGCTCCCGCGACGGCGCCACCGGGTACGGGCGCTCGTCGACGACCTCCACGCCCATCCGCTCCAGCATCGGCAGCACGTCCGACAGCGACACCGGCCGGTCCGTGCGGAACAGCCGCAGCCGCCACTGGCCGCGCTGCGGCCCCGGGCACAGCCGCACCGAGGTCGCGCCCTCCCCCGCCGCGCCGCCGTCCGCCTCCCCGTACAGCTCCTCCAGCGCCGCGAGGTCGCCCAGCGCGTCGGCGGCCGGCACGTCCGCCTTGTAGCCCTCGGGCAGCGCGCCCGCGTAGGAGCGCAGCAGCGCCGCCGCCCGGTCCGGGCCGAAGCGCTCCGTCAGCGCCTCGATCAGGTCGTCGTCCCAGGAGCGGGTCGCCGCGATGACGCGCGCCTCCAGCTCGGCCTGGTCCACCACCGGCAGCGGGCGGCCCCGCTCGCCGCGCACCACCACGTGCAGCCGCGCCAGCTGGGAGTCGCTGACCATCGCGCTGTAGTCGAAGGAGGTCGAGCCGAAGGCGTCGGTGAGCACCCGCTGGATCTCCACCCGCACCTGGGTGGTGTAGCGGTCCCTCGGCAGGTACACCAGGCACGACATGAAGCGGCCGTAGGTGTCGCGGCGCAGGAACAGCTTGGTCTGCCTGCGCTGGCGCAGCCGCAGCACCCCCCGCGCGATCGGCAGCAGGTCGTCCACCCCGGTCTGGAACAGCTCATCGCGCGGGTAGGACTCCAGCAGCTCGATGAGGTCCTTGCCGTCGTGGCTCTCCGGGTCCAGCTCGGCCCGGCGCAGCACCTCGGTGAGCTTGCGGCGCAGCACCGGCACATGGGAGATGCCCGCACTGTAGGCGTCGCGGGTGAACAGCCCCAGGAAGCGCCGCTCCCCCACCACCGCGCCCGACGCGTCGAAGCGCTTCACCCCGACATAGTCCAGGTAGTGCGGGCGGTGCACCGTGCTGCGGGAGTTCGCCTTGGTCAGGATCAGCACATGCGGCTCGCGGGCCTTCGCCCGCACCTCCTCGGGCAGCCGCGCGAAACTCTCCGAGGTCGCCTTGTCGGCGCGCAGCAGCCCCAGGCCCGTGCCCGGCACCGGCCGCAGCGCCTCGCCCCCGCCCGAGTCCGGCCCCTCCGGCGCCTCCACCAGGTCGTACTCGCGGTAACCCAGGAAGGTGAAGTGGCCGCCCGCCAACCAGCGCAGCAGTTCGACCCCGTCGGACACCTCATCGCCCGGCACGCCCGCGCCCTCGGGCACCTCCGCACCCGACTCCAGCCGGTCGGCCAGGTCCAGGGCGCGCAGCCGCATCTTCGCGGCGTCCTCGTCGACCTGCCGCACATCGGTGAGCACCCGCTCCAGGTCGTCCTGGAGCCGCTTCAGCTCCGCCGCGCCGCTCTGGCGGTCGATCTCGATATGCATCCAGGATTCGGCGAACTTCGCGCCGTGCGCGACCGACTCCCCCGCCAGCGTCGGCGGGGCGCCATTGCCCAGCACCTCCACCAGCCGGCCGTCCACCGAGCGGATCACCCGCAGCTGCGGGTGGATCACCTGGTGCACCCCCACACCGCGCCTGGCCAGCTCCATCGTCACGGAGTCCACCAGGAAGGGCATGTCGTCGGTGACGATCTCGATCACCGAGTGCGCGACGGCCCAGCCGTCGGCCTCCACCGTCGGGGTGAACGCCTGCACCTTGGCGCGGCCCTGCGGGCGCAGCTCGGCCAGGCGCCGGTGCCGCAGCACGATACCGCCGAGCTCCTGCGGGCTGCGCTCGGCGATGTCCTCGGGCGGGACGTGCCGGTAGTACAGCTCCAGGAAGTCAGCGGTGATCTTCGGACCGTCCGCGGACGCGGCGGGCAGGGCGGCGCACGCCGCCCGCACCCGGTCCAGCAGATCCGAGCTGATCTCGTCGGCTTCGGCGGACATGCTCGCTCTCACTCCCTTGTGAGGTGGTGGGACGTGCGTCGCGTCCGGGGCGCGGGCCCGGGACGGATCGGCCGGGCGCCGTCCGACTCACCGGACGGCCGCTGGCGGGACGACTCCGTCGTCGCCCCGATCGGCCCATCGGAACACCGTACCTGGGGGCGCTTGAGCGACGCTTGCGGCGGGTGCCGGTTTCGCACCGCATCGGGCGGTGCGTGCCGCATTATCCCGGCGCCCACCTCGGCGAACCCCCATTCCGCCACGCTAACCGCCCCGACGGCCGCCCGCAGGCCACTCCGCGAAGCTCCCGGCCGCTCAGCCGCCGTCCGGCACGAAGTGCGCCAGCACCTCCGGATTGGCCAGCGAGTCCCGGCTCGCCGCCCGCTCCACCGGCACCCCCTGCAGGATCTTGCGGACCGGGATCTCCAGCTTCTTGCCCGACAGGGTGCGCGGGATGCCCGGCACCGCCCGCACGTCGTCGGGCACATGCCGCGGCGACAGCCGCTCGCGCAGCTGCGCGCGCAGCCGCGCCACCAGCTCCGCGTCCAGCTCCCGGCCTTCGGCCATCGCCACGAACAGCAGCAGCTCCCCCTCGGCGCCGAGCCGGCCGGTGTCGATGACCAGGCTGTCGGCGATCTCCGGGAAGGTGTCGACCACCCGGTAGAACTCGCTGGTGCCCATCCGCACCCCGCCACGGTTCAGCGTGGAGTCGGAGCGGCCGTAGATCACGCAGCCGCCGTCGGCCAGGATCTTCAGCCAGTCGCCGTGCCGCCACACCCCCGGGTACTGGTCGAAGTACGCGTCGCGGTACCGGGAGCCGTCGGAGTCGTTCCAGAACCGGATCGGCATCGACGGCATCGGCGCCGTGATCACCAGCTCGCCCACCTCGCCCGAACCCACCGGGGAGCCGTCGGGCCCGTAGGACTCGATCCGGGCGCCCAGGCAGCGGGTGGCCAGCACCCCGGCGCGCACCGGCAGCAGCGGCGACGGGCCGATGAAGGCCGTCACCACGTCGGTGCCGCCCGACGCCGAACCCAGCAGCACATCGCGCTTGACCGCCCGGTACACCCAGCTGAAGGCCTCGGGCGGCAGCGGCGCCCCGGTGGAGCCCACCCCCCGCAGCCGGGAGAGGTCGTAGCGGGCGCCCGGCTGCTCACCCGCCTTCATGCACGCCACCAGGTACGGGGCGCCGGTGCCGAAGTAGCTCGCCCCTTCCTCGGCCGCCGCCCGCCACAGCGCGTCGGTGCCCGGATGGGTGGCCGAACCGTCGTACAGCAGCACCGCCGACCCGGTCAGCAGCCCCCCGGCCAGGTAGTTCCACATCATCCAGCCGGTGGTGGTGTACCAGAAGAACAGGTCGTCCGGGCCCAGGTCGTGGTGGAAGGCCAGCACCTTCAGATGCTCCAGCAGCACCCCGCCCTGGCCGTGCACGATCGGCTTCGGCAGGCCGGTGGTGCCCGAGGAGTACACGATCCACAGCGGATGCTCGAAGGGCACCTCCTGGTACGGCGGCCGCGCCGGATGGCCCTCACCGCCCAGCGCCGACCACGGCACCGCCCCCTCCGGACCGCCGCCCCCCACCGCGACCGTCGCGGCCAGCCCGGGCAGCGCTGCCCGGATCCCGGCCAGCGCCTCGGACCGGTCGTAGGCCTTGCCGTTGTAGGCGTAGCCGTCGACCGCGATCAGCACCTTCGGCTCGATCTGGCTGAAGCGGTCGATCACACTCGCCGCTCCGAAGTCCGGCGAGCACGCCGACCACACCGCGCCCAGGCTCGCGGTGGCCAGGAAGGCGATCAGCGCCTCGGGCACGTTCGGCAGGTAGGCGGCGACCCGGTCGCCGCGCTCCACCCCCAGCTCCCGCAGCCCCCACGCCACCCGCGCCACCTCCGCGCGCAGCTCCGCGAAGGTGTAGGCGCGGCGCGCGCCCGACTCGTCGCGCGCCACCACCGCGACCGCGTCGGGCCGGTCGTCGGCGTGGCGCAGCGCGTTGCGGGCGTAGTTCACCGTGGCGCCCGGGAACCAGCGCACCTCCGGCATGGTCTCGCCCTCGCGCACCGGGCCGCGGCCCCGCTCGCCCAGCACGTCGAAGTACTCCCACACCGCGTCCCAGAAGGCGTCGGTCTCGGTGACCGACCACACCCACAGCTCGCCGTAGGACAGGAAGGCCGTGCCGCGGGTGCGCGACAGCCAGTCCATGAAGGCGGTGACCCGGGCGTGCTCGCGCTCCTGCACCCCCGGCTCCCATAGCAGCGCTTCCTCGTGCACCTCGCCGACCTGGTGTTCCGACGCGCTGATGACGGCCTCCCGCAGTTCAGGGCCCCGGCTCCGGCGGGCCCGCCCGGACACGGCACGCGGCGGGGCGACCGGCTCCGCCGCTCCCCCAAGCATGGCAGCCCCGCGCGGTCGCGCAAGAGTGCGGGGGCGGCGGGCCGGCGCGCGCCGGGGTGGGGGCGCGGTCAGCCGCCCGCGTCCGCGGCCGGGCCGCCGATGCGGGACCACCACGGGCCCGGCGCGACCAGCCAGTGCAGGACGAGGCTCACCGGGAACGGGCGCTCGGACCACCTCTTCGCCGACCGCCTCGGCGGCCTCCCGGTACGCGCCGTCCCGCAGCTCGAAGCCGATCAGGCCCGGCCCCTCGGGGTCCGGGGTGGCGATCCAGTACGACCCGATGCCGAAGGCGGCGTACTCGCGGAGCTTCACCCGGTGGTCGCGCAGCACGCTGTGCGGCGAGACGACCTCCACGGCCGGCAGCGGCGGTTTCGTCTGGTAGGGCTCCTCGGAGGACTCCGCCCGGATCACCACCGCGTCCGGGATCCGGTGCTGCGCGCCGTCCCGATCGAGGTCCATGCCCGCGCGTCGCAGCACCTCGAAACCGTCGGGCGCCGCGTCCGTCAGACGGTGGCCGAGCCGCGTCACCGCCCGGGAGTGCCCCGGTGCGGGCGAACGCCGTGTTGATGCCGTCATGACCGCCGCCATGGCGGCCGACACCGACAGTGGCGGCGGCGTCACACCGCTCAGCCCCCGGTCAGGTCCCGGATCGCCCGGCGGACCGCGATCGCGTCCGTCAGATCCGGCAGCACCAGGTCCGCGCCCGCCTCCCGCAGCTCGCCCTCGGTGGCCGCGCCGCTGGCCACCGCCAGCGCCGAGGCGCCGCCGATGTGCGCCGCCTCGATATCGCGGACGGCGTCGGACACGAACACGGTCGTCTCGTCGGTGAAGTTCGCCGTGTACGCCTCCCGCGCCCGCGAGCGCACCACCTGCAGCAGGCTGCCCTTGGGGAAGTCCTCGGAGCCGTAGCCGCCGATCTCGGTGTCCAGCAGCGCGGTGAGGCCGAAGGCCTCCAGCTTCGCCAGCGCGTTCGGCCGGATCGAACCGGTCAGCACCGTCTGCACGGTGGCGTCCAGCCGGCCCACCGCCGCCAGCGCGACGTCCGCGCCCGGCATCAGCCGGCCCCGCACGAACAGCTCGCGGCGCCGCTCGGCGAAGGCCCGCTCCAGCTGCTGGGTGTAGGCGGGCAGCAGCTTCTCGTCGGTGGCGACCCGGTTGACCGCCAGGAACTCGAAGAAGATCTCCGAATCGGTGCGGCCCTCCGTCGGCACCAGCCGCACCAGCGGCCGGCCCGTGACCCACTCGAACGCCTCGGCGCACGCGTCGCGGGTCACCTTGCCGACGTCGAGCAGCGTGCGGTCGATGCTCCACAGCACGAGCCGCTGCGCACTGGGTGGGGGCGTGCCGTCGATGGGGGCCTCCGGGGGGCGTGTCCGTATTGTCGACGGATACGTTACTGCGCTCCCACCCCCCGGACGCCCACGCTCAGCCCATGTGCGGATAGCGGTGGTCGGTGGGCGGCACGAAGGTCTCCTTGATGGACCGCGGGCTCACCCACCGCTGCAGATTGAACAGCGACCCCGCCTTGTCGTTGGTGCCGCTGGCCCGGGCGCCGCCGAAGGGCTGCTGGCCGACGATCGAACCCGTCGGCTTGTCGTTGACGTAGAAGTTGCCCGCCGAGAAGCGCAGCGCCGCGTGCGCCCGCACCACCGCCTCGCGGTCGTCGGCGATCACCGCGCCCGTCAGCGCGTACGGCGCCGCGTCGGCCGCCTGCGCCACCACCGCGTCGTAGTCGCCGTCCTCGAAGACGTGCACCGCCAGGATCGGGCCGAAGTACTCGGTGGTGAACACCTCGTCGGTCGGATCGTCGCACTCCAGCACCGTGGGCTGCACGAAGTAGCCCTCGGAGTCGTCGGCGCCGCCGCCCGCCACCACCCGGATCGACGGGCTCGCCGCGGCCCGCTCCAGTGCCGCGCTGTTCTTCGCGAAGGCCCGGTCGTCGATGACCGCCCCCATGAACGTGGACAGGTCCGCGGCCACATCACCCATGGTCAGCGAGGCGACCGTGTCCAGGAAGCCGTCACGCGCCTGCTTCCACACCGAACGCGCCACATAGGCGCGCGAGGCGGCCGAGCACTTCTGGCCCTGGTACTCGTACGCGCCGCGCACCAGCGCCGTCGCCAGCACCGCCGGATCGGCCGACGGGTGCGCGATCACGAAGTCCTTGCCGCCCGTCTCACCCACGATCCTCGGATAGCCCCGGTAGCGGGAGATGTTCTCCCCCGCCGTCCGCCACAGGTACTGGAAGGTGCGGGTCGAACCGGTGAAGTGGATACCGGCCAGGTCGGGCTGGTCCAGCGCCACCTTCGACACGGCCGCCCCGTCGCCCGTGACCATGTTGATCACCCCGGGCGGCAGCCCCGCCGCCTCCAGCAGCCGCATGATGAAGTGCGCCGACAGCTGCTGAGTGGGCGAGGGCTTCCACACCACCACATTGCCCATCAGGGCCGGCGCCGTCGGCAGGTTCCCCGCGATCGCGGTGAAGTTGAACGGGGTGACCGCCAGCACGAAACCCTCCAGCGGGCGGTACTCCATCCGGTTCCACACCCCGGGCGGGCTCTGCGGCTGCTCGGCGTAGAGCCGGCGCGCGTAGGACACGTTGAACCGCCAGAAGTCGATCAGCTCGCAGGCCGCGTCGATCTCCGCCTGCTGCACCGACTTCGACTGGCCCAGCACCGTGGCCGCGTTCAGCACCGCCCGCCACGGCCCCGACAGCAGCTCCGCGGCGCGCAGGAACACCGCGGCCCGCTCGTCGAAGGGCATGTCCCGCCAGGCGGGCGCCGCCGCCCGGGCCGCCTCCACCGCGGCGAGCGCGTCGGCCTTGGTGGCATTGCGCATCCGCCCCAGCACCGCGGCGCGGCGGTGCGGCTGCACCACGTCGATCGGCTCACCCGAGCCGAGCCGGTCCACACCGCCGATCGACATCGGCAGATCGAGGGGGCCGTCGGCCAGCTCGGCGATCTTGGCGGCGAGTTCGGCCCGCTCCGGGCTGCCCGGCGCGTAGCCGCGCACGGGCTCGTTCACCGGAGCCGGCACCTGGGTTACGGCGTCCACTCTGACAACCCCCTGGAAGCGACGACACTGTCACTTCCGGAATCTACCCGGACGTCCCTTCCCCGACATACCCCGCCACGTCGGCCAGCGAGTCCACCACCGGCACCCCCACCTCCTCCAGCGACGCCCGCGAGTGCATCCCGCCGCTGTACAGCACCGCCCGCGCACCGGCCGCCCGCGCGGCATGCGCGTCGTCGACGCTGTCACCCACCACCAGCACCGTCGCCGGATCCACCCGCAGCTCGGCCAGGTGCCTCACCAGGTGCTCGGCCTTCAAACCGCCGCCCTGGGCACGCACCCCGTCGATCCGCACAAAGGACCCGGCCACCCCCAGCTCCATCACCTTCGGCACCAGCTCGGCATGCCGCCACATCGACAGCAGCGACTGCGTGTGCCCCGCCGAACTCCAGGCGTCGATCAGCTCCCGCGCCCCCGCCGTCAGCGCACACGTCGGCAGATAGCGCCGGTACGCGGAGTGGAACGCCTCGTCCAGGCGCTCCCACTCCCCCTCGGCCAGCGGCCGCCCGAGCAGCCGCTCGTAATACACCCAGATCGGCCGCGTATACCGCGACCGGAAGTCCTCAGCCGTGAACGGCCCCAGCCCGTAACGGAGGATCGAATCATTGGTGGCGCAGACCACCGCATCCAGATCGTCGAAGAGCGTCCCGTTGAAATCCCAGACGATATGCCCCATAGCCGCGCCATCCTACGGCGGCCCCCCGACACCCCCACCGGCGGGGACACACGGCGACCGGCCCACGGGCCGGGCCGGCGCGGGGAGCGGCGGACGCATCCTGGCGGCGGTCATCGCCGTCGCGGGGCCCGGCGGCCGCACCTTGGCGGTGGATGGCGGCCAACGGACACCCGGCCGAGTCGCCCCCGAACCCGTCGCCCGGACGGAGCGCCACCGGCCGGCCGAGCCGGCGACGGTGTCCACCGAGCACCAGGCCATACCGCCACCGGTCCGGAGAACCTCGGTCAGCCGATCAGGCCACGCCACCCCGGCCGGCCGACCACACCACTCCGGTCAGAAAACCGCTGATCAGCCAACCCGGCTATTGCACACACCAAACACCCGTCCGCACCGCCGCAGATCAGAACTCCACCGCTCAGCCGAGCCGGCGACGGCATCCATCGAACATCCGGCCATGCGGCCCGTCCGTAGAACAACCGGTCAGCCGACCCGACAACAGCGATCGCCAGACACCCGGCCACGCCACTCCGGTCAGAAAGCCGCTGGTCAATCAACGCGCAACAACACACGCCAAGCACCCGGCCATGCAGCCGGTGCGGAGAGCCAGGGGTCGGCCACCCCCCGCAAGGGCACGCGCCCAGCACACGGCCGCACCGTCCGGTGCGGAAGCCTCCTGCCAACCGAACCGGCAACGGCGCCCACCAAGCACCCGGCCATACCGCCGCAGATCAGAACTCCACCGCTCAGCCGAGCCGGCGACGCATGCATCGAGTACCCGGCGCGTCACACCGGCAGCGGCGCCCGTCAGTCACCCGGCCGCACCGCCCGGACCGAAGCGCCGCTGTTCAGCCCAGGCGGTATTCGAACCAGATCCGGTGCGTGCCGTCGGCGTCGACCGAGATCCCGCCGCCACCCGAGATTCCGGCCAGCCCCCCGGTGCCGCTGCCGGGCACGACGGCGAAGAACTCGTCCGCGCGGTCACTCCCGGACGTCGACGCGGAGTGCACGAAGTTGAACGAGCCCTCCCGTCCGCCCAAGGTCCCTTCGAAGGACTCCATGGCCACATAGGTGCCGACACCGCTCGCCTGGTCGAAGGCCGAAGTGAACACGGTCGCCGACCGCCCGGCCACCTCCCCCTCGAAGCGCTTCTCCATCGTCGCCACCCCCACCGGCAGGCCAGTGGACACGCCCGGCTCCACCGCCAACTCGGCCGGAACGAACGACGTGACAGCGAAGGTCCCCGCAGCTCTCATACTCCGACCGTACCGACCCGCCCCGACAGCCGAGCGGACCGATGACGGGGCGCCGCGCGACCCGGCCGACACCGTGGTCTGAAGCAGGGCACCACTGCTCGCCCGACCGGCGGCGTTCCCTCGTAACGCCACCAGAACCACAAGCCGAGGTGGGCCGCTCGCCTCCCGGAACCGAGCCACGGCCGCCCGCAGCGCTCACTCTGATCGCGCTGCGCGACGAACAACCCTCGCCACTCCGGCGTCCGGGGCGGCCGTCAAGACGCCGACGTCGCCGTGTCGACACACGCGGGATCCGGCCGAACAAGGCCGCAGGGCGGCATCGGCGACGCGCCACCTCACAGGTAGCGCAGCTCCTGCGTCGCGTACCACAGCAGCTCGTGCCGCTCGGCGTCGCTCTCCGCGCGCTCCACGGCCTCGGCGTCGCCGTCGGCGGCCGCCAGCGCCGCGGCGGCCGCGGCGATGTCCGGGCGGGCCGCGTCCTCGTCGACGTGGCCGGAGACCACAAGCTCAAGGCCGACAGGCCCGTCGACACGGACCCTGGCCTCCCGTTCGGGGCTGACAGCCTCATCGGGCACCTCGGCGGCCAGCACCAGGCGCCGATCACCGCCTTCGGCGGCGAGCAGCCGCAGCGACGCACGCGCCGCGGCGCGCATCGCCTGGTACTCCAGTTCCTCCGGGTCGTCCGTCCCCAGTTCGGCGGCCAGCGCCCCGGTGGGGGCGTAGGCCGTCAGGGGTCCGCCGCCGGCCGCCTCGACGGCCTTGCTCTCCAGCACCCGGGCCAGCGTGGACAGGCTGCCCGGCAGGTAGATACGCATCGCCACCGGAGTGTAATCCGTTCCGGCGCCGTCCCCGCCCCCGGTCAGTAGCCCAGGCCGTCGCCGATCGCGAACTCGGGCCCGTCGCCGGCCGGCACGGCGACCGGCAGCCGCCCGCTGGGCGCGACCTCACCCGTGATCACCCGGGCGGCGGCGCGCAGCGAGACCTCCTGGCCCGAATAGGTGGCCAGGTAACCCGCGATGCCCGGCAGGGCGGCGACGTCATAGGGCGTGCCGACGGCTACCGCCACCACAGGTGTGCCCGTGTCGACCAGCGCGGCCACCGCCGCCCGCTGCTCGGCGTCGCCGCGCGCGCCATTGGTGCCGACCACGGCCAGATCGGCGCCCGCCGGCCCCTCGGTCACCACCTCCACGCCCGACTCGCCGAGCGCGGCGGCGAGCGTCTCGGCCCCGGAGCCGCTGACGTGCACCGTCGCCCCCTCGGCGGCGGGAAGCACCGGCGCGCCGTCGACCTCGTCATTGCGCAGCAGCGTGACCGACCGGTCGGCGACCCCCTGCGCGGCCGCCAGGCTCTCCTGGCTGCGGATCTCGGCCGGCGCGTCCGCGCCGGACTCGGCCGCCTGCTCCGGGAAGAGGCCGAGCCGCGCCTTGAGTTCCAGCACGCGCCGAACCGACTCCTCCAGCCGCTCGGAGCTGATCCGCTCCTCCTCGACGGCGGTCAGCAGCGCGTTGTAGGCGAGATCGAGATCGGGCGGCATCAGCAGCAGGTCGACACCCGCCTCCAGGGCCCGCACCGCGACCTCCCCGTCGCCGTGGCTCTCCCTGACCGCCTCCATGTTGAGCGCGTCGGTGACCACCACACCCTCGAAGCCCAACTCCTCGCGCAGCACACCGGTGACGATCGGCTCCGAGAGCGTCGCCGGGTCGCCGGAGTCGTCCAGGGCCGGCATGGACAGGTGGCCGACCATGACCATGTCGGTGCCGGCCTCGATGGCGGCCCGGAACGGCGGCAGGTCCGTCGCCTCCCAGTCGGCCCGCCCGGTCTCGATCACCGGCAGGCCGGTGTGGCTGTCGGTCGCGGTGTCGCCGTGCCCCGGGAAGTGCTTGACGGACGTGGCGACCCCGGCCTGCCGGAAGGCGCCGACCTCGGCCGCGACCATCGCGGAGACCGCCTCGGGATCGGCGCCGAAGGACCTGATGCCGATCACGGGATTGTCGGGATTCACGTTCACATCGCCGACCGGCACGAAGTCGGTGTTGATGCCGAGCGCGCGCAACTCGGTGCCGGTGATGCGGCCGAGTGTGGCGGCGTCGTCGGTGCTGCCGGTGGCGCCGATCGCCATTGCGTCGGGGAACTCGGTGACGATGGAGCCGAGCCTGGCCACCAGGCCCTGCTCCTGGTCCACGCCCAGCAGCAGCGGCGCCCCGGCGCTCGCGGCGCGCCCGGCCTCCTGCAGGCCGCTGGACATCTCGGCGATCTGCTCGGCGTCGGCCAGGTTCTCCGGAAAGTAGATCACGCCGCCCAGGTGGTACTGCTCCACCAGCGGCGCCGCCTCCTCCGCCGTGGTGCCCGGCACGGTCGGCATCAGCAGCTGGCCGACCCGCTGCTCGGTGCTCATGCCGTCCAGCACGGCCTCGATGTCCACCTGGTGCGCCTCCTGCTCGGCCCCGCCGCCGGTGGCATCCGCCGACGCGCCGGGGACGCCCTCGCCTCCGGTCGAGCACGCGCCGAGCACCAGAGCGGCGGCGATCGCGATCAGGCCCGTCTGGCGACGGCGTGACATGGGACTCCTCCGGTTCGACACTCGGGGCACCGGGCCGGCCCGCGACGGAGCGCGACCGGGCCGACACCCGGACCGACCGACCTTAACAGCGCCGACCCCGCCGAACGACGCACCTTAGCCACTCCCGCAAGCCCCCACCAGGCTCCCGCCCAGATCTGTGGATAAGCCCCACCCCGGCCCCCGGTTCATCCACAGCCCGCCACGGCCGCCTGGCCGACCACCGCCCCGACCGGCATTCTTCACGTGTGGCGGTCACGTTGCCGCCTCTTCTCAGGTCGCGAGGGAGGGATGGTGGATGCGCGCAATCCATCCCGCCAACACCTCGGGCCTGGGACGCCATAGGCCGTCGACGCGTGTCGGCGGTGCTTCACGGGAAGCCCGGGACGCGGCCAATGCCGCGCCCCGGTCCGACGACGAAAAACGATGGCCGCCGGGCGTACTCGCGGCAACGTGACCGTCACCCCGACCACCCAGGAAAGGAGCCGCCGAACCCCAGCACCCCCCACCAAGGGCAGGGCCGGGACCGAAGCACAGGGCGGAAGACGCCGACACCCCACCGACACGACAGTGTCCACCGATGGGTTGCCGACGCCTCCCAGCCCTGGCTCCTACAACCCGAGCTCAGCCAATCCAGGCAACTCGGCACGGGCCGCCGCCCGGGCCTGATCGGCGCTGCGCGCCGCCCGGGCCGCCGCGGCGGCGTTCCGGCACTGCTCATGCGTGTTCGACGCCAGCGCCACCCGCACCAGCGGCAGCGCCGAGGCGCCCATGGACAGGCTCGTGACTCCCAGCCCGGCCAGCACGCACGCCAGCGCCGGATCGGCGGCGGCCTCACCGCACACCCCGCAGGGCTTGCCGACTGCGCCGGCCGCCTCGGCGGTGGCCGCGACCAGGTCGAGCAGACCGGGCTGCCAGGGGTCCTGGTGGGCGCTGAGGCTTCCGACCTGGCGGTCGGCGGCAGCTGCGTACTGGGCGAGGTCATTGGTGCCGATACTGAAGAAGTCGACCTCGCCGGCCAGGTCGCGGGCGCGCAGTGCGGCGATTGGGACCTCGACCATCACACCGGCGCTGGCGACGCCCGCTTGTCCGGCCGTCGCGGCGAACCACGCCGCCTCCTCGGCGTCGGCGACCATCGGTGCCATGACCTGGAGTTCGGCGCGCGTGCCCTCGGCGGCCGCCACCAGTGCGGCCAGCTGGGTGGCGAGCACGTCGGGGTGGCGGCGCAGGATGCGCAGGCCCCGAACGCCCAGGGCGGGGTTCGGCTCGTCGGTGGCGCTCAGGAAGGCGAGCGGCTTGTCGGCACCAGCGTCGAGCACTCGGACCACGACCTTGCCGCCGGGGAAGGCGTCGAGGGCCGCACGGTAGGCGTCGCGCTGCTCGTCCAGGCTCGGCGGGGCGGCCCGGTCGAGGAAGAGGAACTCGGTACGGTACAGGCCCACGCCCTCGGCGCCGTGTTCGAGTGCGGCCGCGATGTCCTTGGGGCCGCCGATGTTGGCCAGCAGTGCGACGGGGTGGCCGTCGCGAGTGCGGCCGGGGCCGCTGGCCTGCTCGGCCGCGGCGGCGCGCGCCGCGATCAGTGCGCGGGCCGCTTCGACGGCGCCCTCCTCGGGGTCGACGTGCACCTCGCCGGTGCTGCCGTCGACCATGACGCGGGTCTCGGCCGGGATCGAGGTGGCGCCGGCCGCCGCGACGACGGCGGGGACGCCCATCGCGCGGGCGAGGATCGCGGTGTGGCTGGTGGGTCCGCCCTCCTCGGTGACGAAGGCCAGGACGCGCGCCGGGTCGAGCACTGCCGTGTCGGCGGGGGCGAGGTCGCGGGCGACCAGCACGAAGGGGTGGTCGACCTCGGGCACGCCGGGTACCGGGACGCCCAGGAGCCGGGCCACCGTGCGGTCGCGGATGTCGTCGAGGTCGGCCACCCGCGCGCCGAGGTACCCGCCCGCCGACTCCAGCAGCTTGCGGAACCGGGCGAAGGCGTCGAAGACGGCCCGGGCCGGGGTCGCCCCTTGGACGGCCCGTTCCTTGATCGCGTCGGCCAGTCCGGGGTCGCGCGCCATCAGTGCCTGGGCGCCGAGCACCTCCTGGGCCTCACCTCCGGCGGCGGCGCCGCGGGCCTCCAGGTCGGCGGCGGTGGCCTCCAGCGCTTCGGATGCCAGCCGAACGGCGGTCTCGGCGTCGCCGTTGAAGCGCTCGGTGCCGGACGGCTCGGGTACGGCTCCGGCCAGCAGCAGCACCGGTCCGACGCCCAGCCCGGCGCTGACTCCGACGCCGCGCACCGCCGCGGCCGGCTCAGGCACCTGCAGCCTCCGCGTTGACGATGCCGACCAACTGGTCGAGCAGGGCGTCGGCGTCGGGGCCCTCGACCCGGATCACCACGTCGTCGCCGTGCCGCACATCGAGGCCGAGGACGGACAGGATGCTCTTGGCGTTCACCGCGTCGCCCTCGCCCTTGGCCACGGTCACGTCCGCGCCCGATGCCGACGCCGCCTGCACGAACAAGGCGGCCGGCCGGGCGTGCAGTCCGACCTCAGATTCGACCTTTACCCGCCGCTCAACCACGGCTGCTCCCTTCCTCGGCATCCTCATGGGCTCCCGTTCCGGCAGAGGCCCCGGTCAGGGGCTCTCCGGTGGGAAGTCGTACGTGCGACAAGTCAGCCACGACCAGATCGGCGTGTGCCAGTTCCGACGCGTGGTGTGTCGTGGTCAGCGCCACGCAGGTGAGTCCGGCCGCCTTGGCGGCGGCGACCCCGGCCGGGGCGTCCTCGAAGGCGACCACCCGCTCGGGCGGGTGGCCGAGCAGCGAGGTGCCCAGCCGGTAGCCCTCGGGGTCGGGTTTGCCGACGGTGACGTCGGAGGCGCTGACCAGTACGCCGAAGCGGTCGCGCAGCCCGATCTGGGTGAGCAGCTGCTCGGCCCAGGCGCGGGTGGCCGAGGTGACCAGGCCGAGGTCGACGCCGCCGTCGGCCAGTTCGCGGGCGAAGGCGACGGAGCCGGGCAGCGGGCCGACCGGCGGCAGGTCGGTGCGGAGCTGGAAGCTCCGGATACGGGCGATGATGTCGTCGACGGACGCGCCGGGGAAGAGGTCGCTCAGCTCCCCCAGCACGTCGGCACCGCGCCGCCCGACGAAGCCGCGCAGCAGCTGCGGCGTGTGCGGAACCCCGTAGGACTCGAACAGCAGCGTCCACACCTGGAAGGAGCGGGGCTCGCTGTCGATGAGGGTGCCGTCCAGGTCGAAGAGCACGCCGAGGGGCATGACGGGCAGGGTGTGGAAGGCCGCCGGGGCGTCCGGCCCGGCCTGGGCGCCGCTCACGCCCACCGGAACAGGGGGTCGCCGGCCGCCACGGCGCCGGAGACGGCCGTGGAGATGACATCGCCCTCGGCGTCCAGCGCGACCACGGGCACGACGGGCGACTGGCCGTCGGCCTCGATCTGCGCGGGGTTCCAGCGGATCACCGGCTGGCCGGCCGCCACCTCGTCGCCCTCGCTGACCAGGAGCTCGAAGCCGTCTCCGCGGCGCTTGACGGTATCGATGCCGAGGTGGACGAGGACGGCGCGCCCGTTGTCGGCGACCACGAAGGCGTGGGGGTGCAGTTTGGCGATGGTGCCGCCGATGGGCGCCACCGCGACGCCGGGTTCCCTGGCGGGTTCGATCGCGGTGCCGGGTCCGACGATCGCCTGGGCGAACACCGGGTCCGGTACGGCGTTCAGCCCGACGACCTCGCCCGCGACCGGGGCAAGCACTGTGGTCACATTCGCTCCGTATCTCGCGGCTAGTCGAGGAGGTCCTGGATGTCGTCGTTGAGGCTGTCGGCCTCCGGTCCGACGACGACCTGGATGATCGAGCCCGAGCTGAGGACACCGTGCGCCCCGGCGGCGCGCAGGGCGGCCTCGTCGACCTTGGCGGGGTCGCGCACCTCGGTGCGCAGGCGGGTGATGCAGGGTTCGACGTCCAGGATGTTGGCGGCGCCGCCGAGTCCCGCGACGATGGCCTGGGCCTTGTCGGACATGCTGGTCTCCTCGCTCTCTGGCTTCCTGCGGCCTGTCCGCCGTCCGCGGTGCGGGGCTCAGGTGGTCTGGGTGACCTTGCCGAGCCCGCGCGGAGCGTCCGGGTTGATGCCCAGACGCCGGGCCAGCCGCTCGGTGAGCAGCTGCCCGGGCACGATCAGGCCGATCGGGGCGAGCCATTCGGGCAGTCGGGGTCCTTCCAGCGAAAGGGTGCACGCCTGTCCGAGTCGGTCGCCGCCACCGATACCGTACGCCGCCGCCCCGGCGGCGGTCACCCGGCGGGCCAGCTCGACGGTGCCGTCGAGGGTGGGGCCGGAGTCGGCGGCGAGCAGGATCGCGGGCGTCTTGTCGTCGACCACGGCGATCGGGCCGTGCAGCAGGTCGGCGTAGGACAGGCCCATGGCGTGCAAATAGCACGCCTCCTTGAGCTTGAGCGCCAGTTCGAGGGCGCTGGAGTAGGCCAGGCCGCGGCCGGAGACCACCGCGCCGCCGACCCCGGCGAGGCGCTCGACGATCTCTTCCAGGTCGCCGTTGGCCTGGCCGAGCATCCGCTCGATCTCGTCGGGGACGAGTTGCAGTTCGCCGGCGTCCACGTCGGCGCCCAGGCCGAGGGCGAGGACGGCGAGTGCGGCGAGCTGGGTGGAGTAGGTCTTGGTGGCCGGGACGGCGACCTCGTTGCCGGCCCGGGTGACGAGCGCCACGTCGGCGACCTCGGTCAGCGGGGAGCCCGCGCCGTTGGTGAGGCCGACGGTGCGGGCGCCGTTGGCGGCGGCCCACCGGAGGGTTTCGACGATCTCCTCGGTGCGGCCGGACTGGGAGATGGCGACGGCGAGGACCCCGGCGAGGTCGACGTCCTTGCGGTAGGTGGTGGCGATCGACGGGGAGGCCAGCGAGGCGAGCCGTCCGGCGTGGGCCTGGACCAGGTAGCTGCCGTAGACGCCGGCGTTGTCGGAGGAGCCGCGTGCGATGAACAGCACCTGGCGGGTCTGCCGGGCCAGCGCGGCGATCTCGGGGACCTGGGGGAGCAGCGCGTCGAAGGTGTCGCGCAGCGCTTCGGGCTGCTGCGCGATCTCCGCGTGCATCCGGGTGGTCGTCGGGGTCATCGCCGCCTCCTGTCAGTGCGCCGCGTCGGCGCGGCGCCGCGTAACCGCTGGTCCGAGCCGGGCCGGCCGACCCGCTGGCGGAGCCGTCCGGTGCCGTGACCCAGCCGTGACCAGATCGGCTGCGCTCGATACGTTGACATGCCAAATGCGGTGTGGTCTAGTCCGGCCTAGACCAGCACTCAGCCTACCTAATCAGATCGAAAAACGGACAAGCCCACCGAGGTGTCATGTGCCGCTGATCGACCCGCAGAGCCCGGTGCCGAAGTACTCGCAGCTTCGGGAGATCCTGATCGACTGGATCGAGGACGAGCAGATCCCGGTCGACTCCGCGATCCCCTCGGAACGGGAGCTGGGGCAGCGCTACGGACTGTCCAGAATGACGGTGCGCCAGGCGGTCGATCTGCTGGTCAGTGAGGGGCGGCTCTACCGGGTGCCGGGCAAGGGCACCTTCGTCGCCCGCCCCAAGATCGACATGGCGCTGCGACTGGCCTCCTTCAGCGACGACATGCGCAGCCGGGGCTTCCAGCCGGGCGCCCGCGACCTCAGCCGCCGGATCATCCCGGCCCGGGGCTTCCTGGCCCGGGTGCTGGGGATCGAACCCGGCTCCCCCGTGCACTACCTGGAGCGGCTGCGCACCGCCGACAGCGAGCCGATGGCGATAGAGCGCTCCAACATCCCCCTCTCGGTCGCCCCGGACCTGGACGAGCACGACCTGACCGACCGCTCCCTGTACCGGCTCCTCGAGGAGGAGTACGGGGTGGTCATGGACGCGGGCGAGCAGAGCATCGAGGCCGGGATCTGCGACCCCGCCGACGCCCAGGTGCTGCACCTCCCCCAGGTCAGCGCCGTCCTGCAGATGCAGCGCCGGTCCTACGCGGCCGGCACCTGCGTGGAGCTGGCGGTCTCCACCTACCGCGCGGACCGCTACCAGCTGCACTCCGCGCTGGAGATCCCGCACCGCAAACGCCCGCTCGGCTGACCCCCGGCCGCGCGCCCCTGCGGCCGGCCCGGCCGCTCCGTCCGTCGATCCCGTCACCCGACAGCACCGCTATCCGCAACCAGTTCGAGGAGGCTCAACGATGAGTGCCAGCGCAGACGTGGGGGACGGCCTGCCGGCCGCCCCCAAGCAGTCGTCGAAGACGATGGCGGTCCTGCAACGGATCGGCCGCAGCCTCATGATGCCGATCGCGGTGCTGCCGGCCGCCGCGATCCTGCTCCGGCTGGGGCAGGGCGACCTGCTCGGCACCAATGACGTCCGCGGCGAGGACGGCGAGCTACTCAGGTCCGAGCCGGGCGGTCTGGCCGACGTCCCCGGCATGGAGTGGATGGCCGAGGTCGCGCCGATCATCGGGAACGCGGGCGACGCGCTGTTCCAGGCGCTGCCGCTGCTGTTCGCGGTCGGTGTCGCGATCGGCTTCGCCCGGCGCGCCGACGGGTCGACCGCGCTGGCCGCGCTCGTCGGCTACCTGGTCTTCGACCGCGTCTCGAAGACGATCTTCTTCAACTACTTCCCGGACAGCCCGGTCGGCACGGCGATCACGACGCAGACCTGGAGCGAAGGCGGACCCGTCCCGGTGATCAACTGGGCGGCGAAGAATCCCAGCGACGTCCTGGGCGGCATCCTGATCGGTGTGATCGCGGCGCTGCTGTGGCAGCGCTTCTACCGGATCAAGCTGCCGACCTGGCTCGGCTTCTTCGGCGGCCGGCGGTTCGTGCCGATCATCACGGCGGTGACCGCGCTGGGCGTGGGCGTCGTGTTCGGCTTCGTCTGGCCCACGGTGGGCAGCTGGATCGGCGCCTTCGGCGAGTGGATCACCGGGGCGAGCGTCGTCGGCACCGGCGTGTACGGCGTGGTGAACCGGCTGCTGCTGCCGTTCGGCCTGCACCACGTGGTGAACTCGCTGGTCTGGTTCGTGTTCGGCTCCTTCCCCGACCCGCTGAACCCGGGCGCGACCGTCAGCGGCGACCTGAACCGCTACTTCGCGGGCGACCCGACGGCGGGCGGCTTCATGGCCGGCTGGTTCCCGGTGCTGATGTTCGGCCTGCCCGGTGCGGCGCTGGCGATCTGGCGGGCGGCGCCGAAGGCGAAGCGGCCGATGGTGGGCGGCCTGATGATCTCCGGGGCGCTGACCGCGTTCGTCACCGGTATCACCGAGCCGATCGAGTTCGCGTTCATCTTCGTCGCGCCGCTGCTGTACGGCGTGCACGTGGTGCTGTCGGGCCTGTCGTTCGTGATCGTTTCCAGCTTCGGCGGCCAGCTCGGCTTCGGCTTCTCGGCCGGCCTGATCGACCTGCTGCTGAACATCGGCAAGAGCAACACCGAGCAGGGCCTGCTGATCATCCTGCTCGGGCTGGTGTACTTCGCCGTGTACTACCTGGTGTTCTACTTCCTGATCACGAAGCTGAACCTGAAGACGCCGGGGCGTGAGGACGACGCGGTGGAGACCGTTCCGGAGACGGCCGGCGCGGCGCCGGCCGAGCCGGCGCCGGGTGCGTCGGCGGAGGAGGGCGCCCGACCGGGCGGCTCCCCGGCCGGCGGTTCCGGTGCTCCGGGCGAATCCGATGATCCGGGCGACGCGGAGCGGCGCTCGACCTAGCGCCCGGCACGATTGGCGGCCATTGCGGCCATTGCCCGTCGATCAGGGCTTTGCCCTTGTTCACGGCGTCCGGCGAGAGAGCTTCTCGCCGGACGCCGTCATTATTCGGTAAACGGATGGAAGATTCTTCCTGCTGGATATACCGAAAACGGCTCTGTAGAGCGCTTCCTCGATAGTGACCATTTGCATTCGTGGGCCGCCCCGGCCTCAGCGAGGAGCGCGCATGCCGAACAACTCCCCCATCTGCGTCCCGTCCCGCGTACCGAGCCCCCGGTCGATCCCGTCCCGAGCGACGGCGAACCGTCCGCCTCGGAGGTGACCGGAACGCTGGCGCTGGACTTCGGCGGCGGCGCGCCGCCGGACGGGGCGGCGCGGCTGCGCCGGGTGGCCGGCCGCCGCCCCGGTGAGCTGCCGCCGGCCCGGTTCGCGCAGGCCATCGCGGAGGTGCTGGCCGGTCAGCGGCCGCCCGAGCAGCTGACCGGGCGCATCAGCGCGCAGGCGTACCGGCGGGTGGCGGCGCGGATCGGGATCTACCGTGCGCGCACCCGGCCGCGGCTGCGCTCCACCCAGTTCCACGTGATCAAACCCGGGACGGCGGAGATGACGGCGGTGATCGACTGCGGGGAGCGCACCCGCGCCCTGGCGCTGCGCCTGGAGCGTGTCGACGGGCGGTGGATCTGCGCCGCGGTCGAGACCGACTAGGCGCGGCGCGGCCCCGTGCGCCGAGCGGCCCCCACCCGGCCAGGGTGGGGGCCGCGCTCGCGGATCCCGTCCGCCGGTCCCGCACGGGAGGGCCGGGCGCCGCCGTTTCGCGCGCCGTCGCGGTGGGGCGGGTGAATTCCACGCTCGTACCACATCTCCCGACGATTCCGGCTGTTTTCCACAGGCTCGGATCGGATGCCGGGATTTGTCCAGAACCGGGCGGTAGGCGGCGCGGGAAGAGGGCCGGATGCGGAAGAATTGTTGTAGGGGTGCCCCCCTGGGTGGGAGGGGGCTGTACTCACGGAAGCCGTTCCGGGATTCCCTGAACACTCGCGGCCCTGATTTCGACGCTGGCGCTTTCCAGGACGCCATTCAGTTCCCTATTGCGACGGCGGCGCAAAGGCGCGCAGCGTGGCCCTGGGGCCGTACCGGACGTATCCGGGGCGCCCGCGCACCGCCCGTCATAGGACATCCGGGAGCGAACGCCGGCGCGCCCCGCCCGGAATCCTCCGGGCGGGGCGCGCCGGTCGGTGCGCGGCGGGCGCCGGCTCAGCTCACCCGGTTCTTCGGGTCGCCGTGGCAGCGCTTGAACTTCTTGCCGGAGCCGCAGGGACAGGGCGCGTTCCGCGGCACCTTCTCCATGTCGTCCTCGACGGTCTCGCTGTGCCGCTCCACGCCGCCCTCGCCGTCGACGGTGGGGGCGGTGTAGTTCAGCCGGGTCGGCTGGCTGCGGCTCAGCCCGGCGACCACGATCTCGTCGTCGGTGTCGGTGTCGGCATCCTCGTCGTCGGCCGCGGCGGCCGGTTCGGCCGCCGGGGTGCCGCCCGCCGCCGCGGTGTCGGGCGCGGCGGCCGCGTCGGTGAGGACGCCACCCGCGGCGGTGCGGGCCGCGGCGGCCGCCGAGGCGGCGGTCAGCTTGGGCGCGGCGGGCTCGCTCCTCCGCTTGACCTCGGCGTTGAACAGGTGGCCGACGGACTCCTCCTTGATGGCCTCCAGCATCGCGGTGAACATGTCGTAGCCCTCGCGCTGGTACTCGATCAGCGGGTCGCGCTGCGCCATGGCCCGCAGGCCGATGCCCTGCTGCAGGTAGTCCATCTCGTACAGGTGCTCGCGCCACTTGCGGTCGAGGACCGAGAGCACCACCTGGCGCTCCAGCTCGCGCATGGTCTCCGCGCCGAGCTGCTCCTCGCGGCGGTCGTAGGCCGCCTGTGCGTCGGCCAGCACCTTGGTGGTGATCGACTCGGTGGTCAGCTTGGTGGTGTCGCCGTCGAACTCGTCGAGCAGGTCGTCGATCGTGAAACCGATCGGGTAGAGCTGCTTGAAGGCCTTCCACAGCTTGTCGAAGTCCCAGTCGTCGGCGTCGCCCTCGGCGGTGGCGGCCGCGACATAGCCCGACAGGGCGTCGTCGATCATGCTGCGGACCTGCTCGTGCAGGTCGGCGCCTTCGAGCACCTTGCGGCGCTCGGCGTAGATGACCTTGCGCTGGAGGTTCAGCACCTCGTCGTACTTCAGCACGTCCTTGCGGATCTCGAAGTGCTGCTGCTCGCGCTGCCCCTGCGCCGACTGGATGGCCTTGCTGACCACGCCCGACTCGATCGGCTGGTCGTCGGGGATGTTCAGCCGCTGCATGATGATCTCGACGCGTGCGGAGTTAAACAGCCGCATCAGGTCGTCCTGGAGGGACAGGTAGAACCGGGACTGGCCCGGGTCGCCCTGCCGGCCGGAGCGGCCGCGCAGCTGGTTGTCGATGCGGCGCGACTCGTGCCGCTCGGTGCCCAGCACGTACAGGCCGCCCGCCTCGACGACCTCCTCGTGCTCGGCCTCGACCGCCTGCTTGGCCTTCTCCAGCGCCTCGGGCCAGGCCGCCTCGTACTCCTCGGCGGCCTCCAGCGGGTTCAGCCCGCGGGCCTGCAGCTCCTCGTCGGCGATGACGTCGGGGTTGCCGCCGAGCATGATGTCGGTACCGCGGCCGGCCATGTTGGTGGCGACGGTGACGGCGCCCTTGCGGCCGGCGCGGGCGACGATCGACGCCTCACGCGCGTGGTTCTTCGCGTTCAGCACCTCGTGCTCGACGCCCTTGCGCCTGAGCATCTGCGACAGCATCTCGGACTTCTCGACGCTGGTGGTGCCGATGAGGACCGGCTGGCCGCGCTCCTGGCAGTCGACGATGTCGTCGACGACCGCCTCGAACTTGGCCTCCTCGGTCTTGTAGACGACGTCGCGCTCGTCGGTGCGGGCGTTGGGCTTGTTGGTGGGGATGGGCACCACGCCGAGCTTGTAGGTCTGGTGGAACTCGTTCGCCTCGGTCATCGCGGTACCGGTCATGCCGGCCAGCTTCTCGTAGAGGCGGAAGTAGTTCTGAAGGGTGATCTTGGCGAGGGTCTGGTTCTCGTCCTTGATCTTCACCTTCTCCTTGGCCTCGATGGCCTGGTGCATGCCCTCGTTGTAGCGGCGGCCCGCCAGGACGCGCCCGGTGAACTCGTCGACGATGAGCACCTCGCCGTCGCGGACGATGTACTCCTTGTCCTTGTGGTACAGCTCCTTGGCCTTGATGGCGTTGTTGAGGAAGCTGACCAGCGTGGTGTTGGCGGAGTCGTAGAGGTTGTCGATGCCGAGGAGGTCCTCGACCTTCTCCACACCCGCCTCAAGCACGCCGACGGTGCGCTTCTTCTCGTCGACCTCGTAGTCGACGTCGCGGCGCAGCCGGGGGACGATCTTGGCGAACTCGCCGAACCACTTGGAGTTCTGCTCGGCGGGGCCGCTGATGATGAGCGGCGTGCGGGCCTCGTCGATCAGGATGGAGTCGACCTCGTCGACAATGGCGAAGTGGTGACCGCGCTGGACGGTGTCCTTCAGCGACCAGGCCATGTTGTCGCGGAGGTAGTCGAAGCCGAACTCGTTGTTGGTGCCGTAGGTGATGTCGGCCAGGTAGGCCTCGCGGCGCCTCTCGGCCTTGATCTCGGGGTGGATGACGTCCACCTTGAGGCCGAGGAACTGGTAGATGCGCCCCATCCAGGCGGCGTCGCGCTTGGCGAGGTAGTCGTTGGTGGTGACGACGTGGACGCCGTTGCCGGCGAGCGCGTTGAGGTAGGCGGCCAGCGCGGAGGTCAGGGTCTTGCCCTCACCGGTGCGCATCTCCGCGATGTTGCCGAGGTGCAGCGCCGCGCCGCCCATGATCTGGACGTCGTAGTGGCGCTGGCCGAGGGTGCGCTTGGCCGCCTCGCGGACCACCGCGAACGCCTCGTACATGAGGTCGTCCAGGCTCTCGCCGTCGGCGTAGCGCTGCTTGAACTTGTCGGTCTCGGCACGCAGGTCGGCGTCGGAGAGGTCGACGAAATCGTCTTCGATCGAGTTGACCTGCTGAGCGATCCGCTTGAGCCTGCGCAGGATCTTGCCTTCGCCGGCGCGAAGGAGTTTGTCGAGTAGAACTGGCACGTCTCTGAGTACTCCTCGCAAGACTTGGGGCCTGCATGCCCAGGCCGCCCAAGGTACCGCGCCGCCGTACGGGCAGTCGGCGACAGTCGTCCAGGCTTCACATGGTAGGCGAGTTGAGCCTTCCGCGGACCAACGCGTTTCCACTGTCCGTCGTTCCCCGACTACACCACCGGCAAAGCCGAGTGGCCGGTGTCGGCGCGGGCGCCTAGTGTGCCGGACATGACTTCTCCCCCGGCCAGAACCCGCTCCGCCCCCGCACCCCGGTACCAGTTGTCGGCCGAGCAAGCCAGGCGCATGCAGCTGCGCGCCCAGGGCTTCCTGGGCGCGGCCGGCCGCGCCGGCGGCCCCGCGGGGGTGCTGCGCCGGCTCGGCGCCGTACAGCTCGACACCATCTCGGTCCTCGCCCGCTCGCACGAACTCGTCGCCTACGCACGGCTGGGCGCGGTGGGCCGCGCCGCCGTCGAGCACGCGTACTGGGGCAGCGGCGGCGACGGGCCGCACGCGTTCGAGTACTGGTCGCACGCCGCCTGCGTGCTGCCCGTCGAGGAGTGGCCGCACTTCGCGTTCCGGCGGCGGGCGTTCCGGCGGCGCGGCTGGCGCTGGCACAAGGTGCCGGAGCGCTCGGGCGACCAGGTGCTGGCCAAGCTGCGCGACGAAGGGCCGCTGACGGCGACCGAGCTGGGCGGGGCCAAGCGGGGCGGGCCGTGGTGGGACTGGTCCGATGTGAAGATCGCGGTGGAGTGGCTGCTGGACATCGGCGAGGTGGTGTGCGTGCGGCGCGACGGCTGGCGGCGCGTCTACGACCTGCCCGAGCGGGTGCTGCCCGCCCGGCTGCTCGGCCCGGAGCCCACGGACGAGGAGTGCCTGACCCGGCTGGTGGCCGCGGCCGGGCGCGGGCTGGGGGTGGCGACCCGCGCCGACCTGGCCGACTACCACCGGCTGAAGGCCGTGCAGGTCGACGGTGTGCTGCCCGGTTCCGGGCTGGTGCCGGTGGAGGTGGCGGGCTGGCAGGCGCCGGCCTGGGCGCATCCCGACGCGCTCGCCGAGGCCGACGCGCGCGGGCGGCACCGCACCACGCTGCTGTCGCCCTTCGACTCCCTGGTGTGGGACCGGGCGCGGGCTGAGCGGGTGTTCGGCTTCGTGCACCGGCTGGAGGCGTACGTGCCGAAGGAGAAGCGGGTGCACGGCTACTTCACGATGCCGCTGCTGGCCGGCGGGCGGCTGGTCGGCCGGGTCGACCCGGCCAGGGACGGCCGGACGCTGGTGGCGCGGCAGCTGTCGGTGCACGGTGCCGCGAACGTGCCCGCGATGGCTTCGGCGCTGCGCGAGGCGGCCGGCTGGGTGGGCTGCGACGCGGTGCGGGTGGAGCGGTGCGACCCGCCGGAGGCCGCGGCGCAGCTGGAGAAGCTGGCGAACGAGTAGGGGCGGCGGTCGGGGGGCGGCGACCGCAGGGGTGGGGGTTTCTGGAAGAAGTCCTTCCCCCGCCCACCCAGGGGGCCTCCCCGACACCCATTCTGTCGTCCTGCGGTGTGCGGGGCGATGGCGGCGGGGTGGGTGTGGACGGGCCTGGCCGGATGGGGACGGGTTTTCCTCAGGCGCCGGGCGGAGTGCGCGGGCGCGTCCACAGGGGCGTGGACGGGCGGGCGGAGCGACCGGGCAGGGCGGGGCGCGGCCGCCGGGACGAACCGGGGCGGCGGTCAGCCGATTTCGAGGATCTTCTCCCGGACGGCGTAGACCACGGCCTCCATCCGGGAGTGCAGTTGCAGCTTCTCCAGGATGTTGCGCACGTGGTTCTTCACCGTGTTCTCGGAGATGAAGAGCTCCTTGGCGATGTCGCGGTTGTTGAGGCCCTTCGCGACGAAGCGCAGCACCTCCATCTCCCGGTCGGTGAGCCGGGGGGTGGGGACCTGCGGCTGGCGCTCCTCGCCCTTCCTGGCCAGCGCGGTGAACTCGGAGATGAGCTTGCCGGCCATGGAGGGGTTGATCAGCGACTGGCCGCCGTGCACGGAGCGGACGGCGTCGGCGACCTCGTCGATGGGGATCTCCTTGAGGAGGTAGCCGCTGGCTCCGGCCTTGAGGGCCTCGAAGAGGTCCTCCTCCTCGTCGCTGATGGTGAGCATCACGATCTTGGCGCTGGGCACGGCGTCCTTGATGCCGGTGCAGGCGGCGATCCCGCTGGTGCGCGGCATGCGCACGTCCATCAGCACGACGTCGGGCAGGACGTCGCCCGCCTGGCGGATGGCCTCCTGGCCGTCACCCGCCTCACCGACCACCTCGATATCGCTCTCGCCGCTGAGCACCATGACGAGGCCGTGCCGGAAGAGGGCGTGGTCGTCTACCACCTGCACGCGGATGGGCTCGCGGTTCGCGGTGGTGTCGGTGCCGGCCAGGGTCTGGGGGGTTCCGCTCACGCCGTCCTCCTGGGCCGGGGCCCGGCCGCGGCGCGACCCGGTGCACCGGACCGCCGCGAGCCCGCCCGGCCTTCGTGTCCGTGGGGGTGGACGCTCTGTCAAGAACTCTGACCGAATCGGTTACCGGACGCAAGCACTGGGCCGGTAAGGCTCGGCGCGTCGCGCGACACGCCGAGGCGGCGGGCACCCGCCCGCCGCCTCCGCGCCCGGCGTCACTCGTCGATCAGGCGCAGCACTCCGTAGTTGTAGCCCTTGCGCCGGTAGACGACGCTGGGGATGCCGCTCTCCTTGTCACGGAACAGGTAGAAGTCGTGGCCGACCAGTTCCATCTCGTGCAGCGCCTGGTCGATGGTGATCGGCATGGCGCTGTGGAACTTCTCCCTGACCACCAGCGGTCCGTCGCCGTCCATGTCGATCTGGACCAGGTCGTCCTGCTCGGTGTCGGAGCGCGGACGCTCGAAGGTGTCGGGAACCGGTTCGTCGATGACCGCGACCGGCGCGGGTTCGGCCATCAGTCCCGCGGCCACGCCGTTGCCCGGGTCGGTGTCGGTCATCAGGGCGGCGGTGGAGGGCATGGCGGCGCCCTTGTGGATCTTCCGGCGGTCGCTGATTTTGCGCAGCCGGGCCTCCAGCTTGCCCAGCGCGAGATCGAGTGCGCCGTACCGGTCGTCGGCCGACGCCTCGGCCCGGATCACCGGGCCGCGGGACCGGATCGTGAGTTCGACCCGCTCGCGCTGGTCGGCGAGGCGTGGGTTGCGTTCCTGGGACACCTCCACATCTACGCTGATCACCTTCTGGTCAAGCTTCCCGACCTTGGCCAACTTGGTTTCAACGTGCTGCCGGAAACGGTCGCTCACCCCGGTGCGCCGGCCCTTGACGATGATGTCCACAAAACCCCCTCGATCCATGGCTATGGAGGATGCGTTCAGCGTGCGGTGGTCGTGCTGTGCGATCGGGCTCCCTTCGCGGTGGTGGGCGTGCGGCCCGGCGCTGGCGCCGGGCGGTCCACCCGGTGGACCGCCGCCGGACCTGCCTCGTACCCGGGCGGTCGGGAGCCGACACCGGTTGCGGGGCGGCGGCACGCGGCGGTCTCCGGTGGATGCGGACGGGGGCGGACGGAACCGCGGTGCGGCCATCGGACCGGGAGGTCGGGGCGCACGGCGCGGATCGGCGGCGCTTCCCGACGGATCAGACCGGACCGGGCCTGGCCCCCGCCGTTCGAGGCGGTGCGAGTGTCCACGGTCCGACCCCTCATACCTGCACGCTAACGCGCGGCGGCCCGAATGTCAGTGGAAATGTTTGCAAAATAGTTAGAGACCGGTTCGCGTTTCGCTGCGCTCCCGTGACCGGAGTGGTGTCGCGGTGGGGGCGTCAGGCGACCGCGAAGGTGATCGCCGCGCGAACGTCGGCGCCGGCGGCGCGCAGCGCGCGGGCGGCCTCCGCCAGGGTGGCGCCGCTGGTGGCGACGTCGTCGACCAGGAGCACGGGGCGGCCGGCCAGCCGGGCGCGCCAGCGCCCGCGCACCGCGAGGGCGCCGTGCAGGTTCGCGTGGCGGGCCCGGGCGTCCAGCCCGACCTGGTCGCGTCCGGGCCGGCGGTGCCGGAGCGCGGGCGCCGCCATGGCCGTTCGCCCGTCGGCGGACAGGGCTCGGGCCGCCTCGGCGGCCATCGCGCCGACGGGGTCGTAGCCGCGCCGCAGCCGCGCGCCGAGCCGGGGCGGCACCGGCACCAGTCGGACGGTGGCGACGCCGGCCGCCCGGCGGGGTGGGCGACCGGGCTCGGCCGGGGCGGATGCGCCGGTGGCGGCGAGCGCGGCGCGCACGGCATGCGCGAGGGCGCGGCCCATCGGCGCCGCGAGCCGGTGGCGGCCGCGCTCCTTCAGGGCGAGGACCACGCTGCGGCCGGTGCCGCCGTAGCCGGTGAGGGTCCAGCACGGCGGGCAGCCGGGTGTGCGCCGAGGGCCGCAGCGGCGCGGGGCGGCGGCGAGCTCATCGAGGCAGGCGGGGCAGAGTTCGGGGCCGTGCCGGCCGCAGCCGGCGCAGCGGCGCAGCAGTACGAGGTCGGCGGCCGCGGCCGGCAGGCCGGTGGGGGTGAGGGGCGGGCCTTCGCCCGCGGAGGCGGGGAGGCGGGCGGGGCGGGGGGATGCGGGTGCGGAGCTCATGGCCTCAGCGTGTCGGGCCGGCGGCGGGGCCGCCAGCGGCGGTCGGCCGCCTGTGGACGGATCCGGCCGCGGCGCCGCCGAACTGTGGAAAAGCCGCCGCATCCTTGACAAGCGCGCCTCGCGCCGCCGGGCGCGGCTCCGTGCCGGGCGCGGCGTCCGGCCCGGCGGGGTGGGGGCGCGGGAGACCTGCGTGCATGCCCCGCCCACCCAGGGGGCCACCCTCCCCTCAAGCCTCTCGCGTTTCGGTGCGCCCCGGGGAGGGGTTACTCGCGGGTTGTGGACGACTCGGCCGCCACGGGGGTGGTTGTGGATGGCCGGGCCGGCTGATTTGACGGCAGGTACGGGGTGGGTCGTGGGGCCGGAGGTGGGCTTACGGGGTGGGGATGATCTGCCCGGAACGGGCTCTGCTTGCCTGGACGCGACTCCCCGGGCCTGGCCGGAACGGGCTCTGCGAGCCTGGTCGGAGAGCGCTCTGCGAGCCTGGTCGGAACGGGCTCCGCAGACCTGACCGGGATGGGTTCCGCAGGCCGGGTCGGAGTGGATTCCACGGACCGGTCAGGGCCAGGCCGCAGGTTTCGGCCGTCGGGTGCTACCCGGGGTAAGCGGCGTAGGCGCCTTCGGCGGCGTGCTGCCAGACGAGGGTGTCGTCGGTGTACCAGATCCAGCCGTCGCTGGCGCCGGCCAGGAGGGGCTGGCCGGGGGTGGCGGTGATGGACTGCATCTCCACGCCGGAGGGGGCCGAGGCGCTGATCAGTTCGGTGCCGTGCACGGGGACCTCGTAGGCCTGGAGGCTGCGGCCCTCAAGGCGGCCGATCAGGGCCAGGGTGCCGGCGTCGCGCCAGGCCAGGTCGGTGACCTCGCTCAGCTGGGTGGCCAGGGGGACGAATGCCTCGGCGCCGGCCTCCTCGCCGGTGTGCACGATACGGCCGAGCAGTACGCCGGTGCCGTCCTCGCCCTCGCGGGCGACCACGGCGGCCGCCCGGGCGCCGTCGCGGGAGACCCGCCACTGGAGGATCTCCTGGTCGGCGAGTTCGGGTACCGACACCTGCACGGGGTCGGTGCCGTCGCGCAGCAGCCACACCACGCTGGTGGGCTCCTCGGCGGTGCCGCGCCGCTCCACCACCCACAGGCCGCCGTAGGGGTCCCAGGACAGGGCGACGAAGTCGCCGTCGGTCAGCACGGTCTCGACCTGGGCGTCCTGGCGCAGCCGGATCAGCTGGACCTGGTCGCCGCCGGGGCTGAGCCCGGCCGCCCACTGGCCGTCCAGGGAGACGGCGGGGCGGGCCAGCGGCGCGCTGCCGTCGCCGGCCGGGCCGGCCACCTGGGAGAGCGCGAACGGCGGCCTGCTGTCGAGCTGGGCGAGGCCGGTGCTCTGCGCCAGGTAGGCGTGGGCGTTCTCGCCGACGGCGTCGGGGTCGTACTCGGCCCACATGTCGACGGTCTGCACGCCGTCCTCGTCCATGCCGGGCACCTCGACGGGGTTGCCGGCGGTGAGCAGCCGCACCGACTGCACCTCGGGGAGCCCGGACAGGGTCCACAGCAGCTGCGCCGACATCGCGCGCCGGGCGTCGGCGGACGCCTGGGCGACCTCGGCGCTGAGGTCGACGGTGAACTCGCCGCCGTCGGCGCTCACCCCCAGCAGCTCGGTGCCCTCGGGGAAGGCGGTGCGCACGGCCGGGGACAGCCACTCGGTGCCGCCGCGCACCAGTGCGGCGACCAGCTGGAACGCGAGGTCGCTGCGGGAGTGGATGGGCAGGAACACCGGGTCGGGGACCAGCCGCTCCATGTCGGGGCTGAAGTAGTACAGCTGCATGGGGCGGTAGGCGCGCGAGGAGCTGGACCTGTTCAGCAGCAGCCGCTCGGGCAGCTCGGCGATCCGCCACTGGCCGTCGACGCGCTCCAGCCGGAAGGTCTCCTCGACGCGGCTGCCCGGTTCGGCGGCGACGTACTGGCCGCCGGGCTGGATGGTGGCGACCTCGTCGGCGCGCAGGGTGACCGACGCCCGGCCGCCCTCCTCGGGGAGGGTGGCGACCAGCTCGTGGTTCTCGTAGACGACGATGGAGCTGCTGGGCTGCCAGGTCTGCTGGGCGTCGGGGGTGAGGTAGTCGCGGGCGGCGCCGTAGTCGTTCTCCAGGCTGCCCAGCGCGGTGAGGAAGCCGGTGACGAGTTCGCGCTCGTTGGCGTCGGCGGCCGGCGGGGGCGGCAGCAGGCCGATGTAGGGGTCGGCGCCGTCGGCGGAGCCCGCGCCGCCGCTGCCCTGCATCACCGGCCCGCCGGTGGGCACCATCGCGCAGGCGCTGAGCGAGCTGAGCGCGACGGCGGCGGCGATCGCGGTCAGCGCGGCGCCCAGCGGGCTCCTCCTGCGGCGCGGCGGGCGGGCCGCCGGGGTGTCACTCATCGGTCCAGGCACCTCCCGCCCAGGACGGATCGGGTTCGGACGGGACCGGCCTGCTCCGGTTGATCTCCACTTCGGCCGGCACCAGCGGCAGCGGCGATCCGCGCAGCTCGGCGCCTGCCTCGCGGGGCAGGGTGAGCCGGAACTGGGAGCCGCGGCCGAGCTGCCCCCACGCCTGCAGCCAGCCGCCGTGCAGCAGGGCGTCCTCGCGGGCGATGGACAGGCCCAGCCCGGTGCCGCCGGTGGTGCGCACCCGGGAGGGGTCGGCCCGCCAGAAGCGGTCGAAGACCAGGTACTCCTCGCCTTCGCGCAGGCCGACGCCGTAGTCGCGGACCACGACGGCGACGGCGTCGCGGTCGACGCCCGCGGTGACGGTGACGTCCTTTCCCTCGCTGTGCTCGATCGCGTTGACGACCAGGTTGCGCAGGATGCGTTCGACGCGGCGGCTGTCGAGTTCGGCGGCGCACGCCTCGACCGGCAGCCGGAGCACGACCTTGATGCCCTTGCGCTGGGCGAGCTGCTCGCTGTCGGCGACGACCTTGATCACCACGTCGCGGATGTCGACGGACTCGGGCGCGAGGGTGGCGGCGCCGGCGTCGTGCCTGCTGATCTCCAGCAGGTCGGCCAGCATCTCCTCGAAGCGCTCGACCTGGCCGTGCAGCAGCTCGATGGAGCGGCCCTGGGTGGCGTCGAACTCCTCGCGCTGCTCGTGCAGCATGTCGGCGGCCATCCGCACGGTGGTGAGCGGGGTGCGCAGCTCGTGGGAGACGTCGGAGACGAACTGGCGCTGCACCTTCGACAGCTCCTCCAGTTCGCGGATCTTCTCCTGGAGGTTGCCGGCCATGTCGTTGAAGGACATGGCGAGCCGGGCGAGGTCGTCCTCGCCGCGGACGTGCATGCGCTCCGACAGCTCGCCCTTGGCCAGCCGCTCCGCGGACATGGCCGCCTGCCGGACGGGCAGCACCACCTGCCGGGTGACCAGCGAGGCGACCAGCACCAGCAGGATCACCATCGCGGTGCCGACGGCGATCAGGGTGCTGCGCACGAGTTCGAGCATGTCGGCCTCGTGCGTGAGCGGGAAGACGTAGTAGAGGTCGAGCAGCGCGGTCAGGCGGGCGCCGACGACGAGGCCGGGTTCGCAGCGGTCGCGGTCGGCGCCGTCGCGGTGGACGCAGGTGTAGGTGAAGTACTGCTCGTCGAAGGAGCCGCGTTCGTGCAGGTCGTCGCGGAGCCGCTGCGGCACGCTGTCGGCGTTGATGTCGCGGCTGAACCGGCCGGTGCCGCCGGGCTGGGAGGGCAGGATCACCACGTCGTACAGGCGGGTGGAGCCGCTGCGCTCGGTGAGGCTGGCGCTGATCTCGTCCAGGCGGGCGTCGTACTCGGTCTGGTCGGTGGCGGCCAGTTCGTTCTGGGCGTAGCTGAGCCCGGCGTAGTGCTCGCTGAGCGCGGTGGTCTCCTTGGCGCGCAGCACTCCGGCGGTGATCTGCTGCAGCAGGAAGAAGCCGAGCAGGCCGGTGAGCAGCGCGGAGACGGCGAGGGTGGAGGTGACGATGCGCAGCTGCAGCGAGCGGCGCCAGGTGGTGTGGGCCCGGTGGACGAGGTCCCGGGCGCCCTTCCTGACAACGACGTACCCGCGCCGGAGCCCGCTGCGGACCCGTCGGCGCCGTTCGGCCGGCGCCGCCGTCGCGGCCCGGTCGCGCGCTGTCTTCACCACCGGTTCACCCTGCCGCGCCGGAGGTGCGCGGCACCTCTCAGGCCGGCCCGGCCTTGTAGCCGACGCCCCGCACGGTGACCACGATCTCGGGGTGCTCGGGATCCTTCTCGATCTTGGCCCGGAGCCGCTGGACGTGCACGTTCACCAGCCGGGTGTCGGCGGCGTGGCGGTAGCCCCAGACCTGTTCGAGCAGCACCTCGCGGGTGAAGACCTGCCGCGGCTTGCGGGCGAGGGCCACCAGGAGGTCGAACTCCAGCGGGGTGAGGCTGATGGGGACGCCGTCGCGCTTCACGGAGTGGCCCGCGACGTCGATGGTGATGTCGCCGATCTGCAGCACCTCGGGCGCCGGCTCCTCGGTGCGGCGCAGCCGCACCCGGACCCGGGCGACCAGTTCCTTCGGCTTGAACGGCTTGACGATGTAGTCGTCGGCGCCCGACTCCAGGCCGAGGACGACATCGACGGTGTCGCTCTTGGCGGTGAGCATCACGATGGGAACGCCGGACTCGGCGCGGATCTGCCGGCAGACGTCGATCCCGTCGGCGCCCGGCAGCATCAGGTCGAGCAGTACGAGGTCGGGACGGGTCTCGCGGAACGCCTCGAGCGCCTTGTCACCGTCGTGCACGAACGAGGGTTCGAACCCCTCGCCGCGCAGCACGATGCCCAGCATCTCGGCAAGGGCGAGGTCGTCGTCGACGACCAGCACGCGTCCTTTCATGGCACCAATCGTTGCACGCAGGGGAGAAAACCCGGGCCGCCCGCAGGGGCACGGCCGCCCTCGGCGGTCCTGGTGGCGGGCCGTCCGGCCGGGCCTGGGGCCCGTCGGCCGTCGCGACGCACCAGTGCTTTCTCGTCGTCAATGAATTATCGGACTGATTCGGTGTGGCTTCCGCTGACCGGCCGTCGCGGCGCGAGGCCCTGGGGCCGGGCGCCGCGGGTGGGCACGGGTGGTGTGCTCACGGAAGTCAAATTGTAAGTGTTGTCCAGGCGAACTGGTCAACGGCGCTGACCAGTGCGCTCGGCGGCGGGACGGGGGCCCGCCGGCCGCCCGGCGCGGTGCGCGGGCGGGCGCGGCCGCGGCGGCCTTCAACCGCCGGACCTGCTCGGACCTGCGAGGACGCGGCGCGCCCCCGCCACATTACGGCCCGATCACACGAGTGTGACGTATTCCATCCTATTTGCGTCCGCCAAGGGTCGGACACCGTGCGCATCGGAATTCACGCATCGCGATCGACCGGTCACGCAAATGGCAGGCCGGCGAATTCGCCGCTCGCGGCGGGCCGGCGTGCCCGGGATCGGCCACGACGCGATCGCCGCGCCGCGCGGCGGCATGCCAGGATGGGGACGGGCGCCGACCGTGGCCGGGGGCGCCGGGTCCCGCGGCCGGTTCCGGTCGGCGGGCCGTGACCGCCGCGTTCGCCCGAGGAGCCGAAGATGAGCAGCAGCAGCGGATCGGAGTGGGCCGCGCCCGACGGCGATCTGCCGCCCAGCTGGTCGCCGGAGCAGCCGCCGCCCTACCCCGGTCCGGGCGGCCCGCCGCAGGGGTGGGCACCGCCGCCCGGCGGCCCGACGGGCCCCGGCGGACCGCCTCCCGGCCCCCCGTTCGGCGCGCCCAAGCCGGGCGTGGTGCAACTGCGCCCGCTGACGCTGGGCGACATCATCAACGGCGCCTTCACCTATGTGCGCCGCAATCCGCAGACCAGCCTGGGCCTGGCCATCGTGGTGATGGCGGTGGCCAACCTGCCGGTGGCGCTGGGCTTCTACTTCATGTTCGGCGACATCTCCGGCCTGCTGGGCCAGGCGCTGAGCAACCCCGAGGCGCTCGACCCCGACGTCTTCCCCTACAGCACCGAGTCGATGGCCGTCACCTACGGCGGCACCCTCGTCACGGCGCTCGCGCAGGCCGTGGTCACCGCGCTGCTGACGGTGGTGGTGGCCCGGTCGGTGCTGGGCGGGCGCACCTCCATCCGGGAGGCGTGGGAGGCGGCGCGGCCCCGGCTGTGGGCGGTGGTCGGGGTGTCGCTGCTGGCGACCCTGGTGAGCGTGCTGCTGTTCGGCGCGGTGATCGGCCTGGTGCTGGGGATCTCGGTGGTCGACGGCACCGGCGGCCTGGTGGCCGGGCTGGTCGGGATCGTCGGCTTCATCGCGGCCGCGGTGCTGACCGTCTGGATCTACATCCGCTTCTTCAGCATGGCGGTGCCCGCGATCGTGCTGGAGCGCGTCGGGGTGGTCGAGTCGATCCGGCGCAGCGGCGAGCTGGTGCGGCGGGGCTGGTGGCGGGTGTTCGGCATCCTGCTGCTCAGCAATCTGCTGATCTACGCGATCTCCCAGATCCTGCAGCTGCCGCTGATCCTGGTCTTCGGCTTCGCGCTGGTGCTCGGCCCGGGCACCACCTGGGCGCCGATCGTGATGGCCGTCGGCAACTATCTGGGCCTGCTGCTGGTGTCCGGCCTGACCTCGGCCTTCTCCGCCGGGGTCACCACCCTGCTCTACGCCGACCTGCGGATGCGCCGCGAGGGCCTGGACCTGGCGCTGCGCACGGCCGCCGCCGAGGCCGGGCCCGAGGGGGCCGCGGCCGCCGCCGACCCCTGGCGGCGCGACGCCGCCCCGCCGCCGTCCGGGCCGGAGGCCCCCGCGCCGGGTCCGGGGGCGTGACGGCTTCCGTGGCGGGCCTGCCCGACCTGGGCGCGGACGAGGCGGCCGGGCTGGCCCGCGAGGAGCTGAGCGACCCGCTGTACCGGCGCGACGAGCCGTCGCTGGTGGAGTGGCTGTGGGAGCGGGGGCGCGACTTCCTGTCCGACCTGGCCGGGCGGGTGGGCGACGCGCTGCCCGGCGGCTGGCTCACCCTGGTGGGGGTGCTCGCGGTGGTGCTGGCCGTGGGCGTGTTCGTCTTCTTCTACGTGGGCCCGGCGCAGCGGCGGGCCCGCCTGGCGCGCGCCTCCGTCGACCCGGTGAGCACACCGGCCGACCACCGCGCTCGGGCCGAGCGGCTGGCCGCGGCGGGGCGGCACGGGGAGGCGCTGCGGGAGCGGATGCGCGCGATCGCCGCCGACCTGGAGGAGCGGACCGTGGTGGATCCCAGGCCGGGCCGCACCGCCCACGAGCTGGCCGCGGCCGCCGCCGCGGCGCTGCCCGAGCACGCCGATGCGCTGGCCGCGGCCGCGCGCCTGTTCGACGACGTGTGGTACGGCGGCCGCACCGCCGGCCCCGGCGACTACCGGAGCGTGGCCGACCTGGACGAGCGGCTGCGCCGCAGCCGCCCGGCGGAGGTGGCGCGGTGAGCGGCGCGCTCCCCCCATCCCCCTCCCGCCCGGGGGGACGACCCCAACACCATTCTCCCGCGCCGAGCTGCGCCCGGGCGAGCGGCCGCGGCGGCCTGTGGACGGCCGGGACCGTTTCGGCCGCGGCTGTGGACAACGCGGCCTCGCGTTTGACGGCTCGCGGGCGGCCGTCCTGCGGTGGGGCGTCCGCTCCGCGAATGCCGGGCGCGCGGACCGGCCTTATCGGGGCTTCCTCCACTTGGACGGTTCCGGACGCGTCGCCGCCGGGCGCGCGGACCGGCCTCATCGAAGCCTCGTCCACTTGGACGGCTCCGGACATGCCCCCGCCGGGCGCGCGGACCGCCCCGGTCGGGACTTCGTCCGCCCGGACGGCTCCGAACTCGCCCCCGCTCGGCCGCGGGGCGGTTCGGGAGCGGACCGGCCCGGCCGGTGGAGCGGAGGTGGCGCGGTGAGCGGCGCGCCGAGCACTGACGTGCGGGACGCGGGTACCGCGCGCTCCGTCACACTGCGGGACTGGGTGGCGCGGTGGCGGCCGCTGATCCTGATCGTGGCGGGTGTGGTGCTGCTGGCCGTGGTGTTCGGGCTGCTGAGTTCGTCGGCGCCGACGGGGCGGCTGGATCCCGAGGCGCCCGACCGGGAGGGGAGCCGGGCGGTCGCGGAGATCCACCGGGAGCGGGGCGGCCGGGTGGACGTGGCGCGCGGGCTGGAGCAGGCGGCGGGGCTCGTCACCGGTGACAGCCTGCTCGTGGTGGTCGACGGCGGGAACATTCTGCCCGACCGGGCGCCCGAGCTGGCGGAGCTGGCCGGCGGCGCCGGGGCGGTGCTGCTGGTGGAGCCGCCGCCGCACCTGCTGTCGGCGGTCGTGCCGGGCGTGGCCGAGACCGGGAGCACCCCGGTGCGCACCCGCGCCGCGCGGTGCCCGGCCGGGGCGGCGGGCGGGGCGGCCGAGGCGCGGATGGGCGGCGCCCTCTACACCGCCGATGAGCTGCCGGGCGCCGTCGGCTGCTTCCCCGCGCAGGGCGGCGCCGCGCTGCTGCGCGCCGAGCTCGCCGGGCGGCCGGTCACGGTGCTGGGCACCGGGGAGCCGCTGCAGAACGGGCGGCTGCTGACGGCCGACGACGCGGCGCTGGCGCTGAACCTGCTGGGCGAGCGCGAGCACGTGGTGTGGCTGATCCCCGACCCGCCGCCGCCCGGCTCCGGGCAGCCGGTGCCGCTGGACGCGCTGATCCCGCGCGAGGTCGTGCTGGGCGCCGTCCAGCTCGGCATCGGGGTGGTGCTGGTCGCGCTGTGGCGGGCCCGCCGCCTGGGGCCGGTGGTGGCCGAGCGGCTGCCGGTGGTGGTGCGCGCCTCGGAGACGGTCGAGGGGCGGGCCCGGCTGTACCGCTCGCGGCGGGCCGCCGACCGGGTGGTCGAGGCGCTGCGGCTCGGCGCGCGCGAGCGGCTGCGCGCCCGGTTGGGCCTGCCCGCCGACGCGGCCGCCGCGCAGCTGGTGCGCGCGGTGTCGGCCCGCACGGGGCGCCCCGGCGCCGAGGTGGACGCCCTGCTGTACGGTTCCGTTCCACCCGGCGCGGCCGGGACGGCGGAGCCCTCCGACGACGCGGCGCTGGTCCGCTTCGCCGACGCGCTTGACACCCTGGAGAGAGAGGTACGCCGATCGTGACCGAGCCCGTCCCCACGGACGCCGCCCCGGACGGCTCCGCCGAGGCCGCCCGCGAAGCGCTCACCGCGCTGCGCCAGGAGGTCGCCAAGGCCGTGGTCGGCCAGGACGCGGCGGTGACCGGACTGGTCATCGCGCTGCTCAGCCGCGGCCACGTGCTGCTGGAGGGCGTGCCGGGCGTGGCCAAGACCCTGCTGGTGCGCAGCCTGGCGGCGGCGCTGTCGCTGGACAGCAAGCGGGTGCAGTTCACCCCCGACCTGATGCCCGGCGACGTCACCGGCTCGCTGGTGTACGACACCCGCACCGCCAACTTCGAGTTCCACGCCGGGCCGGTCTTCACCAACCTGCTGCTGGCCGACGAGATCAACCGCACCCCGCCGAAGACCCAGGCGTCGCTGCTGGAGGCGATGGAGGAGCGGCAGGTGTCGGTGGAGGGCGCCGCCCGGGCGCTGCCCGATCCCTTCGTGGTGGCCGCCACCCAGAACCCGATCGAGTACGAGGGCACCTATCCGCTGCCCGAGGCGCAGCTGGACCGCTTCCTGGTCAAGATCGTGATGCGGCTGCCCGAGCGGGAGGAGGAGGTGTCGATCCTGCGCCGGCACGCCGAGGGCTTCGACCCGCGCGACCTGTCGGGGGTGAAGCCGGTGGCCGGCCCGGCCGATCTGGCCGCGGCGCGCGCCGCCGTGCAGCGGGTGCGGATGGCCGACGAGGTCACCGGCTACATCGTCGACCTGTGCCGCGCCACCCGCACCTCGCCGTCGGCGCGGCTGGGCGTCTCGCCGCGCGGCGCGACCGCGCTGCTGCGCACCAGCCGGGCCTGGGCCTGGCTGAGCGGCCGCGACTACGTCACCCCCGACGATGTGAAGGCGCTGGCCAAGTCCACCCTGCGGCACCGGCTCCAGCTGCGCCCGGAGGCGGAGCTGGAGGGGGTGACCGCCGACGGCCTGCTCGACGGCGTGCTCGCCTCCGTGCCGGTCCCCCGGTAGGGGGCCGCCATGGCGCTCACCGGACGCACCGGGCTGCTCGGCGTGCTGGCGTCGGTGCTGGTGCTGCTCGTGCCGCTGGACGGCTGGATGCTGCTCATCGTGGCGCTGGTGCTGCTGGCCGGGGTGCTGGCCGATCTGGCGCTGGCGGCGAGCGCGCGGCGGGTCCGCTTCGAGCGGTCCGGCGACACCGCGATCCGGCTGGGCGAGTCGGCGACCGTCACCCTGACCGTGGCGAACCCCTCGCGGCGGCGGCTGCGCGGCCGGCTGCGCGACGCCTGGCCGCCGAGCGCGGCGGCGCTCCCCCGCGACGTGCCGCTCGACGTGCCGGCCGGGGAGCGGCGCCGGGTCGCCACCGTGCTCACCCCCACCCGGCGGGGTGACCGGCGGGCCGCCGCCGTCGCGGTGCGGTGCACGGGGCCGCTGGGGCTGGCCGCCCGGCAGGCCGTGCACGAGGTGCCGTGGACGGTGCGGGTGCTGCCGCCCTTCCACAGCCGCCGCCACCTGCCCGCGAAGCTGTCGCGGCTGCGGGAGCTGGACGGGCAGCACCGGGCGATGATCCGGGGGCAGGGCTCGGAGTTCGACTCGCTGCGCGAGTACGTGCCCGGCGACGACGTGCGGTCGATCGACTGGCGGGCCACCGCGCGGGCCACCTCGGTGGTGGTGCGCACCTGGCGGCCCGAGCGCGACCGCCGGATCCTGATCGTGCTCGACACCGGCCGCACCTCGGCGGGGCGGGTCGGCGACACCCCGCGCCTGGACCACTCGCTGGACGCGGCGCTGCTGCTGGCGGCGCTGGCCGCGCGGGCGGGCGACCGGGTGGAGTTCCTGGCCTTCGACCGGCGGGTGCGGGCGCATGTGCGCAGCGCCGGCACCTCCGACGTGCTGCCGGCGCTGGTGCAGGCGATGGCGCCGCTGGAGGCGGAGCTGGTGGAGTCCGACGCGGGCGCGCTGGTGGCCACCCTGCTCGGCCGGGCCAGGCAGCGGGCGCTGGTGGTGCTGCTCACCGATCTCAACGCCGCCGCCGTGGAGGAGGGGCTGCTGCCGGTGCTGCCCGCGCTGACGGCGCGCCACCTGGTGCTGGTGGCGGCGGTGGCGGATCCGCGGGTGGAGCGGATGGCGGCCGGGCGCGGTGACGCGCCCTCGGTGTACGCGGCGGCCGCGGCCGAGACGGCGCGCACGGAGCGGCGCAGGGTCACCGCGGAGCTGCGCAAGCGGGGCGTGGAGGTGGTCGACGCCGAACCGGAGCGGATCGCGCCCGCGCTCGCCGACGCCTATCTGGCGCTGAAGGCGCAGGGCCGGCTGTGAGGGGGCGCGCTCAGCCCGCGGTGGGCAGTACGTCGGGGCGGTCGGCGGTGTCGCCGGTCTCGCCCTCGCGCACGGCGCGGCGGCCGAGCACCAGGATGTAGGCGAGGAAGAGGGCGAGCGCCACGGCGCCGATGCCGACCCTGATCCAGGTGACGTGCACGTATCCGGTGACGAAGCCCTCGATCAGCCCGGAGACGCCCAGGACGACGATGAGGCCGAGGGCGATGCCGACGGCGGCCCGCCCCTCCTCGGCCAGCGCCCGGCCGCGGGTGCGGCGGCCGGGGTCGACCACCGTCCAGCCCAGCCGCAGGCCGACGCCGCCGGCCAGGAAGACCGCGGTCAGCTCCAGCAGGCCGTGCGGCAGGATCAGGCCGAAGAAGATGTCGCCGCGGTCGTGGGCGAACATGAAGCCTCCGACGGTGCCGAGGCTGGCGGCGTTGCCCCACAGGATCCACAGGGTCGGGATGCCGAGCAGGACGCCGAGGATGAGCGCGACCGCGGCGACCTGGACGTTGTTGGTCCACACCCGGGCGGTGAAGGCGGCCGAGGGCGACTCGGTGTAGTAGTTGGCGAAGTCCTGCTCCACGAGCTGCTGGACCTCGGCGGCCGGGACCAGGCTGGCCTGCACCTGCGGGGTGGCCGCCACCCACCAGCCGATGGCGGTGCTGACCAGCACGAAGGCGATGGAGGTGGCCAGCCACCACCAGCGGACCCGGTAGACGGCCGCCGGGAAGCCCCGGGTGAAGAAGTGGGTGAACTCGCGCCACAGCGGGGCGTGGGAGCCGGTGACGGCGGAGCGGGCCCGCGCCACCAGCGCCGACAGCCAGTTGACCAGCGCGGGGTCGGGCTGGGCCGAGCGGACCAGGGAGAGGTGGGTGGCGCTGCGCTGGTAGAGGTCGACGAGTTCGTCGACCTCGGTGCCGGTGAGGCGGCGGCGCCGCGCCACCAGCTGCTCCAGGCGGCGCCACTCCTCGTGGTGCGCGGCCACGAACGCGTCCAGGTTCACCCGGTTACCGTAACGCGCCGGGCCGGTCCGGGGCGCGGCGGACTTGCGGCAGACTGGGGCGTGGGCCGGCCGGGCGAGGGCCGGTTCGGGAGCGACGACGGGCGGAGGGGGTCGCGGTGTCCGATCTCGTCACGGGCGAGGCCGTGGTGCTTGACCTGCCGAGCGCGGGCTTCGCCAGCCGGGCGGTCGCCCTCTTCATCGACGTGGTGGTGCAGGCGGGGCTGGCGCTGCTCGCGGTGGTGGCGGTCACCTCGCTGGGCTCGGGGGTGGACCCCGCCACCACGGCGGCGGTGTCCGTGCTGCTCACCCTGCTGATCCTAGTCGGCTACCCGACCCTGTTCGAGACGCTGAGCCGGGGCAGGTCGCTGGGCAAGCTGGCGCTGGGGCTGCGGGTGGTCGGCGACGACGGCGGCCCGGTGCGCTTCCGGCAGGCGCTGGTGCGCGGGCTGGCCGGCATCGTCGACTTCTGGCTGCTGGCGGGGGCGGTCGCGCTGGTGGTGTCGCTGGTGAACAGCCGCGGCAAGCGGCTGGGCGACATCCTGGCCGGCACCCACGTGGTGCAGGCGCGGGGCCTGCGCCGCCGCGAGGTGCGGCTGGAGATGCCCGCCGAGCTGCGCGGCTGGGCGGCCACCGCCGAACTCGCCATGCTGTCGGACGACCTCGCCGTCACGGTCCGCAACTACCTGGACCGCTACGCCCAGTTCACCGACGAGACGCGCGCCTCGATGGGGGCGCGGCTGGCCTCGGCGGTGGGCGGGCAGGTCAGCCCGCCGCCCCCGCCGGGCACCCCGCCGCCCGCCTACCTGGCGGCGGTGCTGGCCGAGCGGCAGGCGCGCGCCGAGCGCCGCGCCGCCGAGCGGGCCGCCTCGGCCGCCCGCACCGCGAACACCCCGGCCCCGCGGCCCGGCGCCCCGGGCGGCTTCCCGGCGCAGGCGGCGCCGCCCGCCGCTCCGGCCGCCCCGCCCCGGGACGCCCCGCCGGACGGGGGCGGCGGCCGCGGCACCGGCTTCGTCGCGCCGGACTGACCGGCGCGGCGGCCCGCACGCAGGCTCACCGCCAGGAACTGAGGTACTCCTGCTGGGCCTCGGTGAGCGTGTCGATGCGGATGTCCAGGGCGGCCAGCCGCAGGGTGGCGATCTCGGTGTCGATGGCGTCGGGCACCTCGTAGACGTCCGGGGCGGGCGGGTCCGCGGCGAGGGCGGCCAGCCACTCCACCGTGAGGGCCTGGGCGGCGAAGGAGAGGTCCATGACGGCGGCGGGGTGCCCCTCGGCGGCGCCGAGGTTCACCAGGCGGCCCTCGGCGAGCAGGACGAGGCGGCGGCCGTCGGCCAGGACGTACTCGTCGGCGTGCGGGCGGACGCCGCGGGGCGGCCCAACGGCGCGCTCGGCCAGGGCGGCGACGTCGATCTCGACGTCGAAGTGTCCGGAGTTGGCCAGGATGGCGCCGTCCTTCATCGCGTCCAGGTGCTCGCCGCGCACCACGTCGCGGCTGCCGGTGGCGGTGATGACGATGTCGCCGACGGCCGCCGCCTCCGCCATCGGCAGCACCGCGTAGCCCTGCATGGCGGCGTCCAGCGCCTTGACCGGGTCCACCTCGGTGACGACCACCCGGGCGCCCATGCCGCGGGCCCGCTCGGCCAGCCCCCGCCCGCAGTAGCCGAAGCCGGCCACCACCACGGTCTGCCCGGCGATGAGGGTGTTGGTGGCGCGCATGATCCCGTCGAGGGTGGACTGGCCGGTGCCGTAGCGGTTGTCGAACATCCGCTTGGTGGCGGTGTCGTTGACGGCGACCATCGGGAAGCGCAGCGCCCCCTCGGCCGCCATCCGGCGCAGCCGGATCACCCCGGTGGTGGTCTGCTCGCAGCCGCCCACCACCCCGTCGAGCAGGTCGGTGCGCTCGGTGTGGCAGAGGTTCACCAGGTCGCAGCCGTCGTCCAGCAGCAGCTGCGGCCCGGTGCCGAGCACGGTCAGCAGGTTGCGGTGGTAGGTGGCGGCGTCCATCCGGGAGCGGGCGTGCACGGCCACGTCGTAGGCCGCCACCAGCGCGGCCGCGGTGTCGTCCTGGGTGGACAGCGGGTTGGACGCGGCCAGCGCGACCTCGGCGCCGCCCTCGCGCAGCGCGCGCAGCAGATTCGCGGTCTCGGCGGTGACGTGCATGCACGCCGCGATGCGCAGCCCGGCCAGCGGGCGCTCGCGCACGAAGCGGGCCCGGATCCGGTCCAGGACCGGCATCGAGCGCTGCGCCCACTCCACGCGGCCGACCCCGGCCTGGGCCAGGCCGGGGTCGGCGATGTCGTGCGGAACCGGCACGGCGGTCAGTACCGGTAGTGCTCGGACTTGTAGGGGCCCGCCACGTCGACCCCGATGTAGGCGGCCTGCTCCTTGCTCAGCTCGGTGAGCTTGACGCCGAGCGCGTCCAGGTGCAGCCGCGCCACCTTCTCGTCCAGCAGCTTGGGCAGCACGTACACGCCGATCGGGTACTCCTCGGGCTTGGTCCACAGCTCGATCTGGGCGATCACCTGGTTGGTGAAGCTGTTGGACATCACGAAGCTGGGGTGGCCGGTGGCGTTGCCGAGGTTCAGCAGCCGGCCTTCGGACAGCACGATGACGGAGTGGCCGTCATCGAACCTCCACTCGTGCACCTGCGGCTTGATCTCGATCTTCTCGACGTTGGGGACCTTGGCCAGCCCGGCCATGTCGATCTCGTTGTCGAAGTGGCCGATGTTGCCGACGATGGCCTGGTGCTTCATCCGGGCCATGTGGTCGGCCATGATGATGTTGAAGTTGCCGGTGGTGGTGATGAAGATGTCGGCGGTCGCCACCACGTCGTCCAGGGTGGTGACCTGGTAGCCGTCCATGGCCGCCTGGAGCGCGCAGATCGGGTCGATCTCGGTGACGATCACGCGGGCGCCCTGGCCGCGCAGCGCCTCGGCGGCGCCCTTGCCGACGTCGCCGTAGCCGCAGACCACGGCCACCTTGCCGCCGATCAGCACGTCGGTGGCGCGGTTGATGCCGTCGGGCAGCGAGTGCCGGATGCCGTACTTGTTGTCGAACTTGGACTTGGTCACCGAGTCGTTGACGTTGATGGCGGGGAAGCGCAGGGTGCCGTCGCGGTGCATCTCGTACAGGCGGTGCACGCCGGTGGTGGTCTCCTCGGTGACGCCCTTGATCCCGGCGGCGATCGCCGACCACTTGCCGGGGTTGGCGCCGATGGAGGCGCCAAGCAGGCCGAGTACGATGGCGAACTCCTCGGAGTCGGCCGTCGACGGGTCGGGGACCGCGCCGGCCTGCTCGTACTCGGCGCCCTTGTGCACCAGCAGGGTGGCGTCGCCGCCGTCGTCCAGGATCATGTTGGGGCCGTCGGCGCCGGGCCAGGTGAGGGCCTGCTCGGTGCACCACCAGTACTCCTCCAGCGTCTCGCCCTTCCAGGCGAACACCGGGACGCCGCGCGGGTCGTCGGGGGTGCCGTCGGGGCCGACGACCACGGCCGCGGCGGCGTGGTCCTGGGTGGAGAAGATGTTGCAGCTCACCCAGCGGACCTCGGCGCCCAGCGCGACCAGGGTCTCGATGAGGACGGCGGTCTGCACGGTCATGTGCAGGGATCCCATGATGCGGGCGCCGCGCAGCGGCTGGGCGGCGGCGTACTCGGCCCGGGTCGCCATCAGGCCCGGCATCTCGTGCTCGGCCAGCCGGATCTCCTTGCGGCCGAACTCGGCCAGTGCGAGGTCGGCGACCTTGAAGTCGAAGCTCATGTCTCTCCCGTTCGTCCAGTGCGCTGCCGAGTCTAGGACCGCGGGGCCGCCGCGCACCGCGAATCGGTGCGATACTGACAAGGGAATGTCAGATTGCCCACCGGGGTGGCGCTCGCGCTGGTGGCGACGGTGAGGAGGACGGCGTGGCAGCATCCGATTCCGACGGGTCCGCCCCGCTGGGCATCTCGGCCGCGGCCGAGCGGCTCGGCACCACGCCGCGGATGCTGCGCTACCGGGAGGGCCTGGGGCTGCTGCCCCGCACCAAGGAGCAGCCGAGCGGCCGGGGCCACCGCCACCGCCGCTTCTCCGCCGAGGACCTCGCGGCGGTCGCCGCCGGCCTCGAACTGGAGCGCCGCTACGACATCTCCCCCACCGCGCTGGCCTTCGCGCTGCGGGTGCTGGCCGAACCCGCCACCGCCGCGCAGGTCCGCGAGTTCGGCCGGCGGATCGGCCGGCTCGCCCCGCCCGCCCGGGTGCTGGACTTCGAGAAGCAGAAGGCGCTGCGGCTGCTGCGCCCCGACCCCGCGCCGGCCCGCCGCGCACTCCCCGAAAAATAGGGCGCTCTGGTAGGGATTCGCGGCGCCTGGGGCGGTTACGCTGATCGGGTGAGGCCGATGAGCGGAATCGACTGGAGCGGCGGCTCCGGGGGCACCGCCGTGGATCCGGCGGGCGCCGAGGCCCGTGAGCGCCTGGCCTCCGTCGACCGGCTGCGCGAGGTCTGCGACGACTTCCGCGCCGCGCTGCCCGCCGACCGGCTCCGGGCGCTGCGAGCGCGCAGCCTGCGGCGGCACGCCGCCGAGGTGGGCGTGCTCGACGGCCTGGTGCGCGTCGACCGCGAGGCCGCGCAGCGCTTCGCCGCCGACGGCCTGGAGGCCGCCGGGCTGGCCGAGCCCGACCGCTCCGCGCTGGCCGCGGTCCACCGGGCCGTGGACGCCGCCGCCGACGCCTGCCGCACCGGCGAACGACTCGGGCCCGAGATGCTGGCCGAGCTCTACCGCTCCTTCCCCGGCACCTCGGCGCAGCAGCCCGCCGAGCGGCTGCGCCCGGTTGCCGAGCTGGCCGAGCGGCTGGCCGGCCGGCACCCCCTCGTGCAGGCGGCGGGCGTCCACCACGCCGCGCTGCGCTCCCTCGACGGCCTGCCCGCCGCGCACTGCACCGCCTGGGCCCTGGCCACCTTCACCGCACTCCAGGCCCGCTACGCTCCGCTGGCCGCCGACCGCGCCGCCGGCGCCGAGCACGCCCGGGCGCTGCGCGCGGCCGACCGCGGCGATCCCGGCCGGCTGGTGGAGCTGTTCGCCCGGATCCAGGAGGCGGGGCTGCGGGCCGAACTGGCCGCGCCGGGCCCGGCCGACCGCTCGCGGCCGGTGCGCGGCGCCTCGGTCGCCGCCGCACTGCACCGCCGGCTCGCCGCGGAGGTCGAGGCGCACCGCAACGGCCTCGCCGACGTCTTCCAGGAGATCGACACCGGCTGCGGCGCCTCGGTGGTGTCCGGGGCGCCGCCCGACCCCCGCTCCGGCTGGTGGCGCCGGCAGCTCGACCACGCCGCGGCCCGCGCCGCCTTCCAGCCCGGCGACGACAGCTGGTGGGTGCGGCTGCAGCTGAGCGTGGGCGCGGCGACCCTGCGCTACCTGGTGGCGATCCAGCAGGTGGGCGACGGCCGCACCGGCGTCTTCGCGGTCACCGCGCACGCCGAGGCCGTCGGCGAGCGCGCCGGCCGGGCGCCCGGGGAGCCGCTGCTCGACCTCTCCCCGGTCGACTGCGTCACCCTGATCCACACCGACACGGTGGGCGAGCGGGCCGCGGCGGTCGAGCGCTTCGCCGGCGACACCCTGTCGGCCGCCGTGGACGGCTTCGCCCGCCGCCTGTGAGCGGCCGGGGAACGCGCACCGGCCTCAGCCGCTGGACAGGCCGATCAGCACCACGATGAACACCAGCAGCAGCATGAAGCCGACCACCACCGGCAGCAGCCAGGCGGGCAGGCCGGGATCGGAGCGCGGCGCCGGGGCGGGGGTGTAGCCGCGCGGCGGGACGGGCGGGCGCGGCGCGGGGCCGCCCGGCGCCATCCTCGGCGGGCCGGCGACGCCGTGCTGCGCGGGCGGCCGCGGCTGCGGCTGCGGCGGCAGGGTGCGTCCGGTGCCCGGTCCCGACGGGCCGGTGAAGCTCCGGTTGGGGAAGCCGGCCGGGTTGGTCATCCCGGGGGCGCGCATCGGCCCGGGAACGGGCGGGCCGGTCGGGGGGCCGGTGGGCGGGCCGGTGCGGTGCGGGGCGGCGGGCCGGCCGGGGCCCGGGTAGCCGTGCGGCCCGGTGCCGGGCCGGCCGAGCGGCGGCGAGGGCACCGCGCCGGGGAAGCCGGAGTGCGGGGTGGAGCCCATCGAGCCCAGCGCGGCGCGCTGGCCCTGCTCCAGCATGCTCTCCGGCCCGGGCTTGTCGTCGGCCTCCGCGTCGTCGTGGCCGAGCAGCCGCAGCAGGATGCGCTGCGCGCTGGGGCGCCGGGAGGGGTCCTTGTCCAGGCAGTCGCGGACGATGCCCAGCAGCGGCTCGTCCAGGCCGGCCAGCTCGGGATCCGCGGTCATCACCCGCTGCACGACGGCCGGGACGCTGTCGGAGCCGAAGGGCGCGCGGCCGGTGGCGGCGAAGGCGATCACGCCGCCCCAGGCGAAGATGTCGGCCTTGGTGTCGACCTGCCTGCCCTCGACCTGCTCGGGCGACATGTAGGCGGGGGTGCCGACGATGGAGCTGGTGAGGGTGGCGGTGCCGTCGACCGCCTTGGCGATGCCGAAGTCGATCACCCGGGCGCCGTCGGGGCCCAGCAGTACGTTGCCCGGCTTGAAGTCGCGGTGCACGATGCCGGCCTGGTGGATGGCGGCCAGCGCGGTGGCGGTGGCCACGGCGAGGCGGTGCAGCCCGGAGCCCGAGCGGGGTCCCTCGTCGGCGACGGCGTCCTGCAGGCTGGGACCCTGCACGAACTCGCTGACCACGAACGGGGGCTCGTGGTCGAGGTTGACGTCCAGGACCTGGGCGGTGCAGAAGGGCGCCACCCGGCGGGCGGCGCGCACCTCCTTCTCGAAGCGCTCGCGCATCGAGGAGTTGGCGGCCCATTCGTCGTTGAGCACCTTGACCGCGACGCGGACGCCGCCGGTGTCCTCGCCGAGGTAGACGACGCCCTGCCCGCCCCGCCCCAGCCGGCCGAGCAGGCGGTAGCTCCCGAGTTCCTCGGGGTCGCCGCTCAGCAGCGGTTCGGCGTCGGGCATGAAGCTCCTCCAGTCTGAGCGCCGGCCCCTCGGCCCGGGACCGCGCCTCCAGCATCGCACGGCGCCGGTACCGGCGCTCCCGCGCGGTCGTGCGCGTACGAACCTACCGGAGCCGGACACGCCCCGCGGGGGGACCGCCGGCGGCGGAGGCCGGTGCCGTCCGCGCGGACGGCACCGGCCGGGGGCTGCGGCACTGGCGGATTACTGCGGCGAGGCCGCCACCAGCGGCGGGATGTCCTCGCCGGACGGCCCGGCGTAGACGTTGAGGGTGCCGATCCGCTCCAGTACGACGATCTCCCAGTCGGGGCAGTTGTCGCCCTGGGTGAGGGAGGCGTTCATGTAGTAGCCGCTGTCGTTGGTGTCGGCGGAGGTGGGCTCGGGGTTGTACTGGTAGGTGGTGAGGCTCCAGGTGCACTCCGCGCTGCCGGGCAGGCCGCTGGCCGAGCCGATGCTCAGCTCGGCGGTGGTGCCGCCGGCCTCGACCTCGATCCACGCCGCGGTGGCGGCGTAGTCGGTGTAGTCGTCGCGGCTGGACTGGATGCTGCCGCTCCAGGAGCCGCCGTAGTCCTCGCCGAAGGCCATGTCGCCGCCACCGCCGCCACCGCCGCTCTCCGGGGTGCTCTCCTCCGGTTCGGGCTCCTCGCTGGGCGGGGGCTCGGAGGGGTCGGACGGCGGGTTGCTGCTCTGGGCGACCGGGCCGGGGTCGGGGCCGGGTTCGGGGCTGTCGTCGCGGAGCAGGATGACGGCCGCGACGATCGCCACGATGCCGAGCACCAGCACACCGGCGGTGATGCCGACGATCATCCCGGTGTTGCTCTTGGGGGGCGGCGGCGGGGGCGGCGGGCCGAATCCGCCGCCGCCGGGCGGCGGGTAGCCGCCGCCCATGTCGCCGTAGCCGCCGCTGGGGGCGGCGTGGCCGGGGTAGCCCCCGGAGGGGTCACCGGACGGGTAGCCGCCGGAGGGATGCCCGCTGGGATAGCCGCCGGACGGGTATCCACCGGAGGGGTCGCCGGGCGGAGGGTAGCCGCCACCCGGATATCCGCCGCTCGGGTAGCCGGAATTTGGATCCGGGTAGCCACCATTAGACACGTAAGCCTCCTTGTGGACGGCCGGGAATCACAGCTCTGGGCGGTTCACCACCACCGGGCCGCGTTGACTCAGATGCCAACGCTCCGGGCACGGTTCCACATGGACGCCGCTCGCAGCGTCGTTTTGCGATCAGTCAACCCCCACCGGGCGAATGTATCGCATTTCGGGGCAAGCCGAACGCGTTCCGACGGCTGTTCAGCCCCTGTTGAGACTTCCGGAGGACATCGACGCGGAGGTCGACGGATCCTCGCCGCCGTTGAGGTAGAGCCGCAGGCCCGAGCCCTCGCGGCTGAGGTCGGCGCTGCCGGCGTAGTGGCACTCGGCCGGCCCCTGGGAGATGTCGGCGGCCGCCGACACGGTGCCCACGACATCGCGCTCGGCGGTCAGCACCCCGGTGCACTCGCCGTGGGCAACGGCGGCCTGGGCGGCGCCCGGCTCGATGGAGACGGTGACCTCGAAGGTGGAGCCGTCGACGCGCTCCAGGGTGCCCTGCCACTCGCCTTCGAGGTCGGCGGGGAAGACGCCGTCGCCGGCCGGGGCGGCCGCGGGGTCGTCGCCGAGGCCGGCCGGCGAGACGGGGTCCTCGGGTCCGTCGCTCACGAACAGCAGCACCACCACCGCGGCGAGCAGGGCGAAGCCGAGCGCCCCGCAGGCGAGGACGAGCACGGTGTGCGGGCGGCGCTGCGGCGGCGCCTCGTCGTCGGCGGCGAAGGCGACCGGGCCGAAAGCGGCCAGATCCTCCGCCGACTCCGCCGACGGGGCGTCGGCCACACCGAGGTCTCCGGGCTGTGCGTGCTCGGATGCTGGCATCAGCGTCCTCCAGGGATGGGCAACGGCTCCCGAATGTAACGCACGCGTGCGGCGCCCCGCACGGGGACGCCGCATCGCGGGCGTACGCCCCCGGGCCGGTGTTCGGCCCGGGGGCGGCGGGATCACTCCCTGGACATCTGGGCCAGCGGGGAGATCTGTTCGGTCTCGCCGGAGTCCTGGGCGTAGACCAGCAGCGAGCCGCCCTGCTCCTCCAGGACCACCGAATCGAAGGTGGGGCAGTCGGAGCCCTGGGTGAGGCTGCCCTGCATCCAGTAGCCGCTGTCGTCGATGTCCGGCGAGGAGTCCTCGGCCCGGTACTCCACCAGGCTGAGGTCCCAGGCGCACTCGACGTCGCCGCCGAAGGAGCCGCCGAGCCGCAGCTGGGCGTTGGTGGTGCCCTCCTCGATCACGGCGCTGGCCTCGGTGGCGGCGTAGGAGGTGTAGTCGGCCCGGGCGGAGTCGATCATGCCGCTCCAGGTGCCGGCGTAGGCGGCGGAGAAGGCGTCGCCGCCACCGCCGCCGCCGGTGTCGCCGCCGGAGTCACCGCCGCTGTCGCCGCCGGTCTCACCGCCGGCCTCGCCGCCCTCCTCGCCCGCCGAGGGGGCGGAGGACGCCTCGCCGCCGCCGGCGGCCGGCGGCTGGTCGCCCGCCGGCGTGCCGCCCTGGTTCATGAAGAACACCACGCCGATCACCGCGACGACGCCGAGCACCAGCACGCCGACGACGATGCCGATGATCAGGCCGGTCTTGCTCTTGGGCGGCGGGGGCGGCGGAGGGCCGTAGCCGCCCGGGCCGCCGGGCCCACCGGGTGGCATGCCGCCGGGCGGCGGGTAGCCGCCCTGCGGCCCCGACTGCTGGTAGCCGGGCTGGGGACCGGAGGGCGGGTAGCCGCCCTGCGGCCCTGACGGATAACCGGACTGCGGATCGTAGGGTGATCCTCCCGGGTAGGACACGGATGCCTCCTCGTGGACGGCCGAGAACTCGTCCCCCGTGTCGGAGCGCGAGACGGCCGGCCGCCGACACGCACCGTCGGAACCGATGGGGGCACAGGGGGTGAGATGCCAAGGACCGTGGCGGGGTTCCCGATGAGGGGAATGAGCGATCACCGATGCGCGGCCGAGACGGCGCGGACCGCTCTCTGCACGGACATATGCACTTGAATGCGAAGCGACGATCCGGAAACCGGTAATACCGGGCGACCGGAAACTCCGCCCCACCCTAGTACCTGATCAGTGCGGTCGGACACAAGGGGCGTCCGGCCGCCTCCGCGGCCTCAGTCGTCCGGGTACAGGCTGGCCAGCGCCGGGACGTTCTGGTTGGACGGGCCCGCGTTGACCAGCAGCACGCCGTCGCGGTTCTCCAGCACCACGTAGGAGTAGGCGGGGCACTCGACCTCGCCCGAGGAGGTGCCCTGCACCGCGTTCATCCAGTGGCCCGCCGTCTGGGGGTCCTCGGGGTCGCCGACGTCGTAGGTGGTCAGGGCGTAGGTGCAGTCCGGCTGGTCGTCGCCCGAGAGGGCGGCCAGGCTGAGCTGGGCGGTGTCGCCCTCGTCCACCTCGACGCTCACCGCGTAGGTGTTGGTGGGGTCGTAGCCGGACCAGCCGCCGACGTACTCGGGGCCGAAGTCCGTGCTCGGCCGGAGCATGAGCACCGCCACGATGGCGACCACGACCAGCACCGCCGCGCCGATGCCGATGCCGACGTACAGGCCGGTGCGGCTCTTGCGCCCGGACGGGAACTCGGCGGCGGGGCGCGGCGGCGGGAAGGCGCTCGCGCCGCCGCCCGGGCCGGGCTGCTGGTAGCCCTGGGCGGGCGGCTGGTAGCCCTGGGTGGGGCCGTACCCGCCGGCCGCCGGGGGCTGGTAGCCGCCGCCGGGGGTCTGCTGCTGGTAGCCCGCGGTCGGGGCCTGGTAGCCGTAGGGCTGCTGCGGCTGCGGGCCGCTGCCGTAGGAGGAGGGCTGGCGGGGGTTGGGCTGCGGGCCGCTGCCGTAGGCCGGCGGCTGCGCGCCGGGCCGCGGGCCCGGGGGGAAGCCGCCGGGCGGGTACTGGCCGGGCCGGGGGCCCGAGCCCTGGCCGGGGTTGTAGCCGGTGGGCTGCTGCCAGCCCTGGGCGGGGGTGGACGGCTGCGGCGGCGCGGGCTGCTGCGGGGCGGAGGGCTGCGCCGACCAGGCGGGCTGCCCGCCCGAGCCGCGCCCGCCGCCCGGCGGGGTCTGCGGGAAGCCGGCCTGGGGGCCCGAGGCGTGGCCGGCGGGGTAGGGCTGAGGGGTGCCGGGAGCGGGCTGCGGGAAGGCCGGCTGCGGCCCCGACGCCGGGGTGGCCGGGGAGGAGCCCGAGCGGCGGCCGCCGCTGCGGCCCGCGCCGGGCCACAGCACGTCCTGGGTCCACACGGCGGTGCGCTGGCCCTGGCTCAGCGCCTGCTCGATGGGGAGCGGGGTCTCGGAGCCGTGGCCGAGCAGCAGCCGGCTGAGCAGCAGCGAGGCGCTCGGGCGGTGCTGCTTCTCCTTGTCCAGCGCCTCTTCGACGATGGTGCGCAGCGGGCCGGTGAAGCCGTCGAGGTTCGGCGGCTCCTTCAGGACGCGGTTCATCACCTTGGGCACCGTGTCGGAGCCGAAGGGCGGCTTGCCGGTGGCGGCGAAGGCGATCACGCAGCCCCAGGCGAAGACGTCGACGGCCGGGGTGACCAGCTCGCCCATCAGCTGCTCGGGCGCCATGTAGGCGGGGGTGCCCATGATGGACGCGGTCTGGGTGACGGCGCTGTCGACGACCCGGGCGACGCCGAAGTCGACCACGCGCAGGTGGTCGGCGGCCAGCAGCACGTTGGCGGGCTTGAAGTCGCGGTGCACGACGCCGGCCTCGTGGATGGCGGCGAGCGCGGTGGCGGTGCCGACGGCGAGCTTGTGCAGCGCCTCGCCGCTGCGCGGACCGCTGTCCTCGATGGCCTGCTGCAGCGAGGGCCCCTCGACGAACTCGCTGATGACGTAGGGCGGCTCGGCCTCCAGCTCGGCGTCCAGGACGGCGGCGGTGCAGAAGTGGGCGACCCGGCGGGCCGCGTTCACCTCCTTGGTGAAGCGCTCCCGCAGCTTGGGATCGCCGGCCCACTCCTTGTTGAGGACCTTGACGGCGACCTTGCGGCCGTCCGGCGCCTCGCCGAGGTAGACGACGCCCTGCCCCCCTTGGCCCAGCCGGCTTACCAGGCGGTACGCGCCCAGCTCCCTGGGGTCGGCGGACCGCAGTGGTTCAGGCATCACACTCTCCCTACGCCGCGGCCGGCGCCGCTCCGGCGGCACCTCGGGCCCGGCACTCCCCGCATACACCCACGAAGCATCCTGCCAGCTGCCTATGGTTCTACACGGTCCGGCCGGCAAAACCGAAACCGCATTGTGCCCCGCTGTCCGGGCCGGAGCGCTTTCCCCCCATTGTCCCCCGGGACCGCGCCCGGCACGGCCACCGGGACGGATCGGGGCCGCGGGGCGGGTGGGAGCGGTGGGGACGGGAGGGCGGGAGCCGGCCTCAATCGGGCCGGTCCTCGCGCTCGCTGCGGAACTCCCGGGCGGCGGGGGTGGGGGCCGGGTCCATGCCGTAGGCGAGGGCGAGGTAGGCGCTGGCGTAGTCGAAGGTGCCGATCAGCCCGGCCAGCCGGGTGACGGGGTGGCCCTCCTGGGCGGCGAGCTGGGTGACGGGCAGGCCGCGGTCCTCGGCCAGCCGGACGGCGGCGGCGCGGGCCGCGGCGATGTGCGGCTGCTCCTCGACGTCGTGCAGCACCACCAGGCGCAGACCGCGCAGGCCGTCGGCGGGAGGGTCGGCGAAGAGGTCGCGCTCGCGCCACGCGCCCGAGCCGAGCGGGCCGTCGAAGATGCCGATCTGGGCGTGCCCGGCGTCGGGCAGTTCGCCGCAGAGCGCGGGGTACTTGGCGTTCTCGGCCAGCTGGCCGACGAAGCGCCGGGCGGCGACGGTGGTCAGCGCGGAGGTGCCCCACACGACCGGGAGGGTGTCGGCCAGTTCGAGCGCGAGGGTCTTGGCGGGGTTCACGAAGGACTCCGCCATCAGCCGGCACGCGGTGGCGACCTCCTCCAGCCGCACGGCGGCGGCCTCGAAGACCTCGGGCGGGGAGTCGAGGACGCCCAGGCGCGCGGCGGCGACCAGCACGGGTACCGCGAGGCCCCACAGCGCGGCGCGCGGGAGGGACTCGGCGTCGGCCGGCACGAAGGCGCCGCGCGAGCGCTCCGCCAGCGCCGCGAGCGGGCTGTCGGATGCGGCCACCGCCAGCAGCCGGGAGCCGCGGCGCACCGCCTCGGCGGCCACCGCGAGGGTCTCGCTGGTGCGCCCGGTGCGCGAGACCGCGACCACGAGGTCGTCCACGCCCGCCCAGCCGGGCAGCCGGCCGTCGGTGACCACGGAGACCGGCACCGGGCAGCCCGGGCCGAGCAGGGCGGCCAGCAGCCCGCCGACCAGCGCCGCCGAGCCGGACCCGGCGAGCAGCAGGGCGCGGGGCCGCCCCTCGCGGGCGAGGGCGTCCAGCCGCGACTCCTCGGCGGCCCGCACCGCGATGCGGATCTCGGCCGCCGAGGAGGCCGCCCGGCGCAGCATGCCGTCGGCGTCGAGGTGGCGGAGCTGGGCGGGGTCGTCCAGCCGCAGCTCGTCCAGCCGGTGGGTCATCGCGCGGCGGCTCCGGTGCCGGGGCGGCGCGCCTCGTCCACCAGCAGCACCGGGATGCCGTCCCTGATCGGGTAGGCGAGGCCGCAGGCGGGGTCGGTGCAGACCAGCTCGGCGGCGGTGGCCGGTTCGCCGCCGTCGGCGGCGCCGTCCAGCTCGCGCTCGTCCAGCCGGATCGGCGACTTGCACTGCGGGCAGGCCAGGATGTCCAGCAGCCAGCTCTCGATCTTCACGCTCATGCTCCCATCCTGCCCCAGCGACGGGGCCCCGCGCGCCCCCGGGGATTGCGCTAAGCGCGGACGATCGCCAGTACCTCATCGCGCAGGGCCGCCATGGCGGCGGTGTCGGGCGCCTCCACGTTCAGCCGCAGCACCGGCTCGGTGTTGGAGGCCCGCAGGTTGAACCAGCTGCCGTCGTCGAGCTGGACGGTCAGCCCGTCCAGTTCGTCCAGGCTCGCGCCGGGCCGGCTCCCGAAGGCGCCGGCGACCGCGGCCAGCCGGTCGGCCTGGTCGCCGACGGTGGAGTTGATCTCGCCGGAGGCGGCGTAGCGGGTGTAGGCGCGGGTCAGCTCCGACAGCGGGCCGTCCTGCTCGCCGAGGGCGGCCAGGACGTGCATGGCGGCGAGCATGCCGGTGTCGGCCCGCCAGAAGTCGCGGAAGTAGTAGTGGGCGGAGTGCTCGCCGCCGAAGATGGCGCCGGTGGCGGCCATCTCGGCCTTGATGAAGGAGTGGCCGACCCGGGTGCGCACCGGGCGGCCGCCGTGCTCGGCGACGATCTCGGGCACCGAGCGGGAGGTGATCAGGTTGTGGATGACGGCCGCGCCCGGCTCCTTGGCCAGCTCGCGGACGGCGACCAGTGCGGTGACGGCCGAGGGCGGCACCGGCTCGCCCTTCTCGTCCACCACGAAGCAGCGGTCGGCGTCGCCGTCGAAGGCGATGCCGATGTCGGCGCCCACCTCGCGGACCTTGGCCTGGAGGTCGACCAGGTTCTTGGGTTCGAGCGGGTTGGCCTCGTGGTTGGGGAAGGTGCCGTCGAGCTCGAAGTACAGCGGCACGATCTCCAGCGGCAGCGCGGGGAGCACGGCGTCGCCGAGCACCGCGGGCACGGTGTGGCCGCCCATGCCGTTGCCGGCGTCCACGACGACGGTGAGCGGCCGGGAGCCGGAGAGGTCGGTGAGGGAGCGCAGGTGCGCGGCGTACTCGGCCAGCAGCTCGCGGCGGGTGACGGTGCCGGCGGGGCCGCCGTGGGCGGGCACGCCGCGCTCGACCAGCTCGCGGATGTCGGTGAGGCCGGTGTCGCGGCCCACCGGGGCGGCCCCGGCGCGGCAGAGCTTCACGCCGTTGTACTGGGCGGGGTTGTGGCTGGCGGTGAACATCGCGCCGGGCATGTCGAGGGAGCCGGAGGCGAAGTAGAGCAGGTCGGTGGAGCCGAGTCCGGCGGCGATCACGTCGGCGCCCTGGGAGGTGGCGCCGTCGGCGAAGGCGGCGGCCAGCTCCGGCGAGGAGGGGCGCATGTCGTGCGCGGTCACCACCGTGGCGGCGCCGGTCACCCGGACGAAGGCGGCGCCCACCGCGCGCACCACCTCCGCGTCGAGCTGGTCGGGGACCACCCCGCGGATGTCGTACGCCTTGAAGATGCCATCGAGGTCGGCCACCGTTACTCCGTCCCGCCTGGGCCCGCTCCGGGCCGGTTCGTCGTGCGGACGTCCCGGTGCGAAGCCTAGTCCGCCGAGGGGTCCGGACGGCGGGCGGGTGGCGCGGAACGCAGCACCCGCAGGTGCCCGCGGCGGCCGATCTCCACGCCCTGCCCGACGGGTTCGTGGCCGGGCCCGGAGTGGCCCAGCGGGGGGCGGGCGGCCTCGCGCACGGCGTTGGCCAGCGCTTCGAGGTCGTCATTGGCCGGCTCGCCGGCCTCGGCGGGCAGCCGGACGACCTCCCAGCCGCGGGGGGCGGTCAGCCGCTCGGCGTGGTTGGCGCAGAGGTCGTAGCAGTGCGGTTCGACGTAGGCGGCCAGCGGGCCGAGGACCGCGGTGGAGTCGGCGTAGACATAGGTGAGCGTGTAGACGGCTGGCTGCCTGCACGCGGTACGCGAGCAGCGTCGGACGAGGCTCACGCCTAGGAACGTATCCGGTTCCGACTCTGTCCGCTACTACCCGACTAGCGCGTTTTGACGTCGGCGGGGTCCGTCGCCGGGCCGGCCCAGCGCCCCCGACGCCCGTGCTCACCGTGTGAAGCCGATGGGCCAAAGTTCCGCGCGGGGATGCCGTTGCGGGCGGACATGACCTAACCTCGAAGTGTGCGTCCATTGCACCCGAAGAAACTCCAGGCCCGGCGCCCGCGCCGCCGCGACCGCCACGGCCGGGGGATGCGCGGGCCGCTGGTGCCCGCCGACGTCCCGCTGGCGCGTACCCGCGCGCAAATCTTCGACGACCTGGTGCTGGAGGCGGTCGACCGCTTGGAGCGCCGCTGGTCCCGTGAGCTGGCGGGGGTGGAGTTCGCCGTCGAGGAGGTGCCCAGGATCGACTCCTGGACCGTCCCGGGCGACCCGCTGCCGCTCTCGCGCCTGGACCCCGCCCGCCCCGGCCGCTCCGCCCGCATCGTCGTGTACCGGCGTCCGCTGGAGGGCCGCGCCGGCGACCCCGAGGAGCTGGGCGCCCTGGTGCACGACATGGTCGTGCAGGAGGTCGCGAACCTGCTCGGCCTGGAGCCCGAGGCGGTCGACCCCAACTACTGAGCTCTGCCTCCGGCCTCGCCGCCGCTCGGCGCTACTCCACCACGGTGGTGAGGGTGTCGGAGGTGTGCGGGAGCGTCACGGTGACCGGGGCCGGGGGCACCGGCAGGATCGTCATCCCGCCGTCGTTGCGCTGCACCCGCGCCACGTAGATCGGGCTGGAGCCCTCCAGCACCCGCACCAGGGCGGCGAAGCCGCTCTCGGCGCCCGTCGGGGCGGCCGGCTCCACCGGCAGCAGGCCGCCGGCCGGCACCTCCACCCGCTGCGGCTCTCCCGCCGCGCCGTCGGGGCCGGTCGGCACGACCTCCACCTGCGCGGCGCCCTCGGGCGCGGCCAGTAGCAGCTCCTGCTCGAAGCCATCGCCTGAGCGGTTGCCGGGCACCACCGCCGTCCCGGTCACCGGCGGGACGGGGGCGGTGAAGGCGCGGTCGCCGCCGCCGGTGGCGAGCACTCCGGCGGCGATGGGGGTGTCGGAGCTGAGCCGGATCGCGGCGGCGCGGTCGGTGAGCACGCCCGACAGGTTGGCGGTGGCCAGCGCCCCGGCCGGCACCTCCAGCTCCTCCTGGTCCTCGGGCACGAAGGTGCCGTCCTCGGCGATCGCGCTGATCCGCACGGTGGCGGAGTCGCCCGGCGAGGCGACGGCCAGCAGCCGCTCGCCCGAGCCGTCGGGCAGTCCGGGGATCACCACGTCGGTGGCGAGTTCGCCACTGGCCGGCACCCAGTCTGAGCCGGAGCCGTCGGCGGCGAGCAGGCCGGAGGCGACCCGGCCGGTGGTGGTGCGCACGTGCACCGCGACGACGGGGGCGCTCTCGCTGATCTCGTTGAGCGACTGCACCGTGCGGCCGTGCGGCTCGATCTCGACGGTGTCGCCCTCCAGGGTCTGGAGGGCGCCTTCGGCGGCGTAGACGTCGATGTGCACCCGGGTGGGGGTGTCGTCGACGTTGACCAGGTGCAGGTCGAGGTCGTCGACCTCGCCGGCGCCCGGCGCCAGGTACCAGAAGCCGAGGCCGGGCGGCGCGCAGGGGGCGGAGAGCAGGTCGCCGGAGGCGGTGGTGGTCTGCACCGCGGTCAGGCCGGCCGCCACCGGGCCCTCGGCGCGCATCACCAGTTCCTCGGTGTCGGCGGCGGCGTCGAAGCCCTGGCCGGGGCCGCCGATGGTGCCGATCTCGGACTCGGTGCCGTCCAGGGCGGTGGCGGCGAACAGGCTGGGGGCGTCGCCCGTCTCGGCGGGCGGGGTGAAGGCGGCCACGCGGGTGTCGCCGTCCTCGGGCACCGGGCAGACCCGGAGCGCGGACTCCACGGCGGCCTCGACGGTGGCGGGCTGCTCGGCCGGCGCCGACTCGGCGGGCCGGGTGGCCTCGGCCACGCCGAACAGGGCGGCCATGGCCACCACGACCAGCAGGACCAGCGCGAACCTGTTCTCGATCAGAGTTCTCACTCAGTCACCACGCCCTCGGCGGGGGTCGTCGTCGCGCGTCTTGCGGCCGAAGAACCCGGTGTTGGTCTTGCGCCTGCGGCCCTTGGCGCGCCGGCCGCCGCGGGGCTCGCCGGCCCCGGTGGTCTCGGGCCCGCCGTCGGCGCGGGCGCGGCGGCCGCGGCGGGGCGCGGCCTCCTCGGCGCCGTCCGGCGCCTCGGTCGGGCCGCTCGGGCGCGGGGCGTAGAGATCGGCGTAGGGGTCCGCGGGCTCGGGCGCGGCCGCCGGGGGCGGGTACGGCTCGGGCGCGGGCCGGGCGGGCGGCCGCTCGGGGCCGGGCGGCGGGGTCTCGCGGCGGTCGGTCCTGCGGCGCTCGGAGCGGCCGCTGCCGCCGGCGGCGGGCTCGGGCGGCCGGGCGGGGTCGACGGGCGAGGGGTCCTTGGCCCACCAGCCGCGCGCCGGCGCGGCGGGCGGCTGCTCGGGTTCGGGCGCGGGCTCCGGCTCGGGCGGCCGGGCCGGGGCGGCGGGCCGGCGCGGCGGGTCCGGGGTGCCGGCGACGGCGGGCTGCGCGCCGGTGCGGGCGGGCACCGGATCGGCCGGCTCGGCCTCGGGAGCGGGCCGGGCGGTGGCCGGGCGGGGCTGGGCGCCGTCGCGGCGGGCCCGGCGGCCCCGGTAGGGGCCGGAGGGGCCGAACTCCAGCGGCCGGTCCAGCCAGTCGTCGGCGGCCTCCTCCTCTTCCTCGTCCTCGTCGGTCTTCGCGCCGGGCAGCGCGAGCACGACCACCAGCGCGAGCAGCGCGCCCTGGACGCCGACGGTGGCGGTGCGGCCGAGGTTGTTGCGGGTGACCTGGAGGGTGCCGCCCTCGGGCGGCAGCCGGAAGGCCTGCATGACGTCGTCGGTCTCGAAGGGCTCCAGCGGGCGCCCGTCCAGGCTGGCCTGCCAGTTGCCGTCGGCCGCGGGTTCGGCCAGTTCGAGGACCCGCCCCTCGGGGCCGGGCGGCAGCTCGGTGCCGCCGTCGACGGCCGAGGCGTCCAGCACCAGGATCTCCTCGGCGGGGGCCGCCTCGGCCGGCTGCCCGCCGCCCTCGGGCGCCTGCTCGCCGCCGGCCCGGAAGGGCGGGACGACGCGGAGCAGGCCGGTGGCCTCGCGCACCCGCCACAGGCCGTAGTACTGGGTGAGGTTGGCGCGGACCAGGCCGGGGTCGCCGTCGAGCACGTCGACCAGGCGGGGGTCGACCTGGGGGCCGTCGGCGGCGCCGGGCCGGCGGGGCGCGTCCTCGTCGGCGAGCACGCCGGGGACGGCGGCCACGTCGTCGCGGGCGGGGACCACCACGAAGCGGATGCCGAAGCGGGCCAGCCGGGCGGAGTCGTCGGCGCCGCGGCCGGAGGCGAGGCCGGCGACGATCTCGTTCAGCTGGGTGCGGACGGCCTCTTCGACCGGGACCTGCTCCTCGCCGAAGCGGGGGTCGCGGCCGCGCAGCACGGTGTAGTCGAGGGAGCCGTCCTCGACCGGGGCGAGGACGAGGGTGCGCGGCTCGGTTCCGTCGGCGCTGAGGGCCTGCACGAAGGGGGGCAGCGCCTGGGGGCTGTCGCCGCGCAGCGGCCCCTGCACGCCGTCCCAGACCCACAGGCCTGCGGCGGCGGCCGGGGTGCTCAGCGCGAGCAGCGCGATGACGCCGGCCAGCACCCGGCGCAGGCCGCCGGCCTTGAACAGGTCGCCGATGGACTGGGCGGCGGTGGCGGCGGCCAGCAGCAGCGCGGTGGCGGCGAAGGCCAGCGCCACGCCCGGCCAGGCGGCGGCGGGCTGCCCGCCGGTCGGGGGTTCGAGCACCACCCTGCTGACCAGCACCGCGACCAGGACGCCGAAGAGGGTGAGCGCCCAGCCCGCGGCGACCAGGACGCGGCGGCGGCGCAGCAGCAGGGCGAGCAGCGCGGCCAGCAGGAAGCCGGCGGTGACCCACACGGGCGGCATGCCGGGCCCGCCGGGGGCGAGCAGCAGCAGCGACTCCGAGGACAGCCCCACCTCCGACAGCTCGGGGCGGTGCAGGCCCGCTTCCAGCAGCCACAGCGAGGGGCTGGTGAACAGCCGCAGGGTCCACGGCATCAGCAGCACCAGCGGGGTGATCAGCGCGATGGCCAGGCTGCGGTACAGCTCGCGCTGGGCGCCGCCGAAGGCGAGGGCGATCAGCGCGCCGCACAGCAGCGCGATCGGCCACACCAGCGGCACGAAGGCCATCGCCACCGCCAGGCCCAGGCCCAGGCCCCAGGCGGCGCGGCGCGACTGGCGGCGCGGCGCGGTGATCATGCCGGTGGCGAGGAGGCCGAGCACCGGGAACAGGGCGTGCACCACGGCGGTGCCGATCCGGCCCTGGCTGATGGCGCCGGTCACCACGGGCAGCAGCGCGTAGGAGGCGGCCATCCACAGCTGCGCGGGCCGGTAGGTGACGACCCGCCTGGCCAGCAGGTACGCGGTGAGCCCGGCCAGCGGGACGCAGCCGAGCAGCAGCACCGTGACGGCCAGCCAGGGCTTGCCCAGGAAGAGGGTGGACAGCATCGCCAGCACGGCCACGTACGGGGGCGCGGCGGTGTCGGAGCCGGCGCCGACGTCGTGGGCGCCGGAGAGGTAGATCTCCCACAGGTCGGAGGCGCCGCCCCAGACGGGCACGAGCGCGCCGCCGCCCAGCCGGCCGCCGCCGAGCAGCGAGCGTTCGGCGATCAGCGCGATCAGGGCGAGGCCGAGGATGAGCAGCACGCCGGGGTGGGTGAAGGTGCGGCGCAGCAGGCTGCCTTCGTCCTGCAGCGGGTCGTCGTCCTCGGCGTCGGGGTCGCCGGCCGCCTGGTGGCGGCCGGCGTTGTCGGAGCCGCTGCCGGGGGTGAGGATGCCCGCCGCCGTCTCCACGGCGCGGGCCCAGGCGACGCCCCTGGCCAGGAAGGGGCGGATGGCGCTGTAGGTGCGCCGGCGGTTGCGGGCGCGGCGGCGCCGGGCGCGCAGCAGCGCGAAGGGGCTCAGGCACACCGAGGTGACGGCCATGAACTCGTCGAGCGCGCTGGCCGGCTGCTTGCCGATGATGTAGAGCAGGGTGCGCAGCAGCGAGGCGGCGACGTTGCGGAAGAAGGACGCCACCATCGCGCCGAAGGGCAGGTTCGCGAAGAGCACGAACATGGCGTTGCGGCGGTCGACCCGGCGGGGGTGCTCGCTGACGGCGCCGATCTGCCTGCGGCGGCGGGCGGACGCCTCGGCGTGGTAGGCGACGGCGTCGGTGACGACCAGCACCTTGTGGCCGGCGGCGCCGGCCCGCCAGCAGAAGTCGATGTCGTCGCGGAACAGGCGCAGCTTCGGGTCGAAGCCGTCCAGTTCGTCCCAGACGTCGCGGCGGACCAGCATGCAGGCGCTGCCGACCGCCAGCACCTGGCGGTTGCCGTCGTGCTGGCCCTGGTCGAACTCTCGGGTCTCCAGGCCGGTCCAGCGGCGGCCGGCGCCGTCGATGGTGACGCCGACCTCGACCAGCAGCCTGCGGTCGTGCCAGTCGCGCAGCTTGGGGCCGAGCACGGCGGCGCGGGGGTCGGCGTCGGCGGCGGCCAGCAGCATCCGCAGCGCGTCGGGGTGGGGGGCGGAGTCGTCGTGGACCAGCCAGACCCACTCCACCACCTCGTCGGGGTGGACCTCGGCGGGGATCCTGACCTGGGCGGCGGCCGCGGGGCGCGCCAGCGCCTGGGCGACGGCGGCGCCGTAGCCGGTGTCGCGGGGCAGGGTGCCGACGGCGCGCGGGCCCAGCTGCTCCTCCAGCAGCCGGGGGCCGCTGTCGGCGCTGCCGGTGTCGACCGCCACGATGCGCTGCGCCGGGCGGGTCTGGCCGCGCACCGCGGCCAGGGTCTCGGGCAGCCATCTGGCGCCGTCGTGCGCGACGACGACGGCGGTGACGATGTGGCGGGCTGGGTTCTGCGCCAAGTTCGGGGCGTCTCACATCCGGGGGCGGGGACGGCGGCCGCTGGGCCGCACGGCGCACCACCTTACTTGTTTTGTCCGCCTTCGTTGGCCGCGTGCGAATTTCGGCCCGCACCCCCGGCCTTCAGGACGAATCCCCAGGTCGAGACGGGTCGGACCGTAGATCCGCCCGCCGGCGGGAGTGCCGGTGGGCGGAACGCGGACGGTCCCGGCGCGCGGTGCGCGCCGGGACCGTCCGCCTGCCTCCGGGTCGGACCCGCGATCAGAATTCGGACAGATCGGCGAAATCCTGTCCGACCGCCTTCTTCAGGCGGCGGCGTTCGCGCTCGGACAACCCACCCCAGATGCCGAAGCGCTCGTCGTTCTCCAGCGCGTACTCCAGGCACTCGGCCCGGACGTCGCAGGCCCGGCAGACCTTCTTGGCCTCGCGGGTCGAACCGCCCTTCTCAGGGAAGAACGCCTCTGGATCCGTCTGAGCGCACAGTGCGCGCTCCTGCCAGCCCAGACTCTCGTCTGCGCCGTGCGCAAGCGGGATGACCACCTCGCTCATGCGCACCTCCTAGCCCCCTTGTTGTGCCCTCCCTCTATTCCCCCATGGGAGGGTCTAACCACACCAATGTAATTACACGTGCGTGTCTCACTAAACGTCAAGCGATTGACGTGCTACTTCGGCCCGAAATGGCGGCGACCCCCGGCGTAAAGGCACCGGGGGTCGCGGTAGTCGGGTCGGTCAGCGGCGGTCGTCGTCCGCGGGCGCGTCGTCTCCGCCGTCACGGCCGGAACGCCCGGACTGGCCCTTCCCCTGCTGGTAGTAGGGGTCGTAGCCCTGCTGCCCCTCGTAGGAGTAGCCCGGCGTGCCGTACTGCCCGCCCGCGGGGGCGGATGGCTCGCCGTGGCCGGGCTGGCCCGGATTCAGTTGGGACGCGGATTCGCCGCCGTTGCGGCCGCCGCCGGTGTCATACCCCCCGTATGACTGGCTATCAGCGTAGCCCCGCGAGCCGTCGTACGCCATGCCGGGGTCCCCCGCGGCCGCGCCGCCCTGCTGGCCGGAGTCGCTCTGGCCGTAGGACGAGCCGCCGTAGGAGTCGCCGCCGTAGCCGTAGGAGGAGCCGCCGGTGCTCGATCCGCGGCCCTGGTCGTCGCCGTAGGAGGGCTGCGGGCCCGAGCCGGTGGAGCCGTAGCCGCTCTGCAGGTAGTCGCCGCCCGGGGCGGGGCTCTGGTAGCCGCCGGAGGGCTCGGAGCCGGCGGGCGAGGAGCCGGAGACCGAGCCGTAGGAGCCGCCCGAGTTGTAGGCGTCGTCGGCGTGCGAGCCGTAGCCGCCCGACGGCGAGCCGCCGCCGGGCTGGCGGCCCTGGCCGGGGCTCCACTGCTGGGTGGCGTGCTCGGGGCCGCCGCTGCCGCCGTAGGAGGGGGCGGCGGGGGCGTGCGCCGGGTTGTCGGGGTTCCAGCGCTGGGTGGCGTCGACGTCGCCGCCGCCCGCGGCCGGGGCGTCGGGCAGCTGGGACTGGCCGTACCAGCCGTACTGCACGGCCTCCTGGGCGGCCTGCTCGCCGGCGGAGCTCACCGGGGGCTGCTGGCCCGGCGCGCTCTGCTGGGACTGGCCGTAGCCGGGCTGGCCGTAGGGGTCGCGGGCGGTCGGGGAGTCGTCGGCGCCGCCGTAGCCGGGCTGCGGGCCGCTCGCCCCGTAGGACTGCTGCTGCTCGCCGTAGCCGGACTGGCCGCCGTAGCCGGGCTGCTGCGGGGCGGCGGACCCGTAGCCGCCGGAGTCGGCGGCGAAGCTCTGCTGGGCGCCGGTGGAGGGGTGCGCGGGCTGCTGGCCGAACTGGCCCTGCTGCTCGAACTGCCCCTGCTGCGGGAACTGGCCGGACTGCGGCTGGCCGAACTGGCCCTGCTGGGCGAACTGGCCGGACTGCGGCTGCTGCGGGAACTGGCCCTGCTGGCCCTCGCCGGGGAAGGGCGCGGGGTAGCCGCCGCTCGGCGGGAAGCCGTAGCCGGGCTGCGGCTTGGCGGCCGCAGGCAGCGCGCGGAAGACGGTGAGGTTCACCCAGACCGCGGCGCCCAGCAGCGCGAAGGCGGCCAGCGAGCTGAGCACCGAGCCCAGCACGAGCACCACGGCGCCGCCCGAGACGAGGTCCATGACCATGGCCGACAGGCCGAGCAGGATCCACAGGCCCGGCACCACCATGGCGAAGATCACTGTGGTCCTGGCCTGCGGGCCCGGCTCGCCGACCAGCGCCACCAGCAGCGCGACCGCCACCGACAGCGCCGCGACGGTGAATCCGGTGAAGGGGTCGAACCCGCCGGGGTCGACCGCGACCCTGAGCACGCCGCCGATGAACCCGGCGGCCAGCGCCCCGAGCACCACCCAGGCGCCCAGGTCCTTGAGCTTGTATATGGCTTCCCTGTTCACGGTCGCTCCCCCTCCGAGTCCGCTTGCCGCGCCGGTTCGCGAGCGGCCGCGTCCCGGCGGAGCCGCTTCGTCGCGTGTCATCACGGATCGGATGGTCGTTGTTCGGTAAACGTCTCTGGCGTTGCCCCGATGGTACGGACGGATGCCGCCGCGCGCCGGGCGGCGGTCGGCGCCGAGCGGTGCGTGCGCGCCGCCGGCGGGGTCGGTACCGGCTGTACCCTTCGTACCGATCGGCGGCCACCGGTACCGATCGGTACCGGTCGGCGCACATTCGACACCATGCCCCGGGCCGCTCGTCGGCAACCGGGTGACACCGTACCGAACCTGGCTGTCGTATCAGACATTTCGCTGATGAAAACGGCTGATACGGTGGCGCGTTCCGCCGGTTCGCGGCGGCTTCGGACGGCGGGCGCCGCGCCCCGGCCCGGCGGCCGCGGGCGGACCGCCGAGCTGCCAGACTTGGCTGCCATGCGCATAGTCGTACCAGCGGGGGGCGTCGGCGGCGCCCGCTTCCTGCGCGGCCTGAAAGCCGCGGCACCGGAGGCGAAGATCACCGTCATCGGCAACACCGGCGACGACATCACCCTGTTCGGGCTGCGGGTCTGCCCCGACCTGGACACCGTGATGTACACGCTCGGCGGCGGCATCAACGAGCAGCAGGGCTGGGGCCGGGCCGGCGAGGGCTTCGCGGTCCGCGAGGAGCTGGCCGCCTACGGGGTCGAGCCGCAGTGGTTCACCCTGGGCGACCGCGATATCGCCACCCACATCGTCCGCACCCAGATGCTCGGCGCGGGCTACCCGCTCTCGGCGGTCACCGAGGCGCTGTGCGACCGCTGGCGACCGGGCGTGCGGCTGCTGCCGATGAGCGACGACCGCGTCGAGACCCATGTGGTGGTCGACGACCCCGACGGCGGGCGGCGGGCGATCCACTTCCAGGAGTGGTGGGTGCGGCACCGCGCCGGGCTGCCCGCGCACGAGATCGTGGCGGTGGGCGCGGAGCGGGCGGCGCCCGCGCCCGGCGTGCTGGCGGCCATCGAGGAGGCCGACGCGGTGCTGCTGCCGCCGTCCAACCCGGTGGTGAGCGTGGGCACGATCCTGCAGGTGCCCGGGATCCGCGAGGCGATGGAGCGGCGCCCCGTGGTGGGGGTGTCCGGCATCATCGGCGGCTCCCCCGTGCACGGCATGGCCGACGCCTGCCTGAGCGCGATCGGCGTGGAGTCCAGCGCCCGCGCGGTGGCCGAGCACTACGGGTCCGCGCTGCTGGACGGCTGGCTGGTGGACGAGGCCGACGCCGGGGTGGCCGCCGAGCCGGGCCCCGGCCTGGACGGCATCGCGGTGCGCGCGGTGCCGCTGTACATGAGCGACCTGGAGGCGACCGCCGCGATCGCCCGGGCGGCGCTGGACCTCGCGGCGGAACGGAGGTAGGGCGGTGGCGGCGGTGGAGCGGCGGCAGACGGAGACCGGCACGGGGCCGGTGTCCACATCCGGCCGGATCGAGATCTGGGGGGTGACCGGGCTGCCCGAGATCGGGGCGGGCGACGACCTCGCCGCGCTGATCGCGGCGGCCGAGCCGGGCCTGCGCGACGGCGATGTGCTCGCGGTCACCTCCAAGGTGGTGAGCAAGGCCGAGGGGCGGATCGCGGCGATGGACCGCGAGGCCGCCATCGACCAGGAGACCCAGCGGGTGGTGGCCAGGCGCGGCGGCACCCGGGTGGTGCAGACCCGCCAGGGCCTGGTGATGGCGGCGGCGGGCGTGGACGCCTCCAACACCCCGCCGGGAACGGTGGCGCTGCTGCCCGAGGACTCCGACGCCTCGGCCAGGCGGCTGCGCGGGCGGCTGAGGGAGCTGCTCGGGGTGTCGGTGGGCGTGCTGGTCACCGACACCTTCGGCCGCCCGTGGCGGGTCGGCCAGACCGACGTGGCCATCGGCGCGGCCGGGCTCGAACCCCTCGCCGACCTGCGCGGCACCGCCGACTCCCACGGCAGGGTGCTGGAGGTCACCCTGAACGCGGTCGCCGACGAGCTGGCCGGCGCGGCCGAGCTGGTCAAGGGCAAGGTGTCCGGGGTGCCGGTCGCGGTGGTGCGGGGCCTGGGCGTCGTCACCGAGAACGACGGGCCGGGCGCGGCGGCGCTGGTCCGCCCGGCCGACGAGGACCTGTTCCGGTACGGATCGCGCGACGTGCTCGCGGCCCGGCGCACCGTCCGCTCCTTCACGGACCGGCCGGTCGACGGCGCCGCGGTGCGGCGCGCGGTGGCGGCCGCGCTCACGGCCCCCGCACCGCACCACACCACGCCCTGGCGCTTCGTGCTGCTGGAGTCGGCGCCGGTGCGCACCCGGCTGCTGGACGCGATGCGGGCGGCCTGGGCCGCCGACCTGGAGCGCGACGGCTTCCCGCCGGACCGCGTCGAGCGGCGGCTGCGCCGCGGCGATGTGCTGCGCAAGGCGCCGTACCTGGTGGTGCCGTGCCTGGTGGCCGACGGCGCCCACGCCTACCCCGACGAGCGGCGCGCCGCGGCCGAGCGCTCGATGTTCCTGGTCGCGATGGGCGCGGGGGTGCAGAACCTGCTGGTGGGGCTGGCCATGGAGGGCCTGGGCTCGGCCTGGGTGTCCTCCACCCTGTTCTGCCCCGACGTGGTCCGCGCCGAGCTGGAGCTGCCGGCCGACTGGCAGCCGATGGGCGCGGTCGCCGTCGGGCACGCGGCCGAGCCGCCCCGCGACCGCCCGCCCAGGGACCCGGCCGACTTCGTGGTGGTGAGGTAGGCGCGCGTCAGGTGTCGGGGTGGGCGCGCAGCAGGGCGGCGCCCAGCGGGGTGAGGGTGTGCAGCACCGAGTTGGCGTCGCGGCGGCCGGTGACGAGCCCGTTGCCGCGCAGCACGGTGATGTGGTGGCTGGCGGTGGCGGCCGAGACGCCGACCAGCCGGGCCAGCTCCCCGGTGGTGGCGCCGTCGGCAACGGCGCGCAGGATGGCGGCGCGCGAGCGGCCGAGCAGCGCGCCCAGCGGCCCGGCGCCCGGTTCGGACGCACGGGCCGGCGGGCGGCGCAGCGGGTACACCAGCACCGGCGGCAGGGTGGGGTCGGCGAGCGCCTCAGGGCCCGGCCAGCAGAAGAACGACGGGATGAGCCGCAGGCCGCGCCCTGCCAGGCGCAGCTCGCGGTCCTCGCCGGGGCAGTCGGCGGCCAGCACCGGCGGCTGCCAGCGCAGGCCGGGCCGGAAGCCGTCGAGCAGGCCGTGCACGCCGCCGTCGAGCACGGCACGGGCGCGCAGCGCGCGCTCGGCGTCCACGCCGGCCTGCATCCGCGCCTGGTAGGGGGCGATCGCCGCCCGGTGGTAGCCGCGCAGCGCCTCGGCCAGCCGCTCCAGCTCGGCCCGCTCCTCCAGCCGCCGCAGCCGCGGCGGCAGGCCGCCTGAGGCGTCCAGCGGCCGCAGCCCGGCGCGGACGCGCTCGGGCGGGGTGGCGGCCAGGGCGGCGAGGCCGGCCTCCAGGCCGTCGGCGGACTCGGCGGGGGTGAGGAAGTCGGGGACGGGGCCGCTCGCGGGCACCAGCGGCAGCAGCAGGTCGCGCACGGTCCGGTCGAGCCCGGCCTCGGCGAGACCGGCGCGCGCCTCGCGCAGCCAGTCGGCGTAGACCTGCCGACCGCGCGGCGACTGGAGGCGCCGCAGGCTGGCGGCCGTCTCCCACAGCGGGTCCGGGGCGGCGGCGAGCCGGGTGCGGGCGAGGTCGTCGGGGGTGAAGTGGACGCGCAGCACGCACGCTCCCGCCTCTCGCGCTCCGCCGGCCCGGGCGCCCGCGCGGGCGGCCCGTCCAGGCCCGTCTGGGGACATTGTGGCCGGTGGGGGCGGGGGCGCGGAGCGCGGGGAGCCGTCCGGGCCGGGGCGGCGGCCACGTCCGGCCAGTGTGCCATCCGAAGCCCGGGCGCCGTTCGCGCAGGTCGGCGGGGTGCACTGCGGAGCGTGACCCTTCCGGAAACCGGGACGAACTGCGAATTTCGACCAGGGTCTAATCCGGATGACACCGGACCGCCGGCACTCCACTCTTACTGTCGATCCCTGATTGACAACTTAACCAACGCGATCGCCGGCCCTCCGGGCCGCGCAGGGCGCGCTTGGCACGGCGGGCGGCGGCGGCCGTCCGCCGACGAAACTGGTGGTGATGGCGTGCGAAGCAAGATCATGATCCCGGCCGCGCTGGCGGCGCTCGGGCTGGCCTTCAGCCCGACCGCGGCGGCGGCCGACGAGCCCGTCGAGGGGCCGTTGCGGGAGTCGGTGGGCGCGGAGGCCGGTCACGCTCCGCTGAACTCCTCGACGTGCTACTACTACTTCGACGACAGCCCCGAGGCCTGGTGGATCGTCAGCGGCGACTGGGACGGCGACGGCGACGACACCCCGGGCATCGCCTACGACAACGGCAGCAGCCTGCGCTGGTTCCTGTGGAACGAGAACGCCTCGGGCCCGGTCGACCACGAGTTCGGCTACGGCTCCACCGGCTACATCCCGGTGGTCGGCGACTGGAACGGCGACGGCCGCGACACCGTCGGCATCACCCGCGTCTTCGGCACCGCGATGCGCTGGCAGCTGCGCAACGACATCAGCTCCGGGCCGGCCGACTACGCCTTCAGCTACGGCTCCTTCGGCTACTGGCCGGTGACCGGCGACTGGAACGACGACGGCCGCGACACCATCGGCATCGCCCGCGCCTACAGCGGCGGTGTGCTGCGCTGGCAGCTGCGCAACTCCAACAGCGCCGGCTCGGCCAGCAACATCTTCAACTTCGGCCGCGACACCGACTGGCCGATCGTCGGTGACTGGAACAACGACGGCCGCGACGGTATCGCCACCGTCCGCCCGACCGATTCCGGCGAGTACCGCTGGCAGCTGCGCAACAGCCTGGTGAGCGGGAACCCGACCCACGTGTTCAACTACGGCATCAACGACAGCTGCGTCGTGCCGGGCGACTGGGACGGTGCGGGCGGCGACAGCCCCGGCTTCGTCTACGTCGACGCCGACAACTGGTTCGTCTGGGAGCTGCGCAACAGCCGCAGCGCCGGCGGGCCCGACTACTGGTTCCAGCTCTGACGCACCCCGGCCGACCGGCCGCCGCGTGACCACCACGGGGCCCTCCGCGACGCGGAGGGCCCCGTGCCGTACCCAGGGGGCCGCCCCGGCGGGGCGCGCCGCCGCGACCGGTGCCCGGCCCCACAATGGGGCCGGGGGGTTGGCCGATGGGCTACGAGGGGCTGTTCTTCGCCGGGCTGCTGGTGGTCGTGGTGATCCTGGCCGGCCGGGCGATCGCGAACCGCACCGGGCTGCCCGACGCGATCCCGCTGGTGCTGCTGGGCCTGCTGGTCAGCTACCTGCCGGGTATGGAGCGCTTCGAGGTCTCCCCCGAGATCGTGCTGCTGCTGTTCCTGCCGCCGCTGCTGTACCACGCCGCGTCCTTCACCTCGCCACGGGAGACCCGCGCCGAGTCGCGCGCCATCATCGGCCTGGCCGTCGGCGTCACCACCCTCACCGCGCTCGGCGTGGCCGCGGTGATCGTGCTGGTGCTGCCCGAGCAGGCGTCATGGCCGGTGGCGATCGCGCTGGGCGCCGCGGTGGCGCCCACGGACGCGGTGGCGGCCGGCGCGGTGCTGCGGCGGGTGGGCGCGCCGCGCCGGATCGTGACGATCCTGGAGGGCGAGAGCCTGATCAACGACGCGGCCGCGCTGACGATCTTCAGCCTCGCGCTCGCCGCGCTCACCCAGCCGCTGACGCTCGGCGGCGGGCTGTGGGAGCTGCTGCGCATCGTGGCGGGCGGGGTGCTGTGGGGACTGGTCGTGGCGGCCGTGGCCGGCCGGGTCAGAGGGCGGATCCGCGACCCCGACGACCAGCTGCTGATCTCGCTGCTGGTGCCGTTCATCGCCTACATCCCCGCCGAGAACCTGCACCTGTCCGGTGTGCTGGCCACGGTGACCGCCGGCTTCGTCCTGGGCACCCGGGTCGAGGGCCTGCTGCCCGCCGGTGTGCGGCTGAACGGGCAGACGATCTGGCAGGGCCTCGTCTTCCTGCTGGAGTCGGTGCTGTTCGTGCTGCTCGGCCTCCAGCTGCACGAGGTGCTGGTGGAGGTGGCCGGGCGGGATCCGGTGAGCCTCGTGCTGGCCGCCGTGGCGGCCATCGTGACGGCGGTCGCGATCCGGCTGGCCTGGGAGGTCGGCGTCATCGGGGCGGTCCAGCGGCTGAAGCTCCGGCGGAGCCTCGCGCCGCTGCCGCTGCGGGAGCGGGTGGTGGTCGGCTGGGCCGGGCTGCGCGGCGCGATCTCGCTGGCCATCGCGCTGTCGCTGCCGCAGACGGTGAACGGCAGGCCCTTCGAGGACCGGCCGGTGCTCATCTTCATGGCCGCGGCGGTGGTGCTGGCCACCCTGGTCGGCCAGGGCATGACGCTGCCGTGGCTGCTGCGCCGGCTGGGCGTGGGCGAGCGGGACGACCGGGCCTGGGACGTGGCCCGCGGCCAGCGGGCGCTGGACGAGGCGGCGCTGGCCCGCATCGACGAACTGGCCGCGCGGGGCGAGATCGGCGAGGAGACGGCCGAGACCCACCGGCAGCCGATCCGGCTGCGGCTGTCGCGGATGAGCGCCGCGCTGGACTCCGACGACCCCGGAGCGGCCGAGGACGCGGCGCAGCACCGGGCGAGCGCGGTGCGGCTGCAGCGCGAACTGCTCGCCGCGCAGCGCGGGCAGCTGGAGGAGCTGTACCGCGACGGGCGGATCACCCACGACACCTACCGGCACCTCCAGCGCCAGCTGGACCTCGACGAGCCCCGGCACCCCGACGGCAGGCGGTGAGCGCGCGTCAGCCGCCGCGGAGCACCTCGTTCAGCTCGTCGTCGAACTGCTCGGTGGACGGGACGACGGGCCCCGGCGGGCTGAGGTGGTCGTGCAGCTGGTCGCGCAGCTCCTCGCTGAAGGCGGTGTAGTACGGCGTGCGCGGCCGCGGCTCCGCCGCCAGGATCGCGCCGCGCAGACTGCCCAGGTAGATGTGGTCGCGCGGTTCGGCGACCGTCTCGTCGAAGTACAGGCCGCTCAGCGCGGGCGCGTATCCGGCGTCGCGCAGCTGCCGCTGGGAGCGCTCGGAGGTGAGGTGCGCGACCAGGCCGGCCGCCAGTTCGGGATGCTCGGAGGCCGTGGTCACCGCGAGGCTCTGGCCGCCCAGCGCCGCCCCGGGCAGCTCGGTGACGCCGAAGGACGGCTCCTCGATCTCCTCGGGATCCTCCCCGAAGCCGCCGTGCCAGCCGGCGAAGGCCAGCGTGCCGGTGTTCTCCCGACCCTGCTCCACGCTCAGCCCTTCGACGGCCTGCGGCCAGTTGCGCATCATCACCACCTCCCCGGACCGGAACCGCGCCCGCGTGTCGTCCTCGGCGTCGGTCAGCACACCGGGGTGGACGACACCGTCGCGGATCGCCTCCACCAGCGGTTGCAGGCCGGTGCTGAGGTCGCCGACCCGCTCGGCGGTGGCGCAGTCCTCGCCGCCGCCCTCGATCGGCTGGGTGCCCGCGCCCCACACCAGTTCGAGGGCGTTGACGACCAGGCCCTCGTAGTCGGCGTACTGGCCCGCGTAGCCGTGCACGGGCTCGTCGGAGCGCTCGACCATCAGGGCGGCCAAGTCGAACACCTCCGCCCAGTCGGCGGGCGGCTCGTCGCCCTCCTCCAGCAGGTCGGCGCGGTAGAAGAGCAGGCCCACGTCGGAGATGAACGGCACCGCCCAGTGGGCGTCCTCGTAGCAGACCGCCTCCCAGGCGGGTTCGAGGAAGCGGTCGGCGCCCACCTCGGCCGGGTCGACCTCGCGCACCCAGCCCTGCTCGGCGAACTCGGCGGTCCACTGGTTGTCGATGTTGACGATGTCGAAGGGCATGTCGGCGGACTGGGCGTCGGCGACCAGCTGGGCGCGTTGGTGGTCGGTGTTGCCGGACAGCTGGACGGTGTCGACGGTGACGCGGGGGTGGGCGAAGTCCCACTGCTCGATGAGCCGCAGGTAGACGCCGGCGTCGCGGCCCGCCGAGAGGTCGAGTCCGGTCGCCAGCACCAGGTGGACGCCGTCCCCCCGGTCCAGGCTCGGCGCGCCCGCGGCGGCCAGCGCGAACAGGCAGGCGGCGGCCACCGCGGCGCACGAGGCCGCGCGCCGGCCCCACCGGGCACCCGCGCCGGAGCCGCGGCCGCCGGCCGGTCCGGTGTCCGCTCCCGCGCCGGCGGCCCGGGCCGGGCCGGCCGCGCCCGTGTCCCTGTCCGGGCCGGTGCCCGGCGCCCCCATCACTCCCGCCCCCGGGCGTCGGCCACGATCTCGTGCAGGATCCGCGGGTCGGCGCCGGGCGGCGCGGCATGGCACCGCACGCCCGCGTCGGTCAGCGCGCCGGGCAGCGAGCCAGGGCCGCAGCCGTCGTCGCCGAAGGTCACCACGTGCACGCGCACGCCCTGCTCCAGCGGGCCGGCCAGCTCCTCGGCGAGTTCGTCCGCGGTGAGGCCGCCAGCCGGAAGCGGGTCGGCCACACCGTCGGTCAGCACCACCAGCACCCGGCCGGCGCCCGGTCCGCCCGCGTCCGCGAGCGCGCGGGCGCCGTCGGCCACCACGTCGGCCAGTGGCGTGGCCTGGCCGGTGGGTCCCAATGCGGCCAGGGCGTCGGCGACCGGCTCGGCCTGGCCGCCCTCGGTGTTGGCGGCCATGGGCACCGGTTCGTCGTGGTCGGTGGCGTCGGGGTCGCCGGGCGAGCCGGGGAAGGACCACAGGCCGACGGAGTCCTCCTCGCCGAGCAGCCCGACGAGGTCACCCGCGAGCCCGGTGGCCGCGCCGAGCCGGTCCGTGCCGCCGCCGGCCGGCACCTCCATCGAGGTGGAGGTGTCCACGGCCAGCAGGACGGCGATCTCGGGGCGGGCCTCCTCGTAGCGCTCCAGCACGGCCCGCAGCTCCTCGGCGGAGTACGCGGCGCCCGTCTCCAGGGGTTCCAGGCGCTCCGCCGCCCATACCGGCGCCACCGTGACGGTGCCCTCGTCGCCGCAGATCCAGCCGCCGCGGTCCGGGACGGGGCAGCGCAGCGCCCCGTCGGCGTCGCGGAACCCGGCCAGGGGGTGCCGGCCGTCCGGGGTCCTGGTGCCGGGGTCGGACAGCCACCGGTAGAAGGCGTCGGCCTCCTCGGCCACCCGGTCGTCGACTCCCCAGTCCAGCCGCACGTAGGGGTGGTCCAGCCAGGGGAGGTCGGCCGGGTAGTACGCCTGGAGCGGCGGCGGGGGGTCCTCCGGCCCGCAGCCCGGGCCCAGCGGCCGCCCGAAATTGTGGTCGATCAGCGCCCGCTCGGTGGTGAGCACCGCCACGGGCTCGCTGCCGGCCGACCGCTCCCGCAGCGCGCAGAGCAGGTCGCGGTCGCCGGCGCCGCCGAGGGAGGAGTCGGGGACGCCCCGCTGCGGGTGGGCGCCGGGTCCCGCGCTCCGGTACACCGCGGCGGTGTGCAGCAGCGCCGACACCGAGCCGTCGAGGTCGGGCCTGGCCAGGGCGATGTCGAGCGGGCCGAGCCGGTCCAGGTAGACCTCCAGCGGCTCCTGGACCACGTGCCGCCGCGGCCCGGGCTCGGTGTCCACGCCGACCTCCGCCGCCGCGTCCTGCGGGACGCCCAGCACCAGCGGCTCCAGCCGGGTGGAGCCGCGCACCTCGAAGCCGGGCGCCGAGCCGACGCCTACCGCGCGGTCGCCCTCGGCCCGGGCGCGGGCCAACACGACGTCCGCGGTGGAGGCGGGGATCCACACGTGCGGCCGCGGGCCCACAGTGGCGTCCCGCCAGCCGGTGGCCAGCCGGCCGCGCGCCTCGGCCGCCTCCGCCAGCGAGAAGACGGTGATGTGCACCGGCCGGCAGTGCGTCGGCCAGTCCTCCTCGGCGCGCACGTCGGCGTGCACCTCGGCTGCCTCGCCCATGATCTCCTCCTGGTCGGCGGGGACCAGGACGTTCATCTCGGCGGGCGGAGGGCACGAGGGGTCGGCCAGCCGGGTGTAGACGCCCACGACGGCGAGGCCGAGCACGGCCAGGGCGCCGACTCCCAGAACGAGCCAGCGGAGCCGGTACTCCTCGTTGAGGAAGGCGAAGATCGAGTCGACCACCAGCACCGCCAGCAGCAGGACGCTGACGATGGCGGCGACGATGTAGAGGGCACGGGCCCAGTCGAGAAGGGCCGGGAACAGACCGGCGAGATTGGCCGCGATCCCGCCGACCCCCACCAGGCCGAAGGTCGCGGTGGAACCGATCAGAATCCTTCTGGTCTCTTTTTTCAGCGCCATGGATCATGAAACCGGTGCGCGGGCACCGGTCGCCTCCCCGAAAGTGAGCGCGATCACGTCATGGGCCGACATTACCCCAATCACACCCACTTAGGGTCAGCTTGACGCTAACTCGCGATCACCCGCGCCGCAGCGGAACCGGCGGTTCTCGCGCCACCCGGGGAGCGCCAGGCCGGCCATTCACGGTCTCCCCATCGCTATCGACGACGGATCAATTCAATTCACTCCGCATTGAACGGCGAATTGACAGGATGAACGCTGGACGACCGTGAATTCGGTCGCGGGATCCCGCTCGCTCTGACAGGCGCTCCCGTTCGGCGCGATTCCCCTCACACCACCGGCAGGCTCCGCGTGCGCACGCTCTCGGCCACACCGTCGTGGGCGAGGGCGGTGGTGCGGCGCTCTTCGGTGGGGGTGCCGTAGAGGGTGGTGCGCTGGCGGAGGGGGCGGCCGGTGGGGGCGACGAGGGCGGCGATGTCGCTGATGGTCTTGTAGGAGCCCTGGCCCGAGCCGGCCATTCTGCTGATGGTCTCCTCCATCAGGGTGCCGCCCATGTCGTTGACGCCGCCGGTGAGCAGGCTGCGGCAGGTCTCGGGGGCGAGCTTGACCCAGGAGCACTGGATGTTGTCGATGGTGCCGTGCAGCAGGATGCGGGCCAGCGCGTGCACGGCGCGGTTCTCGCGCACGGTGGGGCCGGTGCGGGCCAGGCCGGCCAGGTAGATCGGCGCGTTGGTGTGCACGAAGGGCAGCGGGACGAACTCGGTGAAGCCGGGGCGGCCGTTGCGCTCCAGCGAGCGGCGCTGGAGCGAGGCGAGCAGCTTGATGTGCGCCACCCAGTGCGCGGGGGTGTCGACGTGGCCGTACATCATGGTGGAGGTGGTCGGGATGCCGAGGTCGTGGGCGGTGGTGATCACCTCCACCCAGGCGGCGGCGGGCAGCTTGCCCTTGGTGAGCACCCAGCGCACGTCGTCGTCCAGGATCTCGGCGGCGGTGCCGGGCAGGGAGTCCACTCCCGCCTCGCGGGCGGCGGTCAGCCAGTCGCGCACCGACAGGTCGGTGCGGGTGGCGCCGTTCATCACCTCCATCGGGCTGAAGGCGTGCACGTGCATGTCCGGGGTGCGCCGCTTGACCTCGGCGGCGATGTCGAAGTAGGCGGTGCCGGGCAGGTCGGGGTGGATGCCGCCCTGCATGCACACCTCGGTGGCGCCGGCCGCCCACGCCTCCTCGGCGCGGGTGCCGACCTGGTCCAGCGAGAGGGTGTAGGCGTCGGCGTCGGTGCGGCGCTGCGCGAAGGCGCAGAAGCGGCAGCCGGTGTAGCAGACGTTGGTGAAGTTGATGTTGCGGGTGACCACGAAGCTGACGCCGTCGCCGACGGCCTCGCGGCGCAGGTCGTCGGCGAGCCGGGCCACCGCCTCCAGTTCGGGCCCGTCGGCGTGCAGCAGCGCCAGCGCGTGCTCGTCGCTCAGCCCGGCCGGGTCGGCCTCGGCGGCGCGCAGCGCGGCGCGCACGTCGCCGTCGAAGCGGGCCGGGGCGGTGCCGGGCAGCCGGTCGCGCAGCTCGGTCCAGTCGCCGTACACCTCGGCGAAGTCGGCGCGGCGGTCGCCGGCGCGGCCCTCGGTGTCGATGCCGGTGTGCAGGTCGGTGCGGCCCTGCCCGGCCGCGCCCGGCGCCGCGGCGCCGGCCAGGCCGGACTCCGGCTCCTGCCACGGCCGCCCGACCGGGATCGCGCCCTCGCGGGCCAGGCCGTCGGGCCCGGCGAGGGCGTCGACGTGCCCGCGCAGCCGGGGGTCCAGCCAGGGCTCGCCGCGCCGGACGTACTCGGGGTAGATCGTCAGCCGCTCGCGCAGCGTGAAGCCGGCCTCGGCGGTGCGGGCGGCCAGTTCCTCGATCTGCGGCCAGGGCCGCTCGGGGTTGACGTGGTCGGGGGTGAGCGGGGAGACGCCGCCCCAGTCGTCGATGCCGGCCCGCAGCATCAGCCCGTAGGCGTCGTCCACCAGGTTCGGCGGCGCCTGGATCCGGGCGCGCGGGCCCAGCACGAGGCGGGCGACGGCGATGGTGGCGGCCAGCTCGGTCAGCTCGGCGTCGGGGCGGGCGCGCATGGCGGTCTTCGGCTTGGCGCGGAAGTTCTGGACGATGACCTCCTGCACGCCGCCGTACTCGCGGGAGACCTTGCGCATCGCGAACAGGGAGTCGGCGCGCTCGGCGTGGGTCTCGCCGATGCCGATCAGGATGCCGGTGGTGAAGGGCACATTGGAGCGCCCGGCGTCGTCCAGCACCCGCAGCCGGACGGCGGGGTCCTTGTCCGGGCTGCCGTAGTGCGGCTGCCCCTTCTCGGTGAACAGCCGGGCGGAGGTGGTCTCCAGCATCATCCCCATGGACGGCGCCACCGGCTTGAGCCGCTGGAAGTCGCGCCAGGTGAGCACGCCGGGGTTCAGGTGCGGCAGCAGCCCCGTCTCCTCCAGCACCCGCACGGCCATGGCCCGCACGTAGGACAGGGTGTCGTCGTAGCCGTGCGCGTCCAGCCACTCCCTGGCCTGCGGCCAGCGGTCCTCGGGGCGGTCGCCGAGGGTGAACAGCGCCTCCTTGCAGCCCAGCGCGGCGCCCTCGCGGGCGATCCGCAGCACCTCGTCGGGCGACAGGTAGGGGGCCGGCAGCTTCCCGGGCACGGTGACGAAGGTGCAGTAGTGGCAGCGGTCGCGGCACAGCCGGGTGAGCGGGATGAACACCTTGCGGCTGTAGGTGATGACGCCGGGGCGGCCGGCCTCATCAAGGCCCGCGTCGCGGACCCGTGCGGCGTAGTCGAGCAGCCGGTCCAGGTCGGCACCCCTGGCGTGCAGCAGCACCTCGGCCTCGGCCGGGTCGAGCGTCTTGGCGTCGCGGGCGCGGGCCAGCGCCCGGCGCATCGCGGCGGCGGTCGGCGGGGCCGGGTCGGACGGAGCGGTCGCCGGGTGCGCGGTGCCGTCGGTGGGCGCGGCGGTGTCGTGGCCTTCGAGTTCCCCCATACCGGAAACACTACGCACCAGGCGAGTCCGCGCGACGCGCGGACACCTGGTGCGTGCGTGTTCGGTGGTGTTCGTTTCGTCTCGTCCCGCCGGTGCGCCCGTAGGGGTGCGGCCGCCCTCAGCCGAAGGGCGTCCACACGAAGTTGTACACATGCCCGACCAGCAGGAACACACCCAGTGCCGGCACGATCACGGTGTGCTGCACCCGCCCGGCCGCCGTCCACCACCCGCGCCGCCAGGCCAGGACGGCCAGCACCGCCGCGAGCGCGGCGAGCGGCACGGCCGCCGCCAGGGGCGCGGTCAGCACGGGTGAATCCACCATCCGCAGCACGGTGGCGTTGTCCAGCCGGGTGAGCAGCCAGAGCAGGTAGCCGGTGAAGCCGGTGCTGAGCAGCACGGCCGCGGCGGTGGGCAGCCGGGCCCACCGGGCCGCGCCCCGGTACGGCGCCGGGTCGCGCCGCCGCAGCCGGCGCACCAGGGCCGTGACGGGCCAGACCGCGGCGGTGGCGGCCACCAGCAGCGCGATTCCGGCCGCGGCCAGGTGCGTCGTCGGCAGCAGGTGCCAGGCCGTGCGCTCGAAGGGCTGCATCGGCGCGCTGTCCAGCGCCAGGCCGACCACGGCGCCGCCGCGCTCGATGAAGGCGAGCTGGTCGGTGCCGTCCTCGGCGCGGAACAGTCCGGGCTCGACCGCGGTCCACCGCGCCTCGGGGATCATCGGGCCCGACGTGGTCAGCGCCCCGTCGTCGGCCACACCGACGCGCAGCTGCCCGAGCGCGGCCGTCGCGGCCGTCGCGTCGCTGCGGGAGGCCCGGGTGGGCACGTAGTCGCCGGTGTAGCGGTCGAGCGGGACGTCGGCGGCCGGGCCGGGCCCGGGCACCGCGCGGATGCCGGCGAACTCGGCCAGCACCTCCTCCACCAGCGTCCGCTGCACGCTGCGCAGCGGCGCCCCGGGGTCGCCCCGGCCGTCGCCGTTGGTCGCCACGTGGACGCCGAGGCCGAGTTCGGGCAGCACGACGTAGTTGGCGTGCGCGCCGACGAGGGTGCCGCCGTGCCCGTAGGCCCGCGCACCGTCCGACGGCCACTCCCAGGTGCCGTAGCCGGCGCCGGTCAGCCGGGGCTCGTTGCCGGCCTGGCGGGTCCCCATGGCGGCGAGGGCCGGCTCGGGCCGGCGCTGCTCGCCGCCGGCTCCGCCGGCGTCGAGCAGGGCGAGCATGAAGCGCGCCATGTCCTCGGCGGAGCTGTAGGCGCCGCCGGCCGGTCCGATGGCCAGGTGGAGCTCCGGGGCCGGGACGGGGCCGTCAGGGCCCGCGGTGTGCGGGACGGCGGCGCCCCGCTCCCGTGCCTCGTCCGGCCCGGCGAAGGCGCTGGCCTCCATGCCGAGCGGGGCGAAGACCTGCTCGGCCGCGTAGGCGGCGAAGGGCCGGCCGGAGACCTCCTGCACGATGAGCCCGGCCAGCGCGAGCCCGTAGTTGGAGTAGCTGGTGAAGCGGCCGGGCGGGCGGACCCGCTCGGGCTGCCGGTCGCGCACGTACGCGGCCAGCGGCGCCGCCCCGCCCGGCTCGGCGGCGGCCTGGCCGGCGACGGCCTCCTCGAAGCCGGCCGTGTGGGTGAGCAGGTGGTGCAGGGTGACCGGCTCGCCGGGGAAGGTGTCGGCGATCCGGCTGCCGGGCGGCAGGTAGCCGTTGACGTCGGCGTGCAGGTCGAGCCGCCCCTCGTCCACCAGCCGGAGCACGGCGAGCGCGGTGAAGGACTTGGCCACCGAGCCGACCGGGAAGGCGGTGCCGGCCTCGACCGGCCGCCCGGTGGCCGGGTCGGCGGTGCCGTAGCCGCCCGCGAACACCTGCTCTCCGCCGGCCACCACCGACACGGCGGCGCCGGGCACCTCGAACTCGGCCAGCAGCTCGGGCACCCGCCGGTCCAGGAAGTCCTCGACGGCGGCGGCCGTGGGCTCGGCGACCGGTTCGGCGGTGCCGCTCGGCGCCGCCGCCTGCGCGGCGGGCGCGGCGAGGCCGAGCAGCACGGCGGTGAGCGCCGCGACCGCCGCGGTCCTGGCGGGTGGTGACGGCTTGCGCATGGGCGCCTCCTGGGTTTCGGGCACTGCGGAGCGGGCGCCGAGGATCCGGATACGACGAGACCTCTTGGCGATGAACTATATCTGTTATAGCTCTAATAGATCAGAGAGGCAATCGCGTACGGTGCTCCGCCGGCCGGGCGCCGGCTCGCGCCCGGCGGCGTCGGTACACCGCAAGGCCGGACGGACGTGCCGCGGGCGCCGGCGGCGGCGCGGAATCCGAACGGCCGGAAGCCCTACCGGCGCCGGCTCAGCCGCTCGGCCAGGAACTCCTCCCAGCGGGCGGTGACGGCGGCGGGGCGGTAGTCCTCGGCGGCGGCCAGGGCGGCGGCGCCCATCCGGGTGCGCAGCGCGGGGTCGTCGATGAGCCGCAGCAGGCCCGCGGCCAGCCCCTGCACGTCGCCCGGCGGCACCAGCAGGCCGTCGGCGCCGTGCGTGATGATCTCGCCGGGACCGTGCGGGCAGTCGAAGCTGACGACCGGCACACCGCAGGCGAAGGACTCTATGATGGTCATCCCGAAGCCCTCGACCCGCGAGCTGACCGCGAGGACCGAGCCCTTGGCCAGCTCGCCGGGCAGGTCGTCGGTGCGCTTCATGATGGCGGCGTTGTTGTCCAGGCCGAGCCGCTGGATCCGGCGGCGCAGCCGGTTCTCCAGCCCGCCCTGGCCGTACAGGCGCAGCCGCCACTCGGGGCGTTCGGCGGCCACCAGCGCGAAGGCGTCCAGCAGCTTGTCGTAGCCCTTCTCCGGCCCCAGCCGCCCGGCCGCGACCACGATCGGGTTCTCCAGCGGGGCGCGGGGGAAGTCGCCGCCGGGCAGCGCGTTGGGGATGCGCACCGCCCAGTCCGGCGGCACCCGCAGGTCGCGCTGGTAGGCGCGGCGGTCGGCCTCGGTGAGCACGGTCAGCGCGTCCAGCCTGGGGTAGAGCAGCCGGGCCGCCAGCCGGACGCCGTCGCTGTGGTTGCCCCAGTGGATGTGCTCCTGGCCGACCCGCAGCAGGCGGCGCGGCGCGAAGCGGGCGGCGGCCAGGTTCAGGCCGGGCCGGGTCGAGACGAGCACATCGGCGTCCAGGCCGCGCAGCGTGCGGCGGAGCGCCCGCTCGGTGCGGGCGTTGAAGACGCCCTGCCGCTTGGCCTCGGTCGGCGGCAGCCAGCGCACCGGGCGCCGGGCCCGGCGGCGGTCCAGCCAGGAGCCGGGCGGCGCGCCGCTCCAGTCGGGGGTGGGGGCCATCGCGCGCAGCCGGACGCGCGGGTCCAGCGGGAAGAAGGGGCGGTCGCAGTGCCGGGCCATGCTGATGATCTCGACCTCGTGCCGCTCGGCCAGGCTGTTAGCCAGGTTCACGGTGGTGCGCACGGTGCCGCCCATGGCGAAGGCGTTGGCGATGAGGAAGGCGATCCTCACCGGGCGCCCTCCGCGCGGTCCAGGGCGGTGGCGGCCAGCGACAGGTCGTCGTGCACGGTGTAGTAGGGGGTGATCCGCATGGTGCGGCCGCCGTGCGGGAGCCGGACCGGCCGGAAGCCGATCCGCTGCTTCTTGCCGGCGATGTCGTCGGCCCGCGAGGCCAGCCGCAGCTCGGCGTTGAGCGGCCCGCCGGCCAGCACGGGATCCCAGAGGTTCTTGCCGCGCTCCTCGGCGTGCGCGTCCGCCAGCGGCCGCAGCGGGATCTCGGCGCTGAAGGCGCCGTCGTCCAGCAGCGCGCCGCAGGCCAGTTCGGTGCCGACGTGGCGCTGGCGCAGCACGATCCGCACCCGGTGGCGGCCGGGCGGGCGGGCCGCGAAGGCCAGCTCGCCGCGGACCGCGACCGTCTCCTCGCGGCTGCGCACCAGCTCGACCTCGGCATACGGGCGCACCTCGGCCACCTGGACCCGCAGCCGCCCGTCCGGGGTGCGCAGCACCCGCAGGTCGCGCGAGCGCGGCCGGGCGATGTAGCCGTACCGGTCGGCGAGGTTCAGCCCCGGGTCCTCGGTGCGGACGGGGGCGGTGCGGCCGCCGCCGTCGGGGCCGCAGACCTCCCAGAGCCCGGCCGGCAGGCCGCCGAGGTCGGCGCTGGCCCGGGTGCCGCGCAGCCGGACCGGCACCGGCAGCCCGGTGCCGGTGTCGCCGTGCTCCGGAACCGGCCGCAGCAGCAGCCGGTCGGGGCGTACGGGCGGCTCCTCCGCCAGTTCGAGGTGCAGCACGTCGTCCGGACCGACGCGGTTCCGCCTCGCCCTCATCGCACGCCTCCCCGTCCCGTCGCTCCCCGCCTGCGCGGGGACCGAATGACCTGAAACGGGTTAATGCCCTGGCAATGCGGAGTTAACTCGGAGTTTCCGTGTACCGGGACGAAGCGGGCACGGCCCGCCAGGGCCGCGAGCTGCGCGGACGGGCTTCAGGAGGCGGTGCGGCGGGCCCGGACCAGCACCACGCTGCCGCGGTCGTTGGGGGTGAGCGCGTCGCCGAGGGCCACCAGCGGAGTGAGCACGGCCGCCGCGTTGAAGCCGTAGCGGCCGCCGTGCGCGGACAGGCTCAGGTAGCCGCGCTCGGCCGCCGCGCTGCGGAACTGGTAGCTGTGGTCGAGCAGTTCGAGGCCGCGCTCGGCCAGCAGCTCGTCCAGCTGGGTGTGGGTGTAGGTGCGCTGGACGTGGAAGCGGCGGCGGTGCGCGTCGAACAGCCGCGGCCACGAGCCCGCCCGGGTGAGCGCGTCGGCCGACATGACCAGCTCGCCGCCTGGCGCCAGCACCCTGGCCATCTCCGAGAGCGCGGCCGGGCCGTCGTCGAAGTGCTCGATGGCGCAGATGGACAGCACCCGGTCGAAGGAGGCGTCGGCGAAGGGCAGCCGCAGCGCGTCGCCCTCGATCAGCGCGGGCGGATGGCTCAGCGTGCGGCCGCGCAGCATCTTGGACCTGGCCAGGTCGATGGAGACGGCGCGGGCGCCGCGCTTGCGCGCCTGGCCCGCCCAGTAGCCGTCGCCGCCCGCGACGTCGAGCACCCGCAGGCCGCGCAGGTCGCGGCCGAGCCAGCGCAGCAGGGTGCCGGCCTCCCGGAAGCGGCAGACATGGACCTGGTGCCCGATGAAGGCGACGGCGTCGGCGGTTCTCATACCGCCATGATGGCGCAGCCCGGCGGTGCCGGGACAAGTCACCCGCATGAACAGCCGGTACACGCACGGTGAGCGGCGCGGACGGGGTGGCCGCGGCGGAGCCGGCGGCGCACGCCGCGGCCACCCGCACCGATACGCTGGCCGGGTGGTGCGCAGACTCCGGGCCCTGCCCTGGCTCCGGGCCGCGCTCGCGGCGGCGCTGCTCGGCTTCGCCGGCTACGCCCTCGCGGCGAACTGGGCGGAGGCCGGGGCGGCGCTCACCCGCCTGTCGCCGTGGACCGTGCTCGGCGCGGTGCTCGCGGCGCTGGCCGCGCTGGTCTGCCAGGTGCTGGCCTGGCGCGCGCTGCTGGCCGACCTCGGCGCCCCGCTGCCGGTGGCCGCGGCCGGCCGGATCTGGGGGCTGGGCCAGCTGGGCAAGTACGTGCCCGGCATGGTGTGGGCCTTCGTCGCCCAGGTGGAGCTGGCCAAGGAGCACGACGTCGCGCGCAGCCGCAGCCTGGCCGCGTCCGTGCTGGCCTTCGCGGTCACCCTCGCCGTCAACGTGATGGTGGCGGCCGCCACCCTCCCGTTCACCTCCGCCGAGGCGGCCGGCCGCTGGTGGTGGCTGGTGCTGCTGGTGCCCGTGCTGCTGGCCTGCCTGCACCCCCGGCTGATCGCCTGGGGCGTGCGCACCGGCCTGCGCCTGCTGCGCCGCCCGCCGGTCGACGTCGCCGCCTCGCCGCGCGGCCTGGCCCGCGCCGTGCTGTGGACGCTCGCCGCCTGGGTGCCGCTCAGCCTGCACGCCTGGCTGCTGGTCGCCGGGGTCGGCGGCGGCTCCGCCCCGGGCACCTGGCCCCTGGCCGCCGGCGCCTACGCCCTGGCCTGGTCGCTCGGCCTCGTCGTCGTCTTCGCCCCGGCCGGCCTTGGCGTCCGCGAACTCGCCCTGGCCGTCGCCCTCGCCCCCGTCCTCCCCGAAGGCGCCGCCCTGGTGGTGGCCGGCCTGTCCCGCCTGGTCATGACCGCGGCCGACCTGGGCGGGGCGGGGATCGCACTGGCCCTGCGCCGCACGCCGTCCACCCACAGCCCCACGGGTGCGGCCGGAACGGACTAGGGCGTCGGCGGAGCGATCCGCAGCACCGGTTGACCGGTGACGGCGGCGATGCATTCATTGCGATCCACATACCGTCCGTGGACCACCACATGCCGGTACGCCAGGTTCCGTCTCAGTGATGAACAGCCGCATTACGGCACCGGTCCCAGGACGGGAACCCTGATGCTCAGCAACGGTGGTTCCTCTTGAGGATGTCGGAGTCGCCGCGCTTCCCCGCCTCCACCAGCTCAGCCAGCGCCTCCCGCCCGCCGGACCTGGTCGGTGGTCTCGCGCAGCGCGGTGTTCACGGTGTCCGACGGTGTCGTGGTGCCGAGCGCCTCGGCGGCCAGTTCGAGCGCTTCCTCATCGATCTCGACGCAGACTTCCGCCGAATCTCCTCCTCGACCGTGGCGGCGGCTGTCCAGCCGCGCACACCAGGCTATCGATACGAGCCGATATGTCATCTGTACGAATAGATTCTACGTCAAGCTCAGGGTCCTGGCCTCCTTGACGGGCCACGCGGCCAGGACCCGACGCGCCGTGCTGCGGACGGTCGCGAACTCCCTTCTCCGGCGGCTACCGCATACCGCTCCCCGAGGCCGGACACACCCCGCCCAGTTCCGGCAGCTCCCCGGTGCTCAGGTACCGGTGCGCGATCTCGCGCACGCAGCGGTTGCCGCCCAGGTATACGGAGTGGTCGGCCTCGGCGCCGATCCAGACGGAGCCCGGGAGCCGGGCGGCGACGGCGCGGCTGCCGGAGGCGGGGGTGGAGTCGTCGTCCAGGCCGTTGACGAGCAGCACCGGAGGCAGGCCCTCGGGGTCGAGCGGGCCGGGCGGGAAGGTGCCCTGGCCGCGGAGGCCGGCGCAGCGGCTGTACTGGGAGCGCGCCATCAGCCAGCCGATCCGCGGGACCGCCGCCGGGCGGCGTGCCGGCGCCGCGGCTCACGGGGGACGGTACGTCGGGGCGGCGCCGCGCGCCCGCGTGCGCGGGCCGGGGGCGGCGCCGGCTGCGATGACCGGCAACGGGGACTCCTCTTCCGGCGCACGCGGCGCCCGTGGACGGCTGGATCCGGCGCGGGCGGCCCCGGCGGTGCCCACCGGCCCGCGGTCGCCGCCCGCACCCGTCCAGCCTGGTGCGCCGGCCCCTCCGCCGCGTCATCCGCGCGGCCGCTCCACCCGCCGGGCGCTATGCCGCGCGGCATATCCCCGGGGGCGTACCGCGACCGGACGCCGAGGGCGCGTCAGCGCACGGGGACGGGCGGCGGCGTGCGGCCGCCGCGCCGCTCAGCCCGCCGCGACAGCGTCGACGTACCGGTCCCAGTACGGCCCCGGGTCCACCGGGCGGACCGCCTCGCGCATCCGCTTGGGCTCGCCGGGGCGGTAGAAGCGCTCGATCGCACCGGCCAGCGCGTCGGCGTCGCCGGGCGGGACGAGCAGGCCGTCCTCGCCGTCGCGGATCTGCTCGGGGAAGGTGCCGACCCGGCTGGCGATGACGGGCAGGCCGTGCTCGTGGCCGAGCCAGGCGTTCTGCGAGGCGGTGGCGCTGCGGTACGGCAGCACCAGGGCGTCGGCGGCGGCGAACAGCTCGGGCAGCCGCGACGCCGGGAGGTAGCCGTCGCGCAGCTCGACCCGGTCGGCGATGCCCAGCTCGGCCAGCTGCGCGCGGACGGGCTCCGTGCCGCCCCAGAACTCCCCGGCGACGGTCAGCCCGACGCCCGGCACCTGGGCCAGCGCGCGCAGCAGCACGTCCAGGCCCTTGTAGGGGCGGACGATGCCGAAGAAGAGCAGCCGCCCCAGCGGCTCGCCGTCGCGGGGCGCGGCGGGCGGGGCGGCGGGCAGGTGCGGCGGCAGCGGGGCGGCCGCGACCTGGGCCCCGGGCACCAGCCGCAGGGCGGCCGCGCGCTGCTCGCCGCTGTGCACCAGCACCCGGTCCACCCGGCGCAGCAGCGCCCGCATCAGCGCCGGGTCGAAGCGGCGCCGCTCGTGCGGCAGCACGTTGTGGCAGAGCGCCAGCGTCTCGGCGCGCCCGCCGATGCCGGCCAGCAGCCCCAGGTACGGCGGCACCTGGAGCGGCGTCAGCACGCTGAGCACGACCAGGTCGGCCGCGCGCCCCAGCGCCCGGCCGCGCCGCCACCAGCCGTCGGGGCGGTACCAGGCCAGCTCGCGGCGGGTGGGCTCGAAGGCGGGGCCGTCCGGCTCGCCGAGCGTCTGCCGCCCGGGGTAGAGCATGCGCGGGTACTGCGCCCGCCACGACTCGATCCCGGTGTCGTACCCGGCGGCGCGCAGCCGGTGCGCCAGCTCGCCGGTGTGCGCGGCGCCGCCGCCCTTGTACGGGTGGGCCGGTCCGACCAGGGCGATCCGCCGGACGGCGCTACTCGGCACGGGAGCGCACGATCAGGTCGGCCAGCAGCGCCATCGAGAAGATGATCATTCCGGTGACGAACAGGATGATCGTGTTGTTGGCGATCCGCACCGGGTTGAAGACCACGTCGTACACGCCTTTGCCCAGGCCGGTGCCGAGCAGCAGCAGCGCGGGCGGCATCAGCAGCTTGAGCGGGTTGAAGTACATCACCATCCGCAGCACCTGGAGGATGTAGCGGTAGGCGTCGGTGAAGAAGCGGAACTTCGAGGTGCCGGAGCGCTTGGCGTACTCGATCGGCAGGTAGGTGACGACCTTCTGGTTGCTCAGGAAGGCCAGCGTGAGGGTGGTGACGCAGGAGAAGCCGGGCGGCAGCAGCCGCAGGTACGGCCGCGCGGCCTCGCGCCGGAAGGCGCGCAGCCCGGAGTTGAGGTCGGGGATGCGGGTGTTGGTCAGCCGCTCGGCGATCTTGCGGATCACCCACTTGGCCGGGATGCGCAGCAGCCGGTGGCTGCCCTCCTCGCGCAGCCGGGCGCCGACCACCTGGTCGACCAGCTCGTCCTTGTCCAGCAGGTCGACCAGCTCGGGGATGCGCTCGTTGGGGTAGGTCATGTCGGCGTCGGTCCAGACGACGATGTCGCCGCGCGCCATCTGGCTGCCGATCCGCCGCGCGGTGCCGGCCCCGCCGTTCCTGGGGAACTCCACCACCCGCACCGCGGGGAAGCGCGGCGCGTTCTCCCGCAGCAGCCTGAGGGTGTCGTCGGTGGAGGCGTCGTCGATCGCGATCAGCTCGTAGGCGTGGCCGCTGGCGTCCAGCGCGGCGGTGATCCGCTCGATCTCGGCGACCACGTGGTCGCGCTCGTTGTAGCAGGGCAGCACGACGGAGACGTGCGGCTGCTCGGCGGCGGGCGGAGCGGGCGCGGCCGGTGCGGCCGGCTCGGGTGCCGGGTCACTCAACGGGGCCTCACAGGTTCGGCGGGAGCGCCGCGCGGGCGGCGGCGCGGCCCGGACGGGCGGGGGCTCAGGGCGACGGCGCCGGAGCGGCGGACTCCGGCACCTCGGCGATCCACACGTTCATGACCAGTTCGCCGGTCCGGGCGGGGGGTCCCTCCAGGATCAGCGCGTCGGTGCGGCCGCGCAACTCGAAGGCGTGGTCGGCGCTCGCGCCGGGCGGCAGGAAGGGCAGCAGGTCCGCCTCCTCGTCCCCGACGATCACCGGGCGGCGGCCGCGCTCGCGGATCTCGGCGGCGATCCGGGCCACCGTCGCCGGGTCGGCGGGCACGCCGTCGGCCAGCCGCGCCACCGGCAGCCCGCACATCCCGCGCACCAGCTGGTTGAAGCGGTCGGCGGTGTAGCCGTCGACCATCAGCACGCTCGCGCCGGGCCCGATCCGCTCGCACAGCCGCTCGACGGCCGCCACCGAGCCGGCGTCGGTGCGCGCGAAGACCAGCGGCACGCTCGCCGCGCCGGTGGAGGCGAGGACGGCGCCCACGGCCAGCACGCTGACGGCTCCGTACAGCCGCGCGCCCGCGCCGGACCCGCGCAGCCAGCGCACCCCCGACGCCACCGCCCAGACGGCCAGCAGGATGAAGGCGGGCAGCACCAGCGCGACCAGGCGCCGGCTGGCCCACGGGTGGTCGGGGGTGATGGCCGGGCGGACCAGCACGGTGACCACCGTCCAGGCCATCATCAGCAGCGGCAGCGCCCAGGCGAGGTCGCGGCGGCGCACCAGCCGCCAGGCCACCAGCGCCGCCCCGGCCGTGGCCAGCACCACCACCGGCACGCCGACGTACCAGGCGACCCAGTTCAGGGTTGACTCGGCGTAGGTGCGGTCGGGGTCGAAGGGCAGTCCCTCGATCTGCTGCAGCTGCCCGATCAGCGAGCGGGTGCCCTCGGCGGGCTCGGCGTGCCCGCGGGCGGTGTACAGCAGCGGCCGGACGGCGAGCGCCGCCATCACCGCCACCACCGCGCCGGCCGCGATCCCTGCCCACGGGCCGCGCCGCAGGTCGGGCAGGCCCCAGCGGCCGACGGCCCAGCCCAGCCCCGCGCTGGCCAGCACCGCCGCCGCGCACACCACCAGCAGCGGCACCACGGAGGCGGCCAGGTGCTGGAGGTAGGGCAGCGACAGGCCGTAGCCGGCGGCCAGGCCGTAGCCGGCGCCGACGGCGAGCCCGCCGGCCAGGGCGAGCGCGCGGGACCGCTGGACGTGCAGCAGCACCGCGATGAACGGCAGCACCGGCAGCATGTCGCGCAGCCCGTCGATGCGCACCACCACGCTCAGGCCCAGCGCCAGGCCGCCCAGCGCGGCCAGCGCCGGGCCCGCCGGGATCCGGCGGCGCCCGCCGGGGGGCGCCGGCGCGAGCGCGTCGACGACCAGCGCCATCCCGCCGAGCAGCAGGATCTGCGCGGCGGGCTCGCTGTAGGTGGAGCGGCTGACCCACATCTGCGGCAGGCAGACCGCCAGCGCCAGCGCGGCCACCGGCGCCCAGCGCGGGCCGACCAGCCGGGCGGCCACCCCGCCGAAGGCCAGCACCGCCAGGCCGCCCAGCACCGGGGCGACCGCGAGCATGCCGTGGACGCCGCCGATCCAGTGGCCGATGGCCAGGGTGAGCGGCACCCCGGCCATGAACTGCGGCCAGATGACGTCGCCGACCTGGTAGTAGGCCAGGCTCTGGTAGCTGAGCGCGGGGTCGTCCCCGGCGATCAGCTCGCGGTACTGCGGGACAGGCAGCGAGCCGTGCAGGGCCAGCCAGTTGCCGAACTGGGCGTAGCTGCCGGCGTCGCGCCGGATCACGATCTGCTCGGAGGCGTGCAGTAGCTGCAGCACGGTGAAGCCGACGGCCACCGCGAGCAGCGCCAGCAGCGGCCACCAGCGGTCCCAGCCGCCGCCCGCCTCGATCCCGGACCGCCGCGGCGCCCAGCGCGCGGCCAGCGCCAGCGCCAGCAGCACGGCGGGGCCCGCGACGACGGCGGCCATGACGGGGGTGAACACACCGAGGGCCAGCAGCGGAACCGCCGCCACCAGCCAGGCGGACAGCGCGACGGCGGGCGCGGCGGTGGCGAAGGTCAGCAGCCGCCCGGGCGAGGGCGTGCGGCCGGGCCGCGCGGCGGCGCCCAGGGCGTCGGGGCCGGCCGGCCGCACGCCGGCGACGGTGCCGGGCGCGCTCGCGGGACCGGGCGGCCCAGGAGTGACAGACATCGGTTCGTCACACTAGTCGACCACCGCTCGGCACTGCCGCAACCGCAGCGCCAACGAGGCGTTACGCTCGGGCGTCCCCCTTCGTAACAGAAATGTCGAGCGGCCCTTACATCCGGTGGGCCGGGCGGGCACTAGAGTTCCCCGGTGACACCCCCGGCTCTCAGCGCCCTCGGCACGACCCCGTCGTTCGGAAAGGACGGCCGGTGACCGGTTCCACCCCCGCCGACCTGCTGCGGGCCGCACTGCGCGCCGACCCGGGGCGCCCCTTCCTCACCTGCCACGACTCCGCCGGCCGGATCGAGCTGTCCTACGCGACCTTCGACAACTGGGTGGCCAAGACCGCGAACTTCCTGGTCGACGAGCTGGCCGCCGACCCCGGCGACCGCGTCGGGCTGGCGGTGCCCGTCCACTGGCAGAGCGCCGCGTGGCTGCTGGCCTGCTGGTCGGCGGGGCTGACCGCGGTGCCGCTGCCCCCCGAGGGCGAGCCCGAGCCGGCCGCGCCGGTCGACGTGCTGGTGGCGGGCCCCGCGAACCTGGACCGGGCGGTCGGCTCGGCGGCGGGCCGGGCAGCCCGCGACCTGGTCGGCCTCTCCCTGCACCCGCTCGGGCTGCCGCTGGCCGACCCGCCCCCCGGCGTGGTCGACTACGCCGCCGAGGTGCGCGGCCACGGCGACCACTTCGCCTCCGCCGCCCCCGCCGATCCCGCCGCGCCCGCGCTGGAGGCGGCGGGCGAGGTGCTGTCGGCCGGGCGGCTGGCCGCCGGCGCGGCGGAGACCGCGGCCCGCTGGAACCTGGAGCCCGGTGACCGGCTCGCCCTGGTGGACTCCCCGCACGCCCCGCTGCTGGCGCCGGGCGGCGCGCCGCCGCTGGACTGGCTGCTGCCGCCGCTGGCGGCGGGGGCGTCCTCGGTGCTGTTCCTGGATGCCGACACGCCCGGCACGGCCGGCGCCGGGCGGCCCGCCGGCGTGACCCGGGCCACTGCGCAGGCTGCGCTAGGCTCACGATTCGGCTCCGAGCGGATTACGGCGATTCTGGAACGTGCCCTCGGGGGATCTGCTCCCCCGGCCCCGGTTCGACAGCTGCGCTGAGCGCTGTCCCGAGCGAAGTGTCAACGCTGTGACCGATAAACGACGAACACGCAACCGCGCGGCGGAGGTGCACGAGGCACGCCGCCAGCGCCGGCTGCGGATCTTTGGCTGGGTCTCGGTCGTGATGACCTGCGTCCTGATCGCGGCCAGCCTGTCGGCGTACGGCTTCTACTTCTCACTGCGCAGCAATGTCGACCAGCACGACCTGGACGCCGCCCTCGGTGACGACCGCCCGGAGCAGTACGGCGAGGCTCTGAACATCCTGCTGATCGGCTCCGACGGCCGCAGCGGCGAGAACGCCCAGTACGGCGCCACCGACACCGTCGGCGAGCGCTCCGACGCGCTGATGCTGGCGCACATCTCCCCTGACTGGCAGGGCATCACCCTCATCAACTTTCCGCGCGACTCCATGGTGCAGCTGCCGGCCTGCGACCCCTACGAGGGCACCGCGGGCGCCCCGGCGCAGTACGCCCAGATCAACACCGCCCTGTTCAACGGCGGGCCGCCGTGCGTGGTGCGCGCGGTGGAGTCGCTGACGAACATCTACATCAACCACTTCGTGCACATCGACTTCACCGGCTTCACCGAGATGGTGGACGCCATCGGCGGCGTGGAGATGTGCATCCCCACCCCGATCCGCGACGAGCGGGCCCATGTGAACCTGGAGGCCGGCCCGCAGACCCTCAACGGCGAGCAGGCGCTGGGCTTCGTGCGCGCCCGCTACGCGGTGGGCGACGGCAGCGACACCGACCGGATCAGCCGGCAGCAGGTGTTCCTCGGCGCGCTGGCCAGACAGGTGACCAGCAGCGAGACCCTGACCAACCCGGCCCGGATGCTGGACCTGCTGACCGCGATCTCCAACTCCATCTCCTTCGACAACGAGCTGACCCTCGGCGCGATGGCGGAGATCGCCGGCTCGCTGGGCGGCCTGAACGCGAGCAGCATCCAGTTCTACACGGTGCCCTGGGGCGCCGACCCCATGGACGCCAACCGGGTGGTGTGGCGCACCGACGAGGCCAACGCGCTGTTCGCCGCGATCGCCAACGACACCGAGGTGGACGAGGCGGCGCTGGAGGAGGGCGAGGAGGACTCCGGCGGGGGCGGCGGCGGTTCCTCCGCGGAGCCCGAGGCGACCGAGACGGTCGACCCCTCCGGCCTGGTGGTCTCGGTCCTTAACGGCTCCGGCCAGACCGGGCTGGCCCAGCAGGTCGCCGACGAGCTGGCCGCACGCGGCTACGGCATCGGCACGATCGGCAACCCGCCCGAGGGCAGCGTCGCCACCACCTCGGTGCGGCACGCGGCGGGCGAGGAGTCGGCCGCCGCCACCGTGGCGGGCGAGGTCGACGGCGCGGCGGCCGAGGAGCCGTCCAGCGCGCTCGGCCCGGGCAATGTCGAGCTGGTGATCGGGCAGGACTGGACCGGGCTCACCGGCGGAGGGGGCGGAGACGGTGGCGGTGGCGGCGACCAGGCCACCATCCCCGAGGACATCGAGGGCCGCGACGCCAGCGGCAACCCCTGCGAGGGCGAGACCGAGGACATCTTCGCGCCGAACATGTGAGCGCACCGCGGCCCCGCCGCCCCCGCGGGGGCGGCGGGGCCGCGCCGTGCGTGTCCGGGGCCCGCTCAGGCGCGGGCGGCGGCCGCCGGGGCGGTGCCGCGCACCAGCTCGGTCCAGCGGTCGCAGACGCCCTCCAGCGCGTAGGCGGCCCGCACCTGCTCGCGGCCCAGCTCGCGCTCGGCGTCGAAGCGGCCGCCGCGCACGGTGTCGGCGATGGCGGCGGCGGCCTGGTCGGTGTCGGCGTGCACCCAGTGGTCGTCATAGATGGTGTCGGCGCCCGGCCAGGCCAGCACCACCGGGACCGCGCCCGAGGCCATGCCCTCGGCGGGCGCCAGGTGGAAGCTCTCGTCGTCGCTGGTCGACAGCACGAAGCCGATCCGGCGCAGCCACACGGCGACGTCGGGGCCGAAGGGGTCGAAGACCACCGCGCCCGACAGCTCAGGGCTGCGCTGGATCCGGCGGAAGACCCGCTCGAAGTAGGCGCGCTCCTCGCTGCGCTTCCAGATCCACCAGTACTCCCACGGCAGCTTGCTCTTGACGTGCAGCATGAAGCGGGGGTCGGTGCGGCGCAGCCGCTCCAGCACGTCCAGCGCCCGGTCCAGCCGCTTGCGGGAGGGCGCGATGCCGATGATGCCCAGGGCGTACTCGGCGTCGGGCAGCTTGGGCCGGTCGAGCTGCTCGGTGTCGACCCAGTTCGGCACGACCAGCACCTTCTCGGCCGGCCAGCCGGTGCGCCTGCGGGTCAGCTCGGCGTAGTGCGGGCTGACGCAGATGACGGCGTCGACCTTCTCGACGGCCAGCCGCTTGGGCCACTCCGAGTACAGCTCGAAGCGGTGCAACCGCACCAGCAGCCGCTGGCCGGGGCGCTTGTGCCGGGCGTAGTAGACGGCGTTGGGCCCGCACCACTCGCAGATGACCACGTCGGCCCAGTCGGCGAGGGCGCGGCTGGCGGGCTCGTCGTGGTCGTTGAAGCCGGTCCACTGGTCCAGCCGCACCTCGACCCCGGGCAGGGAGCGCAGGTGTTCGAGCAGCCGGGTGAAGAACTTCAGCTCGTGCCCGGCCACCACGACCTTCAGCGGCTCGCTCGGCAGGGCGGCGTTGCGGCCGGACAGCGCGGGCAGCGCGCGGTCGAGGTAGCCGCGCAGCCGCTCGGCGGCGCGGCCGAGGGTGAAGTCGGCGGCGGCCCGCGCGCAGGCGTCGGCGGCCCGCCGGTACACCTGGGGGTCGCGGGCGCGGGCCAGCACGTCGGCCACCGAGGTGGCGTCGGCCCCGGCGTACAGCGGGTAGTCGGCGCCGAGCAGCCGCTCGTGCATGGGGGTGCGGTTGAGCACCACCGGCAGGCCGAGCGCGCCCAGCTCCAGCACCTTGGTGGACAGTTCGAGGCTGGCGTCGAGTTCGGGGGCCCGCCAGGACAGCCCGACGGCGCGCTGCGCCGACATGCGCAGGGCGTCCTCGCGGGAGTGGCCGCCGTGCCAGACCACCCCGGGGGTGCTCTCCAGCGCGACGCGCATCTTCTTGGCCCAGTCGCGGTCGGAGCCGTGGATCTTGTCGCCGATCATGTGCAGTTCGGCGCGCACGCCCCGGTCGCCGAGCAGCCCGGGCAGCTCGGTCATCTCCAGGGTGTTCCAGGCGGGCGCGAACTTGCCGGTGTAGACGAGGGTGAGCGGGTCGTCGGCCTGCCCGGGCCCGGCCACGCCCTCGGGCAGCACCACGACCGGAGGGAACAGCACGCACTTGCCGCAGGCGGCGGGCACGGCCTGCTCCAGGAAGCAGCGCAGCTCCTCGGTCTGGCAGAGCAGGTAGCGGGAGGCGTGCGCGATGGCGGTGAGCCCGGCCACCGCGTCGGGGGTGAGTCCGGACAGGGTCTGCGGCACGTCGGTGAGGTAGGTCCACAGCCGGCCGCGCAGCGACTCCTCGGCGGCGGCGCGCTCGGCCAGCCGGCTGCCGCGCACCACGACCAGGTCGAAGGGGCGCTCGGCGTCCATCCGGGCCAGCAGGGCGACGGCCTGCTCGGGGGTGAGCCGCTCGCCGAGGTCGGGCAGCAGGCCCTCCTCGTGCGGGCGGACCACCGTGACGCCGGGGACGCGGGTGAGCGGGTCGACCAGCCTGGGGGTGCGCACCGGCGCCTTGAGCACCAGCGTGACCTCGCAGCCGGCCTCGGCGAGCGCCTGCGTCATGGACTGCGCCCAGATCGCCGAGCCGTCGATGATGTTCAGGTCGACGTCGCCGTAGACGACGGCGCGCGGGCCGGGGCGCCGGGGGCCTTCTGCGGTCACATCCGTCCTTTCAGCACCAGCTCGGGGTGGCGGCCGCTCCGACCCTCCGGGGCGGCCCCGGGCGGCGGGCGGGCCCGGCCGCGCCCTTCGGCCGGCCGGTTCCCGTCAGGCTCGTCCGGTCTTCGTCAATCGGTCGTCCACAGCCGCCCCGGCGCCGGGCGGGCCGTCCACAACCCGCCGGTGGCCGGTACCCGTGGCGGGCGCGGCACGGAAGGATCGTGAGTGGGGGACCGCACTCCCCCCGGGTCGCCCCTGCCCGGAATCGGTTCAGTTGGGTCGCTCCAGGGCGAGGGCCAGCAGCCGGGCTCCGTGCCGGCCCCACTCCGAGGGCGGGGTCGGCTTTCGCGCCAGCGTGCGCCGGATCAGGGCCGGTTCGACGGCGCCGGTGAAAGCGTAGTCGACGGCCGCGTCCCAGCCGGAGGCGTCCAACGGTAGCAGGGCGGGCCCGATGGCATCGGCCGCCGAGCACTCCCCGGCGCAGACCATGTCGGCGAGGTGCCCGGGCGCCCAGCGGGCGGCCTGGCCGCCGTGCCAGGGCGCCACCCACTCCGCGGCGGCGGCCTCGGCCAGCGCCGCCCAGGGGGCGGGTTCGGCGTCGCCGTCGGCGGGCGCCTCGGCGGCCTGCCGCACCGTCACGCCGCGCGAGCGCAGCCGGTCGAAGGCGGCGAAGTCGGCGGCGGCGGGCACCACCAGTTCGGCGGGCTGGTGCAGCTGGGCGACGAGGTCGTCGGCCAGCCGCTCGGCCTCGGTTTCGTCGGCGGGCCTGGCCAGCACGGCCACCCGTCGCCCGGACAGCACCTGCTCGGCGGCCTCGGTGAGCCCGGCCCGCGCCAGCAGCCCGGACAGCCGCACGGGGGTGGCGGCGCGCAGGAAGAGCGCGCGCAGGGTGGCGCGCAGTTCGTCGGCGCCCACCGGCGGCTCGGCCCGGGCGGCGGCCAGTTCGGGCGCGACCTTGGCGGGGTCGTCGACGGAGCGCAGCACCTCGCCGGGCACGCCGTCGGTGCCGATGCCCCGGGGCCTGGCGCCCAGCGCCACCACCCGGGAGCCGCTGGCGAGGTGCTGGACGGTGCGCACCGGGTCCAGGCCGAGGGCCAGGGTGTGCCGGCGCAGCAGCGCGGCCAGCCCGGGCCACGGCGGGTCGAGGGCGGTGAGGTCGCCGCGCTCGCGGAGTTCGGCCAGCGGCGCGGCCGACAGCGCCGAGCCGGGCCCCGCGTACAGCGGGGCGCGCTCGCGGCCGGCGTCCAGCGCGACGGGGTTGAACACGTGCAGCGCCACACCGCAGTCGTCGTGCTCGACGTGGTCGAAGTCGAGGGTGGCCAGCCCGGGCGGGGCGCCGGCGTCCTGCCACAGCACCGTCGGCACGCCGCGGCCGCGCGCCGAGGCCAGCACCCGGCCCAGCGCGCGGGTGCGGTCGAGGGCGGCGGGGTCGCCGAGGTGGTTCCACGGGGAGCCGACCGAGGCGGCCGAGGCGGTGACGAGCACCAGGTCGACCTCGACGGCGTCGAAGACCACTCCGGCGTCGTGCGGCAGCAGCGGCACCAGGTGCACGTAGGGGTCGAGCATGTCGCGCAGGCCCGGGCCGAGCACGCCGGCCACGACCAGCCGCTCCGGCGGCGGGCCGGGGTAGCCGACGAGCAGGCGGTCCTCGTCGTAGCCGACGAAGCCGGGCCGGTCGGGGGGCGGCGGCGGGGAGGCCGCGCCGCGGCCCTTGCCGCGCCACAGCCGGAAGAGGTCGCCGGGCAGCCGCGGCAGCCGGCGCGGCCGCCGGGCCGCCTCGGTCAGCACCCGGCCGACCGCCAGCGACGCCGACCCCTCCAGGGCGGCCAGCCGCACCTGGAGTTCGTGTATCCGGGCGTCGCGGTCGGCCAGCGCGCGCTCCATGCGCTCCCGCTGACGGCGCTCGATCGCCGACGTGTCGGACTGCTCGGACATCGGTGTCGCTTCCTCCACCTGGTACGGACCCCCTCAGGAAGCCGGCGCGGCCCCCGCTAGGAACCGGCGGCGCCCGAGGGGGCGGCCGCCGCCCCGTCGGGACCGACCAGTTCGGCGCTGACGATAGCGGCGATGCGCTCTCCCGCGCGCCCGTCCCACAGCGGCGGTGTGTCGGAGGCGCCCGGGTCGGCGGCCCTGCGGCGGCCGTCGGCGAGCACCTTGGCCACCGAGGCGGGCAGTTCCGCCTCGGTGATGAGCTGGTTGGTGCCGTGAGTGATGGTGATCGGCCGCTCGGTGTTGGGGCGCAGGGTCAGGCAGGGCACGCCCAGCATGGTGGTCTCCTCCTGCACCCCGCCGGAGTCGGTGACCACGGCGGCGGCGCCGCGCACCAGCGCCACGAACTCGATGTAGCCGAGCGGGTCGAGCAGCCGCACCCGGGGGTGGCGGTCGAGCCCGGCGGCGAGGAAGGCGGCCCGGCCGCGCGGGTGGACCGGCATCACGATGTCGACGGTGTCGGCCACCTCGTGCAGCCGCGCGACCAGCCGGGCGGCGACCTCGGGGTCGTCGACGTTGGCGGGGCGGTGCAGGGTGGCGGCGACGTAGCGCTCGGGCAGCTCGTGGGCGGCGCGCACCGCGGCCGGGTCGAAGCGGTCGAGGTTGGCCAGCAGGGTGTCGATCATCGGGTTGCCGACGAAGTGCACCCGGTCGACGTCGACGCCCTCGTTGGCGAGGTGGCCCACGGCCTCGGGGCTGGTGGCGAAGAGGAGCCGCGACAGCTGGTCGGTCAGCCGGCGGTTGACCTCCTCCGGCATCGTCCAGTCGAACGAGCGCAGCCCCGCCTCGACGTGCGCGACGGGGATGTGCAGCTTGGCGGCCACCAGCGCGGCGGCGAGTGTGGAGTTCACGTCGCCGTAGACGATGACAAAGGCAGGTGAACGGGCGGCGAACTCCCGTTCAAGGCCGATCAACAAGGCGGCCGTCTGCTCGCCATGGCTGCCCGAGCCCACGCCGAGGTCGACGTCGGGGCGGGGCAGCCCGAGCTCGCGGAAGAAGACCGCCGACATCCGGTCGTCGTAGTGCTGGCCGGTGTGGACCACCCGCTGGGCGTGTCCGCGCCGGGCCAGCGCCGCCACGACGGGCGCCGCCTTGACGAAGTTAGGGCGGGCGCCAACGACGTGCACGATTTCCGCATGGGGCCACGAGGCCGGCATCGGGACTCCTCAGGACGTGATTGTATTCGGGACTGTGGGGCTTCACCGGATAGCCAAGGCAGGCGTGTTCACCGCGACCCTGGCGTGGCGGCACGCCCGGGCCGAGCCCGCGCGGCTGCCGCTGCTCGCGCTGCGGCTGCTGCCCGGCGGCCCGAGGCGGCGGGCCCGCGGGCTGCTCAACCGCTCAGGGGCGCTGGCCGCAGCTTACGCCCGCTGGGACGAAGGCGCGCGCCAGGAGGCCTTGTCGCTGGTCGACTCCGCCGCCCGCGGCGCCCGTCCCAGGCGGCTGGCCAGGCTGGCCGCGTTCACCCTCGCCGTCGAGCGGCCCGACGCCGCCGCCCCGCTGGTGCGCCGGCTGCCGGCCGGGCGCGCCCGCGAGCGGCTGCGGCTGCGCCTGGCCGCCCAGGGCGGCGCGCGGGACGAGGGCACGGCGGCGGAGGCCGCGGCCGGGCCCGCCGGGGTGGAGCCGTGGCTGGCCGCCGTGCCCGAGCGGGCCGGGCGGCCGGGCGGCGGCGCCTTCGAGCCGGAGGCCACCCGGGTGCTGCACCTGGTCACCAACTCCCTCCCGCACGTCAATGCCGGCTACACCCAGCGCACCCACCGCATCGTGCGGGCGCAGGCCGAGGCGGGGCTGCAACCGCACGTCGCCACCCGGCTGGGCTTCCCGCTGACCAAGGGCATCGCCGACACCCGCCCCCACCTGGTGCTGGACGGCGTCGACTACCACCACCTGCTGCCGTGGCGGGCGCCGCGCGACGACGCCGAGGCGCTGCGCGAGGGGCTGCGGCTGGCCGGGCGGCTGGTGGAGCGGGTCCGCCCCTCGGTGCTGCACGCCGCCAGCAACCACGGCAACGCCGCGCTGGCGCTGGCGCTGGGCCGCCGCTACGGCCTGCCGGTGGTGTACGAGGTGCGGGGCTTCCTGGAGGAGTCCTGGCTGTCGCGCGACCCCGCCCGCACCACCTCCGACCCCTTCTACGTCGGCGAGCGCGCCCGCGAGACGGCGGCGATGCGCGCGGCCGACCTGGTCGTCACGCTCGGGGAGGCGATGCGCGCCGAGATCGCGGGCCGCGGCGTCGACCCCGCCAAGGTGCTGGTGGTGCCCAACGCGGTCGAGGACCAGTTCCGCACCCCGCTGCCCGACGGCTCCGCGCTCCGCACCGAGCTGGGCTTCGCCCCCGACGACGTGGTGATCGGCACCACCACCACCTGCTATCCGCACGAGGGCCTGGACACCCTGATCGACGCGCTGGCGCTGCTGCGCAAGCGCGGCGCCCCGGCCCGGGTGCTGATCGTCGGCGACGGCCCGGAGCTGGGCGCGCTGCGGCGGCGGGCCCAGGACCTCGGCCTCGGCGAGCACGCCGTGTTCCCCGGCCGGGTGCCGGCCGGGGAGGTGCGGCGCTACCACGCCGTGCTCGACCTCTTCGCGGTGCCGCGCACCGGCGCGCGGGTGTGCCGGCTGGTCACCCCGCTCAAGCCGGTGGAGGCGATGGCCGGCGGGCTGCCCGTCGTGGCCAGCGACGTCGCCGCCCTTGCCGAACTGGTCGAACACGGGGTGACCGGAGAGTTAATTCCGCCCGAAGACGCCGAAGGCTGGGCCGACACGCTCGAACGGCTCATCTATAGTCCGGAACTGCGTCAGGCTTACGGACGCGCTGCGCAGCGTAAAGTTGACGCTGATCGCACGTGGCGGAAAGCGGCCACGACCTACCTCGACGCGTATAACTCACTTAGGCCCGTGGCAAGGTGAGCTATGGGGCGCTCCGCGCCGCTCGGCGGCGAGTGTGCAGCCCACGGGGGCATTCAAGGGTGAAAGTGAGGTGGCCGGGTGAGTTCTCGCACTGACTCCGCCGAGGTCGACCTGGTGGTCATCGGCCTGGGGTACGTCGGGCTTCCGCTGGTCCGCGAGGCGAGCCGGGCGGGCCTGCGCACGGTCGGCCTGGACCTCAGCGAGCGGGTGGTGAACGGCCTGTCGTCCGGCGTCTCGCATGTCGACGACGTCTCCGACGACGACGTCGCCGCCATGCTCGCCGCGGGCTTCACCGCCACCACCGACCCCGCCGTGCTGGGCCGGGCCGCCGCGATCGTGATCTGCGTGCCCACCCCGCTGTCCACCGAGGGCGGGCCCGACCTCACCGCGGTCACCGCGGCCGGCACGATGGTCGCGTCCCACCTGGTGCGCGGCACCCTGGTGGTGCTGGAGTCGACCACCTACCCGGGCACCACCGAGGAGGTGCTGCGGCCGCTGCTGGAGAAGTCCGGGCTCACCGCGGGCCTCGACTTCAACCTCGCCTTCTCGCCCGAGCGCATCGACCCGGGCAACCCCACCTACGGTGTGGCCAACACCCCGAAGGTCGTCGGCGGCATGACGCCCGACTGCACCGAGGCGGCGGCCGCCTTCTACGGCCGCTTCGTGCACACCGTGGTGCGGGCCAGGGGCACCCACGAGGCCGAGATGGCCAAGCTGCTGGAGAACACCTACCGGCACGTCAACATCGCGCTCGTCAACGAGATGGCGGTGTTCTGCCAGGAGCTCGGCATCGACCTGTGGGACTCCATCGCGCTGGCCGCCACCAAGCCCTTCGGCTTCCAGGCGTTCTACCCCGGCCCCGGGGTGGGCGGCCACTGCATCCCGATCGACCCCAACTACCTCTCCTACAAGGTGCGCACCCTGGGCTACCCGTTCCGCTTCGTGGAGCTGGCCCAGGAGGTGAACGCCCGGATGCCCTCCTACGTGGCGCAGCGGGCCCAAGACCTCCTCAACGGCGCGGGCCGCTCGCTCAACGGCAGCCGGGTGGTGCTGCTCGGCGTCACCTACAAGGCCGACATCGCCGACCAGCGCGAGTCGCCGGCCCGGCCGCTGGCCCGCAAGCTGCTGCGCAAGGGCGCCCGGCTGGCCTACCACGACCCGATGGTGTCCGACTGGATGGTCGACGACGAGCCGGTCGAGCGCATCACCGACCTGGACGAGGCGCTTTCCACGGCTGATCTTGCCATCCTGGTGACCGACCACCGCGTCTATACACCGGAAGTGTTGACGAACGAGCGCGTGGCTCTACTGCTCGACACCCGCGGCGTGCTGCCGCGTGCCGCGGCCGGCGCCGCGCCGGCCACCTCCGGCGAGCCGCGCGGCCAACTGAAGCTGCGTCCCGGGATCGAAGTCCTGTAGCACGTCCCGCCGACGCCGAACGCACCTGGCGGTGCCGCCGAACCCGGCGGGCCGCGGCTGGGAGGGTCGGTAGCAGGTATGCATGTCGTCGTCGCCACGGTGGTCCACCATCCTGAGGACGCCCGGATCCTGCACCGGCAGATCCGCGCGCTCCTCGACGCGGGCCACCAGATCACCTACCTGGCGCCGTTCCGCGCCCGCCAGGTCACCCCGTGGCCGGAGCTGCGCGCCATCGACGTGCCGCGGGCGCACGGCCGGCGGCGGCTGACGGCCCTGCGGGCGGCCCGGGTGCTGCTCGCCCGCGCGGTGCGCGACGCCGACCTGCTGCTCTTCCACGACCCCGAGCTGCTGCTCGCCCTGCCGCCGCGGCGCAACCGCCCCCCGGTGGTCTGGGACGTCCACGAGGACACCGCCGCCGCGATCCTCACCAAGCCGTGGGTACCGCCGTGGCTGCGCAGACCCCTGGCCGTGCCGGTGCGGCTCGCCGAGCGCCTGGCCGAGCAGCGCATGCACCTGCTGCTCGCCGAGGACGGCTACCGCGAGCGCTTCGGCGGCCACCACCCGGTGGTGCCCAACACCACCTACGTGCCCGACACCCCGCCGCCCGCCCCGGCCGCCGACCGCGTCAGCTACCTGGGCGCCCTCTCCCGCGTGCGCGGTGCCCTGGACCTGGTCGAGCTGGGCCGCCGCCTGGCCCCCGAGGGCGTCTCCGTCGACATCGTCGGCTCCGCCGACCCCGACGTCCAGGGCCCCCTCCAGGACGCCCACCGCGCCGGCTCGGTCCGCTGGCACGGCTTCGTCGGCAACGACCAGGCCCTGCGCATGCTGGAAGGCTCCCTGGCCGGCCTCAGCCTCCTGCACGACGCCCCCAACTACCGCCACTCCCTGCCCACCAAGGTCCTGGAGTACATGGCGCACCGCCTCCCGGTGATCACCACCCCCAACCCCCCGGCCGTCCGCATCGTCGCCCCCGACGACGACTCCCGCACCCCGTCCGGCATCGTCGTCCCCTTCGAGGACCCCGCCGCCGCCACCGAGGCCGTCCTCCGCCTCCGCGACGACCCCGCCCTCCGCCTCCGCCTCGCCGACACCGGCTACCGCACCGCCCGCGCCAACTACCACTGGCCCGTCCAGGCCCGCCACTTCGTCAAGCAACTGGAGCAGTGGGCCGCCGAAACCACCCCGCCCACCCACCAGACCCGCACTTCCGCACGGTAGTGGGACAGCTCGCACTGTGCGACGCCCTTGCCGACGCAGCGGTCCAGGAACCACTCAGCCGGCCGTACCGCGTGGACGGCGGGATCCGCAGGTGCCGCGCGGTTTCTTCGGAGGTCAGCAGGGCGTCCGTGAACGTGTCTGCCACGTCTCCCCTATCTGGCCTGCTCATCCCCCGTACCTGGGGAACTCCTTCGACTCGATCGAGATGCCGGCCAGCGGTGCGGGCAGGGTCACCGTGTCACCGAAAGTGTAATCGTGCCGTCCGCGGTAGCGACCGTCCACTGGATCGGAGTAGAGCACGATATCGCCGTTACGAGGGTCGATCATCAGATAAATGGGAATTCCCCAGCGGGCGTAAGCGCGAGGCTTAAGCGTCGTGTCCGCCGGAACGTTGCCCTTGGAGACGACTTCCACCGCCATGTCGACGATATCGGCGGGGGCCAACCAGCCTTCTTCGTCTCCCAGCTCCTCAGGCACGATCATCAGGTCCGGCGAGCAGTAGTCCTCGTCGTCTTCGACGGATTCGACCGAATAGCTCGGCTGGGGCATGCGATCAGCGGGGAGCTGCGGGTCAAGCTGCCGAATGAGCTGGAGCACGATTTTCCCGTGCTTGAACGACGGTGTCGGCGACACGAGGATGTTTCCTCCGATGATCTCCACTCGGAGGCCCTGGATCTCGCTGAGCCGCGCGGCGAGGTCCCGCATCGAGCTGATGACACCCTCGATGTGCACTTCTCGCTCGGGCATAACCGCAGTCATGAGCGCTCCTCCCTGCCGCCGCAACCCTATGGTCCGCCACGGGCCGCTCGCAGGCAAATGCGACACTTCCGTGACGGATCAGTCGCGCTTCGTAGTCACACGATCGGCGGACGCCCCAACCGCGTCATCCGCCAGGCCGTGCGCCAGGAGATCGGGCGGCGGGGCCCCGGGGAGGTGCGCCAGCCTTCGCGGAAGCCGGCGAACCAGGCGCGCAGGGACGGGGCGGAGCGTTCGCGGGCGAGGGTGATGAGGGTCCATACGGCCAGGTACGGGACGGCCAGGAGCCAGGGGAGGTTGCGGCGGGCGAGCCAGACGCGGTTGCGGGCGTTGAGGCGGTAGAAGTCGGCGTGGCGGGTGGGGGGCAGGGCCGGGTGGTACATGACGGCGGCGGCGTCGTACTCGATGCGGAAGCCGGCGTCCAGGAGGCGCCAGGCGAGGTCGCTCTCCTCGTGGGCGTAGAAGAACTCCTCGGGGAGGCCGCCGGCCTGTTCGAAGGCGGCGCGCCTGATGGCGCAGGCGCCGCCGAGGAAGGTGGTGACCTCGCTGGAGCGCTCGGGGTCGCCGGCGCGGAGTCTGGGCACGTGGCGGCGCTGGTCGGGGCCGCCGTGCGGGTCGGCGACGCGGAAGGAGACGGCGCCGAGGCCGGGGTCGGCGGCGAAACGGTCGCGGACGTAGGCGGCGAGTTCGCGGGAGCGGTACCAGCCGTCGTCGTCGAGGAAGAGGATCACGTCGCCGGTGGCGGCCTTGACGCCCTGGTTGCGTCCCGCGGGGATCCCGACGTTCTCCGGCAGCCGCACGGTGATCACGTCGTCCGGCTGCTCGGGCACCTCGGCGCCGTTCCCCACCACCACGACCTCGACGTCGGTGCCCTCCTGGTCGAGGACGCTGCGCACGGCCCTGGCCAGTTCCGCCGGCCGGTCCCCCATGGTCAGCACGACGCACGAGACGTTCATCGTACGTACACCGGTGAGAACCTCGATCACCTCGACTCTTAACGCGACGGCCACATGATAGCCGCCTGCTGTTCGGGCAATTTCCCGTTCAGGTTAACTCTGGGGGGCGGTTCCGCCTAGCAGCGCGGCCGTCAGCCGAGTCGGCGCGAGGCCAGGATCGCGACCAGGTGCAGCACCGTCTGGAGTACGGCCACCGCGAGCACCAGCGCGGTCAGCGCCTGCGTGGCGAGCAGGTCGCCGCGGACCGCGTCGACCACCGCGGCGGCCAGCAGCAGCAGCGACAGCTCCACGGCGCCGATGATCCGGTGCAGGCCGACCGCCGACGCGATCGACCGGAGCCGGCTCAGCGCGCCGGAGCGCGGCCGCAGCGCGGTGTCGGGCGGTTCGCCGGGGAGTCCGGCCTTGGCCCGCGCCACCACGACGTTGTCGGTCTCCACTTTGATCAGCGCCGCGCCGAGCGCCGCCGCCATGCCGGCGACCACCCAGCCGCCCGGCTCCCAGGCGCCCTGCGCCCGCACGCCGAGTCCGATCAGCAGCGCGATCTCGGCGAAGTAGTGGCCGATGCGGTCCAGGAACACGCCGGTCGCGCTGGTGCGGCCGGTGAAGCGGGCGACCTCGCCGTCGGAGCAGTCCAGCAGCAGGTAGAGCTGCACGGCCAGCACGGCGGCGACGGCGGCCCACAGGCCGCCGAAGGCGGCGACCGCGCCGGCCAGTACCCCGCATCCCATCATCAGGAAGGTGATCGGGTTGGGCGGCACGCCGAGGCGGATGAAAACGGCGCTGACGTAGGGCGAGATCGCCCGCATGTACAGCCGCCCGGCCCAGTGCTCCTCGTTGGTCCTGCTGGTCAGCCCGGGCGGCTGCCCCTTGGCGCGGACCTCAGCGACCGAGATTCTTGACATAGCTCGCCACGCTGCGCTCGATGTCGGATTCGGACAGGTTCAAGTGTTCGAGGACCGTGTACCGGCCCGGGCGGGTCTCGGGGGCGAAGCGCACGGCCGCGGCGAAGCTCTCGTCGTCCAGGCCGACGTCGCCCGGGAGCAGCGGCAGCTCGTGCCGGATCAGGCAGGCGCGGATCTCCTCGAGCCGCCCGGCCTCGCCGAGGTACTCCGCGCGCAGGTGGAAGCTGAACAGGGCGCCGATGCCGGCCAGCTCGCCGTGGTTGCTGGTGCCCGGGAACAGCTGGTCGACGGCGTGCAGCAGCTCGTGGCAGGAGCCGCTGCACGGGCGGCTGGAGCCGGCGACGGACATGGCCATGCCCGACAGCACCAGCGCCTCGGCCAGCGCGGTCAGGAAGGGCTCGGAGCCGACGCCGTCGGGGCGGTGCAGCACCGCCTCGGCGGCCACCCGGGCGAGGGTGACGGCCATGCCGTCGACGGGCTCGCCGTTCTCGCGCCCGGCCAGCTCCCAGTCGGCGATGGCCGACAGGTTGCTCACGGCGTCGCCCACGCCGGAGCGGACCAGCCGCTGCGGGGCCGATCGCACGTAGTCGGTGTCGACGACGACGGCGATCGGCATGGTGACGCCGTAGGAGCCCTTCCCGCTCTCGTGCTCCAGTGAGCTGACCGGGGAGGCGATGCCGTCGTGGGAGAGGTTGGTGGCCACCGCGACCATCGGGATGCCGGCCATGGACGCGGCGTACTTCGTCACGTCGATGGTCTTGCCGCCGCCGATGCCGGCCACCGCCTCGAAGGAGCCGGAACGCAGCGCACGGCCCAGCTCGTCGGCGGTGTCGACGCGGCCGTCGGCGACCTTGAACACCTCGCACTTGGGCAGGTCCAGGTCGGCCACGATCCGCTCGCCCTGGCCGGGGCCGACCGCGATCGCGATCCGGCCCTCGGTGGCGATCCTGCGGTCCGCGAGCACGGTGCCGAGGTCCGCGATGGCGCCCCTGCGCACGTCGATGGCGAGCGGCGCGGTCACCATGCGGGCTAGTAGCGGCATGCGATCTCCCGGGCGCGCCGCAGGTCGTCGTGGTTGTCGACCTCGACCCAGTCGACCGCGCCGATCGGCGCGACCGCGATCTTGCCGCCCCGGTCGACCAGCTCCTGGTAGCCGTCTTCGTAGTAGAGGTTCGGGTCGCGCCGCCAGACGGCCTCCAGGGCGTCGGCGAGCGCGGTGGCGGCCTCGGGCTCGATCAGGCTCGCGCCGATGTACTCGCCGTTCGCGGTGGCCGGGTCCATCAGCTTGGTGATGCGCGCCAGCGAGCCGTCGTCGCCGAGGACGACCTTCATCTCCTCGTCGGCCAGCGGCTTGACGTCGTCGACGGCCAGCAGCAGCTGCGGTCCGCGCGCCCCCAGCAGGGTGCGCTCGACGCCGACCGGGTGCACGGTGTCGCCGTTGACCATCAGCAGGCCCTCGGCGAAGTACTCGCGGGCCAGCCACATGGAGTAGGCGTTGTTCCACTCCTCGGCCTTGTCGTTGTGCACGAGGGTGAGGCGCACGCCGTAGCGGCGCTCCAGCGCCTCCTTGCGCTCGCGGACGGCCTCGGCCCGGTAGCCGACGACGATGACGACGTCGGTCAACTCGACCTCGGCCAGGTTGCGCAGGGCGATGTCCAGGATGGTGGTCTCCCCGTCCACCGGCACCAGCGCCTTGGGCAGCGTGTCGGTATAGGGGCGCAGCCGTCGGCCGGCTCCCGCCGCAAGCACCATTCCGAGCATGGCCTGCTTCAACTCCTCGTGATCGGGCCGGCGCGCGGAAGCGGGCACGCTCGGCGCGGCGCTAGGGTCGCCGGTCGGGCCGTGGTGCCGGTGTCCGGCGGGGCTCCGCCCGCCTCAGGACGCCGGGCGGGCTCCGGCCGGCTCACTCCGTGCGCGGAGTCGCCAGCCAGCTCGTGGTCGCTTCCCAGACGAGCATGAACCAAAGGTAACCGGCCAGTGAACCGTACGCGAAGGGCAGCCAGCCCGCCAACCCGAGCACGGCGACCGTCAGCATCCGCCCGTCCCACCCCAGCGCGGCGGCGGCCGCCCACGGCGCCGGCCGCAGGCCGAGCCGGGCGCGCAGCACCACGTCGAGGTGGCGGGCGACCACCGCGGCCAGCAGCAGGAACACCACCGGCGGCGGTACCCCGCCGCCCAGGCCGAGCGCGAGCAGGTACAGGCACTCCGTGCCGCACAGCAGCGGCGGCACCAGCCAGTCGTGCCGCCCGTCGTGCGGATGGCGCGAGCCCACCCCGGCCAGCAGCAGCGCCGCGACCGGGGCCAGCAGCGAGCCGACGATCGACATGCCCGAGGGGTCCACCCAGCCGGTGACGGAGAGCACCCCGGTGACCAGCGCGCCGGCCAGGCAGGGCAGCAGCGGCGGCAGCTGGCCGGCGGTGAGCCGGCCGAGCCGGCCGCTGACGTAGCCGTCGTCGCGGAAGTCGCTGATCCCGAGCGCGGGTCCGGCCGTCACCAGGGTCGTCCTCCCGCCGTCATCCGGCGCGCCGCAGCCGCACCGCGAGGCCGGCCGAGGTCGCGAGCAGACTCCAGCAGAGCACAGTGACCAAGGTCACATACGGGTTCCAGACGGCGAGCGTGGCGGCGATCAGCAGCAGCCGCTCGGTGCGCGGCAGGGACAGCACCGCGAGCACCGCCCGCCCGGCCCGCACCACCGGCGTGCCGCCCGCGAGCGCCCACGAGGCCGGGGCCGGCGCCCGGGCGCGGCCCGGGTCGGCCATCCGGGCCGAATGGGCCGAGTAGGCGATCATCTCGGCCAGCCCGCGCACCACCAGGACGGCGGCCGCCAGCGACCAGGCCGTGGCCGCGGCCGGGCCGGCCAGGCCGCCCGCGCCCAGCGCCACACCGGCCAGTACGACCGCCTCCTTGGCCGCGTCCAGCAGCGGCTCCAGCCAGCGCATCAGCGCGTCGTCGCGGCCGGTGTAGCGGGCCAGCCGCCCGTCGGTGCAGTCGAGTACCGCGACGGCGCACAGCAGCGCGGCGCCCACCAGCAGCCCGGTGCGGTCGCCGACCGAGATCCAGGCGGCGGCCAGCCCGGCCGTCCACAGCGAGATCCAGCTCAGTTGGTGCGGGCTGAGCCGCCGGCGCGCCGCCGCGCGGGTCAGCGGGCGGGCGAGCCACGGCAGCAGGTACGCGGCGACGGGCGAGCCGTCGGGCGGCGCGGCGCGGTCCAGCCGGATCCGCGCGTCGTCGCAGGCGTCCAGCCGCTCCACCATCTCGCGGGCCGCGGCGGCGTCGGTGACCCGGGCGGTGGGCAGGCCCTGGACGTCGACGGCGGCGACGCGGCCCGCGCCGCCGACCAGGCCGGCCAGCAGCAGCGCGACGGCGTCGTCGGCGCGGGCGCCCCTGGCCTGGCCGGGGCGCAGCGGGGTGAGCGCGTCCTGGGGGCCGGGCCGGGAGGCGCCGAACGGGGTGCGCCGCAGCCGCTCGGCCAGCTCCTCGGCCGCGTCGGCCAGCGCCGCCAGCCCTTCGGCGGAGACGCGCAGCGCGCCGCGGAAGCTGCCGGTGGGGCGGTCCACCCGGTGGTAGCCGGAGCCCGCCTCGGTGATCGCGCCCGCCTCGCCGCGCACCGGCGCGCCGGGCACCGCCGGGCCGCGGTCGGTGAGCGCGGCGCACCGGGGCTCGGGCCCGGCCCCGGGCCGCACCAGCCGGTCCAGCGCGTCGGCGTGCGCGACCAGGTCGCCGTTGAGCACCACCACGGGCTCGGCCGCGGTGCGGGCCAGCCGGGCGACCACCCGCAGGTCGTCGGCGAGGTCGGCCGACTCCACCAGGTCGTGGCAGTAGGCGCGGAAGCGCTTGGCCTGCTCGGGCCGGACGATGACGAAGGTGTCGCGCACGTCGAGCGCTTCGAGTTGGCCGCAGAGCCGGCCGAGCAGGGTCAGTCCGGCGGCGGCGCGCGGCGGCGCGTCGGGGCGCGCCACCGGGACGCAGCCGCGGCCGATGGCGAGTGCGGCCGGCAGCGGCAGCGCGGCGGTGGGCTCGGCGGCGGGGGCGGGCGCCCGGCGGGCGGCCAGCGCCGCCGGGGCGGCCGACGGGCGCGCGGAAACCGGTGCGGCGGCGGCCGCGCGGGCGGCCACGTGTTCGGACGGAGGGGCGGGGCTCGGCGCCCCGGGCGCCGCGCCGCCCGAGGCGGTGGTCGCGATCACCAGCGCCAGAGTCATGGGCGCCTCCGAAAGAGCCCGGCCGGCGCGGGCCGGCCCGGGTGGCCGGTCGCACGGCGCGCAGGTATGCGGATCAACAGTCTGCACCAGCGGGCGGCCGATCGGGGCGATTACGCAGGCCGCGCCGTGCGGCGCGCCGCCGGGCGGCGCGGTGCGCCGCCGGGCGGCGCGGTGCGCGGCGCCGCCCGGGGGCGGGCCTCAGCCCGCGGTGCCCTGGGCCCGCTCCTTCTCCTTGGCGGCGTCATCCGCGGCGGCACCGTCCTTGGCGGCATCTTCCTTGGCGGCGGAGCCGGCCGGCTTCGCGCCGTTCCCGGCCGCGGCCCCCTTGGCCTCGCCGTCCTTCTTGGCCGGGGCGGTGCCCGCCGCCTTGGCCTTGGCCTTCTTGGTGTCGGAGTCGGAGTCGGCGTGGTAGGTCTCCAGCGCCTCCTTGAGGGTGCCGTCGACCTCCATCCGGCCCGCCTTGATGTACAGGCCCCGGTTGCAGAAGCGCTTGAGGTCGGAGTCGTTGTGCGACACCAGCACCATGGTGCGCCCGCCCGCCAGCATCTTCTCGATGGCGTCGTAGCACTTCTTCTTGAAGGCGCGGTCGCCCACCGCGAGCACCTCGTCCACCAGCATGATCGGGTGCTCCAGCTGCGAGATGAGCGCGAAGCCCAGCCGCACCCGCATACCGCTGGAGTAGTGCTTGACGGGGGTGTCGATGAAATCGCCGACCTCGGAGAACTCCACGATCTCGTCGAAGCGCTCGTCCAGCATGCGCTGGCTCATGCCGTGCAGCGAGCCGACCAGCCGGATGTTCTCCCGGCCGGTGAGGTCGTTGGAGAAGCCGGCCCGCAGCTCCAGCAGCGGCGCGACCCGGCCGTGCACCGCGACCGAGCCCTCGTCGGGCATCAGCACGCCCGCGATCACCTTGAGCAGAGTGGACTTGCCGGTGCCGTTGCGGCCGATGATGCCCACGCAGTCGCCGGGGGCGATGTCGAAGGAGAGGTCGCGCAGCGCCCAGAACTCGCCCTTGGGCTGGCGCCGGAAGCCGTGGATGAACAGCTCCCGGGTGGAGAGCTTGCGCCGGCGGTTGATGGCGAACTTCACGCCGATGTCGCGTGCCTGGATGATCGGCTCAGCCATCTGCTTACAGCTCCTTCAACACGGCCGGTTCGAGGCGGCGGAAGGTCCACCAGCCCAGGGCGAAGATCAGCAGGGTCCCGACGACCGTGCTCGCCAGGTACGGCCCCGGCGGCACCAGCATCGGGAACCACACGGCGTGGTGCAGCTCGATGATGCCCACGATCGGGTTCGCCTCGTAGACCACCTTGAACCACTCAGGGAAGCGGTCGGATTCCAGCAGCATGTGCGCGGGGTACAGCAGCGGGGTGGCGTAGAACAGCACCCGGCTGACGATCCGCATGATCCGCTGCACGTCGCGCAGCACCACGGTGATCGAGGAGAGCAGCAGTGCCACCCCCAGCAGGAAGACGAACTGGAGCACGACGGCGAGCGGGAGGTACAGCAGGTTCCACGTCCACTGCCCGCCGGAGCCGAGCGCGAACAGGGCGAGGATCGGCAGGGTGAGCAGGTACTCCACGCCCTTGGTGCAGACGGTGGCCAGCGGGAAGATCTCGCGCGGCACCTTCATCGTGGTGATCAGCTTCGCCTGCGACATCAGCGAGCGGGTGGAGTCGCTGAGCACGGTGCTGAACCACATCCACGGCAGGATGCCGGCGATCAGGTAGAGGATGTAGCCGCCCGGGGCGTCGACCCCCTCGGGCAGCGCCCGGGTGTTGAAGATCAGCCCGAAGACGAAGAAGTAGATGCCGGCCAGCGCCAGCGGCTCCAGCAGCGACCACGCGTAGCCGAGCAGCGACGACTGGTACTTCACCTTGAGGTCGCGTCCGACCAGCAGGTTCAGCACCTGGCGGCTCTGCCAGATGGCGATGGTCCTGGAGGCCCTGGACCCCGCCGCCTTCTTTGGTTGCGATGTCGCGTATGACGCCGTGATCTGGGGCACCGGGCCACTCCATGGGACGCGCTGTGAGCGGGTGGGGTTCGCGTTCATCGGATGCCGTCGCGCCGTGCCGGCGCGCCGCACCGGGCGCGGGACGGGTGCACGCGGCGCGAGTCCGGTGGCCGGGTCCTCGCGCGCCGATGTCCGTGAGCCCCTTACGTGAGCCCCCTAACTGTACCGGCGGACCCCGAGCGGCTAGCCCCGGTTCGTCAGTGAGTGGGGTTTTCGTTATCCGAAACCGCCCCTGTGCACGCCGCCGCCGGGCGCCTTGTTCGCATTGCGCGCGTTTTCCCGCGTCCGAGACGGTGCCGTGTTCGGCCGCGGCCCGGCGCCCTGAGCCGTTACGCTGCCGATACGCCGTCCGAACGCCTGCGGACGCGCCCGCCCGCGCGGCGCGTGCGGGCTGACGACGACGTGAAGGGGCGACGCGTGACCGAGAGCCGCCGCACGATCGCTGCCGTGCTGGCCGGGGGTGTCGGGGCCCGGATGGGCCACCACCGGCCCAAGCAGCTGCTCGAACTGGCCGGACGGCCGATCATCGAGCACAGCGTGGCAGCCTTCGACCAGGCCGAGGCCGTCGACGACGTGGTGGTGCTGATGGTCGGCGACCACCTCACCGAGGCGGAGCGGATCGCGGCCCGCTACACCAAGGTGCGCCGGGTGCTGGCCGGGGGCACCGACCGCACCCGCACCTCGTGGCTGGCGATCACCGCCGCCGCCGACGTCGCCAAGTCGGCCGGCATCCCGCCGGAGCGGGTGAACGTGCTGCTGCACGACGCCGTGCGGCCGCTGGTCGACACCGCCACCATCGACCGGTGCGTGGCGGCGCTGCGGCGGCACCGCGCCGTCGGGGTGGCGGTCCCCTCCACCGACACGGTCATCGAGGTGCGCGCCGACGACGACGGCGAGGTGATCACCCAGGTGCCCGACCGCTCCCGGCTGCGCCGGGTGCAGACCCCGCAGGGCTTCCACCTCACCACCGTGCAGCGGGCCTACCGGCTGGCGATGGCCGATCCCGGGCTGCTGGCTACCGACGACTGCGGTGTGGTGCTGCGCTACCTGCCCGAGGTCGGCGTGCACGTCGTGCCGGGCAGCGAGAGCAATCTCAAGATCACCACCCCGGGCGACCTGGCGGTCGCCGAGGCGCTGCTGCGCGGCCGGATCGGCTGAGGGCGCCTCAGGCGCTGGCCGCGTTGGCGCGGCCCGTGCCGGCCTGGTCGGTGCCGCCGCCCGCCGCGCCCCTGGCGATGCGGGAGTCGGCGCCCAGGCCGGGCGGGCTGGTCAGGAAGCCGGTGCCCCAGGACAGGTGCATGGTGACGACGGCCACCGGCAGCCACAGCCGGGCCGTGCCCTTCAGGCCCCGGCCGACGGCGGCCGAGGCGGCCAGTACCGCGAGCAGGTAGCCGGCGGGCGCCGCGAAGCCCAGCAGCGCCGGCCACCAGCCGGCCGCCAGCCCGGCCGCTCCGGCCAGCGTGCCGGCCAGCAGCGCGAGGACCAGCAGCGGCGGCGCCAGGTAGCGCGGGTTGATGGTGCCCTTGTGCTGGCGGGCCACCACCCGCCGCCAGCGGCCGTAGTGGAAGTACTGGCGGGCCAGCGCCCGCACGGTGGGCCGCGGCCGGTAGGTGACGCGCATCTTCGGCTGGAACCACACGGTGCCGCCGCCGGCCCGGATGCGGTGGTTCATCTCCCAGTCCTGGGCGCGCAGGAAGGCCTCGTCGTAGCCGCCGACGCGTTCGAGCGCGGCCCGGCGGAAGACCCCCAGGTAGACGGTGTCGACGGCGCCGGGCTCGCCGCCGGTGTGGAAGCGGGCGCTGCCGACCCCGACCGGCGAGGTCATCGCCCGGGCCACCGCCTGCTGGAAGGGGGTGACGCCCTCGGCCGCCATGATCCCGCCGACGTTGTCGGCGCCGGTCTCGCGCAGGGTGCGCACGGCCACCCGCAGGTAGTCGGCGGGCATCAGCGCGTGGCCGTCGACGCGGGCCACCACGGGGTGGGAGGAGGCGCCGATGGCGGCGTTCAGCGCGGCGGGGGTGCGGCCCGAGGGGTTGGGCACCACCCGCACCCGGGGGTCGTCCGCCGCCAGTTCGGCCGCGAGCCGCTCGGTGCGGTCGCGCGAGGGGCCGACCGCCAGCACGATTTCCAGCTCGCCGGGGTAGTCCTGCGCCAGCACGCGGCCGACCGCGGCGGCGAGGTGGGCCTCCTCGTTGAGCACCGGCATGATCACCGAGACCGGCGGCCACTGCCGCGTCCGGTCGTGCGAACCGGCGCCGGGGTCCTGACCGTCCACAGCCATCCGTCCCGTCTCTCTCGCGCGTGGCGGCGTCCGAGGGCCGCGCGCCACGCGCGGGCCGCCCGCCATGACGGGGCCGCGCGGGGGCGCCGCGCTACCCTACGGACAGCTCAGGACAAGTGACGCAGGGCTCCGCGGGGGGTGACCACACAGATGAGCGAACCCCGCTCCGGCGCCGCCCCGAACCGGTCCCGTGGCGGTTCACGCTGGATCGTACCGGCTCGGCAGGCGTACCGGCGGCGAATGCTGCTGACGACCGCCGCCGTGATGTCGGCGCTGGTGCTGCTGGCCTCGGGCGGTGCCTGGGCCTTCACCGGCTGGGCGTCGGGGCGGCTGGACCGCATCGACCCCTTCGGCGCGCTGGGCGACCGCCCTGAGGACGGCCCGCGCGGCGCGCTGACCTTCCTGCTGGTGGGCGCCGACGACCGCTCCGGGCTGACCCGCGAGGAGCTGGACCGGCTCAACCTCGGCCGCGACGAGGGCGGCGCGCGCACCGACACGATGATGCTGGTGCACCTCAACCGCGAGCGCGACGCGATCAGCGTGGTGGCGCTGCCGCGCGACTCGTGGGTCACCATCCCCGGACACGGCCCCGCCAAGATCAACGCCGCCTACTCCTTCGGCGGCCCGCAGCTGGCGGTGCAGACCGTCGAGCGGGCCACCGGCGTGCGCATCGACCACTACGCGGAGGTGAACTTCCTCGGCTTCCTGCGGGTCGTGGACGCGCTCGGCGGGGTGCGGATCTGCCTGCCCGAGCCGATCTCCGACCCCAGGTCCGGCCTCCAGCTGCCGGCCGGCACCCATGTGGTCGACGGCGCGGGCGCGCTGGCCTACGTGCGCACCCGCAGCACCGCGGGCGGCGACCTCGACCGCATCGACCGGCAGCAGCGCTTCATCTCCGCGCTGCTGGAGGCGGCCACCGACACCCGCACCCTGAGCGACCCGGCCCGCTTCACCGCCTTCAGCGAGACCGTCCTGCAGACCGTGACGGTGGACGATGGCCTGACCGGCGGCGCCCTGCTCGAACTGGGCAACCAGCTGCGCTCGGTCTCCATGGACGACGTCACCTTCACCACCGTCCCGGCCGCCCAGACCGACTTCACCGCCCCTACCGGCGAGTCGGCGGTGCTGTGGGACACCGAGGCGGCCCGCGAGCTGTTCGGGCGGATCTCCAGGGACGAGCCGCTGGCCGAGCCCTCGCCGCCGGCCGCCGCCCAGGCGGGCGGCGCGGCCGAGGAGCCGGCGCAGGCGGCGCCCGAGCTGATCGTGCCGCCCGCGGACATCACCGTCCAGGTGCGCAACGGGGCCGGCATCCAGGGGCTGGGCGCCCGCGCCGACGAGGAGCTGCGCGCGGCCGGGTTCAACGTGCCGGTGCCGGCCGACAACTGGGTGGGCGGCACCGTCGAGCAGACCGTGGTGCGCCACGCCGCGCACCGGGCCGACTCCGCGCGCACGGTGGCGGCCGCGCTGCCCGGCTCGCGGCTGGAGCGGGCCGGCGAGCTGGGCGACGGCGTCGAGGTGGTACTCGGCCCCGACTACCAGGGGGTCCGGGCGGTCGAGGCGGCGGCGCCGGATTCGGCCGGTTCGGGAGGTATCCAAGCCGCCACGGCCACAGATAACGTCTGTGCCTAGGTAGGCCGCCGCCCGGCGCGGCGGCCGGCCCGACCAGCCGCGGCCCACCGGTTCCACCGCTAGGAGAACGCCATGCCCCCAGCGCTGCGCCACCTGCTCGGGTTCCTGGTGGGGGTGGTCATCACCCCGGTGCTGTGGGTGCTGCTGGCGGCCGGCTACGGCCTGAGCTACCAGGCCTTCACCAGGCTCGCCTACGACGGCACGCTGGTCGGCGCGATCGTTTTGCTGCTGGTGTTCGGGGCGATGACCGCGCTGGTGGCCGGCTCCCGGCTGTCGCCCGTGGCCGCGCTGGTCTCCGGAACGGCATTCATGGCTCTAATCGGCTACCAGTTCGTCGCCCGCGACTACTTCTTCCCGGCCTCGCTGATCGACTTCGACCGGTTGCCGGTCCCGCTGGCCGTCATCGAGACGGGGGCGGGCAGCATCATCATGTTCGCGCCGGCGGTCGGCGGGATCCTCCTCGTCAGCGCCCTGTTCCCCAGCCGCTGGCGGTCCTCGGCCGCCCCGGCCCTTCCCCGCGGCTACGCCGGATACACCGACCGCGACGGCACGCCCCCGCCGTACCCGGGCACCGCGCCCGCCGCCGCGCCCTACGGCGAGGCCGAGGGCGAGCCGGGCGGCTACCGGCGCGCCGAGCGCGGCGGCCCGGGCACCGGCCCGCAGCCCGCCTTCGACCCCGGCGACGCCGAGCACTGGTCGGCCAGCCGGGCGATGCCCCGCCCGGTCGGCGCCGACGGTGAGGCCGACGCCGAGTCCGGCAGCACCCTGAAGTTCCGCCGCGACGACGAGCGCCCGTAGCCGGACGGGCGCGCCCGCCCGGCGGGGCCGCCACGAACGGCTACCGCGCGGATACCGGATCCACTACGTTTGATCACTCGGACAATTCGGTCACTGCGGCAAGGCGGTGGTAGTCGGTATGGCTCGACATCTGATCGGTGCGCTGGTCGGGCCGGTCGCGGCTCCGCTCATCTACGTGATCGCGGAGACGCCCGTCGCCCGGGTCATCGGCGGCGAGTCGACCGGGATGGCCGTCATCGCCGTGCAGTGGGCGCTCGTCGGCGTCATCGCCGGGCTGCTGGCGGGCAGCAGGATCTCGCCGCTGGCGGCCCTGCTGTGCGGGATCCCGCTGCTGGTCGTCGGGGCCGGCTGGCTGGTGGCCACCGGCTCCTTCCAGTTCCTGCTCGCCTACAACGACCTGGTCGTCAGCCTGCTCCCGGGCGCCGTCGCCGCCACCCCGAACGCCCTCGGCCACGTCGTGCTCGGCGCGGCGCTGATCGCCTCGGCCCTGCCGCCGAACCGCTGGCGCTCGGCGCCCAGCACCGTGCCGCAGGCCCCGGCCGAGTGGCAGCCGGGACCGCACACCGGCCCCCACACGGGCGGCCACCCCGGTTTCGCCCCATCGGGTCCGCAGGCCGCCGCGGCGGGCCCAGGCGGGCAGCGCCCCGTCGAGCAGGCCGCCTCCGGCCCGCAGTCGCCGGTCGCCACGGGCGTGCTGCCCGACCCCTGGGAGGGCGCGCCCCGGCAGGGCGCCCGCGACGACGCCGCGGACTTCGACCCCTGGCAGCGCGGCGCCGCCGCCCTCGACCCCCCGCCCGAGCCGCTGCCCTACCGGCCGCAGCGCTACGAAGCGCCCGAGCCGCCGGCCGCCGCGCCCGGCGCCGCCCCGGCCGGGCAGCGGTCCGAGTACGACGTGAGCCCGGAGTCCGCGCCGCCCGCCGGACACCGGTCCGAATACGACCTCACCCCCGAGCGGCCGCCGGCCCGGCACCGGTCCGAATACGACCTCGGCCCCGAGCCGCAGCCGGCCGGCGCCGCGCCCGGCGCGGAGCCGGGCGCCCCGGCGCCGGCCGCCTGGGACGACTCCACCCCCGCGTCGGGCACCGGCGCCTGGTCGGGCGCTCCGGCGGGCGGCGAGGAAGGCTGGTCCGGCGCCGCGGCCGCGCCGCCCGAGTCCCCGCGGCCCCCCGCTCCGCAGCCCTCCGGCCAGGGTGCCGAGGCCCCGGTCGGCGGCGAGCCCACCCCCGCCGCCCCGGCCGCCGCCCGCACCGAGGCGGCTCCCGGCACCGGCGGCGAGCCCGGCTGGGCGGCCGATCCGGCGCCGCGCACCGAGCCCACGCCGCCGTCCGGGCAGCGGCCGGGCACCGACCCCTGGAGCGAGCCGGGCGGCTCCCCCGCGCCGTCGTGGAACACCCCCGCGCCCGACACCGGCTCCTGGGTCCGCCCGCCCGGCGCGGGCCCGCTCCCCGGCCCGGCCGCGGGCCAGGCCGAGCGCCCGGCGGGCGCCTCCGGCGAGCAGCCGTCGTGGCGGCCCTTCCAGCCGTACGGCGAGTCCACCCCGCCGCCCCGGCCGCGCGGCCCCCGCGCCGCCGAGCGGCCCGCCACCGCCTACCCGCCCGACGACACCCCGCCGCCCACCACCGACAGCCCGCTCCAGGTGGGCCGGCCCGAGTGGGCGGAGGCCGACGACTCCGGCTGGGCCCCGGTCACCGAGCCCGCCGACGAGCCCGACGCCCCGGCCGAGCCGGAGCGCAAGCCCACCACCCGCCCCGACCTGCGCCGCCGCGAGCCCTAGCCGCGCGCCGCACGCCCGAGGGCTCCGCCGCAGGACCGGCGGAGCCCTCTTCATCCGGATCCCGGTGGCTACTTCAGCAGCTGCCGGGCCATGACCACCCGCTGGATCTGGTTGGTGCCCTCGTAGATCTGGGTGATCTTGGCGTCGCGCATCATCCGCTCCAGCGGGAAGTCGCGGGTGTAGCCGTAGCCGCCGAGCAGCTGCACGGCGTCGGTGGTGACCTCCATCGCGGTGTCGGAGGCGAAGCACTTGGCCGCCGAGGACATGAAGGTCAGCTCGGGGTCGGCGGCGCCGTTCATGGCCCGCTCGGAGCGCGCGGCGGCGGCGTAGGTGAGCTGGCGGGCGGCGGCCAGCTTCATGGCCATGTCGGCCAGCATGAACTGGAGCCCCTGGAAGTCGGCGATGGGCCGGCCGAACTGCTTGCGCTCCTTGACGTAGCCGGTGGCGTGGTCGAGGGCGCCCTGGGCGATGCCGAGGGCCTGCGCCGCGATGGTGACCCGGGTGTGGTCCAGGGTCGCCAGCGCGGTCTTGAAGCCGGTGCCCTCCGCGCCGATCATCCGGTCGGCCGGGATGCGGCAGTCGTCGAAGTAGAGCTCGCGGGTGGGCGAGCCCTTGATGCCGAGCTTCTTCTCCAGCGCGCCCACGGAGAAGCCCTCGTCGCCCTCCTCCACCACGAAGGCGGAGATGCCCCGCGCGCCCTGGTCGGGGTCGGTGACCGCCATCACCGTGTAGAAGCGGGAGACCCCCGCGTTGGTGATCCAGCGCTTGACGCCGTTGAGCACGTAGTGGTCGCCGTCGCGCACCGCGCGGGTGCGCATGGCGGCGGCGTCGCTGCCCGCCTCGGGCTCCGACAGGCCGTAGCTGAACATGCCCTCGCCGGCCGCGACGGGGGTGAGGTACTTCGCCTTCAGCTCCTCGGAGCCGCTGAGCAGCAGCGGCACCGTGCCGAGCTTGTTGACGGCGGGGATCAGCGAGGACGAGGCGCAGGCCCGCGCCACCTCCTCGATGACGATGACGGTGGCGAGCGCGTCGGCGCCGGCGCCGCCGTAGCTCTCGGGGATGTGCGGGGCGTGCAGGTCGGACTGGACCAGCGCCTGGTGGACGTCCCAGGGGAACTCGCCGGTCTCGTCGATCTCGCCGGCCCTGGGCGCGATCTTGTCGTCGGCGAGGGCGCGGACGGTCTCGCGGAGCAGGTCGTGCTCTTCGGTGGTGCGGAAGGCGGAGTCGAGCGTCATGTCACGATCGTAAGCTACCGACGGGTAGCCGCGTCGGCCGGCGCCCGGCCGACGGACACGGCGCGTCGCCGGATCGTGATCTTCCGTTGGGGCCGTGGTCACCTGCGGCCGCTACAGTCTCGCCCCTGTCCCGGTGTCCTGGCCCCTGCGGGTAGATGGCATGGTTGAGGGCAGTTCATCCGACATACTCCACACCGACCACTGAAGAGCCGCCCACGCGCCGAGCGGTGTCGTTCAGGGAAGGGGATACCTCCTTGGCAGCTCAGCACAAGCTTCGGCTCTCCGTCATCGGTACGGGCTACCTCGGGGCGACCCACGCCGCCTGCATGGCGGACCTCGGGTTCGAGGTGCTGGCCCTTGACGTTGACGCAGCGAAGATCGAACGCCTCGCAGCCGGCAATCTGCCCTTCTACGAGCCCGGCCTGGAGGAGGTGCTGCGCCGGGGGCTGGCCAGCGGGCGGCTCCGGTTCACCACCGACTTCGCCGAGATCGCGGAGTTCGCCGACGTCCACTTCCTGTGCGTCGGCACGCCGCAGCGCGACGACTCCGGGGCCGCCGACCTGCGCTACGTGCACAGCGCCGTCGACGCGCTCGCCCCGCTGCTGACCCGTCCGTCGCTCATCGTCGGCAAGTCCACGGTGCCCGTCGGCACGGCGGCCGCGCTGGCCGAGCGGATCGCGGCCGCGGCTCCGGCCGGCGCCGAGGCCGAACTGGCCTGGAACCCGGAGTTCCTGCGCGAGGGCTTCGCGGTGCAGGACACCCTGCACCCCGACCGGATCGTGATCGGCGTGCGCGACGGCCGCGCCGAGGCGCTGCTGCGCGAGGTGTACGCCACCCAGATCGCCGACGAGACCCCGTTCGTGGTGGCCGACTTCCAGACGGCCGAACTGGTCAAGGTCTCCGCGAACGCCTTCCTCGCCACCAAGATCTCCTTCATCAACGCCATGGCGGAGGTCTGCGAGGCCACCGGCTCCGACGTGACCAAGCTCTCGCTGGCGCTGTCCTACGACGACCGCATCGGCGGCAAGTTCCTCGGCCCCGGCCTGGGCTTCGGCGGCGGCTGCCTGCCCAAGGACATCCGCGCCTTCATGGCCCGCGCCGACGAGCTGGGCGTCGAGCCGGCGCTGTCCTTCCTGCGCGAGGTCGACGCGATCAACCAGCGGCGCCGTGCGCGCATGGTCGACCTGGCCAGGGAGCTGGTCGGCGGCTCCTTCGAGGGGGCCGTGGTGGGTGTGCTGGGCGCGGCCTTCAAGCCGAACTCCGACGACATCCGCGACTCTCCCGCGCTCGACGTGGCCGCCAAGATCCGCGGCCAGGGCGCCCGGGTCACCGTGTACGACCCCGCGGCGCTGGAGAACGCCCGCCGGGCGCACCCGGACCTGGACTACGCCGACACGATGCTGGCCGCCGCGTCCGACGCCAGCGTGGTGCTGCTGCTCACCGAGTGGCAGGAGTTCCGGGAGGCCGACCCGAACGTGCTGGCCAAGGTCGTGGCCACCCGCGCGATGGTCGACGGCCGCAACGCGCTCGACCCGGAGCGCTGGCGCGAGGCCGGCTGGACCTACCGCGCGCTGGGCCGGCCCTGAGCCGCGCCCGCGCCGGAACACCCGCCGCCGGGGCCGTGTTGATCACGGCATGACCGACACCGACGCCGCCGTCCGGCGGGTGCTGCAGGATTCCACCACGTGGGCCGTGGTCGGGCTCGGAGCCAATCCGGCCCGCCCGGCCCACGGTGTCGCCCGCTTCCTCCAGAGCATCGGCAAGCGCATCGTGCCGGTGCACCCCACCGCCGCCACCGTGCACGGCGAGCGCGGCTACGCCTCGCTGGCGGAGATCCCCTTCCCCGTCGACGTGGTCGACGTGTTCCGCCGCTCCGAGCAGGCCGGCGAGGCCGCCGACGAGGCCGTGGCCATCGGCGCGCGGGCGGTGTGGTTCCAGCTCGGCGTCATCGACGAGGCGGCGGCCGGCCGCGTCCGCGCCGCCGGCCTCGAAATGATCATGGACCGCTGCCCGGCCATCGAATACCCGAGGCTGCGGGGCTAGTCACAGACTCCAGGCGTCCGGCGTGGTCACGACGATGTAGCCCTCGTCGGACTGGCAGCCGGCGATGCGGCCGGCCACGCCGGTGATGGGCTGGGTGACGGCGCCGCACAGCCAGCCGTCGACCTCGGTGATCCCGCTGTCGCCCTGCGCCGCGTCCGGCGGCTCGTGGTAGTAGGATTCCACCACCAGCAGCGCCTCTTCGCAGCCGACCTCGCCGCTGTCGATCCAGACCTTGAACTGCTCGTAGTCGGCCGGGTTCAGCACCTCGCCGGTGTTGGACGGCGCCTGCGAGGCGCCGCCGCCCGCGCCGGCGCCGGGGTTGTCGACCAGGCCGCAGGAGCCGTCGGCCTCCAGCGCCTGCACGGCGGACTCACCGCCGCCGGACTCCTCGGACGCCTCCCCGGACGGCTCGTCCGAGGGCTCCGCACTCGCCGACACCTCGGGCGAGGCCGTCGGCACGGTGGGCGCGGCCGAGGGCGCCCCCTCGCCGGCCGCACCGCCGGCCCCGCACCCGGCCGCGGCCGCCAGCGCCGCCGCCGCGAGCCCGGCCGCCCAGACGCGCCGGGACCCCTTGCCGCTGCTTGCCACGGGCACTCCTTCGATCGGGCCCGCGCTCGGGGGCCGGCCGGGAACTGGACAGGAACCTACCAGCGGCCGCCGCCGGACCGGCCCGGAGGCGCGGCTTCGGCGTTGACATATCGATTATCGATATTTACGATTCTCGATAATATCGACAGTCGATAAGGAGGCGTCATGGTCGACGACGAACCGGAGCCGGGTCCGGTCCCCGCGAAGTGGCTCGGCCTGTTCCAGGTGGTCGTGGTGCTCGGCCTCATCGCCGCCGTGCCGCTCACCGCGCTCGCCGCGGTGCAGGCCATCGCGGTGGCGGCCAATGCCGGGCCGCCCGTGATCGAGATGCCGGTACCGGTCGCCGCCGAGGCGGCCGCGCGGGCGGTCCCCGACGGATACGCCCAGGCGGCCGTCTCGGCCGCCGACGGACCCACCGGGGTGACCGGCGGTTCGGTCGCGGTCCGGCCGGAGTCGTCCGCGCAGCCGGGACTGGCCGCGGTCACCGCACTGGTGACCCTGCCCGGCCTCGCGGTCGCGCTGGTCGTCCTGGTGCTGCTCTACCGGCTGGTGAACCGGGTCGGCTCGGACCGCGACCTGTTCTCCGCCGCCACCGTGCACGGGCTGCGCCGCTGCGGCGGCCTGGCCCTGGGCGGCGCCATCGGGCAGCTCGCCCTCACCCTGGTCTGCTACACCGCGCTGTGGCCGCTGGTCGCCCCGGCCGGCAGCCATCCGGGCGGTACCCTGCCGGACGCCACCGGCGCGGCCGCCGCGCTGGTGGTCGGTTTCGCGCTGCTGGCCGTCGCCGAGGTGGTGCGGCGCGGCGCCCGGATGCGCGCGGAACTGGAGGGGATCGTCTGATGTCGCCGGCGGAGCCCGACTCCGGTCACCGGATCGAAGTGCACCTCGACGAGGTCCTGGCCGCGCGGGGCATGACCCTGACGGAGCTTTCGCACCGGGTGCGCGTCACCGTGGTGAACCTGTCCCTGCTGAAGAACGGGCACGTCAAGGCGATCCGCTTCTCCACCCTGGTGAAGCTGTGCGAGGTCCTGGAGTGCCAGCCGGGCGACCTGCTCAGCTACCGGGGACCGGGGGGCTGACCTCGGCGCGCAGGCGCTCGCCCTTGGCGTGGGCCTGGCGGCGCAGCTCGTGCTGGAACTCGGTCATCCGGGCGCGGAGGGCGTCGTCGGCGGCGGCGAGGATGCGGACGGCGAGCAGGCCGGCGTTGCGGGCGTTGCCGACGGCGACGGTGGCCACCGGGACGCCGGCGGGCATCTGCACGATGGACAGCAGGGAGTCCAGGCCGTCCAGGTTCTTCAGCGGCACCGGCACGCCGATGACGGGGAGCGGAGTGACGGCGGCGAGCATACCGGGCAGGTGGGCGGCTCCGCCGGCGCCGGCGATGACGACCCGCAGGCCGCGTTCGGCGGCGCGCTCGCCGTAGGCGATCATCTCGTGCGGCATCCGGTGTGCGGAGACGACGTCGGCCTCGAAGGGGACGTCGAACTCGGCCAGCGCCTCGGTGGCGGCGCGCATCACCGGCCAGTCGGAGTCGCTGCCCATCACCACGCCGACCAGCGGCGGCACATCAGGCCCTGCCATGGCTCAGCCCTTCAGGTAGCGGTCGGCGTTGAGGTAGTCGACGGCGTGGCGGGCGCGTTCGAGCAGGTCGGCGAGGTCGTCGCCGAGCACGGTGACATGCCCGATCTTGCGGCCGGGCCGCACCTCCTTGCCGTAGAAGTGCACCTTGGCGCCGGGGTCGCGGGCCATCACGTGGGTGTAGCGGCTGTAGACGTCGGCGTCGCGGCCGCCGAGCAGGTTCGCCATCACGGTGTAGGGGGCCAGCGGGGCGGTCGAGCCGAGGGGCAGGTCGAGCACGGCGCGCAGGTGCTGCTCGAACTGGGAGGTGCGGGCGCCGTCGATGGTCCAGTGCGCGGAGTTGTGCGGGCGCATGGCCAGCTCGTTGACGACGATGCCGCCGCGGGTCTCGAACAGCTCCACGGTGAGCAGGCCGGTGACGTCCAGCTCGTCGGCGAGCCGCAGCGCGAGCCGCTGCGCGGCCAGGGCGGTCTCCTCGGCCAGCCCGGGCGCCGGGGCGATGACCTCGCGGCAGATCCCCTCGCGCTGCACCGTCTCCACCACCGGGTAGGCGGCGGCCTGGCCGTAGGGGGAGCGGGCGACGACGGCGGCCAGCTCTCGGGTGAAGTCGACCCGCTCCTCGGCCAGCAGCTCGGTGCCGGCCGCCTGGATCTCGGTGACCAGCCGCTTGGCGTCGTCGCGGGTCTCGCAGACCCACACGCCCCGGCCGTCGTAGCCGCCGCGGGCCGCCTTCAGCACCACCGGCCAGCCGGTCTGCTCGGCCAGCGCGTCGACGTCGGCCGGGGTGGCGACGGCGCGCCAGCGCGGCACGGGCGCGGCCAGCTCGGCGAGGCGGCGGCGCATGGCCGACTTGTCCTGGGCGAACAGCAGGGCGTGCCCGCCGGGCCGCACCGCGGCCCCGGCCTGCTCCAGGGCGGCCAGGTGCTCGGTGGGGACGTGCTCGTGGTCGAAGGTGACCACGTCGACGGTGCGGCCGAAGGCCAGCAGGTCGGGCAGGGAGCGGTGGTCGCCCAGCGCGACGCCGGGGACGACGGCGTCAGCGCTCTGCGCGCCGTCGGGCGACATGACCCGCAGCCGCACCCCCAGGGCGATCGCCGCCTGCTGGGTCATCCTGGCCAGCTGGCCGGCGCCCACCATCCCGACCACGGGCATTCCCGCATGCTCACTCACGGCAGGAAGCCTAGCCGCAGGCCCGGCCCTGATCACTCCGCCGGGCTTCGCCAACTGCGGTCGAACTCTCGGCCAACAGGGCCCCATGTTCCATCGGAGCTCCCGGACGGGACCGGCCGGGTTGTGAGATATTCGGCGCTATCGCACACCCGAGCCGGTCAGCCCCGCCTGGCAGACTGAGGGAACGGGCATGCCCACCCGGCGTCAGCCGGCGGAAAGGACCCACCGGAGCAGTGAGACCTCTGCTGAGCCTGTATCGCAGGTTCGCCCATCTCATCCACGAACTGGGCAAGTTCGGCGTGGTCGGCGGAATCGCGTTCGTCGTCCAGACGCTGCTGGTGAACGCGCTGGTGCTCTCGGGCACCGGGCCGTACGCGAGCCAGACCATCGCCATCGTGGTCGCCACCTGCGTCACCTTCGTCGGGCACCGCTTCTGGACCTTCCGGCACCGCGAGCGCTCCGGGCTGGCCCGCGAGTACGCGCTGTTCTTCGTGTTCAACGTGGTCGGCTACCTCATCACGATGGCCTGCCTGTGGCTGTCGAGCGATGTGGCCGGGCTGACCAGCGTGGTCGCGTCGAACATCGCCAATATCGCCGGCACCGCGCTGGGCACCCTCTTCCGCTACTGGTCCTACAAGCGCTTCGTCTTCCTGGCCCCGGCCGCGGGCCGGGGCGAGACGGCGGGCGCCAGGACCGGCCCGCGGCAGGGCGCCGCGGCGGGGCCGGAGGCCGACGCCGAGGCCGAGGCGGCCTGAGCCGGCCGCTCAGGTCGGGCCGGTCAGCCCGGGGTCCTCTCCGTCCCCGGTCGCCCCGGCGCCCTGGCGCCGCAGGAAGACCGCGAACACCGCGGGGCGCCGCCGCAGCAGCTCCACCCGCCCGCCGTCGGCCTCGGCCGTGCGCCGGGCCAGCGCCAGGCCCAGCCCGGTGCCGCCGTGCCCGCTGACGTGCCGCTCGAAGATGCGCCCGGCCAGCTCCTCGGAGACCCCCTCGCCCTCGTCGCTGAACTCGATGACCACCGAGCCGTCGGTGGACGAGGTCTGCACCGTGACGGTGCCGTCGCCGTGCCGGAAGCCGTTGTCGGCGAAGGTGGTGAGGATCTGGGACAGGCCGTCCTCGCTGGTCACCGCGACCAGGCCCTCCTCGCCGACCAGCCGCAGCTCCCGGCCGGCCCGGCGGTAGACCGGCTCCCAGTCCGACAGGATCTGTTCCAGCACCGGGTCGATCGCGACGGGGGCCGCGGCCTGCTCCTGGGCGCGGCGCGCCCGGCCGAGCAGGTGCTCGACCACGGCGGCCAGCCGCTCGCTCTGCGCCAGCGCCGCCTCGGCCTCCTCGCGCACCACCTCGTTGTCACCGGCCTCGGCGATGATCTCCTCCAGCCGCATCGACAGGGCGGTGAGCGGGGTGCGCAGCTGGTGGGAGGCGTCGGTGGCGAAGTCGCGCTCGGCCGCGATCAGGCTGGACAGCCGTTCGGCGCTGCGGTCCAGGCCCTGGGCGACCTGGTCGAGTTCGACCACGCCGTAGCGGTGGCCGACCGGCTCCGCCGCGCCCGAGCCGAGCCGCTCGGCCGTGATCGCCAGGTCCATCAGCGGCAGGGTGAGCCGGCGCGCCATCAGCACGGCCAGGCCCACCGCGACGCCGACGGCCAGCAGGGCGAGGGAGAGCACCAGCAGCAGCGAGCTGGCGACCTCCTCGCGGATCTCCTCCGAGCTGCGGCTCACGGTCACCTCCGTGCCGCCCTCGGTCATCGCCTGCTCCGAGAGCATCCCGTCCTCGGCGGGCATGCCCGCGGTCACGGGCGGCGCGTCGTGCGGGGGCTGGATGGTGATGGAGCGGTCCGGGTAGGCGCGGGTGAGCCGGTTGGTGTCGATCGGCGCCGCGGAGATGGTGCGGGTGTCCAGGTCGGCGGCGATCGCGGTCGCCTCCTGTTCGAGCTGCTGCTCGTTCTCCTCGTAGATCAGCCGCGGGATGACGAAGGCCAGCGGGATGCCCAGCAGCAGTACCGCGATGCTGGTGACCGCGAGGGTGGACAGCAGCAGGCGCCTGCGCATTCGTCCTCCTCAGGGGCCGCCGGCGGCCGCGGTCCGGCCGCCGGAGGGTCCGGCGGCCGGTACCGGGCGGTCAGTCGCGCTCGAAGCGGAAGCCGACCCCCCGCACGGTGGTGATGTAGCGCGGCTTGTTGGCGTCGTCCCCCAGTTTCCGCCGCAGCCAGGAGATGTGCATGTCGAGCGTCTTGGTCGAGCCCCACCAGTTGGTGTCCCACACCTCGCGCATGATCTGCTCGCGGGAGACCACTTTTCCGGCGTCGCGCACCAGGATGCGCAGCAGGTCGAACTCCTTGGTGGTCAGGTGCAGCTCCTTGTCGCCGATCCAGGCGCGGCGCGAGTCGGCGTCGATGCGCACACCCTGCACGACCGGGGTGTCGGAACCGCCCCGCCGCAGCAGGGCCCGCACCCGGGCCAGCAGTTCGGCCAGCCGGAAGGGCTTGGTGACGTAGTCGTCGGCGCCGGCGTCGAGTCCGACGACGGTGTCGACCTCGTCGACGCGGGCGGTCAGGATGAGTACGGGCGTGCCGTGGCCCTCGGCCCTGAGTCTCCGGCACACCTCTAGTCCGTCGATCTCGGGCAGGCCGATATCGAGGACGAGGAGGTCGACGTCTCCGAGCAACGCACGTTCCAGGGTGCGCTGCCCGTCGACGCAGACGTCCACGGAATACCCCTCGCGGCGCAGAGCGCGGGCGAGCGGCTCGGAGATGGAAACGTCGTCCTCGGCGAGCAACACGCAGGTCATGATGCTGATCGTAAGTCGATGTCCAAGGTTTCCCCGGCGATGCGCGCCGTTTGACCAAGGGTTGACCGCGAAGCCGCCACTCTCGATAGGGACATCCCGCACGTTTCGGAGGTTCCGCGTGCCCGCCCCTTCGCCGTCCGTCGCCCGAGCCGTCGCCGCGGTGCTGCTGGCGCAGATCCTGGTGCTGGCCGCGCTGACGGCCGGCGCCGGCTTCAGTGCCGCGCCCTACCTGGGCGTGGTGCGGCTGTGCGGAATCGTCTTCTGCGGGCTGGCGATGGTCTACCTGATGGCGTCGGAGACCGCGGGGGCGTGGTGGAGCGCGATCGTGGTGGCCGGCTCCTCGCCCCTTTTCGCTCTGCTGGTCGTCACCTTCGAGCTGCCGGTGCCGGGAGCGGCGGTGCCCCTGTGGGTGCGGGCCGCCACGTCGTGCGCGTCGGTGCTCGGCACTCTGGTGGTGCTGATCGGGGTGTGGGCGCTGGTGACCCGCGGCCGCTCCGACGCCGACCGGCCGCGGGGGCGCTACCTCGGCGCGGAGCGCGGCCAGTTCCGATCACCGCCCTGAGGCGGCGCCGACGGGCGCTCCGCGGGTCGCGGAGCGACACCGGTCACACCCGCTGAGCTGGGCGGATCGAGCATTGCGCCCGGAATGTCCATCAGATAACTTAGGGGAGCCTTGCCTAAAGAAAGGGCACTCCCCCCATGTACGCCTGCGTCTGCCACGCCGTCACCGAGGACGAGGTGCGCGAGCACATCGCCTCCGGCGCGTGCTCGACCCGCGAGGTCCGCCGCGCCTGCGGCATGCGCGCGGGCTGCGGGTCGTGCATCCGGCGCATCTCCTCGCTGGTCCGCGAGGGCGAGCCCGCGCCGGCGCCCGCCCTCGGCGGCTGAGCCGCGCCCCCGCCCGGCCGGGCGCAGTGATTCGGCCGGGGCGCTGTGATTGGATGCGGGCATCCGGGCAGCACTCCGTGTTCGCGCTGCCACTGTCCGCGACCGCCTCGACCGGGGGACGAGATGCAAGGCGACTCCGACGTCATCAGCCTGCTCAACGAGCAGCTCACCGCCGAACTCACCGCCATCAACCAGTACTTCCTGCACGCCAAGATGCAGCAGAACTGGGGACTCACCCGGATCGCCAAGCACACCCGGGAGGAGTCCTTCGAGGAGATGCAGCACGCCGAACGGCTCACCGACCGCATCCTCTTCCTGGAGGGCCTGCCGAACTACCAGCGGCTGGGCACCCTGCGGATCGGGCAGACCATCGGCGAGCAGCTGCGCTCCGACATGGTCATCGAGGAGGAGGCCATCGTCCGGCTGCGCGGCGGCATCGAGCTGATGCGCTCGCGCGGCGACGTGACCTCGGCCCGCATCTTCGAGGAGATCCTGGCCGACGAGGAGGAGCACATCGACTACCTGCAGACCGAGCTGGAACTCCTCGAACGCCTCGGCGAACAGCTCTACCTGGCCCGGCTCACCGAGGCGCCCGGCGAGGACATGCCCGACCCGACCTAGCCCGCGCCCGGCGCGCTCAGGCCGGCACCGCCTCGATCACGCAGAAGCCCGACTCCGGCGGCAGCGCCACCACCCGGTCCACCGCGAGGCCCGCGCGGGTGCACAGCGCCTCGAAGTCGGCGCGGGTGCGCTCCAAGCCGCCCACGTTCACCAGCATGTTCAGATCGCTCAGGTAGAGGGTCGGCGAGATGTCGGGGCGCACGGTGTCCGGCAGCACCGGCTCTACGATCAGCACCCGCCCGCCCTCGGCCAGGCCCCGGCCGCAGTGGCCGAGGATGCTCGCGGCGCGCTCGTCGTCCCAGTCGTGCACGATGCTCTTGAGCAGGTAGGCGTCGGCGCCGGCCGGCACCCCGGCGAAGAAGTCGCCGACGGCCACCGCGGCGCGGTCGGCCACCCCGGCCCGCTCCAGGGTGGCGGCGGCCTGCGCGCCGCCCTCGGCCGTGTCGAAGACCGTGCCGCGCAGGGCGGGCACCGCGCGCAGCACGGCGGCGAGCAGGGTGCCGTCCCCGCCGCCGACGTCGGTGACGGTGCCGAAGCGGCCGAAGTCCACGTGCTCGGGCAGCAGGGCGGCCGTGCGCCGGCTGCCCTGGCTCATCGCCGCGTTGAACAGGGCCGACAGCTCGGCATCGCCCTTGAGGTGGTCGAAGAAGTCGGTGCCGAACACCTCGTCGAAGGCGGTCCGGCCGGTGCGCACGCTGTACTCCAGCCGCTCCCAGGCCCGCACCATCGTGCTGTCGGTGAACATCCGGACGAAGGAGTGGATGGAGTCGGGCCGGTCGGTGCGGAGCACGGCGCCCGCCGGGGCGAGCACGAAGCGGCCCGGCGCGGTCTCGGTCAGCAGCTCCAGCGCCGCCATGGCCCGCAGCAGCCGGTTCAGGTTCGCCTCGGGAAGGTCGAGTTCGGCGGCCAGCTCCGCGGCGGTCCGCTCGGCATCGCCGATGGAGTCGGGCAGCCCCAGCTCGGTCGCCAGCCCCACCACCCGGGCGCCCATCGCGCCGAAGGCGAGCCGCAGCACCAGGCCGCGGCCCCGCGCCTCCCCCACCTGCCCTTCGTCCCCCCAGGACATCCGGCCACCTCCACATGCGCGACGCGTTTAGGTGAACCTAAGCTAACCCGTCCGGGCGCCGCCGCGGTGGCGAACCGCCAGAAGAGCCGCCGATCCGTGCCGCTCAGACGCGCCGGCGCAGCACGTAGGGCTGGATGGTGCCGATGCCGTGGGCGCGGCGGGGCAGGATGCGCACGGCGACGAAGTTGCGGCTGCCGGCCAGCTTGCGGGCCATGGCGTCGTCGGTGAGGACGGTGCCGGGGCGGGCGAAGGTGGTGAGCCGGCTGGCGCGGTTCACCGTGATGCCGTACACGTCGCCCATCAGCGGCAGCACCGGGCCCAGCGCGAGGCCGACCCGGACGTCGGGCAGCTCGGTGTGGGTCTGGATCCGCTCGGCCAGCCGCAGCGCGATCTCGGCGCCCTCGGCCGGGGTGTTGCTGACGAACAGCACCTCGTCGCCGAGGGTCTTGACCATGCGTCCGCCGCAGCCCGCCACGATGTCGGCGGCGGTGACCTCGAAGCTCTCGATCATCTCGGCGAAGGCGTACTCGTCCAGCTCCCGGCTGAGGCTGGTGAAGGAGACCAGGTCGGCGAAGCCCACCACGATGGGCATCCTGTTCACCGCGACGTCGGTGTTGCGGTCGGCGAGCAGCAGCATCCGCTTGGCCGAGGCGGCCAGCTGGCGGCGCCAGGCGTAGCGGAGGAAGACCTCCATCTCGGGCAGCAGGTGCTCGGTGAGGGCCATCAGCTCGCCGATGTTCTCGTCGTCGGCCGGGGCGTCGCGGTCGAGCAGCACGGTGGTCAGGATGTCCACCTGCCACTCGGCCAGCCGGGCCATGGTCTGGCCGAGCGCGCGGGCCAGCCGGACGGCGGCGTCGTCGTCCAGCACGCCCCGCTCGATCAGCCCGCCGACATTGCGGAGGTTCTCCACGTCGCGGTCGGTGAACGCGCCCAGCTCGTCGGGGAGGGTGGCGAAGCCGAGCGCCTGCCAGAGCCGGGCGGCGATGTCCGGGGAGACCCCGGCCAGCTCGGCCACCTCGCGACGGGTATAGCGGGGCCGCCCGCCCAGCAGGATCTCCTCGATCCGCTCGCTGTCCGGGCGCTCCGTCATCCGCGCTCCCCTCGGGGCTCAGGCATCCGGGCCGCCGTCAGGGCCGGGCGGGCGGCGGCGCCTCGCCCTGCCGGTAGCGCTGCTGCTCCTCGTCGACGGCCTGGTAGATGAGGCTCTGGACGTGCTCGACGTCGGGGACGTGCTTGAGCACCATGCCGGAGTTCTCCGAGGCCGAGGAGACCACCAGGGTGCCGTGGCCGAGCAGGCGGTCGAGCAGGTGCGCGCTGAAGGCGACGTCGTTGACCCGGGTGAGCGGGATGTCGCGGCCGTTGCGGACGATGATGCCGTACCGCTTGACCAGCCGCCGGTTGGTGAGCACGTAGACGGTGCTCCACCAGCTGAGCATGGGCAGCAGCCACAGCCAGCAGGCCGCGACCGCGGCCAGGGCGAGGATGACCCACATCGCCGGGAGGGCCCAGGGCTGGCCGTAGGGCAGCAGCCACAGCAGCACGCCCGCGACCGCGGCCACGAGCAGCAGCAGCACGAACTCGGCCACCAGGGTGGTCCAGTGCTGCCTGATGGTGCGGAGGATCTCTTCGTCCTCGGCCAGGTCCCGGTCGCGAATCGCCATACCGGCGATTTTGTCACGTATCCGCACGCCGGGGGGAGTCATCGCGGGAGCCGCGCACATGCACCACATCGCCGGCGCTCAGCGCCCGCTCCCCCGAGGGGCCCCGGACGACCAGCCTGCCGGTGGTGTCGACCTCGGCGGCGGTGCCGGTCAGCTCGCCGCCGCCCGGCAGCATCACCCGCACCTCGCGGCCGATGGTGTCGCACAGCTCCCGGTACTCGGCGAGCAGTCCCGACAGCTCGGCGTCGCCGTCGACGGCGCGCAGCGGCAGGTACAGCTCGGCGAAGGCGCGCAGGTAGGCGCGGAGCAGCGGGTCGCGGTCGGTGACCGGCGCGCTCTCGGCCGCCAGCGAGGTGGCGGTGGGCGCCGGCAGCTCCTCGGCGCGGGTGTGGACGTTGAGGCCCAGGCCGATGACGACGGCGCCGGCCGACTGCTCGGCCAGGATGCCGGCGAGCTTGCGCCCGTTGAGCATGATGTCGTTGGGCCACTTCAGCACGGCGCGCACCTCGGCGACCCGGCGCAGCGCCCGCACCATGGCCACGCCGGCCAGCAGCGGCAGCCAGCCGCGCCGTTCCGGCGGCACGGCGGCGGGCCGCACCAGCACCGACAGCATCAGCGCCGCACGCGGCGGCGCCACCCAGCCGCGGTCCAGCCGCCCCCGCCCCCGGGTCTGCTCCTCGGCCACCAGCACGCTGCCCTCGGCCGCGCCGGAGCGGGCCAGCTCGGCGAGGTCGGTGTTGGTGGAGCCGGTGCTGCCGACCACCTGGATGTCGGTCCACATCTCGCCGTCGCGCACCAGCGCCCGCCGCAGCGGCTCGGCCCGCAGCGGCGGCCGGTCCAGCTCGGCCCAGGGAGAGGTCATGGGGCCTATTCTGCCGTGCCGACCCGCCGCGCCCCGCCCGGCGCCTCAGGGCGGGGTGGCAACGGCAGCGGAAGGGCCGGCAGGCCGTCGACGCTGGTGCCGTTGAATTCCTTCTTCGCGCAGTAGGCGGCGAACTCCTCGTCGGTCTTGCGGCCGAAGTGGCGGCGGTGCAGCTCGCGGTCGCCCTGGTACTCCATCAGCGGCACGGCGTAGCCGCAGCTGTCGCTGATCCGCTCGGCGGCGACCACGATGATCGCGCGCAGCCCGTCGCCGTCGGCCTCGGGCGGGAAGCGGGCCAGCAGCTCCGGCCAGCGCGGGTCGTCGCGGAAGACCGGCTCGCCGCGGCCGTGCACCCGCACCACGGTGGGCGGGCCGGTGAAGGCGCACCACATCAGGGTGATGCGGCCGTTCTCGCGCAGGTGCGCGATGGTCTCGGCGTGGCTGCCGCCGAAGTCCAGGTAGGCCAGGGTGCGCTCGTCCAGCACCGCCAGCGTGCCCGAGCGGCCCTTGGGCGAGAGGTTGACGCTCCCGTCGGCCGACAGCGGCGCGCTGGCGGTGAAGAAGACCGGCTGGCCCTCGATGAAGGCGCGCAGCCGCCCCTCGATGCGCTGGTAGACCTTGCCCATCCGCCCCGTCCCCTTCCGTCAGCCGGTGTTCTGGAGGCCCGCGGCGACCCCGTTCACGGTGAGCAGCAGCAGCTTCTGCACCCGGACCCGCTCGGCGTCGTCGGCCACTCCGGCCCGCAGCGCCTTCAGCGCCCGCAGCTGGAGGTGGGAGAGGGCGTCCACATAGGGGTTGCGCAGGTCGACCGCGCGCGAGAGCACGGTGCGGTTCTCCAGCAGCCGGGTGTGCTGGGTGACGCGCAGCACCAGTTCGCGGGTGCGGTCGTACTCGGCCAGCACCCGCTCGGTGAGGTCGGCGCGGTCGCCCAGCGCCAGGTAGCGGGCGGCGATCTGGCGGTCGGTCTTGGCCAGGCTCATCTCGGCGTTGTCGAGCAGCGACGCGAACAGCGGCCACTCGGCGTAGGCGGCGCGCAGCTCCTCCAGGTCGCCGCCGGCGGCCAGGCCGCTGCCCAGGCCGTACCAGCCGGGGAGGTTCACCCGGGTCTGGGTCCAGGCGAAGACCCACGGGATCGCGCGCAGGTCGTCCAGGCCCCGCGCGGCCGAGCGGCGGGCCGGGCGGGAGCCCAGCCGCAGCTCGCCGATCTCCTCCAGCGGCGAGACCTGCGCGAACCAGGCCGCGAAGCCCTCGGTGTCGATCAGCTCGCGGTAGCTGCGGTGCGCCGACTCGGCGATGCGGTCGGCCAGCGCGCGGAAGCGCTCGGCGGCGCGCTCGGCGCGCTCCCGCACCTCGCGGGTGGAGGCGAGCAGCACGGCGGAGCCGACCTGCTCGACGTGGCGGCGGGCGATCGCGCCGTGGCCGTACCTGGCGAAGATCACCTCGCCCTGCTCGGTCACCTTGAACCGGCCGTCGACGGAGCCGGGCGCCTGGGCCAGCACGGCCCGGTTGGCCGGGCCGCCGCCGCGGCCCAGCGCGCCGCCCCGGCCGTGGAAGAGGGTGAGGGTGATGCCGTGCCGCCGGGCCCACGCGGCCAGGTTCGCCTGGGCGTCGTACAGGCGCAGGGTGGCGCTGACCGGGCCGACGTCCTTGGCGGAGTCGGAGTAGCCGAGCATGACCTCCATCCGGCGGCCGGTGCTCTCCAGCCGGTGGGCGACCGGGGAGAGCGCGAGCATGCCGTCCAGCACGGTGGGCGAGGCGGCGAGGTCCTCACCGGTCTCGAAGAGCGGCACCACGTCCAGCACCGGCGCCTTGCCCGCGGGCATGGCGCGCTCGGCCAGCTCGTACACGGCGGCGACGTCGTCGGCGGAGCGGGTGAAGCTGACCACGTAGCGGCGGCAGGCGTCCACGCCGAAGCGGTCCTGGATCCAGGCGACGACGCGCAGGGTGGCCAGCACCTCCTCGGTCTCGGCCGAGCGGTCGCCGCCGGCCCGCAGCTCGGCCAGCGCGCGGGCGTGCACGGCGCTGTGCTGGCGGATCTCTAGCTCGGCGAGGTGGAAGCCGAAGGTCTCCAGCTGCCAGATGAGGTGCTGCAGCTCGCCGTGGGCCTGGCGGACCGCGCCCGCCCCGGCCAGCGACTCCTGCACGGTGCGCAGGTCGGCCAGCAGCTCCTCGGGGCCCCGGTAGGCGAGGTCGGCGTCGCGCTCGCGGGTGGCCCGGATCCGCTCGGCCGCGTACAGCAGCAGCTGGCGGTGCGGCTCCTGCGGCGAGCGGGCGGCCAGCTGGGCGAGCAGGGCGGGCTGCGCCGCCTGGGCGGCGGCCAGCGCGCCGGCCACGTCGGCGCTGGGCGGGGTGGACTCCTCGGCGACGGTCAGCGAGCGGCCGATGCGCACGGCGGCGTTCTCCAGCGCGCGCAGCACGTGCTCGGACTGGATGCTGATCGCCTCGCGGGTGACCTGGTGGGTGACGTAGGGGTTGCCGTCGCGGTCGCCGCCGATCCAGCTGCCGTAGCGGACGAAGGCCGGCGCCAGGGCGGGGCGCAGCCCGGCCCCGGCGGGGTCGAGCGCGGTGTCCAGCGCCCGGTAGATGGCCGGGACAACCCGGAAGATGGTCTCGTCGAAGGCGGCCATCGCGGTGCGGACCTCGTCGAGGGGGTCGAGCTTGGTGCTGCGCAGCTGGGCGGTGCGCCACAGCAGGTCGATCTCCTCCAGCATCCGGCGGCGGATCTCGCTGGTCTCCGCGCTGCCGTTGCGGGGGTCGTTGAACTCGCCGAGCAGCAGGCTGATGCGCTGGATGGCGGTGGCCACGGCGCGGCGGCGCGCCTCGGTGGGGTGCGCGGTCAGCACCGGGCGGAACTCCATCGAGTCCACCAGTTCGGTGAGCCGCTCCTCGCCCTCGCCCTCGCGGATCCGCGCGACGGTGTCGGCCAGCGACTCGCGAGGCGGCCCGGCGGAGTCGTCGCGGCGGCGCAGCGAGCGGATCCGCTGGTGCTCCTCGGCCAGGTTGGTGAGGTGGAAGTAGACGGTGAAGGCCCGCGCGACCTCGTCGGCGCGCTCCAGCGGCCAGGCGGCCACCAGCTCGGCCACGGCGGCGTCGTCGGCCCGGGCGCCGCGCACGTCGATGACGGCGCGGCGCAGCCGTTCGACGTCTTCCAGCAGCTCGGGGCCGCCGTACTGCTCCAGTACGGTGCCGAGCATGGCGCCGAGCAGGCGCACGTCGGCGCGGAGCGGGTCGGGCATCTGCTGGCGGGCGCTGTCGCGCTCGGCGCCCACGGCCCCGGCCGCGTCGCCCTCGGCCGGCCGGGACGGTTGGTGCGAAGACAGCACGGAGGAGTCAGCCATACCGATCACCTTAGCGAGCGTGGTCCAGACCATTGCGGGGCGCGGTCGGCGAACCGGTGGTGACGTGCGGAAGAACTCTCGGTGCGGCGGGCTTCTCCGGGCGCGGCGCGCCCGGCGCGGCTCAGCTCGCCCGGGCCAGGTCGGCGAGCAGTTCGGGGTAGCGCGCGTAGGCGCGCCGCCCGGTGAGCCGGCGTCCTGCCCAGGCGACCGCCGCGCCGTAGCAGGCGCCGGCGGCCAGCAGCAGCGGGCCGTAGCCCTCGTCCAGGTTCAGCACCGCGTAGGTGACCGGTGTGGACAGCAGGGCGGTGCCGAGCAGCGAGACCATGCTGCCCAGCATGATGGTCAGGCCCTGCCCGCCGCTGGGTCCGGCGAAGGGGTTGCTGCGCCGCTCGGGCAGCCGGTACGGGATGTAGACGCTGGCCAGGTTGGCCAGGCCGAGCGCGACGCCCCCCACGGCCAGCCCGGCCGCCAGCGTGCCGGGCAGCGCGGCGTACTCCCCCGACACCACGGCCATCGCCGCCGCGACCAGCACCAGGATGGGGACGCCGATGATCGCGATGGCGAGGTTCACCCCCGCCACGTCGGCCCGCACCTGGTCAAGCCGCTCGGTGGCGACGGCCTGCATCCACAGTGAGCCGCCGATCTGGCCGAACTGGTTGGCGCCCTGCATGCCCACGATCGTGGCGGTGACGGAGATGGTGAGCACCATCGTCTGGAGGTCGATCGCGTCGGCGACCGCGCCGGTGGTGCTGAAGACCACGATCCCGGCCACCACCAGGGCCATGATCCAGTTGGCCTTGCGGCGGGGGTCGCGCCAGGCGTAGCGGAGTTCGCGTGCGGCCGCGCCCGCCGTGCGCGCCGACACCCACGGGATGCGGGTGCCGAAGCCGGCGCCGCGGCGGGTGCCGCCGCTCTGGGTGGAGGCGTCGTAGGTGACCAGCGAGCGGGCCAGCAGCCGGTGCCACCACCAGCCGAGCAGCAGCACGGTGCCGACCGCCGCCGCGAGCAGGGCGGCCGAGGCGAGCGGCCGGCCGTCGCGAGCGGCGGTGATCGCGGCGGCGGCCATACCGGGCGGCGTCCAGCTCAGCGGCTCGGCGAACTCGGCGAGGAAGGCGGTGGTGTCGCCGAAGCTGGCCCGCTGCAGCGCGATATTGGCGAACTGGAAGGCGACGAACACCCCGACGCCCGCCAGCAGCGCGATGTCGCCGCCCCGGCGGCTGCGCAGCAGCCCGGCCATGGAGACGGTCACGGCGCGGCTGCCCACGATGCACAGCGCGAAGACGCACAGCGCAGCCAGCACGCCCACCACGATCGACAGCGGGCCGCCGGACAGGCCGACCGCCATGCCGAGCAGCACCAGCAGGCAGGCGATGGGCACCGGCCCGGTGGCCGAGGCGGCCAGCAGCCCGACGGCGGCGGTGAGCGGCCGGATCGGCAGCAGCGCCAGCCGGGTGGGATCCAGGGTCTCGTCCACCCCGAAGCGGATCAGCGGCAGCGCGATCCACGACGCCACCAGGAAGAAGCTCAGCAGCACGCCGACGTGCTCGGCCTGCTCGGGGATCAGGCGCATCATCGAGGTGAGCACGAAGCCGCCGATGCCCAGCGCGGCGGCGAGCACCAGGCCGGCCACGAAGCCGATCGTGCGGCCGGTGGAGCCGCGCAGGGAGCCGGCGATCAGGCTGACCTTCAGCCGGACGAAGACCCAAGCCACGCCAGTTCCTCCTCGCCGTCGCCGCGCGGGGCCACCCCGACCAGGGACAGGAACGCCTGGTGCAGCGAGGCGCCGCCGCGCACCGCGTCCAGCGGGCCGGCCGCGACCACGCGGCCGTGGTTGATGACCGCGAGGTGGTCGCACAGCTGCTCCACCAGCTCCATCACGTGGCTGGAGAAGATCACGGTGGAGCCGGAGCGGGTGAAGCGGTGCAGCACCTCGCGGATGGTGCCGGCCGACACCGGGTCGACGCCTTCGAAGGGCTCGTCCAGGAAGAGGACCTCGGGGTTGTGCAGCAGCGCGGCGGCCAGCGCGATCTTCTTGCGCATGCCGGTGGAGTAGTCGACCACCAGCTTGTCGGCGTCGGCGGTCAGCCCGAGCACGGACAGCAGCTCGCCGCCGCGCAGCCCGACCACGTCGGCGGCCAGACCCCGCAGCCGCCCGGTGTAGCCGATCAGCTCGCGGCCGGACAGCCGCTCGAACAGCCGCAGCCCCTCGGGCAGCACGCCGACCCGCGACTTGATGCCGACGGGGTCGCGCCAGACGTCCTGGCCGAGGATGCGGACCGTGCCGGAGTCGGGCCGCAGCAGGCCGGTCATCATCGACATGCTGGTGGTCTTGCCCGCGCCGTTGGGGCCGACCAGGCCGAAGAAGCTGCCCCGCGGGATGTCGAGGTCGACGCCGCCGACGGCGGTCTTGGCGCCGAACCGCTTGGTGAGCCCCCGCGCTTGGACCGCGGGCGCGACCTCGGTGTCTGGGGTCATGCTGCCAGTGTTACCGCAATTCGGCGCGCTTCGCTCGGTTGGGCCGCTTCCGGGCGCCGTGTACGGGTTCCCGGGCGTGGCGGGACGGGCGGCGCACGGCGTCGGGCGGTGGAGCCGTCCGGCGGCGGCCTGAAGCGGCCAGGGCTGGAGGCGAATTGAGTACCGCACTGCTCACGACAGGTCCCCGCCGCGGTGGCAGCCTGCCCGCAAGGACGTGCCGAGCGGCGTGGAGGTGCCCGTGGACGCCCGATCCGACGAGCGGGTGCTGGACCGCAGAGCGCTGATCGCCACCGCCCTGCTGGCCGGCACCGGCCTGGCCCTGGGCACGGCAGCCGCGCCGGCCGCCGCCGGCACCGACACGGGTTTCCGCTGGTGCGGCCGCTGCCAGGGCATGTGGTTCGCCTTCGGCGGAGACAACGGGCACTGCCCGGTGCACCACTGGTGGGACCACAACCACCAGCAGGACGGCAGCGCCCACTACTGGTTCGTGGACGAGCGGCCGGCCCCCGGCCAGGACTCCTTCGGCATGCTGGCGCTGAAGTGGTGCCAGACCTGCAAGGGCGCCTTCTTCGGCGGCGGGCCGGGCGTCTGCCCGAACAACTCGGCCGGGCACACCCCGTCCGTGCGCACCTTCCGGATCGAGTCCAATCTCCTGGCCCCGCTGTCGGGCTTCGCCAAGCAGGGCGGCTGGCGGCGCTGCGTCGGCTGCCGGGCGCTGTTCTTCATGGGCAACGGCCGCGAGGTGACGCACTGCCCGGCGGAGGACCACATCTTCCACTTCCCCGCCGCCTTCGACTCCGGCTCCGGGATCTTCGTGTACGAGGAGTACTTCCCCCGCTTCCTCTGACCCCGTCAGGCCGCTGACCTGCGTTTTGTCAGGAAACCGGGCGGCGGCGCCTCTCTTTGGACAACAGAGCGCGCCACCGCGGCGCGTCCCGACCGAAGGGAAAGCGCGATGAGTGCCTTCCTCGTCCCCCTCATGGAGACCCTGGTGGATCCGGTGCCGTCGGGCCGGCCGGCCGGGCCGGCCGCCGGCGTCGGCTCCGAGCACGCCGCGGAGGTGTCGTCATGACCGCCCGCACCCCACTCACCCCGGAGCGCGAGAACGCGCTGATCGGCATGCTGCTGCGCCGGGACACCCCCGAGTCCGCCTGGTCGGACGCCTTCGTGGAGCTGTTCCAGGCGCACCGGCCCGTGCTGGCCCGGATCTGCGCCACCGAGCTGCGCGACGACGCGGCGGCCGTGGAGGACGCCCTGGGCGACACCGCCGAGCGGCTGCTGGTCGCGCTGCGCAACAAGCGCGACCGGGGCGAAGCCCTCGACAACTTCGGCGGCTACGCGCGGACCGCCGCCATCCGCGCCTGCCGCCGGTACCACCGCCCGGCCGCCGTGCCGCTGGGCGAGGTGGACCCCCAGGACCTGTCCTTCCTCGCCGACCAGTTCCGGCAGGCCAGGGACCGCCGCGCCCGGCGCCTGGTGGAGCGGGCGATGGCCCACCTGACGCCGCGGACCCGCGAGCTGATCGAGGACCTGCTCCGGCGCGACCTGGACGGCGCGGCCGGCGCCGCACGCGGCACCACCGCCGCCCGGGACAAGGCCAGGAGCCGGGGCTACGCCCAGCTGGTCGGCGCGCTGCGGGTCATGCTGCGCGCGGACGTGGACGAGGTGGCCAGGATCGAGGCCAACGATCCGGGGCTGGCGGTCGAGCGCTGCCCGGAGCTGACGGCCCTGCTGGACCTGGCCGCCGGGGCGCGCGACCCGGCGGGTTCGATCCCGGCGAAGCACCTGGAGGGGATCGCCGCCCACCTGCGCCGGTGCGAGGAGTGCCGGGCACGCGGCGAGCGGCGCCAGCTGATGGAGGCGGTGCGCGTCCTCCCGTTCGTCCTCTCCCCCGAGGCCGCCGCCCGGCTGGACGAGCGGCTGGAGCTGGTGGCGAACGAGACGGGCCTGGCGGAGGCGGCGGCCAAGACCGAGCCGGGGTTCGAGGCGGAGCCGGGGACCAAGACCGAGCCGGGGCTCGACGCGGAGCCGGGGACCAAGACCGAGCCGGGGCTCGACGCGGAGCCGGGGACGAAGGCGAAGCCCGAAGCCGGGGCGGAGCCGGAGACCGAGGCGAAATCGGAGTCCGGGGCGGAGCCGGGAGGCAGAGCCGAGCCAGGCGGCAAAGCGGAGCCGGGAGGCGAACCGGGAGGCAAGGCGGGGCCGGAAGGCAAGGCGGGGCCGAACGGCAAGGCGGGGCCGAACGGCAAGGCGGATGGGAAGGAGACCGCCGAGATGCCGTCCGGCCCCGGCGCCCCGGGCCGGCGTCCTGCGCCGCCGCGGGGTCCCGGGCTGCCCCGGCCGGTCCCCGCGCCGCCCGCCCCGGCGGGCCGGAGCCGGGTAAAGGCGCGGTCCGGGCGCGGCCCCGGACTGGGCGGGGCGCTGCTGCTGATGATGCTGCTGGGCGGCCTGCTGTTCGCCTTCGGCCTGCCGGGCGGGATCGCGTCCGGGAGCCCGAGCGGCTCCGGCGGCCCGCTGCCCGAAGAGTCCGGGGCGGAGGGCGGAGGCGGCGGCTGGCTGCCGGATCTGCCGGAATGGCTGCCGGGGCCCGATCCCGCGCCGCGGTCCGGGAACGGCTCCCCGGTGCCGGGCGGCGGCGCGGCGAGCGAGCAGAGCGAGCCGGAGGAGCGCACCGAGGAGACCGGCGATCCGGAGGAGGGCGGTTCCGGCGGCGGTGGTCGCACCGAGGGCTCGGGCGGCGGCACCGACGGCAGTGGTGCCGGCGGTGGCGGCACCGGCGGAGCCGGCGGCGGCACGGGCGGCGAGCCGGAGGTCCCGCCCGAGCCGGAGGCCCCGCCCGCCGAGCCGGAGGTTCCCCAGGTGGTCGAGCCGGCCGCCCCCGAGGTGTACGAGCTGGTCGTCCACCTGTCGCCGGAGTCCGACGGCGGTGTGGACGTGACGGTCGGCGGCGTCTACCTGGGCGCGTGCACCAAGCCCTACGGCGGTTCGGGCGTGGACTGCGTCTACGAGATGACCCAGGGCGAGCAGGTGGTGCTGGGCCCGGTGGACATGGTCTACACCTGGGGCCACGGCTTCTGCCCGGGCGGCACCTACAGCCACGACGCCTGCGTCTTCACCGCGCAGCAGCCGGTCGGCTTCAACCTGTACGCACTGCGCGAGCCGGGCTGAGCCGCCCGGCCGCACGGCGGGGCCGCGGCGCCCCGCCGTCCGCCACCTGACGATGCCGTCCCGGGTCCGCCGGATTCCACCGGCGGGCCGGGCGTCCCTTGTTATCCTGCGCGCGTGAGCGCCGACTGGCCGTTCGTGGGCCGCACCGCCGCGCTCTCCCGCGTCGTCGAGGCGCTCACCGCGGAGCCGGGCGGGGGCGCCGTCGTGGCGGGGGCGGCGGGGGTGGGCAAGTCCCGGCTGGTCCGCGAGGCGCTGGCGCTGGCCGGCCCGGCCCGCTTCCTGGTCAGGCGAGCCATGGCCGATCCGGGCACCGCCTCCGTGCCCTTCGGCGCGCTGTCCGGGCTGCTGCCCGCCGACCTGCCCGCGCTGACCGGCGGCAACCCGCTGCGGGCGGCCGCCGAGGCGCTGCTGGACCCCGTCGATCCGCGGCCGCTGCTGGTGGAGGCCGACGACGCCCACCTGCTGGACGGGCACTCGGCCGCCCTGCTCGGGCAGCTGGTGCGCACGGGGCGGGCCCGGCTGCTCGGCACGGTGCGGACCGGCGAGCCCGTCGCCGAGTCGCTGGCCGCGCTCTGGCGGGACGGCCCGGTGGCCCGGGTGGAGCTGGGCCCGCTGACCCGCGAGGAGATGGAGCGGGTGCTCGCCGCCGCCCTGGACGCCCCCGTCGACTCCGCCACCCGGGCGCGGCTGTGGCGGACCACCCTGGGCAATCCGCTGTTCCTGCGCGAGACCGTGGCCGCCGGCCGCGAGTCGGGCGCGCTGCGCCGGCACGGCGGCGGCTGGGGCTGGGACGGGCCGTGGGCGCTCGCCCCGCGGCTGCTGGAGCTGATCGGCGCCCGGCTGGACCGGCTGGAGGGGGCCGAGCGGCACGCGCTGGAGCTGCTGGCCTGCGCGGGCACCGTCGGCCTGGCGCTGCTGGAGCGGGCGGTGCCGCCGGAGGCGGTGGAGCGGCTGGAAGTGCAGGGCCTGGTCTGGGTGGACCGCGGCGAGCGCGGGGAGGAGGACCGCCGGGTGGAGGTGCGGCTGGGCCATCCGCTGCACGCCGAGGCGATCCGGGCCACCATGCCGGTGACCCGGGGCCGGGCCCGCCGCCGCGAGCTGGCCGAGCTGGTCGAGGGGCTGGGGGCGCGGCGGCGCGACGACGCGCTGCGGGTGGCGCTGTGGCGGCTGGACAGCGGCGGCGCCGTCGACCCCGGGCTGATGCTGCGCGCGGCCCGGCACGCCTGGACCGGCTTCGACCTGCGGCTGACCCAGCGGCTCGCCCGGGCCGCCGTGCAGGCCGGCGGGGGCGACGAGGCGGTGCGGCTGCTGGCGGACGCGCACGTGGCGGCCGCCCAGGAGCGGGAGGCCGAGTCGGCGCTGGACCTGCTGTCGGCCGAGCCCGCCTCGCAGCAGGAGTGGGCGGCGGGGGTGGCCGCCCGCGCCTCGAACCTGTTCTACGGCCTGGACCGTCCGGCGGAGGCGCTGGACCTGCTGGACGCGGTGGTGCCGGCCGCCACCGCGCCGGACGCCCGCGAGCTGCTGCGGATGCTGCACGGCACCGTGCTGGTGCTGACCGGGCAGACCCGGCGCGGCCTGGAGGTGCTGGACGGACTGCTGGCCGGGGAGCCGGGCGCCGAGCACGCAGCGCACGCCCACCTGGCCGGCGCCTTCGCCCACGCCTGCCGCGGCCGGCCGGCGGCGGCGCTGGCCGCCGCCGGGCGGGGCCGGGAGCTGGTGGCGTCGGGCCGGGCGGCGTCCCCGTGGCTGGACGGCACGCTGCGGATGGCCGAGTACTACACGCATGTGCTGGCCGGGGACCTCCCGGAGGCGGCGGCGGTGGCCGAGGGGGTGCGCCAGGGTGTGGAGGCGGCGGGCCCCGGCGGCTCCGAACTGCTCGCGGTGGCGAGCTGCTTCATGTCCGGGCAGCTCGCACGCTTGCGCGGCCGGGCGGCCGAGGCCGTCAGGACGCTCGGCGAGGGCCGCGCGCTCGGCGCCGCCCAGCCGGGCCTGGGCTTCCTGGTCAATGCCGAGCTGGCGCACGCCGCCGCGCTGGCCGGCGACCACGCCCTGGCCGGGCGGGCGCTGGCCGACGCCCGGGCCGCCCGGCGGCGCGGCCTGGACCTGTTCACCCTGTGGGGCGAGCTGGCCGGCACCTGGGTGCTGGCGATGGGCGGCGACACCGCCGCGGGCGTGGACCACGCCCTGGACTGCGCGGCCCGCGCCCAGGCCGAGGGTGCGGTCGGCTACGAGCTGATCGCGCTGCACGACGTGGTCCGGCTGGGCCGGCCCCGCCTGGTCGCCGACCGGCTGGCGGCGGCCGCCGCCGGCGTCGGCGGGGCGCCGGCCCGCCTGTACGCCGAGCACGCCCGGGCCGCCGCGGACCGCGACGGCGCCGGCCTGGACCGGGTGGCCGCCGCCTTCGAGAAGCTGGGCGCGGACCTGCCGGCCGCCGAGGCGGCGGCGCGCGCCTCGGCCGCGCACCGGCTGGCCGGCCGCCAGGGCGCCGCCCGCGCCTCGGCCGCCCGCGCCGCCCTGGCCGCCGGCCGCTGCCCCGGGGTCGACACCCCGGCACTGGCCGCCCTGCGCGCCCCCGAGCTGACCCGCAGGGAACTGGAGATCGCCCGGCTCGCCGCGGCCGGCCTGCGCACCACCGAGATCGCCGAACGCCTCGGCCTGGCCGCCCGCACCGTCGACAACCACCTGCACCGCGCCTACGCCAAACTCGGCGCCAAGGGCCGCCAGGACCTGTCCGCCCTGCTGGGCGGCCCGGGGGGCGCGGCGGGGCCGAGCGAGGCGGACGCGTCCGGGCGGTGATCGCCGGTCCCGGCGCGGCCGGGCCGTGACCGCCGAATAACCGGTTCCGGTGGCGTGCGCGCCCGTGTTATCGGTGGAGGACGACCCGACTGCTCTGGAGGTGCCCTGATGGCGACGGAATCCGCGACCGTACCGCAGACGCGTTCCCCTTCCGGCGGCGCCCTGGCCGGGCTGCTGGCCGAGCCGGACCGCCGGGCGGCCTTCGCCGCCCTGGTGCTCGGGGCCACCACCGCCTCCGAGGTGGCCGAACGCGCCGGACTGCGTCCGGCGGCGGCGGCCGCCGCACTGCACCGGCTGGTGAGCGGCGGCCTGGCCGCCCGCGACGAGCGGACCGGCGGCCACACGGTGCGGGCGGAGTCCTTCCGCGAGGCGGCCCGCGCCGAAGCGCTGCGCACGGGGCAGCGCGGCGGCAGCGGCGGCCACGTCCACGAGGGGCGGCTGCGGTCCGTCCCGCGCGACCCGGCGGTGCGCGCCCGGGTGCTGGCGGTGGTGGCGGAGTCGTTCCCGCCGGGCGAGTCCTACACCGAGCCGCAGGTGAACGAGGTGTGCCGGCGCTGGTTCGACGACGTCCCGCGGCTGCGCCGCGCCCTGGTGGACGAGGGCCTGCTGGTGCGGGACCGGGCCGGCACCGCGTACCGGCGGGCCTGAGCTGCCGGGGTGCCCGGGGAGCGGGCTCGATACGCTGTCGGCCATGGCTACCGAGGCTCCCGAACCGCTGCCGGCCGACCGGATCGACATCCACACCACGGCCGGGAAGCTCGCCGACCTGGAGCGGCGCCGCTACGAGGCGGTGCACGCCGGTTCGGCGCGTGCGGTGGACAAGCAGCACGCCAAGGGCAAGATGACCGCCCGCGAGCGCATCGACGCCTTCCTCGACCCCGGCTCCTTCGTGGAGTTCGACGGGCTGGCCCGGCACCGCGCGCACGACTTCGGCCAGCAGGGCAACCGCCCGTTCGGCGACGGGGTCGTCACCGGCCACGGCACCGTCGACGGGCGGCCGGTCGCGGTCTTCAGCCAGGACTTCACCGTGTTCGGCGGCTCACTGGGCGAGGTCTTCGGCGAGAAGATCGTCAAGGTGATGGACCACGCGCTGAAGACGGGCTGCCCGATCGTCGGCATCAACGACTCCGGCGGCGCGCGGATCCAGGAGGGTGTGGTCGCGCTCGGGCTGTACGCGGAGATCTTCAAGCGCAATGTGCACGCCTCGGGCGTCATCCCGCAGATCTCGCTGGTGCTGGGCCCGTGCGCGGGCGGCGCCGTGTACTCGCCGGCGATCACCGACTTCATCGTGATGGCCGACCAGACCTCGCACATGTTCATCACCGGGCCCGACGTGATCAAGACCGTCACCGGAGAGGACGTCGGCTTCGAGGAGCTGGGCGGCGCGCGGTCGCACAACACCCGGTCCGGCGTCGCGCACTACATGGCCGACGGCGAGCAGGACGCGATCGACTACGTCAGGTCGCTGCTGTCCTTCCTGCCCGCCAACAACCTGGAGGACCCGCCCGTCGAGCCCGTCGACGCGGTGCTGGAGACCACCGACGAGGACCGGGAGCTGGACACCTTCATCCCCGACTCCGCCAACCAGCCCTACGACATGCGCACGGTCGTCGAGCACGTCTTGGACGACGCCGACTTCCTGGAGGTGCACGCGCAGTTCGCGCCGAACATCGTGGTGGGCTTCGGCCGGGTGGAGGGGCACCCGGTGGGCGTGGTGGCCAACCAGCCGATGAGCTTCGCGGGCACGCTCGACATCGACGCCTCCGAGAAGGCGGCCCGCTTCGTGCGCACCTGCGACGCCTTCAACCTGCCGGTGCTGACCTTCGTGGACGTGCCCGGCTTCCTGCCCGGCACCGACCAGGAGTGGAACGGCATCATCCGGCGCGGCGCCAAGCTGATCTACGCCTACGCCGAGGCGACCGTCCCGCTGGTCACCATCATCACCAGGAAGGCGTACGGCGGCGCCTACGACGTGATGGGCTCCAAGCACCTGGGCGCCGACGTCAACCTCGCCTGGCCCACCGCCCAGATCGCGGTCATGGGCGCGCAGGGCGCCGTGAACATCCTGCACCGCAGGACCCTCGCCGCCGCCGACGACCCCGAGGCCGAACGCGCCCGGCTGATCCAGGAGTACGAGGACACCCTGGCCAACCCGTACAGCGCCGCCGAGCGCGGCTACGTCGACGCCGTCATCCTCCCGTCGGAGACCCGCGTCCAGATCACCCGGGCCCTGCGCGCCCTCCGCAACAAGAGGAAGACGCTCCCGGCGAAGAAGCATGGCAATATCCCGCTTTGAGACGGGTGGGCCGGTCGGCGGACGGGACGGGCTCAGCTCCGCCCTGCGCGAGGATTTCGAGGTCCGGGTCGGCGTCTGCCCGGAGCTGGTGGACCGGAAGAGCGGCTCCTGCGCAGAGCCCCGAGGGACGGGTGGACGGCGTCTCGCGAGGAACCGGCGGACGGTTTGAGCGGCGTGGTGGGACGAGGCCGCTCATGGCCCGATCGGACGAAGAACGGAAGCGGCACCGAGGCGGCCGACCACCCCGGTTCGGAATCCGGCGCACCGGGCGTCCGCACACCGTCCCGAGCACGCTGTCCACACGTTATCCACAGCCTTGTCCACAGCTGTCCACAGCCCGCCCGCAGAGACTTCTCCGCAGGTGACGCCTTATGCCAGGCTTGAATCAAGGGGTTTCCCCCCACGTGTACGATCTCGGCTGCCCGAATTCGTCCACAGGGTGGGGACCGGCCCGGAAGCGGCCGAGTTGAGAGGGACACGACGGTGGATGATCACGAGTCCGCACCGGCGGGCGCTCCGTTCCTGCGGGTGGTCCGGGGCGAACTGGCCCCGGAGGAGATCGCGGCCCTCGTCGCCGCGCTGACCCTGACCGCCCGCTCCCGCGCGGCCCGGGGCGCGTCCGACACCCGCGAGCGCCCGGCCTCCGCCTGGCGCGACCGCTCCCGCCTGACCCGCCCCGCCCTCCACCCCGGCCCCGGCGCCTGGCGCGCCAGCGCCTGGCCCCGCTAGCGCGCCGGGGCGGGCCCGACGGAACCGCCCGTTCCGCTGCGGGCGGACTGGGGCGTTGAAAGCGCAGGCGGCCTTCGCCGTCCGGCCGAGCGGAGCGCCGCCGGGGCAAGGCGTCGTCCGTCCGGCCCGGCGCGGCCGCCGATGCTGTGGCCGCGCGGCGCTCTCGGACGCTCGGCGGCCACCGCCTCGCGCACCACGCGGACGGCTCCCCGGCCCGGCGCCCCCGAGGGCCGAGCCCGCCCGCCTTCCGGCCACCCCCCGTACGCCGCGCCGCTCACGACTACGCTCGCCCCGTGGAACCGCCCGAAGACCTGGATCGCGACCGGCCCCGGCGCGTCTACCAGCCGCTCGACTGGTCACCCGACCCGGCGGAGGTCGATGCCGCACTCGACCGCGGCGCCCCCGGAGCCGGGGTCGCGGTCATCGCACTCGCGCTGCACCACCCCGACCCGCACAAGGTGCTGCCCCGCGTCGCCCGCGCCCTGGCCGCCGCGGACCCGAACCTGCGCCGCCAAGGCGTCGTCGCGTTGGCCCACACCGCCCGCCTGCACCGCACAGCCGACCGCCGCTGCCTGGACCTGCTGCGCGCCCACCCACGAGGCAACGAAGCCGACGACGACCTGTGGACCTACGTCCCGCGCCACCGACTCCCGGCCTGGCTGTGGCGCCACCACATCGCGGCCGCCGTCCGCGGCCGCTTGGGCTGGACCGCCTGAACACCCAGTGGAGCGACGGCGGCAACCGATTGCCCGACGTGCAGGAACGTCCCAGGGATGAGGTTTCCAGCGGCGGAAACCCCGTAGGGTGCTGGCATGCGTCTTCACCGCTTCATTCCGTTCGTTCGCGACCTGGTCGTGGCCGACGCCTCTCCGGTGGTCTCGGAGACTCGGACCTTTGAGGAACTGGGCGACGCCGACCGGCGGTTCGGCCTGATGCTGAGGTTCAGCAACGACGCCCGGGTGTTCCTGCAAGCCGTCGCGATCTCACCGCCCGGGGGCAACCCGTTCAGCGAGCCCGAGCGGATCGAGCACGGCGAGCCGCCCGCCGCGGCGACACCGTACGAGTTGCAGACGATGAGCGGCCGGGTACGGATCGTGGACGTGGAAGGCTACCTGCTGGCCCTGATCGCCAACTCCGGCAACACCGAGATCAAGGCGCTCGGCGCACTGTCGGCGGACCCGGTCAGCACGAAACCGGCCGGGGTGGAAGTGGTGTTCCACAACGGCGCCAAGTCGTGGCTGTACTTCCTCCACGCGCTGCGGGCCGGAGAGGAGCCTTCCGCGTCCTCGGCGTTCAAGCCCCTGGAGGCGGTATGAGACTCGACTACATTCTGTCGGCCAAGTGTCCGGACTGCGGCGTGTACGTGGGCGAGGCGACGACCACTCCGCAGCATCAGGCGCCCGGCTCGCGCGGCATGTGCCCAGGAGCCGGGAAGCCGACGACGAACTGAGAACGGTCACGGGTTGTGACACCGATTCGTGACGGCCGTCGCGGCCGGTGGGCGACGAGCGGCGCCCCGAACGTCAAGCGTCCGGCTGCTTCGCGGGCGGGCGCTTGACGCCGCGTCCCGCAGGCGCGGCCCTCTCACGGGCCGAACCCCGCTACGGGACCCGACATCCCACGTATCAACCAGGTCAGCGGCCTGATGCCGGCTTCTGGTTCCTGCCTGCGCGTGCGGGGCGCACACGGTCAGCTCGACCGCGTCGCCGCCGCCGAGGGGACCATCCCCGCCCGTGCGGGGCGCACGAGCTGAAGACGCTGCTGGAGACCAGCAACGGGGGACCATCCCCGCTCGTGCGGGGCGCACCGGGCGCTGCCCAGTGCGGTGGCGACCTCGGGGGGACCATCCCCGCTCGTGCGGGGCGCACTACGAACCATCCTGAGAGCAAGGCCCGCATCCCCGGACCATCCCCGCTCGTGCGGGGCGCACGGTGTGTGGGCGTCTCGTCAGTCCCTCCTCACCGGACCATCCCCGCTCGTGCGGGGCGCACCGCGGCCTGATGGCGTACTGGGTGGACGAGCAGGGACCATCCCCGCTCGTGCGGGGCGCACCAGCTCGCTGCGGGCGTGGTCACGGTCCACCTCGGACCATCCCCGCTCGTGCGGGGCGCACACGCACTCCTGGCCGCTGGCGTCGCCAGCGTGCGGACCATCCCCGCTCGTGCGGGGCGCACCGTCGAGTTCGATGCGGAACAGGCCGTCCAGGAGACCATCCCCGCTCGTGCGGGGCGCACCACAGGCCCGATCCTGGCAGTCGGCGCGATCAGAGACCATCCCCGCTCGTGCGGGGCGCACCCTTTTTGACCAGCGCTTCCATCTGGTATCGGCGCCGTTTTCATTCACTTGGATCCTGGAGCGGCCGGATGCTGTCCGGGAGCTGTTGGCGCGTTCAATGGTCCCCGTGCGGTGACGGACCGTCCAGCGATTCTGCCGTTTGAAGGGACATCCGGCCCTGGCCGGGAAGGTCGGCATCCTGGGCTGCAAGCGGCTGCCAGTGGCGGGTTCGGGGCACGGAGGCCGAGGGCGGACGGCATCGGGCGACGTCAGCGCGATGGTGTTCAGCGCCCCGGGACACTGTGCCGCCCCATCGGGCCGGGGTGCGCGGTCGTAGACTCCTGGGGTGGCCGAGGGCGGCCGCCGCTCGCCAGGGCCGCCAGGGAGGGTGTGAACCGTGCGCAAGGTGCTGATCGCTAACCGTGGTGAGATCGCGGTGCGGGTGGTGCGGGCGTGCCGGGATGCGGGTCTTGGCAGTGTGGCGGTGTATTGC